>NZ_MZMU01000001.1 GCF_004123835.1 Rhizobium leguminosarum | reverse complement strand
CGTAGTTGGCGTTGACACTGATCGCGTTCCACGAGCCCGCGGGCGGCCGGATCAGCGCCCCGCCGGGCACTTCCGAGCGCAGCGTGATGTCGGCTGCCGCCGAGCCGTCTTTGTCGATGTTAATAGCTTCGTTGTAGGTCCCCGCCTTCACCACGACCTCGTCGCCGGGTCTAAGGTTCGCCGACATCGCCTCGCCGATCGTGCGGAAGGGAGAGGAGGTACTGCCGTTACCGCCGTTGCTGCCAGTCGTTGCTACGTAGTATGTTGTCATGGTCTTGTTCCTCAACCCCCGCCCGTTAATATTTGTGGTTAATCCTGCGTTACGGCGGCAGGTTATAGGGCGACATTTTGGAGGGCGCAACAGCAACGCAACAGTAAGTGCTTGAGAAGCATAGCCTTATTGCTGCCACAATATCCGAATCGATCCAAAGTTACGTTTTGAAATATTTGGTGAATTTGGAGTCGACCAAAATGTGGCAGTATTAATATCTCGCTTGCCGCGAGTTATTCTTTCTGCAACCAGAGCGACATGCATCCATTGAAAACTTTAGAAAAACCTGACGGGCGTGGCTGGATTGTCCCCGCCAAATGCGGAATCGACATTTTTTTCAGAATTCGGCAATTTTGGGCAGTATCGCCTTACGATTGGTGCTGATCGAGATGGCAATGGGAGGTCCACCGTATCGATTCGACCAACCCATTGCTCAGCATTTCATGCGCCACCGCTTTCCCGCCGAGATCATCGCGCATGCGGTGTGACTACACTTTCCGTTTCCGCTGGGCCTGCCTTATGTCGACAATCTGCTTGCCGAGCGTGGTATCGATGTCTCGTTCCAGACCGTGTCTGAGCGGGCGACCAAGTTCGACCGCTGGTGCGAGACCTCGGGACGCAGCTTGCTCCGTCGGCTGACCCGGCTTGATCGATCCGGTGTGCAAGATGCATGCGCCATATTCATCGCATAAGCGGGCCGCCCCGCAGGGTCCCTGGTTTTTCTCGCCGCGTTGTAAAGAAGCATATCGACGATTTTAGCCATACGTCGAGACTGTTGGAGCTTGCCGAAGAAGCGCTCGATGCGATTGCGCTCCTCGTGGAGGTCTGCCTTGTGGGCGCACTGGACTTTTCGGTTGCGCTCTGGCGGGCTGACGAGCTGCGTTCGGCTTTGCCGAGGTCAAACCGCTCTTTCCGGACAGCGCTCATCAAAAAGAGCAACCTGGCAAGCAGTGGGGGTACATTGCCTTACTTCGAATATGTAACCTATCTCGGCGTAAGACGTAGAAACATGAATTCTCTTCTACGTCCAATAGTTAGAGCCGCAAGTATGGAGGCAATCGTCTTGGAAGCATATTCTGATGACAGTTTAGATCGCGAAAGCGCAGGTCATGAGAAAGCAATCAGCAGACGGCAGCCAAGATTCAGTTCTCAATCGAACGAGTTCTTTGGAATGGATTAATGTACTTGGCGTTCGCATTTCGGCAGTTAATCTCAAAAGCGCGACTGGATTTATTCAAAAAGCGATCGAAGACGGCAGGAAGGAATATGTGTGCGTTCGCGACGCACACGGCGTCGTCCGATGTCAAGATGATCCCGAGCTCCGGTCGATACATAACCGGGCTTTCCTCGTAACTCCTGATGGCATGCCGTTGGTATGGGCATTGAAGCGTGCTGGTCATGCCGAAAGCGACAGGGTCTATGGACCGGACCTCATGTTATCCGTTTTCGATTCCGGCAGCTCCAAGGGCTTGCGCCACTTCCTCTATGGCGCAACGGCCGAAACGCTCGAACAACTGCAGGCGCGCCTTCTCGCAAAATTTCCGCAAGCACGGATCGTCGGCTCCTATGCGCCACCTTTTCGCAGACTGTCGACGCGGGAGGAAACGGAGATTGCTGACCAGCTCAATCGATCGGGCGCCGATATCATCTGGGTCGGGCTGAGCAGTCCCAAGCAGGAACTCTGGATGGCGCGCATGCGCGATCGTCTGGAAGCATCGATGCTCATCGGTGTCGGAGCCGCATTCGATTTCCACGCCGGCCTCAAGCGGCAGGCTCCAAGGTTCATTCAAAGAAGCGGCTTCGAATGGGCGTTTCGTCTTTTATGCGAGCCGCGACGGCTGTGGCGGCGCTATGCGGTCGTCGTGCCGACCTTCATCTCACTGACGGCATTCCAGAGACTGGGGCTTCGGGAGTTTCCGATCGAAGACGCGGTTTTTGGATCAAGCGCGCCAAAAGCAGCAGCTGCAAAGGTGTAAAGCCATCATGTCCTTATTTGCGTCGCCAGCAATGACACCGGGTCCGTCGAAGGCAGCCACATCAAATGACATGACGTCGCGGGCGATTGCGGCAGGTTCCGTGCCGCCCATAGCAGCTAAGACCGCCGATCCCTTTGACCGGGCAGGGCTGAATATGCCCGCCGCACTACGGCGCCGGCTTCCTCGGCTTGCAACCTCGTCCTTGCTGGTCGCCGGCGACATTGCAAGCTATTTGGTTGCCTATTTTGTTGTCCTGTCCTTTTTCCCCAGTGGTTTGGAGGGCACGCTGGCGGCGCGTACGTTCACGATCGCAGCACTCGCCGCGATTATTCTTTACGCATCGGTCGGCCTCTATCCTGGATATCGGTTGCATGACCACGAACGTCTGCGGCGGCGCACTGCAGCTGCCGTCAAGGTGGCTGTCCTGGCGGCGTTTGGAGCAATTATCCTGCCGGAGGGGGAACGACTGCTGCTTGCCGTCATTGGGTTCCTCGCTCTCGGGCTGATTGTTCAGCCATTTGTGCATTGGCTTGCACGGGGCCTGTGCTGGAAACTTGGAGTCTGGGGGGAGCGCGCGGTTGTCATAGGGGGAGGCAACCTTACTCCCGCTCTCGTGGCCCATTTCAAGAACCACTGGCAGTATGGCATCAGGCCGGAGGCCATTTCCCCCGATAGTTTGGAGGCATTGCCCGACGGCGGGCCATCCATTGCCGTGATTGCGGGCGACAGAGGCGCGCTTGCACCCGATTTGGCGGCTATGCGTCGGAAGTTCGCCGAAGTCATTTTGCTGTCCGATACGCCGAGCCTCAAGGTAAGCGGATTGCGACCTGGGGATGTCGGCGGAGAAATCGGTATTCGCCTCACCAACAGTAGGAGTTCAGTGAACTCGGACCTGGTTCGCCGGATCCTCGATCTCGCAATCGCCATCCCTGCAACAATCGTGGTCGCGCCATTCATCGCGATTGCAGCGGCCGCAATCTATGCCATCGATCCGGGCCCCGTCTTCTTCCGGCATACCAGGGAAGGGCTGTCCGGTAAGCCGGTGCACGTCCTGAAATTGAGGACGATGTACCAAGATGCAGAACAGCGCCTTGAAGCACTATTCCGAGACGACCCTAACATGCGCGCCGAGTGGTTGAGCCACTTCAAGCTCAAGGACGATCCGCGCATCCTTCCGGTTATAGGACATATGCTGCGCGCTTCGAGCATCGACGAGCTCCCGCAACTGGTGAACATCATTGCAGGGGATATGGCCTTCGTCGGACCGCGTCCGTTTCCAGAATATCACCTCTCAGCGATGGATAGCGAATTTCGTGACAAGCGGCGTTCGGTAACACCGGGGCTGACGGGCCTCTGGCAGATATCTGAACGAAGCAATGCGGATATCGAACTGCAGCAGCAACTCGACGAGTTCTACATCGACAACCGGTCCCTGTGGCTCGACTGCCAAATTATTCTCAGCACAATCCCTGCGGTCTTCAAACGCAGGGGAGCCTACTAACCATCCTCGCTTCCGCGAGGCAACCGTCAACAACGGAGCACACCAATGCACGGACAAAAGCGAGTTATGGTAACCGGCGGCACCGGATTTCTGGGATCATTCCTGTGTGAAAGGCTTTTGCGAGAGGGCAATGACGTTCTCTGCGTGGACAATTACTACACCGGTTCGCGCGACAATGTACTGCATCTTCTTGACGATCCTCGCTTCGAGGTGCTCCGCCATGACATTACCTTCCCACTTTATGTGGAGATCGACGAGATCTACAACCTCGCCTGCCCGGCATCTCCGGTCCACTATCAGCACGACCCCGTGCAGACCGTGAAGACTAATGTGCACGGAGCCATCAATATGCTCGGCTTGGCAAAACGCACCAAGGCGAAGATCTTCCAGGCATCCACAAGCGAAGTTTATGGCGATCCTGCAGTCCACCCTCAACCCGAGGAGTATCGAGGCAGCGTCAGTCCCATAGGCCCGCGGGCATGCTATGACGAAGGCAAGCGGTGTGCAGAGACGCTGTTCTTCGATTATCATCGTCAATATGGCGTGGAAATTCGGGTGGCGCGGATCTTCAATACCTACGGGCCGCGCATGCAGACCAATGACGGCCGTGTCGTCTCCAATTTCATCGTTCAGGCGCTTCGAAACGAGCCGATCACCATCTTTGGCAACGGCAGGCAAACACGATCGTTCTGCTATGTAGACGACCTGATCGACGGCTTTATCCGTCTGATGGGCGCGCCCACTGGGGTCACAGGCCCCATCAATCTCGGCAACCCCGGAGAATTCCAGGTCCGTGAATTGGCAGAAATGGTGATTGAAATGACCGGATCGAAGTCCGGCATCGTCTTCAAGGATCTGCCGGTTGACGATCCGACACAGCGCAAGCCCGATATCAGCCGCGCAACGCAACAACTGGGCTGGCAGCCGAAGGTGAACCTTCGTGAGGGGCTTGAGAGAACGATCGCCTATTTCGAGTGGAAGCTTTCCGGCGGCGCAAGGAACTGGCCCAGCGCCAAGTCCTCGCAAGAGGCTTATCCGCATCTGGCGTCTGCGAACGTCGAACTCACTTCTCCTGAAGCCATTCGATAGGGACATGAATAGCAACGTTAATGATCGAAAGCCGCGGCTCGTTTTTTTTCAATGGGACCATCAGCCCAATGCGAACGCGGCCGGTTACCTGCTGCTGCACATGCAGCAGCAGGTCAAATGCCTCGCAACACATTTCGATGTCGTCGTCATTAATCGCGACTGCGATTATGCAGAGATATGCGACAGGTACGAGCCGGATCTGACGCTGTTTGAAAGCGGTTATCGGTCGCATGGCTCGCGTCGGATAAAAATCACCAACACCAATACCCATATCGCCGTTCCGAAGCTTGGCCTTCATAACGCCGACGCATGGTGCGATCGACGCGCGGGCTTCCTTTCCGATATGGAGCAGTGGGGCATCGAGGCGTATTTCGCGATCGCAACGATGACTCCGGAATATATGCCGGCGGTGAAGGAGAATCTGTTCGTCTGGCCAAATTTCATCGATCCCGAAGTCTACCACGACTATGGCCAGCAAAAGGTCATCCCGGCCATGCTCACAGGTCAGGCCTACGGCCTTTATCCCTGGCGACAGACGGTCTTTCCGATAATCCGCGACCGTTACCCCTGCCTGGTCTCGCCGCAACACGCCTATGAGAGCAAGCTAGCTTCCCAGCTCCTGTCTGGAGAGGCTTATGCGCGTGCGCTCAACGCGAGCCTCGTCGTCCCCACATGCGGCACTATGGGCGGCGAGGTGGTACGCAAGCATTTTGAGATCCCTGGGGCAAAGGCCTGTCTCGTGACGGAACGCACGGCAGCCGTGGAGGCAGCCGGCTTTGTCGACATGGAGAACTGTGTCTTTGTTGACGGCCACAACGTCGTCGAGCGACTGGATTACCTTTTTGCCCATCCCGACGAAATACAGCGTATCACGAGAGCCGGTTACAGCTTGATCCACTCGTGTCATACGTTGAGCCACAGGCCGCAAATATATCAGTGGTTCATGCTGAACAAGGGCCTGCAGTTCGGTGAAAAGATCATCCAGTCCGGCCCCTTCGGCGATCTTACAAAGGTCCAGCGGATCTCCAAGCAAGAGAGCGTCCATATCGTGGGGGAAGCGAGCGATCGCGCTTTACTGAAGCAGGGCGACTTGCTTCTCGAGCAGGGCAGGGTTGAAGAGGCCAAGCAGTGCTACGCGCGCTGCCTGGACTATGTATCCTACCTGCCCGAAGCCAAATTCCGCCTTGCCATCTGTGCTTTGCAGGAGGGCGACGCCGAGCGCGCTTATGACCTTCTGGTGGACCTGGTCAAGGTGACCATGACCGAATATGGGGCACTCAACCCGGATCCGGTCGAGTGGGCGTACTTCCTTCTCGCTTTGATCTGCAGAGGCCAGTTTGAGCGGGCGCGGAGGCTGCAAGATTTCTATCCATCTCTATCCCACGACGAATTCAGGCGCGCGCGCGTCGTCATCGCGCAACTCGGTCGCTCAGGCGATGGGGTCGTCTCGGGACGGTATGGCAGGGATCGAAAAAGCATTCATCAGATTCCCGATCGGAGCGATTCCGAATGGCTTGTATGGTTCTCCGATATTCTCGAGCGGTGTCAGCAGCCAGATCTTGCAAATGTTCTTCGTCACGCTCCCGTCGGCCAAAGCGGCGCCGGCGAGAAAGTAACATTTCTACACTTCAAACGTGATGCTGGTTGGCGTCTGCGAGTATATTCAGGCGTCGATGGCCTGATGGTCGGACTGCGCCTGAATGGCCTGAGGCCGAATGTACCGCCGCTGCCTGAGTTCCGATACTTCTGGCATCTTGCGCGGCGTCTGGTCCCCGATTCGCAGAAAGGCCCGTTGCGCAGGATCCGAACGGCGCTTTCCAGGCTTCCTATGGGCACCGGCAATTAGCTGTGGGAAAATCGCACATGCAGACCGCCTCACCTGGAGAGGCGTGCATGACAAACTTCCCAGGTGAGGCTGAAGATGCAATCGGGGACTCGGTGGCGTATTTGTCGCGCAGCCACCGAGGATGTTTAGAGCGAGAATGCGCTCGTGATGCGATGCAAGATCTGATCGGCCGATCGCATCAGCACAGGCTGTTTGCCGCAGAGCCGCCCGAAAGAAAAAGATCGTTGAGCTTGAACACGACTTCCGTTCTGTTCGTCGCTTTGACCTTTTTCATAATATTGCGAACATGCACCTTTACAGTGCTTTCTCGCAGGTTGAGCTCATAAGCGATAATTTTGTTTGCCTTTCCGCGTCGGAGCGCCTCCACGACTTCGACCTGACGATCCGTGAATATGCCGGCTAGTGGGCGTGCGGTCGAATTGCTCGAGTCCAGCAAGTGACGCATGGCGAACAGGGCGCTTGCAGGCACAAAAATTCCTCCTGCCACTGACAGCGCGATCAGCTCCATACAGACACTGACGCTGACCGAGGCGGGTATGAACCCTTTGGCTCCGTACTCAAGTGCCCTGACGATTTGACCGAAATCGTCGCTATCGGCCAATACGATGAGGGGCGTTGATGCGAATTCCGACGAAAGCTTCCGGATTTGCTCCGAAACCGTCGGTTCATCGATCTTTTTGCCGCCGACGTTCAAGAGGATTGCCGAAAGCGGAGGATATTCGTCGCGCTTCTGCTTCCACTCCTCAATTGATCCAAAAGCCAAAATCTGCAAATCCGCTTTTTGGGCAGCCATGCATTGCGCCAGGCATTGACGATCGAGCTCACGATTATCGAGAATGACAAGCGAATGCGTGTGTCTTCCCGGCACGGCAGGTGTGTTCGGATTATTTTCTAGCCTGAGGGGAAGAGCTACGGTCTCCTGCCTGAGGTCCAAATTCGGTATAAGTGCTGAATTCACAGCTTCACCCTCCCCTAACACGTTACGCTCAACTAAGGCCCGAGTACCAACCCCTCTCAATACGGGGGTTTAGGAAACTCTAAAGTAGGAATCGAATACCACAATTCGCCGATCGTTACAGTAGCTAATATAGGCTAAGTACTACACAGATTCCATAATTGGATAAGATATTGAAGATAAGCCTGAGTATAGACCTGGGTCTTACTAGAGAGCTTGCGGGATAGTCTCTGTTGTTGCGTCGCCGTTTGGCGATGAACCCCTAAATGCATGGAAACCATCGCTGTCTCCGACGTAAGCCAGCCGACGAGTGCGGGAGGTAACCCCACTACCAATGATGGTCAGGGGCATAAACCAGGGCGTAAGTCGTCTTAAGGAGATACGCCTTTCGGCGGATAAGCTTAAACGTTTTGTTTCTTTACTCAGATGAAGAAAACAATTCTCTTTGGAATGGAGAGAAGTATTTGTCCTGTTGGTGTGAAACTTGGACGCAATCGAACGATTATTTGTTTGACTGAAAATCGGGCCTGTTAGGAGTAGGGAGTTTGCAGGGATGATTGCATCAAACGTCAAGCTGGGTGAAGGCAGCGTCATCCACCATCGAGATCTTGTGAATCTCTACGGCTGCACGATCGGAGCAGGAACCCGCATCGGCACCTTCGTCGAGATTCAGAAGAACGTCATCGTCGGAGAAGACTGTAAGATCTCCAGCCATTCCTTCCTCTGTGAGGGCGTGACCCTGGAAGATGGCGTGTTCATAGGCCACGGGGTCATGTTTACGAACGACACCTACCCGCGCGCCGTTAATCGGGATGGCAGCCTGCAGACGGAGGCCGACTGGATTCTCATCCCCACGCTTGTCAAGCGCCACGCATCGATCGGCAGCAACGCCACCATTCTGCCCGGCGTGACGATCGGAGAGGCTGCCCAGGTCGGAGCGGGAGCGGTTGTAACAAAGGACGTGCCGGATGGCGCCATCGTCGCGGGCGTTCCAGCCAGGGTTATCGGCCGTGTCAATGACGGGCCAGTTGACATGCACGCGTTGGAGGGAATGTGATGATCGGCATCGCTGTTGTTGGGTATGGATATTGGGGGCCGAATCTGGTTCGCAACATCTCGGAGGCAGCCGGAGCGCACCTCGTTTCTGTCTGTGATCTCAATGTTGACCGGTTGGCGGCTGTCAAAAGCCGCTACCCCGCAGTGACGATTACCGATGATTTCGAGGAAGTGCTGCGTGATCCAAGAGTGGATGCCATCGCTATCGCGACGCCGGTCTTCACCCATTTCAAGCTCGCAATGCAGGCTATGATGGCCGGAAAGCATGTCTTCGTCGAAAAGCCGATGGCATCGACAACAGAGGAAGCCTCGCGGATGGTCGAAGAGGCCACACGCCGACGCCTCGTGCTGGCGGTGGATCATACCTTCGTTCACACCGGCGCCGTCCGCAAGATGCGCGAACTGGTCGAGAACGGCTTGGGCGACATGTATTATTATGACTCGGTTCGGGTCAATCTCGGGCTCTTTCAGCATGATGTCAGCGTCATCTGGGACCTCGCGGTGCATGATCTCTCCATCCTGGACCATGTTGTGCAGGAAAGGCCGGTGGCTGTTTCAGCGACAGGCATGAGCCATGTACTCGGCGAGCCGGAAAACATCGCCTATCTGACGCTCTTCTTCGAAAGCAAGCTCATCGCACACATCCACGTCAATTGGCTGGCGCCGGTCAAGGTGCGCCGCACGCTGATCGGTGGCAGCAACAAGATGATCGTTTACGACGATCTGGAGCCCAGCGAAAAAATCAAGGTCTACGACAAGGGCATCACGCTGAACCCGAATTCACAGGCTTACGGCGAGAAAGTGCATCAGATGATGGTCGGCTACCGCAGCGGCGACATGTGGGCGCCCAAGCTCGATATGACCGAAGCACTGAAACGCGAACTGGATCAGTTCGTCGAGTGCATCGAGCAGAATTCGCGGCCCATTACGGACGGCCATGCCGGCCTGCGCGTCGTTCGGATTCTGGAAGCAGCAAGCCGGTCGTTGGCCCAGCGCGGTCGCATCATCGAGCTCGAAGAGGCAAGGCGCATCGCATGATCCCGTTCCTGGACATTAAGGCACAATATCAATCAATTAAGGGTGAGATCGACGCCGCCGTGCTCGGCGTCCTCGCCTCAGGGCAGTACGTATTGGGCGACGAGGTCGCGCATTTCGAGCAGGAATTCGCAGATTATTGCAACGTCAAGCATGCAATAGCCGTCAACACCGGAACGAGTGCCTTGCATCTTGCCCTCCTTGCGGCGGGCGTTGGCCCTGGCGATGAGGTCATTACGGTGCCATTCACGTTCGTCGCAACCGTGTCGGCGATCTGCTACACCGGCGCACGACCCGTGTTCGTCGATGTTGAGCCGGTGACACTCACGATGGATCCGGCGGAGGTCGAGGCAAAGATTACTCCCCGGACCAAGGCCATTGTTCCCGTCCATCTCTACGGTCAAATGGCCGATATGGACGCGATCAAGGCAATTGCCGAGCGCCACGGGATACCCGTCATCGAAGACGCCTGCCAGGCCCATGGCGCGCAATACAAAGGCCACCGCGCCGGCAGTATCGGCCTATCCGGCTGCTTCAGCTTCTATCCGGGCAAAAACCTCGGCGCCTGCGGCGAGGGGGGTATGGTCGTTACCAATGACGATGATCAGGCCAAGACGATGCGCATGCTGCGAGACTGGGGTCAGGAGCAGCGCTATCACCATCTGCTGAAGGGCTTTAACTATCGCATGGACGCCATTCAAGGCGCGATCCTGCGTGTCAAGCTCCGGCACCTTGAAGCCTGGACCGAGGCGCGTCGCACGCATGCGCGCCGCTACTCTTCGCTGCTTGCCGGATCGACGGTTTTGACGACCCCTGTCGAAGCATCCGACCGGCGTCACGTCTATCATGTCTATGCCATAAGAAGTCGTGATCGCGATGGGCTTCAGCGCCTGCTCAGCGCGGAAGGCATTCCGTCCGGGCTCCATTATCCCATCCCTGTTCATCTGCAGAAAGCCCATGCCGACCTTGGTTACCAGGCCGGGGATTTCCCGGTCTCGGAAGCCGCGGCACGGGAGGTCCTCTCGCTGCCGATCTATCCAGAGATGCCTGTACGACACGTTGACCAGGTGGTCGCCGCGCTGGAGTACGCCTATGTCAGTTAACCGCGCCGGCGAGGCTCGACTGGTGCAGGCGGTCCATGGTCGCCATGAAAGGCCGGCAGATCCTGGCTACCAAACTGGGTTGGTCGAAGAACTCAGACAATCATACGGGCCCGCTGGCCTGATAGACCTCTATGGTCGTTTCGCCACAGGCGACGGGGTCGTCGACACACTGATGCGGAAAGCCATCTGGCAAGCGATCGCGCGGAGCTGCGGCACCGGACTGCAGGTTGCGGGCGGCGCCGGTTTCAAACATCCCGAAACGTTTGAAATCGGCAATGGCGTGTTCATCGGCGCTCAGGCCTATATCCAGGGCCGCTTCGACGGCACTTGCGTGATCGGCGACAATGTCTGGATCGGCCCGATGGCCTATTTCGATGCACGCGACCTGGTTATCGAGGATTGTGTCGGCTGGGGCCCTGGCGCCAAGGTGCTTGGCTCGACCCACACAGCACAGCCGGTGGATGTGCCGATCATTCGCACCGATCTCGAAATCAAGCCGGTCCGCATCGGCGCATGGGCCGATATTGGAACGAACGCAACGATTCTTCCCGGCGTGAGCATCGGAAAAGGGGCGATCGTCGGAGCGGGCGCAGTCGTTGTTTCCGACGTCGAACCGTTTTCAGTCGTGGCGGGTGTGCCGGCGAAGTTCATACGTTGGCGCACGGAAGCCGATCCTGTGCTGGATATATCGCATGGAGGAAGATCGTGAGAAATCAACGGGTACTCATTACCGGCGGAGCCGGCCTGATCGGGTCGCATATCGCCGATCTCGTCGCATTGGAGAAGCCGCGCGAGATTATCATCCTCGACAACTTCGTGCGTGGACGCCGGGACAATCTCAGCACGGCAATCGGTGGCGGCTCCGTCAACATCATCGAGGGAGATATTCGTGACAGAGCCTTGTTGGCGAGAACCTTCGAGGGCGTGGACATCGTCTTTCACCAGGCGGCCATCCGCATCACGCAATGCGCGGAAGACCCACGGCTTGCTTTCGATGTGCTGGCCGAAGGCACGTTCAATGTTCTCGAAGCTGCCGTAAAGGCAGGCGTGTCGAAAGTCGTCGCTGCCTCTTCTGCCTCTGTGCTGGGTTTGGCCGAAAGCTTTCCGACCACCGAAGCGCATCATCCCTATAATAACAGGACGATCTACGGCGCGGCCAAGACGTTTAACGAGGGGCTGCTTCGCAGCTTTGCGGAGATGTACGGCCTGCGCTATGTGGCACTGCGCTATTTCAACGTATACGGGCCGCGAATGGACGTTTACGGCGCCTATACCGAAGTGCTGATCCGCTGGATGGAGCGTCTGGCGACCGGAATGCCACCCCTCATCTATGGAGACGGCAGCCAGACGATGGACTTCGTCGATGCACGTGACATCGCCCGGGCAAACCTGCTGGCTGCGAAGAGCGATGTCACGGATGAAGTGTTCAATGTCGCGAGTGGCAGGGAAATAAGCCTCCGGGAACTCGCGCAGATGCTGAGCAGCATCATGGGGGTCTCACTCGAACCGCAGCACAAGGAAGCCCGCGCGGTAAACGGCGTAACCCGTCGTCTTGCCGATATCAGCAAGGCCGAGAAACTCCTGGGCTTCAAAGCGGAAATATCGATGGAACAAGGGCTTCGCGACCTTGTCGCCTGGTGGAAGATGAAGACCGATGCGGCAGGAGGCCAAGCTGCATGAGCCCGTCGCTACCTGTAGTTCCAGTTGCCAAGCCCGTTCTCGGAGAGGAGGAGGCGGAGGCTGTCCGCCGCGTTATTCTATCAGGATGGGTGACGCAGGGGCCGGAAGTTGCCGCTTTCGAGAGTGAATTCGCTGCCTTTGTCGGCGCTGCACATGCCTGCGCCGTTTCAAACTGCACGACCGCACTGCATCTCGCCTTGATGGCGGTAGGTATCGGTGCCGGTGATGAAGTCATTACGGCCAGTCATTCGTTCATCGCAACCGCGAACGCCATCAGATACTGCGATGGCGTGCCTGTCTTTATCGACATCGAGGCAGATGGTTACAATATCGACCCCAGCCTGATCGAAGCGGCCATCACGCCCCGCACCAGAGCAATCCTGTGCGTTCATCAGCTCGGCATGCCTTGCGATCTTCGCCCTGTCGTTGAGATCGGGAAGCGCCTCTCGATACCGGTCATCGAGGATGCGGCGTGCGCAACGGGAAGCGAAATCCTTTGGGATGGAAATTGGGAAAAAATTGGCAGGTCGCATGGCGACATTGCCTGCTTCTCCTTCCACCCCCGTAAGGTCGTCACGACCGGGGATGGTGGCATGTTGACTACGGCCAATTCCGAGTATGACCGAAAATTTCGCCTCTGGCGCCAGCATGGCATGAGCGTCACCGACGCCGTCCGTCACGGCTCGAGGCAGGTGATCTTTGAAGACTATGAGGAACTAGGCTACAATTACCGCATGACCGACCTTCAGGCGGCGGTCGGACGGGTGCAACTGCGGCGGCTGCCGGAGCTGATTGCGCAGCGCCGGCGGCTTGCCGAGCAGTATATAGAGCGCCTGTCCACGATCCCTGGGCTAACGCTGCCAATCGAGCCCGACTGGGCTCGCAGCAACTGGCAGAGCTTTTGTGTGAGATTGCCTGATGCTGTCGACCAAAGGGCGGTCATGCAAGCGCTGCTCGATCAGGGGATATCCACCCGGCGCGGTGTGATGAACATCCATCTGGAGGGGGCCTATTCGGGCCAAAGTTCCCATCGTGTTGCCACAAGTCTGAAGCGAAGCGTGGCAGCGCAGCGGCAAACGATAATCCTGCCGCTTTATGCTCAGATGACGGATCTCGACATCGTCAGGGTTGTCGAAGCACTTCGAAGCTCATTGGCTGAGGGGGCCAGCATACCCGCCGCCGTACAGCACGATCGGGACATCGCGCTTGTATGATTTCCTGATTGCGTGATGCAATCTTCGTTGTGCCGAAGGGCCTGATGCGCATTTCTTGTTAGGCGAATTTCGCGATCCATCCTCTGGTCACTGCGGGCATCACCTCGGGCGGAAGTAGCTGGATCAGCATGGGAAGCGAGTAGATCCCCGTCAGAGCTACGGCCAAGGCGCCGATCCCGATCGCCGGCCATAATGGCAAGACCCAAAACGCCAAGAATACCAACACCGATGCAGGCAGGAAAAGCAGCACGTGCCTGCGGTTGGCTGCGGATCCGCGGAAGCCGGTAAGCCGCCGCACGATCACGTAAATGAGGATGCTATGCCAGACGTAGAGGCCGAAAAATGCCATGCCGGCTCCTGGCGTGCCGAACTTCGATACGAAGTGCCATGCCAGCCCTACCTGCACGAGCGTGGCCGCCACCTCTGACGCTTAGAGCGACGTTCACGGGGGAGGAACCGCCCATCAGCATCGTCGACTTGAGGATCTGGGTATAAGTCTGCCCACTGGCTGGGATCATGCGCAAAGTCATCAATTATCCTTAGCCGCTATGCTGTGGGACGGGATCTCCGGCGCGCTGTCGCCGACATGTTGCCCAACGCCACTTCGAAGATATGCGGCACAGGCATTCCTGTTAGGGAAGGAAGCGAATTCAAGACCTGGTCGGGTCTATGGCAGCTTGTATCAAGAGCGATTTCTCTCGCGCAGGTAGTCGGAGCGCCTTGGCGCTGGTCAATCGTCCGCTGCGAGTTCGTTTGCAATAGATGCTTTTCGCGGGTCACTGGCTTGCCTGACTGGCGCGTGTTTCAGTTTCACGCGGCAGGTCGGCAGGGGCGGCCTGAGACACGCGATCCGCAATGGGGGTTCGAACGACCCTCACAACATCACCCGGGATCAGTGCCGTTGTTTCGGAGGCCTGGAACTGCCTGATTTGGCTTTCGCTTCGCCGGCTCACCGTAAACGTCAGCGGGAGCGCCTCGTCTGTGATATTCGAGCCTCCCCCTGCCGCGAGGTCATCGAGAAGCAGTTTTTGCGTCATCTCGCGCTTCAATTTGAGCTGGTCAAGACTTGCCTGTTCCGACTGCAATGCGGAAGCGACTTCGCTTCGCCGCGTATCATAAAGCCCCTCGAGATTTCGCGTTGTCTCACTGATCGCCTGACGGCCCCGCATGATGGCGGTGACAAGGTCGAGCCGATTGGAGCGGTAGGTGGTGAGCAACCGTTCCAGATCCAATTGACGCGACGAAACGGTGAGGCCTTTCGTGACCAGCGTTTTGACGCTGGTCAGCTGGTCCTCGATCGATTTGATATTGTCTTCCGAGCCCTGCACCTTCTCGCCCAGCATGCCGACTTCACTGTTCAAAAGATCACGCAATTCCGTGAGCGCCTTCGACTGCCTGTCCAGCGCATTTGCACGAGCCTGAAAAATGACCCGTTCCTCGTTGTATATTCCCGCAGCGTATTGCTGATCGACGCCGAGCGTCTGATCGAACGTTATCTCCTTCGCCCCGCTCATCTCTGCTTGGAGCCGTGCTAATTTGGCAGTGCTGCGCAGCAGCGAGTGGTCGATTTCCCGCAGTTCGCCTGCGAGTTTGATCGTCTGCGATTGCTGCAGACTTGTGGCGCGCAACGGGCCGCCGCCCAGTGCCAGTGATTGCAGGACGGTCAGTCCAGGGCGGAATTTGTATTCCCCGGGCTTGGTTACGTCTCCGACGACGTAGATTGGCGGGTATTCGAGAATTTCGATGGTGACCGCAGGTGCCTGAACCAATCCGATTTTTTCCTGCAGGCGCTTGGCAATCTCGTTGGTGAGGCTGGTGTTATCGCGATTGCCGACGGAAAGGGATCCAAGAAAGGGCAAAAAGACAGCGCCTTCATCCGAGACGGTGTATTCGCCGCCAAGCGCATCCCAGCGTTCATATTGGCCTTTGGACTGCATCCATTGGACGATCGTCAGACGGATTTTCGTTTGCGGAGTCAAGGGGGCGCTATCGGCGAGAGCTGGCGACACAGCTCCGGCAAGAAAGGCGAGTGCACCGATGACAAACGTCGCGCGAAAGAACACGTGGGGGGCGCGGTGCGATGAATTCATATATATATATCTCGCCTGCAAAACATCCTTAAAGGGATGCTGGTCCAACTGCCTTGGTTCTGTTCGCACGCCGGACGACAAGTCCGAAGCCGCGTCCCTAGTGTGCAGTCTGGCGACGCCTTGAGGAAGGTGGAGATCGTTTATTTTGCCTCATCACTATTGATGAGGTGGGGCGGGTACTTCAGCCTAAATCCAGCAGAAACACATATCTTCGGCGCGACACCGAGGCATCGCCCGGGAAAATCAACAGGTCATGAGATCCCAGCGGCTTATGCCATTGCACGAACGGTCCAGTGCGTGGCTTCCTGCTTGGGGGGCCAGCATTGGCACCACCATGCGGCGATGTCGAAAAAAGCCACCGCTTGCGGCTTCGAGCCTTGTACAGGATGCGGCGCATCTTGCCGACCTCGCGCATCTCAGCCATCACCTGGGCCGTGCAACACGCCCGTTTGCCCAAAGGATGCCGCCTGCAGAGCGAAAGTCGTAGGATATACTCTCCCATTTTCGACTATACTTCAGAGTTGCGTATCGCATGATCCTCATACATTCGACCCTGACAATCTCGCGAGAGAGGTGCCTGCCATGTATCGCAACGCTCGTTGGTGGACTTCGCGCCCACTCCTGGTGGATTCCTTGGTTCCCCGATGGTTGACCGTCGGCGGAAAGTTCCGCCACCACAGGTCTCTTCCCGACCAGCACCTATGATTCAGCGAACTACTATGCCGATGTGGTCTTCCGGCCGCAGCTCGTCGCGTGAAGTGTCTTCATCGGGAACCTCCTTCGGCAACAAGATTGGCCGCGATATCTGTTTTGTTGTCTGGGCTTTGGAAATGGCCTCGCGGAGGATCTCGGCCTCCAGCGTCTTGCGGCCGAGCATGCGTTCCAGCTCACGCACCCGCTCTTCGAGCTTCTTGACCTCGGAATTGCCGACGACAGGTTCGTTGGACATAAGCCTGTGCTTGAGCCTTTCTGCTTATGCCGACTGTCTGGTCGAAAATGGGGGCAGTTCACAGGAAGAGCGAATCAGCAAACCTTCAATTGGAGGATGAATGGCCGCGCCGACGCAATCAAACGGGCAGTGATAGCCCCCGCTACGTAGCCGAAAAGCGGTCTAAGTCGGGCCAATTGGCCGTTGAGGGAAACCTACTAAGGCTCTATAAAACTTCTCGATAGATCGTTGCAGAACGCTGGTTTCGTACTGTCATCGGAAGGCTCTGAAATTATAGGCTCCCGAAACGCGGCCACGCCCAGCGAATAAATAATCACTACGTACCAATGTGGGATAACGGTCAGGGGGACCCATGCAAGGCAGTGTCAAGAGTGGCGCGCAAAAGATACCCACTTCGTCGAACGAGGAACACACCTATTATGTTCTCCTTAGAGGGAGCGCCACTGTTGGAAATACGCTGACCGCAAATGTTTTCAATGAATGCGGCCAAAGTCCTGAGAAGGAGGCGGCTTACGGTTGGCAGCAAGAAGTTGACGGGGCATGGACGAATATTGCCGGAGAGACGAGTGCTCGCATCAGAATACCTTCGGGTCTTCTTGGCAGCCAAATCCGAGCTCTAGCAGTCGTATCCACGACCGAGGGCCTTAACAACTTCACCAGTAAGGGCATCAGAGTGGACTCTCAAAACTCAATTGTAATCGAAAATCTAAATGCCGGCACAACTGATTGGAAGATTACAAATTTGGCGACGAACCACGAGATCGAGGCTTATGCGGATGCAACAAGTATAAATGCAGGGGACCCCTTGAACCTAAAGGTTTCCTTGTCTTCCGCTGGACAATATAATCTTGAGGTCTATCGCCTTGGCTACTACGGCGGTGCAGGCGGTCGACTTATAGCCAGCGCGCTCGGTCTAGACGGATTAACTCAATCAAGCCCCACCATGACCAATCCTGGCACGCGTTTGATCGAATGCCTATGGGACGTATCGTATGAACTGAAAACATCTGCAGCTTGGACAAGCGGACTTTATGTTATCAAGTTAACTGATTGCAGAAGCGGCAAACAGTCGCTTGTCCCGTTTGTTCTGCGCAAAGACAATCACCCCAGCGACATAGGCTTTCAGGATGCAGTAACGACTGCTCAAGCGTATAACATATTCGGCGGCTTCAGTGTATATGATGCTAATAGCACCAGTAACACAAGAGCATACCAGATAAGCTTTGATCGCCCCTATGATGCCACCCATCTCGGATTCAGCAATACTGATGGTTTCAATTGTAATAATATGCTCACTTGGGAGTACAACATGGTCCGCTGGTTGGAGTCGCAGGGTTACGACATATCCTATTACACCAATGTGGATGTTCACAGAAACCCTTTACAAATTCTTTCGCACAGAATATTTCTTTCGGTTGGTCATGATGAGTATTGGTCGATGGAACAGCGTGATCGAGTTGAGTTGGCGCGCGATAATGGTATTCATCTCGCGTTTTACTCTGCTAATACTGCTTATTGGCAGGTTCGGTTCGACTGCTCAAGCCGGGGGCAGTCGAGCCGCGTTGTTACCATATACAAGGATTCATCGGGTATTGGCGCCGGCCTATCTCTCGATCCGGTGGCTCAGCTAGATCCTCCTGCGTCAACTTCACTGTTTCGCTCTAAGGAGGTCAATAGACCGGAGAATGCACTGATGGGGGTGGGCTATGTATCCGATCAAGGTAGCATCTATGAGGGGTTTGATTTCATCGTTTCTAATGCTGCTGACCCTATCTACGCGCACACAGGTTTAAGAAACGGCGATAGGCTGAAGGGACTGGTCGGGTACGAATGGGATGCGGTTCTAGACAACGAAGAATCTCCCGACGGACTCGTCATTCTTTCGAAATCCTCTACACGTGCCAACGAAATTCTACCACCACTGCCAGGTGGCACACGTCCAAATATCTCCCATGCTATCTGTTACAGAGCAGTGAGTGGAGCGCGAGTGTTTTCGACTGGATCAATTCAATGGGTATGGGGCTTAGACAACAGTTGGGCTTTCCAACCGCCTCAGCTCACGAGAAGTTGGCGGAGAAGAATAAAGAACTGGATAAAGGGTTTGGTGTCTCTAGTAGTTACTGTTCCGATAAGGAATATGCCATGCGTAGATAGCCGCGCGCAGCAGATGACGGTCAATCTTTTTTCCGAAATGGATGTAAGACCGCAGACCCCCTCCTCTTGGCTTACTTTGTCCTGATGAACCGCCAAGTTATCCGTCAACGCTTTGAAGGTATGCGAGTGAGGACCAGAGATGATCGTATCATGAAAACAGATCAGCTTTGCCAATGACGAGTACGTCGATGAGAAGGGCAAGACACGACGCTAGCGGGCTTCCCCGCCAAGGGGAGTCGTAGGGAGTTCAGTAAGGCTTCGCCGAGGCGGACGCTGTTGCGGGGAGATGGGGGCGTTATGAAAGCAGTACATAGAGTTGCGCGTGGGGCGCGTTGGCGCCTCAACGCGCTTTTGGAACGCGCCCGTCGGACCGCCTACCCAAGGACCGTTCGACAGGTTTGGTCAAGGGTGCGCGCCGAACACCTTTCTTACACGACTGATCGTCAACTTCATCAATTGCTTGAGGTAGTGCGTCGTACCGCCCCGAGCGGAGCGTTGATCATTGAGGCAGGTTGTGCGCGCGGCGGTTCAGCAATTCTCATGTGTTCCGCCAAGTCGCCTCAGCGCGCTATGCGCGTGTACGACCTGTTCGAGATGCTCCCTCCGCCTTCGGAGCACGATGGCGACGACATGAAAGCTCGGTACGCTGAAATCACTGCCGGCGAAGCCGTCGGCCTTGGAGGCGAGCAATACTATCTCTATGATGATGACCTGATGGCGACGGTGACGAACAACTTCGCTAGGTTTGGTTATCCCGTCGAGTCCAACAACGTCCAACTGATAAAGGGTAAGGTGCAAGACACGCTTACAGTCGCCGAGCCGGTCGCTTTGGCCCATATCGATGTTGATTGGTACGAGCCTGTCGGCGCCTGTCTAGAGCGGGTTATGCCTCATCTCATCGTCGGCGGCGCTGTCGCACTTCACGCCTATTCGGATTGGTCTGGGTGCCGAAAGGCGGCAGACGATTACTTCTCTCGCGCAGGACGAGAGGGACTGGACTTTGACCTCTCGGCTGGACACATGCTTGTGACCCGAACGCACTGAACCTTCTCCGTCCAAGAAGACATTTTTGGGACGGCACCTCCTGCACTAGACACAGCAAGGACTTCGAGAATCGATGCCTACCGCGGCGCCAAAGATCCAAGACGCAAGACCAGCAATCATTGGCTTCACTTCGCTCGGGGGCCTGTAAGGGCTCCTCCAGCGCGGTGCGGATGACAGTGTCCAAGAGGGCGTGCGCCGGTTTGTCACCTGGTAGGGCGCTAGCAAAGACAGGTTCCAGCATTCGCCAATCGCGGCAGTGCGTGATCGAGGGTAGGCGCACATGACCGGTACAGCACTTTCGACTGAAGACGCGGCGCAAAAGGCGCAGCAGGCGCGAGCGATTCGCGAGTGTCTCGACCGATACATCCCCGAATGCCAGCCTGTAGCGCTTCTGCAGTTCCCGTTCGACTTCAATGTCGGCAACCACATGATGTGGGTGGCCGCCATGGACTATTTGAAGCAACGTAATGCGCCCATCGCCTATACGGCGCATGGGCACAACTTCGATCTTCAGCAAATGATTCGCGCTGTCGGGGACGGCACGATACTCTTCTCGGGCGGGGTCACGGTCTCGCGCCTATGGCCGCGCCACGCAGAGGTCAAGCGCATCGTCGCCGAGGCGTGCCCCAATAATCGCCTCGTGTCGCTGCCGTCGACCATGCTGTTCGTCGACGACGAGGACCGCCGCGAGGCGCGCACGATCTTCGGAAATCATCGCAATGCTGTACTTTTGGCCAGGGACCCGGTCAGCGCTGAGTCAGCGCGCAACGTATTCCCCGGCAACGTCCATGTGGAGACGGTCCACGATTCCGCGCTGCTCCTCCCGCCGCAGCCAAGGCACGCCGCGCCTGATCACGATGTCATCTGGCTCGCCCGCGACGATATCGAGGGCGTCGGATCCCTTGCGCCAAGTGACGTCGAAGTGTTCGACTGGACGCACTATGATCCCGCGGGCATGCGGATCCTGTTTCCAGGGCGCTTCTTCTCCCGCGTCCGCACACTGGCGCCAACGCTCCGTTCGATCGTCAATAGGCAGATTGCCGGCAGCTACGATCGCTTTGCGCGCTACGTGCTCGCGAGCGGCAACCGCAGGCTGGATACCGGTAAGGTGCTGGTTACTGACCGCATGCACCCACACATTCTCTGCGCCCTGCGTTCGCAGCACAGCGTGCTGCTGCCCGACCGCTTCGGCAAGAACCGCGCTGTGTACGAGTACACAGGTCGGAACTACAGCACCGTCCACTGGGCCGACACATATGAGGAAGCCCTTGAGATTGCGCGTACCGTCGCCCGGAGCACCCCGGTCTAGCAGGCTGTTGAAGAAAGCGACTGACATGCTCTTGCGATGAATCAGATCAACATTTTTCAGCTCTTCAGTGAGGCTGCGACCGATCCAGTGAGTACTTGCCTGGCCCTGGGATTTTGGCTTCGCTGTTTCTTCTGCCTCAGCCGTCAGGGTTGCGATGTACCTGACCTTTCGTTCGTCTTATACCTCCAGCAAGACATAGCTGGACACCACGGCCCGATGAATATTTCTCACGAGAACTGCACCGCATTAGCACTGTAAGCGTAAGCGAGGAAACAACGTTGGAAGGTGTACGCAAACAGCTGAGTGTCGGGGCAATGTGGACCGCCGGCGGACGCGTCGTCTCAAATCTTCTGGGCGTGGCTAGCATGCTGGCACTGGCTCGAATGCTATCACCTGCCGATTTCGGCCTAGTGACCCTCGCGACTATCGTCCTTTCGATCATCGCGGCCATAACCGAACTTTCGCTCAGTTCGGCCCTCATCCAGCACAAGAGCCCGCAGCGAGAACATTACAATACGGCCTGGACGCTGAACATGCTGCGCGCGGCGGCGATCGCCGTCCTGCTGGTTAGCGCAGGTTATCCCGTCGCATGGTCCTATCAGGACGACCGTCTGATCGGCATATTCTTCGCGCTTGGAGGCGGCGCGCTGATCAGCGGCCTCGTGAACCCCCGGCTTGTGGACTTCCGGCGGCGCCTTTCCTTTCACCAAGAGATATTCATCGACCTGATCAACAGGGTGGTTGGCGTGGTCGTCGCCGTCGTCATCGCCCTGATTTTTCGCAGCTACTGGGCGCTCGTGATCGGCACGCTCGCCTCGCAGGTGGCCGGTGTGATCATGTCGTACGTCCTGCTTCCTTATTTGCCGCGCATTTCGTTTGCTCACTGGAGAAATCTGTTCTCGTTCTCCGGGTGGGTGGCGCTCAGCTCCGGCCTCAATGAGCTCAACTGGCGCGCCGACCAGCTTGCGCTTGGCGCCATGCTAGGCGCCGGCCCTCTCGGCCAGTACACCGTAGGCGACAAGCTTGCCTCGCTGCCAGTGCGTGAAACGACGGCGCCGATCGCAGGCTTGCTCTTCCCAGTCTTTGCACGGCTTCAGGACGATCCTGAACGCCTGCGGCATGCATTCCTTCGATCCCAAGGCCTGCTTGTTGCGGCGGCGCTGCCGGTAGGCATTGGGTTCGCGCTGGTTGCCGAGCCCTTCGTCAGCATGGTCCTTGGCCCGGCGTGGTCCTCGGCCGCGCTGGTGGCTCAGGTGTTAGGCGCGGTCTTCGCCATCATCGCCTTTAAAATGCCGGTGACTCCCTTGGCAATGGGCCTCGGCTGCACGCGGTCGCTGTTTCAGCTAGACCTCGCTTTCATCTTCGTCCGCTTTCCCCTGATTTTCGCCGGCCTGGTCTGGGGTGGGCTGGTTGGTCTTCTGTTCGCGCGATGCATCAGCGCCGCGATCGGCATCCTGATGTATGTCTTCCTGGCGAGGCGTCTCACCGGCGTGTCAGTGAGGGCTCAGCTTCTCGCCTGCTGGCGTTCGATCGTCGCCGCGCTGGTTATGGCTGGCTGTGTCTGGGGCGTCGGCCTCATGATCACCGACAGGTCAGAGTCCCTGCAACTGGCGATCATGATACCAATCGGCGGGATCGGCTATTTCGGGGCAAGCTTCGTACTTTGGCTGGCAAGCGGCAAGCCTGCAGGTCCCGAACGCGAAGCGTTGGATTTGCTCCAGTTCGTTCGGCGCGGAGAATTTCGAACGCCCGCGTAATCCGGCTACCCTGAGTCGGCACGTAGCGGCCCAAGAGACACACCGCCGAAGCCGCGTGTACGCGCGTTGGACGGTGAAGTATTCCAAGGCGAAGCAGCCCACGGAAACTCCGACACCAGCCGCGACCAGGCAGCATGACATTGCTATTCCGATGCTCGGTTACAAAAACCATGCCGGCATCGACCGAGCGCACGGCTTCACGCCCCTAAACCCTTGGCTGTTTGAAGCCTGTTACGATCCAGCCAATAGTTTTGCCAAAGCCATAAACAAGCGCTGAAAAGAAAAGAACGACTAGCGCCATGATTCCGCAGAACGCCAACACATTCAGCCAGTAAGTCCGATCATCATTTGAGACCCAAGCTGCATAGTCTTTGAAGCCTTCATGGCTATCAGCGTAACGGCGAGATGTGTATATGTGCCAACAAGTGCCGCCGTCGCCATACGGTGGCTCTTGGAGCCGTTCGAAAGGCTGATCTACAAAGTGGGAGCAGGCCGGATTTCTGTAATCCTTCTCGACCGCCCATCTGTAGCTAAAGTTCCGAAGCTTTCCCTGCTCGATGACAGGATAAATCAGAGCAAAGGCGATGAGCGATAAAATGGTCCCTGCAAACCATAGACGCTGCCAACCATTCATCCTGTTTAATCGCCCCATGAGCGGAATACATGCCATAGGAGCCACATAGAGTCACGCGTGCGAGGCGCTTGGAACAGTCGTTGTCAAAGCTGGTTAGATGCGCACGTCGCCAGCCAGTTAGAAATGCGACATTGTGAGTTCATGCTGAGACGCGACTTGCGGAGCACTTCAAGCAATCCGGCTACACACAATGTGGCGTAACGGATATTATGGAACATAAGAGTGCTCCTGTCTCGAAGCGAGACTTCGTTGATTGAACCAGCTGACGACGCTGGTCGAACGGCGTAGCAAGCCTGAAATGAAGGATTGGCCTGGCGTGGGTGAATTCGCAGTCTACATAGCCGCATGGCCAGCGTTGTCACATTTTGTTGCATCGCAAGATGCTATCGGCAGGACTAACTAAAGGCCTCAATGGTTGCGAAGAATGCGCCGATTTGACTAGCAAGTCTCTGAAATGACTTAGTATACGATTACTCAGAAGCCCTCCTGCATTACTGAAACTTAATCTGCCCTGTGCAGCTCAATGGCCTTCTCTGTGTTATTTGTTAGCAGCTGCAGCATTTGAGGAAAAGCGTCCCGTGAGTACTATTCCGACAGAGAAAACCGTGCTGGTGTTTCAGGGCGGTGGTGCTCTGGGTGCCTACCAGGCCGGCGCTTACGAAGCTTTGCATGAGGCTGGCATCCGCCCCGACTGGCTGGCCGGGATATCTATCGGTTCGATCAACTCAGCCATCATTGCCGGAAGCCCCGTCGATCAGCGTGTCGATAACCTAAGGACCTTCTGGCATCGGGTCTCGTCCGGACTGCCCGGCCATTTTCTCGGCAATGGCAATGCGATGCGCAAATGGTTCAACGAATCCTCCGCTTTTCTGGGGTCTTTGACCGGCGTTCCCGGCTTTTTCACGCCGCGCGTCTTTGCGCCATGGAACATCCCGGGCGATCCGATGGCCGCGATCAGCCTTTACGACACCGCGCCGTTGCAGGAGACCCTCGCCGGTCTCGTCGATTTCGACTTGATCAATTCCGGTGCCATCCGTCTCAGCCTCGGCGCTGTCGATGTCGTTAGCGGCAACTTCAATTATTTCGACAACCGCGATTGTGCTTTTTCGCCCAAACACGTGGCCGCCTCCGGGGCGTTGCCGCCGGGTTTTGCGCCCGTCGAGATCGACGGCCGCTATTATTGGGATGGAGGTATCGTTTCCAACACGCCGCTGCAGCGCATTCTCGGTGGTAGCGAGTTGGAGACAGATCTCTGCATCTTCCAGGTCGATTTGTTCAGCGCCAAGGGCGTGCTGCCGAAGGATGTCTTTGACGTCGATGCCCGAGAGAAGGAAATCCGTTTTTCCAGCCGCACGCGGCTCAACACCGACCAGTTCCGCAAGCTTCAGTCGGTGCGCATGGCGGCCAAGAGGCTGACTGAAAAGCTGCCGCCTGAGCTGAAGGACGATCCCGATGCGAGGCTCCTTGAAAAGATCGGCAATGATTGCGCCGTGACCATGGTGCACCTGATCTATCGGCATGCCGCCTATGAAACCGGATCTAAGGACTATGAGTTTTCGCGGCTCTCCGTGGAGGAACACTGGAAGGCCGGCCATGACGATGTGGTCGAGACGCTGAACCATCCAGATTGGCTCGACCGAACGCGTCCGACCAATGGGATACGGATTTTCGACCTTGCCGAGAAACGCCTGCGTGGGAAAAACCATGAAAATTGAAGATGTCGTTCGCAATGCCTTTGCCATGCCGCTGACCAGTCCATCCTACCCGCCAGGGCCTTACCGGTTCGTCAATCGCGAATATATGATCATCACCTATCGCACCGATCCGGAGGCCCTGCGCCGGGTCGTGCCCGAACCGCTGCAGTTCGATGAGCCGCTGGTGAAATACGAATTCATCCGCATGCCGGACTCGACCGGCTTTGGCGACTATACCGAATCCGGCCAGGTCATCCCGGTGACCTATCAAGGGGTACATGGCGGTTACGTGCATTCCATGTATCTCAACGACGACGCGCCGATCGCCGGCGGACGCGAAATCTGGGGCTTTCCGAAGAAACTGGCCGAGCCATCGCTGACATCCGTCAAGGATGCGCTGGTCGGCACGCTCGACTATGGCGGTCAGCGCGTCGCCACCGCAACGATGGGCTTCAAGCATCGGTCACTCGACGAGGCGAAAATCCTCGAAAGCCTGAAGCAGCCGAATTTCATGCTGAAGATTATTCCACATGTCGATTGCACACCGCGCATCTGCGAACTGGTGCGCTACTATCTGGAGGATCTGACGGTGAAGGGCGCGTGGGAAGGACCGGGCGCCCTGGCGCTGTTTCCGCACGCGCTGGCGCCGGTCGCCGACCTGCCGGTGCTTGAGGTCAAATCCGCCGTCCATATTCTCTCGGACCTGACGCTGGGCCTCGGCGAAGTGGTCCATGATTATCTTGCAAAATAAGGAGCGAACCATGAAGCTCAGGGACAAGGTCTGCATCGTCACCGGCTCGGCCAGCGGTATCGGGCTAGCGATCGCCAAAAAATACGTTTCGGAAGGTGCCAAGGTCGTCATCGCCGACCTGAAGCTCGAGGCGGCGGAAGCGGCGGCCAAGGACCTGACGGCTGCGGGCCCGGGCGAGGCGATCGGTCTTGCGATGGACGTCACCAGCGAGGAAGCCGTGAATGCCGGCGTCGCCGCCGTCGTAACCAAGTGGGGCCGGGTGGACGTGCTCGTCTCCTATGCCGGCATCCAGATCGTCAACAAGATCGAGGACTACGCCTTTTCCGACTGGAAGAAGATGCTCGCCATCCATCTCGATGGCGCGTTCCTCACCACCAAGGCTTGCGTTCCACATATGAAGGCGCAGAAGGGCGGCGCGATCATCTATATGGGCTCGGTGCATTCGCATGAGGCTTCGCCGCTGAAATCGGCCTACGTCACCGCCAAGCACGGCTTGCTCGGCCTTGCTCGCGTGGTCGCCAAGGAAGGCGGACCGGATGGCGTGCGCGCCAACGTCATCTGCCCCGGCTTCGTCCGGACGACGCTCGTCGACAAGCAAATTCCGGAACAGGCAAAGGAACTCGGAATTTCCGAAGACGAGGTCATCAAGAAGGTAATGCTCGGCGGCACTGTGGATGCACAGTTTACCACGGTTGACGATGTCGCCGAAGTGGCGCTGCTGTTTGCCGGTTTCGAGACCAATGCTCTCACCGGCCAGTCACTGGTTGTCAGCCATGGCTGGTACATGCAGTAACGGTCTCGCTGAGGCATCGCATCTGGGTCCGTCAAGGCTCAACGCTGTTGAATCTGCCGTCGATGCCGCATTGCCTGCATATAGGAAGACCTTCGGCTTCGGTCCATGTCGCGCCGGGAGCCGGGGCCGCAACTAGATCGGTTCCGTTTTTCTCCGAGTCACGGAATGCTCTAAGGTGCGGCCATCATCTTCCGTCGCCGCCAGGGCCACTCCGGCAAATCGTAGGTCGTCGGTATGCGGCGGCGCTACGGCCGCTCCGAATGTGGCGCTCGACTAACTGCGGCAAAGCGGCCGGCGCGGTCAGAAAAAGAGCGGCGCATATCGGGCGTGACCGCGGCTTACTCCGCCGCCGGTCCGTACAGGCCAAGCTGCTCGAGAAGCGCCCGCTGCCGGCCGGCATTTTCGGCCAGCAGACCGGTATAGCGATCGATGATCCGGTCCCGGTGGCTCGGGTCGGAGACAACGGAGAGCGCGCCGACGATCGCCGCGACCTTTTCCGAGGTCCGCCGCAATTCGTCCAGCAGTTCCGCATTGCCGCTGATCTCGCTGACCACCCGTTTCGTCACCCTCCCGATTCCGGCCGGTGTGCGGCCGCCTGCCGAGACATACCCTTCCGGCAGATCACCCTTCAGATTGGTGACCGACTTGAAGCGGATGACATCGAAGATCTGATCGACCGCCTGCTTGGCGCCGGTCACCCGAGAAGGATGGTCGGTATCGGCGGCGGCGTGCGGCAGCAGTTCCAGCTTGCCCTTATGGCGCTCTTCGAGTGGCAGATAGGGAACCATCGGTCCGCTGAGCTTGCCGGTCGACGCATCCTTGAAGAGATCGGCGTCGATTGCCACATGGGCAATCTTTCCGGACGACAGCGCCCGGTCGAGCGCCGCCGCATCGACGACCTCGCCCCGGTCGTAGTTGACCAGCACCGCACCATCGTTCATCGCGTCGAGCACCTGCGTGTCGACGAAACCTGCGTTGGAGTAGACGCCCGTCGCAGCATCCAGCCGGCCAAGACCGATATGGACGGAGAGCACGTCGGCGCCGGTCGCCGCCTCAACCGGACTTGCGGCGTAATCGAAGCCTTCCGACTCGATCCAGCTTTGGTGATGCTGGCGCGCGTAGATCACCACCTTCATGCCAAAAGCCTTGGCGAGCTTGGCGACTTCGCGGCCGATATTGCCGTAGCCTAGAATGGCGATTTTCCGACCCTCCAGCTTGGCGGTCGGGAAATCCTTGAGCTGGCGCCCGGTATCAAAGTCGCCGTTGGCGACCATCTGGTGCAGCCTGTCGACGGGCAGGTCGGGAACAACCTTGAGGATCGCCTTCATCGCCATCTGGGCGGTCGCCCGGCTGTTGATGCCGGGCGTGTTCATCAAAGGCGCCTCGCCGCCCTCGCCGTTGCCGCCACCCCAGGAGGCCGAGCCCATATTGCCGGTACCCGCGCCGATGCGCACGCCGCCGAACGGGAAGACGGAAGCCTTCGGGATGAAGGTCGCCGCCGCGATCAGCGCGTCATACTGGCCCTTGTCCGTCTGCGGCAGGATTTCGGCCTCGGTGCTGAGATTTGGCTGGTAGAAGAAGTGGATGCGGCCCTTTTCCAGCGCCGCCCTGTCGCCGATCGGGCCGGCATGGAAGACGCCGCCCTTTTCCTCGACATAGGTTCTGATCTCGCTGTCGTCGGGCTCCCCATCGGCGCCGAGGCGCAGGCCGACCAGATCGGCGATCAGCACCGTATAGGCGTGTTCGGGATTATCCTTGCGGACCATCACGCCGGCCTTCACAGGCGCCGCGAACGTGACGCCCTGCTTTGCCAGTTCTTCCTCGATCACGACGATCTTGGCGCGCAGATAGGCATATTGCAGGTTTTCCAGCAGCGCGGCGATATCGGCCGGCTCGCGGATGCCGCCGACCCAGGCGCGGTAGTCGCCGGGCGTTCCCGGGAATGCGTTGACGTAACGCGCCGCATCGAGGCCAGGCTCGAACTCGCCGTTCGGATGGGTAAAGCCCTCATAGCCGAGCAGTTGCTTCGAACGCGCGATAATGCGGGCATGGATCGCAGGATCGGTGATGCCGGTGTCCTCCACCTTTAACAGCGTTACCGCCGCACCGCGCCGCTCGGCATCGGTGACGGTGAGCGAAAACAGCGGGTGCGACTCGACCCAGCCGTCGATCACCGCCCGATTGGCCGCAGACCGCTTGTTGAGCTCGACCACCGAGCCGACCCGCGCCTCGGACTGCAGGAGGCCGAAGGTGGTTTCGGCAAAGGCAAGCGCGCTGTAGGTGTTGATGACGCCGCCGAGCATGCGGTCTTCCGCTGCATCGTAAAACGGCCCGGCATCCACGGATCGCTTGGCGGAAAGCGGCTGCCGCGCGTCGATCGGCGGCGCGATCTTGAGCTGGCGCGGGATCGCCCAGGACGGATCCTGCTGGTTCTTCTCCACGAGCGCCAGGGCATGCGGCGTGAAGGAGGCGACGAAATACCCCGACACCCCGCCGATTGCCTTCTGGAACGGCATGAACAAGCAGCATTTCGCCATCACGGCATCGACCAGCTCGGGCTCCCAAGGCATGGCGCCCAGCATCGACGTCGCGTCGAACACTGCATGGCGGTTCGCCGGATCGCCATCGATCCAGTTCAGCAGCTCGTGGATCTCACGGCTGGTATAGGCATTGGCGCCAGTCGTCTCGTGGCCGACGCCGACGAAGATCGACACACCGAGAGCGGAAAGCTCGGCGGCCGTCGGGATCACACCCTCGGAGGCGGCAAAATGAATGCGGCTCTCGCAGCCTTTTTCGGCAAAGCGCTGCATCTCGATCAGCTGCGTGGCCCAGGACTGACGGAAGAAGCCTGCCGCTCGGGCCGGATCGCTTTCCGGGCGCGGCGTATCGACGTAGACGCGCTGCGAGGCGTCGTTGGCGTTCATCAGGTGCTGGACGCAGACGGTAAAGCCGCTGTGGCCGCCGCCCAGTCCCACAGCCATCCGGTTCGTCTTCGGGAAGTGGGAATAGCGGTGGATCGCCCGCATCATGTCGGTCAGAATTTTATCCGCTGGGTAGCCGCGATGCATGCTGCGGGAAATTTCGGCGGTGGTGAAGCCGCCTATGTCGTTGCCTTTGTCGTCGAACTTGCGATAGGTCTTCTCGATCCATCTATCGAAAGCGATGCGTCGCAGGCGGCTATCCACTTCGTCGGTCGTGGCATCGGTGATCGGACCGACCCCGAAAAACGGATTGGACGGCAGCTTCGGTGCTCCCGACTTCGTCAGTCGGAGCGCTTCAAGTCGCTGTTCCTGCATCTGCTCGATATTAGTCATGATCTGCCTATCGGTTTGAAAGGAAGGTGGTCGAGGCGGCCAAGGTCGTGGTTATGGTATCGCGTTTCGACCATTGCCTCTATGCGATTGCCGCGATCACAAAGACGCCCCTCGTGCCACCCTTTCGACAACCCGCCATCGGCTGCCGGTTTCGCGTGGTGCCGCGCGGATATTGGCATTGCAGGCGATCTCTGATCTAATCTGCAACTCTCTCGGCCCGGCGCTCCAGCCGCAGGCTCATGACATTCGAAACGAGCTAGGATCTGTGGACAGTTACCTGAGCCATTAGAGCTGTATTTTCATGACCACTCACCGCTTCATTCCGACGAGCTTTCACAATGTCATCGGCTCTCTTTCGCCGGCCCTGCACATCGCCGACGGCGATACCGTCGTCACCGAGACGCTCGACGCGGCCGGGCATGACAAGGACGGCATCGAGCAGGCACCTGGCGGCAATCCGATGAACGGCCCGATCTTCGTGGAAGGGGCCGAGCCCGGGGATGCGCTGAAGGTCGAGATCATCACCATGATCCCGACCAGGGACACGGGTTTTACCGGCAGTGTCGTCGCCGCCAACGTGGTCGATCCAGAGGCGGTTCGAGACCTGCCGCCGCGCGATATCGCCATCTGGGCGATCGACCGTAAAGCCTTGACCGTGCGGCTTTCCGAGCCGGTTGCAGGTCTTGAAAATTTCGTTCTGCCTCTCGCCCCGATGATCGGCTGTTTCGGCGTGGCGCCCAGGCTCGGCCAGGCGATATCGACCGCGACCAGCGGCGAATATGGCGGCAACATGGATTATCGGCTGTTCGGCGCCGGCACCACGGTCCGCTTGCCCGTATCGGCTGCCGGCGCCCTGTTCTTTCTCGGCGACTGCCATGCCGTGCAAGGGGATGGCGAGATCGTCGGAACCGGTGTCGAGACGACGTTCGAGGTCACGGTGCGGCTGACGGTGGAAAAGAAGGCCGGACTGGTCTGGCCGCGCGGGGAAACGGCCGAAGACATCTTCACCATCGGCAACGCCCGGCCCCTCGATCAGGCGCTCCAGCACGCCACCAGCGAAATGTTGAACTGGCTGGCGTCGGATTATGGCCTGGACAGGACGGCGGCCAGTCATCTGCTCGGCCAGGTGGTGCGCTATGATGTCGGCAATGTCTTTGATCCGGCCTATACGATGGCTTGCCGTGTCGCCAAGAAATGGCTGGTTCGCCGATAGGCGACCGCTTCCTCAATCGTGCCGGGACAGGAAACCGGAAACGGTCGCCAGGCAAAGCTGCTTTTCCTCGACATGCGGCATGTGGCTGGAATTTTCGAAGAGCACCCATTCGCAGCCGGGAACGCATTCGAGATAGGGCCTTACCACCAGGGGTGTCGCCTCGTCGTATTTTCCCGAGATCAGCAGCGTTGGGGCCTCGATGCGGTCGAGCCTGTCTTCGATGGTCCAGTCTTTCATCGTCCCGATGACGTGAAATTCGGTGGGGCCGTTCATGTTACGATAGACGGTGTTGTCCTCGTCCATGATCGCGAAAGTGCGCGCCACTTCCGGCGGCCACGGCACCACGCGGCAGACATGGCGGTCATAGAAGACACGCGAGGCGGCGATATATTCCGGATCGGTGAGGCTTCCCGCCAGTTCATGCTTTAGCAGCGTATCCTGCACCTCCTTCGGCAGTTCCTGCCTCAGCCGGTTTGCCTCCGAAACCCAGGTATTCATGTTGGCCGGCGAGTTGGCGATAACAAGTGCCTTCAGGCCTTGCGGCCGGCGCACCGCATGTTCGGCGCCGAGCATGCCGCCCCAGGACTGGCCGAGGAAAGCGTAACGATCCCGAATGCCGAGATGGGAAAGCAGTGCGTCCAGCTCCTCGAGGAATAGGCCGACCGTCCAGAAATCTGGGCCTTTTTCCGGAAGGCGGGTGGAGTTGCCATTGCCGAGCTGGTCGTAATGGATGATCGGACGGCCGTCGAGGGCGGCGATATCCTTGAAGGAATCGACATAATCATGGGTGCAGCCAGGCCCGCCATGGGCGACAACGAGCGGCAGCTTGCCGCTGTCCAGCGAACCGGTGACGCGATACCAGGTGCGATAGTCGCGAAAGGGCAGATACGCTTCTTTGGTCGTGACTTCGCCCACTGGCGTCTCCATCTCTCTTAGCAGTGATGAAAAAGCATAACGCGGCGGCGACGGCGAAGGCAGCTATCACAAGTTATAGGGTGGCCAATTATGGGTCGGCCGGTCTTCGAGCAGGCGGTAATGGGTGGCGCGCACCACGGCCTGGGTGCGGTTGCGGGCGCCGAGTTTCTTTGTCGCGGCGTTCAGATGCATCACGACAGTCGGTACGGAACGGTCGATGATGCGGGAAATTTCCTTGGCGGAGTAGCCTTCCGCCGAATGGCGCAGGCATTCGCGTTCCCGCTCGGTCAGGCGGATCGTGCCGACGCTCTTCGCCCGCGTGTCGAAAAGCGAATAGGCGGTCTCATGGAAAACATGGGCAAGCAGGTTGAAGTCGGCGATATAGCGCAGTGCGTGCCGTTCGAAATCTTTGTTCCGGCCGAAGCGGATGCCGGTGACGGTCGCATAGTCGCCGCGTGGCATATGAACCGGGACGGTGACGCCGGTCGACATATCGCGTTCGCTCAAATAGCGCGTCACCGGCGCGGTGTCGTCGTTCATGAAACGGTTGATCAGCGTGTCGGCGTCCGGATCGTAGTTCCAGAAGAAGGGTGCGGAAGTGCGCAACGCCACCTGCTGCACCGGATCGATACGGAAATAGCCGCGATTGAACCAGTAGTCGTGCATGTCGTCTGAAATATTCCGCAGCTTCAGCAGCGATGGTATCATGATCGCGCCGTCGAGATCGTAGGGAACGGGTGTATAGTCGTAGATCAGCGCCTCGAAGCCGATCTGCTTCATCGCCTCGAAGGCCTGGTCGATCCGGCCGTCCAGCGTTTCGTGCGCTGTAAACTGCCGTCGGATCGTTCCGATGTCGTCAAGAATGGGGTCGTCAAGCATGGGCTGCTCCCGGGGTCGGCATCGCGGCCCACCCTATCACTTCTTATAGCTGGCACTGAATGCGGTTTAAGGTAAAAATTTAGCCGTGCCCAAATATTGAGCAAGCGAAATCTTCTGCCGGAGCGAACAATGTGGCGTGAAATACGGCCGGACGAGCGATTCGAGATCGATGTCGATGGCTATCGCGTCGTTGCCTATAGTTTCGGGACCGGGAGCGAGACGGTTTTCTGCCTGAACGGTGGGCCGGGCCTGCCCTGCGATTACCTGCGCGAGGCGCATTCCTGCCTGATCGACAAGGGCTATCGTGTCGTCGCCTTCGATCAACTCGGCACCGGCGCTTCCGACCGGCCGGACGATCTCACGCTCTGGACGATCGGCCGTTATGTCGAGGAGACGGAGACGGTACGCAAGGCGCTGGGGCTCGGCAAGATCCATATGCTCGGCCATTCCTGGGGCGGCTGGCTGGCGATCGAATATGCGCTGACCTATCCCGAAAACCTCAAGACGCTGATCCTCGAAGATACCGTCGCCGACATGCCGCATCTGATCTCGGAACTCGAACGGCTGCGCGCAGCGCTCGGCCCCGAAACCGTCTCCATGATGCAGAAGCACGAGGCGCAGGGCACTTATAATCATCCGGAATATCTCGCTGCCGTCACCATCCTCAACTATCGCCATGTCTGCCGTCTGCCGGAATGGCCGGCGCCGGTGCGCCGCTCGCTCGACGATTGGAACATGGCGCCCTACGAGACGATGCAGGGGCCGAACGAGTTTCTCTATATCGGCAACCTCAAGGACTGGAACCGCGTCCCCGATCTGCCGCGGCTGACGCTGCCGGTGCTCATCACGACGGGAGAGCATGATGAGTTGACACCGGCCTGTGCGCTCAGGATGAAGCTTGCGCTGCCGAATGCCGAGCTCAAGGTATTTGCCAATGCCAGCCATATGCCGTTCTATGAGAACCCGCAGGATTATTATCCGGCTCTTCTCGATTTTCTCGCCCGGCACGAGGCAGGCTGATGCAACAGGGAGCGGACCGAACCCGACGAAGACAAAGGGGCGATCGCCGTCATGCATCGCTATAAATTCGTTCTGACGCGACCGCTGCAGTTCCTGCCCGTCATCTTCGGCATCAGCGTCATCACTTTCATTCTGGTCCGGTTGATCCCCGGCGATCCCGCACGCAACATCCTTGGGACGCGCGCCACCCCGGCGGCACTCGCCAGCATCCGCGCCCAATACGGTCTCGACCAGCCGATATGGCTGCAATATGTCTATTTCCTCAAGAATCTCGCCTACGGCGAGATGGGCAAATCGATCCTCTACAAGATCGACGTGCTGAAGCTGATCGCCACTCGGATCGAGCCGACGCTCGCGCTTGTCGTTTCCAGCGTCGTCCTGTCGGTCCTGATCGCGGTGCCGATGTCGGCGATCGCCGCACGCAATGCCGGGCGGGCGCCGGACCATGCGGTGCGCATCGTCTCGACCTTCGGCATCGGCTTTCCGCCCTTCTGGCTGGGGCTGATGTTGATCATCCTCTTCAGCGTCGATCTCGGTATTCTGCCGGTCTCAGGCTATGGCGCGACGATCGGCGATAAACTTTCGCATCTCGTCCTGCCGAGCCTGACGGTCGCGCTGTCACTCTCGACCGTGTTGACGCGCAGCCTGCGCGCGGCGATGATCGAGCAGCTGAAATCGGATGTCGCGACGGCGGCGCGCGCCCGCGGCATGCCTGAGGGCATCGTCTTCTGGCGGCATGTACTGCCGAATTCGCTGGTGCCGACGATCAACCTGCTTGCCGTCAATATCGGCTGGCTGATCGGCGGCACGGTGGTAGTCGAAAGCGTCTTTGCGCTGCCAGGCATGGGACAACTACTTGTCAGGGCGATCTTTTCGCGCGACTATATGGTTGTGCAGGGTGTCGCCATGGTTTTTGCCTGCGCGACCGTGCTGATCAACTTCATCGCCGACATCGTCACCGTCGCCGTCGATCCGAGGGTGAAGTTATGAGCGTCGAGGCGGCAGCCCCTGCATCCCTCGGCTGGCGCCGGTTCTTCGGCCGGCGGCTGATGCTTGCTGTTGGCGCCGGTATGTTGCTGTTCTTCGTCCTGCTGGCGATCGGTGCGCCTGTTATCGCGCCCTACGACCCGATCATGCAGAATGCCGAGGTGCGGCTGCAGGCGCCGTCGCTGTTGCACCCCTTCGGCACCGACAATTTCGGCCGCGACATCCTCTCCCGTGTCATCTGGGGTACGCGCATCGATCTGCAGATGGCGCTGATCGGCGTCATCTTCCCCTTCCTGATCGGCACGACGGTGGGCACGATCGCCGGCTTTTTCGGCGGCATCGTCGATGCGCTGTTCATGCGCCTCGTCGATATCATTCTTGCCTTCCCTTTCCTGGTGCTGATGCTGTCGATCATTGCGATCCTCGGCCCCGGTCTCGGCAGCTTCTACATTGCCATGGCGCTGGTCGGCTGGGTGTCCTATGCGCGGCTGATCCGGGCGCAGATGCTGGTGCTGAAAGGCAGCGACTACGCCGTTGCCGCCGTCAGTCTCGGTTTCAGCCGCCCGCGCATCATGTTCCGCCACCTGCTGCCGAACGCGATTGCCGGCTCGATCGTCTTTTCGATGTCCGATGCCACGCTGGTGCTGCTCAGCGGCGCCGCCATCAGCTACCTCGGCCTCGGCGTCCAGCCGCCGCTCGCCGAATGGGGCGTCATGGTCGCGGAAGGGCAGGGCTTCATCACCACGGCCTGGTGGATCACGCTGTTTCCCGGCCTTTCCATCGTCTGCCTGGCCTTCGGCTTCAGCATGCTGGGCGATGCGCTCGGCGAACTGCTGGGGGTGCATGAATGAGCGCCCCCGTGCTGTCCGTCCGCGATCTCACCGTCAGGGCTCATGTCGATTCCGGCCCGCGCACGCTCATCGATGCGGTGTCGCTCGACCTTGGCAAGGGCGAGATCCTCGGCCTCGTCGGCGAGAGCGGCTCGGGCAAGAGCCTGTTCTGCCGTTCCCTGGTGCGCCTGCTGCCCTCCTCGCTGCTGAAGATCGAAAGCGGTAGCGTGCTGCTCGAAGGGCGCGACCTCATGCGGATCGACGATGGCGAGATGCTGAAGGTGCGCGGCAGCGAGATCGGCATGATCTTCCAGAACCCGACCAGCCATCTCGACCCGGTGATGCGGATCGGCGATCAGATCGCCGAGGGCATCCGCTATCACCAGGGCCTCGGCGCCCGCGAGGCCCGCACCGCGGCGACGGAAATCCTGGCGCAGGTCGGGTTTCCCGATCCCGTGCGCCAATACGACAGCTACCCGCACGAATTTTCCGGCGGCATGCGGCAGCGGGCGATGATCGGCGTGGCGCTGTCCTGCAATCCGAAAATCCTGATCGCCGACGAGCCGACCACGGCGCTCGACGTGACCATCCAGGCGCAGATCCTGCGGCTGTTGATGGACATTCGCGATCGGCGCGGCCTGTCGATCATTCTGATCACCCACGATCTCGGCATCGTCGCCCAGACCTGCGACCGCATCGCCGTACTGCGCGGCGGCAAACTGCTCGAAGAGGGGCCGAAGCGGACGATCCTGGCGCGGCCGCAGCATCCCTATACGATCAGCCTGATCAACAGCCACCCTTCCATCTCAAGCGAGACGCCTGCGTCGCCGCTCGAACTTGCCGAGGCCAGCCAGCCGGCAAGGCCATTGCTCGAAATCGATGATCTCCATGTGCGCTTCAGAGCCGGCGGCGCCCTGCTCAGGGGCGGCGCCAAGACGGTCAGCGCCGTTGCCGGCGTCAGCCTGCAGATCATGCCGGGCGAGACGGTCGGCATCGTCGGCGAATCCGGCAGCGGCAAGAGCACGCTTGCCCGCGCCATACTCGGCCTCACGCCGCTTTCCTCCGGCCATGTCACCTTCGACGGCGTCGACCTGGCGCAGCAGAAGAGCGCGAGCCTAGCAAAGCTCAGGCGGGAGACGGCGATGGTTTTCCAGGACCCCTATAATGCGCTCAATCCGCGGCTGACGATCGGGCAGATGCTGGCCGAAGTGCTGAAGGTACAGGGCAAGGTCGCCAAGGCCGATATCCCTGTTCGAATCGACGAGTTGCTGGACCTCGTCGGCCTCGAACGCGAATTCGCCGGCCGCAAACCGCGCAGCATGAGCGGCGGCCAGTGCCAGCGCGCCGGCATCGCCCGTGCGCTTGCCGTCGATCCGAAGCTGATCATCGCCGACGAATGCGTGGCGGCCCTCGACGTCACCATCCAGGCGCAGATCATCGAGCTCTTCCGCGAACTCACGGCGAAGATGAACCTCACGCTGATCTTCATCGCCCATGATCTCGCAATCGTCCGCAATCTCTGCGAACGCGTCGTCGTGATGTATCGCGGCGAGATCGTCGAGGAAGGTCACTCCGAAGAAGTCTTCGCGCGGCCGAAGCATCCTTATACGGCGGCGCTGATCGCCGCCATTCCCGACATCGATCCTGACAAGCGGCTGCTTCAAGACGCCGACGGTAAGGACGATTCGCATTCGATGCCGATCCAGCCCATCAAACGCATGCCATAACAACGAAGGGAACGAACTCATGACAAACAGGTGGAAATCAATCGGGCTTGCAGCCTTGCTCGCCGGTCTGACGCTCAGCGCAAGCTATGCCGAGGCCGCCGGTGTACTCACCATCGGCCGCCGCGAGGATTCGACGACATTCGATCCGATCAAGACCGCGCAGAACATCGACAACTGGGTATTTTCCAACGTCTACGACGTGCTGATTCGCGTCGACAAGACAGGCACAAAACTGGAGCCGGGGCTTGCCGAGAGTTGGACCGCCTCGGATGACGGGCTGACCTATACGTTCAAGATTCGCGACGCGAAATTCTCCGACGGCTCGCCGCTGACGGCGGAAGACGCCGCCTACAGCCTGCTGCGCATCCGCGACGACGCCGCCTCGCTTTGGAGCGATTCCTATAAGGTGATCGACACGGCGGTCGCGACCGACGCACGCACGCTGACGATCAAGCTCAAGAACCCGTCAGCACCGTTCCTTTCGACGCTGGCGCTGCCGAATGCCTCCGTCATCTCCAAGAAGGGCATGGAAACGCTGGGCGCCGATGCCTATGGCGAAAAGCCGATCGCATCCGGCGCCTTCGTGGTCGAGGAATGGCGGCGCGGCGACCGCGTCATCCTGAAGAAGAACCCGAACTTCTGGCAGGCCGACCGCGTCAAGCTCGATGGCGTCGAGTGGATCTCGGTGCCTGACGACAACACCCGCATGCTGAACGTTCAGGCGGGCGAGCTGGATACAGCGATCTTCGTGCCCTTTTCTCGCGTCGAGGAGCTGAAGAAGGATCCGAACCTCAATGTCGACATCGACGCTTCGACCCGCGAGGATCATCTTCTGATCAACCATGCGCATGGCGATCTCGGCAAGAAGGAAGTGCGCCAGGCGCTCGATATGGCGATCGACAAGAAGGCGATCGTCGAGGCCGTCACCTTTGGCCAGGGCACGATCGCCAACTCTTATATTCCGAAGGGTGCGCTCTATCATTATGCCGATAACCTGCAGCGCCCCTACGATCCTGAGAAGGCCAAGAAGATGCTGGCGGATGCCGGTGTCTCCAACTTGACGCTGAACTATCTCATCCGCGCCGGCGACGAAGTGGACGAGCAGACGGCAGTGCTTGTGCAGCAACAGCTTGCCAAGGCCGGCATCACGGCGAACCTGCAGAAGGTCGATCCAAGCCAGGAATGGGATATGACGGTTGCCGGCGACTACGATATCTCGGTCAACTACTGGACGAACGACATCCTCGATCCGGACCAGAAAACCACTTTCGTGCTCGGCCACGATTCCAACAACAACTATCTGACCAACTACAAAAACGAGGCGGTGAAGGAACTGGTCGCCAAGGCCCGTCTCGAGCTCGACCCGAAGAAGCGCGAACAGATGTATGTCGATCTGCAGAAGATGGCAAAGGACGACGTCAACTGGATCGACCTCTATTACAGCCCCTATATCAACGTCTCGCGCAAGAATATCGAGAACTTCTATCAGAACCCGCTCGGCCGCTTCTTCCTGGAAGACACGGTCAAGAACTGAGTTTGGGCAGCATGCAGAAGCTCCGTCGCCGTAAAGGCGACGGAGCTTCATTTATTGCTGCGACACGTGGCTGGGGCCGCTTGCTTACTCGGCGGCCGCAAGCTTGTCCTGCGTCCTGGTGTCGAAGTCGCTGGCGTCGTGGCGCTCGTGCAACTGGCTAGAGGGCTCGCCGGAGAGGCGGTTGACCATCCGGCCGCGTTGTACGGCCGGCCTGCTATGGATGGCGTCGGCCCAGCGCAGCACGTTCTTATAGTCCTCGACCTGCAGAAACTCGGCTGCACCGTAGGTCCAGCCCTTCACCAACCCGCCATACCAGGGCCAGACGGCAATATCGGCGATCGTATATTCGCTGCCTGCCAGATACTCGCTTTCGGCAAGGCGACGATCGAGCACGTCGAGCTGACGCTTCACTTCCATCGCGAAGCGGTCGATCGCATATTCGATCTTCGTCGGCGCATAGGCGTAGAAATGGCCGAAGCCGCCGCCAAGATAAGGCGCGCTTCCCATCTGCCAGAACAGCCAGGACAGGCATTCGGCCCGCGCGCTCGGCTCGGTCGGCAGGAAGGCGCCGAATTTTTCGGCGAGATAGGTGAGGATCGCACCGGATTCGAAGACACGAATCGGCTTTGGTCCGCTGCGGTCCATCAGCGCCGGTATCTTGGAATTGGGATTGACGGCGACGAAGCCTCTGCCGAACTGATCGCCATCGCCGATCTTGATCAGCCAGGCGTCATATTCCGCACCTTCATGGCCAAGGGCCAGCAGTTCCTCGAGCAGGATGGTGACCTTCTGGCCGTTCGGCGTTCCGAGCGAATAGAGCTGCAGCGGATGGCGACCGACCGGAAGCTCCTTCTCATGCGTCGGTCCCGCGATCGGGCGATTGATGCTGGCGAACTGGCCGCCATTCGCCTTGTTCCAGGTCCAGACCTTCGGGGGTGTATAGTCGGGAGAACCGCTCATCTTTCAAACTCCTGGCATTGGTCAGACAGAGTGCGGCGCAGGTTGGGTTGCCGCATTTTTCCTGACATAGCAGAGGCGATGAGGTTTTGTCACAGGTGTCGGCGCGGTTTCACGCAATCGTCAGAGCTTTGGCAAAGCTGAAGAAAAGGGCTGCTTCAGGCATCCGCCTCGGGAAGACGCCTGCCTGTTGCTGCTGAAAACAGGTGTTCGCTGGCGGCCCGCAAGGCGAAGCGGATCGTGTCGCCGGGCTTTAAGGCAATGCGCTCACGAAACAGCATGTTGACGTTTTCTTCGCCGATCCGGGCGACGACCTGTGTCTCTGCCCCTGTCGGCTCGACGACGACGATCTTCGCCGGCGTTCCTTCGTCGGCGATGACGAACTGGTCCGGCCTGATGCCGTAGATGAGCTCTTCACCGGGATCGGCTGTGCCCGGACGCAGCGACAGTGGCATGGCGACGCCGCTGTTCGTGCGGAAGATCGAAGGGGCGTCGGCCTGGATGCGGCCCTTGAGCAGGTTCATCGCCGGCATGCCGATGAAACCGGCGACGAAGGTGGTTGCGGGGCGATCATAGATCTCCAACGGAGTTCCGATCTGCTCGACGATGCCGTCATGCATGACGACGATGCGGTCGGCCATGGTCATCGCTTCGGTCTGGTCATGGGTGACATAGACGGTGGTGATCTTCAGCCGCTGGTGAAGCTCCTTGATCTCGGCGCGCATCGCCACGCGCAGCTTGGCGTCGAGATTGGAAAGCGGTTCGTCGAAGAGGAACACTTTCGGATCACGCACGATCGCGCGGCCCATGGCGACGCGCTGACGCTGGCCGCCTGAGAGATGGCGCGGGTGGCGGTCGAGATAGGGTTCCAGCGCCAGGATCTTTGCGGCCGATTGTACCCGGCGGCCGATCTCGTCCTTGGCCGTACCGCGCAGCTTCAGGGAAAAGCCCATATTCTCGGCCACCGTCAGATGCGGATAGAGCGCATAGCTCTGGAACACCATGGCAATGTCGCGCTCCTTCGACGGCAGGTCGTTGACCATGCGGCCGCCGATCGAAAGCCGGCCGTCCGATATCGTCTCCAGGCCGGCGATCATGCGCAGCAGCGTGGACTTGCCGCAGCCCGACGGTCCGACGAGCACGATGAATTCACCATCCTCGATATCGACGTCGACGCCGTGGATGACCGGCAGGTCGCCGTAGGACTTGCGGATGTTGTGAAGCGCAATCGACGCCATGATATTCCCTCCCCTACGAGAACAGGATGATTTCAGGCCGCGCCCTCGCCTTCATGATTGACCGCCGTCCTGGTGCCGGAGGAGAACATGATCAGGGCGAAGAGCGGTTCGGTGCCGAGCGCGCGCGCCCAGTGACGGACATTGCGGGGTATCCGGATCGCATCGCCGGCTTCGAGCCGATAAAGCGCATCGCCGAGCTTGTGCTCGCAATGGCCGGAAACGACGTAGAGGATTTCCTCGCAATCCGGATGCGAGTGCAGCTGGTTGCGCTCGCCGGGATTGATGCGGCAGGTGCCGAAGGTCATCTCGGCGCCGGGCGTGCCGTCGCCGGTGATCTTCCAGTTGAGTTCGCCCCATGTGGTCGGCATGAATTCGCCGCCGGCTTTCCTGAAAATGACATCGCTATCGCTCAAGGCTGTCCCTCCCCTGTCAGAGATTGGTGGTGACGCCGGCATCCGTGCGTCTGTAGAATTCGAAGAGCTTCATGATCTCGCGGGCGATTTCGAGCGTGCCCCTTGAGATCGGCGTGCCGGAGAGGATCGCATCCGTCAGATGCAGGATTTCGGGCACATAGCCGAGATAAAACAGGTTGTTGTTGTAGAGCTGGCCGAGCGAATGCTCCGGCTCGTAGAACAGCGCCGCATTCTCGTCCGGCTGGATGAAGCTCGCAGCGCGGCCATAGGACGGCAGGTCCGCCTTGCGGAAATAAGTAAGCCGGCTACCGTTTTCGACAATGGCGTTGGCGCCTTCGCCGATGATCTCGACCCGCTCGAAGATGCTGCCGCCCGACTGGCCGGCGGCAAGGTGGAGCGTGCCGATCGCACCGGAGCGGAAGCACATGGTCGTGACGGTCGCGCCGCTCAGCGCTTCCCATTCATAGCCCGCGCGTTCGATCTCTCCCCCGAGGAAGTTAAGGATCGCCCCCGGATGGTAAATGTGGTCGAGGAAGCTCTGCATCTTGACGAGATCGGCCCGGTCCTCCGGTTTCGGCAGGCTTTGCGGATAGCGGACATTGATCGAGGTCAGCCTGCCGAAGCCCGGCGAGCCGATCAGATCCTTGAGCTTCTCGATGGTCGGGAAGAAAGTCTTCTTGAGACCGGTCATCACCATGCGGCCGGCTGCGGTGCTTGCCGCCTGCAGCTTTTCGATATCCTCGAGGCTCGCCGCCGTCGGTTTTTCCATCCAGACGTGAGCGCCTGCGGCAAGCGCGTCGAGCGCCAGATCGGTCGCCTGCACCCGCCCGTCAGGATGATAGGCGGTGACGAGAAAGACCAGTTCCGGCTTTTCCCGCGCGAGCATCTCGCGATGATCGGTATAGGCTTTTCCCGCGCCGAAGAGCTTGGCGAATTTTTCGGCGCGGCCGATATCTAGATCGCAGATGCCGGCGAGTTCGACCGGGGCGTAACGCAGCGCCGGATAGACATTGCGATAGGCATGGCCGCCGGCGCCGATGAAGCAGGCCTTGATACGGTGGTCGAATTCGAAATTGTAGCGGATTTCCCGCTGGACGTGATGCGACATGGTCAGCCCTTGATTGCCCCCTGCGTCAGCCCCTCGGTGAAGCGGCGCTGCATCAGGATGTAGAGAAGAATGATCGGCAGGAATGAAATGACGGTTCCCGAAAAGACCAGGCGGTAGTCGGAAGCATAGGTGCTGGCGAAACGGACGAGCCCGAGCGGCAGCGTCTGTACCTCGGGACTGATCAGCACGATCAGCGGCAGGAAAAAGTCGTTCCAGGTGGAGAGCGCGCTGATGATGACGAGCGCCTGCACCGCCGGCGTCGAGATCGGCAGAAAGACCTTGGTGAGGATCTGCAGATGCGAGGCGCCGTCGATCTTGGCGGCCTCGATCAGGTCGTCCGGCACGCCGATGAAGAAACTCCGCATCAGGAATATGCCGAAGGGAATGCCGTTGCTCACCTGCACCAGGACGATGCCGGTCAGCGTGTTGACGAGATTGAGCCCGAAAAGCACCTGGTAGAGCGGGATGACGATCGCCTGGACCGGCACGGTCAAGCCGAGGATGAAGGCGTAGAACAGCCATTCCCGGCCGGGAAAACGGATCTTGGCGAGCGCATAGCCGGCCGGCGCGCAGGTGATGAGCGACAGGACGACGACGCCGATAAGGTTGATGAGGCTGTTGCCGACGAGTTCGCCGAACCCGCCGATCTGCCATGCATCCAGATAGTTCCGCCACATCAGGTCGGCGGGCCAGGTGAAGGGGTCGGCCTGGCCGATCTCGGCCTCGGTCTTGAAACTCGAGACCACCAGCCAGATGAAGGGGGCAAGGATCAGGATCAATGCCGGGGTCAGCGCCAGCGCCACCGGCCATTCGCGACTACGGACGCTCATTGCGAAAGCCTCGCGCGCCAGCGGTTGAAGACGATGGTGATGGTGATCGCAAGCAGGCTGAGCAGGATGCAGAGCACCGCCGCAAGCCCGTGGTCCTGGGACTGGAAGGCAAGCCGGTAGATGTAGGTGGTGATCAGCTCGCTCTGATAGAACGGCCCGCCATTGGTCATGACGAAGACGGTGGCGAAACCCTTCAGCCCGTTGATCATCGCCAGCGAGACGACGAAGGTCATGACCTCGCGAAGCCCCGGCAGCGTCACGTAGATCAGTTTCTGGAAGGTGTTGGCGCCATCCACTTCCGCTGCGTCATAGAGCGAGCGGTCGATATTCTGCAGGCCTGCGATAAAGAGCAGCATGTAAAGGCCGAAACCCTGCCACGAGCTTGCGACATTGACGGAAAAGAGCACCAAAGCGGGATCGGAAAGCCAGCCTTGCGTGAAGGCGCCGAGCCCGCTCCGTGTCAGGGCCGTATTCAGCAGGCCGAAGAACGGATCGTAGATATTGGCCCAGATAACGCCGACCACCGCCAGCGACACCAGATGCGGCAGGAAGAAAGCGGTGCGGAAGAAGACCTGGGTGATCCGCAGCCTGCTGACGGCAAGCGCCAGCAGGAGGCCAAGACCGCCTGCCATCACCACATGGTAGGCCAGCCAGAGGAAGGTATGGACGAGGCTCTTCCAGACGATCGGATCCTGTGCCGCCTTGGCATAGTTGTCGATGCCGACGAAGCTGGCGGAGGTATTGAAGCCGGCGGAGCTGTTGAAGCTCAGCCAGAAGGTGGCGGCGATCGGCAGCAGGGTGAAGGCGGCATAAAGGGCGAGCGCCGGCGCCATCAGCCACAATGCGGTGCGGGCATCGCCATCGGATGAACCATCAGATGAGGCGGCCCCAGCCGTCCGGCGTTCGGACATACGGGCGGACAGGCCGCCCGTATGTCCCGCCATGGCAGGCGCATCCCTGAGAGGAGCCACGACCTTGCTTCCGGGCGTCTCTGGAATGACCACTATTTCGCCTCTGCCATCTTCGCCTGGATCTGCTTCATGCCGTCCTCGCCGCCGATCTGGCCGGAGATCAGGCCCTGGATGACCTGGAAGTAGGTGTCGAGCACGGTGCCGGGCAAATAGACGCTCGGATTGTAGCCAACGCCGCCGGCGGCAGCGGCGAAGATATCCTTCAGCACAGCGGTAGGCGGCTCGACGTCCGGGATTTCGCGCGGATAGATCATCGTGCTTGCCGGATCCTGCGCGCGCTTCTTCATCACCGCATCCGACAGCACGAAGTCGATCCACTTCATTGCGAGTTCCGGCTGCCTGGAATTGACGGGCACCAGCCAGCTCCAGCCGACACCGCCGGTCGGTATCGTCGCACCCTTGATGTCAGAAGGCATCGGCGCGTAACCGGCATTCGCGAGGTCATAGCCGGCCTTGCGGGCATTGGCGGTAAACCACGGGCCGGCGACGAACATGGCCGCGCGTTTGTTGAACCAGAGGCGCGAAGCTCCGTCGAGATCGAGGCCTGCCATTTCCTTCTTGATGTAGCCCGCTTCGACCAGCTTCTGCAGCCGGATGGCGCCGGCGGCGACCGAAGGATCGTCCCAGGCGATCTCGCGGCGCAGCGCCTTGCCGATCACTTCCTTGCCGCTCCCAGATTGCAGCAGGTTGCCGAAGAGGTGGCCGGCGCTGCCCGTCGTGCGAGGACCGATGGCGATTGGTTGCAGGCCGGTCTCATGGATCGATTTCATCAGCGCTTCGAATTCGGTCCAGGTCGCCGGGATCTTCCAGCCGGCCTTTTCGAAAATATCCTTGTGATACCAGATGCCAAGCGCATCGAGACCGTCGGGAACTTCGTAGATCTCGCCGCCGAACTGGCCCTTCAGCTCGGTGTAGAGCCAGGGATAGATCTCATCTTTCCAGCTGCGCCTTTCATATTGCTCGGTGAGCGGCATGACCTGCTTGGCATTCCTGACGACGCTGATGCGGCCGATGCCGGAATTGGTGAGGATCACATCCGGGCCGGCATCCGACTGGATCGCCGCCTGCACCGCGCCGTTGCTGATCGTCCCGGTCGGCGGCATGAATTCGACGGTGACGCCGGGATTGGCCTTTTCGAAGTCGGCCTTGATGCCGTTCCACAGCTGCGCGACCAGCGGTTCGGTGATCTGTTCCGGACCCCACATTTTCAGGGTTTCGGCATGCGCCAGCGAACTTGCGGCGATCATCGCGGCTAGCGCCGTGCTGCGGGCAAGAAATTTCAGCATTGTTCCCTCCTCCGGGCCGCTCCACGGCCACGTTTTTCGATTGTTGAAAAGGAGACCTCCCTCTCCTTCATTCCACTGGCGTTTCATCCGGCTAACGCGCCGGATTCTCCTTCTGAAACCGTGCCATGACGGCCTGCTGGACATCGCTGATATGCGCATGCATCAGCGCCTTTGCGCGCGGGATGTCGCGCGCCCTGAACGCCTGCAGGATCTGATCGCGCTCCTCGGCCGCCCTTTCGGCCAGATCGCGGCTCTCATTGGCGATCGAGCGGCAGATCTGGATCTGCAGCGCGAGCCGCGCCAGCGTTTCGATCAGCGGCGCGCTTCCCGAAAGTTCGGCGATGGTCTCGTGAAACTCCTTGTCGCGGATGCCGTAGGTCGCCATGTCGCCGCGGCGGAGTGCCGCCACCGCCTCATCCAGCATGCGTTCGAAGCCGGCGATATGCCGGTCGCTCATCTGCGGGACGGCAAGTTCGACGGCGAAGCATTCGAGCGTCTTGCGAAGGTCGTAGAGGTCGTCGATCTCCTTTGGCGTGAAGCTGCGCACGAAGAAGCCGCGATAAGGCTTGATCTCGATCAGCCCTTCCTTGGCGAGCGTGCCGATCGCCTCGCGAAACGGCGTGCGGCTGACCTGCAGGCGTTCCGTCAGTTCCTTTTCGTCGATCGAGACGCCGCTCGGCAGCTCGCCGGAGACGATGAGGCGAACGATTTCCTCGTAGATCCGCTCGCGAAGGGTGAGGTGGCGCGGTGCGTTCATGGTCTCCATTTCCGTCTGGTATTCGTGACTTAAGTATGCAATATACGGAAGAATATACAATATGGAAAATACAAACCTTCGAATTTTATCGAAAGAAAGTCGGAGACGATCAAAAAGGGGAGGAAAACCAATGGGAAAGGTCTATATCGTCGGCACTTGCGACACCAAGGGCGCCGAACTGAGCTACGCCAGGGAGGTGGTTCTTTCGGCCGGAGCCGATGCCGTGCTAGTCGATGTCGGTACGCTTGGGGAAGGTGCTGCCGCCGATATCCAGGCGCGCGAAGTCGCCGAATTTCATCCTGAGGGTGCCGTGGCCGTGCTCGGGCAGACTGACCGGGGAACGGCGGTTTCGGCCATGGCCAAGGCGCTGACCGCGTTCCTGAAATCGCGCAACGATATCGGCGCCGTGCTTGGCCTTGGCGGAACCGGCAATACCGCGCTGGTGACGGAGGCGATGCGGACGCTTCCCATCGGTGTGCCGAAACTGATGGTCTCGACGGTCGCTTCGGGCAATGTGGCGCCCTATGTCGGACCGAATGATCTCACCATGATGTATTCCGTCGTCGACGTCGCCGGCTTGAACGCGATCTCGCGCAGAGTGATCGGCAATGCCGGAAATGCTGCAGCCGGCATGGCCGGCAACCCGATCCCCGCCTCTAGCGATGATCGGCCGGGCATTGGCATGACCATGTTCGGCGTCACCACCTCTTGCGTGACCCAGATCCGCGAGATGCTTGGCAAGACGCATGAGATCTACGTCTTCCATGCGACCGGCGTCGGTGGCCAGTCGATGGAGAAGCTTGCCGATTCCGGTCTGCTGCAGGGCGTGATCGACGTGACGACGACGGAGGTGCCCGACCTTCTCATCGGCGGTGTCTTTCCGGCGACCGAGGATCGCTTCGGCGCAATCATCCGCACTGGGCTGCCCTATGTCGGCTCGGTCGGTGCCGTTGATATGGTGAATTTCGGCGCGCGGGACACCGTGCCGGCGCCCTTCCGCGACCGCAGGCTTCACGTCCACAATGCGCAAGTGACCCTGATGCGCACCACCCCGGAGGAAAACCGCAGGATCGGCGCCTTCATCGTCGAACGGCTCAACCGGATGCAGGGTCCGGTCCGCTTCCTGCTGCCGCTTCAGGGCGTTTCAGCGATCGACGCTGCTGGTCAGCCATTCCATGATCCCGAAGCCGACGAGGCGCTGTTTTCCGCCATTCGCGCCGGCTGGCGTGACGCGCCGAACAGGCGCCTCGTCGAGATAGACGCCCATATCAACAGCCCGGAATTCGCCATGGCACTCGTTGCCGGTTTCCATGAGATCCATGCCTGAGGAGAGAGTTTTGACCCGCATCGACAGAAACGACATTCTGAGCAAGCTTCGCCGCAAGATCGTCGATGGCCGGCCGATCATCGGCGGCGGCGCCGGCACCGGCCTGTCCGCCAAGAGCGAGGAGGCCGGCGGCATCGATCTGATCGTGATCTACAATTCCGGCCGTTACCGCATGGCCGGACGCGGCTCGCTTGCCGGTCTGCTCGCCTATGGCAATGCCAACGAGATCGTCAAGGAGATGGGCCGCGAAGTCCTGCCGGTCGTGCGCCACACGCCGGTGCTTGCCGGCGTCAACGGCACCGATCCTTTCATGCTGCCCGACCACTTCCTCGACGAGTTGAAGGCAATGGGTTTTGCCGGCATCCAGAACTTTCCGACGGTCGGGCTGATCGATGGCACATTCCGCGCCAATCTCGAAGAGACCGGCATGGGCTTCGATCTGGAAATCGATATCATCGCCCGCGCCAACGCCAAGGACATGCTGACCACACCCTATGTCTTCAGCAGCGAGGACGCCGTTGCCATGACCAAAGCCGGCGCTGATATCGTCGTCTGCCATCTCGGCCTGACCACAGGCGGCGCGATCGGCGCCGAAACGGCGCTGACGCTCGACGGGTGCGTGGAGAAGATCAACGAATGGTCGGATGCCGCAAGGTCAGTCCGCGACGACATCATCGTGCTCTGCCATGGCGGTCCGATCGCCATGCCTGCGGATGCGGCCTATGTGCTTGCCCGCTGCAGAGGTTGCAACGGCTTTTACGGCGCGAGTTCGATGGAGCGCTTGCCGACCGAGGTCGCGATCCGGGCACAAGTCGAGCTATTCGCAACGATATAGGCATGGCCTGGATCGGGCACGAAGCCTGCTGCCGGCTCCACCGATGTGGGGTGCCGGCGGCGGAGGTCAGTTGTCGGTTCCAGGGCGCCCGATGATCTCGTCCAACTGCCCGACCAGCACGCGGCTGCCCTCCACGTCATCAGCCATCCTGGAAAAGACGTCCGCCATGCCGCGGAAGATGGTCGCGGCCGGATCATCCTCGCCAAGGAAATCGGCAATCTCCTGCATTTCGGCAACCCATCGATAGGCTTTCGGATACATGTCGGGAATGGATCTCGACAGCTTGCGATCGATGTCGGGAAGGCTTTCGGAGAGCTCCGCCTTCAGACTTTCGGCAGCACCTGAACGCGATGCGGTAAGCAGCATGGCAGTGCCAAGGCCGATAAATCCCTTGTTGATGCCGGCATAACACATCTTCAGTGCCGAGGCGGCGCCGAGCGGTCCGTCGAGCCTGCGGATCCGCAGGCCGCAATCCTCGAGCGGCCGGCTTCGCTCCGCAATATCGCCGCTGATATAGATGGTCGGACCTGATTTGCCGGGGACCGGCGGCCCGCCGATGATCGCACCGTCAAGCACCTCGACGCTGCTGCCTTCGAAGCGTGCCGCCAAAGCCTGCATGGTTTTCGGCGCAATCGCGTTGAGGTCGATGAAGGGCGGCGGCGCCTGCATCGCCGATATGTCCGCGACGAGTTCGGCGACCTTGATCGCATCCGCCGGTGGAACGATCGACAGGATCAGCTCGGCCTTCGTCAGCTCCTGGCGGCCGACCGGCACCATGCCGGCTGCCTTTGCCCGGACAATCGTCTGCTCGCTCCTGCCCTCAAGATAGGTCAGCACCGTCGCGCCGTGGTCGATCAGCCGTTTGGCGACAGCGCTTCCCATCGCGCCCGATCCGATAATCGCAAAATCCGGCATTTGAACCTCAATCAATGACGTCATCAGGTTAGAAATGTTGCCGATGGCCATGCCGTCAACTGCGACGATTCAGCCGGAAGCCCTTCCGAAGAGCTGGCCGCTTGGTGCGCGCTGCCGTTGCGGCACGCTTTCTTGATATTCGTCAATGCCGGGACGGTCGACACTGGTATGATCGGTGCTATCATTCGCATTCGAGGATATGGATTTCAATGTATCGGACGATCATCTGCGGCATCGGCATGGGTCCCCGCGAAACGGCCAGCCGCCTTCTGCGCCGGGCTGCTGCGCTGGTGGACGAAGGCGGAAGCATCGTCGTCATGCACGTCATCGAGAATATCCCCCGCCGTCATCTGACGGAGCTTCCCGAGGAATTCGAAACGACCGCCATCGTCGACGCCGAAAAGAAACTAGCATCGCTCTGCAAGGAGATGGAAATTCCGGCGATGATCGAGGTTCGCATCGGCGTTGCAGCCTCCCTGCTCGTCTCCGTCGCAAGGGAGAAATCGGCCGATCTTATCCTGGTTTCATCCCACGTGACCGATATCACCGACTACGTCTTCTCCTCGATCGTCGACAAGGTCGTGCGCCATGCCGGGTGCTCGGTTCTTATCGATCGGCGTCTAGATCACGCGCAGGAAGGCTCGGCATCCGCAGCGGAAGTCGCGGCGTTGTTCTAAGCTCCACAGAGCTTGCGTGACAACGGGCGCTTTATCGGATTGACGTCGATCAGAGCGGTCGGCCTCCCCTCCCCGGCGGTCGCCCGACCACCTATATCATTGCCAAGCCAACCAGCAGGATTCGCTGCCCGACCGGAGATATGTATGAGCCAGGATCCCTACGAGCTTCTGGGCGTGAAACGCGATGCGACGCAAAAGGATATTCAAAGCGCGTTCCGCAAGCTCGCCAAGAAACTTCACCCCGACCTTAACCCCGGCGACAAAAAAGCTGAGGAACGGTTCAAGCAAATTTCAACGGCCTACGAGATCTTGAGCGATGAGGAAAAACGCGGACGCTTCGACCGCGGCGAGATCGATATAACGGGCGCCGAGCGGGCGCAACGCAATTATTACCGCGACTACGCGTCGAAGAGCGGGCCTGGCGATCCCTACCACAACAGCGCCGGCTTTGCCGATTTCAGCGATGCCGACGATATCTTCGCCAGCTTCTTTTCACGTCGTGCCGGCGGTGGCCAGACCCGTGGTCGTGGCCGTGACCGGCAATTTTCCATGGAGGTCGACTTTCTCGAGGCCGTCAACGGCACCAGGACGGAGGTCAAGATGCCGAATGGTCCGGCGCTCGACGTACAGATCCCGCCGGGGACGCGCGACGGCCAGACCTTGCGGCTGCGCGGCAAGGGCGAGCCGGGCATCGGCGGTGGGCCGGTGGGCGATGCCCTGATCGAAATCCGTGTGCGCCCGCACCGCTTCTTTACGCGTGACGGTGACGATATCCGCCTGGAACTGCCGATCTCCTTCAGTGAGGCCGTGCTTGGTGGCAAGGTTCGCGTGCCGACGCCGTCGGGACCGGTCAATCTGACGCTGCCGCCTCATTCGAACACGGGCAAGATCCTGCGTCTCAAGAGCAAAGGTGTTGTAAAACGCGGCGGCGGACACGGCGACGTCTACATCTCGCTGAAGATCGTTCTGCCCGACGCCCCGGATGATCGGCTGACGGCCTTGATGAAGGAATGGGCGACCGCAAACTCCTACGATCCGAGAAAGAACATGGAGGCTTGATCATGGATGATCTCGAATTCCGTCTTTACTTGAAAATTGACATCGTCCAGCTCGACCTCTGGATAGAACAGGGCTGGCTGATCCCGGAGACATCAGGCGGCCAGAGGCAATTTCGCGACGCCGACGTCGCACGCGCTCGGCTGATCCTGGACCTTATGGGAAACATGGGTGTCAACGAAGCCGGCGTCGATATCGTCATGGAGCTGATCGACGAATTGCACGGCCTGCGGGGAACGATGGGCAGGCTGATGACCGCCATCGGCAAGCAGGAGCGGGATGTTCAGCGCCGGCTGTTCGAGAGTCTCGAGGAGATCGACCGGTTTTAGCCAAAACCAGCTTCTATGTGGTGAACCAGTAGCGGACGATGTGGAAGAACAGCGGTGCGGCGAAGGTGATAGAATCCAGGCGATCGAGCACCCCGCCATGGCCCTCGATCACATAGCCCCAGTCCTTGGCATTGAGATCGCGCTTGATGGCCGAGAGCACGAAGCCGCCGAAAAAGCCGGCGACGACGATGACCGTGCTGATGGCAGCGGCCTGCAGCGGTGAAAACGGCGTCAGGCGATAAAGCAGCGTTCCCACAAGGATGGCCGAGGCGCCGCCTCCGACCAGCCCTTCGAGCGTCTTCGACGGGCTGATATTCGGCGAGAAACGGTGCTTTCCGAGGAGCTTGCCCCAGACATATTGGAAGACGTCGCTGAGCTGTACGACCACGACCAGATAGACGAGAAGGAGCGCCGACGGCGTGCCGGTCTCCAGCATGAGGAGTGCGGGAGCGTGGCTGATCGAATAGACCGTCAGCATCAACCCCCATTGCACCCTGGCGCTGCGGGCGAGGAATTCGTTGACGTCACCCGTCAATGTCGCCACCGCCGGCAGGATCAGGAAAGCATAGACCGGGATGAAGATCGCAAACAGGCCGTACCATTCCGTTCCGAGCAGCACGTAATGCAGCGGCAGCACAACGAAGAAGGACAGGAAAAGCGCCAGATGATCGCCGCGCCGCGATGGTGTCAGCGTCCAGAATTCGCGAAGCGCCATAAAGGACAGGAATGCGAACAGGATGACCGTCGCCGTGTCGCCGAGCAGGATCGCGCCGCCGAACACTGCGACCATGATCCACCAGGAGCGAATCCGGGCGTTGAGATTTTGGACGGTAGCGACGGAGCCGGGCTCGGTCGCGCGCCGCTGCAGGACGAAACCGATCGCGGAGGCGACGGCAAGCAGGCCGAGGATGGCGGCCAGGACGATGGAGAACAGGCTGGTCATGCGCTATGCCCCCCATCTGCGAGATCAATGACTGCGGCACGGGCGCGAGCCAGGAAGGCGTCCTTTTCCTCGCCCGGTTCGACGCGCAGCGGCTTGCCGAAGCGCGCCGTGCAGGTGATCGGGACGATCAGCATGCTCCCCTTCGGCAGGATGCGCTGAAGGTTGTCGAGATGGATCGGCACGAGATCGACATCCGGAAAACGGCAGGCGAGGCGATAGATGCCGCTGCGGAACGGGGCGATCTCATCGGTGGCGCTTCTCGTTCCCTCAGGAAAAATCAGGATCGAACGGCCTTCCTCGAGCAGGCGCTCGAGAGGCTCCAGCGGGTTGCTGTCCGGCGGAGGCTTGCGGTCTATCAGGACGGCGCGCAGGCCTTTCTGGGCGATGAAGCGGCGAAAGGCGTTGGTTCCCCAATAATCTCGTGCGGCGACCGGATGGGTCAGCCGGCGCACCGGCCACGGCAGGGCAGCCATGACGGCGACGGTATCGACATGGCTGTTGTGATTGGCGAAATAGATGCGGCGGCGGGGATCGGGCGCGCAGCCCCGCCATTCGCTTCGGGCGCCGACCAGGATACGGACGAACAGCACGAGAAGGCGACGGATGAGCGCGATCATAGTCTCTCCAGGGAACGGGCAAGCGTTATCGTGCGTGTGATGCAGGTGACAAGGCTGCCGGCCGCGATGACCGCGCATGCCAGGATCAGCGACCAGTGGCTGCCTGATAACAGCGTCTCGACGCTCTGGGCGAGGAGGCCGGCCGTCAGCACCGCCATGCGGCGCTGCTTGGCCATGATGCCGCTGAAGTCCTGGGGAAGACCGACCGATCCTCCGAAGACCCTGACATAGGCGGTGAGTGCGGCGAGCAGAGCAGCGAGCCAGCCGAGCCAGCCAAAGCCGCAGGCATAGCCAGCCGCGACGAGAAACAGGCTGTCGGCGACCCGGTCGGGAAATTCATTGTAGAGCGGCCCGCTCTTGGTTTTCTTGCCGCCTTCGATCGCGACCATTCCGTCCAGCAGATTGCAGACGAGCCGCAGTTGCACCGAGATCGCGGCGCAAACCATGGCAATCGGATGTGTTGTGAAAACGATGAGCGCTGCGCCTATACCCGCGAATACGACCGATAAAAGCGAAATGCCGTTCGGTGTCGCGCCGCTCCGCGCCAGCCACGCGCTGAGGCCGATGGCCCAGGACGACGACCGGCTCGCGATCGGTCGCCGCGAGGCGCCCTCTTCTTCCCCCATTTCATGTCCCCCAACCCCGATGATCCTTGCATATCCTGCCGACGTCGTCACGCCAAGATGTAACACCTTGTAAATCCAGCCGATCGCCTCCGCGCTTCGGCGAGCCAGCGGCGAGCATGGGTCGAACAGCCTGATTTTTAAGCCTGTTTGCTGCTTGACACATTTTTGGGCGCTACTATGATTTTTGAACCAAATGGTAAAAAAGGGGAACAATCAATGACCAAAGATATCCTGATTTCACGCCGGGCAGTGATCGCGTCCGGCATTGCGCTCGGGGTCAGCGGCTTTGCCCCGCTGGCAAGGGCAGCTGCGCCGCTGAAGGTTGCCGGCATTCATGCGTCGCCGGTCGAAAATGCCTGGAACTCCTGTCTGCACAAGGCCATGCAGGACGCAGCCAAGGAAGGCGTCATCGAATATGTCTTCTCCGAAGGCGTCTCCGGCACCGACTATCCGCGCGCCATGCGCGAATATGCCGAACAGGGCAACAAGCTGATCATCGGCGAGGCCTATGCGGTGGAGAAAGAGGCCCGACAGGTCGCGACCGACTATCCCGACACCGCTTTCGTGCTGGGTTCGAGCGGCGAGCAGGCCGGCGACAATTTCGGCGTCTTCGGCACCTGGAACCATGACGGCGCCTATCTCGCCGGCATGCTGGCGGGCAAGATGACCAAGTCGAATGTCGTCGGGTCGGTCGGCGCCATTCCGATCCCCGAGGTCAACATGCTGATCAATGCGTTCGCGGCGGGCGTCAAGGCGGTGAACCCGGAGGCAAAGCACCTCGTCTCCTTCATCGGCACCTTCTTCGATCCGCCGAAGGCCCGTGAAGCCGGTCTTGCTCAGATCGACGCCGGCGCCGACATCCTGTTCGGCGAGCGCATCGGCACCGCCGATGCCGCCAAGGAGCGCGGCATCAAGTCGGTCGGTTCGCTGATCGACTATACGCCACGTTATCCCGATACGGTGTTTGCCAACGCCATGTGGTATTTCCGCCCGATCCTGGACGCTGCGATCGCCGATGTCGCTGCCGGAAAGCCGGTCGGCAGGAACTACACGTCCTACGGCCTGATGAAGGAAGGCGGCAGCGATATCGTCTTCGTGAAGGGCGTGGCACCGGCCGAGGCGGAGGCTGCGATGGAAGCCAAGCGGGCGGAGATCAAGGCCGGCACCTTCGAAGTTCCGAAGATGATGGACGAGCCGAAGTAATTCGGCTGATGCGTGGCGATGCGACAGATCTGGCGGCAGCGATCAGGCATGGCCAGCTGAGCGCTGCGGAGGCGATGCAGGCTTCTCTTGAGGCAGCTGCGCGGCTGGAACCACTCGGCGCCATCGCCTATCTTGATGGCGCCATGGGCCGAGCCTCGGCCGACGACCGCGACCTGGAGCGGCGGAGCGCGCCCAATCGCTTTGCCATCAGGCCCTTTGCCGGCGTGCCGACCTTGGCGAAGGATCTTGGCGGCCCCTTTGCCGGGCTGCCGGTCACGGCCGGTTCCCGTCTCTTTGAAAGAAAAGGCGGCGAAGCGGACTCCGATCTTGCTGCCCGTTTCCGCGACGCCGGCTTTTGCCTGTTCGGCCTGACGACGAGCCCGGAATTCGGCCTGTCGCTTGCCAGCGAACCGATGATCGGGCCTGTCTGTCGTAATCCGCTCGATCCGGCACGCACCGGGGGCGGCTCTTCCGGTGGTGCGGCGGCAGCGGTTGCTGCCGGTATCGTCGCGATCGCGCATGCGACCGATGCCGGCGGCTCGATCCGTGTGCCCGCCGGCTGCTGTGGCCTTGTTGGAATGAAGCCGACGCGCGGTGCCATTCCGGGCGGGCCATCCTTCGGCAATCACCTCGCCGGTATCGCGAGCGAACTTGCGGTCTGCCGTTCGGTGCGGGATACGGCGCTGATTTTCAACAGGCTGAGCGGCAAATCGCGAGGACCTTTTCCGGACCCCTCCCCTGTCAATATTGATAACGGCCGTTTGCGGATCGGCCTGCTTGTCGATACCGGATCGGCCTACCCGACGGAGGGTGATCGGCTCGCAGCCGTCGAAGGTGCGGCGCGTGCGCTCGAAAGCGACGGACACGAGATCGTTCCGCTCGCCTGGGCCGAGTTCGAATGGAGCGTCGCTGCCAGCGGCAGCACCTTCGCCGATATCGTCTCCGTCAACCTTGCGGCACTCATCAAGGCGGCGGCTCTTGATGAAAGCAGGGCCGAGCCTCTGACGCAGGCCTTCGCGGCGCGCGGACGGGCGCTTCCGGCCACATCGCTCTGGAACACGCTGAACGATGCCGTCCTGGTGAGTCATAAGCTCTGGGCGCTGTTCGACAGGGTCGATTGCGTCCTGATGCCGATGCTTTCCTCCGCGCCCCTTGCGATCGGCTCCTTTCCGTCCGATCATGCCGATACGGATCTGCATCTCGAGCGGATGACGGCATTTGCGCCGCTTGCCTGCCTCGCCAATATTTCGGGTTTTCCTGCTTTGACGCTGCCTTTCGGACAGGATGAGCACGCCCTGCCTCTGCCGGTGCAGATCATGGCGCCGATGGGCCACGAGCCACGTCTCCTGTCGCTTGCCGCACGCCTGGAGGCCGAGGGGCGGTGGCAGCATCGGTTTCCCGTCGCAGGACTGCCGTCATGATCGGACCGGTGCTGGAGATTATAGGCGTCAGCAAGCGTTTCGGCGCCACTCTCGCCAATGACGATATTTCCATGACCCTTGCCAGGGGTGAGGTCGTGGCGCTGCTTGGCGAGAACGGTGCAGGCAAGACCACGCTGATGAGCATCCTTTTCGGCCACTACATGCCGGATGCCGGCCGAATTCTGATCGAGGGCACGGAGGTGCCGCAAGGCAAGCCGCGCGCGGCGATCCGCGCCGGTGTCGGTATGGTGCATCAGCATTTCTCGCTCGCGCCCAATCTGACCGTTCTCGAAAATGTCATGACCGGCACGGAAAAACTGTGGTCCTGGCGCTCGGGAACGCCAGCGGCGCGGAAGAAACTCTTGGCAATTTCCGAGCGCTTCGGCCTCAAGGTCGATCCGGATGCCCGCCTCGCCGACCTGTCGGTCGGCGAGCAGCAGCGCGTCGAGATTCTCAAGGCGCTCTATAACGATGCCCGCATCCTGATCCTCGACGAGCCGACGGCAGTGCTGACCAATATCGAGGCCGAACGGCTGTTCACGACACTGAGGGAAATGGCCCGCCAGGGCCTGTCGCTGATTTTCATCTCGCACAAACTCGACGAGGTGATGGCCGCGGCCGACCGCGTCGTGGTCTTACGCGGCGGCAAGATGGTCGCCGAACGCAAGGCGTCGGAAACCAGCAAGGCGGAGCTCGCCGAACTGATGGTCGGGCGCCGCGTGACGCGGCCCGTGCGCGAGCCGTCGACACCCGGCGCCGTTGCCCTCGAAGCGGCCGATGTGACGGTGCGCACCGGCGGCATCGATCGGCTGAAATCGATCAGCTTCCGGCTGCACCAGGGCGAGATCCTCGGCATCATTGGCGTTTCGGGCAATGGCCAGGCGGCACTGGCGCATCTGCTCTCCGGTATGCTGGCGCGCAGCGCCGGCGACCTGCTGCTGTTTGGCGAAGCCATCGGCAATCTTGGTGTTACCGATGTCGTCGAAGCCGGCATCGGCCGCATTCCCGAGGACCGCAACGAAGAGGGCGTGATCGGCGAAATGGCGATCTGGGAAAACGCCGTGCTGGAGCGCATCGCTTCGCCGGCCTTTTCGCGCCTCGGTCTCGTCAACCGCAAGGCGGGCATGGCCTTCGCCAGGGAGATCATCGACGGGTTCGATGTCCGCGGCGGCGGGCCAGCCATCCGCACCCGGCTGCTCTCCGGCGGCAATATGCAGAAACTCATTCTAGGCCGCAACCTGCATCGGCGGCCGCGCATCCTGATCGCGGCGCAGCCCGCGCGCGGTCTCGACGAAGGGGCCGTGGCCGCTGTCCACGCACGCCTGCTCGAAGCGCGCCGGCAGGGTACTGCCGTGCTGTTGATCTCGGAAGACCTCGACGAGGTGATCGCGCTGGCCGATCGCATACAGGCGATCGTCGGCGGCCGCCTGTCTCCGCCCGTCGCGGCCGAAAGCGCCGATGCCCGCAGGCTGGGGCTGATGATGGCCGGCGAATGGCAGGAAACCCCAGAGGCCGGCCATGCGATTTGAGCGCCGCGAACATCGCCCGCTTTACCTGCTGATCGTCACGCCTGTCGTTGCGGTCATTGCCGCACTCGCGCTGGCGGGTATCCTGATCGCGATTGCAGGTGCGCCGGTGCTCGATGCCTATTGGCGCATCCTGACCGGTGCCTTCGGCTCGCGGCTGTCAGCGACCGAAACGCTGACGCGGGCTACGCCACTGATGCTGACGGGGCTTGCCGCCGCCGTCGCTTTCCGGGCGCGGCTGTGGAATATCGGCGCTGAGGGCCAATTCTATCTCGGCGCTATCGCCGTTGCGGCGGCGAGCTCGAAACTGCTCGGCAATCTTCCCGCACCCATCCTCATTCCACTGCTGCTGCTGATCGGCGCCATTGCCGGCATGGTGCTGATCCTGATCCCGCTCTGGCTCAGGCTGCGCTTCTCGGTCGATGAAGTCGTCACCAGCCTGCTCCTGAACTTCATCGCCGTGCTCTTCGTCTCGATGCTGATCGATGGCATCCTCAAGGATCCGCTGGCCTTCGGCTGGCCGCAGTCGCAATCCGTCAGCGATCACGCCATGCTGCCGAAGCTGATCGCCCGCTCACGCCTGCATATCGGCTTGGCGATCGCGATCGGGCTGGCCATCATCGTCCATTTCGTCCAGTCCCGCACCGTGTTCGGCATGCAGTCGCGCGCCGCGGGCCTCAATCCCGGCGGCGCGGTCTTTGCCGGCGTCCCGCTCGGCAGAACGCTGGTGAAGGTCGCCTGTCTCTCGGGCGGTCTTGCAGGGTTGGCGGGAGCGATCGAGGTCATGGGCGTCAAGGGTTATGTGACGACCGATCTGTCGCCGGGCTTTGGCTATGCCGGTATTGTTGTCGCCATGCTCGCTAACCTCAATCCGCTCGGCGTCGTCTTCGCCGCCATTTTCACGGCCACCATGTTCGTGGGTGCTGACGGCATGAGCCGCGGCCTCGGCATCCCGACCTATATCGCCGACGTCACGGTGGCGCTGTCACTGCTGACGATGCTGATCGCCTTGTTCTTTACCCAATACAGGATCCGGCGATGATGCAGCTGTTCGACATCATCGCTTCCGCCGGGCTTTGGGCGGCAATCCTGCGGATCGCCACGCCGCTGATTTTCGGCACGCTCGGCGCCCTGCTCTGCGAACGGGCCGGCGTGCTCAATCTCGGCATCGAAGGCATCATGACCTTCGGTGCGATGATCGGCTGGCTTTCCGTCTATCACGGCGCCGATCTCTGGACCGGCTTGCTGATTGCGGCGGTGGCCGGCGGCGTCTTCGGCCTGCTGCATGCGTCGCTGACGGTGACGCTCGGCCTCTCCCAGCATGTCTCCGGTCTCGGCGTCACGCTGTTTGCCTCCAGCTTCAGCTATTATGTCTTCCGGCTGATCGTGCCGCTTGCCAACACCCCGCCCACCATCGTGCCGTTCCAGCCGATCGCGATACCAGGCCTCTCGACCCTGCCTTTCATCGGGCCGGCCTTTTTCACGCAGACGGCGCCGACCTATCTTGCGATCCTTATCGCCCTGCTGATGGCCTACATCATCTTCCGCACGCCAATCGGCCTTGCAATCCGCATGACCGGCGAGAATCCGCATGCGGCGGAAGCCCAGGGTGTCAATCCGATGAAGGTGCGCTACGGCGCGGTGATTGCCGGAAGCGCACTGATGGGAATGGGCGGCGCCTTCCTGACATTGTCGGCCTTCAACAGCTTCTTCCCGACCATGGTGCAGGGGCGTGGCTGGATCTGTATCGCGCTTGTCGTCTTCGCCTCCTGGCGGCCGGGCCGCGCGCTTTTCGGTGCTCTGCTCTTCGCCTTCTTCGATGCCTTTCAGCTTCGGCTGCAAACCGCACTGAGCGGGCTCGTGCCCTATCAGCTCTTTTTGATGACGCCCTATATCCTTTCCATTGCCGCCCTTGCCGTCATGGCCCGCCGCGCCCGCGTTCCACAGGCGCTGATGCAGCCCTATCGCCGCGGCGAACGCTGAACCACTTCTGTCCAATGAGGCTCCGATGTTCGATCTGATCGTCAGAAATGCAAATCTCCCAGATGGCCGAAAGGGGATGGATATCGGCATCCAGGGCGGTAAGATCATCGCTCTCGAGCCTAATCTCCAGGCGCAGGCGGGGGAAGAAATCGACGCAACTGGCCGGCTGGTCAGTCCGCCCTTTGTCGATCCACATTTCCACATGGATGCCACCCTGTCGCTCGGTCTGCCGCGCATGAACGTCTCCGGCACCCTGCTCGAAGGCATTGCGCTCTGGGGAGAGTTGCGGCCGATCGTGACGAAGGAAGAATTGGTCGATCGTGCGCTGCGCTATTGCGACCTCGCGGTCACTCAAGGGCTGCTCTTCATTCGCAGCCATGTCGATACCAGCGATCCCAGACTGGTGACCGTCGAGGCGATGATCGAGGTTCGCGAGAAGATCGCGCCCTATATCGATCTGCAGCTGGTCGCCTTCCCCCAGGATGGTTATTACCGCTCGCCGGGCGCAATCGACGCGCTCAACCGCGCCCTTGATATGGGTGTCGATATCGTCGGCGGCATTCCCCACTTCGAACGGACGATGGGTGAAGGCAAGGCGTCGGTCGAGGCGCTCTGCCGCATCGCCGCCGATCGCGGCCTGCCGGTCGATATGCATTGCGACGAAACCGACGATCCGCTCTCGCGCCATATCGAGACGCTGGCTGCGGAAACCATCCGCCTCGGCCTGCAGGGGCGCGTCGCCGGCTCGCATCTGACCTCGATGCATTCGATGGACAATTATTATGTCTCCAAACTCATTCCGCTGATGGCGGAGGCCGAGATCAACGTCATCCCCAATCCGCTGATCAACATCATGCTGCAGGGCCGGCACGACACCTATCCGAAACGCCGCGGCATGACCCGCGTGAGGGAATTGATGGATGCAGGGCTCAACGTTTCCTTCGGGCATGATTGCGTCATGGACCCCTGGTACTCGATGGGATCGGGCGACATGCTGGAGGTCGGCCATATGGCAATCCATGTCGCGCAGATGGCCGGCATCGACGACAAGAAGAGGATCTTCGATGCCCTGACCGTCAATTCGGCGAAGACGATGGGACTTGCAGACTACGGCCTGGAAAAGGGATGCAATGCCGACCTCGTCATCCTCCAGGCGAGCGACACGCTGGAAGCGCTGCGGCTGAAGCCGAATCGGCTGGCGGTGATCCGCCACGGCAAGGTCATCGCCCGCTCGGCGCCGCGCATCGGCGAACTTTTCCTGGACGGACGCCCGGGACGGATCGACGGCGGCCTGGATTACGCACCTCGTTATTGAGGTATGGTGGTGGCTTTCCGGCTTAACAGAGCAGCTTCCATCTGCGCCAAAACAAAAAGCGCCACGAAGCCGCCCAGCCCCTAACCTAAATGTGGAAAGCAAGTGTCTTGTGATGCACTATTCGCTTACGGCACGGGCGTTGCGAGCGGTTTAGCTTGCTGAAGATATTTCCGTGAAGCATTCGCTTCGCCTGACTGCGCATAACATCGGGTTTTGCGACATCGCAAATATCAGTCGCAAAACCGTCGCTTTAATCGGGAGTTTGCGAAATCCACCGGCAAGGAGGCGCGATGAGTGTAGGAGATGAAGTTGTTGGTACTGCTTCCACATCCAGCGATTTTGAGAGTTTGCACGAGATCCTTGAAAAAGCTCACCAGGTTCTGCCGAAAGAAAAATGGGATAGCCTCACAGGTGGCGCGGAAACGGAAACAACGCTCAAACGCAACCGCCTAGCCATCGATTCCATCGCCTTCAAACCGCGTGTGTTACGCAACGTCAGCGCCGTAGACCTTTCCGTCGAGCATTTCGGCCGCAAGCTGCGATTGCCGGTATTTTTCGCGCCTACCGGCCCATTGAACGTATTTGGCTCTGGCGGAGGCGCAACGGTTGCAACAGCCGCTCAAGCTTTCGACATAGGCCACATGCTCAGCTCAGGCTGCACACCGCTTGAGACTGTCGCCGAAGCAGCTCCATTAGCGCTACGAATGGCGCAGCTCTATGTCAGAGGCGACGATGGCTTCGTGCATGAATACATTGGTCGTACGCTTGCGTGTGGCTGTGCAGCAATTTGCCTAACCGTCGATAGCGCGGTCCTCGCCCGACGTGACCGCGATATTGCTAATCGCTATCGGACAGCTGGATTGGGGAAGCAGCCTGATCAGTCCTACCAGGCCGGCCTTGATTGGCGAACTGTCAAATTGATCAAGGACACCTACGACATTCCGCTCGCGCTCAAAGGTATTGTTACGGCCGAAGATGCTCGTATTGCTGTCGATCATGGCGTGGATTGGATTTATGTTTCGAACCATGGTGGCCGTCAGCTCGACCATGGTCGTGGTACAATGGATGCCTTGCCCGAAATCATCGACGCTGCAGCCGGCCAAGCAAAGATAATGGTCGATGGAGGATTCTGTCGCGGATCGGACATCATTAAAGCCCTCGGGATAGGTGCGGACCTCGTAGGCCTTGGCCGCATGCAGTGCTACGCCCTTGCTGCGGGAGGCGGGGCCGCAATTATTCGAATGCTTGAGCTGCTGGAAGACGAAATGCTTCGTTCCATGGCTTTGCTTGGCGTCTCGGCCATTGGGGAGTTGGGCCGATCGTACCTGCATCCGGCAACCCCAGTCACCATACCAAGCGCCTTAAGCGCTTTTCCGCTGATAAATTTGTCGCGAAATTTCTGATTTTCGAACGTTGCAAAAGTCAGCGTATCATCTCGTGCAGAGATCGGGATTATTGCGAACGTTGAGAGATATCCGACGTGGCGCACGTTTCTTTGGCATCATCGATCATTCCATCATGTTGCAAACTTGTCCGCTGTCATCCATTCGCATGACAGGTCAGGGCGCCTCTCCATGCCAGGCTGCGTGGATGAAAGCGCCAGGACAGGAGGGAAATTGTGGACATCTACGGTCTCGCCGTCACACACATTCACACTGCGGTGCGACCGGTACGGATGAGTGCCTGGGCCGAGGACCGCTACTACTCGAACCAGATGGACCTGCGGCGCTTGAACCCGGGGCTGCGTGGGTCGATCGCGATAGCGGCCGGCCTGACCCTAATCCTTGGCGTAACTTTGATCTGAGGCAGTCTCGTGGCACAGGATACCAGCCGTGCTATGCTACTGCGTGACGTCACCGGAGATCGTGGGATGGACGAAAGCGAGGCTAACAAGGCCGCGATCCTGGCAGTGATCCGCAGCGAGACTGAGGCTTGGCTGCAGCGGGACTTCGACGCATTGGCGAGCCACTGGGTGCAGTCACCGCAAACCAGGCGGATGGAATACTACGCCTCCCTGGGCACTCGGGTCGACGAAGGCTGGGACGCGATTGCCGCACGACTTAAGAGGATCGTGGAGCGTTTCCCCCAAAAGCGCGCTTTTTCGGAGCATGTTCGGTGGCAGAAGGTCAACGTTATCGTTGCCGAGAACATGGGCTGGGTCACTTATGACCAGACCGGGATCGATGGCGGCGATGATCTCAAACGCGAGCTAAAAATTCTACACAGGGTCGATGGTGTCTGGAAGATCGGCTGCGTGGTGATGATGGAGGGTAGCATCGAGCAATCGAACTTCCCGCTGATCGAGATCGATGCGGATACGCGCATTCTGTGGACGAACCGACTCGCGCAGGAGCGGATACGCGGCCATCAGGGACTCGCCGTCGCTGCCGGTCGACTCCGCGCTCGGCGGCGCGAGCACGACCCTGCGCTTCGTGAAGCCGTCCGCCTGGCTTTTCGCGAACTGCAGGGGCAGACACGGCTAACCTTATCGCCGAAACAGGCTTGGGCGGTTTCACTTGGCGAGGATGCGGCGGGGGTGCCGATGCACTGCTGGGTCCATCTCGAAGATGGCAAGGCGCTGGTGTCGTTCGACGATGCGGAGACGGTCGCGCGCCGGATCGATGGGGCGCGGGAGATCTATGGTTTGTCGCCCGCGCAGGTCAGGCTTGCCCGCCTGATCGTCGATGGCCACGACCTCGCGGGTGCCGCAAACCTTCTGGCTGTTAGCGTCAATACGCTACGCACTCAGCTGCAGCGTATTTTCGACAAGACCGGCGTGCGTAGCCAGGCTGCATTGGTGCGTTCGCTGCTCGGCGTCGAGGTGCCCAACAAGTGACCGTACTTCGGGGCGCTGCACTTTCCGTCGGCGGAACGACCATGATCGAAAATCCGTCTTATTCAGGAGCCTATTTCTTCGAAGCCTCGTAGAGCGCCTTTGTTTCCGCGTTCATCGGGTAGAGGCCGGGCAACGGCGTGCCTTCTTCGATCCTGGTCATGATCCAGGCTTCCATGCGCTCCTGTTCCGGCGCTTCGGCCAGCACCGCCTCGAGCAGATCGGCCGGGATCAGCACGGCGCCGTCCTGGTCGACGACGATGATATCATCCGGAAAGACCGCAACGCCGCCGCAGCCGATCGGCTGCTGCCAGGCGACGAAGGTGAGGCCGGCGACCGAAGGCGGCGCCGAGACACCACGGCACCAGACCGGCAAGTTGGTGTCGAGCACGCCGGCAAGGTCGCGCACGACGCCGTCAGTGACGAGGGCTGCAACGCCTCTCTTCTGCATGCGGGCGCAGAGGATATCGCCGAAGATGCCGGCATCGGTAACGCCCATCGCATCGACGACGGCAACACAGCCCTCCGGCATCGCTTCGATCGCGGCGCGCGTCGAGATCGGCGAGGCCCAGGATGCCGGCGTCGCCAGATCTTCGCGAGCCGGAACGAAGCGGAGGGTGAAGGCTGGGCCGACGATGCGTGGCTGGCCGGGCTTCAGCGGAACGGCGCCGCGGATCCAGACGTTCCGCAGGCCCTTCTTCAGAAGAACGGTCGTCAGGGTCGCCGTCGAGACGGTCTTGAGGGTTGCTATCGCTTCAGCGCTGAGGGCCATCGGGTATCGGTTCCAATTCGGTTTCTATCAGATGCTCTGGATCATGCCGCCATCGACGCGGATCACCGATCCGGTGAGATAGGAGGCAGGCTCGCTCGCCAGGAAGGTGACGACATTGCCATATTCTTCCGGTCGGCCATAGCGGCCGAGCGGAATGCTGCCGGTGCTTTCTGCGATGACGTCATCGATGGAGCGGCTTTCGCGTTTGGCCTTCTGCTCGTCGAGGAAGGTGATGCGGCCGGTGGCGATCCGGCCCGGCAGGACGATGTTGACGGTGATGCCGTCGCGCGCGACCTCGCGCGCCAGCGTTTTCGACCAGCCGACCAACGAAAGGCGCAGCGCGTTGGAGATGCCGAGATTGGGGATCGGCGCGACCACGCCCGACGAGGTCGAGGTGACGATGCGCCCCCATTTGCGCGCCCGCATCTGAGGCAGCACACGATCGGTAATGGCGATGACGGAGAGGACCATACTCTGGAAATACTGGTTCCAGAGCGTCGGATCCTGGCCGGAGACGGTTGTCGGCGGTGGGCCGCCAGTATTGTTGACGAGGATGTCGGCCGGTCCGAATTGGCGTTCGATTGCAGCGACATGCGCATCGATCGAGCCGAGATCGGAAAGATCCCATTGTAGTGCCAGCGCCTTGCCGCCTTCAGATTCGATCGCAACCGCGGTCTTCTCAGCGGCGGCGAGATCGATATCCGCCGCAGCAATTCTGGCGCCTTCGCGCGCAAGCTTGACGGCAATCGCGCTGCCCAGTCCGCCGCCGGCGCCAAGCACCAGGGCCGTCTTGTCCTTCAGGCCGAAATCCATTCCATCCGTCTCCTCAATGATCGGCCATCTTTCGGAACAACGGACTATAAATAAAATATGGCTTCTGCTTCGTTCAAGAGATAGAAAAACTATCGATGGACACACGCTTTCTCGAAACCTTCATTGTCGTTGCCGAGCGGCACTCACTGGCGGAAGCCGCCCAGCGGCTGAACCTCACGCCTGCCGCTGTCGCCCAGCGCATCCGCGCATTGGAGGCCGAGCTCGGGGTGCGGCTGCTGGTGCGCTCCGGCCGCGTCATGCGGCCGACGGAGGCGGGTTTTGCCATTCTCGACCGTTGCAGGGATCTGGTGCGCGATACGCGCGACCTGAAGGCGATGGCCGGTACCGCGACGATTTCGGGCGAGATGCGGATCGGGGCGATTAACACAGCTCTGACCGGCCTCGTGCCCGACATTCTCCACCGTCTCGCCCAGGACTATCCGATGATCGAGATCTTCCTCAAGCCGGGCGCTTCGATGGACCTCTATGCCGAGGTTTTGAACGGCGCGCTGGACGCGGCCTTCATTATCGAGCCGCGATTTCCGATGCAGAAGACGTTGACCTTCAACAAGCTGCGCCAAGAACCCCTGGTGCTGATCGCTCCGCGGGGCTGCGAGGGGGCGGATCCGCTCGAACTGCTGCAGACCCTGCCCTTCATCCGCTACGACCGCAACCAGTGGGGTGGTCACATCGCCGATGAATATCTGCGCGAGATCGGCATCCACCCGGTCGAGCGTTATGAGCTCGACGCGCTGGAGGCGATCGCGGTGATGGTAGACCGCGGCCTCGGGATCTCGATCGTGCCGGATTGGGCGCCGCCCTGGCCGGCGGGATTAGATATCGTCAAGCTGCCCCTGCCCCGCTCGTCCGCCGTTCGCACCGTCGGCATCGTGGTGACGCGATCCTCGCCGAGGACAAATCTCGTCGCCGCGCTTCTGGAAACCAGCCGCGCGGCGATGGGAGCCTGATCAATTTCAGGCGATCTTCTGACGAACCGGCAGTTTCCAGCCGGGCCGGACAAAGTGGCAGGTATAGCCGTTTGGAATCCGCTCCAGATAATCCTGGTGCTCGGGTTCCGCCTCCCAGAAATCGCTAACCGGCACGACTTCGGTGACGACCTTGCCGGGCCACAAGCCTGATGCATCGACATCGGCGATCGTATCCCTGGCGACGCGCTCCTGCTCAGGGGTGACGTAGAAGATTGCCGAGCGGTAGCTCAAGCCAACGTCGTTGCCCTGGCGGTTGCGCGTGCTCGGGTCGTGGATCTGGAAGAAGAATTCGAGGATTTCCCGATAGCTGATCCTTGAGGGATCGAAGATGATCTCGATCGCCTCGGCATGGGTTCCGTGGTTGCGATAGGAGGCATTCGGCACATCGCCGCCGGAATAGCCGACGCGGGTCGAGATCACGCCCTTGTATCGGCGGATCAGGTCCTGCATGCCCCAGAAGCAACCGCCGGCGAGGACTGCACGTTCTTCGGTCATTGGATATCTCCTTTTCCGCAAGAGATAGTATCTCCTGCCGCCGATTTCCACACGGTGCAAAGAGCACAGCTGTGCAATTTCCTCCAGATACGCCCGATCTGTCATGTCGATGTTACGCGCCGGCGCTAGCAAGGCCTCAAACAATCCTGCGGAGGCTGAGCCTCGACACCTGATGGAGACGGGTTATGAATAGACGCGAATTTCTGATCACATCGTCAGCTGCAGCCGGTCTGCTGGCTCTTCCGCGTTTCGCATCGGCTGCGGCCGGCACGATCGACCTCTACAGCGGTTCGGATGCCAATATCGTCGACCTCTGGAACAACGTCATCCGTCCGGCCTTCGAAAAGGCGCATCCGGGCGTTGCCCTGAAGGTGACCGACGCCGGCGACAATAACGGTTTGCGCGCCATCGCCGACCGTGCGCTCGCCGCACTGAAGACGAAGACCGATCCGCAGGCCGACCTTTTCGAGCAATTCGATCCGCGCCTGCCATCCGGCGGCATCGATGCCGGCCTCTGGGTCAAGTTCTCCGCCGAGAACATCGAGGGTTACGACCATATCAACCCGCTTGCCTTCGATACTCCCTTCTCCCTTCCTTATCGCGGTTCGCAGGTGCTTCTCGCCTACGACACGACCAAGCTCGATCCGAAGAATGCACCGAAGAGCTGGGATCAGCTCACCGCCTGGATCAAGGCCAATCCGGGCCAATTCATCTACAACCGTCCCGACAAGGGTGGTTCTGGCGGAAATTTTGTCCGCCGCGCGATTCATGAGGCGAACGGCCGCGATCCGAAGAAGTTCAAGGTCGACAATTTCACCGCCGACTTCGCCACCGAGGCGCTGACGCCGGCCTGGAAGATCCTCAACGACCTCGCCCCGGCGCTTTACGACAAGGGCGCCTATACGGCCGGCAACACCCAGTCGATCCAGCTGCTCGCCCAAGGCGTCGTCACCATGGTGCCGGTCTGGTCGGACCAGGTGCTGCAAGCGATCTCCCAGGGTGTGCTGCCTGATACGACCGGCCTTGTGCAGCTTAGCGATCTCGCCCTTTGCGGCGGCTTCTCCAGCATCACCGTGTTCTCGAACGGCGCCAACAAGGATGCGGCGCTCAAGCTTGCCGCATTCATGCTGACGAAGGAAATGCAGGAAGCAATCATCACCGAGATCGGTGGTTTCCCCGCCATCTCTTGGGATCACATTTCCGACGATCTCCGCAAGAAATATGCCGACGTCATTCCGTCGACCATCCCGACCTTCCCGGGCGGCGATTGGGAAAAGGCGATTGCCGACGGCTGGTACCGCAATGTTGCGCCAAGCATCAGCCGCACCTGATGTCCACTGACACTGCGCCGGCGGTTCTGCGCCGTCACCGGTCCATCAACAGGGGGAGTTCTATCGGGCTCCTCCTCGTTGCCCTGCCGGTCCTCCTGCTCGCATGGCTGATCGTCCTTCCGATCTTTTCAGCGGTCGTCGGCACGATCTTCGTTCGAGGCCCTGACGGCGCGACGGAATTCTCGCTTGCCTCCTATCGCTTCTTCTTCACCGATGGCTACAGCCTCGGCAATCTGTGGCTGACGCTTTGGACCACCGCCGTCTGCGGCATTCTGCTTCTGGCGATCGGTCTTCCGATCGCACTTTACCTCCGGTTCTCGCAAGGACGCCTTGTCGCCTATGTGCAGGCTCTTGCGATCTTCCCGATGTTCGTGCCGTCGATCATCCTTGCCTATGCGCTGATCCGGACCATCGGGCCAAACGGCACCGTCGACCTGTTGCTGAATTCAGTCAGCCTGCCGAAGCTGCGCACGCCCTATCTGACGCCGTGGGGACCGGTCATCGGCCTCGTCTGGGACAATCTTCCTCTGACGGTGCTGATGCTGACGGCGGGGCTTTCCTCCGTTTCGAACAGCGCTATCGAGGCCGCCCGCGATGTCGGCGCAGGCCCGCTCCGGGTGTTCATTTCGATCATCCTGCCGCGCATGGGCAATTCCCTGCTGGTGACCGCGTCCTTCGCCGTGCTCGGCATCTTCTCCGCCTTCACCCTGCCCTATGTGCTCGGCTCGGCATCGCCTGAAATGATGGGGCCGTTCATGCAGCGCACCTTCGCCGACATGAACGACCCGCTGAACGCCATGACCCAGGCCGTCATCACATTCGGCTTCTGCCTGGTCTTCGGTATCTTCTACATCAGGTCGATCGCCCGCAACCGCGAGGCCCAGCCATGAGTGCCGGTAGATCGGGCACGGATCTTCGCTTCGACTGGATCGGCATGCTCTTCGCGTGCCTGCTGACGCTGTTCATCGCGCTGCCGCTGATCGTCGTCGGAACATGGGCCTTCACCGAGGTCTGGCGTTATCCATCGGTGATCCCGCAGCAATTCGGCCTGCGTTTCTGGGGCCAGACGCTGGCGCGTCCGGATGTCTGGGAAGCTCTCTTCCTCAGCCTGCGGCTGACGACGACGGTGACCATCCTTTCCGCCGTGATCTGCCTTCCCGCGGCTTACGCCTTCGCGCGCATGCGCTTTCCCGGCAGGAACATCCTGTTCCTGTCGTTCCTCGCATCGCATGCCTTTCCGAAATTCGGCCTGCTCGTCGCGATTGCCGGCATCTTCCTGCAGCTCGGCCTGATCAGCACTTTCTGGGGCGTCGTGCTGATCCAGCTGGTCGGCACGCTGATGCTGATGATCTGGATTCCGGTCGCAGCCTTCCAGAATGTCGACCGGCGCATGGAGGAGGCGGCGCGCGATGCCGGCGCAACGCCGCTGCGCGTCTTCTGGTCGATCACCCTGCCGCAGGCCGGACCCACAATCGCCGCCGCACTGCTTTTGACCTTCGTCGGCACCTTCTACGAGACCGAAGGCGCCTGGCTGATCGGCGCGCCTCAGGTCCGCACCATGCCGGTGCTGATGATCAGCTTCATCAACAATCAGATCGTCGTGCAATACGGCGCCGTGCTCTCCGTCATGCTGTGGGTGCCGTCCTTCGTCGCGCTGATGTTTGCACGCCGCGTGATCGGCACCGGCGCCTTTGCGAGAGGCTTCGGCGCATGAACCGCGGCAACATCAGTGAGCATGATGTCGTCCGAAAACCGCTCACACTTTTCGGCATCATGCTCTAGTTCAGGGAAGGGTTTGAGAATGGCGCATCTTTCGATCGAGGGCGTTTCGAAGCTGTTCGGGACCACCTTTGCCGTTCGCGACTTCTCGCTCGAAGTGGGCGACGGCGAGCTCGTCTGCCTGCTCGGCCCATCCGGCTCCGGCAAGTCGACGCTTCTCAGAATGATCGGCGGCTTCGAGCGCCCGAGCGACGGAACCATCCGCATCGACGCGAGGGATGTGACGACGCTGCCGCCCGAGCGACGCCCGACCGGCATGGTGTTCCAGAGCCATGCGCTCTGGACGCACATGGATGTCTTCAACAACATCGCCTTCGGTCTAAAGCTCCGCCGGCTGCCGAAAGCGGAGATTCGCCAGCGTGTCGAGGATGCTTTGGCTTTGGTTGGCCTGGCCGATTACGGACGGCGGATGACGACGCAACTCTCCGGCGGCCAGCAGCAGCGCGTCGCGCTTGCCCGCTCGCTGGTGCTCGAACCGAAGATCCTTCTGCTCGACGAGCCCTTCGCCAGCCTCGACCAGCATCTGCGTGAAAGGCTGCGGGAGGAAGTGCGCGATATTCAGCAGCGCCTCGGCATCACCACGCTCTTCGTCACCCATGGCCAGGACGAAGCCTTAGCGCTCGCCGACCGCATCGTCGTCATGCGCGACGGGTGCACCGAACAGATTGCGCCGCCGAGCACCATCTACCGCGAGCCGCAGACGGCCTTCGTCGCCGGCTTCATCGGCTCGATGAATTTCGTCCAGAGCCGCATCAGGAACGGTGTCTGCGAGCACCCGCTGTTCCCGCTTGCCGTTCCCGTCGAGGATGGGCCGGTGACGCTGGCCGCCCGCCCGGAAGCACTGACGATCCGTTCCTCGGGCCGAGGTGATGCCGCGACAGTCCATCGCATCGTCGATTTCGGCACCCACAAGATGGTCGATGTCGATCTTGCCGACGGCAGCCGCCTGAAGGCAATGGTGGCGCCGGACGATCGGATCCGGGCCGGGACGAGGGTCGAGCCGAGTTTCGTCGGCTTTTTCGTCTTCCGCGACAACGAACTCGTCCATCAGTCGATGCCGGCAAAGGGCGATGTGGAGATCGAAGAGCTCCTGCGGGTTTAAACGGGAGGAATGCGCCGGTTCACGCCTTGCTCTGGAAACCTTTCAGCAGCCAGGAATGCAGCGCCTTGCTGGCGGCAAGGATATCGCCCCGCCCGTTGACTTCAGCCCCGGAAAAACGGGTGACGATGCCGCCCGCCTCTTCGACCAGCAGCGCCGAGGCGCCGAAATCATGGATCGCGAGCCCGTCCTCGAAGAATCCGTCCAGCCGGCCGCAGGCGACATAGGCGATCGACAGTGCCGCCGAGCCGAGGCGGCGCACACCCGCCGTGTTGGCCATAAGCCGTTTGACGGCTTCGAAATAGGTTTCTTCCGCAACCGCCTTGACCTGACCGGGGATCGGCAGCCCGGCGCCGACAAGCACATTCTCGATATCGCCGACATTGGCGCAGTGGATGCGTTCGCCGTTGAGATAAGCGCCGCCCCCGATCTCGGCGCTGAACAGCTCGTCCTGCATGGCGTCATAGACGACGCCCATGACGAGCCTGCCGCCTTCGACGATCGAGATCGTCATGCCGAAATGCGGAATGCCCCAGGCGTAATTGGTCGTGCCGTCGATCGGGTCGATGTAGATGATCGGCGTGTCCGGACCCGCCGTGCGGTTGCCGACGGCTTCCTCGCCCTGGATGGCATAGTCCGGGAAGGCCTTCGCCATCTCGTCGACGATGATCCGCTCGACGGCGACATCGATTTCGGTCTGATAGTCGCGCGGCGCCTTGGCGAGCATTTCCTGGGACGTGCGCCGCCGCAGGGAGCCGCGGGCGGTTTCGCCCGCCTTCAATACCGTTTCGGCAAGCACGACAAGGCGGGACGAGGCGGTCGGGGAAAGACGCGCGGAAATCGGGGAAGATGTCATGAGAAAAGTCCGGATGCTTCTGATATGACGGAGTGAATCGCGAGGAGCCCATCCCTTCGCAGAGGCCGATGATGATTTTATGAAGCGCGCTCATACCGAGCGGATTATCTCAGGATCGCTTCAAGCTCGGAAATGGTCGGAAACGCCTTTCTCGTTCCATGTCTTGAGACGGTGATGGCCGCGGCTGCAACTGCGTGTTCGATAGCTAGCCTGTCCAGGCGCTGTCCGCGCAGCGCGCAGGATGCAAGTGCTGCGGCCATGAACGTATCGCCTGCGCCCGTGGTATCCACAACATCGCAGATCTGGGCGGGCACTTCGATGCTATCGTGCCGGTTCACGAGCGTCGCGCCGTCGCCGCCCAGCGTCAGGACGATTTCGCGCAGCCCCCGGCTCAACAGATATTCGGCTGCATCCCTGCCCGTCGCTCCCGTCAGGGCCTGCGCCTCACCCTTGTTGAGGAAGGCGATGTCGATCAACCCCCAAAGATCGGAGAAATAGGAGCGCACCGGCGAGGGATTGAACGCGGTGATCATGCCGATCTCTCTTGCATGCTCCAGGATATCGCGGGTCGTCTGGTCGGACAGGTTGCCCTGCAGCATCATGAGATCGCCGGGGCCAGCCGTCGACAGGATCCGCCTGACATGAGACAGGGACAGGCTCTGCGCCGATTCCGTCGTCGTGACGATGGCATTTTCGCCGCCCGGCAGCCGGAAGATGATCGAGACGTCGCTCGATTCATTTTCCATTTCGATCAGTTCGCTCCGAAGCGGCTCGTCGGCGAGGTAATGGCGTATCGTATCGGCTCTTGCATCCCTGCCGACGGGCGCCACAAGCGTTGTCGGAACGCCGCAGCGGGCCATGACGACCGCCTGGTTCGTGCCCTTGCCGCCGAGATCGCTGCCCCCGGCATTGCCGAGGATGGAGGCACCGATGACGGGAAGTTCGGAGACGGCGATGGTTTCGTCGATGGCGACGTTACCGACTATGTAGGCGCGCATGCATCTGCTTTCGCAAGGTGAAGCTAAAGGTAAGGCGCATCGTGAAAGTCGATCTCGAGCTGCATCGCCCGGCCGAAGATTGCGCTGAGCCGCGCTTTTTCATCCTCTTCCAGCGTTTCTCCTGCCATGTCGAGTTCATTCTTCAGCCATTGTGCCTGGGCGACGAAATTCGGATCGACATGCAGGTCGACCCATTCCTTCAAGAGGGGATCGCTGATCGGGCGGTTAGCGGCTTCCTTCGACCAGGTCCAGTACATCCACTCGGCCGCAAACATCGCCGCGACCGTGTCGAGGAAGCCGCCTTGGCGGGCGATCTCCAACATGCCGGCGCGAAAGGCCTCGACCTCGGTGATGCCGGTGTCGAAGGACGATGGATCGATGCCGCGGCTGGCGAAGGTGCGCTCGAAATAGGCGATCTGCTCGTTGGCAAGTGCGTCGAGAACCGCGATCAGCCAGCGCTTCTGCGTCATCGTCTTGGCGGTCGCCGCCGCATAGGCAAAGATCGAGATGGCGCTGTCGACGAAGGCGCCTTCATAGACCAGGTAGCGCTCGAAGGCTTCCTTGCTCAGCGCGTCGTTCTTGACGTCCGCGACGAAGCGATGGCCGAGCATCGCGCGGAAAACGGTGTCGTTTTCACGCAGGATTCGGTCTGACAGACTTTCTGCCACCATGCTCAGCCCTCCAGCCCCGGCTCGGCGGCCGCCCGGAAGGCGCGCACGCGCTCGATATCGACGGGGTTCCACCAGACGCCCCCATGCTTCAGCGAGGAAGCGACGATGACGCCATTGGTGCGGCTCAGAATATCGACGATGTTGTCCTTGTTCACGCCGGAGCCGACGAGCAACGGCAGATGCGTCGCCGCGCCGATCTCCTCGATCTCCTCCATCGTTGCGGAATTGCCGGTCCGCTGGCCGGTGGCGATGACACCGTCGGCATCGAAGAAGGCGAGGTCGCGTGTCAATTCCTGGATCGAGCGGTCGGCGACGATCGCGTGGCTGCCATGCTTGACGTGGCTGTCGGCGAAAACCTTGATGTGCTCGGCCCTGAGCAACGAGCGGTAGCGCATGGCTTCGGCCGCCCGGCCCTCCATGAAACCTTCATTGGCGACATAGGCATTGGCCCATTGATTGACGCGGATGAATTTGGCGCCACCGGCCATGGCGATGGCGAAGGCTGGAATCGGTGCGTTGGCAAGCACGTTGACGCCAAGCGGAATGCCGGCGGCGCGCGCGATCCGGTCGGTGACGACGGACATGAAGCCTGTCGTCTCGGGGCCGATATCCTCGGGCTTCGAGAACGGCACGTCGCCGTGATTTTCGATGATCAGCCCATGCAGGCCGCCTTCCACGCAGGCTTCGGCGTCGCGCATGCACGCGTCGTAAATCGCATCCATCGCAGCCCCCCGGTAGCGCGGCGCGCCCGGAAAGGCGGGGCAATGGATCATGCCGATCAGAACCTTGTCCCTGCCGAAGATATCCCTGATGGCGTTGGGCGGCCTGTCCGAAATTTCCTGCATGTCATTCCCTTTCCAATTCCTGCCCGGCGCTGACATCACGCCTGCTTTTCGGTGAGCCAGCCGAGGATGTTCTTCCAGAGCCGGCCGTAGCCTTCCCATTCGCAGAAAGCGGGCGAGAGCCAGTGCGGGCCGATATCCGACGTCCAGGCCGCCGTCCGCCCAGTGCCATGCGCACCGACGACGAGCAGCGGATGGTCGCCCTGATCCTGAGGCAGGCGTGCGACGACCTCGACATCGGCACGGTCGCGCACTTCGACCTCGTTGACGCCGAGAAGGACCGGCCAGGCGCCTTCGAGCCCCCGCATCGTCGGATGCTCCGGCTTCACCACCTCGGCAACCGTGCCCTCGGGAATTTCGACGCGGTCGTCATAAGGCAGGCAGGTGACGGGCAGCGTGTCTTCGACGGGGGTGCGCCGCCAGCGCGCCTTGCCGTCGATACCCTGGAAGGAGAAATAGCCGCCGACCATCAGCAGGCCGCCGCCCTTTTCCACCCATGCCTTCAGAAGCTTCAGCCGGTTCGGCACGGTGCGCGAATGCAGCCACACATCCGGCGGCAGCAGCAGCGAATTGGCGCCGATATCCGAGAGGATGACGGCGTCATAGGCATCGAGCCCCGCCATATCGAAGGGGAATTTCTCCACTGCCTCATGCGCCGGCATATAGGTGAGTTCGAAGGCGCTGCCGGCGAGCGCCTTGACCAGCGGTTCGGCGCCGAGATGGAAGGTGACGCTGCCGAACTGGTCGAAGCCTTTGTAATGCGTGGCGGAGCTGACCCAGCTCTCGCCGACGAGGAGGATTTTCTTGGTCATGGTCTACGTTTACCTGTGATCGTTGAATGGATGGAGCTAACCCCCGGCATAAAAGACGCGGCGCGGATTGCTGCGCATCATCTCGTCGAGAAGTGTCCTGTCGAGGCCGTGCCGCTGAAGACGGGGAAGGAAGTGGCGAAGGATATAGGCGTAGCCGTTGCCGCCGTAATGCGTCAGCATCATCTTCAGAAACACGTCGTGCGACAGAAGAATCCGGTCGACATAACCGGCCTCGACGAGACGCACGATCGCACGCGCCGCCTCCTCGTCGCTCGGGCATTGCACCTGCTGATCGGCATAGAAGAAATCCATGCCGATCATGTCGTATTCGATGAAGGCGCCGCGCTCCGCCAGCTCGCTCTGATAGGCGATGTCGTCATGCGACGGATTCATGTGGCAAAGGACGGTGTGGCGGAGATCCGCCCCCTCCTCGGCGACCACGTCGAGCACGCGGTGGCCGAGACGGAACCAGCCTGGCAGATGCACCATCAGCGGGAGCCCGGTCAGCACCTGCGCCCGGGCAGCACCGCGCAGCGATTTCTCCTCCTGGGCGGTGAAATCGGAGGAGACACCGATCTCGCCGATCAGGCCGATCCTGACACCGGTGCCGTCGACGCCTTCGCTCGCCTCGCGGACAATTTCCCGTGCGATGTCGTCGACGCTCATTGCCACGACGCCTTCCGGATGTGAGGAGCCGAGGTAATAACCCGCCCCCATCACGATGTTGAGACCGGATGCTTTCGAGATGCGCTGGAGCGCCAGCGGATCACGGCCGATGCCCTTGCAGGTCGGCTCCACCACCGTGCTGCCGCCCGCTGTGGCGAAATCCTGGAGCTCGGCGATCGCCAGATGTTCGTCGTCGAGCGTGATATTGTGCTTGTTGACGAAGGGGTCCTGCCTGAGTTCGCCGAGGATCTCCATGCAGACGAAGCTTTCGGCGAGATATTGACGTTCCGGTGTCTTCGGCACGTGCCACCAGCAGCGGCAGTCGTTGAGGATATGCTCGTGCATCAGCGTCACGCCGAGCGCATCTGCCGAAATCGGACCGGTGACGGTCATCACCTTGCCGGATCGGACATGCGCTTCGGACAGGCTTTCTGCTGTCTGCTCGCTCATCGCTTCATCCTTTCCTGCCCAGCCGGAAATGGAAATTGGCCGTGAAGATGCGCGTGTTCAGCCAGATCGCGACGAGGATGATGGCGCCGGTGACGATCTGGGTAAAGAACGGCGATATGTGCATCAGGATCAGGCCGTTGCCGATGACGGCGATGGTCAGCGTGCCGAGCACGGTGCCGAGAATGGTGCCGCGTCCGCCCATCAGCGACGTTCCGCCGAGCACGACGGCCGCGATTACCTGCAGCTCGAAACCGACGGCGGCATTGGACGAACCGGAGCCGAGACGAGCGGCGATCAGCAGGCCGGCGACGGCGCAGGCGATACCGGAGATGATATAGACCGAGGCGATGATCCATTTGGCGGGCATGCCGACGCGCCGCGCCGCCTCCGCATTGGAGCCGACCGCCACGACCTGCCGGCCATATTTGGTCGCGGTGATGACGACGTAACCGAGAATGGCGATGATGACGGCGATGACCGCCGGGATCGGGAAGCTCAGGATTTCGCCGCGGCCGAGCGCGAAGAAGCCCGGCGCATCCTTGATCGGGATGGAATAGCCCTGGGTCAGATAGAGCGCCAGGCCGCGCAGGATCGAGAGGCCGGCAAGCGTCACGATGAAGGCCGGAATGCCCTGATAGGCAGTGAACCAGCCCTGAACCAGACCCATGAAGCCGCCGAGCACGATCATGCCGATGACCACCGACGGCCAGGGAACACCCATCGCCATGACGATCGCCGCGACCGCATTGACGAGCGCGACCTGCGAGCCGACCGAGAGATCGATGCCGCCGGTGATGATGACGAAGGTCATGGCGATGGCAACGATCAGGATGGGAGCGGCCTGCCGCACGATGTTCAGGATATTGCCGAGGGTGAAGAAGGTTTCGCTGCCGATCGAGAAGAAGATCATGCAGGCCAGGAAGAAGATGGTGATCGACAGCACCTGCGCATGTTCGCCGAAGAAATCGGCGACGCGCGAGCCGTGACCGCGTTCCGTATAAGCCGTCATTGTCTGGCTCCTTCACCGACGATCAGCCTGACGAGGTCTTCGAGGTTGGTGCTGCCGATCTGCCGTTCGGCCACCTTCGTGCCCTCGTACATCACCGCGATACGGTCGCAGACCCGGAAGAGATCCTGCAGCCGGTGGGTAATGAGGATCACCGAAACCCCATTTGCCTTGACGCGGTTGATCAGGGCCAGAACCGCCTCGACCTCGGCGACGGCAAGTGCTGATGTCGGCTCGTCCATGATCAGCACTTTCGGCTTGAAGGAGGCAGCGCGTGCGATCGCGATCGCCTGACGCTGCCCGCCGGAGAGCTGAGCGACCTTGCCGGTCAGCCTCGGGATGCGGATCTCAAGCGAATCCAGCATCTTGCGCGCTTCGGCCAACATCGTCCTGGTGTCGAGAAACGGCCCGCGGCTGAGTTCGCGGCCGAGGAAGAGATTGCCGACGACATCGATATGATCGCAGAGGCTGAGATCCTGGAACACCATTTCGATGTTTCTGCCGCGCGCATCCGCGGGGCCGGAGAAACGAACCTCTTCGCCTTCCATGGTGATTGTGCCGGCATCGGGAATGTAGGTTCCCGAGATGATTTTCGTCAGCGTCGATTTGCCGGCGGCGTTATCGCCGACAAGGCCCAGGCATTCGCCAGGGAAGATGTCGAGATCGACGCCGCGCAGGGCCTGGTGCGAGCCGAACGACTTGCGGATGCCGCGCAGCGAGATGCGCGGGTCGGATCGGGTGCCGCCGGAAGTTCCGGTTCCGGAGGGTGCGAGCCCTCCGGAACCGGCGGCAGCGATGTCACGCTGTCCGCTTTCGATCATTTGAAGACGGCTCGGTACGGCTCGACATTCTCCTTGGTGACGATGGTGATCGGCACCGAGATCGTCTTGGTGACGGCTTCGCCGGCCGAGGCCTTGACGAGTGCGTCGACGGCGGCACCGCCCATTGCGGCCGGATCCTGCTGGACGACGGCGACGACGAAGCCGGCATCGATGCCGGCAATGGCTTCGGCGGTCAGATCCCAGCCGAATACCTTGATCTTATCCTGCTTGCCCTGGCTCTGGACGGCGGCGATCGCCCCCATCAAGGCCGGCTCGCCGGTGGCGTAGATCGCGGTCAGGTCAGGATTGGCGGTGATCAGGTTTTCAGCCGCCGCAAGGGCGTTGTCCTGGATGTTCTGCCCATCGACGACGCCGGCCATTTCAATGCCGTCGACGCCTTTCAGGGTCTTCTCGAAGCCCTCCTGACGGACGTTCTGGATGAACGAGTTCAGCGCGCCGACGACGCCGAGCTTGGCTTTGCCGCCCATGTTCGCCTTGACGTAGTCGAGGAAGTATTTGCCCATGTCGGCGCCGGCCGCGGCATTGTCGACGCCGATCTGCGCCTTCTGCGGGCCGTCCGGCAGGATGGCATCGATAGCCACGACCGGAATGCCGGCATCGGCCGCCTGCTTGACCGCCGGCATGATGCCGTTGACGTCGATCGCCACGACGGCAAGGCCGGAGACCTTTTCCTGGACGTAGGTTTCGATGGCGCTGTTCTGCGCGGTCGTTTCGTTGTTGGCGTTGAAGATCACCAGTTTGACGCCGGCGGCATCGGCCGCCTTCTGGGCGCCCTCATTCATCTGGTTGAAGAAAAGCGCCTGCTGGTTGATCTGCACCAGCGCGACGGTCTTCTTTTCCTGCGCCGCGGCGCTGGACAGGCCGATGAAGGTCAATGCCGTGAAGCCGGCGGCGGCGATCATCGTTCGTCTTGTCAAATTCAGTGTCATGTTCTCATCCTCTTTTGGTTTTTTGACGTTGCTGATTATTATTTCGCAGGCGGCGCAACGGAGTTCCGCACCACGATTTCGACAGGCAGGAGTTCTTCCGAGGCAGATGGTTTCCACTCGTGCCAATTGGTTTCCAGTAGCAGCTCCAGCGACCGCCGGCCGATCTGGCGCACCGGCTGACGGATGGCGGTCAGCGGCGGTGCAAAAAGATGAAGCGGACCGACATCGTCGAAGCCGATGACCGAGATGTCATCGGGGATCGAGACGCCTTGGCTTCTGAAGACCTCGACCAGCCCGATGGCGATCTCGTCGGAGCTGGCGAAGATCGCCGTCGCCTTTCGGTCTCCGGAGAGATAGTCGAGCGCAGCCGCACGGCCGTATTCGATCGTATATTCGCCGGCATAACGATCGGCCCGAGCCTCGTCGCCATGTTGTTCCCTGAGCGCCTTCTGCAGGCCGTCATAGCGCCTGCGGGCGCTGATCATACGCTCGTCGCCGCCGATGAACAGCACATGCCGATGGCCCTGCTCGGCCAGGTGCCGGCCGGCGAGATAACCGCCCTGCTCGTTATCGCAGAACAGCTTCGGCGCCTTCGAATCGGGAATGTCCTCGTCGACGATGATGACCTTGCCGGTGCCGTTGATGAGGGCGGCAAGCGCGCCGTCATCAGGATGGTTGGTGACGAAGATCAGGCCGTCGACGTGATTGCGCTCGATCAGCTGCAGATATTCGATCTCGCGCCCTGGCCGGTTCAGGGTGGCATGCAATGAGACGGCGAGCTTCTTTTCATCGGCCGCCTGCTCCACGGCGGCGACAAGGGTCGCGAAGAAGGGATTGGCGATATCGGGCACGACGAGGCCGATCGTGTCCGAGCGCCCCCTGCTTAAGCGACGCGCATGCGGGTTCGGCCGGTAGTTCAGCGTCTTGATCGCATCCTCGATGCGCTTCTTGGTCTGAAAGGGAAGATCGAGGCTGCCGTTGACGAAACGCGACACTGTCGTGACCGACACCCCGGCGGCGGCGGCAACATCCTTCAGACTCGGTGTCGTTCCCTTGGCCATTGACTAAACCTATTGTAAAGCGGTTTAGTAAACCGCTTTACAAGACAATATCGATTGCTCGCCGTTGTCAACAGCAATGAATGTGCAGGATCTGTTTTTCTTGCCAGCCGATCGAAGCTCGACCGGAAGGCCGTCAGGCGATCGTCGGGTCGAGCTTGTCGCGCAGCCAGTCGCCGGTGATGCTGATCGACAGCGTCGTCAGCATGATGACGAAGGACGGCGCCAGCATGATCCAGGGCGCGCGGGTCAGATATTCGCGCCCGTAGCCGACCATGTTACCGAGGCTGCTCATCGGCGGCTGCACGCCGAGGCCGAGGAAGGAAAGGCTGCTTTCCATCAGGATGATTTCGGGGAAAGTCAGCGTCATCGAGACGATCAGCGTCGAGGCGATGTTCGGCAGGATATGCTTGAGATAGACATGGGCCGGCTTGGCGCCGAGCTGCGTGACGGCGGCGGCATAGCCCTGGCCACTGGCGGCGATGGCAAGGCCGCGGGCGATGCGCGCATAGCGTTCCCAGCCGTAGAAGCCCATCAGGCAGATGAGCAGCGGCAGCGAACTGCCGAAGAAGGCGAGCACGGCAAGTGCCATGATGAGGAACGGCATGGCCGCCTGGAAATCGGCAAGCATGACGACGAGCTGTTCGACGACGCCACGGAAATAAGCGGCGAGAAAGCCGAGCGTCGTGCCGACGAAGGCCGAGATCAGCGTTGCGCCGAAGGCGATCAGCAGCGAGATGCGGATCGATACGATGAGGCGGGAGAGAACATCGCGGCCGAGTTCGTCGGTTCCGAGCCAATGCGCGGCATTGCCTGGCGGTGACAGCCGGTTCTTCAGGTCGAAGGCGGTGATATTGTAGGGCCGGATCCAGTCGGCCGTCAGCGCGATCAGGATCACGACGGCGATCCAGGCAAAACCGATCATCACGAAAACGGGCACGCCGCGCTTCTTCTTTGCGCGCACTTCGTGGATGACGGTCGCCGGTTGAGCGGAGATATTTGTCATGGTTCCGCTCCTTAATGCCTTGCCTGGTTGCTGCGCAGACGCGGGTCGAGATAGCCGTAAAGGATGTCGACGACGAAATTCGAAAACACCATGGTCGCTGCCACCAACAGCAGGATGCACTGAACGACGGCGAGATCGCGGTTTGACACGGCGACGACGAGAAGCCGGCCGACGCCCGGCCAGGAGAACAGCGATTCCACCACGACGGCGCCGGCGATCAGCGTGCCGACCATGAAGCCGGCGATCGTCACGATCGGGATCGCCGCATTCGGCAGCGCATGGCCCCAGACGACGTTTCGCCAGGCAGTGCCTTTGGCACTGGCCGTACGGATATAGGGCTGGCCAAGCACCTCGATCATCGCGCTTCGGGCAAAGCGGGCAAGAATGCCGGCACCACCGATGCTCATGGTGATGATCGGCAGAATGGCATGCATCCAGCTGTCCTGGCCGCCCGACGGCAGCAGGCCGAGCGTGACGGAGAGGATCAGCACCAGCACGAGGCCGAGCACGAAGCTCGGCATGGTGAAACCGACCACCGCGCTCGCCATGACGGCGCGGTCGGTCGAGCTGTCGCGGTGGAGGGCGGCGTAGACGCCAGCCGGAATGCCGATCACCAGTTTAAGGATGAGGGCCGGGATCGTCAGCTCCAGCGTTGCCGGAATGCGGTCGAGCACGAGCTGGATTGCCGATTGGCCGTCGCGCATCGAGATACCGAGATCCCCGCGGGCGATCGCGCTGAAATAGCGCAGATACTGCACCCAGATCGGCTGATCGAGACCCCAGGCGGCACGGAAGGCGCGGATCGCTTCCGGCGGCGCTTCCGGGCCCATGATCGTCAGGGCCGGGTCGCCGGAAAGACGCAGGACGACGAAGGCGAAAGTCACCACCAGCACGATGGTCATCAGCGCGCGGAACGCCCTTATCAGGAAGAAACGGATCATGGCTCAGCTCTCCATGAGCGTTGACGCGGATGCGGGCGTGACGAGGTGGCAAGCAGCTTTTCGACCCGCCTCGATGGTGACGAGGGCCGGCGTCTCGACGCGGCAGCGCTCGACCGCATGGCCGCAGCGGGGATGAAAGGCGCAGCCGGCAGGCCGGGCAGCGGGGTTCGGCGGTTCTCCCTGCAGGATGATACGGTCGCGCAGCGCCGTGCCGGGAACCGGAACGCTGGAGACCAGTGCCTGCGTATAGGGATGCAACGGGCTGCGGAAAATATCCTCCGAAGCTGCTTCCTCGACGATCCGGCCGAGATACATCACCGCGACGCGATCGGCGATGTTGCGTACCACCTTCAGGTCATGGCTGATGAAGGCCATGGCGATGCCGCGCTTTTCCTGCAGGTCGCGCAACAGGTTGATCACCTGCGCCTGGATCGAGACGTCGAGAGCCGAGACCGGCTCGTCGCAGACCAGAAGCTCCGGATTGGTGGCGATGGCGCGTGCAATGACGACGCGCTGGCGCTGGCCGCCCGAAAGCTCGTGCGGATAACGCTCCGCCTGATCGGGGCGAAGACCGACGGCGACGAGCAGTTCATCGACACGTTCGCGCCGCCCCTCCTCGCTTCCGACGGCATGGATGGCAAGCGGTTCGCCGATCTGAGCGCCGATCGAGATGCGCCGGTCAAGGGCTGCCAGCGGATCCTGGAAGACGAGCTGCATGCGCGCCCTCAGGCTACGCCAGCGCGGCGTTCTGAGTGCCGGCATCGCCTCCCCGTCGAAGTGGACGCTGCCTTCGGTCGGAGCTTCGAGCCCGAGCAGCAGCCGGCCCATCGTCGATTTTCCTGAGCCGGATTCACCGACGATGCCGAGCGTCGTCTTCGGTGCGACCGACAGCGAAACGCCGTCGACCGCCCGGACATGGCTAGGCTTTCCGAAGACGCCGCGGCGCATCGTATAGGTCTTGACGAGATCGTTCGCTTCGATCAGCTGAGGTTCGCTCATGCCCACGCCACTCCCTGCTGTGCCTGCATGAGGTTCGGTTTCGATGCGGTGGCGCCGTCACTGAGCGGATGGAAGCAGGCGGTGGCACGGTCGTCGTCAAGTGCGACGAGCGGCGGCACCTTGTTATGACAGAGTTCCGAGGCATGGCCGCAACGCGGCGCGAAGGCGCAGCCGCCGGGCATCCGGCCGGGCTGCGGCACGGTGCCGGGGATCGGTACCAGCCGGGTGCGGCCGGCATCGATACGCGGAATGGCATCGAATAGCCCGCGCGTATAGGGATGGCGCGGCGACCGGAACAACGATCCCGTCGGGCATTTCTCGACAACGTTGCCGGCATACATGACGCAGACGCGTTCGCAGATCTGCGACACCGCGCCGAGATCATGACTGATGAAGACGATCGCCATGCCGGTTTCCTCGCGGATCGAAATCAGCAGATCGAGGATCTGCGCCTGGATCGTCGCGTCCAGCGCCGTCGTCGGCTCATCGGCGATCAGCAGATCAGGATTGCCGGCGAGCGCCATGGCGATCATCAGCCGCTGGTTCTGGCCACCGGAAAATTCATGCGGAAAATTGTCGAAACGGCGTACCGCGTCGGGAATGCCGACCATTTCCATCAGGCGGACGGCCTCGTTGCGGGCGGCCCTGCCGGTCAGGCCGCGGTGCAGTTCGACGGCTTCGGCGATCTGGCGCCCGGCGCGGATGACGGGGTTGAGCGAGCTCGACGGATCCTGGAAGATCATGGCGATGCGGCCGCCGCGAATGCTTTCGAGCTTAGTGCGCGACGCACCGATCAGCTGATCGCTGCCGAGACGCACGCTGCCTGAGACGGAAGCCTTTCCAGGCAGGAGCCCGAGTGCCGCAAGCCAGGTGACCGACTTGCCGCAGCCGGATTCGCCGACGAGACCCACCGCCTCGCCCTTCTCGATCGCCAGATCGATGCCGTGCAGGACTTCGACACCGCTGAAAGCGACCTTCAAATTGGAAATTTCGACCAATGGCATTTCGCCTCTCCTTCTTGCATTCCCGTCGGCCGCCAGATCCGAACGAGAGCATGATGTCGTCCGAAAACCGCTTACACTTCTTGGCATCATGCTGGTGCCTATCGGGCTTGCCTGGTTTCCGGATAGTCGGTGCACCAAATGGCAGCGAGCCGGAGTTTCCCCCCGGCTCGCTGATCTCGTCAGGCCTTGATCAGGACCAGTTGCCCTGGCGGAAGTCCATGGCGAAGGCCGATGCGGCCTTCCAATTGATCGACTTCGACTTGGCGGTGAAGACGGCGTTCTGGTGGAGAACGGTATAGGCGGGGTCTTCGCGCTCGCAGATCTGCAGCATGCGGGCGAAAGCGTCATGGCGCTTGGCGCGATCGGTGCTGGTCTCGAGGAAGGTCGACAGCGTGTTCATTTCGGCGTTGGTCCACTCGCCGACCTGCTGCTGCTGGCCGTTCGGACCGTGCTGGGCGACGATCGAGGAAACCGGATCGGGGAAGCTCGCGGAGTTCGACCAGTCGCGGACGGCGCGCGTCGGCGTCTTTTCGAGGATCTGCTGCCAGTTTTCCTTCATCTCGATCTGCACGTTGAGGCCGACCTGCGCCCACATTTCGACGAGGATCTGCGCCGTCGGCGTCTGGTTGGTATAGTAGTTGTTCAGCAGGCGATACGGGATCGGATCGCCCTTGTAATTGGCTTCCTTGAGGAGCTGGCGGGCAAGATCAGGATTGTATTCCGGCACGGTCCAATCCTTGACCAGCATATCGCCATAGAAATCCCACTGCAGGCCGGCCGGAACGCGCGTGCGGCCTGCCCAAAGCGAGTCGACGATCGCCTGACGGTCGATGGCATGCGTGAAGGCGCGGCGCACCAGCGGGTTGCCGAGCTGGGCATGGGTCTTGTCGAATACAGTCAGGCGGTGGTTGGTGATGATGCCGCCCTGGACTTCGAAGGCAGCGTTCTTTTCGATGCCTTCGATCTGGTCCGGCGGGATGTCGCTGGCGAGGTGATATTCGCCGGACAGCAGGCCATTGACGCGTGAGGCGACTTCCGGAACTTCGACGAAGCGGATCTGCTTCACCGGAGGGCGGCCGCCCCAATACTCGTCATGCGCTTCGTAGATCAGGTAGGTGTCCGGCTTGAATTCGGCGACGCGGTAGGGACCGGTCGTGATCGGTGCGCGGGCCCAGTCGAGATAGCTCTTTGCCTCATCCCAGCCGCGGCGATTGGCGATGGCGCTGGCGGCAACGGAGATGCGGCCTTCCATCGTCACGTCAGGCGAACCGTTGACGAAGCGGACGGTGTATTTGTCGACGATTTCGATGCCGAGCAGGGCCGGCCAGATACGGCGGGCGACGGCCGGAATTTCGACCGGCAGTTCCTTGCTTTCGCGGCCGAGCGGGTTCTTTTCGGTGACGAAGATCGTCTTGCCGGTGCTCGGCTGCGTATCGCCGAACATACGTTCCTTGCTGAAGGAGAAGGCGACGTCTTCGGCCGTCATCTCGTCGCCATTGTGGAATTTGACGCCTTGGCGCAGTTTCAGCTCGACGGTCTTGTCGTCGATACGGCGCCATTCGGTGGCGAGCGACGGAACGGCCGAGAGGTTGCCGAGCCAGTCGAGGCCGATCAGGCTTTCCCAGAGCGACGAATTGAAGATGCGCTGGCCGACATTCGACTGTTCGCGCAACGTATCCAGCGTGTTCGAGTTCGAGATCTTCTGGACGGCGATGGTGATCGAAGGACGGTTGTCGGCCTGGGCGATGGAAAAGCGCGGCAGGATCAGCGAGCTGGCGACGCCGGTGGCAAGGCCGAGAGCACCGCGACGGGTGAAGGTGACCATGGGAATATCTCCTTGGGTTCTCTGGTGGTTCGGATCAATGGCTGCGTTCGCTCAGGCCTTCGGGGCCGGAGCGATAATGGGTCAGGGTTCTGTCGGCATGTTTCAGGCGCCAGGAGAGCGCCTTCTGCGCATAGTCCCGCACGAGCGCGGCATAGGCCGGATCGTCGGCGAGATTGGTGAATTCGTTCGGATCGTGGTGCAGATCGAAGAACAGCGGCGGCAGTGCTGCGAAATGAACGTATTTGTATCGCTCGTCCTGGATGACGCAGAGGCTGCAATCATTCATGCCGAGGCCGAGGAAACTCTGCGGCTCGGAATAATAGACGTCGCGGAAGTCGTATTCGTAGTGCAATTCGGTACGCCAATCCTGCGGCCGGCCCTCGCTCAGGAAGGGCAGCAGCGACAGGCCGTCACAGGCGTGCGGGATCTTTCCGCCGAGCCAGTCGAGTATGGTCGGCATGACGTCGATGCTCTCGGTGAAGCCGCTTTCGATCGCGCCGGCGCGTGCATTATCGCCGGCGTCCTTGATGACGAGCGGGATGCGGAAGCTCGAATCGTTGTAGCCGATCTTGCCGAGGAGGTGATGATCGCCGAGCTGCTCGCCGTGGTCGCTGGTGAAGATGATCAGCGTATCGTCCCACTGTCCGGTCTCATCGAGATAGTTAAAGACCCGGCCAAGGCAATCGTCGACCTCAGTAATCAGGCCGCAATAGGTCGCGCGCATCTGGCGCAGTTCCGCTTCGTCGAGCGTCGCACCCGACCCTTCGGCGCCCTGGAAGAAGGAGCCGCGGCGGATGCTGTCAACATAGAATTTCATCAACGGATGTTGTGCAGCCTCGGTGTCCGGGTTGGCCGCGCGGATCGGCGCCGGCATGTCTTCCGGCCGGTACATGGCATGATAGGGAGCAGAGGCGACGAAGGGCGGATGCGGCCGGTAATAACCGAGATGCAGGAAGAAGGGCTTGCCGTCGCGGCCCTTGAGATAGGTCAGCGCCCGCTCGGTGAAGAAGGTCGAGTCCGAAAATTCCTTCGGGATGCGTGACGGACGGTCGGTGGCGCCGGCAACGGCGTCTTCGCCCTCTGGCAGCCAGATATCAGGACGATGCTCCGGCAGCTCGAAGCCGTTCTGTGCCACCCAGCCGAAATAACCCTCCATATTTGGCTCGAAGGCGCCGACCGAATGGAAGCCGTCCATCAAGTCGCCAAGCACCCTGAAGCGCGGATCGTTCGGCGACGTGGTGCGCGGATCCGGCACCGTCGTCGTATAGCCGATCAGCGCCGGATCGTAGCCGACGCCGCGCAACGCCTTGCCGAGGTTGAGGTGGCGCTGGTCGAGCGGCACCGTGTTCTGCACGGCGCGATGGTTCATCAGATAGAGGCCGGTGAGCAGGCTCGCACGGGCCGGACCGCAGGGAACGCAGGTCGTCACATGGTTCCTGAAGGTCACGCCCTCACGACAGAGCCGGTCGAGATTAGGCGTCTTCAGGAAATCGTTTTTCCCGTCGGCACGCAGAACGTGCGGAACGAAATCGGCTCGCCATTGATCAACGACGATGAGGAGAACGTTTTTCTTTCGCATGAAGCCCCCACTTGTGCGGGGCTGTTTGAACCGCGATTATTGCAGCGCGATGACCACTTTTTCAAAGTTCCATGACATTGAACGGATCGTGGGTTTCTTCGCTTTTATTCCAGAAACGCCTCGGAACTGTAATATTTGCGACACAAAAGCCGTTCATCGCGCGTGAGACGGCTCCCCGGCTTCTGCTGTCCGGCTGTCTTTGTCTTCCGGCTCATAAGAATTGCGTTCCGGCGCCAAGACACCCGAAACCTACGTGATTGAATTCCCGGCGTGACAAACTAGATTTGTCCCATGAGCGGATCACGGGCAGTTTCGAGCGGAGACTGGTTGACGGCGGGCAGGCTGGATCTGCCGGCGGGCGGTGGTGCGTTTGCGATTTCCCGGCTGGCCATCGGCCTATTCCTGGTTGATCAGGACCAACACCGGATTGCCGTCGGCTCCGATCGCAAGCGGATCGTGCCGCTGCGGGCCGGCGACGGCTGGATTCTGCCAGCCGGTTCGTCGGGCACCTGCGAATATGACGATGCGCTCTCGTTTTTGAGAGTGGATCTGTCGGATGACTTACTCGACGATGTCGGCTTCGACAAGGCCGACTTCGATCCCGTCGTCGGCAGCCTCGATCCGCTGCTGGTTCAATTCGTCCGCCACGCGGCCTCTCTTCGGGATGCGCCGCAATCCCTCTATCGCGATACGATGAACCTTGCGGTTGCAGCCCATCTGGCCCAGCTGCTCTCGCCTGCCCCGCCGTTATCTGTCGGGATTGGAGACAGACGGCTGCGCCGGGCGCTTGTCTATATTCATGACAATCTCGCCGAGGATCTTTCCCTCAACGACATGGCTTCCGAGGCGGCGATGAGCCGGTTCCATTTCGTGCGCGCCTTCGCCGCCGCATTCGGCACGTCGCCGCTGCAATATGTCATCCGTGAACGCATGGAACACGCCAAAGTGCTGCTCAGGACCACGAGCGTCCCAGTCGCCACCGTCGCCATCCGCGTGGGTTATGACGACGTCTCCCGCTTCGGCCGGCATTTCAGGCGCAGCACCGGGATCACGCCCGCCGCGTTTCGCCGGCGATAACGCTCCGGCCGAGAATGACAATAAACACATAATAAATGCCAAGATTTGCTCCGGCGCCTGCGCGCCGATGCTGCGAGACTCCTCCCCGTATCTGATGAAACCGGCGATGACGGCGAGGAGATCTTCGATGAGACTATCGACCCTTACTGCGATTGGCGTTGCCCTGCTGCATTCGACGGCCATTGCGGCCGGCATCGAGGCGCGTCCCGTCTCCTTCCAGAACGAGGGAGTGACGCTTGCCGGCACGCTCTATCTTCCCGCCGACTACAAGCCGGGCGAAAAGCGCCCCGGCGTTCTGGTGACTGGCGCCTGGACCTCGATCAAGGAGCAGATGTCCGGCCTTTACGCAGAAGAGATGGCCGAGCGCGGCTTTGTCGCCCTCGCCTTCGATTTCCGCGGCTGGGGCCAGTCCGGCGGCAATATCCGCTTCAAGGAAGATCCGCTGGCCAAGACCGACGATATCATGGCGGCGGCCGACTACATGACGACCCTGCCGGAAATCGACGCCAGCAAGATCACCGGCCTCGGCATCTGCGCCTCCGCCGGCTATATGGCGGCGGCGGCTTCGGGCAATCCCGATTTCACCGGCATATCGCTGGTGGCGCCGTGGCTGCATGACAAAGCGATCGTCGAGCAGGTCTATGGCGGCGCGGACGGAGTCTCCAGGCTGATCACCACATCCCGCGAGGCTGAGGAAGCCGAGCGCAGCGGCCAGCCTCGGGTGATCGTTGCCGCAAGCGCCGACGACAGCACCGCGCTGATGTACCAGATCCCCTATTACACTGAGTCCAGCCGAGGCCTCATCCCGCAATATGACAACAAGTTCAATCTTGCCTCCTGGGAGCCTTGGCTGACCTATGACGCGGTTGCCATCGGTGACCGGCTGGACAAGCCGACGCTGGTCGTCCACTCGGAAGCAGCGGCCGTCCCGCAAGGCGCGCATGCCTTTTTCGCGCGCCTACATGGCGATGCCTCCGAGATCTGGCTCGACGGTGTCACCCAGTTCGACTTCTACGACAATCCCGAGGATGTCAGCCGGGCGGCCGATGCCGCGGCCGCCCATTTCGAACGGATCAACAAAGGCTCCTGATGCCTGGGAAGGAAATGACGATGAAAACCCTCGTGCTCACAGTTGCCGCCGGCGTCTTGCTGGCCTCGTTCACCGCCAGGGCCGCGCCGATCGGTCCAGACGACCGGGTGGCCATCATCGATGCTATTACCGACATCGCCGCTGGCGCCGACCGTCACCAGTGGGACCGCGTGCGCGGCGCCTTCGCCGACACGGTGACGCTTGATTATACCGGCCTCTGGGGCGGCGAGCCGACCACCCAGCCGGCCGAAGCCGTCATCCGGCAATGGTCTGCCTTCCTGCCCGGCTTCGATCGCACACTGCATCTTGTCAGCAACCACGCCATCGTCGAAAGCGCTGGCCCGACTGCGGTAGCCGAGGCAGATTTCCAGGCCGTCCATCGGATCGGCGCCGAGAGCTGGATGCTGATGGGACATTATCGATATGACCTCACCAAGATCGACGGCGCCTGGAAAGTCTCCCGGCTGGTGGTGACGCCCGCTCATGAGACCGGCAACCGGGCTCTGGTCAACCGGGCCGCGGAACGCGCCGGGCAGCCGGACTGATCCGGCTGTCGCTTTCATTCCAATATCAGCGTCAAGGAGATCCGCATGCGCAGACCATCGCTTGTTCGAGCCCTCTTCGTTTCAGTCGCACTCTTTTCCGGAGGAACCGCCGTGGCCGCAAGCCCGGAAGAAAACCGCAGGGTGATCGCCGATTATTACGCTGCCTACGACACCGGCGACATGAGCCGCGTCACCGCCTTCTTCGCCGACGATATCGAATGGCACATTCCCGGCCATCATCCGCTGGCCGGCGTCAAGCGCGGCAAGGAAGAGGTTGCGGCCTTCTTCCAGCAACTGGGCAAGGCCGGTTTCCGCGCCGAGCTGATCGCGTTGATGGCCGACGAGAACTGGGTGATCGACATGCATCGCGGCTGGTCGGGACGCGACGGCCTAGCCAATGTCGATACGATCTGGATACTCGCCTTCCGGATAGAGAAGGGCAAGATCAAGGAGGCGCGTAACTTCTCCTATGATCAGGCGGCCGCCAACACCTTCTTCTGGCAGGTCTATCCGCTGAAACCCCTACCCGACCGGCTGCTCGACTGACGTTAAATCAGGTGATCCGTCGACGCGTCGAAGAGATGGATCTGGCCCGGATCGATCGAAAGTCCGATCATGTCTCCTGCTTTGACCCTGTCGCGCCGCGTCTCGACGATCGTCAGCTCCGGCTCTGTCGCCGCGACGATGAAGGTTGACGAGCCGGTCGATTCGACGAAGGCGATCGGCACGTCGAAGCTGCCATGCCCGGGCTCGACGACGCCGATATGCTCCGGCCGGATACCCGCGACGAGCTTACGCCCGGGCTCGATGGTGCGGGTGATTGCAAGCGTCTGCTTCACCGCGCCGAAATCCAGCACCAGGCTCTTCCCGTCTTCGGCGGCGATCGCGGGAATGAAATTCATGGCCGGCGAACCGATGAAACCGGCGACGAACCGGTTCGCCGGCCGGTCGTAGAGGTCCAGCGGCGCACCCTGCTGTTCGATGATGCCATCGCGCATCACCACCACATGGTCGGCCATCGTCATCGCTTCGACCTGGTCGTGCGTGACGTAGACGAAGGTTGCGTGCAACCGGTCGTGCAGCGACCGGATTTCCTTGCGCATGTGGACGCGGAGCGCAGCATCGAGATTGGACAGCGGCTCGTCGAACAGGAAGGCCTTGGGATGTCGGATGATGGCGCGGCTCATGGCGACACGCTGGCGCTGGCCGCCGGAGAGCTCGCGCGGATAGCGTTTCAGGAGATGCGAAAGACCTGTCGTCGCCGCCACGTCCTCGGCGGCCTTCTTGGCCTCGGCCTTGGCGATGCCGCGGATGCGCAGGCTGTAGGTCAGGTTCTCCTCGACCGTCATATGCGGATAGAGCGCATAGGACTGGAACACCATGGCGACGTCGCGCTTGCGCGGCGGCACGCCATTCATCAGCTCGCCGGCAATCCTGAGATCGCCCGACGAAATGCTTTCGAGGCCGGCAAGCGAGCGCAGCAGCGTGGACTTGCCGCAGCCCGATGGGCCGACGAGCGCGACGAAGGTGCCCTTGGCGATCGAAAGGTCGATATTTTTCAGGGCATGGAAAGCGCCGTAATATTTGTTGACGCCGCTGAGCTCGATCTGCGTGGTCATTTGAGGGCTCCAGAGGTGAGGCCGGATACGATGCGGCGCTGCAAGAGAACGAAGATGGCAAGGATCGGCGTCACATACATCGTGGCGTAGGCCATGATGTTGTTCCACTCGTTGGTGTTCGGCCCCATGAAGGAGTTGAGGCCGACGCTTGCCGGCTGAAGCTCGGCCGCCTGGATCATCGACTTCGAATAGACGAATTCGCCGAAGGCCTGCATGAAGATCAGGATGGCGCTGACGAGGATGCCGTTGCGGGCGAGCGGTAGCACGATGTTGAAGAAGGCGCCGACGCGTGAATTACCGTCGACGAGTGCCGCTTCCTCCAGTTCCTGGGGAACGCTCATGAAGGTGGCGCGCACCAGGATGACGAAGAAGGGCATGCTCTTTGCCGCGACCGCGATGATGACGGCAAGGCGCGGAGTGGAAAGCAGGCCGATCTGCGAGAAGCCGACGAAGATCGGCGTGATCATCAGCGATGCCGGCAGGACCTGCAGCATCAGGATCAGGAACAGGCCGATATCCACCCAGACATTGCGGTATCTGGCGAGCACATAAGCGCAGCCGACGCCGAGCAGGGTGATGAGCGCCACGGAGCCGAGAGCGATGACCAGCGAATTCCAGAGGTAGCGGCCCATATCGCGGCTTTCCCAGACCGCGGCATAGGTGCCCCATTGCGGCGCTGCCGGCCAGAAGCTCGGCGGCGTCGCGAACATCTCCGAGCCGCTTTTCAGCGCGGTGATGTACATCCAGTAGAGCGGGAAGAGATAGATCGCCGCCATGACGATCGATATGGCGAGCATCAGGCGGTCGCGGTTCGTCGTATTCATCCGCGCACCTCATGGCGCGTGGACCGGACATAGACGACCGACGCGAACATGACGAAGACGATCATGATGACGGAGATCGTCGCGCCCTTGGCGAAGTCGTATTGGCGGAAGGAGAGATCCCAGGCCCAGTATTGCGTGACATTCGATGAATTGTTCGGCCCGCCCGACGTGATCGCGGCGAAAAGATCGAACTGCTGCAGGGTGAAGATCAGGCCGAGTGCAATGATCGCGCCGATGGTCGAGCGCATCATTGGCAGCGTGATCGTCCAGAAGCGCTGCCAGACATTGGCGCCGTCGAGTTCGGCCGCCTCAAAGAGATCGGCAGGAATGCCGGCGAGGCCGACGGAGAGCAGGATCATGTTGAACGAGGTGCCGAGCCAGATATTGGCGATGATGACGGCATAGAGCGAATAATGCGGGTCCGAGCGCCAGAAGATGTTGCCGGAGATGATGCCGCTTTCTTTCAGGATGAAGTTCAGCACACCGAAATCGCCTGAGAGAATCCAGTTCCAGATGGCGCCGACAACGAGGCCGGGCATGACCCAGGAGACGAGGAACAGGCCGCGCATCCACGAGGCGCCGGGAAAGTTGACCCAGAAGAACAGCGCCAGGCCGAAGCCGATCAGGAACTGGCCGGCAATGGAGCCGACGACGAAGATGACGGTGTTGTAGAGGATCGGCAGCGTTTCTGGCTGCGCGAAGAGGTCGGTATAATTCTTGAAGCCGACGAAGGGACGCGAGAAGGTGCCGAGGCTGAACATGTCGACCTCCTGGAAGCTCATCACGACATTGTAGATCAGCGGCAGCCCCGCCATCAGGAACAGAAAGCCGAGCGGGAAGGCGACCAGCACGATATCGAAACCGCGACCGTCCCTGACGCTCATCAGGATCCTTTTCATGCATCCTCCGATGCTCCGAACGGAGCCGCCTGGCGCATGATGCGGAAGACGGCCCCTGCCGGGAGGAAATGGTTGAGTTATCCCTTCTCCCCAGCGGGGAGAAGGTGGCCCGAAGGGTCGGATGAGGGGGCGGCATATGCTGCCCTTCGCTTGTCGCTCAAGGCGTTCGTCGCTTGCGCTCCTCACCCCCCTCATCTGCCCGTTGGGCATCTTCTCCCCGCTGGGGAGAAGAGGAAGCAAGCGGCTCGCTCGCAGCCAATGATCAGCCTAGTACTGCCTTGATCTTGTCGGCTGCCTGGTCGAGCGCATCCTTCGGGCTCATCTGGCCGGTCAGCGCTGCCTGGATGGCGTCCTGGATCGCCTTGGAGATCTTCGGCCATTGCGGATGCGGGCCGCGCGGCTTGGCGTATTTCAGCTGTTCGAGGAAGACCTTGAGGGCGGCATCCTTCAGCGGCTGGCCGGTCTCGGGGATCGAGATGTCGGAACGCGCCGGAAGCTGGCCGAAATTCTTGAACATCTTGTCGTCTTGCGAGGCGAAATATTCGAGCGCCTTAAAGGCTTCCGCCGGATGTTTGCTGGTGGAGAAGATCGCCCAGTTGAAGTCGCCCATGGCCGACGAACGCTCCGCCCCTTCCTTCGGAACCGGAAGCAATGTGACGCCCCAGTCGAACTTCGCTTCTTGGCTCATACGGTCGAGCTCCCAGGGACCCGAGATCGCCATTGCCGCATTGCCTGAGTTGAAGGTGCCGGTCGAATCCCACTGGCCGCGCGTCAGCGTGTCGGGAGAAGCGAGCTTCTCGTCCATGATCGTCTTCCAGACCTCGAGCGCCTTCACCGCGCCTTCGGCATTGATGTTCTCATAGCTGCCGCCGCTCATCTGGGCCCAGGGAAGGAACTGGAAGGTGCCTTCCTCGTTGGCCTTGGCCGAGAAGGCGAGACCGTAGACGTTCTTGGCGGGATCGGTCAGCTTGCGTGCGTCTTCGACCAGTTCGTCCCACGTCTGCGGCGGCTTCGCCGGATCGAGGCCCTTCGCCTTGAACATGTCCTTGTTGTAGTAGAGCGCGATCGTGTTGGTCGCCTTCGGCACGCCAAAATACTTGCCGTCCCACTCGACCGATTTCAGCGGCCCCGGAAAGTAGTTCTCCGGCTTGATGACGGTCGACTTGGCGATCATGTCGGTGAGATCGAGGAAGGCGCCGCGCGACGAGAACAGCGCATGCTCCGGATTGTCGACGGCGATGATATCGGGCGCCTGGCCGGTCGCATAGGCGCGCATGGCCTCGGTGACGACGTCGTCAAACTGAATCAGCCGATATTCGATCTTGATGCCGTTGTTCTGGGCATTGAACTCCTTGACGAGATTCGGCGCCGGCTGGATGTCCCTGTCCAGCGACCAGAGTGTCAGCGTGACATCTTCGGCCTTGGCCGAAAGGCCGGTGAGCGAGACGCCTGCGAGCGCGAGAGCGCCCAGAAGTGCATATTTGCGGATAGCCATGGTTCTCCTCCTTTGTGGTTATCCCCGTTTCCGGCAATTCCTCCTTGCCGGAAACGATATCATCAGATGGGATCGACGACGAATTCGCCGCCCCGGGCATGCTTGAGGTGGTTCAGCGCATAGACCTGGCCGGTCATTTCAAGCGCGTCGCGATAGACCGGGTCGTGCCAGCCTTCGATATCGATCGAGCCCGACCAGCCGGCAAGGCGCAGCTCGGAAATGATGTCGGTCCAGTTGCTGTCGCCGAAGCCCGGCGTGCGCATGAAGACGAACTTCTCCTTGCCGAAGATGCCGTGTTCCTTGATGACCTCCCAGCGGATGGTCGCGTCCTTGCCGTGGACGTGGAAGAACTTGTGCGCCCATTTGCGGATCTGCGGCAAAGGGTCGATCAGATAGACCATCTGATGGCACGGTTCCCATTCCAGCCCGATATTATCGTCAGGCGTCTCGTTGAAGATCAGTTCCCAGGCATCGGGATTGTGGGCGATGTTCCAGTCGCCGCTTGCCCAGTTGCCGTCCATGGCGCAATTCTCGAAGGCGATCTTGACGCCCTTGTCGGCGGCGCGCTTGGCAAGCTCGCTCCAGATCTGCTTGTAGCGAGGCAGGCTGTCGGTCAGCGGCTTGCCGCGGATGCGGCCGGTGAAGCCGGCAACGCAGGTGGCGCCGAAATGATGGGCATTGTCGATGCAGTCCTTCCAGCCCTGCAGCGTCTCGAGGTCGATCGCGCTCTCTTCCAGCGGATTGCCGAACATGCCGAGCGTCGAGATGGTGATGTCGCGGTCGCCGATCGCATCGAGGCAGCGCTTGCCGAGTTCGGCAAGATCCTGGCCCTTGGTCGTCTGCCAGAAGAAGGGTTCGAAGCTTTCGAAGCCCAGGTCGGCGATCTCGCCGATGCGGGTTGCGGCATCGCCCTTGTTGCCGCTGACCATGGTGCCGATACGAATGGATTTTGCAGGGTTGCTCACGTCACGTCATCCTATGCTGAAATTTCGACGCGCCTGCCCGTCTTGGCGCTTTCGATCGCGCCGAAGACCATGGCAAGGCTTCGGATATTGTCGGAATTGACCGTCTCGGGCCGTTTGCCGGAGCCGATCGCCGCGATGAAGTCGGCGATGACGCTGGCGTGACCATGGGTCTCCTCGTCATGTTCCGGACCGGGAACGTTTACGGCAGCGTGCCCACGCAAAAGGCCGGGCTCTTCACCGGCGATGGTCGCCTTGAAACTCTCTTCCCCATTCCAGGTGAGCATTCCCTTCGAGCCGATGAGGCGCCACTGGCTTTCCCAGCTGGTGCGCTCGCCCTCGGCGCACCAGGAGCCGCGATAGGTGAAGACGATGTCGTCGGAAAATTCGAAGATGGCATTGGCTGAGGCGCCGTGCCGATACCATGAACCCTTCGGATTGCGCTCGACGCAATAGACGGCGAGCGGCTTCCTGTCGGCGACAAAACGCGCCGCATCGAAGGTGTGGATCGCCATGTCGAGAAGCAGGACGTTGTCCATCTCTTCGCGGAAGCCGCCGAAATGCGGCGCCAGGAAGAAGTCGCAATGGATGCCGGTGAGTTCGCCGATCGCGCCGCTTTCGACGAAACGGCGCAGGCGCCTGACGCCTGATATGAAGCGACGGTTCTGGATGACGGCGTGGATGCGGCCGGTCTCGGCGGCAAGATCGACCAGCGCAGCGCCCTTGGCAAGCGAGGCCGCCATCGGCTTTTCGCTGAGCACATGGCAGCCGGCCTTGAGTGCGGTGGCAACGACGTCGTAGCGCGCAGCCGGAATGACGATGTCGAAGACTAGGTCGGCCTTCGTAGCCGCGATGACGTCGGACAGGTCCGAACCGATGACGGCGCCTTCAAGGCCGAACTCCGCGGCAAGCTTTTCCGCCGTCTCCCGGTTCAGGTCGACGAGGCCAACGATGGTGATGGAATCCGCCAGGAGGGTGTTGGACGCGATGGCGCGCAACCAACCTTTGGACATAGCTCCGCACCCGCACAGAATGGCACTGAATTTCACGATTTCCTCCAGGGGAACGGTGTCAACTCTCCTCGTGACACGCACTCCGTAAACGTTTACGACTGTAGGCGAAAACATTTTGCGGTGTCAATAGACGCCAAATGGGAAATTACGGACGGGAGGAAAATCGTCAGCGATGAAGGGGATTCGCCAGCTTGCCGAACACTTGAATATCTCGATCGGCACGGTCTCCCGCGCGCTGAACGGCAAGCCTGATGTCAATCAGGAAACCCGCCGGCGGGTGTTGGCGGCGGCCGAGGAACTCGGCTATGTCGCCAACCAGTCTGGGCGGAGCCTGAGACAGGGGGAGACGAAGGTCATCGGGTTGATGATCGAATCCAGCAAGGAGACGGTCGAGAACGCCGACAACTTCTTCCTCGGCGTCACCAGCGGCCTGCAGAGCGTCTTTGCCCGCCACAAGCTCGACCTCCTCATGTTGCCCTGCCCGAGCGACGAGGACCCGCACGAATATCTGAAGCGGATGGTGGCGCGGCGCATCGTCGATGCGATGATCATCTCGGACACGCAGCGGGTCGACCGGCGTATCGACTTTCTGTCGCGGGCGAAGATTCCCTTCGTCGCGCTCGGCCGCAGCCTTTCGGCCAGCAATTTTCCATGGATAGATCTCGATTTCGAGGGCGTGGCCGACCATGCCGTCGAGCGGCTGATCGCGCTGGGTCACCGCCGGATCGCGATCACCGCGCCATCGAGCGAGGCCAACCTCGGCTATCTCTTTATCGACAGCTATCGCCGGGCGCTCGAGCGGCACGATATTGCCTTCGATCCGTCGCTCGTCATCCGCGTCAGGTCGAGCGAACAGGGCGGCTATCAGGCGGCCCATGAGCTGCTGCTGCTCGAAGAGCGGCCGACGGCGGTGATCCTGATCTACGAGCTGATGGCGATCGGCCTTTACCGCCGCCTGATGGAATCGGGCGTCATGCCCGGCCGCGACCTTGCGGTGATCGGCTTCCGCGATGCACCGCGCGCACGGTTCCTGCAGCCCTCGCTCAGTTGCTTCCGCATCTCGCTCTACGATCTCGGCGTCGCGCTCGGCCGGATGCTTCTCGCCAACATGCCGGCCTATCGAGATTTCTATCCGGGAGGCGAGCGCAACATTATCTGGCCCCTCGAACTGATGCCGGGCGAAAGCGATGCGTTCGATGTGGGGGCGATGGTCTGAGACCGGCAGGTTGGGTATATTCCCTCTTGATGTAGAGTGGATGGTTTCGATGAAAATGTCCTTCATGACCGGCGCAGCCTTCAACCGGAATCCGAGCAAGGCGAAGAAGGAAGCGAGCGAGCGGCCGCTGGTGATCACTGATCGCGGCGAAGCGGCCTATGTCCTTGTCAGCTATGCTGAATTTCAGGTGAACTGGACGCCGAAGACGCTGTTTGAGGCATTACGCGATCCCTCCGCTGATGAAAGGGAATTCGAACCCGCGCGGCTGGGCTTCGATAACAGGACCGTCGAATTCTGACGGTTACGCCATCGTCTTGCCGCGCGGGGATTGCCCATAGCGTCTTACGCACTGGCGGCGAAAAACCGGTTCTCCGGCCGCGGCAATCCGAGATGCTCGCGTAGCGTCGTGCCCTGGTATTCGCTGCGGAACAGGCCGCGGCGCTGCAACTCGGGAACCAGCCGTTCGGTGACGTCGAGTAGACCCTGCGGCAGGTACGGGAAAACTACGTTGAAACCGTCCGAGCCTTCCTCGTCCAGCCAGCGTTCCATGTCGTCGGCGATACTTGCCGGCGTGCCGACGAAGGCGAGGCCGGCATAGCCGCCGTAGCGCTGCGCCAGCCGGCGCACCGTCAGATTTTCTTCGGCGGCAAGCTTCAGCACCTGGGCGCGGCCGGTCTTGCTGGCATTGGTGTCGGGAATATCGGCCGGCAGCGGCGCGTCGGGATCGAAGCCCGAAGCGTCATGGCCGAGTGCGATCGAAAGCGAAGCGATGGCGCTGTCGTAATGCACCAGGCTGTCGAGCGTGGCGCGTTTGGCGCGGGCCTCCTCGATGCTGTCACCGACGATGACGAAGGCAGCGGGCAGGATCTTCAGATGGTCGCGGTTGCGGCCGATGGCTTCCATGCGGCCCTTGATATCGGCATAAAGCGCCTTGCCGGCGGCCAGATCGCGCGGCGAACAGAAGACCATCTCGGCGGTCTCCGCGGCAAGCTGGCGGCCGGGGTCCGACTGACCGGCCTGGACGATGACGGGCCAGCCCTGCGGCGGCCGGGCGATATTGAGCGGCCCGCGCACGCTTAGTTCCTCGCCCTTGTGGCCGAGCACATGCATCTTCTCCGGATCGAAGAACAGGCCGCTTTCTCGGTCGCGGATGAAGGCATCGTCGGCGAAACTATCCCAGAGCCCGGTGACCACATCATAGAATTCCCGGGCGCGATGATAACGCTCGCCATGCTCCACATGTTCGTCGAGGCCGAAATTGAGCGCGGCGTCGGGATTGGACGTCGTGACGATGTTCCAGCCGGCGCGGCCGCCGCTGATATGGTCGAGCGAGGCGAAACGACGAGCAATGTGATAGGGCTCGTCGAAAGTGGTGGAGGCGGTCGCAACGAGGCCGATGCGCTCCGTCACCGCCGCCAGCGCCGAGAGCAGCGTGAAGGGCTCGAAGGAGGTCACGGTGTGGCTGCGCCTGAGCGCCTCGACCGGCATGTTGAGCACGGCAAGGTGATCGGCCATGAAGAAGGCGTCGAATTTCGCCCGTTCCAGCGCCTGCGCGAAGGATTTCAGATGGGCGAAATTGAAATTGGCGTCGGGATAAGAACCGGGATAGCGCCAGGCGCCGGTATGCAGGCTGACGGGGCGCATGAAGGCGCCGAGGCGCAAGTGCCGTGAACGGGTCATGATTTTCCTCATGGATCGGGCAAGGCGGCCGCCCTGCCCCGCATTGGGCGTTCTTTCTGCAACAGGCGCCGTGACGCACCTGACATCGGTTACGTAGGAGGTCGCCGTCGTCAAATCGAGACCGGGAGCGTCAGTTCTGGGCAGGAATTCTATCGCTTCCCAGGCGACGTCGTCGCACGAGTGTCGGACCGCAACACTAATCGCCGCGGTCGAAGCCTGATAAGCAAACACTTTTCATTTTCCATCGCATCTATAGAATTTGTGCTCTTATCTCGACGCTTAATTTCTTTCACCGATAGGCTCGTCAGAATTGGAGACATCGATGAACACCGTGCTGAGGCAAGCAGACCAGATCCGGCCCGTGGCCGACCGTATCGGCAGCGATGATGAGGCGATCGCCACCGCCTGCAGACTGGCGGCCCAATTTGCCGCACGCGCAGCCGAGCGCGACGCCGACCGGATCCTGCCGTTTAGCGAACTCGATCTTCTCGCCCAGTCCGGCCTTCTGGCGATCACCGTGCCGGCGCAATATGGCGGGCTTGACGTCTCCAACGCCGTGCTTGCCGAGATCACCGCGATCCTGTCTGAGGCGGACGGTTCGATCGGCCAGATCCCGCAGAACCATTTCTATATCCTCGAGGCGCTCAGAACCGACGGCGGCGAGGAGCAGCAGCGCTATTTCTTTGGTCGCGTGCTGGCCGGCGATCGTTTCGGCAATGCGCTATCCGAGCGCGGCACCAAGACGGTCGGCCACTACAATACGCGCATCACCCGCGACGGTCCGGGTTATCGGATCAACGGCCGCAAATTCTATTCGACCGGCGTCCTCTTCGCCGACTGGATCACCATCTTCGCGCTCGATCCGGAGGACCGGCTGACCATGGCCTTCGTGCCGAAGGGCACAGAAGGTGTCGAGATCGTCGACGACTGGGACGGTTTTGGCCAGCGCACTACCGGCAGCGGCACGACGATCCTCGACAATGTCTATGTCAGCGCCGATTCCGTGGTCTTCCATCACAAGGGCTTCGAGCGGCCGACGACGATCGGCTCGGTCGGTCAGATCATCCATGCCGGCGTCGATCTCGGTATCGCACGGGCGGCCTTTGCCGAAACGCTGGAGTTCGTCAGGACGAAATCGCGCCCCTGGATGGATAGCGGCCTTGAGCGTGCCTCAGACGATCCGCTGACGATCGCCAGGGTCGGCCAGATCGCCATTCGCCTGGAAGCTGCAACAGCTCTCGTGGAGCGCGCCGGGCACAAGGTCGATGCCGCGCAGGTCGAGACGACGGAGGAAAAGGTGATCGCGGCCACGCTGGCCGTCGCTGCGGCGAAGGTGCTGACGACCGAAGTGGCGCTTGAGGCCTCGAACACGCTTTTCGAGCTTGCCGGAACCTCGTCGGTGCAGGCCGGCCTCAACCTCGACCGCCACTGGCGCAATGCCCGCACCCATACGCTGCACGATCCCGTGCGTTGGAAATATCACGTCGTCGGCAACTACCATCTGAACGGCGTAACGCCGCCGAAGAACGGCGCGCTCTGAAATCTCACCTCTCCAACCGAAAACCCCACCGCCGGTGCCGGCAGTGGGGTTTTTGCGTTCGATGAACGATGGCCGTTCAGCTATAGAGGCTGACCTCCGGTATCTTGTCGTTCAGCACGAATTCACCGACTTCCTTCGCCTTGTAGAAGACCGGGTCGTGCAGCGTATGGGTACGGACATTGCGCCAGAACCGGTCGAAGCGGTATTTGTCGGCCGTCGATCGAGCGCCCGTAAGCTCGAAGACGCGCGAGGTGACGTCGAGCGAGACATGGGTGGCGTGGACCTTGGCGGCATAGGCTTCCGCCGCCGCCTCGCCGCGCTCACGCGCGGTGACGTCGCGGCCGCGGGCAAGGCTTGCCTGCACGGCGGCTGCCGCACTGTCGGCAAGGGCCGCCGAAGCCTTCAGCGCGGCGGTGAATTCGCCGACGCGTTCGAGGATATAGGGATCATCGGCCGCCCGCTCGACACCGGAGGTGATCCACGGCCGGGTCGTGTTGCGGACGTAATCGGCCGCCGCCTGCAGCGCGCCTTCCGCGGTGCCGAGATAGAAATTGACGAAGACCAGTTGGATGAACGGTGTATTGAAAGTCGACAGCACCGGCGGCGCCACGTCGGGTGCGGCCGGTGCGCCGACGAAATCCTCCTCGTAAACGGGGAAATCATGAAATTCGACGCTGCCGCTGTCGGACAGGCGCTGGCCGATATTGTCCCAGTCGTCGTTGGCGACGTAGCCCGGACGATTGGTTGGCACGGCGAAGCCGGCGATCTTGTCGTCGAGCGTCGCATTGGCATTGATATAGTCGGAGACCCGCGCCGCCGTGGAGAAGGACTTGCGTCCGTTCAGCACATAACCGTTGCCGCGGCGGGTGAGCACCAGCCCGGGATCGCGCGGATTGACGGCCGCACCCCAATAGAGGTTCCTGGCGACGGTATCGCTGCCCAGCGCATGGGCGCGCGCGGCATCGAGCGCCCAGTAGATGTACTGGCTGTTGACATAGTGGTAGCCGAGCAGCTGGCCGATCGAGCTCTCGCCACGGGCGAGAATGCGCACCAGCCTCAGCCCGTCGACCCAATCGAGGCCACCGCCGCCGATTTGCGTGGGATGCAGCGCATTGAGTAGCCCGGCATTCTTCAATTTGACGATCTCGGCGAGCGGCGGACGGCCTTCGCGGTCGAGGTCTGCGGCGCGCCGCGACAGGTCGGCAGAGATCTCCTCGGCACGGGCAAAGAGGTCTTCGCGCGTCGGGTTGCGGCTGGCCGCAAAAATGACATTGGATTGGCTCATGGGCGGAACTCCAATTCTTCAAAAAGATGATCCGGCGGGAGCTCGACGCTCCCGCCGGACGGATCGAAGTGCGAGGTCAGAACAGCTTGTCCGGGATCCAGCTGGCGGTCGCCGCATCGCTCGTGCTGAAGGCCGGGATCTTTTCTGCCAGTTCCTCGATCGTCTTGACGCCGGCTGCGCGCAGGCTTTCCTGCGTCAGAAGCGTCGGCTTCACGGTGATTTGGTGGGGAACCGTCTGCCCGGCGATTTCGAGTGCTGCGGCGCGAATGGAGACGGCGCCGACGACGGCCGGATTGGTCGCCACGGTCGCAACCCAAGGGCTGCCTTCCTCGGTGATTTCCTGGATATCGGCCGTCGAGACGTCGGCCGAATAGATCTTGAGCTTGTTTGATATGCCGAGGTCGTTGGCGGCGAGCTTCACGCCCCGGGCGAATTCGTCATAGGGGGCGAAGACCACCGATATGTCGGGATTGGCGGTCAGCACCGCCTTCGCCTGATCGGCGGTCGAAGTCGCCGTCGTGTCGCTGACATTGCCGAAGCGGGCCTTTTCGATCACGCCTTTATTGTCCGACTTGAACTTGTCCCAGACTTCGTTGCGGCGGTCGAGCGGCGCAAAGCCCGCGACATAGACATAGCCGGCGTTGAAGCTCTCGCCGTTGTCCTTCACCACCTGTTCCAGCGCCAATGATGCGAGTTCGTGATCGCTCTGCTCCACCTGGGGAATCTTGGGATTGTTGAGGTTGACGTCGAAGGCCACGACCTTGATGCCCTTGTCGAGCGCCTGCTGCACGACGTCGCCGAGCGATTCCGGCAGGCCGTGGTCGATGACGATGCCGGAGACGCCGAGATTGATCGCCTGCAGGATCTGCTCGCGCTGTTCTGCGGCATCCTGCCGGCCGGGGAAGATGCGCAGGTCGATATCCAGCGCCTTGGCCTGGGCTTCAGCCCCCGCCTGGTAGGCCTGGAAGAAATCGCCGGCCGAGATGTAGCTGATCAGAGCCACATTGACGCCGCCCTTGTCGAAAGGGGCAGGAGCGCCGGACAGACCGTCGGCTTTTGCGCCTTGGGTGAAAATGAACGGAATGACGGCGGCAGACAGTGCGAGCCGTGCGAGGGATTTCATCGTCGCGTTCCTTTAGTAATCGGGAGCGTCGTCTGACAGGTCTGGCAGCCCTCGCGACGCGTCGGATTATTAGATATAATCTCTATGTTTTTAGTAGAGTAAATGATCCGATTTTATGGGCTGTGGGAGATTCTTTGTTTCCCGAGGGCAGTTCGCGGGGGAAAGGCGTGCCTGGAGTTCGACTGCCCGGACAGGGCACACTCCGGCTTCGATTGCAGTCCCGGACCTTTATCGATGCCGCTTCTTCACATTGAAAATATCACCCGCAGTTTCGGATCGACGCGGGCGCTTGCCGGCGCTGATTTTTCTATGGAACGCGGCGAGATCGTGGCGCTGATGGGCGCAAACGGCGCGGGCAAATCGACGCTGGTCAAGATCCTTTCCGGCGTGCTTCCGGCCGATGGCGGCATGGTCAGCCTCGATGGCCGCGCCTTTGCGCCGCGTAGCCCGGCCGAAGCGGCAAGAGCCGGCGTCGTCACGGTGCATCAGTCGACGGATCTCGTCGGTGCGGCCGGTCTGACCGTTGCCGATGCCCTGCTGCTCAACCGGTTTGCCGATCGCAGCACACCCTTCTTCGTCTCGCGCGCCGGCATCCGCCGTGCCGCGCAGTCCATGCTCGACGCCGCCGGCTTCACCCTGCCGCTGGACCGTGATTTCGGTGACCTCGCCAGCGCCGATCGGCAATTGGTGGCGATCGCCCGGGCGCTTGCCAACCGTGCCGACCTCCTCATCCTCGATGAGCCGACGGCGAGCCTTTCCGGAGAGGAAAGCCGGCGCCTCTTCGATATCCTGATCGGCCTGCGCAAGCGCGGACTGGCGATCCTCTATATCTCGCATCGTACAGCCGATCTCGAAGCCATCGCCGACCGCGCGCTCGTCATGCGCGGCGGTCGCGTCGTCGGCACCTTCTCGCGGCCGATCGATTTTTCGAGCGCCATCGAGACGATGATCGGCCGCAGACTGGATGCGGCCCGGCCGGATGCGCGGCCCGCGACCGGACCAGTGATTTTCGAGATGCGCGGTGCCCGCCTGCTCTCTGGGGCCGCCTCCTTCGATCTGTCATTGCATGAGGGCGAGGTGGTGGCGGTGACCGGTGCGCTCGGCGCCGGCAAGAGCCGGCTGTTGTCGGCGATTTTCGGGGTGACGGCGCCTGCCGGCGGCGCGATGTTCCTCGGCGGCCGGCCCTATCGGCCGAAAGGCCCGGCCGAGGCGATTGCCGCAGGTGTGGCGATGGCGGCCGAAGACCGGCATCGCTCCTCGCTGATGCCACCGGCATGGCCCGGCCATTCGCTGTCGGCGACCATCAGCCTGCCGCATCTTGGCAAATGGTATCCGCGCGGTTTCCTTGTCGGTGGCCGCGAGCGACGCGAAGCCGAACAGGCAATCGCCCGTCTCGGCATCAAGGCCGCGGGTCCGCTCGCCTCGGTCTGGTCGCTGTCCGGCGGCAACCAGCAAAAGGCTGTGATCGCTCGCTGGGAGGCGGAACCAAGCCGGCTGCTGCTGCTCGACGAACCCTTCCAGGGCGTCGACGTCGGCGCCCGTCATGACATCATCCGGGCAATCCGCGCCCGTACTGACCGGGCGACGCTGATCGCGACCTCCGATCCGGAGGAGGCCTATGAAGTGGCCGACCGCATCCTCGTCATCGACCGCCACGTGTTGAGGCTCGCGGCAGACGGGGCCGCTCTTGCCTCCGCAATCCAGGGAATATCCGCATGACGACCATCGATGACGACACTCTTCCACAGGCAAACGCCCGGCCAAAAGCATCACCGCAAGCCCATAGCGGCGGCCTTGCATCTCTCGGGGCATTTCTCCGGGCGGGCGCGGTGTTCATCCTGCTGGCGCTGCTCGTCGTCGGCTTCACCATCGCCCAACTCGCCTTCATCAACATCGCCAATCTAATGAGCATCCTGCAGGCGGTGTCCGTCGTCGCCATTCTCGGCGCCGGGGTCACCGTCACGCTTGCCGTCGGCGGTTTCGACCTGTCGATCGGCGCGGTCGCCGCATCGAGTGTGATGGCGGCGAGTTATGCGATGATCGTCTGGCACCTTGATGCCTATGCGACGGTGCCACTGGTGCTCGCCTTTGGCGCCCTGATCGGCCTCGTCAACGCCTTCCTCATCGTCCGCCTGAAGGTGCCGGATCTCCTGGCGACGCTGGCGATGATGTTCCTGCTTTCCGGCCTGCAGTTGATCCCGACCGCCGGCCGGTCGATTTCGGCGGGACTCACCCTGCCTGATGGATCGAAGGCGACCGGCGCCTACGACCCGGCCTTCCTGCTGATCGGCCGCTACAGCATCCTCGGTAGCCTGCCCGTTTCCGTGGTGCTGATGGCGACGGTTGCCGTCGTCCTCTTCATCCTCACCGAGCGCACCCGCATCGGCCGCTTGCTGTTTGCGACCGGCGGCAACGAGGTCGCCACCCGGCTTGCCGGCGCCTCGACGGTGCGGCTGAAGACGCTCGCCTATGTCCTATCGGGCACGCTGGCATCGCTCGGCGGCATTGTCATCGCCGCCCGCGTCGGGCGTGGTGATATCTCGTCCGGCGGCTCGCTGCTGATGGATTCGGTCGCCGCCGCGCTGATCGGTTTTGCCGTCTTCAACCTGCAGCGTCCAAACGTGCTCGGCACCATTGCCGGCGCCGTCTTCGTCGGTGTGTTGCTGAACGGCCTCACCATGCTGAACGCTCCCTATTACACCCAGGATTTCGTCAAGGGCGCCGTGCTCGTCGGAGCCTTAGCGCTGACCTACGGCCTCGGCCGCAGCAATCCCTAATTCCAAGGAAGAAAGACATGACCCGCGAAATCAGGCTGAACGCCTTCGATATGAATTGCGTCGGACACCAGTCGCCGGGGCTCTGGCGCCATCCGCGCGACAAGTCCTGGACCTACAAGGATCTCGACTACTGGGTGCATCTGGCAAAGACGCTGGAGCGCGGCAGGTTCGACGGGCTGTTCATCGCCGACGTGCTCGGCGTCTACGATGTGCTCAACGGCAATGTCGATGCTGCACTTCGCCATTCGGCGCAGGTGCCGGTCAACGATCCGCTGCAGCTCATTCCAACCATGGCCTACGAGACCGAGCATCTCGGCTTCGGCCTGACGGCGTCGCTCTCCTTCGAGCACCCCTACACCTTCGCCCGCCGCATATCGACGCTCGACCATCTGACCAAGGGGCGCGTCGGCTGGAATATCGTCACCTCCTACCTTAACAGCGGTGCGCTCAATATCGGCCAGCCGGCGCAGACGAAGCATGATGACCGCTACGACCTCGCCGAGGAATATCTCGAGGTCTGCTACAAGCTCTGGGAGGGAAGCTGGGAGGATGGCGCCGTCGTCCGCGACCGCGAAAGCGGTATCTTCACCCATCCTGACAAGGTCCACCCGATCCGCCATTCCGGCAGGCATTTCAACGTGCCCGGCATTCACTTGAGCGAACCCTCGCCGCAGCGCACGCCAGTGCTCTACCAGGCCGGCGCCTCCAGCCGCGGCAAGGATTTCGCCGGCGCCCATGCCGAATGCATCTTCGTCGCATCCCCGTCGAAAGCCGTGCTGAAGCGTTACGTCGCCAATGTCCGCGAGGCGGCCGAACGCGTCGGCCGCAACCCGCGCGAAATCCTTGCCTTCAATCTGCAGACCGTGATCCTCGGCGAGTCCGATGCGGAAGCGCAGCGGAAGTTCAACGAATACCGCAAATACGCCTCCTTCGAGGGGGCGCTGACGCTGATCTCCGGCTGGACCGGCATCGATTTCGGCCAGTTCGGGCCGGACGAGGTGCTGCGGCACCGCCATACCAATGCGGTGCAATCGGCCGTAGAGACCTTCACCACCATCGATCCCACCAAGGAATGGACGGTGCGCGAAATGGCCGACTGGGTCGGCATCGGCGGTTTCGGCCCTGTGTTCGTCGGTTCGCCGCAGACGGTCGCCGATCTGATGCAGGAATGGATCGAGGATACCGATGTCGACGGCTTCAACCTCGCCTATGCCGTCACGCCCGAGAGCTTCGAGGATGCCGTCGATCTGCTGGTGCCGGAACTGCAAAAGCGCGGCGTCTATAAGACCGAATATGCCAAGGGAACGCTGCGGGAAAAGCTTGGTGGCAAGGGACCGCGTCTCGTCGCTCCGCATCCGGGTGCTGCTTACCGCAACCTCGCGGGAGAACCGGTCAGGCTTGCCGCCGGCGGCTGATCGGCACGGCTTGCTCAGGCGAATGCGCACAGGGCAGAAAAATATCTCGCCCGGCTTGCGCATTTGAATTTAATATCCGTCGCAATGATCTTTTCGCCGTGAATATAGTCTGGCGAATTGTTCACCGATCAGGAGGGGTCATGACCGTATCATCTATCTCGCGGCGCACGCTGATGAAGGGCACTGCCCTGCTGCTTGCCTCGACGGCGCTCGCCCGGCAGGCGCTCGCGCAGACCGCGTCCGGCGGCGGCCGGCTGATCGTTGCGGCCGATTCCGAGCCGAAGAACCTCAACCCTGCCATCGTCGCCTCGAACGGCGTCTTCTTCGTCGCGAGCAAGGTGATCGAGCCGCTCGCCGAAGCGTCGTTCGACGGCAAGGACGGGCTTTCACCGCGCCTCGCCACCTCCTGGGAGGGCTCGGATGACGGTCTTGCCGTCACCTTCAAGCTGCGCGACGGCGTCACCTGGCACGATGGCAAGCCGTTCACCTCGGTCGATGTCGCCTTCTCCGCGCTCAATATCTGGAAGCCGCTGCAGAATCTCGGCCGCCTGGTCTTCGCCAATCTCGAAACCGTCGATACACCCGATGATTACACCGCCATCTTCCGCTTCTCCAAGCCGACGCCGTTCCAGCTCATCCGCAACGCGCTGCCTGTCGTTACCAGCGTTGTCGCCAAGCATATTTTCGACGGTACCGATATCGCCACCAACCCTGCCAACAACACGCTGATCGGCACCGGTCCCTTCAAATTCGCCGAACACAAGCCCGGCGAATATTACCGGCTGACGCGCAATGAGAATTACTGGGACAAGGAGCAGCCGAAACTCGACGAGATCATCTTCCGGGTGCTGCCCGATCGCGAGTCGGCGGGTGCAGCACTGGAAGCCGAGGAGATCCAGCTTGCCGCCTTTTCGGCGGTGCCGCTTGCCGATCTCGACCGTATCTCCAAGGTCGACGGCATCAAGGTGATCTCGAAGGGCTATGAGGCCCTGACCTATCAGCTCGTCGTCGAGATCAATCATCGCCGCAAGGAATTGGCCGATCTCAGGGTGCGGCAGGCGATCGCCCAGGCGATCGACAAGAAATTCGTGGTCGACACGATCTTCCTCGGTTACGCGGCCGCCTCGACCGGCCCGGTGCCGAAGAATGCGCCGGAGTTCTATACACCCGATGTCGCGACCTATGCGTTCGACCCTGCGGCCGCCAACGATATCCTCGACAAGGCGGGTTACAGCCAAGGGCCTGATGGTAACCGCTTTACGCTGAAGCTTCGCCCGGCGCCCTATTTCAACGAAACCCGGCAGTTCGGTGATTACCTTCGCCAGGCGCTCGCCGTCATCGGCATCAATGCGGAGATCGTCAATGCCGATGCGGCCGCGCACCAGAAGGCTGTTTATACCGACCACGACTTCGACCTTGCCGTCGGTCCGCCAGTCTTTCGCGGTGATCCGGCGATCTCCACCACCATTCTCGTCCAGTCCGGCACACCTGCCGGCGTGCCCTTCTCCAATCAGGGCGGCTACGTCAATCCGGAGCTCGACAAGATCATCAAGCAGGCCTCGGAGACTGTCGACACGGCGGCGCGCACCGATCTGTACCGCAAGTTCCAGCAGCTTGTCGTCGCCGATCTGCCGCTGATCAATGTTGCGGAATGGGGTTTCATCACCGTTGCGCGCGATACCGTGCTCAACGTCGCGGACAATCCGCGCTGGGCCGTCTCGAACTGGGGCGATACGGCGCTGCAATCGTGATAGGATCGGCGGCAATTCTCTTCCAGAGGCCCTGTCCGGCGTGAGACGTGCAATCATCCTCCTGAGGCGCAGGGCGATCAGCAGCATTCCAGTGCTGTTGATCGTGGTGATCTTCACTTTTTTCCTGCTTGAATCCGCCTCGGGCGATGCCGTCGACGCCTATCTCGGCTCGATCGGCGGCGGCGATGCCGCACTTAGGCAGTCGCTGCGCGAGAGCTACGGCCTCGACCAATCGATGTTCGCGCGCCTCTGGCTCTATCTTTCCTCACTCGCACGCTTCGATCTCGGCTGGTCGGTCGCCTTCGGCCGGCCGGTCGGGGCGCTGATTGCCGAACGTCTGCCCAATACGCTGCTGCTGATGGGCAGCGCGACGGCGCTATCCTTCGGCCTCGGCTCAGCGCTCGGCATCCTTGCCGGAGCGCGGCCGGGCGGTCTGCGTGACCGGCTGCTGTCGATCGGCTCGCTGATCGTCTATGCCATTCCGAGTTTCTGGCTCGGCCTGGTTCTGAGCATTGCCTTTTCGGTGAAGCTGCGCTGGTTCCCGATCGCCGGCGTCGAGACGATCGCTTCCGGCAAGACGGGATTTTCGCGCGCGCTCGATATCGCCGATCATCTGGTTCTGCCGGTCGGCGCGCTTGCCCTGATCTATCTCGCTCTGTTCCTGCGGGTGATGCGCAGCGGCATGGCCGAGGCGTGGAAGCTGGATTTCGTGCTCTTCGCCCGGGCCAAGGGGCTGTCGCGGAGCCGGATCGTGCTGCGCCACGTGGCGCGTAATGCGCTGCTGCCGCTTGTCACCATGCTCGGACTGCAGTCGGCGGCCATGCTCGGTGGCAGCGTAGTGATCGAGAGCGTCTTTGCGATCCCGGGTTTCGGGCGGCTGGCGCAGGAGGCGGTCAACGGCCGTGACGCGCCGTTGTTGATGGGCATCATCGTCATCAGCGCCGTCCTCGTCATCTCGGTCAATTTCCTCGTCGATCTCGTCTATGCCGCGCTCGACCCGCGCATCGGCGCATCGGAGGGCGGCGCATGAGCTGGCTGCGCCGACTGTTGCGCACGCCGGAAGGTGCTGCAGGATTTGCTATCCTTCTCGTCCTGCTTTCGGCCGGGCTGCTCGCTCCAGTTATTTCGCCGGGCGATCCGCTGAAAATTGCCGGCCGCGCCCTGCTGGCGCCGTTCACCGATCCGGGTTTTCCGCTCGGCACCGACCGTCTCGGTCGCGACGTGCTGGCGGGCCTGCTCTATGGTGCCAGGACCTCGCTTGCCGTTGGCCTGGCGGCGGCGTTTGCGGCCATGGTGCTGGGGCTCTGCGTCGGCCTTGCGGCCGGTTTTGCCGGCGGGCTCGTCGACGAGGCGCTGATGCGAGTGGTCGACGCCTTCCAGATCGTGCCGGCTTTCCTGCTCGCCCTAGCTTTCGTCAGCACCATCGGCGTCTCGACGCCGGTTGTCGTCCTTGCCATCGCACTCGGCACCTGGGCCGATCCGGCGCGGCTGACGAGAGCGCAGGTGCTTGCGATCCGCGAGCAGGACTATGTCGCCTCGGCAAGGGTGATCGGCATGCATCCGGCCGAAATCGCTTTCCGGGAAATCCTGCCGAACGCATTGCCGCCGGTGCTGGCGCTTTCGGCCACCATCGTCGCCGGTGCGATCCTCACCGAGGCAGCGCTTTCCTTCCTGGGTCTGGGCAACCCCAATATCGCCACCTGGGGTTCGATGATCGCCGAGGGCCGCAGCGTGTTGCGTTCGGCATCCTATCTCTCGGTCATACCGGGTGCGGCACTCGCCGTGACCGTGCTCGGCGTCCATCTCTTCAGCGAGGGTCTGGGCAAGGCGCTTGGCGACAATGGCGTGAGGGCGGCATGAGCGGGATTTTTTTGAGCCTGCGACAGCTTTCTGTCACCTATGGGCGCGGCAGCAGCGGTGTGGCCGCGCTAGACCATATCGATCTTGATATCGTCGCCGGCGAAAGGCTGGCGATCATCGGCGAAAGCGGCTCCGGCAAGAGCACGCTTGCCCGGGCGCTTGCCGGTCTGCTGCCGGTAGGAACGAAGGTCGGCGGTGAGATGTTCTGGCCCGGCCTTGGCCATCCGCCCCGCCCAGGCCGCGATTTCGGCTTCGTCTTCCAGGATCCGGGCTCCAGCCTCAACCCCGTCCTGACGGTCAGCGAGCAGATCGCCGAGGGCGCCAGGCGCCATCTCGGCCTCAGCTGGAAACAGGCCTATGTCAGGGCCGAGGAATTGCTTGAGCGGGTACGGATACCGCAGCCTGATAAGGCGATGCGGGCCTTTCCGCATCAGCTTTCCGGCGGCCAGCGCCAACGCGTGGCGATTGCGGCGGCCATTGCCGCGAGGCCGGCGCTGCTGATCGCCGACGAGGCGACCAACGCGCTCGACGTCGTCGTCCAGGCCGAGATCGTCCGCCTGCTCGACGGGCTGGTGCGCGAGGACGGCATGACGCTGCTGTTCATCACCCACGACATCGCGCTTGCCTCAGGCTTTGTCGATCGCATCGCCGTTTTCCGCAATGCGAAGCTGGTCGAGGCTGGTCCCGTCCGTTTGGTGCTTTCGGCGCCTGAGAGCGACTATACCGCCGCCCTCATCGCCAGCCATCGCGACCTCGCGACGCCACCGCTGATCGCGGAGGTGCTGCCATGAACGATGTGCTGCTTTCCGTCGAAAACCTGTCGAAAGGGTTCTCTTCTGCGGGCCGCCGGATTGCCGCTCTCGATAATGTGTCGCTGACGATCGCGCCTGGGGAAACGCTCGGTCTCGTTGGCGCCTCCGGCAGTGGAAAATCGACGCTATCGCGCATCCTGCTGCGGCTTGTTGCGGCCGATGCCGGTTCGATCCGTTTCGAGGGGGCAGACTGGCTTGCGCTGAACGGCGCGCCGTTGCGCCGCAGGCGGGCGCGCATGCAGATGGTGTTTCAGGATCCGCTCGCCGCCTTCAATCCGCTGGCGACCGTCGGTGCGGTACTCGACGATCCGCTTCGCATCCACGGCGTCGCAAAAGACCGGCGACCCGGGGAGATCGTCGAGCTGCTGGAGCGTGTCGGCCTCACTGCAGATCATGCCGCCCGTCCGGTGCGGGCACTCTCCGGCGGCCAGCGGCAGCGTGTGGCGATTGCGCGTGCGATCGCGACGCGGCCCTCGTTGCTGGTGCTGGACGAGGCGGTCTCGGCGCTCGATGTGACCGTGCGCGGCAGGATCCTCGAGCTTCTGGTCGATCTGCAGAAAGAACAGGGCATTGCCTGTCTGTTCATTTCGCACGATCTTGCCGTGGTCCGCGCCGTCTCCCACCGCATCGCCGTTATGGATGGCGGACGAGTAGTCGAGATCGGCCCGGCAGCGGCGGTCGTTGCCGCGCCGCAATCGGAGGCCGCCCGTGCGCTCGTTGCCGCCGTCCCCCGTCTCGTGACCGATCCTTGCTGAAGGAAGTATCCATGTCCGATCTTGGTTGGAATCCCCTGCATGGCGTGCCCTCCTATCCCGCGGAGCGTTACGCCGTCCTTGCCGACAGGATCGGCGGCATATTGCGCAGCCGCAACGACATATTGCTGGTGCAGGCCGAAGCGGTGGTGGCGCTGGAGGCGGCGGCGGTCAGCCTTGCACGCCCCGGCCTTTCAGCACTCAATATCATCACCAGCCCGTATGGCGGCTGGTTCGGGCAATGGCTGCGGCGGGGTGGCGCGACGGTAGAGGATGTTGTCGCCGAGCCGGGCCTGCCGATCGAGATCGAAGCCGTTGCAAAAGCGCTCGACGCCGGTCCTCACATCGATGTGCTGGCGCTGGTTCATGCCGAATCCGCAAGCGGCATCCTTAATCCCCTGCCCGAGATACTGGCGCTTGCCCGGGCTCGCAACATCGTCACCGTCGTCGATGCGGTCGCCTCGGTCGGCGGCCATCAGCTCGACGTCGATGATCTCGGCATCGACATCGCGGTGATCGGGCCGCAGAAGGCGCTCGGCGGTCCGGCCGGCGTGTCCGCACTTTCGGTCAGCGGCCGCGCCTGGGATCTGATCCTCAGAGACGGTGCGCCGCGCGATTCGATTTTGTCTTTGGCCGATCTGAAGACATGGGTCGATGGCGGCAGAGCTGGCCTGCCAGGAACGCCGGCGCCGCTGGAATTCTTCGCGCTGGAGACAGCGCTCGACCGGATCGAGGCCGAGGGCATGGAGAATATCGTCGCCCGTCATGCGCTTGCGGCATCGGCGACACGGGCGGGACTTGCCGCACTTGGCGCTGCGGTCTGGGTGCCGGCGGAAAAGGCCTCGAACCTGGTGACGGCGGTGCCTGTGCCGGAGGCAGTGGAGCCCGCTTCGCTGATCGCGGCCGCGGGGCGGCTGGGGGTCGAGATCACGGCCGGTGTCGGAAATGGGTCTGCCCGTCTCGTGCGGCTCAACCATACCGGTCCGCGCGCCGCATTCCAGACGGTGCTTTCGAATGTGGTGGCTTACGGCATGGCCCTCAGGCAGGCAGGCCATCCCGCGGATAGTGCTGCGGCTTCAGAGGCGATCTCAGCAGCCTACAGCCGCTGAGGGGATGCTCTCAGAATCCGGAAGCGGCACCGGCTGATCGTTTTCGGCGCGCCCAGGCTCGGCGAACAATAGGTTGCTGCCGCCGATCGGAATTTGTGGGATGGCTACAGCGCCGCGCGTCTTTTCAGACGCACAAAGGGCGCTGTAGCCCTTTGAATTGCTTACGCCGTCTGCCGGGTGCGCCAGCTATCGGCATAGGCCTCGCGTGCATCGCGCGCATAAGGAACCGGCGCGACCTTGACACGGATTTCGAGCTGCCTGTGACGTTCGACGGTGGTCTTGCGGGTCCCGCCGTCCGGCTCGCCCCAGACGAGGGTCAGCACGTCGCCCACCTCTACATCAGGCTCGACCGTACCGAGCGAAAGCATGGTGCGTTCGTTGTGGCTGTAGCCTGAGAACATCGACAAGCCGATCGCCCTGCCGTTCTTCACTACCATGTCGTAGTTGGACGAAGCATAGTTCGACAGCGGCAGGTCGATATACTTGTAATTATCGGCTGAGGGGTCGAACAGCGATTGGAAGACTTTGGCGACATCCTCCTGGTTCCAGGCAAATGTCACCTTCTTGCGATGCGGCTTGTCGGCAATCTTTTCGAGCGCGGCGCGGCCGATGAAGTCGTGATCGAATTTGACGAATGGGCCATAGCCGAGTTCGTATGGGGTCAGGTAATAGTCCTCGATATTGTCGGAGACGAAGCTGCCACCGATCGAGCCGGTTGCTTCATAGCTGTCGGCACCCAGCCATTCGCGGAAGGATTTCATGCGCTCGTCGGTATACACCGCCGGCAGCGGCGACGGAATCCAGCCGGATTCCAGCGTGTTGGTCGCATAGGCACGGGCACCGACCTGGCGCAGGCCAAATTCTTCGCCCGCTTCCAGGATGACGTTGCGGATCTCGTCACCTTCTTCATAGGGTCCGAAAATCTCGAGGCCGGGGGCGCCCGACATGCCGTGGCGCAGCGTGCGCACGCGGCGCCCGCCGATGTTCATCGTATCCATGTTGAAGAACTTGACATCGGCGAGCGGTCCGCCGTTGACCTTTTCGAGGATCTTCCAGGCGTTTGGTCCCTGTATCTGGTAGCGGTACCGCCGGCGCACGACCGGTTTGCCGCCGGGGCGCGATGGTGACCGGTCGTCACGGTCGAGCTTCACGTCGTAGCCGCCGGTCTGTCCGTGGAACTCTACCCAGTTGATCGTCGGTGCGCGGCCGACGATGAGATACTGGCTTTCGGCAAGATGGAAAAGAATGACATCGCCGATGACATGGCCGCTATGGCTGACCGGCACGAACTGCTTGGCGCGATTGACCGGGAAATTGGCGAAGCTGTTGATGCCGAGATGCGAGATGAGCTTCAGCGCATCCGGCCCCTCGATCATCAGTTCGGCCATATGGTGCGACTGGTCAAAGAGCACGGCGGTTTCGCGCCAGGCGCGCTGCTCGTCGCGCCAGTTGCTGAATTCCGGCGGTACGACAGGATAGATATAGGCGCCAATCTGCGAATTGCGGAGCATATCCACCGTGTTGCCGGCGGCATTCAGCTTCTGCTCGAGGCTCTGTTTCGTCATGATATTCCTCCCATTGAAAAGATGCTTGTCGAGGCCTTGCAGCCGGTTTCAGTCAGCGATCCACCTGCTGCTCTGCCCAGCGGATGGATTGGGCCGGATCGCCGAAGGTGAAGAAATGCACGCCGCTGATGCCGAGATCCGGTTCGGCGGCCTGTGCTGCGGCAATCTCCATCAGCAACTCTTCCGGCGTTTCGCCCGAAAGGACGTTGCGGGCGATCTCGCTTCTTTCGCGCAGCGCCCGCAAGGATGCGCCGACGCCGCAGCGAAGCGCGTATTTGAGAAGCTTTGTGCGGCTGGCCGGCCCGGCGATGCCGACCCTGAGCGGCGCCGTCACGCCCCGTTCGCGAAGCCGCCCTGCAAAGTTCAGGAGCGGTTTCGGATCGAACAGGAACTGGCTCACCAATAACACATCGAGCCCCGCACGTGCAGCCGCATCGACCTTTGCCGTCAGCGCCCAGTCGAGGACGGCGCCGGCGATCCGGGGATGCCCTTCCGGGTAGCAGGCGATGGCGATCCGGTCGATGCCATATGTCTGGAAGAGCCCTGTTTCGATTAGGTCCAGGCTGGAGCCGAAGGCCCCGGCGGCATCGTCCCGATCACCGCCAAGGACGAGCGCATGGCGGACGCCGGCCTCCTTCGAAAGCCGGGCAAGCATGGTGTCGAGTTCCAGGCGGTTCCGGACGTTGCGGGCGACGATGTGGGGAACCGGCACGAAGCCGGCATCTCTCAGCGCCGCCGAGGCCCTTACCAGAAGGCCGATATCTTCTTTCGGAAGATGGGCGACGAAAACCTCGCAACCCCGCGGCAGGGTCGCCGTTATGCTCTCCAGCGACTGGAGGTCGCGCGACGTCATCTCGATGGAATAATGCGAGAGGAGATCGGCAAGCGGCGCCTTCTCCCGGCTCTCGCTTTGCGGCGCAATCATCATAAGCCTCTCTCCTCATCATGCGGAAATCTTATGTGTCCATGCTGTATACAATGATAGGCCGAAAATTATGCCGCCAGCAAGTGACATAACGAATGTCGCGGAAAAATACCAAAACTTAGTCCTATTGATAACCGTTTAGATATGAAATGATGTGGCATTGATCATGTAATAATCACTTGACAGGCGTTGGTATACACGTCGTACTCTTTTCGAAAAGGAATGGGGAATGTCGTCCGCGACACGTGAAGGCCCAAGTGCCCGAAGAGGCCGCGGACCCCAAATTCGGATGGAACGGGAGATGGTTGCGGAAAAGGGAACCGTGGATCGCAAGCGCGACAGCCAGGCCTTGAAAGGCCTTCTTGGCGTGCGTAATCTCGTGCTTGGCGGCGGGGTCTCGCCGGGCGAACGTCTTTCGGAAGTCTGGCTCGCCGAAAAGCTCGGCATTTCGCGCACACCGCTGCGCGCTGCGCTTGCGCGTCTCGAACAGGAAGGCCTGCTCGAGCAGATCCCCTCCGGCGGTTACGCCGTGCGCGGTTTCACCACCGCGGATGTTTTCGACGCCATCGAGCTGCGTGGTGTGCTTGAAGGCACGGCAGCGCGTCTCGCCGCCGAACGCGGTGTCACGCCAGCCAAGCTCAAGGCGATCAAGGGTCTGATCCTCGAGCTCGACAAGTGCTTTCGCGATCGGCCGGAGGACATGCTGTTTGCCCAGTATGTCGAGCTCAATGCGGAATTCCATTCCATGCTTGCAGGCCTTGCGGGCAGCGAGATGATGCGGCGCGAGGTGGAACGGGCGACGCAACTGCCCTTTGCCTCGCCGAGTGCGTTTCTGGAAAAGCAGGAGGACGTGCTCGCCTTCCGCCTGTCGCTGGTGCATGCGCAGCGTCAACACCGCGACATCGTTTCGGCGATCGAGATGCGCGAAGGCACCCGCGCCGAGGCGCTGGCGCGGGAACATGCGCGCCTTGCGCGGCACAATCTGGAATTCGTCATGGAAGAGGATCGCAGCCTGATCACCCGCGTTCCGGGATTGACGCTGATATCGACGTGAGACGCGGCCGGCGATCGAGGGCGAGGAGGCCCTCCGGCTGACCGACGAGAGTGCCGATGGAGAAAGAGGAGGCCGGCGGACGCGTGGATCGTCGGTAAAAGGAGGAGAAAGCCGTGATTGCCAGAAGAAGTCTGATCGCCCTCTCTGCAGGGTTTGTCATGTCGGCCGGCCTTGGCCTGCCGTCCTACGCCGAGGATACATTCAAGATAGGTCTCATTCTGCCGATGACCGGTCCCTTCGCATCGACCGGCCGCCAGGTGGAGGCCGGCGCCAAAGCCTATATCGCTGCGCATGGCGACACCGTCGCCGGCAAAAAGATCGAACTCGTGGTGCGCGACGATGCCGGCACAGCCGACCAGACCCGCCGTATCGCCCAGGAACTGATCGTCAACGACAAGGTCAATACGCTTGCCGGCTTCGGATTGACGCCACTGGCGCTTTCCGTCGCGCCCGTGATCACGCAGGCCAAGGTGCCCGCCGTCGTCATGGCCGCCGCCACCTCGTCGATCACGCAGGCGTCGGAATATTTCATTCGAACCAGCGGCACCCTGCCGCAATATTCGGTGCCGGTCGCGCGCTGGGCGCATGAAAACAATATCAAGAAGGTCGTAACTCTCGTGACTGATTACGGCCCGGGCATCGATGCGGAAACCTGGTTCACCAAGGAGTTCAAGGCAAAGGGCGGTGAGATCGTCGAGGCCGTGCGCATTCCGCTGCAGAACCCGGATTTCGCGCCTTTCCTGCAGCGTGTGCGCGACGCCAAGCCGGATGCGGTCTTCGTGTTCCTGCCATCCGGCGTCGGCTCGCTGTTCATGAAGCAGTTCGTCGACCGCGGCCTTGCCGAAGCGGGCATCAAGCTGATCGGGACTGGCGACATTACCGATGACGACATCCTGAACGGCATGGGCAAGCCTGCGCTCGGCACCATCACCGCGCATTTCTACGCGGCTGCGCACGACAGCCCGGAGAACGCCGAATTCGTCAAGGCCTTCAAGGCCGCCAACAACAATATGCGCCCGAACTTCATGGCGATGGGCGGTTATGACGGCATGCATGCCATCTATGCCGCGCTCGAAGCCACCAAGGGCGATGCGGACGGCGCGGCGCTGATCAAGGCGATGAAGGGCCTTGCCTGGACGAGCCCGCGCGGGCCGATCTCCATCGATCCGCAGACCCGCGATATCATCCAGAATATCTATATGCGTGAAGTCAAGGACGTGAACGGCGAACTGCAGAACGTCGAATTTGCGACCTACAAGGATGTGAAGGACCCGGTCAAGGCCGGCCAGTAAGCTTTACGATAAGATGCGGCGGAGGCAGCTCCGCCGCTTTGCTCCTGGAAAGTCGGGTTTGTCATGCTGACTATTCTGTTCGACGGCATCGCCTATGGAATGCTGCTGTTCATTCTCGCCTGCGGATTGACCATCACGCTTGGATTGATGAATTTCATCAACCTCGCCCATGGCGCTTTCGCTATGGCGGGCGGCTACATCACCGTCGTTCTGATGAACAGCTATGGCGTTTCCTTCTATTGGTGTTTGCCGATCGCCTTCCTCGCAGTCGCGCTTGCCGGCCTGGTTCTGGAGCGCCTGCTCTACCGGCATCTCTATTCCAAGCCGCATCTCGACCAAGTGCTGTTTTCCGTCGGCCTGGTCTTCATGTCGATCGCCGGCGCCTATTATTTCATGGGCGGCCAGCAGCAGATGATCCAGCTGCCACAGGAGCTCTCCGGCCGCTGGGATCTCTACGGCGTCGGCATCGGCCGCTACCGGCTCTTCATCATCCTTGTCTGCGTCCTTCTGACGATCACGCTGCAGCTCCTGCTGACGAAAACCCGTTTCGGCAGCCAGCTGCGTGCCGCTGTCGATGACGGACGGGTTGCCCGCGGGCTCGGCATCAATGTCTCGGCGGTCTTCGCGCTGACCTTCGCCGTCGGCTCAGGCCTTGCCGGCCTCGGCGGCGCGATGGGCACCGAGATTCTCGGGCTCGATCCGAACTTTCCGCTGAAATTCATGATCTACTTCCTGATCGTGGTGACCGTCGGCGGTACCTCCTCGATAACAGGGCCGTTTCTTGCCGCCCTCCTGCTCGGCGTCGCCGATGTCGCCGGCAAATATTACGTGCCGCAGATCGGCGCCTTCGTCATCTACGGCGTCATGGTCGCCGTGCTTCTCCTGCGTCCGCATGGGCTGTTCTCGCGGGAGGGTGGCCGATGAGCGACGCGCGCAGCGAAGCGAGAAAACGCGCTATCGAACAGCTTCGCCGCGGCAACGCCTGGCGGCTCTACGAGATCGTCCTCTGGATCGCGGCGGTCGCTGCCATCTTCGTGCTGCCTTCGAAGATGCTGCTGCTCACCGAAATCGCCATCACCGCGCTATTTGCCTTATCCCTTGATCTGGTGCTCGGTTATGCCGGCATCGTTTCGCTTGGCCATGCCGCCTTCTTCGGCCTCGGCGCCTATGCTGCAGGTCTCTTTGCCAAATATGCCATCACTGAACCCGTCACCGGCCTCTTTGCCGCAGCCGCGGTCTCCGGCCTTGCCGGCTTCGGAGCGAGCTTCCTCGTCCTTCGCGGCTCCGATCTCACGCGGCTGATGACGACGCTCGGCATCGCCTTGATGCTCGCCGAACTCGCCAACCAGATGGCATGGGTGACAGGCGGCGCGGATGGCCTCAGCGGCGTCACCATCGGGCCGATCCTCGGCCTTTTCGAGTTCGATCTCTGGGGCCGCACCGGCTATGTCTACAGCCTCGCTGCACTCTTCGTCCTGACATTTGTCGCACGGCATCTGGTGAATTCCTCCTTCGGCCTGTCGCTGAAGGCGATCAAGGCCAATCCGATGCGCGCCGCGATGGTGGCCATTCCGGCGAGGAACCGGATCATCGTCATCTATACGATCGCCGCCGCTTTTGCAGGCATTGCCGGCGCACTGCTGACGCATACGACGAGTTTCGTTTCGCCCGATGTCCTCGCCTTCCATCGCTCGGCGGATGTGCTTCTGGTCCTGGTCATCGGCGGCGTCGGTTATCTCTATGGCGGCATCATCGGCGCGGTCATCTTCACCGTGCTGCGCGACTGGCTCTCGGTCTCCACGCCGCAATACTGGATGTTCTGGATCGGCCTGATCCTGATCGCCATCGTGCTCGTCGGCCGCGAGCGCATCGCCCGCTGGCACACATTTCTGCCGGCCTCGTTGCAGGCCGGCATCAAGCGGCTCGCGACATGGCGGCCTGGCGTGAAGCTGAAAGAAAGCCGATGACCGTCGCCCTTGAAACCCGCAACCTCGTCAAGCGTTTCGGCGGCTTCACCGCCACCAACGATGTCTCGCTGACGATCGAAAGCGGCGCTCGTCATGCGCTGATCGGCCCGAACGGTGCCGGCAAGACCACACTGATCAATCTGCTGACCGGGGTATTGAAGCCGACCTCCGGACAGGTGATCGTCGACGGCGAGGATATCACCGGCCTTTCCTCGCACAGGCGCGTGCGGCGCGGTATCGCCCGCACGTTCCAGATCAACCAGCTCTTTTCGGGCTTTACACCGCTGGAATCGGTTTTGCTGGCGATCAATGAACGGGACGGTTTTGGCCGCTCCGCCTGGCGCCCGCTCGCGGCCCATCTGGATGCGACCGGAGAGGCCGTGGACCTGCTGGAGCGTTTCGGCCTTTCCGGGGTCATGGGCGAGAAGACCGGCCGGATTGCCTATGGCAAGCAGCGGCTTCTTGAAATCGCGCTTGCCTTTGCGAGCCAGCCGCGGGTGCTGCTGCTCGACGAGCCGGCGGCCGGCGTCGCCGAAGAAGAGCGCAGCGAGGTACTCGCCATCGTCCGCAGCCTGCCCGCCGAGGTGACGGTGGTGCTGATCGAACATGACATGGATCTCGTCTTCTCCTTTGCCGACCGCATTTCGGTTCTGGTCGCAGGCGCGGTGATGGTCGAGGGAACGGTCGGCCAGATCGCCGCCGATCCGCGCGTCAAGGCGGTCTATCTCGGGGAGGATGGGGCATGACGGCGCTTTTGCGGATCGACAGGCTCGTTTCCGGCTACGGCGAGGCCCGGGTTCTCGGCGGTGTGAGTTTCGAGCTCGATGAAGGTCGGTCCCTGTCGCTGCTCGGCCGCAATGGTGCGGGCAAGACGACGCTGGTCGATACGATCGTCGGCGTCACCACCCATCATTCCGGAACGATCAGCTTTGCCGGCGCCGATCTGACGCGCATGCGGCCGGAACGACGGGCCGCCGCCGGCATCGGCTGGGTGCCGCAGGAGCGCAACATCTTCAGGTCGCTCACCGTCGAGGAGAACCTGACGGCGATTGCCCGCCCCGGCTCATGGTCGGTCGAGCGCGTCTATTCGATGTTCCCGCGGTTGAAGGAGCGGCGCTTCAATCGCGGCAACCAGCTTTCCGGCGGCGAGCAGCAGATGCTGGCGCTCGGACGGGCGTTGATGCTCAATCCGAGGCTGCTGCTGCTCGACGAGCCGCTCGAAGGACTGGCGCCGATCATCGTCGACGAACTGCTGGCGGCGCTCCGGAAGATCATCGACGGCGAAGGCATGTCGGCGATCATCATCGAGCAGAAGGCGCGCAAGATCCTGCCGCTGACCGATCACACCGTGGTTCTGGAGCGTGGCCTTGTCAGCTACGCCGGCGAGAGCGCGATCTTGCTGGCCGACAGCGAAATGTTCGACAGGTATCTGGCGCTCGGCGACCATAAGGCCGCTCCTGCATAATATCTTAAATCGGAATCGATTTGAGGATAAAATTATGCAGGAATTCAAAGTGTTACAGCATCCTTTGTGCGTCTGAAAAGACGCGCGGCGCTGTAGCCCGACCTGACGAAAACTTTCCGGCACCCCGATGAAAGCCGTATTCGGCCCTTGATAATCACGGCTCGTCAAGGCAGGAAAGTGGCATCGCGGAGACTTGGTGCAAATGACGAGATTGCTGGATGCGCAGGGGCTGGAGATTTCGCATGAGGGGCATCGCACCCGCCTGAAATGGCACCGGTTGCGCAAGCGGTTTTCCGACCCGCTGTTTTCCGCCGAAGTGATGGCTGAGGGCTTTGCGGCGGGCGCCTCGATGGAGCTCGATCTGCGCGTCCGCGCCGACGGTGGTTTCGTCGTGCTGCACGACAAGGAACTCGAAGGCGAGACGACAGGACATGGACCGGTCGCCGAAAAGAGCGTCAGTGACCTCAGCGATATCAGGATGCAAGAGGGCGACCGGCCGCTGATCCTCAGCGAGGATCTGGCTGCCATGATGCAATCGACTCATCCAGCCGCCTTGCTGCAATTCGACATGAAGGACGACTACGAAGCGATCGGCGCCAGGGGCGTCGCGCATCTGGCCACGCATTTCCGCGATATCGCCGCCTCGGTGATCGTCAGCGGCGACAGTCTCGACCTCATCGTCGCGGTCAAGGAGAAGCTTCCCCATCTCCTGCGCGGCATCGATCCGACCAACAAGCTCTACGATATCAGGAAGGCCAGCGGCTGGAAGGCGGTCGAGACGGAATTGCGCGCCGACCTGCGCGGCCCGACCGAACCGGACACGATCTATCTCCACTGGCCGCTGATCCTGGATGCCGCCAATCAAGGTCTCGACTTGATCGCGCTCTGCGAGGACGAAGGCAAACGCGTCGATGCCTGGACCTTCACCCTGACGGATCCGGAGGCCGGTTTCAACGAAGAGGAATGGCGAGGCTTTTCGGCGCTGATGGCCCTGAAGCCGGATCAGATCACCACCGACGAGGCGCCGGCGACAGAACGCGCCTGGCGCCGGCGGATGACGGCTTAACCGGCGGGTTTTACGGCAAAGGACGCCGCAGCATTTTGAATTGCTGCATCATGCCGAAGGTGTGGGAGATTTCGATAGCGTATTTCCGGGCTTGTCGCGTGCTTTTTGCAGTTTGCATCATTTTAAACTTCTGATGCTATCCATACCCAGCAGAGAAATGTTGGTGTTCGATAATATGCAAGGCGTTGATACCGAAGCAATTACTCAGCAAACAAATCCCAACTTACAAGAAGCGTGGCATCTTGGGTGTACAGGCCGTTCGCTTGACGCACTCACACTGGCCGGCGAAATCCTTGTTGATGCCGAGGCGCGGGGCGACGATCGCCTCGCCGCTCAATGCGACACCGACATTGCCTGGTATTGTTTTCAAATCGGCAAGGCCGAACTTGGACTGACGCATATCCGGCGGGCGGTAGACTTCTGGAAATTGAACGGGGAGCACAAACAGGAAGCCTGCGCCCGGGCGTATTTTGGATGGTTGCTCTTGGAACTGGGATTGCCGGAGGAAGCGATCGAAGAAGCGACCCGCGCGTTGGATCTGGCCGACAAGACTGCAGACTTGAAAGCGCAAAGCCTGGCGACCAACGTCATTGGAATTATCTTCTGGTACAACAAGCAGCCCGACCGGGCCATCTTGATGAGCGAGAGGTCCGTCGCACTCGCCAGATCGATCGGCAACAAGACTTATGAAGGCTGGTGGCTCATCAATCTCGGCGGCGCTCATTCGGAAGGCGCATATATCGCGGAGGCGCTCGGCCGGCCGGAGGAAGGACGCCGGATGCTGGTCAGAGCGCTGGAACTGACCGAACAGGCGCTCGACATCGCAACCGAGACCGGCGACAGCTGGGCTGCTCGCATCTGTCTCGGCAATAAAGCCGAGTTCCACAGTCACCTGGGCGAACATGACGAGGCGCTCCAGTGCATGGTCCGCTACCGGCTATTCCAAGAGAACAGCTATATTAGGGACAGGCAGCAATATCTCTACACCCTGGGCCAGATCTACAACAATTCCGGAAAATTCGCGGAAGCCCTGTCGCCGCTGCTCGAGGCGACGGAGCTGATCGACGACGGCGGTAGTTTCGATTCCTGTATCCAGATCTATCTTTATCTGTCGCAGGCCTATGAAGGGCTGGGACAGTTCGATCCGGCGCTGGCGGCCCATAAGAAATACCACCAGGCCTATTTGCGCAATAGCGCCGAGAGAACCCAGCAGCGCGCACGTCTCGCCGAAATCTACTATGAAACCAAGCGGTTCAAGGAAGTTGCCGAAACGGAGACGAAGCGCGCGGAAACGCTGGAGGCGTCCTATCAGAAATTGCAGGAGCAAACCGATATCCTTGCCAGTGCCGTCTATCTGGACACGCTGACCGGGCTCTATAACCGCAAATATCTCGACAGCCGCTTTAAGGAACTGACGTCTGAGAAGCGTCCATATTCCATCGCGATGTTGGATGTCGACCACTTCAAGTCGATCAACGACAACTTCTCTCACATGATCGGCGACCGGGTCCTGAGTACCATTGGAGCCATATTGCGCAGCCAGTTGCGCATTACCGATCAGGCAGTTCGCTTTGGCGGCGAGGAATTCGTCGTCCTGCTCGCCGGCGCTCCCCGAGGCGCCGCCGATGTCTGCGAAAAGCTGCGTTCGGCCATTGAACAGTGGGACTGGTCCGAGATCTGCAACGGGCTGCACGTCACCATCAGCATCGGTGTCGCCAGTACCCTGTCTGCCAAGTCTCCGAACGAGATTTTGGCGATCGCCGATCAGAATCTCTACACGGCTAAAAAGAGCGGCCGCAATCGCGTTGTTTCGTAGCGCTCGCAGTTCCCCAATCGGGCGGATCGCGTCTCTGGGACGGTGTATCTATAGCCCCTCGATGTCGAGGATGAAGGCGAATTCGCCGGCAAGCCCCGGCGCGTGGGCGATGACGGGTCCGCCCTGCGCAAGCAGCTTGTCGACCGGCGGCATCGCCACCATCGCGCCGGCCTCTTCGGCGATCAGCGCGCCGGCGAGCATGTCCCAGGCATTGAGGTGGCGTTCGTAATAGAGATCGGCAGCACCCTCGGCGACGCGAACGAGGTCGATGGCGGCCGCGCCCATGCGGCGATAATCCATGCCGCGTTCGTGGAGCCGCCGCGAGAGCGCGAGATGATCGTCGAAGCTCGTCTTGCGGGAATGGCCGAGAATGACAAGCGCATTGGCCGGATCGACAGTCGCAGCCGCATGCACCGGAAGACCATCCTTGAAGGCGCCGCCGCCGCGGACGGCGTGAAAGACTTTGTCTCCGGCCGCGTCGTAGACCACGCCGATCTCGACCTTGCCACCGACGACGAAGGCGATCGAGACGCCCCAGTGCCGGAAGCCTCTGATATAGTTGGTCGTGCCGTCGATCGGATCAACGACCCAGGTGCCGCCCCCGCCCGATCGTCCGCCGCTCTCTTCGCCCATGAAGGTGTCATCCGGAAAGCGCGAGAGCAGCCCCTCGCGGATCGCCTGCTCGGCCCTCCTGTCGGCGATGGTGACGAAATCCTGCAATCCCTTGTTCTCGACGGCAAGCGAGCCGAGGTCAGAGGCGTGCCGAAACCGGGCCGTTTCCCGCCCGACCTCGAGGGCAACGATGATGGCGACCTCCGCCCGTGCGCGGATGGCAGCGGCGTCGAATGCGGAGTTCATCAGGCAGTCCTTCTTCTGATCAGTGTCACCGGCGTGAATTCGACACGCGCTGTCAGGTCCGGCTCGACTATGCGGCTCATCAGCAGGTCGACCGTCTTTTCGGCCTGGAGGTCGCAGGGTTGGCGGATGGTGGTGAGATCGTAGGCGGTCCAGCTCGCCTGAGGAATGTCGTCATGGCCGATGATGGAGAGCGGCGGCGCATCATCGCGGCCTCGACCCTGCATGACGCGGTCGATGACGCCGCAGGCCATGTAGTCGTTGGCGCAAAACAGCCCGTCTATCCCGGACGCGGCAAGTTCGGCTGCCGCATCATAGCCGCTCCGGTAGTCGTTGATCCTGACCTGCAGGAACTGCGCCTCGACGCCGAGCTGCTTGCAGCGCGCGATGAAGGCCTCGCTGCGCCGCCGTGCCGTATAGGATATGGTGGGAGCCGCCATGACGGCGGGCTTTCGCACGCCGCTGTCGATCAGGTGGGTGGCGGCGAGATGGCCGGCCATGCGGTCATCGGAGATGATGCGGTCGACGAAGGGGATATCGTTGCCCTTGTTGATCAGCACGATCGGCACGCCTTCGGCCGCACATTGCTCGCAGATCTCGGTCGGCGGTGCGTCCGAGGTGACGATGACGCCCGAGACGGCGTAGTGCAGCAGCTGGCCGATAACCGTCGAGGTATCGGCCTCCGGCGAGGTCGGCAGCAGGATGGGGCGGAAATTGCGGGCGATCAGCACTCTCGCCAGATTCTCGATCTGCAACGTGCGGAACGGATTGTCGAGGCCGGCGGCGACGACGCCGACGAGATCGGAGCGTTTGTTGGTCAAGCTTCGGGCAAGATAGTTCACCCGGTAGCCGAGTTCCTTGGCGGCCTGATAGACCTTCTCGCGCGTCTTCGGCGAGACGCTGGCATCCGGCGTGAAGGCGCGCGACACGGCAGCGCGCGAGACGCCGGCCACGCGCGCTACGTCGAAGGAGGTTGCCTTGCGCGGTCCCTTATCCCTGTCTGCCAATCGCATTTTCCTTGACTGCCGACGGCCGCATCAGATCGGGCAGATCCGTGCAGATGCCGAGAACCGGAAGCTTCATGATGTCATCGAGAACGGCCGGCCGCTCCTCGTGCCAGAGCACGATCTCGCGGCCAGCATCGAAAGCGCGGCGCATCAGCGCGTCGGTCACCAGATCCTGCGGACGTTCGCCTGCCCTCTCCCAACACAGATGTAGGATATCGGCGCCGGCCCCGTCGCCGAGCGCGTGCGGATCGTGGCCGACCCGGATCAGCACCGAAAGTGGAAAATCGCAGGCCGCGTCGCTAAGTTCGCGCACCTGTGCCGTGTCGAAGGAGCCGAGACAGGCGAAACGCTGCTTCATCTCGGCAAGATGCCGCCAGCAGCGCATGCCGGTCCCAGGCGCCTTGAGTTCGACATAGAGGCCGGTCCCGGTCTCGCGGCCGAGCGCGGCCACCTCCGAAAAACTCGGCACGTCGACGCCGTCGAGGGCTGCGAGCTCTGCCGCGGTCATCTCGGAAATGCGGCGGTCGATGCCGAAGACGCGCTCGAGATGGTCGTCATGCGAGACGACGACCACGCCGTCGCGGGTCAACTGCGTGTCGAGCTCCCACATCTCAGCGCCGAGTTCGGCGGCGCGGCGGAAGGCTGCAATCGTATTCTCACGTTCATGGCCGCTGGCGCCGCGATGGCCGATGCAAAAGGGAAGCCGGCCCTTGCCCGATGGCCAGCCGTAACGCTCGAAAAACGCTGAGAAATCGCGGGTCATCCGAGCCTCCTGCCATTTTCGTCGAAGACGAATATGCCGCTGCTGTCGATCGCCCAGCGGACCTCGTCACCGACGTGAATATCGCTGCGTACCGGCTGGATGGAGCGCAGCAGCGGTCCGCCGGCAAGAGCCACGTCGTAGAGGTTCTCGCGGCCCTGTGTTTCGGCAAAGGTGACCTTGCCCGGCACGGCGATGTCGCCTGTCGGCGTAAAATGCTCCGGCCGGACGCCGAGCATCAGCTTCGTGCCCTCGGCGGCACCGACAGAATCCGGCAGCGGCACGCGGATCTCGCTTTCCGGGATGATGAAGGCGCCCTTGTCCACGACGCCGCGCAGGAAGGTGATTGGCGGATTGCCGAGAAAGCCGGCGACGAAAGCGGTCTTCGGATCATTGTACATTTCGGCCGGCGTGGCGATCTGGACGATCTCGCCTTCCTTCATGATGGCGATGCGGTCGCACATGCTCATCGCCTCGACCTGGTCGTGGGTCACGAGAATGGCGGTGATGCCGGTTTCGCGTTGCAGGCGGCGGATTTCCGAGCGCATTTCGAGGCGCAGCTTGGCGTCGAGATTGGCGAGCGGCTCGTCGAGCAGCAGTACATCGGGCTTGCGGATCAGCGCGCGCGCGAGCGCCACACGCTGCTGCTGGCCGCCGGAAAGCTCGGCCGGCCTGCGGCCCATCAGGTTGCCGATGTGAACGAGGGCGGCGATACGGTCGACTTCCTTGCGGATTTCGGCGGCCGGCATGCCCTTTACCTTCAGCGGAAAGCCGATGTTTTCGGCAACCGTCATGTGCGGATAGAGCGCATAGGACTGGAAGACGACGCCGACATTGCGGGCTTGGCTCGGCAGATCCGTGACGTCGCGGTCGCCGAAGAGGATGCGTCCGCTGGTCGGCCGATGAATGCCACAGACCGCGAAAAGCGTCGTCGATTTGCCGCAGCCGGAAGGGCCGAGCAGCGCCAGCATCTCGCCATCGCCGACTTCGAGCTGCATGTTTTCGATGACTTTGGTGGAGCCGAAGCTCTTCGAAAAATTGTCGAGGAGGATGCGCATCAGCCTTTGCTCCCGCCGCCATAGATGTTCATGAGGTATTTGTTGAAGAGCGCGTAAGCGATCAGCACCGGAACGAGGTAGAAGACGCCGACCGCTTTGAACATGTTGAAGTCATAGTTGTTGTCGTCGGCGAGGAAGGCCGCGAGATAGACCGAAAGCACCTGCACTTGGTTGCCCGGCGCCAGCACTTGCGGCAGGATGAATTCGCCCCAGCCGGAGAGGAAAGAGAAGAGGCCAAGCGCCATAATGCCGGGCTTGACCTGCGGCAGCACGAGGCTGCGCCAGACGCGGAAACGCGAGGCGCCGTCGACGACGCCGGCCATTTCGATTTCCCAGGGCACGGTGTCGTAGAAGCCCTTCATCAGCCAGATGCCGAGCGGCAGGTCGATCGCCGCCTTCACCAGGATCACGCCGATCAATGAATTGTAGAGGCCGATCATCTGCAGCACGATGAAGATGGCGATGATCAGCGTCACCGACGGGAAGGCATGCAGCACCATGACGCCGGCAAGGAAGAAGCCGCGTGCCGGCACGTTCAGTCGTGACAGAACATAGCCCGCCATCGACGAGACGATAAGCACGAGGCTGGTGGTGCAGGCCGCAAAGAGCAGCGTATTCACAGTCACCTGCCAGATGTTCGCCTTGCCCCCTGTCGTCTGCCAGAGGAAGCGCCAGTGATTGAGCGTCAAGCCCGAAGGCAGCAGCGCGTCCGCCTGCTTCACCGTCACAGTGTCGAGGAAGAGATAGAGATACATCAGGAGCAGCGGCAGGCTGACGATAGTCAGCGCCGTTATGACAGGCCAGCTGCGGTAATTTGCCGAGGGCTGCGATCGTTCGGCCATGGTCAATCCTCGATCAAGGGCTTGGCGACAAGCGTGCCGTAGCTGAAGACGCGCAGATAGAGGAGCGACAGCATCACGCCGATGACGACGAGCACCAATGCCATGGCGGCACCCAACCCGTATTCCAGGTTGCCGGCATAGTTCCTCAGCGCAGTGTGATAGGCGGACAGCGCCCAGACCTCGGTCGCATTGCCCGGTCCGCCATTGGTCGCGAGCAGGATTTCATTGAAGGAGGCAAGCAGCGACAGCGTCTGATAGCAGGTGACGAAAAGGATTGGCCAGCGCATCTGCGGCAGGATGATGTAGCGGATCTGCTGCCAGCGGGAGGCGCCGTCGACCTCGCTCGCATAGAACTGGCTTTTCGGAATGGCCTTCATCGCCGAGGAGAAGACCAGCATGCCCATCGAGGCGCCGATGAAGCCGTTGATCAGCACGACGAAGAGCCAGGCGTTATAGGCGTTGTCGAGCAGGTAGTTCTTCGGCGGATAGCCGAACTTGCCCATCAGGATAGAGATGAATCCGCTGTCCCAGGCGAGCCACTTCCACAGCATGACGTAGATGACGACGGGCGTGATGCGCGGCAGGAGCCAGATGCCTCGGAAGATCGAGGCAGGCGTTGGCGGCATGTAATGCGTCAAGATGGCGAGCAACAGCGCATAACCGACATTGAAGAGCATCAGCACCAGCGCGACGTAGAGCACGGTATTGAAAAGCACACGCGCCATGTCGGGCGAGGTGGCCATGCGTGAGAAATTGTCAGTCGTCCAGGTCCAGCCGGTATAGGTGACCTTGGCGACGGTTTCCTTCTGTTCCGGCATCAGCTCGAAACCCAGACTATCCAGTGCCGAAAAGAGCTGCTCCTTGCTGTCGAAACGGGTGTTGAGGACGGAGCGGTTAAACTGTTCGGAGATCTGCTTGACCTCGCGTGTCGAAGGTCGCTCGGCAAGATCCTTGATCATGCGCTCGACGTCGCGGCGTGTCGGGAAGACCTCGCCTATATGTTTGGCGCGCAATTCCGCGGCAATCCCCGGCGCAAGCCCGAGGCCCTCGACGGCCGTGAGGCCTGCATCGTCGATCGTGTAGCGCGGTTCGGCCATCTCGGCTGCGATGTCTGGCATCGCCGATTTCAGCGCGATCAGGGAATTGGGCGCGATCTGGTAGACACCGCCTGATATGCCGGTCGCCGTCGTCATGTTGGTCATCGAGAAGACCGCGGTCAGTACCACCGGCATCAGGAAGAACAGGACGATCATGATCGCCGCAGGCGCGATCATCACCAGTCCGAGCGTTCTGGACGATTTCATGGAAGCCCCTCATCGCGAACCGACCGGGCGGCGGTGCTGCCGCCGCCCGGAGAGTGCTTCGATCTTAGCGGATGACGATCTTGTCGCCGAGCGTGCTTTTCAGCTCGCTCTCGGCATCGCCAATGGCGGCGTCTACGGTCTTGGCGCCGGTCCAGGATGCCTCGAGGTTCTTCCACATGATGTTCCAATATTTGCCGAAATCGGAATTGTTCGGCATCGCATTGGCATGCGGCAGCAGGCGCTCGGTGGCTTCGCGGGTCCAGCGGTCGGCCGAGTAGAAGTCGACGGTGGATTCCGACTTGGAGATGCCGAGATGGGCTGATTTGACCGCATGCAGCGCGTTGGTGCGCGGCTCGGAGGCGATCTTGACCAGTTGGGCGGCGATCTCGGTGTCTTCCTGGTCGTGACCTGCGGTCAGCAGGTAAACGAGCGGATGGGTGAGCGTGTTGGCCTTGCCGCCTTCGCCGGCGGGGATCAGCGTGAAGATCACGTTGCCGAAGAAGTCCTTCAGGCCTTCCTGGTTGACGAGGCGGGCATAGTGCCAGGTGCCGCCGTCCCAGATACCAGCCTTGCCGGTGGCGACTTCCTTCCACCACTGATCGCCCGGCATGCCGATATGGTTCTTCTTGGTGACGCCTGCCTTTACGGCATCGGCGAAGAACTGATAGGTGCGGGTCATCGCGGCTTTGTCGAAAACGAGCTTGCCGCCTTCTTCCATCGTGCCGCCGAAGCTGGTGTAGAACTGCCAGTAATCAGGGCCGTTGCTGGTGCGCGGATAAAAACCGTAGCCGGCCTGAACAAGGCCCTTGTCCTGCATCTTCTTGGCGTCTTCGAGCAGGTTCTTCATGGTGTACTTGCCGTCCTGGACGCTCTGCGGCAGGGCGTCCAGATCGGCATCGCTGTAACCGATCGCCTTCATGTAAGGCTTCCAGAAGAACATCGGGCGGGATTCGGCGTCCTGCGGGATGCCGTAGACGGTGCCGTTGTAAGAGGCGATCTGCAACAGGTTTTCATAGATGTCGCTGAGCGGCCAGGAGTCGAGATCGACATAATCTTCGATCGGAACGATAAGGCCTGCCTGCGACCAGGGTGCGATGTCTTCATGGCCGCTGACGACGATGTTCGGGGCAGTCTTGGCTTCGGCGGCAAGGGTCAGCGCCTGCTTGAAGTCCTCCCAGCCCGAATAAGGCTTCTTTTCGACGGTGATCTTCAGCTCTTCGCCCTTGAGGGCGGCTTCGCGCTGCAGCTGCTGGGCTGCGATCTCGATGGCGTCGAGGCGATAGACGTCGTTCGGGCCGGTGCCGCCGGCCCAGACGCTGATGTGAACATCCTTGGCAAGTGCAATTGCAGAGGTCGAGGCCAGGATGGCGGCCGCGACGGCAAGCGATTTCAGTGTCGGCAAAATGGTCATCTTCTTCGTCTCCCTGGAAGAGCAGTGTGAGGCCTCTTGACGGGTCAGCACTGCTGATGATGACCGCTCCGAAACCCCACGAAAACGTGGCGTATCCCGCTCTAGGGGTTGAACGTAACGGCCGAATGACAAAAATGAGCACGTGTGCAAAATTATTATGACGATGTCCGCAGGACTTGCAAGCGGCGGTTTTTGACAGGCGCCTTTTACGCTTCAAATTGCGTATTTCCTGGGCTAGCATCGCGTCATGAGCCTTGAATCTGTCCGCGCCTTCCTGCGCGCCCACGCACCCGATATCGAAATCATCGAAACCGCCGAGAGCTCCTCGACGGTGGCGCTTGCCGCTGAAGCCCATGGCGTCGAGCCGGCCCAGATCGCCAAGACGATCTGCCTGCGTGTTGGCGAGCGGATGATGCTGGTCGTTGCCGGCGGCACGGCGCGGCTCGACAATCGCAAGTTCAAGGACACCTTCGGAGCCAAGGGGCGCATGCTCGATGCCGAAGAGGTTGTGGCAGTCACCAGCCATCCGGTCGGCGGCGTCTGCCCCTTCGGCCTGCCTTCGCCGCTCCCTATCTATTGTGACATCTCACTGAAACGCTTCGATGAAGTCGTGCCGGCGGCCGGCTCGACGAACTCGGCCGTGCGCATCGCCACCGGACGGCTGGCAGAGCTAACCGGCGCCAGTTGGGTCGACGTCTGCCAGTAATGGCGCCGAAGAGCTTCACACGGCGGAAAGAGTCCCTATATTACATCTCGACATACCGTGATTGCGCATGACAGGAGATCAGGAATGCCGAGTGCCGTTTCGCGTTTTGCCAAGATCGCGGCCATTGCCGCTCTGACGAGCGCTACCGTTTTTGCTTCCCTTGACGATGCCGAGGCGCGCCGCGCCGGAAGCGGCGGTTTCGGAAGCCGCGGCACGCGCACCTTCCAGGCACCGCCTGTCACCAGCACCGCGCCTGGAACCGCAGCACCGATCGAAAGGTCGATGACGCCACGTCCGCAGACCACCGCGCCTGCTACCGCGCAACAGCCCCTCGGCGCTCAGCGCCCCGGTTTATTCGGCGGATTCGGCCGTTCGATGATCGGCGGCCTGATTGCCGGCGGTCTTCTCGGTATGCTGCTCGGCCACGGTTTCGGCGGCGGCTTCGGCTTCCTTGGCATGTTGCTGCAGATCGCCTTGATCGGCGGCGCCGTCATGCTCGCCATGCGTTATTTCGCCAACCGCCGCCAGCCTTCCTACGGCGTCGGAGGCCCGAGCCGATCCCCTCCACAATCCTATAGCCAGCCATCCTATAGCATGTCGCCTGCCGGCAACTCGTCCTTCCAGATCCCGGCGATCGGTTCGGGCGCCGGTTCAGCTTCGTCCTCGCGCGGCAACCGCCCGAGCGACGAGATCGGGCTGGCGCAGGCCGATCTCGATCAGTTCGAGGAACTGCTGACCCAAGTGCAGACCGCCTACGGTGCCGAAGATTACGGCACGTTGCGTCGCCTGACGACGCCTGAGGCCATGTCCTATCTTGCCGAGGAACTCGGCGAAAACGCCACCAACGGCGTGCGCAACCGCGTCTCCGACGTCAAGCTGCTGCAGGGCGATATTGCCGAGGCCTGGCGCGAGGATGGTCAGGAATATGCGACGCTCGCCATGCGCTATTCCTCGATCGATGCCATGGTCGAACGCGACAGCGGCCGGATCGTTTCCGGCGACGATCACCACCCGAGCGAAAGCACCGAGGTATGGACCTTCGTGCGCAAGCCGAGCGCCGACTGGAAGCTCGCCGCGATCCAAGGCGCCGAGCAGCGCGCCGCCTGAGTGGCGCGCCTCTTCTGGCCTAGAGCGGTTCAGCTTTTAACGGAAGCGCAGAACCGCTCTATCCTTTTGTTTTTACGCAATTCCGGACTGAAAACCGCTTCGCACTTTTCCTGGAATTGCTCTAATTCACCGCGACCGGTTTGGAACGCATGCGCGAAACCGTCTCGCGTTCCGCCCGCTTGCAGCGCATCGGCGGCAGGCCGCGATCCATCAGATCCATGTCTTCGAGCACCATGTCGCCCATCTTCTTGAAGGCGCTGTCGAGGGCGCCAGCCCTATGCGCCGAGCGGATGAAACCTTTCAGGCTCCGCACCGGATGATCGGGCGGCAGCGGTTCCTCAGGGTAGACGTCGCTCGCCGCGACGATGTGGCCTGACGAGACGGCCGCCATCAGTGCATCGAAATCGACGACATCGGCGCGGCTGAGAAGGATGAAGGCCGCGCCCCTGCGCATGCTGGCGAAAGCCTCGGCGCCGAGAAATCCCCTGTTCTCGCTGGTGACGGCGGCGGCGACGAAGACGAAATCGCTCTTCGTCAGGACATCTTCGAGGCTCGCCGGCTCGACGCCGTTTTCCTCGAGGATCGATTGCGGCAGCCAGGGGTCGAATACCCGGATGCGCGCCCTGAAGCCGGACAGCACCCTCCGCAGCGCCTTGCCGAGATCGCCGAAGCCGACGATGCCGATCTCGGAGCCGGCGATCAGCCGCGCACTTGCATTCCCCTCCCCTCCCCAGAGTTCGTTGCCTTGGCGAAAAGCGACATCCGCATCGACGATGCCGCGCGCCAAGGCCAGCGCGAAACCGAGACCGATTTCGGCGACCGGCTCCGCAAAGACCTGGCCTGTGGTCACCACATGGATGCCGCGCTCAAAGAGCACCTCATAGGGCATGTTGTTGAGAAGATTGCTTTCGACATTGAGGATCGAGCGCAAGGCCGGCATACGTCCCAGCGTGTGCGCCGAAAGCGGCGGCTGGCCGATGATGTAGCGTGCTCTGTTAAGGATATCGTCGCCGAGCCCGGCGATATTCTCTGGATCGGCCTCGACGATCTCATATTTCGCCTGCAATTGGGCGCGCGCCTTGTCGCTGAAAATCAGATCGAGCGTGCGCGGCTCGGGGGCGCTGATCGCCAGCGGCCGTTCGATATTCGTCATGGCGTCTCCTCCATCACGGCGGTCTGCGCCGTCTCTGCCGGACGATTGATAGCCTCTGCGGGGGACCGTTTCCAGTTCGATCTTGAGTCGCTGGGGCGCTGGGAGGCGCTATCGAAAGCGGCATCTGCCTATCAGATAAGCAATTGAATTGGCTCGGTATTTCATGGCATTTTCGTTGACGGGGCGAATTCTTTGAACTAGCGTGATGCACGCGACTTGGAACCGTACCTGTGTTCGGCGGCCGCAGGATATTCGAAAACTCACGAGGAATGAGCAATGAAATCAGCACTCAAGAGCGGTCTGCTTGCCTTGTCTGCCGCAGCGATTCCAGCCGTCGCCTATGCCCATCCCGCCATCGGCGAAGCTGCCGGCTTCAGCCATGGCTTTGCCCATCCGATCTCTGGCCTCGATCATGTCCTCGCCATGGTGATGGTCGGTGTTTTCGCATTTCAGCTCGGTGGCCGCGCCACCTGGCTCGTGCCGACGACCTTCGTTCTGGTGATGGCACTCGGTGGTGCGCTCGGCGTTGCTGGGATCAATGTTCCCTTCGTTGAAACCGGCATCGCGCTTTCCGTCGTCGTCCTCGGCGCCGTCGTTGCGCTCAACGTCAAGGCGCCGCTGGCCGCAGCGCTCGGCATGATCGGTCTCTTCGCCGTCTTCCACGGTTATGTACATGGCGCCGAAATGCCGGAAAATGCCGGCGGTGCCGCCTATGCCGCCGGCTTCATGGCCGCGACGGCGCTGCTGCATGTCTCCGGTCTCGCTCTTGGTTACGTCATCGGCCGCGCCGGTGAACGGCAGGGCGTCTTCGTGACGCGCACGGCAGGTGGCATTGCCGCCATTGCTGGCGTCGGCATCCTGGCCGGCTTGATCTGAGCCGGACGGCATTCCTGAACGAAAACTGGGCAGCAGCGGCGGCCTAGACATCTCAATCCGACCAGAACGCCCGGCAGGCAAGCGCATCGCCGGGCGTTTCTGTGTCATCGTTGCAAAGTGCTGTGGACTTGACCCAAGTCAAATCCAGCCACGTCGCACCAGGCTATATCTAGCCAACGGTCAACGAACGGACATCCAAATTGACGCAGGCATGCCTTGCCGATTGCCGGCGAGACGCGAAAGTCAGTATAGTGATTTCAGAAATTTCTGAAATCACAGACGCAACGGAAACGACCATGAACCTTCCGCCTCTCGTCCAGTCCTTCGTTCTCCACTTCGGCGAAATGGGGTCGCGCTGGGGAATCAACCGCACGGTCGGCCAGATCTATGCCCTGCTCTTCGTCTCGCCCGCGCCGGTCTGTGCCGAGGAGATCGCCGAGTCGCTCGGCATCTCGCGCTCCAATGTTTCGATGAGCCTGCGCGAACTGCAGGCCTGGAACCTTGTCATCCTGAAACACAAGCCGGACGACCGCCGCGATTTCTTCACCACGCCGGATGATGTCTGGCACATATTGAGGACGCTTGCCGAGCAGCGAAAGAAGCGCGAAGTCGATCCGACGCTGTCGGTCCTGCGCGAAATCCTGATGCAGCGGCCGGCCAGCGACGCCGAGCGCCATGCGCAGCAACGCATGAGCGAGATGCACACGCTGATCGAGCAGCTGACACATTGGTATGAAGACGTAAAACAACTTGAAACAGAAAGGCTCGCAACGTTACTCTCGCTGGGCGCGAAAGTGACCAAGCTTCTGGAGGCCAAGGACCGGGTCGTTTCGCTCGGCCGCAGCCGCCGGCCAAATCCTGCGAACAAGAGTTAGCGCCATGGGCACTGCTTTCTTCGACGCGAAGGATAGACAAGAGGCCGAGCCGTTGCCGGACGGCGATACGGTCTCGCCTGTCACCGGCCCAGATGATGCGAAAGGCGGGCTGCGCAGAGCGGCGATGCTGCAAGCGCTGGCCGCTGCCGTCTGGATCCCGCAGGCCGGGTTGCTGGCCATCTCGGTCGGCCGCATCGCTGATGGCGGCGGATCGCATGACGTTCTCTGGCCAGCCCTCGGCATCCTCGCCCTCGGATTTGCAAGAAGCTGTCTCGACGCGGCCGGCGGTCGCCTGGCTTTTCAAGCCGCCCGCGCCGAACTCAGCCGCAGGCGGCAGATCGCCGTCGCGGCAGTGTCCATGTCGTCGCCGGTCGATCGCGGCCGGCCTGCCTCCGGCAAAGCCGCAAGCGTCATTGGCGAACAGGCCGAACTGATCGTGCCCTACCTCGCCCGTTTTCAGCCGGCGCGGATGAAGGCGAGCCTCGTGCCGTTCGTCATCCTTGCCTTCATCCTGCCGGTCTCCTGGATCGCCGCTCTGGTTTTGCTGTTCGCCGCGCCGCTGATTCCCATCTTCATGGCGTTGATCGGCTGGCGTGCTCAGGCGGCCAGCGAAAGGCAACTCGTCGCGACCGGCGGCCTCAACGGCTTCCTGCTCGATCGGCTGCGCGGACTGGCGACCATCCGTGCGCTCGACGCAGTCGATGCAACGGCGCTACGGCTGCGTCGCGAGGCGGAGTCGCTGCGTACGCGCACCATGGCGGTGTTGAAGATCGCCTTTCTGTCCTCGGCGGTGCTCGAGCTTTTCGCCGCCCTCGGCGTGGCGATGATTGCCGTCTATGTCGGCTTCAGCCTGCTTGGCGAAATCCGCTTCGGCACCTGGGTAGGCCGGCTCGACCTGACCGAGGGACTGTTCATCCTGCTGCTTGCACCGGCCTTCTTCGAACCGCTGCGCGAACTCTCGGCTGTCTGGCACGATCGGGCGGCCGGCGAAGCGGCGCTGAAATCCCTGGACGCCCTCGCTGCCGGCGGCCTGTCGATCCGAGGAGCAGCCGAAGTCGCACCAGCAGCATCTGCCATCACCGAAGCGCCGGCCATCCGTCTTGAGAATGTCGATTTCCGCTACAACGCCGCCGAGCCGTTGATCCTTGACGGTTTCAACCTCGATATCGCCGCCGGCGAACATCTGGCGCTTCTTGGCGCCAGCGGTTCCGGCAAGTCGACGCTTCTTTCGCTCATATCAGGGCTGGCGCCCTGCACCGGCGGCCGTATCGTCATCGGCGGCATAGAGCTTGCGGATGACAGCGCCCACGCCTTGCGCGCCAGCATGGCATGGATCGGCCAGAGGCCGCATATTTTTGCCGGCACCATCGCCGGCAATATCGCGCTTGGCAGGCCTGGTATCCTGCGCGGCAACGTGACGGATGCGCTCGACGCCGCCAGGCTCGGAAAAGTCGCAGCCGCCTATGGCAACCGGCCGCTCGGCGAAGGCGGGATCGGACTTTCCGGCGGCGAGGCGCTGCGGCTTGCGATTGCGCGGGCGGCCTGCAATCCGCATCTGCGGATCATCCTCGCCGACGAGCCGACCGCACATCTCGACGCCGCCACCGCCGCCGAGGTGATCGAGAGTCTGCTTTCGCTCGCCAGGGGCCGCACTTTGATCGTTGCGACCCACGATCCGCTGCTTGCCGCCCGCATGCATCGCATCATTCGCGTCGATGCCGACATCGTTATGAGGGAGGCCGCCGAATGAGCGGATTTGCTGCCGACCTCAAGCCGATCCTGCGCCTGTTCCTTGCCGAGCGCCGGCGTGCGCTGCTGCTTGGCGCAGCACTTTCGGCAGCGACGGTAACTGCCGGTATTGCCCTCCTCGGCCTGTCCGGCTGGTTCATCACCGCCACTTCGCTCGCCGGCCTTTCGGCCGCTGCCGCCATCACCTTCGACGTTTTTGCGCCGTCCGCCGGCATCCGCCTGCTCGCCATCGTCCGTACGGCCGCGCGCTACGGCGAAAGGCTTGCGACCCATGACGCAACGCTCGGCGTGCTCGCCGCCCTGCGCGAAAAGCTGTTTCGCGGTTTCGCCGAACCGGCCGCGGCTCGCGCGCTGTTGCATCGTCCCGCACGGCTGCTCTTCCGGCTGACGGCCGATATCGATGCGCTCGATTCCCTCTACCTGCGCATCCTCGTGCCGGCTGCTGTCGCGATCGGTGCAGCACTGGCGGCAAGCCTCGTGCTGGGGCTGATGCATCCCGTGTTCGGCATGTGCTTCGGCCTTTTTCTCGCCGGTGCCGGCCTTGCTCTGCCGTCGATCGCTGGCCGGGCGGCGCGCAAACATGCCCGCCAACGCGCCCATGGCATCGAGGCGCTGCGGTCGCGGACGATCGATCTCGTCGCCGGTCAGACCGATCTGCTGATGGCCGGCCGGCTTGCCGCACAGAGGGAGACGATTGCCGCGGCAGACCAATACTGCGCCCGCGCCGACGACCGGCTGAACCGCGTCGAGACCGGCCTGACATTCGGCTTCAGCCTCGTATCCACCCTGCTGCTGACGGCATCACTGCTTGCCGTCGCGGCACTTGCGGAAGCGAAGGTGATTACCGCTCCTGTCGCCGCACTCGGCCTGCTCGTCGCCTTTGCGGCAGTCGAACCCTTCGCAGCGCTGCGCCGTGGCGCCCTGGAACTCGGCAGGACGCTGCTTGCTGCAAGGCGCATCGCGCCGCGGCTTGCCGTCGCGGCGGCACCCGAACCATTGGCGGCGCCGTTGCCGGGATACGCCTTTTCGCTGGCGAAGGTGTCGGCCTTCCATGAAAACTCCGCCGTGCCGGCGCTCCAGGGCATTGAGCTCGCGCTTGCACAAGGCGAACACCTAGCCATCATCGGCAGCAGCGGCGCCGGCAAGTCGAGCCTGCTTGCTCTCCTTTCCGGCGAATTGCCGGCAAGGACAGGAAGTGCTGCCGCGATGACGGCGACCCTGCTGACGCAGCGGACGGAGCTCTTCGAGGACAGCCTGCGCGGCAACCTCTGTCTCGCGAACCCCGATACGAGCGAGGGCCGCCTTCGCGAAGCACTCGCCGCTGCCGGCCTGCTTGCCGATGTCGAGGCCATGCCGCGGGGGATCGATACGCCGCTTGGCGAAGGCGGGCTCGGACTTTCCGGCGGCCAGTCGCGCCGGCTGACGCTTGCCCGGCTCTTCCTGCGCGACACACCGCTCTGGCTGCTCGATGAGCCGACCGAGGGCCTCGACGGCGTCACCGCCCGCGACGTGCTCTGCCGGCTGTCGGTAATGGCGGCGGGCCGTTCGCTGGTGATTGCCACGCATATCCGCCGGGAGGCGGCGATCGCAGACCGCATCGCCGTCATCAACGGCGGTCGCATCACAGAAATTTCGCGCCGCGGAGAGGCAGCGTTCGAAAAGGCGCTCGACCGGCTTCGGCCGGACTAGAGCATGATGCCGAAAAGTGTGAGCGGTTTTCGGACGACATCATGCTCTACTTCTTTGATTTAGATACGGATTCAGATTTTAGGCCGGATCGGCCTAAAATCATCCGGATCTAGGCAAGACTGCATGCCCTCACGCGCCGTCGGCGCTGAGGAACGCCCGTACCCCGTGGGACCGTGGGAGAAGACAATGGAACTAGATATCGTAGCACTTTCGCGCTTCCAATTCGCGCTGACGGCGCTTTACCACTTCCTGTTCGTGCCCTTGACGCTTGGCCTGTCCGTGCTCTTGGCGATCATGGAAACCGTCTATGTCATGACCGGCCGCCAGATCTGGCGCCAGATGACGAAATTCTGGGGCACGCTGTTCGGCATCAATTTCGTGCTCGGAGTCGCCACCGGCATCGTCATGGAATTCCAGTTCGGCATGAACTGGAGCTATTACAGCTATTATGTCGGCGACATCTTCGGCGCACCGCTGGCGATCGAAGGCCTGATGGCCTTCTTCCTCGAGGCGACCTTCGTCGGGCTGTTCTTCTTCGGCTGGGACAAGCTGTCGAAGGTCGGGCATCTCGTCGCCACCTGGGCGGTGGCGCTGGGATCGAACTTTTCCGCGCTCTGGATCCTGATCGCCAATGGCTGGATGCAGAACCCGGTGGGATCGGCGCTCAATCCGCAGACGATGCGCATGGAGATCACAAGCTTCTTCGACGTGGTCTTCAATCCCGTCGCCCAGGCGAAATTCGTCCACACGGTATCGGCAGGCTATGTCTGCGCCTCGATCTTCGTGCTCGGCGTTTCGGCTTGGTACGTCCTCAAGGGTCGGCATATCGAGCTTGCCAAGCGATCGATGACGGTCGCCGCCTCCTTCGGCCTCGCCTCGGCTCTATCAGTCGTCGTGCTTGGCGACGAGAGCGGTTATCTCGCCACCGAAAACCAGAAGATGAAGCTTGCTGCGATCGAGGGCATGTGGAAGACGGAACCGGCGCCGGCGGCCTTCACCGCCTTCGGCTTCCCCGACCAGGAGGCGCGCGAAACGCATTTTGCCGTGCATATCCCCTGGGTCATGGGCCTGATCGGCACGCGGTCGCTGACCACCGAAATCCCCGGCATCGACAAGCTCGAACAGCAGGCCGAAAGCCGGATCCGCGACGGCATCAAGGCTTACGACGCGCTGATGCAGATCCGCGCAGTACCGGCACAGGGTCAGGTTGCGCAGGAAGTGCGCACTTCCTTCGAGGATCTCGGCCATGATCTGGGCTACGCTCTTCTTCTGAAGCGCTACGTCGACGATCCGCGCCAGGCGACCGAAGAGCAGATCGTCCAGGCCGCGCGCGATACGATCCCGCACGTGCCGACACTCTTCTGGTCCTTCCGCATCATGGTCGGCCTCGGCATCTTCTTCATCCTGCTGACCGCCACCTTCTTCTGGCTGTCGGCGCGGCGCCATCTCGACAAGTACCCGCTGCTTTTAAGGATTGCCGTGATTGCCATTCCCCTGCCCTGGGTTGCCATCGAACTTGGCTGGGTCGTCGCCGAGTTCGGCCGCCAGCCCTGGGTGATCGAAGGCGTATTGCCGACGGCAGCCGCCGTCTCCAGCCTCGGCGCCGGCACTGTGCTTCTGACCATTATCGGTTTTGGCGCACTTTATACCGTTCTGATCGTCATCGAGATGGGCCTGATGATCAAGGCGATCAAGCAAGGACCGGAGCCGGACGACGAGCCGGAAGCCCATCTGATTTCCGAAACCCTCGTCCCGGCCGCGGAGTGACTTGCCATGATCCTTCACCAACTCATCGACTATGAAACCCTGCGTCTCATCTGGTGGCTACTGCTCGGCGTCCTGCTGATCGCCTTTGCGACGACGGGCGGCTTCGATCTCGGCGTCGGCACGCTTCTGCCTTTCGTCGCCCGGACCGATACGGAACGGCGCGTGGCGATCAACACCGTCGGCGCCACCTGGGAGGGCAACCAGGTCTGGCTGATCCTCGGCGGCGGCGCCATCTTTGCCGCCTGGCCGCCGCTTTATGCGGTCTCCTTCTCGGGCTTCTATTTGGCGATGTTCGCGATCCTCTTCGCGCTCATCCTGCGCCCGGTCGGTTTCAAATACCGGTCGAAACGGGAAAGCGCCCGCTGGCGGAGCGGCTGGGACTGGGCGCTCTTTATCGGCGGCTTCGTGCCGTCGCTGATCTTCGGCGTCGCCGTCGGCAATGTGCTGCAGGGCGTGCCCTTCCGCTTTGCGGACGATATGCGGATCTTCTACGAAGGCTCCTTCTTCGCGCTGCTCAACCCCTATGCTCTGCTCTGCGGCCTGCTTTCCCTAGCCATGCTGACGATGCATGGTGCGGCCTGGCTGGTGTTGAAGTCGAGTGGTCCGGTCGCGGAGCGCGCCAGACGCTATGGCAGCATCGCCGCCCTTGCCGTTGTTCTGCTTTTCGCACTCGGCGGTCTCTTCCTGTGGATCGGCGTCGGTGGCTATCGCATCACCAGCGATATCAGCCCGATCGGCCCCTCCAATCCGCTGCTGAAAACCGTGGCGCTGGAGAAAGGCGCGTGGCTTACCAACTACACCACCCACTCGTGGACGATCATCGCGCCCGTCCTCGGTTTCGCCGGCGCGGCACTGGCCTTCATTGCCATGCGGGCAAGGCGCGAGGTCATGACGCTGCTCTTCAGCAAGCTGGCGATCTTTGGCATCATCTCGACGGTCGGCCTGTCGATGTTCCCGTTCATCCTGCCCTCTTCGCTCGATCCGCGATCGAGCCTGACGGTCTGGGATGCATCCTCCAGCCACATGACACTGTTCATCATGCTGGTGGTGACGGTGATCTTCCTGCCGATCATCTTCGCCTACACAGCCTGGGTCTACAAGGTTCTATGGGGCAAGGTCGATGAGAAGTCCATCACCGACAAGAACAGCCACGCCTACTGAGGGAGACGAAACGATGTGGTATTTTGCATGGATGCTCGGCCTGCCGTTGGCCGCCGCCTTCGCCGTCCTCAACGCCATGTGGTATGAGCTGATGGACGACGCCGCCAAAAAGAAGGCGTCCGAAGGGCGCAAGTAAATATCGGGAGGGCGCGGGTTCAAACCGCGCCCTTTCCTGTTGCGTCAGCCTTCCAGCCACTTCACCTGATCGGGTGTGAGCTTGATGTCGAGCGCCGAGAGGCTGTCTTCCAATTCGGCGACGGTGCGCGGCCCGATCAGCGGAATGACCGGGAAAGGCTGGGCGATCACATAGGCGAGCGCGATGTGGATCGGATTGCGGCCGAGTTTGTTGGCAAGCTCGATGGCACGGTCGCGGCGTCCGAAGTTGCGCTCGGAATACCAGACCCGCACGATCTCCTCATCGTCCCGCTTGTCCCGGCCGGCGCGGTCGGTAAAGAAGCCGCGGCCCTGGCTCGACCAGGCAAAGTTCGGGATCTGCTTCTCGTTCAGCCATTTCTTCCAGTCGTCATCGGAAGCGGCAACGCAGCCGGCCCAGATCGGATCGAGCATTTCGGCGAGCGAGAAGTTGTTGGAGAGTGCCGCTGGCGCCGCCTTGCCGGTCTTTTCGGCATAAGCGATCGCTTCGTCGAAGCGGGCCCGCGTCCAGTTCGAGCCGCCGAATATGCCGCGGATGCGTCCACGCTTGACCTCGGCATCCATGGCATCGACGAACTCCCCGACGGGCACGTCGGTATTGTCGCGATGCATGAAATAGATGTCGACATAATCGGTCTTCAGCCGGGCAAGCGACTGGTCGAGCTGCTTTGCGATCATATCGGGATAGCAGAGCGGCGAATGAGCGCCCTTGCCGATCAGCACGATCTCCTCGCGCGGCACGTTGCGGCTTGTGTGCCAGTCGCCGAAGATCGCCTCCGTCTTGCCGCCGCCATAGACATAGGCGGTGTCGAAGGCATTGCCGCCGGCTTCGTAAAAGGCGTCGAGCGTCAGCGAGGCAGAGGCGAAGTTCGGGAAGAATTCGAAACCGAGTGTCACGACCGAAGCCGGCTTGGAAATGCCGGGAATCTGACGCTGCGGAATGCTGTTGCCGCGCGCAATCGCGCCGCCGGCAATGTTTGCCGTGCGTTTGCTGGCTTTTTCCACGCCATATTCGAGGCCGACCGAAGCACGCCACTGGTCGAGCACACGCAGGTTTCCGATCGAATCTGCCCAGCTCATGCCGGGAGAGCTGAATTCGGTCTTGCCGGCGCGGATGGCATCGCCTGCCGCATCCGCCTCGAAGGAATAGAGCCAGCGATCCTCCCTGAGTTCGACGGTTTCTCGGCTGCCGCCCTTGAAAATCTCGATCTTGCCGACGCCGCCCTTGTGGCCGGAGGCAAACCAGAAGTCCTGGACCTCGATCCGGCCTTCCGAGCCGATGATGCGCAGCACATTGTCCTGCTGCGCCATGATCGAGCAGGAGACTTCGGCGATGATCTCGTTCGGGAACTTGAGCACGGCAGATGCCCATTCATCGACGCCGCTTTGGCCGAGATGGGCGACGCCCGAGACCTTCTCCGGTTCGAGGAAGGCCTTGCCCTCCGCGGCGCCGGCAATCAGTCTGGCCATCGAGACCGGATAACCGCCGACATCGAGAATGCCGCCGCCGGCGGTGTCGTTGGCGAAAAGCCGATGTTCCGGCTTATAGCTGCCCATGTTGAAGCCGAAGCTCGAGCGGATGATGCGAACGGTGCCGATGGCGCCGCTTTTGACGAGTTCGACCAGCTTCTCCGTCTGCGGATGCACGCGGTACATGAAAGCTTCCCCGGCAAAGACGCCGGCTTTTTTAGCCTCGTAGTAAACGGCTTCGGCATCGTAGGCCGACAGCGCGATCGGCTTTTCCACCAGGATGTGCTTGCCGGCGCGTGCCGCCTTGATCGCCCATTCGGCATGGCCGGTGTGCGGGACGGCGATATAGATCGCATCGATCTCCTTATCGGAGAGCAACGTCTCGTAACCATCGACGATGCGGGCGCCGGGGAAGTTTTCGGCAAGACCCGGCTTTGCAGGATTGCGGGTGGCGATCGCCACCAGCTTTCCCGTGCGCGAATGAGCGACGCCGTCGGCAAAGGTGCGGGCGATGGTGCCGGGGCCGATGATGCCCCAGCGGATCGGTTGATCTGAAGTCATGGAAAGTCCTCTTTCGTCTTTCTGTCCTGGGATTTTAGTTCAGCGAAGCCGCTTGCCGGCGCCGTCGAAAAGGAATGAGCGGTTGGCGGGAAGACCGACCGTCAGCGTGTCGCGATTGCCGGCGACGCGCGATTCCGGCCGCTCGATGATCAGTTGCTCGGGGCCTATGGTGGCGTAGATGTAACTGGTATTGCCGAGGTGTTCGGCGACGTCGATGGTGACGGTGAGGTCGGCATCGCCCGTGCCCGCATCGACGAAATGTTCGGGACGGATGCCGAGCGTCACCTTTGCGCCGGCTTCGATGGGATCGGCGACCGGCAGCGTCAGGCGGGTGTTGGCGTCGTTTTCCAGCGCGATCACCGCCATGCCCGGCTGCGTCTCAACCACTACGGCCTTGAGGAAATTCATCTTCGGCGAGCCGACGAAGCCGGCGACGAACTGGTTGGCGGGGTCGTCGTAAAGGTCGAGCGGTGCGCCGATCTGCTCGATATTGCCGGCGCGCAGCACGACGATCCTGTCGGCGAGCGTCATCGCCTCCGTCTGGTCGTGGGTGACATAGATCATCGTCGTGCCGAGCTTTTTGTGCAGCCTGGAGATTTCGACGCGCATCTGCACACGCAGTTCAGCGTCGAGGTTCGACAAAGGTTCGTCGAACAGGAAGACCTGTGGTTCGCGGACGATGGCGCGGCCGATCGCGACGCGCTGGCGCTGACCGCCGGAAAGCTGCTTCGGCCGACGCTTCATCAACTCGGTGATCTGCAGGATCTCGGCGACATGGCGCACGCGCCGCTCGGTGTCGGCCTTCGGATTGCCGTTCATGCGCAGGCCGAAGCTCAAATTTTCCTCGACGGTCAGGTGCGGATAGAGCGCATAGGACTGGAAGACCATGGCGATGCCGCGATCGGCCGGCTCGACGTCGTTGACGACCCTGCCGCCGATCTGAAGCTCGCCTGAGGTGATGTCCTCGAGGCCGGCGATCATCCTGAGCAGCGTGGACTTGCCGCAGCCGGAGGGGCCGACGAAGACAACGAATTCGCCGTCCTTCACCTCCAGATTGGCGCCGTGGATGATCTCAAAGCCGCCGAAGCGCTTGACGATGTTGCTGAGTGAAAGCTCTGCCATGCAGCCTCCCGATTATTTAATTGCGCCGGCGGCGATACCGGCGATGAAATGGCGCTGAAGAGCCACGAAGATGACGAGGATCGGCGCCGTCAACAGCACCGCGCCGGCCATGATGCCGCCCCAGGAGACCTTGGTGAGGCCGATCAGTGTTCCCAATGCCACAGGCGCCGTCATCATCCCCGGTCTGGAATTGATCAGCAGCGGCCAGAGGTAATTGTTCCACGAGTGCAGGAAGAGAATGATCGCCAATGCCGCCATGGTCGGGCGCGCCAGTGGCAAGGCGATGCGCAGGAAGATCTGCCATTCCTTGACGCCCTCGACCCGGGCCGCATCGAAGAGCTCGCCCGGCATCATCGAGAAGGATTGCCGCATGAACAGCACGCCGAGCGAATTGAACAGCGGCGGCACGATCAGGGCTACCCAGGTGTTTGCCAGCTTGAACTCGCGGGCCACCATGATGAATTGCGGGATGACGACCACGGAGAAGGGAAGCGTGATCGTGCCGAGGATGATGGCGATGACGACGGAGCGGCCGACGAAACGGTAACGTGCCAGTGCCCAGCCGGCCATCGAAGTCAGCAGCACCGAGAGCACTGTATAGATGAGCGCCACGCCGATGGAGATCACCATGGCACTGATGAAATCGGTATCGGCCTGCAGGTTCTTGAAATTCTCGACGAAATTGGTCGATGGCCAGAGCACGATGTCAGGGCTGAAGATGCCGTTATCGGGCATGGTCGAGAAGACGAACATCATCCAGAGCGGAAACAGCCAGATTATCGCAAGCGGCGCCAGTGCGGCATGCAACGCGATCTGGCGCAGCAGAAGGGATTGCGATTTGGATTTCATTTCGGATCCCTCCCGACCCAGAGATTGAGAAGCGAGATCGCCACGGCAAGGGCAGCCATCGTATAGGCGATCGCCGAGGCATAGCCGAAATTCAGCGAGGTGAAGCCCTGGCGATAAAGCAGCAGGCCGAGCGTCTCGGTGCCGCCGCCGGGACCGCCGCGATTGGTGATCAGGAAAGGCTCGGTGAAGAGCTGCATGGTGCCGATCACCGAAAGAACCACGCAGAAGAGGATGATCGGTTTCAGGAGCGGCAGGGTGATATGAAAGAATTGCTGGACCTTGCTCACCCGGTCGAGGGTCGCTGCCTCGTAGACATCATCGGGAATCGACTGCAGGCCGGCGAGGATGATGATGGCGTTGTAGCCGGCCCAGCGCCATGTGACGGCGAGGATGATCAGCGCCATAGCGGCATTCGCATTGTCGAACCAGGAGACCGGGCTGAGACCGACGGCCGAGATCAGCTTGTTGATGATGCCGAAATCGAGGCTGAACATCAGCCGAAACACCGCGGCATAGGCGACTTCACCGACGACGACAGGGGCAAAGAAGGCGAAGCGGAAGAGCGGGCGCGCTTTCAGCAGCGGCGAATTGAGCATTACGGCCATAACGGTCGCAAGCGCGATCATGACGGGCACCTGGATCACCAGGATGATCAGCGTGTTGTAGAGGGCATTGTAAAAGGCCGGGTCGTAGAAGAGCCGGCCCCAATTGGCCTGGAAACTATATTTCCACGGGTTGATGCGGGTGTTCTGAAAGGAAATCAGGAACGAATTGATGATCGGCCAGACCCAGAAGGTGGCAAAGACCAGCAGATATGGGGCGAGGAACGCATAGGCGCTCCGGGTTCTGAATGGCATCGAGCCTCCTCCTCACAAAACCAACGAATGACCAACCGCCTTGCGGCGGACGGAGAGCCGGGCGCGTCAAGCGCGCCCGGCATCGTCATTCACTGCGCGATCGGAAGGCCGGTCGCCGAAGCGATCTGGTTGGCGGCATCGTCGAGAGCCGCCTTCGCATCGGGATAGCCGCCGGAGAAGAACTTCGTCTGCGTCGCCTTGAAGATGGCTTCGGCATCGCTCTGGAAGGCGGTGCCGCGGCTCGGCACGATCTTCGGCAGCGTCGCGAGGATATCGGCCCAGACCTTCTGACCGCCCCAATAGGGCTGCGCTTCGTTGACAAAGGGATCTTGTACGGCCGAGAGCAACGATGGCACCAGACCGAATTCCTTCAGCATCGTAACCTGGCCCTCGTTCGTGCCGAGGGCGTAGTTGACGAATTTCCAGGCTGCTTCCTTATTCGCGGAGGTCGCCGAAATAGCGAGCGACGAACCGCCGAGATTGGCGGCATGCGGGCCATCGGCCGTCAGGCTCGGCATCTTGTAGACGCCCCACTTGCCCTTAAGATCGGGCGAGGTCGAGCGAACGGTGCCCTCGTACCAGCCGCCATACAGTTGGCTCGCGGCCTTTCCGGCGGTATTGGCCTGGATCTTTTCGTCCCAATTGGCTGCCGTCAGCGTGCCGGCATCCTTCATTTCCTTCACCTTTTGCAGCGAGGAGACGCAGGCCGGCTGGTTGATGGTGATGGACTGGCCGTCGCTCGAGTAATAGCCGCAGCCCTGTTCGTTGGCGATCATGCGAAACCATTCGCTATCGCCATTGAAGTCCGCCTGCGCCATGACGACGCCGGGGTTGGCGGCGGAAATCTTCTTGCCGGCGGCAATAAAATCATCCCAGGTGCTGATGGTGCTCGGATCGACGCCGGCCTTTTCGTAGAGATCGCGGCGGTAGAAGACGGCGACAGGACCGGAATCCCATGGCATGGCATAGGCGACGTCGCCGACTTCAAGCTCGGTGCGCTTGAATTCGGGGAATTTCGCCTGGATCTCAGGCGTATAACCGAGCTCCTTCAGATTGGCGAAGCAATCGGGAAAACGGCTCCAGAAGATTTCAGCTTCGAAATTCTCGATGCTGACGATGTCGGGCAAGCCGTCGCCGCCGGCGGCGCAGGCCGCGAGCGTCTTATCGAAGACCTGGGCGTTGCCGAGGTCCTCGACGGTGATCTTGATATCGGGAAACTGTTTGTTGAAGCCTGGAAGCGTGGATTTCAATGCCGACGCGGCGACATTCCAGCTCCAGATGGTGAGATTGGCCGACTGCGCGAATGCGGAGCCGGAAGCAAGCACTGCGACAGCTGCGGTCGCAGCGAGAAGTTTGAAGCGCATTGAAAATCCTCCCTTTTCAATTGCCGATCTTTCACGAACGCGGTTAGACTATCTGCAAGGGAGCGGGTGTCTCCTAAAAAGGGAATATGAATTTGGCGGAAAGTAAGGTCGGCACACGTGCAATCTATCAGCCCGGCGCGAGCAGCATCGAGGGATTGCCAACGGCGCTGCAGATGTTTCATGCCCATCCGCCCGTCATGGCCATGCCGCACTGGCACGCGCAGGTCGAGGTCAACTATGTGATGCGCGGCACTGTGCATTACCGGATGAGCGATCACGAATTCCGGCTGAACGCCGGCGAAATGTGCCTCTTCTGGGGTGGTCAGCCGCACCAGATGGACGAATCCTCAGACGATTCGCTCTATGCCGGCGCCCATCTGCCACTCGTCTATTTCTTCCGGTTGCGCCTGCCGATCGGTGTTTCCAGCCGGCTGATGAAGGGTGAGACGCTGGTGACCTCGGCAACGGATGCCGCCGACAACGAGAACTTTACCCGCTGGTTCCGCTATGCCAATTCCGGCGATCCCGCCAAGGCCCAGCACGCCGTCGACGAGCTGCTGCTGCGCATCGAGCGGATCGCGCTCGAACCCTATTCGATGACGTCGCAGGCGATCGTCAATCTCGAAGGGGATCACCCGCATCCGCATTCCTCGCGCAGCGTCGCGCGCATGTGCGATTTCATCGCCGCCAATTTCCTGCACGACATCGATTCGGTCGATATCGCCCGCGCAGCCGACCTGCACCCGAAATATGCGATGAACCTGTTCAAGCGATCGACTGGCATGACGCTCAGCAAATATGTGACGCTGCTACGGCTGTCGCGCGCCCAGGCGATGCTGATGAGCGAAGGCGCCAACGTGCTGCAGGTGGCGATGGACAGCGGCTTCGGCTCGATCAGCGCCTTCAACAAATCCTTCCGCCACATCGCTGGCATGTCGCCGTCGAATTTCCGCCGCGATATCAGGCTGGTAACGACGATCCCTTCCGGCACCTTCCGGAACTAGCCGCAATTCGGCGTCTGCGTCCTCTGCCTGCTGCTTGTTTTTAAACGGGGCAAAAAAAAAGAACCAGCGCCTAAGGTGGCGGCAGAATGCGCACATTTTCTGGGCAAGTGCATGCACTATACATCCTCAAGAGAATTGATGCCATCGCCCTCTCAACGAAATCAATGATTTATAATTTGGCACACACTTTGCTTCGATAATTGCAGAGTTGGTGGCTAGGGTTCCGGCGTCGCAAGGCGTGGCTGGTCCGAGAGCTGCCACCGGTAGGGGAGACATCCCGCCGGGTGCACGGCGGGACAAAAGCCCGGGAGACCTCGTAAGCCAAGGGATTGGCGGCACGATGGTCATTGCCGATCCCTTTTGAAGAAAAGCAAAAGGGGAATTTCAATGCAGACTTTTTCGAAGATTCTATCGATGACCGCCCTGACGGCGTCCCTGGCGCTCGGGCTCGGCTCCATCGCCAAGGCCGAACAGAAGACCGATTTCAAGGTCGCCTGGTCGATCTATGTCGGCTGGATGCCCTGGGGTTACGCTGCCGATCACGGCATCGTCAAGAAATGGGCCGACAAATACGGCATCAAGATCGAGGTGACCCAGTTCAACGACTATGTCGAATCGATGAACCAGTATACCGCCGGCGCCTTCGATGCCGTGACGCTGACCAATATGGACGGCCTGTCGATCCCGGCTGCCGGCGGCGTCGATACGACAGCCGTCATCGTCGGCGACTTCTCGAACGGCAATGATGCCGTCATTCTCAAGGACAAGGCGAGCCTTGCCGACATCAAGGGACAGAACGTCAATCTCGTCGAATTTTCCGTCTCGCACTATCTGCTGGCCCGCGCGCTCGAAAGCATCAAGATGACCGAGCGCGACGTGAAGGTGGTCAACACCTCCGATGCGGACATGGTCGCAGCCTACAAGACGGCTGACGTGACCGCAGTCGTCACCTGGAACCCGCTGGTCTCGACCATCCTCGAGGACCCCACGGCCAAGAAGGTCTTCGACAGCTCGCAAGTGCCGGGCGAGATCATCGACCTGATGGTCGCCAACACTGGCGTGCTGAAGGACAATCCGAATTTCGGCAAGGCACTCGCCGGCATCTGGTATGAGACCGCGGCACTCCTGATTGCCGACAGCGCCGAAGGCAAGGCCGCGCGCGAGGCGATGGGCCAGGCATCGGGCACCGATCTCAAGGGTTTCGAATCCCAGCTTGCCGCAACCAAGCTGTTTGCCAAGCCGGCCGATGCCGTTGATTTTACCGCGTCGGGCAGCCTGCCAAAGACAATGGATCTCGTCCGCAACTTCCTGTTCGAAAAGGGTCTGCTCGGCAATGGCGCGCCGTCGGCCGACGTTATCGGCATCGAAATGCCGGATGGCAAGATCCTCGGCGATAGTGGCAACGTCAAGCTGCGCTTCACCGAGACCTACATGAAGGCGGCCGCCGACGGTTCGCTCTAAGCGATGTCCAAGCAGCGGTGCGGTTTTGACCGCGCCGCCCAATCTCCATCAGCGGAGCTTTCCTCATGCGCTGGATCAACACGAGGCCGAGCCGGGGGGCGCAGCTTGCCTTGACGCTGCTGCCCTTCGTGCTGCTGATCGTTGCCTACACATTCGGCTCGGCAGCACGGCTGGCGGAAAACGCCAACGACAAGCTGCTGCCCGGTCTTGCCGGCTTTGCCGATGCGATCGATCGCTTGGCCTTCATCGCCGATCCGCGCACCGGGCAATACCTGCTCTGGTCCGATACCGGAGCGAGCCTGGTCCGCCTGTTTGCCGGCCTCGGCATCTCCACGATCACCGCGCTCGTCATCGGCATGCTGATCGGCATGTTGCCTTATCTGAGAGCCCTGCTCTCCCCTTTCGTCGCCGTTATCTCAATGGTGCCGCCGCTGGCGCTGCTGCCGATCCTCTTCATCGTCATGGGGCTTGGCGAAGCCTCGAAGATCGCGCTCATCGTCATCGGCGTTGCGCCGACGATGATCCGCGACCTTGCGCTGAAGGCGCTGGAACTACCGCGCGAGCAGATCGTCAAGGCTGAAACGCTCGGCGGCTCCTCCTGGCAGATCGGCCTTCGCGTCGTGCTGCCGCAGATCCTGCCGCGACTGATCACCTGCCTCCGGCTTCAGCTCGGTCCGGCCTGGCTGTTCCTGATCGCCGCCGAAGCGATCTCGTCGGATTCCGGCCTCGGCTACCGCATTTTCCTCGTCCGCCGCTATCTCTCGATGGACGTCATCTTTCCCTATGTCGTCTGGATCACGCTGCTCGCCGTGATCATGAATTATATCCTCGATCGCATCCGCATCGCCGTCTTCCCCTGGTCGGAGCTGGAGAAGCAGGCATGAGCGAACTGGTGATCGAAAAGGTCTGGAAAGAGTATGGCGACCAGATCGTGCTTGAGGACGTGTCGCTGACCGTCGCCTCACGCGCCTTTGTCGCCCTTGTCGGTCCGTCCGGCTGCGGCAAGTCGACGTTCCTGCGCATGCTGCTTGGCCAGGAGCGGCCGACGCGAGGCACGATCCTGCTCGACGGGCAAGCGCTGCCGCAGGAGCCGGGGCCGGATCGCGGCGTCGTCTTCCAGCGCTATTCCGTCTTCCCGCACCTGACCGTGCTCGGCAATGTGCTGCTCGGGCGGGAATTATCCGCTTCCCGCTATAAGGCCAAGCTCTTCGGCGCCGCCCGGCGCAACGCGGTCGACGAGGCGCGGCGGCTGATTGCCGAAGTCGGCCTTTCCGGGGCTGAGGACAAATATCCGGCGCAGCTTTCCGGCGGTATGCAGCAGCGCCTGGCGCTGGCGCAGGCGCTGATCATGAAGCCGAAGGTGCTGCTGCTCGACGAGCCCTTCGGGGCGCTCGATCCTGGCATCCGCGCCGAGATCCATACTTTGATGAAGCGGCTCTGGCACGAAACGCAGATGACCGTCGTCATGGTGACGCACGACATGCGCGAGGCCTTCACGCTGGCGACGCGCGTCGTCGCCTTCGAGCGCCGGCGCGACCGCCCGGAGGAGAAGGAGCGCTACGGCGCGACGATCACCAAGGATATTTCGATCTGGCCCCCTAGGCTTGCCGGCGCGCCCACCATCTTCAGCCCCGACCGGGACGGCCCGGTCATTTCTCTGGGCCTTCGCCGGGACGACCCGGCTTCCAGTCCGTCAGGAGAAAAGCCATGATGCATGTCAGACGTTCACCCGAAGAGATATCAGCCAACCGGCAGCGTTATGAGGAACATCAGAAGAAGGGGCTTGAATTTGCGCCGAAGGCCTTGCCGGCGCCAAGCCCCCTGCCCGCTCCCGCAATCGATGCGGCTGCGATCATCCATCAGGAGACCATTCCCGGCAGCTGGTACTGGTCGACCGCGCTGAAGCGCGGCGAGGTGCTCCGCATCGACCAGGGCGAAGGCGGATCGACCGTGGCGCTCGTCGCCTGGAACGCCACTGACACCAGCGAACGGCTCAATCTCGTCGATACGGTCAAGGTGCAGTGGACGACGGCCCTCGGCAGGGGCCGCGTCATCTTCTCGGATATGGGTCGGGTGATGTTTTCGTTGATCGAGGACAGTTCCGGCGCCCATGACTGCCTGATGGGCGGCTCGACGGCAGCCTCCAACGCCGCAAAATATCCTGGCGTCAAGACCCGCAACACCCGCGACAATCTCGTGCTCGTCGCCGGTAAGCTTGGTTTCGAACGACGCGATATTCCTGGGATTCTCAATCTCTTTTCCCCCGTCCGCGTCGATGATGACGGCGGCTTTCACTGGCGCGGCAAGCTTTCCAATAGCGGCGATTATGCCGAGCTGCGCGCCGAGATGGACATGATCGTCGGCTTCTCCAATTGCCCGCATCCACTCGACCCCGACCCTGTCTATGCGCCGAAGCCGGTGATCGTCACGCGCTTTCGGGCAGCCGCGGCTGCCGCCGACGACCTCTCGCGCACGGCAACCGCCGAAGCCCTTCGCGGCTTTGAGAACAACGCCTCGATGCTGGCCTGAGGGAGGATGACAATGACCGATTTCATCAAGACTTCAGCTTCGCGCAGCGTCGAAAACGCCGCGCAGGATCATTTCATCCCGGCCGAAGCGCCGTGGTCCGGCATCGTGCGCAAGGGCCAGACCATCCGCATCGAAGACAGCTATGGCCAGCAGGCGATCGATACGCTGTTTTATCGCGCCGATGATTTTAACGAGCGGTATTCCAACCAGGATACGATGCGGGCGCAGGGTGGCGCCTATATCGGCACTGGCACGAAGATCATCTCGAACGAAGGCAACGTCATGCTGGTCATGACGGCCGACAGCTGCGGCCGGCACGATACATCCGCCGGCGCCTGCTCCTGCGAAAGCAACACGGTGCGTTTCGGTCACGGCACGAAATACCTGCATGCCTGCCGCGACAATTTCGTGATCGAGGTGACAAAACACGGCATGAGCAAGCGCGACATCGTGCCGAACATCAATTTCTTCATGAACGTGCCGATCAAGCCGAATGGCGAGATGACGATCGTCGACGGCATTTCCGCGCCTGGTGACTATGTCGAGCTGGTGGCGGAGATGGACGTGCTTTGCGTCATCTCCAATTGCCCGCAGATCAACAATCCCTGCAACGGTTTCGATCCGACACCGATCCGGGTGCTGATCTGGGACGGCGAGGACTGATCGATGTTCACCAAGGTCCTTATCGCCAATCGCGGCGAAATCGCCGTCCGAGTCATTCGGACATTGAAAAGAATGGGCATCGCCTCGGTTGCCGTCTATTCCGATGCCGATCGGTTCTCGAAGCCGGCGCTGACGGCCGACGAGGCCGTGCACCTCGGCCCGGCGCCCGCCGCTGAAAGCTATCTCAACGTCGATGCCGTCATCGCCGCCTGCAAGGCGACGGGAGCACAGGCCGTTCACCCGGGCTATGGCTTCCTCTCGGAGAATATCGGCTTTGCCGAGCGGCTCGCCGCCGAAGGCATCGCCTTCATCGGCCCACGGCCGGAGCATCTCTCGGCCTTCGGCCTGAAGCACACGGCGCGCGAATTGGCGAGAGCGAGCGGCGTGCCGCTGCTGCCCGGCACCGATCTCCTGCAAAGCGTCGACGAGGCGCTTTCGGCCGCCGAGACCGTCGGTTATCCCGTCATGCTGAAGAGCACGGCCGGCGGCGGCGGTATCGGCATGCAACTCTGCGCCGATGCCGCCGGCCTCAAGGCTTCCTTCGAAAGCGTGCAGCGGACCGCGCGCGCCAGCTTCGGCGATGCGCGCGTCTACATCGAGCGTTTCGTTGCCGAAGCGCGCCATGTCGAGGTACAGATCTTCGGCGACGGCAAGGGCGGCGTGATTGCGCTCGGCGAACGCGACTGCTCGCTGCAGCGGCGAAACCAGAAGGTCGTCGAAGAGACCCCTGCCCCTGGCCTTTCCGCGGAAACGCGGGCGCGACTGCACAAGGCGGCAGTTGATTTGGGACGCTCGGTCTCCTATGAATCGGCCGGCACCGTCGAATTCATCTATGATCCCCAGCGCGAGGAATTTTATTTCCTCGAGGTCAATACCCGCCTGCAGGTCGAGCATCCAGTCACGGAAGCCGTTTTCGGCATCGACCTCGTCGAGTGGATGATCCGGCAGGCGGCCGGCGAGGACGTGCTCTCGGGCGCCAGGGGCCTGACGCCGAAGGGTGCGGCGATCGAGATGCGTGTTTATGCCGAGATGCCGCATGCCGATTTCCGCCCGAGTGCCGGCCTGCTGACCGAGGTCGTCTTCCCTGATAATGCCCGCGTCGACGGCTGGATCGAGACGGGAACCGAGGTCACGCCCTTCTACGACCCGATGCTCGCCAAGCTGATCGTGGCGGCGGAAGATCGGCCGGCGGCGATTGAGAAGCTGAAGGCAGCACTCGCCGAAACATCGATATCGGGCATCGAAACCAATCTCGATTATCTCAGGGTGATCGCCGCCTCCGAATTGCTTGCAAGCGCCAAGGTGGCGACGACGGCGTTGCGCGACTTCGCCTTCGTTCCCGACGTCGTCGAGGTGCTTGCGCCCGGGGCGCAATCGAGCATTCAGGAACTGCCGGGGCGGCTCGGCCTGTGGCATGTCGGCGTGCCGCCGAGCGGGCCGATGGACGAGCGCTCCTTCCGCCATGCCAACCGGCTGGTCGGCAATGACGATGTGACGGCTGCGCTGGAGTTGACCGTTTCCGGTCCGACATTGCGGTTTTATGCCGACCAGACGATCGCGCTTGCCGGCGCGCGGATGCCAATGACATGCGACGGCGTAAAATTGCCGCATGACGCCCCGGTGACAATCCGGGCGGGTCAGGTTCTGTCGATCGGTTCGATCGAAGGACCGGGACAACGCGCCTATCTCGCCGCCGCCGGCGGTTTTGCCGCACCCGTTGTGCTCGGCTCGCGCGCGACCTTCGGCCTTGGCCAATTCGGCGGCAACGCCACCGGCACCCTGAAGACTGGGCATGTGCTGCATTTTGCCCGCCAAGTACCGGCCGAGCCGGTGAGACCCGCGACGGAGGCGGCCGCCTTGACGCGCGAATGGGATGTCGGCGTCGTCTATGGCCCGCACGGGGCGCCCGATTTCTTTCAGGACAGCGATATCGAGACACTGTTTTCGACGGCCTACGAGGTGCATTTCAACAGCGCCCGCACCGGCGTTCGCCTCATCGGCCCTGCCCCGGCTTGGGCGCGCCGCGATGGCGGCGAGGCGGGGCTGCACCCCTCCAACCTGCATGACAATGCCTATGCCATCGGCGCGATCGATTTCACCGGCGACATGCCGATCATTCTCGGCCCCGACGGCCCGAGCCTCGGCGGCTTCGTCTGCCCGGCGGTGATCGCCCGCGACGAGCAGTGGAAGATGGGCCAGTTCAAGCCCGGTGACCGCATCCGTTTTCATGCAGTCGTGCGGCCGGGAGATCCGATCGCCGGCCCAGCCGTGCGGCGGGTCACGGAAGAAACAGGTTCGCCGATCCTTGGCATCAGCGAGGATGGCCCGGTTTCTGTCATTTATCGCCGCCAGGGCGACGACAATCTGCTCGTCGAATATGGGCCGATGACGCTCGATATCGCCCTTCGGCTGCGGGTGCACCTGCTGATGCAGGCGGTCGTCGAGGCCCGCCTCCCCGGCCTCGTCGACCTCACCCCCGGTATCCGCTCGCTGCAGATCCATTACGACGGCACGCAGCTGACGCGCCGGCGCCTGCTGGGGCTGCTCTCCGAGATCGAGGCGACGCTTCCGGCAGCCCAGGAGGTTACGGTGCCGAGCCGCATCGTGCATCTGCCGCTCTCCTGGAACGATCCGGATGCGGAGCTTGCGATGCGCAAATATCAGGAACTCGTGCGCCCGAACGCGCCTTGGTGCCCGTCGAATATCGAGTTCATCCGCCGCATCAACGGCCTTCCCGACGAACAGGCCGTCCGCGATATCGTCTTTGATGCGAGCTACCTGGTGCTCGGTCTCGGTGACGTCTATCTTGGCGCGCCGGTTGCGACCCCGACCGATCCGCGACATCGCCTGGTGACGACGAAATATAATCCCGCCCGCACCTGGACGCCGGAGAACGCCGTCGGCATCGGTGGCGCCTATATGTGCATCTACGGCATGGAAGGACCGGGCGGCTACCAGCTCTTCGGCCGCACCATCCAGGTGTGGAACACATGGCGGGAGACCCCGGCCTTTGCCAAGGGAAAACCCTGGTTGCTCAACTTCTTCGACCAGATCCGTTTCTTTCCGGTCAGCAATCAGGAGCTGACGGAGGCGCGCGCCGCCTTCCCGCATGGCGGCTATCCCATCCGGATAGAGGAGACGGAATTCTCCTATGCCGCCTACGAGAAGGAGTTGCAGGCGAATGCGGCGTCGATCGGCCGCTTCAAGGCAACGCAGCAGGCGGCCTTCGATACTGAGCGCCAGCGCTGGAAGGACGCCGGGCTCGACAGTTTTGTCACCGACGAAGGCACGGGCGAAAGTCTTGATGGGGATATTCCCGACGGGTGCTTCGGTGTTGCCAGCGCCGTACCCGGCAATATCTGGAAATTGCTGGTCGAGCCGGGCGCCCCGGTTGCGGCCGGCGATACACTCGCCATCATCGAATCGATGAAAATGGAAATCAACGTCACCGCCCATGCGGCAGGCCGCGTCCGCGACCTGCGCGCCGGGCCGGGAAGAAACGTCAAAGCCGGCGATATCATCGTCGTTCTGGAGGAATGCTGACATGCTGCCGACTATCCTCGATCTCTCAAGCCTTCGCGCCGCCTATCAATCCGGCCTGACGCCGCTAGATGCTATCGAAGAGGTGATCGCCCGCCGCGCCGCCTCGAAAGATCCGGCAATCTTCATCACCCCGGTGCCGGATGAGGAGCTGCGCGCTGCCGCCAAAGCGCTGATGGCACGCGCGCCTGAGGCAAACAGCCTGCCGCTCTGGGGCGTTCCCTTCGCCGTGAAAGACAATATCGATGCCGCCGGCCTGCCGACGACCGCTGCCTGCCCGGCTTATGAGTATCGGCCGGAAGCCGACTCCACCGTCGTTGCCCGGCTGAAGGCAGCCGGCGCCATCATCATCGGCAAGACCAATCTCGACCAGTTCGCGACCGGCCTCAACGGCACGCGCTCGCCCTATGGCGCGCCGCGTTCGGTCTTCGATGCAGCCTATATCTCCGGCGGATCGAGCTCCGGATCGGCGGTCACGGTGGCTTCAGGTCTCGCGGCCTTCGCACTCGGCACCGATACGGCGGGCTCCGGCCGGGTGCCGGCCGCCTTCAACAATCTGGTCGGCATCAAGCCGACGCCGGGTCTCTTGCCGAATACCGGCGTGGTTCCGGCCTGCAAGAGCGTCGATTGCATCACGATTTTTGCCGCGACCGTCTCTGACGGTATTGCGATCCGCAAGAGCGCCGAAGGCTTCGATGCCGCCGATCCCTTCTCCCGTCGCGCCACGCCGGCGAACCTGCCTGTGTCGAGCTTGCGCATCGGCGTCCTCACCGACGCCGAGCGGGAATTCTTCGGCGACAAGGAGGTGGAGGCGCTGTACGACCAGGCGATCGAGCGGGCCAGAGGGCTCGGCGCGACCATCGTGCCGTTCGACTACGCGCCATTCCGCCAGGCCGCCACCCTCCTCTATGACGGGCCGTGGGTCGCCGAACGCCTGGCGGCGGTCGAGACCTTCCTTGCCACGAACGCAGCCGATTTCGACCCGACGGTGCGCGGAATTATCGAGGGCGCCAAGGGCAAGACCGCAGTCGAGGCCTTCAACGGCCGATATCGGCTGGAAGAATTGCGCCGCAAGACCGAGGCCGAATGGGCAACGGCCGACGTGCTTCTGCTGCCAACGGCGCCGACTACCTACACGGTCGCCGATATGCTGGCCAATCCCGTCGTGCTCAACGGCCGCCTCGGCCGTTACACCAATTTCGTCAACCTTCTCGATTGCGCGGCGATCGCCGTTCCGGCCGGCTTCGGAAAAGGTGGGCTGCCGGGCGGCGTGACCGTCATTGCACCTGCCTTCACCGACGATGCGCTGGCGCCGCTTGCCGATGCGCTGCACCGCGCAGCAAGCTCCGGCATGGGCATCGACCGGCAGGCTGCGATCCCCGAAGCAAGCCCTGTTGTGCCTGGCGATGACGGCTTGGTGCCGATCGTCGTCGTTGGAGCGCATCTGACCGGCATGCCTCTCAACCACGAACTGACCCGACCGGGCGGCAGGCGCATCAAATCCTGCCGTACTGCACCGGATTACCGCCTTTTCGTCCTACCCGATACCGTCCCGCCGAAGCCAGGCCTAATCCGCGAACCCGGCTTTGACGGCAAAGGCCTCGAAGTTGAGGTTTGGAAAGTCACCGCGGAAGCTTTCGGGCGCTTTGTCCAGAACATCCCGGCGCCGCTCGGCATAGGCAAGGTAACGCTCGATGACGGTTCCCAGATTGCAGGTTTTCTCTGCGAGGCTCATGCAATCGAAGGCGCACGTGAAATCACTGAATTGGGAGGCTGGCGCGCCTACGTCACGGATCAAAGGATCCCGAAATGAAATGAGCATGAAGTATCATCTCAAAAAGATCCTCCTGGCGATACTTGCGGGCCTTGAAGCACGAAGCGACGCGCGACGGTTCGGTCGCGCAAGAAGGTGATTGATCATCGGTCCAGCCCTTCGCTGCAGGATCACGTGACGAGGCCGTACCGGGGCGGTGCGCACTTTTTTGTCCTTGTAGCCGGGCCCAGCGGCGCCTGATTTTTGGCGCCGTGTCCTCGTTACTCCCCGGCCGTTGCAAATACCGCGCTGGCATCGCTGACAATTTCCACATGAGAATATGCCGCCTGCCCCGCAGCCGCGGCATCCGCGCGCATGATCGCGGTCACGATCCGGCCGTGCTCCTCATAGGATTTTGCCAGACGCCCGGGCAGACGGAACTGCGCCCGCCGAAAAGGCGCGAGCCGCGCCCGCGTCTGCGTCACCATCTCGAAGACATGATCGTTATGCGCGCCGCGATAAAGCCGGGTATGGAATTCGGTGTTATGAGCCGAGTATTCCTCTTCGGCGCCGGCATGCACGAGCCTTACCGATGCCAGGTGCTCCAACTCCAGCGCGCGCCGCTCATCGACCGCCATGCGCTCGGCCGAGAGCCTGGCGCAGATTGCTTCAAGCTCCGCCATCGCCTCGAACATCGAATGCAGATAGGCCTCACTGACATTGGTAACGAGGGCACTGCGGTTTGGCTCACGCACGACCAATCCCATGGCGCCCAGTTCACGCAAGGCCTCTCGTACCGGCGTGCGCGAAACGTCGAAACGAACCGCGAGCGACACCTCGTCCAACTTCGCGCCGGGCAGGATTTCACCCGTGACGATCATGTCGGCAATCGCTCGCACCATCTGTTCGACGGTGGTTCCGGTACGGATCACTTCTCTGCGCCTAGTCTGCTTCACAATAGGAATCTGCTCACATCAACACTCTGCATACAGATGACGTTCGAAACTCGATAAGTCAAATCGAGCAGTGAAGGTATTGTTAAACTTTCGCTTTCGGGTGAATAAGAGAGTTTGAGCAGCGCCGCGTAGTAGTGCCTACGCAGTCACAATGAACAAGAAATACCTGTTGATTACTTTTTGCGCAATAATTCGAACAATCTGCATGCACTTTGCAGCGCGCAAGCCTTTACGACACAAATAAATCATAAAAAACAAAAGATTGATTTCTGGCACGCACATTGCATGCACTTTGCTGTACCCGTTCGCAACCGGCCCAACGCCGCAAGGAGCATTCCGATGACCAAACTCCTTTCCATGAACCGCCGCAATTTCCTCCAGGCTTCCGCTGCCGGTGCGCTCGCCGGCGCCATGCCCGGCCTGATCGGCTCCTCCGCCGCAGCCCAAACCGCACTGACCGTCGGCTTCATCTATGTCGGCCCCAAGGACGACTACGGCTATAATCAGGCGCATGCGGAAGGTGCGGCCGTTATCAAGGCGCTACCGGGCGTGACGCTGGTCGAAGAAGAGAATGTGCCGGAAACCGTCGACGTCCAGAAGACGATGGAATCCATGATCAACCTGGACGGCGCGACCCTGCTCTTTCCGACCTCCTTCGGCTACTTCGACCCACACATGCTGGCCGTGGCCGCCAAACATCCCGACATCCAGTTCCGCCACTGCGGCGGCCTCTGGCAGGAAGGCAAGAACCCGGCCAACACAGGCTCCTATTTCGGCTATATCTTCCAGGGCCAGTATCTGAACGGCATTGCCGCCGGCCATGCGACGAAGAGCAAGAAGATCGGCTTCGTCGCCGCCAAGCCGATCCCGCAGGTTCTGCAGAATATCAATGCCTTCCTGCTTGGCGCGCGCACGGTCGATCCTGGTATCACCTGCCAGGTGATCTTCACCGGCGAATGGTCGCTCGCCGTCAAGGAGGCCGAAGCCACCAATGCGCTGGTCGACCAGGGCGCCGACGTCATCACCTGCCACGTCGACAGCCCCAAAGTGGTCGTCGAGACGGCCGCCGGCCGCGGCGCCTTCGTCTGCGGCTATCACGCCAACCAGAGCCCGCTTGCTCCCGAAAAGTACCTCACCGGCGCCGAATGGGCCTGGGGCAACGTCTACAGCGACTTTGTCAAGAAGGCGCAGGCCGGCGAAAAGCTCGGCAACTTCGTGCGCGGCGGCCTGAAGGACGGCTTTGTGAAGATGAGCGCGCTCGGCCCCGCCGTGTCCGCCGAGGGCCGCAAGGCCTTCGAAACCACGCAGGCGGAGATGATGAAGGGCGGCTTCTCGGTCTTCAAGGGTCCGTTGAAGGACAATAAGGGCGACACTGTCGTGGCTGCCGACAAGAGCTACGCCGAAGACGCGATCGAGCTTGAAAGCATGAATTATCTGGTCGAGGGCGTGGTCGGGTCCACAGCGTAAACCACGAAGGGAGAAGCGCCATGACCATCGAGGCCAATGATCCCGCAATAGCCATCGTGGAAAAACCGGCTTCGCTGCGCCCCGTCCTCGAATGGATCGCGCGGCGAGCCGAGCCTGTTGTCATCGGCCTCGCGGCCATCCTGATCGGTCTTGCGCTCTTCTCCCTCTTCATCCTGGCGGTCGGCAAGTCGCCGGCCACCCTCTTCCAACTGATGTACACCGGCGGCTTCGGCAGCTGGTTTTCGGTGCAGAACAGCTTAAGTCGTGCCGCACCCCTTCTCCTGACGGCACTCTGCGTCGCCCTGCCCGCCCGTCTCGGCCTCGTCATCATCGGCGGGGAAGGAGCGGTCGTGCTGGGCGGCGTTGCCGCCGCAGCCATGGCTCTGCCGCTCGCCGGCACCGCGCCTGTCTTCCTCACCCTCATTCTGATGGCGATCGCCGCCATGGTGGTCGGCGGCATCTGGATCGGCCTTGCCGGTTTTCTGCGCCACTATCGCGGCGTCAACGAAACCATCTCGTCGCTGCTGCTCTCCTATATCGCCATTGCCCTGATGAACCAGTTCGTCGAAGGGCTGCTGCGCGATCCGGCAAGCCTCAACAAGCCGTCGACCAAGCCGCTGCCGGCGGAATATATGCTCGGCAATATTCCCGGCATGGACGTGCATTGGGGCCTGGTCATCGGCATCCTCGCCTGCATGGTATCCTGGATCGTCATCGAGGCGACGAGCTACGGTTTTGCCGCCCGCATCGCCGGCGGCAACGTGCGCGCCGCCCAGATCCAGGGACTGCCGGTCGGCAAGCTGATCGCCGGATTTACCGCGCTTGCCGGCAGCTTTGCCGGCCTGGCGGGCATGATCGAAGTGGCGGCGGTGCAGGGAAGCGCCAATGCCTCGCTTGCCGCCGGCTACGGTTATACCGGTATCCTCGTCGCCTTCCTCGCCAGGCACAATCCGCTGGCGATCATTCCGGTGGCGATCCTGCTCGGTGGCATCGACGCCTCGGGCGGTCTCATCCAGCGGCGCATGGGTCTGCCGGATGCGACGGTTCTGGTGCTGCAGGGGACGCTCTTCATCGTCATTCTCTTCTGCGAAACCTTCTACGGCCGCTTCAAGATCTTCAATCCCGACCTCTGGAAAAGGAGCCTCTGATGGAGGAGACAGGCATCGGCATGTGGGGCGTGCCGCTGGCGATCTTCGCGGGCGCCATTCGCGTTTCCACCCCATTCATCTTCGTCAGCCTCGGCGAGACGATCACCGAACGCTCCGGCCGCATCAATCTCGGCCTCGAAGGCACGCTGGTCTTCGGCGCCATGACGGCCTATGCGGTGGCCGTCATGACCGGCTCGCCGACCCTCGGTGTGCTGGCTGCCATGATGGCGGGCGCTATCTTCGGCCTCATCCACGGCTGGATCTGCAAATTCCCCAAGGTCAACGACATCGCCATCGGCATTGCCATGATGCAGTTCGGTCTCGGCATGGCGTTTTTCCTCGGCAAATCCTTCATCCAGCCGGTGGCGCCGAAACTGCCCTCGATCCCGCTCGGCGGCTGGTCGAGCACTCCGCAGATCCAGGCGGCGCTCAACATCAACGTGCTGTTCTTCATCGGCGCGGCACTTGCCCTCTTTCTGTTCTGGGCCTTCAAAAACACCCGCATCGGCCTGATCCTGCGCGTTGTCGGCGACAGCACCGACGCGGCCCGGGCCATGGGCATCCACCCGGACCGGGTTCGCCTGCTCGCGACGGCCGCCGGCGGCTCGCTGGCGGCGATCGGCGGCGCCTATCTCTCGCTCTATTATCCGGGCTCATGGAACGAAGGCATCTCGTCGGGTCAGGGCCTGATGGCGGTGGCTCTCGTCATCTTCGCCCGCTGGAACCCGATTGGCTGCTTTCTCGCTGCCCTGCTTTTCGGCGGTGCCGGCGCGCTCGGCCCGGCGCTGCAATCGGTCGGCGTCACACAGGGCTACTACCTCTTTTACGCCGCGCCTTACGTGCTCACCCTCGTCATCCTGATCGCCACGTCCTCGCCCACCCGCTCGCTCGCCGGTGCGCCGGGGGCGCTGTCGCTCACGAAATAACGGAGCTTTCCGATGAACGGACTTGGTGGGCTCAACAAATCCGAACACGGCGTCGGCATCGGCCTCGTTCAGCTCCAGCTGCCGGTGACCGTCACCAAAGCGGACTTGGCAAAGCAGACGCAGGTGATCGTCGATCTGGTGGGTAAGGCGCGGCGCAATCAGCCGGGCATGGACCTCGTCGTCTTTCCCGAATACGCGCTGCATGGCCTTTCCATGGACATCAATCCGGAGATCATGTGCACGCTCGACGGGCCGGAGGTCGCGGCCTTCAGGCAGGCCTGCAAGGACAACCGGATCTGGGGCTGCTTCTCGATCATGGAGCTGAACCCTGGCGGCATGCCCTACAATTCCGGCATCGTCATCGACGATCAGGGCGAGTTGAAGCTCTATTATCGCAAGATGCATCCCTGGATCCCCGTCGAGCCCTGGGAGCCCGGCGACCTTGGCATCCCCGTCATCGAGGGCCCGCGGGGCGCCAAGCTCGCGCTGATCATCTGCCATGACGGCATGTTCCCGGAGATGGCGCGCGAATGCGCCTATAAGGGCGCCGAAGTCATGATCCGCACAGCCGGCTACACGGCGCCGATCCGCGATGCCTGGCGTTTTACCAACCAGGCCAATGCCTTCTGCAATCTGATGGTCACCGCGAATGTCTGCATGTGCGGCTCGGACGGAACGTTCGACTCCATTGGTGAAGGCATGATCTGCAATTTCGACGGCACGATCATCGCCCACGGCACATCCGGCCGCGTTAACGAGATCATCACCGCAGAGGTGCGTCCTGATCTGGTGCGCGAGGCCCGGCTCGGCTGGGGGGTGGAGAACAATATCTACCAGTTCGGCCATCGCGGCTATGTCGCCGTCGCCGGCGGCGCCCAGGATGCGCCCTACACCTACATGCACGACCTTGTTGCCGGCAAATACCGCCTGCCATGGGAAGACGAGATAAAGGTCAGGGACGGCACGTCCTGCGGATTTGACAAGCCGATGCGCCGTTACGGCGAACCCCTCAAACCTGCCGCGGAATAGGAGAGAGAATGATGGACGCGATGGTCGACACCGAAGGGCATTTTATCGACGCCGATCCGTATCCGTGGCCCTATAACGGCGCTCTGAGGCCCGACAATACCGCCCTCATCATCATCGACATGCAGACGGATTTCTGCGGCAAGGGCGGCTATGTCGACCATATGGGCTACGACCTTTCGCTGGTGCAGGCGCCGATCGAACCCATCAAGCATGTGCTGGCCGCCATGCGGGCCAAGGGTTACCACATCATTCACACCCGCGAGGGCCATCGCCCCGACCTCGCCGATCTGCCGGCCAACAAACGCTGGCGCTCGCAGCGGATCGGCGCCGGCATCGGCGATGCCGGCCCCTGCGGCCGCATCCTGACGCGTGGCGAACCCGGCTGGGACATCATTCCCGAACTTTACCCGATCGAAGGCGAGACGATCATCGACAAGCCCGGCAAGGGTTCGTTCTGCGCCACCGACCTCGAACTTATCCTCAACCAGAAGCGCATCGAGAACATTATCCTCACAGGAATCACCACCGATGTCTGCGTCTCGACGACGATGCGCGAGGCGAACGACCGCGGCTACGAATGCCTGCTTCTGGAAGACTGCTGTGGTGCGACCGACTACGGAAACCACCTCGCCGCCATCAAGATGGTGAAGATGCAGGGCGGCGTCTTTGGCTCCGTCTCCAATTCCGAAACCTTTGTGAGCCAGCTGCCATGAGCACCGTTCGCGACACGCCCCTCCCCCAGGCCGGCAAGGCGGTCGGCATCGATACGCTCGGCATGACCATGCGTTTCGGCTCGTTCACCGCGCTCGACAACGTTTCGATCGCCGTTCCAGCTGGCTCTTTTCACGCGGTTCTCGGTGAAAACGGCGCCGGCAAGTCGACGCTCGTCAAATGCATCATGGGCTTCTATCACGCCACCTCAGGCTCGTTGTCGGTCGACGGCCGCGAGGTGGCGGTGGCCTCACCCAAGGATGCCGCGGCCTATGGGCTCGGCATGGTCTACCAGCATTTCACACTGGTTCCGTCCCTGACCGGTGCGGAAAACCTGGTCATCAGCCGTACCGAAGTACCCGCGGTGATCAATTGGGCCAGGGAACGCAAGGATCTGGCGGGTTTCATGGAACGCATGCCGTTCAAGATCCCGCTCGACAGACCGGTGAGCGAGCTTGCGGCCGGCGAAAAACAGAAGCTCGAAATCGTCAAGCAGCTCTATCTCGGCCGCTCCTTCCTCGTGCTCGACGAGCCGACCTCGGTGCTGACGCCGGCCGAAGCCGATGAGATGCTCGGCATCGTCCGCGGGATGACCGAGCGCGGCGAGCTCACCGTGCTGATGATTTCCCACAAGTTCCACGAGGTGACGAAGTTCGCCGATGCCGTCTCGATCCTGCGGCGCGGCAAGCTGGTCGGCACCGGCAAGGTCGGCGAGCTTTCCACTGCCGAGATGGCGGGGATGATGATCGGCGACGTCAAGCTCGCCGAGCTCGACAGCCGTCTGCCGGTGGCGGAAGCGGCCAAATCCGTGCTCACTGTCACCCAGGTGAAAGCTCCGGATCGCTCCGGACTGAAGACGATCGAGATCGACGCGCTGACGGTCCGCTCCGGGGAGATTGTCGGCATTGCCGGCATATCCGGCAACGGCCAGAAGGAGCTGACGGAAATTCTGGCCGGCCAGCGCCCGACCGATAGCGGCCAGGTCATGGTCAACGGCGAGACTTACGGCGCCACCCGTGAGGAGACCCGCAAGAACAGGGTGCGTTTCATCCCCGAAGAGCCGTTGCAGAATGCCTGTGCGCCCAAGATGACCGTGAGCGAGAACCTTGCGTTCCGCACCTTCGACTTGAAGCTGGACGGCAAGGACGCGATCTGGCTGAACAAGGGCAGCATGAAGAAGCGTGCCTCGGCGCTGATCTCCGACTTCAAGGTCAAGACGGCCTCTTCCTCCTCGCCGATCGCAGCACTTTCGGGCGGCAACGTGCAGCGGGCGGTGCTCGCCCGCGAACTGACGGGTGAGGTCGATCTGCTGATCGTCTCTAACCCTTGTTTCGGACTGGATTTTTCGGCCGTTGCCGAAATCCGTGCCCGGATCATGAAGGCACGCAATTCGGGAGCCGCCGTGCTGCTGCTTTCCGAAGACCTCGACGAACTGCTCGAGATGTCCGACCGCATCATGGTCATTTCGGAAGGCAAGCTGGTTTACGAGACACCGGCGCGTTCGGCCGATATCGGCGTGATCGGCGCCCACATGGCGGGACATCACTGATGATGGAGATCAAGGCAGAGCCTTTCGCCTTTCCGGTGAAGCACGCTGAGCTCGCCCTCATCGTCATCGACATGCAGCGCGATTTCGCCGAGCCCGGCGGCTTCGGCGCCAGCCTCGGCAATGATGTCAGCCGCATCACCAGGATCGTGCCCGATGTCAAACGCCTGATCCAGGGCTTCCGCAATGCCGGCCTGCCTGTGATCCATACGATGGAGTGCCACCGGCCTGATCTCTCCGACCTGCCGCCGGCCAAACGCGACCGCGGCAATCCGTCGCTCAGGATCGGCGACGAAGGCCCGATGGGCCGCATCCTGATCTCGGGCGAACCCGGCACGGCAATTCTTCCGGAACTCGCTCCTGTGAAGGGCGAAGTCGTTATCGAAAAACCCGGCAAGGGCGCCTTCTACGCCACCGAACTCGGCACCGTGCTACAGCAGAGGGGCATCAAGCAGCTCGTCTTTGCCGGTGTCACCACCGAAGTCTGCGTGCAGACGACGATGCGCGAAGCAAACGACCGCGGCTATGAATGCCTTCTCGCCGAGGAGGCGACGGAAAGCTACTTCCCCGAATTCAAAGCCGCAGCCATCGCCATGATCCGTGCCCAGGGCGCGATCGTCGGCTGGACCGCCCATGTCGACGACATTCTGGAAAGCATCGCCCATGCCTGAAACGACCCGCGAACGCCTGACGTCAGGCGGCTGGAAGGAGCTGGAATTCGGCCCTTTCCGTGATGCTCTCACCATTCACTGGATCCGCCCCTTCGAGGGCGATCAGCCGGGCGTGGCGCTGTTGAAATATGAGCCCGGCGCCTCCGTCCCCCGCCATCGCCATGAGGGGCTCGAAACCATCCTGGTGCTCGATGGCGTTCAATCCGACGAGACGGGCGATTACATCAGCGGCAGTTATATCGTCAACGCGCCGGGCAGCGAACACTCGGTCTGGAGCGATACCGGCTGTGTCGTGCTCATCCAGTGGGACCGGCCCGTGAAAATACTCGAAGAGGAAATTGCCTGAACCCGACACCGGCCGTGGAGCTCTGTCCGACGATCGGGAAGGACATGAACGTCACAGCAGCATCGAGGCTCCGCGATCGATATAGGTATCCAGGAATTGTTCGAGGCGGGGGTTTCTCGGTCGTTTGAAGACGTCTTGCGGCGGGCCGGTGAACAGCACCTTGCCGTGATCGAGAAAGACGATCTGCTGGCCGACCGTTGCGGCAAATCCGATCTCGTGGGAGACGACGACCATCGTCATGCCCTCGGCGGCGAGATCGCGCATGACGTTCAGCACTTCGCCGGTCAACTCAGGATCGAGTGACGAGGTTGGCTCGTCAAACAGCATGATCTTCGGGTTGAGGGCGAGCGCGCGAGCGATAGCGACGCGCTGTTGCTGCCCTCCCGAGAGCTGCGACGGATAGTGCCCTGCCCTGCCCTCCAGGCCGACCTTGACGAGCTGGGCCATTGCCCGCTCCTCGGCATCCTTGCGGCTCATCTTGTGAACCGTCTTCAGCGCCTCGCTGACATTGCCGAGCGCCGTCATATGCGGCCAGAGATTGAACTGCTGAAAAACCATGCCGATCTGCGATCGAATTTGCCGGTTCACTGCAGCTGGTACCCGCTCCCGGACGCCCTTTGCGTTTTCCGCAAAGCCAAGCACCTCGCCATTGACGGTAATCGTCCCCTTGGTCGATTCTTCCAGGAAGGCCATACAGCGCAGCAGCGTACTCTTGCCGGATCCTGACGGGCCGATGACGCAGGAAACCTGTCCCTGCTCGATTTCGAGGTCGATGCCGTGCAGCACGGTGGAGCCGCCGAAGGTCTTGACGAGATTTTTGACTGCGATCGCAGGAACGCTCATATGTTGAAAAACCTGAATCTGGTGAGTTTCGTTTCGGCGAGATGGCCAAGCCAGCCGGTGATTTCGACCAGCACCCAATAAAATAAAGCAAGAACGAAGAGCGCCTCGACGAAAGCATATTGCTGCGAGCCGATGGCGCTGAGTGTCGCCGTCAACTCCGGCACGGTGATGATGGACAGAACGGCCGTCTCCTTCATGAGGATGATCGTCATGTTGACCGAAGGTGGCAACACCAGCATGGTCATCTCCGGCAGCAATATGCGCCGGATGATCTGCCCTTGTGTCAGGCCAACGCACAGGCCGGCCTCGATATGTCCCTTCGGGACTGCGGCAAAGCCCGAGCGGAAGATCTCACTGAAATAAGCTGCGCCGTAGATGGAAAGGCCGACGATGCCGGCCGGGATCGGATCGAGCGACAATCCGACGAAGGGGCCACCATAGTAGACTAGGAATATCTGAATCAGGAAGGGCGTGCCGCGCAGCACGGCGATGACAATGCCGAACGCCCTGTCCAGCAGCACGCCGCCAAAACGTCGCGCGACAGCGACAAGGAAACCCAGTACGGCAGCGGCAAGAGTGGTGACGATCCAGATGAGGATGGTGACCCATGCACCGTTGAGGATCTCCGGCAAGTTGCTGAAAATCACATTGGTATCAAAGGTCATCGCGGCACTCCTGGCAGGGAGCGTTCGATCAGGCCTCCCGCAAGGGCAACGATCCAATTGATGATGAGATAGATCAGACCCGCGGAAGCAAAAATCTCGAGCGGCAGGAAGGTGCTGCCGGCAAGGTCCTGAGCCATGCGTGTCAGCTCGACGATTCCGACGACGGAGACGAGCGAAGACGCCTTCAGAATAAGGATCGCTTCATTGACGAGCGCCGGGAAAGTCAGGCGGAGAGCGATCGGTGCCCTGATACGGCGGAAGATCTGAATGGGAGTCATGCCGACCATTTCGGCAGATTCGACCAGGCCCACGGGAACGCTGGCAAAACCACCGCGCAGATTTTCAGCCTGATAGGCTGCAGTACACAAGGACAGGCCAACGACGGCCGCAACGATGCTCGGCACGTTGATGCCGATCACCGGCAGCAGATTATAGATCAGCAACAGCTGGACCAGCAGCGGTGCACCACGAAAGAAACTGATGAAAATCTGCGCCGGCAGCATGAAAAGCCGTTGCCGTGAGAGCAGCATGGCTGAAATGACGATCGCGATCGCAAAGCCGATCAGGATGGAAACCACGCTGATCGTCACCGTGTAGATCGAGGCTTGCAGAAGCAGTTCGAAAAGCTTGATGGACATGGGCGGTGTTTGCCTGGGCGCTGCGGCCGTGAACTCGGATGCCACGGCAGATTGCGCCCCGACCGATGGCGGGGCGCGTTCGTTTCACCGGCAGCTAATCAGAATGCCGGGTCCTTGACAGCATCAGGCGTATCAAAAGATGCCCCGAACCACTTCTTCTGCAGCTCAGCCATGCGTCCATCTGCCTTGATCTTGAGCATCGCGGCATCGATCGCATCCATCAGCGGGGCGTGATCGGCATCCTTGAGGCCGATGAAGCCGAAATAGGACTTCTTCCCGAATGGCGGCAGGACGACTTCGAACGTGCCTTTTCGCTGGCTGGCGACGAAGGCGATATTGGGCAGCGAGTTGGCAACGCCGGCAATACGGCCGGCTGCGAGATCGGCGTAGGATTCGGTAAAGGCCGGATATTCGCGCACGTCGACTTTGGTCGGCAGCGTGCCGGAGAATTCCTTCAGCTGGTCGAGCTGGGCGGTTGCCTTGCCGACGCCGATCGTCTTGCCCGCAATATCCTCCGGCTTGCTGATCGTCGTGTCGCCGGCCTTTTTCAGGATCGCAATCGTCGCTTCTGCAATCGGCGGCGTGAAGCGATAGCGCTCCAAGCGCTTCTTGGTGATCGTTGCAGGCCCTGCGACGACGTCGAACTTGCCGGCCTCAAGCGCCGGGAAGACGCCATCCCAGGGAAGGGCTACCCACTCGATCTTGACGCCGAGTTCCTTGCCGATCTCGGCAAAGAGGTCGACGTTCAAGCCCGTGTGCTCGCCGGCATCGATATAGTCAAACGGTGCGAAAGCCGTCTCGGTGCCAACCTTGAGGGTGCCGGCTGCCTTGACGGCTGCCAGCGTGTCGGCGGCATGGGCGGAAACGGCTGCTCCGAACAGGAACGCAGCGCCGACCAGACCCTTCAGCAGTGAATTTGCCTTCATGATCATCTCTCCAGTTTTTATTCCCCCGGCGGAGGAGTTTTGGTTCCCGACTTCGATTTCCTCTGCGCGGATTTCTATGCTCCGCTTTTGACTATACAAATAGATATAGGCGGGCCTAGAGTGTCAATGTAAAAGACAAGGAACGCAAAATTTGTGCCGGGCGGCAGGATGCTGCTGGCGGACCGTTCCGGATTTATCTTCGTTGACGCCGGATGAGGTGCGGGCTTGGTGTCGATTTATCAGCGTATTTTCACGGATGTCGAGACGAAGATCCTCAGCGGCGATTGGCGGCCCGGCGACCGCATTCCCGTCGAACACGAACTCGCGGCGGAATATCGGTGCTCGCGGATGACCGTCAGCAAGGCGCTGTCGGCGCTGGCCGAGCGCGGCATGATCGTCAGGCGGCGCAAGACCGGTTCGTTCGTCGCATCGCCCCAGATCGACCGAACGGTGATGGATATTCAGGATATCAGCACCGAAGCGGAACTGGCCGGCCATGAGCACCGCTTCGAGATTCTCGCCCGCAAGGTCGAGCGCCTTGGTGAGACGGAGGCGCAGCAGCTGTCGGAGCCTGCCGATGCAGAAGTCCTTAGGCTTCAATGCCTGCATATCGTCGATGGCAGACCGAATGCCATCGAGCGGCGGATCATCATGCTCGATGCCGTGCCACGGGCGAGAGAAGAGAGCTTCGCCTCGATCCCGCCCGGCAAATGGCTGCTCGAGCAGGTGCCCTGGTCCAAGGCCAAACATGTCATTCGTGCAGTCTCGGCCGATACCGTGACGGCCCGAATCCTGCAGATTGAGAGGGGCGAGGCCTGCCTGAGCCTGATCCGCCAGACCTGGCAGAACGGGCGCACGGTGACATATGTCGAAATTACCCATCCAGGCGACCGGTTCCAGTTTGCAGGGACGTTTCACCCGACGGCAATTTGAGCTGGCGAAAATCACGAGAGGCTCCGTAAGTGACCGATGAGCGCTTCAAGACGATCCCGCTGAAGGGCTTGCAGGCCTTCGAGGCGGTGGGGCGCTGCGGCGGCGTGACGGCCGCGGCACTGGAGCTCAACGTCTCGCCGGGAGCCATCAGCCAGCAGATTCACAAAATCGAAAGCTTCCTTGGCGTTTCGCTTCTGGAACGCAGCGGACGAACCGTCGAGCTGACTGCCTGGGGCCGGCTCTACCACCAGGAGATATCGAAGGGATTTGAGCAATTCGCGCTCGCCGGGCAACTGCTGGAAAAGGCGCGCAATGAGACAGCATTGGTTCTCAGTGCGCTTTCCTCTGTCGTCAACAAATGGATCGGCAGGCGCATCTTCGACTGGCAAGCGCTTCATCCCGACGTGCAGGTGAGGATCATCGGACGCGACAGAGAGCCCCGCATCGGCTTCGACGATATCGATTTCCGCGTGAGCTACGGGTCGGACGTGCTGCAGCACGAACATTATACCGAACTGTTTCGCGATTGGGTGGTGCCGGCCTGTTCGCCGGCGCTGATGCAGGATCGCGCGCATGCGGCTCGCGATCTCTTCAAACAGCCCCTCCTCCATGTCGAGTGGGAACGGCACTTCACCCCCTACCCCAGCTGGGCGGAGTTTGCCGCCAAGGCCGGTGCCTCCTTCGACGCGTCAACGCCAGGCCTTTCCTTCACCCTGTCGAGCAGCGCTATTGACGCGGCCGTTAACAAACGCGGCGTCGTTCTCGCGCAGATGTCGATGATATCAGATGAGCTCGAGGCGCAAACGCTCGTCATTCCCGTCGACCTGCGCATTGCACTGCGCGAAAGCTATTTTCTCGCCTGGGATCGGGCGGCCTTACAGAAGCCCCACGGGCGCGAATTCCGCGATTGGCTCATTGCTGTTTCCCGTCAGCAGGCTCTGGCGTCCGCGCCTAAGCCGATACTTTAGAAAAACTAAAACGGAACCCAGCTGAGCGATATTGATGAAAATTTGCGCCTGGCGATAATTTGCGCAGTCGCCCTCCCACCGTTGGCGGCGTGGCCGACATGGCAGGAGAGCTCGATGGCGCGAACCGACAAGATGAAACTCGGGACTTTCGTCTATACGTTCGGCTTTCATCCTGCCTCCTGGCTGCATCCGGCAAGCGACGTCAGCGGCGCCAACGACTTCGCTCATCTGCACGATGTTGCCAAACGATCCGAGGCGGCCAAATTCGATTTCATGTTCATGGCGGATTCTCCTGCCGCTGCCGTCGGCGATCCGAAAGCGCTTGCCCGCATTCCGACCAAGATGAACCGTTTCGAACCCCTCTCGCTGCTTTCGGCTCTGGCGGTCACCACCAACGATCTCGGCCTCGTGGCGACGGTGTCGACAAGTTATTACGAGCCATACAATGTGGCGCGCCTATTCGCCTCGATCGACCATTTGAGCAAGGGGCGCGTCTGCTGGAACGTCGTCACCTCCGATCACGACGAAACCGGCTACAACTTCAATCGCGAGGGGCTCGACCCGCATGCGCTGCGTTACGAGCGCGGCAACGAGTTCGTCGATGTCGTGTTCGGCCTCTGGGACAGCTTCGAGGAAGGCGCGCTGCTTCTCGACCGTGAAAACGGTGTCTACTATGACAAGGACAAGCACCACACGCTCAATCACAAAGGGAAGCACTTCCAGGTTCGCGGTCCCCTCAACATCGCGCGAACGCCGCAGGGCCGCCCGGTCATTGCCCAGGCGGGCGGTTCGGAACCCGGAATGGAGATGGCGGCGCGCACAGCCGAGATCGTCTTCAGCCTCGCATCGAATATCGACCGGAACCGAGCCTTTTACGAAAACGTCAAGCGCCGGATGCCGGCCTTTGGGCGCGATCCGGACAACCTGAAAATCATGCCGGGCATCGTGATCAATGTCGGTGAAACCGAAGCCGAGGCAAAGGCGAAGGTGGACTATCTGATCGATAAGATGCATCCGGATGTCGGCCGGCTGATGCTCTCCGAATTTCTGGAAGCGGACCTGCGCGACGTGGCGCTCGACAAGCCTTTCCCCATGGATCGGCTGCCGGCGGCGCCAAAGGGATCACGCGCCCTGTTCGACGAGCTGGTCGATTTCGTGAGAAGCGGCCGCACCGTCGGCGAACTCATCCGGCACTATGCCGAGAAGCATACCGGAAATGGAATGACAGGCACGCCGGCCCAGATTGCCGACTTCATGGAGGAATGGTTCGAGACGCGCGCCGCCGACGGCTTCATCCTGATGTTCCCCACCTTGCCGTCCAGCCTCGACGACTTCGTGCGGCTGGTCCTGCCCGAGCTTCGACGTCGCGGGCTGTTCCGTGAGGAATATGAGGGCAAGACCTTGCGCGAAAACCTGGGTCTTTCAATGCCGGTAAACCGTTTTGCCAAAACGAAAGAGTCAGCCCGATGAGTGCCGAGGCTTTGATCAGCGAAGCGGACTTCAAGCTTTCGATGCGTCATCTGGCGGGTGCCGTCAGCGTGATCACGGTCGGCGACGGGCAACACCGCACCGGCTTCACGGCAACGTCGGTCTCCTCGCTTTCGGCGGAGTTGCCGTCCGTCATCGTCAGCGTCAACCGAGCATCTTCCTCATGGCCGGCGTTGCAGCGGTACGGCTGCTTCTGTGTCAACGTGCTCGCCGCCGACCAGCAGCAGGTGGCGCAATCCTTTGCCGGTCTTGACGGGCGAAAGGGCGCCGAACGCTACGGCGATGCAGGATGGTATCGCCTCAAGACCGGCGCGGCGGTCCTTGAAAAGGCCCTGGCGGTCCTGGACTGTAAGCTCGAAACCGCATTCCACTACAATTCCCATGCCGTTTTGGTCGGACATGTCTGCGCGATGGAAATCCGGCAGGACATAGGGCCGCTGCTATATTGGCGCGGCGGCTATCATGAACTTCCGGCGGAGGTTGATCAAAACGGTCTAGCGAAGGCGCTCGGACAATAGCCCTATCGAAGCTACACCCGCATTGGCAAAGGCAAGTCTGAGGTATCGCTCCTGGCCCTCGCCGAAATAAGCGCCGGGTAGACAAACGATGCCGGATTCTTTGGCGAGCTTTTCGGCAACCTCGGACGACGATCGATCGGCGTGGGGATGGCGGACAAAGGCGAAATAGGCTCCGATCGCTCCGATCTCCCAATCCGCCAGCCCGGAAAGGACCTGCCTCAAAGCGTCCGCCCGGCGAGCAATCTCCAGCCGGTTGCCGGCTCGCCACTCGGCGAGTGCGGGGATCGCCGATGCAACGGCGATCTGAGCCGAACGCGGCGCGCAGATCTGCATATTGTCCATCACCTTGGCGATCTCGGCAATGAGTTTGGGCCCTGCCGTGATTGCACCCAGTCGATGACCGGGAATGCAGAAGGATTTCGAAAAGCTGTAGAGAAGAACGAGCGTGTCCTCCCAGCCCGGCTCGGAGAGAAGAGAGTGCGGCCGTCCGTCATCCTCGCCAAGGAAATCGCGATAGGTTTCATCGAGGATCAGCCAGGCGCCATATTTCCGGCAAAGCACAAAAAACTCGTGAAGCAGGCTTGGCGGATACACGGCTCCTGTGGGATTGTTGGGTGTCACGACGGCAAGCATCTTCGCGCCGGCCGCAAGGGCCGCCTCGGCTGAACCCGGATCGGGAAGAAAGCCGCCGGCGGAGTCGCAATCGACCAACCGGCGCGCTATCCCCAGCATCGACAGCGTCGTGTCGTGATTGAAATAGAAGGGATTGGTCAGCGCGACCGTATCGCCGGCTCTCGCCAGTGCAATCGCCGCACACATGAACGCCTGATTGCAGCCGGCGGTCATGTGGATATTGCCGGCGGAAATGTCGGTTCCGTAAAGCGCGGCAAGATGAGCTGCGTAGGTCTTGCGCAATAGAGGTTCTCCCTCGATCGGCCCGTATCCTGTCATAGCCTGTTGTCCGGCCGCCTCGGCAAGAAGCCGAAGCATCTCCGGATGCGCGGGATAGCCAGGCACGGCCTGCGACAGATCGATAAGCGGCCCTTTTTCCCCCTTGTATTCGCGGCTCCAGGCGACGACGGAGGGAATGGGCGGGGCAGAGAGACGGGCAACGAGGGAATTGGGTTTTGCAGCGATCATATCGATTTCTCTTTGATACCGATTGCTACAACGATACCAATTGTTTTCTCAACCTCTTTGTCTGACGAGACGGAGCTGAAGCGGAGACACATGCGCATGGTGTGGGACAAAACGCGGCTCGAACAGCTGCGCGCAGAATTTGCAGACGCCAATGGCGGCGAGATATTCGATGAGAAGTTTCGCAAAGTGGCGGAGAAGATCATCTCCAAGAGCGGCACGAGACTGGCGCCCTATGCCGGAATACCGACCTTCCTCAGCGCACCCTACATGCAGGTCGCGGCCGATGATCCGGACTTCGGCAATCTCCAGGTCGCGATCACCGGAATCCCTATGGATCTTGGCGTCACCAACCGCCCAGGCTCCCGTTTCGGACCGAGAGCGCTTCGCGCCATCGAAAGGATCGGCCCTTATAATCACGTCCTCGCCACGGCGCCGGTCTTTGATCTTCGGGTCGCCGACATCGGCGATGTGCCGTTCCAAAGCCGTTATCGGCTGGAGCTCAGCCACGACGACATCGAAAAACGCATGGGCCAGATCGTCGATGCCGGCGTTGCCCCGCTTTCGGTCGGAGGCGATCATTCCATCAGCCATCCGATTTTGAAGGCGATCGGCCGGCAGCAAGCGGTCGGCCTCATTCATATCGATGCCCATTGCGATACGAGCGGCGCCTTCGATCAGACGAAGTTTCATCACGGCGGGCCGTTCCGCAATGCGGTGCTGGACGGCGTGCTCGATCCGACAAGGACAATCCAGATTGGCATCCGTGGTTCGGCGGAATATTTGTGGGAATTCTCCTATGCGTCGGGGATGACCGTGATCCACGCAGAGGACATCGGCGGAATGGGGATTGCGGCTGTCGTTGCCAAGGCAAAATCCATCGTCGGCGACGGCCCGACCTATCTTTCTTTCGACGTCGACAGCCTCGATCCGAGCTTTGCGCCCGGCACGGGCACGCCCGAAGTCGGTGGATTGACGACGCGTGAAGTCCTTGAACTGATCCGCGGGCTGAAAGGGATAAACCTGGTCGGTGGTGATGTCGTCGAAGTTGCCCCGCAATATGACGCAACGACCAACACAGCGCACGCCGCAGCACAGGTGCTCTTTGAGATCCTGAGCCTCATGGTGTTTAGTCCATCGATCGGCAAACGCGCCTGATCGATCTGCTGCGGGACGGTCTGACCGCCCGCAGCGAAGCGATCGGCAGCACCTGGGTCAGCCCTGGCGGCTCTGAGAGCGTTCGGCAAGCTCGACGATGATGCCGTCGGGATCGCGAACGAAGGCGATCTTGTTCAGCATCTCGGAGTGGACGGCGAAGCGCGGCCGCTCCTTGATCTCGACGCCCGCCTGTTCAAGGCGGGCGAAGGCCTCGTCTACACTGTCGAAATGGAAGGTGAGGTGGCGGACGCCGGCCGTATCTTCAGACACGTCGACCGCCCTCGACGCGCCGTCGGGCGGCGCAAAGACCTCCAGCATGCCGCCGCCTGCATCGAGGAACGCTACCTGCATGCCATTCGCCATCGTCTTGCGCAGCACGAGGCTGAGGCCGAGCAAGCCGCAGTAGAAATCGACGGTGCGGTCCATGTTGCTGACCGTCATGCCGAGATGCTCAAAGGATTTCAGCATGGGAGAGCCCTTCCCGGTTCAGACGGTGGCCGCAGCACGCCATTCCCCTGTCGGAAGCCAGGAGCGATAAAGCGGATGATCGGCGGCGATCGGCATCGGTGTCGGTTGTCCAGTTCGCTGCGAGAAATAGGCGGCCGTTACCAGTTCCAGCGAATTGCGGGCATCCTGCAGCGTCACCGGGGGGGCGGTGTCCTCGACGATCGCCTTGTGGAAGAGCTCGAACTGACGGGTGTAGCCATCCTCGCCAGGCACATAGGCGGCGAGCACTTCGTCGATCCGCGCCTGATGTTCCTCTGTCCCGGCGACGAACGTCCACGGATCACGGCCCATCGTATAGGGTTCGATGATGCTTTCGGCGACGAGATCGTTGAAGCAGAAGCGCAACCGCGAGATCTCCTTGCGCGAGCCGAGCGTCATCGACAGCGTCGCCAGCGAGCCGTTCTGCATCTTCACCGAAAGGGCTGCCGTATCCTCGACCTCGATCGGATTGACCAGCGTCGCGCCATAGGAAAACACCTCGGCGCAGGGGCCATGCACGTAGTTCAGCATGTCATGAGCGTGGATGGCGTGGCCGAGAAGGCCGCCGCCGAGTTCGCTTGCCCATTTGCCGCGCCACGGCACGGCATAATAATCCGGTCCGCGCCACCAATGGGTTTCGATCGTTGTCAGGAACGGCTTACCGGCCAGGCCGCGCTCGATCAGCAACTTCAGCTTCTGCAGGCCGGAACCGTAGCGATACTGGAAGATCGGCATCAGCTTCTTGCCCGGGTAACGATCGAGGATGCGCCCCATCTCGTCGACCTCGGCGATCGAGCCGAAGAGCGGCTTCTCGCAGATCACGTGCTTGCCGGATTCGATACCCTTGCGGCAGAGTTCGAAATGCGAACTCGGCGGCGTCGAAATGTCGATGATATCCAGATCGTCACGGGCAAACAGCGAATCCGCATCCTGCGTGTATTCGCCAATGCCGTATTCCTCGCACAGCGCCCTGCCGCGTTCCTCGTCGAGCGAGCAGAGCACGGGGACTTCGAAAAGCTCCTTGTTCCAGCCGAAGCCGGCCAGATGCCGCGCAGCGATGCCTGCGCCGATGACGCCGACGCGCAATTTTCTGGTCATGATATCCTCCTCAGCGAGCGCCGATGCGCGCGGCTTTCGCCTGGGCTTCGAGCGAAAGACGGCAGACTTCAAAAACGTGATCCTGGGTCATCGCCGTCTGCGTACGGTTGCCGACGTCGGCGGTGAAAGCGTCGAAATAATCGAGTTTTTCGCCGCTGCAATCGATATGGGTCATTTCCTTGCCGTTGACCAGGAAGAGGTGATCCTTGCCCGGCCGGCCGGCGATATCGATATATTTGCGCAGTTCGATGTAGCCTTCGGTGCCGAGAATGGTCAGGCGCCCGTCGCCCCAGGTCGGTAGCGCCTCCGGTGTGAACCAGTCGACGCGGACATAACCCGCCGCCTTGTCGGAACGCAGAAGCACCTCGCCGAAATCCTCGAAAGCCGGCTTGTCGGGCATGCCGAAATTGCCGATCGAGCTTGCGATGACCTCGCCTGTGGTCGAGCCGGTATAAAACAGGAACTGGTCGACCTGGTGTGAAGCGATATCGACGATGATGCCGCCGAAGGCTTCGGGATCGAAGAACCAATCCGGCCGGGTCGGCAGTTGGAGCCGGTGCGGACCGACGCCGAGCGTCTGGATCACCTTGCCGATCGCGCCTTCGGCGACAAGCTTGCCGGCCTTGACGGCGGAGCGTACGCAGTGGCGCTCGGAAAAGCAGATCGAGAAGATCTTGCCGGTCTCGGCAACGGTGCGCCTGACGTCCTCAAGTTGGGCGAAGGTGGTCACGCCCGGCTTGTCGGTCATCACATCCTTACCCGCTCTCATTGCGCGGATGGCAAGTCCGGCGCGGTCGCGGGGGATTGCGGAAATGCAGATGACATCGATTGACGGATCGTCGAACAGCTTTTCCCTGTCGATCTGCGGCGCGTCAGGATAGGTCTTCTCGAAGGCCTCGCGCAGTGCCGGCACCGAGGTCTGCGGGCAATAGCCGACGAACTCGCCGCCTGCGGCCAGCAATCCCTTTACGTGATCGAATGTGTGCCCATGGTCGATTCCGACGACGGCAAATCTCAACATCGCTGCAATATCCTCCTGGGATTTTCGTGTGGCCGCATGACGCCAGCCTCCTCCATGTTGAGCAAAACAGATAACGAAAGCCGCCTCCTGTCAAGGCGAGATGAAGGGGGAAACCGACCATGGTTCAAATTAAACATTTGAAATATAATGATTAATTTGTATCTAAATAGTTATTTTGCAGGTTTTTGCGCTTGGTCTTTCGACAAAGGGCCACGGCTTGAACCGATCGGGCGAAAGTCTTTTTCCCCGACGCATCTTGCCCCGTCTCCGTGAATGTGATCGATTTCGGCCGCCGCCGGGCTGGAGGGCGGCAACACCCTGCAATGTTTTGAAGAGCGCTCCCCGCTCGCCTGTGACGGAAGATCACCATGTCTCAACCTCTGCTCGATGTCGCCGCTTCGGATGGTCTTTTTGTCGGCCGCGCCTGGAATCCCGAGGTTGCCGGGCCAAGCATCGTGACGCTTCGCGAGGGGGTGCTGGTCGACATCACCTCGCGCGAGGCGCCGACGTTGAGCGCCCTGCTCGAGCGTCAGGATGCCGCCGGCTTCGTCCGTGCCGCAAGTGGCAAGGCGGTTGGCTCATTGGAGGAGATCGCTGCCAACAGCACCGGCACGCCGGATGAAGCGCGTCCCTATCTCCTGGCGCCCGTCGACCTGCAGGCAGTCAAAGCCTGCGGCGTCACCTTTGCGCAGTCGATGATCGAGCGCGTCATTGAGGAGAAGGCGGCCGGCAGTCCGGAACGCGCCGCCTCGATCCGCGAGCGTGTCAGCACGCTGATCGGCGGTAGCCTCACCAATCTTAAGGCCGGCTCGCCGGAGGCCGCCAAGGTCAAGCAGGCACTGATCGACGAGGGCATGTGGTCGCAATATCTCGAGGTCGGTATCGGGCCGGATGCCGAAGTCTTCACCAAGTCGCCGGTGCTTTCCTCCGTCGGCTGGGGTGCGGACGTCGGCCTGCATCCGATCTCGACCTGGAACAATCCCGAGCCGGAAATCGTGCTCGCGGTCAACAGCCGCGGCGAGATCAAGGGTGCGACGCTCGGCAACGACGTCAATCTGCGCGACGTCGAGGGCCGCTCGGCACTGTTGCTCGGCAAGGCCAAGGACAACAACGCCTCCTGCTCGATCGGTCCTTTCATCCGCCTGTTCGATGCCGGTTATAGCCTGGATGACGTCCGTAAGGCCGAACTCGACCTGAAGGTGTCGGGCCAGGACGGTTTCGTGCTGCATGGCAAGAGTTCGATGTCACAGATCAGCCGCGACCCGACCGATCTCGTCAAGCAGACGGTCGGCGCCCATCACCAATATCCTGACGGTTTCATGCTTTTCCTCGGCACGCTGTTTGCGCCGACGCAGGACCGCGACGCGCCGAAGCAAGGCTTCACCCACAAGATCGGCGATGTCGTCGAGATTTCCTCGGTAGGCCTCGGTGCGCTCGTCAACACCGTGCGGCTCTCCACCGAATGCCCGCCCTGGACCTTCGGTATTTCGGCGCTGATGAGCAACCTCGCAAAGCGCGGTCTTCTCTAAATTACTGATTCCGTCGCCTGCCCTGCAGCAAGTCGAGGACGGAGTTTGCCGCCTCGAGAACGTTTGTCCCCGGGCCGAAGACGGCTGCAACGCCGTGTTCGTGCAGGAATTCATAGTCCTGACGCGGGATGACGCCGCCGCAGACGACGATGATATCGCCACCGCCCTGTTCCCTCAGGCTGTCGATCAGCTGCGGTAGCAGCGTCCTGTGACCGGCCGCCAGCGACGAGACGCCGACGACGTTGACCTTTTCGCTGAGCGCGACGCCGGCAGCTTCCTCCGGTGTCTGGAAGAGGGGACCGGCGAGTACATCGAAGCCGATGTCGCCGAAAGCCGAAGCGATCACCTTGGCGCCCCGGTCGTGCCCGTCCTGACCGAGCTTGGCGACCATGATCTTCGGCCGGTGCCCCATGGCTTCCGTCACCTCGGTCATACGAGCCTTAAGCACGGCGAGTTCCGGCTCATTTTCATACGCTTCGCCATAGACGCCCTTGATCACCACAGGCGTAGCGGCATGATCGCCGAAGGCGCCGCGCATCGCATCCGATATCTCGCCGACCGTGGCGCGGGCTCGGGCCGCCTCAATGGCGGCTTCCAGCAGGTTGCCTTTGTCGTTCTGTGCGATCTCGGCCAGGGCCGCCAGCGTCTCGCGCACGGCTCCGCCATCGCGCCGCCGCTTGGTTTCCTCGATACGTCTGATCTGCGCTTTGCGTACTGCGCTGTTGTCGATCTCCAGAATGTCGATCGGCTGCTCGTTGTCGAGCCGGTAGCGGTTGACGCCGACGATGACCTCTTCGCCCTTGTCGACCGCCGCCTGGCGGCGTGCAGCCGCTTCCTCGATCAGCCGTTTCGGCAGGCCATCATTGACCGCCTTCGTCATGCCGCCGAGTGCTTCCACCTCCTCGATCAGCGCCCAGGCTTTGTCGGCAAGCTCCTTCGTCAGGCTCTCGACGTAATAGGAGCCCGCCAGCGGATCGACCACCTTGGTGACGCCGGTTTCGTGGCTCAGGATCAGCTGCGTGTTGCGGGCGATGCGGGCGGAAAATTCCGTCGGCAGCGCGATTGCCTCGTCGAACGAGTTGGTATGCAGCGACTGCGTGCCGCCGAGCACGGCCGACATCGCCTCGAAAGCGGTGCGGATGATGTTGTTATAAGGATCCTGTTCCTGCAACGAGACGCCGGAGGTCTGGCAATGGGTGCGCAGCATCAGCGAGGAAGCCTTCTTCGGCTGGAACTCCTCCATGATGCGGGTCCAAAGCAGCCGGGCGGCGCGAAGCTTTGCCGCCTCCATGAAGAAGTTCATGCCGATCGCGAAGAAGAAGGAGAGCCTGCCGGCGAAATCATCGACATTGAGGCCCTTGGCAATCGCCGCCCTGACATATTCGCGACCGTCGGCCAACGTGAAGGCAAGTTCCTGCACCAGCGTCGCGCCGGCCTCTTGCATGTGATAGCCGGAGATCGAGATCGAATTGAATTTCGGCATCTCCTTGGCCGTATATTCTATGATGTCGGCAACGATCCGCATCGATGGTTCCGGCGGATAGATATAGGTGTTGCGGACCATGAACTCCTTGAGGATGTCGTTCTGGATGGTCCCCGAAAGGTCGGCTCGTGGAACGCCCTGCTCCTCGCCGGCCACGATGAAGGAGGCAAGGATCGGGATGACGGCGCCGTTCATGGTCATCGACACCGACATTTCGCCGAGCGGAATGCCGTCGAACAGGATCTTCATGTCCTCGACGCTGTCGATTGCCACACCCGCCTTGCCGACATCACCCTCGACGCGTGGATGATCGCTGTCATAGCCGCGGTGGGTGGCAAGATCGAAGGCGACCGACAGGCCCTTCTGGCCGGCCGCCAGATTGCGGCGATAGAAGGCGTTGGATTCCTCTGCCGTCGAGAAGCCGGCATATTGGCGGATCGTCCAAGGCCGGCCGGCATACATCGTCGCCCGTGGGCCGCGGGTGAAAGGCGAAAAACCAGGAAGCGAACCAAGGTGCCCGGCGCCGTCAAGATCCTCGGCCGTATAGAGCGGCTTGACGGCAATGCCTTCCGGCGTCTGCCAGGTCAGCTTCTCGGGCGAGGTGCGCAGTTCCTTTTGCGCAAGCTCCGCCCAATCCGACAGCATCTTCTTCGTCATGCGGTTCCTCCGGCTTTTTTCATCCCCACCCTACCATTTCACAGGCTCCTCGTGCGATAGAGCCCGAACAGGATGATTTTAGGCCGAGCCGGCTAAAATCTGAATCCTGTTCTACATTATATAGTTAGAGCATGATGTCGTCCGAAAAGCCTCACACTTTTCGGTATCATGCTCCAGGATAATTAATGCGGCAAATCCTTGATTTCTATTGCCGGCTTTGGGAACCGCCTCATGAAGACCATGCAGATCTATGCCTTCGACATGAACTGCGTCGGGCACATCAACCACGGTCTGTGGACGCATCCGCGCGACCGCTCAGCGCACTATACCGATCTCGACTACTGGACGGAGTTTGCCAAGACCGCCGAACGCGGCAAGCTGGACGGCATCTTCCTGGCCGACATCGTCGGTGTCTACGATGTCTACAGGGGTAGCCCGTCGCCGGTGATCGAGACGGGCGCGCAGATCCCGGTCAATGATCCGATGATCCCGATTTCGGCGATGGCCTATGTCACGAAACATCTGGGTTTCGGCGTGACCGTCAACACCACCTATGAGCCACCCTTCCTGCTGGCGCGGCGGATGTCGACGCTCGACCACCTGACCAAGGGACGGATCGGCTGGAACATCGTCACCGGTTATCTCGACGGTGCGGCTCGCAGCATGGGTTTCGACAAGCTGCCGGAACATGATGCGCGTTACGACGCAGCCGAAGAATATCTAGAAATTCTCTACAAGCTCTGGGAAGGGAGCTGGGACGACGATGCGGTGGTGCGCGACAAGGCGGGCGGCGTCTATGCAGATCCCTCCAAAGTGCGCTCTGTCCGTCACGACGGCAAATATTACCGGATGGAAGGCATCCATCTTTCCGAGCCCTCGCCGCAGCGCACGCCCCTGCTCTTCCAGGCCGGCGCCTCGGCGCGCGGGCAGGATTTCGCCGCACGCCACGCCGAATGCGTCTTCATTGCCGGGCCAAACCCCAAGGCGGCCAAGCCGACCGTCGATGCGCTGCGGGCGAAAGCGACGGAATTCGGCCGCGGCGCCGACGCATTGAAGATCCTGAGCCTGATCACCGTCGTCGTCGGGCGGACGGAGAAGGAAGCGCGGGACAAGCTGGAGGACTATCGCCGCCATGCGAGCGTCGAGGCTTCGCTTGCGCATTACTCCGCTTCGACAGGCATCGACTTTTCCAAGTATGGATTGGACGACGTCATCGACCAGAGCTCGACCAACGCCAATCAATCAGCACTTGCGACCATCACGAAACAGGCGCCAAGCCGGTGACGCTGCGTGACATCATCGACCAGATGGTGCTCGGCAGCCGGATGAAGCCGATGGTGGGTTCGCCGGAACACATCGCCGATCATCTCGCGACATGGATAGAAGAGGGGGGCATCGACGGCTTCAATCTGGCGCGGACAGTGGCGCCGGAAAGCCTGCGCGATTTCGTCGACCTGGTGGTGCCGGTGCTGCAGGAGCGAGGCGTTTTCAAGACGGACTATGCTGCAGGACCCTTGCGGCAGAAGCTTTTCGGCGGCGGGAATGGCAGGTTGCCCGCCGCTCATCCCGCAGCCCAGTTCCGGTGCTGACCTATCGGTGGTCCAGCTTGGCGACCAGCCGGTCGCCAAGCCACTGGATGCCGCAGACGAGCACGATGAGGACGGCCACCACCGCGATCATCACACTGGTTTCGAAACGCTGATAGCCGTAGCGGATGGCGAGATCGCCGAGGCCGCCGGCGCCGATCGCGCCCGCCATGGCCGAGGCGCCGATCAGCGTCACCAGCGTGACGGTGAAACCGGCGACGATGCCCGGCAGCGCTTCAGGCACCAGTACCTCGCGGATGATCGTCCAGCGATTGCCGCCCATGGCGCGCACGGCGTCGATCAGCCCGCGGTCGACCTCGCGCAGCGATACTTCGGCGATACGGGCGTAGTAGGGCGTTGCAGCGATGGCGAGCGGCACGATGGCCGCCCAGGTGCCGAGCGCGGTGCCGACGATCAGCCGCGTCAGCGGGATCAGCGCCACCAGCAGGATGATGAAAGGCACTGAGCGAAAGCCGTTGATGACTGCGCCGAGCACGCGATTGATCCAGAGGTTTTCGGCGATGCCGCCCCGCGCTGTCGCAACCAGAGCAAGGCCGAGTGGCAGGCCGGCGACGAGCGAGATCAATCCCGAGGCGAGGGTCATCAGGACTGTCTCCCAAAGGGAGCGAATAAGCAGTTCAAGCATGATCGGTGTCATAACCAAGCACCTCCACCCGGGCGGACCGGGCCGTCAGGAATTGTTCGACCTTTCCGGCAAGCGCGGGGTCGCGCGCGGGAACGGCGATGAAGAACCGCGCCACCGGCTGGTTCTGGATATGGTCGATGCCGCCATGGACGAGACGGAAGGAATGCGGCAATGCTGCCGAGAGTTCGGCAAACAGCGCGCCCTGCGCCTGCGGCCCGGCGAGATCGACGCTGAGGATCGCTTCGCTGCCCGCCGTCGCCGACAGCCGGCCGGCGATATGCTCAGGAAGCTGCGGGCGGATGCCGCCAAGCAGGCTCCCGGTGATCTCAGCCTGCGGATTGGCGAAGACCGACCAGACCTGCCCTTCCTCGACGATCCGCCCGGCATCGATGACCGCGACACGATCGGCAATGCCGCGTACCACTTCCATCTCGTGGGTGATGAGCAGAATGGTCAGTCCGAGCTTACGGTTGATGTCCTTCAACAATGCCAGGATCGACCGGGTCGTTTCCGGATCGAGCGCCGATGTCGCCTCGTCGGACAACAGCAGTGCCGGGCGTGCCGCCAGCGCCCGGGCGATGCCGACGCGTTGTTTCTGGCCGCCGGATAGCGATGAGGGATAAGCCTTGGCCTTGTCTGCAAGGCCGACGAGTTCGAGCAGCTCATGCACCCGTCTCAGGCGCTCGCTTTTTGCAAGACCCTCGATCTTCAGCGGCAGCGCGACGTTTTCTTCGACGGTTTTGGCGGAAAGCAGATTGAAATGCTGGAAGATCATGCCGATGCGGCGGCGCAGCGGCTGCAGTTCCTGTTCGGAAAGGCCGGTGATGTTACGGCCTTCGATCAGGATCTCGCCGCTATCGGCGCGCTCCAGGCCGTTCAGGCAGCGGATCAGCGTCGATTTGCCGGCGCCGCTGCGACCGATGATGCCGAGGATCTCGCCTCTCTTCACCGTCAGCGAAACACCGTCGAGGGCTGCAGTGGCTCCGAACCGCCGCTTCACGTCGGTCAGCCTCACAACCTCTTCGGCCGCCGCTTGCGGCTCTGCCTCGATCGCCGTGGTGGAAACAAAGGAATTCATGTGTTTTTCCTTACAAATACTGAAGGCGGCCCGGGCAAGAACGCCCGGACCGCCTCTCGGCAGGCCTTAACCCCAGCCCTGCCTCGGATCAATAGGCGCTGAGACCCGTTCCCTTATAGACCTTGTCGAACTCGGCCTTCACGGTGTCGTTCTGATAAGAAGACACAAGCGTCTTGACCCAGTCGGCATCCTTGTTATCGTCCTTGACGGCGATGAAGTTGCGGTACGGATTGTCGTCGATCGGCTCCTGGGCGATGCGTTCGGCCGGCGAAAGACCGCTTTTCAACGCCCAGTCGGTGTTGACGATACCGGCATCCAGATCATCGATCGAACGGCCGACGATACCGGCGTCGAGCTCCTTGATCTCGATCTTCTTCGGATTGTCGGTGACATCGGCGACGGTCGCGAGAATACCGGTGCCGTCCTTCAGTTTGATCAGGCCTTCGTTTTGGAGAACGCGCAGCGCACGGCCTTCGTTCGAGGGATCGTTCGGCACGCCGATGACGGCACCTTCCGGGATCTCTGCAACGGACTTGTATTTCTTGGTGTAAAGGCCGATCGGCCAGACCCCGGTATATCCGACGCGAACGATGTGATAGCCGTGCTGCTGGATCTGGTTGTCGAGATAGGGCTGATGCTGGAAGGCGTTGGCATCGATTTCGCCGCGCTCCAGCGCTTCATTCGGCTGGGTGTAGTCGTTGAAGATGACGGTCTCGATCTTGAGACCCTTCTTGCCCGCCTCGCTTGTGACTACACGCCACACATCTTCATCCTCGCCGCTCATGATGCCGACCTTGATCGACTTGTCCTCGGCAAAGGAAGGGTGGGGTGCTGCAAAGGAAAAGACTGCGGCCGCTGAAACGGCGACGGCGGCAAGAGCCGCCCGGCGCGAAAGGTGGAAGCCGTGAAGATTTTTGTTCTTGGTCATTGTATATCCCGTCTGACTGAATGAGGCCGAACGCCCCGAGCAGGCTGATCATGGCAAATGGGCGGATCGCGAGCGAAGCACGAATGTCTGATGTGGAGGAAGGGCCGGAAAAACTCTTGCCCAACCACCGATATCGGCAGGATAAATTTCCATCAATTTTGTGGATTAATTGCGGCTCGTGAGCATGTTGCAAAATGAAAACGGCGCCTCCGTGGCGCCGTTTCAAGCTTCCCGACGCTCTTCATTCGGCAGCGATAAGTGCCTGATTCCGGCTGGGAAAGAAGGCCGCGAGTTCGCTGATGACCTCCCCGATCCGCTTGGAAAGCGGATCGGACGACACACGGTAATCCGTGAAGTCGCGGTCGGACGCGTAAACCGCTGTCGGCAGCGTGTGAGACATGAAAAAACCGAAGAGCGGGCGGAGCTGGTGCTCGACCATCAGCGCATGGCGGTCACCGCCGCCGGTCGCAGTGATGATGATTGGCTTGGCGCGCAGCTCATGCGGGTCGATCAGGTCGATCAGATGCTTGAAGAGGCCGGGATAACTGCCCTTGTAAGTCGGCGCTCCGATGACCAGCACATCGGCATTGACGATGTCGTCGATAACTTCCCGGGCGCGACTGTCGAGATCGTCACGGCGCAGCGCCTGGCCGAGCGAGGGGCCGACATCAGTCAAATCGTAGATGGTGTTGTCGAAGCCATATTTCTCGGCGGCCAGACCGGCAATGTTTTCGACAAGCGCAAAGGTCTTCGAGGGGCGGTTGAAGCTACCCGCAAGGCCGACCAGTTTGTGAGCAGACATGCCATTTCCTTCCAATATCGTGCCGAGACCGAGGTCATTATTGGACGAATATTATCTATAAAAATAGTGGATTAAAGGAATGGTGATCCCTCTTCCCCATAGGAGGAGAAAAATACGTTCGGGCCTGTGGGCGATGGCGACGTGCGAAACTGAATGATGCATCGAGCCGAAGTGTCGGTGACATTCCGGCTCGATCGATTGTCGATAAGCGATGTCGCCTCAGACTGGTTTCTGCTTGGGAATACGCGGCAGGAAGACCGTCAGGAGACCGAGCAGCGGCAGATAGGAGCAGATGCGGTAGACGAAATCGATGCCATGGGTATCGGCGAAGCTCCCGAGCAGTGCTGCACCAAGCCCCCCTGCCCCGAATGCAAAGCCAAAGAAGACCCCGGCAATCAGCCCGACGCGCCCAGGCACCAGTTCCTGCGCGAAGACGACGATTGCCGAGAAGGCTGAAGCGAAGATAAGGCCGATGACGACGCTGAGCATACCCGTCCAGAAGAGGTTCGCATAGGGAAGCAAGAGCGCGAAGGGAATGACGCCGAGGATCGAGAACCAGATGACGAAACGGGCACCGAAGCGGTCACCGATCGGGCCGCCGAGGAAGGTGCCGACAGCGACCGAGCCGAGGAACAGGAAGAGCATCAGCTGTGCCTGCTGCACGCTGAGCTCGAACTTGTCGATGACATAGAAGGTGAAGTAGCTCGACACGCTGGCCATGTAGACATTCTTCGTTGCCGTCAGCAGCACCAGAATCAGCAGCGCCCAGATGACCCGGTTCTGCGGCAGCGGCAGGGTCCGGCTTATTGCCGGCTTACTGGCATTCTGACGCCTGTGGCTGATGTACCAGTTGCCGACCCAGCTCAGCACGACCATGCCGACCATGGCGATGGCGGCGAACCAGGAGACGCTGTGCTGACCGAGCGGCAGCACGATGAAGGCGGCAAGCAGCGGACCGATCGCCTGGCCGGCATTGCCGCCGACCTGGAAGAAGGATTGCGCGAAACCGTGGCGACCGCCGGAGGCAAGACGGGCAACGCGCGAAGATTCGGGGTGGAAGACCGCCGAGCCGAAGCCGATCAGGCTTGCGGCAACCAGCAGCAGGGCGAAACTGCCGGCATTGCCGAGCAGAATGAGGCCGCAAAAGGTGCTCGCCATGCCGACCGGCAGCGAATAGGGCATCGGCCAGCGGTCGGTGACGATGCCGACCAGCGGCTGCAGCAGCGAAGCCGTGACCTGGAAAGTCATGGTGAGGAGACCGATCTGCACGAAATCGAGATCGTAGTTCGCCTTGAACAGCGGATAGAGTGAGGCGAGCAGCGACTGCATGATGTCGTTCAGCATGTGGCAGAAGCTGACCGCCATCAGGATAGACATCGTTGTTTTTTCGAAACGGGGCGCGCTCTCGGCAACGGTTGCCATCAATACTTCTCCTGCAAGGCACGGCCGGTGCCGTGCGACGTCGCTTTTGTTCGATGGATTTTCGGGCGATCGGGGCTGGGAAGACTCTCGTGCGACGGTCGCTGAACTGCATTTAGCGTAAGCAGGGACGCAATTACAGCCCAGTTTTATCCGTATTGGTACGGCTTTTGTCCGATTTGCGTTTCCGCCGAGTGATTTCTGCGTGCTTTCACGTCTTTCTGAACGGGGGGCTTTCATATCACAGTCAGTCGCGATCGTCGCATATCCACTATGCTATATGAAAACAACCATGGAAAACCGGTGCGGGGGATACTACAGCTGCGCCGATTGAAAATGCGATCGAGGCTGAACACACGCGATGAATGTCAAGACAGCGAATGCAATAGACAGCTACGTCGGAGCGCGCATCAGAATGCGCCGGCAGTTGCTCGGGATGAGCCAGGAACGGCTTGCCGAGCAGATCGGCGTGACCTTTCAGCAGGTTCAGAAATACGAGAAGGGCATCAACCGCATCGGCGCGAGCCGGCTGCAGCGGATCGCCGAGGTGCTACACACGTCGCCGAGCTTCTTCTTCGAACAGGAGAGTTCCGAGCCGTTGACGCTGCAAGGGCTGGATCTATCCGCAAATACCGATCCGGTCGTCGAATTCCTGCGAACGAAAGAGGGATTGGTGCTCAATCGCGCCTTTCTAAAGATCGCCGACAGCAATGTCCGCGAAACGGTCATCGCGCTGGTGAAGGCGATGGCGCAGGCGGAAAGCCGCGGTCTGACATCGGGAGCTTCCGTAGCGGATATCACCCTTCCGCGCGGAGAATAGGCGGGTATCGCAGCGTTGCGCCTGGCGGGCCGACCGGACAATCAGTGGCATTTCCCGAAAGGGTCTGCTTGCGATTTGGCATTTGCCGGATCGCTATCTGAGCGACGGCGCCGAGCTGGGCGCTGAATTCTCCGCCTATCGCCTGGATCTTGCGCTGGGCGCTCTGCTGCAGGATCTCGACAGAAGCGCCGTGTCCCCTCCCCCAGGCAGATATCAGGACGGTTCTCTGCCACGCGGCACTGAACGGCCACTGACTGTACAGGTGTTTGCCCATTGCGGACGTACTTCAAAAAGCTGTGCACGCTCGATATCTCGATTCTGACGTATCGAATCGGCTATGATGCCGGTTGTGCAGTCTTACTCTTGCGATTCGGCCAGTGAATGCGCGATAGCCACGCTGGACAGCGGCACCGGGCGCCATTCAAGCCTTTGAAAAAGATTGGACAACCTCGCGGTAGGGTCTTGTTAACCCTATTTGCCTTGCCACCCCTCCAGAATCGGCGCTAAATGCGGTTTCCCAGCGCCTGGGGCTTTTAAATCGCATTTTCGAGATTTCCATGAATATGGCACCGCAGATAGAAAAAGCAATTTCTGATGTCGATCAGCTGATTATTGGTCAGGCGCAGGAACTGTCCGATAAGCTGAAGCAGCATCGGCTCGAGATGTTTCCGCCGCGTGCATTGAAGGGTCTGAGGGAATTTCAGCTTGCCGAGGCGGCGCGTTTCCTCGGTGTCACCAGCGGCTATCTTCGCAACCTATCGCTGGAAGGCAAAGGCGCCCTTCCCCAGGTCACGCCGTCGGGCCGTCGATCCTATACGGCGGAGCAAATGGAAGAGATGCGCAGCTTCCTGGAGCACAACGCCCGCGCCGGAACGCATTATATGCGCCATCGCCGCGACAACGAACATCTGCAGGTCGTTGCCGTCGTCAACTTCAAGGGTGGCAGCGGCAAGACGACGAGTGCAGCACACCTTGCCCAGCATCTTGCCCTGACGGGTCACCGTGTCCTTGCCGTCGACCTCGATCCGCAGGCCTCTCTCTCCGCCATCCACGGTTTTCAGCCGGAGTTCGACGTCGACGAAAATGAGACGCTCTACGCCGCCATTCGTTATGACGATCAGCGGCGTCCGCTGAGAGAGATCATCCGTCCGACGAATTTCCCGAACCTTCATCTGGTGCCGGGCAATCTCGAACTGATGGAATTCGAGCACGATACGCCACGCGTCCTTGCTCAGGGCAAGGCGGGCGACTATGGACGCGTCTTCTTCGCGCGGCTGGACGAGGCGCTGTCCTCAGTCGCCGACGATTACGATGTCGTCATCATCGACTGCCCTCCCCAGCTCGGCTTCTTGACCATGAGCGCCATTTGCGGCGCAACGGCAGTTCTGATCACCGTTCATCCTCAGATGCTCGACGTCATGTCGATGTGCCAATTCCTGCAGATGCTCGGCGAGGTGCTGAACACACTGAAAGGTGCCGGCGGCAACATGAACCTCGACTGGTTGCGTTATCTCGTCACTCGCTACGATCCGCAGGACGGGCCGCAGACGCAAATGGTCGCCTTCATGCGTTCGATGTTCAAGAACCATGTGCTTACCAATCCGATGTTGCGCAGCGTCGCGATCTCCGATGCGGCGATGACCAATCAGACGCTTTACGAAGTCGAGCGGAACCAGTTTACCCGCGCGACCTATGACCGCGCCATGGAGGCGATGGATGCCGTCAACACCGAGATCGCCGATCTCATCCACAAGGCTTGGGGGCGGAAATGACCGAGAAGTTTACTGCGGTAAACTGGGACGAGGAGCTGGCTGATGGCGCGTAAGAATCTCCTTTCGGGCCTGATGGACGATTCCAAGAAGTTTACTGCGGTAAACAATGAGGACGAACCGCTCCACAGGGACGAGAAGCAGCAGCTCACCTATAAGGGGATCGGCGCTCTCGGTGCCGTGACACGCAGTATCGATGCGCTGGCTGCCAAGGCCGATGCCGCCAAAGCGATCGAGGAAAAGCTGGCGACCGGTGAGACGGTGATTGATCTCGACCCTGCCCTGATCGAAGATTCCTTCGTGACGGACCGGCTGGCGCATACCGACGAACAGTTTCGCGAATTGGTCGAGGCGATCCGGTTACGTGGTCAGGATTCGCCGATCCTCGTCCGCCCGCATCCTGAGAAGGACGGCCGATATCAGATCGCCTTCGGCCACCGTCGCGCCCGGGCCGCCAAGGAACTCGGCCGACCTGTCCGCGCCGTGGTCAAGAAACTCGACGATCGCGACCATGTCATTGCGCAGGGCCAGGAGAATTCGGCACGCGCCGATCTCTCCTTCATCGAGAGGACGATGTTCGCCGACAAACTCGACACGTTGGGCTTCGACAGGGAAACGATCATGTCCGCGCTCAGCGCCGACAAGACGACGGTTTCCAAGATGCTGTCCGTCACCAAGCGGATCCCAGCCGAAGTCCTGACCGCGATCGGTGCGGCCAAGACCACTGGCCGTGATCGTTGGCACGATCTGTCCGTGAAATTCGAGGCCGAAAACATCGCCGCACGAGCGATCGAGTTCACCAGATCGGCGGAATTCGAGACGGCGGAGCCGGATGCCCGCTTCGATATGCTGGTTGCCTTCATCAGCAGGAGGCAACAACAGGCCTCATCCATAGCGGCGCTTCAGCCCGCCGCTCACGCCTGGCAGCGCAAGGACGGCGCGGTCAAGGCGAAGATCAAGGATGACGGGAAACAGTTCACCATCGCGTTGAAGGCGGAGAAGGCGTCTGCCTTTGGAGCCTACATCGCCAGCAATCTGGATCGTCTCTACGAGGCGTTCGAGAAGACACAGGATTTGACCAAGAACGGAGATCAATAAGCAAAAGAAAAGGCCCCCGAACGTTGCCGTCGCGGAAGCCCTCTCTGATCTAGACACCCAGAGAATCACATTTCCGCGAATCATAGTCAAGAGTCTTTGGCACCGAATTTGGTGAGCCGCGATCTTTTGCCTTGAAGAAGGCGAAGAAAATGGAAAGCGGAAGTGTGACGACGCCCTTCGGGCGGCGGCCGATGACGCTTGGCATGTTAGCAAGCCAGGCGGCTGCTCGAGAAATCGAGCCCGGCCAATCTATCGACAAGTGGAAACTCTATCGTGCCCTGTGCGAGGCCAAGCCGCTGCTCGGCATCACCGACCGGGCCCTCGCTATCCTGAACGCCTTGCTGAGCTTTTATCCCAAGGGAGAGCTCTCTGAGGAAAACGGGCTCGTGGTGTTCCCTTCCAATGCTCAGCTCTCGCTGCGCGCGCATGGGATGGCGGAGCAGACGATCCGTCGCCACCTGGCGAGCCTGATCGAGGCCGGGCTGCTGATCCGCAAGGACAGCCCGAACGGCAAGCGCTACGCCCGCAAGGAGCAGGGTGGGGAGATCCGCGACGCATTCGGTTTTTCGCTGGCGCCGCTGCTGGTGCGTGCTGAGGAAATCGAGCGGTTGGCGGCGGAGGTGGTTGCGGAACGGTTGCACCTGCAGCGGCTCAGAGAACGCCTGACGCTTTGCCGGCGCGATGTCGCCAAGCTCATCGAGATGGCATTGGAGGAGGGCGCCGCCGGCGATTGGAGCCGGGTTCATCTGCATTTTCGCGATGTCGTCGAGCGGCTGCCACGGTCGCCTTCCGCCGAACAGGTCGCAGCCGCACTCGACGAATTGGAGCTGCTGCGCGAAGAAATCACCAATCAGTTGGAAATGCAGGTTAAAACTCAAAATCATAGCGGCAATGCCCAACATTATGAGCGGCACATACAGAATTCAAATCCACAATCCATTACTGAACTTGAACCAGCTTCCGAAACGAAGCAGGGCGCAACGGCGGACGATCGATCGGCGGGTCGGGCCGAACCGACAGTCGGAATACAGAAAGATGAAGAGAAGAACGGGCGTGTGCCGGCCACAAGTTCTGCCCCCGCTCCCAACGCCGCGCTCAAATCCTTCCCACTGGGGCTGGTGCTGCAGGCCTGCCCGGAAATCGCAGCCTATGGACCGCAGGGCTCGGTCGGCACATGGCGCGAGCTGATGGCCGCGGCTGTGGTCGTTCGCTCGATGCTCGGCGTCAGCCCATCGGCCTATGAGCAGGCCTGCGACATCATGGGACCTGAAAATGCGGCCACCGTCATGGCCTGCGTTCTCGAAAGGGCAGGGCACATCAATTCCGCCGGCGGTTACCTGCGCGACCTGACACGACGCGCGGAGAAAGGGGAATTCGCCATCGGACCGATGCTGATGGCCCTTGCCCGCAGCAATTCGCCGATGAGAGCGAAGACGGGATGAATTGGTGCTTGCAGAAGCTAACTTTGTCCCCTTTACCCTTGCTCAAGGTCACGCAACCTGGCGCCATCGTGCCCGAAGCTTCATGCCCACCATGACCATGCGGACTGCATCCTCTGCCGCTCGGGAGAGTAGTTTTGGGGCGCTGAAGATGGCGTCTTCCAGCGAGCAGGGCCTGCTCAGGATCGACGCAAAGGCATCAATGCCATGCTCGAAATTAAGGCGTACGCCTTTGCCGATGGTGCCGGCGAGTGCGATGACGGGCACTCCGGCAATTTTTGCCCGTGCAGCCACTTCGGCAGGCACCTTTCCATATGGGGTTTGCCCGTCAAGGCTGCCTTCCGCCGTGATGACCAAATCAGCCCGTGCGATAAACCGGTCGAGCTCCAGATACTGCATGACGATGTCGTATCGCGGATGCAATCTGCCGCCGAGGAGGCCGAGTATCGCGGCACCAAGTCCGCCGGAAGCGCCGGACCCGGGCGCCATACCGACATCGATGCCGGTCGTGCACCGAATCGCCGTGGCATACGTCTCCATGGCGGCAGCAAGCAGCTCCACCTGCATCGGCGTTGCGCCCTTCTGCGGCCCGAAAATGCGCGCAACACCGCGTTCACCGAGGAGGACATTATGCCAGTTGACGGCAGCATCGATGCGTACGCCTTCAAGACGAGGATCGCGGCCGCTCATATCAATGGCGGCGAGGCGGGAAAGAGCTGCGCCGCCGCGAGGCAGGCGATTGCCTTCCTGGTCCTGGAGACGGATGCCGAGCGCTTCGGCCATGCCGGCGCCGCCATCGTTGATGCCGCTATCGCCACAGCCGAGAAGGATGCGGCGTGCACCTCGGTCGAGCGCGGCACGCACCAGTTCGCCAACGCCATAGCTCGTCGTCACGCAGGGATTGCGCTGGTCGCGCGGCACGAGGCTGAGCCCGGCGGCTGCGGCCATCTCGATGACGGCGGTCGGCTCGTCGCTACCGCCGAGAAACCCGAAATGCGCCTCGACTGGGTCGTTGACCGGGCCGGTCACCGTCATCTGGTGAAGCGTACCGTCGGTCGCCTTGACGAGCGCCTTGGTGAAACCCTCGCCGCCATCGACCATTGGCGCTTTGATGATGGTAAGGCCGGGAAAGGCGCGCAGAACGCCGCTTTCGATGCAATCCGCGGCCTGATCTGCCGACAGACTTTCCTTGAAACCGGAGGGCGCGACGAGAACCGTGAACGACATGGGATGTTCCTTTCTACTATGACAACGATGTGACAGGGGAGGAACGGGACAGCCCCGAGGATATTCCTGCAGTATGAATATAAAAGCCGACTAAATAAAAAAGACCGCACGCTGCCGTCTTTCCCTTTTGTCTATCTGTACTGTTCAGTACAGCGGCAGGCCCTGCAGCGGCCAGACGAGTGTGGCGAAGACGACCAGCAGCACCACGAAGGGCACGATCAGCCAACTGGCGAGCCGGAACAGGTCGGCCTGTCCGAAGGGGGGCGGATCCATCGCGCCGAATAGCGCTACCGGTTTGGCGGAGACCATCAGCGTTTGGCAAAAGCCGCTCGCCAACGTAACGACCATGACGAGATTCAGCGGGTCAACACCGAGGGCTGCGACCGGCAGGGCAAGCGCAGGTATGAGAACGGTCGCCCGCGCCGTGCGCGAGGTGATGACGAGGTGGGAAAGCGTCGCGACCACGGCAGCGAAAAAGACCAGGAGTGCGGGCGATGCCGCGATGCTGTTTCCGGCAAGGTCGACCATCCGCTCGGCCAGCACTTTCGCGGTGCCGGTCTCCAACAGCGCCTCGCCGATGACGAGCGTGCCGGCGAGGAAGAGCAGGAGGTTCCACTCCACGCTCTTGAGCGCCGCCTTCAGCGGTAAGCCGGAGACCTTTTGGTTCGCCAACAGCAGGGCAGCGGCGATGCCGATGAGCGGCATGCCGATGCCGTGCATGGGCTGCGCTGCGAAGAGCAGGATCATCGCGCCGGTCACGGCGAGCACGGTCCATTGCTGGCGTGTCAAAGGGGTCGGGGCCTCGTCGGCGTTGCGCTCGGCGATCGCTATCGCCCGCTCCTCGCGGGTAAGAAAAAGATGCAGCAGCACGGCGCAGGCGAGCAGCGAGCACAGCAGCGAAAAGGGTCCGGCAAGCGCGATCCAGCCCAGGAAATCGGGCCCTTGCTCCTGCAGGCGCTCCATCATCCCGGCCGCGACGAGGTGGGCACCAGCGCCGATCAGCGAAGCGCCGGCGGAGAGCAGGATGACTGAGGGAAAGAGCAGCGCGAGCGCCCGGTTGACCCGTGTATTGCCGATTGCGGCTGCGAGACCAAGATAGACCGGTGCCAGCATGGCGGCGCGCGCCGAGGTCGAGGGGATGATGAAGGCGGTGGCGAAGATCAAGAACGTCAGCGCCCAGAACAAGCCTTGTACGGTGGCGAACCGGGCGAGCAGCCGACGGATAATTTGTTCGATTACGCCGACCTGACGCAGCACGCCGGCCACAACGAAGGCCGCCAGCATCAGCCAAACGATATCATTACCGAGCGAGCGGTAAAGCACATCCTCGTCAATCGAGCCGACGACCGGCAGAAGAGCGGCGGCGGCGAGCGCCACGGGCGTGTCCGGCAGGTCGAGGATGGTCCAGGCGGTGATCGTTGCGACGAAGACGGCGAGTGTCAGCCGCATCTTCAGGGTGAGGTCGTCGATCGCCAGGAAGATCAGCATGGCGCTGAAGGCGAGCACGATCGCCGCGACGATCTGCTTGACGCGGGCAAGCGGCACGGTGCGCTCGGCTGCCATAGAGGGTTCCCCACGCCGGTTGGCGTGGGGGTCCAGAGGGGCGATTGCATATAGGGCCACGATCGCCCTCCTTTCGGGTTTCAGACTGAGCCTCAATCGTCGTCGGAGGACGAATTTGACGAGGAATTGGAGGAAGAGTTCGAATTGCTCGAAGAGTTCGATGAACTGTTCGAGTTGGAGTTGCTCGACGAATTGGAGCTGCTGTTTGAGCTCGAATTCGAATTGGAATTCGAGTTGGAATTCCGGGAGGAGTTCGACGAACTGTTGGAATTGCGGTTCGAGCTCCAGCTGCTGCGCCGATCGTCGTCCCGGTCGCGGTTATAGCGGGCGTGGCTCGCCTTGTTGCTTTGCGTCATCTTCTGCAAAAGCCGTGTGACCGGGTCATCGGCGAGGGCGGGCGCGGGTGCCGCGGCACCGACCACCAGGAACGCGCTCAGGATTGCGATGAACTTCTTCATGACGTTTCTCCTTTGAGTGACAGCCTCCTTGGCTGCGAGGGAGAAACGGCGGTGAGCGATGTTTATTCCTCGAAAAACCGAAATATTTTCAATAGGATAATTTGAATCTGCAACACACGCGGAAGCACCGCCGCTGCGATGGGCAGCGACGGCGAAGCGGGAAAATCCGTCTCAAAAAACTATCGCTGCGCGCGGGCGAAGCGGCGGTACCAGCCGTCCGATGCGAGTGTCTTGCGCAGGATCGTCTTGCGAATGGTGCCTTCCTCCGGGTTTTCGGTGCGGATGTCGGCGTCGAGGTCGGATGCGTCGCGGCGGAATGGAATGACCTGGACAATCGGTGTGCCGCGCTCCAGCATATGCAGGCCGTCCTCACCGGTGGCGAAGAACGGGAAGTGGATTTCCGATTGGTAGGTGTCGGTATCCACGACCCCGGCAACGACTTCGAAGACGCCATTCGGTCGATTGAGCGGCGGCACGAACAGGCAGCTCCAGCCGGGCGGCGTGCGGATGGTCCAATAATTGTGGAACTTGCACGGCGGTAGCGGCTCGCGCGGATTGCCAGCGACCTGATGGCTGGCATGGTTGCTGACGAGCGTGCGGTCGAAATCCCAACCGCAATCGACCGTTTTGCCATCGTCGGAGATTTCCATGCGCACGCTTGCCGCCAGCCCGATCACCCAGCCCGTCGCCATCGCGTCGAGGAAGGGCATGCAACGCTTCACGGTCAAGCCGCTGTTGTTGGATGAGACATGTGCCTCATCGACGGCAGGCAGCCTGCGGAACCAGTCGGGCAGCGCCGTCTTGGCGCGCACGGGAGCGGGGATAACCCCCTCGTCCTCCTTGCGGCAGAGAAATGTCAATCGGGGCTGCGGTTTATTCAAAAAAGCCATTGTCATCGCTGTTCTCCCATCAATCGATGCGGGAAGAACGGCGCCCGGAAAGACTTATTCCTGATGATGGCAAATATTCATTCGGGGGCCAGAACCTTTCGTTCCTCCTCAGGCGAAAGTGGCGCCCCAGCCTGGATCGAGGCCAGATAGGCGTCGATCGTCTCCTGTGACGAGGCAGGTACGTATCCGTCGGCTTTCGCAGATGTTAGTGCGAGCCGCGTCGCCCAGGCGCCGTTCTGCCGGCAAGCGACGGTGAGCGTGCTGCTTTTCGGCTGCTTCAGCTCATATTCGCGGCAGAGTTCGCCGCGTTCGTCGCGGAATGAGGCGACGACATGCAGCACCGTTTCCGGGGAAGACAGCGTCACGTCCCGACCAGACACCTCGCGGTCGAGGACAGCGGCGATCTCTGCGCCGGAATTCGATGCAGACGGGTTTATGCGGCCCAGCGCAAAACCGACAACGCCGGTCACGATCGCCACAAGACTTGCCGCCACCGGCACGAGCCGGCGCCGCATCGTCTGCTGCTGTTGTTTTGGACGGAAGGAAACGACGTTATCCTGCGGCGGCTGGCTCCGTGCCTCATCCGCCATCCTGCGGACCGAAGCAAGCAACGCCTCAGGCACCGGCTCGTCGATCAGCGGTTTCAGCGCGTCACCCACCAACTGGCGGCTGTCGAGGAAGACAGCGAGGCGTTCGCAGAGCGCCTCGTTGCTAGCAAGTGCCTCTTCCAGGGCGTGGCTTTGCGTCTCGTCCAGTTCGCCATCGGCAAATGCCATCAATGTTTCATCGTCAAAATCTTTCTTGCTCATAAAACGCCGCCTTTCGTATCGGGCGAACGTCTCTCGCCAAAACTTATTCCCGTCAGCTCCATCAGATTTTTCCGTGCGCGGGCAAGCCTGCTCATCACCGTGCCGATCGGGATAGCGAGAACCTCGGCGGCATCGCGGTAACTGAACTCCTCAACGCAGACAAGCACCAGCACTTCACGCTGTTCGGCCGGCAGCTTTTGGAGGGCGGCGGTCACTTCGAGCAGATCCATGCGCGCAAGCGATGCAGCCTCGCCGGACGGAATCGACACATCGCGCGCATCCTCCAGATCGCCTTGGGGGCCAGCCGTTTTCTGGCGGCGCAGGTGGTCGATCCACAAATTGCGCAGAATGCGGAACATCCAGGCATCGAACCGGCTGCCGGGTACAAAGCTGTCGGCTGCGAGGATAGCGCGCTCACAGGCCATCTGCACAAGGTCGTCTGCCAATTCCCAGGAACGGCACAGCGAGATCGCAAAACGCCTGAGGTTCGGCAGGAAGGCAACCAGCCGTTCGGGTACTGTCTGCGTGTCGTTGGTCATTCCGCTTTTTCGCACGCGAGGGAATAAGCTGTCGAGTCAAACGTATTCTCGGGATAGTTTGATCGAAAGTGGCTTCTCGATCTGAGAATCCAATCGGAAACTGCCGCAGGAGACCGACCATGCTGCTTACAGTCAAGATTAAGTCATTGCGACTCCTCGCTGCTGCAACTATCGGCGGGGTACTTACTGTTCTGCCCCTGCCGTTGGGTGACGCTGGGTTCACCATGCCCGCTGCGCTTGCCGATGACGATGATGGAGATGACGATGACGGCGGCGGTGGTGGCGACGATAACGGCCGCGGTGGAGACCGTGACAGTCCCGCATACCATCGGGGCGGAGGCGGCTTCCATGATCTGCGCTCGCTCTTTCGCTGGCCATCCCGCGAGCGTCGTACACCCATGCGCCGCCCAGCCCCAACGCCGGAACAGGCGCATAACGAGCTCATCGCGATTGGTCTTGAAGAAGACGCGATTGCCGGATTGACCCAGGAGGGCTTTGCCGTTGATGATCGCATCCAGGTTTCGCTCATCGGCAGCGAAATGGTGAGGCTCATCGTGCCGGCGGGCATGACGCTCGATTCGGCGCGCGCTGCCGTCGTGGCCCGCAGTGCGACGGCCGTGGTCGATCTCAACCATTTCTACCAGCCGCAATCGGAGAACAAGGCAGGCTGCTCGGGGGAGGGGTGCGCACTCGTCCGCGAGATCGTCGGGTGGCCGACCAGTGAGATCACCCGATGCGCCAAGCCGCCCCGCATCGGTCTCATCGACACGGCGATCAATATCGATCATGTGACCCTGACGAATACGCGGTTGGAGGTCATTCGCCTCAGTGAAGGGGAGGCGACAAAATCGGGCGCGCAGCATGGTACTGCCGTTGCTGCCCTCTTGATCGGTGCATCGGACAGCCGCGTCCCCGGCCTCCTGCCTGGGGCGGAACTCATCGCCGTCGATGCCTTTCAGCGCTCCGGAAAATCTGCGGATATCGCCAACATTTACGACCTCGTGCGGGCGCTGGATATGCTCGTTCAGCGTGACGTCAAGGTCGTCAACCTGAGCTTGACCGGCCCGGCGAACGCGGTGCTCGAAAAATCCGTGAAAGCGGCGACTGAAAGCGGGATGATCCTGGTGGCCGCCGCCGGCAATGATGGCCCGAACGCAAAGCCTGTTTACCCTGCGGCCTATGACGACGTGATTGCCGTGACGGCAGTTGACAAGGGGCGCAACCCTTATCGCCGTGCCGTGCGTGGCGATTATATTGACATTGCCGCTCCTGGCGTGGGGGTCTGGACTGCGGCGTCCATCTCCGGCGCCCGACAAAAAACCGGCACATCCTTCGCTGCGCCCTTCGTCACGGCGGCGGTCTCGGTGCTGATCGCTGGCGATCCTGATATGTCGCATGAAAGTCTGGAGGCAAAGATAAGGCAATTTACCGATGACATTGGGAAGCCAGGGAAAGACCCGGTGTTCGGGTGGGGGCTTCTAAACGCAAGCAGGCTTTGTGAAGGCAGCAGCGACACTAAGCCATCGGCGTTGTGACGCCGGCTGCCCGCTTCACGGTCTGCTGACACGAACGATTATGGTTAACAGAGTGTAACGGAAATAAAGGCTGAAATAGTTTCTGGTTGGCAGCTTCCGGCTTTCGGATCAGAGGGTTAGGGCCGAGAAAATTTTGAGAGACGGAAGAGCCGCCGCAGGGGATGATCGACCAAGCCGATCCATGAAAAAACACCACATCCCAGCAGTTGACGCGAAACGCTTTTTGACGATACGGCAACGCGATAGCGCGAATGGCGGATGGTCGGTCGGTGAGGCGGAAGAACTGCGGAGCATGGGTTTGAAACGGGCGGTGGATTTTTTCTTGGCTTTGATTGCGGCGGCGATCCTGCTCGTTCCAATCCTTGTCGTCGCTCTTTGTGTTCGCCTTACCTCGCCGGGACCGATCCTCTATTGGTCAAAACGTGTCGGCCGTTTCAATCAGATCTTCCTGATGCCGAAATTTCGCAGCATGCGCGTCGACACACCGACGGTTGCCACGCATCTGCTCGAAAATCCGGATCGCTTTCTGACACCGATCGGTTCGTTTCTGCGCAAATCCAGCCTCGACGAACTGCCGCAGCTCTGGTGCATTCTCGAGGGGAAGATGAGTTTCGTCGGCCCGCGGCCGGCACTCTACAATCAATATGATCTGATAGAGTTGCGGACGGCCCATGGTGTCGACAAGCTCCTGCCCGGACTGACGGGATGGGCGCAGATCAATGGCCGGGACGAATTGCCGATTCCGGAGAAGGTAAAATTCGATGTCGAATATCTCGAACGCCGCTCGTTCGGCTTCGACATAAGCATCCTGTTTATGACGGCCGAGAAGGTAATCCGCCGCAAGGGAATAAGGCATTAAGCTACCTACTTCTGATAGATAAGCGGTGCGGGAGACCTTACTTTCCGATTATTTCAGTTGCGCTCGTTGCAGAAAATGACAAGAAGGTGGTTGTCTGATTGATCCGCGAGACGCTGGTAAGCAATGCCCGAAAATACCCCCACTGAGACGCCGCGCTCAGGATGGTTCTTAATGCCGATGCAAGCGCTCGTCGCCCCTCTGCTGGCGATGCCGCGGGTTGCCAAACGCGCTCTGGCCTTGCTGCTGGATTCCAGCTTTTGTGTTCTGACGATCTGGCTGGCCTATTGCTTCCGCCTGAACGAATGGACGGTGCTGACCGGCGTCCAGTGGTTGCCGGTCTTCGTTTCGCTGTGTATGGCACTTCCCATCTTCATCGTCATGGGCATGTATCGGGCGATCTTCCGTTATGCCAATATGGCTGCTTTCATTACTGTTCTGAAGGCGATTGCGATCTACGGCGTCGCCTTCATGACGATATTTACAGCACTCAGCGTCCCCGGTGTTCCGAGAACCGTCGGCATCCTCCAGCCCTTCCTTCTGTTGATTGCGATCGGGCTGTCGAGGTTGAGTATCCGCTACTGGCTCGGGGATGCCTACCAGCGCATCCTTCACAAGAATATGCTCGCCAAGGTGCTGATCTATGGGGCAGGGACGGCCGGGCGGCAACTGGCCGGTGCCTTGATCAACAGTGCCGAACTCAATGTCGTCGGCTATCTGGATGATGATCCGCGTCTCAAGGGCGGCGTCATGGGTGGTTTGCCGATCTACGACCCCTCGGATCTTCCGGTGCTTGCCGAATCTCTCGGCGTGCACAACGTGCTTCTTGCTCTTCCCTCCGCATCGCGGCAGCGTCGCAACGAAATCCTGGAGCACATCCGTAAAGCCAGGGTCAATGTTCGCACGTTGCCGGATCTCACTGCCCTGGCTCAGGGACGCATCGCCGTCTCCGACATCCGAGAGCTGGAGATCGAAGATCTGCTGGGAAGAGAAGCGGTCGCGCCGCGCCAGGAGCTACTCGACAAGTCGATGCGCAACAAGGTGGTGATGGTCACCGGTGCTGGCGGCTCGATCGGCGGCGAGCTATGTCGTCAGATTTTGCGCACCGGGCCTTCCAGCCTCATCCTCATCGATCAGAACGAGTTTGCGCTTTATAATATCCATGCCGAATTGCAGAAGCTGGCCGAACTGTACAAGCATGAAAATATGCAGATCGTTCCGATTCTGTGTTCTGTCCGCGATCAGGATCGCATGGAACATGTTATGCAGAGCTGGCGACCTCAGACGCTCTATCATGCAGCCGCTTACAAGCATGTTCCCCTTGTCGAACACAATGCCGTGGAAGGCATCAAGAACAATGTCATGGGTACGCTGGTCGCGGCACGTGCGGCGAATAAATGCGGCGTCTCGAATTTCGTGCTGATCAGCACAGACAAAGCCGTGCGTCCGACAAATGTGATGGGCGCCAGCAAGAGGCTGGCGGAGATGGTTCTGCAGGCGCTTGCGGCGGAATCGGCGACCGACAGAATGCGAACGAATTTCTCCATGGTCCGTTTCGGAAACGTCCTCGGCTCCTCCGGATCCGTCGTGCCGCTTTTCCGGCAGCAGATCAAGGACGGCGGCCCGGTGACGCTGACACATCCTGATATAACCCGCTATTTCATGACCATTTCCGAGGCTTCTCAACTCGTCATACAGGCCGGCGCGATGGCGGAGGGCGGAGATGTCTTCCTGCTAGACATGGGAGAGCCGGTTCGCATCGCAGATCTCGCCCGCAAGATGGTGGAGCTTTCCGGGCTGGCCGTCCGCGACGAAGACAATCCCGAAGGCGATATCGAGCTGTCCGTTACCGGTCTTCGGCCCGGCGAGAAGCTCTTTGAAGAGCTGTTGATCGGGGATAATCCTGAAACAACCGAACATCCTCGGATTATGAAGGCGCGCGAGGATTTCTTGTCCTGGCCGGAGCTGTCGCGAAGGCTCAACGCGCTCAACGCGGTGTTGGACCGGAACGATATGATCGCTGCACGTGCGACATTGGCGGAGCTTGTTTCCGGCTATTCGTCAACGGGTGAGGTCTCGGATCTGGCTTTCACCGGCGCCGAGCCAATACGGCTGCCTCAGACAATTCAAAGCACGCTGTAGGGTCTGCAGGCTCAAGGGGTGCCGGACGTCAGCTCCGAACGACGGGTGCAAAGCCCGTGCTGCCGCGATCCGCACAAATAAGGGCAACCATGTAGGCGAAGATCGGATCCAAAGCTTTCTGATTGAACATGATGCCAAAGCTGCCTGTTATGACGTAGCTGCTGACGAGCAGAAGAGCGAGCGCAATCGCTAAATCCCGGCCCGGTCCCGCTTCTTTTCTCCACGCGCCGATCACGGGCGTCAGCAGCATCAGCGAAAGCGCTGCAATGCCGAAAACGCCGGCGTCGATTCCCGCGGTCAGAAAGCCGTTATGGACATGCGAGTAAGGCAGCTGCGGCCTTATATTATCGGGAAGCTCTGCCAAAACCGAAGCCATCCGGTTTTGCGGGCCATAACCCGTCAACGGGTCCTTACTGATTGCCGATAGTGCGCCTTTGTACAAGGCGAACCGGGCACTCAGCGACGTGATCTCGCCGTCGGTGCGTTCGAGCGATGTCAGATTTTCCTGAAGCGCCTGGATGCGATGGAGGATCTGGCCGCTGCCCAGGGTGATAAGTCCCGCCAACAGCAAGGAGCTGGTAATAGCCAGGCTGCGCAAACTCAGATGGAAGCTGTGTTTGCGAAAATACCAGAGAAAGATGACGATATGGACGGGAATGACCAGCCAGGCCGAGCGCGTCCCCGAAAGCAGCACGCAGCCTAGGCCGGCGGCATATCCCAATATCGCAATTCTTTGCTCCACGCTTCTGGGAGATTGAATGTTGAGAAGCGCAATGCCGCCGAACAGAATGCCTATCACGCCGAGGAGTGCAGCGTTCGACGTTCCAGCCTCTGCCCTGTCCATCAGAAACATGATCTGCAGAAGACTGAAAAGAAAGGTGACGATCATGCCGATGCCTGCGCCGAGGATAAAGAGCGGCACGAGACGGCCATCGGGAGATTGGCGCATCCGCGGCAATATCAGCCAGATGGAAAAGAAAGGCAGGAGCCGGAATATCCAGTCCGGTACTTCGGAGTAGGGCGGATTGATGAAGATGCTGGCGATCATCACCAGCGGGTAGATCGACATGCCAATGGCGACCAGCCGGTCGGATTTCGACAGGTTCAAGACGAGGCGGCCCATCGCCAGACAGTAGACGCCCCACACCATCGACGCGAGAAGGATGAAGGAGTTAAAGTTCGGCGAAAGCCCTGGAAGGATTGCAAAGAGAAAGACGGCAATGCGGTTGTTTCGGTCGAGTGCGCTTCCGGCCTCATCCCCCGGATAAAGCACTGCCATCTTGAGTTGTCTGAAATAATTCACGTTGCCGGTCCTGACCGTGTCGATGCTGCCTCGCTAAGGATCGTCATCACAGCTGTCAAGCTGTGATGACGGTGCAATCTATGGCTTTATTCGACGTGGTATTCCGGCAACAGGCGTCTGGCCAGACCTGGTTCTGTTCGATGATGGGGGCAAATAGGTACGACGGTAAGGCCGGCTTCAACAGAAAACACGTCTGAGGTGCGGGCGTGATGTGAAGGTTTGATAGCCAGCAGCCGACGAGCGTACGGAGAGAAGAAGGCGGCATCATAGGGATCGGCGAAGACCGATGCATGCGCGTCGTTGAAGTGACGCGGCTGCCGCTATCGCCAATACGGGCCTGTCGAACCTTCCGCCGATGATCGACCAAGGAGATAGCCAAGCCCAAATGCGACAATGCCGGTGGTGAGCAGCAATGCGCTTGCGGTATGCGGGTGCTCTCTGGCACCGAAGGCGACGGCATAAGCCTCACGTTTCATCTCTTTGGCTGCCGACTTCGCGACCTTGGTCAATCCCTCCGGCTGCTCAGCGGGTGTGCCGGTGAATCCGGCGTTCAAGTTCTGTTTGTCGGTCATGTCGGGGACCTTTCTGAAATTGGCAAGAGGTTTGTGATTGGCGCGAGGCGGGACGTTCAATCCTGCTCGCGCGTGCCGGGGGAGGCTTCGCGTTGATCGGCGTCCTCGAGATCTGTCTTGACGAGAAATGCATCCGTATGTTCGCGCGAGGCCTCTCGCAATGCTGCAAGGTTTGGAGGATTGTCGGCTTCGCCCTGCTGCGCATCGAGTTCATGTTCGGCCAGGGTCCAGTGATGCCCGTGCTTGCCTTCCGGCCTCCCTTCTTTCTCCCACAGGGAATATGCCTTTCTTCGGATCTCCTCATCGCGGCTGGCTGCCGGCGACCTGCCGCTCAGCCTGTCGATTTCGTTTGCGGCTCGCCGAACCATCTTCCGTCCGCCTGCGTCCGCGGCGGGTGGAGTTTTCGGCCGGCCGCCGTTAGTCGTATTTTCGTTTGTCTCGCGTGGTGCTGGCTTTTTCATGAGGATCTCCTTGCGGATCTCAACCAACTCGGCCGATCTAAGTTCCAAACAAAGAGTGCCTCGGCGCAGAGATCGGCTTTCCATTTCCCGCGAGGTCTATGCCGTTCACCCGCGCTTTCGCACAGCAACTGCCGTTCCATGACTCGAGCCTGCGGCCCGCGGGTCGACTTGCTCAAGTCGCGAAGCGCCGAACCTTGAGCAGCATGTCTTGGCATGTCGATAAAACTGATATACTAGTATGCTGCGGAGTTTCAGCGTTCCGGTATATCCATGCGGCAAGCATCAGAAACCGAAGTTTTGGTCGTCCCGGCATCGCGGGAGGCCGGGGGCAGGCTGCGCCGTATCACCACGGCCGGCGCCATCTACGATCGCCTTTATGCCGACATCGTGTCGCTGCGGATGCCGCCCGGCATGCTGCTGCAGGAAAAGCGGATCGCCGATGATTTCGGCGTCAGCCGCACGCCGGTGCGCGAGGCGCTGCTCCGGCTTTCCGAAGGCGGACTGGTCGATATCTACCCGCAGTCGGGCACCGTCGTGTCGCGGGTGCCGGTCTCGGCGATCCCTGAGGCGGTCGTCGTGCGCAAGGCGCTCGAAGGCGCGACCGTCGAGGCTGCGGCTCTGACTGCGACGGCCGCCGATATCGCCCGTCTCGACGCCATCATTGCCCGCCAGCAGGCCCATGCCGCGACCGGCAATGCCTCGAGCTTCCATGAGGAGGATGAGGCCTTCCATGAGGCGATCACGCGGATATCGGGTTATCCCGGCATCTGGGCAATCCTGAAAACGGTCAAAGTGCAGATCGACCGGGCACGGCGCCTGACGTTACCGGTGCTTGGGCGCATGGATAATGTGGTGCAGGAACACATGATCATCCGCGATGCACTGGCCGCCCATGATGCGGTGGTTGCACGCAGCGCGATGACCCATCATCTGAGTGCCGTCATTCCCGATGTCGACGAGTTGCGCGCGCGTTACCCCGATTATTTCTGCTGACGGCAGGCCAACACGAAACGAAAAAGCGAGAGGGAAGGAAGACGGATGCGACAGGGTTGGAGATGGTTCGGACCGGAAGCGCCGGTGACGCTGGATGATGTCCGCCAGACGGGCGCGACGAATATCGTCTCTTCGCTGCATCAGGTGCCGATCGGCAGGGCCTGGACAGAAAAGGAAGTGCGCGAACGCCAGGCTCTGATCGAGACGACGCCCGGCGACCGCTCGCCGCTCGTCTGGTCGGTCGTTGAGAGCATCCCGATCCCCGACGCCGTCAAGCGCAAGGGCGGGGAGGCGAAGGTCGAAATCGAGTCGTGGATCGCCAGCCTCGAAGCGGTCGCCGCCTGCGGTATTCCAATCGTCTGCTATAACTTCATGCCGGTGGTGGACTGGACCCGCACCGAACTCGATTTCGTGACACCGACCGGCGCCACCGCCATGCGCTTCGATCACGAGCGTTTTGCAGCTTTCGATCTCTTCATCCTGGAACGACCGGATGCGGCGCAGCACTATTCTAGCGAAGACCGCGAACGGGCGCGTATCGTCTTCGAAGCGATGACGGACAACGAGATCGCCGATATCACCCGCATCATCACCTCGGCTCTGCCGGGGTCGACCACCGAACCTCTGACCATTCCGGCCTTCCGCGAAAAGCTCGTCGCCTATAGTGGCATCGATGCCGCAAGACTGCGCCGGCACCTGATCGAATTCCTGGAGGCGGTGACGCCGGCGGCCGAAGCGCGCGGCGTCAAGCTGACGCTGCATCCCGACGATCCGCCGCGTTCGCTGTTCGGCCTGCCGCGCATCGCCTCCACGGCGGACGATTATGCCGCTCTCTTCGATGCAGTGCCGTCGGCAGCGAACGGCATGTGTTACTGCACCGGCAGCCTCGGCGTGCGCGCCGAAAACGATCTCCCGGCGATCGCCCGACGCTTCGCCTCGCGCATCCACTTCGCCCATCTGCGCGCCACGACGCGCGAGGGTGACGGCCGGACATTCCATGAAAGCGCGCATCTGGAAGGCGACGTCGACATGGTCGCGGTTCTCAGCGAACTGGTCGCGGAAGACCGCCGCCGCAGTCCCGAAGACACCATCGTGTTCCGATCGGACCATGGCCATCGCATGCTCGACGACCTCGACAAGGTCGTCACACCAGGCTACCCGGCCATCGGCCGCATGCGCGGCCTCGCTGAACTGCGCGGCATCCTGCATGCGCTGGGCGCTCCGCCGAACTGAGGGTGTCCCCGGTCGCGGCGCCAGAAGAACCAAGCCAGTAAAGCCCATCTTCTTGCGAACTGATCCCGAAGTGGACGCCCAATCTTCCCAGGTCGGCTTCTGCGAAGGAGGATTGCAATCTATTGCGGAATCTCGACGGTAAAGGCGAAGCTGGCCGCCGCCCCGGGTGCAAGGATCGTCGTGGAAGGCCTCTCGGACAGCTCGCTCGAACCTCCAGCTTCCACGGCCGTTCCATGCCAGGGCTCGATGCAGAGGAAGGGGGCACCCGGTTTGGTCCACAGCGCAAGATTGGGCAGGTTTTCGAAATGGAATTGCATGGTCGGCCCGCCTTCGGCGCCGTAACTCAAGCCGTCGCCCGCACCATCAGGGAAAATCATCGCATCCTGCTCGAACATTGCGTGATCGAGCACCAGCCGGCCGGCATCGAACGGCGAGGGCAGGGCCGCGGGGTTAATGAGACCGCCTTCCAGCCGCACAAGACCCGGCTCGCCTTCATTGTCGAGCGTCACGACATGGTCGCGCCCGGAAGCATCTGGCAATGGCCAGACGAAGGCCGAATGGAATCCGAGGCCGAACGGCATCGCCTTCTGGTCGCGATTGGTAACCTCGGCCGTGACAGTCAACGTGCGGCCTTCGACCGCATGCACCACGGCCAGCTGAAAATCGAAAGGATAGACCGCTCGCGTCGCATCCGAGGCGGCCAGTTCGAACCGGCACATCGTCTCAGTGGAGGCCGCAAGCACGAATTCGCTGCGGCGGGCAAAGCCATGCTGGGCCATCGGATAGACCGTGCCGTCGATCGCTATCTTGTCATCCGGCGCCTTGCCGACAATCGGAAACAGGATCGGCGACCGCCCGGCCCAGAAGGCTGCGTCGCCGGTCCATAACCAAGAGCGTCCTTCACTTGACGTGAGCGCCTGCATCTCGGCGCCGAGGGAGGAGACATCGACGGTGAGATCCTGGTTCCCGATCCGGATGGAGATTGGCATCGCGTTTCCTTTCGCATTGGTTCGGCAGCAAGCCATATCGTTCCGAACCGGGGATTTCCACCCAATAGAGGGCGTGCCGGCGGCCACATCAGCCATCGCCCTCGTTATTTCCGCATTGCGCCCAATCTCGCGATCACTTCGTTCGGAATGCCGTAGCGCTGAATGGCGTCGCGGTTGTTCCGCAAGCCGCAGATCTCACGCTGGATGAAGAACGCCCAGACGGCATCGGACGCTTCGTTGAGAAGCTTCTCGCGGTCTTCGGCGCTTTGGCGGTCGGGAGTCCATGCCGTCAGAGCGGCAAGCGCCGCCTCCACCTTCAGCCCGTGACGTCCGAGAGAATCGGCTCGTTCCGACATCAGCTCGTATTCGAGGACGTTGAAGCCGTTTCTATCCTGCTCGGATTGTCTGAAGGACTGTGGCGGACGAACGCTCATTGGCACAGGTCTCCGTTGGCGTGAGCCGCGATATTATCCAATCCTGTTCCAAATTAAAGAAGGTGAGCATGATGTCGTTCGAAAACCGCTCGCGCCTTTCGGCATGATACTCTTGATCGAGAGGGTGGGAACAGGGCTATCCTGCGGTTTCCCCGCATGGCATAAGCGCGCCAAAATCTCCTTCTCCAGGCGCCTCGCAAACCATGATCCGTATCGAAAATATCAGTAAGCAGCTCAGCCACCGCATCCTCTTCATCGAGGCGTCCGCAGCGCTCAACAGAGGTGAGAAGATCGGTCTCGTCGGCCCGAACGGTGCCGGTAAGACGACGATCTTCCGGATGATCAATGGCGAGGAGCAGCCCGATGAAGGCCAGGTCTCCTGCGAGAAGGGCGTCACCATCGGTTATTTCAATCAGGACGTCGGCGAGATGGCCGGCCACAGCGCGGTTGCCGAGGTGATGAACGGCGCCGGGCCGGTCAGCATCGTAGCTGCGGAATTGCGCGAGCTCGAAGGCGCCATGGCCGATCCCGAGCAAGCCGATGACATGGACAAGATCATAGAGCGCTATGGCGAGGTGCAGGCGCGCTACGAGGAGCTGGACGGTTACGCGCTCGAAGGACGGGCGCGCGAAGTGCTCGCGGGCCTGAGCTTCAGCCAGGAGATGATGAATGGCGATGTCGGTGCACTGTCGGGCGGCTGGAAGATGCGCGTGGCGCTTGCCCGCATCCTGCTCATGCGCCCGGATGTCATGCTGCTCGACGAGCCGAGCAACCATCTGGATCTCGAAAGCCTGATCTGGCTGGAGGAGTTCTTGAAGGGTTATGAGGGCGCGCTGCTGATGACCTCGCACGACCGCGAGTTCATGAACCGCATCGTCACCAAGATCATCGAGATCGACGGTGGCACGTTGACGACCTATTCCGGCGACTATGAATTCTACGAGCAGCAGCGGGCGCAGAACGAGAAACAGCAGCAGGCCCAGTTCGAGCGCCAGCAGGCGATGCTCGCCAAGGAAATCAAGTTCATCGAGCGTTTCAAGGCGCGCGCCTCACATGCCTCGCAGGTGCAGAGCCGCGTCAAGAAGCTGGAGAAGATCGACCGGGTGGAGCCGCCCAAGCGCCGTCAGGCGGTTTCCTTCGACTTCGAGCCGGCGCCGCGTTCCGGCGAGGACGTGGTCAGCCTGAAGAACGTTCACAAGAAATACGGCAATCGAAGCATCTATGAAGGGCTGGATTTCATGGTGCGGCGCCGGGAACGCTGGTGCATCATGGGTATCAACGGCGCCGGCAAATCGACGCTGTTGAAACTGGTGACGGGCACCGCCGAGCCTGACGAAGGCAGCGTCGCTCTCGGCGCCAGCGTCAAGATGGGCTATTTCGCCCAGCACGCCATGGATATTCTCGACGGCGAGCACACCGTCTTCCAATCGTTGGAGCACCGTTTTCCCCAGGCAGGGCAGGGGCCTTTGCGTGCGTTGGCCGGATGTTTCGGCTTCTCCGGTGACGATATCGAGAAGCGGTGCCGGGTGCTGTCAGGCGGTGAGAAGGCGCGGCTGGTCATGGCAATGATGCTGTTCGATCCGCCGAACCTGCTCGTGCTCGACGAACCGACGAACCATCTCGACCTCGACACGAAGGAAATGCTGATCAAGGCGCTGTCGCAATATGAGGGCACGATGCTGTTCGTTTCGCACGACCGGCATTTCCTCGCCGCACTCTCCAACCGGGTGCTGGAGCTGACGCCCGAGGGCATCCATCAATATGGCGGCGGCTATACCGAATATGTGGCGCGCACCGGCCAGGAGGCGCCCGGCCTGCGCAGCTGACGATTACTTTTGCGCGGCATGTCGAAACCGTCAGCGTCGAAGCGACCAGTGGAGAGTCGGCCAGCGATATCGGTTGACGGGTCGAAGCAACGGAGGAGAATATGCCCATGCTGTTGGATCGGATCGAGGTCGTCACCCTGTTCGTCGATGATATCGACGAGGCCAAAGCGTTCTACCGAAAGGTCTTTGCGCCGGACGTCGTCTATCAGGACGCGGTATCAGCGGTCCTGAAATTCTCGGGAACGATGATCAACCTGCTCGATGCAGCGCAGGCGCCTCAGCTGGTCGAGCCGGTCGCAGTGTCAGCGCCCGGTTCGGGCGCACGCGTGCTGCTGACGATCAAGGTCGATGACGTCGATGCGGTTTGTGCAGAACTGCGCAAACTCGGGATCACGCTGCTCAATGGTCCGATCGATCGTCCATGGGGTCGCCGCACCGCGGCCTTTGCGGATCCGTCGGGCCATGTCTGGGAAGTTGCGCAAGAATTGCGCTAGGAGGCTGTCGCGCGCTCTGAGGCTGCCTTGAAATTTAGGGGGCGTGACACGAGCGGGTCCGCGTCTTCGGCCCCGACGCGTCTCTGCAAGCCACTTCATCTGTGCGAAGAACGGATTCGGCGGCTATTGCCACGATGATGACCAAATTCCGTGGTGTTCGGAGGCCTCTTCATGCAATCGGGGACGGGCGCATCGGCATGGACTGGATCAATCGTTATATCGATCAGCCGCTACTGCACGGCGCGGCGGGTTTGTTGCGGAGTTGGCATCTCCGCACGCGGCAACCGCCGGAGCTGCTGGAGCCGACTTGGAATCTCGTTGTGCTCTCCTTTCTCCTGATCGCAAGCGGGCAGGTCATGGCCGGCAAGAGTTTGGCGCTCAGTGTTGCCGCGCTGGTCATGCTGGCGCTGCCGTCCGCGCGAAAACTGCTTTCGGTGGCAAAGGCGAGGGGAGCCGGTTACGGCGCCCGGGAGTACAAGTCGCTGAGAGCGCGCGCCATCGCCAAACGTGAGGCTGAGTGGTCGGTGCGGATCATCGTCCTCTTCGCATCGGCCAGCCTTCCGCTCATCGCCCCCATCGACGATCCGGTGGGAGCCTGTTTCATGCTGGGAGCCAGTATCTGGTTCGTCCTGACCGGGCCGCTCAAGGCCTATCTCGATGCGGCCGAGCCTCCCGAACCGAATGAAGGCGACCGGATGTACAGCGGCGTCTTTCACTTCGGCTGAATGGAGCCGATGCCCCGTTGCATGTCCCGGCCGTGAGACGGACGGGAACCAAATGGGGCGGCCTCCGTTATCTCCGCAGCAACGTAAAAGGAGATTGCGATGCTTTATTACGCTCTGGTGTTTCTCGTCGTGGCCTTGATTGCCGGCGTCCTCGGATTTGGCGGCATCGCAGGGGCTTCAGCTTCCATTGCCCAGGTTCTGTTCTTCATTTTCCTGGTGCTGTTCGTCGTATCGCTCGTCATGCGACTGATGCGAAAAGTATAACGCGGACAGATTAAAGTATAAAAACCCGGCGAAACACATTGCCGGGTTTTTCTTTATTTCTACAGTCGGTTTGACGTCTCCATCACTGAAGGTTTCCGTCCCTGTCGTGGTCGGCTGTCGCGAAATCCGCCATCACACGCTGCATGAATTCGCTTCGGCTGATGCGGCCATTGTGGTTCGCGTCGGTCAAAGTGAATTGCTCGACCGTCAGGATCTGCACCGTCTCGTCGGACTGCAGGCTGCCGTCCTTGTTCTTGTCGAGACTTCCGAAAGCCGTGCCCATGAAGGTCTCGTATTCCGAACGGTCGACGGTCTTGCTGGTATTTGCGTCAAGCCGATCCATCTGGCCCTGATACATCGATCCGGGCTGTTGCGGTTGTTGCGCCACTGCTCCAACGCATTGGCACAGTATGAATGTGGTCACCAAAGCCAAGGTCTTCATCGCTTGATATCCCTCCCCAATTAGCGGCAAGCCAGACGGTTGCCGACGTAACCGCCGCCGCCGATGCCGGCGCCGACAGCGAGCACCTGCCCGGTTCCGGCGCCGATCGTGCTGCCGATCAAGCCACCGACAATCGCGCCGCCGACGGTTCCCGCGATGCAGCCGAATTCGGAATTACGATCCGAGACGGCCTGCGACGGCGGACCGGACTGGCAGGCGGAGACGGCAAGGCATCCCGCCAGTATGATGTTTGTCCTGCGTATGCGCATCTTTCCCTCCCGATAAATTACCCGTTATCTCCAATAGAGATCGGCGGGCGTACGATTGTCCGGCCCCCGCGAAAATATCGCCTGATTATATTTCTCAAATTCAGACTTAGTTTCTGTTCGAACAGAAGCAGAATTCCGGAAAGCAAACGGAAATTCTGCGGCAATGCCAAGCAATCATGCCGTTTCCTCTCCAGTTGCAGTGTGGCATGGAGAGTATCTTCAAACAGTACAGCTATCTATACGGCATGGCAACCTGCGCGATCATCGATCGCCTATCCAAATAGGGCGCCTGCGATTTGCATGATGCCGCTCGTTGAGAGTTAACGGCAATCGGGATCGTGCCTTTCCAGCAACCATCCCTGACAACATCGTGAAATAACCGGATGACGCGAAAATGTGCCTTCGAAATGTCCCAATGGGAGCTGAACCGTAAGCGTGTTTGTCGCTTGCGCCCTCCCAGGCGCTTTGACATGCGATGCGTAAATGATGCCGGTTCGGGATCGTTTTGCGGTTCCGTCCGTTATCTGTTGCCGAATCTGGTGGCGAGTAGCCGGGTATGCTCCCGTCACGATTTGAGAAGGAGAGACTTATGAACAAAATTCTTGCGACGGCGTTTGCCGCGGTATCGTTGACGTTTGTCGGCGCTGGGGCGGTCAATGCCGCCGATCTCGGCACCAGGACATATGAAGAGCCGGACCTGCGCAATGGCGTGAAGATCGGTTACCTCACCTGCGATATCGGCGGCGGCACGGGTTACGTGCTCGGTTCCTCCAAAGAGGCCGACTGCATCTTCCAGTCGACCGTCGGCAACGAACTTTCGGATCGTTATACGGGTGAAATGAGAAAGCTCGGCATCGACCTTGGCTTCACCACGCGTAGCCGCCTGATCTGGGCCGTGTTCGCGCCGACGGCCGGCTATCACCGCGGATCGCTCGCCGGCCTCTATGTCGGCGCCACCGCCGAAGCGACGCTCGGCGCCGGTGTCGGCGCCAATCTCCTGGTTGGCGGCACCTCCGGTTCCATCCATCTGCAGACGGTCAGCCTGACCGGTCAGCTCGGCCTCAACGTTGCGGCCGGCAGCGCCTCGATGACGCTCACATCAGCGAATTGATATGGCCTTTTTGGCCTCCCCTGCCGCGGCGCGGCAGGGGACGTCATCTCGTCTGAGGCGCGATTTCGCACCCTCGCATGCCCAAGCCGGATCACGACATGATGGATATTCGAATGGCAACGCCCGGCGAGGACGAGATCCTGGTTGGGCACTATCTGAAGATCTGGGACAGCTACGGCACACCACCGGAGCACTTTAGAGGGCGTAGCGTTGGTTTCCCATCAAACTACGCTATTGGAGAACGAATAAAGAAAGACACTTAGGAACCGTCGTCAGATAGCCAAATCCTCAGTTTGCCGACTGACCTGAAGCCCAGCTTTGTCATTTCGTTTAGCGCTGCGCCACTGTCATACCCGACTAGCGGCACATCGGGTGAAAAGGCGATAGTGGCCAACGAAATGGCATCCCGGAAGGCCTGCGGCGTACCAGTCAAGTTAAAGATATTGGAGATTCCTACAGCCTCGGGTGATCGATTTACGATGCAGCCTGCATCAATACCGTCGCCGGCCCATCGGCCATAGATATGCATGTTGGGATCGGAAAGCAGGGCCGGTGTGAAGACGTTGGCATCGGTCTGGCTACCAGACTCTTTCCAGGAATTTTCCCAGCGATCCAGTGCCGCCGCATCGCGAATGCGTGCCCAATATTGAGGCGCACGCGCTGAAATTCTGTGAGGTTCAGCCCAAATCCATGATGCGGAAAACAACAACTGGAACCCTTTGTTGACGAGATCGAACCTGGAAAACCCGTCTTTGAAACCAGGTCGCCGTCCTAGTCGATCTGTCAGCCGACCGATTTCAATCAGCTGTTCCTCTGTTGCATCCGGGTCGAGTGTCGTCATGTTGGAATAGTATGGGGGTGCGATCGCATCGCTTGACCAAAATGCACTGGTTCGCTGATCAGGCAGTCCATGGGCACGGAACATCGCCTGATACAAGTCTGCATTGTTAGCGGCACAAATGCGCGCTTTTTCTGCATCGGATCGTACCGTGTGTCTCAGGATATTGCTTTGCGAGGAGTTGCGTATCATAAGAAATCCTGTTGCTCGGAGCGTCTGACACCTAGCCGGTGCATTCGCGATAAACAGTTGAGCGGCCTAGGCCAAATTGTATGGCAGTTTCCGACGGCGAAGTTCCAGCACTAACAAGCTTCACAGCGGCCTCGATTTTCATGGTATCGAGTGGCTGGCGCCGCGGTTTCTTTCCCTTGGCCCGCGCAGTGGCAATGCCGTCGTTTGTCTGTTGTGAGATCAACTGGCTCGATCTAGCGCGGGCCGTCCGATCCGCCTACGTTTTCGCCCGGCCTGGCGCCGTGAACGCGGCGATCGTCGCCTCGTCATGGCCGGCCTCGCGCAGGAAGCGGCTGGCGAATTCGATGGCAGGGCTTCTGAGCGCCTCGTCCGGTCTAATCAGATGAAAGGCCACATGATATTCGAGCGTCCGCTCCGATACGGCGACGACGCGCCCGGCCGAAAGCGCGGCATCCGACAGCGGCGGCCGCGCGAGAGCGATGCCAAGCCCCTGCGCACAGGCATCGATCACCAGATTGTAATCCTCGAAACGCCGGTCGTGACCGCGCGGCGTATAGTCGACACCCTCACGGGAGAGCCAGCGGCGCCAGCCTTCAATATTCGAATCGTGCAGGATCGGCAGATCGAGCAGCGACAAGGCATCGGTTCGCTGTCCGAGCCGGTCCGCCAGCGCCGGGGCGGCGATCGGAAACGACTTCTCCTGCCAGAGCGGCAGGGCGCGCACGCCGGCCCATGGTCCCTTGCCGCAGCGAATGGCAAGATCGGTGCCTTCGCCGAAATCCGCCAGCCGGTGTTCGAGCGTCAGCTCGACATGCAGCTCGTTTCCTTCGAGCTTCGGCAGGCGTTGGAACAGCCATAGAGAGGCGACAGAGGGCGTCACCGAAAGGCGCACCACCGCCTTGTTGCGGCGAGGCAGCCAGCGTTCGCCGCTATTGCCGAGCAGCGTAAGTGCTTCCTCCGCCCGCGCGAAAAACCGCATGCCTTCCGGCGTCAGGCGTACGCCTCGGGCTTCGCGCGCAAACAGGCGAACGCCCATCCAGCGCTCCAGGCGCGAGACCTGCCGCGACACTGCGCCGTGGGTGATGCCGCTTTCCTCGGCTGCAGCCGAAAACGATCCGAGCCGGGCGGCGCGGGCAAAGGTCTCGAGCGTATCGAGCGGCGGAAGAACTGGTGAGCTGTGAACCATACGCACATTTGATCATCGATTGCGATGCTTTTCAAGCACGCATCGAAGGCCTAATCCACTATCGCAGGAACATATGGAGGCGAAAATGAGCATGGCGGCAAGCGCACCGGTTTCGACGAAACAGCACGGCGGGTTCGATCTGGTGGCCTTTGCGGCGATCGTCGTCACCATCCTCTTCTGGGCTTCCTCCTTCGTGGTGATCCGCATCTGCCTCGGACCGCTGACGCCGATCGAACTGGCGACGGCGCGTTATGTGGCAGCCGGTGTCATCGCCCTCGTCTATCTCGTCATCTATCGGCCGATGCCGGAAAAACGCGATTTTTTCCGCCTCTCGGTTGCCGCTGTGCTGTTCATCGCCGCCTATGCGGTTCTGCTGAACACCGGCGAGCAGACCGTTGCGGCGGGACCGGCGAGCTTCATCATCAACACCATGCCAGTCTTCACCGCCCTCATTGCCACATTCGCGCTTGGCGAGCGCTTCGGCCGCTGGGGCTGGGTGGGCACCGCGGTTTCCTTCGGCGGCGTCGCGCTGATTGCGGTCGCCTCCGACGGCGGCTTCAAGCTCGATCCGAATGCCGTCCTCATCCTTGGCGCAGCGCTCTGCTCGGCGATCGCCAGCGTGCTGCAGAAGCCGCTGCTCGGACGGTTGCCGGCACTTGCCGTCACTGCCTGGATCCTGCTCATCGGTTCCGTGCCACTGTTTCCAGCCGTCCCGGCGACGATTCAGGCGCTGGCCGCCGCGCCGGCTGAGGTGAACTGGGGCGTTGCCTATCTCGTTATCTTCCCGACCGCGATCGGCTACCTCACCTGGGCGATCGCCCTGAAGCGGCTGACGGCGGCCCGCGCCTCAAATTTCCTCTACGGCGTTCCGCCGGTCGCCACGCTGATCGGTTTTGTCTGGCTGGGCGAGACGCCGACGGCGTTGGGCGCCGTCGGCGGCGTCATGGCAATCCTCGGCGTGCTGGTCGTCAACGTGATGCGGAAGCGATAGCGTCAAATTCGGGCCGTGAAGGCGGCCCGGTAACAGATAGGCATTGCGCTGCCGTTCGCTTTCTTTAAAACGAAAGCAGATCGAAAGGCGCACGCTCATGTTCTTGACCGACCGGCAAACCGAAATCGTGGCGATTGCGAAGTCGAGCGGCAGGGTGCTGGTCGAGGAACTCGCCTCCCGCTTTTCGGTGACGCCGCAAACGATCCGCAAGGACCTTAACGATCTCTGCGATGCGCAGGTGCTGACGCGCATCCATGGCGGCGCCACCTTCCCGAGCGGGACGGAGAACGTCAAATACGAAGCGCGCCGCCAGATCGCCGCTTCCGAGAAACAGGCGATCGGCATTGCCGCGGTCGAGCTGATCCCGAGCGGTGCCTCGCTCTTCATCAATATCGGAACGACGACCGAGGCGGTGGGCGAGGCGCTCGCCGACCATCACGAGCTGATGGTGATCACCAATAATATCAACGTAGCCAATAGGTTGCGTCTTTTGCCAGCCATCGAGGTGGTCATTGCCGGCGGGGTTGTGCGCGGTTCGGACGGCGGGATCGTCGGCGAGGCGGCCGTCGATTTCATCCGCCAGTTCAAGGTCGATTATGCCGTAATCGGCGCGTCGGCGATCGATATCGACGGCGCGCTTCTTGACTACGATTTTCGCGAAGTTAAGGTCGCTCAGGCTATCATCGCCAATGCCCGACATGTCATTCTCGTTGCCGATTCGACGAAGTTCGAACGCACCGCACCGGTCAGGATCGGCCAGCTTTCCCAGGTTCATACCTTCATTACCGATCACTGTCCGGTGCCGTCGATCCGCAATCTCTGCCTCGAAAATAATGTGAAACTGATCGAAACGAACGGCAGATTTCGCTAGACAACGGCTCCCCGAAACATTCGTTTGACATTCGTATCACTTTCGTTTTAACTGATGTTACTTTCGCAATTGCGCAAGTTTTGTGCGATGCGAAATCGACGGCGGGCTCGGAGGGGGAATTGGGCCGAAATATTCACGACATATTCGTCATCGGTGGCGGCATCAACGGCTGCGGCATTGCGCGCGATGCCGTCGGGCGCGGCTATTCGGTGGCGCTGGCGGAGATGAACGATTTCGCCTCGGGTACCTCGTCGGGCGCCACCAAGCTGATCCATGGCGGCCTGCGTTACCTCGAGCATTACGAGTTCCGCCTGGTCCGTGAATCGCTGATGGAGCGCGAGATCCTCTGGGCGATGGCGCCGCACATCATCTGGCCGCTGCGCTTCGTGCTGCCCTACCACAAGGGCGGTATCCGCCCGGCCTGGCTGATCCGGCTCGGCCTCTTCCTCTACGACCATCTTGGCGGCCGCAAGTTGCTGCCGCCGACATCCGTTCTCGACATGCGCAGCGATCCGGCCGGCAAGCCGCTGAAGGCGCTCTTTGCCAAGGCCTTCGAATACTCCGACGGCTGGGTCGACGATGCCCGCATGGTGGTACTGAACGCCCGCGACGCCGCCGACAAAGGGGCAACCATCATGCCGCGCACCAAGGTGGTGTCGGCGAGGCGCGAGAATGGCCTGTGGCATATCGAGACCACCGATACCGCCACCGGTCGCAATGACAGCCATCAGGCCCGCATGCTGGTCAATGCTGCCGGTCCCTGGGTCGACCAGGTCATTCGCTCCGCCTTCGGCCAGAACGAAGCCCACCATGTCCGCCTCGTCCAGGGCAGCCATATCGTCGTGAAGAAGAAATTCGACGATGTGAGAGCCTATTTCTTCCAGAATCCCGACAACCGCATCATCTTCGCCATCCCCTACGAGGGCGACTTCACCCTGATCGGCACCACGGATCGCGACTACACCGCCGATCCCAGGGACGTCAGGATTTCGGAGGAGGAGACAGTCTACCTCTGCAATGCGGCGTCGGAATATTTCAAGGAGCCGGTCAGGCCCGAAGATATCGTCTGGACCTATTCGGCGGTCAGGCCGCTTTATGACGACGGCGCCTCGAAGGCGCAGGAGGCGACGCGCGACTATGTGCTGAAGCTAGAGGGTGAAGGTGACGCCGCGCCGCTGCTCAACGTCTTCGGGGGCAAGCTCACCACCTATCGCCGGCTTTCAGAACATGCACTGGAGAAGATCGGTGCTGCGATCGGCGCCAAGGGCGCCCCGTGGACGGCCAAAAGCCATCTGCCGGGCGGCGACTTCCCGGTCCGCGGTTACGAGGCACAGGTTGACAAGCTGAGGCGGCGTTATTCGTTCCTCGCCGATCCGCTTGCCCGCCGCCTGGTGCGCCGCTACGGCACCAAGGCGGAGCTGTTGCTTGGCGATGCCAGCGGCATCGACGATCTCGGACGGCTATTCGGCGGCGATCTCTACGAGGCAGAGGTCACCTATCTCGTCGAACATGAATGGGCCCGGCACGCCGAAGACGTGCTGTGGAGGAGAACAAAGGATGGTCTGCGCCTTTCCAAGGAGCAGGCCCAGTCACTGGAGGAGTACATGGCTGCCATGCCGGCGATGGCCGGGTAGGAGCTATGTGGTCCCCGATGCGTGGAGGCACGGGAATCGGAATGCTGGAACTGCGAAACGCCGCCAAGATGGTGGGCGCGGACTATCATATCTATCCGACCGATCTGGTTCTCGAGCGGGGCACGCTGAACGTCCTGCTCGGGCCGACGCTGGCTGGCAAGACGTCGCTGATGCGGCTGATGGCGGGGCTTGACCGTCCCACAGGCGGCTCCATCCATTTCGACGGCACTGACGTCACCGGCATGCCGGTACAGAAGCGCAACGTCGCCATGGTCTACCAACAGTTCATCAACTATCCGGCGCTGACCGTCTACAACAACATCGCCTCGCCGATGCGCATATCGGGCAAGGATGCTGCCACGATCGACCGTGAGGTGCGCAAGGCGGCCGAGCTGCTGAAGCTCACGCCCTATCTCGACCGCACCCCGCTCAATCTGTCCGGCGGCCAGCAGCAGCGCACGGCGCTTGCGCGCGCGCTCGTCAAGAATGCCAGCCTCGTGCTGATGGACGAGCCGCTCGCCAATCTCGATTACAAGCTGCGCGAGGAACTGCGCGAGGAACTGCCGAAGATCTTTGCCCAATCCGGCGCGATCTTCGTCTATGCGACGACCGAGCCTTCGGAGGCGCTCCTGCTTGGCGGCAATACCGCAACGCTGAACCAGGGCCGGGTGACCCAGTTCGGGCCGACGATCGAGGTTTATCGCCGACCCGTCAATCTCGCCACCGCGGGCATTTTCGCCGATCCGCCGCTGAACACCCTCGACGTGACGAAATCCGGCAACGTGTTCACGCGTCCGAGCGGCGTCACGATCTCGGTTCCCTCGCATTTGGCCGTCGTGCCGGATGGTCCTGTCACTATCGCCTTTCACCCGCACCATCTCGGCCTTGCGCCGCAGACCGGCGACGCGGCCCGCCTGCAGGCGCGCACGCTGGTTTCCGAGATCACCGGCTCGGAGAGCTTCGTTCACCTGGAATATGACGGTGTGCGCTGGGTAATGCTGGCGCATGGCATTCACGACATCGATCCCGACATGGAGGTCGAAGCTTTTCTCGACACCCGCCACCTGATGGCCTTCGGCAGCGACGGCCGCGCCATCGCTGTGGCCGGAAAGGTATAGGAGAGCACAATGGCACGCATCACGCTCGACCATATCCGCCACGCCTACGGCGCCAATCCGAAGTCCGACAAGGATTATTCGCTGAAGGAAGTCGACCACGAATGGAACGATGGCGGCGCCTATGCGCTGCTCGGCCCCTCCGGCTGCGGCAAGACCACGCTGCTCAACATCATCTCCGGCCTGCTGCAGCCCTCGCATGGCCGCATCCTGTTCGACGGCAAGGATGTCACGAACCTTTCGACGCAGAGCCGCAACATCGCACAGGTCTTCCAGTTTCCCGTTATTTACGACACGATGACCGTCTACGACAATCTCGCCTTTCCCCTGCGCAACCGCGGTGTGGCCGAAGCGGATGTCGACCGGCGTGTCCGCGACATCCTCGAAATGATCGACCTTGCCAGCTGGGCCAGGCGCAAGGCGCAGGGCCTGACCGCCGACCAGAAGCAGAAGATCTCGCTCGGCCGCGGGCTGGTGCGCAATGACGTCAACGCCATCCTGTTCGACGAGCCTTTGACCGTCATCGACCCGCATATGAAATGGGTGCTGCGTTCGCAGCTGAAGCGGCTGCACAAGCAATTCGGCTTCACCATGGTCTATGTTACGCACGACCAGACGGAAGCGCTGACCTTCGCCGAAAAGGTCGTTGTCATGTATGATGGCCAGATCGTCCAGATCGGCACGCCGGCCGAGCTTTTCGAGCGGCCGAGCCACACCTTCGTCGGCTATTTCATCGGTTCGCCGGGTATGAATTTCATGCCGGCCAGGATCGAGGGCAGCGCCGTCAAGGTCGGAGACGAAACCCTGACTCTCGATTACGCGCCGAAGACATTAGGCACGACCAAAACCGAACTCGGCATCCGCCCCGAATTCATTCGCCTCGGACGGGAGGGCATGCCGGTCACGGTCAGCAAGGTCGAGGATATTGGCCGGCAGAAGATCGTGCGTGCCCGTTTCGCCGGCCAGCCGATTGCCATCGTCGTGCCTGAAGACGCCGACATTCCCGCGGACGCTCGCGTCACCTTCGATCCGTCCGCCATCAGCATCTACGCCGACAGTTGGCGTGTCGGCAGGGAGGCCTGAGCCATGCAGAAGACGTGGAATAACAAAGCCTGGTTTCTGGTCCTGCCGGTGCTGCTGCTCGTGGCGTTTTCGGCCGTCATCCCGCTGATGACCGTCGTCAACTATTCGGTGCAGGATACGTTCGGCAACAACGAATTCTTCTGGGCCGGCACCGACTGGTTCGTCCAGACCCTGCATTCCGATCGTTTCTGGGAATCGCTCGAGCGCAATCTGCTGTTCTCCTTCATCATTCTGGCGCTGGAGATTCCGCTTGGCATCTTCATCGCGCTCAATATGCCGAAATCAGGACCGGGTGTTCCCGTCTGCCTGGTATTGATGGCGCTGCCGCTGCTCATTCCGTGGAATGTCGTCGGGACCATCTGGCAGGTTTTCGGACGCGTCGATATCGGCCTGCTCGGCCACACCCTCGAAGCGATCGGCCTCGACTATAATTATGTCCGCGATCCCATCGATGCCTGGGTGACCGTCATCGTCATGGACGTCTGGCACTGGACAAGCCTCGTCGTGCTGCTTTGCTATGCCGGCCTGGTCTCGATCCCGGATGCCTATTACCAGGCCGCCAAGATCGACGGCGCCTCGCGCTGGTCCGTCTTCCGCTACATTCAGCTGCCGAAGATGAAGCGGGTGCTGCTGATCGCCGTCCTCCTGCGCTTCATGGACAGTTTCATGATCTATACCGAGCCTTTCGTCGTCACCGGCGGCGGGCCTGGCAACTCGACGACCTTCCTTTCCATCGACCTCGTGAAGACGGCAGTCGGCCAGTTCGATCTTGGCCCGGCGGCGGCAATGTCGATCATCTACTTCCTGATTATCCTGCTGCTCTCGTGGGTGTTCTACACCGTGATGACCAGCAGCGACGACGCGAGCTGAAAGGGAGGGCGAGATATGACCAACAAATACAAACCTGCAGGCAGCCTCTCCTGGCTCGTTCCGACGATTTATATCGTCTTCCTGATCCTGCCGATCTACTGGCTCGTCAATATGAGCTTCAAGGAGAATTCGGAGATCACCGGCGCTTTCTCGCTCTGGCCGACGAACCCGACGCTGCGTAACTACACGGTCATCTTTACCGATCCGTCCTGGTATAACGGCTATATCAACTCGATCATCTACGTGGTGATGAACACGGTGATCTCGGTGGCTGCGGCGCTGCCGGCAGCCTACGCCTTCTCGCGCTACCGCTTCCTCGGCGATAAGCACCTGTTCTTCTGGCTGCTGACCAACCGCATGGCACCGCCGGCGGTCTTCGCGCTGCCGTTCTTCCAGCTCTATTCGGCCTTCGGCCTGATTGACACGCATATCGCCGTGGCGCTTGCCCACTGCCTGTTCAACGTGCCGCTCGCCGTCTGGATCCTCGAAGGTTTCATGTCCGGTGTGCCGAAGGAGATCGACGAAACCGCCTATATCGACGGTTATTCCTTCCCGCGTTTCTTCATCAAGATCTTCATTCCGCTGATCGCCAGCGGCGTCGGTGTCGCGGGCTTCTTCTGCTTCATGTTCTCGTGGGTCGAGCTGCTGCTGGCCCGCACGCTGACGACGACGGCGGCAAAACCGATCTCGGCGATCATGACGCGAACGGTTTCCGCCTCGGGCATGGACTGGGGCGTGCTGGCGGCTGCCGGCGTGCTCACCATCATTCCGGGCGCTCTCGTCATCTATTTCGTCCGCAACTACATCGCCAAGGGCTTCGCGCTCGGGCGCGTTTGAGGAGGACACGGTCATGAATTTTTCCTGGATGGCCTGGACGCTGCCGACGACGCTGTTCTTCCTGACGATCCTGGCGCTTCTGATCGCCATGAGTGTCTGGGAATATTTTTCGCCGGGTGGCTCGCCGCGCACGGGCGTGCTGCGTTTCGAGACGACGCGCGGCGACCGGCTCTTCATTTCGCTGCTGGGCAGCGCTTTCATTCATCTTGCATGGCTTGGGCTCGGTGGGCCCAACCTGTGGTGGGCTCTTGCCATCTCCGTGGTCTACGCCATCGGCGTCTTCCGCTACGTGTGACGGCAAGGAGAAGACAGATGGCCGGGGGTACTGGCCGCCTGAGACGTGACTGCAATCGCAAACCCTGGGAGGATATTATGCGAAGGCACTTATTGACGACGACAGCAGGCTTGCTGCTGGCAATGACAGCATCGGTCTATGCCGGCATGGACGAGGCCAAGACGTTCCTCGACAAGGAAGTTGGTGACCTCTCGACGCTTCCGCGCGCCGACCAGGAAAAGGAAATGCAGTGGTTCGTTGACGCTGCGAAGCCTTTCGCCGGCATGGACATCAAGGTCGTGTCCGAAACGATCACGACCCATGAATACGAATCGAAGGTGCTGGCACCCGCCTTCACGGCGATCACCGGCATCAAAATCACCCACGACCTCATCGGCGAAGGCGACGTGGTCGAGAAGCTGCAGACGCAGATGCAGTCCGGCGAAAACATCTATGACGCCTATATCAACGATAGCGACCTGATCGGCACCCATTGGCGCTATCAGCAGGCCCGCTCGTTGACCGATTGGATGGCCAACGAAGGCAAGGATGTCACCAATCCCGGCCTCGACATCGACGACTTCATCGGCAAGTCCTTCACCACGGCGCCTGACGGCAAGCTCTACCAGCTGCCTGACCAGCAGTTCGCGAACCTCTACTGGTTCCGTTACGACTGGTTCAACGACGAGAAGAACAAGGCGGACTTCAAGGCGAAGTACGGCTACGATCTCGGCGTGCCGGTCAACTGGTCGGCCTATGAGGATATTGCCGAGTTCTTCACCGGCCGCGAGATCGATGGCAAGAAGGTCTTCGGTCATATGGACTACGGCAAGAAGGACCCATCGCTCGGATGGCGCTTCACCGATGCCTGGCTGTCGATGGCCGGCAACGGCGACAAGGGCATTCCGAACGGCAAGCCCGTCGATGAATGGGGCATCAAGGTCGACGAGAACTCCCGTCCGGTCGGCTCGTGCGTGGCGCGCGGCGGCGATACCAACGGCCCTGCTGCGGTCTATTCCATTCAGAAATATCTGGACTGGATGAAGGCCTATGCACCGGCTGCCGCCCAGGGCATGACCTTCTCCGAATCCGGCCCGGTCCCGTCGCAGGGCGAAGTCGCCCAGCAGATGTTCACCTACACGGCCTTCACCGCCGACTTCGTCAAGGAAGGCCTGCCGGTCGTCAATGCGGACGGCACGCCGAAATGGCGTTTCGCACCGAGCCCGCATGGCGTCTACTGGAAGGACGGCATGAAGCTCGGCTATCAGGACGCCGGTTCGTGGACGCTGATGAAGTCCACGCCTGACGACCGCGCCAAGGCGGCCTGGCTCTATGCCCAGTTCGTCACCTCGAAGACTGTCGACGTGAAGAAGAGCCACATGGGCCTGACCTTCATTCGCCAGTCGACGCTGGATCACAAGTCCTTCACCGATCGTGCGCCGAAACTCGGCGGTCTGATCGAATTCTATCGTTCGCCGGCCCGCCTGCAGTGGTCGCCGACCGGTACGAACGTTCCTGACTATCCGAAGCTCGCTCAGCTTTGGTGGCAGGCGATTGGTGATGCCTCTTCCGGCGCCAAGACGGCACAGGAAGCGATGGACTCGCTTTGCTCCGAGCAGGAAAAGGTGCTGCAGCGCCTGGAACGCGCCAAGATCCAGGGCGACATCGGCCCGAAACTCGCCGAGGAGCATGATCTCGCTTATTGGAACGCGGATGCGGTGAAGAACGGCAACCTTGCCCCGCAGCTGAAGATCGAGAACGAAAAGGACAAGCCGGTCACTGTCAACTACGACGAACTCGTCAAGAGCTGGCAGAAGTAGTAAGGCGGACCAGGCCGGAGGCGACGAGGCTTCCGGCCATCACTTCCTGCCACCGGCAGCAAGCCGGTGGCACCCACAATCTTTCTCTCATGAAACGTCCGCGTCCTGCTGTCCTCTGCAGGCGGAGCGGTTTCGTGCGAGCCGGAGACGGACATGAGCGGTTATATTCTTTCAATCGACCAGGGCACGACATCGTCGCGCGCCATCATCTTCGATGGCGACATGAAAATGGCCGGCTCGGCGCAGGCGGAGATCACCCAATATTATCCGCAGCCCGGATGGGTCGAGCACGACGCCGCCGAAATCTGGCAATCCGTCGTCGATACTGTGCGCAAGGCGATCGCCGATGTTGGTATTGACGCCGCCAATATCACCGCGATCGGCATCACCAACCAGCGCGAGACGGCGGTCGTCTGGGACCGCGGGTCGGGAAAGCCGTTGTACCGCGCGATCGTCTGGCAGGACAGGCGCACCGCGGAAATGTGCGAGAGCCTGAAGGCCGACGGATATGAGAAGCTGTTCAGCGCCAAGACCGGGCTGCTGCTCGACCCCTATTTCTCCGGAACGAAGCTGCGCTGGCTGCTCGACAATGTCGATGGCCTGCGTGAGAAGGCGGAAGTGGGCGATGTCTGCTTCGGCACGATCGACAGCTGGCTGATCTACAATCTGACTGGCGGCCGCGTGCATGCCACCGATGCGACCAATGCATCGAGGACTCTGCTCTACAATATCGACGACGGTGCCTGGGACGAGGAGCTTCTCGGCATTCTCCGCATTCCGGCCGCCATGCTTCCTGACGTCAGGGAATGCGCCGATGATTTCGGCCGCGTCGACAAGACGCTGTTCGGCGCGGAGCTTCCAATCCTCGGTGTCGCCGGCGACCAGCAGGCGGCGGCCATGGGCAATGCCTGCTTCGAGCCCGGCATGATGAAATCCACCTATGGCACCGGCTGCTTTGCCCTGTTGAACACCGGCCGGGATCGTGTTTCCTCCTCCAACCGGATGCTGACGACGATCGCCTGTCGGCTCGACGGCGAGACGACCTATGCGCTCGAAGGCTCGATCTTCATCGCCGGTGCTGCCGTGCAATGGCTGCGCGACGGCCTCGGCATCATCGGTCAGGCGTCCGAGGCAGGGGTGCTTGCCGCCAAGGCCGATCCCGGACAGCAGGTCTATATCGTTCCGGCCTTCACCGGCCTCGGCGCGCCCTATTGGGATCCGGCGGCGCGCGGCGCGATCTTCGGTCTGACGCGAAACAGCGGCCCGGCGGAATTTGCCCGCGCCGTGCTTGAATCCGTCGCCTACCAGACGCTCGACCTGCTGGTGGCGATGAAGAAAGACTGGGGCGCCAACCAGCTGGAAACCGTGTTGCGCGTCGATGGCGGCATGGCGGATTCGGATTGGACGATGCAGTGCCTGGCCGACATGACGGGAAACCCTGTCGACCGCTCGGCGATCCGCGAGACGACGGCGCTGGGGGCAGCCTGGCTTGCCGGCTCGAAAGCCGGCATCTGGCCCGGCAAGCGGGACTTTGCGAAAGCTTGGGCCTGCGATCGCCGCTTCAGCCCTTCGATGGATGAGACCGAGCGGCAGGGCAAGATCATCGGCTGGAAGAATGCCGTGTCCAGAATGATCTCGGACGCCTCGGCGGGATAGGACCGCTTCCCAGGGTACCACCGCAGTGGCAACTTCTCTTAAGCGCCGCCGGCGGCCTTTCTGTTGATGAAGCTCAGGGCGAGCACGGCGAAGATCAGCGTTCCCGTACCGACCTGCTGCCAGTAGAAGTTCAGATCGGTCAGCAGCAGCCCATTGGCGACGATGCTGAGCAGCAGCGCGCCGAGAACGGTCCCGCCGACATTCGGCCGTCCGAGTGGGCTGAGCGTCGTGCCGATGAAGGTCGCGCCAATCGCATTCAGCAGGAAGGCATTGCCGGAGGAGGGGATGTAGGTGGTGACGGTTGCGGTCAGGATCAGGCCGGCGATTGCCGCGATCAACCCGACCAGGATGAAAGTCACCGCGACATGGGCCGGCGCGGCGATGCCGGAATAACGCACGACCCCCGGCTGGATGCCGATCGACAGGATGACGCGGCCGAAACGCGTGCGGGCAAAAACGACCGCAGCGGCTGCGATGACGACGATGGCAGCGGCAAGCGGCACCGGGAAGCCGGCGATCGTGCCGTGGCCGAGGAAACGGAAGGTTTCCGGCACGCCGTTCGGCGGCAGATAGACCGGATTGCCGCCATTGGTCAGCAGCTGCTGAACGCTGCGGCCGATGAACAGCGTGCCGAGCGTGGCGAGGAATGGCGACACGCCGATCCCTGAAATCAGCAGCGCGTTGAAGGCGCCGACGAACGCTCCGGCCGCCAGTCCCGCGAGTGCGGCGACTGCCACCGGCTGTCCGGCGAGGACGAGCGAAACGAAGGCGAAGCTGGCAAAATCCATCGCCGTTCCCACCGAAAGATCGATGCCGCCCGATGCGACGGCAAAGGTCATGGCGATGGAGACGATGGCAAGCAGCGTGAAATTGTTGACCAGGATGCTCTGCAGGTTGGCAGGCGTCAGGAATGTCGGCGTTGCCACGGAAAAGGCGGTAAACACCGCAACCAGGGCGAGGATCAACCCGTAGCGCACTAGGCCGCCGGCGAGAAGACGCGGCAAGCCGATGGTGGCGGGGGTAGGGGTCTGGAGCGACATGGTCAGGCCTCCTGCCGGCGCAGCAGCGTGGTCGCGGAAACGACGATGAGAATGAGCACACCCTGGACGCCGCTGACCAGCGTGCTCGAAATGTTCAGCAGCTGGAAACCGTTGACCAGGAAGCCGACCAAAAGGGCCGAAAGCAGCGTCCCGGTGACCGTTGGAACCAGCCGGCGCGAAAAGACCGAGCCGAGCAGGGCCGTCACAACGACGGGCAACAGCATCTCGCCGGCGCCGGTCGTGCTGCCGCTCAGATAGGAAACCGACAGGATGCCAGCGATGCCGCCGGAGACGCCGCTGGCAACGAAGGCGCCGGCCAGCAGCCGGCGAAGCGGCAGACCGGCGGCACGCGCCGCATCCGGAAACTCACCGACGGCATAGAGACGCAGGCCGAGCGGGGTATATTGCACGATCGCCGTGGTGATCGCCGTGAAGCCAAGGAGCACATAGGCAAGAACCGGGATGCCGAAAACATCCGAGGCCGAAAGCGCCGACAGGAAAGGCGTCGAGGCCGGCAGGACGGTATTGCCAGTCAGTACCAATTCCAGGCCGGCGACGACGTTCATGACGGCCAGCGTGGCCAGCAGCGGCACGATGCCGGCATAGACGACGGCAATGGCATTGACCGTGCCGATCAGGGCGCCAGCGAGGATCGTCGCCACGATCGCCGTCGCATCGCCGTAGCCGAGTTGCGTCAAGCTCGCATAGACGGCGGCGCTGAGGCCCATATTGGCGGCGAGCGACAGGTCGATGCCGCCGGTGACGACATTGGAGCCGCCGGCGATCAGCACGATCGTCAACCCGATGGCAAGCACACCGGAGATGGCCGATTGGCCGAGGACGTTGCCGATATTGCCGATGCTGAGGAAATAGGGTGCGGTCAGTGAGAAGATGAGCAGGATGGCGGCGAAGGCGATCAGCGATCCGAAGCGCAATGTCGCAGCCGCAATATTGCCGGTCGGCCGGGGAGGCGGTTCCGCAGCGGAAAAACCGGAAGGCGCAAATTCCACTTCAGCCGACATGGCGATGTCCCTCGGATGATCCGGTCGATTGAGCGAGCACGGCATCCGCCGTGGTCTCCGACGATATGAATTCCCGCACCACGCGGCCGCGGAAGAGCACCAGGATGCGATCGGTGATGCCGACGAGCTCGGGCAGATCCGAAGACAGCACGATGACGCCGGCGCCACGCGACGCGAGTTCGCCGATCAGCGCATAGATCTCGACCTTGGAGCCGATATCGACGCCGACTGTCGGCTCGTCGAGGAGATAGACCTCGGAATGGCGGCTCAGCCACTTGGCGATGGCGACCTTCTGTTGGTTGCCGCCCGAAAGCGTGCGCAGCAGGGCATCGCGCCCATTGGTCTTCACTTGTAGCCGCGTAATCAGAGCGTCCACTTCTTGCTGTTCGCGTCTGCGATCGAGAAAGCCGAAACGCGTGAAGCGGCCAAGGCTCGAAAGGCTGATATTTTCCGCGACGCTGAGGTCGAGCGCGACACCGTGGCGACGCCGATCTTCCGGCACCAGGGCGATTTCACGACCGGCCGCTTGGGTGGGATTGGTGAAACGGGCAGCCTTGCCGCTGATCTCGATATGGCCGGAAGCCGGGGTCTCCAGACCGAAGAGAGCGCGGACCAGTTCCTTTGCGCCGGAGCCGAGCAGGCCGGTGAGGCCGAGCACCTCGCCGCGGCGAAGCGTGAAACTGACGTCGCTATATTTCCCCGGCGCCGACAGCTGCTCGACCCTGAGGATTTCCTCGCCCGGCGTCACTTGCGGCTTTGGAAACATCTCCTTGATATCACGTTCGACCATCAGCCGCGCAATCGCACCGGCCGAAGTCTCGCCGATCGGCAGGGAGGCGACGTCGAGCCCATTGCGCAGCACGGTGACGTGGTCGCAGAGCTCTTCGATTTCGTTCAGGTAATGCGAGATATAGATGATGGTGACGCCTTCGTCGCGCAGACGGCGGATCAGCCGGAAGAGGATATCGGCTTCGCGGCGAACCAAGGCGGCCGTCGGCTCGTCGAAGACCAGCACCTTCGGCTGATTGAGGAGCGCGCGGGTGATTTGCACGATCTGCTTTTCGGCCGTCGACAATTCGCCGATCAAGGCTGCGTTCGGCAACCGGATACCGAAATAGTCGTTGAGAATTTCAGATGCCCGGCGCTGCATCTGTCGCCGGTCGAGGAACGGCGTGCCGGATATCCGCGGCTCCCGGCCGAGGAACAGGGCTTCGCCGACGGTGAAGGTCGGCACCAACAGCCGATCCTGGTGAATGAAGTGGATGCCGAGCTCTTCGGCAAGATGCGGCGTCAACCTGTCGAATGTTTGCCCTTCGATCTCGATCCGGCCGCCATCGGGCTGGTGAAGACCGGCCAGCAGCTTGATCAGCGTCGACTTGCCGGCGCCGTTCTGGCCGACGAGACCGTGGATGGTGCCGCGCCTAACGATCAGCGACGCACCGGCAAGCGCCTGAGCACCGCCGAAATGCTTGACGATGCCTTCAAAGCGGATGATGTCGTCGCGTGCCGTCACCGGCTGCTTCAACGAAATGGCCGTCATGTCGATCTCTCCGGGCGGGCAGATTCCGAGCGATCCAGCGATGACCGGATCGCTCGTGTTCAGTGTCAGCCGATGCCGAGCTTCTTGGTGACTTCGCCGACATTGGTCTTGTTGGCGAGCAGTGCCGGAACATAGGTCTCGCGCGGCAGCGTCTGGCCGGCGAGCAGCTTGGCGACGTTGCGGATGGCGGTGCGGCCGATTTCTGCCGGCTGCTGGGCGACATCGGCGCCGGCCGGCGAATTCGGGTCGGCAATGAGTTGCAGCACTTCCGGGCTGCCATCGACGCCGTAGGTGCGGATTTCGGTTCGCCCGGCGGCCGCCAAAGCCTGGGTCGCGCCAAGCTGCGGAATGTCCCAGGCCGACCAGATCGCCTTGATCGAACCCTTTTCCGGATATTTGTTGAGGATCGCCGTGATCTGCGTGAAGGCGTCCTGCACGGTGTTCGGGATGACGTCGCGCAGTTCCGGTTGGAGGATTTTGACCTTCGGGAAATATTTGACGACATTCACCAGTTGGTCGTAGCGGATCGCGCAGGGGGTTACGCCGTAGAAGCCGTTGAAGACGACGATATTGCCTTCGCCGCCGATATCGGAAACGAGCTGCAGCGCCAGGTCCTTGCCGATGCCCCAGTTATCGGAAGTGGTGTTGTTGATCGAATTGGTCGAGCCGACATCTACGGTCAGAACCGGGATCCCGGCATCGCGCGCCTTCTTCAGCCAGGGATCGATGACGCTGAGCGTGCCGAGGATTTGAACGATCGCATCCGGCTTCTGGGCGATCAGTGTCTGCAGCTGCGAGACCAGCTTGCCGTCGTTGCGTCCGGCATCGACCGCGATCGGCTCGCCACCGAGGCGCTTTACTTCTTCGATCTGGGCATTATAGGCCTGCAGGTCGAAGAAGTGGTCGGTGCCGGTTGCGCTGATGGCGATGCGCTTGCCTTTCAGCGACAGTTCTTCGTCGGCCGCGAAAACTGGCTGCTGCCCGACCAGCGCGGCACCCGCGACGACGGCCCCGGCCGCGGCAGACAGTTTCAACAGATCTCGTCTTCCGAGACCGCTTCCGGACTTTTCGATGCTCATTACCATTCTCTCCAATTCAGTTATGTCTATAAATTAAGTAGACTAATGAGAATGGGGAGAAAGGAATTTCCAAAATGACGCTCTCCGATGAAAAGAGTGGACGGAGCGAACGCTCATTTCTGGCTGCGGTTTCCCGCGAGCGGGCCGATCAAGGAGAAACATGCACTGCATAATTCTTGCGCATGCGACCAAATTTGCCGAGGATCAACTCCTGCTAGGCCGTGGTGCCCTGTGGCGCGCAGCAGGCGTAAAATCACGATTTAATAGGCACCGTCGGGTTTTATGCTGCGACGTTGATATCTGGCGCGAAGCTTGGCTCCACTTGGCGCGCAACTTGCCTCTCCCCTGCTAGGGAGAATGAAACAATGCCCGATATCGACCCGCAGATTTTCTCAATAAGCCGACCATCCCTCGGAGGCTACAAGGCCTTCGTTCAACGCGACATGATCGTCGAGACCTATCGCAGCGCCGCGGGGCAAATGGTTTCGAGGGGCTCCCTTCATAGAATTTCGATCAACCGCACGGCGCACGGCAAATATGCCTATCGGCTTGGAAGCGGGGCATTCCGCAAAGTTGAGAGGCCGCCGTTCACCCTGGGATTTCAACCGGCCGCCACCGTCCTTGAAGTCGATGGCGATGCGGCGGATTATATCTCGATCTTCCAGTCACCGGCGCTCTACAGTGGCATTGGCGGCTCTCGTTTCGATCCCGAGCATTGGGATAGTGATGCGCTTAGCGCGACGACTGATCCGACAACGCTGCAGGTCGCGCTCTCCCTTGCATTTGCCGCCGAGAAGACCGGGCGCGACGACCCGCTTTTGATGCAACATCTGGGAATGGCGCTCGCCTGTTGCGTTGTAAAACTGCTGGGCGCCAAACCCGAAGCCGGCGATCGTCCACTGACATCGGACAATCTCCGGCGTGTGATCGATTACATCGAGAACCTGATTGGCAAATCCGATCTGGGTGTCGAGGAACTGGCCGGGGTGGCCCATATGAGCCCCTTTCACTTCAGCCGGGAATTCAAACGGGCGGCCGGCATGGCGCCGCATCGCTTCGTTCTCGAACGCAGGATCGAGCGGGCGCGCCTTTACCTCGCCGATGGCAAGGAGACGCTTGCAAACATCGCTTATGCCACCGGCTTTTCCAGCCAGGCGCATTTCTCCAGCGTCTTTCGCCGTCTGATGGGGGCGACCCCGAAGGAATACCAACGTTCGGTCCGTCTTTGATCCGGCTCTTGCCGATGACAGATCAGCAGCTTTGCGAAAGACAACCGCACGAATTTGAAATCTTTTGAGGCTGCGGTCTGCGAGGCTTCTCCCATCAGGAGGCCCGTATGACCGCTTTTGCCCAAACCAATCCGATTACCGACATTTGCTTCCTGGTCGAGGATATCGACAAAGCATCGGCCTTCTATGTCGAGCGACTTGGCTTCAAACCTCGCCGCCGTGCTCCCGGCTTTGCCGATTTCAAAGGGGCAGGCGTGACGCTGGCGCTGTGGGAGATCGAGCATATCGCCGAGAATACCGGTGTCTCAAGCCGCCGTGCGCCTCCAGGTGCGCACAAGGCCTGCGCGGCCATCGAGCTCGCCTCGCCAGAGCAGGTCGATGCTGCCTATGCGGAGCTGAAAGCTGCGGGCGTACTCTTCCACGCGCCGCCGCAGGACTATGTCTGGAACGCGCGATGCGTCTATTTCGCCGATCCTGACGACAATCTCTGGGAAATCTATGCGTGGTCCGCAGGCGGCCCGATCGGTGACATCGACCCGCAATAGCGACTGCAATCGGCCGGTCGTCCAATAGTCCAACAAGGGGAAAGGCAAGCAAAATGAACGGGGATGACAAACAAATCGTGGTCGGCAGGCGTACCGTCCTGAAGGGCGGAGCATTTGCCCTTGCTGCAGCGACGGCAGGGATCAGCGTGTTCGTGCCGCGTCAATCGAAAGCCGCCGCATCCAAGGTCGTCATCAAATATGACTGGCTGATGAGCAACGGACAGATCGGCGATATCGTCGCCGTCAAGCAGGGCCTGTTTCAGGCCGAGGGTCTCGACGTCGAATTTTCTCCCGGCGGTCCCAATTCGGCGACGGTGCCGCCCGTGATCACGGGTGATGCGCAGCTCGGCCAGTTCTCGGATTCGGCACAGCTTCTTCTTGCCCGCGCATCCGGCGTGCCGATCAAAATCTTCGCCTGCGGTTTCCGCATGGCGCCTTTCGCCTTCTATTCGCTGCCCAAGGCGCCGATCCGCACCGTCAAGGATATGGTCGGCAAGCGCATCGGCATCCAGCCGACCGCCCGTTACGTGCTCGATGCCATCCTGCTGAAAAACGATATCGATCCCTCGAGCCTGACCATCACCAATATCGGTTTCGACATGACGCCGCTGATGACCGGTCAGGTCGATGCGGTCACCGGATGGATCACCAACACCCAGGCCCTTTCCATCATCGGTCCCGACCGCATCGATCTGATGATGAAGGACACGGGCCTGCCGTCTTACGCCAATGTCTATTTCGCCACCGACGAAGCCGTGACCGGCCATGCCGAGACGCTGGCAAAGGTGCTGCGCGCCGTCGCCAAAGGCTGGGCCTGGACGCACGAACATCCTGAAGAGGCGGTCAAATTGGCGGTGGAAGCCTATCCGCAGCTCGACCTTGCCGTGGAGCTGAAGACGGTGCCGCGCATCCTGTCGCTGAGCTTCGATGCGACAACGGGCAAGGATGGCTGGGGCAGCTTCGATCCGGCCGCCCTTGCCGAGCAGATTTCAGTCTACGACAAAATCGGCCAGTTCAAGAGCGGCGCGCCGAAGCTGGAGGACTGCTATACGACTGAGATACTCGACATGACGGCGGACGCCCGCCCGAAGATTGCGTGAGAGCGGATTTGCCTGAAGCAGCGGCTATCGAAACCAAGGATCTGGCAATCGGTTATGCCGGCGCTGGCGAGACGACCCGCATTCTCTCCGGCGTCAACCTCAGTGTCGGCAGGGGCGAGTTTCTGACCATTCTCGGTCCTTCCGGCTGCGGCAAGTCCACCTTCCTGCGCGCGGTGGCGGATCTTCTTCCGCCGCTCGATGGAGAGCTGTCCGTGCTTGGCAGGACAGCCTCGGAGGCGCGCCGCCGGCGCGAGGTCGCCTTCGTCTTCCAGGACGCAACGCTGCTGCCGTGGCGGACCGTCAGGGAGAATGTCGAGCTGCCGTTGCAGGTGGGGAAGAAGAATGTCTCGCGATCGGTCGATCCACGGCCCGACCACTGGATCGAACTGGTCGGTCTGTCTCATCTCTCCGACCGCTATCCGCATCAATTGTCGGGGGGCCAGCGCCAGCGCGTCGCCATTGCGCGCGCGCTTCAATGCGAGCCGGACATCCTGCTCATGGACGAACCCTTCGGTGCGCTCGACGAGATCACCCGCGAACGACTGAACGACGAGCTTCTGGACGTCTGGCGCCGAACCGGCACGACCATCCTGTTCGTCACCCACAGCGTCGTCGAGGCGATCTATCTCGGCGGACGCGTGCTGGTCCTGGCGGCCAATCCGGGCCGCGTCCAGGCGTTGATCGATCTTGCACCGTTGAAAGACGAGCGCGGCCTCTGTCGGCGCGAGAGCATCGATGTTCAGGAGACCGCCGCCCGTCTGCGAGGATCGCTGCAGGAGGGGAGTTCGGCTGCATGACGCATCGTCCGTTGTCACTCGCCGAGGCAATCGGCCTTCCTGTTATCGGCGCCCTCTCGCTGCTTCTCGCCTGGCAATGGCTGGTGCCGGCTCTCGGTATTCCGGCCTATATCGTTCCAACGCCGCTGGCGATCCTGCGCACGCTTGGCATCGAATGGCGCTTCCTTTTGTCGAATGCGATCCCGACATGGGGTGAGGCGGGCCTCGGCTTCCTCTTGGGCAATAGTCTCGCTGTGATCCTGGCGGTTGCCTTTGTCTATAATCCGCGGTTCCAGGCCGCGTATTTTCCCGTTGTCCTGCTCTTCAACACCATCCCGGTGTTGGCGCTTGCGCCGATCATCATCCTCATCTTCGGCCTCGGCATGCTGCCAAAGGTCATCATCGCTGCTCTCATCTGCTTCTTCCCAACCCTGGTGAATACCGCCCGGGGCCTCAATCTGGCGACTGCGAGCGAGCTTGACCTGATGCATGTGCTTTCGGCGAGCGGGTGGGAGACGTTCTGGCGCCTGCGCGCCCCACGATCCGCCCCGTTGCTCTTTGCGTCGCTGCGCATTTCGGCAACCACCTGTGTGATCGGCGCGATTGTCGGGGAGTGGATCGGCTCGAACCAGGGGCTGGGTGCTGTCATCATCCAGTCGACATTCAACTATCAGGCGGAAAGGCTTTTTGCCGCCGTCGTGCTCGCCTCTTTCTCCGGCATCGTCTTTTTTGCCGCTGTTGCCCAGATCGAGCGGATTTTCCGTCGGCTGCAGCTGGGGCGAAACTGAAAGCGTTCAATGCGGGCAGCACATGACGACCTCGTCGCCTGGGCAAACAGGAGATGGCCGAAACGCTAACGCTTTCCGGAATATGGCAAGGCCCCCCGCTTTATCTGCGGGAGGCCTCGATCCGCTATTCGTCCATCGTCTCCCGGATGTCGGAGAGATCGATGCCATGGGTGTCGAACCACCATTCGGGGCTCATGTCGGAATGGCGGTCACGCAGACGCAGATATTTGGCGTGCAGCCGCTTCTGGCGTTCGACCTCTTCCTTGAAGAAGGGGTGATCGAGTGTGCCGCCCATCTTGTGGATGCGACGGAGCAGTTTTCGCAAGACGTATCCCTGCTCCTTGTTGCCCGGCCGGTAGCTGCTTTCCACGATGGTCATGACCGTCTCGCACAGTGTACCGAGCGCATCGTCTTGCGGCGTGCCGTTGACGATCATGTCGAGACGCTCAAGACCGAAGCCGACGTCGATACAGCTTCCGAGCGGATTGACGATGTTTCCGATCTCGACGCCGTCCTTGTAGAACTCGGTGCAGTATCCGCTGATGCTGCCATCGCTCCACATGCATTCCGGATCCGGCACAATGGGCACGCGCCCGCGATAGAGCGGCGTCCATTCCACCAGGCGGTCGGGATGGATCGTCACATGATCCGGCACGAGCGCCACCGTTTCCAGAAACTCGAGCCAGAAATCGACGGCATTGCCGACGGTCATTTCCCTAAACGAGAAAAGGCCGAGCATGGTGAAGTGGAGAAGGTGAGTTCCGTCGCCGATCTCGTCGAGGTCGCCCATGCGCAGGCAGGCCTGGCTGTTTGCGACGGTTCCACTATGGGAGGGATCGGTGAAGAGGGGCTTGTACTGCTGCATTCCAGCGCTGCAGAAGAGCGTGGTATCATCATGCGGCCGTACGGATTCTATGCGTATGAAATCGATGCCCTTGGAAAGGCAGAAGTCTTGATATTGCTGGATCAGGCGTCCCGCGGTGACATAGGCAACCTCCTTCGTTGTTCGTGTGCCTTGCGAAAAGATAGCGGTCCCCCGCGCGCATGGCAATCGGCTGCTATCGAAGATAAGCCGAATGGCACTCTTGAAGATTGGCTCACTTGAGGCTAAATATAACCTCAAGTGAAAAGGAGCTTTGCCATGATGGGATTTGCAGTCATCGCCGACGTTCTCGGACTGCCCGCCAGGGAACCGGCGTCGCGCTCAGCCTTTGGCCTGCTCTCAAGCATCGAAGAAGGTTTGCCGGTCAAGGCGCTTGATCGCATGGCGCTGCTTCTGGCGCCTGATGATACCCAGTTCAAATATAGGCTCGTTCCAAAGGCCACCTATGAGCGGCGCAAGTCCAAGCATCGGCTCTCCTCCGACGAGGGCATAAAGCTCGCGCGTCTGGCGCGCGTCTGGGGATCGGCGCTCGATGTCTGGCAGACAGAGACCGAGGCGCGCGATTTCCTGTTTCGGCCGCATGCAATGCTCGAGGACAGGCGGCCGATCGACGTGGTCATTCAGAGCGAGATCGGCGGCGAGCTCGTGCTCGATATTCTCGGAAGCCTGAAATACGGCAGCGCTGCGTGAGTGCACAGGTTCTTGACCGCACACTGACATCCGTCCGCATCGGAGATCCCCATGGAACCTATCCGATCTTCGACGCCACCGGTTCGACCATCGCGCCGGGCCGGTGGAACACATCGGGCAGCCCAATCATCTACACCAGCGAGCACTATTCGACCGCGCTGCTCGAAAAGCTCGTCCATGGTAGCGGAAGGCTGCCGCCCAACCAGCACTATGTCACGATCACCCTGCCGCGGGGGCTAAGCTACGAGGTCTTCTCCGAGCCTGCGCTGCCCGGCTGGGACAGCATGCCAGCAAACGTCAGCAAGGCTTTCGGCGAAAAGTGGTGCCAGGAAAAACGCAGCGCCATCCTGCTGGTGCCAAGCGTCGTCGCCCGCGTCGACCGCAACATGCTGATAAACCCGGCCCACCCGGAATTCGCGTTGATCACAGTAAGCCTCCACCAACCGGTCTTCTGGGATCGTCGCTTGTTTGGCATGTGATGGGCCGGGCGATGCAATCAGCGTTTCCGCAGAACAGACCAAAACGCCGGGCAGACGAGACTTGGTCAGCAGATCACGATGCTGCCACCAAACGCACCGACAAGAGCTCTCGGCCCGACGTAGCCGGATCCTTTATCCAAAGACACAGGAGGCCCTTTTAAAGGAGGTGGCTGCCTCGACTGCTCACGCGTCCGTCTCCCATGGATTTATCGCCGCTGCGCCGATGTCGTCAAAATCGCCGACATTGCGAGTGACGACAATCAGATCATGAACGATCGCGGTTGCGGCGATCAGCCCGTCGATATCGCCACGCGGCCGGATGGCGGCGATGCGGCCCCATTCGACGGCGATCTCGTTGGTCACCGGCAGGATCCGGTCGCCATGATCATAACGCAGCTTGCGCAGCCACTCGGTGAGATGCGCCGCGGTCTTCGGATCCGATTTCTGTTTGAGGGCAATGCCGCGCATGATCTCGCCAAGCGTCAGCGCGCTCAGGTGGATGGTGAGCGGATCGACGGAGCGCAGCCAGGAGACCACCTGCGGTGTGCCGCGTCGCGCCTCCGAGACGATGTTGGTGTCGACCAGATACATCAGAAGGCAACGTCGCGGCTTGGAGTCTTGTTGCGTGCTTCGACCGCATCGGCGAACTCATCGTCCCAGGCCGGGCCGCCGAGCAGGTCGTCGACGAGCGTCGGCCTGCCGGCGCGCAGGGCGTCGTAGTCGCGGGCGGACAGAACGACGGCCGTGCGTTCGCCGCGCACGGTCACCACCTGCGGCCCTTCTTGTCGGGCCTTCTGCACGACCTTCGAAAATTGGTTCTTGGCGTCCTGCAGTTGCCATTCCATCGATTCCGCTCCTAGCTAGACTGTCTAGCTATGTACGTGCGGAATGCCGGTGCGTCAACGGCAGAGCGTGCCTGAACGACTGAGTCCGGTTTCTGCTATTAGGTGTCATAACGAGGTTCGACATCGTTGTGTCGTCGATCGGCGCCTGTCGGTCCTTCTGAAAGCCGCGATCACGCTCTCTGCCGCGGCGAGCGAGCCATCAGCCTGGCGTAGGCGATGGCCGACAGCATGTTGACGTGGTTGGCCTTGCCGGTGCCGGCAATGTCGAAGGCGGTGCCGTGGTCGACCGAGACGCGGTCGATCGGCAGGCCGAGCGAGACGTTGACCGCCGTGTCGAAGGCGACGAGCTTGATCGGGATGTGGCCCTGGTCGTGATACTGGGCGATGACCAGATCGAAGGCGCCGTTATAGGCGCGGGCAAACACCGTATCGGCCGAGATCGGCCCGACGACGTCGATGCCCTTTGCCTGCGCCTGCTCAACGGCGGGCGCCAGGAACTCCATGTCCTCGGTGCCGAACAGGCCGTTTTCGCCGCAATGCGGATTGAGGCCGGCCACGGCGATGCGCGCTGTCTTGCCAAGCCGCAGGAAGTGCCTGTGGCCGGCTTCGATGGTCGCCAGCACCCGCTCGGTCTTGGCGCGCTCGATCGCGCCCTTCAGCGAGATATGGGTCGAGACATGGATGGTGTTCAGCCGCTCGGAGGCAAGCAGCATGAAGGAGCTCTTCGAGCCGGTGAGATGCGCGAGAAGCCCGGTATGGCCGTCATGGTGATGGCCAGCGAGGTTCATCGCTTCCTTGTTGATCGGCGCGGTGACGATGACATCGGCTTGCCCCGACATGGCGAGATCGACGGCGCGGGTGATATAGCGCACCGAGGCATCACCGGCGACGGGGCTGACCTTGCCGATCTCGGGGAGGGCGGCGCCGAGCGCGACTTCGTCGACGGCGATCCTGTCGTCACCGGGTGCATCGGCAGGCCCGAACCGCAGTCCGGTGCCGGTGACGCGGTCGGCGCGTTCCAGCGCTTCGACATTGCCGACGATGACGAAATCGCGGCGCTCTTCCCTCGGAAGGGCTGCCAAGGCCTTGACGATTACCTCGGGGCCGACGCCGGCCGGATCGCCGAGCGTCACGGCGACTTTCGCATTCCTGTCCATCGATAGAATTCCTTATGAAAACCCTGTCTCAATCAAAGAATTAGAGCATCATGCTCTAGAAGGCAGCCGCGTAAATCGCGCGAATGTCGGCGCGAGAGAGATCTCGCGGATTGTTATCGAGCAGACGGCGAATGGCAAAGGCGTCGTCGGCCATGGCGTCGAGATCGGTTTCCGGCACGCCGAGGCCGGAAAGCTTCATCTCGATGCCGAGTTCGGCGCAGAAAGCGTAAGCCGCATCGAAGACGGAGGTGACGTTGCCGGAGGTTTCACGCCCAAGCGCTTCCATCACCGCCTTGGTTTTCTCAGGCGCGGACGGTGTATTGAAGGCGAGAACATGCGGAAAAATCAGCGCATTGGCCGCGCCATGGGCCACATGCCAGCGCGTGCCGAGGGGATAGGCGAGCGCATGGCCGCCGGCGGTGTTGACCGGGCCGAGGCAGAAGCCGCCGTAAAGCGAGGCGAGCGAGAGGCCGGCACGCGCTTCGGCGTCGTTGCCGTCCGTGACAGCACGGGCGAGATATTTACCGACGAGGCGCGCTCCCTCGATCGCATAGATGTCGACCATCGGATGGGCCTTGCGGTTCGTGAAGGCCTCGACGCAATGGGCCATGGCATCGACGCCGGTGGCGGCCGTCGTGCGGGCCGGCACGCTGAAGGTCAGAGCCGGATCGATGACGGCGATATCGGCCAGCATATGCAGGCTTTCCACCGCAAGCTTTGCCATCGTCGCGGGATCGGTCACGAGCGCACGGATGCCGGCTTCACTGCCGGTGCCCGATGTCGTCGGCACCTGGGCGAGCGCCACCTTGCGCGGCCCATGCACCTTGTTCGGACCCACGACCTCGTGCAGCGTCTGGACGGAGCCGGCAAGCACGGCGGCAAGTTTTGCCAGATCCATGGCGCTGCCGCCGCCGAAGCCGACAATCAGCTCGGCATCGGCGCGATTTGCCGCCGCCAGGACCTTTTCGAGATTGGCCGTATCCGGCTCAGGCGTCACGTCGGCAAAGACGGTTACTTCGCCCTTCAGCTCCAGCACGTCGATGCGCGAGGCGTTGAAGGCATCGGAGATGACAAGCGTGCGCCGATAGCCCTTTTCGGCCGCCCATTTGCCGAGCTTTCCCGCGGTGCCGACGCCGAATTCGATCAGATGCGGCCGAACTATCGTGATCGGCGAATCCAAGCTGGCCATGAACCAGTCCTCCCTGCAAGATCTTGCGGCAATATCGTCGCCCTCTTTAATGTAAAGTTGTAAGATCAATGTCAAGTCGGCATTCCGGCGAGCGGAATTTTTTGTCATCTGATGTGCGATCGGGCGCGCTTGAAGACGGTGTTGCCGTGCTAATATCGGTAAAGATATCAGGGTATTATGAAATCGGTGGTGATGAAAACGGCATGTCAGACACAGCTGGCCATCATCTTTGCGGCGGCAGTGAATAACCCAACGCTGTTGTCAAATTTTTCGGCAGTCAACTCACAGCCGTTGTCATCCTGCGTCCTTTCGCATGCGAGCGGATGCGGGATGACAATTTTCTGGCTGCCGCTTTGTTTACGGCATGAATTGCGGGCGAGGCTGATATATTTGATGGCGCGCCGGTAGTAGGTGTAGGCGATATGGAGCGTGCCGTCGCCGCCCTGGACGATCGAGGGATAGGAGAATTCGCGGTTCAGCGAATCCTTCGAATTGTTGCTGAGGCAGAAGCCGTCGCCGGTATCGAGATCCACGCGATGCGGAAAGCTTCTGCCGCCATCCCTCGATATCGCAAGACTCAGAGGCGCACGCGGAACACCCCAGACGGCCTTGCGTGCGCTGTTATCGGCAACGACGGCGGGCTCTCCAGCTTCGCCATCCTCGATTTCGTCATAGAGAGACTGGCGCCGCGCATCCGACATCGCGGCGTTCGAATGGTTGTAAACCATTGCGATTGTTCCATCATTCAGGATCGTGGCCTGGATCGAGGAGTTGTTGTTCGGCAGTTCGGCGGGCTCCGGCGCACTCCATGTTTCGCCGCCATCGGATGATCGGCTGGAAAGGATGTTTTCGGCGAAACGGTTGCGGTAGAAGGCGATCATCTCGCCGCCGGCAAGCGGCAGGATGTTCATGTGCACCGCGCCAATACTGTCCGGAATATCCCGCATTTGCCAGCTCGCGCCGCCATCACGCGATATCAGCACCGCAGCCGTATCGGCATTGCCGCTCCAGCGCTGGCCGTTCAGGCCGATGCAGCGGAAGACCGGAAGCAACCAGTCGCCCCTGCCGTTGACGACGATCTGCTGGCGAACGAAGGTGCCGGGGCTGTCGCAGAGAATTTGGACCGGGCCGAAGGTCTGGCCGCCATCGTCAGAAATCCGGCATTTGACAACAGAGCCGTCCTGATTTCCGAAGGTCTGGGAAGTATAGAGCAGCCATACTTTTCCGTCCGGAGCATTGAAAAGCAACGGGTTTTGTTCGGATTTCTCCGGGTCGTCGCTCATCTTTTCTGGCACGGACCAATGCTCGCCGCCGGGCGCCAGGTGCGACATGTAAATCGAGATATCGCCCATTCCCTCCATCGTGCCGCCGAACCAGACGCAGGTCAGCGTGCCGTCGGGCAGAAAGGCGAGATTTGCGGCGTGGTTCTGGATGCAGGGGGAGGGCAGATAGGCATCCGCACGACCCTCGACGATGGGGTGATGGGCAATGGTCCCGGTCATCAGGGCCGGAACGGCTTCCGGGGGCAGGCCGGTGAAGTTCATGACGGATCTCCTCAGGGCAGCTTGGCATAGCTTTCGGCGAGTGCGGCATAGTCAGCATCGCCGAGCGGCATCAGCGGCGCACGTGTGCGCTTCCAGGCGGGATTGCCGGTCTTCAGTCCCACCATCGCCTTGATGGTCGGGATCTGGACGTAGGAATTGGAAAGCGTGCGATAGGCGTTGATGCGTACCTGCGCCGCCTCGACATCGGCGGCGCGCGCCTCGTCATGGACATGGTCGTAGACGGTGCGCAGCGAATTCGCCACGAGATTGGAGGTGGCGGTAATGCAGCCGGCGCCGCCGGCCTTCAGCAGCGGCAGCAGCAGCGGATCGGCGCCTGCGAGTACCGAGAAGCCGGGATAGGCGGCGATGATCGCCTGCATGTTGTTGAAATCTCCCGCAGATTCCTTGATGCCGACGACCGTTTCCGGGAAGGCCGCAATCAGCCGCCCGATCAGCGGAATGGATAGCGCAACGCCTGAGACCTGCGGAATATGATAGAGGATGACCTGCAAGCGCGTGTTGGCGACCTTCTCCAGCACCTGCGAATAGGCGGCGAAGAGACCATCGTCGGAGACGCCTTTGTAGTAGAAAGGCGGCAGCATCACCACCTTGGTGACGCCAAGCGACAGTGCGTGCCGGGTGAGTTCCACGGTCTCGGGGATGGCGACGACTCCGGTGCCTGGCAAAAGCCTGTCAGCAGGAATGCCGGCCTTCAGCGCGGCTTCCAGAATGGCGCGGCGCTCGGCGCCCGAGAAGGAATTGGCCTCGCCCGTCGTACCAAGCAGCGCCACGCCATGGCATCCCTCGGCCAGCAACTGCCGGCAATGATCGGTGAAAAGGGCGAAATCCGGCGTATTCTCTGTTGTCAGCGGCGTTGCGGAGGCGCTGAAAACGCCTGTAATCCTGTGATGGCTCATTCCGCCCTCCTCGGCGCGTCCTGTCTTGCCGGCCCATGTGAGAACCTGGCCGGCTGCGCATTCCAATTGTCATTCGTCTGTCGCGATGGAGTGCAAAGAACTTTTCCATTGCTGCGCTTTTGTCAAGAAGACAAAATGCGGTGACGCCGCTGTGAAAAGTTATCTATATGTTATAACTCATATATTTTCAGGAGAAAATTTTGTTCGAATTGAAATCGCGATTTTTTGTTGACATATTTACAATAACGAGAGAACGATACGGAACGGATTGTGCTGCGCCTGGCGGGTGCAGGGAGAGCGCTGCCGAATTCACTCTGGGAGGAATGCCATGTCTGATCAATCGGATAAAACCAATATGTCACGTCGTAACGCGCTGAAGCTCGGCCTTGCGGCCGGCGTCGGCCTCACCGTTTTCGGGATGAATGCCCGCATCGTCATGGCCGATGAAGGCCAGGTCCTGAAGGTCGCGCATCCGGCCTTCGACCAGGACTGGTCGCCGCTGCGCGGCGGCGGCAGGACGTTCCGCTGGAATTCAATCTGGTGGGCATCGCCGATGTATTTCGACACCCAAGGCAATATCAAACCTTACGTCTTCACCAGCTGGGAATCGGCTGACAATACGGTTTGGACCTTCAAAATTGACCCCAAGGCCGTCTTCTCCGACGGCAGCAAGATCACCTCGGCCGACGTCAAGGGATCGTGGGAAGTCGCCTCGATGCCGAACACCAAGAGCCAGCGCGCCGACCAGGTGCTGAGCAAGGTTAAGGGTTATGCCGAAATCTCCGCCGGCTCCGGCAACGAGCTGACGGGTGTCGCAACACCCGACGAGGGGACGGTCGTCGTGACGCTGGCCGCCGCCGATCCGATCTTCTTCATGCGCCTGGCAAACCACATCGCGCCGATCACCAAGGCATCGCAGTCGCGCGGTAGCGACGGTGAGGAGATCATCGATTGGTATAAGCCTGACAATAAGCCGGTCTTCTCAGGTCCCTTCAAGCTGACGAGCATCGATATCGACGCCGGCAAACTCACTTTCGAGCCGAATGAGAACTTCTTCGGACCGAAGCCGAAGCTTGCGCGCATCGAGGTCACCTCGATCGAGGACAATGTCAGCGCGACGTCGCTGATCAAGTCGGGAGAGTTCAACGCCCATACCGAACTGATCACCTCGACCATCATCCAGGATCTCGGCCCGGAATTCTCGGCCGGCCCGCTGATCCCGACCAGCCAGCACTTCTGGTTCAACATTTCCCGTGCGCCGATGGACGACCCGAAAGTCCGCCAGGCACTGATCATGGCGGTCGATCGCGATGGCCTGTTCAAGGCCTCCTATCCCGACGGGCCGCATAAGAAGGCGGATCAGATCCTCAACTCGGTTCCGGGCGCGGAGAATTCCGGCTTCGAGCCCTATCCCTATGATCCGGAGGCTGCCAAGAAGCTGCTTGCGGAATCGACCTACGGCGGCCCGGAGCGGCTGCCGAAGATCCTGTTCGTCGGCATCTCGGGGCCAGCCATTCAGGCTGCCGCCCAGTTCATTGCCGAGCAGTGGCGCCAGAATCTCGGCATCACTGCCGTCGACATGAAACCGCAGCAGGATTCCTATGCGGGCCCGGATCAGAACTCGGTCCAGATATTCCGCGACGACGTCGGCACCCGCGTGCCGGATGCCGTCTCTTATCTGGCAGGCAGCATCGCCTCGACCTCGTCGAACGCCCAGAACAAGCTCGGCGGATATAAGAACGACAAGGTCGACAGTGCCCTTGCCGAGGCCACGACCAAGGCTGCAGATGATCCGCAGCGTATTGCTCTCGCTCAGGAGGCCCAGAAGGCGTTCCGCGAGGATTGGGTCTTCATTCCATGGTATTCTCAGGCGATGTCGCGCTGGGCCACCAAGGACGTCAAGGGCCTGGAAAAGAACCTTGACTGGCAGGTCGTCGAACCCTGGAACATTTCCATCGGTTGATCCGGCGGAACCGTCCCAATCGGCAATACCCCGCGCGAAGGCCGCAAGGCCTTCGCGCAAGTTTCAAGAAGAAGAGATGCGATCGCAGCCAAAAGCGGGAACGCATCGAACAACAGGTGAGAGGTGGCCATGCTGCGCTACGTGCTAACCCGATTTGCCATCTGGATTCCGTCCGTTCTGGTGGTGATGCTGGCGGTCTACGCGCTGGCCTTCTATGGCGCCGGCGATCCGATCAAGCTGATCTTCCTGCGCGCGCCGGGCGACGTCGCCTATAATCCGCAGCGCATCGAAGCCATTCGCGAAAGTGCCGGCCTCAACAAACCCTTCATCGTCCAGTTTGGCCTTTACATCTGGAACCTGCTGCACGGCCAGTTCGGCAATTCGCTCACCTCGGGCCGCTCCGTCTGGGCGATGGTCTCGGCCGCGGCCCCCGTCTCCTTCCAGCTTGCTCTCTGTTCCATCATCCTGACAGCCGTCGTCGCGATCCCGCTCGGCATGATCGCCGCGCTCAACCAGAATTCACGCATCGATTATGCCATTCTGGGCTCCGCGCTCTTCCTGTGGGCGATCCCGGCCTATGTTGCCGGCCCGCTGCTGATGGTCGGCCTCATCGTGCTGCTGCCGGGTGCGAGCGTGCCCTATGGCTGGGGCGGCATCCTCGATGTCCGTATCCTGCTGCCGCTGCTTGTCCTTTCCTTCCAGCCGATCGCGCTGATCGTGCGTCAGACGCGTGCCGCCGTCATCGAGGTGCTATCGGAGGATTTCGTCCGGACCGCCCGCGCCAAGGGCGTACCCGAGATCATCGTGGCGTTGCGCCATATCCTGCGGCCGGTGCTGACGCCCGTCGTCACGCAGCTCGGCCTGATCATGATCACCATCGTCAATGGCGCGATCTTCGTCGAACTTGTTTTCGGCCTGCCGGGCCTCGGCCGGTTGACGGTGCAGGCGCTGATCAATTCCGATTATCCGGTCATTCTAGCGATCACGCTGATCGGATCGTTTCTGGTGATGGTGTCGAACCTCCTGGTGGATGTGCTCTATCCGCTGCTCGATCCGCGCGCCAATGATTCAAGAAGGAGCCGCTGACCATGTCCGCAATCCCTCTTTCCACCATCGAAACCGTCGAAGAGCCGGTCAGCCTGTGGCGCGACGCCTGGTATCGGCTGAAGCGCAACAAGCTCGCCGTCTTCGGTCTCGTCATCGTCGTGATCCTCGGCTTCACGGCGATCTTCGGGCCTTATCTCACGCCCTATGACTATCTGAGCCAGGATCTCAACGCCCGCAATGTATTGCCGTCGATGAGCCACCTCTTCGGAACCGACGATCTCGGTCGCGACGTCTTCAGCCGCGTGGTCTTCGGCACGCGCACCGCTTTCCTCGTCGCCGTCATCGTCACCGTCTTCGCCGTGGTGATCGGTCTCGTGCTCGGCGCCGTCGCCGGTTTCTTCGGCAATCCATTCGATCGCATCATCATGTGGCTGACCGACGTGACGATGTCGGTTCCCAACCTGCTGCTCGTCGTCGTCATCAACGCCTCGCTGAAATCGCCGATCAGCAAATGGATGGAAGCGCGTTATCTCGAGACCCTCAATCCCTTCTATCGCGAAACCATGTGGGTGGATTTCGCCCTCGTCTTCGGGTCTATGGCGCTGATCTCCTGGCCGCCATACGCTCGGCTCGTGCGCGCCCAGGTGCTGTCGATCCGCAGCCGGCCCTATATCACCGCGGCCCAGGCGCTCGGGCTTTCGAACTGGATCATCATCAAGCGTTATGTCATTCCGAATGCGCTAGGCCCCCTGATCGTCTCGGTCAGCGCCGGTCTTGGCACGGCGATGGTGCTGGAAAGCGCCTTCAGCTTCCTTGGCGTCGGGGTCAATCCGCCAACGCCGAGCTGGGGCAACATGATCTCGGACGGCCTGCGCGTCTGGCAGCATTATCCGCATCTTCTCGCCGCTCCGGCGGCCGTGCTCGGCCTTGCCTCGGTTGCCTTCAGTTTCCTCGGCGACGGCCTCAACGACGCGCTCAATCCGCGGGGCAGCAAATGATGGATACGAAAAGCACCAACCGCCTGCTGGATGTCAGGAACCTCACTGTCGAAGTCGACGGCCGCAACGGCCCCGCCATCGTCGTCGACGGCATCGATCTCCATGTCGACAGGGGCGAGACCCTTGGCGTCGTCGGTGAATCCGGCTGCGGCAAGAGCCTGACCATGCTGAGCCTGATGCGGCTCCTGCCGAACAAGATCAAAGTCACCAAGGGATCGGCGACATTTGACGGCCGCGACCTGCAGACGATGTCGAATAGAGAACTGCGCAAGGTGCGCGGCGGCGATATCGGCTTCGTCTTCCAGGATCCGATGACCTCGCTCAATCCGGTGATGCGCGTCGGTGCCCAGATCTGCGAGCCGCTGATCTATCACCGCGGAATGAAGAAGACGGAGGCCCGCGCCCGTGCCGTCGAGCTTCTGCGCCTTGTCGGCATTCCCGGCCCGGAAGAGCGCCTGCAAGCCTATCCGCACGAGCTTTCCGGCGGTATGCGCCAGCGCGTGATGATCGCGATCGGCCTTGCCTGCAATCCGAAGCTTTTAATTGCCGACGAGCCGACAACGGCGCTGGACGTCACCATCCAGGCCCAGATTGTCGATCTGGTGAAGGATCTCAGGGCCAAGCTCGGCATGTCGGTCGTCTGGATCACCCATGATCTGGCGCTGATCGCCGGCCTCGTCGATCGCGTCGCCGTGCTCTATGCTGGCACGGTGGTCGAGGATGCGCCGGTCGACGAGCTCTATGCCCGCCCGAGCCATCCCTATACGCGCGGCCTGCTGTCATCGATCCCGAAGCTCTCGGACCCGCCGGCAAGCCGGCTGAGCTCGATCGGCGGCACGCCGCCGGAGCCTGGCCGCCGGCCGAAGGGTTGCCCATTTGCGCCGCGCTGCCCGCTTGCCGAGAACATTTGCCACGAGAAGGTACCACAGCTCGAACCGTTGAGCGGCAGCGCCAATCACCGCGCCGCCTGTTTCGTCGTCCAGAGAATGCAGGAAGCCGCATGATGGGTGCTCAACCGCTGCTCAAGATCGAAAACCTGGTCAAGCATTTCCACGTCAAGCTCGGCGCCTTCGGTGAGCGTTCGGCGACCGTCTATGCACTCGACAATGTCAATCTCGACATCATGGAAGGCGAGACGCTGAGCCTCGTCGGCGAATCCGGCTGCGGCAAGTCGACGACCGGCTTCACCATCCTCAACCTCTACAAGGCGACCAGCGGCAAGGTTGTCTACAAAGGCCAGGATCTCGCGGCGCTCGACGAAAAACAGATGCGGCCCTTCCGTCGCGACCTGCAAATCGTTTTCCAGGATCCTTATTCGACGCTCAATCCGCGCATGACGGTGGGCGAGGCGATCGGCGAGCCGATCCTCTTTCACAAGCTCTGCACCAAGGCCGAACTGAAGGAGAGGGTGGCGACGCTGCTCACAGATGTCGGCCTGCCGACGCGGTTTGCCCAGCGTTACCCGCACGAGCTTTCCGGCGGCCAGCGCCAGCGCGTCGTCATTGCCCGGGCACTCGCCTGCCAGCCGAAATTCATCGTCTGCGACGAGGCGATCTCGGCGCTCGACGTGTCGATCCAGGCCCAGATCATCAACTTGCTGCTCGATCTTCAGGAAAAATACGGGCTGACCTATCTCTTTATCGCCCATGATCTCGCGGTCGTGCGCCATATCAGCACCCGTGTCGGCGTCATGTATCTCGGGCGGCTCGCCGAACTCGCCACCCGCGAGGAACTTTTCGACAATCCGCTGCATCCCTATACCAAGGCTCTGCTGTCGGCCGTTCCGGAGACCGATCCGGAGCATGAACGCACACGTCAGCGCCAAATCCTGCAGGGTGATGTGCCGAGCCCGCTGAACCCGCCGTCGGGCTGTCGTTTCCACACGCGCTGCCCAATCGCCATGGATGTCTGCAGCAAGGTCATTCCCGCGTGGAAGGAGGCGGAGCCCGGCCATCTTGTCGCCTGTCACGCCGTCAACACCGGACAGACCGCATGACGCTGAAGGCCGCCATCATCGCCGATGATCTGACGGGCGCGCTCGATACCGGCACGCCCTTCGTCGAAGCCGGCCTTTCGGTTGCGGTCGCCGTCGATGTCGAGGCCGCGGAGGATGCGATCGCCACCGGCTGTGACGTCGTCGTCGTCAACACCGCTTCGCGCGCGCTTGGCGAACCGGAAGCTGCCGAAAGGGTCCGCTTCGCGACCGCGGCACTTCGCGGCGTGAAGCCCGCAGTCGTGATGAAGAAGATCGACTCCCGGCTGAAGGGCAATGTCGCGGCGGAAAGCCTGGCGCTGGCCGATGCGCTCGGCCTGGAGACCATCCTGGTGGCGCCCGCTATTCCCGATCAGGAGCGTGTGACCTACAGAGGCTGTGTTGTCGGCCGCGGCGTCGACAAGCCACTGCCGATCGCCGATCTGTTCGAGGGCCGTGCGGGCAATGTTGCTGTTGCCGATGCGGAGGACGATAGTGATCTCGACCAGATCGTTGCCGATCATGACTGGCGGCTGACGCTAGCGGTCGGCGCACGGGGTCTGGGTGCTGCACTTGCCCGCCAGCTCGGCGAGACGGGGCAGCCGCCGGTGCCGGAATTTGTAGCGACCCGGCGCAGCCTGTTCGCCTTTGGCTCGCGTGACCCGATTACCGCTATCCAGATGGACCGGCTCGAAGCCTCGGGTGTCCTGCGCATGGTGGTGGACGCGCCGGTGGGACAGGTCGAAGGCGGGGAGGGAATGGCGCTGCCGGCACTGCTGCGCTGCACCGGCGATATGACAGCGGATGCGGCATTGGTCGCCCGCCGTTTTGCGGCAGGCGTAAGATCGGTTATCGACGATACCAGGCCTGATATGCTGATGGTCGGCGGCGGCGATACGGCGCTTGCCGTTTTCCAGGCGCTGGGGGTCAGAGTCCTGGCGCCGAAGGGCGAAATCGAAGCTGGCGTGCCGTGGTTCGATGTCACGGCAGCCGACGGGCGGCATTTTCGGTGCGCCGTGAAGTCGGGGGGCTTCGGCACTCCCGATAGTTTGATAAGACTGGTCCTTTGGAATCGGGCGGCATAGAACAGGATGATCTTAGGCCGGGTCGGCCTAAGATCATCCTGTTCTAAATTCTGTAGTGAGAGCATGATGTCGTCCGAAAACCGCTCACACTTTTCGGCATCATGCTCTGGTAAGATACCGTCGGGGAGAATGACGTGGCTGAAGTGAATGGCGAATCTTTGAACGCGGAAGCCGGCCCGCCGGGCAAGCCCGAACGCGGCAAGGCCGTCAAGCTGGTCGATCGCGTCCTCGATCAGTTGCTCGAGCGTATCCGCGGCGGAAACTATCCGCCGGATTCACGCCTTCCCGGCGAGCATGAGCTTGCCTCGATGCTGGGTGTGTCGCGGCCGATCGTCCGCGATGCGCTGGCGCGCCTGCGCGATCAGGGCATGGTCTATGCCCGGCAGGGCGCCGGCACCTTCGTCAGCGCGCATGGATCGCCGACGACGCAACTTGCCTATTCGCCGGTCAAGACGATCGCCGACATTCAGCGCTGCTACGAATTCCGCCTGACGATCGAGCCGGCGGCGGCCTATTTCGCCGCCAAACGCCGCAATGAGCAGGCGATCCAAAAGATCGCCAGCGCGCTTGCGGATCTGCGCGAGGCGACCAGCCATCAGCTTCACCGCACCGACGCTGATTTCCTCTTCCACCGCGCGGTGACGGAGGCTGCCAACAATCATTATTACACGGCCTCGATCGATGCGCTGAAGGCCCATATCGCCGTCGGCATGCATCTCCACGGCCTCTCTTTGCTCGGCCCCCGCCAGGGGTTGGAACAGGTCTATGAAGAGCATAACGCCATTTACAAGGCGATCGCCGATGGCCGGCCTGACGATGCGCAGAGACTGATGAAGGCGCATCTCGAAGGCTCCCGGGACCGTTTGTTCGAGGGCAGGGTGCTCGACCTATCCTTCTGAAACGCATCCCAAGCAGCTGGCAGCTCGAAATGCCAGAGAGTTCATCCCCTTAACTCGGGATGTCTTCTTCGTCGTCAATTGTCAGTCGGATTTCTGCTTCCTGATGATGCTGATGTTGCCGCTCACTTCGAGGATGGCAAATTTTATCTCCGTCACGCTCTCGATGCCTTCCTGGCTTCGAGCCGCTTGCATGACATCTTCCTTTTGCAGCCGGGCGCCTTTGAGCGCGCGTTCGTCGTAGACGCCATCCGTCACCAGAACGGTTGGAACGCCATCGATTATATGAGCTGCGCGAGGCCACCACCTCTTCGCGTAGGACAGGCCGATGTCGGTCGTAAACAGCGTGAGGATCAAGATGACGGCGTTGGTGATCGAGAAGTCATCGCCCAGCATCGCCTGTTGCGTGGTTTCCGAGATCACCAGCACGATGACCAGATCGAACGGCGTCATCTGGGCCAATGTCCGTCTTCCCGACAGACGGATGATCACGAGCAGCGTGAAATAAATTGCCAGTCCGCGTAATACCGCATCCACCGTGCCGCCCTCATGGAAAGATGAAAGTCGATTGGGTGCGCGTCTCGCCGCCCATGCCGATGAGGGCGCGACGAGGGCCGGGGAGTTGCGTTTGCAGACGGAAGACGATCTGCGTCGGCCCAGCCGGGTCGGCGGGGAACACATAACCTATCCGGCCGTCGCGCGCGAAGGTCGCCTTTTGGGGCGGATCGATCCCCTGGACCGAAAAGCTTTGAAGAAAGGCGGGATCGATCGTGAAGACCCTGTCTTCGGATGACGGCGTGAAGGTCACGGTCATGTCCTCGGGGGCATTCCATCGGGAGATGACGGGAAAATCCACGGATCCTTCGGGCAACAGCAGTGTTTGCCGCGAAAACGGACCGCCTCTTCCCAGCAATCCCAGCAAGCAGATCACCAGAAGAAGCGTGAACACGATCCAGGAAAAACGTTGAACAGCCCAGAACCGTTGCTGAAATTCGCTATGATCGAGCACACCTTCCGGCAGCGCGGGCAATTTGTCTATCTTTCGCATGCCCGCTCCCTGTCCGTCATGCGGAGAGCTTGGCTCGGAGGCAACCGTTCCCGGCAATGAGGGGGCCGTCGCCGTATACATCGGATGGGTAGCTGTCCAGGCGTCTTCCCCGATCAAGGGGACGAACAGCACCCCGCCGAGATCCTCTTCCTCGAATGCGGCGTCCCCCGTGCGCGTGAGGCGTTTCAGGCGCTGCCCTTCACCGCGGCCGACCGGAATGATGAGCCGCCCTCCGAGCCCCAGCTGTTCTTTCAAGGCGGTTGGCACCTCTGGTGCACTCGCAGAAACGACAATGGCATCGAAGGGGGCGGCTTCCGCCCAGCCCTTGCTGCCATCGCCGACGCGAACGTCAATGTTGCGGTATCCCAGTTTCTCGAACCGTTCCTTGGCCTCAAGCGCCAGCCTTTCGTGGCGCTCGATGGAGTAGACATGCCTGGCTACCCGGCTCATGAGGGCTGAAGCGTAGCCGGAGCCTGTTCCGACCTCGAGCACTGTGTCGCCGGCATCCAGATTGGCCTTTTCGAGCATCAAAGCCACGATGAACGGCTGCGAAATTGTCTGGCCTTCGCCGATCGACAGCGGCGCATCCTCATAGGCGAATTCCTCGGAGCCCGGAGGAACGAATTTTTCGCGCGGCACGGTGCGCATGGCCTCGATCACGCTTGGATCGCGAATGCCACGACGCGTCACGTGGTGCTCCACCATGCGATCTCGGATGCGCGTCATATCCATGGGTCAGCTCCACTTGTCGCCGATTGCATCTGGGGGCAAACTTCGGGGCGGTGCAAAATGTAAAACAAATGGGCGACCGGAGAGTTCCTGAGATGCGCAGGCGCACGTGGAAATAGCGTTCATGGCGTGGCAGCAGCAGTTTCCGCAGGAATGACGGCCGTCAGGCGTCGTGCCGGTCGCGTAGGAGCCGACCTACACGGCCTCGAAATTCGCAGATCAGGCCTTCGTCCATTCTGGAGGAGGCGCTGGCCAATGGCAGCCTGATGCAGTCGAAAGAAGTGGCCGACGCCGTCCTTTTCATCCTGTCGCGGCCGCGTAATGTGACGATCCGCGATCTGGTGATTCTGCCGAACAGCGTGGATCTGTAAACGCCGGCCCAGACTGCAATTAGCCTGATCCTTGCCGATTTCAAAGGAGAGACCATGAGCGACACATCTCGCACGCCAGAAGCGGATGCCAAACATGTCATCGGCGTCGACGTCGGTACCGGCAGCGCCCGCGCCGGCTTGTTCGACCTGACCGGCCGGATGCTTGCATCCGCCAAGCGAAATATCACCCTGTTTCACGAGCCGGGTTCCATGGTTGAGCAATCGAGCACCGAGATCTGGGCGGCCGTTTGCGCGGCAGTGCGCGACGTGGTTTCCTCGGCCGGAATCGATCCGGCGTCCGTCATGGGGCTTGGGTTCGATGCCACTTGTTCGCTCGTCGTCCTTGGCGAAGGCGGCAAGCCGCTTCCCGTCGGGCCTTCGGAAGATCCGAACCGGGACATCATCGTCTGGATGGACCACCGCGCCGTGCCGCAGGCGGAGCGCATCAATGCGCTCGGCCATGACGTCCTGCGTTACGTCGGCGGCCGTATCTCGCCTGAGATGGAAACGCCCAAGCTTCTCTGGCTGAAGGAAAATCGCCCTGAGGTTTTTGATGCCGCGTGGCAATTCTTCGACCTTGCAGATTTCCTGACCTGGCGAGCGACTGGCGATCTGTCGCGTTCGACCTGCACGGTCACCTGCAAATGGACCTATCTTGCCCATGAGAAGCGCTGGGATGAAGATTATTTTCACCAGATCGGCCTCGGCACGCTCGCCGACGAAGAGTTTGCCCGCATCGGGCAGGCTATCGTCGAGCCCGGTTCGGCACTCGGTCGAGGACTGACCGCGGCTGCAGCCGGCGAGCTCGGCCTGAAGCCGGAAACGCCCGTCGCTGCCGGACTGATCGATGCCCATGCGGGCGGAATCGGAACCGTTGGCACGGGTGCCGGTCCACAAGCCAATCTGGCCTATGTCTTCGGCACGTCCTCCTGCACGATGACATCGACAGCTGAGCCGTCGTTCGTGCCCGGCGTCTGGGGCCCCTATTATTCGGCCATGGTGCCGGGACTATGGCTGAACGAGGGTGGCCAGAGTGCCGCCGGCGCTGCGATCGACCAGCTGCTCTCCTTCCATCCGGCTGCCGCAGAAGCGAGGGAGCTTTCGAAGAAGGCGGGCGTTCCGTTGCCGGTTTTGCTTGCAGATATGGCCGCCCGAAAGGCGGGCCGTTCCTCCGACGCTGTCACGCTTGCGAGCGGACTGCACGTCGTTCCCGAGTTCCTCGGCAACCGCGCGCCCTTTGCCGATCCGCATGCCCGCGCAATCATTGCCGGTCTCGGGATGGAGGACGATATCGGCAGCCTGGTCTCTCTTTACGTCGCAGGGCTTTGCGGTATCGGCTACGGCCTCAGGCAGATCATCGAGACGCAGGCCGATGCGTGCGTTACCATCGAAAACATCGTCATCAGCGGTGGCGCCGGCCAGCACGACTTCGTTCGCCAGCTGCTTGCCGATGCGAGCGGCAAGCCGGTCATCGCGACAAAGGCAGAAGAACCGGTCCTCCTGGGGGCCGCCATCCTGGGCGCTGTCGCCAGCGGGCTGTTTGCGGATGTGCGCGAAGCGATGACTACACTCTCGGCCGTCGAAACGACATTCCTGCCATCAGAAGGGGAGATCCCTCGTATTCATGACAAGCGCTATGAAGGATTCAAGGAGCTTCAGGCTCTGGCGCGCAAGCGGCGTATCGACGGTTAGATATCCCAACGCCGATCCGCAGAGGTCCATCAGCGATCGATCGGCTGACAGCTAGCGTCGAACAATGACCTTGGTTCCCGGCTGGACGATCTCGTAAAGCTCTTCGACATCTTGACGGTACATTCGAAAGCACCCGCTCGACGCGTTGGTGCCGATGGACGAGGGGTCGTTGGTGCCGTGGATGCGCAGCAGGCCATCGGCGAGATAGATCGCTCGGGTTCCGAGCGGATTGGCGGGGCCGGGCTTCACGACCGCTGGAAGCCGAGGGTTCTTCTGCCGCATGCTGGCCGTGGGTCGCCATTCAGGATGTGCTCGCTTCGACACTACCCGCGTAGATCCATACCATTGCTTGCCCTCACGGCCGACCGCGATGGGGTAAGCGAATTGCTCACCCCAAGGGGTGGTGTAAATGAGCGTATGCTCGCTCGTCACGATTTCGATGGTTCCTTTTGCACGCCCTGTCGGCGGTTGCCTGCGATCATGCAGGGGCTCTTGATAGGGAGGCGCCGGATCGTAATCGAGTGGTGGCGGATAGGGGCTGTAGGGATCGTCGTAACCGTATCCACCAAAGTCGTCATATCCATCATACGGCCCATAGATCTGGGCTTGAGTCTGAAAGACCGTTAGCAAAAAGGCCGCAGCCACGAGAGCCAGCAATCTCATCTTGTCGCCATCCGCTTGTTGAACAAGCTTGATTGGGCCGAATTCTGTGGCGGCACTATGACTGCTGGGCTGCAGGATTTGAAAAGCTATTGCCGCTGATAATGCTGCGGTAGCTCGATCGGGCGCCTCCGGTATAGAACAGGAGCGGGCTGAGACCGATCCTCGTCCTCAGCCGGCCTCGAAAGACGGTTCATGTCCATTCCTGTCGGAGCGATAACGCATGTGATCGACGAGGGCGCGCAGCTTCGGAGGCAGATTTCGGCGATCCGCGAAATAAAGAAAAAATCCTGGGAATGGCGGTAGGTAGTCCTCCATAAGCGACACCAGTTCCCCCCGGTCGAGATATGGCCTGAACGTCTCTTCCATGCCGAATGTCACGCCTCCGCCGGCGCACGCCGTCCGCACCATGACCCCCATGTCGTTTGTCGTGATCCTCGGATTGACGGCCACGTCGAATTCCCGACCATTCTCCTCGAACTCCCAGCGATACGGCGCCACATCCGGCGCCGGACGCCAGCCGATGCAGCAGTGCCGCGAAAGCTCTGATGGATTTGCGGGCCTTCCGAAGCGTTCCAGGTAAGACGGCGCGGCGACGACGAGCTGCCGTTGGTTACCAGAGACCGGTATCGCGATCATGTCCTGCTCAATCACTTCTCCGAGCCGCACACCCGCATCGTAACCCTCGGCGACGATATCGAACTCCTCATCCGTGACGTTTACATCGACTTGCACGCCCGGATAGGCGTGCGTGAAGCTCGCAAGCAGCGGCCCGGAAATAAACCGCTCGGCAATCGACGATACAGCGAGCCGCAGGAGTCCTGTCGGCTGGGAGCCCCGATCCTGGGCATCATCCAGTGCCAGTTCGACTTCGGCGACTGCGGGCCCAACGCGCTCGTAAAGCCGCATGCCCGCTTCAGTCAGGCTGACGCTCCGCGTCGTGCGCTGGATGAGAGCAACTCCCATCCGGTCTTCCATCCGTCTGATCGCCTGGCTTACCGCCGAGTGGGTGAGGCCGAGTCGCTCAGCCGCGCCGCGGAAACTTTTCGCTTCCGCGACGGCGAGGAATACGGATACGAGCTTTAGATCGATGGCCATTGGTCAGAAAAGCTTACCAAGCTTGTCACCATTCGTAAATTGTTTCGCCGCCGTGTCCGCCGTACTTTTGGTTCAAAGGACATTCGGGATGAAAATCCACACCTCTCTAACAAGATATCGGTCGCTGGTCGCTGCGGGCTTCGTTCCATCGCTCTCGCTCGGCCGGTCACATTTAGCAAAGGTCTGGGTTGGGGCGCTGACGAAAGCGGAGCGAGCCGGGTCCTCAGGTCTCGCGTCCGAAAAATGGACCGAACAAGGAGAAACTTCCATGTATCAGAATATCCGCTCACACTTTGCAGCCGCAGGTACTGCGGCGCTCTTGGCCGTGTCGCCGGATGTGGCCTTCGCTCAGACTGTGGAGGAGCGTCGCGAACGCGGTGCTGCTGTCATCCGGAGCCTCAACAACGGCACGACACAGCCAAATTTGGAAGCGATGCGGCAAGAGTTTCCGTTCCTCGCCGAAGCGACCGAAGCCTACGCTCTCGGAGACGTGTGGTCGCGCCCGGATCTCGATAACCGCACGCGCCAACTCGCCGCCGTCGCTGCATTTGCGGCAATGGGCCTGACAGACTTGATGAAGGTTCATGCCGGATATGCGCTCAACATCGGCGTTCCCAAGGAGGAGCTCAAGGAAGTGATCTATATGATAACGGTTCCGGCAGGCTTTCCCCGTGCCATTGCTGCGTCGCAAGCACTGTCTCAGCTTTTTGCTGAGCGATCGGACGCCGACGACAATAAGCCAGCGGGAGCCAGACCGTAGTCACGGTCTTGAAGCTCGCAATCGCCGCTCTTGTCGCCGAAGCTCACCGGCCTTGCGCCAAAGCGGCGGCGAATATTGCTCGACGTCGTTCGGCGAATGCGGCCGCAGAATACGCGGCCTCCGACTTGGCGCCCTAAGAAGAACCGGCTCGATTGCAGCTAATCATCGCCCTCGTCTTCGACGGCCCCCGTCAGCCTCATACCCTGAATCCAGGTGGCGCCATCCTTTCGGATCACCCGCTTCGGCCGCACCCCACAGCGCTCTTCCACCGCCGAGGCGAGACGTTGGGAATGGGTGACGATCCAGATCTGGCTAAATCGTGCCGCTGCGGCGATCATGTCGGCGAGCGGCGACAGCATGTCCTGATGCAGGCTTGCTTCCGGCTCGTTCAATGCGATCAGCGGCGGCTGGCGATAGGACATCAGCGCGGCTGCAAGCCCGAGGAAACGGATCTGTCCGTCAGAAAGCTCGCGGGGCTGAAAAATCCGGCGCGGGAAATCTGGAAAGATCAGTCCGAATTCCGCATGTTCCCCCGGTTCCGGCACGTGCAACTTTGCCCCGCCCAAGGCGGAGGAAATGGCCCGGTCGAGCTCGACCGTGTCCCCGCGGGTATACACAAGCGTCGCAAACACTGCCGCCATGTTTCCGCCGTCTTGGTCCAGCAGCGTCGACGTGACCGCCAGGCAGGGACGCCGCAACGCCGACTCCCGATCGGTCCTGAATCCATGGAAGAATCGCCAGCCGTCGATCAGACGGCGAAAGGCCGCAATTTCCGGATAATGTCCAGCATCTCCGAGCATCGCGATTCCTGTTTCCGACGTCATCGCCTGCTCGGGATAATCCTCCATGCGGCCGCGGTCACCGCGAACCATGATCCCCGGCCCGGCGCGCTTCATCATCGTAACGGGGCGCGATCCGGCCTCAAAACAAAGCTCTTCGGCCTTGACCTGAGGCTCGAAGGCAAATCCAGCGGCGGCGGCCGGCGGTCTGAGCCCGGCTTCGACCCAATATCGCCACGTCATAGCCCGCTCCTCGTCGAGAACCTCCACCTCCAGCTTGATGCGAAAATTCTTCTCGTCGCGCCTTGGGCCGGTCCACAACGCCGAAGCCATTCCGCCCTCGGCGGTGATCTCATGCGCGAATGTGCCGCGCACCGCCGCCTGCACAAGCTGGAGGCCGCGGTAGAGGTTCGATTTGCCGACGCCGTTCTCGCCGATGAACACATTAACGCCGGCCAGATCCATGCGGATGGAGCGTAACGAGCGGTAATTTTGGGCAAACATGGAGCGAAGAAGCATGGTCGACTTCCATAGTAGGGGTCCGTCCAACGAAAGCGATCCGCCGCGGCCTCGATGTGGCCACAGCAGGGCGCATGGCTGTCACTCTGTCAGTTGAAGCTCATGTCTGCTCCTCAACAGAGTTTCGCCCTTGAGCCGGTCATCCAAGGAAGCGCTTGTGGACAACTGGGGAATCCACCCTGGCATCCGGCCTACGCGGCGTCTATTGGCGCGACCGACTGGCGCACGATCATTTCGCACTCCAGCTTGACCTTGTGATTGTCATGCCGCATCCGCGGCGCGGCGATCATCTCGGCAAGCTTTTCGACGGCATAGCGCGCCATGTCGGCATGGGGCAGTTGCATCGTCGTGAGGGGCGGCAGCATATCGCCTGAATAGGATTCATTGTCGAAACCGATGACCGAAAGGTCGCGCGGGATAGAGAGGCCGGCTTCCTTCGCGGCTTCATAGACACCCATGGCAATACGGTCGCAGAAACAGCATATTGCCGTGGGCCGGTCATCGAGCGCTTGCAGGCGCTTGAAGGCTGCATAACCTCCCTGAATCGTCCAACGCCCCTTGATGATAAGATGGTTGTCGACGGGAATGTCGCGCATTGTCAAAGCTCGGCGATAACCCTTGATGCGCTCGCGAGAAGCTTCGATCGCGTCCTCGCCACCGATATAAGCAATGCGCGTATGCCCGGCATCGATCAGCGACAGCGTCGCCTTCATGACAGCCGACAGGTCTCCGGGCACCACGCTCGGCAGGGGGTTATCGACCGTATAGCAGTTCAAAAGTACCGTCGGCCATTCCGCGAGCTGCGGAGCAAGCGTCACTTGCTGCGTGATCAGCCGCGCATAGATGATGCCCGCAGCGGGTAACGTCGCGAGATGGCTCAGCGCTGCCTGCTCTGCCTCCTCGTCGGCGTCCGTCGGCATCACCGAAAGCAGATAGCCCAGCTCGTTTGCCGCCTCTCCGGCTCCGTCGATCAAGCCGGCGACATGGGGCGAACTTGTCACCTCGTTGATGAGCATGGCAATGAGCGGACGCCGGTCGATGCGCCGAGCCTGCGTCCGGTAACCCATCCTGGCCGCCGCACTTAGAACAGCCTGACGCGTTGCCGGCGATATGCGCGTTCCCGGAGCATTGTTGAGCACAAGCGACACGGTCGCCTGCGAGACTCCACAGGCGGCAGCGATGTCGGACATCGTCGGCTTTTTGATCACGCGAACCCCTTGCAAGACTGAATATTCGCTTAGCACGAAGTTTTACGAACGCAAAAGCGGCGAGGGCTTGCCTGATAATAATTTTAGTTATAACCAGTGATTTATAACTAATCACTCTGGGAGGAGTGCATGGCAGGAGTAACGCTCGCTGGGGTGTCCAAAAGCTATGGCGCGGTGAATGTCATCCGTGACATTTCGCTTTCGATCAGCGACGGCGAGTTCCTGGTTTTCGTCGGACCTTCCGGCTGCGGGAAATCGACGCTTCTGCGGATGATCGCCGGTTTCGAAACCATCACCGGCGGCGACGTCCTGCTCGGCGGCAACCGCGTCAATGACATGGCCGCCCGCGATCGCGGGGTGGCAATGGTCTTCCAGAACTACGCGCTGTACCCCCACATGACAGCTCGCGAGAACATGGCCTTCGGCCTTCGCAATATTGGTACGCCGAAGGCCGAAATCGCCTCACGCATCGATAAGGCCGCCGCCATCCTCCAGCTTGAGCCTTATCTCAACCGCAAGCCCAAGGCGCTTTCCGGCGGCCAGCGTCAGCGTGTTGCGATCGGCCGCGCCATCATGCGCGAACCGGATGTCTTTCTGTTTGACGAGCCGCTCTCCAATCTCGATGCCGCTCTTCGCGTCTCGATGCGCACCGAGATCGCTAAGCTCCACCACCGCCTCGCCGCAACCATGATCTACGTCACCCACGATCAGACGGAAGCCATGACCATGGCAGACCGTATCGTGGTCCTCAGGGACGGGCAGATCGAACAGGTCGGCGCGCCGATCGAGCTTTACCAGCGCCCCGCCAATGCTTTCGTGGCTGGCTTCCTCGGTGCGCCGCGCATCAATCTGCTCCCGGCAACAGTCACAGCCGTCGACGGCGAAACGGTCGAACTCGCCTGTGCGGGAGATGCCCGCCTTACTGCCAAGGTCCGTGCCAGTCCCGCCAAAGGCGACACGGTGACGATCGGCCTGAGACCGGAAATCCTGTCGCCGGCCGATGAAGGAGCGCTCAGCGGAACCGTTGATGTCGTTGAGCAGCTCGGCTCGTTGCAACTTGTCTATGCAACCCTTGCTGATGGCACCACCATCGTCTCCGAACTGCGCAGCGGCGCGGCACCCTCGATCGGCTCCGTCGCCCGTTTTGCGATCGGCCCCGGCACACGCCACGTCTTCGATGCAAACAAGGTCTCGATCACCCTGTATTCTGAAGTGGGTGGAGCATGAGCACCAGCAGCCTGACCGCCGCGCGCAGGCGCGATGCGCTCGCCGCTTATATCTTCCTCGCGCCTTTCGCGGTGATCTATGCCACGTTTCTGGTCTACCCCTTCTTCAAGGGCTTGTGGATCAGTCTCCACGACTGGGAGCTTGCCGGCAACTACCGGAAATATATCGGCCTCCTGAACTACGAGGACATGTGGTTCGACACGATCTTCTGGAAGACCGTGGGCAACACGCTGACCTTCGTCGCCATGACCGTTCCGACCATGACAGCACTGGCGCTGGTGCTGGCTCTTGCCGTGTTCGGGCAGGGGCGGCTCAAGGGTGTGCTGCGGTCCGTGTTCTTCATGTCGAGCGTGTTTTCGGTATCGGTCGTGACGCTGATCTGGTCGATGGTGCTGTCTGCGGACAACGGCCTGCTGGTGCCGCTCTTCAATCTCATCGGCGTCAAGCCCATCAATTTCCTCGGGCACCCGACGCTCGCCATGCCGTCGATTGCGTTGACGACGCTTTGGTGGGGTGTCGGCCTCCCCATGGCGCTGTTTCTGGCGGCACTAAGCCAGATACCGCCGGAACTTTACGAGGCGGCTGAACTCGATCATGCCGGTCGGTTCAGCGTCCTGAAAAACATCACCCTGCCGTCGATCCGTCACACCGTGCTCCTGGTTCTGGTCCTGCAGATCGTCGGTCAGTTCCAGATTTTCGGCCAGGCCCACCTGATGACACAGGGCGGCCCCGCCAATCGGACGCGTACGCTGGTTCAGTACATCTACGAGACGAGCTTCCGCGATTGGCAGGTCGGTTACGCCACGGCGATGTCATTCGGGCTCTTCATCCTGATGCTTGGCTTCACAATGCTGCAGCTCTGGCTCGGCCGCAGGGGGGACGAATGATGCCAAGCGCACGCACAAGCGGCCTGCGCCGCGCCACGGACGTTCTCATCCTCGGCGCAACCATCGCCTTTGCGATCCTCTGGCTTCTGCCCGTCGTCTGGGTCGTCGCCATGTCGCTGAAGCCGAATACCGAGCTGATGCGTTCTACGGCAGGCTTCCTGCCGGTCCCCTTCACGCTCGATAATTATATCGGTCTCCTGAAGCTCGATACCGTGCCGCGCTGGCTGATGCACAGTCTTATCGTCTCCGTAACGATGACAATTTTGGTTCTGATCGTCTCGTCTATGGCCGGCTATGCGTTTGCGCGCCTGGAGTTCCCCTTCAAGAAGACGCTGTTCATGCTCGTGATTGCTGGCCTGATGGTGCCCGAGCAGGCGGTGTTCATTCCGCTGCACACGATGGTCTCGGGCTGGGGACTGCATAATACCCACTTCGCGCTGGTCATGCCGCGCGTCGCCGTGCCGATCGGTGTGTTTTTGATGATGCAGTTCTTCCGCAGCGTTCCGAAAGAGCTGGAGGAAGCAGCCGCCATTGACCACGCCTCACGGCTGGCGATCTTTCTGAAGATTATGTTGCCGCTCTCCGTACCTGCACTGACCACGCTCGGTCTGTTCACCTTCATCTTCGCCTGGAACGACTTTCTCTGGCCGCTCGTCTCGGCAACCAAGGCCGACATGTACACGGTCACGGTCGGCCTTGCCTCGATCCAGACCAACTTCGCTTTCTCGGAGGGCATCGGCGCTGTCATGGCATCGGCGGTCTTTGCCAGCCTGCCCATCGTTCTTCTGTTCCTGATCTTCCAGCGCTTCATCGTGGCAGGTGTTGCCATGAGCGCCGGCAAATAGGCACCGGCCCGGCCGGCCATGCCGGGACGGGTTTTTCGCAACGGCATCGCAAGGAGGATATGATGCACAAGACGAAAATGCTGCAACGTCTGGCGCTCGCCACGACACTGATGACCGCGCTCTGGGGAGGAGCAGCCCAAGCAGTCGACATCTCGTTCTTCCGCTTCTTCGGCGATTGCCAAGGCGAATACGGCGAGGTGACAGACGTGACCAAGACCAATGGCGAATGCGGCATCATCACCGCGCTCACCAACAAGTTCAACGCAGAAAACACCATCGGCGCCAAGGTCGTCACACAGACGGCCGAATGGGGTGCCTATTACGACCTGCTGACCGCGACTTATTCCACCGGCAACATCCCTGACGTCGCCGTCATGCACGCCTCGATAATGCCGAATTTTTCCGACCGGGATCTCCTGACGCCGCTGACCAAGCCTATTGCCGATCTCGGTATCCAGACAAACGACTTCGTACCGGCGGCGCTGAAGAACGCTACCGCCAAGAATGAAATTTATGCTCTCCCATACGACCTTCATGCGCTGCTCTTCCATGTCAACATGGACCTGATGAAGAAGGCGGGCCTTGTTAACGCAGACGGCTCGCCGATCCTGCCGAAATCGCCCGAGGAACTGCTCGAGCAGGGCAAGAAGTTCAAGGAAGCGACCGGCAAATACTACATCGGTTCCGAAGCCCAGAGTTCGGAAGGCATGATGGTGCGCCTGTTCGACACGCTTCTCTGGCAGCAGGGCGTCGACGTCATCTCCGCCGACGGTAAGACGGCAAACATCAACACAGCGGAAGGGCTGAACGCAGCCAAGCTGATCTCATCGATATTCTCGGAAGGTCTTGCCAATCCGGCGCTGGATTATCCCGGCTCCGAACAGGCGTTCCTCAACGGCGAAACCGGGATTCTGATCAACGGCACCTGGGGCGTCGACAACTACGATACCCAGGCCAAGAGCGGCAAAGTGGCCCTCAAGGATTATCGCGTCGCCAATGTGCCGCAGCTCTACGCCAAACCGTCCGTCTGGGCTGACAGCCATATGTGGGTCATCCCGAAGGACGACAATCGCAGCGAAGACAAGACGAAAGCCGCTCTCGCCTTCCTGAAGTTTCTGAACGACAACAACTTCCAATGGTCGCGTACCGGCCATTTGTCGACCCGTCAGTCGGTTCTGAATTCCGAAGAGTTCAAGGCCCTACCGCATCGCGCCGAGTTTGCCGACACTGCCAAAAATGCCACGTCACTGCCGCAGATCCAGAACCAACGTGCGGTCTACAACGCGATGATCACCGACTTGAACGCGATGTGGCTGACAGGCACCGATCCGCAGGCAACGCTTGAAGCGATGCAGGCCGGCGTCGAGCGCGTCCTGCGTCGCAATCGCTAGTTCCTCCAACCCCTCCTGAGGGGTTGGTCTCCCACCGGGATACGCGCCACGCCGTGCGTATCCCGGAACCCCAATCGAAAAAGCCGATCTTCCAAGGACAACCGATGAACGCCTATTCCCAGTCGCTCGCCCCAGCGAACACGCCGCTCCGCGAAACGTTTTCCCTTGATGGGACCTGGGAGTTCCGCCACGAGACCGATCGTGCATGGCGGCATGCAAAGGTGCCGGCGCACTGGCAGGCTTGTTTCGAGGATCTCGCCGTCAGCTTCGGATCGGCAACCTATCGCAGGACCTTCACGCTCCCCGCAGAATGGTCGGCTCGGGAAATCGCCATCCGCTTCGGTGCTGTCAGCGATCTGGCCACTGTCTTCATCAACGGCACTGAGATCGGCCGTCATGAAGGCGGTTATCTTCCTTTTGAATTCGTGATCCCACCCGCTCTGTTGAAGGCGGAGAACACCGTCAAGGTCGTAGCCTGCCTGCCGGATGCTCATCGCAACGAGAGTGGCGTCGATTTTGCGGAGATCCCGCATGGCAAGCAGAGCTGGTATGGCCCGCAAGGCGGCATCTGGCAGTCCGTCCTCATCGAGGCCCGCGATCCCGCTCACATCTCATCGCTTCGCCTCTACCCGATTTGGCCGGAAGCCGGGCTCGATCTCAAAGCCAGCTTTGCGAGCATGGTTGCAGGTTCGCTGAAAATCGAGATCATCGGCCCGCAGGGCATGCCCGTCTTTACCGGAAACATTCCGGCCACGGGACATACCCTCGAACATTCGATCCAGCTCGACGCCGTCGTGCCATGGTCGCCGGACAGCCCGAACCTCTATACGATCACAACGATCCTCAGCGCCGACGGCGTCGAGATCGACAGCCGGCAGGAAAGTTTCGGCTTTCGCCGCTTCGAAGCCAAGGACGGCTTCCTGCATCTGAACGGCAAGCCGTTTTATCTGCGCGCCGCGCTCGATCAGGATTACTATCCCGATGGTTTCGGCGCGCCGCCTTCGCTCGACCTGCTCGAAGACCAGTTGCGCAAGGCTAAGGCAATGGGCCTGAATTGCCTGCGCTGCCACATCAAGGTGCCGGACCCGCGCTATTATGAGGTCGCCGACCGGCTGGGCATGCTGATCTGGAGCGAAATTCCAAATATCGAGACCTTCACCCCGGCCTCCGCCGACCGCCTGCGCACGACCATGGAAGGTATTCTCGCCCGTGACGGCAATCACCCCTCCATCGTGATCTGGACCCTGATCAATGAAGATTGGGGCACTCGGCTGCGCGAAGCGGCCAAACAGCGGCAATGGATTTCCGACATGGTCGACTGGTTGCGCGTCGAAGACCCGCTACGGCTCGTTGTCGACAATTCCGCCTGCTTCCCGAACGTCCACGTCAAGACCGACATCAACGACTACCACTTCTACCGAACGGCGGTGGATCGGCGCGAGGAATGGGACACGCTCTGCCGCGAATTCGCAGGCAATGCCGACTGGACCTTCTCAACCGAAAAGGAAGCGGTGCGCAGGAGGAAGGAACCGCTTGTCCTCTCCGAGTTCGGCGTCTGGGGTCTACCCGATCCTGCCCGTCTGCGCGAAAAGAACGGCCGCGACCCCTGGTGGATGGCCTATGGTGCCACCTGGGCGGATGGCACGGCACTGCCCCAGGGCATCGAAGCCCGTTTCCGCGAACTCGCCCTTGAGAAGGTTTTTGGTGATCTCGCTCGTTTCATCGAGAAGGTGCAATGGTATCAATATATGAACCTCAAATACGAGATCGAGGTCATCCGAACGCACGCGCCGATCGGAGGCTATGTCATCACCGAACTCACCGATGTCCATTGGGAGGGCAATGGACTGATGGACATGGCACGCAATCCGCGCGTCTTCGCCCAAGCGCTGCCGGCCATCAATTCCGACATCGTCATTGCGCCGGGCGCGGCCCGTCACGCCGTCTATGAGGGGCAGACGGCCAGCTTCGACATTAAAGTGTCGAGCGGCGGAACAGCGCTGCCCGAAGGTAGTCGTCTCGTCTGGGAGTTCGGCGCGGAAAAAGGCGAGATATTGCTGCCGGCCATGGCACCGATGCAGGTTCACAATGCCCCGATTAGCGTGACTGCAGATGGAGTGCCGGTGTCCGAAATTCGCAAGGCACGCTTCCGGGTCGTGGCGCCTGATGGAAGCGTGCTGTCTCAGAATTCCGAGACACTCGCGGTCTATCGCAAACGCGATGTCCCGCCCATCCGCTTTGCTTCGAACGACGACGGCCTTGCCGAGCGGTTGTCGGCCCTTGGCCATGTCAGCGTGTCGCCGCACGACGCCGATGTCTTCATCACCAAGGACATCGATGCCGATCGCGTCGAGGCAATCCATTCCGGCCAGCGGGTGCTGCAGATCGTCGACAAGGATCCCGGCCGTCTGCGCGATGACGCGCCGCCGCGCGATGGCCCGATGTCGATCGAAATCGATCCGGGCGCCGGCGGCATGGTTTCCGGGCCATATTTCAGCTTTCCCGGCTACAATCTCGTCAATCGTCACAAATCGATCTGGCGCGGGGATTGGGTCGGCAACTTCTCCTGGTTGCGCCGGGATGGTGTCTTCGCCCATGTGCCGGGCGGTCCGCTGTTCGATCTGTCATTCACGGGTGTCGCGCCGCACCAGGTGATGGCCGGCCTCCGTCCCTGGGAATTCCAAGGTCGCGTGCACGCCGGCGTCGTCATCGGCTGGGTTCACAAACCCGCTGCCTTCATCATCGAAAAGCGGCTCGGCCGCGGTAAACTTGTCGCGACGACCTTCCGCCTCCACCAGGAAGCCCCCGACGCCGACCCGCTTGCCACCGCGCTTTACGATGGCCTCCTCGCACTCACCGCAAGACCGTGAGTTCAGCGACAGTCAACGGAGGTCGCGGCGACTTCGCTTCGTGCTCAAGCGCTAGCGGGAGGGCTCAGGCAGTTGGTTGGTATACGCACCGGTCGCCGCGCGTGGTCGGTAAAGGCCAACATCGACGTCTTCTCCACGGCATCAACACCTCCCGCACATGCGAAAAGTGTTACCCATGTCTCCGGTTCGCCGGTCGGGCATATGGCCCGAAGCGGGCGAAACTGATCGAAAGGCTTGATAGCGAGCGTCCCAGGCTGAACTGTCTTCCAGGAGAATCATCCTGTAGGAGATAGGTCTGTTATGCGATCTTCGGTTGCGATATTCTCGACCGATGAAACTCAGTCAGACCATACGGTTCGCTACCGCCGAGGACGGCACCCGTATCGCCATGGCGTCTTGCGGGCAGGGTCAGGTGATCCTGCGGGCGGCGCATTGGCTGAGCCATGTCGATTACGATCTTGAAAGCCCGGTGTGGCGGCCGTGGCTCCAGGCGCTGTCCGCCCACAACCGGTTTGTGCGCTACGATCCGCGCGGCTGCGGTCTGTCGGACCGGCATGTCTGCGACCTCTCGGTGGAAGCGTGGCACGCAGATCTTGCTGCCGTGGCGGCGTCGATCGAGGAGCCGCGCTTCGTCCTCCTCGGTCTTTCGCAGGGCGGCGCACTCGCTATCGCATACGCCCTCAAGTATCCCGAGCGAGTATCGCATCTGGTGCTTTTGAACGCCTACGGTCAGGGTGCACGCGCCAGAGCGCAGACCGAGGCAGAGCGGCTGGAAGCCGAGACCCTTGTCAATTTCGTTCGCGTCGGCTGGGGACGCGATAATCCGGCATTTTGCCGGTTCTTCACCAATCTCTTTATCCCGGACGGCACGCCTGAACAGCATCGCTGGTGGGGCGATCTCGAGCGGCAAACGGCAACGCCCGACGTCGCCGCACAACTGCTTTGGCAGATGCAGGGGATCGATGTGCTGGACCTTGCGGCGATGCTGCGCGTCCCGACGTTGATCGCACACAGCCGCGGTGACATGCGCGTGCCGTTTGACCAGGGTTGCAAGCTCGCCGCCGCGATTCCGGGCGCGCGCTTCGTGCCTCTTGAGAGCAAGAATCATGTGCTCTTGCCGGACGAGCCTGCGTGGAACCTGTTTCAAGCCGAACTTGCCGCCTTCCTCGGACAGGATCGAGCCGTGCAGCCGCGCGCAGTTCGTGAGGCCGGTCTGACACCCGCCGAAGCCGCCCTTCTCGACCTCGTCGCGGAGGGGCTAGACAACCGCGTGATTGCAGAACGGCTTGGCAAGAGTGCAAAGACGGTGCGAAACCAGCTGTCAGTGATCTTCACCAAACTCGGCGTGCATAGCCGCTCGCAAGCGATCGTCGTCGCGCTCTCCCGATAGTCCCGCTTCTACAGGTAGATAGACACATCCTCCGATGCCGATGGGACATCTGTCCCTCCAAGGAGCGGATTTCTTCGTAGACGCGGGACAACCGCCTCATGCTCGCCGAGACGGCAAGCTTCATCCTTGGCGTCACGGATGGCAAGACGCCGTCCGAAGACCGGGAGGAATTCGAGATGACGGAAATCAACGAAACAACGCTCAATGAACTGGTGGGCCGCGTCCTTGACGACCTTGGCGGAGCGGTCAGCGTGCCGCTGGTACGGATCGGAGATGCTCTCGGGCTGTACAGGAAACTTAAGGAGATCGGGCCGGTGAAGGCCGACGAACTTGCCGATGCCTCGGGATGCGCACCTCGCTATGTGCGCGAGTGGCTGGCGGCACAGGCTGCCTCAGGTTATGTGCACCATGAGCGAGGATTGTTCTCGCTGACGCCCGAGCAGGCCTTCGTGTTTGCCGAGCCGGACAGCCCGGTCAATCTGATCGGCGCTTTCGATACCGCTGCTGCGATGGTCGAGAACCAGCCGAAGGTTCAGTCCGCCTTCAAAACCGGCCGAGGCGTTGCTTGGGGCGATCAGGCTGGCTGCATGTTCTGTGCCGTCGCGCGCCTATTCCGCCCGGGTTATGTCAATGCTCTTGTGCAGGACTGGCTGCCGGCGCTCGACGGTGTCACTGATAAGTTGAAAGCGGGTGCGAAGGTGGCGGATGTCGGATGTGGGCACGGGCTATCGACGATCCTGATGGCGCAGGCGTTTCCCAATTCCCGGTTTGTGGGCTACGACTTCCATCCAGGCTCGATTGCCGCTGCGTCCGCGCACGCCCAGGCACACGGATTGACGAACCTGCACTTCGAGGTCGGCCGGGCGCAGGACTTTGACGGCCGAGATTTCGATTTGATCACCTGCTTCGACTGCTTGCACGACATGGGCGACCCGAAAGCCGCTGCGGCTCATATCCGAAAGGCGTTAAAAGAGGGCGGCGTCTGGATGGTGGTCGAACCAATGGCCGGAGATACGCTGGAGGAGAATATCAATCCGGTTGGACGGCTCTACTACTCAGCCTCGACGATGATCTGCGTTCCGACCTCGCTTGCGCAGGAGACAGGGCTCGCGCTCGGTGCGCAAGCGGGAGAGCGGCGATTGACCGAGGTGATCCGCTCAGGCGGTTTCACCCATATCCGGCGTGCAGCCCAGACGCCCCTCAACATGATTCTCGAGGCCACATGACAGGTCGCGCCTTCTATTGGAATTGCCGCCGCATTCCCGGCACCTCGTCAGGAAAGTCGACGAGTGCGCTGGCTGGCTTGCAGGAGCACGCCAGCCACCCATCCTCAACAGCGGCGGTAAATCGTGCATCTCATTGCCGGTCTGACGGCAACTGTCGAAGTAAGAAAATCCATTGATCCCAAATTCACTTGAACAGATACGACTTCATGAACGAGCCCTCGAGGAGCCTGATGAAGGTGGATGCGCTCGCTCCAGGTTAAGCGCATAGCCGAAGGCTTTGCTCATGGCGGGCTGTGTGATAGGAGCGGGCCATGACATCATTGATCGATTTTGATTGCCAAGGCTGCGGAGCCTGCTGCTCCTTTTCGCCAACCTGGCCCAGATTTTCCACCGAAACCGACGCTGCTCTCGATTTGCTGCCGGCGCATTTCGTAGCCGCGAACCAGCAAGGGATGCGTTGCGACGGTGCGCGCTGCTCCGCACTGGTCGGTCGCGTCGGTTCAGAGACATCCTGTCAAGTGTACGATCTTCGGCCTGACGTCTGCCGCGCCTGCGTCCCAGGGGATGACGCTTGCGTTACCGCGCGCGCGTTCTTCGGGCTCGGTCAGCCAGGTTTGCCGCCCGGTCACATCGATGCGGAACCGCCAATCAACTGAGGCGGGGTTCCGTCCGGCTCCTCACTTCGCCTGTCGACTTTCTTGCAGCGATTGTCGTCCGGCAGTCCAGCCGAAGGTAAGACCCCGTGGGGCCATCCGATGTGGACTATCTGCGCAATAGCGCGACAAGCGAAACCGGCATTTCGACCGCGAAAAAATCCATTGCCGCACGACAATCATCACCCACACGACTACTAGGAAAATGAGCGCTGCAATCCTGATTTCTACAGGTTGCATTATTTGCTCCGTCCCAGCATATGCGCCCCTCGAGACAAAACCCTGTTATCCCTCGTGCAAATTGCCTATGCGCGAGGGATGATGCGCAACTGTAGAGAGCGTGGCCGCGTGCGCCGAAGTCTTGGCTTTCTCAAAACTGATGTCGCTTTGACCGATCAAGTCACTGGACAGAGCTCTGTTGCTGCGTTCGAGATGGTGGCCATCAAGGAAGGAACGGTAGGCATCTGCGATGCCCTCCTTCAGACCTATCTTAGGAGACCAGCCCAGAGTGCGAAGCTTGTCGACGCTCAGGAGTTTACGTGGCGTGCCATCTGGCTTGGTGAGGTCGCGGGTGATCTTGCCTTCGAAACCAACGATCTTGGAGACGAGGTATGCCAATTCGAGAATGGTAATGTCTTCGCCACAACCTACGTTCACATGACTTTCGGCGGAATAGGTCTTCATGAGATGGAGGCAGGCGTCGGCGCAATCGTCAACATGCAGGAATTCGCGCCGCGGCGTGCCGGTACCCCAGACGCATATCTCTTGTTGCCGGTTGACCTTGGCCTCATGTGTCTTGCGTATGAGCGCCGGCATGACATGGCTTGACCCGAGGTCAAAATTGTCGCCTGGACCATAAAGATTGGTAGGCATGGCCGAGATGAAATCTCTACCGTGCTGTTTGCGATAGGCTTGGCAGAGCTTTAATCCGGCAATTTTGGCGATCGCATACCATTCATTCGTGGGCTCAAGCGATCCGGTCAGCAGTGAGTCCTCAACGATCGGCTGATCGGCGAATTTCGGATAGATGCAGGACGAGCCCAGAAACATCAGTTTTTCGACGTGAGTTCTATGGGCGGCGTGGATGACGTTCGCTTGGAGAATCAAGTTGTCGTAAAGGAAGTCGGCCGGATAGGTATCGTTCGCGAGAATACCGCCGACCCTCGCCGCAGCCAGGAAGACAGCGTCGGGACGATGCTTACTCATCCAAGCCTCCACCTGGTCCTGCCGTCTGAGATCGACCTCGGCGCGGGTGGCCGTCAAAATCTCGCAGCCTTCGGAAGCGAGACGTCGCACGATCGCAGAGCCCACCATGCCGCGGTGGCCCGCGACATAGACCCTCTTTCCGGCAAGGCTGTAGATCACCTCAGGCATAGGCAAAACCTTTGGTGACACCGACCGACGGAACATTTCGTGCCATGAGTTTCAGATCTTCGCGAACCATCTCCGCAATCAGCTGATCAAGATTGGTTTCATGTTTCCAGCCAAGCTTCGTGTGCGCCTTGGTCGGATCGCCGATCAGAAGATCAACTTCAGTCGGACGGAAGTAAGCTGGATCGATCTCCACCACACACTGACCGGATGTTTTATCATATCCCTTTTCCTCAACCCCGTTCCCACGCCAATCAATCGGCATGCCCACCTTGGCAAAGGCTTTGTCGACAAAGGAACGAACCGAGTGCGTTTCGCCGGTCGCAAGGACATAGTCCTCCGGTTCGTCCTGTTGCAGCATCAGCCACATGCCGCGGACATATTCTCGTGCATGTCCCCAGTCGCGCTTGGCGTCCAAGTTGCCGAGATAGAGCCTTTCCTGCAGCCCAAGATGGATCGCCGCCGCCGCCCGGGTGATTTTACGTGTCACGAATGTTTCGCCGCGGATCGGGCTTTCATGATTGAACAAAATGCCGTTCGAGGCGTGCATGCCATATGCCTCGCGATAATTGACCACAATCCAATAGGCGTAGAGCTTGGCCGCCGCGTAGGGTGATCGAGGGTAGAAAGGTGTCGTTTCGCTCTGCGGGACTTCCTGGACTTTGCCGTAGAGCTCTGAGGTGGACGCTTGATAGAACCGGGTCTTCTTGGTCAGCCCCAGGAGGCGAATGGCTTCAAGGAGCCGAAGGGTGCCGGTTCCATCGGCGTTAGCCGTATATTCCGGCGTCTCGAAAGAGACTTGAACGTGGCTCTGTGCGGCGAGATTATAGATCTCGTCCGGCTGCGTTTCCTGAACGACGCGGATGAGGTTCGTTGAATCGGTCATGTCCCCGTAATGCAAAATAAAGCGAGGATTTTCGACATGGGGATCCTCGTATAGATGCTCGATGCGACTCGTGTTGAAGGACGATGAGCGTCGCTTGAGGCCGTGAACAATATAGCCCTTCTCCAGGAGCAATTCGGCCAAATACGCACCGTCCTGACCTGTTATACCCGTAACCAGCGCGACTTTATTTTCATTTTTCACTGCGGTCTCCGTAATTTATTTCGACGGAATCAGGCGGACACGCTGTTCGAACTCATGTGAACTCGTGGTACTTCCTCAATGAGCTCACAAACAGTTCTGAATCGCTGAAGTTGTACATGGCGTGTTTGTTCGGATTGACGTTATTTATGGCAACGGCAATCTCTGCGTTGCGCGCGGTCTTCAGCTGATGTAGGCAAAATTCTAGGGCGCGACGGCTCGTCTTTCCCCATTTTACGACCACCAGCGTTCGTTCTGCTAACGCTGTCAGATGCATCGTATCGGCTGAGGCGAGCACAGGCGCGCTGTCGAAGATGACAATTTGGCCGAGTGAGGCGGCCATCGCGACGATGTCCGCCGCATCAGCCAAACGAACGCGCCGATGGAGACTGGCATTGCCAGCCGGGATGAAGTCGATGCCGCTTGGATGGTGATGGATGATGTCCCGCATTCCGGCCTGTCCACACAGGAATTCGTTCAACCCCTGCTTTAGCTCTGATTTGAAAAACGAGTCGAGATTTCCGAGTCTGAGGTCGCCATCGACAAGCAGCACCGGAATTCCGTTGGCGGCGAGATCGATTGCCAGGGATCTGGCGACGAGCGACTTGCCCTCTCCGCTATGAGCCGACGTCACAACGATACTGTTGGGCAACTTTCCGCCGTTGGATTGTTTGAGCGAAGTCATGACGGAGCGAATTGCTTCGTCAAACATCCCGTCTTGGATGCTCCCGAAGAGCATCGACGGATCTCTCCGGTCTCTCCGTTTCAGGTGCGGGATGAATCCGGCGGGTACGATGCGCGACATTCCGGCCATCTGGTCGAAGCTGCGGACTGAGTTGTCCAACATCTCGACCACGAAAGCGGCCGTCACCGCGATCGATATCGAAGCCAAAAGGGCGCCGATCAAATAGAAAAGCCGCCCGCGTCCCTGCGGCGCAAGCGGCACCGCTGCCGGTGACAAGACTTCCAGTTCCGCGCCCGGCAACATGGCTTGCGCAGCCAGGCCACGGCGCTGCTCCTCGAGCTTGTCCAGCGCCGTTTGCTCTTTGTCAGCCATGCGCTGGAGTCGGGCCAACTCGGTTTGCGCCAGGGCAGAGCGAGTGCGTTTCTCATGAGCGGCCGCCAATGCCGACCGGACTGCGTCGTCCTCATGATCGAGCGCCGCAAGCTTGGCGTGTATCGATTGGAGATATCGATCGGTTGCAAGGCTGAGATCGGTGCGGGATTTAAGGATCTTGGCGCGCGCGTCGACCACGGCTTCGGCCGTGTTGCCATATGTCTCAAGAAGGCGCTCGAGATCTTGCTCCAGCGCACGAAGCTCGCGTTGCATTGCAACGATGCTGTCGGGAATGACCATATTCTGCAGGACGAGCGAGGGGTCGTCGGCCGCTTCGAGTGCGGATATCGTTGCTCTCGCTTCAGCGCGGCTTTGTTCAATTTTTGTCCGCCGCTCGCCCAGCTCCATTATCGACTTGATCTGTTCAACCTGATCGTCGTCATTTGAGGCAACGTCGGTAGTTTTCTGGTACATGTCGGCGGCATCGCGTGCTGCCTTGGCGCGCCCCATCTGTTCGTCGATGCGCAGCAGAAGCCATTCTTCTGCTGCGTCCACTCGACCGCGCAGACTGTCCTTCCGCTCTTCGAGGTAGATGCTGATGAGCCGGTTCGGGACCGAGGCGGCCAGTTCGGGGTCGCTCGCATCGAAACCGATCTGAATGACATCACCTTGGCCATCGCGCCAAACGCGGAGGGCCTTGTAGTACTTCGGGATTATCGGCTCGATGCTGTCCCGTATCGGCAAGGACGGTTTTTCACTATCGACCCAACCGCGCAGCATTGATCGGATCTTGTCGATAGGCGAGATTTCTTGCAGCGCCGGATTGAATTCCGGCCATTCATTGAGCCGCAGGTCGCGGATCACCCGCTCTGCGATGCTTCTGGAAAGAAGCCGCTCGGTCTCGGATGTGGCGTCCAGCGGATCGTTGCGGCCGGACTCGTCGGTGCCGAGCTTTGTCGCCAGAGGCGTGTGGATGATCAGCCGGGACTCGGCATGATAAGTCGGCTTCAATCCCGAAATCACGGTTGCGGCAACCACCATAAGGAGCATGATGATGGCCATTATCATGGCCATCCGCCGCCGGATAAGGCGCAAGCCTGAAGTCAGATCAAGGTCGTCCGAACGAGTCTCCACCTGAAGCCGGGGATCGTAGCGCATCGATGAGAGCGAGGAGTTGCGGTCTGGCGGCACAGTCGAAATAGTCATCGTTCACCAGCCGTTGTTTGAGGTTGCGCGGAGATCGCGTCGTAGAGTTTGTCCAGCGATCGCATGTAAGCCTTCATACTGAAATTGTTGAGATAATGAGCGCGGGCCTTGGCCGACAGATAGTTTCGGACTTCCGGGTCGGTGACGAGCTTAGCCAGCGCCGCAGCCAGGGCATCCTTGTCTCCGACAGGTACGAAGACGCCGGTTTCACCGTCGGAGATGACTTCGCCATGCGCGCCGACGCGCGTGGTGACGACGGCGAGCCCATGGGCAAGCCCTTCGACCACAGCCATTGCCAAGCCCTCGGCATGCGAAGGTAAGACCAGGATATCTGCCCGTGTACACAAGGCTTGGGCCTCGTCGGCGCCAAGCCAGCCCGGCATTTTCACCAGATCTGAAAGTCCCATGGCGGCAGCCTGGCGCCGGTAGTCTTCCACAGGTCCGTCGCCTGCCAGCACGGCTCGCCACCGGAGCTCTTTCATGATCGGATGACTTAAGGCAAGCAGAAGCTCCTGAACGCCTTTGCGTTCGCTCAGCCGGCCGAGAAATATGATCAACGGCATCTCGCCGACATGAACATTGCGCGGCCCGGGGTCGGGAACACAATTGCGGATGACGACTACGCGGCGCTCTTCCACGCCGAGAAGCGTCGTTAGCGTCATGCGGTCGCGCTGGCCCAGTGCCACGACCTGGTCAGCATGTTGGAACATCCGGCGTACAAGCATCTGTTGACGTGGCGAGCGTGCGGCAAAGTCGCTCGCGTAGTCGTAGTCGTGCAGGTGCAATATGTGAGAGCATCCGAGGAGACGGGCAGCCTCGGTCAGGATCAGTTTTCTTGCGGTGCTGCCGCGACCCGCGACATGAATATGGTGAATGCGTGTCGGAGCAATTATCCGGTCCTTCGCCATCATCAAGACGGCGCCGAGCAGGCGCACAGGCGACGCAACAGAGGACCACCGAGGCCCTCTGGTGTCGGTGACGAGGTGTGTTTCGCCGGCCTCCTTCGCCGTGTTCGATATATAGCCGACGAGCCTGCCAATTCCGCCACCGTTTTCGCAACCACCCGGGACGTAGTGGCGGACGGTTGCTGCTGCGTTCCGCGTCGCTACCCGATTCCCATCCGTGAGCGCGTTCATTAGCATGCCCCGACCACCTTACGATAAACGGCCGCAGCCTGTGCTCCGACCTGTTGAGGCGAATTCGGACCTGTAGCCCATGCGAGCGCGTTGATCCCGAAGCTGCTTCTGAGCTCGCTGTTTTCCGCCAGTGTCCGTATGGCTATCGCGAGCTGTTCCACATCCCCGGGTGGAACCACCATTCCCAGTCCGTTTGGCAGAACGGTGGCTCGCAATTCGCCGACATCAGTCACGATAACCGGTTTGCCAAATGCCGCGGCAAGATTGAGGACGCCGCTTTGAGAGGCTTCCGTATAGGGAAGGACAACGATGTCGGCATCCAGAAAGAGCTGGGCGACCTCCATATCCTCGATAAAGCGGTTGCGAATATCATAGCGGACGGCGTCCCCCATAAGGGGCTGGAAGATCCACGGATCATCGCCGCGGCCTGCCACCGTGATGCGTAGATTGGGGAGCAGGTCCTTGAGCATCGCCTCGGCACGGATCAGATGCTCCAATCCCTTGTAAGCAAAAATCCGTCCGAAAAGCAGAACGCGCAAAGTTCCATCTGCGCCGCGCCGCGCCATCTTGTGCCGCCGAGCGAGTTCCGCGTAGCGATGAATGGCGGGATGCGACAGGACATGGACACAATCAGGCGATTTTGAATATCGCTCGAGGACCATTCGTTTCAGCCCTTCGCCATGGACGACGACATGACCCGATTGCCGCACCATCAATTGAGGAGCCCAGGCTGGCAGCGTGCGGGTGTCGGAATCGCCGGGATGCACTTCCACGTCATGGACGGTGGTCACGATCGGGATCGGGCGCCAGAACGGCGCGGCAAAGTTCAACCAGAGCGTCGAGTTGCTCAGAAGGTGAATGACGTTCGGCCGCTCCTGCCGGATAAGACGTGTGAGTTGGTGCAGGAACCAGGGATTGGAGAGCGAGCGGTGCCTTGGCCAGTCCATGAGATGCAGATCGACAGCCGGATCGATCCATGAAGCAAGGTGTGCGTAGCGCCGGCGCGGAACCGCTAGGACGACGTGCGCATGTCGCGCAACGCCGCTGGCGAAGGAGATGGTGTAGTCTTCCAGTTCGGAAACCAGCAGCAGCGCCTTCATCCCGCTGACTCCGACACGCCGACATCCTGACCAAGTCGAGGCAAGTCGTAGGCTGTGCGCAATGCATCACGCGTCCGCCTCAGCAAGTTTGGTTCTCCGGCGAAAAAGAGCCCTTCCACAGCAAGGCTGAACCGGGTGCGTGTATCGGCGCCCTGCAGCCTGGCTGAGGCCACCCGGTACGGATAGTGATCAGTCAGACGCAGCCTTCCCGCCAGATCGTGCGCGGAAAGAAACCGGTTCGTCGCTTCAACGGTAGCTTGCCAATGGGCCATCCGCCTGCGCAGCATGGCGGCGTCATCGACTGGCCGATACCAATTATTGCTGTGAATCCGATAGAACCCGAGTGGATCCGACAAGGCGACAACGCTCCCCAGAAATGGATAGATGCCTGTGAGCCAGGCATCGGCAGACATGCGGAACTGCTCGGGAATATCCCCTGCAGCATCCCACGCGCTACGTCTTACAGCGACGGCTGATGTCATCGGGAAGGGCCACCAACCAGCCGATCTGGCGAGCCGTGGCGGCAAATTTCCTGAACACAAGGTCCGAGGGATTGGCTTGAAGGCTGGTGAGCCATCGGTCTGCGTTGGCTGAAGTCGGTGATAAACAAGCGATGCCTGAGGATTGGAGTGGAAAGCAGCGGCTGTTGCCGACAGCTTGCCTGGCGCCCACCAGTCATCGGCATCGAGAAAACAGAGGATGTCGCCACTGCTTAACTTCACAGCAGCATTTATGGCGGCGGCCTGTCCCTGGTTCTCCTGGAAAAGCACCGTCACCCGCTTGTCATAGCCGTCGAGAACAGAGCGCGATTGGTCGCTCGAGCCGTCGTCGACGACGATTATCTCGACATTGGACGCCTGTTGGCTCAAGGCGCTGTCAATTGCCCGGGCAACGAAGCGACCGTAGTTGTAGTTATTGATAAGGACGCTGATTGTAGGCCGCTCCATGACACCCCTCAAGCGCGTCGCTGGGCGACACGTCGGTGCGCCAGAGTTGCGAACGCTCCCGCGTTTGGCAGCGCGAATTGATGGAAGGAGTTCTGCTCGATCAGGATTTCGCCTTGAGCCGGTAGGGTCACCGCCGACAACGCCGCAACGCGTGACGCTCCCGTTATATAACGTACAAAACCAGGACCATGACGCAGAACCATTGCAATCCCAACCCTTCTAAGCGTCACCTGCCAACAGCCGGCTGCGCCAGAATTATTGCCTCACTTCACCGGAAACTGCGGCTCAGCGCGACGTGCTTCGCGGTATGCTTTGATCGTCAAGCTACCGGTGATTGGTCACGGGTGACATCTCCTCTTATGGGCAATGTCGTAGGCCCCAGCACCAACTTTTGGGGGAGGGGTAGACCGTAAGCTTAAACCAAACACCGTCCTTGGATGGTGGGTATGCGCGTTAGGCTTAGCCCTGCCTTCGTTTGCGTTGGTTGACTGGGGATGTGGCGGGATGATTGTTGGTTGGCAGGCAGCGCAGCTATGAAAGGGGACCCATGTCTTTCCAAATTGCCGCGATCAACAGCCTCTCCGTCTAAGCAAGTCGGGACCGGTAATGAGAGCGTATACGCTTAGAATAGCGAATGGGCCGACTGTCAGTTGGCGAGCGATAGAGTGCTGGGGCGCCGGCCTATGCCTTTTTCTTCAGACAAGCGCGCTTTTCCCGCTCATGCTGGCGGATGCCGACGGAGGCCTTAGCGGTCATGCCAAGTCTATATTGCGTCTGCTTTGTTTACCCGTATACGGGTTTACATTGCTGATGCTGGCACGAAATTTTCCGCAATTCATCACAGCGCTTAAGCGAAATTGGTTTGTCCCGCTGATGGTCGCCATGCCCTTCGTGTCTGTCTTCTGGTCGGTTGGCCCGTCGACGACTTTCAGGCGTGCCATCGGCCTGCTCTTCACCGTACTTCTGGCTTATGTGTTGGCGATACGCTTTACGCCGAGGCAGTTGCTTCTCATCGCATTTGCCACCTTCGGAACATGTATCGTCCTCAGCCTGTTGCTTCTTGTGGTGTCGCCGGGGCTCGCTCGCATGCCCACGGACAGCGCGGTGCGCGGCATATTCATCCACAAGAACAGCCTTGGTTGGTACGCCGGCATGATGATACTCGTGTCGACAGCCGTAATAATGGACGGCAATCGAGGCTTGCGGCGAAGCGCTTTGATCTTGCTGATGGCGGGCGGGGCTTGTCTCTTCCTTTCCGGATCGATGACCGCGACAATTGCAACGGTATCGGCATATTGCCTGATCGGGTTCTACTCCATGTTGCAGCGGATCCGTGGCATCGGTCGCATCGTCTTCATCCTGTTTTTTGTTCAAATGTTCGTGGGAATCCTCCTTTTGCTTCACGAATTCCTGGTCCCATTCCTTGAGGCGCTTGGCAAGGATGCCACTTTGACGGGCCGAGTACCCTTGTGGGAGTTGGTCGATGGTCAGATCGCCGATCATCTGCTGCTCGGCTTCGGCTACCAAGCGTTTTGGACAGAGGCGAATCCCGAAGCCTGGATTATCTGGTCAAAGATCCAATGGATGGCTCCCCACGCCCATAATGGATTCCGCGATACGCTGCTGAGCTTCGGAATAAGCGGAATGACTTTGTTCGTTCTGATGCTTTTGCAGGCACTCCGCCAAGGGGCGGCCCTCCAATGCGGGGACCCGCGTTATGGCTGGCTCTGGTTGAACGTCTTCACGGTTGTGATTTTGGTGATGAACCTGACCGAGACAATCTTCCTGATCCAGAATGACGCGATCTTCATTCTGTTCACAACGGCCATCATCATGTTCTCTCTATACAAGCCTGTTGTTGTTTCGACGGCCCCCGGCCGGCAACTGCGAGCACCGGCCCGCAGCCCAACGGCGGAGCTGCAAATCTCATGAGGCTGCGCTTCGCACCGATCTTGAGCATTTTGCTTGCGATGCTCTTTCCGCAGCCGAGCAAGCTGGCCTCGGTGAGCCCGGACGCAGATGCGCCCGACAGGCTGCAGACGGCGGTCAGGGAGGCAACCTGCGCGGAAGCCTCGCCGGCGACCTTTTCGGACAAGCTGAAGGGGACTTCGCTGAGCAATATATTGACCGGAGTATCCGCGGCCCGGGCAGTATTCTATGTCTCTCCCGATGGCAAAGACACCTGGAGCGGGCACCTTCCTAAAGCAAATTCTCGGCGTACAGACGGTCCTTTTGCCAGTATTGAAAGAGCGCGGGATGCTGCGCGCCAGAAGGGCGGCCAGAATACGATCGCAATGGGCAATGGGGATTACTATCTCGCTGAACCGATAGTCTTCGATGCTCGCGATGCGGGCCTGATCATCGCGGCGAGATGCAACGAGGCGCCGGTTCTGCACGGCGGCCCGATTGTGCGCAATTGGACGGCGCAGGCCGATGGTCGCTGGAAGGCGTCACTGAAGCTGCCTGCGGGCCGGGATGTGGGCGATCTTTTCGTCAGCGGCGCGCGCCAGACGCAGGCTCGCTTTCCCAACGCTCCACTCGATGGAGACCCGCGCAAAGGATGGCTTTTCGCGGCTAAGTGCACGCAGGACGACGATCTATGGCATGGTAACACGCGCTTTTGTTTCCATGCCGGCGATCTTCCGATCTCAAAAAATGCAGCAGGCCTTGTCGCCCACATCGTCGGTGGTTTTCACCCCGGCAGCCAGTGGGGCAGTGACACCCTCCCAGTGGTTTCAATCGACACCGCGAACCGGGCGATAAATACCCAAGGCACCGGCTATTTCTTCACCGCAGAAGGCAGCCGCTATTTTTTGACCGGGGCGGCGGCACTGCTCGATGCGCCCGGGGAGTGGTGGTACGACCGCACCAAAGGTCAACTCGATTATATCCCGACCGATGGACTACCAACCAGTTCTACGGCTGTGGCCGGCATCCTGCCGACCTTCTTCAGGCTGGATGGAGCCGACGGGATGGTTGTATCGGGGCTCCGGTTTCGGGATGGGGATCCGCGGGGCAGCGGCAAGTTCGGTACCGATACCAGAAGCTTTGGGGCCATACGGCTCGATCACTCGGACGGTGTTCGGCTGCTCGGCAACTCCATCGACAATGTCGGCGTCGGCATCCATGTTTCCGAGAGCAAAGATGTCTTGATTGCCGGCAACGTGATTGGAGATGTGGCTGGCAACGGGATTTACGTTGGCACGACCTATGGCAGCTTCGGCAAATCCGACGGTGCCATAATCCTGTCGAACCATATTCATGACATCGGAAGGGTTTACTTTGAAACCGCGGGGATATGGTTCCAGGCGACCGACAGTATCAGGATCGCTCATAACCTGGTCGAGAATACTGCGCAGTTCGGTATCGCCGGCGGCTCACTGTGGGGAGCACAAGACGCAGTCCACGACGCAGTCATCGAACATAACGAAATCCGCAATGCCAATCAGCAGACGGCAGATGGCGGTGCCATCAAGCTGATGGGCGAGCAGGCAGACCTCCTGAACAGCAGCATCCGCTACAATCTGGTCACCGGGACAGGTCAACTCATGAACAGGGCCGATGGGACGTTTTGGCCTCCCGGATATGAAAATATCAACGAATGGCCGACCCCTATCAGTTGGGCGATCTACACCGATGGCAAGGCCAGCGGGGTGCGCATCGAAGGAAATACTCTTTCGGACAACGTATCGGCGATCGGCATCAACGGCGGCTGGAGCAACTTGGTGACGGGAAACGTCATCACGCACGGATCGGGCGCGGCTTTTCGCGTTGATGACGGTACGGGCAGGGGTTGGCGTCCGCCATGGGCACGTCCCAATCGTATCGAGAGCAATATCGTGTCGATCGGCAGTAGCAACGGGCTTGCAGCCTATGTCTACGCTCCTGACCATGGGCCTGGATACGTGCAGTTCGCGAATAACCGCTACACCGGCAATTTGAACGACAAGAGCTTCCGAATACATCCCGGGATCATGCCTTCGGGAGAATTTGGCAGTTTACAGGATCTTCAGAAGGCTGGGGCGGACACCGAAAGCGTAGTCGCGCCGCCCGAGTAACGAAAGGGCGATACGACGAGCGGTGTTCCCGGGGCGTTCCGGTAGTCACTGGCGAGATCTGCCCGAGCGGCTTGGGAAGGCGATGAGGAAATTCGCCCAGGCCCAGACGACATTCGCCGTCGGTGAGCCGAGCTTTGGCCCTTGCGCGAAGGGGATGCAGAACTTCCTGCCGGTGACGAAATGTGGAATGCCGTTGGTCAGAAATGCCGCGGCGATGAAATGGGCAATCTAGGCGATCCAGGGCAAAGGCTTCTCCGTTGCGGCCTGAGTGGCTTCAACGGAGAATGTGGCCGGGTTTTTCGTGCGGGCAAGAGGAGGAGACATGACTGCCCGTGACGCTGTAGGCCCGCCGCCTGAAAGGCGACGGGCCGAGCCGGTTAGACAAGCAGGAAATCTTTGAAGTGAAGTGCTGCGGAATTATCGAGATCCGCGACATGGACGGCCGCGCCCGCTGCACTTCCATCCGCGTCATAGGATAGATAGCCGCTGGCCTTATCGTAGATCAGCTTATCATCGGCCTCGAGCGCTTTCGTTCCCAGAACGAAATTCTCATCCGAAAATTTGGATAGGCTGAGCGTGTCGAAAACCGAATGATCGAGCATCAGCTTGTCGCCCGCCGCAGAGGAAAAATCCCGGATCTTGTCGACGCTCGTATTGCTGGGCTTCACATCGAAGACGAAGGTATCGCCGCCGCCGCTGCCGGTCAGCATGTCTGCGCCGGCTTTTCCGAACAGCTTGTCGTTGCCGAGCCCGCCGGTCAGCTTGTCCGCGCCAGCCCCGCCATTGAGAACGTTGCTGCCGCTATTGCCGGTCAGCACGTCGTTGTAGCTTGAGCCAGTCAAGTTTTCGATGCTGACGAACTTGTCACCGGCGGCATGGCCGCCCGTTGCGGCCCCAGTCGCCAAGTTGACGTTGACCGCGCCGGAGCTCGCATAGCCGGCAGTGTCGTTGTCGGCACCACCATTGATGACGTCCCCGCCGGCGCCGCCGCTGAGTTTGTCCGCGCCAGCCCCGCCATTGAGAACGTTGCTGCCGCCATTGCCGCCGGTCAGCACGTCGCTGTAGCTGGAGCCAGTCAAGTTTTCAATGCTGACGATCTTGTCACCGGTGGCTTGCCCGCCCGATACGGCCTTGGTCGCCAAATTGACGTTGACCGCCCCGGAGCCCGCATAGCTGGCCGTGTCGGTACCATTACCGCCGTCGAGCACGTCCGCGCCGGCGCCGCCCTTCAACACGTCACTACCGCCGAGACCCTTGAAGGTTTCGTTGCCGCCGTTGGACTGACCGGTGTGTGGCAGGATGTCGTTGCCGTTGGTGCCGTTGAATACCTTCGTCGGCGTGGTCGGCGTTTCCGGTTGCGTTGGCGTGGTTGGCGTCCCCGGTTGCGTTGGCGTGGTTGGCGTCCCCGGTTGCGTTGGCGTGGTTGGCGTTCCCGGTGTCGAGCTGGAGCCCGATTCGTAGGCACCCATGTCGACAGTTCCAACGACGCGAGCGTGGCCGTCGAGATCGACCGACCCGACGCCGTACTTAGCGGTTCCGCTGTCGATCGCCGCCGAGCCGGAGCCGAGGTGGAAGTTGTCGCTCGCTGCCCCCGCGA
>NZ_MZMU01000019.1 GCF_004123835.1 Rhizobium leguminosarum | reverse complement strand
TCTCGACGCAACGGTGTCAGTCGGGCATTCTTATGGATGTTCATTCGGAGTGATCCTGGAAAACTGAGGTGTGGTAACTCCAGTCTCCTAAATCCGCTCCGAATGGACAACCTCCTGAAAGCTCACATCTAGATGCATGATGTCGCCCGAAAACTGCTCCCACTTTTCGGCATCATGCTCTATCTCACCCAGCCCGCTGCCAGCGCACCCGCCCAGTCGGCACGGCCCCTTTCGGCGGCCAGTGCCGACATCGCCATATGGTCATAGGCGACCGTTCGGAACTGCCATGTCCATCCGCCCGCCGCCTTTTCCAGAATGGCATAACTCGCCAGCGGATGGCCGGCCTCCACCTTGTGGTAATAAGGCAGCTCGTCGTCATAGGCCGGGCAGCCGACGCTGCCGGGATTGACGATCAGGCGGCCATCGGAGAGACGCACGGCGCGGGGAATATGGCTGTGGCCGCAGAGGATCAGCGGCAGGTCGATGCCCTCGGCCAGCGCCTCGATCGCTTCGATCGGCTTCAGGAAGACGAAGCCCTCCGGCGAGACCGATTCCAGCCAGTAGAGATTGTCGTCCTTCGGCGTCGCGTGGCAGAGATAGACCTCTTCGCGATAGACTGTATCGAACGGCAGGCCGCGCAGCCAGTCGAGATGGGATGGCGTCAATTGCCGATAGGCGGCGGCATCCGAAGCATGCATCGAGGCCGGATCCTGCTCGATCAGATAGCGATCATGATTGCCGCGAACCGAGGTCAGGCCGAGCGGCATCAGCAGGTCTGCCGTCAGCCCGGCCTCCAAAGGGCCGCTGAAGAAATCGCCGAGATTGACGATCTCCTCGATCCCCTGCGCATGAATATCCGCAAGCACCGCCTCAAGCGCCAGATGGTTGCCGTGAATGTCGGCGATAGCGGCAAAACGCATCTCTAGCTGCCTCGGTAGGTGGAATAGCCATAGGGCGAAATCAGCAGCGGCACATGGTAATGCGCCGTGACGTCGGCAATGCCGAAGCGGATCGGCACGAGATCGAGGAAGGCGGGATGCGGCAGCGGCGCGCCGCTGGCCCTCAGATAATCGCCGGCGTGGAAGACCAGTTCATAGGTGCCGGCTCGAAAATTTTCACCAATGAGGATAGGGCCGCCGTCAACCCGGCCGTCGGCATTGGTCTCGACCGTCTTCAGATGCCTGCGGATCTCGCCTTCGAGCTGGAAAAGATCGATCCTCAAGCCCTCGGCCGGCTTGCCGAGAGCGGTGTCGAGAACATGCGTGGTCAGTCCGGTCATGGGGCTGGCTCTTTGATGATAAAAGGGGTTTCGAAGAAGTATTCTTCCAGATTGTTGCCCGGCCCGTCGCGATCGACGACCAAGAAGTCTGAGGCTTGGCCGAGCGCCATCAGCGGATGATGCCAGATGTTGCGGCGATAGTTCACGCCCTGGTCGCCTCGCGCCAGAAACACCTGAGGCCTGCCCGGGCAACCGTCCTCATCCTCGGAGACGACAACGAGAAAAGGACGGCCCGAGACCGGCGAGAAACTCTGACTGCCGAGGGGATGGCGCTCCATCATGGCGACTTCGTAGGGGAAGCTGCGCGGCTGGCCGCGAAAGAGGTTGATGATAACGCGTGCGCCCTCGCCCGTCGCCTCAGTGGCGGCAAGCGCATGAAAACGCTCCGTCGTGCCGCCGTTGATGAGCCGCATCGAGGCGAGATCGGCTTCGATCACCTCGCCGAAGGGAGCAAAGGCGGATCTCGTAAGCGGACGGATGTTGAGATGTGGGGGCAATCGCTTCACTCACCTTGGGCATGCCAATGACGTATGGCATCGATCGCGGAAAGAAGCTCCGGCAGCGTGCGATAAGTCGCCTCCCAGATGTCGGAAGGATCGAGATCGAAGACACCGTCGAGGATACGGTTGCCCGTGCCGCAGATTTTCGTCCACGGCAGATCGGGGTGCTCGGTCGCAAATTCCGGATGAGTCACCAGCAAGCGGGATGCTGCGGCACCGATGGTGAAGTGGCAAAAGGTGACCGCCTTGAAAGTGAGCTTGTCCCCGGCGAACGCCGCCCCATCCATTCCGCCGACGAAAGACAGCGCTTCGGATGCCGCCTCATACATCTCATTGAGATAGTCGATCGCGCGCCGCTCGTTCATTCAGCCTCCGGCAGCATCGACGTCAGGCGCAGCAGCGCGATCCGCTCGACTTGCGCCGTCGCGGTCGCAAATTCTTCGTCCCTGCCATTGCCGATCCGTGTTTCGAAGGCCGACAGGATATCGTCCTTGCCGAGCCCCTTGACGGCGATGATGAAGGGAAAGCCGAATTTTTCGACATAGGCCGAATTGAGTTCGGTGAAGCGGGCATGTTCGGCCGGGCTCAGGCGGTCGAGGCCGGCACCGGACTGTTCCTTCCGGCTGTCTTCGGTGAGTTCGCCCGCTATCGCGAGGCGCCCGGCAAGGTCAGGATGGGCGCTGAGCACGCCGAGGCGCTCCTGCGGGCTTGCCGCCCGGAAGACAGCGGAAAGGGCCGCATGCACGCCGGCCGCCGTCAGCGGCTCCGTCACGTGGCCGGCGTCATAGGCGCGCTCGGCGATGAAAGGCGAATGTTCAAAGACGCCGCCGAAGCGGGAGACGAAATCCTCGCGCGGCATCATCAGAGCGCTTCCGGCTGATGGTGCTTGTGCCAATGCTCGGCGATCTCGATGCGGCGCGGAATCCAGACCTTGTCGTGCTTCAGCACATATTCGATGAAGCGCTTCAGCGCGGCTGCCCGGCCGGGACGTCCGACGAGGCGGCAATGCAGGCCGACCGACATCATCTTCGGACTGCCCGCCTTGCCTTCCTCATAAAGCGTATCGAAGGCGTCCTTCAGATAGGTGAAGAACTGATCGCCGGCATTGAAGCCCTGCGGCGTCGCAAAACGCATGTCGTTGGTTTCGAGCGTATAGGGGATGATCAGGAAGGGTTTCCCGTCGACGCCCTTCACCCAATAGGGCAGGTCGTCGGCATAAGAATCGGAGGAATAGAGGAAACCGCCCTCCTCCTGCGCCAACCGAAGCGTATTGTCGGAAGGCTTGCCCTGATACAGGCCATAGGGCCGCTCGCCGGTAAGTTCGGTATGCAGGCGCACGGCTTCGAGGATATGCTTGCGCTCCAGATCTTCAGGAAAATCCTTGTATTCCAGCCAGCGGTAACCGTGGCTGGCGATCTCCCAGCCGGCCTCCTTCATCGCGGCGACGGCCTCGGGGTTGCGGGCCATCGCCAGCGTCACGCCGTAGACGGTTGCCTGCACCTTGAGATCGGTGAACATCCGCCAGAGCCGCCAGAAGCCTGCACGCGAACCATACTCATAGATCGATTCCATGTTGAGGTTGCGCTGCCCCGGCCAGGCGGCCGCGCCGACGATTTCCGACAGCAGGTTTTCCGAAGCCGGATCGCCGTCGAGAATCGAGCTTTCGCCGCCCTCCTCGTAATTGATGACGAACTGCACGGCGACGCGTGCCTCGTCCGGCCATTTCGGATCGGGCGTCAGACGCCCGTAACCGACGAGATTGCGCGGATAGGTCTCGGATACCATCAAATCACCTTCTGAAAAGACGGGGAACGGTAGCATCCGCAGCCGGAATGTCGAGACGGAAACTGCTCGGACGGATTTTGCCTTTACGGCACAGGCCTTTAGCTCATCGCCAGATTCAAGCGATTTTGCGCGCGCTGACCTTGCCCATCGGATGCAGCGAATGAACGCGGAAAGGACCGCCAGTGCCCTCTTCGATCATCAGGGCAACGTTGGAAACCATTACAGGTTCGCAGAGGACAGGCTCGAAGATCGTCCGCAACGCCGGCTCGATGCGCGGCATGTCGATCGCGTTGACGGGGCCCGTCACAGGCATATGGAAGCGGAACTCCTCCATCACATAGGGATTGCCCCAGCGATGAAGGTTGGCGAACTGTGCCGCCGACAGCCCGTCCGGATCACTGCGTTCGATCTCGGCCTCGCTGAGCGGTGCGCGGAAACGATCGAATTCCTGCACGATCGCCGACGCGAGATACTGGATCTGCTCGCAGGGAGTGCTCGGCAGCAGGCTATAGAAATTGCCGAGCCGGGCGACTTCGATACGCGGAATCTGAAAGGGAACGAAGGTCCCGGAAAAACGCATCAGATCGCGCAGGAGTTGCGATTCGGGCATGTCGTGGGACAGATGAAAGGGCGCCTTCAAAACACCGTGAAAGCCGTAGCGCCGCGGCACGGCGGTATGGAAGGCGATCTCGTGAATACCGAGGCCACGAACTGCCGGAGGCTCCATCATATCGCCCGAAAACACGTTTCGGCCAAGCCAATTGGCGGCCACGAGCGACAACGGGTCGCTCGCCGGAGGCGTGAAGCAAATGGCATAGCGCATGCAATTTCCTCCATCAAGGAAGTGAGCGCCGTTCAGATCCGGCGCTGTCGATGCGCAAGCAGATAGGTGATTTGCATGACAGAATAACGAAACGCAGCGGCGTCTAATTCACGTTTAACGTGAAGCCGCCGCGATGTGGCTTGAAATTGCGAAGCTTTCCGGCAGCAAAAATCCGCAGTCTGTATCGCCTGCGATACATATCGCCACCTCCGCCAGCCGGTGGGCGAGGCCGAAGCTGACCTTGAAGCCGCCGGTCAGCGCGATCAGGCGCCGGTGATCGGGGTGGCGGCCGATCATTGGATCCCGGTCGATCGCCTTCGGACGAAGCCCCGCCCAGCGCTCGACAATAGGGGCGTCGCGAAGCGTCGGTACGATACCGCGCGCCGCCTCGATCAGCACGTCGAGCTGGACGTCGGTGGATGTAGGATCGTCAAAACGGTTCTCACTGGTGCTGCCGATTGCCGCGTGCCCGCCTTCATGCGCGACAACATAGAGCCCGTCGAGGAAGATCGTCGGCAGCGCCGGGTCGATATAGGCTTTCAATAATGCCGCCTGCCCCTTGACCGGCTGGCCGAGCGGTTGTTTCAGCCCCGGCGTCAGGCCCTGCAGCAACGGAAAGGACTGATGACCGGCGGCCAGGATGCAGTGATTGAAAACGATGGTTTCGCCGTTTATTGCGGCTGTACCGCGATCGGGATCGAGGCCGGCAACCGTCGCTTGCTCCAGGATACGAACATGCTTTGCCCGCCGCAGGAAGGCGATAAGCGCTGCGACCAGCAAGCGGGGAGCAACGCGGGCGGCGAGCGTGTCGTGCACGAAGCCGCTCTCGCCGGCAGACGCCTCGATCCAACCGTCTACATCAGGCCCGTCGAGCACATGCCAGTGGAAGCGGCGGTCGCCCGCCCGCCAATGGCGTTCGGCGTCCTCGAAATGGCCGCGCGCTATTGTGTTGAGATGCGGCTTCGGCAGCGGGATCAGCCGTCCGGAACGGCGGTAGCCGGCGGAAAGTCCGGTTTCGGCTTCGAGCGCGGCGATCTCGGTTTCGAGCGAGACCAGCGCATCGAACTGGAACTGCTTCTTCTCCGACCACCGGTCCGGCATATGCGGCATCAGCGCGCCGAGCAGGCCGCCGCTTGCACCTTCGCCCAATCTGCCGGCGTCACTGATAAGAGTCCGGATTCCCCGGCGCTCGGCATGGACGGCAGCCCAGAGGCCCATGATGCCGCCGCCGACGATCAGCAATTCGCAGGACGATTGACCTGAGACCGGCGCAGGACTATCGGCTTTTTCCATGACAGACGTGAATCCCGATCAGATTGGCGCAAGCGCGCCGCAGCCGCTCGAATGGCGCGACGGCGATATGCCCTATTCCACCGCCTTTGGCGATCATTTTTATTGCCAGACCGACGGGCGGCTGGAATGCGGCCATGTTTTTCTCGCCGGTAACGGCCTGCCGGAGCGCTGGAACCGGCGGCAGGCATTTCTCATCGGTGAGCTCGGCTTCGGAACCGGCCTGAACTTCGCCGAGACCTGGCGGCAATGGAAGCTCCACCGTGCAGACGGCCAGCACCTGCATTTCACCTCCTTCGAACTTCACCCGATGCGCGGCGAAGAAATCGGCCGGGCGCTGTCGCACTGGCCGGAGATCGATGCAGAACGCGAAGCGCTGACAACGGCGTGGCCGCAAGCACCTGATGGCATCGTTGAGCTCGATCTCGATGCCCAGACGACGCTCCGCGTCGTCTGCGGTCATGCCTTGCAGGGCGTCGCGGCAGCCAAGCCCGGCTTCGACGCCTGGTATCTCGACGGCTTCGCCCCATCGCGCAACAGCGATATGTGGTCGGAGGAACTGATGCGGCTCGTCTGTGAGAAAAGCGCAGCCGGCGGCACTTTCGCCACCTATGCGGCGGCGGGCTTCGTGCGCCGCAACCTCATCGCCGCAGGCTTTACCGTCGAGCGCCGCAAGGGCTTTGCTGGCAAGCGCGAAATGCTCTGCGGCGTAAAAATATTGGGCGCTGAAGCGCTACCCACCAACCATCGCCGTTCATAAAAATTATCCGGAGATCAGTAACTGGTGCGCTCCGGCTGCTGCTCACTCGTTCCGAGCCACTGGCGGATTTTTTCCTCGAGCAGCTCGGGGCTGATCGGCTTCGACATGTAGTCGTCCATGCCGGCGTCGAGGCAGAGTTCGCGGTCGCTTTCGAGCGCATGGGCGGTGACGCCGATGATCGGCACCCGGTGGCCCTGGCCCTTTTCCCGCTCGCGGATCGTCTGCGTCGCCTGATGGCCGTTCATGACGGGCATCGAGACGTCCATCATGATGATGCGCGGCGTATGCCGCTCCCAGGCGGCGACCGCCTCCTCGCCATTGTCGACGACGAGGAAGGAAAGACCCGTGCCTTGCAGGATCTGCGTGAAGACGATCTGGTTGACTTCGTTGTCCTCGGCAACGAGCACGTCGACGAATTCAGCGGCCCGCCTCTGCGGCACAGGCGCAGGCGCCGGCACGGCCGCTTCCGTCTGCAGCCGGGCAATCTCGGCCTCGGAAGCCTGCTTGACGCGGCTGGCGCGCACCACTTCGACGACGGTGTTGCGCAGCACGTTGGCGCGCGCCGGTTTCATCAGATGCGCGTGGCCGTTCAGCGCCGCGAATTCCTTTTCGGTACCCGAGATATCCATCGACGTCAGGAAGATGATCGGCAGTTCGACGAAGCGGGGATCGGCGCGCAGCCGGCGCGCGACATCGGCGCCGTTCATATCGGGCATATGATAATCGAGAACGACGGCATCGACGGTGACGCCGAGATTGGCCGCCGCCTCCAGGATCGCAAGACCGGTACCGCCGCCTTCTGCGGCCACGCCGTCGAAGCCCCAGAGCGACAGCTGCTCGGTCAGGATGCGCCGGTTCACTTCATTGTCGTCGACGACGAGGATACGCGCGCCCTGCACGTTGATCGGCAACGGCTTCTGCTCAAGGCGGGCAGCCGCGACCGCAAACGGCAGGTTGACGGTGAAGACCGAGCCCTTGCCCCATTCGCTCTCGACGTTGAGATAACCGCCGAAAAGGTCGACAAGCCCGGCCGTGATCGCAAGACCGAGGCCGGTTCCCTCATGCCGCCGGGTCGATGAGGCGTCCACCTGCGAGAATTTGTCGAAGACCGATTCAAGCTTCTCCGACGGGATGCCGATCCCGGTATCCTCGATGCGGATGCTCGCCATGATCTCGCCGCCGGCGGCCGGCTGGAAGCCGACATCGACGAAGACATGGCCGCGCTCGGTGAACTTGACGGCGTTGCCGACGAGATTGGTGACGATCTGGCGGAAACGCCCGGCGTCGCCGATCACGGCGGCGGGCAGGTCGGGCGCGGCTCGCACCAGGAGCTCGATGTTCTTCTCGGCGGCGTGCGAGGACAAGAGTGTCGCCACGTCCTCCACCGCTTCGGTGATGTCGAAGGCGGCTTTGCGCAGTTTCATCTGCCCGGCGTCGATCTTCGAGAAGTCGAGGATATCGTTGATGATCGTCAGCAGCGCATTGCCCGACTTGACGATGATATCGACGAAGGTCTTCTGGCGCGTATCGAGATTGGTCTTGGCAAGCAGTTCCGCCATCCCAAGCACGCCGTTCATCGGCGTGCGGATCTCATGGCTCATATTGGCGAGGAATTCGGATTTGGCGCGATCGGCGGCTTCGGCGCGCGACAGCAGCTGGCGCAGCTCCTCCTCGCGGCTCTTGAGGTCGGTGACGTCGGTAAAAAGCGCCACCCAGTACTGCCTCTTGCTGACCGTCGCATCCATGTTCACCCAGCGCTCGCCGCCGACATGGAAGACGGTGGAAATCGGCAGCCTGGCCGCGATATTATCGCGCCAGCCCTGCAGGATTTCGGCCGCCGCATCATGGAAGTCGCCACGCGCCGCGCAAAATTCGAACATGCCAATCCAGCCCTCGCCAGGCTCGAGATAGGTGGCCGGAATCTGTAGGATGTCAGAAAGCGCCTCATTGGACATCTTGATAATGCCGTCCTGAACGATGGCTAGGCCCTGCGGCATGGCATGCGTCGCGTCGCGCATCATCTCGCCGAGATGTTCCAGCGCGGCGCGGGCCTCGTGGACTTCATTTTCCCGCTCACGCACGGCCGTGATGTCGGCATAGGTGAGCAGGATACGGTCGTTCGAGATACGGCGGCTATCGAAGATGACGGATTTGCCGCCTGCCCAGCCGAGCTCGATCGGCTCGGGCTCCTCGGTCTCGAACAGGTGCTTGCGGAAATCGTAGATCTCCTCGGGCGTCTGCGTGCCGTCGTAACGACCGAGCTCATAATTGCGGCGGATGACGTCGATGAAGGGGCGGCCGTCGAAGGGATCGTCGAGTGGCAGCTCCCAGATGCCGTAGAACTCGTCGTTGACGTAGAGGATCCGGTGGCCGTTATCGAGGATCAGCACGCCGACCGGCAGCGAGCGCAGGATATTCTCGATATCCCGGTGCAGCACCTCTTTGTGTTTCTGCGCTTCGATCAGCGCCTTCTCTCGTTCCTTGAGTGGCGAGATGTCCGAAAAGGAGCCGACGACATAGGGCCGACCATCCGCTGTCACGACGCGGTTGACGCGCGAGAGGACGGAATAGATATGGCCGTCCTTGCTCGGCAGCAGGCTTTCGATCTCCTTCGACTTGCCTCCTTCCAACGCCAACAGGTTTTCCTGATAGATCGCCTCGCCCCCGTCCGGACCGAACATTTCGTGTTCGGTCATCCCAAGGACCCGAGAACGGCTATGGCCGCTGAAGGTCTCGTAATATTGATTAGCGTAGACGAGGCGATGCTTCTCGTCGCGCACGAAGGCTGCAACCGGGAGGTCCTCCAGGATGGTCCGCAGCAGGTCGAGCTCATTGACGCTCTCGTGCCAGGCCGTGTCGCTGACAGCCGCAGGCTTTGCGCCGTTGCGATAGGCGGCGTTGACGACCAGCGGCCGGCCATCTTCGGCAAAGATGCCGATCGGCTGGTCGAGCTGTTCCAGCGCCTCGCGCACGCGGGCGAAATCGGCGGCGCCGCCGGCGTCGCCAGTCATCCGAGGATCGCCGGCGATCCCAGGGTTGCCAATCGTCCGACGCGGCGGCTCGCGCACTTCGAAAATGCCGAGCACATAGGCCCGATCCGGCGACGGCGAAAAGCTTTCGATCTGGATGCGCTCATGGCCGAGGCCTGCCGCATCGAAGCAGACGGCGTTTTCCTCGGTGCCGAATACTAGCGCGCGGCGTTCCTTGTCCTCGCGCTCCTCTTCCTCGGGGCGGTCGAGAAGCTCGCGGCTGCGCCTGCCGATGAAATCGGAGATCTCGCGGCCTAGAAAGCGGGCATAGGCCTCATTGACGGCGATATAACGCAGCTCGCTGTTCTTGACATAGGCCGGGGTATCCAGATCAGCGATCCGGCGGCAAGCCAACTCCAGAAGTTCCCCGGCTGATTTCAAAAAATATCGCTCCCGCAATGAATGAAATATCGACTACAAAAACTATAACGCCAAGGCTTTTAACAAGGTTTTAACCATAAATTTCGACAGCGGAATTTTACAAGCCGGCTCACCAAGCCGAAGATAATTCGGGATTACCAGCCCCCGCTTGCACGAGACTGAAAGGTCGCCCGCCATAAATCCTTTCGATGTCGGGATCCGTTGAAATCATGACGAAAATTTAATGCCGAAAGCGCTTGCGCGGCCATTGCGCCGCCGCGATCCGGGCCGAGTCTGCGGCATGGCTTTATGGAAGCCATGCCCATGAAAGGAAAATACCATGTCCGTTCTTCATAAAACCATGGCGACGGGCCTGATTGCGCTGACTTTTGCCGGCGCCTCGCTCGCCACCGCCACCACTGCCGATGCCCGTCCACGCGATGCCTTCTGGGGCGGCCTTGCCGCCGGCGTCGTCGGCGGCGCCCTGCTGTCGGAGGCCGCCCGTCCCGCTTACCCTGTTTACCCTGCCTATCCTGTTTATCGCCCCTATCCCGTCTATAGTACCCATTACCGGCCGTCCTATTGCCATATCGAATGGCGGCACGATCGCTGGGGCGAGCCCTACCGCGTCAAAGTCTGCCCGGAATAGGAAAACCGCATCCGGCGCCGCTTGACCTCCCGGCGGCGCCGACTCAGTGTCCTCAACGACGACCAAAACTGGCGGATTTTCATCCGCCAGCTCAAAGCCGATCAGACCGTGTTTTAAACCGTTACGGAGAAAGCTCCTCCAGCACGCGGTCCTTGGTTTCTACCGCAAACAACATCGTGATGATTGCACCGACGATCAGAATGGCTGCGAAGCTCGCAAAGACATACTGGATGCCCATGGAAGACATCACGGTGCCGACGAGGATCGGGCCGGCCGATGATCCCAGGCGAAGCCAGGCACTGCCGGTTCCTGTTCCCAATGCCCTGAGGCGCGTGGGGTAGATCTCTGCCGAGTACAGGTAAAGGGAGAATGTGACGGTCTGGACGATCGCATAAGCGAGGCCGCCTAGAACCAAAACCTGGATGGGAGAGGTCGCGCCGAGCCATGCGAGAGCCAGCAACGGCACAGGAGCGAGAAGCAGCGCACCGGTATACCAGCGCTTGCGTCCCACTTTGTCGATGAGCAGCGCGCAGATGACGGCGGCGATCACGCCGCCGACCGACGTCAGGAAACCATAGAAGATGCTGGTTTGAAGAGGCAGGTTGAAGACCTGTCGATACAGGGTCGGCAGCCAGGTGATCGTACCGTTGGCCACCGTATAGGCGGTAAACCACATTGCCCAGATGGAAAGCGTCCGCTTCAGGTAAATGCCCTGGAAGAGCTCGCGCCAGTCCGACTTGCGGCGGACCGGCGCCTGGATGAGCTTCGGTTCGGGCAATTCCTTGCCGGCTGCACGAGCACTTTCTTCCATGCGGGTAACGATAGCGTTTGCTTCGCCATAGCGGCCGTTGGCAGCCAGCCAACGCGGTGATTCCTTCAGGAACCAGCGCAGAGGAACCATGATGATTGCGGGAACGAGACCGACGACGAACATCGCCTTCCAGCCGTAAACCGGTACCATGAAGTAACCGATCAGCCCGGCACCGACGAGGCCCAGCAGGAACATGACCTCATAGAGGAGGAAGAACTTGCCGCGCCCCTTCGACCCGATCAACTCGTTGATATAGGCGCTGGCGACCGGAACCTCGCCACCGGTGCCGATCCCCTGGACGAAACGGAAGGCCATCATCATGCCGGCCCCGGCAGCAAACAGGCATGCGACATCCATGCTGACGAAGAGCAGGATAGTGAACAGAAGAACTTTCAGCCGGCCACCTTCTCGGCGAGCCAGCCAAACAGGATCGCACCGATCAACTGCCCCAGATAGCCCATCGACAGGATCATGCCGGTCTGTGAGGGTGTCAGGCCCCATTCGCGCACGAGGACGGGCATGGCATAAGCGATGGCGATGACCGTGTAGCCGTCGAAGAACGTTGCGGCGCCGACGATGTTTCGCGCCCAGAATACCTCGCGGGTGATGGGAAGGCGCTCCAGACGAGCGCTGATTTCGGCCTGAGGATCAGCGGCATTCGCAGTCTCAGCCGGTATTGGCTGCATGACATTCATTGGTTCCTCCTTCTCGCCCGGTGGCCTACCACTCTCCCGGCCAGGGGCGCTCCTGCTTGATGATTGCTGCTGCGCGTCAGTTCGTCCTGTCAGGGCAATGGCCTTCAAAGACGTTCAAGTCTGCCTCGGCGGGTTTCCATGGTTTCCTCCTCCCTTCGCAATGCGTGCGCAGGGGCGTCAAAGAGGTCACTCGGCAGCCAGCAACTGGTCAACGCGACCGATACCGGCGGCGTCGAAGGCGGCAAAAATCTCCGCTTCGGCCTTTTCGCCAAGGCTCTTCAGCGGCTCGCGGATCGTAGCGTGGTCAAGGATACCACGGTGCACGAGGCCGAGTTTCAGGGCCACAGTGCCTTCCATATGAGAGCCGCGGTGATAGACGGCACGCGTCACCGGAAGAAGGCGTTCGAAGATCTTGCGCGCTTCCGGATAGTCCTGCGCCTTGCCAGCTTTGATCAGGTCGATCAGCAGCTCCGGCGCGATATTGCCATAACCGACGAGCAGACCGTCGACATCGAACATGGTTGGCAGCAGCCATTCATCGTGGCAGCTCAGAACCTGCAGCTTTGGATTGGCTTTCTTCAACTCCGGAATTTCGACATACCAGCGCTTCATATTGCGCACGCCGTTCTTGGTAGCGACGACGCCTTCCTGGGTGGCAATCGCAAGCTGTGTATCGAGATCGTATGATGCCTTGGTGGCGTCGGGATATTGGAACAGGATGCACTGGAGGCCAGACTCCTGCCAGATTGCCTTGTAGCGATCCTGAGGCGCTCCCTTTTGAAAGCCGAAACGCAGCCAGCCGTGGTTGGGATAGACGAGCGCGCCGGTGGCACCCGCGGCCTTGCATTTCCTGGCCTCTTCAGCGGCGACCTTGGTGCCTTCACCGGTAATCCCGGCAATGATCGGAACGGCACCGTCGACCGCTTCGACATAAGTGCGGATCAGAGCAAGCTCCTCTTCGGTGAGGAAGGTGCCCTCGCCGGCATGGCCGAGGATGACAAGGCTTTTGACGCCTTCCATCGAGACCAGCCATTTGGCGAGTTTGGCGTTGGCTTTGTGATCAACTTCACCGTCGCGGGTGAAAGCGGTAACGGGGGCCGGGCTCAGCCCGCGCATATCCATCGGTTGCATATTGGTCTCCTCCTTCGTGCGATCGCGGTTCACTCGCGACTGCTATAGGATCGTTTACGGGAACGTTCCCACTATCGTTCTCGAATTCCCTGGAGTCAATATCTTTTTTGGTGCATGCTGAGAATGGCGACGGCCGATTGCCGACTCGAATGGAAAAGGCTCAATGAATTCAAAGACGGATGAAGTTCCGGGGCAGACCCGCGTCACTATTCATGGCGTCGCTGCCGCAGCCGGCGTCTCCAAGTCTACCGTGTCCCGCATTCTGGACGAAAGGCTTCCCCGCTCCGACAGCGGGACCGCGCGTCGCGTGCGCAAGGTTGCCGAAGAGCTGGGATACGTTCGGGATGTTTCTGCAGCGAGCCTTAGGCGCGGCAATACAATGACAATCGGGGTGATCGTGCCCAGGTTGACGGATACGGTCATGGCCATGCTTTACGAAGCGCTGGCCAAGGCCTGCAGCCGTAGTGGCCGCTTCGCGATTGTCGCAACGACCGACGACAAGCCAAAGGCAGACCGGCTTGCGGCCGAGTCTCTGCTGAAGCGCGGTGTCGATGGACTGATTCTTTCGACAGCGCGGGAAGACGATGACTTTCCGGACGAGCTTGCAAAACGCGGTATTCCTTATGTCCTGGCACTCCGGACGGATGGCCACAGCCTCTCGTCGGTCGGCGATGACAGGCTCGGTGGTTACCTCGCTGCCCGCCATCTCCTCGATCTCGGCCATCGCAGAATTGGTGTCATTGCCGGTCCATCCTATGCCTCCAGTTCGCGGGGACGCGTGGAGGGTTTCCGGCATGCTTTGGAAGAGGCTGGATTGAATGCAGATCCCTCATACATCATTCCCTCGACATTCGGCATCGAGTCCGGTGCGGTAGCCGTCGAGACACTGATGCATCTCAGTCCGCGCCCAACCGCTATTTTCGCCGTCAACGACAATACCGCCATCGGCGCCTTGTCGGGACTGACGAAACTCGGCCTTTCCGTGCCGCAGGACATCTCGATCGTAGGCTATAACGACATTCCGATTGTCAGCCACCTCCCCACGCCGCTCACGACGTTGCGGGTGCCGTTCGAGCAAATTGCATCAAACGCCCTTGATCTTCTTGCCGGTGACAACAGCCCTGCCGACGAGCGTATTCGGATCTCGGCCCCAACCCTCATTCCACGGAAATCGACGGCACCGATACGCTAAAGCTCGCGCCACGCAGACCATGCTGCCCCCATGCGGGCAGCATGCGGCGGCCGCATAGAGAGGAAGGCCAGCATGCCGGAACCGCTCAAGAACCTGCTGCATGAGGCATTGGTGGGCGATATGGCCGATCGCATTGCCGGCAACGCGCCGTCCTTCGACAGAAACCGCTTCGTGACACTGGCGACCGAAGGCCTCACGGCACTGGAGCTGATGGAGCGTTCGGCCCTGATCCGCGACGCGCTGTTTGCCACGCTTCCCGGTGATTTCCGGGAGGCTGCAGCCATGCTCAAGGCGAGCCTGCCCGCCGCCGGCAGGCCGGGGCTCTCCGGTTGGATGCTTCTGCCGGTCAATCAGTTCATCGCCGCACGCGGCCCCGATCATTTCGATCTCGGTCTCGATCTCCTGAAGGCGCTGACGCCGCATTTCACCGCCGAATACGGCATTCGCCCCTTCATCCATCGCGACCAGCAGCGCGCACTGGCGATCATCTCCGGCTGGGTCGGCGATCCCGACCAGCACGTGCGCCGGCTGGCGAGCGAGGGAACGCGGCCGCGCCTGCCCTGGGCGATGCGTCTGCCGCAACTCGTCAAGGATCCGGCGCCGATCCTGCCCATCCTGACCGCGCTGATGGATGATCCGGAGGATTATGTGCGCCGCTCCGTGGCCAACAGCCTGAACGACATCGCCAAGGACCACCCGGATCTGGTCGCCGCCTTCATCGCCGACCATATAGACGGCGCTTCCTCCGAACGCCGCTGGCTGCTGAAACATGCCTCGCGCACGCTTCTGAAGAACGGCCACGCGCAGGCGCTCGCCAATTTCGGCTTTGCCGCGGCCGCTTCCCTCAAATGCGAACTGCGGCTCCAGAATGCAGAGGTGATGTTCGGCGCAGGGCTGGATTTCGAAATCCGCGTGACGAATGCCGGCGAGATCACGCAATCGCTGATGATTGACTACGCCATTCACCATGTGAAGAGCGACGGTTCGCTCTCACCCAAGGTCTTCAAGTGCAAGGCGATCTTGCTCGCTCCGGGGCAAAGCCATACAATTGAGCGCCGCCACGCCATGCGGCCGATCACGACGCGACGCTATTATCCAGGCGAACATCGCATCGCCATCCTCGTCAACGGCGCAGAGACCGCATCACAAAGCTTCGTCCTCGTCATGCCCTCACCTGACCCAGCTTGAGGCTTTCTTGTGCACCGCACTTGACTTTCCACGCGAACTAGCCCAAATGCGGGTCAGCTTTCACCCTTCCGGCCGCCGCGTGAGCGTGCCCCTGCTGAAAAATACAGATGCAGGAAGAAGGGACAAAAGCGCATTTCGATAGAGCGCCGCACTCCCATTAGCGGCCAGAAGCGCTGGAAAGCTTTTTCCAACTCACAAGTTCCCACTTCACGCGGGGTTCTTGACGCCAGAATGAAACCGGATCGCATGGTGCGTTCCGGCGATAGTCATTGTGGCGCCCCGAAAGGTTATACCTTGACTAATTTTGAATCGCTTGGTGTCTCCAAGCCGATCGTCGCTACTTTGTTCCAGCTCGGCATCGAAACGCCGACGCCCATCCAGGAACATGCCATTCCCCTCCTCCTCGAAGGCCGCGACCTGATCGGCCTTGCCCAGACCGGCACCGGCAAGACCGCCGCTTTCGGCCTGCCGCTGATCGAAAAGCTGCTCGCCGACGAACGGCGCCCCGACAACCGCACGACGCGGACGCTGATCCTCGCACCGACACGCGAACTGGTAAACCAGATCGCCGAGAGCCTGAAGAAGTTCATCCGCAAATCGACACTGCGCATCAATGTCGTCGTCGGCGGCGTCTCGATCAACAAGCAGCAGCTTCAGCTTGAAAAAGGCACCGACATTCTCGTCGCCACGCCCGGCCGCCTGCTCGATCTCATCAATCGCCGCGCGATCACGCTGACTGCGGTTCGCTATCTCGTGCTCGACGAAGCCGACCAGATGCTCGACCTCGGCTTCGTCCACGATCTGCGCAAGATCGCCAAGATGGTGCCGAAAAAGCGCCAGACCATGCTCTTTTCGGCGACCATGCCGAAGGCAATCGCCGATCTCGCCGGCGAATATCTCGTCGATCCCGTCAAGGTCGAAGTCACGCCCCCGGGCAAGGCTGCCGACAAGGTCGAACAGTACGTCCATTTCGTCGGCGGCAAGAACGACAAGACGGAACTGCTCCGCAAGTCGCTGACCGAAAACCCTGACGGCCGCGCCATGGTCTTCCTGCGCACCAAGCATGGTGCCGAGAAGCTGATGAAGCATCTCGAAAACATCGGCTATTCCGTCGCCTCGATCCACGGCAACAAGAGCCAGGGCCAGCGCGAGCGGGCGCTGAAGGCCTTCCGCGACGGCAGCATCAAGACGCTGATTGCCACCGACGTCGCCGCCCGCGGCATCGATATCCCGGCTGTCAGCCACGTCTACAACTACGACCTGCCTGAAGTGCCTGACGCCTATGTGCATCGCATCGGCCGTACGGCGCGTGCCGGCCGCGACGGCATCGCCATCGCTTTCTGCGCCCCCGACGAAGCCAAACTGCTGCGTGATATCGAGCGCCTGATGGGCATCGACATCACTGTCGCAAGCGGCGAAGCGCCGGCAAACATCAGCGGCGGCCCCCGTCGCGCCAACGGCAACGGCAACAACCGCAATCGCAATGGCGGCCAGGGTCGCGAAGGTCAGGGTCGTGGCGAAGGCCGTGGCGACCAGAATCGCTCCGAGCATCGCGGCGGCCGCCAGGAACGCCGCCCGCGCCGCGAAGGTGAAGGCAGCGAAGTCCGCGCCGGCGGCGAGGAGCGTCGTCCGCGTCCGGAGCGCCCGACCAGCCGCAACGAGGATTTCCGCGGTCAGCGCCGCGGTGAAACGACCCCGGATCTCGGCCCCGACAACGATCTGGCCTCGACCTCCGATTTCCGCGCCTCTGCAAAGCCGCAGCGTCCGGCCCATCACGGCGCCCATGCCAATGGTGAGCCGAGCGGTCATCACCGCGGCAACAGCCGCCATGCCCACGGCCGCCCGGCCCGCAAGCACGGCGAGGACCGCGGCCCGCAGCAGGCCCAGGCCGGCGAACCACGCCGCGACGGCAACGGCGGCAACCACCGCGGTGGCTCCCGCAACGGCGGAGGCCAGCGCCGCGAACGCGCCTGATCGTTGAAAGATTGAAAAGCAAAAAGGCCGGGGATCTCCGGCCTTTTTGTTATCTAGCGCATCGTGCTTTGGGCGTCCGAAAGGACGCACGGCGCTCTAAACCTCCGCAGGCCTATGCTCGCTGGACGCCCTGCGGTTCGTGAGATAGACGCCTGTCACGACCACCACGGTGCCGACGATCAACGGCACGGTCAGCGGCTCCCCGAAGGCGATGAAGGCTTCGAGAGCAACCGCTGGCGGCATCAGATAGATCAGCGAGGCGGCGCGTGACACCTGACCCCGGCGGATCAGATAGAGCAGCAGTCCGACGCCGCCCATCGATAGACCGAAGACCGACCAGATGAGCGCGCCATAGGCCTGCGCGGCGCCGTCGAAATGCTGATGCTCGAAGACCAGCGAAAGCGGCAGGGTGAGGATCAGCGCGCCGACATATTGCAGGGTCGCAATGGTTCTGAGGTCGCCGGATTGCAGGTGTTTCTTCTGATAGAGCGTGCCGTAGGTGACGGATGCCATGGCGACGAGGTTGATCGCCAGCGGCAGGGCGGCATGCGTGAGATCGGCGGTTGCCGGATCGAGCAGCTTCGGCGAAATGGCGATGGCAATGCCGACGAAGCCAAGGGCAAGGCCGAGCTTCTGAGCCTGCTGCAGCCGCTCGCCGATGAGGAAGGGAGCGGCCATTGCCGTCAGCAGCGGCTGCAGCGCCGCGATGATGCCCGATATGCCGGCCGGCACGCCGTTGGCGATCGCCCACCAGAGGCCGGCGAGATAGAAGCCATGCAGGAAGAAGCCGGAATAGACGGCGCGCAGCGCCGTCGCCCGGCTCGGCCATTGCGCCCGCACCACAAGGCAGAGCGCCAGGAATGCCGCCGCCGACAGCGCATAGCGTATCGAAAGAAAGGTGAAGGGCTCGGAATGCAGCGAGGCGTATTTCGCCACCACCCAGCCCGTGGACCAGAGCAGGACGAAGACGGCGGGGGCAAGGCGATCGAGGGACATGGAGCGGCTCGGGAGAGAAGAGGTTGCCGTGCTGATAGCCTCACCCGGCCGCCGTCGTCAAAGGCGAAGCGTTGATGCTTATCTGAAATTTCGCTGATGGCTGGGGTGAGTGGATTGGCCGGAGGGATGATACTTTCAACATGACGAACGGGCCGTCGGCAGATCGACATTATGCCACCGCAACGAAGAATCGCCGGCGATCTTCCCGCTCTCCGTCATCCCTGCGCTCGTCACAGGGATGACGGACCGTGTGGTGAGGCTGAGCTCCCTTCATATCTGCTGAACGAAAAACAATCACATGCTCAGATTTTGCGCAAGCATCGAGATCCACTATCCGCCATGCCGCACCGCATCACTTTAAATGCCCAGATTTTCACCCGTTTCCCGCAGCGCAAAATCTTTTCCTCGAAATGCGCATGGTTCTTGCATTGCCATTTGCGTTGTATTCAAATGAACAAAAAAGGGGAGCCGAGCCTTTGGCATTTGATGAAATGATTACCGGGGACGAAAGCCCTCGCCCGCCTTATGAAAAATACTTCGAGTGGTACAACAGCCAAGACCGGGCGCATCTGATTGCCAAATCCCGCGATGCGGAAAACATCTTCCGGAAGACCGGCATCACCTTCGCGGTCTACGGCCATGCCGACAGTTCCGAAAAACTCATCCCCTTCGACATCATTCCCCGCATCATCTCCGCCCGCGAATGGCGCAAGCTCGCCCAAGGCATCGAGCAGCGAGTGATCGCGCTCAATGCCTTTCTCGACGATATCTATCATAAGCAGGAGATCATCCGCGCCGGCCGCGTTCCGCGCGAGCTGATCGAAAACAACGTCACCTTCATCCCCGAAATGATCGGCTTCCGGCCGCCCGGCGGCGTCTATACCCACATCGTCGGCACCGACATCGTGCGCACCGGAGAGGACCAGTTTTACGTGCTGGAGGATAATGCCCGCACGCCCTCCGGTGTCAGCTATATGCTGGAAAACCGGGAAACCATGATGCAGATGTTCCCTGAACTCTTTCATGAGAACAAGGTGCAGCGTGTCGAGGATTATCCCTATCTGCTGCGTCAGAGCCTCGCCTCGCTCGCCCCTCCCGGCTGCAAGGGCAAGCCGCGCGTCGCCGTGCTGACGCCGGGCATCTACAATTCCGCCTATTACGAGCATTCGTTCCTCGCCGACATGATGGGCGTCGAACTGGTCGAGGGCGCGGATCTGCGCGTCATCGACGGCAAGGTGAAGATGAGGACAACACGCGGTTACGAAGCGATCGACGTGCTCTACCGCCGCGTCGACGACGACTTCCTCGATCCCCTGACCTTCCGGTCCGATTCCGCGCTCGGCATTCCCGGCATCATGGATGTCTACCGCTCCGGCAACATCACCATCGCCAATGCGCCGGGCACCGGCATTTGCGACGACAAGGCGATCTACTCCTATATGCCCGAGATCGTCGAATTCTATACCGGCCGCAAGGCGCTGCTCGAAAACGTGCCGACCTGGCGCTGTTCGGAAGCCGACAGCCTGAAATATGTGCTGGAACACCTGGAAGAGCTAGTGGTCAAGGAGGTGCACGGCTCCGGCGGCTACGGCATGCTGGTCGGCCCGACGGCGTCGAAGAAGGAGCGTGCCGATTTCGCCGAGAAGCTGAAGGCCAAGCCGAACAACTACATCGCCCAGCCGACGCTGTCGCTCTCCACCGTGCCGATCCTCGTCAACAAGGGCATCGCGCCGCGCCATGTCGACCTTCGCCCCTATGTGCTTGTATCCGACAAGGTACAGATCATTCCGGGCGGGCTCACCCGCGTGGCGCTGAAGCAAGGCTCGCTGGTGGTCAATTCCAGCCAGGGCGGCGGCACCAAAGACACTTGGGTATTGGAGGACTGATGCTCGGAAGAACAGCAAACGGCCTCTACTGGATGTTTCGTTACATCGAGCGCGCCGAAAATATAGCCCGCCTGATCGATGCGGGGTTGCGCATGTCGCTGACCCGCAGCAGCACCGGCGATGACAATTGGGATGGCGTTCTACAAAGTGCGGGCGTGCGCGAGGCTTATGACGAAGGCCACAACAAGCTGACCAATGCCGACGCGATCGACTATCTCCTGCGCGATCGCACCAATCCGTCGAGCGTCATGTCTTGCATCGATTCCGGCCGCAACAATGCCCGCATGGTGCGCACGGCGCTGACGCGTGAGACCTGGGAAGCCACCAACGAATGCTGGATCGACTTGAAGTCCCTGCTCGAAAAACGCGTCAAGGCGGCCGAAATGCCAGAGGTGATCGATGTCATCAAGCGCCGCGCCGGCCTCATCCGCGGCGCCTTCCATGGTTCGACACTGCGGAACGAGCTCTATAATTTTGCCCGCATCGGCACCTTCATCGAGCGGGCCGACAATACCAGCCGCATCCTCGACGTGAAATATTACGTGCTGCTGCCCTCGGTCTCGGCCGTCGGCTCCTCCCTCGACAACGTGCAGTGGGAATCGATCCTGCGCTCGGTCTCGGCGCACCGCGCCTATAGCTGGGCCTATGACGGCGAATACCGGGCGATGAACATCGCCGACTTCCTGACCCTCAATGTTCAGATGCCGCGCTCGCTTGCCTATTGCTACGAGAAGATCGTCAGCAATCTCGGCTATCTGGCCCAGGATTACGAGGAACGGCTCCCTGCCCACGATACCGCGGATTCAATCCGCACCACGCTGCAGACGAGGGCGATCCGGGATATCATGGATCAGGGCCTGCACGAGTTCCTGGAGGATTTCGTCTCGCGCAACAACAAGCTCGGCGCGGAAATTTCCGACGGCTACCGGTTCTATGTATAAGCGGATAACAATATGAGACTGAAGATCAGCCACCTCACCGAATACCGCTACGACGAACCGGCGCAATTCTCGCTGCAACGGCTGCGATTGACGCCACCGACGACATCGGCACAGAAAGTGCTCGGCTGGGCCCTGAACGTCGAGGGTGCCACGCCGGAAGTAGAATATGACGACCAGTACGGCAATCACGTCAACCTCGTCTCGCTGGAAGGCGAGCAGGACGTAACGCGCATCCTGGCCGAAGGCGAAGTCGAGACGGAGGACAACAACGGCGTCACCGGCCCGCATACCGGCTTCTGCCCGCTTTGGCTCTTCCTGCGCGACACGCCGCTGACCAAGGGCGGCAGGCTGGTGAAGGAACTGATCAAGGGCGTCAGCGGCGACAACGAGCTTTCCCGCATGCATGCGCTGATGGCGGCGATCCACGAGACGGTCGATTATAAGCCCGGCACCAGCAACACCGAGACGACGGCCGAACAGGCGCTGGAGAGGAAGAGCGGCGTCTGCCAGGACCATGCGCACATCTTCATTGCCGCTGCCCGTGCCCTGCAGGTGCCGGCGCGTTATATCTCCGGTTATTTGATGATGGAGGAAAAGATCGAACAGGCCGCGACCCATGCATGGGCCGAGGCCCATATTCCCGGCCTCGGCTGGGTCGGCTTCGATCCCGCCAACGAGATCTGCCCGGATGCCCGTTACATCAGAGTCGCTTCCGGCCTCTGCTATCGCGACGCCGCGCCGATTTCAGGCATGCGCATCGGCACGCCGGGCGAAACGCTGTCGGTCACCGTGAAGGTCGAGGACGGCGGACAGATGCAAAGCCAGAGCTGAGGCTGAGCGCACAGCCCGAAAGCCAGGCGGCGCGCCTCCACGCCAAGCCTATCCCGCTGCAAGAACCTGGAGGTGGCCGCGCGCGCCATAGCTGAGGATCGCCTGGTCGGCCGTCAGCAACGGTACGCGATGAAAACGGGCTGTGGCGGCGATGATGCGGTCCGCGGGGTCGGCATGAAACTGGCCGGGTAGCCGAACACTATCTATCGCGATCGAGGGCTCAATCGGTGCGAGCTGGATTCCGGGCAGAGACAGCGCGCTGTCGATCCATCGCCCGACATCGTCGCCGAGCGCCAGGCGTCCCTTATGCACAAGCATCGCGATTTCCCAAGGCGTAATCGCCGAAATCAGGATTCGGCTTTTCTCCGTCATCTCGTCGATGGTGCGCCGGGCCTGTGAACCGAGGCGTGCGTCGTCCTGCATTGCCCAGACGAGGATATGCGTGTCAATGACGATCAACGAACGGCGTCCCAATCCTCGGGTTCAACTGCCGGAGACAGCGGATCGTCATAGCGCAATACGCTGCCCTTCATCGCGCCGATGATACTCCTGCGTCCGCTGGGGTCAGGTGCCGGCGAAAGCACGGCAACTGGCCTGCCGCGCTTGGTGATGACGATAGATTCGTGGTCTTTCGCCATCTGATCGATAAGGTTCAGACATTTCGCCTTGAACTTGGCTGCACCAACGGTCTTAGACATGACCATATCTCCTGTACATTTGTACAGAACATAATGCCATTTCTTCATTGAACAAGTGCAAAGAAAAGGCGGGGTAATGCCCCGCCTTTCATCGATTTCCAATCCTGGATTTATCCTGTCAGTGGCTGTCCTTGCCGACAGCGTTTCCGCGACATCCCTTGAGGAAATCGAGGTCGGCGCCGGTATCGGCCCCTTCGACATGCTGCTGATGCAGGAAGGCATAGCCTGATTTGGGCAGATCGTGGTTCGGCTGCCATTCGGCGAGCCGCCGCGCCAATTCCTCCTCGGAAATGTCGAGATGCAGACGACGGTTCGGCACATCCAGCTCGATCATGTCGCCGTTTTTCACGACCGCAAGCGGTCCGCCGACGGCTGCTTCCGGCGAGGTGTGCAGCACGACGGTACCGTAGGCCGTTCCGGACATCCGGGCGTCGGAAATGCGCACCATATCGAGGATGCCCTTCTTCAGCACCTTGGGCGGCAACCCCATATTGCCGACTTCGGCCATGCCGGGATAGCCCTTCGGCCCACAATTCTTCATGACCATGACGCAGGTTTCGTCGATGTCGAGGTTGTCGTCGTTGATCTTCGCCTTGTAGTCGTCGATGTCCTCGAACACCACCGCCCTGCCCCGGTGCACCAGCAGGTGCGGCGAAGCCGCCGAAGGCTTCAACACCGCGCCCTTCGGCGCCAGATTGCCGCGCAGCACGACGATGCCGCCCGAAGCTGTCAGCGCCTTTTCGGCCGGCAGGATAACGTCTTCGTTCCAGTTGACGACGTCCTTGACCTCGTCCCAGACGGTTTCGCCGGATACCGTCAGCGCATCCTTATGCAGGAGGCCCGCTTCGCCGAGGCGCTTCAGCACCACCGGCAAGCCGCCGGCATAGAAGAACTCCTCCATCAGATACTTGCCCGACGGCATCAGGTTGACGATGGTCGGGACATCACGGCCGCAGCGGTCCCAGTCATCAAGCGAAAGATCAATGCCGACACGGCCGGCGATGGCGAGCAGGTGGATGACGGCATTGGTCGACCCACCGATGGCCGCGTTGGTGCGGATGGCATTCTCGAAGGCTTGCTTCGTCATGATCTCGGAGGGCTTCAGGTCGTCCTTGACCATCTGCACGATACGCCGGCCGGTAAGCTGCGCCATGACCTTGCGGCGGGAATCGACGCCCGGGATCGCAGCATTGCCGGAGAGCGCCATGCCGAGCGCCTCGGCCATGGAAGCCATGGTGGAGGCGGTGCCCATGGTGTTGCAGGTGCCCGACGAACGGCTCATCGAGGCCTCAGCCTCGAGGAATTCGGCCTGCGTCATCTCGCCGGCCTTCACCATTTCGGAAAACTTCCACAGATGCGTGCCCGAGCCGACCCGTTCACCGCGGAAATAGCCGTTCAGCATCGGCCCGCCAGTGACGACGATCGAGGGCAGGTCGCAGGAAGCCGCCCCCATGATCAGCGACGGCGTGGTCTTGTCGCAGCCCACCAGCAGTACGCAGCCATCCATCGGCTGGCCGCGGATCGCCTCTTCCACCGCCAGCGCGGCAAGATTGCGGTACATCATCGCGGTCGGGCGGAAGGTGTTTTCGGATGCCGAGAACACCGGCACCTCAAGCGGGAAGCCGCCGGCCTCCCATACGCCCGCCTTCACCTTCTCGGCCAGCTCTCTGAGATGACCGTTGCACGGGGTCATATCCGACCAGGTGTTGAGGATGCCGATCACCGGCCGGCCGTCGAACAAGTCGTGCGGATAACCCTGGTTCTTAAGCCAGCCGCGGTGATAGATCACGTCGCGGCTCGTACCGCCGTACCATTCCTGCGACCTCAGCTTGCGCGGCCATTCCGCTTTCTTTTTCATAGTCTTTATCCTTCAGGATATCGCCGGACCGCCTCGTACGGCCCGGGTTATCGCACTTGTCTCAAGCCAGGGTGTAGGCGGTCTTGACGGTTGTGTAGAATTCAGCGGCGTACTTGCCCTGCTCGCGCGGGCCGTAGGAAGAGCCCTTGCGGCCGCCGAACGGCACGTGGAAATCGACGCCTGCCGTCGGCAGGTTGACCATCACCATGCCGGCCTCGGAATTGCGCTTGAAGTGCGTGGCATGTTTTAGGCTGGTCGTGGCGATGCCGGCCGAAAGGCCGAACGGCGTGTCGTTGGCCGTCGCCAGCGCCTCGTCGTAATCCTTGACCCGGATCACCGACACCACAGGTCCGAAGATCTCCTCGCGCGAAATGCGCATCTGGTTGGTCGCCTCGGTAAACAGCGTCGGCTGCAGGTAGAAGCCGGGCGTGTCACGCGAGATCACCTCTCCGCCGAAGGCGAGCTTGGCGCCTTCCGACTTGCCGATCTCGATATAGTCGGTATCGGTCTTCAACTGCCGCTCATCGACGACAGGGCCGATATGGGTGCCGGCCTTCAGCGCGTTGTCGACGACAAGCGTCTTCAGCTTGTCGGTGAGTGCTGCGACGAACTTGTCGTGAATGCCTTCGGTGACGATGAGGCGCGACGACGCCGTGCAGCGCTGGCCCGTGGAGAAGAAGCCGGAATTGGCTGCCGCCTCGACGGCAACGCTGAGATCGGCATCGTCGAGCACGACCATCGGGTTCTTGCCGCCCATTTCCAGCTGGAACTTGCGATTATGCTCGATGGAGGCAGCGGCGACGCGCCTGCCGGTGCCGGTGGAACCAGTGAAGGTGATGCCGTGAACGTCGGGGCTTTCGAGCATGGCCTGGCCGACGACCGAGCCCTTGCCCATGACGAGGTTCAGCACGCCCTTCGGCAGGCCGGCGCGATGGAGGATATCGACGATCGCCCAGGAACAGGCGGGCACCAGTTCGGCCGGCTTGAAGACGATGGTGTTGCCGTAGCAGAGCGCCGGCGCGATCTTCCAGGCGGGAATGGCGATCGGGAAGTTCCATGGCGTGATGATGCCGATGACGCCGAGCGCCTCGCGGGTGATCTCGATCCCGATATTCGGACGAACCGAGGGGATGACCTCACCGGCCAGCCTCAGCGCCTCACCGGCGAAGAATTCGAAGATCTGCGAAGCGCGGATGACTTCGCCGGTGGCTTCCGGCAGCGTCTTGCCTTCCTCGCGAGCCAGCAGCGCACCGAGCTCGTCCTTGCGCGCCATGATCTCGTCGCCGGCCTTCTTCAGGATGACGTGGCGCTCCCAGATGCCCGAGCGCGACCACGCCGGGAAGGCGGCCTTGGCGGCGGCAATGGCGTTTCTCGTGTCATCTGCGCTGCCGTCGGCATAGAGGCCGACGACCTCATTCGTATCCGACGGGTTGATGTTCTTCGTCGCGTTCGAGCCGACCCATTCGCCGGCGATCAGGTTTTGATAAATGGTCATGGGCTAAACAAGCCTCCTTTACCGTTTACGAGCAAAGAGCCGGCCGCCGAATGCGGCCAGCTCTTGAATTCAGAGCTGCCTGACGGCGATCTCTTCCTCGGCGGCCACTTTCAGCGGGTTGCGGAGCGCCAGGCCGAATTCGGCAACTTCGATCTCGAAGACGTCGCCCTCTTCGGTCTTGACGCCGTCGGCAAAGGAAAGGGTTGCCGTGCCGAACATATGGACATGAACATCGCCTGGAACACGGAAGATGCCATATTTGAAATGGTGATATTCCAGATTGGCGAAGGTGTGCGACATGTTCGCTTCACCGGACAGGAACGGCTTTTCGAAGATCACCTTGTCGCCGCGCTTGATGCGCGAGGTGCCGCGAATATCCTCCGGGGCCGCGCCAACGCGGATTTCCGGGCCGAAGCTGGCCGGGCGCAGCTTCGAATGGGCGAGATAGAGATAGTTGATCCGCTCGGTGACGTGATCGGAAAATTCGTTCGACAGCGCAAAACCGATACGGAAGGGCGAGCCGTCCTTGGCGATCACGTAGATGCCAGCCATCTCCGGCTCTTCGCCGCCGTCGAGCGCGAAGGAAGGCGAGATGAGCGGCGCGCCGGGTGCAGCGGCTCCATAGCCGTTGCCCTTGTAGAACCATTCGGGCTGGACGCCCTTTTCGCCGGCCTTCGGCTTGCCGTTCTCGAGGCCCATCTTGAACATCTTCATCGAGTCCGTCAGGGTTTCCTCGGCGGCTTCGGTGGTCTTCTTGTGCATGGAATCGCGCGTTGCCGCCGAGCCCAAATGCGTCAGGCCGGTGCCGGTCAGATGCAGGTGCGCGGCATCCGGATGGGTGATCGGCGGAAGGAAACGGCCTTCAGCATACGCCTTTTCAAGATCGACTGCATCGCCGTAGCCATGCGCTTCGATGACCGAGGCAAGAGACTTGCCGCCGTCAGCGGCCTCCATCGCCAGCGCATAGACGCTGACGGCGTTCTTGACCGACCTTGCAGCGCCGCCCTGCTCACGCACGGCGACGATGATCTCTCCGTTTGCACCCTTGATCTGTGAAATAAGCACGACTTCGATCCTTCTCGTTTCGGCGAAGACAGGAAAAAGCTCCGCCTGTCCGGCTCCATCAGGAGCCGGAATCCATCATTCATAGGACTGCAATGCCCGGCTGGGGCGCCTTGAGGCGCTCAGCCCTTGTTTTTGTTGTAAACGTCGAAGAACACTGCGGCGAGAAGCACGAGGCCCTTCACCATCTGCTGGAAGTCGATGCCGAGCCCGACGATCGACATACCGTTATTCATGACGCCCATGATGAACGCGCCGATGACCGCACCGGTGATCTTGCCGACGCCGCCGGACGCCGAGGCACCGCCGATGAAGCAGGCCGCAATGACGTCGAGCTCGAAACCGACGCCGGCCTTCGGCGTTGCCGAGTTCAGGCGAAGCGCGATGATCATGCCGGCTAGGCCTGCAAGCACGCCCATATTGACGAAGGTGTAGAAGCTCAGCCGCTCGGTATTGATGCCTGAAAGCTTGGTCGCCTTCGAATTGCCGCCCATGGCGTAGATGCGACGGCCGATCGTGGTCCGGCGGGTGATGAAGGCGTAGATCGCGATCAGCACCAGCATGACGACGAGAACGTTCGGCAGGCCCTTATAGGTGGAGAGCAGATAGCCGATCCACAGGATGGCGAGCGAAACGACCAGGTTCTGGACGATGAAGAAGCCCATCGGCTCGACATCGATTCCGTGGTCTTCGTTCACCTTGCGGCGGCGCCAGGCGAGGTAGAAGAGGATGACAGGCAGGATCACGGTCAAGATCAGCGAGGTCGACTGCACGGGTGTGCCGGCAATGTCGATCATGTCGCCCGGCAGGAAGCCGGTGCTGATAACCTGGAACTCCTTCGGGAACGGACCGATGTTCTTGCCGTTCAGAACCGTCAGCGTCAGGCCGCGGAAAACAAGCATGCCGGCAAGCGTCACGATGAACGACGGAATGCGGTGATAGGCGATGAAATAGCCCTGCGCCGCGCCGATGATGCCGCCCACGATCAGGCAGATCAGGCCGGCAAGCCAGAAGTTCATGCCCCATGACACGGTGAAGATCGCCGCGAGCGCGCCGACGAAGGCGACGATCGAGCCCACCGACAGGTCGATATGGCCGGCGACGATGACGAGCAGCATGCCGAGCGCCATGATGACGATGAAGGAGTTCTGCAGAACAAGGTTCGTCAGGTTGACCGGCTTGAAGAGAATGCCGCCGGTATAGAACTGGAAGAACACCATGATCGCGACGAGTGCGATGAGCATGCCGTATTCACGAATATTGCCGCGGATATAATCGGCAACGGAAACGACGTTGCTATGCTCGGTTGTCGGGTTGACCGGAGTCATTGTCTCTTCTCCCCTGAGCGCATGATAGCGCGCATGATGGTTTCCTGGCTTGCTTCTCCCTTCGGCAATTCCGCGACGATGCGTCCTTCGTTCATCACGTAGATGCGGTCACATGTGCCAAGCAGTTCGGGCATTTCCGACGAGATCATCAGAACGCCCTTTCCATCGGCGGCAAGCTGGTTGATGATAGTATAGATTTCGTACTTTGCGCCAACGTCGATGCCGCGGGTCGGCTCGTCGAGGATCAAAATATCGGGATCGGAAAACAGCCACTTCGACAGCACAACCTTCTGCTGGTTGCCGCCCGAAAGGTTGACCGTTTCCTGGAAGACGCCGGAGGAGCGGATGCGCAGCTTCGACCGGTAATCGGTCGCGACCTTCATCTCCTTGATGTCGTCGATGACGCTATTGCTCGAAATCCCATTGAGATTGGCTAGCGTCGTATTGTGCAGGATGCTGTCGCTGAGCACGAGACCGAGTTGCTTGCGGTCCTCGGTGACATAGGCAAGACCGGCATCGATCGCCTTGCGCACAGTGCTGACATCGACAGCTTTGCCATTGACGAAGACCTCGCCGCTGACTTTGTGGCCATAGGATTTGCCGAAGACGCTCATCGCGAATTCGGTGCGGCCGGCACCCATGAGACCGGCAATGCCGACGACCTCGCCCTTGCGGACGTTGACGTTGATGTCGTGCAGCACCTGGCGGTCGCGGTGCTGCTGGTGATAGGCATTCCAGTTCTTCACTTCGAAGATCGTCTCGCCGATCGGCACGGAGCGCGGCGGATAACGGTCGGCCAGATCCCGGCCCACCATGTTCTTGATGATGATGTCTTCGCTGATCTCGTCCGTGTGACAGTCGAGCGTCTTGACGGTCATGCCGTCGCGCAGGACCGTGATCTGGTCGGCGACCTTCCGGATCTCGTTCAGCTTGTGGGAAATGATGATCGAAGTGATGCCCTGATTGCGGAACTCGATCAGCAGATTGAGCAGTGCGTCCGAGTCCTTCTCATTGAGCGAAGCAGTAGGCTCGTCGAGGATGAGCAGCTTCACGCTCTTCGACAGTGCCTTGGCGATCTCGACGAGCTGCTGCTTGCCGACGCCGATGTCGGTAACCAGCGTGTTCGGAGATTCGCGCAGGCCCACCTTGGTGAGCAGCTTCTTCGTGCGGTTGAACGTCTCTTCCCAGCTGATGACGCCGTTCTTGGCATTCTCGTTGCCGAGGAAGATGTTCTCGCCGATCGATAGCAGCGGCACCAGCGCCAGTTCCTGGTGGATGATGACGATGCCGATTTCTTCGGAATCCTTCAGGACTTTGAAGTTGCGCGTCTCGCCTTCATAGACGATGTCGCCTTCATAGCTTCCTGTCGGATAGACGCCTGATAGCACTTTCATCAGGGTCGATTTGCCGGCCCCGTTTTCGCCCACCAATGCGTGGATCTCACCTTGGCGAACCTTGAGGTTCACGTTCTCCAGCGCCTTGACGCCCGGGAACGTCTTGGTGATGCTCCGCATTTCGAGGATGGTATTGTCCATAGTCAAAGTTCCAGCGCCTCCAGCCGTCGAGCGGCCAGGCGATCATAAAATCGAAGACCGGAACCCGCAAGCGCGGGTTCCGGTCCCTCTCATTACTTCAGCTTGTCTTCGGTGTAGTAACCGCCGTCGACGAGGATCTGCTTGTAGTTGGTCTTGTCGACGGCAACCGGCTTCAGCAGATAGGACGGAACGATCTTGACGCCGTTGTCGTAGGTCTTCGTGTCGTTGACCTCGGGCTCCTTGCCGGACATGACGGCATCGACCATAGCAACAGTGACCTTGGCGAGTTCGCGGGTGTCCTTGAAGACCGTCGAGTGCTGTTCGCCAGCAATGATCGACTTGACCGACGGAACTTCAGCATCCTGACCGGAAACAACCGGAAGCGGCTGGTCCGGAGTGCCGTAGCCGACGCCCTTCAGCGACGAGATGATGCCGATGGACAGACCGTCATAGGGAGACAGGACGGCATCGACCTTGGCGTCGGTGTAGTTCGCCGAGAGCAGGTTGTCCATGCGGGCCTGGGCCGTTGCAGCGTCCCAACGCAGCGTGCCGACCTTGTCCATGCCGGTCTGGCCGGACTTCACGACGAGCTTACCGCTGTCGATGTAGGGCTGCAGGACGGACATTGCGCCGTCATAGAAGAAGAAAGCGTTGTTGTCGTCAGGCGAGCCGCCGAACAGTTCGATGTTGAACGGGCCCTTGCCATCCTTGAGGCCGAGGGCGTCAACGATGGAGCCAGCCTGCAGAACGCCGACCTGGAAGTTGTCGAAGGTGGCGTAGTAGTCGACGTTGGCCGAGTCGCGGATCAGGCGGTCGTATGCGATCACCTTGATGTTGGCGTCATGAGCCTTCTGGAGAACGTCGGAAAGCGTCGTGCCGTCGATCGAAGCGATGACGAGAACCTTGGCGCCCTTGGTGACCATGTTTTCGATCTGCGAAAGCTGGTTCGGAATATCGTCGTCAGCATACTGCAGGTCGGTCTTGTAGCCAGCGGCCTCGAGCTGCTTGACGATGTTGTTGCCGTCGTCGATCCAGCGAGCCGAAGACTTCGTCGGCATTGCGATACCGACAAGCCCCTTGTCCTGCGCCATTGCCGGCATAACGAACGAAGCGACGCCGAAGGCAGCCGCAGCCATCAATGAGATAATGGATTTCATTTCTCTCTCCCTTGTTAATAGAGCAGCGGACGAAAAATCGCCCGCCCCGAAACTGTGGCAGGTTCCGTATTGGATAGTTACTTCAGATGGTGAGAAACGAAGTAGGTCTCCTCCACGATCTCACACGTGTTGAGTGCCAACCAGCACACGGCGGCAAACTGGTATGGATTCCTATAACTGTCAAATAGAATAAGTGGTAATATGCATAACAATTTTGGTATATCGTTAAAAAGTATTACTTTTGATGGAGCGCAGTGAGGAGGCTGCAACCATGACGATTGTTTCCGAGCCATTTTCGATGGATCACGTCGATATCCACAGCGATAATTTCGGCGATGACAGCCTTTTACGTGCAGGACTTAAGCTGAATCACCTGCGGATGATCGTCGCAATCGAAGATAGCGGACAGATTTCCGCCGCAGCCGAGGTTCTGAACATTTCGCAGCCTGCCGCGTCGCGGATGTTGTCCGAAATGGAATCGATCACCAAGACGTCGCTCTATGAGCGCGTGGCCCGCGGCGTGGTGCTGACGACCTTCGGCGCAGCGCTTGCCCGAAGGGCTCGGAAGATCCTCCTGGAGCTGCGCGAGGCGAGCCGCGAGATCGGTGAATTGAAAAGCGGCAAAGGCGGCTCGGTCTTCATCGGCGCGGTGACGGCGCCGGCCATGAGCCTCGTGGTGCCGGCAATCAACAAGGTGCGCAAGGCCTATCCCGGCATTGAGATCAACATCCAGGTGGAGACGAGCAACGTGCTTGCCCGCGAGCTGCTCGCCGCCCGCCATGACTTCATCATCGGCCGCATTCCCGATGATCTCAATCCGCGCCTGTTCGAGGTGAAGGAGATCGGCATCGAACGGGCTTGCCTGATCGTGCGCAGTCGCCATCCGCTCATGAAGCAGAAGACGAGCAGCCTGGCCGAGGTCAGGGATTACGACTGGGTGTTCCAGCCGCCGGGTACGCTGCTGCGCCGCACGATCGAGGACGTCTTCCTGTCGCGTGGCGTGGCGTTGCCCGAAAACATTGTCAACACCTCCTCGCTGCTTTTGACCTGCGCCATCATCTGCGAAACCGATGCGATCGCTCCCGTCGCCGTCGATGTCGCGCAGTTCCTTGCCAGCCAGGGCTCGAAGGCTTCCGATGTGCGCATGCTGCCGATCGATTTCGACATCAACGTCAAGCCCTACAGCATGATCACCGCCAGGGAACGGGCGCTGCCACCGAGTGCAAGGCTACTCTACGACATCATCCTCGAGGAGAGCCGCAAGCAGGCCGGCTGACGACACCCGCAAGCCCTGCGCCATCTTGCCCGCCTTTAATGTACGCGTCGAAAGGAAGGCGGATGCTGTTCGGACAGTCGGTATTTCAATCAGTCCTCGAGCGGCTGAAGGCGGAGGACGAGACGGACGAAGACGCCGAGGCGCGGGCGGCCCATCGGGTGCCCGGCCTTGCTACCGGGCTTGCCTTCGATGTCATGGAAGGTGTCTCGGCCGCCTCACAGCGCGTCGGCCAGGCCTATTTCGACAATCTGGATCTCGATCCCGCCGCCGCGATCGCGGAGGAACCGGCGGCTGCGCCTCCACCCGAGCCCGTCATGCCGGACCATCTCGCCCGCATCGCTCCGGAAGAGATCGCTGCGGAACTGGCGATCGCTGCCGCCGATACCCAACAGACGCTGAGCGAGAAGCGGCGCGCCTTTGCCAAGGCCAATCATCCTGATGGCGTCGCAGAGCCTTTCCGCGACAATGCCAACAGGCGCATGATGATCGCCAATCTGCTGATCGACGAGGCGATGCGCCGGCTGCCGCACAGCTGAAGCTTTCTCGAACGCAGACAAACGTTCCGAGGCTTTGGAAGAGCCGCCGTTTCCGGCTCGATTCGCGAATTCTATATGGGCTGCTTTTCCTGCGTTTCAACCGGTGGCCATGGTAATCAGTTTGATTCCTTCGCGTTCGGGTAGCAGATAAATCTTCCGCTTTTTGGCAGCGGCAATAGCGTATTTCGGGACCCCAATAGACCATGCCTACGCCCTTTTCGGTAGGACCTAGCGCAATTTAGCGAAATTGAATGCGATACAACCCAGTGTAACATAGGGCGGTGTAAATGTTTTCAGGAGAGCGCCGACATGTCATCTAAGGAAGATCCGAAGCTACCACGCAACACTGCGCGCAGACATTTTCTAGGTGTAGCCGCAGCCGCCGGAGCTCGTCTTGCCGGCGTGGCCGCCTTGGCCACAGCAATTACCACCTCTCCGGCCAACGCGCTGGGGCGGCTTTGGGGACGGGGCGGCTCCGGTGGAGGCTCTGGCGGGAGCGGTGGCTCAGGCGGAAGTGGTGGCTCCAGTGGCGGTGGCGGCAGCGGGAGCGGCCCACAATGTTTCCTGCGGGGAACGGCGATCCTCACGGATTGCGGTGAGAAGCCTGTCGAGAATCTCAGCATCGGCGATCGCGTTGCCCTTCCTGACGGTAGCACCCGTCCGGTAAAGTGGGTCGGCCGCCAAAGCTTCAAGAAGAGCGGCGCGCGCTGGCAGAAGGACGTCGTGCCGATCCGGGTTTCCCGCCACGCACTGGACGGGCACACACCCCATTCGGATCTCTATCTGTCGCCGGGTCATGCGCTGTACCTGAACGGCATTCTGATCCATGTGAAGGACCTCGTGAACGGCAAGACGATTGCATCGGTCACTCCCGCCGCCGACGCATCAATCGAGTACTATGCCGTCATGCTCGATACGCACGAAGTTATCCTTGCCGAAGGTGCTGCGGCCGAGTCCTTCCATCTGAAGAACAGCAATCACGAGAACTTCTGCAATTTTCCAGAGTACGAGCGTCTCTATGGCAAGGAACGCATCGTGATGACATCCTTTGCGCCGTTGCTGGGAGGTGGCTGGTCACATTTGAAAGCGCTTCTCCTGGTCGGCGTTTCGCCGCTGGTAGCGATGCGCGATCCATTCGGGGATGCCTGCGAAAAGATCGACGCGCAAGCCAAGGAACTGTCACTCTGACAGGACGGGAATGCGCCGGGGATCGGGCTGGCCGCACGCGAAGCCGTGCGTCGGTTTTGCGATAGTATCAAACAAAGACGTGAAGCGTGGCGCGGATCGGAAAGATCGCGGCACGCTTCGATTATTCAGCCTTCTTCTCTTCGGCTTTCTTCTCTTCGTCTACTGCCGGCCCGTCCCCGTCCGCGTCATCGGGTGTGACGACTGCCGCCGTCTCCGGCGGCTGCGGCTTGAAGGTCCAGAACAATATATAGAAGGAATAGGCGCCCGCCCCGCCCGCGAGCACGCCCCAGAACGGATCGCCGGTGATGAACTCGACCGCGGCCCAGCCGAAGCAGACGGCGACGATGGCAATTCGCACCCAAAGATGACGGTATGCCGGATGGTTCGGATCGATGAGTTGCATTCCTGCCCCGCGGTCGCATTTGTCGCACTGCCTTCGGCCCGTGCCGCGATTGTCTCTAGAGCTTTTCCTGGTCAGATTAAAGTATTCTCTTGGCTGAAAGGCCGGGCATCTTTCCGCCAGGTCAGAGGCGATCGGCTCTGATCCTGGCCAAAACCTGCTCCGGCAGAATACTTCAATCCGACCGGGAAAGGCTCTGGTTCGAATCTTGCATCTGGTTCGAATCTTGCAAATGTGAAAGATCCGCGGGCTTGACGCGGTCTACAGAAGATGGAATGAAAATTCCAGAATTTTGGCAATTCGGTTTATTTGTTCCGAATTCAAGGGAGGTTAGAATGACAGTGAGATTTGGTCTTCTCGGCGCCGGCCGCATCGGCAAGGTCCATGCAAAAGCCGTCAGCGGCGACGCCAATGCGACGCTCGTCGCGGTCGCAGACGCCTTCCCGCAGGCTGCTGAAGCAATCGCCTCCGCCTATGGCTGCGAGGTCCGCACCATCGAGGCGATCGAAGCCGCCAAGGATATCGACGCCGTCGTCATCTGCACGCCGACGGATACCCATGCCGATCTGATCGAGCGCTTCGCTCGCGCCGGCAAGGCGATCTTCTGCGAAAAGCCGATCGATCTCGACGTCGCCCGCGTCAAGGCCTGCATCAAGGTGGTGGAAGAGACCGGCGCCAAGCTGATGGTCGGCTTCAACCGCCGCTTCGACCCGCATTTCATGGCAGTGCGCAAAGTCATCGACGAAGGCAAGATCGGCGATGTCGAGATGGTGACGATCACCTCGCGCGATCCCGGCGCCCCGCCTGTCGACTATATCAAGCGCTCGGGCGGCATCTTCCGCGACATGACGATCCACGATTTCGACATGGCCCGCTTCCTGCTCGGCGAAGAACCGGTCTCGGTGCTGGCGACCGCCGCCGTGCTGGTCGACAAGGCGATCGGCGAAGCCGGCGACTATGACAGCGTCTCGGTGATCCTGCAGACGAAATCCGGCAAGCAGGCCGTCATCTCCAACTCCCGCCGCGCCACCTACGGCTACGACCAGCGCATCGAGGTGCATGGTTCCAAGGGCCTCGTCTCGGCCGAAAACCAGCGCCCTGTTTCGATCGAGGTCGCAAACGGCGATGGCTATACCCGCCCGCCGCTGCATGATTTCTTCATGACCCGTTACACCGAAGCCTATGCCAACGAGATTGCCGGCTTCATCGCCGCGATCGAGAAAGGCACCAAGATCTCTCCATCAGGCGCCGATGGTCTCGCAGCGCTGGCACTCGCCGATGCCGCGGTCCAGTCCGTCAAGGAAGGCAAGCTTATCAGGATCGGCTGACGGCCCTCTCCCGACCGGAAGCCATGCATGAGATGGCCGGGCACCTGCCCGGCCATGTCGCGTTTGATGACACGCGCAGGTGCGTGAACCGAAGACCCCTCCCCACAAGGGGGAGGGGCTAAGATGCCGCGCCCGCGGCTTTCCATTTCACGGTTTCATCCGCAGAAGGGTTGATGCTTGCCGGAGTGGGCCACCGCACGTTAGTCCCTCCCCCTTGTGGGGAGGGGTTGGGGAGGGGTTTCTGCATCCGTCGGAGCACAGCAGGCTCTCTCCCTCAACCCGACGCCTGGATTCCCTGAACACCCGAGACGACGATATCCTCGTCGATCACCGACAGCGCCCGGTTCAGATGTCCTTCGAAGACGAGGATCTGCTCGTCGGCCACCACCCTGATCTCCGGCATGCCTTCCATGCGCACGATATGCGACTGCCCCAGACCCTCTTCGATCCCTTGCCGAAGGAGGTCGTAATAGCGCGTGCCCGGCCCGGTGATGGCGATCGGCATGCGCTCCGTCAGGCTCAGCATGCGCGATAGCCCGTTGCCGAGCGCCAGCCCCGCCTGGCGAAAGGCGAAGGCGGGGACGCGGTGGCCCTGGCGGGCCTTTGCGGCGATCTTGTCGAGTTCTGCTACCGGCACGAACTTTGCCGGAATCGTATCGAGCGGCACTTCGAAGGCGCTGCGCAGGATCGCGTAGAAACCGGCATAGGCCTCGATGCAGCCGCGCGTGCCGCAGCGGCAGAGCCCGCCATTGGCCATGTGCAGCATGTGCCCGAAATTGGGCGCCGATATTTCCTGGCCTGTCTGGTTCCCGCGCTTGACGATGCCGAGCCCGACGCTGTGGCCGAGCGAAAGGGCTGCGAGCGAGCGGAAATCGGCGCCCTTCACGATCTCTTCACGCGCGCCGAGTGCTGCCGCGACCAGCAGCGTCTCGTTGTCGAGGATCACCTTGGCCTGCCATTCCGGCCGGAGCGCTGATTCGAAATCGATCTGGTCGCTGCCGAAGATCGGCGACCAGACGAGAACCGGCTCGGTGGAATTGACCAGACCCTTGCTGCTGATCGAGATCAGCAGCACCTTTTCCTGCGAAATTTTCGAACGATCGAGAATGCGCGAAAGCCCGGCCCGCACTGCCGCGACGAAGCGGGCAGCACCCGCAGGATCATGCGAACGTTCCTCGCTGAAGCGGTCGATCAGCTTGCCGGCATAATCGACCAGCGAATATTGCACCGCATCCGAGGAGATGATGACGACGATGAGATAGCCGCAATCGCGTCGCTGGCGCAGCAGCACGCGCGGCCGGCCGCGGCCGCTAGCCGGCTGCTGTTCTGATTTTTCGATGATCTGGGCTTTTTCCAGCTCAGTGGTGATGGCCGAGATGGTGGCCGACGACAGCCCTGTGGAATCAGATATTTCGGTATGCGCGAGCGCGCCGTGGCGGCGCAGCACGGACAGCACGAGCACGCTGTTTCTCTGCCGGACCAGCTCCGTGCTCGACTTGGTCAGCATGAATGCCGCCCTCTCCTCCTGCTCGCTCTTCCCGTGGTTTCCACTGCATCTCCGGCCGCTGTTGCGCAAGGAAATTAAGCCGGCAGTGCAGTGTTGACAGTTGAAAAAATCTCTGACACTAAATTTCTCGACTGTCGAGAAAAAAATCCGAACCTTTCTCGACAGCTATTCGCGGTGGCCGGAGGAAGCATGGGCTGGGCCGGTCGCAATCCACTCGGGAGGACATTATGAAGTCTATTTTGAAATTGATGGCAGGTGCTGCCATCCTCGTTTCCGTGCATACCGCTGCCATGGCTGCCGATCTCGTCGTCGGTGTTTCCTGGTCGAATTTCCAGGAAGAACGCTGGAAGACGGACGAAGCCGCCATCAAGAAGGCTCTCGAAGCCAAGGGCGCCAAGTATATTTCCGCTGACGCGCAGTCTTCTGCCGCAAAGCAGCTTACCGACGTCGAATCGCTGATCTCGCAGGGCGCCAACGCGCTGATCATTCTCGCCCAGGACTCCGATGCGATCGGGCCGGCCATCGAGAAGGCCGCCGCTGAAGGCATCCCCGTCGTCGGCTATGACCGCCTGATCGAAAACCCGGCTGCTTTCTACATCACCTTTGACAACAAGGAAGTCGGCCGCCTCCAGGCTGAAGGCGTCTTCAAGGCCAAGCCGGAAGGCAACTACGTCTTCATCAAGGGCTCGTCTTCCGATCCGAATGCCGACTTCCTGTTCTCGGGCCAGCAGGAAGTCCTGAAGGCCGCCATTGACGCCGGCAAGATCAAGAATGTCGGCGAGGCCTATACTGACGGCTGGCTGCCGGAGAACGCTCAGCGCAACATGGAGCAGTTCCTGACCGCCAACAACAACAAGGTTGACGCCGTCGTCGCCTCGAATGACGGCACCGCCGGTGGCGCGATCGCTGCTCTCGACGCACAGGGCCTCGCCGGCTCCGTTCCGGTTTCCGGCCAGGACGGTGACAAGGCAGCCCTCAACCGCATCGCTCTCGGCACGCAGACGGTTTCCGTCTGGAAGGACAGCCGCGAACTCGGCCAGCGCGCCGCTGAAATCGCTCTCGACCTCGCCGGCGGCAAGGACATGAGCAAGATCGACGGCGCCCAGGCTTTCAAGGGCGGCCCGAAGGGCGTTGAAATGCAGTCGGTCTTCCTGAAGCCGCTTGCGATCACCAAGGACAATCTGAACGTCGTCATCGACGCCGGCTGGATCTCCAAGGCGGAAGCGTGCCAGGGCGTCAAGGCCGACAGCGTCGCTGCCTGCAAGTAAGCCAAGGCTGAACTGAAATTGCCGGCGCCGCAGCGGAACACCGCTGCGGCGCCGGATGCGGATGAGAACTCCAACGACGAAGTTTTCTCCGCCTCGCCGCACCATCGCGGGTTTTCATTCCCTGCCGGAAGGGTGTCGCGACGCCACGCGACCGGTTTCCGGAAGCATCGCGATGGTGAGTTGAAGAACAGACGCATGACGCCGATGGCAGCCTCTAGCACGCTGGCGCGTCCGTCCAAACAAAGTGGGGGAACGGCAAACCCATGGCCGAAATGGTAAAATCCACAACATCAAGCGGACCGCGAGCGGCGGAAGCCAGTCCGGTGACCCGCTTCTTCCGCGCCACCGAGATCGACACACGTCTGCTCGGCATGATCGGCGCGCTGATCATCATCTGGATCGGTTTCCACATCATCACCGGCGGCCTCTTCCTGACCCCGCGCAATCTCTGGAACCTCTCGGTCCAGACGACCGACATCGCCGTCATGACGACGGGCATGGTGCTGATCATCGTCACCCGCAACATCGACCTTTCGGTCGGTTCCGTGCTCGGCCTCTGCGGCATGATCATGGGCGTGACGCAGGCCAAGATCCTGCCGGAATATATCGGCTTCGACAGCCCCTTCACCTGGGCGATCACGCTGCTGGTTGGATTGGCGGCAGGCTGCCTGATCGGCGCCTTCCAGGGCATCATCATCGCCTTCCTCAACGTTCCCTCCTTCATCGTCACGCTCGGCGGCCTGCTCGTCTGGCGCGGCGCCACCTGGCTCGTCACCAGCGGCCAGACGGTTGCCCCGATGGACCAGACCTTCCGCATCATGGGCGGCGGCGCGGAAGGCTCGATCGGCGCCACCTGGAGCTGGATCGTCGGCATCTGCGCCTGCCTCTTCGTCATCGCAAGCATCGTCGGCTCGCGCCGGCAGCGGCGGCGCTTCGGTTTCCCGCGCCGGCCGATGTGGGCTGAATATTTCCTCGCCATCCTGAGCTGCGTGCTCATCCTCGGCGCGGTCTGGATCGCCAACAGCTATTACTGGCCGATCAACATCGCCAAGAAATATGCCGAGACCAACAATATTCCCTGGCCCGAGACCGGCCTGGATATCCCCTACGGCATCGCCGTGCCGGTGCTGATCGCCATCGTCGTCGGCATCATCATGACCTTCATCGCGACACGGCTGCGCTTCGGCCGCTATGTCTTCGCGATCGGCGGCAACCCCGAAGCGGCAGAGCTCGCCGGCATCAAGACCCGCTGGGTCACCGTGCGCATCTTCGCGCTGATGGGCATTCTCGCAGCCATTGCAGCGGCAATCTCCACCGCCCGCCTCAACGCCGCAACGAACTCGCAGGGTACGCTCGACGAGCTCTACACCATCGCCGCCGCCGTCATCGGCGGAACGTCGCTGGCGGGCGGCACCGGCACCATCGCCGGCGCCATGCTTGGCGCGCTCGTCATGCAGTCGCTGCAGTCGGGCATGGTGCTGGCGCATGTCGATACGCCGCTGCAGAGCGTCGTCGTCGGCACCGTCCTCGTCGTGGCGGTCTGGCTCGACACCGTTTACCGCTCCCGTGCCAAGTGAGAGGAGCCCTAGATATGGCTGATCAACGCACTCCCCTCGTGGAACTGAAAAACATCTCGATCTCCTTCGGCGGCATCCACGCCGTCGACAATGCCTCGGTCGATCTCTACCCCGGCGAGGTGGTCGCCCTGCTTGGCCACAACGGCGCCGGCAAGTCGACGCTGATCAAGATCCTCTCCGGCGCCTACAAGCGCGATGGCGGCGAAATCGTGATCAACGGCGAACCGGCCGACATCCGCAATCCGCGCGATGCCAAGAAATACGGCATCGAGACGATCTACCAGACGCTCGCCGTCGCCGATAATGTCGACGCCGCCGCCAACCTCTATCTCGGCCGCGAACTGAAGACCCGCTGGGGCACGCTCGACGACGTCGCGATGGAAGCCTCGGCCCGCGAGGTGATGGGGCGGCTCAACCCCAACTTCAAACGCTTCAAGGAGCCGGTGAAGGCGCTCTCGGGCGGCCAGCGGCAGTCGGTGGCGATCGCTCGTGCGATCCTCTTCAACGCCCGCATCCTGATCATGGACGAGCCGACGGCAGCGCTCGGGCCGCAGGAGACGGCGCAGGTCGGCGAGCTGATCAAACAGCTGAAGAAGGAAGGCATCGGCATCTTCCTCATCAGCCACGACATCCACGACGTCTTCGACCTCGCCGACCGCGTCTCGGTGATGAAGAACGGCCAGGTCGTCGGCCACGCCCGCACCGAGGACGTGACCAAGGATGAAGTCCTCGGCATGATCATCCTCGGCAAGGTGCCGCCAAAGGCCATCCCAGGCCCCGGCGCCATGCAGATCTGATCGCCGAAAGGCGACAGCCCGCGACAATTACGCTCCGCCGCCCGCAAGGCCGGCGGAGTTTTTTTATGTAACGTTCCCAGGCTGACGGATAAAAACACCCGCCAAACCGCAAGCACCCGTATTTCTGAGAATTTCGCGATTGAAGCCAGCCGCAAGCTAGGCTAAGAACCACCCATCGGACAGGCGATTCAAACCGCCTTAGGCATGCACCCGTAGCTCAGCTGGATAGAGTGTTGGATTCCGATTCCAAAGGTCACAGGTTCGAATCCTGTCGGGTGCGCCATTCCGATCGACATAACTATCTGTTTTTACTAAGTAAATATCCACCAGATAAACCGTCGTTCCCTCGTCCCTTCCCCCAATTGGCGTAAGAAGCCCTTGGACGTCGGCGGACGTATGGTAGGCGAGACCATTGCTTCGAGGTTGCTATCCATCTTCGGAGAAGCTGCTGTCCAGCTCGTCGCCGTTCGGCTCGGAGTCCCCGCCGTCCTCGTCGTTCTCGTCTTCGATTTCCAGGTCGGTCTGTTCCGAACCCACCGGCATATACCAATGGGTTTGCGTGACATGCTCAGGGGCGCCGAGGCTGGGTTCATTGTCGTTGTCAGGTTCCAGGTTCTCGTCGCCGTCCATGAAGTCGAGAATGCCGATCAGATCCTCAATACAGGCTTCAATATTCGCACGATGGTTGACTCTGGCGACGATGCCGAGTTTTTCGGCTTCGCTCATCGAGCCAAGTATATGCACCAACCGCGAGATGCGCATGCTCACACCTCCTGACGAACTGGAACGGCCGGCCGTTCGTCGCCCACGACGAGAACGAACTGAACCTTGTGGTCGATAACATGGCGCCACGACAGCTCGGGATGCATTGTGGCCATTGCCTCGGCGAGGGCGTTGGCGTGAAAGCGGGCTAGTTCCGCTGGAGTTGCCTCGGCAAAGAAAGCATTCCAGTTGAAGGTATTTGCGACCGCTGGAGCTGCTGCTGCTGGAATGGCGGCCGTCAAAGCACCGAGAAGAGTGCGTCTGCTGATTTTTGGCAAGCCTTCGGCGGCTGCCGGAATTGCATAGTTCGGCATTTTATACTCCCGGTATATGGCGGATCAGCGTTAACTATCGCCATTAACCTAGTTATGAAAACTAGGTTTGTCAAACGAAAACTAGGTGCTATAACTATGTTTATCGTTTTAAGAGGTATTTTCCGAATGCTGACAACTGGAAACCAGCTCAAGGCCGCCCGTATTCTGGCAGAAATTGAGCAGAAAGAGCTCGCAGAAAAGGCTGGCTTGAACGTCAACACTATTCGGAACATGGAGAGTGTGGGTAACGGGCCGATCGCCGGTCGTGCAGCAAACGTTCAGGTCGTTCAACGCGTCCTCGAGGCAGAGGGGATCGAATTCCTGAACCACGGTCGCCCGGGCGTCCGCGTGGTTGGTAAGGAATGAGTCATGGCTCTGCCGGCGAACACCCCCGAAGAGATAGCCACACATTTCGGCTGGTCGCCGCGGAAACTTCGCGCGCTCGCGCGGGAAATCGGCGCCTGCTCCATCGTCGGCAACAGGATGATCTTGACGGACAATGACGTCGCCCTGCTTCTGGAGGCGTCGAGGCCGAAACCGGCAGCGATTGCCGCGCCCGCGGTTGGCTCATATGCTGAATTGGTCAAACTGAGGGCTAGCAATGAGCGACGAGGCCGAAAGCCATAAGCCATTCACACCAAAGTCACTTGCCGAACGACGGTGTTGTTCGGAACGTCACGTTCGCAACATGATGGCATCGGGCCAATTGCCGTATTTCCGCGTTGGCGGCAAATTAATGCGGATTAAGTGGAAAGACGTCGACAGCTACGAGCGGAACCAAATCAACGAGTAGAGGGAGGCCATAATTATGGCTTCCACTGGCTTTTCTGCCAGTTGACTCCGCCGACCCCACTCGGCAATTTCACCCACATCAAGCTCGGATGAAGCGGCAGCCGATGGAAGAGATTAAGCGCGTACTAACCCGCGAAGAACTACATGAGCTTGTGTGGTCGACCCCGATGCAGAAGCTCGCGGCCGAATATGGATTGTCCGATAAAGGACTCGCTAAGACGTGCGCTAAGCATTTAGTGCCGGTTCCACCACGAGGCTACTGGGCAAAACTCGAGGCTGGCCACCGCGTCAAGAAATCACCGCTCAGAAGCGTCCAGAACGAGGCTTTACACACAGTCCACATTGGGCGTTCCCAACGTCGGCTCAGCCAAGGGGCTTTAACGGCCGTCGTCGCGGCAAAAGCTGAAAAGGCGAAGCAAGCGAGGCAGGGAGCCAAGGTGCCCCCGCTCATAGAGGAGCCAGGGGAGAACCCGCACAAATCGATCGCGTCGGTAGCCAAACAGCTGCGAAAGGCGAAACCGGATAGCGATGGCGTAATTCGTTCCTCAGGCATCGTCGTGCACGAGCGTAGTCGGGAACGAGCAGTCACCATAGTGCATAATCTTGCGAATGTGTGTGAAGGCAAAGGCGTGCATGTTTTCATCAAGGAAGGTCGGATGATCTTGGACTGCGAGATTGGTTCGGCGACCATTTCGTTGAGCGAAGAAAGGCGGCGCGTCAAACATGAGCCTACACCGGAGGAACAAGCAGAATATCAACGACTAAAGGCAAAGCGTGAAAGAGAACGAGCTCGAAATATCTGGTCTCTTTTCGGACGAATTGAGCCATGGCCTGAATTTGACATTGTATACACGGGCAAGCTTACTCTGGCCTGCGAGGGCTGGACGCAGGGCCTTCGGAAGTCGTGGTCTGATGGAAAGAGCCAGACGGTTGAGGGCTCGCTGGCTGACTTTGTCGACGGCGTACGCCTCATCCTCACTGCCAATGCCGACGCCGACCGCATAGCCGCCGAAAAGGACCGCCGCCGCAACGCACTTCGCCATAGACGCGAGCTCGCCGAAAAGCGATCAAAGCGGGAAGAACAGCGCCTGGCTTATCTTCAATCGGTCGCTGGTATCCGCCGCGAAGTCGCCGACCTGCGGGCCACGATAGATGCAGTCCCCAAGGCAGACCACCTTCCGCCGGAATACCGTCGGATGATTGAGTGGGCTGAGGGTCGCGTTAGGGAGCTCGAAGCGAGGACGACTGTAGAGCAGATCCAATCAAATCTCATATCCGAGGCCCTTTATCCCTTCCCCGACGATCTACATGACCCGGAAGGCGATCCACCGCCTAAGACGAACTACTGGGATGATTGAGCGTGCACATGAAGGATGCAGACCGCCTCCCCTATTGGCCCGCCGCCCTGAACAAAGGAATGGCGGCCGCATACTGTGGGCTATCTTATGAGTTGTTCCGCAAACTATGTCCTGTAAAGCCGATCGGGTTTACCGATTCTGCGAAAGGTGAGCGCTATCTTCGGCTGCGCCTGGACGAGTGGTTGCTGTCATTAGACCAAAACACCCCTTTCTGCACGACCTACGCGACGAACGAGGTCGAGCCTGGCAGCTGGAAAACGGCCTCAAATCAAATTGCAGAGCCTCGGAACGGAGCCGGCGGTTACCCCGTCATTGATGATCCAAAGCATCCTGTTAACGTTTTCTACGAAAGCCTTGGGTTTGACCCAGAGACGATGAACGAGGATGACATGCGGCGCCTTAGGGCGAAAGCTCATGAAGAATGGGCAGCGGGCATACCCGGAACCAAACTTGGCAAGCGAGAGATCAAAGCATTGAAATATCTCGCATCGATTGGACCCGCCATCAAAATCCATTGGCGCGACGTGAAGGATTGCGGACCAGATACCGAAGAAAGGCTGAAGATCAGGGGATTCATTGAGACATTCCCGCAGGAGAATTATCCAGATCGGATCGGCTATTATATGCTCACAGACGAAGGGTTTGCAGCTTCGCAGGAGTCGGGAACATGAACGACCGCGACGAAGAATTTGGCGACGACGACCTCGTGCCGTTGGCAAAGGCCTGTAGAATTTTTTTGCACGATCATCTCACGAAATCATCTTTACGCACGGAGAGCCGAAAGGGAACGTTGGAGATCATCCGGATCGCCAACAAAGATTTCGTCACCCGAAACGGCATCCGTAGAATGATCGAAAAGTGTACCGTGAGGAATGCCGTGCAGGCACCGCCCCGGGTAACTGCTAAGGAGGCTCTTCGGCTTAAGCTTGACCAGCGGAAAAAGACTGGGCGGCAACAACCGGTGAGGCAGTAAGAAACTCACTTCAGGCGCGGACGGATGAACAAGTGACGACCTCCTCAGATACAGCCACCCTCCTCGAAGATGCCGCTGATCGGATCGCAGATATCTCGCGCGCGGATCTCCAGATCATGCTGCGCCGCGCGGCACTGCGGCTGCGCAATGCCGGCACCGTCTCGATGGAGGATGACGTCGAGGAAGCCTTACGCGACCTGGCCGGTGAGCTTAGCATGACGCGCAACGACACGATCAGGTTCATCGTCCGGGAGTGGATGGAGAAGAACACCTATCTGCCGGTGCATGATCTTGATGAAGACGGCCAAGTGGACGGGAATGCCTAGTCGATATGCACGGCACCCAATAATCCGCGAAGACAATGAGCGATCAGCGGTATTTGAACGCGCTAGTTGGCCGCGCCAATCTGACTGGCTATCAATTTAAAAATAAAATCCTGGGATTGCTTTCCAAGTTCTGTCAGCGTCAGGTCCAAGCCAGGACCGCACCAGGTCGTGCCATCCTTGGGCTTCGCGACGAAGAGCTTTGCTGCTTCAAGTTTCCTCACCGCAGCGAGCCGTCCCTCGTTGCGCTTCCCGAAAAGATCGCAATATCCAGTCGCTGAATTCGGATCTTTGCTAAGTAAGGTTTCGATGCTAACCGCATCAAGCCCAGTTATGGCCTCCGCTACATGTGGCGAAGCGGATGGCAGGTTCGACAACTTTATGTTTATCTCCAGGGCACCCAACTTGAGCGATTCAATTTGATTCGCTCGCCGCGATAACGCATCTAAAATAGTCAGTACAGGCTCGTAGAATACTATAAGCATGGTAAAAGCGAGTGCCGGCCATAACGCTGATTTGGTCAAATCGATGACGGCTGCGACTATATCTTTGCCGACGATGCCCCCTGTGACAGTTGTTTTTGACTTTGTCCCTGACTCGTCGTTCCCAACATTCATTATCACTGCCTCCCCAACTTGGTTCCACGGTACAACTAGACTGTCAAGCAGTATAGGCGATCCTTTCTTAGACTGGGAGCCTATCGAACGAATGTTGAAGAAAGTGACGAAGCTATGAAGGAAGGTCTCGCACGCACGTAGAGCCCGAAGCGGCGAAACGACCGGTATTTATGACGTGCTATGCACACGTCCATGATGGGTGGATTCAGCAGCCGTCGCCATGACCATCTACCGCTTGTGCGGCATTTACAGCATTTACAGCAAACGACAATGCGGAACTGTTGCGCGAAAGCGACGTGAATCCGCAAAAAGGCGAGCGAGGCGGCAGAAACCTGAAATCTCGGAACGCATGATCGAGGAGGATCACACAGCTTACATGTTCCAAGCAAAGATTGCTCCCGCAACTTCAACAAGAGGATCGGAGCATGGACAAGATTGCGACAATCGGGTTGGACATAGCCAAGCAGGTATTTCAGGTCCACGGCGCGGACGCGCAGGGCGCTACGCTATTCAATCGGAAATTACGACGGAGCGAGGTTCGGCCGTTCTTCGAGAAACTTGCCCCTTGTATCGTGGCGATGGAAGCCTGCGGAAGCGCGCACTACTGGGGGCGCGAGATCAGCGCATTGGGGCATGAGGTGCGAATATTGCCGGGGCAATATGTGAAGCCGTTTGTCACCCGCGGAAAAACTGATGCCGGCGACGCCTTAGCCATCAGCCAAGCCATGAGGCGACCTGATATCCGGTCGGTTCGGCTGAAGACGGCAACGGAGCAGGCGGCAGCAATGGTTTTGCGGACGCGGGTCTTGTTTGTGCGCCAGAGGGCAAACGCGATCAACGCGCTGCGCGGTCACATGACTGAATTCGGCCTCGTTGCAGATCGTGGCATACCCAACGTCAGCAAACTGGCGGCTGCAATTCCAGACAAGGGCGATCCTCGCATTCCTCCGGCGGCACGGTTCGTGCTTGATGAGATCCTCGCTGAGATTGAGGTGCTAACCTCGCGAATTGAGCGCATTGATAGACAGATCGCGTCAGAAGGAAAGCGAGATGACGATATTCGCCGCCTGACAGCGATTCCCGGTATCGGAACTCTGACAGCATCGACCATAAAGGCCTACGTGCCTGATCCTGCCACATTCAAATCCGCTCGCCACTTTTCAGCATGGCTCGGCCTCACGCCGAAACTCAATTCAAGCGGTGAGAGACTGCGATGTGGGCGCATCTCTAAGATGGGCAACCCCGAGCTGCGCTCCCTTCTTTACTTGGGAGCTGTGTCGGTACTCATTGCCGCTCGCAGACGTGGAACGCCATGGACGTGGCTGCGAAGGCTTATGGATGGGCGTCCGCTGAAAGTGGCGGCAATCGCAGTAGCGAACAAGACCGCAAGGATTGTCTGGGCGTTGCTCACCAAGGGCGGAAGCTATGAAGCGCCGGGTGAACGAGCGGGTGCTTAATTCCCAGCTAAGCCCATTCTTAAACAACATCAATAGGTGCAGGACGGCATAAACGGCACGCGTGATAAGTATGAAGTAGGACAGGCCGGGACAAAATCCGCACCGACTAGAGTGCGCGGAGCCGCTTTGCCGCCTACTTCCCGCTTCGCACCTGGACCAGCGCCCCAAACAGGCGACTAGGCCGGATACACGATTGGGTCACCGCCGTGGCCGCTCGATCCAAACCCCTGCACCGCGGGTCGTTCAGTTTTACGCTGAGCGGCCCGCTCCCGTCACACCTCAGTGTCAGTTTTTTCGGCCAATGCTGAAGGCTGCCACAGTACCATCGCCGGCTTAGGCGACCCGATTGGTGCGACTGATCAAAAGAATTCTGTCGCCTCGGGAACAAAAGGCGCCGCCGATCGTAACCGCCTAGGGCCGTGCGGAGGTGTGTATTAGAACAGCCATGCACTTCGATACTCTGTGCGGTCCACTCCTGTAACACCCCATAACTAGCCCCGCTTAGCCGGGGCTCCTTTTCTGAAGTGGTCAAGGATCAGTTGATTTTCAGCCAGTGCCGCAGTGCTGCAACCGCGCCGTCGCTCATGTAGGCGACAATACCGCCTACTGTTAGGCCGGCGAAGGCGATGAGCCCCGAGATGCCGTAGCCGAGGGTCTTCATTTTTTTCCACTCCTCGAGAGTGGGGGCGACCGCTTCGTGGTTCTTCTCGACGGTCTCCTTGACGCTTTTGATCTCCTCGCGGATCTGGCCATCGACGCCACTGCTGACCGTTATCGTCATGTCGAGGAGATGGATTTGCTTGGCCTGCTCGTCGAGCCGTCTGTGGATGACGGAACGACTTTCATGGGCACTATCCTTTTCGTCGCTTACCTCCTCGCGAAGGTGGGAAACGCTATCCTCGATTCCGGTCAATCTGCCTTCGACCCGGCCGAGCGCGCGAAGGATGTCGTCATTGGATGTCATGCGTTCGCCTACGGATAGAATTTCAGCTTTTCGGATTGCGGCAGTCGGCTGACAAATCGCAAGACCCCCTGCAGCACCGGATGGACGTAAGACGAAACGTCGAGGTTCATGCCATGGGCGAGCAGCGCCGCATTGTCCTGGACATTGGTGGCAAAGACTTCAATGACCTTATAGTCCGCCGTCCCATCGCCATTGTCTACGCGGTCGTAGGTGGTTCTCGATGTCCAAAGACCAGGCTGATATTCGAACATGATGCGAGTGCCGTTCGGAACCGAAGCCGGCAACTTGATCGTGTCCCATGTCGTCACGCCGTCCTGGTTGCCGGGATGTCCAACGACATTCCCCAGAGGGAACATTTCGGCCGCCGTCGACTTCGTCGGATCAGTGTCGGCCGTGAAGGCAAGCAGCTGATCGATGACCTTGGCGTAACGAGAACTCGCCTTGATGGTGTTGTTCACCGTCGTCAACGTGGTTGTCCATAAGGCGGGAACGGTATAGCCCGCGACCGTCCGGCCGCTGTCCGACGAGGCGGTCATGGTCGGAATTAGGGTGACGCCGACGACATGGATGCCCGCCCCATAGCGCGTCTTGACGCGGTCGACCAAGCCGAGCTTGGCGTTCGACCATGTGCTTGGCGTGGCGCTGTTATCGTTGCGGCCGGACTGATCGAGAACGAACGTCCAGATATTCTTGCCGCCGTTGTATGTGTCTCGGATCGCGTCGATCATGGCCCAGCGCTTGGTTGCCGATGTCGCCAGTTCCTGCACCGACTTCGAACCGGGGACGCCCATGACGAGGGGTATGATACTCCCCCATACCGGATCTCGGACATCAAGCCAGCGCAGCCACATGCCCATGTTGCGCCTGGCATCGGCGGTGGCGGCAATCTCCTGACGCTCGATGAGGCTATCGGACAGAACCATCGGAACCGGCCGGCCGTCCCACCCCTTGGCCAAGACCATCGCAGGACCATAGGCGAGTGGCTGCGAATTGCTCTCGTTCCCCACGGTATTATAGAACGTGTCCCTGGCTGGCGTGCTTGCGCCGTTCGCCACGGCCAGCGCCTGAACAGACGCCAAGTCAGTCGCCGCCCAATATTTTTCGTTCCGGTGGCGCTGACAGCGGTAGCCGCCAATGTAGGTCTGCCCAACCGTGCCATGCCATACGGTTCTGATGCCGAAAACGGACCACGCCGGCAGCGCACTCGGGAGCGTCACTTGCCCATAGACAATGCCGGTCGACGCCGTGACGGTAGCAGCCGCGTTGCCGCCGAAAAGCACCGGGTATTCCGTGCCGTTCGGATGGATAAAGAACACTTCGTCGATCAGGATGTCGGCATTCGGCAAGATTGTCTCTTGCGGTGCGAGGCTTCCTTCCGTGCAGCCGAAGCCCACGAACGGAATAAGGAAATCATTGATCTCATAATCAGGCGAGCCGAAGAAGAGCTTGGAACATTGGTAATTTAAGCCGGCCGCATAAGTTTGCGTGAAGCCGGCCGGCCAGCGGGTGCCCGTGGCAGCCGGCATATAGCGATCGGGGTCGGGCACCCATGGAGGGGGAATTGCGGGCACCCCGCCCATGGGTTTCGTCAGGGCGAGCGAGATGGCATTCATCATGGGCGTCTACTCCCAGCAGCCTTGAGCGGCGCCGAATTTATTGTGGCTGACAATCTGGTTGGCGAACGGCCGATCCGTCTTCAGGATCGTGACCGACGTCTGCAGGCTCGGGGTCAGGCGAGAGAACCCGTCGCACGCACTCTGCTTTGTCGTCGTCTGACAGCCCGAGATCAGCGCACAAAGCAGCAGCATCAGAAGTGGAAACTTCATCATCGATCGTGTTCCTTTCGCGCAGAACCTGGACGGATTTCGTGAGGGCGGCTGTTGCGGCCATCTGCCTGCCTTCGGACTGCCCAAGCCAGCGGGCCGGATAAAAGGCAAGGACGGCGCCGAGGGTGATGGCGACCGGCAGCTTTATGACGTCGGGGATTAGGGAGAGCATCACAGGCCCTCCAAGCAGAACTGGCGTTCCTTCTGCCGGCGCCTGGTCAGGCCGGGGAAGACGATCCCCGCGGCGCGGTTCCACTTCAAAAGCGCCTCGCAGCCTTCGGCGGTCTTGCCCAGGTTGATGAGCTTGATCGCGCTGGAACCGCAGGCGGCTTTAATGCCGACGTTATATCCGAATGAAGTCAGGGCGACGAAGCGCGCATCCGGCAGAGGAACCTTGACGCAGCGCTCAATACCGGCAGCGTAGGTTTGCAGCTCGAGCGACAGAAGCGCCTTGCACTGCTCAACCGTCTTGCGGTCGCCAGGCTTCACCCCGTTCGTGCTGCCGTAGCAGATCGTCCACGGCTTGCCTTGGGTCGCCGGATCGGGATAGGCGTTCTGCCGAAGCCCTTCGAACGAGCCGACCAAAGCCACGGCCATTGCAGCGACTGCGCTGCCCTTCTTCATCCTATTTGCCATTGGAAAGCCTCTGATCGATTACGCGAGCCGGGATGGAAAGCAGCGGGAGGACGATCGACAGCCACGGTGGGATGTAGCCATCGAGATACGGGACGATGTACGGCGCGAGTTCAAAGGCTCCCGCAAAATAGACGCACCAAAGCGACAGGGAGCGCGCGAGAACGCGCCTCCAGTTATGGACGAGCATGGATAAACTCCAGATTGTGGGTGGTGGCCGATGAGGCGCGCTTGTTTCTGAATGCCTTGCTGATCTACAACCGATTTGGGGAAGGAGACCCGATCATGCAGGCAAAGGCTCTTGTACTGGTACTATCGGTTGCGCTGGCAGGGTGCCAGACGCAGAGCGGTGACATCGAGGTAGCCCCCGTTCCGGTCCCCGGAGCGGACCACGCTCTGCAAATGAGCAACACCCCCGACGTCGGGTACAATCCGGAAGACAAAGAAGACCGCGAACGCCACGCACTTAATTATCTGAAGACGCGATGCCCTGCCGGTCGCATCATTAAGGAATCTGTGATCGAGACCGGCACATCCGATCTGGGTCGCCCTGCCAGGACCTACATGATTTACGTGAAATGCTAAGGTGCCCGCATGGCTGGCCATCAGGCGCACCGACCAGGCCCAATTAAGCACCTCGCGCCAGTTGTTGACGAGCATGGAGGTCTACCGCCGCTTCGGCCCGATTTGGAATGCGTAGTGATGGTTCCGGCCGTCGTAGGACTTGTTCACCCAGCCGAACCAGAGCTTGAGATAGAACCCGCCGAACAGCGGTTGATCGCGCTTGAAGCAGAAGAAGCGCACACCCCTCGCCGTCTGCATCAGGTAGATTTGCTGTTTCGGGTCTTCGCTAATCCACTGCTGGGCGATGATAGTTCCGAACGCCGGCATTCCGAGCAGTTCCGACTGCCAGCCATGGGCGGGATTGCGGCAGATCCAGCAGGTTCGTTGCCACCAGAGATCCCAGCCGGTGAGATCGGGCTCATATCCCTTCACGCGCTGGGATATGCCGCCGTCCAGATCAGCGTCGAGCGTGGAGAACCATTGCAGGATGCCGGGGAGCCGCGGCCCGGTCAGCAGAGATAGGGCAGCAAGTGCGGGCGACAGAAGATATGACAGCAGCACGAACACGAGGTTCGCCGGAAAATAGAGGAGATAGCGAAAGATCATCGCCGCACCTCCGCTATTCCGGCTGCAGAACTTCGGCGGCGCGATCCGGGCCAATGGTGCCAGTCAGAAAGGCCTGAAGCGTGCCGAAGAATTCGCTATCGGATCGAATTTCCGACGCGGTATCCCAGACGAACCGAAGCTTCGCCGGCATCGCGGACATCGCCGGATAGACGGTCTCCGCTTCTTCGTCGGTCAAGCGCTGAACGACCGTCAATTTGGGGACCGAATAATCTGTCGGCGCCGCGACAACCGCACTTGCCGCAAGTTCGGCGGCTTCGCTCGGGGTCAACTCGACTTCTTCACCATTAACAAGGATTTTCATCCGCGTACCCCCTCAACCAAAACCTCCCAGAAGGCATTGACTGCACCAGCTGTAATGAGCTGAAAGGCATTCCGGGCAATAATGCCGTTTCTTAGAAATTGGATCGTGCCCACAGCGAAGTTATTTGAACCTGCGATGTTTCCAAAGGTGATCAAACCCTTTGTGCTTCTACCTTTGTTGAAATTCTCCATTGTAATTTCGAATTGTATGCCGCCGGTCAGGTCAGCATTATTTGTCGTACCGCCTGCACCGACCCCAACGGCCGTCGAAGTTCCATTGACAGAAGCTGCGGCGGTTCCATTTCCATAAACTGCGTACCACGTGTAGTCGCCGCTGTTTTGATCAAAAGAACTGCCGTTGTTCACGCTTGTTCTCAGTAACAATTGAGCAGCGGTCGCTGGTTGCATGTAGCCGGTGATGCGAAGCCGTTTAAAACCGATCAAATTCGTAACAGTGACTGCCGCAGCTGCAGACGCACTATTTTCGCCGATCGTCTCCCACGCCCCAGGGACGGCTGTATAAAAGCCCACACCATCGCAATACATCGTCAGCTTTCGACCCTGCTTGACCACGAGTGGAGTGGCGATACCGTTGATCGCTTCAGTGCCATCGGGTGTCACGGAGACATCCCCACCGTAGGCGAAGACGTCAATTGACCAGCCGGAGGCCAAGGTCGCAGCAGCAGTAAGTGATAGGGTAGCAGCCGCAGTGAAGCGAATGGTAGATCCGGCATCAGCCGCTACCGCGAGATAATTGCCGCTTTTCTCGACGTAGTCGATACGCCCCTTAAGGACGCCAGATGCCGAGAAATTGCCCGTAACACCGACGCCGGAGCCTGACCAATTCAGGATTTCCGACCCGCCGGCAACCAGAGCGCCGACACCGGACGCCTTGCGATACATGCCGGTCGTGATGTCGGAAGAGAACGTAACGGAAGGCTGAGCCTGCGTGCCGTCGGCGTTCTTCAGCGGCGCCGTCATCGGAGCCGACCCATCACGCGGAAGCGAGTTGGTGATTTCGTTGCCGAGGTCGGTGGTCAGCGCGTTCCACGGTACGGGGTCGATGACCTGGCCGACGGAAGGTGTGGTTCCGGCTGGCTTCGAATATACGCCTGAGGAATTTCTGGGCATTCACCTTCTCCAAAAAGAAGCGGCCCCGCGAATTGCGAGGCCTCGACGGGTGTAGTACTGGTTGCGTCATGATCCGACTTCTGCAAATCGGCTGCATTGTTGCGACGACCGCATTGCTTTACGCAGTCGTGTCTGGCGTTGACGCGCTGAGATATGTCGTTGGCGACGATTTCAACGGCGGCCTCATAGTCGGCGTCCTATTCGTGATCGCTCTTTACCTGATTATTTGCTGGGTCGATCCGTCATCGCGTCCGCGCGGTTCCAGCGTTCAGAAGCAGGGCTTTGACGACCGGATCGACTAAAGCGGGCGTCGTTCCCATCCCCTTTGCTCTCATCAGCCCTTCGACTAGCTTTTCCCGCTGCTCCCCGACAAGAGCCCGTGCCAGGCTCTCGCGGGTGGCGTTACCGGTGTTGCTCGACATCAGCGCCTTCACGATGCCGTCGACCTTGTCGATAGCGGCCGATCGTGCTGCACCGAGAAAGCCTCCAGCCTTGAATGCTTCCTTCACACCGAAGTTTCCGCTGCCCCCACCCAACTCGTTCTGAGCAGCAAGACGTGCCGCGGTTTCGCTGTTGCGGGTCACTGTGTTGGCGGTATCGGCATAGATGCTCTCGTTATCGAGCACTTTGAACAGCCGCTCCGCTTTCTCTGGGCCAAACAGAGTTGCGAGACGCGCGCGGTTCCAGTCGCCCTCTCCCTTGATCAGCCTATTCATGGCGACGATATCGTTGGAATTTGTGCCGACTATGCGGTCAATCTCGGCCCTGGCACCCTGAGACAGCCGCAACGGTACCGCTGAAGGCCCGATCTGCATTCCCTGCGGCTGAGCGCCGCGCTCGACCTCTCCCGCGAGTTCTGATGGCCTGGGTGCGGTTCGGCCACTATCCAAAACCTGCTGACCACGTGTCACTGCCTCGTCCTGACGAGCAAGTTCGGCGTATCCCGCATCAACCTCTTTGATGCGGGGGACCGCGCGCGTGAGGCCGTCGTCGAGCATCTGTCGAGCTTCGGTCAACGCTGAGATCACCTTCGGATCAATCTCCGTCTTCAAAAGTCCGTCGATCGCCTGGCGAGACTGAAACATGACGCCGGGATCGGTAGACAGAACATTGGAGTCCGCGATGTTAAGCATGCCGCGCACTTGGCGCAGCCTGGCTTGCGCAGGGCCGCGAAGCCGGCTGATGTCAGCCTCGAGCGCGGATGCGATCGGCTCGGTATTGTACGGCGTGGCCTCGCGGAATGCCTCGCGATAGAGCGGCGAATGAGCATTCTGGTTTGCGGCGATATCGGCCTGGACCCCAGACGGGACGACGTTTCGACCAGTCGTTTCGTCGATCGTTTGACCAATCCGGGCGTTGGCGCCCGCGGCGCGATCGGCGAGCGTGGTTCGAATCGTCGTCTGCGCCGCGCCGGGCGTTGCCGCGAGCGCACCTGCCTGCTTCTGAAGGTTCGGCCCAAGGTCGGCTGGAATAGCGTTAGACCCCATCTCCTGCAATCTCTGGGGCAAGCTCACCGCGTCCAGGCCATCGTCGGTAAACGCGCGCCGGAAGTAGCCGAACGCCTGCGGGTCCATGCCAGCCATTCGTGCTGCGGCACGAGTGCGGAGGGCATCGACGAGAGACCGGGCTCCAGCCCCAACGACTTTTCCGGCCACGGGACCACCCAAGCCAAACAGGCCGCCCATGGTGATGCCTTCCTTGATCTTCTCCGCATCACCCCCTGAGCGAACACCAGCATCCGCCCCGCCAATGGTTGCGCCCGTCATCCCGGAGATACCCGAACGCAGGAGCAAACTTCCGCTCCCTGCCCCAAATGCCGCGGGGGCAGCCATGACTGCCGGGATGGTTCCGGCAACGGCTCCGGCTATCTGCGCCCCCTTATCGACGATTGGGTTTGCTTCTTTTTCCGCTCTGTTCGCATCGTGGATGCGATCCATAACTTGATCGTAGGTCTCATCCGAGAATGCTGCGAGTGTTGCTCCTGCAGCGCGCTCCGTCCAGTCGCGGATGATCGGCCCAGCGATCGGAATGCCTTCGATCAGGCCACCGACGCCAGTTCTCGAAACCGAAAGAGCATCATCTGCCGGCTGTCCTTGCTGCTGGTTCTGAAGCCTCAGTCGCGCGGATGCGATTGCCAGAGCCTGCTGCTGTTCAGGTGTCATTTCTGCCATAGCTTACGCTCCGCGGGCGTCATCGCGCCCCATACATCGGCTGGGATACCTTCCGGGGGCGCCCCAACATCCGCCGTCGGCGGCGGAGACAGATTCGGCACTTCCGCGATATCGCCAAGCGTCGGCAGCACGTCTGCCTCGTTCATGCCGCGCCGGCCGATGATGCCGCGATATTGCCCGATATCGTTATCGAGCGCGCCGCGATAGGCGCCCATGCGACTGCGCGCCTCGGAAAGGATTGCCTGGCGCGTCTCCGGCGTGAGCCTTTGCCCGCCGTTGACGCTATTGATTATCCCCGAAAACCAGTCCGGCAGGCTCGCCGTGTTGTTGACCATGACCATTTCGCCTTCGCGGACGACCGAGGTCGGGTCCATGATCTTTCCGAGGCCGTAGACGAGATTGAGGTCGGATGCCTTGCTGTCGGTCTTCGCCGTGTCGATCATCGAATGGTAGACCGGCGCCGCCTGCTGATAGCTCTTGTAGGTCGGAAGGTTCTGGACTTCCTTGCGGAGGTTCGACACATCTTCCGGCTTGAATCCGGTGCCCTGATAGACAACCCGCTCCTGACCTGGGCTGAACAGCGTTTCCCCGGGCTGAACGACCACCGGCTTGTTCCGCTCGAAGTCGAATTTATCCCGGTTGAGATCGACGTCTGCCTCATCCCTCGCCGTGAGGGAGTTGCGGTTCGCCTGCTCCTGCCGGAATTTCTCCCGTTCGAATTCAAGCTTTGCCTGATCGGCTGGTGACATTTCCGACCGGTATACGGGCGTGAGGGTGCCCGACCGCGGGTCGCTACGCAGAACGGTTCCATCCGGCAACGTCTGGAAACCGTACTCCGGCGGCCTCATCAGAGTTTGCAGCGTCTGCGCCGCCATCTGCTTCATCGGCGCCGGAACGTTTGGGTTCATCAGCACCTTGGCGAGGGCCTGGGCGCGCGGGTTCGCCATGGGGTTTGCGGTCTGCTGTGGCGATGCGCCGTCTAATGCCGCTGCAAGACGAGCCGGGGCCGGCTGGTTCTGTCCGATAGCTTGCGCCTGCTGGACCTGCTCTGGAGATGCAGGAGAACCGCTGAGCAGCGCCGTGAGAATGCCCTTGTTAGGATCGGCATTCATGAGCTGCTGGCTGTTCTGAAACTCGGGCGGGATCTGCGGCATACCCGAAGACGGCACGCCGGCGACGTTCGGCGTCGGGCCGACCGTGGACGACGGCAAAGGCGACAACGACGCCTGTGAGGCTCCCTGTTGCGGCATGAGCTGTGCTGGATCGGATGCACGCATTTGGCCTGTTGCACCGGGCATGGGGATGCCGATCGACTGATCGAGGCTTGCGACTTCACCCGGGGCGGACGCTTGCGGCATGGGAGGCGCAGCGGGCCGCCTCGCCGTCGTGATCATCGGATCTGTATAACCGGGCGTTGGAGCTGGCGGCGTGGGACTGACCGGCGGTGGCGCGATCGGCGATGCGGGTGGCCTGCCCGTGGAGGGGTCAAGGCTCGCTACTTCCGTGCCGGCGGACGGAGCGGATTGCAGATCCGCCACGATCTGCGCCATTTCAGCATCAGGAACGTTCTTGAAGCCCTCCCATTCCGACCGCAGCGCACTGATCTTTCCTGGCAGTGTATCGGCCGACGCAATCCGCTGACGGGCGAGGTAAGACGCTACCCGGTCTTGAGTGGCTTGGTCATACGGGGCACTCGGGTCTAGATCCATAGCATCCACCGCGCCCCGCAACGTCGTGCCTACTGTTTGATATTTCCCAACTGGCGTTGCGACACGGCCGACCTTACCCTTGACGTATTGGGCATAGGCGCCGCTCGGATCTGTGAAGGCCAAAACATCCTTGATGGGCATCTGCGAGATAGCCGTGCCAGCAAAGGGGCCATTCTTCTGAGCGTGGCCGAAGAGAGTGTCGTAATCCCCAGCGCCTTCCGTCCTGTCGACGGCCGCCAGGAACGATCCAGGCAACGCGCTATTTGTCGGAGTTGCGGGGATATTCCCTGATGCATCCACCTTCGGCATGGAAGAACCTGAAGCGCCGGGATTGGCAGGCTTGTTGCCACCGCCGAAGATCGACGATAGGAATCCGGCGGGCTTCTCGGGCGGGGTATAGGGCTGTCCCGTCAGCGCTGCCATCCCTTCGGCCAAACCTGCCTGTTCTGCCTCCCCTTGCTTGCGAATGGCGAGACCGCCCATTAGCGCCTGAGCCATGCGTGCAGTGCCTTCCCACGGCGACTGAATCGGTCCGGTGTTAGTGCCCTGCTGAAGCATTGCTGCCGCCAACCGCTTGCGGGCGTCGGTGACACTTTCCTGCGATTGGCCGGTGTCTCCACCGAAGATGAAACCCATCACAGAACCTCCGCGTAGTTGACCATCTTGAAGCCGCCAGGCCCTTCCGCGACGGCCTCGGGGAAGACATGCTCGACCTCATCGGCCATGACGCCAACCTGCCGGCCGCCGCCGAAGACATATTCGTATTCGTGGATTGGGATGCCCGCTTCGGTGACGCCGATCTGATGAATGTCGCGCTTCAGCCGGCGATCGGACATTGCCCAGCCGCCGAGCAGTGCCGAGCCCAGACCGAACAGGCCACCCATCGCTGCGTTGGACTTCGCCACCTGCTGGTTATAGACGCCCATCTGCTGATTGTAGTTCTCATTGATCAAGCCGGCCTGGTCGACCGTCGGCAACTGCGTCGTTGGCGAATTGACATAGTTCGGCTGGTTGACCTGCGAGCCCGACATCAGCGCTGAAATCTCGTTCAGCGGCTGGTTTCGCTCCGTCAGGATCGAATTTTGGGCATTCGAATACATATCGCCGAGATACTGGTCGGATGCGGCCTGTTTGCGCGTCGAAAAATCGCGCAGCGCATTGTTATAAGCGGCCGAGCCCATCGAAATGCCCTTGTCGGCAAGGCTCTGGTCGAGGCTCGCCTGATCGCGATCCCACTGGTTGTTGAAGCCGGACTGCCAGTGGTCGTTGACGTATTTGTCAACGTTGCCCGCGCTGAGATCGACATTCGTCCCGAGGATGCCCGAAATCTTGCCGGTCTGCTCGTTCGCCAATTTCGATAGGCCAAGCTGCGTCTGTTGCGTCTGGTCGTAGATCGCCTGATTTTGCGGAGAATATTTCTGATAGGCTGAATAGGTCGGCAGCTGATAAGTCTTGCCGTTCTGGTCGGTCATCGTCGTATTGCCGGTGACCTTGTATTCCAGCGAACCATCCGGCGTATACTGGTTCGTATGGCTGAGCCCAGCGTTGGCAATTGCGGTGTCCACGTTCGTCGCTGTCTGCGCCGCCGCGGTCTGTGTCGGGTCGGGCGCTTTCGGCGCCTTAGGCGTGGAGACCATAGGGAAAGTCCTCTTTCATAACTCCGTAGAGCAGCGCGTCGCAGTCGCCGAAGTAGGCCGTCTGCCGGCCTTCCAGGCGCGCGCCGAGTCTTTCGAGCGCCTGCTGAGCAGCGATGTTGTCGGCACGCGTCCTGAATGTCGCTCGGCGGCATCCAAGCTGGTCGACGACATATCGAAAGACTGCCCGCATCAGTGTTGCCGAAAGCCGATCGGCAGCAAGCGAGACCTCGACATCATGCTCCGTCCAGACGTTGAAAACGTAAGCGGCGATGATCCGGCCGCCCTGGACCTGCGCCATGGCTGTGAACGGCGGATGGAAGGCCACCCCAATCTTGCCCCCGACCCATGCCGCGATATCTTCGCGAGGCTCGGAGACGATCAAATCGGGGCGCCCTTCTCATAGAGAACCGAACCGCCGACGACAGCCGCTTCAGAGACTGACCCCGAAGAACCCGATATCAGCGCCCGAATCGTCGGCGCGAGAGCTGAGCCGGCGCCCCCTGCCGACGCGAACTTCCGAACGACTGATGTGCCGGGGAATTTCGACACGCCCCAGATCGCCGTGCCCCACTTCGCCGCCATATTGTTCTCGATGGAGGAAAGAAGGGCCGTCGGGATCTTCGTTTGGTAGTCGAACGACATGCCGGCATACATCAGCGTCGATACCCCGATCTGCGCCGTCACGCCGATCAGCTTCGAAAACTTGGTGGCCAGGTCTTCGCCGTAGCGGTTCCACGCTCCCACCATGATAGCGTCGATCGCCGCGCCGTTGTCGTTTGCCCCGACTTCAGCTTCGTAAACCGTCCCGTCCGCGGCTCCGAAAAACAGCCGATCCTGCCAATTCCCCCAGCAGGAGGCAGCAAGCCCAACGAAGCGGCACCATGCGCCTGTTTCCGTATTCATGACGTACTGATATGGCCCGAGAGACGACGGCAGGTTTACGATTGCCATCTGGCGTGCCGGGAAACTCGCAAGCTGCCATTCGTCCGATGTTGTGCCCGCCGTCGCGACTGTTTCGCGCCACGTCGGGCCGATCTTGGCGGTGATTGCCCCGAGGCTGGTGGCGCCCCGATCGAGCTGCACAGCTTTGGTGATCGGCACGATACCGTCGGTCGTCATGATCGCCAGATCGGCGCCGACAGACAAAAAGCAGCGATCGGTGCCAAGCGGACGCCCGAGCTTGAATGTGCCGAGCAATCCCCAATTCGATGAGCTGGACGGATCGGAACCCTGATAGACGATGATCTCGCCCTCGGAGGACATCAGCACCAGGCACTGCTGCAGGCCGGTGGAGACAGGGATGGTCCAGACCCCGATCCCAACCAGCGTGCCGCCATATTTCATATTGCCGCCGACGGGCAGAACCGTCGCCAAGCCGCTGACGGCGTCGGTCGCGAGATACCAGACGTTTGTCGAATTCTTCTCGATGAACCACAGGCGAGAGCGATAGGCTGTCACCGCGATCAGCAGCGAAGGATCAGGAATGCCCGTGATCATGGTGGACGGGACATAGGGCGTTGCCGTGGCGCCGATTTCCAACTGCGCATTGGTCACTGAGCCAGCCACTGTGAGGGTCAGCGTCCCGGCGGTCGGCGTGAACGTGAGGGAAACGCGGTTACCGACACCCGTTCCGTTCAGCACGCCTGCGAAGGCTCCGGAAAGGGTGACGGAGCCGGTCCCGAAGAAGCTGAGGGTATACTGGACAGGCTTCACTGAAACATTCTGTGTGGCGAGCGTCGCCGTCCCCACGAGAAAGTTGTTCGCCCAGGACGTGCCGTTGAATAGCAGCGGCGTATCGAGGCCGTTGACGAGGCGCAGAAACTCCTGGCCGGCCGGGTTGGTATACTGCTGCACCGACCAGCGTGCGCCAGAGAGCCCGGATACGACCGGAGCGCCCACGACGCCGCCAGCAGTGACATCGAAAATATTGGAACCAGCAGCGGCGAACAGGCGATTGCTTACGCCGACATATGGAATGACTGTCTGCACATTGGCGCCGAGCCCACTTGCAAAAGCGAACGATCCGTAGCGCGCACGAACCCGGTTCGCTTCCGGAAAGAAGTTGTCGAGTTGGAAAGCCGCGTCTTTCGGCATATCCGCCATCTCGACATCGGTTCGCCATCCACCAGTGGGCGCGATCCAGTCTCTGCTTGGCGAAACGCGGCCTGTGCGCCCGTTCGGAGGGATGGGTTTTCTTGTCATAGGCTTGGAGCGATGATGGTCCCGGGCCAGAAATTGTCAGGGATTTCGCCGCGGTTGGGCAGCGACAGGTTAATCGGCTGCGCGGCACGATCGGCACCCACCGCAGATTCTTTCGCACGCTCGTAGTTTTCGAGCTCTTCGCCATAGTCCAGCCCCTTCGCCCGCTTCCAGCGCCAGATCAGCGAAAGCTCGAGAAGGTCTTCGGAGAAACGAGCCGTATCGGTATCGTTCGCCCAGCTTTCGGCATATGTCGTGCCGCCGTTGACCGCGATCCAATATTTCGAAACGTACTCGTAGCGCAGTGTTTCACCGGCATCATTCGGGAAGAACGCCAGCTTGCCGCCAAGCATGCGGTAAATCTGCGGGACCGGGTTGGAATTGAGGATGGTGTTCCGCTCCCATGTCTGCGGCTCCACCGGGCCATTGAGCTGCCAGAGACGGGATGTGTTCCAGATCACCGAATTGGCGACGAAGCGCTGAAAGTCGACGGGCGGCTCTGTCGGCTCTGGAATTGCTCCGGTCGCCATGAAATTCCGTGTGGATGACAACACGGACCAATCATGATCTTTCAGCAGGTCCTTTCCCGCGCGATAGGATAGGATCCGCAGCTGATTGATTTGGGGATCGGCCGACGACATGACAGCCGCCGGCGGATCTAGATCGATTTCCGCGCATACATTCTGAATGATGGTCAAGAGCGACATGCGCGGAACCTCCGGGTTAGGCTGCTGCGCGGCCGCGGCCGTTGGTGCCGCCCTGGCGTTCTTTTTCCATCGCCTCGAACCGCGTGGCCATGTCCTTCATCTGATCCTGCAGGCGGCCGACTTCGTCCTTGAGACGCTCGTTCTCAGCAGCGAATGCCGAAGCGGCTCGGGAGTCCTGCGCGGATGCAAGATAGCCCTGCGCAGCGGCGACGAGCTCGTTCGCGCCCATACCGATCTTCTGCTTGGCGGTGTCCGAGAGCGCGGCAAGCTGCTCGACGGTATAGATGTTGATCGCTTCCAGTTCCTTGATCTGGCTGGGCTTCAGGAAGGCCCATTGCGCCAGAGGCGTGCCGACAAGCTGCTCGCGGGCCTCTGCACCTTCCTTGAACCGCTTATAGGCGTCAGAAAAGCGGGCTTTGTCGTTCTCCGTCACCTCGCGGTAGACTTCGGTGTGCTTGTCGCCGGCGATGAAGATGCGCACGAATTCCTTGTCGGCGAAGATCGGGCGGCCTTCCTTCTCCGTCAGAAAGGTCTGTTCGACCGGTTCGAGGCTGAAGGAGGCGTAAATTCCGGTGTTGCTGTCGGCCATGAGAGTTATCTCGCTGTTGATGGCGGGGAAAGGAAACGGGCGCCGAAGCGCCCGCCGTTGATCACTTGCTGGTGTCAGTCGCTTTCGCCGAGGTTGCCTTCTTGGCGGCCGGCGGCTCGACCTTTTCGGCGATCATCAGAAGCAATTCCTCGATCACCGGAGAGATGTCGCGGCCGGCCTCGCGGTCGGCAGCGATTTTCTTGTGAAGATCATCCTTCAGGGACATGGTGCCCTCCTTAGTTCGTCTTCGACAGGAACGGACGCATCAGCGTTGCTTCGAGCACGCCCGTTGCGGTGATGGTGATGCCAGTGCCGTTCGCCGTGGCGTTGGCCGAGAGGGTGATGCTCTGGACGACGTTGTTCGGCGTGTAGGTGATGCCGGTGATGGTCGTGCCGCCGGGAATGCCGGTGCCAGAGACCGAAGCGCCGATGAACGGACCGGAGTTGGCGCTGAGGGCGCTCAGGTTCGTCAGGACAGGGGAACCGTTGACGGTGGTTGCCGTAAACGTCTGGTTGGCCGCCGCAAAGTTTACGTTTGCGATGGCCTTGGTGCTGACCGTGGCAGATGCTGGGGCGTTTGCGAGACCTGCCGTGGTCGTGGTTTCCGCGACGACCAGTGCAGCGGTCGCCGTGGTCACCAAGGCCGGAGCCTGTCCATTACGCTGCAGCCAGATGTAGTAGGTGCCAGCGGCGAGCGTGATGGACCCGATTGGGCCACCGGTGATGGTCGGAGGCTGGGCAGCACCCGAGAACACGCCGCAGCGGTTCCCGACAACAGCCGCAGCCGTCGTGAGGAGCGATGCGACATAGTCCCTGGTCCACTGGAACCACTGGCCGGGCTGAAGGGTCGTCTGCGAGGCCAGCACCAGCTGGCAATAGACCCATTCGGATTCGCGGTCCCCGCCGGCGACAGCGCCGAGGGAGAAATTCGGGCCCGGAATACCGGAGCCGGAAACGATCGGGCCTTCGACGACGAACGGGTTCGCGCCAAGACGATCGGTCTGGATTGTTGCGATCGACATTTGCTTTTCCTTTCGTTGACGATCAGGCGAACAACACGCCCTGCAGGAAGGCGTTGTTCATGGTGAGGTTGCCGGCGAAGCCCATGAGCTGCACGAAGGCGTCCTGGTTGGTGTTCATGCGCTCGTCGCCGATCGGAGCCATGTCGCGGTCGCGATGCGGGCGGTAGAACAGGTACTTGGTGTTCAGGAAGAACATCTGGTTGAGCGGCGCGCCGCCGCCGAAGCCGCCGTCGAAGATCACGTCGGCACCCATGTATTGCAGCGACTGGAAGCCGGCCATGCCCTTGTCCGCGGAGGTGATGCGCTGGATTGCCTGCAGCGATTCCCAATAGAGGCGGAAGAAGTTGTTGTCGGCGACGACCAGATCCGGCGCGTCGGAGCCGCGAACGCAGGACATGTAGAGCCGGTTCATGTAGCTCTGGATGTTGGCATTCGAGGCGGCGGCACCACCATCGGCCGAGGCCGAGAATTTCTGGTTGCGCCAGAAGCCCCAGGTAGCGCGCGAGATGCCGCCGACGGTGCCTGATGTCGGCGAGGTCGAGATCAACAGCTGCAACCCGCCGATCTGACGCCCGCCATCGGCGGTGCCATCGGAATAGCAGTCGAGCGCGATGTTGTTCTTCAGCGTCGTCTCGGCGTTCTCAATGCGCTGTTCGAGCAGATCGAGGACCGCGTCTTCACCGGAGTTCTGCAGCTGTTCGAGGCCCGACATCGATACGGCAACCGCGGCCTGCTTGAGGTCGTATTCAGCAGCGGTGATCACGTCGGAAGGCTGAACATTCAGGATATCGTAGCCGGAATAGCGCTTGAAGGTGCTGTTTTCCTGGTACTGCAGTTCCTGAACGATGGTGCGGCCGCCGGAGATGGGTTTCTTGCGGCCGCGGCTGTTGAGACGAGAGAGAAGACCGTTGTTCTTCGTCACGTCGTCGGCGACCGTGCCGCTGCGATTGCGCAGCGTCGTGGTCACGATTTCAGAGAGATTTGGCGAGATTGCCATGGATCATTTCCTTTGATCAGACTTGACCGCGCGAAAAACGCATGGCGCTGCGAAGCGAGTCGCGGATGGAGGTTGGTTGGTCGGCCGCCGCGCCACGGGTCGGACCCGGTGCCGATGAGCCGGAGATGGAGCGAGATGCCTTGCGGGCTTGATCGGCCGCAGCGGCTCTCTGGGCGTTTGGATCGGGCGCCGGCTGTGCAGTCTGGCTGATCAACTGCTGACGAATGTCCGGACGCATCCAGCATGCGGCGTCGTAGGCGTCCTTGAGGCTCGATGCTCGCCCTGCGCTGATGAGGGCCACCATGTCGTCGAGAACGGCTTCGGCGTGCACATTTGCTGGGTCGGAAATGAAGGCATTGACCTGAGTTTCAGTGTCTCGTTTCCGAAGTACCTGTTCAACCGTTGCCTCGACGTTGACGGGTTGAGGCGTTGGCTGTTGCTGAGCCTGTTGCGGCCGGCGCTGCAGGATCTGGTCCTGCTGCCCGGCGACAAGGGCCTGTAGATTGACGCCGGCCATCCTGGCGACGTGAATGACGGTGTTGACCGGGTCGCGAATAAGCGACTGTTCCCAGTCGATCGCCTTCCGCATGACATCGGCATGTGTCGTGCCGGCCTGGCGGACGATCGGTGTGAATTCCTCGAGGCCCTTGTAGTCCTGCAGAACACGGAAACCGTTGTCGACCTCCTGCTCTCGCTTGGCGACGGCGGCCTGCACCTCGGGCGGCAGAGTCCCGAACTGAGCCTTTGCCTCAGCCGACCAGCCAGGGGGCACACGGTGCGTCGTTGCGGCCGGCTGCTGTTCGGGCGCCACGGCTGGCGTCTGCGGGGCTGCTGTGGCGGCGTTGGTTGCTGCTGGTGCATCTAAAGGCTTCGGCACTGCCGCCGCGGCCGGGTTTCCCTTGTCTGTCTCCTTCGGGGCAAAGCGGCCGTGTTCGTCGCGCTGTCGATCCGTGCTGCTGGACGCCGAGACGTTACCGTCAGCACTGTCGATCGCAGCCCTGAGGCTGTCGCGGATGCTGACAGGCTTTTCGGTGGACGTGCCGAGGTCTTCGCTGCCGTTGCCGGCCTCGTTAATCAGGTCTTCCATGTCGGATGTTTCCTATTTCGGGGATTGATGCCCGGTCAGGCGTTGTATTCGGCGTGAACTCGCCGCAGTTCGTTCCGGATGGCAGCCCGATCCGTCTTCGGCTTTTCGATCGGCTGCGGCTTCTCATTACCGATCTCAATGACACCGGCCGACCGGTAGGCGGAACGCAGCTTAGCCTTCGAAGTGTAATGCTGGCCGTCATGCATCGACTGGATATCGATGCTGTCGCTGACGAAGTGCGGCGCCGGCAGATCCGACTGCGCAAGGTTCTGAACCGGCATGCAGTTGTGTGGCCATTTGTCGAGCGCGTGCCAGCCGCCGCAGACGCGGCAGTATCGTTCTCTCATGCTTCCCTCGTTCACTGATAGGCTGGCGGCTGTTGCTGGAACTGCTGCAGCGCCTGGGAGGCCATGGCGCTGCGCGCCTGTTCCACCGTGGTCTGGTGCTCAATTTGCGCTTGGGCAACGCTGAGCTGGGCTTTCTTCTCCTCGGCGCCGGCTTTCACCTGCGCCGTCTTCAGATTGATCATCTGCTCTGGCGTGGGCTCCGGTGGAGGCCTGGGCGCGGTCGCGGACTGGGAGAGCTGCGCGCCGACCTGCTCAAGTGTGTTTTCGAGCTGACGCCCTGCCCTGAAACCACGTGCGGCAAACAGCAACGTCTCGACCATCACAGGGACCAGCATAGGCGTCTGCTGCGCTATGGCGCCGGCCTGCTGCATGAAGCCGCCGACCATCTGGACGAACTCCATTCGCCGTTGCTTCTCGGCGTCCTCGTCCGGCTCGATCGTGGAATCCGTCTCGATGTCGATCCTGAAGCCCCGCACGCTGTCATTGCGGAGCAACTGCACGACTTCATCGATCGTCGGCTGCTCCATCATCTTCTGCATTTCCGGCGGCAACTGAGGAGGCTGCGGCGGAGGCGCGGGCTGCCCCATCTGCTGGGCGCGCATCGCTGCCTGCTGCTGCGCCATCTGCTGCTGTTGCATCTGCATCTGGACCTGCTGCTTCTGGGCCGCGGTCGGAAGCTGGATTCCGCTGACGAGCATCAACGTCTCCGGCTGGAACTGATCGCAGATGATTTCGCCGGCGAGGTTGACGATATCGCGGGCAAACCGTGCCAGTTCGGCCTGGCGGTCGCGGATGCGGATCGAACCCCACTGGCTTTTGATCCGTTGCGCGGTCGCTGTCTCTGACGCTTGAGTGTCGCCGCGGACGATGTCGCTGATCCCTGTGATCTGATAGACGTCCTCGACCAGCTGCTTGCGCACCTCGATGCACGCCACGATGACCTTTTGAACCTCGTCGATCGGCAGTGTGACGATAGCGTTGGAACCGCCCTTGTCAGTGAACGCGGCCCATTCCGGGATCGGCACCATGACCGTGTCGTTGTCAGGCCGCATCGCCTTCTCAATTGCTGGCGATACCGAACCGTCACCCGATGGATAGAATACCTTCAGGCGGAGCTGATCAGTCAGCTTGTTGATGCGCTTCGTCAGACCATCGATTTCGTCGCATTGGCCCTGGTAATAGACATAGTCAGGCACCGGAATCAGCGAGGTAGTCGACAGCGTTCCGAACGCTGGCCGCGGGCACGGAAAGAAACGCGTCAACTTCAGCGGCGGCTCCGAGACCTCAAGAGCCACGGGCGATCCCTCGGCAATCCAGACCGTATAATTCTCGCTCTTGCACCAGATTTCCCAGACGTAGGTTTTGCCCTCGTTCTGAGCGCGTTCCGTCTGATTGGTCCCGTGATTGGAGCCGGCGCCGTTTGCGGCCAGGCTTGCCCGACCCTCCGGAAAGCGCTTGTCGAATTCATCGTCTGTCATGGGCACGCGACGTGCCACCCACGTTACATCCTTCCAGCGGCGTGCCGGAGAGTGCAGGAAGTCCGACCAGTGGACGTAGTCTATGCACACCCGTTCATCGGTGATCTGCTCAGGCGTTGGGCCGCCGTTGTCCCCCTCCATGTCTAGGGCCGGAGCATTCGAAGGTTCAACGCCTATGTCGAGCGGCTCGAAATCCGCTTCATACCGCAGCCAGACAGTGCCCCGGGCGCAGAGCAGGAAGTCATCGCGCACCGCCCGCATCAAGGAATCCAGATCCGCGTCATCAGCGGTGAACGCAAGATTGCGCTCAACCAGCTCAGACGCCATCCGCGCAACCGGCTGAGAATCCTTGAAACGGCGCTCGACGACAGGCTGCGGGACACGGGCATAGACGGCCGGCTGCAGAACCGAAATGTTCGCCCATAGCATCGGGAACCGACGTTTCGCGCTCTGCTGGTCGGCCTGTTGAAGGTAGATCTTCTCAATCTTGGTGCAGCGATCGATCCACGATTTGAAGTATCGCTGTCCGCGCTCAAGCTCCTGCTGCCAGTGCGCGCCAACCTTTGCCAGGTCGTACTTCTCATCGCCCGGCAATGTCGTGGCTTCGTCGTCCATCAAACGTGCTCGCTCTGGGTCGGTGTGGAATTGACGAAATCGTTGAACGTCATGGTCTGGAACGTCCGCAGCGGCTTTGGTTCAGGCTTGAGCGGTTCGGCCGCCAATCCGGTGAAGATGATCGCCAGACCGCCGAAGGCGTCGGCGCCGTGCGAAGCCCAGTTGTGCAGCGGCACGTCGCGGAAAACGCTCAGATCCTCATCCCATTCTTTCCGGTAGTTCCGCAGGCACTTAATGCCCTGAGCGCACCCCGCTTGGTCGAACTCGATCTTTGCCAGGATGCGCCGCGTGCCGTTGATCCGTGGTGTCATCCATGCCGATATCGGAGATGGTGTGGACCGGGAAGCCGGCCACATGCGGGAAGATGCCTATGCGCTCCTCGGCATCGGCAACAGCCATCTGATCCGAATAGTATGCGCCCTCGACGCTGGCTTCGAACGCTTCCGCCGGCGATGACGGATATTCGCGTTTCATGTCCCCAAGCTGCGTTTCCGCTTTCTTGACGTACCAAGCCTTTTGGCCGTCCGTCAGTTCGATGCCTTGGTCAGCCAGGGTGCGGAAGTACTTCGCGAACGCTTCGGTGATGACGACGCCCTCGGGCGCGATCGAATACTGCGGTTCTTTCCACCACGGGAAGAAGTGGAATTTGAAGTCGAGCTCCGTCAGCTTCGACGACTGGCGCTGCTTGACCTGTGCGTCTTCGCAGAGCGAGTAGAAATGCCCTTCCTGGCCTTCCGCCGTGCTTTCGACGAAGACCAGCTGGCCGGCCTGCACGGTATTCAAAGCTCCGGTGCGGACTTCCCTCGCCTTCTCGGGATATTTCGCGCAAAGCTTCCCATATTCGGAGATATGCAGATATTGCAGCGTTCCCGAGCGGAGAGACGTGCCGACGCGGATGCTGGAGTTATTCCCCAGGAGCAGTTCCGTCTGGTTATCCCTGACGATCGGCACCGCTTCCCGGATACCCTCAGGCAGGTTGTCGTAAGGGTATTTCACCTTGTCCCGAAAGATGGTCTGCGCATCGCCCAGCGTGTGAGCAATCGTGCCGGCGCGAATGTCGCGATTGAATACGCAGGCATCGAGCATGAAGATCTGAATGAACGTCGTCAGGCCGAGCTGGCGGGCCTTCAGCAGCACGTTCAGATAGTGCATCTGCTCGAAGAAGGTCATCTGAGCCCAGTTCATTTCGAACCGGACCCGTTTGCCTTCCTTGTCCGTGATCCAATAGAGGTTGTTCAGACGCCAGCGCCAGTCTGAAAACTGATCAACTGCCGCTTGGAAGTCCGCGGGTCTTGCCATTGATAGCTTCCAGCAGCTGCGACACCTCGCCGGTCACACCGTGTTCCAGCTCGACCTTGGCGCCATACTTTTTCGGCTTCAGCTTCTCGGCAATCCACTGCCGCGTCGAAATGCGGAGCTGCGAGCGTCTGAGCGCCTCGCCGTTCTCCTGCCAGCCGGTCGTTTCACCGTCGGCGTTCTTCTTTTCCATCCAGTCGTTCGTGCCATCGTCGGCAATCTCGACCATCTCGTCGACGAAGCCGTCGGCCTGGATTTCGCGCGCCTGCGCATACTTGGTCCGAAAAGCGGTCTTGTCGTCATCAGCCAGCCAGGCCAACACCGTCGACTTAGCCGGCATGGCTTCATCCCTGCAGATCGACCGGAGGCTTTCGCCGTCGGCGATGCGCTCGCAGATGATGTCAGCAAGGGAATGCGTGAATTTTGTAGGTCTGCCTGTCATGGTCCTGCCTTCTGATCGGCGGGGCTGCTGTAGCGTGACGTCACGTGACGGTTGTGACGGTTGTGACGCTTAGAACAGCGCGATGATGTTGGAAGCCGTGGTCCCGGTAAGCGCGACAATCGCGGCGTGAACCGGCAGGATCGTCCCGGCCGGAACGCTCTTGAAGATGACAGGGTCCATGTCCCGGCGTGGCGCAATGGCAACGTCGCCCGCCGTGCCGATATAAAGCGCGCGCGCACCGACGATGGCAGTATCGTTCGGCGTTACCGCCGCAGCCCGGGAGGCCGGAGCAATCGAAGGGTCCATTAGAGTTTTCCTTGTGAGAGGCGGACGCGCAGTCAGGTATCTTGCAACCGACGGCGACTTTTCTAGTTCACTACGTGAGCCGCATACACCCGCTCTAACTCCGCGAGAGGAGCATGCTCTGATGGTTATCAAAGTCCAGGAAATGCCCGAGTATCAGCCGGGTAGAGGATATTCCAAGGACGACTGGGATGGCGTTTTCGACAACCCACCCATGTCCAGGGAAGAAATGGAAGCCGCAAGGCCATTCAAAGAAGCCTTCTCAGATCTCGCCGAAAAGATGGAAAGAGCCAAAGCAGCGCGCCGCGCTCGATCTTCCCGCTCATAACAGCCACCATCCTGGTAGAGATGCCAGACCGAACGTCAGCGCCACCAGAGCGAGATAGACGCACCATGCGAGAGCGTTGCGAACAAGACGGGGTAGGCGAGCCAGATGGCCTTGCAGATGATGTGCAAGGCCTGGTCTTGGGCGAAAGTCGTCTTCCCCCTCACCTTCGCCTCGTCGATCATCGTGTGTGCCAGCCATTCGAGCAGACCTAGCCAGACGTTACCGGTGACCACTGCGACGCCGGCGCCTTGGATGCCGGAGTGAGCGACCAAGTGGTAAACGCGCAGCGGGCCGGATTGTTTGGCGTCGGAAAGGAACTGGCCTTGCAGAGGATAGTCGCAGAGCCAGTGAGCGCCGAGCAAAAGCAGCGCCAGCATCAGGTAGTGCTCAATCATGCGGTCACCTGCTGGGTAATGTTGATACCTTCGCCTCCTGTGGACAAGTCGAACAACGTGGAAAACCACGATACATTGGTGGTTTCACACCACCAAGTTGCCGTTTCTCTTCCGCGACTCAATCGAATGTGCAGTGGTGAAGATTGGAACTCTTCCTCAGCAGCTTGGAGATGCCTGATGACCGATCAGATTAAAATACACGGCGAATTCGAACTGGCCGTCCCGACGGGTGATATCCTTCGCGCGATCATTGTTGACATCGAGATTGTGCCACCAAACGGAAGCGTTTTGATTTACGGAATGACGTCACCCACCACGATGAGCCCGATCAAGGTAGATGGTTCGAAAAAGGGCCTCCAACTTCCGTTCATCAACGGCAAGATCAAAATTACGCATCTGGGCGAGGTCACGAAGGCTTCGATCGCCGCCAGAGGATGGGTTGATAGCGTGAACCGCCTCTAAAGCGCGCGAACTTCTCGTGCCGTGCGTTCTTTAGGACGGGCATGTACAATCTTTCGGAGGGTCAATGACCGGCAACAAGACCTACCTCGATGTCACCCCAGAGGAGGCATACGAGAGAATACTCATCAGTCACCCCACCGGGGCTGACGAAACCACCGTGTATCACCCGCCGCTTGCGGGTGAGAAAGCATGGACGCGAACCTTCGCTACGCTTGCTGAAGCGGAAGCCTATGCGCTGGGGCTTGCCTCGCAAGGCGGTCAGGCGGTGATCCCATACACACGGGACAAGCTGAAATGGTGGTTGCCAGAACGGCTATGGTGATGTTCCAACCTCTACCCTCTCCTGAAGGCACAAATTGAGACATCGGGGGTGGTGCCCAACGGGCATCAAAAACCCCGGAAAAAACCCCGCCATTTCTGACGGGGTTGTCGAAGGAAGCTAAAGCCGCTTAGCGGATGTAGAGCCGGAACACAGAGCGCGGATAGTAGTAGCCGTCGCTGTGGCGGCGATAGCCCTTGCGGTAGTCCCGGTAACCGCGATGACCGTTCCAGTAGCCGCGGCGGTCGTGACGACGTTCGTAGCGGTCCCGGTGGTGCCGGTCGCGACGCCAGTCAGGACGGCGATCTTCACGGTACTGGGCCAATTCCACGTCGGACGTCACCTGTGGATGCTGCCCGACAAACGGGGCGGCCGAGGCCATGCCGAAGCTCGATGCTGCGATAACTACTGCAACTACAGCAGTACCGATGCGAGAAAAACCATTCATGGTTACGCCTTTCGATTTCCAATGTGGGCGACCATGCTCTTATGGGGATGAACGTTATGTGAACTTGGCATTCATCTTTACACCCGCGTCGGCGAACCGGGCGGGCTGTGTGTGAGACGACTTCCACGTCACTCCGATAGCGCTCCCGGTGCTTCTGGACGCCGGGGAGGCTTAAAGCCTCACGCGCAACGCGCTCCCGAACGATCTATGCCCTAGTCGGACCCGAAGGCGAGGCTCTCACAAGGACTTTGCGCCACCCTTAACCGACTACGGCTATCTTCGGAGGCCGTCTCCTACCTTGGCTCACAGCCTTCGAGGGGCTGGTCTTGCGCAAATCACCAATATAGCTAATCTATAGCCTGTTCGTTGTAACGGCGCAAGTGGCCGTCAAGCCCTCTTCCGTTGCGTACCACGGTTTTCATAGCCCCAGTTACGGGCCATCTCGTCGAGACCATCCTTTAGATAATCTGCAAGCGTGGTGCGCTCTCGATGCGACTTCGCAAGCTCACCGATCGCATAGCCTTGGCCGGCGACCTTGCTCATGATGTCATATGCTTTGATGCCGAGGATCTCGCGGCAGCGTTTCAGCTCCTGACCGGCACGGATCTGCTGTTCCGTCAGAGGCTCGCGTGATCCGCCGCCGTCTACCGGCTCGCGGCTGTAGTCGAACGATCCCGCCCCCGCCCCGCCCATGGCCTCGTAGAGCGCCCTGAAGCGCGTCGCTGCGGCAAGCTGCGCCTCGTTGATCTGCTTCCTGGCAGCGAGCGTGACTATAGCGCTCTCGCGGATATTCATCTGAGCCTGGATCTTCACCGGGTTGGCTCCGACGCCCTGGTGAGCCTTGGAATAGAACGGGTTGTCGACGGTGACCTTTTCGACCTTGATCTTGGGCTGCCACTCCAGTCCGCTCTTCTGCTTCTTGCGCTTTTCAGACATCTTCGTCCCTCGGATCAATTTCAAGATTCGCTGCCAGTGGATTTATGCCGGTATTGCTGATGGTCGGCCTGCGCCGCCTTCCAAAGCGGAGCAAAACCATTCAGGGATCGATAGCCCTCTGTTTCCGGCAAATATTCCAGCGTCACGTCGCCCTTGCGGCCTGACCAAGAAAAGCGGGCCTTCTTCACCCAAACCACCGTTTCGTAAAGATCAGGATCCGGAACATCGATGACAACGCCATGGTCTGGTTTGTTGTACCAGGCTGCCGACCCCTCGATGTCGTACAGGGTCGGAGTCCTGGATTCGCCGCCCTTGCCGAGTTCCTTGGTCGGATGTGCGACGACGATCGCCAGCACCCCGTATCTAAGCGCAAACTTACGGATCTGGCGGAGCGCCCGATTTATGTACTGCGTCTCGCTTTCACCCTTCGGCCGGTAATGTTCGACTTCGTTCCACGGATCGATGACCAGCACCCGGATCGAATGCCTCATGACGGCGTCGGCCGCGCGATCGAGCAGCCATTCCAGCGTCATGTCGTCATCAGCCTCTCCAGTTGGATCGGCATCGATGAAGACGAAGTGCTGCTGGATGAAGACGTCCGCTTCCGCCACGTCGTCGCGGGTCCATTGCTTGGTGCCGAGCCCCGACGCAGCCAGCCGGAGCTTGAAGCGCAGCGCCGGCACCGTCGGGATTTCGAATGACGCCACGCCGACGCGCCAACCGTGTTTGCGGGCGAGGTTGACGCAGAGGTTCATGGTCCAGGTGGATTTCCCGTGGCCCGGAATACCGGTGACCACCATCAGCTCGCCCAGCCAGACGCGGAGATAGTCGTCGAGGTCCGGCCATCCTGTCGAATAGGTCACCGGCTCGTCGAGCTCCGGGTAATCCGAGAGCAAATAGATGCCCTTGACGGGGTACGGCTTTGCTTCCGTGATGACGCGAACGACCGCATCCGGTCCCTCCTGCATCTTCACATCGTTCAAGTCTTTGCAGCCCTCCGGATAGGTTACGAACGAGCATCGAGCGGCGCCGAGGCGCCGGACCAGCTCCGCGGCCAGCCTGCGTCCAGGAGGATCGTTGTCGACCGCCAGAATGAACCGCTTGATGCGCTTGATTCGATGACGGTTGTTGTAGACGAATTCGAACTTCCCGCGGCTGTCGTCGTCGGGAACGGCTTCATCGAGCTGGTCCGGATCTTCGCCATCCCTGACAGGAGGCGCGCCGTCCGGGACGCTGACCGTTGTGTGGAATCCGCAATCGATCGCCGTCAGTCCATCAATCTCACCCTCGGTGATGATCAGCGCCTTGTGCCCTTCTTCAAGCGCCGGGTCGTCCATGCAGTCCGCGTTCCAGAATGTTTTCCGGCCGCCCTTGCGCTGCCAGAACTTCTTGCCTGGCGCCCTGTATTTTTCACCGACGGGCCGGCCGCCATCGATGAACGGAAAGACGACGATGTTGCCGGCAGCATCCGCTTCGACGGTAGTGCTACCGTCGGCGCCGGTGACGGCCTTACCCGTATAGGCTCCGGAAAGAACGGCGACCTGTGGATCGATCTGCCGGTTTTGGAATGCCAGTGCGCCCGCCGGGCCGAGAATGTTGGTCAAGGAAATCGCCTCCATGGAAGCCGCAATGGTGACAGTTGAACTGGACGCCTTCAGCATCGATCCGGACGGAGAGACAAGGCTCGCGCTTGTTGCGCCGGGTTGACGAGCATTTCGGGCAGGTTGTTTTCTGGTTGCCGGTGGCGACGCGCCTAAGCTGGATGCCGTTTTCGCGAAGGATCTGATCTATGGTTTTCATATTCGTGGATCAGCCCGCCGCTGGCCGCCTCCTCGATCGCGAACCGCTGCGGCAGTGCTGACGCGATCGACCGCCGCTCGTTCTTTTTTCGCCAAAGCCCCACTGACGGCAGTGAACCACTTGTTGCCCTTGGTACCGGCCCATTCGTCCAGCGCCCAAAGCTCCGCCTCAAGTGCGACATGCGGGAATGCCTTCCGCCACTGCTCCAGATTAACTGCAGTCAGCCTGATCGACTGCGCTTCGAAGGCAAAATCCTGAGAAATCGAAGGGGCGACGGCAACAACATCGTCAGATGTTGTTTTATCTTCTATTCCCTTCTCTTCCCTTCCCTTCCCTTCGTGCTCTGTTACAGAGCCAGTGACATTCTCTGTCACAATGTCTGTCACAGATGACTGACGTTGAAGTTCTCGCGCCTCGCGAGCTGCCGCAGTGCGCGATTTGTTCATGCGAAGCTTGCCGACTGCCTCTGTGGCAATCTCTATGACAGTGCTGTGCCAGACACGCCCTTCGCGTCGATCCCAGCCATTGAGGATGTCGTCTTTTAGCTCTTCCCATCTTTCCGGCGCGCACATTGCGGCATCGGCCAAAACGTCGTCGTCGTCCTCGATGCTGCCGGCCGGAATTTCGTGCCAGGCGCGCATCCAGAGGTTCACCATGTAAAACGCGATTTCTGGATTTCGCTTGCAGCGCAGCCATGCCTTCGACTTTCGAAGGCGCTCGATTTGCAGCGGCATGTATGGCAGGCATTGCACGTCGAGATTTTCACTCATCGAGTGGTCTGCCCTCCCGGCGGCCTAGTCTTGTGAATCGGGAATGTCGTCACCTTCGTCGGTCGCGGCGGCGTTAGCGGCAGTTGCCGACACTCAGGTAGGAAGAGGTTCGCGAACTCCTTCCACGCACGGATCGCGGCAAGTCCATCCTCGATCAGCAGTGTTTTATCGGCGCGGCGCTTGGCGTCAGCGTAACGATCCCACGCCTCGATCTGCTCTTCGGTGCTGGCGGTCAACATGCAACGATCTCAAGCAGCGACTTGAGTTGCTGTGGCGCGCTCTCGCAAAAACTTGGCGATCACGCTCTCTGGCCAAGCGACCAGGCGCTTGCCGAGCGCTACTGGACGAGGAAACTCGCCCTGGCTCATCATCGCATAAATAGTGCTACGGCTAAGGCCGGTAATGTCTATTACGGCAGGTAGTCTCAGGTGCTTCTCAAGCATGCCTAGCTCCTTTTGGAGGGCGTTGAACATGCTTGGAACTTGCTGTGATTTCCCACTTAATGGAATATCGAAAATTGGCGCCATAGGCGCATTTGATGTTTATCATTAGCAGCTTAGGCCGCATCCGAAATATAAATAATCCGCCTGGACTATTGTCGTAATCGGCGTAACCGCTTAGGCGGTTTCACTCCAAACAACGCCTCAAACCGAGCCCTTAGCTCTTCTCCAGCCTCTCCTCTACGGATCTCACCGAGATACTCATTCACCTGACCCCGCCCTTGTCTCCAAAGCGTAGGTTCCTTTTCGGCGCAGGCCTCGATAACCAAACTCACGACTGCGTCGGGCCCTAACTTCACCATGTCTGGGTTTCGAGCTGCGAAGCGCTCCATTTCTGCGATGAGCGCCAACTGGCGCTTTTGGCGGTTCTGCGCGGACCTCTCGCTTCCGGCAGCGCCGGCTCTCTTAGCTCTTTCCATCGAGGTGACAGCCGCGGACTCAACTCCATGAATAAGCATTTCAAGATCGCGCCAAAGATAACCGGCGGCAAACTCGTCCTGGGTGATGTACCAGTGAAATTTATAGAGCGCTGCGATGTAGGCCGGCGATGATGGAGGGAGATTGATCCAGCAATATTCGAACACGGCAGCCACTGTCCAATTCTCACCGAACGTGTTTTTCAGCTCTCCGATGCGACGGCGTCCAAGACTATCTCTCACCAACGGTGATACCCCTGACCGCCAGGTTTCTAGACCTGCGTCAATTAGGACGCCGAAAGCCAAGGGCGAATCCTCGTCCCCCGTGCCAGCACGCGGCACGTCCTTTCTGTTTATCGAGTCGCGGATGTGTCCCAGGCGCCGCTCCTCCTGTCCAATCCATTTAACGTTCTGGGGAATTTCCTTTCCAACAGGAAACTCTGCGACGAAATCTTCAGCATCAGCCTTTGATTTGAATATTTTCATGCCCAAAGTCGCAGGCAATAGCCCCGAACGCGTTGTGATCCAGACGACCCATGCGTCTTTCTGGTCATCCTCAGGGGCCCACCCCGGATACATTGGATCGCCGGGCTTTTTGTGAGATATTTTGCACTCCGTAACGATGGTTTTGCGAACAGCCTGTTTGTAATCCATCATCCAATCCTGACCAAGTTGTCTCCGCGGGTTCCGGCGACGTATGCCGCCCACGCATCCATCATTTTTCGCCTCTTCTGAAATACATCCGATCTTGCGTAAGCTCGTTCGACAGCGTCACCTGACACGTGCGCAAGTGCAGCCTCGGCGATCTCGCGAGGAAAATTCGTTCGCTCCTGCGCCCACGTGCGGAACGAAGCTCTAAAGCCATGAACATCGACCGCATAGCCCAACTCTTTGACTAGCTTCGACAGTGTCATGTCGGAAAGCTGCTTTCCTTCCTTCGTACCAGGGAACACAAGCCCGCTGCCATCGTCGAGCTTCTTTGCCTCTTCGAGGATCTGCAGGGCGCGAGCGGTAAGGGGAACGCGATGCTCGCGGTTCATTTTCATGCGCTCGGCCGGGATGGTCCAGACCTTCGCGTCGAGATCGAACTCCGGCCATACCGCGCCGCGCACTTCACCTGATCGACAGGCCGAGAGGACTACCAATTCGATCGCAAGTTTTGTGGCCTGTGTCGCAGCGCTAGCAGACACAGCGGCCATAAAGCCGTTGATTTCCTCGTAGGGCAATGCCTTGCGCTGGCCCTTGCTTTTCTCCTGCTTCGGCAAGGCAAGTGCGCCGGCGAGAGCTGGATTGTCCGCTCGCATGCCCTCGGCGATAGCCCACTTAAACACGGCCGAGATCCGAAACGTCAGCTTGCGGGCGACTTCTGGCGCCACCTTCCGGGCACCGAGGATGACCTTGCGGATATCTGAGCTCGTGACCTCCGACACCAGAACCGTGCCTAACGTGCCAAATGCATACCTTTCCAAAGTAGCAAGGAAAGCCGCCCGATCCTTGGGATTTTTCCAGGTGGGCGACAGCTCGACATGCACGCGCTGCGCCGCTTCCTTGAAAGTGAGGATCGCACTTGCCTGTTTCTTGTCTGCGATTGGATCGCCACCGGACCTTGCCGACCTGCGGTTTTCGATCGCTGCCGCCCGAGCTTCAGATAGGGTGATCAGTGACGCTGGACCCAACCCGATTTCACGGCGCTTGCCGCGGATGACAATGCGCTGGACCCAATAGCGACCGCCGCCGTCATCGACGCGAAGAAAAAGGCCATGCCCATCGAAGTATTTACCCGGCGTCGAAGCGTTCTTTACAAACTGTGCGGTCAACGTTTTCGCTGGCCTGCGATTGAGTGACGTCAAAGCCCTTCCCCCTTCCCTTCCCCCAATAAACCTCGGAAGCCATGGAACATTAACGGAACGCTCTGGACTATGAAAGAGGGAAAAATGCTTATGCTACAAGACTTACGCGGAACCAGCTGGATATCCCCAGAAAAACAAATGGCGCATGTCGGGTGCGCCATTTTCTATTCGCGCGTCTTTAAACAAGCTCTCGGTCGGTTGAAGTTGCCGGCTGACGGCGACCGAGGCAGAACGCATACAGGCGCTTAATGGCCGAGGTCCAACAAGCTCTAAATATTAGCAATTCAAGTTGCTTGATGATCGCGTTTAGTGGCTGTGTTTGCTACGACACAATACAAGTAAAGGTGGCCGATACGGTGCACAATGCATTGCGCCGATTGTCGAACTGACTAAAATGCCTGCCTGCCGGGTAGTCGATTCATTCCCGGGACGTGCAGGTAGCCCGGTAACAATCATTGAAAGTGAACGGTTTATAATGTTATTGCAGGCTGACCACCAGTCAGTGACACAGGCTACCTTTGAATCAGATCAAAAAGCCAAGCGCTCAACGCGCGGTGCAACGTATCCGGTGATTGATCTTTTCGCCGGCCCCGGTGGTTTGGGCGAGGGATTTGCATCTGCACAGGTCGCTGATGGAAGGGCGCAGTTCAGAAGCGTGATCTCCATCGAGAAGGACGATTCCTCTCATCAGACGCTTTTACTGCGTCACTTCTTCAGGCATTTTCCTGAAGGTGAAGCACCGGAAGAATACTATGATTTTTTGTCTGGGCGCATAACGCTCGACAATCTGTTTTCTCTGTATCCGGCAGCCCACAATGAAGCGCGGCAAAGTGCGCTGCAAATCACTCTGGGTCCATCCTCTCATTCCAACGTTAAAACTCTGATTTCCGAAAAGCTTGGAGCTTCGGAAAAGTGGGCCTTGGTAGGCGGACCGCCCTGCCAAGCCTATTCACTGGTCGGTCGATCAAGAATGATGAGCAAGCCGGATTTCGAGCAGGACGAGAGACATACACTGTATCTCGAATATCTGAGAATTATCGTTGATCATCGTCCGCCGGTCTTTGTCATGGAGAATGTAAAAGGACTGCTTTCAGCCACAATCGAAGGCAAATCGGCGATAAACAGGATTGTTCAGGACCTGATGCGACCGGGCAGCGCTATTAAGGGCGCTCCTAAAGACCTGACTTACAGGCTGTATTCTCTGTCGGAAGAAGGCGTGGCCGATGGTGAGGTTGATCCACGACTGTTCGTCGTAAAAGCAGAGGAATACGGTATCCCTCAGGCCCGCCATCGCATGTTTATTGTAGGCATCCGTAGCGATTTGAAGGTTCGGCCGAGAACGCTTGAAAAGCTGGAAGCGCCTACTGTCAAAGATACGATAGGTTCGCTTCCTTCGATACGCAGCGCCCTCTCAAGAGAAAAAGACTCCTTCGAAGCGTGGCTCTCAGAGCTGCATATAATTTCGAAAATGAATATACGTCGTCAGTTGAACGGCGCTGATTATGCTGCAGAGATGGCAGACAGCCTGAGCTTGGACAGCCTGATCAATACCCGCTCACCCAAAGCGATCTCATCTTCGCGTTACGTTGTGCGTAGTCCCAACCATCCTGTTCTTAAAAGTTTATACGACGAACGTCTTGGTGTTCTGACATCACACGAAGCTCGAAGCCATATGGCATCAGACCTTCGCCGCTACCTCTATGCTGCGATGTTCGCGCAGAAGACAGGGCGCAGCCCGAAGCTGGCTGACTTTCCTGAGGGGCTGCTTCCCGATCATCAGAACGTGGAACTGGGCCGTACCGGCAAGATGTTCTCTGACCGTTTCAGAGTTCAGCTTGCAAATCAGGCTTCCGCGACAATCACATCGCATATTTCAAAGGATGGACACTATTTCATCCACTACGACCCTGTTCAGTGCCGCAGTCTTACTGTCCGAGAGGCTGCGCGGTTGCAGACCTTCCCAGATAATTACTTCTTCTCCGGTCCGCGCACGGCTCAGTATCGTCAGGTTGGCAATGCCGTCCCGCCGCAGCTTGCGAGACAGATTGCCGAGATTGTCGCCGAGGTTTTAGCTTCGATGAGAGGGCGGTAATGGTCGATACAATCTCGACCGATCGCCGAAGCTGGAATATGTCCCGGATCGGGAGCCGGAATACCAAGCCGGAACTGCTTTTGAGGTCACTGCTTCATCGGGCCGGGTTCCGCTTTCGACTGCACTCCAAAGACCTTCCCGGGCGGCCAGATATCGTGCTTCCAAAATACAGGGTCGCGATTTTCGTGCATGGCTGCTTCTGGCATCGTCATTCCGCCTGTAAAAACGCAACAATGCCATCCACGCGAACGGAATTCTGGACAAAAAAATTCGAGGATAACGTTGAGCGGGACATCCGTAATCGCGAAGCACTCGAAGAGGCGGGATGGACGGTGTTAACCGCTTGGGAGTGCGAGCTGAAGGAAAATCGCGACGATGTTGTACTGCGGATTTCAGAAACGATCAGAGGCGGCTGATCAATGGCAAGACCACACCATCTTCCACCAAGTGCGGCCTGTCTCTCCGCATCACTGAGAGATCTTGGATATTCCCTGGAAACTGCCATCGCCGATCTGGTCGACAACAGTATTTCCGCTGATGCCACGTTTATCCAGATTTTCTGCGATATCAGCCGGGCCGATCCGGTTGTCGTAATCTCGGATAACGGCAAGGGGATGAATGAGGTCGAAGTTATCCTAGCGATGCGCCATGGCTCGACCGATCCCAAGCAGAAGCGTAGCCCGAAAGACTTGGGTCGTTTCGGGCTTGGATTGAAAACGGCGTCCTTTTCACAATGCAAAAGGCTTACGGTCGCAAGCAGCCAGCACGGGGAGAGAGTCGCAGCCGAATGGGATCTTGCCAAGATCGAGGATGAAGATGACTGGAACATGTCGATCCTTGACCCTTCCGAGATATCCAGCCTGCCGTTTATCGAAACAATTGATGGAACCGGCACCCTTGTTGTCTGGCGCGATCTTGATCGGCTTTTCGAAGATGAGACCGGAAACAAGCGGGACGAAATCGTCAACGAGAAGATCGCAGCTGTCGATCGTCATCTGTCGCTGGTCTTTCACCGCTTCCTGTCCGGCGATGTCAAGGGGCGTAAGAAAATTGCGATTCTGATAAATGGACATCCTGTAGCGGCCTTCGATCCATTCTGCCGGAATAATTCGGCGACGCAGATGCTGCCCGAAGAAACGGTGTGGATCGGCGACGACGCTGTTCAAATGCAGCCGTATATTCTCCCGCACCACAATCGATTGTCCGCTTCGGAATACGATTACTATCAGGACCGGAGCGACTTCATCTCTAATCAGGGGGCCTACATCTACCGCAACGCTCGTTTGATGGCATGGGGTGACTGGTTCCGCCTTGTGCCGAAAGGAGAGGCGACCAAGCTTGCTAGGGTTCAGATTGATTTCCCGAACAGTCTCGATGAGGACTGGACCATTGATATCAAGAAGTCACGAGCACGGCCGCCTCACATCGTAAGGGAACGTCTTCGGCAGATCATTGCGAAGATAACCGCGCGCAGCGTTATCGTTCATCGCGGGCGCGGCCAGAAGCTGTTTCAGGAAACGCGGGCGCCAATCTGGGAGCGCTATGCCGATCACGGCGGTATCCGCTTCGCCGTGAACATGCAGCACCCACTCGTCCAATCCCTAGATGCCCGGTTGCCACAGGAGGATATCCGTTCCCTGCATGTTCTACTCGAATCTATCGGTGCTTCGCTGCCGGTTGAGATGATTTATTCAGACTATTCCACCAATCCGCGCGAGATGGTCCAAGCGGCTCTTGGTGAAAAAGAAGTCATTGAGCGCCTGAAAAGTCTTCGCAGCGCGTTGTTCGGCGACGGGCCGGGCGATCCCAAAGCGTTCCTCCAGATTGTCCGATCAACGCGACTGTTCGACAACCAGATGGAGACGGCAGAAAAATTCACGAGAGAGGCATTTGCATGAGCGGTGAAACCAGCGCCCAAGAGAAGAACTTCAGAAACGGACTTATCGCGGCACTTTCAAACCGCGAGCAGGTTCCGACGCTTGAAGACGTGGAAGCTCTGGCAAAGCAGATGGCGCCGTTCTTCAATTACGCAGGCGATCTGCAAGATGTCGTCAACGAGGCTCTCACCTCGGTTGTAACGAAGATGAGTGCCGGCGTTTCCCTTGTTGACCCAAACACAACGCACGACGACCAGTGGGTACGGAAGCGTGAAGATATAAAATGGGTCCACTCGAACGCTTACGAAGGTTTTCTCCAGCAGGATGGCTGGGCGGATCCCATGGTGCAGTCCCTGAGTGATGTGACAGGAAAGATTCTGGCGCTTCTGCAGAATCCGCAGGAGGAAGGCAGTTGGGATCGCCGGGGCTTGGTGATCGGGCATGTCCAGTCCGGCAAGACAGCAAACTATACTGGGTTGATCGCAAAGGCTGCAGACGCAGGCTACAAATTTATCATCGTAATCGCCGGCATTCACAACAACCTGCGCAAGCAAACCCAGGAGCGTATAGATGAAGCCTTCATCGGCCGATCAAGCGATCCGGCAGACAGGAAAAATATCGGCGTGGGCCTCAATCCGGGTTACCCGCATCCTGCAACGCTGACGACCGTTGATGGAGACTTCAACAAGAATACTGCGGAAAAGAGCGGCTGGAAGATCAATGACTTCAGCAAGCCAATTATCCTCATTATCAAGAAGAACGTCACCACGCTGACAGCTCTTTACAAATGGCTGAGGGAGCTTAACGCGACCGGCGACGGGTTGATATCGGATGTTCCGATGCTGATGATCGACGATGAGGCCGACAACGCTTCTGTTAACACGAACAAGGAGGATGTAAATCCCACTCGGACCAACGCCGAAATCAGAAATATCCTGAACCTTTTCGCCAAGTCCTGCTATGTCGGCTACACAGCAACTCCGTTCGCGAACATCTTCATTGATCCTGACGCATACGACGAAAAAGTGCGTGAGGAGCTTTTTCCGCGTGACTTCATCTACTGCTTGGATGCGCCGAATACCTACTTTGGAGCGGAGAAGGTTTTCCTAAACGACGCGACGAGCGATACAATCGTTGAGACGATTACGGACTGCGAGGACTTGCTTCCGTTTTCGCATAGGAGAGAAGACAGCGTATCCGACCTGCCGCCGAGCCTTTACCGAGCGCTGAATCAGTTCTTGATTGCCCGGGCAATCCGCAACCTTCGGGGACAGCGGAAGAAACATTGCTCGATGATGGTCAATGTCTCCCGATTTGTACCGATCCAAAAGGCGGTACGCGATCTTATCAGCCTGCGCGAAAGGAAAATACGGGAAGCTGTCAAGGCAAATTACATGATGCCGGAGACAACATCATCATCCAACGTCTACATGCAGCAGCTGAAAGCCGCCTATGATGAGGAGTTTTTCTCTGTTGGCTGCAGTTGGGAGCAGGTAAAGGCTGAACTGAACGGCGTGTTCGAAAATCTTCACCTCTACGTTATCAACAGCAAGAGCGAAGACGACCTGAATTTCGGTAAATATGAGAAAGAAGGAGTTGGGTTAACCGCCATTGCCATCGGCGGCCTGAGCTTGTCCCGAGGGCTCACGATCGAGGGTTTGACCATCAGCTACATGTACCGCAACACCAAGATGTACGATACGCTGATGCAGATGGGGCGCTGGTTTGGGTATAGACCAAATTTCGAGGATTTGTGCCGCGTCTATCTCTCGCAGGACTCTATCAACTGGTACGCACACATTGCCCGCTCCTCCGGCGAGTTGATGGAACAGATTTACAGGATGCGGCAGCTGAAGAAGAGCCCGAAAGACTTCGGTCTCTATGTCATGAAACATCCGGACAGCCTGCTTATCACTGCCAGGAACAAGATGCGGTCTGGAACGGAAGTCACTTTCGAGCAGAGCCTCGCAGGTTGCTTGCGGGAAGCTTATACCGTCTCGATCGATGATACTGTGAACAAGAAGAACTTTGCGTTGATCGAGGAATTCTGGAAACGCGGCTTTGATGGCACTCTTGAGAACACGAGGAAGGGTTTGATTGCTCGTGATGTGCCAGTCAAAGCACTTGAGGATTTCCTTCTTCATTTTGAGACGCATGACCAGTGGCAGCAGGAGAAAGAAATCGCAATCGAGTATCTGCACGCCATCTCCAGACAGTATCCGCATGGCGATGTCCTGTTGATCTCGCCTACAGGCGGGGAAGGTGGAGATCAGCCGTACCGCCTGAAGCATCAGCTCCGCAAGGTCGGCAACGGCCAGCCGAAGGATAGAGGTTGGCACCTCAACAAGGATCGTGTGGCATCCCGCGGAGACGAAAGCCTGGGACTGACCGAAGGACAGGTGGAAAACGCTCGAGCGGCAGCTGCGGACCAAGCAGCTAGGGCGGGTGGCTCAGGCGAACCCTCCGACGCTCACTTCCGTGCGGAGCGGAATAAACCTCTGCTGATGGTTCACAGTCTGAAGGCGCGCGACCGCCAGGAGATTTCCGATCCTGTTGCTACTTTCGGCATTAGCTTTCCCTATGGCGGTGACGGCACCACCATCACAGTGGTCGCAAACAAGGTCTGGATCACGCAGAACACAGGCTCGCCAGAAGAAGAGGGCGGCGAGGGAGATGAATGGGATGACTGAGACATCTCCGTGGGATCAGATCACCGTTCCGGCTTGCGGCTACAACGTTCTCCGTTTGGCAGCCCGGATGATGGTTCCCTGCTTCTGGGCGAAAGACCCTATCGGGCGCTGCCTGTTCATCATGGAGCTCGACGGAGATCATTCTGCCGAGTTCGGAAAACATCAGGTCATCATCAAGGGGCTTGAGGTGGACCTGCGCACTGAAAGCGGGATCCAACGGCTTATTCTGTCGCTTGAGAAACAGGCTGACAGGGACCTGTTCGAAGCTCTGTGCCGTACTCTCGCCAAGGCGCTCGAGAATGGAAGCAATTCGCCGAGTTCTCTGTCCATTGCCCTTTCACATCTGCGTCGTTGGAAAGCCTTCATGTCCGGTCGGGCGCAGCATCTTTCCGCCGAGGAAGTTCGCGGTCTTTTTGCCGAACTATCCTACCTCATCGAGTTTATTGCGCATGTGGGAGCGACACAGGCTGTTGAAGCTTGGAAGGGGCCGGAGAAATCACACCAGGATTTCATCTATGGCAACACGGCTGTGGAGATCAAATCGCTCTCGGGAGCTGAGCGGAGCACGGTTCGAATCTCCTCCGAAGATCAGCTGGAATCTCTAAACGACGACCTGTTTCTGCGTATCTACCGGTTGAGTAACATACCCGATTCACCTGCCGGTCGTTCCCTGAACGTAATAGTCGAGGAAGTGCAGAATCTGCTCGACAGCGCGGAAGCCGTGGAGGGATTCGAAGTCAAACTCGTAGCTCACTCCTATGCACCGTTGCCCGAATACGACGAACCATTGTTTATCGTTTCGGACATCCAAACCTATAGGGTTGAGGGGGAATTTCCGCGCTTGGTACGCTCCGAAATACCGGAGGGAGTTGGGCGGGTCGGCTACGATCTCAAACTTGAGAGCATTGCCAAGTATGGGTGCAATACCGATAGCGTTTTTGGTGGGAGCAATGGAACAGTCAGCTGAGGAGTTCTTTCACGATTTTCGGCAGGAGACTCTTGCTGATGCGGAGGCTGGAAGCACTTATCAGTTGGAATCCTTTATGGACGCGGTTGCAAAAGAGCTGATTGAAACTGGGTTTGTTGAAGGGTTCGAACTTTGCAACTACCGCCTGCCGAAGGGGGGGATGCGTGTTGACGGATACTGGTTCAATGATGAGGGAGCCCTCGACATCTTCGTTGCGGATTTCGACTGCCGGAGAACGTTGGAGACACTGACACAAACCGAGGTAACTGCTGCCTTCAAGAGGGTGATCAACTTCTTTGAATTCAGTTTGGGTGGGTCATTAGGCCCTGACGTCACGACGCCGGAATATGCGCTTATGAGGCAGATTGCCGACAGACGAGCGTCGCTTCGCAAGGTAAATTTCTATCTCGTCTCCGAGCGAATTCTAAGCGGTCGTTTTCAGTCTCTTGCAGACAATGAAGTCGATGGACTCGAGGCTTCTTATCACATCTGGGATATTGCCCGGCTTCAGCGTCAGCGAAGCTCCCGTGGCCACAAAGAAGCCTTGGATATTGATTTCGTCGGCCTTTTTGGTGACGGAATAAATTGCCTGCCCGCGAACCTTGGTTCGGGAGCATACCAGTCGTTTCTCATTGTTATGCCGGCTCTGATCCTGGCAAGGCTATATGAACGTTATAGTGCCAGACTTCTTGAACAGAACGTCCGCACATTCCTTCAAGCCCGTGCGCAGGTCAACAAAGGGATAAGGGGCACAATCCTCAATGAGCCCCATATGTTCTTCGCCTACAATAACGGGGTTACAGCCACCGCGCAGGCGGTGGAGACAAGACTGAAAGAGGGGCACCTTCAGATCGCCCGCATAACAGACCTCCAGATCGTGAACGGAGGGCAGACTACTGCCTCGCTTTTCCATACCCAGCGTAAAGACAAGGCCGATCTTTCGGCTATATTTGTTCAGATGAAGCTTTCCGTCATTGACAACGAGCAGAGCGAGATGATCGTCCCGCGTATTTCTGAATACGCGAACACACAGAACCGGGTCAATGCAGCTGACTTCTTCTCCAATCATCCATTTCATGTACGCATGGCGGACTTTTCGCGACGGATATGGGCACCTGCACCACAGGGCACTCAGAGGGACACTAAATGGTTCTATGAGCGAGCGCGTGGCCAGTACATCGACGCTCAGTCGAAACTGACACCGGGGGAGCAGAATCGCTTCAAGGCGGAATATCCGAAGCCGCAGATGTTCACCAAAACAGATCTAGCGAAGTTCGAAAATGTCTTCGACGATCATCCGAAATGGGTCAACCTTGGCGGACAGAAGAACTTTGCAAAATACGCTCAGCGTATCGGCAAGGAATGGGAGAAGTCTTCCGACGGATTCAACGAATTTTATTATAAACGTGCCATCGCAAGGGCCATCCTCTTCAGGGCTACCGAGAAGCTTGTGTCGGCTCAGCCGTGGTATAATGGCGGATACCGGGCGAACATTGTTGCTTATACTCTTGCCCTGCTCGGTCAAATAACCGGACATCGAAACGGCTCTTTGGACTTTCAGAAGATCTGGAATGCCCAGAATATCGACCAGACACTGACTGCGGTACTTGAAGTCATATCCAGTGCAGTAAATGAGGACATCGTTCACCCACCTCAGGGGATTTCAAATATTTCCGAATGGGCCAAGAAGGACGGCTGCTGGACGCGTCTACAGGGAAAAATAACGGAAGTCGAAGAGCTGCTATCGGACGAATTCTGGAGTTCTCTCGTCTCGGAGGATGATTCAAAATTGGAAGCCAATTTGGCGAAGAAGGTTCAGAAAATTGACAACGGTATCGAAGCTCAGACGCGCATTCTTTCAATTTCCGCCTCCGAATGGAACAAGATAAGCAAAGCTTTGTCGGCCAGAAATTTATTAACTCCAAAGGAGATCGGCGTGCTGAACATCGCTATGCAGATACCGCAGAAAATACCCACAGAGAAGCAATGCGCTGTGCTTCTAGAAACCATAGAGAAAGCTAAAAAAGAAGGCCTCATGGTTACTTGAAGCTCGGAACGTCAAATCTGTCGTATGCGGAATTTCAACGATCGAATATGAAAAACATCGTCTGAATCTACTGTCACGATATTGGCGGCCTTGTGAGACATCGTGTCCCGCAAAACGCTAAAAAGCTCGAGCAGCGTTGGGGTTTTATGTTTGTCATTGTGTATCCGCGTGATCGCGTCAACGAACTGTACCCAGGTTGCGTATGCACAATCATCAAGCATATCGAGTTCCGAAAGCGAGTATGCAAAGTGCTTAGTCAACACAAGCATCCGAATTTCATGTATTGGTACCGTTTTCGCTAGTCTTAGTGCGGATGACATCTCAGGTCTGGCCGTTGTTTGCGCCCAATCGCGAATGGTATTTAGCCAACTTGCGACTTCCTTTTTCAGTTTGCCAGAGCGGTTTGACCGTCGCCTTATATCGGCGCCGTAATGATCCTGATGCTTAAGCTGGATGAGAAGAACGGCTCCGGATGATGGTTCGATCACAACGCAATCGATATCCGTCAAGATGCGTCCGTCTTTTCGGATTTTGACTGCATCAATAAATGTCAGATCTGGTATTATTTCGGAGATTATCCTTTTCAGCGCAAGTCTCATGGATTGCTCCCGAGTTTGCTGATTCCTATCGTAGTCTTTTTGAAAATTATAGCGCAACGAGTTGAGCAAAAAGTCCATTGGACCGATCTGTGCGCACGCACAGCACTTTATCAATGCGGAGTCGGAGAATTCGACCAGAAATGGAACTGGGGCCATGGTCGGCTCAAGGATTTTAAGATTATCACGACGTACTGTCATTACCTTTAATATCGTGTCCGCGTCTTCTGACGTCACAGGAGTAAAATTTTCAAAACTTGGCCCGTAATGATTAAGAACCTCGACAAGTGACTCCCGGAATTCCTGCTTGTCACATGTGATTGTAAGAATGTCTCTAAGTCGTATTTGTGGTTCCTTTTGAATTAAAGCCTCGCAGAATCGCTCGTGCCTTATTGCGAGAGAAAGCATGTAAGTCGCAGAAAGAACGTATTTGTGGAACGAAACCCCGCCAAATGTCAGGCGATGGTGAAATTCGTCAAAACCGCTATGATTCATTATTTGCGCGTATGCAAATCCAAAAAAATAGTCATCAAGATCTGGATGAGCACCATATCCTATAAAGTATTTTCCGAAAATGTAGACATTTTTTGATAGAAGTTTCGCGATACGTTTTTGTGTTCGCTTCGAGAATGTCTTAGCTATGCTCGCGTTCATATTAATGCGGTACTGATCTCGATAGTGCTGCTCGATAAGTTGCTCATGATACTCTAAAGCAAACATTTTTTTTGGCAGAAGAATCTCGAATGAATCATCTCTTATTATTCGGATGTGGCACTCACCAGCTAAGGCGGCATGGGCCAAACGGCGACCCGTCTCTATAAAGCCAAATCCCGCCGTGGCATCCAGCGCAGCTAAGATAAGTTCCTTGTTGCTCTGAAAGGTGACCACGGGATATTTGAAAAAAGGAACGCGAGAAAGGATTTCCTTGATCGTCCGAGGTAAGCCTAACCTGAGTACATTGAAATGAAGGTCAGCGTCGTCAGCTCTTTCGTTCCTGACCAAATTATAGTGATAGTAATCGAATTCTTTAAGCGCAGTAATTAGGCCCAAACCTACTTGATCATGGCCTACTTCCTCAGAAATTGAAGCCTCGTGAAATTCAAGCCTTTTCAGGAAGGACCGGGCTTCCTCACTCATTTAAAATCGCTCCAATTTTATATCACAAGTGCACATAAACGTTTTTTGCAACTATCGATATTATCACGGTCGGTTGGTAGTGGTATAGCTGACTCGATCCCCTTGGCGCCTTTGACTAAAGGTCAGGAGCGGTTGGGACCGTTTCAGAGCGGCGGTGGTTGCACAGCACTCCACAATGCGCTCGACGCTCTCCCCGTCCCGCGGGCGCAGGCTGCGATTGCGCCTCAAATGACCCACATCGCACTTCGCCGAGCTTCCACATCCGCTTGTTAGGAATTTATTGACCATAAGCTGGCTTTACTGAGCGTGATGGATGCGGAGATTCCCGCACGCGGTCGAGTGTTTGGTGTAGGACGGAATTGTTCGTGTTGAAGTATCCAGTGCAAGGATTATCGGGCGGAGCCTTGGGCGGAATTGCCATGCTCCTGTCGCGTGCGGAACGGTTTGTCGCGAAGACCATTCTGCCGGCTCTGTTTGCGCTCCCGGCGCTTATCGGTTCTGCGTCATTTGCCTCGGCGGAAGATCGCGCCCTGAAGCTGTTCTTTACCCATACGGGCGAGAGGGCCACGATTACCTACAAGCGGGACGGAAAGTTCGATCCGAAAGGCCTCGCCCAGATCAATCGGTTTCTGCGCGACTGGCGAAGGAACGAGCCGACCCGGATGGATCCCCGGCTGCTCGACCTCGTCTGGGAGGTGTACAAGCGCAGCGGCGGCAAGGACTACATCCATATCGTCTCCGCCTATCGTTCGCCCACTACCAACAACATGCTCCGCAACCGTTCGCGCAGCACGGGCGTCGCCAAGAAGAGCCAGCACATGCTGGGCAAGGCGATGGACTTCTACGTTCCCGGCGTGAAGCTTTCGACGCTGCGTGCCCTTGCAATGCAGATGCAGGTCGGCGGTGTCGGATATTATCCGACCTCGGGATCGCCCTTCGTGCATCTCGACGTCGGCAACGTCAGGGCTTGGCCTCGCATGTCCCGGCAAGAACTGGCTCGAATATTCCCGAATGGGCAGACGATGCATCTCCCTGCCGATGGCCGGCCGCTGCCGGGATACAATCAGGCAATTGCGAACTACAAGAAGCGCGGCGGCCCCACCTCGATCCAGATCGCCAGCATCGCGGGCGAAGACGAAGACGCAGGAGCATCGACCAGATCGAGCGGGGACACCACAGACAATAAACTCGTGACGGCGCTGCTGCCCACTCCCCGAAGCCGAGCATTGAATGCGCTCGCGCTGCAGACCGCCACCGTCGAGCGGGATGACAAACAGTCCGCTCCGGATCTTGCATCTTTCCCGATTCCGATACCGGCGATGCGACCGCCCGCCCTCGAGCACGACGCGGGCGTGGATGACAAACTAGAGACGGCATCGATCGGCCCAATTGCCGCACTTCCGGATAGACCGGCGCCTACATTGCCGGCCCACGCCAGCTTCGAACCCCTTCGTGTTGCGCACCAGGCCTCCAAGCAGGGCGCTGATATGATCGCCTCCCTGCCGATGACTGCTTCCTGGGAAGAAGCAAGTTTCTTTGGATCGACGTCCGACGCGGCGTTGATGAAATGGGCGCTGCATTCTCCCGGCGAGGTGATGGGATTGAACGCGCCTCGCGTTTCCCCCCGCACGGTTCATCGGGAAGCGAATACCGCGACATCCGGTCAAGACATCATTCCTATCGCCGCCACAGACCTGTTCGATGCGAGCCGCTTTGCGTCGCCCCCGGAGGGCTGACCTCAATCATCAAGGCTTGATGCGCAGCACGAAGCCGGTCAGACGCGCCAGAACGACCATGGTGAGAACCGGGTTGGCGGCGCCGAGCAACCAGGCACCGCCGCCCAGCGCCAGAACCCTGTCGTGGTCGGAACCAAACTGGAAGACGACGTTATCGTTCGGGGCGACCAGCGTGAGGCTGCGCGCCACCAACAGCCGCGCGTCACCACGAAGGCGGGAAAGATGACCGCCCTGCGGCCGACTAGTATTTTTTAGAGACTCCTAAAAAATCAGCGCACCTTACAGGCAGTGCTCGCGCATCGGTTCGAAAATCGGAATCGATTTTCCGGAACAATGAGGTTGATTCAATATGTTAATGCGCTATCTTCGCGCCTGAAAAAGACGCGCAGACGCCGTAGTCTGGATAGTCGAACGACGATGACGATCGTTTCCGCGCTCGGGAAATTCAGACCAAAGTCCGACCCACCCCGGACTTCGTGCCCATACAAAACCCTCGACCACTGTAATAACAATAATATATTCTCAAGTAACGAGGCGAGACGATGTGAGAAACTGGATCGACTTCAATGGATCGCATTTATGTGACGCCTTCTACTTGGAAAATGATATCCAGAAACTGGTTGTTGTTGACAATCTTTGCACCGGACCTTGCGAAAATATTGCACACATTCGGGATGCCCGTTTCCACCGAGCGACATGCTTTTCGATGAGGCAACCTCAGCTCTCTGGATCCGGAACTCGTTGGAGAGGTTCCCGGTACCATCCGGATTCCCTCGATCGAACCCGCAGATGGTGGGGGCCTTTTCATGGAATGGGTGGTCGAGATCGGGCAGGTCGTGATGATCGTGCAACGATCATCTATAGCATCCGGTCCGGGGCGGCCGCTCGTTATCGAGCGCGGCATCAGCAGAAACACCTTAAAGTAGGGAAATTTAACAATTAACATTAATAAGCGAGTAATTCTTAGAACTCTTCTAAATAATTGTCACGCATTACAGGCGATGCTAATAAACAAGTAGCTTAATCTCAAGTCACGAGGCACGAAGCAATGAAAAGCGTATTGATTTCTGGCGGGGCTGGCTTCATCGGATCCCACTTGTGTGATCGACTTTTGCTTAGGACGGACATTCAGAAGTTGGTCGTTGTTGACAACCTCTGGACCGGGCTTTTCGAAAATATCGCGCACATCAGGGACCCCCGTTTCCACTTCGTGAAATCCGACGTCGAGACGCTGCAGACCTCGGAGAAATTCGACGAAATCTATCACCTTGCATCCCCCGCCTCACCGCCGTGGTACATGAAGGAGCCGAAGAGGACGATCTCCGCCAATCTTCTCGGGGCGTTCCGGTTGCTCGACTTGCTGAAGAAGGGCGGACGTTTCGGTTTCACCTCTTCTTCCGAAGTCTATGGCGATCCTCTGGTGTCGCCGCAGCCAGAATCCTACAAAGGCCAGGTCGACTGCACCGGACCGCGCTCGTCCTACGACGAGAGCAAAAGGTGCACGGAGTCGCTGCTGTTCGAGATGCAGCGCACCCAGGGGCTCGACGTCAAGATCGTTCGTCCCTTCAACATCTATGGTCCCCGGACACGCTCCGACGATGGGCGCGCGGTCTCCAACTTCATCACCCAGGCGCTTTCGGGTCGCCCGATTACCGTGTTCGGCGACGGCCTTCAGTCACGCAGCTGGGGCTATGTCGATGACGTTGTCGATGGTTTCGCGCGATATTTCTGGATGAATGAAACCGACTATAAGGGGCCTCTGAACGTCGGCAATGATCGCGAGATTTCGGTTCTCGAGGTCGCGCAATATGTCTCCAGACTCGTTGGCGGCGTGCCGATCGTCTTCGAGCCGTCACCGCCGCAGGACCCCACGAACAGACGGCCGGACTTGACCAACGCGCACTATGTCATGCCCGAATGGTCGTGCAAAATCACCTACGAACAGGGCGTGGCGATGACTCTCGACTGGTTCAGGGACCAAATGAGGCACGCCGCGGAATAAACCATGTCGGCTTTCGAGACTCGCGTCTTGGATGCGCGCGGCGTATGTTCACGGTGCGATTGAGAGAGTGATGATGCGAGAACCAATTCCGTCCGATCTGAAGGATATGAGTTTTCCCGTACCGATTCACTATCTCGATCTCGCCTCCTCTCGTCTCGATGCCGTTTCGCCCCCGATCTCCGATGGGCTCGTGGTCTTTCTGTCGGATGGTCTTCCCGTCGGACAGACCTATATCGAAAGGCCCGAGACGGCGGCGGCACTCGCCGAGCGTGTCGTGCGGCCCGAGACGCTCGAGCATGCGCGTCAAATCTCGCAAACCCCTATGCGCAACCGCGACGTCAGCATTCTGATTTGCACAAAGGACCGGCCGGAGGAACTACGCCGTTGCCTGGCCTCGATCCCCAAACAGTCGCTCAGCCCCGTTGAGATCATCGTGGTGGATAATGCCTCTGCAGGCGAGGCGACGCGTCGCGTGGTGGAGCAATCCGGCGCAACCTATGTCCGTGAAGATCGGGTCGGGCTGGATTATGCGCGCAATGCGGCGGTTCGTGCGGCAAGAACCGAATTCGTCGCGTTTACGGACGATGACGTGGTTCTCCACGAGCGATGGCTGGAGAACCTGATGAAGGGGTTCGATCTGCCGGAGATCGCCTGCGTAACCGGGTTGGTCCTTCCCGGAGAACTGGCAACGCCTGCACAGTTTATATTCGAAAAGCATTGGAGTTTCGGCAGGGGCTATCTGCGGCAGGATTTCAATCAGGACTTCTATACCAGGGATACACGTTACGGCGCTCCGGTCTGGACGATAGGAGCCGGCGCAAGTCAGGCCATCCGCCGCAAGGTCTTCGACGAGATCGGCCTGTTCGATGTCCGCCTGGACATGGGCGCTGCCGGATGCTCAGGCGATTCCGAATATTGGAACCGGCTCCTCCATCATGGCCATGTCTGCCGCTACGAGCCGACGGCGGTAGCCTGGCACTTTCATCGCAAGGATATGAAGGGGCTCGCCAAACAGATCTACCAATATATGAGTGGCCATGTCGCAGCCCTGCTGGTCCAGTATCAGAACACGGGAAATAACGCCAATCTGCGGCGCATCTTGCTCTCGTTTCCGAAATATTACGCCGGAAGGGTCCGAAGACGGCTTCGCAAAGGCACGACGTCGCACGACTTCTTTCTGAAGCAGGAGATGCTCGGAAGCGTAAACGGCGCTCTATACGTTCTGCGGCGATGGAAGAGGCCCGCATGGTGATCGCCGCGACGCCTGATATTTCATTCCTCATCCCCGCCTACAATGCAGACGACACGCTTGCCGAATGTCTTGCCAGCCTGCAGCAGCAGTCGCGATCGAACTGGCAGGCGGTCGTGGTCGATGACGGTTCGACCGACCGCACGTGGGAGGTGCTTGAGGGCATCGCAAAAACGGACAGCCGCATTCTCCCTGCCCGTCAGCCGAATGCCGGCGCAGCGGCGGCGCGAAACCACGCCGCAAGACTGGCAGCCGCACCCCTGCTCTGCATGCTGGATGCCGACGACTGGCTGGATCCGACCTTCATCGAAAGCATGCTGCTGGCGGCAGGAGATGCATCTCCAGCCGTGATCGCCTATTGCGCCTACCGCCGCGTCGCCCCAGACGGCAGGCTGATGCAGGTAGAACAGGCGCCCATGCTGACGGGAGACGCCGCCAAGCGCGAATTCTCCTCCTTTTGCGCACTCGCCATCCATACGGTTGTGTTTCCCAGGAGCCTTTTCGAGCTTTTGGGGGGCATGGATGAGACCTTGCAGACCGGCGAGGACTGGGATCTCTGGCAGCGCATGGCCTTTGCAGGCGCCGAATTTCGTCGTGTCGACAAGTGCCTGGCTTTCTATCGGATGAAAGCCGGCTCGCTCTCCGGCGATCCTGTCAAAATGGTGCGTGACGCCGTTCGCGTGACGACGAAGGCGCAGACCCTCAGGATGCGGCAATGCCTGTCGGCCGAAGGGCCGGAGACCGGCTGGTTTACGCCCGCCCTCAGCCAGCTGCGCATGCTCGCCTGGGTCGTCTCGGTCAAGCTCGATCCGGCAACGGATGTTGCGGCCCTTGCGGCGCTCCTGCCGGAAATGCCTGACGCCACAGGCTACGAGGGCTTTCTTGTCGACGTGATCATGCATGGATTGCAGACGGGACTGTTCACCGATCGACCCGACGATCTCATCGATGCGCTCGATAAGTGGCAGCCGACTTTCCTTTCGCTCATCCAGCTGATCGACCGGCATTCCTTCCCCGGCACCGGGCGGAAGATCACGGAGAACGTCAGTTGGCGGCTCACTGCCGCGAACCCTTTGCGCTCCTTCACGCTCGGTAATATCCAGGTGGTCAGCGTCGAGCTCGGTGCGTTTTCCAGGATCCCCAAGGCCGGGAAAGCCGATACGCTCGTCATGCACGCTTTATCAGGCGGCCAGCATGTCGGCACCTTTGTCGGGCCGCTCTGGGGCGATCTGTCGATCCGGGCGCAGATCAGGCTGATCATGCATGAGATGCAGGCAGACGAGCATCTGCAGACGCCGCCGACGTTCGCCTATATCAGTTCCTGGACAACGGAGGCATTACGCGGGTACAGAGCCTTCGGCGGCCTCATCATACGAAATGGCCGGCGGCGAGGACGCCTCGAACGGCTTTTGGTGCGCATCGGACGCAACGCCCTTCTTGCCTGCGCGCCAAGCGACAAACAAGACAACGACGCCCGGCTGTCCGACATCCTGCGGAATCTCCGACGCGATCCGCTTCCACCGCTTCCAAACCCTTCTGGCCCGCGGCCGGAGGAAAAAAACGCGACTCCCCCCATTCGGTCGGAGGAAGAGTATTGGGAGCATATCTTCGAACGGCCCGATCCATGGAATTACGTCTCGGTCTACGAGCAGGTTAAATATGCGCAAACGCTGAGCCTGATCCCCGAAGGGATCGAGAAGGCGCTGGAGCTCGCCTGCGCCGAGGGGATCTTCACCGAAAAGCTGGCGCAAAAGGTCGGCCGGGTGACGGCGACGGATATTTCCCAGCGGGCCATCGACAGGGCGGTCGAGCGCTGCCGTGACCATCGCAACGTCGAGCTTCGCGTTCTCGATTTCGTCAGACAAGATCTCCCGCCCGAACAGGACCTCATCATCTGCTCCGAAGTCCTTTATTACATGAAGGATGAGGAGATGCTTGCGGCCGCCTGCCGGAAGATGGCGGCAGCGTTGAAGCCGAACGGCTACCTGATCACTGCCCATGCGCATATCCGTGAGGACGAACCCGCCCGGACGGGCTTCGACTGGGGCAATCCTTTCGGTGTCGGGACGATCAAACAGGTTCTGGCCGCACAAACTGGTCTGACCCTGGAAGAGACGATCGAGACCGAACTCTACGCCATCCACCGGTTCCGAAAAGGCCCCGTGGCCGATCCCGTCCTGCGGATCGAGGGTCATGGAACCCCACTGGACACGGATGTGGCGAAACATATCATCTGGGGGCAGGCTGGCGTCAACCGCGAGGTAGCATGGACGACAGAGGTCACGACCTCGATTCCCATCCTCATGTATCACAGGATCGCAGACGAAGGGCCCGCGGCCCTCCGGCGCTTCCGCACGCCGACCGAGATTTTCCGCAAGCAGATGCAGTTCCTTCGGCGCCAGGGTTATTACACGGTGACGGCGCAGACCCTGGCGGAGCTTCTGCGCAGCGGCAAGCCGATCCAGGGCCGGCCTGTCATGCTGACCTTCGACGATGCCTATCTGGATTTCCTGGCGGACGCCTTCCCGATCCTTGCCGAGAATGATTTCAGCGCCGACGTGTTCGTGGTGACCGATAAAGTCGGCGGCCGATCAGATTGGGATTCTGCCTATGGAGAGCCTGCACCGCTGATGGCGTGGTCGCATATTCAGGAGTTGCACCAAAAGGGCATCAGCTTCGGCTCCCACCTCGTATCCCACACACCAGCCAGTGCGATTGATAACGAAGCCCTGCTGGCCGAAGCCATGCTGTCGCGCAATGCGCTGCAGAACCGGCTGGGCACTTCCGTGGAATCCATAGCACTCCCCTATGGCGCGACGGATTTCAGGGTCCCGGGCATTCTGGCGCTTGCCGGCTATGGGGTCGGCTTCACCACGCAGCCGGCAAAGGCCACCTTCTCCGATAATCTCTTCGGTCTGCCGCGCCTCGAAGTCCGCGGCGATCGCCCGCTTGAAGCCTTCCCTGAACTTATGGGCCTGCCGGGAGCCTTTATCGGATGACAATATCAGGCGCAGCTATCCCTCTCATCACCGTCGTCATCCCGGCTTACAATGCCGAGAAAACGCTTGCCGAAACATTGAGCAGCGTCTCCAGCCAGTCCTACGACAAGCTCGAAATCCTGGTGGTCGACGACGGATCGCGGGATGGGACCTTCGAACTTGCGAGCGATTATAGCCTGACTGACCGCCGTATCCGGGTTCTCCGCCAGGACAATGGCGGGGTTGCGCGTGCGCGCAACCACGGCATAAGGGAGGCACGCGGCCCCTATATAGCCCCTGTCGATGCCGATGATGTGTGGCATCCCGAGAAGATCGAGCGCCAGCTTCTGGCGCTGAGGAAATTGCCCGGCGGACAGGGGGTCGCCTATAATTGGTATGCGGCGATCGACGAGATCGGCATCATTTTCGGCCATTCACGGCCGGTCATGCATGAGGGGAATATATTCGAGCCGCTGCTGCGGGAAAACTTCATCGGCAATGGCAGCACACCTTTGATGCCGCGGGCGGAGATTCTTCGCTGCGGCGGCTATGACGCCGGCCTGCGCGACAATGGCGCCGAAGGCTGTGAGGATCTCAAGCTCTATCTGGCGCTCGCCGAGATCTTGCCCTTCGCCCTGGTTCCCGATTTCCTCACAGGCTATCGCTTCACCAGGGGAAACATGTCCAGCAATGCCTATCGCATGCTGAAGTCCCATAGCTTGGTGATGGCCCCGATCATCACGCGCTATCCGCAGCTTGCGCGGGATATCCGAACAGCCCAATTCAACACGGCGCACTGGTATTTCAACAAGGCCTTTCTCGACGCCGATTATGCACAGGTCGGCAAGCTGGCGCCGATCATGGCAAGAAAATACATCCCGCAGATGATCCTCTATGGCATGCGGCAGGGCTGGCGCCAGACGAAACGCCAGGGCATCCAGATGGCAAGACGTGTCCTCGGAAAGCCCGCCCGGCCAACAAAACGCTTCACCGCGGAGATTCCGCAAACCGGAACGGCATTCAGCGATCGTTTTACGGCCGTGCCTGTTGAGCAGGCGATCAGCCCGACCTCTTCACGGACGGCCGGCAATGAATAGGTTTCGAAAACCAACTTCCCCTAAACCGACAGGCGCCTACCTGGTCGTCGCGGCTCGCTTCCGTGAGCTTCGCCAACTCGTCCCCTCGTTGCGGCTCAAGATGACGGTGATGATCGTCCTGGGCATTCTCACGGGGTTCTCGGAAATGGTCGGGATCACCTTTCTGGTCAGCCTCGTCTTTCTTCTCGGTCAGCAAGATCCCGTCTCCGGCTCCGCCGTCGCATGGCTTCCGGCGTTTTTCGGCGGTATCGACCTCAGTCTTTCCAAGCCTGTGCTGATCGGCATTCTGATCGGCTCGATCCTGTTCCGGATTTTTCTGGGATGCGCCAATTCGCTGATTGCAAGCGCGGTCAACCACCGGATCAGCGACCGCATGCGGGACCGCCTCTACGCCAAGGTCCTGACCATGCCTTTCCAGCGCTTTCAGGATTATGAGCGCAGCGACCTGATCAATGTCATCGCCACCGAATCCTACGCGGTGTCGTCGGCCCATGCGAGCCTGGTCCGTCTGGGGGTCAATTTCGGCACGATCGTGATCTTCGGCGTCGGCATGCTGGTCATGGCCTGGCCGATCGCCTTGCTCGGGCTCGCCTTCGGCTTCATCCATAATTTCGCATTGGGTTTCTTCGCCGGTGCCTACCGCCGTCTCGGCGCCTCCGCTCTGGCTGCCGTCGAAGCCTTGACGCAACTGAGCTGGACAACGCTGCAGACTTTGAAGGCCGTCAAAAGCTTCGGCCTCGAGAAGCGCCATCAGCAGCTCTTCGAAACACTTTCCGGCGACGTCGGCCAGACTTGGCGCCGGTCGGACTGGATGGGGGCGACGACCTCGCTTCTGAGCGAAATACTGACCTTCGGGGTCATCCTGACGATCATTCTGTCCTCGGAGTTCCTGCCGGTGGATTTCAAGGCGGCGCTCTCGGCCACCATCCTTCTTTACAGGCTTCAGCCGCATATCAAGGGATTCGATTCCCAGATCCTGAGCCTTTACGAGATGGAAGCGTCGCTGCAGAACGTCCTTGCGCTGCTTGCAGAGAGGGATGATATCAAACTGACCTCGCAAGGGGAGAAAGTCACCCGCCTGGCGGAGGCGATCGTCTTCCACGAGGTCTCGTTCGTCTATGAGCGGGCGAACGCACCGGCGGTTCACGATCTCAGCTTCTCGATCAGGGCAGGCGAAACGACGGCTCTGACGGGGCCGAGCGGCTCCGGCAAAACCACAATCCTCAACATGATTCTCGATCTCAACCCGCCGACCCAAGGCATCATCACCATTGACGGCAGGGACCTCGCAACCGTCGACCGTTCCAGTTGGCTGGAGCTGCTCTCCGTATCGGGTCAGGACGTTGAACTGATGGAGGGCACAGTCCTCGACAACATCCGGTTTCGTCGCGATATCTCGGAGCAGGATATCCGCTGGGCGGCCGATGTGGCCTGCGCAACGGAGTTCATCAACGATCTGCCGTATGGCTTCGATGAATGGCTGGGCGACGAGGCGATCCGGCTTTCGGGCGGACAAAGGCAACGCATAGGCCTGGCGCGCGCGCTCGCCGGCCGGCCTCAGATCCTGCTGTTGGACGAAGCGACGAGCGCGCTCGACGAAGATACCGAGATGCGGGTGTTTTCGGCGATGAAAGAAGATGCCGGCAGAACGCTCATCGTCGTTAGCCATCGACCCGCTGTCGCCAGGCTGATGAAGAATCGGATCGATCTCCGCCCTCCCGCTCCCACGTCGAAGCTCGGGTGACGGAGATGGATATTTCAACGATGTCCGGGATTCGGGTGGCCGTCGTGATCCCCGCCTATAACGCCAGAAACTACCTTGCCCAGACGCTCCAGTCCGTCATCGACCAGACCCACAGGGCGCTGGAGATCGTCATCGTCGACGACGGCTCGACGGACGAGACAGCCTCGATCTGCCGCCATTTTGCCGCGAGTGATCCAAGAATCCGGATTGTCTCGACTGAAAACCGCGGCGTCGCCGCGGCCCGCAACACCGGGATTGAAGCATCGAAATCCGACTATATCGCCTTCCTCGATGCCGACGACCTATGGCATCCGACCTATATCGAAAGAATGCTTTCGGCTCTCCATCCCCTGCCGAGTACCTGGGGCGCGGTCTATGCCCTTCACCGTCTCATCGATCCCGAGGGATATTGCACGAGATCCGGTTCGTCACTGAATGCCAGGGACACCATTTTCACCCGTCATCTCGTATTTCGCTTCGTCGGCAATGGCAGCGGCTTCATGGTTCGCCGCGCTGTCATTGAGAAGATCGGTGGCTACGATTCAACTTATGCCAGGCAGGGTATCGGAGGATGCGAGGATTTCGACTTCGAACTTCGTACAGCCGAGAATTTCAAGATCGAGGCGGTGCCGTTGGGTCTAGTGGGATATCGTATTCATTCAGCAGCCATGTCTTCCGACAGGTCGCAAATGGCGCTATCGCTTCTGGCTGTGACCGAGCAATGTATCGCCCGCAATCCACAGCTTCCGACTTTTGTCGCCAACTGCGCCCGCGCGTCGGCGCATCTTTATGCATTTTCAAAATTTGCCGCCTTGAAAGATTGGCGCCGCGCCGCGACCTCGCTCAAGCACATTTATCATCATAGCCCAATGCTTGCTTCCGACATCCTATTCAAATTGATCCTTTCAAAAGCCGACCGAGCCGCACGCAGGACATTGTCCAAAGCCTGGCCGGTCAGGGAACAAAAGGGAAAAAAATTCAGAAAATTCGAAGAGATAGACCCACTCGTCCCATTGGTTGGCGGTTGGTCACGATTCAGGACGAAGGCATTGTTCAGGCGCTTGTCGGAGATCGATCGATCTGGCGAATGCTCTGCGGCGATCTCGTCGCAGGAGGCTTGATGCCTGCCGGCTACATATCTGTTGGTGGCGCCAACGCTGACGGCAGTTTTTCGCTCGGCTGCTCAAAAATCTAAAGGTTTAACAACCCATCACTTCAATCGGCGTAGCGATTACTCCGCTACCTCTATTACAAACTTTGATATTTAAGCAGAATAGCAATTAGTAAAAAAGCGAACGAGTTATGAAAAAAGCAATCGCCCCAATAATGATCTGTGACAATACCGATTTTTACTGTAATCATGCTTACGCACGTGCAAGCATTCCTACCGGAGGACCCGTCACCCACCCCGGCGGGTCCTCGACTTTGCTTTTTGGCTGGTTGCCACAACCGTTATCGCTGCATCGGCATAAATAGATTTTACCTCGGATGGCGATGTTATGCTGTTGAGATCGGTGTGATCAGCAAATCCCCACCATCGGCAAGTCAAGATCAAAGTTTGGTTCTCTTTTGCCAATATTTCGACCGACTCTTCAATTCATCCCGAGGATGCTTTCGGATCCGCAATGAAATTATGGGGGCAGAAAATTCGTCATCAAGTCGAGATTATTATCCGATAGAACTTCATAAGTATCCCTGCCACAATAAAGAAGAAGACATCCTACGATTACTATCATACAAAAATTTAATCGTCTTATAATTGATTTTTAAATACAACCATTGTCTGAAATTCATAATTTTACCTTTTGATAAATTTTTACTTGCTGCACTCAATTGTCGATCTTGACCTATTGTGCATAAATTTTCAAAAGCATCGGCATTACCTTCCACGCAAGAACAGAAGATCTACCAAAAGCTACTTCCCACCCGAGGTCATCAACGACCCGGCAACTGCCTGCATCATTGGTGAGATTGTTACAACCGATGGCCTAACAATCCTGGAATGGTCGCGCGGCGAAAAGTTGCCGATGCAATTCAACGCTCCTGGGGAAAAACGTAATATATTGATAAATAGAGACATTCCTTAACTCCCTGCGACCTTGCACCGACCAATTCAGCCAACAGCATTCGGTCCGTCACTTCAAAGGTCGGCATATGAGCCTGTACTCGCCAAGTGAAATACCGAGGCAAAACTCGCGGCGCCAGACATGCCTGCCCTCTTTGACGATCCTCCCGATACGACAACCGATATGCGCGGGCGAAGTTGGCCAGTCCTGATTCAACACGCCGGAGGCCCCGTGACATGGCTGACCTGTGTCGAAATGGTCGCACCTCGGCAGCGAATTAACCGTTCATAAAGCATTTGCTTGCTCAACTTATAATTTGTGTCATGGTCACTGTAAGTAGTGAGGGAGCCGACCTGATGAGTGATATAGCATCGCAGATTCCGGAATTTGGTTACGATGAGCGCGTGATGATCTGCCGGAAGCAGATCGAGAAGGCGGTTTATCAGTTCATTGCAAATACAAAGGTCGAGGGATGCGATCCAGCGGAAGTCGCAATGGCCATCGCCGACATCGCCGACGACTACATTCTGCTGCTGGCCCAGAAGCGTAACCTGACCCATTAAGATGAAGGGTCGGCCGCCAATCGGCTGGTCGTGCAGAAGACATTGAGTCGAAATCGCGCCGCCTCCCTGCCCGGAGGCAACGTCAACGAGATCGTTTACCCCTCGCTTCGAAGCCGTCCATGGGATGGAATGTCGAATAGCTCCAGAAAAACTTCAACCACCCAGCCAGGCAACGAGCCGGGCTTCGCTAAAGCGCGTCGCAATCTTTCAGATTCGCTCTTGGCGCTTTAGGTCTTTGTTTTTGCGCATGTCGTTGTCGCAAAACCGCTGCACACTTTTGCGCGACATGCTTTAGCCTACAAATTGACGCCAGCCCGAGAGTGAAACGCCAAGCATCGGTACACACCGGGCTTTCGTTTCAGCCCGCTATCTCCCGACGATTGAAACAAACGGCCCCGGTCCGATTGGCGACTGCTCGGTTGCGCACGAGCGCACGCAATAACCCCGAAAATCGAAGTTGATTTTCGGGGTTATGCGCGGGTTTGAAGCGGTGGAGTGTTCCCGGCGCGTGCGATCGGACGCGCCGTACTAATGACTTCTCACACTCACCTGCGGCACCGGAGAACTCAATTCGCCCAGTTCCCTGGTCAAACCCTCCCCCACTTCCTGCTTCACGGCCTCGAGCGCAAGGTCGAGACAATTCGTCGCGAACTGCAGTTTGACATCCTGGGCGACCTGTCGCGCATAGGCGATCATCCGCGCCAACGCGACGAGCTCTTCCAGGCTGTCTTCCGCCCCTTGGTCTGCTTCTATCTTGACAACCGATGTCACGCCCATGCCCCATTTCTCCAATGAATTGAAGGAATGATACGCGTGTGGAGGTGATCCAGCCCGTGAAAAAAGCGTGACACAACCCTCGGTGACAATTGCCGGCTTCGTTTCACAATGCAGGGCGGGTCCGGAACGGGGTGTCGTGCAGTTTCCAGGGTAGATCGGCATTCGAGCGAATGTCGCGGACTTCCTGCACGGCTTTCAATAATTCCAAGGCATCGATGCGTTTTTGATCGACGGCATTCGACAGAAGTGCCGCCAGCAGGTCCGCACGATCCGGCTCGGCCAGCCCCGCACACTGCTCGACGACCGTCCGCCACGTTCGTTTCTTGAAGAATATCGCGCCTGCGGCATCTTCGAGCTGTTGGCGCAACCGACTGGCCAGCAGTCCGCGATCTTCCATCGCATCGAGCGTTGCGCTGACATTGACGAGCGGTACCGTCAGCGGCTTGCTGCCCAGCGCGCTCGGCGCGTGCGTGAGCGCGACGGCGGCATCGTCGACCAGCCGGCCGGTGCGATAATCTTCGAAAATGCGGCCGATCCCGATCATGCCGAAAGGATGGCATTCGGCAGCGCGCAACGCGCCCATGCTTGCCGCCCCGAGAACCGCGACGCCCATCGACAGAGCATGGAGAATTTCCTTGTGCCAGACCGGTGCGGCATATTCGAAGCCGCCGTCGATCAGGCCGATGACATTGGCACCCTGCTCCACCGCAGCCAGGACATCGCCTTGCGTGGCAGGCGGCAGGACGCATATCCCCTCGCCGGCAAGCAACGCCGCATCGGGAAGACTGGGACCTGCGAAAATGAGCTTCAAAACCCTATTGCCCTGGCAAGCGCCCGCGTTCCAAACCGCCGGGCGCGCTCCCCCTCCGGATTTTCGAGCTCGGGAATGACAATCTTGACAACACTGAAGGGAAGCGTGTCGTCGCTGAGGCGCACGGCGATCACCGAAGCGATCCGCCTGTTTCGGAGCGCGTCGAGCACATGCTGCAGCAAGTGCGCCAGATCCTGTTGCCGATGTCCTGCCACCCCGTCACTGCCGATAGTGGCAGCGGGCGGTGCGGCAACCGCATCGAAGGCCTGCCGCATCAGCGGCGGCAGGCATCGTGAGAAAGTTGCGGGAGAAATATCGTCTCTGGCTCCACTGATATAGGTCAGCCGAGATTGCACGGCTTCCGTCACCGCCCGAATGGCCGCGCGCACAGGAGACGGATGAGCGCCGGCGCCGCCGGTCACCTCGACAAGGCGAATGTCCCTGCCTCCGCGAATATCCCGGAAGCCAAGCACGGGATCCCCAGGACCCAGCATGGCAGTGAAACAGGGGATCCCGATGTCGCTGGTGATATCGAAGAGCCTGAGCGCCAATCCCGAGGTTTCGATCTTGTCGATCAACCCGTCCAAGGCGTCGTCCTTAAAGCCGCGGGGATCGACGCAGCCGGCATAGCGATCCGCTTCGCCGCCGACCTGCCACAGCACATGGGCGTCACGCTCGATACGCTCCAGGACGCCGTGAAAGATCGCCTCTTCGACATTGTTTCCCGATGCCAGGCCATCCGACGACATCCAGTATCGCGCGTCCCTTGTGCGGTCGAGCACCACCGCTTCAAAGGGGATATAGACCTCCTCGCCGGTGAGGATATTGACGCCGGCAACCCATTCCGTCTCCTCGTCCGGTCCGAGATCGGGTTTATGAAGAGCGGTCAGGCAGTTCAGCGCGTCGGTCCTGTGCCCCATGGCCTGCAGACGGGAAGAGGTGCCGTGAACGAGATCGACGGAGGGTTCGCCGGCGACCGCCCGTTCGAGGGCTTCCATGACAGTGGATACTTTGGCATCGAGATCGGTCAGGCCCTTTCCCTGGGCAATCACGATCGAGCGAGAATTCGGGGCGTATGCGCACCAGACGGGGATTCCGATATCGTCCAGTCCGGTATGTCGCGCGACCCTGGTAATGCCGAACCCGGCCAAAAGAGGTTCGACGCGGGAAAGGGTTTCCCGCGGCGACATAACCCTGTCGGAATATATGGAGCGGTGCGTCAGAATGCCGGCTCAGCCGTCGACGTGACCGGAAAGGGCAACCTGCGCCGAGGAAACCGCGACGGCGAGGTCGACGCCCTTCACGAATGTGCCGCCGGCCTTGCGAAGGCCGTTTGCAGTCGCCAATTCCCCCGTCGGATTGAGAGGCTTGACCGTACCCGCGTCGAGATCGGCAAGCCAGAGACCCGCCTCACCAGGTATACCTATAATGACAGCTTTCGCCATGTAATGCCCCTCAGCTATTGTTAAAAACCGGCCTTCAGCAGGCCCTCCCGATAAAGCTCTTTTTGCCAATCTTCCTTGAAGGGAACGATGGCGAGCCACTTCTCGACCTCGAAGACCGGGTTGATGCTTTCGGCCCGTTGCCGATGGAAGAGCGCCCGTTTTCGATCGCCGATCATTGCGCAACTGGCCGCAGCGATGCGATGGGCCGGCGCTTTGTCTTTCATCGCCTCGACATAGGCGATGGCCTCCTCATACTGTTCCAGGAAGAAGCTCGCTCCCGCAGCGCACCAGAGGTAGGCGTCAGGCGCGATCGGATTGAGCGAAATCGCTCTTTTGATCTTGGCGAGCGCGTCGCCAGGGCGGGATGCATGTACGAGCGTGTCGGCATGGCTGTAGATGACATCGGCAAAATGCGGGCTGAGTTGTTCCGCCAGATCAAGTGCGGCGACACTGGCATCGACATCGCCGAGATAGAGTTTGGTGACGCCAAGCTCGCGATGGCCCGCCGCCGACGCCGGATCCCGCTCGATGGCCCGAAGCGCGTTCTGCTCCGCCAGATGCAGCAGCTCATTGTTTCCCTGCGCCCTCACGAGCCACTCGCTGGTGAAGGTTCTCGCCAGCCCGGTAAATGACGGAGAGAAATCCGCCTTATGCGACAGCGACTGCTTGAAAGCTTTTCGTGCCCGGCGGATATGCGGCAATGTCAACTTGCTCATCAGGCTCGAGCCGACCAGATAGGCGTGATAGGCCTGAGGATTGGCTTCGAAGCCTAAGCGCTCTTCCTCGTTTTCAGCCAGCTCGCGGGCCACCGACATGGTCAACTGCTGCGCGATCAGCCGTCTCTGACGCGGCAATATATCGGGCGTCATCGTAAATCGATTGGCCCAGATGATCTCGTCCGTAGGAAAATAAACCAGCTGGGCGAATAATCCCTCTTCGGAAAGCCGTGTATCCAGAAGATAGGCGATCGAGTGACGGGCGACCACGGCAGCCTTCTCGGAGTCGCGGCGGATCTGGCCGGCCGTATGGGGTGCTACGATGGAAATGTTTCTGAGCGCGCAGAGTTCGATCGTGACGTCTTCGATCAGGGCGTTGGCAAGCGCAAGCCCGGCATCGGCATGTTTCGATGTCGGGGGAAGCAGCACCAGCCGAGGTAGGATCAACGACGCCGGCGACACGCGTTCGATGTCGGCAGTTGTCTCATCACCGGCCTCGGGACGGTTCACCTGTAGCCTGGCATGGCCGTCGCCGTTCGGCAATCTCTCGCTGAGGGACGAACCGCCGGATAGCCGGTGCAGCAGGGCTCTGACCTGCTCGTCATTCGGATCTCGTTCGAGGATCTGCAAGGCGGCGCCGGAAATGGAGCGCGCGGCGCCGGACTTTTGCGCATCCGGCAACGCATCCAGCAATGCCTGCCGCAATTGCAGCGTCTGAGCATCCCGTTGCGCCCTGATCCACGCGTCTATCAGCTTTGTCGCTGGTTTGATATTTCCGATGAACCCACGCTGGGTCAGTTCGGCGATCGCGTTCAGCCGCTCCAGCGGCGAACCGCCGGCGCGAAAAATGTCCAGATCGCAGGAAACTGCCTGCATGTTGAGACGAACGGTGGTGGCGGTGAAATCGAAGGGCATTTCGGCGCGCCCGCCGTCTGTCTCGCGGATGCGGGAAAGCAGTTTGCGCAGATTGAGCCGCGCCAGCTCGGGTTCGACGTCATTCCATAGAAACTGAGCCAATTCATAACGGCTGAGTTCATGGCTCGCGCCGGCATAGAGATGGGCCATCATCAACAGCCCCTTGATCGGATAGCGAACCGGGTCGCCATTCGTCTCGATTAACCGCAGATCGCCGAATGTCTGCAGATGAAGCACGATCCGTCCTCAGCTGTTCACAACCGAATCCTGCAACTCACTGTCACTGTCAGGCAATCCCGCGACTGCCAGGCTTTTGGCCAACGCCACAAGCTTTTGCCTGATATTCGGGTCCTCGATGGCGATGAATGCCTTGTTGAGCGCCAGCCCCTCCTTCGAGGACAAAAAGCTGTTCAATTCATTCGTCGCGGCGTCGATCGGCCCGGAGCCGCCGTTCTCGAAGAAAAAGCCGACGGGCACGCGAAGAATTTCGGATATGCGCTGAAGACGGCTGGCGCCTATCCTATTCGTTCCCTTTTCGTATTTCTGGATCTGCTGAAAGGTAATGCCCAGAAGTTCGGCCAAGCCGTTCTGGGTCATCCCGAGCGTCTTTCGTCGAACGCGCACGCGGTTGCCAACATAGATATCAATCGAATTCGGCGATTTAGCCTTCATGTGAATAAGTCTCCCGCTTTATCAGCCCGCCTGGCTGTATAATGGAGAGTTTAAGCAAGAATGCAACTAAAAGTAAATATTTCGTAAGGATTTTTTTCAGCAGCGCACACAGTAAAAAACAACCTGCGGATTATCGCAGCAGCGCCATTTGGCGCGGGTGCACCCGCGCTCTCTATCCCGCACTTCGCAGCCGACGAATGCTATCCGAAATCACTGCCGCTCCGACACCCTCTCTGAGAGGTTTTTGCGCAACGGCGATCATCGACTTGGCGAAAACGGGAATCCTTCCGACATACTCAAAACGAACATTGTCGAAGCCGGCATCGAGCAGCAGCGTACTCAGCGTGTTTTTCGACCAGAACTTGATATGCCCATGCTCCTTCAACGGCATGAAATGGTCGTCCATTTTCCCCATCGCAGCCAGGGCAAGGTTCTTCAGATAACCGTGATAGGGTGTCGACATGACAGCGATGCCGCCCGGCTTGACGAGATCGTACATCGTCGACGTGAAAGCCTTCGGATCGTAGACATGTTCGACGACCTCCAGGCTGATGACGGCATTGAAGGTGCCATACTCCCTGAAAAGGTCGTCATAGGCCGAGCCGACATTCAACGGTAGTTCGGGATAATTGACATTGGCCTTGGCGATGCCATCACTGGAAGGATCGACGCCGACGACATAATATCCCCTTCCTGCAAGAGCCGCTGCCGCCCCGCCCGTACCGCATCCCAAATCAAAGATGTCGTTCTCGAGAGAACCGTCGAAATGGCTATCCAGCACGTCGAGCACGGCGGGCAGGATATAGGCGTGCGCGGTTGTCGGTTTGGCGTGAACATAGGTGGTTGCGTCTAGCTTGACGGACATGTCCCTCCCCCTCGGCGATTGGGCGGCAACCCTATCGAAGAATACGTCGAAAATTTGATGAAACCCGCCAAGTTTCAGGGATAATTAAAATATAATCTATGGTTTTATAATAAAAAACAAAACTTTTGCGTGAAAATGCGCCAAAAATGAGGTGTATATAAAATATAATTGGGAATTATATTTAATAATTACTGGAGATATCCTAGAAAATTGATCGATCTTATAATGAGAACGAAAAACAACCTTCAGAAACCAGAAGGAAGCGAATGTGAAAAGGTCAATTCATAGGCCAAATGGCGAGATCATCGGCTGTTTTCCACTGCGATTGTCCGCGTTACATTAGAGATCCCCGATTGAAATGGCGTTACGGCGCCTCCGCCGAAATCTGTAGCGCCCTTTCCTGATGACGAGGCACAAAGGTGCCCAATTGCCGACAAGAAGCCAAAGATATTTAACGGATAAATGTATACTGCTGGATTTAGACAGCCCGATCGAAACCCCTTCTCGCGCGCCGGAGAAGACAAGCTTGCCCGATAATTCGTCGTCCGCATATGCGAAACAGCCGGTGGGGAAACCGCGGGTTCCCGTGGTCTTCTGGTTGCTGCTGACGATTTCCCTCTCGCTGGTCATGGGAACGGTGCTGCTTTCCAACAACATGAAACACCTAAAGACGGTTGGCCATTATTTTGGCTTCGATCTCTTTCCCCAGGAGGTCAGACCGCCTCCCCCCAAAGCCCTTCCCCGCCCCACACCACCGGCCACCTTCACGCTTCCATTGCATATCATCGAACCGCCGATGGTACAGAGCGCGTCGACTTTCCTGCGGACATGGCGAATATCCGGCGCCGCAATGTGTGCGGCGCTGCGCAATGCCGGCATCGAAACCAGCGACTGGGCGGCGGCGAGTTTCAACGCCGATACATTTGAATGCTTTTTCGAGCAGAGCGGCAAGCGGGAGAAGGATCAGCTCCCGAGCTCCATCTTCGTCATCGTTCGCGGCGACGCCGCCGGCACGATCAACAATATGCGCGTGAAAATCATCAATCCCGAGACCGATGAAAATGGCCAGCTCGATCCCGGCATTCTGCGAATTTTCGAAATCATGCTGCGGCAACCGCAATGGCTCGATTTTCACGAGACCCTCAACGCAATCAAGAATCTGAAGGACATCAAGGAAGACGGCTTCGGAGCCAGTATCGGCTTCACCCGCGAGGTGCTCAATCCCGGGAATTACAACTTCACGCTCTCGCTGGATGCAACTTCAGGACCTCAGAAAAGTACAAGAAATTATTTTTCCGGCAGAAGATGGCTGCCGTTGCCGGACCCCGCAGTCGAGATCGACAGCGCGCAACCGGAATCAATCTCCAAGCCTCCCCATACCGAAGCGCCGGCTGAAAGTCAGGAATATCGGCGTTAGGTCTTCGGCTTCATGCCACGCACGGACTGATCACGCCATGTGACTAGCATCGTCGTGATGTCTGGCCATTATCTTGTAGAGCTCTTTCAAACTGTCCGCACTCGGCCGTTCGGTGCTGTCCCCACCCGCCAGACGCCAGACACGCTCGACATTGAGGTCCTGCGTGACTTGAGCAAGGTCTTCGTTCAGCGAGCGAATGACGACCTCCGATCGGCGCAACCGCCACGACATTCTGACCAGCGCTGCGAACGGGAGGAAAATGATGCCGATGATGCCGAGAGCAAGGACCGCGAACTGCCAGTCATCGAGAAGAGACACCGCTTCGAACGGTCGCCATAAAAAAAACGGCATTTTGAAATGCCATGTGAAGATAGCTCATTAGATAGCTGGACCAATCTTCCATCACGAGCGCCCTCCCCGAGCGGTTTATATCTTGGAGTATGCTGAAAAGTCTAGCAGGCACTAACAATATCCCCTGCCGGTGAAGTATATTTGAGGTTGTATTACCCTGCTGAATTGAACGCGAATCTCGTGATGGATCGGTGCCGACGAGTCCGGCCTTTCAAATTCCACCGCGGACATGAAAAAAGCTAACAGTGAGAGATAGAATGAATAGAAGACGTTTCCTCGCCTCGGTTCCGCTCGCTCTGTTGTACGTCCGTACGGGCCAGGCCCTAGCCCAGGTGCCTGCCGCTGCAGGGCTGCGCGTCCTTGCTGACAGGAAGTCGTTCCGATTCGGATCGGCAATCGACCTGCAAAACATCAACGATCCAATCGCTGCCGAGATCTACATCGACAACGTCAATTCAATAACGCCGCGAAACGAACTGAAGTGGAGTGCGACGGAAAAGAGACCGGGTGTTTTCAGCTTCGGCAGCGCCGACCGTATGGTTGCATTTGCACGCAAAAACAACATGAGGGTTTATGGCCATACGCTGATCTGGTATCGCGTCCCAGGCTGGGTGTCTGATATCACCGACGCAAAGACCATTCAGGCGACGATGAACCGTCATATAAAACAGGTTGTCACTCGCTATAAGAACTCGATCGATGCATGGGATGTGGTGAACGAACCGTTGGAGTATGATGCACCGGATCTGCGGGATTGTGTTTTCCGACGCCTGCTTGGCGACGATTATATCCGTATGAGTTTCGACATGGCGCACCAGGCCAATCCCGGCGCGACGCTGGTGCTCAACGAAACGCATCTGGAGAAAAAATCCGACGTGTTCGAACAGAAGCGCGCGCGCATCCTGAAAATCGTCGAGGATCTCGTCGCCCAAAAAACGCCGATCAATGCGGTGGGTCTGCAGGCGCATTTCCGCCCCGGCCTCGACCGGATCGATCCGGAAGGAATGGGACGCTTCTGCGCGGCGCTGAAGGACATGGGTGTCGGCGTTTTCATCACCGAGCTGGATGCGTCTTGCCACTTCCTAAACCGCGACAAAGCCTTCACGCCGGCATCCTACGCCGATATTTTCAGTGACGTGATTACCGTTGCCGCCGAACATGGTGACTTGAAAGGCGTGACGGTATGGGGCATGTCGGAAAAATACGGCGAGCCCGATGAGAAAGCGACCAACCCCGCTGCGGCTTGCACGAAGCGCGTTAATCTTTACGACGAAAACAATGCGCCAAGAAGTGCGGTTGACGGTATCCGGCGGGCAATAGAGGCGATGTGATGCGCAAGACAACGGAGACGCAAACAGATTCATGAAAAAAGCCGTTATTTATGTGGAAAAATTTTTGCCTGCCAGCCAGGCATTTGTTCTCAACCAGGCGGTAGCGTTTCGTTCTTTCGAAGCTGAAATCCTTGCTGGCTCGCGAATTTCTTCGGCCCACACAAAAAAATCCACTGTTCCGGTTCATGACATCCGTCGGTCTCCCGTTGCACGGGCCGGTGAACTGCTTCTGAAAATCCCGCAGATCGGCCTTCCCTTCCTGTTTCCCGCGATCGGCAAAGCCGATCTCGTTCACGCCCATTTTGGCAAGAACGGGTACGTCATCGGCCCCTTGGCGCGCGCCGCCGGCAAGCCGCTGGTCACGACGTTCCACGGCTTCGATGCCACCTATCGCGGCGACCCGAAAAAGCCGGGCGGCTTCAATCAGGTGCGTTTCTTCGCCAAGGGCCGGAGCGAGATGGCCGGCTGGAACAGCTGGAACATCGCCGTTTCCGATTTCATCCGCGACCGGCTGCTGGCGCTCGGCTTTCGTGCCGAACGCGTCTATCGCCATCATATCGGCATCGATCTCGATCTCTTCAAAATGGAGCCTCGTCCGCGAAAAAAAGGGCTGGTGGTTTCAATTGCCCGCTTCGTCGACTATAAGGGCCATCGTTTCATGATCGATGCGCTTTCACGCGTGGCCGCCGCCGGCACCCCAGTCGAATTCGTCATGGTCGGCCAGGGTCCCTTGAAGGAGGAAATCGAAGCACTGGCGCGTCGTTCCTTGCCAAGCGTCACGATCCATGAAAATCTGTCGCAGACTGAGATAAGAGATCTGCTCGCCAGTGCGGAGCTTTATCTTCATGGAAGCGTGACCCTCGACAATGGTCACGCCGAAGCTTTCGGCCTCGCCAATCTCGAGGCGGAAGCCGTCGGTACTCCGGTCGTCGCATTTCGCTCGGGAGGCGTGGGCGAAGCGATCGAAGAGGGGAAAACTGGTTATCTCGTGGAGGAGCGGGATGTCGCGGGAATGGCCGAGGCAGTCGGAAGGCTGCTCAACGACCAGGCTCTGTGGACAGCCTTTAGCGCGCGGGCACCGCTTCTGGTGGCCGAGCGTTTCGACTTACGTCGCCAAACGGGGATGCTCGAGGACTATTACAGTTCCGTGCTAGACGAATTTTCCAGCCGGGGTCGGACTTGATGGTGCAGACAGGAAAAAAGCCGAAGTGGGGACTGAATGTATTTCGGCCGCTGCGGAACAGCATTGTGACGGCCAAATGGCTCTACTATACGAAGTTCTGGGGAATGGACATCGATCCGACGGCAAGCTTTTCCTTGAGCGTTCGTTTCGACAAGACCAACCCGAAGGGATTGCATATCGGCGCGGAAACTTACGTCGCCTTTGAGGCTGCGATTCTCACCCACGATCTCACACGCGGGCTCTACCTGCACACGAGGATCGGCAAGCGCTGCTTCATCGGCGCCCGCAGCATCATTCTGCCCGGCGTCGAGATCGGCGATGAATGTGTCATCGGCTCGGGCTCGGTGGTGACCAAGAATGTGCCGCCGCGCTCGCTCGTGGCGGGCAATCCGGCAAAGATTATCCGCAGCGACATCAAGATCATTTCGCGTTACGGACGCATGGCACGCGAAGACGAGACGGTCTCGCAGATCGTGACGCACTTGCCGACTGGAGAAGCACGATGAAGATGTTTGCCTACCGGGGGAAACACGAGAATTTTGGCGACGAACTGAACCATTGGCTCTGGGAGCGTCTGCTGCCCGGCTTCTTCGATGAGGACGAAAGCCAGCTCTTTCTCGGCATCGGCTCGATTCTCTACGACAATTTCGACCCGAACATGCAGAAGATCGTCTTCGGCTCGGGTTATGGCGGCTACACCAACCCGCCGAAAGTCGACGGCAACTGGACCTTCTATTTCGTGCGCGGAAAGAAGACAGCCGAGGTCCTCGGCATCGATCCGAGCTACGCCATCGGCGATTCGGGCATCCTCACGCGCAGCTGCTGGGATGCGAAAAGCATCGAAAAGCGTTACCCGATCTCCTTCATGCCGCACTACGAAAGCGCCATGTACGGCAGTTGGGATAAGGTCTGCGAGCTCGCAGGCATTCACTATATCGATCCGCGCTGGCCGGTGGAAAAGGTTCTGACCGAAATCAGCGCATCGCATAAAGTGGTCTCCGAGGCGATGCACGGCTGCATTATCTCAGACGCGCTGCGCGTTCCCTGGCGGGCGATCCGGCCGATCGCGCCTGGGAACCGAGCCAAGTGGTACGATTGGGCAAGTGCGCTTGATCTGGAGATCGACTTCGACCCGATCGGCCCGTCAAACGTCGTCGAAGCAGGCGCGTCACTGGTACGGAATAACACCTATCTTTTGAAGAACATAACGTTCCGCCACCGCCGTATCCGGCAGCTCACCGGCAATTATGTCTTCGGGTCGACGGTCAAGACGCTGCAGCGGGTAGCAGAGAAGCCGGGACAACTGAGTTCCGACGAGTCCATGGTAAATGCGCATAACAGAATGCTGTTGGAACTGGATCGGCTGAAGCAGGATTTTTCCAAGAAAACGGCAAGCGTCCTGTGATCCTGCAAACCCGATTCGTGACGAGGCGATAAGGCATGATCCTTTCTAACTTCATCAACACCCTCTCTTCCCGCAAGGGGGAGAAGTACTTTGGATGGGCGCTCGGCCCGCTTGAACGGTCAGTGTCCTTGAGGTGTGGAGCCGTTCGACCATGAGCAGTGTTACCGACCGGCTGATCCAGGGCAGCATGTGGCTGAGCCTGTCCCGCGCCATCGTCAACGGGCTTTCGGCGCTCAGCACCTTCGTTCTCGCCTGGTACCTCGCACCGTCCGATTTCGGTCTCGTTGCCATTGCAACGACTATCCAGGTCATCCTGAGTTCCGTCACCGAACTCTCGCTCAATCAGGCGCTCATCCGCCACGAGGACCCGAGCGAGGTTCATTTCAGCGCGGTTTGGACGCTGAGCGTGACAAGAAGCGCGATCCTGGCTTTGTTGTTTGCCGCCAGTGCCTTTCCAATTGCCGAATTTTATAACGAGCCCCGGCTGACAAGCGTCATGCTTGCTTTGAGTTTCAGCTTGCTCCTGAGCGGCCTGGCCAATCCACGTCGCGTCATGCTCCAGCGTGATCTGATCTTCTGGCAGGAATTCGTTCTCAACGTATCGCAAAAGCTGGTCGGCTTCGTCGTGACGGTGGCAATCGCTGCGATCTACCAGAGCTATTGGGCTCTTGTTCTCGGCACCCTCGCCTATCAGATTACCAATATCATCGTTTCCTATACCGTCTTGCCGTTCTGGCCGCGCATAACCTTCCGGCATGCGCGGGAATTGTTCTCGTTCTCGCTTTGGCTGACGGCAGGACAGATCGTCAACACGCTGAACTGGCGGATCGAGTATCTGCTGATCGGCAAGATGTTGGGTGCCACGCAGCTAGGCCACTATACCGTCGGCAACACCCTTTCGACGCTGCCGACCCGTGAGGCCACGGCACCGTTGAACCAGACGATTTATCCGGGCTTTTCCAGAGTACGCAACGACCCGGTCCGGCTGATCGCAGCCTATCAGCGCGCGCAGGCGCTTTTGGCTGCGGTGGCGCTTCCGGCTGGAATCGGCATGGCGGTCGTGGCTGATCCGATGATGCGGCTCGCCTTGGGAGAGAAATGGATTCCAGCCATCTTTATCGTCCAGGCGCTCGCATCGGTCTTTGCTCTGCAGACGCTCGGTTCACTCGTCCAGCCGTTGGGCATGGCAAAGGGTCATACCAAGTTGCTGTTCATCCGCGACGCCCAGATGCTGGTGGTCCGCGTTCCCATCATCATCGTCGGCCTGATGATTGCCGGACTTCCAGGCGTCGTCTATGCGCGTGTGTTGACGGGTTTGATTTCCACCACGGTCAATATGCTTCTCGTCAAGCGACTGATCGGCCTGCCGTTCTTCCAGCAACTCGGAGCCAACTTCCGCGCGCTTGCCAGCGTCGCATTGATGGCCGCCGGCATCTGGGGACTGTCACATGTCCTGAACATGCCGACCGATAAGCTGGGCCTGGCTCTCCATCTGGCCATACTGGTCATCACCGGCGGTATTCTCTATGTCGGTTCCAGCTTTGTCCTTTGGCTCGCGATGAAGAAGCCAAATGGCCCGGAAACCGAAGTTCAGCGTATCTTTGTCAAGTTCCTGTCAAAAGCCAAACGTATGGCCTTACCCAAGTCGGCCTAAAAGCTAAAACGAACATCAACAAGAGAGGCAGAATGACCAGCCAATCCAGAACGGAGCTGATCGCAAAACTTAATGGTATGATCCATGATTGCCTGAAAGACTATGTCTCACGCGATGAACCGCTTGCAATCCTCGATTTCCCCGACATCCGCAATTGCGGCGACTCCGCAATCTGGCTGGGCGAAATGGCCTATCTGAAGGATCGCTTCGGCAAACGCCCGGACTATGTTTCGAGAACGGCGGACTTTTCCGCAGATGAGCTGAAAAAGCGCGTGCCGACCGGTCCGATTTTCATTCATGGCGGCGGCAATTTCGGCGACATCTGGGTTTCCCATCAAGATTTCCGCGAAGCCATCATGGAGCGTTTCCCGGATCGGCAGATCGTCCAGTTCCCGCAGTCTATCCACTACAGTTCACCTGAGCGCATCGAGCAATCCGCACGCGCAATCGCGCGTCACAAGAATTTCGTCCTGCTGGTGCGCGATGAAGAATCGAAGGAATTTTCCGAGAAGCACTTCGACTGCACCGTCCGGCTATGCCCCGACATGGCCTTCGCCATCGGGCCGCTGCCGGACAGGGCAACGCAAATTTCCGTCCTCGCTATGCTGCGAGAGGATGCGGAACGGGTTGGCGGCACCGATCGCAAGATCCCTTCCGATATTCCCGTGGAAGATTGGATCACCGAGTCGAAACGCAAGGTTGATATCGCCAAGAAGTTAGGGGCAGCTTCGGCTTTCCTGGCACTGAAGCCGAGCGAAGTGGCATTGCGCAAGCTGGACGCCGCAGCGCACAACCGCTTCGAGCGCGGCATCAGCCAGATTTCACGTGCCCGCGCCATCGTTACCGATCGCCTGCACGTCCATATCTGCTCGCTGCTGCTTGGCCGGCCGCATGCCGTGCTGGACAACAGCTACGGAAAGATCCGCCGCTTCATGAATGCGTTCTCCGGCGGGACCGACCTTTCATACAAGGCAACATCGCTCGAAGATGGAATCGAGTGGGCGCGTCACCAGGCCGGTCAAGGAGCTCGCGGATGACGGAGACGATGCGCGCTTGCTGGATCAGGAGGGTAATCCGATGACACTTGTCACCTTCATTATCCCGGTCCGACATCAGGACAATGCCCGCGACTGGAGCAGGTTGAAGGCAAATCTGACCCAGACCGTGGCTTCCATTTCCAACCAGACCAATGGGGACTGGCGCGGCATCATCGTGGCAAACGAAGGCGCCGATCTGCCTGACCTGCCGGAAAAATTCTCCGCCGTGCGCGTCACCTTTCCGCCGAACGACCTGCATGAGCTTGGAAAGGGCAGCAAGGAAGACTTCCTTGATGCCTTCCGGGCAGACAAAGGCCGTCGCGTTCTGAGCGGCATGTTGAACGCCACCGACAGTCGCTTCTTCATGATTGTCGATGACGACGATTTCGTCAGTTCGCGAATCGTTCAACACGTGTCCGAAAATCGGGACGCCAACGGATGGACGATCGACCATGGTTATATCTGGGACGATGGCGGCAACTTCCTGTTTGGCCACGACGACTTCAGCCATCTCTGCGGCACCTCATTGATTATTCGTGCCGATCTCTACGAACTGCCGCAACGCTTTGAGGATGCTTCGCTAGACTGGATCAAGTCGATGCTGGGCAGCCATGTCCGCATAGCGGATATTCTTGCGCAACGGGGAGCGCCGCTCACGAAGCTTCCCTTTCGCGGGGCAGTCTATCGGGTCGCCCACGGCGGATCGCATAGTCAGGCACCGAGCCTGCTGCGACAGTATTTCCTGAACCGCGGCGTACTCACCAAACCGCGGCGGTGGTGGCGCAATCTTCGTAAGCTGAGGATACTCGGCGAGGGTCACAGGCGCGAGTTTTTCGGTAAGACGCGGTCGAACCCCGCGTAAGCGCCGATCCCTTTCGAACATCGCACAGGCAGTCAAAATATGAAGCTTTTCTCTTTCGACTTCACCAAGAGGGTTGATAACTGATGTCGGATCTATTGGTCAGCGTGCTTTTTTCATCCTACAATGGCGCCAGCCGCCGGCTGCGCCATACTTTGGATTCCTTGGTGCGCCAAGAGCTTCCCCATGATCGGTGGGAACTGATAGCCGTCGACAACAATAGCAATGACGGCACGTTTGATCTTTTGGAAACCTATAGCGACAAGCTTCCCATCACCATCCTGCAGCAGCGCAAGCCGGGAAAGTCCGGCGCGCTGAATATGGCCTTGGATCGGGTGAAGGGGGATCTCGTCGTCTTTACGGACGACGATGTTCGTGCCGAACCGAACTGGCTGAAAGCGATCGTCGACTGCGCCGCAGCCCATCCGAGTTATGGCGTCTTCGGCGGCAGAATCGTCCCTGAATGGGAGAAAGAACCAAAAGACAGGTTTATCGAATGGATTCCGATGGGATCCACCTTTGCGATAGTCGATGACACCCAAAGCGGACCGTGTGACCCGACGAAAGTCTGGGGCCCAAATACGATCGTCCGGCGAGAGCTGCTCGGAACAAGCGTGCGCTACCGCGAAGATATCGGTCCTCTTCCCGGAAAGATTTTTGCCATGGGTGAAGATGCGGAAATCATCATTCGCCTGGCGGCCAATGGCGCCAAGTCCTATCGATGCGCCGAGGCCGTGGTCCATCATTGGATTCCGGCATCGAGCGTGACGGAGGATTGGGTACAGAAAAGGGGCGAGCGGCTTGGCTACGGCATGCCGGCGCTCTTTCCCGACGAGGTGCCTGGAGGGGTGAGGTTAAGCGGAGTTCCGCTTCCGACCTGGATCGAAAGCGCACAATGGGCCTTCCGGGCAGCAATGCTTTATCTCCTGCCGCGATCGAAGAAACGTTTCTGGGCGATCTGGAAATATTATTACATGCGTGGCTATCGCGCCGGAATTCGCCGATACGTTTCTCAGACGATGACGCAGTAATCGATTGCATAGGAGGCAGTAATTTGAAACTCTCGGTGCTCATCAAAAATTTATGGCAGTATTTGCGCCCACGCATCGACAGCGTTCTATCGCAGGCCCAAGATATCGGTAAAGGCGTGACCCGAATCGCACAGGGAAGCGATCCGACCGAAATGAGGTCCGGAGCATCACATGAGCAAAGTCAAGGTTACAATACTGTTCTCAACTTATAACGGCGAGAAGACTCTGCCAACGATGCTTGACGCACTGTGCGCTTCAACCCTACCGAAGGAAGAATGGAAAATCGTTGCGATCGACAACAACAGCAGCGACGACACTGCAGCAGTCTTGAATTCCTATAAGGAGCGGCTTCCGCTGGAAGTTTATTTTGAGCCAAAACAAGGTAAGCAGTACGCATTGACTTTGGGCTTCCGCCATCTGGAGGGCGAACTCGTCATTTTAACCGATGACGACGTCATTCCCGCGCCGGATTGGATCGAGCAGTTTCTCACCTTGGCAGATGAGCAGCCACAGTTTGCCATATTCGGCGGCTTAATCACGCCCGAATGGGAGGAAAGGCCTGCACCGTGGTTAGTCAAGTATGGGCATCTGGGGATCCTTTACGCGCTGAATAACCATCTTCCCGAGGGTCCGATTTCGGCGGTATTGATATCTGGGCCTAATTCGGCCTTCCGTCGTTCCATTTTACCGCCTGGCTATATCGTTCACGACGGCCTCGGCCCCGATGCCACTGTCGCTCAGTTCCCCATGGGTGAGGATACTGCTTTCGCTCTCAGGTTGGAGAAGAATGGAGCCAAGGCTTTTCACTCGCGGCATCCCGGGGTTCGGCACATTGTCAGGAAGGGCTATGTGAACGAAGGCTGGGTTTTGCGGCGCGGCGAGCGTTATGGCATGGGCTTGGTTATCGTTCGGCCGGACCTCTTCGACAGAAAAACGAAAATTGGCGGTCTGCCCATCGCTAGCGCCTTGAGATGGCTTCTGATGGTGCCGGCCAGCGTCGTCGTCAAGAGATTTCCGCCAAGCGGCGTTCGCTTCAAATTGCTCTGGGCGCAGTCGGTGAGACAGGGGATCCTGCGCCAATTTCTCAAGCAGCGATCTACGATGAATAAAACGATCTACTCTCAGGTCGGTGCCAAATGACAAAAGTACTAAACCGCGGCATCGACAGGAAGTGCTCCAGCTGCGGAGGCAGCGGGCAGGATTTTCGCACGTCAGGAGGCGAGTGGGTTTGATGACGGATCCGAGAATTAGTGTCATCTTTTCGTCCTTCAACGGCGCCAGCAGACGGCTTCAACAGATGCTGGATTCGATGTTGGGGCAAAACCTTCCAGTCGAACAATGGGAACTGATTGCCGTCAACAACAACAGTAAAGACGAAACACGGGAGCTTCTCGATCAATATGCAAAGAAGCTTCCAATTGTTGTTGTTAATCATACCCGCCCAGGCAAATCAGGAGCTATGAACGCAGCTCTTGCGATAGCTCGAGGAGCGCTCATCGTTTTTACGGACGACGACGTCGAGGCAGATGCGCACTGGTTGAGTTCGATCGCTGCATGCGCGGAGGCGAACCCGGATTTCGGCGTTATCGGCGGCCGAATTCTTCCAAATTGGGAGCATTATCCCCATGGGGATCCGCTGTTGGACTGGATTCCCATGGGATCAACCTTCGCCATATCCGACCAGGAATCCAGTGGCCCATGCGACCCGACAAAAATTTGGGGTCCGAACACGACCGTGCGTCGCGAATTGCTTGGCAGCAATGTTCGATTCCGCGAAGATATCGGGCCGCTTCCAGGAGGTCTTTTCGCGATGGGAGAGGATACGGAAATTGTCAGCCGCCTATCCCGAAGCGGCGTGAAAACCTATCGGTGCGCCGAGGCCATTGTTCATCATTGGATTCCAGCCTCTAGCGTGACAGAGGCTTGGGTACAGAAGCGTGGGGAACGTCTTGGCTATGGAATGCCAGCGCTCTTCGCCGAGGACATTCCAAAAGGTATAAGGATCGGGGGAATCCCCTTAAGAACCTGGATCGAGAGCGGCAACTGGGCGGTTCGGGCAGCCCTCCTTTATCCGTTGCCGCGATCAAAGAAGCGGTTCTGGGCTATCTGGAAGTACTATTACATGCGTGGCTACCGCGCCGGACTTCGCCGATACGCACCGGCAGTAAATCATTCTGGTCGACTAGCGCAGGAGGTCGTGCATTGAAATTATCGGTGCTTATCAACAATTTCAATTACGGCCAGTATTTGCGCCCATGCATCGACAGTGTTCTGTCGCAGGTCTATCCCGACTTCGAAGTGATCGTGGTCGACGATGGCTCCACCGATGATTCCCAAGAGATTCTTGCTTCCTATGGCGAGCGGATCCTGACGGTATTGAAGGAAAACGGTGGCCAGGCATCGAGCTTCAATGCGGGTTTTGCGGCCGCAAACGGCGATATCCTCTTTCTCCTCGATGCCGATGATGCGTTTCTGCCCGGCAAACTTGCTCGTATCGCCGAGATCTACGATCGCAACGAGATCGACTGGTGCTTCGACCGGGTGACGACCGAGGAAAGCGACCAGCCTCCTGCAGAGCTGCAAGTGACACTGTTCGACAAGCGGGACACGCTTCGCAGGGGCGGCTTTCCCTCGCTTCCGGTTCCGACATCGGGCTTGAGCTTCCGCCGCAATCTGCTGTCCCAGATACTGCCGATGTCCGTCGCGACAGACGTCGTCCTCAGCGACAATTATATCAAGTTTGCTGCTGCCTTTCTCGGCCGCGGCGCCATCGTCGAAACACCGCTGACGTTTCAGCGCATTCATGAGTCGAACCGCTACACGGGCACAAGCAGGGCAAAGACACTGCGCCCGCGGATCATGATCGCGACTGGGCTGGAACTGGCACGCCGCTATGACGGGTTGCAGGCACTCGGCAAGAGCCTGGTTGCCGGCGGAATTGCCGAAACGACATCGCTTCTGAAGCTCCGGGGCGAAGCTCGCAACACGGTGGCCGGCGGTCCGTTCGGCGATGCTGCCGCGACCGAAGTGGCCTTGATGGCGGCGCGCAAGCGTTTGGGAAATATGCTGCGGAGAGGACATTCATGAATCAGCAAGAGACTTTTCCGCATTCATCCGTCGGCACAGAAGCAGGCGTCGCACCACTGAAGATCGCCGTTGGTGTGCTGACCTATCGGCGCCTCGATGGGATTGCCAAGCTGCTTGACGTCATGACGCGCCAGGTCAGGCACCCGGCTCGCCCCTATCATCTCACCATGGTGATCGTGGATAACGATGCGGCCGGCAGCGCAAGGGCCACGGTAGAGAGCTTTGGCCAAACAGGTGCCTACGACCTGATCTACGTCATCGAACAAAACCAGGGCATACCCTTCGCACGCAATCGCGCACTGGATTCGGCACCTCCAGGCACCGACCTCTTCTGCTTTCTCGACGATGACGAATGGCCGGTCGACGGCTGGCTGGATGCGATGCTGGAGACACGGGAGAAAAACCGCGCCGATTGCGTCTATGGCCCCGTCCAACCGGTCTATCCCGAAAACCCGCCGGAATATTTCATCAAGGCAAGGGTGTTCGAGCGCAAGAAGAACAAGGACGGTCAACGCATTTCTTATGCGGCATCGAACAACGTCATGTTCGACTATCCCCTGATCCGTTCATGGAATCTGCGTTTTGAAGAGAAGATGCGCTTCACCGGGGGCACGGATTACCTTTTCTTCAACCAAGCCATCCGCCGTGGGATGCAGGTCTTCTGGGCTGACAAGGCGCTTGTCCACGATATCGTTCCGGCCAGCCGGATGACCTGGAAATGGGTATTGCAAAGACAATATCGGCTCGGCAATACCTTCGCAGTCAGCGAGGTCCTGCATGGCAATCTCAAGCGCCGGATCTATCGCGCCGCCTATGGCGCCACGAGAGTTGTGCTTGGGCTGGTCATGCTGCCGGCGATCTTGATTTCACCCTATTGGGGCATGCGAGCCCTCACCCACGTTCTGCGCGGCGCGGGCATGGTTAATGGGATTCTCGGACATGCATACCAGGAATACAAGCCCAATGCCGCTCTCTGATACGCAGGCGCCCTTGGAAGAGTTCTGAGCGTTATTATGTTCGAGCTGAAACATCACAAAGATTGGCTGTCCATGAACTTCAAGGCTTCAATCAACCGGGCCAAAAATGGTACACTTCTACTGAACTATCGTGACACAATCGCTGTTCGAACAGAACGGTTTTCGCCCTTATCCATCGGTCAAATATAGGAGATGCCTGTTTATGACTGAGAAAAAATTGAAGGTTCTCGCTGCCTCGTCGGGAGGCGGCCACTGGGAACAACTGATGGCCATGCGCGGCGCATTCGATGGCTGCGATATCGTCTTTGCAACGACCATCCCGGGACTGCTTGCAAAATACGACATTCGGGGCGGACTAGTCCTTCCCGATTGCAGCCGCGACTCGATTACCATGTCGATCCGGTGCTTTTTCACCGCCTTCTCCATCGTCATCAAACACAGGCCCGACGTCATCATCTCGACCGGTGCCGCACCCGGCCTTTTTTGCCTGCTGGCCGGCAAATTGACGGGCAAGCGGACGATCTGGATCGATAGCGTCGCCAATGTCGAGAAGCTGTCCCTATCGGGTAAATTGGCCGGCCACATTGCGACGCTCTGGCTCACGCAATGGCAACATCTGTCGAGGCCGGATGGCCCCCACTACGCAGGAGCTGTCCTTTGATCCTTGTCACCGTCGGAACGCAGCTGCCATTTGATCGCCTCGTCAAGGCTGTCGACACCTTCGCAAACGAACTGTCGAAACCGGTTCTGGCGCAGATCGGCAAGGGCACCTACACGCCACAGAATATGAAATGGATCAAGAATATCGAGCCCAAGGACTTTGACAACGTCTTTCGCGATGCAAGTGTTATCGTCTCTCATGCGGGAATTGGCACCGTGCTTACGGCCAAGCGTTTTGGAAAGCCGATCATTCTCGTTCCCCGACAGGCGGCTCTCGGCGAGCACCGAAACGATCATCAGCTCGCCACGGTGAGCCAGCTCGTGGGCCGGCCGGGCATCTATGTCGCACACACCGATGACGATCTCCGGAACTATCTGCTCGAAGAGCTGGATAGCCCATCTCACGAAGATTCGTCGGAAGCCGGTCGGGCTTCACTGGTCACCTATCTGAAAAACTATATTACGGCAGTCTGACCCCGAGAGCCGTCATAGCCTCTGACGCTTACGATCGAATTTTCATTCTCCGCAATTGTTGCCGGCGATACGTTTGGCGAGCTCAGGCGCAATGATTTTGGAGGCTATGTCGGGCAGAGGATGCACGCCATCAGGAATTGCCGTGGCCAGATCATCCGGCGTCAGACGCTCCCAATTGGGCCGGTGGTCGACAAACTCCAGACCACGTTTTTGCGCCTCCGCCTGATGTGCGGAGACGTAACTGTCGACAAAGGGACGGATCAGCCCACGCAATCCTGAAAACGGATTCATGGCCATGACGATGATCCGCGCTTGCGGCAGGCGCTGCTGCAGCTGGTCGAGGATGTCGCCGATATTCTTTCGGCTTTGCGCAAGCGACACGAACCGATGCAATGTCGCATCATTGGCGTAGAGCTCAATCAGGATGATATCCGGCTGCTCGGCAACGACGCGATCAATCTGGGTCAGAGCCCACAGTGACGTTTCACCGCTTTTTGCAACGCTCTCGACCTTCACCGGCTTCTGCAGGCAGGCTGCAAGCTCTGTCTCAAGGGCAGGCTGCCATCCCCCCCGCGCCGTCAAGGATGTTCCGAAGGCCACTATTTTCAGCGGCACAGGACTATCGGCATAGCCGTTCCTGACCGCCGAAAGCATCAACAGACACGCCAGAAACAGAACCAGTCCATAGGCCGATCGCCTCTCAGTCGGCACCGCTCGCCAAAACTGCAAACATATCATGAGGAGACCTTGCAGCAGGCTTGAGACAATTTCGTGAAATGGCCGCGCATGCCTGTTCGAGCAATGCGAAACCATCCAATCCCCATCCTGACGGATGACAACGGCTGCTTTGGGACGTCGAGGATCTTAACGACGCGAAACAGCCACCAATCACTCCTGGCGAAATACGTGCTGCATCTGATCGGTCAGCGGCTTCGTCAGATAGGATATCACGGTCCGATCGCCGATCTTGATGAAGACCTCCGCCGGCATGCCGGGGTAGAGCTTTATCGTCTTCATCCTGGCAATGCTTTCAGCTTTCGGCTTGACGCGCAGCGGATAATAACTGATGCCTGTGCGCTCATCCTTGACGATATCGGGCGCGATCGAGGTAATCTCACCGCTCACATCAGGCGTCGTGCGTTGATCGAAAGCGCTGAAACGCACATCGACGGACTGACCGACGTGAACCTGGTCAATATCGCGGGTGGCGACTTTCGCCTCGACCGTAAGCTCGTTATTTTCGGGAACGACGAGCATCAGCGTCTGACCGGGATCGATGACACCATTGACGGTGTGAACCGAAAGTTCGTGAACTCGCCCAGTCAAGGGTGCGGTAATGTCGAGACGGTGCAGCTGATCGACTGCGGTTCCGCGGCGCTCTTCATATTCGGCGATCTGCGCCTCGACGTCGGTCAGGTCCTTTGCAATCTCCGAACGACGATCCTCATCCAGCTGGATCGACTGGCGATCGATCTCGATTGCCTTACCCTCGGCCTCCGCCTTAGCTGCGATTTCCTGGCCGCTGTTGCCCTGGAGATCGGCGCGGGCGCGCTTGAGCGTATTCAAACGCTGAAGCGTGACGAGGCCCTTCTTGTAGAGCGTATCAATGCCCTCAAGCTCCTGTTCGATCAAGCCCAAGGCATCGTTGGTGGCATTGATCTGAACGACCAACCCCTTTACCTGCTCGCCCAGTTGGTCCTTGCGCGATGCCAACTGGCTCTTCATTCCGATAAGCGCCGTCCTGCGACTGTCGAACAGCTTCTGCTCGCCATCGAGAAGCTTCTCTGCGGAGGTGCTGGATGTCAGATCCCTGATGTTTTCCTCGACCTCGAACGAATCTGCCCCGATTCGTTCCGCCTTCAGACGGGCGCGGCGCGCATAAAGCTGAGCAAGCGTGCTTTCCACAATCGAGAGATTCGCTCTTGTCGTCGTCCCATCGAGCCGTATCAGCACCTGCCCGGCCGTCACATGGTCGTTTTCGGAAACCAGCAATTCCGACACGATACCACCTGTCAGGTGCTGCACCTTCTTGACATCACCGTCGACGACGATCACGCCCTCGCCGATGACGGCGCTCGAAAGCTCTGTCGTCGCCGCCCAACCGCCAATGCCGCAAACGAGGGCTATCGACAATACACCGACAACGGCAACATGCCGATTGAGGGAGCGTTTTGATTCACTGATAACCTTGCTCACAATCTTCCCTCTGACCTATTCGGCCGCATTCATGCCGTCGACCACGACTTTAAGCTGAGCCACGCGCTCGGCAATCGGCGTGCGCGCCGCTTCTGGCCGGCTGACTCTCGCCAGAACTTCCTCTTTGGGACCAAACGCGATCATGCGGCCGTCCTGCATCATCAGCACGAAGTCGCAGACCGCCAGAACTCCGGACCGATGCGCGATGACAACGACAATGCCGCCCCGCGCCCGCACGCTCATGATCGCAGCACTCAGCGCCCGCTCGCCTTCTTCATCGAGATTGGAGTTTGGTTCATCGAGCACGACGAGGAATGGTTCGCCGTAAAGCGCTCTTGCAAGCGCGATACGCTGTCTCTGGCCAGCCGAAAGCGCAGCACCGCCTTCGCCGATTTCGGTTTCGTAACCGTTCGGCAGACGAAGAATGAGATCGTGGACGCGCGCCGCCCTCGCCGCGGCAACCACCGCCTCAGGCGACATCTCCTTCGCGAAACGGCAGATATTCTGGGCAACAGTCCCCGAGAAAAGCTCCACATCCTGCGGCAGATAACCGATATGCCGGCCGAGTGCGTCACCGTCCCACTGGTCGAGTGCTGCGCCATCGAGGCGAATGGATCCTCTGACGGTCGGCCAGATGCCCATCATCGCCCGTGCCAAGGACGACTTACCCGAGGCACTGTAACCAATGACCCCAAGCGCGCTCCCTGCCCTTAGGCCGAAGCTGACATCGGAAATGACCAGGCGCTGACCCGCCGGCGGCCCGCTCGCCAGTCCTTCGACAGTGACTTGCTTGGTAGGCGCCGCGAGCGCAAGGGGGGCTGGAATCTCAGGAATGGTTTTCAGCAGGCTCGAAAGCCGCGCCCAGCTCTGCTGAGCAGAAACGAAACCACGCCAATTTCCGATCGCCGCTTCGACAGGCGCCAGGGCGCGAGAGGTCAATATCGAGCCGGCGATGATAATTCCCGAAGAGGCCTGCCCTTGAATGACCAGGATTGCGCCGGTCGCGAGCGTTCCCGATTGCAAAGCAATACGGAAAATCTTCGACAAGGTCGCATATCCATTGCCGACATCCGATGCCTGCCGGGTGATTGTCCGGTATTCACTGTTCTTGTGGTCCCAGATTTCGGCCATCGTCCCCGCCATGCCCATGGCGTGAATAACTTCGGAGTTGCGGATCGAGGTCTGCGCGAAGGCATTTCGCATATTAGCGGAGTCAGACTGCTTTTTTGAGAGCGTACGCGTTCCCTGATTGGTCATGAACGTCAGGATGGCGAGAACCAGCGCTCCACCGATCGCGATATATCCGATCGCCGGATGAAAGAGGAAGCAGATCACGATATAGAACGGCAACCAGGGCAGATCGAACATCGCTGTCGGGCCCTGGCCGGACAGGAAGGTTCTGATCTGATCGAAGTCGCGCAACGGCTGAAGCCCGTCGCCGCCAATTTTGACCTTCAACGGAGCCTTGATCAGCGCCCGGAACACGCGCCCGTTCACCATCTCGTCAAGCGCTCCGGCAACACGCACCAGCATCCTGCTTCGCAGAACCTCGAACGCTCCTTGAAACGTGTAAAGCATTAACGCAAGTATTGCCAGGACAGCCAGCGAAGGTATGCTTTTGCTGGGAATGACCCGGTCATACACCTCAAGCATAAAAAATGAACTTGTAAGGTATAGGATATTGATAAGCGCGCTTGCTATTCCAATGAAAACAAGCCCCCCCTTGCATTTCCTTAATGCTTTGGATGGCTCGCTGACATCAGCTGCTGAACTCTGAAACACGAAGTAATCCCTCTCTTACCGCATCGCACGAAAGCAAATATGCCGGCGCACACTCCAGCTCCGGGTCCATCACGCCCGATCAATGACACGACTGCCTTGGACCCCCGACACCGGCGCCGGACCCGCTTGGAAGCCCACGACCTATTACATGAATCCAACCAAAAAGTGACCAAAAATTCCAATTTATAACGAGCGGCTTCAGGGATTCTGACTTGACGCTACGCTAAATATACCAACCTAAGCAAGTGAAAATCGCAAATTGTCCAACAACGGCGCAGCGGAATGAACGCGTCGCGCGCATATGCGCGACATTTACTGACGCATTAACTATAAATTCAATCTATAGTTCATTTTTCCTATGAACGGCGGAAATATTTTTTTATCCGCATCTCCCGGCCTTCGACCGCCGACACCCTTCATCATCAAGCTTTCAAGTGTTGAATAGCCGGCCGGCGCTCTCTAAATTTGGCGTGATTCAAACCAGCAGGTGCGACGCTTGGCTGCTATGGAACGCGTCCACATTGATATACACGCCGAGCGAGTCGGTATCGATGTGAGAAGCGCCGTCAGAAATCTTGTATTGGAAGGATTCACTGACCTTTCCGCTGAGACCGGCGATTTTCACCGCATCGACGGTATAGGTGTAATCACCATCGCTCTCCACGTGGATGACGCCGTATTTCCCGGTCAGCGTCAGGCCATGCTTATCCACGGCACTGTCACCGAAGCGACGAAGCAGCACGGTTCCATTGATTGCGCTATCGTTTTCGAGGAGGTTGCCATGATAGGCGCTGCCCGTATCCGTAGAGATTTTCAGGCTGTCATGGGCTGCGACAATCCTGGGAACGGCGACGGTGGGTGCGGTCGGAACCTGCGCTTCGGCCGCGGGCGCCGGAGTGCTTGTCTGCGTCGGTGTTGACGGTTCGACATACGGCTCCACCGGCGTGGTAGGCGTCTGCTCATTGTTGGACTGGGTGTTGCCAGTCGCAGCGTCGACTTCGGCCTGCGCTTGTTCCAGCGTCTTATTGTCGTTGATCAAGAAGGTGCTCTGAAGGACAATTGCGACGGGCATCGTCAACGTCGACACCGCGCTGTCGATGATATTTTCATGGAAAGAGCCTGATGCAGGCCTGTCGACCTTCAGCGCCGAGGACGACAGGTCGTCAAAGACATTACCATAAATATCGATATCGGTGCGTGTATAGCTTGGGTAACCTGCAGCGCTGATCGACACGCCCCAGACGCCGTCATGAATATAGTTTCCACTGATATCGTAATTTGTCGCATTGCCCTGATCGCCAAGGCCGATACCGTAGGACCAACTATAGCCGCCGTATCCCGAGATGTCGTTGTCGTGGATGGCGATATTCGTGCCCGCGTTGGCACCTATCCCGAAACCGCCGCCGATCACGGTGTTGTCCTCGACTGCTGCATTTACAGCCCGAACAAGCACCAGGACGCCCTTTGCGCTATTGGTCTCAGTCTGCTCTAGGTGGTTACCCTTGATCAGGATATTGCTGCTGTCGTTCAACTGAACGGCGTCTGCCGCAGCGCCCTGGCTGTTGATGACCAGATTATTAACGATGGTAACGCCAATCACTTTATCCATCCAGATGCCGTCTCCATTTACCCCGGAAATCTTGCTGTTCTCGATGGTAATGTTCTGGCTGCTCTGGAAATTGACGGAACCGGGCTTGCCGGCAAGTCCGGTATTTTCGACCTCGACGTTGCGGACGGTCCAGTTGGAGACATTTCCCGCATATATCGCCGCACCGCCGGTATCAGCAATCTTGATGTTCTCCACGATGATGTTTGAAGCCTTCGAGCCGTGGATGCCGTCATTGCTACTGTGAATAACCGGCGCATCGCCAAAGCCGTAACTGCCAATTGTAATCGGAGAGCTGACAGTGCCGGAGTATTTCAGGTCGAATTGCTCGTTAAACACGCTTCCGGCGGCAAGCAGCACGCTGTCTCCCGGCTTTAGCCTCAAGGATTCGACAGCGGAAAGTGTCGCGAAAGCCGACTGCTCGCTCACTCCACTGTTCTGATTGGATCCTGTTGCCGAATTTACATAGTAGACGGTCACGCCCGTGATCTCCCAAAGATACTGGAAAATCTTTTACCCGCGGACCTCTCTCTGCCTGCTAAAATGGAACACTAAAATGCGTTCTATCTCGCGATAATTCTTACGCTCCCCACAAAACATCTTCATTTCTCGAATATTTTGCATTGCAACAAAAATTGCGTCGCACAATTATGACGATGTTACCCAATATCTCTAGTGTAATTAAGATCATTCTCCACGCATCGCATATTAGTTTACGCCAATTGCGCCTCGAGAGAAACATTACTTGATAAACAAATGTTACAAAATCATGGCATCAGTTACTTCCTCGAAAAGCAGACGCCGGTGCGGGAGCCGAAGCAAGACTGAGTTTTCAGGCTGTAACCCGTAGGGATTATATAAAGATCTCATCTGCGCATAAGCACCTCCGCGTATTCTTATAAATTGCTCCTGAATAAACATTCTTCTCCTCTGAAGAAACAGAGGTTCGCATCTATCATTTGGTATTTTCACTTATTATTAACGCAATAATTACCATGCGTTTCATCGCCTTATGCGTGTTACAGGTGTGTCATTATTGTACTATACACCCGAAAATGTTCACTTGCTGTTAACTGCACCCTTGACTCTCTGTATTAAGATATCCTTAATCGACCAGCTCGCTAAAGGTCAGAATTGACCTAGCAAAGAACAATTCGAGGAGAGACAGTAATGGCTATTCATGCAACAGATGATAGTGCAACATTCCTGGAAACCGACGCTATTTCCGGAAATCTGCTGGCGAACGATACATCCGATGGGAACTTGTTCCTTCGTTTCTTCGATCAGCAGGGCGTTGGCTCCAAGCAAGGCAACAGCCAGGTCACCGAAATCCAGGGCGATTACGGCACCTTCTTCGTCAAGCCGGACGGCAGCTATACCTATGTTCTGAGCGACGCTGCCAAGGTCGGCTTCACCAACGGTGAATTGCTCCAGGAGAAGGTCTCGTACAAGATCTCTGATGGTGCAGGTCACACCGATGTTGGCCTGTTCACCCTGAATATTCAGGGCGTAAGCCAGGTAAAGCCGATCGCTGTCGACGACAACTACAGCTTCACCGAAGGCGACGCCATCAGCGGCAACGCCCTGGACAACGACATTGCCGGCGACAATGGCCACCTCTTCCTCCGCCTATTCGGCACCACGACCATAAACGGCGACCCGAGCGCAACGACCGACGTCGCCGGCACCTATGGCACGTTCCATGTAAAAGCGGATGGATCATTCACCTATGATCTGACAGCAGATATCGCTCCGGGGGACCAGGTCACGGAGACCATCCAGTTCTACAAGATCTCCGACGGCGAAGGCCACACCGACGCCGGCGTTCTGACACTCAACATCACTGGCGCGGACGCAGAAGTCTGATCATCAATAGCCAATCAAAAAGCAACGCCCGCCGCGCAGACTGCGGGCGTTGTTTTATGCAAGTTGAATTCGGCCAAGAGAAAGAGCCGTAGCTGCTCAGCCTGCCGGCCACGATCTCGGAACTGTCTTTAAAAACCAGCCTTGATGATTACTTGCTGCAGCGCTGTCGGAACCGCGCCGTCGCGGCCTCTCCGACGCTCGTCCAGCTTCGATCGAAGATCGGGCGGAGCTGTGGGCTGATCTCTCTTATCGTGGCATTGACCCTGCAACGATCGCCCCGTTTCAGCATGGTCATGAGATCGCTATCGAGCGCGCGCTCTGCCGCGGCGAGTGTTGCATCGGTGAAATCGTTCCAGAAATAAAATCGCGTCAGGATCGTCACCTGGTCGTACGGCGCAAGCGCAACCGAACGCTTCATCATTCCCGCGACCGAGGCCGGCTCTTCCGCAATTGTCGACTGCACGGCCGCAAGACGAAGCCAAAAATTGCTGTTCGTCGGCATACACGAAAGCGCATGCCGCAGATACTGGCGTGCACTCGAGGCCGCAGCGGCCCAGCCGTCGTAATTGACATTGACATTCTGCCGATCGAGTTGCGCCAGAACGAGGGTTACGCCAGCAGCCACGATGTCGGATCGACAATAGTGTCCGTCAACGACGTCGACACTGCGCGACGCATATTTGGTCACGACATCATCCGCAACGGTCTCGCCACGCTCGATCCTTTCGGCGACGATCGAGATGCTGGCCGTTCTTATCGACGCGTACAGCTCTCGACCGGCCAGCACCACCAAGACGACGGTGACGATAACGAAGGCGATCCTGGTAATCGAAACGGACTGACTGCGGAACATCAGCTTTCGGTATAGTATCGCGAATAACGCTTATAATAATATTCGCTCGAACCGAATGTCCGGTAGAGTTTCATCTGCGACGGGTCGACCTTGGTCAATATGGTACCGACGCATTTCGCATAGAGTTCCGGCTCGGACAGCAGGGTCGACTGCACGACCTTACGCGATGTTTTTCCCCACTCGATAACGAAAACGACCGCATCGAGCTTCGAATTGATAGCGCGCGCATCCACAACCGGCGCCAAGGGTGGCAGGTCGACGATAATATAGTCGAAGCTTTGACGCGCCGTTTCAAGAAGCTGATCCATGCCGCGTGACGCGAGTAGCTCCGACGAATGCGGAACACGATATCGTGCCACCGTCGGCAAAAATGCGAGCTTTGTTTTGGGATCGAGAAGGATCAGATCCTTGAGCGGACGGCTGTCGACGATCGCCTCGAGCAAGCCGGCCTCGGCATGGCGGCCGATCGCCCGGGTGGCACCGGGATTGCGCATGTCGCCGTCGATAAGCAGGCAACGCGCACCCTGCATTGCCAGGAGCTTGGCAAAATTGATGGATGTCGTCGACTTCCCCTCGCCGGGCAAGCTCGACACGACGCCGATGACCTTGCAGCGCTGATCGGCAGCACTGAGGTCGATGGCAATCTTGGCGCTTCGAAGCGTCTCGGCAAATGCCGAGAGCGGATGCTCCTCGACATAGGTCGTGGTCTTCCCGCCCCTGGCGATGCTTCGCGGATTGCTGGGATCAACGAGCGTCGGATCGTCGACGTTATTTTCAATCAGCGGCATGACACCGAGAGATTCGACATCGAGCACATCCCGGACATCATCGCCGGTACGGAAGAACCGATCCCGGAATTCGCGGAAGGCCGCTATACCACTTCCAAATGCACATCCCACGAACATCGCGAAAGCAACGACGAGAGCTCTCTTCGGAGCGCTCGGCTTCGTCGGCGTCTCCGCCGTCGTGATGATGCGCGCAGCGGTAATCGGAAAGCTCTGCTGTTGAATTGCTTCCTGATAACGCGTCAAGAAGCTCTGATAGAGATTCTTATAGGTATCGCGCGTGCGCTCGAGTTCGCGAAGCTGCACCTGCGTTTCGCCAGCCGTTGCGGCAACGCCCGTCGCCTGTGTGACACTGTCGCGCAAAGAGTTTTCCCGTGATTTCGCGACCTGCAGCTCGCTTTGGTAGCTCTCGGCGATGCGGTTCAACTCATCGAACATGAGCCTCTTATATTCTTCCATTTCCGCACGAAGCCGAACCGCCTGGACGTGATCGGGACCGAGCCGCGCCTCAATTTCGGTCTCGAGCTTGGAAGCCTCCAGGTATTTCTTGCGTAGGTCGTTCGAAATGGAGCTATCGAGCACATCCGTGACGATCGCATCGGTCTGCTTGGCGTCGATGATCGACTTGACGCGCGCATATCTTGCCTCGGCCTTCGCTGTCTCGGCCTGCGCATTGATCAATTGGGTGTTGATCTCGGAAAGCTGCTGCTCGCTAATCAGCGTACCCGATCCGGCCTCGACAAGCCCATGCTCGCCGCGGAATTTCTGAACCGCAAGGTCGGTGTCCAGCGCCTGCTGTCTGAGCTCTTCGATACGCTCCTGCAGCCACTGGCCGGCCCGGCGTGTCGCCTCGTATTTCGAATTGAGCTTGTCGACGAGATAGACGTCGGCGATGGCAGCCGCGATATCACGCGCCAGATCGGGCGACTGCGCGGTATAGCTGACATCGAGGACATAGGAGCGACCGACGCGTTCGACGTCGATGTTGCCCGCGACGGTCTCCGCAGCGCTTCGCCGCTTCCTTTCCGGATCGGGTGCGACGGCTGCGTCATCGGCAAACCACGACCGAAAATTCACGAAGGATTTCAGCGTTGAGACAGAAAAAAGCGAGCTTTTCGGCGCCGTGAACACCGGATTGTCGACGAGTTTCAGTTTATCGACAACAGCATAGGCGATGGTGTCGGACTTCAACAGTTCGACCTGACTGAGGACAGTACCTTCGTCATCGTCCATCTGGCCGAAAGCCGCCAGCTGGTTGATCACCTGACTGTCGCTGCGGTCGATCAGCACGCTGGTGTCGGCGGTGTAGACAGGCACCGAAGTCAGGACATACACAATGCCGAGAATGGCAAAGGCGAAACCGCACGCCGCAACCATCCGCCACTGTCGGCGGGCGATTGCGATGAGCTTGTCGAAATCGATGAAATCAGCATCATTTCCGGTATCGCGGGAGGGGTCGATACGCGGCGTAAGTTTATCTGGCGATAGCAATTTCGATCTCCAACAAAGGCGTCAAGCGCTAAGATCTAAGGGCAATTCCAGCTATTGTATGACCGGGACACTCTGACTCGTCGACTCCGTCGTGTCGGTAGACGACTGGCCTCCCGCTCCGGTGCTGAGGATCGTCGTCGTTGTCGACGATGAATCATCTGCACCGGCATTCGAAACCTTCAGCGTACCCGCAGTCGTCGCAGCGCCGTCGAACGGCGTACCATCGTCCGCTCCAGGCCCGGTTTGTCCAACTTGCCCGTCATTGCCGATGCCGGATGCGGCAGCGGCAGTACTTGCACCCGGGCCGAGCGCCGCGGTCCCGCCTTCGGCAAGGACCTTCGCAAAGGCTGCAAGCAGCGGCGCTAGGTTCGGATCGGCGCTCGCCGCCTCGGCAACAGCCTTTTCGATCGCCAGCTTGAATTGCGGATCCGTCATCTGGCAGCTGTTTGCGGCCCGTGCGAGACCGGAGCCGATAGCCGCCATCTGTGCGGCACTGGCCTTCTTGGCCTGCTCGATCACTGGCGACAGCGCATCATTGCTGCTTCCAACCAGCGCGCGAACGCGCGATGACAAAACCAACGGATCGGACATGTCAAGCAGAACCGCCGGGCTAGCCGCAAATCCGCTGACATCGACGGAAGTCAGATTTGCCGGACCCAAGCAAGCAGCAGCAAAAGCGCTTGAATTCATGCCGGCAAACATCGCGACGACAATTCCGCTATATGCAAGCTTACGATAAACACCCGACCTTGCCATAACCATAGTCCTTCATCAAATCCGCTATATAGGCCACCAGCATTAATCATCCGCGATCGATGCCGGCCCGCCTATTGCAATCAATTTCCAAGATCCTGTACCGCGTTACGGGTATCATTCGCATCGTCGGCCACTCCGGAAACAGTGGACGATACCGAGTTTACGATGTCAAGGAACTTGACCAGTTCAACAGAGTCCGAATTGGAAATATAGATAATATCCTTGTCTTCCATCTTGAATTGCTGAACAGCAAACAAGGTTGCCGGGTCGCGCATATTCGCACGAATGATCACCGGAACCATTTCACCCGTAAATCTCGTCGTGTCCACGTGCATCGCTTGAACCGTTTTCTTCGGGACAAGACGATAGAGCAGGACCTGAGCCGGGTCGGCGCGGTCGTCGCGTAGGCCGCCAGCCTTGGCGATTGCCTCTCCAAGGGTCAGGTTGGACTCTTCGAAATCGAAGCGACCGCTGGTGCCTGCGGCACCGAGCGCAAGATAGGTGCGGCGCTCATGATCGATCGAGATCGTATCATCCGGCGCAACATAGATATTTTCCGCCGGGTTCTTCAACAGCGTAGTGTAGGCGACGGTTGCCGTCTTGCCGCGGCGCTGCAGCGTTACATTCGTTTCGATATTGTTGGTCGTCAAACCGCCCGCGGCGGAAATGATATCGAGAACACGCTCACCGGCCGGGCTGATCTCGACGCGCTGGGGATTGTTGACATCACCGAGCACAGCAACCTGACTGGAGCGGCTTGTCGTTGTCGTGATAACCACCTGCGGTTCGATCGCGCGGCTCGCCAGGCGATCCTCGACGTCCTGCTCCACGGTCTCCTTCAGGCGACCGGCAGCCGGAACCCGACCCGCATAGGGAATTGTGATCGTTCCGTTTCTATCGATGGTCTGCTCCGGCAGCGAGATGTAATTGCCGGGTCGGCTACCTGCATCGGACGGAATGAAGAGGCCGCCCGACTGAGCTTCGAAGATGGCAACCTGGACAACGTCGCCGTAACCGAGCGGAATTTCAGGCGCCCCGCCTCGACCACCACCGAACCCTTTGAACGAGGTCGGCTGGGGAGCGGCAAAATACGACAGGACGTTCTTGCTGAGATCAACCAGGGCGTAGTCGATACCGACGCGACGTTCCTTCGTTGTCACTTTCACCGCCGCATCTCGATCAACGTCTTTGTGATCGGGACCGGATCTTGGCAACGAGGTGCAGCTTGCCAATATAGTCGTTAGCGCTACAACAATGGCGACGCGTGTACTACCGATACGAGAACAACCCATAGAATACCCTGCGTTTACGCCCCTGAAGCTACTGCCCCGCGATCTGACAAAATACAAGACAATCCCCGATCAATAACACTTAAAGCCGATTAACATTCCCCTAACTGTGGCAGGCTGGCAACGCCGAGCCCCTTAGGAAGCGAAAAACGACTTCGGTCCGACTTTTCTTGCGTCGCAACAATCCGAAGGCTGCACCCGCTATAAAATTTCTTGGGTTTCAGAGTCAACCGTTCGCACCTGCACAATCGATCTTTTCCGAAAATCTTATTAAAATCCATCCATTTAAACTTTACGTGGTTAACGGCCGCTCATATGCCATGTCCGCCTCTCCGTTGCTACGCCCGAGGCATATCGCGACAACCGCACTCAGGAAGGCGGAGTAAAACACCGCAAAACCCGGTATCTGCAGCGAAAAATCGACCGCCGCATGAAGAGCGACCAAAATGGTCGCCGCCAGGCCAAGAAGAACATAGTGCCTGAGACGCCGTCTTTGGGCGAACCCGCGCCGGAACACCCTGGCAAGCACCGAGAAGGCAAGGACCGTCGCAATCGGGAACAATATTCCGAGGCCCAGAAATCCTTCGAGATAGAAATTATGCGCACGGTCGAAGACCCCGAAAATTCCGCAAGCCGGATCGCGGTAGGCGGAAAACACGGTCCGGAAGGTTCCGAGCCCCGTTCCCGTCAACCAATGATCCGAGATGGCACGCCATATGCCCGGCAGAATGCAAAACCGATCATCATCCTCGAGTCGCCGCTCTTGCGCGCGCAAAATCGCCTGGCCCGCAAACACCGTCAGCAGCAGTACGACGAAACCAATCGCCGAGAGGAGTTTCAGCAACGAACGCCATCTTGGCGCCGGTCTCAGATGACGCCTTGAGCCGTTCCAATTGATGACAAGCCATGGAAAATAGATGAGAGCGGCAACAAAGGTCGCAAATATCCCGGCGCGCGAGCGGCTCAGCATCAGCGCGGTGAAGCATGCGCATAAGAGCAGGATATAAATCCACGATCTCAAGAGAAGCGCGTTTCGGCCCGGCTCGCCGGGCGGATAGTTCGAATAGGCTCGGGTAATGTCCCTGACCAGGGTCAGCATCAGCAGCGTTCCAAGCCCGAGGAACGTCGCGGCGGTATTGCGGTTGACGAAGACCGCAGTCAGGCTGTCGAGGTAGGCGTGTTTCTCCACGACGATCAGGATGCTGGGAAACAGCGAAAACTGCAGCAGGCCGAAAACAGCGATGATGCCCGCAGAAAGCCCGAGACCGGTGAGCACCGTCCTCGCGCGCTGATCGGTATCGCATAAGAGAAGCCCGGTCAGGAACGTGACGAAGGGCAGCGCCACCCAGAGGATCGAGGCGAGCGTGTCCGCCGGTTCGACGGAGATCGCCGCGTAATTGACGCCCGCTAGGTCACGAGCGGCATCCCAAGCGGGATTTGCCAGCCACCGCGAAGGCAGTTCGATCGTCTGAATAAACGTCCAACCTGTCAGAACGATCAGCAGAAACAGGGCGATGCCGAATACCCCTCTGCTCTGTCTCGGCTCTCCGAACAGCAGTCCCGAAATAATGGCGAGAGCAAACATTCCGATCGCCGCGAAGGCGAAGGCCAAGGGTGTAACGCTCCCGAACGGTATGAGCGTCAATATAACGAGGCCGATGAAGGCAAAAAGCAAAACCTCTCGCAAGACCCGCTTATTGATGAGGTTGGAGAACATGTGAATTCGTTTACCAGAGTAGGCGGCGACCAAAGCCATTGCAACCGAAGAGATTAATTTACTCGTACTAACATAAGTTGAACATCAAGCGCTTGCGTGCTAAAGTGTAACAGAATTCCACATCATTTAAAATTGTCGCGAAAGGTTTAAGCCAATCGAGACAAGGCCCGCCTATGCTCTCCTTCCAAGCAGCAGAAACGGGACAGATATTCTGCGCCCAATACTTGGCAGATCATCAGATCGCCATGCCATTGACCGAGAAAAAAGGCAAGCCTGATCTCAATCGGTTGCCCGTAACGGGGATTTAAGAGATGAAGAAAACAGTCGTTACACTTCTGGCACTGGCCTTTACAGCAGGCAATGCATGCTCGGCATTTGCCGCCGGTCCCGCAGGTTTTGCCCGCGGCCTGACTGGTAATTCGGCGGTCAGTTATATCTCTGAAAAAGGCAAGATCATTCCGCCTTTCGCCCAGGTGCTGTTCTGCGCCCAGAACCCGTCCGAATGCCGCGACAACAATGGTTTGGCGGTCGTTGCGCTGACGGACAAGCAAATGCTGCAACTGAAGGACGTCAACACCGCCGTCAATCGTACGATGATCGGCCGGAACGACTCCCGTAACGAACTGAATGGCGACGTCTGGAAGGTGAATGTGCGCAGCGGCGACTGCGAAGATTTCGCATTGACCAAACGCAGCCGGCTGATAGCAATGGGCTGGTCGTCGCGCGCTTTGCGTATCGCGACGGCATATACGCCCTCCGGTGAAGGACATGCGGTCCTCGTCGTCAGAACCGACAAGGGCGATCTCGTCCTCGACAACAGGAAAAGCAGCATCAAGAACTGGCGCGATACCGATCTGCGCTGGGACAAGATTCAATCGGGAACAGACCCCTACGTCTGGTACCGGCTATAACAGCCGAGGCAGCGACATAGACTGATTGATCCTGTTTCCGGATTGAAGTCGAGCCTGCTCTGCCGAGCCGCTCGACTTGTCATATCGCCCACACAAACCTATGTTTTGGCTATCGGCAGGGCAGTGCGCGGCAAGCTGCGGTGCCCGGAGTTCGATTTCCGATGTGGGGTACCAGGCGATCTACGGTATTGTCTTTTCGTCCAGATTAACTATGACGAACGTCATGCTGCGACGCAGCATGACGTTCTACTCTAATGATTTGAGGGAAATATGCGCATCACGATGATTGGATCAGGCTATGTCGGCCTCGTTTCAGGCGTTTGCTTTGCGGATTTCGGCCACGACGTCATCTGCGTCGACAAGGATCTGAGTAAGATCGAAGCCCTTCGCGAAGGCCGCATTCCGATCTACGAGCCGGGCCTGGAGCAATTGGTCGCGGAAAATACCAGCACCGGCCGGCTGTCGTTTTCGACGGATGTCGGCGAAAGCGTCCGCAGCGCCGACGTCGTGTTCATCGCAGTCGGCACGCCGTCCAGGCGCGGCGACGGCCACGCAGACCTTTCCTATGTCTACGCCGCTGCACGCGAGATTGCCACCTATGTGGAAGGCTTCACCGTTATCGTCACCAAGTCGACGGTGCCGGTCGGCACGGGAGACGAGGTCGAGCGCATCATGCGTGAAACCAATCCTGCCGCGGATGTCGCCGTCGTTTCCAATCCGGAATTCCTGCGTGAAGGTGCGGCGATCGAAGACTTCAAGCGTCCCGACCGTATCGTCGTCGGCCTGAACGACGACCGGGCGCGCGAAACCATGACCGAGGTCTACCGCCCGCTCTATCTCAACCAGGCCCCCTTGGTCTTCACCACCCGCCGCACCTCGGAACTGATCAAATATGCGGCCAATGCCTTCCTCGCGATGAAGATCACCTTCATCAACGAGATCGCCGATCTCTGCGAACGGGTCGACGCAAACGTCCAGGACGTTTCGCGCGGAATCGGTCTCGACGGTCGTATCGGCTCCAAGTTCCTGCATGCCGGCCCGGGTTACGGCGGTTCGTGCTTCCCCAAGGATACGCTTGCCCTTGCCAAGACGGCGCAGGATTACGACGCGCCGATGCGTCTCATCGAGACGACGATCTCGATCAACGACAACCGCAAGCGGGCGATGGGACGCAAAGTCATTTCAGCCGTCGGCGGAGACATTCGCGGAAAGAAGATCGCGATCCTCGGCCTGACTTTCAAGCCGAACACCGACGATATGCGTGACAGCCCGGCGATCGCAGTCATCCAGACCCTGCAGGACAACGGCGCGCAAGTGGTCGGCTACGATCCCGAGGGCATGGAAAATGCCCGCAAGGTGATCGACAACATCGAGTATGCGAGCGGACCCTACGAAGCGGCCGCCGGTGCGGATGCGCTTGTCATCGTCACCGAATGGAACCAGTTCCGCGCGCTCGATTTCAATCGCCTGAAGCAGTCGATGCGCGCTCCGATCCTGGTCGATCTGCGCAATATCTACCGCAGCGACGAAGTCCGCAAACACGGCTTTACCTATACCGGCATCGGCACCAACCTTTATCAGGAAGCGACCGGCGCCTGAGATAGCCCCGTGAACTTTTATTGTCCTGACGCCGCGGAGCATAATCCGCGGCGTTTGGTTTTGAGCATGACGCCGAAAAGTGTAGGCGTTTTCGGACGACACCGCTTGCCGATCTAGCCGATTTAGAGGATTCCGACCCGCGTCCCCTTTATCGTCAGCACGGTCAGCCGGCCCGTCGCCGAAACCGCAGTGTCGATGCCGATGCGTTGCGGACCGAATGTCGGGATTCGCGCCGGGGTGTGGCCGTGGATCACAAGGACAGGAAGCTGCGGCCCTTCATCCAGGAAGGGCTGACGGATCCACATAAGGTCGCTGTCTTTCTGCCTCTTGAGGTCGATGCCCGGCTTGATGCCCGCATGAACGAAGAGGATCCTTCCCATCCGCAGCATGACCGGCAGCGATTCCAGAAATTGGATATGCCGTTCGGGTATCATGTTGCGAATGACGCGGGCAATTGTTTCGCTTCCGGCCGCCGACTGCAGCAGATGCTCGATATCGATACCGTATGAGTGCAGCGTCTCCGTCCCGGCAAAGCCGAGCCATTCAAGAATGCGCGCCGGTTTGCGATAGAGCTTCACCAGCTCCGCGTCATGATTGCCGCACAGGACGAAACGTTGAAACCCCGGCGGCGGGGTCTTGCTCAGGAACTCCAGCACCGCGCTCGAATCAGGCCCGCGATCGACATAATCGCCGAGCATGACGATGAGCTTCGGCCCCGGAATGCGCGCGGCATCCTCCTCGATGCGGCGATGTGCCTCGACGAGTTCTTTATAACATCCGTGAACATCGCTCATCGCGTAGACTGCAGCGAATTCGCCTTCGGCAAACGTCAGCCGAGCGCGTCTTTTACGGTTGCCGGACAGTATCGGTATCTGTTGTCGCCACGGCGCTAGATAGTTAAACATCGAACCCATTTATGAGACCCGACCGAATGGCGGGTTGTCGGAAATAATCCATCTCTTATCCATCGCTGCAACGGCATGAGGCTCAGTGTCATAAGAATTTGGCCTGATCGCGGCCCCACCGAAGTTGTACCCGAACCTGCCATATTCAGAGTGACATAGTCCTTCGCCGAATGACGGCGAGATCGAACCACTGAGAGTGATGCTCGGATAAAGCTGCGACTCGGCAACGCCGATATTGGCCGTTGCAGCGGCGAGGTCACGCTCCGCCTTGCGGATGTAATCATTCATACTTGGGAGGGTGCTGCGGTTAATAATACGCTATAGTTTGCTATATGACGGTTAATCCGGCGTTAAACCGCCGATTATTGCGTTTCTCGCGACGTTATCGGCTAATATTCCCCAAATGGAGGAGCCACAGGTATCGGATTTCCACAGGCGAGACCTTCGAAAAAGCTGTAAAAATCAACTATAACGAGAGTCATCAGGAAAAAATGAACGTTAAAGAAGATGATGCTTGACGCCCCCGCGGCGCAGCATAATGATGGCGCGTTGCGAGTGTGAATGACATTTCTTGATCAGGAATCTCAGATCCAAAATTGCGGGGTGCAAAGTGGAAACTGCGGTTGATTCGAAACTTATCGAGGCGATCACCTACGACGAAGACAGCCGGCATCTACGGGTCTATCTGACCAACGGTCAGAGGCGAGAATATGAAGGCGTTCCCAAGGGCGTCGTCGTCGGGTTGACGATGGCGGAATCACCGGGAAATTTCTACATGAAGGCAATCAGGGGCAAATATCCTCCTCGCCCCTAATGTCCTATCGATCACGACGATAGGATCGTTGTCCCAGCAAAGATGCGGGACCGGCATTCCCGGTCCCGCAATCATTTTCCCGCCGAGCGGCGGTGCACACGTCAATAACCGCCGAGGAAATCGCGAACCGCATTGATCTCGAGCGGCGCAATCTCGTGACCGCCGGGATGCCAGACCACCCTGATCTCCGCCCCTCGGTTTTTCAGATGTTCGGACAGCGCCTCTGTCATGGAGACGGGCGCGATCGGGTCTCGTTGCCCGGCCGTCATCAGCACCTTTCTTCCCGCGAGCGTCGACTGGGCTTCGGGTTGAAACGGAATGAGCGGGTGCATGAGAACCGCGGCATCGAAGATACCCTTCTCGATCAGGACATTGGCAAGAATATTTGCGCCGTTCGAAAAACCCAGGCCGAGAATATGGGAAGCCTGGTACTCGTCAGCGAATGCCTTGACGTAGGCGGCCATCTTCTCCGTCGCTCGGGAAAGGTCGGCCATGTCGTAGACCCCCTCCCCGGTGCGGCGAAAGAACCGCGCCGCGCCGTGTTCGGAAACATCGCCGCGCGGCGAGAGAATCGTCGCTTCGGGCAGCAGGCGCCGACCGAAGTCGAAAAACTGGTTCTCGTCGCCGCCGGTGCCGTGCAGCACCAGCAGGATGGGTTTATCAGGTGCACCGGCATGCAGCCGGTGCCCATATCCGGTTTCGGTCATATCGCCTCTCCTCACACTTCGAGCGGCTGCAGATGCTGCTCGAGCAGCGCGCGAAGGTGGGCGTGCTGTTGCGGCAGTTTCAGGGCTTCGCCAAGATGGGCCGTATCCTCGTCGCGGTCGAAGCCGGGCTCATTGGTCGCGACCTCGAACAGCACGCCGCCCGGCGTGCGGAAATAGATCGCCCAGAAATAATCGCGGTCGATCACCGGCGTGACCTGATAGCCGGTGTCCATCAGCGCTTTGCGCACTTCGAGTTGCTTCTCGCGGTTTTCGACGGCGAAGGCGACATGGTGGACGGAGCCGGCGCCCGGAAGGGCACGGGCAATGTTTGGCATGGTCTCGAGATCGATGAGATGTGCGCCATTGCCGGAGGGCTTGATCAGCCGCTTGACGCCGTCCCTTTCCTCGGCGACCTCGTAACCCATGAACTTCAGGAGTTCGGCCGTAGCGCCTTCGTCCCTCAGCCGCATGGCGACGGAGTGGAAGCCGCGAATGGCATGATCCTCGTTGATGCCGCCATGTGTCCAGGACTGGCGGGCGTCATCCTTGACCTCGACGAGCGCGAAGCCATCGCCATCGGGGCCGGAGAAGTTCAGCCGTTTTTCGCCGAAACTTTCCTCAGCCTTGAGGCCGTCGACACCAAGCGCGGCAAAGCGATCGCTCCAGAAGCCGAGCGAGCCTTGCGGAACGGAAAACACCGTCGTGCCGACTTCGCCGGTACCGGGACGGCCCTGCGCCATCTTCGGGAACGGGAAATAGGTCATGACCGTGCCGGGCGCACCGGTCTCGTCACCATAATAGAGGTGATAGACATCGGGCGCGTCGAAATTCACCGTCTTCTTGACGCGTCGCAGGCCGAGCGCATTGGTGAAAAACTGGTTGTTGGTGCGGGCATCCTGCGCCATCGACGTGACGTGGTGCAGACCCTTGATCTGATCGAGCATGTCAAACCCCTTTCATACCCGCCGTTGCGGGCTTTCGATGAGGCTAAGATGCGCGCTGAAACTCCCGTAGAACAGACCCGTAGACCAAAACGCATTGTCTTCTTTTAGTGAACGAACGACAAAGTCCGTTCACACCTACGCCCCATGGGGATCGGCCGGCAATTGCCAGTCGATCGGCGCACGTCCGCGCGACTGCAAGAAGGCATTCGCCTTCGAAAAATGCCCGCAGCCAAAAAAACCGTTATGGGCCGAAAGCGGCGAGGGATGCGGCGCCCGGAGCACGAGATGCCGCGTCGTATCGACAAAGGCGGCCTTGCGTTGGGCATAGGAACCCCACAGCATGAAGACTACGGATTCGCATTCATCGTTGACCTTGCGGATGACGGCGTCGGTGAAGCGTTCCCACCCCTTTCCCTGATGAGCAGCCGCCTGCCCTTCCTCGACTGTCAGCACGCTGTTCAGCAGGAGTACGCCCTGCTTTGCCCAATGTTCGAGAAAACCGTGACGTGCCGGCGCTATGCCAAGATCCGTCTCCATCTCCTTGTAGATATTGACCAGGGAGGGCGGTATGCGCACGCCCGGGCGGACACTGAAACACAGCCCATGGGCTTGCCCGAGTCCATGATACGGGTCTTGGCCGAGGATGACGGTCTTGACGTTGGAGATCGGCGTCAGATCGAGGGCGCGGAAATATTCGCTGCCCTTGGGGAAAATCCGCTTGCCGACCTGCTTCTGCGCGACGAGGAAGGATTTGAGCTGTTGCATGTAGGGGCTTGAAAACTCCCCCTCCAGCGCGGCCTTCCAGCTCTCGTCGAGACTGACGGATGTATCGCTCATCTAGGAAAATCCTTCGCATATGACGAAACAACGGACACACGGTTCTAACAAAATCGATCTACGCTGCAATGCCTGCCGGCGCGGCAATGGGTCTACACCTTCAGAATTCGGTGAGAAAAGACTGCGAGAGGCTGTCCGAGGCATCATCGTCCGTATTTAACTATATGATGGCTTTGGTATTTACGCCGGCAGGCGGCCTGAGTAGAACTTTGATCGTGAAATCGGAGCCATGTCTTCCCATGAAATTCGGCACGAGCGGCCTTCGCGGACTTTCAGTCGACCTCAAGGGACGCGCCTCCGCCCTCTACGCCACCGCGTTCGGCAAATATCTGCTGCAGACCGGCAAGGCGCGGGCCGGCGACGTCATTCTGATCGGCCGCGATTTTCGCGATTCAAGCCCTGAAATCTCGGGGAATTGTGCCGGTGCGCTTGCCGCGCTTGGCTTCCGGATCTTCGACTGCGGCACCGTCCCCACACCCGCCCTTGCCCTCTATGGCATCGAGAGCAACGCCGCATGCCTGATGGTTACGGGCTCGCATATTCCGGCGGACCGCAACGGCATCAAATTCTATCGCCCGGATGGCGAGATCGACAAATCGGACGAGGCGGCGATTACCGCATTGGCCGCCGAGATCGAACGAAACGGCGAAACGGTCGTACAAGCACCGGCCGAGACGGAAGACCACGAGGCCGCTTGCCGGCAGCTCTTTTTTGAACGCAATACAGCTCTGCTTCCGCAAGGTGCGCTGTCCGGACTGAAGATCGGCGTCTACCAGCACAGCACCGTCGCTCGCGACTTGCTGGTTGACGTTTTCGCCCATTACGGCGCCGAGATCACCGCTCTCGGACGTTCGGAGGGTTTTATTCCCGTCGACACCGAAGCCGTTTCCGACGAGACGATCACGCTGATGAAGCGCTGGGTGTCCGAGCACAAGTTCGACGCGATCGTCTCGACCGATGGCGACGGCGACCGCCCGCTGGTCGCAGACGAAACCGGTACACCGCTGCGCGGTGACCTTCTCGGCCTTGTGGCAGCCAATTTCCTCGGGGCCGGCACGGTGGTGACACCGGTTACCTCCAATTCGGGCATCGAGGCCGCTGGCTCTTTCGCCGTCAGGCGCACCCGCGTCGGCTCGCCCTTCGTCATCGCGGGCATGGAAGAGGCCGTAGCGGCCGGCGAAGATCAAGTCATGGGCTTTGAAGCCAATGGCGGGCTGTTGACTGCAACCCCATTCGATATCAACGGCAGAGCCGTGCGCGCCCTGCCGACGCGCGATTGTTTTATCCCGATGCTCGCGATCCTGTCGCTCGCTGCCATTCGCAGGCAGCCGCTTTCTGCCGTTGCTGCCTCCTATCACCTGCCCTTTGCCGCGGCCGATCGCCTGGAGAATTTTCCGCTGGAGACGAGTGCCGCGCTGATGGAGCATCTGCGCGCCTCGGAAGATAATCTCTCGGCTTTCCTGCAGCCGATCGGTGACGTGGCGACGAAATCCGACATCGACGGACTTCGCGTGACGCTAAGGGATGGCGGGATCATTCATTTCCGCCCGTCCGGCAATGCGCCGGAAATGCGCTGCTACACGGAGGCCGGCAGCGAAGCTGCAGCCCTGGATCTGCTGAATACAGGGCTCAATCGAATAAGAGACTGGGCAGGTGCCCGGTAACATGCGACGAACAAGCCGTTTATTTCAAGGAACCCGCCTATGACGCAGAAAATCGTTCCCGTGATCATGGCCGGCGGCAAAGGCACGCGGCTCTGGCCGCTTTCCCGTGCCACCGCACCAAAACAATTCATCCAGTTCGTCGGCGACAAGACGCTATTTCAGGAAACTCTCGAACGCGTTTCCGATCCCGAGCTCTATGAAGCCCCGATCGTCGTCACCAATGAAGAATTCCGCTTCCTGGTCGCCGAACAGGCTCGCGAACTCGCCATTCCGCTCGCAGCGGTCCTACTCGAACCGGTCGCCCGCAACACCGCTGCAGCGGTGGCCGCAGCCGCAACGCTTGCCGCCGACCTCTTTGGCAAGCACACCATCATCCAGATGCTCGCCTCGGATCACGAGATCCTTGCCGACAAGAGCTATTTCGATTGCATCCGCATCGCCCGCGATGCCGCCGCCGACGGCAAGCTCGTAACCTTCGGCATCAACCCGACGGAGCCGGCGACGGGCTACGGCTATATCGAGATCGGCGATGCCCTCGAAAACGGTGCACACAAGGTCAAGCGCTTTGTCGAAAAGCCGGCACTTGAGAAGGCCGAGCAGATGCTCGCCGACGGCGGCTTCTACTGGAACTCAGGCATCTTCATGTTCCCGGTGACGGAACTCATCGCCGAACTGCAGGAATATGCGCCCGATGTGCTGAAGGCGGCCAGCAAGGCCGTTTCGAAAGCAAGCCGCGACCTCGATTTCACCCGCCTCGACGCCGACCATTTCGCCAAGAGCCCCGATATCTCCATCGACTACGCGATCATGGAAAAAACGTCCAAGGCCGCCGTTGTCCCCTCGCCGTTCAAATGGTCGGACATGGGTAGCTGGGATGCCGTCTGGAAATCAGGCGCACGCGACGACAACGGCAACGTTGCCGCCGCCAACACTACCGTCGTCAATACCCGCAACTCGCTCGTCATGACCCATGGCGTGCATCTTGCCGTCCAGGGCATGGATGATGTCGCCGTCATCGCCAGCGAAGACGCAGTCTATGTCGGACCGCTCAAAGACAGCCAGAATGTCGGACAATTGGTCAAGATGCTGGCCTCTACGTCCGCCACGGCGAAATTCGCCGAAACCCATCCGACATCTTATCGCCCCTGGGGAGGCTATACCTCCATCTTCAACGGCGATCGTTTCCAGGTGAAGCGCATCTTCGTCACGCCGGGCAAGAAGCTATCGCTGCAAAAACACCACCATCGCTCCGAACACTGGATCGTCGTCAAGGGAACGGCTGAGGTGACGGTCGGCGAGAATGTGCGTATGCTGCGCGAGAACGAAAGCGTCTACATTCCGCTGGGCGAAGTCCACCGCCTCGCCAATCCCGGAAAGATTCTTCTCGAGCTCATCGAGGTTCAGACGGGCTCCTATCTCGGCGAGGACGACATCATCCGTATCGTCGATGAGTTTGGAAGAACGTAAAATCGCAGCCGGAGCGATGGTCGGGCCTTTTCCGGCGCGACCATCCTCGCTGTTGAATTTCCTCTTGGGGTTCTCGTAGAATGGATGTACCGACAGACATGACCGGAGATATCTCCCTGATGCGTACCTTGCCCGTCCTCGCCGGATTTCTTGCAATCATGGTGCCGGGAATGGCGTTTGCCGAAACGGCAAGCATGCGAACCGCACGCGAGTCGGAAATTCGCCAGCACCTGCCCGGTACGTCCGAACTGAAAGAAGCCAAGAACGGCTACGAATATCGCGACGGCAATAAGAATGGCTACAAGATAACCAATGGCCAGGTGTGCGTCCTGTTCCCCAGCAAGAAGACCGATTGCGTCAACGTGAAGACCGACGGCAAGACGTTTCAGATGATCGACAAAAAAGGCGGCCGAACCAGGTTCTGATTTGTAGCCCCGGCAAGATTTCCTTGCCCAGGCAAAGTCATTTTACCGGTGAAGTTTCGCCGGCCTTGTCGAGAACGAAGTCGGCGACCAGGCCCGAATGGTTCGAGCCGAGATTATCATTGAGACGTTTCAGCGATGTCAGACGAAGCGGCGCGCGCGCAAATATGTGGTCGATGGCGATCCCGAGCGCGCCGGCGCCGATCGGCCATGTTGCCGGTTCTGGCGTGATCGTTTTCAGCTTCTGCTCACGCAGGAAAGCTTGGATGCTCGGGGCGATCGCCGAGGAGTTGAAATCACCTGACAGCACCAGAGGGCCGTCGATCGAGCCAAGCGCTTTGCCGAGATCTTCCAATTCAGCCATCTGGAAATCATCGAAGTATGGTTTGGTCAGGTGCGCCGAAACCAGATTGATGGTCTCGCCTCCGAAGTCGACGCTTGCTATAACGAGCCTGTTTTTTCGCAAGCTGCCCATACTTGCGACCTGCCGGCTGACGAACGGGCGTTTGGAGAGCACCAGCGTATCGCATGTATCCTTCCCGGTATCGCAGCCGATATGGTAGGGATAGGCCTTGAACAATTGCTGCAGGTGAAACGTCAGCGGCTTGGCTTCGAGCAGATTGACGACGTCGGCATTCGACGCGATCACCATGTCGGTGATTTCAGTCGAGTTTTTCCAGTTGTCGATCGCGATGTTGAACGACATCAGACGAAAAAGCGGCGGCCTCTGGGTGCCTCTGTCGCCCTCCGAGAACTCGCGCAGCATGATGACGCCGTGAGCGATGAGAAGAAGCGAGGCAAGCAGAAGGATGAAGCTGTAAATCTGTCTCTTGATGGCCAGAATGACGAGGCTGGCGGCGACAAACACGATACCGAGGTGAACCTGAAAGCTGTAGACGAAGGACAGAAGCCAAAAGTTCGTGACATAGCGTAACGACACGATCGCGATAGCAACGGTCAGAAACGCGCAGAGAATCCAATAAATTATATCTCTCATCGATCCTGACCTGCTTGCAGACGGCCGGCCGGCCATAACATGCAAGCAATCATGTTGCAATGCAGCATAACGGCCGAGAGTTGCGGCTGACCGGCAGACGATATCGATAGTCTCGCCCTCATACGGCAAGGCAGCGACGGACAGGCCGCCGACAGTAGGGACAGTGCTGTGGCCTTCTCTTTCAAAGGCCTATCGACTCGGCCTCTTCTTATCTTGTAAGTGGGGTCACTTGATACGGAATCGGCTCTTTGCCGTCGGCAGGGAGCCGAGAAAAGGTGGGAATGCGCTACTTCATTACAGGGACTGCCGGCTTTATCGGTTTTCATCTGGCCAGGCGCCTGCTGCAGGAAGGGCATGACGTCACAGGCTTTGATGGCCTCACTCCCTATTACAACGTCAAGCTCAAGGAGATGCGCCATGCCGCACTCTCCCAGTTTCCGGCCTTCAGACCCGTGATCGCAATGCTTGAGGACCGGCCAGCGCTGGAAGCGGCTGTTCTGGCGGCCAAGCCCGATATCCTGATTCATCTCGCCGCACAGGCCGGCGTGCGCTACAGCCTGGAAAATCCAGAGGCCTATCTTCGTTCGAACGTCGAAGGCTCGTGGAACATCTTGGAAATCGCGCGACGCGTCGAAATCCGCCATCTGATGCTGGCCTCGACATCATCGATCTATGGCGCCAATGCGACCGTCCCCTTTCACGAGACCGATCGCGCCGACGAGCCGCTGACCATCTATGCGGCGACGAAGAAATCGATGGAACTGATGGCGCACAGTTACGCCCATCTTCACAAGATTCCGACCACGGCTTTTCGCTTTTTCACCGTTTATGGCCCATGGGGCCGGCCCGACATGGCGCTGTTCAAATTCACCAAGAACATGCTTGAAGGCCAGCCGATCGAGATCTACGGCGAAGGCAACATGAGCCGTGATTTCACCTATATAGACGATCTCATCGAGGCGATCGTCAGGCTATCGGCGGTCGTCCCGTCCGAGGAAAATCGCCTCGAAAACACGGCTGTCGAAACGCTCTCGCGCCAGGCGCCCTTCCGTGTCGTCAATATTGGCGGAGGCCAGCCGGTCAGCCTGATGGATTTCGTCGAAACGGTGGAAAAGGCGCTCGGCCGTCCTGCAATTCGCAAGATGCTGGCGATGCAGAAGGGTGATGTGCCGCGTACCTTCGCGGCCCCCGATCTGCTCGTCGCGCTGACGGGCTACAAGCCGGATACCACCCTGGAGGTCGGCGTCAAGGCCTTCGTCGACTGGTATCTCGATGTGCGTGGCGAACTCGACGCCTAGCTTATTTGCTGAACTGTTTCCAGTCGATTCTGTCAGCGAAGAAACGTCACCGCGTTCACGACGTTGACCGCCTTTGAAAACACATAGTCGACGACAACGGTAAGGCTCTGCGAATAGGCCTTGAGTCGATAGCCCTCACCCTCGACCGGAGCGGGGCTGCGCAGGACGAGGGGAATGCCGGGGCGCACGAAACCCGCGCGTGTCGTCAACGGAACTTCGGGCGCATGCCCGATGGCGGAGGTGTACATCAGATCGCGGGCAAGGCTGGCGGGGCCCATCGCGAATGCCGGCTCGGCGGCGGCAGTGATGGTCAGGGTCAAGGCGATGGCGGCAAGAATTCTGTGCATGTTGAAGTCCCCGTTTGCGGATCGGCGGGCTTTCGGTTTGCCCGGCTCCAAACGATCGATGCGTCTGTCCACGCTTCGGTCGCTTTCATGAGACCACTCTACACATCAGTATTTTCAGGGCTTTTAAGCGGATCGGTCAAATTTTACGAAATTTGATTTTCTGTCCGGAAGGGCTTGAGTCGCACAAAAAATGAGGCCCCGGCCCGCGGTCCGAGTGCGCAACATCGGCAATGACCTGGATGCTGTATCGCAGTCTACAAAATGCGATCCAGCTTCTTGTTGATATGCAGATTCGGCATCACGCCCGCGCTTTGCGCGGCATGATAGGATTCGCGCGCCGCATCGAACGAGATCGACCACATGATGGCGCTGAGCAGCAGCGCGATAATATAAATCTGAATACGCATCGAACCGGCGATACGGAAAGAGCAAGGCAGTTTTGTGTCAAAACATAGCCACTGGGATCACGAAAAGTGGCGGGCTTTTTTGTTTTGCACCCGGTCGGCACCAGACATATTAGTGTCGTGAAAATTAGCGATATTGTATCGCTACCTGTTAGCAGCCGACCCCGAGGCTTGGTTCCTCTTCCCACCCCGAGAACCCTGAGAGGTCCGTTCTCCACGGGCCTCTTTGCTTTCTCTCCGGTCGTTTTCCAGAACAGCCGAGATCGCCTGATCCGATCGATGCTGAACCGCTGAACGGCACATCTCGATCAAATCCCGCCACGCATCTGCCACGAGCGATGTCACGTTCCTGCCTTGCCTTTGCACCAGCGAAGTTATAAGCCGCCAACTCAGCTGCAAAAAATATATCAATCGATTGACTTACTTTTCTGTCGATGTTATAAAATTGTCATGACCCAAGAACACGACAACGAGCCACCGGCCTCCGCCCGTGCCGAGATCGCGCGTCAGAAGATGCTGTCCGCCGCCCTCGATGTCTTCGGCCGCTATGGCTTCGACGGCGCTTCGACACGCCAACTCGCGGAAGCGGCCGGCGTCAACCTGCAGGCAATCCCCTATTATTTCGGCAGCAAGGAAGGTCTCTACATCGCCACCGCCGAATATCTGATGATGCGGATCAATACGCATGTCGGTGACATGAGGGCGCGCGTCGGCGCGCATCTGCTGGCGCTCGACGCTGCGGGCAAACCGCTTGGTGAAGCGGAGGCTCGCCATTTCCTGACCGAGATTTTACAGACCATGGTGACGCTGTTCGTCGGCAGGGAATCCGAATCCTGGGCGCGCTTCCTGATCCGCGAGCAGATGGAGCCGACCGAAGCCTTCACACGGGTCTATCAGGGCCTCATGCGGCCGATGATCGAGATGGGCCGGCGGCTGATCGGCGCCATCCTTCATGAGGATGCCGCCTCGGAACATGTGCGCCTGCGCACCTTCACCCTTCTCGGCAGCATCCTCGTCTTTCGTGTCGCCCATGCAGCCGTGCTCGCCCAGATGGAGTGGAATGGCGTCGGCCCGGAACAGGTGGAAACCGTGCGGGGCCTTGCCGCAGAGCTGGTCGATGCCATCGGCGCATCGAAAGGAAGTGCAGCATGAAACGCGTCCTTCCCCTCGTCATTCTTCTTCTCGTTGCGGCGGGTGCTGCTGCCTGGTGGTACGGCCTGCCCGAAAAGCTCGGCTGGTTGCCCGAGGCCCGCCGCGAGTTCGTCCTTTACGGCAATGTCGATATCCGCCAGGTCTCGCTCGGTTTCCGTGTCAGCGGCCGCCTCGCCGACCTCCATGCCGACGAAGGCGACGTCGTCAAAACTGGAACGGTTCTGGCAAAGCTCGATGCAGCACCCTATGAATTCGCGGTCCGCTCGGGCGAGGCCAATGTCGCAGCCCTCCAGGCGAAGCTCGACAAGCTCAAGGCCGGTCCGCGGCCGACCGAGATCGCCCAGGCGCGCGCCGCCTATGACGAAAGTGTCGCAGATCTCCGCAATGCCAACCTCGCCTATGACCGCGCCCGCCAATTGCGCCCGCAGGGCACGATTTCCGAGGCAAGCCTTGATCAGGCGACCGCTGCAAGGGCCATGGCCGCCGCACGCTCCGACTCCGCCAACGAGGCGTTGAAACTGCTGCTGGAAGGTTCCCGTGTCGAGGATATCGCCGCTGCCGACGCCCAGCTGAAGGCGGCTCAGGCAACGCTCGCCTCGGCCCGCACCTCGCTAGAGGATACCCAATTGCGCGCGCCAAACGACGGCGTCATCCTCTCCCGTGTGCGGGAGAACGGCGCCATCGTTTCCCCCGCCGACACTGTCTTCGTGTTGTCGCTGACAGAACCCGTCTGGGTGCGCACCTATGTCGCTGAACCCGATCTCGGCCGCATCCATCCCGGCATGAAGGTTGCCGTCACCTCCGATACGGCGCCCGACAAACCCTATGAAGGCACGATCGGCTTCATCTCGCCGGTTGCCGAATTCACTCCGAAATCGGTGGAAACGCCGGAACTGAGGACCGACCTCGTCTATCGCCTGCGGATCGTCATTGACAAACCCGGCCCGGATCTGCGCCAGGGCATGCCGGTCACCGTGCGTTTTCCGACGCCGACGGCAGGCGGACAATGACCGCCCCCGAAACCGGCCCCCAGACAGGTTGGGGCGACAAGCCGCTCGTCCGGATCGACGGCGTCACCAAGCGCTTCGGCGACGTGCCAGCCGCCCTTGACGCCGTCTCCGGCATGATCGGCGGCGGTGCGATCACCGGTCTCGTCGGCCCTGATGGCGCCGGCAAGACGACGCTGATCCGTCTGATGACCGGCCTGATGATGCCCGACACGGGAACGATGGAGGTTCTCGGCTTCGACACGCGCAAGAACCCCGCCGGCATCCAGGCGGCGATCGGCTACATGCCACAGCGCTTCGGTCTCTATGAGGACCTTTCGGTGCAGGAAAATCTCGATCTCTATGCCGATCTACGCGGCCTGCCGAAGAGCGAACGCGCAAGCGCCTTCGACGAGCTGCTCACCTTTACCGACCTCAAGCGTTTCACCGGCAGGCTCGCTGGAAAGCTTTCCGGCGGCATGAAGCAAAAGCTTGGCCTTGCCTGCGCGCTTCTGAAGAAGCCGCGCCTGCTTCTGCTCGACGAGCCGGGCGTCGGCGTTGACCCGATCTCGCGCCGCGACCTTTGGAAGATGGTCGAGAACCTGACGAAGGAAGGCATCGGCGTCCTTTGGTCGACCGCCTATCTCGACGAGGCTGAAGCTTGCGACCATGTGCTGCTTTTGAACCAGGGAAAGCTGCTCTTTTCGGGAAAACCGACTGACATGACCGGCCGCGTCAGCGACCGGGTTTTTCGCGTCTCGGGCATGACAGGGCGCCGCCGGCAGGTGCTTGCCGGGCTTCTGCAGGCCGATGGCGTCATCGACGGCGTGATCCAGGGCGAAGCGATCCGCCTCGTCGCCGCCAAGGACAAGAAACCGGATATCGGCTCGGCCGGCGATGGCGCAACCCTCGCCCCTGCCCCGCCGCGCTTCGAAGATGCTTTTATCGACATGCTGGGTGGTGGTCCTGGCGGCCGCTCGAGGCTGGCCGAGGCGCAAGAACCGACGAAGGGCGATGACGACCGGCCGGTGATCGAGGCCAAGGGGCTGACCAAGCGCTTCGGCGATTTCACCGCTGCCGACAATATCAGCTTCGATATTCGCCGCGGCGAGATCTTCGGCCTGCTCGGCCCGAACGGCGCCGGCAAATCCACCACCTTCAAGATGCTCTGCGGCCTGCTGAAGCCGACCGGCGGCGAAGGCCGCGTTGCCGGTTTCGACCTTCGCCGCGATGCCGCCGAGGCCCGCAACCAGCTTGGCTATATGGCGCAGAAATTCTCGCTCTACGGCGATCTGACCGTCATGCAGAACCTCGAATTCTTCTCCGGCGTCTATGGCCTTCGCGGAAGACACCGGCGCGAGCGCATCGATCTCATGGCCGGCATCTTCGATTTCGGCCGCCATGTCAGCCAGCCGGCCAAGGACCTGCCGCTTGGCCTGAAACAGCGGTTGGCGCTCGCCTGCGCCGTCATGCACGAGCCGCGCGCCCTCTTCCTCGACGAACCGACCTCCGGCGTCGATCCGATCACCCGGCGCGAATTCTGGACGCATATCAACGCGCTGGTCGAAAAAGGCGTCACCGTGCTCGTCACCACGCATTTCATGGACGAGGCCGAATATTGCGACCGCATCTCGCTGATCTATCGCGGCCGCTCGATCGCACTTGGCTCGCCTGACGAATTGAAGGCCAAGGTCGCAACCAGCGAGCTGCCGGACCCGACGATGGAGGACGCCTTCATCGCCCTGGTACAGCAATCCGAGAAGGAGGATGCAGCATGAGCACCTCCTCCGGCCGGATGCGACGTCTCTTGGCCCTCGTGCGCAAGGAAAGTTTTCAGGCGATCCGCGATCCGAGCAGTATCCTCATCGCCTTCGTGCTGCCGCTGATTCTGCTCTTTCTTTTCGGCTACGGCGTCTCGCTCGATACCAGCCGCACCCGCATCGGCCTCGTGACCGAGGAGATGACGCCGCTGACGCAGGATCTGTCGGCCAGTTTCCAGGCCTCGCGCTATTTCGATGTGGCCATCGGCCGCGACCGGCGTCTGTTCGAGGAAGACCTCGTACTCGGCAAGCTGCGCGGCATCGTCGTCATCCCCGCCGATTTCACCACGCGCTACACCGCCGGCAACCGGCCCGGTATCCAGGTGATCGTCGATGGCTCCGAACCGAACACGGCGAATTTTGTGCAGAATTATGCCCAAGGCACTGTTGCCAACTGGGAGCGGCAGAGGCAGGCGGACGTCGCCTCCCACAGTCCCGCCATTTCGGTCGAGCAGCGCTTCTGGTTCAACCCCGAACTGACCAGCCGCAATTTCCTCGTGCCCGGCTCGATCGCCATCGTCATGACGCTGGTCGGCACGCTTCTGACCTCGCTCGTCGTCGCCCGCGAATGGGAGCGGGGCACAATGGAGGCGATGATGGCGACACCGGTGACGGCGGTCGAACTGCTCGCCGGCAAGATCCTGCCCTATTTCCTGCTTGGCCTCACCTCGATGACGCTCTGCGTGCTGCTTGCGGTCTTCCTCTTCGGCGTGCCGTTCCGCGGCTCCGTCGCCGCCCTCTATGCACTGTCGGCCGCCTTCCTGATCCCGGCGCTCGGCCAGGGCCTGTTGATCTCGACGGCCACGAAGAACCAATTCCTTGCCTCGCAGCTGGCGCTGATCTCGGCCTTCCTCCCGGCCTTCCTGCTGTCTGGCTTCCTCTTCGAGATCAATTCCATGCCGACCGTGATCCAGTGGATCACCTTCATCGTGCCGGCGCGCTACCTGATCCCCAGCCTGCAGACGGTGTTCCTGGCCGGCGACATCTGGCCGATGTTTCTGCAGGCGATCGGGGTGATGCTGACGATCGGCGCCATCATGTTCGTGCTGGCGGCCCGCAGCACCAGAAAGAGGATCGGTTGAGATGTGGACAAGGCTCTACGCCCTGATCGTCAAGGAACTGCTCGCCGTCCTGCGTGATCCGAAGGGCCGCGCTATCCTGATCGGCCCGCCGATCGTCCAGCTTCTCGTCTTCTCCTATGCGGCGACGCTCGAAGTCCGCAATGTCGACGTGATGATCCTCAACCGCGACAGCGGTCACTGGGGCCAGGAACTGATCGAGCGTATCGATGGCTCGCCGACCTTCCGGAGAATCGAGATTGCAGGAAGCCAGGCGGAGGTCCGGGTGGCGATCGACAACCAGACGGCCATTGCCGCCGTTGAGATCGGCCCGGACTTTTCCCGCAATATCGAGGCGGGAGCGCCGGCCGACCTGCAGGTGGTGCTCGACGGCCGCCGCTCCAACGCCTCGCAGATCGTCGCGGGCTATCTCTCGCAGATCGGCGCCGCCCTCGCCGCCGAGACGCCGGCCGGCAAACGCGCCGGTGCCGACATCGTCTCGACAGTGCCGCGCAACTGGTTCAACCCGAACCTCACCTATCAATGGTTCATGGTGCCGAACCTGATCGCCAGCATCGCGCTGCTGATCGGCCTCATCGTCACGGCGCTGTCGATCGCTCGCGAGCGCGAGCTCGGCACCTTCGACCAGTTGATGGTCTCGCCGCTGCGCATCCACGAGATCCTGATTGGCAAACTGATCCCGCCGATGATGATCGGCCTCTTCCACATCACCGTCTATGTCCTGGCCGCCGTCTTCCTGTTCGAGGTGCCGCTGCGCGGCTCGCTCTTTCTGCTGTACGGCAGCGCAATCTTCTATCTCGGCTCGGTTGCCGGCCTCGGCCTGTTCATCTCGGCGCTGTCGATGACACAGCAGCAGGCGATCCTCGGCGCCTTCCTGTTCATGGTGCCAGCCATGCTGCTCTCCGGCTTCGCGACGCCGATCGAGAACATGCCGGGCTGGCTGCAGCCGGTAACGCTCGTTAATCCGCTGCGCTACTTCCTGGTGATCGTCAAAGGCGTCTTCCTCAAGGATATTCCGCTGAGCGAGGTGGTGAACCAGACGATCCCGCTGGCGCTGATTGCTGCCGTCACCCTCAGCGCCGCCGCCTGGCTCTTCCGCCGGCGGCTGGAATAATACCTCCCAACCCAGGCTTCAGCCGCCTCACAGAATGTGAACCAGCCTTCCAAAGCGTGACTCTCTCCTGCTGGAACCTCGGATTGGCGCGGTCGTTACCCAAGCGCAACCCCAGCAAAGGAGAAGCAAAATGTACAAGATTCTACTTGTCTCCAGCGCCCTTGCGCTGTCGTCGCTCGCCACCAATGCGCTGGCTGACGGAGCCGTCACCGGTGCAGCCGGTGGCGCCATCACCGGCGCAATCGTCGGCGGCCCCGTGGGTGCTGCCATTGGCGGCGTGGCCGGCGGTGTCGCCGGTGCCGTAGTCGATCCGCCGCCGCGCGAGGTCGTCACCTATGTCCAGCAGCAGCCGGCCCCGACCGCCTCTGTGGTCGTCCAGGAACCAATTGTCGTCGGCAAGCCGCTTCCGGCTGATGTCGTCGTGACGCCGGTGCCTGACAATCCGAAATATGCCTATACGGTCATCAACAATCGCCATGTGATCGTCGAACCCCGCACCCACCGCGTGGTGCAGGTGATTGAATAATCAACCTGCCGAAGCCGCATGCTGCGGCTCGGCTACCTCCGGCCCCGCCCTGGCGGGGCCTTTTTCGTGCCTTTGCGAAAACCCATTATGCTTGTCGCCGGTTAAGCCCTGTAGGCGACGAGCACGGCGCCTCCCGCAATGAGAATGACGCCAAGCCAGTTCGGAAGCGTTAGGCGTTCGCCGAGAAACAGCACCGCATAGACGGACACGAAGACGACGGACAGCTTGTCGATCGGCGCGACGCGGGCGGCATCGCCGAGCTTCAGGGCTCGAAAATAGCAAATCCAGGATGCGCCGGTGGCAAGGCCTGAGAGCACCAGGAAGAGCCAGCTCCTGCTCGACACCGAGGACGGCTCCTGCCAGCTGCCTGAGATATGGACCATCATTCCCGCCGCCAGCAGGATGACGATGGTGCGAATGAAGGTCGCGAAGTCGGAATTCACGTTCTCGACGCCGACTTTGGCAAAAATCGCCGTGAGCGCAGCAAAGCCGGCGGAAAGAAGCGCCCAAAGCGGCCAGCTTGTCAGAAGGCTTTTCATGCGGCTTGCCCTGTTATGCCCCAAACCTACCAGAGGCAGGAAAAACAAGAATATAGAATGCCTTACGAAGATATGCGGCGAGGAAACCGTTCACGACGTTCCTATCGTGAGCGGTTCGATATCTCGGTCAGACCTTCAACTCGCGCCGCTCGCGCTCGGCCACCATCGCAAGGTCGAGCACCTTCTGCAGGTTGGCAGCGTGGCGGAAGTTCGGGTCCGGCTGGATGCCGCTTGCCACGGCCTCGGCAAAACGCTGGTAGTTGGTCGCCACCGGTTCAACCTCGATCTTCGACCAGGTGGCGGTTTCGACATCCTCGCCGAGGCAGCCGTGCAGCTCGGAACCGCTCGGACGATGGATGACCTCGAGGCTGCCCCTCTCGCCATAAATGCGCAGCTTCAACTCGTTCAGATGCCCTGTCGCCCAGCGACTGGCATGGATGACGCCGAGCGCGCCGTTGGCGAAATCGACAGACATCGTGAAGCTGTCATTGGCATCGAGCAGATATTCGCCGATCTGGCCGCCCGGCGCCTTGTTGAAGGTCTTCAGCCGCGCAAAGACGTGGTCGATGTCGGTCGCCGCGCCATAGGCGGCGAAATCCAGAATATGGATGCCGACGTCGCCGAGCACACCGTTCGAACCGTGACCGGTGGAAAGCCGCCACAGCCAGGTCGATTCCGTGCGCCAGTCGCCCCAGGCGCGCGACACGAGCCAGCTCTGGAGATAGGAGGCTTCCACATGTCTGATCGTGCCGAGCTCGCCGGCGAGCACCATCTCACGGGCGCGCTGCAGCGGCGCGACGTTGCGATAGGTGAGGTTGACCATGTTGATGACGCCAGCCTTTTCGGCCGCCTCCGTCATCTCCAGCGCTTTCGCATAGTTCTCCGCCAGCGGCTTCTCGCAGAACACATGCTTGCCCGCGGCAATCAGCGCCATCGTCGTCGGGTGATGGATGCGGTCGGGCGTGACATTTGTTGCCGCATCGAATTCACCCCAGGCGATCGCCTCCTCCAGCGAAAGAAACCGCTTTTCGATGTTGAACTTGTCGGCGAAGGCCGAAAGCCGCTCAGGATCGGTGTCGACGGCACCGACCACTGTCACGCCGTCGATGAGGGGGAAGCGGGCGAGTTGGTTTTTTGCCATCACCCCCGTGCCAAGAACGAGTAGACGCATGGATGCTCCTCAGCGGTAACCGGCTTCGCCGGCCTGGTGCAGTCTCGGGCCGCGTTCGACGATCGGCTCCAGTGCTTTTTCTACCGGGACATTTGGAGCATCGGTAATGCTCGTCAACGACCCCTCAGGGTTATAGGCCCACTTCACGCCGTTGATCAGCACCTTCTGGACATTGACGTCGTGATAGGTCGGATAGGTCTCGTGGCCGGGGCGGAAATAGAAGATGTTACCGGCGCCGCGGCGCCAGGTCAGGCCCGAGCGGAACACTTCACCGCCCTGGAACCAGGAGATGAACACCGTTTCGAGCGGTTCCGGCACCGAGAACTGCTCGCCGTACATTTCTTCGTTCTCAAGCTCGAAATGCTCGCCGATGCCGGCGGCGATCGGATGGCGCTGGTTGATCGTCCACAAACGCTCGCGCTCACCCGCCTCGCGCCATTTCAGCGCGCAGGGCGTGCCCATCAGCCGCTTGAAGATCTTGGAGAAATGGCCGGAATGCAGCACGAGCAGGCCCATGCCTTCCCAGACGCGCTTGGCAACACGCTCGACGACAACGTCGGAGACCGCGCCGTGATCCTTGTGGCCCCACCAGGTCAAGACGTCGGTTTCGGCAAGGCGGGCTTCGCTGAGGCCGTGTTCCGGCTCCTGCAGCGTCGCTGTCGTCGCCGAGATACCGGGATCGGTGTTCAGCGCATTGGCGATCGTCGTGTGCATGCCTTCGGGATAGATCCCCCGGACGACCGCATTGGTTTTCTCGTGGATATTCTCTCCCCAGACGACGGTGCGAATGGCCATGATGTGCTCCTGTAGAACCTGGAAGTATCGATAGGCGGGAAGGCAGGATTCAAAGCGCTTTGGAAAACGTCGCTGGCTGCGCCTCGTCTCCTCCACGTCCAAGGAACACATAGACCTTTGTCAGTATTTTGACAAAGGGGAAAATTTACCGGCCGAAGACGAAAAAACCGCCCGGCAATATCACAGCAATATCAATGAGAAACCGATTTAGAAAATAGATTGACGACCAAAACGCCGGACATGATCAGCCCGAGCCCGACGATTGCCGGCAGGTCGAGGCGCTGCTTGAAGAACACCAAACCGACCGAGGAAATCAGCACAATTCCCAAAGCGCTCCAAATTGCATAAGCGATACCGACGGGGATGCTTTTCAGCGTCAGCGACAGGCAATAGAAGGCGGCCGCATAACAGGCGACGACGAGTGCCGTCGGCCCGATGCGGGTGAACTGCTGCGACAGTTGCAGCGCGGTCGTGCCGATGACCTCAAGCACGATGGCTGCAAACAGCAGCCCGTAGACGGCGGCGTGGCTCATGGCAAATTCCTTTTCGAATTACCTGCCGGTCAGTTCGACAAGGCGATCGATGAGATCCCGCCTCAGAACGCCGTTGATATCATGGCTTTCCAACGTATCTGCGAACCAAAGTCCGTCGGCGGCGAAACGCACGACTTGTGCATCGAGGGAGGAATCGGTGCCGATATATTCCTCGGCCCGCGCCTGCACCCATTGGCGCCAGCGAAGACGCAGCCGGGGTTCGGCAAGAAGCGCGATCGTTACCTGCGTCCAACTCCTGGAATCGTCGGGACGTTCCTTGAGACCGGATACCGCCCTGAGATAGGCGCGGGTGAAGCGGCCCTGCGGCAGCGGATCGCCGCGCATCAGTTCCTCTATATCGGCGTCGAACTTTTCGAGCAGGCTCTCGAACAGGGCATCGAGCAACGCATTCTTCGTTGGGAAGTGATGCAGCAGCCCGCCCTTGCTGACGCTGGACGCGGCGGAAACCGCATCGAGCGTGACGGCCGCCATGCCGTCGCTGGCAGCAAGGCGCGCGGCGACCTCCAGCAACTGCTGGCGCACGAGTACGGGCTGTTTCTTGCGATGATGAGCGTTCGACATGCAGCTAAAAGATACCGTCCGGACGGTTTTGTCAAGAAGAATCGGCCGAACCCCCTGCCGTCTCGGCATTATGCGCGAAATGCCGCGGCACCTTGATGACAGTTGCGATCATTTTCCGCCCGGTGCATGAAGAGGCCGGGGAATGTCGAGTAATGGCGATGGGATCGGGGATGGTTTCGTGACGGAGAAGGTCACCACCTTATATCAGGCGATCGGCGGCGATCCTGTCGTGCGGGTGCTCACCCACCGCTTCTACGGGCTGATGGACACGCTGCCGGAGGCGAGAAACGTGCGCGCCGTGCATCCGCCGAGCCTTGTGGGCAGCGAAGAGAAATTCTACGAATATATGACCGGTTATCTCGGCGGCCCGCCGCTCTATACCGATAAGCGCGGCCATCCGCGCCTGCGCAGCCGCCATTTCGTCGCCGAGATCGGCCCTGTCGAGCGCGACGAATGGCTGCTCTGCTTCCGCCGCGCCATGGACGAGACGATCTCAAGCCAAGCGTTGCGCGATCTCATTTGGGCGCCGGTGGAGCGGCTCGCCTATCACATGCAGAACAAGGAATAGCCGATGCGCCTCAACGACCGTTTCGTGCCGCTGTTTTATCTGTTGTCCGGCCTGTTCGGTTTTGCCGGCGTGGCGCTCGCGGCCGCCGCCGCGCATGGCGGCGGCAATGCCCACCTGCTCGCCTCGGCATCGGCCATGTGCCTTGCCCATGCGCCTGCCTTACTGGCATTGGCGTTCGGCGTTGACAAGATCAAAACCGCCTGGCTGGCCGGTTTGCTGATCGGCATCGGCACGCTGCTCTTTTCAGCCGATCTCGTCTCTCTGCGTTTTGCCGGTTCCGGCTTGTTCCCGATGGCAGCCCCGACCGGCGGGTTCGCCATGATGTTCGGCTGGCTGGCCGTTGCGGCTGGGGCTGTTTTCCGCGTCCGGCCCTGAGGACCAATCCGCGATCAGCGTTGCGGTATGCGGCCGAAACGCAGGAGATTGCCGTGCGGATCGTGAATGTAGAATTCTTCCATGTTCCACGGCCGCACTTCCATGTCGGTCAGCCGCTCGACGCCCCTTTCGCGATATTCCGTGTGAAGGGCACCGATGCCGCCGCCACGAAGATAGACGGAGGTCTTCTCGCAGAGCGCCGCATCCTCGGTGCGCCAGAAGTGCAGTTCCATGTCGTCGCGCCGCAGGATCAGGTAATCCGGTGCGCGATGCACGATCTCGGCAAAGCCGAGCTTGTCGCGATAAAAGGCCAGCGTCTCATCGATATCGAGCGACGGCAGAACCGGCAGAACCTCAATGCGATCAGGCCCGTGGTTCATATCCCATCGACCACATTGAAGCCTTCGAAAACAGGCGGCCCCTTGTAGATCGCCTTGTGATCGCCGGCATTGCGGTGCGCCGCGCGAAAGCTCTCGGACTTCGTCCAGTTCTGAAAATCCACTTCGCTTTTCCAGACCGTGTGCGAGGAATAGAGCGTATAGCCCTCCTCGTCGTTGACCTTGCCGCGCAGCAGGCGGAATTCGACGAAACCGGGCACCTCGGGCAGGCCGGAATCGCGTTTACGCCAGACCGTCTCGAAATCGCCTTCGCTCCCGGTTGCAACCTTGAAGCGGTTCATTGCGATATACATGGAATCTCCTTACGCCTTCCTTTTGCCCGCCCTTGCCACACGCGAGGGAAAGGCGAGAACATTATCGCCGTTTGCCGCCGCCAGGCCAAGCGGTCTTGTTGCCGCTTCTCCGGGCATGCGCGCTTCCCAGGTGGGAAAGAACATCACATTCTGGTAGATCTGCTGGCGTTCGGCATGCTGCTGGAAAAGTTCGTAGAGTTCGGGCACGAGGCCCTCGCCTGTCTGCGCGGCGAGCTTATGCAGGCCGATCATGGTGAAGCCGTCGGGACGCTGGTCGTTCATCGGGAATTGTCTCGTTCGTTCATCGTCTGCAGCGCACGCTCCAGGCTGGACTTGCTGCCGTTGCGAAGCGGGATGAAGGTCTTGCTGAACTTCTTGCAGCCGGTCTTCACACGCAGGCAGGCATCGTGGCTGATACAGTCGATCGGGCAGAACACGCAGTCGACCGAGGGAAGCAGAGTATCGATGCGGGAAACCGCTTCGCGCAGACCGCCATCATGGTGGATGAGCTCAGCGCCGAAATTGCTGGCGATCTGGCGAAGATGCGCCACCTGGCAGTCACGGCCGCCGACATAAAGGAAACTGCGGCCATCCAGTTTGGACCGTCCGAGGGATGCCTGACCAGCGTCCTCGCCCGCGCTATCGCGGACCTCCCGGTTAGAACCCTTCTTGCCCTTGCGAGCCATATGCCACCCGTTCGCTCGTTGATCGTCACACGATTCCTGCGTGTGCGGGTGGACCTTATTAAACTTGATTTTTAGAGTAAAGTATAAAGTTGATTGTTTTTATCATATTTATTTCCTCCCGATCTCGAAGACCTGCGTGAAGCTCATCGAGATTCCGCCTGGAGGCGGACTGAAGGGTGATGCACGCCGCACAGCGTCGGCAGCCGCCTGATCGATCTCCGGAACGCCCGAGCTTCTGGAGATGACAGCAGAGACAAGATTACCGCTTCCAGTGATGGTCAGCCTCACTCCGGCCGTCCCACTAACATTCTTCGGCTCGCGAAGGGCGCGCCGGATGCGTGCACGAACCTTTCCGCCATAGTTGGCGCGGGCAGCTGTGCCTACCCCGTTATTATTGCTGGCGGCTTGCGAATTACGGTCTGACTGGGCTGACGGATCGCCTTCGGCAATGCCGCGCTCCGAATTCTGTTGCTGCTCGCCATTCCTGCCCGCTGCCTTCTGCGGCGGCCGCTTCTTCTCGACCGATTTCGGCTTCTCCTGCGTCGTCACCTTGGGCTTCGGTGTCGGCGTGACAACTTCCTCAGGCTGTTCCGGCTCCGGCTGGACTTCGGCGGTTTCGACAGGCTTCACCTCTTGCGGGGTCTCCGCGACTTCCGGCTGGGTTTCCGCGGGCTGCACTTCGGTCGGTTGGACCGCAGTCGGCTGTACTTCAGGCGAAACCGTATCGACCGGCACCTGCTGCTGTTCGGGAACGACCGTCGACATCGGCTGTGCGACGGACTCCTCCGCCGGCACTTCGGACACCAGGATCTCAGGCTCGACAGCCGCAGCCGTTTCCGGCGAAACACGCGTCACTTCCGGCGCAGGAGGCTGCTGAATGGGATCCTGCGTCTCGACAGGGGCGACCTCGGTCGGCTGCACGGCTTCCGGCTGCACTTCCGCCGTTTCCGTCGGCTGGATCGTCTCAGGCTGCACAGGCTCCGGAATAATTTCCTGCTGCACAGTCGTTTCGGTCTCGCCGGCTGCCGTCTGATCGACATTGAAATCACCGTACATGACGACGCTCATCGCCTGACCGGCTTCTTCGACCGCCTCCTCCGGCGCCTTGAGGAAGGCAATGAGCAATACAGCGGCCAGCGTCGCGTGGAAAATCAGCGAACCAATGCACGTCAGCGCCACCCGTCGCCGCGCCGGTGCCTTCTCGTCTTCCTGCTTTTCCACCGCCGCATCCATCGGCGGCGCGGGAACGGAGGCTATCGGCTCGGCTTCCGGATGATCGGGAAAGGAGGAGATCTGTGCGAAGCGCGAGTAGTGGACCACCGCCTCGCCGGCCGGCTGCCGCTGCACATTGCGCAGGTCGGAAAGCTCGTGGCCGGGATGCATGTTGTTATCGTTCAGACCGCCGTCAGCGTCCGGCTCCCCGATGAGCACCTGTCTCGATCTGGTCTTCGCTGAAATTGCCATTTGTATGCCTCGGACAGCCTGAAACATGTCCGCCGGGAATCATTCCCAGCGTATCTTAGCCCTCGAAGGGAACCGAAATCTGAGAGCGGGTGACGAGACCCTTCATGCATTCGCCCGCCGCCGGACCGTCGCAGACCGGCGTGTCGTTGATGATGATGCGGGTGACCGTCTCGCACTTCACATTCGGCATATCGAACTGGCGCACGCGCTTCTTGCCCTGCGGCAGATCGCGGAAGTCGAGCACGGTGATGCGGTCGACCGCATTCTTGTCGTTGAAAAAGGCGAGCTCGAAGGAGATCTTGTTGATCGGGGTCTGGAGATTGTTCTCGGCGACGAAAGTCATCATGCAGCCCTTTTGCGATGGCGCCAGAGCGTTGAGTTCGACATCCAGCTTGGCGGTTGCCGCATCCTGCGCCTGGCATACACTTGAAACCACCATCACCATGCCGGCCGCAACAGCCGCAAACCTACCCGTCATCATCTTCTCCGCCATTGTCGCGAACCGCCGCAAGGCGGCCTCATATCAGCAATCTCAAAAACTTGACTGTATTAGTCTCCTATTGCGTCTTTAAAAAACTATGAGTAAGAAAGTCAAGATAATTGTCATCACAACCGGGGACCTGATCACCGGCCTCACGGAATTGCCAACCGAAATGATGGTTGAAAAGCCAGATAACTTTAAGCACGTGCCTCTGCAAAGCGAGCCTGCGGCGCAGCACCGGATCGTCGAAAGCACGGATCTTTTCCGCGGCACGAAGGAGATCATGATTAGACACGACGGCTTGGTCTATCGCCTGAAGATCACCCGTCAGGGCAAGCTCATTCTCAATAAGTAGGGTAGGACATGACCGAACAGACAAGACCGGCGCCAGCCGAAATCCGTGCGTTTCGCGCCGAGAAACCGAAGATGCGCGAGCGTGATATCGCCGCCCAGCTGAAGATTTCCGAAGCAGCCCTCGTCGCCGCCGAAACCGGCATCAGCGTGACCCGCATCGATGGCAGTGCGCTGAAGCTTCTCGAGCGCGTCGCCGGCCTCGGCGAAGTGATGGCGCTGTCGCGCAACGAAAGTGCCGTTCACGAGAAGATCGGTGTCTTCGAAAACATCAAGAGCGGCGCGCAGGCCGCGATCGTTCTCGGCGAGAATATCGATCTGCGCATCTTCCCGAGCCGCTGGGAGCATGGTTTCGCCGTATCCAAGAAGGATGGCGATCAGGAGCGCCTCAGCCTGCAATATTTCGACAAGGCGGGCAACGCCGTGCATAAGGTGCACCTGCGTCCGAGCTCGAATGTCGAGGCCTATCACGCGATCGTCGCCGAGTTGAAGCTGGCAGACCAGTCGCAGCAATTTGTCGAGGCTGAGACCCTAAATGCCGTCGATGAAACCGCCGACGTCAGCCGCGACGAATTGCGCGACAACTGGAGCAAGCTCACCGATACGCACGAGTTCTTCGGCATGCTGAAGCGCCTGAAGATCGGCCGCCAGGCGGCCGTGCGCACCGTCGGCGACGACTATGCCTGGAAGCTCGACAACAGCGCCACGGCAGACATGATGCATGCCTCCGTGAAATCCGGCCTGCCGATCATGTGCTTCGTCGCCAATAACGGTATCGTCCAGATCCATTCCGGCCCGATCTTCAACGTGCAGCCGATGGGTCCGTGGATCAATATCATGGACCCGACCTTTCATCTGCATCTGCGCCAGGATCACATCGCCGAGACCTGGGCCGTACGCAAGCCGACCACGGACGGCCACGTCACCTCGCTGGAGGCTTACAATGCCGAAGGCGAGATGATCATCCAGTTCTTCGGCAAGCGGAAGGAAGGTTCCGACGAACGCGCCGAGTGGCGCGAGATCATGGAAAACCTGCCGCGGGCAGCAAGCGTGGCCGCATAAGGATCGCAACGATGACGATGCGTAACAATCTGCGCCGGATCCGCACCTGGGAACTGGCCCTGACGGCGGCGGTCATGGCGCTGCCGCTGATCCCGACGGCGCCGACAGTCGAAGGCTTCGCCTTCATCCGCGCCGCCCACGCTGAGGAAAAGAAGCTCGACACGTCGCGCCTGGTTTCGGTCGGCGGCGACATCACCGAGATCGTCTATGCGCTCGGCGAGGAAAGCCGGCTCATCGCCCGCGACACGACGAGCATGTATCCTGAGGCGGCGCTGAAGCTGCCCAACGTCGGTTACATGCGCGCGCTCTCGCCGGAAGGCATCCTCGCCATGGACCCGACGGCGATCATCGCCGTCGAGGGTTCGGGTCCGCAGGAGGCGCTGACCGTCCTGAAGAATGCCAGCGTGCCTTTCGAGACCGTGCCGAGCGCCTTTACCCGCGACGGCATCATCGCCAAGATCGACCGTGTCGGCACGCTGCTGGGTGTGCCCGACAAGGCGAAGGCGCTTGAGGAAAAGGTCGCGGCCGATCTCGACGCGGCGATCGCCGATGCCGAAAAGCGCCCGGAGGCCGAGCGCAAGCGCGTTCTCTTCATCCTCAGCGCCCAGAACGGCCGGATCATGGCATCGGGCACCGGCACGGCCGCCGATGGCATCGTCAAGCTCGCCGGCGCCATCAACGCCGTCGGCGCATTCCCGGGCTACAAGCCGCTGACGGACGAGGCGATCATCGAAGCCAAGCCCGACATCATCCTGATGATGAACCGCGGCGACGGCGCCGGCACCAAGAACGAGGACCTGCTGGCTCAGCCGGCGATCGCGCTGACGCCGGCAGGCGAGAAAAAAGCGATCATCCGAATGGATGGCATCTACCTGCTCGGCTTCGGCCCGCGCACCGCAGCCGCCGCGCGTGAGCTCAACACGGCGATCTACGGGGGCTGATCATGGCCCTGCCGCAAGCCATGATCGAACAAAGGCGACGATTCCCGATGGCGGACATCCGCGAAATCAGGCAGGCGGGCGACAGGACGCGGCTCGCCTTGCTGGCAATCGCGCTGCTCGTCGTCGGCTCGGTCTTTTCGATGCTGTTTTCGGTGACGACAGGCGCCTCGGATGCCTCGATCCTCGACGTCATCAGCAACATGGCCGGCTCCGAGGCGGCGCTCAGCACGCGTGACCGGATCATCATCTTCGATATCCGCCTGCCCAGGGCGATCCTCGGTTTCCTGATCGGCGCCTCGCTGGCCGTCTCCGGCACGGTGATGCAGGGCCTGTTCCGCAATCCGCTGGCCGATCCCGGCCTCGTCGGCGTCTCCTCCGGCGCAAGCCTCGGCGCGGTCGCGATGATCGTGCTCGGCGGCGGCCTCGCAGCTCCGCTCGAAGCGCTTCTCGGTATCTACGCTCTGCCGGCGGCGGCCTTCGGCGGCGGCCTCGTCACGACGCTGCTGCTCTACAGGATCGCCACCCGTCACGGACAAACCTCGGTGGCGACGATGCTGCTTGCGGGCATCGCGCTCGGCGCCCTCGCCCTCGCCATCACGGGACTGCTGATCTACATGGCCAACGACCAACAGCTGCGCGACCTGACCTTCTGGAGCATGGGCTCGCTTGCCGGCGCCACATGGACGAAGATCGCCGCCGCCAGCCCGATCATCCTCTTGTCCTTCACCGCCCTGCCCTTTATGGCTCGCGGCCTCAATGCCATCACGCTCGGCGAGGCGGCCGCCTTTCATATGGGCGTTCCGGTGCAGCGGCTGAAGAATGTCGCGATCGTCGGTGTCGCCGCGGCGACCGGCGCGTCCGTCGCCGTCAGCGGCGGCATCGGTTTCGTCGGGATCGTCGTACCGCATATCCTGCGCATGGCGATCGGCCCCGACCATCGTTTCCTGCTGCCGGCCGCAGCTCTGCTCGGCGGCTCCCTGCTGATCTTCGCGGATGTCCTGGCGCGCACCCTGGTTGCCCCGGCCGAGCTGCCGATCGGTATCATCACCGCGGCGGTCGGCGGCCCGTTTTTCCTGTGGATCCTGCTGAAGCAAGGTTCGCGCCTTGCCCTGTGAGTGCCCCTGTGAGTGACCCGCGTGAGTGACCCCTATGAGTGACATTGCGATGATCGAAGTTTCCGGCGTCTCCGTGCGCCTTTCCGGCAAGACCATCATCAGCGACGTCACTTTTACGGCAAAGGCCGGCCAGCTGACGGCGATTGCCGGGCCGAACGGCTCCGGCAAGACGACGACAATGAAAGCCATCTCCGGCGAACTTGCCTATGGTGGCTCGGTGCGCATCGGCGGCGAGGAGGTGAAGGGGCTGAAACCCTGGCAGCTTGCCGCCATTCGTGGCGTGCTGCCGCAGGCAAGCACGATCTTCTTTCCCTTTACCGTGCGCGAGATCGTCCGCATGGGCCTGACATCAGGCCTGAACCTCCATCCCGACAAGGCCGAGCAGACGGCGGCCGCAGCGCTTGCCTCCGTCGACTTGACCGGTTTCGAAGGCCGTTTCTATCAGGAACTCTCCGGCGGCGAGCAGCAGCGTGTACAGCTTGCCCGCGTGCTATGCCAGATCGCCGAGCCCATCGTCGACGGCAAGCCCTGCTGGCTGCTGCTCGACGAGCCGGTCTCGAGCCTCGACATCAGCCACCAGTTGACCATCATGACGCTCGCCCGCAATTTCTGCGAACGCGGCGGCGGTGTCATCGCCGTCATGCACGATCTCAACCTGACGGCGCTCTTTGCCGACCGCATCGTGCTGATGAAATCCGGCCGCCTCGCCGCCGCCGGCGGCATCGGTGAAGTGCTGACGAACGAAACGATGCTCTCGGTATTCGGCTGCGCGCTGCGGATCAACCAGGTGCCGGCCGACGGTACACCCTTCGTGCTCGCCCACAGCGCCATTTCCCGCCCCTGACCGCCGCGCGAGCGGAACTTTTGATCGTCCGGTACGTTTCCGGCAGTGATCTGGGTCAATGCCGGGCGATATCATTCATGCAACGGACGGTGGTGACCCTCGTACGAAACAGGCGGGCTTGCGCGCGCCCCAGCCAATGGAGACAGCCATGAGCTATTCTATCTTCCAGTCCGGCCGCAGCCGCCGCAACGGCACCTTCCACAATTTGGAATCCGGCATCGAGGAGCAGGTCGAGGCGCTTCGCGACGAACTCGCGGAACTGACGCGCCTCGTCGGCAAGAGCTCCCGCCACCAGGGCGAAAAAATCCGCAGCCAGGCCGGCGCCGGCTATGAGGAACTTCTCGGCCGCAGCGAGGATCTGCTACGCGAATTGCAGCGCGGCTATGAGCGCGGCGCGACCGAAATGCGCGATACCGTGCGCAAGCATCCGCTGGCAACCATCGGCGCCGCAGCCGTTTTCGGCCTTGCCATCGCCTTCCTCGCCCGGCGCTGAGGAAGCGCGATGCTGTTTTCGATCCTCAGCCTGCTGACGGGCGCAAGCGTGCACCGAACCGTTGCGCGCGCCAAGCGCAATAGCATCTTCATTGCGCTTGCCGTGCTCTTCCTTCTCACCGCCTATGCGCTGGCCGTCACCGCCGGCGCGATCTGGCTCGCCGGCATCTACGGCCCGGTCGGCGCTGCCCTCTTCCTGGCCGCCTGCGCGCTGCTGATCGCCATCATCGCCCTGGTGGCGATGTCGATCATCAACACCCGGGAAGCACGCCGCGCCCGTGAACGCCGTGCTGCGGTGGAATCGCTGGCAACGGTCGGGCTCGGCCTTATCCGCGCCCAGCCGCTCCTGACCGCCGGCGTTCTGGCGGCAATCGTCGCGGCCAATCTGGTGGGCTCGAAGCGCGAGGACTGATTGATCAGACGTGCAGCAAGCGGCTGCCCCTCACCCTAACCCTCTCCCCGTAAAAAACGGGAAGAGGGGACGTGCCTGCGAGAGCGAGGTGGGAACGGTATGGGCGCGGCATTTCCCTTCGCCCCGCTTGCGGGGAGAAGGTGGCGGCAGCCGGATGAGGGGCGGATACACAATCATATCAATGGCATAACAAAGCAAAAAAAGCCGGCGCCCGAAGGCGGCCGGCTTTCCTCCCGGATATAACTCTTGTCAGAACGCGAAAGCCTTCGATGTCAGCGGCGCCGAGGTGGCGTCGGGGCCGAAATCAGCCTCGCCTGATATCTGCAGCAACTCCTGCAACCGCTGACGGGCCCGGTTGACGCGGCTCTTGATGGTGCCCACGGCGCAACCGCAGATTTCGGCCGCCTCCTCGTAGGAAAAACCCGAGGCACCGACGAGGATGATCGCCTCGCGTTGATCCGGCGGCAGCTGGTCGAGCGCCTTCTTGAAGTCCTGCAGATCGAGCGCGCCATATTGCGAAGGGTGCATCGCCATCGATTCGGTGAACAGCCCGTCGCTGTCCTGCACTTCGCGGCCGCTCTTGCGCATCTGGCTGTAGAGTTCGTTGCGCAGGATCGTAAAGAGCCAGGCCTTCATATTGGTGCCCATCTCGAAATGATCCTGTTTGGCCCAGGCTTTCATGATGGTGTCCTGGACGAGATCGTCGGCGCGGTCGTGCCGCCCGATGAGCGAGATTGCGAAGGCGCGAAGACTTGGGAGTGCCGCCAGCAGTTCCCGCTTAAAGCTGGGTTGCGATTTATCTTCCATGCGAGCGATCCTATTCGGCTATCTTGGCAGAAGCCATCATTTCAGCATGGTCGAGCTTTTCGAGAAGGTCGAGAAAACGATCGGGGATCGCCTCATCCTGTGCAGCCGCATAAAGCGACCGCAGCCTGACGCCGATCTGATTGTTCGGGTCCAGGATGTCACTTGCCTGCAGCTCCAGCTTTCGCTGATCGGCTGCTTCTTTCTTGCGTGTAGTCATCAATTCGTCTTCTCGCCGGTTGTCTGTTCGAGGGGCGGGGATGGGATCAATCACGATTTCAACCATCGACATCGAACCTTGCATTGTCGATGTCGCTGGGATTTGCCGCTGCATGGGTCAAAACGCTACGCCCTTTCTTCGTCGGCTGGAACAATGCGGCGCAACGAAAAAAGTTCCTGCCATTCCGGAACTTTTTTATGAAAGCGACGTTAACCGCTCATTGAAGCCAATGCCGGCCTGTATGCAGGAGCCATTAATGACACTTTCTACTCGGATTGCGCCGCACCTTCCTTATCTGCGTCGCTATTCCCGCGCCCTTACCGGCACTCAGACTTCGGGCGACGCTTATGTCGCCGCGGTTCTCGAAGCCATCATCGCCGATCTGTCGATTTTCCCGGATACGGCGAATGACCGGGTCGCACTTTACAAACTGTTCACGCAACTGTTTGGTTCCACCGCAGTCCAGATTCCAGAGCCGACTTCGCCCTATGCCTGGGAGCAACGCGCCACGCTGAACCTTTCCAAGGTTTCGCCGCGCGCCCGTCAGGCCTTCCTGCTCGCCTCCGTGGAGAATTTTCGCGTCGCCGAAATCGCCGAGATCCTGGAAACCGGGGAACAGGATGTCATGCATCTGCTCGACGTAGCGTCGCAGGAGATTTCCCGTCAGGTCGCAACAGATATCATGATCATCGAGGACGAACCGCTGATCGCCATGGATATCGAGCAGATGGTCGAAAGCCTCGGCCATCGCGTCACCGGCATTGCCCGTACGCATGCCGAGGCCGTGGCGCTTTACAACAAGACCAAGCCGAGCATGGTGCTGGCCGACATCCAGCTTGCCGACGGCAGCTCCGGTATCGACGCAGTCAACGACATCCTCAAGACGTCGAGCGTACCGGTGATCTTCATCACCGCTTTCCCGGAACGGCTGTTGACCGGCGAGCGCCCGGAACCGACTTTCCTTGTCACCAAGCCCTTCAATCCCGACATGGTCAAGGCATTGATCAGCCAGGCTCTTTTCTTCAACGAATCGACCAGAGTGGCCGCCTGAGACGCAATTTTCCGGCCTTCGGAACCAAATCGCCAAAGCAGGCGTTCCGGTGCTACCGGGACGCTCCGGTGGCTTTAACGGTTTTTGCAGCGCTTTGTTCTAGAGTTGACAGGCGGTGTCTGGAAGGGCGCTCCCTTCAGCGACGTTCAAGATGTCACAAGGAAAGGCGGCCGAGTGAATACGACTGAACCATTGTCCGGCATGCCTTTCACGTTCGAAGGCAAAGCCGCAATGATGGAACGCGCGCTCGGCAGCGCCGGGATTTCAATCCTCTGCCAAGACGCCCGACTTTCGATCTTCTACGCCGAAAATCTGCCGCCGCATTTTGCAGCGCTCTTTGTGCCTGGCGGCAGCGACGCTGTCCTCTTTGGCGATGCACACGGCCGATATCTAACAGCGCTGAAGCACAAGGTGCTGGAAACCGGCATCCCCAACAATGCCGAGGTCGAGATCGACGTCGACGGCGAAAGGCGCACGTATGAACTGAAGATCCAGCGTACCGGCGAACGTGGCGCACATGGACTTCTGTCCGTCATGGCTGAAGTCACCGAGAGCCGGCATCGTGAAAAAGTTCTGAAATCGCTGCTGCGCGAACTCTCGCACCGCTCCAAGAACCTTCTCGCCATCATACAGGGCATTGCCACGCAGACGGCCCGTAACACGCTCTCTCTCGACAGTTTCCTCCTCAAATTCCGCGGACGGCTGCAATCGCTTTCCAACTCGCAGGACCTGATCACGGATTCGAGCTGGCGCGGCGCCTATCTCTTCGAACTCGCTGAAAAGCAGTTTGCCCCCTATTGGCCGGAGACGGCCGGCTCGATGCCGATCTATGGCATCAACGCTCATCTGACGCCGAATGCCGCCGTGCATCTCGGGCTCGCTCTCCACGAACTCATCGTCAACTCCGCCTCTTTTGGCGCGATTGCCGGCGGCGCCGCCTCCATCACGCTGAATTGCCGCGAATCCATGATCAACGACAGGAAGGCGATCGAAATCGCCTGGGCGGAAGTGCTGCATGATCAGTCGGAAATCCACGAATTCAGCGACAACAGCTTCGGACGCACCGTGCTGGAGCGTGTCGTGCCCTCGTCGGTCAATGGCAGGGCGGAGTTGAACCTCATTCCCGGTCGCATCGAATATCGTTTGACCATTCCGGAAAGCGAATTCGAGATCTTCAAGCGCGTGTGAAAAGCCGGGAGGCAGCCGAAAACGAAAAACAGCCGGTGCGAGGGCGGCGCACCAGCTGTCTTCACTCACCGGGAGGGGACCGTGAGTACGTCCGGACAGTGGGTTGGGGGCGCGCATGTTGGGTCGATGCGATCACCATCCGGATATCGCAATAACGACGACATCAAACTTTGGTTCCCTGCCACCAACAAAAAAATCGACTTTTTTGAATCTTTTTTCGGATGCCTTTCTCCTGCCGCACGCCCAGTCATTTCATCGACGAGGGTCGGGTAAATTCTCCTAACGAAAACAGTGCATTACTTGGGAGGCCAGAAGAGAAAATCGTAAAAATTTTACCGTTTGATAAATTTTTAAACCTGAGTTACGCTTTCCCTCACAGGCCGTTTACCAATAATGAGGGAACTTCAATGGAACGACTGGAAACCGGGATTCATGCCGGCCGGCTTTCACCCGCCGAGTATGAGGCTAATTTTTCCGATCTTCATCCGCGCCTCGACAATCACGAGGCGCTGGTCGCCGCCGACCGCTGTTATTTCTGTTATGACGCGCCATGCATGACGGCCTGTCCCACCTCGATCGACATTCCGCTGTTCATCCGCCAGATTTCGACCGGCAATCCGATCGGTTCGGCAAAGACGATCTTCGACCAGAACATCCTCGGCGGCATGTGTGCCCGCGTCTGTCCCACCGAAGAACTCTGCGAACAGGCCTGTGTGCGCAACACGGCTGAAGAGCGGCCCGTCGAGATCGGCCGCCTGCAGCGTTATGCGACCGATGCCGCCATGCACGCCGGGCGGCAGTTCTATGCCAGGGCCGAACCGAGCGGAAAGACGATCGCCGTCGTCGGCGCAGGCCCAGCCGGACTTGCCGCCGCCCATCGCCTGGCCGTCAACGGCCACTCGGTCGTCATCTATGACGCCAGGGAAAAATCCGGCGGTCTCAACGAATACGGGATCGCCACTTACAAGACCGTCGACGACTTCGCCCAGAAGGAAGTCGATTACGTCCTTTCGATCGGCGGCATCGAGGTTCGGCATGGGCAGCGTCTCGGCCGCGATTTCTCGCTTTCCGATCTGCAGGCGCAATATGACGGCGTCTTCCTCGGTATCGGCCTTGCAGGCGTCAACGCGCTGCGCATCGAGGGCGAAAACCTTGCGGGCGTCGACGATGCCGTCGATTTCATCGCGGCCCTCCGCCAGGCCGAAGACAAAAGCGAAATCGCCATCGGCCGCCGCGTCGTCGTCCTTGGCGGCGGCATGACGGCGATCGACGCTGCCGTGCAGGCAAAGCTGCTCGGCGCCGAGGAGGTGACGATCTGTTACCGTCGTGGCAAGGAACAGATGAACGCCTCCGAATTCGAGCAGGATCTGGCAAGCTCTAAGGGCGTCATCATCCGCCACTGGCTGGCGCCGAAATCGATCCTGTCGCAGGACGGCAAAGTCGCCGCCATCGAGGTGGAATATACGAGGATTCTCGAAGGCCGCCTGGTCGGCGCCGGCGAAACCGGTGTCATTGCCGCCGACCAGATCTTCAAGGCGATCGGCCAGAGCTTTGACGCCTCTAGTCTCGGTTCGCTGCGCATGGAATCCGGCCGCATCGCTGTCGATGACCAAGGCCATACCTCGCTCGACGGCGTCTGGGCCGGCGGCGACTGTGTCTTCGGCGGCGACGATCTCACGGTTTCGGCCGTCGCCCACGGTCGCGACGCCGCTGAATCCATCCATCGTGCCCTCACCGCAGCAGCCGCTCCGGCTGTCGCGGTTGCTTGAAGGGGAGAATGAACAATGGCTGATCTCCGCAATAATTTCGTCGGCATCAAATCCCCGAACCCGTTCTGGCTGGCGTCTGCGCCGCCGACCGACAAGGCCTACAACGTCGAGCGCGCCTTCAAGGCCGGCTGGGGCGGCGTGGTCTGGAAGACGCTGGGCGAGGAAGGCCCGCCCGTCGTCAACGTCAACGGCCCGCGCTACGGCGCGATCTGGGGCGCCGACCGCCGCCTGCTCGGCTTGAACAATATCGAGCTCATCACCGACCGCGACCTCTACACCAACCTGCGCGAAATGAAGCAGGTGAAGATGAACTGGCCGGACCGGGCGCTGATCGCCTCGATCATGGTGCCTTGCGAGGAAGAGGCCTGGAAGGCGATCCTGCCCTTGGTCGAAGAGACCGGCGCCGACGGCATCGAACTCAATTTCGGCTGTCCGCACGGCATGTCCGAGCGCGGCATGGGCTCGGCGGTCGGCCAGGTGCCGGAATATATCGAGATGGTCGTGCGCTGGTGCAAGCAGTACACCCGCATGCCCGTCATCACCAAGCTGACGCCCAACATCACCGATGTCCGCCGCCCCGCCCGCGCCGCCAAGGCCGGCGGTACCGATGCCGTCTCGCTGATCAACACGATCAATTCGATCGTCTCCGTCGATCTCGACAACTTCGCCCCCAACCCGACTGTCGGCGGCAAGGGCAGCCATGGCGGTTATTGCGGCCCGGCGGTAAAGCCGATCGCGCTCAACATGGTGGCCGAGATCGCCCGCGATCCAGAAACCTACGGCCTGCCGATCTCGGGCATCGGCGGCATCACCACCTGGCGCGACGCGGCCGAATTCCTCGTCCTCGGCGCCAGCAACGTCCAGGTCTGCACGGCGGCGATGACCTACGGCTTCAAGATCGTCCAGGAGATGATCACTGGCCTCTCCGACTGGATGGACGAAAAGGGCCACCGCAACCTCGACGACATTACCGGCCGTGCCGTCCCCAACGTCACCGACTGGCAATATCTGAACCTCAACTACATCGCCAAGGCGAAGATCGACCAGGACGCCTGCATCAAATGCGGCCGCTGCTACATCGCCTGCGAGGATACCTCGCACCAGGCGATCACCAACTTCGTCGACGGCGCTCGCCATTTCGAGGTGATGGACGAGGAATGCGTCGGCTGCAATCTCTGCGTCAGCGTCTGCCCCGTCGAGAACTGCATCACCATGGAGCAGCTTCCCGCCGGCACCCTCGACAAGCGCACCGGTCGCGTCGTTGACCCCAACTACGCCAACTGGACGACGCACCCGAACAACCCGATGGCGCGCCAGGCGGCGGAGTAAGAATTCGCAACGCCGCGGAGAAGATCGATCCGCGGCGTCACATCCTGCCGGCAACGTTCGAAGTGCCAAGTCAGTCTAATCACCGAATGACTTCCGATAGGCACTCGGGCTCGTTCCGAGCCGCCTGCGGAAATGATGCCGCATCGTCGCCAGTGTTCCAAAGCCGCTGGCGGCGGCGATGTCGTCGAGCGAAACAGCAAGTTCCTTCTCCAGCAGGTCGCGGGCATGCCGCAGCCGCTCCTTCAGCAGCCATTCGCCGACGCTGAGACCCGTCGTCGCTTCGAAGCGCCGCTGGAAGGTGCGCATGCTCATGCCCGCTCTTTTGGCAAGCAGGCTGATCGGCTGATCTTCGGAAAGGCTCTCGCGCATCCATTCGATCAGCGGGCCCAAGCGGATACCCTCGCGTTCCTCGGGAACCGGTGCATGAATGAACTGCGCCTGTCCGCCTTCGCGGTGCGGCGGCACGACGAGACGTCTTGCCACGCTGTTTGCGGCCTTCGAACCGAAATCGCCGCGCACCACATGCAGGCAGAGATCGATCCCGGCGGCACTCCCCGCCGCCGTCAGTAGGCTACCCTCGTCCATGTAGAGAACGTCGGCATCGAGCGTGATGTCGGGATAACGTGCAGCGATCGAGGCGACATAGCGCCAATGTGTCGTCGCCCTGCGGTTGGCAAGCAGCCCGGATCCGGCAAGAACCGCAACGCCCGAGCAGAGCGACATGATGCGCGCGCCGCGCTGATGCGCTGCCCTGAGCGCTACGGCGAGCGGTGCCGGCACCGTCGCATCGATCGCCCGCCAGCCGGGCACGACGATCAGGTCCGCCTCATCAAGCACCTCCAGTCCCTTGTCGACCGCGACCGTCAGCCCTCCCGCAGCGCGAAGCGGCCCTGGTTCGATGCCGCAGACCGAGAAACGATACCAATCCGCCCCCATCTCCGGGCGTGGCAGGCCGAAGACCTCGTAGGCGATACCGAATTCGAAGGTGCAGAGCCCGTCATAGGCAAGTGCGGCGACCAGCGGTCCTTGGGTCTGCTGCGGCGATGAGTTTGGCATGATCTTTACGCTGTCGGTCATGATGGCCAATTTCGCTCAGCTCTAGCATCGGCGATACCGGGCGGCAACTTCAGAAAAAAGGAAATCACAAATGCCAAGCCCCGTCGCAGAAATCCCCGCCGCAGCCGCTGATATCGCCGCTGCCCATTATGCAGCCAAGCTTACCTTCGAGACCGATTGCTCCGATGTTCACGCCGCCTTTGCGTCGGGCAAGGTCGATTTCGTACTTCTCGACGCGCGCTCGCCAACGCTCTTCGCACAGGCCCATGTTCCCGGCGCCATCAACCTGCCACATGGCAAGATGACGGCGCACCGCATGTCGACCTGGCCCGCCGAAACGCTGTTCGTCGTCTATTGCGCCGGCCCGCATTGCAACGGGGCGGACAAGGCCGCACTTCGCCTCTCCCGTCTCGGCCTGTCCGTGAAGCTGATGATCGGCGGCATGACCGGTTGGGCCGATGAAGGCTTCTCCCTCGAACAGGGCGTTTCCACTGCCGCCTGACGACAGGGCCGCGCGTCTTTTTAGACGCGCGGTGCTGTAACACATTGAATCGCGATCATCAGAACTCGACGACCACTTTGCCGAAAGGCCCGCGATAGAGATGATCGAGCGCCTCAAGGAACTCGTCGAAGGCATAACGCTTGTCGATCACAGGCTTCAGCCCGGTCTGGTCGATTGCCCGCACCAGATCTTCAAGCGCACGGCGGTGGCCGACGGAAATGCCCTGCACAACCGGCGCCTTGAGCAGCAGCGGGCCGGCCGGGCCGGAAACCTCGAACCCCTCGAACACGCCGATGACGGAAATGCGGCCATTGATCGCCACCGCCTTCAACGCCTGGCCGAGATGCGGGCCGCCGACGATCTCGAGCACGTGGTCGGCGCCATAGCCGCCGGTCAACCGATAGAGTTGCTCAACCCAGTCGCCCTCATGGCGGTTGATCGCGTGATCGGCGCCGAGGGCAACGGCGCGTTCGAGCTTCTCTGCGCTGCCCGATGTGATGAAGACCTCCGCGCCATGCGCCTTAGCGATCTGCAGACCGAACAGCGCCACCCCGCCGGTGCCTTGCACCAGCACCTTGTCGCCGGCTTTCAGACCGCCGCGTTCGATCAGTGCGAACCAGGCAGTCAGCCCGGCGCAGGGCAAGGTGCTTGCCTGCGCGGCATCGAGCGTATCGGGCGCGCGTGAATACCATTCCTCCGACAGCACGGTGTATTGGGAGAGGACGCCAGGATAAAAGCCACCGCGCGTCTTATAGGGTGGTGTGCGCGCATCGCCCAACCCGCGTCCGTCGATCCAGTCAGGCGAAAAGGTCGAGATGACCCGATCGCCCGGCTTGAAACGGCTGACCTCGGGTCCGACTGCCTCGACGACCCCCGCCATATCGGAAGCCGGCACGAAGGGAAATTGCAGCGGCAACCCCATGCCGCTCTCCATCACCAGCCGGTCGCGGAAATTGAGCGAGACGGCTTCCGTCCGCACTAGGACGCTATTTCCCGAAACCGGTTCAAGCCTCCGCTCGCCGATCGTCAGCTGGCGGTCCGGCCCAACCGCGTCGATCTGCCATTGCCGTGTTGTCTGCATTGTCTTGCTCCTTGTTCATTGCAGGGAGGACAAGGATATCGTTGAATATTTCGCACCAGTTGCGATATTAATTCTCCAGAATGGTTCCAAGAAGGAAACAAATGGAACAGCTGAAAGGTATCTCGATCTTTGTCGAAGCCGTCGAGGCAGGTGGCTTTTCGGCCGCCGCCGAGCGGCTCCATCTCACGCGTTCGGCGGTCGGCAAGACCATCGCACGGCTGGAACAGCGTCTCGGCGTGCGGCTTTTCAACCGTACGACACGCATGCAGAGCCTTACCGAGGAAGGCCGTTTCTTCTACGAGCGCTGCCTGCGGGCGGTGGAGGAAATTCGCCTCGGGGAAGCCATGCTGGAATCCGGTCGGCGTGACGTGCGCGGCCGACTGCGTATCTCGATGCCTGTGCTTTTCGGCCGCCATTGCATCGCGCCGGTCCTGGCACGCCTGCTCGATGAACATCCGGACCTCGAACTCGACCTTTCCTTCAACGACCGTATCGTCGACCTGCTCGAGGACGGCTTCGATCTTGTCATTCGCAACGGGCCGTTGAAGGACAATCCGGATCTGATGGCCCGGGCAATCGCCCGCCAGCGCATGACCGTCTGCGCATCGCCCGCCTATCTGGAAAAACATGGCGCGCCGCAGACAGTCTTCGATATTCCCCAGCATGAGGGCATCGTCTACAGGCGGGGCGATGACGACAAGGGTTGGATTTTTCCGACTGCGACCGATCCCGGGCGGCGGATGCCGCCAAAGGCGCGACTGCGGCTCGACGACCTCGCTTCGATCTCCGATGCCGCCGTCGCCGGGCGCGGTCTTGCCTGGCTCCCCTGCTGGCTGATCCGCGAGGAGGTGCTTGCAGGCCGGCTCATTCAGGTGTTGAAGCAGGAACCGGCCAATGTCTTCGATGCCCATGCCGTTTGGCTGCGCTCTCCGGTCATGCTGCCGAAGGTGCGGCTCGCGATCGATACACTCGCCGCCGGACTGCCGGCAATGATGGGCTGAAGCGCTCGCCGCGCGTCTGCGAGCGACGAGAAACCCATGTTTTTCCTAGACGTTTCCCTGGAAATCACTCGTTGCCGCAGTATATCCGCTAGTTCACCGTCCGTTGTGGACGGCCGCCATATCACTCGGAATACGGTCAGCATGTCACTTCGCAGCGCCCTCCGCGCACAAACTGCAGATTGCCACGCCGCGGTCGACGCTCTCTTCGGCAGTTTCAACCTCTCACGCACGCAGGATTACAAGGCATTCCTGCGCGCGCATGCCCGGGTCGTACCATCAGTCGAACATGCGCTTGAGAATGGAGGAATCGGCAGTCTGCTGCCAGACTGGCCGGAACGAAGACGTGCGCACCTGCTGGCCGCCGACATCCGGGAACTCGATGATCGATTGCCCGTACCGCTTCCGCAACCGGCATTGCGCTGCGAAGCAGCGGTCTGGGGCGCCGCCTATGTCCTTGAAGGCTCCAAGCTCGGCGGCGTGCTGCTCGCCGAGGCCGTGCCCGACCACTTGCCCAGCAATTACCTGAGCCCGCAAGGCCCGAAGGGCGCCATGCGGCTTTTCATGGATCGTCTTGACGCGAGCAAGGTGGACGACCCCATTCTTGCCGCCGCCGCAGCCCGCGATGTTTTCGAGCTCTTCCTCAAAGCAGGGCAAGCCGAACTGGAAGCCGTCCCATGAGCGGCACGCACGAACCCGTCGATCTCACCAACTGCGACCGTGAGCCCATCCACCAGCTCGGCTCGGTCCAGCCCTTCGGCTTTCTCATGGCGGTATCATCAGATTGGATCGTCATGCGCGCCTCCGCAAATCTGGCGGAGTTTCTCGGAGTGACACAGGCCGAAGCGCTCGGCCGTCCCGTTGTCTCTCTGATCACACCTGAAGCACTCCACGCCATCCGCAACAAGCTTACCACGCTGCGCGGTTCCGACGTCGTCGAGCGCATTTTCGGCATTGCCCTGATGCCCGGTCAAAACAGGTTCGACCTTGCCGTGCACCTGAACGGAGCTGAGGTCATCATCGAAGGCGAGCGCTGCCGGGAAGACAGGCACGACGCCGCCTCACTCTCCATGCGCAGCATGATGTCGCGCCTCGACCACACGGAAACACTGGAAGCTTTCTTCCGTGAAGGTGCAAGACAGGCGCGGGCGCTCACCGGTTTCGATCGGGTCTTGGTCTATCGTTTCGACGAAGGCGGTTCCGGCGAAGTGGTGGCGGAAGCCGCCCGGGCCGGCATCGGCTCCTTTCTCGGGCTGCACTATCCGGCTTCCGACATTCCGGTACAGGCGCGCGCGCTTTATCTGCGCAACCTGTTCCGCATCATTGCCGATGTCGACGCCGTCCCGGTCCCGATCCTGCCGCAGCTCGACGAGCACGGCCAGCCGCTCGACCTCTCCATGTCGGTATTGCGTTCGGTCTCGCCGATCCACATCGAATATTTGAAAAACATGGGCGTTGGCGCTTCACTCTCCATATCGATCGTTGTGGATGGTAGGCTCTGGGGCCTGTTTGCCTGCCATCACTACGGCCCGCGTCTGCCTTCGGCCCAAAGCCGCTCCACCGCCGAACTCTTCGGCCAGATGTTTGCGTCGCGCCTTGAAAGCCGCGAACGGCGACTGGCTCTGGACTACGAGACCAAGGCGCGCCGCATTGCCGACCGGCTTCTCACCTCCGTCGCAGACAATGCGAGCCTGCTCGACGATCCGGCCTGGCTGATCGAGGCGCTCGCCGACGCCATTCCTGCCGACGGGATCGGCGTCTGGATCAACGGCCGGCTGGCCCTTGCCGGCATCGGGCCGAATGAGAGAGGCTTCGCAGCTGTCGTCCGCCATCTCAACCGCAGCGCCGCCGGCCGTGTCTATGCCGTGGACAGGCTCGCGGAAGCCTATCCGGATCTTGAGGTCGACGATGCGGTGGCAGGCATGCTTGCCATCCCGATCTCGCGTTCGCCGCGCGATTATGTCGTGCTTTTCCGTCAGGAATTGGTGCGCACCGTCCGCTGGGGCGGCGACCCGCACAAGCCGGTGGAATACGGGCCGAATGGCCCGAGGCTGACGCCGCGCAAGAGTTTCGAAGCCTGGTCGGAACTGGTGCGCGGCCGCTCCCTTCCTTTCACGGAGGCCGAGCGCCGTGTCGCCGAAACCATCCGCGTCACACTGATCGAGGTGGTGTTGCGCCTCACCGACGAGGTCAGCATGGCGCGCCAGGTGGCAAACGAGCGCCAGGAACTGCTGATTGCCGAGCTGAACCACCGCGTCCGCAACATATTGAGCCTCATCACCGGCATCATCCGGCAGTCACAGGCAACGTCGGTCGGCCTTGGCGACTACATCCGCCAGCTCGAGGGCCGCATCCAGTCGCTCGCCCGCGCCCATGACCAGATCACCCGCGATCACTGGGCACCTGCTTCGCTCCGGCAATTGCTGCTGGCAGAGACCGCCGCCTATCTCGGGAAAAATGCGCAACGCATCCAGATGAGCGGCGAGGACGTGCTGCTGGAACCGCACGCCTTTTCCACCGCCGCCCTTGTTTTCCATGAGCTGATGACCAACAGCGCCAAATATGGCAGCCTTTCCGGCACCCGCAGCGGCACGGTCCAGCTTGGCTGGCATCGCGACGACGAGCGCAATCTGCGCATTGGCTGGCGCGAAAAGGATGGTCCGCCCGTTGTTGAACCCAAACGTCATGGCTTCGGTTCGACGATCATCCGCCGCTCGATCCCCTATGACCTCGGCGGCAAGGCCGAGGTCCGCTACGTCAAGGATGGGCTCGAGGCGGATTTCTGCATTCCGGCGCGACATGTCGTCGGCCCGACGAGCGAACCGTCAAAGCCGGCCCCGGTCGGAGCGGCCGGTCGCAAGACGATTGCCGACGATCAGCCACTCTCCGGCCTGAACGTGCTGCTGGTGGAAAACAACCTGATCATCGCCATGGATGGGGAGGACATCCTGCGCCGGCTCGGCGCCCAGGTGGCAACGGCGCCAAGTGTCACTGAGGCGATGGAAATTCTGGCTGGCCAGTCCTTCGATCTGGCGCTTCTCGATGTCAATCTCGGCGATGAGACGAGTTTCGGGATTGCCGACCGGCTGGCAGCTGACGGCGTGCCCTTCGTTTTTGCCACGGGCTATGGGGAGGGCATCGCCCAGGCAAACAGCCACTCGGACGCGCCCGTGCTACAGAAGCCTTATACGATGGAAGGCATGACGGATATTCTTGCCCGGGTGCCGCTTCCAAGAAGAGGGTAAACCCTCACGCCTCAAGGGGATCCGGTCGCAGGCCGCCGATGAAGAGCTGTTCCAAAAACCGCGCCGCATCCTCGAAGCGCCCTTCGCCCGAATGTTCCTGCCCCAGCACGGCACGCACCTGAACGTCGAAATCCGCGTAATGCTGCGTCGTCGACCAGATGGAGAAGATCAGGTGATAGGGATCGCATGTGACGATCTTGCCTGATTTCGCCCAGGCGCGGATGACCTCCGCCTTCTCGTCGACCAATTCCTTCAGCGGCCCCTTCAGCTCGTCCTCGATATGCGGCGCGCCCTGTAGCACCTCGTTGGCGAAAAGCCGGCTCTCACGCGGAAAATCGCGGGCCATCTCCAGCTTGCGGCGGATGTAGCTGCGGATTTCCGTCTCTGGATTGCCTTCGGCATCGAAGGCCCGCAGCGGCTCAAGCCAGGTGTAGAGCACCCGGTCGATCAGCGCCCGGTGCATGGCTTCCTTGGTGCGGAAATAATAGAGCAGGTTGGGTTTCGACATGCCGGCCACTTCGGCGATCTGGTCGATGGTCGAGCCGCGAAAGCCGCTTGCCGAAAACACGTCGAGGGCCGCTTCCAGGATCTGCTCTTCCTTTTCCTCCTGGATTCGCGTCCGCCTCAGGGTTTTCGCTGCTCTCGGTATGGTCACAGACTGTTATTTCCCCTTGAAATTCAACTTCTTCGCTCAAGTTTTGTTGGAAACGATCCCCGCCGCTTCCTTGAGCAACTGCCCGTATTTTTATCGGCAATTTTCGTGATTTTCGTCTTGAGCCCGGCGGTGGAAGTTGTAATGTTTACCAATCGGTCAAATTATCCGCCAGATGCAAAACAAAGGCAACTGGCGATTTTCCGGCGCTCGACAAAACCAATAAGGCGGCGCAGGAAAGGACCACGGGAACAGGCGGGCATGCGCTTTGCATGACTGCCGCAAACAGGTGAGGGCATACAAAATGGTGGCAGCACCAGGCGAGAACATGCGCGTCAATGGCGACCGTCTCTGGGACAGTCTCATGGAGATGGCGAAGATCGGCCCCGGCATAGCCGGCGGCAACAACCGCCAGACGCTGACGGACGCCGATGCGCAGGGCCGCAGCCTTTTCAAAAAATGGTGCGACGATGCCGGTTTGACCATGGGTGTCGACCGCATGGGCACGATGTTCGCCACCCGCCCCGGTACCGATCCCGATGCTCTGCCCGTCTATGTCGGCTCGCATCTCGACACCCAGCCGACCGGCGGCAAATATGACGGTGTGCTCGGCGTGCTTGCGGCGCTTGAAGTCGTGCGCACGATGAACGATCTCGGCATCAAGACCAAACATCCGATCGTCGTGACCAACTGGACCAACGAGGAAGGGGCGCGTTTTGCCCCTGCCATGCTGGCGTCAGGCGTCTTCGCCGGGGTGCACAGCCTGGACTTTGCCTATAATCGCAGGGACCCTGAGGGCAATCTGTTCGGCGACGAACTGAAGCGCATCGGTTGGGTCGGCGACGAAGAGGTCGGCGCCCGCAAGATGCACGCCTATTTCGAATATCACATCGAGCAGGGACCGATCCTCGAAGCCGAGGAAAAGCAGATCGGCGTCGTCACCCATTGCCAGGGCCTCTGGTGGCTGGAATTCACGCTAACCGGCAAGGAAGCCCACACCGGCTCGACGCCGATGAACCTGCGCGTCAATGCCGGTCTCGCCATGGCCCGCATCCTGGAGATGGTCCAGGGCGTGGCGATGGGCGAACAGCCGGGCGCCGTCGGCGGCGTCGGCCAGGTGTTTTTCTCGCCAAACTCCCGCAACGTGCTGCCGGGCAAGGTCGTCTTCACCGTCGACATCCGCTCGCCCGACAAGGAGAAGCTCGATCGCATGCGGGCAAAGATCGAGGCGAAAGCGCCTGAGATCACCGATGCACTCGGCGTCGGCTGTTCCATCGAGGCGATCGGCCACTTCGAGCCGATCACCTTCGATCCGAAACTGGTCACGTCGGTGCGCGACGCCGCCGAGCGGCTTGGCTACAGCCACATGAACATCATCTCCGGCGCCGGCCACGACGCCTGCTGGGCCGCCAAGGTCGCACCGGCAACGATGGTCATGTGCCCCTGCGTCGGCGGGCTCTCGCACAATGAGGCGGAAGAGATCTCCAAGGAATGGGCGATGGCGGGAGCCGATGTGCTGTTCCATGCGGTGGTCGAGACGGCGGAGATTGTGGTGTGATGGCTAACGTCGCGCCTGCAGCCCCCTCATCCGACCCTTCGGGCCACCTTCTCCCCGCCGGGGAGAAGGGAACGGCGGACGTTGCGGCTTCCCCCTTCTCCCCTCGGGGAGAAGGTGCCCGAAGGGCGGATGAGGGGGCTCCGGGCGCGACGAAAATTATCAAGCAGGATATCCGGAAGCATCGTACCAACAAGACCGACCAGGCCAGGGTTCTTCGCAGCAATGAAACTGAAGAGGAATACCATCTGTGGAGCGACCTGCGCGCACGCCGCCTGAACGGCTACAAATTCGCACGGCAGGTTCCACTCGGTCCATTCATTGTCGATTTCCTCTGTCGTGAACAACGACTGATTGTTGAAGTCGACGGCTTTCAGCATGCCGAAAGCGCGTCCGATCAGCGCCGAACTGAATGGCTCAATGTGAATGGCTATTCCGTCCTGCGCTTCTGGAATCGGGAAATCTCGCGCGAACGTCGCTCAGTACTCGAAACGATTCTAGCCGCCTTGCAGGGCCGGATCGAGATCAGCTCAGAACTGCTCGGCTTCTATTCGCCGGCCCAATCTGCAGACAAGAACGGGGAATGATCATGACCACAGTCATCAAGAACGGCACCATCGTCACCGCCGACCTCACCTACAAGGCGGACGTCAAGATCGACGGCGGCAAGATCATCGAGATTGGTCCGAACCTCTCGGGCGACGAGACGCTGGATGCGACCGGCTGTTATGTCATGCCCGGCGGCATCGATCCGCACACCCACCTCGAAATGCCCTTCATGGGCACCTATTCTTCCGACGATTTCGAGAGCGGCACGCGCGCCGCCCTTTCCGGCGGCACGACGATGGTGGTCGATTTCGCCCTGCCCGCCCCCGGCCAGTCGTTGCTCGAAGCACTGACCATGTGGGACAACAAATCGACCCGCGCCAATTGCGACTATTCCTTCCACATGGCGGTCACATGGTGGAGCGAGCAGGTCTTCAAGGAGATGGAGACCATCGTCCGCGACAAGGGCATCAACACCTTCAAGCACTTCATGGCCTATAAGGGCGCGCTGATGGTCGACGATGACGAGATGTTCGCCTCCTTCCAGCGCTGCGCCGAACTCGGCGCGCTGCCGCTGGTGCACGCCGAAAACGGCGACGTCGTCGCCTCGATGTCCGCCAAGCTGCTGGCCGACGGCAATAACGGCCCCGAGGCGCATGCCTATTCCCGGCCGGCCGAAGTGGAAGGTGAGGCCACCAACCGCGCCATCATGATCGCCGACATGGCCGGCTGCCCGGTCTATATCGTCCACACCTCCTGCGAACAGGCGCACGAGGCGATCCGCCGCGCCCGCGCCAAGGGCATGCGCGTCTACGGCGAACCGCTGATCCAGCACCTGACGCTCGACGAAAGCGAATATTCCAATCCCGACTGGGATCATGCGGCCCGCCGGGTGATGTCGCCGCCCTTCCGCAACAAGCAGCATCAGGATTCACTCTGGGCGGGGCTTGCCTCCGGCTCGCTGCAGGTCGTTGCCACCGACCATTGCGCCTTCACCACGGCGCAGAAGCGCTTCGGGCTCAGTGATTTCACCAAGATCCCGAACGGCACCGGCGGCCTCGAAGACCGCATGCCCATGCTTTGGACCCATGGCGTCAACACCGGGCGGCTGACGATGAACGAATTCGTCGCCGTCACCTCGACCAACATCGCCAAGATCCTCAACATCTATCCGAAGAAGGGCGCGATCCTTGTCGGCGCCGATGCCGACATCGTCGTCTGGGACCCGCAACGTTCCAAGACCATTTCGTCCAAAGCCCAGCAGTCGGCGATCGACTACAACGTCTTCGAAGGCAAGGAAGTAACCGGCCTGCCCCGCTACACGCTGACACGCGGCGTCGTGGCGATCGAGGAAAACACCATCAAGACCCGCGAGGGCCACGGCGAATTTGTCAGGCGCGAGCCGGTCACGGCTGTCAGCAAGGCGCTTTCCCAGTGGAAGGACATCACCGCGCCGCGCAAGGTGACGCGTAGCGGCATTCCGGCAAGCGGCGTATGACGATGGCGCATGACGATACGGCCATCAACCGGGGACCGCTGCCTCTATGCCAATGACCTCACGCCGGTACCAAAGCGTCCAACTCCGGCAGAAGCACGACGCTTTCCTGCTCGTTCGGATCGGTGCGGGCGATGATCGCCGTGCACGGCGTGCTGCTGAGGTTTGCCGGCAGGTGCGGCACACCGGCCGGGATATAGAAAAGTTCGCCGGCATGGACGATGACGTGATGCTCGAGCCGGTCTCCGTACCAGGTATGGGCCTCGCCGGAGAGCATGTAGATCGCCGTCTCGTGCGCCTCGTGCAGATGCGCCTTGGCGCGGACGCCCGGCGGGATCGTCAGGAGGTGCATGCAGATGCCCTTGGCGCCGACCGTCTCGGCGGCGACCCCTTGGAAATAGCTGAGCCCCTGCTTGCCGTCATAGGCATGATTGGGGCGAACGATGTGGCAGGTGGGCTTTGATGTCACGTCCATCCTCATCCTCCATGGAGTGTCTCGCCGATAAAACCGGCAGTAATGATAACACGCAAACCGCGTTCCCGCGGCGAAAACAAGACTGGTCGCATTGATGCAAGCACCCTCCGTCGTATCCGCCAAGGATCTCTGTCTCACCTACCAGGCGAATGACGGCCCGGTGCGTGCACTGAGCAATGTCAATCTCGATGTCCGCAAGGGGGATTTCGTCTCTTTCATCGGTCCCTCGGGCTGCGGCAAGACCACTTTCCTGCGTGTCATCGCCGATCTCGAGAAGAGCACGTCGGGCGAGATCTCAATCAACGGCATGACACCGGAAGAGGCTCGCAAGGCCCGTGCCTATGGCTATGTCTTCCAGGCGCCGGCGCTCTATCCCTGGCGCACCATCGAAAACAACATCGCCCTGCCGCTGGAGATCATGGGGTATTCTAGCGCCGACCGGACGCGGCGCATCGCCGAAGCGCTCGATCTCGTCAGTCTTTCGGGCTTTGAGAAGAAATTCCCCTGGCAGCTTTCCGGCGGCATGCAGCAGCGCGCCTCGATCGCCCGCGCGCTCGCCTTCGACGCCGACCTGCTGTTGATGGACGAGCCCTTCGGCGCCCTGGACGAGATCGTCCGCGACCATCTGAACGAAGAGCTGCTGAAACTCTGGACCCGTACCAACAAAACGATCTGCTTCGTTACCCATTCCATCCCCGAGGCGGTCTATCTCTCGACCAAGATCGTGGTCATGTCTCCGCGCCCGGGCCGCGTGACCGATGTGATCGACTCGACCCTGCCGGCCGAACGCCCGCTCGACATTCGCGAAACCCCCGAGTTCCTGGAAATCGCCCATCGCGTCCGTGAAGGGCTGAGGACGGGGCATAGCCATGAGGTTTAGGCGGTTGAGTTCTAGGGTTACCCGTAGCGGCACGCTCAACGCCAATATCTGGGGGCAGTCGCTGTGAAACCCGACACATTCAAGGACAAGATCGTCCCCGTCACCACAATCCTGCTTGCCCTCGTCGTCATCTGGTATGTCGCCGCCATCCTGATGAACGCGCCGTTCCAGCGCGACATGGACGGCCGCGCCGGGGCCACACCCACCACCCTCGAATTCATCGGCAAGACGCTGGCGCAGCCGAAGCCGATCCTGCCCTCGCCGCATCAGGTGGCGCAGAACGTCTACGAGAACACCTTTCTGCGCAGCCTTTCGAGCAATCGCAGCCTCGTCTATCACAGCTGGGTAACGCTCTCCTCCACCCTGCTCGGATTCGGCTTCGGCATGCTGCTCGGCATCCTTCTCGCCGTGCTGATCGTCCATAACCGCGCCATGGACCGCTCGCTGATGCCCTGGCTGGTGGCGAGCCAGACCATACCGATCCTCGCCATCGCGCCGATGATCGTCATCATCTCCTACAACGTCCTGACCGGCGACAATGCCGTTGCGCATCTGTTGAACCTCGATTCCGACGCCTCGCGCCTCGTCTCCAAGGCGCTGATCTCCACCTACCTCTCCTTCTTTCCGGTCGCCGTCGGCATGGTGAAGGGGTTGCGTTCGCCTGAAATCATGCATCTCGACCTGATGCGCACCTATTATGCCAGCCCGATGCAGACGTTCTGGAAGCTGCGCGTTCCAGCCTCGATCCCATTCCTCTTCACCTCGATGAAGGTCGCGATCGCCGCCAGCCTCGTCGGCGCCATCGTCGGCGAGCTGCCGACGGGTGCTGTCGCCGGCATCGGTTCGAAGCTGCTCGCCGGCTCCTATTATAGCCAGACTATTGATATCTGGGCCGCCCTCGTCGCCGGATCGCTGCTGGCGGGCATCCTGGTTGCGATTGTCGGCGTTGGGGCGAAGATCGTCGACCGCGCCATGGGCGGGAGGCCGGCATGAGACATCTGACCTTCTCCTGGCAAGGCGTGGTCGCCCTCCTCCTCTGCGTCGGGGCGCTGACGGCCCTGCCGCTTCTGGCCGAGGGCGCGGCGCGCCCCCTCACCAACGGCACGGCAAGCCTCATTTTCACCATCGTCATCGCGGCTGCCCTGCTGTCATTCGCACCGCAGCCGCCGGCCTATCGGGCCACCGTACTGTTTATCGGCGCGCATGGTGCCGCCTGGATGCTGCTTTCGGCTCTTTCCGGCAACGAGGGCGCGGCGACGCGGGCTTTCTTCCTGCTGCTCTTCGCCTGCTGGCTGCTTGCCTGGCGATGCGTCACCGAGCTGTCGAAACTGCAGCCCGTCACCACTTTCGGCAAGTCGGCGCTCCAGCTCCTGATCCCGGCGATCTTCGGCGCCTGGATCCTCATTCTCTGGGAGGCGGTCACGCGTGGCGCCGGCGTTCCCTTCATCCTGCTGCCGCCGCCGAGCGCCATCGGCGCGCGGTTCATGGCGTCGCTGCCCATCCTCGGCGCGGACGTCAGGCAGACGATCTTCAAGGCGGTGCTGATCGGTTATACCGTCGGCTGCCTCAGTGGCTTCGTCGTCGCGGTGCTCGCCGACCGCATCGCCTTCCTGCGCCGCGGCCTTCTGCCGATCGGCAACATGGTTTCGGCCCTGCCGATCATCGGGGTCGCCCCTGTCATGGTCATGTGGTTCGGCTTCGACTGGCCGTCGAAGGCCGCCGTCGTCATCATCATGACCTTCTTCCCGATGCTGGTGAATACCGTCGCCGGCCTTGCCGCCTCCGGCAGCATGGAGCGCGACCTGATGCGCACCTATGCCTCCGGCTATTGGCAGACGCTGCTGAAGCTCAGGCTTCCGGCGGCAATGCCCTTCATTTTCAACGCACTGAAGATCAACTCGACGCTGGCGCTGATTGGTGCCATCGTTGCGGAATTCTTCGGAACGCCGATCGTCGGCATGGGCTTCCGCATCTCCACCGAGATCGGCCGCATGAATGTCGACATGGTCTGGGCGGAAATCGCCGTCGCGGCGCTGGCCGGCTCGATCTTCTATGGCATCATCGCCCTGACCGAACGGGCGGTGACGTTCTGGCATCCGTCTATCCGTGGTGGCTAGGCGCGCGCGGGCTCCAGAAAAGAGTCCGGGCATAACTTCAGAGGGTAAGGATAAGAAAATGAGAAAGTTGATGGTTGCAATGATGGCAAGCGCGATGTCGCTTGCATCGGCCCACGCCATGGCCGCCGACAAGGTGGTGCTGCAGCTGAAATGGGTCACGCAGAGCCAGTTCGGCGGTTATTACGTCGCCAAGGACAAGGGCTTCTATAAGGAAGAAGGACTCGATGTCGAGATCAAGCCGGGCGGCCCCGATATCGCCCCCGAGCAGGTAATTGCCGGCGGCGGCGCCGATGTCATCGTCGACTGGATGGGCGGTGCCCTGGTTGCCCGCGAAAAGGGCGTTCCACTCGTCAACATCGCCCAGCCCTATCAGAAGTCGGGCCTGGAAATGGTCTGCCGCAAGGACGGCCCGGTCAAGACCGAAGCCGACTTCAAGGGCCACACGCTCGGCGTCTGGTTCTTCGGCAACGAGTATCCTTTCTTCGCCTGGATGAACAAGCTCGGCCTTTCGACCGAAGGCGGTCCGAACGGCGTCACCGTACTGAAGCAGAGCTTCGACGTGCAGCCGCTCGTCCAGAAGCAGGCCGACTGCATCTCCGTCATGACCTATAACGAATACTGGCAGGCGATCGATGCCGGCTTCAAGCCGGAAGAACTGACGGTCTTCAACTATACTGAAATGGGCAACGACCTGCTCGAAGACGGCCTCTATGCGATGGAAGACAAGTTGAAAGACCCGGCTTTCAAGGAGAAGATGGTCAAGTTCGTCCGCGCTTCGATGAAGGGCTGGAAATATGCCACCGACAATCCCGACGAAGCCGCCGAGATCGTCATGGACAATGGCGGCCAGGACGACAACCATCAGAAGCGCATGATGGGCGAAGTCGCCAAGCTGGTCGGCGACAGCTCCGGCAAGCTGGACGAGGCGCTCTATGCCCGCACGGCAAAGGCGCTGCTCGACCAGAAGATCATCAGCAAGGAGCCGTCGGGCGCCTGGACGCACGACATCACCGACGCCGCTTCCAAATAAATTCGGCAAGATTGCGAAGCGAAACGCGCGGGAAATTTCCCGCGCGTTTCGTCTATTTCTAGAGCATGATGCCGAAAAGTGTACGCGGTTTTCGGACGACATCATGCTCTATTTATTGATTTAGATGCTGATTCAGATTTTTAGGCCAGTCGGCTTACATCATCAGCATCTAGCAACCGAAAAAAGTACCTTGCAACTGTCGCATTTATCGGGCGTCAAACGTCTTAGGGATGAGCGCGATCAATCTTCGTAATGTTGACATAACCTTGCGGTGATTGATTGACGTCGGAATGGTAATTATTATCGCCGAATGGGGAATTGTTTTCTGCCGGACTTGTAGATCGAGCAAATCGATACCACCTACAAGCCGAATTTGCCGGCGAGGGATGAAGACGGCAAAGGATCGGCGGATACCTCTGAGAATGCAGGAAGGGCAGTGGCCTGATCGCGCGCTGAGTGGCAGACGCTCGAGTTCGGCCAACCTTATCATAAGATTGGACGACGACGCATGGCACGCAAGCCGATTGGAATTCTAGGCGCCTCTACTCTTTTTGCAGCGGCACTTGCTGCATCCACCGCATTTTCGCAGGAAGCGCCGGTCGCAAAACCGCAGCAGAACCTGCCGGCGATCGTCGTCACCACGGCGGTGAATCGCACCCTCGTCGACCGTGTCATCGGCACCGGAACGGTCAAGCCCGTCGAGGAAGTCTATATCCAGCCGCAGGTCGAAGGCCTCTCGATTCGCACGCTGAAAGCCGATGTCGGCGACAAGGTTCAGGCCGAAAGCACGCTGGCAACGCTCAACGATGACGCGCTGGTTCTGGAAAAGAGCCAGATGATGGCGACGAAGGCCAAGGGCGAGGCAAGCCTCGCCCAGCTGCGCGCCCAGCTCATCGAGGCGCAGGCCAATGCCGAACAGGCAAGGCAGCAGCAGGCCCGCGCCCAGGAAATGGGCAAGAAGGGCACGGTTTCCACCGCCCAGGTCGAGCAGGCCGATGCGACCGCCGCCGCAGCCAATGCCCGCGTCGTCTCCGCCGAACAGGCGATCGAGGTCTCCGAAGCCGATCTCAAGGTCTTCGACAGCCAGATTGCCGATGCCGATCTGAAGCTGGCGCGCACAGATGTGAAGACACCGGTCGCCGGCACGGTCTCGGCGAAGAACGCAAAGGTCGGCGCCATCGCCGCCGGCAACGGCGATCCACTGTTCACCATCATCCGCGACGGCGATATCGAGCTTGTCGCTGAGGTCGCCGAAAGCGATATTGTCAGGGTCATGGCCGGCCAGAAGGCGACGATTTCGCTTTCCGGCAGCCGTGAGAAGCTTTCCGGCGCCGTACGCCTGGTTTCACCGACCGTCGATCCGGTCACCCGCCTCGGCCTCATTCATATCTCTATCGATGATGACAGCAAGGCGCGTTCCGGCATGTATGGCAGCGCCGAGATCATCGTGCGCGAGACTGAAGGCGTAGCGCTTCCCCTGACCGCGGTACTCACCGGCAACGAAGGCTCCTCCGCCCGCAAAGTCGAGGACGGCGTGGTGAAATTCGCCAAGATAGAGACCGGCATCCAGGACGGCGCCTATGTCGAGGTCATCGATGGATTGAAGACCGGCGACGAAGTCGTGGCCAAGGCGGGCGCTTACGTCCGCGACGGCGACCACATCACGCCGGTGCGTGAACAGCCCCCGGCTTCCAACTAAAGAGACCACCCGATGAATTTTTCAGCCTGGTCCATCCGAAATCCCATCGCGCCGCTGCTGGCCTTCTGCCTGCTGGTGTTCATCGGCATGCAGTCCTTCAACACGCTGCCGATCACACGCTTTCCAAATATCGATGTGCCGCTCGTCTCGATCAGCGTGACGCAGAGCGGCGCTTCGCCGGCCGAACTCGAAATGCAGGTGACGAAGGAGATCGAAGACGCGGTCGCCTCCATCACCGGCATCGACGAAATCCAGTCGACGGTGACCGACGGCAGCTCGCAAACCAACGTCATGTTCCGGATGGAAGTGCCGACCGAACAGGCCGTACAGGACACCAAGGATGCGATCGACCGCATCCGCAGCGATCTTCCGGCGACGGCCGAAGCACCGATCGTCTCCAAGGTCGATGTCGAGGGACAGGCGATCCAGACCTTCGCCGTTTCCTCGCCCGCCATGTCGCTGGAAGAACTTTCCTGGTTCGTCGACGATACGATCAAGCGTTCGCTGCAGGGTCAGGCCGGCATCGGCCGTGTCGACCGTTACGGCGGCGCAGAGCGCGAAGTGCGCATCGAACTCACCCCTGACAAGCTCAATGCCTACGGCATCACCGCTGCGAGCGTGAACCAGCAGCTACGCGGCACCAACATCGACCTCGGCTCAGGCCGCGGCCAGGTGGCGGGCAGCGAACAGGCTATCCGTGTTCTCGGCGACGCCCGCAACGTCGCCGACCTCGCCAACACCACGATCGGCCTGCCGAACGGCCGCTTCGTCAAACTATCCGATCTCGGTGTCATCAAGGACACCTATGAGGAGCCGAAATCCTTCTCGCGCTTCAACGACACTCCGGTCGTTACCTTCGGCGTTTTCCGCTCCAAGGGCGCCAGCGAGGTCAGCGTCGCCGAAACCGTGGCGCAGAACCTCGACAAGGTGCGGGCCGAAAACCCCAATGTGAAGATCGAACTGATCGACGATTCGGTCTATTTCACCTACGGCAACTACGAAGCCGCCATTCATACGCTGCTCGAAGGCGCGCTGCTCGCCGTCATCGTCGTCTTCCTGTTCCTCAGGAACTGGCGCGCGACGCTGATTTCGGCAATCGCCCTACCCTTGTCCGCGATCCCGACCTTCTGGATCATGGACATGATGGGCTTCTCGCTGAACCTCGTCAGCTTCCTCGCCTTGACACTCGCGACCGGCATTCTCGTCGACGATGCGATCGTCGAAATCGAGAACATCGCCCGCCATATCAAGATGGGCAAGACCCCCTATCGGGCGGCGATCGAGGCGGCGGATGAAATCGGCCTTGCCGTCATCGCCACTACCTTCACCATCATCGCCGTCTTCGTGCCCGTTTCCTTCATGCCGGGGATTCCGGGCCAGTACTTCATCCAGTTCGGCCTGACCGTCGCCTTCTCTGTGTTCTTCTCGCTGATGGTGGCGCGCCTTATCACCCCGATGATGGCCGCCTATCTGATGCGCGCCGAAGACGCGATGGAAGACCATCACGACAATGACGGCCTGCTGATGCGCGGCTACACCCGTCTCATACGTGGCACGACCGGACGCTGGTACACGCGTTATGCGACGCTGATTGTCGCGTTCGCTTTCCTGGTCGGCTCCGTTTTGCTGCTGATGCAGGTTCCCGGCAGTTTCCTGCCGCCGGAAGATTCTTCACGCATCGTTCTCTCCGTCGAGCTGCCGCCCAATGCACGGCTTGACGATACCGAGAAGACGACGGATGCGATCTATGACAGGGTCAAGGACATCAATGGCGTCGAAAGCGTCTTCGTCCTCGGCGGCGCATCGCCGAAGGGCGATCTCGAACTGCGTCGTGCGACCATCACGCTGGCACTTGACAAGCTCGACCAATCGCTGGTCAAGAAGGTGGTCAACGACGTGCTCGGCGATATCCCGGTCGTCGGCCCGATGCTGCCGAAAGTGGAAGTCCACGGCCGTGAACGCCCGCAATGGGATATCGAAAAGGAAGTCTTCGCCAAGCTGCGCGACATTCCCGACGTCCGGATCCTGAAGCTCAATGACCGCGGAGAACGGGACCTCTCCTTCAACTTCCTCTCCAAAAACGACAAGGACCTGAACGACGCCGTCGGCATTCTGGAATCCAAGCTCCGCGCCGACCCGCTGCTTGCCAATGTCAGCGCCGACGGCTCCCTGCCCCGCCCGGAACTGCAGGTTCATCCGCGCATGGATGAAGCCGCTCGCCTCGGCATCACGCCGCAGCAGATCTCCGAGACGATCCGCGTCGCCACCATCGGCGATGTCGATGCCGCCCTTGCCAAGATCTCGCTCGACGATCGCCAGATCCCGATCCGGGTCCAGGCTGCGGTCGACATGCGTCGCGATCTCGCGGCCATCCGGACATTGAAGATCCAGACCGCCAGCGGCGGCACCGTTCCGCTCGCGAGCGTCGCCAATATCGACTATTCGGAAGGCGTAAGCTCGATCAAGCGCAACAACCGCTACCGCGTCGTCTCGATCGGTTCGGACCTGCCCCAGGGCGTCGCACTCGACACAGCGTCCGCCCGCTTCCGCGAGATCGTCAATGGGGCCAATATTCCGGCTTCCGTGCGACTTGCAGAAAGCGGCGACACCAAGGTGCAGACCGAGATGCAGCAGAGTTTCGTCAACGCCATGTTGATGGGCCTTCTGCTGGTGCTGACGGTGCTGATCCTGCTCTTCAAGGACGTGATCCAGCCCTTCACCATCCTGTTCTCGCTGCCGCTCGCCATCGGCGGTGTCGCGGCGGGCCTGATCCTCACCAGCAATCCGCTGTCGATGCCCGTCATGATCGGCATCCTGATGCTGATGGGTATCGTCACCAAGAACGCCATCCTGCTCGTCGATTTCGCAATCGAGATGCGCCACCAGGGCATGTCGCGCGTCGAGGCCATGGTCGAAGCCGGCCGCAAACGCGCCCGGCCTATCATCATGACCTCGATCGCCATGTCGGCAGGCATGCTGCCTTCCGCTCTCGGTGTCGGCGAAGGCGGCTCGTTCCGCGCGCCGATGGCGATCGCAGTGATCGGCGGCATCATCGTTTCGACCGTGCTCTCGCTCGTCGTCGTGCCCTCCTTCTTCCTGATCATGGACGACCTCTCCCGCCTGCTCGGCTGGGCTTTCGGCCGCCTGGTCGGCAGGAAGGACAATGAGGAGCTGCCCCTGTCGCGCGAGGATCTCACCCGCGTCACCCGAGAGAACCGCGACGACATCGACTCGCTGGAGGAGCGCCTGACCGCGATCGAAAAGCCGGAAAGCAAACGCAAGACCGCCAACGGCAACGACACCAACGTGCTGCGCCTGCCGCCCTTCGCGGCGGAATAAGCAAAACCCAGGAATTGAACGGGCCGGGAGCGATCTCCCGGCCCGTTTCGTTTTTGCTGTTCACTTCTGGCGATTGACCGAAATCAAACCCGCCGCCATCTCCTTCCCGTATTTTGCCCGGCATGCACATGGAATTGGAAAGACCGGCCATATCAGGAGACCGGGAGATGAACAGGACGCTGTCATTCAACCGCCACGAGGCCGTTGTGCTCGCCAAGGCCGAATTCATGGCCGGGCTCGACCACAACGAGGCTGAAGCCCTGCGCGCCTGCGCCACCGCTCTCCTCTGCGACCCGCACGACGTTCTCTTCGAGGAGGGCGACAAGGCGGCCTATTTCTATTGCGTGCTCAGCGGTTATGTCAGGCTCTATCGTCACAATGGCGACGGCAGACAGGCCGATATCCGCATCTGCGAGCCCGGCGACAGTTTCGCCGAATGCCTGATCCACGCCGACGAAACCTATCGCACCGGCGCGCAGGCGATGGATCATGCCGTGCTGGCGTGCTTCCACATTCCCGAGGTCCGGCTGTTGCTGGACGAGCGGCCGCGGATCGGCAAGGCGATCATGCGCAGCCTGTCGCTGCATCTGATCTCGACGATGGAATGCCTGGCAAGCGACCGCATGCAGACCGCGCCGCAGCGCCTGGCAAACTATCTGCTGACCCATTGCGTCGAGGACGGTGCGGCCGCTTCACTGCGGCTGCCCTTTCCGAAAAATCTGCTTGCCCGCAAGCTCGGTCTCGCGCCGGAGGCGCTTTCGCGCGCCTTCTCGACGCTGAAGACGAAAGGTGTCACGGTCCGCGGCCGGGCGATCGCCATCAGCGACATCACCGTGCTGCGGCAGATCTGACCGTCAGAGCATGATGCCGAAAGGCTCTGTTGCGCAAAACTGTGCAGCGGTTTCGTGACGCGGTTTAGAGCCCGCCCTGCTCCCTGAGGAAGCTGACGATCGAGCTGACGCCGTCGCCGCGCTTCATGTCGGAGAAGACGAAGGGGCGGCTCGCGCGCATGCGCGTCGCATCCCGGTCCATCACCTCGAGATCGGCGCCGACATAGGGCGCCAGATCCTTCTTGTTGATGACAAGCAGGTCCGATCGGGTGATGCCAGGCCCGCCTTTCCGCGGGATTTCCTCGCCCTGGCAGACGGAGATGACATAGATGGTGATATCGGCAAGATCGGGCGAAAAGGTCGCCGCCAGATTGTCGCCGCCGGATTCGATGAAGACGACGTCGAGATCGGGGATTCGCTGGTTGAGGCCGGCGATCGCCTGCAAATTGATCGTCGCATCCTCGCGAATGGCGGTATGCGGGCAGCCGCCTGTCTCGACGCCGACGATGCGGTCCGAAGTCAATGCCTGCATCCGTACCAGCGCCTCGGCATCCTCGGTCGTGTAGATATCGTTGGTGACGACGGCGACGGAATAGTCGTCGCGCATCGCCTTGCAGAGCTTTTCGGTCAGCGCCGTCTTGCCCGAGCCGACCGGCCCGCCAATGCCGACACGCAAAGGTCCGTTTCTTGATTTCATGTGCCTTACTCCAATCCAACCCCGATGATAACGAAGCCGCCCGCCTGCGCCACCGTCAAATGACTTAGAGCGCTTGCTTTTCTTCGAATCACGGAAGCGCTCTATCTCTTTGTTTTCACGCAATTCCGGACGCAAAACCGCTGCGCACTTTTGCTGGAATTGCTCTCGCCGCAGCGATATTTCGGACAATCACGAGCGGAACAGCCGCGTCGCCTGCGTCTCGTGGCGGAGGCTGGCAATATCGGCCTGCACCGTCGCTGAACCCAGATCGTCGAGCGTCGAGGCTGCCGCCCGCCGGGCGACCTCCGCGATATGGTCTTCCAGACCGGCAAGAACGGCGACGCCATCCCTTTGCCCGGCGACACCGAGGCGGATGCCCGATGAAACCGCTTGTGAGGCATAGGCGTGCAGGAAGGCGGCCAGCGCCTTCTCGGGCTCTATGCCATGGGCGCCAGTCACCGCCCCGACCGCAACGGGATAAGCGACCTTGTCAGGTAGCCGCTCGAACACCCCGTCCGGCCAGGCCCGCGCCGCTGCGAGAAAAGCCTCGCCGAGCAGCAACGTTTCCTGATGGCGCTCGCGTGATCCGGCAAGCGCCTCGGCGAGCGCGGCGATCTCGGCAAGGCGTACGGCTTCCACTTGGTGCCTGTGGCTTTCAGCCAGAAGCACCGCATCGTTCCAGACCGAACCGTTGCCGATCAGCGTGCCTGTCCAGGCCGCAAGCGAGGCCGCATCCGCAACGAGCCCGTCGGCAACCGCCCGCTCCAGCCCACCCGAATAGGCAAAGCTGCCGATCGGAAAGGCCGGTGAAAGCCATGCCGTCAGACGCAACAATGCCTGCAGCTCGCGATCCCTGGTCATCAAGGCTCAATCGTGCTTGTGGTCGTGATCATGACCGCGATCGTGGCGGTGCTCATGCTCATGCTCGTAACCATGTTCGTGATCATGGTCATGGCCGTGATCATGCCCGTGGTCGTGATTGTGATCGTGATCATGCCCATGCGAATGCCCGCCTTGGGAATGATAGGCGCCGCGCGCCGGCTGGAACGGCTCGTCGATCTCGAGGACGACGGCGCCGAGGCCCTGCAGCATGGTGCGAATAACATGATCGCGCAGGATGACGATGCGGTCTTCCTCGATCTGGGCCGCAAGATGCCGGTTGCCAAGATGCCAGGCGAGCTCGACCAGATGCGTGCGGTCGCGTCCGCGAACCTCGAAGAGCTTCTCGTCGGCGGCGAGGATCTCGATCAGTTCGCCGTCGTCGCGCACCAACAGGTCGCCATTGGCGAAAAGCACCGGATCCTTGAGATCGAGCATGACCATTTCGCCATTTTCCAGATGCAGCAGCTTGCGGCGCAGATGGCGCAGATCATGCGGCAGCTTGACCTGGGCGATCGGATGGGAGGAAGGGGTTCCGGCGGGAAGATAGGAGGTGACGCGCTGCATGATATGTCCGTTTTGCTGAGAGGACGACCATGCAAAATAGCTCTTCCCGATGCAAGCACCAATGGCCTTTCGTCTAAATCAAAAAATAGAGCATGATGTCGTCCGAAAACCGCAAACACTTTTCGGCATCATGCTCCAGGCCCGGCTTTTATATTCCGTAAGCCTGCATCACATTGTCGCTGTCCGGTCCTCTATTCTCGCCATCGACGCCGTTTTCGACGAGCCCGTGCCAGGCGTGATGCAGACCTTCCCGTTCATGTACGACGCGATTGCGCCCAAGCGCCTTGGCGAGATAGAGCGCCCGGTCGGCGGAGGCATAGACCGCCTGCTTGTTGCGCCCGGCGACCAGATCGGCAACGCCGCCGGAAACAGTGATGCGGATATCGTGCCCCTCAGCCCTGATGGCGCCGCCGGCGATCCGGGCTCGGACGCTTTCGATGCGCTCCATCCGCGCCTCCAGCGGCTCCCCGGAGACGATGACACCGAACTCCTCCCCACCCAGCCGTGCGACGACGGACATCTCATCGAAGGCGGATGTGAGCATGCCCGAAACGGCGACGATAACGGTATCGCCGCAGCCATGGCCGAAACGGTCGTTGATCGCCTTGAAACGGTCGACGTCAAAAATGACCAGGGACGCGTTTCCATCGGTATTCTCAAGCGCCTCGGTAAAGGCGCGCCGGTTGAGCAGCCCGGAAAGCGTATCCGTGCGGCTGAGCTTTTCGAACTCCGCCCGCGAGAGCGCGAGGTCGCGCATGGCAAAGCCGGCAAACAGCGACAGCATGCCGGAAACGGTACCGCCGATCAGCCAGGAAAAGATCGCGCTGAAGCCGATTGCATGGGCGAGCGTCACCGGCAGGAGCCCGAGAAGATCGAGCGACGGCATCGTCAATGCGATAATGACTCCTGAAAGAATAACGGCAAGAAAAGCCATCTTCAAGGCGAAGACATAGACGTTCCTGCGGTATTGAAGATCGCCGAAATCGGCCTGCAGCGAAATCCAGTTCCTCATGAGAATCAACCTTCCTGCTCGGCGTTTCCAGGCATTGATAAGAGCCCAATTGCTGTGGGTGTCTTAATTGACTCGTTAAAATTCGAACGGTTTCGGACGTTTCGGCGGACAGAATTTTTCTAGCAGGGGATGCAGCTTTCCAATCCCTGAATCGAACAGAGCGGAGAGACAGCTAAACATTTGATATAAAAGGGATTTATCAAGCTTTACGATGCGGCTGTTCCAGAATGGCTTAGCTTCAGAAAATACCGGTTTTTCCACCGATTTTTACAACCACATGGAGAGCGCTATTCACAATTCACTTTAAGAGCGGACTGGCCCGACAGCCGCTTCAATTGTAGACAGAAACAGACAATCGCAATGCTTGTGGAAGCGGGTTCCATATGCCGGTTCGAAGCCCAGCCGAGCGCAGGGCAGCGGCAGTCCAGGTGTTGCAGCCGAAGAGGGCGTTGAAGTATCCCCTGGCCTCGAAGAACCGGTCGATCTCGCCGTAACCCGCATCCGGAATCGGCACCACCGCGCCCCCGTCACGGACGAAGCTGTCCGAGATAAAATCGCGCAGCTGCGCCAATTGATCCTCACTGACATTGAATGCCGTAACGGTGGGTTGCGGCTCGGTGATAGGACCGGCAAGGTCCACATGCAGCACTGAACGGTCGATCGTCAGCGCGCGCAACACCGGCAACGGCTTCAGCTCCGCCCATGTGGGCGTTTCCAGATAGAAGGCACGACCGCCCCAGCCGATAATGAGCCACTCCGCGTTCGGATGGCCGAGCGGAAAATCGGTATCGTCGAGGAAGGAAAAGGCAGCCCGCGTTTCCGCGTCGAGCGGAATGGCAATATCGGTATGGATCGGGCCTGACAGCAGCAGAATCCGATGCGTCACCGCCGCAGATGACGCCTTGACCGGGGCAATCAATGGCCGGGGAATGAAGGTTCCGCAAGCCACCGAGAGCACAAGCAGGAATACGATCCGCAGCAACCAGCGGATACCTGTCCTCATCGCAGCCGTCCGTCACACATCCGACGTGGGCCTAGAACAGGAAATAGCGCTGCGCCATCGGCAGCACCGTCGCCGGCTCGCAAGTCAGCAGCTCACCGTTCGCCCTGACCTCGTAGGTCTCGGGATCAACCTCGATCTCGGGTGTCAGGTCGTTGTGGATCATCGACGCCTTGGAGATACCGCCGCGCGTATTCTTCACCGCGACCAGTTCCTTGGCGACGCCGAGCCGGCCCTTCAGGCCGGCATCGAGCGCGGCCTGGCTGACGAAGGTAACGGAGGAATTGGTGAGGCTCTTGCCGTAGGAGGCAAACATCGGCCGGTAATGTACCGGTTGCGGCGTCGGGATCGAGGCGTTCGGATCGCCCATCGGGGCGGCCGCGATCGAGCCACCGAGCAGCACCATATCGGGCTTCACGCCGAAGAAGGCTGGATTCCACAGCACGAGGTCGGCGCGCTTGCCGACTTCGACCGAGCCGATCTCACGGCTGAGACCATGGGCGATCGCCGGGTTGATCGTATATTTGGCAATATAGCGGCGGACACGGAAATTGTCGTTGTCGCCCTTTTCCTCCTTCAGCCGGCCGCGCTGGCGCTTCATCTTGTCGGCCGTCTGCCAGGTGCGGATCGCCACCTCGCCGACACGGCCCATGGCCTGGCTATCGGACGAGATGATCGAGAAAGCGCCGATATCGTGCAGGATGTCTTCCGCCGCGATCGTCTCCTTGCGGATCCGGCTTTCGGCAAAAGCGATATCCTCAGGGATCGACGGCGACAAATGGTGGCAGACCATCAGCATGTCGAGATGCTCGGCGATGGTATTGACCGTATAGGGACGCGTCGGATTGGTCGACGACGGAATGACGTTCGGCTGGCCGCAGATCTTGATGATGTCAGGCGCATGCCCGCCGCCGGCTCCTTCCGTGTGGAAGGCATGGATGGTGCGGCCCTTGATGGCGCCGATCGTATCCTCGACGAAGCCGCTTTCGTTCAGCGTATCGGTGTGGATCATCACCTGCACGTCGTATTCGTCGGCAACCGATAGGCAGCAGTCGATGGCGCCTGGTGTTGTGCCCCAATCCTCGTGCAGCTTCAGAGAGGTGGCGCCGGCCAGCACCATTTCGGTCAGCGCGCCCGGCAGCGAGGCATTGCCCTTGCCGGCAAAGGCGAGGTTCATCGGAAAGGCGTCGGCCGCTTCGATCATGCGCGCGAGATGCCAGGGACCGGGCGTGCAGGTGGTGGCGAGCGTGCCGTGTGCAGGACCGGTGCCGCCGCCAAGCATGCAGGTCATGCCGCTCATCAGCGCTTCCTCGATCTGCTGTGGCGCGATGAAATGGATATGGCTGTCCATGCCGCCAGCGGTGACGATCTTGCCTTCAGCGGCGATCGCCTCCGTGCCGGGGCCGACAATGATGTTGACACCCGGCTGCATGTCGGGATTACCGGCCTTGCCGATCGCAACGATGCGCCCGTCCTTGAGGCCGATATCGGCTTTGTAGATGCCCGAATGATCGACGATCACCGCATTGGTGATGACCGTATCGACCGCGCCATCGGCCCGCGTCACCTGGCTTTGGCCCATGCCGTCGCGGATCACCTTGCCGCCGCCGAACTTCACCTCCTCGCCATAGGTGGTGAAATCCTTCTCGATCTCGATGAAAAGCTCCGTATCGGCAAGGCGCACCTTGTCTCCAGTGGTCGGTCCGAACATGCCGGCATAGGCGGCGCGCGAGATCTTGTAGGGCATATTCTGGTTCTACCTCTGGAGTTCCGAAAAATTGGGAGATTTCGATGCGGCCCTGTCGAAAGTCAGGGTAGTGCGGCAACCGTTTCGCTTGTTGATTTCGCCGATCAGATGGTCAGAAAAATCGCCCGGATATGCGATGAAGCTGCTCAACGATGCCTCCACGGTCGCAGCGTCCTGGACCATTACATTTGACATGTGCAGCAGCCTTGTCATGACCCCGGCAATGATCTCCTTGCTGTATTTCAGCTGCTGCCGAAGTACCCAGATCGTCTCGACAACAACCACATGATTGACGAAGAACGGTTCGCGGTTCCCCACAACGGCATCGCGAACCAGGGCGAACTGGTCCGGCGTGTGGTCCCCCTCGGAAAGATCGGTGAGAAAGATCCTGAGCAGGATATTCGTATCAATCCCCAGCATTCCACGATCCCGTCGCCATTGCACCGCGCGCCTCGGCGATCCATTTTTCAATGTCATCGCCCGAAACCGGTTCGTCGCTCTTCAGAACTCCTATCAAGTCGGCAAGACTTTCTCTCAGCACACGAACCTCGAAAACGCCGTCGGAATTCGCGACGAAATCGATCCGGTCGCCGGCATGAATGTCCAACGACTTGCGCAACCCTGCAGGCAGCGTGATCTGATTTTTGGATGTGACCTTTGCCGATGTCGCCATAACAGGTCTCCTTACCTTTTGTTAAAAATGTAAGGCGTTTTGCCGGATGCCGCAATGTCTGTCCCAAGCCGCCGAAGCCGTCCCTCGTCGATATACCGGTCCACCAGCTGCCGCTCGGCGGCGAACGGATGCCATTCCCAGCCGACATGGCCGAAGCCAGCAAGCATCACCTCGGCCTCGTCATGTCTCTCCAGCACCTCGCCGATCACGATCATGCCGCTGCTCGGCACCACGTATGGCTGAGGATCAAAAGCCGAAATCGCTGCATCGACGGCATCGTGAATCGACTTGCCGATGACGACGTGCGTCTTGCCGGTGTCTGCGCAGAAGGCGCTGAACTCAGCGGTATAGTCGTCGCAGAAATCGTCGAGTTCCGGATGCGAGATGGCAAGCGGCTCCCGCATCGCGGCGAATTTTTCCGGGTCGCGCACGCTCCAGATTTCGCCGGCCGACACGACGCCCGGATGGGCGCGCCACTCACGCGAACCAAGCATCGCCTTTGCCGGCCTGCCGGTGTTGCAGACCGCGACGGCATCCGTGCGGCTGCCGCCGGCGCCATAGGAGCGGCAATCATTGAAGCGGATGACAATATCGGCGGCATCGATGATGCCAGCCCCGCCCTCCTCAATGTCGCCATTGCCGACGATCATGATTTTCCTGATCACCCTAGTTGCTCATCGTATCTTCGAGCTCTTTCAGCTCTTTCGTGCGTTTGTCCGTAATGTTGGCGAGACACCCGGCGACCAGCATCGGCTCCATCGTGCCGCCACGGGCCTGAAATCCAAAGGCGTCGCATTCGGCGTCGCGATAGTCGATCCAGGCGCGCTGCGCCTTGACCAGCGCCTGCTCCGCGCCCTTCATATCGCCATCCAGGTCCTTGTCGATCGCCGCCAGGGCGGCGCGCGTCTTCTTATATTGCGTATTCAGCGCCTTGTCGGCAGTCTCGTGGCGCGCCGCCTCGCAGCCAGTCATGTCCGATTGCGTCTTGGGATTGTTGCAATCGATATCCTGAGCAGAGGCAGCACCTGCCGTCAGCAGCATCGCCGCCCCGACGAGGCAGATATTCAAGCGCATGCACTTCTCCCGAATTTTGTTCTTAAAGCTTGCCCATCACCAGCTGACGGAAACCGTAGACCTCGCGCTTGCCGGAAAGCGGGATCAGCGTCACCAAGCGAGTCTGCCCCGGCTCGAAGCGCACCGCCGTCCCCGCCGGGATATCGAGCCGCTTGCCATGAGCCGCCGCGCGGTCGAAGGAAAGCCCGGCATTGGTCTCGGCGAAGTGATAATGGCTGCCGACCTGCACCGGCCGGTCGCCGGTGTTGGAAACCTCCAGCGTCACCGTCGGCGCACCGGCATTCAGTTCGATGTCGCCGCTTGCGGTCATGATCTCGCCCGGAATCATCTCATTCTCCTTAAGCCGCCTTGGGCGCGCAGCCCTCGGCCTTCAGCACACGTTTCGTCGACCCCGGATTTTTGGCGAGCATCGCTGCCGGCCGGATCGGCCTGGCGACGAGATTGCCACCGCAATTCGGGCAGACACCCTTCAGCACGCCGTCCACACAATCGGCGCAGAAGGTGCATTCATAGGTACAGATCCGTGCTTCTGCGCTGTCAGGCGGCAGATCCTTGTCGCAGCATTCGCAATTGGGCCTCAGCTCCAGCATATCAAGCCCTCACCGGATCGGTTCGTGCACGGTGACGAGCTTGGTCCCATCGGGGAATGTCGCCTCCACCTGCACGTCGTGGATCATCTCGGCAATGCCTTCCATCACCTGGGAGCGGCCGATCACATGGGCGCCGGCTTCCATCAGCTCGGCAACCGGGCGGCCGTCGCGAGCACCTTCGACGACGAAATCGCTGATCAGCGCGATCGCTTCGGGATAGTTCAGCTTGACGCCGCGCTCCAGCCGCCGCCGCGCCACCATCGCCGCCATGGAAATCAACAGCTTGTCTTTTTCTCTCGGAGTGAGGTTCATCGCTTGTCCATCTGCTTGACCGAATGCTTAAGTTCATAGATTCCAGACTTTCGGCACAGGCGCACCATTGCGCAAGGCGGAAATGACGGGGATCAGGATTTTTCTGAGTGAGAAGCCGTCGGCTGCGGCAAGGCGGACGACGAGTTTGCCATTCCAAGCGCTCGCACCGCCCATCGATCCTTCGACGAGCGGCCGGACTTTGCCAAGATAGGCTTCTGAAAGCGGCCCGGCATAAAGCAGCGTCGCAAAGGCCACCTGCCCGCCGAGCACGGCCTGCCGCGCCGCGAGTGCCGCCACGCCTTCGGAAAGTCTGAGTTCCTCGGCATGGATCAGTTGACCCGACCGGCGGATGCGCCAGCGGTCGTGGAACAGCCCTGATACCACCGTCTCACCCATCGCCTTGCGGCCGAGCAACACGGCTTCGACGGCGAGAAATTCGGCATCCTCGTCGAGATCGACATCCAGCCGGCGGAACAGCGAGGCGCGGTCGAAAAGGATCGTCTCCTGCGGCAGCCAGTCCACACGGGCGCCGGCGCCGACCTCGATGCTGGTCGAAACCTCCGCCGTGCCGGCCGAAGCCTTGTAGATCTTCTCGCAAGCCTGGGTGGTGACGTCGATGCGCGTACCGGCGCCGGCAACGACGCTCCAGGCCATGCGGTCACCGCCCGTCAGCCCGCCAGCGGTGTTGATGATGACGGCTTCCATCGAAGCATCGAATGTATCGGGCAGGCGGATCTTCGCTGCCCCCTCCTGATAGAGCTCACGGATGCGCGTGCGGCCATCGAACAGCTTTGCCGCCAGATGCCCACGCCCTTCCGCTCTTTGCGGTCTCGTGCCTGCCGCCGCGATCGTCATATCGTCCCTTTCGGTCGCGCCCCTGGTTTTCATTCAAGCGCGCGGATAGCGGAAAGCAAGCAATTCCTATGCCGCCCCGAGCAGACCCTTGGCGGCGGCGGAAGGTTTTCCAGGCGCCGCACCCTCTGCTGCAAAATGCGGCATCTGCCAGTTAGACAGTCAGACAGTCAGGTGGCGGCGGGCCTCCGGCGTATCCAGCGTCTCGGCAAGCCCTTCATGCACGATTTCGCCGCGGTCCATGATGTAGACATAGTCGGCCAGCTCGCGGCAGAAATCGAGATACTGCTCGACGAGCAGGATCGCCATGCCTGTGGAGTCACGCAGGTAGCGGATCGCCCGGCCGATATCCTTGATGATCGATGGCTGAATGCCCTCGGTCGGCTCGTCGAGCACGAGAATCCTCGGCCGTGTCACCATGGCGCGCCCGATCGCCAGCTGCTGCTGCTGCCCGCCGGAAAGATCGCCGCCGCGACGCGACAACATCGACTTCAGCACCGGGAAGAGACTGAAGATGTCATCGGGGATGTTGCGGTCGCGGCGGCCAAGCGGAGCAAAGCCGGTTTCGAGATTTTCCTTGACGGTGAGCAGCGGGAAGATTTCGCGCCCCTGCGGCACATAGCCGATGCCCTGCTTGGCGCGGGCAAAGGGCGGCAGACCGTTGAGCTTGGTATCGTTGAAGGTGACGGTACCGGCCGACAGCGGATGCTGGCCGGTAACGGCGCGCAGAAGAGAACTCTTCCCCACGCCGTTACGCCCCAGCACGCAGGTGATCTTGCCCATCTCCGCTTTGATCGAGATGCCGCGCAGCGCCTGAGCGGCGCCATAATGCAGGTTTGCGTTTTCGACTGTCAGCATGATGCGACATCCTTGTTTGTCGTGCCTGCGATGCGAGCACCCTCTTCTCCCCCGCGGGGAGAAGTGCCGAGCGCAGCGAGGCGATGAGGGGGGTGAGGAGCAACCGCGACGAGCACCTTGAGCGAAGGCAAAAGGTTATCAGCGGTGTGCCGTGCGGCCCCCTCATCCGACCCTTCGGGCCACCTTCTCCCCGTTGGGGAGAAGAGGGAATATGTCGCTCCCCTTTCGGACCAATCCAGAAACATCGACCGCATCATCACCGCCCCAGATAGTTCTCGATGACCTTCGGATCCGAACTCACAAAATCGATCGATCCCTCTGCCAGCACCGATCCCTCAGCAAGGCAGGTCACCTTGACGCCGAGGTCTCGGATGAAGCCCATGTCGTGTTCGACGACGACGACAGACCGGGTTTTGGCGATATCCTTGAGCAGGATCGCAGTTTCCGCCGTCTCCGCATCGGTCATGCCGGCCACCGGTTCGTCGACGAGCAGGAGCTTCGGCTCCTGCGCCAATAACATGCCGATCTCCAGCCATTGCTTCTGCCCATGCGAGAGATTGGCGGCGAATTCGTCGCGGCGATGCGTCAACCGCACCGTTTCGAGGATCTCCTCGATGCGCGCCTTGTCCTCGCCCGAAAGCCGGTAGAACAGCGTCGAGAACACGCCGCGACGACGGTTCAGCGCCAGCTCCAGATTGTCCCAGACCGTATGGCTTTCGAAGACCGTCGGCTTCTGGAACTTGCGGCCGATGCCGAGCTGGGCGATATCGGCCTCGTCCTTCTTGGTGAGATCGATCGTGCCGTTGAAGAAGACCTCGCCCTCGTCGGGCCTGGTCTTGCCGGTGATGATATCCATCATCGTCGTCTTGCCGGCGCCGTTCGGGCCGATGATGGCGCGAAGCTCGCCGGGTTCTATGACGATCGACAGCGAATTCAGCGCCTTGAAGCCATCGAAGGAAACCGAGACGCCGTTGAGATAAAGCACGCTGGTGGGTTTGACGTCGGGGATCATGGCGCTCACTCCGCTGCCTGGATTTTCGGCTCGATACCGTCTTCCTCAGCCGCCGGTGGTGCCGCCTTGGAGACGACCTTCCGCTTGCCGAGATATTGCGCAATCGTGCCGACGACACCCTTGGGCAGAAACAGCGTGACGGCAACGAAGAGGCCGCCGAGCGCAAACAGCCAGAACTCCGGGAAGAGGCCGGTGAAGATCGTCTTGCCGCCGTTGACGAGGATCGCGCCGATGATCGGGCCGATCAGCGTCGCCCGCCCGCCCACCGCTGTCCAGATGACGACTTCGATCGAATTGGCAGGCGCGAATTCGCCGGGATTGATAATGCCGACCTGCGGCACGTAGAGCGCACCGGCAATACCAGCCATCATCGCCGAGACGACGAAGGTGAAGAGCTTGAAGTGCTCGACGCGGTAACCGAGGAAGCGCGTGCGGCTTTCGGCATCGCGCACGCCGACCAGCACCTTGCCGAACTTCGAGCGCACGATCGCCGAGGCGAGCAGCAGCGATAGAGCAAGGAAGATCGCAGTTGCCGCAAAGAGGACTGCACGCGTGCCGTCAGCCTGGACGTTGAAACCGATAATGTCCTTGAAATCGGTAAGGCCGTTATTGCCGCCGAAGCCCATGTCGTTGCGGAAGAAGGCCAGCAGCAGCGCGTAGGTCATCGCCTGGGTGATGATCGAGAGATAGACGCCGTTGACGCGTGAGCGGAAGGCAAACCAGCCGAAGATGAAGGCGAGCAGGCCGGGCACGACGAGCACCATCAGCGCCGCAAACCAGAAATGGTTGAAGCCGTACCAGAACCAGGGCAGATCCCTCCAGTTCAGGAACACCATGAAGTCGGGCAGGATCGGGTCTCCGTAGCTGCCGCGCGTACCGATCTGGCGCATCAGATACATGCCCATCGCATAGCCGCCGAGCGCAAAGAAGGCACCGTGGCCGAGGGAGAGGATGCCGCAGAAGCCCCAGACGAGATCAAGCGCCAGCGCCAGCAGCGCATAGGTCAGATACTTGCCGAACAGCGACATGATATAAGTCGGCACGTGCAGCGGATGGGTCGGCCCCGTCATCAGGTTCAGGACCGGCACAAGGACCGCGACCAGAAGCAGGAGGGCGATGGCAATGACGATCTTGCGATCGAGTGATCGGAGAAGGAAGGCCGTTATCATGCTTCCACCGCCCTTCCTTTGAGTGCGAAGAGCCCGCGCGGACGCTTCTGGATGAAGAGAATGATGAGAACGAGCACCAGGATCTTGCCGAGCACGGCACCGGCGAAGGGCTCGAGGAACTTGTTGACGACGCCGAGCGACAGAGCGCCGACCAGCGTACCCCAGAGATTGCCGACACCGCCGAAGACGACGACCATGAAGCTGTCGATGATGTAGGATTGACCGAGGTTCGGCGAGACATTGTCGATCTGGCTGAGCGCCACGCCGGCGATGCCGGCAATACCCGAGCCGAGCGCGAAGGTGAAGGCATCGACCCAACCGGTGCGGATGCCCATTGACGACGCCATGCGACGGTTCTGCGTAACGGCACGCATCTGCAGGCCGAAGGCGGACCGCTTGAGCAGCAGGAGCAGCGCCACGAAGACGACCATCGAAAAGACGATGATCCACAGTCGGTTCCAGGTGATGGAGAGCCCGCCGAGATCGAAGACGCCGGACATCCAGCTCGGGTTGCGGACCTCGCGGTTGGTCGGGCCGAAGATGCTGCGCACCGCCTGCTGCAGGATGAGCGACACGCCCCAGGTGGCGAGCAGCGTTTCGAGCGGCCGGCCGTAGAGAAAGCGGATGACGGCGCGCTCGATCACCAGACCGACGAAGCCGGTAAAGACGAAGGCCGCAGGCACGGCAAAGGCCAGCGAATAATCGGCAAGTTCAGGAAAGGCGGAGGTAATGTATTCCTGCACCACATAGGTGGTGTAGGCGCCGATCATCACCATTTCGCCATGCGCCATGTTGATGACGCCCATGACGCCGAAGGTGATGGCAAGGCCGATCGCGGCAAGCAGCAGTACCGAGCCGAGAGACAATCCGTACCAGATGTTCTGGACGATATCCCACAGCGCCAGGCTGCGATTGATGGAGCTGATATCCGCCTGGATCGCCGGCTTCAGGTCGTCAGGCGCGGTTTCGAGTGTGGCCGTGAGGATGGTCAGCGCATCGCGATTGCCGCGCGCCGCGATCGTATCGATCGCAGCCTTCTTGTCTTCGACGCTCGCATCCGTCTTGAGCAGCAGCACTGCGCGCGCCGCTTCCATCGTATTCTTGATCTCAGCGTCCTTTTCGGCCGCAAGCGCCGAGTTCAGCAGGTCGAGATTGGCGGGATCGGCATCTTTCAGCAAGCCCTGCGCCGCGGCAAGCCGCGCGGAACGGTCCGGGCTCATCAGCGTCAACTGGCTGCTGGCGGCGCTGATGACGCCGCGAAGCGCGTTGTTGATCTTGACCTTCGTCATCAGATCCGGATCGACATCGGCAGCGGCTTCGCCGGTGATCGGATCGGAATAGGTCGGTTCGTCATCGGTACCGCCCTGGAGGAGAACCGGGCCGCCATCGGAATTGACGTAGAGAAGGCCGTCGCTCAACTGCTGCAGGATCTGGCTGACATGCGGATCCTTGGAAGCGACCAGCGCCTTGATGGCCACTTCGCGTTCCGGGAAATCGCCGACGCCGAGCGCGTCGATAAGCACGTGGATATCGTCCTGGGCCTGGACTTCGCTCGAGATCATCACGCCCGAAAATGTCAGGCCCGAAAATGTCAGGCAAACCGTGATGAGGAAAATCTTTATGGCGCGATACATCGGCTTTCTCGCCCTTGATAGTGTTGGCCTCGCGGGGCAATCGCTGGGACGGAGCTTCCGCCCGGGATCAAACCCGGACGGAATCCTTCAGGCAATCATCGGATCGGGGTCGTACTCAGGAGCCCTTGCCACCGCACTTGCCCGTAGCAACGTTGAAGTTGCCGCAGGACATCGGCTTGCGCCAATCGGAGATCAGGTCCTTGGAATCGGGCAGGTAATCTGACCATTCGTCGCCGACGACGGCAGGTGTCTGCTGGACGATTTCGAACTGGCCGTCGGCCTGGATTTCACCGATCAGCACCGGCTTGGTGATGTGGTGGTTCGGCATGACGGTCGCATAACCGCCGGAGAGGTTCGGAACGCTGACGCCGATGATTGTGTCGAGAACCTTATCGGTATCGGTCGTGCCGGCAGCCTGGACGGCCTTGACCCATGCGTTGAAGCCGATATAGGCGGCTTCCATCGGGTCGTTCGTCACGCGCTTGTCGTTCTTGGTGAAAGCGTGCCATTCCTTGATGAACTTCTTGTTGGCCGGGCTTTCGACCGATTCGAAGTAGTTCCAGGCAGCGAGATGGCCGACGAGCGGCTTGGTGTCGAGGCCGGCAAGCTCTTCTTCGCCGACCGAGAAGGCGACGACGGGGATGTCGGTTGCCTTGATGCCCTTGTTGCCCAGTTCCTTGTAGAACGGAACGTTGGCATCGCCGTTGATCGTAGAGACGACGGCGGTCTTCTTGCCGGCCGAACCGAATTCCTTGATCTTGGAGACTTCGGTCTGCCAGTCGGAGAAGCCGAACGGCGTGTAGTTGGTCATGATGTCTTCTTTCGGAATACCCTTCGAAATCAGGTATGCCTCGAGAATCTTGTTGGTCGTGCGCGGATAAACGTAGTCCGTACCCTCGAGAACGAAGCGCTTGACGCCTTCTTTTTCCATCAGGTAGTCGACAGCAGGAATGGCCTGCTGGTTCGGAGCAGCACCGGTGTAGAAGATGTTGCGCGAGGACTCTTCGCCTTCATACTGGACCGGGTAGAAGAGGATCGAGTTGGTCTCTTCGAAAACCGGCAGAACGGACTTGCGCGACGAGGACGTCCAGCAACCGAAGACGGCGGCAACCTTGTCCTTCTGGATCAGCTCACGTGCCTTTTCGGCAAACAGCGGCCAGTCGGAAGCCGGGTCGACGACGACGGCCTCGAGCTTCTTGCCCAGAAGGCCGCCCTTCTTGTTCTGCTCGTCGATGAGCATCAGCATGGCGTCCTTGAGCGTGGTCTCGGAGATGGCCATGGTGCCGGAGAGCGAGTGCAGAATGCCGACCTTGATCGTGTCATCGGCGGCAACTGCACCGCCGAAGGCGGCCGACGCCGCCATGACGGCGCCGAGCGCTGCGCCCGTAATAGTGGATTTGAGATTCATCTGGTTGAACTCCCCTCTTCTTGTTCCGCAACAGACCGGAAACGGAGATTAACTGTTGCTTAAAGAACTATCGGGTGCCGCAGCGCGAAAACACATACGTCGATTGACGTAGGCGCGGGGGTCAAACAGGCAGGCCAGGTTGGAAAGGCATCCCCGCAGCAGGGATGCCCATCTCGATGCCGGAAATTATCCGTCGATCGTCAAGGTGACCGACGTCGGGCCGTAGGAGAGGCTCGCCTTGTGGCCGGAAACCGTGAACTTGCCGAAGGTGCCGGTCACGGCACCCGCCTTCAGGATCTCGATCTTCGTTCCGGGCGTCGGGGCATAGCCATCGGCAAGCGTCACGTCCAGGTCGCCGGCCAGCGCCGCCTTGCCCGCGACGACCAGCGTGCCCGCGCCGTTCGCGCCGAGCGCCGGCTTCGCCGTGGCATTGGCGAACTGCTGATAATCGCCGCTCACCCTCAACGGCCTGTCGGCCGCCAGAACGAGCGAACCGCCATTGACCGTCAGCCCGCCACGACCGAAGGCAGAGGGCGAGCCGGCCACCAGCGCGCCCTCTTCCAGAACGGTGCCGCCGGCATAGCTGTTGGCGCCCGAAAGCCCGAGAATGCCGCTGCCGAGCTTCACCAGCTTGCCCTTGCCGGTGATGTCGTTCCGCCAGGTATCGATCGCATTGAAGCCGCCCTTTGCCGCGTCCATCGTCACGGTAACATCCTGCTCGAACGCGCCGTAACCGTCGGCGGCAGCAAACAGGTTGAGGCGGCCGTAACCTTCCGCATCGTCGAGGAGCGGGTAGCCGGAGGTGATCTCCGTCGTCTTCAGCACGTCGCGGCGCTGCTCGCCGTCCAGATAGGGCAGACGCGTTTCGAGAAGCGCTTCGGCACCCTGCGGCACGCGCGCCGGCTGATCGGTCGCATGGATCGTCGGCAGGCCGTAGCTCAGCCGCTGCAGCACGTAAGCGCGATTGGCGTCATGATCGGCGAAACGATCTGTAGCCAGCGGTGCCGCATGGGCGGCGACCTCGAGTGCGCCCGCATCCGCAGCCCCTGATTTGGCGACGAGCCACGCCTGCGCTTGGGCGTAAGCATCGCTCTTCAGCGCCGCATTGTCGGCCTTGTTCAGATTATAGACGACCGTGGCGGTGCCGAGCATCCGGCCGCCCATCACGTCGAGAGGAGAATGCATGCCGGCGAGGATGCGGTCTTCACCCAGTTCGCTGGCGCGCGCGATCATTTCCTGAAAGCGCTGCGGTACGAGATAGGCCATGGCGAGCGCATCCCGCCAGGCTTCCGCCGTATGCCCGCTGGGGAAACCGCCATCCTCGGCCGCCTTACCGCTCTTGGCGGGCTCCAGCGTCGGGACGACTGATACGTCCTGGCTCCAGCGGTAGGGACGCCCATATTTGAAGTAGCGCTTGGCAGGCTCCGTCGAGCCGTCACCGCTTGCGGCATTGATGAAGTCGATTGCAAGGCCCATGTCGGGGTTGGCATCGGTCTTGTTTTCCGTGTCCGGCTTGCTGCCGGCGCCGCGATTATTGCCCTTGTCGTCATATTTGACCGTCGTCGCGTCGGCCGCCACCTCGGTGATCGTGGTGGTCTGCTTCGAGCCGGCCTTCCAGGCATCCGTCAGCGGACCGAGGCCATCGACGATGCTGGCATTCTTGCCGCGCCGATCGTCGAGATAGGCGGCCACCGCCTGATCGGCCGTCCGCGCCCGCGTCGCATTGACGACATAGGCAATGTTGGCGTCATGGACGGCCTGGTTGACGATATGGCCGTCGGTCTTGCTGGCGGGAATGCCGTCCCAATCCGTCTTGGCGACCGCCGGGCAATTGTCCTTGGCCGGGGCTTCGACACCCGCATCGACAAAAGGCGTGCGCGGGGTCCAGACTTCGAGGAAGCCGGAGAGAAGGTGAACGGCAGCGTTGGTGTCCACCGTCGAGAAGCAGGCGTCACCACGCTTGTTGGTGTTTCCGGCCTGCGCATAAGGCGCTTTCGCCGCCGTGACCTGCTCGGCGCTGGCAAGCGATGGCACGGTGGAAAGCAGGCAAACGAGGGCGGTGCTCAGGCGGCAAAGGCTTAAAACAGACATGGTGATACCCGAAATGATTGAACGAACGCCGGGAGAGTTAGAGCCCTTATGTGACAGATCAATTGCAAAAATATTGCCATTCTGTGAACCAGCCGGTGCCCGCCTCTTGCCTTTCCCAACCATCCCGCCAAAACTGCCGGAGAGACGATGAGCCCAACCGGAATGCCGGAAAGGAAGACATGGCAGCGCGCCAACGCATCATTCCGGTGAGACGCGAATATAATCGCTGGGTCGCCAACCAGACGCTGGAAGATTACGCGCTGCGCTTCACTGCCAAGAGCGCCCGCCATTTCTCTTCGCAGCGCATCTCGCAGACGGCGATCGGCGCAATCTCCTTCCTGGCGCTGGAGGCGATCGGCGGCGCAATCACCCTCTCCTACGGCACCACCAACGCCTTTTACGCCATCATCGTCGCCTCGGTCGCCATGCTGGCGATCGGCCTGCCGATCAGCCGCTACGCCATCCGCCACGGCGTCGACATCGATCTGCTGACGCGCGGCGCGGGCTTCGGCTATATCGGCTCGACCATCACCTCGCTGATCTATGCGAGCTTCACCTTCATGCTGTTTGCGATCGAGGCTTCGATCATGTCCGGGGCGTTGGAGCTCACCCTCGGCATCCCGCTCTGGATCGGCTACATCATCAGCGCCGTCATGGTGATCCCGCTGGTGACGCACGGCGTAAGGCTGATCAGCAAGTTCCAGCTGATGACCCAGCCCTTCTGGATCGTGCTGAATATCCTGCCCTTCATCTTCATCGCCCTGCTGGACTGGGAAAAATTCGATCTCTGGCGCGCCTTTGCCGGCATCCATCATGCTTCGGGCCGGCCGGGTACCGTCGCAAGCTTCGATCTGGTGGAGTTCGGTGCCGCCTCCGCCGTCATCCTGGCGCTGATGTCGCAGATCGGCGAACAGGCCGACTTCCTGCGCTTCCTGCCGCCGGATCCGCAGCGCAAGTGGCGCCATCGCCTCGCCGTCTTTCTCGCCGGGCCCGGCTGGGTCATCATCGGCGCACCGAAGCTGCTTGCCGGCTCCTTCCTGGTCGTACTGACCTTCACCTCGGGCGTCCCCCTCGATCGCGCCGCCGACCCGGCGCAAATGTATCTGACCGCCTTCGGCTACATGGTCCCCTGGCACAATGCCGCGCTGCTGTTGATGGCCGCCTTCGTCGTCGTCTCGCAGCTGAAGATCAATGTGATGAACGCCTATGCCGGTTCGCTCGCCTGGTCGAACTTCTTCTCGCGGCTGACCCACAGCCATCCCGGCCGCGTCATCTGGCTGGTCTTCAACGTCGCAATCGCCCTGCTTTTGATGGAACTCGGCATCTACCGGCTGCTGGAGGAGACGCTCGGCATCTTCTCGATCATCGCCATGGCCTGGCTCTGCACGATCTCCGCCGATCTCTTCATCAACAAGCCGCTGGGGCTGGCTCCTCCCGGCATCGAGTTCAAGCGTGCCCACCTCTACGACATCAACCCGGTCGGCCTCGGCGCCATGACGCTGTCGGCGACGGTGTCGCTGATTGCCCATTTCGGCGCCTTCGGGGAGATCGCCGCCTCACTCGCTCCCTATATTACCCTCGTCATCGCGCTGGTCGCCTCGCCTGTCATCGCCTGGGCAACGAAAGGCAAGTTCTATCTCGCCCGCAAGCCGCGCCAGAGCTGGAAGAACCTGACGAACATCACCTGCTCGGTCTGCGAGCATCCGTTCGAGCCGGAGGACATGGCCTGGTGCCCGGCCTATGCCGCGCCGATCTGCTCGCTCTGCTGCTCGCTCGACAGCCGCTGCCACGACATGTGCAAGCCGGCCGCCCGTTTCAACGCGCAGGTCGGCACCGTCGCCAAGGCGCTGCTGCCGGAAGCCATTCTGGGGAAGCTGACGACGCGCCTTGGCCGCTACGGCATCGCCGTCGTTTTGGCATTGACCGCCATCGGCGCAATCCTGGCGATGATTGCCCATCAGGTCGCCTCCGCCTCGCCCGAGACGGGTGAGGTCGTCAACCGCACCATCCTCATCGTCTTCTTCGTCTTCTCGGTGATCTCAGGCGTCGTCTGCTGGTTCTATGTGCTCGCCCATGACAGCCGCGTCGTTGCCGAGGAGGAATCCTCACGCCAGAACACGCTGCTGCTCAAGGAAATCGCCGCCCACAAGAAGACCGACGCCGCCTTGCAGAACGCCAAGGAAACCGCCGAGGCCGCCAACCGCGCCAAGAGCCGCTATGTCGTCGGGCTCAGCCATGAATTACGCACGCCGCTGAACGCCGTGCTCGGCTACGCCCAGATCCTCGAACGAGACGAGACTATCCCGGCGCCGCGCCAATCCTCGATCAAGGTCATCCGCCGCAGCGCCGAACACCTCTCCGGGCTGATCGACGGCCTGCTCGATATTTCCAAGATCGAGGCCGGCCGCCTGCAGGTCTATTCCAACGAGATCAACATCCAGGATTTCCTCGACCAGATCGTCGATATGTTCCGCCCGCAAGCGCAGGCAAAGGGGCTTGCCTTCATCCATGAGCGCTCGCCGGCCTTGCCGCAATTCGTCCGCACCGACGAAAAGCGCCTGCGCCAGATCCTCGTCAACCTGCTCTCCAATGCTATCAAGTTCACTGACGAAGGCAGCGTCACCTTCGATGTCGGCTATCGCAGCCAGGTCGCGACCTTCACCGTTGCCGACACCGGCCGAGGCATCACGGAGAAAGACTTGCCCCGTATCTACGAACCATTCCAACGCGGAGAGGCCGAAAGCGTGCGGCCGATGCCGGGACTCGGCCTCGGCCTCACCATCACCCGGCTTCTGACCAATACGCTCGGCGGCGAGATCTCGGTTTCAAGCGCGAAGGACGAAGGCTCGACCTTCCGCGTCCGGCTGATGCTGTCCGCCGTCATGCGCGCCGTGGCCGCAGCGCCGCAGGAGAAGCGCATCGTCGGTTATGACGGCCCGCGCCGCACTGTTGTCGTCGTCGACGATAACGAGGACCACCGCGAGATGATGCGCGAGATCCTGGCGCCGCTCGATTTCATCGTGCTGACGGCGGCAGGCGGCGGCGAATGCCTGACGCTGATCGAAGGCATTATGCCGGACCTTTTCCTCGTCGATATTCTGATGCCCGGCATGAACGGCTGGCAGCTCGTTTCGCGTCTGCGCGAGGTCGGTCAGATGGCGCCAGTGCTCATGCTTTCAGCCAATATCGGTGATGCCGCCGTTCTCAGCGATAGCGACGACAGCCATAACGACGCGATCGGCAAGCCGGTCGACATCCGCCAGCTGCGCGATAAGCTCGCCCTGCATCTTGGCCTGACATGGATCTATGCCGATGCCGCGCCATCCGTCCCTGTCAAGATCGAAGCGCCGATGTCGAGCCCAGGTGCTGCTCATGTGCAGGAATTGCTGCGGCTCGGCGAGATCGGCTATATCAGAGGCATCGAAGCCAAGCTTTCGGACCTTGCCAAGGTGGAGGCAAATCAGCCATTCACGGAGGAACTTCGCGCCTATGTCGCCGCCTTCGATCTCGCCGGCTTCATGACCTTCCTGCACGACTTTGACGAAAAGGTGGAACCCATTGGCTGAGCCGGCCCTTCCCCGCGACATCGTTCTGCTCGTCGACGACTCAGCCGAAGCAATCGGCTTCATGACCGACGCGCTCGAACAATCCGGCTTCTCCGTGCTGATCGCCACATCGGGCACGGCGGCACTTGGTATCGTCGAGCGCATCACACCCGATCTCATCCTGCTCGACGCAGTCATGCCCAGCATGGACGGCTTCGAGACCTGCCGCCGGCTGAAGGCGAATGCCGCGGTGGCGCAGGTGCCTGTCATCTTCATGACCGGCCTGACCGAGACCGAGCATGTCGTGCACGCGCTGGAATCCGGCGGCGTCGATTATCTCAGCAAGCCGATCAACATCGACGAACTGCGCGCCCGCATCCGCGTCCATCTGCGCAATGCCCGCTCGGCCCAGAGCGCCCGCGTGGCGCTCGACGCAGCCGGCCGCCATCTGCTGGCAGTCAAGGGCGACGGCGCCATCCACTGGTCAACGCCGCAAGCGACACGGCTGGTCAATGCCGCCATGGGCAGCGACGACGGCATGGAAATCGTCGTCCGCCATATCGCCGGCTGGATGCGCGACCGCGTCACCGCGGTGCGCGACGGCATCATCTCAATCGCCCATGCCGGCCAGGCAGCGCTGCAGCTCGCCTTCCTCGGCGCAATCGGCCCTGACGAATATCTCTTCCGCCTCACCGCCGCCAATCAGCGCAGCGACGATGAGGTGCTGCGCCAGCGCTTCTCGCTCACCCAGCGCGAATCCGAAGTGCTGCTCTGGATCGCCAAGGGCAAGGCCAACCGCGACATCGGCGAAATATTGGGACTGTCGGCGCGGACGGTGAACAAACACCTCGAACAGATTTACGTGAAGCTCGGCGTTGAGAACCGCGCCTCGGCCGCCGTGAAAGCCACGCACGTGCTGTACGAGATGTAAGAGGGTGATGGAGGCTCGCTAAGCCACCCGATCCGACACATCCCTGCCCTCGAAAAAAGCGCCGTCACGTTCTCGACCACCTTCATGCCCATGGCCCTCTGCATCTCCTCCGTGGCGCTGCCGAGATGCGGGCGGCGCCTGACGGTCTCCATCCGCCCCAGCGCCTCCGGCACATCAGGTTCCGCCTCGTAGGCAGCCCCGCCCCGTGGATCGTGCAGTTTCCGGTGCCGAAATCGGCCGCCGTCAGCACCCCCTCCAGCGAAGCGAGCTGCCGGGCGCCATAACGCGCCGTCTTCGTGGGATCGATCGATGAGCGATTGCGGCACTGTAGCCAGGCCGGAATTGAAACACCCGCAAAAAGAAAGAAGCCCGGTCGGAACCGGGCTTCGATAATCATGTCCCATAAAGGGGAGCGAGGCTTACATGCCCTGCGGGAAATAGCTGTACTTGCCGTCCGGACCCTTCTTCCATTCGTACATGACGTAGCCAGGAATCTTCGGGTCGCCCTTTTCGTCGAACGAAATGTCGCCGAGAACGGTCGGGAACGGGCCCTTTTCCTTCATGGCCTTGGCAACGGCCTCAGGATCCAGCGAACCGGCAGCCTTGGCGGCCCCGGCGATCGTCTGCATCGCAGCGTAGGAATAGAGCGTGTAGGCTTCCGGATTGAAACCAGCGGCCTTGAACTTTTCGACGAGTTCCTTGTTCGCAGGGTTCGCCGTCGGATCGGGGCCGAAGGTGTTCAGCGTACCGGCGACGGCGTCGCCAGCGATCGAGGCCAGTTCGTTCGAAACGATACCGTCGCCCGAGACCAGCGTCGCCTTCAGGCCTTGGTCAGCCGCCTGGCGGATGATGAGACCGGCTTCGGTGTGCAGACCACCCCAATAGATGATCGAGACGCCGGCTTCCTTCATCTTGGCGATGAGGGCCGAGAAGTCCTTGTCGCCGACATTGATGCCTTCGTATATGACTTCCGTGACGCCAGCGGCATTCATAGCCTTCTTGGTTTCGTCGGCAAGGCCCTGACCGTAGGGGGTCTTGTCGTGAACGACAGCGATCTTGGCGTCCTTGAAGTGATCGGCAAGGTACTTGCCGGCGATGGCACCCTGCTGGTCGTCACGGCCGCAGGTGCGGAACGTGTTCCAGAGGCCCCGCTCCGTAAAGGTCGGGTTCGTCGCGGCCGGAGTGATTTCGAGAATGCCGTTTTCGGCATAGACTTCCGAAGCCGGGATCGAAACGCCCGAGTTGAAGTGGCCGACGACGAACTTGACGCCGTCAGCAGCGAACTTGTTGGCGACCGAAATGCCCTGCTTCGGGTCGGAGACGTCGTCGCCGAGCTCGATCTTGATCTGCTCGCCGTTGATGCCGCCAGCCGCGTTGATGTCGGCGGCTGCCTGCTCGGCACCCTTCTGGAGCTGAGCGCCGAACGCAGCGTTCGGACCAGTCAGCGGACCAGCGACAGCGATGAGAACGTCGGCCCACGCGTTGCCGCTGAAGGCGACCATCGCCGTCAGAGCCACTGCCGACAGAAGAGACTTCTTCATATTATTACTCCCAATTTTTGGGCGGGTTCCGGTCCAAGGCCCAGCGCACTACCCACCATTGACTGCGCCAGGAAAGCTGTTCCACTCGGAAGGCAATTCATGCCTAGTTTCAACGGACTGTCAATGTTTGTCCTTCCACGAAAACGCGGAAGTTTTTTCGTACAGCCAGTAATAGTTGTTAACCATCTGATTGGTGCGGCGGTAGCGGAAGCCGGCCGTCGAGAACACCAGCAGCGTCACGAAGTCGAGGATATAGTAGAAGGCGTTGAGCATCGGCCCATTGAACAGGGCATGATGCAGGAACTGCATCGCCCAGGCGAGCAGAAATGTATAGACGACGACCAGCGGATAGTCGCTCCAGCCCTCGGCGACCGCTCTGCCGGCGCGCCAGGCCGTCCAGAAGCCTAAGAGCAAGACGATGACACGGATCGCCACAAGGGGGCCGGCATCCGCTTCGAAGAAAAGTCCCTGCATGTCAAACTCTCCTTTCGACCTAGTGTCTTCCGCCTTCGAGATAGGCGGCGCGGACCTCGGGATTGGCAAGAAGCTCCTTGCCGGAGCCGCTCATCGTCACCTTGCCGTTCACCATCACGTAAGCGCGGTGCGAAAGCCTGAGGGCGGCGAACGCGTTCTGCTCGACGAGGAAAACGGTCAGCCCCTCCGCCTCGTTGAGCTTCTTGATCGCCTCGAAGATGCCCTTGACGATCAGCGGCGCAAGACCGAGCGAGGGTTCGTCGAGAAGCAGCAGCTTCGGGCGCGCCATCAGCGCGCGGCCGATCGACAGCATCTGCTGCTCGCCGCCCGAAAGTGTTCCACCCCGCTGGGCGTGACGTTCCTTGAGACGCGGGAAGAGCGTGAAGATCTTCTCGACGTCTTCGGCGAAGTGTTTCAGATTGTCGAGGCCGGCACCCATCTGAAGATTTTCCAGAACCGTCATGCGCGGGAAGATGCGGCGGCCTTCCGGCGACTGTGCAATGCGCAGACGGGCGATTTCATGCGTCGGCATGCGGGTGATGTCGCGGCCCTCAAAGACCACCGAACCGGTGCGGGCCTGCGGGCTGCCGCAGATCGTCATCATCAGTGTCGACTTGCCGGCGCCGTTGGCGCCGATCAGGCTGACGATCTCGCCCTTGTTGACGTGGACATCGACGCCGGCCAGCGCCCGGATATTGCCGTAATAGGTTTCGACGCTATTGACCTGAAGGAGCGGTTGACCCGTCATTACTTCATCGCCCATCAGTTTGCGCCTCCTTCGAGCTGCTCGACGGCTGCGATCACCTCTTCCACTTCTTCATCCTCGACACCGAGATAGGCCGCAATGACCCGCGGATCGTTCTTCACGTGATCCGGCGTGCCATCGGAAATCTTCTGACCATATTCGAGGACGACGACGTGGTCGGAGATTTCCATGACCACCGACATGTCGTGCTCGATCAGCAGGATCGACGTTCCGGTTTCGGCGCGAATGCTCTTCAGCAGCGCGTTGAGCGTTGCCGATTCCCGTGGGTTGAGGCCGGCAGCCGGTTCATCCAGGCAAAGCAGCTCCGGGCCGGTGCACATGGCGCGGGCGATTTCGAGACGCCGCTGGGCGCCGTAGGGCAGATCGCCGGCGGGGTCGTCGGCGCGGTCGATCAGATCGGCCTTCTCAAGCCAGAAACGGGCAAGCTCGATCGCCCCGGCCGCTTCCCGCTTATAGGGGCCTACACCGATAAGGCCGAGGATCGTGTAGCCCGATGCCTTCATCAGCTTGTTGTGCTGGGCAACCAGCAGGTTTTCGAGAACGGTCAGGCCGGAGAACAGCCGGATGTTCTGGAAGGTACGCGCTACCTTGGCTTCCCTGGTGATGCGGAAGTCCGGCAGGCGTTCCAGCAGGTATTGCTTGCCGCTCTTCTGGTTGAACGTGATCATGCCCATCGTCGGCTTGTAGAAGCCGGTGATGCAGTTGAAAACTGTGGTCTTGCCGGCGCCGTTCGGTCCGATCAGCGCGGTGATATCGCCGCGCTTGGCTTCGAAGGAGAAGTCGTTGATGGCCATCAGCCCGCCGAACTTCATCGACAGGTGTTCGACCTTGAGAAGAGTGTCGTCAGACATCGTATTCGTTACGGGGCTCATCAACCATGGCCCTCCTTGATGAAGCTTCCGGATATCGCCTTGCGCTCTCTGAGGAAAGCTGTCGGCTCACGCGAGCCGACAAAGCCGCGCGGCTTGAACAGCATGACGACGACCATGGCGAGGCCGAAGATCAACATGCGGTAAAGTTCCGGCGTAAAATCGGGTCCGAAGATGAGTTTTAAGAAGCTCATCTCGCGCAGCAACTCTGTGCCGCCGACCATGACGATGGCGGCGATCGCGATGCCGGTCAACGAACCCATGCCGCCAAGGACGACGATAGCGAGAATGACGGCCGATTCCAGGAAGACGAAGGATTCCGGCGAGACGAAGCCCTGGCGGGCGGCGAAGAACGAGCCGGCGAAACCGGCAAACATCGCGCCCGTCGCAAAGGCGGTGAGCTTGGTCGTCACCGTGTTGATGCCGAGCGAACGGCAGGCGATCTCGTCTTCGCGCAAAGCTTCCCAGGCGCGTCCAATCGGCATGCGGCGCAGCCGGATGGTGACATAGGCCGTCAGCATGCAGAGCATCAGAATGAGATAGAACAGGAAGATCTTGTAGTAGGCCGAGGATATCGGCAGGTGAAAGAGCTTGGCAAAGCCGCCGGCCGTCGCATCGAAGGGAATGCCGAAGAGTGTTGCCTTCGGGATGCTCGAGATACCGAAGGTGCCCTTGGTCACTTCAGTCCAGTTGATGAGAACGAGACGAATGATTTCACCGAAGGCAAGCGTCACGATGGCGAGGTAATCGCCGCGCAAGCGCAGCACCGGGAAGCCGAGAATGACGCCCCAGAGTGCCGCGAAGATGCCCGAAAGCGGCAGCAGCACCCAGAAGGACAGGCCGAAATAGCTCGAAAGCAGCGCGTAGGAATAAGCACCGACGGCATAGAAGGCGACATAGCCGAGGTCGAGCAGGCCGGCGAGACCGACGACGATGTTCAGCCCCCAGGCGAGCATCACATAGATCAGGATCTGGATGCCGAAATTGTCGACATATGTCAGCGAGCCCTGAGGGCCTTTGATCGCCACCACCACCATGGGATAAAGCAGCAGCGCGATCAGCGCGATCTTCAGGAAATGCCGGTGGAAGAAGCTCTTCTCTGTCGAGATGTCGAGCTCGCCCTCGCGCGCCTTGCTGAGCTTGCGGCGGTCGATATTCGGCCTGATGAAAACGACCATGGCGAAGCGGCCGATGGCGGCGACCGCGACGAAGATCGCAAGCAGGCCCCAGCGCTGGACAATGATCAACTCGTTGCTGATGTTCTGATCGGTCTTGAGGCCGACATAGAGAACGAACATGCCGAACGACAGGACGGCGGCGAAAAGAGCTTCGGTAAGGCCTTTGCGGACAAGACCGGCATCGGGCTTGCCTGCAGAATTTTCGATGTTTGCCATGACGTTATACCTTCTCGACTTCCGGCCGCCCGAGGATGCCGGTCGGCTTGAAGATCAACACGAAAGCCAGGATCGCAAAGGTCGCGACGTCCTTGTAGGCGATGGTGAAGTATGCCGACCACAGCGACTCGATAAGGCCGATAAGGAGGCCGCCGAAGACGGCGCCGGGCAACGAACCGATACCGCCGAGAACGGCGGCCGTGAAGGCCTTCACACCAGGCGTGAAGCCGTCGTTAAACGAGGCGACGCCATAATACATCAGGTACATCGTGCCGGCCACGGCCGCGAGTGCCGCACCCATAACGAAAGTGATGGAGATCGTCTGGTCGACGTTGACGCCGAGCAGCGCCGCCATCTTGCGATCCTGCTCAGTGGCGCGCTGGGCACGGCCGAGTGCCGTACGATTGACGATGTACCAGAAGACCGAAAGCAGCACGACCGTGATCACGATGATGATGATCTGCTTCAGCGACACCGAGATGTTGCCGAACTGGTAGACCGAGCTCACCATCGGCGGGATCGGCTTGTTGCGTGGACCCTGCGTCACCTGGATGAAATTGGACAGCGTGATCGACATGCCGATCGCGGTAATCAGCGGCGCCAGGCGGAAGGAACCGCGCAGGGGCCGGTATGCGACGCGCTCGATCGTCCAATTCCACAAACTCGTCATCAGCATCGCAACAACAAGCATCACCAGCAGCAGAACGGCCACCGGGAGACCTGCGAAGATGGATGTGAGGACGAGGAAGACGATAAGAGCGGCGAAACCACCGAGCATGAAGATGTCGCCATGGGCGAAATTGATCATGCCGATAATGCCGTAAACCATCGTATAGCCAATAGCCACAAGGCCATAGATGGATCCGAGCGTCAGCCCGTTTAAGAGCTGCTGGACGAAATACTCCATATGTCGTTTTCCCCTGGATGCGAGCGAAACATGCTGCATCTCTTTTTGGTTCTTCGGTTCCCCGTTTCAGGGAACCTCATAGGGCGAATGCATAGCGGTTTCGTCGAAAATGTGAAGACAAAAAGGATTTACTCCGACAGATTCTTGCGGAAACAGGGTTAACTGGCGCATTTTGAACCAAAATCCACAGAAAAACGGCAGAGCGGGGCCTATTTTTAGCCAGAAACTGCCACTGGGTTAACCATCCGGAGATATCGCCGTCGATTTCCTGCACTGCTTGCTGCGTAAGCTATTCCACAGAATTGGAAGATGGAGCAAATTCCGACCCCAAGGCGGCCGCTTGGACGAATGCCATTTCACGGGTGATGCCGCATCTTCGTCTGACAAGGCTGAAAACTTATGGTAGCATCATCAGGCTGCGTATTGAGGGATGCGGAGCACGACGGGGAACACCATATAAGCTTGAGTATCTGGTTGTGACAGGGATGGTTTGCGGACGAGCGACAGCGGGGTGCTCGCCGCCTGGCGAACGGCAAAAGGACAATGCTGAGGACATTTGAAAAGGCGGCGCTCGAAGCCGGCAAGGCCATCATCACGGTCTTGCGCGAAGGCTTCCCCGTCGCCATGAAGGCGGATGCAAGTCCGGTCACGGTCGCCGACGAGGAGGCCGAACGTATCATCCTCGTTCATCTCGCCAGAGATTATCCCGAAATACCCGTCGTGGCGGAAGAATCGGTCGCCGCCGGCAAGGTGCCCGACATCGCCGGCCGAGGCTTCTTCCTGGTCGACCCTCTCGACGGCACCCGTGAGTTCGTCGACGGACGACAGGAATTCACCGTCAACATCGCCTATATCGAGAACGGCGCCCCGGTGGCCGGCATCGTTTATGCGCCGGCACTGGGGCTTGCCTTCTCTGGAGAACGCGGCCACGCCGAAAGGCTCGTCGTCATGGACGACTTCACGGTTGGCGCACGCAGCGCAATCACGGTGCGCGAACAGCCGGACGACAGGCTGGCGCTTGCAAGCCTTCGTCACAACAGCCCGGAGACCGGAAGCTTCCTCGCCGACCACGCGATCTTCAAATGCACCAATATCGGTTCCTCTCTGAAGTTCTGCTTGCTGGCCGAAGGCAAGGCGGACGTCTATCCGCGTTTCACCCGCACGATGGAATGGGACACAGCCGCTGGCGATGCGGTGCTGCGCGCCGCCGGCGGTTCGACGGTGACGCTGGACGGAACGCCGCTGACCTACGGCAAGACGGGAACGGCGGCCGATTTCGACTTCGCCAACCCGAACTTCATCTCCTGGGGCGGCAGGAAACGCGTCCTCGAACCGGCGTGATCCCCCGCGGGAATCGCTGAATACCGGCAGGCGGCACAATCCTTTGCATCGCCGCCACGCGTCCAGGCGTGCCGCGACGATCCGCGATCGACCTCCGGCCGCCCCCTTACCCGCCAACATCCTCCCCCCTGCGGGTCCGGAAGCGTGTCCACGATCCCATTTCCAGCTGTGAGTGATTCGCGCGATCGGGCCTCACCAAGTAATTCTGGCCGGAAACTCGTCGCTCTGCATCGTTTCCGGACGCTATACCGCCACCCAACTCGCCTTGATTTTGTCACATTCTGACACGGCTTCGACACCCATCGATATCTTCATCAGAAAAATTTCGCCTCGTCTGCCGTTAAGAAATACGCTTGAGAGCCATGGGCCAAGTGTCGAAACGGTACGTCGCCAACCCCCGGCGAACCCCCCCAAAGGCCTAGAAACTTTGACAAAATTTCAATTATTAACGAAATATCATGAGCTTGCCTCAACTTAACGCAAATGCGAAAGATTTGCTGCGATGCGATATTTCTCTGGACACCATTACACAATTGTCGCATTTTTCCGTTTTAGTAGGGTTACCAAGACCTAAGTGCAGCCCTGGTGACAGGGTTAACCATTGATCGCCTATTGCCGCCGCGCCCCCTCGAAGACAACAGAGTACGATCCTTGAGCATCACGGAATTAAACAACAGCATTTCGACAGAGTCCTTCCGGCCGAGCCGCCGCCAGCAGCCGAGCCTGAAGATCCAGACCCCTGTTATCCACAGCGATGCGCCGCAGGCGCCGTTGGTGGATCTGGTCCTGAAGCGGGCGTTCGACATTGTTTCGTCGTTGAGCGCCCTCCTCGTCCTCGCCCCTTTCCTTCTGTTCGTCGCCCTGCTGATCAAGATCGACAGCCCAGGGCCGGTGCTCTTCAAGCAGACCCGCTGGGGCAAGAACTGCAAGGCCATCAAGGTCTACAAGTTCCGTTCCATGCGCACCGACCTCTGCGACGTCTCCGGCGTTGCCCAGACGGTGATGAACGATCCGCGCGTCACTCGCGTTGGTGCCATTCTGCGCCGCACGAATGTCGATGAGTTGCCGCAGCTGCTGAACGTGCTGCTGGGTCACATGTCGGTCGTCGGTCCGCGCTGCCATGCGATCGGCATGCGCGCCGGCGGCGTGCTCTACGAAGAGCTCGTACCGGAATACCATCAGCGCCATGCGATGCGCCCCGGCATGACGGGTCTTGCCCAGATGCGCGGCCTGCGCGGTCCGACCGATCGTCCGGCCAAGGCGCGTGCCCGCATCGCCAGCGATCTCTACTACGTGGGGAATTTTTCGATCTTGATGGACATGCGCATCATTTTCGGAACCGTCGTGTCGGAGCTGACCCGCGGAAAAGGCTTCTAAAGCGCGTCGCGATCTTTCAGATTCGCTCCTCGCGCTTTAGTCTTTTTTTGCGCATGTCGCACAAAAAGCGATGCACTTTGCGCGTGCTTCCCAGCTTTAGCTTTGTGAGAAAGGGCCGGCTGCCTCAGAGCAGCCGGTACCGGAATGCTCTGGCGACCGCCTGCATGCGGCTGACCGAATCGAGCTTGCGCATCGCGCTCTTCAGATAACCCACCACCGTATGCGACGAGAGATCGAGAATGATCGCGATCTTGTCGCTGCTCTTGCCGGCCGCGGGCTACAGCGACGCGCCTCCTTTTTAGACGCGCAAAGGACGCTGTAGCACTTTGACTTGCTGCCTGATTCCTTAAATCGATTCCGATTTAAGGAATCAGGCAGCGTCGCAAGCATTCGATTTCGCGCCGGGTGAACGTCTCCAACGGGCCATCCTCCACGCTCCTGCTACGCGAAACCTTGTCCAGAAGCTCCTAGCAGCTGTAGAGCGGCGCCATCGCCTGCTCTCGCGTGGGCATAGGACAGCTGCCTGAGAAGGCGAAGATGTATTGTTTCAGGTCAGCGTCGTTCAGCGTGAACGCGAACGTATTCTTCAGCCCATGCATCTGAAAGAGCACGTTGAGTTTGCGGTTTTCCTGATTGGCGGCGCTGCCCGCAAACGACCCCTCCTCGCAGAAGATCGGCACGATCGTCCGCTTCATCGCGGTCACGAGTCTGCTGCAATAGAAGAGATCGGCAGCCTCGTAAAAGCCGACAAGGCTTTGCGGCCAATTGCTGATCAACCGGTTTTCGGTGAAAGCCGTGCGGTCGCCCCGCGGGAAAGCCGAGAGCAGATAGAAATCGAAGCCCGCAAGCTTCGCCATCGCGTCGAGCGGTTCCTTGCCGTCGTCGACCGAAACCCCTGTGCCATCGGCCTGCGAAGGCGAAAATGCAGCATCCTCAGCGCAGTCGCCGATTGCGCGCTCACGTCTTTTCATCTTCCTATCCTCGTATGGCCAGCTTCGGCTCGACCTCGCTGCCGGCGGCGAAAAGTTCGCGCCGGGGCATCAGCAAAGACGGTTTCTGCCCGCATCCCGAGGATACGAAGCATCAAAAACACGAACTGGACTGATACAGCGGGAAGAACGGAGACGAAGTCTTGCGCTCATTCTTATGTTGCCGCCCTTATAAGATCGTCCCGGGAAATCAGCTAATATTTATTCCGCATGGCTCCCATGCAGGCGCTACAAATTGACGTAGCGGCAGGCAGCCGCCCCCATCACCGGCCAGGGCGGGCGTCTAAATTTGTTATCAAAGTCTTACGATGGGTTTAGGCAATTTTTAAATGTGGCAGGCTAGAGTGGGGCTCGTGGTCTTGCGTTGTGTAGAGAGTCCAATGACCGAAATGATACGTCCCCGAGTAAAATATGTCATCGGCCCCGATGGCAGCCCCCTGACGATCGCGGATCTTCCGCCGCCCAATACGCGGCGCTGGGTGATTCGCCGGAAGGCAGAGGTTGTCGCGGCTGTCCGCGGTGGCTTGTTGAGCTTGGAAGAGGCCTGCGAGCGTTACACGCTCACGGTCGAAGAATTCCTGTCCTGGCAGTCGTCGATCAACAGCCACGGTCTTGCCGGCCTGCGCACCACGCGCATTCAGCAATATCGTCACTGATCACACCCCAGCATTGACGACATTTATTTCGGGCCGGACGCATCTCCCATGAGGGAATGAAGAAGGCCCGAAATCATTGACGAGGCCGCGTAGCACCAGAGGCCGGGCTGCGTGAAGGCATCCGCCAGCCCCGTCGTCTTCGCCGCCGCAATGACGATCGCGACGAGCAGCACATCCATCATCGACCACTTGGACAGATGCGGTACGACGCGACGATAGAACAGGCTGCCGGCCCCCCCGGCGGCCGTCGCTTCTGCGGTGATCCCCATCGCCTCCACGGTGATGCCGATCATCTTCAGAAACGGGAGCAGGATCGAAACCAGGGCGACGATTGCCGCCAGCAGCCCGTCCCCGCCTTGCCAAAGCGAGACGATGATTTCGATGAGCGACGGCGTTTCGTCGAAGAAATACAGCGTCTCGAAACGGACCAGCGGCAAGACGAGGCCGAGCGCCAGGAAGAACGGCGCAGCCACGAGAAGCACGGGGCGAGCCATCGAAAGCGCACTCATTGCCCTGAACCTCTCATCGATCCGACATTTTGCATGAACACCCTATCTCCTGCCCGTATTGCCTCCACGGCTTGGCACGACCGCGCCGCCATGTCACGGTCCGCTACGACAATATCGGTTATGAGGAAAGACAATGGACATTCGAAGTGAGGAAGGCGTCTCCGGCGGCCGCTATGCGGCCGATGTCGAAGGGCACGAGGCGGAGATGACCTATTCACGCACATCGCCGAAGCTGGTCATCATCGATCACACGGCCGTTCCCGATGCGCTGCGCGGCAAAGGTGTCGGCCAGGCACTGGCGCTCCACGCCGTAGAGGCAGCCCGCACCGGCGGCTGGAAGATCTTCCCGCTCTGCCCATTTTTCAAGGCGCAGGCGCAACGCCATCCGGAATGGAAGGATGTCGTGAATTAATGCATGTCGTCCAAAAACGCACAGCGGGTTTTGGGACAAGGACATGCATAAGACAAATCGTCCCCGCGGGGGACGAATCTCGTTTCGCATGGGAGCGACGCCATAAGGCAAACACCAAAAGCCATGTATAACGGACAGCGCGCCCATCATACATGGCTTCTCAGTGGCGATCCCAGGGCGCCGAAGCCGGCACCCAGCCGTTTCTGTTACGCCCTTGCTCTGGCGCCGCCGTCACGCTCTTCCAGCGCTGTGGCCCTTGCATATTCCGCCTGCATCTCCTCGAGCGCCATTTCCAGCGTCTCTTCCTGCATCTTCAGTTCCTTGATCGAAACCTGCAGGTTGTCGGCCCGCTGACGCGCGGCCTTGGCGAAGGTCGGATAAGCAAAGTGATTCGGGTCGGAAATACCGGACTTCTTTTCCTCGACGACGATCTGGCTCTCCAGATCCTTCGTCATCCGTTCGAATTCGGACATCATCATCTGCAACTGCTGCAACTGACGTCGTTTTTCGTTCACCTGAAATTCCTTCAGGCGAACGAGACTTTCTCGCGACTTCATACGCATTACTCCCGTGATGCGAGACCCCGGCTCAACTTGAAACCGCCCTGCGCGCCGCTTTGACACGGTTTGCTAAAAAATTTCCCGCGATATTAACAAATACCTACCGCTGGTAACCTTTCGTTTACGGGCATCGTTAATGATAGGCCCGATGATTTAAGGGTCGGTAAATGCCGAGGCATGAAGTTCGAACCTTTTCATTGGCGAGTCGGATGAATCACTTAGCGCTGTTTCCTAATGTTAAAGTTGAGGAGCACCTTTTTGAGATTCTTATTGGAAAACAGAGAAATGGAAAAATTGTTTAATAAATTCGATACTCCTTGCCAGAGTGAATTAGAATTTGTTAACCATTTCGTGGCAGCTTTCAAATCACGTAGCGTGTTCGGTATCGTGTAGGGGGCCAGACCACCTTTCGGCGGCGGTAAAGGGGATAATTATGCGGGTACTTCTAATCGAGGATGACAGCGCGACAGCGCAGAGCATCGAGTTGATGCTTAAATCAGAGAGTTTTAATGTTTATACCACCGATCTCGGTGAAGAAGGCGTCGATCTGGGCAAGCTGTATGATTATGATATCATCCTTCTCGATCTGAACCTGCCCGACATGTCCGGATATGAAGTGCTTCGCACTCTCCGACTGTCCAAGGTCAAGACGCCCATCCTTATTCTGTCGGGCATGGCCGGCATCGAAGACAAGGTTCGCGGCCTCGGTTTCGGCGCTGACGACTACATGACCAAGCCGTTCCACAAGGACGAGCTCGTCGCCCGCATCCACGCCATTGTCCGCCGCTCCAAGGGCCACGCCCAGTCGGTCATCATGACCGGCGAGCTGATCGTCAACCTCGATGCCAAGACTGTCGAAGTCGGCGGCCAGCGCGTCCACCTGACGGGCAAGGAATATCAGATGCTGGAGCTGCTTTCGCTCCGCAAGGGCACCACCCTCACCAAGGAAATGTTCCTGAACCACCTCTACGGCGGCATGGACGAGCCGGAACTGAAGATCATCGACGTCTTCATCTGCAAGCTTCGCAAGAAGCTCGCCAACGCTGCCGGCGGCGCCAACTACATCGAGACCGTCTGGGGCCGTGGTTACGTTCTTCGCGAGCCGGACGGTGCCGAATACGCCGAAACCGCCTGATATTTTTTCCGATCCCCTTATCGGATAAACGAAGATCCCGCCTTTTCGGCGGGATTTTTCGTTTCTGCCTGCGCAATAAGAATCCGCCCTCACCTCAGGCCGGATCGACCTGAAACCCTCTGTTCTTTCGATCTAGGAAATAGCGTGGGGCGGCCGAAACCGCTTGCACGCGGCATCATGCTCCAGCGATGCCGATATCGGCGGAAAGAGATCGGCCTGTCAGGCGGCGATCGCGCGGTTTCCGAAAACGGCGGTCAGGATCTTGCGATCGAACGGCTTCAGCAGGAAGTCGGTGGCCCCGGCCCGTTTGCCCGCCATCAGTTTCTTCAGATCCGCCTCGACGACGCAGTAATAGATCTTGACCTCTTTGCCGCCCTCCATGGCACGGATGGCAGCGATGAGGTCGAGGGCGCCTTCCATGCCTGAATCGACGATCAGATATTCCGGCAGCTCCGCCTGGCAGCGCTGCAGCGCCTCGCCGGCGTTGGAGGCCTCGCTGACGAGAAAGTCGAGTTCGGAGAGAATGCGCTTGCCGACCTTGCGGACGATGTCCGAATTATCGGTGATCATGAACCTTTGCATGGCCGCTCCTTTGCCCCCGCATTCGTCGCAGCAAGAGGCCTCTTACAACCCTGGAGAATAGGTCCATCAGGCTAACGAATCGTTACCGGACGAGGCGCCGACACAGGTCCCCGCCCCGAAATCAGGCTGCCGCAGCCACTGCCGTGAACACCAGTTCATCGGCGCTGGCGCTGTGATCAAGCGTCATTCCGCACTCCTGCGCCAGAAGCACGGTGTAATAGGGCTGGATCGAATGGGCATCGATCGCTTCCTCGATAGTGCCGGTCGATATCTCGACGAACTTCGGCGGCAGGCGCATCAACTTGCCTTTGGACGTGAGCTTGAACCTGGCATCGAACTCAGGATTTTCGAGCGTTACCTCGAGCACGCCGCCGCGCGGAATGGCGGAATAGGCAACGAGGAAGAGGTTGAGCAGCAGCTTGACACGGTTCTTGGCGACGATCGCGCGCGGTCCGTTCCAGATCACCTCGGTCTTCTTCTCGGCGACGGCGAAATCCTTGGCTGCACGCTCGGCCTCGCCGGTGTCGATCGAGGCGCCGACGGAACCCGACGCGCCGAAGGCGAGGCGTGCGAATTTCAGGCGGACGGAAGCATTGAGCGCGCTGGTGCGGATCAGGTCCATCGCATCGGCATCGGCGCCGCCTTCATCCAGGAGCTCCAGCCCGTTATTGATCGCGCCGACCGGCGAGATGACATCGTGGCAAACGCGGCTGCAAAGAAGCGCGGCCAGATCCGGGCCGGACAGGGTGAGATTGGGGTTCTTGGACATCATTGTCTCCTGATGGGCGGCAATTTCATTGCGCCCGGAATATGCTTCATCAAAATTGCGCGAAGTTTGCGATCGTACTCGGTGCCATAATGACACCATATTTGGTAAACCGATTGTTAAGATCATCGGCGCAAAATGCACCAATCGCCGCGAGCGGTTGCCCGCTCTCAGCCAAACGACGAACGGATGACACCATGCGCCCTCAATTTCCGCACCGATTCATCGGCTTCTGCAGGTTACTTTCGGCCCTCATCTTCTCCTCGCTGATGGTTGCCGGGCCGGCTGCCGCCCAGGACAACGGCCAGTACACGATGCAGGAAATCGTCGACGCCGGCCACTCCTTCTTCGGCTCCGCCAGCGGCGGACTTGCCAAAGTGGTCGAGAGTGCCTTTCAGAAATACGGCCTGCCGAACGGCTATATCCTCGGACAGGAAGGCGGCGGCGCCTTCATCGCCGGCCTTACCTATGGCGAAGGCCAGTTGAACACCAAAAACGCCGGCGAACATAATCTCTACTGGCAAGGCCCCTCGCTCGGCCTCGATTACGGCGGCCAGGGCTCGCGCGTGATGATGCTGGTCTACGACCTGCCCTCCGTCAACGGCATCTATGCCCGCTTCGGCGGTGTCAGCGGCTCGGCCTATGTGATCGCCGGCTTCGGCATGACGCTGCTCAAGAACAACGACGTGCTGGTCGTGCCGATCCGCACCGGCGTCGGTGCTCGCCTCGGCGTCAATGTCGGCTATCTCAAGATCACCCAGGCGCCGACCTGGAACCCCTTCTGAGGCCGCAAAGCCGCTGGAATCTGCCGCCGTCCCCACCGGCGGCCTTGCCATGCGCGTCACGCGTGCTTAATCATCGCGGCTGACCTCGTATCAACCTTCTTACCGATGGCCGCGCCGTGATCGAATATGCTCTCTTGTTCGGATTGGGCTTCCTGACCGCGGCCTTCCTCGTCTTTCTGGTCTCGCCCGCCGTTCACCGCCGCATCGTCTGGTATACCGAGAACCGGCTGAAAGCGACGATGCCGCTGAGCCCGCAGGAGGTTCGCGCCCAGAAAGACATGGTGCGCGCGCTCTATGCCGCCGAAAACGCCCGCACCGCCCAGGACCTTTTGCGTGAGCGCGAGAAATCCCTGTCGTTCCAGCTTCGCCACGACGCCCTCGCCGTCGATGCCGGCAGGCTTGCAGCCGAGATCGGCGAATTGCAGGCCCAGATCGGCGAGATGCATGTCGAGGCGGCCGACCAGCGCTCGCATCTGCGCAAGGACGAGAACTATATCAGCCAGTTGAAGACCAATCTGCATATTGCCGAGCAGTCCGCTGCCAACAAGGAGAGCGAACTGGCGACGATGCGGACGCGGCTGAACAAGCTCGGTGAACAGGCCGATGGGCTGAGAATAGACCTGGCCGCGCGCGAGACCGAGGCGGAGAGCCTGAAATTCCGTGTCAACGCGCTGCGCGACGAACGCGACACACTGCGCCAGGACGTCAGCCTGCTGCAGAAGCGCGCCAAGGATGCCGAACAGAAACTGACGCAGCAGCAGCATATGGTGATCCGCCTGGAGGATAAGGCCGCCCGCGAGAGCGCTACCGCCACAGAAAAGGAAAACCTGGTCGCTCGCCGCCAGCAGGAGATCGCCAAGTTGAAGGAGCAGTTGAAGGCCGCCAACGCCGAGATCCGCAAGGTCAACCGGGTGCTGCGCGACGCCGGCCTTGCCGGGATGGTCGCGGAGCTGCCGGCGGAAATGACGGCCGAAGACACGACCGCGTCTGCGCTCGACACCGCCGTCGTCACGGCTGAAATCGGCGAAGATGTCCGCAAGCGCAGCGCCGCCCTGGCCGAGCGCCTGCAAAAGGCAAAAGCCGTAGCCGGACGCGATGGTGCGATCCGCGAGGAGATCGCCTCGATCGCAGCCAATATGGTGGCGCTGACCGCCCTGAACGAGGGTCCCTCCTCGCCGATCCGCACGCTGCTCGTCGATGCTGCGGAAAAGAACCCGAACGATCGTGTCAGCCTTGCCGACAGGGTAACCGCGATCCTCGCCGATCCCCCGCGCGCCTGATAGGACGCGCGAGAGGATGTGCGTTAGACCCGGCCCATCGCGGAGGCCATGGAAAACAGCGCGATCCCCGTCGCCGTCGCGGCATTGAGGCTATCGAGTTCCTCCGACTGTGGAATGCGCGCGCTCTGGAACCGCACAAGCAGCGCCTCCGGCAATCCCTCGCCTTCGGTACCGACGACGAGCGCCATGCGCGTCGAGGCCGGAATGGCGCGGATATCGGTCTTGCCGTGCGGTGAAAGCGTCCAGATGGCAAAGCCCCGTTCGGCAAGCGCCACGAGTACATCGAGCGCCTTGCCGCCGCGACGGTGCGGAACGCTCAGCACCGAACCGACCGAGACACGCAGCGCCTTGCGGTAGAGTGGATCACAGGAGGTTTCGTCGAGCAGCACCGCATCCGCCCGGAAGGCGGCCGCATTGCGGAACATCGAGCCGGCGTTGTCGTGATTGGAAATGCCGCAGCCGACGAGCACCAGCGCCCGTTCCGGCAGCGCGTCGAGAAGTGCCGCCTCCCCGCGGTCCTGTCGCCGGCCGAGCGCGAGAACGCCGCGATGCAGATGGAAACCGACGACGCCATCGAGCACATCCGCTCCGGCGACATAGACCGGCACATCGGCCGGAAACCGCTCCAGGATGGGCAGGACGCCCTCGACGCGGTTGCGCAGCAACAGAATTTTCTCGGCGAAAAAGCCGCGGCCCGCCGCATGCGCCTCGGCGAGCATGCGCAGCACGACGGTGCCTTCGGCGATGAAGCGGTTCTCTCGGCCTGTCAGGTCGCGCTCGCGGATCTCGCGGAATTCAGCGACGCGCGGATCGTCGGCGCTGTCGATGTCGATCGGGACGACGGCCATGCCGGCCTCAATTGCCCGTAACAGTGACGTCGGCGACGGTGCGGCCGGTCTTGAGATCGTAGACCAGCGCCTTGTTCTTGCCCTCGACCGTTTCGCCGTAGAACAGAAGCTGCCCTGCCGAAAACGAGGTGGACTGCACCTTGAAGCCGAGCGGCAGGGAAACGGTTGCCGCAAGCGGCGCATCCGAGGGTACGCCGGAGGCGGTAACAGCGGACGCCGTCTCCTTCGGCTCGCTGTGCATCACCTTGTAGACAACCGCGCCGAAGACCGCCATAAGGCTCACGAACATGATGGCGCCGGAAACGATCTGCAGGCGGACCATCTTGCGCCGGACACTTTCCATCGCCGGATCAAGGGGCTTCTCTTCCTGGTCGTCTGGCTCGATTGCTGTCATCTGTGCGTCCCGTTCTAAAAAATACGTCGGAGAAGAAGCGTCTTGAGCGACCCCTTTAAACAAGCAGCCGGCAATAGAAAAGTCCTGACCGCCGATGAAACTGCCGAAGGCCGGTTGGACGCCTGGCTGACGGCGCAGGTCGGCGAGGAATTTTCGCGCAGCCGCATCAAGGCGCTGATCAAGGACGGCCAGGTTTTTCTGCGCGGCGAACCCGTCACCGACCCGCAGCGCAAGGTGCGCACCGGCGACAGTTTCGAACTCACGCTGCCCGAGCCGGAGGACCCGACGCCGCAGGGCGAGGACATCCCGCTCGATATCCTCCATGAGGACGACGACGTCATCGTCATCTCCAAGCCTTCCGGCCTCGTCGTCCATCCCGGCGCCGGCAACTGGACCGGGACGCTGGTCAACGCGCTGATCCACCATTGCAGCGATACGCTCTCCGGCATCGGCGGCGTGCGCCGCCCCGGCATCGTCCACCGTCTCGACAAGGACACGACAGGCGTCATGGTCGTCGCCAAGAACGACATTGCCCATCGCCACCTGTCGCTGCAATTTGCCGACCATGGCCGCACCATGTCGCTGGAGCGGGCCTACCAGGCAGTCGTCTGGGGCCGGCCGCGCACGCTGTCGGGCACGGTCGACGCGCCGCTTGGCCGCGCCACCGGCGACCGCACGCGCCGCGCCGTCAAACGCCCCGACAGTCAGGACGCCGACGAGGCGATCACGCACTACCAGGTGATTGAGCGCTTCCATGAGAAGCCGGACGCCACCGCGTTCGCCTCGCTGGTGGAGTGCCACCTCGAAACCGGCCGCACCCACCAGATCCGTGTCCACATGGCCCATATCGGCCATCCGCTGCTCGGCGACACGGTTTACGGCGCCGGCTTCAAGACCAAGGCCAATCTCCTGCCCGAAGAGATCCGCAATGTCGTCAACGGTTTCGGCCGCCAGGCGCTGCATGCCTTCATGCTGCAGTTCGAGCATCCCCGCACCGGCGAAATCATGCATTTCGAGGTGCCGCTGCCGGATGATATGGTCGAACTGGTCGAAGCGCTGCGGCGATAAAGCCGGGCTCCGAATGCCGCCTGCCCAACTCACACCTGCGTGAGCGGCACCTTGAACCGCCGTTTCGCCACACTTATCTGTATATTGACTTAGTGCGGGCTCGGAGAGAGCCGCACGTCCCGGTTTGCCTTTTTTAACGCGAGGATGCGTTTCCATCGGGAACCGGAATTCACTTTAGGAGGGTGCACTATGGCCCGAAATACCTTGCCGTCCATTACCGCCGGTGAAGCCGGTCTCAATCGTTACCTCGACGAAATCCGCAAGTTCCCGATGCTGGAGCCGCAGCAGGAATACATGCTCGCCAAGCGTTATGCCGAGCATGGCGACCGCGATGCCGCCCACAAGCTCGTCACCAGCCACCTTCGCCTCGTCGCGAAGATCGCGATGGGTTATCGCGGCTACGGCCTGCCGATCGGCGAAGTCGTCTCCGAAGGCAATGTCGGCCTGATGCAGGCCGTCAAGAAATTCGATGCCGAGCGCGGCTTCCGCCTCGCCACCTACGCCATGTGGTGGATCAAGGCCTCGATCCAGGAATATATCCTGCGTTCGTGGTCGCTGGTGAAGATGGGCACGACCGCCAACCAGAAGCGCCTATTCTTCAACCTGCGCCGGCTGAAAGGCCGCATCCAGGCAATCGATGACGGCGACCTGAAGCCGGAGCACGTCTCAGAGATCGCCACCAAGCTGAAGGTCTCGGAGGAGGAGGTCATTTCGATGAACCGCCGCCTCTCCGGCGACGCCTCGCTGAACGCGCCGATCAAGGCGGCCGAAGGTGACGGCGGTCAATGGCAGGATTGGCTGGTGGACGACCATGACAGCCAGGAAGACGTGCTGATCGAACAGGATGAGCTCGACACCCGCCGGCGCATGCTGGCGAAAGCGATGAGCGTGCTGAACGAGCGTGAACGCCGCATCTTTGAGGCTCGCCGCCTCGCCGAGGATCCAGTGACCCTGGAAGACCTTTCGACCGAATTCGACATCAGTCGCGAACGCGTTCGCCAGATCGAGGTCCGCGCCTTCGAAAAGGTGCAGGACGCCGTCCGCAAGGAAGCTCTGGAACGCGCCAAGGCCGTCCGGGTCGTCGAAGCCACGGCATAAACCTGTCGCGTGATACAATTGAAGAAGGCGGGTCCTTGCGGCCCGCCTTTTCTGTTTCATTCATCTTTGTCCGCAGCCTCAGCACCCCCGCCCCGATTCGGGAGCGCTGGTTTTGCGGAAACCGTCACTGGCTCGTCGACACGTCCCCGAGCGCGGTCCATTCCTTGATCGCGGTATTGAAGGCGTCCGTTCCCGTACCGCCCTTCTCCATCGTCAGCAGCGCGCGGCGGCCGTTGCGGTAGGTGATCGGAATATCGATCCAGTTGCGGGTCGACATCAGGTCGAGATTGGCCTTGCGCGCATCAGGATAGTCGTTGAGCGCGATCATGTGGAAATCGTCGGTGATCTTGGCCGGAACCGCGATCAGCGCGTCGCCGCGGTCCTGCTCCGTGCGCTTCATCGAAATGCGCTGGACGCTGTCGATGCTGCCGCCCTCGAAATTCGGCGGCACCGAGAAGACGATCTCGACGAGATGGCTTGCCGGCAGCGACGGATCGGAATTGCGCTTGAAGGTAACGAGAGCCGAGAGATTGCGCTCGGGAACCGTGACATTGCCCTGCACCGTCGCCTCCTGCCGGCCATCCTGGCCGGCCTCGTGCTGCACGCTCCAGACGACCGATCCCTCGATCGCCGTTGGCGAGCTCTGGCCGATGCGCTCCTCATAGAGGAACATCTTTTGCGACGAACCGACAGGCGCGGTCTGCGGCGGCGATGCCACAGGGCCGTTCGACGTCCGCGTGTCGGCGGGTGCCGCATCGCCCTGCGCGCTGGCAGGCGGCGTATCGGCTGCCGCGACATTCTGTTCGGCGACCGATTTTCCTTCCGCGGTCGGCGTTCCCGGCACCGTCGCCGGTCCGCTGTCGACCTCGGTTCCATCGGTCAGCAGCCGCTGGGTGAATTTCGAATTGGTCGCAGCGCCGTCATTGTTCATTGACGCTACCTGCGGGTTCGGCTGCGCCGGCGCCGCGGGCGTATTTTGCGCTCCTGGTGCGGTCGGCTGGGCTGGCGTCACCGCGCCCGGCTGGGCAGGCGTCGCCGCGCCATCCGGCGGCGTTGCCGCCTCGTTCCTGGTCGCCTGCGACGGTGCCGAGCTGACGAGCCCGTCGACCATCGCCACCAGCGCCTCTCTGTTCGTCCAGCCGGCATAGGCACCGCCACCGATCAGGATGAGTGCGAAGATGAGCGTGATCACGGTGCCGATGCCGAAGCGGCGGCGCTTCGGCTCCATACGGAAGCTCTTGCCCTGCAGCTTGGAGGCAACCATCTGATCGATATCCATCGACGGATTGGCGTCATCGTCATCAGCGGCGACAGAGCCGCGGCGGTCGTAGCCGCGCAGCGCTTTCGCCTCTCGCCAGTCCTCGCTCGGTGCGCCGCTAGCAGGCGCCGGCTTGCCGTTGTGGACTTCCGCGAAGATATCGACATCGTCGAAATGAGAGGCAACCGGCGTCTTCTTATTGTTGCCGGCCTCGATCGGCGGCAGATCGTCGAAGGCGGCCGTCTCCCAGGAAAAACTTTCCTTGGCGGCCGGCATGACGGCCGCGGGCGCCACTTTTTCGAGGCTCGATATCACCTCCTCAAAGGCGCGCGCGGAGGCATCGGCAGTAATCGGCGCCGGCGCCGTCTCCGAATATTGCCGGAGTTCCTCTTCCGCCCATTCGGTCTCCGCATCCTTGGGCGCCGGAGCCGGCGTTTCGGCAACGGGCTCGGTCCAGACGGGGTCGAAATGCGCAGCAGCTTCGGCCTGCAACGGCTCCTCGCGGCTGTGCTCGACGAACTCCTGCGAACGATCGAAATCGGCTACGGGCTCCACCAGGCGGTTGGATGCGTGGTCTATGCCGCGGGTGATCGGCTGCAACGGCTCGACGAGCACGTAAGCCTCCTCGACCTCCGGCTCCTCGCTTTCCACCGCCGCAGGTTCGTCCGCAATCTCGTCGGCTTCCAGGGGATGCTGCTCGTCGGCATGCTGTTCGTCGGCTTGCTCGTCGCGATGCCCGGCGGGTGGCGCTTGCCAGCCGTCATGTTCGGCCGGCACGTCTTCGCCAGCGGCGTCGCGCGCCTCGCTGGCATGCCATTCCTCGGCCGGCGCTTCCTCCTCCTGCGAGGGATGCCAGTATGTCTCGGCCGGACCGGATGTCTCCGGCGAAACCGGTGTCTCTGCGAAAACAGGGGTTTCCGCGGGAACGGATGTTTCAGGGGAAACGAGTGTTTCCTGGGAAAGAGGCTCCTCGGTGGTGACCTCTTCCTCAGCCTCCTCCGGCGCGGCGGCTTCCACGTGATCGGGCTCGCCGGCGGCCTCGGCCGCCTGCGGTTCCGCATAGGCTTGGTAGACCGGTTCCTCGACAGCCGTCTCCGGCGCTGACGCCGGTTCGCTTGCGTCGGGAACCGCTTGTTCTTCGAAGGATTCCGACGCGGTGACGGCCGCAACCGGCTCGTCGAGCGGCATCGCCTCGGAGTGTTCGCCTTCCACCTCGCGGATGGCAGCCTCGAGCTTTTCGAGCTGGCGTTGCAGCATGGCTTCCGGCGGACGCGGCTTCATGTTCTCGAGCTGCCGCTGCACTGCGCCGCGGGCACGTTCGTAGACTTTCACCCGCATCTCGGGGGTATTTTCAGCCAGGCCGTCGACGGCCCGCCGAATGACTGCAATAAAATCCGCCATCAGTACTTTCTCAAGAAGTCCGGCACTCTACCGAACCATCCTCCACAGTGACCCGTGAGCTTAATCCTCAAACGGATCGGTCACAAGTATCGTGTCATCCCGCTCCGGGCTGGTGGAAAGGAGCGCGACAGGCGCCCCGATCAGCTCTTCGACCTGGCGAACATATTTGATCGCCTGTGCCGGCAGATCCGCCCAACTGCGGGCGCCGACGGTCGATTCCTTCCATCCCTCCAGGGTGACGTAGATCGGTTCGACCCTAGCTTGCGCTCCCTGGCTTGCGGGAAGATGATCAATCTGTTCGCCGTCGAGCATGTAGCCGACGCAGATCTTCAATTCCTCGAGACCGTCGAGCACGTCGAGCTTGGTCAGGGCTATGCCCGTGATGCCGTTGGTGGCGACCGACTGGCGTACGAGTGCGGCGTCGAACCAGCCGCAGCGGCGCTTACGCCCCGTCACAGTACCGAACTCATGCCCCTTCTCGCCCAGGAACTGGCCAATTTCGTCGGTGAGCTCGGTCGGGAACGGGCCTTCGCCGACGCGCGTCGTATAGGCCTTGGTGATGCCGAGGATATAACCGAGCGAGCCGGGTCCCATGCCTGAACCGGCTGCCGCCTGGCCGGCCACCGTGTTCGAGGAGGTGACGAAGGGATAGGTGCCGTGATCGATATCGAGCAGGCTGCCCTGCGCGCCTTCAAAGAGGATGCGAGCACCCTTGCGGCGCTGCTTGTCGAGGAAAAGCCAGACCGTATCACGGAAAGGCAGCACCCGATCGGCGATCGAGGTCAGCTCGTCCATGATCGCCTGGTGGCTGACTTCGGCAACGCCGAGGCCGCGGCGAAGCGCATTGTGATGCGTCAGAATACGGTCGACCTTGCCGGAAAGACTCTCGAGATCGGCAAGATCCATGACGCGGATGGCGCGGCGGCCGACCTTGTCTTCATAGGCCGGGCCGATGCCGCGGCGCGTCGTGCCGATCTTGGTGCCGCTGTTCGACGCCGCATCCTCGCGCATCGCGTCGAGCTCGCGGTGCAGCGACAGGATGAGCGTCGCATTGTCGGCAATGCGCAGATTGTCAGGCGTAACCGTCACGCCCTGCGCCTCCAGCCGGCCGATCTCGGCGATCAGCGCATGCGGATCGACGACGACGCCGTTGCCGATGACGGCCATCTTGCCCGGGCGCACGACGCCGGACGGCAGCAGCGAGAGCTTATAGCTCGTGCCGTCGATGACGAGCGTATGGCCGGCATTGTGTCCGCCCTGATAGCGCACAACGATATCCGCACGCTCCGAAAGCCAGTCGACAATCTTGCCCTTGCCTTCGTCACCCCATTGCGAACCGACCACGACTACGTTCGTCATCCAACTCTTCCTGTTACCGGCGCGGAACCGCGCACCTGCTCAAACCCGCGCATCTATAAAGCTTTGTTTTTTGGAAAGCGACCCTGTTGTCACAGTAGATTGGGCTTTTTACGTGACAAATCAGCAGCCGACAGGCTATTTCCCATCACAAAACGCCGCTCGGCGATCGCGGAAAGACGGGAAGAACGCTCTTGCAAGCCACGGCCTATATCTGCCTCGTTATCGCCACCCTCTGCTGGGGCGGTAACTCTGTCGCCGGCAAACTCGCGCTCGGGCATATCAGCCCGATGATGCTGACCTTCCTGCGCTGGTTCCTCGCCGTGGCGATGATCGCCGTGATTTCAGTACCGCAACTGCGGAAGGACTGGCCGGTAGTGAGGAAGAACCTGCCGCTTCTCCTCTTCTACGGCGTCATCGGCTACACCCTTTTCAACGCTATGCTTTATTCGGCCGTGCAATATACGACGGCGATCAACGTCGCCATCGAGCAGGCCGGCATCCCGATGCTGATCTTCCTGCTGAATTTCATGTTCTTCCGTACCGGCATCTCGCTGGCGCAATGTCTCGGCTTCGGCATGACGCTGATCGGCATCGCTCTGACCGCCGCGCATGGCGACCTCGCAACGCTGCTGCAACTCAGCCTCAACCGCGGCGACGGGCTGATGCTGATCGCCATTGCCGCCTATTCGGTCTACACGATCTTCCTGCGCTGGAAGCCGCCGCTCGACTGGCGCACGCTGATGGCGGTGCCGGCGCTCGGCGCCATGCTGACCTCGCTGCCGCTGCTCCTTTGGGAGGCGGGCCGCGGTGCCGCGCAGTGGCCGGACCAGGCCGGCTGGGTCATCACTCTCTACACGGCAATCTTCCCCTCGCTGGTGGCGCAGATCCTCTATATCAAGGGCGTCGTGGCCATCGGCGCCAACCGGGCCGGCTTGTTCATCAATCTCGTGCCGGTGTTCGGAACGCTGCTTTCCGTCGCCCTGATCGGCGAGCAGCTGCAGTCCTTCCATGTGATCGCGCTGGTGCTGACCTTGGGCGGCATCGCAATCGCCGAAAAGGGCCGGCCGAAAGCTTCGGCTCCAACCGTGCCCGCCACACCCGTGGATAAAGCCTTTCCTGGTCAGGAAAGGCTTTAACCGAGTTCCAGCGTCGTCACGCCGAAGACGTGCTTCAGCGGGATGGCCGGTGCCGGTCCGCGATACATGCGTGTCGTCTCGAACACCGGTTGAAGGCCGATGCCTTCGGCAAGCGCGACCGCCTCGCGGTTCTCCTCAGGGATATCGATAAATATCGCGGCCCCCTTCGCCTCGGGGATTAACTCGGCAAGCAGCGCCGCGGCGCTGTCGGCATCGTTGGCAAAGAGCGGGCCGATCTTGTAGCCCTCGTAGCAGCGGCGGATCGTGCCGTAGCCGCGGATCTTGTGGCTCTTGCGCACCACCGCCGAACGGCGGCCCTTGCGGCCGGTGCACCAGGCGGCGAGAAAGGCATCCCGCGGCTGCGGAAAGATCGCCGTATCATAACGCTGCAGGCCTTCGAGGCGTGAATCCAGCACCGATTGCGCGACAAGCGTCGAGATAGGCAAGGAAGTAGCGACACCACCGTAACGAATGGTGGAATAGGCGGGTTCGAAGCCGGCCTTGCGGTAGTTGTCCTGCTGTGCGGCGACGCCGTCGAGACCGATCGTGCGGTCTCCCGCGCTGGCGATGCCCGTCGCCCAGATCGCCTTGCCGTAACCCTTGCCGCGAAAATCAGGATGGACGATGTAGAGGCCAAGGAAGGCAAAAGTGTCGCCATATTTGACGACCGAGATCGAACCGACGGGGACTTCACCGATGGAGCCGACGAAAAATCCCGACGGATCGGCCTCGCTGAATGCAAGCGAATCGTCGAGGCCAGGGTTCCAGCCTTCCTGACGCGCCCATTCGAGCACGAGTTCCAGTTCGCCGGGCCGCATCGAACGAACGGCAAATTCCGAATTCATGCAACTTTCCCAGATTGAATGTCCCGCAAGTCAATCCCGGCAACGGCAAAGCAATTGTCAGGCCCCAGTTCCCCGATTGCACCTGCGAACAATGGAGAGCCGCGCTCATGGAATTGACGACGCGTATAATCATTTTTCGATGCAATACAGAAAGCTTCGTTTCCGCATTACCATGAAACAATGCCGTTGCAAGCTCAAGAAAATTACTTGCGCCTCAATTATCTTCCAGCCGTTGCGAATAAAAAGCCGCGCCGAAAAGATATCGCCTGCCAATTTGAAAGACGAGAGAAGCATTCATCCGAAATCACCTCCGCAACGCGGCAAAAAACGGGAGCGACGACCGTCGCCCGCGGAAGGATCACCGGCCGTTCAGTTGCCCATCGCGGTCTTCTGCTTTTCGATTCGGCTCGTCATCGATGAGAAAAGACGGTCCGTCTCGGCCGCCGGTGCGGGATAACCGAACGCATAACCCTGCAGACCGTCGCAGCCGAGCTGCGCCAGCACGACGGCATGCGCCTCGGTCTCGATGCCCTCGGCGATCACCTCGACGTCGAGTGCCTTGGCGATTTCCACGATCGAACCCACCACGCGCCGCTGCTCGGCGGAAGTGACGACCTCGGTGACGAGCTGCCGGTCGATCTTCAGCCGCTTCGGCCGCAGTTTGACGAGGCCGATCAGCGAAGCATGGCCGGATCCGAAGTCGTCGATCTCGATGTCGATGCCCATCTGTTTGATATCGCCGATATGATCGAGCAGTTTTTCGTCGCTGTCGTCGAGGAAAATCGTCTCGACCAGTTCGAAGACGATCACGCCGGGCGGGATATCGAGTCTCCTCAGCTTGTCGAGCAACGCCGGATCGGCAAGGCGCGACGCCGAGATATTGACGGCGATGCGTGGAACCGCAAGGCCGCGCAACAGCCAGAACAGCCTGTCTTCGAGAACGCTTTTGAGGATCGCCGCATCGATCTCCGCCGCAAGTCCGTGCTCGTCGGCGATCTTCAGGAATAGGCCGGGGGCGAGCACGCCCTTCTCGGGATGTTTCCAGCGCGCCAGCGCCTCGAAGCCGATGACCTCCCGCGTCCGGGCGTCGAGCTGCACCTGATAATAGGGAAGGATCTCGCCGCGCTCCAGCCCGAGCTTCAGCTCTTCGGCGAGGCGACGCTTGGCGCGCAGATCCTCCTGCAATTGCCACGTGAAGAATTCGACGCGGTTGCGCCCGAGCTTCTTGGCCTGGTAGAGCGCCAGGTCGGATTCGGCCAGCAGATTGCGCGCCCGCCGATCGCCGCTCCAGGAAACACCGATCGAGGCGCCGGATTGCAGCATCTCCTGGCCGAAGCGGATCTTCTTCCTGAGCCGGCGCTGGACGTCCTCGGTGATCTGCTTCAGCTCAGCGAGATCGGTGAAATTGACCAGCACGATGACGAATTCATCGCCGCCGACACGGGCGACCATGCCATTCGCAGGAATGGCAGCGGTGATGCGAAGGGCCGCGGCTCTGAGCACGGCGTCGCCTGCCGCATGACCGTGGCTGTCGTTGATCTGCTTGAACTGGTCGAGGTCGAGATGCAGCACGCCAAGCGTCGTGATGCTCTTGTCGGCCGGCAGCTCCGCCAGCCGCTTGTCGAGAAGGCGCCGATTCGGCAGGCCGGTGAGATAGTCGTGATCGGCGACATGCTCGATGCGCGCATTGCTTTCTTCCAGCGCCAGCGCCCTCGCCTCGGCCACCACCTTCTGCCGCGCAAGTTCCGCGTTGAGCAATACGTCGGCCGTCACATCCCATTCGGCGCCGATGAAGGAGGGCAGCCCCCCCGCATCGACATAGAAATGCGCGCGCGAACGCAGATGGCGGATTTCGCCGCTCGGCAATACGATCCGGAATTGTGAGTTATAGGCGCCGCGCGTCGCGATCGCCTGCTCGAAGTCGCGTTCCGCCCGCTCGCGATCATCGGGATGGATGGCATTCGACCAAAGCGATGCCGGCACCAGCCGACAGGTCTCGCCGGTCTCGTAGAGACGATGCATCTGCGCATCCCACAAGATCCCGTCCTGCTCGATGCTGTGCTCCCAGACACCGATCCGGGATGCATCGAGAGCGAGTTCGAGCCGACGCAGAAGATCCTGAAACTCGTGTTCGGATCGTGTGGCTTTTTTCTCTGGCAACGCGGTCCCAGCCTTAGAAGCTTGCATAACGGCAATATGGTCTCAAGCCGGCATTAATGAAGCCTTGTCCTGATGACCGAACTAGTGACTAGGTGAACTGTTCGTTACGAACTTTCCCCTTTTGGATCAAAGGACTTGCAGTCTGCGGCAGCTTCAAGATCAGTGGTTGTGCCGCGGCGGGTTTTTTGCGATCTGGCGGAATTCCGTCGCTCCCTCCAGAACCGCGCCGTCCGACAATTGCGTAACCGAGCGGCGATAGATCTGCTGCCATGGCGTCGCATCCGCCGGCACTGGCGGGATGCCATCGCCCTTGCGCCGTTCGATCTCGGCGTCCTCGACCAACATGTCGCAGCGCCCGTGGTTGAAGTCGATGCGGATGATATCGCCGGTACGAAGCCAGGCGAGGCCGCCGCCGGCAGCACTTTCCGGAGAGGCGTTGAGGATCGAGGGACTGTCCGCCGTACCCGATTGGCGGCCGTCGCCGATCGTCGGCAGGCTGCGGATGCCGCGCTTCAGCAGATGATCCGGCGGCTGCATGTTGACGACCTCAGCTGAACCCGGCCAGCCGATCGGTCCGGCGCCGCGGATGACCAGGATGGTATTTTCGTCGATGCCGAGTTCGGGATCGTTGATGCGCTTGTGATAGTCCTCGGAACCGTCGAAGACCACCGCCCTGCCCTCGAAGACGCCTTGGCGCCCGGGTTCCTCAAGATAACGCCGGCGGAAATCCTCCGAGACCACGCTCATCTTCATGATCGCGAAATCGAAGAGATTGCCCTTGAGAACGAGGAAGCCAGCCCGCTCCTTCAGCGGTTCAGCGAACGGCGTGATGACCTCACGGTCACACGCTTCCTTGCCCTCTAGATTCTCGGCCATCGTCCTGCCCGTCACCGTGCGACAGTTGCCATCGAGCTTTCCGGCCTGCAGCAGTTCCCACATGATCGCCGGTGTGCCGCCGGCGCGATGGAAGCGCTCACCGAGATAGGCGCCCGCCGGCTGGACATTGGCCAGCAGCGGGATATCGAAGCCATGCACCTGCCAGTCGTCGGGATAGAGTTCGACGCCGGCGTGCTTCGCCATCGCGGCCAGATGCGGCTGCGCGTTGGTCGAGCCGCCGATCGCCGAATTGGTGCGGATCGCATTCAGGAAAGCCTCGCGCGTCAGGATGTCCGACGGCTTCAGATCCTCGAACACGATTTCGACGGCGCGTCGCCCGGTGCGGTAGGCCATCTGGCCGCGTTCGCGGTAAGCGGCCGGAATGGCGCCACAGCCGGTCAGCGAAAGGCCGAGCGCCTCGGCCAGCGCATTCATCGTCGAAGCGGTGCCCATCGTATTGCAGTGGCCGACGGAAGGCGCAGAATCGAGCGCCGCCTGCAGGAATTCCTCCCGATCGATCTCGCCTGCTGCATATTTCCGCCGCATCCGCCAGATCACCGTGCCGGAACCCGCCAGCTCCCCCTCGTGCCAACCGTCGAGCATCGGGCCGCCGGAGAGCACGATCGCCGGGATATCGACCGTCGAAGCCGCCATGATCGCTGAAGGCGTGGTCTTGTCGCAGCCGGTGGTCAGCACGACACCGTCGAGCGGATAGCCGTAGAGGATTTCGACGAGGCCGAGATAGGCGAGATTGCGGTCGAGTGCGGCCGTCGGCCGCTTGCAATTCTCGAAGATCGGATGTGTCGGAAACTCGATCGGAATGCCGCCGGCATCGCGAATGCCGTCGCGCACGCGCTTGGCAAGCTCGACATGCACCCTGTTGCAGGGCGTAAGATCACTGCCGCTCTGGGCGATCCCGATGATCGGCTTGCCGGAGCGCAGCTCTTCCGGCGTAATGCCGTAATTCATGAAGCGCTCGAGATAGAGCGCTGCCATGTCGATATGATCGGGATTGTCGAACCAGTCCTGCGAACGTAGGCGCCGCTTCGGCGAATGGCTGTCCGTCACTTCTTTCCTCCCGACCGGGCATTCTTCTCTTCGAGATGGAGGAGCAGGCCGCTGTGATCCTTTTCGCCATTGCCATTGGCGACGAATTCGCTGAATTCGGCATGTACCGCCGCAGTCAGCGGCAGCGTCAGTGACAGGGTCTTGGCCGCCTCCATGGCGGCGTTCAAATCCTTCAACTGGTTGCTGGACGAACCGCCTGCGGTAAACTGCCGCTCGACCATGCGCTTGCCGTGCAGTTCGAGGATACGGCTCTCGGCAAAGCCGCCGCGAATGGCGTCCCGGAAGGCCGCCTGCGAGCCGCCGCCCGCTTCGATCAGCATCATCGCTTCGGCGACGGCGCCGATCGTCACCGCGACGATCTGCTGGTTGGCAAGCTTGGCAAGCTGGCCCGCCCCACTTGGACCAACGCGGGTCGCGCGCCCCATCGGCGCAAAGACATCGGCAAGCCCGGCGACCACGTCCTTGTCGCCGCCCGCCATGATCGCGAGGCTACCGGCTTCCGCACCGACGACGCCGCCTGATACCGGCGCATCGACATGATGGATGCCGCGGTCGGCAAGCCTCGCCGAATGGTCGCGGGCGAAATGCGGGGCAATCGAACTCATGTCGATGACGGTAGCGCCAGGCGCCATCGCATCGGCCGCTCCGCGGTCGAATAACACGTCCTTCACCGCCTCGGCGTTGGTCAGCATGGTGATGACGACGTCGGCGCCCGAAACGGCATCCGCCGGCATTTTCGCATAGACCGCGCCGTCTCCCGCAAGCGCCTCGGCCTTGCTGGGATCGCGATTCCAAACGGTGACGGCAAAGCCCGCGCCAAGCAGCCGGCGAGCCATCGGCGCGCCCATCAGGCCGGTGCCGAGAAAGGCGATCCGCCTGCCGTCATGACCTTCTCTCGAACTCGTCATTCAGTCCTCCCAACTGTTGTCCGTCTTTGATAGTCCCCTCGCCCATCGTTGCAAACCGTTTTGCCGGACGTAACGCATTTTTGTCATATGCGCTGCAGGGCGTCGCCCGAAGGCCGCGCACACTTCGGCCTTATGCCCTGAAAACGATACGGGCGAGAACCGAAGTTACCGCCCGATTTACTCGACAAAGGAAGGTTGAATTCCGTTTATTCCGCCGCGAGCCGGATGACCTCCGCCTCTTCTTCCTTGTGTTCGTCCGGCTTGTGCTGGATGAGCGGACGGTTGCCCGTCAGCCGCCGCAGCAGCACGTAGAATACCGGCGTCATGAAGATGCCGAAGAAGGTCACGCCGATCATGCCCGAGAAGACCGCGACACCCATGGCCGCGCGCATTTCCGCGCCGGCGCCGGTAGAGACGACGAGCGGCACGACACCCATGATGAAGGCCAGCGAAGTCATGAGGATCGGGCGAAGGCGAAGGCGGCTGGCCTCGATTGCGGCCTCCCGCGGTGTCCTTCCCTCGAACTCCAGTTCGCGGGCGAATTCCACGATCAGGATCGCGTTCTTCGCTGATAGACCCACAAGCACCACGAGACCGATCTGGGTGAAGATGTTGTTGTCCCCACCGGTGAGCCAGACGCCGGTCAGCGCGGCCAGCACGCCCATCGGCACGATCATGATGATCGCAAGCGGCAGCGTCAGGCTTTCATACTGGGCGGCCAATACCAGGAAGACGAGCAACAGTGCCAGGGGGAAGACGACGATGCTCGAATTGCCGGCCAGGATCTGCTGATAAGTCAGATCCGTCCATTCGAAGTCGATGCCCGCAGGCAGGGTCTCGTGAAGGATCTTCTCGATTGCCGCCTGCGCCTGACCCGACGAGAAGCCCGGTGCCGGACCGCCGTTGATATCGGCGGCAAGGAAGCCGTTGTAGCGGTTCGCCCGTTCCGGACCGGTGCTCGGCTCCACCTTCAAAAGGGCCGAAAGCGGGATCATCTCACCCGATGCCGACCGGACCTTCAACTGGCCGATATCTTCCGGCTGGGCGCGGAATTTCGCATCGGCCTGCACACGGACGCTGTAGGTGCGGCCGAAGGCGTTGAAGTCGTTCACATAGAGCGAGCCGAGATAGATCTGCAGCGTCTGGAAGACGTCGGTGACGGAAACCCCGAGCTGCTCGGCCTTGGCACGGTCGAGATCGGCATAGAGCTGCGGCACGTTGATCTGGAAGCTGGAGAACAGCCCGGCCAGCTCAGGCGTCTGGTAGGCTTTTGCAAGCACGGCCTTGGTCGCCTCGTCGAGCGCCTGGTTGCCGAGGCCGGCACGATCCTCGATCTGCAGCTTAAAACCGCCCGTCGTGCCGAGACCATTGACCGGCGGCGGCGGGAACATGGCGATGAAGGCATCCTGGATGACGCCGAACTTCTGGTTCAGCGCCATGGCGATTGCGCCGCCCGAGAGATCGGGCGTCTTGCGCTCTTCGAAGTCCTTCAGCGTCACGAAGACGATGCCGGCATTCGAGGAGTTGGTGAAGCCGTTGATCGACAGGCCCGGGAAGGCAATCGCATTGGCAACGCCCGGCTGCGCCAGCGCGATGTCGGTCATGCGCTTGATGACGTCTTCCGTGCGGTCGAGGCTTGCGGCATCCGGCAACTGGGCAAAGCCGATCAGATACTGCTTGTCCTGCGACGGCACGAAGCCGCCGGGGACCGTGCTGAACAGGCTGTAGGTCGCACCGACCAGCGCCAGATAGATCACCATGACGATGCTCTTGCGCGACAACAGCCCGCCAACGCCCTTGCCGTAGGCATTCGAGCCCGCGCCGAAGACACGGTTGAAGCCGCGGAAGAACCAGCCGAAGATAGCGTCCATGAACCGCGTCAGCCAGTCCTTCGGCTGATCATGGCTCTTCAGGAGAAGGGCTGCCAGCGCCGGAGACAGCGTGAGCGAGTTGAAGGCCGAGATGACGGTCGATATCGCGATCGTCAGCGCGAACTGGCGGTAGAACTGACCCGACAGACCGGAGATGAAGGCAAGCGGCACGAAGACCGCGACGAGGACCAGCGCGATCGCGACGATCGGACCGGAGACTTCCCTCATCGCCTTGTAGGTGGCAGCCCGCGGCGACAGGCCTTCCTCGATATTGCGCTCGACGTTTTCGACCACCACGATCGCGTCGTCGACGACGATACCGATCGCAAGCACCAGTCCGAACAGACTGAGCGCGTTGATCGAGAAGCCGAAGACATACATGACCGCGAAAGTGCCGATGATCGAGACGGGAACGGCGATCAGCGGGATGATCGAGGCGCGCCACGTCTGCAGGAACAGGATGACGACGAGGACGACGAGCGCGATGGCTTCGAGCAGCGTGTCGATGACCTTCTCGATCGAGGCCCGCACGAATTTCGTCGTATCGTAGACGATCTCGTATTTGACGCCCTCAGGCATGGCGAGCTGCAGCTGATCCATGGTCGCGTTCACATTGTCCGCGATCTCGATCGCGTTCGAACCCGGCGCCTGAAGAACGGCGACGGCGACGGCCGGCTTGCCGTCGAGCAGCGAACGCAGCGTGTAGTCCGCAGCACCGAGCTCGATGCGGGCGACATCGCGAAGGCGGGTGATCTCGCCATTGGCGCCCGTCTTGACGATGATGTTGCCGAACTCCTCGGGCGTGCGCAGGCGGCCCTGGGCATTGACGTTGAGCTGCAGGTCCACACCGGGCTGGCTCGGCGATGCGCCGATGATACCGGCGGCGGCCTGGATGTTCTGGGAACTGATCGCGCTGCTGATGTCGCTGGCGGCAAGATTGTGTTCGGCGGCCTTCTGAGGGTCGATCCAGACACGCATGGAATAGTCGCCGGCGCCGAAGACCTGCACCTGACCGACGCCTGCGATGCGGGCGAGCCGATCCTTGACGTTCAAGGTCGCGTAATTGCGAAGATAGGTGATGTCGTGACTGTTCCCGTCGGAGACGAGGTTGACGACCATGATGAAGTTGGGTGAACTCTTGACCGTCGTGATGCCGAGCGAACGGACTTCCGCCGGCAGGCGCGGTTCGGCCTGCGAAACGCGGTTCTGTACGAGCTGCTGCGCCTTGTCGGGGTCGGTGCCGAGCTTGAAGGTGACGGTGACGTTGAGCACGCCGTCCGATGTCGCTTGGCTGGCCATATAGAGCATGCCTTCGACGCCGTTGATCTGCTCTTCGAGCGGCGTCGCCACCGTTTCGGCGATGACGCTTGGGTTGGCGCCAGGATAGGTGGCGCGCACGACGATCGACGGCGGCACGACCTCCGGATATTCGGAAATCGGCAGCGCGCGCAGGCCGATCAGGCCGGCAACCAGGATGAGGACCGAAAGAACGCCGGCAAAGACCGGGCGGTCGACAAAGAATCTGGAGATGTTCATATCAAAGCCCTCTCCGGGGTGAACATGGATGCAAAGTCCCTCTCCGGCGGTTTGGGAGCCGCCGGCGGGTCGTATCATTTCGAGTATGGCCCTCCCCTCAGGGGAAGGCGAAAGTCTTTACTGCGCGGTCGCGACCTTCTCTTCCATCTGAGGCGCGACGACTGCGCCTGGACGGATGCGCTGCAGACCGTTGACGACGATCTTCTCGCCGACGTTCAGGCCGCCTTCGACCACCCGCTGACCGTCAGTCACTGTGCCGAGCTGGACCTGCCGATAGGCGACCTTGTTCTCGCCATCGACGACGAAGACGAACTTCTTGTCCTGGTCTGTGCCGACGGCGCGGTCACTGATGACGATCTTGTTCTCGGCCTTCGGCTGGCCCATGCGCACCCGCACGAACTGGCCGGGGATGAGACGCCCGCCCGGATTATCGAAGACGGCGCGAACGCCGATCGTGCCGCTGGCCGCATCGACCTCGTTGTCGATCAGTTGCAGCTTGCCCTTGATCGGCGTGCCGCTGTCGGTCAGTGTGCCGACCTCGACCGGGATCTGCTCGACGGGAGGCAGGGCGCTGTCCGTCTGCGGAAGCTGGGCGAGCGCCCGCGTCACCATCTCTTCGCTGGCATTGAAGCTCGCATAGATCGGATCGACCGAAACGAGCGTCGTCAGCGCCGGCGAGGCCGACCCGGCCGCGACGAGGTTACCGGCGGTCACCTCGATCTTGCCGATGCGGCCGGACACTGGAGCCCGCACCTCGGTGTAATCGAGATCGAGCTGAGCCGACTGCAGTGCGGCTTGCGCCGAACGCAGGCCCGCCTGAGCCTCGGCCAGCGCACTCTGGCGCTGATCGAGATCGCTCTGGGAGATGGTGCGGTTGTCGGAAAGCCTGCGGCCGCGATCGAGTTCGGTCTGCGCCAGGCTGACCTTGGCTTCGGCCGAAGCGACCTGGCCTTGCGCCTGCGCCACGCTCGCCTGGTAGGGAGCCGGGTCGATGGTGAAGAGCAGGTCGCCCTGCTTGACCAGCGCCCCTTCGCGGAACGCCACCGAAAGGATGGCGCCGGCGACACGGGAACGCACCTGCACCCGGTCGACCGCTTCGAGACGGCCGGAGAAACTTTCCCAGGCCGTCACGTCGCGCGCCGCGACGACGGCAACCGTCACCGGCACAGCGGGAGCCTGCGCGGGGGCGGAAGCGGCCGTGGCGGTCGTGCTCATCGGCAATTCGAAAAACAATGCAGCGCCGGAAATGGACGCAACAAGGCCTATGCCGGCGCCCATCAGGGCCCAGCGCTTACTTCTGGACGTCATCAGTACTCTCCTTGCGGCTCTAAGCCGCTGAAATATCAGGTCTTCTTCAATGCAATTGCGGTTGAACGCTTACCTCCCGAAGGAAGCTTCCGAAATGGCGGCTGACGTTTTCCTGCCAGTCGGGCGCTCCGTCGGATTTCCCACCATAAATCGAGGGCCAGCCCGTCCCGGCGGGAAGGACATGCTGGCGCACACCGACGCCGGCCTGTTTCAGGCGGACACCGTAACCAATCGTTTCGTCGTGCAGAGGATCGTCCTCCGCGGTGAATATCAGCGCCGGCGCGACGCCTGAAATACGCGAACAGAGGCAAGGCGCCGCATAAGGGTGGCAACCGCCGCCGCTCAGATAGTGGCTCCAACCTTCCGTCCAGCGCTGGCGCATGCCGATGGCTTCAGCCTTGCGGATCGAGGAGGTGCCCATGAAGGGATCGAGCAGCGGCGAAATCAGCACCTGGCCGTCGAGCGCGTCCGGCATTTGGTCGCGCGCCTTCAGCGCCACGCCGGCGGCAACATTGCCGCCCGCCTCTTCGCCGGCGACGAAGAGCAGCGACTTGCGGTCGCCGAGACCGGCGCGTTTGTTGGCGAGATAAGTGAAAACGGAGAAGGAAACTTCCAGCGCCTTTGGAAATAGATTGCCGGAAAGGCTGCTGTAATCGGCGGCAACCACGATGGCGCCGGCCTTGGCGAGGCTCATCGCCACCGGTCGGTCGACGTGTCTGTCGCTATCCAGAAACGCGCCGCCATGCAGGTAAAGCACGATCGGCGGACCCTTGCCGTAATCGGCGCCCTGGTAGATGCGTGCGGAAACGGGGCCGATGGCCACCTTATCCAGCATCATATCTTTCCATTCCACCGTCATGCTTCCGGTCTCTTCTGTGTCGGCGACAAGCAGACAACACCTGCCGCTTGCATTTTGTACAAAAAAGATATTGTTATTCCAACCAAGGAATAAGAAGCTATAACGCGATAACACTGTTCCAGATCTCGAACAATGGTGCAACGCAAACTGCGGATTTGAAACCGATGGATCAGCTCTCGGCAATGCGCGTCTTCATTCGCGTCGTGGAGACGGGCAATTTCACCCGCGCCGCCGACATGCTCGCTATGCCCAAGGCGACGGTGACCAATCTCATCCAGGGCCTGGAAGCGCATCTGCGCACCAAGCTTTTGAATCGGACCACGCGCCGGGTCATGGTGACCACCGACGGCGCGCTTTATTACGAACGCGCCGCCCAGATCATTTCGGAACTCGAGGAGCTCGATGGCAGCCTTTCCAATTCACAGAGCTTGCCGAGCGGACGGCTGCGTGTCGAGATGGCCGGCGCTTTCGCCGATTGGATTGTGGTTCCGGCACTTTGCGATTTCTATCAGCGTTATCCCGATATCCGTATCGACCTCGGTGTCGGCGACCGCACGGTCGATTATCTTGCAGAAAATGTCGATTGCGCGCTGCGGGCCGGCACGCCTGCCGACCAGTCGCTGATTGCGCGGCGCGTCTCCGAAGTCGAGATGATCACCTGTGCTTCGCCGGGCTACATCCAGAAATTCGGCATGCCCGAGCGGCCAGAGGATCTGGAGGCGGATCATTACACCGTCAACTATTTCCGCGCCCAGAACAACCGGACGCTGCCCTTCGAATTTCGCCGGCACAACGAGGTGATCGAGACCAGTCCGCGTTACATCGCCTCGGTCAACGATAGCCGCACCTATCTGACGGCTGCGCTGACAGGCCTCGGCATCGCGCAGGTACCGATCTTCATGGCGCGCGAGCCGATGGCAAAGGGCGAACTTGTCCGCGTGCTGCCAGACTGGCGTCGCGATCCGCTGCCGCTCTATGTCGTCTATCCGCCGAACCGCCACCTCAGCAACAAGGTCCGCGTCTTCGTCGACTGGCTGGTGAAACTTCTGGTCGAGGCAAGACTGAACGACGGTTGAGCGCCAAGACAAATACGGCCCGGAAGGCAGGGGAAACCTTCGACGGGCCGCAATCTGCAACTTTGAACATCAAGCCTGTCGCACCGTAGCAAGAGCGCGGCAGGCTCTGGAGGTTCGCAAAGAGAGCGGCAGGGATTTCCACTCTCTCGCGATAAAGCAGATATACGCACTCCCCGCAGGATTATAAGGGAAAATTCCGCAATCGCGTTCACATATTTGCGATGACGGCTTGGCTCCTGTCTTCCCGCGCGGTCGTTCCCGCGGCGGTGGCGAACCGGGTTTCAATCCCCGACGGCCGGCTTCAGCAAGTCCTCGAGGCCGATGCGGCGGAACAGTTCCGCCCGCACACGGTCGGCGACGCTGTTGACGATCTCCGCGCCGTCCTCGGACGGATCGATATGGACGCGGAATGGCCGGGTGCCAAACGGCTTGCCGACGACATCGACGATGGCCGCGGCAACCGCGCCGGCATCGGCGTCGGCAGGTTCGAGCGCTGCCAGGCCCCGCAGCGCCTGTTCCGGCACACCCTTGTAGGGTCCTTCATTGTATTCGGCGGCGCGGGCCGTATCATCGGGCGAGCCGGAATGGGCAAAATGGTTGGTGCCCTTGGTGAAGGCGCCGGGCACGATGATCGAGGTCTCGATGCCCCAGCGGGTAAGCTCGCCGGCATAGGAGACGGCAAGTGAATTCATCGCCGCCTTAGCGGCGAAATAGGGCGAGAGGTAGGGAGGCGTGCCGCCGCGGCTGCTCGACGACGATACCCACACCACCAGGCCCTTGCCCTGCTTGCGCAGATAGGGGAGTGCCGCGCGGTTGACGCGCTGGGTGGAGAGCACGTTGATGTCGAAGAGCTCGGCGAACTGTTCCGGCGTGAAAGCTTCGGCCGGACCGAAGGACATATGGCCGGCATTGTGAATGATGACATCGAGGCGACCCTCATCGGCGATGATCCTGGCGATACCTGATACAACCGACGCGTCGGAGGCGACATCGAGTTCGACCGAGCGCAGATCGACATTGTTCTCCTTGGCGAATTCAGCCGCATCGGCGACGGCGGCAGCGTTGCGGCTTTCCGTGGCACGCATGCCGGCATAGACGGTGTGGCCGGCCTTGGCGAGCGCACGGGCGGTGAGAGCGCCGAAACCGCTGGAAGCGCCGGTTATGACGATGACTTGCTTGCTCATGATCCTATTCCTTCTGGATTCGATTGGCTGATTGAGGAATGAAAATTTGAATGAGCGGCGGCCGGAAGCCGCCGATTTCGTCAGATCACGCCGCCATTGGCGCGCAGCGTCTGGCCGTTGATCCAGCCGCCGTCCGGGCCGGCGAGGAAGGCAACCGCAGAAGCGATGTCTTCCGGTGTGCCGAGGCGTTCCAGCGGGTTCATTTTCGCCGTACGGGCGATGAGTTCGTCCGACTTGCCGTTAAGGAAAAGCTCGGTGGCGACAGGACCGGGCGCGACGGCGTTGACGGTGATGTTGCGGCCACGCATCTCCTTGGCCATGATCGCCGTCAGCGTTTCCACCGCAGCCTTGGTAGCGGCATAGACGCCGTAGGTTTCGAGCTTCAGGCCAACGACGGATGTCGAAAAGTTGACCACCCGGCCGCCGTCGCGCAGACGCCTGGCTGCCTCGCGCAGCGTATTGAAGGTGCCCTTGAGGTTGACGCTGATCTGGCGATCGAAGTTGGCGTCATCGGCCTCGGCAAGCGAAGAGAGCATCATGATGCCGGCATTGTTGACGAGCACGTCGACGCCGCCGAAAGCGGTCTCCGCTGCATCGAACATGCGGCGGACGGCTTCCGCATCGCTGACATCGGCCTTCGCCGTCAGCGCCTTGCCGCCGGCCTGCTCGATCTTCTTTGCCAGTTCCTCGGCCGGAGCGGCATTGCCAGAGTAATTGATGACGACGGTGAAACCGTCCTTGGCGAGACGCTCGGCGACCGCTGCGCCGATGCCGCGGGACGAGCCGGTCACCAATGCGACCTTGTTTTCGTTGGAAGCCATTATCCTTCTCCTTCATTCTGCGCCGCAGCGCGTTTTCGATGAGGAGAAGATGCGCTCTTTCCTTTTGCGGATAATCAAGCATTATTCGGCATCACTATCCGGAGATGTCGAACAAAAAGATGGACAGATTTGACGCCATGCGGGTGTTTTGCCGTGTCGTGGAACGCCGCAGCTTCACCCTTGCCGCCGAAGACACCGGTCTGCCGCGCTCGACTGTCACCGATGCGGTCAAGGGGCTGGAAGCCCGCCTCGGCGTGCGCCTGCTCCAGCGCACGACGCGCCATGTCAGTCCGACGCTTGATGGCGAAGCCTATTACCAACGCTGCCTGTCGATCCTCGCCGATATCGAGGAAGCTGAAGGCGCTTTTGCCGGCGCCAAGCCGAAGGGCATGCTGCGTGTCGACGTGCATGGCACACTCGCCCGCCATTTCGTGCTGCCGAGCCTGCCGTCCTTCCTGGAGACCTATCCGGAGATCGAATTCTACATGAGCGAGGGCGATCGGCTGGTCGATCTCGTGCGTGAGGGCATCGATTGCGTGCTGCGCGTCGGCACGCCGCAAGACAGCGACATGGTTGCTCGGCGTGTCGCCATGCTCGATGAGGTGACACTCGCCTCCCCCGCCTATATCACCCGCCACGGGCTGCCGCAGCATCCCGACCGGCTTGCCGGCCATCGCATGGTCGGTTTCCACTCCAGCGGCACCGGCAGCCTGCTGCCGCTCGAATTCACCGTCCGCGGCACGGTGCGTGACATCACCATTCCCGCCACCGTCGCGGTCAACGCCGCCGAAAGCTATATTTCAGCGGCAAGGATGGGCCTCGGTATGATCCAGATCCCACGCTATCACGCCGAAGAAGATCTTGCCGCGGGAACGCTGGTCCAGATACTGCAGGATTTTCCGCTGACCCCGACCCCGGTTTCCCTGCTCTACCCCCGCAACCGCCAGCTTTCGCCGCGCGTGCGCGTCTTCATCGACTGGCTGGTGAAGGTCTTTGCTCGACAAAATTCCGAAAACGCGCTTCACTAAATTGCGCCTTGCTAATATGAGCGCCCTCGGAGAGCGGCCATGGCACTCAACGATATCACCGTCTACCAGACGGAAGACGGCTTCGTCGTCGAATTCGGCGGCGAAGGCGAAGACAGCATTGCCGTGACGCTGCGGAGCACACCTGAACTGACCTCGGAAAACGCCGTCTTGCGGGCCAAGGCCCTGCTTGCCGCAGCCATCGAACCTGCCCATAGCGACGGCGCGCGCAGCAAGGACCCTGCTTTGCTTGAAGAAGAGCTGGAGGAGGGTCTGGAAGATTCCTTCCCGGCGAGCGATCCGGTCTCGGTCACCGTCTCCTCCATCCCGATGCGCGATCCGAATGCCGGCCGCTGATGTCTCCGGCCGCAAACATGAAGCTGTTTCGGGGTGACGGCGAGCGCGCTGAATGTTATCTGCGTCGGCCATGACCGATGGTGGAACGATATCGGGTGCGATCGGCACCGGCACGCTCACCGGCGAAAGCCTCAGGAAATTTTTCGAGCGCGATGCTATTACCGTGTCTCGCGACCTGCTCGGCTGCCACCTGACGGTGGATGGCGTCGGCGGACGCATCACCGAGACCGAAGCCTATTTCCCCGACGACGAGGCCTCGCACAGCTTTCGCGGCCCGACCAAGCGCAACGGCGCCATGTACGGCAAGCCGGGCAACGTCTACATCTACCGCATCTACGGCATGTACTGGTGCCTGAATTTCGTCTGCCATCCGGGCTCGGCCGTGCTGATCCGCGCGCTGGAACCGGAAACGGGAATTTCTGCGATGATCGAACGGCGCGGCACCGATATGCTGACAGCGCTCTGCAGCGGCCCCGGCAAGCTCTGCCAGGCGCTCGGCATCGATATCGCGATTAATGACCGGCTGCTTGATCGCCCGCCCTATGCGATTGCGGTGTCGGCACCCGTGCCGATCGTCTCGGGAAAACGCATCGGCATCACGAAAAATTCCGATGCACCATGGCGCTTCGGCGTTCAGGGATCGCGTTATCTCAGCAAGCCGTTCCGCTAGCAATTCCAGGAAAAGTGCGAAGCGGTTTTTCCAGGCAAAGCGCGAAGCGCTTTTGCCGGGAATTGCGTGAACGCCTCGACTTTATTCCATCACCGCGCTGTGGTCGACGGCGGGGGCTGCCTTCGGCTTGCGCAGCAGCAGCACCAGCGGAATGACCGCAAGCGACATCAGCATCAGCAGCTTGAAATCGTCCATATAGGCGATGATCGTCGCTTGCAGCGTGATGATCTCGTTGAGCGAAGCGCGGCCGGCCGCCGTCACCGGGCTGAGCCCCTGCGCAGCCACCGCATTGAAGGCGTGGTTGAACGGCGTCACATAGGCCGCGATCGATTCATGATTGCTCTGCGTGTTCTCGACGATCAGCGCCGACACGATCGAGATGCCGACCGCCGAGCCGATGTTTCGCGACAGGTTGTAGAGACCGGTGCCGTCGCCGCGCATATGGGCGGGCAGCGTGGAAAAAGCGATCGTTGTCAGCGGCACGAACAGAAAGCCAAGGCCGGCGCCCTGGATGAAGCCGACCGAGATGATCGTCCATTGCGAGACGTCGGGTGTCCAGCCGGTCATGTCGTACATCGCCCACGCGGTGAGCCCCAAGCCGAGCGCCAGCAACGCGCGCGTATCGACTTTGCCGACCAGCCGCCCGACGATGAACATGCAGAGCATGGTGCCGAGCCCGCGCGGCCCCATGACGATGCCGGCGGTGATGACGGGATAGCCCATCAGCGTCTGCAGATAGGGCGTCATCAGCGCCAGTGAGGCGAGATAGGTGATGCCGACCACGAAGATGAAGATCATGCTGATCGAGAAATTCTGGTCGAGGAACAGCTTCGGGTTCACGAAGGATTTCTCCGCCGTCAGCGTATGCACGATCAGCAGATAGAAGGCTGAGGCGCAGATCAGCGCCTCGACGACGATCTCGCCCGAGGAGAACCAGTCGAGCTGCTCGCCGCGGTCGAGGAAGAGCTGCAGCGCGGCGATGCCGAGGCTCATCATCCCGAAGCCGAACCAGTCCAGTTTGGCGAGCAGATCCCTCTTGGTCTCGGTGACGAAGACGACGATGCCCATGAAAGCCAGCGCGCCGATCGGCACGTTGATATAAAACACCCAGCGCCAGCTGATATTGTCGGTCAGCCAGCCGCCGATGACAGGCCCAAGCACCGGCCCGACCATGACCGAGACGCCGAAAAGGGCCATGGCCGAGCCGCGCTCCTCGACCGTATAGATGTCCAGGAGGATGCCCTGGGAAAGCGGCACCAGCGATGCCCCGAACAAGCCTTGCAGCAGGCGGAAGGCGACGATCTGGTTCAGCGATTGCGCCAGGCCGCAGAGAACGGAGGCCGCCACGAAGCCGGCGATGGCGACGAGCAGCACGCGTTTGCGGCCGAACTTGGCGGCGAGGAAGCCCGACGGCGGCGTCATGATTGCCGCTGCGACAATATAGGAAGTCAGCACCCAGTTGATCTGGTCGGCAGAGGCCGACACGCTGCCCTGGATATAGGGCAGCGCCACGTTGGCGATCGTCGTGTCCAGCGCCTGCATGATGACGGCGAGGATGACGCAGGCCGTGATCGCACCGCGATTGGCAATCGGCGTCGCCGGAGAAGCGGAAGCGTTACTCATGATCCTTGCCCTGAGGCCGACCCAGAAGCTTGTTGACGAAATCAGGCAGGTCGCGGGCATGGCCGGTCTCGACATCGACCACCGTGCTCATGCCGACGCGCAGCGGCGGCTTGCCGTCGGTGTCCTCGATGCTGACGCGCATCGGAATGCGCTGGACGACCTTCACCCAGTTGCCCGTGGTGTTCTGCGCCGGCAGCAGCGAGAAGCTGGAGCCGGAGGCCGGGCTGATGCTCTCGACCTTGCCCTTCCATGTCACGCCGGGATAGGTGTCGACATAGATCTCGGCCGTCTGGCCGGGCTTGACATAGGTGAGCTCGGTTTCCTTGGGGCTGGCGGCGATCCACAGATGATCGGTGGCAACAAGCGAGAAGGCCTGCTGCGAAGCCTGCAGGTAGGACCCCACCTGCAGCGCGTTGACATTGGTGACGATGCCGTCGAACGGCGCCTTGACGACACTGTGGTCGAGTTCGCGCTGGGCACTGTCGACATTCGACTTGGCCTGCAGGTAGAGCGGGTTTTCCTCGGCCGGCTGGTCGGCATTGCCGCCGAGCTGGGCGAGTGTCGTTGCGGCTTCCGCCTTGGCGACTGCAACCTTCTGCTGCGCGGCTTCCAGATTGTGCTTGGCTTCGTCATAGGCCGACTGCGTCGCGCTGCCGTTGTTGACGAGGTTCTGCTGCCGATCAAACTGATCCTGATAATAGGGCAGGTCGGCTTGCGCCTGCGTGATCTCGGCAAGCGACTGCTGATAGCTGGCCTTGAGATTCATGATCTGATTGCGCTGCGCGCCCAGTTGCGCCTTGGCGCCATCAAGCGCGATCTTGAAAGAATCCGACCGCAGGCTGAAGAGCACCTGTCCCGCCTTGACCGCCTCGTTCTCATGCACATTGATCTGGTCGACGATGCCCGAGACATCGGTAGTGAGCCCGACCATGTCGGCCTGGATATAGGCGTTGTCGGTCGACATCACCTGGCCGCCATTGACGTAATAATAACCGCCGACGACGAGTGCCACCGGCAGCAAGGCAAACAGGATCGGCCGCGTGAGACTGCGCCGGCGGCGGACCTTGTTGCCGCCAGGCGCAGCCACGGCGGCAGCCGGCGCTGAATTGGATGAAGGCGCTTCGGCTACCGTTTCCTGCTGTTTCGCTTCGTTGTCTTCGACAGGAGTCTCGGTCTTGGTCTTGGCATTCGCGTCGGCAACGACGCGGAGGGGGAATTGATCAGCCATCGTTCGTCTCATTCTCGTCAACCGGGCTCCGGCATGCCTGAACCAGGTTCGTCTTCATTATGGATAGGATGTGGAAAAGCTGCTCGCGCTGCTCGACCGAGACGCCTTGAAGCGCTTCCGCGCGGGTGGTGTCGCCGAGCTCGCGCATTTCGGCGAGCAGCGGGTGCGCCTCGTCGCGCATGTAGAGCAGCCAGATGCGCCGGTCCGTCGGGTGCTGGCGGCGCTCGATCAGCCCGCGTTCGGCGAGCTTGTCGAGAATGCGCACCAGCGTGATCGGCTCGACTTCGAGGATTTCGGCAAGGCCGCCTTGATGGATGCCTTCGTTATTCGAGAGATAGGCAAGCGTCTGCCATTGCGACCGGGTCAACCCAAGGCACTTCGCGCGCTGCTCGAACCGCTTGCGCAGCAGCCGTGCGACGTCGTGGAGAAGGAAACCGAGGGTCGGAGTGGCGTTCATGAAAACCTATGACCGTTATTTATAAGCATACTTATAATATCGGTAGATATATTGAGCATGCGCACCGCACAAGAGCATGGACGGCAGATTTCAGCAATGGCGGCTAAAATGCCGCAGACCGGGTCAAGCATATCCTGCAGCTTCTCCTTTCGGCGCTTACAAGCGCCAGACGGTAGCCGCAGCCAAGCTCCGCCCTAATTCTGCGGCAGGAACAGCCTCCGCCGGAGGCGCGCGTTGGGGAGCTCGATGGCGTTCTTCGAAAGCATGCTGACGCTGCTGCTGGTGGCGATCGTCTTTCTGCAATTCTCCAGGAAGTTCCGGATCCCCTATCCGACAATGCTGGCGATCGCGGGCGTCATCGTCGCGGCCGTGCCCTGGGCGCCCGAGGTTTCAATCGATCCCGAGCTTGCGCTGGCGCTGCTGATCGCGCCCGTGCTTTTCGACGCCGCCTATGATCTGCCGCCGAGGACATTGAGACGCAACTGGCTGCCGCTGTTCTCGCTCGCCGCCATCGCCGTGATCGTGACGGCCGCAGCCGTCGCCACCGTCAGCGTGACGATGGCCGGCCTGCCGCTTGCCGCAGCCGTCGCACTCGGCGCCATCGTCGCGCCGCCGGATGCGGCCGCCGCCACCGCCATGCTCGACCGCTTCACCCTGCCGCGCCAGACCTATGTGATCCTGAAGGGTGAAAGCCTCCTGAACGACGCCGTCGCGCTGCTGATCTTCAGCGCCGCGGTGGCAGCCGCCGCAAGTCCCACATTCTTCGCCGGCGCCCTGGCAGAGTTGGCGCTCGCCGTGCCTGGTGGCCTCATCCTCGGTTATCTCTTGGGCCGTCTCTACATGGTCGTCGGCCTGAGGCTCGCCGGCACGCTTGGCGGCACGCTGCTCGAATTCGTCGCCACTTTCGGCACGTGGATCATCGCCGAGCGGCTGCACCTTTCGGCAATTCTGGCGATCGTCGTCTATGCGATGGTGATCGCCCGCTACATGCCCGAGCGGCAGACGGCCCGCCACCGCATTCATTCCTATTCGGTCTGGGAAGCCGCTGTCTTTCTGCTCAACGTGCTCGCCTTCCTGCTGATGGGACTGCAGGCCCGTCAAATCGTCCTCGACCTCGATCCCGGCCGCCTGAATTTCGCGATCACCCTTGCCGTTGCGGTCTTCGTCACCGTCATCGTCGTCCGCCTGGCCTGGGTGCTCTTCTATAACCGCATCATCAACTTTCTCGCCGCGCGCGGACGCACGACGCAAGCCGTTCCGACCTTCGCGACCAGCCTGCTTGCCGGCTGGTGCGGCATGCGCGGCCTCGTCACGCTGGCGACCGCGCTCGCTTTGCCGATCGATTTTCCCGATCGCGATATCATCCTGCTCAGCGCGCTCGCCGTCGTTCTCGGCACGCTCATCGTCCAGGGCCTGACGCTCGGGCCGCTGATCCGTTTCCTGAAATTCGATCCGGACACCTCCCTGGACCGCGACCTCGCCAGAGCCCGCGTCACGTTGATCGATGCGGCCCTTGCCGAGCTCGCTGGCGGCGAGGACAAATCCACCCGCATCCTGCGCGACGTCTACACCTCCGAGCGCGAAATCGCCGCTGACGGGAAACACCCGCGCGAGGTCAGCAGGCTCGACAAGCAGCGCCGCAACGTCATCGTCGCGAAACGCCGCAGATTGGCTGCGATGCGCCGCGCCGGCGAGATCGACGATGATGTCTTTCACATGCTGGAACAGGAACTCGACTGGGCCGAACTCGCCGCCCTGCCGCCCGGCAGAGACGAGATCGTCGAGAGCTGACGCCGTCTGTGACGTTTTGATGGATTCCAGAACCGCAGCCAATTGGCGTTTGCAATTTTTCTCCGCTGCCGTTTATAGTCCAATTCCATAGGGTTACGATTTTTCTGATCGGCATTGCCTGCCGGCCCTCCTTTCCAAGGGATCGGATGCCGGAGAAATCACGGGGGCCAGAGGCCCTCGTTCAAAGCAGCAAGACATGAAAAGCAGCACTTCATCTTAGGTTTGGCGGCAGGGAAATCGACCGTCGAGATTGGAGGACCGGTATGACTTACGCGCTTCGACAGATGGTGGTGCTTGGCTGTATCGCCGCATTCATGCCCCTCCCCGCGCTGGCCCAGAGTGCCCCGCCGGCGCCACCCGTCACCGTCGCCAAGCCGGTCGTTCGCGATGTCGTCGACAGCGACGAGTTTATCGGCCGGTTCGAGCCGGTCGACGAAGTCTCCGTTCGCTCGCGCGTCGGTGGTTACCTGCAGGAAATCCATTTCCAGGACGGCGCATTGGTCAAGCAGGGCGACCTGCTCTTCGTCATCGACCAGCGGCCATTCGTAACCGCGCTCAATCAGGCAAAGGCGACACTCGAATCGGCGCAATCCGCCCTGGTCTTTGCCGATGCGCAATATAAGCGCACGCAATCGCTTGCTTCGAGCGGTAGCCAGTCGGCCCAGACGCTGGATGATCGCCGCCGCGAATTCGATTCGGCTGAGGCCAATGTCCGCGGCGCACAGGCCGCAGCCGACCGCGCCTCTCTCGACATGGAATATACCGAGATCAAGGCGCCGCTCAGCGGCCGCATTGACCGCCGGCTGATTTCGGCCGGCAACCTCGTGCAGACCGACCAGACTGTGCTCACCACGATCGTTTCGCTTGATCCGATCGATTTCTATTTCGACGTCGATGAACGCCGCCTGCTGAATTTCGCCGACACGGCGCGCAAACTGGGCAAGGATCTCCAACAGGGCGGTGGCGGTCTGGATGTCTCCGTCACGATCTCGGATCCCAATGCCAAACCATTCAAGGGAAAGCTCGATTTCGCCGAGAACCGGGTCGACAATGAGAGCGGCACCATTCGTCTGCGTGCCCGCTTCCCCAACCCCGATCTCGTCCTTCAGCCCGGCCTCTTCGGTCGCATACAGGTCGAAGCCTCCAATACCTACCAGGCCATTCTCGTCCCCGACGAGGCAATCGGCTCGGACCAGAATGAGCGCGTCGTCTATGTCGTCGCCGAAGACGGCACGGTGTCGACCAAGCCCGTGAGACCCGGACCGCGTCTCTACGGCTACCGCGTCATACGCGAGGGCCTCGACGGCACCGAGACGATCATCGTCAACGGACTGATGCGCGCCCGGCCGGGCGCAAAGATCACGCCTCAGATGACCGAACTGCCGCAGGAGCGGCAGGACGCTCCGCCGGAAACCGCCGGCGCGGAGAGCGGACAATGAGATTTGCTCATTTTTTCGTGGACCGGCCGATCTTTGCGGCCGTCATCTCGATCCTTTTTCTCGTCGTCGGCAGCATTGCCTACACGCAATTGCCGGTTTCCCAGTATCCCGAGATAGCGCCGCCGACCATCGTCGTGCGCACCTCTTATCCGGGTGCCGACCCGCAGACGATCGCCGATACCGTTTCGACGCCGCTCGAACAACAGATCAACGGCGTCGAAGACATGCTTTATATGTCTTCTTACTCCAGCGCCGACGGCGCCATGTCGCTGACGATCACCTTCAAGCTCGGCACCGATCTCGACAAGGTCCAGGTGCTGGTCCAGAACCGCGTTTCCATCGCCCTTCCCCGTCTTCCCGAGGAAGTCCAGCGGCTTGGCGTCACCACCGACAAAAGCTCACCCGACCTGATGATGGTGGTGCACCTGCTGTCGCCGTCGCATCGCTACGACCAGCTTTACGTCTCGAACTACGCCCGCAACCGCATCCGCGACGTTCTCGTTCGCCTTGACGGCGTCGGCGACGTGCAGCTCTTCGGCGAGCGCCAGTATTCGATGCGAATCTGGCTGGACCCGGAAAAGCTCTCCGCCTACGGGATGACATCCGATGACGTCGTCGCCGCGCTGAGAGACCAGAACGTCCAGGTGTCGGGAGGCAAGATCGGGGCCCCGCCCGTGACCGGCAAGAATGCGTTCGAATATACGGTACGAACGGACGGACGCTTCTCCGACGTGCGCGAATTCCGCTACGTCATTGTCAAATCGACGACATCGGGTCGGCTCGTCCAGTTGCAGGATGTCGCCCGCATCGAGCTCGGCGCACAGGATTACGTCACCAACAGTTATCTCAACAACGATCCCGCGGTTGCTCTCGGCATCTTCGCCCGGCCGGGAACCAACGCCCTGGACACCGCCCATCAGGTCCAGACGATCATGAAGGACCTTTCGCAGAATTTTCCTCAAGGGTTGGAATATCGCATCGTCTACGACACGACCGAATTCATCTCGGACTCGATCACCGAGGTCTATCGAACCATCGCCGAAGCTGCCATCCTGGTGGCGATTGTCGTTCTCGTCTTCCTGCAATCCTGGCGAACCGCGATCATTCCCATCATTGCCATCCCGGTATCGCTGATCGGCACCTTCGCCGTTCTGCTGGCGTTCGGCTTCTCGCTCAACATGCTCACGCTGTTCGGCCTCGTGCTGGCAATCGGTATCGTCGTCGACGACGCGATCGTGGTGGTGGAAAACGTCGAGCGCAATCTGGCGCGCGGGATGACGCCGAAACAGGCGTCCCATGTCACGATGGACGAAGTCGGAACCGCCGTCGTCGCCATCTCCCTGGTGCTGATCGCCGTGTTCGTGCCGACAGCCTTCATTCCAGGCATCTCAGGACAGTTCTACAGGCAGTTCGCGGTCACGATCTCCGTCACCACTGCAATTTCCGCATTGAACTCGCTCACACTGTCGCCCGCGCTGGCAGGCATATTGCTGAAAACCCATGACCATGAAACCAAGCGTACGAATGTCGCATCCCGTCTGGGAAGAGGGCTGGCAGACGGCTTCAATCATGGATTCGATCGGCTGAGTTCCGGCTATTCATGGACCGTTCGGCATCTGGTCAGCAGCTGGATTGGCTTGACAGCCGCGATGGTCACCTTCGTCTGCCTGCTCGGAGCGACCTGGTACATGGGCACGAAAGTTCCCGCGGGCTTTATCCCGACCATGGACCAGGGCTACGCCATCATCGTCATTCAGCTACCGGACGGCGCGTCGCTCGCGCGTACCGATGCCGTCGTCAAACAGGTGGGCGATATCGCCCGCACCGTGCCCGGCGTCGGCAATGCCGTGCAATTTGCCGGCTTCAGCGGGGCCACGTTCACCAATGCCTCGAATGCCGGCGTCGTCTTCGTGCCGTTCAAATCCTTTGCCGAACGTGAAGAAGGTGGCGAGAACGCCAACAAGATCATCGGCGAGCTTTACGGAAAGCTGCAAAGCATCCAGGAAGCCTTCATCATTGCCATTCCACCGCCATCCGTGCGTGGCGTCGGCAATTCCGGCGGCTTCAAGATGCAGATATCCGATCTCGAAAACGCCGATATGACCCGCGTGCTCGGCCTCGCCAGGCAGATGATGGGTGCGGCGGCAACGACCGAGGGGCTGACCGGCGTCTTTACGACATTCTCCGATGCCAGCCCGCAATACTTCCTGGCGATCGACCGCGACAAGGCACGCTTCCTAAATGTGCCGATCCCCAATATCTTCAACGCCCTTTCCATCAATCTCGGCGTCGCCTACGTCAACGATTTCAATGCGTTCGGTCGCGTCTACCAAGTTCGCGCCCAGGCCGACCGGCAATACCGCATGGACCGGGAAGACATACTCGCCCTGAAGGTCCGCTCGGCCACCGGCGCGCTGGTTCCGCTCGGAACCTTGATGGACATCCAGGATGCCAGCGGCCCTGCCCTTGTCCAGCGCTACAACATGTACGTCTCGGTGCCGCTTCAGGGCAATCCGACGCCAGGCACGTCGACGGGCGATGCCATCGCCAAGATGGAAGCGCTGGCGGCGAAGATCCTGCCGCAAGGGACGACCTTCGAATGGACGGAACTCGCCTATCAGGAGACCCACACCGGCAACACCGCCATCTACATCTTCGCCCTGTCCGTCGTCTTCGTCTTCCTGGCGCTGGCGGCACAATATGAAAGCTGGGTTCTGCCGCTCGCGATCATTCTCATCGTCCCGCTTGCGGTGCTCGCGGCGCTGATCGGGGTCTCGCTGAGGGGAATGGACAACAACGTCCTGACGCAGATCGGCCTGATCGTCCTGATCGGTCTTGCGGCCAAGAACGCCATTCTGATCGTCGAGTTCGCCAGGCAGGCCGAAGATGAGGGCAAGTCGCCGGTGGAGGCGGCTATCGAGGCCAGCCATCTTCGCCTGCGCCCAATCCTGATGACCGCGTTCGCCTTCATCTTCGGTGTTCTGCCGCTTGCTATCGCCACCGGCCCCGGCGCCGAAATGCGCCAGTCGCTCGGCACCGCCGTCTTCTCGGGTATGCTCGGCGTGACAATCTTCGGTCTGTTCCTGACGCCGGTCTTCTACGTCGTGCTGCGCGGCTGGCGCCGTAACCGGCCGGTTGAGAAGTTGGTCGAGGCCGTCCCGACCGAGAGAGAGACCGTCTGATCGGCTTCGCGACGAGGCCTGCCCGATGATGAGACGGGAAAGTCAGGTGGAAAACAGATGCACCTCGCCCTGCCACAGGCGGGCGACGGTGAGCTTGCCGCTGCGATAGGCGCGCGTATCGATATTGAGCCGCCTTGGCCGTATGTCGGGTTCATCGTTCGGCGTATGACCGTGAACGACGAGTTTCGGCAACGGCACCCGGCTTTCGAGAAACCGCTGGCGGATGAGGACCAGATCCTCGTCCGTCTGCCTGTCGAGCGGCAGTTTCGGATTGATGCCGGCATGCACGAAAATCACGCTTGGGGTTTCCAGCAGGACAGGCATCGCCCGCATGAAATCGATATGCGTCCGCGGAAGCGACTGGCGGATGAAGGCATCGAGCTTCGCGCCGGAGGGAAAGACCAGCGGTAGATGCTCCGGATCGAGGCCATAGGACTTGAGCAGCTCCGCCGACCCCATCTGCATCCAATCGTCATAGGAGATCCAGCCATCGATATAGTCGAGCATGGCGACTTCGTGATTACCGGCAAGGCAGATGCGGTCGAATCCATCAGGCGGTGGCTCCATGAGGTGGGTGATAACCTGTGACGATTCCGGGCCGCGGTCGATATAGTCGCCGAGCGTGACGATCAGCTTTCGCCCGGGCAGCCGCGCGCCATCACGCAGGATCGCCTCCTCGGCTTTCACAAGCAAATCGTACCGACCGTGAATATCGCCGATCGCATAGGTTGGGATAGCGGCAATATCCAGCGTCAGGCGCGGTCTCGGCTGGCGTGCCATTTTCGAAACCTCGCTGTTGCGAGCACGAGAGTCGCTCATCATGTTTCTCGATCAAGGAAGCCCCACTTCACCCTAAGTAGAGTAAAGGACAAGGCAATCAAGCTGGTAAGAAAAACCAAACCATTTGGGTTTTGTAGAAAAACCGGCCTTATCATTCGAGGACTAATCCCTCACTCCTGTATCCGTTGAGAAAAGAGTGACCGATGGGAACGGTATCGCAGTTTCATGAGAGCCTGAGGCCTCCCGCGCATCGCATCGAAAGCGAAGAGGAGGCGATATCCATGGCCCGCGACCTCGCCGCCGCATTCCGGCATCAGGCGAGCGAACGTGATATCAACCGCATCCTGCCCGTTGCCGAGCTTGATGCGCTGTCGGTATCGGGGCTGACGGCAATCACGGTTCCGCCAGACCATGAAGGGCTGGACGTGTCGAACGCCCTGCTCGCCGAAATCGTTGCAATTATCGCTGAGGGCGATGCATCGATCGGCGAGGCGCTGGAAAGTCATTTTTCCGCGCTGGAAACGCTCCGCACTCAGGCTGCCGAGGATTTGAAGGCATCGCTGTTTGCCCGTGTACTGCTCGGCGACCGCTTCGCGGGCGCCGCCTTCACCGACGGGACCGAACTGACCGCCGAAGGCCCGGGCTACCGCCTGAGTGGGCGCACGCGGCAATCCCCCGGTATTCTATTCGCCGACTGGATCGCAGCTGCCGCCACCGCTCCGCCCAGCCGCCCAGTGACGCTCTACCTCGCACGCGATGAAGAAGGCGTGCAGGTGGTCGACGATTGGGACGGCTTCGGCCAGCGCACCAATGGATCGGCGACGGCGATCGTCGGAACGCTTCATGTCAATGCCGATGCGATTGCGCCTGCTCTCTCCTCCGGACATTCGACCGACATCTCGCTCGGCCTGCTGCTCAAGGCGGGCGTCAGCCTCGGCATCGCCCGGGCCGCATGGAGCGACCTGATGACCGCAATTGGCGATCGCAGCATGACTGTCCTTCCCCAGATCGGCGAACGCGCCATCCGCATCGAAGCAACGGCGGCAGCCTTGGAACGGGCTGGCCGTAAACTCGACATTGCCCAGGTCAATCCTGTGGAGGCCGCGATGGCGGACGCGCATTTCTCCACCTCGGCGGCCGCGATCCTTGCCGGGGAAACGGCGCTTACCACCGCAAACGCGCTGTTCGAACTTGCAGGGGAAACATCGGCCGGCATCGGACTCAATCTCGATCGCCATTGGCGCAATGCCCGCATTCACGCGCTATCGCTGCCGCGGGATAAGCTGGTGCGCACCGCAGGTGAATATAGGTCGACGCCCGGCAGGGTCTAAATCAGCTGGCGGCGGAGATCGGGAATTGTTCCTTGGCGCCGTCGATGCGCCCGCCGTCGGCGACGAACTGCTCGAGGGTCATATTGTCGAGAATGGCGGCGATCGCGTCCCGAACATCGGTCATCGAGCGCCGCACCTGACAGGTTTCCGGATCGGCACAGTCGTCGCAGGCCTCGTAAGCCGTACGGCTGGCGCAGCGGATCGGCGCTAAGGGCCCGTCGAGCGTGCGGATGACATGGCCGATGCGGATTTCGGTTGCCGGCCGCGACAGGGAATAGCCGCCGCCCGGTCCCTTTTTCGAGCGCAGGATGCCGACATTGCGCAGTTCGAGCAGGATCGTGTCGAGAAACTTCTTCGGGATATTGTTGCGGGCCGCGATGTCGTTGATGAAGGCGGTCTCACCCGGCGCCAGCCGCGCCAGGTCGACCAGCGCCTTCAGCCCGTATTTTCCCTTTTTCGTCAGCATCGTCGTCGCCTTGTAGAAATCGCAGTATTTATCCTGCCAATAGCAGGCAAATAGCGTCAAAAGCGTGAACATACAACAAAATAGCTATTATTTATAGCTTGTATCGGCAACGTCCACAGGCTCGCGCGGCAGCCTTGAGAAGGACCGGCCGCCGCGCACCTTGTCAGCCGCCTCAATTAGATCGTCTTCAGCATGCCGCCATCGACGAAATAGGTCGAGCCGATGCAATAGCTCGCACGCTCCGAACTCAGGAAGACGAAGACGTTGGCCAGCTCCTCCGGCGTGCCGAAGCGTTTGGAGGCGGCGTGCTCGTTGGCGACGCTCTGCAGATAGCCTTCCCAGTTGCCGCCGGTTTCCGCCGTCAATTGCTTGGCGGTCTTGATCCAGTCGGGCGTCAGGATCAGGCCGGCATTGACGCAGTTGACGCGGATATTATCCTTGATGAGTTCGGTCGAGAGCGTCTTCGAAAACATCATCAGCGCCGACTTGCTGACATTGTAGATCGGCTCGTACCAGAGCGGCTGGACGGCGCAGATCGAGGCATTGTGCAGGATCACCCCGCCGCCGCGTTCCTTCATCTGCGGCGCGATGCCGCGCGCCAGCCGCACGGCGGCCATCACATGCAGGTCCCAATAGTCCTGCCACTTCTCATCGGGCGCCTCCATCACCGTCTCGTTCGATCCGGTGCCGGCATTGTTGATGAGGATATCGGCGCCGCCTTTTTCGGCCGCCGCCGCAATGATCGCCTCGGTTCCCGCAACCGTCGCCACATCGGCCGCGACAGCGGCGGCGCTGACGCCGTACTTCTCGGCGATACGGGCGGCTTCCGCCTCAAGCCGTTCGCCGCCGCGGGCTGCCAGCACGAGGTCGGCGCCCTCAGCCGCCAGCCCCTCGGCGATCGCCAGCCCGATGCCGACCGACGCACCGGTAATGACGGCAGTCTTACCCTTCAATCCGAGATCCATGTCTTCCTCCGCAAACGGCCGGAGATCCCGGCCTGATGTGCCGAGTGTTTCGCCAATGAACCCGGGCGTCAAGCGCCCGAACACCTCTTGCGGCAGGCGCCGATCTGTCGCATGCCTGCAGCAACAGATGGGAGGAGTTTTCATGCGACGTTATTCAGCCTGCATAGAATGGCTGTTTGCCGAAGAGGGCGACAGCTTTCCCGATCGCATCCGCCGCGCCCATGCGGCCGGCCTGACGAAGATCGAATTCTGGCGCTGGACCGGCAAGGATCTGGATGCGATCGAGGCGGCGCTGAAGGAAACCGGAGTTGCTGTCTCCAGCCTCGTCGCCGAACCGATGATCGCGCTGACCGACACCGCCAACCGGCAGGCCTGGCTGAAAGGCCTTGCCGAATCCGTCACTGTCGCGGAACGTCTCGGCGCGCCGGTGCTGATTGCCCAGGCGGGCGACGATCTCCCAGGCTTGACCCGCCAAGAACAGCGCCGGGCGCTTACCGAAACGCTGAGAGCCGGCGCCGGTATCCTCAAAGGCAGCGGTGTCCGCCTCGGCGTCGAGCCGCTCAACATCCGCATCGACCATGTCGGCTATTTCCTCGATTCAACCCGCGAAGGTCTCGACATCATCGATGACGTCGCCCGCCCGGAGATCGGCATCGTCTACGACATCTATCATTCCGCCGTGATGGACGAGCGCACCGAGGAGGTGCTGAACGGCCGTCTCGACCGTATCATCCACGTCCACGTCGCCGATCACCCTGGCCGCAACGAACCGGGCTCCGGCGATATCGACCTTGCCCGACGCCTCGGCTGGATCTTCGCCAACGGTTACGACGGCGCCGTCGGTCTGGAATACCGGCCGACCAGGCCCGGCGGGGACGCAGTCAAGGCCGCGATTGCTTCGCTCGGCGGTTAAACCTCGGCGGCATCGACGCTTGCCGCTGCCTTGCAGGGTCCGGCCGAGCGGCGCTCGATGATGCGGGAGGCAATCATGATGCGCCGCGCCGGCATGCCGGGCAGGCGTGGATTCTCGATGCGCTCGAGCAAGAGCCGCAGCCCGACCGCCCCGCATTCCTGCCCCTCCATCCTCACCGTCGTCAGCGCCGGCGAGATCTGCGTTGCCGGCGAGTAGTCGCCGAAACCGACGACCGAAATATCGTCGGGGATGCGGTATCCCTGACCGAGCAACTCGGAAACCACGGTCAATGCCAACCCGTCATGGGCGCAGAAAAAAGCCGTCGGCCGGATGCCTTTTTCGGCGAGCGCCCGGAAGGCCGCGCTGAAGCCGTTCTCTTCGTCGAACTGCATAACATGAAGCGCAACGTCAGGATAACGTTCGGCGATTTCGCGGGCGCCGTAGTGCCGCTCCTGGCGCCCCCGCAGGCCCGGCATGCCATAGACGTAAACGATGGACCGATGGCCGAGCCCGACCAGATACTCCAGCACCGCCTGCCCTGCCTCATGGTCGGTGCCACCCACATGGTCGATCTGTTCGAGCGCATCGACCCAGCCGAAACGCACGATCGGAACGCCGGTGGCACTCACCGCCGCCACTGCCTCACGGGCATGCGGACCGACGAGCATCAGCCCGTCGCAGGTGCGCGCCAGCTCTTCCAGCTGTGCGGAATCATGGGTCCAGCGTACGCGCAACGTCATGCCAAGCCGATGAGCCTCGCGCTGCACACCGTTCTGCACCTGCATATAGAGCTCACTGTTGACCGCATCGAGATCGTGAAAGACAACCGCGACCTCGCCTGCAGCACCCTGCCCGGCGGGCTTGGTATAGCCAAGGCGCTGCGCCGTCTCGCGGATCAGTGCGCGCGTTTCCTCGCTGACGCCGCTCTTGCCGGCAAGCGACCGCGATACCGCATATTTCGACAGGCCGACCTCCTTTGCGATGGTCTGCAATGTAACCCGGCCTCTGCTTCCCACGTGGCACCTCGCCGTTCGATTGATGCGACGCTGGCTATATCAACCACGTCGCCAAAGCAAATTTTCGCACTAACGAAAACATAACGCTTTACCTAACAATATCCAAATGTAATCTTTCCCTCATCCCAGCCCGCAGCAAAAAATAATGATAAGGGCACGGATTTTTGGAGGAGATCCCTATGATCAAGCTGAAACGACGTGCGTTTCTGGCCGGGACGTCGGCCGCCCTGATATTGCCGGCCCTGCCGGTTTTCGCCGCTGACTTCAAGGAAGCGGATATCCTGAAAACGAAGGTGTCGAGCGGCACCCTGCCGGCCCTGAAGGACCGGCTTCCTGAAAATCCGCTCGTCGTCAAACCGGTCGAAAGCGTCGGCAAATACGGCGGCGACTGGAACATGGCGCTCGTCGGCGGCGGGTCGCTGTCGATGCTGTTCCGCTATCAAGCCTACGAGCCGCTGCTGCGCTATACGCCCGACTGGTCTGGCGTGACGCTGAATGTCGCCGAGTCCTTTGAGGGCGATGCTGACTCCAAGGTCTATACGATCCGCCTGCGCAAGGGCATGAAATGGTCGGACGGCCATCCCTATACCACCGCCGATATCAAGTTCTGGTACGACACCGTTTTCACCGACAAGCGCGTCGCCTTTGTCGGCCAGGATCATTGGAAGTCCGGCGGCAAGCCGGCCAAGCTGGAGATCGTCGACGAGCAGACCTTCAAGGTCACCTTCGACAAGCCGAACGGCCTGTTCCCGCTGCAGGTCGCCTGGGCAAACAACGACCAGACGACGCGCACGCCGAAACATTATCTCGAGCAGTTCCACATCGACTTCAATCCGAAGGCCGATGAACTCGCCAAGCAACGCGGCTTTGAAAGCTGGATCGCCTCCTTCCAGGCGGCCGCCGGTTTCCAGGATGACAACGCCTTCTTCCTGAACTCCTCGAAGAAGCCCTGCGTGCATGCTTGGATGTTCACCATAGCGCCCGGCGAAAACACCGAGCGCGCCGTTGCCGAGCGCAATCCCTACTATTGGAAGGTCGATACCGAGGGCAACCAGCTGCCCTATATGGACCGCATCGTCTACCAGATGGTCGCCGACCCGCAGGTTCTGCTGCTGAAGGCCATGCAGGGCGAAGTCGACCTGATGGACCAGTATATCGCCACGCCGAACAACAAGTCGGTTCTCTACGATGCGCGTGAGCAGGGCGGCTATGATTTCTACACACTGACCTCGACCGAAGCCAATGTGATGAATTTCATCTTCAACCTGAACCACAATGACGAGACCAAGCGGAAGCTCTTCCGCAACAAGGATTTCCGTGCGGCACTCTCGACCGCGCTCGACCGGCAGTCGCTGATTGATGCGGTGCTTGTTGGTCAGGGGGCGCCCGCCCAGCCGTCGATCAAGAAGGAAGATCCGCTTTACAACGAGCAGCTCGCCACGCAGTTCACGGCCTATGACGTCGACAAGGCGAATGCCATGCTCGACCAGATCGTGCCGAAGCGCGACGACCAGAATTTCCGCCTCGACGAAAAGGGCCGCCGCCTGACGATCATTTTCGAGATCGACCAGGCGCGCGCTGTCTTCCTCGATCTCTTCCAGCTGGTGATCCCGATGTTCCAGGCTGTCGGCATCGATGCCCAAATGCGCTCGATGGACCGTTCGCTCTGGGAGACGCGCGTCCGCCAGGGCCGTGATTTCGATGCCACTGCCCACCAATTCGGCGCAAATGGCGGCGTCGCCGCCATGCTCGACCCGCGCTATTACGTGCCGACCGATGCCAACGCCATGTATGCCCCAGCCTGGCAACTCTGGTATCGCGACCGCGCCAATGCCAATGCCGAAGAACCGCCGGAAAGCACGAAGAACCAGCTTGCGCTATACGACAAGCTGAAGGCGACGTCCGACGCATCAGGCCAGCGCGAGGTCATGAAGCAGATTCTGCAAGGTGCGGCCGACAATTTCTATGTCTTCGGCATCTCGCTGCCGCCCGATGGCTACGGCATCGTCAAGAACAACATGAAGAACATCACGAAGATCATGCCGAACTCCTTCGGCTGGCCGACGCCCGCTCCGACCATGCCGGAGCAGTTCTACAAGGTCTGAAGACCTTTTATCCCAGGAGCCCAGTTAGGCGCCGGCCCCCGCCGGTTGGCGCCGAGGCCCTTCTTTTGCCAATGATTGGATGAAGACGATGCTCGATGCCAGAAAACAGAATACCCACACGCTGAGGACGCCGGACTGGTTCAAGACGGCGACCCGCTGGACCCAGCTGACCTTCGTGGAAGACGATCCGGAGAAATACGACCCGGCCTTCTGGATCGATGTCTTCAAACGGACGAAATCGAACGCGGTCTGCCTCAGCGCCGGCGGCTACATCGCCTATTATCCGAGCGAAGTGCCTTACCATTATGTGAGCAAATATCTCGGCGACAAGGATATCTTCGGCGCACTCGTCGATGCCGCCCGCAAGCTCGACATGCATGTCATGGCCCGCGTCGACCCGCATGCGATCCATGACGATGCCGCCAAAGCCCATCCGGAATGGGTGATGATCAATGCCGACGGCACGCCGCGCCGCCACTGGGCCTATCCCGATGTCTGGGTGACCAATGCCTATGGCGACTACAACACCGTTTTCATGCCTGAGGTAGTCAAGGAGATCGTCCGCAAATACGATATCGACGCGGTCTTCGCCAATCGCTGGCAGGGCCACGGCGTCGATTATAGCGAAGACAGCGCCCGCCGCTTCAAGGACATGTCCGGCCACGCCTTGCCTGTAAAACCCGATGCCGAGGATCCCGCCTGGCAGGCCTGGGTGCAATGGCGCCGCCGCGTGCTCACCGACATGATCGCGCAATGGGACGATGCCGTCAAAGCGATCCGCCCGCATGCGAGCTTCATTCCGAACATGGGCGGCGCGTCCTTGATGGAATTCGACCTCTCGGTCATCGCCAGGCACTGCCCCTTCCTCGTCGTCGACCATCAGGGCCGCAAGGGCCTCGAGCTCGGCTGGTCGGCTGGCCGCAACGGCAAGCGTATCCGAGCCACCTTCCCCGACCGCCCGGTCGTACTGATCACCTCGATCGGCCCGGAGGAGGAATATCGCTGGAAGGACGCCGTCACCTCGGGCGAGGAGATGCAGCTCTGGATCAACGACGGCACCGCCCACGGCCTCTACGCCTGGTTCACCAAGTTCAACGGTGTCGTGCCCGACAAACGCTGGGTCGAGCCGGTGGCCGACGCATTCGGCCTGCAGGCAGCCGTCGAGCCGGTGCTGGAAAGCATGAAGCCGACCTCCGAAATCGCCGTCATAGATCCCTCGACGACGCTGCGCCACTGGGCGCCGGAAGAGCGGCATTCCGCCGAGAAGCACGATCTCGGTCTCTACCACGCCCTCGTTGAAGCCCGCCTGCCCTTCGATCTGCTTTCGGACCAAGTGCTGACCGAGGAAAACCTCGACCGCTTCAAGCTGATCATTCTCGCCAACGCCTCCTGCCTTTCGGATGCGCAGAACGCGGCGATCCGCGCCTATGTCGATCGCGGCGGCAGCGTCATTGCCTCCTACGAGACGTCGCTGCGTGACGAATTCGGCAAGAAGCGTGACGAATTCGGTCTGGCCGACGTGCTCGGCGCCAGATACGTCTCCGGCCCGCGCGGCATCGTCAAGAACACCTATGTCGCCCTTTCCGGCGATCACCCGATCAATCGGGGTTTCGACGGCGCCGAACGCATCATGGGCGGCACCCGCCTGATCCACGCCGAACCGTCGGCCGATGCCAAGACTCCCTTCCTCTACGTCCCCGACTTTCCCGATCTGCCGATGGAAGAGGTCTATCCGCGTGAACACCCGAAAGGTGCTGCCGTCATCGCCCGCGAGACTGGCAAGGGTGGCCGCACGGTCTATATTCCCTGGAACATCGGCGAGATCTTCTGGGAGGTTTTTGCGGTCGACCACGCCCGTCTCATCGCCAACGCCGTCCATTGGGCACTCGGCACGACGCCGCGCGTCACCGTCAAGGGCAAGGGCGTCGTCGATCTGGCGTTGCGCGAAAACGATGAGGGCCTGGCGCTCAGCCTCTTCAACCTCACCAATCCGATGATGATGAAAGGCCCGATCCGCGACAATTACCCTCTGGCAGCGCAGACCGTTTCGGTGGAGATCCCGGAGGGCCGATCGGTGGCGAAGGCCTGGCTCGTCGTTGCCGATCGCGCCGCAAGCTTCAGCTTCGGGAATGGCCGCGCGCAGGTGGAGGTGCCTGGTATCGATCGGCTGGAGGTCCTGCATCTCACCTGGAAATGAGATGACACGCGACGGAGGAGCGCTTTCGGCCTGGAGGGCCGAAGGCGGGTGAAGATCCGGGGGAAGTGCGTCACGGCGTTCCCGACGGGAGGAGAAACGTTTCAATGCTTGGCTATATCTTCAAGCGCGTGCTCTACATGATCCCGACCTTGTTTGGCATGTCGCTGATCTCGTTCCTGATCATCCAGCTGCCGCCGGGTGACTATCTGACGTCGATGATCGCCACCATGAGCGACAGCGGCCAGACCGTCGATCCCGCGCAGATCGAGCGGCTGAAGGAAATCTACGGCTTCGACGATCCCTTCTATATCCAATATCTGAAATGGATCTGGGGCATCGTCAGCCGCGGCGACTTCGGCTACTCCTTCGAGTGGGGCCAGCCCGTTTCCGGGTTGATCTGGGGCCGCATGGGCTCGACGCTGGTGATCTCGCTCTTGAGCCTGCTCTTCGTCTGGATCGTGGCTTTGCCGATCGGCATCTATTCCGCTGTCCGCCGCCACTCCGTCGGCGATCATGTCTTCACATTTCTCGGCTTCATCGGCCTTGCAGTGCCGAACTTCATCCTGGCGCTGACGCTGATGTATGTCGCCTATAAATATCTCGGCCAGAGCGTCGGCGGGCTGATCTCGCCGGAATATGCCGAGGCCCCCTGGAGCCTCGCCAAGGTCGGCGATTTCCTCGCCCATCTCTGGATCCCGATCATCATCATCGGCGCATCCGGAACGGCAGCGATGATCCGCATCTTGCGCGCCAACCTGACCGACGAACTGCACAAGCCCTATGTCATCACCGCCCGCGCCAAGGGACTGCCGGAATACAAGGTGATCCTCAAATATCCGGTCAGAATCGCGCTCAATCCCTTCGTCTCGGCGATCGGCTGGGTGCTGCCGCATCTTGTCTCCGGCGTGACGATCACCGCCATCGTGCTGAACCTTCCGACGGCCGGCCCGCTGCTTTTCCGCGCGCTGATCTCGCAGGACATGTATCTCGCCGGCAGTTTCATCCTGCTTTTGAGCGCGCTGACCCTCGTCGGCATGCTGCTGTCGGATCTGCTGCTGGCGCTGCTCGATCCGCGCATCCGGTTCAATTGAGGGGAATGCGATGAGCACGCACGAAACCTTCGGAGCCCATGCTGGCCCACTTCACACTGTTGCCGATGGTCCCTCGATCAGCCCGCTGAAACAGGGCAAGACCGTCTCGACCGCTGCGATCGGCCCCTGGCGGCTGGTCGCCGGCAAACTGATCCGCCAGAAGGTGGCGATGGTGGCCGGCGCCATCATCCTCTTCCTCTATCTGGTCGGCCTCTTCGCCGAATTTCTGGCGCCCGCTTTGCCGATGACCTCGCGGCCGCAATATACCTATGCCCCGCCGCAGGGCTTCAGCTTTTTCGTCGAAAAACCGGACGGCAGCTCGGAATTCAATTTCCATGTGAAGGGCTACAAGGTTGAGATCGACAAGGTGGCGCTGCGCCGCACCTTCGTCGTCGACGACACCAAGGTCGTGCCGATCGGCTTCTTCGTCAAAGGTGCAGCCTATGACCTCTGGGGCCTGATCCCGATGAACCGGCACCTGATCGGCCCCCTCAACCAGAACGACCCGATGTATCTGCTCGGTGCCGACCGGCTCGGCCGCGACGTCTTCTCGCGCCTCGTCTACGGCACGCGCGTATCCATGTCGATCGGCCTCGTCGGCGTCGCCATGTCGCTGATCCTGGGCGTTGTGCTCGGCTCGATCTCCGGCTTCTACGGCGGCTGGGTGGATACGCTGATCCAGCGCGTGATCGAGGTCGTCAGCGCCATGCCGACCATCCCGCTGTGGCTCGGCCTGGCGGCGGCGATCCCGCTGACATGGTCGCCGGTCAATGTCTATTTCGTCATAACGATCATCGTCTCGCTGCTTGGCTGGACCAGCCTGGCGCGGGAAGTGCGCGGCCGGTTCCTGGCACTGCGCAGCGAGGATTTCGTCGTCGCCGCCCGGCTCGACGGATCGAGCGAAGCGCGGCTGATCTTCCGCCATATCCTGCCGTCGCTGACGAGCCACATCCTTGCGGTCGTCACACTGGCCGTGCCGACCATGATCGTCGCCGAGACCTCGCTTTCCTTCCTCGGCATCGGCCTCAAGCCGCCGGTCGTCAGTTGGGGCGTACTGCTGCAGGACGCCCAGAACATCCGCACCGTCGCCACTGCGCCGTGGCTCCTGATCTGGCCGTCGCTCGCGGTCGTCGTCGCCGTCCTGTCCTTCAATTTCTTCGGCGACGGCCTGCGCGATGCCGCCGACCCCTATGACAATTGAGGAGGAACCCATGACCGATCTTTCCGACGACGTCGTTCTCTCCGTCGAAAACCTCTCGATCGATTTCAGGCTGCGCACCCACATCCTGCACGCCGTCGAAAATGTCAGCTTCGAGCTGAAACGCGGTGAGACGCTCTGCCTCGTCGGCGAAAGCGGCTCCGGCAAGAGCGTCACCGCCCGCTCGCTGCTGCAGATCGTAGACAGCCCCGGCAGCATCGTTTCCGGCCGCATCCTGCTCAGCAATGGCGACGGGATCACCGATATCGCCGCCTTGAAACCGTCGGATCGGGCGATGCGCGCCATCCGCGGCCGCCGCATCGGCCTGATCTTCCAGGAGCCGATGAGTTCACTGTCGCCGGTCCACACCATCGGCTCGCAGATCATCGAGGCGGTGCGCCTGCACAGCAATCTCGACCAGCGCGCCGCCCGCGAAAGGACCGTCGAACTGCTGCGCCAGGTCGAAATTCCGAATCCGGACAAGATGGCCGACCGTTATACCTTCGAATTCTCCGGCGGCATGCGCCAACGCGCCATGATCGCCATGGCGCTTGCCGGCAACCCCGACATTCTCATCGCCGACGAGCCGACGACCGCGCTCGACGTCACCACCCAGGCCGAGATCCTCGACCTGATCAAACGCCTGCAGGTCGAGCGCGGCATGGCCATGCTGCTTATCACCCACGACATGGGGATCGTCGCCGAAGTGGCCGATGATGTCGCCGTCATGCGCTTCGGCCGCATCGTCGAGCGCGGCCCGGTCGATGCGATCTACCACGCCGCCGAACATCCCTATACCCGCCAACTGCTCGCCTCGACAGTCAAGCTCACCCATCATGTCGAAGGCCGGCTGCCCGCCGTGGCGCTGTCGCCGCAGGCGCCGCAACCGATCCTGTCCGTCCGCAATCTCGGCAAGATCTACGGCTGGCACGGCAAGGCCAATACGCTGCGCGCCGTCGACGACGCCAGCTTCGATCTTTATCCCGGCGAAAACCTCGGCATCGTCGGCGAAAGCGGCTCCGGCAAGACGACGCTCGGCCGCCTGATCCTGCGTACCGTCGAGCCGACATCGGGCAGCATCACCTATCGCGGCAGGGACGGCAGCGAGATCGACGTCACCAAGCTGACGAAACGCGAGCTTCGCACCTTCCACCGCGAAGTCCGCCTGGTCTTCCAGGATCCGTTCGCCTCGCTCAATCCGCGCATGACCGTCAAAGAAGTGATCGGCGATCCGCTGATCGTCAACGGGCTGGCCAAGGGCAAGGCGCTGGAGGACCGCGTCGCCGAACTGATGCGCCTCGTCGGCCTCGATCCGATGGGGATGGAGCGCTACCCGCATGCCTTCTCCGGCGGGCAGCGCCAGCGCATCGGCATCGCCCGCGCCCTTGCGCTCGATCCGCGCATCATCATCGCCGACGAGGCGACGTCGGCGCTCGACGTCTCGATCCGCAGCCAGATCCTCGACCTGCTGCTCGATATCCGCCAGCGGCTGAACTTAAGCTTCATCTTCATCTCGCACGACATTTCGGTCGTCCGTTATTTCTGTGATCGCGTCGCCGTCATGCATCGCGGCAAAATCGTCGAACTCGGTGAGGCCGAACAGATCTGCACCGCTCCCGAGGAGGCCTATACCAAGAGCCTCATATCAGCCGTTCCCAATCCCGACCCCCGCGACAAGCGCATGCTACACCGGCATCGTTTCGTCGCGCCCGCCAATATCTGAGGACGATCCCGTGCCGAAATTTTCCGCCAATCTTTCCTTCCTCTATCAGGACTTGCCCTTTCTCGACCGTTTCGCCGCGGCAGCAAGGGACGGCTTCGGCGCGCTGGAATATCTCGGCCCCTATGCCGAGCCGAAGGAGAAGGTCGCCGAAGCGCTGAAGGCGAGCGGCCTGAAACAGGCGCTCTTCAACGTGCCATCCGGCGACTGGGCCGGCGGCGAGCGCGGCATTGCCTGCCTGCCGGACCGCGTAGAGGAGTTCCGCAACGGGGTCGCGCAGGCGCTCGACTATGCCGCAGCGCTCGATTGCCCACAGGTGAATGTCATCTCCGGCCTGGTGCCGAAGGGTGCAGACCTTCAAACGCTGGAAAATGTGCTGGTCGACAATCTGAAATATGCAGCAAAGCGCTGCGCCGACGCCGGCGTCAGGCTGCTGATCGAGCCGATCAATCTGCGCGATATTTCGGGTTTCTTCCTGTCGACGACCGCTCATGCCGACCGCATCCTCGACCGGGTCGGCTCCGACAATCTCCATATCCAGTATGACTTCTACCACATGCAGATCATGCAGGGCGATCTGATGCCCACCTTCACAAGGCTGAAGGAGAAGATCGCCCATGTGCAGATTGCCGACAATCCCGGCCGGGGCGAACCCGGCACCGGCGAGATCAACTACGGCTTCATCCTCTCCGAGCTCGACCGTCTCGGTTACGACGGCTGGGTCGGCTGCGAGTACAAGCCGACATCCGGCACCACCGAGGGCCTCGGCTGGATGAAACCCTATCTGAAGTCAGCGAGAGCAGCATGAACATCGGATTTGTCGGACTCGGCGTCATGGGCCGCCCGATGGCGGAACACCTGATCGACGCCGGCTACACGCTGCATCTGAACCGCGCGAAGGAAGCCTCGGAGCATCTTGTCGACAAGGGCGGCAAAGCCGCCGCAAGCGCCAGGACCTTGGCGCAAGCCTCCGACATCGTTATCCTGATGCTGCCGGATACATCAGATGTCGAGGCGGTGCTGTTCGGCGAAGACGGCGTCGCCTCCGGCCTTTCCGAGGGCAAGCTCGTCATCGACATGAGCTCGATCTCGCCCGTCGCCACCAAGACTTTCGCCAAGCGCATCGAGGCGCTCGGCTGCGATTATCTCGATGCCCCCGTTTCCGGCGGTGAGGTCGGCGCCAAGGCCGCCTCGCTGACGATCATGGTTGGCGGCAAGGAGCACGCCTTCGAACGCGCCAGGCCGCTTTTCGAAAAGATGGGCAAGAACATCACCCATGTCGGCGGCAGCGGCGACGGTCAGACGGCCAAGGTCGCCAACCAGATCATCGTCGGCCTGACGATCGAGGCGGTTGCCGAAGCGCTGCTCTTTGCCAGGAAGGCAGGTGCTGATCCGGCCAAGGTGCGCTCTGCGCTGATGGGCGGCTTTGCCGCTTCGCGCATCCTCGAAGTGCATGGCGAGCGCATGGTCAAGGAAACCTTCGAGCCCGGCTTCCGCATCCGCCTGCACCGCAAGGACATGACGCTTGCCGTCGATGCTGCCCGCGCACTCAATCTGTCGCTGCCGAACACGGCCGCCACGCAACAGCTGATGAATGCCGCGATCGCCAATGGCGACGGCGAACGTGATCATTCCGCCCTCATCCGCACCCTGGAACTCCTCGCCGGAGGACCGCGCTAGATCAACGCATTTTAGAATAGCCGGACGCCACTTCGATTGCCGACTGCCGGAGCCTTCTTTCCGGACGGCGAAGCCATGTCCGGACATCGATAGAGAAGGACAAGAAATGCTCAACAAAGATATCCAACTGCCCTACGGCGCCGTCTATTTCCGCAAGTCGAACCCGCCCGGCGAAGACTGGGAGCGCGACTACGCGACCGCCGGGCAAGACGGCCTCAACATCTTCCGCCACTGGTTCATGTGGAGCGCGATCGAAACCGCCCCCGGCGTCTACGACTGGGAGGAATATGACCGTCAGATGGACCTTGCCGCCGCAAACGGCATCAAGACCGTTATCGCCGAGTTGATCCATGCCGTGCCCGACTGGGCGGTGCGCAAATACGCTCATGCATTGCAGGTCAATGCCGACGGCACCAAACTCGGCTCCTATATGGGTGTGTCGTCGGCAACCGGCGGCTTCTCCAACAATGGTGGCGGCGCCGGCGCCCTGACGCTGAACTGCCCCGAAGTGAAGGAAGCAGCGGGCAAGTTCCTGACCGCGCTCGCCACCCGCTACAAGGATCATCCGGCGATCTATGGCTACGACGTCTGGAATGAGTGCAACTATTCCGCCGATGTCGATTACAGCCCCTATGCCAAGGCTGCCTTTCGCAAATGGCTCGAAAAGAAATACGGCAGCCTGAAGGTCCTGGCCAAGGCGTGGTACCGCTACAGCTATGCCGAATGGGACGATATCGAGCCGCCGGTGCATATGGCGCCCTACCCCGAATGCATCGACTGGCTGCAGTTCAAACGCGACAATTTCTACGACCAGATGCAGTGGCGCATCGACACGATCCGCGCCGTCGACCAGAAGAACACCATCGTTGCCCACGGCATATCCGGCGCAATTCCCAACATGGCGGCCAACGGTTGCGACGACTGGCTCGCCGCCTCCAAGGTCGAGGTCTACGGCTTCACCTGGATCCAGGCCCGCAAGGGCTCGGAAGCCTGGAAGAACTGGTACGGCGTCGACATCAACCGCGCTGCCGCCCGCGGCAAGCCGTTCTGGCATGCCGAGCGCCAGGGCGGCCCGCTCTGGCTGCAGCCGCAGGTGATCAGCCGCGACAAGGAGGATGGCCGCGTCGCCGAGCCCGAGGATATCCGTCTCTGGAGCATGACCTCGCTTGCCGGCGGCGCCCGCGGCGTGATCAATCTGCGCTGGCGCCCGCTGCTCGACGGTCCGCTCTTCGGCGCCTTCGGTTCCTACGGCATGGACGGCTCGCGCACGCCGCGCTCCGACATGGCAAGCGCCATGGCGAAATGGGCCAACGACACGGCGCAGGCTCCCCTCTGGGAGGCAAAGCCGGTGCGCGGCGAGGTCGGCATCCTCGTCGTTCGCGAAACCCAGGAGTTCGATTACCTCCTGAACCACGACCGCAAGGAGAAACCCTATCCCGAAGCCATGTGGGGGGCCTATCGTGCTTTCCTCGAAAATGGCGTGCAGCCGGACTGGGTGCATATAGATGACATCGCGGCCTATGATTTCCTCTATTTCCCCTATCCGATCATGTTCACGTCAGAGCAGGCGAAACGCCTGAAAGCCTGGGTCGAAAACGGCGGCACGCTGATTGCCGAAGCATGCCCCGGCTATTTCGGCGATCGCGGCCATGTCGGCACCGTGCAGCCGAACATGGGTCTCGACGAGGTCTTCGGCGCGCGCGAGGAAGAAGTCGAATTCATGCCCGATATCGGCGACCGCATCCATTTCGATCTCGACGGCGCGGCGGTCGACGGTGGTGGCTTCCTGCAGTCTTATCGGCTGACCGGCGGAACGGGACGCGGCCACTTCACCGACGGCCGTCTTGCCGTCGTCGAAAATGCCTATGGCAAGGGCCGCACGCTGCTGATCGGCACCAATCCCTCCGTCGCCTATTACCGCACGCAGGGTAAGGCGAACGGCGCTTTCTTCGCCGAGCTATTGAGATGGAGCGGGAAGAAGCGTCACGTGACATTGTCGAATGCCGCACTCTTCGCCCGTATCCACAAGGGAGAAAATGGCAGCTTCCTCTGGCTCGTCAACCCGACGAGAACGGCGCAGAAGAGCGAGGTGTCTCTCGCCCGAGGAACGTTTGCGCAGGGTCAGGCCATCTGGCCCGTCGGCCATATCGGCAACGGTAGCATCGAGGTGCCGGCGCGAGATGTGCTGATCCTGCCGCTCGATACCTGAAATTCAGGATCCGGATGAACTATTGCCTTCCGCAAAAGCTTCAAGCTCGGGGTCGAAGTCGACCTCGACGACATTGTTGAAGACGGCGGTGGCAAGCATGATGCCGGCAAAGGCGACGAGATCGACGAGCACCTTGGTCTCGTAGCGCTGTTTCAGCTTCGCCCAGAGTTCGGCGGGAACGGCATTGGAATCGACGACGATTGCCTTGCCGAAGGCGGCAAGCAGCGCTTCCGCCTCGGAAAGCTCCAGTGCGCCCGGATCGAAACCCTTGTTGATCAGCGCCCGGCGAAAGAAGGTGATGGCGATCTTCGATTGCGCCGCCTTCGAGATCGCATGCGAGAAGATCCAGATCTCCCGGTCGCTGACAGCAGGATCGAGCTCGGCTCGCAGCGTGAACCATTCGGCATAGATGCGATGGGCGGCGGGCGAATGCAGCAGCGTCCGCTTCATGTTGGTCATACGCCCGCGCAGCCTGACTTCGTCGTCATGCACCGCACGGATCTCTTCCGAAGCGGTATCGTAGTCGATTTGCGGGAGGTGGCTCATCGGGTCCGTCCTTTGCTTGTGCACAGAAGCTTTCGAGTGCAGTGCGGCAGTACCGCGGCAAATCCGCTTGGCCGCCGCCCGGCTCCCGCTTAGACTGACGAAATCGAAGCGGGAGGCAAGGCATGGGCGACGACCACGAACATCATCATGTCGACTGGCGGGAACATGGCGTCAAGGTCATTCCCGGCAATTCGCTCGATCCGAACACCGCGCAGACGCCGGGCATGAGTCGCGCGACCGCGATCAACAATGCGCGCGCCGGTGCCGAGAAGATCTGGGCTGGCACGGTGACCATCCATGCCAACGCCAAGACCGGCGCCCATCACCACGGCGATCTAGAAAGCATCATCTACGTGGTCAAGGGCAAGGCCCGCATGCGCTGGGGCGAGCATCTGGAATATACCGCCGAGGCCGGTCCCGGCGACTTCATCTACGTTCCGCCCTATGTGCCGCATCAGGAAATCAACGCCAGCCGCGACGAGACGCTGGAATGCGTTCTCGTCCGCTCAGGCCAGGAACCGGTCGTCGTCAACCTCGACATCGAGCCGGTCGAAAAGCCGGAAGACGTCGCGTGGATCGACCCGATCCACCGATAGAGCAATTCACGGTCGAGCAAGCGGCTGACATCCTCAGCCTCCGAACGCTCTGCCAAGATCATCGCAAAGGATCATCGCAGACCGCTTTAGGCGTGGACGGCGCTGGCGCCGTTCATAACAGGGTTCTCGATGATCCGGCCGGTATCGGCGTCATAGAGGTGGATCTGGTCGTAATCGATCGCGATGCCGATCGGATCGCCCGACTTCACCTTCACCGCCTCGGTCAGCGCCACGGCAAAGGGCAGCCCATCGAAATCGGCGTGGACGACGCGGCTTGCGCCGAGCTCTTCGATGAAATCGGCCGTTGCGGTGAGGGCGCCGGGCGCATCCGGGGCGACCAGCCGGGCGGCCTCGGCGCGCATGCCGAGCACGACGCGTTTGCCCTTCAGCGGTGCGGCGCGCTCACGCGGCAGCGCGACCTTGCGGCTTTGATCGTAGACGAAGACGCCCTCGTCATTGATCGTGCCCTCGAGCAGGTTCATCGCCGGCGTGCCGACGAAACCGGCGACGAAGCGCGAGACCGGATGATGATAGACCTCTTCGGGCGTGCCGACCTGCTCTACCCTGCCGCCGTTCATAACCACCAGCCGGTCCGCCAGCGTCATCGCCTCGGTCTGGTCATGCGTGACAAAGATCGAAGTCGCGCCGAGGCGGCGGTGCAGGCGACGGATTTCGGCGCGCATGGCGATGCGCAGCTTGGCGTCGAGGTTCGACAACGGCTCGTCGAAGAGAAACACCTTCGGTTCGCGGATCATCGCGCGGCCCATGGCGACGCGCTGGCGCTGACCGCCGGAAAGAGCGGCGGGCCGGCGTTCGAGGAAGGGTTCGAGGCTGAGCGCCTTGGCGACCTCGCCGATGCGCCGGCTCCGCTCTGCCTTCGAGACGCCGGCCACCTTCAATGCGTAGCCGATATTCTCGGCAACGCTCATATGCGGATAGAGCGCATAGTTCTGGAACACCATGGCGCAGCCGCGCTCGCGCGGTTCCAGCTGGTTGACGACGCGGCCGTCGATGGCGATTTCACCGCCGGTGATTTCCTCGAGGCCGGCGATCATGCGCAGCAGCGTGGACTTGCCGCAGCCGGACGGGCCGAGGATGACGATGAACTCGCCCGACTGGATGTCGAGATCGACGCCGTGAACGACGGGATTCTTGCCGTAGTTTTTCTTCACGCCACGAATGGAGATCGGTGCCAAGGGAATACTCCTTCACTTCTCGGTGGAGATAAGGCCGCGTACGAACCAGCGCTGCATCAGAATGACGAGGATCAATGGCGGCGACATGATGATCAGGGTTCCGGCCATGGCGACGTTCCAGTCGGGCAGGCCGAATTCGGACGGGATGAGGGTCTTGAGCTGCGTCACGGCGATGCCGAAATTCGGATCGGTGGTGATCAGCAGCGGCCAGAGATACTGGTTCCAGGCCCAGACGAACATGATGGTGAACAGCGCGATCATATTCGGGCGCGACAGCGGCAGCAGAATGTCCCAGAAGAACCGGACCGGGCCCGATCCGTCCATCTTCGAGGCCTCGGCCAGTTCGTCCGGAACCGTCAGGTAGAACTGCCGGTAGAGGAAGGTGCCGGTCGCGGTTGCGACCAGCGGCAAAACGAGACCGGGATAGGAATTCAGCAGGCCCCATTCGAGCTTGATCTGGATGCCGGTGATCTGCGCGACGAGCCAGCTTATGCCGGTGACGTCGAGGATCGTCTGGAAAGGCTGCAGCGCGTTGGCGGCAATCGAATAGGTCGGCACGATGCGGACTTCCAGCGGCAGCATCAGTGTGATGAAGATGATCCAGAAAATCACATACCGGCCACGGAAGCGGAAGTAGACGATCGAGAAGGCTGCCATGGAAGACAGCATGACCTTGCCGGCGCCGACCGTTGCGGCGAAGATGATGCTGTGGAACAGCTTGTTGCCGAGATCGGCGCGAACCCAGGCGGTCTCAGCGTTTTCCCAGAAATGCGAGCCCGGCATCAGCGGCAGCGGCACGCGATTGACCGTCTCCAGGTCCAGCGTCGAGGCGATGATGACGATGGCAAAAGGCAGAAGCGCGATCACCATGCCGAGCGCGAGAAGGCTATAGCAGATGAAGTTGAATATCGGCGTGCGTTCGATCATGTCCGCGGCCTCACTTGTAGTGCACGCGCCGCTCGATGAAGCGGAACTGGAAGATGGTGAGAAGAACAACGAGCACCATCAGGATGATGGACTGCGCTGCAGCGCCCGAATAGTCGAGACCTCTGAAGCCGTCGAAATAGATCTTGTAGACCATGAGTTCGGTGGCGCGCGCCGGGCCGCCCTGCGTCATGACGTCGACGATACCGAAGGAATCCTGGAAGCTCTCGGTGATGTTGATGACGAGCAGGAAGAACAGCGTCGGCGTCAGCAAGGGCAGCTGGATATCCCAGATACGGCGCATCGGCCCCGAACCGTCCATGGCGGCGGCCTCGATCAGCGAGCGCGGGATACCTTGCAGCGCCGAGAGAAAGAAGATGAAGTTGTAGCCGATATATTTCCAGGAGAAGGCGACGATGACCGCGATCATCGCGTCCTTGCCGTCGAGCGCGGGGTTCCAGAGGCCGGGCCAGACGTGGTTGATGATCGACAGAAGGCCGGCCTCCGGTGCCAGGATGAAGCGGAAGGCGAGGCCGAGAGCGGGAGCGGCAATCGCGTAAGGCCAGATGAAGACTGACCGGTAGACTTTGTGGCCGCGCAGTTCACGATCCGTCAAAAGCGCCAGGATCAGCGCCAGCCCCATCGCAATGGCCGTCGAGCTGAAGCCGAAGATCATGCTGCGGGTGATCGAGTCCCAATAGATCGGATCGGTGAGCAACTGTCTGAAATTGTCGAAACCGACCCAGGCATTGCCGCCGCCCCATGGCTGCTCGAGCGTGAACGCCCAGTAGAGCGCCTGCGCGCTCGGCCAATAGAAGAAGACGAAGATCAGCAACAGCATCGGAAATGCGAAGAGCAGCCCGATCGTCGTTGAGGAGAAAGTGACACGCTTTTCCATGGGTGGTCGTTTTCGGCCTGATGTGGTTTAGGCGCGGGCGGCGAGTTCGCAGCCGCGACATATGAGAGACTTACAAAGACGCACCCGGCGCGCAAAACGCGGGCCGGGTGCGGCTCATATCAACCGATCAGGGGAGCTGAACGTTCTTGTAGGTCTGCTGGAAGCGACGCAGCAGCGTATTGCCGCGTTCGGCAGCGCTGTCGAGCGAAGCCTGGACATCGGCATTGTTGACGAAGATTGCCTGCAGACCATTGGCGATTTCGGTGCGGACCTGCAGCAGGCCACCGAGGCGGATGCCCTGCGGAGCCGCATCGCCAGCAGGCGATGCGGTCAGGCTCTGAATGGCGAGTTCGCGGCCGGCATAAGGCGCCTTATCGTAAAAGCCCTGCTTCTTCAGATATTCGAAGCCGGAGTTGCGAACCGGGATGTAGCCGGTAACGGTCGACCAGGTAAGAGCTTCTTCCGGCTTTGCGATGAAGTTGAAGAAGGCAGCGGCAGCCTTGTATTCAGCGTCGGAATGGCCCTTCAGAACCCAGAGCGAAGCGCCGCCGACGTAAGAGCTGTGCCGGGTTGCATCGCCGTAGGTCGGGAGCATGGCAACGTCCCAGTTCATGCCTTGCTTGGCGGTGCGGCCAACGTTGCCATGGTCGCCGACCGAGGTCAGGATGACTTGGCAATCGCCAGCGGCAAAGGCTTCGACGAAGGTCTGGCCGACAGCCTTGTTCTTGATGACGGCCAGCTTGTTGTCGTACCAGGACTTGAGGTCCTTGACGTAGCTGACGAGAAGCGGGTTCTTGTTGAACACCAGCTCGGCGTCGAGACCTTCAAAGCCGTTCTTCTTCGTGGCGATCGCTTCGCCGTTTACGGCTTCGAACTGCTCGATGTACTGCCAGACTTCGTTGTTGGAGATGTCAAAGCCGAGCGGGCAAGCATAGCCTGCATCCTTCAGAGTCTTGAGGTCCTCGCCTGCTTCCTTCCAGGTCGCCGGAGCATGATCCTTGCCGATCTTGGCGAAGGCGTCCTTGTTCCAGTAGAGAAGAGCGGTCGAGGAGTTGAAGGGGAAGGAGTACATCTCGCCCTTCGATGTCGCGTAGTAGCCGGAGATACCGGAGAAGTAGTCCTTCCAGTCGACATTGTAGCCCATGTCGGTCATCAGCTTGTTGGCCGGGTAGTAGGCGCCGGAGAGCATGATGTCGAGGGTGCCGGCGTCGGAGACCTGGGCGATGGTCGGCTGCTTGCCGGCGCGGAAGGCAGCAATGGTGTTCTGCAGGGACGCGTCGTAGCTGCCCTGGCTGGTGCAGACGACTTCGTAGTCGGCCTGCGACTGGTTGAAGCGATCGCACTGCTCCTGGACACGCTTTGCGATGTCACCGGAATTGCCGAACCAGAAGTCAATCTTGGTCTTATCGGCGGCGGCAGCGGGACCAGCAAGAAACGCTGTAGCGAGAAGGGCGCCAACGGCGCCGAGAAGCTTGGCTTGCATGAGAACCTCGAACGTAAAAGGGACGCGCACTTTCAGCGCACGCCCTATTAGCTGGTTCAAATTGCCACGGCCAATGAATATTACATGACATGAAATGATCTAAATACAGATGTCACAAAACCTTCACACAACCGTTATTCGCAAATCCCGGAGAAATATTTAGAGAACTTTCAAAGTTTGCTTCAGCATATTGTCAATAAATTACAGATATATTCGAAACAATGGAATTTTAGGGCATATTTAATATTTATTTATATTGTGACAGAGCGCCTTTATTCGGCTGCTTCGGCCCGGCGAAACTTGTAAAAACACCCGCATTTTTGCCATTGCACTGGTGTGCAACCCCAGGGTTCAGGCCTCAGGATTGAATGGAATCCTTCAGGATCGCCGCAAAACGCGGATCGAATGCACGGCTGATCGGTCCGGCGGCAGCGCCAAGCGCCACCGACCAGGGATCGGCCATGCCGGGCTGCAGGCGCGGCAGCGTCCGGCCACGACGTTCGGCGATCGAGGGCAGCAAGGGGCCGATTGCCGCAATCAACCTGTTCACCAGCGCCTCAGGCGCGCTGCCGCAAAGGATCACCGTCTGCGGATCGAACAGCGTCTCGATGAGATGGATGCTCCAGCGCAGGTCCACTGCCGCTGCTTCGACCCAGGCGCGGATGCTTTGATCGCCTCTCAAGGCAAGATCATTGATGCGTGCATGGAGATGAGGATCGGCGGGATCGACGGACAGATGCTGATAGAGCGAGGCCAACGAAGCGCGATGTTCTAGCGGCGTCGATTTGCCGTCGGCAAACAACAACGCCATGCCGATCTCGCCGGCATTGCCGTTGGTGCCGCGGTAGAGCTCGCCATTCAGAATGAGGCCGGCGCCAATGCCATAGCCGACGAAGAGGCAGACGGCGTGGTCGAGGCCATGGGCGGCTCCCACCATGCGCTCGGCGGTCGCCGCCGCCGCCGCATCGTTCTGCAGGCCGACATCGAGCCCGGTGCCGGCTGTCAGCGTTTCCAACAACGGAAATTTCTGCCAGGCCTCCATCATCCACGGATCGTCGCCGCTGCCGGCGACCCCGAAAGGCCCGGGCATGGCGGCGCCAAGGCCGACCAGCCGCTTTTCCGATTGCTGGACGATCCCAGCAAGCTTTGAGCGTACGCCGGCGACGAGATCGAGGATGACCCTCGTCCCGTTCGACGGACCTCCAGGTGGCAGGCCGGCCTCATCACGCACGAGAACGCTGCCGACAAGATCGACGGCGACCGCCCGCGTCACATGCCGGTCGATCTGCAGGCCGATCGCAAAGGCGCCTTCGGGCACGAGACGATAGGGTGTCGCCGGCTGGCCCCTGCCCCTCCTCACCGCCTCTTGCGAACTGACGAGACCGTCGCGCTCGAGTTCCTCGATGATATTGGACACCGTCTGCTTGGTCAGCCGCGTCGCCCGCGCCAGGTCGGCGCGTGAAAGCGCACCGTTGACCCTGAGGGCATCGATCATCACGCGCCGGTTATGGGCGCTGGTGCCTTCGTGATTGGTGCCGCTCTTGGCCCGGATCGGGCGGCTGTCATTCATGTGCAATTCCCTCTTGACTCCAATAGAATGTTGAAGAAGTAATAAGTCAAGACACTTGACTTAATGAGGAACCGGAGAGTTCCAGGGAACGCAGGAGCCGGGCAACGGCTCTGACGACGCTCCGAGACGACAAACCGGCACGCTTTTCGCGCGTGCCCTCTCGAACACCGATGGCGGAGGACCGCCCTCGGCAATGCGTAAATGTCAAAAACTGGAGGCTGCAATGCTGAAATCCTTTAACAAGACGCTTCTCGGTGCGGCCTTGATCGGCGCATCCTTTGCACCGCACGCTTTCGCCGAAACGACGCTGAACGCGCTGTTCATGGCGCAGGCCGCCTATAGTGAGGCCGATGTGCGCGCCATGACCGACGCCTTCGCCAAGGCGAACCCTGATATCAAGGTCAATCTCGAATTCGTTCCCTATGAAGGCCTGCACGACAAGACGGTGCTGGCGCAGGGTTCCGGCGGCGGTTACGACGTCGTCCTCTTCGACGTCATCTGGCCGGCCGAATACGCCACCAACAAGGTCCTGGTCGACGTCTCCTCTCGCGTCACCGACGAGATGAAGAAGGGCGTGCTGCCGGGTGCCTGGACCACCGTGCAATATGACGGCAAATATTACGGCATGCCGTGGATCCTCGACACCAAATATCTGTTCTATAACAAGGAAATCCTCGAAAAGGCCGGCATCAAGGCGCCGCCGAAAACCTGGGACGAGCTAACCGAGCAGGCAAAGACGATCAAGGACAAGGGCCTGCTCGCCACGCCGATCGCCTGGAGCTGGTCGCAAGCCGAAGCCGCGATCTGCGACTACACTACGCTCGTCAGCGCCTATGGCGGCGATTTCCTGAAGGACGGCAAGCCGGCCTTCCAAACCGGCGGCGGCCTCGATGCGCTGAAATACATGGTTGCCAGCTATTCCTCGGGCCTGACCAATCCGAATTCCAAGGAATTCCTGGAAGAGGACGTCCGCAAGGTCTTCGAAAACGGCGATGCCGCCTTCGCGCTGAACTGGACCTACATGTACAACATGGCCAACAATCCGAAGGACAGCAAGGTCGCGGGCAAGGTCGGCGTCGTGCCGGCGCCGGGCATTGCCGGCAAGAGCGAGGCGTCGGCCGTCAACGGCTCGATGGGCCTCGGCATCACCTCGGCCAGCCAGCATCCTGATGAGGCCTGGAAATACATCACCTTCATGACCTCGCAGGCGACGCAGAATGCCTATGCAAAGCTCAGCCTGCCGATCTGGGCGTCGTCCTATGAGGACCCGGCCGTCACCAAGGGCCAGGAAGAGTTGATCTCCGCCGCCAAGATCGGCCTTGCTGCGATGTATCCGCGTCCGACGACGCCGAAATATCAGGAGCTCTCGACCGCGCTGCAGCAGGCGATCCAGGAATCGCTGCTTGGCCAGTCCTCTCCCGAGGACGCGCTGAAGTCGGCCGCCGACAATAGCGGCCTCTGATCAAGCATGAAGACCCGGGCGGCACCTGCCGTCGCCCGGTCTCCAAAACCTATAAGGAAGAAGGGTCGCCTTGATGTCGGGCACTTGGCTGACAACCCGCGCGTGGCTTTTGATGCTGCCGCTTCTCGTGGTCATGATATCCGTCATTGGCTGGCCTCTGATCGATACCGTCGGCCTCTCCTTCACTGACGCCAAGCTTGTCGGCACGGAAGGAAACTTCGTCGGCATCGACAATTACGTGAAGATGATCTCCGGCTCGAATTTCCAGCGCACGCTGATCACCACCGCGTGGTTTGCGATCGTCTCGGTCGCCGCCGAAATGGTGATCGGCGTGCTGGCAGCCCTGCTATTGAACCAGCAGTTTCGCGGCCGCACCGCGCTTCGCGCCCTGATGATCCTGCCCTGGGCGCTGCCGACCGTCGTCAACGCCACGCTCTGGCGGCTGATCTACAATCCGGAGTATGGTGCGCTGAACGCCGCGCTGACCCAACTCGGCCTGCTGGAGGCCTACCGCTCCTGGCTCGGCGAACCGGGCACGGCGCTGGCGGCCCTCATCGTCGCCGATTGCTGGAAGAATTTCCCGCTTGTTGCGCTGATCGCGCTCGCCGCACTCCAGGCCGTGCCGCGCGACATCACCGCCGCCTCGCTGGTCGACGGCGCCGGCGCTTTCGCCCGCTTCCGCTTCGTCATCCTGCCCTATCTCGCCGGTCCATTGATGGTGGCCCTGGTGCTGCGCACGATCGAGGCCTTCAAGGTGTTCGACATCATCTGGGTCATGACCCGCGGCGGTCCGGCCAACAGCACGCGCACCCTGTCGATCCTCGTCTATCAGGAAGCCTTCTCCTTCCAGCGGGCGGGCTTGGGTGCATCGCTGGCGTTGATCGTCACGCTGCTGGTGACGCTGCTTGCTGCCGGCTATGCGGCTCTGGTGCGCAAGACGGCCGGGAGTGCTGCCTGATGGAACGCCAGAGCCCGCTCTTTTCCGCCTTCATCTACCTCTGCGCGCTGCTGCTTGCCGCCGTCATCCTGGCGCCGATCCTGTGGCTATTCATCATGAGCATCTCGCCGGCCGCCGACCTTGCGGCAAAGCCGCTGCGCTGGTGGCCGCAGACGGCGGATTTCTCTCGCTACGGCGTGCTGCTCTCGACGCTCGAAAACAGCGCCGGCGCCGCCTTCACCTCGTCGCTGCGCAACAGCATCGAGGTGGCGGGCATGGCGACGATCGCCGCCATCGCACTCGCCATTCCGGCCGGCTGGGCTGTGTCGCGCACGCCTTCGGTCGGCTGGTCGCTGTCGATGGTGATCGCCACCTACATGCTGCCGCCGGTGGCGCTTGCCGTGCCGCTCTATATGGGCCTCTCCCATCTCGGCATGCTGAACAACGTCTTCGGCCTTGCCCTCGTCTATCTCACCATCCTTGCGCCCTTTACCACCTGGCTGATGAAGTCGGGTTTCGATTCCATCCCGCGCGAGATCGAATCCGCCGCGATGATCGACGGCGCCGGCCTGTTCCAGACGCTCAGGATCATCACGCTGCCGCTGGCGGCCCCCGTGGTGGCGACGTCAAGCCTCTTTGCCTTCCTGCTTGCCTGGGATGAATTCTTCTATGCGCTGCTCTTCACTTCGGACCAGCGCGCCAAGACGCTGACCGTCGCCATTGCCGATCTCGCCGGCGGCCGCGTTTCCGATTACGGACTGATCGCGACGGCAGGCGTGCTCGCCGCCCTGCCTCCGGTGCTGATCGGTCTCGTCATGCAACGCGCCCTGATTTCGGGGCTCACCAGCGGCGGCGTCAAGGGATGAACATGACAGACAAAAGAATCCGGCCGGCCGGACTTATAGCGATCGATCGCGAAATGGCACGCCAGCATGCCGATGCGATCGCCTCCTATGAAGCGGACCGGCCGATGGCCGCCAAGGCCGCTGCATCGCTGAAGCGGACCGGCCGGCTGCTGCTGATCGGCATGGGCGGTTCGCATGCCGTCAACCGGGCAGTCGAGCCGCTCTACCGCGCGCTCGGCATCGATGCCCTCGCCTTGCCGCTGTCCGAGCAACTCGGCCAGCCGCTGCCGATGGCCGGCAGGACAATCTTCGTCACCTCGCAATCCGGCGAAAGTGCTGAGGTCGTGCGCTGGTTCAGCGAGACCGGCGGCACGCAGGAGACCTTCGGCCTGACGCTCGAAGGCGGCTCCTTCCTCGCAAGAACTGCCCCGTCGCTGGTGGGCAGCGGCGGCACCGAGCTTGCCTTCGCCGCGACCCGCAGCCTGACGGTAACCTTCGCCCTGCATCTGGCGATCCTCGCCGCCCTCGGCGAAGATCCTGACGCCGCCCTTGCCGCCCTCAAGACGCCGGAAGACCATGACATCGCCGCCGCCCTCACCGCGCTCGAAAACGTCGCGACCATTGTCACGTCAGGCCGCCGGCTGCAGGGTATCGCCGAGGCGCTCGCGCTCGGATTGACCGAGCTGTCGCGCCGTCCCTGCTTCTCGCTCGAAGGCGGCCAGCTGCGCCACGGTCCGATGGAGATGCTGGGGCCGGAGATCGGCGTTGTGCTGTTTCGAGGCATGGACGAAACCGCCGACCTGGTGACGGCAATGGCAGTGTCCGCCGTCGAGACCGGCGCTCCGGTCATCCTGTTCGACGCATCCGGGCAAGCGCCGGTCGCCGGCGCGGTGACGATCCGCTTTGTTCCGGCAACGGGCCTTGCCGCGATCTTCGCCATGCTGCCGGTCGCCCAGCGGCTGATGATCGCCTTTGCAGATGCCCGCGTGGAGAATGCCGGAACGCCGGTTCGATCCACCAAAATCACCCGGAGCGAATGAATGCGGCCGCTTGCAGTCATCGGCAACGTCAATGTCGACCTGATCCTTGGACCGGCCGCCCCCTGGCCGAAGGCCGGGACGGAAATCATCGTCGACCATGACGAGTTGCGGGTCGGCGGAGCCGCCGGCAACAGCGCGCTCGCCTGGCAAGCGCTCGGCGTCGAATTCGAGATCGCCGCCAATATCGGCAGTGATCAGTTCGGCCGCTGGCTGAGCGAAGCCTTCGGCCACCGTTCCGACAAGTGGCCGGTACGTCCTGAGAAAACGACGCTCTCCGTCGGCATCACCCATCCGGACGGCGAGCGCACCTTCTTCACGACGAGAGGCCACCTGCCGCGTTTCAGCCTGGCAGACGTCTTCGCGGTCATCGAGGGCGCAAGACTGCAGGGCGGCTACGCGCTTCTCTGCGGCTCGTTCCTGACCGACGATCTGACAGAAGAATACGGCAAGTTCTTCGACTGGGCCGACAGCCATGGCATCACCGTCGCGCTCGATACCGGCTGGCCGCTCGACGGCTGGACCGACGAGAATTGCGTAACGACACGCGCCTGGCTCTCCCGCAGCGGTGTCGCGCTGCTGAACGAGGTCGAATCGACGACGCTTGCCGGCATTGCCGATCCGATCGAGGCCGCGCGTCACATCAGGTCGCATATGCCGGCGGGTGCGATCGTCGTCGTCAAACGCGGCCCGGACGGCGCTCTCGCGATCGGGCCGGACGGCAGCTTGGTTTCGATGACGGCACCCGTTGTCGAAGTCATCGATACGATCGGCGCCGGCGATGTCTTCAACGCCGCCTTTCTCGCCGCGCTCGCAAGCGGTGAGCCGCTGGTTTCCTGTCTGATGACGGGAACCGAGGTTGCCTCGCGCGCCATCTCGACTCTTCCCCGCAACTATGGCGGCCCGACATCTCTTCAGGAATCCTTGCGATGAGCGCGCTCGAAATTCAAAACATCCGCAAGACCTATGGCGACGTCGAGACGCTGAAAGGCATCGACATCTCGTTGGAAAGCGGGGAGTTCCTGGTGCTGCTCGGCTCCTCCGGCTGCGGCAAGTCCACGCTGCTGAACATCATCGCCGGCCTTGCCGAGGCGACGAGCGGCGATGTCAGGATCGGCGGCCGCTCGGTGCTCGGCGTGCATCCGAAGGACCGCGACATCGCCATGGTCTTTCAATCCTACGCGCTCTATCCCAATCTGACGGTGCACCGGAACATCGGCTTCGGCCTGGAAATGCGCAAAGTGGCAGCACCCGAGCGCGACAGAGCCGTGCGTGATGCCGCCAAGCTCCTGCAGATCGAAAACCTCCTCGACCGCAAGCCGAGCCAGCTTTCCGGCGGTCAGCGCCAGCGGGTCGCGATCGGCCGAGCGCTGGTGCGCAAGCCTGAGGTATTCCTCTTCGACGAGCCGCTCTCCAACCTTGACGCCAAGCTGCGCATGGAGATGCGCACCGAGATCAAGCGGCTGCATCAGATGCTGAAGACCACGGTCGTCTACGTCACCCATGACCAGATCGAGGCGATGACCCTTGCAAGCCGCATCGCCGTCATGCGCGACGGCCGCATCGAGCAGCTGGGCACGCCGGAGGAGATCTACAACCATCCCGCAACGCTCTATGTCGCGACCTTTGTCGGCGCGCCGCCGATGAACCTGCTGAAGGCGACGGCGCGCGACGGTGGCCTGGCGCTTTCAGGCTCCGATGCGATCCTGCCCCTGCCCGCTCGTTTCCGCGAGACGGCCGGCAATGGCCGCGACCTTATCCTCGGCATCCGTCCCGAGGCGCTTCGCACCGACGGCACTGGCCCGTCGATCCAGGCAACCCTTGAGGTCGCAGAGCTGACCGGCCCGGAACTCGTCGTCACCGCCCTTGCCGGAAATCAGCACCTCATGGCCTGCCTGCCGCCACGCACGCCGATCCGCGACAACGAAAAGCTCACCCTCTTTTTCGACGAGGAGGCAATGCATCTCTTCGACCCGGAAACCGGTCTCAGCTGCGGCCGCTAGAGCATGATGCCGAAAAGTGTGATCGGTTTTCGGACGACATCATGCTCTAACTATATAATGTAGAACAGGATGATTTTAGGCCGACCCGGCCTAAAATCATCCTGTTCTAGAGCATGTCGCGCAAAAGTGTGCAGCGGTTTTGCGACAACGACGTGCGTAAAAACAAGGACCTAAAGCGCGAGGAGCGAATCTGAAAGATCGCGACGCGCTTTAGCGACGGAACGGCTATCCCCCTCAGTTGTTCAATTCGCTGCGTCAGTGGGCTTGCGCTGGTAGACGTGAATATAGTCGACGAGCAGAATGGAAGGATTCGGCGTTTCATCGATCGGCCAACCCGAGCCGAGTGCCAGGTTCACCAGCGGATAGAACGGCATGTGGAATTCCTTCGGCGTGTCGAAGCTCCAGATGAACTGACGGTCGAAGTAGAAGCTCGTTTTATCGGCTTGGATATCGACGCCGTAGGTGTGATATTCGCTGTTCAAAATTCCGTCCTGAACCTTTTGCCAATGGCCGCCGGTGCTGTTCTGGCCGCCCTGGCTCTGACGCCAGATATGAAAGCCCATGCTGAATTCGTAGGGCGCGCGTCCATAATATTCCAGCACGTCGATCTCGGCGGTGTATTTCGACCGGTCGAGCCCGATGAGCCAGAAGGCCGGCCAGACACCCTTGCCCGGCGGCAGCTTCATCTTTGCTTCGAAATAGCCGAACTGCTGCGAGAACCCTTCGCCTTTCGGGTTCACCGACGACAGCAGGCCCGAGCGCCAGGTTCCATCGGCCTCCTTGCGCGCTTCGATCTTCAGAATTCCCTGATCGGTGGTAAACGGAAAGCCGGGGGCCGGATCTGTGAAGCGGGCGTCACCGAAATCGCCGTTCCAGGGCGTATGGGCGATCCAGCGGGAGCTTCTCTCCCCCCAGGCCGAGACGTCGAGACTGTCGAAACTCTCCTCGAACGTCAGCTGGTACGCATCGATGTTGAGCGGTTCCTGGGCCACGCTGGGCTGGCCGGGCAACGCGCCCAAACCAAGAACGATAAGCAAACCCAGAGCCTTAGAAGATATTCCGTAACGCATTCTGCTCCTCCGAAAACGCCAAACCAATCGTTGGGTGACACTTGTCTCAATCATGAGATGAGAACTCCGTTTCGTCGCGGCATGAGCCTTTGGACGACGATGGTCTCGATGCCGTCGGGCCTTCCGACAACCTGCCACACGAGCAGCGCGAAGGCCCAGAAGATCGCCACTGCTGCCCCGCCGCAAAGCGCCAGGCTGACGATCAGGTTGAGGCCGACAGGCATGGCGGCGAGCATCGGCTCCATCCACAGCAGGAAAGCGATCATCGGCAAGCTCGCGGCCAGAGGCCGCAAAAAGGCGTGCAACTGAGCGGCGAACGTCGCACCGATCAGCCGCCGCGTGATGATCAGCGATGCGGCATAGGCGACAAGCACCGCCACGATCCGCGCGCCCAGTGCTCCTGCCACCTGAAAATAGACAATGCCCAGGATGGTGACCGGAACCCTGACGGCGAACTCGGCAAACATCCGGAGAGCGAGATAACGGGTTTTGTTGAGCACCATAGCCAATGGCGGCATCATGTTCGTCGGAAGACCGAGCAGACTGCCGATGCACAACCACTGCAGAATCGGCGCGGCGGATGCCCATTTCTCGCCGACGATGATCCGCACGGCCGGCTCGGCAAGCAAAGCGAGCGCGATGAGGATGGGCGCTGCCACGAAAGTGATGGCGTTCGTCGCCTTCAGATAGGCAGCGATCAGATTGCGACGGTCATCGACGGTCGAGAATGCCGCCATCAGCGGACGCAACAATGGCCCGACGAAGGTCTGGTATGGAATACCCGCGATATTGTCGGCGACGCTGAAGGCGCCGAAAGTCGACAGGCCCGTAAAGCGTGGCAAAAGCAGGCGATCCAGTTGCCAGTTGATCGAACTCAGCAGCTGCGAGACGGTGTTCCAGCTGATCATGTCCTGGAAGTGCTTCCACTCGGAAAGGCTGAACCTCGGTCGCATCGGCGCAAAGATATAGGAGGTGATCGCCGCGGCGGTCGGGCCTGCAACCGCGCCGATTGCCAGTCCCCAATAGCTGCCGGTCGCGACCGCCACCCCGACACCGAACAGCAGTGTCGCCCCTTTGGTGATGAGATCGAGTGCGAATTCGCGTTTGAAATCGAACCGCTGCATGAACAGAACCATGCGCGGGCTGATCACACTGCGCATAGCAGGCGCGATGGAGAGCACGGCGACAAGGGAGAAAAGCCGGGAATCGTCATAGATCAGAGCCATCGGCCAGGAGATGATCATCATCAGCGTGCTGATGGCCACGCCTCGAAGCAGGCTGAGGGTAAGGGCGGTGGCAAACATATCGTCCGAAGGCGACGGCTGGCGCATCAGGGCCTGCGTCAGCGGCAGGTCCAGGATTGTCTCGACGATGATCAGAACCGAGGTCGCGATGGCGACAAGGCCGAAATCCGCCGGGCTCAAAAGCCTTGCGAGGATCAGGAGGCTGACGAAATCGAGCAGTCGCGCCAGGAACTTTCCGCTGATGCTCCAGATACTCGCCGTCGCCGTCCTCTGAGATACGCTTGACATGATCTATTTTCTATTCCTCGTCGACGGTTTCGGTCGCAGCGGCAAGACGGGCAGCTCCACTTCTTCCCGTCAGCCCGGTCGTCTTCCGCAGATGTCGGCGGATCGGTCGCCATGGGTGGTCAGTTGCTGCTCGATCAGGCTGGACAGCCGGTCGCGAAACACGGCAGAAGAGAATTTCAGCGAGTGCGCGCGGATCGCATGCGGATCGATATCGTCCTCCACCTCTTCGAACGCCGCCATCGTTTCCAACAGAGCTTCCGTGGTCTGCTGCGCGAAGCGAAACCCGACCTGCGGCGAGGAAACGGTTTCCCTGGCGCCGCCGGCGTCGAAAGCCAGGACCGGCCGCCCTGATGCCATGGCCTCCACCGGCAGGATGCCGAAATCCTCCGTGCCCGGAAACAAGAGGGCGCGGCATCGCGACAGGTGGTCGCGCAGAACGTTGAAGGGCTGATGGCCGAGGAACTGGACGGTCGGTCCGGCGATCGACTTCAGATAGGCCAATTGATCGCCCTCGCCGATCACGACCAGTTTCCGGCCGGTCTCGGTGCAGGCGCGAACGGCGATATCCGGCCGCTTGTAGGTGGTCAGCTGTCCTGCATAGAGATAGAACTCGCCCTTCCCCTTCCCCACCGCAAAATCGTCGGTCGCAACCGGCGGATGGATGACGATGGATTCCCGGTCGTAGAAGCGGCGGATGCGGCTTGCGACATAATCGGAATTGGCAACGAACACATCGACCCGCGAGGAGGTCGTCACGTCCCAGGCGCGCAGCATCGGTGCGGTGATCGACATCAAAGCGCGACCCACCCAGGGCAGACCATGGCGGTAGACATGGAACTGATCCCAGATGTAGCGCATCGGCGAATGGCAGTAGCAGACATGCAGGGCGTCGGCGCGCGTGATGATGCCCTTGGCGGGTCCGGATTCGCTCGACAGCACGAGATCGTAATCCTGCAGATCGAACTGCTCGAGCGCGAAGGGCATCAGCGGCAACATCTTGGTATAGTGCCGCTTTGCACCGGGGATCTTCTGCAGGAAGGATGTGCGGATGTTCCGCGTCTTCAGAAAATCACTGATGCGATCCCGGTTGCAGACGAGGGTGAAGATGTCGGCCTGCGGAAACATGCGGCACAGCTCTTCGACGACCTTCTCGCCGCCGCGCATCGAAACGAGCCAATAATGCACGATGGCGACGCGAAGCTGCTTGGTATCGCTCGCGCTTCCGGCCTCAGTGACACGTCTTTTCGCCATGACAGGCGCATCGCCGAGAAATGCCCTCGCGTCGGGAAGAGAGGTTGTTGCCTTAAGGGTCAACTCAATACTCCTTGTATCGCCACACCGTCTGTCAGCTGGGGAACCGCATTCGTCGAAATCAGGCTGTGGTATTCGGAAAGAAGCGCGTCGCGCCATTCCTCGTGTGTCGACGCAAGATCCGGCGACAACCGGAAAGCCCGCTCGCTCATGGCGCGGACCTCGTGCCTCGGCATTTGGCTAAATCGCGTCAAAGTATCGGCAAAGGCGCTTTCGTCAGCCGTATCGCAGGCGATCGCCATGCCGGCTCTTTGCATTTCTTCGGCAAGAAAGGCGCTACGCGACATGATGACCGGCAGACCGCTCCTGGCCGCTTCGATAGCGACGAGGCCGAATGGCTCGGGATAGCGAGACGGCATCAACAATGCACGCGCCTTGCGGATGGTCGGGCCGATCTCCGCATGCGACTGCCAGCCGACGGCCCTGACGTGATCTCCCGAAGCCGCAACCAGCGGCATCAGCGGCCCGTCCCCGATCACGCAGAGCCTGACGCCGGCTTTGCGCGTGGCGGCCACGGCGTCCTCTATGCCCTTCTCCTCGTCCAGCCGCCCGATGAAGACGAACTCCTCGTTGGCCTCCGCCTCGATGCGTTTGATGGAGAGCGGAGCGACGGGATTGCGGATCGTCGTCAGTCGTTCGGGCCGATATCCGGCGCCGACGAGAAAGCTTGCCATCTTCTCGTGCAGCAGGATGATGCGGCCGAAATCGGCCTGATCCTTCAGCCGCCGGAGGATATTGGAGCCGCGGGCAACCCGCCACAATTTGTGCGAATAACTTCTCTTGTCGCAGGCCGTCGCAATGCAGCCTCCGCCGAGCGGGCGTCGAAGGCAGACTTCCTGCGCCTGATAGTCGAAGAAGGCGCCGTTGGGGCAGGCCGTGAAGAAATCATGCGCGTGCACCACACATCGTCTGGCGACCGGCATCAACGCCCTGAAAAGCGCCGGAGACAGAATCTGGTGCCAGCCATGCACATGGTAGACGGTATTGGCGGTGTCGTTTGCGGCAATCCAGTTCGCGACCATACGGACGGCGGCGCCATTGTGAATGCCGGTCACGAAAGCCTTCGCACGCTCGGCACTGAGCAGATCGCGACTATTCAGCCCGACCATTAAGACCCCGAGTGCGATGAGATCCGCATTGGCGGCGTCATCCCCGCAAATATAGGTCACGGGGATGTCGAGCCCCCGAAAAAGCTTGGCGGACAGCACCGCCAGCGCCGTCGCACCACCTCTGGCGACCGAATAGTCGTCGATGATGACCACCCGATCGATCTTTGTCGTGCCGGGGCCGGTAAACCGGCCGACGCTCGCGGCGGATCGGAGGGCCTCGGGAAGCGACGGGCGCATCACTTCACCGAAACCGCGCCGTTGGCACAGGCCTCCAACGCCTTGCGGTTGAGGATGCGGATCTTGCCCTGGCCCCCGTCGATGATCTTGCCTTCCCGCAGGCGCCGCAGGCATTGATTGACCTTCTCGCGGGACGCCGGCAGCGTCGCGGCCAGATCATTTTGCGAGATGATCAGTTCGTCGCCGCTGTTTGCCGCATCTTTTCCATAAACAGTGGAGAGCCGCAGCAGCGTGCTGGCCAGCCTCGATTGCAGGCTCGATGCCGCATTCGCAATGATCCGAAGTTCAAGCTCTGAAATACGCGCCAGCGCCCTGGAGAAGACCTTTTCGCGAAAGCAGGGATCGCTGGCGTACATGTCGCGCAGCAGCCGGCCTTCGAAGAAATGCAGTTCGCAGGCGGAACCGGCGCGGTATTCGAGGCTCAATGTCTGCCTGCGCAGAACTTCGAGCTCGCCGATGAGGCCGGATTTCGGAATGATCTCGACGATGAATTCCCTGCCGTCGGGCAGCATCGTGCTTGCGCTGACCACCCCCGAATGAACGCGCGCGAACGTATCGACGAGGACGCCGGCCCCGGCGATGATCTCGCCGCGCCGGAAACGCCGGACGCTCGACCGGCAGGAAAGGAATTCGTCGTCGATGACGATGCGGCTGTTCAGATGAATGCCGCCGTTAGCCGATACCGCCGCCTTGCCGATGCCGGCCCTGCGATCTGATGCGTGTGTCGCCCCATCCATGCGCATAACTCCACTCGATAACCATAGGCAATGCTGCACTGCATCATTTATATTGTCTTAATATGAGAGTCAAATAACATCACGGAGATATGACGCAAAGATAAAGTATATATTTAACTTTAAAACAAAATATACACCGTAAAAGGACTCAAAATCTCAAGGAAGCCAAAAAACCCGCCACGCGATCGAAAATGAATGCCTATTAAAATGGCTTACTGAATAAAAAGCGGCAATAATCGAAATGATGATATCAAAACTGATAGACAAGCATCAGCGGATAATCACCACGAACTAGATTAGATTGTCGTTTTAAATGAATATAAGGCCATCAAGGTGTACTCCGAATTCTCGATTGCCCGTTAGTAGCATAAAGAATTTGTTAAGGATTATGACCTTGGTAACAGACAACCAGAGTGCGGCGCAGCAAACTTTGAACGGTTCTTAATCGGAATGTTTTGGAGACCACCGATGACATGGGAAGCACATAGTTTCGAGGCTTGGTCGCGTGTCGGACGGTCCGCGAAAGGCGGCGATCTCCATTCGTCCCGGCCTCGCGCGGCAGGCAGATCGTCGAAGCGCGCGCTAGACCTTGTCATCGCAGTCACGGCACTGATCCTGCTTTCCCCGCTTCTGTTGATCGTCGCAATGATCGTGAAGATGAGCGACCGCGGCCCGGTCTTCTATTCCCATACGCGCATCGGCGTCGGCGGAGCACCGTTCGGATGCCTCAAGTTTCGCACGATGAAGACCGATGCCAGTGCTCAGCTTGCCGAATTGCTGCAAAACAACCCGGCTGCGCGAAGCGAATGGGAAGAGACACGCAAGCTGAAGGACGATCCGAGGATCACGGCCGTCGGTGATATCCTCAGGCGGTCGAGTATCGACGAGCTTCCTCAACTGATCAATATCGTGCGTGGCGACATGAGCCTCGTCGGCCCCCGACCGATCACGGCCGAGGAATTGCCGCGCTACGGCGAGCATATATGGGCCTACATGGCCGTCCGCCCGGGCCTGACCGGTCACTGGCAGACCAGCGGGCGCAATGATGTCAGCTACGAGTACCGGGTTTCCCTCGACGTTCACTATCTCAACAACTGGTCGCTCGGCCGGGACTTCATCATCATTGCCAAGACCATTCCCGCTCTGTTTTCGCAGCGCGGCTCGTATTGAGCATTCATGGGGAGAGCCGCCGATCATGCCTGGAATCGGAAGACACGCTACTCCCCCGTCCCTCCAAGCTACCACTACTTGGTTACTCCGTGATCTCGCCATTTTGGATTAGGACGACATGACCTCAAGCACGATCTTCAGCGGTGTTTCTCCGATTCTGCCTGCCGCAGCCACCGGCGGGAATTCGCCGCTCACCTTGCGGGATATGCTCTTCTTTCTCAGAATGCGCTGGCTGTGGATTGCGGCGACGACTTTCGCTTTCCTCGTAATGGCAGGGAGCTACGTGCTGACCGCCGAACCGACATTCGTTGCCAACACGCAACTTGTGATCGTCCCCCAGGTCAGCGGCTCCGAAGCACAGAGGGCTTTCGCGGAAGACGCGTTCATCGAGGGACAGTTGGAGATCGCCAAATCCAGCGATGTCGTCGGTGGAACGGTAACGGCACTTGGTCTCGATACCGATCCTAACTTTGTCGATCAGACGCCTTCGCTGCAGGATAGGGCAAAGAACTGGTTGATGGGGGTTTCTTCCGAACCGGATACGGCGTCGCAGGAAGCGGCAGGCCCAGGACCGCGTGACGCACAGCCGCAACAGCAGATCGAGGACGGGCGGATCCATGATCGGGCGGTCGCCACGCTGCTGAATATGATGGGAGTTCGCCGGATCGGGAGTTCGACGATCATCGAGATATCGGCTGCGGCGTCGACCCCGCAGCAGGCCGTCGACATCGCCGACACGCTGGCCAGGCAGTATATCCAGAAGAATATCGCGATGAAGGCCAATGCGTCCCGGCAATACAGCGAATGGCTGACCAGGTTCGTAAGCGAGCAGCAGCGCGGACTGGCCGAAGCTGCCAGTGCCCTGGCCAGCTTCACGAGCAATCCGCGCGATCAGTTCAAGCTTGCGGAGCTGCAGAGCGCGACTGACGCCCGCCGCACCCTTTATGAAAATACCTTGAATCAGCTGACCGAAGCCAAGCAGCGCATCACCTACCCGGTGTCGGATGCCACGATCGTCTCTCGGGCCACCCTGCCTCTTTCGAAAGCCAGACCACGCAGCACGCTCATCATCGCCTTTGCGGCGGCGGTTGGTCTTGGGGTCGGCTTCGCACTCGCCATGATAAGGCACGCCGGCGATCGCCGAATCGTCCGGCCCCATCAGATCGCGGAAGCCGGCGGGCTTCCCTTTGTCACTTTGCTGGCGACATCGAGGACCCGCAATGGTCACTCTGCGCGTTTCCCCGCCGCCGGTACCGGCAGCAGCGGCACCGCAGCCGCCTATCCTGTTATTCCAGGCATGGCGGAGCTGAGCGCGACGGTTGTTGGTCTTCGGCGCAAACGCCGGGTCGTCATTGGAATCGTCGCCGTCAATCCCGGCAGCGGGGCATCGACCATAGCATGCGAACTTGCGGTGCTCTCGTCGATATCAGGAGCGCAGACGCTGCTGATCGATGCGGCTGCGCAGAAATCGTCGCTCAGCAAATCGATCGCGCCCCATAGTTCCAAAGGCCTCGTCGATGTTCTCGACAATGGCGAACTGATCCAGACGGCGGCATTGCCCATCACCCCGACGCTGAAATTCCTACCCCTCGGCAAAGTCGAAGCGGTGACGCCGGCCATTCGCCTCAGTTCCCGCCGCACGCAGTTGAGCTTCGCCGACCTGAAAAAGGAGTTCGACGCCATATTCGTCGACATTTCCGCATTCTCTGCTTCGCCGGATGCCAATGCGATCGCGCCGGAACTGGACGGTGTCCTCGTGGTCACCTCGCACGGGCACACCTCGATCGACGATACCATGCACGTCATCGAGACCCTGCGGAATGTCGGCGCGGAGATCCTCGGCGCAATCATCAACCACGCACCGAAGAGAATACAGTCATGACTTCACCTTCGGCAGAAGCAACCAGGCAGGACAGCCCGATCGGACCGGCGCCTGTTCCTTGCGGCGCTGAAGCCATGGCGGGCCGCGCGCGCCGCCCATTGCGAATGGCTGTCGGGATTGCTTCGGCGGGCCGCCCCTCGATACTCAAGGAGACCGTCGATTATCTCACCGCCCTGCCGGACCAGGCCGAGCGGCTGATCGTCTGCGTGCCCGTGATCGACGATGCCGCCGGCCTCGCCGACCGCCTCGATGTGGAAGTCATCGTCGGCAGCCGTGGCCTGACCTCCCAGCGCAACAGGATCATCCAGGCCGCCGCCGCCGATACGGATATTCTGATCTTCCTGGATGACGACTTCATTCCAGCCGCGACCTTCCTGTCGCGGATGGCGGCTGTCTTTGCGGCAAACCCCGACGTGGCGATCGCCACCGGCGAAGTCCTCGCCGACGGCATCCTCGATGGCGGCCTCAGCATGTCAAAGGCCCTGCAGGTTCTTGAAACTGCGGGCGAAAGGGCTGGGCATGTGGCGGACGTTTATAACGCCTACGGATGCAACATGGCGGTTCGCCTTTCACCCGTTGTCCAGCACGCGCTGGCCTTCGATGAACAGCTGCCGCTCTACGGCTGGCTCGAAGATGTCGATTTCAGCCGGTCCATCGCCCGCTACGGCAGGTCCGTGCGTGTCGAAGGCGCTCGCGGCGTGCATCTCGGCGTCCGATCCGGGCGCCAGCCCGGCCGAAGACTCGGCTATTCGCAAGTTGCCAATCCTGTCTACCTGATCCGGAAGGGCACGATGTCGAAGGGCCGTGCTGTCGCACAGATCGGCCGCAACATCCTGGCGAATACGCGGGGCCTATTATTCAATGACCGCTTGATCGACCGATGGGGACGCTTGAACGGCAATTTGCTGGCGCTATCCGATCTTCTTGTCGGCCGCGCCTCTCCGTCCCGCATCCTGGAATTCGGCAATCCCGCGCCGCGCGAGATGCCTTCGCCGTCGATCGCAACGAAACGGAGATAGCAGACAATGCAGCGCACATCCTTGTCCGGTCGCCTCATCTCCATCGCCCTTGCCTTGCTGGTATTTTCCGGCGTGACCGGCTGGAGCGTCGCCCATGCGGAAAACTACACCCTCGTGCCGGAAGATCAGGTGAGACTGCGTGTCGTCGAATGGCGATCGTCAGATTCCCGGTATGCCAGCTGGGAAGCCCTCGGCGGAACATATACAGTCGACGATGCCGGTAATCTGGCGATTCCGATCGCCGGCCAAGTGCAGGCGATCGGCAAGACGACGGAGCAGGTTTCCGATGCGATCGCCACTGCGCTCTCCGAAAAGGCCGAACTGCCGGGAAAGCCGTTCATCGCCGTGGAAATTGCCCAGCATGCGCCGATCTTCGTAACCGGGACCGTGCAGACCCCCGGGCGCTATGCTTTTGAGGCCGATATGACGGTCATGAAGGCCGTCAGCATCGCCGGCGGCTTCCTTCGGGAGCGCGAGGAAAATACCGTCTTCGAGCGCGACCGGATTCAGGCTGCCGGCGCCTACCGAACGGCCATTCTCAACCGGCGCGATCTTCTGATGCGCCAGGCGCGGTTGCGCGCCGAGATCGCCGGCGAACAGAGTTTCGAGATCCCTGCCGAACTCGCCGGAACACCCGATGTGGACAAGCTGAAGGCGCAGGAATTGAACCTGATGCGGCTGCGACGCGTCGATATCGAAAGCCAGATCGAAGCGGCGAGCGACCTCGCCCGTCTCTACGGCCAGCAGGTCCAATCACTCGAGGCCAAGATCAATTCGCAAAAGCGGCAGATCGACCTTGCGCAAAAGGAACTGGATAATGTCAACAGCCTGGTGAGCAAGGGCCTGGTCAGCAATTCCCGGCAGGTCACGGTCGACCGCGGCGTCGCGGATGCACAAGGCACTCTGATCGATCTCGAGGTCGCCCTGACCACGGCTCGCCAGGGGCTCAGCGAAGCCGATCGCTCGAAGATCAATATCGTCAACCGGCAGAACAGCGAAAACCAGGAGCTGCTCAACCAGGTCAATCTCGCGATCGGCAGGGCGGCAATCGACATTCAGGTGGCCCAGCTCCTGGGCGAACAGGCTGGCTACAGCGCTCAACTCGCCCAGATGAATACGGACATGCCGGGTCTTGGTAGAGCGCAGAAGAACTACAGGATCGTGCGCCGCAACGACGATGGCACTTATCGCAACATCGAGGCGGACGAGACGACCAGCTTGCGGCCGCATGATGTCGTCGAAATCGGCATCGACACGGATCTCCAGACGCCGTCGCCTACGCTGCAGCTGCAGTCCGCGCCACAGCAGCAAAGCTCGGCAGTCCCGCTATCTGATGTAGCAGGCGACAATCAGACGGCTCCCGGCTGGATATCCCAGACGGGATCGAATTAGGGGGCGGTCGTGACCATTAACGACAGCTGGCGGCTTTCGCCTCGGCATTGCGTCGGAAGGTGGATGCCGCTTTTCGGCAAACCCGATGCCTCCGCTGCTCCGTCCGGATCGGGATCTGAAGCATGTCGATAGAACCGATCGGCTTCATCGTTCTGCTACTTGGCCTGCTCAGCATGGTCAACGGGGCGCGTTTTGCGATCACGACCCTTTGCCTGTCGACGCTGCTCGGAGCGGCAGCGGCTCTGCAATTGCCCGCGCTCGGCGGCAGCAGCATCCAGCCAAGCCATCTTCTCGTACTTTTTCTCGTGGTGGCCGCCCTGTTGCGCCCGGCTCAAACACAGGCGACGCTCGCCAGCATGGCCTATCCGGGTCCCGGTTTCTGGTTTGCCGCCTACATCCTGTTTTCGGTGGCATCGTCTTTCTTTTTGCCGCGCATCTTTGCAGGTGCGACCCTCGTCTACTCCTCTGCACGAGACACCACGGGCATGATGTCGACAGTGGCCGCTCCCCTGTCGCCGGGTTCGTCCAATCTCAGCCAGTCTGTCTATCTGCTCGGCGACCTCGCCTGCTTTGCCGTCGTCTCGGGGCTTGCCAGGCTCGGCTATGCCCGTTTCATCGCACTGCAGTTAATCGTCGCCTCGATCGCATGTTTTACCCTGGCATTGATTGATATCGGAACATTCCTGACCGACCAGTCCTACCTGCTCGATGTCATCAGAAACGCGAACTATACGATGCATACGGCCGAGACGATCAGCGGCTTCAAACGCATCGTCGGCCCGTTCCCCGAAGCAAGCACTTATGGCGCAGTCGCATTAGCCTATTTTTCCTTCACGCTTCTGCTCTGGCTGGAGCGCGTCCAAAGCCGTATGGCAGGACTTGCAACGCTTTTCATCGGCCCGACGATCGTCCTCTGCACATCGACAACCGCCTATATTGCCGGCATTTTCGTTGTCTGCATGTTCGTTCTGTTTTGCCTGAAACGACTGATCAGCGGCCCCGCCAAGACCCCGCATGTGACTTTCCTGGTGATCACGCTGTTTTTGATTCCCTGCGTCATCGTCGCACTCAGCCTTGTCCCCGATGCGTGGAATTCCATCGCCGGCCTGATGAGCACCACCTTGTCGGACAAGCTCCAATCGCAATCCGGTGAAGAGCGCACCGCCTGGAATACACTGGCATTGATCGCATTCGTCGATACCGCCACCTTCGGCGCCGGGCTCGGTACGGTTCGGGCCTCGAGTTTTATCGCTGCGTTGCTCTCCAATGTCGGATTGACCGGCACTCTTCTCTTCGCCGCCTTCCTGTACAGCCTTGCGCGGGCCTCCGGCCGGCACATGTCAGGCGATCGGGAGACGCACGCGATCGGAAACGCTGCGGTCATGGCATCCATCGCGCAGGTCGCCTCGGCGGCGATATCGGGGAGCGGCACGGATCTCGGCTTGCTGTTCAGCACCACGGCAGGTCTGGCGGCCGGCTGCCTGGCAACCAATACCTCTCCCCGGCGCGCGACCCGATCGCTCGCTAATCGAACCCCGCTGGAGACATCGACATCTCTGATGAGAGCGCCGATGTTTTCAACACGATGACGCCCGCTTTGGAACTCCGCCACGGCGCGGGATGGCAATCTCGTCGAGCCATCGGCGTGCCCGCATTGGGCCGAAGCCGGCCGGCCGCACCGCATCTTTCAAGGATCGCCTATCAAAGCAGTCCATCGGACAAACGCCGTCCTGCGAGGGCAGTCGCGGAAGGCTATGCTGTAGGTTTTATGTCGACATCAGCCTTGCGGGCGCTCGCTGGTGGTCGCGACGCTATCTGCAACGGAATTGTTTTCGCGCAGCCTGGCACTGCGCCGCAAAAGCCCCGACAGGAACACGCCTGCCAGATAGCCGATTTCCATGAGCACGAGGATGGCGATGCCGGAGAGCATGGCCGCGATCACGGAAGACCCGTCGGCGAAAGCCACGCCGCCGAAGCCGATTGCCACCAGGATTGCAAAAATTGCGAAAGCCCAGGCGCGGATGGAAGCCCCGGCAGCGATCGAAATCACGGCTGCCCCGAGTGTGGTGATCAACATGACAATCCCCCTTCCCTCCACATTCCGACAAGGGTCCCGGCACCAATCGCCGTACCGCGAAACAACATGTCGAAACATAGCCTTTTGACAGGCAAGGCACTCTTCATGGCGAATATCTCAACAATGAAACATACAAAAGCCGCCGACAGCCAGACCCCGCTTCAGCACCAGCGCACCGGATGCTGGCCTATATATACCGAACAGGGCCTTCATATGACAGACCCGTCGGCTCAATTCACAACTGGTCCCTCGCCTCGCAAAGACAATACCGATTCACTTGTATTGCGCACAATCGGAAAGGTGATCACATGAACAACCAGTGCGTCGTCTACGTCACGGATGTCGAATATTCATTTCCGACCATTCTCTCGGCGCTTCAGGCTCGCAAATTCGCAAGCCCTGCGACCGACGTCTGCGTTCTGATGTCGGAACATCTCGACAATTTCGAAGAGCTGAAAGCCCTGCTCGCAAGGAGTGGGGTCATATTGACCGATGCGACCGAAGCGCTGCAGGACTCGCTCGGCAAGCTCGACAGTTCGCATTTCCAGGGACGCATCAGCGTCAGCACGATGGCCAAGCTGGTCCTTTGCGAGATCCTGCCTTCCAACTATACCCAGATCATCTACCTCGATGGGGATACCCAGATCGTCAGCGATCTCGGTGCGTTCGAAAGTGCCACTGTGCCCGAGGGCAGGTTTTTCGCGGCGCGCGATTACACGGCGATCCATGACTTCCTCGACACCGGAAAGGACAGCCACTACTTCAACGCAGGCGTCCTGAAATTCCATCGAAACGGCTGGATCGGGCAGGAGGCGCTCGAGCTTTTTGCTAGAAATCCCGAGGCCTGCGAGGGCAAACACGATCAGGGTGCATTGAATTATGTCTGCGGTTCATCGCTTATCCTGGTATCGAACCGCTGGAACTTTCCCAAACAATTCCTTCATCTGGTGAACATGTCTTCCTTGTCGATCGTCCATTATATGGCGCATCCGAAGCCATGGCATGGAACTTTCTTTCCGTGGACCGATAAGGAAAGCCAAGTATACGTCGATCTGCGCAAGGCACATCCGATTTACAACTCGCTGTATCGCGGAATAAGCTTCGATCGGAAGATGCTGTATAAATACCGGTCGATACGGGCGCGCATCGAGCACGCAATTGAGAAAGAAGGACCCAATCCTAGGGTCCAGAGCCTGCTGGTTGGCGACTACGCCGTATGATGATGTATTGTTGGTCCGACTTGAATGTCCGCGTGACTGAACTCAGCGTCGCCGGTCGAGCCGTGGATTTGCAGACGGAAGCGCAAAGTATTCATCCATTCATTCCAGGAATGGATAATCTTCAGGACAGATTATGAGTTATAGGGCTTCCGCCGCCAGTATCTCGCATTACGTGAAAGCCCGCCTGCGCCGGTCGCTCAAGGCTCGGCAGGTTCGCTATGACCTGCTGCGCAACGGGCTCAAGCAGGCGCGCCACGTCGTCATCTGCGTCATCCGTGACGAGGGGCACCGGTTGGCCTTCTTCCTTCAGTATTATCGCGATCTCGGTTTCGAGCACTTCATCTGTATCGACAACGGCTCGACCGACGGCACGGCCGAGTTGCTGTCCAGCTTCGACGATGTCTCCCTTCTTTCGGCTCATGGTTCCTACAAGGCGGCGAGGTTCGGAAACGACTGGATCAACGAAGTCATCAACCGCCACTGCCGGGAGAAGTGGGTCCTGTATGTCGATGCAGACGAGTTCCTGGTCTATCCGCATTGCGACACACGGCCGATCGATCAATTGACTTCCTATATCGATTCCATGGGCGGCCATTCCCTCCGCTCGGTCATGATCGACATGTACAGCCCGCATCCCGTTCTCGAAAACATATGCGAACCCGGTCGCAACCCGCTCGAGGTCTGCAATCTCTTCGACCGCTCCGGCTATGTGGCGCATTTCGACGAACGCAACTGGACGATATGGATCAAGGGCGGTGTTCGCGGGCGCGTCTATTTCCACGACCGGCTCTGGGACGGCCCCGCGCTCAACAAGATACCCCTCGTCTATGTGGCGGGTGAACGTCTGTTTCTTAAATCATCGCACCAGGTCTGGCCGCTCTCCCTGAATTTGGGCGACATGCGCGGAGCGCTCGGCGTATCCGGCGCCCTTCTGCATTTCAAGTTCCTGTCGACCTTCGTGCACAAGGTCGCCGATGCGGCACACCGGTCCCAACATACGGAAGAATATACCGTATACTCCTCAGGCAAGGACATGGATGACTTCGTCTACGACGATACGGGCACCTACAGAAGCTGGAAGGACCTGTCCGATCACGGGCTCATACAGGGTGAAGGCTGGAAATACTGGAGGAATGCTTCCGAGAGCGAAGTCTAGAGCAATTCCAGGAAAAGTGCGAAGCGGTTTTCCGTCCGGAATTGCGTAAAAACAAAAAGTTAGAGCGGTTCTGCGTTTCCATGAAGAGCTGAACCGCTCTAAGTATGCCACGCCAAAATGCACAGCGATTTTGGGACGACGCGCATGAAGACAAGTGTGCTAATACGCCAACCTGATCTTTCAGCCTGCTTTCTCTGACTATCACTCGCACTGTCATCAAACACAAAACCCGCCGGCGGCGGATTCTGTTGAGGCTTTCTGCCGTTCCGTTTTTTTGTTTATCGCGGCAACGCCTCAGGCGAGAGACGCACCCTCGGCATAAGCCTCCAGCGCCTTCCGATTGAGAATGCGGATTTTGCCCTGTGTCCCGTCGACCACTTTGCTCTCGCGCAAACGCCGCAGGCATTGGTTGACCTTTTCACGCGACGCCGGAAGTGTCGCGGCCAGCTCATGCTGGGAGATGATCAGCTCGTCGCCGCTATTCTGCGCATCCATTCTATACAGGGCAGAAAGACGCAGCAGCGTCCGGGCCAGTCTCTGCCTTAGACTCGATCCGGCATTGGAAATGATCCGCAGTTCGAGTTCGGAAACACGAGCCAGCGCCTTCGACAGGATCTTCACCTGAAACTGCGGATCGTTCGCACATAAGTCCCGCAGCAACCGACCGTCGAAGTAATGCAGTTCGCAGTCCGACGAGGCCCGATATTCCAGGCTGAGAGACTGCTTGCGCAGCACCTCCAATTCGCCGATCAAGCCGCCTTTCGGAACGATTTCCACGATGAACTCTCGTCCATCGGCAAGCGGGGTGCTTGCGCTCACCATTCCGCGCTGTACGCGGGCGAACATGTCAAGGACGACGCCGGCGCCGGCAATAATCTCACCGCGGCGAAACTTTCGAACACTCGAGCGGCAAAACGGGAACTCGTGATCCAAATTCGCCCGGCCGTCGTAAACAATACCTGCAGACCCGCAAGTAACCGCTTCGCTTGTTCGCGCTGCGTTTCCTCTAGCTCTGTTGTCTCTGGTGCTGATCGCCCCGTCCATACGCACAACTCCACACAGACTAAATAACTTATTATCTGGAGCGACATTCGTAATAGGTTAAATTAGAAAGTCAAACAATAATATAATAAAAACTACGTTTTCAAACTATACATTATTATGAATAATCCTCATGTTTATATATCATAAAATTCATATTGAATTCTATCGCAGACAAGTCTTTGGGGCTGCGTGACGATTTTTATACAATTTATGACAATTGCCTACCTGAAGAATACATCTAACAAGTATAACAACAACACCGAATTTTAAAATAAAACTAAATAACATTTCCGATATATAGTCAAAATCAAAGGTAATATTTTTAATATGCGCAAGAATTTCTTTAGAGAATACGGAATTTATTCATGATTATGACCTCGGTCACAGACATCAAACTTGCATTAAAACAAAGCTTTGGCTGTGATTTCTGGAATTCGTCTAACGGAGACGCAGGTGGCGGGAAAAAATCAGGGCATCAACCCAACCGGACCTTGGCGGGATTTCGCGACGGCTCGACAGGAAAGGCGTCCATTCAATTCGTCACAACCCCGTCTGATCAGCAGAATTCTGAAGCGCGCATTGGACATCATCATTGCGGCAAGTTTCTTATTCTTTCTGTCGCCGCTCCTTCTGTCGGCGGCAGTCATCGTCACGCTAAGTGATTGGGGCCCTGTTTTCAATTCTCATCGCAGGATCGGTTATAAGGGAAAAGAGTTTGGTTGCCTCAAGTTTCGGACGACAGGATCCGACGCAACGACCGACGCGCACGTCACGGTCGTCGGCGATATTTTGAGGCGATCGAGCCTCGACAAGCTTCCGCAATTGATTAACGTGTTGCTGGGTCAAATGAGCCTCGTCGGGCCTCGCGCCATTACCAAAGAAGAGCTGCCGCGTTACGGTGAACATGCCTATGCCTACATGGCCTTCCGTCCCGGCCTGACTGGCCATTGGCAAACCAGCGGGCACAACGACGTCAGCTATCGGAATGGAATTTCCCTCGACGTCGAATATTTGTCCAAATGGACGCTCAGGCTGGATTTCGTGATCATGGCAAAAACGCTGTCGGCGCTGCTTTCCCGGCACGCGTTGCTGCCCAAAGTCGATTCCTAAAGGATGTCGCGTAAAACTGTGTTGCGGTTTGCGATAAAGACGCGCGCAAACCAAAGACCAAGGCGCGGCAAGCGAACCTAAAATACTGCGACGCGCTTTAGACACCCTGACATGGCGCAACCGAGCATCCTGCCGCCTCGGTCATGTCATTACCCATGAGGACGCTTGCCCGTGACATGGGAGCGCTCAGTAATGGAGTTCTTTTTCCGGCGCTTTTGAATATGCCACAAGGAGAAGGCGAATAGACCCGCCAGATAGCATATCTCCATCAATACAAGCACTTCGACGCAAGAAACGACCGCCTCCGTCAAGGAGGAACCTTTCAGCATGATCACGCCGCCCAGGGCCGTGACCACCAGAAATGCAAAGATTGCAAAGGCCGAGGCGCGAATGGTCGCTCCGGCGGCGATAGAGACGGCAACCACGACGAGCGTGCTCTTCAGCATTATTCTGTTCCTCTCTTCACACCTCCTTCAAGCCACCGTCAGCCCTCGATGACATGACAAAACCCAAAGTCGAAACGAAGTCCGATCAAAGTATTTTACCTATTGCGGTTAAAATATTGCTAATAGCAGCCCAGCAAGTCGACGGAACAGTGCCGGAAAATATTCGACTATTCATCCGTCGGGGCCGATCTACCGGTTAGACCCAAGAAATCCTTGGATATTACGGACAGAAAGATTTAGGCATTGGAGGCTTATACAGGAGCGAGCAATGCAGCTGCGGCGTTCTCTCGCCGAACTGAAGGTTCCTGAAAAGATGAATTTGGCCATAGGCTTACGCTCGAGCGCATATGCGCTGGCAACGAACAGGTTTATGCTCGTCCGGCAAGCGTGACATCGACCGCATCAAGGTCGCGCAGCAGCCTGCGGAAAATTCGGCCCCTACGATGGACCCGGATATTTATCTGAGGCCATCGGTCAGGCAACAACGAAACAGGGCCGCCGCTATGGCGAGCCCTGCTGATCTCCTTGCCGGTTGAGCACCTGCGATGGAATTGCCAGCCGCGAGGCCGATATCGACAAACCTATTTCGAGACCGCGCCGGCCAGTTGCCGTTTTGCGCCGCGTTGGAGACTGAGGTTTTCCAGCCAGGTGACTTGTTTCCTCAATTTCAACGCCGGCTTTTCGATGAACCTCCACGAGAAGGCTGCAAAGCAAGCGGCAACAATGCTGCAGACGATGCCGTTCAACCACCAGTTATGCGCCCAGGGGCCAAGCGCTACGAACGCCTGTTGGATCGGATAGCCATAGAGGAAGACGCCGTAGGAGTAGTCGGCCCCACGCAGGACGCCGAGCTTGCGGGGCGAGGTAAGACCAAGGAAGACCGTGACATATCCCATGGCCGGAATGGCAATGAAGTCCCCAAAGGAGGTGAACCAGTAGGCCCACAATATCATTGCCACAGAGGCGAGGAAAATTCGGATATCCCACAGAACCTTGTCCTTGTAGAGATAGAAGGTCACCCCGACGAGAAAAGCACAAATGAGCAGATTGCCCGACGCGGTCGTCGGCATAGTTGCCCAGTTGCTTTCATGTTTCCAATATCGTGCGATACCGAAGGCTATGATCAACGCCGGCGTGGCGATAAGGGCAATCACCCGCCGCCTGACCACGCCGAGCAGGAAGAGAACGGCGATCACGGCATAGCACTCAAGCTCGAAGGGCACCGTCCAGAGCTGCCCGTTCACCATTGCGGCGTCAGGATTATCCAGGAATACCCCGGGGAGATTGAAGTGAATGTGCCCTGTGACATTCATCAGATAGGTAAAGAACTGAGGATCGGTGAAATAGTCACGCAGGTCATACTCAGTGTAGATCGCTCCGAGTATAAAGGCAGCCAACAATACCTCTACCGCGAGAGCGGGGTAGATTCGGATAAATCGATTACCGAGAAAGGAGATCAATGTCTTCGATCGTTCAAGACTGCCAGCCACCAGGAACCCGCTCAGGACAAAGAACATGGGCAGCACTGATTTGATAAAAGGACGGAATGGCGATTCCCAGAGAAACAGGTCGTCGCCATAGGTGACGCGGGCCGTGTGTATCCAAAGCACTGAAAAGGCTAACAGTAATCGCATATAGTCGAATCCTGTCGGTCGCCCGTTCGCTAGATCAAGCTTTTCGCCGAGAACCATCTGTGCCCCTTTCAGAAGTATTGACTCGATTTGGAATGGCAAGCCGTTGCCGCAGAGCGGCGGCGGCATCATTGCCGGGTCGGGGCCGCGTGTCAGTGACCACAGGTACATCAGGTAAAAATTGAACGGGAGAGCAGCCCTCTCCCGAAGACGCGTCTCTGACCATCAACCCATGGCCCTGTGCTTCCCGAGGGCCATGCGACGGTCGGAGTTGGAATCCAGGTGATCGGGCGGCGGATTGGATGAGGAGACTATGAAATTTCTGGCCACCCTGTTCTGTATTGTTCTCGCCCTTATCGGATTGGGGCTGATCGGAGGCGGCGCCTGGCTGCTGCGCCTCGGCGGCTCGCCCTATTACGCGATCGTCGGGCTTGCCTATCTGGTTGCGGCACTTCTGATGTGGCGCCGGAAGACGTCAGGCGGGTTCATCGTCCTGCTTGTCGCCGTTTTCACCCTTCCCTGGGCGCTATGGGAGTCGGGTCTCAATTTCTGGGCGCTGTTTGCCCGCTTGATGTCCCCCATCGCGCTGGCGGGCTTTGCCCTTCTCTTTGCACCGTCGCTTTCCCCGTCCGCCAACCGGAAGCTCTTTTATGCCGGCGCCTTGGTGACCGCTCTCATCTTTGTCGCGGGTTTCGGTCTCAGCTTCGTGCCGCATGGGATCATTCGCCCCTCTGCCGACATCACCGCCTATAAAACCGCCAAGGGCGACAACTCTCCCTCCGACTGGACATCCTACGGCCGCACCACGGCAGGAGATCGTTATTCCCCATTCGATCAGATCAACCGCGGCAATGTTTCCAAGCTCGATCTCGCCTGGACATATCGCACCGGAAAGGGCGATGGCGCCGATCAGAACACGCCTCTGCAGATCGGCGATACGGTCTACACCTGCACGCCGACAGATGTGATCGCAGCGCTCGATGCAGATACCGGCAAACCCCGCTGGACTTTCGATCCGAAGGCGACGGCGCCTTATTGGCAACGCTGCCGCGGCATCGGTTACTACAAGATGCCAACGGAAGCCCAGTCCGCCGATGGTCTTTGCAATGAGCGCCTGGTGCAGACGACGATCGATGCCCGTCTCCTGGAGATCGACAGCAAGACTGGCGCGCCCTGCAAGGGCTTCGGAGACAATGGCACCGTGCAGCTTTCCCAAGGCATGGGCGAAGTCAAGATGGGCTATTATTTCCAGACATCGGCGCCGCTGATTGCCCGCAACCTGATCGTCGTCGGAGGCTGGGTCACGGACAATCAGGAGGTCGGCGAACCCTCTGGCGTCATCCGCGCGTTCAATGTCGTCACCGGCGAGCTCGAATGGGCATGGGACCTCGGCAACCCGGAGATCACCAAACTCCCGCCGGAAGGCCAGACTTATACGCGGGCCACGCCCAACATGTGGACGACGGCCGCATTCGACGACAAGCTTGGCCTGATCTATGCACCGCTCGGCAATACCACGCCGGATTATTACGGCGTCAATCGCCCTCCCTTTGCCGATCAATACAACGCGACATTGGTGGCACTCGATGTGACGACGGGTCGGGAGAAATGGAAATTCCAGACCGTGCATCACGATATATGGGACTATGATCTGCCTGCCCAACCGGTCCTGATTGACCTGCCTGATGCCAATGGCGCCACCGTGCCTGCTCTCCTGCAGACCACCAAACGCGGGCAGCTTTTCCTGCTCAACCGTCAGACCGGCGCACCGCTTGCCGAGGTTCAGGAGAAGCCGGTGCCGCAGCACGGCGGCGCGCCGGAGGAGAAGCTGTCTCCGACACAGCCCTATTCCGTCGGCATGCCGACAATCGGTGCGGAGCGCGTGACGGAACAGACGGCCTGGGGCCTGACGATGTTTGATCAGCTGGCCTGCCGCATCGCCTTCCGCAAGATGCGCTATGACGGCGATTTCACCCCGATCGGCACGCAATATGCGATCCAGCAGCCGGGAAATCTGGGCGGCCTCAATTGGGGAAGCGTATCGGTCGATCTGCCCAACAACAGGGTCTTCATGAACGATATCCGCGTCCCCAGTCTCTTCGCACTCATCCCACGCGAGGAGTATGTCGACTTTGCCCTCACCACGACCGCGCACGGCCCCTCCGCCCCGCAGCGCGGTACGCCTTACGCCATGGCCACCGAGATGTGGACATCGAGGCTCCGCGTTCCCTGCACGCAACCGCCCTTCGGCACCGTCACTGCAGTGGATCTGAAGACGCGCAAGATCGCATGGCAGGTTCCGGCCGGCACAGCCGAAGAGCTCGGGCCGTTCAAGATCAAAACCAAGCTGCCTATGCCGATGGGGCTGCCGAGCTACGCCGGCACGTCTGCGACCGCCGGCGGCGTCGTCTTCTTCGCAGGCTTCCAGGACTATTATATCCGTGCCTATGACGCCGAGAACGGTGCCGAGCTCTGGAGATATCCCCTGCCGGTCGGCTCGAGTGCCACGCCCATGACCTACGTCTCACCGAAAACAGGCAAGCAATATGTCCTGATATCGGTTGGCGGCGCACCCTATTCGAAGGACGTCGGCGACTACGTGCTTGCCTTCTCTCTGAAAGACGGAGCTTAGCCGCCGCGGGTATCGCATAAGCTTCATCGACCATCTTCAAGTTTAAGCAACCGGCCACCGGGACCGCTTCTCAGCGAAGGCAATCGGTTTTGGCGGCGTTGCCGGTCACACTGTGTTATTTTGATCCGACGAGGAATTGGGACTTACGAGCGTGACGCGAAAACTGGTGGCGATCCTGGTCGCAGATGTGGTCGGCTACAGCCGCCTCGCCGGTGCGGACGAGGATCGCATCCTGGCGCGGCTGAGAACGCTGCGCAGTGACCTGATCGATCCGACCATTGCCGTGCACAATGGCCGTGTGGTCAAGCGTACCGGTGACGGAAGCCTCATCGAGTTTCGCAGCGTCGTGGACGCCCTGCGCTGCGCGATCGAGGTGCAGACTGCCATGGTCGAGCGCAATATCGGCGTGCCGCCAGAGCATCGCATCGAGTTCCGGGTCGGGATCCATCTGGGAGATGTGGTCGAGGAGAGCGACGGCGATTTGATGGGCGACGGCGTCAATATCGCCGCGCGGTTGGAGGGAATTGCCAAGCCCGGCGCCATCTGTCTCTCCGAAGACGCCTACCGCCAGGTGAGAGCGCGAGTGGATCTTGCCGTGACCGATCTCGGCAAGATCCAGCTCAAGAATATCGCTGAACCGATGCAGGTTTATTCGCTTCAGATCGGAACTCCGCAGCCGAGCCCGGCACGACAGGTACAGCCCGCAATCGAAATGCCGTCAATTCCGGCCGTTCCTGACAAGCCGTCAATCGCCGTACTGGCGTTCAACAACATGAGCGGCGATGCCGAACAGGAGTATTTCTCCGACGGTATCAGCGAGGACATCATCACCGATCTCTCGAAGCTGTCCGAATTGCACGTGATCGCCCGCAACTCATCCTTCGTCTACAAGAATGTAACAGCCTCCGTGCCTGAGATGGCCAAGGCGCTCGGCGTCCGCTATGTCCTTGAGGGTAGCGTACGCAAGGCCGGCAACCGCGTGCGTGTCACCGCCCAATTGATCGACGCGAGCAACGGCGGACATATCTGGGCGAGCCGGTTCGATCGCGACCTCACCGACATTTTCGCGGTTCAGGATGAGCTCACGCAGGAGATCGTGGCCGCGCTCAGGCTGAACCTCACGCATGGCGACCAGGATCGACTAGCCCAAGGGCGCGCACTCAATGTCGACGCCTACGAGTTGTTATTGCGTGGCCGCGAGCAGGCGTCGGCCCATACCCGAACCGGAAACAGAGCCGCCCGCAGCATGGCGGCCGACGCGCTGGCCATCGATCCGCAATATGCGGCCGCCCAGGCACTCATTTCCTTCACCCATGTGCTCGACTACGTCAACGCCTGGAGCAACGATCCGGAAGGGTCGCTGCGGATCGGGATAGATCTCGCGCAGCAGTCCGTGGAGATGGCCGAGGAACAGCCTAACGGCCACTTTGCACTCGGCATGGCTTGCATGTGGAACCGGGAACTGGACCGAGCGCGGGCAGAAGTGCAGCAGGGCCTCGCGCTGCAGCCCAACTCCGCCGAGCTCCTGTTGCTGATGGCCCATATCCAGATATTCTCCGGCGATCCCGCCGGGGCCCTGGAAACACTCGATGCATCGATGCGGCTCGACCCGCACCATCCTGAAATTCTCTTCCAATTTCGCGCCGATGCGCACTTTTCTCTCGGCGAGTACGAACAAGCGATTGTCGCGATCGAGCAGCGGCTCCAACAAAACTCCCAGTCGGAGACCGCCTACGCCCTGCTTGCCTCATGTTATGGGCACCTCGGCCGGCCGGAGGAGAGCCGGCGGGCCTGGGAGAAGGCACTCCGGATCAATCCTGATTTTTCTGTCGAGCGCCGCCGGCGGGTTCTTCCATTCCGAAACCCCGAGGACTTTAACCGCCGTGTGGAAGGGCTACGTAAGGCAGGACTTACAACGGCGGATCTTGGTCCTTGCTGAGGGAACCTGCTGTCGAGCCGATACGGCGAACAGCTCATTTTATGGGCGGACGCGCGAGAAGCCTCTCAGATCACGCCTTCTCCACGGGGAATGCGGCCGGCGAACATGATGCCACTTTGGGCAACTGTAATGGCAACGGCACGGCACCTGCTGTAAGATATCGGTTAGCGGATCGGACACCCGGAAAGAGCTGGTATGGAGCGCCGTCTTGCAGCAGTCCTGATTGCGGATGTGGTCGGTTACAGCCGCCTGAGCGAGATCGACGAAGAGGGAACGCGTATCCGCTTCCACACCGACCTGCACGAGCTCTTCGAACCGAAAATCGCCACGTACCACGGCCGCCTGATCAAGACCATGGGCGACGGGATTCTGGTTGAGTTCCATAGCGTGGTGGATGCTTTGCGCTGCGCCGTCAAAATCCAGCAACAAAAGGCGGAACGCAATGCGGCGCTGCGGCCCGAGCAGCGGATGCTTTTCCGCATCGGCGTCAATCTCGGCGATATCATCGTCGAAGGGGAGGACATTCACGGAGACGGCGTCAACATAGCCGCGCGGCTGGAGAGCCTTGCCCCACCCGGTGGAATTTGCATATCCGGCACCGCATTCGATCACACGGTACACAAGGCTGAGGTCGGCTTCTCGGCTCTCGGTGAGCAGCAACTGAAGAACATAGCCGATCCGGTTCGCGTCTATCGTGTTCTGCTGGACCCCTCTGAGGCAGGCAAGGTCGTCGCCTCTCGTCGGCCGCGCCGCCGGGCGATTATTCTGGCCACGCTTGCAGCGCTGCTGATCGCGACCACCGCGATTGTCTTCGCATGGCCATGGCCGTTTGTGCCGCAACGTCCATCTGTCGCGGTGCTTCCTTTCGCCAATTTGAGCAGCGACGCCGGCCAGGATTATTTCACCGATGGCATTACAGACAGCCTGATTGCCGATCTGACCATGCTTTCGGACCTTGACGTCATCGGTCATAATTCGGTGTTTGCATACAAAGGCAAGCCTCTCGTTTTGGCCGACATCGGACGCGATCTCGGCGTGCGTTTTGTCGTTGAGGGCAGCGTGCAACGGATAGGCGATCAAATCCGCGTCAATGCGCAACTGAGCGATACCGCAAGCGGCGACCACCTATGGGCCAACCGATTTAACCGCGCCGCGGCAGATGTCATGGCTGTGCAGGATGAGCTCAGTCGGCAGATCGCCGAAGCACTCGGCTTGAAACTCACTCAATCCGAGGCGGAGCGGATTACCCGTCCGCCGACCGCCAATCTCGAGGCATATGACTACTACCTTCGTGCCGAGCAGGCGACGCGCACCGGCCGCCGTTCCCGGCTGCTCGAGGCACTGGCGCTCTTTGACAAGGCGGAGGCGCTCGACCCCGGTTTTGCAGAGGCCTTCGCAGCCGACGCGCACGCGACCGCTTATGTCTGGCGAAGCGCGTACGACGACGTTCTCCAGAGCGCGTTGGCGCGAAAAAGGGCCTACGAGAAGGCAAGTCGCGCGCTGGCGCTCGACCCGGCTCTTTCATCGCCATACGCCGTTCTTGCCGTCATGCAAGTCGTGGACCGCCGCTACGAGCAGGCGGTTGCCTCGGCGCAGCAGGCAGTGTCGCTTGGGTCTGCCGATGCCGAAGCTCATATGGCATTGGCATACGTTCAACTGTTCTCCGGTAATCATGCCGAAGCCGGCGCGGCCGTCGAGACGGCGCTCAGGCACGATCCGAACCTCTCTGCCATCAATCGATACACGGCTGGCCTGGTGTTTTATTTGCAGCGCGACTACACGAAGGCCATCGACAGCTTCGAACGCGCGCGCGATGGTTCTCCGGGAAACGGCGATTTCGTTACCCCACTCGCTATGGCCTATGCCCGTGCCGGTCGCCTCGATGCCGCTCGTGCGACTGTCGCCGAAGGACTTCGCTTTCTGGCTGGGCGCGATTCCCTGGCGGCCTGGCGTATCAGCAATGCCCATTTCCGCAACGAGCAGGATTTGGCGTTTATCCTCGATGCCCTACGCGAGGCCGGCCTGCCGGAATGGCCGTTCGGTTTCAAGGGTAATGAGCAGGATCGGCTGCACGGTGACGAAATCGCAAGCGCCGTCATGGGCAAACTCCTCCGGGGCAAGACCGAACCCTCAGGAAGCCCTGCACTCATGCAAATCGAACGCGACGGCAAGGCGGCCTTCCGCGCGGCGACGCAGATGATCACCGGAACGGTTTTCGTCAATGGGGACATGCTCTGCGAGCAGAGCGAAAACGCATTTGGACGAGCCGATTGCGGACCGGTCTACAGACCTGCAAACCTGCCCGCTGAAACCAGCTATGCTTATGTGAACTCCACCAAGGTCTTCTATTTTTCGCCCGTCAAATAGCCGCGCTCCGCTTGCGTTCAGTGATACTGATCCCGCTCGAGATCGGCTGCGACCTTCGGCCAGTTTCTATCGGCTTTCGGCACTGCTTCGGCCACGTGAGCGGCAAACCCCTCCGCCGATCCCTTGTCGTAGATCAGGTAAAGCTTGCCGTCGATGATCTTGAATGCCTCTGGGTCGACGTTGATCGTCACCGATCCGAGAGCCACCTCGCCCGCGCAGTAGCCGCCATACTGAGGGGCATATTTGATCGGCTCGCTGATGAACATTTCGCGGTGTTTGGCATTGGCGAAAAGCCACGGCGTCCCCAGCCATTCGTGGGAGAATTCCTCGGAGCCTTTCACCGCCTTGCCTTCGGTGAAATAGGCTACGGGGTCGTATCCCATGATTGCCACGCCGCCGAAGTACCCCGTGTTTACCGAGTCGTCGGCAAAAGCCCGCGATCCACCGACAGCTGCCAAAGCCAGCAGGAACACCGCCATAGAGCGACCAATTCCTCCCGCACCGCTTCTGGTCCCTGCATACATCTGCGCCTCCTATTCAATCATGGATTTCCATGCACTTTGCGTATTCTTTCTCGCCGATGCGGCTGGCCGGAGGGCAAGGCGCGCCATGCCGCTTGAAAAGTCGCACGATGTCCGTGTTGCCCTTCCAGATCGCCCGTGTGATTGGCGTGTAGCCGTGAAGCTCGGCATGACCGACGTCAGCCCCCTCAGCCAGAAGAAACGTGGCGAGAGCGACGTGATTTTCCTCACCGGCTACCATCAGCGGCGTGACACCCGCTTTATTGGCCGCGTCGTCGAGCGTCGCGCCATGGTGGAGCAGCAGCTTGCTGATCGGCAAGCTGCCGGAAAAGGCTGCGGCATGAAGCGGCGTAAAGCCGCCCGAGTTCCGAGCCATGACGTCGGCACCTTTGCCGATCAGCAATTCAGCTATGGCGAGCTGGGCTCCGAGCGCGGCGTTGATGAGAGGTGTTGCCTCGTCGCGTGCCCGGCTATCGACATCGGCACCGGTAGCCAGAGCCTGCTCGACGGCGGCGGCGTTTCCGGTGGCAACGGCATCGAACAAGGGGCTCTCCGCAGCGGCCATTGTCGCTGTGAAAATCAACGCCGCCGATGCAAGCAGCCTACGCATGGCTCAGCCCCCGAAAGGTTACCAAAGAAAATAGCACAAGCTGCGGGTTTTGGGTAGGCACCGAGGACGGTAGGAGCTTGGACTCTCCTACATCAGGCTGCCGGGTAACGCGTCGGCCAGACAGGATGCTAACGTCTATCGTGACCACCGGGCGATGATTTCGTCGGTATTTGCCAGCGCCTTGCGGACTGCGTTGCGCGCCATGTTCGGTCGCTGCAATCGGATGCTTTTCTCAATATTTTCATGAAGTTTCAGCGCGTATCGCAAATTGTCTTCCTCTCGCGTGACGTGGGCGAAGAGGTGGTTCAGCGCCGATTCGATCAAGACGCCGAGCGGCACCAGCAGATCATTTCCGGAGGCGCGTAAGATCGCGATGTGAAATCGCGTATCGGATTCAGTTCGCTGCTGGAGCGATGTCGCCTGATCCATGTCTTGCAGGGCCTGACTGATCGCATTCATCTGCTCTTCAGTCCGGCGCTCCGCAGCAAGCGCAGTCGCTTCCGGCTCGATCATATGTCTGAGTTCTTGCACGGCCCTCAGAAACGACTCGCGATCGGGAGATGCGGCGTACCAGCCCAAGACATCTCGATCCAGCAGGTTCCAACGCTCCCTGGGTTCGACCCAACTGCCGATTTTGGGGCGGGAAGAAAGCAGGCCCTTGGCCATCAGCATCTTGATCGCTTCGCGCACCGCCGATCGGCTGACGTCAAAGACTTCCGACCATTTTGCCTCATTTGGCAGGATCGTGCCCGGCGGATAGTCGCCGCGCACGATTCGCAGACCGATCTCGCCTGCCAAAGACACATGAACACTCGCCCCAGTCATGCGGGGAGAATTTGGGCGCCTTGTGGTGGCCGAGCGGTCAACCGTCACCACCTCGACCGCAGCCGTTGGCTTTCCCGATTTCTTGTCAGGCATTTATTTCTACTGCCTCAGCATTCTTTCGACTGTCTGCACGTACTATCAAAACAATCGTAATAACGAGGAAGTCGCCTGCGATTGACGCCGGCACAAAGCGCGGAATTCAGGGCGCGTCAAGCCCAGCGGATCTCTCGATCCGTCTCGTGAGAACAGTCGGCGCACCCTTGAACCGGGTGCGCCAAACCGTGAACCTACTTTTGAATGCAGGTGTCGACTGTATCCTTTGTGCACTCATCGAGCCCGGTGAAGACCGGATCTTCAACCGGCTTGCCGGCAATCAGATCCATCATCACCGACGGTGCCTTGTAGCCCATCTCGAACGGTCGTTGGCCAACGAGAGCCGTCACCAGTCCTTCCTTCGCAATGGCGACCTCGTCGCCGATCGTGTCGGCGGCACCAATGACGAAATCGTTGCTGGCGATCTTGTCGGCCATCGGCTTGAACAGGTCGCGATAAGGTTGCGGCGCGCCGAACAATGGCCAGCCACCCATAATACCGAATGCGTCCAAGTCGGGATTGGCCGCGAGGATATCGGTCATTGCCTGAACGCCTTTGGCACCGTCGTCATTGGTGAACACCGGGCAGCCGGCGACCTCGGTCCAGCCACCCTCGCCTTTCAGCTCGGTCAAGCCTTTCTGGCCAGTAAGCGTGTCGCGCATCCCCTGTGCGCGGCGTAGAATATTGTCCGCTCCCGGATTGCCTTCGATCGTGCAGATCTTGCCGCCCTTCGGCTTGCCCTTCTTGATGTATTCGCCGATGCGGGCGCCCATCAGGTAGTTGTCGGTGCCGAGATAGGTCTTGCGCAACGCTGCATCCTCGGCGGCAAGATCGGCATCGAGCGTCATCACCGGAACCGTCGGATTGGCCGTCTTCAGGGTCTGGGCAATGAGCTTTGCATTTGACGGCGATATTGCGATTGCAGCCGTGTCCGCCTTGCCCAACATATCCTGAACGATCTGCGCTTCGCCGGCTTCATCGGATGTCGATGCCGGACCGGTGTAGAAGCATTCGTATTCCGAAGTGGGGTTCTCCTTGTTCCATTTCTGGCAACCTTGATTGATTGCTTCGAAGAACGGATTGTCGAGGCCCTTGACGACGATGACGAGTTGCTTCTTGGCCAGGGCCTGCCCGGCGGTCAGTGCTAAAACTGCGGCTGTAAGTAGTAGTGCCTTCCTCATAGCTTCCTCCCTTGAAACAGACGGACACCGCGTGCCCGCCACACGAAATCAACCCGGATACCAGACGATGCGAGGCTCCTCCTTTGAACGCTCGTATTGCCAGGCCGAGTCGATAAGCATTTCGAGATCGTAATTTGGCTGCCAATCCAGCAGGTATTTCGCCTTGCTGTTGTCCATCCAATTGGAATGGAAGCGGCTCGGTATGTCGACAGAGCCGAGATTGCGCGTGCGCAAGAGATAGGCGGCGACTTCAGCATAGTCGACGGGGCGATCCATGCAGATATTGAAGAGTTGCCGCTCCGCCCGCGGATTGTCGATCGCTGCCAGTATTGCCGATACAAGGTCATCGACATGGACGAAACTGCGCTTCAGTGCACGTCCGTCGGCATCCAAGAGCAGCGGCACCGTACCCATCGCCGCATAGCGCCGTGCCGCTTCTTCCGGGACGAGCGTCTTCCAGTCCGGGCCGCCAAAGACGTCGTCTCCAAAAGACAGCGAATACTTGAAATCGTCCTTTTCCATGATCCAGGGCGCGCGCAGACAACAGCCATTGAGGCCATACTGAATGCCAAACTGCTCCAGCATGACCTCTTCCAGGACTTTGGAGAGCGCATAGCTTCCCGGATAGGCACAATGGCGGGCATTCTCGGTGATCGGGCCGTCGTGGCGATAGTGGAAATGTCCCACACCCGCATCACCACCGATCAGGATGAACTGGCGTGCCGTCACGCTCGTACGGAACTCCTCGAGCAGCCAAAAGAGACCTTTGACCGTGACATCCATGATGTCTTCAGGCGTTTCCTTGCATGTGGCGAGATGCACGACATGGGTAACGTCAACCAGCGCCGCTGCCACGACATCGCGATCGGCGATTGAGCCTTGGAAGACATCGACACGGTCGGTCGCCTCGTACAAACGATTATGACAAAGCGCACGAATACGGGCTTTGGAAAATCTCGGATCGTCAAGCAGCCCAGCAATGAAGCGCCGCCCGACCTTGCCCGTCGCTCCGGTCACAAGGATCAGCATGCCGTTTCTCCCCCATTAATAGCTAATATCTGCGCGCCACTCTCGTCAAATGATATTTGTCTGACAAAACAGATTTTTGCGACAATAAGGTCAATTGCCGGGACAATGAGTTGACGCTGTCGCAGGGTTTTGCGTAAATGCTCCCGATCGCTTTTCGTGGGAGGATACTGGAAAAGCGCACTCGCCGGAGCCTTGCCTCGAAGACAAGCAGGGTTCGGTGCGATGGATAGCCCGCAGGTTTTGGGAGGCGAGGAGGCTGGTGGCGGTTCTTGAGCTCAGCAATGTTTCCAAACATTTCGGTGCCATCCAGGCAGTCAACGATGTTTCGTTTTCGCTCGAGGCGGGGCAGGTTGTCGGCCTCATGGGCGACAACGGGGCTGGCAAGTCCACACTGGTGAAGATGATCGCCGGCAACTTTCGACCGAGCCATGGAACCATGCGGCTCGACGGCGCCGATCTCGTGCTTCATCGGCCGAAGGAAGCGCGCCAGCATGGCATTGAGATCGTTCACCAGGATTTGGCGCTCTGCAACAATCTGACGGCGGCAGCGAACGTCTTCCTCGGACGAGAATTGCGCCGCGGCGTATGGCCTCTTCGCATCCTCGACCACAAGGCCATGTACAAGCGCGCCGGCGAGATATTTCGCGAGCTCAAATCCGAGACGCGGGCGCGCGATCTCGTCAAGCAAATGTCAGGCGGCCAGCGCCAAGCGGTCGCGATCGGCCGCACGATGCTGTCGGAAGCGAAAATCGTATTGATGGACGAGCCGACCGCAGCCATTTCCGTGCGCCAGGTCGCTGAGGTTCTGAATCTGATCCGCCAATTGCGGGACCGGGGCATTGTCGTTGTCCTGATCAGCCACCGCATGCCCGACGTCTTTTCGGTCGCCGACCGTGTGATCGTGATGCGGCGAGGCAGAAAAGTAGCCGACAAGCAGATTGCGGCAAGTTCGCCGGAGGAAGTGACGGGACTGATTACCGGCGCCATCGAACAGGTGTGATCGATGCTATCCGTTGCAACAGGAAGGAAGAAGGTCGACGATGGCGATTACACTTGACCAAACGATCGGACAGAAGCAACGGAGCTGGCTTGCAACGATCATGAGCGGCCAGACATTCTGGGTGCTGATTGCAGTCATTCTCGCCTGCATTTTTCTGTCGATGGCGACGGACTCCTTTGCGACGGCGAAGAACATCTACAACATCACCCGCAACGTCACCTTCGTCGCAATTATCGCGCTCGGCATGACGCTGGTCATCATCACCGGCGGCATCGATTTGTCCGTTGGCTCCGTACTTTGCCTGTGCAGCATGGTGCTGGCGGTCGTCATGCATGCGGGCTACAGTATTGAAGTCGGCATCGCCGCCTCAATCGGTACTGCTCTGTTGGTCGGAGCTTTCAACGGCGTCTTGATTGCCTATCTCGGCTTCCCCCCTTTCGTCGTCACGCTCGGCATGTTGTCGATTGCGCGCAGCCTTGCGATGGTTGCATCAAACAACACTGTGGTTTTTGAGTTCGGACCTGATCACGACAAACTGTTGGCGCTGGGTGGCGGCGCCTGGGTTTTTGGCATCGCCAATCCAGTGCTTTACATGGTCGTGCTGGCACTCATTACCGGTTTCGTGCTGCGCTGGACCAAGTTCGGCCGCTATGTCTTTGCGATCGGCGGCAATGAGCACGCCGCGACACTGACGGGCGTTCCCGTGCCGAGGATCAAGGTCATCGTCTATATGATTTCGGCCCTCTCGGCGGGGGTTGCCGGCATCATTCAAACCGGCTGGCTCGGCGCCGTCACCACAAATATCGGCGCCGGGATGGAACTTCAGGTCATTGCCGCTGCGGTTATCGGCGGCGCCAATCTGGCCGGCGGCGTTGGCACCGCCTTTGGAGCCTTGGTCGGCGCCGCACTCATCGAAATCATCCGCAACAGTCTTGGCCTGCTTGGCATCAACGCGTTCTGGCAGGGCTGCTTTATCGGTGGCGCAATCGTGCTCGCCGTCCTTTTCGACCGGCTTCGCAACTTGCGCCAGGGCGAGTAGACGAACCCGGCTCTTAAGAGACTTCTGCGGGTCGCGCCCGCGCCAAAAGCGGCGGTACGCTCAAGCAGTCCGGCCTTGTTCCGTCCGCTTTGTTGTCTGCCCGTTGCCATTGAAAAAGTGCACCTTCGAGACATCGGCGGTGAGCCCTATTTGGATTCCCGCCTTCATGTCACCACCGTCGTGCAGGACGAGGCAATCGTGCCCGTCCGGCAACTTGACGTGGAGCAGCGTTACCGCCCCGGTATATTCGCAAAGCCCGACGGTCCCGTGCAGCGCCCCGTCTCGAGGCTCCACGACGATCAGATGCTCCGGCCTTATCCCGATGGTCTCGGCGGCGGCATCCGCTGCCGTTGCGCCTGTCAGCAGTGGAGCGATATCTGCCGGGAGCAGATTCATTTTTGGGCTGCCGATGAATTGCGCCACGAAGATATTTGCCGGCCGCTCGTATAGTTCCCGGGGGGAGCCGACCTGCTCGACACGGCCGTCGCGCAGAACCACGATCTTGTCGGCGAGCGTCATCGCTTCGATCTGGTCGTGCGTTACATAGATCATCGTCGTGGAGAGCCGCTTGTGCAGTGCGGCAATTTCAGAGCGCATGTGCACGCGCAACTCTGCATCGAGGTTCGACAGCGGTTCGTCGAACAGGAAGACATCCGGATTTCCGACGATGGCCCGGCCGATCGCTACGCGCTGCCGCTGGCCGCCGGAAAGCTCGCGGGGATAGCGATCGAGCAATGCATCGAGCTTCAGCGTCGCGCTTGCTTCATCGACGCGTTTCTGACGCTCCTGTGCCGGAACTTTGCGGACCTTGAGCCCGAAACCCATATTGTCCCGGACGGTCAGATGCGGATAGAGGGCATAGGATTGGAAGACCATGGCCACGCCGCGTTTCGAAGCCGGCACTTCGTTGACCACCCGGCCGCCAATCGCAAGTTCACCGCCGCTAAGATATTCCAACCCCGAAATCAGCCGCAGCAACGTTGACTTGCCGCAGCCCGACGGACCGACGAATACGACGAACTCGCCCGGATCGATCCTGAGATCGACGCCGCGGATGACCTCGACGGCACCGAAGCGTTTTTCGATGCCTTTAAGCGATACACTGCTCATGAACGAAAATTCCTCATCCCTTCACGCCTGATAGCGCAAAACTTTCGATGATCTGCCGCTGGGCGATCAGATAGACGATCAGGATCGGCACCACGGCAAGGCTGGTAGCGGCAAGCTGCAGGTTCCACAGCGGTAAGCCGTAGCTGTCGTTGAAGTTCGACAAGGCCAAAGGCAGCGTGAACATGTCGAGTGAGCTCAGAAAGATCAGCGGCTCCAGGAACAGGTTCCACGAGAACAGAAAGGTGATGATGGAAACCGCAGCCAGGGCCGGACGTGCCATCGGCAGCGCTATCTTCCACCAAACGCCGAAGCGTGAAAGGCCGTCCATCTTGCCGGCTTCTTCCAGTTCCTTGGGCAGGGCCAGGAAATACTGGCGCATCAGGAACGTTGCCATCACCCCATGAGGGCCGAAGGTAGGCAGCAGGATCAGCGGCCAGTGAGTATCCACCAAACCAAACCAACGCATCAGGAAGAAGTTCGGAATGATCGTCACTTCCTCCGGCACCATGAGCGCCGAGATCAGAAAAAGCATCAGCAGCCCGGCGCCGGCAAACCGCATGCGCGCCAGCGCATAGCCGGCCAGGGACGAGATGAAGAGGGTGAGCGCCGTCACCACGATCGCGATGTAAAGCGAGTTGAAATACTGCCGGGCGAAAGGTTGGTATGTGAACACTTCGACGAAATTCTGCCAGCGCCAGACGCGGGGAATAAGCGTCGGCGCGCCAAATATCTCGGTCACGCTCTTGAAGCCTGCAGACACCATCCAAACGAATGGGAACACAAAAGGAATGGCGGCGATCAGCAGTGCGATCGTCCAGCAGGCCCGGTAGAGAATCTGGATTTGGCGCTGGGTCACTCCGATCCCTTTCTCCGCAGCATCACCTGCACCAGGGTCAGCGCCATGATCATCACAAACATGATCATGGCGAGCGCCGAGGCATATCCAACATTGAAGAACTTGAAGCCCTGCTGGTAGATGTAGAAGGCAAGCACCAGTGTGCCGTTTTCCGGGCCGCCACCGGTCATCTGATATATGTGATCGAAGACCTTGAAAGAGCCGATCGTCGTGATAACCATGATGACCAGCGTGGTCGGCGCCAGCAACGGCCAGGTGATCATGCTGAAAATCTGCCGGCGTGAGGCGCCCTCCAGGCGCGCTGCCTCTTCATAGTCCCGCGGGATCGCCTGCAGCGCCGCAATGTAGAGGATCATGTTGAGGCCGACCATCTTGATGACACGGGTGACGATGACTGCTGCCATTGCCCAGCTCGGTTCACGCAGCCAGTTTGGACCGGTGATCCCGACCAGCGCCAGCACCTGGTTGATGAAACCGCCTTCTCCCTGCAGCAGAAATTTCCATACGATTGCCCAGGCGATGGCCGAGGTGATGACGGGGGCGAAAAACACCGTGCGAAAGAACACGACGCCGAAGAACGGCCGGGAAAGGGCGAGCGCCAAGGCGAGCGCGAGCGCCATGTTGAGCGGCACGAGACCGATCGCGAAAATAACCGAATTGCGTACCACAAGCCAAAAGTCAGGGTTTTCGAGGAGCGCATTTTGAAAATTGGCAAGGCCGACGAAGGTGGCTTGCTGGCTGAGCAGGTTCCATTCGGTCATTGAATAATAGACCACTGCGCAGAGCGGACCGAGGAAGAAGATGAGGAACCCGATGAAGGTAGGGCTGACGAACAGCCACGCCTCCATCATCTCTCTCATCTTCAACGTCAGCCAGGTCTTTTGGCCGGTTCGAATGGAGTTATGAACGGTATCGGCCATCTTCGTTCTGATCAAAGCAGCGGCTGGATTGCCGTGCAGATGCCCTTGATGGCGGCATCGACATCGGCATCCGGCTTCCACAAGGCATCGACGCGAGGCGCCATGGCGGCAAGGATCTGTGGCGCTTTTTCGTTAGCCGAGACCACCCGGCCCTTTTCTATAGCGGCAGCCACATTCTCCATCATCTCGGGCGGCACCAACTTGTTGCCGTTGATGAATGCATCGGCCTGCAGAACGCTCTTACGGGCGGGCGGGAAGAACTGCGCCATGGTGGCGACGTTTTCCTTGTCGGTCATATGCGCCACGAATTCCGCAGCGATTTCCGTATTCTTGCCTTGGGCGAACACAACAAGACTGGCCTGGCCGATAACGGGTGACTCACCACCTGGGCCGGTGGGCAACGGTGCGATGCCCCACTTGAAGCCAGCTTCCGCCATCTTCGAAGCACGGGAAATCTGGTTGACCGTCATCGCCGAATTGCCGGAGAAGTAATCGCCCTGTTCGCCCGGCGGAACGATGGACTTGTCCTTGAAGACCATGTCATGCAGCTGCTTGACCGCTTTGACGGCTTCGGGCTTGTCGAAGCCGCATTCCTTGTTCGACCAGATATCGCCACCATAGGCGCGGATCGGCGGCAGAAGGGCATGGGTCATGCGAGAGGCATAGCCTTCGCCATCCTTGAACTCGAAGCCCCATTTGCCGGGATTGGCTTCCGCGAGCTTCTTGGAGACTTCCTGGAACTTGTCCATGTTCCATTCGCCCTTGGCGGCGAGCGTCAGCGGGTCTTCGAGGCCCGCTTTGTCGAACATGTCTTTGTTGTAGTAGATCATGAAAGGCGAGGTGGAGAACGGAATGCCGTAGACCGTTTCGTCCTTCTGCCAGAGGCCCATGGCCGGCTTCGAGAAATCATCGAAATCATAGCCTTCCGCCGCCTTGAGCGTCGGGCCGAGATCCATCAGAAGATTGGCGTTTTCGAAAGCCGGAGCGGCATCCTCCATCATCCAGGCTATGTCGGGAGCATTGCCGCCGGCGATCTGGAAGGTCAGTTTCTGCGTGTAGTCGCTGACCGGCACGGTCTCGAACTTCACGTTCACGTCGGGATGTGTGGCTTTGAAGCTCTCCGCGATGCCATTCAGCATCTTCAGATGAGCCTCGCTCCCGGTCCAGACCGTCATGCGGAGATCCGTCGCGAAGACGGCAGACGTCGATATGAACAATGTCAACGCGGATGCTGCGATACCTGCTAATGCGGCCTTCATGGTTTCCTCCCTTTTTGGTCGTGGGCAATCAGCTTTCACCGAATGAATGCAACGGCATTCGCCCGGAGTTTGGCTGCAAGCTGCGGCGGATGGCTCCGCCGCCTGATCTCGAAAACCTTGCGGCAGGCCGCTCACCCGGCAGCGTGCGGAAGGCTCCCGGGCGCGTCTCCGATCGACCATCCTCCGTCGACCGGGATATTTGCACCCGTAATGTAGCTGGCAGCATCGCTGCACAAAAAAACAAACGCCCCAACCAGGTCCTGCGGCTGGCCCGGCCTGCCCACAGGGATCTTGGCGGCAACCGCTTTGCGGAACGCCGGGTCGCCGTAGCGCGCGGCATTGGCTTCGATCTCGATCGCACCCGGCGAAACCACATTCAGCGTGACGCCGCGATGGCCGACTTCGCGCGCAATCGACCTGATCGCAGTCAACTGCGCCGCCTTGAGCGACGCATAAACGACCGTTTCCGCCCGCGGCCGCGCCGCCATGATACTGCCTGTGGCGACGACCCTGCCCCAGCCCCGCTCGGCCATCGGTGGAACCAGCTTTGCCGTCAGCGTCAGCAGCGCCGAGAAATTCGATGCCACATGGGCGTTGACATGCGTCTCGTCCAATTCCTGCCAGGGCCGCCGATGTTCGATGGCGGCATTGGCAATGAGGATATCGATCGGGCCGTGTGTTCTGAGCACTTCATCGGCAAAAGCTTGCGTCGCACGTCCGTCAGTGAAGTCTGCTTCCAGCACCGGCGCTGTGCTGCCGGTCGCCCGGGCAACCTCACTCGCACCCTTCTCATTACCGAAATGATGCAGGATCAGTTCCGCTCCATGCTCCGCAAGGCCAAGCGCAACAGCCCGGCCGATGCCGGAACTGGCACCGGTTACCAGCACGCGCCGGCCTTTCAGTGAGAAGCGCGCGGCGCTCATCGCTCGGCATCTTTCAACTTGTCGGCCACCTCGAGCGAGGCAATGTCGGCAGCTTCGAAATGCTCACGGATTTTTTGCTCGGCGAGGTCGGCATCACCAACCGCAATTGCGTCGTAGATCGCGTGATGCCGGTCAATCGTTGCCCGCCAGTCAGCGTCGCTGCGATTGGCGCGACGTGAAAACAATTCCGACACCTCGCGCTGCACGGAACGCATGCTCTCCATGTGCACGCGGATCATGTAATTGCCCGTCGTCACGGCAAGGCCAAGGTGAAACAGGATGTCGGCGGCGGTAAAGCCGGAGGGCTCCTTAACAGAAGCCAGCATGCCCGCCAGGCCCTGCCGCATGATATCCAGACCTTCCGGATCGCGACGTTCGGCGGCGAGCCGGGCAATTCCCGTCTCGACGACGCGGCGCATTTCATTGGCTTCGCGCAGCCGCTTGAGACTGGAACGCACCGCGTAGCCGTAGATCTTGTCCATCGATTCGCCGCTCAGCGCCTTGGCGCGGGCAACCTTGCCTTGTTGGGTGAAGATCAGCCCGGCTGCGGTCAACTGGCGAAGCGCCTCGCGGGCGATCGGCTTCGAGACACCGAACTCCCTGGCGATCTCCCCTTCGGGCGGCAACGGCTCGCCAGGCGAGATGCGCCCATCAAAGAGTGCGGCGGCAATCGCATCGGACACCCCATCCGCCAACCGCGAAGGGTTAGGTGGCTTGGCGGTGAAAACGGGTTTCCTTTCGGGAATTTCACTCATCTCGGTCCTCATATTCGCAAAACTAACATGCGGTTTCCAACTTAGCAACTAGGTTTATCAGTTGCCAAGTCATCAACATCTAGCTAGGAATAGCAGACACGCCCCAAAGCAGCGAGCAAAACTAGAGCAGCGAGCAAAACATTGGGAACGAAAGAGCCGATGGATTCTGTGCAAAGTTCGACCGGACAGGCGATCCTCATTTCAGATGTCATCGCTCATCCGCTCAGCCAGACGCTGCCCAAACCGACCGTCACGTCCTGGGGCACCTATCACAAGGTCTCGATGGTTCTGGTCGAGGTGCGCACCGATGCCGGCATCGTCGGCGTCGGTGAGGTGCTGGCCCGGTTTTCGCCCAAGGCCTATGCGGAACTGATCGAAACCTCGTTAAAGCCATGGCTGATCGGACAGGACGCACGCAATATCGGCGCGCTCTGGCAATCCATGCGGCGCTCGCTGTCAGGCCGCGCCGGCGGCATGCTGATCGAGGCAATCGCCGGCGTCGACATTGCGCTGTGGGACATCATGGGCAAGGCCGCGGGCATGCCGATCGCCAAGCTGCTTGGCGGCATCGGCCGGGAAACGATCGATGTCTATGCCGCCGCCGTAAACTGGGTCGACGATACTGAGGCGGATCGGGAACTGGAGCGCTATATTGGCGAAGGATTCCCGCGCATCAAAGTCAAGATGGCCAATCCCGTCAAGGAAGCCTGCCGGCGCATCGAACGGCTGCGCAAGCGCGCCGGCGACGATATTGAACTCTGTGTCGACGCCAACTGGGCCTATGATCTGGACCAGGCAATCGAAGTCGGCAGGTCACTGTCGGCCAACGGCTATTTCTGGTTCGAGGAGCCGCTGGCGCCGGAAAACGAGCAAGGCTACGAAGAACTTCGCAAGCGCTGCGACGTGCCGCTCGCAGCCGGAGAGAGCAACTTTACCGCCGATCAGGCGCAGCGTCTCGTCGCCAACCGCACTCTTTCAATCCTGCAGCCGGATGTTGCCCGTGCCGGCGGCATATCCGAAACACGGCGCATGGCTGACTATGCCGCCCTCCATGATGTGGGCTACGCCCCGCATATCGGCATGTCCGGCATTATCTGCGAGACGGCCAGCGCGCATCTGGCGGCCGCCCTTCCGAATTTCCGGATGATGGAATGTGAATGCGATCTTAGCCCCTTCAAGCGCGACCTGGCCGATCTGGCGCCCGGCTGCCTGCGCCAGAAGAATGGCCAGCTCGACGTGCCGACACGGCCGGGTCTCGGCATCGAAATCGATTGGGACGCCGTCAAACGGCTCCGCATACAGTGAGGTCAACGCCATAATGACGACATCAGCCCCCTCTTCCCCACCGGACATGATGGAAGCCATGAGGCTCGCCATGCTTCGCGCGGATCCGGCGCTCAGCCGTTTCGATCCTCTGCCGCGTATCCTGTCCTTTGACGATTTTTCGCGCGGGCATTGCGGCTGGTCACAGTTGGTCGGCAATTACGAGGACAGCCTCGACGTCATGCTGCCGGGCTTTGCCCAGCACTCGAGCGCCATGCTCTCAACTCTCGGACATTGGGATGCAGGATCCCACGGCGGCATGGACTCGTCCTATGCGCTAAAGATCGCCACGAAGGCAAAACCCGGTGCGCAGAACGTTGCAATCAAGCGTCACACCTTCCGCAAGCGCGGGCCGATCCGTTTCGAGATTTTCTTCACGTTCAAGCCGGAGGCGACGGAACTGAAACTATCGGAAACCGACGTGCGATCGATCGGTTTTCTGTTCGACCTGCAATGCGGCGACCGGGACGGAGACGGCGAGCGGGTTATGCCACATCTGCGATTTCTCAATGCACTCGACGGCAAGCACCTGCAGAAATGGCAGTACAAACGTGAGACCACGTCCTTCACCGCCATCGGGCGGGAAGACAAGACCGTAAGCCACTATCACCTGGCGCCCGAAGGCTGGCTGGACTTGCCGGATGGTGAACAACGGCTCTGCTACAACGAGATCCCGACGAAGGTGAACTGGAGCTATATGCGCTTCGATTTCGACCTCGCCTCCATGAAGGCGACCGGCTTGCAGTGCAACGACCGGAATTTCGACGTATCCGGCTTCGAGTCGATCCGGATTCCGGCGATGAAAAACCTCTGGTGCATGCTGAACTTCTGCCTGTTCGCCGAGACAGATGTCGCCAAGCGCGCCTTTCTCTACGTCGATTCCATCTGTATTTCAGGGGATTTTTGATGCTTCCCGAAAACATCACGGCGGTGATAACCCGCAATGAGTGCTGGAGCGGCGACGCCGCCAGCGAACCCTATGAGGCCGGCTGGGCGCATGAAGCCGTGTTCTTTATTCGGGCATTAAAGCCTCCCGTCGGCACTGTATCCAAGGGCTGGGTGGAAATCTCGCCTGACGGCATGCACTGGGTTCGGGAAGGAACGGAATTCGTCATGCCGGGCGAACAGGACGGCGTTGCCGTGGCTCGGCTCAACTCCTTCGGCAATTGGCTGCGGGTTGCAACCCGCTTTGCAGATGGCGCTGAATGCACCGTGCTGGTGACCCTTCATCTGAAGGCCTGACTTGAGAAACCGCGGATATCGCTTCCGCGCTGTCTCTTTCCGTCAGCCAAGATAGGCGCCCTGGGCCAGAAGTTCCCTGCGCAAATCCGCGTAGTCGACATGCCGCGGGCTGGCCCTGTTGCCGACCGAAAGTGCGGCGGCAACACCGGCCGCCTGGCCAAGCGCAAAACAGGGCGGCATGACGCGAATGGCGCTGAGCGCCTCATGCGTCGCCGAGACCGCGCGGCCGGATACCAACAGGCCCTCATGAACGCGCGGCAGCATGACCCGGTAAGGTATCTGGTAGATATTGGCCGCATCAAGCCCCTGGCCACCGGTACCGCCGCCCGAGCCCGTGGGGTCGTGAATATCGAGCGGATAGCCGCACAACGCCACGACATCATCGAAGGCGCGGCCGGAATGCAAATCTTGCAGCGTCAGTTCGTAGGCGCCATCGATCCGTCGGGTTTCCCGCACGCCGATCTGGGTTGCCGTGTCCCGCAGCTCCACCTGTTCGAAGCCGGGCAGATTGTCGCGAAAGAAATCGAGCAGCGCCACGGTCTGCTCCCGGCCTTCGACCTCGGCAAGCGAGAGCTCAAGGGCGTCAGCCCCATTGCGGCGCAACACGCGGCCGGTATTGATGCGCCAGACGCCCGGTTCCATGGTCTTGTAAAGGCCGATGCCGCGGCGAGGCGCGGGAAAGCGGCCCTCTGCCGTCGCCTTGGCGACGATCGAGGCGAAGGGCCGAAAGTCCTGCGGATGCGCGCGGATGTAATCCTCCACCACCTGGTCGTCGACGTTCTGTACGCGGAAGAACAATGTCTGCGGCTGGGAAAGGCCGTCGCTTTCCCGGCCCTGACGAGTATGGACTCCGGCATAATGGGCGACATCGCCGTCAGCCGAGCAATCGACGACGACCTTGGCACGAACGCTCCTCAGCCCGCCCTTGCCGGCACAAACAACACCGAGCACCCGCGGATTGTCCGCATCATGGTCATCGACGATGGCATCGACGACCATGGTATGCAGCAACAATTCCACTCCCGCCTCGATGCACATGCGCTGCGCCGCGACCTTCGCCGCCTCAGGCTGGAAAGGGGTCACCTTGTCGTGGCCGTAAACGATGAAGCCGCAATAGGCTGAACCTGCCGGGATCGTACTCGGATGCAGCGCGCCGCCGAGCGCCATCATCCGCTGAACGAATTCTTCGTAGATGCCGCGGATCAGTTGCTGGCTGCCATCGAGCGAATAGGAGGTCATGCAGGGGCCGACCAGGCCCGCCGTGAGGTTGCCGCCGAGGAAGCCGTAGCGCTCCACAAGACGTACCCGCACGCCAAGACGTGCCGCCGCGACCGCTGCCGATAATCCCGATGGTCCGCCCCCGATGACGAGCACATCGACATCATCGAGTTCGGGAATATCGGCCGAATAGGCGTAACGGCGGGCTGTCTGCTGCATACTTTTATCCCCTCGCTGGTCTAGAGCATGATGCCGAAAAGTGTGCGCGGTTTTCGGACGACATCATGCTCTATTTCTTTGATTTAGATCGGGATTCAGATTTCAGGCCGATCGGGCCTAAAGTCATCCTGATTTAGCGGAACATCGATCCGCCATCGACATCGAGCGCGGCACCGTAGGTAAAGCTGGCTGCATCCGAGCACAGGAACATGATTGCCGCCGCCATGTCCTCCGGCCGCCCCATGCGCCGCATCGGCAGATTGCCGGCGATGCGGTCCTTCAGTGACTGGTCGATATGGGAGTGCATCGGGGAATCCGTCGGCCCGGGGTTCAGCGCGTTGATGCGGATCTTTTTGCCCGCAAGTTCCCGCGCCACCGACTTGACCATCGACAGGGTCCCGGCTTTCGATGCCGCATAGGCGGTATCGGCAATCAGCCCGCCGCCGCCATGCACGCCGGCATCCGAGGCGATACAGACGATGTTGCCGCCATCGGGGTTATCGAGCATGCGTTTGACTGCGCCCTGCACGACGAAAAAGGTACCGAGCAGATTAACATCGAGCACGCGGTGCCAATGCGCCCGATCCTGCTCGAAAATACGCTTGGCTGTGATGATCGCCGCACACGTCACGACGTTATCGAGACGCGCGAGATTGGCGTCACAATAATCGAAGGCCTTGTCGATGCTCTCCTGATTGCTGACATCCACCGTCACGGTATGAACAGCCGCGCCGCCATTGCGCAGTTCCGCACCGTAGCGCTTCAGCCCCGCCTCATCACGATCGGCCATGACGACTTCCGCGCCCTTGCCGGCGAAGGCCCTTGCCGTTTCAAGACCCATTCCGCTCGCTGCGCCGGTGATAAGGACGGTTCGGCCAGAAAAACAATCGTCCGAAAAAGTAGCATAAGTCCCAGACATCATCGCAGCATCCTTCATTAGGGCTGCCCAACAACCAGTCAGTAGGCCCGCCTCCGCATTGCTAGCAACGTAGCAACTATGTTATATAGTTGTAAAGTGCAATGTGGAGGCCATACGCTGTCAGGAAGCGGAGTTTCGCGTGGCAAATACTCAGGACGTAGAAACAAACCGATGAGCGCGCTGCTTTCGAGAGTGAGAGAATTGCAGCCGTTTATGGCTTGCCGCGAAACCAACCAAAAGGTGGTGATCGGCAAAACCTCGGGCCATCAGCCGGCGACGTTGCAGGTGCATGGATCGATCGCCAGCATCATGGCTTCGATGGAAACTGTAACGAGCCTTGAGCCGTTTATCGCCGCAGTCCAGATCGATTTCGAAGAGAAGCTGGCGGCGGGGAGATCGACTCGGAGGCCAAACGCAAAAAGCTCCTCGACCGCAATGGTCGAGGAGCTTCGCAAGTTTGTATCTGGTTGCCTGTTTCAGGCTTTGTTGTTTTCAGTCCGGCTTTGTCGGCTACGCCTTCTACGGCCTACTGCTGAGGGGTTAGTTCCTCGACCCACATCTGGAAACGCAAAAAGCCCGCACGAGGCGGGCTTTGTGTATTTGGTTTCGGTTTCAGGATTTGCCCCGTTCGGGGCTTAAAACAGTCCACTGGGCTGTTTTATCGGGCGAGGCCCGAGCGACCGCTCACCCTTCAGGTTATGGTGAGCTTCGCGAACGAGGAGCTACCATCGCCAGGGAAAGCGAAGCTTTTCCGCCGGCAATAAGAAGGTAGTTGCTGATCTTCAAAGAGGGATGGTTGCGGGGGCCTGATCGCACCGAGACTTGTAATGGCTGATTAATGGGCATCCCGTCTCCCGGCTAACTCCAATTGCAGTCCCAGGGAATACCGCGCGCCGCGCGGCGGCAGATAAAGCCGCGACCACAGGAATGCGTGGCCGTTCTGACAGTCCGGCCACGTCCCGTACCGCGCGAGAAGGTCTCACGGGCAGCGACCTGGGCATCGGCGGGGCAGTTCCCAAAGGTTTTCTTACGGGTGTCGGTCGGCGGAGTGATCGCGTTCTGCGGCATGCTTCTCGCCGGCGCCTTAATCTCGACGCAGCGGCCGTCTCGCTCCCGCTGGGTCTTGGCGCAGACGAGCGGACAAATCCGCGCCTTCTGCGTGCGCAGCCGCTGAAGCACATCACCTGAAGGCTCGAGGGCCGCGAGTTCGACCTTACTGCGTTTGACGAACTGATCCAGCGCCCGGCGGCTGCCAGCACCCCAGAGCCCATCCTCGCTGCCCGCTCGGCAACCAACGCGGTTCAACTCCTTCTGGATCGAGCGCACCAAGTCGCGATCCGGCTCTTTGACATCGGGGGTGGTGGTAGCATCGGTGCTCAAGGGTGCAATTGCTACCAACTGTTGCTCCACGGTTGGCTGATCGCTGCTAGCCTGTGCCGGTTGCTGTGCAGTCGCGTTTGCTGCGGCCTCTGCCTTGGCGGCGGCCTGTTCCGTTGCAGTCCTTTCGATGATCCGGATTTTCGCCTTCGCCAGCAAGACGAAGACGCCATTCGGATACTGGTGCAGATAGGCATCGAACACGTCCCTGTCAGTCGACGCCTTGATCGTGTCCCAGAAGGTGAGCTCAGCGGCATTGTCCTTTATGCCGGTCTCGGCCGCTGTCGCCGGGTCCAGCTTTTCCGGCGACCTCAGCACCACCTCGCCAGTGAGCGAGGAATTGTCCCAGGGCACCTGCCTGCCATTCGTCTCTTTCAAGACGTCAAGGCGAACGTCGATCAATTCACGGGTAATATCCCGTCCTGGCTTTCCGAGATGGCGCAAAAGTGCAGCGGTAAAAGGAGAATTCCGACCCACCCCATCCAGCGCGATATTGCCAGGCTGGGTGGCAAAGGCAATGAGAGAGCCGATGCCGCTTCCAACCCTGGCAAGCCCACGGCCGACCGAAGCCGAGCGCGTACCCATAGAGCGCGCAAGATTGACCGCTAGAGGATTGTCGCGGCAAGCATCGAGGAACACCAGATTGACCCGCGTCGTGCGCTCCATGGCGGACAGGATCAGGTTCATCGGCACGGCCTCGAATTCCAGGTCGATGTAGGAAAGAAGCTTCGCATCGACAGGTGCGATATAGTTCTCGCCATTCACCTGCAGGCCATGACCAGCATAATAGAACAGCGCCATGTCGGCACCATCAAGCTTATCGACGAAATCGCGGATCGTACGTCTGACGCCGGCAAGATCGAGATCGTTGCCGACGACAACCACGAAGCCCAGATCTCGCAGCTTAGCCGCCATGTCGCCGGCGTCGTTTTTGGGATTCGGCAATTTCGGCACATGCTGATAGGCAGAATTGCCGATGACCAGTGCCACGCGCTTCTCAGCAAACGCCTGCGAGCACATCAGCATCAGATAAATCGTCAGGGCGATGCGAAGGTATTGCATGTCTCCCCCCGGGCATACCCGTCCATACCCTTTGAAAGGCGCCTGCCGGCTGCCGCGTATAGGCACCAATTGGAAGGGTGCGGCCAATTATCGGTTGTGTCAATGCGTCCGCCCGCCCCTGGCGCGTTAGCGCGGGGACAACAGCAGATCCGCTCTATGGATCAACGATCACGCCCGTTTTCATTCAATTGCAAAACAGGATTGAACAGCGCACAGTGCCCCGCCGCTGAACGTCAGCGTTTTGCGACCTCGTGACCGCATTCTGCTCATAGCAGCCTTCGTTCGCGATGCAGATGAAAGCTTCACCTCTCCAGCCGTTGCTGACATTGCGTCTGGTGTTGTCTTCAAAACCACGGACCCCTTCAATTGCAGCGGGACGACAGTTTGGTGGCAGGTCAGGCTCCGGCTTAATATCTGGTTTCTTGCAGTGCGTTTATCTCGGGTGATTGGGAGGTTTAAAACGCAGGAAGCCCCTGCATGACAGGGGCTTGTGATGGTATCAATGGGAAAAGTTTGGTTGCGGGGGCCTGAAGCCACAGAGACTTGTAACTTCGGCGGAACAGCAGGTGTTATTTGGAAGAAATTTCCCACTACGCCGGAACAAAACGTCGGTACCGACCGGCTCAAGCCATTTGCCTATGGAACAATAAAATCGGTACGGCCCTATCGAAAGCGCGCGCTTCGCAAGCGACCTTCGCCACATCCGGACCGACCCGGTCTTGCTCCGCCGATGACAATAATCTTGTGAAAAATCCGATATTAGGGCACAATTTATGAACGCATCGGAATTTGCGGCGCAATCTCAAACCCGGCCGTCTCGGACCGAGTAACAGTTCGCGTCGGAGGGTCGGCGTCGATGGATCAGGGGTTCTTTCTTCTGTTCGCTACGGTGTCCGTGGCCACCGCTCTGACGGTGGTCCTGGCGCGGAATCCGGTTCACAGCGCATTGGCGCTGATGGCGTGTTTCCTTAATATCTCGGCAATCTTCGTCTTGCTTGAGGCGCCATTGCTCGCAGTCATCCAGATCTTCGTCTACGTCGGCGCGATCATGGTCCTGTTCCTGTTCGTGATCATGATGATCGATGTACGCGAAGCGGTGCTGCAGCGGTTCTTGCCGGGCGGCAACCTGCCGGCTCTGGTGCTGCTCGTCCTGCTTGGGATCGAGATGCTTGTGCTGGTGCTCTGGAGCGACCGGTTTTCGGTCACGGAGCCCGTCGCCGTAGGCGGTGGCGATCAGATCAGGCAACTTAGCACGACACTTTTCGCCGACTATCTCCTGCCGTTTGAAGCTGCGTCCGTCATCCTTCTGGCCGCCCTGGTCGGCGCCATCGTGCTGGCGCGGAAGGAGGGATGATGGTTCCGCTCTGGTGGTATATTGTGCTCGGAGTGGTCCTGTTCCTGATCGGAGCGGCGGGCGTGCTGGTCAGGCGCAATATTCTGGTCGTGCTGATGTCGCTGGAGCTGCTGCTCAACTCGGTCAACATCAATTTCATCGCTTTCGGGCGTTACTACGGCGATTTCCGCGGGCAGATCTTCGCGATCTTCGTCATCGCAATCACGGCGGCGGAAGTTGCCGTCGCCCTCGGTATCCTGGTCGCCCTCGTGAGGAACAAATCCACCCTCAAGGTCGACGAAGTGACCATGATGAAAGGATAGCGGCTTTGGACCCGGTGATATCGATCCGGCCGCTGCTTGCCGTCGCCGTAGCAGGCCTGGCGGCCCTTGCCGTTCTCCTTCTGCACAACCGCGAGAAGCTCCGCGATATCGTCTCGCCGCTCGCTGCAATCGCCATGTTCGCGATTGTCGTCTCGATGGCGCCCACGGTGCTGGCGGGCGGGACGGTCGATTTGCGCCTGTTCGAGATTTTGCAGGGGATAGACTTCGCTTTCCGGGTAGATGCGCTCGGCATGGTATTCGCCACCGTCTCGTCGCTCTTGTGGATCGTGGCGGTGATCTATTCCATCGGCTACATGCGGCACTTGAACGAGCATGCGCAGACCCGATTCTTCGCCTGCTTTGCCACCAGTCTCGCGGCGGCCGTCGGGGGCGCCTTTTCCGCCAATCTGTTCACGCTGGTGATCTTCTACGAGATGCTTAGCCTCGTGACCTATCCGCTTGTTTACCACCACGAGGATGAACAGGGATGGGCGGGCAGCCGCAAGTACCTCGTCTATTTGATGGGCGCGTCGAAAAGCCTGCTTCTCGCCGCGCTGGCGCTGACCTACCACATTGCGGGGTCGTTCGATTTTGTGTCGGGGGGGCTGCTGGTAGGTAGCGATGCTTCTGCCCCGATGCTGACGGTCGTCTATTTCTGCTACCTCTTCGGTTTCGCCAAGGCTGCGGTAATGCCGATGCACGCCTGGCTGCCTGCCGCGATGGTGGCGCCGACACCGGTCAGCGCGCTCCTGCATGCAGTGGCCGTGGTCAAGATGGGCGTGTTCTGCGTGCTGCGTGTGGTATTCCACGTTTTCGGCACGGGGCTGGTGGGCGGGCTGGGGCTGGGCATCGCCACGGCCTATCTGGTCTCCTTCACGATCCTGATGGCGTCCGTCTATGCCCTGACGCGGGACGACCTGAAGGCGAGGCTCGCCTATTCGACGGTCAGCCAGCTCTCCTACATCGTTCTGGGCGCGGTTCTGTTGTCGCCGGTCGCGATGGTCGGCGGCATCATCCACATTGCGGCTCATGCGTTCTCCAAGATCACCCTCTTCTTCTGCGCCGGCTCGATCTTTTGCGCGTCGGGAAAGCGGAATATCAGCGACATGGCCGGCATCGGCCGCAGGCTGCCTTGGACGATGGGAGCTTTTTTCGTCGCCTCGCTGAGCATGATCGGGGTGCCGCCGACCGCGGGCTTCGTCAGCAAGTGGTATCTGGCGCGGGGCTCGGTGGAGGCGGGCGAAATTGCGTTCCTGGTTGTGCTCCTTGCGAGCTCGGTCCTGAACGCAGCTTATTTCCTGCCTGTCAGCTATGTCGCCTTTTTCGGGACGGAAGCGCAGGAGAGCCCGACGACGGTCCGTGAAATTCCGATGATGACGATCCCGCTGGTTGCGACCGCCATCTTGTCGGTGTCGATGGGCATCTTTCCCGGCTATTTCCTCGCCCTGGCGGAAGGAGTTGTCAGATGATCAAGCGTGTCGTCGACTTCTTTGGTGACGAGGAACATGCGAACCAGCGCCGCCGGCTGTTCTATCTGGTGCTCGTTCTGATCGTCATCGCCGACTTTCTGGTCCACCGCGAACACGCCGAATACCTGTGGGACCGCCTGCCGGGCTGGTCGGCCGTCTACGGCTTCTTATCCTGCGCGCTGCTGATTTTCGTTTCCAAGTTCCTCGGCCATCGGGCTGGACTCATGCGGCGCGAGGACTATTATGACTGACTTCGTCCATCCCGCCCTGCTGTTCATTCTCGGCGCCCTGCCGATCCCTTTCCTGAACGGATCGATCCGCAAAGTCTATCTGCTGCTGATCCCGACGCTGGCGATCCTCGCCGTGCTGACGATACAACCGGGAAGCTACGGCGCGACGCAGTTCATCGGGCAGGAAATCCTCATCGCCAAGGTCGACAAGCTGAGCATCGTCTTCGCCACCGTTTTCACCATCATGGCGCTGATCGGAACGGTCTATGCGCTGCACCTGCCTCGCCCCGGCCAGCATGTCGCTGCATTTGTCTACGTCGGCAGCGCCCTCGGCGTCGTGTTCGCCGGCGACTACCTGACGCTCTACCTGTTCTGGGAAGGCATGGCGTTTGCCTCTGCCTATCTGGTCTTCGCCCAAGGCGGCCGACAGGCGATCGCCGCCGGGTTCCGGTATCTCATGGTCCATATCACTGGCGGCGTCGTCCTACTTGGCGGCGTCATTCTCTACGGGGTCTCGACTGGCTCGCTGCGCTTCGGCCCGATCGCAGGCGAGATGGGCGTCGGCGCTTACCTGATCCTTGCCGGGTTCATGCTCAACGCCGCTGTGCCGCCGCTCAACGCCTGGCTGACCGACGCTTACCCGGAGGCGACTGTCACCGGCGCGGTGTTCATGAGCGCCTTCACCACCAAGACCGCCGTCTATGTGCTGGCGCGGGCGTTTCCGGGAACTGAACTTCTCGTTTGGCTCGGCACCGCGATGGCGCTCTACGGCGTCGTCTACGCGGTGCTGGAGAACGACTGCCGACGGCTACTGGCCTATCACATCGTTAGCCAGGTGGGCTACATGGTGGCGGGCGTCGGCATCGGCACCGAGATGGCGGTGAACGGGGCCACCAGTCATGCCTTCGCACATATCCTCTACAAGGCGCTCTTGTTCATGGGTGCTGGGGCGGTGATTTACGTCACCGGCCGGCGCAAGCTCACCGAGCTTGGTGGGCTCTACAAGACCATGCCGGTGACCGTGGCGCTCTACATGGTTGGCGCTTTCGCGATTTCGGCATTTCCATTCTTCTCGGGCTTCGTCACCAAGTCGATGGTGGTGGCCGCCGCCGGACAGGATCACCGCGCGGTGATGGCGCTCGCGCTGACGATGGCGTCGGCGGGGACATTCCTGCACACCGGGCTCAAGCTCCCCTATTACATGTTCTTCGGCACGGACCGGAAGCTGGAGGCGCGGGAGCCGCCCCGCAACATGCTGGTTGCGATGGGCATGGCGGCGGTACTCTGCCTCGCGATCGGGGTGTTCCCCCAGCCGCTTTACGCTCTTCTGCCCTATCCGGTGGACTTCGAACCTTACACCGGCGTCCATGTCACCGAGAGCCTTGGTGTGCTGATGTTCACCGCCTTGGGATTCGTCATGTTCCTCAGGGCGCTCGACCCCGAGAATACGATCAGCATCGACACCGATTGGTTCTACCTCAAGGGCGCACGGGTCTTCATATGGATCGCCGGAAAACCGCTGGCGCGCTACGAAAAGGCGGTGAGCGACGTGTCCGAGACCGCGGCGCTGCCCTTCCTACATGGGGCGGCACGGGCGGGGCTGTGGATCGATCTCACCGCCGTGGACGCCGTCGTGAACGGCGTCGCCCGCTCGATCCAGCGTGGCGGCGGCGCGCTACGGCGGCTCCAGACCGGCGTCGTGACCCATTACGTGCTGGCGATGATCGTCGGTGTGATCGCAGCCACCGTCGTCTTCGCCGTGGCGTGGCGGTAGGGGGGGCGATGGGATTCCCGCTACTCAGTCTCATCGTATTCACGCCCGTCGCCGGGGCAGCGGTTCTGATGTTTCTGCGCAGCGACCATGCGGTGCGATGGACCGCGCTGGGCGTCACCATCCTCGACCTTGTTCTCTGCATCGCCATGCTGGCGAGCTTTGACACCACGACCCACGAGATGCAGTTCACCGAGAGGCGCCTATGGGTGCCCGCGCTCGGGATCACCTATGCGCTTGGTATCGACGGGATAAGCGCGCTCTTCGTGTTCCTGACAGCGCTATTGGGCTCTATCTGCGTGCTCGCCTCGTGGGTCGCGATCGATCGCAAGGTGAAGGAGTTCATGGTCAGTCTGCTCACCATGCAGGCGCTGATGCTGGGGGTGTTCTGCGCGCTCGACCTGTTCCTGTTCTACGTCTTCTGGGAGGCGATGCTGATCCCGATGTACCTGATCATCGGCGTCTGGGGTGGCGAAGGCCGGGTCTATGCGGCGTTCAAGTTCTTCCTCTACACGCTAGCGGGCAGCCTCCTGTTCCTCATCGGTGTCATCGTGCTCTATTTCAACGGCGGCGAGACCTTCGATATCCTCGCGCTGACAGCGCAGGATTTACCGTTCCCGGTCCAGACCTGGCTGTTCTTCGCGTTCCTGATCGCCTTCGCCGTCAAGGTGCCGATGGTGCCGGTCCATACCTGGCTGCCGGACGCCCATGTGCAGGCGCCGACGGCAGGCAGCATCATCCTTGCAGGGGTGCTCCTGAAGATGGGCGCCTACGGGTTCCTGCGGTTCTCGCTGCCGATGCTGCCGGAGGCGTCGGTGTATTATTCGACGCTGATGCTTTCGCTTTCGGCGCTTGCGATCGTCTATGGCGGGTTGCTTGCGCTGGCGCAGGACGACCTGAAGAAGCTGGTGGCCTATTCCAGCATCAGCCACATGGGCTTCGTGACGTTGGGGATTTTTGCGCTGAACCTCCGCGGGCTCGAGGGCGGCATCCTGCAAATGTTCAATCATGGCGTAACGACCGGCGCGTTGTTCCTGTTCGTCGGCCTGATCTACGAGCGGACACATACGCGTAGCATTGCGGATTATGGCGGGCTGATGAAGGCGGCGCCGGTCTATACGGCGTTTCTGGCGCTGTTCACTCTGTCGTCAATGGCGCTGCCGGGGACGAATTCGTTCGTGGGCGAGCTGCTGGTGCTGTCGGGCGGTTTTGCGGCCAACCTGGCCGTCGGCGCGGTCGCCGTTTTGGGTGCATTGCTGGGTGCGGCCTATCTGCTGGGCATGTACAGGAAAGTCGCGCTTGGTCCGGCCAGCGTCGGTGTCCGGTTCAAGATACGCGACGTGAACGCCCGCGAGATGGTCGCGATCCTGCCGCTGGCCGTCTTCGTGCTTTGGGTCGGGCTATATCCGAAACCCTTTCTCAACATCATCGACGTCTCGGTGAAGCATCTGCTGGCGCAGCTGCACGATAAAGGGAGCGGCCAATGACTGCCGCAGCACTTTTCCAGTCGGCTCTCGCAAGCCTGCCCGAGATCGTGGTGATCACCGGCGCCTGCATCCTTTTGATCCTGGGACAGTTTGTGCGAAAGGGACAGGAACATTTCCTTGTCTGGGCTTCCGTCGCGGTCGTGCTGATTGCCGCCTTGGCGACACTCATGCTTTCGGGCGAGGTTCGGCCGGCCTACACGGGCATGTTCATCGCCGATCGCTTCGCGGTCTTCTTCAAGTTCGTGTTCTACCTGGCCACCATCCTGACATTCCTCCTTTCGCGAAAATATGCGGATATCGAGGGGATCGGCAGCAGCGAATACTATGTCCTGCTGCTCTTCGCCCTTTCGGGAATGATGATCATGGCCTCGGCGACCGATCTCCTCTCGATCTATGTGGGCCTCGAACTGATGGTGCTCTGCACCTATGTGCTGACCGGCTTCCTGCGGCGAGAGCGGCGGTCGAACGAAGCGGCGCTGAAATACGTGATCCTTGGCGCGGTCTCTACAGGGATTTTTCTCTACGGCGTTTCGCTGGTCTACGGGCTTACCGGCACGACGCAGCTGGACGGGATGGCTGCGGCGGTGACCGGCGATCCGCTCGATCCCGGATTGCTGCTGGCGGTGGTCTTCATCGTCGCGGGGCTGGTCTTCAAGGTCGGCGCGGTGCCGTTTCATATGTGGGTGCCGGACGTCTACGAAGGCGCGCCGACGACGATCACCGCATTCATGTCGGTAGGCCCTAAGGCGGCGGGGTTTGCGGTGATCCTGCGGGTGTTCCTCAACCCGCTGGTCGCGGCCTCGGACGTCTGGATCATCGTCGCGGTCATTGCGGTGGTGACGATGGCGCTCGGAAGTTTCGTCGCGCTGGTGCAGGATAATTTCAAGCGCCTCCTAGCCTATTCCAGCATTGCCCATGCCGGGTTCGCCCTTTTCGGCGTGGTGGCCGGCGGTGCGGACGGGATCGCCAGCGTGATGCTCTACCTGCTGATCTACTCCCTCATGAATCTCGGTATTTTCGGCGCCGTCATCATGATGCGGAACGGCGATTTCTCAGGCGAGGTCATTGAAGATTACGCGGGTTTCGCCAAGTCGCATCCCGGTCTGGCGCTTCTGATGCTGCTCTATCTGTTCTCGCTGGCCGGCATTCCGCCGACGGCCGGGTTCTTCGCCAAGTTCTACGTGCTGGTCGCGCTGGTCGAGCGAGGTTTCGTCATGCTGGCGGTGATCGCGGTGCTGCTGAGCGCCGTCGCCGCCTATTTTTACATCCGCATAGTCATGGTGATCTACATGCGCGAGCCGGAGAGGACGTTCGAGCCGGCGCTGACGCCCTCGGTACGCACCACGCTCGCCTTCACCGCCTTGGGCACCATCGGCATCGGCCTGTTTCCCGCGTGGTTTCTGAGGTTTGCTCAAAACTCGGTGTTGGCGGCTGAGCGATTGAATTTGCAATGATCTGCCCGACGGAATAAACTCGAAGCTCAAGAAAGGATTACCCAAGCCCTTTCCTGGGGCGACCGCATTACCATCCTGAACAGGGCGGTCGCGGCCTTAGGAAAGCTTTCGGTGGGTAACCGGTGCAGTGCGATATGGCTGCAATGGAATTCTTGCCGGTTCTTTTCATGGTCGCCGGAGTTGTTCTGGTGACAGGGGCGACGCTTTTTGTCTCCTCACTGCTGCGCCCGTCCAATCCCTATCCCGAAAAGAACATGCCCTATGAATGCGGCATGGACCCAGCAGGCGACGCCGCCGGGGGCCGCTTCAGGGTGCAGTTCTTTATTCTCGCGATCCTGTTGGTCGTCTTCGATGTCGAGACAATGTTCCTCTTTCCCTGGGCCGTTGTCCTGAAAGACATCGGGCTCGTCGGTTATGTCGAGATGTTCGTCTTCATAGTGCTGCTTCTTGTGGGCTTCGCCTACGCCTGGCTAAAGGGAGCGCTGGAATGGGAGGCGTAAACAATGCGATCCGCGACAGCGTGCTGTTCACCACGGCCGAGAGCGTTATCAACTGGAGCCGAAAATCGGCGCTGTGGCCCGAGACCTTCGGAATTGCCTGCTGCGCCATCGAGATGATCTCGGCGGGGTGCGCCCGCTATGATCTCGACCGGTTCGGCGTGGTGTTCCGGCCTTCGCCGCGCCAGTCCGACGTGATGATTATCGCCGGCACCGTGACGCGGAAATTCGCTCCCGTCGTGCGCAGGCTCTATGACCAGATGCCGGAGCCGCGCTGGGTTATCGCCATGGGCACCTGCGCTATCTCGGGCGGGGTCTACAACACCTATGCCGTGGTGCAGGGAGCGGAGACCTTCGTGCCGGTGGACGTGCATGTGCCCGGCTGCCCGCCGCGGCCCGAGGCGCTGATGCATGGATTCCTGCTGCTTCAGGAGAAGATCAAAAAATCCCGAGCACTGGCCGGGACTCCTCTGGATCCGGTTGCAGCGTCATGAGTGTGGATACGCCCCTCATCCGCACTACGATCACGGAGCATTTCGGCGAGGCAATCGACGATCTTGGCTTCGCGCATGGTGTACATGCCTTCGCCGCTCCGCCTGACATGATCGTCGAGCTTTGCCGGTTTCTGAAGGAACACCCGGCTCTGTGGTTCGATTTCCTGTCGGACATCTGCGGGGTTGATCATTACCCCGAGGTGCCGCGCTACGAGGCCGTGTACCACCTCTATTCGCTGCCCAACAAATGGCGCGTTCGCATCAAGTGCCGCCTCGCCGATCCGCCACGGGTTCCGTCGGTGACGGGTGTCTGGAGGACCGCCAATTGGCATGAGCGCGAAGCCTGGGACATGTACGGGATAAGGTTCGAAGGCCACCCCGACTTGCGCCGGATCTACATGTGGGAAGGCTTCGAGGGCTTTCCGCAGCGTAAGGATTTCCCGCTGCGGGGCTACAAGGACGAGTTGAACCCCTTTGGCGCCGAAGGTACGCCGCCAACACAACCCGACCTTGCCACCAAGAACATTCCGGGAGGCCGCCCCACGCCGGGAACTTAAAATGACCGAAGTCACGGAACTGAGCAGGCCGCAAGGCGAAGCGCTCGACACCAAGGAGGTGCTTCTCAATCTCGGCCCCCAGCACCCCAGTACGCATGGGGTTCTTCGGCTCGTCCTGGAACTGGACGGCGAGTACGTCAAGCGCGTGGATCCACACATCGGCTATCTCCATCGCGGCACTGAAAAACTGGCGGAGAGCTTCACCTACACGCAGATTTTTCCGCTCACCGACCGGCTCGACTACCTCTGTCCACCGTCGAACAACCTGGCCTTCGCGCTGGCGGTGGAGAAACTCCTCGGCATAGAAGCACCCATCCGGGCGCAGTATATCCGCGTGCTGATGGCCGAGCTGGCACGGATCTCCGGCCATGTCCTGATCACCGGTGCGCTGCCGATGGACCTCGGCGCCATGACCGCCTTGCTTTACGCCATGCGGGAGCGCGAAATGATCATGGACCTCCTGGAAATGATCAGCGGAGCGCGCATGCACACGTCCTTCTGCAGGGTCGGTGGGGTGCGTGAAGACCTGCCTGATGGGTTCCTTCCCAAGATCAGGGAGTTCTGCGACATCTTCCCGAACCGGATCCGCGACTATGAGCGGTTGCTCGAAAACAACCGGGTGTTCCTGAAGCGCACGCAGGGGATCGGCGTGATTTCCGCCGAGGACGCCATCGATCTTGGCCTGAGCGGTCCGAACCTGCGAGCTTCGGGCGTCGACTGGGACATCCGTCGCGACGAGCCCTATGAGATCTATGACCGGCTCGACTTTAACGTCATCACCCGCGACGAGGGCGATTGCTACGCGCGCTGGCAATGCCGGGTCGAAGAGATGCGCGAGAGCGTGCGGATCATCGAGCAATGTCTCGACCAGATGCCCGAGGGGCCGTTCCAGATCGACATGCCGACGATCGCCTTCCCGGTGGACAAGGACAAGGTGCATTGCTCGATGGAAGCACTGATCCAGCATTTCGACCTGTCGGCCTATGGCTTCAAGGTGCCGAAGGGTGAGGTCTATTCTGCGATCGAGGCGCCAAAGGGCGAGCTTGGCTTCTATATTATCAGCGATGGGTCGCCAAAGCCGTTCCGCATGAAGGTGCGGGCCCCCTCGTTCGTCAACCTTCAGGGACTGTTCGGGGTGACCAGTGCCCGCTACCTGGCGGACATGATCGCCGTGCTCGGCAGCCTCGACCCCGTGATGGCGGAGGTGGACAAGTAGCAGGGATTTGAATGCGATGACCATGCACGAAAAGATAAAGGAGGCAGCGGCGCGGTATCCCGACCAGCGCTCTGCGATCATGCCCGCACTTCTGATCGCGCAGAGGGAGCATGGCCATCTGCCTGGCCCGGTGCTGGAAGAGGTCGCCGACATTCTCGGAGTCGAGCGGATCTGGGTCTACGAGTTGGCGACCTTCTACACACTCTTCCATACCGAGCCGGTGGGCATGTTCTACCTGCAGCTCTGTGACAATGTTTCCTGCATGCTGTGCGGAGCCGAGGACCTGCTGAAGCATCTGGAAACGGTGCTGGGGATCAAGAAGGGCGACACCACCCCGGACGGGCTGTTCACGCTTTCCACCGTTGAGTGCCTCGGCGCCTGCGAGATGGCTCCGGTGATGCAGGTCGGCGATGATTACCACGGCACCCTTGATATCGCGCGGATAAACGCACTTTTGGACAGCCTGCGGGCTATGGCGGGGCGGGTCGCGGGCGTCGAGCACGCCTCTGCGCCATCGCCGGGAGAGTAGCGTCATGTTCGAACCGGTTCTTCTCAAGAATGTCGACGTGCCGGACGGTCATTTGCTGTCGACCTACGAGGCCGGCGGCGGATACCAGGCCCTGGCCAAGGTGCTGCGCGAATCCACGCCTGACGAGGTCGTTAACCTCGTCAAACAGTCCAACCTGCGCGGTCGCGGCGGTGCCGGATTCCCCACGGGCATGAAATGGAGTTTCGTGCCGAAGCAGGGCGACAAGCCGAAATATCTTTGCTGCAACGCCGACGAGGGCGAGCCAGGCACCTTCAAGGACCGCATCATCATGGAGCGCGACCCGCATCAGCTCGTCGAGGGGCTGGCGGTCAGTGCCTACGCGATTGGGGCTAAAACCGCCTATGTCTACATCCGCGGAGAATATGTGACGGCGATCCGACGCCTGGAGCAGGCGATCGCCGAGGCTCATGAAAAGGGCTATTTGGGAACGGGCATCCTGGGCTCGAATTTCGATTTCGCCGTCCACATCCACTGCGGCGCAGGCGCCTATATCTGCGGCGAGGAGACTGCGATGCTCGAGTCGCTCGAGGGCAAGCGGGCGCAGCCGCGATTGAAGCCGCCGTTTCCGGCCGTGGCCGGGCTCTACGCCAGCCCGACTGTGATCAACAATGTCGAGACGCTGGCCTGCGTGCCGCATATCGTGGCGCGGGGCGCGGACTGGTTCCGCGGCATCGGCCCAGACAAGAGCCCCGGCCCGAAGCTCTACTGCCTCAGTGGGCAGGTGCGCAAACCCGGCCTCTACGAGTTGCCGATGGGCATACCACTGCGCGCGCTGGTCGAGGAACATGCCGGCGGGGCCTTGCCGGGACGCAAGATCAAGGCGGTGATCCCGGGCGGGGTCTCTGCGCCGGTCATCCCTGAGCACGGGCTGGACGTGAGGATGGATTTTGACTCGCTGGCTGCCGCCGGCTCGATGCTCGGTTCGGCTGGCGTTATCGTGATCGACGATAGCACCTGCATGGTCAAGGTCGCCACCAGGATCATCGAGTTCTTCCACCACGAGTCCTGCGGCAAGTGCACGCCCTGCCGGGAAGGATTGAACTGGGTCGTGAAGGTCCTGCGCCGGGTTGAAGGCGGCGATGGCGCACCCGGCGATCTGGAGCAGCTGGAGATGCTCTGCAAGGGCATTTTCGGCAATACGTTTTGTGCCTTGGGTGACGGTGCAGCGATGGGATTGCGGGCAGCACTCGCGCATTTCCGAGATGAATTCGTCGCCCATGTCGAGGAGCGGAAGTGCCCGTTTCACTGAAGGAGTGTGCTGGATCAGGGTTGTGAGGAAACCATGCTTAAAGTCACGATCGATGGACAAACGCTGGAAGTTGAGGCTGGCTCGACGGTGTTGCAGTCCGCCCTGCGTTTGGGCATCGACATCCCGACCTTCTGCTATATGAAGCGCCTGCCGCCGCTGGCCTCCTGCCGCATGTGTCTGGTGGAGATCGAGGGCCTGCGCCGGCTGCAGCCGTCCTGCGCCACTGCGGTCACCGATGGCATGGTCGTGCGGACGAACACGCCTCTGATCGAGGAAACGCGCTCTTCCATGCTCGACATGCTGCTCGCCAATCACCCCCTCGACTGCCCGATCTGCGACAAGGGCGGCGAATGCGAGCTTCAGGACATGGTAATGGCCTACGGGCCCCGCGAAAGCCAATTCCGCGATGACAAACGTGTGTTCCACTCCGAGGACATTCGTCTAAGCCCGGTCATCATCATGAACGTCAACCGCTGCATCCAGTGCCAGCGCTGCGTCCGGATGTGTGAGGAGGTCGTCGGCGCGGTGGCGCTGGGCACCGTCGAAAAAGGCATGGACACCGCCATCACCGGCTTCGAGGGCAGTCTGGCGAGTTGCGACCAGTGCGGCAATTGCGTCGAGGTCTGCCCGGTCGGCGCGCTGATGAGCTTCCCCTACCGCTACAAGGCGCGCCCCTGGGATCTCACCGAGACTGACACGGTCTGCCCGCACTGCGGCACCGGCTGCCAGCTGACGGTCGGCACGCGCAAGGGAGAGTTCATGCGGGTGCGCTCGAAAGTGGAGCATGGGGTCAACCGCGAAACGCTCTGCGTGCGAGGACGCTTCGGCCTCGATTTCGTCGCAAGCCGGGACCGGATCACGCGGCCAATGATCCGTCAGGATGGCGCCCTGGTTCCGGTTTCCTGGGACGAAGCGGGGGACTATCTGCGCCGGCGGCTGTCGGCCGTCGAGAACATGGCTGCTGGCGGGCTGACCTCGCCGCGTCTGCCCAACGAGGTGCTTTATCAGTTCCAGAAAATGATGCGGACGGTGTTCCGCACAAACAATATTGACTGCTCGTCGCGCTGGTCCACGCCCTTCGATGCGCTCGCTCCGTTGGTGGCAGGCTTTTACAGCCGCGCACCGCTGGAGGACGTGATCGGCAACGACTGTGTACTTGTCGTCGGTGGCAACGTGACCGAGGAAAACCCGGTCACCGAATATCTGTTGCGGGACGGTGCGCGGCGGCGGCAGACCAGGTTGCTCATGCTCTCAGCGCGGCCATCACGTCTGGACGCCGATGCCCGGGTGGTGGTTCGCGTGGCCCCGGGTGGAGAAGCGGCGAGCCTTGCGGCGGTGGTAGCCGAGCTCATGGCGGCGGCCGGCCAGACCTTGCCGGGCGACGCTTTTGCGGGCGCGACAATCGGCAAGGCGGCGGGGGACACCGGCAGCGACGAGCCGCATCGCCTGGCCACCGCGCTCAACGAAGGCCACAGCGTCACCGTGCTGGTCAGCGTCGATCTCCTGAGATCACCCGAAGCGCGCGCGACGCTGCAACAAATCAGCAACCTGCTCAACGTTCTCCGCCTGCTCGGCAAACGCCTGGCGATGCAGTTTCTCTTTGACCGTGCCAACCAGATGGGCGCCTGGGACATGGGAGTACTGCCGGCGGCTCTGCCGGGGCTGCAGGCAGTCACCGATGATGCGGCGCGCACAATGCTTGCACGGAATTGGGGCACCGAAATCCCGTCTGAACCCGGTGCGGATCTCGATGCCATGCTGGAACTCTGCGTTGGCGGGCGGATGGGTGCGCTCTACATTGCCGGAACCGACCCCCTGATCAGCTATCCCGACAGGGATTTCGTGTCACGGGCGCTGGGTGCCGCCGATCTCCTGATCGTGCAGGACGCCTTCCTCACGGATACCGCCGGCCTGGCCGAGGTCGTCCTGCCTGCGGCGGGTTACGGCGAGGAACCCGGCACCTTCACCAACAACGAGGGCCGGACCCAGATGGTCCGCAAATTCCGTGAACCCGCCTTCGAAGCGCGAGGCAATCTGACGATCTTCGACTTCGTCGTCGCACTCCGCAACCAGTCGCTGCGGCCATCGACGCAAGCCGAAATTTTTAACGAGATTGCCCGGCTGGTTCCGGCCTATCAGGGGTTGATGCAGGACGGGCTTGGCGCCAACGGCGCATTCACCACGGCGGTTCCGACGCCACCGGCTGGTGCGTTCTATGCAGCGCCGCCTTCCCCGAAAGCAGCCGACCGGCTCATGCTAATCACCGGAGACTGCCTGTTCCACAACGGATATCTTTCCGAACGGTCGGACATCCTGAACACGGTCGCCAACGATCCCTATGTCGCGATGAGCGCGCAGGATACCGCGGAGCTTGGCCTTTCGGATGGCGATCAGGTAATCGTGCGTTCCGGCCAGGGCGAACTGACGGCGCAGCTCAAGGTCGACAGGCGGTTTCCCAAGGGCCTCGTCGTCGTTCCGGAGAACTATAGAGCCTTGCGTCTCAACAGCCTGCTGCGGCGGGGCGAATATCCATGCGCGGTGGAAGTCCAGAAGGCGCATGCCACTCTTGAGGTCGACCGCCCAGGCCGGATCTGGCGTGGGGTCTGAAGATTTGGGGTCGGGGCACCGCAAGGCTCCGCGGCAAGCTGCCCGCCCCAGCGTCTTCACATCGAGTTGGCGACGTCAGTGATACCTGGTCCCGCATATGTAATCCTGCAGATCCTGCTCCGTGCGCTGCGCTTCGTCGAGCCTGTGTTTAACCACGTCGCCGATGCTGACCACGCCGACAACGTCGCCTCCATCCGTGACCAGCACATGGCGCGTACGCCGCTGGGTCATGATCCCCATCGCGACGGGCAGTAAATCCTGGGTCGAACACGTCGCCACATTGCGGTTCATGATGTCCGCGACCCGCTTTGCCGCCGCCTCGGCCCCGTATTCCGCCACCGCATTGCAGCAGTCCCGCTCCGACAGCGTACCGAGGTATTTGCCGTTCGATCGGCTGACGACGACGAAGCCGATATTGTTGTCTCGAAACAGCCGCAGTACCTCCATCATCGTCTGCTCGGGAGCAACTGCGATGACACCGACACCCTTGTTTTTCATGATTTCACCGACAAACATCTGAGCCTCCTTTCCGAGCGCTTCGGTTTGACAGCTGGCGCGCGTTCATGTTCGCCGGATATTCCGCCACCAGTTGTAGCCCTGCGTCTCTTTCGTCTCGACAAGTACGTCCTTCTTCGCATTCAGGCGCGCGGCAACCACGCCGCCGCCGGTTGCCGCCTTACCCGGCTTGGCGAGCAGATCATCGCGCCCGATCACCAGGTCAGCTGAGGAAAAACTCGAGAATTCGTATTGTTGGCCAAGCGCGATCGCGTCCGCCGGGCAGGCGTCCTCGCACAGCCCGCAGAACAGGCAGCGGGCTGTGTCGATCTCGAATTTCGCCGGGTGTCGGTTGCCCTTCTCGTCCTCGTACGGGACGACTTCGATGCAGTCGCAGGGACAGATCCGCGCGCAGAGTTCGCAGGCCACGCACTTGATCTCGCCCTCTTCATCGCGCGTCAGGAAGTGATGCCCGCGATAGCGGGAGTAGGGCAACCACTTTTCCTTGTCCGGATACTGCATGGTCACGGATCTGGAGAACATGTAGCCGAAGGTCAAGGCCAAGGCGCTCGCCAGATCGGCAAAGAACGCCCAACCAATCCATGTTCCAACTCTGTCCTGCGCGCGCGACATCGCCGCCTCGCTACGGAGCCGCTACGGCCCCCAAAAGTACACCGGTTATAATTATGTTCGCCATCGACAGAGGAAGCAAGACTTTCCATCCGATCGCCATCAATTGGTCGTAGCGGTAGCGGGGGAAAGTGAAGCGGAACCAGATAAACACATAGACGAAGAATGCGACCTTGAGCACAAACCACAGGAGCGGTGGCAAGGGGATCAGTACTCCATTCCAGCCGCCGAAGAACAGGATCACCACCAGGACCGACACCAGCAGCACGATGGCATATTCGCTGACCATGAAGAAAGCAAAGCGGATACCGCTGTATTCGGTATGGAACCCGGCCCCCAGATCGCCTTCCGCTTCCGCCAAGTCGAAGGGGATCCGCTGCGCTTCGGCGAGGCCAGCGACGAAGAACACGAAGAAGCCGACCGGTTGATAGACGATGTTCCAGACATCAGCTTGTGCCCGCACGATGTCGAGTAGGCTCATCGATTGCGCCAGCATGACCACGCCGATGACCGCGAACCCCATCGGGATCTCGTAGCTGATCATCTGCGCGCAGGTCCTGAGGCTGCCCAGGACGGCGTATTTACTGTTGGCGGCCCAGCCACCGAAGATGACGCCATAAACCTCGATCCCGATCACCGAGAAAACGAAAAGGAGCGCCACATTCATGTTGGAGACGTAGAGCGTGATCTCGTGGCCGAGGACCGAGACAGTTTCGCCGAAGGGGATCGCGACGAACACCACAAAGGGCGGGGCGAGCGCCAGGATTGGCGCAAGTTTGAACAGGAACCGGTCGGCCTCGGCCGGGATGTGATCCTCTTTGGTCAGGAGCTTGATTCCGTCCGCCACCGGCTGCAACAGCCCGTGCCATCCCACGCGCATCGGCCCCATCCGCTGCTGCATGTGCCCGGCGATCTTGCGTTCCAGCCAGGTTAGCGGCAAGGGTAGCAACAGCAGGATCGCAATCAGGAACGCGACCTTCAAGACGATCAGGCCAAGGGCGACGATAAGTTCCATGATCCCGGCTACTTATTCATCGGGTTGAAGCGCGCGACCGGACTTTGGCTCCGGCTATACAATGAGCACTGCGCACACTTGTCAGACTACATGGTACAACGGCGACGCACCTCATACAATGCCGTCGCAGTTATGTCGTCGCTGGCTATGATGTGTCCGGGCTCAGGACATTTTGAGACGAGTGGTTCGCTGCGCAAGATGAAAGCTTCGCGTTTCCGCCGGTTGCACCGCGCCATCTTGCGTATCAAAAACCGCCGAGGCTCTCATCGCTGCCGGATGAAAGTTCCGTGGCAGGTCAGCTGGCGTCCGGGGAGCTGGACACCCAGCAGAAACGCAAAAAGCTCCTCGACGGTTATGTCGAGGAGCTTTCTGTCAAGCGACTTGCATGGGTAAATTTGCAAGTATCGTTGGTTGCGGTTTCAGGATTTGTTGTTTTCTGTCCCGCTGCGCTTCGCCTTCTTGCAGGCCCCTGAAGAGGCGTTAGCTCCTCGACCCGTTACGAGATACGACAAAGCCCGCACGAGGCGGGCTTTTTGCGTATTGTCTATTTGGAAGATTTGGTTGCGGGGGCAGGATTTGAACCTGCGGCCTTCAGGTTATGAGCCTGACGAGCTACCGGGCTGCTCCACCCCGCGCCAGCGCAAATCCTTGGGATTTGCTGCAGTATTATAACACGAAAGGCCGCTTTGTGAGCGGCCCTTTGTTTCGGCTTTGGGCCGTTGGTTTTGTTCTGAGAAGATTGTTTTATATAAGTTGCGCTTTGCAGACCTGGCAGCGACCTACTCTCCCGCGTCTTAAGACGAAGTACCATGGGCGCAGGGGCGTTTCACGGCCGTGTTCGGAAAGGGAACGGGTGCAGCCACCCCGCCATAACCACCAGGTCGGC
>NZ_MZMU01000015.1 GCF_004123835.1 Rhizobium leguminosarum | reverse complement strand
ACGATCCGGCGGTGATTGAACGCCGCAACGCGGCACTCGCAAGGCTCGACGCTGCAGAGTGAGGGGTCGATCGCATAGTCTCAAAGCTAAAGCCGAAAGCTGTCCCTCACCCGCCCCGATCTGATCTGGCAACCCGGACCAGCCGGTCAGATCGGGGCTGGTCGTCGGGCCGTGCACCAACCCAAACTGACATTTCTACTTTGCACAGAAGCGGACATTCCAACTCCTCCGCCACAATGCATGTATGTAAGGGCTATTTAGTAATGCGACAGTTGGGCCAGTTAGAGATGCGACAGTCTCGCCTCTCGACGCGCTGGTCAATGTCAACGTTGGGAGCAAGGATGACGACCTTCAGCCTGGTCGAGACCATGAGCGTCGTAGTCGTCATGTCCTGTTTGATCACCATGTCGCAGACAGAATTGCATCGCCTCGAAGTTGTTCAGAAGATCCGTGATCAGCGCCTGAGCGTCGTCCAGGCCGCCGAACTGCTTGGGCTCAGCCGAAGTCAGGTCCACAGGCTGCTGCAGGCCTATGATGAGTCCGGTGCAGCCGGGCTGGTTTCGAAGAAGCGATCGCGGCCGAGCAATCGGCGCCACAGCGAGGATTTCCGCAATGCGGCGCTGGATCTGATCCGCGAGCGCTATCTTGATTTCGGTCCGACGCTGGCTCGCGAGAAGCTGATCGAACTGCATCAGATCTCGGTCGCCAAGGAGGACGCTGCGGCAATGGATGACCGAGGCCGGCATCTGGGTATCGCGACGCGAGCGCAAGAAGCGAGTTTTCCAGCCGCGCGGCCGGCGCGATTGTTTCGGTGAGCTCATCCAGATCAACGGCTCGGTGCCCTCACCCGCGCCGATCTGATTTTGCAAAACAGATTATTTCAACGGCGCAAGGTCACAACACGCATGGCCCATGCACGGACCTAATCCTGGGCAACCACAGGCAAACTGCCTTCGTTGGAAAGACGGGTATCGGTCTGCCGGGCGGCCGAGACAAGGCGGCGCTTTGCGCGGATCGCGTGCCATTGTTGGTCGATCAGGACGCCGATGAGGATCACGCCACCCATGACAGCGAAATTCAACGACGAAGGTATACCAAGTAGATTCACGAGATTCTGCAACTCCTGGAGCAGGACCGTGCCCAGCACGACGCCGACGATCGACCCCTCGCCGCCGCGGAGCGAAAAGCCGCCGAGTACGGCAGCAGCAATCGCGTAGAGTTCGTAGAACTGGCCATGGCTCGCCGGCGAGATCGAGCGCGTGTACATGGCGAAATAAATCGCCGAAAGCGCCGTCAGCAGCCCGCAGATGACATAGGCCGACATGACCATGCGGCCGGTGCGGATACCGGAATAGCGGGCCGCCTCCTCGTTCTTCCCGATCGCGTAAAGATAACGCCCGAAGACAGAGCGATGCAGCATGATCCACATGACCACGGCAATGATGACGAGTGCGATGAAGGTGTTGGGAACGCCGTAAAACCGCCCAGCGGTCAGGAATTCGAGGTCTGGGAAATTTTGGCCGAAAGCAAAGCCCGCCGTTCCGTCGGCCGTATAGAAGCGCGCTGCCCCACGATAAATCAGGAGGCCGCAGAGGGTGACGACGAAGGGCTGCAGGTTGAGCCGGGTGATCAGCCAGCCGTGGACGGCGCCTATGACTGCGCCGAGCGCGAGAATGAGCGGCAGCGCCAGCATCCAGGACATATCCTGGACCGCGATGAAATCGACGAAGAGCACGCCGAGAAGTGCTACGAGCGAGCCGACGGAAAGCTCGATACCGCCTGTGATGATGACGAAGGCCTGGCCGATCGACAGGATGCCGAACAGGCCGATCAGGTTGGCGGTGTTGGCCAGGTTGATCGGCAGCAGGAAGCGCGGGTTGATGATGGCGACGACGATGCCGACGACGACGATCAAAAGCAGCAGTCCGAGATCTTTTTTGATCATTCGAGATCCATCCCCCGATACCTTATTTATATGGGCCGCAGCCGCTATTTTACCCTTTTGCCGACAGCAAGCAAAAGGACGCTTTCCTGGCTGATTTCGTCCTCTTCTAATATGCCGGCGATCTGGCCCTCGTGCATGACGGCGATGCGGTCAGAAACGCCGATCACCTCTTCCATGTCGCTGGAGATCATCAGGATCGCCACTCCAGCATCGGCAAGCGCTCGCATCAGGCCGTAGATCTCGTTCTTCGCGCCGATATCGATGCCGCGTGTCGGCTCGTCGAAGATCATCACCTTCGGGCTCATCGACAACCATTTAGCAAGCACCACCTTCTGCTGGTTGCCGCCGGACAGAGTGCCGGTTCGCGTCGAAACGGAGGGCGCCTTGATACCAAGGCGAAGGCGCTGCTTTTCGGCCGCCGCCCTCTCCCGCTCAGCAGAAAGCATGAAGCGGCTGGAGAGCTTGGGGAGATCGGCAAGGCTTATGTTCTGGTCGATCGGGAAATCAAGAAGAATGCCGTTGCGCTTGCGATCCTCCGGTACCAGGAAAATGCCACGAGCGACGGCGTCCCGGGCAGACCTGACCGCAATTTGCCGCCCGTCCTGCAGAATTTCTCCGCCGTAGCTCCGGTCGATGCCGAAGAGTACTTTTGCAAGCTCGGTGCGGCCTGACCCCACGAGACCTGCAAGCCCCATGATTTCGCCATACCGGATTTCCAGATCGACGGGACGGCCGGGATAGGCCTCGGTGCGCACGCCGCTTGCCTTCAGCGCAACCGAGCCGGGCGAGCGCTGCGGTTTTGCGGTCCGGGCCGCAAGCACCCGGCCGATCATCAGCTTGACCATCTGATCGTGGCCGATGTCTTTCTTGGCGAGCGTGCCCACAAGCGTGCCGTCGCGCAGGACCACGACGCGGTCTGCGACGCGCTCAACCTCGTGGAGGCGATGCGAGATGAAGATGACACTGATGCCATCGGCTTTCAGCGATTTGATAATGCTCAGGAGCCGCTCGGTTTCTGCCAACGGCAGGCTGGACGTGGGTTCGTCGAAGATGACGAGCCTGGCGTTGATGGACAGCGCCTTGGCGATTTCCACCATCTGCTGCTCGGCAAGGGAAAGCGACGCCACGGGTGTGTCGGCGGAAAAATGAGCCCCTACCCGCTTCAAGAGCGGCTTCACCATGTCTCGCAGCCGATCGCGATCGACGAGTTTGAAAGGTCCGGCCTTCAGCGGTTCGCGCCCCAGGAAGATATTGGCGGCAACGTCGAGATTCTCAAAGAGATTGAGTTCTTGGTGCACGAAGGCGATGCCGGATGCGATGCTCGATTCCACTGTGAGGAAACGTAGCTCTGCGCCGTCGAGCAGGATCGTGCCTCGGTCGGGTGCGATCACGCCGCCGAGAATCTTCATCAGCGTCGATTTTCCAGCCCCGTTCTCGCCGACGAGGCCGATGACCTCGCCCGGCATGATGTCGATCGACAGGCCCTCAAGCGCAACGACGCCCGGATAGGTCTTGCCAACGCCGGAAAGCGACAGGAATGGCGTTGCAAGCGCGTCCGGTGGCGGGATGTCGGAGCTGTGGTTCATCGCCTGTCCATGGCTGCTAATACTGTCGGCATGAGACGTCTTTCGCGGCAGCGGCAAGTGCCGCCGCCGCGAAGGAGGCTTATTTTCCAGACATAGCCTTCAGGCTGGCGGCATACTTGTCAACGTCATCCTTGCCGATGATCACCGTCGGGATGATGATCAAGCCGTTGCCGGGAACGCCGGACTTGTCGCCCTTGAGGTAGGCCGCCATCAGCTTCATGCCCTGATAGGCCCACTCGAACGGCTGCTGCACGACGGTCGCTGCGATCGTGCCCTCCTTGACGCCACCGAGCGTGATCGGATCGTCATCAAAGCCGACGACGGTGATCTGGCCGAGTTTGCCGGCGTCGCGCAGCGCCTCATAGATGCGCGGCGTATTGTAGGAGTAGAAACCGACCATGCAGGTGACGTCGGGGCTGGCCACCAGCGCGTCCTCGACGTTCTTCTTTGCGCGCGTCTGGTCGATATCGTCGCCGCGCACATCTGTCAGCTCGATCTTCGTGCCCTTCAGGCCGTCCGTCATGCCCTGGATGCGCTCCTTGGCATTGTCGGCACCGAGCAGGCCGACGAAGCCGATGCATTTGCCGCCGTCCGGCATCGCTTTCTTGGCAATTTCGGCGGCCTGCATGCCGGCGTCGATATTCGATGAGCCGATATAGGCGACGCGGTTGGTTTGCGGCGCGTCACTATCGGTGGTGAAGAGAGCAGTCTGCGAGCCGATCTTATTCAAGCCGTCCGTCTGGGTCTTGGGGTCGACTGCGGAGACCATGACCCCTTTGACGCCGGCACTGACCAGGTCTTCCATCAGGCGTTGCTGAACGGCGACCGATGCCTGTTCAGGGTATTTCAGCTCCATCTGGTAGTCCGGCATCTCGGCCTGCGCCTTCTTCACGCCCGCCTCTGCGGCTTTCCAGAAGTCGGATGCGCCATTGACGACAAATGCGAGTGTCGGCTTGTCGGCAGCATGCGATACGGCAATCGGCGCCGCGCTCAGCATCAACCCGGCGAATAACAAGGCTGCATTGCGTTTCAGCTGTTTCATAATACACCTCCCGAGGGGCCGCAGTTGCATGGGCCCGTTTCCGATTTACGGCCGGCCGGATGCGCGCCCCCTCCCAGGGCCGTCGCAAAGCGACGAGTGGCATAGGTTCCGATCGCTCCCTGACGGTATACAAGAAATTTAATTAGTAAATAGTATTATCAATGCAGATCAAAACATTTCATCGCGCAGTGGCTAGAATGGCAATTTTGTACTGGCATTTGCCAATAACCGACAGCATTGCAACAATTCATGCAATTGCCAGCGCTTTCAGATAGATGCTAATATTAATTATCTAAAACGACGATCAATCACCCTGACCCGTTATCCCGAGCAGAGACAGTTTCCACGAATGCGAAAACCCAAGACCCAAAATAAGCCTGTGCGCGTGACGATGATGGACATCGCCGCGGCGGCTGGCTGCTCGCAGGCAGCCGTCTCCTTCGTCCTCAACGACACGCCCGGCACCCGCATCTCCCAGCAGACGCGCGATCGTGTATTGGAGGCGGCGCGTGCGCTCGGTTATATGGAGAAGATCTATACGACGAAGGCCTCTTATTCGGGACTGGACAACGTCATCGGTTTCGCCGTGGATCAACTCGCCACCAGCCCGGAAGCGATCGTTGCGATCGAAGGCGCGCGGCAAGCCTCCTGGAACGCCGGCAATGTCCTTCTGGTAACCCAGACGCTCAGTGACCCCGTCATGGAGCCGAAAGCAATCGAGGCGTTGACGAGCGGAGGCATATCGGCCCTCATATATATGACGATCTATACCCGCCAGGTGGAGCTTCCATCCTATGTCAGCAAGCTCAACATCCCGACGGTCCTGCTGAACTGTTATACGGCGGACCATGCCTTTCCCGCCGTGGTGCCGAGCGAGATCGCTGGAGGGCAGAGCTCCACCCGGCATCTGATCATGCACGGACACCATCGCATCGCGACGATCACCGGTGAAATCTGGATGCAGGCTGCGCAGGACCGGCTGACGGGATATCGCCGAGCGCTGGCGACCGCCGATATACCCTTCGATCCGGAATTGGTCATTGAAGGCGACTGGTCGGCCAGTGCCGGCTATGCCGCCACGATGAAACTGCTTGCTCTGAAAGAGCCGCCCACCGCGATCTTCTGCCAGAACGACCGCACTGCCATCGGTTGCTACGAGGCGCTCAAGGATGCAGGGCTTCGCATTCCCCAGGACATGTCGGTGGTGGGTTATGACGACGAAGAAATTTCACGACATCTCGTCCCCCCGCTGACGACCTCGGTCCTTCCACATCTTGCCATGGGGCAATGGGCGATTGAACATCTCAACCCGGAAAGTACACCCGGCAAGCGCTATCCCATTGCGAAGCTCGAATGCTCGCTCGTTAAGCGTCATTCCGTCGCCGCGCCACGGGCCGAGGCGCGACAGATCCTCGATGGCGCACATACCTCGCCATAGAACTTGGGTCGCGCCGGGACCGAACGCCGGCGGCTGGCTCGGAAACCCTGACCGGGGCGCACTGGAAGACGTGGTCGAAATCGCTTAGCGGGTCGATGGAACGGGCAGAGTTTGCCTTGTCGATAGGTTGCGAACGGGTTGCCCCCTGCCCTTGCCACTCCCTGACCAACCAACCGATCTCAAATATTCTCAACCACAGATACAATCTACGTAGAAGCAACGTTGACGACGTGTAGATTCGGAGGTAGCTCTATCGTCCATGAAAATCGCAATGGTTCTCGTAGTGGTGATATCGCGCATGGGCAGGACGGTCTGATCGTCCGGCAATAGCCACCCATGCGCCGAAAACAGGTCCCTGACGGGGCCTTTTTTTATGCCCCGTCGCACCTATCACCTCACTTACGACGGAACCCTGATATGACCGGCGAGACAGCCAACTCTTCCCTCAATAACCCCTCTGATCGTCGCATGAACGGTGGCGAGATCGTTCTGCAAGCCCTGCGCGACAACGGTGTCGAGCACATCTTCGGTTATCCAGGCGCAGCGGTGCTGCCGATCTATGACGAAATATTCCAACAGGAGGACATCAAACATTTCCTGGTGCGCCATGAGCAAGGCGCCGGACACGCCGCCGAAGGCTATGCCCGTTCGACGGGAAAAGTTGGCGTCATGCTGGTGACATCGGGACCAGGGGTCACAAATGCGGTCACGGCGCTGCAGGATGCCCTTATGGACTCCGTTCCGCTCGTCTGCCTCGCCGGCCAGGTGCCAACAAGTCTGATCGGCACGGACGCTTTTCAGGAATGCGATACGGTCGGTATCACCCGCCCCTGCACAAAGCACAACTTCCTGGTCAAACACATCGACGATCTGGCCAAGACGATCCATCTGGCTTTCCGGATCGCGGCGGCCGGTCGACCCGGTCCTGTTCTCGTCGAAATGCCGAAGGACGTGCTCTTCGCGAGCGGGACATACGTCTCACCTGACAAGGTAGCTCCGTTGCCGAGCTACCAGCCGGCAATGCAAGGCGATCGAAACGCGATCCGAGCGGCGGTCGCATTGATGGCCGAAGCCCGGCGCCCCATCATCTATACCGGCGGCGGCATCATCAACTCCGGACCGGAGGCGTCGAGATTGTTGCGTGAGGTCGTCGACCTCACCGGCTTTCCCGTAACGTCCACCATTATGGGGCTTGGAGCCTATCCCGCCACCGGGCGAAATTGGCTGCGCGTTGCCGGACAGGACGGATCGCATGAAGCCAATATGGCAATTGGCGCGTGCGATCTGATGGTCGCCATCGGCGCGCGGTTTGACGATCTTGCGATCTCGCGCATCCATGAGTTTTCGCCTCACTCGAAGAAAATCCAGATCGATATCGATGCCTCGTCGATCAACAAACGCGTTCTCGTCGATATCGGCATTCAAGGCGACGCCGCGCATGTGCTGGCGGATATGCTCCATGCCTGGCGGTTATTTTCCTCTGTCCCCGACCAGAAGCGGTTGCGGGCGTGGTGGACACAGATCGATCACTGGCGAGCCCGCCATTCGTTTTCCTACGAGCAGCTGGACCATGCAATCATGCCGCAACATGCGCTGGAGCGTCTGCATGCGCTGACAAAGCCGCACGACCCCATCATCGCTACGGAGATCGATCAGCAGATGTGGGTGGCGCAGTTCTTCGGTTTCGACAGGCCCAATCGCTGGATTACCTCTGGGGGATTAGGGACGATGGGCTTCGGTCTTCCTGCCGCGCTGGGGGCGCAGCTCGCAAATCCCGGCCGCCTTGTCATCGACATTGCCGGCGACGCGTCGGTGCAGACGACGATGAAGGAGCTGTCGACGGCGATACAGCATCAAGCCCCGATCAAGATCTTCATCTTGAGCGATGAGCATCCTGGCATGGCGCGAAAATGGGAAGAAATGCCGGATGGCAATGTTCGATCGCGCTCCTATTCGGCCTCGCTGCCCGATTTCACCAAGCTCGCGGAAGCCTATGGCGCCGTCGGCCTTCGCTGCGAGAGCCCGAGCGAACTCGATGCCAGGATCGAGGAGATGATCGACGTGGACCGGCCGGTGCTCCTTCACTGCCGAGTTGCAAGGCTCGCCGACACCCTTCGGCAGTAACGGCCGGTGATCGAACACCCCAAAAGCAAGCCGTGCGATCCTGCAGGCCGCAGTCATCGTTTATGCTAGCCCAGGACCTCATGATCGAGGCTGGCGTCTCGATCATGTATCTATGCCGCTCTATGAGATCGATTTTCTTCAGGCCGCAGAGAAGCCGAATTGCGGTCCGAGGAATTCCAGGTACGCGCCGTTCCGACCAAAGATACTATGTCACGACTCTTTGTTTGAAAGAGCGGCCAAGTCCTCTTTAAGCCGCACCGGTAAATCCATCCGTTCGTGAAGAATGCTCATGACGCCAAGATCACCGTTCTCAAGCTCACGAAAGAACAGGTAGTGATGCTCATAGCGGCTGAAATAGGCCCGACGCCTGATGTCAGCGGGAACTGCCAACTGTTGCGGAAGCCGTCGCCAGATCAGGCGATCCTCGCACAAACGCTGCAAATAAACATGCAGCCCGAGAATGTACGCATCTGCCTGTTTTTCTCCCCACGCCTCGAAAGTGTCACGCCAAATCTTGTCCTGCGCGGCGTCAGCGCGTGGATAAAACCGATAGGCTACCATGCTCAGCGGCGCTTGTTGCGGCGGATAACGTCTTCAGCGGAAACGACGACAAACTCGCTGTCGTCGGCACGCATCGCGGGTGCAAGTTCCTTTTGCAGGGCATCCCATGCCTCGTCGCGCGTTTGCAAATCGCGTCGGATCAGTGCACGAATGTACTCGCTCGCATTCTCATAGAGGCCGTCGTCACCGATCTGCTGCTGAATGTGATCTTGCAGCACGCCGCTGACCTTCACATGAATGCTGCCCGATGCCATCGGCCTACCCTTTCGTTCTTCCTCTATCGTGGGACCAGCGTAGCATATATTGTCAATATTCATCACAAAGAATTTAATCGTGTCATGGTTTCTCGAGATCATCATAGTCGTTCCGCCGCTTGTGTTTAGTGCTTGCGGGCCTGGGGCAGCAGGTTCATGCTTGTCCCTGTCTGAGGCCTGCTGGTTGCGGCTGAAATAGCCGTACATCGGGGTTTCGTGAGATGCGTCCGATGGAGTGCAGCGGCTGCGGGTTCGATATTCAGAGCGGTTTTGCTTTCTGTCCGCGATGCGGCGCAAGGCAGCCTATCGTCTGCGCCGCCTGCGGCTATCCTTGTCAGCCCGATTTTGCCTTTTGCCCCCAATGCGGCGCGCCGATTTCCGGTAAAGTCCAACCCGCAACGAAGCCGAAGATTGAGGCGCAACCTCAATCGGAGGGCGATGCCGACCGGCGGCCGGTGACCGTGCTCTTTGCCGATCTCTGCGGCTTCACGACGTTGAGCGAGCAGATCGACCCTGAAGTCATGCGGGTGCTGCAGAACGAATTGTTCGAAGAGATGACCCAGGCGGTCGAAGCCTATGGCGGCTTCGTCGACAAGTTCGTCGGCGATGCGCTGCTGGCGCTGTTCGGCGCGCCGGTCGCTCATGAGGACGATCCGGTCCGGGCGCTTGGTGCTGCACTCGATATGATCGGTCGGGCCACTCAGGTCGGCGAGCGCTGGCACGCCCGCGCTGGCGTGCCGCTGCGTCTGCATATCGGTATCAATAGCGGCCCTGTCGTCACCGGCGGCTTCGGCGCGGTCAGTACAAAATCCTATTCGGTGACCGGCGATACGGTGAACACCGCCCAACGCCTGCAATCCATGGCCGGCGAAAACGATATCCTTGTCGGGCCGCTGACCTATCGCCTCACCCGCCATGCCTTTGCCTTCGACAGTCTCGGCGCGCAGACATTGCGCGGCAAAAGCGGAAACGTCCTTGTCCATCGGCTGACAGGGCTGTCGGAAGCGCCGCATACGGCGCGCGGGCTCGAAAGTCTCGGCCTTCAGGCACCGATGATCGGACGGGATACGGAGCTGTCGCGGTTGCTGACATGCCTCGACCTTGCCTGCGGCGGTGCAGCGCAGCTTGTCCGCCTGATCGGCGAAGCGGGCATCGGCAAGTCGCGGCTGGTCAACGAATTCGTTGCAATTGCCGGCAGTGCTGCCCGTTTCCAGGGCCTCGCCATCCGCAAAGCGACCTGCTCTCCGCTCGGCGAACAATCCTATGGCACGCTCGGCGCGGTCGTGCGCAGCGCCTACGGCATCGGTGAGCGGGATGATCTCGAGAGGGCGCGGCAATTGCTGGCAACGGGGTTCCGCGCGCTCGATCTGACGCAGGATGAGGTCGAGGGACTTTTGCCGCTGTTTCTGCATGTCCTCGGCCTCGGCGATCCCGATGGCGCTTTGCGGTACATCGAGCCGGAGCAGTTGCGGCGGCAGCTCTTCTATGCCGTCCGCACCGTCTTCGAGCGGCGGCTGGCGCAAGGTCCCCTGCTGCTTGTGATCGAGGATCTGCACTGGGCCGACGCCGCCTCGCTGGAAGTGCTTCGCTTCATGATGGACCGGCTGGAGCGCAGCCGGTTGATGCTGCTGGCGATCTACCGGCCGACATCGCAGACCGACCCACTGGACTCCAATCGTGTCAGCGTCACCGTGCAGCGTCTTGCCCCACTCTTTGCGGCCGACGGGCAGAAGCTGCTTGCTGCGTTTTTTGGCGTGGATCATGGCAAGTTGCCGGTAACGATGCGCAAGCGCATCCTCGACCGCGCCGGCGGCAATCCGCTTTTCATCGAAGAAATCCTTCGGGCACTGATCGACATGGGCACGTTGCGCAATGACGGCCAACGCTGGCATGTCGCAGCCGAAGACACGGACGTCGACATCCCGGTGAACCTGCAAGCCCTGCTGCTTGCCCGCGTCGATCGTTTGCCACAGGAGATAAGACGGTTGGCGCAAGAGGCGGCGGTGGTCGGCCCGAAGTTCGATACCGCCCTGCTCCGCACCGTCGCCACCGACCCGGCCGCCATCGATGCTGCATTGGATCATCTCTGCGATGCCAATATCATCGAGGAATTGCGCGGGCCCGATGCCGGACAATCGCCGGGCTATCGTTTCAGCCAGACGCTGATGCACGACGTCATCTACCACAATCTCCTGCTGCAGCGGCGCATGGAGCTTCATCAACGGATCGGCCGGGTTCTGGAACGTCAATATGGTGTAGCACCCGACCGGCCCGAGCATCTGGCGCAGCTCGGCCATCACTTCAGCCTGACCACCGAAAAGGCCAAGGGGGCCAGCTATCTGATGGCGGCGGGTGATCTGGCGCGCAAAACCTACGCCAATGACGATGCAATGCGCCTCTACCGGCAGGCCCTCGCGGCCTTCGCAAATGAGGCAGAGGTGACTCCAGAGCAACTGGCGCTGCTGGAGCGTCTTGCCGATCTCTGCGGTCCTGCGGGCCTGCGCGACGCCGCCGTAAACCATTATCAACGAGCACTTGCGATTCACCGGACCAAAGACAACCCTATTGCCGCAGCGCGGATATTGCGCAAGGTCGGCCGTTTGCATCTTGATGCAGGACGCCGCGATCAAGCGGAGACACATTTAGCCGCGGCCGAAGCGATAATCGCAACAATCGATGCGCCGGTCGAACGTGCACATGTCCTGCAGGAGCGCGGCCATCTGGCCTTCCGCATGGGGGATCAGGCCGCTGCCGCCGAGTGGGCGACGCAGGCATTGCAATGCCTGCAAACGCTGCCGATCGACGGAACGACCGAGACCGGACGGGAAACAGCGCGAGCGATGGCGGAGGCGCTGAACACCAAGGGGGCCGCCTTTGCGCGGCTCGGGCGTCGCCGCGAGGCCGTGCAGGAAGTGGAGCGCAGCCTCTCGGTCGCCGAAAGGGCCGATCTGCAAAGTGCTGCCTGTCGCGCCTATTCCAATCTCGGCGTTCTCTACACGATTGTCGACCCGGCCAACGCCATCAAGATCTGCCGGCGCGGGCTGGAGCTTGCTACCCGTATCGGCGATCTCGGCTTCCAGGCGCGGCTTCTCGCCAACCTCGCCGTTGCCTGCTGCACCTTCACCGATCGCTGCGCCGCCGAGGGTGTACCGGCCGCGGAAAAAGCCGTCGAAATCGACCGGGCGCTCGATCAGCGCGACCATCTCTCCGTGCCGCTGATCGTGCTGGGCCAAATTCATCAATGCCACGGGCAGCCGAAGCTAGCCCGTAAGTATTACGAGGAAGCCCTTGAGGTTGCGAAGGAAATTGACGAGCCGCAACTGCTGTTTCCGTGCTATGATGGCTTGGCGACACTCAGCCTCGAGCATGACGACATGGACGAGGCAGAACGGTATTTCACGCTGGCACAGGATGTGTGCATCCGCCACAACCTCGATCCAGGCACGCTCGTCGTCCTGCCGTTTCTCGACTGACTGTCCCCGTTCAACAACCGCAGGAGATCGATTAGGCAAATCGATTCAAAAGCATAAAGGGAGGAACGAAACATGCAGGAGAACCACGCCGCAAGACCATTGCAGCCGGGAGATCGCGCGCCGAACGTGGTGCTGGATGCGATCACCCGCCAGGGCAAGGTTGCCATCGACGATTTTCGCGGCCAGAAGCCGGTGTTCGTCGGGTTGTTCCGCGGATTGCATTGCCCCTTCTGTCGCCGGCAGATCGCCGCCATGGCTGAACTCACCGGCGCATTGCAAGAGAAGGGCATCGACAGCCTGACCGTCGTCAACACGCCGATCGACCGCGCTCGCCTCTATTTCCGCTACCATCCGCTTCCCAATCTGCTGGCGGCCTCGGACCCGGAACGGGTATCGCACAGGGCCTTCGGCCTGCCGAATCTTCAATTCACCGAAGATGAGAATGAGTGGCCGCGCAAAGTCAGCATGAACACGGTGATGTCGATGCGCATCGACATGCCGGGCGAGCTTCCAGCGCCTATGGACCCGATGGCGGCGTCGGAATTCCTCGACAAGGCGGACGGCTATGAAATCACCGAGGATGACAAGCAGATGATCGCCACCGGCCACGGCCAGCTCGTTGGCGAATTCCTGCTCGATCGGGATGGGGTCGTGCGCTGGTGTTTCACCGAAGTCGAGGATGGTGGTCGCCATATGTTCGGCGGTCCCGCCCCTCGGGAAGTGATGTCGGCAGCGTCGAATATGGCTGTTTGAAGCGAATGAGGCCGTGCTTGAAAGTCGGACGCTTGAACAAGGCGAGCAATATCCGGTCCCGCGTGATCGCCTTATTCCATCCTGAACTTGGCGTGGCAGGTCGTGCAGGTCTGAAGCATGAGGTGGAACGCGTGTTCCGCCGGCATTGCCAGCAGCTCCTGCTCGTTGCGGACGTGGGTGCCGAGCGGGCCGCCGCCCATGGCCTCTCCAGGCTTCATGCGCATGCTGGCGGACATCTGTCCTGGGTTGTTCTGCGCGGCGGCGTCCAGCGCGACGGCGTAGTCGCGCAGATCGTTGGCGATGCTGTCAAACCGTTCGCGCTCCTTAAGGATGTTCGGCCCGGCCTTCGACTGCCGACTGTCGGCCTCGGACACGAAATGTACAGACAGAACGCCACCAGACCTGTCGCGGATGGTGTCGGCCGCCCATTTGAACTCGTTGGCCTTGTAGGTCGTCGGATCTTTGAACATGCCGGAAATCGTCTTCGCCGCTGCGGCCATGGCTTTCATGTCCGCCTGCCGAATGGCGACGACGTCCTCCGCGGCCGAAGACATGGCCGCTGTCATCAGGATCGCCGTCATGAAGGCGAACAGTCCGAATTTGTTCGCGTCAGCTGTTAATCTCATCCACGCCGCCGCTCGGATTGATGACCATGGTTTTGCAACGGATATCCGATGCCGTGGGCGGATATCCGTCTTTATCTGGGCCGCAAGAGGGCGGATGCGCACCCCGTCAGCCGGCCACCATATTCGCTCACAGCTCTCGGCGCGCAATAGCGACAGGCGTCGACGCAGCTCTACATATCGCCGACGCGTTCACAGTCCTTGGCACAGTGGGCGCAGATTTCGGAGCATTCCCGGCTTCCGATCGACGGTTGATCTGTAGCACTCAGATCTTTTGGCAACCCGCAATGAGAAAGCATTAACTGTCGCCAGTTAGGCTGCACCTCTCGCTCGGAGAGGATCAATGAAACGTGGCTACTCGCTGGCCCAGATTGGACTTCACTGGCTGGTCGCCCTGTTGGTGCCGGTGCAGTATCTGACGGGCGGCAGCATCGAGAGAACCCACCACGCCGTCCACATGGGCATGACGCCGGCATACTGGGACGTCGCCCAGCACCAAGTTCACAACTATGCCGGAATGGTGATCGGCTTGCTGATGGGCGTGCGGCTGGTTCTTCGTCTCCTTCAACCGCCCGAAACCAGCGGGCCTAGTTCATGGGCCGGGCGGGCCGCAACGGCTCTTCACCACGCCTTCTACGCCGCAATTATCGGACAGGCCTGCATGGGGTTCGTCGCGAGCTATCTCTGGTTCGCCATCGCGCCGTATCACGTGATCGGGTCGAGGATTATCCTGGCGATGGTCGCGCTGCACCTCGCAGCAGCGGCCTGGCACACGCTGGTCGCCCGTGACGAGACGGTCGACCGGATGGTGTTGCCGCGTCGGGCGCAATCAGCCGAAAAATTGTAAAGTGACCGGGGTCAGAACGACGTAGCGTCCTGTCTTGGCAATGAACACCAGGGTCATGAACGGAAGCAGCGGCTCCCTCAGCACGCCGGCGACAACGGTCAGAGCGTCGCCGAAGAGTGGCATCCAGGACAAGAGCAGCGTCCACTTCCCGTATTTCCTGTACCAGCGGGACGAACGTTCGAGTGCCTCCTCCCCGACTGGAAACCAGCGCCGACCCCGAAACTTTTCGATGCTGCGACCGAGGAACCAATTGACGATGCTTCCAAGCGTGTTTCCGACGCTGGCGACGGCGAGCAGAACCAGAACGGACAATTGCCAGTAAGAAGAAGGCCCACCAGCACAGGCTCCGACTGCATCGGCAATATCGTTGCCGCCCCAAAAGCCGCGGCGAATAGGCCGAAGTAGGATGCGAAATCGATCACGGTCAGAAAAGAACAGCTCCTGTTGACCTTACCACGGTTGGAAGCTCTAGCCTGGGCGCAACGTGATGTTCGCGCCACATAAAGGACTCGAACATCGACGACACATAGGTCTTAATTGAAATCGGGCTGCATTGCATGTAGGTCATTGGGAATGGGCAAGATGTACCGAATCACAGTGAGCAGGCTGCTCGTGATGATGCGGCTGGTGATCATCGTATCACTGGCGGGGTACTCGCTGTCGAACGCCAACGCCGCGATGCATGGCTCCTCGTTCCCCGATCTGAAAGCCGTCGTCTCGGACGTGACACCATCCCACGAAGGCCACGACATGACGGAGGCGGCCCATCACGACCACTCGCATGGCGACGTATCCGATGATGGCGATAGTGCTTCGAAGCTCGTCAAGCAGGAATGCTGCAAGGATTTCTGTGGCGGGCTTGGCATCATTTGTGAAGGCCCCGACGTCGGCGGACCCGTCGTGACCTCGATCCGGCAGTTCGTCGACGACCGGACGACCGTTGGCGAACTGCCGCCCCTCCACCGTCCCCCGAATATCTGAATAGAGACATACCCGCTTGATCGGGTCCAGCCGGACACCCGCCTTTGTTCAGGCGAGCGCCCGTAGGCTATCTCTTATTTGGAAATTTCATAATGAAACCCTCGCTTTTCGTGGTGGGGCTGCCGCTTGTCATCGGCGGCTGCGCATCCACGCTTCCTCCCGACGTGGTGGCGTCCTCCGCCACGGTCGAACAGCCTTCCGCGCGCCCGGTCGTGTACCGGTCGCCGATCTCGGGCTACGTCGTCAGGCAGCCGGTCGACCCCAAGCCGTGGCGTAGGCAGAACGATCTGCAGTCTCCAACGAATGGAGACGCCTCGTGAAGAACCTTAGAAAATTAACGGCCGTGCTGGCGTTCCCGTTGGTGCTGAGCGGCTGTGTCCCGGGCGCCGAATATTCCAGCAAGCAAGCAGGCTTCGCTTCCGTTGCCGACAAGACCGCGATCGTGACGGCGAAGCGGACGGTCTGGATCCAGAACCAGAACCAGGCCCGGTCGGCCGCCGCTGAGGTCAAAAGCCTGCTCGCGCGAAGGAAAGTCCTCGATGTCGAGACGGCCGTCCAGATCGCGCTGCTCAACAATAAGGGCCTCCAGGCCGCCTACGCCGATCTCGGCGACAGCGCGGCCGACGCCTGGCAGTCGACGATGCTCATCAACCCGACCGTTTCCATCGGTACGACAGGCATGGGCACGCCGGAACTGGAGGCGTTCAAGACCATCGAGGGGATGATCACGACGAACATCCTGGCGCTCGCGACGCGGAACAGGGACATGGCGATCGCCGACACCCGCTTCCGGCAGGCGCAACTGACCGCCGCCGTGAAAACGCTTCAGGTCGCCGCCGATACGCGGCGTGCCTGGATCGGGGCGGTGGCGTCATGGGAGAACGTCGGGCAGCTCCAGCGTGCCCAGGCGGCGGCGGACGCGGCTTCGGAGCTCGCCGAGAAGCTGGGCGAGACCGGTGCGATGGCCAAGGGCGCCCAGGCCCGCGAACATGTGTTCGTCGCCGAACTCGCCGGAGAGACCGCGAAAGCCCGCCTTGCGGCCCGTCTCGCCAAGGAGGAGCTGACGCGGCTGATGGGTCTCTGGGGCTCCGACCTGGATTACCAGGTTCCGAACAGCCTGCCATCGCTGCCCAAGTCCGTCGTCAGACGCGATACCATCGAGGCCGAAGCACTCCGAAACCGGATAGACCTCCAGGTCGCAAAACTCGAACTCGAGGCCACTGCCAGGTCCTACGGCCTGACCGAGGCGACCCGCTATGTCACCGACCTCGAAATCCTGACCGGCTTCGAGACGGAACGGGAGATCGAGGACGACAAGAAGAAGACAAGGACGACCGCCCAGGTCGAGCTTGAGTTCGCCATCCCGATCTTCGACACGGGCAAGGCCCGCATGCGCAAGGCCGAGGTGGCATACATGCGAGCGGCGAACCAGCTCGCGGAGAAGGCCGTCAACGTTCGCTCGGAAGCGCGCTCAGCATACGAGGCCTACCGCTCGAACTACGACATCGCGCGGCATTACCGCAACAGCGTCGTGCCGCTGCGCACCAAGGTCGAGGAGGAATCCCTGCTGACCTACAACGGCATGATCTCGAACACCTTTGAGCTGCTGACCGACACCCGCGACAAGATCAACTCCACCCTGCTCTCCGTCAACGCAAAGCGCGACTTCTGGCTGGCCGAAGCCGACCTCGCGCCGGCGATCTACGGCGGCGGCGCGGCGAAGGCGTCGGCAGAGACGGAGGTCGCCGCTGCTTCCGAAGGCAGCGCTGGCGGCGGTCATTGAGAAAGGACATACCATGTTCAACAGACGACAACTTTTTGGAGCCAGCGCCGCTCTGCTCACTACAGCCGCCTGGACGAAGACGTCGGCGATGGGCCTGCCCGACGCCCCGACGATGGAATCGGCGGACATGCAGCCGCCGCTTCACCCGACCTCTGGTCAAGACTACCAGCCGGTCGTCACCCTCAACGGCTGGACCCTGCCGCACAGGATGAACAATGGCGTCAAGGAATTCCACCTCGTCGCCGAACCGGTCGAACGCGAAATGGCCGACGGCATGACCGCCTATCTGTGGGGCTACAACGGACAGTCACCGGGACCGACGATCGAGGCTGTCGAGGGAGATCGCGTCCGCATCTTCGTCACCAACAAGCTGCCCGAGCACACGACGATCCACTGGCATGGCATGATCTTGCCGTCGGGCATGGACGGCGTCGGCGGCCTGACGCAGCCGCATATTCCAGTCGGCAAGACCTACGTCTACGAGTTCGACCTCGTGAAATCCGGCACCTTCATGTACCACCCGCATTCCGACGAGATGGTGCAGATGGCCATGGGCATGATGGGCATGTTCATCATCCATCCCAAGGACCCGAAGTTCATGCCGGTCGACCGGGACTTCGTCTTCCTGCTCAATGCCTACGACATCGATCCTGGCTCCTACGTGCCCCGCATCATGGAGATGACTGACTTCAACATGTGGTGCTGGAACAGCCGCGTGTTTCCGGACATCAGTCCCCTCGTCGTTTCCAAGAACGACAGGGTGCGGGTCCGTGTCGGCAACCTGACGATGACCAACCATCCGATCCACATGCATGGCTACGACTTCGAAGTGACATGCACGGACGGTGGCTGGGTGCGGCCGGAAGCGCGGTGGCCGGAGGTGAGCATCGACATCCCGGTCGGCGCGATGCGGGCTTACGAGTTCGACGCCAAGTACCTCGGCGACTGGGCGATCCACTGCCACAAGTCACACCACACGATGAACGCCATGGGACATGACATCCCGACATTCATCGGGGCCGACAAGTCGAAGGTCGCCGAGAAGATCAAGAAGCTGCAGCCGGAATACATGCCCATGGGTACCAAGGGCATGGCTGATATGGGCGAAATGGAAATGCCTATCCCCGAGAACACCATTCCGATGATGACCGGCTGGGGCCCGCATGGCCCCATCGAGATGGGCGGCATGTTCTCGGTCGTGAAGGTCCGCGAGGGCATCTCGGCGGGCGACTACTCTGATCCGGGTTGGTACGAAAACCCGCCCGGGACCCAGGCTTGGGAATGGACCGGCGAACTGCCGGACGCAACCAAGGCCAAAGACGCGAAAACGCAAATCTCGCCGAAGCCGACAAACGGCTGAGGCCCAATCTCCGACATCAAAAGAGGATCTACTCATGAAGAACTATGTATTGGCACTGGCGCTCGTCGCCCTCGCGACCCCTGCCACGGCCTCCGGCAATCATGCCGGCGGCCACGGCGAGAAAATGGCCATCGGCGAACCCGGCGACAAGGCCAAGGCGACGCAGACAATCCGCGTCACGATGAAGGAAACCAACGACGGGAAGATGCTATTCACCCCCGCGGTCTTCAACGTCCGCAAGGGGCAGACGGTCAAGATCGCGATCAAGAACGCCGGAACCGTCGACCACGAATTCGTGCTCGATCAGGAAGACAAGATTCTCGAGCACAAGGCGGTCATGGAGAAGTTCCCCGAGATGGAACATGACGATCCAAACTCGATCCGCCTTCCGGCCGGCCAATCCGGCGAGATCGTCTGGAAGTTCACCACCGACGGCGAGTTCAAGTTCGCCTGCCTGATCCCCGGCCACTATGAAGCCGGCATGCACGGCGACGTCACCGTCGATGGCAAGTAATCCGCAAAAAGGAGCGATGGAGATGAAATCCGCAATGATCAAAATCGGCGTAGCCGCCCTGCTCTCTGCCAGCGCGGCCTTCGGTGCGTTCGCCCAGGAATTCACCAAGGGCGTCGTCAACAAGGTCGACGCCAAGGCGAAGAAGGTCACCATCAAGCATGAAGACCTGAAGGGCCTCGACATGCCGGCGATGACGATGGTCTTCCGGGTCGAGGACCCGGCTCTGCTCGAAAAGCTGAAGGAAGGCTCGAAGATCGAGTTCGTCGCCGAACGCCTGAATGGCAAGTTGACCGTCACCGAAGTAAAATAGTGGGCTCCTGCCGCCCGATCTCGATCCGGGCGGCAGGACATAAAGGAGTGGAGACGATGCACAGGAGAAGCTTCATTACAATGGCGGCATCCGCCCTGGCGTTCCTTGGCGGCGGGACACGCGCCGCCGCGCCAGCGAAGATGACGGTCTACAAGGATCCGAACTGCGGCTGCTGCCGTGAATGGTCGAAGGCGATGGCAGCGGCAGGATTTTCCGTCGACGCTCGCGACACCGACGATCTTGCCGCCGTCAAGGCGCGGCTTGGCGTACCCCCCGAGGTGGAGGGCTGCCACACCGCCGTTGTCGAGGAATACTACCTGGAGGGACATGTGCCGCTCGAGGCCGTCCAGCGCCTGCTGCGAGAACGGCCGCCGGTCCGAGGGCTAGCCGTTCCGGGCATGCCGCCTGGCTCGTTGGGAATGGGCGACGACCCGCAGGCGTCCTATGACGTGTATGCGATCCCGTCGGGAACCGGCGCGCCATACGTGTTTATGGAGGTTCGTCCCCGGAAGGGCTGACGTTGCGATCAATCAGGCCAGAGCCGGGGGGCAGATCAGGAAACCGGAGCGGAACCGCCCTCCGCAGACTGAGACTGATCGACCGGTTGCCGCCGAACGACGCTGCGTAATCGCCACCGGCCACGACCAGCTTGTCGGCGAATTCCTGCTCGATCGGGATGGGGTCGTGCGCTGGTGTTTCACCGAAGCCGAGGACGGCGGCTGCAATATGTTCGGCGGTCCCGCCCCTCGGGAAGTGATGTCGGCAGCGTCGAACATGGCTGTCTGAAGCGAATGATCTTTAAAGCGGGTCGCATCGAATTGAATTCATGCGACCCGCTTTCCATGAGACGAACGACATGTTCGGCGCCCGCACCGAGTCCTCTTACCTCAAGGAACAAATCTCGCATGGCGATGTTGTCATTAGGATAAGCATAGGACCATGGGAGGAACTCATGCGGAAATCTCTTCAGTTCGTACTGGTCGGCTTGGCTGCAATAAGCGGATTGACGATCTCGCCGACAATCGCGGCCGCGCAAGACTTGGAGTTGCGGGTCGGCCCCGGTGGCGTCGGCGTTTACGACCGTAATCGCGATCGTGACCGATATGACGGATATGATCGGCGCGGACCGCGAGGATGCGACCCGGATGATGCTCTCGACATCGCACGCAGCGAAGGACTTCGCAGGGCGCAGATCGTACGCATGTCTCCCCGCAGTATCGTTGTGCAAGGGATGACGCGCCGTGGACCGGAACGAATGACCTTCGCAAACCGGCGAGGCTGCCCGGAAATCTGACCGCGGCGTGAGCAAATGAGGTGGACGGCCGGGGCCTTCGAGATCGTCGAGGGAATGCGGTCGCGCAGCCTTGTTTTCAAACCGGCGGAACCTTTGGCCACCTTGGACATTGCTGCCCATGCCGCGCTCTGCTTTGGGTCGCGTGCACCTTTGAGCACCATAGGAGGATTCATCATGATGAGCGGTCAATTGAAGGCGCTTCTCGCCGTCCTTGCCGTTGCCGGCTACCAAAACAGAGACAAGATCGGGGAGCTCCTACGGGGCATTCAGAACCCTCAGCAGGGTGGCGCGGGAAACCAGCAGCCCGGCGGGCTTGGCGGCATTCTTGGCGGACTGGGCGGTTCGGGTGGCCTCGGCGGCCTTCTCGGCGGGCTGACGTCCGGCAGCATCGTCAGCGGCGGTCTCGGCGATCTGTTGAAGACGTTTCAGCAGAATGGTCACGGCGACAAGGCGGAGTCGTGGGTAAAGCCCGGTCCAAATGCGGACATCAATGACGGCCAGCTCGCAGAAGCACTGGGACCGGACGTTCTCAACGAGATCGCTACCAATACCGGCCTTTCGCATCAAGAGATTCTTGAGCGACTGAAGCGCGATCTTCCCAAAGCGGTCGACGACCTGACACCAAACGGAAAACTGCCCACCGCCGAAGAGGATTTTTTGTCTTCCGCGAGCCAATCAACCACCTCCGCCCGGCCCGGCACCATCTAACCTCGGCCTCTATGAGGCGCACCGGGTATCACTCCGGAAGTCCCGCCTTGTGGTAGCCGTCAATGAAATGCTTAAGCGTCCGAGCGTCGCGGAATGGCTCGGTCGCAGCCCAGTGGCGGGTTGAAAAATGCGGGTTGGCAACGAGGAATAGTTCGGCCTCCGCGTTCGCCTCTTCGAGCCGGCCGAGTTGGGCAAGGCTTGCCGCCAGGAAACGGCGTGAGCTCGTGCGATAGGTTTCGTCGCTGCGCAGCGTCTCGACGGCGGCTGCATATTGCCCGGCGGCATATTGTGCCTGGCCGAGCGCCAGATAGTACCAGCTCGCCGGAAACGGGTTCAGTCGGAAGGCCTTGGCAATGTGCTCGAGGCCCTCGTCGACCCGCCCGGCGAGGACAGCGATGTCGGAGAGTGCCGCAAAGGTGTCGGCCTCGTTCGGGTCGAGTTCGATCGCCTTGGCAAATTCCGCTTCCGCCTCGTCGAAGCTGCGCTCATAGGCAAGCAGGTAAGCCAGGATCCAGCGGCAGCCTGCATCGTTGGGATCGATCCCGACAGCCTTGCGCGCCAGCCCCAAGGCAAGGTCACGGGTGGGGTGCGTTGGTCCGCCGGAATGGACCCATCCCATCCAATGGTTCATGGCAAGCCAGCGATAGGCCTCGGCATAGTCGGGATCGAGGGAAATCGCGCGCGTCAGCATCAGATGCGCTTCTCGCGCCGTCTGCGGCGAATCATCCATCAGCCTGCGCGCCCGTACGCAGAGATCGTAAGCCTCGAGATTTTTGGGCCGGTTGCGCGGCGGCGGTGCGCGCAGCCGGCCGAGCAGCGCCTCGACGATCATGGCCGTCACCTCGTCCTGAACGGCAAAGATATCGTTCAGGCTGCGATCGAAGCGCTCCGCCCATAGATGATCGCCACGCAGCGTGTCGACCAGCTGGGCGTTGATGCGCACCTGTCCCGCTGCGCGTCTTGCGCTGCCCTGCAGCAGGTAGCGCACGCCGAGTTCCTCGGCGATCTCGCGCACATCCCTCGCCTTGCCCTTGTAGGCGAAGGCCGAGTTGCGGGCGATGACGAACAGACCCGGCATCCTGGAGAGGTCGGTGATCAGGTCTTCGGTCAGCCCGTCCGCGAAGGATTCCTGCTCGAGATCAGTGCTGATATTCACGAAGGGAAGCACTGCTATTGATGGTTTGTCAGGCAGCGGTAAGGGTTTTCGCTTGACGCCGCCGAGCTGTTTGATGGCGCCAATGAAGCGGTAGCCGACGCGCGGCACCGTGGAGATCCATTCGCCGCCGTCGGCGCGCGGACCAAGCAGCTTGCGCAGCTGGGCGATCTGGACAGTGAGGTTGCCTTCCTCGACTGATATCCCCGGCCACGCCGCGTCCATCAGTTCGGCTTTGCCGAGAATTTCGCCGGGTCGTTCAACGAGTGCAGCGAGCAACTTGACCCCGCGGTGGCCAATGGCAACGGGATCATCGTTCCGAAGGAGCGTTCCCGCCACCGGATCAAGCACGAACGGACCAAAGGCAAAGCGCGATCCCTGCATGGGGCGCATCTATAATCGGTTTGGACGTTTTTGAGAACTTTTTGGGAAAGCTTAAGTACGACGCTCACCCTATCCTGCAGAATTCATCCTCTTTCAGGTAGAAGGCCCTCGGTCCTTCAGACCCTATGGAGGTCACTGTGAACGATACTTCCTGCGTGGAACCGGCTGACCTGTCGCATCGGCACTTGCACGGCACGACATCGCCGCGAGAGGAGCGGATCCCATGGGCCGCGATGGCGGGCATCATCGCGACGGTCACGGTGTTCGCCGTGGCGCAGGGGCTGACCTATCCGCTGCTCAGCTTCATCCTGGAGCGGCAGGGAACGACATCGGGCCTGATCGGATTGTCGGCGGCGATGACGCCGCTCGGTTTCATTCTATCCGCACTCTTCATTCCGGCGCTTTCGCGGCGCGTGGGTGGGGCGCGGCTGGCGATCCTGTGTTCGATCCTGGCCGCCCTCACCCTGATTGCGATCGCCTGGGCTGAGGACGTGTGGGCCTGGATGCCATTGCGCTTCCTGCTCGGCGTCTTCGCCAATCCGCTTTACGTGATCAGCGAGACCTGGCTGATCGCGATCACGCCGGCGCCGCGCCGGGGCCGGATCATGGGACTCTATTCGTCGATCGTTTCGGGCGGCTTCGCCATCGGCCCGCTGTCGCTCTGGCTCACCGGCACTGAGGGTTGGCCGCCCTTCCTGATCGGTATTGCGGCCCTCCTCCTCTGCGGCCTGATCGTGCTTGCGGTCGTCCCACGCCTGCCCGACATGCCTGATGAAGGCGAGGCAACATCGGTGGGCCGCTTCTTCGCGCTGGCACCGCTGCTGTTGTTTGCGGTTTTCACCGCTGCCGCCTTCGAGCAGATCCTGCTTTCCCTGTTCGCGGTCTATGGCGCAGCACTCGGCAGCGCCGAGGAGCGCATCGCTTCGCTCATCACCTGTTTCATCGCCGGCAATGCCGTGCTGCAGATTTTGCTTGGGCGCTTGGCCGAACGGTTCGGCTCGACGGGGATGATGCTCTTCTGCGTCCTGGCTTGCCTCGCCGGTTGCCTTCTGCTGCCGTCGGCCTTCACCACGTGGCTCATCTGGCCGCTCGTCTTCGTCTGGGGTGGGGTCTCGTTCGGGATCTACACCCTGTCGCTGATCCAACTCGCCGAGCGTTTCACCGGTCAGGCCCTGATCGTCGGTAACGCCGCGTTCGCCTTGGTATGGGGCATCGGCGGCATCATCGGCTCGCCGGCGACAGGACTGGCGATGCAACTGATCGGACATCAGGGTTTGCCATTGTCCCTTGGCCTGCTCAGCTGCGTGCTGGCGGTGTTTCTGATGGCCAGGAAATGGCGGGGCTGATTGAAGCACTTCCTCGTGCCGCCCTGCCCTGGCCTCATCTGCGGGCCCGTTGTGCAGAAGAATTGCCATTTAATCTATAACACGTTATATAACACCCAATACAAATGGAGATCGGCATGGTCGAGGATGTGGTCCGGACGCTCGGGTTTCTGTGCATGGGCAGCCGGCTGCGGCGCATCGGAGAAAGGCTGCAGGCCGATACGCAGCAGGTCATCGACGAAGCGGGCCTTGGCATCCAGGCGGGCCAGTATCCATTCCTTGCAGCGATCGACCGGTCTGGGCCACTGACGATCGGCGAGCTTGCGCAGGCGGTGGGTATCACCCAGCCCGGTGCAACGCGTACCATCGGCCAGCTTCTCGAACTCGGTTACGTCGACATGCAGCCCGCCCCAGATGATCAGCGTCGCAGACTGGTCTCGCTGACCGACAAGGGACAGGACCTCGTCGATCATTCGAAAAAGGTGATCTGGCCGCGCATCGCCGCCGCCGTTGCAGATCTCTGCGGCAATCTCGACGGGCCGATCCTCGAACAGCTCGCGGCCATCGAGGACGGGCTTGCGGCGGTGCCGCTTGCGCGCCGCAACGCCGCCAAGGAGGAAAGATAATGCCCCATATCCTCGACCGGCCGATCTGGAGCGCATTGGAGACCGCTCATGCCAATCTTGCTGAAGGCAATGAAAACGCGCGGCGATACCCACCATCCATTGTCCCCTTCGCGGCGCCTGCCGACGATGCGCTTGAGAGCCTCGACGCCTTGGAGAAGCTGCCGGCATCGGAGGAGAGCATGATTCTCGTCGAGGCGGGGCCGATCGCCATCCCACCGGGTTTAGCCGTCGTCACGGAGGCATCAGTGGTCCAGATGGTTGCCGCGCGGCCCCACGAAAGAATTTCCGATCCCCGCATAGAGCCGCTGACGGAGGCCGATGCCGCCGACATGCTGGCGCTGGCGACGCTGACCAAACCCGGGCCGTTCACATTGCGAGCCCAAAGCCTCGGCAGCTTCTGGGGGATCAAGAGCGAAGACCGCCTGGTGGCGATGGCCGGGCAACGGATGCGGCAGACAGGCTTCATCGAGCTCAGCGGGCTTTGCACCCATCCCGATTTCCAGGGACGCGGCCTCGGCACCCTGCTCTTCCGCTTCGTTGCCGGCGAAATCGCATCGAGCGGCGACACCGCCTATCTGCACGCCTATGCGGCGAACACATCGGCCATTTCGCTCTACAAGACCCACGGCTTTGCGCTTCGCTCGGAGATGAATATGCGCGTGGTCAAACGCCGTTCCTGAGCCGTGCCCACGACCTATCGCACCGCCGGCGGCAGCACTTCGAATTTCCAGAATTTTTCCGGGCTGAAATAAGTCGTGGCAAACGCGCGGATATCTGCGGCGGCGACCTTGTCGTAGCCGCCGAGATTGTCGCGTATCCGGTCTAAGCCGCGCGAATCCGCCTGAGCGCCGCGCAAATATTCAATCCAATATTCGTTACCCTGCTGCTGATGCTTCAGTGTCTCGATGATGGGTTCCCGGGCGCGCGCAAGTTCGTCCGGGGAGACATCATGCGATCGCAGATCCTTGGCGATCTCGTCGACGAGTGCGTAGAAGCGCGCGACCTTTGCCGGGTCTGTCTCGACGTAGAAATATGCGTAGCCGTAGCCAGGGACTTCACTTGACAGGTCAGCATCGCCCTCCAGCACATAGCTTGCTCCTTCTGCGATGCGAAACTGGTCGATCAACCTGTTTTGGAAAATCTGGGTGGCGAGATTGGCGGTGAAGGACCGCGGCAGGTCGGAAAGCAAATCGCCAATCGGAGCCCCTACCGCGGCGGCGGCGTTATCCGCCCTGCCGTTATGGGTCTCCACAACGGGCTTCCCGGTTGTCGCCGGAAAACGCACGTCGGCCCGATCGTCGCTCGACGTCGTCTCCGGGCGCGGCTGCAAGGCGCCAAAGGTTTCAGCTGTCAGCCGGATCGCGTCGTCCACCGTCACGTCGCCGACGATGGTGATATCGATCGGACCGTTGGAGACCACAGGCCGGAACAGCGCCTCGAAATCGTCTGGATGAGCGGCCGACAGCTGCCCGCGATCGGGGAAGGTCCAGCGCGGGTCGCCCGAATGCACGAGACCTGGGAAATCGCGGCTGACAATGCCGCCGGGCGTCGCCTCATACTGATCGAGACCGCTCAAATAGGCTTGCTGCACGCGCTTGAACGCCTCGGGGCGATAGGCGGGATCGGAGGTGTATGCGGTCATGAGCTGCAGTTGCGTCGCAAGATCTTCAGTCCTTGTATGACCGTCGAACCTGAAGGAGCTGTCGCCTACCGAGAAATCGATGCTGACGATGTTGGCCGTCAGCGCCTTCTGGATATCCTGGTAATCCATGGCCTTCACGCCGGACAGCACGACGGCCGGAGATGCCCAGATCGGGGTGGAACGGTCGTGCGGCAGGTCCAGCCGACCGCCGCCGATATCTTCGCGCACCAGCACTTCGTTGGCACGCAGCTTGGTTGGCTTGACGGTAAGCCGCACGCCGTTGGAAAAGCGCACCATGGTCAAGCCGAGATCGTCGACGGCGCGGCGTTCGACCACAGCGCCCGGCGCGCCGAAATGGGCGTAGGGCCAGGCAACGTCAGCTGCACTGGATAGTGCCGAGACGGCAACGGCATTTGACGCATCGTAGATTTGCCGAACCGCGTCGGCGCCGCCCTCAGGTGATTGGGCCGCCTGTAGCACGACCTGTGGACCGTTGCCGGAGAAAGCACGCTGCAGGGCCTGATTGACCTCGGCCGCCGTGACGCCGTTCGTCATCGTCTCGAACAGCGAGAGGTCTTCGGCAGGAGAGGTGAAGACTTGATCGTCATCGACGCTGCTCGCCAGCATGGAAGCGACGTCGGTGGTCGTGCGCGTCGCGGCTCCGGCCGCAGCAGCCTGCAGGGCCGAGCGATAGTCGAGAATTTCGCGATCGATCTCCGCCTGCGTAGCGCCGAACTCCTGGATACGACGCCGTTCCTGGTTGATGGCCGTGAGCGCCGCCTGCCATTTGTCCGGCTCGGAGTTCGCCGCGATCAGGACGACATGAGCGGCATCGAGGAGATCCTGAGAGCCGATGCCCGCACTGATGAATGGAGCATCCGCCTTGCCGGCGATGGTGCTCACCCGGCGATTGAGCACCATGAGACCGAGATTTTCAATAAGCTCAGCGCGGCGCTTGGCGAAGGTGTCAGGCGCCGCGTCATAGAGACGCGTCCAGGCGACCTGTACGCTCGTCATGCCGCCGGGAACAACGATGAGGTCGGCGCTTTCGCCTTTCGTCGCTAGCGTGCCGAGATCCGGTTTTGTCGGCGTCGGATCCACAGCCTTCCAGTCGCCGAAGCGCTGCCGGATTTCCGTTTCCATGGCGGCGGGGTCGATATCGCCCACCACCACCAGCGTTGCCCGATCGGGTCGGTAATTGGCCCGGTAATAATCACGGACAAGGGCCACAGGCGCATTGCTGATGATGTCGGCTTTACCGATCGGCGCCCGCATGGTCGCGCGCTTGCCGGCGAGCAATGAATTCATGATCTCGAGCGCCGCGTGATACTGCGGCGTGTCGCGCAGCCGCTCCTCCGACAGGATGACGCCGCGTTCGCGATCGAAGGCGCCGGCGTCGAGGGTCAGCTCGCTCGCCGTTTCTCGCATCAGCATCAGGCCCGTCGAAACCGTGTCTGCATCGACCTCGGGCAGATCGAGTGCATAGACAGTCTCGTCATAAGAGGTATGGGCGTTGGTGTCCGGCCCGAAGGCCAAACCCTTGCGCTGCAAGATACGGATCATCTCGCCTTCGGCGACATGTGTCGAACCCTTGAAGGCCATGTGCTCGAGAACATGCGCCAGACCCTGCTGGTTGTCGTTTTCATCGAGCGAACCGGAGCCAATGCGAAAGCGGATCGCTGCCTGTCCGGGTGGCGTGACATTGCGCATGATCGCAAACCGCATGCCGTTGGCGAGCATGCCGAAACGCACATGGGGGTCGGCTTGAATGTCGCTTTGCGTTTGTGGCCAGGGCACGGACGGGCTGTCCGCATAGGCTGGCGACGTGAAGTTTGCGACGAGGAAGACCGTCGCGAGAAACCAGCACACCGTGGAGCATTCCATTTTTTTGTGAGACATTCTTGCCCAGATGATGAGAATGAAGAGGGTAGATGGCGTCAATCTGACTATTCCACAGGTTGCATTTCCCATCAACTTCCATGTGTGTAATGAATAAGAAGTAGATAACTCTGCCTAGAACAGGATGATTTTAGGCCCGGTCGTCCGAAAACCGCTCACACTTTTCGGCATCATGCTCTAGGTGTCAGACCATTGTCATCGAACCCGCCTAAAGGATTGCGCCTCGATGCTGTCACCAGGAGGCGCTTTCGATGGCGACATTGGAGCAGGTCGCGTTCCGGGCAGGATGCTCGCTGGCGACCGCAAGCAGGGTTCTCAACCGCAACGGACCCGCCAGCGACCTGATGGTGCGCAAGGTGCGCCGTGCGGCCGCCGAACTCGGCTATCGCCCGGCCGGCCTGTCTGCAGGGCGGCTGGGACGCAGGCCTGTGGTCGGCGTGCTGATCCCAAGCATCACCAATCCGGTCTTTGCCTCGTCGCTGTCGAGCATCCAGAACCGCATGCTGGTAGCCGGGCATGGCGTCTTGATCGCCCAGTCGAATTACGATCCGGCGCGCGAGGCCGATGCCGTCGCCGCACTCTTGAACGACCGGCCGACCGGGCTGATCCTCACCGTCTGCGATCCATCCACCAGCAAGGCGCTGCTTGCGAAGCTGCCGCCGACGGTGCTGCTCAACAACCTGCCGACAGCGCAGTTTCCGGCGGCTGTCACCGCCGACAATCGTGGCGCCGGCCGCGAGATCACGACCTTCCTGATCGGCATGGGCCATCGCCGCATTCTGTTTCTCTCCGGCAATTTTGCTACCTCCGACCGCGCCCACCTTCGCTACCGCGGTTATCTCGACGCCATGGCCGAGAACGGACTGACATCCCTCGATGCCGTGCAGATCCCCTTCGTCAGCGGCTATGACCAGCTCGATCTTGGCGTCGCGATGACTTCGCTTGCGCCGACGGCGATCATCGCCTCCAACGATCTCCTGGCGCTCGGCGTCATCGGCGCGCTGAAGCGCGAGGGGCTTTCCGTGCCTGGGGATGTTTCGGTCGCCGGCTTCGACGGCATCGCCATCGGCCGGCTGATCGATCCACCGCTGACGACCATCGAAATGCCGGATGCCAGCATGGGGGCGACGGCCGCCTCGCTGCTTCTCGACATGGCGGAGAATGCCGCCCCCGCGCGCCATCTCGATGTCGCCTATACGCTGCGCCGCGGCGGCACGGTGCGCGCCATTACCCCCGCCCCGGAATAGAAAAGCCGCCGCGTCTTCGCGGCAGCCCAATTCTTGACAGACGGCGATCAGCTGCGCGGCAGCATGCCCTCGACATCGGCGGCTGCGTCGTCGAGCGCTTCCTTCGGTTCGGCCGACTGGTCGACGATACGCGAGAGATTGTCGACGATCGTCTGCGTGACCTTGACGCCGTTCGAGCCTGGGAAGGCATACCAGGGGATCATCACCGGCATCTGGCTGAGGCCTGCCTGGAACAGCGGGTTCTGCTTGTAGAAATCGCCGAGATAATCGGCCGACTTCGCGGCCAGCTCGTTGTTCGGGACATAACCGGTGCCGGGCACGACGACGGAAGCGCCATAAGGGCCGGCGGCGAATTTGGCGAACTTCCAGGCGGCACCCTGCTTGGCGGCATCATGCGTCAGGATGACGACGGCGTTGCCGCCGGTCGGCAGGCGGCCGTTCACCGGATCGATCAGCGGGATCTTGGCGGTGCGCAGATCGAACTTGTTGCCGACATTCTTGATCGTGTTGCGCAGCGCGCCTGTGGTCTGGAACTCGAAACCGACCTTGCCGGCTGCGAAAGCCTGTTCGCCGGCGGCCTTGGTGAAGACGGGCATGCCGCCTTCGGTGACCAGACGATGCAGGACCTCGACGGCCTTCTGACCTTCCGGGCCGTTGAAGGCGACCTTGCTTTCGTCATCGCTCAGCATCTTGCCGCCGGCGCCGAAGAGCAGTGCCGAAAACATCCAGTCATCGCCCTGCCAACGGAAATCGATGCCGTCGACGCCATTGCCGAGCGCCTTGATCTTGCCGCCGAGCGCGATGACCTCATCCCAGGTCTTCGGCGGATTTTCAGGATCGCCGCCGGCCGCCTTCACGAGATCGGCGTTGTAATACATGATCGGGTTGGAAGTCGCGAAAGCCAGGCCCACCTGCTTGCCCTTGACCTGGGCGAGCTTGAGGATCGTGTCGGAGAAGCCCTGCTCGGCCATGTTGCCGTCCTTCTTGACGAGCGGGCCGAGATCGACGGCGACGTCGCGTTCGTCGAGCATGCGCAGGCGGTTGAGGCCGATGAAGGTGATATCGGGCATTTCGCTGGTGCCGACCTGGCGAAGGATCGTCTGGATACCTTCTTCATAGGTGGCCGAGGGGCTGGCGAACTGGATCTTGATATCGGGGTTTTCTTCCATGAACTTCTTCGAGATCGTGTCCATCACGTCCTTGAAGAAGCCCGGCATCGGGTAGTGAACCGTCAGCGTCGTCTCGGCATGCGCGGGAAGCGCGATTGCCATCGAGACGGCCGCTGCGGCGAGAAGCTGGGTGATATGTTTCATCGCTCGTTCTCCTGGGTTGAAACCGGTCAGCCTTTGAGACCGGTCATGGTGATGCCCTCGACGAAGCGCTTCTGCGCAAGCAGGAAGGCGATGACGAGGGGAAGGGTAATGATGAGTGTCGCCGCCATCAGCGCGCCGTAGTCGTCGCCGGCCTCGGCGGCGCGGAAATACATCAGACCAAGCGGTGGTGTGGCGTAGTCCTGCTTGCTGATGACGATCAGCGGCCAGTAGAGATCGTTCCAATGGGCGACGACCGAGAAGATGGCGAAGGCGGTGACCGCCGGCCAGGCATTCGGCACGATGACGCGGGCGACGATACCGAGTTCCGACATGCCATCGAGACGCGCGGCATGAATGAGATCGTCGGGCATGGCGCGGAAGAACTGCAGGAACATGAAGATCGCAAAGACCGAAATGGTGAAGGGCGCGACAAGGGCGGCATAGCTGTTGAGCAGCGAGGCACGATCGAAGGCGACATAGAGCGGCAGCGCTGTCGCATGGATCGGCACCAGCAGGCCGAGCATGACAAGCACCATCATGGCGCGGGCGGCGCCGAAGCGCAGCTTCGCCATAGCGTAGGCACAGGGGATCGCCACCAGCACCTGGAAAAAGAAGATCAGCCCACAGACGACGACGCCGTTCCACAATAGCTGCGCCATCGGCACTCGGCTCAAGGCCTTGGCGAAATTCTCGGCATAGGTGAAGTGTGCCGGGATCAGCGACAGCGACGAGGTGAAGATGTCGCTTTGGGCCTTGCCTGCCGTCGAGATCATGAAGACATAGGGCGACAGGAAGATGATCGCGCCCAGGGAAAGTAGCGTCAGGCGGATGATCCTGCCGAGGGAAAAAGCGCTCGTCATCATGTGTAATGCACCCGGCGATCGAGAATGCGGTACTGCAGGAACATCAGCACCACCAGGATCAGCAGAAAGACCACAGTCATTGCCGAGGCATAACCGACGCGCAGGTACACGAAGCCCTCCTGGTAGATCGTAAAGAGCAGCACCTCCGACGCCTTGTTCGGGCCGCCCTCGGTCAGCGTTTTGACCGTCTCGAAGACCTTGACCGCGTTGGTGATGCTGATGGTGATGACGAAGAGCGTCGTCGGCCCGAGCATCGGCCAGGTGACGAGCAGAAAACGGTCGAGGGAGGATCTGGCGCCATCCACCTCGGCTGCCGCATAAAGCTCGCGCGGGATCGCCGTCAGCCCGGCGAGGAACAGCACCATGTTGAAGCCGGCCGATTGCCAGACGCCGATGATCGAGAGGCTGTAGAGCACCGTGGCGGAGCTACCGAGCCAGTTCGGGCCTGGAAGCCAGACGAGGGCCAGCAGCGCGTTGAGCGGGCCGATTGTGGGGTGGAACATATATTGCCAGACGGTCGCCATGGCGACGATCAGCGAAGCGACCGGCAGGAAATAGGCGGTGCGGAAGAAGCTGCGCGCCTTAGTCTCACTCTCGATCAGCATGGCGATGCCGAGGCCGAGAAGGATCGAGACAGGTGCGACGAGCGCCGTGTACACAGTCGTATTCCACAGCGACTTGCGGAATGTGCGGTCGGTGATCAAGTGCGCGTAATTCTCGAAGCCGACGAAACGGAACTTGCCGTAGCCGAGTTCGAAATCGGTGAAGCCGAGCACGATGACGGCTGCGACCGGCAAAAGTACGAAGAGGAACAGCAGGATCATAGCCGGCATCACCAGCATCCAGGCGGTGCGGGCCTCGCTGCGCCGATGCGCAACGGCGGCATCGTGTGGCACGGCCATGGAGACGATGCTAGCCATGCGCTCTCTCCCGCCCGGCATCGCTTGCAGCGAGCCCGACATCGCCTATCGCGAGCCCGGCATCACCCGTTGCAACGCCGCCGGCCAGCCGGCTGCCGTCCTCGGCAAAGATCAGCGTGCGGCCGGGCGAAAGCCGCAGCCCGACCGGATCGCCGGCCACCAGGCCGGAGGCTTCGGCCGGTTGAACCTTGGCAACGATAGTCTCGCCGATCGCCTCGAGCCGGCAATGTAGGATGACTTCGGAGCCCAGGAATTCGACACGTTCGATCCGGGCGGCAAGGCCGTCATGCCGGCTCTTGGAAAGAAAGACGAATTCGGGGCGAATGGCGAGCGTGACCGGCATCTTCCCGTCGTGCGCATTTTGAAGCGTCAGGCGCAGGCCGCCGCAGAGAATGACGCCGCCTTCGGCAAAGGCCGGCAGCAGATTGATGCGCGGCTGGCCGATGAAGCGGGCGACCTCGATATGGGCGGGATCGTCATAGATGACCTCGGGGCTGGCGATCTGCAGCAACTTTCCGCCCATCATCACGGCGACACGGTCGGCCATGGAAAGCGCTTCCGCCTGGTCGTGGGTGACATAGAGCGTCGGCACGCCGGCGCGACGATGCAGGTCGACGATCTCGCCGCGGGCGTGGACGCGCAGATTGGCGTCGAGATTGGAGAGCGGTTCGTCCATCAGGAAGATGCTCGGCTGGCGCACCATGGCGCGGGCAAGCGCCACGCGCTGACGCTGGCCGCCCGACATCTGGCCGGGCTTGCGGTCAAGCAGGTGATCGATCTTCAGCGACGTCGCCATATCCCTGACGTCGCAGGCGATCGCCCTGCGGGTGGCACGCTGGCCCGGCATCAAAGACCCGATGAAGGGCAGCCGCTGCATCCGCGACAGCCGGCGCATCGCCAAGGGCACCGCGATGTTCTCAGAGGCCGTCAGATGCGGATAAAGCGCGTAGGACTGAAAGACCATGGCGATGTTGCGGTCGGCGGCCGCAACGCCGGACATATCCTGCCCGCCGATCAGGATTTCGCCCTGGTCGGCATGGTCGAGGCCGGCAAGGACGCGCAACAGCGTGCTCTTGCCGCAGCCGGAAGGGCCGACCAGCGCGATGAATTCGCCGGCGGCGATATCCAGGCTGACGCCACTCAGGATCTGGTTGCCGCCGAAAGCCTTGGTGATGCCGCGAAGCGAGAGCGCGCTCATTCGACGGGTTCCCGCTGCTTGACCGCCTGGGGGTAGACTTCGTGCGCGACATCGTCGAGCACATAAGCGGTCATGCCGGGAACGGCGACGATCGTGCTTTCGACAGCAGTATCGAACTCGTGCACGACGGCGCCGATCATGCGCTCGCCAGGCATCTCCCGCTCCATCTTGTCGATGATAAAGGCGGCCGACGGCCCCCATGTCAGCTGGGTGTTATCAAAGCGCCCCTGCCAGGCCCAGTGGAGATGGCCGCTCGCAAACAGCGCCACGTCATGGGCAGCAATCAGATCATAGAGCCGCCGGCGCTGAGCCGGGCGAACGCTCCAATATCCGGTATCGCCTTCGTCGGGGGCATCGACGAAGAGCGGCTTGTGCGCAAACAGCGCCACGCGCCGCCCTGCCCTGCCGGACAGCGCCTGATCGAGCCATTCGAACTGGGCCTCCTCCTCATCATCCTCATGACCGAGGAGCAGCGCGTTCAATCCGATGAAGCGCCAGCCGGCCGAATCCTCCAGCCAGCGGTCGTCGCCGGCAAGGCTGCGCCAGCGGGACAGCCGCTCGGCATTGACCGGCTGGTCCGATTCTTTGAGATGGCCGACATCGTGATTGCCGGGGACGATCAGCATCGGGATCGACACCTGACGCATCAAGTCCATCGAGAAGGTGATATCCGTGCCGTTGTCGGCGCCATCGACGGTGAGATCGCCGGTATGGACGATCAGGTCCGCGCCGGTCTCTTCGATCCAGCTCAGAAGCGGCGCCCAGTTGCCGTTGAAATGCGGCTTGTCGGGGCTGAAATGGGTGTCGGTGATCTGAATGATTTTCATGGGGCCCGTCTCCGAGACGTCGGCAGCGCCTCACCGGCGCTCCCTTCTCGTGCCCTCTCTAGAAGGCTCCCATGTCAATCACACAGCTGAAGTTTTCAGCTGTTTCTCAGTTTTGACATCAATCTGTCATGCTGGTGAAGACCGCCTGCCGGAACCGGGACATCCTTCACCTGTATTTGGAATTAAGAACATGCGGGCGTTTGCAAGATTGTGTTGCAATCAGTGCCGTGGCGCGTTGGCGGGAATGGACGATACCGTTGCCGAGACAGGGTCGCTTGCAGGAAAGCTGTCCTCGAGGCCTTCATCGAGTTCCTCTTCCAGCGTTTGCCTGTCGCCGGCCGAACGCGCACTCGGCTGGCCGATCAAGCCCTTGCTGCCTTCGTCGAAATTGCCGTTGCTCAAGGCATCGTAGCGGTTGATGCTGCCGTCTGCTTCCGCGCCGGCAAAGGCGGTCAGCTGAACCATCATGACCTTGGCGCGGTCGACCGCCGTCGTATCATCGAGTTCGCCATGGGAGTTGTCGATTTTGACGGAAATCGATTCTCCTCCCTCGCCCAAGAATTCGACGGTAAAGATGTCGCCGGCCTGTGTAACTCGCGTATCGATCAGCTGCATGGAAGCCTCCTATGTTCATGCACCTCAACGGCCTTCCAGGTCCCGGAGTTCCACGGCAACGCCATTTCCACTGAAGGAGAAGGGGCATCGAGCAATGGGCCAGCTCGGAACAAAAAACGCCTATGCGAGTTCACACGCAGTTCGACAGGTCGCATCCATGCCGAAATTGCCGCTGTCGCCTTCCGAGAAACGCTCATTCTCCACTATTCCCGCAGATCAGAAACTCGCTTTGATATCGAGCTATTCGGAGGCGTTGCGCAAGCTCGCCAGATCGACTGAGGCGGTCGGATGGGCCGATATGCTGCCGAAACTGATCCAGGTGGCGGACGGACTGGACGGTATGGCAACCGCGATTGCCGAGACGGAGGCCGGAACCGAGGTGATGGCGCGCACGGCACGGCTGATCCGGGCGACCGAGGGGATGCTGGCGTCGATGTCCTCGTCATCAATCATCCACTAAATGTCACCTTTCGCGAGGGACCGGATCGAATGCCGCCGCGCCCCTCGCTCCTAAGTTTTATGGTTAATTTATTAATAATTCTGGATTTATAAAAGGAACCGGACGCCCTTTCCAAATGTTGATGCTCCGCCTGGAGGAACCCCGATGATCCTGAAAATCCTTGCCCCCAAGATCGACGCCGATTGCCATGACACCGGCACCTGGCCCGACGGAATTTTCGCCGAAAACCGGATCGATCTTTCCGCTCGCCGCGACGGCCGCCGTCGCTCGCCGCATGAGCGCGACTACGGCAATGACAGGAAAGTGGAAAATCTGCCGCTCGGGTTTGTCTGACCGTTCCGGGCGTGGCGCATCACAGCCTGCGAAAAACCAGAACGCCTGATGCCGGCAACACGGCATTCAGCACTCCCGCCGTTGCTCTGATTCTTCCGCCGCTGTTACCGACGTTCCAGCCGCCATATAGGTGAGCATCGGTATTGAAGATCTCCTCCCAGAGATCATTCCCCAGACGTTCGCTGTGCAGCTGATAGCCGTGTTCGAAGGGAGCGTCGTTCAGCGACCCCACAACAAGGAAATCCTCGCCGTCATTCCATCGATGAAAGGCGATCACGCGATTTTCGTCGTGAACCAAGGGAATGGCGATGTTGCGCGAACGAATGGCATCCTGATGGACGCTGAGCGCGATCAGATCGCGATAACAGCTGAGCATCCCTGCCCCGCTACCATCAGCTTCGCCGAGAATATTCTCCCGGTTCTCAAGGAAATCATTGTAGCGATAGGGCTTCCGGGCGCCGATTTCCTCACCCATGAAAAACATCGGCGTGCCGGCCGATAGCAGCGTCATCGCCGCCGCAAACCGGGATCTCGCCTCAGCCCACGCCCTTGTCTCACCGACGATCGGCGCGAAATTGACGGCGATAACGGCGGTTCGCGCCGATCCTTCACGATTGCCGCAATCGTCATGCGACTGGTTGTAGACCACCTTGGATCGCGCGCTCGTCTGCAATGCGCCGGCAAGAGACGACATGGTCAGCGCCCGCTTGTCCCCGAAGCCGGCATTCTTCAACAGCTGCGCCTGCGCGCCGCCGTGATATTCGACGAGGTTGTGATGAAAATCGCCGTACCAGGTCGCATCGAAGCCGAGCCCGTCGCCAGTCAGGCTCGGCTCGGTCATCGCCGACCAGTCCGAATAGTCCTCGGCCGTCAGGAAAAGCTGCGGCTTGATCAGCCGCATCGTCCGGGTCCATTGCTTCAGGAATTTGGCGCCGAAGGCTGCGGCCCGATCGGCGCGCCGGCCGTCGGCATGCAGGACCGGATATTGATGGATCGAACTTGTCTGATCGAGCCGGAAACCATCGATATGGCAGACGGAGACGAGAAATGCCGCGCTGGAGATGAAAAGCTGGCGCACAGCTTCCTCATCGAAGCGGGGCGCCCATCCCGTAGAGATGTTGTCGATGTAGCCGCCTGTCGGATCGGCGTAATCGCTGGGGCGTCCCTCGTACCAATAATAGATATTGCGGGTGTGATCGTTGGAATCATAGGCCCATTGCGCCCGTTCGCCGTCCGGGTCGAAGTGATTGTAACAAACATCGAGAATGACGGCGATGCCGCGCTGGTGGCAGGCCTTGACGAACATCTTCAGCCGGTCGGTGCCGCCAGCCCCCTGGTCGGCGGCAAAGAAATGCGAGGTGCCGTAACCCCAGTTGGCCCGCGTTTCGAATTCCGCAATCGGCAGCAGTTCCACGGCGTTGACGCCGAGTGCCGAAAGATGCTCGATGAAGGCGATGGCATCATCAAGCGTGCCGGGAGCGGCCTTGCCGAAACCGAGCGCGCCGACGTGCAGTTCATAGATCACCAGATCCTCGAGCCGCTCCGGAAGTGTTCGACCTCCAACGAATTCGTCAGCCCAGAACGTCTCGGCGGCGACCTCCTGCCCGGATGGAAGGACGACCCGCTTCGGATCGCAGACGACCGAGCAGCTTTGCGGTCCGTCCAATGCGGCCGGCGATCCGTGATAGATCGCTCCATCCGGATCGAAGTCTCCGGCGCCGATCTGCATGAGCGACCAGATATCGGTGCGGTAGGCGAGCGATCCATCATCCCTGGTGATGCGGTACATATAGGGCGTGCCGACCATGCTGTCGAAATCGGAAAGTCCGTGATCCTCGCCGGTTTCAACGCTCCAGAAGCCATCAACGGTCCTGCGCATCCTGATGGTTGCAACCGTTCCGGTGCCGTCGTCGGCGATATAGCCAATGGCGGGATCGGCCAGGACGAGCAAGACATCTCGCGCATTCGGCGCCCAGACCGAAAAGCGAATGCCGTCGGCGCTGTTGGGCCTTTCAACCCGGTTGGCCCCCAGACGGCCGATCCATGTCAGATAATAGGTCTGCGGCGCTATCCCCTGCTGGAGCTCGAAGGAGCGTTCGCGACGCGCAGAGGCCTCGTCGTCCAATTCGGCGGCGATCGCCCACAGGCTTGAAGCGCCGGGTCGATCGAGTTCGATCCCCCAGCGAAAATGCGTACCGATCTCGTCATCGGGAAAAGAAACCCTGGCGACGAAGACATCATAACCATCCTCGTCGCGAGAGCGCTGCATCGGAACAGATGTCCACTCGTTCGAGGGACGGCCCTGCTCGTCCCAACTGCCGCGGAGACGGACATTGTCGAACGCCGTCGACAGCAAGCCGCTGCGAAACCGGAATTGAACATTAACGGTCATCGGATCCTCCGGGCCATGTTGGACTTCACCAGATTCTGCCTATGCGTCTGTTTCACTGGGTCATGGTCGGCCGGCTGGATGCAAATATGCAAGCACAGGTTCGGCATTAAAAACCCGATCCGGCGCGGGCCACATTCAGGACAATTTATCATGGTTAACGGGCAGCACTGCACGGCCCTCCTCGTGTATTAAATCGAATTGGCATCAGAAATGTGAAGAATAAATTCCCATCGCCAATTCCCTCATAAACTGGGAGAAAAACTTTGGCTCAAGCCGTTCGAATAAACGATATTATTCGTTCCTTTGGAATTGACACGCATATCGACTACACCGACGGAAAATATTCCAATGTCGGAGAAGTTGTTAAGGCTCTCGACTATCTTGGCCTTGATACAGTTCGCGATCACGCCCCCAACTCCGCTTCCGATCCCAACGGTCAAACACATCTCGGCGATGCAGCCGAAGCCGGCGTGCAATTCGTCTTCAGCGCCCAGCGAGAGGTGGACCCCGCGACCGTCGCCCAGCGGCTGCATGACTTCGTGCAGGCCCATCCCGGATCGGTCGTCGGCATCGAAGGACCGAACGAAGTCAACAACTGGCCGGTCAGCTATCATGGCCTGAGCGGTCAGGCTGCAGCGCTCGCCTATCAGAAAGACCTCTCTGCCGCCGTCAACGCCGATCCCTTGCTGAAAAATATCCCGGTCCTCGGCTTTACCGGATATACGGTCGCTTCCGCCTCCGACTACACGACGATCCATACCTATGCGAAGGATGGCGACCAGCCATTCTCGTGGCTTTCCCGAGAAGCCGGCGTTCAGCGCGCTGCCGATCCGGGCAAGCCGCTGGCGATCACCGAGACCGGGTACCACACCTCGCTCACCGCCGACACCAATGGCGGCTGGGAGGGCGTCAGTGAGGCGACGCAGGCAAAGCTCCTGCTCAATACGCTGATGGACGGCGCCGCACTCGGCTCGAAACAGACCTTCATCTACGAGCTGCTGGACGCCTATTCCGATCCGCAGGGCACCAATCAGGAAAAGCATTTCGGCCTTTTTCATCTCGACTATTCGGCCAAGCCGGCGGCGACGGCGATCCACAATCTGACCGAAATCCTTGCCGACGACGGCGCTGCGAAGGCGAGCTTCAGCGCGGGAACCCTCAATTATTCGATCGACGGCCTGCCGTCCTCGGCCCGCAGCTTGCTCACGGAAAAATCGGACGGAAGCTACCAGATCATCATCTGGAACGAGCCTGATATCTGGAACCAGTCCTCTGACACGGCCATTCAGGCCGCGACGACAGCCGTCAAAGTCAATCTCGGCGCCTCCTTCGGCTCCGTTAAGGTCTTCGACCCCCTGACCGGGACGACGGCGATCAAAAGCCTCAGCAACGTGTCGTCCCTGACGCTCAATGTCATCGACCATCCCGTTATCATCGACATCGAACGCGGCAGTACCAGCACGCCGCCGAGCACCAATCATCTCTATGGCGGCACCGGCAACGATACCTTCACCGTGACTAATGCGAATCAAATCGTCGACGAAAGCCGGGGCAGCGGAACGGATACCGTCAAGGCTTCGATCTCCTTCAGCCTCGCGGACACGGCGCATGCGATCGGAACAATCGAAAACCTCACCTTGACCGGGACGGCCAATCTCAGCGCGACAGGCAACAATACGGCCAACATTCTCACCGGCAACGACGGAAACAATTTTCTCAACGGCGGGAAAGGGAACGATCGATTGGTCGGCGGACTCGGGAACGACAAGCTCATCGGCAAGGCCGGTGCTGACGTTCTCACCGGCGGAGCCGGAGCCGATTCCTTCGTCTTCGATGTGAAGCCCAGCAATACGAGCGTCGACAAGATTGTCGATTTCTCTTCAGCCGCAGGCGATAAGCTGGTGTTCGATGATGGGATTTTCACCGGGCTCAAGCCATCGAGCTTTTCGGCCGAGAATTTCGTCCTGGGAACGAAGGCGCTCGAGGCTGATGACAAGCTGATCTACGATCAGGCCAGCGGCATTTTATCCTATGATGCGGATGGAAGCGCAGCAGGCGGGGCAATCCACGTCGCCGATCTCGACAATTCCGCCGCACTTCACTTCAAAGATCTCTTGCTTGTCTGAGCCGGTCGGCCCGTCGCCTTTCAGGCGGCGGACCCACAGCGTCACGGGCAGTCGTGTCTCCTCCTCTTGCCGGAGCCGGAATCCCGGCCACATTCTCCGTTGACGCCACCCGTGCAGGTCAGGAGAAGCCTTTGCCCTGGATCGCCTATATCGTCCATTTTATCGCCGCAGCATTTCTGACCAACGGCATCCCGCATTTCGTCAACGGGTCAGCGGCAGGCGCTTCCGCATCCCCTTCGCGCAAGGGGCAAAGCTCGGCTCGCCGACGGCGAATGTCGTCTGAGGCTGGGCCAATTTCCTCATCGCCTTCCTGCTGTTTGCCACTGCATAATTCCTTAAATCGGAGTCGATTTAAGGATAAAATTATGCCAATTCAAAGTGTTACAACGTCCTTTGCGCGTCTGAAAAGACGCGCGGCGCTGTAATATCGGGCCGCTCTATATCGGCACGCCGGGCGACACGATCTTCGTGGCAGCGGGCATGCTCGTCGCCGGCATCCTGCTCGCCCGGATTTTTGAGGGCGACGCGATCTAAAACATGTCGCGCAAAAGTGTCCGGCGGCGTTGGAAGTAACTTGCATGATGATAGTCACTGCTGTAGTGACATCAGCCATGCAGCGAACGAGCTTCAGCGATTTCAAATGCCCGGCGGCGCGCGCGCTTGACAGTGTCGGCGACTGGTGGAGCATGCTGATCCTGCGCGACGCCTTCCAGGGGCTTTCGCGCTTCGACGAATTCCAGAAAAGCCTCGGCGTGGCGCCGAATATCCTGACGCGGCGGCTCAAACATCTGACGGAAAAGGGGCTGTTCGAACGGCGGCTCTACCATCAGCGCCCTGCCCGCTACGAATATCGGCTGACGGACAAGGGCCGTGACTTCTTTCCCGTTCTGATGACACTGTTTTCCTGGGGAAGCCAGCACATCCCGGAAGAGGATCTCGCCTTTCTCTTGGGCGACGCCGCTTCCGGCAAAAAGCGCGAGACGATGCTGGTCGATGCGCGGACGGGCGAAGAAGTGACCCCCGAAAACACCAGCCTGCTTGCGGGTCCCGCCGCCGACGACGAGGTGCGCGAACGGATCGCCCGTATGCGCGCCTGGTATCTCGGCATCGACGGATAGAGAGGAAAATACAATGGATCGCATCGTTGTCACCGGCATGGGACTTGTCTCGCCACTCGGCACCGGCGTCGAGCCTGCCTGGAAGCGCCTTCTCGGTGGCGGTTCGGGGCTGAGAGTGCTGGCGGAGGATATCGTCGGCGAACTCTCGGCCAAGGTCGGCGGCATCGTTCCCGGTATCGCGGAAGATGCAGAGGCCGGTTTCGACCCAGACCGTTACATCACGCCGAAGGACCAGAAGAAGATGGACCGCTTCATCCACTTCGCCATGGCGGCGACGGAGGAAGCGGTGAGGCAGGCCAGTTGGATGCCCGTTGATGAAGGCGAGCGCGAGCGCACGGCAACGATCATCGCGTCGGGCGTCGGCGGCTTCCCGGCGATCGCCGAAGCGGTGCGGATCGGCGAAACGCGCGGCGTCCGTCGGCTGTCGCCCTTCACCGTTCCCTCCTTCCTCGTCAATCTCGCCGCCGGCCAGGTCAGCATCCGCTACGGCTTCAAGGGGCCGCTCGGGGCTCCGGTGACAGCCTGTGCCGCCAGCGTCCAGGCAGTCGGCGATGCGGCGCGGCTGATCCGCTCCGGCGAAGCGGATGTGGCGATCTGCGGTGGTGCCGAGGCCTGCATCGACAAGGTGAGCCTCGGCGGCTTTGCCGCTGCGCGGGCGCTTTCCACCGGCTTCAACGAAACACCGGAACTTGCGTCACGGCCCTTCGACACGGCCCGCGACGGTTTCGTCATGGGCGAAGGCGCCGGTATCCTGGTCATCGAAACGCTGGAGCACGCGCTTGCCCGCGGCGCCACACCGCTCGCCGAACTCGTCGGCTACGGCACGGCTGCAGACGCCTACCACATGACCTCAGGCCCCGAAGACGGCGACGGCGCGCGCCGGGCGATGGAGGTGGCACTCAGGCAGGCGAAGATCCCGGCTTCGGAGGTCGGGCATCTCAACGCGCATGCGACCTCGACACCGGTCGGTGACAGGGGTGAGATCGCGGCGATCGGCACGGTCTTCGGTCGCAATGGCGGTATTGCCATCAGCGCGACGAAATCGGCGACCGGCCACCTGCTCGGCGCGGCCGGCGGGCTGGAGGCGATCTTCACCATCCTTGCACTGCGCGACCAGATCGCACCGCCGACCAGCAACCTCGATGAGGCCGATCCGGCCGCCGACGGCATCGATATCGTCGGCAGGACGGCGCGGCCGCTGGCGATGGACTATGCGATCACCAACGGTTTCGGCTTCGGCGGGGTGAATGCCAGCGCCCTGTTCCGCCGCTGGTCGTAAAGTCCACTTTCCTTGCGCTGAAAATCGCCTACACTTCTACTCTATCGGCGATCCTTTCCCCGATAGAGCCGGAGATACCCCATGCGCGCCTTCTTCGCAGTTCTTATTCTGTGTGCCGCGTCCTTCCTCTCCCCCGTATTGGCCCGCGCCGAAGATCCGATCGAAACGACGCGGACGATGATCGAGGACCAGATCAACGCCTTCCTCAAGGACGATGCCGAGACCGCCTATTCCTTCGCCGCCCCCGGCATCAAGGCGATGTATCCCGACAAGAACCTGTTCTTCGCCATGGTGAAGAAGAGCTACGAGCCGGTCTATCACCCTGGCAACTACGCCTTCGGGCGCAGCCGCTCGATCGACAACGGCGCGCTGATCTATCACGAGGTGCTGATCTCAGGCCGCGACGGCAAGGACTGGACGGCGATCTACCAGATCATGCGCCAGCCGGACGGCAGCTACAGGATCAACGGTGTGCAGATCATGCCGCACGCGGACAGCAAGGGCATCTGACGCGCTGTTCCTCTTTTCGGTGGAAACTCAGCCGATTGCACGGTCTCGTTGCACCAACGATTTCGAAATCCTCCTGGAGTAACAAAGTGCCAACGGAGGGTTGTTGCGTTGAACGCTGGCAAACAATTTTTTACAGCTCTTGAAGCGTTGCGAGGAATTGCGGCTATCATGGTCATGTTCCTCCACACGGCTGGTACGCTGGGTCCGATCCCGGCGAATATCAGTTACCTTGCCGTTGACCTCTTCTTTCTGTTGAGCGGCGCCGTTCTTGCAAATTCATATGAGAAGCGACTGACTACGGGGCAGATTTCGCCCACCGGGCTTCTGCTACAGCGTATCATTCGGCTCTATCCCCTTTATCTTCTTTCGCTTCCGATTGGTCTTTTCAGCTATGCGCTTAAAAATGGGTTGGACTACTCCACGCTGGCGGACCTTCTGCTGAGGGCAATCCTGTTCATTCCAAGCGCAAACCAGGAAGGTATCTTTCCCTTCAACGGGCCTAGCTGGTCGCTCTTCTTCGAGCTCTGGGCCGGAGTGCTGTTCTCCGTGCTTCTGATACGACTGTCATTCAGAAGCTTGCTCACCATCGCGCTGGGGGCGGCGGGCATCACCATGTACGGAGCATTGGTCGCAGGTAACTTCGATATTGGTCCCGAGGCGGGCGACTTCCGATTTGGCTTTTCACGAGTGCTGTTCTCGTTCTCGCTCGGAATCTGCCTTTACAGGTTATATGAGGTCCAGAAACCGAAGACAGCCAATAACGGCAACATTGTCGGCCTTCTTCTCTGTGGTTGTCTGATCTTCATCACCAACATACCAGCCCGCATATTCTTCGGTTTCCCGTATTTTGATTTTTTAATATGCCTTGTGGTCTTCCCGGCCATTGTCTGGCTTGCGATGCGCACGAGACAGACCGGCCTGGTCGAGCTGGTATTCCGTTGGCTGGGAAGGCTTTCCTATCCGATTTATATCCTGCATGGCCCCATCTTCAGTCTGCTGCAGTCACTGCGGCAAAGAGGCTTTGACCTTCCTGCCTCTCCGGCAGCCGGTATGGTCGTCGTAGTCGCAATTTTCATTGTGGCTGGCATCGCCGCCGTTCACTTCGACGAGCCAGTGCGCAAGAAACTTAAAATGATGGTTGCGCCAAACCCGGCGTCCCCAGTCCCCGCGGCAAGCAACGCGGGAACGGAGTAGCTTTACACCGGTTCGAGATCGCCCCTCGCCCATTCCTCCTGCGTTTCCGCCATGAAATCGGCGAAGCGGCCTTCGGCGATCGCCTTACGGATGCCCTGCATCAGCTCCTGGTAATAGGCGAGATTGTGCCAGGAGAGCAGCATGCCGCCGAGCGCCTCGCTGGAGCGGACGAGGTGGTGCAGATAGGCACGCGAATAATCGCGTGAGGCCGGGCAATTCGACTGTTCGTCGAGCGGGCGCATATCCTCCGCATGGCGGGCATTGCGGATGTTGACCTTGCCGCGGCGGGTAAAAGCCAGGCCATGGCGGCCGGAACGGGTCGGCATGACGCAATCGAACATGTCGATGCCGCGGGCGACCGATTTCAGGATATCGTCCGGCGTGCCGACACCCATGAGGTAACGTGGCTTTTCCAGAGGAAGGACCGGTAGCGTCGTTTCCAGCATCTGCAGCATGACATCCTGCGGCTCGCCGACGGCAAGGCCGCCGATCGCATAACCCTTGAGGTCGAGCTGGCTCAACGCCTCGGCCGAACGGATGCGCAGCGCCGGAATGTCGCCGCCCTGGACGATGCCGAACATCGCCTTGCCGGGCTGCTCGCCGAAGGCGACCCGGCAGCGCTCGGCCCAGCGCAGCGACATTTCCATGGCGCGCTCGATCTCCTTCGGCTCGGCCGGCAATGCCACACATTCGTCGAGCTGCATCTGGATATCGGAGCCAAGCAACCCCTGGATTTCGATGGAGCGCTCCGGCGACATATGGTGCAGGCTGCCGTCGACATGCGACTTGAAGGTGACGCCCTGCTCGTCGAGCTTGCGCAGACCGGACAGCGACATGACCTGGAAGCCACCGGAATCGGTCAGGATCGGGTGCTCCCAGCGAATGAGCTTATGCAGGCCGCCGAGACGGGCGACGCGCTCGGCCGTCGGGCGCAGCATCAGGTGATAGGTATTGCCGAGGATGATGTCGGCGCCGGTCTCGCGCACTTGGTCGAGATACATCGCCTTAACCGTGCCGACGGTGCCGACCGGCATGAAGGCCGGCGTGCGGATCTCGCCGCGCGGCATGGAAACCTGGCCTAGACGGGCGCCGGCATCGGTCTTCTTCAGGGTGAATTGGAAATTGTCTGTCATCTGTCTTTCCGGAAAAGAAGGCTCGCGTCGCCGTAAGAGTAGAAGCGGTAGCCCGTCGAAATGGCGTGTTTATAAGCCGCGTGCATGGTCTCGAAGCCGGCAAAGGCCGAGACCAGCATGAACAGCGTCGAGCGCGGCAGGTGGAAATTGGTCATCAGCATGTCGACCGCCTTGAAGCGGTAACCAGGCGTGATGAAGATGCCGGTAGCGCCGGCCCAGGGCTTGATCTCTCCGCTTTCACCGGCGGCACTCTCGATGAGCCGCAACGAGGTCGTGCCGACACAGACGATGCGCCCGCCACTTTCCCGCACGGCATTCAGCCGGGCGGCGATCTCGTCGCTGACATAGCCGCTTTCCAGATGCATCTTGTGATCGTTGGTATCGTCAGCCTTGACCGGCAGGAAGGTGCCGGCACCGACATGCAGCGTAACGAAATGGCGTTCGATGCCCGCCCTATCGAGCGCCTCGAACAGGCCAGGCGTGAAATGCAGGCCGGCGGTGGGGGCGGCGACGGCGCCCTCCTCGCGGGCATAGATCGTCTGGTAATCCGCGCGGTCGCGCTCGTCCTCGGGGCGCTTGGCGGCAATATAGGGCGGCAGTGGGATATGGCCGACGGCGGCGATCGCCTCGTCAAGCGCCGGGCCTGAGAGATCAAACAGCAGCGTCACCTCGCCGGCCTCGCCCTTCTCCTCCACGGTGGCATCGAGCGAACCGAGGAAACAGCTTTCGCCGGAATGGCCGAAGGCGATGCGGTCGCCCTGTTTGATGCGCTTGCCGGGCTTGGCGAAGGCCTTCCAGCGGCTGGGGCCGGTGCGCATGTGCAGCGTTGCCGACACCTGCTGGCCGCCGGCGCCGTCGCGATGGCGGATGCCCTCGAGCTGGGCGGGAATGACCTTGGTATCGTTGAAGACCAGCGCATCGCCCGCTTGCAGGAAGGACGGCAGGTCGCCGACGCTGTGATCCGAAAGGCTGTTTGCCGCATTCGGATCGACGACGAGCAGGCGCGCACTGTCGCGCGGCTCGGCGGGCCGCAACGCGATGCGTTCATCGGGCAGATCGAAATCGAAAAGGTCTACGCGCATCAGGGCACTTTCAAAGCGAAACCCGCCCTCGCGCAGTCACGCAAGGGCGGGTTTCAGCAGAAATCACAATCAGACGTCGGCGGCAACCCGCATGGAGACGATCGAGTCCGGATCGGAAACCGGCTCGCCGCGCTTGATCTTGTCGACGTTGTCCATGCCTTCGATGACCTGGCCCCAGACGGAATACTGCTTGTTCAGCCAGGGCGCGTCGGTGAAGCAGATGAAGAACTGCGAATTGGCCGAGTTCGGGTTCTGCGAACGAGCCATCGAGCAGGTGCCGCGCGTATGCGTGGTCACGGAGAATTCGGCCTTCAGATCCGGCTTCGAAGAGCCGCCCATGCCAGCACGGCTGGGATTGAAGGTTTCCGAGCCCTTCTTGCCGAATTCGACATCGCCCGTCTGGGCCATGAAATCCTGGATGACGCGGTGAAAAACGACGCCGTCATAGGCCTTCTCGCGGGCGAGTTCCTTGATGCGGGCGACATGCTCCGGGGCGACCTGCGGCAAAAGCTGAATGACAACCTTGCCCTTGGTGGTTTCCAGAATGACGGTGTTTTCGGGATCCTTGATCTCGGCCATTGTCTTTTCCTCTCGTTTTCTCTCGTAACTTACTTCTTGCCCAGGGTGACCTTGATCATCCGGTCGGGACTTTTGACTTCGCCGTTCTGGCCTTCGCCGCGCTTGATCTTGTCGACGTTCTCCATGCCGGAAACGACCTTGCCGACGACGGTGTATTGGCCGTTGAGGAAGGAGCCTTCGGCGAACATGATGAAGAACTGCGAATTGGCGGAATTCGGATCCTGCGAACGAGCCATGCCGACCGTGCCGCGCGCGAACGGGGTCTTGGAGAATTCAGCCGGGATGTCAGGCATATCCGAGGAGCCGGTGCCGGCGAGGCTCGCATCGAAGCCCTTTTCCATGTTGCCGTATTTGACGTCGCCGGTCTGAGCCATGAAGCCGTCGATGACGCGGTGGAAGGCGACGTTATCGTATTCGCCCTTCTTGGCCAGCGCCTCGATCTGGGCGACATGCTTCGGCGCCACGTCAGGCATGAGCTGGATGACGACCGGGCCATTCTTCAGCTCGATGGTGAGATAATGATCGGCCGACTGGGCGAAGGCATCCCCCGCGAAGGAGGCGAGATACAACACGCCGGCAAATGCGAGATAAAAGAGTTTCATATGAGCTCCATTGCGGCGGGGTCCGCCTGGTCTTTGCGCTTGTTAGTCTTTGTTCTAACTAGTTTGGGCGCTTGGATGTGAGGGCTTGCAAGACGGCGGCAGGCACGAAAGCGCTGACATCGCCGCCCATGGCGGCGATCTGGCGGACCAATGTGGCGGTAATGGGCCGCGAGGCCGTGCCCGCCGGCAAAAAGATGGTCTGGATATCGGGCGCCATCGTCCGGTTCATGCCGGCCATCTGCATTTCATAATCGAGGTCAGTGCCGTCGCGAAGACCGCGGATCAACAGCGTGGCGCCATGGCTGCGGGCGGCATCGACGACCAGATTGTCGAAGGCGACGACGGCGACGTCGCCGGTCTTGCCGGGCAGCGCTTGGGCGAGAGAACGGCGGATCAGCTCGGCCCTCTCTTCAAAGGAGAAGAGCGGCGCCTTGCCGGGATGGATGCCGATCGCGACGATTACCTTTTCGGCGACGTTGAGAGCCTGGACCAGAACATCCACATGCCCATTGGTGATCGGGTCGAAGGACCCCGGATAGAAAGCTGTCGTCATTGGCCCGACCGTTGGTTTGACGCCTTTTGTCACGGATGCCGCCTTCCCGCAAGTGATTTGCCCAGCTCCGGCCAGAGTGCCGCGCGTCTTTTCAGACGCGTAAAGGACGTTATGCGCCGGGCGGTTAAACGGCGGATGAATGGCCCGTTCAAGACCGTTTCAGACAGGATCTGCTTAACTCCGATCATCAAAGCAGCCAATGCCATTCCGGCATCCGGCACTCCCCGAAAGACCAGGTCCATGCTGATCGTGCTCGTTGCGCTTGCCATCGTTTCCTCCCTCGCCGCCGAGATGGCCTATAGCTATTTCGCCGATCGATACGAGATGAGCTGGGTGCGGCCGGAGCTTGCCGAGCATGCGGCGATCGTGCGCGCTCAGGGCCGGCTGCGCGAAAAACGAGCTTCGAATCTGAATGCCAGATGAACGAGACATTCAAGGTCGCTTCAGATCGGCATTGGTAAACACCCGATCAACATCCGGCGGAACCATTTACAGACGGATGCGTTCATTCAACCGATACATAGAGCGGCGCGGAAGGATTAAAAATGCCCGGCAAGATTACGATGATTAACGTGCTCTGGATGGTAATGGTCACGGGCATGCTGACCGCAACTGTCGCTCTCTATGATCAGAAGGTCGATACGTCCAAGGTTTATGGTCCCTATGCTTCGGCCCGGACGGCCGTGCTGGGCCAGTACTGAGGGGCGAGAACGCAACTCCCCAGGAAAGGAATGCCTATGTTCACGATCTTGACAGTGCTCACCGCCCTTATCAGCGTCATGTTTATCGTGTCTGTGGCCTCGACGATTTCAGCGCTCCGGCGCGAAGGCGAAGAGGTGAAGGCTCTGAACGAGAAACATAGAGCGTTCTGACGTTCCTTTCTCTCCTCTTCCCACCCCTTGAGCGGCACCCTTCCGTCGCCAGGGCCATTCAAAGCCGGATGCACCCAGCGTCCGGCTTTTTCTTGGTGTCGTCCTCAACCATCATCCATCTGAATAGAAAAAGGGCGGCTCGAAGCCGCCCCGTTCATTTGATCACTCTTCGGCTGGCCCGGCCGGATCGTCATCGGCAATCGGCGCCTCGTCGCCGCCACCTTCGTCGGCAGCACCTTCGTCGGTAGCAGGGGCGCCTTCGGCGACCTCGACAGCCTCTTCCGTCTCATCCTCCTCCGGCTCGCTGATGCGCTCGACCGAGACGACCTTCTCGTCCTTGGCCGTCGAGAAGATGGTGACGCCCTTGGTGGCGCGGCTGGCAATGCGGATGCCGCCCACCGGCACGCGGATCAGCTGGCCGCCATCGGAGACCAGCATGATCTGGTCACCGTCATCGACCGGGAAGGCCGCGACCAGCTCGCCGATCTCGCCTGTTTTCGACGTATCGGTGGCGCGGATACCCTTGCCGCCGCGGCCGGAGATGCGGAAGTCGTAGGAGGACGAACGCTTGCCGAAGCCCTTCTCGGAAACGGTGAGCACGAACTGCTCCAGCAGCTTCAGCTCCTCGTAACGCTCGTCGCTCAGCTGTCCCTCTTCGGTGACCTCCTCGCCGACCAGCGCGATCTCCTCGGCCTCGCCCGTCGTCAGGCGCCGATCGTTGGCGGCGCGCTTCAGATAGGCGGCGCGTTCCCAAGGTTCGGCGTTGACATGGCGCACGATGGTCATCGAGATGATGCGGTCGCCGCCGGCAAGCGTGATGCCGCGCACGCCGATCGAGTTGCGGCCGGCAAAGACCCGGACGTCGTCGACCGAGAAGCGGATGCACTGACCGAGCGCCGTCGTGAGCAGCACGTCGTCATCTTCGGTGCAGGTCTCGACGGAGAGGATTTCGTCGCCCTCCTCCTCGAGCTTCATGGCGATCTTGCCGTTGCGGTTGACCTGGACGAAGTCCGACAGCTTGTTGCGGCGAACCGTGCCGCGCGTCGTCGAGAACATGACGTCGAGATTATCCCAGCTCGTCTCATCCTCGGGCAAAGGCAGGATGGTGGTGATGCGCTCGCCGGGTGCGAGCGGCAGCATATTGATCAGCGCCTTGCCGCGCGAGGTCGGCGTGCCGATCGGCAGGCGCCAGACCTTCTCCTTGTAGACGATGCCACGCGAGGAGAAGAACAGAACCGGCGTATGAGTATTGACGACGAATAGCCGGCTAACAAAATCCTCGTCGCGGGTGGTCATGCCGGAGCGACCCTTGCCGCCGCGCCGCTGGGCGCGATAAGTGGTCAGTGGCACGCGCTTGATATAACCGAGATGCGAGACGGTGACGACCATGTCCTCGCGGGCGATCAGGTCCTCGTCGTCCATTTCGAGGCCGCCATCGACGATCTCGGTGCGGCGCGGCGTGCCGAACTCGTCGCGGACGGCGAGAAGTTCATCCTTGACGATGGTCTGAATGCGGACACGCGAGGAGAGAATATCGAGGTAATCCTTGATTTCCTCACCGATCTTGTTGAGTTCATCGCCGATTTCGTCGCGGCCAAGGGCCGTCAGGCGGGCAAGGCGCAGTTCGAGGATGGCGCGGGCCTGCTCTTCGGAGAGGTTGTAGGTCAGGTCGTCATTGATGCGATGGCGCGGATCGTCGATCAGGCGGATCAGGCTTTCGACATCTTCCGCCGGCCAGCGGCGGGTCATCAGCTCTTCGCGGGCAGACTGCGGATCGGGCGCCTGGCGGATGACGCGGATGACCTCATCGATATTGGCAACCGCAATGGCGAGACCGACCAACACGTGGGCGCGGTCACGCGCCTTGCGCAGCAGGAATTTCGTTCTCCGGCTAACGACTTCTTCGCGGAAGGAGACGAAAGCGCGCAGCATGTCGAGCAGGGTCAGCTGTTCCGGCTTGCCGCCGTTCAGCGCCACCATGTTGCAGCCGAAGGACGTCTGCAGCGGCGTGTAGCGATAAAGCTGGTTGAGGATGACCTCGGCGTTGGCGTCGCGCTTCAGCTCGACGACAACGCGATAACCCTGGCGGTCGGATTCGTCGCGCAGGTCGGAGATGCCTTCGATGCGCTTGTCGCGCACCAGCTCGGCCATCTTCTCGATCATCGTCGCCTTGTTCACCTGATAGGGAATCTCGGTGATGATGATCTGCTCGCGGTCACCGCGCATCGGCTCGATGGCAGCAACGCCGCGCATGATGACGGAGCCGCGGCCGGTCTCGTAGGCCGAGCGAATGCCGGCACGGCCGAGGATCTTCGCTCCCGTCGGGAAGTCGGGACCGGGAATGATCTGTATCAGTTCCGGTAGCTCGATGGCCGGATCGTCGATCAGCGCGATACAGCCATCGATGACTTCGGAGAGGTTGTGCGGCGGGATGTTGGTCGCCATGCCGACGGCGATGCCGCCGGCGCCGTTGACGAGCAGGTTCGGGAATTTGGCGGGCACCACGACCGGCTCGGAGAGCGTGCCGTCGTAATTGTCGCGGAAATCGACGGTTTCCTTGTCGAGATCGTCGAGCAGCGAGTGGGCAGCCTTTTCGAGGCGGCACTCGGTATAACGTTCGGCCGCCGGCGGATCACCATCGACCGAGCCGAAATTGCCCTGACCATCGATCAGCGGCAGGCGCAGCGACCAGGGCTGCGCCATGCGGGCGAGCGCATCATAGATCGCGGAATTGCCGTGCGGATGGAATTTACCCATCACGTCACCGGTGACGCGGGCGCATTTGACGTATTTCTTGTTCCAGTCGATGCCGAGCTCGGACATGCCGTAGAGGATGCGCCGGTGCACGGGCTTGAGGCCGTCGCGCACGTCGGGCAGCGCGCGGCTGACGATGACGCTCATGGCGTAATCGAGATACGACCGCTGCATTTCCTCCATGATGGAGATGGGCTCGATGCCTGGCGGGAGCTTCCCGCCGCCGGGGGGTGTTTGCTCAGTCAAAACAGATCACGATCTCTTCTAGAATCACTTGAAGATTTATAGCGGAAAGCCTGTTCCCGCGCCAATTTCACAGCGCGTTTTGAACAGGCTTTTGCGGCTTAAAGAGGGTAAAACATGCAAGTTACGCGGCCGGGCCGGACAAATCCGCCGCAGGCCGCCGCGGGATATTTGCCAAATCGGAATCCCCGCTTCACAATCATAAAAACCACGCACTCATATGGGGTTCCGGAGAGCCGATGGCAAGCGCCGACCAATTGATCAACGCCTTCACGACGCTTCTCGTCACCATCGATCCGCCGGGGCTCGCACCGATCTTTCTGGGCCTGACGACAGGCATGAGCCGTACCGAGCGCACGCAGGTGGCGCTGCGTGGCTCGACCATCGCCTTCATCATCCTCGCCGTCTTCGCACTGTTCGGCGCCGGCGTGCTCGGCGTACTCGGGATCTCGATCGGCGCCTTCCGCATCGCCGGCGGGCTGCTGCTGTTCTGGATCGCCTTCGAGATGGTGTTCGAGAAGCGCCAGGACCGCAAGGAGAAGGCCACGGAGGTGGCGATCACCAAGGATCATATCGAGAATATCGCCGTCTTTCCCCTCGCCTTGCCGCTGATCGCCGGCCCGGGCGCGATCTCGGCGACGATCCTGCTTGCCGGCACGCTGGCGACATCCGTCGGAAAGGCGCAGCTGATCGGCGTCCTTGCCGCCAATCTGCTACTGACCTTCCTCATGCTGCTCGTCGCCGAAAGGCTGGACCGTTTCCTCGGCGTCACCGGCCGGGCCATCCTGACACGGCTTCTCGGCGTCATCCTCGCCGCCCTTGCCGCCCAATTCGTCGTCGACGGCGCGAAATCGGCGCTCAATCTCATCAGCGCGACACCGCACTGAAAACGGCCGTAGATGATTGAGGCCGATCCGGCCTGAATGATCTGCCGCGGAATCAAAGAAAAAGAGCATGACGCCATCCAAGGCATCATGCTCTCTCACGTCTTTCACTAAGCCAGCAAAGGCAGTCGATCAGAACGGGATATCGTCGTCGAGATCCCGCGAGAAGTTGCCGCCGCCGCCACCGCCGCGGCTCGGCGATGAGGAGGGAGCCGGGGCACCGTAGTCGTCGCCATAATCGTTGCCGCCACCGGCACTGCCACGGCCGCCGCTCGCGCCGCCGCCTTCACCGCGGCCGTCAAGCATCGTCAGCGTCGAACCAAACCCTTGCAGCACCACCTCAGTGCTGTAACGATCCTGCCCCTGCTGGTCCTGCCACTTACGGGTCTGCAGCTGGCCTTCGATATAGAGCTTGGCGCCCTTCTTCACATATTGCTCGACGACCTTGCAGAGGCCTTCGTTGAAGACGACGACAGTGTGCCATTCGGTCTTCTCACGGCGCTCGCCGGAATTTCGGTCGCGCCAGGTTTCCGAGGTCGCGATACGAAGATTGGCGATCGGCCGGCCATCCTGAGTGCGGCGGATTTCGGGGTCTGCACCGACGTTTCCAATCAGAATTACCTTATTCACACTACCAGCCATGCTTCTCACCCTGCCTGCCGCCCTGCCCGGCGGCGTTTAATCGATCGGCGCACCTTAAACCATCACGGACCGCCGATGCGCATGGGCGGCATTTAATCCACATGTTTATCCATCAGAAAGCCGCATGCATCCATCAGGAATTTTGTTCTTTATTTGTTCTAGTTTATCCGTATGATCCTGTCAACAGAATCGAAAACCTTGAGCCCTTGCGGATATTCAGCCTCGACTCGCCCGTCGGCATCACTAAATAAGGGCTGTCATCCAGAAAACCAAAGCAGAGACGATGAGCGAACTGAAGACGATCTCCATCCGCGGCGCGCGCGAGCATAATCTCAAGAGCATCGATCTCGATCTGCCGCGTAACAAGCTGATCGTCATGACCGGGCTTTCGGGTTCCGGCAAATCCTCGCTCGCCTTCGACACGATCTACGCCGAGGGCCAGCGGCGCTATGTCGAGAGCCTGTCGGCCTATGCCCGGCAATTCCTCGAAATGATGCAGAAGCCCGATGTCGACCAGATCGACGGGCTGTCGCCGGCAATCTCGATCGAGCAGAAGACCACCTCGCGCAATCCGCGCTCGACGGTCGGCACCGTCACCGAGATCTACGACTACATGCGCCTGCTCTTTGCCCGCGTCGGCGTTCCCTATTCGCCGGCGACCGGCCTGCCGATCGAAAGCCAGACCGTCAGCCAGATGGTCGACCGCATCCTCGATTTCGGCGAGGGCACCCGTCTTTATATCCTTGCGCCGCTCGTGCGCGGGCGCAAGGGCGAATACAAGAAGGAACTGGCGGAGCTGATGAAGAAGGGCTTCCAGCGCGTCAAGGTCGACGGGCAGTTCTACGAGATCGCCGAGGCGCCGGTGCTCGACAAGAAATACAAGCACGACATCGACGTGGTGGTCGACCGCATCGTCGTGCGCTCGGATGTGTCGGCGCGCCTTGCGGACAGCCTGGAAACCTGCCTGAAGCTCGCCGACGGGCTGGCGGTTGCCGAATTCGCCGACAAGCCGCTGCCGCCGGAAGAGACGTCGGCCGGCGGCTCGGCCAACAAGTCGCTCAACGAGACGCATGAACGTGTGCTGTTTTCGGAGAAGTTCGCCTGCCCGGTCTCCGGCTTCACCATTCCCGAAATCGAACCCAGGCTATTCTCCTTCAACAACCCGTTTGGCGCCTGCCCGACCTGTGACGGCCTCGGCGCTCAGCAGAAGATTGATCCGGATCTGATCGTGCCCGAGCCCGAGCGGACGCTGCGCGACGGGGCGATCGCGCCCTGGGCCAAGTCGACCTCGCCCTATTACAACCAGACGCTGGAAGCGCTCGGCAAACATTACGGCTTCAAGCTCGGCACGCGCTGGAACGATCTTTCCGACGAGGCCAAGGACGTCATCCTCAACGGCACCAACGACAAGATCGAATTCCACTACGCCGACGGCGCCCGCTCCTACACGACGCAGAAGAATTTCGAGGGTATCATCACCAATCTCGAGCGGCGGTGGAAGGAGACCGATTCCGCCTGGGCGCGCGAAGACATCGAGCGCTTCATGTCGGCTGCCCCCTGCCCTTCCTGCAACGGCTTCCGCCTGAAGCCCGAGGCGCTTGCGGTGAAGATCGACACGCTGCATATCGGCGAAGTGACGGGTATGTCGATCCGCGTCGCCCGCGACTGGTTCGAGACGCTGCCGGCAAGCTTCAACGCCAAGCAGAACGAGATTGCCGTGCGCATCCTCAAGGAGATCCGCGACCGGCTGCGCTTCCTCAACGATGTCGGCCTGGAATATCTCAGCCTGTCGCGCAATTCCGGCACCTTGTCGGGCGGCGAAAGCCAGCGCATCCGGCTTGCCTCGCAGATCGGCTCGGGGCTGACCGGCGTGCTCTACGTGCTCGATGAGCCGTCGATCGGCCTGCATCAGCGCGACAATGCCCGGCTGCTCGACACGCTGAAGCACCTGCGCGACATCGGCAACACCGTTATCGTCGTCGAACATGACGAGGATGCGATCATGACGGCCGACGACGTGGTCGATATCGGCCCGGCGGCCGGCATTCACGGCGGTCAGGTCATCGCCCATGGTACGCCGCAGGACATTATGGACAGTCCGAACTCGCTGACCGGCAAATATCTCTCCGGCGAACTTGGCGTTCCCGTTCCTGGCGAGCGCCGCAAGCCGAAGAAGGGCCGCGAGATCAAGGTGGTCGGCGCGCGCGGCAACAATCTCAAGAACGTCACGGCGTCGATCCCGCTCGGGGTGTTCACGGCGGTGACCGGCGTTTCCGGCGGCGGCAAATCCACCTTCCTGATCGAGACGCTCTATAAATCGGCCGCGCGCCGCGTCATGGGCGCGCGTGAAAACCCGGCCGATCACGACCGCATCGACGGCTTCGAGCATATCGACAAGGTGATCGATATCGACCAATCGCCAATCGGCCGCACGCCGCGCTCGAACCCGGCGACCTATACCGGCGCCTTCACGCCGATCCGCGACTGGTTTGCCGGCCTGCCGGAGGCGAAGGCACGCGGCTACCAGCCGGGCCGCTTCTCCTTCAACGTCAAGGGCGGACGCTGCGAGGCCTGCCAGGGCGACGGCGTCATCAAGATCGAGATGCACTTCCTGCCCGATGTCTACGTCACCTGCGACGTCTGCCACGGCAAGCGCTACAATCGCGAGACACTCGACGTCACCTTCAAGCAGAGGTCGATCGCCGACGTGCTCGACATGACGGTGGAGGAAGGCGTCGATTTCTTCGCGGCGGTGCCTGCCGTGCGCGATAAGCTGCAATCGCTGAAGGATGTCGGCCTCGGTTACATCAAGGTCGGCCAGCAGGCGAATACGCTCTCGGGCGGCGAGGCGCAGCGCGTCAAGCTTGCCAAGGAGCTGTCGAAACGCTCGACGGGGCGCACGCTCTACATTCTCGACGAACCGACGACCGGCCTGCATTTTCACGACGTCGCCAAGCTGCTCGAAATGCTGCACGAACTGGTCAACCAAGGCAATTCGGTGGTGGTGATCGAGCACAATCTCGAAGTCATCAAGACCGCCGACTGGGTGCTTGATTTCGGTCCTGAAGGCGGCGATGGGGGCGGCGAGATCGTCGCGACCGGCACGCCGGAAGCGATCGTCAAGGAGAAGCGGTCCTATACCGGACACTTCCTGAAGGAATTGCTGGAACGGCGGCCGGTGAAGAAGGCGGTTGCGGCTGAATGACGATGAGGCCAGCGTCGCCCGATGATCTGGAAACGATCGCGACGCTGACAACAGCCGCCTACCGGCCCTATAGCGAACTTTTCGGCGTTCCGCCGATACCGGTGACGGAGGATTACACGCCGCGGATCGAACGCGGCGAGGTCTGGCTGCGCGAGATCGGCGGGCAAACGGCCGGCCTGGTGGTCGTCGAGCAGCATTCCGATCACCTCATGCTGTTCAGCATCGCGGTCTCGCCGGCCTTTCAGGGTGCCGGGCATGGGCTGGCGATGCTGCGCTGGCTGGAAGGCAAGGCGCGGGAATGGGCCGCGCCGGAGATCCGGCTCTACACGAATGTGCGGATGGAGCGGAACATCGCGCTCTACAGCGCCTTCGGGTTTCAGGAAACGGGTCGCCGGCCGAACCCTTATCGGCCAGGATGGACACTCGTCGACATGACCAAAGAGATCAATGCGGCCTGAGCGGCTGCGAATGGGGAGGACGACATGACGAAATCCGGCACTATCCGCACCGGCATCGGCGGCTGGACCTTCGAGCCCTGGCGCGGGCATTTCTTTCCCGATGACCTGAAGCAGAAGGACGAGCTGAATTACGCCAGTCGCCAGCTGAAGGTCATCGAGGTCAACGGTACCTATTACAGCACGCAGAAGCCCGCGGTCTTCGCCAAATGGGCGGCGGATGTGCCCGAGGGTTTCATCTTTTCGCTGAAGGCGACGCGTTTCGTCACCAATCGGCGGGTGCTTGCAGAAGCCGGTGAATCGATGGAGCGGTTCCTGTCATCGGGCATCAGCGAACTCGGCGATCATCTCGGGCCGCTGCTGTGGCAGTTCGCGCCGACGAAGAGGTTCGATGCAGACGATTTCGAAGCCTTCCTGAAGCTGCTGCCGGCAAAACAGGACGGGTTGGCGCTCCGCCACGTGGTCGAGGTACGGCACGATTCCTTCAAGGTGCCGGAGTTCGTGGCGCTGCTGGCGAAATACGGCGTGGCGCCGGTCTGCGCCGAACATTTCGAATATCCGATGATCTCCGACGTGACGGCCGATTTCGTCTATGCGCGGCTGCAGAAGGGCTCGGACGATATTCCGACCTGCTACCCGGAAAAGGACCTGAAGGCCTGGGCAGACCGGCTGGAAACCTGGGCCGAAGGCAAGGTTCCTGATGATCTGCCGCTGATCGATGCAGATCGCAAGGTGAAGACCGAGCCGCGCGACGTCTTCGCCTTCATGATCCATGAGGGCAAAGTCAATGCGCCGCACGGGGCGATCGCCCTGCAGCAGGCGCTGGCGAAATAGGCCGGGCTGGATAGTCACAAAAGGATCGTAACATTGTGGGTATCACATCGTCAGTCACGCACTCCATGAGGGCATCATGATCGTGGTAACCTGGGAGCCCGCATGAGCGTTGCCGCATCCTATCTCTATCGCAACGGACGGCGGGTCGAGGCTGTCCCTTTCGAGGCGGCCTCCATTCCGGCGACGGATAACGAATTCATCTGGATCGGGCTGCACAAGCCTAGCCGGGACGAGCTCCTGTTGCTGCAAGGCCGTTTTGGCCTTCACGAACTCTCGATCGCCGATGCGCTCAGCTCTTTGCAGATGCCGAAGCTCAGCGTTTATGACGACCAGTTGTTCGTCATCGCAAAGACGGCACAGCTCGAGGGGGACCATATCACCTACGGGGAAACCGCAATTTTCGTCGGCAAGCGTTATATCATCACCGTCCGCAATGGGTCGGAGCGCGGGCACGGAGAGCTGCGCGGCCGGCTGGAGACATCGCCGCAGACGCTCTGCCATGGCACCGACTACATTCTGCATGCCATTCTCGATTTCATTATCGACGGCTATCTTCCCATCGTGCGCACGATCGAGGATTCCGTTCTCGATATGGAACGAAAAATGCTCGATGCGTTTCTCGACCGCAGCCAGATCGCCCGCATTTTCAGGTTGCGCCGGGAAGTCATTCTGTTTCAGCGGGTGCTGGATGCGATGCTGGACCTTTGCGGCAAGCTCTACCATCTCGACCTGCCGTCGCTTGACAAGGAAGCGAAGCCCTATTTCCGCGATGCGCTTCAGCACATGCACCGTGTCGAGACGATGGTTGCAAGCTTACGCGACGTGATCACATCGGTTTTCGAAGCGAGCAATCTGATTGAACAGCAAAGACAGGGCACAATCACACGGCAACTGGCGGCCTGGGCCGCCATTCTCGCTGTTCCGACGGCGATCGCCGGCATTTACGGCATGAATTTCGACAATATGCCCGAGCTGAAAACCAGCTACGGCTATTTTGTCGTTTTGGCAGTCATCGCTGTCATGTGCATCGCACTTTTCATCCGTTTCAAGCGCGCCCGCTGGATATGACGCCTTGCTCGTCGATGGAGTCTGGCTTCATTTCTTGCCGTCCGCCAGCGCCTCTTTCCGGCGGCGCGGCAGGAGCGATTTGAGGTACCGCCATATCGGCGAGACGGCGTAGCTTGCGACGGGAATTGCGATCAAGCCAGCGACGATACCGACGATGCCCGCTCCCGCGGCCTCGACGATCCAGCGCAGCACGGATGGCAGAACGGGAATGGCATGCGCCGTCGCCTCGCCGGCATCATGGATCAGATGCGCAGGGCCGCCGATACCATAGGCTTCGAGGCCGTGAACGATGATGCCGCCGCCGACCCAGATCATGGCGGCCGTTCCGACAATGCCGAGCACTTTCAGAAAATAAGGCATGCCTGTGACAAGCCCCTTTCCGATCGCACGGAAGAAGGCGCCCATCGCAGATGCCGTCCGCACACGCGCCAGCATCAGACCGAGATCATCGGCCTTCACGATAAGCGCCACGCCGCCATAGACCAGGACCGTGATGCCCAGTCCAACGACGGCAAGGATGAGGGCCTGCGTGAACATGCTGCCTGACGGCACCGTGGCGAGCGTAATCGCCATGATTTCGGCCGACAGGATGAAATCCGTTTTGATCGCACCGGCGACCTTTTCGTCTTCTACCGATTTGGCATCGAGGCTTGTCGTCTCGAGTGCCGTTTCATGGGCGTGAGCTGCATGCGGCAGCACCAGTGCGTAGACTTTTTCCACACCCTCGTAGCAGAGATAAAATCCGCCGATCATCAGCAGCGGCGTGATCGCCTGCGGTGCGACAAGGCTCAGGATCAGTGCTGCGGGAAGCAGGATCAGAAGCTTGTTCTTCAGCGAGCCGAGCGCGATCTTGCCGATGATCGGCAATTCGCGCGCTGCCGAAAATCCGGTGACGTAGCGGGGCGTGACTGCCGCATCGTCAATGACGACGCCGGCGGCTTTCGCGCCGGCCTTGGCAGCCTGGCCGGCGATATCGTCGAGCGACGCCGCAGCCACCTTGGCCAGGGCCGCGATATCATCAAGAAGGGCGATCAGGCCAACACTCATTCGAGCCTCCGTCGGGAAGACAGACTTGCGCAGTGAAAAGCGGAAAGCCCGTCAACGAGACGTGGCATCCTCCGGCGGGAAGATGCCACGCAAGTATTGCGACGACAATGGCCGTTATTCAGCCGGCATCGGGCTCAACCCGCCCTCGTCCAGCGGAGGACGTGCCTGCCGTTCCCGTTTCTGCGAAACCCGCGACAAAACGCTCTGCCGGTTCACGGATTTGCGCTCCTCGTCGATGCGGCGGATCAGGATCTCCGCGCGCTCGACCGAGCCGAGAAGCGCCAGGATCGTGCCGCGTTCGGCCGCTCCGGCATTCGGGCCAAGTGCCAGTGTCTGTTCCCGCAGTTCGGTGACATTGGGAAGGCTGACATGGCCGGCCGGCATGGAGGGACGAACCACGCCATAGTCGGGCAAGATATCCTGCAAAGAGGCATCGAGCTTGCTCAGTGCCAGATTGACGATCGCCAACGCGGGCTCGCTGAATTTTTCACGCTTCACGCGCCGCGCGACCTGATGCATCGATTCCGTCAACGCAGCGGTGAAATCCGCCTCCTCGATCAAGCTGGCGACCAGATCGAGTTGTTCGTAAGGCAGATCCTCCTTCATCAGCGATGCGGTATAATCGCGAATGTCACGGCTGAGGATATCGGTGGCAAGATAGTGTTCGCCCGGATCTGATGGCGCCGACTTGGCGGATCGGGCAATATCCAGGAACATCGCGCCGGCCTGCAGATGACGCGCGGTCTCCTGCTGGACGGCCGGAACGGCCCGCGCGAAGTCGCTTGTGAGCCTGCGGTCGAGGAATTTCGGCGTCGAATAATCTTCCACATCCTCGGCGTCGGTACGGCCGATGCGCGACAAGACACGTTCGAAGACGCTGACGAAGGGAAATAGCAGCGCCGTGTTGAAGACGTTGAAGAAGGTTGAGTAGAGACCGACAGCGACCGGAACCAGCGGAAATGTCTCCTTGCCCTCGACCACGACCGGAACGCCGGGATCGCCGCCGAACCACTGCATCGCCCATGCCAGAACGTCGATCGAGACGAAGAACAAGGGCACCGTGATGCAGACGCCGATAATGTTGAAGGACATATGGGCGTAGGCAGCGCGTTTGGCGTTCTTCGACAGATTGAGCGAGGCAATCCAGGAGGTGATCGTGGTTCCGAGATCCGCACCCAGCGAGAAGGCAACCGCCGTCGTCCAGTCAAGGACACCGGCCGCGCCGAGCCCCATGACGATACCGATCGTCGCCGACGAGGAGTGGATCATCGCGGTGACGCCGGCGGCGATCAGCACGCACTTGATCAGGTTGTAATAGGAGTCGGCGGTCAGCGTCGACAGAACGTCCATGACCTCCGGTATGTTGCGCAGCGGCCGAAGGCCGCCGGTCATCAGATTGAGACCGTAGAAAATCAGCGCGAAGCCCATGCAGGCAAGCGCGACGTTGCGGATCCGCTCGCTTTTGGCAAAGCAGTAGACCAGCGAAAAAACGCCGGCAAAGATCAGGCCAAGAGGACCCAGCGGCAAGGCGATCAGGCCGTTTCCGAGCGTCGTTCCGACGTTGGCGCCCATGATGACGCTGATCGCCGGACGCAATCCGACAACGCCGGCATTGACGAGGCCGACGACCATGACCGTCATTGCCGTCGATGACTGGATGACGCCGGTGATGAGCGTCCCCGCGATGACGCCCTTGATGGGCGTGCCTGCAGCTCTCGCGAGAAATGCGCGCATCTTGTTGACGGAAAGTGCCTGGATGCCGTTCGACATGAACTCCAGACCGAGCATGAATATCCCCAGCCCGCCGATAACAGGCACAAGAATATCCTTGAAAATGTCGATGTTCATTACGCCTTACCCCCTTGGCGCCGAAATGGCGCGCTTCAACGACGCCCCCGCGTCTGACATGCCCGATTTCATACGGTCGGGGATGTCCCGACCGCGTATGCGCCCGAACGAATTACTGGCTCGTGGATGCATCCTGCTTCAGCCAGTATTTGACGATCTGACTGACGAGCTGCGGCGGCAAAGGCACATAGCCCAGCGCTTCGGCGTCCTTACTGCCTGTCTCGAACGCCAGACGAAAAAAATCATGTACGCGGCGATAGCGATTGGGCGCCTGTCCCGTCATTGGAACGACCGCAAATGTCGCCCCGCTGATCGGATAGGCCGCCTCTCCCGGTTGATCCGTGAGCGACACCGAAAAATCTTTCGCTTCATCCCATGAGGCAGTGCTGGCGGCAGCCCGCACACCATCCGGTCCCGGTTTTACAAACTGGCCCGATTTGTTCTGAACAGCGGCATAGGGCAGGTTTGCACGCTCGACCTGGCCAAAATCGGCATAGGCGATCGCCCCCTTGGTTGCCTGCACCGCGCGAATGAGATCTCCGGTTCCCTCGACACTCGTCCCAACAGGCCAGGCGATCAGCGTATCCGCTCCATGTGCCGCCTTCCATTCCGGGCTTGCCGAGGACAGGAATTCGGTAAACATGAAGGTGGTGCCTGATCCGTCCTTGCGGGTAACCGGGCTGATTTTCTGATCGGGAAGGCTGATCTCCGGGTTGATCGCCTTGATGGCAGGATCAGCCCACGATTCGATCTTACCGAGATAGATATTCGCAAGCAGCGGGCCAGTCAGGTTGATACGGCCCTTGTCGATACCGTCAAGGTTGACGGCAATCGCCACGCTGCCGAGCACGATCGGAAACTGCTGGCGGCCATGCTTTAAAAGCTCATCGGGGGAGACTGGCACATCGGTCGCAGCGAAATCCAGCTCCGGCTGATCAAGGCGCATCAGACCTGCCAGCGAACCGACGAGTTCGTAGTCTACCGTCCAGTCAGGTGAGCTGAAGTCGCCGTCATCCATCCGCGCCTTCTCGTAGATTTCCGCCCACTTCGCGATGATGGGTGCTGCGAATGTGGAGCCGGCGCCGCGAATGGGCTCAGCCATGGCTGCAGGAGCGATGCAGAGTGAACCGACAACTGCCGCAACTCCGGCAAAGCAGGCGGCGGCGGTCGTCACTCTGTGGACTTGCCGAAAAAAATGTTCCATCGGCGCTTCCCCTCGCAACCGTTTACTGCGCACTTCGATCAGAATTCAAAAGATTAGCTCAGGACCCGTCGTACGAACCCGCGTCCAGCCGACAGGAAATCCTGACACCATTAAGTATTTCCATTTATTAACATTTTAATGACAGTTTGGTTTTGCGTGTTGCTGATTCTCGGCGCAGGACATTCGATCGCTGATCGATGTCGCTCTAAGAATTCGAAATAAAACCGTCATTCAACTGATACGTCGGCCGCATTTACAATGGTAAAACAACCCCAGCCCGCGCCACGGCCAGACATGTCGGGGACAGTGCGGATGCTTCTGCGTTCGAGGTGAAGAGGATGCGGCGGCGCTAAAGCGGCAATACCTCGGCTGTAAGTTCCTCCGCCGTCAGCCCCTTGCCGGCGCGTTGGCCGGCCTCGCCGTGCAGCCACACGCCGGCAGCCGCGGCCTCGAAGGCCGGCAGGCCCTGGGCGAGCAAGCCGCCGATGATGCCGGCAAGCACGTCGCCGGAACCGGCGGTGGCAAGCCAGACGGGAGCGTTGGTATTGATGAGCGCACGGCCGTCAGGCGCGGCGATGACGGTATCGGCGCCTTTGTAAATGATCGCGGCATTGGCGCGGCGGGCGGCGGCCACAGCCTTATCCACCTTGCCGAGTGTATCGTCGCCGCCGATATCGGGAAAGAGCCGCGCGAATTCGCCCTCGTGCGGTGTCAGCACCAGACGCGGCTCACCCCGGAAAAGATCAAACAGCTGCTGCGGATCGTCCTTGAACGAGGAGATGCCGTCGGCATCGAGCACCAGATGACGATCGGCAAGGGCCGAGACGAAGCCGCGCGCCTTGGCGCCGATGCCGAAACCGGGGCCGAGGACGAAGGTCTGCAGCCGCTTGTCGGAGAGCCAGTCGCCGAGGTCGGCCTCATCGTCGATGGCATGCAGCATGACGACGGTCAGATGCGCGGCATTGGCGGCCATCGCCGCGCGGGGGGCCGCGATCGTCACCAGGCCGGCGCCGGCCTTCAGGCCCGAGATCGCCGACATGCGCGCTGCACCCGTCTTGTCGGCCTCACCTGAGAAGACGACCAGATGACCGCGCTTGTATTTGTGGGTTTCCAGCTGCTCGGCCGGCAGCGCACCCTTCCAGGCATCGGGCGTATTCTCGGCAATGGTGCCGCCCGCCTCAGCGCGGATGATGCGGGCGGGAATGCCGATATCGAAAACCTCCAATTCACCGCAAAGCTCCCTGCCCGGCATCAGCAGATGGCCGGGCTTGCGCGTCATGAAGGTGATGGTGTTGCAGGCCCGGAAAGCAGCACCCAGCACCTTGCCGGTGCGACCATCAAGGCCGGAGGGCAGATCAATGGCGAGCACGGGAATAGCGGCCTCGGTGACGCGCTCGATCAGCGCCTGCACATCGGTCGGCACCGCGCGGCCAAGCCCTGCCCCGAACAAGCCATCGATGACGACGTCGCCGGGTTCCGGCCGATAGAGGTCAAGTTGCTGTCCCTTGAGCGCGCAGCCTATGCGGGCACGGGCGGCATCACCCTTCAGCGCAACGGGATCGCCGAGGTGCAAGAGCGCCACCCTCGCCCCGCTCTGCTGCAGATGACGAGCCGCGACATAGGCGTCGCCGCCATTGTTGCCGGGTCCGCAGAGCACAACGAAGCGCAACGCTCCGGGATGAAGGCGCAGAGCAGCGGCCGCGACCGCGGCACCTGCCCTCTCCATCAGGCCGAAGGAGTCGATGCCGGATGCGGCCGCAGCCGCATCGACGGCGGCCATTTCGGCGGGCGTGAGAAGAAGGTCGGACAGATGCTGGCTCATTGGCCTATTCAATTCAAAAAACGCCTAAAAAACAACCGCCTGAAACATTAAAGAAAAGAGGATATTTTATGCATTTGCTCATATTTTCATCCTCAAGAGGCATAGCTGCGCGACTCCTTAAACACATGGTTTTTTGGATTTTCGATATGATTTTGACCGAAGCACAGAGTTTTCTCGCTGATTTTCCACCAAACCGACACTAAAATCCCCGCAAACGCGGCGGTTTCGGCAAAATCCTCGTATTTTTTTAAGAAGACGGATTTCAAACTGGCACGATATCTGCATCATATCCGGCGAGCGGGAAGACTCCTGCCATAACAAGAGAAGCGGAGAGACATTTTCTCATGAAAAAGATCGAAGCGATCATTAAGCCTTTCAAGCTGGACGAAGTGAAGGAAGCCCTTCAGGAAGTTGGCCTGCAGGGTATCACGGTCACGGAAGCCAAGGGTTTCGGCCGTCAGAAGGGCCACACGGAACTCTACCGCGGAGCTGAATACGTCGTCGATTTCCTGCCGAAGGTCAAAGTCGAGGTCGTGTTGGCCGACGAGAATGCGGAGGCCGTCATCGATGCGATCCGCAAGGCGGCGCAGACCGGCCGCATCGGCGATGGAAAGATCTTCGTCTCCAACGTCGAAGAGGTTATCCGCATCCGCACCGGCGAGACCGGCATCGATGCCATCTGACCACTTTGCCAATCGCGCAAAGTCCGTTACCGTCATCGCCGACCTACACCGTCATCGCAAATCGGAGGAAACTCATTAATGGCGACCGCAAGCGAAATTCTGAAGCAGATCAAGGAGAACGACGTAAAGTTCGTCGATCTGCGTTTCACCGACCCAAAGGGCAAGCTGCAGCATGTGACGATGGACGTTGTCTGCGTCGATGAAGACATGTTCGCTGACGGCGTGATGTTCGACGGTTCCTCGATCGGCGGCTGGAAGGCCATCAACGAGTCCGACATGGTGCTGATGCCCGATACTGAAACGGTGCATATGGACCCGTTTTTCGCCCAGTCGACCATGGTCATCGTCTGCGACATCCTCGATCCGGTTTCCGGCGAGGCCTATAACCGCGATCCGCGCGGCACCGCCAAGAAGGCCGAAGCCTATCTCAAGGCATCCGGCATCGGCGATACGGTCTTTGTCGGCCCTGAAGCCGAATTCTTCGTCTTCGACGACGTCAAGTACAAGGCCGATCCCTACAATACCGGCTTCAAGCTCGATTCGACCGAACTGCCGTCGAACGACGATACCGATTACGAGACCGGCAACCTCGGCCATCGCCCGCGCGTCAAGGGCGGTTATTTCCCGGTCCCCCCCGTCGACAGCGCCCAGGACATGCGTTCGGAAATGCTGACGGTGCTCTCCGAAATGGGCGTCGTCGTCGAAAAGCATCACCATGAAGTCGCGGCCGCCCAGCACGAACTCGGCATCAAGTTCGATACGCTGGTGCGCAACGCCGACAAGATGCAGATCTACAAATATGTCGTGCACCAGGTGGCCAACGCCTACGGCAAGACGGCGACCTTCATGCCGAAGCCGATCTTCGGCGACAATGGCTCGGGCATGCATGTGCACCAGTCGATCTGGAAGGGCGGCAAGCCGACCTTTGCCGGCGACGAATATGCCGGCCTTTCCGAGAGCTGCCTGTTCTACATCGGCGGCATCATCAAGCATGCCAAGGCGATCAACGCCTTCACCAATCCGTCGACGAACTCCTACAAGCGCCTCGTCCCGGGTTACGAAGCCCCTGTGCTGCTGGCCTATTCGGCCCGCAACCGCTCGGCTTCCTGCCGCATTCCGTTCGGCTCCAACCCGAAGGCCAAGCGCGTCGAAGTCCGTTTCCCGGATCCGACCGCCAATCCCTATCTCGCCTTCGCCGCCATGCTGATGGCCGGCCTCGACGGCATCAAGAACAAGATCCATCCCGGCAAGGCCATGGACAAGGATCTCTACGACCTGCCGCCGAAGGAATTGAAGAAGATCCCGACCGTCTGCGGATCGTTGCGCGAAGCGCTTGAAAGCCTCGACAAGGATCGCAAGTTCCTGACGGCCGGCGGCGTCTTCGACGACGACCAGATCGATGCCTTCATCGAGCTGAAGATGGCTGAGGTGATGCGTTTCGAAATGACGCCGCATCCGGTCGAATACGACATGTACTATTCGGCCTGATCGGCCGCGAAGACCGAAAGCCCCGGTTCGCCGGGGCTTTCACCTCCCGGGTCATGGACGCCAGCAGGAGGATGTGACGTTCATGTGACGAACTCGCGCAAAAATCTTGATTTGCGCGACACCAGTCACCAGATTTGGTGATGAAAGGAAGTCGTACCATGAAAGAAAGAGTAGCAAAGTTCAGTATCGGCGAAGTGGTTCGGCACAAGGTTTTTCCGTTTCGCGGCGTCATCTTCGACGTTGATCCGGAGTTCGCGAATACGGAGGAATGGTGGAATTCCATTCCCGCCGAGGTGCGCCCGAGCAGGGACCAGCCCTTCTATCACCTGCTCGCCGAGAATGACGAAAGCGAATATGTCGCCTATGTCTCCGAGCAGAACCTGATGAACGACGAAAGCGGCACGCCGCTTCGCAACCCACAGATCTACCAGATTTTCGATCAGGCCCCATCAGGGCAGTTCAAACCCAAGATGAGCTTCGCCCACTAACTCAATCGTGCCGATCGTTGAATCGAGGCCTCGCTTCTCCCGGCGAGGCCTTTTCTTTGTGCAACAAAAAACCCGGCGCGAAGCCGGGTTTCTATTTCAAAGAAGTGGCAGGATTACTGCGCTTTGGCTGCCTTCTGGGCATCTTCCAGCTTCTTGCGGGCTTCCTCGGCCTTCTTCTGCATGCCTTCCTGCAGGCTGCGCTGGCTTTCAGCGAGCTTGGATTCGGAAACCGGTTCGCCGTCATAAGCGCCGGTGAAGCCTTCGAGCGAAATCTTGATCGGGTTCGGGGCGCGGCGGAAGTTGATCGAAGTGAAGATCACGTCGCTGCCCTTCTTGAGGCTGGCGATCATCGCGTCGGTCAGCGGAATTTCGGCCGTGCACTTGTCCGGCAGGCAGACGGCGTAGTCGAGCTTCTGACCCTTGCCGCCGTCGATCTGCATGATGACGCCGGGAGGAACGAGGCGTGCCGTGGGAACCGAGACCTGCAGGAGCTTGCGGTTGATCTTGCCGGAAACCGAGATCAGGCCGACGGCCGTGACGAGCTGGCCGCCATTGGCGAGGATCAGGTTCTGGACAACACAGATGTCGTTGTCTTCCTGCTTGCTGCAGGTCTTGTACCAGCCGAGCTTCGGCGCTCCTGCGGCCTGTGCCGGGGCATCGGCCGGAGCCTGTGCCGCCGCATCCTGTGCGAAGGAGGAGACCGGAGCCGAAGCGCCGAACACCACTGCCAGAACGGACAGTGCTGCCCGCATTTTCTTTTCAGACTTGAACATCATAACGAATTCCGTCTCCTGATATCCGTTCGGGGCAGCGTCTTGCCGCCCCAACCATCGGGTCGTTCGGCACTCCACCTCTTAAAAAAATAAGGCAAATGCATGACCCCTAAACTTCGGGTTCACCTGTTACATCGCAGCGTTCAAGATATCCAGCATTTCTTTGGCAATTTGAGGTGCATTTCGTCGCGATGCCAAAGAAATCGCCGCTCCGTGTTGGAATCGGTCGACCCCATGATAATCTTGGCGTGAATCATGCCCGTTTTCACGGATCAAGGATTGCCGAATGCTCCGGATTGTCGTCCCCCTCTTCTTCTCGCTGCTGTGCGGCACTGTCGCTGCCGAGCCGCTGCACGGCATCGCGATGCATGGCGAGCCGGCTTTGCCGCCGGATTACAAACACTTCCCTTACGTCAATCCCGACGTGAAAAAGGGCGGCAAGATCACCTATGGCGTCGTCGGCACCTTTGACAACCTCAACCCCTTCATCCTGAAGAGCATGCGCACGACGGCGCGCGGCATGTGGGATCCGGATTATGGCAATCTCGTCTACGAATCGCTGATGCAGCGCTCCAGGGACGAGCCCTTCACACTCTACGGCCTGCTCGCCGAAACGGTCGAATGGGACGACGACCGGAGCTTCATTCAATTCAACCTCAATCCGAAGGCGAAATGGACCGATGGCCAGCCGGTAACGCCCGAGGATGTGATGTTCACCTTCGAGCTGATGCGCGACAAGGGCCGCGTGCCCTTCGCCAACCGCCTCAACGTCGTCGCCAAGATGGAGAAGGTCGGCGAGCGCAGCGTGCGCTTCACCTTCAACGACAAGGCCGACCGCGAGACGCCGCTGATCTTCGGCCTGTTCCCGGTGCTGCCTAAACATGCAATCGATCTGGAAACCTTCGACCGTTCGTCGCTGACGCCGCCGGTCGGCTCCGGTCCCTACAAGGTGAAGACGGTGAAGCCCGGCGAGAGCATCACCTATGAGCGCGATCCGGATTACTGGGGCAAAGACATTCCCGCCAAGGTCGGCACCGACAATTACGACCAGATCACCGTCCAGTATTTCCTGCAGGATACGACGCTGTTCGAGGCCTTCAAGAAGGGCGATGTCGACATCTATCCGGACGGCAATCCCGGTCATTGGGCCAATGCCTATAATTTCCCCGCCGTCACCTCGGGGGCTGTGGTCAAGGACGTGTTCACACCGAAACTGCCGAGCGGCATGCTCGGCTTCGTGTTCAACACGCGCCGACCGATCTTTGCCGATCCCAAGGTGCGCGAAGGCCTGTCGCTGGTGTTCGATTTCGAATGGGCGAACAAGAATCTCTATTCCGGTGCCTATAAACGCACCCAAAGCTTCTGGCAGAATTCCGAGCTGTCGAGTTTCGGGGTTCCCGCCAATGCGGCCGAGCTTGCCCTGCTCGGGCCGATCAAGGACAAAATTGCGCCGGAGATTCTCGACGGCACCTACAAGCTGCCGGTCACCGACGGCTCTGGCCGCGACCGCAATGTGCTGAAACAGGCCGTCGAGCAACTGAAACAGGGCGGCTATACAATCCAGGGCGGCAAGATGCTCGATGCCTCCGGCCGGCAACTCGCCTTCGAGATCATGACGCAGAATGCCGACCAGGAGAAGCTCGCCGTCGCCTATCAGCGGTCGCTGCAGACGATCGGCATCGCCGCTTCGATCCGCACCGTCGACGATTCGCAGTATCAGAGCCGGACGAACAGCTTCGACTACGACATGATCATGAAATCCTATACGTCCTCGCTATCGCCTGGAAACGAACAGCTCGGCCGCTGGTCTTCGGCCGCCAAGACCCGCGAAGGCAGCGACAGTTTCGCCGGCGCTGCCGACCCCGATCTCGATGCGTTGATCGATCACCTGCTCCGGGCGCGCTCGGCCGAGGATTTCACCGCGGCGGTGCGCTCCTACGACCGGCTGCTGCTGTCCAGCCATTACGTGCTACCGCTCTATCATATGGGTCAGCAATGGGTGGCGCGCAGCAAACGCATCGGCCATCCCGACACGGTGCCGCTCTACGGCTACCAGCTGCCGCTATGGTGGGATACCAGCGCCCAATAAGAAGCAGCCGGACCGCCTCGGCTTGAATGTCTCCTTTGGGAGACGCACAGAATAAGGAAAATCATCATGGAGCGTATCACCATCGACGTCGTCTCGGATGTCGTCTGCCCCTGGTGCTATCTCGGCAAGGCGCGGCTGGAGCTCGCCATCGCCGAGGTGCAGGACGAGATCGGCGTCGACATCAACTGGCGGCCGTACCGGCTCAACCCCGACTATCCCAAGGAAGGCGTCGACCAGAAGAAGGCGCTGGCTGAGAAGCTCGGCGGCGAGGAGCGCGTGGCGCAGGCGCATAAGATGCTCACCGATTACGGCCGCGAGGTCGGCATCGCCTTCGATTTCGAAGCGATCAGGATCGGCCCGAACACGCTCGATGCGCATCGGTTGATCCACTGGGCGATGATCGAAGGCCGCGAGAAGCAGGACAAGGTCGTTGCCGCTCTGTTCAAGGCGAATTTCGAGGAAGGCCGCAATGTCGGCGACCATGCTGTGCTGCTCGATATCGCCGAAAAATCAGGCCTCGACCGCTCGGTCATCGCCTCACTGCTTGCCTCCGATGCCGACCGCGATCTGATCGTCGCCGAGATCAAGGCGGCCCAGGAGATGGGCGTCAACGGCGTGCCGTTCTTCATCTTCGACCAGCAATACGCCGTCAGCGGCGCACAGACGCCTGAGGTGCTGGCGAATGCGTTGCGCGATATCGCCAAGGCGAAAGCCGAGGCGCGATCAGGCCTCAACTGACGCTGACGGCCCAGGTTCAGCCCAGAACCGGAACGCAGCGCACCTCGGTCTTCACCGAATTGGCGATGAAACATTCGTCGTGGGCGCGATGGTGCAGGGCTTCAAGCTCGCTTAGCGAGGGCTGCTTTTCGCCGCTGAAGACGACATGGGGACGGAGCGTCACGATGGTCATGGCAAGGCGGCCTTCGGCATTCTTTTCCATGACGCCCTCGGCGGCATCGGTGTAGCTGTCGACGCAAAAGCGCTGTTTGGCGGCGAGCGACAGGAACCAGAGCATGTGGCAGCTGGAGAGCGAGGCGACGAAAGCCTCTTCCGGATCAACGGCATCCTCGGCTGAATAGGGCAGCGGGACGACATGCGCGGAAGAGGACGCCCTCACCTCGATGCCGCCGTCGAAGGTCCAGCGGTGGGTGCGGCTATAGCGGTTGTCGGTGAAGGTCTCGCCGTTACGCTGCCAGGCAATCGTTGCGCCGTATGTCGCCATCTCCATCTCCCTTTTCCACGCAATTCCGGACGCAAAACCGCGGCACACTTTTGCTGGAATTGCTCTATTTCGCGAGTTCTGCCAGTTGCGTCATGATGACCGCCGCCCCCTGCAGGCGTTTTTCCGACGTCGGCAGGTCTCGAGTCAGGAACAGACTGTGATCGGGGCGGATCTTCGCCATCGTGCCCTGCTTGCCGATATAACCGACGAGGTTTGCCGGGTTGGGAAATTCCTTGTTGCGGAACTGCACGACGACGCCCTTCGGGCCGGCATCAAGCTTTTCGACATTGGCGGTGCGGCAGAGCGACTTGATGTAGACGATCTTCAGCAGATGCTGGACTTCGATCGGCATCGGCCCGAAGCGGTCGATCATCTCGGCGCCGAAGCCGTCGATCTCCTTGAGCTCGGTGATTTCGCCGAGGCGGCGGTAGAGCGCCATGCGCAGATGCAGGTCGGGCACGTAGCCTTCCGGGATCATCACCGTCGTGCCGACCGATATCTGCGGTGACCAGCCGGTATCGTGGATCTCGTCGACACCCTTGACCTCGGCGACCGCCTCTTCCAGCATCTGCTGGTAGAGCTCGAAACCGACCTCCTTGATGTGGCCGGACTGTTCCTCGCCGAGCAGATTGCCGGCGCCGCGGATATCGAGGTCGTGGCTTGCCAGCTGGAAGCCGGCGCCGAGCGTATCCAGCGACTGCAGCACCTTGAGGCGACGCTCTGCGGTTGCCGTCAGCACCTTGTTGACCGGCAGGGTGAAGAGCGCAAAAGCGCGCACCTTCGAGCGGCCGACGCGGCCACGCAGCTGATAGAGCTGGGCAAGGCCGAACATATCGGCCCGGTGGACGATCAGCGTATTGGCCGTGGGCACGTCGAGGCCGGATTCGACGATGGTTGTGGACAACAACACGTCGTAGCGGCCTTCATAAAAGGCGTTCATGATGTCTTCCAGTTCGCCGGCCGGCATCTGGCCATGGGCGACGGCGACCTTCAGCTCCGGCACATCCGATTGCAGGAAGGCATGCACATCCTCGAGATCGGCGAGGCGCGGGCAGACATAGAAGCTCTGGCCGCCGCGATAATGCTCGCGCATCAGCGTCTCGCGGATCACCAGGCTATCGAAGGGCGAGATGAAGGTGCGTACCGCCATGCGGTCGACCGGCGGCGTGGTGATCAGCGACAGCTCGCGCACACCGGTCATGGCAAGCTGCAGCGTGCGCGGGATCGGCGTTGCCGACAGCGTCAGCACATGCACGTCGCTCTTCAGCTCCTTCAGCCGCTCCTTGTGCTTGACGCCGAAATGCTGCTCCTCGTCGATGACGAGGAGGCCGAGATTGGCGAATTTGATGCCGGCGCCAAGCAGCGCATGCGTGCCGACGACGATATCGGTCTTGCCTTCCGCCACTTCCTTCTTGGTCAGCGCCAGCTCCTTGGCGCCGACGAGGCGCGAGGCCTGCTGGATGCGCACCGGCAGACCGCGGAAACGGTCGGAGAAGGTCTTGAAATGCTGGCGGGAAAGCAGTGTCGTCGGCACGACGACGGCAACCTGGGCACCGTTCATCGCGGCGACGAAGGCGGCGCGCAGCGCCACTTCGGTCTTGCCGAAGCCGACGTCGCCGCAGACCAGACGGTCCATCGGCCGGCCGGCGGCGAGATCGGAGCGCACCGCCTCGATGGCGTTATCCTGGTCTTCGGTCTCGTCATAGGGGAAGCGGGCGGCAAATTCGTCATAGAGGCCTTCCGGCGTCGTCAGCATCGGCGCGTGGCGCGTGAGACGCTCGGCAGCGATGCGGATCAGCGCATCGGCCATATCGAGCAGGCGCTTCTTGAGCTTGGCCTTGCGCATCTGCCAGGCGCCGCCGCCGAGCTTGTCGAGTTGCGCCTCGGTGCCCTCGCCGCCGTAGCGCGAAAGAAGATCGATGTTTTCGACCGGCAGGAAAAGCTTGGCCTCGTCGGCATATTGCAGTTCGAGGCAGGCATGCGGAGCGCCTGCCGCCTCGATGGTCCTCAGCCCTATAAAGCGGCCGATACCATGTTCGGCGTGGACGACGATAGAGCCCTCGTCGAGGCCCGCGACTTCCGAGATGAAATCGGCTGCGCGCTTGCGGCGCTTGGAGCGGCGCACCATGCGGTCGCCGAGGATATCCTGCTCGCCGATGACGACGAGGTCGCCGGCCTCGAAGCCGGCTTCGAGGCTGAGCACGGCGGCAGCCGCCTCGCCTCTCGCCAGCGAGCCGACATCCTTCAGCGCCTCGATCGGCTTGACCTTTTCCAGGCCGTGCTCGTTCAGCACCTGCAGCAGGCGTTCGAGCGAGCCTTCGGTCCAGGCGGTGACGAGCACTTTCGCGCCGGCGGCACGGCGGTCGGCAATATGCTTGACGACGACGTCGAAGATGTTGATGCGTTCGGCATCGCCGCCGCCTTCGGCATTCGAGCGCGCCCAGCGCTGGCCCTGACGGGCGTCGACATTGACGACCCGCCGCGCCTCGCCCTCATGCTCGTTGAAGGGGCTGATGCGGATCGCGCCCAGCGCGTCGAGGGTTTTGACGAAAAGCTTGCTGTCGAGATAGAGCTGGCCCGGCGTCACCGGCTTGTAGGGCGTGCCCTGCGTCATCCCCTTGGCCGGCTGGCCGGAGTTCAGGCGGGCGTCGTAATAGTCGAAAACGAGCTTGGAGCGCTCTTCGGCTGCCTCACGCACCGTATGGTCGATGACAATCCGGAAGCCGCTGAGATAATCGAAGACGGTATCGAGCTTCTCGTAGAAAAGCGGCAGCCAGTGCTCCATGCCGGGGTAACGGCGGCCTTCGGAGACGGCAAGATAGAGCGCGTCGTCGCGGGTGGTCGCGCCGAAAGCGGAGAGGTAATTCTTGCGGAAACGGCTGATCGTATCGGGCGTCAGCGTCACCTCGCTCATCGGGTTGAGATCGAGGGAGCGCACCTGCCCCGTCGTGCGCTGGCTGGCCGGATCGAAGCTGCGGATGCTCTCCAGCGTGTCGCCGAAGAAATCGAGGCGGACCGGCTCTTCCGAACCCGGTACGAAGACGTCGAGAATGCCGCCGCGCACGGCATATTCGCCGACTTCGCGAACGGTGGCGACCCGCTCGAAGCCATTGCGCTCCAGGCGGCCGGCGAGATCGTCCATGCGCAGCTGGTTGCCGGGACGAGCCGAAAAGCTCAGGCTTTCGATGACATCCTGCGGCGCCACCTTCTGCAGCATGGCATTGGCGGTGACGAGCACGATTGCCGCATGCGGCTTCTTGCGATGGGCGATGAGGCCGCCGAGGGCGGCAAGCCGGCGGGCCGAGGTGTCGGCGCTCGGCGAGACGCGGTCATAGGGCAGACAGTCCCAGGCCGGCAAGGTGAGAACCGGAATGTCGGGGGCGACGAAGCCCAGCATCTGTTCGAGATCGGCCATGCGATGGCCGTCGGACATGACATAGGCGACCGGCTCTCCCGTTCGGGCGAGTTCGGCGAGCAGCAGCGTTTCAAGACCTGCCGGCACATTGCCGATCGTCAGCGGCTCGGCAATGGCCGCAAGCTTCTTCGCATCGAAACCAGGGATCATTCCGGCGTCCTGAGGGGCTTGTCAAAATCGGGCTTGTAGGCGGCGATGCGCGCAAACACCGGTGTCTGGAAACGCTCGGGCACCGGCCATGTTCCCATGATCCAGCGGACGAGATCATTGTCCTCTTCCGCCATGATCGTCTCGAACTCGTCGAGTTCGGCTTCCGACAGAGTCGCGACCTCGGCTTCGGCGAACTGGCCGAAGACCAGATCCATCTCGCGGATGCCGCGATGCCAGCAGCGGAAAAGGATTCTGCGGCGGCGCGGGTCGAGACCGGCACTCGTGAGCGTGACACCTGTCATGGCATTACCTTCCTGTTGATGCGCCTCTATAGACCCTCGAAAGCGGCTTGTCAGCCTTGCCAAGGCCGCATTGTTCATCGCATTTTGGCCGCATGCGCCCCGCCATTCTCGATCCTCTGTTTTCCCCCATTTCGGGCCTTCCAGGCGTCGGCCCGAAGATCGCCGACCTGCTGGTCAAGCTGCTCGGGCGCGAGACGCTGGAAGATTGCCGGGTGATCGACCTGCTCTTCCACGCGCCCTTTTCGCTGATCGACAGACGCAACCAGCCTGGAATCGCGCGCGCGCAGCACGGCGCGATCGTGACGATCACGGCGCGCGTCGACCGCCACCAGGTGCCGCCGGGCGGCAGAAGCAATATCCCCTACCGCGTCTTCCTGCATGACGAGACCGGCGAGCTGACGCTGGTCTTCTTCCGCGGACAGGCGGCGTGGCTGGAAAAGCAGCTGCCGATAGATGCGGAGGTGACGGTCAGCGGCAAGATCGACTGGTTCAACGGCCGCGCCTCGATGGTACATCCCGATTATATCGTCCGAGCCGACGAGGCGGAGAGCCTGCCGCTGGTCGAACCGATCTATCCGCTGACGGCGGGGCTCTCGCCGAAGACGCTGCGCAAGATCATCGACGCCGGCCTGCCGCGTTTTCCCGAGCTGCCGGAATGGATCGACCTGGCCTTGACTGAGAAACAGGGACTGCCGTCGATCCGCGACAGTTTCCACATGCTGCACGAGCCGCGCGATCCCACCGATATCGACCCGCAGGCCCCTGCCCGGCGGCGGCTTGCCTATGACGAGTTCCTCGCCGGCCAGCTGTCGCTGAGCCTGGTGCGGCAGAGGTTGCGCAAGGTGGCGGGCCAGCCGGTGCATGCGACCGGCACCATCGGCAGCAAGATCCTGAAGACCTTGCCCTTCTCGCTCACCGGCAGCCAGAACGAGGCGATCGCCGAGGTTTTGAAGGACATGGCCGGCAACGAGCGCATGCTGCGGCTGCTGCAGGGCGATGTCGGTTCCGGCAAGACGCTGGTGGCGCTGATGGCGATGGCGGCGGTGATCGAGAGCGGCGGCCAGGCCGTGCTGATGGCGCCGACCGAAATCCTGGCGCGGCAGCACCACGCGACGATCTCGAAATTCGCCGCCTCTGCCTGGCTCGGCATCGAGGTGCTGACCGGGCGCACCAAGGGACGCGAACGGGAAGAAATCCTGGAGCGAATCGCCTCGGGTGCCGCCCAGATCGTCATCGGCACGCATGCGCTGTTCCAGGACAGCGTCGCCTACGCCAATCTGATGCTTGCCGTCGTCGACGAGCAGCACCGTTTCGGCGTGCATCAGCGGCTGCGGCTGACGGCCAAGGGCCTCTCGCCGCACATGCTGGTCATGACGGCGACGCCGATCCCGCGCACGCTGGTGCTTGCCGCCTTCGGCGATATGGACGTCTCCAAGCTCACCGAGAAACCGGCCGGCCGCAAGCCGATCCAGACGATCACCGTGCCGATGGAACGGACCGGCGAAATCGTCGGACGCCTGCAAAGCGCAATCGCCGAGGGTAAGAAGGCCTACTGGATCTGCCCGCTGGTCGAGGAATCCGAAGAGCTCGACCTGATGTCGGCCGAAGAGCGGCATGCGACACTGGTCGCGGCACTTGGCCCGGGCATCGGCCTCATCCACGGTCGCATGAGCGGACCGGAGAAGGATGCGGCGATGATGGCGTTCAAGAATGGCGAGACCCGGCTGCTCGTCGCCACGACCGTCGTCGAGGTCGGTGTCGACGTGCCGGATGCGACGATCATGGTGATCGAACATGCCGAACGCTTCGGCCTGGCGCAATTGCATCAGCTGCGCGGCCGGGTCGGGCGCGGCGACGAGGCTTCGACCTGCATCCTGCTCTATAAGGGGCCGCTCGGCGAGACCGGCCATGCCAGGCTTTCGATTATGCGGGAGACGGAAGATGGCTTCCGCATTGCAGAAGAGGACTTGAAGCTGCGCGGTGAAGGCGAATTGCTCGGCACGAGGCAATCCGGTACGCCGGGTTTCCGCATCGCTAGCCTGGAAGCACATGCCGACCTGCTGGAAATCGCCCGCAAGGATGCCGCCTATCTCATCGAGCGCGATCCGGAATTGACCACGGAGAGGGGAACGGCGATCCGCACCCTGCTCTATCTTTTCCGCCGCGACGAGGCGATCCGTTTTCTTAGGGCTGGATAAAGCGCGCTACGGCGCGCTTTAAGTCTTTGTTCTATGCATGTCGTTACCCAAAACCGCTGAACACTTTTGGGCGACATGCATCATTCCGCTTTGGAAACTGCCACCGGCTTTGGCCGCGGCAAATGCTTCTGCTGGGGATCGGCCGGCTTGTGTTCCGGCGCGACGAGCCCGCCCGAAATCAGGAACTTGGCGGCGTCTTCCGGCGACATATCGAGCATGACGATCTTCTCGCGTGGCACGAAGATGAGGAAGCCGGCTGTCGGCACCGGCGTCGGCGGCAGGAAGACGGCGACCATATCCTGGCCCATGGCATTGAACTTCGAAGCGATTTCGCCCTTGGCGTCGGTGGCGATGAAGATCAGTGCCCAGAGGCCGGGACCCGGATATTCGATGAGGCCGACCTTCTTGAAGGAGTTCGCCTGTTCCTTCAGCACGGTTTCGAAAATCTGCTTCACGCTTCTGTAGACCGTGCGGACCAGCGGCATGCGCTGAACGATCGATTCGCCGAAACGGACGATGCTCTGGCCAATGAGGTTCTTGCCGAGGAAGCCGACGACGGTGATCAGCACGACGGCGATCAGCAGGCCGAAACCGGGAATGGCGAAATTGAGATAGCTTTCCGGATTCCAGCGCGCCGGAATATAGGGCCGGACCCAGCTGTCCGACCAATGGATGAAGGTCCAGGTCAGCCAGATGGTAATCGCGATCGGCGCGCAGATGATCAGCCCTGCGAGAAAATTATTTCTCAGCCGGGTCGCGACCGGCATTCTGGGGGTGTTGTCGGTCATCGTTTCCTGATGAACTCCATCTCAGTCCTGGACAGGCCGGAACGCCGGCCCTTCCCCCTTGTCCGCAGACCAAAATTGCCAGAATTCGGGGTCCCGCACAATATGTTTCGAAGCGAAGGTCGCGGCGTTACAGGCTTATTCCACGGTCACGGATTTCGCCAGGTTGCGCGGCTGATCGACATCGGTGCCCATGAAGACGGCGGTGTGATAGGCGAGCAGTTGGATCGGCAGCGAGAAGATCATCGGCGCGATGATTTCGTCGACCACAGGCAGGGTGATCGTCGCCATGGTCGGCAGTTTCGAGGCCGCTGCACCGGCCTCGTCGGTAATGAAGATGATGCGGCCGCCGCGGGCTGCGACCTCCTGCATGTTCGAGACGGTCTTTTCGAAGAAGCGGTCGTAAGGGGCGATGACGATGACAGGCATATTCTCGTCGATCAGCGCGATTGGTCCGTGCTTCAATTCGCCGGCGGCGTAACCTTCGGCGTGGATATAGGAGATTTCCTTGAGCTTCAGCGCACCTTCCATGGCAAGCGGGAAGCTGGTGCCGCGGCCGAGATAGAGCACGTCCTTGCACTTCGACAGCTCGCGCGACAGGCTTTCCATCTGCGGCTGGATGAGGTTCAGCACCCGGCTCATGATGCGCGGCATTTCGGCGAGATGGCGCACCAGCGCCCTCTCCTCGTCTGCACTCACCGTGCCGCGCGCCTTGCCGGCGCCGATCGCCAACGCTGCCAGCACGGCGAGCTGGCAGGTGAAGGCCTTGGTCGAGGCGACGCCGATTTCGGGGCCGGCCATGATCGGGAAGACGGCATCGGATTCACGCGCGATTGTTGATTCGCGGACATTGACGACGGCGCCGATCTTCAACCCGTTGTCCCGGCAATAGCGCAAGCATGCCAGCGTATCGGCGGTCTCACCGGACTGCGAGATGAAGAGTGCGGCCTGCGACGGCGACAGCGGCATTTCGCGATAGCGGAATTCGGAGGCGACGTCGATCTCGACAGGCAGGCGGGCATAACGCTCGAACCAGTATTTGCCGACGAGGCCGGCGAGATAGGCCGTGCCGCAGGCCGAGATCGCCAGGCCAGTCGCTGCCTTGAAGTCGATCGCGGCGGCATTGGCGCCGATCGTGTTCTCGGCGAAATCGACATAGTGGCTGAGCGCGTGGGAGATCACCTCCGGCTGCTCGTAGATTTCCTTTTCCATGAAGTGGCGATGGTTGCCCTTGTCGACGACATAGGCAGTCGCCTGCGAGATCTGGCGGGCGCGTTTGACCGGCTTGCCGGCGAAATCGAGCACCGAGACGCCATCTCGGGTGAGGACGGCGAAATCGCCGTCGACGAGATAGGTGATCTCGTTGGTGAAGGGCGAAAGTGCGATCGCGTCCGAGCCGAGGAACATCTCGCCGCGGCCGTAGCCGACGGCAAGCGGCGGTCCGGAACGGGCAGCCATGATCGTGCCGGGATGAGCCTTGAGCATGATGGCCAGCGCATAGGCGCCGGTCACCCGGTTCAGCATCTTCAGCATGGCGTCGCGGGGCTCCAGGCCTTCGCGCAGGTATTTCGCCATCAGATGGGCGACCACCTCGGTATCGGTCTGGGTTTCGAAGACCGAGCCCACTTCCGTCAGTTCGTCGCGAAGCTCGGAGAAGTTCTCGATGATGCCATTATGGACGACGGCTACGCCTTCGACGAAATGCGGATGGGCATTGGTCTCGTTCGGAACGCCATGGGTCGCCCAGCGCGTGTGGGCGATGCCGACGGTGCCGGGCAGCGGTTCGCTGTCGAGGCGCTTTTCCAAATTGAACAGCTTGCCCTCGGCGCGGCGGCGATCCATCACGCCGTCATGAATGGTGGCGACACCGGAAGAATCGTAACCGCGATATTCGAGACGCTTCAGCGCATCGACCAGGCGCCCGGCGACAGGCGCAGTTCCGACGATCCCCACAATTCCACACATGCAACATCCCCACTAGGCCTCAACAATGAGGCCAGTCCTAACGATTCCTGCTTATTTCTCAATCACCTCGGCGGTCACTTTGAATTTCCGCCGGTTACGCAAGGCCGGTCAGGCTTTCGCCTTCTTCGCCGCCTTGATGGCGAGCGCGCGTTCGCGCAGCAGCGTCGCGCGGCCGGGCTTGATTTCCTGCCGGGCACGGCCGAGCGCCAGCGCGTCGGCCGGCACGTTGGCGGTGATGACACTGCCGGAGGCGATATAGGCGCCGTCGCCGATCGTCACCGGCGCGACCAGCGAGGAGTTGGAACCGATGAAGGCGTTTTCGCCGATTACCGTCTCGCTCTTGTTGACGCCGTCATAGTTGCAGGTGATCGTGCCGGCGCCGATATTGCTGCCGGCGCCGATGACGGCATCACCGATATAGGTGAGGTGGTTGACCTTGGCGCCCTCGCCCAGCCGGCCGTTCTTGACCTCGCAGAAATTGCCGACCTTCGAACCGGCACCGAGATCCGCACCCGGCCGCAGCCGCGCAAAGGGGCCGACCGTCGCGCCCTGGCTGACATGCGCGCCTTCGATATGCGAAAAGGCATGGATGACGGCGCCACTGTCGATCACCGCGCCGGGACCGAAGACGACGTTCGGCTCGATCAGCGCATCCTGGCCGATGACGGTATCGTAGGAGAGAAAAACCGTTTCCGGCGCGATCATGGTGACGCCTGAAAGCATCATCTGGTGGCGGCGGCGCTCCTGCCAGAAGCGCTCGATGACGGCGAGTTCGGCACGGGTGTTGCAGCCGGTCATCTCGATCTCAGGAGCATCGACGGCGGTGACGCGTCCGCCGAGCGAACGGGCGATCTCGACAAGATCGGTCAGATAGAATTCACCCTTGGCATTGGCGTTGCCGATGCTCGAGAGAAGATCGAGCGCCTTTCTGCCGTTGATCGCCATCAACCCGCTGTTGCACCAGGTGACGGTGCGCTCGGCATCGGTCGCATCCTTCTCCTCGCGAATGGCGATGAGTTCGCCATCCTTGACGAGCAGGCGGCCGTAGCCGGTCGGGCGGTCGGTGTGGAAGCCAATGACGACGACATCGCTGCCATCGGCAAGGCCCTGGCGGGCGGCCTTCAGCGGTCCGTCGGTTTGCAGCGGCACGTCGCCATAGGTGACGAGGATATCGTCATAACCCTTGGCGATCGCGTCGCGGGACGCCAGCACCGCGTGGCCGGTGCCGAGGCGTTCCTTCTGCAGATAGGACTCGATGCCGACGCCGTCGATGCTTGCCGCCTTTGCCACATCCTCGGCATCACGGCCGACGACAAGGGCGACGGACGAGATGCCGGCGGAGGCGACCGCCTCGACGACATGGGCGATCATCGGCCGACCGGCGACCGGATGCAGGACCTTCGATTTCGAGGATTTCATCCGCGTGCTGTCACCGGCGGCAAGGATGACGGCAAGACAAGTGCGTTCCATGATTTGCTCCGCGAATCCGCGCCATGAGGCGGCTTTATCGCCTCATACTGCAAAATTCCCTAAATCGGAATCGATTTAAGGATAAATTATGCAGCCATTCAAAGTGCTGCAGCGTCCTTTGCGGCTCTCGAAAGGACGCGTGGCGCTATCGATAAGCAAAGCCTTCACAAAGGTGAAATTGCGGCCGAAATCGGCCCTGTGACGGCGTCGGAACCGCGGGCCACGAAGGCTTCGTGCACATGATGGCGGCCATCCAGGATGACGTCCTCCATCGCACGGCGCGCGGCGGCGTTATCGCCGGAAACGATTGCATCGACGATGCGCATATGGGTATCGGCGATATTGGCGAAGCCGTTTTCGGTTGGCGGCGTGCTCATCCTGAACATGCCGACGAGGGCTGCTTCGATGAGGCTGCCCAGTGTCCGCATGAAGGGATTGTGCGAGGCTTCGGCGATCGCCAGGTGAAAACGAAGGTCGGCGAGTGCCAGGCTGTCGGCCGTATGACCGGCCGCTGCCATCTCGAGCGCCAGCCCGTGCAGCATCTCGATCTCCTCGGCATTCGCCCGCTCGGCGACGAGACCGGCGGCGAAAGGTTCGAAGGCGAGACGAATATCGTAGAGCTGCAGTAGAAACTCCTCCGTCACGCCATTGTCGAAGTGCCAGGCGATGATCTCGCTGTCGAACATGTTCCAGAGGTTCTTTTCGGTCACACGCGTGCCGACCCGCGCCTTGGCGACGACCATGCCCTTGGCGGCGAGCGTCTTCATCGTCTCCCGCAACACCGTGCGGGACACTTTGAAGCGTTGCGCCAGTTCCGTATCGCCTGGCAGGATCGAGCCGACCGGATAGGTGCCGGCGACAATCGCCTTGCCGAGTTCGTCGACCACCTGCGCGTGGCTCGTCCGGGTTCTACGCCCCGTCTTGCGTGTCTCGTCCAATTTGTAGCGCAAGCGATCCGTCTCCCCCTCAGGCGTACCTCTTGTTCAGACTGGACACGAACAGGATGGCTTTCTGCATCAGGATGAATGCAAACAGCAAAAGGCCAATCAGGATCTTGGTCCACCAGCTCGACAGCGTGCCGTCGAAGGTGATGTAGGTCTGAATGAGCCCCTGGATCAGGATACCGATCAAGGTTCCCGCCACGAATCCCGCTCCTCCGGTCAGCAGCGTCCCCCCAATGACGACCGCCGCGATGGCATCGAGTTCGACGCCGACTGCTGCAAGAGAATATCCGGCAGAGGTGTACAGCGAAAAAACGATCCCGGATAGCCCCGCCAGAAAGCCCGAGAGCGCATAGATCTGGATTGTCGTGCGGCCGACCGGCACGCCCATCAGCCGCGCCGTCTGCGTGCCGCCGCCGAGCGCATAGACGTTGGTGCCGAAACGGGTGCGCTGGGCGATGAAGATGCCGACGGCAAAGACCAGAAGCATGATGCCGCCGATCAGCGTCAGCCGCCCGCCGCCGGGCAGTCGGTAATAGAGGCTCGTCAGCATCGAATAATATTCGTGGTTGATCGGGATGCTGTCGATCGAGAGCACGAAGGCCATGCCGCGCGCCAGGAACATGCCGGCAAGGGTGACGATGAAGGCCGGCATTTCGAGATAGTGGATGATCGCGCCCATGATACCGCCGAAGGCAGTGGTGATGACCAGCACGATCGCAAAGGCGAGCAGCGGATGGATCGAGGTGTTCTCAAGGATCACCGCGAGGAAAACGCCGGTAAAGGCGATAACCGAGCCGATCGACAAATCGATGCCGCCCGAAATGATGACAAAGGTCATGCCGACGGCAGCGATGCCGAGAAAGGCGTTGTCGGTCAAAAGATTGCCGATGACGCGCGTCGATAGCATGTTCGGATATTGCAGCGCGCAGCCGGCATAGGCGAGCACGAAGATGACGATGGTCGCAAGCAGCGGCAGGTATTTGGAGTTCATTTCGGCTGCTCCCTACCGCCCTGCCGGCGGCTGGCGAAGATGGCGAGCGATTGTACCGCCGGCGACTGGATGACGAGGATGACGATAATGATGACGGCCTTGATGATCAGGTTGAATTCAGGCGGGAAGCCGGCGGACAGGATGCCGGTGTTCACCGCCTGGATGATCATCGCGCCGATCAGCGATCCGAGAATGCTGAAGCGGCCGCCGAGCAGCGAATTGCCGCCGACGACGACGGCGAGGATCGCGTCGAGTTCCAGCCATAGGCCGGCATTGTTGGCATCGGCGCCCTTGATGTCGGCTGCGACGATGATGCCAGCGATCGAGGCACAGAGCCCGCTCAGCATATAGACCGCCATCAGCAGCACCGGCGTTTGAATGCCGGAGAGCGTGCTGGCGCGGCGATTGATGCCGACGGCTTCGATCAGCATGCCGAGCGCCGTGCGGCGCACAAGCAGGATGACGAGCAGGCCGACGAGAAGCCAGATGACGACAGGCATCGGCAGGAGAGCCATGGAACCGCTGCCGAAGAAGGTCAGCCCGTCATCGTTGAAGGTCAGGATGGCGCCTTCGGTGATGAGCTGGGCGATGCCGCGGCCGGCCACCATCAGCACCAGCGTCGCAATGATCGGCTGGATATTGAGGACTGCCACCAGGAAACCGTTCCAGACGCCGCAGGCAAGCCCGATAGCAAGCGTTAGGATAACGGTATAAGCAACTGAATTTCCTGACACAATCGACGATGCCGCGACGGCGCCGCAGATCGCGATGATCGCGCCGACGGAAAGGTCGATGCCCTTGGTGGCAATGACCAGCGTCATGCCGATCGCCAGCAGCGCCACCGGCGCGCCGCGATTGAGCACATCGATCAGGCTTCCATAAAGCCGGTCGTTCTGAACCACGACATTAAAAAACTGCGGCGACGTGATGAAATTCAACAAAAGAATGACAACGAGCGCAATCAATTGCGGCGCCAGGCGATAGGCCAGCGCCTTCAGCGAGGACCTCATGCATTCTCCATCTTGTGTTCGGCGGCGGCAATGGCTTCGACGATGCCGGCCGCGGTGATACGTTCGCCTGTCAATTCGGCGATATGTTGCCTGTCGCGAAGTACGATGACACGTGAACTATAGGCGACAAGTTCTTCAAGTTCCGAGGAAATCACGATCAGCGACATGCCATCGGCGCAGAGTTGTTCGATGAGCCGGATGATCTCGGCATGGGCGCCGACATCGATGCCGCGGGTCGGCTCGTCGAGGATCAGAAACTTCGGATTGGTCGCCAGCCAGCGGGCGAGGATCGCCTTCTGCTGATTGCCGCCGGAAAGCAGCCGGATCGGCTTCTCGCGATCGGTGGTGCGAATATCGAGCGCCTTGATGTAGCGGTCGGCAAGCGCATTCTGCTCGGCGCGTGAAAGCGGCCGCGTCCAGCCGCGGCGGGCCTGGAGCGCAAGTGCGATGTTCTCCCTGATTGACAGGTCGCCGATGATGCCATCGGTCTTGCGGTCCTCGGGGCAGAAGCCAAAGCCTTTTTCGATTGCGGCGCGCGGGCTCGAAAGCGTTACCGGCTGGCCGTCGATCGTGGCGCTGCCGCTGTCGGCATGTTCGATGCCGAAGAGAAGTTCGGCTGTTTCGGTACGACCGGAGCCGAGCAGCCCGGCAACGCCGACCACCTCTCCGGCTCGCACCTCAAGGTCGAAAGGTTTGACCTTGCCGCGTTTGCCGTAGCCTGAGAAACGATATCGGACTTCGCCTGCCGCAAGGCTGTGTTCCCTCACCGTCTCCTCGACATGCGCCAGCTCGCGACCGAGCATCATGGCAATCAGGCCCTGGCGCGGCAGATCGGCGGCGTCGCGGGTACCGACGAGCTTGCCGTTGCGCAGCACGGTAATACGGTCGCTGATCGCATAGACCTGCTCGAGAAAATGGGTGATGAAAACGATGCCCAGGCCGCGCTTCTTGAGGTCCTCGATGATCCGGAAGAGCAGCGCCACCTCCTGGTTGTCGAGGCTTGCTGTGGGCTCGTCGAGGATCAGCACCTTACCGGAAAGATCAACGGCGCGGGCGATGGCAACCACCTGCTGGACAGCGACGGAAAAACGGCCGAGCTCAGCAGTAACGTCGATATCGATGCCGTAGCCGGCGAGCAGATCGCGCGCCTTGCGGTTCATCGCACGGACGTCGGTCATGCCGAAACGCCTTGGCTGGCGTCCGAGAAAGAGATTTTCGGCGACGCTCAGATTGGAAAGGAGATTGACCTCCTGGTACACCGTGCCGATGCCGAGCTTCTGGGCGGCGAGCGTATTGGCCGGATTGATTTCCTGGCCGTCCAGCGTCAGGCTGCCCTCGTCACGATGATAGGCGCCGGTGATGCACTTGATCAGCGTCGACTTGCCGGCGCCGTTTTCACCCAGCAATGCGTGCACCTCGCCTCTGCGGAGCGTGAAATCGACCTTATCCAGCGCCACTGCGCCTGGAAAGAATTTCGATATTCCGGAGGCCGCGAGAACGTTCTCGAAATCGTGAATCATAAGGGTCTGTTTTCCTGATATTGACGGCAAAAGCCGCGCCGCGGCCGGACATGACGTCCCAAGGCGGCAAAGGCAGTTCCGCACCGGTCCATGACGGGCCGGTGCGGTTCTACAGCGCCCTCGTCTTTTCGAGACGCATAAGGACGCTGTAGCGCTTTGAATTGCTGCATGATTTTTTCCAGAAATCGAATGCCGATTGAAGGAATTATGCAGCGGTGTCACATCAGATCAGTAGCCCTGACCCTTCTTCTCTTCGTAGACCTTCATCGGCTCGTCGGCAGGCGTGTAGAGCTTCGACTCGGTCTGGATCCACTTGGCCGGAGCCTTCTTGTCCTTCAGATAGGCTTCGAGCGCATCGAAGGCCGGACCTGCCATATTCGGCGTCAGCTCGACCGTGGCATTGGCCTCGCCTTCGGACATGGCCTTGAAGATATCGGGCACGGCGTCGATGGAGACAACGAGGATATCCTTGCCAGGCTTCAGGCCGGCTTCCTTGATCGCCTGGATGGCGCCGACGGCCATGTCGTCGTTATGGGCGTAGAGAGCGCAGATATCCTTGCCGCCATTCTCGGCCTTCAGGAAACTTTCCATGACTTCCTTGCCCTTGGTGCGGGTGAAGTCACCGGTCTGGCTGCGAACGATCTTGAGGTTGTCGTGGCCGGCAAGAGCCTCTTCGAAGCCCTTCTTGCGGGCGATGGCCGGCGACGAACCGGTGGTGCCCTGCAGCTCGACGACATTGCACTTCTTGTCGCCGACGGTCTTGACCAGGAAGTCGCCTGCAACCTTGCCTTCATGCACCAGGTCTGACGTAACCGCCGTCAGGTAGAGATCGTCGGGAGCCTTGATCGTACGGTCGAGAAGGATGACCGGGATTGCGGCTTCCTTGGCTTCCTTAAGAACGTCGTCCCAGCCGGTTTCGACGACCGGAGCAATCAGAATGGCATCGACGCCCTGAGCAATGAAGGAGCGCAAAGCCTTGATCTGGTTTTCCTGCTTCTGCTGCGCATCGGCAAACTTCAGATCGATGCCGCGCTTCTTGGCCTGCTCCTTGGTCACGGTGGTTTCAGCCGCACGCCAGCCCGATTCCGAGCCGATCTGCGAGAAGCCGACAGTGAGGCCGGCGGCCGAAGCCGAACCGAACATGCAGGCAGCCAGAATCGTGGCACTCAAAAGTGCAGTCTTCAATTTCATGATTTCCTCCCAATGCCGCATCTCGCGGCGCAGGGTCAAAAAATCATATAGTATTACTTTTGTAAATCGGAATCTTGGGATGCATTGCAGCAAAAAAAGAGCGCCCACAAGGGCGCTCTTCGCATCCGCGAGATAGCCTACGGGACTATTTACCCGGCAGCTTATCGTCCACACCTTCGACATAGAAGTTCATGCCGAGCAGCGTTGCGTCATTGGCCTTCTCGCCGGCCTTCAGCCAGGGTGTGCCGTCCTGCTTGTTGATCGGGCCGGTGAAGGGATGCAGTTCGCCGGATTTGATCTTGGCTTCGGTCTCCTCGGCGAGTTTCTTCACGTCGTCGGGCATGTTGCTATAGGGCGCCATCGTCAGGATGCCGTCCTTGAGGCCGTCCCAGCTCTGCTCTGACTTCCAGTTGCCGTCGAGAAGCGCCTTGACGCGCTTGACGTAATAATTGCCCCAGGTGTCGATGATCGCGGTCAGCTGGACGTTCGGACCAGCCTTGATCATGTCGGAAGCCTGGCCGAAGGCCTTGACGCCGCGCTGCTCGGCGACCTGCATTGGAGCGGTCGTGTCCGTGTGCTGGGTGAGGATATCGACGCCCTGGTCGATCAGCGCCTTGGCGGCATCGGCTTCCTTGCCCGGGTCGAACCACGTGTTGACCCAGATAACCTTCATCTTGAAGTTTGGATTGACCGACTTGGCGCCAGTTTCGAAGGCATTGATGCCCATCACCACCTCGGGGATCGGGAAGGAGGCGATATAGCCGGCCGTGCCGGTTTTCGAGAGCTTGCCGGCGATAATGCCACTGATGTAGCGGCCTTCATAGAAGCGGGAATTGTAGGTCGCGACATTGTCGGCGGCCTTGAAGCCTGTCGCATGCTCGAACTTCACTTTCGGGAACTTCTTGGCGACGGCAATAGTCGGGTCCATGAAACCGAAGGACGTGGTGAAAATCAGCGAGCAACCGGAGCGGGCCATGCGCTCGATGGCGCGTTCGGCATCCGGGCCTTCCGGAACGCTTTCGAGGTAGGGCGTCTCGATCTTGTCGCCGAATTCCTTCTCGACCTGGAGGCGGCCGTTCTCATGGGCCTGCGTCCAGCCGCCGTCGGTGCGGGTGCCGACATAAACGAAGCAGACCTTGGTCTTGTCAGCCGCTTCGGCGGCCGAACCGATGCTCAGAACGAGGGCAGCTGTCGCTGCGAGAGCAAGTGCAAGTTTTTTCATATTGATCCCTGTTGGTTGGAAGTTTCGAAACCCGTCTTGTTGTTGCTCACCGGTCCGGCACGAAGGCTTTGCCGAGCGAGGCCGGCGTATTGATCAACGTCGTGCGCCGATTATGCGAGATGATGATGAGGACCACAACCGTCGCCGCATAGGGCAGCATCGAGAGGAACTGCGAGGGAATGCCGATGCCGAAGGCCTGCGCGTGCAGTTGCAGGATTGTTACCGCCCCAAAGAGATAACCGCCGGCCAGCAGGCGCCAAGGCCGCCAGGAGGAGAAGACGACGAGCGCCAGCGCGATCCAGCCGCGCCCGCCGGACATGTTCTCTGTCCATTGCGGCGTATAGATCAGCGACAGCTGCGCGCCGGCAAGGCCGGCGCAGGCGCCGCCGAACATCACGGCGAGGTAGCGCATGCGGATGACGTCGATACCGAGCGCATGCGCCGAGGCGTGATTGTCACCGATGGCGCGGATCTTCAGGCCGGTGCGACTCTTGAAGAGGAACCAGTTGACGGCGATAACGAGCAGGATCGACAGGTAGAAGATCAAATCCTGCTTGAAGAGGACCGTTCCGACATAGGGAATGGCGGAAAGCACCGGGATTTCGATCGGCAGCAGCCGGACGCCGGGCGCACCGACAAACGCCTCGCCAAGCATGCCGGAGGCGCCGAGGCCAAGGATCGTCAGCGCAAGACCTGTCGCCACCTGATTAGCAACGAGTGTCAACGTCAGGAAGGCGAAGAACAGCGAAAACAGCGCGCCGCTGACGATACCGCCGACAATGCCGATATAGGCCGAGCCGGTGAGCTGTGCCGCAGCAAAGGCACCGACCGCGCCCATGATCATCATGCCTTCGACACCGAGATTGAGAACGCCGGAGCGCTCGGTCACGAGTTCGCCAAGTGCGGCGATGACGAGCGGTGTGGAGGCGGTGATGACAGTCAGCAGAATGGCTTCGAAGATGCTCATGCCGCCCTGCCCCTTACCCGCGACCAGACAATGCGGATGTTGTAATAGATCAGCGTATCGCAGGAGAGCACGAAGAAGAGCAGCAGGCCCTGGAAGACGCGGGTGACCTTGTCGGAAACGCCGAGCGAAAGCTGTGCTGCCTCGCCGCCGAGATAGGTCAACGCCAGCACCAGGCCGGATGCGATGATGCCGAGCGGATTGAGGCGGCCGAGGAAGGCGACGATGATGGCGGTGAAGCCGTAGCCCGGTGAGATCGCCGGTTGCAAATGGCCGATCGAGCCGGAAACCTCGCTGATGCCAGCAAGGCCGGCAAGAGCGCCAGAGAAGAGAAAGCTGAACCAGATCATCTTCTTCGACGAGAATCCGGCAAAGCGCCCTGCCCGTTCCGATTGGCCGAGCACAACGATCTCGAAGCCTTTCAGCGTATAACGCAGCATGAACCAGGCACCGATTGCGGCGACAATGGCGAAGATGAAGGCCCAATGGGCGCGGCCCGATTCTTCCCAGATCGCCGGCAGCACTGCTTCCGGCGCGAAATCACGCGAAACGGGAAAGTTGAAGCCCTTCGGATCGCGCCAGGCGCCGCGGATCAGCCAGTCGAGGAAGAGCTGGGCGACATAGACCAGCATCAGCGATGTCAGGATCTCATTGGTGTTGAAATGCGCCTTCAGCAGCGCCGGAATGGCGGCGAAAAGCGCACCGCCGAGTGCGCCTAGGATCAGCATCAGCGGCAGCACGAGCGGCGAATGCCAGTCGTAGAAGACGATCGGCAGATAGGAGCCGGTGATGGCGCCGATGGTGAACTGGCCTTCGGCGCCGATATTCCAGTTGTTCGAGCGATAACAGACGGCCAGGCCGACGGCGATCAGGATCAGGGGCGCCGCCTTGATCGCCAGTTCGTGCAGCGACCAGACCTCGAGCAGCGGCTCGATGAAGAAGGATTCCAGCGCGGCGTCCGGGTCCTTGCCGAGCATGGCGAACATGATGGCGCCGAATACCAGCGTCAGGACAAGGGCAAGCAGCGGCGAGACGAAGGCAAAAAGCTTCGAGACGTCGGGGCGTTTTTCAAGTTCAATGCGCATGGGGCGCCTCCGGGGGAGAGCTGCTCTCGTGCAGTCCGCCCATCAGCAGTCCGATCCTTTCCCGCGTCAGTTCGCCCGCTGGAAACGGGCGGGAAAGACGGCCCTCGCAGATGACGGCAATATCGGTCGCCACTTCGAAGATCTCGTCGAGGTCCTGGCTGATGACGACGACGGCCGAACCGCTTCTTGCGAGATCGACGAGCGCCTGGCGGATGCGGCTTGCAGCCCCCGCATCGACGCCCCAGGTCGGCTGGTTGACGACGAGTACTGCCGGCTGACGGTCGAGCTCGCGCCCGACGATAAATTTCTGCAGGTTGCCGCCTGACAGGGAGCCGGCAGCCGGGTCATCGCCGCTCTTGCGGACGTCCATCGCCTCGGAAATGCGCCTTGCGGCGGATTTCACTGCAGCGCGGCGGATGATGCCGAAGAGGCCCAGAAACGCCTTGCGGTCCGACTGGCTGCGGGCAAGGACGAGATTGTCGGACAGTTTCATGGCGGAGACGGCGGCATGGCCGTGGCGCTCTTCCGGCACGAAGCCGGCGCCGAGCAGACGGCGGGCGGTAATGCCCTGATTGCCGACAGGCTTTTTGCGGATGACGATCGCCTCGGCCGAAACAACGGGATATTCGCCGGACAATGCGTCGAAGAGCTCGCTCTGCCCGTTGCCCGCGACACCGGCAATGGCGAGGATCTCGCCGGAGCGCACCGCCATCGACACATCACGCAGCGGCATGGCGAAGGGGGTGCGCGCGGCGACGGAAAGGTTGGCGACCGCAAGCTGCACCTCGCCCCTGTCGCTGCGCTCCGGATGCGTGACGGTCGCCACTTCGCTGCCGACCATCATGCGTGCGAGCGAGGCAGGCGTTTCCTGCTTCGGATCGCAGGCGCCCGTCACACGGCCATGGCGCAGCACGGTGGCGCGATCGCAGATGCGCTGCACCTCCTCTAGGCGGTGGCTGATATAAAGAACCGAGCGCCCCTCGGCGCGCAGTTTGAACAGCGTTTCGAACAGCTTGTCGGCTTCCTGCGGCGTCAGCACCGAGGTCGGCTCGTCGAGGATGATCAGCTTCGGGTTCTGCAGCAGCGCGCGGACGATCTCGATGCGCTGTCGCTCGCCGACCGAGAGATCGGCGACATGGGCATGCGGATCGAGCGGCAGGCCGTAGGCGATGGACAGCGCCCTCGCCTCCTCGGCGATTCTGTCGATCGGAATGGCGTCATCGAGCGACAGCGCGATATTTTCGGCAACCGTCAGCGCCTCGAACAGCGAAAAATGCTGGAACACCATGCCGATGCCGAGCTTGCGGGCTTCACCGGGCGACGCGATCGCAACCGGCTGGCCCTGCCAGAGGATATGCCCGCCCGTCGGCTCGAGAACGCCGAACAGCATCTTCACCAGGGTGGATTTGCCTGCACCATTTTCGCCGAGAAGCGCATGAATTTCGCCCGGCGCTATATCGAGATCGATTTCATTGCAGGCTGCAAAGCCACCGAAGAACTTCGTTAGCTTCTGGACCGATAATAACGCACCGGAATCCGGCACATTCAATGGCGACACGTTCCCCTCATTTCTTCTGCCAACCGGTCCGTTCGGATCTCATGGAATCAGCAGCGTCGTTCCTGTTGTTTTTCTTGTTTCCAGATCCGCGTGAGCCTGCCCAACCTCACGCAGCGGATAGGTTTGATTGATATTGATACGCACTTTGTTGCTTTGCACAATATCAAATAGCGCTTTGGCACTGTCGATCAGTTCCTGGCGCGCGGCGATGTAGGTGAAGAGTGTCGGCCGCGTCGCAAAGAGCGAGCCCCTCTGGGCCAGCATTGCGAGGGTGAAATTCTCGATCGGCCCGGAAGATTGGCCGAAGGAGGCAAAAAGGCCGCGCGGTTTCAGACAATCGAGCGACTGTGGAAAAGTATCCCGGCCGATCGAATCGTAGACGACATCCACGCCCTTGCCGCCGGTGATGTCGCGGACACGGTCGACGAAGCTGTCGCTCTTGTAGTTGATCACATGGTCGTAGCCATGGGCAAGCGCCAGCTCGATCTTGTCTTCGGAGCCCGCCGTGCCGATGACAGTGGCGCCGAGCGCTTTTGCCCACTGGCCAGCGATCAAGCCGACGCCGCCGGCAGCGGCGTGGAACAGCAGGACCGTCTGCGGGCCGACCTTGAAGGTGCGATTCAAGAGATATTCGGCAGTCATGCCCTTCAGCATCATCGCCGCTGCCGTTTCGAGCTCGATTCCCTCGGGCACATGCACCAGATGCCGCGTCTCAACATTGCGTTCGGCGCTATAGGCGCCATCAGCGCCGGCATAGGCGACACGGTCGCCGACCTTGAACTCCTCCACGCCGGGGCCGACCGATGTCACGGTGCCGGCGCCCTCCTTGCCGGTGACGAAGGGCAGATGCGGCGTCTTGTAGGTGCCGTTGCGGAAATAGACATCGATGAAATTAAGCCCGACCGCCGCCTGCCTGATCTGCACCTCACCGGCTGAGGGCGGAGGAAGATCGATCTCGACATAGTCGAAAACCTCCGGCCCGCCTGTCCTCGAGAATGAAACCGCCTGCGTTTTGGTCATCTTGCCTGTCCTATGCTTCGCGTCCAAGGGCGGGGAAGAATTGCAGCACCGCGCCGATGACGTAAAGATAGGCTCCGGTCACGATGAAGAGAATGAGCGCCCATTCGGGTGTGTCGAAATGCATCAGCAGCGAAAAAATGCCGAGCGCCGACCACAGGAAGAAGACGCCGAGGTTGAGCGGGCGCAGCCTTTTGACCCGGACCGGGTGGAGGAAATTGATCGGCAGGAAGGTCAGCACCACCGAGACGATGACGACGGTAAGCGCCGTCGTGGCGCTGGCATCGATAACGAACAGCGTGAAGACGATCATGTTCCAGACGACGGGGAAGCCGGAGAAGAAATACTCGTCCGTCTTCATGCCCATATCGGCATAATAGATGGCGCTGGAGACGACGATCATGCCGGCGGCGACGAAGGACCAGGGCTCGCCGATCATGCCGCTTTGATAAAGCGCGAAGGCCGGCAGAAGCACATAGGTGACGTAATCGATGATATTGTCGAGCGTATCGCCCGACCAGTTCGGCAGCACTTCCTTGACACGCACCTTACGGGCGATCGGCCCGTCTATGCCGTCAACCAGAAGGGCGAGGCCCAGCCACCAGAACATGTCGATGAAGCGGTGCTCGGCGGCGGCAACGACGCCGAGAAAGGCAAGGAAGGAGCCGGATGCCGTCAGGATATGGACGGAAAAGGCGCGCATCTCCGCATAAGGAACACGCTTGTAGTTGAAAATCTTCATATTCCCCCGACCGCCTATCGCGCTCGCTCCGGCAAGCATCTTTTTTTCGCCACCAACGCCCAACCCTGTTGCTGAATCGGGTCCGACGCCGTAGGTCTTTGTTGTCGCACCGTTTTTGCCGAAACCGGCATCCGTTTCCGGCGTGCTGCTCTAATATGCATCCTTTGCCGGGCTTCGCCAGCGGGAAATACGACATTCCCCACCCGCCCCTTGCTCCCCATTGAATCCTGACAATGACATGCATATTTCCCTTTAGAAGCGTCGCGTGGAATGGAATGCCTTTAATTCCGGCCCGATATGTAATATCTCGCTCGCATCCGACAGTTCATCCGACGAAACGGGATCCTCTACCGCAATGAACGCGCCTGCAAAGACCGAAGACTTCGCCTCGTCCATCCCCGCCGGCGTCTATGCCGAGACGGTGCTCGATGTCACGCACTATACCGACCGGCTCTTCCGCTTCACGATGACCCGGCCGCAGGGCTTCCGTTTCCGTTCCGGCGAATTCGCGATGATCGGGCTGATGGTCGAGGGCAAGCCAGTCTTCCGCGCCTATTCGATCGCGAGCCCCGCCTGGGCCGAAGAGCTTGAATTCTTCTCGATCAAGGTGCCGGACGGTCCGCTCACCTCACATCTGCAGGCGATCAAGCCGGGCGACCAGGTGCTGATGCGCAAGAAGCCGACGGGCACGCTGGTGCTCGATGCGCTGACGCCCGGCCGTCGTCTCTACATGTTCTCGACGGGAACGGGCATTGCGCCTTTCGCCAGCCTGATCCGCGATCCCGAGACCTATGAAAAGTTCGAGGAAGTCATCCTCACCCATACGACACGCGATGTCGCCGAGCTGAAATACGGCTTCGACCTCGTGCACGAGATCCAGAACGACGAGCTGCTGAAGGAGGTCGTCGGCGACAAGCTGCGCCATTATCCGACAGTCACGCGCGAGGATTTCGAATATCGCGGCCGCATCACCGACCTGATCTCGTCCGGCAAGCTGTTCACCGATCTCGGTGTGCCACCGCTCGACCCGGTGATCGACCGCGGCATGATCTGCGGTTCCTCGGCCATGCTGAAGGATACCAAGGAACTGCTCGAGAAGGCCGGCCTCGATGAAGGCGCCAACAGCAAGCCCGCCGAATTCGTCATCGAGCGCGCTTTCGTCGGCTAAAGCATCTCTGACAATCCGATCTATGAACGGCTCCGGAAACGGGGCCGTTTCTATGTCCGGCTGAGGTAGTCGATCAGCACCGCCATGGTGGCGCGCGCTTCATCCGGCCTGCCCTGATGGATGGCGCGGATGACGGCGACGTGCAGCGAGATAGCGCGGTCCATGCGCTCCGGGCTTGCCTTGGAGTACCAGAGGCGACGTGAATGCGTCTGCACCGGGCCGAGTGCTGCCGTGATGAAGCCGTTCGGGCAGGCATCTTCAAGGATTTCGTCGAAGGCCTTGTCGGCGGCGAAGAAGCCGGCGAGATCGCCGGTGACGGCGCATTCCTCCATCGCGCGGGCGCAGTCGATGAGACGCGCGCGCTGTTCGTCGCTCGCATGTTCAGCGACAAGGCTTGCCGCGATCGGCTCCAGCTCGCGGCGCACCTGCATGACATTGCCATGATCCTCGGGCGCGATTTCGGCGACCTGCAGCCCGACGCGCGGCTTGACCAGGATCAACCCCTGCCAGGCGAGCTTCTGGATCGCCTCGCGCACCGGCGTACGTCCGTGGCCCGCCATATCGATCAGCTGTTTTTCAGTGACGAGCGCGCCGGGCTCCAGCGCCAGCGTCACGATCAGATGTTCCAGCGCGAGATAGGCAAGATGGCTTTGTGAAGTCTGCAATACGGAGCTCCGTCGCCAACTCTGATATATCACATAGTGGCACGGTCAAAAACCGAAGACAAGTCGGCATTGAAATATCAGAATAGAGACAGATAGATAACATAGGCGAGGCTGCTGAAAATCGGCGAACGGCATTGCCGGTACGGGCGTCTACGCCGTGAATGGCTCCTGCCGACCGCCCCACTCTCCGTCATGCTCGGCCTTGAGCCGAGCATCCCACGCACCCATCAGCAGCCGCGGCATGGATCCTCGGCTCAAGGCCGAGGAGGACGGAGAGTGCGGTTGGCTTTCAAACTCGCCCTCGCCTACAGAGGCACAGCGCGCGGTAACTTCCCTCGGTCACCCCTTGCGAAACGCCCGGCTGGAAACCGAGATCGAATTTTGACACGGGTCTTTTGTATTGGCGAACAGATAGCCATCGGCTTTATGGATCGCACCGAACTCCAGGCCGTTTTCCGCGCATTGTCTGCAAAAAGCCTCGACGTCCTCCACGTCGAAGACCAGCTTTACGGCAGATTGACCGCTCCGCTGCCCCTTAGCGGCCTGGTGCAACATGATATTCGCACCTCCGTCCTGAGCGATGAGTTCGACGATCCTGTCGCCCGGCAGGCTGGTTGCCTTGAAACCGAAGTGCTTCTCATAAAACCGCGCCGTTTCCTCGACATTCCCAGCATAGATCACCAACCTGTTGAGCGGCATGATGCCTCCCTCCGATGGTGCTTGCGTCCGATTAACAAGAGTGAGAGACATCTTGCGTTTTGAACGCTTCCTCAAGTTGCTTCAAGTGCAAGGCAACTGAATCCTCTTACAGTTGCCTTGCTGCAGAGCCTCAACTAAACAGAGTTCCCGAAACCTGCGTGCCGTCTGCAAGGTAGAAGAACTCGATGGTATTGGATCCGGCGTACCAGTCCTCCAATATCACCGTGGCATTTTCATACCCTGTGCCAGGCTGCGCGTCGGCATGAGATTGAAGGACGAGATCGTCCCCTATTCTCATGTTATCAAAATCCGCCAAGGACTGGACCCTGTCCAAATACACAGCGTCACTTCCTCCAATGCCGGTGTCCTTGATTGTCGCCGCGAGAAGCATGTTCACCTGGTAGGTATCGCCGTCGCTGCCGCCATCTGCAAACCCTTGGCCCGATATTAGGTTCAGAGTGTCGTTGCCGTCGCCACCATAGAGGTGGAATTCGCCAGCTCCGCTGAAGAGCGTATCATCGCCGCTGCCGCCATGAAGCTGATCGTTTCCGCCACCGCCATTCAGCGTATCATTGCCGGTTCCGCCGGTGATGATGTTGTCACCGGCATTGCCGGTCAGGGTGGTGTTGCCGGTTCCGGTATAGGTGAGGCGCTCGACATTGGCGTAGTTCGCCATCGAATATGACGTTGCAGAGGTGCGGATCTCGTCATCGCCGCCGCCTGCCGCTTCGGTGATGACGGTGTTCTGGGAGCTGACGACATAGGTATCGTTGCCGCCGCCGCCCTGCAGCGTCTGGGTGGTCGTGGCAGTCGAGCCGAGCGTGTCGTTGAAGGCAGAGCCGATGACCTGCTCGATGTTGAGGAGGCGATTGCCTTCCGCATCGCCGCCCGATGCGACCGTCGTCACCCCGCCAGCCCCAAGGGTCACGTTGACGGCGGCAGCCGAGCTGGAATAGCTCACGGTGTCGGTGCCGACGCCGCCGTTGAAGGTGACGGCCGTGCCGTTGCCGACGAAGGTGTCTTTGGAGGAAGAACCGATGTACGCTTCGATGCTGCTGAAGGTGTCGCCAGCGGCGTCGCCGATGTGGACCCCGGTCTTCAGGTTAACAGTGACCGTGGCCCCCGCATTGGCATAGCTGGCGGTATCCGTACCGGCCCCACCGATCAACTGGTCGGCGCCGGCGCCGCCAATCAGCGTATCGTTCCCCGTTCCACCTGATATGACGTTGTTGCCGGCATTGCCGGTCAGTGTCGCATTTCCGGTACCGGTGAAGGTCAGACGCTCGACATTGGCGAAGGCGGCCATTGAATAGGTTGCCAGCGTGGTGCGTATCTCGTCCGTGCCCCCGCCAGCGGTCTCCGTAATCGTCACGCCTTGGTTGCCGGCAAGATAGATATCGTCTCCGGCTCCTCCGACGAGGGTGTGTCCAGAAGTGGAAGAGGCCAACGTGTCGGCAAAGGATGATCCTACGACACGCTCGAAGTTGACCAGAACGTCGCCGGCCGCATCGCCGCCGCTGACGACGTTGGTCGTCAGGTTGACGTTTACCGCAGCACTGGAGAGCGAATAATCGATCGTATCGAGGGTACCGGCTCCACCGTTTAGATTGTCCGCCGAAGCTGAGCTGAAGAAGGTGTCGTTGAAGTTCGAACCGATGAACGCCTCGATGCTGTCGAAGGTGTCGCCGGCGGCGTCGCCTGTGTGGACCCCGGCCTTCAGATTAAGAGTGATCGCAGCCGCCGCATTGGCATAGCTGGCGGTATCCGTCCCCGCACCGCCGATCAGTTGATCGGCGCCGGCGCCGCCGATGAGGATGTCGTCGCTGGCGCCGCCAATCAAGGTGTCGTTGAAGTTCGATCCTGCGAATGCTTCGATGCTGTCGAAGGTGTCGCCAGCGGCGTCGCCTGTATGAACGCCGGTCTGCAAATTAAGGGTGATTGCGGCCGCCGCATTGACATAGCTGGCGGTATCCGTCCCCGCACCGCCGATCAGTTGATCGGCGCCGGCGCCGCCGATCAGAATGTCATCGCCATCACCGCCGGTGAGGGTATCGTTGCCCGTTCCTGCGGTGATGATGTTGTTGCCGGTATTGCCGGTCAGAAACGCGTTTCCGGTACCGGTGAAGGTCAGACGCTCGACATTGGCGTAGTTCGCCATTGTGTAGGATGTCCAAGGAGTGCGGATCTCGTCGTCGCCGCCGCCTGCCGCTTCGGTGATGATGCCGGCTTGGTAGGCGACGACATAGGTATCGTTACCGGCGCCGCCCTGCAGCGTCTGGCCGGCCGGGGCGGTCGAGCTGAGCGTGTCGTTGAAGGCAGAGCCGATGACCTGCTCGAAGTTGAGGAGGCTGTTGCCCTCAGCGTCGCCGCCCGATGCGACCGTCGTCACCCCAAGACCGAGAATCACGTTGACGGCTGCAGTCGAGGCGGAATAGTCGATGGTGTCGACGCCGCTGCCGCCGTCCAAGGTGATGGTCATGGCATTGCCGATGAAGGTGTCGCTGGCGGCAGAGCCGCTGATCACTTCGATGCTGCTGAAGGTGTCGCCTGCCGCATCGCCGGTGTAGACCCCGGTCTTCAAATTAAAAGTGATCGCGGTCGCCACATTAGCATAGCTGGCGGTATCCGTCCCTGCGCCGCCAATCAGCTGGTCCGCACCCGCGCCGCCGGCGAGGGTGTCGTTGCCGGTGCCGCCGGTAATGACGTTGTCGCCGGCATTGCCCGTCAGGATCGCGTTTCCAGTGCCGGTGAAGGTCAGTCGTTCGACATTGGCGTAGTTCGCCATCGAGTAGGATATCGCGGTGCGGATCTCATCGTCGCCGCCGCCTGCCGCTTCGGTGACGACGGCGCTCTGATAGCTGACGACATAGGTATCGTTGCCGGCGCCGCCCTGTGCCGTCTGAGCCGCGTAGGTCAAGACGAGCGTGTCATTGAAAGCCGAGCCGATAACCTGCTCGATGTTGACGAGGCTGTTGCCCTGGGCGTCGCCGCCCGATGCGACCGTCGTTACCCCAGGATTACCGAGGGTCACGTTGACCGCTGCCGTGGAGGCGGAATAATCGACGGTGTCGATGCCGCTTGTCCCATCCAAGGTGATGGTCATGCTGTTGCCGATGAAAGTATCACTGGCGCCAGAGCCTCTGATCACTTCGATGCCGCTGAACGTGTCGCCTGCCGCATCGCCGGTGTAGACCCCGGTCTTCAAATTAAAAGTGATCGCGGTCGCCACATTCTCATAATTGGCAATATCCGTGCCCGCACCGCCAATCAGCTGGTCGGCGCCCGCACCACCGGTGAGGGTGTCGTTGCCGGTGCCGCCGGTGATGATGTTGTCGCCGGCATTGCCCGTCAGGGTCGCGTTTCCAGTGCCGGTGAAGGTCAGTCGTTCGACATTGGCGTAGTTCGCCATCGAGTAGGATATCGCGGTGCGGATCTCATCGTCGCCGCCGCCTGCCGCTTCGGTGACGACGGCGCTCTGATAGCTGACGACATAGGTATCGTTGCCGGCGCCGCCCTGTGCCGTCTGAGCCGCGTAGGTCAAGACGAGCGTGTCATTGAAAGCCGAGCCGACAACCTGCTCGATGTTGACGAGGCTGTTGCCCTGGGCGTCGCCGCCCGATGCCACCGTCGTTACCCCGGGATTACCGAGGGTCACGTTGACCGCTGCCGTGGAGGCGGAATAATCGACGGTGTCGATGCCGCTTGTCCCATCCAAGGTGATGGTCATGCTGTTGCCGATGAAAGTATCACTGGCGCCAGAGCCTCTGATCACTTCGATGCCGCTGAACGTGTCGCCTGCCGCATCGCCGGTGTAGACCCCGGTCTTCAAATTAAAAGTGATCGCGGTCGCCACATTCTCATAATTGGCAATATCCGTGCCCGCACCGCCAATCAGCTGGTCGGCGCCCGCACCACCGGTGAGGGTGTCGTTGCCGTCGAGACCAGAGATTTGATCGTCTCCGCTCGTGCCAACCAAAGTATCATTACCTGCCGTCCCTGTAATAACAGCCATTTTTAGCCCCTGGCGTTTCAAATATTGAAAAGAATGATGTTATTCGTCCCGAAACACGTGTTCGGCGTGGTCGCTGGCTGGTTTCATGAGATAGGAGAGGACCGTTCGATCCGTCGTGCGGGTGAAAATGACCTGAGCGCCAACATATTGATGTTGCACGAAAAAGAGAACGAGCTACCTAAAGCGGCTAGACAACTCCGATACCCGTCAGGCTGCATCCTATCCAAGCACCGCATCCCCTTCGCCAGAATAGTTCCCCGCGAGATCGTTACGGGGATAGAAATCTAGGCGCAACTTTTAATTTCAAACCTTGACAGCACACGAAACTCATGCCCGCCGTAGATCAACCCCGCTGACGGCGATCGAACTAAACCGATATTTCCGATTGAATCCAGCCTCTTAAGGTAATATTCTTATTAAAAGAATGAGAAATTGGGTGCCGCGAATTTCGTCGTCTCGGAGAAATATCCAACAATGTTTTGCACGTTCACTGCAGCAGCAAGCGCCTGCATCAATTCATGCCGAAAACCCGGAATCTTGTCGGCTATCTGGAACAAAGGCGAACTCTCTCCCGGTCCTTTTCCGGGCTATTTCATAATCATCGAAGTCGGAATAATGCCGAGCGCAATCGCAAGATAGCCAGCGTGACGCGGCCCGCGCGCGTCGAGTTTTTCTGTGGCGGAATTCAAGGCAGCTCGCACGGCGGTACCCGAAACCGAACGCATGTCGCCAATCTGTTTGATTTCATAGCCGCCAACGTAAAGCGCCAGATAGTCCGTTTCCTTGGCAGTCAATGCGGAGCTACGAAACGTCCGAGCTGCGGGTTGAACCTCGATCTCAGCGGTCCGAAGTTGAATGGCTTTGCCAATTTGAATGAGCAATGGCAAAGCGCGCGCCTTAAACGCCGCCCAATCGTTCCCTTCAAGATTTGATGTGACGCTGAACAGCGCCCGCCCCGCCTGGGCATCAACAAGTGGTATGGAGACGCCATTGTTGCCAACGCCATGGCGCTCGGCTTCCGCGAAGAAGGAGGCGGTTTCCTTCGACGCAGACCTCAGATGCCTCCAGTCCACCGGCTGAGAGGCTTTGCGTGCCGCGATCTCGATGGGATCGGTCCGAAGATAGTTTTTCGACAGATAGAGTTTCTTCCACTTGTCCGAATAGGTCGCGGCAATCAGTCGATCATCGGCCACACGGCCGGGAATGAAGAGAGCTTGATAAGCAAGATTGGCAGCTCCAACCAATGTGCGTAGTTGATGGACAATCGCCGAAAGATGGCCAATTTCACGAAGGTTGCGGACGCAGTCGAGTGCCTCCTGCAGGATATGTTGGTCGGCGGGCATTTTCTTCCGATATCGATATTTTCAACCAGTGGCAGACCGAGGCCGTCCAGGCATCCTCATACGCAAGTATTGCAACGAGCATTTTACAGCAAAGGTTGTATTTATCCAATCTGCATGATTTCACGGGTAAACCCTCGTCGTTGGTAGATTAAAGCGCCGTTGCGACTCCCGCTCTACAGGTCGACCTAGAAGCCACGGCGTTTCACTCGTGCCGCAGCGCCTCGATGGGGTTCAACTGCGCTGCCCTTCTTGCCGGGAAATAACCGAAGATCATGCCGATTGCCGCGGAGAACAGGAAGGCGACGGCGACCATCAGGGGGCTGAAGACGAAGGGCACCTTCAGGAGTGTCACGGCGCCGAAGCCGAGGCTCAGGCCGAGCACGATGCCGGTAATGCCGCCAAACAGCGACAGTGCCACGGCTTCGACGAGGAACTGGGTGAGCACCTGGTTTTCCAGCGCGCCGATCGCGAGACGAATGCCGATTTCGCGGGTGCGCTCGGTGACGGAGACCAGCATGATGTTCATGATGCCGATGCCGCCGACGAGCAGGCTGATCGCAGCGACGGCGCCGAGCAGGCCGGTCAGCAGCGTCGTCGTGCCGGTCATCGCCTCGGCAATCTGGGTCATGTCGTTGACGTTGAAATCGTCCTGGCGGCCGGGCACGATCTTGCGGCGCTCGCGCAGGAGATTTTCGACATCGGACTGCACCTTGGCTGTGGAGACGCCGTCGCGCGCCGAGATGATGATCTGCGGCACGTTGCTGCTGCCGCTGATGCGCCGCTGAAACACCTTGACCGGCATGATGACGACATCGTCCTGGTCGTTGCCCATGCCGGACTGGCCGCGTTTGGCAAGCACGCCGATGACGGGGCACGAAACCTTGCCGACGCGGATCTGCTGGCCGGTGGGGTCGGCGCTGCCGAAGAGCTGCGAGCGCACCGTCTCGCCGATGATGCAGCGCGCCTGGCCGCGTTCCTCTGCGGGCAGAAAACTGCGGCCGAGCGCCAGGTTCCAATCCTGTGCGATGAAATAATCATTCGTGGTGCCCGACACGCTGGTCGAATGGTTCTGGCCGCCGAAAATCACCGTCGCCGTCGACTGGTTGAGCGGCGCCACGGCCCTGAGGCCGCCGATCTGGTCGCGGATGGCCGCGACGTCCTTGACGCTGAAGCGCTTGGCCTCGGAGCTCGCCCGGCCGGGGCCGAACTGGCCGGGACGGACGAACAGCATGTTGGTGCCGAGCCGCGACAGCTCGGTCGAGACCTGTGCGGTCGTGCCGTTGCCGATCGTCACCAGCGCGATGACGGCGGCAACGCCGATGACGACGCCGAGCACGGTCAGGAACGAGCGCAGCATGTTGCGGCTGATCGCCCGCAGCGCCAGCTTCAGCGTCTCAAAGAACATGATCCGCCCTCCTCCGGTGCTCGACTTCCGTCTCCAGCTTGCCGTCGACGAAACGCAGCAGCCGCTGGGCATAGGCGGCAATATCGGGCTCGTGGGTGACCATGACGATGGTGATGCCCTGCTCGCGGTTCAGCCGCGTCATCAGATCCATGATCTCGACGCTGGTCTTCGTATCAAGATTGCCTGTGGGCTCATCGGCGAGCAGCAGCGCCGGCTCGGTGACGATGGCGCGGGCGATGGCGACGCGCTGTTGCTGGCCGCCGGATAGTTCCTGTGTCTTGTGATGTTCGCGCCCGGTGAGGCCGACGAGCGCCAGCGCTTCGCGGGCCCGCTCGCGCCGCTCGCGCACCGCCATGCCGCGATAGATCAGCGGCAGTTCGACATTTTCGACGGCCGAGGTGCGCGACAGCAGGTTGAAGCCCTGGAAGATGAAGCCGAGCATGTGGCGGCGCAGCAGCGTCAGCTGGCTGCGGTCGAAACCGCTGGTCGGAATGCCTTCGAAGATGTAGTCGCCGGCGCTCGGCACGTCGAGGCAGCCGAGAATGTTCATCGCCGTCGACTTGCCGGAGCCAGACGGCCCCATGATCGCGACGAATTCATGGGCGTTGATCGCAAGGTCGACGTGGTCGAGCGCGCGGATCGCCGCCTCGCCCTCGCCGTAGACTTTCGAGACCTGTCTGAATTCGATGAGCGGCGGGCTTGCCATCCGTCTCTCCGCCTAGTTCGCACGCGTCGTGGCGTCGGTCACCAGTGCGTCGTTTTCCTTGAGTTCGCCGGAGACGACCTGGGTGAACTGGCCGTCGGAGGAGCCGACCTGGATGACGACAGGCGCTGGCCGGCCGCTGCGCAACACCCAGACGCGGCGCTCAGTGCCCTTCAGCGCCGGACCGGCATTGTTGTTGCGCTGGCGCGGCGGGCCGAAGATGCCGAAAATACCGCGGCCGCGCCTTTCCGCCTGCGCCGGGGCGTAGCGCAAGGCGGCGTTCGGCACCATCAGGGTGTCCTTGACGGCCTCGACGGTGACATCGGCCGTCGCCGTCATGCCGGGGCGCAGCAGCAGATCGGCATTGTCGACGGATAGAACCGCCTTATAGGTCACGACATTGTTGACCACTTCGGAGGCGAAGCGGATCTGCTCGATCTCGGCGGGAAAGGTCCGGTCGGGATAGGCGTCGACCGTGAACTTCGCCTTCTGGCCGACGGCGATCTGGCCGACATCGGCCTCGTCGACATCGACCTGCAGCTCCATCTTCTTCAGGTCGCCGGCGATGGTGAAAAGGATCGGCGCCGAGAGCGAGGCTGCGACCGTGGCGCCCGGATTGACGGAGCGAGTGAGGACGACGCCGTCGATCGGCGATATGATCTTCGCCTTGGCGAGATTGACTTCGGCGAGCTGCAGGTCGGCCTCCGAGGCGAGGACCTCGGCCTCATTGATCTGTTTGGCGGCGACGGCGGAATCATATTTGTAGCTGGCGTCGTCGAGGCTCTGCTGGGTGGAGACGTTGCTCTTGACCAGGCTCTTCAGCCGCTCGAGCGAGGTGCCTGCCGATTGCATGTCGGCATTGGCTTTGACGACGTTCGCCTTGGCCGAATTGAGCTTGGCGCGCGAGCTCTTCACATCGGCCTCGAGCTTGTTGGTATCGAGGAGAGCGAGCACTTCGCCTGATTTGACCGTGCTGTTGTAATCGACATTGACGTCGCGAACCGTGCCGGAAAGCTCGCTCGATATATCCACCTGCTCGGTCGGCTGCACGGAGCCGGTGGCGGTGACGAGCACCGTCAGGTCACCGCGTTTTGCCGGCTGGGTGGCATAGCTCACTTCGCTTTGCCCACGGCCCATATAAAAGTAAGCGGCGACTGCGGCAGCGGCGATAAGGATCAGCAGGATGAGCAGACGTCCGCGCCAGCGGCCACGCTTGCCCTGCCGCCCCGATGCGGCAAGGACCGCGGCGAGATCGGACGCTGCGCCTGTCTTTGCTCCGGTTTCGCTGCCGCTTACGATTTTGTTCATGTCGTCCTCAATCCGTCAGTGGCCGCCTGCGGCCTCTGCTGCGAAATAATCACAGTGCAGATGAACCGGCGATTAGCGTTGCCGCCGAACTGGCACGGAATTGCAGATGGGTGAAATGAAATATTGGTAAGGAAAGTCAAGTTTTCGATGAGCAAGCGTCCGTCAGTTCGCATCCTCGGCAAATTGGCCCGCGTCCGGCAAAGGATGCAGCCACGGTTCACGCCGCTTGATCCAGACCTCATAGCTAGGGGCAAAGTCGGTTGGCGGACTGTCGAGCGAGCCCAGGCGGAGTTCCGCCTCATCATCCCTAAGGCAGAAAAGCCTGCCGCCGCAGGTGGGACAGAAACTGCGGCCGGCGAAGGTGGCGATCTCGCCGCTGTGGGAAAAAGCCTGGCGCGGCCAGACCGCGAAGAAGGTGAAGGCGGAGCCGCTCGATTTGCGGCAATCGGCGCAGTGGCAGAGGCCGGTGCGAAGCGGCTCGCCTTCCACCCTGTAGGCCACCGCTCCGCAAAGGCAGCTTCCGGTTCGGATCCCCATGGCGCCCGTCAGGCGTCGAGATTGGTCGGCAGGCCCGGTGGGCGCCGCTTTGCGGCCATCAACAGGTCGAGTTCGGTGGCAGACGGGCCGAACTTGTCGTAGAGGCGCTTTGCCTCCTTGTCGTCCAACCGGTATTTCCTGGCAAATTCGCCGATGCTGTAGGGGCGGCCCCGCAACACTCTTCGCGCCGGGGTCGCCGTATTCGGTGCGTCGGTCATGGTTTTCTCCTTTTCGTCAGGTATCCCTTAAGCTAGAGCGACCCGTCGATTTGGAAAGAGCCGGCGAGCCGTATCAAGGCTTTCCGGCGTGGATGGATGCGGTTGTTTTCCTGCAACCTTTTCGCCGAGATGCGCATTTTCGGACCGAGGTTGCGGGCCGCGCCAAGCGGACGCGGCGGTGCTGGAGAACATCGGGATTTTTCCGCTTTCTCCGGATGGCCAACGAAATGGCAGTCGAGTTCCCTACCCGCCCGGTTCGCCTCCTCATCCGCTCTTTTCGAACGGAAAACCGCTGCCCACTTTTGCGCGACATTCGTTAAGACAGACGCCGACCATCTTCGCCGAAAAGGTGCAGGACGGCGGGGTCGAGGTGCAGCGGCAGGCTGTCGCCGGATTTCATCCGCTGCTGGCCGGCAAAGACCGCGATCAGTTTCTTCCCGCCTGCGTCGGCGTGGACGACGGTCTCTGAGCCCAATTCCTCGACAAGAGTGACGCGGGTATCCAGCCTGCTCGCTGAGCCCGCATCGGCAAGGGTGATGTGTTGCGGCCGGATGCCGATGCTGACCCTTTCGCCCGCCGGGCGTGCCTCCTTGGCAATCACGGAAAGACGATGGCCGCCGACGGTTTCGACCTCAGCGAAACCGTGCTCGTGACCGACAATCGCACCTTCGAGAAAATTCATGTGCGGCGCGCCGATGAAGCCGGCGACGAAGCGGTTGGCCGGCCTGTTGTAGAGTTCCAGCGGTGTTCCCACCTGCTCGATCCTGCCGCTTCTCAACACGACGATGCGGTCGGCCAGCGTCATTGCCTCGACCTGGTCATGGGTGACGTAGATCATCGTCGCCTTCAGGCGGGCGTGAAGGGCCGCCAGTTCGGCCCGCATGCTGACCCTGAGTTCGGCGTCGAGATTGGATAGCGGCTCGTCGAGCAGGAAGGCATCCGGCCGCCGCACGATGGCGCGGCCGATCGCCACGCGCTGGCGCTGACCGCCGGAGAGCTGGCCCGGGCGGCGCTGCAGGAAAGGCTCGATCTCCAGCATGCGCGCGGCGTCGGTGATGCGCGCTTCGATCTCCGCCTTCGCCACCTTGGTGTTCTCGAGACCGAAGGCGAGATTCTCCCTGACGCTCATATGCGGATAGAGCGCATAGGACTGGAAGACCATGGCCAGCCCGCGATCGGCGGCGCTGATAGCGGTAACATCCTTGCCGTCGATGGCGATGCTGCCGCCAGTCGGCTTATCGAGGCCGGCGATGAGGCGCAGCAGCGTCGATTTTCCGCAGCCGGATGGGCCGACGAAAGCGACGAACTCGCCGTCGTTGACATGAAGCGAGACATCGCGAATGACCTCGACGGCGCCAAAGTTCTTGACGATGTTCCTGAGCTCGAGCCCGCTCATGCACTCTCCTGTTTTCTTCTTTTAAGGTGGCCTATTTGAGCCCCGAGCCGGCAATGCCCGTCGTGATGAAGCGCTGCAGGAAGACGAAGATCAGCACGACCGGGATCATCGAGACGACGGTCATGGCGAGGATATAGTGCCATTGCACATTGAGTTCGCCGGCATAGACGTTGAGGCCGACCTGCAGCGTATAGAGTTCCTTGCGCGAGAGCACGATCAGCGGCCAGAGGAAGTCGTTCCAGCGCCAGACGACCGAGAAGATCGCCAATACCGCCAGCGCCGGCGCCGACAGCGGCAGGATGATGCGCCAGTAGATCTGCCATTCGCTGGCCTTGTCCATACGCGCGGCGTCGAGCAATTCGTCGGGGATCGTCAGCATATATTGCCTGAGCAGGAAGACCCCCGTCGGAGTGGCGACCGTCGGCAGGATGACGCCCCAGAGGCTGTCGAAGAGATTCAGCGTGCCGATAACGGAATAGAGCGGCACGACGATGACCGAGAGCGGCACCATCAGCGTCGCCAGGATCATCAGCATGACGGCGGTGCGGCCGGGGAACTGGTATTTCGACAGCGCGAAGGCGGCCATGGAATTGACGAGCAGCGTAATCGCCGTCGCCACGACGGTGACGAAAACGGAGTTGCGCAGAAACAGAAAGAAATCGAAGCGCTGGAAAGGTTCGGTGTAGTTGCCGCCGGCGAATTCGACCTGGCGCACCGGTGTGCGGTCCTTGATATTCGCCTTGACGATTTCGCCCGGCTGTTTCGGATCGACCATCTGGCCGATAATGCCGATGCGGCGAACTTCGGCGAGCACGCGGGTGCTGCCATCCGGCATTGCGACATTATAGAGCGGCAACGGCTTGTCGTAGCCCGGCACCACTGCCTGTTCGGTGACATAGGGCAGGACGGATGGCGGGAATTCGGCAAGGGCCGCGGGCGTCTTGAACGAGGAGAAGACCAGCCAAACAGCCGGACCGAACATCAGGAAGACGCCCGATATCAGCCAGATCCACGTGACGACATCCGTCCAGTGCCAGCCGCGACCGCGGCGGCGGAGCATAAAGGCAGAGACAGCGCTCATTGGCGCGCTCCCTTCTTCTCGTTGCGGTTACTGACGCCGAGCTGGATCAGCGTCAGGATGACGAGCACGATGCCCATCAGGATCGAGGCGGCGGAAGCCAGCCCCGGATTGCGCAGCGAACTCGCAAAGCCCGTCTCATAGATATATTGGGTGATGTACATGGTGCTGGTGCCCGGTCCGCCGCCGGTCAGCACGAAGACCTCGTCGAAGATCTGCACGGCGCGGATCAGCGCCAAGACCAGCACGACGATGAGGTTCGGCATCAGCAGCGGCAGGGTGATGCGCCGGAAGATGCGGGTCGGACGGGCGCTGTCCATCGCCGCCGCCTCGTAGAGATCCCTCGGGATCGCTTGCAGGCCGGCCAGCAGGATCAGCGTATAAAAGCCCATATGCGCCCAGACCGAGACGAAGACGGCGAAGAAGAAGGCCCAGAAACGATCGCTGAGCCAGGAGAAGGGCTCGAAGCCGAAGGGGCTCAGCGCATAGTTCAACAGGCCCTCACGCTGCAGGATCCATTTCCAGATCAGGCCGACGACGACGGGCGACAGAAGCACCGGGAAGAAGAAGACGGCGCGCCAAAAGCCGCGATTGGAAAGCTCGCGGTTGAGGATCAGTGCCGTTGCGAGCGCCGCGATCAGCATCGCAGTCACCTGGAAGACGACGAAGACGGCGGTGTTGCGCACGGCCGCCCAGAAGGTGTCGGCCGCGCAGGTCGAGGGGTCGAGGTAGCTGCGGCAATCGAAGAGGATGCGGTACTGGTCGGCGCCGACATAGGTCCTGTTCTGCAGGAAGATGGCGCTGCCGCTCGTCGTCGAATAGATGAAGTTGATGACCAGCGGCAGCAGCACGAAGACGGTGAAGATCAGCATGTTAGGCGCCAGGAAGATGCCCGCCATGCCGTTCAGCCCGGTCAGCTTCTGCCAGGCGCGCATGGGAATGTCGACGAGCCCCATGACAAGCCGGACAGGCGCAAGGAGCGCCTGTCGCAGACCGGTTTTAACAGGTGGTTCAGAAGAAACCGTCTTCGCCGTCATCTGTTCTTCCGTCAGTTGCCGGCGACCTTGGCCTTGATGTCCTCGTCGATGCGGGCATAAGCGTCGTCGAGCTTCATTTCGCCGGCGATCACCTGGCTGATGCGGGCGACGATGGCGCTGTAATAGGCGTCCGACCACTTCCAGCCCGGCAGCTTCATGGCGGGTGCCGCCGTCTGACCGGCCACTTCGACGAAGGCCTTCAGCGCCGCCTGCACATGCGGATTGTCGGTCTTGAACTCCATCTGGCCGGCGGCGACGCCCTTATGCGCCGGAATGAACAGGCTGCGTTCGGCAAATTCCTTCTGCACGTCGGCACCTGCCAGGTAGTCCATCACCTTGGCGACGTCCTTCGGGTTCTTGGTGTATTTGACGGCCACCAGACCGGCGCCGCCCTGCATGCCGGAGCATGCGACAGAACCGCAGGGGCTGCCCGCCATCACCCAGTCGAAATTGTCGCCGATCTTCTGGGCGAAGCCCGAAACCTGCCAGCTGCCGGAATAAAGATAGGCAAGGCCGCCATTGATGAAGTCCTCGGCGGCGGAGCGGTAGGTGGTGCCGGCAGCACTCACCCAGACATCCTTGTTGATGGTGCCGTCCTCGTTCCACTTGACGAAGCGGCCGAGGAAGTCCTTGGCGCCCTGATCGATCGGCGCCGGCTTGCCGTCGGCGGAGATATAGTTGGCGCCGTAGGAGATATTCGGGCCGGAGACGCGGTGGCCGGAGCGGTCGATCGCCATGGCGAAGACCTTCTGGCTGTCGGCGACCTTCTTGGCGGCCGCCGCCCAATCGTCCCAGGTGGCCTTCGGGCCTGGAATTTCGACGCCGGCCTGCTCGAACAGCGTCTTGTTGACGAAGCCGCCGGTGAGCGTCAGCTGCGTCATGAAGCCGGTGATGGCGTTCGAGCCGTCCGGACGCATCCAGTCGGCCTGGGCGCCGAAATTGTCCTCCCAGTATTTCGCGTCGGTGAGGTAGGGCCGAAGATCGAGCCAGTGCTGGGCCGGCGCCTTCAGATTGGTGAGGCGGGCGATATCCGGCCCCTGCCCGGCTTCGAGCTGAACCGGCAGCTGTTCCTTGACGACGTCGTAGGAGACCTCGTCGAGGATGACGTTGACGTCGGGATTGGCCTTGGAGAAGCGCGAGAGCAGGTCCTTGATCACCTCGCCTTCGCCGCCGTCCGAATACCACATGATGCGCACGTCACCGGCATGGGCGGCAACGGAACTCAAGAGAACTGCAGCAAAAGCCGCGCCGATCGATTTCATTCTGGTCATTTTTTCCTCCTCTTGATCGATCAATTCCTGCGTCCGGCCGGTCCTCCACCTGCCGGACACGTCGTCTACGAGGCCGCGCGCCGAGGCTGCCTGCCCTGTATCTTCAGATGTACCGCGTCTCCCCGCACCGACCAGTCCGTCGGGCGAAGAATACGGCCTTCGGCGCGCACGGTGCCGTCTTCTTCGAAGACGACCCGGCCATAATCCGGATCGACGACGATCAAGGCGCCCTCTTCGTCGCGGCGGGCCGAAAGCGTGGCGAAACGCGCCTGCATGCCGTCAAGGCCACCCTCACGCTCGACATCGGAGAGACGGACGATCCAGCGGCCCTTGCGGCCGGCCAGCCGCAGCTCGATGTCCGTCGTCGGCCCTTGTTTTACCGGCTGCAGCGCGCCGTTGCCGATCAGCATCGCAATGCCGTTGCCGGAGCGGGCGAGCGCCAGATTGCCGTCGACCACCGTGTCGTCGAAGGCCTCGAGCGGGAACCAGGCATGGGTGAAATCCGGCTGGCCTTCATGGATCTCGAAATCGAGGATCGCCAGATCGCGATACTGATGCACACGCGGCAGCGTTCCGCAGCCGCCCCAGAAGCTCGGCCGGCCGTAACCGAACTGGATGGTTTCGCCGGGATGGTTGATCCAGATCTGCGCCTCCGGCCGGTCGCCCAAACGCAGATGCAGCACCGTCTCCTGGTAGCCCCAGGCGCCGGGACGATAATGGGCGATGGTGCCGAGCGCGGTGTCACGGGTCTTATAGTGATAGAGGGCGGCGAAACGCTTCTCGCCCTGGGAAAAGGTCCATTCCTGCGCGTCGTCGGACTGGTGCGCGGCGATCGCCGCAAGCGCCTCTGGAAAACGCAGGCCATGATCGCGAATGCAGACGGCAAGCTGCGGCAAAGCGTGGACACGCCGGCCGTACCAGCCGCGGCCCCAGAGCAGCCGGGCAATGGCGGAGAGTTCGACCGAGCGGCCAGGGCGCAGCGTATGTTCGTAGGAGCGGCCCTGGCTGCCGGTCAGCATGCCTTGATGGGCCGAGCGGGCGACGATCTCCATCAGGCGGACGATGCTGGCGCTTGCCCGGTTCCGGATCGTCTCATCCGGCGCACAGGCGGCCAGCGCCGTCAGCCCCTTGAGATCGATCGGGAAATAGGGAACGGAATTCCACTCGGCCATTTCCCAGCGTTCGAAATGGTCGAGCCAGGCGCGGACACGCTGCTCGCCGACCTGCATCTGCTCGGCGCCGGTGCGGCCGGAACGGACGAAGACGGTTTCGGGGAAAAGCCTGCCGCCGAGATAGGCGGCGGTGTGGAAGAGAAGCGCGTGGTTTTCCGAAAAATACCACTGAACGTCGTTGCCGGGCTCATCCATCCAGTAGCGGTAATTGAGGACGGCGTGCTCAATCCTGTCGCGCAGGTCAGGTGACAGCAGATCGCTCCAGCGCGTATAGGCAAAGAGCAGCGGCACCAGCACGAAATCGGCGCAGTCGTGGCAATCCTCGATGACAGGCAGCATGGCCGAGATCATCGCCTCGGTTTCCTCACCGCCCTGCCCCAGCGCAAGACGCGCGAAAGCGCAGACCGTATCGGGCTCGGAATGGGCGGCGACCTCTGCCAGCGCCTCGGCGACGCGATCATCAAGGGCGGCGGGCGCTTCCCCCTGGCGTTGGGGATGACAGATCTCGACGCCGAGCGTGCGACCGAGCGAAAGCTCGCCTGTTTTGAAGGTGATGCGGAAATGGCGGAAATCGGCGGGCATATCAGCCGAGGTGCCGAGTTCCAGCTTGGTTGCTCCCGCTTCCAGCTCGAAATCATAGTCGAAGCGCTCGATCGACATGAAGTCGCCTTCGATCTCGACATGGCAGCTCAGCGCCACCGGCAGCGGCACGGGGAAGAGGAGTGTCACATCTTCGCCGAGATAGGCGGTGCGGTCAAAGCGCATGCCTTCGAGGATGATCTCCAGCGCATCCGCATCGCCGGCGGCGATGGGAACGGGCACGGCGGTTTCAACTTCCGGTCCTTCGACATAATCCAGCTGGAAATAGAAACGGGCGTCGCGCTCGGCGAGATCGTCGAAATAGACGCGGATCTCGTTGAGGCCGGCCGCCAGCTCTACCTCGAAGAGCTGCTGGTCTTCGAGATTGCGCTCATAAGGCGCCATGAAGCCCTGCTCGCTGCCATTGACGAAAAGGATCGCGCCACCGCAGGTCGACAGGCGAAGCGTCGCAGGCCCAGCAGACTGGACATCGAGGAAGGTGCGCGCCCAGCAGCCGATGCGTGTCGGGCGGAACCAGAAGCCGGAGAGATCGACACGCGGGGAAGCAAAGGGAAGCCACCAGCGGACAGCCTCGAATTCGGCAGCCGGTTGCGGCCGCCGGCCGGAGAAGGATTTTTTGAATTCGGTGCGGCAGGGATATTCATGCGGGATGAAATTCTTCGTCTTGGTGACGAAGAAAAACGGATCCATGCTGCCTTCCATCGGACGGTCGGCGACGTCGTAGCGCTCCTGCCACAGATGGGCGAGCTGCCAGTAGACGATCGGGCTATCCTTCGCCGTTGCGCGGCGGAGATGGGATTCCTGCTCAGTGGTCATATTTCAGCCCGCTCAAGCCTTGGGACGCCGGGTAAAACGCCGACGCATGGACTGACCGTCTAGCCACATTTCAAAGCCTCCCTGCTCTGCCGCTTGTCGCGGACTCCTCAGGCAACAATTGTGCATAGGCATTCCATTTGCGCAATCTGAAAGATTTTTGCATGATGGAGAGGGAGCGAGGAGATGACATGGCGGCGGAAGAGAAAAAAGGCAGGCGTACGCGCCTCGACGACATTGCCGCCAGATGCGGCGTCTCGATCAGCACGGTGTCTCGTGCGCTGGCCGGCGAAAAGGGCGTCAGGCCGGAGATTCGCAAGCTGGTGCTGGAAACGGCAAGTGCGGTCAGCTACGCCTTGCCGGCAAGTGTTGCCGGCAAGAAGGTCATGCTCGTCGCCTCCGGCGCGGCGATGATCGACTATGTCCGCAACCAGTTCACGCTCTATGTGCTCGAAGGATTGAATGCGCGAGCAGGCGCCCTCGGCATCGAACTGGCGATGCGCCCGGTCGCCGACAAGGGGGATGAAGCACGGGTCGTCGCCGAGATGCGTGATGATCCGAGCTTCGGCGGCATGCTGATCCTGACCGTCGACGAAGAGGAGATGCTGGCGGCGGCGGCCGATCTCGGAAAGCCCGTCGTGCTCGTCAACAGCGACGATCCCTATATGAGGCTTTCGAGTGTTACGCCCTGCAACCGTTCGGCCGCCTTCATCGCCGCCGAGCGGCTGATTAAGCTAGGGCATCAACGCATCCTGTTCATGCTGAGGCCGGGGCGACGGACGATCGAGCGGCGCCTGGAGGGCTGGCGCGATGCCCTGCAGCACCATGGGCTGACGGCCGATGCCGATCTGGTGCTCGAAGTCGACGACTGGCTGCCGGAACTCGGCGCCGAGGCGGTCACCCGTCTTATCCGCGAGAAAGGCCTCACCTTCACCGCCATCCTGACAGCGGGCGACAGTCTTGCCAATGGCGCAGTGCGCGGATTGCAGGCGATGGGTTATGCCGTACCGCAGGACATCTCGGTCATGGGCATAGACGACCTGCCACAGTCAGCCTTTCTCAATCCGCCGCTGTCGACGGTGCATATTCCGATGCGCGAACTCGGCGCCACCGCTCTCGATCTGCTGCGCGACATGATGCTCGGCCTTGCGGCCCCACGGCGCCGCGTCGAGCTTGCCTGCCATCTTGTCCAAAGGGGCAGCGTTGCGGCTGTCAGGCATGTGTCTGCCGTAACGGAAGGTCGCTGACGAGCCACGATGGTCGAGGATATCAAGCCTCGATAAAACTCGCCTCAAACAGTTCTCGCGCATAGGCATCATGCGTCGTGCCGGCCTGCAGATCCGCTTTGGTGAGTTCGTCGACGAAGCAACCATTCTTCATGATCAACACCCGGTCGCACATATGGGCGATGACCGCGAGGTCGTGGCTGACAAGCAGATAGGTCAGGCCCTTTTCCTCGCGCTGATCGGCCAGCAGGTTGAGGATTTCGGCCTGGACAGAGACGTCGAGCGCCGATGTCGGCTCGTCGAGCAACAGGATGGGCGGCGACAGGATCAGAGCCCGGGCGATTGCCACCCGCTGCCGCTGGCCGCCGGAAAGCTCATGCGGAAAACGGTTTGCGAAGCTCGCCGGCAAGCCCACCTGGATCAGTGCCTTTTCGACCTTCGACCAGATATCGGAGTGCCCCATGGCGCGCAGCGGCTCGGCCAAGGCGGTGCCGATACGATGGCGCGGATGCAGGGATCCGTATGGGTCCTGAAACACCATCTGAGCAAATTTCAGCTCCTCGCGGGAGCGCTTCTTGCCGATCGGTTTGCCGCCAAGTTCGATGTGACCGGTCCAACCGGCCTCCATGCCGGCGAGACACCGCAGCACAGTCGATTTGCCGCATCCGGATTCACCGACAATGCCAAGGGTCTCCCCCTGGCCAACCTGGAAACTGATGCCCCTGACGACATGGTTGCTTGATTTGCCGGAGGCAAAGACGACATCGAGGTCACGCACATTGATCATTGCGCCGTCTCCAGATCGAGTTTCGTCCTGTCGAGAACCGCAAGCCGGCGAACCGGGTTCCTGGGGTCGGGCAGCGCGGCGATCAGCCCGCGGGTATAGGGATGGCTGGCATCTTCGAGACGGGTCAGGGTCTCGACGATCCGGCCGGCATACATGACGATGATGCGCTCGCAAAAGGCCGCCACCATGCGAATGTCGTGGCTGATCAACAGCAGACCGGAATTGTTCTCGCGCACCAGCTCATCGAGCAGCAGCAGCACGTCCTTGCGGACGCTGACATCAAGCGCCGAGGTCGGCTCGTCGGCGATAACAAGCTTCGGCCGCGCTAGCAGCATCATGGCGATCATCACGCGCTGGCCCATGCCGCCCGATATCTGGTGCGGATATAGCGCCATGACCCGCTCCGCATCGCTGATGCGCACGCGCTCCAGCATGGCGCGGGCAGCCTCATGCGCCTGTTTCTTGTGAAGACCGAGGTGAAGGCGGGCGGCTTCAGCGATCTGCTTGCCGATCGAAAGCACCGGGTTCAGCGAATAGCGCGGATCCTGCATGATCAGCGCGATGTCCTTGCCGCGAAGCGCTCCCATCTGACGCTCGCTCTTTGAAAGCAACGGATCCCCGCCGAGATCCATGCGTTCGGCGGAGACCACCGCGGCCGGCGGCAAAAGGCGCATGATCGCGCGACCGGTCGTCGATTTGCCGGAACCGGATTCTCCGACGATCCCGACGCGTTCGCGTCCGACGTCGAAGCTGACGTTGGAGACGGCGGGCACGGCGCCTCGGCCGAAACGGACGGTCAATCCTTCGACGGAAAGAACGGGCTGCAGATCACGATCTTGCATGGCGGGGATCCAAAAGGTCGCGCAGAGCATCTCCGGCGATGTTGAAGGCAAGGCTGGTGAGGAGGATGGCGATACCCGGCATCACCGCCACCCACCAATAATCCAGCATGAACTTGCGGCCGCTGGAGATCATCGCGCCCCATTCCGGCGCCGGCGGCTGGGCGCCAAGCCCGAGGAAGCCAAGGGAAGCGGCCGTCAGAATGATGCCCGCCATGTTGAGCGTCAGGCGAACGATGACCGATGGGACGCACATGGGTGCGATATAGAGGAGAAGAATACGCATCGGCGAGGCGCCATAAAGGCGGGCGGCGACCACATAGTCGGCGTTTCTGACGACAAGGGCCTCGGCGCGCGCGAGTCTCGCGATCGGCGGCCATGCGGTCAGCGAGATCGCGATGATTGCCGTGGTCAAGCCCGCGCCGAGTGCCGCAGCAAAGGCGAGCGCCAGGATCAGCGACGGGAAAGAGAGAACGATATCGGTGGCGCGCATCAGCAGCGCATCGGTGCGCCCTCCGAAGAAGCCGGCAACGACGCCGATCAACAGGCCGATCGGCCCGACGATCAAGGAGATCGACAGCACGGTCTGGATGGTGATGCGCGTGCCGAAGATCAGGCGGCTCAAGATGTCCCGGCCGAATTCGTCCGTGCCTGCCAGGTGCGCAAGGCTCGGCGGCTGCAAGGCATCACCAAGCGCCTGTATCGCCGGGTCGTAGGGCGCCAGGAGCGGCGCGAAGATCGCGATCAAGCAAAGCAGACCAAGGATGACGAAACCGGCAAGACCGAGCGGCTCGTGGGCCAATTTGCGGCCGGCGCGCGCAAACGACGCCGCGATACGGGTCGACACACTTGGAGGGCGGATCTCTATCTCGCTGCGGATGACATCGCTCATCGGGCCGCCTCCCGCATGCGCGGATCAAAGATGGCGTAGGCGACGTCCGCCAGGAAGTTCAACAACATGAAAATGAATCCCACAATGATGGTGCCGGCGACGATGGCGTTCATGTCGCCGATCATCAGCGCGTTCGTCATGTACTGGCCAATGCCCGGCCAGGAGAAGACGATCTCGGTCACGACAGCGCCTTCGAGCAGCCCGCCATAGGAAATGGCCAGGATGGTGATCAGCTGCACCGCAATGTTCGGCAGGACATGGTGCCAGATCGTGCCGAGCGGGCTCACACCCTTGGCTCGGGCAGCGATGACATAATCCTGGCTCAACTGCTCCAGGGTGAAGCTGCGCGTCATGCGGGTGATGTAGGCCATCGCCGCATAGGCAAGGATGACGGCCGGCAGAATGATATGGCCGAGCGCATTCCAGAAGATTTCCGTCTCGCCCTGCAGCAGGCTGTCGACCAACAACAGCCCGGTTTGCGGCGTGACGAGGCCTTCGTAAAAGACATCGATCCTGCCCGGCCCGCCGACCCAGTTGAGACCGGCATAGAAGATGACGAGCCCGACGATGCCGAACCAGAAAACCGGGATCGAATGACCGACAAGCGCGACCACCCGTGCCGTCTTGTCGATGAAGCTGTCGCGAAACAGCGCCGCGACCAGCCCGAGCGGAACACCGACGAAGGTCGAAATAATCACCGCCAGCGTCGCGAGTTCGAATGTCGCCGGAAAGGCTTGAGCGAGATCCGAAGAGACGGGATTGCCGGTGAGGACGGCCGTGCCGAAATCACCATGCGCCAGGCCGTTCAGATAGAGGAAAAACTGCTGGTAGATCGGCAGATCGAGCCCAAGACGCGCCCTCATCGCCGCATAGGCTGAGGGATCGGCAAGCTCGCCGACGATCGCGCCGACCGGATCGGTGGGCAGGATGCGGCCGATCACGAAGGTCACACATAAGAGGATGAACAGGCTGACCAGCAAATGCGCCAGGCGTCGGCCAAATTCGGCTACGGAGAGTTCCTTCATGATCGGCTGTCCTGGAGTATTACTGAGTTTCGACCTTGGTCACGTTCTCGAGACGCGTCAGCTGAGACGGGTGGCCAACATAACCCTCGACCTTGGTGGACAGAACGATCGGCTCAAAGCGCTCGAAGAGCGGAAGCACCGCCGGCTTCTGTTCGACGAACATCTTCTGCATCTGAACATAGAGTTCGCCACGCTTCTTGGCGTCCGGCTCCATCGATGCTTTCGCCGTCAGGGCCGTGAGTTCCGGGATGTCCCAGGCCGAGCGCCAGACGAAGTTGCCGGCATTGTTGGCTTCCTTCGAGTTGTCGGGATTGGAGGAAAACTGTTCCATAGAACCGAGCACGTTCGGCATATAGGCGCTGGTTTGCGGGATCAGCAGATCGAAATCCCTGGCGCGATGGGCGGCAATGATTTCCGAGCCGTTGCCCTGCTGGATGTCGATCTTGATGCCGATCTGGGCCAGCGATGCCTGGATGGCGGTGGCCAGATCGATGCGCGGCGTTTGCGCGATGGTCTTCAGCGACAGCGAGAAGCCGTCCTTGAAGCCTGCCTCGCTCAGCAGCTGCTTGGACTTTTCGACGTCGAGATGCCAATCGGGATTGGGGATGGCATATTCGAAATTCTCCGGAACGGGAACGTTTCTCGCCCGCCCGTAAGGACCCATGATGGTCTTTTCGATGCCCTTGTAGTCGATGCCATAGGCAATGGCTTCGCGAACCTTCGGGTTGGAGAGGTATTTGTTGCCGGCATTCATCGACAGCACGTAGAAACCGCCCGTCGGAATACGCTGGATAGCAAAGCCCTTCTTGTCGTTGAACGTCGCGAGATCGGATGCGGTCAGCGCGCTCGCAATGTCGATATCGCCGCGTTCGAGCATCAGCCGCTCGACCTGGCTTTCAGGCACATGCCGGACGATGACGCGACGCATCTTCGGCGCGCCGCTCATATAATCCTTGTTGGCATCGAGGATTACCAGTTCGTTCGGAGACCAGCGATTGAGGGTGAACGGACCGGAGCCAGCCGAATGGGTTCGCATCCAGGCGTTGCCGTAGTCGTTATCGACGGCGTGGCTCTCGACCTCGACGCTGTCGACCACGCTAGTGGTCGTCGTCGTCAGCCGGTAGAGCAGAAGCTCTGCCGTCACCTGGTCGGAGAGATCGATCCGCACCGTCTGATCGTCGACCGCCTTGACGAGTTTTTCGACATTGTCCTTGTCGTAGCCGACGCGCTTGAGGTTGGCGGCGGCGGCCTGGTCCATCTTCAGGAGCCGCGCCAACGAATAGACGACATCCTTCGAGGTCACCGGGTTCCCGGAGGCGAAATTGGCCTTGCGCAGCGTAAATGTGATGCCCTTGTCGTCAACCTTCCAGCTTTCCGCCAGCTGCGGAAGGATCTTGCCGTCCGCCGTGCTGGCGACCAGCCGATCGTAAAGATTCGACATGATCTCGACCGCCTTGCCTTCGGTGGCCTGCTGCGGATCCAGCGACAGAACCTGCGCCAGCGATGTGCCGACCACCAGCTGGTCCTGCGGGGTGGCAGCCCGCGAGAGCGGTGCAGCGATCGTCAGGGCGCCGATCACGGCGCCGACGAACAAGCCTCTAGAAAAATGCTTCATTGTCAGTCCTCCCTAGACTACTATAAAAGACATATTATGTCGCCCGTATGTCGTATTATGATTTATCGAAGTCTGATATGATTTGCAAGACCCAGGCGGGAGACTTGATGCAAAGGGATTGGGGAGCGGAAAATGACGACACTCGGCGGTGGCCGGCAAAGACTGGCGCAGCAGGTCATCGATCAGTTGCGGGCGCAGATCGAGACGGGGAAGCTACGGGTCGGCGACCAGCTGCCGACCGAGCCGCAGCTTGAAGCGACATTCGGCGTCAGCCGCACCGTGGTGCGCGAGGCCATTGCCGATCTGAGGTCTGCAGGCTTCGTCAAGCCGATCCAGGGCAAAGGCGTCTTCGTCGCGGATCCGAAGGCGCATTCGGTCCTGTCACTGACGCCGGTGGAAATCAAAAGCATTCCGGAAACCCTGGAATTGCTGGAGTTTCGTATGGCGGCCGAGGGTGAAGCGGCGGCAATCGCCGCCTATCGCCGCACGGCCGAGCAAGAGGCGGCGATTCGCGAAGCCAACCGCAGAATGGCAAACCTGATCGAAACCGGACAGCAAACGGTGGAAGCGGATTATGCCTTCCACATGGCCATTGCCGCCGCCACGAACAACCGATTCTATGTCGATGTCCTGCGCCATTTCGGCCCCAGAGCCATCCCCCGCGGCCAGTTTCCGACGCTGCCGGAAGCCAATGACCGCAGCTATCTTCAGAAGGTTTATGCCGAACATGTCGAAATCCTCTCGGCGATTGCCGATCAGGATCCAGAACGCGCCCGCCAGGCAATGCGCGCACATATGCTGGCAAGCCAACGCCGCTACCGCATGCTCGCCGAGCAGCAATAGGGCTCGACACTCTTCAAAATTCATATTATGTCATATGACATTGTGTAATTTCGAAAGAGACTCAAATGTATCTGGGAACACAGGTCGCAGCGCGGGACGACGACGATTATCGTATCTTCGCGCAACTGGGTGTGAAGCATATCAACGCCGACCCGCCGGGAAAGCCGAGCAGCTGGACGCTCTCCGATCTTGAACGTCATCGCGACAAGGTCGAAAGCTTCGGCCTGATCCTCGACATGATCCAATTGCCCCTGCCCTCGCAGCCGATCGAGAAGGCTTCCTATCCCGATATCCTGCTTGCCGGCCCCGAGCGCGACAGACAGATCGACGCCGTCTGCAAGCTGATCGAGAATGTCGCAGCCGCCGGCATTCCTTCGGTGAAGTACAATCTCAACCTGATCGGCATTCCCCGCACGCCGGATGAACCGGGACGCGGCGGATCGCTGAATGCCAGCTTCCGCTGGGACAAGACGGATCAGCAGGCCGAGCCTGGTCTTGCCGGCGTGCTTTCCGAAGACGAAAACTGGGAACGGATCGACTATTTCCTGGAACGCGTCGTTCCTGTCGCTGCAAGCAACCGCGTCCGGCTCGCCTGCCATCCGCACGATCCCTATACGCCGCCGGGTTATCGCGGCGTCACGCGGGTGCTGGGAACGGTGGAAGGCCTGAAGAAATTCGTGCTGATGCGCGAAAACCCGTATCACGGCCTCAATTTCTGCCAGGGTTCGGTCGGCGAGATGCTGGAAAATCCCGGCAAGGAAATCGACGATGTCATCCGCTGGTTCGGCCAGCGCGGCAAGATCTTCAATGTTCACTTCCGCAATATTCGCGGCGGCAAGCTGTCCTTCATGGAGACCTTCCCTGAAGAAGGCGACATGGACATGGTCCGCTCGGCCAGGATCTATAAGGAGGTGGGCTTCAAATACATGCTGATGCCGGACCATGTGCCGACCGTCAGCGGCAAGGATCCGACCGCCACCGCATTTGCCTTCTGCTACGGCTATATCGCCGCACTTCTGCAAGTGCTCGACAGCGAGTGACCCGGTTTTCAACACCTAAGAAATAGGACTTCATGATGAACCCGATTGAATTGAAGAAGGCCGTCGGTAGTGGTCTCCTGTCGTTTCCGGTGACCCATTTCGACGATCAACTCAAATTCGACGAAGCAAAGTACCGCCGTCATGTCGAGTGGCTTTCCGGTTATGACGCTGCAGCGCTGTTTGCCGCCGGCGGCACCGGGGAGTTCTTCTCTCTCAACCCGGCCGAAATTCCACAGGTTGTCCGGGCGGCCAAGGCGTCGGCGGGCAAGACGCCGATCATTTCGGGAACCGGCTACGGCACGTCGCTCGCCGTCGAGATCGCGGTCGCGGCCGAGAAGGCCGGCGCGGACGGACTGCTGCTGCTGCCGCCCTATCTGATGTTTGCCGAACAGGCGGGTCTCATCGCCCACGTCAAGGCAGTCTGCCAATCGGTCGGCATCGGCGTCATCGTCTATAACCGCGACAACGCCGTCCTGACTGCCGACAGCATCGCGCGCCTGGCGGAGGAATGCCCGAACCTGATCGGCTTCAAGGACGGCGTCGGCGATGTCGACAAGGTGATCGAGATCACCACGCTGCTTGGCGACCGCCTCGTCTATGTCGGCGGCATGCCGACCCACGAGGTTTACGCCCAGGCCTATTTCGCGGCAGGCGTGACGACCTATTCATCGGCCGTTTTCAACTTCGTGCCCGCGCTTGCCCAGCGCTTTTACGGCGCCTTGCGCACCGGCGATCAGGCGATTGTCGACGAGATCCTGAAGGGCTTCTTCTTCCCCTTCGTCGCCTTGCGCAACCGCAAGAAGGGATATGCCGTCTCGATCATCAAGGCCGGCCTTCGCGTCCTCGGGCAGAACCCAGGCCCCGTGCGCCCGCCTTTGACGGATCTTACCCAGGAAGAGCTCGCGCTGCTGGAAAAGATCGTCCAGGCCAATGGCGTCACACGGATCGCGGCGGAATAATATATCGCGGCAGTAGGCCGCCGGGGTGGCCCGGCGGCTGTCCGGTGCGCACCAACAACGGACATCGGCTTGGCCTTGGATAGACGACCGCTACGGGGCCGGAAGCTGACGGGCTGCGTCGAGGCACGAATTAGCTAAACAGCAGACCCTCAGGCACCCTGCGTGCACATCTTGAAAGTACGCTGTTGCTGTCGTTGGTTTCCGCACGACGGCTTTTCGGAATAGCGCAACGGACAGCGCCGCACTGGCAACCGCCGGGATAGGACTCAGCCATCACGCCCCCCTCACCGCCCATGAGGTGGTATCGTGATCGGGGTGCTGGTTGTTGCTCTCCTTGATCGCCGCGGCCCAGTCCGCGCCGTTGTCTTCGGTCGCACCGGTATTTTCTATGCCCGTGATCGTATCGAACCATGCCACCATGTTCTCGGTACAGGTATTGGCAAGCGGCGAGAAGGCTTGCGGATCGTCAAGCGAACCGATCATCAGGTTGGTGCGACCGTTTTCAACGTGGTGGAAGAACAATGGCGTGCCGCAATTGGCGCAGAAGCCGCGCTCGACAAGCTCCGAGCTCTTCCAGACGCTCGGCTTGCCGCGTGTCCAGGTGAGCGCATCATCGGGCGCGGCGACGAGCGCGGCAAAGATGTTGCCCGAGGCTTTCTGGCACATGCGGCAATGGCAGAGATGCGAATTGTCAAGCATAGCGGTTGCGTGGAAGCGCACGGCACCGCACTGGCAGCCGCCGCTCACCTCCATCTCGATGCGTTTCATTTTTTCTCCTCCTTCAAGAGGCGGGTTTGGGCTTAATCTCTTTTAGGTTTTCGTCACTTTCCCGCTGCCCGAAGCTGTCATGCGGCATTAGTGGTACGTTACGACGGAATTGAACACCCTTTGCAGGAAGGGCCTGAGAGCTCCCTGCACGTCGTTCCTCGGAATTTGATGTCCACACTCAAAGACGTGAAGCGTCGCCAGGACTCCGGCTTTGGACAGAGCTTTTGAGAAGAGTTCGGCTTGGGCAACCGGAGCACGGTCGTCATGCTTTCCATGCAGCAACAGCGTCTCAGACCGAACTTCGGGTGCATAATGCAATGCAGAGCGAGCCAGAAAAGCCTCTCTCGATAGGCCCGCCTCTTTCTCGATAGCCCACCGCAAACCGTCTGAACTCTCGTGATAAGCGACTTCAAGATCGTAGACGCCGCTGGATAGAATGACTGCTCGCAGATCAGAAACCTGGGTGGCGACCATTGCCGATGCAACGGCACCACGACTGTTTCCATAAAGAACAATTTGGTCAGGATCGACGGAAGGCTGGCCCCGCAAGAAAGCGAGAGCAGCTATGATCGCTTGCTGGGTTTTGGGACCGCAGAAATCTGGAGGGCCATCTGACGCCCCAAAACCAGGCTGCGAGACTGCCGCCGCAGTGATATTCAAACCAGAACAGAACCGAAGCAATGCGCCGCTGTTGACCGCCTCTATCCCTCCAAGCAGACGGCCACCCTGATTGCCGTGGACAAATAGGATTGCTCCTGCGGGCGTTTCGCTTGCGGCTTGAGCTTGAAAAAGCTCGACCGTGGCTCCGTCACCCCGGTCAATGAGATATCGAGTTACTACCGGCATAACCACCATCAGGTTTTCGCGTGCCGGACAGACAATAGTGCAACTTGTGGCATTGGCAACGTCCGGTGGCAGCGGATTTCGTTGAGAAACCAAATGGCTTAGCCGCGCATCCGTCTGTTTCGGTCTTTTGAGCAAGGTGCTGGTTATCCGCCCTATTCATTGGCCACCGAGTAGGCAGCGGCGAGTTCCTTGGCCAAGGCTTCAAGGGCTTCCGGGTAAGCTACATCAACACACTGAAGTTTGGCGTTTCGCGCTGCCTCTAACATTTCCCTCTTGTCGCGGATCGAACGTTCGATAAATTTCTCGATGATCAAAGCGCCCGATTGAGTGGCGTCCTTGTAGCCAGCTTCCTCCATCATGCGGGCATGTAAGAAGTCGTCTTCTGCGTACAGAAACACGCTTCTGACGAGGCTTTGGTCGAGTTTCACCATATATTCCGGCCGTAGTGCTGACCCTTCAAGTACGAAGGGCTTCAAAAGCCGCCTCTGATTTTCGATGATCTGACATATGTACGGCCACATATTCTCGTGATGAACCTTCAAAAACCAATGCACTGTATCATCGGAGAGACGTGAATAATATTCAGCTACCTGGGGACGGAGCGACGGCCACGGTCTACCGGGGTGGCGGCCCAATTTGTCGGTGGAAATGAGTTCCCTACCAAGCGCCACAGCCAAGCTCTTCGCCAGTGTGGATTTTCCAACATGCGAACTGCCACCAATCAAAATCCCCAAGTGGTGTTGCTGCATTCTCTGACCTCCAATATCGCGATCAATTGGTGACTGATATTCGCAGTTGATGACTGCTCTTGGCGAATTGCCAGCGCTCCACGGCCGGTGGCGTTTGCCGTGCATTCGCGGAGCCATTTCCGGAAGGAAATACTCAGATAGAGCGCAGCTGGTGGTTTAAAAGTACCGGAAGCTGGCTAGACCCGGCATCAGTCCGTAGCCGATGGATGCCAATCGCTCGGTCACGTTAAGGACGGTCCACATTGCGGCCGATTCCACCCAGGCGACCATATCGGCATCACCTGTATGCGCGAAAGCATCGGACCTGTTCATCTCAGAAATGATCGCGATCACCCAGGCAAAGGTGGCAGCAGCAGGATGAGGGCAGGTTTCGACGATCACCTAGGCCGAGGATTCGCATGCCCCATTCTTGCGTCTACAGCGCCACACCGGTGCCGCGGTCGAAGACGTGGACCTGATCACTCGTAATACTTGCCTCGAACACGGCGCCGTAACGGGCGGGATATTCGCCGTCGACGATGGCGGTCACCTGCTGGCCGGCAAGATCGAAGACCACATGGGTCTGGGCGCCTGTCGGTTCCACCAGCATCGTCCGGCCGGCGAGCGGCGTGCCGGCGGCGACACCGGGAACGAGATGTTCGGGGCGCAGGCCGATGGTGACGGCTTGGCCAGCCTTGACCTTGCGGTCCGGCGCGATGCGGATCGCCGTGCCGTCTCCGAGGCGGGCGGCTGGCTCACCGTTTTCGCCGTCGACCGTGCCTTCGAGCATGTTCATCGCCGGCGATCCGATGAAGGCGGCGACGAAGAGATTGGCGGGTTTCCTGTAGAGTTCGAGCGGCGTCCCCTCTTGCTCCACCCTGCCCTGATTGAGCACGACGATACGATCGGCAAGCGTCATTGCCTCGATCTGGTCATGGGTGACATAGATCGACGTCGTCCTGACCTTCTGGTGCAGCGTCTTGATTTCCGAGCGCATCTGCACGCGCAGCTTGGCATCGAGGTTGGACAGCGGTTCGTCGAACAGAAAGACGGCCGGATTGCGCACCACGGCGCGGCCCATGGCGACACGCTGACGCTGACCGCCGGAAAGCTGGGCCGGCTTGCGGTCGAGGAGCTCGGCGAGATCCAGCATACGGGCAGCCTCCGCGACACGGAGCTCAATCTGGGGTTTGGCAACGCCGGCAAGCTTCAGATTGAAACCCATGTTTTCAGCAACCGTCATGTGCGGATAGAGCGCGTAGGATTGGAAGACCATGGCGATGTTGCGTTCGCGTGGCGTCATGGCGTTGACGACTTTGCCGCCGATGGAGATCTCGCCGTCGGTGATCTCCTCGAGGCCGGCGATCATCCGCAGCAGCGTCGATTTTCCGCAACCGGACGGGCCGACGAGAGCGACGAATTCCCCATCCTCAATATGAAGCGAAATGCCGTGGATGACGTCGACGGCGCCATAGGTCTTGCTGATATCGGTGAGTTCAACGGATGCCATGATTGCACTCCAACGGTTCGGCTCAGGACTTCACGGCGCCGGCAGTCAGACCGGCGATGATGTGTCTCTGGGCGACGAAAAAGACGATGATGGTGGGAAGGATGGTCAGCGTGATGAAGGCCAGCACCAGTTGCCATTCCGTGCCGTACTCGCCGCGATAGACCATGATGCCAAGCGGCCAGGGATATTTGGATTCCGAGTTCAGCATGATCAGCGGCAGGATGTAGCTGTTCCAGCTGCCGACGAAGGAAATGATGCTGACGGTGGCGACGATCGGGCGCGAAAGCGGCAGCGAGATATGCCAGAAGAAGCGGAGATAACCGCAGCCGTCGACAAAAGCCGCCTGAAACAATTCTTCCGGAAGATTGCGGAAGTAGTTTCGAAACAGCAGGATGCTCATGCCGAGGCCGAAGGCCACCTGCGGCAGCACCACACCCCAATAAGTATCGAGCAGGCCAAGATCGCGGATGCGGATGAAGAGCGGCAGGATCGCAGTCGCCGCCGGAAACATCAGGCCGAGCAGGAAATAATTGAGCAGGAACGACGATCCGAAGAAACGGACATGGGCAAACGCGAAAGCCGCCATCGACGATACGATCAGCGTCAGGAGGACGGTGAGCGAGGCGATCACCAGCGAATTGCCGATCTGCAGCCAATAGCGTTCACCGAAGAGGATATCGGTGTAGTTCGCCCATTGCCACTCCGTCGGCAGGCCGAAGGGATTGGTGCGCAGGTCGCCCAGGGTCTTGAAGCCGCCGAGCGCCGTCGTCAGCAGCGGCACGAGCACGATCGCGGCAATGAGGCTCAGCGACACGTAGAGATAGACGCGTGTGGACGTGCTCATGCGGATGGAAGAGCTCATATCAGTCATGGCGCATGAATATCCTTTTGTAACCGAAGGCGAGCGTCACGCAGATGATGAAGAGCACCACGCCGACGGCGCTGCCGAGGCCGACCTGCATGCGCATGACGCCGTAGGTATAGAGGAAGGTGACCATCGTCTGGGTGGAGTTGGATGGCCCACCGCCGGTCAGCGGCATGATCATGTCGAAGAGCTGCAGCGAGCCGACGACGGCAAAGAAGATGGAAAGACGCAAGGTCGAGCCGAGCAGCGGCAGCGTGACGTAACGGAACTTCTGCCAGCCGGTGGCGCCGTCGATTTCGGCGGCCTCCAGCACGCTCTTGTCGACGGATTGCAGGCCGGCGATGAACAGCATCATGTGAAAGCCGAAATATTTCCAGACGATGACCCCAAGCACGGCATAGATCGCCACGTCCTTGTCGGCGAGCACGTAAGGGTTGGCGAAGCCGAAGAAGTTGGAAACGGCGGCAAACAGGCCGTAGTCGCCATCATAGACGAAGCGCCAGATAAGGCCCGCGGCAACGTCCGCCAGCACATAGGGCAGGAAGAAGATCAGGCGGTAGCCGACGACACCCGGAATGCGGTGCGCCAGCATGGTTGCCAGCCAGATGGCAAGCGGCACCTGGATGCAGATCGAGATCACGATGATCAGGCCGTTATTGACCAGCGCCTGCGTGAAGGCCGCATTTCGAAACAGAACCTGGAAATTGCGCAGCGCGATGAACTCGGTCGGCGTGCCGTAGCCGTTCCACTTGTAGAGGCTGTACCAGGCCGCCTCGCCCATCGGCATGATGACGAAGAGCGTGAAAAGCAGCAGCGCCGGCGGCAGGAAGATCAACAGCACCGCCAGCCGGTCATGGGCGACCGAGCTCTTGCTGTTTGCGGCTCTTTTTGCCGGCCTCGCGGCCGTGGTTATCGATGGGACTGAGATATTGGCCATGGGTCCTGCTTTCGCATCTCGTCGGCAGCAATGCTGGCGCTCCGAATTTTTACGGAGCGCCAGGAAGGGTCTGCAGGCGCTGGTTATTGTTCCAGTTCGAAAGCGTCCTGGATCATCTGGGCGCCGTCCTTGGAATTCATCTGACCGGAGACGATTTCCACCGACACGTCGTTGACGACACGGCCGACCGCCGCACCCAGATCCTGGTCGAAATAGTTCTGATGCCAGGTCGAGCCGGCCAGCTGTTTTGCCGATTCGGCAAGCAGCGGGTTGGTGACGCCGTCGCCGGCGCCGACGGCAACGGGCAGAAGCATGCCGGCCTTGGCCATCGCCCGCTCATTGTCCGCATTCGTCAGGAAGGCGAGGAAGTCGAGCGCTTCCTTGGAGGCCTTCTTGGTGACGGCCCAGCCGTTCAGACCGCCAAGCGTATCGGTCGGCTTGCCGGCGCCGCCATCGACCGCCGGGAAGGCGAAACGGCCGATATTGTCGGGTGCGAGACCCTTGCCGTCGCCGGCATTCTTGCGCTGGTTGGCCTCGGTATTTTCAAAGCCGAGGATGATCGCAGCCTTGCCGTCACCGAAGACGCCGAGCGCCTGCGGCCAGGTCGAGCCGAGATAGCCAGGCTGGAACGGTTCGAGCTTTCCGAGTTCGGCGAGGTCGTCACCGGCCTTGATGATCGCGGGATCGAGGAAACCTTCACCCTGGCCGGTCTTTGCCGCTTCGAAGACCTTCTGTCCGCCTTCGCGCATAACGAGATAGCTCCAGTAGAAATGGATCGGCCATTTTTCACCGCCGCCGCCGGCGATCGGCACGATGCCGGCTGCCTTGATCTTCTTCACGGTACCGAGAAAATCAGCCCAGTTCTTGATGTCCTCGGCCTTCACGCCGGCCTTGGCAAAGAGCTCCTTGTTGTAGAAGAAGCTGACCAGACCGACCTTATAGGGAATAGCCCAGGTCTTGCCTTCGAATGTCAGGCCGCTGACCGAAGCCGGGCTATAGGCGCCGCGCAGTTTGCCGCCATCGGCATCGAGCGCCGGTGTCACATCCTGGAGGGCGCCGGTTTCGGACTGCTGCTTCAAGACGCCGCCGCCCCAGCTGAAAAAGAAATCCGGCACGTCATCGGATTGCAGCAATGTCGGAAGCTTGGCCTTGAAGGCCTCGTTTTCGAGAAACTGCATCTGGATAGCGACGTCGGGATGCTGGGCTTCGTATTTCTTGACGATGTCTTCCCAGGCCGCGACATATTTCGGGTCGAGCTCGAGATGCAGCCACTTGACCACCGTCGCCGCCGAAGCGGCACCTGCTCCGGCCAGCAACATGCCGGCAGCCGCGGCCATGGATGCGATACGCCTGCCGCGAAGAGCGGTGCTCTTGAACCTAAAAGTCATGATTTTTCCTCCCAGGGGCCTATCCTCACAATTTTTCCCCTATGCGGATTAATTCAACGGAGCTTTCGCATATTGTCAACCCAATGCCTCTATTTTTATCAAATGCGCTTGACAGGACCACTGAATTCCCTGCTATTTATTTCGTAACCCGTTAAAAGTATTTGGGTTCCGCCCCAACGAAACGCTCGCCTGGCTAGTTCCAATGAAGACCGCAGATCCCGAATTAATGCGCGCGATCAATCGCTTGAACGTGCTCGATACCATCAGGCGCCATGGTCCGATCTCGCGGATAGAGATCAGCGAGCGTACCGAACTCTCCACCACGACCGTTTCAGCCATCACCGCTTCATTGCTCGACGACGGGCTGATCCTGCCACGTCACGAAGGCGATATCCGCAACGAGGCGGTGCGCGGACGGCCGCGGGTGATGCTGGAGCTCAATCCCGATGCGGCCCGCGTGGTCGGCGCCAAGATCGCCGCCAACAGGATGGTTTTCGTCGTCACCAATTTCCGCGGCGACGTGCTGTCGAAGCTCGCCTTGCCGATCCGCATCGACCGGCAGCCGATTGGCGTGATCGCCGATCTCGTTGAGGATGGTGTCAGGCGCTGCGTCGTCGATGCCGGGCTTTCGCTGGAGGATGTCGACAGCGTCTGCCTCGGCTTTCCCGGCGTCATCGAGCACCGCACCGGCTATATCCGCAGCAGTCCGATCTTTCGCGACACCAATGTCGATTTCGCCGCCGAAATGTCGACGCGGCTGGCAACGCCGACCATTGTCGAAAGCGACGCCCACGCCATTACGCTTGGCCATCACTGGTTCGGGAAGGCGCGCGACCTCGAGGATATGGTGCTGATTTCGCTGGAACAGACGCTGGGTCTCGGGGTCCTGCACGGCAACAGCCTGTTTCGCGGCGCCGGCGGCCTCAGCCACAATCTCGGCGACCTCGTGCTCGGCATGGGACCGAATGGCGTCGTCCGGCTCTTCAGCCTGGCCGGCGAAAGCGCGATCCTCGGCGAACAACAGGCCGATGGGCGTTTTGCCGAAGCAATCCGTCTCGGGCGCGGCATGAACCATGCCCAGGCGCTGATCAAGGCCGATGACGACCGGCTGATCAGTGCCGCCATCCGCGCCGGCGAAGCGGTGGGATTGACCATTGCCAACATCGTCACGCTGTTTGCGCCGCCGCGGGTCATTCTTGTGGGGTCGAGCTTGGCGCTCGGCGAACCCTTTCTCAACAGCCTGCGCGATGCCTATGCGCTCGCCATTCCACCGTCGCTGCGTGGGGTGAGCGAGCTCGTCTTCGACGATTCGACCGACGATTTCTGGGCGCAGGGTGCGGCGGCCGTGGCGCTCTACGAACTCTACGAATCGCCCTGGAGCACGACAGGGCCGGCGCTCTGACGGGCGTCACAATCAAGACTCAATGGAGGAATTCATGGACAAGGTCGGTATCGGCATCATCGGATGCGGCAATATTTCGGGCGCCTATCTCACGGCGATGGCATCCTTTCCCATTCTCGACATCCGCGGCGTCGCCGATCTCAATCGGGAGCTGGCGGAAGCAAAGGCTGCGGAATTCAATGTTCCCGTCAAGACCGTCGAAGAGCTTTTCACCGATCCCAGGGTCGAGATCATTGTCAATCTGACGATCCCGAAAGCCCACGTTGCCGTGGCATTGCAGGCGCTTGAGGCCGGCAAGCACACCTATTCGGAAAAGCCGCTCGGGATTAATTTCGCGGAAGGGAAAAAATTGGCGGAAGCCGCCAAGGCGAGGAATCTCCGCATCGGCGCTGCCCCCGATACCTTCCTCGGCGGCGGCCACCAGACGGCCCGTGCCTTGATCGACCAAGGCGTCATCGGCCAGCCGGTCGGCGGCTCGGCAACCTTCATGTGCCCGGGCCATGAGCGCTGGCATCCGAACCCGGCCTTCTATTACGAAGTCGGCGGCGGGCCGATGCTCGATATGGGTCCTTACTACATCACCGATCTCGTCAATCTTCTCGGACCGGTTTCTCAAGTTGCGGGCTTTGCGACGACGCCGCGCGCGGAACGGCTGATCACCAGCGAACCGCGAAACGGCGAGCGCATTCCCGTGCATGTGCCGACCCATGTCACCGGCATGATGGCCTTTGCCAACGGCGCCGTCGTCCAGATCGCCATGAGCTTCGATGTTGCCGGCCACAAGCATGTGCCGCTGGAGGTCTACGGAACCGAGGGTACACTGATCGTTCCCGATCCGAACAGGTTCGGCGGCCCGGTGGAGTATTTGAAGAAGGGCGGTTCGTTCGAGGACCAGCCGGTCACATCACCCTATGCCGACGGCAATTATCGCTCGCTCGGCGTCGCCGACATGGCGCATGCGATCCGCTCCAACCGGCCGCACCGCGCCAATGGCGATCTGGCACTGCATGTGCTGGAAGTCATGGAAGCATTTCACACCGCTGCCGCGACCGGCCGGACGGTCGCGATCACCACGGCAACGGAGCGCCCTGCCCCGCTGTCCGATTCCATCGTCGACGGACGGCTGGCGAAATAATTTCAGGAGGAAAGACTATGCGTGAAGCACTGATTGTCTGGGGTGGCTGGAGTGGACACGAGCCGCAGGAATGCGCCGAAATCATCAAGACCATGCTCGAGGAAGACGGCTTCAAGGTCTATCTCGAACACGGCACCGAGGCGCTTGCAGACCCTTCCGTCCATGATCTCAGCCTCGTCGTACCGATCATGACGATGTCGAAGATCGAGAAGGAAGAGGTCAAGAACCTCGCCACGGCGATCGAGAGCGGCGTCGGCATTGCCGGCTATCACGGCGGCGCGGGCGATGCCTTCCGCGACTCCGTCGACTACCAGTTCATCATCGGCGGCCAGTGGGTGGCTCATCCCGGCAACATCATCGATTATACCGTCAATATCACACGCCCCGACGATCCGCTCATGGAGGGTATTGCCGATTTCCCCTATACGTCAGAGCAATATTACATGCATGTCGACCCCTCGAACGAGGTTCTGGCGACGACGAAATTCACCGGCGAACACGCCTACTGGATCGATGGCGTCGTCATGCCTGTCGTCTGGAAGCGAAAATACGGCAAGGGCCGCGTCTTCTATTCCTCACTCGGCCATCAGGCCAAGGAATTCGACGTTCCCCAGATGAAAACCATCTTCCGCCGCGGCGCCAACTGGGCGGCGCGGTAGGCTGTCCGATACGTGGGGATAGCTGCACCTTACCGGGGTCGAGCCACTCGTCTCGACCCTCCGGCCCCTGTAAACGCGGCGGAGGACGTGCTTTGCGAGACGTGGCGAGGGACGGAGAGGTCGCGGCATAATCTCTTCTCCCCTCGGGGAGAAGGTGCCGGCAGGCGGATGAGGGGTCACACGGAACACCTCTCACATAATTCACCTATCCCGCCACACCGACGGCAACGCCAAGATCCAACGCCCTGACCTCGGTCGAGACGATATCGACACGGTCGAAGCCCGCATGGATGATGTCGGAAAGACCTGCTTCGCCGACCCCCTCATCCGCCCTACGGGCACCTTCTCCCCGCTGGGGAGAAGAGGGAATCGAGACGTTGCGGCATGTCCCGTCGCCCTGGGGCGGACGAAACCGACCCCGGGCTCACCCAATGATCAAAGCAGTGCCGTAGAGCCCCAATGCAAACACCGTATGAGCCAGCAGATTGAAGCACCGCACCTTGTTCGGCGTCGGATGTTTGGAGGCGGCCCAGCCGATGCCGAGGCCCGGCTGCAGCAGGAACCACCCTGCCCCGACGGTGACGATGCCGAAGATCCAGGCGGGAAGAAATGTCGGGGCTGCCAGCCAGACCGAGCCCATGATGATGGCAAAGATCACCCCATAGAGAATGCCGACGGCGTAATGGCTGATCCAGCCGAGCGCCAGTTCATTGGCATAGGGCTCAGCGTCGGCAATGCTCTCGTGAAAGACCTTGCCGCGGCGGAGGTGCCAGAACCAGCGTCCCACAGGTGCCCAGTTGGGGGCCGCCTGGCCGAACTGGGTGAGCAGGATCGCCCAGAGGTCCATTAGGATGGTTGCGCCGGCGCCGATCACCAGGCCGCGCCACAGAATATCGAACATTGGGAATCACCGGAAAACGTTGCGATTGCAGGATGCTAGAAGATCATCGCAGACGCGCCGGCGCAATGGCTCCGGTGAATTCAAAAGGCACATTCGGGAGTGATTCAGAGGCTAATCTGCCTGCGGTCTGCCCTCGCCCCCAGTTTCTCCCGCGCCATTGCCGATATCGCCGCTGATATCCTTCGCAAACTTCCGCATGAGCCGCACGAGTTCATTGAAGTCATGTTCCTCCCAGCTCTCGAAGATGGCGCGGCCCATCTGTTCGCGGGCGACGTCGATGCGATCGGTCATTGCCTTGCCCTTCGGGCTGATGACCGCCTCGCGCACGCGGCGGTCGGCGGCATTGCCGCGGCGCTCCACCAGATCGAGACTTTCCAGCTTGGCGACCTGACGGCTGACGGTGGTGTAGTCGCGGCCGGCACGGTCGGCGAGTTCGACCACCCCGATGGGACCGAGCCGTTCTATCGTGACGAGCAGCGGAAACAGCGCGCGATCGAGCGAAATCCCCGCCTCGCGGACCATCTGTTCGTCGCGCTGCGGGCGGTTCATGACGCTGACGATCTCGATCAGAGCCCCATGCAGTTCGCGCAGTTTTCCGCTTATATGTGTATTTTGCACATTATTTGTTGACGTCATGCCGATTCTCCTATTATGTGCATAATACACACATGGAGAGATCAATGACAGAAAATTCCACAGTCGACGTGCTGATATCAGGCGCCGGTGCGGCCGGCCTGACGCTGGCAATCGAGCTGGCGCGGCGGGGCGTATCCTTCCGCCTGATCGAAAAATTGAACGACCCATTCCGCGGTTCCCGCGGCAAGGGTATTCAGCCGCGAAGCCAGGAAGTGTTCGAGGATCTCGGCATTCTCGACCGGATCGTCGCGCTCGGCGGCGCCTATCCCCGGCAGCGGGAATATCGTGACGACGGCAGCGTCAGCGAATCCGACGCCGTGATGGGTGGCGAGCCGACGCCGGCCGAGCCCTATCATCTTCCGCTGATGGTGCCGCAGTTCCTGACCGAAGGCGTGATGCGCGAGCGCCTGCTCGAGCTTGGGCATCGCCCCGAATTCGCCAGCGAACTCATCGGCTTCGAACAGGATGAGGCCGGCGTGACGGCGCGGCTTAAGGGCACATCCGGTGAAGAGGCCATCCGCGTGCGCTGGCTCGTCGGCGCCGATGGCGGCCGCAGCTTCGTGCGCCACGCGCTGGATATCGGCTTTCCCGGCAAGACGCTCGGCGTGCGCGCCATGGTCGCCGATGTCATTCTGACAGGGTTGGACCGAGACGTATGGCATCGCTTCGGCGATGGCGACAGGCAGCGGCAGATCGCCATTTGCCCGCTCGCGGGAACGGATCTGTTCCAGATCCAGGCACCCATCCCGCTCGAAGGCGAGGTCGACCTCTCCGCGGCAGGCTTGACTGCCCTGGTGAAGGAACGCGCCGGCCGCGAGGACATCGAGGTCCAATCGGTCTCCTGGGCGTCAGCCTTCCATATGAACGCCCGGCTTGCCGATCGCTACCGACTCGGCCGCGTGTTCCTGGTCGGCGATGCCGCCCATACGCATCCACCAACCGGCGGACAGGGTCTGAATACCAGCGTTCAGGACGCCTATAATCTCGGATGGAAACTGGCTGCGGTCACTGCCGGTGCTCCCGACGCGCTGCTCGACAGCTATGAGGAAGAGCGCCGCCCGGTCGCCGCCGCCGTGCTCGGTCTGGCGACCAATCTTCTCGACGCCATGAAGCGAGGCGATATGCGGCGCGGCCGCGATGTGCATCAACTCGATATCGGCTACCCCTCCTCCTCCTTCGCGCTGGAAAAGCCGGAGCGGAGCGCCGGCCTGCTTGCGGGCGATCGTGCGCCCGATGCGCCGCTCAAAGGTGTCGCCTGCCAGCCGACGCGTCTATTCGAACTGTTCAGGGGGCCGCACTGGACGCTGCTGGGCTACGAGGCCGAGCAAGCCGCCGTGCCGCCGCGCCCGGGCCTGCATATCCACAGGATCGGCCGGCGCGGAGATCTCATCGATGAAGGCGGGCATTTCCATGATGCTTACGGTCTGGAATCCGGCGACTGGGTGCTCGTGCGTCCGGACGGCTATGTCGGCGCTATAATTGCGTCCGCTCACGCCTGGGCTCTGGAAGCCTATCTCGCAAATGTCGGCCTTGCTGCATAAGCGGCAACTCAAAGCGCCACGGCGTCATCGGCGCGACTGAAAAGACGCGCTGCTGGAGCCGGTTTCGGAAAAAAATCGCCGCGATGGCCGGCGCGCCGGAGAAGCGGTCGACGCGGGTTTCAAGGCGACCGCCCGGATCTCACCGTCCTACCGTAGCGTGTCGGTGGGAGCTGTCCTGCTGACCCCGACTTCGAATCATGGATTTCCAGTGAGCTTTTTCCCAGCCCAGGTTCCGATCAACATCGTCATAAACCGTTCGGCCGCCGGAGACAGCGTTCCTCCGCGGCGGCGGACGATGCCGATTGTACGGGATATTTCCGGGTTTCGGATTGGTCTGGTAACGAGGAACGGATGATCCTCCTGGGGGGTCGCGAGTTTTGGCAGAACCGAAATTCCCAATCCGGCTTCGACCAGACCGAGCGAAGTCGAAAGATGGGTTACCTCATAGGACCATCGCAATTTCAGGTTGGATTTGGCCAATGCCGCATCGAGAAGCGTTCGGTTGCCGCTGGAACGATGAACCGTGATAAGCTGATAGGGTGTTAGATCTCCCCATTCCAGTTCATCTCTCAATGCTAACGGATGGTCATTGCGAGCCGCAAGAACGAACGGATCCTCGATCAGCCGCTCGAAGACGAGGTCGGGATCGGATAATCCCATAATATTGATACCGAACTCGACTTCCCCTCGCGCAACGGCTTGCAAACCGTCGGTCGCCGGCAAGTCGAGAATCCGAAACCGGATGTGGGGATATTCAACACTGAACTGCTTGATGACTGTCGGAAGAAAATAAAACGCGGCCGTCGGCAGACACGCGATCGTGACGAGCCCGCTGCGCTGTGATCCGGCATCGCGAACCGCAAAAAGCGATGTATCGAATTCTTCCAGCATGCGTCTCACCAAGGGGATGAGTTCGGCCCCCAAAGCGGTGGTGGAAACATGCCGTGTCGTTCGTTCAAGCAGCGGCGCGCCTATGGCGAGTTCCAACTTTTGAATTCGTCGGCTGAGGGCCGGTTGTGACAGGTTGAGCAGTTCAGCCGAGCGGTGGAAGTTTTCCAACTCCACGACCGCCAGAAAGGCCCGCAAATCCAAAATTTCGCAATTAATGCTCAAAACGCATCACTCCATCCGTAATTCGCATTTCACAAATTAATCGACTTTCCGCTAAATGCAATAACGAAGCCGATTGATACGAAAACCACATTGGTAATGGAAGCGACGATGAATGACCTGATCTCCATACCCTGTGTTCTCATGCGGGGCGGAACCTCGAAGGGGCCATTCTTCCTGTCGTCGGATCTCCCTTGCGACAAAGCCGAGCGGGACGCGATACTCCTATCCATCATGGGTTCCGGGCACCCTCTCCAGATCGACGGGATCGGTGGCGGCAATCCCGTGACGAGCAAAGTTGCTATTGTCGGGCCGTCCAGTGCAGAAGGCGCGGATATCGATTATCTTTTTGCACAGGTCCGCATCGATCAGCAGTTGGTCGACACCTCGCCAAATTGCGGAAACATGCTGGCAGCTGTCGGACCGTTCGCCATTGAGGCTGGTCTGGTGAAGACGACAGGCCCAGTCACCCGTGTCAAAATTCATAACGTCAACACCGGCAAGCTGATTGAGGCCGAGGTTCCAACGCCGGATGGCCAGGTCGCTTATCTCGGCGACGCCGCGATTGACGGCGTCCCAGGATTGGCAGCCCCGATCGCCCTGACTTTCATGGATGCTGCCGGCGCTCGCACCGGCACGCTTTTCCCGACCGGCCATCCGCACGACACAATCGACGGCATCGACGTAACCTGTATCGACTGTGCAATGCCGATGATGCTCGTCGCTGCCGAAGCATTTGGGATCAGCGGTTATGAATCGGCAGCAGAACTCAATGGCAACGCCGTATTGCTGCAGCGCCTTGAGCGTCTGCGATTGGAAGCGGGCCGGCTCATGGGCATGGGCGATGTCAGCAGTCAGGTGACGCCGAAGCCGGTGTTGATCTGCAGACCCAGAAATGGCGGACACCTGAGCGTCCGTTATTTCATGCCGCTGCAATGTCACCCGTCGCTCGCGACAACCGGTGCCGTGGGTATCGCGACCGCCTGTATCAACGAAGGCACCATTGCCTCGTTGCTGATCGGCAAGCAATCGCCACCAACTACACTTGTTTTGGAACATCCAAGCGGTCGCCTGGACGTGAAACTGGATACCCGCGACGGCAAGACCATTGCGGGAATACTGAGAACGGCCCGGCGGCTCTTTGAGGGCCAGGTCTTTGCAAAACCGCTCGGCAGGATCGTTCGCGCGGCGTAACTTGAAGTGGCCACCGGGAGGGTGCCACATAATTTATCAGTGGAGGAAAATCATGCGTAAACTCATGCTCGCGCTCGCGGCAACCGTTGCTTTTGCAGGAACGGCGCTTGCCGAACCGGTCCGCATCAGCGTCGGATCCTACAATCTCAACAACTTGCCCTTTCCCGTGGCCGCCGGCCTTGGGCTTTATGAAAAGGAAGGTTTGGACGTAACCGTCGAGAATTTTGCATCCGGCGGCTCCAAGACGCTTCAGGCGCTCGTTGCCGGTTCCACGGATATTGCCGTCGGCTTCTACGACCACACCATCCAGATGCAGTCGCAGAACAAGGCCGTTGTCGGCTTCGTACAGCTGGCCCGCAATTCCGGTCTCGTGCTTGCCGGTGGAAAGAACGCCACTTTCGATCCGGCAAAGCCTGATACGATCAAGGGTGCAAAAATCGGTATCACCGCACCCGGCTCATCATCAGACTTCTTCGTGCGCTTTTATCTGCAGCGCCACAACCTATCGGCCGATGACGTATCGCTGATCGGCGTCGGGTCCGGGTCGGCTGCCGTTGCGGCGCTGGAACAGGGTAAGGTCGACCTTCTGGTCAACTATGATCCGGCCGCGACATTCATCGAAGCAAAGGGTGTCGGGAAGATCCTCATCGACGCCCGCAGCGATGAGGGGGCGAAGGAAATCTACGGCGGAATCTACCCGACCTCGGTTCTCTACGCGACTCAAGCCTATATCGACGAAAACCCGGAAACCATCCAGAAAGTCACCAACGCGACCGTTAAGGCCCTGGAGTGGATGAAGAATCACAGCGCCGAAGAGATCGTCGAAAAACTGCCGAAGGAATTCGTCTCAGGCGACAGGGAGACCTACGTGAAGGCCGTCGAAAACGCCAAACCGATCTTCTCAGTCGACGGCAAGTTCAGCGAGACCGACACTCAGACACCGCTCGCCGTCTTGAAGAGCTTCAACGAAAAGGTTGCCGCCGCGACCATCGATCTTTCCAAAACCTACACGAACGCCTTCGTGGACAAGGTCACGGACAAGACCATCAACTGACTCTAGGAGGAGGCCATGGCATTGGCTGTCGTAAAACCCATGTCCGTCCCGACGGGCAAACACAATAAAAGGCCAATGGTATCGATCGACGCGGTCACGATGTCATTCGGCTCCTATGTCGCAGTGCAGGACGTGAACCTGACAGTTGCCGATGGCGAGTTTCTCGCCATCGTCGGCCCGACGGGCTGTGGCAAAAGTACCGTGCTCAACGCCATTGCCGGTCTTTTGAAACCTGCCAGCGGCACGGTGACGATCGACGGCGCTCCGGTTAAGGGTGTCCAGAACGATATCGGCTATCTCTTTCAGCAGGATGCCCTGCTGCCCTGGAAGACATCGATCGAGAATGTCGAACTGGGACTGCTGTTCAAAGGTGTGCCGAGCGCGGAGCGGCGCGAGCGGTCGATGAACTGGCTTGCGAAAGTCGGACTTAAAGGGTTTGAGCATCGCTATCCGCATCAGCTTTCCGGTGGCCAGCGCAAGCGTGTCCAGATGGCGCAGGCCCTGATCGCCGGCCCCAAAGTCATCCTGATGGACGAGCCCTTTTCGGCCCTCGATATTCACACGCGGCACCTCATGCAAAACGAACTGCTGCGTCTTTGGCAGGAAGAGCGCAGGGCCGTGGTGATGATCACGCATGACCTGGAGGAAGCCATTGCCCTTGGCGACCGTGTTGCAATTCTTGCAGCCGGTCCTCGTTCACGGGTCATCGAAAGCTTCCCGGTGGAACTCGAGCGCCCCCGCGACGTCGCGGAAATCAAACTCGATCCCCGCTTTATGGATCTGTACCGCAATATCTGGGCGAGCCTGCGCGGCGAAGTGGAGAAAAGCTATGAACGTCGTGACTGAACGCATCATCCAGCTGTGTCTGCTGGTTCTTATTCTTGGAGGCTGGCAGCTCGGCGTCACCCTCGGCGTCATCGACGTTTTCTTCTTCCCGGCGCCCCTTGATATCTTCAACCAGATTGTTACCTGGGTTGTTGATCCGGGCTTCTACAAGCATATCTCGATAACGCTGACTGAGACCGTGCTCGGCTACATAATCGGCACGGGTCTCGGTGTCGCCGCTGGTGTCTGGCTCGGTCTCAGCCGTAGCGCGGCGCGCATTCTCGACCCGTTCATAAAGGCACTCAATGCCATTCCCCGCGTCGTTCTCGCGCCAATCTTCGTTCTTTGGCTCGGCCTGGGTCTCTGGTCCAAAGTGGCACTAGCGGTCACGCTTGTCTTCTTCATCACCTTTTTCAATGCCATGCAGGGTGTGCGCGAAGTCAATCCTGTCGTTCTTGCCAATGCGAAAATCCTCGGTGCCAAGCGGGTGGATCTGCTGCGTCATGTCTACTTCCCCGCCGCTGCCAGCTGGATCCTGTCGTCGCTGCGCACCTCTGTAGGGTTTGCAGTGGTCGGCGCGATCATTGGGGAATATCTCGGCGCGTCGGCAGGACTTGGGTATCTCATCGCCCAGGCGGAAGGCAACTTCGATGCTGTCGGCGTATTCGCCGGTATCATCATCCTGGCGATCTTCGTCCTGATCATCGACAGGATTCTCGATGTGGTCGAAAGCAAGCTCATCAAATGGCGGCCAAACGCCGCCGAAGAGCGCCCCGCATGACGCAATGGAGGCTGGCTGACGCCGGCCTCCATTTTTAATGATCGCCACAAGAATGGAAAATGAGGGATGCTTGGCCGAAAGCGCAACCGACATCGCCACCCTCGCCTTCGCCGTTCTTTGCACTGACGGTCGCCGCGGCGCTCTCCGTGCATGTGCCGCAGCAACGCCAGGGCATCGTCATGGGAGCAACGCAGTCGCTTGTCGCCATCACCGACATCGTCACGCCGGTCCTTGCCGGCGTCATTCTCGGGCAGAGCTGTATGGCGCATGGATCGGCGCCGTGGTGGCGATCGCACTGGTCGGAGCCGTCATCGCCCGAAGCCTGCTCCCCGCAATCGATCCGGAGACGAGCGCTGCCGGCGGCTGACGCCTCCTGCCGGGTCCGGATCGCCTCGGTTTCAGAGGGCGTCGCGCTCGTATCGCGGCACCCATCCGCGGGCCATCCCGCGGCTCATCACGCTTTCCGCTAGCGCCAGTTGCTGGCGGAGATGTTTGCAGTCATCGAGCAGCGAGCGTATCGCCGCCTTGGCGTTGTCGTCATGCCAGGCAAGCACGGCTTCGACTTCCCAGGCTTGATCGGGCCAGGCTTGCTCGAGCCCCGCTTGTTCGGGGCGTGCCCAATGGGGTTCCAAGGCTTTTGCCGGCTGCATCAGTTCAGCGCCAATGGCAATTGAACCGGGCGCGGCAATGGCGGCAGCGGCCGGCTGAGTTCGACCTTTCTCTGCCAGGCGGCACGCCGCTGTTGATCCCGCTCGCGGGCTGCGCGGGACGCTTCGACAAGCGCGAGGGCGTTGGCGATCACCTGTTCCGTATGCGTCATGATCATCTCCAATGTTCCTGTTTTGTTCTAGATTAGAACTTCGGCAGGAAAAGTCAAGCGTCGGGAGGACCTGGCTTTGAGGATAGATGGGGAAGCGCGGAGAGTATTCAGTCCGCCGCTTCTATGACGGCAATGCCGGCCTCCTGTGCCGCCCGGATGAAGGCCGCCCGCACGTGTTCCGGTGGGAGATCGCCGATAATCGCATCCAGGCACGACTTGACGGCCTCGAAATACTCTTCGCCGTCGTCTACCGGCCAGTCGCGCAGGAGCGTGCGCGCGGCGTCCCACACAGAGTTAATAACGGCATAATGGCCAAGCCCCATTGAGGCCAAGCCGACCGGTCGAAAATGTGCCGTCTGTCTCACTTTGCTACAGCTTTTCCCAATTTCGGTGGAGCTTATGGAATACGATGCAATTTGCGTGCCGTTGGCAAGCCGCCTACCGGCCGAAGCGTGGCTTTTGATCCTAGAACAGGATGATTTTAGACTAGGTCGGCCTAAAATCTGAATCCTGTTCTACATTATATAGTTAGAGCCTGATGTGGTCCGAAAACCGCTCACACTTTCGGCATCATGCTCTGGTCAATCATGGCCGTCACAGACGTGTTTCTCCATCCCTCCCGGGTCCGGCAGCCGCCGCGCTTGAGAACATGGAACGCTTGAAGACCCCGACAGCTCCCCCGACCAGTCATTAAGCGACTGATTATGGTAAATATCGGGCTTCATCCCACGCGCCGCTGATTAAAACTCAGTCTTTCCTTCTATACTCTATGAGGATTACAGCAACACATATGCTTTTCTGGAAGCAAGAACCTCTCTAATCATTCATTGATTGTCCCGGAGGTGGACGGAGTTTCGTCCGGGTCGTACAATGCCATCTCCTGCACGCGGCGGATCTGGGAGGAGCGCGCGATGCCTATTTTCATGGACCGGCACTTTCTTGAAGGAACGACAGCCGCCGACGTTGCCCAGGCGCATCGCATGGATCTCGATATTCAGGACAAATACGGCGTCAAGTTCCTGACCTACTGGTTCGATCAGCGGCGCGGGACCGCCTTCTGTCTCGTGGATGCGCCGGATGCGGAAACTGCGCAATGCGTGCATCGCGAGGCCCACGGCTTCGTCGCCGGCGAGATCGTCGAAGTCGCCTTGTCGGCGGTCGAGGCTTTTCTTGGCCGAATTCACGATCCTGAGCCGACGCCTGGCCAGTCGTCCAGCGACGTCGATCCCGGCCACCGGGCAATTCTCTTTACCGATATCGTCGGATCGACAGCGATGACATCGCGCCTCGGCGACCGCATTGCGACCGAAATGGTCCGCGCCCATGACTCTATCGTGCGCCGATGCCTCAGCCAGAACTCAGGCCGCGAGGTGAAACACACCGGCGACGGCATCATGGCGGCCTTCGCTGTCACAACGGCAGCCGTCGCATGCGCCATGGCGATCCAGCGGGAATTCGAGCGTTACAACGGCGGAAACACCGAGCCTATCCATATCCGCATCGGAGTGGATTGCGGCGAGCCCGTCGAGGACAGCAACGACCTCTTCGGCTCGACCGTGCAACTTGCCGCGCGTCTCTGCGCGGCAGCCTCCAGCGACCAGATCCTGGTATCGGAGAATATTTTTCGGGAATACGGCGCCGCCGATCTCTTTGCTCACGCAACGCGCCGACGGTTCAAGGGGTTCTCGAAGCCCATGCTGGTCTTCCGATGCGATTGGGCCAATGCCGGCGTAAATTAATATCTGTTGGATCCGACACCCGACCAAATAGCCGGCTGCCTCTTGGCAGGCTTGCCGCGTCGCTTCGTGGCCAAGAAATAGGCGATCATCCGATCTGGAGATACCTAAACCAGAACGCGCCGCAACTGATGTCACGGCGCGCCCTCACCTGCCATGCAGACGGCCCCCAACAGGCCTATATCTGACTAAGCATTGCCCATATGCTCGTTCATCAGTCCGTCGAATTTGGCGCCACCCTCGACCTTCGCCAGCACGCCCGACATCTTCAGGAACCGCCGGAAATTCTCGCGTGCAGCGCTCAGCGGGAAACGCCCGTTGGCCGTATCTCTGCATGCCTTCAACAGCGTGTCATATGCCAAACCCCGTTTGTCCTCCGGCCACTCGTCGAGAAAATCGAAGATTTCATCGAGGGAGCTGATCTCATCGATGAAATGTTTGCGGTGAAGCAGAATCGGATCAAACCGAGTTGACGACATAGTATCCTCCCATTTATATTACTTTTTTATGGTGTAATTTTACTGAAAAACCGCGATCTGTTCAAGTCGAAATCGCGTCCACTTGACTATTAACTTCGTGCAACTACTTCCATAACGACAGAATAACCCGACCAGATTAGACTTACGTGAATTTGATCATCGGTTGACGACGCATCACGATTATAGATTGATTGATCAATCATACGAATGTTTCGGCTCAGGTGAGCGTGATCTGGCGGCCAGATGTTTTCGTATATTCTCGTGCTGGCATAGTAGATTGCAACCATGACAAGCTTGCGAGGAGACGTTCAGATGAGCCGATTTTTTCCATTGGTAGTGCTGATCGGTGTGTCCGCGTTCACGTCTTCCTGCACATCGCCTGCAAGGCAGGATCACCAGGATTTTCAATATCAGCGGGATACATCGGTTAACCCGGCCTGCGCGGGTGGATTCAGACCCGGCAATGCTCGCTCGTGCAGCTATTGAAAGGCATAGAGCCGGAAATTGGTTTGGCGCCGGAAGCGGCACGCGACAGCAATTGGACCGGTTGGGAACTCCAAGCCCTGCCTCACCGTTAAGAGATCGGGTCATAATGGCCCAACCCTAAACAGGAGAACGGTTTCCCATGAACAATTTGATCTGGATTGTCGGCGCTGTCGTTATCGTACTCGCGATTTTGAGTTTCTTCGGCTTCCGCTGATTGCAGACGTGGCGATGGAATGTGGCGGCTCAACCGCGTCTTCTTCTCCCGGCGATCGTATGAACGAGGGAAGCGGAGCACGCGCCTGGTTGAAAACACTTCACGAAGCGATTGATCCGCCAACGCCTCCTGACAGGTTTCGAATAGGCCTTTGCACCGAAGGAATTTTCGGTCGTCGGTTGTGACGGTATTTTATGGCATCGGCGATACCACCGAGTTGCCGCCCAACAAACATCAGCCACTTGCCGCCGGACATACGCGTTCCATATCGGAGAGCTTGAGCATTGGAGGAAAGGGAGACCGACAATCCTGCGATGTCTTATTCCTTTCAGTGCACTCGTTCTTGCGGGTTGCAGCGGTCAGCAGTCCGCGCTTAGTCCTGCCGGCGAGGAATCGGAGGCGGTCTATCGGCTGTTCGTCGTCATGGTTATTGGCGGCATGTCGATTTGGGTCGGTGTAACCTTCCTGCTCATTCACGCTGCGCGCCATCGACGGGAAGCCTGGGCGGCGGAGAAGGCTGGCGCGCTCATTGCCTGGGGTGGAGTTGCATTTCCGACTGTCGTCCTTCTGCTTTTGCTGGGCTATGCAGTCTGGCTGATGCCGGCGATACGGCCCTGGAACCCGCTTGCAGAAAAGGATGGGGCGATCGAGGTGACGGGGGAGCAGTTCTGGTGGCGTATTCGCTATCCGGCCGTCGGCGACCAGCCTGCTTTCGAGACCGCCAACGAAATTCGCCTGCCCGTCGGCCGAACGGCGACCTTTTCTCTCAAAGCAACCGACGTCATTCATTCTTTCTGGATTCCGGCGCTCGGCGGCAAGATGGACATGATTCCGGGCCGGACCAATGTCCTCACGCTGACGCCAACGCGCACCGGCACCTATCGTGCCCCTTGCGCCGAATTTTGCGGTGCCTCGCACGCCTATATGGCTTTCTCGGTTGTCGTCCTGGAGGAGGAGGATTACAGCACCTGGCGCAGCAGGCTGATCGATGGCGACGCAAGCGTTGCGGATGAAGGCCGACAACTCCTGCAGCGCCATGGCTGTGTGGCTTGCCATTCACTCCGTGGACTGCAGATCGCCGGCCAGACCGCTCCGGATCTCTCCTTGATCGGCGCCCGCCTCTCGATCGGTGCAGGTGCGCTTGCCAACACGCGGGAAAACATCGCCCGCTTTATTCGCTCACCCTCATCGGTGAAACCGGGCGCGAAGATGCCCGCTTTCGACATGCTTCCTGAAGATGATATCGAGGAAATTGCCCGCTATCTCGGGGGGCTCAAATGACGGAACCCCTTGCTTCGGTCTCAGCCGAAACATCAGCCGCGCAGGAAGCGGAACTTCGGCGCGTATGGGCCAATCCGAAAGGCTGGCGTTACTGGACCTCCGTCAACAACACTCAGATCGGCCTTTGGTATGGATCGGCCGCCTTCATCTTCATGCTGTTTGCCGGCATGCTTGCGCTGCTCGTGCGTGTGCAGCTGGCAGTCCCCAACAACGACTTTCTCGCCGCCGATCTCTTCAACCAGGCCTTCACGCTGCACGGCACGGTCATGATGTTCCTGTTTGCCGTTCCGATCTTCGAGGCGGTCGCGATCTTTCTCTTGCCCTCCATGCTCGGCGCGCGGGAACTGCCCTTTCCGCGGCTTTCCGCATTCGGCTTCTGGAGTTTTGCGCTCGGCGGCGTGTTTGTCTGCGGGTCCATCTTTTTTGGGGCAGCACCCAATTCGGGCTGGTTCATGTATCCGCCGCTGGCCACCGACAAGCAATATTCCGGCATCGGCGCGGATATCTGGTTGCTCGGCCTTTCCTTCATCGAGGTCGCGTCCATCGCCGCAGCCGTCGAGCTCATCGTCGGTATCATGAAATGCCGGGCGCCGGGCATGCGGATCAACATGATGCCGCTCTTTGCCTGGTATCTGCTGATCGTGGCGGGCATGATCCTCTTCGCCTTCCCGCCGCTGATTGCCGGCGACATCCTGTTCGAGATGGAGCGGATGTTCGACTGGCCTTTTTTCGATGCCGCACGCGGCGGCGATCCGCTGCTCTGGCAGCATCTGTTCTGGATTTTCGGCCACCCCGAGGTCTACATCATCTTCCTGCCCGCCATCGCGCTCATGGCGATGATCGTTCCGACCTTCGCGCAGCGTCCGATCATCGGCTATTCCTGGATCGTGCTGGCCGCGGTCGGCACGGGGTTCCTGAGCTTCGGGCTGTGGGTCCACCACATGTTCACCACCGGCCTGCCGCAGATTTCATTGGCCTTCTTTTCGGCAGCGTCCGAGGCCGTCGCAATCCCGACTGGGGTGCAGATCTTTGTCTTCATCGCCACCATGCTGGCCGGCCGGGTGATCTTTTCCCTTCCTATGCTCTTTGGCACCGGGGGACTGGCAATCTTCATCATTGGTGGGCTGACTGGCGTCATGGTGGCGCTCGCGCCCTTCGACTGGCAGGCACATGACACCTATTTCGTCGTCGCCCATCTCCATTACGTGATGATCGGCGGCATGCTGTTTCCGGTGGTTGCCGGAATCTATTATTATTTTCCGCTGATCAACGCGCGAAAACTCTCGGATCGATGGGGCAAGATCGCCTTCTGGCTGATGTTCGTCGGTTTCAACACTGCCTTCTTCCCCATGCATCTGACTGGTCTGCGCGGCATGCCGCGGCGGGTCTTCACCTACCCGTCCGATGTTGGCTGGAACCTCCTGAACCTCGTCTCCACCATCGGCGCTTTCGTCTTTGCCGCCGGTGTCGCCATCATCGTCGTCGATATTCTGCGTCCGAAACACCGCGAACCGAAAGGCGAAATGAACCCCTGGAATGCCGGAACGCTGGAGTGGATCAGCGAGCCGGAAGAAAATTGGGGCGTGCGGTCCATTCCGATCATCAAAAGCCGGTATCCCCTCTGGGACCAGCCGGAGCTGATCGACGGCATCAAGGCGGGTCGGTTCTATCTGCCGGACGCAGCTGATGGTCGGCGCGAAACGCTCGTGACGTCGGTTCTGGACGCCGAACCGCTGCAATGCCTGCGGGTCGGCGGCACGTCGTTTCTGACCATCATCTCCGCTTTCGCACTTGGCGGCGTGTTCATCGCGCTGACCTTCCATTGGTGGATCTTGACGGCGCTGTGCGCCACCGTGACCCTTGCCGCCATCCTGATTTGGCTCTGGACGGGAACCAGCGAGATACCAAGGCAAAACCTCAGGGATATCGGGCTTGGCAAGCAGGTTCCCCTTTACGCCTCCGGCCCGGCTTCGGTCGGCTGGTGGGCGGTATTCATCACCATGGCCGGAGACGGCACAGCCTATGCCAGCCTGATGTTCGGCTATTTTTTCTACTGGACTATCCATCCCGATTTTACGGCAGGATTGCCGGGTCCGGGCAGGCTCTGGCCTCTGATGGCGGCTGCGTTCTTTGCGCTTGCCTGGCTTGCCATGCTGTTTGCGCGATACATCAATACCAAGGGCCGGACGGCATCTGCCCGCCTTTGTCTCCTCACCGCCACGATCCTCACACTTGCCGCCTGCGCCGCCGGTCTGGCGGGTCCCTATCTCTACGACATGCAGCCGACGGCGCATGTCTATCCGGCGATCGTCTGGGTCATCGTACTCTGGACGGTCATTCATGGCCTCGTTGCCGTGGTCATGCAGTTCTATTGTCTGGCGAGTAGTTTTGCGGGTCGCCTGACGGCCGAATATGACGCCGACCTGCGCAACGTCGTGCTCTACTGGCACTTCCTGGTCATCACTGCCCTCACCTCCTTCGGAGTGCTGGGCTTGTTTCCAGAGTTGAGGTGACGAGATGCGCCTGATTCCCAAAGAGGCAGAAACGCTCTGGACCCTGTTTACCGGGCCGGCCGTCTGGGCTCTGCATTTTCTTGTCTGCTATGCCGCAGCGGCCGTCTATTGCGCGAAAGCATCGGAGATCGCTTTCTCTTTCGGCATGCTCCGCTTTACCTTGTCCATTGTGACGGTTTTCGCGCTGCTTGCCATTCTCGGTGCCGCCTGGCTCGCCTGGCGGCAATGGGGCTTCGGCGGCGGCGATCCGCCCCATGACGAACCGACGAGGGAAGACCGGTTGTTGTTCCAGGGCTTTGCAACACTGCTGCTGTCGGGCCTGAGTTTCGTCGCGGTCATCTTCGTATCGGTCCCCCTGCTTTTTATCGAGGCCTGCGCAAGATGAAGAACCTTGCTCTTGTCGCCGGCATCTTTGCCCTTTGTCTTGCGCTGGCGCTTCTTGCGACGAACTGGAACGGCGGATCGCTGACGGCGCATATGATCGTCCACATGACGACCGTCGCCATTGCAGCTCCGCTGCTGGCGATCGCAGTCAGCGGCAGGCGGCTCGATCCCGCCGTCCATCTCCCCTGGTTCGGGCCGGTACTCGCCTCGGTCGTCGAGCTCCTCGTCGTCTGGCTCTGGCATACGCCGGCGCTGCGTCGGCTGGCTGAAACGCGGCTTGATGCGATGCTTCTCGAACAGGCAAGCTTCCTTCTCGCCGGCATTCTGTTGTGGACCGCGTGTTTCCGGCGTGATGAGGAAGGCATGCAGCGGCTGGCGGGCATCATCGGCCTGCTCTTCACCTCGATCCACATGACGCTGCTCGGCGTCCTGCTGACACTTGCGCCCCGTCCGCTTTATGGGATCGGAGATGTCACCTGTCTCGGCTTCGCCCTTAGCCGTGACACCGATCAGCAACTCGGAGGTGTCGTCATGCTCCTGGTCGGCGCAGCCGCCTATATGCTCGGCGCCATCTTCCTGCTTGCCGACGTCCTTAAGCCCACGTCTTCGAGGGGCAGCCAATGCGGATAAGGTGGAGACGGATATCTGCCGGCGCCGCAGCGCTTGCTGCAGCGGGCCTGTTCGTCGCCTGGGCCGGCATCATCGACATCCGTGCAAGTACCGGGCATTGGCGTGTCACGGACTGGTTCCTGCATTGGGTGATGCGGTCATCCGTGCGCACAGCAGCCCTCGGCGGGCATGCGCCGCGGTTTACGACGGCCATGCTGCCGCTGGCCGCAGGTCACTACGAAACCGGATGTGCGGGCTGCCATGGTTCGCCGGCGATGCCGCGACCCGCCACCGTCGAAAACATGCTTCCTCCTCCGCCCAACCTCCAGCATGTCATCGCGACATGGAACGATGCCGAACTCTTCGAGATCGTCAAACATGGCGTGCGCTATACCGGCATGCCCGCCTGGCCGTCGCTAGAACGGGATGACGAGGTCTGGGCCATGGTCGCCTTCCTGCGGGAATATCCAAGCCTCGACCAGGCCGCCTATCAGCGGCTCGCCGGCTTTTCCGCGACGGCATCCCGGGACTTCGCTGCGATCGTGAAAAGCTGCGAAGGCTGCCATTCGCCGGCAGGCCCCGATGAAACCAGCCTCATTCCGCGTCTCACAGACCAGTCGGAGACTTACCTTCGCGACAGTCTCGAGGCTTACGCGACCGGCAAGCGTCCAAGCGGCGTCATGAAGGTTGCGCTCTCGCAGACATCGAGCGAAGACCGGAAAAAGCTGGCCAGCTATTTCGCCAGCCAGAGCGGACCCACTGAAACGGGCCGGCCTTCGGAAATACTCTCTCGCGGCAAGCTCCTTGCGGAACGTGGTGACCGGACGCGTGGCATCGCAGCCTGCGCCGCCTGCCACGATGCTGCCGGTGTCAACGAGGCCTATCCACGCCTTGCCGGGCAACCGATACCCTATCTTGAAAACCAGCTCGGTCTCTTCCACAGCGGAAATCGTGGCGGCGGCGCCTATGCGGGTGTGATGACCAGGGCTGCTGCAGGTCTCAGCGACGACGATATTCAGGCGCTCGCGGCCTATTACGGCGCGTTGCCCCAGGATTGAAGCTTTCCTGCGCGACGATGTTCGCCGGATTGCAAAAAGTGGATGATCACCCCCCGGCCCTTCCTTTACAATCAGCCGTTTCGCCGTCAAAGGCAGGTGGTAAGGGAATTCGATGGCTCGTCTTATTGGCGAAGATGAAGCGGCTCAATCGGGAAAGCGGACCACAAACTCCGATTGGCCGGAGGGCCTGGCGCGGGATGTTACAGCCATCAAGGTCGGCGACTGTCTGCTCGGTTACAAGGCTGTCCAGCGCCGCATGCGGACCGGCCGCTGGAACCATTTCCGCGGCCGGATGCGCGAGATCGAAAAATTGATCAGGCACCGTCACGGAGACATCGTGCCCGAAGCCGATGACGCATTGATTTACGTCGAGGTGATCGCCGGCCTCGCCCTTGTCGAATTCAAGGAAGAGTTTGTCGAGGTGGTCCTCGGCTGGGCGGCGCGATGGCTTCCCTGGGCTGGGAAAGCCGACATTGAGGAGGTCATCTACGAGCGGACAAAGCTGCGCTTTTCTGACTTGTCGGCCGACGCGCTCGGCCATGCTCTGCACCTCAGCTACGCAGAACGGAGCGCCCTCGATATCCGCACCATCGGTGCCTTCGATGTGCCGAAACGGAAGAGAGCAAAACTTCAAAAGGAAAAGCGCCAGCAGCGGGACCGAGCGCGAAAAGAGGAGCAGCACCGTGCCGCCGGCGCGCTTTCCAGAGCCGATTATCTCGCCAATTCTTTCAGCCAAGCGCGCCCCTGGGAGGCTTTCGCCATCAGCCGCCGGACGTGGGAACGCCGCGGCAAACCGATGCCGGATCCCGCGACGATATCGGATTGCAATCCAATCTCGCTCGCCGCTTAATCAGCGCTTTTCGGCCTTGAGCCGAGTGGTCCGAACCAGCTATTCACAGCCTCTTGCAGACCATCCTGCGTCCCGTTGCCCATCCACGCGACATATCCATCGGGCCGGATCAAGACTGCGGTTGGTGCGGAGACCAACCCCAGCGCAGGCAGCTCCCATGCGCCGTCATATCCGGCGTCGACCAACCTGATGCGGTCGGACCACCGCGTGATGTCGAAGCTGCCGGGCTCGCCCCCACTGCTTCCTTCCCATCTAATCGGCCCTGCGCAGATGCCGATTTTCTCTGTCGCAGGTTGTTCTCCCTATAAATATAAGCTCCATACTGGTTGGAAGGACTTGCGACGGGATTCCGGGCTTGCTCTCTCCAAAGCCATATTCGCTGCCACTTGCAGGTCTCTTGCCGTGGAGCCAGGCGTCTTCAACGTGACCTGACCGGGTGGGCGCCGGATGTGGCAGGCGCCGTCCAGGGTCGTTTCTCTCGAAGGGGATCAATCAATTGCTGGACGACGTATCTCACTGCGGAGCCGGAGCTTTTTGCGGAATCGTCTCGGCCGCTGGTCGCTCGGACGGATCGGCGGGATGGCCATAGATCGTGTAGGCGGCCCCTGCCAGCACCCCTAGGACGAGAAGAGCGAGGACGTAGAACATCATGCCGCGTATTGCCGTCTTCGGTGTCTCGTCCATCAGGGATCTCCAAGATTACTCAGCGGTCAAATTCAATGCGATGGCTTTGGTTCCGACGCAGAGGTTGCTCAACTGAGCAGCCACTCACGGAACGATCAGGTCCGGATTTGGTTTACCCCACATCCTCATCGCTAGCGGAGGCCATCATGTGGGCAATCCTCACCGGAGCCGCTCTCATCATCGGCGGAATTCTTTTTCTCTTTACGTCGGCGCTTGGTCGAAAACCGAGTAATCCGCATCAAATGCCGCAGGGCGGCACCACGCTGGAACCCCGGCGCCAAGGCCTCAGGTTCCTCGGGATATCCCAAAACTGGCCAGCGCTCGCCGTTATCGCGATCGGCGCCCTTCTCTTGGCTTTTGGCGGATATTCATGACATCCGACAGTCACCAGCCGGCTTAACTCCTTCGGCAGCAAAAACCCGGCTTTCACCGGGTTTTTGTTCAGTCATTACCAAGTCTGGCGACCGGTCCAGTCATCGATGTCGCGTTTAATACGGTCCTTTTCGATGCCATAACGCTCCTGGATCTTGCCTTCCAGTTGGTCGCGCTTGCCGGCGATCTGGTCGAGATCATCGTCGGTGAGTTTGCCCCACTGCTCCTTGATCTTGCCTTTCGCCTGCTTCCAGTTTCCTTCGACACGATTCCAATCCATGGTCGATTTCTCCTGTTGTTGATGAGGAGAAAACGGATTGCAGTGGAAGTTGGTTCCTGAGTCTCAACCGATTTCCGCAAAGCTCAATTCCAGCGGTAAAGACGCAAGGCGCTGCCCATGTCAAATATCCACACCCTAATGAAGAAAAACATAAATAATTCGTGAAGAAATAATAGATGTATAAAATATCTATTTAAGTCTCAAGCAAATATTTCTCTGATCTTGTGCTATACTGTCCTACAGGGAGATGAGCAATGGCACTCGATGTATTCGTGAACCTCTACAATTTAGGTGGCCTGGACGCACTTAATGTTTCTCTGCGAAGCCTGTCAGATGACGACAGGCTCGGCGCTTTACTTTCGCTTGAGAAGATGGGGTACGAAGTGATCTGGAATGCCCAGAGAAAGCCGGCTTCTGCCTATGTGTGGAGCGGGCCGAACGAGAGCTAGTTGTCAGATGGGACAAAGACCTATCCCGAAAATAGGCGCGAGACCTCACGACCTTGTGTCTCCCTTCATTCGCTTAAAAAGCAGATGTTCCACCTTCCCATCGATCCGAAGGAAGTGAGGGCGATCATGATCCGATCCCAGATAGCCGACGCACAAACCGTGTTGGGCGACGAAGAAATTGCCCTCTGCCAGAGAGTTTTCGACCACATCAGCTCGGTGCGACAAATCACGACAGACACCGATCGCGAAGATCTGGCTCAGCGGGTTATCCATTCGTACCAGCATGGCGTGAAGGACGAGGGCGCGTTAATGCGACTGTTGATCTAAGATCGCTTCTTTCCGTGAAATTTATACCGGCGCTTGCCAACTCGTTCATGATTACGAAAAGCGATGCTTCGTGAGGCTCGCGCGGCAGGTGTGAATAGAATCCCGTGACACACGATGTCCAAAGAGATGATGACTTCGTCGTGAAAACGAATCATCACGTTAAATCAGATGGTGTGGCGTTTAATGTGCTAAAATACTCTGTAGGCGGAGATGACACAAATCAGGGAGAAAAAACGATGGCCGACTTAGGAGACCGCAAAAAGGCGATGGAGGATCAATACTTCCAAGACGCCGAGAGGTCCATCAAGCTCAAATCTCGCATGGACAGGCTTTTGGCGCAATGGATTGCGGGCCTCATTGGTCGGGATGATGTTGCGGGCTACGGCGCTGAAATCACTGATGCCCGCTTTAAAGGGGGTGGAGACGCCGGAGTTCTCTCGAAAGCTATATCGGATCTTCAAGCGGCTGGTCAGGACGTCAGCGAGCAGGACGTGGCAGCAAAGATGAGTGAATTTCTGGTCGAGGCCGCTGGACAGCCTTGAGAACGAAGCGTTCCTGCGCTGCGGGCGCGTTCCATACGGTATGCAGCCGTCGGCCTCACCAGCCGGCGGTTGTTTTACATGCCCATGTGTCATGTGCCAATCGTGTGCCGTAAAGTGCGTAAAAGGGCCCCAATCACTGACACCCTTTACACATAGAATTGATACATCGCGCTATATCCTATTGAAACTAGTTAGTTATTTTGTATTTATTTTTGGGTGTGACCAAATCTGCCGTCTGCACGGCTAAAGATAGCGGCCGGGCAACCGGTCCTATTTCAACTCTCAGTCACGCAAGGTTACGCCAAGAGATGGGCATGCATTAGGCAGCGCTTGTCAAGCGCCCGCGTATGAGGTCATGGACACTGCTGAGAGGAAGAGGTTTTCCGAACAAATAGCCCTGAATTTCGCCGCACCCCTGCTCTCTGACTCGACTGAGCTGATCTTTCGTCTCAACGCCTTCCGCTGTTGTCGTGATACCGAGACTTGCGCCCAGATCGACCACCGCTTTCACAATCGCCGCACAGTCCTTGGAGCTGCCAAGTTCGCGAATGAAGGATTGGTCGATCTTGATCTTGTCGAAGGGAAAGAGCCGCAAATAGCTCAGCGACGAATAGCCGGTCCCGAAGTCGTCCATGGCAATCCGCACTCCAAGGCCCCTGATGTGATGAAGCGTTGCCAATGCTGTCTCGTTGTCGGTGAGGAGAACGGATTCCGTAATCTCCAGCTCAAGGCGAGAGGCTGGCAGCCCGGCATCGCTCAGGGCGGAAACGACGGTATGCGCCAGCGTTTGGCTCCTGAACTGAAGCGGGGAAAGATTGACCGCGACACAGATATCTGCGGGCCAGCCCGCAGCGTCATTACAGGCTTGGCGCAAGACCCACTCCCCAATCGGCACGATCAGCCCGGTTTCCTCCGCCAGTGGAATGAACTCGGCCGGTGGAACCAGGCCTCGCTCGGGGTGGTGCCAGCGCAAGAGCGCCTCGAAGCCGACAACCTGTTCGCTAGCCGCGTCGACCTGCGGCTGATAATAAATTTCAAACTGATTGTGCTCGAGGGCCCGTTGAAGGTCGAGTTCAAGGTTGCGGCGCTCTTGTCGGTTGGCATCCATCGCGGTTTCGAAGAAACAAAAGGTGCCGCGGCCGTTCGATTTTGCTTTGTACAGTGCCGTGTCGGCACGCCTCAATATTGAATCGGCGGCGTCGCCATCGTCCGGGGCGATCGCAATGCCAATGCTGACGCCGATGCGAATGGGCTTCCCATCGATGACGAAAATCTTGTCGACAACCTCGACAATTCGTTTCGCCAAAGTTGAAGCCTGTTCTCTGCCTCGAACATCCGCTTGAAAAACAACAAATTCGTCGCCGCCCAGTCGCGCGATGCTATCCCCCTCGCGCAAACAGTCTGCCAATCTATCCGCGACCGCCTTGAGCAGAAGATCGCCCACGGCATGTCCCAAGGTGTCGTTTACTTCCTTGAAGTGATCTAAGTCCAAACATAAGACTGCGCTCGTTTTTCCATCGAGCGAGAGTTCCCTGTCGATCTTCTCGCGCAAAAGCGTCCGATTTGGCAATCCAGTGAGCGGATCGTGGCTGGCCATATATCTGATTTGCTCGTCAGCACGCACAGCTTCGGTGACGTCTTCATGCGCTGCGACATATCCGCCGTTTTCCATGGGCTTGTGCGAGATCTTCACGACCCTGCCATCCATCAGTGCTATGTTCTGGCTGGCTGTAGCCCCCTTCAGAGCGGCTTCGACGACAACGTCGAAATAGCTTTCACGGTGGGCGGGCGCATTGCCCAATGTCTGTCGATAATCGAGAATATGCTGAAGAGGCGTTCCCGACCGCGTCAACTGCTCTGGCAGGCAATACAGGCGGGCGTAGGCAGCGTTGCACAGCATTAGATTTTTGTCGGCATCGAACATGCACAATCCATGTGGCATGTTGTCCAGGACCGTGTCGAAAAGGCCTCGCTGTTCAGCCAAAGTCTTCTCTAAGCTGGCGAGCGGCGACATGTCCTCGCACTGGACCAACCATCCGTCGTGGTCAATCGGAGTGGAAGTGAACGCGAGGAGCCACCCATCGCCGATCTCTATTTGCTGATGCAGCGCAGTGGAATTCATGAGCAGATGCAACAGCCATATCTGGGACTGGTCCCGATTCGCCGCCATCTGCCCGGCTATTGCGTTCGCATCGACGCCAACCGCAATCTGCCCCTTCGGAACTCGTAGCAATTCGGCAAAACGATCGTTGACCAGCACGACGCGCAAATCCGCATTCAGGAACGCGACGCCTTGCTGCATGTTGCTCAGAATGATGTCGAGGGGATTGGTCATAAACATCCTAGCGCGCATCGCGCATACACGCAGATGTAGTGCTTATCGAAGTAATTACAATGCCGTGAAATTTCTACGTGTAGAATTATCGGCCGCCCATTTGGCTTGATGCGACATAGGTCACTTCACCCTCTCAAACTGTGCGAGACATGTGTGAGGGTATTACAGCTGATATTTTGGCCAATCCAAGACTTTAAGCCTTTGAATTGTTGGTGAGAGCGTCGGGGTTCGAACCCGAGACCTACTGATTAAAAGTCAGTTGCTCTACCAGCTGAGCTACGCTCTCCCTCTCCGCGGGTGTGACCACCCCGGCTGGAAGTGGGCGGAACATAGGCAGGCGACCCATTGCGGTCAACCGAAAAATTTGCCTTTTTCCGCGCCCGGCACATTTCTTGCGCGCGCCAAGATAAATGTCTTGCGTGCAAAGACCGATGTCTTGCACGAGCGAAGACAGATTTCTTGCGCGCGCAAAAAGGTGATTGGCAATCCCATGCCCGCAAAGCTAGGAACATCACGCAGATTGCAGCCGGAGAGAATGCGTGTCGATTGCCGATATTTCCCTGTGGAGCGCGCTGATTGCCGGGGCGCTTTCCTTCCTGTCGCCCTGCGTGCTTCCCCTCGTTCCGCCCTATCTCTGCTATATGGCCGGCATATCGGTCGAGCAGTTCCGCGGCGGCGGTGCGGTGGCGGTGGCGCCGGACGTCAGGCGCGGCGTGTTCTTCTCGGCACTGCTCTTCACGCTCGGCTTTGCCACCGTCTTCGTGGCGCTTGGCGCCGGTGCTTCCAGCATCGGCATGGCGCTTCGCCAGCATCTCGACCTCCTGTCGAAGATCGGCGGGCTGATCATCATCGTCATGGGATTGAACTTCCTTGGCCTCTTTCGAATCGGAGTGCTGGCGCGTGAGGCGCGCTTCCAGGGCAGCGGCAAGCCGGCGACGCTGACGGGCGCCTATATTATGGGCCTTGCCTTCGCATTCGGCTGGACGCCCTGCATCGGCCCGGTGCTCGGCGCCATCCTCGGCGTTGCCGCCTCGCGCGAGACGGTCGGCTCCGGCGCCGGACTGCTCGCCATCTATTCGCTCGGCCTTGCCATCCCCTTCTGGATCGCCGCCGGCTTTTCCGGCGCCTTCATGCGCTTCCTGTCGCGCTTCCGCCGCCATCTCGGTACTGTGGAAAAGGTAATGGGTCTCTTCCTCGTGCTTACCGGCCTCGCCTTCCTGTTGGGATGGGTCAGCAATGTGGCGATCTGGTTCCAGCAAACCTTTCCGATCCTGATGCAGATCGGCTAGACCACCGGTTGCCGATTTTCCAGGCCATGTGGCAGGTTGCGTGGGCTCGTCAGAAATAGCGCGGCGCCCACAATTCCGTGCAACTTGCTCTCATAAAAAAGTCAGATGTCAGCGCAGGCGTTTAGTTGCGCCTTTTGTGCGGACGTGCGTCTTGGTCTCGCATTTGCCGACTTCGCTATCGCTCAAGCCGGTCCCAAGGATCGGTCTTTGTGTCATCGTGCGAAACGGTCGGATCTCGCTTGTTCAAAGCAACACCGAGGCTGACCCTAAAAGCCAATTAATGACGGGTCTGGCAGTCGCTAAAGTTTCTCGACAGGCTCGCCGTTTGGGTTGGGCACCGGCGCCTCTCTTGTATCACGGGCCGGGCGTTTACGATCGTCAGGCTCCGGCGGTTCCTTATGGTCGGGGCGATTGACAGGCTGCTCTTTAGGATTGCCCCTTTTTGATGGGGCATTATTCTTTTTGGACATGGCCGGTTCCTCCACAACAGTACGAACTGACTGGGGACATTGAAAGTTCCGAGGCAGCCAAACTGCCAACGCCAGCGCATAAAACTTAAGCTGAAATACATTCGGTGGCGCTGGCCGGGCGCGATCCTACTGTCCTCCGAGGAAGTGCTTTGCTACCATCTGAAGGCGGCCCCCACTCGGACGCGGAGCGGTATTCGTCGGCTCTACGGCCGCCATTCCTGGCTATTGCGATCGTCGAGCTCGCGATCTAGGTAGAACGCTGCGCTGATGAGAGCGAGATGAGTAAAGGCTTGCGGGAAATTGCCAGCGAGCTGCGCCTTGGTATCAAACTCCTCGGCATATAACCCGAGATGGTTGGCATAATTCAGAACCGACTCGAAGACCCTGCGAGCCTTCTTGGTGTCCCCCGCTCGTGCGAGACACTCTGCATACCAGAATGAGCAGGCTGAGAAGGCGCCCTCCTCCCCGTCAAGGCCGTCATTACTTCGATATCGGTGCACGACACCGTCGTCCGCTAGTTGGTCGCCGATCGCCGTCAAGGTCGACAGCCACCTCGGGTCCGTGGCACTGACAAACCTCACCAGCGGCATGAGTAGCAGCGAGGCGTCAAGCGTGTCGCCGCCCTTTGTCTGCACAAAGTGCCCCTTCTCCTCGTTCCAGAAGTTTTTCCAAATGTCTTCGTAAATGTCGTTCCTGACGTCATGCCACTTGGAAAAAGGCGCCGCGAGGGATCGCTTGGTCGCGAGACGTATTCCCCGATCTACCGCCACCCAACACATGAGCCTGGAATGGAGGAACTCCTGTGGCTCGCGGCGCATCTCCCAAATCCCGGCGTCAGGATCCTCCCAGTGGTCGCAGACAAACTCCACAACCTTTCGAACCCCCTCCCAGTGATCGTGAGAGATTGCGTGGCCGTATTTGTTGCTCAGATAGATCGAGTCGAGAAGCTCACCGTAGATGTCGAGCTGGAACTGTTCTGCAGCGTTGTTTCCCACCCGGACGGGCGTCGCACCGCCATAGCCGTGCAGGTGCTCGAGGCTGGCCTCATTAGGCACCTCGCCGCCGTCGATCGCATACATGACCTTCAGTCGGCCGCCGGCGTCACATCCCGACGCCCGCTGGCCGATCCAGTCGTTGAATGCCATCGCCTCGTCGCGATAGCCAAGCCTCATCAATGCATACACTGTGAAGGAGGCGTCGCGTATCCAGGTGGCGCGATAGTCCCAGTTGCGGCTGCCACCGGGGGTTTCCGGCAAGCCAAAGGTTGCGGCGGCGACGATCGACCCGTGCTTGCGCGAGGTCATGAGCTTCAACGCCAGTGCAGAGCGATTGACCATTTCGCGCCAGCGTCCGCGATAGGTCGACTGTCTCGCCCAGTTCTGCCAGAAGGCGACCGTCTGATCTTCCATCTCCTCCGTGGTCGCTTCTTCCGCATTGTCGTCACCGTCGTCGAGAATGAAATCGACGCCCTCTCCAGCTTGAAGGGTGATCTCGGCGATAACGCCGCCATCGATCTCGACGAGTGGCACACCAGCCAAGAGTCGTAGAACTTCGCCGTTCGCCTGCCGCCAGATTACAGCGCCCTCTTCCATCTTCGCCGGGAGCTGTCTTCTCGCATATTCGAACCGAGGAGTGCACGACATACGCAACTTCAAACTCCCGCGCGTCACACGAAAGCGCCGTACAACCATGCTCGAGCCGTCGCTACGGCTGTTTTTCACGTACATGAAATCAGTAAGTTCGCCGCTTGCCTTGTCGCCCATCCAACGTGTGAGGAGGACGTTCGTATCCGGAAGATACTGTTGCGTCACGCGGGCGTCGGCAAGCTCCGGAGCGATCCGAAACATGCCACCACGTTCCGGGTCGAGCAGCGCAGCAAAAATTGTCGGACTGTCGAAATCGGGCCAACATAGAAAATCGATCGTGCCGTCGGTAGCGACAAGCGCGATCGTCGCCAAATCGCCGATGACGCCGTGGTTCTCTATCGCGCGCGGAACGACGGCTGCGTCCTCCTGGCTACGTTTTGCGGCAACCTTATCCCCGATGAGCCCGCTGTTTGCATCCATGCTGCGTTCCTCTTGGCTGAGCTTCGGATGAAAAGTCGGGAGCTCGCCACTTCACCGATTTGGCGCTTTGGTTTGAAACGGCAATAGCGAATGAGGTCGCCGGGAGAGGGCCGCAGGTCAATGACCTTGCTTTAACGGGAATAGACAAAATTTGGCCTAGCCACAGCGTTTTCGACTATAGCATAGGTCTCTTCAAGCCCCATAGTCGCAGCAATTCTGCTGGAGCCGAAATCTCTGCCGCAATGACGTAAGGGTCTCCAGATCGTCTCGACTTCGCAGCGTCCCGCATTTTGATTGGAAGCCCGTGCCCCATGTTCCTAACCGAATAAAAGGCCAGCTTCAGACCGTCTGCGGCCCGCCACGACTGCAATCTGCCCCACGGTTTTTCCGCCGCACGTCCGCTGCCTTCGTCGATGCCCTGGACTTCGAGCCACTGTGCTATGCATGCGCTCGCGTTGACCGGGTTCACAGTCCTATCGTCCATGCCCTGCCAGATCGTTACCGCGGGCCACGCCTTGACCTCGGAAGAGATCTTCGTAACAGCTCGGCCCCAGCCGCCGGGCGGCGGCGTCGCGCCCGACTTCATCGCTCGTAGTGCGGACATCGCATCTCGGGCCGATCCGACGGGCATGCCTGCGATGATCGCGGCGCCTGCGAACATTGGGGGATAGTTGGCAACGAGCGCGGCCGTCATCGCTCCGCCAGCAGACAATCCTGCGATAAAGATCCTCGAGCGGTCGATGCGATGTCTTTCGCAAGCATGTTCGATCATCTGCTTGATGGAGAGCATTTCTCCGCGGTCTCTGGCGACGGCGCTTGGGCGGAACCAGTTGAAGCATCGTTGCGAATTATTGGCGCTTCTCTGCTCAGGATAAAGGAGAACGAAGCCGCGTTCTTTTGCGAGTTTGGAGAAGCCAGCGGCACTATCCAGGCTTTCGGGTGTTTGTCGGCAACCATGAAGCGCGACCACAAGTGCCGGGTTTTTCGGCAGCCGCGCTGTCGGCACGAAGGTTTTCATGATCAGGCGGCCGGGATTGCTTCCAAATGCGGTCGTCTCGACCAGAGTCGGTTTCGCGGCACGGGGTGTCGGCGTCGCGCGTTTCGCCTTGTTTCGCGGCGCCTTGAGGGCCTTCTCGATCAGCCTGCTGAATTTCTTCTGGGATTTGAGGACCCGGGCTAGCGATTTGCCGAAACCGACTTTCATACGCCCACGGACTCGAGCTGCGACAACAGCATCCGCAAGCCCGGCTGCGCCGCTTCCCGCAGCGCGGTCTCCAAGGGGAACCACCGTGTCTTTCGGACATCCTTCTCCGGAAACTTGTCCGCGATCCTCGAGACCTTAAGAAGATGGACGGCCACGTGGTATTGGTTGGGACTCGTGTCCTTCCGATAAGAAAACGTACCGAACACGGTCTTGTCGACGACGCCTGCGACCCCGGCCTCCTCGAACGCCTCTCTCAGCGCCGCGGCGCTGCTGACCTCACCACCTTCGACGTGCCCCTTCGGAATGCCCCATCGACCGTTCCGTCGGCTGCCTACAAAAAGGACTTCAACTCCACCGTTTTCGTTCCGACGGTAGCAGAGAGCACCAGCCTGCGCGACATCGCGACCAGACACGGTTTTCGTAAGTTCCGTCTGGGCGTTTTCGTTGAGCATCGTCCGCCTCCGGTTTCGAAGCCCGCGCAAGCTAGCTGGGCAACGTTGAAGAGTCCAGTTTGCTTCATCACGTCGTGACGCGACCGAACTATGACGGGACCTCCAGCGTTGATGAGCGTCCAATCAGAATGGAGCCTGCCTTGCCATCGGAAATCGAAATCAAGCTCGACCTCTCTGACGAACCCCTTGAGCGCCTCCTGGGTTCCGATCTTTTCGGAGATCCTCAGGAGATACTGCAACAATCATCGACCTATTTCGAGACGGATGATCGCCGCCTGTCGCAGGAAGGGTTCTCTCTGCGTATCCGCTCTACCGGCGCTTCCCACGTCCAGACTGTGAAGGCATCCGGACCGGCGAAATCACTGTTTGTCCGTTCAGAATGGGAGACTCCCATTGAAGGCAATGAACCGGTCCTCGACCATACGAGCCCCCTCATAAGCGAGTTCGGACCGGAACTTGAGGTGGAAGCCGCTTTCACCGTGTTCATTGAGCGCCGCGTCTGGAACATCGAGTTGAACGGCTCTCGGCTGGAGGTGGTCGTCGATCGGGGAGACGTAGTGTCTGGCAACAGGCGCTCGCCTGTTCAGGAAATCGAAGTCGAACTGAAGGACGGCGATCCGAAAGACCTGTTCATCTTCATTCGTAAGATCGACGCGATCGCGCCTTTCCGGTTCGGCATTCAGTCCAAGTCAGAACGGGGCCTCGCGCTTCTGGACAGGCAGCAATTCATGTTCAAGGCAGAGCGCCTGAATCTCGAACGAAGCATCAAGGCGTCTGCCGCCTTTCGAGAGATCGCCGCGTCCTGCTTTCGGCAGTTCCGTCTCAACGAAGAGATCCTTCTCCAGCGACGAAATTCGGAAGCCCTTCATCAGGCGCGGGTAGCTCTGCGGCGTCTCCGCTCTGCGTTCTCGCTGTTCAAACCGCTCTTGACGGGCGACGAGCCGAGTAGGCTGCAGGGGGAGCTTCGCTGGCTCGCTGGCATCCTAGGTGAAGCGCGTAATCTCGACGTCCTGCTGATGAAAGCGAAGGACTCCGACCTTCGGGCCAAGCTCAAGGATGCCCGCAACACGGCCTACGGCGACGCTGTCGAGGCGCTGGAATCCGCGAGAGCGCGCGCCCTGATGCTCGATTTCAACGAGTGGCTTCAATGTGACACCGATCGCGCTGGCGGCGGTGGCGCAACTTCCGAGGACGCGTCGGCTTCGCAGTTTGCCGCGAAGGCCCTCGACAAGATGCGTAAGAAGCTGAAAAAGCATGGCAGTGCGCTGGCTGAGACCGACGACGAGCATCGTCACCAGGTTCGCAAGGACGCTAAGAAGCTTCGCTACGCGGCCGAGTTCTTCGGATCGCTGTTCGACGACAAGCGCGGCGCCCGTCGGCACCGGAAATTTATCGCAGCGATGGAGGAGCTGCAGGACCATCTTGGAGCGTTGAACGATCTGGCAACGGGACCGGACGTGCTTGAGCAGCATGGACTGGCCGACCACCCTGCTCGAGATTCTGTCGTTTCCCACGATGACAAGAATGCGTTGATCGGCATGGCGCAGTCCTCAGTCGATGAGGTCATCGACACGAAGCGCTTCTGGCGCTGACATGAGGACGCCACGAACCTTGAGCGAAGGAACCCCGGTCTATCCGCCACGGTCGAGAACGTCGATGAACATGAGCAGACACGATGAATGAGATTGACGTCTATCCGAAGCCGATCCAGCAGTATGGTGCATTGTGTTTCCGAAACACAGCCAAGGGGCCACAGGTGCTTCTCATCACGACGCGGGAGACGAGACGTTGGATGATCCCGAAGGGCTGGCCGATATCAGGTCTGAAGCCGCGCAAGGTGGCAGAACGTGAGGCCTGGGAGGAAGCTGGCGTGATCGGGAGGGCGAAGAAGAAGCCCTTCGGCGAGTTCCTCTATGACAAGCTGATGCAGGACGGAAGTGGAGCGCGACCAGTCGTTGCTGTCTTCCTACTGGAGGTCCGCCGTAGCCGAAAGCGCTTTCCCGAAATGGCGGAGCGAGACTCCGTGTGGCTGACGCCGATTGAGGCCGCGCGCCGCGTAGACGAGCCGGACCTTGAGCGCCTGCTGCTGAAGTTTGGACGGATGTTCGAGCGCGGGGGGCGGCTTCCCTAGCTCGACGGTCGCGGATTATCGATCTCGGGGCGCCGGAAACGTCCTCGGATCCACCGTCAACTGGTTTCTCGGCAGATGGATCGAACGCTTTCGAAGCCGCCGCCGGTTCCCTGTCAAACCCGGCGCGCTGGAACGCGGCCAGCGATGGTACCGCCGATATGGCAAGTGGTCGCTGCTGGCGAGCTGGCTGCCGATCGTCGGCGATCCGATCACCGTCGTCGCCGGCGTGTTGCGCGAGCCGCTCCCGAACTTCGTCCTCCTGGTGGCGATCGCCAAGGCCGGACGCTATATCGTGCTGGCAGCGGCAACCACGGGACTGGCCTGATGCCCCGGCAGCAGATCGTCGAATTCCAGCGCGACATCTATTTGGCCTTCGCCGACCACATCAAGCGTTCGCGCAGGGCGGCGGCTGGCTCGCCTTTCTGGCATTCCTGCCGATGGGAATTGCCTTCGGTGCAGTCCACGCCCTGACGCCCGGTCACAGCAAGTCGGTCCTCGCCACCTATCTCACGGGCTCTTCGATGAAGGCGCACAAGGCGCTGCTGGTGTCGATGGCGCTGTCGTTCACGCATGTGTCCATGGCGGTCCTGATCGCGCTGCTCGCCCTGCCGCTGGTCTCGCATTCCTTCGTCGACGCGGGCTCGGCTCCCGCCCTCCAGGCGCTCAGCCGTGGACTGCTCGGCGTGATCGGCCTGTGGATGCTCGGCAGCGCGCTGTTCCGCCACGCCCACACCCATTCGAGCAGCGAAGGCGTCGTCGTAGGATTCCTTGCCGGTCTCATCCCCTGTCCTCTGACGCTCTTCGTGATGACCTTTGCGATAATCCACCAGGTCGTCGTCACGGGACTGCTCTTCGCGGTGTCGATGATGATCGGCGTCTGCCTGACGCTATCGGCGGTCGCACTTCTGGCGGTCGCCTTCAGGGAGCAACTCGGGCGACTGATGCGCAGCAGACCGCGGCTGCTTGCGGCGGCCTCCAAATCGATCGAGGCCGTCGCCGGAGCGATCCTTCTCGCGGTCGCTGGGTTCGAGCTTTCGAGGTGGGCCGGTCTCGCCTTCCTGTTCGGATGGGTCAGCAATGTGGCGATCTGGTTCCAGCAGACCTTTCCGATCCTGATGCAGATCGGCTAGGCCACCGGTTGCCGATTTTCCAGGCATGTGACAGGTGGTGCGTGGGGTCCTCCGTTTCCTCCCGCGCCGTCGCTCGTCGTGTGCAGGAACCGACGGGCAATCCGGCTTTTTGCGGGGGCCTTTCGAGAAAAGCGTCCCACGTTGCGGGATAGCCCAGTTGTCAAAGGGCACTCCTCCGCACTCGCAGAATATCTGGCATCCGCACGCCGACGCTGCCATAAATGAGCTTCAGCGAGGGAGGCATCATGATGCAGAAGAATGCGCCGGACTTCAGCCTTGAGGGCAAGGTGACCTTAGTGACGGGAGCGAGCCGTGGCATCGGTCGAGCTTGCGCACTTGCCTGTGCCGCAGCAGGTTCCGATATTGTTTTAGGCGTCCGCGATGTCGCAGCGTCGGCGAGCCTGGTTGCCGAACTGGAGGGCACGGGACGAAAAGTTCTGCCCGTTGAATTGGACATTCCCAACAAGGCCCATATCGCACAAGCCGTCGACGCGGCGCTTGCGACGTTCGGCCGGATCGACGTCCTCGTCAACAATGTCGGCGTGGCTCCGGGCAATCTCGCAGAACTCGTCGAGGAGAAGGATCTTGACGAGATACTCGATGTCAACATCAAGGGTACCTTTCTGATGACGCAGGCTGTGGGCCGGCACATGATCAAGCGCAATGGGGGCCGGATCATCAACATCAGCTCACAGGCCGGTACCGTGGCACTGCGCGGCGAGGCAATCTATTGCATGAGTAAGGCGGCAATCAATCACCTCACGCGCTGCCTTGCAGCCGAATGGGCACGCTATGATGTCACCGTAAATACCGTATCGCCAACGTTCATTCACACCGATGGCACAGCACCTTTTCTATCCGATGCCGACAATCGCGAAGCGACGCTCGGTCACATTCCGCTCGGGCGGATCGGTGAAACCGATGATGTGGTGGGTGCCGTAGTCTTCCTTGCATCACCGGCTGCGAGCCTGATCACCGGCGCGAACCTGCTGGTGGACGGTGGATGGTCCGTCGCCTGAGATCGAGGCGCCCCTGCAGGGCAACTCCTGTCCAGACGAGAACAACGATTTGCCGGGCAAGGATCTCTTCGGGCGACTTGCGGACGCCGATGAGGGATCTACATTCACTGGATGAAAATCTTCGAATCCGGCGACGGCTCTCGGCAGAATTCGCTTCGTCAGGTGCTGCGAAGGCTCGATAGGGCCGACGGCAGGCAGGCGGTCGCCCTTCGGCTGATATTTGCTGCCATTGACGTCGCCATTCTCGCCTTCTTCCTGCTCGGCCCGTACCTGCGATCCGGTCCGTCCTATCTGATTATCGACTATGCGATAGCAGTGTGGATCGCCGCCGAGATGGTCGGCCGGGCGGTCGCCGCATTCTCTTTGCGCGAGTGGCTTCGGCGGCCGATGACCTGGATCGACTTCGTGGTGCTGGCCACTCTGTTGCTGCCGGACCTGCTCTTCAATTTCGCTTTCCTGCGGATCATGCGGCTCTGGGCGATCGGCACCAGTCCGCTGCTCAAGGACTTGCTACGCAAGGCCGGCTATTTATACCTTCTCGACGTCGTCCGGGCGGTGATCAATCTCCTTGTGTTCCTCTTCATGGCAACCGGGTTCGTCTATACGTCCTTCTTCTACAACAGGGAGGGAAGCGAAGGATTCGTCGATGCGCTATATTTCACGGTCGCGACGGTGACGACGACGGGATTCGGAGACATCACGCTTCCGGGAACGCTGGGCAAGCTCACTTCCGTTGTGACGATGATCGTCGGCATCTCCCTATTCGTCAGGCTTGCTCAGGCAGTCGTCCGCCCTCACAAAGTGACCTATTCCTGCCACCGATGCGGCCTTCAGCGCCATGACGCGGACGCCGTTCATTGCAAGGCGTGCGGAGAGGTCTTGAACATACCGGACGAGGGATCGTGACCGTCGATCCTGGCTAGACGATACGCTAGGAATTCGCACGCAGTCGTTGTCTAGAGCGGTTCAGCTTTTCACGGAAACGCAGAATCGCTCTAACTTTTTGTTTTTACGCGATTCCGGACGGAAAACCGCTTCGCACTTTTCCTGGAATTGCTCTAAGAGGGCGCCTAAGATCGTATTGGGACAACCAATGAACGTGGAATCTTGCAAGCGAGCCACGTCTTCAGGTTGGAGCGCAGCCCCGCAGATGTTGTTGTGCCAGCTCATTGGTTTGCGCCCCGGCGCACCATTTCAAATCGGGTCCGTCGGATTGCAGCCCGCCCATCCCGGCGAGCACGCCGCCGCCGACATCATCCTGTCGCGAGAGGATTATCCTCATCGTGGGCTGTTGCGAGATCGGTCGCCAGTTCATACGTTCTGTCATCCAACCTCACAGGAGCAGAAGATGCAGATCGACCTCACAGGCAAGACCGCTCTGGTTACCGGATCCACTGAAGGCATTGGATACGCAATCGCCCGCCAGCTCGCGAGGGCGGGTGCGGACGTGGTGGTCAATGGCCGGTCCGAAGAAAAGACCGCGAAGGCCGCCGACCGCCTGAAAGGCGAAGGCGCCAAGGGAAGCGTAACCGCGGCGGCAGCGGATCTCGCGACCGCTGGCGGATGTGACGCTCTTGTCGCCCAAGTTCCTGACGTCGACATCCTCATCAACAACGCGGGCATCTTCCAGCCGCTAGACTTCTTCGATGCGGACGACGAGGTATGGGACCGACACTGGCAGGTGAACGTTATGTCCGCCGTCAGGCTTTCGCGCGCATATCTTCCGGGCATGCAGAAGCTCGATTGGGGCCGCGTCATCTTCATCGCGTCTGAATCCGGCTTTAACATTCCGGTCGAGATGATCCACTACGGTGTCAGCAAGACCGCAGACATCGCGGTTGCCCGCGGCCTTGCCAAGCGCATGGCTGGCACGGGCGTTACCGTGAACTCCGTCCTTCCCGGCCCCACGCTGTCCGAAGGCGTCGAGGCGATGCTCGCCGAGGAACGTGCGAAGACGGGGAAACCGATCGAGGAGGTGGCGGCGGACTTCGTCAAGAAGCACCGCGCCGGTTCGATCATCCAACGCGCCGCGAGCGTCGAGGAAATTGCCAATCTCGTCACCTATCTGGCCTCCCCTTTGGCGTCCGCAACGACCGGGGCTTCGATGCGTGTGGACGGAGGCCTGATCGACACGCTCTGACGGACGCCACCGACCGGCCACTGCACCGTCTTCGTCGGAAGTTGTCTCCGCGATGCGCTGCAGTGGCGGGCTATTTGGCAGCTTTCCGAAGCAGCCTTCGCGCGCCCGCTATGGTCCGTTGGCCCGGCAAGGTGCCTCCCGGCAGCGGAGAAAACGGCATCATGTCCGGCCTCGACTGTCAAAAATGACATTTGTGGCGAGCCCAGTCACAGGCTTGCCGCGTTCGCTGATCTGATCGACTCCGCCCATCAGCACGCCGCCGACAGCAAAAGCGGGGCCTGCACCTATTCCGTGGTATGGCTTGTCCTGTCCCTCGGCCCCACCCGCCCTTATCCCTCGACCCAATCGATCGCAAACACGGCTCCATGTAGCGTCGTCGATGCCGTGTTTAAGGCGGCGGTCAGAAGGAGACGAACATGAACCTTGAGACAAATATGAGCCTGGAAAACACCGCACACACCGGCAGACCTCGGCTCGACGAATTGGTTCCGTCGCGCTACGCGGTGCAGGTCGGCGAGATTGAGGTGCTGGTGGTCAGCGACGGAGTGCTACCGCTCCCGACCGCGATGCTGGGACACAACATCGATCCCGCCGTCCGAGCGGCCTGGCTGAAAGACATGTTCCTCCCAGCGGACGCTTTCGACTGGGCGCTGAACGTGGTCGTGGTACGCAGCGGCGACCAGACCATACTCCTCGACGCCGGGCTGGGGCTCGACCCGGACTTGCACCTGCCGCGGGCCGGGCAGCTGATCAAGCGACTGGAGGCCGCTGGCATCGATCTTGCGTCGGTGACCGACGTGGTCCTGACCCACATGCACATGGACCACATCGGCGGGCTGCTCGTCGACGGAGTGAAGGACCAGCTGCGTCCGGACCTGCGGATCCACGTGGCGGCGGCAGAGGTCAAGTTCTGGGAGGCGCCCGATTTCTCCCGGGTCTCCATGCCGCCGGGCTTCCCGGACGCGCTTCGGGCGACCGCCAAGCGGTTCGCCAAAGAGTATCGCAGCCATCTCAGGCTGTTCGATGATGAGTACGAGGTGGCGCCGGGCGTGGTCGTCCATCGCACCGGCGGCCACACCCCCGGCCACAGCGTGATCCGCCTGGCCTCCGGCGGCGACAGGCTAATGTTTGCCGGCGACGCCGTGTTCGCGGTCGGGTTTGAACATCCGGACTGGTACAACGGCTTCGAACACGACCCCGAGGAGGCGGCTCGCGTTCGGGTCCGTCTGTTGCGGGAACTGGCGGAGACCGGCGAGCAGCTGGTGGCCACTCACCTGCCGTTCCCCTCCGTCGGCCGGGTGGCGGTGGACGGCGACGCCTTTCGTTGGGTGGCGGCCTTCTGGGACTACTGATCGATTGTTGGGGGTCGTAGAGCGTGTGCTCATCGCGTGAATGAGTCCACGCTCTACTGGCTTGTTTTTGAGCAATTCCGAACGCAAAAACCGCTACACACTTTTGCTGGAATTGCTCTTGTTTCTGCGCAATTCCGGACGAAAAACCGCTACACACTTTTGCTGGAATTGCTTAAGTCAGATCCTGACCCGCCGATCATCCCCGCGTACTGGAAGACCTCTTGGCCGATATTGTCAGCCTGCTATTGCCGTTCTTCGGCCTGATCCTGATCGGCTACATCCCCGCCAAGGCGACCAAGCAGCCGGCCGAAGCGCTCGGCTGGCTGAACACCTTCATCATCTATGCCGCCCTGCCCGCTCTGTTCTTCAAGCTCGTCTCGCGCACGCCGATCGAAGAGCTGACGCGCGTCGATTTCATCGTCACCGATATTGCGGCGACCTATGCGGTCTTCATCCTGCTTTTCGTCATCGGCCGCGTCGTGCGCGGCAATTCGCTTGCCGATTGCACCATCCAGTCCTTTGCCGGCGCCTATGGCAATATCGGCTATATGGGGCCGGGCCTGGCGCTGTTGGCGCTCGGCGAAGGCGCAGCCGTACCGGTGGCGCTGATCATCTGCTTCGAGAACGCGCTGCATTTCATCGTGGCGCCGGCGCTGATGGCGGCAGCCGGCGACGACAAGCGTTCGCTCAACCGGCTTGTCGCTGACATCGTGCGGAAGGTTGGGCTGCATCCCTTCATCCTGTCGATGGTGCTGGGCTTTGCGGTGGCTGCCCTGCATCTCGACCCGCCGCTGGCGTTTCAGCGCCTCGTCGACTATCTCGCCCAGGCGGCGGCGCCCTGCGCGCTCTTTGCCATGGGCGTGACGCTGGCGCTGCGGCCTCTGAAGCGGATCCCGGCCGAGATCTCCTATATCGTGCCGGCGAAGCTGATCCTGCATCCGATCGCGGTCTTCGTTGCGCTGACGGCGGTGGGTGGTTTCGAGCCGGTGTGGATCCAGGCGGCCGTGCTGCTCGCCTGCCTGCCGACGGCGACCAACGTCTTCGTCATCGGCCAGCAATATGGCGTTTGGCAGGAGCGCGCCTCGGCGACGATCCTGATCACCACGGTGTTTTCGGTGGTGAGCGTTTCGCTTTGGCTGATCGTGATCCGATCAGGCCTTCTTCCGCTTCAGCTTTTCCCGTAGCGCATCCGGAATATCGCGAAAGCCGCGGCCGGGCTCGATGCCCTCACGCATGACGATATTGCGCAGCGGCGGTATGGCCGAGAGGATATGCAGGCCGGCGGCCCGCAGCATCTGGACGGGCAGGAAATCCGAAAGCAGCGAGCGGTTTAGAATATCGACACTGGCCGTGCGCGTCATGATATCGGCGCGGCGCTTGCGGTCGAAGCTTTCGCCGGCATCGGCCGGCACCGGCAACTCCGCCCTGTCGCACAGGATATCGGCAAGCGCCATGATATCGCGCAGGCTGAGGTTCAGCCCCTGGGCCCCGATCGGTGGGAAGACATGCGCGGCCTCGCCGATCAGCGCGATGCGCCCCTTGCCGAAACGATGCGCCATCATGCCGGAGAGCGGCCAGACCTGGACGCCCTCCTCGACATCAACCTTGCCGAGCATGGACTGCATGCGCGCCTCGACAAGAGCACCGAGCTCGGCAAGCGGCAATTCCGCGCGGCTCGCCGCCTCAGCGGGATCCTGCACCCAGACGAGGCTGGAGCGGCTGCCCGGCAGCGGCACCTGGGTGAAGGGGCCGTGTTTGGTGTGAAATTCGGTCGAGATATTCTGGTGCGGCAGGGAATGGGCGAAATTCAGCACCATGGCCGATTGCGGATAGGACCAGTTGCGCACTGTAATGCCGGATGTCTCGCGCAGCTTCGAGCCGCGGCCATCGGCGCCGACGGCAAAATCTGCAGAGAGCGTCTCGCCGCCGGCAAGCGTGATCGAGACGGCTTCAGCCGATATTTCGATCGATTCGGCCATATCGGTGAAACGGGTGATATTGCCCTCGCCGGCGGCCGCTTCTTCCAAAATGCCGGTCAGCGCCTTGTTGGGGAAATTATAGCCGAAGGCATCAAGGCCGACCTCGGCCGCGCGGAAGGTGGTGGTCGGCGCGCGCAGCAGCCTATCGGTGCCGTCGACGATGCGCATGCTGGCGAGAGGAGCGGCTGCGGGGCGGAGTTTTTCCCAGAGCGCCAGGCGGTCGAGGAAGCGGATCGATTGATCCATCAGCGCCGTGGTGCGCCGGTCCTCCTTGGGAGCAACAGGGGCCACCAGCGCCACGCTGCGGCCGCCGCGCGCCAGCGCGATTGCGGCGATCATGCCAGCGAGACCGCCACCAACCACCGCCACTTCGAATGTCTTCATGCTACCGTTCCGCCATCGTAAATAGGCGGACTGGCCGCTTATGCGGCCGGCTTCGCCTGACGGCGCCAACTATAGCCCTTGCCAGCGTCGGCGTCACGCACCGCCGGCTGATAATGATGGGGAATGGCGGGAAGGCGGTTTTCGGAAAGCCGCTTCAGCGCCGTGGCGTTGGTGACGGCAAAGCTGTCGATGCCGACGCGCAGCATCAGCGGCACCTGATCGATCAGCACGTCGCCGACGGCGCGCAGCTCGTTGGTGTAGCCGAGGCGCTGGCGCAGCAGCGAGGCATGGCTGAAGGCGCGGCCGTCGTTGAAAGCCGGAAAGGCGACGGCGACGATTTCGAGGCGATAGAGATAGGGCTCCAGCCGGCGCACGTCGTCGGCCGGCTTGATCAGCACGCCGAGGCCGACATCGTTGCTTTCGTCGGCCCTGGCGATCAGTTCGTCGAGGCCGAGCAGCGGCTTCTGCTCCTCGGTCGCCTTCACCTCGTCGGACTCGATCACCCAGGGATCGTTTTCGACAAAACCGGTTTCTCTCCAGATCTTCGTCATCATCCCCTCCTTATGCCGCTTCGGCGGCCGAGCCGTAGAGCGCAGTCTTGAACGGCTGCGGTCCGACACGGCGATAGGCGGCGAGGAAGTTCTCGGATTGATCGAGGCGCAGGCCGAGATAGGTGTCGACGATCGTCTCGATCGCGTCGGTCACCCGGTCCGGCTCGAAGCCGCGGCCGATGATCTCACCGATCGAGGTATGTTCGTCACCGGAGCCGCCGAGCGTGATCTGGTAGAGTTCGGCGCCCTTCTTCTCCACACCGAGCAGGCCGATATGGCCGACATGGTGATGGCCGCAGGCATTGATGCAGCCGGAGATCTTGATCTTCAGCTCGCCAATCTCGGCCTGGCGTTCGGCATTGCCGAAGCGGCGGGAGATTTCCTGCGCCAGCGGAATGGAGCGCGCATTGGCGAGCGCGCAGTAGTCCAACCCGGGACAGGCAATGATGTCGGTGATCAGGCCGGCATTGGCTTCGGCGAGATTGATGGCGACGAGGCCGCGATAGACGGCTTCGAGATCGGCAAGCGCCACATGCGGCAGGATCAGGTTCTGCTCATGGCTGACGCGGATTTCGTCGAAGGCATATTCCTCGGCAAGATCGGCGATCGCATCCATCTGTGCATCCGAGGCGTCGCCCGGAATGCCGCCGATCGGCTTCAACGAGATCGTCACCATGCCGTAATCGGGGTTCTTGTGCGGCTGCACGTTCTGCTGGACCCAGCGGGAGAAACCGGAATCGGCCTTCTTCCAGCGGGCGAGGTTTTCCCAGCCTTCGGCGCGTTCGGGCAGTGCCGGCGGCGCGAAATAGGCAGCGATCGACTGCACGTCCTTTTCCGGCAGCTTGAGCTCGGTATCCTTCAGCGCGGCGAATTCAGCCTCCACCTGGCGCGTCAGCTCCTCGGTGCCGGTTTCGTGCACCAGGATCTTGATGCGGGCCTTGTACTTGTTGTCGCGGCGGCCGTGCAGATTGTACACGCGCACGATTGCCGTGGTGTAGGAGAGCAGGTCTTCCTCGGGCAGGAAGTCGCGGATCAGCTTGGCGATCATTGGCGTACGGCCCTGGCCGCCGCCGACATAGACGGCAAAGCCGATCTCGCCCTTGTCGTTCGTCTTCACGTGCAGGCCGATATCATGGACCTGGATTGCGGCGCGGTCACGCTCGGCGCCGGTGACGGCGATCTTGAACTTGCGCGGCAGGAAGGAGAATTCCGGGTGGACCGACGACCACTGGCGCAGGATTTCGGCGTAAGGACGTGGATCGGCGATCTCATCGGCGGCGGCACCGGCGAAGTGATCGGCCGTGACGTTTCTGATGCAGTTGCCCGAGGTCTGCAGCGCATGCATCTCGACGCTGGCAAGGTCGGCCAGCGCATCGGGAATATCGGACAGTTTCGGCCAGTTGAACTGCAGGTTCTGGCGCGTGGTGAAGTGGCCATAACCGCGGTCATAGGTGCGGGCGATATGGGCGAGCATGCGCAGCTGGCGCGAGCTCAGCGTGCCGTACGGAATGGCGATGCGCAGCATGTAGGCGTGGAGCTGCAGGTAGACGCCGTTCATCAGGCGCAGCGGCTTGAACGCATCCTCGGCCAACTCACCGGAAAGCCGGCGCTGGACCTGATCGCGAAACTGCTCGACGCGCTCGGTAACAAAGGCATGGTCAAATTCGTCGTAACGGTACATCGTCTTCCTCAGACTGCAATGAATTCGGGATCGGCAGGAGCGTAGCCCGGGGCATATTCCATGGTCGGGCCTTGCGCGCGGATGCGCTCGCGAAGGCGAAGCGGCCAGAGAATGCCGTTGGTTTCCTGAACGTCGACGACGGCGACGTCAACGACCTCGTTGTCGGCATAGGATTTCTTGCCGATCGCCTCCAGCGCCGCAACGGCCTCGGCATGACGGGCAACGAGCGCCTCCTGCAGCGAGGTGGACCACTTGCCGTTCGCATCCAGCCAGACGGCAATGCCGTCCGTCAGCCGGTTGGCGGTCAGAACCTTGTCACCCATATTCAGCTCCTTGCAAGTTCCTCGAGCCGGGCATTTGCGCGCACCAGGGGCTCGGACAGTTCGAAATTGGCGCCGGCGACCGCATCGCCGATAATGACCATGACAGGCCCGGTCAACTCGTCGCGGTGCTGCAGATCAGGCAGATCGGCGAGCGTGCCATGCAGCAGGCGGCGCTCAGCGCGGCTGGCATTTTCGATGACGGCAACGGTGGTCTCAGACGGAATGCCCGCCTGCATCAGCCGCTCGGCAACGGAGGCGGCGACCGTGCGGCCCATATAGACGGCGATCGTCGCGCCGGAAACGGCAAGGCTTGCCCAATCGGGCAGCACGTCGCCGGTGAGATCATGGCCAGTGGTGAAGACCAGCGAGGAGGCGACGCCGCGCAGTGTCAGCGGCAGCTCGAAATCGGCAGCGGCGGCGAAGGCCGAGGTGATACCAGGCACGACCTCATAGGTGACGCCGGCAGCGCGCAGTGCCGCCATCTCTTCCCCTGCCCGGCCATAGACCAGGGGATCGCCGGATTTCAGACGGACGACACGCTTGCCCTGGCGGCCGAGATCGACCAGCAGGTCGTTGATCTCTTCCTGGGACTTCGAGTGGCAGCCCTTGCGCTTGCCGACGGAAAGCCGCTCGGCATCACGGCGGCCCATATCGACGATCGCCTGCGGCACCAGCGCATCATAGACGATGACATCGGCCTCCATCATCACGCGCTGGGCGCGCAGCGTCAGCAGATCCTCGGCACCCGGGCCGGCGCCAACGAGCCAGACATGGCCGGCAACCCGATCCATGGAATGCAGCAGCCGGTCGGCGGCATGCTGGGCCTGCGGCAGGTTGCCGTTGGCGACCGCATCGGCAACGGGGCCGGAGAAGAAGCGGCGCCAGAAGACGCGGCGAGAGACGCCTCTGGGAACCAGTTGTTCGACGGCCTTGCGGTAGCTCGTTGCCAGCCCGGCAAGGCGGCCGAGCGAGGGCGAAAGCAGCTGGTCGATCTGCGCGCGGATCATCTGCGCCAGAACCGGCCCTGCCCCTTCGGTGCCGATCGCAACGGCGACGGGCGCGCGGTTGACCAGCGCCGGCGTGAAGAAATCGCAGTAATCGGGCTGATCGACGGCATTGGCCGGAATTCTGGCGGCACGCGCAGCGTCGACGATGCTGCGGTCATCAGCTTCATTGCCGGTTGCGGCGAAGACGAGTACTGAACCCTCGACCTGTTCGGCGGAGAAGGCAGCGCGCACGGTCTCGATACGGTTGGCGATCAGGAAAGCATGGTAATCGGCTTCCGGCCGGTCGGCATAGGCAATGATGCGCGCCCGCGTGTTGAGCAGCAACCGCACCTTGGCGAAAGCTTCGTCGCCATTGCCGAAGACAGCCGTCTTCTGGCCTTCCACGCGAAAGAAGGCGGGAAATACCGAAAGCTGTTCAGTCTTGGGAGGCATCATCAATCCACTTCGAGGTTGCCGGAATATGCCCTTGATCGACAAGGGATTGAAGGAACAGAAATTCGAAAGCCCAAGCAAGCGGGTATTCTTTTGCTCGTGCCGACAGTGATTTGAGAAAAGTCACCCGTGCGGCCAAAAAGCCGCATATTCCCAGCCCGCTTGCTGCAGTGCAGTATAAAGCCTGTGACAAAAGACGTCCACTGGTGCTTGACGCATTTCGCTCGCGCCGCCAAGGCGATAGACTGAGGAAAACTGGAGGGCCCACATGCCTGATAAGACCATTGCCTCCCGCCTGCTTTCGGTCATGGAAGACGATATCCTGCCGCTGACGGAGCGTGGCGTTTCGCTTGGCAATAAGGTGTTCGGTGCGGCGATCTTAAGGAAATCCGATCTTTCGCTTGTCGTCGCCGAGACAAATAACGAGCTGGAGAACCCGCTCTGGCACGGCGAGGTTCATACGCTGAAGCGTTTCTACGAGCTTGGCGACAAGCCGCCGACCAAGGATCTGATCTTCCTGTCGACGCACGAACCCTGCACCATGTGCATGTCGGCGATCACCTGGGCCGGCTTCGACAATTTCTACTATTTTTTCAGCCATGAGGATTCTCGCGACGCCTTCGCCATTCCGCACGACCTGAAGATCCTGAAGGAGGTCTTCGGGCTTGAACCCGGCGGCTATCGCAGGCAAAACGCCTTCTGGAACAGCTTTGCCATCGCCGATCTCGTCGAGACCGAGGAGGCTCAGCTGAAGACCGCACTGAAGACGCAGACCGCCCGCATCAAGGCGCGCTACGACGCGCTGTCGACCAGCTACCAGTCGTCGAAGAGCGCCAACGACATTCCACTAAACTGAAGCCCGTTGACCTGAGGCAACATGCAACCTTCCAAAGACATTTCGCGGCTGATCGAGATCATGGCGGCGCTGCGCCATCCCGAAACCGGCTGCCCCTGGGACATCGAACAGAACTTCGAGACGATCAAGCCCTATACGATCGAGGAGGCCTATGAGGTCTCCGACGCGATCGAGCGCGGCGATATGGACGACCTCTGCGACGAGTTGGGCGATCTGCTGCTGCAGGTGGTCTTTCACGCGCGCATGGCCGAGGAGGCCGGCGAATTTTCCTTCGGCGACGTGGTCAACGCCATCACCGCCAAGATGATCCGTCGCCACCCGCACGTCTTTGCCCGCTCGGCGGCGGATACGCCGGACGCGGTGAAGAGACAATGGGACGAGATCAAGCAGGCAGAGAAACGCGAGCGCGCCGAGCGGCGATCACGGCGCGGCATCACCGAGGACTTCAATAGCGGCTTCCTCGGTTCCGTGCAGCGTAGCTTCCCGGCTCTGACGGAAGCCCTGAAGCTGCAGGAACGCGCCGCCAAGGTCGGCTTCGACTGGTCAGCACCCGAGCCGATCCTCGATAAGATCGAGGAGGAGATCGGCGAATTGCGGGCAGCCCTTCGCGAAGGAGATCAGGCAAAGGTCAGCGACGAACTCGGCGACCTGATCTTCGCGGTCGTCAATATCGGCCGGCACGTCAAGGCCGATCCGGAACAAGCAGTGCGCGGGACAAATACGAAATTCCGGCGTCGGTTCAGCCATATAGAACAGGTTCTTGAAGCAGAAGGTGATACGCTGGAAGCTGCGACGCTGGAGCGGATGGAGGAAATTTGGCAGGCGGCGAAGGCGATTGAGCGGGCCGTGACATCGGGCGCTGAGTGAGCGGAACGTTGCCACATCTCCCTTCTCCCCAACGGGGAGAAGATGCGGGCAGGCAGATGAGGGGGTGAGCGACGACAGGAGCGAATGCGCTGAGCGCAAGCGAAGGGCATGAAGGGCGTGCCGTGTGGCCCCCTCATCCGACGCTTCGGGCCACCGACCGGGGTCGAGCCACGGGTCTCGACCCGTCCTTCGGACCCCCGCTGGGGAGAAGGGAGCGCCTTACCGCTCCCAATCTTCCTTTGAAGGCTTCTGTCCGTTGCCGATGCGGCGTTCGAGTTCGGTTGCCTCGGTTTCGGAGAGGCGCAGATCGAGGGTGATCGTGCCGTCCTCATTATCCTCGCGGCTGTCGACGATCGCGTGATCGTAAAGCCAGGGTAGCAGCGCCAACTTGTCGACCGGAAGGCGGATCGTTGCCACGGTCATCACGCCTGACAGTCTGCGGCTGATCTCTTCCATCAGCGTGTCGACGCCCTCGCCGCTGACGGCGGAAACCGCGACCACGTTGCTGGCGCCGACCGATTTCTGCACCATGGTGTCGTGCACCTCGGGCTCCAGCCGATCGATCTTGTTCCAGACCTCGATCAGCCGCTTCTGCGCTTCGGCCTCGTCGATGCCGAGGTCGTTGAGGATGCGCATCACGTCGGAGCTCTGCGCCTGGTTGTCGGCATCGGACATGTCGCGGACATGCAGGATGAGATCGGCTTCCAGCACCTCTTCGAGCGTTGCCCGGAAGGCGGCGACCAGATGGGTTGGAAGATCGGAGATGAAGCCGACGGTGTCGGACAGGATGACGGTGCGGCCGTGCGGCAGCTTCATGCGCCGAAGCGTCGGGTCGAGCGTGGCAAACAGCATGTCCTCGGCCAGCACGCCGGCGCCGGTGATGCGGTTGAACAGCGTCGACTTGCCGGCATTGGTATAACCGACCAGCGCCACGATCGGGTGCGGCACCTTGCGGCGCTTGGCACGGTGGAGCTGGCGGGTGCGCACGACCTGCTCCAGCTCGCGTTCGAGCTTGATGATGCGGTCCTGCAGCATCCGCCGGTCGGCTTCGATCTGGGTTTCGCCGGGGCCGCCCATGAAGCCGCCACCGCCGCGCTGGCGTTCAAGGTGGGTCCAGCTTCGGACCAGGCGACCCTTCTGATAATTGAGATGGGCGAGATCGACCTGCAGCGTGCCTTCCTTGGTGGAGGCGCGGCGGCCGAAGATTTCGAGGATGAGGCCCGTCCGGTCGATGACCTTGGCGTTCCATTCTTTTTCGAGGTTGCGCTGCTGCACCGGCGTCAACGGATGATCGACGATGACGAGACCGGAATCGCGCTCGTCGAGCAGCGCCTTGATCTCCTCGATCTTGCCGGTGCCGAGCAGTGTGGCCGGTCTCGGCTCATTGACCGGGACGATCGAGCCATTGACGACATCGAGGTCGATCGCCTGGGCAAGGCCGGTCGCCTCTTCGAGACGGCTTTCCGGCGTGCGGGTCGAGGCCGATTCACTCTGGCCGCCGCGACTGCGCGATTTCAGAACCGGCACGACGACAGTCGCGCGCATGTCGTCCCTGTGCTTGGCGGCCTCAGGGATGATCGAATCGTTCTTGGTATCGCGTGTCGAAATGACGGCTGATCCTGTTAGGACGCTGCTTCTTCGCTCTCGAACATCTGCATGGGCTGGCCCGGCATGATCGTCGAGATCGCATGCTTATACACGAGCTGCGAATGGCCGTCACGGCGAAGAAGAACACAGAAATTGTCAAAAGACGTAACAACGCCCGTGAGTTTCACGCCGTTGATCAGAAAGATTGTCAGGGAAATCTTTTGCTTGCGAACAGTATTGAGAAATAAGTCCTGAAGATTCTGAGAACGTTCCGCCATCGCGCCGCTTCTTTCTTTATTGCCGACCTGATCTGGCCGGTAGAATATCAATCAACCTCACCATGCGAAGACCGGTGGCATCCTCATCCACCTGTCCAGCAAATCTTGGTATCAAATCGCAATCTTTTCCGCAACGTCGAAAAAGGCCTCGCGGACTTTCTGCGAGACGCTGCCCGGATGGCCGTTGGCAATGGGCTGGCCATCGACGGAAACGACCGGAAAACAAATGCTTGTGGCTGCAGTGAGGAAGACCTCGCGGGCTGCGAGCATCTCCGAAACGGAGAAATTCCGCTCCGCGATACTCAACCCCAGCTTGGCTCCGACATCCATCAGAGTGGTGCGGGTAATGCCGCGCAGGATGCCGTGTTCGGCCGGTCGCGTCACCAGGGTTCCGTCCGGATCGACGATCCAGACATTGGTCGCCGCCCCTTCCTTTACCATGCCGTCGCCGTCGACATAGATCGCTTCCTGGGCGCCGGCCTCCTTGGCCTGCTGGCGGGCCATGGCATTCGGCAGCAGGCCGACGGACTTGATGTCGACGCGGTCCCAGCGATTGTCGACAAGGGTGATCGCCTTGATGCCGTTGGCGTTCTTGGCGGCGATGATCCTGGCATCGGTGCTCTTGGCGGTAATCACCAGCGAGGGCGGCGTACCCTCGGCCGGAAAGACATGATCGCGGCGGGCGACGCCGCGCGTCACCTGCATATAGAAAAGCCCGTTGCGGACATGGTTGCGACGCAGCGTCTCGCGAATGATCTGCGTCAGCGCCGCCCGGCCCATCGGCCAGGCGATGCGCAACTCACCAAGCGAACGGTCGAGACGGTTCAGATGGCGCGTGAGGTCGACGATATAGCCGTGGCGCACTTCGCAGACCTCGTAGACGCCATCGGCAAACTGGTAGCCGCGATCCTCGATATGCACGCTGGCATCGGAATGCTTGACGTAACGGCCATTCACATAGGCAATTCTCGGCATGGGAAACCTGGTCTTCCGGGAAGCAATATAGGACGCGGCGCGGCGGCGGCCGCGCCGGATACACTCAGACGCCGAGCGACTTCAGCTTGCGGTGTAGCGCCGAACGCTCCATGCCGACGAATTCCGCGGTGCGCGAGATGTTGCCGCCGAAGCGGTTGATCTGTGCGATCAGATAATCCTTCTCGAACATCTCGCGGGCTTCGCGCAGCGGCAGCGTCATGATGTGATAGTCGTTCTTGGCGGACACCTTCGGCAGCATGTCGCCGAGATCGGTCGGCAGCATGTCGGCGGTGATCGGCGCATCCGGCCCGTCGGTGCGGGCAAGGATCATCAGCCGCTCGATATTGTTGCGCAGCTGGCGGATGTTGCCGGGCCAATCATGCGCCTGCAGCACCGCCATGGCGTCGTCGCCGATGCGGCGCGGACGGATGCCGGCCTGCTCTGATATCTGGCGCATCAGCTGATCGACGAGGAAGGGAATGTCCTCTCGCCGTTCGGCAAGTGCGGGCACACGCACCGGCACGACGGCAAGGCGATGATAGAGATCCTCGCGGAACCATCCTTCGGCGATGCGACTTTCGAGATTATAGGCGGTCGAGGAGATGATGCGGACATCGACCTTGACGCGCTTGGAACCGCCGACCCGCTCGAACTGCTGATCGACCAGCACGCGCAGGATCTTGTTCTGCGTCTCACGCGGCATTTCGCCGACTTCGTCGAGATAGAGGATGCCGCGATGGGCTTCCTCGAGCGCGCCGATCTTGCGCGCCTGGCCGGGCGTGCCCTCGGTGCCGAACAGCGCCACCTCCATGCGTTCAGGCGTGATGTTGGCGGCGTTGATCGCAACGAAGGGGCCGTTGGCGCGGGCCGACTTCTTGTGGATCATCCGCGCCACCAGCTCCTTGCCGGAGCCGGAGGCGCCGAGGATCATGATGCGGCTGTTGGTCGGCGAGATCTTCTCGATCGTCTGGCGCAGCTGCGAAACGGCGACCGAGGTGCCGATCAGCTCCAGCGCGTCGCCGGTGCGGCGCTTCAGATCTGAAACCTCGCGCTTCAGCTTGGAATTCTCCAGCGCGCGTTCGGCGATCAGGATCAGCCGGTCGGCCTTGAAGGGCTTCTCGATGAAATCGAAGGCGCCGCGCTTGATCGCCGAGACGGCGGTCTCGATGTTGCCGTGGCCGGAAATCATCACGACGGGCAATTCCGGATGGCGGGTCTTGATCTCGTCGAGCAGCGACAGGCCATCGAGCTTGCTGCCCTGCATCCAGATATCGAGGAAGATCAGCCGCGGCACGCGATCGGAAATCGCCGCCAGTGCGCTGTCGCTGTCATGGGCCGTGCGCGTCTCGTGTCCCTCGTCCGAGAGAATGCCGGAAACGATCTCGCGAATATCGTGCTCATCGTCGACGACGAGAATATCAGAGGCCATAAACGCTTTCCTTGTCATTAGATGCGGGAGCAGCAGGCGTTGGATCAAGGCGTGGCAGATGCACGCGGATCATGGCCCCTCTTCCCCGGTCAAAATCGGCGGGCGCATCATGCAGCTCGAGCTGCCCGCCATGTTCCTCGATGATCTTCTTGACGATGGCGAGGCCGAGGCCGGTGCCCTTCTCGCGCATCGTCATATAGGGTTCCAGAATGCTGTGGCGGTTCTCCACCGGCAGGCCGCGGCCATTGTCGATCACGTCGACGGTGAAGCGGTCGCGGCCGGTATCGAGTGCGGCGCGGACGAGAATCTTGCGTTCGTCCCGCTCATCGCTCGGCACGGCCTCGATCGATTCGACGGCATTCTTGATGAGATTTCCGAAGGCCTGGCCGAGCATGCGGCTGTCGAACAGGCCCTCCAGCGGCTGGTCGCCGAAATCCTGCTCGAAGGTGACGTGATGGTTGCCCATCTCGCGCAGGAAGATCGCGTCGCGCAGGATATTGCGCAGATCGCTCGGCTCCTTGGTCGGCTTCGGCATGCGAGCGAAGGCGGAGAATTCGTCGACCATGCGGCCGATATCGCCGACCTGGCGGATGATCGTATCGGTGCATTGGTCGAAGACGGTCCGGTCGTTCGGGTCGATCTGCTTGCCGTAACGCCGCTGGATGCGCTCAGCGGAAAGCTGGATCGGGGTCAGCGGGTTCTTGATCTCATGGGCGATGCGCCTTGCCACGTCGCCCCAGGCGGTCGAGCGCTGGGCGATGACGAGATCGGTGATGTCGTCGAGCGTGATCACGTAAGATTCGCTCATGTCGCGCACTTCCTCGCGGGTGACCTGCACGCTCAGCGTCCTCACAGTGCCGCCACGCACCAACGCGATCTGCTTGCGGAAATCGCCGCGATGACGCGACGCCGCCTCGGTCAGCACGTGATCGACCTCAGGCGCGATGTCGACCAGCTGCTTGCCGAGCATCTCGTCGGCCGACAGCGACATCAGCGTCTCGGCCGAACTGTTGACGATGGCGATGCGGCGATCCTGCTCGACGCCGATGACGGCGGCGGTGACGCCCGACAGCACCGCTTCGATGAAGCGGCGGCGGTCATCGACCTCGTCCTTGGCTTCCAGGATCTCGTCGCGCTGGGTGCGGATTTCCGAAATCATCTTGTTGAAGGTGCGCGAGAGATTGGCTACGTCGCCATCGACCGCATGCACCGGCACGACGATATCCATATTGCCCGATGCGACGCTGTCGGCGGCGGTGATCAGCAGGCGGATCGGCCGGACGATGCGGTCGGCGACGGCGATCGCGGTCCAGATCGCCGCCAGGAGCACGATCAGCGCGAAGCCGATATAGAGCACGGCGAAGGCGACCTGCAGCGAGAAGCGGTTGGCCTCCATCGAGCGGTATTCGGTGGCGTTCTCCTCCATCATGCGCATGGCGCCCATGACCTTGGGATCGACGGCGCGCACGGTATAGAGGAAGGTGCCCTGGATGGCATCAAGCTTGATGATGGCGCCGACGAGATTGGTGACGCCGGGCGGGATCAGCGTCGGCTGGCCGGCGGCCGCCTTTTCCAATGCGTCCTGCGGAATGGCCGGCAGCGGCTTTTCGGTGGCGATATCGGCCTGGACGATCACTGAGCCGTCGCGCTCGACGAGGAAGGCGCCGAGCAGGCCGCGGCCCCTCGCCTGGCGGGTCATCAGATCGGAAAAGCCCGTCCTGTCGAGGCTGTAGAGCGCGCGGTTGCGCTCCAGGTCGTTGGCCATGGAGACCGTCTGCCCCTGCAGGTAGCTGGCATTCTCCATCATGTAGGCTTGGCCGATATTGCGCGACGAGCTGACGATCGACTGGGTGCGCAAGGCAAACCAGCGGTCAAGACCGGCATTCAGCGTGATACTGGCGAAGATGGCGACGAGGATCGCCGGCGTGATCGCCACGATCGAAAAGAGCACGACGATGCGGATGTGCAGGCGGGCTGCCGCGCGGCCACGAGTGCGGGCTTTCAGCAGCCTTGCCACCTCGCGGCCGATCAAGGCGAGCAGCGTCAGGACAAAGAAGGAATTGACGATCACCGAGGTGATGACGACATGCGACGTCGGGGCGATCGGCGTCAGGCCGAGCAGCACGAAAAGCGTGACCGTAGCGCAGAGAAGCGCGCCGCCGGCGAGTACGAGGCCGGGCACGGCAAAAAGGGCGCGGCGGTCGGTTACCGTCGTCACCGTCTCGCCCGCCGCCGGCGATACCCCATCCTGCGTCATTCGGCCTCTCTTCAGACGGCACCCGCCGCCCTCGCCATCCGATCGAAACCAAGCAAACGCCGGCTTAAAAAAGCCAGCGCTACAACGACTCGATCGGGAGCGAATGTCCAAAACCCTTGCGTGACCTTTAAGCAACGCATTGTGGCGAAAATGCAACGCGTATCGCCTCGTTGTCAAGCCGTGCTTCCCTCGACGGGCCTTAATCTGACCCGTCGAGAGAGGTTTGGGTCCTCTAGAAGCGACGTGGTCCTTCGGGTTTGTTGCCAACGATCGTGTCGATCCGGTCCAGCACGTCAGACGTCATCTTCTCTCGGTGTGAGAGGGCCGCGAGATTGTCCTGCAGCTGGCTGGCGCGCGAGGCTCCAAGAATGACGGTCGAGACGTTGCGGTTGGCGAGGCACCACAAAAGGGCGAGATGCGTGATCGATATGCTGATCTCGTCCGCGAGCTTTGCAAGCTCGCCGACTTGTTTGAGCTGGGCGCGGCCGGCATCGCTGGACCACTTTTCCTTCAGCCATTCGTAGCCCGGCAGGTTCATACGGCTGTCGGCCGGCACACCGTCATTGTACTTGCCGGTCAGGACGCCCGAGGCGAGCGGCGACCAGATCGTGGTGCCGAGGCCGATCAGATCATAGAGCGGCAGATAGTCGGACTCGACCTTCTGGCGTTCGAAGATGTTGTACTGCGGCTGCTCCATCGTCGGCGGCGTGATGCGCAAGTCCCGGGCAACGGCATAAGCTTCCGTCAATTGCTGCGCGGACCATTCCGACGTGCCCCAGTAGAGCACCTTGCCTTGGGCGACGAGATCGTGCATCGCCCGGACCGTTTCCTCGATCGGCGTGTCGATATCCGGGCGGTGGCAGAAATAAAGGTCGAGGTAGTCGACCTGAAGCCGCTTGAGCGCTGCGTGGCAGGCATCGGTCACATGCTTGCGCGACAGGCCGCGCTGCGTCGGCTTCTGGCCTCCCCAGAAGACCTTGCTGGAGACAACAAAGCTGTCACGGCTCCAGCCAAGCCTGCTGAGCGCCTCGCCCATCACGATCTCGGATTTGCCGCTCTCGTATCCTTCGGCATTGTCGAAGAAGTTCACCCCGTTGTCATAGGCAAGCTTCATGAGGTCGACGGCGTCGCCTCCATTGACCTGCTTGCCGAACGTCACCCATGAGCCGAAGGAGAACTCGCTCACCTTCAAGCCCGACTTTCCCAAACGTCGATATTCCATCATGCAACTCCCGCAAATTATGAATATATGCCGGCCTGTCACCGGGTCGGCCTCGCCGATCGATCGACGACCGATTCGCGTAATCTATGGCATGAGCAACGATATGCGAGGCTCAGCCCGCCAAGTTGACCAAAACACGATGTCGCAGTCCCGTCAGCCCCGACGGTAAAGAAAAGGGCGCTCCACGACATCAGTCGGAGCGCCCCGTGGCATGCGATCGACGACGTTTGCGGCGGAGGTCGACAGCAGCAACGGCAGAATGACGAGATTCGGAACGGATAGGCAACATGCGATTGGAATCTGCGACGCTATCGACCGCCGATTGATCCTGTCGTCCACCGGATATCCACAGCTTATCCACAGGCACGGCGACGATGATCGCAGCAACTTCAATGACATTCGCCTGGCGGCAAAACACTCCTCACAAATGCTTATGTGACTGTCGAATGACACCGCGTCTTTGTTTGTCTGCTTGGATATAAACCGTGGCGTGGCTCAGATAGTCTCACCTCTCCTCCCGACCGTGGCGGCGGACGCCGGGAGGGGTGGGCGGTGGGCAAACATGAGGGCCCGCCGCCTTCTTTTCATCGCGCCCCCGAACAGGCTCAGGCGGTGCGGGAACTCCTGTAGACCGAAACCCCAAGTTCCCTGATCTTCTTGCGCAAGGTGTTGCGGTTGAGACCGAGAAGATCGGCCGCCTTGATCTGGTTGCCGCGCGTCGCCGTCAGTGCGGCGAGGATCAGCGGATATTCCATTTCGGTCAGCACACGGTCATAGAGGCCGGGTGGCGGCAGATTGTCCCCGAAGCCTGCGAAATAGCTACGCATGTTCTCCTCGACGGCTTGCGCGATTGTCATCGAGCCGCTGCGCATCGGCCCCTTGTCGATCGGGCTGTCGGGCACGTCGGAACGCAGTTCCGCATCGATGATCTCGCGGGTGATCACATCCTGCGGATAGAGCGCCATCAAACGGCGGATGAGGTTTTCCAACTCGCGGACATTGCCCGGCCAGGCATAGGCCTTCATCAGTTCGAGGGCTTCCTGATCGAAGCGCTTGGAGCCGAGACCTTCCTTTTCCGCCTGCTGGATGAAATGGCGCACCAGATCGGGAATGTCCTCGGCGCGATCACGCAGCGGCGGCAGGCGCAGGGGCACGACATTGAGGCGGTAATAGAGATCCTCGCGGAACAGGCCCTGGTTGATCGCCTGCTTCAGGTCCTTGTTGGTGGCGGCAACGATGCGCACATCGGTGCGGATCGGCGTGCGGCCGCCGACGGTGGTGTATTCGCCCTGCTGCAGGACGCGTAAGAGCCGTGTCTGGGCGTCCATCGGCATGTCACCGATCTCGTCGAGGAAGAGCGTGCCGCCTTCAGCCTGCTCGAAGCGGCCGGTCGAGCGCGTCTGCGCGCCGGTGAAGGCGCCCTTCTCGTGGCCGAAGAGCTCGGATTCGATCAGGTCGCGCGGGATCGCCGCCATGTTGATTGCGACGAACGGGCCGTTGCGGCGCTTGCCGTAATCATGCAGCGCGCGGGCGACGAGTTCCTTGCCGGTGCCGGATTCGCCGGTGATCATCAGCGTCAGGTCCGTCTGCATCAGGCGGGCGAGCACGCGGTAGATTTCCTGCATCGCCGCCGACCGGCCGACGAGCGGCATGCCGTCCTGCATGTCGTCTTCGAGTTTGGCGGGCTTGCGCTTCGGCTCGGCCAGCGCACGGCCGATGATGCCGATCAGCTCGGTGAGATCGAAGGGCTTCGGCAGATAGTCGTAGGCGCCCTTTTCCGAGGCCTTGATGGCGGTCATGAAGGTGTTCTGGGCGCTCATGACGAGGACCGGCAGGTCGGGCCGCGCCTTCTTGATGCGCGGCAGCAGATCGAAGGCGTTCTCGTCGGGCATCACCACATCGGTGACGACCAGATCGCCCTCGCCTGCCGAAATCCAGCGCCAGAGGGTAGCGGCGTTGGAGGTGATGCGAACGTCATAACCGGCGCGGCTCAAAGCCTGGTTGAGCACGGTCCGGATGGCCGCATCATCATCTGCAACGAGGATCGTGGCTGTCATCGAGAAGGTCCTGTCGAGCTTGCTATAGAGGCGTCTTCAAGCGAGGCGTCCTTCGACGCCGGCATGAGAACGCGGAATGTCGTGCGGCTGTTCTGGCTGTCGCATTCGATGATGCCGCCGTGATCGCCGATGATCTTGGCGACCAGCGCCAGGCCGAGGCCGCTGCCGTTCGGCTTGGTGGTGATGAAGGGATCGAAGAGATGCGGCAACAGATCGAGGGGAACGCCGGGGCCGTTATCGTGGACGCAGAATTCCAGCGGCAGCGAGATCTTTTCGCGTGTGCCGGCGACCGAAAGACGGATGCCGGGGCGATAGGCCGTCGTCAGCATGATTTCGCCGTCCGGCCGATCGCCGACCGCTTCGGCGGCGTTCTTCACCAGATTGAGGAAGACCTGGACGAGCTGGTCGCGATTGGCATAGACGGCCGGCAGCGACGGGTCGTAACTCTCGGTGACGCGGATGTTGCGGGCAAAACCCGCCTTGGCGACCGCCTTCACATGATCGAGCACCGAATGGATGTTGACCGGCATGCGGTCGACAGGTCGTTCGTCGGAAAAAACTTCCATCCGGTCGACCAGCGAGACGATGCGATCGGTCTCGTCGCAGATCAGCCGGGTCAGCGCCCGATCGTCGTCGTCCGCAGATTGTTCGAGCAGCTGGGCGGCGCCGCGGATGCCGGAGAGCGGGTTCTTGATCTCATGCGCCAGCATCGAGGCAAGGCCGGTCACCGAGCGGGCGGCGGCGCGATGCGTCAGCTGTCGGTCGATCTTGTCGGCCATCGACCGTTCCTGAAAGACGATGACGACGGCGCCGGGCTCGCTGAGCACCGGGGCGACGTAGAGATCGACGAGCTTATCCTGGCCGAGCCGAGGCGAACTCAGGTCGACGCGATATTCGTTGACCGGCGCCTTGCGTTCGCGCACCTGGTCGATCAGGGCGAGCAGCGGGCTGCCGAAGGGAATGAAGGTCGAAATCCGGTAGCGCGCCAGATGCGAGGCGCTGGCGCCGAAGAAGGCCTCCGCCTCCCAATTGGCGAAAACGACGAAGCCGGATTCGTCGACCATGATGACGGGGTTCTGGATGGCGTTCAGCACGGCCATGGCGACGGTCCCGCCGGCGTGATCGGACGGAGATGTCATATCCTTCGTCATGCCGCCTCCCGGCTGTCGACAATATTCGCAGCCAGCGCATCGTAAAGGCGCGCGGCCACCTCGCGCGGGTCGCGCGAGGTCATGATCTCCGCCTTTTCAGCGCCTGACAGATCAGGCGCGAAACGCTGGAGATACCAGCCAAGGTGCTTGCGGGCGTGGCGGATCGCCACCGCTTCGCCGTAGAAATCCAGCATCATCCGGTAATGCTCGACGGCAATCTCGGCGATCTCCAGGGATTGCGGTGCGGGCGCACCTGATATGACGCCGGCATGCCACGGCCTGCCCTGGCAGCCCCTGCCGATCATGACGGCATCGGCGCCGGAGCGGCGCAGTATTTCCTGTGCATCGCCTGCGGTTTCGACATCGCCATTGGCGATCAGCGGAATGGAGATCACCTCGCGGACCGCGCGGATCGCATCCCAATCGGCGCGACCTTCATAGAATTGCATGCGGGTGCGCCCATGAATGGTCACAAGCTGGATGCCGGCCGCCTCGGCGCGGCGCGCAATGTCAGGCGCGTTGATCGAATTCTCATCCCAGCCAAGGCGCATCTTCAGCGTCACGGGAATGTCGACGGCCTTGACCGTCGCCTCGATGAGACCGAGCGCATGATCGGGGTCGCGCATCAGCGCCGAACCCGAATAACCGCCGATCACTTTCTTTGCCGGACAGCCCATGTTGATGTCGATGATATCGGCGCCGTGATCGGCGGCGATCTTGGCCGCCTCCGCCATCCAGTGCGCCTCGCGTCCGGCAAGCTGCACCATATGCGGCCGGAAGCCCGCAGCGCTCAGCCGCGACCAGGATTCGGCCGTGTCGTTGACCAGTTCGCGGCTTGCCACCATCTCAGTGACGACGAGGCCGGCGCCGAAGCGCCAGGCAAGCTCGCGGAAGGGCATATCCGTGACGCCGGACATCGGCGCCAGTACAACGCGGTTCCGCACGGACACGGGTCCGATTTGGAAAGGCGCTGCGAGATCCTTGGAAATCAAATGATTATCTTTCGGGCACACAATAGAACTGCATTATTTTTAGCCACTATTCCCTGGCTTGCCAAGGGGGCTGGGATCGGAATTGATATTTTTCGGGCAGATGCTGGAAAAGGCCAAAGCAAGACGTTAGAGCACTCGGGTCAATTCCGCATAATTTAAGGGATTTATGCTGCAAATGCCTTCTAAGCAACCGATATCGGCTGGAATTGTCATCGTTGCCGCCGGCCGCGGCGAGCGCGCAGGATCATCCAAGGAAGGCCCCAAGCAGTATCGCATGATCGGCGGCAAGCCAGTTATCGTGCATACGCTTGAAAACTTCATGACATGGGAAGCGGCAACTGAGATCGTCGTCGTCATCCATCCCGATGACGAGGCGCTGTTTGCGAGAGCCTTCCGCCATATCATCTCGGCAACGCCGATCGAAACGGTGCATGGCGGCGCCACAAGGCAGCAATCCGTGCTTGCCGGCCTCAGATACCTCAAGGACAAGCAAATCAGCCATGTGCTGATCCATGATGCGGTGCGGCCGTTCTTCGACCATCATCTCCTGGACCGCATCGCCGAGAGCCTTGACGCTGGCGCGCAGGCGGTCCTGCCGGCGATCCCGGTCACCGATACGTTGAAACGCGCCGACAATGCCGGCACAGTGCTGACGACGGTTTCACGCGAGCATCTCTACGCGGCGCAGACGCCGCAATCCTTCGCCTTCGAAACGATCCTCGAGGCGCATGAGAAGGCGGCCGCAAGCGGACGAAGCGATTTCACCGACGACGCCTCGATCGCCGAATGGCTGGGCATTCCGGTGACGATCGTCGAGGGCACGGCCGACAACGTCAAGCTGACGGTCAAGGACGATATCGCCATGGCCGACGACAAGCTGTCTGCTTCGCTGCTTCCAGACGTGCGCACCGGCAACGGCTACGACGTGCACCAGCTCGTAGCGGGCGATGGCGTGACGCTCTGCGGCGTGTTCATTCCGCACGACCAGAAGCTGAAAGGTCACTCGGATGCCGACGTCGCGCTGCATGCGTTGACGGACGCGCTGCTCGCCACCTGCGGCGCCGGCGATATCGGCGATCATTTCCCGCCGTCCGACCCGCAATGGAAGGGGGCGGCCTCGCGGATCTTCATCGAGCATGCCGCCCGGATCGTGCGCGAGCACGGCGGCACGATCATGAATGCCGACGTCTCGCTGATCGCCGAGGCACCGAAGGTCGGCCCGCATCGCGACGCCATGCGGGCAAAACTGTCGGATTATCTCGGCATCGATATCGAGCGCTGTTCGGTCAAGGCGACGACCAACGAGACGATCGGTTTCGTCGGCCGGCGCGAAGGCATCGCGGCGATCGCGACTGCCACCGTCGTCTATCGCGGGAGGAAATGATGAGCCTTTTTCCCGACGATGTCCTGTCAGTGGCGGAGACGATCATCCGTGACTTTACGGCCGCAGGGCTGATGATCTCGACCGCCGAATCCTGCACCGGCGGGCTGATCGCCGGGGCGCTGACGGAGATTTCGGGTTCGTCCGCCGTCGTCGACCGCGGCTTCGTCACCTATACGAATACCGCAAAGATGGAGATGCTCGGCGTGCAGGCGGAAACGCTGCTGCGCTTCGGGGCAGTCTCCGAGGAAACCGCGCGGCAGATGGTGCATGGCGCCCTCTTTCGCTCGCGCGCCGAGATCGCCGTCGCCGTCACCGGTATTGCCGGCCCCGGCGGCGGATCGGCGGAAAAACCGGTCGGCCTTGTGCATCTCGCCGCCAAATCGCGCGACGGCACGCTCATCCATCGGAAAATGCTCTATGGCGATATCGGCCGCAGCGAGGTCCGGCTGGCGACGATCAGGACGGCGCTGGAGATGGTGCGCTCGCTCTATGCGGCCTGACGCGGGTTCGCTCATCAGACCGGCGTGTAGATCCTGTTTGCCCTGGTCTCGAAAGCTTCGGTGAACATGCGGAAGGCGCGGTCGAACATCGAGCCCATCAGCGCGCCCAGGATGCGGCTCTTGAACTCGTAGTCTATGAAGAAATCGACTGTGCAGCCGCCGGACGGGATCTCGGCAAAGTGCCAGCGATTGTCGAGATATTTGAACGGGCCATCGATATATTTGACCTCGATGACGTGCTCGGCTCGGTTCAGCAGCACCTGCGTCGTGAAGGTCTCCCGGATCGCCTTGTAGCCGACCGTCATGTCGGCGACGAGCAGGATCTTGCCGTCGCGCTCCTTGCGGCTCCTGATGGCGAGCGCTTCGCAGAGCGGCAGGAATTCCGGATAACGCTCGACATCGGCGACGAGATCGAACATCTGCTCGGGCGTGTGCGGGACGGGACGGTGCGTTTCGAATTGCGGCATAAGCGGCAATTAATCGGGCCGGCCGAGAAGATCAAGAAGCTCGCGCATCTGGCGACGGGATTTTAGCTGAAGGACCGGCACGTTGGGGCCATATGCGGCGATGCCCGCGACGAGGCGCGGCGCAAATTTCTCCTCGAAGGTCCAGATGAAGCGGAGGAATTCCAAATCGACCTTCTCGATACAGCCCGGCGCCATTTCGGGGCGAGTGCGGCCGATCCATTTCGCCCACCGGCTGATTGCGCCCCAGATGCAGACAAGCCGCGGCATGCGGACCCAGACGACGAAATCGGTGCGCGGCAGCCGGATGTCCAAGGAGGACGGGTTCGTGCCGTCCATGATCCAACGTTCTTCGAGGATCCGGCTGGCGATGATATTTCTCTGCTCGACCCTGTCGCGCACCGCCCAGCCGGGAAGCCAGAAAACATCGCAGTCGAGCGAAATGTAGGAAAGCCCGAAGCGCTTGGCGATCTTCAGCGACAGCGTGGATTTACCGCCGCCCGAGCAACCCATGACGAGGATGCGGTGGGCTGTGCGGATATGCTCCGCAGCCTGTTTAAGATCGGTGATCTGTTGACGCGGCGGCAGGTCTGCTCTCTGATCCATCATGCAACTCCCTCGAGCCAGACATGCGTTTCGCCGGCACGATCTTAAGCGCCAAGAGCGGCGAACCGGTTAGCTGCTTTGCGCGATCTTATGATGACGGTGGAATTGACAAGCCCGTGATCGCGAAGTGCTGCCTCGATCAGAGGTGCGGCATCGCGCTCGAAATTCCAGATATAGGCAAGCGCGTCCAGCGAGAGGCGTTCGGGGCAGCCGGCAGGTAGTTCGGGGCGGTTGCGCCCAAAATAACGGAACGCTCTGGAGAGGGCGCCGTAGAGGCATGCATATCTGGACGGCCGAAGCCAGATGACGGCGTCTGCGCGCGGCAGGCGAAGATGGAAGGAACTGAGGCCGGTTCCATCCATGATCCAGCGTTCTTCCGCCACGGCCTTCGCGATCAGGCGGTCGATCTCGTCGCGCGGTCTCTTTCGCCAGCCCGGGAGCCAGTAGAAGTCGCGGTCCATGGAAATGTAGTCAAGGTCGAGCGCTTGCGAGAGCCGCTTTGCGAGCGTGCTTTTGCCGCTGCCGGGGCAGCCGATCACCAGGATACGGTCGGCTTCGGCCAACGCCGATTTCAAACCGAATTTGACCTTCATCATCGCCCTCAAGATGCGACACCTCGGCCGAGGAGATCGGCGAGGCCGGCCCCTCATCCGGCTGCCGCCACCTTCTCCCCGCTTGCGGGGCGAAGGGGATAGGCCGCAACCTCTCGGTTCCCCACCAACCTCTCGCAGGGCACGTCCCCTCGCCCCGTTTACGGGGAGAGGGTTAGGGGCAGCCATTGGCGCGAACCAGGCAGCTGTGGCACAAGCTCGAGCAGCCGAAAGCATGGTTTGGTCGACTTTATCAGCAGTGTGATAAAGCAAGCGCGAAATCTTACTCGGCTGCCATCAACAGCTTCTTCTCGCGCGCCGCTCTCAGCCGCGCGAAGTCGTCGCCGGCATGGTGCGAGGAGCGGGTCAGGGGGCTGGAGGCGACCATCAGGAAGCCCTTGCTGTAGGCGACGGTCTCGTAGGACTTGAACTCGTCGGGGGTGACGAAGCTTTCGACCTTGTGGTGCTTGCGGGTCGGCTGCAGGTATTGGCCGATCGTCAGGAAGTCGACATCGGCGGTGCGCAGATCGTCCATCAGCTGCAGGACTTCGTTTCGCTCTTCGCCGAGACCGACCATGATGCCCGATTTGGTGAACATGGTGGGATCGAGTTCCTTCACCCGCTGCAGCAGGCGGACGGAATGGAAGTAGCGGGCGCCAGGGCGAACCGTCAGATAGTTGCCAGGCACCGTTTCCATATTGTGGTTGAAGACGTCGGGCTTGGCGGCGACGACGCGTTCCAGCGCACCGGGTTTCTTCAGAAAGTCGGGCGTCAGGATCTCGATCGTCGTCATCGGCGAGGCGGCGCGGATTGCCCAGATTACCTTTTCGAAGTGTTCGGCGCCGCCGTCCTCCAGGTCGTCACGGTCGACCGAGGTGATGACGACGTGGCTGAGGCCCATCTCCTTGACCGCCTTGGCGACATTCTCTGGCTCGGCCATGTCGAGCGCATTTGGCTTGCCGGTGGCGACGTTGCAGAAGGCGCAGGCGCGGGTACAGATCTCGCCCATGATCATGAAGGTCGCGTGCTTCTTGTCCCAGCACTCGCCGATATTCGGGCAGCCGGCCTCCTCGCAGACGGTGACGAGTTTGTGCTCCTTCACGATCGCGCGCGTCTCGGCATAACCCTTGGAGGTCGGCGCCTTGACGCGAATCCAGTCCGGCTTGCGCATGACTTCGGTATCGGGCCGATGCGCCTTCTCCGGATGCCGCACGCGCTTGGCGTCGGGATTGATCGTATCGAGGATGGTCACCATTGCAGTTTCAGCTTTCTACCGCCCCTATGCGGCACATCATCTAAAGCGCATCGCGTCAAACCGGATTCATGCGACACTCTTTAAGTCTTTGTTTTATGCAAGTCGTTATCCCAAAACCGCGCACTTTTGGGCGACATGCATTAGCGCCGCACCAGCCGCGCAAGGAATATCAACAAGCAGGCGCCGAGGAAACCCGTCACGAAATAGCCGAGCCGCCCGCCGACCACCGCGAGATGAAACTGCGCGAGGATGGCGCTGGCGACGACCGAGCCGACGATGCCGAGCACGATATTCAGGAAAATCCCGTATCGCGCTTCCATCAGCTTGCCGGCGAGCCAGCCCGCAAGCCCGCCGATGATGATTGCCGAAATCCAGCCGACGCTTTCCATGCCCTGCCCTCAGTTGCTCTTCAAGCGACCGCTCTCGCGATCAGAACCACGATAATGGCGCCGACGGTGGCGTGGATGATCTGCACGACCAGCGCGTTTTCAATGCCCAGCGAAATGCCGAGCGCGCTGAACAGATAGCCGCCGACGAAGGCGCCGATGATGCCGCTCAGCAGGCACCTTATCAGCCCGCCGCCACCGACGACCAGGCTTGCGAGGAAGCCTGCAACCAGGCCGATCAGCAAAAACACCAGCAACGCCTGCGTCTCCATAGACATGATGATTTCCTTTCGTTTTTTCCACCCCAGGGGGATAACTTTGCCACCCTGGGATAGAGGGCGGCGGGGGAGATTATCAAGCGTTCAGGACGCGGCCGTAAGCATCGAGCACCGCTTCCTTCATCGTTTCGGACACAGTCGGATGCGGGAAGATCGTGTGCATCAGCTCTTCCTCGGTCGTTTCGAGGTTCATCGCGACGACGAAGCCCTGGATGAGCTCGGTGACTTCGGCGCCGACCATATGGGCGCCGAGGAGCTCGCCGGTCTTCTTGTCGAAGATCACCTTCACCATGCCCTGGTCTTCGCCGAGCGCAATCGCCTTGCCGTTCGCCGCGAAGGAGAAGCGGCCGACGCGGATGTCGCGGCCCTGCTCCTTGGCCTTCGCTTCGGTGATGCCGACGGAGGCGACCTGCGGATTGCAATAGGTGCAGCCCGGGACCTTGCCCTTGTCGGTCGGATGGACATTCGGCAGGCCGGCGATCTTTTCGACGCAAACCACGCCCTCATGCTCTGCCTTATGCGCCAGCATCGGCGGACCGGCGACATCGCCGATCGCATAGATGCCGGCGACATTGGTCTTGCCGTAACCGTCGATGACGACGCAGCCGCGGTCGGTCTTGATGCCGAGCGCCTCGAGACCGAGGTTTTCGATATTGCCCTGAACGCCGACGGCCGAAATCAGTCGGTCGGCAGTGATCTGCTGCACCTTGCCATCGGCCGTCTCGACATGAGCGGTGACGCTGTCGGCGGCCTTCTCGACCTTCGAGACCTTGGCGCTGGTGAAGATCTTGAGGCCGCGCTTTTCAAGCTGCTTGCGGGCGATCGCGGTTATCTCGGCATCCTCGACCGGCATGATGGTCGGCATGACTTCGACGACCGTCACGTCGACGCCCATCGAGCGATAGAAGCTGGCGAATTCGATGCCGATCGCGCCCGAGCCCATGACGATCAGCGACTTCGGCAGCGCATCCGGCTTCAGCGCCTCGAAATAGGTCCAGATCAGCTTGCCATCTGGCTCGATGCCGGGCAGCGCGCGCGGGCGGGCGCCGGTGGCGATGATGATGTGTTTGGCGGAATAGGTGCCCTCGCCGCTCTTGACGTTTTTCGGCAACGGATGCTGCGGCTCGACGACCGGCTTCGACGGCTTGCCGACGACGATCTCGCCGGGCTGAGCTCCAGCCGAAGCCTTGGTGATCTTCGCTTCGCCCCAGATGATGTCGATCTTGTTCTTCTTCATCAGGAAGCCGACGCCGGCATTCAGGCGGGCGGAGACGGCGCGCGAGCGGCCGACGACGGCCTTGGCATCCGGCTTGACCGTGCCTTCGAGAACGAGGCCGTAATCCTTGAAGTGATTGGCGTGGTCGAGCACCTCGGCCGAGCGCAGCAGCGCCTTGGTCGGGATGCAGCCCCAGTTCAGGCAGATGCCGCCCATATGCTCGCGCTCGACGATCGCGGTCTTGAGGCCGAGCTGGCTGGCACGGATGGCAGCGACATAGCCGCCGGGACCCGAACCGATGATGATGACGTCGTAGGATTCAGCCATGTGTTTCCTGCCTTTGTTACGCTGCGCCGCGGGTCATGAGCACCCACGCGTGTCTCTTGCTGTTGTCGAAGAGCGGCACGGCATCGGCGCGCGCAGCCTCCAGGAATCCGTTTCTTTCATAAAGCGACAAAGCCGCTTCGTTATCACTTGCGGTAATGAGACTGACGGGGCGGCGATCGGCCCTTTCGATCTGATCGTCCAGCAGCCTGCGTCCGATGCCGATGCCGCGCAGATGGCGATAGACGCCGAGACTGCCGATGAACCAGCTTCCGACCACCGTTTTCTGCAAGGCGAGCATCGGTGCGGTCGCCGGAATCGTCGCTTCGATATCGCCTATGCCCTCACCCAGCGCATGGCCAATCGCCACACCCGCGACCTCGCCATAGGCCTCGGCAATGACCGCATCCCGCCAGCCGCCGACAGCCTCCTCCTCGCTCATCTTCAGCCGGCCCCGCTCCAGCGGCGTGTCGCTCACGCCGTTTTCCACACCGGCAAACCAGAGCCAGGAGGCAAAACCGCGCGATGCGATATCCGCCAGAATCGCCAGCTCCGAGGCATCCCGCAGTGAGGCCTGCCGGAGGGCGATGAAGGAGGTCATGGTCAGATCCCCAGCATTATCCGCACGATCGATTCCAGCCCGCGTCCGAGCGCACGCGTATTCTCCGCATCGAGGTGAATACCGTCGATCGGTGTGGTCTTGGCGACCGAATTGCCGTCGAAGAAGCCACAACCGAGTTCGTCGGCAAGATCACGATAAAGCGTGGCAAACTTTGCCGATTCCTCGATGCCGCCGGGAAACGATGCGGCGAAGGGCACATTGCCCGTCGCGCGGATCGCCGGGGGCGCCACGATCAGAATCTCCGGTCCATCGAATTCGAAGGGCCAGGCGTGATTGCGGATCAGCCGCACGAGCCGGCTGATGCCCTGGCATGCGGCAAAGGCCGAGCCTGCAACGACCGGCTTCATGTCATTGGTGCCGAGCAGAAGGATGACGAGGTCGAGCGGCGCATGCGTCTGCAGGATCGTCGGCAGGATGCGCGCACCGTTGCGGTCGCAATCGGCGAGATGGTCGTCGAAAGCGGTGGTGCGACCGTTCAGGCCTTCGGCGATGACACGGGCCTCACCGCCGAGCGCTGCCTGAAGCACGCTCGGCCAGCGATTCTTGTAATCATGACGGCCGATCGTCTCAGCGTCATAACCCCAGGTCAGCGAGTCACCATAGCAAAGAACGGTCTTGGTCATTTCCGCCTCCGCGCCGCTATCAGACAAGCATGCCCATCGGGTTCTCGATGTAGCCCTTGAAGGCCTGGAGCAGCTCGGCGCCGAGCGCGCCATCGACGCAGCGATGGTCGGTCGAGAGCGTGACTGACATCACGGTGGCAATCACCATTTCGCCCTTCTTGACGACGACCCGCTGTTCGCCGGCGCCGACCGCGAGGATCGTTGCATGCGGCGGGTTAACGACGGCTGCGAAGTTCTTCACGCCCATCATGCCCATGTTTGAGACCGAACTGGTGCCACCCTGATATTCCTCAGGCTTCAGCTTGCGGTCCTTGGCCCGCTTGCCGAGATCGCGCATCTCGTTGGAGATCGTCGACAGGGTCTTTTCCTCGGCCTTGCGGATGATCGGGGTGATCAGGCCGCCTGGGATCGAGACAGCAACGCCGACATCGGCGTGCTTGTGCTTGACCATGTTGCTGTCGGTCCAGGAGACATTGGCATCCGGAACGTCGCGCAGCGCCAGCGCCATGGCCTTGATGACCATGTCGTTGACCGAAAGTTTGTAGGCCGGAGCGTTGTCCTTCCGCGGAGCCGCATCGTTCAGCTGGGCGCGCAGCGCCAGCAACGCATCGAGCTCGCAATCGACGCTGACGTAGAAATGCGGGATCGTCTGCTTGGATTCGACCAGGCGCCTGGCAATCGTCTTACGCATACCGTCATGCGGCACGAGTTCGTAGGAGCCCGGTTCGAAGAGCTTGAGCACGGCTTCTTCGGACGCGCCTTTCGGCGCGGCGGCCGGAGCCGGCGCGGCGGAGGCTTGCGGAGCGGAAGCAGCCGCAGGGGCTGCGGCCTTGGCGCCACCACCGGCAACGGCGGCTTCGATGTCGCTCTTGACGACGCGGCCATGCGGGCCGGAGCCTGCGACAGCCGAAAGGTCGATACCGGCTTCCTTGGCCAACCTGCGGGCAAGCGGCGAAGAGAAGGTGCGGTTGCCATCAGCCGAAACCGATGCGGGCGCAGCGGTGGTGACAGGTGCTGCAGCCGGAGTGGACTGCGTCGAAGCCGGTGCAGCCTCGGCCTTCGGCGCAGCTGCGCCGTCTGCCTTAGGTGCCGGAGCGGCGGAACCCGCACCGCTTGCCGCAGCGGAGACATCCTCGCCATCGGCGGCGAGAACCGCGATCAGCGCATTGACCTTGACGCCTTCGGTGCCGGCGGCAACGACGAGCTTGGCGACCGTGCCTTCATCGACGGCTTCGACTTCCATCGTCGCCTTGTCGGTCTCGATCTCGGCGATCACATCGCCAGACTTGACCTTGTCGCCTTCCTTGACCAGCCATTTGGAAAGATTGCCTTCTTCCATGGTCGGAGAGAGGGCAGGCATCGTTATATTGATCGGCATCAGCGGCCCTCCCTGAGCGAATTGGCAACGGCGAGTTCAAGCTGCCGCCCGCCAATCGACTTTCCAATTGTGCGTGCCAATATTAAATTGAACGCGAAAAAACCTGCGATCACACCGCTAATAGCGCCGCCCCATTGAAGAAACGGAACCATCGTCTCCCGCGGTATGCCGGCAAATCCACCCGCGAATCCGAAAACGAACCCAAAAGCTGCGCCGGCAACAAAACCGCAGATGACACTGAGTAAAATCGACTTCCAGTAGATCGACCAGGCAATGCGCCTGACATCTTTCATCACGGCCATCGCCCGCCCCTTATTTGTAGCAAACAGCCTTCACCGCATCGACCACTTCGCCGACGTTCGGAAGGGCGAGTTTTTCGAGATTGGCGGCGTAAGGCATCGGCACGTCCTTGCCTGCGATCGTCAGGATCGGCGCATCGAGATAGTCGAAGGCCTGCTGCATGACGCGGGTGGCGATTTCGGTGCCGACCGACGACTGCGGATAACCTTCCTCGACGGTGACCAGGCGGCCGGTCTTCTTCACCGATTCGATGACGGTCGGCAGGTCCATCGGGCGGATGGTGCGAAGGTCGATCAGTTCGACGTCGATGCCGATCTTCTCGAGTTCGGCGACAGCCTTGGTCGCATAGCTCATGCCGATGCCGAAGGAGACCACGGTGACGTCCTTGCCCTGACGATGGATGCGGGCCTTGCCGATCGGGAGAACGAAATTGTCGAGCTTCGGCACATCGAAGTGCTGGCCGTAGAGAATTTCGTTTTCGAGGAAAATGACCGGGTTCGGATCGCGGATCGCAGCCTTCAGCAAGCCCTTGGCGTCGGATGCCGTATAGGGCATGACGACCTTCAGGCCGGGAATGGCGCTATACCAGGCAGCATAATCCTGGCTGTGCTGGGCGCCGACGCGGGCAGCCGCACCATTCGGGCCGCGGAAGACGATCGGAGCGCCCATCTGGCCGCCGGACATATAGAGCGTCTTGGCGGCGGAGTTGATGATCTGGTCGATCGCCTGCATGGCGAAGTTGAAGGTCATGAATTCGACGATCGGGCGAAGGCCGGCCATTGCGGCGCCGACGCCGACGCCGGCAAAGCCGTGCTCGGTGATCGGCGTATCGACGACGCGGCGTGGGCCGAATTCCTGCAGCAGCCCCTGCGTGACCTTGTAGGCACCCTGATATTCGGCGACTTCCTCGCCCATGACGAAGACGTTTTCGTCGGCGCGCATTTCTTCGGCCATGGCGTCGCGGAGCGCTTCGCGCACGGTCGTCGACACCATTTCGGTGCCGGCCGGGATTTCGGGGTCGTTCGGAACGACGGCCTTCGGCTCGGCCGGAAGCGGTGCGGAGGCAGAACCGGTGTTGGTCGGCTTCTCTTCCTGGGCAACTTCCGGAGCTGGCGCGGCGGCCGGCTTGGCGGCGGAAAGATCCGCGGCCGATTCGCCGTCCTGCAGCAGCACGGCGATCTTGGTGTTGACCTTGACGCCTTCGGTGCCGGCATCGACGAGCAGCTTGCCGATGACGCCTTCGTCGACGGCTTCGACTTCCATCGTCGCCTTGTCTGTTTCGATTTCGGCGATCACATCGCCTGAGGTGACCTTGTCACCTTCCTGCTTCAGCCATTTGGACAGTGTGCCTTCTTCCATGGTCGGAGAGAGGGCGGGCATGAGGATATCGATAGGCATGGGTTCCCTCCCCGATTAGAGCAGAATGTCGGTATAGAGCTCGGATGCATCCGGCTCCGGATCGGCCTGGGCGAAGTCGGCGCTGTCGGCGACGATGTCGCGGACATCCTTGTCGATCGCCTTCAGATCGTCTTCGGAAGCCCAGCCCTTTTCGACGAGGCGTGCCTTCACCTGTTCGATCGGATCCTGCTCGGAGCGCATCTTCTGCACTTCCTCTTTGGAGCGATACTTCGCCGGGTCGGACATCGAGTGACCGCGATAACGATAGGTCAGCATTTCGAGGATGATCGGGCCTTTGCCAGAGCGGCAATGTTCGAGCGCCTCGTCGGCCGCCGCCTTGACGGCGCGAACGTCCATGCCGTCGACCTGAATGCCCGGGATGCCGAAGCCGGATCCGCGAAGCGAGTAGTTCGACTGCGCGGTGGCGCGGGCGGTCGAGGTACCCATGGCGTAACGGTTGTTCTCGACGATATAGACGATCGGCAGCTTCCAGAGAGCAGCCATGTTGAAGCTCTCGTAGACCTGGCCCTGGTTGGCAGCGCCGTCGCCGAAATAGGCGATGGAGACATTGTCGTTGCCGCGGTAGCGGTTTGCAAAGGCAAGACCCGTTCCGAGCGAGACCTGGGCGCCGACGATGCCGTGACCGCCGTAGAAATGCTTCTCTTTCGAGAACATGTGCATCGAGCCGCCCTTGCCGTGGGAATAGCCGCTGCGGCGCCCGGTCAACTCGGCCATGACGCCGCGCGCTTCCATGCCGGTTGCCAGCATATGGCCGTGGTCGCGATAGGCGGTGATGACCTGGTCGCCTTCCTTCTGCGCCATCTGCATGCCGACGACGACAGCTTCCTGACCGATATAGAGGTGGCAAAAGCCGCCGATGAAGCCCATGCCGTAAAGCTGGCCAGCCTTCTCCTCGAAGCGGCGGATCAGCAGCATCTCGCGATAGGCCTTGAGCTCTTCATCGCGATCGAAGTCGGCTACCGGGCCTCCATTCGATGCTTTGGCTGCCGGTTTTGCTGCAGTTTTGCGGCTGGAAACGGTCGCGGTCTTTCGCGGCGCCATTCAACCCTCCCTATGGGTTTGTCGTTTCTTGGTGGCGCGTACCATAGGGAAGAAATATGACCACAGCAATGCCATAATTGCATGGCTCGTATTCGGTGCTAAATTATTGGAAAAACAATGAAAATTCCAATTAACTTGTTTCCGGTTAATTGGAATAATGGTTGAATACGACGATCTCGTCGGCGCGCGACATGTTGAGCTGATAACGCGCTTTTTCGTCCAACATATCCTTGTCGAGCGAGCCGTCACTCAAGAGCGCGACCTGGTTTTCCAGATGTTCGCGCTTCGCCTTCAAGACCGCAAGCTCTTTTTCACGCGCGACACGCTGATGCTCGAACGTCTCCGTCGCGCGCAGGCCGTAATCGCCATGAATGCAATGATAACCGAAATAGGAGAGGAAGGCGACCGTCATGGCCGGAATGACGAAGCGACCGATCTTTCTCTTCTTATGATGCTTTGTCCACATACACGCATGCTCTTGAACGCATTACCAATTCGTTCAATCTAACGCGCAGAGATTAACCGTTCGTTGACTCTAAAAAACGGGCAACAAAAAACCCGCGCCGGGAAGGCGCGGGTCAAGCATTGAAAATCAGATCCGATCAGCCGCGAATGATCGAGCGGCCAGCATACTGGGCCTGCGGGCCGAGGCCTTCTTCGATACGGATCAGCTGGTTGTACTTGGCAAGACGGTCGGAACGTGACAGCGAGCCGGTCTTGATCTGACCGCAGTTGGTGGCGACCGCGAGATCGGCGATGGTCGAATCTTCGGTCTCGCCGGAGCGGTGGGACATGACGGCGGTATAGGCCGCCTTGTGCGCCGTGTTGACGGCATCGAGCGTCTCCGTCAGCGTGCCAATCTGGTTGACCTTGACGAGGATCGAGTTGGCGACGCCCATACGGATGCCGTCGCGAAGGCGGGCGGAGTTGGTGACGAAGAGATCGTCGCCGACGAGCTGGGTCTTCTTGCCGGCCAGGTCGGTCAGCGTCTTCCAGCCGTCCCAGTCGTCTTCGGCCATGCCGTCCTCGATCGAGATGATCGGATACTTGGCGGCGAGCTCGGCCAGATATTCGGCCATGGCGCCCGATTCCAGCGTGCGGCCTTCACCTTCGAGAACGTATTTGCCGTCCTTGAAGAATTCCGTCGAGGCGCAGTCGAGGCCGAGGCACATGTCGTCGCCGGGCTTGTAGCCGGCTTTCTCGATCGACTTCATGATGAAGTCGAGGGCCTCAGGCGCGCTCTTCAGGCCCGGTGCGAAACCACCTTCGTCGCCGACATTGGTGTTGTGGCCCTGCGCGGCAAGTTCCTTGCGCAGCGTGTGGAAGACTTCCGAACCCATGCGCACGGCTTCGGCGATCGAATCGGCGCCGACCGGCAGGATCATGAATTCCTGGAAATCGATCGGGTTGTCGGCATGGGCACCACCATTGATGATGTTCATCATCGGCACCGGCAGCAGGCAGGCGGAAGCGCCGCCGACATAACGATAGAGCGGCAGGCCGGACGCCTGGGCGGCAGCCTTGGCGACGGCGAGCGATACGCCGAGGATGGCGTTGGCGCCGAGGCGCGACTTGTTCGGCGTGCCGTCGAGCTCGATCATGATGTTGTCGATCTGGATCTGATTTTCGGCGTCGATGCCGCCGATCGCGTCGAAGATCTCGGTGTTGGCGGCTTCGACCGCCTTTTCGACGCCCTTGCCGAGGTAGCGCTTGCCGCCGTCACGCAGTTCGACCGCCTCATGCGCGCCCGTCGAGGCCCCCGAGGGAACGGCCGCGCGGCCCATGCTGCCATCTTCGAGATAGACATCGACTTCGACGGTGGGGTTGCCACGGCTATCGAGAATCTCGCGGGCGATGATATCGGTGATTGCAGTCATGGGTTCTTCCTGCTCGGTGGGTGATAAGTCGGTTCGAAACCTGTCTTAGTCGAAGACGTGCAAATTACAATGCTGCAATTTCCAGCCTTCGAACCAGCTTTCCCGGCCTATAGCACGATCATGTCAGACTGTTGAACGTCAAGCCTTGGCGACCGCATCGAAGGCAAGCAGCTTTTCAAGCAGGCGCGGCATGTCCTTGAGATAGACCATGTTCGGGCCGTCGGAAGGTGCATTGTCAGGGTCCTGGTGGGTTTCGACGAAGACGCCGGCAATACCGGCAGCCACCGCTGCGCGCGCCAGGGTTTCCACGAATTCCCGCTGACCGCCGGAGGATTCGCCCTGCCCGCCTGGCTGCGCCACGGAATGGGTCGCATCGAAGATAACGGGCGCACCCATCGCCGCCATGATCGGCAGCGAGCGCATGTCGGAAACCAGCGTATTGTAGCCGAATGAGGCGCCGCGCTCGCACAGCAGCACATTCGGATTGCCGCTGGCATTGAGCTTCTTCAGGACGTTCTTCATATCCCAGGGGGCGAGGAACTGGCCTTTCTTGACATTGACGACGCGGCCGGTCCTGGCGGCGGCGATAAGAAGGTCGGTCTGGCGGCAGAGGAAGGCCGGGATTTGCAGGACATCGACGATCTTTGCCACCTCCGCGCATTGCTCGGCGGTATGAACGTCGGTCAGGACGGGAAAACCGAATTCCTTCTTGAGGTCGGCAAAGACCTCCATGCCCTTTTCGATGCCGATACCGCGTTCGGCCGAAAGCGAGGTCCGGTTCGCTTTGTCGAAGGAGCTCTTGTAGACGAGGCCGATGCCGAGCTTTCCGCAAAGCTCTTTCAGCGTGCCGGCAACCATGAAGGCGTGGTCGCGGCTCTCCATCTGGCAGGGACCGGCAATCAGCGACAGGCGGCCGGTATTGGAAAAGGTGACCTGGCCTTGGCCTTCGCCGATCCTGACTTCGGAATTCGTATCAGTGCTCATCGTGTTTCCTCGAAGGCGAAGAGCGTGCCCTGCCCGGGCGCGGACTTCACCAGAATGCGATTGTTCTTGCGCGTGTATGTCACCCCGTTAGCAGCCAAATGCGCTTCTGTCACGGCAAGATCGGCGACAGTGAAGAGGATTGCTCGGCCGCGCAGACCCCGATCGGCGGATGAGCCGGCGATGTCGAAATAGGCCTCCAGCCCCTCCGGCGTCATCAGGCTGATTTTCGTATTCGATGCCGCGATATTGACGCCGAAACCGGTTTTCTCGACTGCCGATTGCGCCACGGCAAGGCTGACGAAGGCAGCAAACGCGGTCGGTTCCGGCGCGCAAAGCGCGATCTCGGTTATGGCGGTTACGCCATTGGCATGTGTCTCCAGCGCGGCGCGGTCGGCCGGCAGCGGATTGACGCGCTCGACGGTGAAGAGCAGGAGATCAGGCGCGCGCAGGTCGCCGGCAAAAGCCAGCTTGAAGCCGGCAATCGTCTCGGAACCGTCCGGCATCGTCATCGGCCGGGTGAACTGCAGCATCTCGCCGGCGCTCGATCCGTTGCCGACGAAATTCTGATGATCGATGCCGGCATCCTTGCTGCCGAAAGCCAGCCCCGAAAGCCCCTCCTCGCCACAGCGGAAGCGGAAGGCCTGGTTGCGGGCAGTGAAGACATTGCCTTGCCGCGCCGATGCCTCGCTCTCCTCGATGCTCGCAATCCCGAGCGGTTCCAGATAGGTCTTGTCGGCAAAAAAGACGCAGGCATTCTCCGTTCCGAAGGGATGGCGTGCATCGGCGGCGACGGTGAAGCCGAGCTTGCCGAGCCTCTCGCGCGCCAGATCGATATTGACGATCGGCAGCACGATATGATCCAGCGGGTGCGGTTTGGCGGAATGCTCGTTCATGTGTCCCTCCTGGAAACGTCGAAAGATGTGCGACAGCGCCACCCTCAATGCAAGACTTGCGTCCCAATCCGGCGAATGAAAATAAAAATCGCAACGAGTTGGCGCCAAGTTTTACGGAAATTTAGCTACTTGCGGAACACATATGGAACATATAGTGTCTGTTCTGGATTTGTTTCAATCACGAGGTCACAACGTCGATGCTCACGCGCAAACAACAGGAGCTTCTCCTTTTCATTCATGAGCGCATGAAGGAATCCGGCGTTCCGCCATCTTTCGACGAGATGAAGGATGCCCTGGACCTCGCCTCGAAGTCCGGGATTCATCGCTTGATTACGGCGCTCGAGGAGCGTGGCTTCATTCGCCGCCTACCGAACCGCGCCCGCGCGCTCGAGGTCATCAAGCTTCCGGAGGCCTACAGCCCCAGCATCCAGCCGCGGCGCGGCTTTTCGCCGAGCGTCATCGAGGGCAGCCTCGGCAAACCTCAGCCGGTCGCCGCCCCTGCTCCCGCAAAACCCGTCGCCGACAACGGCAACTCGGTCTCCGTGCCGGTCATGGGCCGAATCGCTGCCGGTGTTCCGATTTCGGCGATCCAGAACAACACCCATGACATCGTCGTTCCGGCCGACATGCTCGGTTCCGGTGAACATTATGCGCTGGAGGTCAAAGGCGATTCGATGATCGATGCCGGCATCTTCGACGGCGACACCGTGATCATCCGCAACAGCAGCACCGCAAGTCCCGGCGATATCGTCGTTGCTCTCGTCGACGACGAAGAAGCGACACTGAAGCGCTTCCGCCGCAAGGGCGCCTCGATCGCACTGGAGGCCGCCAACCCGGCTTACGAGACCCGGATTTTCGGGCCGGACCGTGTCAAGGTTCAGGGCAAACTCGTCGGTCTCATTCGCCGCTATCACTGACATTGGCCAGGCCGGATTCGGTAAAACTGTTGCTGCGCCAGTCATAGGCGCGATGGCGCATCCATGGCCGCGATAATGCATCGAATGCGGTTGCGACCTCCAGGCCGGCGTCCGTGAAGCGCAACTCAATGGAACCGGTCCTGCGCAGCGTCTCACCGGTGAAGAGCGTCGCACCTGAGCGGCAGCTGTTGAAGCGAAGGCGGACCGACGTCACGACGATATCGGCGGCGTCGCATGCCGGGCCGAGATAGGCGGCATTCTCGATGACGGCCACGATATGACCATTGCCAAGCCTTGATGTGCACCAGGCCTTCTTGACGCAGGAAAAGCGGTTTGCGTCACCGTCCGCTGCGGCGGCGCGCATCGCGGTCCTCGCTTCGTTCTGCTGATCGCGGGAAAGCCTGACGCGGCGGTCCTCTCCCTCCGGCGGGATAGCAGGACCGTCCAGCATCTTCGGCGGATCATGCTTCGGCAGGACCAGGGCTCTCTGCCACTGGTCGAATATGAAATCCGGCGGTTTTTCACGGTTGGAAGCCATTGCTGCCGTTTCGACCACCGCCACGAGACTGCCATCCTCCGAAATCACCAGATCCGGCGGCCGAGGAACCGGCAGAAGCAACAGGATGAGCGTCGAGACCGCGATGATCGATGCGCCGACATGGCGCAACCGCGTGCGGAGCAAGGTCAGCAACAAAAAGCCTGCCACGGCGACCGCGAAATACCAAGCGGGCAAGCGGCCGACGTCGATATTGCCATCCCAGCCGGACACCGTCTTTGCGACCGCGATCACCAGATCGAGGCCGAATCCGACGACCTTCCAGGGCAAGACGTCCAAGCCGAAAGGCATGAGCAGCATCGCCAGCAAGCCGGCCGGCATGATGATGAAGGAGATGATCGGCATCGTCGCGAGGTTTGCCGGCAAGCCATAGGAGGTCAGACGATGAAAATGCTCGATCGCAAACAGCGCGGTGGAAAAACCGCCGATCAGCGAGGTCAGGAAGACGCCGCCGAAGAAGCCCGCAACGGTAACGAAGGGCCTGATGATCGGCAGCTTCAGGAAAGCGTTTTCGCGGACCCGCCGATCCTTCCACAGCTGATAGCCCGAGACCAGCGCCAATGTCGCGGCAAAAGACATCTGGAAGCTCGGACCCAAGACCTCGGACGGCGAAATGACAATGATGACGAGCGCGGAGAGAGCGACATTGCGAAGGCTGATCGACGGCCGGTCGAAGAAGACGGCAATCAACATGATGGCCATCATGATGAATGCGCGTTCGGCAGAAACCGCAAAGCCGGAGATCAGGAAATAGGCGGTGACGGCGATGAGCGCGCCGGCGGCGGCGATCTTCTTCGTCGGATAGGCCTCAGCGATGCCGGGAAAGAGGCTGAGCAGCATCCGCAAGCCAACGAAGAAGATGCCGGCCGACAGCGCCATGTTGAGACCGGAGATGGCGATGATATGAGCCAGACCGGACTGGCGCAGCGCCTCCGTCGTCGCATCCGAGATGGCGCGCCGCTCGTCCGTCACCAGAGCAGCGGCAAAAGCGCCGGTGTCGCCGGGCAGGATCGACCTTATGCGGTCGCCAATGCCGCTGCGGAGACGATAGAGCCCTTCGAGCAGCGTTTCCGCCGTCGATCTTGCAGCCTGGGGACCTGCCTGCGCATCGACCTTCGTCGGTGCACCGTAGAAGAAACCGTTGGCGCCGATGCCGTCGAAATAGGCACTGAAGGAGAAGTCGTTGAGCTCGGGAAGCGCTGGGCCCGCCGGCGGCGTCAGCCGCGCCCTGCCAGTGATGATATCGCCGATCTCGAAGGCCGCGTCCGCGCCGCGGGCGATTGCGGTGATGCGTTCCGGCGGCCGCTTCACCTGTGGCGCCTCAGTGCCGGTGACGGCAAGAATGTAGCGCCACCGCCCGCGACCGTCGCCTTCGCGCCGCTCGACGCGGCCGGTCACCGTTGTCGTCACGGCGGAATCGAGGATCACGGTGGAAGCCCGCCAGCTCTCGAACTGCGCGGTGACCATTCCGCAGGCCACGAGCGAAAGCGCCAGCAGCGCTGCCCGCAATACCGCCCGGCTGCGGCTGGTAATGAGAACCGCCAAGGTCAACACCAACAGGCAGAGCAGTGATGCTACGAGCGGAAAATCCGATGCCGCGAGAAACCAGACGGCTGACCCGGCGCCGAGGAAGACCGGCGAGAACAGCAGCAGGCGGCCATGGTCCGCCTCCTCGCCCAGCATGCGCATGCCGGCACGCAGCAAGTGCGAGGCTGCGGCCGGCAGCCGGTGGCGCAATGGTGTCGCCGACTGCGTCCTTGTCGGTCGCGTCACCACGACAGGCGGAGAAAAACCGGAGGAGTCGGCAAGGCCTTCGCCTGCTTCCGGCCGCAATTCGACTGTCGTCAACTCCTGCATGAACCGCCCAAGCCCAAACCCGCGAAGACGGCCAGAATGCAACCTCCATTCAAATCCGGCAAGAATAATCGATTGAAATGTGAGGGAAAATCGCGAGAGCCAAAAGGCCAGTCGAATCATCAGCTTCCGATATGCGTGCGGCTCATCGCTGCAGTGCCTAAAAGATGATACCGCAATGCACAAAATGCCGTCACGGTAACTTGGCATTAGCGTCGCGATCATATAGCTATCGGTGAGGACGCTTAACCCCTATGGCGCTTTTATGGCGCCACCGCCATTTCGGAGGATCAGCATGACGGATCAAAGCGCTACAATAAAAATCGGTGACAAGTCTGTCGACCTTGCCGTCAAAAGCGGCACGATCGGCCCGAGCGTCATCGATATCGGTGCTCTCTACAAGAACACGGCTTCCTTCACGTACGATCCGGGTTTTACCTCGACCGCATCCTGTGAATCGAAAATCACCTACATCGACGGCGACGAAGGTGTCCTGCTGCATCGCGGCTACCCGATCGAGCAGCTCGCCGAGCACGGCGACTTCCTCGAGGTCTGCTACCTCCTGCTTTACGGCGAACTGCCGACCACCGTGCAGAAGAAGGATTTTGATTACCGCGTCACGCACCACACCATGGTGCACGAGCAGATGAGCCGCTTCTTCACCGGCTTCCGCCGCGATGCGCATCCGATGGCCGTCATGTGCGGCTGCGTCGGCGCGCTGTCGGCCTTCTATCACGACTCCACCGACATCACCGATCCGCACCAGCGCATGGTCGCCAGCCTGCGCATGATCGCCAAGATGCCGACGCTTGCCGCCATGGCCTACAAGTACCATATCGGCCAGCCCTTCGTTTATCCGAAGAACGACCTCGACTACGCCTCGAACTTCCTGCGCATGTGCTTTGCCGTGCCTTGCGAGGAATACGTGGTCAATCCGGTGCTTGCCCGCGCCATGGACCGCATCTTCATCCTGCACGCCGATCATGAGCAGAACGCCTCGACCTCGACCGTCCGCCTCGCCGGTTCGTCGGGCGCCAATCCGTTCGCCTGCATCGCCGCCGGCATTGCCTGCCTCTGGGGGCCCGCTCACGGCGGCGCTAACGAAGCAGCCCTCAACATGCTGAACGAAATCGGCACGGTCGACCGCATTCCGGAATATGTCGCCCGCGCCAAGGACAAGAATGATCCGTTCCGCCTGATGGGCTTCGGTCACCGCGTCTACAAGAACTACGATCCGCGCGCCAAGATCATGCAGAAGACGACGCATGAAGTGCTCGGCGAACTCGGCATCAAGGACGATCCGTTGCTCGAAGTGGCGATGGAGCTGGAGCGTATCGCGCTCACCGACGAATATTTCATCGAGAAGAAGCTCTATCCGAATATCGACTTCTATTCCGGCATCACGTTGAAGGCGCTGGGCTTCCCCACAACCATGTTCACGGTGCTCTTCGCGCTCGCCCGCACCGTCGGCTGGATCGCGCAGTGGAACGAGATGATCGAGGATCCGGAACAGCGCATCGGCCGGCCGCGTCAGCTCTATGTCGGCGAACCGAAGCGCGACTACATTCCGGTTTCGAAGCGCTGATCGCTTCAGAACGAACTCAAAAGAAAACCCGGTCAGAAACGACCGGGTTTTTTCTTTTTCAGCACGTCGAGAAGGATCTCGGCAGCGTGTTCGCCGGGCGGCTTTTCGGTCTGCATGCGCTGCCAGATGAGATCGTAGCCTTCCTTCATCGCCTTCAGCTGATAGGTGTCGGCCGACAGCCTTTCCATCCAGCGCGCGAGGCTTGCGCCGCGAACGACGTCGTTCAGATATTCCGGGACGACCGCGTAATCGGCGATCAGGTTCGGCAGCGCGCCGGTCCAGGTCTTGATACCCGATGTCAGCATGCGCATGATCCAGTCGACCTTGTAGGCGGAGACGACGGGAACATCTGCAAGCGCCAGTTCAAGAATAACGGTTCCGGATGCCGCCATGGCTGCATCGGCCTCGGCAAAGGCTTTCCATTTTGCTTCTGCGCCGACGACGATCTCCGGCTTTACCCCCCACCCCGCCGTCATCTCGCGGATAAGCGCCTCCTTGTGCGTCACCGTCGGCAGAACGAAGCGTGTCGGCCCGTTGCGGGTGACGAGTTCGTTCGTTGCCACCTCGAAATAGGGCAGAAGTTTCTGGATCTCGGAGGAGCGTGAGCCGGGAAGAAGCAGGATCGTGCCGTTGCCGGGTCGCCTTCCCACGCGCAGGCGACGTGTCTCCAGCAGAGCGGGGTCAGCGACCAGACGATGCCCGACATAGGTTGTCGCCGGGCCATTGAGGCGTTGCATCGTTGCCGGCTCGAAGGGCAGGACGGCGAGCACATGATCGACATAGGCGAGCATGCGCGTGGCGCGATATTCCTTCCAGGCCCAGACGCTCGGACAGACATAATTGACAACGGGCAGATCGGGGAGCGCGGTGCGGACCCGCTTGGCGACGCGATGGGTGAAATCCGGGCTGTCGATAATCAGGAGAATGTCGGGCCTTGCGGCAATGATGGCAGCCGTCGTCTGGCGGATCAGCGCGTAGAGTTTCGGCAGCCGGCTCAGCACCTGGGTGATGCCCATGATCGACAGCTCGGAGAAATCGAACAGGGATCTCAAGCCTTCGGCCTGCAGCCCCTCGCCGCCGACGCCGACGAGTTCCACCGGCCCGCCGTGAACCCGCTTCAGTGCGGCGATAAGATCGGCACCGAGCAGGTCACCGGACACCTCGCCGGCAATGACGGCGATTTTCAGCGGCGCCCCGTTCATTCGAGCCCCCATGCCGGCAGGCCGCGATCGATGCCGCAGACGAAAAGCCCGGCCTCATCGGCGGCTTTGATGACGGCGGCGCGATCGAGCACCAGCGAGCGGCCGGCCTCGACGGCGACGCCGGCAAGGCCGGCTTTCCTCGCGTTCATGACCGTGGAAACGCCGATCGCCGGCAAGTCGGCGCGGATATCCTGCTGCGGCTTGCAGAGCTTGACCAGCGCGCCGCGGCGACGCGGCGAAATGCGTCCGGCGGCTCTGAGACCCGTGACACGGTCCAGCATCTCATCCGTGCCCTCCAGACCCTCGAGCGCGACGACGCGCCCGCCGATGCTGACAGCACCCTGCCCGACGTCGAGCCGGCCCAGCATGTCGGCGGCCTCGGCCGCCCGGCTGATATCGCGCCGGTCTTCCTCGCCGGGTGCTGCAGCGCCAAGCGGGCCGACGGAGGCAAGAAGGTCGGGGGCGATTTCATGGGCGCCGACGACGCGGCGGCCGTTTCCCTCGATCAGCCGGATCACCATCTGCAGCACCGTGTCGTCGCCACCGGACAGCAGCGTACGGATGGCGGCCGGCACCTTCATCAGAATGCGCAGCGTCGGGCGCACCTCACGCCATTCCGGCCGACGGCGCACGCTGCCCGACATCACCACACGGCCGATGCCATAACGGTTGAGCAGCCCATCGAGGGCTGCGAAATCGCCGATAGCGATGACGGCATGGTCATAACCTTCCCAGCGCCGGTCGCTTTCATCTTTCAGTGCGACGATGACGGGATTTTCACCCGCCGCGCGCGCAGCTTCGGCGACATAGGAAGGCAGAAGACCGCCGCCGGCAATGATCGCCAGCCGGCCCGCAGCGGTGTCGCCGGAAAAAGTCACGGACTAGCCCTTCTGTCCCCGGGTCGGCGAGGACAAGGCGCGGTCGCTGTCGGCGGCGATGAAATCGAGGATGTGGACCACCTGCTCGCAATCGGCATATTCTTCGCGGATGGCGGCGGCGTTTTCACGGACGGAGCCTGTTCCTTCGAAGATCGACTTGTAGGCGCGACGCACCCTGTGAATGACGGCGCGGTCGACGCCGGCGCGCGTCATGCCGACGACGTTGAGGCCGCTCAGCAGCCCGGGATTGCCGTTCAGCATGCCGTAGGGAATGACGTCGTAACTCACTGCCGAGAGCCCGCCGACGAAGGCCTGACGGCCGACGCGGGTGAACTGGTGAACGGCCGAGCCGCCGCCCAGGATGACGCGATCTTCGATGACGACATGGCCGGCGAGCATGACGTTGTTCGACATGATCACGTGGTTGCCGACCCGGCAGTCATGCGCGACATGGGAATTGGCAAGGAAAAGGTTGTTGTCGCCGACGATCGTCTGACCGCCGAAATCGGCCGTGCCGGTGTTCATCGTCACGCCTTCGCGGATCGTGCAGTTGGCGCCGACCGTCAACGTCGTCTCCTCGCCGCCGTGGTGCACGCTCTGCGGATCGCCGCCGACGACGGCCATCGGGAAGATGCGCGTGCCCTTGCCGATCATTGTGCGGCCGGTGACGACCGCATGCGCTAGGAGCTCGACATTCGCATGCAGGACGACATGCGAGCCGACATAGCAGAACGGACCGACTTTGACGCCCTCACCGATGGTCGCCCCGTCTTCGACGACGGCCATCGGATGAATATGGGCGCTTTCGGCGATATTGCTCATGCCTGATCCTTACGAACGATCATCGCGCCGATATCGGCCTCGGCGACAAGCGCGCCGTCGACTTTGGCGTCACAATGGAACTTCCAGATATTGCCGCGCTGCTTATGCTTCTTCACGTGGAACTCGACACGGTCGCCGGGCACGACGGGCTTGCGGAAGCGCGCATTCTCAATGGTCATGAAGTAGACGAGATTTCCCGGCTGGCCTTCCTTCTTGGCACAGATCGCGCCCGCCGTCTGAGCCATGCCCTCGATCAGCAGGACCCCCGGCATGATCGGAGATTCCGGAAAATGGCCGGTGAAATGCGGCTCGTTCACCGTGACGTTCTTGATGCCGATCGCCGAGTTGTCACCATCGATCTCGATGATCTTATCGACCATCAGAAACGGGTAACGATGCGGCAGCAGCTTCATGATCTCAATGATGTCAGCCGAAGAAAGCGTTGTCGTGGCTTCCTCAGTCATTTTGCTTGCCTCCAGGTTTCCGCCCGTGCGATCTGGTCTTCGACACCAGTTGCGCAGCATCTCTCAAATAGTCTTTTAGCGGACGCGCAGGTATACCGCCATATTGTCCGCCGGCGGCAAGATCGGTCATGATACCGCTTTTGGCAGCGATCTGCACGCCGTCGCCGATCGTCACATGCCCCTTGATGCCGACCTGGCCGCCGATCTGCACGCCATTGCCGATCTTCGTGCTGCCGGCGATGCCGACCTGCGCGACGATGGCGCAATGGCGGCCGATCTGAACGTTGTGGCCGATCTGTACCTGGTTGTCGATCTTGGTGCCTTCGCCGATCACCGTATCGTCCATGGCACCACGATCGATCGTGGTGTTGGCGCCGATCTCGACATTATCCTGGATGATCACCCGGCCGATCTGGACGATCTTGATCATGCCGCGCGGGCCTGGTGCATAACCGAAACCGTCCTGGCCGATGCGGGCGCCGTTGTGGATGATGACGCCGTTGCCGAGCAGCGCGCAGAGAATGCTCGCGCCGGCGGCAATCGAACAATCCCGGCCAATCTTGACATTCGGACCGATGATGCTGTGGGCGCCGACGCGCGTCCCTTCGCCGATCTCGGCATGCGCCCCGATGACGGCCATCGGCTCGACGATCACACCCTTTTCAAGCCTGGCGCTCGGATCGATCACCGCGCTCGGCGCGATCTTGCTTTCACCGGAAAAGACGACCGGACGCAATGCCGCGGGATAAAACAGGCCGCCCGCCATCGCAAAAGCCGCATGCGGATTGGACGACAGGATGACCGGGATGTGTGGGGGTACGAGATCGGCGAGCGCCTTGTCGCAGATCACTGCCGAGGCTTCGCATGTCACCAGCTCATCGCGGCTGCGGCGCGACAGGATATAACAGACATCGCCCGCCCGGGCCCGGCTGATGGGGGCAACGGACCTGACGACAACATCGGCATAGTCGGAATTAGCAAGCTCCGCCCCAAGAAACTCTGCCAGCTCAGCGAGCTTCAGACCTTCATGGGGCAGAAAAAATACGTTTTGCTCCATCGGCAATGCTCCAGAACGGAATTGAGTCTTACAGTTCCGGACTGCCGATATCAGAATTGGTTGTTGATGCCAAACTTGAAGTTCTGCGTCTTGTCAAAGTCTTCCTTGAGGACCGGGATCGCGTAATCCAGACGCAATGCACCGAAGGGAGACTGCCAGACGACGCCGACACCGACGGAAGCGCGCAGCGAAGCGCTGGTGCCGTCGGCCTGGTCGGACCCAAGAAGCTCGACGTCATTGCCGAACAGCGTGCCGGCATCGGCAAAGACTGCGCCACGCAGGTTGAAGTCGCGCGGGAATCCCGGCATCGGGAAGGTCGCTTCCGCAGACGCCGTGAAATAGGTCGTGCCACCGAGCGGGTCATCGTTATCCCCGCGGATGCGCGGGCCGATACCTTTGTTCTCGAAGCCGCGAATATCACCGTTGTTCAGCGTGAACTGGTCGAAGACGTTCAGATGGTCACCCAAGGGGACGACATAACCAGCCGAAGCGGAGAGCGAGCCGATGATATCGGCATCGTCGGCGAGCAAGTGGTAATAACGGGCCTTGCCGTAGATCTTGTAGAACTGCGAGTCGCCGCCGAGGCCGGCCAGTTCGTGCGTCGCCGTCGCATAGATGCCTTCACGCGGCAAGACGGTGTCGTCAAGCGTGTTGTAGGTCAGCGTCTGCGAGACGGAAGAGCGTGTCCACGGGCTCTCGTCGACCAGATTGGCGTAGGTCGCCGAAAGATCGTCGGTATCGCCGTCATACTTCATCTGCTTGTAGTTATAGCGGAAGGTCGTCGCCAGATCTTCGGTGATCGGCGCGGTGACACGCAGGACGACGCTGGTTTCCTCGTAGTCGTAGTCGTCATTGCTCGACGTTTCGCTGCGGTTGACGTCGAAGCCCGCCGCCAGACGGTAGCCGAGGAAATAGGGTTCGGTGAAGCTGACGCCGTAGGCGCGCGAGCCTTCCTGGCCGCCACCGGCCGAGATGCGGATGTACTGACCACGGCCGAGGAAGTTCTTTTCCTCGATCGAGGCTTCGAGCAGCAGGCCGTCGCCGCCGGCGGCGTAACCCGCGCCGACACCGAACGAACCGGTCGACTGATCCTGCACGTCGACGATTACCACGACGCGGTCCGGCGAACTGCCCGGAGCGGTGGAGATATTGACCGAGGAGAAGTAACCGAGCGCTTCGAGGCGCCGCTTGGCCTTGGTGATCATCTGCTGGTTGAAGGCATCACCTTCGCTCATGTCGAATTCGCGGCGGATGACGTAGTCGCGCGTGCGGCTGTTGCCGCGGATCTCGATGCGCTCGACATAGGCGCGCTCGCCCTGGTCGACCAGATATTCGACACCGATCGTGTTGTTGTTGAGGTCGCGGTTACCGCGCGGCGTGACGCGCGCAAAAGGATAACCGGCAGACGCCACCTGATCGGAGATCGCCTCGATCGACTTCTGCACTTCCTTGGCGTTGTAGACCTGGCCTTCGCGGGTGCGCACCAGCGGCTGCAGCTGCTCTGAGCCGACGCCTTCGACGGTCGACTGGACGGTCACCGGTCCGAAGTCGTAGCGCTGGCCTTCCTCGATGTTGAAGGTGAGCGTGTATTTGTTGGTCGCGTCGTCGAAGGTGGCATCGGAAGAGACGATGCGCATGTCGGCGTAGCCGCGATTGTAATAGAACTGGCGCAGCGCTTCTTCGTCTGCGTGGAGCTTGTCTTCGTTGTAGACGTCCTTGCGGGTCAGGAACGACAGGAAGTTCGAACGCTTGGTGTTGATGACGGCAGCCAGGCGGCCGGCGCTGTAGGCATTGTTGCCGACGAAGTTGATCGAATCGATCTTGGTGCGGTCACCCTCGTTGATGACGAAGGCAAGGTTGACGCGGCCTTCGCCGAGCGGCACGACCTGAGTCGTGACTTCGACTTCGCTGCGGCCGGTTGCAGCATAAGCTTCCTTGATCGACTGGATGTCGGCCTGGATCTGGGTGTCGCTGTAGGGGCCTGCGGCGTGGGTCTGGACGATCGTTGCGAGCTTGTCGTCCTTGATCTTGCGGTTGCCGTTGAAGACGACCTGGTTGACCAGCTGGGCTTCCTGAACGTTGACGACCAGCGTGCTGCCCGAGACCGAGATCTTGACGTCGGAGAAGTAACCCGTCCCGTAGAGCTGCTTGACCGAGGCGTCGATATCGCTGTTCGAAAAACTCTTTCCGGGAGCGATGGTGAGGTTCGACCGGACGGCTTCCGCGCCGACACGGCTTGCGCCGCGCACATCGATGCGCTGGATGACCGCGGCCTCAGCGGCCGTAGCGGAAACGAACGTCACAGCACCTGCGCCCGAAGCAACAACACCAGCAGACAGCGCAACCGCCGATACTGCGTTCAAAAACTTTGAACCAGCCTTCATTTCACCTATTACCTTTGTTTCCCTCGTCCCCGGCCCCAGGAAACCCCGATTCCGGTCACGTGTGTCGTTTTACCCGCTTTTGACATACAAGCAAGGCAGGTCGTTAATTTCTGTTTACTTCATTTGCAAGCGTGACCCATTCGCCACTACAGCCTTGAAACATCGTAAATAAATAGTAATTAGCCTCGCCTTGCTCGTTTACCCTCTCAACGAGCCAATGTCGTTCCAGGTCGTGAAAACCATCAAGGTCAGTATCATCGCCAGGCCAATGCGAAATGCAATTTCCTGGGCCGAAGAGCCCAGCGGTTTCCCCCTCACCGCTTCCACCGCATAGAACATCAGGTGGCCGCCATCAAGTACCGGAACCGGCATCAGGTTAAGCAATCCTATCGAAACAGAAAGCACCGCCGCAAGCTGCAACACCGCGCCTATCCCAAGCGACGCCATCTGGCCCGAAGCTTGCGCCACGCGGATCGGCCCGCCCAATTGATCGGCGCGCATCGTTCCGCTGAAGATGTTGCCGATATATTTGAAGGTGCCGGTGACAATGTCGCGGGTCTCGATCACAGCCTCGCGCAGCGACTGCAGCGGCGTATAGGTCTTCAGGCGGAAGTTGCCGACCTCCCGGCTGGTGACGATGCCGATCTGGCCGAGTTCGACCTTGTTGCCGAACTGGTCGGTCTGGTCTACGCGTTGCGGCACCATCGGCACATCGAGCTTCTGGCCGGCGCGCTCGATCGTCACGACGATCTTCTGGCTCGGGCGGATGCCGACATAGCGGCGCACATCGTCGAAGGTCTCGACCTTGCCGCCGTCGATGGCGACCAGCAGATCGCCTGGAAGGATGCCGGCGGCAGCGGCAGCGCCGTCGGGCTTGACCTCGGAAACAACGGGATCGGCGATCGTGCGGCCATAGACCGAGAAAAGAATGGTGAAGATGGCGATCGCCAGCAGAAAATTGGCGATCGGGCCAGCCGCAACGGTTGCGGCGCGTTTCCACAGCTTGGCGCCGGCAAAGGAGCGCGCCCTGTCCTCCTCGGACATGGCGGCGATCTCGTCGGTGTCGGGCTTGCTCGAGGCATCCTCGTCGCCGAAGAACCGGACGTAACCGCCAAGCGGGATCACCGAAATCTTCCAGCGCGTTCCGTGGCGGTCGGTGAAGCCGAATATCTCCGGACCGAAGCCGACGGAAAAGGCAAGGATGCGAATGCCGCTCCAGCGCCCGACCAGGTAATGGCCCATCTCATGCACGAAGACGAGCAGTGACAGCACGAGGATGAAGGTAACGATGTTCCCCATCAGAAATGCATATATGCCGCTCATCGTTTCCATGAGTACCTTCCGTCAGACTGCCGCGTTGTCAGAATCCGAACAATGCCGCGCCGAGCGACGTCATTCCGGCCCCCTTTATCAGGGAAAAAAGCCCAGCAAGCAAGAACGCCGAAAAACAGGCGAAAATCAGTCCGTCGACACGGTCCATGACGCCGCCATGGCCCGGAATGAGACGGCTCGAATCCTTGACGCCGAATTTACGCTTGATGAACGATTCGAAAAGATCGCCCGATTGGCTGCAAACCGAGAGAACGAGTGCCACGAAGGCGGCGATGATTTCAGCGCCGGGAATGAGAAAATGGACGAGAACGACGCCGGCTACGACCGCCGAAACGGCACCACCGATTGCACCCGACCAGGTCTTTCCGGGCGAGATCGAAGGGGCAAGCTTCGGCCCGCCAAGCGCCCTGCCGACGAAATAAGCAAGGATATCGGTTGCCCAGACGACGGCAAAGACGAAGAGCATGGCGTATAGGCCAGGCCGGTCATCGCTTCTGATCGCGGCAAGGGCCAAGCCGGTGGCGCCGGCATAAAACAGGCCCGCCGGAAACCAGCGGCTCGTGCCCTGCAGGATGATCAGAGCGATGCCGACGGCGGTGACGCCCGCCAGCATGCCGGCGGCGAATTCGAAATTGCCGACAAGCACGAGGAAGGCAATCGCCGCCTCGCCGATCCAGCCGACGGCATTGGCGACCCAATCCCGGGCGATGCCGGTGATCTTCGACCATTCATAATAGATCAGCAGGCCGATCACGACCGCCAGGATACGGAAGGCAAGGCCGCCATACCAGGTAGCGGCAAGAACGATGGCCGCAAGAATCAGTCCTGAAACGATGCGGAGCTTCAGTTCCTGCTGCATCAGGTGCCGACCGCGGCCGCCTGCGACGACAGGCCGCCGAAGCGCCGGTCACGAGAGGCGAATGTCTCGAGCGCCGAGCGGAAGAGCTCGGGGCTGAAATCCGGCCAATATTCCGGAAGGAAGATGAATTCCGAATAGGCGGCCTGCCAGAGAAGGAAATTGGAAAGCCGCTCTTCGCCACTGGTGCGGATAATGAGATCCGGATCGGGAATGCCGGCCGTATCGAGACGGGCGTTGATCAGCGCCGGTGTAATATCCTGTGCTCTCAGGCGGCCGGCCTCGACGTCGCGGGCGAGACTGACGACGGCGCGGGCGATCTCGTCGCGCGAACCATAGTTGAAGGCGATGACGAGCGTCAGTGACGTGTTGTCCTTGGTCGTTTCCTCCGCCTCCAGCAACAGGCCGAGAATGTCGCTGCGCAGGCTGTGGCGGTCGCCGATCACTTTGATCCGCACGTTCTGGCGATGGAGCTCGGCGAGGTCGCGCCGGATGAAAGCCTTGAGTAGGCCGAGCAGATCGGAGACCTCGGCTTCGGGCCGGCGCCAGTTCTCCGAGGAGAAGGCAAAGAGGGTCAGATATTTTATGCCGGCCGCACCGGCGGCGCGCACGGTGTCACGGACCGCCTCGACGCCCTTGCGATGGCCCATCGTGCGCGGCAGGCCACGCTGCTTGGCCCAACGGCCATTGCCGTCCATGATGATGGCAACATGCTCTGGCACAGTCACAAATATAGATTCCGACATTTCCCGTCCGGTCTTTCCAGGCAAAGGCACAGATCCACTAGACCTGCATGATTTCCTTTTCCTTCTCGCCAAGCAAGCGGTCGACTTCGGAAATCGTCTCGTCCGTCATCTTCTGGACACGTTCCGACTGCGCCCGGCTCTCGTCCTGGCCGATTACCCCATCCTTTTCGGCTTTCTTGAGGCCGTCCATGCCGTCGCGGCGGACATGGCGAATCGCCACCTTGCTCTTTTCGGCATAGTCATGAGCCACCTTGACGAGCGACTTGCGGCGCTCCTCGTTCAGCTCCGGCAACGGAATGCGCAGGTTCTGGCCGTCGATGATCGGGTTGAGGCCGAGATTGGATTCGCGAATGCCGCGTTCGACGGCAGCAACCATCGACTTGTCCCAGACAGACACCGACAGCATGCGGGGCTCGGGCACGGTGATATTGGCGACCTGGTTCAGCGGCATGCGCGAACCATAGGCCTCGATCGTCACCGGATCGAGAATATTGGCCGAGGCGCGGCCGGTACGCAGCGATGCGATGTCGCTCTTGAATGCGGAAATCGCGCCGTCCATGCGGCGCTTCAGTTCCTTGATGTCGATACCTTCACTCATGTCGATGCTCCCGTCTGGCGAAGGCTGCGCCGAATCCGCGGCGCAGCTTATATCAATTGTCGGAGACGATGGTCTTGAGGCCACCGCCCGTCAAGATTTCAGCAAAACCACCCTTCTCGTGGATCGAGAAGACGATGATCGGAATGGAATTTTCCCTGGCGAGCGCCACGGCTGCAACGTCCATCACTGCGAGGCCCCTGTCCAGCACTTCCTGGTGCGTCAGGCGGTCGAGGCGGGTCGCATCGGGATATTTCTTCGGGTCGGCGGTGTAGATGCCGTCGACCTGCGTGCCCTTGAAGATCGCTTCCGCACCCATTTCGGCGGCGCGGAGTGCTGCGGCGGAATCGGTGGTAAAGAAGGGGTTGCCGGTGCCGCCGGCAAAGATCACCACGCGTCCCATCGACAGATGATAAAGGGTTGCGCGCTGCGAAAAACTCTCGCAGATCTCGGGCATGGAGATGGCCGAAAGCACCACCGTATCGATGTTCAGTTTGCGCAGCGAGGTCGCCAGCGCCAGCGCATTGATGATGGTGCCGAGCATGCCCATATGGTCGCCGGTGACCCGGTCGCCGCCCTTGGACGCTACCGCGACACCGCGGAAGATATTGCCGCCACCGACGACGACGCCGACTTCCACGCCCATATGCCGTGCCTCGGCGATGTCGGATGCAATGCGGTCCGCCACCGTCACATCGATCCCGAAACCCTGGCCACCCATGAGCGCTTCGCCGGAAGCCTTGAGTAGAACACGTTTATAGACAGGCTCTAAAGACATCTTGGCTCCTCGTAAATTGCCGTGAATGCCCGATACACGAAGGGCACCGCGTTGTCACGCGATGCCCTTCGTGTTTTCCCAATTATGGCTGGAAGATCAACCCTTGACGGCAGCAGCGACTTCGGCCGCGAAATCGGTTTCTTCCTTCTCAACGCCTTCGCCGAGCAGCAGACGGGCCATGCCGGCAACCTCGATCGGCGCGCCGACGGCCTTTTCAGCTTCCTTGATGGCGGCGGCGACCGTCAGATCCGGATTGATGACGAAAGCCTGCGAGAGAAGGGCGACTTCCTCGAAGAACTTGCGCATGCGGCCGTCGACCATCTTTTCGATGATATTGTCTGGCTTTCCGGAAGCGCGCGACTGCTCGATGAAGACGTTGCGCTCGCGCTCGGCGACGGCGGCATCGACTTCTTCCGGGCGGATCGCCAGCGGCGCGGTGGCGGCGATGTGCATGGCGACCTGGCGGCCGATGGCGTTCAGGGCTTCCTTGTCGCCGGTTGACTTCAGCGCGACGAGAACGCCGAGCTTGCCGAGGCCGTCGGAAACAGCATTGTGGATATAGGTGGCGACGACGCCGTCCTCGACCGAGAGAGCGGTCGAACGACGCAGGTTCATGTTCTCGCCGATCGTTGCGATCGCATCCTTGATCGTGTCGGACACGGACTTGCCGGATGCCGGGTAGGTCGCAGCGGCAACGGCGTCAACGCTGCCGTCGGTCGAGACGGCGACCTTGGCGATGCCGCGGACGAGTTCCTGGAAGGCATCGTTACGGGCGACGAAGTCGGTTTCGGAATTGACTTCGACGACGACGGCCTTGGTGCCCTGGCTCGAAACGCCGATGAGGCCTTCGGCAGCGGTGCGGCCGGACTTCTTGTCGGCCTTGGCGATGCCCTTGGCGCGCAGCCAGTCGATCGCCGCTTCCATGTCGCCAGCAGTTTCAGCAAGAGCCTTCTTGCAGTCCATCATGCCTGCGCCGGTCTTTTCGCGCAGTTCCTTCACCATTGCAGCCGTAATCTCGCTCATTAGCTTCCTCTTGTCGGTTCATACGGTGGGCCGCAAAGCGCGGCTCGGCACCGGATTGAGGCACGAAATGTACCTGTATGTATGACAGCGTGATGAAGACGCGCCATAACGAAACTTATCGGGCAAGAGCCTGACGCCCTCCCCTTGAAACAGGCAAGGCCGCCGAACTTCGATGAGTCGCGAGCGGCCTTTCCCAGTCTCTGCAAGCTTTGGCGGACCTTTCGATCCGCCCGCTTTCATCAGCCTTCGGCTGCTTCCTCGAGAGCCGGTTCGACCGGAACTTCGATGGATGCGCCGAGATCGCGGCCGGAAGAGCCCTGCTGACGCGCAATGCCGTCGATGGCGGCGCGGGAAATCAGCTCGCAGTAAAGAGCGATCGCGCGCGATGCGTCGTCGTTACCCGGGATCGGATAGTCGATCAGGTCCGGATCGCAGTTCGAATCGATGATGGCGACAACCGGGATGCCGAGGCGCTTGGCTTCGTCGATCGCGATCTTTTCCTTGTTGGTGTCGATGATGAACATCAGGTCGGGCGTGCCGCCCATATCGCGGATACCGCCAAGAGCCTTGTCCAGCTTTTCGCGTTCGCGCTCGAGGTTCAGGCGTTCCTTCTTGGTGAAGCCCTGGGCTTCGCCGTTCAGGATCTCGTCGAGCTTGCGCAGGCGCTGGATCGAGTTGGAGATCGTCTTCCAGTTCGTCATCATGCCGCCGAGCCAGCGCGAGTTGACGTAGTACTGGGCCGAGCGCTTGGCGCTGTCGGCAATGATCTCAGACGCCTGGCGCTTGGTGCCGACGAAGAGAACACGGCCGCCGCGGGCAACGGTGTCGCTGACGACCTGAAGTGCGCGCGACAGCATCGGAACGGTCTGGGCCAGATCGATGATGTGAATGTTGTTGCGATCGCCGAAGATATACGGCTTCATCTTCGGGTTCCAGCGATGCGTCTGGTGGCCGAAGTGGACGCCTGCCTCAAGAAGCTGGCGCATAGAAAAATCAGGCAATGCCATGCCTTGTTACTCCTTTTCCGGTTGAACCTCCGCAAGGCGAACAGCACCCTCTTCGAGGATGCCACCGGGCGGAACAGCCCGGATTTCTCCCGGACGATCCCATGCCTTACGTGTGGAATGCCGGTGCCCATACATTCGATTTGGCGCAAAAGCAAGGCTTATGCCGAAAAAACCTGGCGGCTCAGCTTGCCAGCGTCGGCAGCAGCGACAGCATGACGTCTGCGTCGGGCATCGGCAGGATGGCATCGACCTCGGCCGGCAGCAGGGTGCCGATCGCGGTGTCGGCGTTGCCGGTGGCGGTCCCCAGCGGACCGCGGAAGCCGTGCCTCGTCCAGGCAAGCTCCTGGAGCTTCGGGCTCACCAGCGCTTCGATCAGCCGGTTGGCATTCTCGTCGACGACGATCAGCGGATGCGCCGAATAGACGGTCGGGCGCGGATAGAGCACCACCGGCTTTGCGCCGGCACTCGCCTTGATGCGATCCCAGCGTGCTGGATCGGCGAGGATCCATTCGACCAGTTGGTTCTCATAGCCGACGATCATCGGCTCGCCGCCGAGGCCGCCTGCGAGATACTGGTCGAAAAGTTTGCCTGAGGACGGCGACTTGAAACCCATGTTGCGGAAGATCGCCAGCACCTTGCCGCCAAACGTAGCGAGATCGGCGGATGTCGCAACATTGCCGCTGAAAAGGCTGAGCACCAGGCCTGCGAACATGAAGCCGGAATTGGAGCGGTTTGGATCGGTCGAGACGATGCGGGCGCGCCCATAGAGCGAATTGACGCCGAGCTTCGACCAGTCGGATCCTGCCAGGATCGCATCAAGCAGCGCTTTGAGGTCGAGCTGATGATGGCCTTCGTTCGTCACCGTCACCAATCCCGCTTTCATCAGTCCGTCGACGACGGGCTGCCAGGAATAGACGACGATCGGCGTGTTCAGCACGACGCGGTCGTTGCGGATAGAAATGCCGTTCTGCCTGGCGATATCGACCATGATCGAGGAGGACGGCCAGAGGAATTGCGGATACTGCGACAGCAGCGCCTGTTCGCGGACCATCTCGACAGAGCCGGCGACACGGCTGCCCACCGTCAATCCGTATCCGCCGAGCGCCCTGATGACCTCGGGGTCGGCCAGGAAGGCCTCCTTCTCGCCGCCGACGAAGCCGAACAGCGTCGTGCGGCTGCCGAGCAGGCCCTGCAATTCCGGCCGATCCCGGACGGCGAAATAACCGCCGGTGCCGACGACGCCGGCTCCGAGCAGTCCCACTCCAAAGGCGCGACGAGAAAGGGCCATCAGCGTCCGATATCCTCTTTGAGCGATGCCTGGATGAGGCGCAGATCGGTGTCGAGCGTGCCGAGTTCCTCATCGACCAGGCTGTCGGCATAATGGACGAAGGCCTCTTCGAGCTTGACCAGCACGCCGCGGACCTCCTCCAGCTGCTTGGGGTCCGGAACGCGCTTGGCCTCGATGACGGCAAAACCTTCCGCCACCTCGGCGGCACGCGGCAGATAGTAGGAGAGGAACCGCCGCACGGCATTGGCGCTTTCGGGCTTGGCCTCGACCTTGCGAAAGACATCGGCGGCGATTTCGGCGAGATGCCGGACTGCGGCTGCCATCTGACGATCGCTTATCGTGTCGGCGGCGGTCTCCAGCCTTTGCGCAAAGGGAACGGCGGCCTCCAGCAGGTCGCGGGCAAAGGCGAGGCGCCCGCTGCCGATGCTTTTGATATCGAGGCCTTCGAACAGCCGGCGCGGCGCGAGCAGAATGACGAGGCCGGCAAAGACCAGAAGGGCGATGATGGCGGCGATCCAGAAGGGCATGCCGGCGGCAAAGCTCAAGAGCGGTACGGTGATTGCCGCCGCCAGTCCCGCCACGATCCAGTTGCCGTCATTGCCGAGCCAGTTGCGCATGCCTGTCCTAATTGTAGCCTCGCGCGGTGCGGAAGGCGGTGGCGAGATCCGAACCGCCGTCGAACACGCGCGCCGAGGTCAGCTTGGCGAGGCTGTCGAGCTGGGACTTGTCGGCATCGCCGAATGTGATGCCGAAGATCGGCACATGCGGCTCCATCGCGTTCCATTCGTTCGTGAAGGCCCGGCTTTGATCATCGGACTTGCCATCAGTCATGATGACGATTGCAGGCAGATAAGTCGATAGCTTGTCAGTTCGGGCAATCTGCTGCAGAGCCCGTTCGGCGCAGGCATACATGTTCGTGCCGCCATTCGCCTTCTGCCGGGAAATCTCGTTTAGCAGACCTTCCTGCTCCAGCGGGTTTCCACTCGCCATGAAGATGTTGCGCACGCTGCCGTCGAAGGGAATGACGATGATCTGATCGGCGGGCGACCATTGTACCAGCACCTTGCTCGCCTCGTCGGGCGTCAACAGGAAACGCATCGCCTTCTGCAACTGGTCCTCGCCGTCCCCTTGCATCGAGCCGGAAAAATCGAGGCAGAGCGCGGTCAGCGAAGGTTTGCGCAGCGCGGCCTGATAAAGGTTGAGCGCCTGGCGGATGACGCCCGCCTCCGGCATGCGGATCGCCGTCACCAGCCGGGCGGGATCGAAATTCCAGTTTGGCTCCGGCTTTGCGGCAATGCCGGTCAAGGGAATGCGCCGGCCGGTATCGGCAATGCGCTGCTGCACGGGGGCCGAGCTCAGATAGGCGAGCAGATCGTTGAAGAAGGTCTGGACTTCGGGGCCGCGGCCATGATCGACGAAACCGATCGGCGAATCCGCCATGGCCACACCATCTGCCGGATAGATCGCGTACAGCGGTTCCTGCGACAGGGCGGCGAGCTTGCCGTTGGTTTCCTTCAGCACCGCCTCGTAATTCCACATCGCGTCATAGACAGTGCCCTTGCCGGCGGATTCGACATAAAGATCGGCAAGCCAGCCGGAAGAGCCGGAAGAGCGCACGACACCTGACAGCAGCGACCGGACGCTCTCCTGGACGTGTCTGTCGTCGAGATCGCCGGGTTCGATCACCGGCTTGTTGCCGAGCGCGCTCGACAGCATGGCAAGATAGGCGCTGGCACCCGAATTGGATTGCGTCGCCGAGGTCATCAGGAACTTCAGCGATCCGCTCTCGACGGCAGCGAGAATGTCCTTCATGAAGACGTCCTTGCCGATCCAGCCGAGCTGCTGCGCCTTCGACCTGCGCACGCCCAATACCACCGGCGTCTGGGCGATCGAGGTCAGACTCTTGACGCGGCGCTTGGTGTCGAACATGTCGACCCAGACGCTGGAGGCCGGCCAGACCGCATCCTGCGCGACGCCCTGGTCGCTCTGCAGCGCGAGGCCGATATCGAGGGTGCCCTCATATTTGAAGGTGCAGGTGGCGTTCTTCTGCTTGCAGAATTCCTCGACGATCGGCTGCAGAACGGTATTCTCCGATCCCGATACGATCGAGAAATCCGGCCCCTGGCCAAAGGGATTGCAGCCGGCAAGGGGCAGAAGGGCAAGAAGTGCCAGGCCTGAAAGCAGTGCTCGCATCGTCATATTGCCGATCACGCCTGGGTCATAGCCTTCTTGAGTTCGACCGTCATCTGCTCCATCTGCTGTTCGGCGAGCGCCCGCTTCCGGCGCCCCTCCTCCTGCACCCGCAGCACGCCTGATATGGTATCGATCAGATCCCTGTTCGCCTTGGCGAGCGTGTCGATATCGACAATGCCGCGTTGCGACTGCTGCTCGATGGCGATCGCCTGGTCCTTCATCATCTCGGATGCCTGGCGGATCATGTCGTTGGTGGCGTCGGTCACCGCCTTCTGCAGGTCAAGCGCCGATTTCTGCCGTGTCAGGCCGAGCAGGATCACCATCTTCTGTTTCCAGGCAGGCACCGTCAGCGCCGACGTCGCCTGCAGGTTTTCGATCAGCGTCTCGTCACCCGCCTGGACGATGCGGATCTGCGGCAATTGCTGGATGCCAAGCTGGCGGGCCTGCTGCAGGTAGAAGACCCGCTTTTCCAGCCGGTCGAGCGCCTGCAGGCTGTCCTGATAGGTCTGCGCCTCCAGCATGCCGCCGCCCGGGCCGGTCGCTGCCGCCTCGGCTTGCGCCTTCAGCCCCGGCAGATCGACGCTGCGAAAACGCTCGGCGAAAGTCTTGCCGGCCTGAACATAGGCCTCGAGCCGCATGATCGATTGCCTGGTTTCCTCATGCAGGTCATCGAGCAGCGCAATGTCGCGCCTCAGCGTATCCTTATGGCGGTCGAGCTCCAGGCCGATCCGGTCGATCTGGCCGGCCACGTCCTCGAATTCCGCCTTGAAGCGTTCGAGCCGGGCCTTGGCCGAGAGAAACATGCGGCTGAGGAAACCCTTATCCTTCAACGATGCCGGATCGAGGCTTTTCGATTTAAGGATGATGTCGGTCAAGAGGCGGCCGACATCGCCGAGGTCCTTGTTGCGGACTTCGCGCAGGATCCTGTCAGCATAATCGCTGACCGCCTGCTGGGCGCGGTCGCCATAGACCGAGATGCCGGCACGGTCAGTGATGTTGATGCTATCGGAAATGCGGGCAATTTCCGCCGGATCGGCGACAACAACCGGCAGGGCGGCATTCTGAACAGTCGCGAGATCGGTGTCGGCCATGGTTCGGGCTTTCAAGCTTGCGATGCGTAATGGTCTAGGCAGTCTAGCAAATAGACGTCATCGCAATGGCTTGGCCGCCAGGATCGCACCGACCCGAAAAGCAGGACGACAGACGGCGACTCAGTCATCGCTAATCGCCGAACCATAGTGAATTTTATGATACAGTTTTATGACAGGCGAGATCTCGTCGCCTACTTGCAAACCTCGGCCTTGCGGTCGAGCAGCTCCAGCTTGGCGAGCTTGCCGGTCAGGACGAAATCGCCGTAATCCATCGTCAGGTCGCGGGTGATGCCGTTCTCGTAGAGCTTGAAGGACATGCGGTAGACCGGCAAAGCGTCCGATTTCGCACTCTCGTTGAAATAGGCGATCGTCACCGGCCAGAAGGCCGTCTTGGAAAAGGCGCCGGCGTTGCCGGCATCGGCTTCCTCGGCGATCGGCGTCTCCTGCTTGCCGACGATCGTCGTCGTCGCCAGCGACTTGTCGCCGTCGTCCGAACCGTCGAAGACGCGCGCCTCGAAGAAGCGCTTGCCGTCCTTGGCGTGCTGAATCACATCGAGCATATGTTCCGTGGGAAAACGGCTTTCAGCAAGCTGCAGCTCGCGGCTCGCCGGCTGCTTGAGATCGACCTTGACGCCATCAGGCTGGTCCTGCGCTGCGCCGTTGACCTCTTTATCGAGCTGCTCGTCGGTGAAGGATTTGGTGTCGAAGGTGAACTTGCCGTCCTTCAGGTTTTCGAAGGTCTTGGTCTGCTGGTCGCTGACACGCACGCTGTCGCCGGTGTCGATCTGCGTCACAAAGCGGAAGTTGGTGGTAAAGCCCTGGCAATAGCTGCCGTCGAACTCATAGACCATGCGACCATACATGCCGGCGATGCCAGAGCGGTCCGAGGCGTCCTTCAGTTCCAGATCGTAGACCGCGCGATGGGCGACGAGGCCGGTCGCGATCGCAGCGCTCACCGCGGGCGCAGCCGCCCATGCATTGGCGGAAACGCTGGCGAGAAGCAGAGCGACAAGACTCGATCGGAACATTCATTAACTCCTGTTGGACTCGGTCGCGATGTTATAAGAACGCTTTCGGCCAAATCGAGGCTCGAAACTGTCATATTAAAGATTCTAGTCTTGATGCATAATTTTTGAAGAATTGACAACAAAAGCGGAGACGAAAATGTCCGATGAAATTGCAGCGCGCCTGATTGAGATGGGGATAACCCTGCCCGAAGCCGCAGCACCTGCTGCAAATTACGTTCCCTATGTCATCAGCGGCAATCTTCTCTACATCTCCGGCCAGTTGCCGCTCGAAGGCGGCAAGGTCACCGTCTCGGGCCATCTCGGCAAGACCGTCGACGTTGCAATGGGCCAGCGCGGCGCCGAACTCTGCGCCATTAACATCCTTGCCCAGGCGAAGGCGGCACTTGGCGGCGATCTCGGCCGCATCCGGCGCGTCATCAAGCTGAACGGCTTCGTCGCCTCGGCGCCCGACTTCGTCGAGCAGCATCTCGTCATCAACGGCGCTTCGAACCTGATTGCCGGCGTGCTTGGCGAAGCCGGCAAACATGCGCGTGCCGCTGTCGGCATGGCGGCCCTGCCGCTGAATGCCGCCGTTGAGATAGACGCTATCATGGAAATCGCAGAATGACCAATGCTGCCTGGATCAGGGACCTGCCGGTCGCCCATCGCGGCTATCACGATCTCAACACGCATGTCTGGGAAAACACGCTTTCGGCCTTCTCGCGCGCCGTCGAAGCAGGCTTTGCGATCGAATGCGACCTGCATTACGCCTCCGACGGCGTGCCGGTCGTCTTTCACGACGAGGATCTGCAGCGCCTGTGCAATCTCAACGGCGACATCCGCGAGCGCACCTCCCGGGAACTCGGACTGATCGCCGTTGGCGGCACGAGCGACAAGGTGCCGACGCTGCGCCAGCTTCTCGATCTCGTCGAGGGCAAGGTGCCGCTGGTGCTGGAGCTCAAGGGCCGCGAGGCCGATGACGAAGGTTTCGCCGAGGCTGTGCTCGAGGTGCTCGAAGGTTATGAGGGCAAGGTGGCGCTGATGAGCTTCGACCACTGGCTGCTGCGCGACCTGAAGGCGCTTGGCTCACCCTACCCGCTCGGGCTGACCGCCAACGGCAATACGCCGGAAGAGTTCAAGACGCATGCAAAGGCGATGGAGATCGGTCTCGATTTCATCTCCTATTATTATGACGACCTGCCGAATGCCTTCATCACAGGCGAACGCGAAAAGGGCATTCCCGTCATCACCTGGACGGTGCGTGACGAAGAGGCGCGCCGACGCACATTCGCCAATGCAGACCAGATGACCTTCGAAGGCTTCGATCCGCGTATGGCTGCTTGACGCTCGCTTTTTGGCCAAGATCATGCGCAGACTGAAGCAGAGCCGAGACCATCCCCAAAGGCTTCGCATTTGCTCCATGACTAATGAACTATCCATTCGCGTAGAACGCTCCTTCACCGCGATTTCCCCGGAGAGCTGGTCCAGGCTTTCCGGGGCATCGAAGACTTGCGGCACGCTTGCCTACAACCCATTCGTTTCGCACGCTTTTTTATCGTCGCTGGAGGAATCCGGCTCGGCCGATGCCCATACCGGCTGGCTTGGCCACCACCTGCTGCTCGAAACCGATCGCGGCGAACTGGTCGGCGCCCTGCCCGGCTACCTCAAGAACCACAGCCAGGGCGAATATGTCTTCGACCATGGCTGGGCCGACGCGTTCGAGCGGGCCGGCGGGCGTTATTATCCCAAACTTCAATGCTCGATCCCGTTTACCCCGGCGACAGGCCCGCGTCTTCTTGTCACCGAGGGCTTGCCGAGGCTACCAATCCAGAGCGCGATCGCCGAAAGCCTGAAGGAAGTCGTGCGCCGGCTCGGCATCTCCTCGGCCCATATCACCTTCGTGCCGGACGAGGAGATCGGCGTCTTCGAGATGGACGGCTATCTGCACCGCACCGACCAGCAGTTCCATTTCATCAATGACGGCTATGCCAATCACGAGGAATTTCTCGAAACGCTCGCCTCGCGCAAACGCAAGGCCTTGCGCAAGGAGCGCCGCGCCGCACTCGAAAACGGTATCAGCATCGACTGGCTGACCGGCCGCGACCTGACGGAACGCATCTGGGACCAGTTCTTCAAGTTTTACATGGATACCGGCGGGCGCAAGTGGGGCCGGCCCTACCTCACCCGTAAGTTCTATTCGCTGATCGGCGAACGCATGGCCGACGATATCCTGCTCGTCATGGCCAAACGCGACGGGCGCTATATCGCCGGCGCGATCAATTTCATCGGCGGCGATACACTCTACGGCCGTCACTGGGGCTGCATCGAGGATCATCCCTTCCTGCATTTCGAGGTCTGCTATCACCAGGCGATCGACTTCGCCCTGTCGAAAGGGCTGAAAAGGGTCGAGGCCGGAGCGCAAGGCGAACACAAGCTCGCCCGCGGCTATCTGCCGGTGACGACGCATTCCGCCCATTATGTCGCTCATGCCGGCCTTCGCCGGGCGATCGGCGACTATCTTGCCCGCGAGCGCGCCGATGTCGAACAGATGAGCGAGCTGCTGACCGAGCACAGCCCTTTCCGCAAGGGCGAACGTCAGCAGGAGGATTGACGCCGCCGCACCGGCCGCGTTACCCGATCAACGCATAATTCCCTAAATCGGAATCGATTTAGGGCTAAAATTATGCAGTAATTCAAAGTGCTACAGCGTCCCTTGCGCGTTTGAAAAGACGCACGCCCTGTGAAAAACGAGGAGATTTCGCGATGACCAGCCCGGCCGCTTACGACGATAACAACATCTTCGCCAAGGTCCTCCGCGGCGAAATCCCCTCGCACCGGGTTTACGAGGACGAGCATACCGTCGCCATCATGGATGTGATGCCGCAGGCGCCGGGCCACGTTCTTGTCCTTCCGAAGGCGGCGTCGCGCAATATTCTCGATGCCGATCCAGCCGCCCTCACCCATGCGATCACCGTGGTCCAAAAGATCGCCAATGCCCTGAAGGACGTCTTCGACGCCGATGGCGTGTTCATCGCCCAGTTCAACGAGCCGGCCGCCGGTCAAACGGTGTTCCATCTGCATTTCCACGTCATCCCGCGGCATGAAGGCACGGCCCTCAAGCCGCATTCCGGCAAGATGGAGGACGGTGCCGTGCTTGCCGGCAATGCCGAAAAGATCAGGGCAGCACTCGCGTAAGGTCAACACCAGTCGATTTCAGAGAATTCAATCCAGACAATCATTTGGAACAAGATCATGATCCGCCATACTGTCGCGTTCCGCCTGAAGCACGAAGCCGGCTCGGCTGAAGAAACGTCGTTCCTCGCCGACGCGCTGGTGCTTGGCAAGATCCCGAGCGTGCGGAATTTCGAGCAGCTTCGGCAGACGAGTCCAAAGAACGATTTTACCTTCGGCTTTTCGATGGAATTCGACGATCAGGCTGGCTACGACGCCTATAACGTCCATCCACTGCATGTTGCCTTCGTGCGCGACCGTTGGGTGCCCGAGGTCGCCGACTTTCTCGAGATCGACTACACCAGGCTCTGAAAGGGGCGTATGCAGATCCGGAAACGAAAAAGGCCGCTGAGAACGCGGCCTTTTCCAATTCGGTGACGGTATCTTACTTCTTGCGTGGAACCTTCGGAACCGCGCTTCCCTTCTTCGGGGCGTCGCGGACCTCAGGTTCGGCCTGCGGCACCGCTTTGGCGCGGGTCTTGCGGGCTGCCTTCGTCTTCAGCTCGCCGTCATCCCCATCATCGCCTTCGGGGTGGGCGACCTCGGCTTCGGGCTTCGGCTTGATCGGCGCAGTTTCCGAAATGGCTTCGAGCACGATGCCGGGCTTGCCATCTTCCTTCGGGCCGACGGTGACATTGACGACGCCGCCCTTCTTCAGCTTGCCGAACAGGATCTCGTTGGCGAGCGGCTTCTTGATCGTATCCTGAATGACGCGAGCAAGCGGGCGGGCGCCCATCTTCTCGTCGTAACCCTTTTCCGCCAGCCAGGCGATCGCATCCTCATGCAGGTCGAAGGTGACGTTCCTTTCGGAAAGCTGGGCCTCCAGCTGCATGATGAACTTCTGCACGACCTTGTGGATAACAGCCGTCGGCAGCGCCGCGAAAGGAATGATCGCGTCGAGACGGTTGCGGAATTCCGGCGTGAACAGGCGGGTCAGCGCCTCCTCGTCCTCGCCGGTGCGCTTGGACGAGCCGAAGCCGATCGCCGCCTTGGCCATTTCGGATGCGCCCGCATTGGTCGTCATGATCAGGATGACGTTGCGGAAGTCGATCTTCTTGCCGTTATGGTCGGTCAGCGTGCCGTGGTCCATGACCTGCAGCAGGATATTGTAGATGTCGGGATGTGCCTTCTCGATTTCGTCGAGCAGGACCACGCAATGCGGATGCTGGTCGACGCCATCGGTCAGAAGGCCGCCCTGGTCGAAGCCGACATAGCCGGGAGGCGCGCCGAGCAGACGCGAAACCGTGTGCCGCTCCATATATTCCGACATGTCGAAGCGCAGGAGTTCGACGCCGAGCGACGAAGCAAGCTGCTTTGCGACCTCGGTCTTGCCGACGCCGGTCGGACCGGAGAAGACATAGGCGCCGATCGGCTTGTTCGGCTCGCGAAGACCGGCACGCGCCAGCTTGATCGAGGTCGAAAGGGCTTCGATCGCGATATCCTGGCCGTAGACCACCGAACGCAGTTCCTGCTCGAGATTGGCGAGCACGGCTTCGTCGTCCTTGGAGACGGTCTTCGGCGGAATGCGCGCCATCGTGGCAACCGTCGCCTCGATCTCCTTTTCGGTGATCAGCTTGCGGCGCTTCGACGGCGGCAACAGCATCTGGGCCGCACCGGTTTCGTCGATCACGTCGATCGCCTTGTCGGGCAGCTTGCGGTCGGAGATGTAACGGGCCGACAGTTCGACGGCCGACTTGATGGCATCGTTCGAATAACGCAGGTGGTGATACTCTTCGAAATAAGGCTTCAAGCCCTTCATGATCTCGATCGCATCATCGATCGACGGCTCGCTGACGTCGATCTTCTGGAAACGACGGACCAGCGCCCGGTCCTTCTCGAAGAACTGGCGGTATTCCTTGTAGGTGGTCGAACCGATGCAGCGAATCGCGCCCGATGACAGGGCCGGCTTCAGGAGGTTCGATGCGTCCATCGCACCGCCCGAGGTGGCGCCAGCGCCGATCACCGTGTGGATCTCGTCGATGAAGAGCACGGCGCCCGGATATTCTTCCAGTTCCTTGACGACCTGCTTCAGGCGCTCTTCGAAATCGCCACGGTAGCGCGTGCCGGCCAAGAGCGTGCCCATGTCGAGCGAGAAGATCGTCGCATCGGCGAGCGCTTCCGGAACCTTGCCTTCGACGATGCGCTTGGCAAGGCCTTCGGCGATCGCCGTCTTGCCGACGCCAGGATCACCGACATAGAGCGGATTGTTCTTCGAACGGCGGCACAGGATCTGAATCGTGCGGCTGACCTCGGCGTGACGGCCGATCAGCGGATCGATCTTGCCGCCCTTGGCCTTCTCGTTGAGATTGACGCAATAGGCCTTGAGCGCATCCTGCTGCTTCTTCGGGCCGCCCTCTTCCTCGCCGCCGCGCGCCGTCGGCTTGCTGCTTTCGGCTTCGTCCTCAGCGCCGCGTGGGGGACGCACATCCGAAGCGCCCGGCCGCTTGCCGATGCCGTGGGAGATATAGTTGACGGCATCGTAGCGGGTCATCTCCTGCTCCTGCAGGAAATAGGCGGCATGGCTTTCGCGCTCGGCGAAGATGGCGACGAGCACGTTGGCGCCGGTCACCTCTTCGCGGCCGGACGATTGCACGTGGATGACGGCACGCTGAATGACGCGCTGGAAGCCGGAGGTCGGCTTCGAATCCTCGTCATATCCGGTGATCAGGTTGGAAAGTTCGTTATCGACATATTCGACGAGCGTCTTGCGCAACGCGTCGAGATCGACATTGCAGGCACCCATGACCGCGGCCGCATCGGCATCGTCGATCAGGGCGAGCAGCAGATGCTCGAGCGTCGCATATTCGTGGTGCCGCTCGTTGGCAAAGGTCAGTGCCTGATGGAGCGCCTTCTCTAAACTAGGCGAAAATGTTGGCACGTTCAGATCCTCACTTCTTTTCCATGACGCATTGCAGCGGATGCTGGTGCTGCCGGGCGAAGTCCATCACCTGGCTGACCTTCGTTTCCGCTACCTCGTATGTGAATATTCCGCATTCGCCGACGCCGTGGTTATGGACATGGAGCATGATGCGGGTGGCACTTTCACGATCCTTCTGAAAAAAACGCTCCAGAATATGGATGACGAATTCCATGGGAGTGTAGTCGTCATTCAAAAGCAGCACGCGATAGAGGTTGGGCTTCTTGGTCTTCGGCTTGGTGCGTGTGATGACCGAGGTTCGATTTGCGTTGTCCCCGTTCCTTTCGCTGTCGTTCTGCATCCGGATCGGCTTTGCGATCATTGTCATTCATTCCTCAAGCAATCCGGCGGAGCATGGGAGGGTGCTTTTCCCGCCGAATATCTGAAACACTAACTTAGTTCATAATAGGCTGATTTTAAGCCCCCTGTCAGACACTGCAATCAAGAAATGGCCGGCATGCACGGGAAAGACCAAAAAAGTCCCCAAAGCATGTCGCGCAACACCGTGCAGCGGTTTTGCGGTAACGACATGCGTAAAAACAAAGACCTAAAGCGCGAAGAGCGAATCTGAAAGACTGCGACGCGCTTTAGCCGATCCCATGCGGGCGCTGCAGCGAAAGCGGAAACAAAAAGACCGGCTACAGATGCGTAGCCGGCCCTCGTTTTTCAATATGTAGCGCAGGTTGCGCCTTTGAAATCAGTTCATGCAGCAGCAGGCGTCGCCGACGGCGCCGACTTGGCGGTCTTGACGACGGCAGCGGCGATTGGCGCTTCATAGGGCTTATAGGCTGATTTGGCGAGATCGGCATACATCTCACTGAGCTTCGTCGTCTCGGAGACAAAGCCTTCAAAATACGCTTTGACGTAGTTCGTCTGCAGCTCGAAAGCGGCCTCGAAGCTCTTGACGCCGGCCAGCGTTTCGAAATGCGTCACCGCGTCCTGAAAGGATTTCTTCGAATATTCAGTGGCTTCAGCGGCGATCGCCTGAAAGCCCTTGGTCGTGTCGGAATAAGTTTTCAGGGCCGTGTCGACGGCTTCCTTGCTCTTCTTGTTGGCGTCTTCAATGTTGAACATGAGCCATCCTCCGTTGGGCTGTTGGTGGCGGCAGGGTAGCTGCAATGCACAAATAGTCAAGTAGTCTTGTGCGTTGCAAAACATCCAGTAGTTGCATTACAATAATGTGACAAAGCCCGCGCGCCGGGGCACGTACGTCTTTAACTGATTTTGCTAAAATATATCAGAATGCCGCAACCGGAAGTTTTGAATAAATTCTCGTTCCGAATCGAAAAAACGAAAAAAGGACCGAACGGATCGCGCCGTTCGGTCCTTTTGAAGCTTTCGAACGCGATCAGAGATCGACGTCGAGGATCGCCATCGAAAAGTTGTAGGAGCGGTCGCCGTCCTCATCATCGATATAGACGACACCCAGAAATTCTTCGCCGAGATAGACTTCCGCAGAATCATCCTTGCGCGGACGCGCCTTGACGATCATCTGCGGATTGAACATGCGCTTGAAATAGGCGTCGAGCTTCTTGATTTCTTCTGGCTTCACTCTGTCATCTCCGTAAGCGGTCTTGATTGGCCGCTTCTTGCACAGGAAATGCAGCGGTGTAAAGGCAAGGTTGCCGTTTGCTCTAGGCTCTCCCCGCTCGGATCCCGCCGACTTTTCCTATCCTTGTTTCCAACGGGCGCTCAGATATCGGCGCCGATCACCTGGTCCATATTGCGCGACGGCTCGGAACAACCGGCCTCGCCGACGACCTTGGCCGGCACACCCGCCACCGTCTTCTTGGGCGGCACCGCCTTCAACACGACGGAGCCGGCGGCGACGCGTGAGCAATAGCCGATCTCGATATTGCCGAGGATCTTGGCGCCGGCGCCGATCATGACGCCGGAGCCGATCTTCGGATGGCGGTCGGCGCCCTCCTTGCCGGTGCCGCCGAGTGTGACGCCGTGCAGGATCGAGACGTTGTCGCCGATGACGGCCGTCTCGCCGACGACGAGGCCGGTGGCGTGATCGAGGAAGATGCCCTTGCCGATCCGGGCGGCCGGATTGATGTCGGTCTGGAAGACGCTGGAGGAGCGGCTCTGCAGATAGAGCGCAAAGTCACGCCGGCCGCGGTTCAAGAGCCAATGGGCCAGACGATGTGTCTGCAGCGCATGGAAGCCCTTGAAATAAAGCACCGCCTCCATGAAGCGCAGGCATGCGGGATCGCGGTCATAGATCGCCTGGATATCGACGCGCAGGATGGAGCTCCAGTCAGGCCAGTCGAGGAGCATTTCCTCGAAGGTCTGGCGAAGCAGGTTCGCCTGCATGTCGGGGTGATCGAGACGTTCGCAGATGCGGTGGATGACGCATTCCTCGAGCGAATGGTAGTTGATCACGGTCGAATAGAGGAAGGCGGCGAGAACCGGGTCCCGTTCGGCGGCGAGCCGGGCTTCCTCGCGCAGGCTGTCCCAGATGGGATCCATCACCTTCAGGGGATGGCCTGTGTCAAAAGCACGAATGTCAGTCTTTGCGACCATCGCCGCTCTCCTCGCTGCCAGCCGGAATGCCGTTTTCGGAATGCCAATATATAGAGGAAAACGCCAATAACATAAATGGGTGCCGTCGCCATGGTTTTTTAGCATGGTTTTTCGGCATCACGATGTTGTTAGCTATGGGCGACCCTTGCATAGAAGGCCAGCACCGCCTGCTTGAAAACCCTGTCGCCGACGGCGAGCATATGATCGCGGCCCGGAATATCGAGCGCTTCGGCATTCTGCATCAGCGCCGCCAATTCCTGCGGCGAGCCGGCGATATCATCCTTCGTGCCGACGCCGATCACCGTCGGCATATCGAGCTTGGCCATATCGGAGCGGGCGACGAGATCGCGCGAGCCGCGGATACAGTTGGCAAGAGCGACCCGGTCGCTCTTTGTCTGCTCGGCGAAGGCGCGGAACATGCGGCCGCGGGCATGCGTCACCGCCTCCAGCGAGGGAGCCAGTAGCGCATCGGCAATCGGGTCCCAGTCGCCGACGCCGTCGGTCATGCCGATGCCGAGGCCGCCGAGCACCAGTGAACGGACGCGATGCGGATTGGCAAGTGCGGCAAAAACGGAAATGCGCGCGCCCATCGAATAGCCCATGACATTGGCTTCGGGGATGCCGAGATGGTCGAGCAGCGCGATCGCATCGCCGGCCATGACCCATGGACGATAGGCTTCGGCATCATGCGGTTTGTCGCTTGCGCCATGGCCGCGATTGTCCATGGCGATCACCCGGTAGCCGGCATCACCAAGCGTCTTCAGCCAGCCCGGATGCACCCAGTTGACGTTTGCGGTCGAGGCAAAGCCGTGGATCAACAATACGGGCACACCGGCCGGATGGCCCTCATCGAAGAAGGCGAGCTGCAATCCGTCATGGGTGAAGCTCGAAAATGCGGGTGTATTCAGGTTCATCGGACCTTCCTTTTTGGCGCGACCATAATCGAGCGGCCTTTCATCGTGAAGCCAAAAACTGCGGCTAAAAACTGTGCCCGGCGCGGCGGTTTGGCTCTACACATTTGCGGCGAAGGCTTATAAGGTTCCCGCACATTTCAAAGCATTCGGAGAGCGACATGGCCGGCCACAACATTCCCCACTTCCAGAACGACGGCGGTCACCGCGTTATCGAAGTCGGCGTCAAGGAATTCATGTGCACCGGCGCTTCGGCTCCCTTCGATCATCCGCATATCTTCATCGACATGGGCGACGACAACGAGAAGGTCTGTTCCTACTGCTCGACGCTCTATCGCTTCAATTCCGCGCTCAAGCCCAGCCAGACGAATCCGGCCGGCTGCGTTTTCCACGTGAAGGCGGCGTAGTCAGTCCAGATCCGGATCGGACGGACAATGCCGGTCGAACATGCCGCCATCATCGGCGCCGGGATATCAGGGCTGACCGCTGCCCTTGCGCTTTCGCGCCGGGGTATCAGCTCGGAGATCTTCGAACAAGCGGGCGAACTCACCGACATCGGCGCCGGATTGCAGGTTTCGCCGAACGCCTCCCGCATCCTTGCCGAACTCGGTATCCTTGACGGGCTGTCAAAGGTCTGGCTCGAGCCGGACGCGATCCGGCTGATATCGGGCAGCTCGCTGCGCCAACTCGCGGCGGTGCCAGCCGGCAAATTCGCGCGGGAACGCTGGGGCGCTCCTTATGGCGTCCTCCACCGCACCACATTGCAGAAAGCGCTTTTGGCTGCGGTTACGGCCGATCCGCGCTGCCGGCTTCACCTTGGCGTGCGGATAGATTCGACCCTACCGCCTTTCGAGCGGACGGCCGATGTTGTGATCGGCGCGGACGGCGTCTGGTCGAAGCTCCGGCAATTCGTTCCGAGCAGCCCATCGCCGCGCTTTTCCGGCAATATCGCCTACCGTTTCACCATTGCCGAAACGGAGGCGCCCGGTTTCCTCGACCGGGCAAGCGTTTCGGCTTTCCTCGGCGGTTCGGCGCATCTCGTCTGCTATCCGCTGAGGGAAACCGGCAGCTTCAACATGGTGGCGATCACCGCCGGCAATATCGCGCCGCAGGCCTGGCAAAGCGAGGCGACGGAAGAACAGCGGGCGCAGCTGCGGGCGCGCCTTTCCGGCTGGAACGCCGCGATCGTCTCGCTGCTCGACAGAAATAGGAAGCTGACGTTCTGGCCGCTGTTCGAAACCACATCAGGCGCATGGCAGGACGGTCGAAAGACGGTTCTGATCGGCGACGCCGCGCATGCGATGATGCCGTTTGCCGGCCAGGGAGCAGCCATGGCAATCGAAGACGCCTACGAACTGGCGGCGTTTCTTTCGAACCGTCCCGTGGCGGAAGCGCTGGCGCGCTTCGAAAGACATCGGGCGCCACGCATTGCGAGGCTTCGCCAGCGCGGCGCCTTCAACCGGTTCGCCTATCATGCGAAAGGGCCGATCCGGATCGGCCGCGATTTCGTGCTCGGCCTCAAGCCGCCGCTCAGTCTGGCGGCAGATCTCGATTGGATCTACGGCTATCGGGCTGCAGATCTGCGTTGAGTTGCCGCCAGCGACGACGAAGCGTGTCTGGTCAGACGGCGCTTGCCGCCGCAAAACCCCGCTCGATATCGGCCTTCAGGTCGGCCACGTCCTCGATGCCGATCTGCAGGCGGATGACCGGACCGTCCGTCGGCGCCTTGGCGATCTTGCGATCGTTGAGATAGGCATGCAAGGCCAGGCTTTCAAAGCCACCCCAGGAATAGCCGAGACCGAAAATCCTGAGCGCGTCGAGGAAGGCATGCGCCTTTGCTCTGGACTTCTCGGGGCCGTCGGCGGCCAGCACGAAGGAAAAGATGCCGCTGGCGCCTTTGAAGTCGCGCTTCCAGAGATGGTGAGAAGGGAAGCTCGGCAGGGCCGGATGCAGCACGCGGGCGACGTCGTCCCTGCCCTCCAGCCATTCCGCGATATCAAGCGCGCTTTCATAATGCCGCTCGAGGCGCAGGCCCATGGTGCGTAATCCGCGCAGGATCTGGTAGGCATCGTCGGGTGCGCCACAGATGCCGAGCACGCCGTTTGCCTCCTTCAGCCGCTCCCAATGCTCGGCATTGGCCGAAACCGTTCCGAGCAGGATGTCGGAATGGCCGGACGGATATTTCGTCGATGCGTGGATCGATATATCGACGCCGTGATCGAGCGGCCTGAAATAGAGCGGCGTCGCCCAGGTATTGTCCATCATGACGACGGCGCCGTGGCGGTGCGCAACCGCCGAGATCGCCGGAATATCCTGCATCTCGAAGGTGTTGGAGCCCGGAGCCTCGGTGTGAACGAGCTTGGTGTTCGGCCGGAACAGCGCCTCGATGCCGGCGCCGATCTCCGGGTGGTAATATTCCACCTCGACGCCGAGGCGCTTCAACATCGTGTCGCAGAAATGGCGCGTCGGGCCATAAACCGAATCGACCACCAGCGCATGATCGCCGGCAGCGACGAAACCCAGGAACGGAATGGTGACGGCCGCAAGGCCCGACGGCACGAGGATCGTTCCGGCCGAGCCTTCGAGCGCGTCGATCGCCTCGCAGAGTGCATCCGTCGTCGGGGTGCCGCGCGTTCCGTAGGTATATTTCTGCGTGCGCGTCTCCATCGCCCGCGCATTCGGAAACAGCACCGTCGAGGCATGCACGACCGGCGGATTGATGAAGCCGTGATAATCGAAGGGGTCGTTGCCGATATGGGTCAGGCGGGTGTTGATGCCGGCATTCTGCAGCAAGCTGTCTTTGTCGTTCATGTCGGAAATAGCCTTTGGCGAAGGGTCGCGAAACCAGACTTTTGGACGCCGCGCCGTTTCCGGTCAACCCTTGAAGATTGATGCAAGCGACGGCCTGGAATGATGGAATTCTTGATTTTCGCGTTATTTTTCCGCAATCGGACGCCTATTTCATGGCCAAGTGCCCATGAATGCAGCGCGATCTACCAAAATTCTGAATTTTGCCGCAATTATTGAGCGCGACACTTGACCATAGTGACATTTGCGACTGTGATAGACCCACTCGCGCCGGGAGGGTGTCGAGACAATGGGGAGGCGGCACGGATTGTCGGCACGCACTCTCCACAAGAAAAGATAAGACAACGGAAAAGGTTGGGAAAATGAAAAATAAGCTCCTGTCGGCCGCCATCGGCGCAGCAGTTTTGGCAGTTGGCGCCTCGGCCGCCTCCGCCACCACTCTCTCAGACGTCAAGGCAAAGGGTTTCGTTCAGTGCGGCGTCAACACCGGCCTTACCGGCTTTGCCGCACCTGACGCTTCCGGCAATTGGGCCGGCTTCGACGTCGACTTCTGCAAGGCCGTCGCTTCGGCCGTGTTCGGCGACCCCACCAAGGTCAAGTACACGCCGACAAATGCGAAGGAACGCTTCACCGCTCTGCAGTCCGGTGAAATCGACGTTCTCTCGCGCAATACGACCTGGACGATCAACCGCGACACCGCACTCGGCTTCAACTTCCGTCCCGTCACCTATTATGACGGCCAAGGCTTCATGGTGCGCAAGGGCCTGAACGTGAAGTCGGCTCTCGAACTCTCCGGCGCCGCAATCTGCGTGCAGTCGGGCACGACCACGGAACTGAACCTCGCCGATTATTTCAAGACGAACAATCTGCAATACAATCCGGTCGTCTTCGAAAATCTTCCTGAGGTCAACGCTGCCTACGACGCCGGTCGTTGCGACGTTTACACCACCGACCAATCCGGTCTCTATTCGTTGCGTCTGACGCTGAAAAATCCCGACGAACACGTCATCCTTCCTGAGATCATCTCCAAGGAGCCGCTTGGCCCGGCCGTCCGTCAGGGTGATGATCAGTGGTTCGATATCGTTTCCTGGACGGCTTATGCGCTGATCAATGCCGAAGAGTTCGGCATCACCCAGGCAAATGTCGACGAGATGAAGAACTCGCCGAACCCGGACATCAAGCGCTTCCTCGGCAGCGAGACCGACACCAAGATCGGTACCGATCTCGGCCTGACCAATGATTGGGCCGCCAACGTCATCAAGGGCGTCGGCAATTATGGCGAAATCTTCGAGCGTAACATCGGCCAGGGCAGCCCGCTCAAGATCGCGCGCGGCTTGAATGCTCTCTGGAACAAGGGCGGCATCCAGTACGCACCGCCGGTTCGTTAATCGAACACTGACATGAAATACCGGGAAGGCGGCCAAGCCGCCTTCCAGCCTCCAAAAAGTTAAAAAGAAAGCCCGAAAAAGGGCACAAGGGGATTGGCACGACATGACGCATGAGGCTGTGGATACGACACCTTTGCATGGCACCGGCTGGAGTTTCCGGTCGGCAATGTACGACCCGAAATACCGGAGCATATTTTACCAGGTTCTAACAATCGTTGTTCTCGTGGGCTTTGTCTGGTGGGTGGCCCACAACACTGCCGTGAACCTTGCGCGCAGCAATACGGCATCGGGTTTCGGCTTTCTTCGCGGCCGCGCCGGTTTCGAAATCGGCCAGTCGCTGATCAGCTTTTCGAGTGACTCGACTTATGCGCGCGCACTTCTCGTCGGCATTCTGAATACCTTGCTGGTGGCGGTGACCGGTATCTTCACGGCGACCATCATCGGCTTCCTGATCGGGATCGGCCGGCTGTCGCGCAATTGGCTGATTGCCAAGCTCTGCACGGTCTATGTCGAGGTTTTCCGCAACATTCCGCCGCTGCTCGTTATCTTTTTCTGGTATCTCGGCGTTCTCTCCGTCTTGCCGCAACCGCGCGAGTCGGTGGGTCTGCCGTTCAGCATGTTCCTCAACAACAGAGGACTAGCCTTCCCGAAGCCGATCTTCGAGACAGGTATGATAGCGGTCGGCATCGCCTTGGTGATTGCGATTGTCGCCACCATCATCATCGTGCGCTGGGCCCACAAACGCCAAGCCGCAACCGGCCAGCCGTTCCACACCGTATGGACGGCGATCGCGCTGATCGTCGGCTTGCCATTGCTGGTCTTCGTTGTCTCCGGCTTTCCGCTCACCTTCGACCTTCCGGTCGCCGGAAAATTCAACCTCACGGGCGGCTCCGTCGTCGGCCCCGAATTCATGTCGCTGTTTCTCGCTCTGTCCTTCTATACCGCCTCATTCATCGCCGAGATCGTTCGCGGCGGCATTCGCGGCGTTCCAAAGGGACAATCCGAAGCAGCCGGCGCGCTGGGGCTGCATCCGTCGAGCGTGACGAGACTTGTCGTGGTGCCGCAGGCGCTACGCATCATCATCCCGCCGCTGACGAGTCAGTACCTGAACCTGACCAAGAACTCCTCACTCGCCATCGCGATCGGCTTCTCGGATCTCGTTGCCGTCGGTGGCACGATCCTCAATCAGAGCGGTCAAGCGATCGAGATCGTCTGCATCTGGGGTATCGTCTATCTCAGCTTGAGCATTCTCACGTCGCTGTTCATGAATTGGTTCAATGCCAAGATGGCACTGGTGGAGAGATAAGATGTCGGTCGCCGATAAACCCTTTGTCAGAACGTCCATCCTTGCCGCCGAACCGCCGCCGCCCGGCGAGAGGGGAGCCGTCGCCTGGATACGCCGCAATCTCCTGGCAACCCCGAAGGACGTGATCCTGACGGTCCTCGCTCTTGCGCTCATCGCATGGGCCGTGCCGCATCTCGTCAACTGGCTGTTCATCCAGGCCGTATGGTCCGGGCCGGACCGCACATTCTGCGCGACGACGATCCAGGGCGGCATCCAGCCCGACGGCTGGAGTGGTGCATGCTGGGCCTTCATCAGCGCCAAATACGATCAGTTTATATTCGGCCGCTATCCGCTCGGTGAGCGTTGGCGGCCGGCGATCGTCGGGATCCTGTTCATTCTGCTGCTGGTTCCGATGTTGATCCCGTCGGCGCCGCGCAAGGGCCTGAACGCCATTCTTCTGTTCGCCGTCCTGCCAGTCATCGCCTTCTGGCTTCTTCACGGCGGCTTCGGCCTCGAAGTGGTGGAGACTCCGCTCTGGGGCGGGTTGATGGTGACGCTCGTCCTGTCCTTTGTCGGTATTGCCGTCTCCTTACCCTGTGGCATTCTGCTTGCGCTGGGGCGGCGCTCGAATATGCCCGTCATCCGGATGCTCTGCGTTACCTTCATCGAAGTCATTCGAGGCGTTCCGCTGATCACCGTTCTGTTCATGGCAAGTGTCATGCTGCCGCTCTTCCTTCCCACAGGCTGGAACGTAGACAAATTGCTTCGGGCGCTGATCGGTGTGTCGATCTTCACGTCGGCCTATATGGCTGAAGTGATCCGCGGCGGCCTTCAGGCGATCCCGAAGGGACAGTTCGAAGGCGCCGATTCACTCGGCCTCGGCTATTGGCAGAAAACCCGGCTGATCATCATGCCGCAGGCCATCAAGCTGGTCATCCCGAGCATCGTGAACACCTTCATCGGAACGTTCAAGGATACGTCGCTGGTCACCATTATCGGCATGTTCGATCTGCTTGGCATCGTCAAGTTGAACTTCTCCGATTCCAATTGGGCAAGCGCCGTCACGCCGATCACGGGTCTGATCTTCGCGGGCTTCATCTTCTGGCTGTTCTGCTTCGGCATGTCGCGCTATTCAGGCTTCATGGAACGCCATCTCGATACCGGCCACAAACGATAAGAACGCTACAACGATAAGAATGAGGGAAAATAGTCATGGCTGAAGCTCCAGCGAAAAAGCTCACCGTTTCCGCAACGGAAGTGGCGGTCGAGATCGTCAACATGAACAAGTGGTACGGCGACTTCCACGTGCTGCGCGACATCAACCTGAAGGTCATGCGCGGCGAGCGCATCGTCATTGCCGGCCCGTCGGGCTCGGGCAAGTCGACGATGATCCGCTGCATCAACCGCCTTGAAGAGCATCAGAAAGGCAAGATCGTCGTCGACGGCACCGAGCTCACCAACGATCTGAAAAAGATCGACGAGGTGCGGCGCGAAGTCGGCATGGTGTTCCAGCACTTCAACCTCTTCCCGCATCTGACGATCCTCGAAAACTGCACGCTGGCGCCAATTTGGGTCCGCAAGATGCCGAAGAAGCAGGCCGAAGAAGTGGCCATGCACTTCCTGAAGCGGGTCAAGATTCCGGAACAGGCCAACAAATATCCGGGCCAGCTCTCCGGCGGCCAGCAACAGCGTGTGGCGATCGCCCGGTCGCTGTGCATGAACCCGAAGATCATGCTGTTCGACGAGCCGACTTCGGCGCTCGATCCCGAAATGATCAAGGAAGTGCTCGACACCATGGTGGGTCTTGCCGAGGAAGGCATGACCATGCTCTGCGTCACCCATGAAATGGGCTTTGCCCGCCAGGTCGCCAACCGCGTCATCTTCATGGACCAGGGCCAGATCGTCGAACAGAATTCGCCGGCCGAGTTCTTCGACAATCCGCAGCACGAACGCACCAAGCTGTTCCTCAGCCAGATCCTGCACTAGATCGAAGCGTCCCTTGAAAAAGACCCGCCGCACCTTCTGGTTCGGCGGGTCTTTCACATTCAGCGGAAGGCTGTCGCCTGCAGCAGACTGCAGAGACCGGCAAGACCGGAATCACCGCCGGAGGCGGAGATATCGGCGCAACGGGCGAGCATCTTGCGCTGCTCATTGACGGGCCTCGCCTGGAAGGCCTCCAGGGTGCGGATCTGCGACGCGCTGAGACTGCGCTCAGCCGCGGGTCTCCCGCTGCTGCCTGTCCCATCTACCCTGCCGATGGCGAGGTTGGCATCGATGCCATTACCGCTGCCGACCGAGGCCGTGGCGTTGGCATCGATTCCATCGGAACCGCCGGTGCGTGCATTGAGATCGGCATTGACGCCGCGCCCGCCACCGATCCTGGTGTTGACGTCTGCGTCGAGACCGCGGCCGCCGCCGGTACCGGCATTGACATCGGCATCGATGCCCCGGCCACCGCCGGCATTGGCGGTCGCATCGGCATTGACGCCGTTCGAGCCGCCAACGGAAGCATTGGCATCGGCGCTGATTCCGCTCCCACTGCCAATCGAAGCCCCGACATCGGCGCTGACGGCATTGCCTGCATTCACCGACACACCGACATCGATCGCACGCGCATCGCTTGCCGTCATGGCAAGGAGGGCGCAGGTGGATACGAGCACTGCAAAGGACAGTCTATTGTGGTTATGGGTCATGTTTTCCTCCGTTTCCATTCCGCCGAACGATCTGCCCGGCAGTCGAAAATCGAGGAACGCGCGTGCCTTCGATCGATCGGACGCCTGCAACTACAGGACGCTCATGGCAAGGCAACGTGAAGAGATGACGAATGTTTCACGACAGGGCGCGGCAAGTCGGTTGGGCGGCGTATAATGATGCTTCGCGGTTATTGAACTCCGAATCGACGGACCGACTGTGCCAAAAGCGGGCATGTCTGATGATAGTCGGAAGGCTGCTGAAGTATTCCCTCCGATTGCGCCAGCAATCCTCAGCCGGCGGCGAGCAATCCGATGGCAGCTGTTCCTTATGATGGACCACAGCTGTCCTGGGCTTTTCCACCAACGATTGAACATGCTAAAAATAACTCCCTTTCCGCCTGGATATATCAAGCGGGAAGTCCATGTTTCAGCATGTTCTCATCTGATGGAACTGGAGGTTTAGAATGGGTATTTTCGACAAGATCAAACATGCAATCTTTGGAGAGGCGAAAGCAGCCGAACCCGTTGCTGCCGGCGTGCCGAAGACAGAGCCGGCGCCAGCGCCTGCCGCACCGTCGGCAGCCCCCAGTCCGGCGCCTGCGGCCCCTGCCCCGCAAAGCAAGCCGGTCCCCACGGCCACCGCGCCAGGCACAGCCACAGTCGATATCGTCCCGATCCTTGACGCGGCTGTGAAGAAGAGCGGTCAGAAACTCGATTGGCGCCGCTCGATCGTAGACCTGATGAAAGCCGTCGGGATGGATGCGAGCCTGACCGAGCGCAAGGAACTTGCCGCTGAACTCGGCTATACCGGCGACACCAACGATTCCGCAAAAATGAACATGTGGCTGCACAAGGCACTGATGAAGCGGCTTTCGGAAAACGGCGGCAAGGTACCGGCCGACCTCCTGGATTGATCGATGACGCATCGCTGCCGCTATTCTGTGGCGGCAGCCATGCGGGTAACGTCCCGGGCAAGGGACGCCGGACAAGGCGTCCCCTTGCCCGCAGGCGCTGCAACCAATAACGTTTCGCTCGATACTTCGATAATCGATCAGGGGAGAATTAAGTCCAATGAGATTGATGGCAGTCGTTGGTGTTGCACTTAGCCTGGCCTGTATATCGGCCGCAGAATCTCCTTCAAACTATCAATCCTACAGCGGCATTCGGGTCGATACCGACCCGGTCCTCCTGGCTCGATACGACAAGGCACTCCAACACTGCCTGCCGGAGGCAAGCTCATGGCGACGAGGCTCGCCGGACCCGCGAAGCCTGCATTACAACGCGGCTCTCAGAAATTGCCTCTACAGGCGCAGCTTCGTCGACAGAGGCGTCTACGCCTACCCCATCCCCCAGATCTACTTCGACCATTTCCTGGATCGCTGAGAAGAGCCGAGCCGGGTGTTCCAATCTGCCAAACAAAAACCCCGCCATTTTGGCGGGGCTGTCTTCACTGCGTTCTTTGCGCGTCTTAAAAGGCGCGCGGCGCTATGGTCAGCGTTTGCCGCCAGCTGGCGGCCGGCCCTTGCCTGCCGGGCGATTGCCGCTTCCGGACGAGGTCTTGGCGTCATTGCCCTGACCGAAATTGGTGCCGCCGAGATGGCCACCGCCGCTGGTATTGGCAACCTGGCGCTGCGCTTTGCGCAACAGTGCCTCTGCATTGGTCTTGCTCATGAAATTCTCCTCAATGGCTGGAAAACCCAACCGGAATGCCGCTACTGACGTCCGCGGTCAAATACCGAAGGCATATCAGGCAGCGACGATGGGTGTTTGGCGGAGGCTTGCGTCGATCAAAGAATTGCCTGCGTTCATGACGATTCCCCCTCAACCGGCATGACAATCACCCTCCGGCGGCTGCCGGACGGCGCAGAAATCGATTTTGAAAGGAAAGATCAGCTGGGACGCCAAGGGCGCAAACCAAGCTCGACAAGCAATTTCGATAGATGAATCAATATGACGGCAATGTGTTTAAAACAAGTTCCCGGCTTCTGGCTGGAGAGGCATTGCCGACTGCTTTTGCCGATTCATAGAGGATGATCATGCTGCAGCTCCGGTTGGAACGCTTCTTGCAGAGTTACTAATATGTTTATGATGCAAGGACCAAATGTCATGAATCGGTACACATCGCATCAGTTTCCCGCACTGAGGATCCTCATGAGCGGCCAAGATAAATACAGCGTCGTCAGGACCCTCGGCGACGCAGCCACCATGCTCATTTCCGAATGGCCTGGGGATGATGGCGAGGAGTATGTCGTGGCGGTGAGGACATGCCTCGATGCCATCCGCGGCACGACGCCCCCAAACGCCGCGCGGGAAGCGCTGATGAGAGCGGCTGATGAAGCCGGCATCCGTTACCTCTCGGTCGTTCACTGAGATCGCTCGAGCAACAATTCCAGAGAAGAATTTGCGGAAGACGTTCGAGCAGTGCAAAGCCGCCGCTCGAACAGATATAGGCACCGCATTCCTGAGCTTTGCGAATAGCGAAACGACCGCCGAATTCCAGCCGAGCGCAACGTCCTGGCTTCGCCATTGCAAACGCGATTGAAGCACGGCATTTCTGCCTTCTGATCGACCTTCGCAATTTCGCACATGGTCTTTCCCGCGTCACACGAATCGAAATAAACATCAAACGTCGATCAGTGGGTAATTAAGGGAATAATATAATTATGCGCGCGGGTATCGTAACAGTATTGATTGCCATGGGATTGCTTACTGCCTGCACGCCGACGCGTCAGGACTATGATGCTTTCGTCACATTGCTGCAGGGCAGCTCGAGAGCGAGAAGTGAAGCCGTCAAAGAATGCGTGAAGGGCTTCGATGGAAGGACCACCCGCAACTTCGGCCTTTTGACAAACACCTCGGACAAAGACGCTGCGCGCGTTGGCTGCAATCGATTTATCGCAGCGATCGCTTCCGGTCGCGCCACCTATGACGACGTCGTTGACATCAAACGCCACCGGCCCACTCCGAAGCTGATTAAAATTTTTCAAGGTCGCTAAACAGGATCCGGAGCCGGCTTGCGGTGTCAGGCTCGCAAGCCGGCGACTACTCGTTGGCACGAAGCCGCCGCCCAGCAGGCGGCGGACACGGTGCACTCAGGCCGATTGCCAATTCATCTGAGATGGCTATCGTGTGGCATCACCAATCTGCCGTGTGAGATGAGATGATCTACGAGAAGATACCCGGAGGTCCGGAACTGCTGGCGTGGTTCGGCCAGAAGCCGACCTTTCATGACGCGGAAATTTTGAGTCTCGCTCTCAATCGCACTGGCATCAGCGAGCTGAAGATTCACGGCTGGATTGGCACCGACGCTGTTGATCAAGATGGATACCGCATCCTTGACAAGCACGCAGTCGTCACCTTCACCTTCGAAGATATCATGGACCTGCAGCTGCACGGCTTCAGCCACCAGAACGTGATCAATGGTCTCGTCCTCCGCTACGCAACTGATCGCGGTCGAGCCGGTTACTATGCCCTGCCAAAAGGACCGGAAGACATCGAAATCGAGCTCCGACCCTGTTACGGGCTGGATGGATTCATCCGCGCGAAGAAAGTCACCGTGACGTTCCGTCCGGGTCGTCCTGCTGACGACAAACTAACTGCCGCAGCGGTCCCTTGAAGAAAGCTTGTTCCTCGATTTTCGCTTCTGCCCAGCTCATAGCCTGTCCTGGCGTTTCTCCCGTGACATCAGTTGGCTAACCACTGCAGCAGAGAGCGCGTCGTCGGCATATCCAAACGTACCGGCTGTTTTCACCTCCATAGCGGCGCGCATCAACGCCCCCAGCGCGGCCCGCGCGAAAGAGCCGCCGACACTCACGCGGCGCACTCCGACGCTCGACAGTTCGGCAACAGAGTATTTTCGCCCTTTCAAACCCATGACCACGTTGACTGGTTTGTCCACGGCCGCGCAAACGGTTCTGATTGCCTCGATATCAGGCAAGCCGGGTGCGTAAAGCACGTCCGCTCCGGCGGCCGAAAATGCTTGCAGCCGTTCGATGGTGTCGTCCAGATCGGGTCTCTCCCAAAGATAATTCTCCGCCCGCGCCGTGAGAAGGAAAGGCAGACCGCGTGCAGCCTCTGCTGCAGCATGGATGCGTTCGACGGCTTGCGACAGCTCGTAGATCGGGGCAGCAGGATTGCCTGTTGCGTCTTCGATCGATCCGCCGACAAGTCCGGTTTCGCAGGCCAAGCGGATGGTTTCCGCACAGGTTTCTGGCGACGCACCGAAGCCATCTTCAAGGTCGGCAGAGACAGGAAGATTCGTAGCACGGATGATCTCGGCGGCGTTCTCAAGAACCTCATCCCGTCCAAGGCTCGCGAATGAATCCAACTTGCCTTTGGAAAAGGCGTAACCCGCGCTGGTGGTCGCCAGCGCCTCGAAGCCAAGGCTTGCGAGAAGGCGAGCCGAACCGGCGTCCCACGGATTCGGGATGACAAAGGCGCTGTCTCCCTGGTGAAGTGCCTTCAGTCGCTCGAACTTGCCCCTTTGATCCATAAAGGCCACCCCTTGCCCTTCACTGAAGGTGAGACTAGCATCGCGGGAACGAAATGTGAACACGCTCCGCGAACCTGCTTTGGAGAGAAGAGCGACGATGACTCTTGGGGCGCCTTTCCGTCAGTCTCACGCTCCTGGACCGAACATGACTCCGCAGCAGAGGCCGAAACCAGCGATTACCATGTCTTCGGTATGGACACTTGAAATAGTGGCGACCCCTGCAGGAATCGAACCTGCGACAACCTGCTTAGAAGGCAGGTGCTCTATCCAGCTGAGCTAAGGGGCCGTCCGGCGGCCGCGTCTCACGAGCGCGACCGGAAGCGGCATATCTGGACCAGAAATCTCAATGCGTCCAGGGCTGCGTGCGGGTATAGCGGAAATTGTCCGGATAGGCGACGACCTGGCGGACCGGATCCTTCGGTGCGATGACGCGGTATTCGATGCCGTTGCGCTGGGCGTAGGCTTCGGCGAGTTCCTGCGTTTCGAAGGTGAGCTTCACCTGCTGGCGCATATCGCCCGAGGAAGTGTAGCCCATGATCGGATCGATCTTGCGCGCCGACTCCTGATCGTATTCAAGCACCCAGAGATGGGTCTTGGCCTTGCCGGACTGCATGGCGGTCTTGGCTGGACGATAGATCTTGGCAGACATGACTGCAGCGTCTCCGACTATGCGGGCAGCGCCCGCCTTTCATGGTCTCAATCCCGTTGCCGGCCCGTTCTCGGACCTTGGCATCATCGCTGAGGATAATGCCAAGAGATGAATTTTGCTTAGCCGCGAATCCCCGCTTTTTCAAGAAAAAAGGCGGTGTGCGACGCAGCCGTCGACTCCGTTCGCATGACCGCCGACACCGCCTCCCCTTCAAATCCGGTGATTGCCGGCCGGATTTCGCAATATTTCCTCTTGTCTCACCTTGTGATCACAACCTGATTGCCGCTGCCTTCCCTCGGCACTAGTTTACGGCTCAATCGATTTCAGTGGATTTGCAGCTCATGATCAAACGTTCGGCGGAGTTCAATGCCATTGTCATAGGCGCTAGCATCACGGCGTTCTTCTACGTTGTCATCAGCTACGCCCAATATATCGGCCTGATCGCCCACGGCTAAGGTAGCCTTGTGCTGACGTACAATTGCGCCAGGCAGACCGAACTCGTGCGCCTGGCAATCAGGCTGGCGGCCTATCAAGATTTTTCTGTGCTGCATCCACAGGTCCGGCGAGGAATCTTCGGCCAGAGCTGGATTTATGGGTTGCGACGGCGAAGTGAACCGTGTATCTCCCCTGCCATTCACGGCACGGAGTGTAGCGCAGCCTGGTAGCGCATCTGGTTTGGGACCAGAGGGTCGGGAGTTCGAATCTCTCCACTCCGACCATTCAATATCCCGATATTTCGAATTCCTTGACAGGCGCACCGCAGCTCGCGGTCGCGCGCGCCGTTACTTCGCCTTCTTCGTCGTCGTGGCGCTGACGATCCTGTCGCCAGGCTTGATTCCCAGTTTGGCGACGATGCCGGCGTTGAGTTCGACCACGTATTTCACCGCAACCATCGAATCGATGATGTCGCGTGAATAGGGCACTGCCTTTTCCTTGATGTGGCGGATCGTGCCGGTGTCGTCGGCAAAAAGCATGTCGAGCGGCAGGATGGTGTTTTCCATCCACATGGTGACGCGCCGCGGCTGGTCGAAATCGAAGATCATGCCGGCATCATCGGCCATCACCTTGCGAAACATCAGTCCGCGGGCCCTCTGATCGGGGGTCGAGGCGATCTCGACGGTGAAATGCAGCACCTTGCCGGCAGCGGTTTGGATGAGCAGCGGCTCATTGTCGAACCGCATCTCCTCGTCAGCGAACGCCGGCAGCGCAACCATGAAAAAAAGCGCCAGGATGGCGCTTCTGATGGCATCAAATAGGATTAGGCCGCGCATGTTCAGTGCGACCGGCTTGCCGGGCTCGGAACGTCGGGATGGATCTCTGCGGCCATTAGGCCCTTTTCGCCGTCGCCGAAGCGGACGAGAACCACCTGGCCGGGCCGCAGTTCCGTCAGGCCGAAACGGCGGAGCGTCTCCATATGCACGAAGATATCTTCGGTGCCCTCGCCGCGCGTCAAGAAGCCGAAGCCCTTGGTGCGGTTGAACCACTTGACCAGCGCACGCTCGAGGCCGCTCGTCGCGGTAACCTGCACATGGGTGCGTACCGGCGGAAGCTGCGAGGGATGAACCGCGGTAGACTGGTCCATCGAGAGGATCTTGAAAGCCTGGTAGCCGCGCTCACGGCGCTGGATGAGGGCAACGATGCGCGTTCCCTCAAGGATCGTCTGGTAACCGTCGCGGCGCAGGCAGGTCACGTGCAGGAGAACATCCTGCAAGCCGTTGTCGGGCACGATGAAGCCGAAACCCTTGGCGACATCGAACCACTTGACGACGCCGGTGATTTCAACAAGATCGACCGCCTCTCCTGATAGCTCGTCGAGGTCGGAGTATTCGTTCGATGAAATCCTGTCAGCCATTGTCGCCAGCCCCTCGAATACGCGTCACACTGTTACGGTTAACTGATTCTTGAAATCAAGATTAACATCTTGGTAACGGATAAGCGCAAGTCCTAGTTTTCGGTTATTCCCAGGTGCACATTTTATAAAGTTGACTTGCCCGAAGCTGACCTCGGTTCGCCGAAAAAAGCCAGCCCCAATAAAGGAGTAAATAGAATGCGTTATCTACATACAATGGTTCGTGTCAAAGACCTGGACGCCTCGCTTATCTTTTACACCACGCTGTTCGGACTGGAGGAAATTCGCCGCCACGAAAACGAGAAGGGGCGCTTCACCCTGGTTTTCCTGGCTGCCCGCGACGATCTCGACCGTGCGCACAGCGAAAAAGCCCCCTGCCTCGAGCTTACCTACAATTGGGACACGGAAGATTATAGCGGAGGACGCAATTTCGGCCACCTCGCCTATGAGGTCGACGATATTTATGCCACCTGCCAAAATCTGATGGACAACGGCATCACCATCAACCGGCCGCCGCGCGACGGGAACATGGCCTTCGTGCGCTCGCCCGACGGCATCTCGATCGAAATCCTGCAGAAGGGCAGCCCGCTTCCGGCCGCCGAGCCTTGGGCCTCGATGGGCAATACCGGCGCCTGGTAAGGGTTTTCGCCGCAAGGCTTTTGCGAGGCTTGTGGCTTTTTCGATTTCGGGTCCGGCCGGCGCCTCGGCGCTTGCCGCGATCCCGCGCCGAAGGCAATCTCCTGGCGACTCGAAGCGGAAGAATGGTGCTATTCGCCGTTTTTCCGTATCAACTGGAGACTGTCGCTTGCGTAAGATGCAGATGCGGATGCCCGTGACGGGCGGTTTGCTGATCGCCACCTCGATGCTGGCACTGTCCGGCTGCGCGTCGGACAAGAAGGCGCTCGATTCGGCAGCGGCGGTTCCGGCGGTGCCGGCCGCAACACCACAGCTAGCCACGGCAGCGCCTGCAAGCCCTGCCCCACGTTCGGTCTACACCGATCCCCGGCTCGTAAACGTCTCCGGCGCCCAGGGCGCGCCTCAGGTCGTGGCACAAGATCCAAATGCCGCCGTCCCGCCCGCCGGTTCGGCAACGGCGGCGCCCGCCAATATTGGCGGGCTGGTCCTGCAGTCGACCCGGATCAACGCGCAAGCGATGAGCATCTTTTCCGATCACCAGCCGGCGCCGCAGAACAACAGCACGTCCACCGTCATTCAGCCGCAGGCCTATGTGCCGGTGGAAGGTGCAGCACCGGCGCGAAGCAGCGTCTACAGCCAGCCGCCCGTGCCTCCACAGCCGGCGGAGCCGGTGCTGCCGCAGCAATCCTCGCAGAATAGCAGCACGCAGCTTGCGCCCGTGCAAACGGCGTCGCTGGCGACGGGCAGCATTCCGACCTCGACGATGAACGCGCTCTACAGCGCGCCGAAGCAGAACCTGCTCGGCAGCCTCTCGGGCCTGCTGCACAAGGCGGCCCTGCCCGGCATGACGCGTATCGCGCCGAACGGGCTGCATCTCCAGAACGACAAGGTCGAGGTCGGTTGCTTCAAGCCCGACCTGCTGAAAGTGATCAAGATGGTCGAAAGTCATTTCGGCCGGCCGGTCATCGTCACCTCCGGCTACCGTGACGAAGAGCACAACCGCCTCGTCGGCGGCGCTGACGAATCGATGCACAAGAGCTGCGAGGCGGCCGACATCCAGATCGACGGCGTGACGAAATGGGACATCGCCGCCTATATCCGCTCGTTGCCGGACCGCGGCGGCGTCGGCACCTACTGCCACACGGATTCGGTTCACCTCGATACCGGCAAAACCCGCGACTGGAACTGGGGTTGCGGCGGCAAGCGCGCACCGATAACGACGGCAAGAGCGATCTGACGGCCGCGCGATTTTCGCATTACGTTACGGAAGCACCGCCTCGTCTCGATAAAGAAACAACCGGCAGCCTATTGATTCAGCTTCGATAATCGGCTTCTCGAACGCACCAGGATTTCCTGTCATTTTTTTGAAAGAAAACCGCAATTCCGCTTGCGGGATTCAAAACGCCTGACTATAAGGGCGCCACCACGAAGGAAGCGCCCTTCGTCTATCGGTTAGGACACCAGATTTTCATTCTGGGAAGAGGGGTTCGACTCCCCTAGGGCGTACCACTTTCTCTCCATATAGAAGCCATCACTTCCGCTTGCAGAAGCCGGCGCGCGCTCCTATTTTAACGAGGCTGGCTGCGCGCCCTTCGTCTATCGGTTAGGACGACAGATTCTCATTCTGTAAAGAGGGGTTCGACTCCCCTAGGGCGTACCACTCCTGGTCACAGAAGCCATTCTCGGCGTTCTATTCGACCAGACACGACCCGCCAATTCTCAGGGCTGGACCCGTCCTACCGGCAGGATCGATGGCCTCTATCAGCTCTGCGATCCTTGTAGATCGGCACTGCCGCTCGGCCGGCGATCAGGGTTTTTCAGCGATATCTCTCTCCGTCATGCCGATACCCTCCAGAATCTTTTTCCGCAGGTAGGCGTCACGGCTTGGGTAGAGCGTCGAGGTCCGCATGGCGGCTTCCCCCTCATGGAACCGAATGAACTGGCCGCCTGACTGAGGGGTCACCTGTCCCCAGTGCGGAACGCTATTGCCGTTCGGATCGCCGGTCTTGATGAAGTTGGCGAGATAGGCGATGGTCATGTCGCGCATCGCGAAATCGGGGTCCGTCCATGGAAGCTGGTCGCGGTTTCCGGGGCGGAGCGAGCCGTTGAAGTACCAGTTGTCTCCCGCATGCCAAGCGCGACGAAACCCCTGATCCTTGCCCGGCGGCCAGTGGTCCCAATAGTAGAGATAGACGTTGGCGTTGCTGTGGGTTTTGGCAAATTCCGCCCCGAGGCGCACATATTCGAACATGTAGTCGTTCAACATCCGCAGCGACAATCGATAGGCTTCCACCGGGTCGTTGGTTTCGTAGAGCGGAAAGACGGCGTCGTCGACATTGCCCGCCTGGTGCGGTCGGATCGCCGCCAGCATCGCCTCATGCTGCTCGCCCTCCGTCATTTTCAGGTCGTTCGGCCGCAATCCGGTATATTCGTCCGCCGTCTGACCGATGATGATATCCAGACCGTCGAAATCGCCCGGCTGAAGCAGGTTTACCGACTCCTTGGTGAATACGTAGTCGTCGATGGTATAGAACTGGTTTGTCGCGACGGCGCCTGTCATTGCACCGTAAAGCGTTTCCTTTCCGCCCTGCCAATTCTCCAGCCAGGCCTTGCTGTCGATCGCCCGAAGGTCGGCAAGCGTCACCTCTTTGCCGAAGAGCTTATTGACCGCATCCTGGTTTTGCTGGGATTTCTTGGCGAAGTCGACAACCTTCCCCGGCAGGAAGCCGGTGAAGCTCGATTGAATGAATGCGCGCTTGAACAGACCCTTTGCCAGCGGCGTCCGGAGGAGCGCAACGGTGTTTTCGCCACCCGCCGACTGGCCGCCGATCGTCACGGTCTTCGGATCCCCTCCAAACGCCTCCGCGTTCTTTTGGATCCAGTGAAGGGCATCGACGAGATCGAGGACCCCGAAATTGCCTTTCGGGCCCTTGCCACTGTCCTTGCCCATCTCCGGCAGCGACAGCCAGCCCATCGCTCCAAGGCGATATTGCACGGAGACGACGACCACGCCTTTCGCCGCCAACTGCGCGGCATAGAGGTCCTTCATCTCGCTTGAACCCAGGCGGTTGGCGCCGCCGTGGATAAGCATATAGACGGGGAGCCGATCGCCGGTGCTGTGGGCCGGGGTCCAGACAGCAAGGTTCAAGCCGTTGTCGCTGATCGGCGCCCGGCCGAGACTGTTCGGGTTCTGGAACATCTGGTCGCCCCACTTGTCAGCCGTGAGAACACCATCCCATGGCTTCACCGGCGGCGCTGGCTTCCAACGGTTTTCCCCACCGACATTTCCAGCGAATGGAATGCCGAGGAACTGGGTAACGCCGGGGGTGTCGCTCGGGACGCCCTCGACCCGGCCTCCGGTGACAGTCGCCTGCGTGATTGGCGCTGCTCCGTCGGTCGCGTCCGCACTGTTTGCCGCGATCAGCAACAGGCTTGCCATCAGGACGACAGCACCCGTTCCGCTTTTGCTAATGACAGCCTTGAACTTCCCACTCGTTCTCATGCCTTCCTCCCAGGTTAATTGCTCTATCGCCGCGTGGAACTGCCGGGTGCCAATCAGGGCGGTACGACGACATCGCCGTGTCCGCTCAGCCCCAGAGACTGGCGCACGAAACCGCTCGCCTTCTGCTGTTGGACGAAAACACGCGTGAACGCGGCTGCGGCCAGGCGCTCCGCACTGATGCCGACAGCCTGGGGAATGGCCATGAACGGTTCCTCGATCACTGCGAAGTCGGGCTTGTCGCGAGCAACGATCGACATGGCCTGCCGCACGCCTGCCAGACCATCGAGCTCTCCGGCCGTCAAAGCCGCCACCGCTTCCGGAAAACTGTCGAAGCGGATCAGTTCGCCGGCTCCGCCATGTCTTGAGAGGAACAGTTCATAGGCACTTCCCTTGACGGCGCCGATCTTCAGTCGCAGCCGTTCCACGTCCTTCAGGCCCAACGGCCCCGCAGCGGGGCGTATCAGAAATGCGCCTTCGATCTGTACGTAAGGCTCGCTATAGGCGATGCGTACGGCTCGCTGCGGATCGATTGCGAGGAAACACACGTCCCACTCCCCCGTGCCGACGCCTGCGGAAACATCACCGGCTCTGTCGTAATGGCGAAAGCGGATCGGCAGCGAGAGGCTCTCTGCAAGCGCCCGTGCGAGGTCCACCGACACCCCCGTCGGCGTCTCGTCCGTCGGACCGCGCCGAACCAGCACGACATTGCCGTGATTGAGAGCGCAAACCAGCGTTCCGGAAGGAGCGATCTCCTTGCGGATTGCCTCGAGGTTGAAGTCGGTCACGGTTTCCTCCTCTCTTCTGGGATTAGATGGATTTCATCCACTCATCTTCGGTCGGAAACTGTGTGATCATCAGTTCCAGTCCGTCCTCGCCAGCCGTGATGGTCGGCGCAGGATCGTCGAACCGCACGAAAATGAGCGAAAAGGGCTGATAGGTCTGACCCTCATGGATGAAACTCCCGTTCAGCACGATCAGGTACTGGCCACCGCTGCCGCTCGGATCGGGCGTCTGCACCGCCATGGTCGGTCCCAGCCGGAACACCTTGCAGTTCATGCCATCATCACCCGGCTGCTCCTCGATGACGGTGTCGACGGTCAACTCGGTGCGATTTCGAAGAACCGGCTCGATCGACAGCGCCACCGCACCCGAAGTGCGATGACGGCGTTTAGTGGGTTTAAGCTTTTCACGAACGTTCGGCGTCGTCAGGTAGACAAGCCCGGCATCGGTCTTGCTGCGCAAAGTCAGGTACGACAGTCCCTGTTCGCTGGCGATCAGCGGGCCATAGCCGGTGTGATGGTCGGCGTAATGCACGGTAACGAGACGCACTTCGTCACGGCCGATCGCGCCGCTTCCGGCGATGAAGACCTGGAACTGGTCGACGATGTGGAAATGCGAGTCGAGCTTTTGATGAGCGTTCAAATCAAGCCGGAAGGCCTGTGGATCGGGCGCGGCAATATCCGAATTCTTGCCGAACATGTTGATCTTCCAGGATTGGCCGCGGCGAAAACGGGTCGGTTCTTTTTCGGTGTAGGACGCAGTTTGCATCGATTGATCCTCCTTGGGCCGTCGCGCCGATTTGCTTCACTGGTGATGCGCTTCAATGGTGATGGGGTGGCGGAAACTCGACATCGAGTGCTGCGGCAAGCGCGTCTCGGTCCATCCCGATCATGTCGTGCAATTTGCCGAACTGCTGTGGGGCGTTGATCGTCTGGATGGCAACGAGACGATCGCTCTTGAAGCCCAGAACCGAGAATGCGCCGCTGGCCGGCGCGTTCAGCACCGCTTCCATATCGGCGCCGTTCACGTCGCCCGACATCTGAATCTGGATTGCGGCCTGATGCGACCAGTAGCGCGGCAGACGCTTGGGCGGCGGTGCCGCCCCGGTGATTGCCGCAGCAACGATCTTCGCCTGATCCTGCCCGGGATTGACCGCTTCGTTTCGGACGTGGCGTCCGAGCACCGGATCGTACCAAGCGGAGCAATCGCCAATGGCATAGACGGCCGGGTGCGACGAACACCCGATCTCCGAAACGAGAATGCCGTTGTTCACTTCAAGGCCCGCGTCGCGCGCCAAGTTTTCATGGGGCGCCGCCCCGATCGCCACCACGACGATATCGGCCTCGATCTGCTCGCCGTCGCTTAAGGTGACCAGATCGACACCTCGGCCACAGTCGCGAACGACCGTCGCTACTGCAGCGTCGAAGCGAACATGAAGCCCCTGGTTCAGATGCCGGTCGAGCACGTAATTGGCGATGGACTTGCTGACCGTCCGCTCCATCAGCCTCGAACCGGCCTCGATGACCGTGACGCCGAGCCCCTTTGCCAAAGCCATTGCGGCGATTTCCATGCCGATCAGTCCGCCGCCGATGATCGCGACCGACTTGGCGCCGGCAAGGCGTGCTTTCAATCCGATCAGATCTTCATGCGTGCGCAGAGTGCGGGCGACGCCGTCGGGATCCACAGATGTAGACAGACGACGTGGTTCGGCCCCGCAGGCGAGGACCAGGTGCCCGTAGGAAAAACGCGTTCCATCCTCGGAGAGTGCATAACTTTCCGCTACATTCAGCGCGACGATCTTCACGGACTGAACGAGGTCGATCCGGTTCGAGGCGTAGAACGTCTCCGGGCGGAGCGGCGTTGGAGAATAGTCGTCCTTCGACAGCGCTTCTTTTGAGAGCGGCGGACGATGGTAGGGAAGGACGTTCTCCTCCGTTACCAGCATGATGGAGCCGTCATATTTGGCGCTGCGCAATGCGGCCGCAACAGCGACCCCGGAATGGGACGCACCAATGATCAAGATATCAGACATCAGAGGTTCACCGATCCGATCGCGGTCATCCGACGACCACCATGTCGAACTCGCTTTTTCGAGCGCCGCACTCCGGGCAAACCCAATCGTCGGGCACGTCTTCCCAGCGGGTGCCCGGCGCCACGCCGCTATCGGGATCTCCAAGCGCCTCGTCATACACATATGCGCAAAGCACGCACTGCCAGATCTTGAACCCGCCGCGTTCTGCGACCTCCGTGGATGGCAACATTGTTCCTCCCGCAAGCTGATTTTCGACGAGGCTACAGGATCGGTTCTGGTATCTCCAGATGTTCTGCCATACTATCAGTCATAGCAAATCGGCATATCCCGGAGATGAACACATGGACATTCGTCAACTCGCCTACTTTGTCCGGGTGGCGGAACTCGGGAGCTTCAGCCGGGCCTCGGCTTTCCTTCACATCGCACAACCTGCGCTCAGCCGGCAGGTCCGAAACCTCGAGACCGAACTGAAGGAGCGGCTCCTGCTCCGCAACGGCCGAGGCGTCGAACTAACGGAAGCGGGAGAACGTCTGCTCGACAATGCGCGTGGGATTCTTCGGCAAATCGAGCGCACCTACGAGGACATCGAGAATTCTCGAACAGGGAAGTCGGGAAAGGTGGGGATCGGTTTGCCTGCTACGATCTCGACCGCGATCGCGACAGCGCTCATCCGCAAACTCAGGGAAGAGCTGTCCGACGCTCAGGTGATGCTGGTCCACGGCCGCTCAAACCAGCTTCAGGAATGGATCCTGTCTGGCCGTCTGGACATGGCGATCATGTATGACGCGCCATCTTCGCCAATGCTGGAGATTCACGATCTTGTTGATGAAAACCTCTACCTCATCGGCCGTGAAGATGCGTTCAAGGACGACAAGCCCGTACACCTTGAAACCCTCGCCGATATGCCCATGGTCATCGCCTGCCGGCCTAACAGCACGCGCGTTCTGCTTGACTCCGAACTCGCGCGACTCGGCCAGAAGCTCAATATCGTCTTCGAACTCGACCCACTCGACACCATGTTCGACCTCGTGCGAGACGGGTACGGATACACGGTCGCGTCGATCCGCACCCTGGCGTCGAAAGGTCCAAGCGCCCGGCAGGGTTTGGCCCTTCGCAAGATCGTGGGTCCGGAACTGATCCTCTCGGTGCAACTCGTTCAGCCTGCTCGACGATTGTCGAACCGCCTTCACGAGGCAGCCTTCCGCATTCTTAGAAACCTCAGCATGGAGCTTCTGGGGACTGAACCCACCTAGTGTCTCGTCGAAATCTCTTCGGGATGGAACCGCATCCTGAGCACCGCGGGCATGAAGAGAAGCACCACGACGAGCATGATGGCAGCACTGCAGAATACTGGAAGCTTGAGACCGAAGGCGTCCGAACTCAGCCCCAACACTAGGGCACCAAGAGAAGGGCTCGCACGGAAGATCAGGCCGTGAACGCTGAGGACCCGGCCGCGCAGAACAGGTGGCGTGCCAAGCTGGACATATGTCTGCGTGGCGATCAGGCTTACCGATGTCAGATACCCCATCAGCATGGCGAAGACCGCGAGCGTCCAGACGGAGTTGCCAAAGATGAACGCGGCTGCCGCACAAGCCGACATTAGCCAAGCCACGGCGATTTGAACCGGAAGGCGCGGCGTCGAGAGGTAGATGTTCATCGTCAGGCCGGCCATCACGGAGCCGAAAGCCATCGACGTCGTCAGCGCCGCCAGTCCAGTAGCAGGCACAGCCGAAAGCATTGCCGCGAATGCAGGAAGCATTTCGGCGATGGCGCGAATGAGCGCGCCTCCCGCGAGTAACAACAACAACATCAGCCGCGTGCCGTGGTCTGAAGCCACGAAACGAAATCCCTGCCATATCTCGCTGAACACGCCCTTGCCTCTCGGTTGCTTGGGCGTATCCGCATTCGGGACGATACGCTGTAGCACGGCGACAAAAATGAGCGTGGCGATGGTGTTGAACATAAAGACCCAGACCACGTCGAACAGGACGATAAGCACGCCTGCAAGCGCCGGTCCTATCAGACGGGCAAGATTGACATTCATGGAGTTGATCGCGACCGCGACCGGAACGTCATCTCGACCGACAAGCTCTTGGACGATCGTCATCCTCGCCGACTGGCCCATGGCGATGATGCATCCGACGATCGCGATCAACAGACCAAGCGTGAGGACGTCGAACTGCACGAATGCCGTCAGCAGTCCGGCCACCGCAGCAAGGGCAAGCTGGGAAAGCCGGTTGAGTTTGAGCGCGTCCCAGCGATCTGCGGCAGCGCCTCCGACCGGCCCGACGAGAACCGTCGGCAACAGGTCGGCCGCGGCAAGAACGCCGAGCCAGAACGGTGATCGCGTCATGTCCCACACGAGGAGACTGCAGGCGATCCGCTGCATCCAGGTGCCGAGGAGCGAGAAACAGTTCGCCGCGGTATAGAGTGCGAAGTCACCCGTCGTCAGCAATTCTACGAGACGGCTCCGCCTGATTCTGAGGAAGAATTCGATCACCTCAGGATCCAGGTTCCAGACCCATGTTGACGACACGCTCCGGCCGTCCGTCCAGGAAGCATTCGATCAAGCGAACGGCGTCTCCGTAGTAGCTTCCCAACATGTCCTTGGTGAAATAGCCGAGGTGCGGCGTGATCACGACGTTTGGAAGGCTGCGGAAGGGATGATCGGATGGCAACGGTTCCTGTTCATATACGTCGAGGCCTGCACCAGCGATCGCGTTCGAGCGGAGAGCGGCTATAAGCGCCGCCTCATCGACGATCGCACCTCGTGCGGTGTTGATGAGGTAAGCGCTGCTTTTCATGGCCCTCAACTCGGTTGCACCCACGATACCGCGCGTCCGGTCGCTTAACGCGAGGTGGACCGTGACGATGTCGCTGGTGGCAAACAGCTCCTCTTTCGAGACGAAACGTGCGCCGGCCTCCTCCGCCTGCTCTTTAGTCATGTTCTGGCTCCAAGCCTGAACTTCCATGCCGAAAGCGCGCCCGATCTCCGCCACGCGTTTCCCGAGGCCGCCAAGACCGAGGATGCCGAGAACCTTGCCGCCGACGGTCGTCCCCGCCCGAGTCTGCCAGCCTCCCCCGCGCATGCCTCGATCCTCCGAGGCGATATGTCTCGTTACGGCGAAGACCAGGCCCCACACGAGTTCGGCGACCCCGCCGGCACCCGCCCCGCTGACGGGGGTATTTGAGACGGGGACGCCGCGTTCCGCCGCGGCACGGACGTCGACTGTATCGTAGCGCTTTCCCGTCACGACGATGTATTTCAGCCGCGGCAGGCTGCGGATCAACTCGCCGGGGATCGGCATTCTCTCCCGCAGAGTGCAGAGGACGTCGAAGTCGGCCAGTTCGCGCGCCGCCTCGTCGAGAAGTGCGAGCGGCCGGTCGAAGACGACGACATTGGCGCGGGACTTCAGTCTCCCCCAGTCTGCGACCTGCTGGGAAACCCCCAGATAATCGTCAAGAATGGCTATGTTCATGGTCGTAAGTATCCCGCGCGATGTTTCATGAAGTGGCTTCGGTTTGCCGTTCGGTCACTGGCGCTGCCATTCCTCCGACCAGATCTGCAGGGGATCGAGCGTGCCCTGCCGGAAATTGCTCAGGTCCGTCACAGTCACGTACGCTCGCGGGTAGAAATAGAGCGGCAGCATCGGCAGGTCGTCGGAAAAGATCTTCTGTACCTCGGCCCACTTCTCCCTCGTCGTCTGCGGATCCAGCGCGGCTTCGAGATCGATGATGGCCTTGTCCATTGCCGGGCTGGCATAGGCGGAGAAGTTATTGCCGACGCCGTTGTTCTCGGCTTTTGGGATCGCGTCTGATCCCAGGGCGATACGTGGAGAAACGGACGGCGAAAAGTCGATCGAGGACATCATCAGCGCCTTGAACTTCCGCTTGCGGGCCATTTCGCCGTTGAATTCCTGGAGCGGCACGAAGTTGTTGGTGATCTCGATGCAGACCTCCTTCAACTGGCTCTGGATCACCTGAGCGATCTGTTCACGTGTCTGGTTACCGGAGGTGGAGACGAGTTCGAGCGACAGGCGATCTCCCTTGTCGTTGACGCAGATGCCGTCGCTGCCCGGCTTCCAACCAGCGCTTTCGAGCAGCTCTTTGGACTTCTCCGCATCATAGGAGTACAGCGTCATGTCCTTGTTGTAGTAGGCGTTCTCGCTGCTCAGGATGCCGTTGGCGACTGGCTGCAGCCCACCAAACAGCTCGTCACTGATTGCCTGTCGGTCGATCGCGTACAGGATCGCCTGCCGGACGGCCTTCTCCTTTAAGATCGGATTGTCGAAATTGACTGCAATGCGCTCTACATTCGTTCCGTATGCGAGATGATACGTGAACTTGTCGGGCTGCTGGTTCTTGAGATCGAGCATCTGCGAAAAGCTGATGCCGCCGGGGCTGACCGGGACGGCCTCGACCGATCCCGCGAGGAGGTTCTGAAGCAGCGCCGACGAGTTGTCGCGATAGCTCAGAACAATGCGTTGCAGATGTGGCTTTTCACCCGGCCATTTCGGGTTCGGGGTGAACACGATCCGCGTTCCGATCTGATAGTCGCTCAAAAGGAACGAGCCATTCCAAAGACCCGGATTGGTTGGTTGGGTGTTGTAGAGGGACTGCTTGACGTAGGCGTCGAGCGTTGGGTTTGCCGCATATATAGGCCCTTCGAGATGCTCCGGAATGACCTGATCCCAGGAGTTGTAGCTCGACATGACGCGCGGGAGCGTCAGCGTGACGGTTCGGTCGTCAACGACCTCCACCTCTGATGCGCGCGTCCAGGAATTGTAGTTGGAAAAGCCGATCTTGGGATCTTGTGCCATCTTCCACGTGAACTGGATGTCCTTGGACGTGACCGGAACGCCGTCGCCCCAGGCAAGGCCCTGGCGAAGCTTCAGGGTGATCTTCATGCCCTTCTTGCCATCCGGCAGATCAACGATCTTAGCGAGGCCGTTTTCGATTGTCGGAAGCGTCTCGCAGAGAATGCAGTTGTTCACCACGTTCTCGTCGAAGGCCGTGATTGGCCGAAGCGCGTAGTTGATGACGAGACGCTTGGTATTGTTGACCTGGACGAGTGGATGAAAGTTCGTCAGGAACTGCAACTGCCCGACCACCAGTTGGTCTTTTGCCTGCGCCATTGCGGGAGCAGCGCATAGCGAGGTCAGTGCAGCCGTGGCAAGAGCCGCAGTGACGAACGCCTTAAGTCTCTTTCCTACAGATGTCATTTTATCCTCCATCAGACTCTGTTCTATTTCCTTAGTGCGATCCCCTGCTCGTCTCCGAGCGCGGATCGAATGCCGAGCGGACGCCGTCGCCGACGAAATTGACCGCCATCACCGTGCTGAAGATCAGAAGCCCCGGATAGACGGCAAGCATTGGCGCGGAGATGATGAGTTGCTGGGCGTTGGTGAGCATGTTCCCCCACGTCGGCGTCGGCGGGGCGATGCCGAAGCCCAGGAAGCTCAGCGTGGACTCGAACAAGATGATACGTCCGACCGACAACGTCATCGCAACGATCAGAGGAGTGGCGATGTTGGGTAGGACGTGAACGAAGATGTTGTATCGCCCCTTGGCGCCGCTCACTGTCGCCGCCCGGACGTAGTCGACGTCGCGGAGCGTGATCGTACCAGCCCTGGCAATTCTCGCGATGGTCGTCCAGTCCACAAGCGCGATGATGACCACGATCCGAAGGAAGACCGCCGCGGGAGACGTCGCCGCAGACTGGCTCAGGCCGAGTTTCGTCAGATCGACGGCGCCGAGGACGATCAGGACCGGAATCAGTGGCAGCGCGATGATGCAGTCCGTCATTCGCATGAGAACGTTGTCGAACCTGCCGCCGATGTAGCCGGCCGTGACCCCCACGGCGATGCCGATGACCGCTGTAATGAACGTCGCGAGGAGGCCCACGGCGATGGAAACTTGCCCGCCGAACAGGAGGCGCAGAAGCACATCCCGGCCGAGATCGTCGGTTCCGAGCCAGTGCTGTGCGGACGGTGGCTTGAACCGACGCAACAAGTTCGTCGCATTGGCGTCTATCCCCGTAAGGTACTCGATCGGCCCGGCCAGCGCACATGCAAGGGCAAGAATGACGACGAAGACCAGGGAGATCATCGCGAGCTTGTTGTGGCGGAAGCGATCCCAGCGCTTGCTCCAGACCGAGTTGGAAGTGGCGCTCGCTGGCGCGGTTTCTGCGGTGACGATGCTCATTTCAGTGTAATCCTCGGGTCAAGCCACGCATAGGCGATGTCGGCGAGAAGGCTCGAGAAGAGCGTGACGATCGTTGCCAGCAAGAGGCCGACAAGGGCCAGATTGAAGTCGATATTGCTGATTGCGTCGTAGATGACCTTGCCCATGCCCAGCATGCCGAAGATCGTTTCTACAACAAGCGCACCGGAAAACAGCGAGCCGAACCCCAGGGCAAGCACCGTGACCATAGGAATGAGCGCATTGCGGAGAGCGTGCCGCATTATAACCGTTGTTTCCGACAGTCCCTTTGCGCGAGCGGTCCGCACGAAGTCCGAATTTAGGGTTTCGATCATCGAGGCGCGCACGTATCGCACCAAGGGCCCCACGTGGAAGAAAGTCAGGACGACTATCGGCAGGATCATGTGCACGACCTGCTCGGTGAAGGGCGCATCGCTCAGGAGCGGCGTTCCGCTTGCTGGAAGCCATCCCAGTTTCACCGAGAAGACGATGATCAGGATCAGCGAAGTCCAGAATCCGGGAAGCGAGATGCTTGCAAACGCCAACAGGCTGATGATGCTGTCCGTCCATCCGCCCGGCTTGCGTGCGGCAATCGCACCGAGGAACATCGCGAGCGGAATACTGATGATTTCGCAGGCGATCAGCAGCTTGGCGGTCTGGATCAAGGCGGGCCCTAGCACGTCGAGGACCGGACGGAAGTACAGACTGGAATAGCCAAGATCGCCGTGCAGCGCCGAGTACAGCCAGTGACCGTATCGAGCGTAGAGCGGCTGGTTCATCCCGTATAACTCACGCATCTGCGCAATATTGTCGGGCGTCAGAGACGGATTTCCTTCCAGCATGTTCTCCACGGGGTCACCGGGCATGAGGCCGATGAGCATGAAAAGCAGAAGCGACATCACGAGAGTGACGAGCACTGCCTGGAGGAGACGAGAAATGGTGTACCTCAACATCGGCTCAATCCTTGAAATGGCAGGCTGAAAGCTGCTTCGGACGACCAGGTGCGGGTAGAAGTTCTGGCCGTTCCCTCTTGCAGACGTCCTGAGCCCTCGGACAGCGTGTGTGAAAGACGCAGCCCGAGGGGGGCGCCAACGGTGAGGGTATCTCGCCGCGGAGGATATTCTCCTTCTTGCGGCGGCCCCGTCCGATGCGCGGCACGGCGGCTAGCAGCGCCTGAGTGTAAGGGTGGCTGGGCGTCAGGAAGAGATCTTCGGAACTTGCAACCTCCATCAGCCTGCCGAGATAGAGAACAGCAACGCGGTCTGCGAGATGACGCACGACGCCGAGATCATGACTGATGAAGAGATAGCTGATCCCGTGTTCCTTCTTGATGTCATCCAGAAGGTTGAGAACCTGGCTTTGGATCGAAACGTCCAGAGCCGAAAGCGGCTCGTCGGCAACGATCATTTCCGGCTCGGCAATCAGGGCACGCGCGATCGCGATCCTCTGTCGCTGCCCCCCGGAAAACTGGTGGGGATACCGCCGCGCCGATTCCGGGGGAAGTCCAACCTGCCCTAGAACCTCGACAGCCCTCGCCTGTCGGGCATCGGAGGCAACTCCTTTGAGCCTCAGGGGCTCCGCAACGATCTCGCCGACAACCATGCGCGGGTCGAGCGCAGAGAACGGATCTTGGAATATAACTTGAACCGGAGCGTGCCCTGCGCCTCTGGTCCTGGCGCTGTTGAAGGTCACGGTTCCGGCAGTCTGCTTGCGCAGCCCGGCGACGACATACCCAAGCGTCGATTTTCCGCTGCCGCTCTCGCCGACAAGCGCAAGTGTCTCTCCTCTGGCGACGGTCAGGGACACATCATTGACCGCCTGCAGCCAGACCGCTGGTTTGAGGAAGCCGCCGCCGATAGGAATGTCGACGTTGATACGATCGAGGGTCAATAACTCGGTCATGGCTGTACCCTATGGCATGCGACCTTGTGGCCGGGAGCGACTTCGAGGAGATCGGGTTCCGTCTGTCTGCAGACATCCATCGCAAACGGACAGCGGCGAGCGAAGCGACATCCCTTCGTTATGTCGGACGTAACTCTGCCCGGTATCACGTAGAGACGTTCGACCCGCTTGTCGGGGTCCGGCAGCGTCTGGATCAGTCCCTGGGTGTAGGGATGCAGCGGATTGGCGAATAGTTCGTCCGCCGGGGCGTATTCAACCGCCTTCCCTGCAAACATCACCATGATGGAGTGCGCGATTTCCGAGACGACGGCCAGGTTGTGGCTGATGAACTGGATCGACATGTGCGCATCGTCCTGCAGCGTCAACATGAGGTCGAGGATCTGCGCCTGGATCGTGACGTCGAGCGCAGTAGTCGGTTCATCGGCGATCAGCAGCTTGGGGCGGCAAGCGAGGGCCATAGCGATCATCGCGCGCTGCCGCATGCCACCGGATAGCTGGTGCGGGTAATCCTCCGCTCGCCTGGCCGGCGACGGGATCCCCACCTGTGCGAGGAGATCGACAGCGCGTGCGTGTGCTGTCACCTTGTTGAGCTTTTCATGCTTGACAAGCACCTCGCCGATCTGCCGCCCGACTGCCATGACCGGGTTCATGGCAGTCATAGGCTCCTGGAAGATCATCGCGATCTCGCGTCCCCGAACCTGCTGCCACTGCCTCTGGGAGAATTGCGCGAGATCTCGGCCGTTGAACCCGATTGTTCCGCCGACCCTGCCTCCTCCGGCGACCAGCCCGAGAAGGGCGAGCGAGGTCATCGTCTTCCCGCATCCGCTCTCGCCAACGATACCTAGCGTCTTACCACGAGGTATGTCGTAGCTGATCCCCCGAACGACCTGGACTTCGCCTTCGGGACCCGGAAAGGAGACTTTCAGGTCCCTGACGTCCAACAGGGGATCGAAACTTTCGGTGGTCGACGCAGCTTCGCCGCTGACGACAGCGCCGTTGAGATGCAGCATTCGGTCACCTCCCTTTCAGTTCTGGCCCGAACTTGGACCAGTTTTTGGATTGCGTGCCGCCTGCTGCGGCCTCCACCGCAGCAGGCACATTCCACTACAGTTCGATAACGCCTACGCCGTTCCTGGTCTCTATCCGGGTGCCGAAAGGTTCCGAGAGGCGACGATAGCGATCGATGATGCGCGCCGCGTCTTCTCCCTTCGCCGCCATCGGCCGACCTTCAGTATTGTGATGTTCGCCCTTCCCGGTGCGCCTCGTCTGCTTGACTTCAGGCGAGGTGTCGCGGCCCATCTCGACTGGATGCAGGAGAATGCGTTTCAGCTTGTCCCCTTCCATCTCCAGCTTGATAATGGCGGAGCTCCACCATGTATCCGTCGGCGTGTCGAGACCGGGATGCAGCGGATGAGCGGCGGGCGTCAGCATTGAGAGACGGTCGACGTCATGTCCCCAGGCGTCGTAGCTGTCATACGGGACGCGCTGAATGAACTCGGACTGCGCAAAGAAGTTGCCAATACCATAGAATATTGGCCGGCCATTGTAGATTTCGACGCCGAGGGTGCGATGCCAGCCGTGGCCGACGTAAATGTCGGCGCCGCCGTCGATGACCGCGTGAGCGAACTCCTTTACGAAGGCAGGCGGCGTATCGCCTCTCGGACCGTCCGAGACGCTGAAATGATGCGCTACGATAACCAGGTCCGCCATCGAACGGGCCTCGTGGACGGAGCGAAGGTTTCGATCCAGGTCCCGCTTGTGGCAGCGGCTGATAACCTCGCAGCGATCCCCTACGAAGAAGGATTCGGGATCGCCCCATTGCTGGGCGCCGGGAATCTGAACCCCGAACGAACCTTCCCGGCCATGTTTCGGCTTCTTCATGAAATTGAACTTCTCGCCAAAGTCCTTCAGATTTTTGGCAGTCTGCTCGTCCACCATGAATTCGAATGTGAGGCGCTGCGGATTGACGCCGGGACGGCCGCGCAGTGCGCCCTTTGGCATTCCAGCCCACATGAAATGCTGGTTACCGGAACTTGTCGAAACGAGCGCGACACGTCCGTTTTTCTTGTCGACGTAGCCAGGCTCGCTTGCTAGCTCAAGATCAGTACCGGTTCCCGCCGTGACAATTCCCGCTGCCTTCATGTGCTTCTTGGTCGCGACCAAACCTTCGGCTCCGAAGTCGAAGCTGTGATTGTGCGCCGTAGACATGATGTCGAACCCAGCCCACTTCAGGTCCTTGGCGATCTCGGGATCCGCCATCATGAAGCTGCCGATGCCTTGACCACGGGCCGGCCACTTGAGCTCGTCGTATTCTGCGAAATTCATTTCCAAATGGCCGTAGGTGACATCGGCGTCCTTGAGGACATCCCATACCTCCTTGAATTGAGGCTCGTCGTGCATTGCAAACGGGCGGCAAACCATGCACTCGCCAGCCAATGCCACTTTCCAATTACGTGTCGTAACCATAAAACCTCCTGAGCAGACTAGACGCGCCCGCAAAGCTCGTCATTCCGTCCGACTGCCTTCTGAATCTCTGAGCGCGGAAATCTCCCAAGCGACTTTCTCACTCCCGTCGCGAGAAGAACCATACCAGTATGAGGAGCTATCACCAGTTTCGTCGATTGCCTTTCAGAAATGCCGTTTCGGCATATCTCTCGGTGCATCGATACACGTCGTTGCCCAGCCTGTGCTGCGCGTCGGCGGTAAGCGGCGCCGTGATTTTCCACAGCCCAAATAAATCGGCGAAAACGATGATTTTTTCGCGCCTTGGCGCTTGCGGCCTTCGAAGGTGCTGACTATAAGGGCGCCACCACGAAGGAAGCGCCCTTCGTCTATCGGTTAGGACACCAGATTTTCATTCTGGGAAGAGGGGTTCGACTCCCCTAGGGCGTACCACTTTCTCTCCCTTGAAACTTCCCATCGTCAGCGTTCTTGCGCGACCGCTCTATTTCGCCGGCGCGGCATCGCAGACGCGCAGCTGGATGCGGCGTGCGCCCTGGTAATGATCGGCACCGAGCGACCCGGCGACATGCAGGCTGGCGCCGCGTGAATTGATGAGAAGATTGCCAAGCGGCGTATCGGCGGCGCGGAAGGCGATGCCGTCGAGTCGCGATCCGTCCATGGCCTCCAGCGTCACTTTCACATGTTTCTCGCCGACCAGGCGGGCGTCGCGCAGACGATGCGCCGGTACGGCAAAGAGCGGCTGTGCGTGACCGGAGCCGTAGGGGCCGGCGGCCTCCAAACGGTCGATGAGTTCGAGGGTGGCGCCGCTTGCGCCGATCGCACCGTCGATCTTCAGCGTCTCGTTGGCGACGAGGCTCGTCACCGTTCTTGCTGCCTTCTCCGTGAAGAAGGTCCTCAGCCTGCCGAGATCGGTGCGCTCGACCGTCAAGCCCGCGGCCATGGCGTGGCCGCCGCCCTTGACGAGCAACCCCTCGTCGACCGCAGCTCGGACCATCCTGCCCATATCGAAGCCGTTGATCGAGCGGCCCGAGCCAGTGCCGCGGCCGGAGGGATCGAAGGCGATCGCGAAGGCAGGCCGTTTGAACTTCTCCTTCAGCCGCGCCGCAATCAGCCCGACAATGCCGGGATGCCATTTCTCATGGGCGGTGACGATGACGGACGCGCCCTCGCCGTCGCCATATTCGGCAAGCGCCTCGGCTTCCGCCTCCTGCAGCATGATCGCCTCCATCGCCTGGCGTTCGCGGTTGAGCTCGTCGAGGCGCTGCGCGATCACCTCAGCCTCTCCGGCGTCATCAAGCGTCAGCAGGCGGCTGCCGAGTGCCGCGTCGCCGATCCGCCCGCCGGCATTGATGCGCGGGCCGATCAGGAAGCCGAAATGATAGGGTGTCACGGGACCCGCGAGCCCCGCCTTGCGAAAGAGTGCAGCCAGTCCGGCATTGCTCTGGTGACGGGCAGCGACCAGCCCCTTCACCACATAGGCGCGGTTAAGGCCCTTCAGCGGCACGACATCGCAGACCGTCGCAAGTGCGACGATATCCAGCCATTGCAGCAGGTCGATCGCCAGGATGCGCTTGTTGCCGGCCGCCCGCAGCAGCCGGAGCGTCGCGACCAGCACCATGAAGACGACGCCGGCGGCGCACAGATGCCCCTGCCCCGAGAGATCGTCCTCGCGGTTCGGGTTGACCAGCGCATGACAGGGCGGCAGCTCATGTGTCACCTGGTGGTGATCGATGACGACGACATCGATATTGCGCGCGGCAGCGGCGGCCAGCGCCTCGTGGCTGGTGGAGCCGCAATCGACGGTCACGATCAGCTGAGCGCCATTGTCGATCAACTGGTTGATCGCCGCCGGATTGGGGCCGTAACCTTCGAAGACGCGGTCGGGAATATAGATGGTCGCCCTGACGCCGAAATGACTGAGAAAACGAAACATCAGCGCCGAGGAGGCTGCGCCGTCCACGTCATAGTCGCCGAAGATCGCGACGCTCTCACCACGCTCGATCGCGCGCAAGAGGCGGGTCGCGGCCTTTTCGCAATCGGTCAGCTTATGGGGATCGGGCATCAGGCTGCGGATCGTCGGATCGAGGAATTCGATCGCCTCGTCTACCGTCACGCCGCGCCCGGCAAGCACCCGGGCGATCAGATCCGGCAGTCCGTGGATCTGCGACATGGCCAGCGCGCGGTTCTGCCCGGCCTGGTCGAGCCGCGCGACCCAGCGATTGTCGAGCGCGGATTTCTCCACGCCGAGAAATGCGCGCTGTACCGGGTCGACGAGATCTGCCATGCCACACTCCGCTGACTTCATCTGCTCTTTCTACAGGAGCAGCGGAGATAACATAGCGATGGATTTGCAGACACGGATTTTTACCAAAACACCGCCCAGATGATCATGGCGATGCCGGCGAACTGCACCAGCAGGAACGAAAACAGCGTCAGCAGAATGGCCCAGTTGCGGCCTTCCGTGTTTTCCTCGTCATCAGCCTCATCAGAGATCTCTTGAGGAATTTCACGGTAGGCCGGCTTGAGGATTTCCTCAGGCAAATCAGGATGGTTCGGCGGCACGTCGCTCGGGTAGCCATACCCCTTCCCGGCGTGGCTGTCCTTGCTCATGAAATTCTCCACCCAGACGACTCACCATCTTAGGTTTAGTTATATCAATATTTCGGTATCTGTTAATATAGCCTTCCGTAACGAAAGGTTGAATAGATAACAAAAAAACCGCCCTGCAGGGACAGGGCGGCGCAACGGTCCTCCGGGACGAGAAAAAGGCTCAGCCTTCCTCTTTCGGCCGCTCGATGCGAATCACCTGCGGCTCGCCGAAGAGGTAGCCTTCCGACTTGATCGAGGCGACCGCCTTGCGCACCGACTCTTCCGTCGTCGCGTGGGTGACGAGAATGATCGTCTGGTGGTGCGATGGCGCCAGATGCTGCTTGGAGCGCTGGACGATCGATTCCAGCGAGATGTTGTTTTCGGCCATGCGAGTTGCGACGCTGGCAAAGACGCCGGTGCGGTCGAGCACGGTCAGGCGGATGAAATAGCCGCCCTCGTGGCTCTGCATCCGCGCCTTGCGGTAGGGCTCCAGCGTCGTTGCGGGATGACCGAGCACAGGCACGCGCTGGGCGCCCGGCTGGCTCTTGGCGATATCGGCGATATCGCCGAGCACCGACGAGGCCGTGGCGTTGCCGCCGGCACCAGGGCCGACCATCAGCAGTTCGCCGAGCACGTCGGATTCGATTGCCACCGCATTGGTGACGCCGTCGACCTGGGCAATGACCGAATCGACCGGCACCATGGTCGGGTGCACGCGCTGCTCGATGCCTGTATCGGTGCGCTGGGCAACGCCTAAGAGCTTGATGCGATAACCGAGCTCGGCGGCGGCGTGGATATCCTCGATCGAGATGTTGGTGATGCCTTCGAGATAGATGTCGTCGGCCGCGATCTGATTGCCGAAGGCGAGCGTCGTCAGGATGGAAAGCTTATGAGCGGTATCGTTGCCTTCGATATCGAAGGCCGGATCGGCCTCGGCATAACCCAGCCGCTGCGCTTCCTTGAGGCATTCGGCGAAGGAAAGCCCCTCCTTCTCCATCTTGGTCAGGATATAATTGCAGGTGCCGTTCATGATGCCATAGATGCGCGAGACGGAATTGCCCGTCAGCGATTCACGCAGCGCCTTGATGACCGGGATGCCGCCGGCGACTGCCGCCTCGAAGTTCAGCAGCGACCCCTTCTCCTCGGCGATCGTCGCAAGCTCCACGCCGTGATAGGCAAGCAGCGCCTTGTTGGCTGTCACCACATGGAGACCGCGCTGGAGTGCAGCGCGCACGGAGATGTTGGCCGCCCCTTCGGCGCCGCCCATCAGCTCGACGAAGACGTCGATATCGCCTCTTTCGGCAAGCTCTTCCGGCCGGTCGAACCAGGTAACAGTGGAAAGATCGATGCCGCGGTCCCTCGCCCTGTCACGTGCGGAGACGGCGGTGATGGTGATCGGACGCCCGCAGGTGACGGCAAGCTCGTTGCTTTTCTGCTGAATGATGCGGACAAGCGAGGCGCCAACGGTGCCCAAGCCCGCAATGCCGATTTTGAGGGCATCTGCCATGGATCGATCCTGAAATGTCTGTGTGGCGGCAGCCGCATCACGCGGCTGCCCAATGGTTGGATTAGCGGTGTGCGTTCAGCGAAATGACGTTGTGCATCGTCTCGTCTGCCGTCGACATGAACTTCTTGATATTGCGCGCAGCCTGGCGGATGCGGTGTTCGTTCTCGACAAGGGCCAGACGGACGTAGTCGTCGCCCATTTCGCCGAAGCCGATGCCCGGGGCAACGGCGACGTCGGCCTTCTCGACCAGCAGCTTGGAGAATTCCAGCGAACCGAGATGACGGAACTTTTCCGGGATCTTCGCCCAGGCGAACATCGTCGCAGCCGGCGGCGGCACGTCGAACCCGGCCTTGCCGAAGCTTTCGACCATGACGTCGCGGCGACGTTTATAGACGTTGCGGACTTCCGCAATGTCGGAACCATCGCCGTTCAGCGCATGCGTCGCCGCCACCTGGATCGGCGTGAAGGCGCCGTAGTCGAGATAGGACTTGACGCGGGTAAGCGCCGCGATCAGCCGCTCGTTGCCGACGGCAAAGCCCATGCGCCAGCCGGGCATGGAGAAGGTCTTCGACATCGAGGTGAACTCGACGGTCACGTCCATCGCGCCCGGCACTTCGAGAACCGACGGCGGCGGGGCGCCGTCGAAGTAGATTTCCGAATAGGCGAGGTCGGAAAGCACGATGATGTCGTGCTTTTTCGCAAAAGCGATCACGTCCTTGTAGAAATCGAGCGTCGCGACAAAAGCCGTCGGGTTCGAGGGATAGTTGAGGATCAGCGCCAAGGGCTTCGGGATAGAATGCCTGACCGCCCGTTCCAGCGGTTCGAAGAAGCTCGCATCCGGCTCCACCGACATGGAACGGATCACGCCGCCGGCCATCAGGAAGCCAAAGGCGTGGATCGGATAGGTGGGGTTCGGGCAGAGGATCACGTCGCCAGGCGCGGTGATTGCCTGCGCCATGTTGGCGAAGCCTTCCTTGGAGCCCAAGGTGGCGACCACCTGGGTATCCGGGTTGAGCTTGACGCCGAAACGGCGGGCATAATAGGCGGCTTGGGCGCGGCGCAGCCCCGGAATACCCTTGGAAGAGGAATAGCGGTGCGTGCGCGGATCCTGCACGACCTCGCACAGCTTGTCGACGATCGACTGGGGAGTGGGAAGGTCGGGGTTTCCCATGCCGAGATCGATGATATCGGCGCCGCCCGCTCGCGCGCTTGCCTTCAAACGGTTGACCTGTTCGAAAACATAAGGCGGCAAACGCCGGACTTTGTGAAACTCTTCCATCTCATTCCCCATGGAAAGGCGGCATTTCGGGCCGCAGTCGAAGTTCGTTCCGTCTCCCGGCGGCTGCGACACGAACTTCAGAATCGCAACGCCGTATTCATCAAACCCAAGCGACGCGGCGAATCTTTGACGGAAAGGTCGTGAAACGCGCTTTATCGGGAAAATTGTATCTTCCGATCCTTGCCGAAGGCTTTGCGTCCAAATCGCCTGAAAGGCAAGGTCTATTTGGAGATTTCAGACAGCGTATCAGTGCCGTGCTCGGCGGCGAGACGCCGCATTTCGGCGACCTTGGCCTGATATTCGGCTTCCGAGATCGCGCCTGCCTTGCGCCGGGCGGCAAGTGCCGTCAGCTGATGCTGCAGTTCGGCCGCCTGCTCGTCGCTCATCTGGACATTGGCGGCGGTCAGCGGCGCGCCGAAATTCGGATAGCCGTCCGGGTATTTTGCAAGGCCGCCCTCGGCCGCCTCGCCCTTGGTAGCCGGCATGACGACGGCGGTCGGCGCCGCTCGCTTGGCGGCGGCTGCGGCTTTTTGTTCCGCCGTCAGATTGCATCCGGCAAGGGCCATCGCCGCCGCGACGCAGATCAGTGCGGTGCGGTTGAAGGTTGCGATGCGCCGAATGCCGTTCTTCGTCATGCCTCAAAAATCCAGTTTTGACTGCTTCGACTGTTAAATTTGTCGCAGCCACAATGCAATAGCACGAGCCGATGCGGGTGGAACTTGTTTTCTCGTTCGATCACGATGTACAACGAATGGATAAAAAGAGTGGTGCTGCCGCCGGAGGAAATGGTGACCGACAGCAAGCAGGAGAATGGCGGCAAGGCCGGCTTCGACGCGACCGATCTCGATCCCTATCTGTTGAAGGATCCTGAGGCCATGGCGATGAATTTCGCCCGGGCGCTCGAAAATCTCGGACAAGCAGCGTCTGCCTGGCTTGCGCCACGCGAACGCGGCGAGATCACCGAAAGCGCCGCCGATCCGATGACCGACATGGTCAAGACGCTTTCCAAGGTCACTGAATACTGGATTTCCGATCCGCGCCGCACCTTCGAGGCACAGACGCAGCTGATGTCCTCGTTCTTCGGTATCTGGATGCGCTCGATGCAGCGCATGCAGGGCGATCCCACGACACCCGAGCCGGACACCCGCAAGGACAAGCGCTTTTCGGACGAGGACTGGCAGAAGAATCCGTTCTTCGATTTTCTCCGCCAGGTCTATTTCGTCACGTCCGACTGGGTGGAAAAGATGGTGTCGGAGACCGAGGGCCTCGACGAGCACACCAAACACAAGGCCGGCTTCTACGTGAAGCAGATTACGGCAGCGCTTTCGCCAACCAACTTCATCGCTACCAATCCGCAGCTCTACCGCGAGACGATCGCGACCAGCGGCGCCAATCTGGTGCGCGGGATGAAGATGCTGGCCGAGGATATCGCCGCCGGACATGGCGACCTTCGCCTTCGCCAGACCGACATGACGAAATTCGCCGTCGGCCGCGACATGGCGCTGACGCCAGGCAAGGTGATCGCCCAGAACGACATCTGCCAGATCATTCAGTACGAGGCTTCGACCGAAACGGTGCTGAAGCGGCCGCTTTTGATCTGCCCGCCCTGGATCAACAAGTTCTATATTCTCGACCTCAACCCGCAAAAATCCTTCATCAAATGGTGCGTCGACCAGGGTCAGACGGTCTTCGTCATTTCCTGGGTCAACCCGGATGCGCGCCACGCCAACAAGGACTGGGCGGCCTATGCCCGAGAGGGTATCGATTTCGCGCTGGCAACGATCGAGAAGGCGACCGGCGAGAAGGACGTCAACGCTGTCGGCTACTGCGTCGGCGGCACGCTGCTGGCGGCGACGCTGGCGCTGCATGCCAAGGAGAAGAACAAGCGCATCAAGACCGCGACACTCTTCACCACCCAGGTCGACTTCACCCATGCCGGCGACCTCAAAATCTTCGTCGACGAGGAGCAGCTTGAAGCGCTAGAAGAGCATATGCAGGCGGCCGGCTATCTCGACGGCACGAAGATGTCGATGGCCTTCAACATGCTGCGCGCCTCCGAGCTGATATGGCCTTATTTCGTCAACAACTACCTCAAGGGCCAGGATCCCCTGCCCTTCGACCTGTTGTTCTGGAACGCCGATTCGACCCGGATGGCGGCGGCAAACCATGCCTTCTACCTGCGCAATTGCTATCTCAAGAATGCGCTGACGCGGAACGAGATGATCCTCGACGGCAAGTCCGTGTCGCTGAAGGACGTGAAGATCCCGATCTATAATCTTGCCACCCGCGAGGATCACATCGCACCTGCCAAGTCCGTCTTCCTCGGCAGCCGGTTCTTCGGCGGCAAGGTGGAATTCGTCGTGACCGGCTCGGGACATATCGCCGGCGTCGTCAACCCGCCCGACAGGAAGAAGTATCAATTCTGGACGGGCGGCCCCGCCAAGGGAGACTACGAGACCTGGCTCGAGCAGGCGACGGAGACTCCTGGATCATGGTGGCCGCATTGGCAGGTCTGGATCGAGACGCATGACGGCAGACGCGTGCCGGCCCGCAAACCCGGCGGCGATGCGTTGAACGCGATCGAGGAAGCGCCGGGAAGTTATGTGATGGAGCGCGCCTGAGAAGGCCCAACACATCTCTTTTTGAGACGTCGAGAGACAGAGCGACGCCGCGTAAACAAATTAGAAACCATAATTCGTCATCCTTGCGAGACAGTCGGACGTCGTGGGTGGTCTAAATTCGGCCCATTTGCGCCTGTACCGGCCCGGCGAAGTGTAGTCAGTCAGTGCCGCCGGCCTGCGTAGCGAGTTTGAAAGACGAGTGTAGTATGGCGTGTGCGGTCGGGACGTTCGATGACGTCACCCCTCTTGGCGGATCTGCTTTCCGTTGGCGCAGATCTCGCGGTTTCCTTTACGGTGTTGTCGGCGCCGGATTTCTGACCTCCACATGGCTGATCGCGACCTTCGCGACGATGCACTCGATAGCCGCTCCCTATTCTCCGTCCGATCGCCTGGCACAGCTCGGCACTGCGCCGAAGGTGGCTCCGTCAACGCGCCATGAGCGGCTGATCCATGTCGGCAAGGCCGACCGGCTGACCGCCTTCGATGCGAAGCCGAAGGTCCCGCTGACGGCGAGCCTCATTCAATCCCACGCCGAAAAGACCGCTGCCGCTGCGACGGCGCTTGCGGTTCTCGCCAAAAACAATCGGCTCGCCATGGCTGCCGAACAGCCGGTCGTGGCGGCGATTTCCGACAGCGCCAAATTCCGCAAGGACGATGTGATCGCGCCGCCGCCGGTCGAGGTCGCCTCGGCAGAGACCGAAGAAGACGACGGTGACCGGATCATCGTTCCCTCGAAGGAGGCCGTCGCCGCAGCCGAGCTCCCGACCCTGCTTGCTCTTGCCGATGCCGGATCCCGGCAAATCGCGCAGGCTCCGGTCGAGCCAACCGCATCTCCCCTCAAAACGGCCTCCATTCCCGCATCGGAACCAGCGCCGGTGGTCGTCGCCGCCGCGGAAGACGCGCCACCCTTCGATCTCGTGCTGGCGCCGGACGAAGGTTCGGTGCCGCTGCCGATGGCGCGTCCTGACGGACTCATCGGCAAACCGACACCGGCTGCCAAGGGTTCTGAGCGCTCTGGCGAACCTGTGCTTGCCTACGCCCAGCCGAACTCGCCGATCGAGGATGATGAGGACGATGCAGTGCCGCGCTACGACAAGCCGGTCTTCTCGCCGAAGCTGCGCGCGGGCGTGGCGATCTACGATATCGAAAACAGCACCGTCTATCTGCCGAACGGCGAGCGGCTCGAGGCCCATTCCGGGCTCGGCAACATGCGCGACAAGCCGCGTTTCGCCAACAAGAAGATGCGCGGACCGACGCCGCCGCACACCTATGTTCTTACCATGCGCGAGAGCCTTTTCCACGGCGTCGAGGCGCTACGGCTGACGCCGATCGAAGGTTCGGACGCCATCTATGACCGTGTCGGCCTGCTCGCCCACACCTACATGCTCGGCAAGAACGGTGATTCCAACGGCTGCGTCTCCTTCAAGGATTACCGCCGCTTCCTCGCCGCCTACAAGCGCGGCGACATCAAGCAGCTCGTGGTGGTGCCGCGGCTGAACAACAAACCGTCTTCGACGCTTGCCTCGCTGTTCTCGCGGCGCAGCTGAGGATTGGAGAGCGCACCGCCGCTTGCCCGGCAGCGGACGTTACTTCAGCCAGGCTGCGATTCGCTCCACCGCCTCGGCGATCTCCGCTTGCGAGCCCGCATAGGAGAGACGCAAGCTTCGATTTCCCTCCAGCGGATCGAAATCGAGACCGGGCGTGGCGGCAACGTCGATTTCCGCGAGCATGCGTTTGGCAAAGCCCATGCTGTCATTGGTGAAGCGGGTAACGTCGAGATAGGCGTAGAAGGCCCCGTCCATCGGCGAGGCGATCGAAAACCCAATCTGCGGCAGTCGCCGCATCAGCAAATCGCGGTTGGCGGCGTAGCTCGCCTTGTAACGATCGAGCTCGGCGCCGGCGCTCAGAGCGGCCGTGGCGGCGATCTGGGAAAGCTCGGGTGGGGAAATATAAAGGCTCTGCGCCACCCGCTCGATCGGCCGAACCAGGCGCTCGGGAAGCACCATCCAGCCGATTCGCCAGCCGGTCATGCAATAATATTTAGAGAAGGAGTTGATGACGATCGCCTCGTCGGTCAGCTCCAGCGCGCTCGCCTCCTCGCCAGCGAAGGTCAGCCCGTGGTAGATTTCATCGGAGATGAAAGCGATGGAATGGGCCGCGCAATAGTCCGAAAGCGCCTTCAGCCCCTCGCGGCCGGTCACCGTACCGGTTGGGTTGGCGGGGCTTGCGAGCAGCACGCCTTTCAGCCTCATACCGCTTTCCTTCTGCGCCGCTTCAAGGCTTTGCGGCGTCAGCGTGAAGTGGTTCTCGGCCGTTACCGGCACTTCGAGAACCTTCAGACCCAGTGCACCAAGGATATTGCGATAGGCGGGATAACCGGGTCTTGCGATTGCCACGGCATCGCCGGCATCGAAGAGCGACAGGAAGGCGAGATTGAAACCCGCCGAGGAGCCGGTGGTGATGGCGATGCGCTTGGGATCGATCTCCAGGCCGTGGCGATCCTTGTAGTGCCAGGCGAGCGCCGATTTCAGCCGCGCCGTTCCCAGCGCATCGGTATAACCGATCCGGCCTTCGGCAAGGGCTGCGCGCGCCACTTCGAGGGCCGCTTGAGGTGCCGGATGCGAAGGCTGGCCAACCGCCATCGAGATCACCGGATGGCCGCTCGCACGCCGCTTCGTCGCCTCCGCCAGGACGTCCATGGCGTGAAAAGGCTCGACTTCGCTGCGTTTCGATATGGAAAACAAGATCGTTTCTCGCTCAGCTTCTGCAATCACGGCCCGACAATTGCCGCATTAATCGGCTCATCACAATCCCGCGAGGGCCGCGCGGGGATGAAAAATTCTGGTTTGAGCAGAACCGAACGCACCGTACCTTGACGCGACGCATTCAAGTCCATTAACCCGGCGACGGTCTTCTCGATGAAGAGACGACCATATCGCCGATGACGAGGATATCATGGCATTCTTCCCGAAGACCTTCACCGCACTGGCGCTTGCCGCATCGATCGCCCTTCCGCTTCCGGCGGCAGCGCTCGACGACCAGCAGAAGAAGGAGTTCGGCGAATTCATCAAGCAATACCTGATCGAGAACCCCGAGATCATGCTCGAAGTCCAGGATGCGCTGCAGAAGAAGCAGGAGGCCCAGCGGTCGGTGAAGGCCAATATGGCGATCGAAGAGAACACCACCAACATCTTCGAATCGAAGAACGACGTCACGCTCGGCAATCCCAAGGGCGATGTCACTGTCGTCGAATTCTTCGATTATAACTGCAGCTACTGCCGTCATGCGCTTCCCGACATGCAGGCGATGCTGAAGAAGGACAAGAACGTCCGTTTCGTCCTCAAGGATTTCCCGATCCTCGGGCCGGATTCGGTCGCTGCCCACAAGGTGGCCGACGCCTTCCGCAAGCTGGCACCGGAGAAATATGCCGATTTCCACGTCGCCCTTCTCGGCACGGAAGGCCGCGCCTCTGACGAAACAGCGATCGCGGTCGCCGCTTCGCTCGGGGTCAAGGAGGACAAGATCCGCGCCGAGATGGCAAAGAGCCCGAATGACGGAATCGTCCAGGCGACCTACCAGCTCGCCTCCAGTCTCGGCATCAGCGGCACGCCCTCTTATGTGATCGGCAACGAACTGGTGCCCGGCGCCGTTGGGCTCGACGATCTCGAAGCCAAAGTCAAGAACATGCGCAGCTGCGGCAAGACCGCCTGCTGAGCAAACCAAGCGCGTCGCAATCTTTCAGATTGCACTTCTCGCGCTTTTGATATTTATTTTTGCGCATGTCGTTATCGCAAAACCGCTGCGCACTTTTGCGCGACATGCTTGAGCGACCGTCAGCCCATCAAATCGCCAAAATCGAAGTGTTTCAACCATGTGGACAAATGTGGCACGATTGCCGCTGGCCAATCCGTAAGGGCTTTCATTCAGCCTTCGCGGAGTCTATAGGTTGCCGTCGTACATTTTACGGAACATTCGATGACGCAAACGATTTTTGTCCTGAACGGCCCCAACCTGAACATGCTGGGTAAACGAGAGCCCGGCATTTATGGCGGCAAGACGCTCAAGGACATCGAGGCGGACTGCAAGGCCGCAGGCCGCGAACTTGGTCTCGATATCGACTTCCGCCAGAGCAACCACGAAGGCACGCTCGTCGACTGGTTCCATGAGGCCGACGAAAAGTCCGTCGGCGTTGCCATCAATGCAGGCGCCTATACGCATACATCGCTCGCGCTGCATGATGCGATCCGCGCTATTTCCATTCCCGTCGTCGAGCTCCACATATCCAACGTGCATGCACGGGAAGAATTCCGCCATAAGTCGATGATCGCGCCGGCATGCAAAGGCGTGATCTGCGGCTTCGGGCCTCACAGCTACATCCTGGCGCTCCACGCGCTGAAGAACATCACGGCATAAGAAGAAAACAGGGCAACACCATGGCTGAAAAGAAATCGGGTATCGACCAGGCACTGATCCGCGATCTCGCCAATATTCTGAACGAAACGGATCTGACGGAGATCGAGGTCGAGCAGGACGACCTGCGCATCCGCGTTTCCCGCGCCGGCACGCCGCAATATGTCCAGGCGCCGATCGCAGCACCTGGTTATGCCGCGCCCGCAGCCGCCGCTGCGGCAGCCGTTGCCGCGCCTGCCGCAGCTCCCAGCCGCAACCCGGCCAATGTCGTCAATGCACCGATGGTGGGCACCGTCTATATGGCGCCGGCTCCGGGCGCGCGTCCGTTCATCGAAATCGGCGCAACCGTCAAGGAAGGCCAGACGTTGATCATCATCGAAGCGATGAAGACGATGAACCAGATCCCCTCGCCGAAGTCAGGCAAGGTGACCGAGATCCTCGTCGATGACGGACATCCCGTCGAATACGGCCAAGCCCTCGTCGTCATCGAATAGGCCGATGCCCATGATTTCGAAAATCCTCATCGCCAATCGCGGGGAAATCGCCCTTCGCGTGCTCCGGGCCTGCAAGGAGCTCGGCATCGCCTGCGTCGCGGTTCATTCCACCGCTGACGCCGATGCCATGCATGTGCGCCTTGCCGACGAAAGTGTCTGCATCGGCCCGCCCTCCTCGCGCGAGAGCTATCTCAACATCCATCAGATTGTCGCCGCCTGCGAGATCACCGGCGCTGACGCCGTGCATCCGGGCTACGGCTTTCTGTCGGAGAATGCCAAGTTCGCCGATATCCTCGAAGCCCACGGCATCACTTTCATTGGGCCGACGGCGGATCATATCCGCATCATGGGCGACAAGATCACCGCCAAGACAACGGCGCTCGAACTCGGCATTCCCGTCGTTCCGGGCTCGGACGGCGAAGTGAAGACCGAAGAAGATGCGCTGAAGACGGCCGCTGAAATCGGCTATCCCGTGCTGATCAAGGCGACGGCCGGCGGCGGCGGACGCGGCATGAAGGTCGCCAAGAGCGAGGCCGACCTGATCGAAGCCTGGTCGACGGCGCGCACGGAAGCGGCAGCCGCCTTCGGCAACGATGCCGTCTACATGGAAAAATATCTCGGCAAGCCACGCCACATCGAAATCCAGGTGTTCGGCGACGGCGAAGGCAATGCCATCCATCTCGGCGAGCGCGACTGCTCGCTGCAGCGCCGCCATCAGAAGGTCTGGGAAGAGGCGAATTCGCCGGCACTCAACGTTGAACAGCGCATGAAGATCGGCCAGGTCTGCGCCGACGCCATGAAGAAGCTGAAATATCGCGGCGCCGGTACGATCGAATTCCTTTACGAAAACGGCGAGTTCTATTTCATCGAAATGAACACCCGCCTGCAGGTGGAGCATCCGATCACCGAAGCGATCACCGGCATCGACCTCGTGCACGAGCAGATCCGTGTCGCTTCCGGCGGCGGTCTCTCGGTGACGCAGGACGAAGTGCATTTTTCCGGTCACGCCATCGAGTGCCGTATCAATGCCGAGCACCCGCGCACCTTCGTGCCTTCGCCCGGCACGATCACGCATTTCCACGCGCCGGGCGGCCTCGGCGTGCGCATCGATTCCGGTGCCTATCAGGGCTACAAGATCCCGCCCTATTACGACAGCCTCATCGGCAAGCTGATCGTGCACGGCCGTACCCGCGTCGAATGCATGATGCGCCTGCGCCGAGCGCTTGACGAATTCGTCGTCGACGGCATCAATACGACGTTGCCGCTGTTCCAGGATCTTGTCTCCAACCAGGATATCGCCAACGGCGACTACGACATCCATTGGCTGGAAGACTACCTCGCCAAGACACCGGCGGCATAGGACAGGAATGGCAGGATCGCGCAGGAAGTCACCAGGCATAACCCCTGACATTCTCCTGCGCGCCTATTCCATCGGCCTCTTCCCGATGGCCGAATCCGCCGACGACCCGGAGATCTTCTGGGTCGAACCGGAACTGCGCGGCGTGCTGCCGTTCGACCATTTCCATGTGTCGAAAAGCCTTGCCAAGACAGTGCGCAGGAAACCCTTCGAGATCCGTTTCGATCACGCTTTCGATCAGGTCATCGCCGCCTGTGCGGAGGAGACGTCCGGGCGCCCGAGCACCTGGATCAACAGGACGATCAGATCGCTCTACTCGACGCTCTTCGACATGGGCCATGCCCATACCGTCGAAGCCTGGGAGAACGATGAATTGGTCGGCGGCCTCTACGGCGTCTCGCTCGGCTCGGCCTTCTTCGGCGAAAGCATGTTTTCGCGCCGGACAGATGCCTCGAAGATCTGCCTCGTTCACTTGGTCGACCGGCTGCGGGAAAGGGGCTTCACCCTGCTCGACACCCAGTTCACCACCGAGCACCTGAAGACGTTCGGAGCGATCGACGTTCCGAAGGCCGATTACGCCGCGATGCTTGCTGCGGCGATGGAATCGCCGCACCTGGCTTTCTGACGATCATTATCCGACGGAGGTTTGATCGAGCGGGACGATCCTCCGAGATGATCCTGCGGATAGCACATGAGGATCAGGCGCATAGGGAGATGCCAGCCTAACGAAGATGCAGCTATTTCGCCTTGGCACCGTCAGGAGCCGGGACATCCGAGTTTGCCTTGCAATCCTTCAGCCAGACGTCATAGATCGGGTGCTCGACGGCGTTGAGGCCGGGGCTGGCGGCGAACATCCAGCCGGTGAAGATGCGGCGGATCTTGCGGTCGAGGGTGATCTCGTCGACCTCGACGAAACCGTCGATCTTCTGTGCTTCCGACTGGTCGCGCGAATAACAGGCCTTCGGTGTCACCTGCAGCGCACCGAACTGTACCGTCTCATTGACATAGACGTCGAAGGTCGTGATGCGGCCAGTGATCTTGTCGAGGCCGGAAAAGACGGCAACCGGATTTTCGATGCGTGCGGCATGTGCCGCAACTGGCGGAAGCAGGGCCGAGAGCGCCAGCAGCGATCCGGCGGCACGCAGGACCATGTTCCGCGTGAAGAGCTTCATATGTACCCGTCTCCAGACATTTTCAGTTCACGGCCGCGGTCAAGCGCGGCCAACCTGCGGGTAAAGGTCAATTGTGGCCAAAAGCCGGGTCTTGGGATCGCCCGGTCGAGCCGTCTCAGTTGCCCGGCGTCCAAGCATCGTAATCGCCTGTGACGCGCGGACGTTCGCCCGGAACGGCGATAGAGCCCGGCGGACGATAGGCCTGCGGCGAACCGGTATGGTTGGGCCGGTGTGGCTTCTGCCAATCCTTGGCGACGTAGCTCTCCTTGGACGGGGGAACATCGGTGCGATGATGCATCCAGCCATGCCAACCCGGCGGAATGGCGGAAGCTTCGGCATAACCCTTGTAGATCACCCAGCGCTTCGGCAGACCGTAGGAAGACATGCCGCCTTCGTAGTAGACGTTGCCGAAATCATCCTCGCCGACGCGCTTGCCAAAACGCCAGGTCGCAAAACGCGTGCCCATCGTCTGACCGTTCCACCAGGTAAAGGTCTGAACCAGAAGATTCCACATGTCTTTTCCTTGTGCCCGCCAGATGCGAGCCAAACCAGAATTCGTTTCCTCGCTTATGCCGTCGCCAAGCCGAATTGTCCAGCGATTCCGCGACAGTCACGGGTCATTTCAAAGCCATCTTGAAGCCCAGATGCGAGGGCTTGAAGCCCAGCCTTTCATAGAAACGATGGGCATCCTTGCGTATCGCATTCGAGGTCAACGCTACCCGCCCGATACCGCGGCCTTTTGCCTCGGCAATGGCGAATTCGATCATCAGTCCGCCGACCCCCTGCCCGCGCATATCGGCGCGTGTCTGCACCGCCTCGATAATCATCGCCGAGGAGCCGCGGCCAGTGAGCGAAGTCGTCACCATCGTGTGAAACGTGCCGACGACCTCGCCGCCACGCTCTGCGACGTAAAGCGTCTGGTCGGGCGAGGCCTCGATGACGGCGAAGGCCCTGAGATAATCCGGGAAGGCTTCAGCTTCCGTGGTATCGCCGTGACCGCCGAGTGCATCGGCGGCAAACATCGCCACGAGTGCCGGCAGATCTTCCCGGCGCGCCGGACGAATGAGAATGTCGGGCAACTCGACCGCCACAGTCTCAATGCCCTTCGAGTGGTTTTTCGAAGATCAGCGCCGGAATGCCGGACTGTCCGGCTCCGCTATTCTCATTGCGGCCGATCTCGGTGAAGCCGTGCGTGCGATAGAAGGCGATCGCCGCGGCATTCTGCGGTTCGACTTCGAGGCGCATGATCTCCGCATCGGGAAAGCAGGTTTCGAGTTCGGCGAAGATATCGCGGCCGATACCCTGGCGCTGCAGCGCCGGCCTGACATAGAGGAGATGCAGCATGACCGTCTTCGTCAATTGCTGCGACATTGCCGCATACCCCATGCCGCCGATATTGCGGCCGTCGTCGGCCACGAGGAATTCGGCATCCTTTCGCACCAGGCGCGTCTTCAGCGCCGCCGGCGAAAAGAGATGGGCGATCAGATCCTCCACCTTGGCTCTGCCATGCAGGCTGTCATAGGTGGCATGAAAGCTCTCCACCAGGAGGGCGCGCACCTTCTCCAGGTCGCGCTCGCCGGCGGTGCGGACGAAATACACCGCTTATTCCTCGATGCCGAGCTTCGCCTTGACGAGGGCCTGGACAGCCTGCGGATTGGCCTTGCCGCCGGTCGCCTTCATCACTTGGCCGACGAACCATGCTGCCATGGTCGGCTTCGCCTTGACCTTTTCGACCTGATCGGGATTGGCGGCGATGATCTCGTCCACGGCCTTTTCGATCGCGCCGGTATCCGTCACCTGCTTCATGCCGCGCGCTTCGACGATCTCGGCGGGATCGCCGCCCTCGTTGAGCACGATCTCGAAGAGATCCTTGGCGATCTTGCCGGAGATGGTTTCGGCCTTGATGAGATCGATGATGGCGCCGAGCTGGGCCGGCGAAACCGGCGTCTGCTCGATGTCCTTGCCGGTGCGGTTCAGTGCGCCAAGCAGATCGTTGATCACCCAGTTGGCGGCCGTCTTGCCGTCACGGCCTGCGGCGACGGCTTCGAAATAGTCGGCGATCGCTTTTTCGGAAACGAGCACCGAGGCGTCGTAGATCGACAGGCCGAGCTCGCGCACGAAGCGCTCCTTCTTATCGTCAGGCAATTCCGGCAGATCGGCTTCGAGCGTCTTGATAAAGGCGTCGTCGAATTCGAGCGGCAGCAGATCAGGATCGGGGAAATAACGATAGTCGTGCGCATCCTCCTTGGAGCGCATCGAACGCGTCTCGCCCTTGTTCGGGTCGAAGAGGCGGGTTTCCTGATCGATCTTGCCACCGTCCTCCAGAATGCCGATCTGGCGACGGGCTTCATATTCGATCGCCTGGCCGATGAAACGGATGGAGTTGACATTCTTGATCTCGCAACGCGTGCCGAAATCCTCGCCCGGACGGCGGACGGAGACGTTGACGTCGGCGCGCATCGAGCCCTCGTCCATGTTGCCGTCGCAGGTGCCGAGATAACGCACGATCGAGCGCAGCTTGGTCATATAGGCCTTGGCCTCGTCGGACGAGCGCATGTCGGGCTTGGAGACGATCTCCATCAGGGCAACGCCGGAACGGTTGAGATCGACATAGGACATGGTCGCGTGCTGGTCATGCATCGACTTGCCGGCATCCTGTTCCAGATGCAGGCGCTCGATGCCGATCTCGATATCCTCGAACTGGCCCTGGCGGTCCGGCCCGAGTGAAATGACGATCTTGCCCTCGCCGACGATCGGATCCTTGAACTGCGAGATCTGATAGCCCTGCGGCAGGTCGGGATAGAAATAATTCTTGCGGTCAAAGAGGGAGCGCTTGTTGATCTGGGCTTTCAGGCCGAGGCCGGTGCGAACGGCCTGCTTGACGCATTCCTCGTTGATGACGGGCAGCATGCCGGGCATGGCAGCGTCGACCATCGAAACATTCGAATTCTGCGGCTTGCCGAACTCCGTCGAAGCGCCGGAGAAGAGCTTCGAATTGGACAGCACCTGGGCATGGACTTCCATGCCGACGATGACTTCCCAGTCGCCGGTGGCGCCGGGGATGAAGCGTTTCGGATCAGGCGTGCGGACGTCGACAAGGGTCATCTGATGCTCTTTGCAGGCTGTTCTTTTCCACTGGTGAGGTAAAGGAAATGGCGTGCCGGTGCAAGGCTTTCGCCATGGCGCGCATCGCGGTTTTGCCGTCCATTAACGGAGGCGCGGTAGGGTTCCCCTATGACGATGATCGATATTATCAAATGGGCCTTACTGTTTCTGGCGCTGAACCTCTCGGTATTCTCGATCTATTTCTTCGACAAGCAGGCGGCCCGCCACGGCAAGCGGCGCATCAGCGAGCGCACGCTTCTCCCTTGCGCTGATCGGCGGCAGCCTTGGTGCGGTGGCGGCACAGCAGTTGTTGCGGCATAAGACGAGAAAGGAGCCGTTCCGGTCAATCCTGGCGGCGATCCTGATCCTGCACGGCGCACTGATTGCTATCCTCGCCATCGTGCCGCAATGGAGCCTTCACCTGCCTCAGGATTTTTGAAGCGTCAGAATTGCTGCCCATACCCACCCTGGCTGTCCGAAACGAGCTGTTTCGTCAGTCCAACGGAGGGCACGTCGCGGTCGAGCTTCGGATTGTAGGCGACCGAGAGCCAATGGATGCTGTAGCCATGCTTCCGGAAGAAGCCGATCGCCTCGCTGTTGCCGGAATGGGTCTGCATCGCCGCCTTCTCGAAGCCCTGATCGGCGATCTCCTTTTCGATGCGGACGAGAAGGGCAGAACCGAGGCCCTGGCGGGTGAAGGCGGGATCGATCCAGAAATCCGAGATGGTTTCGTCCAGTCCCTCGCGCGCTGCCCAGCCTGCGACCTGACCGTTCTGCTCGACGACGGTGATGGTCAGCCAGTCGTTTTCCACGAAGTTCCGGAAGGCGTTACGCGCTGCGTCGATCATCGCGTCCGATTCGCCGATCGACGCCATCGCCTTTTGCCAGGCCCTCAGCCCGATCTCGCTCAACAGCTCCGCTTCACCGTCGCGGGCATTGCGAATGTGGATCAACGACACCTCCGCGTTACCCGTCAACTAGACCATTGAGTCGCGGATTTTACCAGTAGCTCCAACGGGATGATCGACCGAAACCGTGGTTTTCGACTGGTTTTGAGAGGCAAGCACGCTCTTGACCGAATTTTCCGGGCTGAATAATAGGTCTTATCGAGGTGTTTTATGTTGAGCCTGCCTGAGACCCGGTAAAGGCCCTGCCCGCAAGTTTTCTTGCGCGCATGGGCCCGAAAAAACGAAGCCCTGACGTTCGAATGAGCGCCAGATCGTTTTTGTGCGCCCTGCCGGGCGCGATACCGGATCTCAACATATGGACATTTCTCGCACGGAGCAGCGCATCCTGCATCTCATGGCCCAAGGCGGCCGCATCGAAATTACCCGCGACGACGACAGGAAGATCGAGGCGGTCAGTTGCTTCACCCGCGACGGCTGGCTCTATCCCGGCGTCGACCTCGATCTCTTCCGCAGGCTGAAGCGACTGAAGGCAATCAAGTCCTCAGGCGGCCACCCCTATCGGATCACCGAAAGAGGGCTGAGGTTGGTCAGGTCTCAGCTGAACAACAGGTAATAGGGCCACCCCGATCGCGTCTCGAACGGGCGCGATCGGGGGTATCGCCTCAAACCTTTGCAGAGAGTTCCGTCCGCATCGCCGACCACTCGTCGGCCATCGTGCCGGTGCCGCGCGCCTTGCCGGCGCGGCGATACCAGTAGTCGGCATTCCAGTCATCGCGCTCGATGCGATGGCAAAGGGCGTGCCCCCAGTCAAACGGTTGTTCGCCTTCGTGGCGCTGGCAGATGTCGTGCACCGCCTGCCAATCCGCGCCCATGGCGAAACCGCCGGCAGCGAGGCGATCAACTGCCTCGATCAATTGAGCAAGATCACTGTTCGCCATAAGACCTCCTTGCTGGTTCCCGCTATCGGTCAGCCAACCGCTTCTTCAGATGCACCTTTTCAAGCGAGACGCCCATGCTCTTGGAAAATTCGCGGCCGCGCCAGATGATGGTGAAGCCGCAGCCTTCGTAGAGCCGGATTGCGCCCTCGTTCCTGGCATGCGTGTCGAGCCTGGCCGTCGCCAGCCCCTCTGCCGCCATCAGCTCGCACAAATGAAGCAGGAGAGCCCGGCCGACGCCGTTGCCCTGGTGATCGGGATGCACCCAGAGGTCGGACACATAGTTCGGTTGATTTTCACGCGCGCCCCAGCCGACGATCGTCCCGCCCCGTTCGGCAACGAAGATCTCACCTTTCGTTTCCTCGGGAAAGATGGCGAACTCGTGCCGCACCCTGGCGATCACATCGGGATCGAGATAGCTGTCCTCGAAGGCATCGCTGGCGGCCCATGCGGCAAAACCGACGGCGCCGACCGTTTCGTGGTCGGCAGCCGCTATTCTTCGGATCGTTAGGTCCGTTACCACCACTTGGCCGGCGTAAACCGGCCGGCCGCCTGCTCGATGACATGGGCGGTCTTGAAGAGGGTTTCCTCGTCAAAGGGCTTGCCGATCAGCTGCAGGCCGAGCGGCAGGCCCTTGTGGTCGAGGCCGGCCGGCACGGCGATGCCGGGCAGGCCCGCCATGTTGACCGTCACCGTAAAGATGTCGTTCAGATACATCTTCACCGGATCGGCGGCGAGGTTCTCATCGGCAACACCGAAGGCAGACGACGGCGTTGCCGGCGTCAGGATGGCATCGACGCCGGCGTCGAAGGCGAGTTCGAAATCGCGCTTGATCAGCGTGCGCACCTTCTGGGCGCGGATGTAATAGGCATCGTAATAACCGGCCGACAGCACATAGGTGCCGATCATGATGCGGCGCTTGACTTCCTTGCCGAAGCCCGCGGCACGCGTCTTCTCATACATATCGACGATATCCTTGCCGTCGACACGCAGGCCGTAGCGCACGCCGTCGTAACGCGCGAGGTTCGAGGATGCCTCGGCGGGAGCGACGATGTAATAGGCCGGAAGAGCGTATTTGGTGTGCGGCAGCGAGATGTCGACGATCTCGGCGCCGGCATCCTTCAGCCAGGCGATGCCCTGGCGCCAGAGGGTCTCGATCTCATCCGGCATGCCGTCGACGCGGTATTCGTTCGGAATGCCGATCTTCATGCCCTTCAGCGACTGGCCGAGAGCTGCTTCGTAATCCGGCACGGGCAGATCCACCGATGTCGTGTCCTTCGCGTCGACGCTTGCCATCGACTTCAAAAGGATGGCCGCATCGCGTACGTCGCGGGCGATCGGGCCTGCCTGGTCGAGCGAAGAGGCGAAGGCAACGGTGCCCCAGCGTGAGCAGCGGCCATAGGTCGGCTTGATGCCGACGGTGCCGGTGAAGGCGGCCGGCTGGCGGATCGAGCCGCCGGTATCGGTCGCGGTGGCGCCGGCGCAAAGATGCGCGGCGACGGCTGCGGCCGAACCGCCCGACGAGCCGCCCGGAACGAGCTGCTGGTTGGAGCCTGCGGCACGCCAGGGATTGATCACAGCGCCGTAATGCGAGGTCTCGTTGGACGAGCCCATGGCGAACTCGTCCATATTAAGCTTGCCGAGCATGACGGCGCCGTCATCCCAGAGGTTCTGCGTCACGGTCGATTCATAACGCGGCTCGAAACCATCGAGAATGTGGCTGCAGGCCTGAGTGTGAACACCGACGGTGGCGAAGAGATCCTTGATGCCGAGCGGAATGCCTTCGAGGTCGCCCGCCTTGCCGGCGGCGATGCGCGCGTCGGAGTTCTTCGCCATGACGTGGGCAAGATCCGGCGTGATCTTGATATAGGCGTTCAACCGGCCATTGGCCGCATCGATCGCCGAGATATAGGCTTCGGTCAGTTCGATCGCGGTGATTTCCTTGGCGCGCAGCTTCTGGCGGGCTTCGGCAATGGTCAGGCTGGTGAGTTCGCTCATCGTGTTTTCGCTTCAGGTCTGGAAATGGCAACAGGGTCGGAAAGAGGCTTCGAAGCCTTATTCGACGACTTTGGGCACCAGGAAAAAATTGTGGTCGGTGACGGGCGCATTGGCGACGATATCGGCTGCCTTGCTGCCGTCGGTCACCTCATCGGTCCGCTTCTTCATCGCCGTCGGGGTCACCGACGTCATCGCCTCGACGCCGTCGACATTCACTTCGGAGAGCTGCTCGACGAAGCCGAGGATGCCGTTCAGCTCGCCGACCATGCGATTTGCCTCGTCCTCGGAGACGGCAATACGGGCAAGGCGGGCGACGCGCTTCACGGTGGCAAGATCGACGGACATGGCATTCTCCGGATAGGATTTTTCCTACTCGCTATAAAGGCCATGTCCGCCGTGTGCAACGGGGTTTCGTCAGATCGACAGGCTCTCGGAAGGCTTGATCGCCCTCACTTCCGTCTTCGATCCCTCCATGCCGGCAACGAATTTTTCGGCCGTCTGGTCGATGATCGGGAAGGTGCCGTAATGGCAGGGGATCACGGTCTTGAAGTTGAAATAACGCCGGCAGGCAAGTGCGGCCACCGCGCCGCCCATGGTGAAGCGGTCGCCGACCGGCACGAAGCCGATATCAGGCTGGTGCAATTCATCGATCAGCGCCATGTCGGAGAAGATATCGGTATCGCCCATGGCAAGGATCGAGGCTTCGTCGTCGAAATGCAGCATCAGGCCGTTGGCGTTGCCGAGCGCATGCGAGACGCCGTCCTCGGTGATCTGGGCGGAGGAGTGCAGCGCATTGGTGAAGGTTGCCGAGAAGCTGCCGAGCGCGATCGTGCCGCCGGTATTACCCATTTCGATCTTGTCGACGCCCTTGGAGCCGAGCCAGGCGGCGAGATCGGCATTGGCGAGAACGACGGCGCCGGTTTCCTTGGCGAGTGCCACGGTATCGCCGACATGGTCGCCATGGCCATGCGTCAACAGGATGTGGGTGATGCCTGCGGAAACATCCTTGATATCCTGGCCGGAAAAGGAGGCGTTATAGCTGAGGAATGGGTCGAGCAGGATCTTCGCCTTTGATGTCTCGATGCGGAAGGCGGAATGGCCGAGCCAGGTGATCTTCATGAAATGTCTCCTTTATTACGTGATGCAAAGCCGGTTTCGATGCTAAGGACATATCTCATGCGGTCGCAAAGAAAAGCGGCGGCGACTTCAATTTGTTTTGACGGGATGAAACGGCGATGACGGTGCTGACGATCGAGGAAATGGCCGAGACGCTTGCCCCGCGACAGGCGATTGCCGGCCTCGATCTCGGCACCAAGACGATCGGGCTTTCGATGTCCGATCTCGGGCGGCGTTTCGCCACGCCGCGCACCGTGATCCGCCGCGTCAAGTTCACCATCGATGCGCAGGCGTTGCTGGACTTCGCGACGGCGGAAAAGGTCGCGGGCTTCATCATCGGCCTGCCGATGAATATGGATGGATCAGCGGGTCCGCGCGTGCAGGCGACGCGCGCCTTCGTGCGGAATATGGAGCAGAAGACGGCGCTGCCCTTCGTCTATTGGGATGAGCGGCTTTCGACGGTTGCCGCCGAACGGACGCTGCTCGAAATGGACGTTTCGCGCGCCAAGCGGGCCGAGCGGATCGATTCGGCCGCGGCAAGCTTCATCCTTCAGGGCGCGCTCGACAGGCTTTCCTTGCTGGCAAGGTCTGATGGAGACGAATTCAGCGCCTGACGCGCCTTCCACCAGGCGATGATCGACTTGCGTTTCCGGAAGGCCAGGATGGCGAAGACGACGAGGCTGTCCACCGCGATCGCGCGGGCAACGAGCGGCGGGATGGTCTCCGGCGGAATGCCGAGCGCCTTGCCGTAAAGCTCGAAGGTCAGGTCATGGACCTGCCGGCTCAGCATGAAGATGCCGAAACTCATGTCGTAATAGGAGAGCCAGTACCATCCGCCCAGAAAGACGATGGGGCCGGCCCAGAAGATCAGAAACCACCTCATGCGGCCTCTCCTCCATGCTTGCGCGCTATGGGCAGATCGAGGGAGACCAACCAGATCGACAATGCCATGATGCAAAGCACCAGCGCGGGAATTGCGATATCCAGCGCCAGGACTGCGAAAAACATCATCGCCGTCACCAGAAACGCGACTTTAGCGATCTTGGTTGCCATGGGCGTCAACTCGGGGCTTCTACTCATACCATCTCTGCTCACCGCCACACTGTCGGGTTAAGCACCTGCACGCAACGTAAACCATTTGTTAAGGTTAACGTGAGGCCCCGGCCCTGTGGATGAGGCAGGTATTAGCCGTAGACGCCGCGCACGATGCGCTTCAACGCCGTCGCCGCCTTCTCCCAGTCCTTGGGCGTTTTCAGCGATAGGCCGGCGCACTGCCCGCCGGCTGCGGCGGCGAGCACGAGGTGCTGGATCGCGGCGATGACGACGGCGTTGACGGCTGTTGCATCCACGCCCTTCGGCGGCGCCAGCGAGCCGCGCATGCGCTCCAGCCAGAGAGCGAGCGCCTTCGAACGCGCCTCGGACAAGCGCCGGACCTGCTCGGTGTTTTCCGAAATCTCCCAGGCCAGGATGCGGCGCATCAGCGGATCGTTTCTCAAGGCGTCGAGGAGGAGAAGCGACAGCCGCTCCATCAGGTCGCCATAGGTGAGCAGGAACATGCCGCCGCCGTCTTCCGGAATGCGATCCTTCACCCATGTGCCGAGATCGGCGCCGATCGCCTCGACCAAGCCGTCGAGGCCGCCATAGTAACGATAGATCAGTTGCTTGTCGCAACCGGCGCGGCGGGCGACCGCGTTGATGCCGAAATTCTGGAAGCCTTCCTCGGCGAGCAGCCCCTTGGCGGCGGCAAGAATTGCGCGCTCGGTGGCGCCGCGATCACGCACGCGCCGTTCCGGCCCCTCGCCGGTGCGGGGTGAATTTTCAAGATTTACGGCTTCATTCAGCATGATCGACCCTTCCCCGCTGTCACCAATCGGTGAGTAGCGGGGAGGCTTCATGCAATCAATCCTATCCCTTTGGGAAGATTGTGGATATTCCAGCCGGACCGATGATTGTACGTCGAACGGATGTGAATGGCTGCACGTTGGGCGGATCGGATCCGCTCAGAGAAATCTCATCCTGGCGGTTGATCGCGATGGACGAACCCGGCATAGCTGCATTATGAACAATTCTAATATTCTCCACTAAGGCCCTGCAATGGTGAACTATATCGAAGCCTCTACCGCGCCCCCGAAGAATACGGGCGCCATCCGGCTTTATGACGCGCAAGCATTCGAGGGCATGCACAGGGCATGTCAGCTGACCGCGCGCTGCCTCGATGCGCTTGCCGACATCGTCAAGCCCGGCCTGCTGACTGATGAGATCGATCGGTTCGTCTTCGATTTCGGCATGGATCACGGCGCCTATCCGGCGACGCTGAACTATCGCGGTTACACCAAATCGACCTGCACCTCGATCAACCACGTCGTCTGCCATGGCATTCCGAACGACAAGCCGCTGCGTGACGGCGATATCGTCAATATCGACGTCACCTTCGTGCTCGACGGCTGGCACGGCGATTCCAGCCGGATGTATCCCGTCGGCGTCGTCAAGCGCGCTGCCGAGCGGCTGCTCGAGGTCACCTATGAATCGCTGATGCGCGGCATTGCCGCCGTCAGGCCCGGCGCCCGCACCGGCGCGATCGGCGAGGCGATCCAGACCTATGCCGAGGCCGAGCGCTGTTCGGTGGTGCGCGATTTCTGCGGCCATGGTGTCGGCAGGCTGTTCCACGATTCGCCGAATATCCTGCATTACGGCCGCGCCAACGAAGGGCCGGAGCTGCGCGAAGGCATGATCTTCACCATCGAGCCGATGATCAACCTCGGCCGACCGCATGTAAAGGTGCTGGCCGACGGCTGGACGGCGGTCACCCGCGACCGCTCGCTGTCGGCCCAGTACGAACATACGGTCGGTGTCACCTCCGACGGCTGCGAGATCTTCACGCTGTCGCCGGGTGGGCTCGACCGCCCCGGTCTGCCGTCGCACAACGGGTGACGGTCCGATGGCGAAGGGGCCCGTTTCGACATCTTCCGACGACGAGCTGCCTTTCGAGACGCAAGAGCCCATTGCCGCCGACGAACGTTCGTTCTTTGCAGGACAGCCGCAAAAACCGTCCGCGCCGAATGCCAGGACCGTCCTGCCCGCCTCGCTTGTTGGCCAAGAGCATTATCATGGCCATCGCGAGCGGTTACGTGACCGCTTCCGTGAGCTCGGTGACACCGCGCTTGCCGACTACGAAATCCTCGAGCTCTTGCTTTTCCGCCTGATCCCGCGGCGTGACACCAAGCCGATCGCCAAGGCGCTGATCGAACGGTTCGGCTCGCTCGCCGGCGTTTTCGGTGCGCCTCAAGCGCTGCTGACCGAGGTAAAAGGTGTCGGCGAGGCCGTGGCGCTCGACTTGAAGCTGATCTCGACCGTCGCCCACCGGACGCTGAAGAGCGAACTCAGGAGCAAACAGGTCCTGTCCTCGTGGTCTTCGGTCATCCAGTATTGCCATGCCGCCATGGCGCACGAGACCCGCGAACAATTCCGCATCCTTTTCCTCGACAAGCGCAATGTGCTGATCGCCGACGAGGTGCAAGGCCGCGGTACGGTCGACCATACGCCGGTCTATCCGCGCGAGGTGGTCAAACGGGCGCTCGAGCTTTCGGCAACGGCGATGATCCTCGTCCACAACCACCCCTCCGGCGATCCCACGCCATCGCGCGCCGACATCGACATGACGAAGGTGATCATCGACGCGGCCAAGGCGCTCGATATCACTGTCCACGACCACGTCATCATCGGCAAGGATGGGCATGTCAGCCTGAAGGGGCTGAAGCTGATCTGAACAAACACTGCGGCTGATCGCCGATGAGATGCAGAGCCCCGGCGCGTCGACCATGCCCCGGTCCATCCCCGCGAGAAGACTGGGGAATGCTGGAGTTGACAGCAGTCGGTGGTGCGGGATTGTATGCAATCCTGCAACCACCACTGCCTGGACAATGCCCGCCCGAAATACCGAGAAGATGAAGCTCCATGACGATCCGCAGCGGTAACACCGATCGATCGACCCGGCTCTGCCGCGAGGTGCTCTGCCTCGATGACTTTGAAATAAAGGCGCGGCGACATCTGCCAAAGCCCCTGTTCGGTTATATCGCAGGCGCAACCGAGACCAATGCGTCGCTACGGCATAATGCAGAGGCTTTCCAGGCCTATGCCTTCCGGCCTCGTGTCCTTCGGGACGTCTCGAAACGCAGCACCGAGACGACCCTCTTTGGCAAGACTCATGCCGCACCATTCGGCATCGCGCCGATGGGTATCAGCGCGCTGATGGCCTATCGAGGTGACATCGTGCTCGCGCAGGGAGCGGATCAATCGGGAATCCCGATGATCATAAGCGGTTCATCACTTATCCCTTTGGAAGAGATCGCCGCGGTTTCGCCACAAGCATGGTTTCAAGCCTATCTCCCCGGCGAACCCGATCGTATCGATGCTCTCATCGATCGCGTCGGCGCGGCCGGTTTGCGCACACTTCTGCTGACCGTGGACACAGCCACGCTGCCAAATCGGGAAAACAATGTAAGGGCCGGATTTTCGACACCTCTGCGTCCCGGCCTCCGCCTGGCATGGCAAGGCATCTCGCACCCGCGCTGGACCACCGGCACATTCCTGCGCACGATCGTCCGGCACGGCATTCCGCATTTTGAAAATTCCTATGCCACAAGAGGCGCGCCGATCATCTCCTCGAATGTCACGCGCGATTTCGGCAGGCGCGACCATCTCAACTGGAACCATCTGGAGCGGATACGCAACAGGTGGTCCGGCAAACTCGTGGTCAAGGGGATCATGCATCCTGACGACGCGGCGCGGGCTGTCGACACCGGGGCGGATGGAGTGATCGTCTCCAACCATGGCGGCCGCCAGCTCGACGGTACCGCATCTCCCCTTCAGGTCCTTCCGGAGATTGCGTCCCGTGTTGGAGACAGCGTTGCCGTCATGGTCGATGGCGGTTTCAGGCGTGGAACGGACATCATGAAGGCCCTCGCGCTCGGGGCCTGTTTCGTGTTCGTGGGCAGGCCGTTCCTTTATGCCGCAGCCGTCGCGGGCCTACCGGGCGTGCTTAAGGCGGCCGATATCCTGAAGACGGAATTGCATAGCAATATGGCGTTGCTCGGCGTCACCAAAGTGAGCGATATTTCCGCGGACTACATCACCCGCGCATGAAATGCCGTCGCGCCGTCGAGCATGGCAAGCGCCGCCTGCCGGTGTCCGTCGGCTACGACCCATGGTGGAAGCTGTTTCCCGAAGGGCTCACTTGCCCGAAAAAGCACCCGTCAGGACCAATCAGGCCGCCGTAAAACAATCTGTAACATTGACCGGCTACCGATAGACGGGCGACATTTTGCGTCGCAAAATGATTCCTTTCCAATCCGGGGCTTGATGATGTTTCAGTACGATCTCGTTGTGGTGGGTAGCGGTCCCGCAGGGCGCCGCGGCGCGATCCAGGCTGCGAAACTCGGCAAGAAAGTGCTCGTCATCGAGCAGGGCAAACGCGTCGGCGGCGTGTCCGTCCATACCGGCACGATTCCCTCGAAGACGCTGCGCGAGACTGCGCTCAACCTTTCCGGCTGGCGTGAACGCGGCTTTTACGGACGGGCCTACCGCGTCAAGCAGGAGATCAGCGCCGAAGACCTGCGTCGTCGCCTGCTGATCACCCTCGACCACGAGGTCGAGGTGCTGGAGCACCAGTTCGCCCGCAACCGCGTGCAGCATATTCGCGGCAAGGCGAGCTTCATCGACCCATCGACGCTGCAGGTGATCAAGGATGATGGCGAAGTCACGCAGGTCACCGGCGCCAGCGTGCTGCTTGCCGTCGGAACAAAGCCGTTCCGCCCGGATTACATACCCTTCGACGGCAAGACCGTTCTCGACAGCGACGAACTGCTCGACATACAGGACCTGCCGCGATCGATGGTCGTCATCGGCGCCGGCGTCATCGGCATCGAATATGCGACGATCTTCAGCGCGCTCGACACCGCCGTCACCGTGATCGATCCGAAGGCGACAATGCTCGACTTCATCGACAAGGAAATCATCGAGGACTTCACCTACCAACTGCGCGACCGCAACATGAAGCTGCTGCTCGGCCAGAAGGCCGACAAGGTGGAGACCCTCGAAAACGGCAAGGTCGAGCTGACGCTCGACAGTGGCCGCCGTTTGACGACCGACATGGTGCTTTTCGCCGCTGGCCGCATGGGGGCGACCGACACGCTGAACCTTCCGGCCATCGGCCTCGAAGCCGACAGCCGCGGCCGTCTCAAGGTCAATCCGGAAACGTTCCAGACATCGGTTGCCAACGTTTACGCCGCCGGCGACGTCATCGGCTTTCCGAGCCTTGCCTCGACCTCGATGGAACAGGGCCGCATCGCCGCCCGCGTCGCGATCGGCGCGGTCGCCAAGGAACCGCCGAAATATTTCCCCTACGGCATCTATGCCGTGCCGGAGATCTCGACCTGCGGCCTGACCGAAGAAGAGATGAAGGAGCGTGGCATTCCCTATGAATGCGGCATCGCCCGCTTCCGCGAAACCTCGCGCGGTCACATCATGGGCCTCGACACCGGGCTTCTGAAGCTGATCTTCTCGCTGAAGACGCGGCGTCTGCTCGGCGTGCATATCGTCGGCGAAGGCGCCACCGAACTGGTGCACATCGGCCAGGCCGTGCTCAATCTCAAAGGCACCGTCGAATATTTCGTCGAGAACACCTTCAACTATCCGACGCTCGCCGAAGCCTACAAGATCGCCGGCCTCGATGCCTGGAACCGGATGGGCGACATCAAGTCGGAACTCTAAAGACCGTCGCGTCGTCGAGGGAGCTGCCGTCTAGAGCAATTCCAGGAAAAGTGTGAAGCGGTTTTCCGTCCGGAATTGCGTAAAAACAAAAGGATAGAGCGGTTCTGCACTTCCGCTAAAAAGCTGAACCGCTCTAGGTCCGGCCACCAAAACGGAGCCGAATGACATTGCGCATCATCTCGCTGAACGCATGGGGCGGCAGGCTTCATGAGGCGCTGATTGAATATGTGACGGCGGCCGATCCCGACGTGCTGTGCCTGCAGGAGGTTTTGCGCGCACCCGGCGCCCGCTCAGGCTGGTCGGTCTATCGGGATGGCGATGTCGAGCTGCCCCAACGCTTCAATCTCTTTACCGAGATCAGCACCGCCCTGCCCGGCCATGACGGCTTCTTCTGCCCGACATCGAGAGGCGAACTCTTCGACGGCGATACCGCCATTGCCGCCGAATTCGGGCTGGCGACCTTCGTGCGCAAAACGCATTCCGTCATCGCCCAAGGGCTGGACTTCGTGCACGGCCGTTTTTCGGCTGATGGCTGGGGCGAACATCCGCGACCGCGAAACGCCCATTGCATCCGTCTCTTCAGCCATGAGCACGCGTCTACCGTGACCATCGCCCACATGCATGGCCTGCGCGATCCAGCAGGCAAGGGCGATAGCGCAGCGCGCGACGAACAGGCCGTTGCGCTGGTCAAGCTCACCCAACGCGTCTGGCCCGGCGACGAAGGGCTCGTCGTCTGCGGCGATTTCAACGTGCTGCCTGACAGCGCGACCTTTGCGATTCTCGCCAGACTCGGGCTTTCCGATCTCGTCACCGGAAACGGCCTTGTAGACACGCGAACCTCCTACTATCTGAAGCAGGGCCGCTTTGCCGACTACATGCTGGTGACGCCGGGGGTGAAGGTTGCCAAATTCGAGGTGGTCGAGGCGCCCGAAGTCTCCGACCATCGCGCATTGCTGCTCGATATCGGGTAGTATATTGAGGAATGATACACTTCGCGAAGCGTTTGCGCGCCGTGCCTTGTTTTTACGCCTTAGTTTGACCTCCTAAATCGCATTGATAGGTCGTGCCTGATGTATGCCTTCAACGCCATTTTGCCTTCGGGCAAAAGCTTCTAAAGAAAGATAGATACTCTTGTCCCATGTCTTGGAAGCTGCGCGCAGACGTTTTCAGCTGATCTTGATCAAGCCGTCGCATTATGACGATGACGGCTACGTCATCCGCTGGTGGCGGGCGATGATCCCCTCCAATTCGCTCGCGGCGCTCTACGGCATTGCCGCCGAATGCGCCGAGCGAAAGGTGCTCGGAGACGATACGGCAATCGACATCACCGTGATCGACGAGACCAATACGCGGATCGATATCGCCGGACTGCTGGCGCAGTTCAAGCGTCACGACAATTTCGGCATGATCGCGCTCGTCGGCGTCCAGACCAACCAATATCCGCGCGCCCTCGATATCGCCCGTCCCTTCCGCGATGCCGGCCTGCCGGTTTCGATCGGCGGCTTCCATGTTTCCGGCTGCCTGTCGATGCTGGATGGCAAGGCGGTCGGGCTCGATGCCTGCCGCGACATGGGCATCTCGATGTTTGCCGGCGAAGCCGAGGGCCGGCTCGACATGGTGCTGCGCGATGCCGCCGCCGGCGAGCTGAAGCCGCTCTATAATTTCATGAACGACCTTCCCGGCATCGGCGGCACACCGGTTCCCTTCCTGCCGAAGGACAATATCCAGCGCACGCTCGGGCTCAGCACCAGCTTCGATGCCGGACGTGGCTGTCCCTATCAGTGCTCGTTCTGCACCATCATCAACGTACAGGGACGCAAGTCGCGCTTCCGTTCGGCCGACGACGTCGAAAAGCTGGTGCGGATGAACTGGGCGCAGGGCATCCACAAATTCTTCATCACCGACGACAATTTCGCCCGCAACAAGGATTGGGAAGCGATCTTCGACCGGTTGATCGAACTCAAGGAGCGGGACGGCATTCCGCTCGGCCTGATGATCCAGGTCGACACGCTCTGCCACAAGATCCCTAATTTCATCGAGAAATCTCGGCGCGCCGGCGTCACCCGCGTCTTCATCGGCCTCGAAAACGTCAATCCGGACAATCTGACCGCCGCCAAGAAGAACCAGAACAAGATCACCGAATACCGCAAGATGCTGCTCGCCTGGAAGGCACAGGGCATCATGACGCTCGCCGGTTATATCCTGGGCTTCCCTGCCGATACGCCGGAGTCGATTCGCCGCGACATCGCGATCATCCAGGAAGAGCTGCCGCTCGATGTCATCGAATTCTTCATCCTGACGCCGCTGCCCGGCTCCGAGGACCATCAGGTCCTGTGGAAGAAAGGCGTCGAGATGGATGCCGATCTCAACATCTACGATGTCGAGCATGTCTGCACCGCGCATCCCAAAATGAGCAAGCAGGAATGGGAAGACATCTACCACGAGGCCTGGGCGCTCTATTATTCGCCCGATCATATGAAGACGCTGCTGCGCCGTGCCGTGGCGACCGGGGTGCCGCTGGCAAGGCTCGTCAAGGTTCTGGTCTCCTTCGCGACCACCGTGCCGCTGGAAAACGTGCACCCGCTGCAAAGCGGCCTGCTGCGCCTGAAGACACCGTCGGAACGGCGCCCGGACCTGCCGCGCGAGAATCCGCTGGTCTTCTGGCCGCGCTTTGCCTGGGAAACCTTCAGGAAACATGCATCGCTCGCCGGCACGATCATCGGCCTGACGATTTCGGCGTTCTTGATTTCAAGGGACGCGAAGTCGAAGACCTATATGGATCAGGCACTGACGCCGGTCGCCGACGACGAAGAGGAAACGCTCCACCTCTTCACACAGACCGCCGGCGGCGCCGCAGCCGTCAGCCATGTCAGGAAAGTCGCGCAACTGACAGCGCATTGAGCGATAATGGCCGTTTAAGCGACTTGGATCATCTTGGTCGTCTCGGCAACTTGCAGCGTGTCGACGAATTCGACGATCTTGACCAGTTTTCCATCCTGGAAATGGATCTTGTCGACGAATTCCGTTTGGAAGCTCACGCCCGATGGGATGTGCCTCACCTCGCCTTCGCGGTGGGCAAAGACCATCTGCTCGTCCTCGTCCACATAGATGGCTGTCCTGATCTTCGATAGATCCCATACTGTGATAAGCTGCGTGACCGCCTGGCGAAACGCATGCCCGCTCGATTCGGTTGAAAAGGGCGCCAGCCGCGCATTGCCGACCATGCGAAAGGTGCAACCCTCGCCGAGCAGCGCCAGCGTGCCCTCGATATCGCCGCGGTCACGCACAGCATACATTTCCTCCACGAGCCTCTTCATGTCGTGCTTTGCAGTCATGTTCAGGTCCTCCCACCATCAGCGAAATCTGCAGTGAATTATACTTTATTGCAACTCTTTGTTGCTGCAACTCTATCGTAGAAGACGTTCGGGAATGAACTGCCCTGGAACATAGAAAAAGCCCCGCACGATTGTGCGAGGCCCTTCCAAACTTCTGAACTGAAAAGCGATTATTCGGCGCTTTCGTCAGCCGCCTTCTTCTTCGGAGCAGCCTTCTTCTTCGGTGCGGCTTCTTCGCCTTCACCGGCGTCAGCTGCTTCGGTCTTGGCGGCAGCCTTCTTCTTCGGGGCGGCCTTCTTGGTCTCGGCCTTCGCTTCGCCTTCTTCCTCGGCGAGCAGCTCTTCCTTCGTCACCTTCTTGTCGGTGACGTCGATTTCGGTCAGCAGGTGATCGATGACCTTCTCTTCGAAGATCGGTGCGCGGATCGAAGCGGCGGCACCCGGCTGGCTGCGGAAGAATTCGAGGATCTGCTTTTCCTGGCCCGGATACTGGCGCAACTGATCGTAGATGGCGCGCTGCATCTCGTCTTCGCTGACTTCGACGCCGGCCTTTTCGCCGATTTCTGAGAGAACGAGGCCGAGGCGAACGCGGCGCTCGGCGAGCGTCTTGTATTCCTCGCGAGCCTTCTCCTCGGTCGTGTCTTCGTCCTCGAAGGTCTTGCCGGACTGGGCGAGGTCGTTGTTCACCTGGCTCCAGATGCCGTTATATTCGGCGTCGACGAGCGAGTTCGGGGTCTCGAACTTGTACATCTCGTCGAGCTGGTCGAGGATCTGACGCTTCAGCTTCTGGCGGGTCAGCGAACCGTACTGCGATTCGATCTGGCCACGGACGATTTCCTTCAGGCGGTCTGCGGATTCGATGCCAAGCTTGGAAGCAAGTTCGTCGTTGATCTCGACATCGGCAGGTGCGGCGACTTCCTTGACGGTGACGTCAAAGGTCGCTTCCTTGCCAGCGAGGTTCTTGGCCGGGTAGTCGGCCGGGAAGGTCACGGTGATGGTCTTCTCGTTGCCGGCCTTGACGCCGACGAGCTGGTCTTCGAAGCCCGGGATGAAGCGGCCGGAGCCGAGCACCAGTTCGGCGCCCTGATCGGTGCCGCCTTCGAAGGCTTCGCCGTCGACCTTGCCGACGTAATCCATGGTGATGCGGTCGCCGTTCGCGGCCTTGCCGGTCTTGGTCTCATAAGCGCGGGCGCTTTCGGCGACCTTCAGGACCTGCTCGTTGACTTCGTCGTCCGAGATGTCGATGACTTCGCGCGTGACCTTGATGCCCTTGACCGACTTCAGTTCGATCGGCGGCAGCACTTCATAGGAGAGCGTGAATTCGAAATCCTGCTCGGCGGCGAGGATCTTGTCGGCTTCGTCCTTGTCTTCCGTCATGGCGATTTCCGGCTGCGTGGCCGACTTCTCGCCGCGGCTGGACAGGATGGCGGCCGGCTGCTCGCGGACGATCTCGTTGACGAGGTCGGCCATGATCGACTTGCCGTAGACCTTCTTCAGGTGAGCAGCGGGTACCTTGCCCGGACGGAAGCCGTTGATGCGAACCTTGTCCTTCACATCGGCAAGACGCTCATTCATCTTGTCTTGCATGTCCTTGGCCGGGATAACGACCTTGATTTCGCGCTTCAGCCCTTCAGCGAGCGTTTCGATAACCTGCATGTCTTCCTACCTTCATTTCGTGGCGGCCGTGCCCAGACGCCGTTCGTTTCGATGAGCACGACGCCGGCGATCCTGCCGCGCGTGGCTTTTCCCAATTCCTGTATCATTCCGCCCAAAGGGGAACGGCACTCGCTTCCGGGTATTCGGGACAACTCTCGGCTGCCCTAAGCCAACCGATTTCAGTCTCCCGCCTGCAAACAGCTTGGTGCGGGTAGAGAGACTTGAACTCCCACGCCTTGCGGCACCAGAACCTAAATCTGGCGTGTCTACCAATTTCACCATACCCGCGTTCACAAAACCGCATGCCTATGCCTGCGCATGAGGCCTTCCGGAGCGCGGCGTCTCTATATCACCCGATTTGGTCGAGGCAAAGGAAAAATGAACGGCAAATGACAGCGGACTTGCGGCCCTGGAGCCGCGCTCCTGCGAAGTGCCGTCGGATCAGTAAAGCGGCTCGTCGTAAACCGGCTTGCCGTCAACGAGAAGGCTGCGGATCTGTGCGCTTCCATCAGGCGAGACACGCACTGCGATGGCGACGTTGCCGTCATTGCGGGCCTCCTCGATCGGCTTGCCCTCACCTTCAGGAACGTAGTAGCGCTCGATGCCGTATTCGACACGCATGCTGTCGCCGGCGGCAAGTCCGCCACTATAAAACGGCTGGCTGCGCAGGATCACGCTCTCCGGCTGCGGAGGCAGTTCGTGAAAGGACGATTCGGTCACCGTCCAGAAACCGTCCTCCTGCTTCTTCAGCCGGACCCATAGCACCCGTTCGCCGGCCTCGGCCGGAATGCCGCCGGAGACCGTCTGCACCGGCACCGAGGAAATGTCGTAGTTCAAGACGACATAATCGCCGCGCAGGAAATCGCGCGGATCGACGGGCGCCGTCTTCAGCAGCACCTCGGCGCCATCGCTGAGGATCGACGCCCGGCTCTGGATGATCGTGCCGAGGATAAGGGTCTGCAGACCGGCGACGATGATGGCCGAAAGCAGATAGAACTTGCCGGATTGCAGCTTTGCCATGAACGAGTTCATGCCCGCTCCCCCTGTGCATTCGCCGAAAAACGCCGTTCGAGACGGATGACCATCCAGGCGACAAGTGCCACCACGAGACCGGAGAAGAGGAAGAGGCTCGACGTGCCGAGGATCGAGCCGACGGTGACGGAGGCGAGATAGAGCATCTCCGCGGCAAAGGTCGTATAGGCGAGATATCGCACCGCCCCATTATCCCTGCCACGCAGGACGATCGCCAGCACGGAAGCGGCAAGTGTCGCCACTCCGAGCACCACCAGCCCCCAGCCGTCCTCGATCTCGATATGCAGCAGCAGGAAGCCGATTACGGCGACGAGGAAGCTGTAGAAGGCAGGAGCCGCACCGGCGCTTCTGACCAAGGAGGCAATAGGTCGGAGCGGCAACGCCGTCAGGACGAAGGCCGCCATGCCGCCGATTGCAAAGGCAAGCGCCACGGCGATCTCCTCATAAAGAGTATAGAGCCAGGCAAGCCAGCCGATCAGCAGCAGATAGGCCAGGTGGCGGGCCCGCTCGGCGCCGGTATACCGCACCAGCCCGATGACGATCACCGCCATGACCGGCGCCATCCAGGGGTCGAACCCTATCCAATGCGTGTCGTAATTCTCAAGATAGACGGCAAACGACGCCCAGGAGAGGAAGCCGGCGACGACGGCCACGGCGCCCGAACGGAACAGGATCGCCGAGACCGTCGCAATCGCGAACCACAGATACATCACCGTCTGCTCGTCGCCGGAGAGATGATACATCTGCCCGACCAGCGAGATGGCGCCGCCGAAACTCATCGCGCCGATGACCAGCAAGCCGCCTGCGGCGGCTGTCGCACCGCGGGCAAGCATCCGGGCGGCGGCGATATGCACCACCCAGATCAGGGCAAGGATGCCCCCCACGCGCACCAGGCGCGGGATGGCTTCCCAGTTGGAGGCGACGACCAGCAGAATGGCAGCTGCAAGCAGCACCGCCGCCAGCGCCATCAGCACCCTGCCGAGGCTGAAGCTTGCCGGGCGGCTGTCATATTCGGCGAGAAGCGCACCTGCCGTTTCCTGCCCGAGCAGGCCCTTGCCCACCCAGAGCGAGAGATCCCGCTCCAATCTGCCGCGATACATGCTCAACCCCTCGATTTCCGTAACGCCGACTGCGGCGCTGCGGCTCACGCCGTTATAGACGCAGCACGGGTGTCCGCAAACGCTGTTGCGACAAATATACAAGTTCCTCATTGGTCTAAATAGTATCGAGTGTTAACCGGCCGCTAACGTCAGAAACGCTACTATAAGCCTATGGACGGAGAGGTATGCGATTCTTGCATATCCCCCATGAATTTATTGCACTGCACAATACTCATTAGTCATACTATTGATCAACACATCGAAGCACGGGGATGGCGCCCCGGCCCGGCATCAGCCGGACGCCCGCGGATGCCTTGTCCGTGACGAGATTCGTAGCCGCGCACTCCTCCTCCCAGCGCGCTGCGATAGGCTGGCAACACTCCTCCTCCCAGTTGTCAGTCACCATAACGCGCCCGCCGGATCCTCCCCGGCGGGCGTTTTCGCTTAGCCAAAGCTTCATTAAAGCCTTGGCCGTGAGAGGATTTTCGTCGCGTGGCGCCATTACTGCCGCATTGTCGTCACAGCGCGCCACCGACCCTGCGCAGAGATGGGCGACTTCCGATCCGCCGCTTTCCAGCGGATGGACGGGCGGAACCATCGGAGCAAGCAGCGTTTTTCTGCGGCGGCATCCCCTTAGTTCCTCCAAAACCAACTGCTTTCCCAAAAGTCATTCTGCCTATTCGTTGACCAAAAAGCGGTAAGTCTGCGTCAAATACCGCTTGAGCATTGCATACCTCGCATAGGTGATCTGAAAACTTGGCTGTTTTACTCTTTCGCGTCGCAACATATATTCCGGTCATCAAATAGAGGTCAGCGCCGATCGGTGGCTGCTGGCGATTGAAACCCTCGGAAAGGGGCTTAACATGAACTTCTCTCGCTCTTTCAATAACTGGCGCAAGTATCGTCAGACCATCACGGAACTCGGCCGCATGACCAACCGCGAATTGCACGATCTCGGCATCGACCGTTCGGACATCCATCGCGTTGCCCGTGAGGCTTCTTCCCGCTAATTCAAGGCGATCGCTGTTCCTCCCAAGCGCGATTGTTCTCGATCAACGCCCGCTGTACCCACAGCGGGCGTTTTCTTTTGTCTGCAAGTGGTGGCCGCTGCGGTTGCATGTTTTTCCGGTTGATTAGCTCGCTCAAAAAATATTCACCGCCTAATTGTCGAGCATCATAGTGCACAATTGCATGGCAGACGCCTTTTATTTGCACTGCACAATCGGACGGTTCTCGCCTATATAAACATCAACCGCAGAGAGATAGGCGATCCCGCCGTCCCGCGGACATAGGAAGAAGACAATGAACCCGATCCGCATTGCAAGAAGCTGGCTCAGCTACCGTCGTACGCTCAATGAACTCGGCGGCCTTTCCAACCAGACCCTGTCCGATATCGGCGTCAGCCGTTACGACATCCGGAATATCGCATCCCGCTCGTTCCGCTAATAGCGGGCGCGATGCTTCCAAGACGGCGCCTGAGGGCGCCGTTTTTGATTCCAGGGTGTTGGATCGCACCTGCCGACATGGTATCAGCCCGGAATGAACACGATCTCCTCCTATTCCCCTATCCACGTCGTCGGCGGCGGGCTTGCCGGTTCGGAAGCCGCCTGGCAGATCGCCAGTTCCGGCGTTCCGGTCATCCTGCATGAAATGCGCGGGGTGCGCGGCACGGATGCACACAAGACCGACGGCCTTGCCGAACTCGTCTGCTCCAACTCCTTCCGGTCCGACGATGCGACCAGCAATGCCGTCGGCGTCATCCATGCCGAGATGCGCATGGCGGGCTCACTGATCATGGCCGCTGCCGACCGATGCCAGGTACCGGCCGGCGGTGCGCTCGCCGTCGATCGCGACGGCTTCTCCGAGACGGTGACCAAGGCGGTCCATGACCATCCGCTCATCACTGTCGTGCGTGAAGAGATCACCGGCCTGCCGCCTAAGGACTGGGATCTTGCCATCGTTGCCACCGGACCGTTGACGGCGCCGTCGCTCGCGAGCGCCATCCAGACGGAAACCGGCGAGGATTCGCTCGCCTTCTTCGACGCTATCGCACCGATCGTCTACCGCGAGAGCATCGACATGGATATCTGCTGGTATCAGTCGCGCTACGACAAGGTCGGCCCCGGCGGCACTGGCAAGGATTACATCAACTGCCCGATGGACGAGGCGCAGTACAATGCCTTCGTCGACGCGCTGATATCAGGCGACACGGTCGGTTTCAAGGAATGGGAGGGCACGCCTTATTTCGACGGCTGCCTGCCGATCGAGGTGATGGCCGAACGCGGCCGCGAGACTTTGCGCCACGGACCGATGAAGCCGATGGGGCTGACGAACGCGCATAATCCGACGGTCAAGGCCTATGCCGTCGTGCAGCTGCGGCAGGACAATGCGCTCGGCACCCTCTACAATATGGTCGGCTTCCAGACGAAGCTGAAATATGGCGCGCAGGCGGATATCTTCCGGATGATCCCGGGTCTCGAAAATGCGGAATTTGCCCGTCTCGGCGGTCTGCACCGCAACACCTATATCAACTCCCCCACCCTGCTCGATCCGTCGCTGACGCTGAAATCGCGGCCCGGCCTGCGCTTTGCCGGCCAGATCACCGGCTGTGAGGGATATGTGGAAAGCGCCAGCGTCGGGCTGATGGCCGGGCGTTTCGCCGCCGCCGAACGCAAGGGTGAGGCGATTTCGCTACCGCCGGCGACGACGGCGCTCGGTTCGCTGCTTGGTCATATCACCGGTGGGCACCTCGTCACCGACGAGGAGCCGGGCAAACGATCGTTCCAGCCGATGAACATCAATTTCGGGCTGTTTCCGGAGCTCCAGCCGGGTTTGATCGTCAAACCCGAAGGCGTCAAGCGCTTCCGCGGCAAGGACAAGACGATCATGAAGCGACAGCTGATCGCACGCCGCGCGCTTGCCGACTGCGCGGCCTGGCTCGGTCAAGAATCGACGCTTGCCGAAAACGCCTGATCGGCGTTTTCAAGCGCGTCGCATCGACCCCGGCCATGCGACCCGCTTGAAGTCTTTGCTTTTAGGCATGTCGTCCTTCCAAAACCGCTGCATACGTTTGGGCGACATGCATTACTGCTTGTTTGCCGCCGAAATATTGCCGGACGGCAGGTCCTTATCCGGCTCGGCGATATAATTGCCGAGCAGCCAGAGCGAAACCTCCGAGGCCTCCTTGGCGGAAGCGAATTCGAAATCGCCGTTGTGATGAGGTGCCTCGAGAAAATCGATCAGCAGTCCCCTGCCCGTTTCCGAGCCGACGACGCGCACCCGACCCGGCTCGATCAGGTGGCAGGAGAAATGGCGCGACATGTTGCGCATGAAGCCGGCCTTGTTGTCGTGCAGGCGCACAAAAACGGCCTGGCCATTTTCCGTCGCCTGCAACTGACGGATCGCCTCGTTCGGAAAGGCGCGGCCGAATTCGATGATGGCGAGGCCCGTGTCATGCAGGCCATCTTCCTTGTTTTGCGCGGCCATCCGCGTTGCCACGAAAGCAAAGAAAATGACGATGGCGAAAAGAACGCACCAGACGATAATGCCCACGCCGAGTCTCCGTTCAAAGGGTAGCGGTGGAAGCCTTGTAACGCGCGAGACTTGCGCGAATTTGACCGATATCAGATTTTTCGGCGTGCTGCAGCCAGCCCCATCCGCAGCTGGCGGCGCCACTGCGGCGGCTGCAGCGACCGGTCGAGCAGCAAGGCGCCGCGTTTCTGCGCCTTGACGAGCACCGGTTCGGCAAGCGTCGCCGGCAGGAAGGCTGGAAAGACAGCCGGCGCAATCGGCCCCGCCGCCCTCGCCTTTGCCAGATGTTCGCGACCGAGGCCGGCGAAAGCCTCGATGGCGGCAGAGATGCGCGGCCTGTCTTCGCCGGTGAGGAAGGCATCGCGGTCGAGACCGGTGGCGGACAGGATCTGCAGCGGAATATAGACCTGGCCGCGGCGGCGATGCAGCGGCATTAACAGCAACAGCCCGGCGACCGCCTGGGCGACGCCGGCATGGCCGGCGGCGTCGGCCGAGCGTGCGGCCTCCTCCGGCGAAAGCACCAGGCTTGCGAGCTGGATCAGCGCCGATGCCGTTTCGCCGGCATAGCCTTCAAGCGAAAGACGTGTCTCCATGGGGTCGTCATAGAGATCGAAGGTACGGGCCTCGATCATGTCGATCAGCGTCTTGCGCGGCAGGCGGTGCGTTTCGATGGCGATCAGAAGCGCTGCGGCGACGGGATTGGCCGCCGTCGAGCCGTGTGCGCTGCCTTCCAGAAGATCGTGCCAATATTGCAGCCGCACCTCACCGGGCAACGGCTCGTGGACGAGATCGCGGATGCGGGCAAGCTCGGCATTGAAGGCGTAAAGAGCTGCGAGCGCGCCGCGCTTTTCCTCCGGCGACAGCAGACAGGCGAGATAGCGGTCGCGGTCGCTGTCACGCAGCATCGCCAGGCAGATGTCCTGGTTGGTCGCAATATGCGCTTCAGTCATCGTCAGACCGCAATCAACGCCGCGGCGACGGCACGTTGCTCGGCGAGCATGATGTTGAAGGTGCGCACTGCAGCCCCGGTGCTCATCGGATCGGAGGAGATGCCGCGCGACTTCAGCGCCAGCCTCAATTCCTCGGGCAGACGGCGAAGCTCGGTTCCGGTACCGACGAGCAGAACCTCGATATCGGCGGCCTCATCCAGCACCCGACGAAAATTTTCGGGCGACAGCGGTTTCGACATGTCCATGTCCCAGCCATGAATGCCGGAGGGCAGGCAAAGGATCGAGCCGCGATGCGACATGTCGGCAAAACGAAAGCCGCCATTGCCGTAAGCATCGATCGGAGCGCGCCCGGGGAAATGCGCGGCGCGGATTTCTATGCCTTTTGCCATGTTTTCAAACCACCGTGCCGGATTTTACACCAGCACCCGTCTTGTTGCTCTCTTCCCCGTCGGGAGCCTCCGGCCGTAGTCGGAAGACGATCAAGACAGGAGCGGCGATATAGATCGAAGAGAAGGTGCCGAGAGCGACGCCGAAGAGCATCGCAAAGGTGAAGGAACGGATGACTTCCCCGCCGAAAAGAAAGAGCGCCAGCAAGGCGATCATCGTCGTCGCCGCGGTCAGAACGGTGCGCGACAGCGTCTGATTGATCGACGCATCGATCAGGATCGGCAGCGGCATCTTCTTGTATCGCTTGAGATTTTCGCGCATTCGGTCGTAGATCACGACCGTATCGTTCAGGGAATAACCGACGATGGTCAGCACGGCGGCGACGCTCGTCAGGTTGAACTCGATGCCGGTGAGGACGAAGAGACCGAGCATGATGATGACATCGTGCAGCGTGGCAATGATGGCGCCGACCGCGAACTGCCATTCGAAGCGGATCCAGATGTAGATCAGGATAGCCGCAAGTGCCGCAAGCATGCCGAGCGTCGCCATCATCGTCAATTCGCCCGAGATGGCGGGACCGACGACCTCGACGCGGCGAAAGTCATAATCTTCCTGGAGCTCGCCGCGCACCAGCGTCGCCGCCGACTGCTCCGCATTTTCGCCGCCGCCCTGGGAAGCGATGCGGATCCGCGCATTCGCCGGCCCGCCCGTACGCTCGACACTGACATCGCCGAGATTGAGATCATTGAGGCGCGCGTGGAGATCGGCAATGTCGGCACTGCCCTGCTTTGCCGTCACCTCGATGAGCGAGCCGCCGGTGAAATCAATGCCGAGATGCAGGCCGACGGTGGCAAAGGCGGCCATGGCGATCAGCGAGATGACCGCCGACGCCGTAAAGACATAACGGCGGATCCCCATGAAGCGGATATTGGCGTGTTCGAAAAGATGGGTCAGTACGCTCTTCGGCAGATGCCGGGGGTGGCGCCTTCTCAACCAGACAGCAACGATCGAGCGCGTCAGCGTGAATGCCGTGAAAACGGTCGTCAGGATGCCGACCGCAAGTGTTACCGCGAAACCGCGGATGGATTCGCTGCCGAGGAAGAAGAGGATGATGGCGGCAATGAAGATCGTCACATTGGCGTCGACGATCGTTGCGAATGCGCGCGAGAAACCGCGACCGACGGCCTCCGCAAAGGAATGGGTGGTTTTTTCCTCTTCACGGATTCGCTCATAGATCAGAACGTTCGAATCGACCGCCATGCCGACGATCAGCACGATACCGGCAATCCCCGGCAAGGTCAGCGTCGCGCCGATAAGGCTGAGCACCGCGACGATGAGGATCAGGTTGAGGAAGAGCGATGCGACGGCGATGAGGCCGAGGATGCGATAGAGCGCGATCATCAGCGCCGCGACCAGTACGACGGCGACGAGGCCGGCAACGAGGCCGTTGAAGATGGAATCGGCGCCGAATCTCGGGCTGATGCTGCGTTCCTCAACGCTGGTCAGCGTCGCCGGCAGGGCGCCGGCCCGCAGCATGATCGCAAGGTCGCGGACGCCATCCTCGGAGAAGTTTGCCGAAATCCGGCCCTCGCCGCCGGTGATCGCCGCATCGATGCTTGGCGCCGACATCACTTGGTCGTCGAAGACGATGGCAAGGTGCTTGCCGATATTCCGCCCTGTCGCCTGCGCCAGCCGCTGCGTGCCTTCGGCATCGAGACGATAGGCGATCGCGGTGTCCTGCGTCTGTGGATCGACGACAGGCTCGATATCGACCATGTTGCTGCCGGTGATGAAAGCCGTGCGGTCGACGAGGTACGGCACCGGCGGATCGTCAAGCGAATAGAGCACCTGCGATGTCGCCGGCCAGCGGCCGTTCAACGCCTCCTGCCCCGACATGCTTTCGTCGATCAGATGAAAGGAAAGCTTGGCCGGCTGGTTGAGGATGTTCTTCAGCCGCTCAGCATCGACCGATCCCAGCACCTGTACGACGATCCGGTCGGCGCCATCGGGGCGAACGAGGAGATTATCATAGCCGAATCCGGCGATGCGGCGGCCAACGATATCGAGCGAGCGGGTCCGGGCGGAAGCGACGTCAGCAGTAATGCCGGCGTCGGAAATCTGCAGCGAGAGCTGCCCCTGGTCGCCCTGCTGCAGCGCGACCTCAGGTCCCGAATGTCCGCCAGCCGTCGTCAAAGGCTTCAGGAGATCGACCGCCGCCTGTGTCTGGGCCGCATCGGTGATCCGTACGGTGACGGTCTGGTCATTGCCGGTCAGCCCGGTATAGCGGATGCCGGCGCCGCGCAGCGCGTTGCGCACATTGGCGACCACCTCTTCCAGGCGGCCCCTGACGATATCGGAACGCTCGACCTTCAGAACGATATGCGAGCCGCCCTGTAGGTCGAGACCAAGCACTACGCGGTCGTGCCGCAACCAGTCCGGCAGGGAGGATCGCTGCGCCTCAGTCAGCAGATTGGGCGCAGCGATGACGATGGCCGCAAACGCGGCCAGCCAAATCAGAAGTGTTTTCCAGCGGGAAAAATGCAACATTCTCTCGACGATCTTCCGATCCGGCGGTCCTGCCGTTATCGCTTGTTACGCCGCGTCGGCCTTGACCGGTTCACCCTTGACGCGAATTTCGGAGATGCCGCTGCGGACAATGCGCACGCGCACGCCGTCAGCGATCTCGACTTCGACTTCCTTTTCGTCGATGACCTTGGTGACCTTGCCGACGAGACCGCCGCCAGTGACGACCTGATCGCCGCGACGGATCGCCTTCAGGGTCTCCTCACGCTTTTTTGCCTGTGCGCGCTGCGGACGGATCAGCAGGAAGTACCAGACGACCATCAGCGGCACGAACAGGATGATCATTTCGAAACCGGAGCCGCCGAATCCCGTTGCGGTATCGGTCGCGCTCTGGGCGAATGCCGGGGTGATGAACATGCTAAACTCCTCAGGCTTGGGCGGCGGAACTCCGCCTCTCTTTTCAGGTTGCCGGACTATAGTTACGGCTTCGATGAATGCAACAGAAACAGCCGGAAACAGTACCGATTCCGCTGCCTCATAACCTTTCCGCCGTCAAAACGCCATGCTAAAGCGCGTCGCATCGAACTTGATTGATGTGACGCGCTTTAGCTCTTTTGTTTTCAAGCATGTCGTTATCCCGGAACCGCTCCACACGTCCGGGCGACATGCATTAGCGGCATCGAAAGATCGAAGCGGATTGCCGCAGTGAGAAATCAGGAGGCCACCGATGACCGAGGAAATCAACACAGCCCTGCTTGCCGAGCTGAAACGGCTCGCAGACGCCGTCGAGCGTCTTGCCGGACCGGCACCCGCCCTCAACGACTGGGATGCTGCCGACTGTTTCGTCTGGGCGCCACTGCGCCAGCATCTGCAGCCGGTCAAGAGGCCGAACCGGGTGGCGTTGACGCTCATCCGCGGCGTCGATCACGTGCGCGACATCCTGCATGAGAATACGGTGCGTTTCGCCGACGGGTATGCCGCCAACAATGTGCTGCTCTGGGGCGCGCGCGGCATGGGCAAATCCTCACTGGTCAAGGCCGTGCACGAGGATGTCCGACGCGAAAACAGCGCCTCGCTGAAACTGGTCGAAGTCCATCGTGAGGATATCGCCAGCCTTCCCAATCTGCTCGACCTCTTGAAGGCCACGCCGTACCGCGTCATCGTCTTCTGCGACGATCTCTCCTTCGATCACGACGACACCGCCTACAAGTCGCTGAAGGCGGCACTCGACGGCGGCGTCGAAGGGCGGCCGGACAATGTGCTCTTATATGCCACCTCCAACCGGCGCCATCTCCTGCCGCGCCACATGATGGAAAACGAGCAGTCGACGGCGATCAATCCGTCGGAGGCGGTCGAGGAGAAGGTTTCGCTTTCCGACCGCTTCGGCCTCTGGCTCGGCTTCCACAAATGCAGCCAGGAGGATTATCTCGGCATGATCGACGGCTATGCCGATCACTTCAAGCTCGGGCTCGAACGCGACAAGATGCATGCCGAAGCACTGGAATGGGCAACGACGCGCGGCGCACGCTCCGGCCGTGTCGCCTGGCAGTATATTCAGGACCTGGCCGGACGCATGCGGGTTCACATCGACCGGGCATAAAATGACAAAAGCCCGGCTGGTGGCCGGGCTTTTGCGTTTCCTGGTACGCAGTACCTATTCCAGGAAAGTCATCGGGTTGACCGGGGACGCATCCTTGCGCACCTCGAAATGGACCTGCGGCTGCTTGACGTCGCCGCTCATGCCGGAGACGGCGACGGTTTGGCCGCGCTGGATCTTCTGGCCGCGGGCGACGCTCAGCGTATCGGCATTGCCGTAGACGGTGACGGTGCCGTCGTCGTGACGGACGAGAACCGTGTTGCCGAGCTCCTTCAGGCCGTTGCCGGCATAGATGACGACGCCGTTTTCGGCAGCCTTGATCGGCGTGCCCTGCGGTACCGAAATGTCGATGCCGTCATTGCGGTTACCGTTGACGTTGGCGCCGTATGAAGCAATGACCTGGCCGCGCACCGGCCAGCGGTATTTGCCGATGCCGGTCGATTCCGGCGCGGCCGAGCTGACATCCGACTTCTTCTCGACCTCGTCGACGGTCTGAGTGGCGGCCGGTGCCTTGTAGGGCGCGGGCTGAACGGAAGCCGTCTGCTGGGCAGCCGCCGGCTGGGTCGGCTTCGGATCGACCTTCTCGGCCGGGATCGAGGCGGTCTTGATATTGTCGGCGGTGCCGTTCGGGATCTTCAGAGCCTGACCGATGCGGAGCGAGCTGGCCGAAAGATTGTTGGCGGCCTTGAGGTCGTCGACATTGCTACCGGTCGCCTTGGCAATCTTTGCCAGGGAATCGCCTTGCTTGACGACATAGGTGCCGGCAGGTGCCTTCAGCTCCTTGCCGGCGCCAGCGGGAAGTTTGCCGGTGACATCGCCACCCGCCAGCGTCTTGTCGCGGGCGGAATTGGCGCCCGGAACGACGGCGACGTTCTGCTCAGGCGCCTTCGGCGCCGGCATCTTGCCGGGCTTGGAAAGGTCAGCCGCCTGCGATGCCGCCTTGGCGGCATTGCCGCCGTTGAAGGTCGGGATCAGGATCGCCTGGCCGGGCTGGGCGGCAGACGCCGTCTTCAGAGCATTGACGCGCAGGATTTCCTTTTCCGGTACGCCGAAACGCCTGGAGAGCGTGGCGATGCTTTCGCCCGGACGCAACGTCACTGACGGAGCATTGGTCGCGGACCAGCCTGAAACCTTCGGCGTCGTGCCTGTCGTCAGCGTATCGGGCGTCATCTTCGGCGCAGCCGGCGCCACCAATCGGGGCTTTTCGGCCTGCGGCGCAGTTGGGAAGGGCTGGGCGAGCGCGACTTCCCTTTCCCGCTGCCGGGAGGGTGCCGCCGCCGTCGGCGCGGCCAGCTCGGAACGCTGCACCGAAACCGGCGCGGAAGCGAGACGTGCGCTCGAGCTCGACGTGCGGGTCGGATCGTAACCCTGGCGCGCCGGATAAGGCTGGTTCAGCGCGTCATTGCCGCCACCGTAGCCCGACTGGCTGGCAACGGCCGAACCGCCGAGATCGCCGCGAGGCACCGGATCGCCTTGAGAACCGTTCATATTCCTGCGCGGAATGGAACTTGTGGTGATCTGGTCCTGCCCGGAGGAGGAAAACAAGCCACCAAACCGTGTCACATCGGAACTGCAGCCCGTTGCGGCACTTGCCAGCAGGCTAACAACCAGAAGATTACCGGCCGACTTTCCGAACTTTGGCGAAAGACTGAAACGCATGACTCGACCCACTGAGAACGCAACCATTTGTGAGTCTATTAAAACGCGTTAGTATTACCACGCAGTTAAGATGCTGGAATCAGTGCGATTTTTTTGAGAAGTTGATAACCATAGCTTACGGGTGAAAAATCGCAGTGTGCTGAGCGTGATGCCGAAAAGTCTCAGCGGTTCTCGGACGAGATCATGCGCGCTCTTTTCTGATGGGAAATCTCAGGCCGATCCGGCTTGAAATCATCCACGTCTACAGCAGCGAGGCAAGACGCGGAACGATCGGCAGATAGGGCGCTTCGAACAGTTCCTCGCGCTCGAAACGGCTGCCGGTTTTCGTCAGCCGCACCATGCGGCACTCGTTGTCGGAAATCATCAGCGGCGCGATCATCGAGCCGCCGGAAACGAGCTGGTCGGTATAAAAGCGCGGCATCGCGTTGAAGGCGGCCGTCACCAGGATGCGGTCGAAGGTCCCCTCGCCTTGCATGCCGGCGCTGCCGTCGGCTTGGCGGATGACGACGCTGCGCAGACCAAGCGATTCCATGCGCCGCTGCGCGGCTGATGTCAGCGTCTTGTAGCGGTCGATGGACAGAACACGCTCGGCCAGGCGGCCCATCACGGCGGCGGTAAAGCCGCTTCCAGTGCCGATCTCCAGGACGCGCTGGCCGGGCTTGAGCTTGAGGTGATGCAAGATGCGGACGGCAAAATCGATGCCTTCGAGGAAGGAACCGCATTCGATCGGTATGGTCCGGCTCGAATAGGCGTCGTCGGCGAATTGCGGCGGCACGAACAACGAACGCTGCGTCTGCTCGACCGCCGTCAGCAGATCGAGGTCGGAGATGCCTTCGGCACGCAATCTGAGGACGAGCGCAGCAAAGCCCTCCTTCTCCGCCAGTCTTGCCGTCAAGCTTGTGCTCCGTATCCCAAGGCCCGCGCCACGCGGTCCGTCACGGAATAATCGGTCAGATCCAGTTTCAAAGGCGTTACCGAAATCTTATTATGCTTCAGGGCGTGAATATCGGTGCCTTCGACGAAGGTGCCGGCGCGTTCGCCAAACTTCAGCCAGTAGTAGGGAAACCCCCGGCCGTCGGAGCGGGCATCGACCTGCAGATTGAAGGCGAGCTTGCCCTGCATGGTCACCTCGGCGCCGTCGACCTCGTCGGGACGGCAGTTCGGGAAGTTGAGATTGAGGAACGTGCCCTCCGGCAGGTCCAGGACCATCAGCTTTTCCAGAAGAGCCGGCGCATGCGTCTCGCAGACCTCCCAGGGCACGATGCGTGCACCGTCCTCATAGAGATAGGCCTGACTCAGCGCGAAGGAGCGCACGCCCTGCATCGTGCCCTCGATGGCGCCGGCGATCGTGCCGGAATAGGTCACGTCGTCGGCGACGTTCGAGCCTGAATTGACACCTGACAGGACGAGATCCGGCTTGATGTCCATCACCTGCCTGATGCCCATGATGACGCAATCGGTCGGCGTGCCACGCAGGGCGAAATGCTTGTCGGAAATCTTGCGCAGCCGCAAAGGTTCGGAGAGGCTCAGCGAATGGGCCAAGCCGCTCTGGTCGGTCTCCGGCGCCACGATCCAGACATCGTCGGACAGCGTGCGCGCGATCCGCTCCAGCGCGGCAAGACCTTCGGCGTGAATGCCGTCGTCATTCGTAAGCAGGATGCGCATCGCCTCAAGCCGCCCGTTCGATCTTGGTCAATCCGCCCATATAAGGCAGCAAAACGTCCGGAATCGTGACCGAACCGTCCTCGTTCAGATAATTTTCAAGGACGGCGATCAGGCAGCGGCCGACCGCCGTGCCGGAACCGTTCAGCGTGTGGACGAACCTGTTGCTCTTGTCATCCTTGCCGCGGTAGCGCGCGTTCATCCGCCGGCCCTGAAAGTCGCCACAGACCGAGCAGGAAGAGATTTCACGGAAGGCATTCTGTCCCGGCAGCCAGACTTCGAGATCGTAAGTCTTGCGCGAGCCGAAGCCCATGTCGCCGGTGCAAAGCGTCATGGTGCGGAAATGCAGGCCGAGGCGCTTCAGCACTTCCTCGGCGCAGGCGGTCATGCGTTCATGCTCGGCAACGGCGCTCTCGGCATCGGTGATCGAGACGAGCTCGCATTTCCAGAACTGATGCTGGCGCAGCATGCCGCGCGTATCGCGACCGGCGGAGCCTGCTTCCGAACGGAAGGACGGCGTCAATGCGGTGAAGCGGAGCGGCAGCTTCTCCTGATCGAGGATCTCCTCGCGCACCAGATTGGTCAGCGTCACTTCGGCCGTGGGGATCAGCCAGCGGCCATCCGTCGTCCTGAAGAGATCCTCGGCGAATTTCGGCAGCTGGGCGGTGCCATAAACGGCCTCGTCGCGCACCATTAAGGGCGAGCTGACTTCGGTATAGCCGTGCTCACTGGTGTGGAGATCGATCATGAACTGGCCAAGCGCGCGCTCGAGCCTGGCGAGCGGACCGGTCAGAACCGTGAAGCGCGAGCCGGAGAGCTTGGCGGCGCGCTCGAAATCCATATAGCCGAGCGCTTCACCAATTTCGAAATGCTCCTTCGGTACGTGGTTCCAGCGCGGCTTTTCGCCGACCGTGCGGGTGACGACATTGTCATGCTCGTCCTTGCCGACCGGGACGTCATCGAAGGGGATGTTCGGGATGCGCGAGAGCGCGTCGTTGAGTTCGGCCGTCAGTTGCCGGTCCTCTTCCTCGATCGCCGGCAGCAGGGTCTTGAGTTCAGAGACCGCCGCCTTCAGCTTCTCGGCCAGCTCGCCGTTCTTCTGGGCCATCGCCGCGCCAATCTCCTTGGAGGCGAGGTTGCGGCGGGACAGCAAGTCCTGCGCCTTCTGCACGGCGGAGCGGCGCTTTTCATCGAGAGCGACAAGGCTTTGGGCCAGAGGCTCTGCGCCGCGCTTGGCTAGGGCGGCATCGAGCGCTTCGGGATTCTCACGGATCCATTTGATATCGAGCATCGTCGTTCCAGGTCGTTGCAACAGAGGTGGCCCGGCCAAAGCCTGATCGGGCCTCGACCGGATGTTACAGCGCCGCCCTGTCTTTTCAGACGCGCAAAGGACACCGCAACACTTTGAATTGCTGCCTAATTCCTTAAACCGTTTCGGATTTAGGGACTATGCAGTCGACGGCGTTCATGAAGAGATTTCCTGATCGCAGCTCAGACGCTGTCCGTCTTGGCAACGTCTGCGGATCCGGTTTCCTTTTCGACCGCCTGCCGGGCACGCTGGCGCTCCACGAGTCGCGCCGCATAGATGGAAATCTCGTAGAGAATGATCGTCGGTATCGCAAGGCCGATCTGGGACATCGGGTCCGGCGGCGTCAGCACGGCGGCGACGACGAAGGCGAGGACGATGGCAAATTTGCGCTTTTCGGCGAGCCACTGCGACGTCAGAAGACCGACACGGGCGAGCAACGTGGTGATGACAGGCAGCTGGAAGACGAGGCCGAAGGAGAAGACCAGCGTCATGATCAGGCTCAGATATTCCGAGACCTTCGGCATCAGCGAGATTGCTATCTCGTCATGACCGGGCGCCTGCTGCATCGACAGGAAGAACCACATGACCATCGGCGTGAAGAAGAAATAGACGAGCGCGCCGCCCATCAGGAACAGGACCGGCGAGGCGATCAGGAACGGCAGGAAAGCCTGACGCTCGTTCTTGTAGAGGCCAGGCGCCACGAACTTATAGACCTGGGCGGCGATGATCGGGAAAGCGACCACAAGGCCGCCGAACATCGCCACCTTGACCTGGGTGAAGAAGAATTCCTGCGGCGCGGTGTAGATGAGCTGGGCCTTCTCGACGTCGAGATTAGCCCACTGGACCGCTGTCTTGTATGGGATGACCAGATAATTGAAGAGATTCTTGGCAAAAAAGAAGCATGCGATGAAGGCGACGAAAAACGCGCCGATCGACCACATCAGCCGCGTGCGCAGCTCCATCAGGTGCTCGATCAACGGCTGCGGCTTGTCTTCGATATCACCGCTCATGCCTCGTCCTTCCTTGTCTGCGCAGGCTTCTTCGGCGTTGCAGGCTTCCTGACTGCCGTCGTGCGTTTCGGCTTTTCCACAGGCACGGCAACGGCGGCCGCAGCATCGACTTTGTCGGCAGGCTTGACGCGCGGCTTGCGCACGGCCTTCGGCTTGGCGGCAACCGTATCGGCTTGCACAATCGCTGCGGCGACCGGTTCCGACGGCGCAGGTGTCGTTACCAATGGCGGCGTTTCCGGCAAGCTCATCGACGGCGTCGGGGCTGCGACAGCATCTGGAGGCACCTCGGTCTTGTTTTCCGTGACTGTGGTCGCCTTCTGCAGGTCGGCCTTGATCTCGTTGCCCATCTGGCGGAGCGGGTTCATCGCCTCGCGCAGGCTGTTGACCGGGTTGAGCTTCTGGGCGTCGCTGATCGTCTGGCGGACATCGTCAAGCTCGGCTTCGCGCAACGCTTCATCGAACTGCGCACGGAAATCACCCGCAACCTTACGGGCACGCTGCGTCATCTTGCCGAAAGCGCGCAGCATCGGCGGCAAATCCTTGGGACCGACGACCACGATCAGTACGACCGCGATGACCAAAAGCTCGGTCCAGCCAATATCGAACATGCAAGGCTCCTGGACGGGAAGCGCGGGGGCTACGCTTTTTCCCGGACTTGATTACTTCGTTTCGTCGGCCTTGTGATCGACGGTCTTTGCCGTGTCCGGCGCGTCTTCGTCCGTCATGCCCTTCTTGAAGCTCTTGATGCCCTTGGCAACGTCGCCCATCAGTTCCGGGATCTTGCCGCGACCGAACAACAACAGCACGATGACCAGAACGATCAACCAGTGCCACATGCTAAAACCACCCATTACGCTAACTCCCTGTTTCTATGTTCCCACGATGTAAGGATTTCCGACACCGTTTCCAACATCAAGCCCTTTGGATTGAGCTTAATGTCACGGTATCGCCCTTTGTGACAAGCCGTTGACCCATCGAAAAGTGCTGGCTCCATTGTTTTCGCCATGCATGGCAAAAGCAAGACGCAAGCCCCTCAATCTTCAGAGGTGCCGCGCGGCGCCAACAACCCCAGTTCCTCGAGGTCCATCTGGGTGATCGGGTCTTCGTCCTCGGTCAGTTCGTCGTTCATCAACGGCGAGGGAATGTTGAAGTTCGCCGGAATGCGGCCCGACAGCAAGCCCGCTCCCTTCAACTCTTCGAGACCGGGCAGGTCACGCAGCTCTTCGAGACCGAAATGGTCGAGGAAATCGCGTGTCGTGCCCAATGTCACCGGCCGGCCCGGTGTGCGCCGGCGACCACGAAACCGCACCCAGCCAGCTTCCATCAGCACGTCGAGCGTGCCGCGTGAGGTCTGGACGCCGCGGATATCCTCGATTTCGGCACGCGTCACCGGCTGGTGATAAGCGATGATCGCCAGCACTTCCAGTGCGGCACGCGAAAGCTTCTTCACCTCGTTGTCATCACGGCGGATGACGAAGGACAGGTCGGCGGCGGTGCGGAAGGCCCAGGCGCCTTCGACCTGCACAAGATTGACGCCCCGCGGCGCATATTGCTCCTTCAGGCGCAGCATGATCGAATGCACGTCGGTCTTCTCAGGCAGGCGTTCGGCGAGGAAGCCTTCGGAGACCGGCTGCGAGGAGGCGAAGACCAGCGCCTCGGCGATGCGCTCGGCCTCGATCTCAGCCTGCAGGTCGCGGCTCCTGTCTTCGAAATTGCCTTCAAAACCCTCTTCGCTCCTCGGATCGATCAAGCCGGCCGCTCCTGTTCGACCACCTGCAGCGTGGCATGTTTCGGACCGCGGCGCATGTATATCGGCTGAAAGGCGCCATCCTGGCGGAGTTCGAGCTTGCCCTCGCGCACCAGCTCCAGCGAGGCGGCAAAGGCGCTGGCGATTGCCGTGACGCGCTCTTCGGGCGCTGAGAGATAACGCAGCAGATAATGTTCCATCGCCGTCCAGTCAGCGACCTCGCCGATCATCTGGGTCAACAGTTCGCGGGCATCGGTCAGCGACCAGACGGTGCGCCGCTCGATCGTCACCTGGGTGACGGCATGGCGCTGGCGGAGCGCCGCATAGGCGGTCAGGAGATCGTAAAGGCTCGCCGCATAAGCGGATTGCTGGCGGTCGGGAATATGCTCCGGCGCGCCGCGCACGAAGATATCGCGGCCGAGGCGATTGCGGTTGACGAGGCCGTCTGCCGCCTGGCGCATGGCTTCGAGGCGTTTCAGGCGGAAGGCGAGCGTTGCCGCCAGCTCCTCGCCGGAAGGGCCGTCATCCTTGACCTGCTGGGGAATGAGCAGCTTCGACTTGAGATAGGCAAGCCAGGCTGCCATGACGAGGTAATCGGCGGCAAGCTCGATCCGGATACGCCGGGCGCTTTCGATGAACAGCAGATATTGCTCGGCGAGCGCCAGCACCGAAATGCGCGACAAATCGACCTTCTGGTTGCGGGCGAGATAGAGCAACAGGTCGAGCGGACCTTCGAAGCCGGCAACGTCGATCACCAGCGCCGGCTCGTGGCTGGCGCGCTCGGCACCGTTATCCTGCCACAGCTTGTCCATCGGCGTTGCCGCCTGCGGACGTTCCGTGCCCTTGACCGTGTTCACCTAGCTGCTCCCTTACGATCAAACCGTCGCAAACATCGCCTCGAATTCCGCCCTCAATTCAGCTTCATCGGCGGTATCCGGCGCCGCGAAGCCCGCTTCCACCGATTTTGCGCGGGCAAGCGATATGCCGGCGAGCGGCGGAACATTTGCCACAACCTCCCGCATCTCGTCCATATTGCCATTGCAATGCAGCACGATATCGCATCCGCCTGCAATGATATTCGCCGCACGTTCACCGATCGTACCGGAAAGAGCGTTCATCGAGCTGTCGTCGGAGAGCAGCAGACCGTTAAAGCCGATGTGCTCGCGGATGATGCCGTCGATCACCTTGCGCGAGGTCGTCGCCGGATTCTCCGGGTCGATGGCGGCGAAAACGACGTGGCAGGTCATGGCCATCAACTCGTCCTTCATCGCGACAAAGGGCGGAAAATCATGGAGCTCCAGTTCATCGCGCGAGACGGTGACGACAGGCAGCTCCAGATGTGAATCGGCAAAGCCGCGACCGTGGCCGGGCATATGCTTCATCACAGGCAAGAGGCCGCCGGCCTTCAGCCCCTCGGCAGCCGCTCTTCCCATCGCAATGACGGTCTCCGGATCGCCGTCATAGGCGCGGTCGCCGATGACGTTGCTGCTGCCCTCGACTGGCACATCGAGCACCGGCAGGCAATCGACATCGATGCCGAGGCTCGAAAGGTCGAAGGCGTGCAGCCGCGACATCAGCCAGGCGGCGCGCAGGCCGAGTGCGCGATCGCGGCGATAGAGATCGCCGAGCGACTGGCCGGACGGATAACGCGCCAGAACGGGTGGGCGGATGCGCTGGACGCGGCCACCCTCCTGGTCGATCAGCACCGGCGCATGCCAGCCGACGCTGTCGCGCAGTTCGACGACGAGATCGGCGATCTGCCGTGCTTCGGAGATGTTGCGCCCGAAGAGGATGAAGCCCCAGGGTCGCTCGCCCTGGTAAAATGCTTTCTCTTCGGATGTGAGGGCAAGGCCGCTGCAGCCAAGGATCATCGCTTTTGATTCGGTCATGTCAGAATCTTAGAGCGGAGCCCGGCCAGATGCGAGCAAGGTCGGGCGCGATGCACAAAAAAGAGCGGCGGACCGATCCGGCCCGCCGCTCTTATTATTCAAAGACGCGATCTTACCTGGAGATCAGGCAGCTTCCACCCGCCGCGCGATACTGTTCGCAGAGTGCTGCGGCCTCGTCCTTGGAACCAGCCGGAATGCGGACACGGTAGAAAGTGCCCTTGCCGGCGATATCGGCCCTGCGGATCTCATGACTGCGGCCGCCAAGCACGCCGGCGAATTTCTTCGACAGGTTGGCATAGGATTTGGTCGCCTCGTCTTCCGAAGGCAACGAGGCGATCTGGATGCCGTAGCCGCCGGCAGATGCGGCCTGCTGCGGCTTTGCGGCGACTGGTGCTGCGGCCGCGACCTCCGTCGTCTTCGGCTGCTGTGCGGTCGGGCGGACATTGCCCTTCTCGGTGACGGTGCCGACGACGTTGACGGGCTGGTCGGCCGGACGGGCAGTCGGAATGGGAGCGGTATCGGCAATCCCCGAGGTCTTGACCGGGCGCACCGGCGAAGCGACCGGAGCCGGGTTTGCGGCCTGCGCGTCGGCACTGCCGGCGAGCGGCGGCTGTACCGGCGCAGTTTCGACGGGCGCTGCAGAACGCGCATCGGCGGAAGCAACCTCGGCGCTTGCCGGGAAGCTTGCGGCCGTTCCACCGACGGGAGGTACAGGCGGGGTCGATTGCGCGGACGGGGTCGACGGAGCCGTCAACGCCGGCTGAGCCGGCGGCATCGGCTGGGCCGACGGCGTCGCCGGGGCAGACTGTGTCGCCCGGGCAGACGGCGTCGGCTCGTCGACGGGCGCCGTTTCCTCGCGGGCGACCAACGTACCGTCAGGCTTGACGATCATAGTGCGGACCTTGCGCGGCGAAACGGACGGCGTCTTGTCGGTGTCGGTTGCCGAAGCGTTGTCGGCGCTGTCCTGGTTCGGCAGCAGACGCGGATCCTCCGTCTCACCGACCGCGGTCGGCGTGACCTGATCGTCGACGCTGGCGTTCTCGTCGTCCTCGGGCAGCGCTTCCGGTGTCAGCGTGCGCTGGACCACATCGACGGGCGCCTCATCGGAAGAAACGAGCGCCTTCTGCTTCGGCTCTTCAGCAGAACCCGCAACGCGGTCGTAGACGGCCTTATCCTGGTTCGGCACGGTCTTGCCACCAGGATTTTCCGGAACGACCTTGACCGGCTCCTTGTCGGCGGTGATCACGCGCGGCTCGCCGGATGCGACAATGCCGAGCCCCTCGCCGTTCCAGACGGAGGAATAGACGCCATAACCGACGCCGGCAAAGACCACGAGCACGACGGCCCCGGCAAGCAGCTGGCGCATCGACCGAGCGCGGCTGAAATCGGCGGCCTGGCTTGCCGATTCGATGCGGACCTCGGAGGTCTCGCGGCGCTCGACCGGCTCGCGCACGCTGCGGCGGAAATCTTCCTCCAGCGCCCGTTCGAAATCATCGAGACCATCGGCGATGGTGGGCTTGACCGGCTTTGCAGCAGCGGCGGCCGTATCCCGGACCGGCGTCGGCGTTTGCCGCGGTTTGGCCGGTTCAAAGAAGCTGGCGATCTCAGCGTCGAGATCGAAATCGAAATCCGCAGATTTCGCGACCGGCGCAGGCTGCTCGACCGGTGGCAGCGCCGGCACGTGCATGTCGTCGACGGCCTCGGGACGATCCTCCGGATCGGAGATCATCGCCGGATCGAATGGCAGGTCTTCGGTCGAGTCGGAGACAGGCGTCCAGTTGAAAGCCGGAGCCGGAGCCGGAGCTTGAGCCTGCGGCTCGGGAACAAAGGCCGGAGCGGACCGTGCAGGAGCGGCAGCAGCCTGCTCAAAAGCAGGAGCCGGCGGTTCAGGAGCAAAAACCGGAGCGGGCCGAGGAGCGACGGCAACGGCCTGCTGGGGAGCAAGGGCTGGCGGCTCAGGCTGCGGTGCTGGCTCGGACGGCTCGGAGAAATCGAGATCGGTCAGTTCCAGCTCTATACCGGCAAGATCCAGCTCGAAATCATGGCCGGCGAAGGGGTCGTCGGCTTCCGGTACCGGCTGCGGCGTCGGCGAATATGCCGCTGCGCCAGGCTGGGGCGTAACGACCTCGGCAAGCTGCGGCGCGATCGGTCTTGCGGCTTCGGCCGCATAGACCGGAGGCGGTTCGATCGGAGCAGGCCGAACGGGTGCTACGGCGACCGGTGCGGGCGCGATCACCTCGGACTGGACAGGTGCTGCGGCAGAAACGGGCTCTGCCTCGATCGATGCGGGTTGCGGCGAGACGGGCGCCGGATTGGCACGTTGCGGCACCGGATAACGCGAGACGTCGGCGAGCAGATCATCGAGATCGAATGTGCCGGCGGTGTGCGGAACATCCGGCACGACCTCGGTCAGCGCGGCATCGGCCTGGATCTCGCCTTCGACGGCGGCGGCGATGAGATCGAAACCGGCGTCGGGACCGAAATCCTCCAGCTCTTCCTCGACTTCGACGAATTCTTCGGCCTCGGCGGTCTCTTCCGGCGCGATCACCTCATCATGGCGATCGAGTTCGGCGGGAAAGCCAAGTGACGGAGAAGCGGATTCGAATTCCTCGGAAGGCTCGACAGCGGCAACAAGCGCCGGCGGCTCGATGACAGGTTGAGGCTCGACCACAGGAAGATCGGCGGATGGCGCTTCAGCAACCGGTGCGGCGACCGTTTCGGCCACAGGCTCCGGCAACACAACCGGTTCCTCGCGCCTCGGGGCATGGAAATTGGCAAGCGGCAGCCTGATGCTGGCAGCCGACCATTGCGGCGCCTTGGTGGGCTGCACCAGCGAAGAGACCGGTGCTGTGCCGATCGACAGCTCAAGCTCCTCGATCAGGTCGCGCGCACCGCCGAAGGCCGATTGCACCGACGCATCGGGCTCGGGGGAAAGCTGCTCCGCCCAGTCGGCGGCGGATGCGTCCTCATTCCCTGCGGCGGGCAAGGCTTCTTCGGCCTCAACGGCGGCGACGGAAACCGAAACCGGCTCGGGGGCCTGCGCATGTTCGGCAGCGGAAGAAGCATCGAGAACGGGCTCGACGTAATCTTCAGGCGTGAGGTCATCAGAGATCGGCTCGGCGGGCCGGTCGAGCTCTGCAAGCGGACGTGGCGAGTCGTAGCGGTCGAACTCTCGCCCAAGCTCGTCCTCGAGATCGAGGGCAGGCTCGCGGCGTGCGGTCTCCGTCACCGTATTCGCCGCAACACGCGGCTCGAAGCCGACGATACGGGCCAGTTCTGCCAACGGATCATCGTCGGCAAACAGATCGTTTTTTCCGCGCGTATCATACGCAAGTTGTTTATCAGCCATGCCTATTCCCACTCGCAAACGCCAACGCTCAAATGCCAGCGCATTGTGGGGAAATGGTGACGTTATCGCATTTCGTCCGGTGCGGCAGTGCCTGTAATGGCAAGTCCCGACTTCAAAACCGACGCGACGGCGTACACCAGCCCAAGTCTGGCAATACTTGATTCTCGGTTTTTATCATTAACAAATCGTAATTCCGGCTGATCTTTACCTTTGTTCCAGTGCGCGTGGAACGAACTGGCGAGGTCGTAGAGGTAAAAAGCGATACGATGCGGCTCCTGCGACTGGGCCGCCGCCTCGACGATACGCGGGAATTCAGCAAGCTTGGCGACAAGCTGCAATTCGGCCGGATCGCCAATGCCTGCAACGGTTTTCGCCAGTTTCTCGTGGGAGACGTCGAGGTCGGGAAAAGCCTCCCTCGCCTGCCGAAAGACCGACATGCAGCGAGCATGCGCATACTGCACATAAAAAACAGGATTATCTTTCGACTGTTCCGTCACTTTGGCGAAATCGAAGTCGAGCGGCTCGGAATTCTTGCGGTAAAGCATCATAAACCGGACCGAATCACGGCCGACTTCTTCGACGACGTCCCGAAGCGTGACGAAATCGCCCGAGCGTTTCGACATCTTCACCGGCTCGCCGTTGCGATAGAGCTTGACGAGCTGGCAGAGCAGCACCGTCAGCTTCGCCTTACCATCCGAAACACCGCGTGCAACCGCTTCCAGGCGCTTGACGTAGCCGCCGTGGTCGGCGCCGAGCACATAGATCATCTCGTCGAAACCGCGGTCGAACTTGTTCTTGAAGTAAGCGACGTCGGCGGCGAAATAGGTGTAGGAACCGTCCGACTTGATCAGCGGCCGGTCGATATCGTCGCCCACCTCGGTCGAGCGGAACAATGTCTGTTCGCGATCTTCCCAGTCCTCAGGAAGCTGGCCCTTCGGCGGCGGCAGCGTGCCCTTGTAGACATAGCCCTTGAAGGTCAGGTCGTTGATCGCCGTGCGGATCGCAGCTGCAACATTGGCATGCAGGGTGCGTTCGGAGAAGAAGACGTCGTGATGGACGTTCAGCGCCGCCAGATCCTCACGGATCATCACCATCATCGCATCGATGGTGCGATCCTTGACGATCGGCATCCATTGGTCTTCCGGCATGTTGTGCAGCCGCACGCCGTAATCGGCGGCAAGCGACTGGCCGACAGGCACGAGATAGTCGCCGGGATAGAGACCCGAGGGGATTTCGCCGATCTTTTCGCCGAGCGCTTCGCGATAGCGCAGGAAGACGGAACGGGCGAGCACGTCGATCTGCGAGCCGGCATCGTTGATGTAATATTCCTTCTCGACGCCGTAACCGGCAAAAGCGAGCAGGTTGGCAAGCGCGTCGCCGACAACGGCGCCGCGGCAATGGCCGACATGCATCGGGCCGGTCGGATTGGCCGAGACATATTCGACGTTGACCTTCTTGCCCTCGCCGAGCGTCGAGCGGCCGTAATCGGTGCCGGCGCCGATCATCGAGGCGAGCAGCCGCTGCCAGTAGCCGACGGCGAGACGGATGTTGATGAAGCCGGGACCGGCGACCGAGACATCGGCGACGTCGGCATCCTCCTTCAGCTTGGCGATGATGACGTCGGCCAGCGCGCGCGGGTTGGTTCCGAGCGGTTTTGCCAGCACCATTGCGGCATTGGTCGCGACATCGCCATGGCTCGCGTCACGCGGCGGCTCGACGGTGATGCGGCCGAAATCGAGCTCGGATCGCTTTTCCCTGACCAGATCGATCTGTTCAAGGGCGGTTTTGATCCTGGCTTCGAAGTCGGTAAAAAGGTTCATCGCACTCTTCCATGCATAGGCTGTGCCAAAGGCAAATCGGCCCCCGGCGTGGGCGACCGCTGCCTATCGCAAATCCGGAGTATGGTCAAACAACCGCCTGTGGGCGCTGATCGCATAGGTGTCGGTCATGCCGGCGAGATAATCGCCGACATGGCGGGCCTTCGGCGCATCGGACAGGCCTGCGATATGATCGACCCAGTAATGGCTCTGCATCTCCTTGGGACTGGCCATGTAGGCGGCGAAGAGATCTGTGACGATCTGGGCGGCACCGGCACGGATGCGCATGATATCGGGATTGCGGTAGATGCGTTTGAAGAGCATGGCCTTGATCTGCCTGTCGGTCTCGGCCATCCCCTCGGAAAAGGTGGCAATAACCCGGTCGGCAGCGCGGATGTCGGCCGCATTCTCAGGGCGCAGGAGCGACAGGCGCTGCTGTGCCACGCCAATTACGTCCTCGACCATGCGGGTAATCTGGCGGCGCATGATCTCATGGGTGAAACGGCTCGGCTCCAGGTGCGGATATCGCGCCCTCACCTCGGCCATCAGCCCGGCAAGAAACGGGATTTCCTCCAACATGTCGAAAGTCAGGTAGCCTGAGCGCAGGCCATCGTCGATATCGTGGGTATTATAGGCGATGTCGTCGGCGATCGCCGCGACCTGGGCCTCAAGGCTGGCATAGGTTGCAAGCTCGAGATCGTGCAGCTCGCAATAATCGAGGATCGGCTGCGGAACGGGACCGCGGGTGCCGACTCCATCAGGCGTCAGAAGCGGGCCATTGTGCTTGACGAGACCTTCGAGGCTTTCCCAGGTCAGGTTGATGCCGTCGAATTCGGCATAACGCCTCTCCAGCCTGGTCACGATGCGCAGCGATTGGGCATTGTGGTCGAAGCCGCCATAGGGCAGCAGCACCTCGTGCAACGCGTCCTCGCCGGTATGACCGAACGGCGTATGGCCGAAATCGTGCACAAGCGCCACGCCCTCGGCCAGATCCTCGTCGAGCTTCAGGGCGCGGGCAAGAGCGCGGGCGATCTGCGCCACCTCGATCGTGTGCGTCAGCCGGGTGCGGTAATGATCGCCGTCCTGGGCGATGAAGACCTGGGTCTTGTGCTTCAGCCGGCGGAAGGCGGTGGTGTGGACGATGCGGTCGCGGTCGCGCTGGAAATCGGAGCGCGTCGGGCTTTCGTCCTCCTGGTAGAGCCGCCCGCGCGTCGTCCAGGGGTCGGCCGCATAGACCGCCCTCTCAGTGCTGCCGAAACCCAAAGCACGCGTATCGATCGTCATTCTTCACCGTCATCCTGCATGTTGCCGCATCTGCCCATTGACGCCGCTTAACGCTCTTCATACCTATAGCCCGATGAAACGGCAAAGAGGCGCTTTCTTAACCGCTTCGGCGCATCATCGCCTTTTCGCAGATATCATGGTAAGTTTCTTTGATATCAGGCATTTGAACATTCAAGTGCCAAAACCCATTCTCTCCGGATCTTGACCCCGGCAGGAGGAAACATGACGGATACGAGTGTAACCCTTTCAGATGCCGCGGCAAAGCGTATCGCTGCGATCGTCGGCGCCGAAGCCGGCAAGAGCGCCTTGCGCGTTTCCGTCGAAGGCGGCGGCTGTTCGGGCTTTTCCTACAAGTTCGATCTTGCCGACAGCGCTGACGACGACGACATCATCGTCGAAAAGAACGATGCCAAGGTGCTGATCGACAGCCTTTCCCTCGTCTATATGGCAGGCTCGGAGATCGACTTCGTCGACAATCTGCTTGGCCAATCCTTCCAGATCAAGAACCCGAACGCGGTGGCAAGCTGCGGCTGCGGCACCAGTTTTTCGATCTGAACGTCTAAACGCACATACTCCCCATCAAACCGGCCGAAGAATTCCTTCCGGCCGGTTTATCGTCTTGTCCGGTGATGAAAGACCGCGATAAAAGAAGCGCGCTAAAGCGCGTCAAATAGCAGTTGATTCATGCGGCGCGCTTTAGCTCTTTATTTTATGCCTGTCGTTATCCCAGACCCGCTGCACACTTCTGGGCGACATGCATTATACGGAACGGGACAGAGCCATGAAGATCGCGACCTGGAACATCAACGGCGTCAAGGCGCGCATCGACAATCTCACCCAATGGCTGAAGGATTCCGATCCGGATATCGTCTGCCTGCAGGAGATCAAGACTGTCGATGAAGGGTTTCCGCGGCTGGAGATCGAGGCGCTCGGCTATCATGTCGAGACGCACGGCCAAAAGGGCTTCAATGGCGTCGCGATCCTCTCCAAGAGTTCACCTTTCGAAGTGAACCGCGGCCTGCCCGGCGATCCGCTGGACGAACAGGCGCGTTTCCTCGAAGCGGCGTTCACCCTGTCCGACACGCGAATCCTGCGCGTCTGCTGCATCTACCTGCCGAACGGCAATCCCGTCGAAACGGAGAAATATCCCTACAAGCTCGCCTGGATGGAGCGTCTGCGGACGTTCGCGGCCGAACGGTTGGCCTATGAAGACATGCTGGTTCTTGCCGGCGATTACAATGTCATCCCGGAACCGCACGACTGCTTCGATCCCAAGGTCTGGGAAAGTGATGCACTGTTTCTGCCGCAGACACGGGAGGCGTTCCGCAGGCTCGAAAATCTCGGCCTGACGGATGCGGTGCGCGCGACGACAGATGCGACGCAGTTCTATTCCTTCTGGGATTATCAGGCCGGCGCCTGGCCGAAGAACAACGGCATCCGTATCGACCATCTGCTGTTGTCGCCGGAAGCTGCCGACCGGATGACGTCGGCTGCGATCGAAAAACATGTGCGGGCCTGGGAAAAGCCGTCCGACCACGTGCCTGTCATCGCCTATTTCGATTTCGCGGGCTGAGGCTTTCCGCCTGCAGCTTCACGCCTCCGAATAAATGTGGGCGCTTAGTCGTCGGTACCGCTCGCGATGGTGTGCGACAGCGATACCGCTGTGCGGCGGTCGGCCTCGTTGGCAACCGAGAAGGCCTGCTCCTGCAGCGCTTCCATCCAGCCGCAGTCCTTGGGCTTGCAGCGGTCGAGCGCTGCCGTCATCAGCGCCAGGCCGCGGGCCGTCTGGCCTTCGTCGAACAGAATATTGCCGAAGACCGCCATGGCGCCGGGATGGCCGCTCTTGCGGGCCTGGTTCAGCCATTTCTTCGCCTGCTGCGGGCTGGCATTGCCGCCCTCGCCGGCCAGCATCATCTGCGCCAGTTGGAACTGCGCCTCGGGGACGCCAAAGGTGGAGGCCACCTGAAAATAAAGCTGGCGCGCCTGGCTGAGGTCGATCCTGACCGGACTGCCGGCAATGCCGTGCCTGTAGTAACTGGCGAGCGAGAGCAGCGCGTTGACGAAGAAGCCCGTGTCTTCCGAACCGGGTTCGACGCCCTGCTGGGCGATCTCGCTGTAGATCTTGAAGGCTTCGAAATCATCCTGCGTGACACCGTCGCCATCGGCATACATGTTGGCGAGCGCCCAGCGCGAGCCGGTGTGCCCCTTTTCGGCGGCGTATTTATAAGCTTCGACCGCCTCTTCCTTCTGGCCGTTCTTATAGGCCTTGAAGCCGAACTTGAAGAGATCGAAGGGTCCGGATTCCTTGCTGACGCCACCTTTGATGTCGAATGCGCGGCATGGACCGGACAGCGCCAGCGCTACGGCTATCGACATGCCCATCAGCATGAATTTGAACAGTTTGAACTCGGACGTCACCATTTCAACCGATTTCTTTCGTTCATCCCTGGCAGGCGGCAACGGCGCTCATGCCGTGCATCCCGCGGATGTATTCCTTCGAGGCGAGCGATCCCGCGGCGAGCTCCATGGCTCCTTTGCCCGCGTCGCATCCAGCCCACTGGCCTTTTCTCAAAGGCGGTATTCTCAGCACATCATTCAGAACCACCCGGCTCCCGGCATGGCCCGACTGCAATCTCCGTGGCACTCTTTCGGCAGGTGCGTTATCCGCCTTCCCGCCTCTATCGTATTCGTAAACAGCAAATGTGACGAAACCGGTATCGACAGCTCCGGCAAAGCCGGGCTGTTCATCCGAGCGGGTCGAAAACAGCGACAATGAACGGATCGACGACTTCATCGCGAGACCGGATTGGCGGCCGGAACAGCCTTGTTCGGAAAGCGAAACGACCGCAATCAAACGAATGTCGCCAATCGCGCCGTACGACCTGATGTTACCGGAAAAAAATCGACCCATACTACTATTTACACGCACCGTATGCCTGCCATCACCTCGCCCGCAAATATCGCTGCGCCCTCTTTGTGGCGGGAAATGGACAAATTCGCCTCACCACCACCATACGCCAAACGTCGTAAAAATGTGTTGCTGAATCGTCACAAATTGGAACGTCGATTTGTCTTGCGACGCCCAAAGAAAAGCCCGGCAAACTGCCGGGCTCTAAGACTTCTACTTGGGCTGCAAGATCAGAACTTCACCTTTACGCTGGTGGAAAGAGCCGCCACCAGATCGTCGCCGAAGGAATAGGAGACGTCGTTGCCGTAGGTCCGGCCATTATAGACGTAGGTGCCGGATTCCCCGCCGGTCATGATGCCGAGCGCGCCGGCCAGACGCCACTCGACATTCTCCACCGGCGTATAGGAGACACCCGCGCCGAGCGTCCATGTGTCGGTCTGGGCGCCGTAGCCCTGGCTCGTGCCGCGATCCCAGGTCAGGCTGAGGGCGCCGGCCCATTGTTCGTTGAACTTGTGGCCGACGCCACCGCTGATCGTCCAACCGTCGCGGTAGAAGAGATCGAGCGAGGTGAGTTGGCTGCCGGCGCCGCAGGCGACGACGCCCTTGTTGGCCTTCGGGCAGAAGGCGATCGACTGCAGCACGCTCCAGTTCGTCCACTTGACGGAACCGAAGGCAAGCCAATCGGGCGCAATGCCGCTCTGCAGTTTCAATTCGACAGAATCGGGCGCTTCGGCCGAACCGTAGACCGGCGTAACGACGCCGAGGTAGGGATTAGCGGGATTCGCCGGCACCTCGGTCAGGTCGACCGTGCCGGTAAGATTGTCATATTTGACCTTGCTGTTGTAGACTAGGCTGGCGCGGAAGGCATATTCCTCGATTTCGTAGGCGATGCCCGCCCGCCATCCCATGGCCTGGTCGGCAAGGTCCAGACGACCGGTGCCGTCATAGACCAGCGCGGCCGCCCCTGGGATCGGCGCGACGAGGCGTGTCTTGAAACCTTCGACCGTCTGATAGAAGCCGCCGCCGATCAGGCGGAGCTGGCCAGGCCCCATATCGAAACGATAGGAGCAGGTGGCGCCGTAGTTGCGGGTGCTGATCTTGGTTTCGATGTTGTCGTTGACGCCCAACCAGTCAGCGCCGGGGTTGGTATGTGCGCCGAAGGGTGTCGAAAAATCGCCCATACAGTCGATGGCATCGCCGAAACCGACCTTCACCCCGAGATAGGGGATCCAGTAATCCTCCGTATCATCCGCCGTGGTCGAACCGCCGCCGATGCCGTTCGTGCCGAGACCATCGGTGGGATCGGTGTCCCTGACGTTCTTCAGCTTGCGCTGCGGCATGACAAAGGTCGCGCCGGACTGGACGGCGAACCTCGAATTGTCGAAGAGAAGGTCGATATTGTATCCGCCGCGCTCCAGACCACCGGCGAAGGACGGCGATGCAAGCGACGAAAAAAGAACGAGCGACGTTACGCCCTTGGAAAACCTACGCGATGCCATTGTGTCTCCCCCACTCCAGCAATTGATGTCACGCCACTCTAGTAAGTGTTTGCTCGACATGGCAACGCGCCCCACGGCAGCGCTCCCAGGCATTGCAGCGGCTAACTTACGTAAAGAAATTGACGGACACGTCAAAAAATCTGGTTAATAAAATTTTATTCCAGAGTTATCGGGTTTCGGATGGGCTTTTGGGTTTTCATTCCAAACATTGCGGAAGCTGTATCAATCCGACAACAGTCGCAGTTTTCGCCAACTGGCTGCCCATACAGCCACAATCCACAGGTTCAGCGCCTGAAACCGGCCGCTTTCAGGTCCGAATCATGCGCGCCCAAAACGACAAAAAAGACGCGCCCGCAGCGGGGCGCGTCTTTGAAATAACTTACCAAAATGGGCCGGTGAAACTTACCCGGCTTCGCTCACCCTGGAAAGAGCGATCCTCAGGCTCGCGATCTGACCCTTCAGTTCCTCGAGGCGATCACGCTCGGCCTCGACCACTTCGGGATTGGCGTTGGCGACGAACTTCTCGTTGGAGAGCTTGCCGTCGATGCGGGAGATCTCGCCTTCCATCTTGGCAATCGCTTTTTCCAGACGAGCCTTTTCGGCGGAAAGGTCGATCAGCTTGCCGAGCGGCAGGCAGATGGTGGCCTCGGCAATGACGATCTGAGCGGCACCCTTGGGCGCATCGTCAGCCAGCGATATCGCCTCGACGCGCGCAAGGCGCTTGATGGCGGCGTCGTGGCGGAACAGCCGTTCACGCGTCAGGTTGTTGGCCTTGACGACGACAAGCGGGGCTGTCGCCGATGGCGGCACATTCATTTCAGCGCGCACCGAGCGGATGCCGGAAACCAGATCGATCAGCCAGTTGATCTCGTCAGCGGCCCCGTCATCGGCATAGGACGGCGCCGGCCATTCGGCGTGGCAGACCAATGTGTCGCGCTCTTTGCCTTCGCCTGCCGTATGGGCCCAAAGCTCTTCGGTCATGAAGGGCATGAAGGGATGCAGCAGCTTGTAGATCTCTTCGAGAATATAAGCGCTGCAGGCCTGGGCTTCCGCCTTGGCGCCCTCGTCCTCACCATTGAAGACCGGCTTCAACAGTTCGAGATACCAGTCGCAGACCTCGTTCCAGACGAAGCGGTAGAGCGCGCCGGCGGCGTCATTGAAGCGGAAGGCTTCGAGTGCTTCCGTAACGTCACGTTCCGTACGGGCAAGTTCCGTCAGGATCCAGCGATTGATGGTGAGCTCGGCCGCCTCCGGCACGAAATGCGGATCGCTCTTCGCGCCGTTCATCTCGGCGAAGCGCGTGGCGTTCCAGAGCTTGGTGCCGAAATTGCGGTAGCCGGCGATGCGGGCCGGATCAAGCTTCACGTCGCGGCCCTGCGCCGCCATGATCGCCAGGGTGAACCGCAGCGCGTCGGCGCCGTATTCGTCGATCAGTTCCAAGGGATCGATGACGTTGCCCTTCGATTTCGACATCTTCTGCCCATTCTTGTCGCGCACCAGCGCGTGGACATAGACCGTCTGGAAGGGCTCGACGGGTTCGCCGTCCTCGTCCTTCATGAAGTGCAGGCCCATCATCATCATGCGGGCGACCCAGAAGAAGATGATGTCGAAGCCGGTGACGAGAACGTTGGTCGGGTAATAACGCGCAAGCTCCGGCGTCTCCTCCGGCCAGCCGAGTGTCGAGAAAGGCCAGAGTGCTGAGGAGAACCAGGTGTCGAGCACGTCCTCGTCACGCGTCAGGATCTCGCCCGGCTTGAAGTTTTCAAGCAGGTCCTCGACATAGGCCTTCATCGGCCCCTCGTGCGAGAGGTAATGCTGGATCGCCGCCTGCAGCGCCTCTTCCTCGGTCTTTTCGACGAAGACCTGGCCGTCCGGGCCGTACCAGGCGGGGATCTGGTGACCCCACCAGAGCTGACGGGAGACACACCAGGGCTGGATGTTTTCCATCCACTCGTAATAGGTCTTGTCCCAGCTCTTCGGCACCATCCTGGTGCGACCTTCGCGGACCGAGGCGATCGCCGGTTCGGCGAGCGTCTTTGCATCGACATACCATTGTTCGGTCAGCCGCGGTTCGATCGGCACGCCGCCGCGGTCGCCGTGCGGGACCATGTGCTTGTGCGGCTCGATCTTGTCGACGAGGCCCGCCTCTTCGAAAATCTCGACGATGACCTTGCGCGCATAGAAGCGGTCCTGCCCTTCCAGGCGGTCCCAGGCGCCGTGCAGCGCCGCCGGATTGTCGAGACCTTCGAGAAAGTCCTCATTGTCCTTGATGGTGATCGTGCCGTCGCCGTTCATGATATTGATGACGCTAAGACCTGCCCGCTTGCCGACGTCGAAGTCGTTGAAATCGTGCGCGGGCGTTATCTTCACCGCGCCGGTGCCGGTAGCCGGATCGGCATAATCGTCGGCAACGATCGGAATTCTGCGGCCGACGATCGGCAGAATGACATGCTTGCCGACAATGCCCTGATAGCGTTCGTCCTTCGGATTGACGGCAACACCGGTATCGCCCAGCATGGTCTCCGGTCGTGTTGTTGCGACGACCACATAATCGCGCGTCTCGAATTCGGTCGGCTTACCTTCCTCATCGAATGCAATCGGGTATTGGTAGGTTACGCCCTTTTCCAGCGGATAGCGCAGGTGCCAGAGATTGCCCTTGACCTCGTGCTGCTCGACTTCGATATCGGAAATCGCCGTCAGCAGCTTCGGATCCCAATTGACCAGGCGCTTGTCCTTGTAGATCAGACCTTCCTTGTAGAGGCTGACGAAAACCTCGATAACCGCCTTCGACAGGCCCTCGTCCATGGTGAAACGTTCGCGCGACCAATCGCATGACGCACCAAGACGCTTTAGCTGGTTGAAGATCAGGCCGCCCGATTCCGCCTTCCATTCCCAAATCTTGTCGATGAAGGCTTCGCGGCCCATGTCGCGGCGGCCCGGCAGCTGCTGTTCCATCAGCTTTCGTTCGACGACCATCTGCGTGGCGATGCCGGCGTGGTCCATGCCCGGCTGCCAGAGCACGTCCTTGCCGCGCATGCGCTCGAAGCGCACCAGGATGTCCTGCAGCGTGTTGTTCAGCGCATGGCCCATGTGCAGCGAACCGGTGACATTCGGCGGCGGGATCACGATGGTGAAGGTCTCGGCCCCCGGTCTGGCGTTCGCGCCGGCGCGGAAAGCGTCCGCCTCATCCCATATCGCGGCAATTTTCGGTTCGACGGCAGCGGAATCATAGGTCTTGTCGAGCATTTTCTGACCAATTTCGAGGTTCGAGGGTGGCGTTTGTAAATAGGATGGTCACGGGCAAGTCAATAAAAAAGCCGCCCCGGAGACCGGAGCGGCTTTTCCACGAAAAAGCAATCCGATCAGCGGCGCGGGCCGCGCGCCACGCGCTCGATTTCTTCGCGCACCAATCGCTCGACCAGTGTCGGAAGATTATCGTCCAGCCACTCGCGCAGCATCGGGCGCAGCATATCCTCCGCGATTTCGTCCAGCGAGCGGCGCTCGGCACCGTCGATCGCGGCAGCGAGCTCCTCGAAGGAGCGGCTGATCTGCAGGCCGGCATCCTCCGAAAGCAGCGTCGGCTGGACCTCGTCTATAACGCTCGGCAGGAAACGCTCGGTCGACGACTGAGCAGGTTCCATGGCCGGCAGCGCTGTTTCGACGGCAGGCGCAGGCTCGGCGACGGCAACCTTTTGCGTTGCCGTAAACACCGGCTCGGCCGGCTGCTGGATCGCAACAGGCTGGCTGGGCGTTGCGGCATCCGGGAAAACAGGCTGTGCCGGTTCCGGCTGCGGTGCCGCGGCGCGCGGCTCCGGCATCACGGCCGGCTGCGGTTCGGGCTGGCGGAAGCCGCTCGGAATTTCACGCAGCGCCTGACCGGCCTGCACGGCGCTGCGCTCGGAAGCGGCGCGCACGCGGGCGGCGACATCGGCAAGCGACAGGGCGCGGGCCGGCACTTCTGCTTCGGGCGCGGTGCCGGCCGAATTGGCGGCAACGAAACGCGGATCGGAGGAGCGCATGGCCGGTTCGGGGAATTCCACGCTGGCATAGGTGTCATCCACCGTCAGATGGATCTCGGAGCCGTTCTCATCCTCGTCGGCGCCGTAGACCGGCGGCAGGGATGTGGAAATCGCCTTGCCGGCGCCGGGCTCATTGCTTTCGATGATCTGGCGGATGGAGGCCAGAATTTCTTCCATGGACGGTTCACGCGCTACGCTTGGCTGAGCCATTTCTATCCCCGTTATCCAAAAACAACGACCGGATGATGTGGAGCGTTCACCCGAATCACCACGACCTTAGAATACCCCAAGCGGGAAAAAAATCATCGCGAATCAAATGAATGCGGCCATGCACAGTTTTGTTACCTGATGTTTGCGACGTGGCGGCATCAGGATAATTCATGTTTGTGAAGGCTCTCCTGCGGCCCTCACAAAAAAACGGGCGCCCATGGCGCCCGTCGCTAAATGTCATCGACAAGAACGATGTCAGAAAACGAATTCGCGCGCCTTGGCGAAACCCGGCAGCGGCTTGACCGAGGCATTGAAGAAGACGTTTTCCGAAACAGCGCCGCGCTCGGCGACGAAGACCTTGGCACGGGCGGCATTGCCGTAACCTTCGACGGTGATCAGACGGCCACCATCGCGCAATTGACCGAGAAGGGCCGCCGGAACCTCTTCGACTGCGCCGTTGACGAAGATCAGATCATAGGGAGCGCCGGCAGCGTAGCCCTGTTCGAGCGGGCCGGTCACGACCTCGACTTTGGCGTAGCCGGCAAGCTGCGCCTTCGCTTCAGTGGCCAACGTCTCGTCGCACTCGAGCGCGATGACGGAGCCGGCAATGATCGACAACAGCGCCGATGTATAACCCGTCCCGCAGCCAACCTCGAGCACGAAGTCGTCTTTGGTGATCGCGGCCAGCTGCAGCAGCTTGGCAAGCGGCGATGCCTCCATCAGGAAACGGGCCGGCTTTCCCGGCGCGGCTGCGGAGATCGCGACGTCATTGTCGATATAAGCCAGCAGCTTCGCCTTCTCCGGCACGAAAGCCTCACGCGGCACCGTGAGAAACGCCGTCAGCACGGAATGCGAGGTAACGTCCGTCGTGCGAACCTGGGTATCGACCATCTTTACGCGCGCTGCTTCGAAATCCATTATGTCCTCTCGCTCTTGAAAAGCGGTTCCTGTCCCTCGTCTCTTAATCCCCGCCACCGATGCTTTCAAGGCTTGGCAGGCGCCGGCGAAAAGAATCCGGCAGGCGCCTCTTCCGCGCCACAGGGGCAGGATGGACGCTGCAACTCCAGCGTGGAATCTTTCAGCCCTTCATGTTATGATCTGCAGCGGAGGAAATAGGAGGAGCAGGCCATGTCTGCGATTTTCGAGTATTTCACGCTGTTCGATTTCTTCATCGTCGCAGCGCTCGTCGGCATATTCTGCTGCGGGCTACTGGACGGCGAAACGACTTGGAAGCGATAAAGCGTCGAAACGCGCTTAGAGATACTCTACATGGCGCTTGCGGCAATCATGCCCGGCGCAGGTCTGACATGCGTTCGTTTCCTTTGAAATCCAGCTCCGACAGTCGCGCGCGCATTAACGTTACGTCAACCATTTTGTTGCGGCGCCCTCGCCTTCCGCTATGGCTGTGCGCATGCAAACCTTTCTGATCCAATCGCGCGGTATAGAAGCGCTTCACTACAACGCCGATGCCCGCCTGCTGCTGATCAAATACGGCAACGGCGACATTCGCAGCTTCACCCGCATTTCGCCGCAAGGCATGCGGCGGCTGCTCGGCGCCGGCCCCGACATCGATGAGGGGCCTGAATTGGGCGATCTGCAATATCAGGCGCAAATCCGGAAAGGCGGCCTGAAGGCACTTTACCGCCTCACGGGAATCAATCCGTTACAGTTCGATTTTTCGCCCGGCCAGCAGGTCTGGTAGCATCGCAAACGCCAATGCCGTACCACTGAGCCAGCAGCGTTTCACATCGATTGTGTCATGTGGAAGATGTTGGAGGCCTCGCCCGGAATTGAACCGGGGTACAAGGATTTGCAGTCCTCTGCGTCACCACTCCGCCACGAGGCCTCACGCGCTCGTTATCTGAGCCGTGGCGAGCGTTTAGAATGATCGTAAGGAAATCGCAAGAGGGCATTTCGGAAAAACGCTATTCCGCAGCTGCCGAAACGACCATTTTTCCATCCCGAAACGGAGCGGGCGCGAGCTGGAATTTCCACGGCGGTTACGATGATCCATTTCCTGCCAATGATGGCATTTGAAACAAATTCTTGACTTGACTTCGATCGTCGTCCGGGACTCAATTGCCCTCGGGAGGGTATAGGAGCTTGCGATGGATTGGGCTGCCCTCAAATCGAAGCGCGTGCGTGCAGCATACGACGCCGAAACCCGGGATCTGCATGTAAAGTTCCCCGGTTCTCCGCCGGTGAAACATGCGGATATTCCGCCGCACGTCTACCAGAACCTGCTGGAAACGGATGATCCGCATTTCTACTACAAATATTATATAGCGCCGTGTCGCGTATCACAGGCGCATCGACAACCGGTCTCCGTTGCGTCCTACGCAGTCAAGCTCGTCCTCCTCCTCGCCGCCTGCAGCCTGTTGATGGCGACCGGGCTCGATCCGGACCATGGCGGCACTTTCGAGGAAAGCGAACTCAGATCGAACTAGACGCGAATGTCGATGATCTGCGCGCCCAGCCCAATTTCAGGGCCTGCGACAAGGCGGCTGGTTCCGGCGTCGAAATTGTCGCTCCTGTTCTGAGAACGGTAGCGACGATTGTCCCGCTCGCGGTCGTTCCTGTCGTCGCGATCGTTACGACCGTTGAAATTGCGATAGTTGCGAGGTCCATTATAGCTTCCGCCTTGACCGTGGTCGACCACACAGCCTTCCGGACGGCGACAGATGCCGCGCGCGTCGAAACCGCGGCTGTCGATGGCTTGGGCCTCGGCGGACATGCCTGAGAGAAGCGCCGCTGCCGACAGGACGACAACAAAGGATACCTTCATTTCCTCACCTGGACCATTGTGACGCAATTTTGCGTTTTACATTCCATAAACCACGAATGCGAAAAACGATCCACAGTTCCACACCCTCCTTGCCGATCAGCCTGTCGGTTTTCGCCGTCTGTGCCACCAGACCGCCAGCCGCCGCCGAAGCCGGCGCGCGAACGGCAGATCGTGCGAGAGCACGAGGAAGCCGAGCGGCAGCATCCAGAAGCCGAGGATGGGCAGGAAACCCAACACGCCGCAGAAAATGAGAGCCATGCCGAGTGCCATCCGCGCGATGCGCGAACGCGGCATGCCGATGCTGAAAGAGCCGAGCACAAGCCTGCCGCTTGCATGATCGATGCCGAAGCGCACTGCCCGTGCCTTGCGCTTCTCGCCGCCTCTCGTCTCCTGGCGATCATTCACATTTGTCATTCCCCAGAGATGGGCGCAGGCATCCCAAATACAAGTTCATTTCATTTTTTTGAAAAAACCGCTTGGCAAATCGGGAAAGCGTTTGTATTAGCCCACTCACACCGCGCCAAGCAGTGATCCCTGGTAGCTCAGCGGTAGAGCATTCGACTGTTAATCGACAGGTCGCCGGTTCGAATCCGGCCCGGGGAGCCATTTTAAGAAATAAGTACCTGTTTTTGTTGAGAAATCCGAAAGCAGGTACTTACTTCCCCACTTTCCCTCCCCGCTTTTGACTCAGCTTCGGCTCGACACCTGATAGCGAGTTTAATTAGTTATGTCGTCGGTTCCGGCTCTGACGTTCAGCCATCTGCTTGCGACACTACTCGCTGGGGTATATATTTCGACTATCTAATAAACCATCTGGCTAAGGGGACGGCTATGAGGGTTTCAAAATTTATCAGAGCTTCAGCTCTGGCAACGATAGCGGCTATTGCCGCGCCAGATTTCGGGCAAGCCCAATTCGATCCATTTGCGAATGAAGACGAGAGCGACTTTATAGCTGTAAAGGTGCGTTTCAATCCAGTGATGCGACCAACGCAAATGGGGTGAGGTGCTGGAAGATTGCAACAACAATGCTGTGTGCAAATCTGTAATTGAAGCGGCTGCCGCTTACGTCGGAGTGCCCCCTGGCTCTGTAGATGCCGCCGTTATGCTCGTGGCTCCGCGCAGGGAAGGAGAGGAGACAAGGACAAAGATCCGTTTCCCTCCTCCATATGAGTACTGCCGCACAAGGGTCCGACTACGGTCCATAACGCCGTACACAGGCTCTCGGGCTTCCATCTTCAAATTGAGCACGAATCCGCGCGGTGTTGACGCGTTCGCTTGGACCCCTAAACAATGCTCCAGCTGCGGCAGGAGTTGGGTCGACGCTGACATAACGCTCATAGGAGTGCATACGCAGAAGCGAAGACGATACCTTGCAGACGGGACATGTAAGCCGGCTGGCGGTTATCTTCTGAACTGCCGCGGACGCGCTTGTCCGGGGTCCGTCAATCAATAGCGCTGCAAAGACCAGCCGGCGCGCCGCTGGTGTAGTCGCGGGTGGTGATCGCGCCGGCCTATGGTGTTGGTGAGCGGTCAGCCGCATCATGCGGCGACAACGGCTGACCGCGGTTCGGCCAGGGCAGGCCGATCTATAAATCCTTGCAGCCGCCAATGAGCTCCCAAAACTCGCCGCGGCGATAAGTCTTGAACATCAGCCAATCCATTCCGGATCCGCGCATTCCGTTGCACTCGCGGCAAGCAGCCGCCATGTTGTCGCGTCGCGTCCAGCCCGTGCGGCGATTTGTCATTAGATGCTCGAGCGTTGCGGCGTCTGGTCGGTTCTGATCCTTGCCGCGAGGCAGGATGACCATGAGGCGGTCGCAGTAACAACAGCGCCCGCCCTGCTTGTTGAATAGCTCAAGAACGAGAGCTCGCTTCACTCCGGTCTTCATATGGATTCTCGCAGGCCGTGAGATGGCTTCCTTCGACCGTGCGGAACGGGCGGCCAGCCATGTCACCAGCTATAAGTTGGATGTAATAGATTTCTCTTCCGAACGCCGACCGGGGGGCAATTCACAGGAAGAGCGAATCAACAGACCCCCAATTGGAGGATGAATGGCCGCGCCGATGCAATCAAACGGGCAGTGATAGCCCCCGCTACGTAGCCGAAAAGCGGTCTAAGCCGGGTCAATTGGCCGTTGAGGGAAACCTACTAAGGGTCTATAAAGCTTTTCGATAGGTCGTTGCAGAACGCCGGTTTCGTACTGTCATCGGAAGGCTCTGAAATTAGAGGCTCCCGGAACGCCGCGCGCAGCAGATGACGGTCAATCTTTTTCCGAAATGGATGTAAGACCGCACCCCCCTCCTCTTGGCTTACTTTGTCCTGATGAACCGCTGAGTTATCCGTCAACGCTTTGAAGGTATGCGAGTGAGGACCAGAGATGATCGTATCATGAAAACAGATCAGCTTTGCCAACGACGAGTACGTCGATGAGAAGGGCAAGACACGACGCTAGCGGGTTTCCCCCGCCAAGGGAGTCGTAGGGAGTTCAGTAAGGCTTCGCCGAGGCGGACGCTGTTGCGGGGAGATGGGGGCGTTATGAAAGCAGTACATAGAGTTGCGCGTGGGGCGCGTTGGCGCCTCAACGCGCTTTTGGAACGCGCCCGTCGGACCGCCTACCCAAGGACCGTTCGACAGGTTTGGTCAAGGGTGCGCGCCGAACACCTTTCTTACACGACTGATCGTCAACTTCATCAATTGCTTGAGGTAGTGCGTCGTACCGCCCCGAGCGGAGCGTTGATCATTGAGGCAGGTTGTGCGCGCGGCGGTTCAGCAATTCTCATGTGTTCCGCCAAGTCGCCTCAGCGCGCTATGCGCGTGTACGACCTGTTCGAGATGCTCCCTCCGCCTTCGGAGCACGATGGCGACGACATGAAAGCTCGGTACGCTGAAATCAAAGCCGGCGAAGCCGTCGGCCTTGGAGGCCAGCAATACTATCTCTATGATGATGACCTGATGGCGACGGTGACGAACAACTTCGCTAGGTTTGGCTATCCCGTCGAGTCCAACAACGTCCAACTGATAAAGGGTAAGGTGCAAGACACGCTTACAGTCGCCGAGCCGGTCGCTTTGGCCAATATCGATGTTGATTGGTACGAGCCTGTCAGCGCCTGTCTAGAGCGGGTTATGCCTCATCTCATCGTCGGCGGCGCTGTCGCACTTCGCGCCTACTCGGACTGGTCTGGGTGCCGAAAGGCGGCAGACGATTACTTCTCTCGCGCAGGACGAGAGGGACTGGACTTTGACCTCTCGGCTGGACACATGCTTGTGACCCGAACGCACTGAACCTTCTCCGTCCAAGAAGACATTTTTGGTGTCCAAGAGGGCGTGCGCCGGTTTGTCACCTGGTAGTGCCGCAAGACGGGCAACTAGGTCGCCCATACCTAGCCCTAAATCAGCACCCCCTAATCCTTGCGAAAATTCACGAGGCGCATAAATTCAATCTATCAGATGGCTTTTGCTGGTGACCACGGATGTACTGGCACCGTGCAGACGCAATCAAAGAAGGGTCGGCGCGAGCATTCGCCCGACCCTTTCTTTTTATCTAAGACCATCCCTGCCCGGGTCGCCATCCGCGCGCACATCGCCGTCAAGCCGTCAGCCTAGTCATGCGCTTTTACGATCGGTAGGCAACCGCTGGCCAACCAACCGGCGCCGGTGTAAAGCAAAACGTCATGGCGCTAGATCCCGAAAAAGCATTTTTAGATTACAGTGCGGCGGACTGCAGCGTGCAGTTCTGGACCGCCAAAGCACCGGCCGTGCAATTCACCTCTTTGGAAGCCGCCGTCAGGTTCGCAAAAGACCATGGCGGCAGGTGGGAGGAGATTGAGATAACAGTCCATCTGCCGCGCGAGGACATCGTGTTTGCCACCGGAAAAGTGCATCAACTCATTGACGCTTTGCCAGGAGATCTCCGGAAAAAACGGTAGTGAGGTGGATTGGCGGTCATAGAACCGGCTGGCGCTCCGCCGAGCCGTCTTAGCTTGCCTCGCTCGAACCACGCGCAGTTCGCGGTCATGCAGCGAAACACATACTATCGCCACAGCGCCTGGATAGGGTCACGGCCATGGCTCTGGGTATGGCGATAGGAATAGGAATAGGCGATGCTGTTCGATGACGCCGCGATCGGCATCACGTTCGGTGTCGCGATCGGCGCTGCCGTTGGGGCTGTCATCAACGGAAATGATCGCTTATGGAGCGCCTGCCTGACGCTCCGTACGATCACGCTTTTTGGACGGACAAAGAGACGACCGCCTCTAATAGCTGCATGAACGGCCGTCGCCAGGTCGGAATCCATCGGCACAGGCCGGATTCATTGAATCTCCCGGCTGATAGCCTGATGCCGAGCCGTATGAGTTCGGCGGTGTCGAGCAGGCCGAGGTCATGGCGGCAAGACTGATTGCTCCGGCTGCTACAAATGCCCGAAATTTGTTCATCGATACCTCTCCAGTTTAGGCCGTGACCGAGTGACGAGAGCTTCTGTCCTCTCCTCCCAAGATCACCTTGTCCCTGAAGATATGGCGCTCTCTTCGCCGGACGTCAGCTGCGAACGCGCAAGATTCTTATCGATCTCGATCAGCTCCGCATGAAGATCGTCGATGACCAAGCCGGCCGGGAACAAAGATCGTGGTTCAAAGTTGATTGGCATCAACCACGTAACGTCAGTTTCTGACAGGAGGTCTTTCATGGGTCGCGGTATTCTGCTTTGGCTGCTTGGTGTTCCACTGCCGATCATCATCCTTCTTGCTCTGTTTATGCGATAGGGACAGATCATGTCGGTTTCAATGACAGGTTCCGGAGAGATTGCTACTCCGGTCGAATCCTCCAAATCCGCCATGACATGGGGGCCTATCTTCGGAGGCGCCGCTGCTGCCATCGGAGTGACCCTCATTCTTTTGCTGCTTGGATCCGGGGTTGGGTTGACGATGGTGTCGCCCTGGTCGGGGCAAAGCAGTTCGCTCGGCACGGTCGGGGTGACGGCGGCGATCTGGCTCGTTGTCGTGCAATGGCTCTCCTCCGGGCTCGGAGGCTATATCACCGGCCGGCTGCGCACGAAGTGGGCGGCTGTCCACACCGACGAGGTATTCTTCCGCGACACCGCGCATGGCTTCATCAGCTGGGCGCTGGCGACGATCTTCGTCGCCGGATTTCTAGCCTCGTCACTGACCTCGCTTGCCGGTGCCGGCGCACAAGCCGTCGGCTCCGCGGCCACCGCCGCAGTTACGGCGGCGGCGTCGACGGCATCGGCCGCGGATCTGCCCACCGCCTATTTTACCGACGCTTTGCTGCGTCCTGAACAGGCCCGTGCAGGAGCAACATCCGACGATACTGCTGCAACGGCTGAGGTCTCCCGCATCCTCCTCAACGGTGCTGCCGCCGGCCAGATCCCGGATGACGACAAGGCCTATCTTGCCACCATCGTTTCTGCTCGCACCGGTCTTTCCGAGGCCGATGCACGCACCCGCGTCGACACTGTGCTGAAGCGCATTGACGATGCCAAGGTCGCCGCCCAGAAAGCCGCCGATGAGGCCCGCAAGGCTGCCTCCACCACGGCATTGCTCGGCGCGTTGTCACTTCTGATCGGGGCTTTCATCGCTGCTGCCGCCGCAGCCTTTGGCGGGTCGCAACGCGACGAAGAGGAAGACATCCTCGTCACGCCCCGGATCTAAATCCCGAGGCTCAGGATCAACGGAAATTGGGGCGCGGGGTCGAAAGGCCCCGCGCCCATTATGTGGAGCCATCCCCGGCTCTGCCGCGGTTGGATGATCGTCCGCTGCAAAGCCTTTTTCTCCATGGCGGTTTATTTCGCATCGGGCGGAACATGTGGCCGTTGGGGAGCTTCGGTTAGGTAAATCCCTTTCCGGAGAATGTAGATGGCCAAGAAGACCTCCCAAACCGCGCCCTCGGACGACGCAACGATCCACGATCAGAAACTGCACCGGGGTGCAGGCGGCGAGCTTCATCAGTTTGCCGAAGACGGGATGCCGGTGCTGACCACAGCGCAAGGTGGCCCCGTTTCCGACGATCAGAATACGCTTCGCGTTGGCGCCCGCGGCCCCGCCCTCATCGATGACTTCCATTTCCGCGAGAAAATCTTTCATTTCGACCACGAGCGCATCCCAGAGCGGGTCGTGCATGCGCGCGGTTACGGCGCCCATGGCTATTTCGAAACCTACGAATCCCTGGCCGCCTATACCCGGGCTGATCTTTTCCAGCGGCCCGGCGAAAAGACGCCGGCCTTCGTCCGGTTTTCGACCGTCGCCGGCAGCAAGGGTTCCTTCGATCTGGCGCGCGACGTGCGCGGTTTCGCCGTGAAGATCTACACCCAGCAGGGGAATTGGGACCTCGTCGGCAACAACATCCCGGTCTTCTTCATTCAGGACGCGATCAAGTTTCCCGACGTCATCCATTCCGTAAAGCCGGAGCCCGACAAGGAATTTCCGCAGGCGCAGTCGGCGCATGACAATTTCTGGGATTTCATCACGTTGACGCCCGAAAGCATGCACATGATCATGTGGGTAATGTCGGACCGCGCCATTCCGCGATCGTTCCGTTTCATGGAGGGTTTCGGCGTTCACACCTTCCGCTTCGTCAATGCCGCGGACGAATCGACCTTCGTCAAATTCCATTGGAAACCGAAGCTCGGCCTGCAGTCCGTCGCCTGGAACGAAGCAGTCAAGATCAATGGTGCGGATCCAGACTTCCATCGCCGCGACCTCTGGCAGTCGATCCAGTCGGGAAACTTCCCCGAATGGGAACTCTGCGTGCAGCTTTTCGATCAGGATTTCGCCGATACGTTCGACTTCGACATCCTCGATCCGACGAAGATCATTCCCGAGGAGATCCTTCCGGTCAAACCGATCGGCCGTCTCGTGCTCGACCGAATGCCAGAGAACTTTTTTGCAGAGACCGAGCAGGTCGCGTTCATGACGCAGAACGTTCCCCCCGGCATCGACTTCAGCAATGATCCGCTGCTGCAGGGACGAAACTTCTCCTATCTCGATACGCAGCTGAAACGTCTGGGCGGTCCGAATTTCACCCATCTGCCGATCAACGCGCCGAAATGTCCGTTCCACAATTTTCAGCAGGATGGCCATATGGCGATGCGCAATCCTGTCGGGCGCGTCAATTATCAGCCGAATTCCTGGAATCAGGGGCCGCGGGAATCGCCGGTTCAGGGCTATCGCCACTTCCCCGCCGATGAACAGGGTCCCAAGGTTCGGCTGCGGCCGGAAAGCTTTGCCGATCATTACAGCCAGGCCCGGCAATTTTACATCAGCCAGACTCCCCCGGAACAACGCCATATCGCCGCGGCGCTGATCTTCGAGCTGAGCAAGGTCGAAACGCCAGTCATTCGTGAGCGCATGGTCTCGCATCTTTTGAACATCGATGAGACGCTGGCCAGCAAGGTCGGCCACGCCCTCGGCTTCAAATCGATGCCGAAGCCTGCCGATGCGGCCATGCCGACGCGGCAGGATCTCGAACCGTCGCCGGCGCTCAGCATCGTCGAGCGCGGTCCGAAGCGGTTCGAAGGGCGCAAGCTCGGTATTCTTGTCAGCGATGGCACCGATGCCGCTATCTTCAAGGCGTTGCTTGCCGAGATCACCGAGCAGAAGGCAGCGTTCGAAGTGATCGCGCCAAAGATCGGCGGCGTGACGCTCTCGGACGGCAATTGGATCGAGGTGCATCAGATGATCGACGGCGGACCTTCGGTGCTTTACGACGCCGTCGCCCTCCTCCCCTCAGCCGAGGGAACCGGCGATCTGCTGAAGGAGGCAACGGCCCGCGATTTCGTGGCAGATGCCTTCGTGCACTGCAAGTTCATCGGTTATGTGGAAACAGCGCTACCGCTCATGCAGAAGGCCGGAATTGCCGATTCACTGGATGAGGGCGTGATGGCGCTCGGAGCGGCGAAGGATGTCACGGCTTTTATCATGGCGCTTGGCAAACTGCGGGTCTGGGGCCGGGAGCCATCGGTCAAATTGAATTGACCGTCTCGTCGTCATCTCCGCGAGAGAATGGCATGTCGTAAGAACAAAACCCGCGAAAACGCGGGTTTTATCTCGTTTGCGGCGCCCTATTTATTGAGCCGACGTGATGAACTCTCATCCATCTTCCGTTTTGCGGGCTGTGGAGAGCCGTAATGCGCTGGCCGAAGTTCCTCGCGCCGCCGAGGTCAACCCAGAGGTCCGAAGCCCTCCTTTGATGCCCACGGAGAATTGCCGTTTATAAGCCGGTACCCGCAGGCGGTGGCCCCGTGCCGCAAAAGAAAAAGATATCTGAATAATTTAGCTGGTTCGCCCAGGAGAAGTGCACCCCGCCCACTTAAAAATGCGCCAAAAACATTGTGCACTGCAGCAACCTTTTCGTAGACTGACGCGTTTAGATCAGCATCACCGCCATCCCGGCTGCTGATTGGCGGAGACTTTCATGAGATCTATGTCAGACACCCTCGCACGCCTTGCTGCGCTGCGAGGAACCCTTCGCGCCCAACCCACGCAGGACAATCCCGATCTCGTCGCCTTGGACGCATTTGGCTCAAACCCGGGCGCCTTAGGGGGCTACACCTATCTGCCGTCGAAGCGCGGGAAAGACATGGCCCTGGTCGTCGTCCTGCACGGCTGCACCCAGACTGCCGCCGGGTATGATATCGGATCCGGGTGGTCGCGATTGGCCGAGGATTATGGCTTCGCGCTGCTGTTTCCCGAGCAGCGACGGGCAAACAATCCAAATCTCTGCTTCAATTGGTTCAACCCAGAGGACATTCGCCGGGATCACGGCGAGGTCTTTTCCATTCGCCAGATGATCGCAAAAGTCGTTGCGGAACACGGTATCGACAGCAGGCGTGTGTTCGTGACCGGACTTTCGGCCGGCGGCGCCATGACAGCCGCCATGCACGCCACCTATCCCGAGGTTTTTGCGGGCGGCGCGATGATTGCCGGCCTGCCATATGCAAGTGCTGCAACCATTCCAGAGGCGTTCGACCGAATGCGCGGCCATGGCGGCCCGACTGCCAAAGAGCTGGAACGGCGGTTGAGAAACGCTTCAGGGCACAAGGGCCGATGGCCGACATTAGCAATATGGCAGGGAACCGCAGACAGCACCGTCGTGCCATCCAATGCGAATGCGATCGTAGAACAATGGAGAAATGTCCACGGCGTCGACGCATCGCCAGCCCGTGTGGAAGATATCGGACGACATCAGCGAAAGGTCTGGACTGATGCTCATGGCGTCGAAGTGATCGAGCTCTATACGATTGCCGGGATGGGGCATGGTACGCCTCTCGATGTCGGCACCGGCTACGGGACAAGCGGCCCCTTCATGCTTGACGCCGGAATTTCCTCGACCGTCGAAATTGCCAGGTCCTGGGGTCTGGTGCCCTCATTTGAAAAACGGCGCGACGCGAAAGCCTCTGCTGCGCGACCGGAAAACGCTGCAGATCCATTCGGCACAGGTAGCGATCGTGGCGGCATCCAGAAGGTCATTGAAGATGCCCTCCGGTCCGCTGGGCTGATGAAGTAGTCATGTCGCTAATTAAAGTGGAGATTTGTAGACAAGATTAAATACGCGGAATAGGAATGGCGCTCATCGTCATACGGGGAGACACCATGGTTCCGCTTTCGCTTTTTATCACAGCAGCTTCGCGCCGCCGCACGGTGGCTGCACTTGCCGCCGTGCTGTTTGCACCGACAGCTTTTGCCGATGAGATCGTCTTCAAGGATCAGGGGAACCGCGAGGTGCGGCTGGCAAAGGCTGCCGAACGTGTCGTCTCGATCGTTATCCCAATGGCTTCCACCGTCATCGCGCTGGATGGTAGCACCCGGAAGCTCATTGGTATGAACCCGACGGCAAAGAGCGCTGTTGTCGAAGGGATTCTCGGAAAGATATTCCCCGAGGCGAAGGATATTCCGTCGGACGTGACGGCGCCGAATTTCGTGCCGAATGTCGAGGCGCTCACCGCCGCCAATCCCGATCTCGTCATTCAGTGGGGTGATCGCGGTGCCGATATCGTCGCGCCTATCACCAATGCCGGCCTCACCACGATGCTGATCCTCTACGGCACGGAAGAGCTGACCCGCGATTATATGACCATGGCCGCGAAGGCAATCGGCAAGCCGGAGCGGATCGGCGAACTGGTGGAATGGCGCGACCGCGTCCAGAAGGATATCCAGGCCAAGGCGACTGCGATCCCCGACGACAAGAAGCCGAACGTTCTCTATCTCGGTCGCGCGCTCTCCGATATCAGCGCCTCCGGCACGAAGGGCAATTACAATGCCTGGTCCATCCAGCTTGCCGGCGGCAGAAACGCCTCGGACGAACTCAACGGCACGGTCTCGGTGAACAAGGAACAGATCGCAGCGTGGAACCCCGACGTCATCTTCCTCAATGCTTTCGAGGCGAAGCTGAACATCGACTGGGTCTATAACGATCCGATCCTGTCTCTCACCAATGCCGCCAAATCCAAGCGGGTCTACAAGATGCCGCTCGGCGGCTATCGCTGGGATCCGCCGAGTCAGGAATCGCCGTTGTCCTGGATGTGGACGGCCAACCTGCTCCATCCCGAGATCTTCAAATACGACCTGCGCGCAGAAATGAAGACGGCCTACAAGACCCTTTACAACTACGACCTGGCCGATAGCGATATCGACAATATCCTTTGGCTGAGGGAACAGGGCGCTGCCGCCGACTACGCGCAGTTCGAGGCAAAGTGACGTCATGGCGACGATAACGCAGGAGGAGACGGCGCCGGCTGCCCGCCGGGTTCACCTCGCCAGGCAGACACTGGTCTTCGCCTTGCTGCTGGCGCTGCTGGTGATCGCCTTCACCGTCAGCCTTTGCGTCGGGCGGTTCTCCGTGCCAGCTGGACGCGCGCTCGAACTGATCTGGCAAGGGATCAGCGACCCGTCGCGGGAGCTTGCCGGGATCGACGAACGCATCGTGCTGCTGGTGCGTGCGCCGCGCGTCGTGCTTGCTGCACTTGCCGGCGCCGGGCTCGCCATCTCGGGCGCCGGCCTTCAGGGCGTGTTTCGAAATCCGCTGGTTTCGCCAGACATACTGGGCATTTCCCAGGGTGCAGCCTTTGGCGGCGCGCTGGCGATCATGCTCGGCATCTGGGGATTTCCGCTGATCGCGATGGTGTTCCTCTGCGGCATGGCGGCCGTCATCCTGGTGGGGCTGCTGTCGCGCATCAACGGCCGGTCGGAAACGGTGACCGTGATCCTGTCGGGGCTGGTCATCAGCTCGATGTTCTCGGCCGTCGTCTCGCTGCTGCAGTTCATCGCCGATCCCAACACCTCCCTTCCCGCCATCGTTTATTGGCTGATGGGGTCCTTTGCGACGGCCACCTGGGAGCGCACGCTGGTGGCAGCACCGGGCCTCATCCTCGGAAGCTGCTTCCTGTGGATGCTCCGCTTCCGGCTCAACATCCTGTCGCTCGACGAAGCCGAAGCCCGCAGCCTCGGCGCCAATACCATACGCGAGAGATGGCTGGTCTTCTGCCTCATCGCCGTCATCGTCGGCAGCCAGGTCGCGGTTTCGGGCATCATCGGCTGGATCGGCATCGTCATTCCCCACGCCGCCCGTCTGCTGGTCGGCCATGATCACCGCGCGCTGCTGCCGGCAGCCGCCGTGCTCGGCGCAGGATTCATGGTCTGCATCGACACCCTCGCTCGCACCGCGACGGCCGCCGAAATCCCGCTCGGCGTCATCACCGCCCTTGTCGGCGCGCCAATCTTCGCGGCTCTCCTGCGCCATCACTATCGCGAAAGGACGGGATCATGATCGGATTGACGGATGCAGTCGTCAGGTTCGGGGTGCGCACCATCCTCGACCGCCTGAGTTTCTCTGTTGCCGTCGGGCGGTCGCTCGCCATTCTTGGTCCCAACGGACGTGGCAAGACGACGACGCTGAAAGCCATGCTCGGCTTCCAGCGGCTGGACGAAGGCAGCCGCGTGGCGCCTACCATTGTCGGCTACGTCCCGCAGACTGGACGCAGCAACCAGCGCTACCGCGCCATCGACGTCGCAGTCATGGGGCGGGCAGCGCATCTCGGCCTGTTCGGACAACCGGGACCCTCCGATTTCGAGATTGCCCATTCAGCACTTGAGCGGGCGGGAGCGGCCCGCTTTGCCGATCATTTCTTCGACCGGCTTTCCGGCGGCGAACGGCAACTCGTGCTTCTGGCGCGAGCGCTCGCCACCGGGTCGGAGGCGATCGTCCTCGACGAGCCGGCGGCGGCACTCGACCTTCGCAACCAGGAGCGGCTGCTGAACCTGCTCAAAAGCCTGCGCGAACCGCGCGACAAGGCAATCGCCTTCACGACGCATGATCCGAACCATGCGCTTGCCGCGGCCGACGATGCGCTGCTGATGATGCCCGATGGTCAATCGCTGTTCGGTCCGGTCGCGGAGACGATCACGCCGGAACATCTGGAACGGCTTTACGGTGTCCCGATGCGGGTGGTCGAGCTTATCGGCCCGACAGGCGACAGGCATCAGGCGGTTCTGCCGGCCTTTGCGGGAATTCGCGCCGCATGAGCATCCTTCTGATCCAGTCGCATTCTCAAAACCCTTTCACCCTGAGCGCGCCGCCCTTCGCAGAAGCGACCGCGCAGGGCAAGCTGATCACCGTGCGCGAGACGGAGCTGACGGAGGCCCATTTCGCTGCGGCAAGCGGCCTGATCACCACCATCCATCTCGATCAGATCGGCTTCCTCAAATATGCCTCGGTAGTGACATCCTTCCTCGACCGCGGCGGCCGGTGGATCTTCAACGGCCACATACTTCGGCCGATCCTGCCGGAACTCGGCGCCTATATTCCCATACCGCAGCCAAAACGGGCCGACTTTGTCCAAATCAGGCGCTTCAATCATCCGGTCTTTGCCGGCATCGATCAGAGGAAGCTGGAAACGAACCGCGGCGTCGCCGGTTTCTACGGCCGCGGACACAATCCGATGCCGGCAGGCGCCGTTGCGATCAATACGTTGGGACCGGCGGCGGTACCCGTCGACTGGATATGGGCGCGACCCGCGGGCGGAGAGATATTGTCGCATGCCGGAAACGAGTTCTGGGGTTGCGGAGACGATCCCGAGATCACCAAGCAGCTGGCCGGCTGCGCTATCGCCTGGCTGGCGGGGGAGCTGAACCGATGAGCGTGCTTGCGATCCATCCCGGCGCCTACTACCACATCGAGACGCTGGAAGCGCCGCGTTACCGGCATTATTTCGACCGCCTGGTGCGACCGGAGGAGCTGCCCTCGGTCGAACTCAGCGAACACCTGGTACTGTTCATTCCCTGCCGGACGCCGGCGGACCGGATGGCGCCGCATGCGGCGCAACTGCGCGCCTATCTCGACCAGGGCGGCACGATCGTTGCGACCGGCGAGACGGCATGGGAAGCGTTCCTGCCAGCGATCCATTTCACGCCGCAACCGACAGACTGGTGGTGGTGGCTGACCGAGGGCGCCGATCTCGGCGTCAGGATCCCAGCACCCAGCCATTCGCTGTTCGAACATCTCCGGCAAGACGACCTGACCTGGCACCTTCATGGCTGGTTCGACCCACCTGAGGGCGTCGAGGTTCTGGCGGTGAACGAGGAAGGCAAGCCGATCCTCTATGTAGACGAGGTCACGACGGCGGGGCGCATGGTGATCACCAGCCTCGACCCCTGCTTCCATCATGGATCGCATTTCATGCCGGCGACGACGCGCTTCCTGGATGGTTTCCTTCCGTGGATGCGCAAGGAATTGGACAAGGGAAAATCGGAATGAACGAAACGAAGATCGAAGTGCTCGAAGACGGCAAGCCGCTTGCCTACGGCTTCACCGACATCATGCATTATCACGGCTATGGTTTCCCAGGCGGCGTCGCCCATGCCTTCAAGGTGATGGAGCGCGCCTTTCCCCTGCTCAGCGCCGAGGGACCGCCGGAGCGCCGCGAAATCTCGATCCGCACGGCCTTTCGCGGTCCGGGCGGGCGTGACGCCTTCGAAATGGTGACACGCGCATTAACGGAAGGACGCTACAGCGTCGACCCCTCGCTCGACCGGCCGGAGCGCGGCGATATCCTCGCCCGCTACGTCTTTGAACTCAGCTATCGCGGCCGCGCCGTCACCCTGCAATTGCGCGACGGCCATGTCCGCGAGGATTTCATGATGCTCGGCCGCAAGCCCGACCGGACATCCCAGGAAGAGGAGCGTCTTGCCTGGCTAAAGCAGGAGATGGCGGACCGCCTGCTGGCGCTCCCGCCGGAGGCGGTTTACGAAGAGGGATAGGGACGACCCACTCTCACAAGCAAAGCGTCAAATCTTGCAGATCGACCACGATCGGAAAGACGAGTTCAACAGCGCGTTTTCGGTCCAGATCCGGCAGACCTCGCCGAAGATCGCCGCTATCGGTTTTGAGACTTGGGCAGTGGTCCGTTTTGGTGGCTGAAGACCAGTTCGCTCTGGACATCTTGCTGAAACTGCAGCACCCGCTGACCGACATCGCTCTCCGGCATCCCGGCCGCCAGAAGCTGATCGGCAAGCCTGCGGCATTCGGCCTTCCAGAATTCTATCGCATCTGCGCCATGCCGCCGGCCGAGTTCGCGAGCGCAGCGCTCGACATTGGCAGTTCCGGTTCCAGCGGGAAAGGCAATAATCCTGCCTTCATTGGCGCCGGCAGGCCGGCGGGTCATTTCAGTAGTCATCGAACACAGGTTCCTTTGATCCTATTCGTTGTCTACGGGACTATGGTTAAAGCTTTCTATCCTTCGCACCTGCTCCTGTTCGGCGAAGCAAAATTTGCAGCCGCGGTCGCGAAGCTGCCTCGCCTTCGACCTTGACGCCGGCACGCCGATGCGCCGACAGTCCGCATGACGACACACCGAGGCAGCAGAGACCACCGATGACACTGACCGCTCCCCGCGACTTCCTGAAAAGCCTGTTCGACGCGGCGGTTCGCGCCGCCGATCCGCTGACCGGCATCAAGGCGCATCTGCCCCATAGGCCGAAGGGAAGGACCGTGGTGATCGGCGCCGGCAAGGGCGCAGCGCAGATGGCGCGGGCGCTCGAAAGCGTCTGGGGTGGAGCGCTCGAAGGTGTGGTGGTCACCCGCTATGGCTATGGCTGCGAGACACGCGGCATCGAGATTATCGAGGCCGCCCATCCGGTGCCGGATGCGGCTGGCCTTGCCGCCGCAAAGCGGCTGACGGAGACGGTGAACGGGCTGACGGAAGACGATCTGGTGATCGCGCTGATCTGCGGCGGCGGCTCGGCGCTGCTGCCCGCCCCGCCGGAGGGGCTGACCCTCGAAGACGAGATTGCGCTCAACGAAATGCTGCTTGCCTCGGGCGCGCCGATCTCGGCGATGAATGTGGTGCGCAAGCATCTCTCCACCATCAAGGGTGGGAGACTTGCGGCAGCGACCAAAGCGAGGGTCGTCAGTCTGATCGTCTCCGACATTCCCGGCGACAACCCGGCCCATGTCGCCTCCGGGCCGACAGTGGCTGATGGTTCGACGCGACACGATGCGCTCGAGATTGTCAGGCAATACGGATTGCAGCTGCCGCAGGCCGCGCTCGATCATCTGAACTCGCCGAAGGCCGACGCGCCGCGCCCGGACGATCCGATCTTCTTAATGCACGCGCATCACATCATCGCCTCCGCCGGCGTCTCGCTGGAGGCGGCGGCCGGTCTGGCAAAATCGCAGGGGATCGAGCCGGCCATTCTTTCGGATGCGATCGAGGGGGAATCGCGCGACGTGGCGCTGGTGCATGCGGCCATCGCCCGCGAAGTGTCGGGCCGCAACAGGCCGTTTCCGAAGCCGGTCGTCATCCTTTCCGGTGGCGAGACGACGGTGACGCTGCGCGCCAAGGGCGGCAAGGGCGGACGCAACGGCGAATTCGCGCTCGCCATGGCGCTGGCGATCGACGGACAGGAGGGCATTCATGTCCTGGCGGCCGACACGGACGGGATCGACGGCTCGGAGGATAATGCCGGCGCCTTTGCCGATGGCGGCACGGTGAGGCGCCTGCGCGCCGCCGGCCTCGATCCGCGCCGGCTGCTCGACGGCAACGACAGCTATTCGGGCTTTGCGGCCACCGGTGATCTCTTCGAAACCGGCCCGACTGGAACCAACGTCAATGATTTCAGGGCCATCCTGATCCGCTAGACCGGGGTCAGGTCTCGATCCTCCCCTGCCCGACCAGCCAGCCGACCGATTCCTGCACCGCCTGCAGGGAGGTGTATCTCGGGGTGTATCCCAGCAGGCGTTTGGCTTTGGCGATCGAGCAATTCGGGCTGCGGGCGATATGTTCCCAGGTCGCCTTCGCATCTTCGGCCGTCTGACTTTCGGCCCAGGCGTCGAATGGGGCGAAGCTGAGCTTCGGCTCGTGCCCGAACCAGCGAGACATGGATTCGGCATAACCGCGAAGGGTCAATGCCTGCTCCGAAACCGCGTGGAAACTTTCGCCGGTCGACGCATTCCAGTTGGCGATCGCATCCATGAACATCGCCGCCACGTCATCGGCATGGACGTGATGAACGGTCTCCAGGCCGAAATGGGGCAGCGCCAGGGTCTCTCCGCGGGCAAGGGTCGAAAAGACCTGCAGGTTGAAATTGCCGGCCGGATTGAGCGGCGTCCAGCCGGGACCGACAATGTGCCCGGGATGGATGATGGTTGCCGGAAATCCGCGAAGCCTTACCTGCTGCAGCAGATAGGTTTCGATATCAGCCTTCTGCGTCCCATAGTCGCCGAAGGGAAATTTCGGCGTCTCCTCCAGCGTGGGTACGACCGTCGAATGGCCATGCGTCCAGATCGTGCCGGTATGCAGGAAGTGACCGACATGCCCCGACAGCGCCGTCACCAGTTGTTCGGCGCTTTCCAATGTGAAGCAGATCATGTCGATGACGATATCGGCTTTCACTCCACGCACGGCCGGGCCGAACTCACCCGTCCGCTCCATGGCTGCCCGGTCCATCTGACGCTGATCGACGGAAGCCCAGGCGTGGTTTGCCGTATAGGGCTTCGCCGTGCCTCGGCTGATCGTGACGACGTCGTGACCTGCCTCCACCAGACGGGGAACGAGATAGGTTCCGACATGGCCCGTTGCCCCGATTACCAAAACCCGCATCATCGTTCCTCCCTTTGCATTTCCGTGTCGAATATGCTGCACTTAGGTGATCCTGCAAGCAGACTTTTCGTGATCAAGTCGGCTCAACCAGGCCCGCTATCGATTCTTGAAAACAAGACAGGTGCCGCCATGCTTGCGGATCTGGTTGCAGAGGTCGTTGGCTTCCAAGCGTGTCTGCCGGCCGATGCGGGCAGCATAACGCGGGCGAAAACCGAAGCTGCGATCGCGCTGGCGCAGGATCAGCGGCTGCTCCGCATTCAGGGGCGCCGGCAGATCCTGCACGGCATCGAGAAACATGCGCCGGGCGACCGCGACATTCGCATTCGCCGCAAGCTGGATGCCCCAGGGCGCCCATTCACCCTCCTGACGCCAGGGTGTGTCCTTCAATGTCCGCCGTTCGGCAAGCGCCACGCAGCCATCGAGAAACGGCTTGTCCTTGTCGAGCGGGGCGGCCGCATCTTCCGGGGGATTATCCTTCCATTCCTCGATCGTATGTGCGGTGATTGCGAGGACGTAGCCGCGCGTCTCGTAAGGTAATCTCCCTGACGCAAGGTAAGAGGAAAGTCCATTTTCGCCGGCATTGTAGGCGGCGGCGGCAAGGCCGAGATTGCCGAAACGATTGCGCAATTCGTCGAGATACTGCGCCGATTTCCGCAGGGCTTCCAACACCTGGTAGCTGTCTTCAAGACCGCGCAGTTTCGCCGTTCCAGGCATGAACTGCGCAATCCCCTGCGCTCCCTTGAAGCTGACGGCATCGGGGCGAAAGGTGCTTTCCCGCCAGATGAGACGGGCGAAATAATCCGGCGGCAATTGATTGGCGCTGGAGAAATGCTCGATCGCGACGCAAAGGTCGCGGTTGAAACTGTCCTTCCGGATGCAGAGCGTTTCACCCGATCCCGACGCCGAAGGACCTGAATAGAGACAGGCCGGCGCCCCAGTGTTTCCTTCCGGCTGGGCCATCATAGGGTCCGCTTGGGAAAACAGAAGACAGAGCGAAAGCATGGCCTTGGCCGATCTCTTCCCAATGTCGGACTGACGTTTTCGGCGTGTCATCGGATCTCATGAGGTTTGAACTTCCATCACGACGCTGGATTCTAGATATCATCGATCGAGGCACGACGCTTCCCCATTTCCATATCTGCACCTGAGTTGCTGGCACGGACGGGTCACGGGTTTTTAATTTCGCCATCGATTTTGGAACAAACATATTCGACCTGCCATGGTCGCAGCGTCATCCTGCTTACCAGGAAATCGAGCAAACGAGGATACGCAGATGATTGATCTCCACTACTGGCCGACGCCGAACGGCAAGAAGGTTTCGATCTTCCTGGAGGAAACCGCCACGCCCTATCGGCTGGTGCCGGTCAATATCGGCCGGGGCGACCAGTTCAAACCCGATTATCTAAAGCTCAACCCCAATCACCGCATGCCTGCCATCGTCGATCACGAGCCTGCCGATGGCGGCGGTCCCTTGAGCGTGTTCGAATCCGGCGCGATCCTCTTCTACCTCGCCGAGAAGACCGGAAAATTCTGGCCGCAGGATCTGCGTGGCAAATACGAGGTCACGCAATGGGTGATCTGGCAGATGGCGAACCAGGGGCCGAAACTCGGCGAAGCCGGTCATTTCCGCCGCCTCGGCGATCGCGAAGGCGATCAGTCCTACGCGGTGCGGCGCTTCACCGACGAAGCCAACCGCCTTTACGGCGTTCTCAACATGCGGCTTCGCGACCGGCGTTATCTCGCCGGCGACGAATTCACCATCGCCGACATCGTCAGCTATCCCTGGACCGTCAACTGGCAGGCCCAGGGTCAGGACATCAACGAGTTCAAGCATTTCAAGCGATGGTTCGAGGAACTCAGTGCAAGGCCCGGCGTCCAGCGCGGCCTTGCGGTGGGCGCCGATCTTAGCACCGACAACAGCAAGCTCTCTGAAGAGGAACAGGCGCGCATCCGCAAGATCCTCTACAACCAGCGCGCCCTTCCCGTTCCGGATTGAGCCCAAGCACCAGCAAAGGGCGCAGCGGTTTGCGTCCGGAATTGCGCAACAACAAGGCGCAACGGAGCGACATTCTTCCAGAATGCCTGCACGAAAAAGCCGCCGGGCCATATGGCCGCGGCGGTCTGGAGAACAGCTTGAAAGCAGCAATCAGGCCGTCGGCTGCTTGGTCTTCCTGAGATAGGGCAGAACCGTATCGAAGGAGCCGAAACGCGTGATCGCGTCTTCGTTGGACACCGCGGCGGTGATGATGACGTCCTCGCCCTGGTTCCAGTTCGCCGGTGTGGCCACCTGGTGCTTGGCCGTCAGCTGGATGGAATCGATGGCGCGCAGGATCTCATTGAAATTGCGGCCCGTCGTCATCGGATAGGTCAGGATCAGCTTGATCTTCTTATCCGGACCGATGATGAAGACCGAACGCACCGTCGCATTGTCGGCAGGCGTGCGGCCTTCCGAGCTCTCGCCGGCGCCGGCCGGCAGCATATCGTAGAGCTTGGCGACCTTGAGGTCCTTGTCGCCGATCAGCGGATATTCGACGTCGAAACCGGTGGCGGTCTTGATGTCGCTCTTCCACTTGGCATGGCTTTCGACCGGATCGACGGAGATGCCGATGATCTTGGCGCCACGCTTGGAAAATTCCCCGGCCAAGCCAGCCATGGCGCCAAGCTCAGTGGTGCAAACCGGCGTGAAATTCTTCGGATGCGAGAACAGGACGGCCCAGCCGCTGCCGATCCACTCATGGAAGCTGATCGGTCCCTGGGTGGTGTCGGCGGTAAAATCGGGGGCAATATCGTTGATACGTAAGCTCATGGTCGGCCCTCCAAAGCCTTGTGTTCAATGTTGTTTATTTCAAATCGAGGCCATGGGATCCGTCCGCCGGAAGCGGTCGCGAGATTGCGGTCAACAGGATCGCACCGGCCGAAGGTAAAAACTTCCCATTCCAGGATTTTAAGTAAGTCATATACCACGATCACCGAAGGCATGCTCTTTCGATTTCCGGCCTACTGCGGTATTATTTTTCCGGCAAGTGCGCGCGATGAAGAGACCGATGGTTTTCCATCGGTCCCCGTTCAAAGCCGCGGGAGAACCGCCGCCCCTCGCTCAGGCGGACTGGATCGATTTGATCCTGTCGATGCCACCGACAACAGGCGCGAAATCGTCCCACACGCCCTGGGCGCCTTTCTGCCATTCGTCGAAGGCTTCCGGCTTCAGAAGCTTTCCACCATTGGCAAGCGCCGTCTCGACGGATTTGGATTCGTCGTCGACGATCAACTGGTTGAAATAGGCAGCCCCTTCGCTGGAAGCCTGCTGGAACACCGCCTTCTGCTCGTCGTTGAGGCCGGCCCAGAAGGTCGAGGCATAATAGACGACGCCGGATGCCCAGATGTGGCCGGTCTCGGTCATATCGGGCACGACCTCATAGAGCTTGAAGCCGGCATAGGCCGATTTGGTCAGATCCATCGCGTCGGCGACGCCGGTTGCGAGCGCATTATAGGTCTCGGTGATCGGAATGCCGATCGGCGTCGTGCCGAATGCGCTCCAGAGCTTGGTGTGCAGCGGGCTCTGGATGACGCGGATGCGCTTTCCCTTGAGCTGCTCCGGCCGTGTCACCGGTTCCTTGGTCAGGAGATGGCGGGCTCCGTAATTGATGAAATCGCCGACGACGAAATTCTGCGCCTGCAGTTTCTGCTTGAGGTCGGCGCCGACATCGCCGCCGACGGTCCTGCGGACATGGTCGGCATCGCGGAAGAGGAAGGGCAGATCGAGGATCTGCAGTTCCGGCGCCCAGCCGGAGAGCGACGAGACCGTCGAGAGGCTGGCCTGGATGGAGCCGAGGCGCACGCCTTCGGCCACTTCCTTCTCGCCGCCGAGCGCACCGTTTCTGACGATATTGAACTTGAACTGGCCGGGAAGCTTCGCTTCGACCAATTCGCCGATCTTCACCCAGATCTTCGTCTCCGGCTTGTCGTCGCCGAGCAGCGAGGCGATCGTGATCGTCGTCGTGCGGGCGGCGGCGGTGCGGACGAAGGCGGGCGCCGCCAGCGCCGCACCAGTGAGCGCTGCGGTCTTCAGGAAATTGCGGCGGTTGAAATTGTCCATGGGGTTGTCCTGTTTACGAGAAGATGATGGCCCAGGCGCAGAGGATTGCGAGCGAGACCAGGAGAGCGAGCAGATAGGGAACCACCGCCCGAAAGAGCTCTGAGGCGGGAATGCGCGTGACGCCGCTGACGACGAAGATCAGCATGCCGAGCGGCGGCGTCAGCCCGTGGATCATCAGGTTGACGACGATGATCACGCCGAACTGAGTGGGATCGATGCCGGCGGCGACCGCTGCCGGCAGCAAGATCGGGCCGAAGAGCAGGATGGCGGCGCCGATATCGAGAACGAGGCCGACCACCAGCAGGATAACGTTCGACAGCAGGATGACCGCAAGCGCGCTGCCCCCGAGCACTGTCGTCAGATGCGAGATCAGTCCGGATACGTCGTCGACCGCCAGCAAAAAGGCAAAGGGGCCGGCCGTGCCGATGAGGAGACCGATCGCTGCCGCTTCGACTGCTGCCTGGCGAAAGGCGGCATAGAGCGAGAGAATACCGAGGCGCGCACCGATGCCGAGCAGCAGCGTGTAGAAAGCAGCAAGAGCGGCGGCTTCGGTGGTGGTGACGATGCCGATGCGGATGCCGACGACGACGATGACGCCGAGCCCGAAAGCCGGGATTGCCTGGATCGCTGACTGCCAGCGCTGTTTCGCATTTGCGCGCGGCAAGGGCACCTGCTCACGCACGGTCAGATGGATGGCGACCGCCAGGCATATGGCCATCAGGCCGCCGGCGACGAAGCCGCCGACGAGCAGCGAGCCGACGGAAAGATTGGTCGCCGTCGCAAGGATGAGAAATGCGATCGACGGCGGGATGACATTGTCGAGAACCGATGTCGAGGCGATGATCGCCGCCGCCTGCGCCGGAGGGTAGCCGTGTTTGACCAGCTCGGGCTGGAAGGTCGATGCGCCGAAAGCGGCATTTGCGACCGACGAGCCGGAGGCGCCGGAAAAGAGAACGCTGGTCAACAGCGTCGTCTGCGCCAGCCCGGCTCGGCGATGACCGACCATGGCGGCGGCGAAGCGCACAAGCTGGTTGGCGACGCCGGAGGCAGTGAGAAGACCACCGGCGAGCAGGAAGAAGGGAATGGCGAGCAGCAGGAATTTCGAGATACCGGTGACGGTGGCGGAAACGACCGCCGGCTCCGGCAGGCTGCTGCCGAAGGCGATGACGACATAGGCTGCGGCAAGAAAGGCGTGCGGCAGCGGCGCAGCAAGCACGAGGCCGACCGCGGCGATCAGTCCGAGAAAAATGCTCGGCGGCCAGTCGAGATCGAGCGAGACATGCGGGATGCCGGCATAGAGCGCGACACCGACGGCAAGCGAGAGCAAAACCGGCAAGATCTTGCCTTCCGTGATGCGCTGCAGAAGCAGCACGACGAGGATCAGCGCGCCGCCGGCGCCGAGGAAGCCGAAGCGGATCCATTCCGGCACGCCGAGCGTCGGCGAGACGCCGCCGAGCATCGTCATGATCTCGCTGCCACCGAAGGCAAGGATCAGCGACGAGAGTACCGTGAAGACGTCAGCGCCGATCCGCGTGAGCGGCTGCAGGTTTTCCGGCAGCATCTTGACGAAGACGTCGAGGCGCATGGCAAGCGCGCTGTTGAGGCTGAGCGGCGCGCCGAGCGCGATCAGACCCACATGCAGCCAGATACCGAGATCCTCGGCGCCGATGAAGCCGGCGCTGAAGAAATAGCGAAGGCAGACTGTGACGAGCACCATCAAGAGCAGCACGGCGAGAACGAGTGCCGCGGCAATGCCGAGAATCGCTTCGACCGCCCGCAGCAGGCGCGCTGACACCCCGCCCTCCGGCGCGGCCTGTTCGATCGGATGAAATTCACTGGCCACAGAACTTACCTTCCGCCATGAGAATCAGGCGTCCTGACAATCAAAAGATCGCGATCGACGAGTATCGACCAGGTGTCATTGCGCGCCTTCGAGACTCCCTGCTGAGACCGAACCGCGACTGCACCTTTCGCTGAAACAAAAGACTTCCTCAAGCAGCCGCATGCAGGAAAAGACAACAGATCGACGTCAGCCGTTGATCGGATTAGAATGTATGCAGGACTATAACTGCGGCCAAAAGCGGCAGTTTGATTATTTTTTGTGCGTATGCATTTATGCACACTTTTAAGGCGGGCGCGCTTGCCAAAATTGCTGCAGTGCGTCATGAGTATAACAATGACGCATCTCGATCTGACAATTCTGGTGATCGACGAAAATGCCATTCGCGCCTCCATCATCGAAGAAGGCCTGCGCGAGGCAGGGCATGTGCGCGTCACCGTCGTGCATGAGGTCAACGGCATTGCGCGAATCATCGAAACGCTGATGCCCGACGTGATCATCATCGATATCGAAAATCCCAACCGCGACATGATGGAGCACCTGTTCCAGCTGACGCGCACCGTCAGCCGCCCGATCGCCATGTTCGTCGATCGCTCCGACACGGCCTCGATCGAGGCAGCTGTCGATGCCGGCGTCTCGGCCTATATCGTCGACGGATTGAAGAAGGAACGCGTCAAACCGATCCTCGACATGGCGGTCAGCCGCTTCAATGCCTTCAACCGGCTGCGGCGGGAGCTTGCCGATGCCCGCTCCGCGCTGGAGGAACGCAAGCTGGTCGAGCGCGCCAAGGGCATATTGATGAAGATGCGCGGCCTGTCGGAGGAAGAGGCTTTCGCCCTGCTGCGCCAGACAGCGATGAATGAAAAGAAGAAGATGTCGGAAATCGCCCAGAGCGTCGTCACTGCCGCGGGGCTATTGATGTAATGGCCGACCTGATGAATTTCCGGAGGAAACCGGAGTGGACATGATGACAACGACCTCCAATTTCGGCGGCGAGCTGCCCTCACCCGTGCGGGTGAACAACGAAGGACCGAAAGTGCTGCGGGCCGGTTTCATTCCGCTGGTCGATGCATCGGTACTGATTGCGGCGGCGGAATTCGGCTTCGCGCGGAAGGAAGGCCTGGCGCTCGATCTCGTCAAGGACGTCTCCTGGGCGAATGTGCGCGATCGCCTGGCATTCCGCCAGTTCGACATTGCCCACATGCTGTCGCCGATGCCCGTCGCCTCCATGCTCGGTCTCGGCTCCAATCCCTCACCGACGATCACCCCATTTTCGCTGGGGCGCGGCGGCAACGCGATCACGCTGTCGACGCGGCTCTTCGACAGGATGCGGAATGACGCGGGATTGCCGGAAACGGCAAGCGCGCTCGACAATGCCGGCGCCCTGGCAAAAACATTGGCGGCAATGAAGACCCGCGGCGAGCCGCTGCCGACTTTCGGGGTCACCTACCCCTTCTCCTCCCACAATTACGAATTCCGCTACTGGCTGGCAGCCGGCGGCATCGATCCCGACAGGGATGTCAAGCTCGTGGTCGTGCCGCCGCCCATGACTTCGGATGCGCTGGCAGCCGGTGCGATCGACGGTTTCTGCGTCGGTGCGCCGTGGAACATGGTCGCTTCGGAGCGCGGCGTCGGCCGCATCGTTGCCGCCAAACAGGATATCTGGCCGTCGGCACCGGAAAAGGTGATCGGCATGCGGCCGGACTGGGCGGAAAGCCATCCGGAAACCGTTTCCAGGCTGATCGTGGCCCTCGACGCGGCAGCCCAGTGGTGCGATCGGCCGGAAAATCACGACACGCTGGCGGAAGCTCTCGCCGACCCGCGCTATATCGCTGCCCCCGTCGAAATCATTCGCCGTGTGCTCGCCGGCGAATTCAGCCTCGATGCAAAGGGTAACCGCCGCATCATCGCCGATTATTTCATGTTCCATTCCGGCTTCGCCAATTATCCCCGGCCAAGCCATGCGCTGTGGATCTACAGCCAGATGATCCGCTGGGGACAGGCCGAGATTAGCCTCAACATGGCAAGGGCCGCAGCATCCGCTTACCGGCCGGATCTCTATCGCACGGCTCTCGGTGACGACAACGCACCTGAAGATGCCGATATCCGCATCGAGGGCGGTGACGAGGGCGACCGTTTCATGGACGGCCACGTCTTCGACCCGGCGAGGCTGCCGGATTATGTCGCAGGTTTTGCCGTCAAAAGCGCCCTCGCCTTTGTTTGCGACGACGAGGTCTAACCGATGCCGGCCTGCACAAAACGCCAGCAAGCATCTGCCCGCCTCACGACAAGCGCACAAAATATTTGCATGAGCGGGTGCCGGCCCGAAAAACAAGCAGGCGGCGCATTTCGGAAAATATTATTTGTATTCAGTGACTTGAACGTATATCGCCAAACTGGCACGCAGCTTGCATGATCTTTAAAAGCACCGATCAATGGCGATCAGCGCAGAGTGAGCCAGCGATAGACGCTCACGGCAGACACAGAGATTGCTCTTCGGATTGAAGAGGTAGGTTTTAGCTTGAGCAATCCGGCCAACGGATCGCCTCCAGGCAAATGGGCTAGAAGGCCCAAGAATTCGGCGTCCAACGGCGGGCGCCACCAGCAAAGCCGCTGATCAGGATATTTCGCGCACCTTGTGTATGCGCGTCCTGAGCAGCGGCTTTTTGTTTTAACCCTCAGCGATGGATCGGCACGACCTTGTCGGGCCTCGGAGAAGTTATGTCTGTCATCGAGAAATCACAGCCCATGTCCCCCGGCGAACCAGCCAAGGCATTATGGATCTCCACTGTAGCCTTCACCCTCTGTTTTGCCGTCTGGACGATTTTCGCGATCATCGGCATTCGCATCAAGCAGGATCTCGGCCTGAACGAGGCCGAGTTCGGATTGCTGATCGGCACCCCCGTGCTCACCGGTTCGCTGGTGCGCATCGTTCTTGGCATCTGGACGGGCCGTTACGGCGGCCGTCTCGTTTACACGCTCACCATGCTGGCCGCCGCATTGGCGACCTTTCTGCTCTCTTACGCCCAGACCTATACGCAGATGTTGATCGCCGGCCTCGGCGTCGGCCTTGCCGGCGGCTCCTTCGCAGTCGGTGTCGCCTATGTCTCGCCTTTCTTCCCGGCGGAGAAGCAGGGAACCGCGCTCGGCATCTTCGGTGCCGGCAATGTCGGCGCGGCCGTGACCAAATTCGCAGCCCCCTTCGTGCTGATCGCATGGGGCTGGCAGGCGGTTGCGGAGATCTGGGCCGTCGGTCTGGCGCTGATGGCAATCGTCTTCTGGTTCACCACGACCGATGATCCGGCCTTTCGTCTGCGCCGCGAACGCCGCGCTGCTTCCAAGAGTTTCGCGCAGGAATTCGCGCCGCTGCAGAACGTTCAGGTCTGGCGCTTCTCGCTCTACTATTTCTTCGCCTTCGGCGGCTTCGTCGCCCTGTCGCTGTGGCTGCCGCGCTACCTCGTCGGCGTCTACGGCTTCAACCTAGAAACTGCCGGCATGATCGCGGCCGCCTATTCCATTCCCGGCAGCATCTTCCGCGCCTTCGGCGGCGTGCTGTCGGACAAGAAGGGCGCACGCAGCGTCATGTACGCGATGTTTGCCGTGTCGGCCGTGGCCACCCTCATCCTGTCATTGCCGGCGACTGCCATCACCCCTGTCATCTTCATCGTCGTCATCTTCGTGCTCGGCTTCTTCATGAGCCTCGGCAAGGCCGCCGTCTACAAGCACATTCCGGCCTACTACCCCGAAAACGTTGGCGCAGTCGGCGGTGTCGTCGGGATGATGGGCGGCCTTGGCGGCTTCATCCTTCCGATTGCCTTTGGCCTCCTCAAGGACATGACCGGCCTTTGGTCCAGCTGTTTCCTGCTGCTCTTCGCGATCGTCGTGATCTCTCTCATCTGGATGCACCTGTCCGTAAAGCAACTGTCGCGCCAAGGGCATTCGGCGCCCGTGGCTGCAACCTGATCTAAGGACCTGGAAATATGACCGAAAAACTCGTCATCATCGGCAATGGCATGGCGCCCGGGCGCATGCTGGAGCACCTCTTCGAGCAGGCGCCGGGACGCTATGAAGTTACGATCTTCAATGCCGAGCCGCGCGTCAATTACGACCGCATCATGCTGTCGCCGGTTCTCTCCGGAGAAAAGGACTACGAGCAGATCATCATTCACGGTGACGGCTGGTATATCAAGCACGGGATCATGCTTTACAAGGGCCACAAGATCGTCAACATCGATCGTGCCGCCAAGACCGTCACCTCCGACCACGGCGTCACCGAAAGCTACGACAAGCTGGTGATCGCAACCGGTTCCGTGCCTTTCATCATCCCTGTTCCCGGCAAGGATCTGCCCGGTGTCATCACCTATCGGGATCTCGACGACGTGCAGGCGATGTTGCTTGCCGCCCAGTCGCGCGAAAAGGCTGTCGTCATCGGCGGCGGCCTGCTTGGCCTGGAAGCAGCGGCCGGCCTTGCCCAGCGCGGCATGGACGTCACCGTCCTGCACGTCATGCCGACGCTGATGGAGCGCCAGCTCGACCCGGCCGCCGGATATCTTCTGCAGAAGGCGGTCGAGGAACGCGGCATCAAGGTCATCTGCAAGGCCAATACCAAGGCGATCGTCGGCAACGGCAAGGTCGAGGGCATCGAGCTTGACGACGGCCGCATCATCCCGGCAACGCTGGTCGTCATGGCCGTCGGTATTCGCCCCAGTGTCGGCCTGGCGAAGGACGCCGGCCTTGCGGTCAATCGCGGCATCGTCGTCGATGCCGGCATGCAGACCTCGGACGGCAATATTCTCGCGCTCGGCGAATGCGCCGAGGTGGGCGGCATGGTCTATGGCCTCGTTGCGCCGCTCTATGAAATGGCCCGTATCGCCGCCTCGCATCTCTCCGGCGATCGCTCGCCGGCCTTCGTTCATGCGGATACGCCGACCAAGCTCAAGGTCACCGGCATCGAGCTTTATTCACTCGGCGACTTCGCCGATGGCGACGACCGCGAGGAGATCGTGCTGCGCGATGCCAGCGCCGGCGTCTACAAGCGCCTAGTGCTGAAGGACAATAAGATCATCGGCACCGTACTTTACGGCGAAACTGCCGATGGCGCCTGGTTCAATGACCTGAAGAAGAAGGCAACCGATATTTCGGAGATGCGCGAGACGCTGATCTTCGGACAAGCCTATCAGGGAGGGTCGCCGCTGGACCCTATGGCGGCCGTTGCAGCCTTGCCGGATGACGCGGAGATTTGTGGCTGCAACGGCGTATGCAAGGGCAAGATCACTTCGACGATTTCAGGCAAGGGGCTGACGTCGCTCGACGACGTACGCGCCCACACGAAGGCATCCGCCTCGTGCGGTTCCTGCACCGGCCTCGTCGAACAACTCATGGCGCTGACGCTCGGCGACAGCTACAATCCGACTGCGGTACAGCCGATGTGCACCTGCACCGAACTCGGCCATGACGACGTTCGCCGGCTGATCAAGGCCAAGGGGTTGAAAAGCATCCCTGCCGTCATGCAGGAGCTCGAATGGAAGACCTCCTGCGGCTGCGCCAAATGTCGGCCGGCACTCAACTATTACCTGGTCTGCGACTGGCCGGACGAATATGCCGACGACTACCAGTCGCGGTTCATCAATGAACGCGTGCATGCCAACATCCAGAAGGACGGTACCTATTCCGTCGTTCCGCGGATGTGGGGCGGCGTCACCAATTCGAACGAGCTGCGCGCCATCGCCGATGTCGTCGACAAGTTCGAGATCCCGATGGTGAAGGTCACCGGCGGCCAGCGTATCGACCTGCTCGGCATCGAGAAGGAAGACCTGCCCGCCGTCTGGGCCGATCTCGGCAAGGCCGGCTTCGTCTCCGGCCAGGCTTATGCCAAGGGTCTGCGCACCGTGAAGACCTGTGTCGGCTCGGACTGGTGTCGCTTCGGCACCCAGGATTCCACCGGTCTCGGCATCCGGATCGAAAGGTTCATGTGGGGCTCCTGGACGCCAGCCAAATTGAAGATGGCCGTCTCCGGCTGCCCGCGCAACTGCGCGGAAGCAACCTGCAAGGACATCGGCGTGATCTGCGTGGATTCCGGTTTCGAGATCCATTTCGCCGGTGCGGCCGGTCTCGACATCAAGGGCACGGAGGTCCTTGGTCTTGTCCGGACCGAGGATGAGGCGCTGGAGTATATCGTGGCCCTGACGCAGATGTACCGCGAGCAGGCCCGCTACCTCGAGCGCATCTACAAATGGGCCAAGCGCATCGGCCTGGAGGAAATCCGCCGCCAGATCATGGGCGATGCCGAAAAGCGCAAAGCCTATTACGACCGCTTCGTCTTCTCCCAGAAATTTGCCCAGGTCGACCCCTGGTCGGAGCGTGTCTCCGGCAAGGACAAGCATGAGTTCAAGCCGATGGCGACGATCGGCTATCCGCAGGCTGCAGAATAAGGAGATGGACATGAACTGGATCGCAATCGGTGACATCTCCGACATCCCGCTGCGCGGGGCGCGCTGCGTGAAGACGCCGCAAGGCAAGATCGCCGTCTTCCGCACGGCCGAAAACGAGGTCTTCGCCATCGAGGATCACTGCCCGCACAAGGGCGGCCCGCTCTCCCAAGGCATCGTCCACGCCAAGTCAGTCACCTGCCCGCTGCACAACTGGGTGATCTCGCTGGAAACAGGCAAGGCGCTCGGCGCCGATGAAGGCGAGGTTCGGACGATCCAGGTGCTGAACGAAGACGGCAGGCTGTTCATCGCTCTGGAAAGCCTGATGATGGCGGCGGAATAGATGGCGGCGGAGGTCAAGACCACCTGTCCCTATTGCGGTGTCGGCTGCGGCGTAATCGCCACGGTCGACGAGGCCGGCGCAGTCAGCGTCAAAGGAGATCCCGAGCATCCGTCGAATTTCGGCCGGCTCTGCTCGAAGGGTTTAGCCCTTGCCGAAACCATCGATCTCGATGGCCGGCTTCTCCATCCCGAGATCGAAGGCAAACGGAGCGGCTGGGACGAGGCGCTTGATCTGGTCGCCCGCCGTTTTTCTGAAACGATCGCCGAACACGGGCCTGACGCCGTTGCCTTCTACGTCTCGGGCCAGTTGCTGACCGAGGATTACTATGTCGCCAACAAGCTGATGAAGGGCTTCATCGGCTCCGGCAATATCGACACCAATTCAAGGCTTTGCATGTCCTCTTCCGTGGCGGGGCATCGCCGCGCCTTCGGCGCCGATACGGTGCCCGGGACCTATGAGGATATCGAGCTTGCGGATCTGGTGGTCCTGACCGGCTCCAACCTTGCCTGGTGTCATCCCGTCATCTACCAGCGGCTTGCCGCTGCAAAGACGGCGCGGCCAAACATGCGGATCGTCGTCATCGATCCGCGCCGCACGATGACATGCGACATCGCCGACCTGCATCTCGCCATCCGTCCGGACGGCGACGTTGCGCTGTTCATGGGACTGCTTGCCCATCTCGCGACCAGTCCGGCAATCGACCAGAATTATATCGGCGCCCATACCGAAGGTTTCGGCGATGCTTTTGCGGCCGCCGCCGCGCTTGATATCAACGATCTCCTGGAACGGACCGGCCTGCCCGCCATGCAGATCAGGGAGTTCTTCCGCCTGTTCGAGACGACGCCTAAGGTCGTGACCTGCTACAGCCAGGGCGTCAACCAATCCTCCTCCGGCACCGACAAGGTCAATGCCATCCTCAACTGCCACTTGGCGACCGGCCGCATCGGCCGCCCCGGCATGGGACCGTTTTCGCTGACCGGCCAGCCGAACGCCATGGGCGGGCGCGAGGTCGGCGGTCTCGCCAATATGCTTGCCGCCCATATGGCGATCGAGAATGCCGAGGACCGCGACCGCGTGCAGCGCTTCTGGAACTCGCCCGTCATCGCCGCCAAGCCCGGCCTGAAGGCGGTCGACATGTTCCAAGCCGTGGCCGACGGGCGCATCAAGGCGCTGTGGATCATGGCCACCAATCCCGTCGTCTCGATGCCGGATGCCGACAGCGTCGAAAGCGCGATCGCTGCCTGTCCCTTCGTCGTCGTATCGGACATCCTGAAGGAGACGGATACGACCCGGCACGCAAATGTGCTTCTGCCCTCGCTCGGCTGGGGCGAGAAGGATGGCACCGTCACCAATTCCGAACGGAGAATTTCAAGGCAGCGGCCGTTTCTCGACGTCCCCGGCGATGCAAGGGCCGACTGGTGGCAGCTTGCGGAGGTCGGACGCCGCATGGGATTTGCCGCCGCCTTCGATTTTGATGCGCCGGCCGCAATCTTCGACGAGCACGCCGCGCTTTCCACCTTCGAAAATAACGGCAGCCGCGACTTCGACATCGGCGCGCGCGCCGGCATGAGCGGCGGGGCGTACGACGAACTGTCGCCCTTCCAGTGGCCGCAAGCGGCAGGGACAGAACCGAGCATCACCCGCTTCTTCGCCGAGGGCGGTTTCTTCCATCCCGATGGCAAGGCGCGCTTCGTCGCGGTCAAACCACCCGCAACCGATCGCACCAATGCCGAGTACCCCTTCACGCTGAATACCGGTCGCATCCGCGACCAATGGCATACGATGACGCGAACAGGAAAGAGCGCGCGGCTTTCCGCCCATATCGCCGAACCATTTGCCGAGATCCATCCGCGCGACGCGATCGAGACCGGTATATCAAGTGCGGGCCTGGTCGAGATCGACAGCCCGCACGGCAAGGCAATCGTCAGGGCGCTGGTGACCGATCGCCAAGCCCGCGGCGGCATCTTTGCGCCGATGCACTGGAACGACCAATTCGCCGCAAGAGCACGGATCGACGCCGTGGTCGCGCCGATAACCGATCCCATTTCCGGTCAGCCGGCGTCGAAGAACGTTGCCGTCGCCGTCCGGCCCTTCCGCGCCACCCATTACGGTTTCGCCGTCTGCGCCACAAAACCCGCCACGCCCGACGCCGCCTATTGGGCGCAGGCAAAAGCCGCCGGCGGCTGGCGGCTGGAGCTTGCCTTCGGCGAAACCGTCGAAGACTGGACGGCCTGGTGCCGGGCGGTTTTCGCCATTCCAGCCGAGATCGAACCGCTTGGTTATGCCGACCGGCAATCGGGCGACCTCAGGCTTGCCTTCTTCGACGGCGAGGTCCTGCTTGCGGCGCTGTTTCTGGCACGCGAGCCCGTCGCTGTCGCGCGCAACTGGGCGATCTCACAGCTCTCCGCCTCGCATGGCGACCTCAGGAAACGCTTTGCGCTCGTCGCGGGTCGTCCCGGCGCAGGCAGGCCGGATCCAGGCGCAACCGTCTGCTCCTGCTTCAGTGTCGGGGTCAACCAGATCGCTGCTGCCGTGCGCGGCGGATGTCACAGCATCGAGGCGGTCGGCAAGGAAACCAGCGCTGGAACCAATTGCGGCTCCTGCCGCAGCGAAATCGGCAGCATCATCGATCGCTGTCTTGCCGCAGCCGCGGAATGAATCGCGCAAAAGCGAGCAGGACGCAGCCCGAGCGCTGTCAGGCAGCGCTCGGGACGATAAGCATCCTGTGATCGGAGGAGATGCGGACCGAGATCTCGTCATAGGATGAAAGCGTCGGGTGCGGCGTCTCCATCTTTTGGTGATGTGTTGTCGTGATGACCATGACATCGGCACCCGCCGCCTCGCCGGCGGTAATGCCGGCTGCGACATCCTCGAACACCAGGCAATCCTGGGTGCTGACGCCGAGGCGCTCGGCGCCCAGAATATAACATTGCGGGTCGGGTTTTCCGACCTTCACATCCTCCGCCGTCACCATGAATTTCGGCACCGGCAAGCCTGCGGCCTCCAGCCGTCGGTGAGCAAGGCGCAACGGCGAGGAGGTGACGATCGCCCAGCGATCCGGGGGCAGTGAACTCAGAAAGGTCGCCGCGCCGGGAATAGCAACGACGTCGCTGACATCGGCGATTTCGGCCTCGGTCACCAGCTTCGATTCATGTTCGGGATCGACTCCCGGCAGGTTCAGCCGGGTGATCGTGTCAATGCCGCGCGATCCATGCATCTTCGGTAAAAAGGTGGCGACATCGAGCCCGTGACGCCTTGCCCAGTCGCTCCATACACGCTCGGCCGCACGGATCGAATTGAGGATGGTGCCGTCCATATCGAACAGGAAGGCGGCATAGGGCTTCTCGAAGCCGCGGGGCATCGGCATAGACAAAAGGCTGATCCTTCAGGGAAAGAGTCGGACGGTGGTCGCTATCGCGATGAAACGGCAAATCATTGGATTTTGCAAGCTTTCGGGAATGGCGGTGACGCCTCCCGACCGCCTTCACCTAAAAAGCCGCAGTACCGGAGGTGACGATCAAGTCGCAGGAAAGCCGGAGGCCGATCGGGTCGTGGCAGAGGTCATCGGCACCATCGGCGAGTTCCAGTGCGGCCGAAGCATCGGCGCGCAGGTAGGCCTGCGTAGCCGGATCGACGCGCATCGGATCGGCGGTCCAGAGTGAGGGACGGCTGACGTCGATTGCGGAAATTTTAGCCTTGTCATTCCTGACGGCGTAGGAGGCGACCGCCATGCCACTCATCGTCAAGGTGAGTGCAAGTGCGATCTGGAGACCGAGATCTGCGGCTTCGCGAAAGGAGATGAACATAGCGGCCTCATGCCACGGTTTTTTAGTATCTCCGCATGCAAGTAGGGCATGCGCCGGCGCCGATCCAGCGACATCGCCCGTTAAGGTTTACGCATAACCATGCCGGGTATGCGGCGAGGCTTGAATGCAGGTTTTCGGCAAATTTCGGAACAATGATTCCATCAGGCGGTCACCGGCAAAGGACGCGGAATTGTAGCTGAAGGGCACGCTCCGTCAGGCGTCCGGCGTGTCCGCCTGAAGTCAGCGTCCGGCCGCCCCGCCCGGTTGCGGACGCGGCGGAATGGCATGGCAGCGCCGCACGCGCCGCGCAACGGACCCTGTAACATTTTGAACTGCTAAATCTGTTCCGATTTCAGGAATTATGCGGTAGCTTTCGATGTAATGGCCGGGGGGCGGCCGCGCATATCAGCACGGGTGCGTCGTCCTTCCCAACCGGCAAGAAAATGCTGGAGGAGAAGAGATGAGCAAGGCGCAGGATTGGAACCTGCTGGCTCGTGACGCGGTGACGCTGACGGCCGAAAACATGTCCCGCATGGCGAAGGGGCTGCCCTTCAAGGCAAAGCTGGCGCTGCGCGGACTTCTGCGCATGCAGCACGGTTCGCTTGCCGTCACCCTCCCCGACGGCCGCAGGCTGCTGATCGAGGGCAAGCAGCCCGGGCCGAAGGCGGCGCTCAGCCTCAACAATTGGAACCTTGCCTATCGGGCGCTGACGAGCGGCACGATCGGGGTCGCCGAAACCTATATGGACGGCGATTGGGACAGCCCGGACATCGCCGCCTTCCTCGAACTCTTCCTCGTCAACGGCGAGGCCGCGTACAGCTATGCGCATGGCAAGGGCGGTCTTGGCCGCCTGTTCGAGCGCGTCCGGCATTGGATGAACACCAACACCAAGACCGGCTCGAAGCGCAACATTTCCGCCCATTACGATCTCGGCAACGATTTCTACAGGGAATGGCTCGATCCGAGCATGACCTATTCTTCTGCACTCTATTCGACCGGCGCCAACGATCTGCAATCGGCCCAGAATGCCAAATACCGGGCGCTTGCCGAGGCGACCGGCATCGAGCCCGGCGACCACGTGCTGGAGATCGGCTGCGGCTGGGGCGGTTTTGCTGAATTCGCGGCAAGCGAGCTGAACTGCAAGGTGACGGGGCTGACGATCAGCCGCGAGCAGCTCGCCTTTGCCGAGGAGCGCATCCACAAGGCCGGCCTCGACGACCGCGTGGAATTCCGCTTCCAGGATTACCGCGATGAAGCAGGGCTCTACGACCGGATCGTCTCGATCGAGATGTTCGAAGCGGTCGGCGAGAAATACTGGCCGTCCTATTTCTCCAAGCTCAGGCAATGTCTGAAGCCGGGCGGCAAGGCCGGCCTGCAGATCATCACGATCAAGGACGAGTCCTTCGACCAGTATCGCAGCAACCCTGACTTCATCCAGAAATATGTCTTTCCCGGCGGCATGCTGCCGACGCGCAACCATCTGGCCGAACTCGCCGGCAAGGTCGATCTGTCGCTGGTCAAGGACTTCGGCTTCGGGCTCGACTACGCCCGCACGCTCGCCGAATGGCGCGAGCGTTTCTGGTCGGTCTGGGAACGCATCCGCCCGATGGGCTTCGACGAACGTTTCAAGCGGCTATGGGAATTCTATCTGTTCTATTGCGAGGCCGGCTTCCGTGCCCGCAATATCGATGTGCGCCAGGTCGTGTTCTCGCGCCGTTGATCATTCCGCCGCATGCGGTGTCACCGGGTGGCGACCAGCCGATGGCGGCCGCTCCCGCCAGCCGGTCACGCGGTTCACCAGCGTGAAATAAAGGCTATAGGGGAGCAGGCGCGCGAGCTTCAGCATGGTGGTGAAGCGCTTCGGAAACGTGATCTCGAAGGCCTGCGATTTCAGCCCGGCGGCAATCTCCCGGGCGGCCTCCTCCACCGATACCAGAGCCGGCATCGGAAAGCCATTCTTCCTCGTTGCCGGCGTATCGACGAAGCCCGGGCAGACGAGCTGGATGCGGATGCCCATCTTGTCGAGATCGAATTTCAGGCTTTCGGCCATATTGATCAGTGCCGCCTTGGTAGCGCCATAGGCAGCCCCAGTCGGCAGGCCGCCATAGCCGGTGACGGAGGAAACGATGGCGATCTGTCCCTGCGCTTTCGCCTTCATATGGCGGATCGCCGGCAGCAGACAGTTGACGACGCCAGAGAGGTTCACGGCAAAGCTCTTCTCGAAATCGGTGCGGTTCAGATCCTCGGCATGAACAGGCAGGTAGACGCCGGCATTGAGGATCGCCATGGCGAGCGTGCCGTGCTCATATTCAATAGAGGCCATGACATGTTCCATGTCCTCGGCATCGGTAACGTCGCCGTCGAGCACAATGATACGGCCCGAGAGGCCATTGGCTTCGGCCTGCAGTTCGACCAGCTTTTCGTGGCTTCTGGCGGTGACGGCGACCTTGTATCCTTCGCCGGCGAGCCTCAGCGCAAGCGCCCGGCCGATGCCTGAACTCGCACCCGAAATCCAGACGATTCCATGTTCGGGATGGGCAATGAAATCACGCATGACATGTTCCTCCGGGCTGCCTGATCAATGCGAAAACAGGTCCGGAAGTTCCTCAACCCCTCCGGATTTACGGCTCTATCACACTATTGTGGCTGCTTTCAGCCGATCAGGTCGCCGATCATCTGGCGGAAGGATCCGGTGAGCTTGACCGGTCCGTCCGAGACGGCAAAGGCGATGCAAGGCCGGTCCTTTTCGGCGACCGGCCGGTGGTCGACCGTCTCGTCGGCAATGGAGATGTCGCCGGGGCCGAAACGGCCGCGTTCATCGTTGAAGGCGCCGTCGAGAATGAGGATCAGTTCCATGCCTTTGTGGGTGTGCGCCGGCAAGGCACGGCCAGGCCGGATCCACATCAGGCTGACCTCGCAGCCGTCCATGTCGAGCGAGTATTCCTTGAAACCGGGCAACCGCCGGCGCCAGGGCACATCCTCGGCTTCGAAGCCCAAGAGGGCGCGCAATGCTTGCGGAAACAGCGCGTTTTCCGGTCGCTCGACCGTCCGTGGCACCGGGACGGGAGACGCAGAGGAAAAGATCGCCGCAAGCCGCCCGTCGCGATCGGCAATGGCGACTTCAGGCGCGCTTTCCAGAGCTTCGCCTGCCAGCAGCTCGAGGCTGTTCACCAGGCTGCGATTGTCCGGTTTCATTTCGAGATGAGACTGCACCAGCACACGCGCCGGCTCGGGCAAGGAGCCGGCAACATAATGCGCCATCAATGCATCGATCGTGTCGATCTGCTCGTGAACCATGTCGGTTTCGGTCACGCCCTGTAGCCGCGCTCCGTTTTCGCTTTGTCGTCATCCGTACGGGGAAAGTCAATCTTCGGATCACCCCTCACCCGACGGGATTGCGGGCCATGCACCATTTCAGGGAGAGGAAAGCAAATTTTGTCGTGTCCGACGGAGGCGTGGAATAGCATTTCTTGCCAACTCAGCCTTGTGAAGGGAAAAGACCGTTCCTAAAGTAAGAGTTCGAATAGAGGCAGATTCCATGACCTTCCACCCCTCCGTCCTCGAAGCCATCGGCAACACGCCCCTGATCAAACTCAAGGGCGCCTCAGAGATGACCGGCTGCACCATTCTCGGCAAGGCGGAGTTCCTGAACCCCGGCCAGTCGGTCAAGGATCGCGCCGCGCTCTACATCATCCGCGACGCAGAGCGGAAGGGATTGCTTCGGCCGGGCGGCGTCATCGTCGAGGGAACGGCCGGCAATACCGGCATCGGGCTGACGCTGGTCGCCAAGGCGCTCGGTTATCGTACCGTCATCGTCATCCCGGAAACGCAGAGCCAGGAAAAGAAGGACGCGCTGAAGCTGCTCGGCGCCGAACTCGTCGAAGTGCCCGCCGTTCCCTACAAGAACCCGAACAATTACGTGAAGGTATCCGGGCGGCTGGCAGAGCAGCTGGCGAAGACCGAGCCGAACGGGGCGATCTGGGCAAACCAGTTCGATAACGTCGCCAACCGCCAGGCGCATGTCGAAACGACGGCAAAAGAAATCTGGAAAGACACCGACGGCAAGGTCGATGGCTTCATTTGCTCGGTCGGCTCCGGCGGCACGCTGGCAGGTGTCGCCGCCGGCCTCAAGGCTTTCAAGGCAGACGTCAAGATCGGCATCGCCGATCCCGATGGCGCCGCACTCTATGAATTCTACCAGAACGGCGCGCTGAAATCCGAGGGATCCTCGATCACCGAGGGCATCGGCCAGGGCCGCGTCACCGCCAATCTCGAGGGTTTCACGCCTGACTATGCCTATCGGATCTCGGATGCCGAAGCGCTGCCTTATCTCTTCGACCTCGTCGAGAACGAGGGCCTCTGCCTCGGCGGCTCGACAGCGATCAACATTGCCGGCGCGGTCAATCTCGCCCGGGATCTCGGGCCTGGTCACACGGTGGTGACGATCCTCTGCGATTACGGCAACCGCTATCAGTCTAAGCTCTTCAACCCGGATTTCCTGACGTCGAAGGGGCTGCCCGTTCCGGGCTGGATGGCCAAGTCGCCCGATATCCGCGTTCCCTACGAGCCTGTGTGAGACGCCATGCCCGTCAATGCCCTTTATCGTGACGACTTCTATCTCTCGACGTGCGAGGCGGTCGTCACCGCCGTTCACGAAGACGGGGGCATCGAACTGGACCAGACCTGCTTCTATGCCACATCAGGCGGCCAGCCCGGAGACACCGGAGAGCTCGAGCGCGCTGACGGCAGCAAGATCGCGCTCGGCCAGACGAAACATGGTCCGAGCAAGGATGTCATCATCCACGTGCCGCTCGAAGGTGCGCCGCGGCCCGTGGTCGGCGAGAACTTGGTGCTGCATGTCGACTGGCCGCGCCGCTACAGGCTGATGCGCATGCACACGGCCTGCCACTTGCTTTCCGTCGTCTGCTCCTATCCGATCACCGGGGCTGCCGTCGGCGAGGAGGAAAGCCGCGTCGACTTCGACATGATCGAGACGATCGACAAGGACGAAGTGACCGTCAAGCTGATGGAACTCGTCGGCCAGAACCATCCGGTCACCCTGCAATGGATCACCGATGAGGAACTTGCGGCCAATCCCGACATCGTCAAATCGAAGAACGTCCGCCCGCCGATGGGGCTCGGGCGCGTCAGCCTCGTCTGCATCGGCGAGAACTCCTCGATTGACAGCCAGCCCTGCGGCGGCACACATGTCTCCGAGACCCAGGAAGTCGGGCAGATCCATATCGCCAAGATCGAGAAGAAGGGCAAGGAAAACCGCCGCTTCCGCATCCGCTTCGGCACGCCCGGCGACGAAGCCTGACCATCAAGGGAGACCATCATGAGTGAGACCAAGAGCCGTTTCGTCGTTTCGGCCGACTGGCTGCAGTCCGAGCTCGGGAAAGCTGACCTGCGGGTGCTGGACGCCTCCTTCTATCTGCCGGCGCAGAAGCGCGATGCCGATGCTGAATATGCGGCCGGCCATATTCCCGGCGCCATCCGCTTCGACCAGGACAAGATCGCCGACCACTCGACGTCGCTGCCGCATACGATCCCATCGCCCGACTATTTCGCTGCCGAAGTCGGCCGGCTCGGCATCAGCGAGAATGATCGGATCGTCGTCTATGACGGCATCGGCCTGTTCGCCTCGCCGCGCGTCTGGTGGCTGTTCCGGGTGATGGGGGCGAAAAATGTCTTCGTGCTCGATGGCGGTCTCGACGGCTGGAAGGCCGAGGGCCGTCCGCTTGAAACCGAAGCGCCCAATCCTGCGCCGGCGACCTTCACGCCGAATTTCGACGAGAGCCGCGTGGTGACGCTCGATACGATGCGCGACATCGTCTCCAGCGGTGCGATGCAGATTGCCGATGCCCGCAGCGCCGGCCGCTTTGCCGCCGTCGAGCCGGAGCCGCGCGCCGGCATGCGTTCCGGCCATATGCCGGGCGCCTGCAGCCTGCCCTCTGGCGTCTTCGCCAGCCAGGGCCGTTTCAAGTCGCTGCCCGAACTCAGGCAGACGATCGAGGATGCAGGCATCGATCTTTCAAAGCCTGTCGTCACCTCCTGCGGTTCGGGAATCACCGCCGCGATCATCACGCTGGCGCTGGAATCGCTCGGTCATCACGACAACAAGCTTTATGACGGCTCGTGGAGCGAATGGGGCAGCCGTGACGATACACCCATCGTCACCGGTCCGCCGACGCCGGTCAAAGTCTGATCGCCATGGGAAAGGCACCCGCTTCGCTGAAAGCTCACATCACCCGGCTCGAAATGACGGCGCCGCCAAAGGCAAGCATGCCGGTGCCTGTCAATATCCAGACGGCGATCATGCGCGCTCCCGAGATCCCATTGCCCTTCTACCGCTATCTCTACCGGCAGGTCGGCGCGCGCTGGCAATGGGTGGACCGGTTGCGCATGAGCGACGAGCAGCTTGCCGAGACTCTGAACGACAAGCGCAACAATATCAGCGTTCTCTATGTGAACGGGGCGCCCGCCGGCTTCTACGAATATTTCTGCGAAGACGAGGATATGATCGAGCTCAGCCATTTCGGCCTGATCGAACATGCGCTCGGTCTCGGCATCGGCAAATGGTTCCTGCTGCAGGCGCTCTATGCCATCTGGTCGCTCAATCCGAAGCGGGTCACCACCACCACCAACAACCTCGACCATCCGCGTGCGCTGCAGCTCTACCAAATGTACGGCTTCTCCCCGGTTTCGACCGGCACCGGCATCGTCCGGCCGCTCAGCGACAAGGAGCTTCTGGAGATTGTGCGGAAAAGCTGACGGATGCCTTCCTGACGTAGGCAGAGCTGGTTAACGCTGCGTCAGGCTGTTCGGGCGGCGCGGGTCGTTGCGGCGCTCGAAGTCGAGCGTGCGGCCCGACTGTTCCTTCAGTTCCGCCACCTCCCGCCGCAGAGCCCTGAGCTCTTCCAGTATTTCTGCGTTCTGTTGCGCCAGCAGCGCGAGATCGATGTCGGGCATGGGCTTTTTCCTTTTCGTCATGCAGTTTTGCGGAATCCGATAGCAAATGCCAGCCATGTCGGCTTGGCCCAAAGCTGACATTCACGCTGAGCGGAAATCACCAATAACGCACGGGGGACTGTCGCCGTACCGGCGGCCGGTGATCAGCCATGCGCGCGAATCGAATTGAATTCCGTGGGGTGTCTGGTGCGCCTCCAGCATGTCGAGCAGCCGCGCTCGTATTTGGGCTGTCGTGGCGGGACGATCGAGGGCGCTCTTCACATTTTCAAATGTCTGAATCGTCGCCAATGCAGTCTCGGGATCCTGACCGTAGAACACAGGCTCGTTGATTTCACGAAACTCGATGGCAGTGAACCCTGCCGTTTCGAGCAGTCCAGACGTTACCAAGGGTTCGCTCAGCGAAAAGGCTTTGCTGGCCGCAACCGGACCGGTTGAATCCGGATCAAGCGCTTTATGTATAGCGGTCGCCCACTCATTGTGGTCTCTGCCCTGCCAGACCATGAAAATGAAACGTCCACCCGGGCGTACGGCGTTGGCGATATTGGCGAAAGCCACCGCCGGATCGGCGAAGAACATGACGCCAAATCGACTGATGCAAAGATCGAATTCCCCTTTTGCGAAGTGATAGTTCTGTGCATCCGCCACTTCGAACGTCGCATTGGGTAATCCCTCCTCGGCGCTGCGCCGGCGGGCAATCTCCAGCATCGTGACGGACAGGTCGATTCCGTGCGCCCGTCCTGCTTCCGCAGCGCGAGCGGCGTCACGTGTGGTTTGTCCGGCGCCGCAACCGACATCGAGCACACGATCAGACCGCCCGACCGCGGCGGCGACCCGAAAATGCGCGTTGTGGAGAGCAAGCTCGGCATCATAGAAGTCCGCGAAGTTCAATGCTGCTTCTTCGGCCATCACCTCTCCCTCCAAACCGAAATCGCGAGGGGTACCAGCCCCAAGCCGGCGCACCCTCTCAAAACCGAGCAGCGGCCCATACATGTGCCCCCATCGTGTATCACGGTATGAAGATGCCAAATATACCCGGCGCGGCAACGAGAGACACAATCGAACGACGACAGTCTACCGCGAGAAGCAAGCTGGTCCATGACAGGGCTCAGCCCGTTTGGGGCGACTTTTGGCGTACTCCGCAGTGTCTGAGGTTAAGAGGGGGTGGGAGCGTGCGCTTTGCGAAGAATCATATTCCGCGTTTCACTCGATCGCCCAATGCCTACGGCGTCGCAAGAATCGGGTGGCTTGCACACTCGTCCGGGTGCATTTCATGGCAATCACAAGGAGATTTGCCATGACCGCCATTCGTTTTGTGGCCATGCCGACCACTGAGGCCGAACATCTGTGGACTGGCGGCCGCGACGCTTATGACAGGCTGCCGGACACGATCGTTTCCGATGGTCCCGGCCACCCCTGCCGCCATTGCCTTCAGAATATCGATGCCAGCGAGGAGTTGCTAGTCTTCGCCTACCGGCCGTTCCCCGAGCTGCAGCCCTATGCCGAAACCGGCCCGGTCTTCCTGCACAAGCAGCCTTGTGCACGTTATGCCGCCGAAGAGATCATGCCGCCGGTGCTGACGACGAGCCGTGACTTCATCGTCCGCGGCTATAGCGAGAACGACCGCATCGTCTACGGCACCGGCGCGGTGACTGCTATCGGCGATATTCCAGCCTATGGAGAAGAGCTGCTGGGACGATCTGATATCGCCTATGTGCATGTGCGTTCCGCGCGCAACAACTGCTTCCAATGCCGGATCGACAAGGTAAAGGCGCCGGACCTGGCTGAGGCCGGCGCCTAACCTAGAGTCAGGTAGCTTACGCTACGTTCAGCACGCTCTCCGGCGCGAAGGCCTCGTAACCCAGCGCGTCGGCGACCGGCTTGTTGGTGATGCGGCCCTTGTGGACGTTGAGGCCGTTCCTCAGATGCTTGTCTTCGGCAATAGCGCGCAGACCGCGATCGGCAAGCGCCAGGCCATGAACCAATGTGGCATTGTTCAGCGCGTGCGCCGAGGTGACCGGTACGGCGCCCGGCATATTGGCGACGCAATAATGCACGACGCCGTCGACTTCATAGGTCGGATCGGAATGGGTCGTCGCATGCGAAGTCTCGAAGCAACCGCCCTGGTCGATGGCGACGTCGACGATGACGGAGCCCTTCTTCATGCCGGACAGCATCTCGCGGGTGACGAGCTTCGGAGCGGCAGCACCCGGGATCAGCACGGCGCCGATAATGAGATCGGCCGAGAAGACTTCCTCCTCCAGCGCCTGGATGCTGGAATAACGCGTGTGGATGCGGCCGGAGAAGATATCGTCGAGCTGGCGCAGGCGCGGCAGCGACTTGTCGAGGATACTGACATCGGCGCCAAGGCCTGCGGCCATCCTGGCCGCATGCAGGCCGACGACGCCGCCGCCGATGACCGCGACCTTGGCCGGCAACACGCCGGGCACGCCGCCGAGCAGGACGCCGAGGCCGCCATTGGCCTTCTGCAGGGCGGTCGCTCCTGCCTGGATCGACAGGCGGCCGGCGACCTCCGACATCGGCGCCAGCAACGGCAGACCGCCGCGCTCGTCGGTCACCGTCTCATAGGCGATCGCAGTAACGCCGGAGGCGAGCAAACCCTTGGTCTGTTCGGGATCCGGCGCCAGATGCAGATAGGTGTAGAGAAGCTGGCCGTCGCGGAGCTGTGCCCATTCGGCGGGCTGCGGCTCCTTCACCTTGACGATCATGTCGCACTTTTCGAAGATATCCTTGGCGGAGGCGGCGATTTTGGCACCGGCCGCGGCATAGGCGGCATCATCAGCGCCGATACCGACGCCCGCCTTGGTCTCCACCCAGACCTCGTGGCCGTGGGCGATATATTCGCGCACTGAAGCCGGCGTCAGGCCGACGCGATACTCATGATTCTTGATTTCCTTCGGGCAACCGACACGCATGCGCGTTCCTCTCATTTTATCTCCGCGGCCGCGGATCTTTTCGGATGAGGAATCCAACCATCAAGACAGTGAAATGTCCTTGCAAAGACGATTTGCGAAGACGCGATTTTTCGGTGATTATTGCGCTTCTTCTACCTTTCTTCGAAGGTTCTTCGAATGGCCGATCTCGATACCATCGATCTTGCGATTCTCCGGGCATTGCAGGCCAACGCCCGCATCACCAATGCCGAGCTTGCCGAAAGGATCGGATTGTCGCCTTCGGCCTGTTCGCGCCGGCTCGACATCTTGGAAAGAAGCGGCGTCATCGGCGGCTACCATGCGCGGCTTTCACACAAGGCGCTTGACTACAAGATGATCGCCATCGTGCATATCTCGCTCTCCGGCCAGTTCGCCAAGACGCTGGCGGAATTCGAGGCAGCGGTGAAGCTCTGCCCGAACGTGCTCGTCTGTTACCTGATGTCGGGCGAATACGACTATATCTTGCGCGTCGCCGCCCGCGACCTCGAGGACTATGAGCGCATCCACCGCGACTGGCTGTCGGCCCTGCCCCACGTCGTCAAGATCAATTCGAGCTTCGCGCTCAGAGAAATCATCGACAAGCCGAATGTCGGCCTTTGAGGCCTTGCATCTTAGCCGAAAGCCTGCCCAGACTTTCGGTGCGCGCAGGCGTTTCCCCACTACAGCGCCGCGCGTCTTTTCAGACGCGCAGCGCTGTAACACTTTGGACTTCTGCATAATTTCACCCTTAAATCGGAACCGATTTAAGGGTGAAATTATGCAGTAATGGCAAGTCATGACATCGAAGACCCAAGGCTATATTTTCGCGCTGCTGGCGATCACCATCTTCTCCCTGCAGGATGCCGTCTCGAAACATCTGGCGACGGCCTATCCGCCAATCTTCGTGACGATGATCCGCTACTGGGCCTTTGCGCTTTTCACGATCATCCTCGCTTCGAAGATGCGCGGCGGCATCAAGGCGACGGCCCGCACCAAACGCCCTCTCCTGCAGGTGACCCGCGGCGTGCTGCTTGCGGTCCAGGTGGTACTGGCGATCACCTGCTTTGCAATGATCGGCCTTGCCCGTTCACAGGCGATCTTTTCCGCGACGCCGATCTTGATCGCGCTGCTGGCGATGCCGATCCTCGGCGAGCGGGTCGGGTGGCGGCGGTGGGCAGCGATCGGCGCCGGACTTTTCGGGGTGCTGCTGATCCTCAAGCCGGAAGGCGAATTTTTCGACGTGAAGCTGCTTCTCGCCGTCATTTCCTGCTTCAACTTCGCCTTCTACGTCATCGCCACCCGTCTGGTCAGCCGCGAGGATTCATCGATGACCAGCTTTTTCTATACCGGCGTCGTCGGCGGCGTCACGATGACGCTCATCGGACCGTTCTACTGGAGCTGGATGTCGCCGGGTGACTGGGGTTGGATGGCGCTCGTCTGCGTCACCAGCATTTCCAGCCATTATTTCCTGATCCGCGCCTATGATATTCTCGATGCCGCCGCCGTGCAGCCGCTGACCTATCTGTCACTTGTCTACGCCTCTATCATCGGCATGGCGGTCTATGACGAAACGCTCAGTCTCAACACGATCATCGGTTCGATCATCGTGGTTGCCGCCGGGATCTTCACGGTCTGGCGGGAGCATGTGGTCGGAAGCAGGGCCGCTGCTGCCAATTGATGTTTCACTGCAATTTTAGCTAAGCCCCTAAAACCATTTCAATTTTCCGGCGCTATGCTCCTTCGCTATATACCAAGGGAGACAGTATGACCCGCAACTTGAAAATCACGGCCCGGAAGACCGATCGGAAACACTGCCGCGTTTTCGGCCATGTCAAATACGTGAACAGCCAGGTGGATGCCCGCATCCTCGACCTATCGCTGACCGGTGCCGCCCTGGAGATGAAGGGGCCGCTCCATGCCGCTTCCGGCAGCAAGGTGCGCATCGAGGCCGAAAACCTCGGGCTGCTCGAAGGCATCATCCGCTGGAAGCATAATGGCCGCGTCGGCATCCAGTTCGACGTGAATTCGAATGCGCGGGCGCAGATCTCCTCCTATTTCCGCTTTTTCCATAAGGAGGTACGGCCGGTGCTGGCGGTACGCCAACTGGCCAAAGCCGGCGCCAATAGCGACCGGACACCTCATTTGGCAACGTCGACGCTGAAATCGTAAGGCTGCACGGCCTTTGCGCCGAATGACCGGCTGAGATCGTTCCAGTAGCTGCGGTTGACGTTGACGTCGAGGGTGACCGAGCCTTGCGTCTGCGGCAGCCTGGCGCCGAGGTCCCTGACGTTGACCGTGGCGGTATTGGCGTTGGCGCCGGACAGCAGGATCGTTTCCGTGCCAAGCGGCACGTTAACTGCGCCGGGCGCCTGGCTGCTGGAGAGCGGCTCGCTTGATATGATCTGGCCGTCTCCACCAAGGAACTTGATATCGCAGGTCTGGCATTCGCCCTGCGTCCATCCGGGATTGACCTTCAACTCGACCCGCGGCGGCAGCGAGCGAGTGCCGTCCTGAGCATGGGCGACGCCGACGATGCCGAACAGGCTGGCGGCCGAGCTGACCTCGATCGGCCTCGGGTTGGCTGCACTCCCCTGTGCAGCGGCCATGATCAGAGCCGGTGCGCCGATGCCAAGAAGAAGCGCCTTCTGCAACTGCTGTTCGCGATAGATCAGGGCGATAGCGCCGCCGATAATGAAGAAGACGACGATGGCGGCAAGCGCGCAGGCAACCGAGATCCAAGGGTTTGCCGTCGTCGTCAGCCATTTCTCCACATCGCCGCTGTAGAGCGCCTGCGCCTTGTCGACCAGACTGGGTGCGATGCCTCCGAAACCTCCGACCAAAGCGATAACGACCTTGTTCATAATCCCATCTCCCCAATGGTTCCAGCTGTTACCACTGTACCATAAATTGCATTTCACGACCATGCCGCTTTCCCGCTGGATTGTTTTGCCGTTCTGTCATTTTCACGGTGTACTCCTCGGCAAATCGTCCTAATTCTGACGGGCCGGACGATGCATGATCCCTATTAGGAGAATTTCCATGTCTTCCATTTTCAATGTTGGCGCGATGAGCCGCCGTTCCCTGCTCGGCGGCCTCGCCGCCACTTCCGCCCTGGTGCTGCTGCACCCTTTCAGCGCGCGCGCCAGCGCCAACCAGGCGCATCTGAGGCTGATGGAAACGACCGACATTCACGTCAACGTCTTCCCCTATGACTATTATGCCGACAAGCCGAACGACACGATGGGCCTGTCGCGCACCGGGACGATCATCGACGCGATCCGCGCAGAGGCTGTCAATTCGCTGCTGATAGACAATGGCGACGTGCTGCAGGGCAATCCGATGGGCGATTACATGGCCTATCAGCACGGCATGAAGGACGGCGACGTCCATCCGGTGATCAAGGCGATGAACACGCTCGGCTATACGGTCGGCACGCTCGGCAATCACGAGTTCAACTACGGCCTCGACTTCATGTTCAAGGTCCTAGCAGGCGCAAACTTCCCCTTCGTCTGCGCCAACCTGACCAAGGGCCAGCTTGCCTCGGACCCGAAGCAGGACGATCTCTTCTTCAAGCCCTACATCATCGTCGAAAAGCAGATCAAGGACGGCGCCGGCAATGAGAGCCCGGTCAAGGTCGGCTTCATCGGCTTCGTGCCGCCGCAGATCATGCTCTGGGACATCAAGAACCTCGAAGGCAAGGCGCAGACGCGCGACATCGTCGAGGCCGCCAAGGCCTGGGTTCCAGCCATGAAGGAAGCCGGCGCCGATATCGTCATTGCGCTCTCGCATTCCGGCATCGACGGCAGCGCACCGTCCGAAAAGATGGAGAACGCCTCACTGCATCTCGCCGCCGTCGACGGGATCGACGCGATCTTCACCGGCCACCAGCATCTCGTCTTCCCCGGCCCGAAAAGCTGGGACGGTGTGGCCAATGCCGATCCCGTCAAGGGCACGCTGCACGGCAAACCCGCCGTGATGGCCGGCTTCTGGGGCTCGCATCTCGGCCTTATCGACCTGCTGCTCGAAAAGGACGGCAATAGCTGGAAGATCGTCGATTTCACCTCGGAAGCACGGCCGATCTTCCATCGCGACGACAAGAAGAAGGTGGTTGCCGACTTCGCCGACAAGAAGGAGGTGGTCGAGGCCGCCAAGGCCGAGCACGAGGCGACGCTTGCCTATGTCCGCACCCCGGTCGGCAAGACCTCCGCACCGCTCTATTCCTATTTCGCACTGGTCGCCGACGATCCCTCGGTGCAGGTCGTCAGCCAAGCCCAGACCTGGTACATCAAGCAGATGCTCGCCGACACCGAATTCAAGGACCTGCCGGTGCTTTCAGCGGCTGCCCCCTTCAAGGCCGGCGGTCGCGGCGGCGCCGACTACTATACCGATGTTCCGGCCGGCGATATCGCCATCAAGAACGTCGCCGACCTCTATCTCTACCCGAATACGGTGCAGGCTGTCGCCATTACCGGCGCCCAGGTGAAGAATTGGCTCGAAATGTCGGCCGGCATGTTCAATCACATCGAGGCCGGCTCGAAGGATGCGGCGCTGCTCAACAACGATTTTCCGTCCTACAATTTCGACGTGATCGACGGCGTCACCTACCAGATCGACCTGTCGCAGCCGCCGAAATATGATTCATCCGGCAAGCCAATCAATCCGGACGCCAACCGCATCCAGAACCTCGCCTTCAATGGCAAGCCGATCGATCCGGCCCAGAAGTTCGTCGTCGTCTCGAACAACTACCGCGCAGGCGGCGGCGGCAATTTCCCTGAAATCACCGCGGACAAGGTGATCTTCCAGGCGCCGGATACCAACCGCGACGTCATCGTCCGCTATGTCCATGATCAAGGCACGATCAATCCGTCTGCCGACGCCAACTGGACCTTCAAGCCGCTCCCGGGCACGACTGCGACCTTCGAAAGCGGCCCGAAGGCAAAACAGTTCCTCGCCGAGGTCAAGAGCGTCAAGATCGAGGATGCCGGCGAAGGGGCCGACGGTTTCTCGAAATTCAGGCTGGTTCTTTAGGCGGAGGACAATATCAGCGAAGGCGCGGCACCCGCGCCTTCGTCATTCGGCTGCGAGCGGCGTACCAGTTTCCTGGAGTTCCGCTATCTGAGCATGGAAATCGGCTTGGCTCGGGCAGGCGGAAAGCCGCGTGCGGAACGCGTCGATCATCCAGGTGGCGGCAGGTCCGGGCGGGTTGGCGAGCTGACGGACCGAATATATGGGATACTCCCCCTGTTCGTAGGCATCCAGATCGAGATGAACGAGCCTGCCGCTCGTCAGATCGTCATGAATCACGGAAGCCGGGAGGCCGCCCCAGCCAAGGCCGGCCCTGATGAGCTGATGCTTCGTCGCAATATCGCTAACACGCCATGTCTTGTAGGACAGCACGTTGAAATCGCGCCCCTTTGTCCGTCCCGATGCATCGGTGACGACGAGCTGCACTTCCTCGCGCACGTCGCCGAGCGTCAGCGGCCGGCCGATTCCGGCAAGCGGGTGGTTATGCGCGGCAACCGGCAACATGAAGGAATGACCGATGCGCTCCGTGACAATCGAATCGTCCTGCTTGACGACCGCGCCGCCAATCCCGATCGTCGCCTTGCCGCTGAGGACGAGATCCATGACCATTCCGAGCTCACCGACATTGAGGCTTAACGAAACGGATGGAAACATCTCCCGGAATTCGCGGAGAACGTCCACCAGGGCTCGTGAAGGCACCATGACACTGATGGCGACGGAGACCTCCGCTTCGAGCCCTTCCCTCAGGCTCTTGACGCGCGCCCGCATGACCTGCAGGTCGCCCAGAATGCGCCGCGCATCCTCCAGCATCGCCTTGCCCGCCTCCGTCAGCTTCGGCTGACGCGCGCCGGAACGCTCGAAAAGCGGCACTTCGAGCTGCGCCTCCAGATTGGCGATCGTATAGCTCACGACCGACTGTGCACGGTTCAACACCCGCGAAGCGGCCGAGAAGCTGCCGGTCTCGGCAACGGTCAGAAACACCTGCAATTGGTCCAGAGTGGGGTTCGGCAGCATCTTCTATCCATTCCATCGATAGTTTCGATCGACATTATCACCGTTTTTTCGATAGCAGGCCAGACCTATTTTCCTGATCGAGACTGCGGCTCACCTCCCAGCAACGGGCCGTCAAATTCCATTCGAAAGGAAATGCACCATGTCGTCCATCCTTCTTCTGACGTCCAGCCCGCGTGCCGAATCGCTCTCGACGCCGATCGCCGTCGATCTCGCCGAAAAGCTGAAGAGCCAGAATCCAGGCAGCGTCGTCGTTCGCCGCGACCTTGCCGCCAACCCGCTGCCGCACATCGATGACCTCTTCACCGGCGCAATCCGCAAGCCGGCCGAGGCCCGCACCGCTGAGGAAGCCGCAGCCGTCGAGACTTCCGACGAACTCGTCAACGAACTGCTCGCCGCCGACACGATCGTCATCAGCACCGGCCTCATCAACTTCAACATCTATTCGTCGCTGAAGACCTGGATCGACAACGTCGCCCGCGCCGGCCTGACCTTCAAGTACACGGAAAGCGGCCCGGTTGGCCTCGCAACCGGCAAGAAGGTCTATGTGGTGCTCGCCTCGGGTGGTATCTACTCGCAGGGACCGGCCGCCCCCTTGAACCATGCCGTGCCATACCTGAAGTCGGTTTTCGGTTTCCTCGGCATCAGCGATATCGAGACCATCTATGTCGAAGGCCTGGCCTTTGGTCCGGAAGCTGCCGAAAAGGCGATCGACGCTGCCAAGTCGCGCGTCCAGGAAATCGCGCTGGCGGCCTGATCGGCTCCTAAACGCTTCACGGAACGGCCGGCCTTTGCCGGCCGTTTTCATTTGTCGATATCGGCGACAAAATCCCGGACCGTCGCCAGGATTTCGGCCGAGAGTTCCTCATCGGACGAAATCCTGGCGAGGCCGACGCCGCCGGCCATCATCGCGAAGGCCATGATCGCCTTGCGCCGCCGTTCGCTATCGTCCATTCCCGCAGCCTTGCTCGCCAATGACGCGAAATTACGCCTGAGCCCGTCCGTCGCGATCCTCCGCGCCTTCTCGCCGCTGCGGGATAGATCGGAGGTCAGCGCGGCAAAAGGGCAGCCCTCACCGGGATTGTCGCGATGATAGGCGCTGACATAACGATCGGCGACATCGGCAGCCGTCATCTCCGCCGGGTTTATCCCCTCGGCCTCCAGCTTGCGTCCCCATGAATCAAAAGCGGACTGGATCGCCTCGGCAACCAGATCGTCACGGGAGGCGAAATGCTTGTAGAAGCCGCCGACGGTCAGTCCGGCCTCCTTCATCAGATCGGCGACGCCAATACCTTCGAGCCCCTCCTCGCGCAGCCGCTTCGACGCGATCACGACAATCTTCTCGTGCGTCTTCTGTTTCTCCAACTGCGAACGCCCCATCGGACATCTCCCCGGCACCAATCGAATGAGCATGATGTCGGCCGAAAACCGCTTACACTTTTCGGCATCATGCTCCCCTTGACTCATGTAGATTACCATCATAATCCTTATAGATAACGATCATAATCCAGATCGTTGCAAATTCCAAGAGGAGCATGAATCATGCGTCTAAGAAACAAGGTCGCCCTGATTACCGGCGGAAACAGCGGCATCGGTCTTGCGACCGCCAGGGTCTTCATCGACGAGGGTGCCAAGGTGGTGATCACCGGCCGCAACCCGGAAACGCTCGCGGCTGCTGAAAAGGCGCTCGGCGCCGGCGTGCTGGCGCTGAAGGTCGACGTCACCGATGCCGCCGCCACCGAGAAGGCCTTTGCGGAAGCTGCCGCAAAGGTCGGCAAGTTCGACATCGTCTTCGCCAATGCCGGCATCGGCGGCGCCACGCCGCTCGGCGAGACATCACCGGCGCAGTTCAACCAGATCATCAGCACCAATCTCACGGCGGTTTTCTTCACCGTGCAATCAGCCCTGCCGCATCTCAATGACGGCGCTTCGGTGATCCTCAACGGGTCGGTGCATGCGGTGCTCGGCGCTCCCGGCTGGTCGGCCTATGCGGCGACCAAGGCGGCAGTCCGGGCAATGACGCGCAATATGGCATCCGAGCTCGCGCCGCGCGGCATCCGCGTCAATCAGGTAACGCCCGGCGGCACCAAGACGCCGATCTGGTCGCCGATGGCCCAGACCGAAGACGCCATGTCGGCGCTCGAGGCCCGCATCGGCGGCATGAGCCCGCTCGGCCGCATGAGCGAAGCCGACGAAATCGCCAAGGCGGCGCTTTATCTGGCCTCGGATGATTCGGCCAATGTCACCGGCATCGAGATCACCGTCGACGGCGGCATGACGAGCGCGCCCTCCGGCGCCAAGATCTTCCGCGCTGCCTGAATAAGTTTCAGCTGAGCTTGACCACACCGGAGCGGCCGACGACGCAGTTGCGGCCGCTCTTCTTGGCTGCGTAGAGCCTGCCGTCGGCAGCCGTCAGCACGGCGGTGAAATCGACGCCGTCCTCATCGGCAGTCGCAACGCCGATACTGACCGTTACCGGCCTGTCATCCGGCGTCTTGACGCTGGTCGCGATCGTCCAGCGCAGGCGCTCGGCAAGCAGCAGACCTTCCTCGTGGTCGGTGCCCGGACAGACGGCAACGAATTCCTCGCCGCCGAAGCGGAAGACGCGATCGTTCGAGCGCAACGTCGTGCCCAATCGGGCGGCGATCGCCTTCAGCACCTCGTCGCCCTGGAGATGACCGTAGCCGTCATTGACATCCTTGAAGTGATCGGCGTCGATAATGAGGACGGTGGCGAATGACCCCTGCTTCAGTGCCTCGAGCAGCATCAGCGGCGCTTCCATTTCCATGCGCGTCCGATCGTAGACACCGGTCAGCATGTCGCGGCCGGTGCGCTCCAGCAGATCGTTGTAGCGCTCGCGGAACGTCAGGTCGCCGAACACGTCGCTGATCGAACGTGCGGACCCGGCTGCGCCGATACGGCGAATACGATACTCATAGACTGCGAACATCGCCGCGTAGAGGCAGACAGCAAGCATTTTCGCCTTCCATCCGCCCCAGAAGGCGGCGATCGGCACATCCAGGAAGTAATGCAGCGCCGCGAAGAAGCCGATCTGGTCGAAGGTCAGCAGCACGAAGCCGGAAATCAGGAAACGCAGGACCACGCGGCGGCGGAAGAACTCGCCGAGTTTTTCGTAAAGCAGGATGATGCCGAGTGAATCGACATAGAGCAGCGCCGTGCCCCAGACCATCAGCCAGCCCATCTCCTTGAGGAAATCGACGTCGGGTGTGTGGCCGGTCGACATCTGCAGCGGCTGGTGCACTTGCAGCACCCAGGCAATACCGACGGTAAGCAGGTTGCCGAGGAACAGGCCGTAGATCGGCTGGCGCACCGTCGCCGCATCTTCCTGCAGGTAGAGCATCAGGATCATCATCAGCTTGCCGGAGAAGAAGACGGATGAGCCCGGCGACACATCCCCGAACGGCAGCGAGACATAGAAGACCGCCGCCAGATAGGTCTCCATGAAATGCATGACGCCGAGCGCCGTCAGGAAAACCCCGAGACCGAGCCGATGACGGAAATGCAGAAGCGTTACCATCAGCACGAAATAGGCGATGGCTTCGACGACGAAGAGAAAGAGGTTGACTGTCTCCATCATGAGACCGCGGCTCCGGACGTTCGGCCTCCTGCTGGCGCGGCGATCGCGACAGCGAATCCTTTGGTCAATCGTCCGAAACAGTCAAACACGAGGGTGTCCTGCAAATCCTGCAGGCGATACCTTTCACCGCAATCCTTTAAGATTGCGTGAGTGAGATTGCGCCCGCCGGAGGGCACCCGGGTCACACACAGGAATAGTTGCAGCCGGTATCAAGGACCTATGCCCGGATCCCGATTCAAACCTGACGGAGCTTCTCGCCGTCGCCAAAGAGCGACGAACCATGCTGATCGATGATCTGCTGCGCCTTGCGCACCGTGCATTCGAGCGCGTCATCGGAGGAGGAAAACAGATCGGCGCGGATGAAATTGCGCACCAGCACCTCGTCGCCGACCTTCTTTTCGATGCGGCCGGCAAGGCGATACTGGCCGCCTTCCTTGCGTGGCTCGGCATAGATCGTGCAATCGCCGTAAAGCTGCGGCTCGCCGGAAGGGCCTGCCGCCTCCGAAGCCGGTTTGCCGCCGCCGGAGAACATCGAAAAGATATTTGAAATGAACGAAGCCATGCTCCGCCTTTAGCACGACCGTATCGCTGTCGCCAAGTCAAATGATCAGATTGGCGAGGATCTCGTTTTCGGTAATATCCTCGTAACCCATGCCGGCTGCTTCGAAATTTCCGATCAGCCGAGCGAAATTCTCAGGCGCCTTGGTTTCGATGCCAATCAGGATCGAGCCGAAGTTGCGCGCCGATTTCTTCAGATATTCGAAGCGGGCGATATCATCGTCGGGGCCGAGCAGATTGAGGAAGTCCCGAAGCGCGCCGGGGCGCTGGGCGAGCCGCAGGATGAAGTATTTCTTCAGCCCTGCGTAACGCATGGCTCTTTCCTTTACGTCAGGCAGACGCTCGAAATCGAAATTGCCGCCGGAGACGACAGCAACGATGGTCTTGCCGCGGATCGCTTGGCCGTCCATCGCGGCGATCGCCGTCAGTGACAGCGCGCCGGCCGGCTCCAGCACGACGCCCTCGACATTCAGCATTTCCTGAATGGTGACGCAGATGGCGTTCTCCGGCATCAGTTGCACTTGGCTTGCAGGGAACTCACGAAGAGCGGCGAAATTGAGGTCGCCGATGCGGGCGACGGCTGCGCCATCGACGAAATTGTCGACCTTGGCAAGCGTCGTCACCTTGCCCGCCTCGATGCTGCGCTTAAGGCTCGGCGCGCCGGCTGGCTCAGTGAAGACAAAAGCCGATTTCGGCACCGTGCCGTCGAGATAACCGGTGATGCCGGCGGCAAGTCCGCCGCCGCCAACCGGCAGGACGACCATGTCCGGCACGGTTCCTTCCGGCAACTGCTGCATGATTTCGGCGGCGACGGTTGCCTGGCCTTCAATGATGTCGGCATGGTCGAAGGGCGGCACCATGACGCCGCCGACCGCCTCCACATGTTCGCGGGCGGCCTGGTAGCACTGGTCGAAGAAGTCGCCGAACAGCCGGATGGTGATGAATTCAGCGCCGAACATGCGGGTCTTGTCGATCTTCTGCTGCGGTGTCGTCACCGGCATGAAGACGACGCCCGGCACGCCGAAATGGCGGCAGACGAAGGCAAAGCCCTGGGCGTGATTACCGGCCGAGGCGCAGACGAAGGTCTTGCCAGCAGCACCCTGCCCGATCGCCTTGCGGAAGAAATTGAAGGCGCCGCGGATCTTGTAGGAGCGCACCGGCGACAGATCTTCGCGCTTCAGCCAGATGTCGGCCCCGTAGCGGACCGAGAGGTGATCGTTGAGCTGCAGCGGCGTTGCCGGAAACAGGCTGCGCATTGCCTCTTCGGCGCTTTCGACATCAAGTCTCGTCACGGGTATGGTCCATTCTCATGATTACAGCGCCGCGCGTCTTTTCAGACGCGCAAAGGACGCTGTAACACTTTCAATTGCTGCATAATTTTATCCTTAAATCGATTCCGATTTAAGGAATTATGCAGTCGCCACTGCCGCTATCGCATAGGCCGACCGGCAAAAGAAAGCCCGTTTCGGCCATTTCCGGTTCGCTCCCGGGAAAGCCATTCTTAAGCCAATTGCGAAATCGGCGGCAGATGAACTGATTTTAACTGTCAATGAAAAGCCAGGCCATTAATATGAAGCCATGATGATCTTCAAATTCGCAAGACCGCTCGCCTGGCTTCTGCTCGCCTTTATCCTCTTCGTCACGGTTTCGCCGATCGGGCTGAGGCCGGAAACGGTCACGACGGTCGATACCGACCGCGGGGGCGCCTATGTTCTCGTCGGCCTCGCCTTCGCGCTCGCCTATCCCAAACAGTGGAAGACGGTGGCGGTGCTGCTGATTGCCGGTGCAGTCGCCATCGAATATCTGCAGTATCTCGCACCGACACGCCATCCGCGCCTGCACGATGCCGGCATCAAGGCCGCGGGCGCAGCCCTCGGACTGCTGGCTGGCTGGGTGATCAACAGGTGGCGCGAGACCAAAGCGCCAAACACGCTTCCGCTCACGGAGCGATGATCACTATCAGGAACAGACCGTACATAATCCCGAAAATCGAATTCGGGATCTGTCTAGGGATCGAAAGTAATAGAGCGTCCTTAGCGCGTCTTTTTAGACGCGCTAAGGACGCTCTAGAAACCGCGCAAATGCATTGCCCAGAAGAACAGCGGTATCGCGGCTATCGCAGTCCCCAGAACAAGTGCGACACTGGTCTTGAAGATGCGGATGCGCCGAACCTTAGTTCCACTCCAATCGTAAACCATCGTCTTACTCCCACAAGACAACCCTTACTCAACTGTCGCGGCGCAATCGTTACGCCGGAAATTCCTTTGTCAAGCGATAACTTGCTTTTATGCACAATATACAAGCAGATTCAATACAGGCATATTCAAACAGGATTATGAAGGTGGTGCGGGCGACGGGGGTCGAACCCGTACAGCCAAGGCCGAGGGATTTTAAGTCCCTTGCGTCTACCAGTTTCGCCACGCCCGCTTGCGGCATTTTCAATATCTTGCGTCATGGGTGATTGGAAGAGCCGTGAGGCTTAAAAATCATGCCTGTTTTGCCGGCCAGCACCGACGAATGATCGGCCAGGCATTTCCCTCCCGAAAGACCTCGCCGATGAAGGCTGCCCAGTCTCTTGTGGGAAAAAACAGAAAAGGCGCGGCGAGCCCCACGCCCGCCGCGCCTTCATCATTTCAGCGTCAAAGATCAGGCGAGCTTGGCGGCAAGCTTGGCGACATAGGCGCCCTGGTATTTCGCGCCTTCCAACTCGATCTCGGAAGGCTGGCGCGAGCCGTCGGCGTTGGTGATGGTGGAAGCGCCGTAAGGCGAGCCGCCCTTGACTTCCTCGGTGCCCATCTGGCCCTGGAAGGCATAAGGCAGACCGGCAACGACCATGCCCTGGTGCAGGAAGGTGGGGATGAAGCCGAGGATGGTCGATTCCTGGCCGCCGTGCTGGGTTGCCGAAGAAGTGAAGACCGAACCGAGCTTGCCGACAAGTTTGCCGGCGAACCAGAGACCGCCCGTCTGATCCCAGAAATTGCGCATCTGCGAAGCGACCGTGCCGAAGCGGGTGCCGGCGCCGACGATGATCGCGTCATAGTCCGCCAGTTCGTCGACGGTGGCGATCGGAGCCGCCTGGTCGACCTTGTAATAGGAGGCCTTGGCGACGTCTTCCGGAACCAGTTCCGGAACGCGCTTGACGGTGACCTCGGCACCGGCCGACTTCGCGCCTTCGGCGACCGCATAGGCCATGGTTTCGATATGGCCGTAAGCCGAATAATAAAGGACGAGAACCTTCGCCATCTTCTATCTTCCTTGAAATATCGAGTTGAATTCGTGCCCGACGCGATTTCTATCAGCGCGCCTGGGCGAACACAGCCCTGCCCTCAAGAACTCAGTGTTCACCACCCGGAGACCAAAATTCGCTTGCGGTTTTCATTTCGGCAAAAATGACGCATCGCCCGAGTTAAAGAGTTAGCGCATGATGTCGTCCGAAAACCGCCTGCACTTTTCGGCATCATGCTCTGGTGTTTGCAAAGCGAGCGAACGGCGCTACCTATTCCCCAGCCTCACATCACGGAACATCCCATGAGCCAAGACATCGTCGTCACCGCCGCCATGCTCGCCATCGGCGACGAACTTCTCTCCGGCCGCACCAAGGATAAAAATATCGGCCATCTCGCCGATTTGCTGACGCTTTCCGGCATCGATCTCAAGGAGGTGCGCATCGTCGCCGACGACGAGGAGGCGATCGTCGAGGCACTGAACGCGCTTCGCGGCAAATATGATTACGTCTTCACCTCGGGCGGCATCGGGCCGACGCATGACGACATCACCGCCGATGCCATCTCCAAGGCTTTCGGCGTACCCTGCGAATATGACGAAACAGCAATGACACTGCTTGCCGAGATGTACCGCCGCCGCGAGATGGAATTCACCGAGGCGCGCCAGCGCATGGCGCGCATGCCGCGGGGCGCTGCGCATATCGCCAATCCGGTCTCGACGGCGCCCGGCTTCATCATCGGCAACGTCTATGTCATGGCCGGCGTGCCGCAGGTCTTTCAGGCGATGGTCGACAATGTGCTGCCGACGCTTCGAACCGGCACGCCGGTGCTTTCGCTCGTCATCGCCTGCCCTTACGGCGAAGGCGAGATCGGCACGCCGCTGACCGCGATCCAGAAGGCACATCCGGAAACCAGCATTGGTTCCTATCCACGCTATATTGGCCAGAAATTTTCGACCGAGATCGTCGTACGCGGCCGCTCCCAGGCAGCAATCGATGCGGCCGGCGCCGAGGTGCAGGCGATGATCGACGCCATCCGCCAAAGAAGGGACATCGCCGAAAACCATTCCGCCGAGGCTTGAAGGCAAAGCCGGAACTGGAGGCCATCCTTGATCCCTATCAAGGAACAGGAGAACGGTCCGGCGCATTCCTTCCATCGCGCAAGCCATTTCAGCGCAAGGAGAATTGATATGTCTTACAAAACCATTCTCGCCATTCTCGATACAGCAGACAATAGTACCGCGGTCGCCGATTTCGCCTTTGCCATCGCCGCTGAAAGCGGCGCCCATGTCATCGGCCTTCATGCCGAAATCATCTCCGCCGTGCCGTTGGTGGCGCCGATGGAAATCCCCGATCCTGTTGCCGTGCAGGCGCTGCAGGATATGGCGCATAGCGAAACGATCGCCGTCGAGCGTATTTTTCGCGCGAAAGCGGAGGCATCCGGGGGCTCCTCCGAGTGGCGCAGCTTTGCCACATCAACCGGTTATGGATCGGCACCGCTGATCGAAAGTGCGCGTAGCGCCGACCTCCTGATCGCCTCGCAGGCCGATCCGGCCAAACCTTCCGACAGCCACGTCGACGTCGACAGTTTCCTTTTCGAAACCGGCCGGCCGGTGCTGATGATCCCCTATATCATTCGCCAGCCGAAGCCGATCAAGCGCGTGCTGATCGCCTGGAACGGATCGAAAGAGGTGGCGCGCGCAACCTTCGACGCACTGCCGATCCTCAAAGCCGCTGACGAAGTGGAGATCTTTTCGGTCGATCCGGCCGACACGGCGCTGCAATCGCCGCTGACCGCTGGCGCCGACATCGCCGCGACGCTTGCGCGTCATGGCGTGAAGACGACGCTTTCGACGGCCCAGAGTGTGGATAAGAGCGCATCGCATGTCATCGAGAACCGGCTTTCGGACAGCAGCATCGATCTTCTCGTCATGGGCGCCTATACGCATTCCTGGCTCTGGCAGATGATCTTCGGCGGCACGACCAAGACCTTGCTGCAATCGATGACGGCGCTGACCCTGTTATCGCGTTGATTGGCTGCTCTTGCCTTTTGCCGGCAAATCCCGCTAATTGCGGCGACCGATGACAGCTTCGAGCCTCGGCCCCAGCTCGCGCAGCTGCAGCTCGCGATCTCGCGCAGTTCCGGCTGCGCGATTTGCGTTTTGCCAATCGCCGCTTCAAGTCCATCCGGTCGCCGGCAAACGGCGTGTCGTTTTTTCATGCCGCGGAGCAGCCCGATGTCCCTTCCCGATAAAGCCTTTCCCGTTTCCTGGGATCAGTTCCACCGCGATGCGCGCGCCCTTGCCTGGCGGCTTGCCGGCTTGAATCAGACGTTCAAGGCGATCGTCTGCATCACCCGCGGCGGCCTCGTTCCGGCCGCGATCATTTCGCGCGAACTGAACATCCGGCTGATCGAGACCGTCTGCGTCGCTTCCTATCATGACTATGTGAACCAGGGCGACATGGTACTGCTCAAGGGAATAGCGCCCGAACTTATGGAGAATGGCGGCGAAACCGTGCTGGTCGTCGACGATCTGACAGATACCGGCAAGACCGCCGCACAGGTGCGCACCATGCTGCCGAGAGCACATTTCGCCTGCGTCTACGCCAAGCCGAAGGGCGTGCCGACCGTCGACACCTTCATCACCGAGGTAAGCCAGGATACCTGGATCTACTTCCCTTGGGACATGGGCTTCACCTATCAGGAGCCGATCGCCAAGGGCGCGCGCTGATCAACGCGCAGCCTTCGCATTTACCACTTGAAATTGTTCCAGATTTTGTCGGTGAGGTTTCCTGAATCCGCTATCGGGATCTGCACATCTATTTTATCTTATCCTAATAGACTGACGACGTGCGAATCCTGTCAAATTGCGCCTAAAGCGTGCAACGATCGATACGGTACAAGGAAACAAGATGGCGCGGTGGGGGCATATAAGAGCGGTTGTGACCGTCGGGCTGGCGGCCTTTCTGTTGCCGCTGGTGCCTGTCCGCGCTGAACCTGCCTATATTCCCCTCGTGCGCGACTACGTCGAGAAACGAATCCGGCCGATAGTGGAAACGCCGTTGGTGCTGAAAGCCATTGCCGAGCAGAACTCAAAATTCGGCAATGTCAGCGAAATGGATATGCGAGTGCTCGACGAGACCTACCGATCGGAGGTCGATCAGCACCACCTGCAGATGATCAAGCTGCTGCTCGACAAATCCGTGTCGCATTACCTGAGGGAAAAACAGGACGCCTCGCAGGGCGCGATTCTCGAATTTTTCGTCACGGACTCGCATGGGCTGAATGTAGGGCAGAGCACCATCACCGCCGACTACTGGCAGGGCGACGAGGAGAAATATCTCAAAACCTTCGCCAATGGCTCCCGCGAGATCTTCATCGACCGGGCGGAACGCAACGAATCCACCCAGAATCTCGAAACGCAGGCGAGCTTTGTCGTCATGGACAAAGAGAACAGGCGGATCGGCGTCGCCATCGTTACCATCGCCATCGATGCGCTTTAAAAGCATGTCGCGCAAAAGTGTGCAGCGGTTTTGCGACAACCACATGCGTAAGAACAAGAGCGCTGATTTCACCGGCGAATCGGCATGCCCATTTGCGCCGGAAATGCCATCACAAGATTTGCCGCAGGACGCTTTTTTGCCATTCCGAGGTTTTCCTTAGCCGGCAACACCTGCAAGCCATTGTAATATCAGCGCTCCCCGGCTTTCCCCAATCTCCACAGGCGCATCCACAACATGTTGTGGTTAGCAATCAATTAAAAGCCAGCCCTTGACGGAATCAGCTGTTTCAAACTTTACTGATCCTGATGTTGCGGCGGCGACAGGACCGGAGGTAACGAGCCCGGTTCCCTTTTGAAAATTAGGACGCGGAATCAGGGCGATGGACCGGGAACGGTTCAGGCCTGACAGGATTTCTGCGCGGTTTTCAGCCTCCAAAAAAAGTGACATCGGGGCTGGCGATAATAAGCTGTTAATACTATATTTAGCGTTTGCAGCCACCATCACCACAAGATACAGGAAGGACATCTCCGGATGACACCCCTGTCACAATACGGAAACGAGACTGGCTGCACGACGACAAAGTGCCGCCGGATAGAAATTTTGCGCCTGAGGTCGCGGGGACCAGGCGCCAACGCGAGGTCAAGACAATGCGCATCGAACGTCGTTTCACGAAGGCCGGCCAAGGCGCCTATGCGGATATCGAATTCCGCAAGGCGACGAGCGAGATCAAGAACCCCGATGGTTCGGTCGTGTTCCGCCTCGAGAATATCGACGTTCCGGCGCAGTTCTCCCAGGTCGCAACCGACGTGCTGGCGCAGAAGTATTTCCGCAAGGCCGGCGTTCCCACCCGGCTGAAGAAGGTCGAGGAGAACGACGTTCCCTCCTTCCTGTGGCGCTCCGTTCCCGACGATGCTGCGCTGAAGACCCTGTCGAAGGACGAGCAGACCGGCTCCGAAATCGATGCGCGCCAGGTCTTCGACCGCCTTGCCGGCACTTGGACCTATTGGGGCTGGAAGGGCGGCTATTTCTCCTCCGAGGAAGATGCCTCGGCCTTCAAGGACGAGCTTGCCTATATGCTCGCCACCCAGCGCGTCGCCCCGAACTCGCCGCAGTGGTTCAACACAGGCCTGCACTGGGCCTACGGCATCGACGGCCCTGGACAGGGCCATTTCTATGTCGATCCCTTCACCGGCAAGCTGACCAAGTCCAAGTCTGCCTACGAACACCCGCAGCCGCATGCCTGCTTCATCCAGTCTGTCGAGGACGATCTCGTCAACGAAGGCGGCATCATGGATCTCTGGGTGCGTGAAGCGCGCCTGTTCAAATACGGCTCCGGCACCGGCTCCAACTTCTCGATGCTGCGCGGCGAAGGCGAAAAGCTTTCCGGCGGCGGCCGCTCCTCCGGCCTGATGAGCTTCCTGAAGATCGGCGACCGCGCCGCCGGCGCCATCAAATCGGGCGGCACCACGCGCCGTGCCGCCAAGATGGTGGTCGTCGACATCGACCACCCCGATATCGAGGAATACATCAACTGGAAGGTCAAGGAAGAGCAGAAGGTCGCAGCTCTCGTGACCGGCTCGAAGGTCGTCGCCAAGCATCTGAAGGCGATCATGAAGGCCTGCTTCAATTGCGAAGGCGGCGATAACGGCGATTGCTTCGACCCCAACAAGAACCCTGCCCTGAAGCGCGAAATCCGCGCCGCCAAGAAGGACCAGGTTCCGGAAAACTATGTCCAGCGCGTCATCCAGTTCGCCCGCCAGGGCTACAAGGATCTCCAATTCAAGACCTACGACACGGATTGGGACTCGGAAGCCTACCTCACGGTATCCGGCCAGAACTCCAACAACTCCGTCTCGATCAAGGACGACTTCCTGCGCGCCGTCGAGAATGATGGCGAATGGAACCTGACCGCCCGCAAGGACGGCCGAGTGATGAAGACGCTGAAGGCCCGCGATCTCTGGGAAACCATTTCCTACGCTGCCTGGGCTTCCGCCGATCCGGGCATCCACTTCAACACAACGATGAACGACTGGCACACTTCGCCGGCCGGCGGCCCGATCCGTGGCTCGAACCCGTGCTCGGAATATATGTTCCTCGATGACACGGCCTGCAACCTTGCCTCGCTGAACCTGCTGCAGTTCAAGGACAAGGCCACCAAGCGCATCAACATCGCCGATTACGAACATGCGGTTCGCCTGTGGACCGTCGTGCTCGAAGTCTCGGTGATGATGGCGCAGTTCCCGTCGAAGCGCATTGCCGAACTCTCCTACGAATATCGCACGCTCGGCCTTGGCTACGCCAATATCGGCGGCCTGCTGATGTCGTCGGGCATTCCCTATGACTCCACTGAGGCCCGCGCCATTGCAGGGTCGCTGACTGCGATCATGACCGGCATCTGCTATGCGACCTCGGCCGAAATGGCTGCCGAGCTCGGCCCGTTCCCGAACTTCGCGCCGAACCGCGAGAGCATGCTCAAGGTCATTCGCAACCATCGCCGTGCGGCGCATGGCGAGAGCTCCGGCTATGAGGCGCTGTCGATCAACCCGGTCGCGCTGATCCATTCGGAAAACCCCGACCAGGATCTCGTCGCCCACGCCAAATCGGCCTGGGACAAGGCGCTCGAGCTCGGTGAACAGCATGGCTACCGCAATGCCCAGGTCTCGGTCATCGCGCCCACAGGCACGATCGGCCTCGTCATGGATTGCGACACCACCGGCATCGAGCCCGACTTCGCCCTCGTCAAGTTCAAGAAGCTTGCCGGCGGCGGCTACTTCAAGATCATCAACCGCGCCGTGCCCGACGCGCTGCGCACGCTCGGCTATTCGGAAAGCCAGATCGCCGAGATCGAGGCCTATGCCGTCGGCCACGGCAACCTGAACCAGGCGCCGGCTGTCAATCCGTCGACGCTGAAGACCAAGGGCTTTACCCACGAGAAGGTGGAAGCCGTCAACGCCGCGCTGAAGAGCGCCTTCGACATCAAGTTCGTCTTCAACCAGTGGACGCTCGGCGCCGACTTCCTGAAGGAGACGCTGAAGGTTTCCGACGAACAGCTCGGCGACATGAGCTTCAGCCTGCTCGACCATATCGGCTTCTCGAAGAAGGACATCGAAGCCGCCAATATCCATGTCTGCGGTGCGATGACGCTGGAAGGCGCGCCCTTCCTCAAGAATGAACATCTGCCGGTCTTCGATTGCGCCAATCCCTGCGGCAAGATCGGCAAGCGTTACCTCTCGGTGGAAAGCCATATCCGCATGATGGCGGCGGCCCAGCCGTTCATCTCGGGCGCGATTTCCAAGACGATCAACATGCCGAACGAGGCGACCGTCGAGGATTGCAAGAACGCCTACATGCTCTCCTGGAAGCTTGGTCTCAAGGCCAACGCGCTCTATCGCGACGGCTCGAAGCTGTCGCAGCCGCTCAATTCCTCGCTGATCGAGGACGAGGACGACGAGGATGCGCTGGAGGAACTGCTGCAGGCGCCCCTCGCCGCCCAGGCCGTCACCGTCACCGAGAAGATCATCGAGCGGGTGATCGAGCGTGTTTCCCGCGAACGCGAGAAGCTGCCGAACCGCCGCCAGGGCTATACCCAGAAGGCCGCCGTCGGCGGACACAAGGTCTATCTCCGCACCGGCGAATTCGGCGACGGCCGCATCGGCGAGATCTTCATCGACATGCACAAGGAAGGTGCTGCCTTCCGTGCGATGATGAACAATTTCGCCATCGCCATCTCGCTCGGCCTGCAATATGGCGTGCCGCTCGAGGAATATGTCGAGGCCTTCACCTTCACCAAGTTCGAGCCGGCCGGCATGGTCATCGGCAATGACGCGATCAAGAACGCCACCTCGATCCTCGACTATGTCTTCCGCGAGCTGGCCGTCTCCTATCTCGGCCGCCACGACCTGGCGCATGTCGATACGTCTGATTTCTCGAACACGGCACTCGGCAAGGGCATCCAGGAAGGCAAGACCAACCTGCTCTCCACCGGCTGGACCCGCGGCTACAAGCCGACGCTGGTCTCCGGCACCGGCGGCGAACGCCAGGCAGGCGAACCCAAGGGTGCGGCCACCGCCGCCCCTGCCCGCGCCACTTCCACCGGCACAGTGACTGCCTTTGCAGGCAGCGCGGCCCGCAAACTGGAGCCGACGATCGCCATCTCCACCTCGGAAATCGTCGCTTTCAAGCGCGATTACGAGGAGCGCGCGAAGGAATTGGCGGAAGAAATCGCCGAAGAGGTGACCGAGGAAATCACCAGCGACGCAACCGCCCTCTTCTCCGACAAGGCGGCAGCCGACGCGGCAACGGCGAAATCCGAAGCCAAGAAGCGGGAAGCCGAACGCCGCCAGCGCTCGATCATGCAGGGCTATACCGGCAATATGTGCTCGGAGTGCCAGAACTTCACGATGGTGAGGAATGGTACTTGCGAGAAGTGCGACACGTGCGGCGCGACGAGCGGGTGCAGCTGAGCAGGCGGTGGTTGTGTATGTGCCGCGCCACTAGGTTTGTCACTGCGCCACTGAAATGTCATTAAATCAGCGATTTAGAACGCTGATCAAAAAGTTTCCCGGCAGCTTCGACGGCCGGGAAAAGCCCAGAACAGACAGAGATTGATGCATCGGGGGTCCCGGGTCCCGATCCGCCGTTACGGTTTCACGCGATCGGGATGGGCCGCCTGGAAGGCGGGCAGTTCGGCGCATCTGCCGTCGATATCGACGATGCGTTTGAAAGCGGTCAACTCAACGCCCCAGCGGCGGGCGTTGTAGACCTGGGGAACGAGACAGAGGTCGGCCATCGTCGGCGCATCACCAAAGCTGAACGCGCCATCGGCTGCGCCGATCATGGCTTCCAGTTTGCGCAGTCCGTCGCTGATGAAATGCTTCATCCATTCCTCGCGGGCATCGGCCGTGTCAGTCATGGTCATCAGATGCGACACGACATGCAGGTTGCAGATCGGATGGATGTCCATGGCGACCGCATATGCGAGGGCGCGGACCTTCTGGCGATCGGCAATGTCAGATGGCAGCAATCCGCATTCCGGCCGGGTCTCGGCGACATATTCGATGATGGCCAGCGACTGCGTCAGTGTTTTCCCGTCGATCACCAATGTCGGCACGAGGCCCTGCGGGTTGAGCGCCAGATATTCCGGAGTCTTGTGTGAGCCGTCCAACAGGTTGATGGGCACGGTTTTGTAATCGATACCCAAGAGATTGAGCGCGATACGGACGCGATAGCTCGCTGATGATCGCCAGTAGTCGTAGAGAACGACCTCGTTCATTGCGGCCCGGCCCCGCTGTATTTTTCGACCGTCTGCTCGATCGCCCCGAAGATCGAATGGCCGGCCTTATCCTTCATCTCGATGCGGACCTGATCCCCGAACGTCATGAAGGGGGTCTTCGGCGATCCGGTCTCGATCGTCTCGATCATCCTGATTTCGGCGATGCAGGAGTAACCGCTTCCCCCCTCTTCCACCGGTTTTCCCGGGCCGCCGTTGAGCTTGTTGGAAATCGTTCCCGAGCCGATGATCGTGCCTGCAGCGAGATTGCGGGTTTTGGCGGCATGGGCGATCAGCTGGCCAAAATCAAAGGTCATGTCGATGCCGGCGTTGGCCTTGCCGAAGGCCTTGCCGTTCAAGCTGACGAGCAGCGGCAGATGCAGCTTGCCGCCATCCCAGGCATCTCCAAGTTCGTCGGGCGTCACGGCGACCGGGGAAAATGCCGAGGCCGGCTTGGACTGGAAGAAACCAAATCCCTTGGCCAATTCGTCGGGGATCAAACCGCGCAGCGACACGTCGTTGACGAGCATCAGCAGGCGGATGGCGCCGCGCGCAGTCTCCGGACTGGAACCCATCGCGACGTCGCCGGTGATGACGGCAACCTCGCCTTCCATGTCGATCCCGTAGGCCTCGTCTGCCATCACGATCGGGTCGCGCGGCGCAAGGAAAGCGTCCGAACCGCCTTGATAGATCAGCGGATCGGTCCAGAAGCTCGCCGGCATCTCGGCGCCGCGCGCCTTGCGCACCAGTTCGACATGATTGACGTAGGCGGAACCGTCGGCCCATTGGTAGGCGCGCGGCAAAGGTGACGTAGCGTCATGTTCGTGAAACCGGATCGTCGGCTGGGCGCCGGTCTCGATGCCTTCGGCAATCAACTGAAGTCTCGGAGCCATATGCTCCCAGTCATCGAGTGCTGCCTGGAGGGTCCGGGCAATGTGACCGACCTCGGAACAGCGGGTCAGGTCACGGGAAACGACGACCAGCCGGCCGTCGCGCGTGGAGTCCTTTAACGTTGCAAGTTTCATGTCCGAAATTCCGTGCCGGAGGATGACTTCACTTAATGCATCACTTGATCCATCACTTGATGCCCGGGGTTCCGTCGAACTTGCGTTCCAGCCCGTCCCAGCATTCCAGGTAATTATCCTGCAGCGTTTCAAGCTCGGCTGCGTATTTCGTCAGTTGCTGCGGGTACCGGGTTTCGAACATGAAGGCCATGGTGTGATCTAGTTTCACGGGTTTGAGCTCGGTATTGGATGCCTTTTCGAAGGCGAGCGCGTCCGGCCCGTGGGGAAGCATCATGTTGTGCAGGCTCATGCCACCCGGCACGAAGCCCTCTTCCTTAGCGTCATACTGGCCGTGGATCAGCCCCATGAATTCGCTCATGATGTTGCGGTGGTACCAAGGCGGACGGAACGTGTGCTCGGCGACCAGCCAGCGCGGCGGAAAGATCACGAAATCGACATTCGCCGTGCCCGCATCTTCGGTCGGGGCGGTCAGCACCGAAAAGATCGACGGATCGGGATGATCGAAGCGGATCGCTCCAACAGGAGAAAATGTCCGCAGGTCGTATTTGAACGGGGCGTAGTTGCCGTGCCAGGCCACCACATCCAGCGGCGAGTGGCCGATGTCGGTGACATAGAATTTTCCGCACCACTTCACATGCACGCGGCACGGCGTTTCCTTATCCTCGAAAGCGGCGACGGGCGTCTTGAAGTCGCGCGGATTTGCCAGGCAGTTGGCACCGATCGGTCCGCGGTCCGGCAGGGTGAACTTGGCGCCGTAGTTCTCGCATATATAGCCACGCCAGACCGTCTGCTCGCCACACCTCAGAATCTTGAACATCATGCCGCGGGGGATGAGGCATATTTCCAGAGGCTCGACGTCCATGATGCCCATTTCGGTGAACACTCTGATAGCGCCAAGCTGCGGCACGATCAGCAATTCACCGTCGGCGTTGAAGAAGTAATCGTCGACCATGTCCTCATTGAAGACATAGGCATGGGCTGACATGCCCACCTGGGTGGTGGCATCGCCTGCCGTGGTGATGGTCCGCACCCCTTCAAGGAATGTCAGCCTCTCCGAGGGTGCCGGGATGGGATCCCAGCGAAGCTGGCCGAGAGGAAGCGAATGTTCGTCCAGGCAAGGCGCAGTTTTCCAGAGCGGATAAGACGCGTTGGAGAAGCGGCGGGTGTGGCGCACGCTCGGGCGGATGCGATAGAGCCAGGACCTTTCGTTGGTCCCGCGCGGCGCGGTGAACGGCGAGCCGGAAAGCTGCTCCGCATAGAGACCGTAATTGCATTTCTGGGGACTGTTTTGGCCCTGCGGCAAGGCGCCGGGAAGCGACTCGGTTTCGAAGTCATTGCCGAACCCCGGCATATATTTCAGTTTGTTTGCCGTCGCGGCTTCACCGTCGGACGTCTGGATCGATGTCTGGTCCATGCTCACTCCTCCCCGAAAACTCCTGTGCCGCGCGTCTGAAAAGACGCACTGCGCTTTAGAGTTTACTCCGCTGCGGTCCCGATGACACCACGCTTGATCTGATCGGCCTCGATCGACTCGAAAAGAGCGCGGAAATTGCCTTCGCCAAAGCCCTCGTCACCCTTGCGCTGGATGAATTCGAAGAAGATCGGGCCGATGACGGTCTTGGAGAAGATCTGCAGCAGGATTTTCGTCATGCCGCCATTCACCACACCTTCGCCATCGATGAGGATGCCGTGTTTCTTCATGCGTTCGACCGGTTCACTATGGCCGTTCACGCGCTCATAGGACATGTCGTAATAGGTCTCCGGCGGACCCGGCATAAAGCGCAGGCCGTTGTCGGCAAGCCTGTCGGTGGCGTCGTAAATATCCTCCGTTCCAACGGCGATGTGCTGAATGCCCTCGCCCTTGTACTTCTTCAGATACTCCTCGATCTGGCTGGTGTCGTCCTTCGATTCATTCAGCGGAATGCGGATTTTGCCACAGGGCGAGGTGATGGCGCGGCTGACCAGACCGGTGATGCGCCCATCGATATCGAAGAAGTGGATCTGCTTGAAATTGAACAGGTTGCGGTAAAAATCCCACCACTTGTCCATGTTGCCGCGAAAGACGTTGTGCGTCAGATGGTCGAGATAATAAAAGCCGATCCCCTGGGGATGCGGGTTGCTCTCGCCGAGCCAATCGAACTCGGTCTCGTAGGCCGATCCCTTTGCCCCATAGGTCTCGACAAAATAGAGCAGCGAGCCGCCAATGCCGACAATTGCCGGCACGTCGAGCGCCTTGTCGTCCCCGTCATAGGGAACAGCGCCTTTGGACACCGCGTGATCGAAGGCGTGTTTGGCGTCGACGACGCGCCAGGCCATCGATGGGGCGCAGGGACCATGATTTGCGACGAAACGCGCGGCATGACTGCCCGGTTCGGCGTTCAGGACATAGTTGATATCGCCCTGGCGCCAGACGGTGATGTCTTTCGTCTTATGCCTGGCGACCGCAACATAGCCCATGCGTGTGAAGAGTTCGCGCAGCGTCTCGGGTTCAGGATGGGCAAATTCGACGAATTCGAAGCCGTCGGTGCCGGCCGGATTGTCGGCGGTGATTTCCGAGGGCGGCGCATCATGCGGGAAAGGACCCATTTTCTTTCCTCCAGAGGAGATTGCATTTGATATGCAAAGTGTGGCCCAAAACGCGTGCAAAGTTCTTGCATTCTTTATGCCCTGGGAAGAGATTATGCACGATCCGTGAGTGTTTTGGAGATTTGGTGCAATGGATGAGCCGCTCGATAAATTGGATTTGCGCCTGCTCCAGGAACTTCAAAAGGACGGCAGGTTGACGAACAACGAGTTGGGTGAGCGGATTGCGCTTTCACCGTCGCAATGCTCGCGCCGGCGCACGAGACTGGAGGCTGAAGGATATATCCGCAGCTACCGGGCCTACCTCGATCGGCAGAAGCTGGGTCTCGATATGCTGGTGGTCATCTCCGTGACGCTTGCGACCCACAATAGAGACAATGCCCGCCGATTTTCGCAACTGATCAACGGACTGCCGGAGATTCTCGAAGCCTATGCGCTAACCGGTGAAATGGATTATCACCTGACGGTCGCGACCCGCGGGCTCGCCGACCTCTCCAAATTCGTCAACGACGTGCTGTTGCCCCACGAGTCGGTGCAGCACGTGAAGACGTCGATCGTCCTCGACACGCTGAAGACGTTCGAAGGCTTTCCGGTGCTGATGCCGGGGCACTGACATGGCGACAGCACGCGATGATTCCGCTGCCTCGTTCGGCGATAAACGTCACATCACCCTTTTTACGCAATTCCGGACGGAAAACCGCTTCACACTTTTCCTGGAATTGCGTTAGAGCGGCAGTTCGGTCGAGAATTTCAGCTCGCGCAGCACAAAGCTCGAGACCACCGTGCGCACATGCGGGTTGCGCATGAGATAGCGGGTCATGAAGGCTTCGTAGCTTTCCACGTCGCTTGCCCTTATCTTCAGCATGTAGTCGAAGGCGCCTGACAGGGCGTAGCATTCCATGATCTCCGGCCGCTCCAGCACCACCGCAGCGAAAGACGCCACCGCCTCTTCGTGGTGATCCTCCAACGTCACATGCGCGATGACGCAGAGCTTGAGATCGAGTTTGCCAGGATCGAGCAGCGTCACACGCTTGCGGATGACGCCGTCGGCTTCAAGCTCCTGGATCTTCCGCCAGGCCGAACTCTGCGACATGCCGGCCTTTTCCGCCAGGTCGGCCAGCGACAGGCTGCCGTCGGCCTGGACGAGCTGCAGAAGCTTGCGGCGAAAATTCCCAGGTTCTTTCATTTTTGGTGCCACTTTCGGGAATATTTGCCACCATTATGGCGATAGCCAGCATGAAAGAAAAGAAAATCCTCCAAACTCGGATCATAATGGCAGGAAAAGCGCCGTTCTCGGGAGGATCAGCCTATGACCAAGGAAAGCAGCTACACCGCCAAACTACCCGGGCCGGACGGTTTGTATGACTACACTCCGGATGAAGATGCGATCTGGGGCGAACTCTACCGGCGTCAGATGAAGCTGCTGGCCGATACAGCCTGCCGCGAATATCTGGACGGCGTCAAAATGCTGGGGCTGAAGCCGGATAAGGTGCCGCAGCTTCTCGACGTGAACAGACGCCTGAACGAGACCACCGGCTTCGGCGTTGAAGGCGTGCCGGCGCTCATTCCGCCCTCACGCTTTTATGAGCTTCTGTCGCAAGGCAAATTCCCGCTTGCAACCTTCCTGCGCCGTCGCGAGCATATCGACTATATCGAAGAGCCGGACCTGTTCCACGAGGTTTTCGGCCACTGCCCCATGCTCACCAACCAGAGCTATGCCAATTTCGTCCGGCATTTCGGCGAAACGGCCGTCCGCCTGGGCAAGGGCTATTCATGGCATCTGTTCCGGATCTTCTGGTTTACCGTCGAATTCGGGCTGATCAATACGCCGCAAGGCCGCCGCTGCTTCGGCGCTGGCATCGTCTCATCGCCCAGCGAAGCGAAGGCGGCAATGGAAGGCAAGGCGTGCGAATTCCGGCCGTTCGAACTGTTGAGCGTGCTCCGGACGCCCTACCGGATCGATATCCTCCAGCCGATCTACTATGTCATCGACAGCTTCGCCGATCTTGAAGCGATCGTGGAGCAGGATATCGAGGCCACCATCCTCAAGGCAAAATCGCTGGGTGATTTCGCCCCCGCTTTCGAAGCCAAAGCGTCGTAAATCGCGGATGATATGGCGGTTTGCCTCGCTGCGGTGCAGCGAGGCAAAGTCTTGCGAGCACTATTGCATGACCGCCGCGAACCGCATCCACTTGGCGATCGAGTCGATCGGCGTATTATCTGGCATCTTGAGAGGGCTCTGATTGGGCGTGAACCCACGCGAAAGAGCCGAGTCCGGATCCGCCAGCAGCACGCCCACGAAGGTCGACGCCACGAGACAGCTCCCGACTTCGCCCAATCGATTTCCGCCTGCAGCCTCGGCTTCGGCCAGAATGTAGAACCAGAGCGGCGTACGCTCGTGGAAACGCGATGCAGTACCGGCGAGGAAGCTCTTCAAATCGGGTTTCGCGGCGAACAATGCTGAGACATCTTGGATCGGCGAGGACTGCACCGCGCCAATCTGGTTGAGATGCTTGTGCAAAGCCTGGCCCGTCGGGAGCCTGAGATTGTAGCCTCGACGAAGGTTTCGCCTTGCCAGGTTCTTGAACAACTCCTTGAGCTGTTGGTCGGCCTGGTCCTCCCCCTCCTTGAACAGCGTATGCAATGGCGGAGCAAGTTCCGTATCGATCCTCCTGGCAAGACGGGCCGGCTCCCCATCGCTCGCATCATGGGGATCGGCTCCCGTAAAGCGCGTCCAGTCGATTATCCAGTTCTTGGGCAGCTTCTTGTCGTCATCCAGCCTGCCGCCGCCGCCAGTGAATTCGAAAAGCAACTTCAAGGTGGCGCGCGGTAGAATACCTGTGCCCGGCCGCCCAAAGTTCTTGTTGTAGTCATAGAAGGTTCTGACCATGGAATGACCGAACCGATAAGCCGCCGTGGAGAACTCCAACGGCAGAGCATTGCCGAGCCGGGTATTCTGCCTCCGGGCATCGAACTCGGCTCTGAATTTGAAGAAATGAGAAGCCCGATCCTTGACGACGCGGTCCACCACAACCGGATCGCAAACGCCCTTGAGATATCCTTCTACAATCAACCATTGGTAATGGAGTCTTGTCAGAGCCTGCGCTGAGCTGAAATCGGCGATCCAGCCCGTATCATGCGATGCAAGATAGTCGACTGCCTTGTTATGAAACCGGAGAAAGCTCAGATGGAACTGCGCGACGACGAGATTTTCATCGTTGCGATTATCTCCGATTATCGCACGCTGGGGCAAGGTATCGGAGAATTTCTGAAACGCCTCGGGAGTCATCGCGGCCTGAGCCAGACGTAAAGCCGCCTCGCGGACAGACGACTGGACCTGGCCGTAGCGAGGGAGGTCACGATGTTCGTCGAGGTTGTCTGGAAGTGGCCCCGGATCGACGGCTGTCCCGACACGCATCTTGTTTGTCAGTGTGGGGTGACGGAGGCCGGAGATCACTTTGACAACATCTGCATCGATCCCCTCGCCGACGGCAGATCCGCCGTAGACACTATCCAGATCGAAACGGGGCGAGCGAGCATTCCTGAACTGGCTCTCCACTGTCGACGAGGCGACAGGTGGGTGTGCGTTGACCATGCTCGAGATCGCCCCTTCGCGATCAGTTCGGGCCGTCAACTCGTGATCCAGGAATTGTCCCCAATATGTGAATACAGGCGGGAGCGTGGAATCTTCCGTCGGATCCTCGCTCGTCGGCGTCGCGACAACATCAATCATCATTTCGCCGAGCTCATCGAGCTCCCCAAGCGTTTCCGCCGTGTTGGGAAGGTAATTCTCTGGCGCATCTAATGGCGGTACGAAATAACCGAAGTCAGCTTCTTCATCGACCGCGACGTCACCCGTCGCTGGCCGCCCGGCCCGAACGCTCGGGCCTGGAACTGCGCGCTCTTTCTCCGCACCCCCGTGCGATTGAAAAACGATTGCCATTGGCAACACCCTCCGTTTTCCAGCCCGCGGGATAATTCATACAGCTAGAACGCGAAGTCAACTAATCATATTGGGCTATTATTCATCTTAAAGTTGGTAAATTGCCCGTAAACCCAGTCGATATCTGTGCGGATTTAGCGCACTCGTTTTGTGCACATCGTATCCCCTGCCCCGATGTTGGTGCCTCGCTGTAAGCAGTGCCACAGCCGGCATCGCTGGCGCTTTTCGCGGCAAGTCCGTTATTGCACGGCAGTATCGATAATCGGACAGAGCCTCCTCAGGCACATAAATAACGAGTAAATCCAATGGGAAGGAGATGTAGAAGTATAGGCTACCTGAAAAACAATGAAACGCCGGCGAACGACCGCTAGAATTTTCATTTGCTAACTCAACATTAAGATGTATATTTGCCGCCGAGATTTCGGCCAGGGGAAGTACATCCCGAAATCGACCTACAAGGTACAATTTATTATGCTTGCCTGCCGAACGCTCCAATTTTCGGTTGGCGAAGCTTTGTGTTCTCGCGGCAAATCAGCGGAAAAAACATCTAGTCAATCCGCATCGATCTACCTGCAGGGTCGCCGCTGTCCCGAACGCGAGTGTCGGCTCGATTAACGGGTATGCCGCACCAAGCTTGCGGCTTTTGTATTGCTTTGAAACCGTGAAAGATGGGGGAGAGTTGATATCATGGCGAAATCAACACGAGGCAGGGTCAACGCACCGGGCGACGGCACATCGGGTCTTGGCATGGTGGTGCGATTTACACCCAAAGCAAGGAGCGAGGGTGTACAGCAACTCGAAAAAGGCGGCTTCCGTGTCGCGTCGTCCAAAGATTTTCGCAGCGCCGTGGCGGTGCCAAATGATTTCGACGGCGCTGATGTTCAGTACTTCGAACGTTTCGGAATCGCAATTGTGCGCCGTGACGGCGAGAGACTGAAGCCCATGTTGCAAAATGCCATGCAACAGAAGGTCGTCAGCGCGGCTCGGCCGGAGCGATCCTATCGTGCCCTCGGCGGCCCGCTGACGAAGCGGCTAGACCTCGCACAGGGAACGGTGGGCGGCGTTGCAACCCCTTTGGACCGTGACTACCTGCTCGGCTATCGTGACGCTGTGAACGAACTGGTCGATCGCTTATTGGGCAAAAAGGGGGCAGAGGGACTTGTCGCCCGGGCTGCCTTTGACGAGACCAGCAACACCTGGGGACTGCAGGCTGTCAGGGCTATCGAAAGTGACCTGAGCGGGGCCGGCATCAAGGTGGCAATTCTGGATACCGGATTTGACGAAACTCATCAGGATTTTGTCGGCCGTTCCGTCACCAAGAAGCTCTTTGCAACACGTAGTTCCGAAGGCGATGTTCACGGTCACGGAACGCATTGCATCGGCACGGCATGCGGTCCATTGCGACCGACCAGCGGCCCACGTTACGGCATCGCCTATGAGGCGGAAATCTACGCTGGAAAGGTGCTGGGCGACGACGGCTTCGGCACCGACCGGTCGGTCATTGCCGGCATGGAATGGGCGCTGGATGAAGGTTGCCATGTTATTTCGATGTCGCTAGGCGCTGCAACGCAATTTGGAGATGCGCCGAGTGACGACTACGAGCAAATTGGGCAGGTATGTTTAGACGCGGGAACTTTAGTTGTTGCCGCCGCTGGGAACGAGAGTTCTCGTCCTCAACAGATTGCGCCAGTTGGTTCTCCGGCGAATGCGTCCACGATCCTGGGAGTTGGCGCCGTGGATCGCCCCTTCGTGCCGGCGTCGTTTTCATGCGGCGGTTTGAATCCTGGTCAGGAAGTGGACATTGCCGCTCCTGGCGTCGACATATTTTCGAGCTTGCCCGATGATAAATATGACCGATGGGATGGCACCAGCATGGCGACTCCACATGTTGCTGGCGTTGCGGCTCTTATTGCTCAGTCTGATCCGAAGTTTCGCGGATGGGCGCTATGGGCGCGCTTGATTCAGCTTACAAAGCCTCTATCTTCTCCCGCTAGGGATGTTGGCAAGGGTCTGCTCCAAGCAAGAGGAAGCGGCGAGGTATGACGACCGAAAAGATTGAAGTTACCATTCGGATCGACAAAAACGAGGCCCGCAGTTTGGCAGAGGTCGTCGGCGACTTGAAGTCGCAAGGCCTCGAACAGGTGCAAAGCCACGAGCGCTTCATGATAGTCAACGGTAGTGTCAATCCTGACGCACTCGATGCGCTTCGCGCGGTAAAGGGAGTCGCTTCGGTTCGGAAAGATGTCGGATACAAAGCTCAAGCGAACTGATCATGCGCGGGCGGCACGGCCCATGCGCAGGCGCTGAGCCGGAGGTCGTCAGGACAAGCAGAGAACAGGGGGATTTTCAATATACTCCCCTCACTTCCGCGTGGCAGAACTTCGATTGACGAAATCCACCATGACTCCTGGCTTGACCATGCCAGCCAGCTCTTCGGCATCCCAGTTCGTCAGCCGCACGCAGCCATGCGATCCCACCTTGTCGATGAGCTTCGGCTCCGGTGTCCCATGTATCCCATAGGTGGGCTCGGTCAGGTCGATCCAGATCGTGCCGACCGGACCGTTCGGCCCTTTCGGGATCGTCAAGACCTTGTCGTTCTTTCCCTGCTTGAAATTGCGCTTCGGGTCATATCTGTAGACCGGCATTTTCGCGACGCCCTTGACCTTGTGCTTTCCTGACGGCGCCGGATTGTCTTCGCTTCCGATCGTTGCGGGATAGACGGCAAGCAACGATCCATCCGCCGCATAGGCGAGCACCTGCCCCGTCTTCTTGTCAGCCTCGATCCTCTTGACCTTTCCTTCCCTTGGAGGACCAGGGTTCACGACCCACACCGTATCGCCAGGAGCAAACTGCGAAGCCGGGTTGAGCGCATGCACGAGATCGATGCCCATGTGGAACCGCTCGGATAACTTCTCGGCAACGCTGGTATATCCCAAGCTCTGCATCTTTGACTTCTCGCCATAGTCTTCAGGGATCTTGTCAACGAGACCCGCGGCATCCTCTGCCGAGACGACATAGCTCTCAACGAGAGGGGCATTGCCTTCCAACCGGGAGGCGACGTCTGGATCCAGCCTCCCATCGACAGGCAGATCGTTCATCGCCTCGAAGCCGGCCACGGCCTTGTCGACGTTTTCGCCGGAGAGGCCATCGATCACGCCGGGAGATGAGCCTGCACGGTCGAGCAGGACTTGAAGACGGACGATCGCGGGGTCTGGATCTCCCGGCGCCGGCTTCTCAGTCCCAATGGACGCAATCGACGCGGTATTGATTTCTTCAGGTCGGAGTTCCCGCGCGGCGGCACCGCCAACGGAGAAGGCCAGAGCGAGCAGCGACATCGGCAGGGCTGTTTTCATGGACGACAAATGGTCGGCGCCGCTACTTGTTCCAGTGCGAACTGAGCCAAGCTATTGTTCACGATCATTTCAATGTCCAGTCTCTGCAAATACAGTACAACCGCCATTTGATCCGAAGGAGCTCGTGAATGCCGCGCGAGAGCGTCAATGACCTGATGGCCTTTCTGGCGGTTGCCCGAGAGAAGAGCTTTACGCGAGCGGCTGCGAAGCTGGGCGTGTCTCAATCGGCGCTCAGCCACGTTGTCCGCCAGCTCGAAACGCGGCTCGGAATCCGGCTGCTGACCCGTACCACGCGGGCCGTTTCGCTCACCGACGCCGGAGAGCGGTTGTTCCAAGGCGTGGGGCCTCATTTCGACGAGATCGAGGCGCAACTTGAAACCCTCACCGAGTTCAGGGAAAAGCCAGCCGGGAACCTCCGCATCACGGCATCAGACCACGCAATAAGGTGGATCATCTGGCCGAAACTCCAGCGCTTCCTACCGAACAACCCTGACATCAAGGTGGAGCTGATACGCGAAAACGGGCTGTCTGACATCGTGACCGAGCGCTTCGACGGCGGCGTCCGGATGGGGGAGCAGGTGGCGAAAGACATGATCTCGACACGCATCGGGCCTGATTTCCCTTTTGCCGTCGTCGGCGCGCCCTCATATTTCGACGGCAAGGGAGTTCCGGAGCATCCGCAAGACCTGGTCCGCCACAACTGCATCAACGAGCGCCTGCCCACATATGGCGGCTTCTGGGCATGGGAGTTCGAAGACAACGGGAAAGAGATCAGGATCAGGGTCGAGGGACAGCTTGCCTTCAATAACTCCTATCAGAGTGTGGAAGCGGCGCTGGAAGGCCTTGGCTTGGCATACGTACCGGAAGACGTCGCGCTACCTCATATCGCGGAAGGCCGTCTGAGACGCGTGCTGGAAGCCTTTTCCCCACACTGGGATGGCTACCATCTCTACTATCCCAGCAGAAGGCAGTCCTCTCCGGCTTTCGTGGCGCTCGCGGACGCCCTGCGCCATCGAGCCTGACGATATTCATCGGCGCCTTTGAATGCGCTGCATATTCGATTTATTGAATCATGAAAGGAAAACGCTGTCGCGCAGGGGGGATCGTTTCCGGTGAGGCGCTAATTTGGCCGTTCGCTGGTGACCCTCTCAGTGAATTGTTTTCGACCGCTTCTCGGCATGCGAAATGTCATCCAGCGTCGCCATAAGCTTTTCGAATTCGTTCAAGACACGATTGAACTCGGCGTCCTGCATGTTGGCGATTTCGGATATCGTCGAGGACACGGACGCGATCAGCTTGTCGATCCAAACGCAACGCTCGGCCGGCACATGTCCGAGAACCTCCCGCCGATGCGTCTTCAGCTCGCGGAGGATGCGAACGACTAGGGCTCCCCGGTCCTCACGGCTCAAGAGCGGAAGCCTTGTCTGTGCCTGCTGGATTTCCGTTATCAGCGCCGTCGCCATCCCGCTCTCCAAGCTCTGAATGCAACCAAGTATCACAACCGTAGCGTTTGCGACACGGACTTTAGTCCGACTGACCAGGTCGTGCAATCGGGTCCGCACCATGGGACCACATCAGTTGCTCGTCGCAACGAGATCCGACATGTCGCAGCTGCGCCGCGGTCCTTCCCATGGTTGATATGTATTGTCTTGCGGTCGATACGATCTGTAGCGAGCGGCGCACCGGGCTGCCGCCTGTGTATTCACTTTCGTGCCGACGCCTTCATCGGCCCCGGCGACAATCCGCTGGAACGGCGAAATGCACTCGCGGGTCCCGCCGCTATAGGATCGATAGCTGTTGGTCGCGGGATCGAAAGAGCGGTAGCGGTCCGTACACCAGGCAAGATGCTCGACCGAAAATTCTGGCTGGGGTGTCTGACGTTCGGTCGGCGGGCGAAGGGAATCCGGCTTCGCCCTTGCGGTGATGACGGCTGATGCCTCGGTGACATAGCTGGAATAGAGAGGCGGAATTCGTTCATAGCGCTGCTGCCGAGGATCGACTTTCACTGGCGTCATCGTCCACAGATCGCGCGATGCAAAGTCATTGAAGGCGTGGGGCTCGGAATCCGCCACGACGTGGGACGCGACAGATGCAGCAGCCATGCAAGCTCCGACCGAGCTCAAGATTCCAAAGGCAACGGATGCGATGGCTTTCATTGTCCCGCCCCCTGCTGGTGAGCCTGTGGAACCCAGACGCGACCGGCACTACTGCTATGTCGGTCGCCGGTAACGACAAGCACGGCGAGAATACCGGCCATTGCCAGCAGGATGACGATCAGCGGCAAGACCAGACCACCGGATTTCTCTTCGGAATAGATCATGTTCCTCTCCTTGCTGACACTCCGGCGGCGGAGGTCGCCGCCGGGGGCATCGGCTGTTTTTGGTCGCAAGACGACGCTGCCGTCGGTCGTGCGGCGGTTCCCGGACTTTGAGCGATGATTTCCGGATGGAGGACGCGGCGGAGGCCGCGTGTAGGATCAGGTCACTTGATAACCTGGATCACCTTGCGGGACGACGGTTCGACGATGATACGTTCATCATTAACCACCGCGTATGCATAGGTTGGGTCATCCGGGATAGGGGTGACGACGACCGTCTCCGGCAGGGGCTGGCCGACGACAATCTTTTCTTTCACGACCACGCGGGCCGACGGCGCCGGAGCCTCGCGGACATAGGTGATGACCTTTTGCGGCGGCGGATCAATCGCCGTACCGACGACTGCGCCGGCAACGCCGCCGACAGCAGCGCCAACGGGGCCGCCGACAATCGCTCCGGTGATCGCGCCACCGGCGGCACCATTTACGGTCGAGGACTGGGCGAATGCGATGCCCGACATCAGGGTCGCGGCAGTTGCCGCACCGACGATAAGCTTGGAGATCATTTTCTCCTCCTTCTGTTTCGAGGCGGCCTTCGTGACCGCTGCGAAACCAACTAGCTGGGGGCGCGGTCGTTCCACGGCCCGGACCTCAGTCTGATAGACCCCGGCCTTTGGTCCCAAACCCATGTCAATGCCCGTCGCCGGCGCTACTTCAGGATCGAAAGACCCCACACACACGGGCATAGGCAGGAGACTGAAGGAGATGGCACGATCCAACCGCCGGGAAGCTGGACGCCGGCGCCTAGCGATGCGTTTGCCGCATATGCGGACGCTGATCATGGCAGCGTGCGACCCGTTGCAGCTCGAGCTCTTCGAGGCCTACCAGATGGCAGTCGAAGCGCGCGACACACTTCGAGGACGGCCATCCAATTCGAACCTGGTACGGGAATACGACGAGACCTGCTTCAAGATCGAGCAGCACGTCATCCGCGCGATGCAAGAACCTTCCTACGCGCAGCGCACGAGTTGAGCCCGCGAGCTGTCACACTTGGCGGACAGAGCTTTTGGACATTCCATTTGAAGATCGCGCGATTGGTCCGCTGGCCTACACCAGGCGGAGTTACGACGCGCGACCGACGACGACGAACGCGCTCATGCCGCCGCACGGACGAACGCCGTGGCGTGATTCCATTCGCTCGGCCACCTCATCAACTATCTCTGAGATGCGCGCCGGCGCCCGCCTTTCGATCTCTTCTCTGAGCGGAGTGCCTTGGCAGAAGGCCATTGCGATGTCATGGGCGGCTGCAACGGAGGTCAACTCGATCCGATCGCAGGAAACTGGGTCAAATCCCGCCGAAGACATTTGCGCCTTTATCGAAGCTATATCGAAGTAGGAATATGACAAGTCTCTTAGAAATTCCGGTGGATTGGATGGAAAGAGGCTTGCCAGACATTCATCCACGCATCTTGCGAAGTCGTTGGCAGGGAGTGAATCCCACGTCGTGAACAGGAAACGACCTCCGCTCCGCAGCACTCTTTTGGCCTCGTCATAGGCCTTCACCTTATCCGGAAAGAACATCACGCCGAACTGGCAGACGACGAGGTCGAACATCGAAGACGCGAATGGGAGATTTTGTGCATCCGCGTGCATCCAGTGGGTCCGCGACATTGTCAGTGATGGTGCACCGACGTCAATCATCGCGTGGCTGAGATCGGTGGCAACGATCTCCGTTGCCGGATCAAGCGTCGCCCGCAGAGCACGCGTCAAGGCGCCTGTCCCTGCAGCGACCTCGAGAACGCTGCCCGGCTTCCATCGCTCGGCGACGATCGCCATCTCCGAGGCATAGGGCTCGAAGAGAATCGGCACGAGAAGGCTATCGTAATATTCAGCGACGCCTTCTTCGAACGGCTCGAGAGAAGCGATAGATGCGGCGCCGGCGCTGCCTTCGAAGTCCATGGAAATCGTCACTCACAAGCCTCCAAACCCAAGTCGGTCGGTCAGGAAATATGCCTGAATCTGCTGATGTCTACGGGGGTCAGACCTTGGTCCCAACCCTGTCGGACCGAAGTCCCTGGGGTGGAACGCGCGTCGGACTCGCGCCGTTTCGAACGATACTGAAGGAGATCCGAACATGAACCAGAGTCATAGATCCCGAGTGAATGACGCCTGTAACGCGTCCGTCTTCGCACTTGTTATCGTTCTGGCCGCTCTTCTCTACATCTTCGGCGCAGCCATGTCCGGCGATACCGTCGGGTTGACCCAGAGCGTAACAGGCGCCGAGGTGTTCGATACCAGGAATGTGCCCTGATGCTGTTTGGAAAACTCTAAAGACGCGGTAGGTTAATCGGGCAGTCTCTTACCGGTATCAAAATGAATTGGCTTCGCCGCTGGAATGCCCGCTCACTCGCCTCCCAGTTCTTCATCGCGGGTGGGCTCATCTCGATTGCCGCCATGTTCGTGGTGGGCTTTTTTGTGAGCCACCTCATAGAGGAGACCGTCATCCATAATTCGGGGGCGGCGACGGCGCTTTATGTGGACAGCGTGATCGCACCGCTCCTTCCCGATATGCAAACAGAGTCACTGCTTGATGAAGCCAGTGCTCAGGCTCTGGACGAGACGCTCGGTCAGGGTGCACTCGGCAAGCGCCTTGTTTCGTTCAAGCTGTGGCGAAGCGACGGCACCATCCTCTATTCGAACGAGAAGGAGCTGGTGGGCAGGAAGTTTGTGGTCAGCGACAAGCTGCAGAGGGCATTCGCAGGGTCTCTCGTCGCGCGCTACGAAATCGCCAGCGATCCGGAAAGCGACAAGGAGCGCGCGCTCGGCAAGCCGCTGATGGAGATCTATAACCCGGTGCTCCAGCCATGGTCCGGACAGGCGGTCGCCGTCCTTGAGTTCTACGAGACAGCAGAAGGACTGGGCGATAGTCTGGCGCATGCCAGGCTCCGGAGCTGGGGCGCCGTCGCCGCTCTGACGGCGACCTTTTTTCTTGTTCTCTCCGTTCTGGTGTTCCGGGGTAGCCGCACGATCGAGGCGCAGCGCAAGGATCTCAAAGAACGGGTCACCGAACTGTCTGCGCTGCTTGCGGAAAACCGCGGACTTCAGCGGCGCCTGCAGCGCGCCTCCCAGCGTGCGGCAGCGCTGAACGAAACATATTTGCGCAGCATCGGTGCCGATCTGCACGACGGTCCGGCCCAGCACATCGCCTATGCCTCATTGCGCCTGGACAGCGACCTGTTGATCAATGCGTCCACCCAGCCCGAAGCGCGTGAGAAAGAGCTTGCCTGGATACGCTCGAGCCTTGCCGAAGCGATGACCGAGATCCGCAATATCTGCAGCGGACTGGTGCTTCCGCAGATCGAAAAATCCTCGATCACCGAGATCGTCACGCGGGTCGTCGAAGCGCATCAACACAAGACAGAAAGCCATGTCGAAACGATTGTCGACGAAGATGGACCGGAACTTCCCCCCGCCGTGAAGATCTGTATCTATCGCTTCATCCAGGAGGCGTTGAATAACGCTTACCGCCACGGCGGCGGCGTTCAGCAGGCCGTCAGGGCCGTCTCGCGCGACGGCCATGTTTGTGTCGAGGTCAGCGATCACGGCGACGGCTTCGATCCGACCGAGGTGAGGCCAACGAGCCTCGGCCTCGTGGGGTTGCGCGAGCGCGTCGACAGCCTGGGAGGGTCCTTCGACATCAAGACAGGCGAAGGAGGAACGACCGTGACCATGATCTTCGAGCCAATGGAAGTGGGAGAGTAGGGATGACAGCAATCACCATCGGCGTCGTGGACGATCATCCGCTTTTTCGCGAGGGTGTAACGCGCAGCCTTTCCGAAATCAGCGGCTTTGTCGTCGTTGGCGAAGGCGCCAGCAGCGATGACGCGGCGATGATCGCCTCGGACAACCATCCCGACATCATGCTCCTCGATGTCTCGATGCCCGGCGGCGGGCTGTTTGCAGTCAGTGACGTCCTGGCGCGAAGCCCCACGACGAAAGTGCTGATGTTGACGGTATCCGAGGAGGTGGACACCTTACTGGGAGCTCTGCAACGGGGCGCGATGGGTTATGTTCTAAAAGGTGTTGGTTCACGCGGCCTGGCCGAAGCGATCCAAACCGTTTTGCGCGGCTCGCGATATATCTCGCCGACGATGTCGGCGAAAGTCATGGAAAATTCCTTGAATGGCGGAACCTCCGACAAAAGCAGCCTAACGCCACGCGAACGCGAGGTGATGGATCTTGTCGCTCAGGGCCTGTCAAACAAGCATATCGGCTTGCGTCTCAACCTGCAGGAAAAGACCGTGAAGCACCACATGACCCAGATTCTGAGCAAGCTCGGTGCCTCAAATCGGACCGAAGCGGCTCTACAGTGGCGCGAACGGCGCTGAGGCGAATTATCACCCGCCTCATGAGTCAGCGAAGAAAGCGGCTCAATCGGCGGGCATCGTTTGCCGTTGCTTGTCGACTGATGATCGTCCGGCCCTTCGAGTCCTTCATAACGTAGCGACCGCGTTGCAGAGTTTCAGTGATGCCGTTTGAATGGCGGACGTCGATGGAGCCATCGGACGCCGCTGTCGCTCTCGCGCCCGATCTTGCTGACGATCCTGTGCTAGAGGAAGATGATCCTCCACCACCGGCGGAATTTCCACCATTGCCGTTCCCGGAACCGCTATTGCCGTTGCCGTTGCCGCCACCGTTGCCATTCCCTCCCCCATTGCCATTGCCATTGCCATTGCCGCCGCCGTTGCCATTCCCTCCACCATTACCGTTGCCATTCCCGTTGTTGCCGTCCTTTGCCTGCGCAAAGTCCGCTGCCAGAACAGGAAGGGAACCGCCGAGTTTCAGTGTGACTGGTGATGCGGCAACGACGAGAGCGACGGCCGCGCTACCGCCCAATCTCAGAAAATCGCGTTTCCGGATACTCATGCAATGGCCTCATTCGTCCGTTCTTCGCCGTTTCCCATCATATATGACGCATAAGATTTCTCGCTGTTCCCAAGACAAAATGCAACCGACCTAGGTAGTAGGCGCCAGCAAGACTTTGGTCCGGGCCGACCGGTTGCCGCGCTCGACATCGGGAAAAGTCCAACGGCGTGATACAAGCGCCACATACTCGCCGTTGCTCCCGGTGCTTTGAAAAGGGGGCGCAAGCATTCTATGGAACTTCTGCCCTCGTCGTCGCTTTGTCTGTCAACGTGCAACAGAGGAAAACCCCAATGGCAAACCCGAACGAATCCCCCGCAGTCCAATCCATGCGAAAAGAGCAGGCAGAGCAGCGGAAGCAAACCCGAGACGGCCAACTCGACAAGGGTATCGAGAATACCTTTCCGGCGTCCGATCCGGTGTCAGCCACTCACACTTCAATTTCCGCCGGCCGCAGCGACGTCGAGGCGGCTGAGCGCGTGAAGCGAGAGCCCGATCCCACCAAGCTCGACGAGGAGTTTCCGCCGGTGGATCAAGCCCTGCGCTCGACCGGCGAAACCGCCCGTTCCTCCGAAGGGCTGGATGCCGATCGCGAGAAAATGCGCGCGCTTCAGAAAGAAGCCGGTCGGATTACCGAAACAGCTTCGGAACTGGCGTCCGGCACAGCCCGCCTGGCAAAAGCGGAAGCGCGCAGCTTCGTACGCGATCTCGAGGATCGGATACGCCGGCAGCCGCTGACAGCCGCAGCGATCGTCGCCGGCATCGCCTTCGTCTTCGGCGCGACGCGTTGAGGAGAGGCCAGCGGGGACGGACGGCACGCCCGCCCTCGCAACGGTCGTTGCCTAGCGCGACGCGCGGCTTCTGCCGCAACTGCGGAACGCCGCTCGGTATGACGGCAACGACCTGATCCGCGTGACAGTCGGCGGCTTGATTGAGCCCTTGCGGCGGGGCCTTCCTCAGGACGAAACTCAGGAGCGCTTCTAGAGCCCGTCCGTGCTTCAACTTCCGAGGGCATCGTGAAAATGGCAACCTACAATGTCAACGGGATCAATGGGCGGCTAGACATCCTGCTGCGCTGGCTCAAGGAGGACTCCCCTGATGTGGTCTGCCTCCAGGAACTGAAGACAGACGATGCCAGGTTTCCGCGAAAGGAGATCGAACGAGCCGGCTACGGCGCCATCTGGCACGGACAGAGATCCTGGAACGGGGTGGCCATCCTGGCGAAGGGCAAGACGCCGATCCTGACGCGTCGCGGTCTTCCCGGTGATCCTGACGATACCCACAGTCGGTATATCGAATCTGCCGTCGACGGCATCCTGATCGGATGCCTGTATCTTCCCAACGGCAATCCGTTTCCGGGAGCAAAGTTCGATTACAAGCTGCGCTGGTTCCGCCGTCTACAGGCCTACGCCGCCGAACTCCTCGAGCTCGAGGTGCCTTCGATCCTGGCCGGCGACTTCAACGTCATGCCGACGGAGATCGACGTCTACAAGCCGGAGCGCTGGCTGGACGATGCCCTCTTCAGGCCCGAGGTCCGCACGGCCTACGCTGATCTCGTCGCCCAGGGCTGGACCGATGCCGTCAGGCATCTGCATCCGGGAGAGCGTATCTATACCTTCTGGAAATACTGGCGGAATAGCTTCGAACGTGATGCGGGGCTTCGGATCGACCACTTCCTGCTCAGTCCGGCAGTCGCGCCATGGCTTCGATCGGCAACCGTCAGGAGAAAGCCGCGCAGCTGGGAGCATACGAGCGACCACGCGCCTGTCATGATCGAACTCGACGGTTCCGAAGTTAGAGCCGATCTATAAGCCGCGATGCGCAGGCGGCACGCGGAGGAGCGAGGGAACCTCGCCATATCGCCGGGAGTTTCCTTGCAAAGGGAGGTGACCGCAATGAACGAGAGCAAGAACTACCTGAACACCGACGAAATCCAGGCCGACGACCAGTTGTCGCCCAAGCCGGTCGAAGGAAAGGACCCGCCAAGGCGGGTGCGGAGAAGCGAGGAAGCCATCGCCGAAGGATCTGACGACACCGAGCGCATCCGGGTTCCGCCCCCGGTTCCGAATCCCGATTGATCGGCAGACCTACACCCCGCGCGTGGCGGCCTCAGTCATCGGCGATCATAGATCCGGCCCGTCAGCCAAGCCGGCCAATCCCGCTCGAAGAAGGACGCCGCGCTTTCATCGAAAGTACGGTTTGCACGCGTCGACAGCCTGATCTCATCGCCATCGAGCCGAACGACGATCTGCTTGTCCCGATCTGTTTCGCGTTCTCTCCGGAAACGATATTCCTCCAGCGGACCTTCGCTCGCCAGCGGAACGGATTCACCCTCAGCATCGCATATCGCTCGGGCCCCACGGCTGCCGCCGCCATTGCGAATGAAGAAGTCGAGCGCGCTGAGCACCGCTTCCGAAGCGAGCGCCGTGTGCCGCCATTGCACGCCTCGGACCGCCTCGGCTGCACGACCGTAGGCGACGCCGCGAGCGCGAATGTCCGCATTCAGCTGCCGCGCCTCGATCAAGGCCAGGGCGACGCTCTGCTGATCGCAGAGGATGCCGGCCTTCTCGCTCATGCGTACCTGCACCTCCGAGCGGATCGATTTGACGGTGAGTGGGCTCTCGGTGCGAAGAGCGGCAAGGAGGCTGGCGATACCTGCCTCTGCCGTACCGGTTATATCCTCTGTGGCTGCTCGCTTCGCCCTGCCGCTCGCGCTGATATGCTCGGCCGCGCGGGTGCCGAAGACTTGCCCGGCATTGAGCGCTGCTCCACCCGGCCTCGTCACGCCGTGTGTGCCCGCTGCTTCTCCGACCGCGTAACAGCCGCCAAGACTGCTGCGGCCCCAGATGTCGACCATGATGCCGCCGTTCATGTGCTGGTTGTTGACGGCAAATTCCAGCGGCTCCTCGGCGATATCGATCTTGTAGCGGCGGTAGAGTTCGATTGCGAGAGGGTTCATATGCTTCAATCGATCGATCGGCATGTTCTGGTCGGCGCCGGCCTTGCCGAGATATTCGCGGACGTCTTCGTCCAGTCTTTCCAGGCTGAAAGGCAGGTCGCCCGGCACCGGCAGCGGATTGCGATTGAAGTCCATGAAGACCCGCCGCCCGCCGACGGTTTCGCTTGATATGGCGAGATCCACCAGGCTTGAGCCGAAATCCAGCATGCGCGTCGCGTGAAATGGCCACTGATACCCCTTGCGGAAGACGTTCGACGCCAGCTGCTGTGTGTTGCGGTAATATTGCGCCAGGAAGTGGTGTTCGGTGCCTTCGGCGTCGACGGAGTAGATGTGTGGGATCGCCTGGACATAGGTGCCCGACAGATTCCACGGGAAGCCTTCCCTGCGCGTTCCGATGCCGAACTGACTTTCGGTCAGGTTGACGAGCTCGACGCCTGCTTCCAGTGCCAATCCGAGAGAGCCGAAGCAGCCGTTGGGATAAACGCTGTCGCGATAGAGTTCGCCCGGCCCGCCGGCGGCGAGCACGATCACGCCACTCACGAACAGTGCGATGCCCAGCGGGTTCTCCTCCGTGCGGTCGCTGGCGCGCATGACGAGCATGCCAACGACATGACGGTCAGCGCCATCGCCCTCGGTGAGGATCCTTACCGCCGTGGTCTGGTTATAGAACGGCACTCCGAGCCGGATCGCCTCCTCGGCCAACACCTTGACCATCAGGCGCGAGGTGCGCGGGCCGCAGCTGGTAGCGCGGCCGACCTCATCATGATCGGTCTGGTATCTCAGCGTTCCACCGAGCGGATCCTGAGGCAGCGGCAGGCCTAAAAACTGGAGCGATGCCATCATCCGGGACGAGCCCACGGCCTCGACGTAGGCCGTATCCTCGTCCATCGCGCCGCCGCTGCGGATGGCGCGGGCCATCGCCTTGTAATTGTCGCCCTGATCGGCGGTGTTTGCCGTGTGCAGGGTCTGCTTGTCGGATCCCGAACAGGCCGAAGTTCCACCCCACGCGCTTTGGCTGACGATGACGACGTCATCGCCGCGCCGCTTCAATTCCACCGCCGCCCGCAGACCTGCAGCACCCGATCCGACGACGACGCAACCAGCCCGGTAGACCGGCGCCTCGATGCCGGCGAGCCGGACCATTTCCGAAGAGGCGGCCTCGGACGGCAGCCGCGGCATGTCGACATCGGTCAGTGCGTCAAGAATTTCCTGCGGAACGTCTATGGTCATTGGCGTTCAGCCAGCGGGATGTCGACCCAACGCCTCTGCCGGGAAGACTCCATGCATGCGTCGACGATCTGGCAGATGTGGTGGCCGGTCTCGAATGTCGGCCACATCGGTCTGTTGGCAACGATCGAGCGGATCACCTCGGCCACCTCGATGATCTTGCTTTCATTGTAGCCTAAGCCGAAATTCGGCAGAGGAAGGAAAGCCCTGAAGGTGGGATTCTCCGGACCGACGTCGATCTCGCGGAAGCCGCGCCGACCCGTCCGGTCGTCGTTGGAGTAGAAGCGCAGCCGGTTTATTTCGTCATAGCTGTAGGCGATGCTGCCTTTCGTTCCGTAGATTTCGTAAGTCTGCATGAACTTGCGGCCGGTCGCGACACGGCTGAAATCGACGATCCCGCCGGCGCCGTTCTCGAACCGGCATAGCAGGTTAGTCGCATCGGGATTGGTGATATCAGCCCAGGTCTCATTGCCTGTCAGTTTCACCTGCTCGCCATAGGAAAGGCCCTCGACGACAGGCCGGCGCGGCGTCACGATCAGATTGTCGGCGATCAGGGAACTGACGCGGCCGACCAGGAAATCCATGAAGCTGAAGATGTGCGAACCGGTATCACCGACGATCCCGGTCGGCGCAAGCGTTCCATCGGCGCGCCACATGAAGGGCGCGCTCGGATCGCCATACATGTCGACGTGCTGGCAGCCGCGGAACAGCTTGATCTCGCCGATTTCGCCGGATTTTATGATCTCTTTCGCCAGATCATGGACGGGATTTCGGGGAAAGGCGTGTCCGACACGGGTAATCACACCCCTTTCCCTGGCGATGTCGGCCAGTTCCCGCGCTTCGGCGGCGGTGTTTGCCAATGGCTTCTCGCAGTAGACATGCTTGCCGGCCAGCAAAGCCGCCTTGGCCACCTCGTAGTGAAGATGGTCAGGCAGGCAAATATCGATCAGATCGACCTCGGGATCAGCGACGGTCAGTTTCCAATCCTGAAGAATCCTTGCGCCCGGCGCCCTGTGGGCAAGATCCTCGGCTGCCGTCGAGGGGCCTTCGACGAGAGCGACGATCCGTGCCGTTCCGTCCGACATTCCGAAGAAATGCGGAAAGGTTTGGTAGGCCATCGTGTGGACCTTTCCCATCCAGCCCGAGGCGCCAAGCACTGCCACTCTGACTTCAGACATTGTCGTCTCTCCTCTCGACAGGACTTACCGGATTTCGGCGCGGGCCCGAGGCCTCGCATCGTTGCGTTCATAGGCGAAGATGGTGGGGGCAAGTGCCGGCAAGCCGCGAATAAGATCCGATCCCTTTTCGCCGACCATGATCGTCGGCGCATTGGTATTGCAGGACGGCACGCGCGGCATGACGGATGAATCGCAGACCCTCAGGCCTTCCAGGCCATGGACCTTGAGATCGAGCCCAACAACCGCATCGGGTCCCACGCCCATCTTGCAGGTTCCCACCGGATGATGGTCGGTCTTTGCGTTGGCGCAGCCGTAGTCGAAAAGCTGCTCGTCGGTCATCACCTTCGGTCCGGGAAGCCTTTCGGCCATGACATAGGGCTTCAGCGCCGCCTGCTGCATGATCTCGCGCGCGAGCTTGAGCCCCTCCAGCGACATCTTCCTGTCATGAGGATCGGACCAGTAGTTGGGATCGATCAAGGGCGCGGCAGCCGGGTCGGAGGATGACAGACGCACAGTCCCGCGCGAGCGCGGATGCAGATAGGCGGAGTTGAGCGTCACGCCCGCATTCTTGAGCCGCTCGACGCCTGCCTCGATGCCCGATCCCAGACCGAGGTGGAACTGGATATCGGGAGACCGTGCCTGCGGATCGGCATACCAGAAGCCACCGGTCTCGAAGAGCGACGAGGCGACCGGTCCGGTCCGGAACAGGACATATTGAAGCCCTGCCCAAAGCGTCCGGTGGATCTTTGCGACGCCGTCATACGTGTGATCGCCCGTGCATTCGGCGATGACGAACAGATCCAGGTGATCCTGGAGGTTGCCGCCGACACCCGGCAGATCGTGCAGCACCTTGACGCCCACCGAGCGCAGATGGTCGGCGGGTCCGATGCCGGATTGCAAAAGCAGCTTCGGCGATCCGATGGCGCCCGATGAGACCAGTACTTCGCGATCGGCGCGGACGATCTCCTGGCCGCGCGAGGTCACGATCTCGACGCCTGTCGCACGGCCTCCTTCCACGATGATGCGTGCGACGCGCGCGCCCGTCCGGACCGTCAGGTTCTTGCTGTCCTTGATCGGCGAGAGATAGGCGAGCGAAGCCGACGACCGGCGGCGATTGCGCTGCGTCAGCTGATAAAATCCCACTCCGGCCTGCTGGCGTCCGTTGAAGTCGTGATTATAGGGAATGCCGAGCTCCTGTCCTGCGCGGATATAGGCATCGCAGATCGGCAGCGCTGCCGCCGGCATCGAGACACCTAGCGGACCGCCATAGGAATGGTAGTCATCGGCGAAGCGTTGATTGTCCTCGGCGCGTTTGAAATAGGGTAGGATCGAACGGTAGTCCCAGCCCTCGCAACCGTCTTCTCGCGCCCAGAGGTCATAATCCGCGGCGTTTCCGCGGGTATAGAGCTGAGCGTTGATCGACGAGCCGCCGCCGATGACTTTTGCCTGCGTATAACGAAGCACCCGGCCTTTCATGTGCTTCTGGGGAACGGTTTCCCATCCCCAGCTGGCGACACCTTTGGTCATCTTGGCGAAGCCGGCCGGCATATGAAAAAGCGGATTCCAATCACCGCCACCCGCCTCGAGCAGGAGCACCTTGACATCGGGATCTTCGCTCAGCCGGCTTGCAAGAACGCAACCTGCCGGACCGGCGCCGGTGATGATGTAATCAAATCCCATGTTACTGTCCTGTTGCATCCGGCCTGGCGACCGCCAGCGCCTGTGTCATGCCTGCAAAGTCCTTCGACGCAATGTGATCTGCCACTCGCAGCGCCTGGGCGGCGACGGTGAGCGCAGGATTGACCGCAGCCGAGGTGGGGAGGAAACCGGCGTCGACGACAAAGAGGTTTTCGTGATCGTAGGAACGGCAGTATGGATCCAACGGCGCTGTCGCGGGATCGTTGCCGATTCGGATCGTTCCGCACTGATGGGAAGGGGTGCGTTTGTCGAAGGGCCTGGACACCACGATCGGAAATCCGATCGACCGCAGGATCACCTTCAGCTTGGCGACAAGGGCAAGATGCGCGTCCCAGTTGCTTCTCTGCCATTGGAGAATGATCCGATCTCCATCGACCATCACGCGGCTTTCGGGATTGGGGACGTCCTCGCTCATCGCATAGAAGTCGATGGCATGGCCTGTCATGAAACGGAGAAGCCATTCCGGAGCCCGCGGCAGAGAGCCCTTCAGAACCTTTTCGGAGATGCGCCCCAACAGCTGTACATTACCAAGCGGCGGTCCTCCCTCCCCGTCGGAGAGATAGAAGTCGTTGAAGGCGAAGGTTTTCTGGTAAACGGCGGTATTCCTGAACCGTGGCGAGACGCCGATGACGGCGGAAGCGTTGTGGTTCATGAAGTTGCGACCTACCTGATCGGAAGAGTTCGCGAGGCCCCGCGGGAAGCGGTCGTTTTTCGAACGCAGCAAAAGCACGGACGACTGGACCGCTCCGGCGGAGAGGATGACGATCTTCGGCGAAACCATCAGCGTCTGTCCGTCCTTGACATAGGTGACCCGGCCGATCCTGCTCCCCGCCCCCGTGTCGAGCCGTATCACGCGCGCATTCGTCTCGAGCCGCACGTTCTCGTGCTTCAGAGCCACCGCCAGCGCTGCGGTCTCGGCATCCATCTTGCCGTCATGTGAATTCGGATGCGCATCCCAGGGCGTGCGCGCCTTGGACAGCCAGGCGTCAAGATCCAGGCCGAGCGGCAGAGAAAAGGGATGCAGTCCTTTCGCCTTGAGGCGTGCCCTGATTTCGGCGATCGGCGCCTCGTCGGGCACGGGCGGATAGTCATAGGCGGCCGAATGGTATGGTTCGGTCGGATCCTCGCCCAGACTGCCGCGAACTTGGTACAGCTGTTCCGCCTTTGAGTACCACGGCTCCAGCACCTCATACGGAAACGGCCAGGCTGGAGAAACACCCTCGCGGTGTTCGATGACTGCGAAATCTTGGCTGCGATAGCGAGACAACACGGCGCCATAGAACTTCGAATTCCCGCCGACATTGTAGTAGTTGCCGGGATTGAACCCCTTGCCGCTTGCCTCGTACCAGGTTTCCTTCGGTCGAAAATGTCCCCGCTGGAAGATCGCGCGTTGGTCGCGATTAACAGGAAGGTCGGCGATGTGATCGCCGGCTTCGAGGATCAATATCTGCGCACCGGTCGCGGCAAGGCCGGCCGCGACGGTGGCGCCGCCGACGCCCGAGCCGATGATGACGATGTCTGGTGAATTGCTCATGTTAACACCTGGCCGTCACGCGATCCGCACCTGGCTGTCTGGATCGAAGAAGACGGCCTTGTCGAGATTGAAGGCGAGGCGGGTGTTTTGTCCGGGAGCGATGCCGGTATCGGCGCGCAGGCGGGCGACGACGGATTTGCCGCCGAGCTTGGTGACGGCAAAGGTGTCGGAGCCGGCAG
>NZ_MZMU01000018.1 GCF_004123835.1 Rhizobium leguminosarum | reverse complement strand
ATATAGGTTTACGAGATGCAATTCAAATAGTTAGTCCCTAAAGGCATGCCACGCGCTCAAACGGGTGATTTGTCAGAGCTCGAAAAGATCTGATAGTAGCGCCGGCGGTTCGACTCCTTTCAAGGCGTGACAGTCGCGTCAGGCGCGGCATGACCACCCATGAGGCCGACATGAAAGCCCGGACGGTGGCGTTGATCGCTGCGGCGTCGCGGCCGGGAAGGCCGGCTGTTTCCGCTCGAACGCCCACGAGGACCAGCGAGCTGACGGACTGAAAGAACGGGATGACGAACGCCGTAGCGACGATGAACACCGGCACCGAGGGGAAGAGGAAGATAGCGCCATGGCGATCATGATCCTGCGCCGGTCGCCGATCAGGTCGGAGAGAATGCCGAGCGAGACGCTGATGGTGACCGCCGACACCGATGTCACGAAGACGAGAACCGAATAGGCCTGATCGCTCATGCCGAGTCCGCGGATTGCCGTTATGGACAGATAGGGCAGGGTCGAGCCATAGGCGGAACCCTGGACGAAGATCATGAAGGCCAGGAGCAGCAATTGCGGCCGGGCACTGATCTGGCGAAGGGAATGAAACATCGGAAATGCAATCTCAAAGCGGACCTCCGCCGCATCGCCGACGGAAGGGAATCGGCGCGATCTGCCGAGTAGGTTGCAATTCGGCAGTTATCCGCATTCCACTCAGGGTTACAAGTGAATTGAGTAAAAGCACTGCCTCGGCTATCCAGTTCGGATGGCACCGAAAAAGAAAAGTCAAAATGCCGCCTCGGAGCACCCGTTGTCGCTTCTCAAACAACTTGCGTCTAAGCCAGAAAAGCTGTTTTCAGGAGCATTTCGTCAGCAATATGGGGCCTTGTGCTTTCGCTACAACGACGATCGAGCGGTCGAGATCCTATTGGTAACATCCCGCGACACCGGACGCTGGATCATCCCGAAGGGATGGCCCATGAAGGGGAAAAAGCCCCATGAGGCCGCAGCCGTCGAGGCCTGGGAAGAAGCGGGTGTGCGCGGACGCGGACGAAAAAGGGCAGTCGGCAGATACACATATCTCAAATTGCTCGATGATGGGGATGTCGCTCCATGCATCGTTGATGTTTTTGAGATTGAGATTTCGAAGGTGAGCGGCAAATTCAAGGAGCGAGGTGAACGAACATTGGCATGGGTCATTCCGGGCGAGGCAGCAAGGCGCGTTCGTGAGATCGAGTTGAAGTCGCTTCTTGTGGAATTCAAACCGGTTGGAAAACAATGACATCTGATTTTAGCATACCGACCGGGCGCCGAATGAGGCCGTTCTCCGAGGCCGAAAACGCGGAGTTTCGCTCGGTCCGGTTTGTCCTTACCGATATGGATGAAACGCTGACACATCACGGAAGACTATCCGCCGCGCTCTGGCGGTCGGGACATTTTCTAGACCTTCGTAGTGATACGTCGGAAGTTAAAAGCCGGGATTTTCATCAAGTCGAGTCCAGAAAAATGGAGGATCGCGGTTCGAACCCCATCAAGACCGGCAATGCTCAACGACTGATCGCATAAAGTACCCTACTGTTCTGCACACTCGTCATCAGCGATTTTGCGCAGGAGGTACAACAAAGCGATGCGTTCTGCCGGATTGAGGCGTGAAACAGTCTCTTCGCTGATGAGATGTGCCCGGGGGTACATCTCCTCGAGCAGGGCCTCGCCCTTGGGCAGCAGCGAGATCACCACCTTGCGGCCGTCGGCCTCGTCTTTGGAAAGATCGATCAGTCCGCGGGCCTTCAGCCGCTCGACAATGCCACGGATGGTCGCCTGGTCGACGGAGGTCGCCTTGACGAGTTCGACCTGCGAACTCGGACCGAGGTCATGCAGCGCGCACAGCGTCACGAACTGCACCGATGTCAGGTCTGGATCGCTGGCATTGGTCTGGAAAATCGACAGATGACGCTGATAGGCCTTGCGCAGCAGATGTCCGACTTGCTCCGTGACATGGTAGCCATTCTGAGGCGCAGGGGCTTCAGGCAACTGTTCGGTATCTTTTGCGGTCATCGTCGGCGTGGTCCATCGGTTCGGCGTCTTTGGCGGGAATGCAGGACACACCACAGCAGGTTGCGCCGGTCAAGGCGTGTCGAGCCGCATCCGCTCCGCGCGATTTCACGCGGAGCGGCTTGGTAATCTCAGTTATTTGAAGTTGTGCTTCATTTCCTTAACGGCGATGTCGCCATCAAGAACCATCAGTTCATCGTCGAGGAACAGCGAGCAACCGCGCATCGGGATATCCAGATGGCAGGCGGTATCGTTCGGGCCGCCGAGCTCGTTGTTGGGGCCAGTGGAGAACATCACGTTGCCGTAGAAGGAGCGTGCTTCCATGCCCATGCCGCCCGGGAATTCGCCGGGCACCATTCGATGCCACTTGGCGTTCTGATTAAGGCCCCAGCCGACATGGCTCATGCCCATGCCACGCGGGTCGTTGAAACCTGCCATGTAGGATTTGACCAGCTCGGCATCGAGACCGCCGCGAATGTCGGTGATCCAACCGTTCTCGATCGTATAGATGATCGGGTCGCGCACGTAGATGTTCTGCGGCAGCAGAATATCGCCCGGAGCAACGACGATTGTACCGTCGACGCCATCGTCGTCACCGCCGGTAAAGACAAACCCGGACGGCCAATGATCCCAACGGCCCGGCTCGTCCGTGCACGCATATTCCGTAACGGCGGGATAGGTGTTGAGCTTGTAGGTGACATCTGTGCCTTGCGGAGAGGTGATCCGCATCACCTTCGCTTTGGACAGCAGGTCTCCGGCAAATTCGACGCGCTCGCGCAGTTCCTTTGTCGGCAGCATGCGTGCGAGAATCTCCGGCGGTTCGACGGCAGTCAGGATGCGCGTGCCGGCCGCCTGGATCGCCATCTGTTCCGGGCTGAAGAGCAGGAAGATGCAATCAATCAGCATGTCGGCGGCCTTCAGGGCCTCTACCGCTTCCGGCATGGCAGCCAGGCCTGTCTGGCCGACCGCCCATGCACCTGCCGGCGGCACCGGCGGCAAACGCATGTGATACATCTTGGCGCCAAGACGCATGCCCGCCGCCATGAAGGCGTCGGCGTAATCGAGGCGCTCGTTGCCCTGAGTAAGGACGATGAGTTTTTCGCCCTCGTGGACGCCCGACATCTTCAACTGATGCAGGCAAATTTCCGTGAAGCTGAATTGATCCATGCTCGTTCCCTTATCTTTGCTTGAATGCTTGGGTGTTTCGTCCAGTTACGGACAGTTGGACTTGACCTTGGCGATTTCGGCGATCGCCTCCTCCCTCGAAACGACATCGCCATATTTGCTGTCGATATCGAAAAGATTGGCATTGTGCGGATCCGGGTGCCGGTCGCCGACGCATTCGCGCACGACGATGCCACGGAATCCATGCTGGACCGCGTCGACGGCTGTGGCGCGGATGCAGCCGCTGGTCGAGCAGCCGGCCATGATCACGGTGTCGATGCCCTGCGCATGCAACTGCGAGGCAAGGCTGGTGCCGAAGAAAGCGCTGGCATACTGCTTGACGATAACGAGCTCGCCCTTGGCAGGCTCGACGCCGGCGCAGAACTCGGCCAGCACATTGCCTTCGACCATTCCCTTCATGACGGGTGATTTCTTCACCCACATGCCGCCGTCAGCGCAGTTTTCCGCAAGATAGAGGATGCGCGTATGGATGACCGGGATGCCGGCGTCGCGGGCGGCCTGGATGAGCGCCGGCGTCTGCGCGACCGCGTCAACCACGCCCGGGGCGTAGAGAGGCGCGCCCTCCGTGGTGTACCCCTTCAGGAAATCGATGACGAGCAGGGCAGGGCGCTGGCCGAAGCCGATGCGGTTGCCCCAGACGCCCTGATAATTGCTTTCCGCGCTCTGCATGATCGGTCTCTCTTCAGTATGCGCCGGACAGAAGTGCGCCGGCGCCCGGCACGACTGCTTCCAGACCGAGCTTCTTGAGCATGCAGTAAGTTGTCGCCACAGCGGCGGTCAGAACCGGCTTGCCGGTCATGGCCTCGACCTTGGCAATCACCGGCAGCGACGGCATCTGCACGCAGGCCGACAGCACGATGACATCGACGTTCGACAGATCAAGCGTCTGGACAATGGCCGGGAGATTTTCCGGGTCGTGGCGGGCGACATCGAGATTGTCGGGAATTTCAAGGGCCCGGCAATCCATGACCTCGAAGCCCTCTTCCCGGATGTAATTCACCACGAGTTCGGTCAGCGGTTTCATATAAGGTGCGACGACGGCGATCTTCTTTGCCTTCATCACCTTCAGGCCCTCGATTAACGCGCCGGCGCTGGTAACGACGGGAATGTTCGTGTCGTTTTCCTGAGTGCGGCCGGTGAGGCGCTTTTCCGACTGGCGGTGATAGCCGAGGCCCATCGCCATGATCGCAACCAGGCAGGCGTAGCCGAGAACATCGACGCGGGCGTCGGAAAGCTCGACGGCGCAACGGTCGGATTCGGCGTCCATCGCTGCCAATTCTTCCTTGACCACTTTCTTCATCCGCATGCGGCTGGAGTGGAAGGTGAAGCGCTCGGGGCGGATGGACTGGCGCGCCGTCAACATGGCGGGAATTTCAGTCTCCATCGTCGTGTTGGAGCTCGGAACGATCTGGCCGATACGGTAATATTTCTGCACGGATGGAATCCTCTGCGTTGCAAAAGCGGGTGCCAAACAAACGGCGGCGGATCGTCGACCCGTCGCCGTTTCAATAACGGGAGAGAAAATCTCCAAGCGCGGCAAAGAAGCCGTCGAAATCATCCCATGGGATCATGTGCCCGGCATCGGGCACGCGCACGATTTCCACCGCTGGATAAAGTGCCTGGATTTCGTCTTCGTCCACCGGCTCAATGACGCCGCCGCGACCGGCAACCATAAGCATGGCTGGCTGGTTGAGCTTCGGGAGATCGGAGAAGATGTCGTCCTTGTGGAAGTCCTCGAAGGCGGTGACGATGGCGGGCTCGTAGCAGGTGTGCAGCCATTCGGCGCGCAGCTTCAGCTGTTCGTCGGTCCATGTCGGGCAAAACGCCTTCATGCGTTCCGCATCGATGCCCTTCAGCGCCAGGCGGATGCTGTCGACATACCAGGGCAGCTTGCTCGGGTAGGCGCGACGTCCGGGGCCAGACACAGGCGGATCGATCAGCGCAAGCCGCGAGAACGCCTTCGGTGCCGAAACGGCGGCCCGGATTGCAATGCGTGCACCCATCGAGTGGCCAAGCAGTGCCGGAGCGGAAAGTCCGAGCGCTGAGGCGAAGCCGACGACGTCAGCGGCCATTGTGTCGAGCCCGTATTCGAGATCTGGACCGGTCGAAGACAGCCCCCGGCCGCGCACGTCGATCACGTAGACGTCGTAGCGTTCGGCGAGCCGCTCGGCGACAAACCCCCAGGTGATCGCCGGGCTGGTTATGCCGGGGATCAGGATGACGGCAGGGCCTTTTCCGCCGTAGCGCAGATAGTGTTGCCGAATGCCGTTGGCGAAGACGTTCGCCCCGTACAACGCGCCGCCGCTCATGCTGCGGTCTCGCTCTTCAGCGGCTCGGCATAGATGTCGTAGCCATAGACCCACGCGGGATCCTCCTGCTTGAGCAGGAAGGTGTTGGCGTTCGAAACGCTCTGGACACGCGTCGCGCGGTCGCGGCGGTTAGTCTCATACAGTCCGAAAGCGGTGCGGAAATCGTTGATGCCGGTTTCCTGCAGGCAACGGGTCAGCATGGCGGCGTCTTCGATCGCCATCGCGGCACCCTGCGCCATGTGCGGCTTCATCGGATGGCAGGCATCGCCGAGCAGCACTAGGCGGCCCTTGCTCCAAAGCGGGAGCGGGTTGCGGTTGAACAGCGGCCACTTCGTCACCCCATCGGTCCTTTCGATCAGCGCCTGGATGATCGGATGATAGCCCTCGAACGCAGCCGCCATCTCGTCGCGGCTGCTGTCGACGAAGGCCGAATCGAATTCCCAGGCCGGATGCGGAACGCCGGTGACATAGTAATATTCGTCGCGGCTGGCCGTCGTGTAGTAGACCATCATGTGACGGTCCGGACCCCACCACTTGACGCAATCCTCGAAGGTCAGGTCGTATTTCTTCAGCTTGTCGGACGAGATCAGGGCGCGATGGCCGACCCAGCCGCTGTAATTCGGCTTTTCTTCGCCGAGCAGCGTTTCGCGAACGCGCGAATTGATGCCGTCGGCGCCGATCACGATATCGGCGCGCACCGAGGTTCCATCTTCGAATTCGATCAGTACGTCGGTGCCGCTGTCGTCGAGGCGAGCCAGCTTCTTGCCGAAATGCAAGGTGCCCGGCTGCAGCGCATCGCACTGAATGGCCTGCAGGTCGCCACGGTGAACGGTGCAATAGGTCTGGCCGTAGCCCTCGAGCGGAACCCGCGCGGTGTATTCGCCGGTAATGCCGTCGCGGCTGAACCAATGGCTCGGCGTGCTGCTGATGCTGATGACCTTCTTGTCGACGCCGATGCGCTCGAAAATCTTCAGGACGTTCGGCCCCATATGGATGCCGGCGCCCAGGCGCGAGAAGCTCGGCGCTTGTTCATAGACGTTGACGTCAAAACCCGCGTGCTGGAGTAGCGCACCCGCGACGGCGCCGCCGAGGCCGGCGCCGATAATCGCGATCTTTTCTTTTCGGTTAGACATAGCGACCCTTCTTAGCTGTCTTTCGACGCATTGTTCCCACGATTGGAGGCTAGGCAAAAGTCTAGCGCATACACTCTAAATAGCAATAGCGAGGCTTTGATTTTCATCCAAATTAAGCAGAAATTCGCCTAGCAATTGAATATACTAGCAAAATCGCAATGGCAAAATCCGGCTTGTCATTCGTCACTATAAAGCGTATACGCTTCTTAATAAAATAAAAGGGGCAATAGATGCGAAGAGTCGGTGACTGTCGCATCGTTATGGTTTGTGGGCGTCCGCGCGATGTCTGCTGCGTAGCGGTTCGGCCAATGGAAAAAGGCGTGGTCTGTGTTTCGTTCTCCGGTGCGGAGGGCCTGCTTTGACACTGCCAGTTTGCTTCAGTTTGAATGTGAACGACGCCGTCGAGAGCGTCGAAGCAAGCCCGGAAACACCACTTCTTTATATCCTCAGAAACGATCTCTCCCTGAATGGTCCGAAATACGGTTGCGGGCTCGGCGAATGCGGTGCCTGCGCTGTACTTGTCGATGGTCGCGCCGTTCGCTCGTGCACGGTGCCGCTCGGTGCGGTCGGCAAGCGCCGTGTCACCACACTCGAGGGTCTCGGCACGCCCGAGCATCTGCATCCGGTCCAGGCGGCCTTTATCGACGAGGCCGCGGCTCAATGCGGATATTGCCTGAACGGCATGATCATCGCCACCGCAGCCCTGCTCAATCGCAACACCGATCCCGACGAGGACACGATTCGCGAGGCGCTGCGCCATCACCTCTGCCGTTGCGGAACGCATATGGAAATACTCGCCGCGGCCAGGCGGGCCGTCGCCTATGCCAAGGTCGAGCGAGCGCGCCGATCCATGCCGGACGGTGTCTCGCCAAAAGCCGCGAAGGAGGTCTCCCCGTGACCGATCACCGCCAAATGCCGAAATCGGCCTATATGTCGGCCGCCGACACGCTGCTGATCGTCAACGATGCACTGCTCGGCGATGCGGCCGAACTCTATATCGCGGTGGGCGCCGATAGCCGAGTGACCGCGTTCAACGGCCACGTCGATCTCGGGACAGGCATCCGAACTTCCCTGGCGCAAATCGTCGCCGAGGAACTCAGCGTGCCGTTCGAGCATGTGGACATGGTGCTTGGCACCACCTCCGCCGCACCCGACCAGGGCGCGACCATCGCCAGCGAAACGATCCAGATCACCGCGGTGCCGCTGCGGCAGGCCGCCGCCACCGCCCGCCATCATCTGCTGGCCAAGGCAGCCGAGAAGGTCGGCGTGCCGCTTGATCGGCTGAGGCTGGAAGACGGCATTATCCGTGCCGACGGCGGCGAGAACTGGCGGTTGAGCTTCGGCGATATCGTCGCCGGCAGCCATGCCAGGCTGTCGATCGACAAGAACGCGGCCCTGAAACCGGCCTCGGACTACAAGCTGGTCGGCTCGTCGCGTCCGCGCGTCGATATTCCCGAGAAGGCGACGGGGCGCTGGACCTACGTGCATGATGTCCGCGTGCCGGGCATGCTGCATGGCCGCGTCGTGCGGCCGCCCTATGCCGGTTTCGATCACGGCGACCATGTCGGAAACAGCCTGATTTCGATCGACGAGGCATCGGTCGCGCATATTCGCGGGCTTGTCGGCATCGTCGCCATCGGCGATTTCGTCGGCGTGGTCGCGACCCGCGAGGAAATCGCCATCGAGGCGGCGAAGAGCCTGAAGGTCGTGTGGCGCGCGCCGCCCGAGTGGCCGGATCTCAACGCGCCAGAAAAGGCGCTGCGCGCCAATCCGTCGACCGCGCGCAAGCTTGCCGATCTCGGCAATGTCGATATGGCCCTGGCCGGCAGCGCCCAGCCGATGAACCGCACCTATGTCTGGCCCTACCAGATGCACGGCTCGATCGGTCCGTCCTGCGCGGTGGCCGATTACAACGAAGGTGGGCTGACGGTCTGGTCGGGAACGCAGAACCCGTTCCCGATGCGGCGCGATCTGGCGCTGCTTCTCGACATGCCGGAAGAGCTGATCCGGGTCGAGCGGCTGGAAGCCGCCGGCTGCTATGGCCGCAATTGCGCCGATGACGTCACTGCGGATGCGGCCCTGCTGTCGCGCGCCGTCAAGGCGCCCGTCCGTGTCCAGCTGACGCGCGAACAGGAGCATGCCTGGGAGCCGAAGGGCGCCGCCCAGATCATGGACGTGCGCGGCGGTCTCGATCTGGAAGGCGGTCCGTCCGCCTATGATTTCGAAACCCGCTATCCCTCCAATCTGGCGCCGACCCTTCCCTTGATCCTCACCGGCAAGGTGCCGCCAGTCTCCGACGTCGTGCAGATGGGCGATCGCACCGCCATCCCGCCCTATGCCTACGGGAACCTTCGCGTCACCGTGCACGACATGCCGCCGATCGCGCGCGCCTCTTGGTTCCGCGGCGTGTCGGCGATGCCCAACACGTTTGCGCACGAATGCTATGTCGATGAACTGGCAGCCGCGGCCGGCGTCGATCCAGTCGAGTACAGGCTTCGCTACCTCCACGATCCGCGCGCCGTCGATCTAGTGCGTGCGCTGGCCGAACGGGCAAACTGGGTACCGCATACGACATGGGGCACGCTCGGCGGCGAGGGCGACCTGCTCTATGGGCGAGGGTTCGCCTATGCCGTCTACATCCATGGGCCGTTTCCGGGCAAAGCCGCCGCCTGGGCCGCCTGGGTCGCCGATGTCGCGGTCAATAAGAAGACTGGCGAGATCGCGGTCACCAAGGTGACGTGCGCGCAGGATTCCGGGATGATGATCAATCCGGATGGTGTCCGCCACCAGATCCACGGCAATATCATTCAATCCACCAGCCGGGTGCTGAAGGAAAAGGTCGAATTCTCGTCGACCGCCGTGCAGTCGAAGGAGTGGGGTGGCTATCCGCTGATCACCTTTCCCGAGGTGCCTGATATCGACGTGTTAATGGTGCCGCGGCAGGACGAACCCCCGCTCGGCGTCGGAGAGTCCGCCTCCGTTCCCAGCGCCTCGGCCATTGCCAACGCCGTCTACGATGCTACCGGTATTCGCTTCCGCGAGCTGCCGCTGACGCCGGAACTGGTGCTGGCCGCGCTGAACGGCAAGACGGACGAAACGCCGGCCGCCCCGGTCGCGAAGAAGCGGAACTGGTGGAACATCGGTCTGTCCGCCGTCGGTGCGGTCGCGGCTCTGTCCGGCATCGTCACGATGGCCTCGCCATGGCGCCCGGTGATCGGCACCATCCAGCGCCCGGACGCGAACGTCTACAGCGCCGCCACCATCGAGCGCGGCCGGCTGGCGGCTGCGGCCGGCGCCTGCAATGTCTGCCATGTCGGCAATGACGGCACACCCTTCGCCGGCGGACGGCGCTTCGACACGCCGTTCGGCGCCGTCTATGCCACCAACATCACCCCGGACGCGCAAAGCGGCATCGGCGCCTGGTCCTACCCGGCCTTCGAGCGGGCCATGCGCGAGGGCGTGAGCCGTGATGGCCATCACCTCTATCCCGCCCATCCCTACACCTCGTTTGCGGGCGCCGAGGATGCCGATCTTCAGGCGCTCTACGCCTACATGATGACGCAGGCGCCGGTCGCCGAAAAGGCGCCGGAGACAAAGCTCAAGTTTCCCTACAGCATCCGCGCGATGATGGCGGGCTGGAACGCGCTGTTCCTGAAAACGGAGCCGTTCAAATATGTCGAGACCCGCGATGCGCCGTGGAACAGGGGCGCCTATCTCGTCGAGACCCTGGGTCACTGTTCGGCCTGCCACACGGACCGCAATGTGCTCGGCGCGGAAAAGAGCGGCAGCGCCCGGCTTTCCGGCGGCTTTGCCGACGGCTGGGAGGCGCCGGCCCTGAATGCGTTCGCCAGGGGTCCGGTCGGCTGGACGGCCGATGCCTTCTACGACTACCTGCGCACCGGACACTCGCGCGATCATGGCAGTGCCGCCGGTCCGATGGCGCATGTCGTCGAGGTGATGCAGCCGCTGCCGGATAGCGATATCCGCGCCATGGCGACCTATCTCGCAAGCCTCAACGAGGCGCCCGCCGGGACCAAGGCACAGAGCGAGGCGGCCGTTGCCGCGAGTGAAGCGGCCAAGGCTTCTGCCGCGCGGATTTCGCCGAAGGGCGAGCGTATTTTCAATGGTGCCTGCGCGACTTGTCATACCGGCAATTCGATTTTGTCGTCGCTGGCCCTCAACAGCAACCTGCATGCCGCGACGCCTGATAATCTCATCCAGGCGATCCTGAACGGTGTCGAGGCGCCGGCGATCCTTGCGCAGACCACCGGCCGGGAAGCCCCCGAGGTGATGTCGATGCCCGCGTTCCGCCAGACACTGAACGAGAACCAGATCAAAGACCTCGCCGATTATCTGAGAGCGCGTTTCGCCCCCGACAAGCCGGCCTGGACGGAAACGACGAAAGCCATGCAACGGGTGACGGCAGCAAGCCACTAGGGAGCAGACGATTTGGACCAGATCCGAACCGGACAGGATATCGACCCCCGCGACTTGTTCGAGAACCCGACAGCCGCGTTTCGCCCGTCGGCTTACTGGTTCTGGCATTCGATCCCGACGCAGGAGGTTTGCCACGCTCAGCTCGGCGATTTCAAGCTGAAGGGGATCGGCACGATCCTGATCCAGGCCCGGCTTGCGATGTCGCGCGATGACTACCTGTCGCCGGCCTATCTCGAAGCCTATCGAGTCGCGGCCGGGATCGCCGGCAAGCTTGGGCTGAAGCTTGGGATCTACGACGATTACAACTGGATCAGCGGTCATGCCGGCGGCCGAACTGTCGCGGGCCGCGACGACTTGCGCGAGCGTCACCTGTTTTGGTCGTCATCAGGGCATGGGCGAGGGCAGATCAGCGGCATCCACCCGCCGTTCACCCGGACAATGGGCGCCGATATCGTCGAGTGGCAGTATGAGGGATGCGTGGTCGAATGGTGTGAGTGGACGGTCGAAGCGGCGTTGCTGCATTCGTCGGCCGGCATCGTCGGCCTCGATCAGATTGTCGATGTGACGGCGCGGACATCCATCGTCGACAGCGACGGTGTGTCCTGCACCTACGCGTTCGACGGCGCGGCCGGGGACGGCCAGATGCTGACGGTGTTCGTCAGCGCCCGGTCGACCACTTCGCGGCTGATCAATTACCTGCTGCCGGAGGCCGCGGAGCGGTTCATCGAGGTCGGGCTTGATCCGCTGGTCGAGGCGCTTGGCGATCTCGTGCCCGATCCCGTCGGCTTCGTGTTCTACGACCAACCGGCAGCGGGTTTTTACAAGTGGGATCAGATCTCGGGTTGCCTCGGCAACAGCCTGCTGTTCGCGCCAAGCCTGCCGGACGCCGTTTCGGGCGGCACGGGGGGACCTTTCGCCAAAACGCTGCTGGCATTGCTGCGTGATGTCGGGCCAGGGACCTTGCGGTTACGGGCGCGGTTCTATGCCGTCTATTCGGCGCTGATGAACGAGGCCTTTTCCGGCACTTTGCGCAGATGGGCCGAGGGCAGGGGGATTGTCCTCACCGGGCACGAGATCCTGCCGCATATCAGTTCGTGGTCGTTGAACGGCGGCTTCACCAGCATCGACCCCAGGGTGGCGCTTGCGGTGGATTTCTTCGGCATCGACGCTTTGAGGCATGAAACGGCAGTCGATTCCAACAACTTCGTTGCTCAGCTTGCGCCGAAGCTAGGCGATTCCGTTGCCCGATCGAATGGCCGCAGCCGCTGCGTCGTCGAAACATATGCCAGTGCCGAGCGAACGCCGGTGCGCGCTGCGGGGCAATGGGAGTTGACGCTGGAGACGGTCAGGGCGCAGGCAATCCGGCTCTATTGCCTCGGCACCCGGCAGTTTCTGTGGCACGGCGTATACCAAACTGACGGTCATGACGACGATCCAACGCCCTTTGCCAATCCGCGTTTCGATTTTGGGCCGGGCATCAATTTCGAGCCGTGGTGGAGCTATCATGATCTGTTCGCGCAGGAGACCGCGCGCATTTCTGCCTTCATCGAACTGGCCACCCCACGCACGCCGGTTGCGATCCTCTATCCGCTTCATACCGCCTTTGCAGAAGGCCCACGCCACAACCATGCCACCCACATCGGTGCATGGTGCGGAGGGCTTCTGGCTGAAGGCTGCGACTTCATGTTCGTCAGCGAAGCCGATCTCGCGACGGCAAGGATCGAGAACGGCCGCCTGCTGGCATCCGGGCTCTCCTTCGATGCTGTTGTCCTACCATCGGTCACGGTGTTCGAGACGGCAAAAACGTTGCGCGCGCTAGACGCCTTCAAGGCTGCTGGCGGAGTTGTCTGGTCGTCAGGAGATCGCTTGTCTACCATTTGCGATGGCGGCGATCCGCTGAGCCCGATAGCTTCCACGCACATCGATCACATGCCTGAGAGGCGAGATATCACTGCGCTCCTGTCGTTGCTGCCGTTATCAGGTCCGGCGGTGGTTTGCCATTCGCCGGATCGTCCTTGGCAATGGGTCGGGCATGAAGCCGATTGCTGGTGGCGGATTGTTCTCTTCAACGATGGCGCAACGCCGCTGGTGAGCGAGATTTCCTTCGGTGACGGCGTCGACTCCGAGATCTGGTCCGCCACGACCGGCAAGGTGGAGGAGGCCGCTGCCTTCAGCCGCCTGACGGTCAGGCTCGACCCGCAGGAAGTGCGCTGCATGCGGCTGCGCGAGACGGCGCAGGGGATAGCAAGAGAGGGCCGTCTCACGGCCCAGCCGCCGCTCGATGCCGCGCGCGCCGTATCGCTTGTCGTCGGCTGGAGTTTCGCGCCAGGCGCCGATGCGGCATTCGTGCCGATCTCGGTCGAGTGCGGATGGGAGACGCAGGGATTTGCCGATTTCTCAGGCACGGGTATCTACCGGCTGGCGCTTGAGATCGGCGACGAGGCGGAGTGGTTTCTCGAATTGCCAGAGGTCGCGACCGTGGTTGTCGCCCACCTCGATGGCCGGCAGATCGATCGGCGGGGCTGGCGGCCCTACCGTTTTGCTTTGGGGCGGCTGATCCCCGGTGTCCATTCGCTGGAACTTCGCGTCGCGAACACGGCGGCAAATCGCTACTACAACAATACACCCTATCTCGGCGAGAACCTCGACAAGAGCGGGTTGACCGCAGCTCCGACACTCATCCCGCTTAAAACCTGACCGGAAGCCCAGAATCATGCCACAACATTCGACAATTCCCCTGATGCGCGCCTGGAACAGCTGGTTCAGTCGGCCGGCCGAAATGGTCTTCCTGCCGCTCGGCGTGCGGATCACGCCGGTGCTGTACTCGACCCGCAGCAAGACGACTTCCGCGATCGAGCCGCGGCGCGACGCGGTTCGCCTTGGCCGTCACGCCATCGACGGCTCGCTGATCGAGCTGGAGACCGATCACAGCGGTACGACGGTCGCCTTTTCGACGACGAAGACCGATCCCTTCGCCATACGCGGCAGCTGGAACGGCAAGGTGTCGGCCGAGTGGGGGCTGCGCTTCTGGTTGACGCTGGCAATCTCGTCCGATGGCGGCGAAGTGGCGGTCCATGATATGGGCCGCAACATCACGCTGCTGAGGGTCGGCACGCGATTCGTGGCGGTCGCGACAGCCGAGGCGCCGGTGCACGTGACCGGTCACGACACGATCGACGCGCTGCGGGCGGATTTCGAGGAAAACGGTTACTTCTACACCGCCACCCGCAAGAACGAGGCACCGGTGATCGCCTTGCGTTTCAATCTCGAGATGATGCGCAAGGGGGCCTATGCTGCAGGCGTCGCAGACAGCGCGGAGCTTGCGATTGCCAAGGCGCAGGCCTGCCTTGCCGCCGGAGCATCCGCCGATATCGCTGGTGCGCAGACCGGCGTGTTCGATGGCGCACTCGACGCCGTCCGCGATGTGGTCGCATGGAACACCATTTGGGACGAAACCAACGCGCGTCCGTACACGGCGGTGACGCGGATTTGGAACCTCGGGAAATTTGCCGTCTGGTTCAACGACCAGATTTTTGCGGCGCTTCTCGCCGGAGTTTTCGACGCCGACCTGGCGCGCGAAAACATGGCAACGGCAATGGCGGGTGCGACGCCGCAGGGCAACATCGCTTGCATTGTCACCTCCAACGATGCATGGGTCGATCGCAGCCAACTGCCGTTTGGCGCGCTCGTTGTCTGGCAGCTCTACCAGCGCACCGGCGAACGTTCGATGATCCAAGCAAGCTACGATGCGCTGGTGCGCAATCGGCGTTGGTGGCAGGAAAATCGCGATCCCGACCGCTTCGGCCTGCTCTCGTGCGGAACATCGGATGTTGGCGAAGGCCTCTATAAGGGCACAGCCTTTGGCGCGCGCAATGAAACCGGCATGGACAACTCCGCGACCCATGACGAAGCGGTCTACGATCCCATCACCCGCACGCTGTCGACCTTCGATCTGGGTCTGAACTGCGCTGCGGCTCTCGACGCCGAAATGCTGTCGAAAATGGCAGCCGTGCTCGGCAAGCATGACGATGCGCACGAATTCGCCGCCCTTGCCGAGCGTAGCCGTACGCTCATCTCGCAAACGTTATGGGACGAAAGCCGTGGCATCTTCGCCAATCGGCAGCGCCGCGGTGGCTTCGTGCGGTCGCTATCCCCGACCAGCTTCTATCCGCTGCTTTGCGGTGCGGCGACGCCCGCGCAGGCGGCTCTGCTGCTCCATCATCTTGGCGACGAGAGCACCTTCGGCGGCGACTACGTGCTTCCGAATGCAACACGCGACGATCCTGCCTTCGCCGATAATATCTACTGGCGCGGACGCATCTGGCCGAACGTGAACTACATGGTCTGGCTCGGCCTGCGGCGCTACGGCTTTGTTGCCGAAGCCAGCAAGCTCGCCAGCCAGAGCTACGATCTGTTCATGAAGAACTGGCGCGACGATCGCATCGCCTCTGAAAACTACAATGCAGTGACCGGTGAGGCGATGGATCAGGGCGATACCGATCCGTTCTACATCTGGGCCGCGATGCTGCCGCTGATGGCTACCGGCGAGATTGTCGACTTTGATCCTTGGACCGGCTGGACGGTGCGCAACACCGGCCAGGATTTGGTGCTCGGGCCAGTGGTCTCGCCGTCTGGAGCGCTCGGGCTGACCGTCAAGTCCGGTATCCTAGTGATGACATTGAACGGTCACGCAGCGCTGAAGACAGATCTGCACACGACGCTGTCGCGCATCGTCTTCGCCAACGGGCGGGTGGCCTGCACGATTGCACCCGTCTCCGAGGCTGGTTACATCGAGTTGCCAGGCTTGGCATTGGGCGATGTTCTTGCCGCCCGTATCAACGGGCAGGACATCAACTATTTGTCGGGCGACGACGGAATACGCGTCATGATTGCTGGACACGCTGAGGATCGCTGGCTGGACGTCTATTTTTCATCGCCACGTGCTCACTAAAGCAAGGCAGTGCTTGACAGGCCTCGATTCCTCACTAATAGTTTGTATACAAATAAAAACAAAAGACTGATGCTAAAGTCAGAGGGTTGAACGAACAGTCTGCAGGAGATCCGCGGATTCATGCCGCCGCTCATTGAAGTGATGCGCTCTGCTTAGGGGTATGCCGCCGCGTCGCAGCGCGCACTTCACCTTGCTCAGAGGTCAGCATCCACGGACAGTGCTTATCTGCTTTTAGTATGCATACAAACGATAAACGCGCTTAGGCACGTTGTTTGTTGTTAAGCTAGCCGATCCGTTGAGGTCGATGACCACGGGTCACGATGGTCCATAACTGTGTATCTTCAAGAGGGGTCCCACAATGACTGAACTCACCAGACGCAACACAATGAAGTTGATGTCCGCAGCACTGATTGCTGGCGTCAGCATCTCCACCTTGCCGCGCAAAGCCTTTTCGGCCGGATCCATCACGGTCCTCAACTGGCAGGGCTACGGCACCGACGAAGCCTGGTCGCTGAAGGCTTTCACCGAAAAGACGGGCATCACAGTCGTTCACGACTACTACAGCTCGGAATCGGAAATGCTGACCAAGATGCGCACCAATCCGGGTGCTTATGATCTTGTTATCCTCAACGCTGCGCGTTGCGCCCAGGCGGTTGCCGAAGACCTGCTGCAGCCGATCGATTTCAGCAAGGTTCCAAACGCGTCAACAGTCGACGAGACCCTGCGCGCCAACCCGAACTTCAGCAAGGACGGCAAGGGCTATGCCGTTCCGTGGGTCTGGGGCATGACCTCGCTTGCCATCCGCGAGGGCATGACGGTTCCCGACAGCTACGCTGCCCTCGCCGATCCGGCCTATAAGGGCCGCGTTGCCATGGACGACGACGCCATCATCAACGTCGGTGTCGGCGCACTAATGAGCGGGCAGGACATCAACGATCCCAAGGATCTGGCTGCTGTTACGGCCGCGCTGAAGTCGATCAAGCCGAACGTCAAGTTGCTGTGGTCGACAGAAGACCAGTGGAACAAGTCGTTTGCCGCCAAGGAGTTCGACCTGTCGCTGTTCTGGTCGGGCGGTTCGGTTCGCTCCAAGCGCGTTTCCAAACTTCCGGTTCAGTTCGTAGTGCCTAAGGAAGGCGGCGTCGGTTGGGTCGATGGTCTCGGTGTTCCGACATCGGCTCCGAATCCAGAAGGTGCTCTTGCCTTCGTCAACTGGATGATCGATCCGACATTCTATGTCGAATGGGCAACCAAGATCGGGGCGCCCGCCTCGTCGAATTCGGCAGCCCTTTCAGCACTCCCCGCCGACGATCTCACCCGCCTGGTACACAAGACCGAATATTTGAAGACGACGTCCTTTGTCTCGGGCATTCCCGACGACCGGCGCGAAGCCTTCAACAATGTCTGGCAGGAAGTGAAAGCCTTCTATGCAGAATGATCGTCTGATATCAGCGTCAGAGCGCGGACCTTCGGGCCCGCGCAGCCGGCGCCCGCTCCCGCCATGGGTTTCGACGACGGCGCTGCTGCTGCCGACCTATGGGTGGCTGACACTTGCCGTCTTTCTGCCGCTGCTGACCATGTTCGTGTTCAGCTTCATGTCGGCGACACCGATGGGCAAGGCCCCGATCGTCTTTACGCTGAAGCAGTACCGCGCGTTCATCGATCAACCCTATCTGGTCGGGATCGGTATCACGTCGCTGCTGATCGGCTTCTGGACCACGCTGTTCTGCGCGGTGCTTGGTTTCCTGGCGGCCGTGGCACTGGTCCGCTCGACCTTCGGCAAGACGCGCGAGATGTTGTTGATCCTCATTCTCCTGCCATTCTGGACCAACGGTCTCGTGCGAGTATTTTCGTGGACCATGGTGCTGCGCGAAAACGGCTTTCTCGACAGTCTGCTGCATATGATTGCTCCGGACGCAGGTTCCATCGGCTTTCTCTACACGCGCTATGCCGTGGTGGTTGGTCTTGTTCACGGCTACCTGCCGTACATGATCCTGACCTGCTACATCGCGCTGGTGGCCATCGACGACGCGATCATTGAGGCTGCTTCAAGCCTCGGCGCGCGCTGGTGGACCATCCTGTTCAAGATTTTAGTGCCGCTTGCGGCTCCCGGGCTGATCTCCGGCGCCGTTTTGATCTTCATTCCAGTCATCGGTTCATTCATGGAACCGCGCATTTTGGGCGGTCGTGTCGGCGTGACCATGGGAACGGTGATCGAGGATCAGTTCACCCAGGCCTTCAACTGGCCTTTGGGCGCATCGTTGTCCTTTACGCTGCTGGCTGTCGTGCTCGCAATTTTCGCAACCTTCTCCGGTGTCCTGCGCCGCGGGACGGTCGCTTGAGGAAGGGATCATGAAAACGCTCGGTCCAATCTATCTCATCGCCATCCTCATCTTCCTCTACACGCCCATTCTCGTGATGATGGCGATGGGGTTCAACGCTTCGCCACTTTACGAGCTGCCATTCCATTTCTCGCTGCAATGGTACGACGCGCTCTGGGACAACAGCATCCTTCTGACGGCGGGTCTTAACAGCCTGGTGATCGCGAGTATCACCGCGGTTCTGGCGACGGCTTTGGGGACCATGGCGTCCGTCGCGCTGTCGCGCCGGACCTTTCGCGGCAGAAGTCTCCTGCAACTCATGCTGCTGCCGCCGATTGCCATTCCCTGGCTGATCACCGGCACAGCGATGCTGATCTTCTTCTATTGGACCGGTATCGGGCGCGGTATGCATGCCCTGTTGATCGGCCACGTCGCGCTTGCCATCCCCTACGTTGTTCTGGTCGTCGGCACGGGCTTCAAGACAATCCGCGCCGACCTCGAAGAAGCCGCGATGAGCCTTGGTTCGACACCGGTTCACGCCTTCTTCTCGGTGACGCTACCTCTGCTTTATCCGAGCATCCTTGGCGCCGCGCTCTTCGCCTTCGCCGTGTCGCTCGACCAGTTCGTGATTTCCTACTTCCTCGCAACGCCCGGCTACACCACGCTGCCGGTGCAGATCTACTCCTCGATCCGCAAGGGCTTTACCCCTGAAATCAATGCGATCTCGACGGTGCTTCTGCTCGGCTCGATGACGATCATCCTGATTTTTGCGCGCTTCGCCAAGCCCGGAGACACAAGTGACAAACGTTAAAGTCAATTCCGTCGCAAAGACCTACGGCACCACGCCGGTCCTGTCCGATATCACCACCGAGTTCCCCGAAGGCTCCTTCACCAGCCTTCTCGGCCCATCCGGTTCCGGCAAGACCACGCTGCTGCGCATCATCGCGGGCTTCATCAAGCCCGACCAGGGCGTCGTCACGATCGGCAACAACGATGTCACCGACATCCCGGTCTGGGGTCGTAACATCGGCATGATGTTCCAGTCCTACGCGCTGTTCCCGCACATGACGATTGCCCAAAACGTCGCCTTCGGTCTCGAACGCCGGGGCATCAAGGGCGCCGCCGCCCGCAAGGAAGTCGATCGCGCTCTCGAGATGGTGCATCTGCCTGGCTTTGCCGATCGCATGCCCAAGCAGCTGTCGGGTGGTCAGCAGCAGCGCGTCGCGCTGGCCCGCGCCATGGTCATCAAGCCGAGCGTGCTGCTCCTCGACGAGCCGCTGTCGGCGCTCGATCGCCGCCTTCGCCAGGAAATGCAGGTCGAACTGTTGCGCATCCAGCGCGAAAGCGGCCTGACGACGATCTTCGTCACCCACGACCAGGAGGAGGCGTTGACGCTGTCTGACAAGGTGGCGATCCTCGACAAGGGCCGTATTGTTCAGATCGGCGAGCCGGAAACCGTCTACGAACGGCCGCTGACGCGCTTTGCCGCCGAATTCCTCGGCGATTCCAACTTCCTCACCGGGACGGTGGAGAACGGCGCCGTGCGTCTCGCCGATGGAACGATGGTCAGGACCACAGGCACGTTGCCATCAAGCGGCTCGAACGTCACGCTCGCGGTGCGCCCGGAGAAGATGTCGATCGCATCGGGTCCGACGGATGGCAACAGCCTGACGGCGCGCATCACCACCGTCATCTACGCAGGCCCCGTGCTGTCCTATCTGTTGGAGACGGCAGACGGTCTGCCGCTGAAGCTGTTTGCACAAAACCGCGATGGCAAGGTCCTGAGCGATGGCGACACCATCACCCTAACTTGGGCCGCGGAACACACCGTCCCGGTGGCCGACTGATGATGGCACCCGCGCCACTCTCCAGGAATGCGCTGCATGTCGTCATCGACATGCAGCGCCTCTTCGCCGAGGAAACGGCGTGGCATACGCCAGCAATTGCCGGCATTCTTCCCAATGTGGTGGCGCTCAGCAAAGCGCAGCCCGCTGAGACTGTCTTTGCTCGCTTCATGGTGCCCCAAAGTGCCGAAAATGCCACGGGTCGCTGGAAGACCTACTATCGTCGCTGGTCATCGGTGACGCTGGATGAGCTCGATGTCGCCATGCTGGATCTGGTGGCGCCGCTTTCGGCGATCGCCGGTCCAGGGTCTATCGTGGACAAGGAGACCTACTCGGTCTTTGGCTCGCCCGGTTTTTTAGAGCGGCTGCAAGGATCGGCAACGGACACGCTGATTTTCTCGGGCGTCGAGACCGACGTCTGCGTCTACGCCAGCGTTCTCGATGCGGTCGACGCCGGCTACCGGGTCATTCTGGCCGAGGATGCGGTGGCAAGCGGCGATATGAAGGCACATGCCATGGTCATCGAGATCCTGGCGCCAAGGCTTTCGGAGCAGATTGAAATCCTAACGACAGAAGCCATTCTAAATTTACGACGAGAGTGAATTCGGCAGCGCCATTGCCGGTCATCACGAGGAACAGGCAGATTTGAGAGATCCGATGGACGTTCCGTTCAAAGAAAAAGACGGCCGACAAAAGACCGCAGCGACCGAGGCGCAGGGCCAGCAGGCACAGTATACGCTTGGCGAGCAGATCGGCTTCTACCTGCGCCAGGCCAACCAGCGGCACGTGGCGATCTTTGCGAGCCTGATGGCGGAAAAGCTGACCACCACCCAGTGGGCGGCGCTCGTCAGGCTGAAGGACCTGCAGCCCTGCTCGCAGGGCAACCTCGGCCGCGAGACCGCCATGGATATGGCGACCATCAAGGGCGTCGTCGACCGTCTGGTAAAACGTGGGCTGGTGCACACCGCACCCGACGCCACCGACGCGCGCCGGCTGGTGCTGACGCTGACGCCGGAAGGCGAGGCGACAGTGGCCCGCAACCTGTCGGTCGCACTGCAGATCTCGCAGGAAACGCTGAGCACTCTGACGCTTGCCGAGCGGATGATGCTGATGGAGCTCCTGCAGAAGATCTGTTGAGAAGAGACCACGCCTGTTTCTACAAATCGAGAGAATACCATGTTTCAGCCCAGCGAAGACGAAATCAAGTCGCTTGTCGGCCAGATGACGGTTGCCGAAAAGGTCGATCTTCTGAGCGGACGCGGGCTGTGGAAGACCGCATCGATCGAACGGCTCGGTATTCCATCGATTGTCATGACCGATGGTGCCCATGGCGTTCGCTACTCCACAACCCAGATCGACGCCGGCGACAACGACGAAGACAGCCTCCAGGCGTTTCTGGCGGTTGTCGGCCAACAGGCCGATGCATCTGGCGGCATGTTCGGCACGACACGTCCTGCAACCTGCTTTCCAAACGGCAATCTGCTTGGCTGTTCCTGGGACGTCGATCTGGCCTACCGCATGGGTGAAGCGCTGGCGGCGGAATGCCAGGATTTTGGCGTTCATCTCCTGCTTGGGCCAGGCATTAATATCCGACGCACGCCGCTTGCCGGCCGCGCCTATGAATACTACTCCGAGGACCCCCTCATCAACGGGGACATTGCCGCAGCCGTCATCTCGGGCCTACAGGACAATGGCGTCGGCGCCTCGTTGAAGCATTTTGCTTGCAACAATTCCGAGATTGAACGGACAACGACCAGCTCCGATGTCGACGAACGGGCTCTTCGCGAAATCTATCTGGCGGGCTTCGAACGGGTGATCGGAAAGAGCGCGCCGTGGACGGTGATGAGCGCTTATAACCGGCTGAACGGCATCCAGGCAGCAGAAAATCACTGGTTGCTCGGCACCGTGTTGCGCGAGGAATGGGGCTATGACGGGCTTGTCGTCTCCGATTGGCACGCGATTAAGGACCGTAGTGCGGCGATCGCTGCCGGGACTGATCTCGACATGCCGGAAAGCCGGCCACGCAAGGCCCGCCTGCGAGCGGCGATCGAGGCTGGTGATGTGGCGCCCGAGGTGATCGATGCCGCCTGCGCTAGGGTTCTGGCGTTCGTGCGCAAATGCAAGACGCAGGAGCGGCGCGACACGGTCGCCGATCTCGACCGGCACCACGCTCTGTCGCGCGAGATTGCAGCGGAATCGATAGTCTTGCTGCGCAACGAAGGCCGGACATTGCCGCTTGATCCGAATAGCACCGGCCGACTCCTCGTCGTTGGTGACGGCGCTACCATCCCCGTGATCCAAGGTTCCGGTTCGGCCACGACCAATCCCTATCGCGTCGACAGCCCCTTCGTTCAGATTGCCGCGCGGGCAGGGGCTGACTTCGAGGTGCAGCATCTGCCATTCTCCTCTGCCGCAGAGGTCAATATGCAGGCGTTGATCGAGGCGACCGTCGAGGCGGCGTCTTCTGCCGATTTCACAGTGGTGTTTGCGGAAAACGAGAAGAGCCGGCACGGCGAGGGCAACGACCGCGACACACTGAAGCTGGCCGCCAGCCACGACGCCCTCCTTCATGCGCTGGCTGCATCCGGTTGCAAGGTTATCGTGGTGCTCTCGATGCCGGATACCGTCGAAATGCCGTGGCTCGAGGATGTCGATGCCGTGCTCGCCGCGTTCTACGCCGGGCAGGGCGGCGGCGAAGCGATTGCCCGCGTTCTGTTTGGCGAGCAGAACCCCTGCGGCAAACTCTCTGCCAGCATGCCCGTGCGGATGCATGACATTCCCGGCTGGCACACCTATCCCGGTGAGCATGGGCGCCATCTATATAGCGAGGGTGTTTTCGTCGGCTATCGCTTCTACGATCTCAAGGCAATCGTTCCGGCGTTTCCCTTCGGGCACGGTCTCAGCTACACGACCTTCAGCTATGAGAATCTCTGGATTGACATACAGGAAGTCGCTCCGGGCGTGGCCTGTACCGCGAGCGTTACTATCCGCAACACCGGGTCTGTCGCGGCCAAAGAGATCGTTCAGCTCTACGTTCGTCCGGTAAAACCCGGCTTAAAACGGCCGATCCGGGAACTCAAAGCCTTCTGCAAACTGTATCTGGAGCCCGGCGAGGCGAACATGGTGCCCCTTACCCTCGTTGAGCGGGACTTCCAGTACTTCGACGCCGTCCGCTCCGCATGGGTGCTGGATGCGGAGGCTTTCGTCATAGAAGTGGGTGCATCATCACGTGATATCCTTCTGGAGGCCATTTTACCATGCCGGCCGGAACGTCCAGCACTGCCCGTGCTTTTGCCCAACTCTCCAGCGGCGCTGGTATTTGCCCATCCGAAGGCCGAGGCCGCTCTGGTTGACTTCTTTGTCGCCACGCTTTCGATCTCCAGTGCGGAAGCCACGGCGCTTCTCGCGAAGACAAAGGGCTCCTTCCTCGGCTTGTATGACACCCTGAGCTGGTACGTCGGCGATAGCGTCAGGGAGACGGATATCGCCCGGGTCTTCGCAAGCTTGAACGACACTTACGTGGAAGATTCGCTCGAATGACAACTGCATCACATCCAAACGATCCGCTATTGACGGCCGAGACATGGATAGATGAAAGTCGCGCCGTTGCCATCGCAACGGTCATCGAAACCTGGGGCTCGGCTCCACGTCCGGCTGGCAGCCATCTGGTCGTCGACGCAGACGGCAATTTCGAAGGCTCGGTTTCCGGCGGCTGTGTCGAAGGTGCGGTCGTCACGGCCGCGCTCGATGTGATTGCCGGTGGCACGGCACAGATGCTAGAGTTCGGCGTCACGGACGAGACCGCCTGGCGCCTTGGACTGTCCTGTGGCGGGCGTATCCGCGTTTATGTCGAAAGGCTCGACTGATGCAGCTTGCGAGCCTGCAACGCCTAAACGCTGCGCGCCGCAAACGGATCGCTGCGATTCTGCTGGCTGATCTTGACAGTCATACCGAACACATCGTTCTAGAGGGTGATCCGCTTGACGGGCCGATCGCAGATTTGATCGAAGACGCCTTTCGCTCCGGCCGCTCGATGGCGTTCGATGCAACCGAGGGCAGAGGGTTCCTGAACGTCTATTTACCTGCGCCGCGTATCGCCATTATCGGTGCCGTGCACATTGGCCAGTATCTGACGCAGATGGCAGGGCTTGCCGGTTTCGATGTGCGCATCATCGATCCGCGCACGGCCTTTGCGACTAGCGAACGCTTCCCTGGTGTGCCGCTCTCCACCGACTGGCCTGCCGATGCTTTTCTGCTCGATCCGCTCGACCGTTACACGGCCTTGGTTGCACTCACCCATGATCCGAGGATCGATGATCTTCCGCTAGCCGCGGCGTTGCGGACGGGCTGCTTCTACATCGGTGCGCTGGGTAGCAGAAAGACGCATGCTGCGAGGACCGACAGGCTTGCGTTGGAAGGTTTCACCCCCGATGCGCTTTCAGCCATTCATGCTCCGATCGGGCTCGATATCGGGGCTTCCAATCCGGCCGAGATCGCCGTGGCGATATTGGGCGAGGTCATTCAAGCACTTCGGTCGCGCCCTCTTTCGTTATCTGGGGATGGAGGACCATGAAATCCGGTCAGTTATCCATCGACGACGCTAACGGGCGTGTGCTTGCTCATCCGCTGAGGTTGCCCGAAGGCACTTTTTCGAAAGGCCATGTTCTGAAAGACTGCGACCTCGCGCGGCTGAAGCAGGCTGAGCTTCGCCACGTGACGGATGCGCGCATGAACACGGATGATGTGGGAGAAGACCAGGCCGCCTGGATGCTGGGACAATCCATCGCGACTGAAGATATAAAGCCAATAGTGGCGATCGTACTTCTGGCTGCCGGTATGGCGACGCGCATGGGCCCGAACGGCGGCCACAAACTGCTGGCCGAGTTTGACGGGATGCCGCTCGTCCGCCGTTCGGCGTTGGCTGCGAGCAATAGTCATGCCGAATCCGTCATTGTGGTCGTCGGCCATCGCCAGGACGACATCCGCAAGGCACTCTCCGATCTGCAATTGAACATCGTCGCAAATCGGGATTACGCGTCCGGGATGGCAAGCTCCCTGGTGATAGGCTTTGCCTCTGCCGAGGCGAATGGTGCCGACGGTGTCCTCGTCATGCTCGCGGACATGCCGGGTGTGACCAGCAGCGATCTCAACCGGTTGATTACGGCCTTTCAAGATGGCAAGGGTGCATCGATCGTTCGTGCCGTCTCGCAGGGCAAGCGCGGAAATCCCGTTATCCTGCCGCGGTCGCTGAACAATGCGGTTCTGCGGCTGAAGGGCGACATCGGCGCCCGCTATTTGATCAAAGCCTCCGGGCTGCCGGTGATTGAGGTCGAGATTGGCGACGCGGCGCAGATCGACGTCGACACGCCGGAGGCCATCATCGCGGCCGGGGGCATTCCTGCGGAAAGCTGACGCGACTCCATTTCGCATATATTCTCATCAGATCGTCGACGTATTCAAGGACGACCGCGAGCGCATCACATCCGAAAGCGACCGAGCCGGCTCGGCGCTTCGCATCCACGACCTTTTTCAGCAAAATCCGTTTATGACGGCCAATCAACTCGTTCAACAGACAGGCCTTTCCGCGCCCACCGTCAATGCGGCACTCACGGACCTGGAGCGTTTCGGCGTAGTTGAGGAGCGGCACGTATAAGGTACAAAAAACAGATCGGATGGCGCGGACATCCGGCCCCAGCCGCTTGGAGCGTGGCGTGGTCGTCGATCCTCAGAAGTAATAGCCGTCGAGTACGCCAAGTAGAGAGCCTCCTATCAGGGAAAATATCAGCGGCAAGATGATAAACAGGAACATCACGAGGAGCATAAAGCGCATCAGGCACCCGGCCGCTGCTGCCCTTGCAGTTGGCGCTTCGGGAACAGGATAGGTTGACCTTCGAGTGATACGACCGGCGCGGGAGAGGGCTCGAAGCATCTCCAGCATCTTTGCCGTGCGGATGTCGCCCGCTGAGGCGCCGTCGGTCTCCGGCTCAGGGCGGGCAGACCTCCGTCGCTCTTTCCGGCCCCATGGCCCGGGACTCGTATCCAGCGGTGGTGGTGGTTCCGCGCGGGGCGCTGCTTTGGGAAAAGGCACCGGTGGACGTGGGCGAACGGGAGGTGGGACCGACGGTGCCGCCGGACTCGGATCGCCAAACTTTGCGCCGCATTGCGGACATGCGGGTGCATCCAACCAATGCCCCGGATTATGGTTCGTACAGTAGAAGCGGACTTGTGCCTCGTGGCAGGCCTCGCACTCACCGGAAGTCGCTGTGGAGGTGCCGCAGCTTGGACAACGCAAGATGACGCCTGTCATGGTTGAGGCTCCTGGCTCGGGTGATTGTCGATGCTGTCGGCAGCCGGCGGAGGATAACAGGCACGGATCATTTCCGCGGGAATGTGCAACCGATACACGCTCGGCAGGGCTCCTTCGACATATTGCGCCATGGTGGGAACCCGCTCGTAGGGCCCGAATGCCTCGCGGCTCAACCGACGCGAAAGTGCGACGGTCGTGAGCAGCGGATTAGCCCCATAGGCGGGGAAGCTCGCATATCTCTCGTCCACGTGATCGTGGCCGCGTACCATGTGTGTGATGGGCCGTCCGAGACCAGCACTCAAAGAGCAAAAAGCAGCGAAGTCCTCGTAGCCGAACTGGCTCCCGCGGGAGAAACGGTTTGGCAGCTTCCTGCGGGCTTTCGGATGGGCCCTTGTCCACACAAAATCAGACAGGCACATCGGGTTGTTCCATTCCCCCGATTCAGCGAGGGCGGGATGCAAGTCAACCAGCGGAAAGCCTCCGTGGGCGGCAAGCAATCCGTCGGGAAAGAAGAGTGCGCGCGGAGCGTTCGTAAACAGGCGCACGGCAAGCTTACCGGCCCGCTCGATCCATTCGTGGGTGAGGTTAGCGTTGAGGAAGTCGGCAAAGTCCGATGGCGTCACGCTCGAGGCAAATCGTACGCCATCGTAAGACAGTGCTTCGTCGTGATTGCCGGCGATGACGCACACGCGGTCCGGCGCGTCTACGATCAGTTCAAATACGCGGAGAAGGATTTCGAGGCTAAAACCCTCGTCATCGAACAGATCGCCAAGAAACAGGATCCGAGGTGGGCCTTCTCCGGGCTGCAGGTCCGGCTGTCGCATTGCCACAAGTGCAGCCTCGAGCGCCAGAAGGTCACCATGCAAGTCGCCGATGATCCACAACGGGATTTCGGTATCGAAGTCAGAAATCTTTATGACCTTGTCGGTGGGATCGGTGCGGAATTTGTCGAACAGCATGCCTGGCCCGTCGGCCCGGTCAAGCAGATCCTCCATTCTTTCCACTGTCGACCGAATTTCGGAGCGGATGGAAGACGGGCTGGCGCGATTGAGGACAGCTTCCCAATCAAGGTCGTTCACATCCACGATTTCTAATGGAGCAAAGGCCGTCACCTTCGAAAGAGCCTGATCAGACGGTAGGCTTTCCGTCCCGGACGCAGGCTCTCCGTCCAATGGCGCGGCAACCGCCGGTGTAGGTTCGGAGCCCACAGCTGGTACATCTGCAGCGCGACTGGAAGGACCCGGCGCCCCTAGTTCATCTTTGGGCACATCTGTCATCACCGGATGCGCCTCTGCTATCGCCGGCTGCTCGCAGGGAGGATAGGGCTCGGGCACTTCACGTCCGCCGGCCGAGTTCATTTGTTGAGCGCCCGCACCGTAAGGGGCATCTTGACGATGCCTTTGGCCTGGCGGCCTACCGCAATTCGATCACCCTGCCTGAGCGGACGAGGAGCTGTCAGGGTCAGGCCGTTCACGAGTGTTTCGTTGGTCGCACCAGCCACGGGAGATACTACCCATTGCGGTGCGGGATTTCGTTCCAGGACACATTGGCGATTATCCCAGAACTCGCTTTCCGGCCCGAACTGCCGCAACAGGGGTTTTCCAAGTTCCGTCATCACCCCGATCTGGAGCGAACGTCCGTCCGCACCAAGCAGCTCGATCCTCTCGGAAATGATCAACTCTGCGGAAGCTGGAGGAGCGATGCCTTCTGTTGTCGATGGAGCAGCTTTCTGTTCGGAGACGGCAGAGCCTGCGCCCCGTCCACTCAAAATGGCCCGAACGTCCGCAGCCGTGGGTCTCGCCGCGGGATCTGGAGACAGGCATCGGTGGAGGACGGTACTGACCTCGGCATTGCTCGCCGGTGCCGGCATCAACCCGGCAAGTGCCGGAGGTTTGGCGGCATAGCTCTGCACAAGCTTTGCATAATCAGCCTGGTCCTCGGTCCAGTATGGATGATGGCCGGCGAGAAGTTCGTAAAGCATTAGGCCGCAGGTGAAAATATCCGAAGCCAGTCCCGGAATAGCGCCGCGCGTCATATGTTCGGGGGACCGATAGTTGTCAGTGCCAACATATCCCTGATGCCCGTGCCAGGGCGCGCGGCGGTCAGCCAACAGGGAGAAGTCCATATCGATCAGCTTAAGCTGGTAGCCGGAGCTGATCGACGGGTCAGTGATCAAATATGCGTTCGCCGGCTTGAGATCTGCGTGAACGACCTTGGATTCGTGCAGTGCCGCGATACCGGTCATGAACACCTTTGACCACGTGAGGTGACGTGCCCAAACCGTGGCATCACGAGTCGCGGCCAGCTTGGTGCGACGATGCTGCTCCCGCTCCTCATCGAGCATTTGCTGCAAGTCGGCACCATTCTCGACGAACTCGAATGCCTGAAAGTAGCAGGGCCCGCCCCAGATCTCTTCGAATGCATCGACTTGGCGCACCGCAAATTGAGCAGCGCGGCCATTCCGGACGCGTGCTCCGAGCTCGTTCTGATAAGCAATGAAAGCCCCATACCAGACAACAGTCGGAGCAGGGGACTTGTATTGCTTGAGAAAAACCTTCTCACCGGTAGAAGTCTCAGCTCCATAGGAAATGGCCATCATTCCCGGTCCGAAGACTTTCGTGACGCGATACTGCCGGATCCGGTCGCCGATTTTCAGCTTCTTGGCCATGGCTTTCGGGTAAGTCGGGCTAAAGCGCTACGGTCGCTGCCGACCGGGATACACTGGCGGCCAGCTGCTTCAGGGTGTTACGGAAGTTAACCGGGTCGGAGGTAAATTTCTGCAGCGCCTCCTGCGGGTTCAGCCCTTCGTATTCCACCACTTCCCATTCCGACTTGTCGATCTGGCTCAGCCTATCGTAGCCCTCGAAATTCGGGGCAAAGAGGCTGAGAATAATTCGGTTGGCCATGATAAGGTTAGCTACGTCCTGCAACGAGCCGCCCTTTGCCTCCGCAATGCTCATGGTCTCCTTGAATGAAGCATCGGTGAAGACGATGACAACACGCGCCGCATCGCTTCTATAGCGCCATTTCGCCGGATCCTCTGTCTGCGAACCCTTCGGCACAGCATCCATAGAGGCAAGCTTATAAAGGGCATCGAGAAGCGACTCCGGCTCGTCCCCACCGCCGTTTGCCTGTAGCGTGCCAAGCTGCGCCTTGAGCGCGCTGGCATCGCGGACGAAGTCATTGTCGACGATCCATGGCAGGCCTTCGGCTTGGGCGGCCTCAATGTCACGGTAGCCGACAACCTTGCCGCGCCAATCTTTGACAGGGGCAGCGTTGTTCGGGTCACCGTGGCTTAAGGAGTCAATAAAGGCTTCGATATTTCTCCGCAGCGCGTCGATGCAGGGGTCCATGCTGCCGCTAACGTCGACGAGGAAGACAATATCGGCCACGCCTTTGGTTTTTGGACGCTCCTGCAGGGTCTGGCCGTCGGCTGATAGCGCTGGCGCGCTGTCTACCGACGCTTCTACCGCCGGCTCATCCGGTGTGGACGAGATCGGCCCGGTTGAGTTTGGTGTCGCGGCGGGAGCCGGGCTCCCCGGGGTAGGAGGCGTCTGCTGGTCCGGTTGCTCCGTATCACTCATCGGTCAGCTCCCATGGTTCGGTATCGTTACGCGGCAGATCTGCCAGCGCCGTTACGACAACACGGCGGCGACATGAAAGTTCCTGCTGTCGTCGGATCGGAGAACAATCGGTCTCGGCGGTGTTATCTAAGGTCGAATTTTTTCAAAGATCGAAAGGAGGTCTGGCTGCAGTTATCGGGGATAGGGAACCGATCTCTCGCTTCGCTATGCGACCTGAATGGTCGCAGCGGATATTTCCGCCCCCCCTTCACCCGGTATTGTTGCAAAAGTTCCGGCACCGGTGGGCGGTCGTCTTCAGATCAAGGCTTCCTTCCTCGAAGACGATCGTGCGTTCAGGACGGTGAAAATCCAGAAGTTCAACGTCAAAGGGCAATGCAAAGGAATACTTTGGCTGTTGGCCTAGTGAAGTGAACACGCTCTTGAAATTTATGACGGACATCAAACGTATACACGTTAAAGGAGCATCGAACACGCCGCTACGGCGTGCTTGCTTATGCGCTGGCCGTTTGCCTGGTCATCGCGCTTTGTTCGTCTCGAGCCTGATCGGTCTCCCTATCGGCATCCCGTCGCGCTGGCCTTCATGGTATCGATGTTGCTGTTAATGACGGGCCTTTCGTGCTTCGTCATTGAGGTTCGACTGGCGCTCCGTTTGCTAGACAGCCGGGAGAAGAGCGCTGATACCGGTTACTGAGAATTCACACATACTCACCTTAATTTATCAGATCCAGCGAAGGTGTTTTTGGCAGCGCCAGTCCAACTAACAAGTTGTTGTTGGTGGTTCTGGCGAACCATTCCTGCATGACTTGCCACAACCAGAAGTGCGATAGCCTCCTTGTATGCGATGGCATGCGGCGTGACAGCCCCGGGGCACTTCGCGGACTGCTCATAAAGACTGGAAAGATCGCACCCGTGTCACTTCTTGATCGAACTTTCAATATCCGCCTCGCCTCACGCGATCGAGAAGGCGACGCCGTTCCGCCTGCGGCAGCTTCGGTAGGCTTTGGCCGTACGCACAATCTCCGATACAACTGACTGGAGTTTACGTGCCGCGAGACGCGATGCAATTCCAGCCTGCGTAGATGCCGGTCGGGATCAGGCAGCGCTTGCTCTTGAACGCGTCCCAGGCATTTCGACTCGCCGTGGAACATATGCGCGGCCCGACCGTTGCTCCGTTCGGTTTGAAGGGTTGTCTGAGATGCCAAATGAGCGTGCCAACCATGATGATGAGCTTCGCGACATTATCGATCACAAACTGACCGCACTCATCCGGGAAATGGAGGATGCGGATTGGAGCGCCAAGGACGTTGCTTGTGCGATCAACGATGTCCTCAAAAGCAAGTGGCTTGATCGGATAACGGCGCTACAAGACGCACGCGAAGCGGTTCCAAAAGGCTTCCTTTCAGACGGGAACGAAGGCTAGCGGTCGGTTTCCACGGCGTGAAAAAGGGATAAACTTTTATGGCTGCGACATTCCAGGTCATTGCCATCAGTTCGCTCGATCCGGATGGTAGCGACACCCGTAACGAGCCGATGCTCTTTACCCCGATGCGCTGAAGACTGCACGGCAACTGAAATCTGAAGGCAAAGCGTTTCGAGTGATCGCTGAAGGTGACCATACGGAACAACAGCTGCGGTCGTTCCTGGAGCTCGGCGCGCTCGTGTAGTTCCCAATGGGGCTCGGTGCTCGAACGGACTTTGGACACGTTCCTCGGTTGGCCCAGCTAGCTTTAGGAAACGATCGCAAGATATTGGTGGTCAAGGACGATTTGATGGACGATCTTCTTCAGGTCTGAAAGCTGGTTTTTTTGTCATTCGTTCGATCTGAAAAGCAGAAATGGGCCACGGCTCATGGCGTCGATAATTGCATCGAGCTCACCGATGATATCAGTCATCGTTGAACCGGTCGCACCGTAGCCCTTGCCCTCGATCACGATGACGGCCGGTTTCTATCGGGTACAGCGACATCGCGGTTCGCCGTATTGTTATCGGCATCGGTGAAGCGCAGCGCGTTTGGTAGGTGTCTCCAAAACCTCTTTGACCATCGCCTCTGCGCAGTCCCAAGAGCATGCTATTCCCGCATGCTTTTCGCGAAGCGCGCCGTTACGACTTCACTAAATGGCTGATCGGTATATCCGCTATCGAGGGGATGCGCGCTTCCTCTTGATAATCCCGCTCGATCATGACCCGCATGTATAGGTGGCGATCAACTGCACCATCAGACCAAGGTCCTAGCGTTGGAACGCCGTTCGCAGTGGGGCATTTGTACTATCAGATTCATTGGCAGGAGGAATCGATGCCGACAGAAATCTGGCAAAAACCTATCGAGATCGCCGTCGCGGGCGGCGATCACTTCAAAAGCATCCAAAACAGCCGCGAGGCCCTTGAGACCCTCATGACCTGCTGGCCCGAAAAAGGCGGGAGGTCGTTCGCCATTGCAAAACGCGCCTGCATGAAGTCGCTCAGCGGAGAAGCGGATGATGCCGCGGCACCGCGTGCCTTTCAGGAAGCGGCGATTGAAGCTGGTATCCTCCGCCCTTAGAAATCGCGCAACAATTGCGCTCACGAGTTGGCTAAGGCAATTGATTTTGATCTCGAACGTCCGACAAGAGCGCTGAACTTGGACAAAAGGTTCGTCTTGCGATAACGCGTCGCCCTGTCGGAACGAAGGAGGAGCTTAAGCCCAGATATCCACTGTTAGAGTACCAAAGCGGGCGGGATGCGGATCGTCGTCCCGCCGTCACCTAATTGCGCCCAAACTGAAAAGCCTGCGCCGGTGCGCGGACAGCCCAGAATCATGTTTAGCCTCAGTGGCTATTCTTATCGCTTTGCTCACCAGCCTTCACGTGCTGCTCATGCGAACCGCCTTGGGTGCCACGTGAATTGTCCTCGCCGCCCGTCGACGTCGATGACACAGATTTCGCGCCCTGGTTATTATGGCTTTGCTGACCGCTGCTATGGTGGAACAAACAGCAGCCCTGGAAGTTTGCAGCCGAACTGAAGGGAGTGATTTCGCTGGTCGGCTTCGTCAAGGGGACACTTCCCAGCCTCGAGACCCACCTTGGCCATGTCAACATGCTGATCGCCGAACAGTAAACCGGGGCAACATGTGTGACGTTGCAGGTAAAGTTGACGGCGGGACGGAGGGAATCGATTGGCGGAGCGCAATGCCGAAGAAATCGCAGCCCGCCGAGCACGCCGCGCTGAACGCCGGCAACGGCAGCGCGATGCCAATGTCGATCGGTCCGCCAAAATGCATCAGGCCCGGATTGGCGATTCGCAGGCCAACAACCCGACCGAGGATCGGCTGGCTGGCCGCATCCATATCGGGTGTTCGGGCTGGTATTATTGGCATTGGAAGGGGAAGTTCTATCCTGCGGATATTCCGTCGAACCAATATTTCCGGATCTATCAGGATCACTTCGAAACGGTAGAGCTCAACGCTCCATTTTATTCGTGGCCGACGATCGGAGCGGTGAAGACCTGGATCCGCCAGGCAGACCCAGGCTTCGTCTATACGATCAAGGTCTGCGAGCTGATAACCCATATCAAGCGGTTCGAGGACACGAAAAGTCTGATCGAGGATTTCGGCTATATCGCCGACCTACTCGGCCCGCAGATGGGCTGCTTTCTCTTCCAGCTGCCGCCGAGCGTGCGCTACACTTCGGAAATGCTGCAATCCATTTTATCGCAGCTCGACCCGCGCCACAGGAACGTTGTCGAATTTCGCCACAAGAGTTGGTGGACTGACGAGGTCTTCGATGCCTTTACAGCCGCTGGGGCGATCTTCTGCTCTTGCAGCGGCCCCCGGTTGCCGGATGAGCTTGTTCGGACTACCGATGACATTTACGTTCGGTTCCACGGGACTAAGCAATGGTATCGCCACGATTACAGCGATGCGGAACTGCTCGTGTGGGTCGAGCGCATTAGGCAAAGCTCGGCGAAGACCGTGTGGGTCTACTTCAACAACGATCGCGACGGACATTCGATCAAGAATGCCAGCCGGTTGTCGGAGCTAATGAAAATACCAGCCAGGTAGGGCGCCACCGCCGGGACCAGGCGGTTTGCTTGCCCGCACCGGCTTCTAATCGACCACAGGCAAGGGAACAGACTACTGAGAGTCGGGCTTGGTCACCTGGAACAAGGAGTATTCGACACGACATGATCGATATCGCACGATCATTTGCGCGAACAGGCAGGTGAGGCAAGGAGGGACCGCGGCCGGGCAGGGTGAGGTGAGGGGCAGCGCGGCGCCGCCTCATGCGGAACAGCTTGCCGGGGGCAGTCGGTCCCGGGTTCCGCTCGTTCCGAGCGGCACTTTGCTAACCCTCCTGCGGCTGCCCTTTTAACCGGTCAAGCCGTGCGCGAACTGGCGCCGGCGCGGACGCGCCTTCGCCTGGTATGCTCATAGTTCGAAGAGGCTTGCCCTCGGCCCGAAGGAAGAATCTGCGCGGTTCATGAAGGGACTCTCCTAATTGGACTTGGCGTTCGAAAAAGCCGATCTCAAGTTCTTCGCCCCATCATCCGCTAATTGACGTTGTCGATCATAACCGCGAGAGGCAAGCTTTCGCGTAACGGGCTCATCCGGCGGTGGAAAAGCCTATGGACCGCTGGCGCTTGATCCGAACAATGCGTGGGCATGGGCCAGATTTGGCTGGGTTGCAAGCTACAAAGGTGAGCCTGATCGCGCCAGGGAGCGGTTCGAGCGGACGTTGACGGTCAGTCCGGCTGACCCGCTTGCGTTCAACATGAGAATGGGGTTCGCCCTGTCATTGGCCATGGCAGGCTCGCTTTTCCGACGCCGTTGCCATTGCCAGGGAGGTAGTCAACAAACATCCAGAAGTGACGTGGCCATATCGAATGATGACTGCTTGGCCGGCAATGAGTGGTGATCTGACGACGGCTCGATAGGCCGCAAAGAAGCTGCTGGCATCCGAGCCGGACTTCACGATCCAGCGTTATCTGGCGCGGCCCGTATTTCAAGGTGTACCACAATGGGCAGATCGGACGGCTGAGGGATTGCGGCAAGCAGGATTGCCCAAACACTGACTGCGGTTCAGGGGCAAGATCGAACCGCCCATTGCAAGCTCACGCAGACGCTACGCACTGGGTTCACCTCGAGGCGCCTGGCTCAGCGCGAGGATGAGGACGATGTCTGCGCCGAGTCGGTTCTTCCTACCGGATCTGTGAAATCGTTTTGCATGTCTAACCTGCCATCCGTGCCGGCTATTGCTGCAGCTCCAAATCATGGATGGCCCGCCTTGTTCCCAGTGGTCGTCGGGGCTTCTATCGCGCAGAGGTGTTTGCCGTTTCACTTCCCGTTCTCTATTTTTGGCCGTGGCTGAGGAAATGCACCGCATCCTCGCCGCCGAGGGTATTGAGGTTTTGCCCGGCGCTCAGCCCGCGCAGGTGCAGGGCCTGTCCGGCGACGCAGTCACGGTCACGATGCGTACGGCTGCCGGCGATCGGAATATCGAAGGTTGATGGCGGTCGGCCGGGTGGCCAACACCGCCGGGATTGGATTGGAGAAACCGGCGTGGAGTTCGACGCGCGCGGGTTCATCCGCGTTAACGAGCGGTTGGAGACCACAGCAGCTAGCCGCCAGACGCAGAAATCACCCTATGCGCAGCTCCAAACCAGTAGCCAATAATTCAGATTTTATTAAACATGTAAGCGGATCCTAAAACGAGGGCAACACTCCCCTGTCGAGCCGCGTTAGGCGATCACATACATTGGGAATTGAACTCATGGCCGTTATCCTCGTCGTCGAAGACGAGCCGTTAATCCGCTTCCTCCTGTTAGACGAACTCGTGGATGCGGGTCATACAGTCATCGAAGCCGCCAGCGCTTTGGAAGCGGTCGCAGCGCTTGGGAGATGCGATCATTTGGACGGCATGATTACCGATGTCGACATTTCCGGGGGCTTGAGTGGACTTGACCTGATGCGGTTGGTGACATCCACGAGACCCGCGACGAGCGTATGGGTCGTATCGGGCCGCGACGTCCGCTCACAGATCGATCCCGGTGTCTTTTTCTTGCCCAAGCCATACGACTACCGCGAGTTGGTTTATCTTGTCTCCGAACGCGCTCACGCAAAACACATGCTCGCGACAGACCAGCAGCGAACCGGCTGAAAGTCTTGAAGGGAGTTCCTTGGGCCACGCTACGGACTACTTCTAACTGTGCTAGAGCCGTCTCCAGGCCGGCTTCCTCGTAGGGTTTACCGAGAAGTACAGCGTCAAAGACCAGCTCGTAGCGGTCGACCTGCGGAATGCCGCATCCGCACGCTGAACGTTTCAAACATATCACAAAGCGGCCTATCGCCGTGGTGAACTGGACCAACGAGGAAGGGGCCCGTTTTTCGCCGCCGATGTTTGGACGTTCATCTAAACGATTGGTTTTACTGCAGATCAGCTCCGGCGAAGATCGATGCGGCTCGTGACCACCGCCTTGCCAGTCTTTGGATCGGTATCGACTGTCGTAAGACGCATGCCCGAGGCCCCGACCTTCTCGATCGTCATCTGTGCTTTCCGATCGCCGTTAACTTCCTTCGCCCAGGTGATTCCGAGGTTGATGGTGTCGCCAGCGCGTTGTCCGCCGAGGCCAGCGGTCCCCGTGCCCGCGCCGACATAGGATCCAGAGTACCTATTGCCGGTCGCCTTGAGGTCCGCGCTGATCACGCGGGAGAAGATGGCGAGGCTGGTGCACTTTCCGTCCAGCGACAGAGACGCGGCAGTCGTATCCGACGTGAAGCGACAGGTCACGTTGATGGTTGGCGCATTAACGCGCACCTTGACGGTGCCTTTTCCATTCCAGCTTCCAGCAAGTGATTTGAGGAACGGGGCCTCGTCGGCGTGAGCAATGCTGCCCGAAAAGAGGGCGAGCGAAGCGATCGCAATCGATAGGGACTGCGCGATATACGGGTTCATGTTGTCGTCTTTCAGACCGCGCGCCGCCGTCTGGCGGCGTGGCAGATCGATGAGGAAGCTATACTGGTGAACAACGGCGCTGCGGCTTTGTTCCATGCGCGTGCAATCGTTCTGCAGCACGGACTGTGGCGCATGCGTTAAAGCAAGGGGCTTTTGACGCCGCGCGTATCATACCGATCAAAGTCTTCGGCTATCTCATTCGCATTCTGTGCGCCAAGCTGGACGAATTCCTTGCCGTCGGTCGCCGCCTGCGGCACGCCCACTACCGAGCCATGCTAGAGATGTTTGGAACCGGCCCTAATTTTTTGCTGCGGTCGGGGTCGCCGCCTTTGGAGGATAGGATGTTCGTGAAGTTGACCGACGGCACGATAACGCGCTGGATCAATATGGACGCCGTGATCCAGATGCGACCCGATGAAGACAAACATCAGACGGAACTATTCTTGCTCGGAGAACACGCTGGGCCGGTTTTTGTCGATGAGTCCCCCGAAGAAATTCGATCCCTGATGGACATCGAACTCGAACGGCTATCCCAAGCGGCAAACTGGAGCTCCGGGGGACTGGGGGGACCGAATGGCCGCAGACGATGAGCCGTTTACCGTTGGTGGCCGCTGGTCAACATCTATCGGACGAACTCTGAAGAGATCGGCAAGAAGCTACTCAAGGAAGATTCACTAATACATGGAGCCCGAAGCATCAGAACGACTGGTGCTATTGAGCATACTTCCTTTTCCCAGGTGCCCCATGTCTGACCCTGAGGATGGATCGTCGCTTGGCGTCGATAATACTTTCACCGCGCACTGGAACTATTGTCACACAAAATAGGTTACTTGGCCCGGAGCGGATCGCGTAGAGGAGTCTCCTGTCTCCAGGCACACCCCTGCAATCTTCGCGATCCGCCCTCTCCCGCCTTTTAGGAATATCTAGTTTGTTCAGAAGCGTACAGGAACGTTTCCGACGATCTACGGTTAGGCCACAAGGATCGCACAGGCGCCCCATACTGGGGTTGTCCGCTTCCCTTCCTTCCTGTGCGGTCCGTCCTTTCCAAAAACTCGCCCCTTTTCGGCGGGGCTCCTTTTTGATCCCGCGCCCAGCGATCAGTTGATCTTAAGCCAATGCCGCAGGATTGAGACAACCCCGCTGATCTTACTTCACGCGGCAGTCAAAGGCGCCGGTTGACCCGCAATCCGGCAAGCGGGCCTAGGTCGTCACCCCCTGCATTCGTTATGCTATTTGGTTTGGCCTCGCGGGCCATCTGATTTGGTATCTTGTTTGGCTTCGGATATTTCGCTTCGATCTTTTCGACGGCGTCTTCGCCGTCCCGAACCGAAATTTCATCCTCCGCCAGGCGATCGTCGTCGATGACAACGGTTTGGAGGAAACCCTGCCTGCTTTACGCAGCTCGATGGCTACCCATCTCCTCTCGGCGGCATACTGCTTATCATCGGCACTGATGAGAATGGCGAGATCGTCAATGTGGCGAATGTAATCGACGAGGTTGCCGGACGGCTCACCATCGTCAGGCCGGTGTTTCATCCGGTCTTCGAAGCTTTGAACGGTCCCCGCATCTTTGGCACACGCTTGAGCGCTATGGAGGTGCGCCTCGAGCATCGGCGGCCAACCGTTATCGATGAGGCGACCCACTGAGTTCATCGCATAATTCAGCTGGGGGCTTTCTGTTTGCGACCCTTGCCGCGGATCCAGCACGATACCTGGCTTCGACGGTGGTTGCCGAGCGGATGGCAATCACCCTCGTCATGACCTGCGGGGCTTCATCAATGCCTTCTGTGCGACCGGTTGCGGGTGTCCCGGCTCCGTCAGGGGAGGGTAGGCATATCGCCTGCGGAGACACGCCAAATCCACGGCGTCATCTCCGGGCGGCCTTCGATCATCTCCGCCAGCGCAGCCTCGTACTCGTCATCAGCGCCTGTCGGCACGATAAACATCGCGACCGGCGCAGGTCGTTGTTCAGGCAGTGTCACGGATACGATCGGCTGCTCTCGCGACAGATTGAAACGCAGGCCTTTGACGCTCTTGCGTCTCAAACCTGACAGACTCTCCAGGAGGCGCTGCTCATGAACGCTTTCGAACGGAATCCAGTTCTCATTGACGACCATCATCGCAATTTCCTCGATCGCGGCGATTCCCGCCCGGGAAATTCCAAATGTCGCAATCAGGATCAAATGGAGTTCATCGTTCGACCGCCACAACTCGAGTTCCGTCTCATATCTGGCGCTCAGTCGCTTCCACGCCCCTTGCTCGACCACAAAAGGGAAGGGCAGGTGGCGGACGATAATTTTCTGCCCATCTCGCGTGGGAGCGAACTCTTTGACCTCAGCCACGGCGATCATCAGCCGCCGCGGTCCTGAAGCGGATGCCTGGGCGCCGGCGAGTGCTGCAACCCGGCGGGATGCTATTTTCTCCCGGTCTTCCTGATAAAACACCTCCGGCACGAACAAGATGTCATAGAGTAGGTTGCCGCGGACCGTCATCTGCCGCGCGGCATTGAGCAGGCCGCTGCGAACCCGGCCCCATCCGCGCTTTCCCGCCCATAACGACGTCCATTCCGTCAGTTCCCCGACATCCCACAGATAATGAAGCATCGCCTTCAGCGACAGCTTCTTCGGTTCGCTGCGGACGCTCTCGGAGGATTCCGTCGGCGATGCCGCCACCGTTCGATTGCTCCGTTTCGATAGCGAAAAGTCAAGTTTCAAGACTGCCGAGCCCGTGGCAGCATCGATCCGAATGGCGTTTCCAATGAGAGGGCCGAGGCCCGACAACTCGTAGGGCGGCTCGTAGGACGGGCAGAACGCGTGATGATCACGTCCGGAAAGCGGCATTCGCTTGACCAGAAATTGACCGTCGACCCGAGCGATGTACATCGGAACCGGTGGTTCCTTGCACCGACAAAGTGGCCTGAGCTTCTGTTCATAAGCACATTCGAGCTGCGACTGAAACTCTGGAGAGGTCTCGTCCAACGGCTCTTTGCCGATCAAAAATTGTCGCACATCGTCCCTCGCTTCGGTCACCGAAGGCTGATCAAGCCGGATAGGACGTAGCACAAACTCGCTGGATAATACTAGCGTAAATTAAGCAGTATAATAGGCTGGCTGCGGCGCTTCGCATCGGCAGGAAGCGAATGGGCTTCCGTTTCTGCCTACTGAAACCTGGAACTATCCGACATGATAATTGGAGGTCAGGAACCTGTCGGTTGGAGGAGGAATCGGCGGTAGGCTTGGCGGAAGAGCGAGAGAGCGGCCGGGAAGGCTTGGCCTGACAGCGCGTGGAGAGCGCCTGGGCAGGTCAGTTCGTTCTCACTCTTGCTAGGATTTTCTGTGATGTTATCCGCCTCCGAGCTGGCGGACCGTCTCGCGCGCGATGCCGAGGCGGTCTGCCGCCACTACCTCTCCGCCGGCCGTCGGGCCGGCAATTACTGGATTGTTGGCGATGTCGCCAACAGTAAGGGCCGGTCGCTCTACGTACATCTCTCCGGCCCGCGTGTGGGTAGATGGACGGACGCTGCTACCGGCCAGTATGGCGACCTGCTCGATCTCGTGCGGGAAACCTGCGGGCTGGTCGACTTCCGCGACGTTGCCGATGAAGCATGGCATTTCCTGAGCCTTCCCCAATGCGAACCGGCGTCGTCCCGCAGGGGCGGCGCCCCCGACTATCCGCCGGTCGAGAAATCGGCGGCGGAACGCGCGAGACGCCTGTTCGCCATGACGCAGCCGTTGGCTGGCACCCTTGCAGATGCCTATCTGCGCCAGCGGAGCATCCTTCGGGCATCGACGCATGCGGTGCTCGGCTTCCATCCGTCCTGCTACTATCGGGATCTGGGGACCTGCCGAACGACCAGCTATCCAGCCCTGATCGCGGCCGTCACCGATCCTCATGGGCAGATCACAGGCGTGCACCGCACTTGGCTGGATCCTGGCGGCGAGGGAAAGGCCAAGGTCGAGGACCCCCGCCGCGCGCTTGGGGGTCTTCTCGGCAACGCCGTGCGCCTTCATTTTCCGATCAACGGACCCGTGCCGATCATGGTGGCAGGCGAAGGCCTCGAAACCATACTTTCGCTATCTCACGTGATGCCCGGCTTGCCTATGGCGGCCGCACTCACCGCCAACCACCTCGCGGCTTTCTCACCGCCGGCCGGGTGTCTGCGCCTCTACATCGCCGGCGACGCCGATGCCGCCGGTCGGCACGGGATCGAGAGGTTGAGCCGACGTGCGCAGGCGCTCGGGATCCTGCCGCTGGTGCTTGCCCCGGAGCTCGGCGACTTCAACGAGGATCTGCGCTGGCTCGGCCCGGACCGGCTGACGGCCAACCTGCGGGCGCAGCTCGTTCCGGAGGATGCTATGGCCCATCTGCCCATGTGAGGCTGGCAGAGACAGTGGGCAGTGGTGGCGTTCGTCACAACTGGCAAGGTCGTTCCATGAGGCACTTCCTCCAGGTGGGCGCGCGCCCGCGGGCCTGCGGAGAGGCGACCCTTACCACGCGGCGGCCGGGCCTTCAGCGGGTCAGTCAGGTTTCTTCCCCGCGCCGGCGGAGCCGGCGCTCCTCGCGGGTCAAGAAACCTTCTTGTCCCCGCCCGGCGCTACGCTGGGCCGCAGCACTTCGTGCCGCGGTTCCGGCCCGTCTCCGCGTGAACAGGTTCGCCGTCAGGCCGCGAGAGGCGCGGCCCAACCGACGGAGACCATCATGAGCTTGCCCCTTCCCATCAACGACGCCTTCGAGCCCCATCACGCCTCGTCCCCGACCGACCGCTTCATCTACGAAATGCAGATCTACGGCCATCGCCCTTTCCAGGACGAGCCAGATCCGCGGCCGCTCCCGGAGGAGCCGGTCGTTCAGTCGGCGCTGACCGCGATCTTCGACGCCCTGTTCGAGATGCTCGGCGATACGCGGCTGGAGCCCGATCTCGAAGACCTGCTCTGGTCGACGGTCAACCTCTTCCACCGGGCCGGCGAGCGCATCCAGCGCGAGCTTCAGCGGAACGAGGATGCGCAACGTACCGGACAGCGAGAGCAGGACGGCTCGGAGGTCAAGAGCGTCGAGCTTGAGCGGCTGATCGCCGAAGGCACCACTTTTCTAGAACGCCGCAACGCCTTCGAGTTCATGCGCGACTATGCGGCCGACCTTTTCGAGGCGCAGATCGGATCGGCCTGGCGGCCGCGCAGCGGCTCCAAGGTCAGCCATGCCAACATGACCGCAGCGATGATTGACTCCAGAGACTTCCTTTCCGCCCGCCGCCGCGCCGAGACCGAGGTGCTAATCCCGGCAGGGACCAAGATCGCCTTCTCCGGCGGCATGGACTACAACGATCACCAACTCATCTGGGCGAAGCTCGACCAGGCACACCTGAAGCATCCAGATATGATCCTGCTCCACGGCGGCTCGCCGAAAGGCGCCGAGCGCGTCGCCGCTTGCTGGGCCGAGGCCCGTAAGGTGACGCAGATCACCTTCAAGCCGAACTGGACGAAGCACGCCAAGGCCGCTCCCTTCCGCCGCAACGACGAGATGCTCTCGGTCATGCCGACCGGCGTCATCGTGTTTCCCGGCTCCGGCATCACAGGTAATCTCGCCGATAAGGCACGCCGACTCGGCATCCCGGTTTGGCAGGCGGCGGAGGACGGCGCGTGAGCGCCGTTTTCTCCGTGCGGGGAAAAGCCCGATGGCAATGAGATCGCGTCGCAGGTTACGGCGACGCAATCCGGGTTCGTTCATGTCGTTGGTGGGTGCAACCGCGTATCGAGGGCAAACGCCTCCTGGAACTTCAGCGCATAGGCGCCCGTCGCGCTTCTAGCCAGAAAAATTAGGTTCCAGCTATGCGGCGAGACCGCGCTCGGAATTGCGATGAACCGGTGACGTCGCAGCAGATCATCTCCGAAGGCTTGTTGTCCCGCGCCCGGAATGCCGGGGCGCAGCCAGTTGGGATTGGGCACGCTTCCCGGATCGACAACATGGACATCGCCAGTATCGGCAATGACAGCTGCCGTCATCATATGCGCCACGGTATCGAGCGCCCGGAACCCCTTGTGGACTGCAACTTCAAGGATCGCCGTCGCGGGATCGAGCGAGCAGTAGACCGCACGAACCCCCTTGCTGTTCCAACGGCCGCCAACCCGATAGGCGCCTTCCCCGCTATCCCATGTCGGCGCATGAACAGCCTGATCGAGCCGCCACGCGACCAACTCGGTCCCGCCGAGCGCGATTGGCAAAAGGGTCATGCATAGACGCCGTATTCCAGGCGGTCGAGATGATCCTCGACAAGCTCGACGCCGGCGGGCGTCCCCAGAAGATCGATCGGGCGGCGCTGGTCAAGCCCGATCGCAGGACGCTCCAGCCATTGTTCGGCTTCTGCCTGCGATCCGAAGATATCCGTTGCCTTTGCGAGGATCTCGGCGAATTTCCACGCGCGGCCGCTCTGTTCCTGGCTGAGCGGCTTGGAAGGCGTGTCCTTCCGCCGCTGCCAGGTGCGCAAGCTCATGCCCACGGCCTTTTCGAGGGACTCATTCTTGCCGATAACGACGAGCGTGCCGACAAGATGATCCAACGCGGAAGCAGGCAGGCCGTGCAGAAGAAGCTCATGGGCGTCGAGAGCATTGGTCAGTCGACGCGACAGAATGCGCGAGCCGCCGAGCAATGCTTCGATTTTTTGCAGTTCACCCCCGACTGCTGCTGAAGAAGGTGCTTTTGTTGCGACGGCCATGATCTTTCTCCTGCGTCATCTGTCGTTCACTATATGTCATGCGTCGCGATCAACTTCAAGGATCGAGTGGCGCATTCGACGTATTCGCCGGCGAGCCAGCTCCACGAAGCCCGCGGAGCAGTCTTCGCGCCTGGAAGCGTGACCGATCCCTTGCGCGGCGACTGCCGCGCTGTTCCGACCGTTTGCGTGGAAGGGCGCGGCTGTTTTCGCGAGTGACATTCCGTGTCGAGCGGTCATATCGGATCAACCGGAATATCGCAGCGTCCGGTCGGCGAATTCATCCTACCCGGAGGAAACAGAAAGCTGGCATTTCGACGAATTTGTGTACACAATTGCGCCGAACATGGAGCCTTTGAATGTCTGAACCTCGACCATCTCCCCGCCGGGTGGGCGTGCGGGAGTTTCGCGGCAATCTTACATCCTTCCTGAAGCAGGTTCAGGACGGGCAGAGGTTCGTTCTGACGTCTCATCACAAAATCATTGCCGAAATCGGCCCTCCGTCGGCCGCCGTCATCGTGCGCAAGCCCGGCGCTTTGCGCGGCAGGATCAAAGTTTCTGACGATTTCGACAGCCAGCCCGCAGTCGTCCTGAAAGCGCTGGAAGACGGAAGGTGAAGCTTCAAATTCGCAAGTAGCATCTGGGCAGTAGATTTGCGGTACTCGCCCCAAGCCCAAGCAGAATGGAAGCACATCCGGCGTGTTCGCCGGACCGGGCTCTATTTCGCCGGTGCGCCGGCTCCACGAAGCCCGCGGTGCAGTCTTCGCGCCTGAAGGCGTGACGATCCCTTGCGGGGCGATGACCAAGCTGTTCTGGCGAACGATCATGTCTTCACCGCCGGCATCGTAGCTTCGGTCGGTCTATAGCCCTTCCGATGTTTCCGGCGTGCAAGATCGAGAAAATGCGCCACGGCTTCCTGTTCGGTCCCGAACACGTCAGTCCTCTCGCCGCCACGCCTGCCGATCCGTCCCCAGTTACGCACGACCGCGGTTTCGCCAAACAAGGTCGGCTGGATCCCAAGCATGTAATAGCGCGCCATATTCCGGCTGGCATCAATTCGCTGGAAATGCAGGTGGAACGACATTCGGCTCATGTCGGGAATCATTTCTGCGGGGACCGGCCCTGTCCAACGAGAGTTTTGAATCCTTTGCGGCAGATGGATTCCGTTTTGTGATGTGTTGGCGCGTCATGGGCACTGCAAAGAATCCTCGATGAAGCCGGTCCCGATCGGTCGAGGTGGCCTGGGCGCCGAGGGTTGGGTGTCCGGCGGAATACTGTCGGATCCGTCAACCGGCCCTGCCGAGTGTGTAGCCAAGGATCACGTATTCGATCTCGGAGTGAACAACTCCATCCGGCATTGCCGCACGACCTGCCGCGCCGATGCGATCACCGTGTCGGTCCCGCCGAGCGGCAACGTATGATGGGCAGCGGGCGGGCGCCTTCTCGTTTGCGGCGGTCAGGAGCGGCGAGGGCTTTGCGCAGAATGGCGGTGAGGCATTCCAAGAGCTTGGCCCTCTCGCGCAGCGCCGGATCGGGCTGCCATGATGGTTTGTCCCGCCCTTCGGTCGCACGAGACCATTTCCGTTCTGCATGTCGCCTTTCTAAGGGACCGGCCGCCATCAGCGTCAACCCGCAAGGGGTTCCCCTGCGCTGCGCTGCGGTGACGCCTGCGGCTCGGCCCCTTCCTCGGGCGCCATCGGGAATGGTCCCGAGCAACCGAAGGAGACAATACCATGGCCACCACGATCGCAACCCTGACGCAGAAGACCGACGGCAGCCTCGAAGGCATCTTCGCCACCATCCGGGTCAATGCCCCGATCGCCATCGTCCCGAACGCCCACAAGGCGAGCGAGGAAGCGCCCGACTACCGCATCATCCATCGCAAGACCGGCTTCGAGATCGGCGCGGGTTGGAACCGCATCGCCCGCCAGACTGGCGAGGAATACCTTTCGGTGAAGCTGGAGGCTCCGGAGATCGGCGTGATTTTCGGCAACCTCGCACAAGCCCCCGGCGGCGAGCCGAACCGCAAGGTCATCCTCTGGAACAACCCGAACTGAATGATGGGGGCCGGCTCTGAGCGATCGGGGCCGGCTTTCGCGGTAACACATCTGAGGCGGCCGGCTTGCCCGCCGCCTGTTTTCTGGTGCCAAACGAAACGTGGATTGTCTGCTCAGACCATCAAGTCTGCCGTGAGGACCGTGCCGCCTCAAGGTCGCGCGGCCCCTCCAATTTTGCCTCCGCTGCGGTTCCCTCCGCTCCGACAAAATCGTGTATGGCGCAGGTTACGCTCTCGAGTACCACGATCATTGATGCCCGCATGCCCGGCCTCTGACGGGTTCACGTCGGCGCAAGCAATCGGAACAAGCGCTGTTCTAAACGGATCAGCAGCCGGGACAGGCAAGCGGAGGAGAAAACCAACGGCAAGGCCTATGTATGTCGATACCCAACCTGTGACGCCCGTAGCGGTTCGCAGCCGGTAGTTCCCGTCTCCGTCCACGTCGGCTAAGCGGTGTTCGGAGATAATTGAATTGAGGCCCGTGTGAATTAATCTGTGGGATCGAAATGCGGGTCGATAGCTCCGGGTCTTCAAATCATGCCGGAACGAGGTTAGATCAGCCTCTGTAACCGTTCGAACCGTGATTGCCATGATGCGCTTTCGTGGAAGCCAGGATATCAGCAAATAGTTACACCGACCTTGGAAAGCTTCGAAACCTGCCGGTGAACCGCCGACATCAATTTCCCTTCCCCTATCCTCCCAACCATCAGAAAATTTTCTCATGACCAATCCCATCAGCGTCCATTCGATGCCCGGAACGTGCTTTTTCGATCTGGCTCCTGCTGCGGGCGGCGAGCCCTATCGCATATTCCTTTCCATTCCGGCGGAGAGACCGCCGGCGGGAGGATGGCCGCTTCTCGTGATGACCGACGGTAACGCCACTTTCCCCTTCGCGGTCGCCAGCTTGGTTACGCAGGCACCTTACCCTACGGGAACGAATGTCGGTTGGGGAGTGATCGCGGCGATCGGTTACCCGCCCGACGAGCCCTATGATCCGCTTCGCCGGTCCTGGGACCTGGGGCCTCCGCCGGTCAAATCCTATCCGCCGTTCGTCGAGGGCGGTCCCCCGGTCGTTATCGGAGGGACCGGTAAGCTGCTGGATTTCATCGAGAACGAGCTTATACCGCGGATTGCAGAGATGGTGATCCTGGATCCGATGCGCCGATCGCTTTTCGGACATTCCTTCGGCGGCCTCTTTACTCTCTATGCCCTGTTCGAGCGTCCGGGCCTGTTTGCCAATTGGATTGCGGCCAGCCCAACCATCTATTGGGAAAACAGTGAAATCCTCAATAATGAGGCGCAGCGTCAAAACGCACCGGGCAATGCACCCTTCCTGCATTTGTCCGCCGGAGAATACGAAGGCGATGCGCTGGCACCCTTCCAGTACCGGAACGAGGATGCCACTGCACGTCTGGAGAAGAGGAAGATGGAGCGGACCGTCCTCCTGGCGCGGGAAATGGCGGAGCGATTAAACGGCACTGCCGACGGATTGCGCTCCGAATTCGAGCTTTATGCCGGTGAGACCCACATGTCCGTTCTTGCGGCGGCCGTGAATCGCGCGGTAGGCATCGCGTTCGCACTCCAGGGTTTGGCCGACGGGTGACACTTTCCGCAAGGCCACATCGGGTTCAGGATTGCGTCGTCTTTCGTATTGCCTGCGTCATGGGCGAACCCTCAGCTGACACCGCGCTTGCGCATCATCAGCATCAAGAACGGCGCTCCGATGAGTGCGGAAACAAGGCCGGCCGGGATCTGGTAGGGCGATACGATCGTGCGGCCGACGAAATCAGCCGCGACCATGAGCCCCCCTCCGATCAGCGCGGCACCAACCATTTGCGGCAGCGCGCGTGCCAATCCCGCCTCGCGCGCAAGGTGAGGTCCCATGAGGCCGATGAATGACAATGGGCCAACCGTGAGCGTCGCGGCAGCCGTCAACAATCCTGCGAGGCCAAAAAGCGCAAATCGCGATTTCGCCAAGGGTATACCGACCGCCGCCGAAGGCGACGGCCCAAGAGGAAGGATGTCAAGCCAGCGGCGAGCGGCGAGGGAGACGGCAATCAGCACGGCGCCGAGCGCCACCTCCATTGCAGCGGTCGAACCCTCGATAAGATAGGTGGACCCGCTCATCCATCGCATCAGCAGAACTGCTCTCGGATCTCCCGTCGAGCTCAACACGCCGACGACGGCATCGACCATCGCGCTTAAGGCAATGCCCGCAAGCAGGACTCGTTCAGGCGCGAACGCCGATCGCCGGGAGCTGACGAAGATGACAAAAAGAACGCTGATCGCACCGGCCACGGCAAATGCAAATTGCCCGGAAAACCCTGGAGCGACGGCAAACAGGGCAATTGCAACACCGAAGGTCGCGCCGGCGCTGATTCCCAGAACTTCGGGACTTGCCATTTCGTTTCCGGTCAGCCGCTGAAGGATCGAGCCCGCGACCGCAAGCATGGCGCCCGATGTCAGGGCGGCGAGGATTTTAGGCATCCTGATAGCAAGGACATCGTACGAAAATTCGCCGGATGTAAAAGCCCAGCCGCCATTGACGTCGCGTCCGAGAAAAGCGCTGACCAACAACAGGACGAGCAGGCCGGCGGCCGCGATGACGACCGGTCGGGTTCCATCCCATCGACGTGGCCGTCTGAACGCCGGCGATTGTAATCTATGACGGATCCTCAGCCGGGGCAGGAGCGCGAGAAGCAGCGGCGAGCCGAAGATGGCTGTCACCGCCCCCGTCGGCAAGAAATCACCCAGTCCGCCGGCGACGAGTTGCAGGATGGAGTCGGCGAAGAACAGCAGTCCGGCGCCGATCAGGGGAGACCAGAGGATGAGTTGCGCGGGACGCCGTGCTCCGGACAATCGTGCAATCGTCGGCGCGACCAGTCCGATGAAACCAATCACCCCAACGGCGCTCGTGACAAATGCAGCAAGCGCGACGGCAAGGGCGATGACAATGAAACGCAGACGGACCAATCTGACGCCGAGTGCCGTGGAACTGCTCTCGCCAAGATCGAGCAGCGAAAGCGGTCTCATCACGAAAGCGCAGCTGATGGCGATGACAGCCAACTTCCAAAGAAGCGATAAGGGAATGACCCAGCTTTGCTGTGCCAGCGAGCCGGCGCCCCAGATGAACAGGCTCGAGAGATAGCGCTGGTTCAAATAGGTCAGGATGGCGGCGAGGCCGCCGCACCAAAGACTGAGAACCAGCCCCGACAGAACAAGCGAATAAGGCGAAAAACCGCGGCGCGCGCCCAGGCTGACGACGATCACAGCAGCGGCCGCACTGCCGATCAGAGCGACAAGATCGCGGCCGGCGCCAAGCAGGTCGGGGAGAAACAGCGATGTTACCACCAGCGCCAGGTTTGCTCCGGCCGACACGCCGAGGGTGGTAGGATCGGCGAGCGGGTTTCGCAAAACTTGCTGAAACAGCGCACCGGACAAGGCAAGCGCGGCTCCGGCAATCAGCGCCGTCGCAAGACGGGGAAGCGTCGAATAGTAGAACACCATTCGCGTGACATCGTAATCCGGTCGAGCCATTTCTGACAGCGCAGGAGCGGCAAGAAACCACGATGCCACGCCTCCACCGCACATCAGGAGGAGGAAGACAATTGCTGGCCCGATATTGTCGCGGCGGGAAACCATCAAGCTTCCTTTTCCAGAAGATCCGTCAAGAGACCCGCGAAGCGCATGGCCTCGTTCACCATCCCGAACATCAGGGCTGGCGGCAGAATCGACAGATGGCCTGGACGTGCAAACGAAAGCCTGTTCCACAACGGGCTCTGAGCGAGTTTCGGAAGAACGTCCGGAGGAATGGGGTCAAAGGCGATCAGACGCGCGTCCGGATCGGTGACCTTGGAGAGATCTTCAATCCCGATCGTTTCAAAGCCCCAATAATTCGACTCTCTCGTCCAAGCGTTCCGGACACCGATGCGCTCGAGCACATTGTGGAACAGTCCGGGACTCGAATAGATGCGGGCATGGCGGGCATCCATGAAATTCACAAGGGCGACCGGCGGCAGGTTCTTGCCCACCAGGCGACTGCGGCATTGCGCAAAAAAGGCGTCGGCTCGCGCGAGAAACTGCTCTGCTTCATTCTCACGACCAAGCTCAACAGCCAATTTCCGCGTCGCCGCGATGGCAGCGGGAAGTATAGATCCAATGCCCGGCGTAAAGACTTCCAGCCGAACGACTTTCGCCACCGACTGCAGCTTGGGCAACAGCTCATCCAGGTAGGGTGTGGTCAAGATAATGTCGGGCTTCAGCGTGACGAGAATTTCAAAATTGACCTCGAACGCACTGCCGATATCGACGACGGATTTCGGCATCGGCGGCTCGACAACCCATCTGTCCCAATCGGCGAGGTCCGAAATCCCGACCGGAGGCAATCCGAGAGATAAAAGAGTGGACGCAAGACCATAGTCGAGGCTGACGATCCTTAGGTCCATCGACTGTGCAAACAGCGGAGCTGGAATGAGCGAGGTCGCCGCGAATTGCAAAAAGGAGCGCCGCGAAACCTCCATTGAACGCCCAGCCTCAGCAAACATAGGCGAGCGGATAGGGCAGGTTGGGCGCGGAGATCACATCCATGTCGATCCCATAGATTTCTTGCAGCCTGTTCGGCGCGAGGATCGCGCTCGGCGTTCCGCTGGCAACCACGCGACCGCGTTTCAATGCATGGATCCGATCGCAGAAGCGAGCCGCCATGTTGATGTCGTGGAGAACGATGACGACACTCCTTCCACCTTCATGCGCCAAGCGTCGCACAAGTGAGAGCACCTCGATCTGATGCGCAACGTCGAGTGCCGCAGTCGGTTCGTCGAGCAACAGGCAGCGAGCATCCTGAGCGATCAGCATTGCAATCCAGGCACGTTGCCGCTCACCGCCCGATAGTGTTCCCACGATACGGTTAGCGAACGTTTCGATATGCGTGGCTCGAAGGGCGTCCTCGACTTTCTCTTCATCGTTCTTGGTGAAGCGGCCGAGCGCTCCGTGCCAGGGATAACGACCACATCCCACAAGCTCGCGGACCGTCATTTCCGATCCGGTCGTGACATCCTGGGGCAGATATGCGACCGAACGCGCAAAGGCGCGTTCGCTATACATCCTCAGATCCTGGTTCCCGTAAGAGATCGATCCAGTGCTCGGCGTAAGTTGGCGAGCTAACATTTTGAGAAGACTTGATTTTCCGGAGCCGTTGTGGCCAACCAGCGCGACAACTTCTCCTGCCGGAAATTTAAGACTGACGTCGCAGAGAATTTCGTTCCGCTCTATCAAAAGACCTATATTTTCGGCGACAAAAGTTTCAGCCGTTCGAGGCGGATCTTGCATCGGGAGTATAGCCACGTGACATCCTTTAACCGGGTGATAGGTCGGTACTAAAGATGAGAGCGGCAATCAACTATTTTCGTTAGTCCTCCGCCTAAGTCCTCGTCATCCTCTCGCAAGCGGCCAACCTTTCGGCCAACGACGCTGGCTTCTGTGCCACCCTGCGTTAAAAGCGATTGAGGAAATGAGGAAGCAAGAATCCTCTCCGGCGTGCATCTTTCTGAAGAAATTTCGTGACTATCATTATTTATCAGTCGGTTGCAAGATTCCTCGCGAGGCGTCCGCAAGAGAGTAGGCAACTCCAGATTGCGCAATGTGGCATAAGCTGAATTATGGAACCGCGCTATCGGCTGTTAGCCGAACTTCGACGACAGATGGTCAGCTCTACCTAAGCACCGACGACTCGTCACCACTTTTGCGGCCTTCCTGGAGGCGAAGGGCCCTCCCGCCCTTCGGATCAGTTTGAAGATCGGCCGTTCAGCCCCACTTCATTTCTCCCTTGGCAACCTTGGAGCCGATGTCGAGCGCAACGCCCATGCCGAGACCGGGGAAGCGGGCTTCCATGGCGGCCTTCAGCGCGGTGGAATCGGCGGCCTTGGCGAGTTCTTCCTCGAAAGCGAGCAGATAGCTCTTCGTGTGTTCGACGGCGGACAGGTCGGCTGCCGCTTCCGGCATCATGTGGCCGGGAACGACGATCGTCGGCTTGCGGGCGCTGATCTTGTCGAGGGTGGCCACCCAAGCGGCACGCTGCTCCGGAGCCTGGGTGTCGGCCGTCCACACATGAACGCCGGAGAAAATCATGACGCCCCCGAAAACAGCGTTCAGCGATGGCACGACCAGGTACCGGCGATTGCCTAACCCTGCTTCGGCGGCGACAATCTCGACGGTTTCACCATCGACTGTGAGGCTTGGAGCGTCGAAGGCTTCCGGCATGACGATGTCTGCAAGGGTCTGCGGGCCGTTCTCCTTGAGCTGCGGCCCCCAAACGGCAAGCTTTTTCTCGACGCTGCCCTTGATCGCAGCAATCGTGTCGGAGGCGGCCAGCACTTTTGTTCCGGGAAAGGCTTCGAAGACCGGCTTCATGCCGAAGTAATAGTCCGGATCGGACTGGCTGACATAAATCGCGGTCAGCGTCTTGCCCGTGGCCTTGATGGCTTCCGCCAGCGCACGGCCGTCGGGATAGCTGAACCCGCCATCGATCAGCAACGCTTCGCTGTGGCCGGTCAGCAGCACCGGAGCGCGAAAGAAGCCATTCTGACCGGCGGGGAAGTGCTTCCAGGCCAGCTTTGATCCGGTCGCGTTACCGAAACCGGCAGGCGCAAAAACGGCAACGGCGCCGGCTGCGAGCGTGGTTTTCATGATTTCTCTCCTTGAATACATGGTTGTCTCCGATGATCGTCAGTTTCGATTTTCTGCTGCTGCGAGTGTTGCCCCTGCGGCGGGGTTTGTCGGTAGGTTCATGGAACGGTTGCTGAAAATGAACGATCACGCCGCATGAAGCTCGGCAGCAAGCCGGTCAAAGCCGCCGAATAGGGCATCACTGCGCAGCATGCGGCGCTTATCGCCGTTGCCAATGAAAAGCGCGGGGACACCATCCATCCGGAATGCAGCCATGAGTTGGCGGGACTTCCCGATCCTGTTGCGATAGATATTGAGCAGAGCCTCGTCCGGAGCCCGGACACGAGCGGCGGCATCGGAAAACCCGGCCTGATCGAGAACGTCGGCCACGACAGCGATCTCCGAGGTGTTGTGGCCGTCAACGTAGCGAGCGTTTTGAAGTGCCGTCAGGGCATCGCGTTCCCTGTCGAGTTGCGTCACCCCGACGGCTATGATCCCAAGCGTCGCAGGGGCGGAGTCGAACATACTGTCTGCGCCCCCGAGAACCTGATCGCGGTAGAGCTGGCTGAAGACCTGTCCCGTGAGCTGGTTGATCCGCTGGTCATTATGCCAGGCATAGGCTGCGAAGCGTTCATCCAGCGGACGGGCGCCTTCGCCCGCGAAGAGCCCGGTGGGCGCAAGCTCGACGGTGAGATTGTCGAGCTTGGCCATTTTGTCGAGCGCGGGCGCCGCACCATAGCACCAGCCGCAAAGCGGATCGTAGAGATAGGTAAGATGCATATCGGACCATCCTTGAAGCGATGGACAACAGATAGTGCACTTCTATTGAGTGATAAATATTGTTAAATGTGACAGAATGTATGTCAAAAACTTACAATCAAATGGAAGAAGGCTATGGAGGCTGTCAACCTCAATCGGCTGGCCTATTTTGCAGCCGTCGTCGATACCGGCTCGTTCACGAAAGCTGCCGAGCGCCTCGCGATCACGAAGACGGTCGTCAGCCAGCAGGTTGCGCGGCTGGAAGCTGAGTTGAAAACCAGCTTGCTTCTCCGGACAACACGACGCGTCGAGCCGACTGAGGCCGGCAAGCTTCTCTACGCGCGCTGCGTCATGATCTTCCGCGAAGCCGGGGACGCGGTCGATGAAATCACCCGCGCAAATGCCGAGCCGACAGGCATGCTACGCATTGCTGCGCCCAATGATTATGGTGCGAGCACGATCGCTCCGATTGCTGCGGCCTTTATCCGTAAGTACCCCGCTTGCAGGGTCGAGCTTCTGCTCGCCGATACGAAGATGGATCTGCTCGCCAATCAGATCGACCTGTCGATCCGCGTTGGATGGCTTGATGACTCCAGTCACCAAGCGAGACGGATCGGTTCGTTCCGGCAGTTTCTTGTGGCGTCCCCCAGCTTCTTCGCCACGCTCAGTTTGAATAGTCCAGAGGATGCGGCGGGCCAGCCGTTTATCGCCAACCTGGCCCTCAAGGAACCGGTGGTTTGGAGGTTTATCCAGGGCGATTTCGACCGGCGGACCGTGCGGATGCAACAGAGCCTCATGAGCAATTCGACGCCTGCGGTTCTCGCGGCCACGCTTGCGGGGGCAGGCATATCCGTCCTGCCGGATTTTCTGGCTGGAGAGCATATAGAGGCTGGCCGACTGATAAGATTGTTGCCGGACTGGACCCTGCCTGCCGGAGGAATTTATGTCGTCTATCCGGCAGCTCGGTTTCGTCAGCCCAAGGTCACGGCTTTTGTCGCAATGCTGACTGGTAGTTGCTAGCGCGGCCTGAGTTACTTCCCCTACGTCGCCTCGCCAACGCGCAGGTATACGGTGGCAGGAATTGGTATGTCGCCGCAGGGTTTTGCAAAGGAAATTCCGACGCCATATTCTCTCTTTGACGATGACCCCTTCCCCAAGTTCGTTCAGGCGCTATGGTGTGGGAAACCAAGAGCGAACATCCTGATGACGGAACAAGATAGCAGCCACCTCCTGGAGCGGATGACGATTGTCGGTGATCTTGAGGTCGCCTCCTTTGTTCCCTGGATCCGGCGCCACGCTGCCAAGCTTGGGCTCTCGCACACCATATCTCATACGAGTCCCATCCGGATCGAACTTGAGGTTGCTGGGCCGGAAGAGCTGATCGACATGATGGAGATGGGATGCTCTCTCGGGCCTATCGACGTATGGGTCGAGAGGATAGAACGCACAGCGCTCAGCGCCAAAAGATCTAGTGCCGGGCTGTAGGATATTTCCTCCGTGCATATTATTTACTCAATGTTGCCAATGCGAAATAATTATGCAAACCTGATGGGGTTGCGGCCGAATTGCCTCGACGCCGACGCTGGACTTGATCGGCAAGCATTTGGTTTTGTTTGGGAATTCTAGTCATGCCTTCCGATACGACGGGCTTTTGGACGCCAGTCGCCCTGTCCCGGGATTTGCCGGCCGGAACCGTCATGCCGGCTTGGACGGCGGCCGGATCGATTGCCCTGTGGCGCAGCGCTTCGGGGCGCATATCGGCATCGGCGGATCGCTGTCCGCATCGCGGCATGCGCCTGTCTCACGGCTTCGTGCGCGGCGAGGCGCTCTCCTGCATCTATCACGGCTGGAGCTATGGCCAGGGGGGAAACTGTCTCCGCATCCCCGCCCATCCGGGGCTGACGCCACCGGAAACCATCCGCGTCGCCACCCATGATGTCGAGGAAGCGGACAGCGTGATCTGGGTGGCCGTGGGCGCCCCCGCATCGAAGCCGCCGGGGCTCGACGGCCTCATTCCCCTGCGCTCCCTGACGGCATTCGCCGGCATCGCCGCGATCGAGGCGGCAGCCGGCGGCAAGGCGAGCCCTGATGGTCTTGTCGAGATCGAGGCACCCACCGGGAGCATCTGTCTGCTATTATCCGCCCGAGAAGACGGACAGACGTTGATCCATGTACTGCTAAAGGGTGATACCGGCCTTGCCGCGAGTATCGACGCTTCATGGGTCGCCGAAAGCCTGCGGCGCCGGGCTGAGGGTCTTCAGAAAAAGGAGATCGCGCAATGACCATGCAGGCGATGATCGACGAATGGTATCCGGTCGGGCTTTTCAGCCAGCTCGACAAGGCCGGCCGTAAGACGGCGCTGATGGGCGAGCCGATCGACGTGGCGCGCGACGCCGATGGCAATGCGAAGGTGACGGGCGGCGATGGCCGCGTTCTGCCGGTGCGTGTCCGTTACGGTCATGTCTGGTCCTCCCTCGGCCAGCCGAAGAAAGAACTTTTCCCCATTCCTGAAGCGGACCAGCCCGGCCGCCGCTTCGTCGATGTCGGCGTGGTGCGGGTGCGCTGCTCGCCGCTGCGTGCCGTTGAGAATTTCCTCGACATCGCCCATTTCCCCTTCGTCCACACCGACATTCTCGGCGCAGAGCCGCACACCGAGGTCCAGAACTACAAGGTCGAGATCCGAGAGGAAGAAGACGAGGTCTGGGCAACGCAGGTGAAATTCTATCAGCCGCAGGCCGCCAAGTCGGCAAGCGGCGGGATCACGACGGAATACATGTACCGCGTGCCGGCGCCCACCTGCTCCGTGCTTTACAAGACCTGCCCGCCGCGCCCGAGCGAGTGGGATGTCATCACACTCTTCGTGCAGCCGCTGGCCGAGGACCTCTGCGACGTCTGGCCGTGGATGGCGCTCTTCGATGACGAGACCGCGATGACCGACCTCATTCATTTCCAGCAGACGATCTTTCTGCAAGACCGTTCGATCCTCGAAAACCAGATCCCGCGGCTGCTGCCGCTCGACCCCGGCATGGAAATTCCGACGCGGGCCGATCTGACATCGATCGCCTACCGGCGCTGGCTGAAGCGCCATAATTATACCTACGGCGCACAGCTGGTGGCGCAATGAAGCTCTACGACTATATTCTCTCGCCGAGTTGCTACAAGGTGCGCCTGATGGCGGCGCTGACCGGCGTGAAGCTTGACCTTCGCCCGGTGGATTTCCATCCCGGCGCCGAGCATCGTGGCGCCGAGCTGCTTGCACTCAATCCGGCAGGCTCCATTCCGATCCTGGAGGATGGCGACCTGATCCTGACCGAGTCGTCGGCGATCCTTGTCTATCTCGCTGCCACGGCGGCACCCGAGTGGCTCGGTGACGGCAAGGCCGAGGAAGCGGCGCGGGTGCAGCAATGGCTGTCGTTCTCCGGCCGGCTGACGGCAAGCCTTGGGGCAGCGCGGCTCCATGAAATGCTGCTGCGTCCCGGCGACATCGATGCGCTGCAGGCCCAGGGCATCGCCGCCCTTCGCGAGCTTGAAGCCGGGCTTGTCGAGCAGGGTCTTCGCGGCATGCGTTTCCTCGCCGCCGACCGGCCGACAATTGCCGACATCGCCTGCTTTCCCTATGTGGCGCTGGCGCCTGATGGCGGCGTCACGCTGGATGCTTATCCTGCGATCCGGCTCTGGTCCCGCGCGCTGCGCGCCCTCGACAGGTTTATCGAAATGCCCGGCATTCATCGGCTGCACGAGTTGAAGCCCGAACCCCAGATCGAACCGGGCGAGGCGTGAGATGGCTGGATATCTGCTGAAGAACTGCGCTGCCGTGATCGTCGACGAGGGCAAAGGGCCGGTCGTCCATCGCAATGTCGATGTCCTGACCAACGGTCCGGCGATTGTGGCGATCGGTGAAAATCTGGGGGCGGACGCGCTGCCTGCCGGCACGACCGTTCAGGATGCTGCCGGCTGGTTCGTCTATCCGGGCCTCGTCAACACCCATCATCACTTCTTCCAGTGCTTCGTGCGCAACCGTGCCGATCTCGACTGGACGAAGCTCTCGGTGATCGAGTGGCTGGACCGCATCTACCCGATCTTCTCGCAGCTCAACGAGGAGTGCTTTTACCACTCCGCCGTCACGGCGATGGCTGAGATGATCAAGCATGGCTGCACCACGGCCTTGGATCACCAATATAATTTCCCCCGGCACGCCGGAAAGCGGTTGATCGACCGCCAGTTCGAAGCCGCCGAACTGCTCGGCATGCGTTTCCATGCCGGCCGCGGCGGCAACACCCTGCCGAAGTCGGAAGGCTCGACCATTCCCGACGAAATGCTGGAAACGACCGACGAGTTCATCGCCGACTGCGCCCGGCTGATCGACACCTATCACGATACCAGCGCCTTCAGCATGCGCCAGGTGGTGGTGGCACCATGCCAGCCGGTCAATTGCTACCGCGAGACTTTCCTGGAATCGGTGGCGTTGGCGCGCGATCGCGGCGTCATGATGCATACCCATGTCGGCGAAGGCGAGAGCCCGGTCATTGAGGCGCGCCACGGCATGCGCACGGTCGACTATCTGGAAGAACTCGGCTTTGCCGGGCCTGATACCTTCTATGCCCATTGCTGGGAGCTCAACCACGACGAACTCGGGAAGATGGCCGCCAGCGGCACCGGTGTCGCGCATTGCCCGGAACCGGTCTATCTGGTCGGCGCTGAGGTCACCGACATTCCCGCCATGGCCGCCTTCGGCCTGCGTGTCGGCCTCGGCTGCGACGGCGCTGCCTCCAACGACAATTCCAACCTGATGCACTGTCTGCATTCCGCCTACATGCTGCAGTGCCTCGTCTCCTCCAGCCGCGCCCATCCCGTGCCGCCGCCGGTCGATTTCCTCGGCTACGGCACGTCAGGGGGGGCCAGCCTGCTCGGCCGGCATGATATCGGCCGGTTGGCGCCCGGCATGGCCGCTGACCTGTTTGCGATCGACACCCGCCGCATGGATTATGTCGGCACGCGCCACGATCCGCTGAGCCTGATTGCCCGCGTCGGCATCGGCATGGCGACCGATATGACGATGATCAATGGCCGCATCGTCTGGCAGAAGGGCGAATTTCCCGGGCTCGACGAGGCCAAGCTGGCTGCCGATGCCGAGGCCGCACTATCCACCGTGGAATTTTAAAAAACCAAAAGAGGGAACTGAGACCATGACCAAACTGACCCGCAGAAATCTGATGACGGCCGCTGCCGCCACTGGCCTTGCCGGCGCGCTCGGCAGCCGGCTTGCTTTTGCCGCCGACGAGCCCCTCGGCATTACGCTGGTAATCCCCTCGCCCGTCGGCGACGTTGGCTGGGGGCATGCGCTTGCCGCCGGCCTTGAGCCGATCAAGGCCGCTTACGGCGACAAGGTGAAGGTCACTGTGCTCGAGAATATCGCGGAAGGCCCGGACGCCGACCGCATCATGAACAAGACGGTCGCCGACGGAAACAAGTTCCTGGTCGCCGGCTCTTTCGGCTATCAGAACGGCGCCTTGCAGATCGCCCGCCGCGATCCAAGCGTCACGGTCCTGCACGCCTCCGGCTTCCAGGTCGCGCCGAACTTCTCGCCCTTTGCCGCCAAGTATTTCCAGGGTACCTATCTGCTCGGCATGGCTGCGGCAGCACTTTCCAAGACCGGCAAGCTCGGCTCTGTCTCCGCCTTTGCCATCCCCGAGCTCATTACCTCGATCAACGCCTTTACGCTCGGCGCCCAGGCCGTCAAACCCGATATCGAGGTCTCGGTGGTCTGGGTGAACTCATGGTTCGATCCGGCCAAGGAGCAGGAAGCCGCCAAGGCCCTGATCGCGCAGAAGTGCGACGTGATCTTCTCCAACGCCCAGGACACGCCGTCCGTCATCTCTGCCTGTGAGGAAGCCGGCGTCTACGCCTTCAACCTCAATTCCTCGATGAAGAAATATGCGCCCAAAACCTATCTCGGCTGCATCGCGACGGACTGGTCGCCGTTCTTCAAGGCTTCGGTCGATGCCCATCTCGCCGGCACATTCAAGGGCGCCAATGCGTTCCTCGGCGTTGCCGACAAGGTCGTCGAAGTGGTCGACTGGAATCCTGATATTCCGGCGGACGTGATGACCAAGATCAAGGAGATCGAGGCAAAGATTGCCGATGGCAGCTTCTCGCCCTTCACCGGGCCGATCACCAAGGCCGACGGCAGCGAAGCTGTCGCATCGGGTGCGACCATGGCCGACCCCGAGATCATCGCCATGAATTGGCACGTCAAGGGCGTGTCCACGCCGCTGCCGAAATAAGTCATGACCACCTCGCTTCTGTCGCTGCGCGGCATTTCGAAGAGCTACGGCCAGATCCATGCCAATCAGGCCATCGATCTGGACGTGGCGTCGCAATCGATTCATGCGATCCTCGGCGAAAACGGGGCGGGAAAATCGACGCTGATGAAGCTGATCTACGGCGTCGAGCAACCGGACGACGGGGACGTCGTCTGGGAAGGAAAACCTTTGCGCCTCGCCTCCCCCGCCGAGGCGAGGCGCAACGGCATCGGCATGGTCTTCCAGCATTTCTCGCTGTTCGAGACTCTGACCGTCCTGGAGAATATTCGGCTGGTCGTGCCGGGCCGCAAGGCTGAGCTCAAGGAACGCATTCGGACGCTTGGACGGGAATTCGGCCTCGAAGTCGACCCGCTTGCCCATGTGCATGCGCTGTCCGTCGGCGAGCGGCAACGGGTGGAGATCATCCGAAGCCTGATGACCAATCCGAAGCTGCTGATCCTCGACGAGCCCACCTCCGTCCTGCCGCCGCAACTGGTGGAGAAGCTCTTCGATACGCTGCGCCGGCTGCGCGAGGGCGGCGTTTCCATTCTGTTGATCTCCCACAAGCTGGAGGAAATCCGGGCGATCTGCGATCGGGCAACGATCCTGCGCGGCGGACGGGTGACCGGGGATGTCGACCCGCGTGAACATGATGCCCATAACCTTGCCCGCATGATGATCGGCCGCGAGATGCCCGCACCCATTTCGGCACTGCCGCTGTCTGGCGGGGAAAAGCGGCTGGAGATCATCGGTTTGGACTATCAGCCCGACGATCCCTTTGCTGTGCCGCTCTCCGGCATCAGCCTTGCGGTGCGTGCCGGCGAAATCCTCGGGATCGCCGGTATTTCGGGCAACGGCCAAAGCGAGCTTGCCGCGTTGATGTCAGGTGAGACGGTGCTGGGGCGCGATCAACGCGACCGGATCTACATGATGGGGATGGATGTCGGCAGGCTCGATGCTGCCGCTCGACGGACGCTCGGATTTGCCTTCGTTCCGGAAGACCGGCTAGGACGCGGCGCCGTACCCGAAATGTCGCTTGCCCTCAACAGCCTGCTGACCGCTCATCCGCTCAAACTTTTGCGCCACGGTCTCGTCGACAGGGCGCGGGCGTTGGCGTTCACCAAGGATTGCATCCGTCAGTATGATGTGCGCACGCCCGGCCCGGATGCGGAAGCCGGCACCCTGTCCGGCGGCAATCTGCAGAAGTTCATTGTCGGCCGTGAAATCATGCTGTCTCCCAAATTACTTTTCCTGGCGCAGCCGACCTGGGGCGTCGATATCGGCGCTGCATCCGCCATCCGCAGCCGTCTGGTCGCGTTGCGCAATCAGGGCATGGCGATCCTCGTCATTTCCGAGGAGCTGGAAGAACTGTTCGAGCTCTGCGATTCCATCCAGGTGCTGCATCACGGCCGGCTCAGCCCGCCGCTCGCAACGCGGGACACGAAGCCCGAGGAGATCGGCCGATACATGATCGGGGCACCAGCCTCGCCTGAGAAAGTCCAGTAATGCGCGCTTGGTCCCTTGCTTTCGTTCCCACCTTGGTCCGCCGGGAGCGCGCCTCGCTTGCCGCGGCCCTGTGCGCGCCTGTCATAGCGCTGGGGGGAGCGATCGCACTTAATCTCGGCCTCTACGTTTTGATGGGCCGCGACCCTGTCGCGGTTGTCTATGCGATGCTTTTCGAGCCTTTCCTCTCCTGGGCGTCATTTTCGGAAGTGCTTTTGAAGGCAGGTCCGCTCCTTCTCATCGCCCAAGGACTGGCGATCGGCTTTCGCGCCAAGGTCTTCAACATCGGCGCCGAAGGCCAGTTCATTCTTGGCGCGATCTTCGCCTCTGCCATTCCGGTCTGGTTTCCCCAGGCAACAGGCCAATGGATCTGGCCGACGATGCTGCTGCTCGGCGCAATCGGTGGCGCTCTCTGGGCTTCTCTCACCGCTTTCTGGCGCGTGCGCCTCAACGCCAACGAGATCCTCGTTTCGCTGATGCTGAGCCTCGTTGCGGCGCAGCTGCTGAACTATCTGCTGCTCGGCCCCTGGAAGGATCCGAATGGCTTCAACTTCCCCCAGTCGGTGATGTTTCAGTATGATGCGATGGTGCCGACCCTGATCGCCGGTACCCGCGTCAATGTCTCATTCCTCATCGCGCTCGCTTTGTCGGTTGCGGCCTGGGTCTTCATGCAGAGGAGCTTCATCGGTTACAAGCTGCAGGTCGGCGGTCTGGCGCCGCGGGCTGCCGGCTATGCCGGCTTCAAGGAAGGTTGGGCGATCTGGCTTTCGCTGCTGATCGGCGGTTTTGCAGCCGGTCTTGCCGGTGCCGCCGAAGTCGCCGGCCCGCTCGGCCAGCTGCAGCGTTCGGTCGCGAGCGGCTATGGCTATGCAGCCATCATCGTCGCCTATCTCGGCGGTCTGCATCCGATCGGCATCGTGATCTCGGCGCTGGTCATGGCGGTCATCTATATCGGTGGCGACAATGCCATGGTCTCTGCCAACCTGCCGATCGCCGCCGTCCGCGTCTTCCAGGGCAGTCTGCTGCTCGCTTACCTGATCGCCGTCGCTTTCGTGCGCTATCGCCTTGAATGGCGCCGCGCCGCCCATCGGAGCCCATCATGAACGCCATCGAGTTCATTCTTGCCGGCATGCTCGCGGCTGCGACACCGTTTCTTCTGGCAGCCCTCGGCGAACTGGTGGCCGAGCGCGCCGGCGTCCTCAACCTCGGCGTCGAGGGATTGATGGCCTTCGGTGCCGTGCTCGCCTTCATTATCGTCTACCAGGGCGGCGGACATCTCCTGGGCTTCGTCGTCGCCGGACTCGGCAGCGCTGTCCTTTCCCTGCTCTTCGCCTTCGTCACGCTCGGATTCCGGGCAAACCAGGTGGCAGCGGGCCTTGCCATCGGCATTCTCGGTCAGGGCCTTTCCGCACTTTTCGGCAAGAGCTATGAAAGCCTCACGGTCAGAGGACTTCCGAAGCTTGCCCTTCCCGGGCTTTCGGACCTGCCGGTTGTCGGCAGCCTTTTCGTCCAGGACATCGTCGTGTGGATTTCACTCGCCGCGACCCTCGCTCTGTGGGTCATATTTGCCTACACCAAGCTTGGTCTTATCGTCCGCGCCGTCGGCGAGAACCCGAAGGCCGCTCACGCCATCGGCTATTCGGTGATATTGGTCCGTATCCTCGCCATCGCCTTCGGCGGCGTGATGGCCGGCTTCGCAGGCGCCTATGCGTCGGTGGTCTATACGCCACTCTGGGCCGACGGGATGATCGCCGGGCGCGGCTGGATCGCCATCGCCCTCGTCGTCTTCGGCACCTGGCTCACCGGCCGTATCTTCCTCGGCGCCTGCCTCTTCGGCGCGGTCTCGCTGATGGGGCTTGCAGCCCAGGCAACTGGGCTGGACGTTCCCTCGCAACTGCTCTCGAGCCTGCCATATCTCGTCACGATCATCGTGCTCGGCATCATCTCCGCTGACCGCCGCGTGCTCAAACTGAACGGCGTCGCTTCGCTCGGCGAACCATTCGAGCGATAGTCTCGGCTTTGCGGTGCCAGCGCGGCGACCGAGCCGCGCGCGTGCGCTGCACAAATAGTTGCTCTCGCGACTGCGACCACAGCAGCAATCGCACAAAAGGTCGGCACAAAGTAAGCATGCCCAAATTATAGGCAGTTATAGATTCTCGCATTTCTCCTTTTGCTTCATGCCGTTACCACCTCCTCTCGAAATTGGCACGCTGCTTGCAGGTCCTGAGAAGCATCGGTCAATGGCGACCGGCGCAGATAGGCGCGGCATAAGCGCCTACAATAGACACCGACGTCGCAAGGTCTTTGCTCCGGGATTCTCCCATCCCCTGGACGCAATTTCCGGCGGCGTTTTTTTGTGTCCAAATTCAGCCAGCAGAGGGAACCTGCGCATGACAAAGAATTTGCAGACTGGGATTTCGACAACCGGCATTACCCGCCGCAGCATGCTCAAGACGACCGCAGCGGCTGCCCTCATCGGCGCCGTCAAGGCTGCCTTTCCGTCCGGCGCCTTCGCAGCCGGAGCAGGCCCTGAGGTGAAAGGTGCCAAGCTCGGCTTTATCGCTCTCACCGATTCCGCACCGTTGATCATCGCCAAGGAAAAGGGCTTTTTCGACAAGCATGGCCTTCCGGAAACGGATGTGGCCAAACAGGCATCCTGGGGTGCGACCCGCGATAATCTCGTGCTGGGCGGTGCAGCAAACGGCATCGACGGTGCCCATATCCTCTCGCCGCTCCCCTATCTCATGCATACCGGCAAGGTGACGCAGAACAATAAGCCGGTGCCGATGGCTATCCTCGCCCGGCTCAACCTCGACAGCCAGGGTATTTCCGTCGCCAAGGAATATGCCGACACCGGCGTGCAGCTGGATTCCTCCAAGCTGAAGGCGGCATTCGAGAAAAAGAAGGCGGAGGGCAAGGAGATCAAGGCCGCCATGACCTTCCCGGGCGGCACCCATGACCTCTGGATCCGCTACTGGCTCGCCGCCGGCGGCATCGATCCGAACAAGGACGTTTCGACCATCGTCGTGCCGCCGCCGCAGATGGTTGCCAACATGAAGGTCGGCAACATGGACGTCTTCTGTGTGGGCGAACCGTGGAACGAGCAACTCGTCAACCAGGGCATCGGCTTTACCGCCGCCACCACCGGCGAGCTCTGGAAGGGTCATCCTGAAAAGGCGCTCGGACTGCGCGCCGAGTGGATCGAACAGAATCCCAATGCTGCCAAGGCCCTGCTGATGGCCGTCATGGAGGCACAGCAGTGGTGCGAAAGCATGGACAACAAGGCGGAGATGGCTGACATTCTCGGCAAGCGCCAATGGTTCAACGTTCCGACGAAGGACGTGCTCGGCCGCCTCAAGGGCGATATCAATTATGGCAATGGCCGCGAGGCCAAAGCCACCGACCTCTATATGAAGTTCTGGAAAGACGGCGCCTCCTACCCGTTCAAGAGCCACGATACCTGGTTCATGACGGAAAATATCCGCTGGGGAAATCTGCCTGCGAGTACCGACATCAAGGCACTGGTCAACCAGGTGAACCGCGAAGATATCTGGCGCGAGGCCGCCAAGGATCTCGGCGTCGCGGCGGCCGATATTCCCGCATCGTCTTCTCGCGGCAAGGAGACTTTCTTCGACGGCAAGGTCTTCGACCCGGAAAATCCTTCCGCCTATCTCGACAGCCTTTCGATCAAGGCTGTCTCCTGACCGCTCCGGCGCGCGACGGGCGCGCCGGCCTTTCATTCACGTGAGGAGCACGTTGATGTCCGCCCTGGCAAATAAAGAAAATCCCTCCATGGCCGCCTCTGCCAAGCCGGCGGCAAAGGTTCTGGCATTTTCCGGCAAGCACGGATCGCGGATCGATTTTCGTCGAGCGGCACTGGCCGCACTTCGTAATGTCGTTCCGCCGGTCGTCGTGCTGGCACTCATCCTGCTCGTCTGGCAGGTGCTCTGTTCATCGGCGAATGCGTCTTTGCCCTCGCCGCATCGGGTCTGGCAGGATAGTTATGACCTGATCGCCTATCCGTTTTTCAACTACGGCTCCCAGGACATCGGGCTCGGCTGGCGCGTGCTCATTTCGCTGCAGCGCGTTCTCTATGGCTTTGGCCTTGCCGCGGTCACCGGCGTCATCATCGGTGCGATTATCGGCCAGTCGGTCTGGGCGATGCGTGGCCTCGATCCGATCTTCCAGGTGCTGCGTACGGTTCCGCCGCTCGCCTGGCTGCCGCTGTCGCTAGCAGCCTTCCAGGATTCCAATCCCTCGGCGATCTTCGTGATCTTCATCACTTCGATCTGGCCGGTGATCATCAACACCGCCGTCGGCGTGCGCAATATCCCGCAGGACTACCGCAATGTCGCCGAGGTGCTGCGCCTCAACCAGTTCGAGTTTTTCTGGAAGATCATGCTGCCTTCGGCAGCGCCTTACATCTTCACCGGCCTCAGGATCGGCGTCGGCCTCTCCTGGCTCGCCATCGTCGCGGCCGAAATGCTGACGGGCGGCGTCGGCATCGGCTTCTTCATCTGGGACGCATGGAACTCGTCGCGCCTTCCGGACATCATCGTCGCGCTCGCCTATATCGGCATCGTCGGCTTCGCCCTCGACAAGCTGGTGGCAGCACTCGGCAAACTTATCACCCGCGGCGCCATGGCCAACTGAGGAACGCACCTATGAACGCCTATCTGAAGCTTGATCATATCGACAAACATTTCGATCGGGGCGGCGTGCGCGCCGAGGTGCTGAAGGACATCAACCTGACGATTTCCGAGGGCGAATTCGTCTCGATCATCGGCCATTCCGGCTGTGGCAAGTCTACCCTGCTCAACCTCATTGCCGGCCTGACCCCGGTTTCGGCAGGCGCCGTGCTCCTTGAAAACCGCGAGGTCAATGGACCCGGTCCGGAGCGCGCCGTCGTCTTCCAGAACCACTCGCTGCTGCCCTGGCTGACGGTCTACGAGAACGTCAATCTCGCCGTCTCAAAACTCTTCAACCGAACGAAGACCAAGGCCGAGCGGCATGAGTGGGTCATGGCCAACCTCGACCTCGTGCAGATGGCGCATGCGAGAGATAAGCGGCCTTCGGAAATTTCAGGCGGCATGAAACAGCGCGTCGGCATCGCCCGCGCGCTTGCAATGGAGCCGAAGATCCTGCTGCTCGACGAACCCTTCGGCGCGCTCGATGCGCTGACCCGCGCCCATCTTCAGGATGCGGTGATGGAAATCCATGCGCGGCTTGGCAATACGATGGTGATGATCACCCATGATGTCGATGAGGCGGTGCTTCTGTCCGATCGCATCGTGATGATGACCAACGGCCCGGCAGCCCGCATCGGCGAAGTGCTCGATGTGACGATGCCCCGTCCCCGCAATCGCATCGAACTCGCCTCCGACCGGACATATCTCAAATGCCGTGAAGCCGTGCTGAAGTTTCTCTATGAACGCCACCGCTTCATCGAAGCGGCGGAGTAGGAACCGCCAAACAAAGGCCGACCGAAAAGTGGTTCGGCACTGACGTGACGCCGAGGTGAACGGCGATCCGTTAAACGGCAAGCCCGGCGAGAAACGTCGCCGGGCGAGCGCGGGCTGCCCCAGCGCTCTATCCAACCTCGCTCAAAAATTCTTCGGTGTCCATGAGTTCGAGCTGTACGGAGAACCGATCGTGCAGAAGCTCCAGTGACGCGTCATGCGTATCGTCGGCGCCGCTGCAAACGGCGTCCTTGAGCACGATGACACGATAGGCGAGATCGATCGCGCCGAGCGTCGTGGCAAGCACGCAGACATCCGTTTCACCGCCTGATATGACAAGCGTATCGACCCGCTCCGACTGAAGGATCGGATGCAGGCGGCCGTCGATCCAGGGGGAATAGGTGCGTTTGTCGAAGTGCCTTGCCGGCGGAACCAGCGATGCCAGCGATGAAGCGAGATCGACGAAGCCGCGCGGAAGATGTTCGCCCGTCATCATCCACCATTTCCGGTAATAATCCCGCCATTTCCCAGGCATGTCGTCCGCACGTTCGGGTGGCAGGAAGCGGGTAAAGATCGTTCGCGACGGATGTCGCCCGGCCAGCTCTTCGATCTGGGGAGAGATCCGTACCATCCAGGGAACGTGCCATGGCGTGTCTTCGGCAAACATCCGCTGCATGTCGACGCAAAGGTGCCGCCACTCGCCCACCTCGCCCATCACATCCTCCACTCGGTCTTTGGGCGTCAACCGCCGCGTGAGGCGAAAGTTCCTAGAACAGGATGATTTTAGGCCGGGTCGGCCTAAAATCTGAATCCTGTTCTACATTATATAGTTAGAGCATGATGTCGTCCGAAAACCGCTCACACTTTTCGGCATCATGCTCTAGAGGAAGATCAAAAGCCCTCTCAGGCAACGGCGCCTGAAGAGGTCGAGAGTAAACCGGCGGCGCCCTCAGCTTTCCGGAAACTGTCAAGGTCGCGAAGAGGAACGGGTTTGGAGAAGAAGTAGCCTTGGAGGTCGGTGCAGCCAAGAGCGGCCAGAAAGTCGCGCTGGTATTCGGTTTCGACCCCTTCCGCCGTCGTCGAGATACCGAGGTTGCGGCTGAGCGCGACGATGGCGCCAATGATTGCCGCCCCGTTGGCTTTTGTGCCGAGCTGTGAGACGAACGAACGATCGATCTTGATGCGGTCGATATCGAAGCGCACCAGATGGCTGAGGCATGAAAAGCCGGTTCCGAAATCATCGAGCGAAACCTGAACACCCCGGCTGCGCAGCGACTTCAGCACCGTATAAACGTCCGTGTTGTCCTCGATGAGCGAGGACTCGGTGAGCTCGAGCTCGAGCCGGGACGGCTGCAGGCCGCTCTCCTCAAGCACGGCGAAGACTTCCTCGGCAAAATTCGGTCTCCTCAACTGGGCGGGAGACACGTTGACCGCAACAAAAGTGTCTTCCGGCCATTTGCAGGCGGCTCTGCAGGCTTCGCGCAAGACCCAGAAACCGAGAGCGTCGATGAGGCCGCCCTCCTCGGCGACAGGGATGAAGCTGGCAGGCGTCAATAGTCCGCGCTGACTGTGACGCCAACGCACGAGAGCCTCCGCGCCCGACGCCGAGTATTCGCCGCCCTCGGCGCGATGTACCGTTTGGTAATAGACCTCGAGCGATCCGAAATCCGGCCTGTTCGCAATCGGATCGGATTGCGAACCGTCAGCGGATGAGGCCGTGCCTTTGGCCAGAACTTCCCGCAATTCGTTCTTGAGAATGTCGCGCGCATTCCTGCCGCCGTCCATGGACGGTGAATAGAGACGCCACTGGCCTCTGCCGCCCATCTTTGCCTCGTACAGCGCGACGTCGGCGTAGCGCATGATGTCATCGGCATTCCGGCCGGCGTCCGGCACGACGGTCACGCCGATCGAGCCGCCGACGCGCGCGACCGCTTCGCCCCTCAAAAGCGGGAAGGGCTTGCCAAGTTCGGCAACGATCGCTTCGCATATTGCCGGCAAAACGCAGTCATGATCTTTGATGTCCCGGAGAAGCAGGGCAAATTCGTCCCCTCCGAGCCGGGCAAGTGTATCGCCCGGACGGAGCAGGGAGCGGATCCGCTCCGCAGCCATCCTGATGAGTTCATCGCCGGCGGCGTGGCCGAACGTGTCGTTCACCGCTTTGAAGCGGTCGAGGTCGAGAAGCGCGACTGCCGAGCGTTCGGTCGAATTCTGCGTCTCGGCCAGGCACTCGTCGAACCTCATCGCGAACAAGGCGCGGTTGGGAAGATCGGTCAGCACATCATGCAAGGCAAGCTGTCTTGCATGCAGCTCGCTTCTCTTCAACTCGCCGAGACTGCTTCGCAGGCGCACCAGCAAGACCGAGAACAGGATCGCGATCACCAAGGCAGCAATTGAAAGCGCCGGCATCAATCGGCCGATCACCCTCGAACCTGGAAGATCGGGCCGCCATACGATGAAGCCGATCGGTTCGCCGTTTGCCGTGGCGTCAATCTGGAACGCAACCTCATTTTCGTCTGCATCGGCCGTTCGCGCGAAGCGCGCGCCATTGAGGCCCTGTTCCCGGCTCAATTCGTCCAGCGCCGCACCATCGATAAAGCGCACGACGATCAGGAATTGCCGCATCGGCTGCTGCTGCCTCTCAGTGGCCTCGTTGATGGCGACGACGCCGACGATGGTCGGCCGACCTTCGAGCCGCATCAGATTGGCCAGCGCCCGGTTGGAGCGGGCGGCACTCGCAAGGCGGCTTTCCATCGAGGACGGCGTTCGTTCGTTGGAAACCGTGCCGTGTCTCACCCCAAGCCGGGCATCCTGAAGGAGAGGCAAGAAGAGAGGCTTCATCCAGCGATAACGCTTTTCCGTTTGAGCATCCGCCAGCATGAGCAGTTGCGCCTTCTCGTCGACGACAAAGGCCTGATCGTAGCCGAAGGCGGACATTGCAGTCTGGCTGATCGCACTCCCGGCCGCCGCCGTCAGAACGGCATCGAGGCTGGAGGACCCTCCGGTCGACCGGGCGGCAGGATAAACACGTGTGAGGTAGCCGTTGCCGAACTGGCCGATAACATGGGCGACTTGATCGACCTGTTCCCGCAAGCGGGCATTCACAAGCTGGCGCTGTCGATCAAGGGCGGCAGCATCGCTTTCGGTTCCTGCCCAGAGCGCCGAGAGTACGACAAGCCCGATTGCTCCAAGCCCGCTGACGGCGATGAGAAACAGAATTCTTCCCGAAGCGATCCAGGATTTCTGAAACGTGTTGGAGCTGGAAGGAGGAACGATGTGCAAGCCTAGACCCCTGAACACCACGACACGGGCGCATTCGTCAACGCTAACAAAGAAGCGTTCACGTAGAATTAAAAGCTGCAGCCCACTATGGCGCGAGATCGACTATGGCCTAAGGAGCCCCCGACGATGTTGCGCATATCCATTCAGACTATATTGCGCGGAGCGCTGATGACGGGCGGTATCTTTCTGGCGGCGACCGCGCCGCTCGAGGTGGCTGCGCAAGATCGCACACCGATGAGAATTGCCGTCGAAGGCGCATTTCCACCCTTCAACTATCTCGATGCGAATAACAAGCTTCAGGGCTTCGACATCGATATTGCCAATGCGCTGTGCGAGGTCGGCAAGTTCGAATGCCAATTCATCATCGAGAAGTGGGACGACATAATTCCCAATCTCGTTGCCGAAAAATACGATGCGATCATCTCATCCATGTCCATGAGCCTTGAGCGGCGTCAAAAGGTTGCCTTCACTGAAAAATACTACAACAGCCCGTCGGTGTTCATCGTACGGAAAGATTCGTCGATCAACGACATCAGCCCCGCGGCCCTCAGCGACAAAAAACTTGGGGTGACATCGTCGACAGCACAGGAATCCTTTGCCAACCATCTTTATCCGGAGATGAAAAAGACCGTTTTTCGGTCTTCGCCCGAATTGTACAAGGGTCTGGCGGATGGGAACGTCGACATTATCCTCGAGGATAAACTCGCCATCTACGACTGGATTGCCAACACCAAAGCAGGAAGCTGCTGCGAGTTCAAAGGGCCGGATCTGGTCGACATCACATACTTCGGTGAGGGCGCCGGCATCGCGCTGCGGCTGGATGACAAGGAGCGTCTGACGCGCCTGAACGAAGCCCTGAAGAGCATCAAGGCGGACGGGACCTACGACATGATCAACGCAAAATATTTCCCGTTCAGCATCCAGTAGTTCGCCGGCCAATTTTCGAGAATGGGGGATGGCCGGGTTTTCGCCCGGCCATTCTATCAAGTCCTGTCTTACGCAATCCCGGACGCAAAACCGCTGCGCACTTTTGCTGGAATTGCTCTAGGTCGCATCCCTATGCGGCTTTCGCCACCTCTCCGTGCGGATCGAGGACATATTTCGTCGCCGCTCCCTGGTCGAAGCTCTCATATCCATTGGCGGCATCGTCGAGCGGGATGACCTTGGCGTTGACGATATCGGCAATTGGCAGCCGGTCGTGGAGGATCGCCTGCATGAGCTGGCGATTGTATTTAATCACCGGAGTCTGGCCGGTGTGGAAGGACTGTGCCTTGGCCCATCCGAGGCCGAAACGAAGCGAAAGATTGCCGTGTTTGGCGGCGTTGTCGACGGCGCCCGGATCTTCGGTGACGTAGAGGCCGGGAATACCGATCGAACCTGCGGCACGGGTAATCTCCATCATCTGATTGAGCACGATCGCCGGCTGTTCTCCGCCCGAGTGGCCGCGTGCCTCGAAGCCGACCGCATCGATGGCGCTGTCCACCTCGTTGCTGCCGACGACCTGCGCGATCATATCGCCAAGACGGTCGCTCTTCGACAGGTCGATCGGTTCGAAACCGACCTTTGCCGCATGCGCCAGACGGTCCTTGTTGAAATCGCCGATCATCACGACCGCAGCGCCGAGAATGCGAGCCGAAGCCGCAGCCGCAAGGCCGACCGGGCCGGCACCGGCGACATAGACGGTCGAGCCGACCCCAACGCCTGCACGCACCGCGCCATGGAAGCCGGTGGGCAAAATGTCGGAGAGCATGGTGAGATCGCGGATCTTCGCCATTGCCCTATCCCGATCGGGGATTTTCAGCAGGTTGAAATCTGCGTAGGGAATGGTGACGTAGCGCGCCTGTCCGCCAATCCAGCCGCCCATGTCGACATAACCGTAAGCACCGCCGGCACGGGCCGGGTTTACCGTCAGGCAGACACCGGTATCCTGAGACTTGCAGCAGCGGCAACGGCCGCAGGCGACATTGAAAGGCACCGAGACAATATCGCCGATTTCGAGCATCTCGACGTCGATGCCTTTCTCGATGATCTCGCCAGTGATTTCATGACCGAGGATCAGACCCGGCATCGCCGTCGTGCGGCCGCGGACCATATGTTGATCGGAGCCGCAGATATTGGTCGATATCACCTTCAGGATGACGCCGTGTTCGATGCGGCGGCCGTCGGGCGCTTCCAGCTTCGGATCGTCGATGTCGCGCACTTCGACCTTGCCAGGACGGAGATAGACGACGCCTCTATTTTTGCTCATGGATTCCTCCCACGTGTTTGAAATGCCTCGATCCGCAACCAATGCAGCCGACGGCAAGCTTTCCTCCGGCCTGCCTCCTCTGCAGTCCGGCATGTCAATACCGCCGCATCCGGCGATACTCGAATTCTGCAAATAGGCGGGGACGGATTGAATGGAAGGGAGGAGCGAACGCTGAAGCTTTAGCCTGTCGTGTTCGTGATCGCCTGCCGCAATCTGTCGATCTGCTGCACAAAGAGCTGGTTTCCGGGCTCCAGAACCTCCTTTCGGTCGATCTAGGTGTCTTTCCGAATTATCATCCGGCGATGTCCTTGAGGATCTCGGTTCCTCTGCCGCTCACACCTTCAGCAAACCACGCCGTGCGCAAAACAGCGCTCATGAAAACGACAGGGCGCAACTCAAAGACGACAGTCGGGAAAGACAGGACAATCTGCCTGCGCCGCGATGACGCTGTTTAGGAACGCTGCCGCTGCCCGCGCTTGAAGTCCATAACCGTGTGCCAGAACACGGCGCCGAGAATGATCGTGCCGCCGAAAAAGGTGGCGACGGGCGGCTGCTCGGAAAACAACAGCCAGACCCAGAAGGGCGTGAGCACGATTTCCATCGTGCCGATCAGCGCCGCCTCGGCCGGAGGCATCCGCTTCGCCCCGGCAAGGAAGAGCACGAGCGCCAGGGAGAAATTGGTCGCACCGAAGGCGGCGAGAACGATCCAGTTGTGCAGGTCGAGCGAGCCGACCGAACCGAACGGGGCAAAGATAGCAAGCGTCAGGAAGGCGCTGACGACGGTTGGCGGCAGGCTCGGCACGCCGGGATTGATGCGCGGAATGATGATGACGAGCGCGAAGGACGCGGTCATGCCGAGCGCCAGCAGATCGCCGAGACCGGTCCCGCCACCGATCGACGAGGCGACGATGACCGCAACGCCGAAGAGCGAGATGCCGCCGGCAATCAGCGTCCGCCTGGAGACCCTCTCCCTGAGGATGACCCAGCCGAGCAACGCTGCGATGAAAGGCGCGGTCGCATAGATCATCGTCACATTGGCGACGGTGGTCATGTATAGCGCCCCGATGAAGCATACCTGACTGAAGGTCTGGCATGCGATCATCGCAAGACCGGACGGATGGAAGACGGATCGCCATTGCTGCCGTGAGATGCCCCCTTCGAGGAAAAGGCAGGGGATCAGCAGAAACAGGCCGCCGAACAACGACCGCCAGGCGATCGCCGTCCATACGTCAGTCGTCAGGAGCCGCGAATAGACGCCGCTCGCGCTCCAGGCAAGTGTCGCGGCAACGATGAGAAGCGCACCCTTCTCATGCTCGCTGCTCGCGAGGCGTCTGGCCGGATTTTCAATTGTCACGCAGATATTCTCAAAGAAGGAAGTCGAACGCCGTTCTTTTCTGCGCCAAGAATTGACATCAGACAAACGAATAGTAGAGATAGCTGTCATCGATTTTTTCTATGGATAACCCATGCACGAACCGATTGAGAGCGACCTGCTCAGAACCTTCCTGGTCGTTACCGAGACCTCCAATTTCTCCGCGGCTGCCCAGCGCATCGGGCGGACGCAATCGGCTGTCAGCACCCAGATCAAGCGACTCGAACAGACGATCGGCGAAACCCTGTTCGAGCGGGGCGCCCGAGGCGTGCTGCTGACGCGCCAGGGTATACAGCTCGTACCCTATGCCCGAAGGATCATCGATCTGTTGAGCGAGGCCGCCGCGACGATCCGCAGCAAGCCGCTGGATGGGCCGGTGCGCATCGGAATTCCCGAGGAATACAGCCAGACGGTGCTGCCGGCGGCCCTTGCGGCTTTCGCCGTACGCCACCCGGCCGTCGAGGTCACCGTGTCCTGCGACTATACGGTCCGCAACCTCGCCGCCCTCGAGCGGGACGAACTCGATCTGGCCGTCGTTTTCGACTGGAGCGATCAAACGAAAGGCGAGGTTCTCTGCATCGATCCGACCGTCTGGGTCACATCGATGGTGCACCGGCTGCACGACATCAATCCCCTGCCGATTGCGACCTATCGCAACTCCACCTGGTCGCGCGATTATGCGCTCCGGTCGCTGGAGCAGATCGGCCGCAACTATCGGATCGCATTCATCGCCGATACCGGCTCGGGGCTGAAGAATGCCGTGACCGCAGGCCTTGCCGTCACCACGCTGTGCCGCAGCAACATTCCGCCCGGCTGCCGGGAACTGACTGCCGAAGACGGCTTCCCACCAGTCGATTCCTCGAAAGTCGTGCTCCGGCGCAACCCCTACCGATCCAGTGAGGCAGTTCGCGAACTCGCCGATATGTTACGAGACGCCTTCCAGCCTACGTCGGTGTGATGCGGCGGCGAAGACGGCGCCGGGTCTCCGACGGGCTCTCGGAAAAACTCGCCCGGTAGCTTCTCGCAAAGGCCGAGGCCGAGTTGAAGCCGGTCGCCGCCGCGATGTCGGTAAAGGAGGCCGTCGTCTCGATCACCTTGCGGCGCGCGGCGTTCAGGCGCAGCGCGAGATAGTGCACATGCGGCGCCGCGCCGATGCTCTGCCGGAAGAGATCCTGCAGATGCCTTGCGCTGATGCCCACCCTGCGGGCGAGCCGCGCCAGGACCAGAGGTTGCTCGATATGCTCCTCCATCAGCCGCACCGCCTGCGTCACGCGGGGATCGTGCATGCCCAGCCCGGCTGAGGCGGCGGAAAGCTGCTCATCCGCATGGAAGGACGGCTGCTCGTAACGGAACAACCGGCTGACCTCCAACGCCAGCGAATAACCCTGCCGCTGCCTGATCACCTCAAGCATCAGGTCCACTGTGGGTAGCGAACCTGATGTCGTCAACCGTTTGCCGTCGATGACGAAACGATCCTTGACGGCCCGCACCTCGGGATAGGCCAGCGCAAAATCCTCGTAGTCCTCCCAGTGAACGGTCGCCGGCAACCCGTCGAGCAGGCTTGCTTCCGCCAGCAGCCATGTGCCGGATTCGATGCCGGCAATCACCGTGCGATAGCGGGCGGCATGGGAGAGCTGCATCTTCAGCGCCGGCGTCGCACTTCGGCGCCAGTTGTAGCTGGCAAGGACGAACAGCGGCGTATCCTCGGTCGTCGCCTTGAAAGCGCCTTGGGCGGGCACGGCAATATTGCTGGTGGTCGGGACCGGTGCTCCGTCCGGCGTCAGCAGCCGCCAGCGATAGAGCTCGCTGCCGGAAATGCGGTTGGCGCCGCGCAACGGCTCGATGACCGAAGCAATGAGGATCAAGTTCGCGTCCGGCAGGACGAGAAGGTCGATATCGAGCCGTTCCGTCGATCGCTGTAGCAAGATCACCTCCGTTAAGTTCCGATAATGTATCGATTGCTTCCGAAATTGCAACGCATTGCCATCCATCCTGTCGCGTAATGCGGATAAGACGAGGGAGAACAAAAACATGCCTCTTGCGATGAACCGCGATGTTTTCATCACCTGCGCCGTCACCGGCGCCGGCGATACGGTTTCCAGATCCAGCCACGTGCCGATCACTCCCAAGCAGATCGCCGATTCCGCCATCGACGCGGCAAAGGCTGGTGCGGCGGTCGTTCACTGCCACGTCCGCGATCCGGAAACGGGTGCCGCCAGCCGCCGCAACGACCTCTACAGGGAAGTCACCGACCGCATCCGCTCGGCCGATGTCGATGTCGTCCTCAATCTCACCGCCGGCATGGGCGGGGACCTGATCTTCGGGGATGTCGAAAGCCCCCTTCCCCTCAATTCTAAGGGCACGGATATGGCGGGCGCCACCGAGCGCGTCAGCCATGTCGCCGAGTGCCTGCCTGAGATCTGCACGCTCGACTGCGGCACGATGAACTTCAACCTCGGCGACTATGTCATGACCAACACGCCGGCCATGCTGCGGGCGATGGCGAAGAAGATGACGGATCTCGGCGTCCGCCCCGAGATCGAGGCCTTCGACACCGGCCACCTCTGGTTTGCCAAGCAACTTGCCGAGGAAGGCCTGATCGAAGACCCGGTGCTGATCCAGCTCTGCATGGGCATTCCGTGGGGCGCGCCCGACGATCTCAACACCCTCATGGCGATGGTCAACAACGTGCCTGAGAGCTGGACCTTTTCGGCCTTTTCGATCGGCCGCAACGCCATGGCCTATCCGGCGGCAGCCGTTCTGGCCGGCGGCAACGTGCGCGTCGGCCTGGAGGACAACCTCTTCGTCGGCAAGGGCCAGCTCGCCACCAATGCTCAGCTCGTCGAAAAGGCCGTGCAGGTGGTCGAGGGCATGGGCGCCAGGATCATCGGCCCGGAAGACGTTCGCAAGAAACTCAAACTGACGAAGCGCTGAGGACGGCATGACAGGGATCAACAAGGCGGCGTGTATCGGCGGCGGCGTCATCGGCGGCGGATGGATCGCGCGTTTTCTGCTGGCCGGCGTCGACGTGAACGTGTTCGATCCGCATCCGGAAGCAAGCCGCATCGTCGGCGAAGTGCTCGCAAACGCCGAAAAAGCCTATGCCATGCTGACCGGCGCACCCCTGCCGCCGCGCGGCAGGCTGACCTTCTGCACGACGCTCGCGGAAGCCGTCGCCGGCGCCGACTGGATTCAGGAAAGCGTGCCGGAAAGGCTCGACCTCAAGCGCGGCGTCCTGACTGAGATCGATGCCGTGGCGCGCCCGGACGCCCTGATCGGCTCTTCCACGTCGGGCCTGCTGCCGACCGATCTGCAGCGCGACATGAAGCATCCCGAACGCCTCTTCGTCGCGCATCCCTATAATCCCGTCTATCTCTTGCCGCTCGTCGAAATCGTCGGCGGCGAGAAGACCTCGGCGGCGACCATCCGGGCGGCGATGGAAAGGCTGGCGCCGATCGGCATGAAGGGCGTCCACATCGCCAAGGAGATCGAGGCCTTCGTCGGCGACCGGCTGCTCGAAGCGCTCTGGCGCGAGGCCTTGTGGCTGATCCACGACGATATCTGCACCGTCGGGACGCTTGATGACGTCATCCGCTACTCCTTCGGCCTGCGCTGGGCGCAGATGGGCCTGTTTCAGACCTACCGCATTGCCGGCGGCGAGGCCGGCATGCGCCACTTCCTCGCCCAGTTCGGCCCCTGCCTCGCCTGGCCCTGGACCAAGCTCACCGACGTCGTCGATCTCGACGATGCGCTGATCGAAAAGATCGGCCGGCAATCCGATGAACAGGCGGCTGGCCTGTCGATCCGCGAGCTCGAACGCATCCGCGACGAAAACCTTGTCGGCATCCTCCAGGCCCTCAAGGGCGGCGATGGCGGCAAGGGCTGGGGCGCCGGCAAGCTGCTGAAGGACTTCGAGCAATCGCTCTGGGCGCAAGGTGGCAGGGCGACCGCATCTTTCGATCCGTCGAAGCCGCTCAAGCTCGTCGAGACGAAGGTTGGCCCCGCCTGGGTCGACTATAACGGCCATATGACCGAACACCGCTACCTGCAGGTTTTCGGCGATACATCAGACGCATTGCTGCGCCTCATCGGCGTCGATCTCGCCTATGTCGAGGCGGGGCAAAGCTACTACACGGTGGAAACTCACATCCGCCATCTCGGCGAGGCGAAGCTCGGCCAGGCGATCCATTCGACCTGCCAAATCCTCTCCGTCGACGAGAAGCGGCTGCATGTCTTCCACACCCTGTACGACACGGTGACGGGCGAGGCTCTCGCAACCGCCGAGCACATGTTGCTGCATGTCGACAGCAAGGCCGGCAAGGCCACACCGGCGCCGGCTGGCATCATCGACAAGGTCAAGGCGATTGCGGAAGCCCATGCGAATTTGGCCGCGCCTGACGGTGTCGGCCGTCACGTCGGCGAGAGGCGGTAGGAGGATCGGCATGAATTTCGGACTGAGCGAAGAACAGGAAATGATCGTCGAGACGGTCCGCGCCTTCGTCGAGACCGAAATCTATCCGCATGAAAACGAGGTCGAACGCAGCGGCATCGTCCCGCCGGAGCTCGGAGACGAGATCCGGCGCAAATGCATCGACCTCGGCTTCTACGCCTGCAATTTCCCGGAAGAGGTCGGCGGCGCCGGCCTCGACCATGTCACCTTCACGCTGGTCGAGCGGGAGCTCGGGCGCGGTTCCCTGGGGCTGACGGTTTTCTTCGGCCGGCCTTCAGGCATCCTGATGGCCTGCGAGGGCGAGCAGCGCGAGCGCTATCTCCTGCCCGCGGTGCGCGGCGAGAAGATCGATGCGCTCGCCATCACCGAGCCGGACGCCGGTTCCGATATGCGCGGTATGAAATGCGCTGCCCGCCGCGACGGTGGCGACTTCATCCTCAACGGCACGAAACATTTCATCTCCCATGCGGATGTCGCCGATTTCGTCATCGTCTTTGCCGCGACGGGCGAGGAGGAAACGCCGAAAGGTATCAAGAAGAAGATCACCGCCTTCCTGGTGGATCGCGGCACGTCGGGCTTCGAGATCCTCAAAGGCTATGATTCCGTTTCGCATCGCGGCTACCACAACTCAACGCTCAGCTTCGAAAATTGCCGACTTCCGGAAGCCCAAGTGCTGGGCGAGGTGCATCGCGGCTTCGATATCGCCAATCAATGGCTCTACGGCACACGGTTGACGGTTGCCGCCACCTGCGTCGGCCGGGCACGACGTGTCTTCGACATGACGCTGCCCTATGCCGCCGGGCGCAAGCAGTTCGGCAAGCCGATCGGCGCCAATCAAGGCGTGTCGTTCAAACTCGCCGATATGATCACCGAGATCGACGCGGCCGACTGGCTGACGCTCGCCGCCGCCTGGCGGCTCGATGCCGGGCTCTCCGCAGACCGGCAAATCGCCTCGGCCAAGCTTTACTCCTCCGAAATGCTGGCCAGGGTCACCGATGAGGCGATCCAGATCTTCGGCGGCATGGGCCTGATGGACGACCTGCCGCTCGCCCGCTTCTGGCGGGATGCGCGCGTCGAGCGCATCTGGGACGGTACCTCTGAAATCCAGCGGCATATCATCAGCCGCGATCTGCTTCGACCTTTGGGAGCGTGAGCCGATGATGCCCCGCTCGCTCGACCGCCTGCTCAGACCGCAAACGATCGCCGTCTTCGGCGGCCGCGAGGCGCGCAGGGTGATCGAGCAGTGCGATCGCATGGGTTTTGCCGGCGAGATCTGGCCTGTCCATCCCAAACTCGACGAGGTGCTCGGGCGGTCCTGCTATCGCTCCGTATCCGATTTGCCTTCGGCGCCTGACGCCGCCTTCGTCGGCGTCAACAGGACGTTGACCGTCGAGATCGTCCGCAGCCTTTCTGAGGCCGGTGCCGGCGGTGCGGTCTGTTATGCGTCGGGTTTCAGCGAGGCGACGGGTGAACTCGGCGACGGCGCCGAGCTGCAGCAGGCCCTGCTGGACGCAGCCGGCGACATGCCGATCCTCGGGCCGAATTGCTACGGGCTGATCAACGGTCTCGACGGTGCGCTGCTCTGGCCCGATCAGCATGGCATACAGCGTATCGAACGTGGCGTCGCGATCCTCACGCAATCCTCCAATATCGCCATCAACCTGACCATGCAGACCCGCGGCGTGCCGATCGCCTATGTGGTCACGGCCGGCAACCAGGCGCAGACATCGCTTGCCGATGTCGCCTGCGCACTGATCGACGATCCGCGCGTCACGGCGGTCGGCCTTCATGTCGAAGGTTTCGGCGATCTCTCGGCACTCGAACGCCTGGCCACCATGGCCCGGCGGTCGAGGAAGCCGGTCGTCGTGCTGAAGGTCGGCAGGTCCGAGCAGGCAAAACGCGCGGCGGTGTCGCATACCGCCTCGCTTGCCGGCAGCGATGCCGTCGCGGATGCCGTGCTCGCCCGCCTCGGTCTTGGCCGTGTCCAGACCTTGCCGGCGCTGCTCGAAACCTTGAAGCTGCTGCATGTCGCCGGCCCGCTCGCAAGCCATTCGATCTCGTCGATGAGCTGTTCCGGGGGCGAGGCCTCGCTGATGGCGGATGCCGCCGTCGGTCGCAATGTGGAATTCCCCGCGCTGCAGCCGCAACAAATGCCCCGTCTGCGGCGGGTCCTCGGCGAGATGGTGACGCTTTCCAATCCGCTCGATTACCACACCTTCGTCTGGGGTGATCTCGCACGCCAGACCGAAGCCTTCAGTGCCATGTTCGAGGGCGGTTATGCTCTCAATCTCGTCGTCCTCGACTTCCCCCGCGGTGACCGCTGCGATGCGTCCGAATGGGCGATGACGGCAGACGCGGTCATGACGGCCGCCGCCGCAACAGGTGCGCTGGCCGGCCTTCTGGCGACCCTCCCGGAAAACATGCCGGAGCCCATCGCCGATCGGCTGATGGCAAATGGCATCATTGCCTTCTGCGGTATCGACGAAACCATCACGGCAGCGGAAGTCGCCGCCGGCATCGGCCAGGCGTGGGATCGCCCGCCTCCCCTGCCGCTGCTCGATGTGTCCTCTATCGATGGCGAGATTGAGACGCTGACGGAGGCCGATGCGAAGGCGGAGCTGGCCGCCTTCGGCCTTCCGGTTCCGCAAGGGCTGTTGGCCTCCTCTCCCGGTCAAGCAGCCGAGCAGGCCCAGCGGCTCGGTTTTCCCGTCGTGCTGAAAGCGCTCGGCATTGCCCACAAGACCGAGGCTGGGGCCGTCGCACTCAACCTGGAGGACACTAAGGCAGTGTCGAATGCGGCGGCGGCCATGCCGCCGAATGCCGGTTATCTGGTCGAGAAAATGATTGATCCGCCGGTCGCCGAACTCATTGTCGGCGCCATCCGCGACCCTGTCTTCGGATTGTCGCTCACGCTTGGAGCGGGCGGAATCTTCGTTGAATTGCTTGAAGATTCCATCATCTTGCCCCTTCCGGCGACGAAAACCGATATTCACGCGGCAATTTCGCGTCTCAAACTTGCAAAATTGATCTATGGCTATCGTGGGCGGCCGAGAGGCGATCTCGAGGCCGCTGTCGGCGCTGTCTCAGCAACGGCAGATTATGTCGTAAAGAACGCGGCATCCCTGGAGGAACTGGACATTAATCCATTGATGGTTCTTCCCGAAAGGCGTGGCGTTGCCGTAGTCGATGCTCTGATACGGCGGAGGAGGTAGCATAGGTTGAGCGACCACATTCGCACACGACAAGACGACGGAGTGCTCGAAGTCGTCATCGACCGGCCGAAGGCGAATGCCATCGACCTTGCGACCAGTCGCGCCCTGGGGTTGATCTTCCGAGATTTCCGCGACGATCCGGCATTGCGTGTCGCCATCGTCTCGGGCGCCGGCGAGAAGTTTTTCTGTGCCGGCTGGGACCTCAAGGCGGCTGCATCAGGCGATGCGGTCGACGGAGATTACGGCGTGGGTGGTTTCGGCGGGCTGCAGGAACTGCGCGACCTCAACAAGCCCATCATTTGTGCGGTCAACGGCATCTGTTGCGGCGGCGGTCTGGAGATCGCGCTGTCGACCGACCTGATCCTCGCCGCCGAGCATGCGACCTTCGCCCTGCCGGAAATCCGCTCGGGCACGGTTGCCGATGCGGCTTCCATCAAGCTGCCGAAACGTATCCCCTACCACATCGCCATGGACATGCTTTTGACCGGTCGCTGGCTCGACGTTCACGAGGCGCATCGCTGGGGTTTCGTCAACGAGGTCCTGCCGGCCGACAGGCTGATGGAGAGAGCATGGGAGCTTGCCCGGCTACTCGAGAGCGGGCCGCCGCTCGTCTATGCGGCCATCAAGGAAATCGTGCGCGAAGCGGAGGGTTCGACGTTCCAGACTGCCATGAACAAGATCACCAAACGGCAGTTTGCGACGGTCGACAGGCTCTATTCGAGCGAGGACCAATTGGAAGGCGCACGGGCCTTCGCCGAGAAGCGAAGCCCCATTTGGAAAGGAAAATAACCAGGCGGCAGCAACCGCATTATTTTCCCGCATGATGCGGGCACCGGAGGTGGAGAGGAAACCGCCTGCGGACCTGCCCGGAAGTTCTGTCAACGCACCATAAAGAAGGAACTGGGGAATGAACGACTACACCAAATATCTCGCAAGCCGTGTCACCGTGGGCGGGCTCAGCCGCCGCGAATTCATGGGACGCGCCATGGCGGCGGGCATCACACTTGCCGTCGCCGACAAGCTCTTCACCGAAAGTGCTCAAGCTGCCGAACCGAAGCGCGGTGGCCACCTGAAGCTCGGCCTTGAAGGCGGTGCGGCCACCGATTCCAAGGACCCGGCAAAATTCCTGTCGCAGGTCATGTTCTGCATTGGCCGCTGCTGGGGCGACATGCTGGTCGAGTCCGATCCGCTGACGGGTGCCGCCGTGCCGTCGCTTGCCGAATCCTGGGAGCCGTCGAAGGACGCGGCGACCTGGACCTTCAAGATCCGCAAGGGCGTCAAGTTCCACGATGGCAAGGAACTGACGATCGATGACGTCGTCGCGACGCTAAAGCGCCACACCGACGCGAAGTCGGAATCCGGCGCGCTCGGCGTTCTCGGTTCGATCAAGGAGATCAAGGCTGACGGCGGCAATCTCGTGCTGACGCTCAGCGAAGGCAATGCCGACATGCCGCTGCTGCTGTCGGACTACCATCTGGTCATCCAGCCGAACGGCGGCGTCGACGATCCGCTCGCCTCGATCGGCACCGGCCCCTACAAGATGACGAGCTTCGAGCCCGGCGTCCGCGCCACCTTCGAAAAGAACAAGGACGACTGGCGCACCGACCGTGGCTATGTCGATTCGATCGAAATCATCGGCATGAACGACGCGACCGCCCGCATCGCCGCACTTTCGTCCGGCCAGGTGCACTACATCAACCGCGTCGACCCGAAGACCGTCAACCTGCTGAAGCGCGCCCCGAACGTCGAGATCCTCTCGACCACCGGTCGCGGCCACTACATCTTCATCATGCATTGCGACAAGGCGCCGTTCGACAATAACGACCTGCGCCTCGCGCTCAAATACGCCATGGATCGCGAGACCATGGTGCAGAAGATCCTCGGCGGTTACGGCAAGGTCGGCAACGACTTCCCGATCAACAGCACGTATGCGCTGTTCCCCGAGGGCATCGAGCAGCGCGTCTACGATCCCGACAAGGCTGCTTTCCACTACAAGAAATCAGGCCATAGCGGCTCGGTCCTGTTGCGCACTTCCGAAGTCGCCTTCCCCGGCGGTGTCGATGCGGCGGTCCTCTATCAGGAAAGCTGCAAGAAGGCCGGGATCGAGATCGAGGTCAAGCGCGAACCGGGCGACGGCTACTGGACCAACGTCTGGAACGTCCAGCCCTTCTCGACCTCCTATTGGGGCGGCCGTCCGACGCAGGACCAGATGTATTCCACTGCCTATCTCTCGACGGCGGAATGGAACGACACCAAGTTCAAGCGTCCTGACTTCGACAAGCTGCTGCTGCAGGCCCGCTCCGAACTGGATGAAGCCAAGCGTAAGGACATGTATCGCACCATGGCGATGACGGTGCGCGATGAGGGCGGTGTGATCCTGCCGATGTTCAACGACTTCGTGAACGCCTCCACCAAGCAGGTGAAGGGTTATGTCCACGACATCGGCAACGACATGTCGAACGGTTACGTCGCGACCCGCGTCTGGCTGGACGCCTGATGGCAAGGGGGCGTTTGCCCCTCCGATCTCTAACGAAGCCCGGACCGTGGGATGAAACCCCGCGGTCCTCCCGACGTTTTAGCGCGCGAGGTCCTCGCCATGACCAATCCTGCCCCAAGCAATATCTTGCCCGGCCTCAGGTTGCGGCAGCGTTTTCCGCTGCTTGCTCTCATCCTCGAGCGCTTCGTGCTCAGCCTCGTCCTGCTCTTTGCCGTTTCCATCCTGATCTTCGGCGGTCTGGAAGCCCTTCCCGGCGATTTTGCCACCACCTATCTCGGCCAGTCGGCGACACCGCAGGCCGTTGCCAATATTCGCCAGGACCTCGGGCTGAACCGCCCGATCACGACGCGTTACGTCGAATGGCTCGGCAATGCCGTCCAGGGTGACTTCGGCACTTCCTGGGCCAGCAAGAATTCGGTCAGCGAGCAGATCGGCAAGCGCCTCGGCAATTCGCTCTTCCTGGCGGGTTTCGCAGCGGTGATATCGGTGCCGCTTGCCGTTGGGCTCGGCATGCTGTCGGTGCATTTCCGCAATCGCCTGCCGGATAAGATCATCAACGTGATCTCGCTCGCGGCGATCTCGCTGCCGGAATTCTTCATCGGCTACCTGCTGATCCTGTTCTTCGCCGTGAAGTTCGGCATGGCGACCTTTCCGGCGACCGTTTATGACAGCATGGGCTTCGTCGAGCGGTTGAAGGCGATCGCGCTGCCGACGGCGACCCTCGTGCTCGTCGTACTCGCGCACATGATGCGCATGACGCGGGCCGCAATCCTCTCCGTCATGTCCTCGGCCTATATGGAGACCGCTGAGCTGAAGGGCCTTAGCGCCTTCCGGGCGATCGTCAAGCACGCCGCCCCCAATGCGCTCGCGCCGATCATCAATGTCGTCGCATTGAATCTCGCCTATCTCGTCGTCGGCGTCGTCGTTGTCGAAGTGGTCTTCGTCTATCCCGGCATGGGGCAATATATGGTCGATGCGGTCACCGTGCGCGACATGCCCGTCGTGCAGGCCTGCGGCCTGATCTTTGCCGCCGTCTACATCTTCCTCAACATGATGGCCGATATCCTCGCGATTATCGCCAATCCCAGGCTGAGGCATCCAAGATGAGATTGAGAGATATCCCCATCACCGCCTGGATCGGCATGCTTGGCATCGCCATTGCCTTCATCTTTGCGATCTTCGCACCCTGGCTCGCGCCCTATGGCGAGACGCAGGTCGTCGGCGACGTCTGGCAGATGCCTGATGATCAATATATCTTCGGCCTCGACAATCTCGGCCGCGACATTCTCTCACGCCTGATCTATGGCGCGCGCACGACGCTGCTGGTCTCATCCGCCGCCACCGTCATCTCCTTCTCGCTTGGCGTTATCCTGAGCTTCACCGCGGCCGTCTCGCGCGGCCTCATCGACACCGTCCTCTCACGCTTCAACGATCTGATGATGTCGATCCCGACTCTGATCTTCGCGCTCGTGGTTCTTGCGGTGCTGCCGCAAAACATCGTCGTGCTGATCCTCGTCATGGCGATCCTCGATTCCACCCGCGTCTACCGCCTCGGCCGCGCCGTAGCGCTTGATGTCGCGGTTATGGAATTCGTCGAGGCGGCGACGCTGCGCGGCGAAGGCAAGCTTTGGATCATCTTCCGCGAAATCCTGCCGAACACGCTCTCGCCGCTGCTGGCAGAGTTCGGACTGCGGTTCGCCTTCTCGATCCTGTTCCTGTCGACGCTTTCCTTCCTCGGCCTCGGCATTCAGCCGCCCGCGGCCGATTGGGGCGGCATGGTCAAGGACAACAAGGACGGCATCATCTTCGGCATCTCGGCAGCGCTGGTGCCGGGCACGGCGATCGCTGTGCTGGCCGTCTGCGTCAATCTCGTGGTCGACTGGCTCCTGAAACGCACATCCAGCCTCAAGGGAGGGCGCGGCGATGCCTGAGCTTCTTTCCGTTCGCAATCTGAAGATCGAAGCAACCAGTTATCCGCCGGGCGAACCGCCGAAGCGTGTCACGATCGTCGACGGCGTTTCCTTCGACCTTCAGAAGGGCAAGGTTCTCGGCCTGATCGGGGAATCCGGCGCCGGCAAGTCGACGATCGGCCTTTCCGCACTCGCCTATGGCCGAGGCGGCGCTGATATCACCGGCGGTGAAGTTTTGCTCGATGGCGCCAATATCCTGGCGCTCGGCAAGAACGGCATCCGTCAAATCCGCGGCGCGCGGGTCTGCTACGTCGCGCAATCGGCGGCCGCCGCCTTCAATCCTGCGCATCGGCTCGGCGATCAGGTGATCGAGGCGTCCGTCAAACATGGACTGATGAGCAAGGACGAGGCGCGCAAACGTGCGCTTTATCTGTTCGGGGTTCTCGGCCTGCCCAATCCCGAAGCCTTCGGCGAGCGTTTTCCCCATCAGGTCTCCGGCGGCCAGTTGCAGCGCGCGATGACGGCGATGGCGCTCTGCTCCAACCCCGAACTCATCGTCTTCGACGAGCCGACCACAGCGCTCGACGTCACCACGCAGATCGACGTCTTGGCGGCGATCAAGCATGCCATCGAGGAGACGCACACGGCTGCCCTCTACATCACCCACGACCTTGCCGTCGTCGCCCAGATCTCGGACGACATCATGGTCCTGCGCTACGGCAAACAAGTGGAATATGGCAGCGTCCAGCAAATCATCGAGGCGCCACGGGAAGACTATACGCGCGCCCTCGTCAATGTCAGGCAAGCCTACCGCGAGGAGGCCGCCGACCAGTCTGCGGCACTTCTCAAAGTGGAGAATGTCAGCGCCGAATATTCCAACGGCTTCAAGGTGCTGCACGATGTCTCGCTGCATGTGCCGAAGGGGCAGACGCTCGCGGTCGTCGGCGAATCCGGTTCGGGCAAATCGACCCTGGCGCGCGTCATCACCGGCCTTTTGCCGCCGAGCAGCGGACGCGTCGTCTTTGACGGCAAGCCGCTGATGCCAGGCCTCAAGAACCGGCCGAACGACGACCTGAGGCGCATCCAGCTAATCTACCAGATGGCCGATACGGCCATGAACCCACGACAGACGGTGCGCGACATCATCGGCCGGCCGCTGACCTTCTACTATGGCCTGAGGGGGGCGCAGAAGACGGCAAGGGTGAAGGAACTGCTCGAGCAGATCGAAATGGGCAAGGGCTTCGTCGATCGCTACCCGGCCGAACTATCAGGCGGCCAGAAGCAGCGCGTGGCGATTGCCAGAGCGCTTGCCGCCAAGCCCGAGCTCATTCTCTGTGACGAGCCGACCTCGGCGCTCGATCCGCTGGTGGCGGAGGGCATCCTCAAGCTGCTGCTGCGCCTGCAGGCAGAAGAACAGCTGTCCTACATCTTCATCACCCACGACATCGCGATCGTCCGGGCGATCGCCGACAGCGTGGCGGTGATGCATCGCGGCAAGCTGGTGCGGTTCGGTCCGAAATCGAAGGCGCTGTCGCCGCCCTTTGACGACTACACCGATCTGCTGTTGAAATCCGTGCCGGAAATGGAAATCGGCTGGCTGGAACGCGTGCTCGCCACGCGACGCATGGAGAGCGCCGGCAACTGAATGTGCATAAGGAATGAACATGACCTCGCGCGGCTTCACCACCATCGAGAATGAATGGATTACGCTGAAGGATGGGACGCGACTTGCCGCGCGCATCTGGATGCCTGATCGCGCGGAGGAAGATCCCGTTCCGGCCGTCTTCGAATTCCTGCCCTATCGCAAGCGAGACGGAACCAGCCTCAGGGACGAGTCGACCTATCCGGTGTTTGCGGCGGCAGGCATTGCCGGCGTGCGCGTCGATATCCGCGGATCCGGAGAGTCCGATGGTATCATCGACGGCGAATACACCGAATGCGAACTTGCCGATGCCTGCGAGCTTATTGCCTGGATTGCCGCGCAGCCATGGTCGAACGGCTCGGTCGGTATGATGGGCATCTCCTGGGGCGGCTTCAACTGCCTTCAGGTCGCAGCGCTGCGCCCGCCGGCGCTCAAGGCCGTCATATCAATCGCCTCGACGGTCGACCGCTACAATGACGACATCCACTACAAGAACGGTTGCCATCTCTCTGCCCAACTCTCATGGGCGGCGACGATGCTCGGCTACCAGTCACGACCGCCCGACCCGGCACTTGTCGGCGAGCGCTGGAAGGAGATGTGGCTGGAACGTCTGGCAGGCGAACCCTTCTTCATGGAGGAGTGGCTGACCCACCAGCGGCGCGATGATTTCTGGCGTCATGGCTCGATCTCAGAAGATTTTTCGAGCGTCGAGATCCCCGCGCTGGTGATCGCGGGCTGGGCGGACGGCTACCGCAATACGCCTCTGATGGCGGTCGAAGGCCTGGGCGGGAAAGCCAAGGCGCTGATCGGCCCCTGGGTTCACAAATATCCGCACTTTGCCTGGCCGAAGCCCCGCACGGATTTCCATGGCGAAGCAATCGCCTGGTGGAACAAATGGCTGCGTGGCGAGGACAATGGCATCGACAGGCTGCCGCAGGCCCGCGCCTATATTCTCGATGCGATCCGCCCTGCCCCGCGACGCGACAGCGATCCGGGCTTCTGGGTCGCTAAGGATGCTTGGTCGCCACCGCAGATGCAGTGCTTCTACGTGGAGCAGTTCGGCAAATTGACGGAAGGCATGCCGATCCCGCAGGCGCCCGAGCATTCCGTCTATCTCAGCTCTCCCCTCGACACCGGTACGGCGTCCGGCGAATATTTCACACTGAAGCCCGACGCTGAAATGGCAGGCGATCAACGCTCGGACGATGCCGGTTCGCTGGTCTTCGATACGATGCCGCTTGCCGATGATTGCGACTATCTCGGCCGACCCGTGCTCGTACTTTCGCTGCGTTCTCGGGCCACGACCGGAAATCTCTGCGCCCGGCTCGTCGATATCCATCCGGATGGCACGGCAACGCGTGTCGCCTTCGGCGTCATCAATCTCACCCACCGGGACGGCAACGCAGATCCGAAGCCCCTGCTCCCTGGGGAGACGGTGTCGATCCGCCTCGTGCTCGATGCCTGCGGCTATCGCTTCCGCAAAGGGCATCGCATCCGCCTTTCCCTCTCCACGTCATACTGGCCGATGATCCTTCCACCGCCTGATAACGAAGGAATCGACATCGATGTCGCGTCGCTCGGCCTGGCGCTGCCGATGTTCGGCGACCACCAGAGGATCGACATCAAGGAACCGGCCAATCCCGATCCCCTGCCGAAATACATCGAGCATGTCGGCGCCGCAACGAAGCGGCAGGTCGTCCGCGATCTCTCGGCCAACCGAACGGAATATCATATCCACGAGGACACCGGACTCACCGAACACCCGCAGACCGGCCTGTCGACGCGGCAATTGCGGGAGGAAGTCTGGTCGATTTCACGGGATGATCCGCTGTCGATGATAGGCATGTCAACCTGGACCTGCGACATGCGCCGCCCAGGCTGGTTCGTGCGGACGGTGTCGACCGCTAGGATTGCCTGCACCAGGGCCGAGTGGATCATCAGTGCTGTCGTCACGGCCTTCGAGGACGATGTGCAGATCTTCGAGAAGGTCTTTGCGGAAAAGCGGATTGCGCGCGACCTGATGTGATCGTCAGGCCGCCGCAAAGCGCCTGATCGCCTCGCAGACGGCGCGGAAGCCGTCCCGTGCGCCATCGCTCATGTGACGGGCGCGCAGCCAGGCATGCACCATCTGCGGCTCCTCCCGGAACCAGACGTCGACGCCCTCCGCGGTGAGCCGGGCGGCATAGTGCCGGCCGTCATCCCGCAGCGGATCGAAATGCGCGACCGTGATGAATGCTGGCGGCAGCCCGGCAAGTGAAGCTGCATGCAGCGGCTCGGCGATCTCATTGCCTGCCGGCGCCTGCAGGATCTCGCGGTAATAAGCGACATCCGCCGTCGTCAATCCTGGAGCCGCAGCCATTTCGACATAGGAGCCTGCAGCAAGGTCACCGCCCAGCGCCGGATAGATCAGGACCTGGCCGACGACGCCGGACAGGCCCTCGTCGCGCGCCCGCAATGCAAGGCCCGCTGCAAGATTGGCCCCGGCGCTGTCGCCGATCAGCACGACCTTGCTGTTGGCGGAAAGCAGATGCTTCAACACGGTAAAGCCGTCATCCGTCTGTGCCGGCCAGCGATATTCAGGGGCCAGCCGGTAATCGACCGAAACGAGTTCCGCACCGGCAAAATCCGCGATCTCGGCGCAGATGGCATGATGGCTCTCGAGCGAACCGACAACGAAGCCGCCGCCATGAAGATAGAGAAGAATGGTGCGCGTGCTGATTTTCCGCGGACGGTAGCGCCGGATCGGTATGCGCTGGAGCATGCCGTCCGCAAAGATCATCTCCGGGGGCAGCGGGCGGTCGAAACGCGCGCAAAGAGCGTCGTACCAATGTCGCTGCTGTTCGATCGATGCTTGAACGGCGTCTGGCGGATAGAAGGAATCGCAAATCGCCAGAAACTGCAGGATGCCCCTTTCAGTGGGGACAGGCGGTTGAGCGGACATGCAGGTCCTTTCGCGATTTGGGACATGACAGATCATGTCCCTGGCCGACTCTATCTTCATCATGCGCCTTTGTGACGGAGCCGATCTGTCTGGCCGCGACCCATGAATGTCGCGGCTTTCAAAATTCCCAATAATTTTTTCATCGTGGACCCAAGGAAAGCCATCCGAGAAACGTCTCAATCTCGAATTAGCATCTTGCTGTTCGGTTTGGGGTAGGTGCGGAATTGGATGCGGAGCTCATAGAACGAGCGCAGGGCGGCGACCGGGAGGCTTTCGGGCAACTGGTCTCGCGCCACTATGATTTCGTCCATGCGACGGCGTGGCGGTGGTCTGGCAGTTCCACGGATGCCGACGACATCGCCCAGGAGGTCTGCGTCAAGCTCGGCGCGGCCATCCGCAGCTTTCGCGGCGCCAGCCGCTTCAGGACATGGCTCTATACTCTGACGCTCAACGCCGCCCGTGACCATAGACGCAAGCTTGCACGAGAGGCGCAGACATTCCGCGCTTACGCCGCCGAACCACAGCAGGATGCGCCGGCCGGAAATGATGACGAGATATCGAGCGAATTATGGGCAGCCGTGCGCGCCTTGCCGGAAAGGCAATGCGACGCCGTGCTGCTCGTTTACGGCGAAGGTCTCAGCCATTCGGCTGCTGCCGATGTCATGGGCTGTTCGGAGGCGACGGTGTCCTGGCAGGTCCATGAGGCGCGCAAGAGGCTGAAGGCCGTGCTCGGCAAGGAAGAGGTATGACCGTGGACAAGGAACTCGAAAAGCTCTCCCGCCTCACACCGCCGGCACCCGATCCGGAGGCGCGCGCGCGTGCGCTTGCTGCGGCGATGCAGGCCTTCGACGCCGCCGGAAATAATGCGGCGGCGCCCCAAGGAAATGCGAAAGGCTGGCGTCAAAGCTCCATCATCAACTGGATATGGAGCCCTGCCATGAACAAGAAATTCCTCGCCGGTTCAGCCCTTGCGACGCTGCTCGTTATTCCCGCCGCCGGTTATCTCGCGATCGAGCTGACCCGCAAGGGATTGCCGATCGTCGATCAGACTGAGATCGCCGGCAATCTTTCGAAAAGTGAGGCGTCGAAACAACCGGCTGCAACCGCCGGTCAGCCGGTTACGGTCGCGCCGCAAGCACCGGGCGGGAACAACAGCCTGGCTGAGCATTCTGTTGCCGTCGCGCAAGCCCCGCAGGACAAGGAGGCACCGGCACTCGCGAAACCCGATTCGTCGCAGACATCCGAATTCGATGCCAGCGACGCCGCCGCCCCCACGAACAAGCCGGAGGGTTCTGCCGCGGCACTCGGGGCGGCCAAACGCGCTGTGCCGGCCGCTCCCGGCATCGTCCCCCAGCGGCAGTTTGCCGAACCGATGGCTGCCATCGCCCCTTCGCCTACTCCGCCTGCAGAGGGGCATGTCCAGATTCAGCTCGATTCCAATCGCGAGCGATTTGCCAATGCTGCGGCAAATCCGATCAAGAGCGTGGCGACGGATCCGGTCTCGACCTTCTCCGCCGATGTCGACAGCGCGTCCTATGCCTTCGTCCGCCGCTCGTTGACCGGCGGGGCGATGCCCGATCCGCAATCGGTTCGCGTTGAGGAGATGATCAATTATTTTCCCTATGACTGGCCGGGTCCTGATAGTGCCGACCAGCCTTTCAAGGCGACCGTGACGGTGATGCCGACGCCGTGGAACCACGACACGGAATTGATGCATGTGGCGATCAAGGGCTATGACATCGCGCCGGCGACCACGCCGCACGCCAATCTGGTCTTCCTGATCGACGTGTCGGGCTCGATGGACGAGCCGGACAAGCTGCCGCTTCTGAAGAGCGCCTTCCGTCTCCTCGTCAACAGGCTGAAGGCCGACGATACCGTCTCGATCGTCACCTATGCCGGCAATGCCGGCACCGTGCTGTCCCCGACACGCGTGGCGGAGAAATCGAAGATCCTGTCGGCAATCGACAGCCTGGAGCCCGGCGGCTCGACCGGCGGCGCCGAAGGCATCGAGGCAGCCTACGATCTTGCCAAGCAGGGCTTCGTCAAGGACGGCATCAATCGGGTGATGCTGGCGACGGACGGCGACTTCAATGTCGGTCCCTCGAGCGACGAGGATTTGAAGCGCATCATCGAAGAAAGGCGCAAGGACGGCATCTTCCTCACCGTTCTCGGCTTCGGGCGGGGCAATCTCAACGATTCCCTGATGCAGACACTCGCACAGAACGGCAACGGCAGCGCCGCCTATATCGACACCCTGGCCGAGGCACAGAAGACGCTGGTCGAAGAGGCCGGATCGACGCTGTTTCCGATCGCGAGCGACGTCAAATTCCAGGTCGAATTCAACCCGGAACGGATCGCCGAATACCGGCTGATCGGCTACGAAACGCGGGCGCTGAAGCGCGAGGATTTCAACAATGACCGTGTCGATGCCGGCGATATCGGCTCCGGTCATAGCGTCACGGCGATTTACGAAATTACGCCGAAGGGAAGTCCCGCGGTGATGAATGACGACCTGCGGTATGGCGCAGCTGAGAAGGTGCCGGCTGAGGCCTCCGACAACGCCCATCAAGGCGAGCTTGCCTTCGTCAAGATGCGCTACAAGCGGCCGGGCGAGGACAAGAGCGCCCTCATCACCTCGCCTGTCAACGATGGCAACGCGGTCGCCACCGTCGATGCCGCGCCGCAGGATGTCCGCTTCTCGGTGGCCGTCGCCGCCTTCGGTCAGAAACTGAGCCGCATCGCCGCCCTCGATTCCTATTCCTACCGGGCGATTGCCGATCTCGCCGCGGCATCACGAGGGACTGACACCTTCGGCTACAGGTCGGACTTCCTCGGCCTCGTTCGTTTGGCGGACGGCCTCAGTCAACGCTGAGGCAGGAGGCACAAAATGAGAGGCCGTCCTAAAAAGGGCGGCCTCGGCTCAACGGTTACCCCAGTCTCGACCCGTTGGCGGTGAGATAAACAGCGTAGAGAGACGTGCTCGCGGTGATAAAGAGACGGTTCAGTTTCTCGCCGCCGAAAGTGACGTTGGAGACGCCCTCAGGAATATGGATCTTGCCGATCAAAGTACCATCCGGATCGTAAGCGTGCACACCGTCACCGGCGCTCGTCCATATCCTGCCTTTCCGGTCCACGCGAAAACCATCGAACAGGCCTGAGGTACATTCCGCGAAAACGTCGAGATCGGTCAGCCTTCCCTCATTCGAGACTGCGAGCTTTCTGATATGACGCGGACCGCCGGGCAGGTGCGTTGCGCCGGTGTCGGCAATATAGAGCACCGTCTCATCCGGGGAAAAGGCCAGTCCGTTCGGCTTGACGAAATCGGATGTGACCTGATCGGTCGTGCCTGTTGCCGGATCATGCCGATAGACATGGCATCCGCCGATTTCCGCCTCGCCGTAGTCGCCCTCGTAATCGTGAAGGATGCCGTAGCTCGGGTCGGTGAACCAGACGGTCCCATCGGACTTGACGGTGACATCATTTGGAGAATTGAGCCGCTTGCCTGCAATTCGATCGGCCAGAACGGTGATCCTACCGTCGAATTCGGTTCGTGTGACTCGGCGCGTCAGATGCTCGCAGGTGATCAGCCGGCCCTGATTGTCGACAGTGTTGCCGTTCGAGTTGTTGCTGGGCGAGCGGAATACCGACGTATGTCCGCTGGTATCGTCGTAGCGCATCATCCGGTTGTTGGGAATGTCCGAGAAAACCAGATACCGCCCGGCGGCAAACCAGGCCGGCCCCTCCAGCCAGCGGCCACCCGTCCAAAGCCGCTCGACGCGGGCGTGACCGACGAAGCAGCTTTCAAAGCGCGGGTCGAGAACCTCAAACCCTGTACCGTCAATTTGCCCGAACATGATGCTCCTCCACTTCCCTGAAATTGTTATCGATATCATCCTGTCGTGTTTTGAGGGGTTCGTATAGGTACCGACCTGCCGACCTTTGGGGAAATCTGCCAGGAATCTTGGTTTTCAGACTTCGGAACGGTGCATTCCTGCAATAATATCGATTGTGCGATGATAGCGATAACTTTATCGTGTCTTGAATTGCCCAACTCGGAAGCTTTGTGAAAGCGGAGACCAGTGAAAAACGAGGATGAGCCGAAAGACAAGCGTCTCAAGCCGGGAGACGCTCAAAAGCTGACGATGGCGGAGGTCGCCAAATATGTCGGCGTATCCGCCATGACCGTTTCGCGTGCCTTTCGCCAGGATGCAAGTGTTTCCGAGGAGACCCGAAAGCGCATCATGGAGGCCGTCGACGCGCTCGGCTATGTGCTCGATCTCTCTGCCGGCAGTCTTTCGTCGCGGCGGAGCGGCTTCATCGCCGCCTTGGTGCCCTCCATCAACAATTCGAATTTTTCCGACACCGCGCGCGGCATGACCGATGCGCTGCAGAATACCGGCCTTCAGCTTCTTCTCGGCTATACCGACTATTCGGCGGAGAAAGAGGAAGAGCTGATCGAGGCGATGCTGCGCCGCCGCCCCGAAGGCATCATCCTGACCGGTGGTTCGCACACGGCGCGCGCGCGGCGCATGCTCGCAAAAGCCGGCATTCCCGTTGTCGAGACCTGGGAGCTTCCGGAAGATCCGATCAATCAGGTCGTCGGCTTTTCCAACAGCGAGGCGATGGCCTTGCTGGTGCGGACGCTTGCCAGCCAGGGATATCGGAAGTTTGGTTATATCGGCGGAACGACGGCGCGCGATACGCGCGGCAGCCAGCGGCGAAGTGGTTTCCAGAAGACTGTCGAAGAACTGGGCCTCGGACCTGGGCGGATGATTTCCTTCGGCGTCCCGCCCATCACCATGGAGCAGGGTGGCCAGGCAATCGTCAGTCTGCTGGAGCGCTGGCCGGACACGGAAGTGGTTCTCTGCGTCTCCGACCTTTCCGCCTTTGGCGCCATCATGGAATGCACGCGCCGGGGAATGAAGGTTCCAAGGGACATCGCCATTGCCGGTTTCGGCGACTACGAGATCTCGTCCATCTGTCATCCGCGCATCACGACCATCAATGTGGATTGTTATGGCATCGGTCGCCAGGCGGCAGCCCGCCTGCTGGATGCCCTCCATGCCGGCGGGTCGACCGGCGATGAGATCACATTGACGAGCTATAAGGTTGTCTTGCGCGAAAGCACGGAGCGCGCTGGCGTGCCGACTGCTTGAGACTAAAGCGCCGCGCGTCTTTTCAGATGCGCGGCGCTGTAACACTTTGAATGGCTGCAGGGATCATGCAGTCGGTCAGAAAGCGATCTGCACTTTCATGGACTTGCTGCGATCGCCGGCCAATTCGAAGGCGGCGACGGCCTCATCGATTCCAAAGACACCTGTTAGTAGCGGCTTCAGATCGACGCGACGCGCGTTGATCAGTTCGACGGCGAGCGCAAATTCCTCGTGAAAACGGAATGTCCCGCGCATTTCGATTTCTTTCGCAACGATCATGTTCTGCGGGATAGAGACATCGCCGCCAAGGCCGAGCTGCACGAGAACGGCGCGGGGCCTGAGCGTCTCCAGGCCCGCCCGCACCGCCCGCTCATTGCCTGACGCCTCGAACATGACGTCGAAATATCCCTTTTCGGCGCTATAAGCTGCAAGATCGGAAGCATGCGTGGCAACGTTGATCGTTCGATCGGCGCCGCTGGTGCGGGCAATCGCCAGAACGCTGTCGGTCACGTCGGTCGCGACGATCTCGCGGGCGCCGAGAACGCGCGCCGCAACGATCGCCAGCATCCCGATGGGGCCGCACCCGGTGACCAGCACGCGTTTGCCCAGCAGCGATCCGGCGCGGTTTGCCGCATGCAGCGTCACGGCAAAGGGTTCGGCAAAGGCGGCCTCGTGGATGGAAATGCCATCGGCGACCTTGTGGCATTGCCAACGCTCCGCCACCAGCCGCTGGCGAAAGCCGCCCTGAATATGCGGCATCGGCATGGCGCTGCCGTAAAACCGCATGTTGAGGCAGTGGTTCTGCTGTCCCTTCAGGCAATATTGGCAATGGTTGCACGGCCGGCTCGGCGAAACCGCAACGCGGTCTCCGACGGCAAGGTCGGCGACGCCGGCGCCCAGCGCCTTGACCGTGCCGGCGATCTCATGGCCGAGGATCATCGGTTCGCGCAGGCGCACGGTGCCGAAACCGCCATGATTGTAATAATGCAGATCGGAACCGCAGATGCCGCCGGCTTCGATGGCAATCTCCACCTGCCCGGCGCCCGCAACCTCCGGCTCGCGCTCTTCGATCCTCAGATCCTTGGCAGCATGAATGACGATGGCTTTCATATCAGGACCCTCACACGACGGGAGTTGGAAGCGGGCTACCTGCAAAATGTGCAGCGAGATTGTCTCTGACCAGTTGGCCCATGGCCTTGCGGGTCTCGACAGTGCCAGAGCCGTGATGGGGCTGCAACACGACATTCTCAAGCGTCAGGAAACGTGCATCGATCCGGGGCTCGTTCAGGAACACATCAAGGCCCGCAGCCTGAATGGTGCGCTCTTGAAGGGCCGCGATCAGCGCCTCTTCGTCGACGGTGGTTCCGCGCGAAGCATTGATCAGAATGCCGTTCGGACCGAGCGCTTTAAGCACTTCAGCATTGATGATCTTCATGGTCGCCTCCCCGCCGGGGACGATGACGATCAGAAAGTCGGCCCAACCCGCAAGCGCGATCAGGTCGGGCTCGTAGGCGTAGGCAACATCCGTGTGGTCATGGCGGGCGAAATAGGAGATGTCGCAGCCGAACGCGGCAGCCCTTCTGGCGATGGCCTTGCCGATCCGCCCCATGCCGGCGATCCCCACCTTCTTGCCCGAGACGCGCGTCACCAACGGCATGGCGACGCTGCCCCACTGGCCGGAGCGGACGAAAACATCAGCCTGCGGGACCTGCCTCGCCGTGGCAAGCAGCAGTCCGATGGCGATATCGGCGACATCTTCGGTCAGCACATCTGGCGTGTTCGTGACGCGAATGCCGTTGGCGCGGGCATAGGACAAGTCGATTGCGTCAGTGCCGACGCCGTAACAGGAGACGATTTCCAGTTTCGGGAATTGCGCCATCAACTCTGCGGACGCTCCGAGTTCGCCGCGGGTCGCTATGGCGCGGATATCCTTGCCGACTCTCGCGATCAGCTCCTGCCGGTCTGCCGCTTCCCAGAGGCGATGGACGCGGTAGGTCGCCTCCAGATCCACCATGTCCCATTCCGGATAAGCTCCGGCCATCAAGATTTCTACCTCAGGCATTCCGTCTCCATCCCGCACTTTGACAGTTGATTATGTTATCGATAACATATAATTCGGAAGAGGGATGTCAAGTGAGTTTCACCGTCAGCGGCAGTTGAAGCCGTCGACTGCGGCGAGACCGGAGGAGTGATTTACATGAAGAACTTGTTTGATCTTACCGGACGGCGTGCCCTGATCACCGGCTCGAGCCAGGGGATCGGTTATGCCCTGGCCGAAGGCCTGGCGCAGTATGGCGCCGAGGTCATCATCAATGGCCGCACGCCCGAAAGCGTCAAGCGCGCGGTCGAGAGCCTCAAGGATCAAGGCCTGTCTGCCCATGCGGCGATCTTCGACGTGACCAGCAAGGATGCCGCCAAGCAAGGCATAGAAGCGATCGAAGCTGATATCGGGCCGCTCGACATCCTGATCAACAATGCCGGCATGCAGTTTCGCACGCCGCTGGAAGATTTTCCGGCGGACAAATGGGAGCTGCTGCTGACCACCAATATTTCGAGCGTGTTCTACGTCGGCCAGGCAGCGGCCAAACCCATGATCGCCCGCGGACAGGGTAAGATCATCAACATCGCCTCCGTTCAAAGCGAACTGGCGCGCCCCGGCATTGCTCCCTACACGGCGACCAAGGGCGCGGTACGCAATCTGACCCGCGGCATGTGCGCCGACTGGGCCAAGTACGGTCTGCAGATCAACGCGATTGCGCCGGGCTATTTCAAGACGCCGCTCAACCAGGCGCTCGTCGACAATCCCGAGTTCTCGTCCTGGCTCGAGAAGCGGACGCCGGCCGGACGCTGGGGCAATGTCGAGGAGCTGGTGGGTGCCGCCGTTTTCCTGTCAGGCCGCGGCTCGTCCTTCATCAACGGCCACACGCTTTATGTCGATGGCGGCATCACGACCTGCCTCTGATAGAGATGAGACCATGGACTTCGAGAAAAAGGCACCGCCTCTGGCCGTTGTCGTCATGGGTGTCAGCGGCTGCGGCAAATCCTCGGTTGGAGAACGTGTCGCCGCTCAAAACGGCATGGTGTTTCTGGAGGGCGACCAGCTCCACCCCGCTGGAAATGTCGAGAAAATGGCGCAGGGCATACCGCTGACTGACGACGACCGCCTGCCTTGGCTCGACCGGATCGGCGAGGAAATAAAGACCGCGCAAGAAACATCGCAGGGATTGGTGGTTTCCCGTTCGGCTCTCAAGAGAAGCAATCGGGACAGGTTGAGGCAGGCGGCAGACGGGCGGCTGGTCTTTGTTTTCCTGGAGGGATCCCGCGATCTGCTGCTGTCGCGCATGCAGGCTCGTCAGGGCCATTTCATGCCCGCGACTTTGCTCGACAGCCAGCTGCAAACACTGGAGCCGCCGACCGGTGAAGCTAATGTCGTGACGGTGGCGATCGATAATGCGTTGGATGATATCGTGGCACTGGCTTGCAAGGGACTGAGTGGCATGGCCGTCAAGGGAGGAGATTATCATGCAGGATGACTACAGAGCAGATGTCGCCGTCATCGGCGCCGGCATCATGGGAACGGCGATCGTCACCCGATTGATCGAAACCGGGCATAAGGTCTCCGTCTTCGACCTGGATACCGAAAAAGTCGCGGCTTTGGAGGCCAAGGGCGCGCGTGCGGCCGGCTCCGTGGAGGATGCGGTCTCGCGGTCGGCGTTTTGTGTGCTGAGCCTCAATCACGCAAATATTGTCCGCGCTGTCGTCTTCGGCGAAAAGGGTGTTGCGGCGGCTGCAAATGCCGACAAGGTGCTGATCGACATGTCGTCGATCGACCCCGCCGAGACGGCTGACATGGCGATGCGGCTGCGTCGAGAAACCGGAATGGCATGGGTGGATTGCCCGCTCTCCGGCGGCGTGCCCGGCGCGCTGAGCGGACGCCTGACGATTATGGCCGGCGGCAGCCCTGAGGATTTCGAACGGGCGCGCGTGGTGATGCGGCATCTTGCCGCCAATTACACGCTGATGGGTGCATCGGGCGCCGGGCAGACGACGAAGCTGATCAATCAGCTGTTTTGCGCCGTGCTGTTTCAGGCCGTCGCCGAGGCGGTCAAGCTCGCTGAAGCCGGCGGCGTCGATCCGGCCGCCATTCCGGCCGCCCTTGCCGGCGGCAGGGCGGACAACAGGATAATGCAGGAATTCATGGCAAAATTCGCTGCCCGGGATTTCTCGCCGACAGGCAGAATCGACAATATGTTGAAGGACCTGGATTCGCTTCAGGCCTTTGCGCTGAAGACCAAGACGCCATTGCCGATGACCGGCTCTGTGGTCGAGATTCACCGACTGCTCTGCGCTGCCGGGCTTGGAGCAAGAGACTCGGCTGAGATGATGCGTCTTCTCGACGGATTTCAGGCCGGCTGACGTCAATTTCCCGGGAAATTTGGGATCCTCATCTTTCCGCTTGACCATCGATAAATGTTATCGATAACATACAGCCAATGACAACCGCAGCTTTGGGAGGAGCCACAGTGGAAGCCAAGAGACTGCTGGAGTTCCAGTCGATCACCAAGAGCTTCGGCGGCACGCAAGCGCTGCGCGACGTCTCGATCGATCTGCGCGAGGGCGAAATTCTCGCGCTGCTGGGGGAAAACGGCGCCGGCAAATCGACGCTCATCAAGACGCTTGCGGGCATCTACAAGCCCGATAGCGGCGACATCCTTTTTCGCGGCCAGAGCTACCATCATCGTCCCCCGAAGCCGAACGAGCGGCAACCGGTTGCGTTCATCCACCAGGATCTCGGTTTGATCGAGTGGATGACCGTCGGCGAGAACATGGGCCTGTCGCAGGGTTTCTCGATGCGTCGCGGCCTGATCGATTGGAACAGGACGCAGGCACGCGCCAAGGAAGCCTTGAAGCTGGTCGGCTGCGATTTTGATCCCACCACCCGGGTCTCGGCGCTGTCGCGCACCGAAAAGTCGCTTGTCGCCATTGCCCGTGCACTTGCCGTCGAAGCCGATGTCCTGGTGCTCGACGAGCCGACGGCGAGCCTTCCCGCGGATGAAGTCGATCGGCTGTTCAATGCGATCCGCCCCTTAAAGGATCGCGGCGTCGGCATGATCTACGTTTCCCACAGGCTCGACGAGATTTTCCGGATTGCCGATCGGGTCGCCGTTCTGCGCGACGGATGCATGGTGGGACAGAAGCCCGTCAGCGAGACCACCCCCGACGAGCTGGTGACGATGATCATCGGCCGCAGCGGTGACAGCCTCTTTTCCAAGACGGCGATCACGCCCGGCAAGGCGATCGTGGAGGTTCGCGATCTCGTTTGCGCCGGCACAGGCCCGATATCGTTCGATATCCGCGAGGGCGAGCTTCTGGGCCTGGCTGGATTGCGTGGCGCCGGTCAGGAACGGATCGGCCGCGCCCTGTTTGGTTGCGAGCCCTTCAACGGCTCGGTTCTGCTGCATGACGAGGCCCCCGACCTTTCCAGCCCACGACGGGCAATGGCGTCGGGCATCGGCTTGATTGCCCGTGACCGGACGGAGGAATCCGTGGCGCTCTCGCTGTCCATTCGGGAAAATACCTACCTTAATCCGGGAGCCGTCGGGCGTGGGCTTTTGTCCTTCCTGTCGCCGCGCGGCGAGGCCGACCTTGCCCATAAGATCGGCCATTCCGTCGGCCTGCGGCCCAACGACCCGGATCTGCCGGTGGAGGCCCTGTCGGGCGGCAATCAGCAGAAAGTGGTCGTCGGCCGCTGGCTGGCGACCGGCCGCAAGCTGCTGGTCGCAGAAGATCCGACCGCCGGCGTCGATATCGGAGCGCGTGCGGAGATCTACCGTCTGATCACCCAGGCGCTCGAGGCCGGTCTCGCGGTTGTCGTGGTGTCGACGGACTTCGAGGAAATCGCCCATATCTGCCACCGCGCGCTGGTTTTCTCGCGCGGGAAAATCGTCAGCGAACTGACTGGAAGCGCTCTGACGACGGAGGCGGTCATCACAGCCGCATCCGCATCGGAAGCCGCTTGAGCCATCGGGAGAACAGCCATGCAATCCATTGAATCCACGGCGCTGGAGCCGACCAAGAGCGAAATGGCCGGCCTGTCCACAGGACAGAAGATCGGACGCCTGATCCCGGTTTACGGGCTGGTGATCCTGACCGTCGGTCTGATCGTGATCTTCTCGATCCTTCTGCCCGATACGTTCCCGACCGTGTTGAACGTCCGCTCGATCGTGTCCGACAAGGCTATCATCGCGCTTCTGTCGCTGGCTGCGATGATCCCGATGGCATCGGGTCGCATCGATCTGACCGTCGGCTATGGCATCGTGCTCTGGCACATTCTCGCCATCAGCCTGCAGACGGCTTACGGCCTGCCCTGGCCTGTCGCGGTCGTCATCGTTCTCGCGCTTGGCGTTCTGACCGGCTTCATCAACGGTCTGCTGGTCGAGGTCGCCAAAATCGACAGCTTCATCGCGACGCTCGGCACCGGAACGGTTCTATACGCGCTTGCCCTCTGGCACACCGGCGGGCGGCAGGTGGTCGGCGTCCTGCCTGATGGTTTCTATGCGCTGAACGGCACCATGCTGTTCGGCCTGCCCATCACCGGCTTCTACGTGCTCCTGATCGCCATCTGCATGTGGATCGTGCTCGAATACCTGCCGATCGGCCGCTATCTCTACGCCATCGGCGCCAATCCGAAGGCGGCCGCACTCAATGGCATTCCGGTCCGCAAATTCGTGATCGGTGCATTCGTCACTTCGGGACTGCTCGCGGCGCTGACCGGGGTCCTTCTCGCCTCGAAGCTGCGCATCGGCCAGGCGAGCGTCGGCCTCGAATATCTGCTGCCGGCGCTTGTCGGCGCGTTTCTCGGATCGACGACGATCAAGCCCGGACGGGTGAACGTCTGGGGCACCTTGATCGGCGTCATCATCCTGGCGGTCGGAATATCAGGAATTCAGCAATTCGGCGGATCGTTCTTCGTCGAACCGCTGTTCAACGGCGTCACCCTGCTGATTGCCATCGGCATAGCAGGTTACGCCCAGCGCAAGCGCGGAGCTGTGAGGAGGATCACACCCGCATCCAAATGAGGATGCCGGCTCATCCCGGCATTTCACAACAAACAAAATGGAGGAGTGAACATGAAGCGCAGAATGTTATTGCAGGCAACGGTCGCAACCGTCGCCGTTATGCTGAGCATGCCGGCATTGGCCGATTCGATGGCCGACGCCAAGGCCGTGGTCGAAAAATATGCTTCCAAGGTGAGCGCCTGGGATGGCCCGACGAGCGGCCCGAAGGGTGCTGCCGGAAAGAACATCGTCATTCTTGCTGGCGATATGAAAAACGGCGGCATCCTCGGCGTGGTCAATGGCGTTCAGGAAGCAGCAGGTGCACTGGGCTGGACGGTGAAGGCGCTTGACGGCGCCGGTTCGATCGGCGGGCGGACCGCGGCGTTCGGACAGGCCATGGCGCTGAAGCCGGATGGCATCATCATCAACGGTTTTGACGCGGTCGAGCAGAAGCCGGCGATGGAAGCAGCCAAGGCTGCCGGCATTCCGATGGTTTCCTGGCACGCCGCTTCGGCTGTCGGTCCGGTTCCCGAAGTCGGTGTCTTCGCAAACGTCACCACCGACGCGATGGAAGTATCGAAGTCCGCGGCGGATTGGGCCTTCGCCGATGCCGACGGCAAGCCGGGCGTCATCATCTTCACCGATTCCACCTATGCGATCGCGATCGCCAAGGCCGATCGCATGAAGAAGGAGATCGAGGATCTCGGCGGCACGGTGCTCGAATATGTCGACACGCCGATCGCCGAAACCTCTCAGCGCATGCCGCAGCTCACCACCTCGCTTCTGCAGAAGTATGGCGCGAAGTGGACGCATTCTCTGGCGATCAACGACCTCTATTACGACTTCATGGGACCTTCGCTCGCCTCGGCCGGCATTGCCGGCGACGGAAAACCGGTGAACGTCGCCGCCGGCGACGGTTCGGAGAGCGCCTATCAGCGTATCCGCGCCAAGCAGTTCCAGGCCGTCACGGTCGCCGAGCCGCTCAACCTCCAGGGCTGGCAGCTCGTTGACGAACTGAACCGCGCCTTTGCGGGCGCTCCATGGTCCGGCTATGTGTCGCCGCTGCATGTGGTGACCAGCCAGAACGTCGAGTTTGACGGTGGACCGAAGAACAGCTTCGATCCCGATAACGGCTATCGCGACCAATACAAGAAAATCTGGGGCAAATAACCCTCCCAATCGGGGCGTATCGACCGATACGCCCCGATCTTACGACAACACACCACCATTGATCCAGCTCCGGTGAGTTTTGGAAAAGAGACCCTATGATCATTCGTTATGCTTTGTTTGAAGGCGAAATCCATCCCGGTAAAGAAGGGGAATTCCGCGAATTCGTGCGGCAGCGGCTCGTCCCTCTCTGGACGAAATTTCCGGGCGCCGAGGAAATCCGGGTGCTGGATGGAATGGAGCGCGACGAAGGCGCCCCGATCTATGCCATGGCGCTCGCCATTCGTTATCCCGATATGGATGCGGTGAACGCGGCACTTCTCTCCGATGTGCGGTCGCAGAGCCGCGAGGTCACCGGCGAACTCCTGCAGCTCTTTACCGGCAAGGTGCACCATCACGTATTCGCGGCCAACGAATATGCACCGCATATTGCCTGACATCAGGCGATCCCGACGTCCGCGACGGCTTGGCGTCTGAAGGGCGGTCGCTGCGGTCCGCTGCCCGGCCCTAAACAAAAGTAGGGGTTTGAACAAAGACCCGGAAAGCGCCCGCGGACGAACGTCCCAGGCGCTTTTTTCATGCCTGCTAAACGCGACCATCCTGTGAAGGCGCCGGATGCGATCGTTTCGGTTACCCGACTTTTGAGGACAATTTTCCCTCAGCGCCACTTTCATTAAACTAAATAGTCTATCGATTTAGTAGATTATGTTCCATCTTACCGTGCATCGCTCCTGCAAACAACAATCCGAAACGGGAAGATCGACGATGACATTGGCAAAGACATTCAAAATTGCGTTGTTCAGTCTGCTTGGTCTCAGTGCCATTCACGGTCCGGCGGCGGCTCAGGCAGAGGCTCCGCTGCTTCCTAAGGTGCCGCCAGGCACGGTGCTGACGATCGGCGATCCGGTCACCCAGAAAGCTCTCGAAGTGTCCGGCCTCGGCAAGGAGCTCAGTTTCGAAGTCAAATGGGCCAATATCAGCGGCGGGCCGCAGACTTCGGAAGCTTTCCGCGCCCATGCGCTCGATGTCGGGTCGGTAGCCGAGATCCCCTCCATCTTCGCCAATTGGAATAACCTGCCCGTCCGCAACATCGCCTATCGCGAACGCCGTGATCCGATCGCCAATCCCATCTACCGCTTCGGCATCGCACCAGGCGCGGCCGTCAAGACGCTGGCGGATTTCCGCGGCAAACGCATCGCCTTCAGCCCGGGGCAGGCCCAGGGCACGCTCGTTCTGCGCGCGCTGCACGCGGCAGGTCTGAAGAGCAGCGACGTCACCCTGGTAGAACTGCCAAGCACCAGCGACGTCTATCCGAAGGCATTGGCGAGCAAGCAGGTCGACATCGCGCCGCTCGGCGGCGTCTACATCAGGCGCTACATCACCCAATACGGGCCTGATGGCGCAACCCTCGTCGAGCATGGCCTGCGCGACGATCCGAGCCATCTTTATGCGCCGCAATGGGTTCTGGACGACCCCGCCAAGGCGGCAGCTCTCGCCGAATATGTCGGCCTCTGGGCACGCGCCACCGAATGGGTGAACCGCAATCCGGACCTCTGGATCAAGGAATATTACGTCGGTCAGCAGGGCCTCAGCCAGGAGGACGGGGAATTTCTCGTCAAGCTGACCGGCGAACAGATCGTTCCCGCCGGTTGGAGCGAAGTGAAGAAGCGCCACCAGGAAACCATCAATCTGCTGGCGGACGAGCTCGGCTACAAGTCTTTCAATGTTGAACAGCTTTTCGACAATCGCTTCGAAAAGCTCGGCGCCGCGGCTTTGGCCAAGAGCCAGTAACGCTCGACACCCTTCGGAGAGGAGATTTGAAGCATGGCAACCACTTGGGATGCAGATGAGGCGAAACTATCCCTGACATCAAGCGGGAGAATCGCACATGCAGGTTCACGCGCGACAAGGCCGGTTGGCTCGGCCGGCTCTGCTGGCCCCCGCGCCCGACGCAGGCTGGGTCCCGGACCCGCGATCCCTTTCGGGTTGCAGATCGGGCCGCTATTGCTTGTCCTGACCTGGGTCGTCGGTTCGGCATTGGGATGGATCGACCCGCGCATCCTGTCGGCGCCGTGGACTGTCATCGAGGCTTTCGTAAGGCTCGTAGAGCAAGGTCGCCTGCAGGACAATTTCGTGACGTCGGCGACGCGCGCCCTGCTCGGCCTTAGCATCGGATTGATGATCGGCACGATCCTGGCGGTTGTCGCCGGCCTTTCCCGGATCGGCGAAGCCCTGATCGATGGCCCTGTGCAGATCAAACGCGCGATCCCGACGCTGGCCCTGATCCCCTTGCTGATCCTGTGGTTCGGCATCGGCGAGAGCATGAAGGTTACGACCATCGCGCTTGCCGTGATCGTGCCGATTTACATCCACACCCACAATGCGCTCCGCAGCATCGACAGCCGTTATGTCGAACTGGCCGAGACCCTACGGATGAGCCAGAAGGACTTCATCCTTCAGGTGGTGCTGCCCGGCGCCCTGCCAGGTTTCCTTCTGGGTCTGCGGTTTGCCGTCACCCTCTGCTGGGTTTCTCTTGTCGTGGTCGAGCAGATCAACGCCACCAGCGGCCTCGGTTACATGATCGATCTTGCCCGCAACTACGGGCAGACCGACGTCATTCTCGTCGGCCTGGTGGTCTATGTGCTGCTGGGTCTCGTCTCGGACGGTCTCGTCCGCCTGCTTGAACGGAGGATCCTCTCATGGCGCCGCACCCTGGCAAACTGAAGCCCGAAACCAAGGCCGTCCACGTGCGAAATCTCGCACGCTGGTTTGCGACGAAGACGATCCTCGACGGCGTCGATCTCGATATCGAGGAAGGCGAGTTCGTCGCCCTGCTCGGCCGCAGTGGCTCCGGCAAAAGCACGTTCCTCAAGGCTCTTGCCGGTCTCGATCATGGTGTCGAGGGAACCGGCACCCTCGAGACGCCGGAGAGCCTTTCGGTGGTTTTCCAGGACGCCCGCCTGCTGCCGTGGCGTACCGTCATCCAGAACGTCACGCTCGGCCTACGTGGACCTTCCGGCCAGGAAGCCGGACGCAAGGCTTTGGCGGAGGTAGGACTTGCAGGCCGGGAAACGGCGTGGCCGAACCAGCTTTCGGGCGGTGAGCAGCAGAGGGTCGCTCTTGCCCGTTCGCTGGTGCGCGAGCCGGCCCTGCTTCTCGCCGATGAGCCGTTCGGCGCGCTCGACGCGCTGACCCGGCTGAAAATGCACGATCTGCTGCGGGAGTTGTGTGCAAGACACCGTCCTGCCGTACTGCTCGTCACCCACGACGTCGACGAGGCGATTTCGCTGGCCGACCGCATATTGGTTCTCGACGAAGGGCGCCTCATCGAGGATCTCAAGATCGATCTGCCGACGCCGCGCGATCACGGCGATCCGCGCTTTGCGCAATTCCGAATCCATCTCCTCAGCCGGCTCGGGGTCGAGCTTCCGGGCAAGGCCGCCTGACATCAGCAACAGCTTAATTTGATCTGGAGATAAGCCAATGAGCACATCGAAACGGCAAATGCGGCTTGGCGCGTTCATCATGGCGACGGGCCATCATATCGCCGCCTGGCGCCATCCCGAGGCGCAAGCCGATGCAGGTCTCAATATCGATCACTACCGCGACCTCGCACAGACCGCCGAACGCGGCAAATTCGATCTCGTCTTCGTCGCCGACAGCCCCGCGGGATGGGACCGTGCCAAGGACCCGGAAGCACTTCGCCGCACCGCCCAGGGCGCGCATTTCGAACCCCTGACCCTCTGGGCCGCCCTCTCCCAGGTGACCAAACATATCGGCTTCGTCGCCACCGCATCGACGACCTACGAGGACCCCTACCTTCTCGCCCGCAGGTTCGCGTCGCTGGACTATATCTCCAAGGGTCGCGCGGCATGGAACGTCGTCACGACAGGTGCGGATGTTTCGAAGAATTTTTCAATCGCAGGCCATCCCGCCCATGCCGATCGTTATGAGCGGGCCGAGGAATTCGTCGACCTGGTGAAGGGCCTGTGGGATTCCTACGAGGACGATGCCTTCATCCGCGAAAAGGAAAGCGGGGTCTATCTCGACCCGGACAAGGTGCACCTTGTCGATCACAAGGGCAAATTCTTCTCGGTGGCCGGTCCGCTCAACGTCGGCCGTCCGGTTCAGGGCTATCCTGTTATCGTGCAGGCCGGTGCATCGGAGCCGGGGCGCGAACTTGCCGCCCGTACGGCTGAGATGATCTTTACCGCCAACCAGACCTTCGAGGATGCGCAAGAATTCTATTCCGACGTCAAAGGGCGGCTGGCCCGCTACGGACGCCGGCCGGACGAACTGCTGATCAGTCCCGGCATATTCCCCGTTCTCGGCGGGACGGAAGCAGAAGCCCAGGCGAACTACGACTATATCCAGTCGCTGGTTCATCCCTCCATTGCCTGGAATATCCTCGCCCGCCATTACAAGGGCGTCGACCTTTCCGGCTACTCGCTGGATGATCCTGCCCCTCCCCTGCCAGAAAATACCGAACTCAACAAAAGCCGTCTCAAGCTGGTTTCCGACCTGGTGTTGCGCAACAATCTGACGCTGCGTCAGTTCTATCTGGCGGTTGCCACCGCTCGCGGCCATCGGACGGTTGTGGGAACGCCAGAGCAGATCGCCGATGCGATGCAGAGCTGGTTCGAGAACGGTGCTGCCGACGCCTTCAACATCATGCCGCCGATCCTGCCCACCGCTCTGACCGATTTCGTCGACCAGGTCGTCCCGATCCTGCGCAAGCGCGGCCTGTTCCGGCACGAATATGAAGGCACGACGCTGCGGGAGAATTTGGGCCTTCAGCGCCCGCCGAATGGCTTTGCGCTTCAGGCAGGGCAGCAGCAGAAGGTGCAGGCGGCCGTATGATTTCCCAGGGGGCTTCCCCCTGGTTTCCTTGTTCCAATCACACAGAACTGCAGCATCGCATGAGCAATAATTCCGAATTTCTCTGGTATATTCCCAACGACGTCAAAGCCGGTCATCGCGGCGATTCCGCCGTCGAGAACCACAACAGCCTGGATACGCTGACCAGCCACGCAAGGGCGCTCGAGGAGCACGGCTGGAAGGGTGCGCTCATCGGCACCGGTTGGGGCCGTCCCGACACCTTCACCGTCGCAGCCTCGCTCGCCGCCCGGACGACCACCTTTGAACCGCTCATTGCAATCCGTCCAGGCTATTGGCGACCGGCAAACTTCGCTTCCGCGGCGGCGACGCTGGACCACCTGACGGGCGGCAGGGTGCGGATCAACATCGTGTCGGGCAAGGACAACCTTGCTGCTTACGGCGACAGCGAGGGCGATCAAGCGCATCGCTACGGCCGCACCAAGGAGTTCATGCGGCTGGTCCGCAGACTATGGACCGAAGACAATGTCACCTCCGCGGGCGAGCACTTCCGTGTTGCCGAATCCACCGTGGTGCCGCGCATCCAGGTCCGCGGCGAGCGTCGGCACCCCAAATTCTATTTTGGCGGTGCCTCGGAGGCGGCCGAACGGGTGGCCGCCACCGAGGCCGATGTCCAGCTCTTCTGGGGCGAGCCGCTCGACGGTGTCCGCGAACGTATCGCGCGGCTCAAGGCGCTGAGCAGGGAGCTGGACCGCAACCTCCCGCCGCTGGAGTTCGGCCTGCGGATAACGACGCTGGTCCGGGACACCACCGAACAGGCCTGGGCCGATGCCGAGGCGAAGGTCGCCGAGATGGCGAGAAGCAAGGGCACCGGCTGGCACGATCACCAGCGCGTGCTCGCTGTCGGCCAGCAGCGGTTGCTCGAGCTGCATGAGCGCGGCGACGTCCTCGACGACAACCTCTATACAGCGCCGGGCAAATTCGGCGGCGGCGGTGCCGGCACCACGTGGCTGGTCGGTTCGGCGGAAGACGTCGCCCGCTCGCTGCGCAAATACCAGGATCTCGGCATCACCCACTTCGTGCTGTCCGACACGCCGTATCTCTCCGAAATCAAGCGGCAGGGCGATCAGCTTCTTCCGCTGCTACGCGGCTAAAGCCGGAAGCGCCAGCGCTCCGGCACCGCAGCTGCAATTCATGCCGATTGCCGAGACCTTTCAGCAAATCACTACCGATGCCAGGACGGCGTCGGGTAGTCGCAGGCAAGCCGCAAAGCCTTGTTGCGCAGGGGAGTCCGAGGATTTCGCAACCACCGGGAGAGCGCTCCTCAAATTGTCCGTCCGAAAAGCGCAAATGCTATCCAAATATGGCGATATAGCATGCGCCGCCGGCTCCGTTTACACTCTCTAAAATATATTCCTCTAATTTTTTTTAGATATCGGGACGACGGTCTTGAGGACCGTCACCTCCGCCATGATGGCGGGTCAGGCACCCGAATTTTGCATGAAATCGGCTTTTATTGCTTTGACGGATGTCCCGTATCTCAAGCGCGATTCCGGGCACAGGGGTGCCTGTCGGATGCACTCGGAGACACCGAGGTTCTGCATTTAAACGAGATATGACGAGCAATCCTGGCTGCCGAGACATCCTTCCAACAAACCTCACCGCGAGGGGAGAGTGCATATGAAGAATATCATGAGTTTCGGGGTTGTGGCCCGCCTGGCGCTTGGCTTCAGCGTTCTCCTTTTGCTGATGGTCGGCCTGACCATCTATTCGACGGGAAAAGTAGCGCAGATCAACGATAAGCTTGGAACCATCAACGACGTCAATAGCGTGAAGCAGCGGTTTGCCATCAACTATCGCGGCAGCGTGCATGATCGGGCGATTGCCATCCGCGACGTCACTCTGGTGACGTCTCCCGATGAACGGAAGGCCGCCGAGGCATTGATCGAAAAGCTTGCGGCCTCCTACGCCGAGAATGAAAAGCGCATGGCGGATATGGTTGCATCTCCGGCCGGCGCGACGGAACAGGAAAAGACCATTCTCGGTGAGATTGCAGACATCCAGGCGAAGACCAATCCATTGGTCGCCCAGATCATTGCACTGCAGGAGAAGGGCGACGGCGAAGCCGCCCGCAAGATCCTGCTCGAACAGGCTCGACCGGCCTTCGTTGCCTGGCTTGGCGCCATCAACAAATTCATCGACTATCAGGAAGCGCTGAACAAATCGATTGGCGGCGAGGTTCGCAGCACGGCAAGCGGCTTCAAGCCGTTGGCCCTGACCGCGCTTGGCATCGCGGCTGTTCTTTCACTCGTTGCCGCCGCTGTGACCGCACGCACGATCGTCGGCCCGCTGGCGAAACTTCAGCTTTCGCTGAAAGCGATGGCAGACGGCAATCTTAACGGCGATCGCCGCCTCGAAGCGCGGGGCGACGAGATCGGGAAACTCGCACGGGCCGTCGCCGGGCTGCGCGACGCAATTTCGGCGAAGGCCGAACAAGAAGCTGACGCGGAGGCCAAGAGAGCCGTGTCGGAGCGGCATCGGCTCGAGCAGGATGCCGATGAACGCCGCACCCTTGCCGAGCAGACGGACAAGGCTGTCGGCCAGCTTGGCGATGCGCTGCAGGCGCTGGCTGACGGCGACCTTACACAGCAGATCGGCACTCCGTTCATTCCGTCCTTGGAAAAGCTCCGCGCCGACTTTAATTCTGCGGTCGAAAAGCTCCGTGCCGCCATGCAGAAGGTTGCGCAGAACGCCAGCGCCATCGCGGCCGGTGCACAGGAGATCCGCTCCGCCTCGGACGATCTCGCCAAGCGGACCGAACAGCAGGCAGCCTCGGTCGAGGAAACTGCCGCTGCCCTGGAAGAGATTACGACCACCGTTGCCGACTCGAGCAACAAGGCTCAGGAAGCCGGCCAGCTCGTTCGCAAGACGAAGGACAGTGCCGAGCGCTCGGGCAGCGTCGTTCGGGATGCGGTCGATGCCATGGGCAAGATCGAATCCTCCGCCACCGAAATCGGCAGCATCATCGGCGTCATCGATGAAATCGCGTTCCAGACCAATCTGCTGGCGCTCAATGCCGGCGTCGAAGCCGCCCGTGCCGGCGAGGCAGGCAAGGGCTTTGCGGTCGTGGCTCAGGAAGTGCGTGAACTGGCGCAACGCTCCGCCAAGGCGGCAAAAGAAATCAAGGAACTCATCAATGCTTCGAACGGCCACGTCAAAAGCGGTGTGGCCCTGGTTGGCGAGACCGGAAAGGCGCTGAAGGAGATTGCCGAGCAGGTGCAGCAGGTCGACGGCAATGTGGGGGCCATCGTCGGCGCTTCGCAAGAGCAGGCGACGGGGCTGAAAGAAATCAATACCGCCGTCAACAGGATGGATCAGGGCACACAACAGAACGCCGCCATGGTGGAAGAAGCCACAGCGGCCGCCCACAACCTCGCCAAGGAAGCCGACGCGCTGTTCCAGCTTCTGGGCCAGTTCAACATTGGCGGAGTGGTGGCACCGAAGCGCACATCGCAGCCCGCAACCGCGGCGCCCCATGCTCAACCGGCGCCCTCGCCGGCGCGCCAGATGATTGCCAAAGTGGGCAAGTCGTTCCAGACGAACGGGAATGCGGCATTGGCCGGCGACTGGGAAGAGTTTTAAGTCGCCCTCCAGCTTATGCTGGAACGCCAGAGCGGCATAATTTTGCGAAGGGCAGCGTTTGCTACCCTTCGCATTTTTGGCTCAAAGAAGGTGAGCATGTCGTGGTCCCAAGCCGCTACACACTTTTGAGCGACATTAGGCCCGGGCCGGAGCCTTGGCCGGAAGCAAGGCGTTGACAACGACCGCAACGGCAATGTTGGCGGCAAGCGCCAGCAGTCCGGTATAGACGGTGAAGGGTTCGCCGCCGAGGCTGATCAGATGCAGCGGCTTCCAACCGGCATCCCAGACGAGGAAAGTACCGCCGCCGAAGCCGACGAACCAGCCGGCAAGCAGGCCGGGGGCTCGGAACCAGTTGGTGTACAGGCCGAAGACCAGGGCCGGAAGCGTCTGCAGGATCCAGATGCCGCCGAGCAGCTGCAGGTCGAGTGCGAATTGCGTCGGCAGGAAGATGATGACGAGCAGCGCCCCAACCTTCACCACCAGCGAGGTGATCTTTGCGACCTTGGCCTCGCCTGCATCGCTGACGTCAGGATCGACATAGGCTTTCCAGAAATTGCGGGTGAAGAGATTGGCGGCGCCGATGCTCATCACCGCTGCCGGCACCAGCGCGCCGATGGCGATCGCCGCAAAGGCGAAGCCGGAGAACCAGCCTGAAAACAGTGTCTTGAACAGCGTCGGAACGACGTCATTGGCGCTGTCGAGCTTCAGGTTGGCGGCATGCCCCATATAGCCGAGCAACGCCAGAAGGCCGAGCAGCAGCGTATAGGCGGGCAGCATGATCGCATTCTTGCGGATCGTCTTGCCGCTGTTGGAGGCAAAGATGCCGGTCAGCGTATGCGGATACATGAAGGCCGCGAGCGCCGAACCCAAAGCGAGCGTGGCATAGGCGACATACTGATTGCCACCGAGCAACAGGTTGCCGGAACCCTTGGCCTGGAAAGCCGCATCGGCCGAGGCGAAGACATTCGCGTAGCCTCCGAGCTTCGACGGGATCAGCGCGACGGCTGCGATCACGACGATATAGATCATGATGTCCTTGACGAAGGCGATCAGAGCCGGCGCGCGCAGGCCCGCGGAGTAGGTGTAGAGCGCCAGCACGATGAAGGCGATCGCCAGCGGCAATTCGCCATGCAGTCCGAGCGCCTTGAGGACCGCCGTCATGCCGACGAGCTGGAGGGCGATGTAGGGCATGGTGGCGATGACGCCCGTTGCCGCCACGGCGAGTTCGAGACCGCGCGATCCATATTGACCGTGGACGACGTCGGCGGCCGTCACATAGCCGAATTCCTTGGCGCGTTTCCACAGCACCGGCATGACCATGAAGACGAAGGGGTAGACGACGATAGTGTATGGCAGCGCGAAAAAGCCGTAGGCTCCCACGGTATAGACCAGCGCCGGGACGGCAATCACGGTGTAGGCGGTATAGAAATCGCCGCCGACGAGGAACCAGGTGATCCAGGTGCCGAAGTTGCGTCCGCCGAGGCCCCATTCGTCTATACTGGCCAGCGTTTCCGGTTTACGCCAACGAGAGGCGACGAAGCCCATGACGGTGACGAGAACGAAGAAGAACAGGAAGACGGCAAGCGCCGTGCCGTTGATGTCAGTCGTCATGGCGAGTGCTCCTGTAGGCGATCCAGGTCAGCGCTGCGGTGATCGGCACCCAGAGAAGCTGATACCAATAGAAGAACGGAAAGCCGAAAAGAGATGGCTCGCGGACATTGTAGAATGGCGGCCAGAGCAGACCTAGATAGGGAATGACAAGCAGCCAGAGCGCTGCCTTGCTACGTGGTTTTTCCATGTCGGGATACCTTTCAGGCGCCGCGTCGGCGGCCGCCATGTTCCAATTGTCGGCGTGGAAGGCAGGTCTTCAGCCGGCGGCCGCGGCAGGCACGGCTCGGGTCGCTCGAGGTTTTCCGACCGATCGGAAGCTGATGTAACGCATGTGAATTCCTCCCAACGGCTCGCACTTGGCCAGCCGTGGATGGAGTCCTATGGCGTTGGTTTTGTCCTCACAAGATGGGCGCGGCGCTGAAATGCCGGGGTCTACCCAGAAGTGGGTAGACGAGAGTGTCGCGTCTTTTCAGACGCGCGAAGGACGCTTTAGGCGCTTTGAATTGTGCAGTAGATTCACCCGACCTTCGAGACGATGCCGTGATCGAGCGCATAGCGGATGAGCCCAGCCGTGGTCGTAATGCCGAGCTTCCTCTTGAGGTTCTTGCGATGGGTTTCCGCCGTGGCGGAGGTGATCCCGAGCGTTTCGGCGATCTCCCGGTTGCTTCTGCCGGCAACGATCAGCCCGAGAATGTCGCGCTCGCGCGGCGTCAGGGGGGCGCTGCCGTCCTCGGCGCGTTCGCCCATCAGCGCGTCGAACACGCCGGACGAGAAATATGTACCCCCGCCCGCCACGGTCTCGATGGCCGAGACGATCTCGTCCGTCGAAACGTCTTTCAGGATGTAACCGGCAGCGCCGTGCATGACCGAGGAGGAAATATACTCGCGGCTGTCATGCATGGAGAGCATCACCACCCGCGCCTGTGGAAGTTCGTTCCTGAACAATTCGATCGCATCGATGCCGCTCAGCTTCGGCATGTTGATGTCCATCAGCACGACCTGCGGCAGAACTTGCCGGCCGATCTCCAGTCCCGTTTGCGCGAGCCCGGCCGTGCCGGAAACTTCGATATGGTCGAATGTTTCGAGCACCGCCTTCAACCCGTCCAGCACCAGCGGGTGGTTGTCGATCAAGAGCACCCTGATTTTCGGGCGTTCCGTCATGCGGCTTCCGCCTGCTGGTCGGCGGGACGATTGGCCGATTTCGGCATCATCGCCGTCAGCGTCGTGCCGGTCTCGCTGCTGTTGATCAGCAACAAGCCGCGGAAGTGGGCCATTCGCTCCTGCATGTTACGCAGGCCGAGACCTGATCTGCCGGAGACGCCGTCCTTGATGCCGTCGAAGCCAGTGCCGTTGTCGGTAATCGTCATGCGGGCGCGGCCGCCGTCGCTCCAGAGCTTGACCGCAAGCCTGGAGGCGCCGGAGTGCCGTTCGACATTATTGAAAGCTTCCTGGGCAACGCGATAAAGCGCGGTATTGGCTTCGGCCTTCAGCGTGTCGGTGAACCCCGAAGCGTCGATTTTCGTCTCGATCCCCGTCCGCTCGGCAAAATGATAGCACAGCGCCTCCAAGGCAGCCGTCAGCCCGAGGTCGTCGAGCACGCGCGGGCGCAGATCGTGCGACAGCCGTCTGATTTCCTTGATGGCGCCGTTCAGCGCCTCGATACCGCGATCGATGGTCAGTGCTGCATCGTCGACATTGGTCCTGACCTTGCGGCCGGCAAGATCCATCGCATAGCGCACACCGACGAGATTTTGGGAAATGCCGTCGTGCAACTCGCGTGCAAGCCGCGCGCGCTCTTCTTCCTGGGTATCGATAACCCGCTGCGTCAGCTGCTTGAGCCGGCCGTCGGCCATGCGGCGCTCGTGGAACGTCAGCAGCATGCAGGTGGTGAAAACGACAAGCACCGAAGGCACGGCGATCAGTGCGACGATGATGAAGGTCCGTTTTATGTTGGCGCGCATTCCGGCATTGGCGGCAGCACTTTGGGAAAAGACGTCATCCAGATAAACGCCGGTGCCGACGACCCAGTGCCATTTGTCGAGGCTGACGACGAAGGAGAGCTTGTCGGCGATCTGTCCGGTCGATGGCTTCTGCCATTTGTACTGATGCAGGCCCCCGCCCGCTTTTGCGGTAGCGATCAGTTCGGCAATAACCTTGTCGCCATCCGGGTCGGTAAGGTCGAGCCAGTTATGCCCATGGCGGAAACTCTGGCGCGGATGGACGATGTTGTTGCCGTCGTAATCGTAGACAAAGAAATATCCGTCCTTGCCATAATCGAGCGAAGTCAGGATCGCTGCCACCTGCTGCTTGGCAGCCTCGTCGTCGGCGCCGGCTTTGTCGTAGATGGTCTGGATGGCAGACAGGGCAAGGTTGGTCAGATTGAGGATTTCGGATTCCTTGGTTTTCAGCATGTTCTGCTCGAACGTGTCGATGCTGTTCTTGGCGAGGTTTGCCGATTGCCATGTGATGAAGGTGGTGATCGCAAGGATCGAAATGACGAGCGGAACGATCGCCAATGCGATGATCTGGTGTCGTAACGTCAACGATCATTCCTCCCGAGAATTTGCGCCGGGAATTATGCCCTTTGTCAAATGCGAGTCCAGCGGCTTGTCGGAACCAACGCCGGCGGAGCCATCGCGTCTGCGCTAGTCCAGCGGGACGAACAGGCCGAGCTTGACGTCTCGCAACACGACATTCGTGTGCATGCGGCGGATCTGCGGATTGTCAGCCATGATCAGTGCGGCGATATCGTCATAATGCTCGACGTCGCGGGCGGTGACGATCGCGATCAGATCGACCGCGCCTGTGACATAATAGACCTGTTGTATGTGATCCTGCTTCTCCGCCCACAGGCGGAACTTCGCCAGCGCGTCGTAATTGTCCCGCTCGATCTCCATCCCGACGATGAACACCATCGCTGTGCCCGTCGCCTTGCGGTCGACGACGGCTACCTCCGCCTTGATGATCCCTTCTTCGCGCAGCCGCTTCAACCGCCTCTGCACGGCCGAGACCGACAGCCCGATCCGTTCGGCGATCGTTTCGGCTTTCAGCTGGCAGTCGCGCTGAACGATATCGAGAATGTCACGGTCAAAACGATCGAGTTGTTCCATTGTCCAGTCCTAGTTCTCGCCGCAGCAATGCGCGCATTCTGCCGCACTTGCCGCACGAAGAAGATTATTTTGCATAAAATATGCAGAATAGATGAAAACTGCGCGAAAAACCGCGTTATTTTATCATTATCCTTCGCAAGCTCAATTCACCCGGAACCATGCATGCCAGATCAACCCTTTCCTGCTCTTCGCGTCGAAGATCTTCATAAAAGCTTCGGCTCGCAAGAGGTTCTCAAGGGTATTTCGGCTGAGGCCCACAAGTCTGACGTTATTTCGATCATCGGCTCGTCGGGCTCCGGCAAGAGCACCTTTCTCAGGTGCATCAATTTCCTGGAAACGCCGGATCGTGGCCGCATTGCCGTAAACGGCGAGGAGATCGCGCTGAAGATGGGGCGGGACGGCCGGCTACAGCCGCGCAGCTGGCGGCAGATCGAACGGATGCGGACCGGACTGGGGATGGTATTCCAGAGTTTCAATCTCTGGGCCCATCGGACGGTGCTGGAAAACGTCATCGAGGCGCCGGTGCACGTCATGGGCATTTCGCGGCGCGAGGCCATCGAAAAGGCCGAAGCCCTGCTCCACAAGGTCGGGCTGTTCGACAAGCGCCATGCCTATCCCGCTTTCCTCTCCGGCGGCCAGCAGCAGCGCGCGGCGATTGCGAGAGCCCTCTGCGTCGACCCTGATGTCATGCTGTTCGACGAGCCGACATCGGCGCTCGATCCGGAGCTGGTCGGCGAGGTGCTGAAGGTCATCCGCGATCTCGCGGAAGAAGGCCGGACCATGCTGATCGTCACGCATGAAATGCGCTTCGCCCGCGATGTCTCAAGCCGTGTTCTGTTCCTGCATCAGGGACGGATCGAGGAAGAAGGCCCGCCGGAGCAGATATTCGGGGCGCCCGTCAGCGCCCGCTGCCGGGAGTTCACCGGCCTCAGCGCCTACTGATGCGCATCCATCTATCATCGACAACACAAACCAGGAGAATCCTGCGAATGAAACTGCTCCCCACACTGTTCGCCGGCGTAGCGCTTGCGCTTTCCGCCGTCACCGCACAGGCCGAAGTCCGCTTCGGTGTCATGAACGAATCCTATCCGCCGTTCTTCGCCAAGGACGCCTCCGGCCAATGGCAGGGATGGGAGATCGACCTGATGAACGCTGTGTGCGAGGAGATGAAGGAGAAATGCTCGATCGTCGAGATTTCCTGGGATGGTCTCATTCCGGCTCTCCAGAGCAAGAAGTTCGACGTGATCTGGTCGTCGATGTCGAACACCGCGGAACGCTCGAAGGTGATCGACTTCACCGACAAATATTACAACACTCCGAGCACCCTGATCGGTCCCAAGGACCAGAAGCCGGGCGCCACCGCCGAGGACGTGAAGGGCAAGACCATCGGCATCCAGGTGTCGACGATCCAGTCGGAATATTACAAGAAGTACTTTGCCGAGGTTGCGGAGGAAAAGACCTATCAGACGCTCGATGAGGCTTTTCAGGATCTCGCTTCCGGCCGTATCGACTATGTCTTCGGCGATTCACTGGCGCTTGACGCTTTCCTCAAAAGCGATGGCGGCAAGGATTGCTGCGCCAAGATGGGCGATGTCGCCGACGACAAGGAGATTCTCGGAGCTGGCGTTTCGGGCGGCCTGCGCAAGGAAGACACTGAGCTGAAGGCCAAGCTGAACACGGCGATCGCTGCCGTCCGTGCCAGTGGCCAGTATGACGCCATCAACAAGAAATACTTCGATTTCGACATCTACGGCGCGAAGTAAGCAGTCCTGATAATGGCGACCGCGCAACAAGGTATTCTGGACCTGCTGTCTCCCTATCCTCCGGGATGGGGCGGTGTTCTTTTGGCAGGTGCGGTCTCCACGGTCGCCATCTCGGCTTGCGCCTTCGTGATCGGCCTGCTGCTCGGCACGGGCGGCGCGCTTGGAAAGCTTTCGGGCAATCGCATGCTTCGCCTCCTGCTCGATCTCTATACCACGCTGATCCGCGCGGTTCCCGAGCTGATCCTGATCGTCGGGCTCTATTATGCCGGCACCGATGGCCTCAACCGGCTGCTCGCCGCGTTGGAACTGCCGCCGGTCAATGTGAACGGCTTCGTCGCGGCCGTCGCCGTGCTGGGTTTCGTGCAGGGTGCCTACATGACAGAGGTGCTGCGCGGCGCGATCCTCGCCATTCCCGTCGGCCAGATCGAGGCCGCCAAGGCCTTCGGCATGGGGCCGGTACTGAGGTTCCGCCGGGTCCTGCTGCCGGCGCTCCTGCCAAACGCGCTGCCGGGCCTTGCCAATCTGTGGATGTCGGTCACCAAGGACAGCGCGCTGGTGGCGGTCGTCGGCTACCAGGAACTGGCGCTCGCCACCCGTCTTGCCGGGGCAAGCACCAAGCATTACTTCGTCTTTTTCCTTGCCTCGGCCCTTCTCTATCTCGCCATCACGCTCGCTTCCAACGTCGTCTTCAAACTGATCGAGGGACGGGTACGGCGGGGGCAGCCGCGCCTTGCCTGAAGAAAGCGCCCCATGAATTTCACCTGGATCTCTTCCTATTGGCCGCTGCTTCTGACCGGCGCCTGGCAGACTGTTTGCCTGCTGGTGATCTCGGTGGTGTTCGGCTTCGTCATCGCCATCGGCCTCGCCTTTGCGCAGGTCAGCGGCGGCAGACTGACCCGGCTGCTGGCGCGGAGCTACTGCACCTTCTTTCGCGGCACGCCGCTGCTGATACAGCTATGGCTTCTCTACTACGGGGTGGGTTCGCTGCTGCCGATGGTCCCCGGCATCCGCCAGAGCCTGTTCTGGCCGATCCTGCGCGAGGGCTTCTTCTTCGCGGTGGTCAGTTTTACCCTGAACTACGCAGCCTATGAGGCGGAGGTGTTGCGCGGCGCGCTGCTTGCCGTTCCCAAGGGCGAGCTCGAAGCCGGCCGCGCCTTCGGCCTGTCACCCTGGATGCTGACCCGCCGCATCTGGCTGCCGCGCGCCATTCGCATCGCCCTGCCGACGATTGCGGGAGAGATCGTCATGCAGCTCAAGGCGACGCCGCTCGCCTTTACGGTGACGGTGATGGATCTCTACGCCGTGGCAAACAAGGTTCGGCAGGACACGCTGCTCGTCTATGAACCGCTGCTGGTCGTCACCTTCTTCTATCTCGCCCTGACCGCCGTGATCGCCCGCGTTTTTCGAAGTCTCGAAGCGCAGGTGCCGGTTCGCCGCTAGGCCGATGGAAAGGGACTGGCCATGAACTCGCCGGCGCGCCGACGCGAGCCACGCACACCTCGCCCACCTTGTTATGAAAAGCCCGTCGCCGCTAACGGCGCGACAGCCTGAATGGAGACCTCTTCATGAGCACGACACGAATTCTCGATGGCGGCATGAGCCGCGAGCTGCTGCGGCTGGGTGCCGAACTGAAACAGCCGGAATGGTCGGCATTGGCGCTGATCAACGCGCCGGATATCGTCCGTAGAGTACACCAGGAGTTCATCGCCGCCGGCTCTGAGGTCATTACGACAAACAGCTATGCGCTGGTGCCCTTTCACATCGGCGAGGACCGGTTCCAGAAGGAAGGGGCGGAGCTGATCCGTCTCGCCGGTCGCTTGGCGCGCGAGGCGGCGGATGGCGCCACGGATCAGAAGGTGCTGGTTGCCGGGTCGCTGCCGCCGATCTTCGGCTCATATGAGCCTCAGAATTTTCAGCCTTCGCGGGTGCAGGATTATCTCGAGGTGCTCGTCGAAAACCTCGGCCCCTTCGTCGATATATGGCTCGGTGAGACGTTGAGCCTGATCGCTGAGGCAGAGGCTGTCCGCAAGGCAGTGGCGACGTCAGGCAAGCCGTTCTGGATTTCGTTCACATTGGCAGACGACGAGGCAGCCATAAGGGGCGGTGAACCGAAGCTTCGCTCCGAAGAAAGGGTCGAGGACGCGGCATCCTGGGCGGTTTCATCGGGCGCAGAAGCGCTCCTGTTTAATTGCAGCAAGCCCGAAGTCATGGAGGCGGCGGTAGAGACGGCAATGCGTGTCTTCCGAAAGATGGATGCTTCCATCGAAATCGGCGTCTACGCCAATGCCTTCGAAGGGGAAACAGGCGACGCAGCCGCCAATGAAGGCCTGCACGATACCCGCGACGATCTGAACGACGACGCCTATTCGCGTTATGCCTGCTCCTGGGCCGAAGCCGGTGCGACCATCATCGGCGGCTGTTGCGGCATCGGCGCTGCCCATATCCATCGCCTGAGGAAGACGCTTTTGGATTGAAGCGCACGTCAGGAAATCGGCTATTTCGCAATTGTCATTTGGTGTTTGACGCCGTCTTCTGGAGCTCGAGGAGAAGCTCGATCAACTTTGGAGCCATCTCCCTTATTTCCGAAAGGTGGACGGCGCTCAGTCTCGTTAGAAGCGCATCCGCCTTGTCCGTCAGAAGAATCGTCTGGCGGCGTCTGTCGGCCGGATCGGCATGGCGTTCGACCAGTCCGGCATCCGACAACCGCCCGACAAGCTCGGTCGCCGTATGCGGCGCGATGATCAGCCGCTCGGCCAACATGCCGATGGTCATGGCTTCGCCGCGTTGTCCTTTGATCGCCAAAAGGGCCTGATGCTGCTGCGGGGGCAATCCCTCCGACTGGGCGGCGGAGGCGCTGAAGTCCATGAACTGGCGAAGCGCGAATCTGAGGTCGGAGAGAGCCTCGTAGTCCTCCTGTCTCAGCGGCGGCGCGGTCTTCTTCAAAGCTATTCTCCTCTGCCGCAACGGCTGCCAACGTCGGCAGCCCATGCCGCCATCATCGAATAGATGGGCAGTCGCCAGCCGGTCAAGTGAGGCATCTTCATGGGACATTTTCGTCTTCATGCTTTCACCCATTGATTTATATCGTATCACGATATATTGACGCGCCTCAAGCGTATCCATTTCCGGCGTATCAGAGGCTTCCATGGCGCAGCATCCAACCGGCCGCACGATTTCACGGGCGGTCTTTCCCGGCGCGAGGCCGGCGATTTCACCACCGACCGGCGGGTCCTCCTCCTGGTCGGCATGTCCATCATTGTCGGCACCGCCGGCGCGTTTGCCGCCTGGTGTCTCGTCAACCTCATCGCGCTGGTGACGAATATCATCTGGTTCGGAGAAATCGGCATCCAGCCCGCCTCGCTGGCGGCCGTGCCTCGCTCGCTGTGGGTGGTGCTGGTTCCGCCGCTCGGCGGACTTGTCATCGGGCTGATGGCGCGCTTCGGCTCGGAGAAGATCCGTGGCCACGGCATTCCCGAGGCCATCGAGGCCATCCTGATCGGCGGCAGCCGGTCGCCGAAGGTCGCGGTCCTGAAGCCGTTGTCCTCGGCGATCTCGATCGGAACCGGCGGGCCGTTCGGCGCCGAGGGGCCGATCATCATGACCGGCGGTGCGATCGGCTCGCTGTTCGCACAATTCTTTCACATGAGTGCGGCCGAGCGGAAGACGCTGCTGGTCGCCGGTGCGGCCGCAGGCATGACGGCCATCTTCGGTTCGCCGATCGCCGCGGTCATGCTGGCGGTCGAACTGCTATTGTTCGAATGGAAGCCGCGCAGCTTTATTCCCTTCGCCGTTGCTGCCTGCGTGTCGATCTGCTGGCGCCCGCTGCTGTTCGGCACCGGCCCGCTGTTCCCGACCCACTTCCAGGTGGCCTTGCCCTGGTGGGGGATTTTCGCCTGCGCGGCGATGGGGATCATCTCCGGCCTGCAATCGGGATTGCTGACGACGCTGCTCTACCGGATAGAGGACCTGTTCGAGGCCTTGCCGATCCACTGGATGTGGTGGCCCGCGCTCGGCGGTCTCGTCATCGGTCTCGGCGGCCTGATCGAGCCGCGGGCCATGGGAGTCGGCTACGACGTCATCGATGGCTTGCTCAACAACCGGCTGCTCGCCCCGGCAGTGATGTCGATCCTGCTGGTAAAGACCATTATATGGCTGTTTGCCCTGTCGTCGGGCACTTCCGGTGGCGTGCTTGCTCCGCTTCTGATTTTCGGCGGCGCTCTCGGATGGCTGGTCGGTCGATCCCGGCTTCTGGGCGCTGCTCGGAATGGCGGCGATGATGGGGGGAACCATGCGCGCGCCGCTGACCGGAACCTTCTTTGCGATGGAGATCACCGGTGACGTCAGCACGCTCGTTCCGCTGCTTGCCGCAACCGTGGTGGCCTATGCCGTCACCGTCCTTCTGTTGCGCCGCTCGATCCTCACCGAGAAGATCGCGCGCCGCGGTCAGCACATCACCCGCGAATATGGCGTCGACCCATTCGAACTGTGCCGCGCAAGGGAGATCATGATCAGCGATGTCGATACGCTTCCCGGCACCATGACGGTGGGAGAGGCGTGCGACTTCTTTGCCTCGCAGCAGAAAACGCACCGCATCTATCCGGTGGTCGACGCAGCGGGCAAATTGGTAGGCGTTGTATCGAGTGCTGACGCCCTGCTCTGGCAGGGGAATCGGGACCTCGCCAGTCAGACGCTTGCGGAAAACGTGACGGACGGTTCCGTTCCTGTAGGGCACCCCGACGATACGGTCGCATTCATCGCCGACCTGATGCTGTCGACGGGCGACGGACGCATTCCGATCGTCGATCCCACCTTGGGCAAGCTGTGCGGCCTGATCGCCCGCAAAGATCTGCTGCGGCTGCGCAGTTCCTACAGGTCGGCGGAACTGGATCGGCGCCCGTATCTCACCGCGGGGTCGAAGCGCAAGTCGCGATAGCCGTTTCCGGATATCAATAGCTGGACCCGCTCAGGCATCAGCCTCACTTTGGCCGGGTCGGGGCATGGTCGAGGCCGGCGGCGGCCTTCTTCAGGCAGTCGAGGTAGCGGTCGCGGTTGGCGATGCCATCGTCGCGCGGCGTGACGAGGCAGAGCGTTGCGGCTGCATGGCCTTCCTCGCCCCGCACCGGTACGGCAAAACAGTGGGTGAAGCTGTCGACGATGCTGTTGAAGGTGAAGAGACCTTCACGCTCGGCCTGGCGCACCTCGGCGATGAAGGTTTGCGGCTCGAGCCATTCGCCGTTCGGCAGGCGGAAATCCTGCGGCGGAATGAAGTTCAGGATTTCCTGATCCGACAGATGCGCGACGAGCAGGCGGCCCGAGGCCGTCCACGGGATCGGCACCGACTGCCCGACATCCGTCGAAATGCGGAACGGGCGTGCGCCTTCGCGCATGCGAACGACCGTGTATCTGTTTCCATCCAGCATGCAGAACTGCGCCGTCTCCCGCGTCTCGTCGGCAAGCTGTTCCAGCGCCGCCTCGCATTCGCGGGTGAAGTCGAAATGGTTCTCATAGGCTGCGCCGAGGAAATACAGTTTGCGGCCGAGATAGACACGCCCCTCGCCGCCGGTGAATTCCAGGATGCCATTCTGCAGCAGCAGGTTGACGAGTTCGTAAACCGATGAGCGCGGCGCGCCGATCTGCGCGGCGATTTCATTCGGCTTCAAAGCCTGCCGCTTCTGGCGCAGGAAATCGAGGATCTCGAAGGCGCGGTCGAGGCCTCGGGCGCGCTTGCCGGCTGCTTCGTCCTGAACTGCATCCATTGCTATCGATCCCTTTTTGTCCGGCCAAGCTTTTCAAGCCGTCTGCCGCATCTGTCAATCGATCCCGTCATTCATCGCGAATGAAATTTTTGCACCCCTCTTGCGAGGTAAAAAAATCGGCATAAGATCGCTTCGTCCGGTATATAGATCACATGTACGCTATATTGGACATTGATGGCAAGTCGTCAACGCTGCCGCACACAAAAAAGGGGATCGACATGAAGAATCTTGAAAACGGCATTTCCGCTTCGCTACGCCGCCGCCTTCTCGCGGGTGCCGCCGCTGCGGCGGCGCTCGTCGTCTTTTCGGCCGGCACGGCCTCGGCCGCCGCCAATTGCATCAAGGGTGACCGGAATGCGCCCTATACGATCGGCTGGGCGAACATCTATTCGGTGCCGACCTGGATGAAGCAGACCGAAGGCACCATCACGGCTGAAGTGGAGGAGCTGAAGAAGGCGGGCCTTGTGAAGGACCTGATGATCACGGACGCGCAAGGCAACGCCCAGACGCAGATCCAGCATATCCAGTCGATGATCGACGCCAATGTCGACGCCATCGTCGTGATCGCCGGTTCCTCCAACGCGCTCGACCGCGTCATATCAGATGCCTGCGACAAGGGCATCGCCGTCGTGAATTTCGACAGTCTGGTCAATACCGACAAGGTGACGGCGAAGATCAATACCGATTCCAACGAATGGGGCGCGACCGCTGCCAAGTGGATGGTCAGCCAACTCGGCGGCAAGGGCAAGATCATCATCATGAACGGCCCGGCCGGCATTTCGGTGAGCGACGACCGCCGCAAAGGCGCCCAGCCGGTCCTCGATGCCAATCCCGGTCTCCAGGTGATCACCGAGACGAACACGGAATATAACGTCGCCCCGGCACAGGAAGCGATGACCAGCCTGCTCTTCGCCAATCCCGAAATCGACGGCGTGCTGTCGCTCGGCGGTGCGCTATCGGCCGGCTCGGTGCTGGCCTTCGAGCGCCAGGGCCGCGACCAGGTGCCGACAACCGGCGAAAACGCAAGGCAGTTCCTGGAGCTCTGGAAGGAGAAGGGCCTGAAGGGCTGGGCCACCATGCAGCCCAACTGGCTCGGCGCGCTTTCCGTTTACACTGCCGTGGAGGCGCTGGAAGGCAAAGACGTTCCGGCCTTCGTCAAGGTGCCGCTGCCTGTCATCGACGACAGCACGATCGGCAGCTACCTCGCACGGGCCGACAAGTTCCCGGCTGACGGCTATATCTACTCGGACTACGATAAGGCGCTCTTCGACAAGCTGCTTGCCACCAAGTAATCCTGGGTTGAGGAAAGCCGTCATGACGGAAGAAAGACCCCTGCTGGAAGCCCGGCAGGTGTTCAGGGGATTTTTCGGCAATCCCGTTTTGAAGGGCGTCGATATCGCCCTTCTGCCGGGCAGGGTCCAGGCCCTGCTCGGCGAAAACGGCGCCGGCAAGTCTACGCTGATCAACCTCCTGTCCGGGGCTCTCAAGCCGGACGGTGGTTCCATCCTGGTCGACGGCAAGCCCGTCGGGCGCTTCAGCCCGGCGGCTGCGCGCGCGGCGGGTATCGCCGTCGTTCAGCAGGAGCTGAGCCTCACGACCAGTCTGTCGATTGCCGAAAACATCGGGCTCGGCGCCTTTCCGCGCCGGTTCGGTCTCATCGATTACAAAGCGCTCCATCGCGGCGTGTCAGATGTCTGCGACATGGTGGGGCTCACCGAGCCGCTCGACATGCCGGTCGCCGATCTGGCACTCGGCCGCCGTCAGATGGTGGAGATCGCCAAGGCACTGTTCCGCAAGCCGCGTGTGCTCATTCTGGACGAGCCGACCTCATCGCTCTCCGCGCACGAAGCCGGCATCCTTGCCCGCCTGATCGAGACGCTCAGGGACCGCGGCACGGCACTTCTCTATATTTCCCACCGCCTCAATGAGGTGCAGGCGCTCTGTTCGCATGTCACGGTGCTGAAGGACGGCTTGGTCACCGCCGACCAGTCGCTGTCCGGCATCGACGGCGAGGGCCTGGTGCGCCTGATGGTCGGCCGCGAGACCGGCGACCTGTTCCCGCCGCGCCTGGCGGCGGCACCCGGGGCGATGCGCATCAGCGTCGAAGGTTTTTCCGCCGGCATGGTGCGTGACATCGGCTTCTCCGCCCGCGCCGGCGAAATCGTCGGTATCGGCGGGCTGGTGGGACAAGGGCAGGAAGACTTGCTGCTTGGCCTTTACGGCGCGATTCCAGCCTCGGCTGGTCGGGCGGAGGTATCCGGCAAACCCGCCCTGCCCGCCCATGTCGGCGAGGCGAATGCCGCGGGCATCGTCTATGTCCCGGCCGACCGTAAGCATGAGGGGCTGGTGTTGCCCCACTCCATCGCATCCAATCTCATCCTGCCCTCGCTCGGACGGCTTGCCCGCAAGGGCTTACGCGACCGACCGGCGGAAAACGGCCTGGTCGCCGATCTCGCGCGCCGGCTGACGATCAAGGGCGACACGGCCCGCGCGGTGCAGGCGCTTTCCGGCGGCAACCAGCAGAAGGTGGCGCTCGCCAAATGGCTGCCGCTCGATCCCTCCGTTCTGCTGCTCAACGATCCGACGCGCGGCGTCGACATCGAGACCAAGCGGGAAATCTACCTCATGCTCCGCGCCTTCGCCGCCGAGGGGCGGCTCGTCATTCTGGCCAGTTCCGATACGCCGGAGCTCGTGCATCTCTGCGACCGTGTCGTGGTTCTGCGCGAGGGCCGCGTCGCCGCGGTGCTGTCGCAAGATGAAATCAGCGAAGGAGCAATCGTCGGCGCAGCCATGGGCATCACGGCCACGACGCAGGGAGAGGCAGCATGAGCACAAGTTCGTCATCCCGGCTCTACGGCTCGATCCAGCTCCGCCGCAACCGCGGCCTTGCCGGCCTCTATCTGGTTGTCGCTGCCTTTCTCATTCTCTATGCGCTGCTCTTTCCCGGCATCCTTTCGATCGGCGGCTTTTCGAAGTTCACGCAGAACTGGTTCCCGCTCGCGCTCGTCACCATGGCGCAGGCGCTGCTCATGCTGAACGGCGGCATCACGCTGGCGATCGGTCCGCTCGTCAGCCTTGGAGCGGTGATTGCCGCGACGACGATGGATGGGGCGCTCGGCGTGCCGGGTGGCATTCTTGCGGTCTCGCTTGCAGGTCTTTCGATCGGTGCCGTCATCGGCGCCATCGTTACCTATCTGAGGCTGCCTGCAATCATCGTCACGCTCGCCGGCTCCTTCATCATCGGCGGGGTCGCACTCATCCTGCTGCCGCGGCCGGGCGGGTTCATTCCCGATTGGCTGTCGACGGTACTGGCCGGCCACACGCCCGTCGCCTTCCTGCTGCTCGTCGTGATCCTGGCGCTCTGGAAGGCCTTTCTCGCAACGCCGCTCGGCCTCGGCATCTACGCTGCCGGCGACAATCCGGTCGGCGCGTTCCGCTCCGGCGTCCCGGTCGAACGGGTGAAGGTCGCAGCCTTCGCGCTGTCCGGTCTTCTCGCCGCCCTGACCGGTCTCTTCGTCGCCGCGCAGACCGGATCGGGTGATCCTGTTATCGGCACCCCCTTCACGCTGAACTCGATCGCCGCCGCGGTGCTCGGCGGCGTGGGTTTCCTCGGCGGCAAGGGCACGATGCGCGGCGCGATCTGCGGCAGCCTGCTGCTCTCGGTGATGATCAACGTCATGTTCTTCCTGGGCTTCCCGCCGGTCGCCCAATATGTCGCTCAAGGCCTGATCATCGTCGGCGCGGTCGCCGTGCCGGAGCTTCTCGGGCAATGGAGGGCGAGGCGATGAACATCATCAGGTCCGCGTTCCGCAATCCGTCGCTCCTGACCTTCCTTCTGGTCGCGCTCGTCTGGATCGTCGCAAGCTTTACGTTGCGCGGTTTTGGCGCCTATGGCCACCTGCGCTACCTGCTCGAACTCGCCGCGGTGATCGGCATTGCCGCTGCCGGGCAGACGCTCGTCATCCTGATGGGTGGCATCGATCTCTCCGTCGGCGCGGTCATCACCGTCACGGCGATCCTGCTGCCGCTGATCTCGCCCGCCTGGGACCCGACCGGCCTCGCCGGCATCGCGGCGGCCCTTGCCATCGCCACCGGCATCGGCCTGATGAACGGCGCCGGTGCTGCCTATCTTCGCGTGCCGCCGATCATCATGACGCTTGCCATGGCGACCTTCCTGCAGGGCCTGCTCGTCATCGTCGCCGGCGGCAGCGCGGTCACCGTCAGCAACCCGGCGGTCATTCTGCTCGGGCAGGCGCGGCCGTTCGGCATTCCCTCGGGCATCATTCTGTGGCTCGTCGTCTCGATCGTCGTCCTGCTGCTCGTCCATCGCATGCCGATCGGCGCCCGCTTCCTGGCGCTTGGGGCGAACCCGCTGGCGGCTCGGCTTTCCGGCGTCAGCGTCACCCGCAACACGCTGATCGTCCACACTCTGTCGGGCTTTTTCGCCGGGCTCGCCGGCATTCTCGTGCTCGGCATGAACCGGCAAGGTTATGTCGGCATCGGCGACCCCTACCTGCTGACCTCGATCGCTGCTGTCGTGCTCGGCGGCACCTCCATCCTCGGCGGCCGCGGCACCTATGCCGGGACCATTCCAGGGGCGATCCTGCTCGTCACGACGACGGCGCTGATCACCGTCGTCAATGCCTCCCCCGGCTGGCGCTCGATCATGTTCGGCACCTTGATCCTCGCTCTTCTGCTCGTTTCCGGCCGGGAGGCGCGCCGATGACGGAACTCTATGACGGGCCGGTGATCGACCCGCATCACCACCTCTGGGACCTTAAGCTGGGACGTCATCCCTGGCTGCAGAAGACCGGAGCTTCCGGCGAGGAGATGGTTTTCGGAAGCCTCGCGCCGATCCTGCGCGACTATGGCATCGACGATTATCGCGCCGATGCTGCCCGCCAGAACGTGATTGCAACCGTGCATGTGGAGGCGGGCTGGTCCGTTGCCTACCCGCTGGAGGAGAGCCGCTGGCTGGACGGCCTCGACCGCAGCTCCGGTGTGGCGCATCGTTATATCGCGCGCGTGCCCCTCGACGGGCCGGACGCCATGCGCCTGCTCGAGGCGGAGGCGGCGAACCCGAATGTCGTCGGCATCCGTGATATTTTGAGCTGGCATCCGGACGCGGCGAAGAGTTTTGCTCCGCGCCGGAACCGCATGGGCGATCCCGCCTGGCGGGCGGGGCTTGCCCATGCCACGCGGCTCGGGCTGGTCTTCGACCTGATGCTCTATCCTTGGCAGATGAATGAGGCGCTCGAACTGGTGCGCGCTTTTCCGCAAACGCTTTTCGTGCTCAACCACGGCGGCAGCCCGGCCGACCGGACGGAGGACGGCATGGCGCTCTGGCGCCGTGGTCTGCGGGCGCTCGGCAGTGAGCCGAATCTGCGCCTGAAGATTTCCGACCTCGTCGCCTACGACAACGCGTGGACGCTCGAAAGCCTGCGGCCGGTGATCGAGCATTGCCTCGATTGTTTCGGCCCGGCGCGCGCCATGTTCGCGAGCGACTTTCCGGTCGCGGGCTTGCACGCCTCTTTCGACGAGGTCTATCAGGTTTTCCGCACGGTCGCCTCGGAGCTCTCTTACGACGAGCGACGTGCCCTGTTCTTTGCCACCGCCAACGACACTTATCGCCTCGGCATCGCCGACCCGGCCGAGATCAGGAGTGGCTGCCATGTCTGACCTTCATACCGCGACGGAAAACGTGCTGATCGACGAGCGGGTGCGCGGCTTTCCGCCGGGCAATCCGCCGCTCCCGCTGGATGCAATCGGCAAGCAGGGATGGAAGCCCTATGACGGCAGGATGGCCCTGCCGCTGATCTCGCTCGACCGGCAGGCTTTCTCGGGCAATGTCGAACTGATGATGGCCTATGTGAAGAGCCACGGTGTCGACATCGCTCCGCACGCCAAGACACCGATGTCGACGGCGCTGGCGGAGGCACTTCTGGGGGCAGGCGCCTGGGGCACGACGGTCGCCGATATCCGCCAGGCCGCCGTCCTGCTCAAGGCGGGACAGCGCCGGCTGATCCTCGCCAACGAGATCGGCGGGGCCGCCGCTGCCCGCCGGCTCGCGGCCCTGCTTGCCCACTATCCCGATGCGGAACTTCATATTTTCGTGGATTCGACCGCGCTGGTCGAGGCTCTTCGCTCCGCCTGGCAGGAGCGTGTCGATCTGCCGCCCCTCGGCCTGCTGGTGGAGTTCGGTGCCGGCCGTGCCGGTGCCCGCAGCGGCGACGCCGCCGAGGCAATTCTCGACACGATCCTTGCCGTGGAGACGCCGTCCTTCAGGCTGACCGGCATCGCCGCCTATGAGGGTGCGGCGGCGACCGCCAATGCGGAAGAGACGATGCGTCGCATCGACGCGCTGATGGCGGTGACATCCGATTTCCTGCCGAAGGTGCGCGCCCGCATCGGCGACGAGCGGCCGCTCCTCGTCACGGCCGGCGGCTCGGTGTTTTTCGACCTTGTGATTGCCAGGCTTTCAGCCGCCGTTGCGGCCGATCCCGCCTGCCGGCTGGTGCTGCGCAGCGGCGCGATCTTCTTCCACGATCACGGCATCTACGAGCGCGGCCTTGCCGGCCTCGATGCACGCGGCGGCTTCCGCATCGGCGGCGAAATGGTTTCGGCGGCCGCAGCTTTCCGTCCGGCGCTGCGGGTCTGGGCCGAGGTCTTGTCACGGCCGGAGCCGCGGCTTGCGATCTGCGGCATGGGCATGCGCGACGTGGCGATGGATCAGGGCATGCCGCGGCCGCTGGCGCTCTATCACAATGGTGCGTATCTCGCCGATCTCGCGGGCGCCGAAGTTTTCCGCCTCAACGATCAGCACGCCTTCGTCGCGCTTGCCGACGGCAGCGACGTCGCGGTCGGCGACATCATCGAGTACGGCATCTCGCATCCCTGCACCTGCCTTGACCGGCATACCATCCTCTACGGCCTCGACCCGGACCATTCGGTGACGACAGCCTATCTGACCAGCTTCGGCTGAACTCTCTCTCCAAAAGCAAGAAAAGGAAAACCCGCAATGATCCAGCGTTATCAGAAAGGTTCGCGTATGAGCCAAGCCGTCAGCTACGGCGGTCTCGTTTATATTGCCGGCCAAGTCGCGGAAAATCGCAAGGCTGATATCAAGGACCAGACCCGCGACGTGCTCGGCAAGATCGACGCCCTCTTGAAGGAGGCCGGCATCGACCGCTCACGCCTCATCGCCGTCAACGTCTTCCTGCCGGCGATCGTCGATTTCGAGGCTATGAACAGCGTCTATGATGACTGGATCGACATCGAAAACCCGCCGGCCCGCGCCTGCACCGAAGCTCGTCTCGCCGATCCCGATCTGCGCGTCGAAATGACCGCGATCGCCGCGCTCTAGCGCATCGGCCCGAAAATCGGAATCGATTTTCGGAAAGCACGATGCGTAAGTTGAAAGTGTTACAGCCTCCTTTGCGCTCCCAATAAGACGCGCGGCGCTGTAACGGCATCGCAACCGCCCGCACTGGAGACATCATGCATAGCGGTCTCGTCAATCCGATCGACTTTTTGCGCGAGGGCCGGCAGGCCAGCCACCTCGCCATTCCCTATTCGATCGACCGTTCGCCCTATTATCAGATCCGCATTCCGATCCTTCGCCTGAAAAATGGCGAGGGGCCGTCTTTGCTGCTGATGGCCGGCAATCACGGCGACGAGTATGAGGGTGAACTTCAGCTCGGCCGGCTGATGCGGCTGCTTGATGTCGCCGAAATCCGCGGCGCCGTCACTATCCTGCCGATGGCGAACCTACCGGCGGTGATGGCGGCCAAGCGCTGCTCGCCCTTCGACGGCGGCAACCTCAATCGGGTGTTTCCCGGCGATCCCACCGGCTCGCCGACGGCGCGGATGGCGCATTTCCTCGAACACGAACTTTTTCCGCGCCATGACGTCGTGCTCGACCTGCATTCGGGCGGCACCTCCATGGCGCACCTGCCCTGCACGCTGATCGAGCGGCAGGCCGATGCCGCCCGCTTCGAACAGTCCGTTTCGCTGATGCGCGCCATGGGTGCGGCGCATGCCTTCATCGCCGATAACGGGCCGACCGCACCGACATCGATGGGGGCTGCGGCAAGGGCCGGAACCATCGGTCTTTCCGGTGAGTTCGGCGGCGGCGGTACCGTGACGCCTGAGACAATGGGTTTCACGGCGGCCGCGATCGACCGGCTGCTCGTCACACTCGGCATCGTGAAGCGTCCGGTCCTGTCACGCATGCCGTTCGCCGAGCCCGGACCGTTGCAACTGCTTTCGCTATCCCGGCACAGCCAGGGCATCTATGCGAATCGCAGAGGCTGGTTCGAGCCGGCCGCAGCCCTCGGTGCCACCGTTTCCGCCGGAGATCTTGCCGGATGGTATCATGACCTCGAACGCCTGGAGCAGCCGGAGGAAGAGCTGCGCTTTGCCGAGAGCGGCATTGTCATTTCCCACCGGCTGCATTGCGACAGCCAGGCCGGCGACTGCCTGATCCAGGCCGCCGAACCCATCGCATCCTGAGGTGCGCTGATCTGCTCAAGCGATTGCGTCGACCGCTGTCTTGACCCAGTCGAGACGCTTTGCCGGTATCAGGCCGTAATTGTAGAAGTTCACGCCGTCAGCGCCGGCATCGACGGCAGCCTTGGCGCGTGCGGCCAGGATCGCCGGCCCGCTGACCTCGGGATAGAAGACGCGCAGGCCAACCCCGAGGAACTTGCCCGGTCCGATTGCCGCCCGGCCGGTCCGGATGACGTCGCCCACGGCATCCGGCTCCATGTCGTAGCAGCAGAGGATCGCCCCGTCGCAGAGCTTGCCGGCGGCGGCGAGATCGACGCCGCCGAGCCAGCCGTCCTTCAGGTCGATGAGCACGATACTGGTCGCCGGGTCGGCGGCCGCCTTGATCTCGCCGATCAGGCTGGTCACCGGTTCACCGCGCCAAGTGAGATAGGCATGCAGATCGGGATGGTCGTGGAAGGCATCGATGCCGGCTTCCGGGAAGTCCTGGAATTGCCGTTCCGGTATTTCCCGTTCGCAGAGTTCGGCGATGAAGCGCGCGACCGACCGGCGCGCGCCTTCGACCGGCACGCCGGCCTTTTCGGCGCGCGCCGTGCAATGGTCGCAGAAACAGAGCGACAGCAGGAAATCGTCTTCGGCATTCAGGCCGACACCGTCTTTCTCGTGATGGTATTCATGCGCGAAGCCCATGAAGTTCGGGCTCTCGAGTTCTACCATATCGGGCCGGTAGTTCGTCGTGATGTCGCGCACGAGGGTGACGACATAATCGCGCGCCGCCGGGCTGGAGGGGCAGAGATTGTAATAGTTGGGATTGCCGAAGGCGTTCCGCGTCACGTGATCGGGATGCAGCATGCCGAGGCGGCTATTGTGGAGGCAGACCGTCCAGCAAGAGACCTTGAGGCCCGTCGCATCGCGCGCCCTGACGAGCGCATCCAGCATGTCGCCGCGCTCAGTGACATTCTCAGCCATCAGCGGCCGGATCAGCTTATCCTGCCATAGGCTTTCATCCGGCCGGAAATAGACCGTTCCGTCCTCGGGGAAATAGGCCTTCTGCTGCGGGCTCCGCGGCTGGAGGAACCGGCCGGCGTGATAGGAGGCCGCCAGGCTGACCGTCGTCAGACCGGCGCGGTCGCGAAGGTCGGCGGCGAGTGCTGCAAGCCCCTGGTCCTGGATATCCCAGGGGTAAGTCCACATGGAAAGATGCATGGCGTGCTCCCGTCGAATCTGTCCACTTTATAGAACATGTGTCCATAATAGTGTCCAGACTGATCTGTGAGCGTGGGCACCTCCAGGCGCTCACGCCGAATAGCGGGAACCCATAGGTCGAGAGCCAAGTTCCTGTCTTTCAATCAAACGCGCGTTGATTGGCGGCATTCTCGTTGTAACGCGCGCGGGCCTGCTCGAGCCGCTCCGGGCCGCCGACCTGCGGAACGGCGACGTCCCACCAATGGCCACCTGCGTCGGTTCCGGGAACCGCATCGGTGTCGATCACCAGAACGCTCGGAATGTTTCGTTCCCGCGCGGCGATGATACGTGCCTCGAGTTCGGCGATGGACCCTATCTTTTCGGCATGGGCGCCCATCGAGGCGGCATGCGCGACAAAGTCGATCTCGGGCTGCACGTCGACATTGCAGTCCTTATACATGTTGTTGAACTCAGCGCCGCCGCACTCGATCTGGAGGCGGTTGATGCAGCCGTAACCGCGGTTGTCGGTCAACACGACGGTGAACGGCACCCGCCGCATGACGGCGGTTGCGAGTTCCGAATTGGCCATCATGTAGGAGCCGTCGCCGACGAAGCAGATGACCTCCTTGTCGGGGCGGGCGAGCTTGATGCCTATGGCGCCCGCCACTTCGTATCCCATGCAGGAGAAGCCATATTCCATGTGGTATCCGCCCTTGGCAGATTGCCACAGCACCTGCAATGCGCCCGGCATGGTGCCGGCTGCGCACATGACCACGGATTTTTCCGTCGCCACCCGCTGCACGGCGCCGATGACTTGCGCATCGGTGGGCAGGTTTCCAGGCCCGTCGGCTGCCGGCGCCGCCGTCACGCGCTCGACCGTTTGGTGCCAGTCGGTCCTGCTCCCGGCATCGACGCCGGCCCCGCGATACGCCTCGAGCGCCGCGGACAGGCGCGCCAGCGTGACCTTGGCATCGCCGACACAGGGCAATGCCGAATGCTTGGTTGCATCATATCCGGCAAGGTTGATCGAAGCGAGCCGGCGCGAGGGATTACTGAAGAGCGTCCAGCTGCCTGTGGTGAAATCCTGGAAGCGCGTGCCGATGCCGATCACGAGGTCCGCGTCGGCGCAAAGGGCATTGGCCGAAGCCGATCCAGTCACACCCGGCGACCCGAAATTCAGCGGGTGCTCCCAGCTATTGGCGCCCTTCCCGGCTTGCGTTTCGACAAACGGGATATGGTGCTTCTCCGCGAATGCGGCGAGTTCGGCCTCGGCCTGCGAATAGATAACGCCGCCACCGGAAATGATCACTGGCTTGCGCGCAGCCCGGATGGCATCGGCAAGATCTGTGATCTCCCGCGGATCCGGTTCGGGACGGCGGATGCGCCACACCTTCGGTTCGAAAAAGGCTTCCGGGTAGTCGTAGAGCTCTGCTTGCACATCCTGGCAGAAGGCGAGCGTAACAGGGCCGCAGCTGCCGGGATCGGTCATGACGGCCAGGGCGCGCGGCAGGCAAGTCAGGAGATGCTCGGGACGGGCGATCCGGTCGAAATAGGCCGAGACCGGCCGGAAGCAGTCATTGGCGCTGACCGTTCCATCATTCATATCCTCGATCTGCTGCAACACCGGCTCGGGGCGGCGATTGGCGAACACATCGCCGGGTATGAAAAGAACCGGCAATCTGTTGACATGGGCAAGTGCGCAGGCCGTGATCATATTGGTGGCGCCCGGGCCGATCGAGGACGTCACGGCCTGGGCGCGCCGGCGCTTCAGTGTCTTCGCATAGGCGATCGCCGCATGCGCCATGGTCTGTTCGTTCTGGCCCCGCCATGTGGGAAGGGCGTCGCCGATCCCATGCAGCGCCTCTCCGATGCCGGCGACGTTGCCGTGACCGAAGATCGCCCAGACGCCTTCGATGAAGCGCTCGCCATCCTCGGTCATCTGGACCGAGAGCCATTTCATCATGGCCTGCGCGGCGGTCAGTCGTATCGTTGTCATTCTGCTGCCTCCTGCACGCGCGCCCGCGCGCCGTCCCAGACCGTGCAAAGCCGGGAATATCGTTTCGCCATTTCCTCGACGGCCTCTTCATCACTGATCGAGCCCTCAAACCAGCCGCGGGCGACCGAGCCGAAGATTGTCCGGCCGACGGCAAATCCCTTGACGAGCGGGAAGCGCGCGGCAACTTCGAAGCTCGCCTTCAGCACGTCCTCCGGCGCATCCAGGCCGAGGACGACGATCCCTCTTGTATGACGATCGTTGTCCTCGATGGCGGCACAGACCTGCGTCCAGGCTTCGGGCTCGTCCATTGGTTCCAGCTTCCACCAGTCAGGATAGATGCCTTCGGCGTAGAAGCTGCGGATCAGCGTCGCGGTCGTGTCCGTAGTGATGCTTGCGACCTTGGAAGGGATGACTTCGAGCAGGAATTCCAGCTTGTTGCGGCGCGAGGCCACGTAAAGCCGCCGCACTTCCGCCAGTTGCCGGGCCCAGGTCGCTTCGTCGTCATCGGGGTGGCAGAAGCAGAGCACCTTGACGACGTTCTCGCGCGCCCATTCCGAAAGTCCCCCGCAATCGGGACCAAGCGACGGCTCCAGGGTCAGAGGCCGAGACCCCGGCCACTCGCAGGGTCTGCCGATCCAGAGGCCGGTCCCGGAGGCGGCGTGGAGTGCACGTCGGCCGATCCGTTCGTCGCAGAGGATTCCGTAGCCGGAACGCCCGTTCTGCACTTTGAGGGCCGCTTCAAGGCAAAGCTCCTTGAAGGCGCCGCCCTTCGACGGCGTGTAGCCCGCCATGCTTTCGAGCTGCATCCGGTGATCGAAGGCGAAGACGCGCATCTCGGGCCAGTCGCCATGGCGGTTGGTCGACCAGTGTATCTGCTCCAGCGCGGGATCATTGCGCAGGTCGGGGCGGGTCATGCCGCGCTCGAGGAAGAAATTCAGCTCCTGAAGTGACGGATAGGCCGGCGTGCAGCCGTGACGAGAGACGGCAAAAGCGCCGCAGGCATTGGCGTATCTGAGCGCGGTCGGCCAATCTTCGCCGTCAAGCCAGCCTTTCAGCAGCCCGGCGAAAAAGCCGTCTCCGGCGCCGAGAACGTTGAAGACTTCGACCGGGAAACCCTCGCCCGAAATGCCCTCGTCCAGATTATCCGGTATCGCACTTTCGAATGCGACTGCTCCTTTGGCGCCGCGTTTGCAGACGAGCGTCGCCGAAGTCACGGCGCGCACGGCCCGCAATGCCGCCACGGTATCGGTCGTCCCGCCGGCGATGTGGAATTCTTCCTCTGTCCCGACGATCAAATCGAAGAGATGAAGCGTCGTCTGGAGCTTTTCGGTCACCTGCCCGCTTGCCACATAGCGGCTTTCCCCCTCGCCATGGCCGGCCACCCCCCAAAGATTTGGACGATAGTCGATGTCGAGAGCCATCTTGGCGCCATGCTTGCGGGCAAAGCCGAGCGCCTTGAGCACGGCCGCTTCCGTGCGCGGATGGGAGAGGTGCGTTCCCGTCACCAACACTGAACGGGCGCTGGAAACGAAAGCCTCGTCGATATCCTGCTCGCAAAGCGCCATGTCGGCACAATTTTCCCGGTAGAATATCAGCGGGAAACGTTCCTCGTCCCGGATCCCGAGAATGACGAGCGCCGTCAGGCGCTCGGGATCCGTCACGACGCCCCTGCCGTCGACGCCATGCCGGGCAAGCTCCTCGCGGATGAACCGGCCCATATGCTCATCGCCCACCCGGGAGATCAGTGCCGACTTGAGGCCCAGTCGCGCCGTGCCGCAGGCAATGTTGGTCGGACTGCCGCCGAGATATTTTTCGAAGGATCCCATATCCTCCAGCCGTCCTCCGACCTGTGCCCCATAGAGGTCGACGCCGGCTCGCCCGATCGTGATCACGTCCAATGTCTTGGTCATGTCGGTTTCCTCGCAATAGTATTGAATTCGGTCATGGTGATCGGGTTGGGCATCGTCGGCCTCTTCACAAGAAACTACGAATGCAAGGGAGCGCGGGCGAACGACCGCCCGCGCCTGTCCATCAGCGGCTGATTGTTGCCTGCAGCGCATCGATGGAGGACTGGATGCCCGCCTCGGTCGACATGGTGAAGTCTTCCATCTCGAGGCTGACCCAATCGTTGTAGCCGACCATGCGCACCACGGAGAAGAACTCCTTCCACCATTGCAGGTCATGGCCGGCGCCGACGGCGACATAGTTCCAGCTGCGGTTGGCGACGTCGGTTACGTCCTTGAGCTCGAGCAGGCCGTTGACGTCGGCGAGGCCCCGTTCGATGCGGGTATCCTTGCCATGGCAATGATGGATGGCATCGCCCAGAGCACGGGCGGAGGCGATCGGGTCGGCGCCCATCCACATCAGATGCGACGGGTCAAGGTTCATGCCGACTTTCGGACCGACTTCGTTGCGCAGGCGGAAGAGGGTCTCGGGGTTCCATACGAGCATGGCCGAGAAGTTTTCCAGCGCATATTTTTCGACGCCGACTTCATCGGCAAGCTTGACTAGGCCGCGCCAGAGCGGGAAGGCCCGGTCTTCCCACTGATATCGGTCGCGCTCAGGCATCTCGTTCGGCCAGCTCTTGGTGTAGACGAGCCAGTTCGGCACCATGTCGCCGGGCGCGGCTTCCGGCAGGCCGGACATGGTGACGATCTTCTTCACGCCGATTTCGCCGGCGAGCCGGATGGTGTCTTCCATTTCCTTACGGTGGCGCTTGCCCATGTCACCCGGATCGAGCGGGTTTGCCGAGCAATTCAGCGCGGCGATTTCCAGGCCGCGGGCTTCGATTTCCTTCAACCTGGTCTTGAGCAGGCTCCTGTCGGCCAGCAGCTCATCGGCACGGAAGTGCGGCCCGCGCGACCAGCCGCCGCCGGTCATCTCGATACCCTCGACACCAAGTTTGACGCATTTGTCGAGCATGTCCGTGAAGGAAAGGTCGCCCATCACGTCGGTGCAGATCGATAGTTTCATGTCATTGTCTTTCTAAAAAAGGGTGTCGGGGACGCGCCTGGGAGGAGGATGGAGGAGATCCGACGCGCCCCTAGAACAGGATGATTTTAGGCATCGTCTAAAATATGAATCCTGTTCTAAATTAAAGGGTTAGAGCATGATGTCGCCCGAAAACCGCTCACACTTTTCGGCATCATGCTCTAGTCGATCATTTGAACTCGACCCAGGCCGAACCTGCGTCTGCCGAGCGGACGCAGTTTTCCAGCCAGCGCACACCTTCGGTGCCGGCTTCGATGCCGGGATAGTGATGGCCCTTGAGGAAGGCGTCGTCGCCGCGGCGTTTTGCGTCGATCGCCTGGGCGATCCAGAGGTAGATGTTCGCCCAGCTGTCGCCCAGGCCTTCGGTGTGCAGCGCGCCCATGCGATCGTAAGCGAGGCTTTCCTCTTCGAGGTAGGGCATGCCGTGATGCAAGGTGCGGTTCGGTTCACCCTGCACTTCGTAAATCAACTGGTCGGGATGGGAATCGGACCATTCGACGGAGGCCTTGGAGCCGACGAAACGGTAGCACTGCGAACCCATATTCCCGGCATCCACCGAGGACACCCAAAGACGGCCGCGGGCGCCATTGTCGTAATGCATGAGAACGGTCGCGTGGTCTTCGAGCGGCGCACGGGTCGGAATGAAGGCCTTGCGGTCGCAGAGCAGCTTTTCGATCTTCATATGCGGCAGCACCACTTCGGAGAGATAGTAGAGGTGTGTGCCGATATCGCCCAGAACGAAGGTCGGGCCAGCCGTCTTGGGATTGGTGCGCCATTTCACGGCTTCGCCGGCGCCCACATCGTCGCCCGCGTTGAAGCCGTGGGAATATTGCATGTCGACGATGCGGATATCGCCGAGCATGCCCTTCTTGACCATCGCCGCCATCTGGTGAACCAGCGGATGGCCGGTGAAACCGTAGGTGACGCCGACGATCAGGCCTTTCTCTTCGGCCAGCTTGGCGACCTCGTCGCATTCGGCGACGGTGAAAAACAGCGGCTTTTCGCAGATCACGTGAAGACCGGCTTCCAGGCACGCCTTGGTGATCTCGTAGTGGGTGAAGTTCGGCGTGGCGATCGAGACGACCTCGACACCGTCCTCACGCCCGGCCTCCTTGGCGATCAGCTCCTTATAATCGCCATAGCATCTGTCCGCAGCGACGCCGATCTTCGTGCCGAAGTCGCGTCCGCGCTCGGCGTCGAGATCGAAGGCTCCGCAGATGAGCCGGTAAGTGCCGTCCCGCTGGGCGCCGGTTCTATGCTTGTAGCCCACCTGCCCGGTGCGGCCGCCGCCGACCATGCCCCAGCGCAGGGGGCGCTCGATGGATCTTTCTCCGTTGATCATCTTCTGTCCTTCCAGGAATGATGTCTGTGATGTTTAAGCGTTCCGGGCAGAACCCGGTCGCGGTCGCTTGCGCCAATCGCCTGGCTGCATCGCGACCCGCTAGAGGGGCATCGCGCGTTATTTCGCGGTCCAGTACTTGTCGACGAAGCGCTGCATTTCGGCGCGCATGAACTTGCCGGAGTGGTCGGCCTTGTCCTCCCAGGCGAAAACGCATGCGGTCATGATGCCGTCGAACCCGATCTCCGCCAGCGTGCTGAAGAAATCTTCCCAGGGAACCTCGCCCTGGCCGATGTTCAGGTGCTGATGCACCCTGGCCTGCGTGCCCGGAGGGTTGAGGATGTAGCGGAGCCCCGAAGAGGCCTTGTGATTGAAAGTGTCGCCGACATGCACATGGGCGAGCACGTCCTTTGCTTCCCGAAGCATCGCCTTGGTGTCATCGCCGAAGTAGAAGGTATGCGGCGCGCAATAGAGGAACTTGACGTTCTTCGAGTTGACCGTCCTGATGATATCCAGCGCCGGCTGCAGGGTTTCGCACCAATCCTCGGGATGCGGTTCGACGTGCAGATTTATGCCTTCCTTTTCAAAGATCGGCACCAGTTCTTCCATCGAACGCCACCAGGCGTCTTCGCAGGCCTCGATCATGGAACCGGTATGGCAGCAGTAGCACGAACCCTTGTCCGGGTGGGGGCCGCGGCCGAATTCCGAGTTCATCGTGTCGACGCCGAGTTCGACACTGATCTCGATGGCACGCTTCCAGTGCTTGACGGCAGCTTGCCGCTCATTTTCATCGTTCGAGGCCCACCGGTACATCGGCAGGATCGAGGCAATGCCGACATGGGCATCGGAAAGCGCTTTCTTGAATGCCTTGGCGCGGGCCGGAAACACGCGTGGCGCCTTGAACCATTCGAGAAAATCGGCCCGCGGGCTGAGCTCTATCCACTCGTATCCGAGTTCAGCCACTTTCGAGGGCAAGTCTTCGAGTGAGAGGTGGCGATGCATAAAGGGGTCGATTGCAATCTTCATGGCTGTTACCCGTCCGATGATTGTGCTGGGCCATCCCGCCGGGGTAGGCGAGCTCTTTAGAGTTTCTGGAGTTCATCCGCGGCGGCGGTCGGTCAGACCGGTGGGGGATGTCCGCTATGCGCCGTCGAGTACGCTTCGATTTCGGCTTCGAGTTCGGCCATGGCCTCGCCTCCTGCCATCAGGTCGGTAATCTCTTCGCGCGTCTTTTCGCCCTTGCGGAAATCGGCCGCCTTCGCACCCTTGATGAGCACCGCGAAGTGGTCTCCCACCGTCATGGCGTGAATGACGTTGTGAGTGATGAAAATGACGGCGAGGCCGCGACGGCGCGCTTCCAGGACGATACGCAGCACATGCGCCGCCTCCTTGACGCCGAGAGCGGCGGTCGGCTCGTCGAGGATCAGCACCCGGGCGCCGAAGTGGACGGCTCGGGCGATTGCCAGGGATTGCCGCTCCCCGCCCGACAGACCGCCGATCAGGCGATCGCCATCGTCGATGCGGGTGATGCCGAACTCGCGCACGGCCTTGACCGCGATTTCATTGGCGGCTTTGCGGTCGTAGATTTTAAACGGGCCGAAGCCCTTGGTCAGTTCCCGCCCGACGAAGAACGAACGGCCGATGCTCATCAGCGGAAAGGTGCCGCCGAACTGATGAACCGTTGCGATGCCGAGGTCTGCGGCTTCGCGCGGATTCTGGAAGACGATGGGTTGACCTTCGAACTTCACCGCGCCGCTCGTCGGCTTGTAGACACCGGCAAAGGTCTTGATCAGGGTGGACTTTCCGGCACCGTTGTCACCCAGCAGGCAAAGCACTTCACCGGGATGGACGCTCAACGTGATGTCGTAGAGCACATCGATCGGGCCGAAGGACTTGTTGACGTTTTCAAGTTCAAGAATTGGGCCAGCCATGTCTCAGCTCTCACTTCTTCTTCTTGGGTGAATAGGTCAGCGCCATCTGACGGAACGTATTGTTCATGAGGACGGCCACGAGCAGCATCACGCCGATGATTAAGCTCGACCAATTGCGGTCGAAGGTCGTGAAATAGATGCCTTGGTTGACGACGGCGAAGGTGATCGTGCCGAAGAAGATCCCGATCACCGACCCAAACCCTCCGGTCAGCAGCACACCTCCGACGACGACCGAGATGATCGAGTTGAAGATGAACGTCATTCCGCCCGAAACCTGCGCGGAATTGAACAGAATGGCCTGACACATGCCCACGAAGGACGCGCTCATCGCCGAGAGGACGAAGAGGACCATCGTCAGACGGGTCGTCGGAATGCCGGCGTTGCGGGCACTGACCTTGTCTCCGCCCATCGCGAAAATCCAGTTCCCGTAAGGCGAGAAATGAATGAAGAAGATGAAGATCGCGGTGATGGCCACCCACCACAGAATGATCACCTGAAACGATCCGCCCAGGAACTGCCCGAAAAGGAACTTTGCCCAGGGGTCGGCCGTCAGCGCCACGCTCGTCGTGCCGGTTACGAGAACCGAGGTGCCAAGCATCAGGCCCTGTACCGCAAAGAGGGTGCCGAGCGTTACGATCAGCGAAGGCACGGCAGTGTGCACGACGAGGTAGCCGTTGACCAGCCCGACGATGAGGCCGAAGGCAAGCGCACCGAGCATTCCGACCCATATGGGAAGATCGTAGTAGCCCGAGAGGACCGCAACCGTCATGGAGCCGGCGGGGATCATCGCGCCAATCGAAATGTCGAGATCGCCTGCGATCATCAAAAGTCCGATGGGAAGAGCGATAATGCCGAGATTGGCGGCCACGTTGAGCCAGCTTGCGGCGCCGGCGGGCTCCAGAAACTTGGTGCTGCCGAATACGACGAAGAACAGGAGGACGCCGACAAGTCCGAGGAATGCACCCGCCTCGGGACGGCGCAACAGGTTGCCGAATGAAAGATTGTTCATATGCCTACCCCAGTTTGGGCGTGAATCTCCAGGCGCGCGGACGCGGTGGTCCGCACGCTCGATAAACTTCGACCCGCGGATATCCCGCGGGCCGGAGCCCGTTTCGAACGATCAGCGAGCGCCTTCCTTGACGCCGGCCAGGGTGGCGTCGATGTTCGACGCATCGACGATGCCCGGGCCGGTCAGCACCGGTGCGGTCGGCAGGTTGGTGCCGTAGTCGATATGCGCGGCGAGAAGCGAAACCCCCAGCAGCGACTGCAGGTAAGGCTGCTGGTCGATTGCAAAGGCCTGCGAACCATCCTTGATGCGGGCAAGCCCCGATGCGTTCAGGTCGAAGGTGCCATGCGCAACCTTGCCGACTTTGTTCGCCTGAACGATCCCGCTTGCAGCCGCATCGGCGTCGGAAGCGCCGACGTTGAGGACGCCGTCGATGGTGTCGTCCTGGAGCAGTGTCGCCTTGACGGCCTCGGCGATTGCCGTCTGATCGCCGAAGCTGGTCGCCGGCAATGGCAGTTGCTTGCCAGTGCCGCCCTTTGCGGCGATGCCGTCGATGACACCCTTGCAACGGGCCTCCTGGTTTGCCGCACCCGGGACCGTATTGACGCAAATGACATTTTTCGCACCCTTGGACGCGAAATATTCGCCGCCTGCCTTGCCGGCCGTGTATTCATCCGAGCCGACATAGTTGATCGCGCCAAGCTCGCGCGCTTTGTCGATGCTGCCGGCATTCATGAGGATGACTTTGATGCCCGCGGCGACGGCAGCCTTGATGGCCTCGTCCTCTGCCTCGGGCACCCAGTCGGGCACCACGATGCCGGTCACGCCCTGGCTGATGGCCGTGCGGACGAGCTGGGCAGCGTCAGGTCCGAGATTGTCGTAGGTCTGCAGCTGCAGATAGCTGACGGAGCCGCCATTCTTCTCGACGACGAGCCGGGCGTCATCGACGCCCTTCTTGATGCGGCTCCAGAATTCGTCATCGGTCTTGCCGCCAACGACAGCAATATTCGCGGCCATGACAGAAGAAGCGCCAAGAACGAAAACAGCGCCAGCCAGCAGCCCGCGTACGGCGCGCATTGAAAAATTCATGTGATTTCCTCCCAAAAAGGCGGTCGAGAGTAACAATTCCTCAAAGCAAGGCTCCCAACTCGCTGGAATATTTGTATCAACTGACTGCTGAAAATGGAATGCCTATTGCGTTTTGATGAAATTAATGTATCATTTCATTTCATCCGAAAATGGAATGAAATCTATCATGAAGAGACCGACCATTGCCGATCTTGCCCAGGCCTCCGGCGTCAGCATCGCCACGGTCAACCGCATCCTCGGAGGTACCGGCGCAGTGCGTGCGGAAACGATCGAGAGGGTACAAAATGCCGCGGAAGAGATTGGATTTTATGGCCGCGGCGTGATCGAGGATCGCAGGCAGCGGCTCCTGCCGAATTATCGTTTCGGCTTTCTTCTCCAGCAGTCGAGCCGTGAGCTCTACCGGCTGTTCGGCTCCAAGATCACGGAGGCGGCCGCGAGACGACAGCACGAGAAAGTCGTGGCTGTGGTCGATTTCGTCGATGTCCTCGAGCCACAAAATATTGCAGATCGTCTCGAAGCGCTTGGCAAACGCTGTGATGCAGTTGCTGTCATTGCTGGCGACCACCCGTTGATCGGGCAGACCATCCAATCCCTCAAGGAGAGGGGAAAGCCGGTTGTTGCCTATATAACCGATCAGTCCGCCCGGGATCGCGCCGGCTTCGTCGGCACCGACAATTGGAAACTCGGGCGGACCGCCGCATGGTTTCTGGCTCAGACCACGCCGATGCCGGGCCGGATCGCCGTATTCATCGGCAATCATCGCTATCAGTGCCAGGATGTCTCCGATGCGAGCTTTCGATCCTATATGCGCGAGCACGCGCCCCATCTTCAGGTGGATGACAGCAGGCCGACACATGAGGAGCCGCAGGAAGCCTACCGGATCGTCAGCCAGCTGCTTTCCGAACTCGATGACCTCAGAGGCATTTTCATTGTCGGAGGGGGAATTTCCGGGGTGCTGCGCGCTCTTCGCGAGGCACCCGTCGAAAAGCGGGACAAGGTCAGGGTCGTCTGCCGCGACATCGGCCCGGAAACGCGCAAGGGCCTGACGGAAGGCCTGATCATGGCGGCATTGTGTCATCCGCTGGATCAGATATCGGACGAATTGATCGCCACGATGATCGCCGCGCTGGAACACCGCGACAGCACAACCATCCTCCAGCGCGTGGTTCCCTTCGAAACGATTACGCCCGAAAGCGTTTGAACCGTCCGGTTTGCATAGGGCGGCTGGCCGGAAAGGCCAGCCGCCCTATAAAGTGGCAGGGCTGATAACTATTGCGGTGTCGCCTCAGATGTCGACGACGAGGCCCTTGGCTTTCAGCACTGGTTCGAGATTGCTGACCTCGATGACCGATTTGCCCTGCTTGTATGCCGCGATATAGCCGGCCTCGGCATCTTCGCGGGCCTGTGACAGCCTGGCGACTTCCTGCGCTTCCTGGCGGCGCACGACCACAAGGCCGTCAGCATCCCCGGCAATAATGTCGCCGGGATGGATGATTTCACCGCCGACGATGATCGTATCGTTCACCGCCGCAATGGTCTCCTTCACCGTCCCCTTGATGCAGACGCTGAGCGAGAAGACCGGGAAACCAAGTTCCCTGAGCTGAAGTGTGTCGCGCACGCCGGTGTCGGTCACGAGACCGCCGATGCCCTTTGCAAGGCAAGCATTGGCAAGCACATCGCCGAAGGATCCGGCCTCCTCGTACTCGCCGGCCGATACGATGATGATATCGCCCGGCTTTGCGTAGTTGATGGCGAGTTGCAGCATGATGTTGTCACGCGGCGCGCATTTCACCGTGAAGGCCGGACCGCACAGTTTCATGCGATAGTCGACGGGCTTGAGGCGGGAGGAAAGGGCTCCGCGGCGCCCTTGGGCTTCATGGATCGTCGCGGGTGAAAATTTGGAAACGGCGTCGATATCGGCTTTGCTTGGCCGTTCGGCGATATCTTTAATATGGATCACGGATGCCTCCCATCGTTGGCCGACGGCGGGCATGTCCCGCCGTCTCAATTTGTTTGGACGTTGTCAGTGGATGACGCCGAAGCCGGTCGGCTTACGGGATCGGGTCGAACTTCAGCTCGGAGAGCGATACGACCTTGTCGGTACGGGTCATTTTGTATTCGGTATCCGGGCCGAGCCACTTGTCCCAGATCTTGTTGATCTCGCCCGATGTGTCGAGCTTGCGAAGGATCTCGTTGATCTTGGCGGTCAGCGCCGGCTGATCCTTGGCCATGCCGATGCCGATCGGCTGGTACAGCATCGGCTCCTCGATCATCCGCATTTCCTTGCCCTTGCTCTTCGATTCATTGACGAACTTGGTCGTCGTCATGGTGTTGGCCACCATGCCGCGCGCCTTACCCTGCTGGACGGCGAGATAGGCCGAGGCGGTATCCTGGAAGGTCAGCGGGTCGGATTTGTTGAGCTTGATCGACATCTCGGAGGTCGAACCCTTGGTCGAAGCGATGCGCTGGCCTGCGTAGTCGGCCTTCTTCTTGCCGGCATCGTCGGCCGGAACGATCAGCATTTCCTTGGCGAGATAATAGGGATCGCTGAACTGGATCTGCTCGGCGCGGCTCAGAGTATAGGCAAGGTTGGCAACGGTGATGTCGACGCGGCCGAGCTTGACCTCTGGCACACGCGCCTCGACCGAAACCGGCTTGATCTCAGCCTTTACGCCCAATTCCTTGGCGATGGCGCCACAGAGATCGACGTCGAAACCGGCCATTTCGCGGGTCTTCGGATCGGGTGAAGCGAAGGGAGGAACGTCGGCGAAAGTCGCGCAGCGCAGGGTTTTCGCCGACATGATATTGTCGAGCTGATCGGCTTGTGCGGGCAAAGCGGCCGCCATGCCGGCAAATGCGGCGGTGAGGGTTAGGCATTTCCAGTTCATTGCTGTTCTCCTTTGTTTTTGGTGGTTGGTATCAATGCCTGAGATCAGCGAGGAAACGCTGAGCCCGGGGATGGCTTGGATTGTTGAAGAATTCCTCCGGGGTCGCCATTTCGAGGATCTGGCCCGCATCGATGAACCAGACCCGATCCGCGACATCGCGCGCGAAACCCATTTCGTGGGTGACGCAGAGCATGGTCATGCCTTCGGACGCCAGACTCTTCATGACGGCCAGCACTTCGCCGACCATTTCAGGATCGAGCGCGCTGGTCGGCTCGTCGAACAGCATCACCGGCGGTTCCATGGCAAGGGCGCGGGCGATTGCCACCCGCTGCTGCTGGCCGCCCGAGAGTTGACCGGGATAGGCGCGGGCCTTGTCGGCAAGGCCGACCCGATCGAGAAGCTTGAGGGCCTTGTCCCGGGCAACATCAGGCGCCACGCCTTTCACCCGGATGGGCGACATCGACACGTTTTCGACCACCGAAAGGTGCGGAAACAGGTTGAAGCTCTGAAATACGAAGCCGATCCGGCTGCGCAGCGCATTGAGTTCCTTTGCCCGCATGGCGGCGTGAATGTCTTGCCCGTCGAGCGTGATCGATCCGCTGTTGATCTCCTCGAGGCGATTGATCGTGCGGATCAGCGTCGATTTTCCCGAACCGGACGGCCCGCAGATGACCACGACTTCGCCGCGTGTCACCTGCGCATCGATGTCCTTCAGGACCGGGTAGTCGCCGTAGCTCTTGCAGACCTGCGAAAGCCGGATCGTCTGTAATTCCTGTGCTGAAACTGACGTGGTCATGGCTGCTCCGATATGATTTTCGATGGCGCGACCAAGGCGGCGGCAGGAAGGTTGGAAAGTCCCGCACGCCGCCGCGTGATGCTCCGCTCGAGGCGATTTGCGAAGTAGGTGAGCGTCCAGCAGATGGCGAAGTAGACGATCGCCAGAATGAGGAAGACCTGGAAAGGCTGCGTCAGGAGCTGGTTGTTGACCTGGCTTGCGGCAAAGGTCAGGTCCGGCACGTTGATCACGTAGCCGAGCGTCGTGTCCTTGATCGTCGAGACGAAGGTGGAGATGATGCTCGGGATCATGTTGTAGAGCGCCTGCGGCAGGATGATGAAGCGCATTGCACCGATATAACTGTGGCCAAGCGCACGCCCCGCGTCCATCTGGCCCGGTCCGAGCGCAACGATGCCCGCACGGACGACTTCGCTCAGGAACGCGCTCTGATAGACCACGAGTGTCGTCAGCATCGTGACGAAGCTCGGCACATCGGCGCCAGTCAGCAGCGGAACGAGGAAATAGCTCCACAGAATGAGCATCAGCAGCGGCACGCCCCTGGTGAAATAGACGAGTGCCGTGACCGGCCAGCGCAGCAGCGGCGACTTGGAGAGCCGCGCCAGTGCGAACAGGATGCTGACCGGAAAGGCGAGAGTGATGCTGAGCGCCGAGAGGATCAGCGTGTTGGCGAGCCCGCCAAGTGGCCCGTTCGGATATTGGCCGATCAGCAGCAGCAGCCAGTAGTCTCGGACGATGGCGATCATGTCGTGGATCATGCGCGCGCGCTCCTGGCAGGATCTGTGCGCATCGACAGATAGGCGCCGATGCTCATGATCACGAGCGAGAAGAAAAGGTAGAGAACCGTGCCGATCAGGTAGATCTCGAATGTCCGGAAACTGAGGTTCTCGATTTCCTTGACGGCATGCGTCAGTTCCGAGGCTCCGATGACGACGGCGAGACTGCTATTCTTGAACAGGGAAACGCTGTGATTGATGAGGGGCGGCAGCGCGTTGCGCACGCCCTGCGGCATGATGACGAAACGCATCGCGGAGACATAACCGTGGCCGAGCGCGCGGGCTGCCTGCATCTGGCCGGGGCTGACCGAGCGTACGCCGGAACGAAGATCTTCGCTGAAATAGGCCGCCTGGCAAAGCCCGAGCCCGATCACCGCGAAGATGGCTTCCGCATTATGGACTGCCAGCCATGTCGCCACCCCGCTCGGCATCAGGGTGAAAATCCCGAAGTACCAAAGCATGAGCTGAACCAGGGTGGGGACATTCCGGTGGTAGGAGACGTAAGCGGCGACTAACGGATCGCCGAAGCGAAAGGGCGACAAACGCAACGCCAGCAGCAGAAGTGCCAGCGCCATCGCCATAGACCAGGAGCCGGCATAGATGATGAAGGTCATCTCGATGCCATGCAGCAGCATGGCGGTATATTCCGGATTTCCCAGGATTGCCGAAAGGTCGAAACCGCTCACGGGTTTGGCTCCCCGGATTGATCCGTCTTCGCCGCAGGTTGGGGCTTTGCCGTCTGCAGCCCGCCCATGACCTGCAGCGTCGGGGTGATCTCCATATGTCCGATATTGACGGCGACGGGGGCTGCTATGGCGAAGGCAATCGCGTCGGCGATATCGGCCGCCTGCGGCAGTTCGAAGCCGTCGATGAACCGTTCGCGGATGCTGGGGTCATCGCCGTGGACGTGATTGAAAATGTCAGTGGCGACCCGGCCGGGGCAGATTTCCGTGACCCGTACCCGCTTGCCGAAAGCGTCGATGCGCAGCTGGTTAGACAGCATGCTCACCCCTGCCTTGGTGGCGTGATAGGACGAGTTGCCGCCGAAATTGTAGGCGCCGGCGATCGACGAGATGTTGATGACGTGCCCGCGGTCGCGTGCCACCATGCCGGGCACGACCAGTCGGCAGATATGCAGGACCGCTCGGAGATTGACGTCGACGATGAGATCGATATCGCCCTCGTCGGCTTCCAGGAACTTCTTCGGCCGGTCGACACCGGCATTGTTGACGAGAATATCGAACTCCACCCGACGTGTGAGCTCTGCCATGGCCTGACGGTCGGTCACGTCGATGACGTGGGCGATGCAGCCCGTCCGCGCAGCCAGCTGCTGCAGCGCTTCGGCACTGCGGGCAACCGCATGGACCTCGATGTTCTCCCGGCGGAGCCGCTCAACCACGGCTGCGCCGATACCGGAAGATGCGCCGGTCACCAGTGCGGTCTTGTAGTCGGAGAATGGCATTGTCGTTCCCTTGTTGTTGATTGAGACAGTAGCGAAGCTTAAACCCCTTGCCTAAGACCGATTATCTCTGGAGCAATAAGCAACGGTTATGGAGCCGGCGCAGGCTGCTGAAGAAGAGAAAGAGCTGATGCCGGCATCAGCTTGCGGCGTCCGGGCCTGAGGAAAGCAGCGACGGCGTCGCGTTGCAAAAGCAATGCGTGTCTGCAAACATGTAAGCCGCGCAGATCAGAACGGTACCCCGATCCTCATGGACATCAGACGTCTTAAATCCTTCATCGTGATCGTCGACAGCGGCAGCATCACGCGAGCGGCGGACCTTTTGCATATCGCCCAGCCTGCGCTCAGCCAGCAGCTTGCGGCACTGGAGGAGCATTTCGGCCACAAGCTGCTGATCCGCAGCCAGCAGGGCGTCAGCATGACCGATGCGGGACACGCGGTGTACCGCCATGCGCAGATTATCCTTCGGCAGATGGAGCAGGCGCAAGCGGATGCATCGGCAGCCGGCAATTCGCTTGCCGGCCGTGTGTCCGTCGGTCTCGTGCCCTTCAGCAGTGCCGCCACGCTGTCGGTCGACCTCCTGGCGGAGACCCGGAAACGGCATCCCGGTATTCTGCTGCACCTGACCGAAAGCGTCGGCCAGACCTATAGCCAGATGATCATGAACGGCCGGCTGGAGATGGCGCTTCTCCACGGAACCGGACCGATCAAGGGTGTCCGGTTCGAGCCGATCCTGAGCGAAGAGTTTTTCCTTGTCGCGCATCGGGACTTTGCGATCGAAGCGGATGCGAAACCGGTTCCGGTCAATGCTCTTGACGGAATACCGCTGCTGTTGCCGCCGGCTTATAATTTCGTCCGCCGCGCGGTCGATACCGCCTTCACGCGCACCCGCACCAATTTGAAAGTCGTGGCTGAAGTCGAAATCGTCCGGACGCTGGCCCGCGCGGTGGGCAGCGGTCTCGGCGCGACGATCATGCCGAAAGCCATCGCCGATCGTATCGTATCGGAATCGAGCGAGCCGCTGATCTGCCGGCTTGTCTCGCCGCGGATCGAAGAAACCCTGTCGCTGTGCGTTTCCGACCAGAATCCCCTATCGGAACCGGCCCTTGCCGTCCGGGACATCCTTCTCGAGTTGACCGCGCGCTTGAAAAACTAATCGGGCGCTTTGCGGACCCCCGCGAAATTGCGGACGTTGTTGCATTTCTGGCAAGCCCCGACGCCAATATGATCACCGGCACCACCATTACGGTAGACGGCGGCGCAAATGCAGCGATGTGGCGACGGATCTTCGTCACCCTACCGACCACGTACTATAACCGTATCGATTGATCGATTCCGACGTAGCGATGTTCGATCCCTATGCGCGTATTCGTCAGGTCCAGCCGAGCGCACCCTGGTTCAAGACGCACCCGGCTAGAACGCTAAGGACTTATCATGGACATCGGAGTCCACAGTTTCGCCGCCATCTTCCCCGATTCCGCAACCGGTGCGCCTCCCTCCGCGGCCGACCGCATGGCCGGTCTCCTCGAAGAGATCGAAGTCGCCGATCGTGTCGGCCTCGATTTCTTCGCATCGGCGAGCATCACCGGGCAGAGTTCCTTGATTCCGCGCCTGCGGTCATTCTGGCGGCCGCTGCGGTGCGCACCAGTCGGATCAGGCACCGGTCGCGAAGCATATGAGATTGGGAAGGTGAAGGAATGGCTGAAGCGAGCTTGGGACGGACGATCGGACCTGCGATCGTTCTGATGGGAGCGGCCGTTGTCGCAGTGCCTCTGTTTCGGCGGCTCGGCCTCGGCTCTGTCCTGGGCTACTTTGCTGCCGGTGTGCTTGTCGATCCATCGGTGCTCGGACTGTTCACCGACGCCCTGTTCCTTTAGTGTGAGTTCAACGGTTAAAAGTCCGCACTTGCGAGATGAGCCGAAGGCCCGACTGCAATCGCGATTTTTCCTCGAACACCGTTGTTCGGGGTTTCAAGCCGCGCATGGGCGAGCGAGATGTCGGCAAGCGAATAGACGGCGCCAACGTGCGGCCGCAGCTGGCCACGCTCAACCAGTGTGCTCAGTTCATCAAGCTTGCCGCGGTTTTGTCTTGTGAAAACGAAGTGAATACTTGCGTTCTTGCCCCATGATTCAATGAGGTTCTGTGGCTGCGCGATGTCCACGATCGTGACAACGCGGCCAAGTTGTGCGAGCACGTCCGGGCTGCGGGACAACGTATCGCCACCGATGGTGTCAAACACGACGTCGACTCCGCGGCCACTCGTTTCCCGCATGATAGCAGCGACATAATCTTCCTTCCTGTAGTCGATGACGACGTCCGCGCCAACACTTCGTGCGAACTCGAAGTTATCTTCGCGTACGGTCGTGAACACCTTCGCCCCTATGGCTTTCGCGACTTGGATCGCCACATGACCGACCCCTCCCGCGCCGCCGTGGATCAGAATGCTTTCCCCCACTCTTAACGCCGCACGCGAGACCAGGGCCTCCCACGCCGTCCCACCAACCAAGGTCAGGCTTGCCGCCTCAAGATGACTCAGCGAGGGAGGCTTCTTCCCGATAATGCTTTCGGCAGCAACGTGGTATTCGGCATAACTTCCTGGCCCGTCAAATATTTGCGGGGTGTACCAGACTTCATCTCCTGGAGAGAACATCGTCACGCCTGGTCCGACTGCTTCGACAACCCCGGATACGTCATGACCAGTAATGGCCGGCAATGGTACCAAGTCGCGATAGTCGCCGCGCCGAACTTGGAAATCCAGTGGGTTGATCGACGTGGCATGCACGCGCACCAGGACTTGTCCTGCATGCGGAACAGGCTTTGGCACGTCGCAAAGCTCGAACGATTCCGGGCCACCAAAAGAGTTAAGTGTCATCGCTTTCATTGCAGATCCTCGTTTCGTTAAAAAGGAATATAGGGAATTGTCGATATATCACGATAAAGGATCACAGGTCTTTCCCTATGATCTCGGCAAGAGCACTGATAGTCGCCTCGTTCCGCTTGTAGTAAGTCCATTGACCGATGCGTCTGACTTCTATCAGGCCAGCCCGCTGCAGCGTTGCAAGGTAATCTGAAACCGTTGACTGCGACAGTCCGACGCCTTCTTGAATGCTACTGACGCAAACCCCCACTGTATGAACGTCACCTTCATCCTGCGGAGGGAAGTTCTCCACAGGATCCTTCAAACCCTGCACGATTTCAAGACGGGTGCGATTTGAGAGAGCTTTGAATATTTCGAGCAAATCCATACCGCATATATATCGGGATTTAGCGATATGTCAATACAGTGAATTGCAGCGGGTCTGCAGCTTGAGTGACGGCATATCGAAGGACTTTTCAGCGAGCCGGTCGACGTTGAAATGTTGACGCTAACCTTACTCCGATCGTTCGTCTTCCTTGTCGATGTTTCGCTGCGCCCTCGTTAACAGGCGGTTTAAAAACTGTTCGATGAGGATCTCAGTGAGGATTTTCACTTTCGAGAGGGATGCTGGCCGGGCGGCCGCACGACGAAAATGCCGGCTGGAGGAATCGGATGACGCGTCATGATTGGCACCAGTGCGCTCGAATAAATATGATCCGCGACGAGCGGTTCTGGCAGATAGGCGACCCCGATCCCATCCAGAGCGGCCGCTACGAGCGATATTCCGTTATCAGCCTCGAAGCGTCCCTGGGGACGCACCGTGACAATCTTTTCGCCATCCATGAGTTGCCACGTCTCGGCGTCCCGCATAACGACTTGGTGATTTACAATCTCGTCCGGTGTTCCGGGAGCGCCTTGAGCCTTGATGTAGGCAGGACTCGCGACGAGCTTGTCCGACACGTCTTGCGATAAGGGCCGAGTCCTGCAGATGCCCTCATAGGTTCTCTGCGCGAAGCACGGCAGCATTCAGCGTTGCAAGTCGCCCAAGGGCGTACTGCCAAACATTCCCTTATACTCCCGGCTGAATTGCGATGGACTTGTATAGCCTACCTCATAGGCGACGCGAGAGACATTGGTGCTTCCCGAGGCAAGAAGCTTTCGGGCCTCAAGCAGCCGAATATGGCGTTGAAAGGCGAGCGGGCTAAACCCCGTGACGGCTTTGAAGTGCCTATGGAATGAGGTGACGCTCATGCCGGAAGACGCTGCCAGGTCGGCGATGTTAACCGGTTCGCTGTGGTTGGCGGCGAGCCAATCGGCTGCGGCCTTGAGTTGCTGAAAGCGGTTATTTCGCTGACTGACCTGGCGGAGCGTATCGCCCATCGCGCTCTGGAGCAGACGATAATAAAGCTCGAACTCGTAGTGGGGAGCGAGAGCGCCGATGTCGTCAGGCGTGCCCAGTAGCCCGACGAGACGAGCGAAGGCGTCGCCAACCGTGCCGTCAAGATGGTCTGCCGCCACTGCGCATGTCCATCGATCATCGCGTTTGGGCATATCGAGCATGACGCGCGTCAGCAGGTCGGTATCAAGATGAAGGCTGATACCGACATAGGGCAGGTCGGGCTTCGCACCGGTCAATTGATGGATATAGGGCAGGCCGAAAGACGATGTCGCGCAGGAACCTGCCAGCAGTTCGAAGCGATTGGCACCCATGATCAGGACCTTGGTACCTCGCAGGACGGCATAGAACATGGGTTCGAACACTGCCGGGGTAGGGAGTGTGGCCTTCGTACTCGTCCAGAGCGTCAAGCGGGGAATGGGAGTGGGAAGGCCAACAGTTCCCCTGTGCCCGGCAACGAATGGAGCTGCGTCGTCGAGAAGGCGGGTGGTCAGTGTTACAGGATCGTTCATCACTTCAGCATGTAGTGATTTGGAAGGATCAGGCAAGTCTCTGGGAAGATCGGGAATGGTACCGGCGTTGTTTCTTCCTATTTTCAGGCTCAACGGATGAAGCTTTGATCGCCGCTGCAAAGAGGAATTCGCCTCGAACCCGCGCGTCAAGGCGACAGGACACAGGAAAGGTTTTGACTATGCAGGAACTGGCTGGGAAGAATGCCCTCGTTACGGGTGGCTCGCGCGGTATCGGCGCGGCAATTGCTCGTGCACTTTCCGACAAGGGTGCGAATATCGCCGTGACCTATGAGCGGTCTGCGGACGCTGCGGCGCAACTTGTCCGGGCCATCGAAGCGCAGGGGCGCAAGGCTGTCGCGATCCAGGCCGACAGTGCCGATCCAGGGGCGATACAGCGATCCGTGGACGAAGCCGCCCGCGCTCTGGGCGGTCTCGACATCCTCGTCAACAATGCTGCCATCGGGCGATACAACAATATCGCCGATTTCACGGTCGAGGATATCGACGCGCTGTATGCCGTCAACATACGTGGGCCGGTGCTTGCTTCGAAGGCGGCCATTCCCCATCTCAAGACAGGCAGCCGTATCATAACCATCGGATCGGCGGGAGCGGATCGTATCGCTGGCGTCCCCGGCACGGTCTATTATATGACCAAAGGCGCGCTCCAGGCATTCAATCGCGGCCTGGCGCGCGAACTCGGCCCTCGAGACATAACGGTCAATCTCGTTCAACCGGGATCGACAAATACCGACTCAAATCCGGAGACAGGCGAATCTGCCGATTATCAGCGCAGCCTCAGCGCTCTTGGCCGCTTTAACCAGCCGGAGGATGTCGCGGCTGCGGTCGCCTTCCTCGCGACACCTGCCGCCCGGCAGATCACCGGTACGATCCTCAACGTGGACGGCGGCGCGCTCGCATAGAGGTGTGGCGAGCGGTGGCGTTCCGCCTTTTGCGACAGTGTTTGGCCGATGCGGAGACTATCAAAGCCAAATCCGCAACGATACCAAGCACGGTGAAAAGAATTGTTTGGCGGGGTGAGGCTTATGATCGGCCGGCGCCCCGCGCTCAAGCAGTTGCGACCGGAAAGGCGAATGCATGGCTGACGCAAGCTTAGGACAAACGATCGGACCTGCGATCGTTCTGATGGGAGCGGCCGTCGTCGCAGTGCCCTTATTCAGGCGGCTCGGCCTCGGGTCAGTCCTGGGCTATTTCGCTGCCGGTGTGCTTGTCGGTCCGTCGGTGCTCGGATTGTTCGCCGACGCCGTGTCGATTCTGCATTTCTCGGAACTCGGGGTGGTGATGTTCCTGTTTGTAATCGGGCTGGAACTGCGCCCGCACAAGCTATGGGCTATGCGCGGGCAAATTTTCGGGCTGGGGCTGGTGCAGGTCGCCTTTGCGATCGCGGCCCTTGCGCTGACTGGCATGCTGGTCTTTGGCCTTTCCGGGCCGGTGGCCTTCATCGCCGGAGCGGGTTTCGTCCTCTCCTCGACAGCCGTTATCATGTCGGTCTTGCAGGATCGCGTTGAGACATCGAGTGTCGAGGGCCAGAAATCGGTGTCGATCCTCCTCTTCGAGGATCTGATGATTGTCCCGCTTCTGGCAGTGGTGGCTTTCCTGTCGCCTCTGTCACAGGGACAGTCGGAGTACACGGACGTCTTGCTGGCGCTTGGCGCGCTGCTGGTTCTCCTGGGCGTGGCAAGATGGGGCCTGAACCCGTTCTTCGCCCTGCTGGCGCGTTCGCGCACGCGCGAGGTAATGACGGCGGGCGCACTGCTGGTGGTGCTTGGAGCCGCATTGCTGATGGCCGGGGCCGGGCTGTCGATGGCAATGGGCGCATTCCTTGCCGGGGTCATGCTGTCGAGCTCTAGCTACCGGCACCAGATCGAAAGCGACATCGAGCCGTTTCGTGGCCTGCTCATGGGCCTGTTCTTCATCGCCGTCGGCATGTCGCTCGACCTCTCCGTCGTCGCCGCGGAATGGCGGCTTCTATTGTCCATGCTGATCGCATATACCATCGCAAAAGGCGTCGTCGTCTATGCGGTTGCACGATTATTCGGCAGCTCCGGTCATCAAGCATCGCACCGCACCTCGATGTTCCTGCAGGGCGGCGAATTCGCCTTCGTACTCTACGCCGCCGCAACCACTGGCGGCGTGATCGGCGTGCGCGAAAACGCACTCTTCACCACTGTCGTGATCTTCTCCATGGCCCTGACGCCGCTCCTCATGATAGCGGCAGAGCGGTTGCTGCGAGGCGAGCCGTCGATGGATGGCGTCGACGTGGCCCGTGATCTCGATGGACGGGTGCTCATTGTCGGTTTCGGGCGTTTCGGGCAGATCGCGTCGCAACTGTTGCTTTCCAGAGGTGTCGGTCTCTCCGTGATCGACATGAATCCCGACCGTATCCGCGAAGCCGCGCGGTTCGGGTTCAAGGTCTTTTTCGGAGATGGCACCCGGCTAGATACTCTGCACCACGCCGGGGCTGGTACGGCAGAGGCGCTGATGATCTGCGTCGACGACCCGAAGGCCGCCATCCAGATCGTGGAACTTGCGCAGCATGAATTTCCGCAAGCTAGGATACTTGTGCGCAGCTATGATCGCGGCCATGCGGTGGAGCTGATCCGCGCCGGCGTGGACTATCAGATCCGCGAGACGGTCGAATCCGCTTATCTGATGGGAGCGGAGGGCCTGCGGGCATTGGGTTACGCCGAGATGGATGTGGAGGAAGCTGGCGAAGACGTTCGCCGGCGGGACAATGAGCGACTATCCGAGCAGGTGCAGGGAGATGCCATGTCCGGCCGCGACCACCTGCACATTCGCCCTGTTCCGGAGCCGCTTATAGGACCGGCGGCGTCGCGATAAGGTGAGGCGTCTGCAGGCGAAAGAGCCTAGGTGAAGATGAAGACCTACAAAATCGCCATCGCAGGTTTCGGGGGCGTGGGACGCGCGACGGCAAGCCTGCTTCTGTCCCGGCGGATGCGCTATCGCGACGTTTACGGCGCGGATGTCCGGCTGGTCGCGGTCTGCGGATCGCGGTCGGGCGTTGCGGATGTGGACGGTCTTGAAGAGGAACAGCTGCTCACGCTCGAGGACGGTTTCTCCGGCCCGGCCTTCATAGAGGCGAGCGGCGCCGATATCCTGATTGAGGCGGGGCCGAGCGATTTCCGAACCGGTGGCCCGGGGCTTGCCTATATCCGTTCGGCATTGTCGGCCGGGCGTGACACGATCGTCATCTCGAAAGGCGCGCTGGCCCATAGCGGAAGGCAGTTGCGCGAGCTTGCCCGGGGCTCCGGCGCGATGCTGAAACTCAGTGGTGCCGCCGCGGCCGCCCTGCCGACCATCGATCTCGTCGGCCATAGTCTTAAAGGTTGCGAGGTGCTTTCGGTCGAGGGCATTCTGAATGCCACCACAAACTATCTGCTCGACGCCATGACGACACGCGGGATCGGTTTCGACACGGCCTTGCGCGAGGCACAACAGGGCGGTTTCGCCGAGGCCGATCCGCGCAACGACACGGAAGGCTGGGACACCGCCTGCAAGCTGCTGATCCTCGCCAATTTCGGCCTCGGTGCCGATCTGGACATGAACGATCTGACCGTCGAGGGCATCCAGTCGATCACCGGGGACCGTATCGAGGCATGGCGCAGCGAGGGGCTCGTTCCGAAACTTGTCGGAAGCCTGACGCGCGTTAACGGCGCGTTCCGCGCCGGGGTCGGCATCCGGACATATCCGCTGGCCGACCCGTTCGCGAACATCCGCGGAAAGGACAAGGCGATCCGCATCGTCACCGACGCAATGGGCGAGACGATCGCGATCGGATCCGGCAAGGAGCCGCTTGCCACCGCCGCCGCTGCGCTGAAGGATCTCGAACACATCCTGACGGCGCGGATCGCAAACCCCTTTCGGTATTGAAGGCAATATCATGACGAAGCGCAGCGTACAGGCCATTCGCCATATAGGCTTCGAGGACCTCGGCAGCTTCCAGGCGCCATTGCGCGAGGCTGGCTATGAGATCGAGTATGTGGACGTGGCGGAGCAGGAGGAGAGGAATCTCGATCCGCTGGCTGCCGATCTTCTCGTGGTCCTGGGCGGCCCGATCGGCGTCAACGATCATCAGGCCTATCCGGTAATCACAGAGGAGATCGAGCTGCTGCGGGCGCGTCTCGCCGCCGACCGGCCGACGCTCGGCATCTGCCTCGGCGCGCAGGTGATGGCTGCCGCCCTCGGTGCTCGTGTCTATCCCGGGTCCGCGAAGGAGATCGGCTGGTCACCGCTCGAACTCGCCGCGACCGCCGCTCCCAACCCTCTTGCCGGGCTGAAAAATGTCCCGGTTCTGCATTGGCATGGCGATACGTTCCATCTGCCTGACGGATGCGTGCTTATCGCCTCCACCCCGATCTGCCGCAACCAGGCCTTTTCCCGTGGACCGAACATTCTTGGCCTCCAGTTCCATCCCGAGGCCCTTGCCGCACGGTTCGAGCATTGGCTTTTGGGCCATGCGAGCGAGCTGGCGACGGCGGGCATCAGTCCCGTGGCGCTGCGCCGCGACACCGAACTTAACGGGAAAATGCTCGAAGAGGCCGGCACCCGCCTGCTGGCCGAGTGGCTGGCAAGGCTCACCTGAGCAGTGTAAGCAAGAAAAAATCGATGAAAGCGTCAGTCTATGACAATCCCGGTCGCGGCAGCCGGGACCGAGGTATCGGTCGATAAGAACGTGAGCACCCGCACGGTCGGGCAAAAAGTTGCGGCCTTCGATATGCAGGGGTCGCATGCGGAACTTACTGCTGGCCCGCAAAGCCATTACCGTGCGTGCTATCCGTTTGCCACGGGACCTTGCTCGAAGCACTCGATCAGCATTTCCGTCAGGACACGGACCTTGCGGGCAGGATGCTGTCCTGGCGGACGGATGACATAGATGCCGGCGGGCGGAGGTGGATGGCGCGGCATCACGGGAACCAGCGCGCCGGAAGCGACATACTGATCGGTGATGCCGTCGGGGAGCCAGGCGATGCCAAGCCCTGCGACAGCCGCAGCGGTAAGGGCTATCGCGTTGTCAGCCTTGAAGCGCCCTCGCGGATAAACCGTGACGATCCCGTCTCCATCCATCAATTGCCAGGCTTCCGTTCCCTGCATGAGCGCCTGATGGGCGGCAATGTCCTCCGGCTTCTCGGGGGAACCATGCTCTTTGATATAGCCTCGACTCGCGACCAGCTTTCCGTAGATCGGTCCGACGCGTCTCGCGATCAGGTTCGAGTCCTGAAGATAGCCGACCCGGATCGCGCAGTCATATCCCTCCGTGACGAGATCGACGAAGCGGTCCGTATAGCAGGTCTGGATCTGAATCAGGGGGTGACGCCGCGCCATGTCCGCCAGCACCGGCGCGAAATGCGTGGGGCCGAAGGAGAGCGGTGCAGCAACGCGCAGACGGCCGCGAAGGTCCCCTTCGGGCAGGATGGTTTCCCTGGCCACGTCGATCTCCGCACAGACCCTGGCGGCAGAGTCCCGGAATGTCGTGCCGGCTTCCGTAAGAGATGCCCCGCGGGTCGTTCGCGCCAGAAGCTGGACACCCAGTTCGGCTTCAAGTCGGACGAGACGCCGGCTGACCATCGATTTGGAAATGCCGAGGCGGAGTGCCGCGGAGGTCACTCCGCCTGCATCGGCAACTTCCACAAAGGTCCGTAGATCTTCGATGTCCAATTCCGCGTTCCCCATTCTGCGACACAGCTTGCCATAGTTGAGCACTACCGCACCGGGGACGGGAATGACAAGGTCCGTCGTGCAGGTAGCTGGCGCCCATCAGGCGCATGTGTCCTCGCAATTGAAACGCGACACCACTTAAAGATAGGATGTATTCATGACCTTTCGTAACGGCCTTGCGTCGCTCCTTCGCCCCGAAGACTCCGTCGTCGTCCTGATCGACCACCAGCCTTACCAGCTCACCAATGTGAACAGCCATGATCCGCAGATGGTCGTCAACAACGCGACGGCTCTGGCAAAGGCTGCCAAAGTGTTCAATGTTCCCACCATCCTGACAAGCGTGATCGCCGAGCGCGGCGGTCTTCTATTTCCGCATATCACGGACGTTTTCCCTGGCCAGGAGGTGATCGACCGTACGTTCATCAACACCTGGGAGGACAAGAAAGTGGTCGATGCCGTCAAGGCGACGGGTCGCAAGCAGTTGATCATCGCTGGCCTGTGGACTGAAATCTGCGTCGCGATGCCGGTTATCCAGGCCCTTGGCGAAGGTTGGGATGTCACGGTCATCACCGATGCTTCAGGCGCCGTTTCCGTCGAGGCCCATCAGGTGGCCATCCAGCGCATGATCGCGGCCGGCGCGAACATGATGACGTGGCTGGCGCTGGCGGCCGAATGGCAACGCGACTGGGCACGGACCGAGACCGCGTTCGCGCTGAACGACGTGATCAAGTATCATGCCGCCGGCAGCGGCATCGCCTATGCGTGGGAACAGCAACTGCTCAACACGCCGGTGCCGAAGACGACAAGCGGTCACTGAGACCTAGGCGGGATGGCGGAGATTGCGACGTCGCGCGAATGCGGACAGTGTGCCGATCTTTGTCGTCCCTTTTCCAGGCAAGCCGAAATATCTAAAGCGCCTGCCATAGTTGTGCGTGTGATGAACGTCAGGCGCGTCGCCGACGTGGACCCGAAAATGTGCAAGGACCTTCTATGGAAATCGGCATCGACAGTTTTGCAGCCATCCTCCCGGACCCGACGACAGGCAGGCTCCCTTTGGCCACCACGCGTATGGCTGAACTCATCGAAGAGGTCGTCGTCGCGGATCGTGTCGGGCTCGATGTTTTCGGCATAGGCGAGCATCATCGCGGCGAGTTCCTCGACTCCGCGCCGACCGTTATTCTGGCGGCGGCAGCGGCTCGGACCAGCCGGATCAGGTTGACGAGCGCGGTGACCGTTCTAAGCGCCGCCGACCCGGTGCGGGTTTTTCAGGAGTTTGCGACTCTCGATCTGATTTCCAAAGGTCGTGCCGAAGTCGTTGTCGGGCGAGGTTCTTTCGTCGAGGCTTATCCGCTATTCGGCCTCGACACGCGGGACTATGACGACCTCTTTGCGGAGAAGCTCGACCTGTTGCTCAGGCTTGGCGAGACGACCAACGTCACTTGGGAAGGTCGCTTTCGCCCGCCGCTTCAGGGGCAAGGTGTCTTTCCGCGTCCGCATCAGCCACAGCTCCCGATATGGATCGGTGTAGGTGGCACGCCGCAATCCTTCGCCCGCGCCGGTACGCTTGGCCTTCCATTGATGGTCGCGATCATCGGCGGGAGCTTCGAGCGCTTCCGACCACTTGTCGATCTTTACCGTGAAGCTGGCAAGCGCGCGGGACACAGCGCCGAGACGCTCAAGGTTGGCGTTCACGCGATGGGCTTTGTCGGAGAGACCAATACTGCAGCGAAGGACGCCTTCTTCCCTGGCTGGGCGCATCTGACAACGAATATAGGTCGTGAGCGTGGCTGGTCGCCGCCGACGCGGCAGCAGTTCGAAGCCATGGCAGGTCCGGAGGGCGCATTCCTGATCGGTGACCCGAAGACCGTTGCAGCCAAGATGTTGCAGGCCAGTGAGACACTTGGCGGCGTCTCACGCATGACCTTCCAAATGAGCACGGCCTCTCTCGACACCGCAGCGATGAAGACATCGATCGAACTTCTGGGCACGGAGGTTGCGCCAATCGTCAGGGCAACACGACGGGCATAGATCCCAAGCTGTGCCGCAAAACGGGGAACTCCGAGTGGACATCGAAATCTGCGGACTTTTGTCGAAGTTGCCGATGCCGCGGGCGTTTCTCCAGCAGCACGTCGACCGGGATCATTAAGTCAATGGGCGGGCTTGCGGAGCACCGCTCTGCCTTGCTCGCGTCGCCAAAGAAACTGGCAACGCCATTCCTCAAGGAGATCAACAGAATGCTGCAACGCCCTTCCGTCGAACACCATCGCACCGCGGTCACCGTCTTCTCCATAGCCCTCCTTGGCATCGCTTTATCGGGATGCGTGTCGGCTGAAGAGCGGCGGTACGCGGACGCAAATACCTGCCAGAGCTTCGGGGCGCCCTATGGCTCACCCGCCTATACCAATTGCATGCTCGAACAGCAGCGTCGGCGAGACAATGAGGAACTGGAGTCGCTCGAGCGGACCCGGCTGACGACCGAGATTGCGAGAGACGCTCAGATTATGGCCGATCGCGCGCGCAGGGAGCGTTGCCATCGGGATCCTGATCGGCGCGAGTGCCGTCGATAAGGAGCAACCGTCCGCTGATGCAACTATATGCCAAGCATCGCGTCAGCTATTATAGCCGCCGACTTTGCCTGTCGGGGCCGTCAGCGGACCGCAGCTCCATCAATGAGGTTTAGTCGGACGATGCGCCGTCGCGCGGTGGCATCTGGGCGGCGGTGTGTTCCGTTTATTGCGACACAGCTCACCGCGCCGCGCAGCTAGTCGTGACAGCGGCCACCCTTTAGTGGTCTCGCTCGAGATCCGCCGGGACAATGCAGTGGCTCCTGCGCACTACGCGGGTCCCGGATCTCAAGCACACAGGAGAGGTAAACACGCATGAGCTGGAACCCCGCAATTGAACCAGGTTATCCCGATGAAGTCGGCATCGACGCGATCGAAACCCTTATAGTGCCGAGGTCGCGCGACATTGGCGGTTTCGAGGTTCGGCGCGCTTTGCCCGCACCAAAGCGGCAGATGGTCGGGCCGTTCATCTTCTTCGACCAAGCCGGGCCGGCCGAGCTGTTGACCGGGCAGGGCATCGACGTTCGGCCTCATCCGCATATCGGCCTCGGCACGGTCACCTACCTTTATCGCGGTGACTTTCACCACCGCGACAGCACCGGGGCCGACCAGATCATCCGTCCCGGTGAATTGAACTGGATGGTCGCAGGGCGCGGTGTTTCTCATTCGGAGCGCACGACGGCAGCGGCCCGAACCGGGCCCAACAGCTTGTTCGGGATCCAGACCTGGCTCGCTCTGCCCGAAAGCCACGAAGACATGGATCCCACCTTTGAGCACCACGGCAAAGAGGTATTGCCGGTCATCGAGGACCAGGGCGCTTCTGTCCGCCTTATCCTCGGAAACGCTTACGGCGAGATCGCGCCCGCCACCATGTTCTCCGAGACATTTTACGCCGACGTGACCTTGGAACCAGGAAGCCGCCTGCCGTTGCCGGACAATCACGAGGACAGAGGCATCTACATCGTCGAAGGTTCGATCTCGATCGCCGGCCGGGACTACGAGGCACCGCAGATGATGGTTTTCCGCCCCGGCGACAAGATCACAGTCGCAGCGGGTAGCCGAGGCGCGCGTCTCATGATCCTCGGCGGTGCAACGCTTGCAGGGCCACGATACATCTGGTGGAACTTCGTAGCCTCTTCGAAGGAGCGTATCGAAGAAGCCAAAGAGGAATGGCGTGCGCAGAACTGGGGCAAGGGACGCTTTGACCTCCCGATCAACGACCGGGATGAGCACATTCCTCTTCCGGAGTGACAGCGCGGTACCGCATTCGCTCAAGCGAACTTGATTGATCCAGTGCGGCAAGCACAAGCTCGCATTTTAAATTCAACGAGATGGAGAAAGCGAATGAACAACGAATGGCCACGCCTCGATTATCTTAGCTGGCGCGAAACCTGTTCCGCCCTGCATCTTTACCTGCAAGTTGTCGGCAAGTATCGGCTGGCTCATACGCCGTGGCTCAACCATTCCTGGAACGCGACCTTCTACGTGACGCCTTCCGGCCTGATATCGTCCCCGATTCCCGATGGCCCTGGCATCGAGATCCTGTTCGACTTTCATGATCATGCGGTCGTGGGTACGAGCGGCGACGGCCGCCGGGCCTCTTTTGCGCTGGGGACATCCACGGTCGCGGAGTTTCATGCCAATTTCGCTCAGCTGATCTCCAAGCTCGGCGGTACCCCGGACTTCCACGGCCAACCCAATGAGGTGGCAGATCCTGTTCCGTTCGATGAGGACCATCGTGACCGCCCCTATGACCGTGATGCCGTTCGACGTTTTCATCAGGCGTTGATAGCAGTGGACGCGGTTTTGAAGGCGTTTCGGACGTCCTTTCTCGGGAAATCCAGCCCCGTGCACCTTTTCTGGGGAAGTTTCGATCTGGCCGTCACACGTTTTTCTGGACGGCGCGCTCCCATCCATCCCGGCGGCATTCCGGCATTGCCGGATAGCGTGACGCAGGAAGCTTATGATCGGGAGGTTTCCTCGGCGGGCTTTTGGCCCGGCGGCGGTGGCATCGATTATCCCGCATTCTATGCCTATGCCTATCCGCCACCAAACGGCTTTCGGGCTGCGTCCCTCCAGCCCGATGCTGCTTTCTGGCATGAAGGCATGTCGGAGTTCATCCTCCCCTATGATGCGGTTCAATCTGCCGCTGATCCTGATGTAGCCTTGATGTCCTTTCTCGTTTCGACCTACGAGGCTGCCGCCAATCTGGGAGGGTGGGACCGCGAACTGCTCGAGTGCACGCATGGACAGCGCGGCAAGGTTCGATTGCCGGACGCTGAGCGTCCGCAGAAGGCTGCGGCCAGCGAGACGGTTGAACGGGAGGATGGGCCCTCGAAGGGGCGATACCGCATCGTCGTCGATGGCGTCGAAGCGGAGATGACCTACAGTCGCGCTGGGAAAGAACTGATCATTATCGACCATACCGACGTTCCGGCCGCTTTGCGGGGCCGGAAGGTCGGTGAACGCCTTGTGCGCCAAGCGGTCGAGGATGCCCGGCGCGCAGGGGTCGCGATCATTCCCCTTTGCCCATTTGCCAAAGCCCAGATCGAGCGTCATCCAGAGTGGCAGGATGTTCTTCGAAAGTGACCAACCTGCCGAGCAGCGCTGCACCGGCATTTGAGGATAGCATGCAGAAAGAAACCTACCGTTTTCAGCAGGCAGATAAGGCCCTGTTGGCCGCTGTCGATGAAGCAATTGAGCGTGCCGTTGAGACTGCAGGGCATGAACTTCAGTCGCTCGGTGTGGGCAGATCACCATATGATTACTTTGCGGACGCCGCACTTCGTCACCTGTTTTTGCGTCTGTGTGGCGCCAATCCGGAAACCAATACGGGAGGAGATCCCGAAACAGCATGGAAAATTCTCTATGCGGGGCGCAATGCCGCGCGTCATTGGGAGAGGGAGCGCGGCGGTCAACCAGCGCTTCGGAAGAAGAAGGAACGCCGGGAGGATACCGAGAAAGATGCGAGTGAACGCCAGCAACTGGCACTCTCCGCACAGAATTTCGCGTTGAGAACTGTTATTCGCGCATTAGTCGACCACGCGCGCGCCTCGGATCCGCAGATCAACGACCGCCTACACGCGGCGATCGACGCTCGCCATGCGGGGCTTGGGAACGTATCCGACACCGACCGCGAGTTCGCACAGAAAGCAAAAAGCTATCTGTCGCTTCTCACCACCCCGCCAGAGTAGACGCAGTGGCTGCACAACCGGACACCTTCAAAGATTACGGAGTTAGTAGTGACAGAAAATTGCCCTGTTCTTACACCGGCTGAAAGACAGATCGCCGACGTCATTAAGCGTGCAGACAGGACGTTGGCTTCTGCGGTCTCTCTGGCTTTGGAAGAGGCGGCCAAACAGGTTGCCGAGGACATGCGAGCAATCGGTCAGGACGACGCCACGCCGGTTCTACAATATTTTGCAAGCGTCATTCATCAGCGAATGTACTGCCTGATGTGCGGTGCAGACCCGGACACTTTGAAGGAGGCAATCCGGATATCGCCTACCATGTCATCCGCAACAGTCAGACCATCGCCAAGCACTACTGGTCTGCGGATATCGAGCCCTACCCACCCAGGTAGTAGTGGGCTGTCTCGTGGCAGCCCGGCGCCGGCTGTTCAAGGGGCGCTAGTTCTGGATGAGCAAGGCGGGCAATGATGAGCGAGGGGACAAGTTGAGCACCGAACTGCCGACGGAATAGCGCTGATGCTTTGAGCTCAAGTTTCATAAATAGGCGTTATGCCTCGAGGTCCGATTTATCAAGCACTTGACTCACCTGAGTAAGGCGTCGCCGGTTCAGATCCTTCTAGAGCCTTTCCGGGTTAGATTGTAGTATTCTGTTGGCTCAAACGGAGCCGGCCGGTCGATCAGCCGGCCCGTTTCAGCCAACCCGAAGGGCCGGGCATCTTTCCGCCAGGATCAAAGGCGATCGGCTCAGACGTACCTTGGGGTATGCCCGTCGCCAATCGCCTTTGCCCTGACGAAAACCTGCTCCGGCAGAATGCTTCAATCTAACCCGGAAAGGCTCTAAAAGCTCGCTGCTGATCAGCGCATATCCTTACAGAACTGGGCTATGCGCGCGCAGCCTTCGCCGAGTTTCTCCATGCTGGTCGCGTAGGAAATGCGAAAGAAGGGGCTCATTCCGTAAGCCGCCCCTTGCACGGTCGCGACATGATGCTCTTCCACCAGCGCCATGACGAAATCGACATCGGTCTCGATCTTTCGCCCGCCCTTGCTGGTCTTGCCGATCAGCCCCGAGATATTCGGGTAGATGTAGAAGGCGCCTTCGGGCCTATGGCAGCGCAGCCCGTCCACTTCCGACAATCTGTCGAGGACGAAGTCGCGTCTTTCCTTGTAGATCGCGGCACGCTCCTTCAACAGATCCTGAGGCCCGTCCAGGGCAGCGGTCGCCGCAGCCTGGGTCAGCGTCGCGATGCCGCCGCCATTCTGGCCGTTGACGTTGCTGACGGCGGAGATCAGTTCTTTCGGCCCGGCGCAGAAGCCGAGCCGCCAGCCTGTCATTGCGTAAGCCTTGGAGATGCCGTTCATCGTCAGGACGCGCTCATAGAGCCTGGGCTCGACTTCGGCGATCGTGCAGAACTGGAAGTCGTCATAGACCAGGTGTTCGTAGATATCGTCGGTCATGATCCAGACATTGGGATGACGCAGCATAACCTCGGCGATGGCAGCCATCTCCGCCCGGGAGCAGGCGGCGCCGGTCGGATTGTTCGGGAAATTCAGGAAGAGCCACTTGGTGCGCGGCGTGATCGCCGCCTCCAGATCCTCGGGGCGCAGCTTGAAGCCGGTCTGCTCGTGGCAGGGGACGGCGACCGGGACACCGCCGGCGAACTTGACGATATCCGCATAGCTGACCCAGGAGGGCGTCGGAATGACGACCTCGTCGCCCGGATTGCAGGTTGCCAGCATGGCATTGAAAATCACCTGCTTGCCGCCGCCCGAGACGACGATCTGGCTGGCATCATAGTCGAGATTGTTGTCCCGTTTGAACTTCCGGATGATGGCGGACTTGAGCGCCGGCGTACCGTCCATTGGAGGATATTTCGTATCACCCGCAAGAGCGGCCGCATGGGCCGCCTCGATCGCGTGCGCCGGTGTGGGGAAATCCGGTTCGCCGGACGAGAGGCTGACGACCTTGATCCCTTTGGCGGCTAGTTCCCTGGCGCGCTGGGTCATGGCGGCGGATGCGGATATGGAGACGTTTTTCAGGCGGTCTGATATGGCGGACATCAAAATGGTCCTTCGATGAGGGATTGGAACGGGAGACCGCCAGCAGGCGATCAGGATTGTGTCAGTCGGCGAGTTCGGCAGCAGGCGCGAGCGTGGCGCCTGTGGCTTCGATCTCGCCGCGCACGATGCCGGCAAGCTCCAGGGCGCCGGGTGTGTCGCTGTGGACGAGAATGGAGCGGGCCGGCATCGCGATCACGGCTCCGTCGATCGTCTCGACGGTTCCTTCGAGGAGGAATTGTCGGACACGCGCTCGCACCAAGGCCTCGTCCTTGATGACGGCGCCAGCGAGCCCGCGCGCGACAAGTCTGCCCTCGGCATCATAAGCCCGGTCGGCAAGGAAAAGCGCCAGCGTCTTCAAACGCGCGCGGTTGGCCGCCTGCTGAATCTCGCTGCCATGGGTCACGAAGACGATGAGGCCGGCATCCACGGTGGCGATCGCATCCATCATCAGGTCGGCCAGCACAGGATCGCGGTTGACCATATTGCCCATGGCCGCATGGAAGCTGATATGGGAAACAGTGACACCCTCGGCCTTGGCGATCGCTATCAGTGCGCCGAGCTGATAGAGCATCTGCTGGCGAAGCTCATCTGCCGGAAACGGTATTTCGCGCCGGCCGAAGCCGAGTCGATCGGGCAAGCCCGGATGCGCGCCGATGCCGACGCCGTTGAGCTTCGCAAGCCGGACCATGCGCCCCATGATCTCGGGGTCGCCGCCATGGAAACCGCAGGCGATGTTGGCCGACGAGACGAGTTTCATCATCGCTTCGTCGTCGCACAGCCGGTAGGGGCCAAACCCTTCGCCCATGTCGGAATTCAGATCGATCTTCATCGGTTCCTCCTTTTGACGGCCTTTTGGGCGACACGCATTAGGCCATCGCCTTCAAGGCGCGCTTGACCATTCGGGATGTCTGCCTGACGTCTTTGACATAGCGGGCGACAGCCTGTTCCACCTTGCGCGCCTCCGCATGCGTCGAGCGAACGAACTTCAGGCGGGCGCCGATGCGGGCTTGCCCGAGCCGCCAGAGATCGCATTCGATCACGCCGGCGATCTTCGGATATCCGCCGGCGGTGTTGGCATCGCTCATCTGCACGATCGGTTCGCCACCGGGCGGAACCTGGATCACGCCGGGCACAACACCGTGGGAACGCATCTCGATGGACGCTGTCGGCGTGATCGGCTCGCCGGACAGGCGGTAGCCCGTCCGGTCGCTTCGGGAGGAAATCCTCCAGGTCTGGCTCCAGAAAGCTTCGCCATCGCCTGCGAAAAGATCGTGCTCGCCGGCCGGCAGGGCGCGGATCGGCAGCGTGCTGTCGATAGCAGCCGGGAAGACATCGCGCAGCGCCACGGACGGTTCGACGACGGCGAGACCAGAGGTCGGCAACATGACCATCTCTGCGTCCTCGCCGACCGCGATCCGATCGCCCTTCGCCAGGGGCCGGCCGGCATTGCCGCCGAAGCCGCCGCGGAGCGACGTGCTTCGCGAGCCCATGACAACGGGGATATCCAGCCCGCCTCCGACCGAGATATAGGAGCGCGCCAGCCGTGGAGGCTGTTTCAGTTCGAGAACCTGTCCGGGCTCCGCGACATGGGCGCACCAGGAAAGCAGTTCCGATCCGTCGAGATGAGGATTGCCGTCGGCACCGGTCACGGCAAAGACCACGCGCTGCTCGAAACGCAGGCTGAACGGGAAGGTCTGCACCTCTAACGCGGCGGCATTTTCGTCATTGCCGACGAGAATGTTACCGATCCGGACCGCCAGCGGATCCATCGCGCCGCTGGCCGATACGCCGATGTCGCGATAGCCGGGGCGGCCAAGATCCTGCACCGTGTTGAACGGGCCGCTTTCGATGATCTCGATCATAGCTCGATCCTTGCCGGCAGGAACCGCACCGTATCTCCCGGCGCCATCATGGCGGGGCTCGATGAGGCGGGGTCGAACATCTGCAACGTCACATAGCCGATGGAATTCCAGCCGTTCGGACCTGTGAGCATGGCGACGCCGGTCTGCATGCCGCCGATGGTCACGCAGCCCTTCGGCATCTTCAGCGAGGGCACGGTCTTTCGCGGCATGTAGATACGTGGATCGAGGCCATGCAGATAACCGAAACCGGGAGCGCTGCCCAAGGCGAAGACGCGGTAGGTTGCTTCATGATGGATGCGGACGACCTCGCGGTCGCTCAAGCCCGAGAGATCGCAAAGGGTCGGAAGATCCGTCGCATATTCGCCGCCATAATGGACGGGGATCTCGATGGTCTTGCCGTTGAGATCGATGCTGCGCGCATTCTCCCATGCCTCCAGCAGCCGGGCGACCACTGCATCAGGATCCTCGGGCGTCTCCTTGAAGATCACCAGCAGATTGGTCATGCCCGGAATGTTTTCCGCAAGGTCCGGCCAGCCCTCCACCGTCTGGGACAGAGCCCAGATCCGCCGCTGCGTGAGGAGATCGAAATCGCCTGGCGCCTCGAGCAGGAATGATCTGGCGCCGATCGAGGAAACCCGCGCCCGGCTGTTGGTGGCCGGAACGATCTCACGTTGCGATGCATGTCTGTTCGTCGTGGCGATCATGATGGGAGCTCGATTTCGAACAGAGGGTCGCCGAAGCCGACCAGTGCGCCGGGCTCGGCGAGCAGCCTGGTCAAAACACCGGAGCGGCCGGCGCGAAGGGGAAGCAGGATATGCCCTACCCCGACGAAGCCGACGATATCCGCTTCGGATACGGAGCGCGGCAGATTCTGCGGCGCGGCGGAAGCAGCCGGGTGTTCGATACAGAAGCGGCCTGCCATCGGCGCCGTTACGACGGTGGGTGCTGAGCCGGGAGCTCGTGGCTTGGCTTCTGTCGAACTGAGCCGAGCGCCGCCTTTTCCGGCGACGACGATGCGAAGCTGTCCATCCGGCCAGGAGATTTCGAGACCGTCCACACCGGCGGCCGTCAGCGCCTCGGTGAGCAATGCGATAGTCGCCGGATTGCTGAAATCGATCGTGCTCATGCTGCCCTCCGCAGCTTCAGCCATTGTTCGAGATAGTGAATATCAGTCTCGCCGTGCGCGAATGCGCCGTCCTCGAACAGGGCGCGCAGGAAGGGGATATTGGTGGAAATCCCCTCGACCTCGGTGCCGGCAAGTGCCTCGCGCATTCTTGCCATCGCTTCGGCCCGCGTCGGCGCATGGACGATCAGCTTGGCGATCAGAGAATCGTAATAGGGCGAGACCTTGTAGCCGGCATGAATATGCGTATCGACGCGGATGCCTGGCCCCGTGGGCAAAGCCAGATGGGTGACGACACCCGCCGACGGCAGGAAGGTTTCCGGATCCTCGGCATTGATGCGGCATTCGAAGGAATGGCCCTCGCATGTCACATCGCCTTGGGTGAGATCGAGAACGTGACCCTGAGCCGCCCTTATCTGCGCCTGGACGATATCGACACCACTCGTCAGCTCGGTGACGGGATGCTCGACCTGAAGTCGCGTGTTCATCTCGATGAAATAGAAAGCGCCATCCTCATAGAGGAATTCGAAGGTTCCGACACCCCGATAGCCGATCTGAAGGCAGGCCTGCACGCAGGCCATACCGACAGGCTGGATGATGTCGGGCGCGATTCCCGCCGCCGGTGCCTCCTCCACCACTTTCTGATGGCGGCGCTGCATCGAGCAATCCCGGTGGCCCAGCCACACGGCATTGCCGTGATCGTCGCAAATGACCTGTATCTCGATGTGGCGCGGATGCTCTAAGAATTTCTCCATGTAGAGCGAGGGTGAACCGAAGGCCTTGCGGGCCTCCTCCCGTGTCAGCGCAATTGCTTCACGGAGCAAATCGGCCTTTGGCACGACACGCATGCCGCGTCCGCCGCCGCCCCCGGCCGCCTTGATGATGACGGGGTATCCGATTTCCAGCGCTATGCGCTCGATCGTGGCGGGGTCATCGGGCAGCGCTGTATCCGGACCGGGAACGCAGGGGACGCCGGCTGCCATCATCGCCCGCTTTGCCGAGATCTTGTCGCCCATGATCGCAATCGAGGAAGATGTCGGACCAATGAAGATCAGCCCCGCCTTTTCGGCGGCGTCGGCGAAGGCGGCGTTTTCCGATAGAAAACCGTAACCCGGATGGATGGCGCCCGCGCCGGCGAGACGCGCCGCCAGAAGGATGGCATCCTGATTGAGATAGCTCTTGGCGGCACTCGACGGGCCGATGCAGAGAAAACTGTCTGCGGTCTTGCCGTAAGGCGCTTGCCTGTCGGCCTCGGAGCAAATGGCGACCGTCTTCAGGCCGAGCTCGCGGCAGGCGCGCTGGATTCGGACTGCGATCTCGCCGCGATTGGCGATGAGGACGGTATCGAAGCGGCCGGTCGCAGATTGTTCAGTCGTTTCCGGCATCAGCCAATCTCCGCCAGCAGATCGCCGGTCTCGACCTCGCCGTCGTCGATTTCGGTGAGGTGCGTAATGCGCCCTGATCGCGGCGCGGCGATCGTGTTGAAGACCTTCATTGCCTCGATGATGAAAAGGGTTTGCCCCTGCTCCACCTCGTCACCGATTGCGACGAATGGAGGTTCCCCGGGCGCCGGGGTCCGGTGCAGAACGCCGAAGACGGGTGCCTTCACCGCATAAGAGGTTTTCCCATCGCTTGAAGGCGTATCGAAGCCGGCATCATAGGCAAGGCTTGCGGGCGACCCTGCCTTTTGCGGGGGCTCGGCAGCAGCCTCCTGACCCTGCGACGTGCGGAAAATCCGAACCGTCACGTCCTTTTCAGTCACGATCAGCTCGGTAATGTTCGATCGTCCGACAAAGTCGATCAGCGTCTTGATCTTCGAGAGGTCCATGTGCGTGCTCGGAATTTCATATTCCACCGCGCATAGCTGAAGTTTCAGATCGCCCGGCGTTGTGATTTTCGTAGCACGACGCGCCGACTGATGGGGTCAGACGAAGTTTTGATGGAGCGCAATCGGCCTGCGGGAACCTATCGTCGGCGATGGCGTCCGTGTCAGAACCCTGCTTCCTTCTGATGCCGTACGGCGAGGATCGTCAAAATGTCGCCATCAATACGATAACGGGCGACGTATCCACTATCTCCAAAATCGATGAGCAACTCCCGGTATTGCTCAGGCAAGTCCTCGATGAGGCGTCCAATATGGGGATGTGCGCCGAGGACTCTCAAGCCGTTGAGGATAGTTTCGGCTGCGCGCTTCGCGGCGGATGGGTTTTTCAGCCGTAAGAACTCCCGGAGCCGCTCAAGGTCGCGGATTGCGGCGGGGGAGAACACTACTTGTGGCATTCGGGTGCGGACAACTCGTCGTCAGTTCCCCAAGTCGAAAGCCATTTTTCGACCTCGGCGCCCGTGACATGCAGTCCTGTCGCTTTAAATTCATTCCAGGCGTCAAGCGTCTCCTGTCGCAGTGCCTCACGCTTCTCTTCGCGCTCAACATACTGCGCAATAGCTTCACGCATGATCCAGTGGGACGAGCGGCGGCGAGCTTCGGCCAGTTGCTGAACGCGGCCCTTTAGCTCATCATCGAGCTTGAGCGAGGTTGGCGATGCCATCAGACCTCCTTAGTTAAAGGTATTACCTAGCGCTAACTTAAGCTTACCCGCGGTGTTTGTCTATGAATGCGTTCAACGAACGCACAATGCTTTTCTGACGGATCATGGCCGTTACGAGGCTTTCCGACCGTGAACTAAAGGATCGGTGACATCATTGACCGCGGCATGCGTTCCCATGTCCCCCTGTGCGTAGCCGGTTCCGGCTCCGTCAGCTCTTCGGAGCGGCGATGCTCTCCCTCGGGATCAGGTTGCTGCGGATGACGGTGCGAACCGCCGCCGTATTCTGCCTATGGCCAATGGCGTCGAGCAGGAGATCCACCGCCGCGCGCCCCATCTCTTCCACCGGCTGTTTGATCGTCGAGAGCGGCGGCGAGCAGAATTCGCAGACCGGGGAGCCGTCGAAGGAGACGACGGACACGTCACCGGGAATGCTTAGGCCCGTTCGCTGGATACGGCTGACAAAAGAAATGGCCATGTCATCGCTGGTCGCGATGACTGCTGTCGGTTTCTCGGTCAACTCGGCGAAGTCATCCGCCGCCTGGACACCAATGTCGAAGCCATGCTGATAATCGAGATGACCACCCGAGCGATGCACCGAGTCCTCGGACAATCCTGCCGCCTCGAGCGCCTCAAGCACGCCGCCGTAACGCTCCACATCATGATAATTGCCTTCGGGCCCTGCCAGATAGAAGAACCGTCGATGACCCAATCGGATCAGTTCGGCCGTGACGTCGCGCACGGCTTCGCGGTCGTTCGTAACGACGCTCTGCAGGCCGGCATCGCTCATATCGAGCAGCATTGACACGATCGGCAGGCCGGAATTGGCCAGCGAGCGCCCGTCCACCTCTGGAAGCTTCGACGACAGGATGATGGCGCCGCGCACGCTGCCGCCGAATGCCAGGTCGAGAATATGCCGTTCGGAAATCTCGTCGCGATCGAGGTTGGCGATCATCAGGTTGTAGCCGCCCTGGATCAGCGATTTATTGATACTCTGCAGCACCTGCGGAATGACCTGGGAAGCACCATAGTAGAGCGATCCCGGCAGAATGATCATGATGATGTTGGATTTTCCGACCCTGAGACCGCGCGCCATCGCGTTTGGGGTATAGCCCAGTTGCTTGGCCGCGGCATTGATCTTGGCGCGCGTCTTCTCGTTGACACGTCCGGGATTGGCGAGCGCCCGGCTGACTGTTGAGATCGCAACGCCGGCGAGCCGCGCGACATCGGCCATTAACGCGCCCGATGGCTCCTCTCCAGCCACATCCTTGTTTTTGTTCATGTTTATTTAATTCTCCCGGATGTTTCGAATTGCAACTTTAAGGCAGGGAGCGATTTATAGCAAACGTTTGCCAAAAATCGCTTGCTTAAAAAACCGGCTTGGCTATTATCTAGCCATGGCAAACGATTGCCATTTCTTAATGCATTGAAAATCCATGGCTTATTGGATGCGGAACTCTCCTTCCGCACGCGGGTAGGTCATGCCTCGAGAAATGGATAGGTTATGGCTACTGGCGACAGGCTGCGCTTCGGCGTCGATCTCGTGACATTCTTCCATCCCGGCTTCTGGGGTGTCGACAGCCATGATGCGATCGTCGACTATGCCCGCGCCGAGCCGCGAGCCTTCTGGGACAAGATTCTCGACGGCGTCCAGGCCTCCGGCGTTACTGGCGTCGAGCTGACCTTCTCTCCCTTCAACTGGCAGGACGCCATCAAGACCTACGGCTCCGTCGACGCCTTCGCAGCCGAACTGGCAAGACGCGGCCTGACGCTGTGCAGCGGCTTCTTCGCGGAATTGGAGGCGGCCGGCGATTTCGCTGAGCCCGAAGCCCAGCGCGCGCTGATCGACAAGGCGGAACGATATGCCGACTTCCTGAAAGCCTGCGGCAGCGACATCATGGTGACCGGCGCTCCGCTTCGCCAGACGCTCGGCGCCCAGCCGGTGCAGTTCCATGATTTCGACCGCGCCAAAGTGATCGCCGATTTTCTGAACCGACTCGGTGCGACCCTCTATGCCAGGGGCGTACGGCTGGCGCTGCACACCGAGGCGCACTCGATCTTTGCCGCCGCGCGCGATGTCGATCTGATGATGCTTCTCACCGATCCGGCCTATGTGCACATGTGCCCGGACACGGCCCATATCATCGTTGCCGGCTCCGATCCCGTCCAGCTCGTCGATCGCCATCATGAGCGCATGATCATCGCCCACTGGAAGGATGCGATCGGCCCCATGCCCGCCGACACACCGATCGACAAACATATCCATGAACGCCACCAGCCCTATTTCTGCAGCTTCGGCCTCGGACGGGTCGATTGGCCGGCCTGGATCCGGCTGCTGCGCGACCGGGCCTATCAAGGCTGGGCCATCCTCGAACTCGATGCCGCGCCCGATCCCGTCCGCGACATCGCCAACGGGCTCACGCTCGTCCGGCAGGCGCTCCTGCCGATCTATCGCTGACTGTCAGCCCTAAGACAACAAACGCCCCGCAAAGAGGGCATTTCAAGAGGTGGAACAATGAAGAACATGATGAAGCTTTTTCTTGCCGGCGCAGCAATCGTCGGCCTCTTCGCCTCGGCCCATGCCGAGGACAAGCCGACGATCGAGATCATGTCGTCCTGGACGTCGGGCGGCGAAGCGGCTGCCCTCAACGTCATCAAGACCGAGTTCGAAAAGCGTGGCGGCGTCTGGAAGGATTCCTCGATCGCCGGCTTCGGCGCGGCCGATGCCGCCTTCCAGAACCGTATCGTCGCCGGTGACGCGCCTGGCGCCAAGCAGGGCGTCATCGGTCTCGCTGCCGCAGATTTCATCAACCAAGGCCTGTTCAATCCGATCGACGACGTGGCCGCCGCCGGCAAATGGGCCGACGCCTTGCCGAAATCGATCCACGATCTCATCACCTATGACGGCAAGGTCTATCTTGCGCCGACCGGCGCCCATGGCGAAAGCTGGCTCTTCTATTCCAAGGAAGCCTTCGAGAAGGCCGGCATCGCGCAAGAGCCCAAGACCTGGGACGAGCTCTTTGCCGATCTCGACAAGCTGAAGGCTGCCGGCATGGTTCCGGTCGCCTGGGGTGGCCAGCCCTGGCAGCAAACCAAGGTCTTCAACATGATCCTGCTCTCGCAGGTCGGGATCGACGGCTTCCTGAAGATCTATGTCGACAAGGACAAGAGTCCGGCATCCGTCGAAGGCGTGAAGAAGACCCTTGAAATCCTCGGCAAGCTGCGTGGCTATGTCGATGCCGGTGCTGCCGGCCGCAACTGGAACGACGCGACCGCCATGCTGATCACCGCCAAGGCCGGCGTGCAGTTCATGGGCGACTGGGCCAAGGGCGAATTCACCGTCGCCGGCAAGGAACCGGGCAAGGATTATGGCTGCATGATCGTTCCGGAGTCGAAGGGCATGGTCTACATCGCCGACGCCCTCTGGTTCCCCAAGACCGGCAAGGCCGAGACCGACAAGGCACAGAAACTTCTCGCCGAAGTCGTCATGGATCCGGCCGTCCAAGTCGAATTCGCCCTCAAGAAAGGTTCGGTTCCGATGCGCGCCGACGTCGACAAGTCGAAACTGGACGTCTGCTCCCAGAAGGGCGTCGAGCTGATGGCAGCGGGTGCGATCGTGCCGGATCAGGCGATCGTGCTGACGCCCCAGCAGGTCGGCGCGCTCGACGACTTCGTCGACGAATACTGGAGCGGCGGCTCGAACGATACGGCCTCCGCGGCCGAGAATTTCTTCGCCGTCTTCGAGTAGGATAGTACCCGTGGCGCCGGCCTGATGTCGACGCCACGGCTGCCGGCTGCCGCCTCGCGCGGCGGCGCGAGCCCTGCTTTCCACTCCGTCAACGAGCTGGCCGATGTCCATCAAACGCAAGCCCAATCTTTCCGCGACCATCGCCCTTTTGCCGACCTGGTTCGTCGCGGTCGTGGTCTTCATCGGCACCATGGCGTGGTCGATCCGCCTGTCCTTCACCAATTCGACGCTTTTTCCGTCCTCGACCTATGTCGGCTTGGCGCAGTATTCGAAGCTCTTCTCTTCCGCCAAGTGGTTGGCATCGCTGCAAAACGTGTTGATCTTCGGCGTCCTTTACGTCGCAGGCTGTTTGCTGCTGGGCTTCCTGCTGGCAGCGGCGCTGGACCGCAAGATTCGCTTCGAAAGCGCCTTCAGGACCATATTCCTCTATCCCTACGCCATGTCCTTCGTGGTGACCGGGCTGATCTGGCAATGGATGCTCAATCCGACGCTCGGCATCCAGGCAAGCGTGCGTTCGCTCGGCTGGGAAAGCTTCGTCCTCGACTGGGTGGTCAATCGCGACATGGCGATCTATGCGCTGGTGCTTGCCGGCGTGTGGCAGGGCGCGGGGCTCGTCATGGTCATTGCGCTCGCCGGCATGCGCGGCATCGAGGCCGAGCAATGGAAGGCGGCGCGGATCGACGGCATTCCGGTCTGGCGGATCTATGTCTCGATCATCCTGCCCCAGCTCGGGCCGGCGCTGGCCGCGGCCGGTATGCTGCTCGCCATGGGCGTGATCAAGACCTACGACATCGTCGTTGCCATGACCAATGGCGGCCCCGGCAATGCGACGGAGGTGCCGGCGAAATTCATCATGGACAATCTGTTCGGGCGCCAGAACCTCGGCCTCGCCACGGCCGGCGCGACGGTGCTTGTCCTCGGCGTGATCATCGCAGTCGCCCCGTTCCGCTACGCGATGCACATGCGTGACAAAGCAAAGGGGGCCGCGTGATGGCCCGTCCTCCTCATCCGAACGGCCCGAAGCCGGCACAGATCACCGCCGGGCGCATCGGCCTCTATGCCTTCCTTTTCATCGCCGCGCTTTTCTTCCTTCTGCCGCTCTACACCATGGTCGTCACCTCGCTGAAGTCCATGGACGAAATCCGGCTCGGGCAGATCTTTGCCCTGCCGGCCACGCTCGATTTCTCCGCCTGGGCTACCGCCTGGTCCGGCGCCTGCATGGGAACCGTCTGCGTCGGCATTCGCAGCGGCTTCTGGAATTCGGTGGCGATCACCCTTCCCTCGGTCGCACTCTCGGTCTTTATCGGCGCCGTCAACGGCTATGCGCTATCGCTTTGGCGGCCGCGCGGGGCAAATCTGCTTTTTGGTCTGCTGATGGCCGGCGGCCTCATCCCCTATCAGATCTTCCTCTATCCGATGGTCCGGGCGATGGCGAATATCGATCTCTATAATTCGCTTGCCGGCATCATTCTCGTGCATGTCATCTTCGGTCTGCCGCTGGTGACGCTGCTCTTCCGCAACTATTTTGTCAGCGTGCCGGAGGAGCTCTGCAAGGCGGCGCGCGTCGACGGCGCGGGCTTCTGGCGTATCTTTTTCGAGATCATGCTGCCGATTGCCGTGCCGATGGTCGTGGTGGTGTCCATGCTGCAATTCACCGGCATCTGGAACGACTTCCTGCTCGGTCTCGTCTTTGCCGGGCGCGACAACCTGCCGATGACCGTGCAGCTCAACAATATCGTCAACACCACGATGGGCGAGCGAACCTACAACGTGAACATGGCGGCGACGATCCTCACCGCCATCGTTCCGCTCGCCATCTATTTCCTGTCCGGCCGCTGGTTCGTGCGCGGCATCGCGGCCGGCGCAGTCAAGGGGTAACGCTTCCATGCAATCTGCCGTCTCCGTCAAGGACCTGAAGATCGCCTATGGCGACCATACGGTGATCGAGAAGATGTCGATCGATATCGCGCCGCGGGAGTTCCTGGTGCTGCTCGGCCCCTCCGGTTGCGGCAAGTCCACGCTTCTGAACGCCATTGCCGGTCTCCAGGACATCACATCAGGCGAGGTCTGGATCTCGGGCAAGAACGTCAGCTGGGAGGAGCCGAAGGACCGCGGCATCGGGATGGTCTTCCAGTCCTACGCGCTCTATCCGCGTATGTCGGTCCGCAAGAACCTCTCCTTCGGCCTTCGCGTCGCACGCCTGCCGAAAGCCGAGATCGAGGCCCGTGTCGCCCGCACCGCCGCCCTCCTCCAGCTCGACAAGCTGCTCGATCGGCGTCCTGCCGAGCTTTCCGGCGGCCAGCGCCAGCGCGTCGCCATCGGCCGGGCGCTGGTGCGTGAAGTGGATGTCTTCCTGTTCGACGAACCACTGTCGAACCTCGATGCCAAGCTGCGCAACGAATTGCGCGTCGAAATCAAGAAACTGCACCAGCGCCTCGGCAACACCATGATTTACGTCACCCACGACCAGGTCGAGGCCCTGACGCTGGCCGACCGCATCGCCATCATGCGGGACGGCGTGATCCAGCAGCTCGCCCGGCCGGCCGAGATCTACCGCCGTCCGGCCAATCTCTTCGTCGCCGGATTCATCGGCGCTCCTGCGATGAATTTCGCCGAGGGCCGGATCGAGCGCGGCAACGGTGCACCGGTCTTCAGGAGCAAGGAGCTCACTGTCGATCTCTCCGGTTATTCCTTCCGAGCGGACGCAGCGGAAGGACCTGCAACGCTCGGCTTTCGCCCGGAACATCTTGTGCTCGATGGGGCTACAGACGACCTGCCCACCATTCCGGGCCGCGTTTCCGTCGTTGAGCCGATGGGTTCGGACGCCGTTGTCTGGTTCGACTGGACGGACCAAAGCCTCTCGCTCCGGCTCATGGGGGATGTCACGCTTGAGCCCGGCGACGCCGTGGCTCCCGGGCTCGATATCGCCAAGGCATCCCTCTTCGGCGCTGACGGATCGCGGCTGTGACGCGCATCCCTTTGTTTTCCCGCAATTCCTGACGCGCTCCGCGCCGTTTTGAGGATTGCTCCAGGACAGGATTTGAAAAGACATGTCTGAGATCGTCTATGATGCGCTGGTGATCGGCTCCGGCGCTGCGGGTTCCTTCGCGGTAAAAGAACTGACGGCACAGGGGCTGTCGGTGCTGCTGCTCGAGGCCGGCCCAGCCGTCGGGCCGAAGGATTTCGATCCCGCGCGCAAGAAAGCGCCGGCAAGCAGCATCAATATCTGGGAGCGCGCGCGGGCCACCCTCAAGGGTCAACCGATCCAGGCGCGCGCGGCGTTTTTCACCGAGCGCTTCAGCCATTTCTTCGTCAACGATCGCAAGAACCCCTATACCACGCCGAAGGGCGAGCCCTTCCTCTGGATCCGTGGCCGCCAGGGCGGCGGGCGCCTGCACAGTTTCGGCCGGGTGCTGCTGCGCTGGACCGATGACGATTTCAAGATCCGATCGCGCGCCGGAAAGGGCGTGGACTGGCCGGTCTCCTATGAAGAGTTGGTGCCTTTCTACGACGAGGTCGAGGCCTACCTCGGGCTCTACGGCAACAAGGACAACGTGGCCACGCTGCCGGACGGTATCTATGCGAAACCGGCAAGCCTGACGCCCGCCGAACAGATCTTCAAGCAGGCGATTGAAAACCGCTGGCCGGAAAGGCGCGTCGTCTCCTGGCGCTACATCGCGCCTGACGCCGACCGGATGCCGCGACCGCTGCGAGAAGCAAAGGAGACCGGCCAGCTGACCATCCGCTACGACGCCGTCGTTCGCCGCATCACCACGGATGAGAAGACCGGCCGCGCCACCGGCGCGGAATACATCGATCGCAACACGGGCGCGGTATCGACGGCTCGCGCCGCGACGGTGGTGCTTTCCGCCTCGCCGATAGAGAGCGTGCGGCTGCTCTTGAATTCGGCTTCGGCGAAACATCCCGATGGGCTCGGCAACAGCTCGGGCGCTCTCGGTCGCTATTTCATGGACCAGCTGCCGTGCCTCGCCTTCGGCTCCTTTTCCAAGGCGAAGGGCTGGGCGCCCGACGAATCCGCGCCGACCGACTCGTTTTACAATCCGTCGGGCGGGATCTTCATTCCCCGCTTCGGCGAGGGTGACGCCGCCCGCGGCGATTTCGACTACCAGGGAAGCGTCGGCCGGGCGCCGGTCTCCGGGGACAGAGATGCACGTCTCGCCTTCTTCGGTTTCGGCCGCATGCTGCCCTATGCCGACAACCGCATCACGCTCGATCTGAGGCGCAAGGATGCCTGGAACATTCCCGTGCCGCATATCCGCTGCGTCATGCAACAGGAGGAGCAGGCACTGCTCAAAAGGCAGGAGGAGACGCTGATCGCGATGATCAAGGAGATTGGCGGCGACCTCGAATTCATCGGCTCGCCCACCGGCCTCAAGGAAATGGGCAAGGGCGCCTTTCCCGAAGCCGATGCCTTCAGCCGCTTCATGTTCCGCAAATGGTTCCGCAAGACCATGTGCATGGGCGCGGCAATCCATGAGACGGGCGGCGCGCGCATGGGCGAAACTCCTGAGGCTTCGGTGCTCAACCCCTACAATCAGGTCTGGGATGCCCCGAACCTCATCGTCACCGACGCCAGCGCCTTCCCCGGCAGCGGCATCGCCGGCACCACGCTCACCGTCATGGCTCTGACGATCCGCGCCTGCCGGAATCTTGTCGACCAGTACCGGACGGGACGGCTATAGGCGCAGTTCAGCGGCTGAAGCGCATTCGACACCGCAATCATCGGCTTAAGAGATCGAGACGTCGCTGTTCCAGCTTTCGGTTAGCCGAACCGTCACACAAACTTCGCAGTGACATGCTCCTGTCAAAAAAAGGCAGGAAGGAAAAGCCCATGACTCAAACACCTCAGGACCAACTCAGCCGTATAAAGGCCGAAATCGCCGACAGCTTCGATGAAGAGCTGGAAATGCAGATGGAGGAAGACCGGCTCGACGATCTGGTCGCCGAAGGAATGTCGGAACCGGCGGAGCAGACGCTCGAGCGAAAGATCTACTTCCGGGAGCTTTTCCGGTTGCAGCACGAACTGGTGCGGCTGCAGGATTGGGTTCAGCATAAGAAGCTGAAGGTGGTGGTGCTGTTTGAAGGCCGGGATTCGGCCGGCAAGGGAGGCGCGATCAAGCGCGTGACCCAGCGGCTCAATCCGCGCGTCTGCCGGACGGTCGCGCTGCCCGCCCCTACCGAGCGGGAACGCCATCAATGGTATTTCCAGCGTTATGTCCCGCATCTTCCGACCGCCGGCGAGATCGTGCTCTTCGACCGAAGCTGGTACAATCGCGCCGGTGTAGAGCGCGTGATGGGGTTCTGCACCCCTGATGAACTCGAGGAGTTCTTCCGCTCGGTGCCTGAATTCGAGCGGATGCTTGTCCGCTCCGGAATCGTGCTGATCAAATACTGGTTTTCGATCACCGACGAGGAGCAGGAATTCCGCTTCAAGATGCGTATCCACGATCCGCTGAAGCAATGGAAGCTCTCACCGATGGATATGGAAAGCCGCGTCCATTGGGAGGAATACACCAAAGCCAAGGAAGAAATGCTGGCGCGTACGCACACGGAAGATACACCCTGGTGGGTGGTACAGGCCGTGGACAAGAAACGGGCGCGGTTGAACTGCATTGCTCATCTTCTCGAACAGATCCCTTACGAGGATGTTCCGAAACCGGAGATCCAGTTGCCGGACCGCATCCGTCACGCCGATTACAACAGGGCGCCGGTTCCGCCTGAAATGCATGTGCCGGAGCGCTATTGAAAGCATAGTCGCAACCGGCGGCGGGCTACCGCTTAATTCCCTAAATCGGAATCGATTTAGGGATTGCTACGCCACGCCGCGCAAGAGCGTGGCGTCGGATCGCCGGCGACCTTCAGGCGGCGACATCTGCCATGCGGTTCAATTCCGAAACGGCGTCATCCGGCAGCACGAGCGCGGCGGCGGCGAGGTTCTCCCTGAGATGGCCGACGGATGAAGTGCCGGGGATCAGCAGGATATTTTCGGCGCGACGCAGCAGCCAGGCAAGCGCCACCTGCATGGGCGTGGCATCAAGGCGTGCGGCGACATCGGACAGGGTGGACGACTGCAGCGGGCTGAACCCGCCGAGCGGGAAGAACGGCACATAGGCGATGCCGGCGCGCGCGAGGTCGTCGATCAGCCTATCGTCGCCCCGATGCGCCAGATTGTACTGATTTTGCACGCAGACGATATCGGTGATCCCACGTCCTTCGGCGATCTGCCTCGATGTGGCGTTGCTCAGCCCGACGTGACGGACCAGGCCTTGCCGCTGGAGATCGGCCAGCACCGTTAGGGGCGCTTCGATCGACCCTTCGGCCGGGCCGTGCACGTCGAACATGATCCTGAGATTAACGACATCAAGCACATCGAGGCCGAGATTGCGGAGGTTGTCGTGTACCGCCTCCGTCAGCTCTTCGCGCGAGAAGGCCGGAATCCATGATCCATCCGCGCCGCGCCGGGCGCCGATCTTGGTGACGATGACGAGATCGTCGCGATAGGGATGCAGCGCTTCGCGGATGATCTGGTTGGTGACGTGCGGGCCATAGAAGTCGCTGGTGTCGATGTGGTTTACGCCGCTCGCAACCGCCTCTCGCAGCACGGCCAAGGCCGCGCCATGATCTTTGGGCGGACCAAACACGCCAGGCCCGGCAAGCTGCATGGCGCCATAGCCAAGCCGCTTCACGCTGCGGCCGCCGAGGTTGAACGTGCCGGACTGATCGATAGTGGACATGATCCAACTCCTTTCAAGAGATGACGCCAAGATAGGCCCAAGATAAGCATTGTCGGAGCGCGTGAAAATTGGCTATAATCCGCACGGGCTGTGCGGAGTGGCGAACAATGAAAGCGGATCTGGATGATCTCAATGCCTTTGTTGCCGTGGCACGTGCCGGCGGTTTTCGCGAAGGCGCGCGCGTCAGCGGCAGCAGCGCCTCCTTCCTCAGCGAAGCGGTGCGTCGCCTGGAGGGCCAGCTCGGCGTCAGGCTGCTCAACCGGACGACACGCAGCGTCGTCCCGACCGAAGCGGGCAAGGGCTTGCTGGAGCGGCTCGGCCCTGCTTTGAGCGAGGTGGAGTCCGCCCTCGACGTCGTCAACGGATTTCGCGACAGGCCGGTCGGTGCCTTGCGCCTCAATGTGCCGGTCAGCGCGGCGCGGCTGGTGCTGCCCGCCATCGTTCCACCGTTCCTCGCCGCCTATCCCGATATTCGGCTGGAGGTGGTCACCGACGAGAGCTTTGTCGACGTGATCGCGGCCGGCTGCGACGCCGGCATCCGCTACGACGAGCGGTTGGAGCAGGATATGATCGCGATACCGATCGGGCCACGCGTCCAGCGCTTTGCCATCGCAGCCTCCCCCGACTACCTCGATCGCCGAGGCCGGCCGCAACATCCGAGCGAGCTGCTCGGCCATGCCTGCATATTGGGCCGTTTCGACAGCGGCGCGATGACGGCGCCGTGGGAGTTCGAGCGCGATGGCGAGATCGTGCGAGTGGACCCGACGGGGCCGCTGATCGTGCGGGTCGGCGGAGCGACCGATTTGGCCGTCGATGCCGCGATATCAGGAACAGGGATCGTCTGCCTCTTCGAGGACTGGTTGCGCCCGCATATAGACAGTGGCGCGCTCGAGCCCGTCCTCGAACCGTGGTGGCAGCGCTTCTCCGGGCCATTCCTCTACTATCCCGGACGTCGGCTGGTGCCGGCGCCGCTCCGGGCATTCATCGACTTTGTCAAGGCATCGGCTCCGGCATAATTCCTTAGCCGGAATCGATGTAAGGATAAAATGATGCAGCAATTCAAAGTGTTACAGCATCCTTTGCGCGTCTAAAAGATGCGGCGCTGTAAGCGGCCTTAATGGCCGACGATGCGCTAAAGCTTGACCTCGGCATTGTCGCCCATATCAGGTTTGGTGTTCGAGACCGCTGCGGCCGCCATCTTGATATAGCTGATGATCGTGCCCGGGCTGTCCCAATATTCGGCCGAAGACGGGGTAATCTTGAGGATGCGGATGGAAGGATCGTCGGGATTGTCCCACCACGCTTTTGCCGGCGTCGCCCATAATTCCCTGATTCTCTCCCGGTCGTTTTGCACCTCGGCCGTCCCTGATACGGAGACGTATTTCTGTCCCTTGGTGTCGGCAAAGGCGAGGCACACGTGTGGCCAGCGAGTGATTTCATCGTCCTTGTGGCTGCTGACATCGGTCAGAAAATAGATCGCATTCTCGAGCTGCGCGGTATAGGCGGACATCGGGCGGGCTCGCAGATCGTCGCCGCTGCGGGTCGTCAGCATGCAAAACCCGATCTTGTCGATCAATTCCCATACCCGTGTCGCGTCGTCTTGATTGGCCATCGTCATCTCCATCTGTGCAAGAGACGAAGTAACCATCTGCCGCGGCCGATGTTCCCAGCGGCGAGCCCTAATGAGCCCATTCCCAAGGTGATCGAGGCACGCAGTCGATCAATGGACGCTTGGGGTTCTCATGACCATTGCAAAGTCTTCGGCGACCAGTTCGCTGACGGCGATGAGAACTTCCTCCCGGGAAAAGCCCGATGTCAGAGCGCGTTGAATCAGATCCTGCAGATCCGGCTCCACGACATCGCGGCAATCCTCGAGGCGTTCTTCCGAAACGGTGAGGCTATTGAGTTCGTCCATTGTCTGTCCTTTCAGGGGAATGTAACCACCAAAGCCCGGGAAGGCTAGCGAGGATAAAGCCGCTAACGGGCGGCCACCGCCCGCTTCGAACCGGGCAGCAGGCCTTCACGCTGCATCTGCTTGCGTGCAGCCTTGCGATGTCGGCTGATCGCCTGCGCCTTTTCCCTGACGCGCCGTTCGGACGGCTTCTCATAGGCGCGCCGTTCCTTCATTTCGCGAAACAGCCCTTCGCGCTGCATTTTCTTTTTCAAGACTCTGAGCGCTTGATCGACATTGTTGTCTCTGACGAGTACCTGCATTTCGAGTTCTCCTTGTCTGGGATGGTGGCCCGATCGCCGCTCAGCCGAGCTGCTCGGCGATCAGAGCCTGCAATTCGCGGCGGGTGAGAAGGCAGGGAAACGGCTTCCAGCTCCTGGGAACGCTGCGGACAGCCTCGTCATCCTCACGCGGATTCGCCGCCGCAATCGCGGTGGCTGTATGTGTGTTGTTCAAAAAGAAATCCTTTGCCGGCCTTGGCCGGCGTTATCGATTGTTTGTGGGATTGCCCATCACGCAGCCTTATGGCGCGCGCCGATGCATAAGCGTCTCAATCAGCAGCCGGCAACGGCTTGGATTTCCGCTTGGATCGGGTACATCCAGCAACATAGGGCTCGGCGAGCAGAATTGCAACGGATAGCCCGGATGGCATGGCGCGGGCACCGCTAATCGCCTTCAGATATACTCGGTGCCATTTTATTCAAGTTAGCCGGGTATAGTTTTTGCCGAATTTTCTTCAATTTGGCGCGAGAGCGACATTATTCCGCCGGAATGGAAGCAACGCGAAGATCGGCATCGAAATTAACCTTCTGTTAAATAGCCCATTGACTTGTAGTATTAATAGGTTGTTAAAGGAGCCGCTCGCTGAGGTCGAAATTGACCCGCTAATAAACAATTTGAGGAGAGAGCAATGGCTTCGCCGATACATGCAACTGATGATAGTGCAACATTTCAAGAAACCGACGTTATTTCCGGAAATCTGCTTTCCAACGATTCCTCCGACAACGGCCACCTGTTCCTGCGCGCTTTCGACGGCGCAAGCGTAGGCGCCAAGAGCGGCAACAGCCAGGTTACCCAAATCCAGGGCGATTACGGCACCTTCTTCGTCAAGCCGGACGGCAGCTACACCTATGTCCTGAGCGACGCTGCCAAGATCGGCTTCGCCAACGGCGAATCGTTCCAGGAGAAGGTTTCCTACAAGATCTCCGACGGCAGCGGTCATACCGATGTCGGCCTGTTCACCCTGAACATCCAGGGCGTAACCCAAGTCAAGCCGATCGCAGTCGACGATACCTTCAGCTTCACCGAAGGCAGCGCCATCGGCGGCAACGTTCTGGACAACGACATTGCCGGCGACAACGGCAAGATGTTCCTGCGTCAGTTCCTGACCGAGCAGGTAGACGCCAAGGATGGCGCCGTTACCGACGTTGCCGGCACCTACGGCATGTTCCACGTCAAGGCGGATGGCACATTCACCTATGAACTGACTTCCGATCTGGATGCAGGTCAGACGTACACGGAAGTTCTCCGTTACTACAAGATCTCCGATGGCGAAGGCCACACGGACACTGCCAAGGTGACGCTCAACATCACCGGCACGGATGCTCATCCCGACGGCGTCGGTGTTTGATCCGCAGCGATAGATCAGTGAGACACGACGCCCGCCGCGCAATCGGCGGGCGTCCGCATATTCGCCACTCTGATACAAGGCTCGGCGGGACGCCGGTATATAATCCTTTTTAGCTAGTTCTTATAAATGCCGGCGTGGCGTAGTCTTGATGTTCGGAGGACACGCCGTTGACCGAACACATCGAACCCAGGCAAGTCGAAACAGACGATCTCACGAAAGTCTGGTCCGTGACGGAGTTCTGCGCTCGTCACCGCATAGATGCCGAGGAACAAGCGCTACTGCTCAAACTCTTCGGGCCGTTCGCGACTGCCTCCGAATTGCTTCACAATGCCAAGCGCGCGCCAAGGTTCAGATGAGGCCTCCTCCATTTCTTCAACGATCTTCTTACAAATCCCGGCAAATCATTCGGTAAACGAGACGGCGTTTTACGCCGATATCTGGGAGCCCCGTCTGCGGCAATCGTAAATTCTACAGCGCCGTGCGTCTTTTCGAGAGCCGCAAAGGACGCTGTAGCACTTTTGAATTATGCAGTAGCCATCTTCACACGGGATATGATTTGGAGATGCCGCCGCGTGACCTCATAGGTCCGGGCGATTTTCCTAAATTGCTGCTCACTCTCTGCGCAAAATCTGCAATCCGGCGCGGCATTCTTCCGCTATGAGCAAGAACGACATCCCGCCTCGCGTCACACCGCCCATTTTGCCGGATCGCCTCCGCAACGATGGATGGTGGCTGACGGAGGCAGGCTGGTCTCGAGAGGCCGTCTCTGAGGGCAGCCCGGTAAACATGCTCATCGTGATCGAAAAGCGGCATGGACCAGAGGAGCGGCAATGGACACAACCGACACGCTGACAGAAGCAATGCCCATTAGGCGTGGCAGTGGCCGGATTGCCGCGCTGTTTGCGCTGGTGGCGCTGGCTGATTTTCTGATCTTTGGTCAGATGCCCGGGATAAACCTTTTCCTGTTTGCGCTCGCCGTCTGCACCGGCATTCTACTTTCGGCCGGGAAGATCCGAGCGCCGTCAATGGCTGCTCTCCTGCTTGGGTTCTCGGTTCTGGCGTCGGCACCTCTGCTGGAAGCGCCCTCATTGACCGGCATCGCCCTTTGCTTCAGCGCGCTGATAGCGGTTGCTCTCGTCGGCGCCAGGCTTATGCCTCGCAGTCTGACCGGTCTGCCGCTGGTGTTTCTCCGTTTCACTCTTGTCATTCCCTTGCGGCTTGCCGACGATATTAGGAAATTTCTTAAGACGCCGGCCAAACGTTTCTCCTTCACCGTCGTTTGGCAGGGCGTCGGCCTCTGGATCATGCCGCTCGTTCTCGCAGCTGTCTTCGTGTTCCTCTTTGCGGCTGCGAACCCGCTTATCGAGATCGCGCTGCGCAGTATCCGTTTTGCCGTTCTGCTCCAGTTTCTCGACCTTTGGCGGATCGGCTTCTGGATGATGATCGCTACTGTGGTCTGGGCGATGTTGCGGCCGCGCCTGAAGCGGCGCACTGCGAGGTCGCAAGCCAGCAGGGCGTTCGTCATCGTGCCGACCAGAAATGCACCGTTCGGGCAGGCCTCCCTGCTGCGGTCGCTGCTCCTCTTCAACGCGCTCTTTGCCGTGCAGACACTTCTCGATCTCGTCTATCTCTGGGGCGGCGCAGACCTGCCCGATCACATGAGCCACGCCGAATATGCTCATCGCGGCGCCTATCCGCTGATTGCGACGGCGCTTCTGGCCGCCGGTTTCGTTCTCCTCGCCATGCGGCGCGGCGGGCCCGGCGATCAAAATTCGCTGATCCGCGGCCTCGTCCACGCCTGGATCGGCCAGAACGTCCTTCTCTGCCTGTCCTCGATGCTGCGGCTCGGGCTTTACGTCGAGGCCTATTCGCTGACCGAACTGCGCGTCGCCGCCGGTCTCTGGATGGGCCTCGTCGCTATCGGCCTTGTCTTGATCCTGCTGCGCATTCTGCTCAACCGATCCAACGAGTGGCTGATCGCCGCGAACCTCGCTTCCCTGATTGTGGTGCTCTACATCAGCGCCTTCATCGACTTCCCGGCTGTGATCGCCCGCTTCAATGTCGCCCATAGCCAGGAAATCAGCCAGGAAGGTCCGCCGCTCGACCTTGATTATCTCTCCTCGCTCGGTCCTTCCGTCATTCCGGCGTTCGATCTCTACCTCCTCAAGCTGCCGGATCACCTGATCGACAAGAGGAGCCAAGCGGCGACAGTTCGGTACTATCTCGCCAGGAATTTTGAGATGCGCCGGCGGGACTGGCGGAACTGGACCTTCCGGGCGGCGCGGTTGGAGAGTTATCTTCTGACTCCCATTGCAAGATAGAACGAGAACGATAACAAAAGGCACGACAAACCAATGCAGGACTGGTGATGGCGCGCCGCATTCTCGTCGTCGATGACGAACCTCATATCCGCGACGTGATTTGCTTCGCTCTTGAGCGCGCCGGCCTGGCATCGATGGCCGCCCGCAACGGCACCGAGGCGATGGCGGCCTTCCGCCGTGGCAACATCGATCTCATCATCCTCGATATCGGTATGCCCGACATGGACGGCCTGGAAGTCTGTCGCCAGATCCGCAAGACGTCGGGATTGCCGATCCTGTTTCTTTCGGCGCGTGACGAGGAGATCGACAGGGTATTGGGTCTCGAAATCGGTGGAGACGATTATGTCACCAAACCGTTCAGCCCGCGCGAACTCATCGCGCGGATCAAGGCGATTTTGAAGCGCAGCGGCAATGAAGTAGGGCCTGACAGACGCCACGCCACCCTTGTCGCCGGTGAACTCAGCCTGGATCGCCGCGGCAGGACGGTCATGTTTGGCGAGAGCACCATCGCAATGACAGCGCTCGAATTCGCAATCCTGGACGCATTATTGTCACGCCCCGATATGGTCTTCAGCCGCGAACAGCTGATGGAGGCGGCCTATGGCGCCGGAACCTATGTCGCTGACCGGACGATCGACAGCCATATCCGCAACATCAGAGCCAAGTTCCTGGCGGTCGGCGGTTCCGCGATCATTGCAACCGTCCACGGCATAGGCTTCAAACTCGGCATCGAAAGCGGGAGGAAGGCCTGATGTCGGCACCGAAAATCAGGACGAAATGGCGGCCGACGCTGGCGCTGATCGTCTATGTGGTGCTTCTCGCGGTCATGGCGCTGCCGATCCTGATCGTCATCTGGTTTCGTGCCGTGGAGGCGAATTCGAATAGGATGGCACCGGCGGAAATCGGCGCCCTCGTCGTCGCCTTCATGCTGACGCTCGGCGTTGCCTATGTGCTGACGCGCACCATCACCGGGCCTATCGACGCCTTGATCGCCCGCACGGAAGAGATCGCCCGCGGCGGCAAGGGAGCAATTCGGCCGCTGGAAAGCTATGGAACGCGCGAGATCGCCATGCTGTCGCAAAGCTTCCTCGATCTTGCCGGAAAACTGGTCGATCGCACCGAATATGTCCGCTCCTTTGCCGCTCATGTCTCCCACGAACTGAAATCGCCGCTGACGGCCATCCGCGGCGCGGCTGAGCTTTTACGTGACGATGACGTCGAGAGGCCGATGACGAAGGCGCAGCGTTTGCACTTTCTCGACAACATCGTCGCCGATGCAGTCCGGCTCGATGCATTGTTGCAGCGGTTGAGGGAGCTTGCGCAGGCGGAAACGCCCGTGGCCGAAGGCAGAAGCAGCGTCGCCGACATCTTATCCTCACTGCGCGAACGGTTTCCCGCCCTCCATATTTCCGGCGCAGGCGATACGGAAATATCGGTTACTCTTCCCCAGGAAGCAGCCGGCATCGCCTTTGCCAACCTTGCCGAAAACGCTCTTCAGCACGGCGCCACGCTGTTGGAACTGAGAGTATCGGCCAACGGCCGAACAGCGGTCATTCTTATCCGTGACGACGGCAGCGGTATCTCCGAGGCAAATCGCCAACGCATCTTTCAGCCATTCTTCTCAACCCGCCGCGAACAGGGCGGCACCGGCATGGGCCTCGGTATCGTCCGCGCCATGCTGAGCTCCCATGGCGGTACGATCCGCTTGCTGCAGACGACCGGCGCCGGCACCGAGTTCGAAATCACCATCCCCCTGCAGATCTTATCCGGCTGAGATCGCATCGACGCGATGCGCGGCCCGCAATTGTCTTCGAGGCCCACTCCACGATTATCAGACACGCAGGAGGGAGAGAAACTCCCCCCGACCAAGCGGCCGTGAGCCACCCTCCCCCAATCTCGTGTTCGCGTCTCACCGCGTCGTATAACCGCCGTCGATCACCAGCACTTCGCCGGTGACATAACTTGCCGCCGCCGAGCAGAGGAACAATGCGGCACCCGCCACCTCCTCCGGTTGCCCGACGCGTCCCATCGGGGTCATGCTGCGCCAGGTCGGGAACCAGTCGGGATTGTCGATGCCGCCGCGCGACAGATCGGTCTCGATATAGCCCGGCGCGATGGCGTTGACGCGGATATTCTCGGCGGCAACCTCGCTGGCGAGGCTTTTCGTCATCATGTGGACCGCCGCCTTGGAGGTATTATAGGCGACCTGGTTCTGGGGAATGTTGGACACGATGCCCGATATCGAGCCGATATTGAGGATGGCGCCGCCGCCCTGGCGCCGCATCGGTGCGAGTGCGGCGCGGCAGGCGCGAAAGACGGCATCGACGTTGACGGTCATGATCTCGCGCCAGATGGCATCGGAGAATTCGCCGCTGTCGCCGTGAATGGCGATGCCGGCATTGTTGACGAGGATGTCGAGCCGCCCAGCCCGTGAGAGGGTCTCAGTCACGAGTTCGTCGGCAGCGCTTTCCTTCATCAGGTCGGCGGCGATGAAATCGCAATCGACGCCGGCCCTGGAGAGCCGGTCTTCCGCCGCTGCATTGCGGGTTCGGCCCGTGATGATGACTTTGGCGCCCGCCTCGCCGAGCGCCTCGGCGATGGCAATCCCGATGCCGCGCGTGCCGCCGGTCACCAGTGCCACCTGTCCGTTCAGGCGAAATCTGTCGAAGATCATGGCCGTTTCCTCTTGAGTGGGTTTTCGCGAGTGTTGAAGGCGGATGCACTTTCGTCAGATGTCGGCGCTCTGCGGCAGGATGACGAGGTCGCGGATGGTGATGTTGCGTGGACGCGTCAGCATGAAGAGCACGGCTTCGGCCACTTCGTTCGCCTCCATCAGGCCACCTGCGGCGAGCGCCTCATCCAGCTTCTCCTGCGGCCAATCGCTGAGAAGGGCGGTGACGACTGGGCCTGGAGCGACGGCGCCGACGCGCAAGCCATGCTTGGCCACCTGCCGCCTCAGCGTATGGACGAATGCCTGGACGGCATGTTTCGAGGCCGTGTAGATCGGTTCCCAGACGACGGGGATCATGCCGGCGACGGAACTCGTCAGGATGATATCCCCGGTCTTGCGCTCGACCATATGCGGCAGAACGGCATGCACCGAACGGAATGCGGCGTTGATGTTCAGGTTGAGCATCCGGTCCCAGGCATCCGGGTCACCGCCCAGCACCTCGCCGCCGATATAGGAGCCGGCATTGGCGTGGAAGATGTCCAGCTGGCCGGCTTTTTCCAGAATCTCTGGCATCATCCGTTCGACGCTTTTCGGATCGGTGAGATCGATGACCAAGGGAATGGCGTTGGCGTCGAGTTTCGAGCAGATTTCCTTCAAGGCGTCTTCATTTCGGTCGACCAGCACGACCCGGGCGCCCGCGGCAAGCATAGTCTTGGCGCATTCCAGGCCGATACCCGACGCCGCTCCGGTGACGGCCGCGACTTTTCCAGACAGATCCTGTCCCATTTTCTTCCTCTGCTTTCTGGTTGCTTTAGGCTCGGCCGTGCGAAATCCGCGATCGGCGTGCCAGCGAGTCGACGATGACGGCGACGGCAAGGACAGCGCCGGTGATCATGTATCGAAGCGATGACGACAGATCGAGAAGCGTCAGCCCGCTGGCGATCGACTGGATGACGATGATGCCGAGAAGGGCCGAATAGGCACTGCCGCGCCCGCCGAACAGGCTTGTGCCGCCGATGACCGCCGCGGCGATAGCGTTGAGATTGACGTCGCCAGTGCCGGCCTGCTGACTTGCCGTCGCCAGCCGAGCGGCAGAGAGAACGCCGCCGGTTGCCGCAAGCAGAGCGCACATGACGAAGGCGCTCGTATAGATGCGCGATACGTTGATGCCGGAACGACGGGCAGCTTCCCTGTTGCCGCCGACGGCATGCATGGAGCGTCCCCATTTTGTGCGCGTCAGCGCATAATTCATGGCGGCGGCGAGCCCGACGAAAAGGCCGAACATCCACGGAATGCCGCGCGACTGGTTGAGATAGAATGCGACAGCTTCCAGGGCGAGTGTGATGATGACGGCGCGCAGAAGCAGGCCGCGGGCCGATTTCGCCGACAGGCCGGCCGCCCGCCGGCGCGCCGAGGTGCGGTAGCTGGCGAAGAAGTAGGCAATGCCCGCAAGCGCCACCAGCGCATAGGCGACCGGGTCCGGCATGACCATGATCTGGCCGAAACTCACGAGCCAGGAACCATAGGGAAGATTGATCGAACCGGTCGCTCCGAGGATATAGAGCTGCAGGCCGAGAACCGCGAGCAGCCCGGACAGGGTGGACACGAAGCTCGGCATGCCGAAGCGGTTGAAGACAAACGCGTAGAGCGAGCCAATCAGGGCGCCGACAATCATGGCGGCGAGGACTGCCAGAACCACCGGCCAGCCCTGGTTGACCCAGAAGACGCCGACCAGCGCCGAGGCGAAGCCGCTGACGGAGCCGACGGAAAGGTCGATCTCACCCACCATCAGGATGCAGACGATACCCAGTGAGATGACGCCGACCGTCGAGCAGTCGAACAGCATGTTGACGAGGTTGCTGCTCGAGAGAAACACTGGATTGAGCGCCTGGAACACCGTCCAGATGATCGCCAGGCCGACAATGACTGGCAGCGAACCGAGATCGCCGGAGCGGATGCGATCCCCAAAGGCGCGGATCGAGCCGGCAAGGCTATCGTCATGGTGCACTCTCTCGTCACGTCGGTCGAGGAGCGCCGGTGCTGCCGGTTCATTCTCGATGGTCTTCATCATGGCCTGCCCTCCTCGGTTTGTTGGCTTTGCGCCTTGCGGCGCATCGCGCGGCGGGAGACGGAATTGTTGGATGCGCCGGTGATGGCGCTGACGAGCTGCTCGTTGGATGCGTCGGGCAGCATGGTGCCGTTGTTGCGGCCGAGGCGAAGGACGACAATGCGATCGGCAACGGCGCGCACATCCTCCATGTTGTGGCTGATCATGATGACAGCGAGGCCGCGCTCGCGCACGCGTTCGATGAGGTCAAGCACTTCGGCGGTCTGGGCAACGCCGAGCGCTGCGGTCGGCTCGTCGAGCATGATCAGTTTCGGCTCGAGCAGCAGCGATCGGGCGATCGCCACTGTCTGGCGTTGTCCGCCGGACAGTGAGGCGACGGGCTCGCGCACACTTGGAATGCGCGCGGAAAGCTCGTTCAACAGCTGCCAGGCGCGGATCTCCATGGCGACCTCATCGAGCTGAAACGGACTGAGCTCCTTGCCGAGAAAGATATTGGCGACGACATCGAGATTTTCGCAAAGTGCCAAATCCTGGAAGACAGTTGCAATGCCGAGCCCGAGAGCAGCACTTGGGCTCGGCAGGTTGACCGGCTTGCCCTCGAACAGGATCGTGCCCGAGCTTGGCTGGTGCACGCCGGCCAGGATCTTGACCAGCGTCGATTTGCCGGCGCCATTGTCGCCCACCAGCGCCACGACCTCACCGGCATATACGTCGAGTTCGATATCGGTGAGCGCCGACACCGCCCCGAAGTTCTTCGATATTCCGCGCAGACTGAGGACAGGCTGACGGGAAGGGTCAGGAATATGAGAGGTTTCAGACATCGCCTGGCCTTTCGAAAAAGCGAAAATCGGAAGCGCGGCCGGTGGCCCAGCCGCGCTTTCTCTTGGCTCGATTACTTGGTGATGCCGAGCTTCTTGCAGCCGTCGGCATAGCGGCCGGTGCACAGCTCCTCGGCGGTGTTGATCTTCTTGTCGATGATCTCGGCCTTGAGGTTTTCGGCGGTAACGACGGCAGGGACGAAAAGCTGCGCGGGCGTGTCGTAGAGCGTCATTTCGGCCTTGATCGTTTCTCCGGCCAGAAGCTTCACGGCGACGTTGGCAGCGGCAGCGGCGACGATTTCGCTCGGCTTGGAAATCGTATTGTACTGATCCCCCGCGATGATCAGCTGTAGCGCGGCGATCGTCGCATCATTGCCGGTTACCGGCGGCACCGGATCGACACCGGCAGCCTTGAAGGCTGCGATGGCACCGCCGCCAGTGCCGTCATTTGCAGCGACCACCCCGACGATCTGTTTGCCGAAACGGGTGATCTGACCGCCCGCCCATTGCTGGGCGTTCGCGGGCTGCCAGTTCGGTGTGTCGAATTCGGCAAGCGTCTTGTATCCGCCGCTCGCGAGACCCTCGTGAATGCCATCCTTGATCAGCCCGGCAGCCGCATCGGTCGGTGAACCGTTGATCTGCAGGATGCCGCCGCCATCGGTCGGCACGTTCTGTGCCTTCAGATGCTGGACGAGCGATTCCGCAATCGCCTTGCCGATCGCCTTATTGTCGAATGAGACATAGAAATCCGCCTTGCCCTTCGGGATGGGGCGGTCATAGGCGATGACCTTGACGCCCTGGCTCTGTGCGAGCTGGACGAGCGATGCGGCGGCGGCCGAATCCACCGGGTCCAGCACGATGACCTTGGCGCCTTGCGTGATCGCCGAATTGAACTGTTGCTGCTGTTTTGCGATATCGGCATCGGCGTTCTGATAGAGAACCTTGCACGACGCGCAAAGCTTCTTCATTTCCGCGACGAAGCCCGGGTGGTCGTGCTCCTCGTAGCGGGTCGAGCCCTGGTCGGGCATGAGGAATGCCACTGTCGCATCCGAAACGGCCGTTTGCGCAAAGGCGGACGTACCGCCCAGCAAGGACAGGACAAATACCGCGGCGCCTGCCGCCTGTGTTGAGAATTTCATCATTTCCATCTCCTCCCATTGAAAAAATTGTGTAGTGATCGCACTGTTCTGCTGTGGCCGTTCGGCTGAAGGAACGGTCGCGCCTGTCCCGGCGGTTTGACGTTTTTGAGGACAAGCATCTCCGATCACGAGCCGCTCATCGCGTGCCGCGTTCAAGTCAGTGTCAGTTTTCTTCCTCCTCGTCCCTTGGACGTGCTCGTTCGGCCCCTCTAGGCCGCCTTTGCCACGTTGATATTGTCACCCAACAACCGTCGGAAACGGGAAGGCGTCATGCCTTTTTCCGCGAGAAACTGCCGGTTGAAGTTAGACAGATTGTTGAAGCCGACCTCGAAGCAGATATCGGTGATCGATGCGTGGTCATCGCTCATCAGGATCTGGCAGGCCAGGTTGATACGCAGGCGTTTGACATATTGCACCAGCGACATGCCGGTATGGCGGCGGAAGCCGCGCGAAAAGGCGCCTGTCGATTGTCCAGCAATCGCCGCGAGATCGGCTTCGTCGAAGGATTTGGTCAGGTGTTCCCTGATATAGGCGAGCGCTTTGTTGATGCCGGCCGACATGTAACCGGAGGGATCGGGCAGATAGCTCGGGCTGGCGAGAAGCTGCGCATCCTGTGCGCGGCTGAGCAGGCCGACGATCATCATGAAAAGCTCGATACGGCGCACACCATGAGCCTGCTGCACCTCGTTCATTAGAGGCGCAACCTGCCGGCTGGTATCGGCGCCGAAGAGCACACCTCGGCGGGAGGCTTCGAGAACAGGTTCAAATGGGCCGAGTTCGGCCAGCACCTTCATCGTATCGCTGATGAAGCCCTCGCTGAACTGGATGAGCTGGCATCGAAGCGGGATGCTCGATCCCGTCGGGACATCGCTGATCCAGTTATGTGGAAGATTAGGCCCGGCAAGCACAAGATTACCAGGCTCGAACTCGCCGATGAAGTCGCCGACGAAATACCGTCCTGTTGTCGCCACGACGAGATGAAGTTCGTATTCCGGGTGAAAATGCCAACGAACCGTATGGTAGGGATAGCCATGCGCCTTCGTTGCGAAAGATTCGCCCGGGCGGATCTGAATGACTTCCAAGTCAGGTTCCATTGTTTCCTCCTCCGAGGACGGTTCCAAGCCGCCCGCCAAATTCCCTTTTTGGCTTTATTGTTAAGGGGAGTGTAGTGGGCTCGTGTCATGCCCGCCACCACGATTCCCGGCTAAAACCGATACTTTTTTGACAATCGGCGCTGCGTAGCCGGTGTAAAGACGGCAGTAATCCGCTTTGCCCATCGTCCAAGGGCGGGCCTCAGGCGGCCAAGGCGGCAATCACGTTTCTGACTAGCGCAGAAGAAGACAGCCGGCTCGTGGCGCAGCTCGGGGTGCCGATCGCGCCGACACGCACGGAAACGCCGCCGCGCGCATTGGCGATCGCAAACATCGACTCGTCGGTCAGATCATCGCCGATGGTAATCGGGCAGCGGTTCTTGAAGGGGTCGGACTGGAAGAACCGCTCCAGCGCATCGCCCTTGCTCGACCGTGCTGGACGCAGCTCGAATACCATCTTGCCGAGCTGCAATGCCCAGTTTGGCCCGGCGAGCTCCGCATAGTAGTGCATGCGGTCTTCGAGCACCTTTTCATATTCGGGCGCGAGCCGGTAATGGGCGGCAACGGCCGCACCCTTATCCTCGATCAAGACTCCAGGATAGTGCTCGGCTTCCGCGGTCAGCGCATGCTTCAGCGCCTGAAACTCAGCTGTGGCCTCGATCGTCTGCATGCCCGCCGCGTTCCTGATTTCCGCGCCGTGAAGGCCTGCTGTCGGAAATGCAAAGGGTTTAAACAGCTCGTCTGCATAAGCAAGCGATCGGCCGGTGACCAACGCCAGGGCGCCGCCGAGCTTGTTCGACAGGCGGTGAAGTTGTCCGGGAAGCGCCTCCGGGACCTCGATCGCATCCGGTGTGGGCGCGAGATTGAGCAGCGTCCCGTCGATATCGAGAAACATCGCCCAATGATCCGGCTCTTCCAAGACCAGTGAAAGCATTTCCTGAGTAGCGTCGTCGTCCTGCACGGCATTCTCCAAACTCTGCAATCACTGAAGCTAGGTCGCTGGCCGACAAGGACAAGGTGGCTTTTCAGACTCCGGAACATCCGGAGGCTAGTCCGCGTTGTATCTCGCCGCCCGTTCGAGCACTCGCGCCGTAGAAGGTACATTGATGGCCAAAAGCAGTTCCGATCCCCGTGATGAGGTCAATGCCCCGTTGGCACATGGCGCGTTAAACCTGCCATTGGTGACGATCGACGATTACAACAACGAACTGCGTGACAAAGATGGTTTCGTTGGCGACAACGCCAACAAGAAGACTTTTCAGTTGAAGCTCGACGATTGGAGAAAACGCATCCGCAAGGTCGGAGACGATCCGCTCGGCAACGCCGCCACGGAGAAGCTTTCCAAGAAGAAGATCGATGCCTTTCTCAAGGGCGACGATATGGAGGCGGCGGCATTGGTCATGGGGGCGGTGGAGGACTTCTCCCAGGACTTTGCCGACGTGATCGGAAAGTTCCTGAAGGACAAGCGCTGGGTCAAGACGGAACGCATCGTCGTCGGCGGCGGCTTCCGGGAGAGCCGCTTTGGCGAGCTGGCGATCGCCAGGACCATGGTTATTCTCAAGGTGGCCGGCGTCGACGTCGAGGTCGTGCCGATCGTTCATCACCCCGATGAGGCCGGACTGATCGGCGCGGTCCACCTAATGCCGCGCTGGATGTTCAAAGGCCACGAGGCGATGCTCGCTGTCGATATCGGCGGCACGAATGTTCGCGCCGGCGTCGTTCAATTCGGAAAGGACGACGTGCCGAATTTTGCGGATGCAAGTGTCTGGGAATCCGCCATCTGGCGTCATGCCGACGATGAGCCAAGCCGCACCGCCACCATCGAGAAGTTGGCCGCGATGTTGCGGGATTTGATCGGCAAGGCCGAAAAGGCCAATCTCAAGCCGGCGCCCATCATCGGGATCGCATGCCCCGGCATCATCAAAGCCGATGGCTCCATCGAACGCGGCGGACAAAACTTGCCGGGCGGAAACTGGGAGAGCGACAGCTTCAACCTTCCTGCCGCACTGATGAAGGCCATTCCGGAGATCGGCGAGGACAGCACATTCGTGATGGTGCACAACGATGCCGTCGTGCAGGGATTGTCGCAGATCCCTTTTATGAACGACGTGTCGAGATGGGCGGTGCTGACCATCGGCACGGGCTTGGGCAATGCGCACTTTACCAATCGCGAGGGAACGAAGGCGCGGTAATAGAATCCTGCCTCGCGCAACCCTGCTAGCAAGGAACGGGGCTCGACCGGAGCCGTGGAGCATTATGGTAAATAGCAGGTAAACAAGAAGGAATTCCGCTGACGGAAGCGAACTCGCCAATAAGTTCCGCTAGGAAAGATGACCGCTTTGCCGAACAGGGTGAGATCTGGTTGATCAGGCTAGGGGCAAACGTCTTTACCGACGTATGATCCCGATTAGCAGTATCGATCTTACCCACCGCGACCTGATTCGCCTAGCATGCGCTGTTGTGATCTTCGCGGGGGATGACGCCCCCCGGGATATCGGAAACCTATTCGCGCACAACTGCCGGCATCTGATCGGACCGGTGTCATCTGTCTGGCCTGGCGATCGATCGGATCTCCGGACAAACGATCCCCCACCTTTCAACGCCCCTGCCCTCAGTATTCTGCCGACTTAGACCGGCAAGAAAATCCAGGCCACACCTCCCCTCCCCGATAGCACGTAGCAACAGCGCTCGCTGGAGTGAGCCCCACACTGAAATCTCGGAATTCCGGCGATGCCGCATGATCGGAGAACAACGCCGGTTCGCCGGTGCGCGGGCAAAGATTCAGTTTCGCACGGCAGTCCGCTCCTGCGCGCCACTCTTCGATCTTTGCGCGCAGAAGAGATCCGAGACGGCGAGCGTCGCTGCCGAAGGCCGCATTTCAGAGCGGCGCTTGAAGATGGAGGTCTCCCCTCCCCTTTCCCGCGTGGCATCGGAAAAGATGGTGATAACGCCGACGGGCGGTTCTCGGCAGGTTCAAATTGCGCTTATCTCTACGGCTTCACGCAATCGATGCGCAGACGAAAGATAGATCATGAACTTCAAGGGAATAAGCGCTCCGCTCAATGCCGGTCGTCTCGAACAAATGCTGAGCCTTGCTCAGCCACGCCGCGTTGCCCAAATCCAAGACGCAGATGACAAGGCCTCCGGCAGCGAATCCGTCCGCGGGCTGGAAGCCGAAAGCCCTTGCCGTTGTCTGCCTATAAATGAAAAACGGATTGCCTGATCCGGCGTGCCAAAGCGGCGGATGTTTTTTCAAGTGAGTCGGTAATGGCGCTCTGTCGTATCGAATATGCTGAAGTGCGTTAGGGCCGGCCGTCGATGGATGCGGACACGGCCGCCATTGTCAGCTGACAACTGAGCTAAGATTCCGGAATTCCACATGATTTTTTCGTCGAATCCGGTTTGTTATCCATTGGCTAACCAAGAAATCGCTTGACGGAATCGGCAGACTCACGATCATTTGCGCAAAATGACCCGATTTATCAGGATTTGCGTGAATGCCGACCAAGGCCGCGATTGTTGAGAAAGCCAAGAGAGCGAGTCGAGTTTCGATCGACGAGACGATCGCGCAGGACTCGACGATGCTCAGCAGTCAGTTGCAGGTGCTGTTCGAGCGGTTGTTTTCGCCCGATGCCCGCAAATCGCTACGGCGGTTCAGCAGCACAGAGACTGCCAAGCTGCTCGGCGTTACCGACAGCTACGTTCGCCACCTCGCCGCCCAGGTGGAAAGCATCAATCCGGAAAAGACGGCGGCCGGGCGACGGGTGTTCTCGCTTGAGGAAATCCATGCAATGCGCCACCATCTCGGGCGCACCAAACCCTCCTATCTGCCGATGCGCCGGCCGGGTGACCATCTGCAGGTGATCGCCGTCACCAATTTCAAAGGCGGCTCCGGCAAGACGACGACATCGATCCACCTGGCGCAGTTCCTGGCTCTTCGCGGCTACCGCGTGCTTGCCGTCGATCTCGATCCGCAGGCATCGATGTCGGCGATGCTCGGATATCAGCCCGAATTCGACGTCGGCGAAAACGAGACGCTTTACGGTGCCATCAAATATGACGAAACGCGACGCGACGTAGCCGACATCGTCCGCCAGACCTATTTTCCGGGGCTCGATCTCATTCCCGGCAATCTCGAACTGCACGAGTTCGAGCACGATACTCCAAAGGCGCTTGCCGACACCAACCGCGACGACAAGGACATGTTCTTCATGCGGGTCGGCAATGCGCTGCATTCGCTGGAGCAGAGCTACGATGTCGTCATCATCGATTGCCCGCCGACCCTCGGCTTCCTGACACTGTCTGCTCTCTGCGCTGCCACCTCCGTCCTCATCACCGTCCATCCGCAGATGCTCGACGTGGCGTCGATGAACCAGTTCCTGACGATGACCTCCGACCTTCTGGCCGTGGTCAAGCAGGCAGGCGGCAATCTCGATTATGATTGGATGCGCTATCTGATCACCCGCTATGAGGCCAATGATGGACCGCAGGCGCAGATCGTCGCCTTCCTGCGGAGTCTGTTCGGCGAGCGCGTGCTGACCTCGATGATGGTCAAGTCGACAGCGGTCTCGGATGCGGGCCTGTCCAAGCAGACAATCTACGAGGCGGGACGCGAGACGATGCATCGCCAGACCTATGACCGCGGGGTGGAATCCGTCGACAGCGTCAATGCCGAGGTCGAGCAACTCATTCGCAGTGCATGGAGCAGGACATGAGCCCAAAAGGACGCGACATCCTGAAGAGCATGGTCGGTGCCGTCGAACCGACACGACCGGAGGTGCCAAGCGTGCAACAGCCGCACCGGCCATCGGGAGCGGTCAAGGCGATGAACCTGTCGCTTGGACGGCTGGGAGAGGAAGCAGCCGCCGCCAAGGCGCTGCGCGAATCGCTGGCCTCCGGTGACAAGGTGCTGGAGATCGATCCGGCTGCCATCGAAATGTCCTTCATCCGCGACCGTATCCCGGTCGACAAGGATGCCGAGTTCGAGCGATTGAAGCAGTCCATCCAGGAAAGCGGACAGCAGGTTCCGATTCTGGTGCGGCCGGACCCGGTAAGGGCCGGGCACTACCAGGCCGCTTATGGCCACAGGCGCCTGCGGGCGGCTGCAGAGATCGGGGTTCCTGTTAAGGCCGTCGTGCGAAAGCTCACAGATGAAGAGCTGATCCTCGCACAGGGTCAGGAAAATGGCCCCCGTGTCGACTTGAGTTTTATCGAGCGGGCACTGTTTGCACGCCGCATGGATGAACATGGCTTCAGCCGCGACATGATCGCCAGGGCGCTGGCGACAGACAAGCCGGAAACGTCAAGGCTCCTGCAGGTGGCTCAGACGATCGACCCCGAGATCATTCTTGCCATCGGGCCGGCCCCCAAGGTCGGGCGCCCACGCTGGTTGGCGTTTGCCGAGAAATTCAGGGAGATGGGCGGGCAGAAAAAGGCGCAGGCCGTAATCAGTGCCGCTGGTTTCGGGACGTTGGAGACCAATAGCCGCTTCGACGTCATCTGGAAGGCGGTAGAGGAGAGGAGCGTACCGCAGCGGGCCGAGCAGACGCTCCGGACCCAAGGCGGCGCTCCACTTGCTTTGGTGGCCCGCTCTGGCAAAACCCTTCGCATCACCGTCAAATCGGCGGCGTTTTCGGAATTCCTGGCTCAGCGGTTGGTAGGCCTCGCCGCCGAGTTCGAAGAGGAAAATGTGGGAAAATGAGGCAGTTAGACCGGTTGTCAGCTGACAATTCGGACAGGAGATAACGCGCAAAAGAAAAAAGCCCCCGAACGTCACCGTCACGGAAGCTTTCCTCGTAGTCTTGAACACCTCCGAGAATCGCACTTCCGAGAATCGCTGTCAAGAGTTTTTGGCGCCGTTTTGGTGAGCGGATTTCTTTTGCCTCGTTGAGGTGGAAGATATGGAAACCGGAAGTGTGACGACGCCCTTTGGGCGGCGGTCGATGACGCTTGGCATGCTCGCAAGCCAGGTCATGGCCGGGGAGATCAAACCGGATCAGTCGGTCGATAAGTGGAAATTGTTTCGCGCGCTGTGCGAAGCAAAGCCGCTGCTCGGCATCGGCGATCGGTCGCTTGCCGTGCTCAACGCTCTTTTGAGCTTTTATCCGAAGAATGAGCTGGCCCAGGGAAACGGTTTGATCGTCTTCCCGTCGAATATCCAGCTTTCGCTCAGAACGCATGGCATGGCCGAACAGACTGTGCGGCGTCATCTCGCCGCGCTCGTCGAGGCAGGTCTTCTGGTGCGCAAGGATAGCCCCAACGGCAAGCGTTACGTCCGCAGGGACAGGGCAGGGGAGGTCGATGAGGCGTTCGGCTTCTCGCTGGCGCCGCTGCTTGCCCGTGCCGAGGAGATCGAGCAGCTCGCGGCCGAGGTGATGGCTGAGCGGCTGCATGTCCAGCGCCTGCGTGAACGCATCACCCTTTGCCGCCGTGACATTGCCAAACTGATCGAAGCGGCCGTTGAGGAAGAGATCCCTGGGGATTGGCAAGGCCTATACCGCGAATTCCGGGACCTGATCGATGGCCTGCCGCGATCGCCGACGACAGCGCAGCTTGAACTGTTGCTGGATGAATTGACGGCCCTGCGCACAGATATTCTTAACCGGCTGGAAATTCGGGTTAAATCAACAAAACAGCGCGGCAATGCCGATTATATCGAGCGTCACATACAGAATTCAAACCCCGACTCCTTCTCTGAACTTGAACCAGGCTTCGAAACGAAGCAGGGCGCGATAGCTGAGCAAGACAATGACCGAGGGGCCGGGATGCCAGAGAAGGGGAGGGGTGAGGCAGCCCACCCGCGCGGGCAGAAGAAGGAGGAAGAGCAAAGTCGACAGCCGGGCGCCCGCAATGACGGTGGCGGACTGAAATCCTTTCCGCTCGGACTGGTTCTGCAGGCCTGCCCGGAAATCCTTGCCTATGGGCCGGATGGCGAAATCCGCAACTGGCGCGATCTGATGGCCGCAGCCGTCATCGTTCGATCGATGCTGGGCGTCAGTCCGTCGGCCTACGAGGAGGCAGCCAATGTGATGGGTCCGGAAAACGCCGCGACCGTGATGGCATGCATCCTGGAGCGCGGCGGCCACATTAATTCGGCCGGTGGCTATCTTCGTGGCCTGACGCGGCGAAGCGAAAAGGGAGAATTCGCGATCGGCCCGATGCTGATGGCGCTTCTGCGCGCAAACGCCCCGGCGGGCCGGAAGGTTGGATAGTGTTCAACCTCCGTGTGGCAGCGTGTGGCTAAGCGCGGATAAGCCTTCGCTCCAGAAAACTCTGCATGTCGCGCCGGCCGTCTACGACGCAGTAGACGACGACATCCGTGCCCAGGATTCGATAGATCATGCGCCACGGCTTATGGTGCAGTTCCCGATATTCGGAAATTCCGATACCCGCCAATTCCTTCGGAATATTTCCGCGGGCGGGAAATTCTTCAAGCTCGGCGCAGGCGCTCTCGATTTCGGTGAGGATGCGCTCTGCCGTCTCGGCGCCGTCGCGGCTAGCGATGAAGCGATAGAGATCCTCGATGTCGCGTTCCGCGTCCTCAGCGAAAAGAACACGATATGGCATCAGGATTGGCTGTCCGCCAGACGTTTGCGGATGCGCGCGAAGGATTCCACAGCGGGGCGCAGTTTGCCCTCCTCGACTTGCCGGTTGGTGAGCGCCAGCACCTTCAGGAGCGCCAGTGTCTCCTGTGTTTCTTCATATTGGCCGACGTCCTGAAGGATGGCTTTCGCCTCTCCGTGAAGCGTAATGACGACCGGCTGCGGATTATCCTTCAGCGTCCGGATGATCTCCGGCGCATGCGCCTTGAGGTAGCTGATCGGCTTGACCTGTTCTGACAGCTTCATGCGATTACTCCCTTTCGACCAGAATATAGACCATCAAGTGGTCGATTGAAAGAAGCCTTTCAATGCCGGCGGCGCACATTCCCGGCATCCGATTTTCCATCTTGGGTGCGGCCGGTTTTTTCACTCAGCGTATTCGAAAGAGAATGTCATTTCTTATAATGAAGTTTGTCTACTGAAGCGTAATGGTTGGGAAGGGGCTAGCGGGAGAAATAACAAACGATATTTATAGACTATATAGATAATTGTTTTCGTGATTCGGCCGCTCCTGCGATCAGCAGGGACCGGTGAGCGACACGGGGCTTGAATGACGAAATGTCTCGATGACGTTCTGAGCTTCAGGGAGAATGTATTTGACATATGATGTTATCGTGGTCGGTTCCGGTTTTTCAGCGATCGCGGTTACCTGCAATCTCATCGAGCAGCTTCCCGCTTCGGCGAAGGTCGCCGTCGTCGGCGACGATCCTGGCTTTGGCCGTGGGACGGCGTACCGGACGGAGCTCTATCTCCATCGCCTCAATGTTCCCGCCGGCCGCATGAGCCTGCTGCCGCATCAACCCGACGACTTTGTCGACTGGCTGAAAAGCCATGGACGCCCGTTGCAGGCCGGCGATTTCGCCTCGCGCAGCGATTACGGTCTTTATGTCCGCGATACACTTGCACGGCTGCTTCGAAAACGGGACGGCCGTTGCCGGGTCGATTTTATCAAGGCCAAGGCGGCGGGATGCGTGGAACGTTACAGCAGCACGCTGGCCTTCCATCTCGGCAACGGCGACGAGATTGCCGGAAGGAACGTGGTGCTCTGCCTGGGCGTCGGGAACGCGACCCTTCCGGTCGCTCCGGACGGGGTCCCGGCATCGCTGCGATCGCGGATCATCGAGAACCCGTGGCGGCTTTCGTGGCTGAGGCGCGTCGCACCATCCGATGCGGTGTGTATTCTCGGATCCGGCTTGACGATGATCGATCAGGTTCTCGCGCTTCGCGCCCATGGCCATAGCGGCAAGATCGATGTGCTTTCGCGGCGCGGGCTCGCACCGCTCGGACACGCGTGGAAGCCGCCAGTGCCTCTGCCGATCGACGTTCAGAGACTTCCGGAGACGATCAGCGGCATATTGAAGACCCTGCGGGCAAAGAGCAGGACGGTTGCCGATTGGCGAGCCGTGATGGACGGTCTGAGGCCTGCAACGCAGGCTCTCTGGCAACGGCTTTCGAGCGAGGAACGCGCACGCTTCCTCAGGCATGCGCTTCCCTGGTGGAACATCCATCGTCACCGGGTCGCGCCTGACGTGTTCGACAAGTTTGAGAAGCTGGTCTTAGACGGAACCGTTCGTTTCCACGCGGGCTTCCTGAAATCGCTCGGGGCTGAGGAGGGCCGCTCGTTGCCAGCTACAGGGTCAGAGCGACGCGCGAGATCGCCGAGATCCGGGCGGACTGGCTCGTCAACTGCACGGGAATGGAACGGGCCGGGATCAGTCATTCACCGCTTTTGAAGGAGATGAGCCGCTTTGAGTTGATCGTCCCCGATCCTCTCGGCCTCGGGATCCAGGTGGATGCCGCTTCCGAGGTGATAGCCCCGTCCCGGATCTCGCCTGCCCGACTATTCGCGGTCGGCGCCCTGACGGCAGGACAATTCTGGGAGATCACGGCCGTTCCGGATATTCGGGTGCAGGCCAAGGCCGTGGTCGAGGAGATCGTTTCAAGAGGCTAGCTCCCGTCTGAAAAGACGCGCGGCGCTATAGCTCGGCACGGCGCTTGTTGAATTGCCGGCCGCCGACAGCTACAGTATCTGGTACGCCATAATACGATTCTTGCATTCGGCTACCGCGGCGGAAGTTGAGCGTGCAAAGTCCAACACTGAGGTACAGAATGAGCGGTGCTCTGAAGGACGCAATTAGAGTTGAGCGTCCTGCAAAGACCTTGCGGGAATTGGCGCTCGATAAGGTCCGCGAAGCCATCGTCAACGGATATTTCCGTCCCGGAGATCGCCTTGTCGAGCGTGACCTCTGCGCCCAGCTTGGCGTCAGCCGAACAGTTGTGCGCGAGGTTCTGAGACATTTGGAATCGGAAGGGCTTGTCGCCAATCTGCCGAACAAGGGGCCGATCGTCGCGCAGCTCGACATCGACGAAGCCAAACAGATCTATGAGATCCGCGGCGCGCTGGAAGGCATGGCGGCGCGGCTGTGCGCGGAGCGTCGCAGCCCCGAGATCGTCGCTGCGCTGGAGGAATCTCTGGCCGGGATACGCAACAGTTACCGCGACAACGACATGGCGGCTGTGCTGACGAACACCTCTTCCTTCTATCACACGCTGTTCACGATGGTTGACAGGAACGTTGCCTGGGGTGTCGTCAATCTCCTAACCGTGCGCATAAACCACCTGCGCTCGATGACGATCAAGACGGAGAGGCGCGGCATCGAAGGGCCGCTGCAGATGTCGAAGATCGTAGACGCCATCCGCCGCGGTGACGGCGAGGGGGCTTACCAGGCGGCGATGGATCACGTCGCCGCCGCGAGCGCGATTGCGGAAGCGGTGCTGTCGGCGAAGAAGCCTGCCGACTAGGGTCTGTTGAGATTCAGCGTTGATTCAAGCTCCTTTTGAAGAGGATGATTCGCACAGATTTGCCGGATAGGCAGTGGGAGAAGATAGCGCCCCATTGCCATGGCAAGGACACCGACCCCGGTCGCAGCGGCGGCAACAACCGCCTCTTTCTTGAGGCAGTCCTCTGGAAGGCTCGAAACCAACAGTCCCTGGCGCGTCAGCCCAGCGTCGGTAAGCGGCGCGAGCTCCTCGAACTTCAGGTGCTTCCAGCATCACCGATGCGCCGCTCGACGCCCACCGGCGCCTCGCAGAGGCAGCGCAACGCGTGCTCAATGGTGTGGTCCGCCTCGTCTCGGCCCTGGTGCGCCGCCGGTGCCGTAGAACAACTTTCACCGGATCAAGGGCCGTAAAAGCACCTTACCGGATTTAACCGCACCTAACCCCCATCTAGGGGAGAAAAGTATAAGACTTACTCCATCGCTGCACTCGTAATGCAAGGCACGGAGGAAGTCATGAGTAAGGGAAAAGTCGTGGTTCTTGGGTCGAACGCGACCCGGATCGAGACGAAGGGCGGTTATTGGGGCGTCACCGGCCAGTATCTCAATGAGACGGTCGTGCCGGCGATGGCCCTGATCGAAGCCGGCTATGAGGTGGTGCTTGCGACGCCGGACGGAACACCGCCGACGATCGACCGGGCGTCGGACGCAGCCGCACATTTCGGCGGAGACGAGGCGGCTTATGCCCGCGCGAAGGACTACTACGCAAACGACCCGTCGATGAAGGCGCGCACCCTGCGCTCGGTACTCGATGAAGGACTGGGCAGCTATGTCGGCCTGCACATTCCCGGCGGCCAGGCGCCGATCGTCGACCTGATGCAGGACCAGGGGATCGGCGAGATCCTGCGCCACTTCCACGAGCATTCTAAGCCCACCGCGATGCTATGCCACGGCCCGATCTCTGCCGTTGCGGCAATGCCCTATGCGCGCGAGTTCCGCGCGGCGCTGATCGCCGGCGATCCCGAGAAGGCGAAGGAATGGGCCAAGGGCTGGCAATATGCGGGCTACAAGATGACGGTCTTTTCGGCGACCGAGGAGAAGGTCATCGAGGACACCATCCTGCACGCCAAGATCTATTTCGACATGCCGCTCGCGCTAAACCTTGCGGGCGGCATCGTGAGCACCACGCCCGTCGACTTCGACCCCTATGTGATCGAGGATCGCGAATTGATCACCGGGCAGAATCCCCGTTCGGATCATCCGATTGCCGTGGCCCTGATCGCTGCGTTGGACCGGAAGCGCGCTGCAGCGTGACACGGCAGTGGCGCGTGGCCGCCTCGAAGCTCCCCGACGGCGATGGCTATCTCGCCGCGCTCATCAACTACCGCTTTATGGCCAATGGTGTGTGGAGCACCGACGGGACAGTCGAAAAACTCCTCGCCGCGGCCGAATAGTCGGCTCAACTCAGAGATTGATGGAGACACTGATGAAACGGTCAATTTGGAGATTACTCGCTGCCATGATTGCTCTTGCTCCGGTCGCCTCCGCCGCCGCGGAGAAGCCAGTCTCGATCGCGCTTGTGCATGGAGCGTTCGTCGACGCCTCCGGCTGGCAGCTTGTCTACAACTTGCTGTCAGCGGACGGATATGAAGTCCTGGTTGTGCAGAACCCCACGATCACCTTGGATGGTGATGTCGCGGCGACCAAGAGGGTCATCGCGAATGCCAAGCATCCGGTAGTGCTTGTCGGCCACTCCTATGGCGGGGGTGTTTGATCTGGCGACTGCGCCGACGCCAGGCGAAGAAGGGGCTCCGCTGCTACCGCCGAGTGACGGTTTCATCCTTGTCGATCCAGCGAAGTTTCCCGCCGCTTTCGCCGCCGACGTCGATATCTCGACGACGCGGTTTATGGCTGCAGCTCAGGTGCCTTGGGGGCTCGGGGCCGTTCGGACCAAGATAACCAGCCCAGCCTGGAAGCAGAAGCCGAGCTATTTCATGGTGACTGCGCTGGATCGCATGGTTCCACCGAGCCGACAGCGCTCCATGGCCGCGAGGGCTGGCGCGAAGGTTATCGAAATCCAGAGCAGCCATGCGGTGATGCTATCGCATCCCAAGGATGTCGTCGACTTCATCACTAGCGCTGCGGCCGGGCCAAAGTAGCTATGGTGCCCGGACTACTGCCGCCGTGCCGCGACGAGTGAAGCAAGACGGCCGTCTTGGCTCACTGCGTGGAGATTTCCTTCTAAATATTGGAATCGACCTCGCGCTCAGCTGCAACTAATTATGGAGATGAAAATGAACCGACTGATCATTTCCCTGGTGCTTGCTACCGTCAGCCTGGCGCAGGTTCCTGAGGCGTTCGCCGCTCCGGCTCAGAACTCAGCGGCCAGTCCCCGGACGCCAATCACCGTCTTCTATCGTTCGACCAAGATCGATGGCGTCGACATGTTCTATCGTGAAGCCGGCCCGGCCGAGGGCCCGGTCGTGCTGCTTCTGCACGGCTTCCCGACATCCTCGCACATGTTCCGCAACCTCATTCCGCTGCTGGCAGATCGCTATCACGTCATCGCACTCGACTATCCGGGCTTCGGTCAGAGTGATGCACCCGATCACACCAAGTTCGCCTACACCTTCGGCCACTATGCAGACATGGTCGATACGCTGATGACCCAGCTCGGCGCCAAGAAATATGCGATGTATCTCATGGATTACGGCGCACCGGTCGGCTACCGTCTGGCTCTCAAGCACCCGGAACGGGTGAGCGGGTTGATCGTCCAGAACGGCAATGCCTATGAAGAAGGCTTGCGCGAGTTCTGGGATCCGATCAAGGCCTACTGGGCCGACGATTCGAAAGAGAAGCGCGAGGCGCTCTCCAATCTGGTGGTCCTCGAGACCACCAAGTTCCAGTACACGGACGGCGTCAAGGACCTCACCCGCATCAGCCCCGACAACTGGGTTCACGATCAGGCCTTGCTCGACCGGCCGGGCAACAAGGATATCCAGCTCGATCTCTTCCACGATTACGGCACGAACGTCCCGCTCTACCCGCAGTTCCAGGCCTTCTTCCGCGAACGCAAGCCGCCGACGCTGATCGTCTGGGGTAAGAATGACAAGATCTTCCCGGAGGACGGCGCACATCCTTACCCGCGTGATCTTCCAGACGCTGAAATGCACCTCCTCGACACAGGCCATTTCGCCCTTGAAGACAAGCTGGATGAGATGGCGCCGCTCATTCACGATTTCCTCGATCGAAAAGTCGCAAGGCGTTAATCGGGAGTCATTGGCCACGCCCCGGCGCTCATTTCAGGCGGACACTGCAACACTTCCGCTCGCTTTGGACGCTGGCCAACTGGGGGCTCGGTATCAACTGCCACAGCCTTGATTGGCTTATGTCGGAGATTGAAAGGCTTAGTCCATGTCATCGCACGTTAAGATCACAGCAATCCTTACCTCTCGGCCAGACAAGGCAGAGAAGCTGCAGGCACTGCTTCTCGGAATGGCGACGGACTGCCGAGCAGAGCCGGGCAATCTGCGATGGGATATTTGGCAGGACCAGTCTCGTCCCGACCGGTATGTTCTCGATGAACTGTATGTGGATGGCGCAGCCGTCGCAGCTCACCGTGAGACCCACCACTATAAGAACTATCTCGCGCAGATCGGTGACTTAGCAGACCGCACCGCGTTGGTGCTGAGTCCGATCGAGGTCGGGCATGCGCGTGTTTAGCACTATATTTGCGAGATCGGGACGAGCCTTCCAGAGGCGTAACAGGGCAAACGCATGCTTAATCTCACGCTCGATCTCCGATACCTGAGAATGAGAATGTTAGCCACTATGCTATGGGGAACAAGCGATGAGCTGGCACCGGGTGCGATATAAGAAGGTCAATCTCGGTGAGGTGGAAATGTTTTATCGCGAGATAGGTGCTGAAGCAGCGCCTGTTCTGCTGCTTCACGGCTTCCCGACGTCAAGCCACATGTACCGCGATCTCATTCTCCAACTCGCGGACAGACACAGGATAGTAGCGCCGGACCTTCCAGAGTTTGGATCAACAAAGGCACCCGCGCGTGGTGCATACGCCTACACGTTCGGCAATCTTTATAAGGCCGTCTTGGCGTTGGTGGACACGCTGAAGCTTGAACGGTTCGGACTGATGGTTTTCGATTATGGCGCGCCCGTCGGTTTTCGTTTAGCCGCGGCATATCCGAACCGAATTTCCGCCATCATCACGCAAAACGGCAATGTCTACGAAGTGGGATTAAGGGAGGCCAACATACAGCCCATGCGGGATTGGGAAAATCCCAGCCCAGCGAATCGCGACGCGCTGCGTTCGTTCCTCACCGTAGACGCCACACGGTTTCAGTACACACATGGCGTGCCCGAGGACAAACTCGAACTCGTCAGCCCCGACGCGGTTGCGCACGATCAGGCCATTCTCGACCGCGATCCGGAAGTGCAACTCGACTTGTTCGGCGACTATAAGTCGAACATCGCTCTCTATCCACGCTGGCAAGAGTATCTGCGGGCGACGAGGCCGCCTGTTCTAGCCGTTTGGGGAAACGGAGATCCCTTCTTCGCCCCGGCTGGCGCACATGCCTTCCGCAACGATGTTCCCGACGCCGAGATTCATCTCTTCGATACGGGGCACTTTGCCCTGGAGACTGACGGACCGGAAATCGCAGCGCTGATCAGGGATTTTCTAGGTCGTAAGGGCTGCTAGGAGTTCGAGAATGAAGCGCGCAAGTGAAGGACGATCAATGGATCAGTCTGGATCGAAAGATAAGACGTTAATGATCTGCGGAGAGCTCCTTCACGAGCCGTTCAATGACTTGGGCAAGGAAGAAATAACCGCCTAAATATCGCTGGGTCACATCGCGACTCTAGAAATACTGGACCTCTCTTCGCTACTATGTCGCACTACAGGACCACCACCTATTCTCAAGGAGCATATCCATGTCCTTTCCGGGAATCCACCGCGTCGTCACCGGACATGATGCCGATGGCAAATCTATTGTCGCGATCAACGGCCCGCTGCCAACAGTCGTCGAATTGAATGCTATTCCCGGGATGATCTTCCACGAGGTTTGGGAAACGCGCGGCACACCGGCGCAAGTGGACAATGGTGCCGATCCGACCACCGGTGCGCTGATGCACCAGCCGCCGAAGCACGGCACCCGCATCCGCTTCGTCGACATGCCGCCAGACGCCGAATACCTTGCCAATGGCACATTGCAGATGAAAGAGCTGTTTAATGAGGTCAATGACCCCGGCGGTTTGACTGTAAAGTCAGATTCGCCGCACCCAATGATGCACCGGAGCGAGGCCATTGACTATGGCATCGTTATCGAGGGTGAGATGACGCTGATGCTCGACGATTCCGAAGTGCTGCTCAAGCCCTACAGTGTCGTAATCCAGCGCGGCACCAACCACGCGTGGGCGAACCGCTCTGGCAAAATGTGCCGCATGTTGTTCATTCAAATAGACGGACAATATGAGCCGTCGATCGCTGCGGCGCTTGCGCGTCGTTAAGCCGACGCCGATGCTCTGCTTTTGCGCCGGCTCGGGGAATTCTTTAGCAGGGAATCGAAGGCAGGCCGCTCGAAGGTCGGATCACGGCCGAGTTCTTAAGAGTGGCCTCGATTTCTCTGGGGAGTGCTGAGCGAGGCGAGGATGTCGGCGGCGGCAACAAGGTCGCGCGTCTCGAACCCCTCCGTGAATTCGCTGAATATGGGCAATAGCATCTGATAAGCATCGTCGGCCCTCGACTGAGCGCACCAGAGGCGTGCGAGGTCGAGGGCCGTACGCAACCGCCATGACGAGGCACCGATTGCCTGCGCAAGTGTCATTGACCTTTTGAGTTGCATCTCAGCCCTGTCCGCCTGGCCTTGGGCAAGCAGAATGGAGGCTTGGACTCGCGAGACCTCGGGCAGGCACCACAGGTCATTTTTCGCATCTGCTCGGTCAAGCGCGGCTCGGATCGTAGTCTCCGCGTCGCCAAGACGCCCACGCCGGGCTTGGAAGTCTGCGAGGACGCTTAGGTAGAAGGGCAATCGCGCTAGGTGCCTCGTGGAGTGGAATTCCGCAATGGCCCGCTCGAGGTCGTCAATACGTTGGGCCGCATCGTCGCCTTGCACGCATGCTAGCGCCGCACGATAGAACATCGCGACTGGACGCCGAACGTCGAATCCGTGCCGCCTCGCTTGGTCATCGAGCATGGTGACATAACGACCACACTCGTCATAATGTCCTGCCCAATAGAATACCGGACAGACCCATGAGAGCGCATTGCCCAGTGAAAGGTGATGCTTGGTCTTGGACGCGTAGTCAACCGTTGCCCGCGCGGTGTCCAGAGCGATGTCTGGTGAACCCGTCAACCATTGTGCATGCGACAATAGATTCGTCACATCGACAATCCTATCGGAGAGGTATCGCACGTGCCGCCTTAAGCGTTGGGTATCGCTGATGTCTTCCAGATTGAGCAGGTGACGACGTTCGAAGCGTTGCCGGACGTCGGGGAGCTGGCCGATGAAGAGTTTGCCGATCCCGAGGGCTACTTCCGCCTCCAACACGGCGGAAGGGACCTCCGCGGCTGCAACCGAGGCGAAGGTCTCAAGCGTGCGGACCGCGGCGTCGTTCTCGCCGCTGAAAAGTTCAAACACTCCGATCAACCGAAGGCAACGAACACGGCAATCGGTGTCGCCAATCTGAACGGCGATGTCCAACGCCCGTTGCATGGCGTCTCTCGCCTGAGGCATGAGGCCCTGCGTGAACATGGTAGCGCCACCAAGCCACACCTGAAGCTGCATCTCAAACACGCTGCCGGCGAGTCCCGCCGGGCCAAGTTCTTCAATCGCCTGCGAAACATGAACGCGGCATTCTTCGGTGAGCGACAGATGGTTCCAGAGCAGGAGTCCAGCGACGGTCAGCCGGATGCGCAGAGACTGGTTCACTGTATCCTGAGCTGCCCACGCTAACGCACCACGCAAATCGTCGAGTACACGCCCATAGGCGGCTTCCCATTCACGGGCAGGGCGCTCAGCCCATTCGGCCGTGGCCCGCTCGAGCACCGTGCACACATGCTCCGCGTGGCGTTGGCGAATTATCTGATCCTCGCCGCTGACCCGCAGTCGTTCGAGACAATAAGCTCGCGTTGTTTCAAGGAGACGATAAGCGACGCCGTCGGTGTCGACATCAAACGCAAGCAAAGACTTCGCCGCAAGCTGTGCCACGGCGTCCGCCGTTTCGGCGGGAGCGACGTTCGACACTGCCGAAGCGCCTTCGACATCGAAAAGACCTGCGAAAACGGATACAGCGCGTAGCAGCGCGGTCTCGCTTTCCGTCAGCAGGCCGTAGCTCCAGTCGAGCGTTTCAATCAGGGTGCGATGCCGCTCCGGGCCCGCCCGCCGCCCGACAAGAAGGCGGAATCGATCATCGAGTTGCTTCAACAGACCGCCGACTCCGAATGCATCGATGCGTGTCGCGGCAAGTTCTATTGCAAGCGCCAGACCATCAAGTCTCCGGCATATCTCGGCAGCGGCCGGCGCATCGACGTCATGCAGCTCAAACAGTTCGAAGCTGTCGGTTGCTCGGTCCACAAAAAGCTCAATGGCAGGGAATGACAGTGCTTCGGCGGCGCTCAGCCGAGACGAGCGCGGCGGCGCGCCTAATCCCGGCAGCCTTCGCACGCGTTCCCCTTTCACTCGAAGTGGTTCTCGGCTGGTGGCGAGGATCCTCACGCCGGCAACTTCAGCCAGGAGGCGGTCTGCGCAGGACGCCGCAGCGTCAATGATGTGTTCGCAACTGTCGAGCACGAGCAACACCTCGCGATCGCGCAAGGATTCACACAGGCTGGCAAGGGCGTCTGCAGAATGGACCGCCAGGCCGAGCGCCGTCGCTATGGCGTTGGGCGTTAGGGCCGGGTCCTGCAGAAGCGCCAGATCAACAAACCAGACGCCATCCTTAAACGCCTTAAGTTCGTGCTCGGCGACAGCGAGCGCCACTGTCGTCTTTCCGATACCGCCGGCGCCAACGACCGACACCAGACGGGATTCTCCTAGATCCCGTCGAATAGCATCAATCGTATCTGCCCTTCCAAAGATCGTCGACGTCGCAATCGGCAAATTGTGATTGCGTGGTGTTGGCGAACGAAAGGGCGCCGCAAGGCCCGATGATCCATGTCTCTGGACGGGAGAAGTGAACTGATATCCGCGCCCTGTCACGGTCGCGATATATTTCGCGGCGCCGGGTCCGTCCCCAAGCGTTCGCCGCAACGCCGCCATGTTGACCTTGAGGTTACCTTCGTCAACGATGATGTTTGGCCAAGCGCGAGCCATTAACTCGCGTTTGCTTACAAGTTCGCCAGGCCGCTCAACTAGTGCCGTCAGGATATCCAGCGCGCGGCCTCCTATCCGAACGGGCGCCTCGCCTTGCAAGAGCAGTTGGCGCTCGGGAATCAGCATGAACGGCCCGAAGGAGTAGGACCGCGAAGGCCGCTCGGCGAGGTCGCTTGTCATAGTTCCTTTCCTTCGAAAATTCCCTCTTGGTACGAATGAAAATTTAAATAGCACTTCGGTAAACAGTCATGCAGGGGGCAAACCAACATCTCGCCACATCTGGAGCTATACGGCTCATAAGGCCATTCGTGTTCCCCCTCTGAGTATCGATGCGATAAACCCGGTCGATCGACTAAGCGAGGCCACGGAGCACGCTACCAATAGGATGGCGCGGCGAAGAAGTATTCCTAAGATGTTAATGAAATGAAGCAAGAAATTTCCGAATTTTGGTAAAGATGAACTCGTATCAAGAGCAATCCAACTATAATAGTCGCCCTGCGGTGTTTTGACTAGTGCATGATGCCGAAACGTGTAAGCGGCTTTCGGACGACATCCTGTTCTAGGCGCGGCGGAGACTGCTGCGGTCTTCGTCAGCGGTGGATGGCAAAGCGCCGGCACCGAGCATCTGCCGATGTCACGCCAGCAGGCGCAATCACATTCCCAGGAATTCAGCAGACCCCGCACTCCAAGCTTGACACCCAACTTTGCTCAATGTGATGGTATGCCATATTCAATAATATGGGCGGTATCATATGAACTGGAATGGTCATGACTTCCAGATTCGGCCTGCGCCTGCGGCCTCGCCGGGTTGTTTGTCAGCTGACAACGCACTGAAGGACGAAAGCGCTGCGCGGAGAGTCGAGAGCGTACGCGCCACCGCCTCGGCCAGAATCTGCCGTCGGAAAGCCGACTTGACACTCATGTATGATGGTATACCATAATACACAATTGAGAAATGAGGTGCTCGATGGCCATTCAAATTCGCAAGACGGGACTGCAGATCGAAACGACGCTGATCGAAGGCGGCAAGGCCGCGGCGGTTCCGCTGAAGCTGTTTACCGCCTTCGCGGTCGTGAAGAATCCCTGGGCGGGTCGCGGCTTTGTCGACGACCTCAAGCCCGAAATTCACGCAGGCGCTCCGGTGCTCGGCGAGTTGCTGACCAAGATGATCATTGATGCGGTCGGGTCCGGCGAGGCTGTCGAGGGATACGGAAAGTCCGCTGTCGTCGGCCTGGACGGCGAAATCGAACACGGGTCCGCGCTCATCCACACGCTGCGATTCGGCAATTTTTATCGTCAGGCCGTCGGCGCCAAGTCCTATCTCGCCTTCTGCAACACACGCGGTCCGGCCAATGCGCCGATCATGATCCCGCTGATGGACAAGAACGATGAAGGCCGCCGTTCGCACTACCTGACCATCCAGACGTCGATCCCCGACGCGCCTGCTGCCGACGAGATCGTTGTGGCTCTCGGTGCTTCGATAGGCGGGCGCCCGCATCACCGCATCGGCGACCGCTACCAGGATCTGAAAGACCTGGGACAGGACGTTGCCAATCCTGCGGGCGTTTGAGGGAGCGCTCTGAGATGCTGACAGCCGGATCGACCACACGCACCGCTGCAGCAACAAACGCCGCCGGTGCCTTGCCCCGAAAGAAGACGGCAAGCGGAACAGCCTATCACGAGGCCGGCAGCGGCGAGCCGCTGGTTCTCATTCATGGCGTCGGCATGCGGCTCGAGGCCTGGGCTCCGCAGATCGCATTCCTGTCTGCAGGCCATCGCGTCATCGCTGTCGATATGCCGGGACATGGCGAGAGCGCAAAGCTGCCGGTGGGCAGTCGGCTCGAGGAGTTCGTCGCCTGGTTCGGACGCTTTCTCGACGATATGGCAATCGACACGGCAAATGTTGCCGGGCACTCGATGGGCGCACTGGTTTCAGGAGGGGCGGCCGCGACCTTTGGCGAGCGGATCAGCCGTGTCGCTTACCTCAACGGTGTCTACAAGCGTGACCCAGAGGCAAAGGCCGCCGTCCTTTCGCGCGCCGCGGCCATTCCGGTATCGGGTGTCGACAAGGAAGGCCCTCTGGCCCGCTGGTTCGGCGATGATGCGAACAGCGTCACTGCGCGTGAATTGACGCGAAAATGGCTGAACCTCGTTGATCCCCAGGGATATGCCGTCGCTTACGCCGCCTTCGCGGGAGGAGACGAGACCTATGCTGACGGCTGGAAAGACGTGGCTGGCCCGGCCCTGTTTCTGACGGGGTCCGATGATCCGAACTCGACGCCCTTGATGGCAAGGCAAATGGCAGAGCTTGCGCCGCGGGGCTACGCCCGCATCGTCGAAGGCCATCGTCATATGGTGAACCTGACCGCGCCTGATATCGTCAATTCGCTGCTCGCTGAGTGGCTGTCGTTCGGGGAGGATGAACGATGACAATCCAGACTGTAGACCCAAGAGCACTGCGAGATGCATTCGGGGCCTTTCCAACCGGGGTGACTGTCGTCACCGCCTGTGACGGGGATGGAAATCCGATCGGCTTCACGGCGAACTCCTTCACCTCGGTCTCGCTCAATCCACCGCTTCTCCTCGTCTGCCTTGCCAAGACATCGCGCAATTTCGCCATCATGACCGGAGCGCAGCATTTTGCGATCAACGTGCTTTCGGAAACGCAGAAAGACGTGTCGAACACCTTTGCGCGACCGGTCGAGGATAGATTTGCGGCGGTTGAGTGGGCGAGGGGATCGGCAGGCTGCCCGATATTCTCAAGCGTGGCGGCCTGGTTCGAATGTGCCATGGAGCAGGTCATCGAGGCCGGCGACCACGTCATCTTGATGGGGCGCATCGAAGCTTTCGACAATAGCGGCCGCAACGGTCTTGGCTATGCGCGTGGCGGTTATTTCACGCCGACGCTCGCAAGCAAGGCAGTGTCCGCGGCAAGCGAAGGCAATATGGAACTTGCGGCCGTTGTCGAGCGCCGCGGGGAAGTTCTGCTGCTCGGCGAGGATGTGCTCTCCCTGCCAAGCGTCGACGCCCATGGCGGCAGCCCGACCGATGCACTGCAAAAATACCTGGAGACATCAACCGGGCTGAAGGTCAGCATCGGCTTTCTCTATTCGGTTTATGAGGGCAAGAGCGACGGCAAGCAGCACATTGTCTATCACGCCGTTGCCGGAGAGGGCGAGCCTGCCGGCGGCAGGTTCATGAAGCCTGACGCATTGGTTGCGGCAAAGTTCAAGACCAGTTCGACCGCCGATATTATCGGCCGTTTCGCGATGGAAAGCTCGATCGGCAATTTCGGGGTCTATTTCGGCGACGAGACCGGCGGCACCGTTCACCCAATTCCAGCCAGGGACGCAAAAGCATGAAGTTCTCCCTCTTCGTCCATATGGAACGGCTCGACGCCAGCCAAAGCCATAAGAGCCTCTACGAGGAATTCATCGCGCTCTGCGAGATCGCCGACAAGGGCGGCATGCATGCGATCTGGACGGGCGAGCACCATGGCATGGATTTCACCATTGCGCCCAATCCGTTCGTGACAATTGCCGATCTGGCGCGCCGCACATCGCGGGCACGGCTTGGAACGGGGACAGTGATTGCCCCCTTCTGGCATCCGATCAAACTCGCCGGCGAGGCGGCCATGGCCGACATCATCTGCGACGGACGACTCGATATCGGTATCGCGCGCGGGGCTTATTCCTTCGAATACGAGCGTCTGCTGCCCGGTCTCGATGCCTGGGGTGCTGGCCAGCGCATGCGCGAGCTCATCCCGGCGGTCAAGGGCGTATGGGCCGGCGACTACGCGCATGACGGGGAATTCTTCAAGTTTCCGTCGACCACGTCGGCGCCGAAACCGCTGCAGCAGCCGAACCCGCCCATCTGGGTTGCCGCGCGCGATCCGAACTCGCATGAATTTGCCGTCGCCAACGGCTGCAACGTTCAGGTGACGCCGCTCTGGCAGGGCGACGACGAGGTTCAGTCGTTGATGGAGCGCTTCAACGACGCCTGCGCCAAGCATCCCGATATCGAGCGACCCAAGATCATGTTGCTGCGCCATACCTATGTCGGCTCGTCAGAGGACGATGTCGCGCAGGCCGCCCATGAACTGAGCGTCTACTACAATTATTTCTTCGCCTGGTTCAAAAATGAGAAGCCGGTTACCCAGGGTCTGATCGAACGGATCCCGGACGAACAGATCAGAGCAAACGCGATGCTGTCGGATCAGGTCATGCGCACCAACAATGTCGTTGGCGACGCTGAGACCGTCATCGCCCGGCTCAAGGCGTATGAAGCGCTCGGTTATGACGAATATTCCTTCTGGATCGACACCGGCATGAGCTTCGAGCGCAAGAAGGCGTCGCTCGAGCGCTTCATCACCGAGATCATGCCAGCATTTCAGGAGTAAGACCATGCGGCGTTTCCAGCACTACATCGACGGCGAATTCTCAGATGGCGAGGCCAGCTATCCGAGCATCGATCCAGCCTCCGGCGCGGTCTGGGCGGAAATGCCTGAAGCGCGCGAAGGCGATGTCGATCGGGCTGTCAACGCGGCCGACAGGGCGCTTTACGAAGGCCCCTGGTCGAAAATGACAGCCACGCAACGCGGCAAGCTGCTCTACAAGCTGGCCGACCTCGTTGCCGCCAACGCGCAGATCCTCGCTGAACTGGAGACACGCGACACCGGCAAGATCATTCGCGAAACCTCGGCGCAGATCGCTTATGTCGCCGAATACTATCGCTACTATGCCGGCATCGCCGACAAGATCGAAGGCGCCTACCTGCCGATCGACAAGCCCGACATGGATGTCTGGCTTCGCCGCGAGCCGATCGGCGTTGTTGCGATGGTCGTGCCGTGGAACAGCCAGCTCTTCCTGTCCGCGGTGAAGATCGGCCCGGCGCTCGCGGCCGGCTGCACGATGGTGGTCAAGGCCTCGGAAGACGGGCCGGCGCCGCTTCTCGAATTTGCACGGCTCGTGCACGAGGCAGGCTTTCCTGCCGGCGTCGTCAACATCATCACCGGTTTCGGCGCCTCCTGCGGCGCCGCTCTCGGCCGGCACCCGAAGGTCGCGCACGTCGCTTTTACTGGCGGCCCTGAAACCGCCCGGCACGTCGTTCGCAACTCGGCCGAAAACCTCGCCTCCACCTCGCTTGAACTTGGCGGCAAGTCGCCATTCATCGTCTTTGCCGACGCAGACCTCGAAAGTGCGGCCAATGCCCAGGTCGCGGGCATCTTCGCCGCGACAGGGCAGAGCTGCGTTGCCGGATCGCGCCTCATCGTCGAACGCAGCATCAAGGACAAATTCGTCGCCATGCTGCGGGAGAAGGCGGAGGCGATCCGGATTGGTGCTCCGCTCGATATGGCGACAGAAGTCGGCCCGCTTGCCACCAAGCGCCAACAGGACAATATCGGCGCCCTCGTCGCCAAGTCGATTGAAAGCGGCGCCCGCCTCGTCACGGGAGGACGTAAGATCGACGGCGAAGGCTATTATTTCCCGCCGACGATTCTCGACTGCGACGATGTCGCCTCGCCGTCGCTGATCGAGGAATTCTTCGGGCCGGTCCTGTCGGTCGTGTCCTTCGAGACGGAGGCCGAGGCACTGAAGCTTGCCAACGATACCCGTTATGGCCTGGCTTCCGGCGTCTTCACCCAGAACCTGACCCGGGCGCACCGGCTGATGAAGGGGCTCCGTGCCGGGATCGTCTGGGTCAACACCTACCGCGTGGTATCACCGATCGCGCCGTTCGGCGGTTTCGGCCTGTCGGGCCATGGCCGGGAAGGCGGCATGGCCGCGGCGCTCGACTATACCCGTACCAAGACGATCTGGCTCAGGACATCGGACGATCCGATCCCCGATCCCTTCGTGATGAGGTAGCGCCGATGTTTTACGAGATCCGCACCTATCGGCTGAAGAACGGCACGATCCCGCAATATCTCAAGGTCGTCGAGGAGGAGGGGATCGAGATCCAGAAGAGCCATCTCGGCACGCTCGTCGGTTACTTCTTTTCGGAGATCGGAACGATCAACGAGATCGTCCACATCTGGGCCTTTGCGAGCCTGGACGACCGGGAGGCGAGGCGCCAGAGGCTTTTAGCCGATCCCCGGTGGCAGGCCTTCCTGCCCAAGATCCGCGATCTCATCGAGGTGGCGGAAAACAAGATTATGAAGCCAGCTAACTTTTCTCCCAGGAGCGAGGCGCACTGACGGCATAAGGCATACCCCGTAGGACAAACCAGAACAGGGATAAGGGAACATGAAAACAACATTTGCTTTCGCGGCGGTTGCCGCATTCGTGGCTGTGTCCGTACCGGCACACGCCGATAACATGGTCTTCTCGAGCTGGGGAGGAACGACCCAGGACGCGCAGAAGGCAGCATGGGCCAGCCCGTTCACGGAGAAGACCGGTATCACCGTCGTACAGGACGGACCGACGGATTATGGCAAGCTCAAGGCGATGGTCGAGGCTGGCCAGGTCACCTGGGACGTTGTCGACGTCGAAGGCGACTATGCCGCCCAGGCCGGCAAGAATGGCCAGCTCGAGAAGCTCGATTTCTCCGTCATCGACAAATCCAAGCTCGATCCGCGCTTCGTGACCGATTATTCGGTCGGCAGCTTCTATTATTCCTTCGTGATCGGCTGCAACGCCGATGCCGTCAGCGCCTGCCCGAAGACATGGGCGGACCTGTTCGACACGGCAAAGTTTCCGGGAAAGCGCACATTCTACAAATGGTCGGCTCCCGGCGTGATCGAAGCGGCGCTGCTTGCCGACGGCGTGGCTGCCGACAAGCTCTATCCGCTTGATCTCGACCGCGCCTTCAAGAAGCTCGATACGATCAAATCGGACATCGTCTGGTGGTCGGGCGGCGCACAGTCGCAGCAGCTGCTGGCATCCGCCGAGGCTCCCTTCGGCAGTATCTGGAATGGCCGCATGACCGCGCTTGCGGCGAGCGGCATCAAGACCGAGACCTCATGGGAACAGAACATCACCGCTGCGGATTCGCTCGTCGTGCCGAAGGGTTCGCCGAACGTGGAAGCCGCGATGAAGTTCATTGCAATGGCGACCTCGGCCGAACCGCAGGCCGCCCTTGCAAAGGCCACCGGATATGCACCAATCAACGTTGACTCGGCCAAGCTGATGGATCCGGAGACGGCCAAGACCCTGCCGGATCAGCAGACGGCCAGCCAGGTGAATGCCGACATGAACTACTGGGCGGACAATCGCGATGCCATCGGCGAGAAGTGGTACGCATGGCAGGCGAAATAGCCTGAAACTTGAGATGAACGGGCACGGCGAATGTTCGCCGTGCCTCCTGCAGCGTCGGTCCCCGTGCGTTGGACCTCGGCGGCTGCGGAAATTGACGGGTGGGAAGGACTGTCATGTCGACATATAGCGATGCCTCCGGCGTAATTGCGCCCCTGCCAAAGGCGCGCAGGGCAACAGGGTTCGGCGGGGTCCTTCCGGCTCTCGCCTTCGTGGCGATCTTCTTCATCGCGCCGGTGGCGGTACTCTTGCTGCGCAGCGTGCTGGAACCCGTGCCGGGCTTTGGAAACTATGCGCAGCTGATCGGGTCCGCGACCTATCTCAAGATTTTCGCCAACACCTTCATCGTCTCCGGTCTCGTCACGGTGTTTTCGGTGCTGATCGGATTTCCCGTTGCCTGGGCGCTGGCAATCATGCCCGGGCGCCTGACCTCGGTGATCTTTGCGATCCTGCTCCTGTCGATGTGGACCAACCTGCTTGCCCGCACCTATGCCTGGATGGTGCTGCTGCAGCGGACGGGGCTCATCAACAAGATGCTGATCGGAATGGGGCTGATCGACAAACCCCTGGCGCTGGTCAACAACCTGACCGGGGTGACGATCGGCATGACCTATATCATGCTGCCCTTCATCATCCTGCCGCTCTACGGCGTGATCAAGAAGATCGACCCGTCGACCCTGCAGGCGGCAGCACTTTGCGGCGCCAACCGGTGGCAGTGCCTGACCCGCGTTTTGCTGCCCTTGGCCATGCCGGGCATGGCGGCTGGTGCCCTCATGGTCTTCGTCATGTCCCTTGGTTATTTCGTCACGCCGTCGCTTCTTGGCGGCACCGCGAACATGATGCTCGCAGAGCTGATCGCGCAATTCGTGCAGTCGCTGGTCAACTGGGGAATGGGAGGTGCTGCGGCGCTGGTTCTCCTCGTGGTGACCCTGTTGCTTTATGCCGTGCAACTGCGCTTCGTCGGCAACCAGAACCCGGGAGGGCGTTGACATGTTGCTCAATTTCGACCGTCTCGGCTGGTGGAAATACATCCTGCTGACGATAACGGTTCTGACTGCGGCCTTCCTGCTGCTGCCGATCGTCTTTATCGCCGCCCTGTCCTTCGGCTCCTCGCAGTGGCTGATCTTTCCACCGCCCGGCTGGACGTTTCAATGGTACAGCGAGCTCTTTGCCGATCCGCGCTGGCTGGAATCGGCCTGGACGAGCTTCAAGATCGCGGTCATCGTGACGATCCTGTCGGTGCTGCTCGGGCTTGTGACCTCCTTCGGGCTGGTGCGCGGCTCGTTCCTGTTCCGCGACGCGCTGAAAGCGCTGTTCCTGACGCCGATGATCCTCCCTGTCGTGGTTCTTGCGGTTGCCCTTTATGCCTTCTTCCTGAGGATCGGCCTTGGCGGCACATTGGTAGGCTTCGTCATTTCGCACCTCGTTCTTGCGCTGCCCTTCTCGATCCTCTCCATATCCAGTGCGCTGGAGGGCTTCGACAAGTCGATCGAGGATGCGGCGGTTCTGTGCGGGGCCTCGCCTCTGGAAGCAAAGATCAGGGTCACCCTGCCGGCGATCAGCCATGGGCTGTTTTCGGCGGCCGTCTTCTCGTTCCTGACATCCTGGGATGAGGTGGTGGTGGCGATCTTCATGTCCAGCCCGACCCTGCAGACGCTGCCGGTAAAAGTATGGGCGACGCTGCGGCAAGATCTGACGCCGGTTGTCGCTGCGGCGTCGACCCTTCTCATCCTTTTGACGATCCTCTTGATGGCGCTGGTTGCCATCGTGCGTAAGGTACTGAAACAATGAAAGAACCATTCCTTCAGATCCGCGGAATACGCAAGGAATACGGCCCGGTGGTCGCCGTCCACGACGTCAATCTCGACGTCCGGCGCGGGGAGTTCCTGACCTTTCTCGGACCGTCCGGATCCGGGAAAAGCACGACCCTCTACATCCTGGCCGGTTTTGAAACTCCGACGAAAGGCGACATCACGCTGGAGGGCAAGACCCTGCTCGCCACGCCGTCGCACAAGCGCAACATCGGCATGGTGTTCCAACGCTACACCCTGTTTCCGCATCTGACGGTGGGCGAAAACATCGCATTCCCGCTGAAGGTCAGGCGCAAGTCCAAGGCCGAGGTCGACAGCAAGGTGAAGGAGATGCTGCGCCTCGTCAGGCTCGAAGGCTTCGAGGATCGCAAGCCCGCACAAATGTCCGGCGGCCAGCAGCAGCGCGTCGCCCTTGCCAGAGCCCTTGCCTATGATCCGCCGGTGCTTCTGATGGACGAGCCGCTGTCGGCGCTCGACAAGAAGCTGCGCGAGGAAATCCAGCACGAGATCCGCCGGATTCATCAGCAGACCGAAGTGACGATCCTCTATGTCACGCACGACCAGGAGGAGGCGCTGCGGCTCTCCGACCGCATCGCCGTCTTTTCCAAGGGCGTCATCGACCAGATCGGGACAGGCCCGGAACTCTACGCCAATCCGCGGACCCGCTTCGTTGCCGAATTCATCGGCGACAGTGACTTCATTTCATGCGACCTGCTGTCATCTTCCGATGGGCAGGCCACCATTTCGCTTGGCGGCGGGAGCGTCTTCAATCATATTCCGGTGCATGGAAAAGGAACATCCGGGACGAGGGCGGCCCTGATGCTGAGGCCGGAGCGCATTCGGTTGTCGCGAAATCAGGCGGCCGGAGCGGGTCTTGCCGCAACGGTCAGCGACATTACCTTCCTCGGTAACAATATTCACGTCTCGACCGAGACGGCGACAGGCGAGGCACTGGCGGTTCGCCTACCGTTCGGTCATGAGGCTATCGCGGGGCTCAGCCGTGGAGATATAGTTCATCTGAATTTCGATCCCGATACCGCTCACGTATTCTGTTGAAAGTTGTCATATGAAGCTCAATGATCCCTCGCTGTTCCGTCAGGCATGCCCCATCGCCGATCGCTGGATCGAAGCGGAAGGCCGCAAGGCGGCGACGGTCCGCAATCCGGCGACAGGCGAGCCGCTGGGGGTGGTCCCCGACCTCGGTGCGGCGGAAACGGAAGATGCCATCCGCGCCGCCGTGATTGCCCAGAAGCTTTGGGCGAAGAAGACCGCCGGGGAGCGCGCCGCCGTTCTCAAGGCATGGCATCGGCTGATGATCGAAAACCGCGACGATCTGGCTATGATCCTGACGCTGGAGCAGGGAAAACCCCTGGCCGAAGCCAAGGGGGAGATCACCTATGGTGCGAGCTTCATCGAATGGTTCGCCGAAGAGGCGAGACGCATCAACGGCGAGGTCGTACCGGGACATCAGCCGGACAAGCGTATCCTCGTCCTGCGCCAGCCGGCAGGCGTAGTGGCCGCCATCACGCCCTGGAATTTTCCGAACGCGATGATCACCCGCAAGATTGGCCCCGCGCTTGCCGCCGGCTGTGCCGTCGTTCTCAAGCCGGCGCTCCAAACGCCATTCTCCGCCATCGCCATCGCCGTTCTCGGTGAGCGTGCCGGCCTGCCGCCGGGGCTTCTCAACATCGTTACGGGTGACGCAGCGGCAATTGGCGGGGCGCTGACGGCAAGCCGCGACGTTCGGGTCCTGACATTCACCGGCTCAACCCGGACGGGCGAGCTGCTTTACCGGCAATGCGCGCCGACGATCAAAAAGCTCGGCCTCGAACTTGGCGGCAATGCACCCTTCATCGTGTTCGACGATGCCGATCTCGACGCTGCCGTCGAAGGCGCGCTCATTGCCAAGTTCCGCAACAACGGCCAGACCTGCGTCTGCGCCAATCGGCTTTATGTCCAGGACGGCGTCTACGAGGCGTTTGCCGCCAAGCTCGCCGCGGCGGTTTCGGGCTTGAAGGTCGGCAACGGTCTCGACAGTGACGTCGTGCTTGGCCCGCTGATCGATGACAATGCCGTCGCCAAGGTCGAAAGCCATATTCGCGATGCCGTCGCAAAGGGTGCCGGGATCGTTTCCGGGGGCAAGCGCCACGCGCTTGGCGGCCATTTCTTCGAGCCGACAATCCTGCGCGATGTCGCTGCCGGCATGCAGGTCGCCCGCGAGGAAACCTTCGGGCCGCTTGCACCGCTTTTTCGCTTCCGCGACGAAGAGGACGTCATCGAACAGGCAAACGACACCGAGTTCGGGCTTGCTTCGTATTTTTACGCCCGCGATCTGTCGCGGGTATTTCGCGTCGCCGAAGCGCTCGAATATGGGATGGTCGGCGTCAATACCGGTCTCGTCTCCACAGCCGAGGCTCCATTCGGCGGCGTGAAGATGTCGGGTCTCGGTCGCGAAGGATCCAGGCACGGATTGGACGAATATACCGAGCTTAAATATGTATGCCTGGGCGGCATTGCCTGACCTGGTCGATGCTTGCGCCTTGTCGCAGGGAAAGACCAGAATGCCTCTCGTCAGCATCGCCATGTATGTCACATCGGAGCCGCTCGCGGATGCGACGGCTGAGCTATGGTCGTTCCTCCGGCATTATCTCTCGAATGCCGGCCTCAAGGACTTGCCTGAAAAGCTCGATCAGACAGTTCCCTACGACGAAGCCTGGCTGAGGCCGGATCTTCTTCTGTCGCAGGCATGCGGCTATCCCTTTGCCAGGAGCCTGCGTGGCAGGGTCCGCCTGGTGGCGACGCCGGTCTATGGCCATCCCGGCTGCGACGGCCCGCTGATGCGCAGCTTCATCATCGTCCGCAAGGATTCTCCGCTTCGCTCGCTGGAGGATTTGCGCGGCACCTCGGCTGCGATCAACAGCCCCGACAGCAATTCCGGCAGCAATCTCTTTCGCACAGCGGTCGCGCCGCTTGCCGGCGACGGCCGCTTCTTCGGCCGGATTATCGAAACCGGCAGCCACCGCGGCAGCATCGCTGCCGTTGCCGAGGGCAGGGCGGAGAGTGCCGCCATCGATTGCGTCACCTATGCGAATATTCGCCGCTTCGATCCCGGTCATATCAAAGCGGTTCGCATCATCGCCGAGACGCCCAAAGGCCCTGGGCTGCCATTCATCACCTCAGGCGATGCATCGGACGACAGGCTTCTTCTCCTGCGAAATGCGCTTAGCGCCGCGATCAAGGAGCCATCGCTGGCCGCCATGCGCGCCACACTCGGCCTCGTTGATTTTTCAGTGCTTTCAGAAGCAGATTATCAGCCGCTTTTATCATTGGCCGGCGATGCATTGCCGCAAATGAGAGCTTGAGTTCTCCGGATTCCTATCCGTCCCGCGAGATGACGGAGGCACGAACCATCAGGTCCCGATCGCTGCGATGATGCCGATCTCCACGGAAAATTCCGGCCCGGCGAGCTTTGCTTCGACAGTGGCGCGCCGGCGCATGGCCCGAAGGCACCCAGGCGTCCCAGACGATATTCATCTCTTCGAACTCGGACATGTCAGCAAGCCAGATCGTCGCGCTGAGGATCCGTGTCGGATTGCTGCCGACGCTTTCCAGCAGCCGCGTGATCCGCGCCAGGATGTTGGTCGTCTGTTCGCGGACGGACACGCCAGGTGCGTCGATGGCGACCTGGCCTGCGAGGAAGACAAAGCCGCCATAGGTCACGGCCTGGCTCATCCTTTTTCCGGTTTCGTAGCGTTCGATCTGCATGCTCAACCCCCTGAATTAATCCCTATGCGCAATCTTCTGGCGTTCGGCGCGTCGCTGCAGCCATTGGATCGTGGCGAGGAACAGCGTCGAAAACAGGATGAGGAGCGTGGCGACGGCGGCGATCGTCGGGCTCAGCGTTTCACGCACGCCGCTCCACATCTGGCGCGGCAGCGTGCGTTCTTCGGAACCAGCGATGAAGAGTGCAATCACCACTTCGTCGAATGATGTCACGAAGGCGAAGAGCGCGCCGGACGCCACCCCCGGTGCGATGACCGGCAGCATGATGCGCAACGTCGCTTCGACCGGGGCTGCGCCGAGACTGGATGCCGCCCGCATCAGATTGTGATCGAAGCTTGCGAGCGTGGCGGTCACGGTGATCACCACGAAGGGCGCGCCGATCGCCGTATGCGCCAGCACCAGCCCGGTCAGGCTGTTGAGCAGCCCGACGGCGGCGAAGGCATAGTAGATGCCGACCGCCGAAACGATGACCGGCACGATCATCGGCGAAATCAGAATGGCGGTCAGCGTTGCCCGCGCCGGGCAGGAGGGCCGGCTGAGGCCGATCGCGGCAAGCGTGCCGAGAAGGGTCGACAGAAGCGTGGCGAAGACGGCGACGATGATGCTGTTCTTCAGCGCCAGCTGCCAGACATTGGAATCGAAGAATTCGCGATACCACCGGAGCGACAGGCCGGGCATGGGATAGGTGAAGAACGGCTCGGCATTGAAGGACAGCGGCACGATCGCCACGATCGGTGCGATCAGGAACAGGATCACGAGGCCGCCAGCCAGCCACAAGAGGATCGAAAATAGCCGCGGGAAAGAAAGGAAGTTCGTCATCAGCCTATCCTCAGCCGGTCGATACCGACAATGCGATTGTAGACGGCATAGAGGATCAGCACTGCCACCAGCAGGATCGTGCTCAAAGCCGCCGCCATGCCCCAGTTCGTGACCTGATTGGAGTAATAGGCGATGAAATAGCTCACCATCTGGTCTCCCGGCCCGCCGACCAGAGCCGGTGTGATGTAATAGCCAAGCGCCAGGATGAAGACGAGCAACCCGCCGGCGCTGACACCAGGCATGCTCATCGGCAGGTATATGCGAAAGAAGGCCGACATCGGCGGCGCGCCAAGCGACGAGGCGGCACGCAGATAGACCGGAGGTATGCTCTTCATGACGCTGTAGATCGGCAGCACCATGAAGGGCAGCAGAATATGGGTCATGGCGATCAGCACGCCGATGCGATTGTAGATCAGGTCGAGGGGATGTGCGGGGTCGATCAGGCCCAACCAGATGAGCGCCGAGTTGATCACGCCGCGTCCCTGCAGCAGGACGACCCAGGCGCTGGTGCGGACCAGAAGCGAGGTCCAGAACGGCAGGAGCACCAGGATCAGCAGCGTGTTGGCAACCGCCCCTTTCGACCGGGCAATCAGCGCGGCGAGGGGATAGCCGAGAAACAGGCAGATCACGGTCACCGAAGCGCTGACGACGAATGTGCGGATCAGGACATCGACATGCACCGCATTCTCCGCCGAGACCCTGCCGATGGCGCCCGACGCGTCTCGCTCCAGGTCGAGCGAGGCGAGCAGGTAGTAGTCGGTGAAGGGCGGTGACGCATTCTTGATGAGCGTCCAGTAGTGCGGGGTCTCCCACTTGGGATCGATGGCAACGAAGGCGGCCTTGTAGGGCGGCTTCGCGTCGCGGATCGTGCGCGCGGTTTTCAAGAGCATCGAGCGCATGCCCGTCTCGTAATAGTTGAGACGCTTGGCCACCTCGGCGATCTGGTCGCGCGGCGATTGTTTCAGATCGGTGGCAAAGGCAGCAAACAGTGCTTCGTCGGACGGGGATTTTTCATCCCAGCCGGAAAGGGCCGACATCGTGTAGGGCAGGGCGGCGGAAGCCGCCCTGTTGTCGACCGCGCGTGTCAACAACAGGGCAATGGGCAGGACGAAGACGAGCAGCAGGAAGATCAACAGAGGCGCGACTAGGAGCAGCGCTCTCAGCTGCGCCTTGCTTTTCGCACTGCCGAGACTTTTCACCCGCGTGCGGGCGGCAATCACAGAGCCGTCACCTTCATTTATTGTCGCGATCACCATCGCTCGTGCCTTCCTGCGGTAGAGAAAGGGGCGGACGAAGCCAGGGAGACACTCGCCCACCCGAAGAGGTTACTGTGCGAGCCACTTGTTGAAGCGTTCGGTCAACTCCTCATCATGGTCGGCCCAGAACTCGGAGGAGACGACAAAGGCCGTCTTCGTGTTCTCCGGCGCGGTCGGCAGATCGACGAGAATATCCGCCGGAACCTTGGCGATGGCCGCTTTCAGGGTCGGGCCATAGGAAATGTATTTGGACTGCTGCGCCATCACGTCGGGATTGACGATGAAGGCGACGAATTTGTCCGCCAGTTCCTTGTTCTTCGAGCCTTTCGGCTCGGCCCAGAGATTGAAATCCATTCCCTGGCCGTCCCAGACGATCTTGAAGTTCTTGCCGCTGTTCTTGACGGCATCGTAGATGCGGCCGTTCCATGCGGTGGTCATCACGACTTCGCCGTCGGCGAGAAGCTGCGGCGGCTGCGCTCCGGCGGTCCACCAGACCTTCACATCCTTCTTGATCGTGTCGAGCTTCTTGAAGGCGCGGTCGACGCCCTCCGGCGTCCCGAGCACGTCGTAGACCTCGGCGGGTTTGACGCCGTCAGCTATCAGCGCGAATTCCAGCGTTGTCTTCGGCGACTTGCGCAAGGCGCGCGGCCCGGGGAACTTGGCCGTATCGAACAGATCGGCCATCGTCGTCGGCCCGCCATTCGGGAACTTGGCGGCATCATAGGCATAGATGGTGCCGAAGACGATCGTCGCGACCGCGCAATCCATCGCAGCACCATCGATGAAGGCGTCCTTGCCGCCGAGCTTCGAATAGTCGATCGTTTCAAGCCAACCTTCGTCGCAGCCTTGCAGCGCATGGCTGGGTTCGACATCGACGACATCCCAGGTCACCTGGCCGGTTTCGACCATGCCCTTCAGCTTGGCGGTCGAGCCGTCCCATTCATCCTGGAGAATCTTGGTGCCGGTTTCCTTGGCGAAGGGCTTGAAAAAGGCCTCCTCCTGGCTCTTCGTATAGGCGCCGCCCCAGGATGTGACGGTCAGCGTATCCTCGGCAAATGCCGCTCCTGCGATGGCAAGAGTCATGACGGAACTGAGAAGCATGCAGTTTAAACGCATCATGGTGGTTCCCCTTTTTGTTGTTGCGTTTGCGAAAGAATGAGCGCCCGGTCAGGAGAGCGCGAGCGCGCGGCAATCCTCCGGCGCCCAGCCGATGACGGCAGTGGAGCCTAGCGATTGAACCGGAATGTCCTTAGCCGCGGCGACTTTGATGAAGATGTCGTCACAGCCGCAGGCCGAGACGCGCAACCTGACATGGTCGCCGTGATAGATGATTTCCTTGAGCGTCGCGGTGAACCGGTTGGGAATCTCGGTTGCGGGCGCCAGCTGAATCCGCTCGGGCCGCAAGACCAGCGTCGCCCGCGCGCCTTCCTTCAGCCCCTCTCCGGCATGGCCGGTGATGATCGAACCATCGGGGGCGCGAATCCGGCAGACGGCATTTTCGATCGAGACGACTTCGCCTGATATTGCATTGTTCTCGCCGATAAAGGTTGCGACGAAGGGGTTTGCCGGCGTCTCGTAGAGCTCATGCGGCGGCGCGATCTGCTGCAGGATGCCGTCATTGAACACGCCGACCCGATCCGACATGGTCAGCGCTTCGCTCTGGTCGTGGGTGACGTAGACGACATTGATGCCGAGGCGGGCATGCAGGTGCTTGATTTCGAGCTGCATATGTTCGCGAAGCTGCTTGTCGAGCGCACCGAGTGGCTCGTCCATCAGCACGAGCTGCGGCTCGAAGACGAGAGCCCGGGCGAGCGCGATGCGCTGCTGTTGTCCGCCGGAAAGCTGGTTGGGTCGCCGTGTTTCGAAACTCGCCATGCGCACCATGTCGAGGGCGCGGCGCACCCGCTCGGTGATCTCAGCCTTGCCGAGCCGGCGCATTTTCAGTGGGAAGGCGACGTTTTCGCCGACGGTCATATGCGGAAAGAGCGCATAATTCTGGAAGACCACACCGATATTGCGGCGATGTGGCGGAACACTGTCGATCCTGTTGTCGGCAAGGGTGATCGTTCCGTCGGTCGGCGCTTCGAAACCGGCCAGCATCATCAGCGTCGTGGTCTTGCCGGACCCGGAAGGGCCGAGAAGGGTCAGAAACTCGCCTTTGGCGACGTCGAGGTCCAGGCCGCGCACGACATAGCTGACGCCGTCATAGGATTTACGCACGCCCTCGAAAGCAATGAAGCGCTCGCTCATGAAGTCCTCCTGTTTGCATCGGCCGGGTCCCTGCCTCTTTGTCTCGATGCCGGGCTATATTGTCTCGGCCGACTTCGGCTTGTCAAGCCACACAAATAATTTTGTGTGGTAGCGGCGGCGAGGTCTCGAAAACACTGGGAAAGCGTGCTATGTCGCACGAAAGCAAGCTGAATCGCAGCGTCCCGGTGATTGGTGCGCGTGTCCGGCTTATGGAATTTATGTCGCTGTTACAGGAATTGTATGTCTGAAAGATCGGAAGTGACCCGGACAAATCAGGAGCGGGAAACGCGGATACCGGCCTATCTGGAGCTCGCAAACGAGCTCGAGGCGAGGATCCGCTCGGGCGCCTTGCCCCCCGGCAGCCAGCTCCCACCGCAGCGCGACCTGGCGCGGGAGCGGTCGCTCAACGTCTCCACCGTCACGCGCGCCTACCGCGAATTGCAGAACCTCAACCTTGTGATAGGCAGCACCCGGCGCGGCACCATCGTCATGGGCGACGGCGCCATGCCGCGGGTTGACCGGGCGGCGAACCCGACTGGTGTCATAGACCTGACGGTCAACCGGCCGGCCGTCGACGATTTCCAGCAGCGCCTCGCCCAATCCCTGCCGGACCTTTCATCGGACCGGCGCTTTCGCCAGATGCAGGAGTATCAGCCGCCGGAAGGCCCGGCCTGGGCGCGCCACGCCGCGAGAAAATGGATATCGCTCAACGGCTTCGATCCATCCGAAGACGATATCGTGGTCACCAGCGGCGCCCAGCACGCTTTGCTGGCGGTGATCAGCAGTCTGATAGAGCCCGGCGACACCATCGTCTGCGATCGGCTGACCTATTACGGCCTGATCGCGCTTGCCCAAATGTTCCGCTTCCGCATTATCGGCATTGGAAGTGACGATCAGGGCATGTCGGCGGCGGAGCTTGACGATATCTGCGGCCGGGAGAGCGTGCGCGCCGTGTTCACGGTTCCCTCCATGCACAATCCGACCGTCGTCACCATGAGCGAGGCCCGCCGGCGGGAATTGGTCGACGTCGCGGAAAAGCACGATCTCGTCATCATCGAGGACGATGTCTATGGACCGATGCTCGGAAGCCGGGCGAGCGCCCTGATCACGCTTGCGCCGACCAGGACCTATCATATATCAGCACTCTCCAAGGCGTTGGCGCCGGGTCTGCGCGTCGGCTATCTCACCTGCCCGCCCGGCCGTGCGCTGCTGTCTGCCGAGGCGGTCCGCACGACCGCCTGGATGCCCTCTCCGCTGCCGCTGCTGCTTGCGACCCGCTGGTTGGAGGACGGCACGGCCGAAGCGATCCTGAAGGCCCAGCTTGCCGAGCTGCGCGCGCGCCATGCGATCGTCACGACGATCCTTGCCAGCCATTCCTTCTCCGCCGATCCGCGCTGTATGTTTTTATGGCTGAGGTTGCCGGCCCCTTGGCGATGCGAGGATTTTGCCGCCAATCTGCGTGCCCATGGGGTTGCGGTCATGGCCGCCACCGCCTTTGCCTGTGACCGCCAGCCGGTCGAGCATGCCGTGCGCGTCAATGTCGGCTGCGCATCGTCGCGGGACGAACTTGCAACGGCGCTACGCATCATCGCCGCCACGCTGAACGATCGTCCCCGCGCCTTAGCAGGCCTGGTCTAGGCGATGAACACGCCGCTTCCCGACCTTCAGCCCTTGCCCGACGCCGAGCGCCGGCATGTGGCTGTGGTCGGTGCCGGACTGGTGGGCCTCTGCTCGGCACTCTGGCTGCAAAGAATGGGACACCGGGTCACGATCATCGATCCGGCGCCGCCCTTGGGCGATGCATCTTACAGGCAGGCCTGTTCCTACGGAAATGCCTGTACCTTTGCGCCACACGGCGTCGTTCCCGTCGCGACGTCAGGCGTCATCTGGCGAGTGCCGGGCATGCTACTCAATCCCCTCGGTCCGCTGGCGATCGTCTGGAGATGCCTGCCGCAACTGGTCCCGTGGCTGCGCGCCTTCCTGGCATCGAGCACGAAAGCCGAGGTCGAGCGGATCGCCGGCACCCTGGCGGTGCTGCTTTCCCACGCCGATGCTGCCTGGCAACCGCTTGTGGCGCAGGCAGGCGCCGAACGGCTGAAGCGGCATGACGGCTGCCTGTATCTCTATAAGAGCGAAGCGCAATTCCGGGCGGCTGACGCCGAGAACGGGCTGCGTGAGCGCCATGGCGTCGCCATGAACCAGCTGGACCGCGCCGACATAAAGAACATGGAGCCCAATCTTGCGCCGCTCTACCACAAGGGCGTGCTGTTTCGTGACGCCTATGTGTTTTCCAGCCCCAGGCAACTCGCCTTTGCGCTCGCCCAGGCGGTTATAAACGGCGGAGGAGCGATCGTCAGCGGTGAAGTCTCTGCCATCGAGCCGCGCGACAACGGCATCGGCCTGCGGATCGTGGGCAAGGAAATTCTCGCCGACCACGCGGTTGTGGCTGCCGGCGCCCATTCGCGCAAGCTCACCGCATCGATAGGCGATCGCATCCTGCTCGACACCGAGCGCGGTTATCACGTCCTGTTCCCGCAAGCGGGCCACCTGCTGTCGCGCCCGGTCTGCTATCCCGAACACGGCTTCTACATGGTGCCGATGGCAGATGGATTGCGCGCGGCCGGAACGGTCGAACTCGGCGGGCTTGCCGCTCCGTTGAACCCCAAGCGGACCGCGATGATCCGCGACGGCGTGAAAATGCTCCTGCCGGCGGCCGGGCAGGGGAACGATGAGTGGCTGGGCTTTCGCCCGTCCATGCCGGATTCCCTTCCGGTGATCGGCAGCTCCCGGCACTTGCCCCGCGTCACCTATGCCTTCGGCCACGGCCATCTCGGCCTGACGCTGTCGGCTTTGACCGGCTATCTGGTTTCCCAACTTATCGCCGGTCAGCCTCCGGCTGTCGATCTGGCTCCCCTGCGTCCCGACCGGTTCTAAGCCGGATGCATAGAAGCCGGCTCATGGGTCGGTGCTCTTTCTTCGGTTGGAGTGAGCCACGCACGAACAAGGCCAGTGAAGGCAAAGTGAAGGCAAAGTCCCTATCACTCGAACCTTGAATGTAAGGAAAAATTCCATTACTTTTGTATTGGTTTAAAGTAGGAGATTTTCCATGGCTTCCCTTGCCGTCACAATGAAAGGGCAAATCACGCTGAGACGGGATTTGCTGACGCACCTCGGGGTCAAACCGGGGGAGCGGATCGAATTCGACAAGCTGCCTGGGGGCGAGCTGCGGGTAAAGGCTGCTCGTCCAGCGGGGACCATCGACGACTTTATCGGTCGGCATGCTGGCAAGATGAAAAAGCCGTTGACCATCGAAGAGATGAACGAAATCGGGGCTTCGGGCTGGGCCGGCGAGGAATGAAAGTCTCAGTCGATACCAACATTCTTGCTCGAGCCGTCCTGCAGGATGATGCTGAGCAGGGAAGGGCAGCGGCAAAGCTCCTCAAGGAAGCATCGCTGATCGCGGTTTCCCTGCCGAGCTTATGTGAACTGGTCTGGATACTGCGTCGCGGAGCCAGGCTATCAAAGGAAGATGTTTCACAGACCATCCACGACCTGCTCAACGCCGGTAATGTGGCGATGAACCGTCCCGCGGTCGAAGCAGGGCTGGCCATGCTGGAGGCGGGTGGCGATTTTGCAGATGGCGTGATTGCCCATGAAGGAGCATGGCTTGGCGGCGAGAGCTTCGTATCTTTCGACAAGCAGGCGGTCGAACTGGTAATCCGCCAAGGCCAACCCGCGCGTCTTCTCGCCTGAAATTCCGCAGGCCCATGAGCGAGACGGCGGGCGGGCGTTAGCTTCAGAACCGATGTTCCGCTCCTTCGACCGGATTTGCCCAGACCGTCATACCAGGCGCAAACGGTGTCTCGCCTTCGGCGCGCACCACCATCTCGCCGAGTTCGGGGACGTCGAGGTAGAGGATCGCGTCGGCGCCAAGCCGCTCGAGGTGCCGGATCCTGCCCTGCCATTGCCCGGCACCTTCCGAAAGCCTGATATGCTCAGGGCGGATGCCATAGGTGGTGCAGTTCAATCGCCGCGCTATCTCGCCGCCATAGAGGTTCATCTTCGGGCTGCCGATGAAGCCGGCGACGAATGGTGTTGCGGGATTGCGGTAGAGTTCCATCGGGCTGCCGATCTGTTCGACCGCGCCGCCGTTCAGGACGACGATCCTGTCCGCCATCGTCATCGCTTCGACCTGGTCGTGGGTGACATAGATCATCGTCGATTTCAGGCGGGCGTGCAGATCGGCGATCTCAAGGCGCATCTGGGCTCTGAGCGAAGCGTCGAGATTGGAGAGCGGCTCGTCGAACAGGAAGACCTTGGGATCGCGGATGATCGCGCGGCCGATGGCGACGCGCTGCCTCTGGCCGCCGGAGAGTGCTTTCGGCTTTCTCTCCAGCAACTGGGTGAGCTGCAGCGTTTCAGCCGTCGCCGCGACCTTGGCGGCGATTTCCGCCTTTGGGCGGCGGGCGAGTGAAAGGCCGAAGCCGATATTCTCGGCAACGGTCATATGCGGGTAGAGCGCGTAGCTCTGGAACACCATGGCAATGCCGCGCTCGGAGGGTTCGGCATAGGTCACCTCCTTGCCGCCGATCGTCAGCGTGCCTGATGTCGTTTCCTCCAGGCCGGCGATGATGCGCAGCAGCGTCGATTTTCCGCATCCCGACGGGCCGACGAAAACGACGAACTCGCCGGAGGCAACCTCCAGATCGATCCCCTTGATAACTTCAAGGGCGCCAAAGCTCTTGCGAACCTGCTTGAGAGTGAGCTCAGCCATTCTGCTACCCTTTGACTGCGCCGGCCGTCATGCCCGCGACGATCTGCCGGTTGAAGAAGATGAAGACGATCAGCGGCGGAATCGTCACGAGGAGGATATTCATGAAGAGCAGATTGTACTGGCTCGTATACATGCTCTGGAAATTATAGAGCGTCAGCTGCACGGTCACGTTCTCCCTGCCGGGAAGATAGTAGAGTGGGTTGGTAAAATCGTTGAAGATCGCGATCGACTGCACGACGATGTTGGTGACGGTCACCGGCTTCAGCAGCGGCAGAATCACTCTGAAGAAAATCTGGCGGGGCTTGGCGCCATCGATCAGCGCCGCCTCGTCGAGGTCGCGTGGTATGGTCGAAATGAACGACCGGTAGAGCAATGTCGAGAAAGAGAGATTATAGGCGACCTGGATCAGGATCATCCCGGTCATGGTCTTGAAGAGACCGATCTCCTGCAAGAGGCCGATGGTGGGCACGACGGCCGGCGGCATCATCAGACCCATGAACAGGGCAACGGAGGCCACCCTGTTCCAGACGGTCTTGCGGCGCTGCATCACATATCCGACCATTGCCGACAGCAGGATCAGGATCGTGACGGAGACCACGGTGATCAGCGTGGAGTTGAAATAGGCGAGCGCGAGCTGGTAGTCGCGCGCCTTGAAGACGGCGATCAGATTATCCCAGAACAGCCAATGCTCCGGCAATTCGAAATCGAGGCGAGAGGCTTCGGATTTCGATTTGACCGCCTGGAGAGCAACGAACACGAAAGGCATGACGAAGATGACGGCCGCCACCGCAAGGGCTATCGCGCCGGTCACGTAAGGGCGGACGCTTCTCATTCTTCGACCTCGCGCCGGTTGAACCACAGGGTGAATGGCAGGATGATCACGGCGATCAGCGCGAACAGGATGACGTTTCCGGCCGTCGACAGACCGTAGAAACCCGCTTGGTACTGCTTATAGATGACCGATGCGATCACATCGGAGGAGAAACCAGGCCCGCCGCGGGTCATGGCCCATATCAGATCGAAGGATCGAAGCCCGCCAATCAGCGACAATGTCACCACGATGACGGTGGCGGGACGCACGAGCGGCAGGGTGATCCGGAAAAATTGCTGGAGACGCGTGGCCCCGTCAATCCTCGCAGCCTCATAATAATCGAGGCTGATCGCGGCAAGCCCGGCGATGAAGATCAGGGTGGCGAGGCCGACACCCTTCCAGACATCGACCAAAGCCACCGAAAAAAGCGCCAGCGCCGGATTGGTAAGCCATCCCGGGCCGGGAATGCCGAGCGTCTCGAGCGTGACATTGATGATGCCCCTGGTCGGATGCATCATCACCGTGAAGGTGATGCCGATGCCGATCGTCGAGACCAGGACGGGAAAGAAGACCAGCGTGCGCAGGAAGCCGCGGGCGAAGATATTGCTGGTCAGGAGCACGGCAAGCAGCAGCCCGCAGACCGTCTTCAGGCCGGATGTCGTCACGGCATAGATCAGCGTATTGACCAGTCCCTTGACCAGGAATGGTTCGGAAAAGAACTGCTGAAAGTTTTCGAGCCCGATGAATTCGGCGGTCGACAGATCCCAGCGTGTGAGGCTGAACCAGAGAGAGGATACCGTGGGAACCAGAAACAGCGCGCCGTAGATGATTGCGGCCGGAATGAAAAACCACAGCGGGTAGGGCGATTTGCGCGAACGGGGGCGTGTCTCGGTCATGACTACCTCTTCAATCGGGTGAACCTCGCCCCTTTAGGAGCGAGGTTAATTGACCCGAAAGACCGCTACCAGTTTGGAAGACCGAGCTGCTTGGCCTGCTTGCGCACGTCGTCGTCATAGAGCTTTGCCGCGTCGGTCGGCTGGCGAATACCGGAGCCGACTTCGACGGTGATCTGCTCGAGAGCCGGTCCCTTGATTGGCGAAACGAATTCCAGCGCCGGGGTCGTCTTGTCCTTGGCCTCGAAATAGGGGAGCATGTCCTTTATCGCAGGCGGTACGCTAGCTGGCAGGTCGCAGCCGTCGATCAGGGAAGGCCCCTGAACGGCATTGGTTTCCACCATGATCTTGCAGGCCTCGACGCTTCCGGCGAAATCGACGAATTTCCGCGCTTCCTCGGCGTGCTGGCTGGTCGCGGGAATGTAGAGGGCTGGCGGCATCCAGACCGTCAAACCGTTGGTTGCGGCGTCGTCGCTCGGCTGCGCGAAAAAGCCGACATCGTTGAGGTTTTCGGGATAATTCTGTTTGAGCGCGCCGACCGCGAAGCTCAGCATCGGATAATGCGCTGCCTCGCCGGTTGCCACCATTCTCAGGCCATCGTCGTAGCTTGCCGCGCCAAAATCTTCGTTCATCAGGCCGGCGTCGTGAACGTCCTTCAGCCGTTCGAAGCCCTTCAGGGCCGCAGGCGTCTCGGCGTATTTTGCCTTGTTGGCGGTATAGTCTGCGGCGAAGTTCGGCACGGCCGCGTGCAGGTTGTAATAGTCAGCCAGAACGAACAGCTGCGAGGTCCAGGTATCGCGATAGGTCTGCGCCACGGCGACCTTTCCGGCAGCTTTGACCTTCGCGTTGTTCGCCATGAAGTCCGCCCATGTCTTCGGGACGGAGAGGCCGAGGTCCTGGTAAATTTTCCTGTTGTAGAGGATCCCGCCCGCCATCGCCGTGCCGAAGGGAACGCCATAGATCTTGCCATCGGCACGGACGACCGATTTGAAGCCTTCGTCGACCTTCGCTTGCGACGAGAGATCGCTCAGATCGACAAGCGTCTGTGTCGGCTTCAGCGCCTGTAGCAGCGAGCCGGAATTGTAGAGAAACACATCGGACATCTCCCCCGTCGCCAGGCGCGTCTTGATGATGTTGTCGCCTTCACCGCCACCGGCCCGCGGCTCGATTTCGATCGTCACGTCGGGTGCCTTTGCCCGATAGGCGGCAACCAGTGCCTCGGCCGCCGCGACGGTGTCCGGGTTGTTGTCGATCAGGAATGACAGGGTGGTGTCTGCATGCGACGGGCCGGCCGCGACCAGTGCCAAAAGCGCGGACGCGCCCGCAAGAATGAGTTTTATCCGATGTGTCATGACGTTCCTCCTCTGAACGGTGTGACGTGTATGCTCCTCAAGAACTGGGTAGGGAAAAGACCAGCTGGTGCGTCCCGGAGGGAAGAATGGCTTCCCCGACAACAGGCTCTCCGTCGAGCGACGGGTTTTGATGCCGTTTTCCGGGTCGGAACCGGCCGATGCAGCCCGCCGGAAGGGTCAGCACATAGGTGACCTTGTTGCCGTCGCACTGCCAGCCGGCCTCGATGCGTCCCTGGCTGATATCATGATAGGCCGAAACCGGCGAAAGGGACGGAATCGGCGCGGGATCGACGATCACCTCGGCAAATCCGGGCGCGCTCGGACTCGGCGAAATTCCGGCGACGCTTTCGAACAGCCATTGGCAGACGGCGCCATAGGCATAGTGGTTGTAGCTGTTCATGTCGGGTTCGTAGATGGTGCCGTCGGGCGCCATGGAATCCCAGCGCTCCCAGATCGTCGTCGCTCCCTTCGAGACCTGGTAGAGCCAGCCCGGTACATCCTCCTGCAGGAAGACCTTTTCAGCCAGATCGTCCATCCCGAGCTTCGTCAGCGCCGGCAGCAGGGCAGGCGTGCCGATGAAGCCGGTGCCGATCTTGTAGTCGGCATCGATGATCACCTGTCGGAAATGCTGCTGTGCGGCTTGCATGTGGTCGGCCGGTATCAGCTCGTGCAGGAAAGCCAGCGCATAGGACGTCTGATCGTTATGCGCGAGCCGTCCCGATGGCGTGATGAACTCGTTGGTGAATGCCAGCCGGATTTCGTCGGCGCGCTGTTTCATTCGCTCTTCAAGCGCATGCTCGCCGAGCGTGGCTGCGATCCTTGCCAGAAGGTCGGTCGAGATGAAGTGGTAGAGTGTGGCCGCACAATCGTCGGCGATGGTCGGGCGAGGCTTCCGGTTGTCGCCGACCGGCTGCAGCCAGTCGCCGAAGGTAAAGCCGCGGTCGCCCCAGCGCGACGGCGGGCGCACGAGCGGACCATCCGAGATCGACCAGACGAAATCGACCCAGCGCACCATCGAATCCAGGCATTCTGCCAGAACCGCCCGATCGCCGTAATGGGTGTAGAGAACCCAGGGGATGACGACGATCGCGTCGCCCCAACCGGTCGAGCCGGCATAGCCCGGGAAATTGGCCGGATGCAGACGTGTCGGATCCGGTGAAAAATGCGAGACGGCGCCATCCTCGCGCTGATCAGCCATCACATCCCGCAGATACTTTCTCAGGAAGGATTGGCTGTCGCTCAGCCAGCAGGCGGTTGCGGCAAACACCTGCGCATCGCCCGTCCAGCCCAAGCGCTCGTCGCGCTGCGGGCAATCGGTCGGCACTTCGACGAAATTGGCGCGCTGCGACCAGATGGTATTCTCGACGAGGCGATTGACCAGTGCATTGCCCGAGGTGAAACCGCCGGCGGGTTCCGGTACCGACGAAATCGGGACGGAGGCGATCGCCAGGACCTTTGCTTCGCCTGTGATGGTCACCCTGGCATAGCGGAAGCCATGGAAGGTGAAATGCGGCGCGTAAGTCTCCTCACCGTCGCCGCGCAGCGTGTAGACGGTGTGCGCGGCGGCCGTGCGATAGTTGCGATTGTCGAAGTGACGATCGGGGCCGAGAACTTCCGAATGCTCCACCCGCACTTCGGCGCCGGCAATGCCGCGGACCGTATATCTGATATAGCCGCCGGCATTCTGGCCGAAATCGTAGACCGTCCTGCCGTCGTCGTCGATCCAGCTGTCGACCGGGGCGAGTGGCCGCAACTCCCGCACCGCCGCAGTTTCGTGCGCGACGAGCAATTCCCTTTCGAACGGCAATCTCTCGGTGCCATGCGTCTCGACGAGATTTGCCTGGCGGGCATCATAGACTTCCCCGAAGTAGATCCCCGACTTCAGGATCGGCAGAACACCGCTTCGCCATGAGGTGTCAGTCGAAAGAATGGTGCCATCAGGTCCGATCAGATCGGCGATAGTGCCGATCCTGTCGCCCCAGCAGTTCGGGATCGCTTTGGCGCCCCACATCAAAGGCGACCGGTACCACCCGTCGGCAAGCCAGATCTCGATGCGGTTCTGGCCCAGCTTGAGCAGATTCGAGACATCATATCGCTGATAGGCAAGGCGGTCGTCGTAGTTCGTCCAGCCTGGGGTCAACAGGTCGTCGCCGACGCGAACGCCATTGATAAAGCAGCGATAGAGGCCAAGTGCGGAGATGAAGAGATCGACGGGGAGCCCCGAGCCATCATGCTCAAAAGTTTGGGAGACGAAGCTTGCGGCCGTTCCCTGACCGCCATCCGATAGTGGCGCGATCATATCCCCGGACCAGATACGCGAAACGAGGTTGCCACTGATGGCTGCCGGCTGAAAGTTCATCAAGTCCTCCCGACGAGTTGTAGAACGTTCTCCATATAACGTTCTACATTTTCTTCGGAAGCGCAATAGAAATTTCATTGCCAGTCTGCCATGGTGGTTCCGCGGGCGCTGTTGACGACTCGCAGCCGCAAGCCAGAGATTTCATGCCCATCGAAGACAAACAAAAGCCGCAACGAAACGATCGCGTGACGATCCGGACCGTGGCAACCCATGCAGGCGTATCGGTCGCAGCGGTTTCCAAGGTGATGCGCAACGCCTACGGGGTGAGTGACGCGTTGCGCGCAAAGGTGACGGATGCCATCGAGGCGCTCGCATATCGCCCGTCGCGGGCAGCCAGGGGGCTGCGCGGCCGAAGCTTCACCATCGGCGTGCTCCTGATCGACATTCGCAATCCCTTCCTTCCGGAGGTGATTGCCGGCGTGAACGAGGTGCTTGGGCCTTCGCACTACCAGGCGATGATCGGCGTCAGCGATGCGCGCGTGCAGCTGGAGACGTCGTTGATCGAGTCGATGATCGACTACAAGATGGACGGCCTGATCCTCGTTGCGCCGCGCTTGCCCTCGGAGATCCTCGCAAAGTTCGCAGTCCAGATACCGATCGTCGCGGTCGGTTACCACGATGCCAGCGCTACGGCCTTCGATACCGTCAACGCAGACGATCAGCGCGGCGCCGAGATCGCCGTCGAAGCGCTTCTTGCCTGCGGCTATCGCGATATCGAGATGCTCAGCCTTGGCGAGCGCCAGGGGCACGCGGTCTCCGTCGTCCGCCAGCGTGAGATCGGGTTTCGCCGGGCGATGCAGCGTGGCGGGCTCGGCTCCTCGCCAGCGATCGGCAAAATTCCGATAGCCTCGCCAAAGCGGGAAGAGGCGATGCGAAAATTCCTATCGAGGAAGGACAGGCCGCGCGCCGTATTCTGCTGGAGCGATCTCGACGCGATCACCCTTCTGAGCCTGGCTATGGAGATGGGCGTGCGCGTCCCCGAAGATCTCGCCGTCATCGGATACGACAATTCGCCGACCGCAGCACTCGGCCTCGTCAATCTCGCAAGCATCGATCAGTCGGGCAGGGAACTCGGTCAGGTCGCAACCCGAGCCCTCATTTCCAGAATAGAAGGCCGCACCGCTTCCGAGCATATTTTCCAGATACCGTCACTGGTCAGCCGCAACAGCCTGACCCGTTCCGGCAGCGGCACGGATATGAAGCAAGGCTGATGGTCGGAGTGTCTGCCGCGATCGAGCGTGGCTGGCTCTCACCTGAAAGTGGCGAGAGATAGAAAGGCCGGCAGCAGCTATCCGCGTTTGCCGGCCCAGTTGTTTCAGGCAGCCTGGCGAATCTTCGAGGGACGCGTGGCGGCGGCCTTCTCGACCATGGCGGTGACTTCGGCGCGGCGGGCGCCCGAAAGCGGCAGGCGCGGCAGGCGGACGCGCTCAGAGCCGCGGCCCATGATCTGCTCGGCAAGCTTGATCGACTGCACGAGGTCGTGTTCGGCATCGAGGTGCAGAAGCGGCATGAACCAGCGATAGATTTTGCGGGCCTCTTCCCAGTCGCCGCGTTCGGCGGCGGCAACCAGCTGCACGGATTCCTCCGGGAAGGCGCTGGTCAGGCCGGAGACCCAGCCCTTGGCGCCGAGCATCAGGCCTTCGAGCGCAACGTCGTCAAGGCCGGCGAAGATATCGAAACGATCGCCGAATTCGTTGATGAGATCGGTGAAGCGGCGCGGATCCGGTGCGCTTTCCTTGACGGCCTTGATGTTCGGCACGTCGGCAAGCACCTTCAGCACATCGGCGCCGATGTTGACGCGGTAGGCCGGCGGGTTGTTGTAGAGCATAATCGGCAGCGAGGTCGCTTCGGCGACGGTGCGGAAATGCGCGATCAGCTCTTCCGGCTTCGGCACATAAACCATGGCCGGCAGCAGCATCAGGCCGTCGGCGCCGAGCTTTTCGGCATCGCGGGCATAGGCGACGGCACGGCGCGTGTCGAATTCGGACACGCCGGTGACGACGGGTACGCGGCCGTTGACGACCTCGACGGCGGCTTTCAGGATCGTGCGCTTCTCATCGGGATCGAGCGAATTGTTCTCGCCGCATGTGCCCATGACGATCAGCCCGTTGACACCGTCGTTCACGAGCGCGTCCTGGACACGCTGGGTGGCAGTCAGATCCACGGAAAGATCTTCGTTGAATTGTGTCGTTACGGCGGGAAATACGCCCTTCCATCCTGTTGTCATCGATCAAACCCCGTTGAAATCGGTTGCGTTATATACAAACTGTCGACAAGATTCAATCGTCTGGATTCTGAAATTGAAGGCAGGAAGACCGCCGTTGCGGGAATCGGCCGAAACGCAATACAAGGCTCTGATGTCAGGGGAGGGATGGATGCAGGACGACGTGGAGAATGTGCGGGTGCGCGGTTCCGGCACGCAGAGCGTTTACGTCACGCTGCGCCGGGAAATCCTGTCGATGGCGCTGGAACCTGGCAGTCCGCTCGATGAAGTGCGGCTGTCGGAGCGCTTCAGGATGTCGAGGACCCCCATTCGCGAAGCGCTGTTGCGGCTCGCAGCCGACGGGCTGGTCACGACCCTGCCGAACAGGAACACGATCGTTGCGACGATCGATTTCGCAAGCCTGCCCACCTATTTCGAAGCACTGACACTGATGTACCGGGTTACGACGCGCGGGGCCGCGCAGCGGCGAGATGGCGACATCATGAAGACCATCCGCCTGCATCAGAAGGACTTCGCCGCCGCCGTTGCCGCGCGCGACGCCTATGCGATGATCGAGGCGAACCGCGAATTTCACGTGGCGATCGCCGAGCTTGCCGGCAATTCCTATTACACGGCCTTCTTCGCCAGGCTGCTCGACGAAGGCCGGCGCATTCTTCGCCTGTACTACTCGACATTCGACGACCGTCTGCCGCGCCAGTATGTCGACGAGCATGAGGAGATCATCGCCGCGATCGAGGCTGGCGACGCCGAGCGGGCCGACCGTCTGGCGATCGCGCACGCCGCGCAGATCGTCCGCCAGATCCAGGAATATATTGCCCGCGATCTCGACCGACCGCTGGCGATCAGCATAACCTGAAACGACTGGGGGTCAGGAGGCGGAGGCTACCCTCCTGCACATTCGCGATATGGTGGGCCGTTTCTCGCGGCATCGGACGTATCGACCGGACCGAGGGCTGCCGGCAATTCGATGCGTTAAGTATTCATTCAGAAACGTTACTTGCTTTCTGGCGTGCTACACGATTGACTATGATCAAACCTATAGTCACGAGGATAGGATGATGGATTTGTTCAGAAAGGAGGACGATGACCCTGCTCAACAGCGGAAAATGACACTGCCGGGAAGATATAGAAATATAGCATCGATGCTTTCGATCACAGTGGTTGTCTTGTCGGTATTCTTGATATCGCTTGGCGCTTTAATTGAGTTTTTTCAACCTGAGTTTTTTCCAAATATCATTCTCGATAAAGTCCCTTTGCACTACATTGCCTGGTTCATGATTACTTTCGGGATAATTATCGCCGCCATCAATGTGGTTTTGGCGGCAAGACGGGAGATCGAGCAAGAGCGAGCCGAAAGCATGCTTCCATCGGACGCAGTCGAGACCAAAAGGCAGACTTTGCGTGACCTTCGAATACATCGAAACGGCTATGCGCGCTCCTCTAAGGTCAGTCAGCATCTCTGGAATTTCCTCACATTGGGGATCATCGTTTTGAGCGGTCTCTCATCGTTGTTTTCGGCCTATGGCCCAGTTGTCCCCAAATGGCTGCCAATGACGGCCTCCGCGCTCGTCGCACTCTTCGGCGTGATAATGGTTCAATTTCGCGTCAGGGATGTCTGGCAGTTGAGAGAGCAGGGAAGGATTGAAGCGGAGATGCTCGTCGCCGATGCCCATCTCATAGAGACAACAGACAACCTTGCAACGCTCAAACAGGCCGTTGCCCTTAGAAAGCGCGCCCATGCACTCGATATGAAGCAACTCAACCAGCTTTTCGTGGAAACCACCGAAGCCAATCCGTAAGCCACTGTCGGCATCCGGCGGGACCGACCGAGCCGTTTATCTGAACGGGCACCATCTCCCGCCCGCTCAGGCAGCACCGGTTTTCAACTGGCTGTCAGGCTGGGCAAAAATACCTCGTACAGCAGGGCAGCAGGTGCTCGCCATTGGTCGGGAGAATCGTAATTGCCTGTAGTAATGGAAAGGACGAAGTTAAGACCCGGGAAAACAAACAGCCGCTGCCCGCCATTCCCAATTCCGGCCACAAAGCGCTCGCCATAGGTCCCTGTCTTATCTGTAATGGCTTCCTCGCCCACATACCACAGATAGCCGTAATGCATTCCCGGCCAACCGATATCGACTATAGCGGCGGGCTGGAAACTCTGGTCAAGCCAGGATTTGGGAACGACAGAACGACCGTCAGATCTGCCACCGTCCAATATCATCTGCCCAATTCGAGCAAGCGAGCGTGGTGTCATCCGCAGCCCCGATGCGGCCGACGCTTTGCCGTCTTGGCCCCGGATCCACTCGATGGTGTCGATCCCGAGAGGGGAGAACAGCTTTTCGCTTGCGAATGCCGGCAAGGATTGACCGGTGCCTCGCTCAATGATCTTGCCAAGCAGTGCAACAGCCCCGCCACTGTAGATCCATCCGCGTCCGGGCTCCGTAAGGATCGGGCGATCTAGGATGAAGCGATAGCGATCCTGCGCCTGCTCCATGGCGATCTCGCTGTTGGCCGCATCGGTATAGGGGGCATTTTCGTTCCACTCCATAGCAAGCGTCATCGACAAGGCATGTCGGATGGTCAGGCGTTTGCGCTGCGGGTCACCGGCAAGGTCGGGGTATTCGGGAAACTGCGCGACGATTGGCTCATCAAGCGCTGGCACGCGACCCTCTTCAAGTGCGATGCCATAGAGCAGACCGACGATGCTTTTCGTGACGGACCTGATATCGTGGAGCGTGTCCAGCCCGAATCTGACATTCCCGAGTGGCTGCCCCCACTTCATATCGTTGCCGTCGATATACCGCTCGAAGACGATACGACCGCCGCGAAGGGCTACAACCCCGTGCAGGCCCGCAAGCCTTCCGCTTTTCTCCAAATCGTCAAAGCGTTTTACCGGATCGGACTTGAATCCTGTCTCGCCCGAGGCAGCAATCTGTAGGTCGGTATGCTTTCCATACGCGATGGTCGGTGTCGTGCTCACCACTATCGTTGCTCCATGTACTTGAGGATCTTGCTGCAATTTATTCGAGTGGTCATTGCTAGCCGATCCTGGCGCGAAATTCCATTGGGCTTTGCCGAGCTTAACCGGGAAGGCATCGCCACACCCGTCCGAGGTCATCAAGCACGTTACCCCGCTCGGCTGGCAGCACGTCAGTCTCACCGGCGATAATATCTGAACCCCGAACGGCGGCCTCGATCTCAGGCCGCCGCGGCGTGAAGCTTTCGTCCTCGCAGCTTGATCATGTTCTCAAAAGTCGGACTGATTCATCACTTTCGTGTCGTGATGCCAGCTGCATCTCAATCCTGAATGCCAGCCGCGCTCCCCGCCTTGAGCTTGACTTCGATGACCGGGACCACGATCTGAGGTCGGCGCACCGGCAGGACGAATGTCATTTGATCCTCACCGACGGGGAACTGGGTGTTCGCCCACAAGGTATTGGCGGACGGGCGCAGCCAGGTGACCTCACTGCCATCATGCAGGAATTGCGCATATTCGACTTTCCCTGCCAGCGCATCGAAATGCAGATGGCGATAGGGCCAGTTGAAGAGGTGGATGTAGAGACGATCGCCATTCTGGGTCAGGCGGCAGTCGGCCGGAGCGGGGAAGTCGGACTGGGTGCAGCCGACGATGCTGCGCTCGTGCAGTGCCATCCACTCCTCGTAAGCGGCAAGGGCTGCAATCGCGCGGTGGTCGAGCGTGCCACGCGCCGTTGGGCCGACATTCATCAGCAGATTGCCGCCCATGGCAACGGTACCGACCAGCATCTGCACCAGTTGTTCCGTGCTTTTCCAGGTGTCCTCGTCGCGGTGATAGCCCCAGGAACCGCTGAGCGTATGGCACGCTTCCCAGACGACGCGCCTGCCATCGCGAAGCGGCCGGGCGCGCGGCATATATTGCTCCGGCGTGACGATGTCGGGCTGCAGGCCGGCGAGATCGAGCCGGTTGTTGATGATGATATCGGGGGCGAGTTCGCGCACCAGACGCACGAGTTTCTCGCTTTCCCAATCCTGATGGCCCTTTCCGACCAGCTCCCCGAGCTTCCATTGCGGATAGCTGAAATCAAACCACATGATGTCGATCTGGCCGAACTCAGTCAGCAACTCGCGGACCTGCTCGCGCATGAAGGCGGCATAACGCTGCATGTCCCGGCCTTCATTGATTTTCAGCGCATCGGGATGATTGCGCTGCGGGTGGCGCGGATCGACGGTGAAGTCGGGATGATGCCAGTCGATCAGCGAATAGTAGAACCCGATCCTCAGGCCCTCCGCACGGAAGGCGTCGACGAACGGGCCTAGCAGATCCCGCCCATAAGGCGTGTTGGTCACCTTGAAGTTGGTGGCCTTGGTATCCCAGAGGCAGAAGCCTTCATGGTGCTTGGTCGTCAGCACCACATATTTCATGCCGGCAGCTTTCGCGCGTCTGGCCCATTCGCGGGGCTCGTAGAGATCGGGATCGAAATGATCGAAATATTTCTGGTAGTCGGCGTCGTTCAGTTCTTCGCGGCTCTTGACCCATTCATGGCGTGCCGGCAGCGCATAAAGCCCCCAGTGCACGAACATGCCGAACCGGTCGTGAACGAACCAGGCCTTCTTCTCCTCAGGCAGGGCCAGTGACTGCAGATTGTTGATATCCATCGGATATTCCTCCTGTTCCAAACTTTAAGAGTTGGAGCATGATGTCGTCCGAAAACCGCTCACACTTTTCGGCATCATGCTCCGTGGCGTTCATGTCGTTTCGCGGACGATGAGCTCGGGCACGATGACGATGCCGTGCTGGCGGTTTCTGGTGGCGATGCGGCTGAGCAGCAGACGCACGGCTTCCTCCCCCATTTCGCGTTTTTGCACCCGCAAGGTGGTGAGCGCCGGGGACAGCAGTTCGGCAGTCGGAATATCGTCGAAACCGATCAGGGCGATTTGTCCGGGGATAGAAACGCCGGCAGCCCGGCAGGCCTTCATGGCGCCGATCGCATTGAGGTCGTTGTAGCAGACAAGAGCATCGATACCGGGTGCTTCCGCCAGCAATTGCGCGGCGGCCGTTTGCCCGCCCGCTGCGGTCGGATCGCAATAAACGATGCCCTGTGCCTTGAGCCCGTGGATCGCCAGCGTCTTGCGAAAGCCGACAAGCCGGCTCTTGCCGCCAAACGAACTGCGCGGCCCGGCGATGATCGCTATCCTGCGGCGTCCGCGCTCGACCAGATGGTCGATGGCACGCGACGCTCCCGTCTCGTAGTCGGTGACGATCGTTCCGGCGACCTCGTTGGGCGCCTCGCGGTTGATGAGCACCACGGCACGGTGGGGCGCAAGGGCCTTGTGAAGCGCAGCGTCGGGCAGTCGCGGGCTGCAGACGATGATCCCGTCGACCCGGTGCCGCAACAGCGTTTCGATGAGTTCTTCCTCCCGCTTGCTGTTCTCGACGACATTGGACAGAAGCAGGTTGTAGCCGGCAGCGCTCGCGGCATCCTCGGCTCCCCTGATGACTTCGGGAAAGAACGGATTGGTGATGTCGGGAACGAGAAGGCCGATGGCCTTCGATCGATCGGACCGCAATCCGCGCGCAAAGGGATTGGGCCGGTAATTGAGTTCGCTCGCCGCTAAAATAATCCGCTGACTGGTCTCCGCACTGGCTCCGCCCCGATCATTGAGCACGCGAGATACCGTCATCGGCGACACCCCTGCGGCGCGGGCGACATCGGCGATGGTTATTTTGGATTCTGGCTCTTTGGGGCGGCTCAACGGGATCGTCTCATCAAAAGGGGCAGGAATTTACGATAACGATAACTAACATAATTTCGGGGAAAGCCAAGGCTGATATGGGCAAAGATGAGGTGCCGAGAATCTCTTTGACAAGATTGAACGGTAACGATAACGTTGCAAAAGAGGAGAATACGTTAACGATAACCTAGAGCGGAACATTGGGAGGAAAGAATGCAACACGTCAGAATTTTAAGACGGCAGATTGTCTCGACCGTTGCCGCGGCGATCCTCATGGGTGTCGGTTGGGCCGGTGCCGCATTCGGCTTTGAGGAGTCGCCGGAACTGAAGGCGCTCGTCGATGCCGGCAAGCTGCCGCCGGTCGAAAAGCGGCTGCCCAAGGAGCCGCTGGTACTCACTCCGCTTGAATCGGTCGGTACCTATGGCGGCACCTGGCGCACGGCCACCTTTGGCGGTGGCGACAGCGAGATCGAACGTTCGATCGGTTATACAAGACTGGTCCGCTGGAATCCAGAATGGACCGAGGTGATCCCCGATCTCGCCAAGAGCGTCGAGGTCAATGCCGATGCCACCGAATATACGTTCACTTTGCGGGAAGGCACGCGCTGGTCGGACGGCGAGCCCTTTACCGCGGACGATCTTGTGTGGTGGAACGAGAACGTGCTTCGCAACACCAAGATCACCCCTGCCGCACCCAGCTGGTTGACCGCGGGCGGAGAGACCGTCAAGGTCGAAAAGCTCGCCGACGACAAGGTCGTCTTCAAATTTGCCGCGCCGAACGGCCTGTTCCTGATGAACATGGCCACTGTGCGCGGCTCCGATATTCTGGCGGCCGCACCGGCCCACTACCTCAAGCAATTCCACAAGGATTTCAATCCCGACGGTGTCGACGCCCTGGTGAAGGCAGCCGGCGCAACCGACTGGGTCCAGCTCTTCAACAACAAGATCGGGTTTCCCGGCCGCTGGCGCGATCTCGGCCGTCCAACGCTCGATGCCTGGGTGTTGACCGCGCCCTATAATGGCACCACCCAGGTCGTTGGAGAACGCAATCCATACTATGCCAAGGTGGATACCGCAGGAAACCAGCTGCCTTACTTCGATCGGATCACCATCGATGTGATGCAGGATACCCAGGCAATCATCCTGAAGGCGATCAGCGGCGAAATCGACATGCAGAACCGCTTCATCGAGACGACGGACGCCCGTACGGTGATCGTGCAGAACCAGGAAAAAGGCGGTTACGGCCTGTTCATCGCCCGGCCGGCGTGGTCGAACGCCCTGCTGATCACTCTCAACCAGACCCACAAGAATCCGGCCTTGCGCGCCGTCTTTTCCAACAAGGATTTCCGCATCGGCCTCAGCTACGCCATCAACCGCGAAGAGCTCAACCAGCTGATCTATGCCGGACAGGCCAAGCCTTATCAGGCAGCACCGCGTGAAGGCACTGCGCTCTACGACGAGAAGACGGCAACGCAGTATCTGGAGTATAATGTCGATCTCGCCAATCAGTATCTCGACAAGGCCGGCCTTACCAAACATGACGCCGAAGGCTATCGCCTCGGCCAGGACGGCAAGCGGATTACATTTGCGATCGATGCCTTGACCGGAAGCCCGATCCAGGTGGACGCCCTCGAGATGATCCAGCGCTACTGGCGGGCCGTCGGCATCGACATGCAGCCCCGCCCGGCCGAACGTTCGCTGATCTTCTCCCGCCTGCAGAATAATGAGAATGACGGCCTGGGATGGGTCGGCGGCGGTGGCTACGATTTCCTCGGCCTGCTCGATCCCAAATGGTATTTCCCGCACGAATACGAATCGAGCTTCGCGACGGCCTGGGGCCTCTACTACCAGAACCCTAAAGATCCGAACGCGCAGGAACCGAGCCCCGCTGCCAAGAAGCAGATGGATCTCTACCGGCAGGTGAAGGAAGCGCCGACGCTCGAAAAGCAGTTGGCCGCGATGAAGGAACTGCTGGCGATCACCCGTGACGAATTCTACGTCATCGGCACCAACCTGGAGCCGGACCGCGTCGGCATCGTCAAGACCAATATGCGCAATGTCCCGAAAGTCATTCCCAGCACATCGTTCTACATGACGCCGGGACCGGCAAAGCCCGAGACCTTCTACTACCAGCAATAACGGAACGCGACCGACAGGGATGGCGCCCGCGGGCGCCACCCGATCGACACCAGCCCAGTCCCAATCATCCGATCGGCGATCGCCGATTGAAGGAGCTTGACCATGGCCGGCTTCATCATCAGACGCCTGCTTTACATGATCCCGATGATGTTCGCGATCTCCGTCGTGACCTTCATCATCATCCAGTTGCCGCCCGGCGATTTCCTGACCGCGATGACCGCGCGTCTTGCCTCCCAGAACGAAACGATCGATCCAAGCGTCATCGCCGGCCTGCGTGAACGTTATGGTCTCGATCAGCCCTGGGCGGTCCAATACTGGAAATGGATCAGCGGCATCCTGCTGCGCGGCGATTTCGGCCAGTCCCTCGATTGGAACAAGCCGGTCAGCGAGCTGATCTGGGCCCGCATGGGCCTGACGATGGTGGTCTCGGTCACCACACTGCTCTTCGTCTGGGCGGTGGCCTTTCCGATCGGCATCTATTCGGCGGTGCGGCAATATTCGGTGGGAGATTACTTCGCCACCTTCTTCGGTTTTCTCGGCCTTGCCATCCCGAACTTCCTGCTGGCGCTGGTGCTGATGTATGTTTCGGCACAATATTTCGGCCAAAGTACCGGCGGGCTGTTTTCACCCGCCTATATCAATGCCGTCTGGAGCTGGGCCAAGCTCGGCGATCTCATGTCGCATATGTGGATCCCGGTCGTCGTTCTCGGCACCGGCGCCACGGCAGCGCTGATCCGCATCATGCGCGCCAACCTGCTCGACGAGCTCAACAAGCCCTATGTCGACATGGCCCGCGCCCGGGGCTTGAGCGAAATCCGGCTGTTATTGAAATATCCGGTGCGGGTGGCGCTCAACCCCTTTGTCTCGACCGTCGGCTGGGTGCTGCCGCACCTCGTCTCCGGCTCGGTGGTGGTCTCCATCGTTCTCAGCCTGCCAATCACCGGACCGCTGCTGCTCAACGCCCTCTTTGCCCAGGACATGTATCTGGCCGGCACGTTCATCCTGCTGATGAGCATGCTGACGCTGATCGGCACGCTGATTTCGGACCTGCTGCTCGCCTGGCTCGATCCACGCATTCGCAACGGCTGAAGGGACGATACCAATGACCGATCAAGCCATCGCGCTATCACCTGAACGGATCAAGAATTCCGACGCGGTCGCCGGGCAATGGAAGCTCATCTGGCGGCGCTTCCGTCGCCATCGGTTGGCGCTGGCGGCAGGCGTCGTCATCTTTTTGATCTACCTGGTCGCCCTGTTTGCCGAGGTTCTCGCCCCGGTTTCGTCGCAGACCTACGATTCCCGCTACACCTATGCGCCGCCGCAGCAGATCAAGTTCGCCGGCTACGACGCGACCGGGCAGTTTCATCCGCTTTACGTCAACGGTTATTCGATGAAAGTTGATCCGATCGCGCTTAGCCGCAATTACGTGCCCGATCCGGCCGTCGTCATCCCCCTCGGCTTCTTCGTCAAGGGCGAACCCTACCGGCTCTGGGGGCTGTTTAATTTCGACCGGCACCTGATCGGCCCGATCGAGATGGGCAAACCATTCTACCTGTTCGGCGCCGACCGGCTGGGTCGCGACGTCTTCAGCCGGACGGTCCACGGCACGCGCGTTTCGATGTCCGTGGGGCTGATCGGGGTCGCAATCAGCCTCATCCTCGGCATCGTCCTGGGCGGCATTTCGGGGCTCTACGGCGGCTGGGTGGACGATGTGATCCAGCGTTCCATCGAACTCATCAACTCTATCCCGACCATCCCGTTGTGGATGGGCCTTGCGGCTGCCGTTCCGATCAGCGCCGATCCGCTCCTGGTCTATCTCTGGATCACCATCATCCTGTCGCTGATCGGTTGGACCGACCTGGCGCGGGTGGTGCGCGGGCGCTTCCTGTCGCTCAAGACGGAAGACTTCGTGATCGCCGCCCGTCTCGACGGCTGTTCGCAGATGCGCATCATCTGGCGGCACATGGTTCCGTCCTTCATCAGCCATATCATCGCCTCGGTGACGCTCGCCATCCCGACGATGATCCTCGCAGAAACCGCGCTCTCCTTCCTCGGCATCGGCCTGCGCCCGCCGGTGGTGAGCTGGGGCGTGCTGCTCCAGGAGGCGCAGAACATTCTTGCCGTCTCGAGCGCACCCTGGCTGTTTCTTCCCGGTCTCGCGGTGATCGTCACCGTGCTCGCCCTCAATTTCCTCGGTGATGGATTACGCGATGCTGCAGATCCCTATGAATACTGATCCCAATTTTGCCGCAGCCGGCGGCCGGCACGGGGATCGTGACCTGCTGATCGAGGTCGATGATCTCAGGACCCATTTCTTCGGTGGTGCGGGCACGATCAAGGCGGTCGACGGCGTCTCCTTTTCCATCCCGCGCGGTAAGACGGTCTGCGTCGTCGGCGAATCCGGTTCGGGCAAGAGCATCACCGGCCGCTCGATCCTCAACCAGGTTCCGCGGGGAGGGCGGATCGTTTCGGGGGCAATCCGCTACCGGCCCGATCCGGCAGCACCCTCGGTCGACCTGGCGGCGCTCGATCCGCGCGGCCATGATATGCGGGCGATCCGCGGTGCCCAAATCGGCCTGATCAGCCAGGAGCCGATGGCCGCACTTTCCCCCGTCCATACGATCGGCAACCAGATGGTCGAAGTGATCCGCCTGCATCTGAAGATGGGAAGGAAGGAGGCGCGCGAACATGCCATCGAGACATTGGCTCTGGTCGGCATCCCGCGGCCGGCCGAGCGTATGGAAAACTATGCCTTCCAGTTTTCCGGCGGCATGCGCCAGCGCGTCTGCATCGCCTTGGCGCTCGCCTGCCGCCCCAAGCTGCTGATCGCCGACGAGCCGACGACGGCGCTCGATGTGACCACCCAGGCCAATATCCTCGATCTGCTGGCCTCGCTGCAGGCCGAATTCGGGCTCTCGGTCCTGTTCGTGACCCATGATCTCGGTGTGGTGGCCGAAATCGCCGACGAAGTCGTTGTCATGTATGTCGGCCGGGTCGTGGAGGCAGGCAATGTGGACACGATCTTCCACGCACCTGTTCATCCCTACACCAAGGCGCTGCTGCAATCGGTGCCGCGCATGCATGGGCAACCCACCGAACGGCTCGCGATCATCGACGGCATGGTGCCCTCGCGTTTTAACCGGCCCCAGGGCTGCAGCTTTCATCCCAGGTGCAAAGAGGCGAGGGCGGGCCTGTGCGATCAAAAGGATCCGCAGCCCGTCGCCATCGGCGACGGGCATGTCGCCAGCTGTCTGCTTTACGAAGGAAGACAATGATGGCCGATCCCATGACCCAACCAAGCCCGCTGCTCGAACTGACCGATCTCAGGATGCATTTCCCCATTCGCAAGGGCGCATTCCGGCGTGTGGTCGGACACGTCAAGGCGGTCGACGGCGTTTCGCTTCGTGTCGAGGATGGCGAAACACTCGGCATTGTCGGGGAGTCCGGCTGCGGCAAGTCCACGCTTGCCCGCACGGTGCTGCGCATCTATCAGCCGACAAGCGGCGAAATCCGTTATCGCAATCGCAGCGGCGGCACGGTCGATCTCGCGGCGTTGTCGGGTTCTGCCCTCGACGAAATCCATCGCGACCTGCGCATCGTGTTTCAGGATCCGCAATCCTCGCTCAATCCGCGCCTTCCTGTCATCGACATCATCGGCGAGGTGCTGAGCGTCAACGGCATCGCCAAGGGCCGGGAGCTCGAGCACCGGGTCGCCGAGCTGATGCAGAGCGTCGGCCTGCGGCCCGAATATATGCACCGCTATCCCCATGCTTTCTCCGGCGGCGAGCGCCAGCGCATCGGCATAGCCCGGGCGCTGGCCTCCAATCCGCGGCTGGTGATCGCCGATGAGGCCGTCTCGGCGCTCGATGTCAGCGTGCAGGCACAAACCATCAACCTCCTGCAGGACCTGCAGGAACAGTTCGGTCTGACCTATCTCTTCGTCGCCCACGACCTCTCGGTCGTCCGGCACATCTCGGACAATATCGCCGTCATGTATGTCGGCCGGGTCGTCGAAAAGGCGCCGACGGAGCAGATCTTCTCGCGCCCGCTCCACCCCTATACCGAAGCACTGCTCTCCGCCGTGCCGATCGCCGATCCGAGGATGCGCCGCCATGGCCAGCGCATTCGGCTGGCGGGCGAGGTCGCCGATCCCGCCCATCCGCCTCCCGGCTGCGCATTTCATCCGCGCTGCCGCTACGCCACCGAGCTTTGCAAGCAGGAGGTGCCGACCTTACGCACCGTCACGGCCGATGGGCACGCAGTGGCCTGTCATTACGCCGAATCCTTGTCGCTTAATCCCTTCGCCGACCGTACCGTTCCGGAGTTCAATTGATGCCCGAATTCATTCCACGCTCCGAGCAGCGCCCTATTGTGGATACCTCCTCCACGACGCTCGATCTCATCTACTTCGATCTCGTCACGCTCGCCGCCAACGAGCAGGACATCCGGCGGCTGCCCGCGCACGAAAGCCTCTACGTCGTGCTGTCGGGTCAGGTGGATATCGAGGTGGATGGCATCATGTTCGAAGCTGTGGGCCGGCGAGCCGATATCTGGGGAGGCGATGCGGACTCGGTTTACGTGCCGGTCGGCGCCAATGTCCGGATATCGGCTCACGGCGGACCTGCGGAAGTCGCGATCGCGGGCGGTCTCTGCGACACGCGCTACGCCCCGTTCCGAGTGACGCCCGATGAGGTTGACGCGGTCAATGTCGGCTCGTCGGACACGCACAGCCAGCGGCGGATCGTCCATCTGCTCGGCCAACGGCAGAACGGACGCTGCGGCAACCTGCTGGTGAGCGAACTCTATGCCGGCGAAGGCTGCTGGTCCGGCTATCCCCCCCACAAGCACGATACCGAAGACGGCGATGTCGAGACCCGGCATGAAGAACTCTATCACTACCGCTTCCAGCCCGAGACCGGCTTCGGCAGCCAGATCACCTATGACGAAGACGGTCCGGTCAAGATCCTCATGACCCGCAACGGCGACACTGTCCTGGTCGACCGGGGTTACCACCCGACGGTCACCTCGCCGGGGCATCGCGGCTATATCTTCACCATCCTCGTCGGCAAGCATCGTCGGGGGCTGATCCAGCGCTTCGATCCCGCCCATCAGCATCTGACCAAGACCATCCCCGGCATCGATGCGATGCGCGACAAGTTCAAATAATCCGGCTCCTGGCCTCGTGCGCCGGCATTGCGGCGCACTGCCAAACGTCCGCCCAAGGAGAGACGACCCATGCGTGAACGTACGCGAATAAACGTTGATGCCAGTGAAGCGGTGCGCCCGTTCAACCGGTTCTGGCGCGGCACCGGTTTTTCACCCGCCGAGCTGCTGCTCGAGCCCGAGATGCGCCAGATGCTTGCCTATATCGGCGGCCTGCCGAATGAGGGCATCAAGTTCCTGCGCGTGCATTATCTCTACAATCTGCTGAGCGCAAAGGGCGGGGCCGGCGGCTACGACTGGTCCCTGCTCGACCGCGCGCTCGATGTGATGATCGAACACCGGCTGAAGCCGTTCTTCGAGCTGATGGGCAACCCGTCGGGTGTGTTCACCGATTATGAGGATATGGATCAGGTCAAGCGCTGGCGCGATCTGGTGACGGCGACTGTAGATCGCTATGGCGCGCGTTACGGCATGGACGAATTGCGCACATGGTATTTCGAAACGACGAACGAGGCCGACTCCGGCTGGTGGACCTACGGGATCAAGGGCTACACCAACTACTACGACGCCTGCGTCGCGGGGCTCGATGCCATCGATCCGAGCCTGCCGATGGGCGGGCCTGGCACCGCCCGCACGCTGTCGCCGATCTTTCGCGCCCTCATGGCTCATTGCGACAGCGGTATGAGCTGCCTAACCGGCGATGGCCCGCCGCGCATCGACTACATCTCCATCCACGAAAAGGGCGTCAACGGCAGCAAGGAAGACCTGACCCCGAAAACCAACGGTATCGTCGACCGCACGCTTCTCGTCGTCGACTATCTCAAGGAGCATCACCCGCGCCTGGCGGGCCTGCCCATCATCAACGATGAATGCGATCCTCAGCTCGGCTGGAGCGATCACCATAGCTGGCATGGCAAAGCCTATTACGCCGGTATCATCGCCCGCATCATCGAACAGCACGACCGGCGCATCATCGCCCCGAAAGCGGCGAATTTCACCTTTCTCAGCAATGACCACGCCTTTATCGGCGGCTGGAGCCAGCGCACGATCTTTGCCTATTTCGGTTCGCGCAATTTCACCAAGGCGCAGTGGGAGCACAAGACCAATCTGGATATGCTGGTCACGGATGTCGACAGGGCGCCGCCCTTCGACATCATCAAGAAGCCCGGCATCACATCGATGGAACTGCTGGCAACGCTCGGCGATACCGTTTGCAAGGTGACCGCCGAACCACCGCTTGCGCCCGACCAGGATGGCCTGGCGATCCTGCCGACACGGCTGCCGGGCGGCGGTGTTTCCATCAGCCTCATCCATAGCGTCGATGCCATCAACCGCTCGGGCCGGACCGCCGTCCGTCTCGAAGTGAGCGGTTTGGTTCCCGGCCGCCACGCGCTTTGCCTGCTGCGCATCGACGAGGAATTCACCAATCCGATGGAGGTCTGGGAAGCCCAACGCGACGAAAGCAACCCGCGTGGGCTCTTCGAGCCGGTCGGCGCACCGCCCGCACCGACCGAGGCGCAGTTTGCCGAAATGCGTCGGGCGCAGGAGCCCGCCTTGCTGCATCCGATCAGCGTCGTCGACTGCGACGATGGCCGGATCAGTGTCGATCTCGATGTGCCATTGCCGTCGCTGACGCAGGTGCTTGTCGTTCCCGACACCGGCGCGGCCCCGGCTACACCGACCGGCCTTGTCGTCGAACGCTATCTCGGTCACGGCGGCCGGGAAGAACGCATGCTGTTCTGGGCTGCGGGCGATGCCGGGCCGGCCATTTTCTACGATATTCTGGTCAGCACCGATGGCGGGACTTTTGAAAAGGTCAGTTCCGCCCCGCTGATCTCGACAGCGTTCCTGCACATGTCGCCGCCTGAGGGCGTGCGTTATGCGGTGTGCGCCCGCGATGCATTCGGCCGCCGCAGCGAGCTTTGTATCGCCCGCTCATGAACAGCGCCTTTCTCTCTGGGGATCTGATCCATGGATATCGCCTATTTCACCAAGACGCTGGAGGGCCTGCCGCTCGAGAGGGCGGCCGAAATCACCGCCGGTCTGGGCTTCGACTGTGCCGATCTTCTCGTCCGCGACGGCCACACCGTTTCCCCTGACAGGCCGGAGGAGATCGTCAATGCGGTAAAGCTCTTTGCCGCGGCCGGCCTGCGCACGCCGATGGCGACCATCGATTCCACGCGGCCCGACAATGCCGCATCCCGACTGCTCGCTTGTTGCGGTGAGGCTGGCATCGGGCAGGTCCGGCTGGGCTTCTGGCGTTACGACCCGCTGCGACGCTGGCAGGTCCAGGTCGATGAGGCGCGGGGTGACCTCGACGGCCTCGAGCGTCTGGCCGAACGCTTCGGCATCAAGCTGACCATCCAGCTTCACGGCGGGACCTTGCACAGCTCGGGCGCGCTGGTCGTGCAATTGCTGGCCGGGCGCGATCCGATCCGGATCGGCGCTTATCCCGATCCCGCCAATCAGATCATTCGCGAGGGGAGCGAGGACTGGCGTCTGACCCTCGATATTCTCGATCCCTGGTTCTGCTGCATGGGCGTCAAGAACAGCGGTTGGTCGCCCGGTGCTTACGGATCCCACGGCCAGCGCGTCTGGCATTCGGACTGGTATGGGCTCGATGAAGGCATGGTGCCCTGGAACGAAATCGTCCCGCATCTGGTGGCCGCCGGCTTTACCGGCGTGCTCTCGATGCATTCCCAATACCGCGTCTCCCGAGAGCAGGCGCTCGACAAGGTCCGCGCGGATCTTGCCCATCTCAGGCGCTTGGTCGCCGCAGCGAAAGAGTAGAACCATGAAGGAACAGGCTCCCGTTATCGCCGTACTGCTGACCGAAAAGACCCGCCGGATGATGCTGGACGATGCGGCGATTGCCCAGTTGAACGCCCTTGGCGAGGTGCGTTGGCCGACCGCCACCACGATCGACGCCACCGATGTCGACCGCCTGCTGCAGGGCGCTGTCGCGTGCCTCACCGGATGGGGCACGCCGCCCTTCGATCCCGCCGCGCGCCAACGCCATCCGCAACTCGCCCTCGTCGCCCATTCGGCCGGCAGCATCCGCACGCTCGTTCCCGCCCGCCTGTTCGACGATGGCCTTCGCGTCACCCATGCCGCCTCGAAAATTGCCGCCTCGGTTGCCGAGTTCGTCGTCGCCGAAGCGCTTTTGGCCATGCGTGGCATTCATCGGCTGCATCATCAATTGCGCAACGGCGGCGAATGGCTCGACGTCCGCGCCGCCGTGCCGCAGAGATTGCTTGGCGCCAGAACGGTCGGCATCGTCGGCGCCGGATATGTCGGCCGGGCGGTCATGCGCCTGCTCGTTCCATTCGGCTGCCGCGTACTGGTCGTCGATCCCTTTCTCCATGATAGCGAGGCTGCTGCGCTCGGCGTTTTCAGTGTCGGGTTAAACGATATGCTGGCTCAGAGCGACGTGATTTCCCTGCATGCGCCTGTCCTGCCCGAAACGCGCCGCATGATCGGCGCTCGCGAATTGGCGCTGCTGCGCCCCGGCACGCTGTTCATCAATACGGCGCGCTCGCAGCTGGTCGATGAGGCAGCACTGCTTGCCGAAATCCGCTCCGGTCGCATCGAGGCGGCTCTCGATGTCTTTGACGACGAGCCGCTGCCTCCGGATAGCCCCTTCCGCGACCCCGCACTGGCCAATGTCACCATTTCGCCGCACGCCGCCGGTCACACCGAAGAGGCGCATCTCTCCCAGGGACAGGCCATGGTGGAGGAAATCGGTCGGCTGCTTCGCCGCGAACCGCTCCATCACGAAGTGTCCCGCGCCATGCTCGACCGCATGGCATGACCATGGACAGAAGCATTGGAGGTTCCGTGACGGCGCCCCGCATCAGAATCATCGAGATCGACGCCTTCGAGCGCGATGTCAGGCTGCGCCTGCCGTTCCGCTTTGGTGCGGCAACCCTCGAAACGGCGCCGCAAGCCTTCCTGAGGGTCCGCGTCGAGGATGAGGAGGGACGAACCGCTCTTGGCGCCGCCGCCGAGATGATGGTGCCGAAATGGTTCGACAAGAACCCGGCGCTGACGCCGGCGCAGAATGTCGATCAGTTGCGCACCTCGATCCGTACCGCTGCGGATGCTTCCCTCGAGCCGTCTGCGTCGACGACATTGTTTGCCGCCGCCCGCCTGAACGAGATGGAGACCGTGCGGCGCCTACCTGGAAATCCATTGGCCGCCTGTTTCGGCCCTGCGCTCATCGCCCGCGCCGCGCTCGACGCCTATTGCCGCCTTGCCGGCATTTCCTTCTTCGACGCGGTGCGGAGCAACCTCGTCGGCATCGGCGGCCCCATGCTGCCCGACGATATCGACGCGGATGTAGCGTTGGCGGTGCTTTCCGATCTTCGCCCTGCCGGCTCGATCTCGGCCCGGCATACGATCGGACTTGTCGATCCGATCAGCGAGGGCGATATCGTCCATCCCGTCGGTGACGGCCTGCCGGAAAGCCTCGAGGCGGTGATTACCCGCTATGGCAACCGCTGGTTCAAGATCAAGCTGTCAGGCGCGATCGATGCCGATATCGACCGCCTGACCAGGATCGCCGCCGTGCTGGACCGCCTGCCCGACTATCGGGTGACGGTCGACGGCAACGAACAGTTTGGCGCCGTCGAACAGCTCGCCGCCTTGCTGGCGCAAATCGAGGCGACACCCCGGCTGGCGAGGTTACGCGCGGCCATTGCCTTTGTCGAACAGCCGTTCGCGCGCGCGATTACCATGGAGACGCCGCTCGGGGATCTGGCGGCGCAATTTCCTTTCCTGATCGATGAGAGCGACGACAGCGACGGCGCCTTCGCCGGCGCCAGGCGGCTGGGATATACCGGCGTCTCCTCGAAAACCTGCAAAGGTATCTACCGCTCGCTCATGAAGGCGATCCGCATCAGAACCGGAACCGCGCCGGGACTGTTCCTCTCGGGCGAGGATCTGACCTGCCAGGCCGGGCTCGCCGTGCAGCAGGATCTGGCGCTGGTCTCGCTGCTCGGCCTCTCCCATGTCGAGCGCAACGGTCATCACTATGTCGCCGGCATGCAGGGGGCGTCGCAGGCGGAGAAGGCGCGCTTTGCCGCGGCCCATCCCGATCTCTACGAGCAGGGTGCCGAGGGACCGCTGCTGTCGATCCGCGACGGCCGGATCGCCATCGGCTCGCTCGGGGCGGTCGGCTACGCGAGCGGCGCCCTGCCCGATTTCGAAGCCATGACGCCATTGTCATGACGCCCGGCAATGTTCAGCATGAGATAGGGCCTGCTGCCCTGTTGAACTTTTCGATCTGTCCGGCAAACGCGCCTTGATCACCCGGAGCATCGATCACCCCGTTCCTCCAATTGAAATGTCTTCCAGTAGAGCATGACGCTCTATTCGAACGTTTTCTGCGCGGCCTGATTGGATCCCGGGACTTAAGAGAGCAGCAATTGAGATATAATTTTTTGAATCAAGCGTCAGCAACCAAATCTCGGCAAGTATAACTTTCCGCTCCGCGAAGCGGCAACGCAGAATATTTCGATGTGCCTTGGACACACGACACTCCGGATTGAACTGAGGTCGAACTCTAATAGCTGTGCGGATGTTAAGCGCGGTTAAGGAAGTGTAAAGTTTGGTAAAGGTTCTTTCTGCGACGCACGCGAGGTGCGCTGCTGGCAGAAAGCTCTATGCAGCCGAAAGGAACGAGGGCAACTGCAACCAAGGTGATGAGTGCTTGGACTATCGCTTTCCAGAAGATGCAGGACGCGCAGGCGGCACGAGGCCGCCTGCGGGGGATGTACGTCCCGCGGTCTCATTCCGGGGGAGGAATTCGACCGAAGAGGTTGCCATAAAAGCTGCCGGTGCCGCCGGTATCCGGCGCGGCCATCTTGCGAATAACTTGCCAAAAGCAGTCATCTCTGACCTTGCCCTCTCTTCGAAAGCTCTGGCTTGAAGGTGATCGCCGCGCGATCGTTGGATGCATGCGGTTCCAAGTCGGCGGTATCAGGCCCGGTCCGGTGAACGAGGCGCTTGAGCGCCTCGTTGAGGTCGTCGATGAAGGTGAAGATGACAGGGATGACGATGAGGCTGAGCAGCGTCGACATCATGACCCCGCCGATCACCACGATCGCCATCGGCTGCCGGAAGCTGGAATCGCCGCCTGTCAGGCTGAGAGCGACCGGAAGCATGCCGAATGCCATGGCGATGGTGGTCATGATGATGGGTCGCGCGCGCTTGTGGCAGGCATCCACAAGGGCATCGAACCGCGCCATGCCCTGGCGACGCGACATGATCGCGTATTCGATGAGAAGGATGGAGTTCTTGGTCACCACGCCCATGAGCATGAGCAGTCCGATGACGGCCGACATCGAGAAGCTGGTTCCGGTCACCACCAGCGGCACCAGCGCACCGCCGAGCGAGAGCGGCAGAGCCATCAGAAGGGTGAGTGGCTGCAGGAAGTCGTGGAAGAGCAGGACGAGGACTGCGTAGATGCAGAACACACCGATCGCCATTGCAAGGCCAAAGCTCTGGAACAACTCCGAACTGCGCTGAAGTTCGCCCTGTTCGACAAGGGTGACCCCCGGCGGCAGGCGCCGGAGCGCCGGCAGCGCCTGCGCCTCGCGGTTGACGTCGCCCAGGATGCGGCCGTTGAGCTCGACGGAAAGAGTGACATTGCGCATCCGGTCGATGCGGTCGATCTCCGACGGGCTGCCGCCGATCCGGATATCGGCGATCGATCCGAGATCGACATTGCCACTCGTTCCAGCCACCCGCATGTTCTTGATGTCGTCGAGCTTGGTGCGCGTCTCGGTGTTGAAGCGGACAACGATCGGAACCCGGCGCTGCGGCAGGTTGAGCTTTGGCAGATCGGCGGAGTATTCCCCGTTCGTCGCCACGCGCACGGCCTCGGCGACGGCGCTCGAGGTCACCCCGAGCGCTGCTGCGCGGGCGAAGTCGGGCGTGATCTGGATCTCGGGCGCCTGCCTGGCTGCGGTCGATGTCACCGCGCCGATGCCCTGCAGCGTGCGGAGCTGTTCTTCAAGCGCTGTGCTTGCACTGTCAAGCGCGTCGGCATCGTCACTGGCAAGGGTGATCTCCAGCTTCGTGCCGTTGCCGCCGCCGCCGACCGCGACCCGCACACCGGGAAGGACCGAGAGCGCCTGCCGGATGTCGTTTTCGATTTCCGACTGTTTGCGATCGCGCTCGCCGATGGGCGACAGCACGGCGACGATCGTGGCGGATCCGACGCTGCTCGTGGTGCTGGAGTCGGGGCCGCCGCCCGAGGATGCGGAACCGACCGAAGAAAAGACATGTGTCACGTCCTGAAGCTTGCCGATGATATCGGCCGCCTTCCTGGTCGTGGCATCCGTCTGCACGATGGTAGCACCCGGCTGCATGGTGAGCGTGATCTGAACTCGCGCGTCGTCGGAAGCGGGCAGGAAGCCGGATTTCAGGAGCGGGATGGTGGCAAGCGAAAGTGCGACGACGACGGCAGTCACTGCCACCGTGGTCTTCCTGCGGTTCATGGCGGCTTTCACGATTGCCAGATAGGCGCGCATGATGCGGCCGTCCTTTTCCTCGGTCGGATGGGCCTTCATGAAATAGGCGGCCATCATCGGCGTCAGCAGGCGTGCGACGACGAGCGAGACGAGGACCGCCACCGCGGCGATGATACCGAATTGGCGGAATATAAGTCCCGGTATGCCGCTCATGAAGGCCGTCGGCAGGAAGACCGCGACCAGCGTGAAGGTGGTTGCGATGACGGCGAGCCCGATCTCGTTGGCCGCCTCCAGAGCGGCGTCGATCGGCCGCTTGCCCATCTGCAGGTGGCGGGCGATGTTCTCGACCTCGACGATGGCATCATCGACAAGGATGCCGACCACGAGCGACAGGGCCAGCAAGGTGACGATATTCAGGCTGAAGCCGGCCAGGTACATGACAAGGAAGGTCGGTATGACCGACAGCGGCAGCGCCACGGCCGACAGGATCGTCGCACGCCAGTCCCGAAGGAAGAGCCAGACGACGATGATCGCCAGGATCGCGCCTTCGTACAGCATGTGCATCGAACCATCGTAGTTGTCGATGATCGGCCCGAGCGTGCTGTAGGCCTCCTCTATCTGGACGTTGGAATGCGCGGCTGCGAACTGTTTCATCGCCTTGTCGACGTCGGCCGCGACACCGCTGTCCGAAAACCCGTTCGAGCGCTTGATCTCGACCGCGACCACCGGTTTGCCGTCGAGATAGGCCATCGAGGACCGCTCCGCGAAGCTGTCCGTGACGGAAGCGACATCGTCGAGACGAACCTGCTGCCCGTTGGCCAGGGGAATTCTAAGCTCCTTCAGCGCATCGACCGATGCCACGGCGCCGAGCGTGCGCAATGTCTGACGGGTGCCGCCAATCTCCCCAAGGCCACCTGAAGTATCGGCCTGAACCGACTTCAATTGCGCCGACACAGTGGTCGCCGTGACGCCGAAGGCGGCCATCGTTGTCGGATCGAGGTCGACGTGAACCTCGCGGTCGACACCGCCGATGCGGTTGACCTGTCCGACGCCCGGTACTGACAGGAGCGCCTTGGTCAAATCGTTGTCGATGAACCAGGAGAGCTCGGTTTCATCAAGGGCGGCAGACTGGATGGCGTAGGTGACCAGCGCCGAACTCTGCACGGTGACTTTGGTGACGCTTGGCGTTTGCATCTGCGCCGGCAGATCGGCCGTTGCGCTGTCGACGGCGTTGCGGACCTCGTTCAGGGCCGTTTCGCTGTCCTTCTCCAGTTTGAAGGACACGCTGATCGACACAGTGCCATCGGTGATCGTCGTGGTGACGTGGTCGAGATAGCTCAGCGAGGCAAGATTGTCCTCGAGCGTGCGGGCGACCTCCGTTTCGAGCTGCGCCGGCGCGGCGCCATCGAGCGTCGCGGTAACTTTGATGGTCGGGAGGTCCATATCGGGGAAGTTCTGAACCGGTAACTGCTTGAATGCCAGCAAGCCGCCGACGGCAAGCATCGCAAAGAGCAGGATTGCCGGTACGGGATTGCGGATCGAAAATGCGGAAAAGTTCATCAACCTTCTCCCGCAGTCTTCACGAGATCGTTGTCGGACAGAAACGCTCCGCCCGACGTCACCACTCTCGCCGACTTATCTATGCCGGAGACGATCTCGACTTCGCCGTCGTTGCGGCGGCCGGTCTCGATCCGCACCCGCCTTACCCGCTTGTCCTCGCCGGCGGTGAAGACGTAGTTTATGCCGTCACGGAAAACGATCGCTGTCTCCGGAACCGTCAGTGCCGGCGTGGTCCTCAGTTCGATAGTGCCGGTGACATAAAGGCCGGTGCGCGGCTGAACATCCTGGGGAAGCGCGACATAGACGATCGCTCGGCTTGTATTGGTGTCGATCGAAGGTCCGACGAGCCTTACCTTGCCCTGAATGGGACGTCCGTCCGGCCCGTCGATGTCGACGCTCAATCCTTCCGAGATGCGTGAGAGGTAACGAGCCGAAACCTCGGCCTGCCATTCGACCCGCTGCTGGCGGACCAGGCGAAACAGTTCGGTGCCCGACGAGACGACCGCGCCGAGTTCGGCCGATCGCGAGGTTACGAGACCGTCGTCGACGGCCGTGACGGTTGTCTGGTCGAGCTTGATCTTCTGGCTGTCGAGCGCCGCTTCTTCAGACGCAAGACTTGCCGCCGCAGTCTGTTCGTCGGCGAAATATTCGACGATCTTTTCATCCGAGAGGGCGCCGGAAGAGCGTAGCTGCCGAGCCCGATCCGCATTGGCCTTCGCCTTTGTCAGGTTTGCCTTAGCGGTCACGACGGCCGCCTCCTGCTTGCGAAGGTCGGCCTGCACGCTGTCCTGCGACAGCCGGACGAGGGTCTGCCCCTTCTTAACCACGGAGCCGATGTCGGCCAGGATTTCGGTTACGCGCAGACCGCCCGTCTCGGAAGAGACGATGGCTTCCTGCCAGGGCTTCAGCCAGCCGCTTGCGGGAACGGTTTCCGGCCAGTCTCGCTCAGCCGGCGTCACCAACGAGACGGTAAGGGCGGGTGCGGCGGATTGATCCGCCATGGCATTGCGCAGGGGAAGCAGGAGCGCTGCCGCAACAAGAGCGGCAGCGAATATTCTGGGCGATTTTCTCAACGATGCACTCCTTGTGGTCAAAGGCCTGGGTGCCTTTTCCCGATCCGTGCCAACTCGATGAAGGATTGCGGCTCATGATGAGGCAACCCGATCCTGGCTCGTGGTGATGTCATGAAAGGATAAGTAACGGGGTGAACGTTAAGTGCGGTCAAGTTAGTGTTAAGTTAGGTAAAACACGCTCGCGCGACCGTGTTTGTGCTGTATGGCTGACCAGGATCAATGACGGACGAAGTGAATGAACAAGGTTCTCCTCATCGACGACGATGCCGAGCTGACGACGCTTCTGCAGGAATATCTGGTCGAAGAAGGATATGATGTCGTCACGGATACGGACGGGCGCGCCGCGATTGCCGCTGCTGCCGGCAATACGGTCGATATCATCGTGCTCGACATCATGATGCCTCGGATGAACGGGATCGAGGTTCTGCAGAGGATCAGGAAGCTCAGCCAGGTCCCGGTCTTGATGCTGACCGCAAGGGGCGATGACGTCGACAGGATATCGGGTCTCAATCTCGGCGCCGACGACTATGTGCCGAAGCCATGCTCGCCGGGCGAACTTGCAGCGAGGTTGCGCGCCATCCTCCGTCGGGCAGGTCAGCCGGCGGCCGGTCCTTCGACCGACACGATAAGCGCGGGAAAACTCGTGATCCATCCGGGCAGCAGGTTCGCCGAATGGCGCGGCGAGACCTTGGAGCTGACCGGCACGGAATTCAGCCTGCTCGAGGTCCTCGCCCGCAACGCCGGCCAGCTCGTGTCGAAGCAGGACATTTCGAAGCGGGCCTTCGGCAAGCCGTTGACCCCGTTCGATCGCCGTATCGACGTCCATATCAGCAGCGTTCGTCAGAAGCTCGGACTGAGGGAGGACGGACAATCCTGGATCCAGTCCGTTCGCGGCCAGGGCTATCAACTTCTCGTGGACTGACCATGCCCCGGCTTTTCTGGAAATTCTTCACGACGATCTGGCTGACGATGGCGGCGACAGTCGGCGTGATCTTCCTGCTCGTCAATTTTCTCCAGGGGGTTCCTTTTGCGCGCGAACTGGATGAAGAGCGGCGAGCGATCGCCCTGACCCTGACCGCAAACGTGCTCGCAAGAGATGGCGCAGATACCGCCACACATTTCGTGCGCACAAGCGAAGAGACGTTGCCGGCTGGTCTGGCGATTTCCAAAACTGCGACAGCCGGTGCCTGTGCGGTTCCAAAGACCGTCGATACAAGATTCGTCCTGAAGGACGGAGTTTGCTATCGGATTTCCCTGCCGGTTCGGGTCGCTTTGACCTTCGACAACCTTGGTCCGTTCATACCGTGGCTCGCGATCCTGATTTCGAGCACGATATCGGCAGGCGCACTTGCCCGGTACCTCATTCGTCCCGTCGTGCATCTGCGCGATGGCTTGAGCGCGCTCGCCCATGGCCGCTTCGACTTCCGCATCGGGGACAAAATGGCCGGCCGAAAGGACGAGGTCACCGCGCTTGCGCACGACTTCGATTCCAGCGCCGCGCGGCTTCAGGAGCTTCAGGATGCGCAGCAACGGCTGTTCCACGATGTCTCCCATGAACTGCGTTCGCCCTTGTCCCGTCTGCAGGCCGCCGTCGGCGTCCTTCGGCAGAGCCCCGCCAAACTCGGTGCCATGCTGGACCGCATGGACCGGGAGGTCGAACGGCTGGATGCGCTGGTCGGCGAAGTTCTGACGCTTGCTAGGTTGACCGCCGGATCCGGCCTTCCGCTGAAAACGCACACTCTCGATGTCATTGAGCTGCTGAACGAAATCCTCGGCGATGCGGCATTCGAAGCCCAGGCGCGGGACGTCTCGATCACGACGAGTGTCGAGGGCGCCTTCCGCGCCGAGGTCGAAGGTGAGCTGATCTACAGGGCGCTCGAAAACGTCGTCCGCAACGCCGTCAAGTACACGGCCGAGCATTCGCGCATATCAGTGGCTTGCGAGGCGGCGACCGACCGCCTCAAAATCTGCGTCACGGATCAGGGGCCAGGTGTCAGGCGAGACGAACTCGAACGGATTTTCCAGCCGTTCTCACGCGGGAACGAGGCTGTGCCGAGAGGCGGATACGGCCTGGGTCTCGCCATCACCCGGCAGGCCATCGAGCGCCATGGCGGACGCGTGCATGCGTCATTGCCTAACGCCGGAGGCCTGGCGATCACGCTGGAGCTTCCGAGGCGGCCGACGCCCTATGGTTCGGCTGACGATCAAGCATCCCGGGATTTTACCTAACTTTACAGTTTCTTTACCGCCATTAACGCTGGCCTCGCTAAGCCTGACTCTCCGATCCCGGTTCAGAAAGCTCGCCAGTGAGTCCGTCGCTCCGCACCAGACTATCATCCCTCCGCTACGCCACATCCGCCCTTGCGCTCCTGCTCGCAGGCTGCGTCAGCGGCCCGGATCACGTTCCCCCAGAGATGCTGCTTCCCGCCAAATTCGAAGAGGGTGGCAGCAAGAGCAACGGCGATGTCGTGACGGCGCAGTGGTGGACGGCCTATCGCGACAAGCGGCTCGACGGCCTGGTGGCCCATGGCCTCAGCGAGAACCTCGATGTGCTGGAGGCGCTCGAGAGCATCAACTCGGCTTCCGCCAATGTCACGGTTGCCGGCGCCGGCGGTCTGCCGAGCCTCAGTGTCGACGCATCGCACACGGTATCCGGCGAGAAGGGGCGGCTCCGCACGACGGTCGGCACCACCAACACGACAGCCGGCGGGGCCAGCCTTTCCTGGCTGCTCGACTTCTTCGGCCAGTACCGTCGCTCGAAAGAGAGCGCCATCGCCTCGCTTGGGGCCGCCTATGCAACGGCCGACAATGCAAAGCTCACCTTCCTGAAAGACCTGGTCGAGAGCTATGTCGACGCCCGCTATTATCAGCAGCGCATCGCACTTTCGCGGGCGAATTTGAAATCCCGCCAACAGACTTACGAACTCACGCAGCTGCAGCTCAAGGCAGGTGCGGCCTCCCGCCTCGACGTCGTTCAGGCCGAGGGCCTGGTACAGTCGACAAAATCCGACATTCCTGGCCTCGAACAGAGCTTCACCGAATCGGCCCATCACATTGCCACTCTGCTCGGAATGCCGGCGGCCTCGCTGATGGACGAGCTGCAGAAAAGCGCCGGCCAGCCGGTCTTCCGTGGCGACATCCGCGCCGGCATTCCGGCCGATCTCATCCGCAACCGTCCCGATATCCGCAAGGCCGAACGGGAGCTGGCGGCAGCCGTTGCCGATATCGGTGCTGCCGAAGCTCAGCTCTACCCGTCGATCTCGCTCACCGGCTCGATTTCGCCGAGCTGGGTCAAATCATCCGGTGCCAGCGGCGGAACCCTGACCAGCTGGTCCTTCGGACCGACGCTCAACCTGCCGATCTTCGATGGCGGCAAATTGCGTGCGAATGTCGATATCGAAAAATCCGATGCCAGGACCCAATATCTCGCCTGGAAATCGGCGGTACTGAACGGGGTCGAAGAGGTGGAAAACGCGCTGTCGGCCGTTCGCCGCGACACGCAGACGCTCGAACCGTTGCGCAGACAGGTGCAGACGGCGCAGGAGTCGCTTGCGCTTTCGACCACGAGCTACAAGGATGGCGCCTCGTCACTGCTCGATGTCCTGGACGCGCAGCGGTCGGTCTCCGATGCCCAGGAAAGCCTTGCGGCCACCGTGCAACAGGTTGCCAAGGACTATGTGGATCTCTACGTCGCCATCGGTGCCGGCTACCTCAGCCGAGAGAACGCCGCCTCCAAGCAAACCGCAAAGGCGGGCTAATTGGCGGAGCATTTGCTCTATCGCCCGGCCACATCGAGAATGCGGGTCGCAAGCTTGAGATGCGGCAAATCCAGCATGCGCCCGTCAAGCTGGACGACGCCCGCGTCGGGCCTGGCTGCGAAGGCGGCGGCGACTTTCTCGGCCCAGGCGATCTCTGAAGGATCCGGCGTGAAGGCGTGATTGATCACTTCGACCTGGTTTGGATGGATGGCCATCATGCCGGAAAAGCCGTCGCGCCGGGCACGGCCGACATAGGCCCTGAGACCGTTGAGATCGTGGAAATCGGGATAGACGGTGTCGATGGCCGGAACGGCGGCGGCATGGGCGCCGAACAGCACCAGCGAGCGGGCAAGCTCGTAAGGCGGCGTATAACGGCCATCCGTTCGCCGCGCGGTCGCAGCCCCCATCGCGGCCGGCAGATCCTCAGCCCCCCAGGTCAGGCCGCAGAGGCTCGTCGCGACCTCTCGGTAGCTGCCGATCTCGAAGATCGCGGATGGCGTCTCGGTCGCGATCGGCAGGATGGGGATAGCAGATGGAAGAGAGCCTGCGAGTTTCAGCACGGAAGCGGCCCCTTCGGCCTTCGGCAACATGAGCGCGAAAGGATGAAGGCCGCTTAAAGCGGCAAGGTCGTCTTCGAATTCTTGCGAGGCGAGGGGATTGATGCGGATAAGGAGAGGGGTCATGCCGGCATGATGCAGGACGAACTCATGCACGCTCTCGCGTGCTCTCGGCTTGTTTATGGGCGCAACCGAATCTTCCAGGTCGAGAATGACGGCATCGGCGCCTGAGGCAAGCGCCTTGTCGAAACGCTCCGGCCGGTCACCGGGCGCAAAGAGCAGCGAGCGCAGCCTCATGACGGTTTCACCTTCAGCATGGCCGTGCGCAGGCATTGGCAGACGATCTCGCCGCGCTGGTTCAGCGTGATATGCCGGAAGGTGACGATGCCGGCATCGGGGCGGGAGTTCGAGCGACGCAGCTCCATCACCTCCGTTTCCACCCGCAGGGTATCGCCGATGAAGACCGGTTTCGGCATCGTCACCTTGTCGTAGCCGAGATTGGCGACGAGCGTGCCGAGTGTGGTGTCGCCGACCGAAAGGCCGACGGTGAGCGCAAAGGTGAAGGTGCCGTTGACGACGATCCGGCCGAATTCAGTACCGGCCGCATAGTCGGCATCGAGATGCAGCGGCTGCGGATTGTGGGAGAGTGTCGTGAAGAGCAGGTTGTCGGTCTCGGTGACCGTGCGGCGGATGTCGTGGGCGATGCGGTCGCCGACCGTCCATTCGTCGAAATAACGGCCGGCCATCAATCCTGCTCCTTCACAACGCTGACGACGAGTTGATTTTCCGAGACCCTGATACCCAAGGAAACCTGCAGTTTTTCGACGACTCCGTCGAAGGGTGCGCGCAGCGAATGTTCCATTTTCATCGCTTCGACCGTCAGCAGGCGGTCCCCCTTGGTGACACGATCGCCTTCGGCGACATCCACCGAAATGACGAGGCCGGGCATGGGTGAAAGGATCGCGCCATCGCCGGCACCCTGACTTGCCTCGACTTCGCTCGCGACGGGCAGGCTGATCGGCCAGGCGTTTCCGGCGTCGAAAAGCACCGTCGTTTCACCGATCGTGACGGTATTTGCCTCAAGCCCCGGACGTGATTGCCCCCAATGGAGGTGATCGCCGATACGGATGCGCACCCTCTTGTCATCCGCGCCGGCGATGCGGAACCCGGTCAGCGCGGTCCAGGGATCATTATCGGTGTTCTTTAAAAGCGCCGTGGCCGCGCTGTCGATTGCGGTGTCGCTCGGCTCCGTCGCCACAAGCCTGTCGTCATGGCGGTCGAGAAAGCCGGTATCGATCCGAGCTGCGCGAAAATCCGGATCGACGGCGATGCGGGCGAGAAGGCCGGCATTGGATCTGACCGGCCAGACCTCGATGCCGGCGCAGGCGGCTGCGAGCTTCGAAAGTGCCGCCTCGCGGTGCGGCCCGTGGGCGACGATCTTGGCAATCATCGGGTCATAGAAGGCGGTGATGTCATCCCCTTGCTCGACGCCGCTGTCGACACGGACTGTTTCCGGCAGCCGGAGATGTTCGAGCCGGCCGGTCGAGGGCAGATAGCCGGCGGCAGGATTTTCGGCATAGAGCCGGGCTTCGAAGGCCCAGCCGTTCATGGCGATCTCGTCCTGCATTTTCGGCAAGGGCTCGCCGCTAGCGACCTTCAGCTGCCAGAGCACCAGATCCTCGCCAGTAATTGCCTCGGTGACCGGGTGTTCCACCTGCAGGCGAGTGTTCATCTCCATGAACCAGATGCGATCGTCGCGAAGGCCTTCCGAGGCATCGGCGATGAATTCGATGGTGCCGGCGCCGACATAGTTGACCGCTCTTGCCGCCTTGACCGCCGCATCGCAGATCACTGCCCGGGTGGCGGCATCGAGATCGGGGGCAGGGGCCTCCTCGATGACCTTCTGGTGACGGCGCTGCAGTGAACAATCGCGCTCGAAGAGATGCACACAATTGCCGAGCTTGTCGGCGAAAACCTGCACCTCGATATGCCGCGGGTTGCTGATGTAGCGCTCGATCAGAACGCGGTCGTCGCCGAAGGCGGCGGCCGCCTCGCGTCGGCAGGAGGCGAGAAGTTCGGCGAAATCCTCACGCCGGTCGACGCGGCGCATGCCCTTGCCGCCGCCGCCGGCAACCGCCTTGATGAGCACGGGATAGCCCGTCGCCTCCGCCTCGGCCGCCAGCCTCTCTTCGCTCTGGTCCGCGCCCATATAGCCGGGGGTCACGGGCACGCCGGCGGCCTGCATCAATTCCTTCGCGGCATCCTTGAGCCCCATCGCCCGGATGGCGGCGGGCGGCGCGCCGACCCAGAGGATCCCGGCCTTTTCCACCGCTTCGGCAAATCCGGCATTTTCCGAAAGGAAACCGTAGCCGGGGTGGATCGCCGCAGCGCCAGTTTTCCGGGCGGCCTCCAGGATGCGTTCCTGCGAGAGGTAGCTTTCGCGGGCCGGCGAGGGACCGATGGCGATCGCCTCATCCGCCTCCCTCACAAAGGGCAGGCCGGCATCGGCTTCGGAATAGACGGTGATGGTGCGGATGCCGAGCATCTTGGCCGTGCGGATGATGCGGCGAGCGATTTCGCCCCTATTGGCAATGAGAAGGCTTTCCATCATCGGCGCCTCACATCCTGAACAGGCCGAAGCGCGGCCCTTTCGGGATCGGCGCATTCAGGCAGGCGGAAAAGGCAAGGCCCAGCACATCCCGCGTCTGGCGCGGATCGATGATGCCGTCATCCCAGAGGCGGGCGGTGGCATAATAGGGGTTGCCCTCGGCCTCGTAGCCCTCGCGGATCGGCGCCTTGAAGGCTTCCTCCTCTTCAATAGGCCAATTCTCACCGCGCGCCTCCATGGAGTCTCGACGTATGGTGGCAAGCACCGAGGCCGCCTGTTCGCCGCCCATCACACTGATACGGCTGTTCGGCCAGGTGAAGAGGAATCGCGGGCGATAGGCGCGGCCGCACATGCCGTAATTGCCGGCGCCGAAGCTGCCGCCGATGATGACCGTGACCTTCGGCACGCTCGCGGTCGCAACTGCCGTCACCAGCTTTGCCCCATCCTTGGCGATGCCGCCGGCCTCATAACGGCCGCCGACCATGAAGCCGGAGATGTTCTGCAGGAAAAGCAAAGGCACCCGGCGCTGGCAGGCGAGCTCGATGAAATGCGCCCCCTTCAGCGCGCTCTCGGAAAACAGCACCCCATTATTGGCGATGACGGCGACGGGCATGCCCCAGATGCGGGCGAAACCGCAGACCAGCGTGGTGCCGTAGAGCGGCTTGAACTCATGCAGTTCCGAACCATCGACGATCCGGCCGATAACCTCGCGCACATCATAGGGCGAGCGCACATCATCCGGGATGAGGCCGCAGAGATCCTCGGCATTGAGTTTCGGCGGCTGTGGCTGCTTGAGGTCGATATCGACTGATTTCACACTGTTGAGAGTGGCTGCGATATCGCGCACGAGCAGCAGTGCATGTTCGTCATTCTCGGCGACATGATCGACGACGCCGGAGCGGCGGCCATGGGTTTCGGCGCCGCCGAGCTCTTCGGCCGAAATGACTTCGCCGGTCGCGGCCTTCACCAGCGGCGGGCCGGCGAGGAAGATCGTGCCCTGATTGCGCACGATCACCGTTTCGTCGGACATGGCGGGCACATAGGCGCCGCCGGCGGTGCAGCTTCCCATGACGCAGGCGATCTGTGGGATTCCTTCGGCCGACATCTGGGCCTGGTTGTAGAAGATCGCGCCGAAATGATCCCGATCGGGAAAGACTTCGGCCTGATGCGGAAGATTGGCGCCGCCGCTGTCGACCAGATAGAGGCAGGGCAGCCGGTTCTGCAGAGCGATCTCCTGCGCCCGCAGATGTTTCTTCACCGTCATCGGGAAATAGGCGCCGCCCTTCACCGTCGCGTCATTGGCGACGATCATCACCTCGCGGCCGTAAACGCGGCCGATGCCTGATATGATGCCGGCGCCCGGCGCCTCGTCGTCATACATGCCGTTGGCCGCCAGCGTGCCGATCTCCAGGAACGGGCTGCCGGCATCGAGCAAGAGCTGGATGCGATCGCGCGGCAGCAGCTTGCCCTTGCCGGTATGGCGCTCGCGCGCTGTCTGCGATCCACCCTCGCGCGCTTTCGCCGAACGGTCGTGGAGCTCGTCGATAAGCGCCTTGTTCTTGCTGGCATTGGCCTTGAAGCTCTCGCTGTCGCGGTCGATCGCCGTCGAAATCACCGTCATGACGCAATGAGCTCCCGGCCGATCAGGTAGCGGCGGATCTCGTTGGTGCCGGCGCCGATATCGTAGAGCTTGGCGTCGCGCAAATAGCGTTCGACCGGCCATTCCTTGGTATAGCCGGCGCCGCCGAGCGCCTGGATCGCTTCCAGCGACACTTTCACGGCATTTTCGCTGGCAAAGAGGATCGCAGCAGCTGCATCCGTGCGCGTCGCGCGGCCGGCATCGCAGGCCCGGGCGACGGAATAGACATAGGCGCGCGCCGAATTCAGCGCCACATACATATCGGCGATCTTGCCCTGCATCAGCTGGAAATCGCCGATTGCCTTGCCGAACTGTTTGCGATCGCGCACATAGGGCAGCACGACATCGAGGCAGGCCTGCATGATGCCGAGCGGTCCGGCGGCAAGCACAGCCCGCTCGTAGTCGAGGCCGGACATCAGGATCTTCACGCCTTCTCCCTCCCGGCCCATCAACGCCTCGGCCGGCACTGCGCAATCCTCGAAGACCAGTTCGGCGGTATCGCTGCCGCGCATGCCGAGCTTGGAGAGTTTCTTGGAGACGCTGAAGCCGGACAGGCCCTTTTCGATGATGAAGGCGGAAATGCCTTTCGGGCCGGCTGCGGGATCGGTCTTGGCATAGACCACCAGCACGTCGGCGTGCGGCGCGTTGGTGATCCAGAACTTGGTGCCGTTCAGAATATAGCGGTCGCCTTTTTTCTCGGCACGCAACCGCATGGAGACGACATCGGAACCGGCGCTTACCTCCGACATGGCGAGCGAACCGACATGTTCGCCGGAGATCAGCTGTGGCAGATAGCGGCGCTTCTGCTCCGGCGAGGCCCAGCGGCGGATCTGGTTGACGCAAAGATTGGAATGGGCGCCGTAACTGAGCCCCACGGAGGCCGAGGCGCGCGAAACCTCTTCCATGGCGACGACATGATCGAGATAACCAAGAGCGGCGCCGCCGAATTCTTCCTCGACCGTGATCCCATGCAGGCCGAGCGCACCCATCTCGGGCCAGAGCTGGCGTGGAAACGTGTTGCTTTCGTCGATCTCCGCGGCGAGCGGAGCAATATGATCGGCCGCAAACCGCGCCGTCGTTTCACGGATCGCGTCCGCGGTTTCGCCGAGCGAAAAATCAAACATGGCACTCCTCCCGATAGAATATGTAGCGCGGGTTGCGTCGGGTTCAAATAGGCACGCCCGTGCCTCCCTCATGCCTGTCCTCGGGCTTGACCCGAGGGATGTCACAGGCATCCAGCCACCGCGCGTCCGCGCGGTGAATGAATCATTTGCTCTGTCGAAGACAATCTCTTGCGCCCAAGGACTTGGGCGCGCTGGATGCCTGTGACATCCCTCGGGTCAAGCCCGAGGACAGGCATGAGGGAGGAGAGGTGGTGCTTACCAGCTTGATGGAGCACCCGACGCACCGGCGGTGAGTTTGGCTGGAACGCTAGCCTCACCCTCCGTCATCCTCGGCCTTGAGCCGAGGATCCATGCCCGTAGCGGTTGATGGATGCGGTGTGGATGCTCGGCTCAAGGCCGAGCATGACGGAGGGTGGGTTGGCTGAAGGAGCCAATCAAGGCGCAGACCATGTCGGGAATGCTATCCGCCAGTGAAACCGCAATGCCGGCCGCGGGCCGAACTGACTTGATTGTGAGGGAGTGTGTTGAACGACCAGCGCCAAATAGCAGCGCGAGGTCTATGGCCCGCTGATGATCGCGGATATCGGTCTACCGCTCGCGGCTCCGTTCCCCATCTCCCTCCCGGCGAAAGACCTCGGGACTCTTGCCCATCCATTTGCGGAAGGCGCGGAAGAAGGCGCTCGGTTCTGAATAGCCGAGTTGCACGGCGATCTCGCCGATGGTCTTCGGTGTACCCAGCAGCAGTTCGACGGCGAGGTCGCGGCGGATGTCGTCCTTGATGGCGGCGTAGCTTTGCCCCTCGTCGTGCAGGCGGTGGCGTAGCGTGGAGGGCGGCATGCGCATGTCGGCGGCGAGCTCGGCGAAGCTCCGCCACATAGCAGGTGTTGCCTGGCTCAAGCGCCGGCGCACAGTGGCGGCGACGCCGGCGTCGTAACGGTAGCGCACCAGGATATTGGCAGGCGCACCGCGCAGGAACTGTTTGAGCGCCTGTTCGCTGCGTGAAATCGGCAGGTCGAGCATGGCGCTGTCGAAGCCGAGGCCGCTGATCGGTTGGGAGAAGCGTACCGGCGCGCCGAAAAAAAGCCGGTAGTCGGCGCCTTGTTTGGGTTCGGCGCAGCGGAAATCGACGAGCCGGATCGGAATGCGCCGGCCGACCAGCCAGCAGATGAGGCCGTGCAGGATGATCCAGTAGGTGCGGTAGGCGAAGGCCGAACGCGGGCCGCCGGCGTCGCTGAGTTCGATCTCGGCCAGACCGTCGCGGATGACGAGCCGTCCTCGGGGGTCGTCGAGCACGACATCGAGGAAGCGCAGCGCCCGACGGAGCGCTTGACCCAGCGTCGGCGCATGCAGCACAGAGTGGCAGAGCAGCGTGAAGCTGCCGCTGCGCATCGGCCGTGCGCCCATGCCGAAGAATTCATCGTCGAGCTCGGCGGCGATCGCCAGCCAGAGCGCGCCATAGGTCTCTGCCGAAACTGGCTGATCGACCGGGGATGCCAGACCGACGCGGGCAAGGATCGGCGCCGTTGGCTTGCCGAGCCGCCGCAGGCTGTCGAGTGCCTCCTCCACGAAGCCCGGCGCGATCATGCGTCGCTCGATCTCGGCCATTCTATCCTCGCTATGGCAAAACTGGCCGAAATAATGGAGCAGTTCTGTCATCGCTTGCAATAGGTGGAGCGAATAGAATCGTATCCGTCGGTTGCGCTTGGAGGGGGTGCGGTCGACAGGAGGAAGAGATTCATGCTGATCCGTGGAGCAAGTTTCATCGTGACCGGCGGCGGCTCCGGCTTGGGTGCGGCAACACTGCGCGCGCTTGTAGAAGCCGGCGGGCGCGTCACGATCGCCGATCTCAATACGCAAGCGGGCGAAGAAATCGCCCGGGAATTCGGACGCGATGCCTGCTTCGTCAAGGCCGATGTGACCGATGCCGAGCAGGGGGCGGCGGTGATTGCCGCTGCTGTCGAAGCCTTCGGCGGCTTGCGCGGATTGGTGAATTGCGCAGGCGTTGCACCGGCCGAAAAAGTGATCGGCCGCGACGGGCCGCACCGGCTGGAGAGTTTTGCGCGCACGGTCGGCATCAATCTCATCGGCACGTTCAACATGATCCGGCTGGCCGCCGCAGCGATCCAGAAGACCGAGCCGGATGCGGAAGGCGAACGCGGCGTCATCGTCAATACGGCCTCGGTCGCCGCTTTCGACGGCCAGATCGGCCAGGCAGCTTACGCCGCCTCCAAGGGCGGGGTGGCGGCGATGACCTTGCCGATCGCCCGCGAGCTTGCGCGTCACGGCATTCGCGTGGTGTCGATCGCACCCGGCATTTTCGAGACACCGATGATGGCTGATATGCCGGCCGAGGTTCAGGCAGCACTCGGCAAGAGCGTACCCTTTCCGCCGCGGCTCGGCCGGCCGGAGGAATTTGCCGGGCTGGTGCGCCATATTTTCGAAAACAACATGCTGAACGGCGAGGTCATCCGCCTCGACGGCGCATTGCGGATGGGCGTGCGGTGAGCGCTGCGCCCGAAGGAGGAAAGATGGTTTTGCAGGATCCCATCGTCATCGTCGGTGCGGCGCGCACCCCGATCGGCAGCTTTCAGGGAGAGCTGAAGGAGGCGACGGCGCCGGAACTCGGAGCAACCGCGATCCGGGCGGCGCTGCAGCGGAGCCGCGTCGAGGCCGAGGTGATCGAGGAGGTCGTCTTCGGCTGCGTGCTTCCGGCGGGGCAGGGACAGGCGCCGGCGCGCCAGGCGGCGATCCATGCCGGTCTGCCCTTCGCCACCGCGGCCAGCACCGTCAACAAGATGTGCGGCTCAGGCATGAAGGCCGTCATGATGGCGCATGACCTGATCGCCGCCGGCAGCGCTTCGGTGGCGGTCGCGGGCGGCATGGAAAGCATGACGAATGCGCCCTATCTCCTTGACAAGGCCCGTGGCGGCTACAGGCTCGGCCATGGGCGTGTCGTGGATCACATGTTCCTCGACGGGCTGGAGGATGCTTATGACAAGGGGCGCTTGATGGGCAGCTTCGCGGAGGATTGCGCCGAGGCCTATCAGTTCACACGCGAGGCGCAGGATAGCTACGCCATCGCCTCGCTGACGCGGGCGCAGAAGGCGATTGCCGAAGGCTGTTTCGAAAGCGAGATCGTGCCCGTCACGGTGAAGTCGGGCAAGACTGAGCAGGTGGCGAGCCGCGACGAACAGCCCGGCAAGGCGAAGCTCGACAAGATCCCGACGCTGAAGCCCGCTTTTCGCGAGGGCGGCACGGTGACCGCCGCCAATTCCAGCTCGATTTCCGATGGCGCGGCAGCCCTGGTGTTGATGCGCCGTTCCGAGGCGGAGCATCGCGGCCTCAAGCCGCTTGCCACCATCCTTGGCCATGCCACCCATTCTCAGGCGCCCAATCTTTTCGCCACCGCACCGATCGGCGCGTTGCAGAAACTGTCCGATCGCACCGGTCTGCCGCTGTCTGAGATTGATCTTTTCGAAATCAACGAGGCTTTCGCTGTCGTCGCCATGGCGGCGATGCGCGATCTCAACTTGCCGCATGAAAAGATCAATGTGCATGGCGGCGCCTGCGCGCTCGGCCATCCGATCGGCGCATCGGGAGCCCGGATTCTGGTGACGCTGCTTGCGGCGCTGGAGCGCTACGACCTGAAGCGCGGCATGGCGGCGCTCTGCATCGGCGGCGGCGAGGCGACCGCCGTCGCTATCGAGCGGCAATAGGAGAGGGAGAGATGGGAGAGAACAGATGATCCTTTCCGACCTCCAGCAGCAAATCTCAGATCTCGCCCGCGACTTTGCCCGCGACCGGCTGGCGCCGGGGGCGGCCAAGCGCGACCGGGAGCATCTCTTCCCGCGAGAGGAACTGAAGGAGATGGGCGAACTAGGCCTGCTCGGCATGCTGGTGCCGGAAGCCTATGGGGGCTCGGATACCGGTGTGGTCGCCTATGCGGCGGCGCTGGAGGAAATTGCCGCGGGCGACGGACCGTGTTCGACGATCATGAGCGTGCACAGTTCCGTCGGCTGTGTGCCGATCCTGAAATTCGGCACCGAGGAGCAGCGGCAGCGCTTCCTACCGAAACTGGCCAGCGGTGAATGGATTGGCGGCTTTGCGCTGACCGAGCCGCAGGCCGGTTCCGATGCCTCGAACCTGAAGACCCGGGCGCGGCGTAACAGTGACCACTACGTAATCGACGGCTCCAAGCAATTCATCACCTCGGGAAAGAACGGCGATATCATCATCGTCTTTGCCGTCACCGATCCCGATGTCGGCAAGAAGGGTATCACCGCCTTCATCGTGCCGACGGATACACCGGGCTACGAGGTGATCCGCGTCGAGGAAAAGCTCGGACTGCATTCCACCGATACCTGCCAGATCGCCTTCAACAACATGCGCATTCCCGCGGATTTGAGGCTGGGTGCGGAAGGCGAAGGCTACCGTATCGCGCTCGCCAATCTCGAGGGCGGACGGATCGGCATTGCCGCGCAGGCGGTCGGCATGGCGCGGGCAGCCTTCGAGGCGGCGCGCGACTACGCCAAGGAGCGTACGGCCTTCGGCAAGCCGATTTTCGAACATCAGGCCGTTGCCTTCCGCCTTGCCGATATGGCGGTGCGGATCGAGGCGGCGCGCCAGCTCGTCTTTCACGCGGCTTCCCTCAGGGAGGCGGAGCTTCCCTGCCTGTCGGAAGCCTCGATGGCCAAGCTCTTTGCCTCGGAGATGGCCGAGCGCGTCTGCTCCGACGCGATCCAGATCCATGGCGGTTATGGCTACATGGCCGATTATCCGGTCGAGCGCATCTACCGCGACGTGCGCATCTGCCAGATCTATGAAGGAACGAGCGACGTGCAGCGCATGGTGATCGCCCGCAATCTCTAAGCACCACATTCGGCCCTGCTTCCGGGGAGGGGAGCACGGCCGGCACAGGGAGGAAAGAAGAAACATGGTGGATTCCGCTCGTTTGAGCCTGCACGTCCCCGAACCCGCCGTCCGCCCGGGCGGCCAGCCTGATTTTTCCAATGTCAAGATTGCCAAGGCCGGCTCGGTGCCGCGGCCGGAGGTGGATGTCGCGTCGGAAGACATCCGCGACCTCGCCTATTCGATCATCCGCGTTTTGAACCGCGACGGTGAGGCGGTCGGTCCCTGGGCAGGGTCGCTCTCCGACGAGGAGTTGCTAACCGGGCTTCGCAACATGATGAAGTTGCGGGCCTTCGACGCCCGCATGCTGATGGCGCAGCGGCAGGGCAAGACCTCCTTCTACATGCAGCATCTCGGCGAAGAGGCCGTCAGCTGTGCCTTTCGCAAGGCGCTCGAGAAGGGAGACATGAATTTCCCGACCTATCGCCAGGCGGGCCTTTTGATTGCCGACGACTATCCGATGGTCGAGATGATGAACCAGATCTACTCGAACGAGAGCGATCCCTTACGCGGCCGGCAATTGCCGATTATGTATTCCTCCAAGGAACATGGCTTTTTCACCATCTCGGGCAATCTCGCCACCCAATATGTGCAGGCCGTCGGCTGGGCGATGGCCTCGGCGATCAAGAACGACAGCCGCATTGCCGCGGCCTGGATCGGCGACGGATCGACGGCGGAATCGGATTTCCACTCGGCGCTGGTCTTCGCCTCGACCTACAAGGCGCCGGTCATCCTCAACATTGTCAACAACCAGTGGGCGATCTCCACCTTCCAAGGCATCGCTCGCGGCGGCTCCGGCACCTTCGCCGCCCGCGGCCTCGGCTTCGGCATTCCGGCGCTGCGTGTCGATGGAAACGACTATCTCGCCGTCCATGCCGTCGCCTACTGGGCGGCCGAACGCGCGCGGCGCAATCTCGGCCCGACGCTGATCGAATATGTGACCTACCGCGTCGGTGCGCATTCGACCTCCGACGATCCGAGCGCCTATCGGCCCAAGACGGAATCGGAGGCCTGGCCGCTCGGCGATCCCGTGCTGCGGCTGAAGAAACATCTGATCGTCAAGGGTGTTTGGTCGGAGGAGCGGCATGTGCAGGCCGAAGCCGAAATCATGGACGAGGTGATCGAGGCGCAGCGCCAGGCAGAGGCGCATGGCACGCTGCATGCCGGCGGCAGGCCTTCGGTGCGCGACATTTTCGAGGGCGTCTATGCCGAGATGCCGCCGCATATCCGCCGCCAGCGGCAGAAGGCGGGGTACTGACATGGCCAGAATGACGATGATCGAGGCGGTGCGCAGCGCCATGGACGTCTCGATGGCGAAGGACGACAATGTCGTCGTTTTCGGCGAGGATGTCGGTTATTTCGGGGGCGTCTTTCGCTCGACGCAGGGCCTGCAGGCAAAATACGGCAGAACGCGCTGCTTTGATACGCCAATCAGCGAATCCGGCATCGTCGGCACGGCGATCGGCATGGCGGCCTATGGGCTGAAGCCCTGCGTCGAAATCCAGTTCGCCGATTACATGTATCCGGCCTATGACCAACTGACGCAGGAGGCGGCCCGCATCCGCTACCGTTCCAACGGCGATTTCACCTGCCCGATCGTCGTGCGCATGCCGACCGGCGGCGGCATCTTCGGCGGCCAGACGCACAGCCAGAGCCCGGAGGCGCTTTTTACCCATGTCTGCGGGCTGAAGGTGATCGTGCCTTCCAATCCCTATGATGCCAAAGGTCTGCTGATCGCGGCGATCGAGGATCCCGACCCGGTCATGTTCCTGGAGCCGAAGCGCCTCTATAACGGCCCCTTCGACGGCCATCACGAGCGGCCGGTGACGCCCTGGTCGAAACACGACCTCGGCGAGGTGCCCGATGGCCATTACACCATTCCGATCGGCAAGGCCGAGGTGCGGCGCGCGGGATCGGCGGTGACCGTGATTGCTTATGGCACCATGGTGCATGTGGCGCTTGCCGCCGCCGAAGATACCGGCATCGATGCCGAGGTGATCGATTTGAGAAGCCTGCTGCCGCTCGATCTCGATACCATCGTCAAATCGGTCGCCAAGACCGGTCGCTGCGTCGTCGTGCATGAGGCGACCTTGACCTCGGGCTTCGGCGCCGAGGTCGCAGCACTGGTGCAGGAGCATTGCTTCTATCATCTCGAAGCGCCGGTCGTGCGCGTTGCCGGCTGGGACACGCCCTATCCGCATGCGCAGGAGTGGGACTATTTCCCCGGTCCCGGCCGTGTCGGGCGGGCGCTTGCCGAAGTCATGGAGGCCTGAGCCGTGGGCGAATTCATCATCAAGATGCCCGATGTCGGGGAGGGGGTCGCCGAGGCCGAGATTGTGGAGTGGCACGTGAAGACCGGAGATCCCGTCCGCGAGGACATGGTCATCGCCGCCGTCATGACCGACAAGGCCACCGTGGAAATTCCGTCTCCCGTCAATGGCACCGTCATCTGGCTCGCCGGCGAGGTCGGAGACCGTATCGCGGTCAAGGCCCCGCTGGTGCGGATCGAGACGGCGGGAGATGTCGGCGAGGCTCAGCCCATTGGGATTTCGCAGACGCCGATTGCCGAAACGCCCAGGGCCGAGATCGCAAAGCCGGCTCCGGCAGCGCCAACCCCTGCGCAGGCGGCGGCGCCGGCGGAAAAACCGCTTGCCGCTCCTTCCGTGCGGCTCTTCGCCAGGGAAAGCGGCGTCGATCTCAGGCAGGTGCAGGGGACAGGGCCGGCCGGGCGTATTCTGCGCGAGGATGTCGAGCAATTCCTGACCCCAGGAACGGCGCCCGCAACGGTCAAGAACGGTTTTGCCAGGAGGACGGCGACCGAGGAGATCAAGCTGACCGGCCTGCGCCGCCGCATCGCCGAGAAAATGGTGCTTTCCGCCTCGCGCATTCCCCACATCACCTATGTGGAGGAAGTGGATATGACCGCGCTCGAGGAGTTGCGCGCCACCATGAACGGCGATCGCAGGCCTGATCACCCGAAGCTGACGGTTCTGCCCTTCCTGATGCAGGCGCTGGTCAAGGCGATTTCCGAGCAGCCTGACGTCAACGCCACCTTCGACGACGATGCCGGTATCATCACGCGCCATGGTGCCGTGCATATCGGCATCGCCACGCAGACGCCGGCCGGTCTCACCGTGCCTGTCGTGCGGCATGCGGAAGCCCGCGGCATCTGGGATTGCGCCGCCGAGATGAACCGGCTGGCGGAAGCGGCACGATCCGGGACGGCGACGCGCGATGAGCTTTCCGGCTCCACCATCACCATCAGCTCGCTCGGCGCGCTCGGCGGCATCGTCTCGACACCCATCATCAATCATCCCGAGGTGGCGATCATCGGCGTCAACAAGATCGCCACACGGCCAGCCTGGGACGGCGCGCAGTTCGTGCCGCGCAAGATGATGAACCTCTCCTCCAGTTTCGACCATCGCATCATCGACGGCTGGGATGCGGCGACCTTCGTTCAGCGCATCCGCACGCTCCTCGAAACACCGGCGCTCATTTTCATTGAAGGCTGATCCATGAAAGAGATTGTCTGCAAGCTCCTCGTCATCGGCGCCGGCCCGGGCGGTTATGTCTGCGCCATCCGCGCCGGACAGCTCGGCATCGATACCGTCATCGTCGAGGCCGGCAAGCCAGGCGGCACCTGCCTGACGGTCGGCTGCATTCCCTCCAAGGCGCTGATCCATGCAGCCGAGGAATTCGACGCGACGCAAAAGATGCTTGCCGGCAAAAACCCGATGGGCATCCGCGTCGAAGGCGCCTCGATCGATCTCGGCAAAACGATTGCCTGGAAAGACGGGATCGTCGGCCGGCTGACCAGCGGCGTTTCGGGGCTGTTGCAAAAGGCGCGGGTCAAGATCGTCCATGGCCGAGCCCATTTCCGCGACGGCAAGACGGTGGAGGTCGAGACGGAAACCGGCCAGCAGATCATCCGTGCCGAGACCGTGGTGATCGCCACCGGTTCCGATCCGGTGGAGCTTGCCAACCTGCCTTTCGGCGGCCGGGTCATTTCCTCGACGGAGGCGCTGTCGCTGACGGAGCTGCCGCAAAAACTCGTCGTGGTCGGCGGCGGTTATATCGGCCTGGAGCTCGGGACCGCCTTTGCCAAGATGGGATCTGATGTGACGGTCGTCGAGGCGACGCCGCAGCTGCTGCCGCTCTATGATGCCGAGCTGGTGCGGCCCGTCATGCGTAAGCTGAGCGAGAGCGGCATCCGGGTGCTGACGGGTGTGAAGGCGATGGGGCTTGCCGACAATGGCGAGGCATTGATCGTCGAAACGCCGGATGGCCGGCAGCAGAGCCTGCCGGCGGACCGCGTCCTCGTCACCGTCGGCCGCCGCCCGAGGACGGCGGGCTCCGGCCTCGAAGAGCTCGACCTCGATCGCGCCGGGCCCTATCTCAGGATCGACGATCGTTGCCGCACCTCCATGCGCGGCATTTACGCGATCGGCGATGTGACCGGCGAGCCGATGCTTGCCCATCGGGCCATGGCGCAAGGGGAGATGGTGGCGGAAATCATCGCCGGGAAGAAGCGGGCCTGGGACAAAAGATGCATTCCCGCCATCTGCTTCACCGATCCGGAGATCGTCAGCGCCGGCCTGTCGCCGGCCGAGGCGAAGGCGCAAGGTTATGAGATTCGCACCGGCCAGTTTCCGTTCAGCGCCAACGGACGGGCGATGACGATGCTATCCGAAGAGGGCTTCGTGCGCGTGGTGGCCCGCGCCGACACCAATCTCGTGCTCGGCCTGCAGGCGGTGGGAGCCGGGGTTTCCGAGCTCTCGGCGGCTTTTGCGCTGGCCATCGAGATGGGCGCGCGCCTGGAAGACATCGCCGGCACCATCCACGCGCATCCGACCCGCAGCGAAGCGGTGATGGAGGCGGCGCTGAAAGCTTTGGGAAGCGCTCTGCATATCTGAGTGTCAATCGGCGTCCAAAGTTCACCCCAGTCGCCGTGATTGATCGAAAGCGCCCTCCGCGCTGATCACGGCCCGGCAGCTGATCGACATAGCGAAACACCGCGGCGTCGATTTTCTCTCCGACAGGATTTTCGAAAGACGCGACGGCCGGCTGGTCGCTGTCACGGAATGAGCCCCCAACACCTCATCGCCGTCGATCGGGACAACCTCCATACCCGCTGAATGAAGGGAACCGCCAATGCCGGAACTGCGTATCGACCCCTTCCCCTCCGCCGCGGAACTGAACGCACTCTTTTCCGCCGCCTGGGGCAGCCCGCACGACCGCGATTTCACCCCCATCCTGTCCCGCAGCCTCGCTCATATCGGCGCCTATCAGGACGACCGGCTCGTCGGCTTCGTCAACGTCGCCTGGGATGGCGGCATCCATGCCTTCATCCTCGATACATCGGTCCATCCTGACATGCAGCGGCAGGGAATCGCGACGCGGCTGGTCAGGGAAGCGACGCGGGTTGCGCGGGAGCGTGGCGCCGAATGGCTGCATGTCGATTTCGAACCACACCTGACCGGCTTCTACCGCGCCCGCGGCTTCAGACCGACGAAGGCAGGACTCATCAAGCTCGTGTGAGGCCTCCCGCGCGGGAAGCCGGAACAAGTCGAAGCCAGCACCAACCTGCGATAGTGACGCGGATGACCGTGCGGCACGGCACCACTAACGAGCCCGCGGAAAACACAATTTTCACGAGAGTATACAAACCGAAAATGAAAGATAATCCTATTTAGGAGACCAAAGTATGACTTTGAGTTCTCAAATTAAAGTTCGCTTCCCCAGTATTTCATCCTTAGTTTTTCATTAAAAAAGCAATGAAAAGACACAATTCTGCATTGAAAACTTAATCGGGGATTGGCATAGATCCCCAGGGGGTTGTCGTCCGTTGAAGCTGCAAGAACAGTTCTACTGAGGATTTCTCATTTTCATAGAATGCAACGCATCTTTTTGGAAAGTTTAATATGGCCTTGAATATTCTGAATACGAACGGCGCAACGATCACCAAGACCGGCGCCGAGTTCGAAGCTTACGACGTCATCCGCAATTCCGAAATCAATCCTCTCCTCTCGGTCAATCTGGTCATCTCCGATTCCGGGGCGGTTGATCTTGCTGACGAACTGGGCTCTGGCTCCGCGAATGTGACGGGCTCAAACGGCGGCAATGCGATCACAACAGGCGCAGGCAACGATAACATCGATGGCGGCGAAGGCGCGGACACGCTGAATGGGGGCGCCGGAAACGATCTGCTTCGTGGCGGTGATGGCAATGACACGCTTAACGGCGGTGGTGGCAATGACTTGCTCGCGGGCAGAGATGGCAATGATATTCTGAATGGTGGTGACGGCAATGACCAGCTTATAGACAACGTCGGAAATGACGTCATCAGAGGCGGCGCGGGCAACGATACGATCTCCGATGGTGACGCCGGCGGCCGTAACCCTGAGGTCTTCGACATCAATGCGGGCGACGGCGACGATGCCATAAGCGTGAAGGGTCAGGGCTCCGGAACAATCGACGGCGGCGCGGGGATCGATACTCTCCAAGTCTCTGAGCTAAGAGGCCTGACGATCAAGAACATTGAAGTCCTTGAAACGGTGGGATATTGGGTTGCCGGTTCAAGCGCGCAGTTCGAAAGCTTTGACAAGATCGTCTGGTCGACCGATCCGTTCCACAATTTTAACCCCGCATTGGCAGTGACAAACAGCGCCCACCTCGATCTTTCCGACGAACTGGGAGATCGCGGGGCTTTCGTTACCGGCTATGTCTCCGGCGTTGACGTCAAGACCGGCGGTGGTAGCGACGAGTTTACAGGCACCGATGGCAACGACATTTTCGACGGCAGCGGCGGCAACGACATCATCAATGGCAAGGCCGGCAACGACAAGTTGACCGGGGGCGCCGGCAACGACACCATCAATGGCGGCGCCGGCATCGATACCGCGATCTTCTCAGGTAATTTCGTCAATTATTCCTTCGCATTGAACAACAGCGATCACATCCTGACGAGCGCCCTGGAGGGCAAGGACACGCTGACGGACGTCGAATTCGCGCGCTTTGCCGACGGCGTCTACGATTTCGCCAAGGGAACCTTCACGCCCGACGGCAGCAATAGCGCTCCGACCAATATCCAGCTCTCGAAAACCGCTCTGTCCGAGGACAAGCCGATCTGGACCACGGTCGGCCTGCTCAGCGCCAAGGACGCCGATGGTGACGTCCTCACGTACAAGCTGCTTGACGGGGCGAACGACCATTTCCGGATCAACGGCAACCGCATCGTCACCTCCAAGGCTCTGGACTACGAGACGGACAAGTCGCACACGATCAAGGTGGCTGTCTCCGACGGCAAGGTCACCGTCGAAAAGGATATCACGATCAACGTCCTCGACGTCAACGAGGCCCCTGTCAACAAGGCGCCGACCAATCTCGCCTTCTCGCGCGGCTCGGTCTCCGAGAATGTCGCGATCGGCACCTCCGTCGGCCTTCTCTCGGCACGCGATCCGGAAGGCGGCACGGTAAAATGGCGGCTGACGGACGATGCTGACGGCATCTTCAAACTCGTCGGCAACAAGATCCAGACCAAGGCTGCGATCGACTACGAAAGCACCCACAGCCTGACTTTCACCGCCGAAGCTTATGACGCGGCCGGGAACGCCTCCAGCCACGATTTCACGCTCGCCGTGAAGGACGTCTTCGAACCCTCGGTTTCGAGCTTGTCGCATGAGGCGTTGATCTAACTGCGACTGGATTGCCGTCAGGCGCGGAGATGCGTTGTGATCGGCTCAAATACAAAGGTGGGGCTTGCGGTCAATGCAAGCCCCAATGAAAGTTGTTTAGGGTTGTTGTCGTCTCTGGATGCGTTGCGGAGGGACGGGTCCGCCCCCCAATCTCCCTTACCAATTCCTGTGCTTGTCACGGGAATCCAGCCACGGCGCGTCCGCGCCGTGAATGACTCTGCGGCAAGAAGGAGACTCTCTTGCGCCCGGGGACTTGGGCGCACTCCAGCGTCATCAAGGACGGACAGGTACTCCCGAACCGAGCGGCTGGCGTCGTCCTGGACCTTCCATTCCGTGCCGGGCACCGAACGTTGCTTGTTGGCGTCGGCGGCGATCAGGCTGGCATCGACGGCCAACCCTTCGGCTCCGACCAGTCCTGAGCAAGACAGCGCTCCGCGACCGTCTCGAACAGATGACGCAGGATGTCGCTTTGCCGGAAGCGGCCATGCCGGTTCTTGGAGAAACTGGAATGATCCGGCACCCTCCCATCCAGACCGAGCCGGCAAAACCAGCGATAGGCCAGATTGAGATGGACCTCTTCGCACAGCCGCTGCTCCGAACGGATGCCCATGCAGTAGCCGATGATCAGCATCCGCATCATCAAATCAGGATCAACCGACGGCCGACCAGTGCCGCTATAAAAGGGCTTTAGCTGCGTGCGCACGCTGTCGAGGTCGAGATGCATCGGCAACGCCGAGTTCTTCAACACTATCTCTCCGAAGCGGACATTAAGCACATATTGATTAGACGTTGTTGGCGGACGCTTATCTCAGGCATGGTTCATATCGCGCCGCTGTCGAACAAACCTTCCAACAAGGCTCCGCTGAACTTTCTCTTATTCTGCGCGCCGTCCTTCAAAGGACGGAAAGATATGGCGCCGTCGGTCGCGGGCTCTACCTGAACACCCAGAGAAGGTTTATCACAAAATTGAAGACGAAGGCCGCGCCGATGCCGAAAAGCTTTGCCCACAAGGGTAAGAGCCCGACCTGTTGCACGAGGATCAGCGTGACGCAGACATTGATCGACAGGCCGAGCAGCGCGCCGATCAAGAACAGTGAAGCGCGCTTGCGGCTTGTTGCCTGATTGAAGACATAGCGGCTGGTGGCGCTGTAATTGACGGCGGCCGCGATCAGCCAGCTCGATGTCGCCGAAAGGCCGAGGGACACTCCAAACGCCAGCAGGCCACGAAACACCGTTAGGTCGACGAACGCCGCCAGACCTCCGGTGAACACATAGCGGATAGCCTTTGACAAGATCATCCGGTCGTTTCCTCTGCCCGCAGCGCTGCGAACACCGGGTCCGAATAGGTCGAGAAGGTCAGCCAGCCCTCCAGCGGCCGTTCGGAGCGAATGAGCGGCAGGACACCGGCTCGGCGCGCCGCAAGGCCATCCCGCTCGGGCCTGTCGCCTATCAGAACCGTTTGCCCCGGACCGACGCCTGCGCGCTGCATTAGCATCTGCAGGCCGCGCGGGTGAGGTTTCAGGATGCCGACGCCAGGGTCGGTGGAGGCCAATACGTAGTCGGCCGACAATGTCATCCTCTGCAGCTTCTCGTCGGCAGGATAATCAGAATAGATCCCGATCGCCTTGTTCTGCCGTCTGAGCCCGGTAAACAATTCCACCAGCCCATCATACCGGCAGGATGCGATATAGGCGAGCGGACGGCGTACGATCCACTCGCTGACGACAGCCTCGATCTTTTCGGCTGGCTGGCCGGTTCGCGCGACGACTCGTGCCATCAGGTTCGCCTGGAAATCGTCGATCTCCTCCTTGCCCGTTGCTTCACGGAGGGAACGATATGCGCGTAGCACACGCAGATTGATTAGGCTGCCTCTCGCCACCGCATCAGCAAGCAACTCGCCGGCCATCCGAAGGCGCAGCCTGCGCTGGTTGTATAGCGTTCCGTCGACATCGAAGACGACGAAGCGGATACTGCCCCAGTCGACATTCCTCGCGATCATCGGATGGTGATGTAGTGCTGCTCGGTCAGCGTCACTAGCAGCGGAATGTCGACGAATGTCGTGAAGATGAAGGTCGCCGCCAGGGCCGCGACGATCGCGATCAGGCCGGGCTCGCGGAACAGCTTTTCCGGTTTCTGCGCCGTAGAGCCCGGTTTCGTCGCCATCACGAAATAGGCCGTGAATAGGGCAACGACGAAGGGCAAGATGAGCATGTACTCGATGCGATACTTGACCAGGAATACGGACAGAAAGGCGATCGAAAACAGTGAATAGGCAATGCAGGAGGCGGTCAGCGAGACCTGCGTATACTGGGCGAAACTCGCCCGGTAGCGCGACAGCAACTCCTTGCCATGCGACGCGACGATCTCGTCATATTCCGACAAGCGTTTGGCCGCCATGAGGAACGCGCCGCCGAACCAGTAGGCCAGGATGATCGATCCCGGCGGCAGGCTCGTTGGGTCGATCATTGACCAGCCGATCACCAAGCGGATCGGATTATTGATCGATTCTGAGATGACGTCGAGATAGGCCTTATCCTTGCTTCTGATCGGATCGAGATTGTAGAGGATTCCCTGAATCGCAAACAGGCAGGCGACGAAGAACAGAAGTTTGCTCGAGAGGATGGCGCAACCCAGGCCGACGATGAGCAGCACTGTCCATTCGAGCTGAACCAGCCTGCCGTTCATCGCGCTTTGCACGGCGGACCGCTGCGATTTCGTCGGATGATGCCGGTCAAACTCGCGGTCGAACCACTCGTTAATGCAGTAGTTCGCGGATGCGATGCAGAGCGCGGTCACAAATCCGAGCAGGATCGAGGACGCCAGGTCGTCGGTTCTGACCCCCCGCAGAAGATAGGCGAGGATGATGCCGGGAACGATGAAGACATGCTTCGTACTGTGATCGAGCCGTGCAATGGCGATATAGTCGCGCAAGCCCGCTCGGCCTGATGCGGTCACCCTGCGGTCACCCAAGCTTGTGTTCATGCCGGACGCCTCCTTTTTCGTCAGACGGTCTATTTCCGATCACCGTCCAACAGATACACATCATAGGTTTCGAAATAATTCGCAGGGCCGAATTAGGCGAGCAGCGTCGTCGTCGACCAGCGCCGGGGCCGCCCGCTCGACAGACATGATCATTTCAATCGGATGCTTGGTCATAGGTAGGCGACAAGCCGGGGCCGTTCAGGCGGCGTAGTTCCATGGCATGAGCGCGTCGATTCCACTGCTGGGCCATCCATTCGCAAGGCGCTCAAGCGTCTGGGTCAACCAAGCTTGCGGATCGACGGCATTCATCTTTGCTGTTTGCAGGAGCGTCGCGATGGTCGCCCAAGTCCGGCCGCCACCGTCGCTTCCAACCTCACTTAAATTCTAGCTCATCCGGCTTGAAGGAGCTTAACTTCTTCAGAAGCGCCTCTGAGATCTCAAACTGGCGTGCCGTTCCACGTCCCATCGAATTCTTCACGATCGTCTCGTCCAACATCCCTCGTTTTACCAGCAGATCCACCGTCTCCTTGACCCCGCTGCGCGTCAGAGCGGTAATTTCCATGATGCTGGAAAGCGTTAGCTTCTGGTGCGCCTGATTCATGCTGTACAGGATCGTCATCATGCCGACCTGCTTCAGCCTTGCCTGAGGCGTCTCATCATCATCAAGGGGATGGTCGAGGATCTCATGCAGGATGAGGCCTGAGAAGGCGAGATTCTGCCATTGGGTCTTGAACGCTCTTGTCATGTCATTTTACTGTGTTATATAAGTCAGTATGAATTGCTCTACAGGCAAGCCGCCTCTTCCGCAATGGGATGTCCTTTCAAGGATCTTGCTCATGAAAAACCTTCTGCTCAACTCGGTCGTCGCGGCCTGCTGCATAGTGCCACCCTACCTTACTTCACCTGGCAGGGCGCAAGCAAATGATTGGGGTTGCGAGGTCATCCTGTGCCTCTCCAACCCTGGAGGTCCGACGCAGTTCGCGGAATGCCGGCCGCCGATCCAGAAGCTCTGGCGCGAGCTTGCCGAGGGGCATTCGTTCCCGACATGCAGCGGCGCCAGCTTCCACAGTTCGCGCCCGGGGTATGAGCCCTATTACTGCGAATCCGGATACCGGCTGGAAAGTGATTATGGTCCGCGCGGGCAGGAAACAACCTGCGTGTCGACAGCCCTCCAGCCGGTGAGCGATGCATTCTGCCCTCATGCTGGGGACGGGTTTGATTTCAGCGACGGCTCGGTTCTGTCCCCGCGATGGCAGCCGTTGGACGGACGGCGACAATGCATGGGCTATCCGACCGCCCGCCCGAACGTCAGATCGCAGCCCCATTATATCGACGTCACGATCGACGGGGCGACAACGCAACGGGTCTGGTACTGATCGATGGCCGCCGTTTTCGTGGATCTCGCCCAGAATTGCGCACCAATGGTGGACGTCAGGACGCTCGCCGCCGTCATCAGTCTCGAGAGTAGTTTCAAGCCCTTCGCCATTCGTGTCAACAGCGGCCCGCCGCTTGAGAGCCAACCCTCATCAAAGGCCGAGGCAATTGAACTCGCGACCTCCCTCGTCGCCGATCGGCAGGACGTCCAGATCGGTCTTGGCGGCATCGGCCTGGACGAGTTGCGCAGGCTGAAGCTTTCGATTTCGGATGCATTCGATCCCTGCCGGAACCTCAAGGCGACGGCCACCCTGCTCGACGGCTATTATCGCCTTGCCCTGAGCGCCGGCGCCGACGCGAAGCAGGCCGAAAAGGTCATGCTTCAGTCCTACTACGGGCGTGATGATCCGTCTGTTGGCGAAATGATCAAATATGACGAGCAGGTCCGCCAGGAAATGGTCCGCCTGCCTTCCGACCTGGCGTCTCTCACTATCGCCGAGCCGCGTGAAGAAGCCCCGGTCGCGGAGCCGTCAGCCAGCCGGGAGACATCGCCGGCTGCGCAATTCCTTTCCCAATCCGGCGGAGCTGCATCGTGGGACGTCTTCAACGTCCGGCGGTCATCCCAGGTTCTCGTGTTTCAAGACGAACGATCGGAGCAAAGAAAATGATCTCAAGAGCAGACTTTCGCCCTGTCGCAGCCTCACTTCTGATGGCCGCCGTCATCAGCGCCTGCCTGGCGGAGCCGGCCTTCGCGCAAGCGGCCGGCGTCGAAACCGTCCTGCAGAACATCGTCGACATGCTGACCGGCAATATCGCCCGGCTGCTTGCGGTCATCGCCGTCATCATCATCTGCATCGCCTGGATGTTCGGCTACATGGATCTGCGCCGCGCCGGTTTCTGGATTATCGGCATAGGCGGAATTTTCGGTGCGACGGAACTCGTCAATACGATCGTCGGAAGCTGATCATCATGCCGACCGCTGCGATCGAGGAGGATATCCTGTTTCTTGCCTGCACGCGCCCGGCGATGATCGCCGGCGTAACGATGGAGGCGATGGGCGTCAACGTCATGCTGACGACCATCCTCTATATCACCGCGGGATCGATCGCCTACGCACTTGTCGGCGTCGTCTTCCATTTCATATTCCGCACGCTCGTCAAGCACGACCACAACATGTTCCGGATCTTGATCTCCTGGATCGAGACCCGCGGCCGGTCGCGCAACGCCGCCTATTGGGGCGGTGCCAGCTTGTCGCCCCTGAGGCTCATCCGGCGCTATGACGAAAAGGATTTGAGCCTTGCCTAGCATCGCAACGCTTCGCTCGCGCGAACTCGGGCCCGAAACCTTCATTCCGTACGTCCGTCACGTCGACGAGACGACGATCGCGCTCGAATCCAGGGCGTTGATGGTGATGGTCGCGCTTGAAGGCATATCCTTCGAAACCGCCGATGTCCTGGACCTCAACAGTCTGCATCGCGATCTCAATACGCTTTACCGCAACATCGCCGACGACCATCTGGCGCTCTGGACTCATGTCATCCGCTGCCGCGACAATGCCTACCCGGACGGAGCCTTCGCCAACCCATTCTCGCAAGGTCTGAACGCTCGATATCGCGACCGCATGATCGGAGCGGATCTGTTTCGCAACGATCTTTACCTCTCGCTTGTCTGGCATCCTGCCCTGGATCCCGCAGAGAAAGCCGCCAACCTTCTTGCGCGCCTGCGCAAGGCGCGCCGCGACCGTGTCGAGCTTGACGAGGATGCCCTCAAGCATCTGAGGGACAAGGTCTCCGACGTGACGGCCGGGCTGAAACCCTTCGAGCCTCGTGTGCTTTCCCTCTACGAACAGGACAATATCGTCTTTTCCGAGCCGAGCGAGGTTCTGCATCAGATCGTCGGCGGCCGGCGGGAGCGCATTCCGCTGACGGAAGGCCGTATATCCTCGGCGATCTATTCGGATCGGGTGATCTTCGGGCGCGAGACCGTCGAGATCCGTCATGAGGCCGCAAGCCGTTACGCCGGCATATTCGGGTTCAAGGAATATCCGGCGACCACCCGCAGCGGCATGCTCGACGGCATCCTGACGGCGCCGTTCGAGCTCATCCTAACGCAATCTTTCGCCTTCGTCTCGAAAGTCGATGCACGCACGATCATGGGGCGCAAGCAGAACCAGATGGTCAGCGCCGGCGACAAGGCGGCGTCGCAGATCGAAGAGCTCGCCGATGCCATGGACGATCTGGAATCGAACCGCTTCGTGCTTGGAGAGCATCAACTGGCGCTGTCGGTCTTCGCGCCTTCGGTGAAGGAACTCACCGACAATATGGCCAAAGCACGCGCCTATCTCACCAATGGCGGCGCCGTCGTCGCCCGCGAGGATCTTGGCCTTGAGGCGGCCTGGTGGGGGCAGGGGCCGGGCAATTTCCGCTATCGGGCAAGATCGGGCGCCATCACGTCGCGGAATTTCGCGGCGCTCGCCCCTTTTCATTCCTATCCCACCGGCAAGAAAGACGGCAATGAATGGGGACCGGCCGTCGCCATGCTGAAGACCGCCTCCGGCTCACCCTTCTATTTCAATTTCCACCATAGCGATCTCGGCAACACCTTCGTCTGCGGCCCGTCCGGCACTGGCAAGACGGTGCTTTTGAACTTCATGCTTTCCCAGCTCGAAAAACATGATCCGCACATGGTCTTCTTCGACAAGGATCGGGGAGCCGACCTCTTCGTGCGGGCGGCGGGCGGCACTTACCTGCCGCTTCGAAATGGTGTCGCCACCGGCTGCGCGCCGTTGAAGGCGTTTGAACTGACGCCTGAGAACAAGGTGTTCCTCGCCCGCTGGGTCGGCCAGCTGGTCGGGTCGGCGAAGCGTGAACTGACGGTCCTGGAGCTGCGCGACATCGCCTCGGCGATCGACGGGCTGGCGGACCTGCCGGTCGAGAGACGCTCGATCGGCGCCTTGCGCACCTTCCTCAACAACACCGACCCCGAAGGCATCGCTGTGCGGCTCAGGCGGTGGGAAAGGGGAGGGCCGCTCGGCTGGGTGTTCGACAACGAGACCGACGACATCGGCATTGGCGCCAAGTTCATCGGCTACGACATGACCGATTTCCTCGACAATGAGGAAATCCGCACCCCGTTGATGGCCTACCTGTTCTTTCGCATCGAGCAGCTGATCGACGGGCGGCGCATCATCATCGTCATCGACGAGTTCTGGAAGGCCCTGCAGGACGAAGGCTTTCGCGACCTCGCGCAGAACAAGCTGAAGACGATCCGCAAACAGAACGGCCTGATGTTGTTTGCGACCCAAAGCCCGCGCGACGCGATCGTCTCGCCGATCGCCCATACGATCATCGAGCAGTGCCCGACGCAGATCTTCCTTCCCAATCCGCGCGGCGATCACGCCGATTACGTCGGTGGGTTCAAATTGACGGAGCGCGAATTCGAACTTCTCTCCCGCGAGCTTTCGGTCGAAAGCCGGCGCTTCATCGTCAAGCAGGGCCACAACAGCGTCGTCGCGGAATTGAACCTTAGGGGCTTCGACGACGAGCTCGACATCCTGTCCGGCCGCACCGTCAACGTCGAACTCGCCGAGACGATCCGGGCCGACGTCGGCGACCGGCTCGAAGACTGGCTACCCGTGTTTCAGCAAAGAAGGAGGACGGATTGATGGAAAGGATCAGAATCGAGTTTGCTCTGGCGATGATGGCTGCGCTGTTGCCTGTATCAGCATTCGCGCAGGGCATTCCGGTCATCGATGAGACGGCGATCGCCAAGCAGATCGAGAGCATCACTCAGCTGAAATCCCAGCTCGACGCACTCAATCAACAGCTCCAGCAGGCGCGCCAGCTTTATGCGTCGCTGAACAAGATCACCAACATGGCCGATGTCGCCGGTGTGCTGAACGATCCTTCGATCCGCAAGGCGTTGCCGCAGGACTTCAATGCCATCGAAGGGCTGCTCAAAGGGTCGGGCACCGGGGCCTTCGGCACCTCCGCCTCGAAATTCCTCGAGAATAATTCCACCTATCGCACCGATGCCAATGATTTCTATGCGCAGGAATTGGCGCGCGCCCAAAACCAGAATGCCGGCCAGATGAGCCTCGGCCAGCAGATCTATGATGCCGCCACCAAGCGCATCGACGGCATCGATCAGCTGCGCCAACAGATCTCCAGTGCTGCGGATGCCAAGGATATCGCCGATCTTCAGGCACGCCTGCAGGCCGAAACCGCCTTCCTGCAAACAGACGTGCTGCGCATGCAGGCCTTGCAGATGGTCCAGCAGGCACAGGTTCAGGTCGACGACCAGCGCAAGGCCGAGGATTGGCGCAAGCGCCTGGATGCCATGGGAGAGGCGCTCAAATGAAACATCTCCTGCTTGGCATCGTCACGCTGACCCTTTCCGGCTGCTTCGGTCAGGGAGACAAGATCCATACCGTCGACGAACTCGTGGCTGATGAGGTACTGCTGGCGAAGATTATAAGCGAATGCCGCAACAATCCCGGCGCCTTGCGTCAGACGCCGAATTGCCAAAACGCGGAGGCGGCGGACTGGAAGCTGCGGCTTGAACGCATGAAGACATCGCTCGGAGGCTGAGCCATGTACCAGGTCTTCAGCTTCGTCGACGGCCAGTTCAAGTCGCCGCTCGAGAATTTCATCTCGTCGGGTACCTCGAACATCGCCAGCTGGATTAGCGGCCCGCTGACCGCGGCGCTGACGCTCTATGTCGTGCTCTATGGCTATCTTGTCCTGCGGGGCTCGGTCCAGGAGCCCATTCTCGAATTCGCGTTTCGGGCAATGAAGCTTGCCATCATCGTCATGCTGGTGCGCAACGCCAGCGAATATCAGACCTATGTCACCAATATTTTCTTCGAAACGCTGCCCCGCGAGATCTCGCAGGCGCTGAACTCGGGGACGGCACCGAGTGCCTCTACCTTCGACAGCCTGCTCGACAAGGGCCAGAAATGCGCTCAGGAGATCTGGGCGCGTGCCACCTGGCCCGCCGACATCGTCACCGGCATTGGCGGGATGATGGCGATCGGCGCGAGCTTCACCGTAGCGGCGATCGGCTACATCGTCTCGCTCTATGCCCGGCTGGCGCTCGCCATCGTGCTGGCGATCGGCCCGATCTTCGTCGCGCTTGCGATGTTCCAGTCCACCCGTCGTTTTACCGAATCCTGGATCGGTCAGCTCGCCAATTTCGTCATTCTGCAGGTCCTGGTTGTCGCGATCGGTTCACTGCTGATCAGCTGCATCGACACGACCTTCACGGCAATAGAAAGCTATACCGACGTCATGATGCGTCCGGTCGCCCTTTGCGCCATCTGCCTTGCTGCCCTTTACGTCTTCTACCAGCTGCCTGGCATTGCCTCCGCGCTCGCGGCGGGCGGGGCGTCGCTGACCTACGGCTACGGTGCCAGCCGAGACGCCCATGAAAGTACGCTTGCCCGGGCCGCCTCGCATGGCACCAGAGCGGCTGGGCGAGGCGCCCGGTTCGTCGGCCGCCGCCTCAGATCTTGAGGGGCCGGAAGACGACTTCTCCACGACAAACGTTTCAGAGGTTTGCGTTCAAATGATCCGCATCATCTTCTCGCTTTTCATTGCCATAGAGCTCACCGGCTGCGCTTCGATCTCCCACCCCTTGCCCAAATGCGACGGTTATTCGCGCCGGCCGCTCAACCGCTCCATGTGGCAATGGGAGGAAACCAAGCCCATCAAGCAGGACGACTCCGACGCTCTTCCCCCGCCGGCGACTGGCCACGCGTCGTCCTATGAAAAAGAGCCGCTGAAGGGGGAGCCAGCCGCCTTCGCGCATTTCGATGCCGTCGGCTCCTATCGGCCATGCGAGGAGGGGTGAGATGGTGAGCACGGACAATCTGAAGAGCTATTTCGAAAAGGCGCGCCGCTTCGATCAGGACCGGCTGGTCCAGGTGGAGCGGTCGGCGCGCATCGCCTGGTCCATCGCGATTGCCGCGAGCGTGCTCGCCGCCGCCTCGATCGTCGCCGTTGCCGGGCTCACGCCTTTGAAGACGGTCGAGCCTTTTGTCGTTCGGGTCGACAATTCGACCGGCATCGTCGACGTCGTCTCGGCGCTGACGTCGACCGCCGGCAGCTACGACGAGGCGGTGACCAAGTATTTCGCCGCCAAGTATGTGCGTGCGCGGGAAGCCTATGTCTGGAGCGAGGCCGAGGAGAATTTTCGCACCGTCGCCCTGCTCTCGACCCAGCCGGAACGGACGCGTTTTGCGGCGATCTACCGAGGCGGGAATCCGGACTCTCCCCAGAATATCTATGGCCGCGGCGCGACGGCACGCGTCAACATCGTCTCGATCTCGCTGATCAACGCCAATGTCGTTTCGGTGCGCTATACCAGGACGGTCACGCGTGGCGACGACGTCCGGACCACCCACTGGGTGGCGACGCTCACCTTCTCCTATGTCAACGCACCGATGTCCTCGACCGACCGGTTGACCAATCCGCTTGGTTTTGCCGTCAGCGACTATCGCGCCGATCCGGAGGCGATCAATTGAAGCAGAGTTTCCTGATCGCCCTGACCATGGTCGCCAGCCTCTCCACCACGGCGCTGGCGCTCGATATTCCGCGCGGTGCATCGCAGGATAGCCGCGTCCGTTTCATCGACTACCAGCCCTATAACATCACCAAGATCGTCGGCACATTGCGGTCTTCGGTGCAGATAGAGTTTGCGGCCGACGAGGAGATCGCCCATGTGGCACTCGGCAACAGCGTTGCGTGGGAAGTGGCTCCCGCCGGCAACATCCTGTTTTTAAAACCCCGCGAAAACCAGCCGGTGACCAATATCTCGGTGGTGGCGACGCGGCGGGATGGCTCGACACGCAGCTATCAGATGGAACTGACGGTGCGCGATGGCAGCGTCGAGGCCGGGCAGAACACCTACTTCTATGTGAAGTATCGCTATCCCGCCGACGAGGCGGAACGCCGGAAACTGGAAACCGCTGCCCGGGCGCAAGCAACTCAAGCCGGCGAGGCTGACAAGGTTCTTGCTCTCCACGAGGCCTATGGACCACGCAACTGGCGCTATTCGGCTCAAGGCTCCGCGGCACTTGAACCGCAGGCTGTCTACGACAACGGCAAGGTCACGACCTTTTCCTTTGCCGGCAACCAGGAAATGCCGGCGATCTACATGGAAAATTCCGACGGCAGCGAGAGCCTGGTGCCGAAGTCCGTCGAGAACAACCTGGTGCTGGTGCACGCGATCAGCCGCAAGTTCATCCTGCGCAGGGGAGGCGACGTCCTTTGTGTCTTCAACGAGGCCTATGATCGTATCGGCATTAACCCCGATACGAATACGACCTCACCCTCTGTCGAGCGCGTCGTGAAGACGCAGGCTGCGACAGGACAATAGGAGGACGTCATGGCCGAGGAAGACAGCACCCACATTCCTGGTGAGCGCGCCGAAACGACGACGGGCCGGGGCCTCGACAGCAATCCGATTCTGAAACGCGGTGCGGTGGCGCTCGCCATCGTCGCCTTCGTCGGCTTTGCGCTCTGGTCGATGCGCGGCCAGGATAAGCCCGCAGATGGCGTCCAGCCCGAACGCGTCGTCATCCGTCAGACATCAGATTTCGAGCCGGCGAAAGAGCCGGTCCAACCGGTTGCCCCGCCGTCGGAAGTCCAGCTTCCAACGCCCGCGGTGACCGACCAGGCGCCGGGCGATGATGACAAGCTTCTCGATGCAGCGCGTCGGGCGCCAGTTATGGCCTATGGTGGTGAGAAGTCACCGCCGACCCGTCGTCAGGACGAAGCCGCTAGCGCTGATGTTAATTCGAACTATGTTCCGCTCGGAAACAATCCGGGCAATCTCGGTGCTCAGGCGGAAAACGAGGATCAGCGCTTCACCCGGATGTTGACGCCGACACAGTTGCAGGGCTCCCGCGCCGGAACGCTTGGAAACCGCGACTTTATCGTCGCCATGGGAAACTCAATTCCATGCGTCCTGGAGACGGCACTGTCGTCGGACCAACCCGGGTTCACGAGCTGTGTCATCAACCGCGACGTCCTGTCGGACAACGGCCGGGTCGTGCTGATGGAGAAGGGCACGCAGGTGGTCGGCGAATATCGCGGCGGCCTTCGCCGCGGCCAGAAGCGCCTGTTTGTGCTCTGGAACCGGGCAAAGACGCCCAAGGGGGTGATCATCACCTTGGCGTCGCCGGCAACCGATGCGCTTGGGCGTGCCGGAGTCGACGGTTACGTCAATACCCATTGGTGGGAGCGTTTCGGCAGCGCGATCCTGTTGTCGATCGTCGGCGACGCCACCTCCTACGTCAACAGCCAGCTGCAGGACAGCGATGTCGAGGCAGACAACACGACGAGCGCCGGCAAGCAGGCCGCGACCATCGCCGTCGAGCAGTCGATCAACATTCCGCCGACGCTATTGAAGCATCAAGGGGAGCTGGTCTCGATCTTCGTTGCGCGTGATCTCGATTTCTCGCGCGTCTATCGCCTTCGCGTGACGGAACCGCGCTACCGCGTCTACGATCGGGCGGTTCTTGGCGACTTCGCTCCAGCCTCGACCCTGGTCACGAAATAGCCCGCCATGACAGAGGGAGCCGATTCAGGTGTCGTGCGAGAGCTGTTGGTACCGCTGTCGCCCTTCCTGCGCGACAAATCCCTCTATGAGATCATCGTCAACTGGCCGACCCAGGTGGTCACCGAGGGCACGGCCGGGTGGCAAACCCATGATCTGCCGGAGCTGTCGTTCGACAAGCTGATGCGTCTGGCGCGGGCCGTTGCCAGCTATTCCAACCAGTCAATCGACGAAACCCGACCCATCCTCTCGGCAACGCTGCCAGGCGATGAGCGCATTCAGATCGTTATCCCGCCCGCTACGACAAAGGGAACCGTCAGCATCACGATCAGAAAGCCGTCTTCAGTGTCGCTCAGCCTGAATGATCTTGATCAAGGTGGCTTGTTCGCCGAGGTGGCAAGGGAACAGGCGGACGTCTCTGCAATCGACCGTAGGCTCCTGGACCTCCTTCGAACCGGGTCATACCAGGCATTTCTTCGAGAGGCCGTCTACGCACGCAAGAACATCATCATCTCCGGGGCGACAGGATCCGGCAAGACGACGCTTTCGAAGGCCTTGATCCGCCATATACCTTCGAGCGAACGCATCATCTCGATCGAAGACACGCCCGAGCTCGTCATCCCGCAGCCGAACCACGTCCGTCTCTTCTATTCCAAGGGCGGCCAAGGGCTGGCGAAAGTCGGGGCGAAGGATCTGCTTGAATCCTGCCTGCGCATGCGGCCGGATCGCGTCCTTCTGCAGGAGCTACGCGACGGGACCGCCTTCTATTACATTCGCAATGTGAACTCCGGCCATCCGGGTTCGATTACGACGGTGCACGCCGACTCTGCCGAACTTGCATTCGAGCAGTTGACCCTGTTGGTGAAGGAATCCGACGGCGGAAGGGACCTGGAGCGAAACGATATACGCGAGATGCTGAAGATCGCGATCGACGTCATCGTTCAGTGCAAACGCATCGATGGTCGGTTTCGGGTGACTGAAATATACTATCGAGCCGCCGCGGGGGACCAAGGTCGTCGATGGGGCTCACCGCGATCGTCGAAACTGCTAACACCGGGGTTCCCACCACGCCAGGACTGAAGCAAACTGGACTCTTGAACGTCTCCCAGTTAGTTTGCGCGGGCTTCAAACCGGAGGCAGGCCGTGCTCAACGAAGACGCCCAGGCGGAACTTACCAAAACCTGGTCTCCGATAAGGCAAAAAATACAGGGCCAAAGAAATTCTCGAATTGTGTGACCGGTAGAAAGCCGTATCTGTTTCAACTTGCTAAGAATTTCCATGAGCCCCCTAACGCATTTTCCAGCTTAATCATGGGTGATTGGGCTAACTCAAAGTCTAGCCGATCCGTCTCCCGTACGAAAAATCGTCCGGGGGTAGCGATCGCATCGAACCACGAGAGAAGCCGAAGCCAAGCTCCCGCTTGATCGACTATCGCGGTTAGTCACTGCGTCAACCGCGGTGCCGGCCTCTGTGTCAAGGACGAGCCCAGCCGACATTGCCATTGACCACTAGATCAGAGGCGTAAGTCGCGCTCTGAACGGATCTCGGTCACAGCCTTGGTGGTATCGACCAGGGATTCAGGGCCGAGCGGTCGGGTAACGAGCTCGGGACGACTGATGATGTCGGCATCCGAAAGGAGATCGAAATTGAGTTCGGTTTTCCGGGCAAGCTCGGCAAGTGACACCTGATAGATACGGAAGGGATCGAGATCGAGGCTCTCGAGATCGTTGAGCAGCTTCTCCTGGGACAGGATGAAAGACGCGCATCGCAACCGATCATCCTTGCCGAGATAGGCGATCATTTTCCAGAATGATCGAGGAATGAGGGCATCCCTGTACTCGATATCTTCCGTTCCGAAGACCGGCCCACCAATGACCGAGAGCTTGAGGTCCTTGAGGTCGGCCTGGTCAAACACGAGGTTTTCCAGCTCACCCCACAGCCCCTTTCTGGATGACTGGTTGAAACGCTCGTGTTGCGGCGCAATATTAGTGAAATAGAACGAATCCCGATTGGCCTGTTCCGCTTCCGCAACGGGTCCCCAGCAGACATCGGCGCGGCGCGCAATATGGCCACGGTCGACGCGGTTCTCGACATAAAGCGCATCTCCAAACTGGTATTTGGCATCTATCCTCGGATCGATCGAAAAGCCGCGGCGTGGCAGTGCCACCAGCCTCGAGCCATCTATATTCCAGGCGACATAGCGCGCCATCCGGCGCTTTGCGCTCAGGCAGACGGAAAAATGCGTGTAGGGTATCGTCTGGCCTCGATCGAAATTGACGGCATCGCGCTTCTGCGCGGCGGACAGGCCTGGCTCCGGGACGGCAGCACCAAGAAAACCCGCATCATAGCCTCGTCGAGCCACTACGCCCTCGATCTGGATTGCGGTGGACGCCGGCGCCTCCATGACGAAATCGAGTTTCTTTTGGATGGAGGCCGGGTAGCAGGCGAGCGCATGCTCGTCGCTCGTCCCATCGGTTTCCCCAGCAAAATGGAGGCCTGCAAAAATATCGGTGGCCTTGCCTTTGTCAAAGATGAGCCATGCCGATCCGGAATCGCCGCCCTTGCTGATTTCGCCGTCTGCCGGAACATCCTGGGGATCAGGACCGATTTCGAAGCAGCCGATAGCCTGTTCGCCTGCAGGGATGCCGTAGTTGATCTTGGCCATAACGTCGACGCGGCGCACGACGCCTCTCGTCACCGCGGTCGTCCGTCCCGATTTGATGACCTTATCCCCGAGCGCAACGCGCGCCATTCGAGCCGGCACGACATCGAGCTCGAAAACCGAGCGGTCGTATCCGCGTTGCTGAACTTTTGACAGGGCGCAATCGCCGGCCGCACCCAAATGGCTGCGGAGCAGGGTTCCTGCGAGATTGAGCGTGATATTGTTGTCATCGTAGGGGCCGGGCTGCACGATCGTGTCGCCGATCTTTCCGACATTGCCATTGAGAACGTGCCAATTGGACAGCACGCAGGGCGCTCCAGTCGCGCGATCGAAAACAATCAAACCCAGGGTCCCAGCGGTTTCAGCGCTATGGGCAATGCTGACACCCGGCCGGATCGGATCGAGCCTCTGGCGGCGCAGATCAAGTTGTTCTTCTGCAACGATTTCAAACGACGGGCGGAAGGCGCGCTGCAATACATCCGTCGGCACCATCTGACCTTCCACCTCGATCGCCTCGGGGATGCGGCGGCTGCCAAGCGATTCTATCGCAGAATCTCCCTTGGTACCGACCGTGAATTGAATGCAGATCGGGCCGTTCCCATTCTTCAGGCCGATACCCACCGATGTGACGTTGGGATCCTGCAGATAGTCCGCGCCCTTGGCGCGGATGTGTCTGCGCAACGCCTCCTCGGAAACCCCTCCCGTTGACTGCCGGCTTCCACGAGTAGTCTTTGCCATGAATTGCCTCCCAATGTGTTGGTTGCAGATGTGCTTGCGCCGGCATCAATCCGGGTCGCGCAGAAGGTCGTAGAAATTCCGGATGACCCGGCAGGAGCCGAGCTTCTGTACGATCGCCTCCATATCGCGAAGATCCGTATCGTCCTGCCCGTGCTCCCCATGAGCATGACCGTGCGCGCCCATCGCTTGCCGCCTGACCGCTGTCGTGATCGCCTCCGGTGCGCCATGGGTCCAGCCATCTTCAAGTTTTCCGGTCCAGGTCCCCACCCACGCAACATCGCTTATACGATTGGCCGCTGCCCATCGATCGATGCAAGAATCGACCCATCCATGGAGAGACCAGAAGATCGGATTGACATGGCTCGAATAGGTATCGCCGAGATAGTCGTAGTCTGCCGCATCCCATTTCGAATCGATGGCGCGCGTGTCGTCGAAATTGGGGGAGGGCATATAGCCGATGGGCTCCCTGGCCCAGCGCATGTGCAAATTGTTATGGATTGTCATTTCGAGCATATTGCCCAGGGCGCCTAGCGACAACTGCGCGAGGTTGGACGGACGCGTGAAGAAGGCTTCCCATATCGCGATCGGATTGTCGAAATAGCCGTCAGACTTCACACGCTGCAGCCTCGCGGCCATGGCTGTATTCGTTGCGTCGTTTTCGGAAGGATCGCTATAAGTCCAGGCTGGCGGGACTGCAAAGTCCGGGTGGTCTGCAGGCCTTGGAATTGACGGCCAGGCTGCGAGTTGCGGCTCGCCCAATTGCGCAAGCAGTTCATTGACCTCCTTGATCATCTGCCGATGCATGTAGAGGAAGTCTTCGCCCGAATGATTGTCCAGGATAAGCCTTCCTTCTGCATCCATGGGCGCGCGATCATCGGGCGGAGACCAGCCCTTGTCCCGTATGAAGGCTTTGGCCTCGTCGGTGAGCTGTGGATTGTTCCAGGCGCCGCGGACCGCGTGCCACAAGAAGTGGCGTAGGCGATGGCGTCGCGACGCGAGCATGGCGATGATTTGTGAAGGCAGAACCCGAATTGCCATGACCCCCCGGACAAGACATAGGTAAGACCGCTTGAATTCATATAATCTGACGGCTATCTGCAAATCGCGGTCGCCCGACCGCAGATAGTTGCTCGAACGACCAAGTCTATCCAGCCACTTTTAGCGTATTTTCTACCTGCAAAAGGCCTGAGCGAGCATGCCCAAAAATGCAACCGAAAGTCAAGGCCGCAACCGGCTTTGGAATCACCACGGCTGTAAAGCCTGATCACTCGAGACCGCAGCCAGCGTTATAGGTGCCGAGCTCATCCAGAAGCAAGTCCTCATCTGGATCGACAACGGCCAACGATTGCGAGAATTTCGCGAGGTGGCGAATCCGCCTCAAAGCGGACACGAGTTCGTGGGGCAGTCGGTCCCCCTTGTCCTTCGGACCGCTGACGCTCAAGCTCCTGCGGCTGCCCTTCCTCGCGCCCTCGTGTGACGCGAATTCCCGCTTTCCCGCGCGTGTCAGCGCGTCGCAACGCTGAAAGCTCCGATACGCTTTTTTATCTCATCGATGGTCTGGCTACTGCTAGCACAGACGAATGCACGAGCCTCTCAGTCGATACCTGCGCCGACGCTTGAGGCGCAGAAGCTCCAGGAACAGATCGACCGCTTCTGCCTCCGTTCCAATCACATTCACCATGCGCTGACCGCGACGGCAGATCCGTCCCCAACTGTGGACCAGCGACAATCACCCGCGTTAGCGTCCTGTTGGGGTGTGTCGGTTGTTGCTTGGCTTGAAGTCTAAGCGCGATAGAATCGACCTTTTTGATCGAGGTGGCTGATGGCAGCCGAGTAAATCAGCCCGACCGCCCGCACCAGATCGAGCTAGCCCGAATGAACTGCAGCAGGGGCTGGCAACTCGCCCTATGCGGCATTAAGGTCAATACACATCATTAGATTGCGGCCCGAAGGTCCGCAACAGGCCAGTCCGTAGATCGACCGGTTAACAGGTAACAGTGGGCAGAGGAAACGAGTTCTGGCACAAGCCATCGGGGACGAAGATGAGATTTCCTGCATATTTGGCATTTTGCTGCGCTCTTGCCAGCTCTGCGATGGCCGATGATCTTCGGATCGTGACGTTTAACACTGAGTCCGACGCCGATACGCAACCGGTAAAGGTGGCCGAGACGATCGCCGCCATGGGAGGCTTCGATTTACTCGCCGTTCAGGAGGTCGAAAGCGCTGATGCGCTTAAGGCCTATACGGAGGCGGCTGCCAAACAGGGAGGGCGTTGGCGCTTCGTAATCAGCGAAAGCGGCGTCAATGTCGATCGCCAGGCCGATCTGCTTGGCATCATTTACCGCACCGATAGGCTACGACAGCTCGAAACGAACGAGTTCCATCTCATCAGGTCGAAGTCGGATGGCACGAAATATGGGAAAGCCGATTGGTCACTGCGTGGCGCGCTCAGTTTACGTCTTTTGGACCTTCAGACGGGCGGCGAGTTCAGAGTGACGACCGTGCACCTGAAATGCTGCAACGAGCCCGGTACTCGGGCGCATCAGGCAGCATTGCTTGCAGAGGAATTGGCAAAATCGGCTGTTCCGACCATCGTGCTCGGCGACACGAACATCCCCATCGAACCCGGTGACGATGCACCCGACAATGCGAACATTAAGGCTTTCACGTCACTCGGCCCGGGCTCCAGTAGGATATGGCTGAGGCCCGCCTCTCCGGTCAAGACGCAGTGCAGCCCCGACTTCAACTCTATGCTCGACCAAATTTACGTGCCGATAGGGACGGTTGCAACCGCGGAAATACTCTTTCCGGAAGAGTCCTATTGCAGCAAAGACGCAGTAGGCTATTCCGATCATCGCCCCGTGGTCGGACAGCTGAAAAGCCTCGCCGGTCCGGAGGGTCAACTCATGGGGTTATCACCGTCGACGGCGGTCAAGCTCACAAACGCCGAACTGGAGAAGAGGGAGGCAGAACTCCAGAGCGCGCACCGTGTCGGTGATATCGTTTCTGAGGGTGTCCAATAGGTTCGGAGGGGCGCTGCCGCGAATTGACCCTGGGGTCATCGCCGTATCGGCTCATTGAATCCCATGTGCCATCCTCCAGTTGTCGAGGGCGATATCATGCGGCGTTCCGCAGGCCCGCAACTAATCTGGCAAAACTGGCAGGAGGCGTCCCGCAAGAAGAGATCAGCGCTCCATGGCAAGAATGTTAAGGATATCAGTCGCCGCATTTTTCGCCCTGGCCACAATCGCTCTGCCCCCTGCAGCAGCGTTGGCGCAGGAGAAAGGCGCTGGACGGGTGTCAACCTCCCCAGGCCCACTTGAACAACGCGCGGGCGAACTTCGACAATTGTCTCTGGCGCGTAGTCTCGTGCAAGCCCGGCAATGGGAGAAAGCGATTGATGCCTTCACGAAGGTCGCGATGTCATCAAATGATGACCTCGCTGCCGCCGGCCGCGCCGGGCTATCTCATGCCTTCGCCCTGAATGCGAAATCGAACGACGACGACTCCGCGCAAGTCGCCGTCAGAAAGCTTCGGCTTGGCAAAGCCTTTCTAGCGGCTGGCGATTGGGACAAAGCGATCGTGGAGTTCACTGAGGTGACAGCCGCGCCAAATGCGGCGCTTGTGGGAGATGCTCTCGAGGGCATTGAGGCGGCCGTCCGTCACAAGGAGGCAGGCCCTCTGGGAATCCGAGCCTATCTTAGGGCTCCATTCAATCGGTGGTGGCCTATCGACTATTTCGTCTATGCAGGAGCCGCCGGCACGGTATTTCTGATCTTAGCCTTCCTCTGGAGCCGTTGGCTCGGTCCTTTCCTCGAAGAGATCCTGGCGGCCTGCTTCAAACGACCTTTAAACTGGAAGGTCACCGTGGCGGGAAGTGCGCAGCCGGAGCAACGCAACGCTGCCTTTGACGAATTTGTCATCACGATACGCGAACTGCGGCGGCACCAGGACCAAAGCGACATTCCCTCCTTGGGCATGGGGCAACTTCGCTTGTTCGCGCCTCTGTCTCTCGGCGACATCGTCGGACCCGATCTAAAAGTACAGGGCCTGGATGTCAGCCGTATTGCGGCGATGCTCCAGGCCATCTTCGACTTCTACACGTATCAGTTCGAAATTCGCGTCGAAACGATCGACAACAAGCCATATGTGAACGCCATTTTGAGATGGGGCGGTCATACCGAGAAGGTCTGGCAGCTTCCATCGCTCACGGATGACACGAGCCTCGGCTACCGCGACATCGGGCAGAAACTGGCGCTCAGGGTCTATGGAGATAGCCTGGTGCGACCATGAGTACCGTCGCTTTCTCCTCGCAGCTCTCAGCCATACCGGAGCTGAAATTCGTCGACGGTCGAGCGGCCGGCCTCTTCGTGGAAGCGCTACACCTTCTTCGCCGGTATGAGGAGACGTCAACGAAGCACTTTCTCGAGCTTGCTCAAGCCGCGCTCGAAAAAAGCCTGACGATTAGTCCGAGGGAGCTGCTTCCGAAGTTTTATCTCGGAATCACGAAATCGGTGCTCGGCGAACAGGATCAAAAAGACGCCATTCGTATCTTCAAGGAATTTAGCAAAAGCGACATCTTTTTCCTAAGGACCGCAGCAAAGTACAATCTCGCGGCCGCATACGTTGAAACCTACAATCTCGACCGATTTCCCGAAACCATCGTCGAACTCGACGCGCTGTCGAAGGAGTTGACAAAGGATGGGATTCCGTTGGGTCAGAGCGGGTTCGTGCGTGCTCTGTGGGAGTGTTGCGGTGATCAACGTGTCCGGGTGGAGCCGCTTTACTATTTGGCCGAGGTGACCCGGGACTATTTGTTAATCCATTTGAAGATCTGGAGGCCTCGATGGAAAAAGAAGGCCGAAAAAGAGGTCCGCGAGCACGTCACACAGATGCTTGAGACCCTGAAGGGCCGTGAAGCGGCCTTGAAAAGCCACGATCAGTTCCTCGGAGGCCAGCGAGGCGAGATCTGGGCTTGGCACCGGAACAATATCGGCATTATTCACGCGGCGTTAGCCGCCATCGCGCGTCGCAACAATTGCAGTGACATTGACGCGCAGGCCGACAGCGCGGAAATGTACTTCGACTTGGCTCATAAGTCCGATCCAAACTTCGGATCGTCGCGTGCCAATCTCGCTCGGCTCTACTTCGAAATCCGAGCAAATTATGGGGAAGCGATCCAGCTCTTTGAGGAAGTGTCTGTCGGCTTAGAGGCCTCCGACCTAGCCCATTTTTGTCTGGGACAGCTTTACACAATCGAACAGAATCAGGAAAAGGCGACAGAGCATTTCAAGTCATTGAAATCTATGAAGGAATGGGGAGTGGATATCGACGACTGGCCCGCTATCCGACGGAAGGTGGCGGAGAACTTGGTAAAATGGAACCAGACGGATGCGGCCCTTTTGTTACTTGGCAAGCTGTTGCTCGAGAACCAGGCGGACACGGAACTACGCAACAGGATCAAAGCTTTGGAGCAGCGACGCTGACCCCTCGTTCATTTTTATTCCCAAGGCACACTACACGGAGACTTCACACGCGGCATATTCATCGCACGATTGCGCTCTACGATGAGAGAACGCGTCGAGACCAGAAATGAGCCCCGGGCCAACGATCTCCTGCAAGGTAAAGCAGGGCCTTTTCCTTCAGGAGCTTGTTTGCATGATACATTCGCTTCGTGATCAATGGGTCTAAATCGAGCGCAAAACCGATGTCGGATCGTTTGGAGATCAGCAACTGTGCAATTTCAATGCCATCTGCAAGCGCCCGCGCCACGCCATCACCCGACAGAGGGTCGAGAGAAAACGCGGCGTCTCCGATCGGTATCCATCCTGGAAAAAATTGCGGCATGCGTAACGAGGATCGTCCATCGGCTATCCGTAAAGGAGTCTGTCGCATTGTGGCATCGATTTCAAAAACCGTGTCTCGTGCACATCTCTCGAAAAAGGAATGTCGTCCATCAGGGGGGATGATATCGGCGTCGGTCGCCAAAGCGAGAAAACTGCGACCGCTGCCGATGGGCACGCGATACCACCAGCCGATGCGGCACGGAGCAAGCTCAAGCATGCCGTCGCCATTTTCGTGTGCCGACTCGACAGTGCACCAGAGCACGACGAGCGCGTCCAGAAAATGGCGCCTGACATTCGCGCAGAATCGCGACCGTGTGCTGCGCCCCGTCGCTTCAACGACAAAACGTGCAGGGACAAGACCGGCCGAGCCCGAAAGTTCTATGTGCCAAAGCGATTGGTCTCTGAGCGTTGCGCGAACCGCGGCGGGAATGTAGTGTGCGCCGACTGCGCAAGCCTCGGCTACGAGTTTCCTGTCCAGTGCCGGCCGCACGGCAGACATAGCAGGCCGACCCGTCGAAAGCTTGAGGTCGAAGATATCTGCGTCCTTTCCCGACCAGCGCGAGCAGACGAAGCGAATTGGGATACCCGAGAACGCGTCCACCGCCGAAATCTGCCGCCGGGCGCGGGGGCTGATGACCTCTCCGTTTCGATGGGCCTCGTCAATTGTTGGCCCAACAAGTGCGACGCGTAAGCCAGCACGCGCGAGTTCAATTGCGCAAGCGCTTCCAGCCGGACCTGGTCCGACGATGCAGACGTCATACGGCTTTTCCATCTTCCCTGAACCGCTAAAAGGTTTTGTCCCGTTCCGCCTCGATGAATGACTCTGGCCCCGTTTGCACGACGAAGCCCAGGCGTTGGAATTCCTTGGCAAGCTTGCGATGGCTTGAGCCGATCCCGCGGCTCCATTCTTCGTTGTCCGTAAAGTCACCTGACTGCGGCGCCACGTCGGGTCGCTGGCTCGGCCACCACTCGGTATTACATTTTAGGAAATCCGCTTGCCATGGCTGCGCCATCAGAGCCGTCATGTCACCGGGTTCGACACCAGCGTGATCTATCCGGAAATCGAATGGTTTCCGATAGATCGATTGGTCGAGAACGAGAATACCGGCTTCAATCCCTGGGCAGAAGCCTTGGCCAACCGCTCCTTCGAGCGCTGCTCGCGTCAGGTTGGCAGGTGTGGGTTCAGAACCAAAGCTCGACGGTGCATCATCGAAGGTTCCGGCCAGCCACGCGTCGAGCGTATCCTGCTGATGCTGTCGGAGCAGGAAGGGCGGACCGTCCGGATCTGTGTGACCTTCGAGTTGCTCCTCGGACTCTCGGATACGCTGACATACCTTGATCTTCAGTGCCTTCATTGCAACGTCCTTGCTTCGCAGGTCGCTGTCAGCCGCATCCAATGCCGGGTTACTCCATATCGCCGCGTCGTTGACCCACCTGTGGCGCCGCACGCGGCGGATCATCGGCATGATCTCTCGATCGAAGGACGGAATTGCCGGCACGGAGATGCCGAAATGATCAACGCCAACCTGCAAGATGACGTCGTAAAGTGTGACCACACCACCGATAGCAGGCGCGTAGTCCGGAGGAGCGACGATGACCCATGCGCCGCCATCCGCTGTAACCGGTGCTTCCCCTGGGCCTGGGTTGACAACCGCGCTGACTGGCCCGTCGGCGACGTCATCGTACCAGTTCGGGCTTTTGAAGTAGCTGGTGCCGTTTCCGGTGCCGATTGGGGTTCCGGGTGGAGCGTCCGAAATGCCGTCACCACCAAGCACGATCAGGTTCCCGGCGCCATCGGTTCGCAAACTGCCGAGTTTAACGGTCGCATTGTAAGGTGCACCACCAGCATCTTTCGTGGTGAAAGTCCCTGTCATCGGCGCGCCAGCGGCGTTTACACCACTGACTTTCGCAGTCGGAGCCTGGATATGCATTGATACGAGGGCAGGATCTATTCGTGGGCGTTCCGGCTTCGTCGGCGGTTCAAGTTCGCGAATGATCGATGCCTTCTTGTTGTGAAGGGTGACCGACCATTCTACCGTTGCACCGGGTGCCAATGGTGCCCATGTGGCACCGTCGTCGGCGGACTGAAACACCCGGAAGCGGGCGCCTTGTTTGCGGATCAGTGTCCCATCACTGTTTTTGAAGCGCCTGGCTGGAGAGCCGTCGAGTTCGATAGGTCCTTGCCCGGGAATTTCTGGACCGAGGAAGAAATCATGATTTCCTCCAATCCGGGCAATACCGATTGCGGGAAATATCCGGTACATCATCATATCGGCCCCCTTGTTGCCGTCGTCGTTCTCATGTGATTTGTGCCGAAAGCGTCTTCAACAGCTTGCGTCTGCCGCGATCATGCAAGCGCAGTTCGGCGAGTTGATCGGTGACATCATCGCCTGTCTGTTCGATCTCGGCGTAGAGTACTGCCAGGCGATCCATGATTGCCAGTTGCCGCCGGACGTATTCGGCGATGTCTGCAGAGTTGATTTGAGCGGGCTCAAGATCATAAGACGGGCCTGCAGATATGCTTCCGTCTGCACCGACCGGCATGCGGGTAAGCAATTTGGCGAGCATACCAAATAGCCGGCGCATGGATTTCAGACACAGCTCTGCAAGATCCGAGCGCAGCGTATCGTCGGTTGTTCGTGGGTGGGCCAGGCCATGCAGCAGTCCGACGATGAGCAGTTGATACTGCAATGACTGAACTTCCAACCATTTCGCCGTATAGGGAGCGACCACGGGCGTTGGCTTTTCGCCACCATGCCCCACCGTCAATGTTGGCGATGTCGCGATCGGTCGACCGAATGGCTTTATGTCGAACGCATCGATGAGTTCCAGAAACTCCTCGAAGTGAGAACTATCCGCTCCGCCGAGACCTTCCCCCTGGTCCGTGATAAGGTCGAGAGCGTCCAATGCGCTCTGACGGTCAATCGCTCTTTCCAAGAGAAAATGTCCGCTATCGTCTCCCCAATCTTCACCAAACACCTCATGGAGTGCAATTATCGCTGGCTCCTGAAAGTCGGCATCTTCTAGATGCGGGCTATCTGGCAAAGGCGCGTCGGGAAAGAGCGCTTTCAAATCCATCCACGCCAAGGCCTCGGCCTTCGGGAGAAACAGCCAGCGGATCATTGCATATATCGCCCCAACCCGATGGGGCTTGAAGCCCATGTCGGTTTCAGCGAGGGCTATGAGTTCATCGACCTTGGCCTGCTTGCTCTCTGGCACCTCCTCAGGCATCTCGGCAACGACATACTTGGCCAGAGAATGACGAGACACGGGCTCCAGAACGAAGGCGATCGGATTGGCGGGATTTCCCCGGCGGATCAGGTCGCGCTGCAGGTAAAATGCACGTGGTCCGCCAAGGAGGAGTAACAGGTTCTGTACGGTGCCAAGATGCCCCATCTCCTCCTGCGCAATCCGGCGCAGTTTGACGGCATTATTCCTTGCATCGTCGTCTGGATCGATCGAATCGGCGGCGTAAAGATATTGCACCATGAGCGCGTGTTCGACCTCGGCGGCAAGCCTGAGCAAACCCATCGCATAGTCCTTGGCGGTGTGGGCTCCGTCGACGATAGGAATGCCCACCCCAAAATCAGGATCAATCAGGATGTCGCGCTGGCGTTCTGCCGGTGTCTGTGTCAAGCGCCGCGTCCTCCGCGCTATTTTCAGATCTGTGGTACCGTCAAAAGGCGTCATGGCACCCTCAGGGACCGGAAGCTCTTCCGTCCGGCGGGGGTGATACCAAATCACTCGTTCTTGTGTCGGCATGTCTCTCACCAGCGCCTGGAGTACGGGCTAAATGCGTGGAGCAGGAATCGTCACGTGATCGTGCGAGCGACCAATGCAAACTGAGGAGGCATCTCCGCCTTTTGCCGGAAGTGGCTGAACGGCCGCATCAAGCGGATAGGCGTGCCATTGATCTCGGTCAGGCTGCCGCTCCATGCTTCACGGTAAAGCCGCGTGAGGTCGTCCATGTCGGTCGTCGTCAGCTTACTTTCTTCGCCATAGTTCATGATGGAGAGCGGCTCATGCGTGCCAAAAATTTCGCTCGCGGAACCCGTTTCAGACACTTTTGCAAAAAAATGGCGCAGTCCGAACACGTGGCCGAGCTCGTGGGCGAGCGTTTCGATTTGCTCGTTGCGCACTTGTTCGAACATTTTTGGAAAGAGCACGAGCTCGTGCTGTCCGGCGTCGGGGAAAAAAGCCCGCGCAAGAGTGCATCCGAACGCACTGCAATTGTCTTGAGCCCTCACGACGATCTCGAAGTCCCAAGGCGCGGACGTTTCCGAAAACTTGATCGGAACCGCCGTCTTCCAAGCGAGCAAAGTTTCTCCCAGCAGGGTGCGCAGATAGGCTTTTACTGCTTCGGGATCGACGAATTGTTGTAAGGAAGCGTCCTGAAAGCGCCAATTCAGGGTGACGTTGCTATCCCAAAGCGGAATGAACCCTTGAGTAGCGTCGACGACAATTTCCGTGATGGATCGATTATTGGGCAGGGCAAACCCCATACCATCAGTCTCGCAGCAGGCACCCCCGTGGTAGACGTGCGTCACGCCCTTCAGCACTGATTTGAGTTCGGTGTCCGGTTTCAGCGTGAATACGTCGGTGCTGCCTTTCTTTTTGGCAACCATTTTGGCCTCCCCCTCGCCGAGACATTTCTACGCGCTTGCGGCTCCCACCAATACAAGCTTGACGTGCATTTTACCAATTAAACAAAAAAGATGAAAGTATAAAATTGAATGACTGTGAAATAAATTCGCAACATCGAGAGCGCGAGCGCATACGATGCAGAGCTAGTTGTCATTTTATTGGAGAGCAAAATATAACATCAGTAATATTTATATATTTCTGCTTGCCTGACGGTGTGTCCAGATTTCCCAGAGGCGCTGACATTTGGTAGTATACCGAAAAAATGGGGTTGGCCGTCGCCCCCCTTGCCGCTGGTGGCGATCGGAGGGTTAAATGCCGACAGGCTACAGGGTGTATTCGACGCGAGTGCCGACACCGTGGCCGTTGTCACCGCATCACCTTGAACGCCGATCCCGAAGCGCGGATGCGCGAGTAGATCGAACGTACGGCGCAATGGCGTACAACCGAATCCACCGCAAATCACTCCACAGAGCCCACCTGAGCGAGACGATGGACCGAGGAAGTACGAATCGACTTTCGATAGAGGTTGGTTTCAGCGTAGCTGAAAGCATTAGCGATAGTCGCTGATCGCCAATCCATTTGACACTTTTGCTTCTCGTGGAAGTCGTCTATCTGGTCAAATGGTCGTCAGCGAGCGTCTGGCTGATTGCATCGTCAAGAACGGATTGATCGAGAACGTCTTCATTCCGCGAAACTCTGAAACTTCCACATGCCCGTCATCAAAGACGGAGATTTCAAGGCGTTTCCCCACAAACGTCGCAGTAATGTCAACCGTGTCGGAACGATAGCGACCAATATGGTAGTGAATTCTCGCGTAATCGAGTTTCTTCAAGATTTCGAAAAGCGTCGTAGACATTGACCCGACCTATTTTTGAAAACGATTGTCGAAAAGAAGCTTCAGCGCCTTGCGGGCATCTTTGTCGCCGCCCTTCGCACTATATTATAGAATTGGCGCGGAAACTCACGGTGAATCCCTCCTCTGCAATTTGCGGGGATATACGCGATCACGCGATAACCATCTTCCCACATTAGGGCTATATCGCATAAGCCATTCTAGCCTGAAAAGATTTCAGCTTATGACTCGCAGAATCCGCGCTCGGCCGCCCTACCTTCGAACGGTATCGATGAAAAGCACATGGAGCGAATTTGGTTCGTATCCGTTTTCGCTTCCCCTGTTCAAAGAAGGTGATTTCAGGCTCAATTTTGAACGCCAAGTTACGATCATTGTCGGAGAGAACGGGGTGGGCAAATCCACTCTGCTTGAAGGCATCGCTGTTTTGGCCGGATTCGACGACGCAGGAGGTGGCAATGGGTACCGTCCTGTTGATCATTCGATCGCAATGGAAAGGTCCGGGGGCATTCTGGCCGCAAGTCTAGTCGGCGGTTGGTTACCAAAAACCGCTGCCGGTTGGTTCTTCAAGGCAGAGACCTTCTTCTCTGTTGCTCGCTATCTGGATCAGGCGGCAAGAGAGAGCCATGAAATCGGCCCGGACTTTCTCTCGTATTCGCATGGCGAAGGGTTCTTACGGTTCTTTCAAGAGAGATGTCGGCGGCGAGGGGTCTTCATCTTGGACGAACCTGAATCCGCCCTATCACCGCGTCGCCAAGTGGAACTTCTGAGGATATTGCGGGAAGCGGAGCTAGGCGGCGAAGCCCAATTCATTATCGCGACCCACTCACCGATCATCATGGCATATCCGAACGCACAGTTGCTGCACATGTCGAACAAAGGTTTGTCGGAAATTGACTATCGGTCGACGGATCACTTCTTGTTCATGAGCGAGTTTTTATCAGATCCCGAAAGTTTCCTGAACGAAAAGTTACGCAAAGAAACCTAGCTTATTTGTTACTGATACGCGCCCTTATCGATACCCGACTGGATCCAGGAATCAATAGCTTGCTTGGAGTATCCAAGTAACATCCCGATGATACGATCAATCCCTTGGTCGGGTTTACTAAAATTCTCGCTCTGGGCGGTAAGGGCAATTTTCATCGCGGGAATTCTCCACGCTTCCGCTGCAAGCGCGTAGAGAACGTACGTGATCTGATACGTTGGATTAGTTCCTAGGGGAAGCGGAGGGTCAAACTCCTCCATTAAAATTCGACCATTTTTCACATAGGGGGCAAAATCGTCCACAGGCAATACGTCCCTGTCATCCATAGCCTGGCAAAAATAAAACATTGCTAGAGGCTTCTCCGCCTCGAGCATGAGCGTTAATTCATTTCCAGTGTGCTCTTCCATCATTCATCACAATCTGGGGCCGGACCATATGGCCACTTTTTTTCTCTCATCAGGCATTGGTAACATACCCCTGGATAATCAGGATTGATACCTGGCGGACGCATAGGCGCACCGCACGACTGATTTATACCGACGCAAATGATAACCGGCGGGCGTCTCTTCGCTTTCCCTTCAACGTCGACAAAGTCGAGTGGGTCACTATCAACATACTCATACAAATTCGTTGAGTTAACGGACCGGACAGGATCCCTGGTAATCCACCGCCCAAACTCCGGATTGTATTCGCGGTACCACGTAGAGTTGAGGCCTGATGTCGCTCCGACCAGCATTCTTGCGAAGCCGAAGTCACTTCTAGAAAGCGCAGTTTGCCCTAGAACGCCCCAAGGGTCGTAATCATATGCGGGTGTATCGTTTTGGTCTAAGAAGATCCGCCGCACCGATCCGATTTGGTCGACGCCATAATAAAGCGCTGGATTGGTGACCCCAAACGTGTATTCGCCCTCATCAAAGTAGTTCCGGATTGGCAGGTAGGAAGCATCCCGGCGTTGGCAAGGCGACTCGCCGCACCAGATGTACTTCGAAACGTCAGCCGCTCCGCCCGAGACGAGGATTTGTTCGACTTCAATGCGACGGCCAAAGCCGTCATATGCGTACCGCGTTTGCTTTCCGGGTTGAAGGGCATAGGTGATGCCAATCAGACGATTTTCCGCATCCCAGGCATAGGTCTGCGTGGAGTCAGATAGCAAATTCCCGTTCGCGTCGTAGTTGTAAACTTGGCCAGAAGCCTGAGTTATCTGATCCAAAATGTTGAAAGCGACATTTTGCGTGGGAGGACTGGGCTCAGCCACGGTTTCATCGCTGGTCTGGGTGATGCCTGAGACAAAATTCTCCGGCGTCGTCTCAAACGTGAAATTTGTGAACTGCCCAGCCGTTAAGCCCGTATTGGCGATGCCGGACAGCCGTCGGTCGTGGGCATTATCAAGATAGCTCCAGGTCGTCTTCAGGGTGGAGATGGCGGGCAGCAACTGACGAACGGTCAGCTGCTGGGTCTGTCCTAGATAGCCGAGCTCGAAGGCGCCAAGGTCGCTGGAGTGGTTGGTCACACGTCCTATGGCATCGTACTGAAACGTCTCTGGCCCGCTCCCGGAAATCTGCCGACTAGCCGAGCGACCGAGAGCATCATAGCCATAAGTGATCGTGTGCGAGCAATCTGGTGCGCTGGTCGCGGTGAAGCACTCCCGAGCAAGCTGCTGCGCACCGTCGACGAATGAAGCGTTGTAGGTATAGCCGGTGACGCCAACGCCGTCGGCCATCGAGACAAGCCGAGAGTAATACGGATCGTAGGTGAATGTTACGTTCGGTGTCGGATTGACGGCATTGAGGTAGGTCAGGCCGCTGAGATTGTCGTCGATGGCATATGAATACTGCTTCGTCTGACCGAGTGCATCGAGTGCGCTCTTCAGGCGGCTGGTTGTCGTCTCGTACGTGTAGGTGACGGTGCTGTTGTCGGCGTATTTTTTCGACGTCTGCCGATCCTGGACATCATAAGACCACGACGTCACGTTCCCCTTGGGATCAGTGAGCGATGTCAGATTGCCGGCCGGGTCGTAGCCAAGTCCGGTGGTTTGACGAAGCGGGTCGATAATAGCAATCAGACGTCGGTTCGCGTCGTATTGATATCGCCATAAGCGTCCCTCCCGGTTCTTATAGGAAACCAGCTCAAGCCTCTGATAGGTATAGCGCGCCGATGTCCCGTCGGGATAGGTGATGCGCGTTACGCGATCGGCGGCATCATAATCGAACTTGACAGACCAGCCCTCAGAATCCGTGAAGGTTCTAACCCGGGCAAAGTCGTCATAGCTGTAGCTCGCAGCTGTCGCGCCATTGGCGTTGACCGTTGATGACGGGTTCGAACTGGCGTCGTACTGAAATGTCGTTTGCTCGCCGAGTGCATTCGTCAGCGATGTGGTCTGACCCGCGACGTTATATGCATAAGTGGTCGCGCCACCCGCGGCGTTGGCATAATAGATCGGCCGATGTTGCTTGTTGTAGATATATTGGGCGAGTGTCGACCGGGTTCCAAACTCGCTCGCCTGGCTCACGGCGGCAATATCGATGCCATTGGCATAAGCGTAGTAGGTCGTCCGGCCGTAAGGATCGGTCGCCCGGGTAATATTCCCATTGTTGTCGTAATCGAACGTGCTGATCTGCGATGTGCCGTTGTCGAGCACCCGTCCGACGGCAGTAGGACGGCTATAGGTTCCGCCATATAGCGTGCCGGACGAACCGGATTGGCCGGGATATGTGTACCAGACACGGTTCTCCAGCGGATATTTCTCGCTTTCGATCGCTGTGCCTTTGATCGAGGTGCCGGGCATGTGCACGAAGTGCCGGATCCGGGCCTTCGTATAATCGCATCCACCCGTATCGGTGCAGCCCGCCGCGATATAGGCGCTTTTGTCCCAGTGGAAACTATTGCGGTAGGTCAAGTAGGCGTTCGTCAGCGGAAGTGGCATTCCCATCGGTACGGTCGCGGTTGGATCGCTTGCTGGTATCGGCGCGGGCTCAAGCCATTCCTCCCGCTCCTTGTTGCCCAACGGATCGGTGATCTGGACGAAGCGCGGCGGACTCGCGGTTCCCGGTGCTGTGAAACTGAACCGGGTTTTGCCGTAAGGCGTGGTCAGGCTGTCGATCAATGAGTTGGCGTCATAAGTGAAGCTCGAGGTCAGGCCGATGATGTCGGTAATCGAGACAAGGCGCCCCATGCCATCGTAGGCAAGCGTGGCACTGCGCTTGAATGGATCCGAGATCTTACTGACAAGCAGCGGTCTGCCTGGCACGTCGTAGCTGAAGGTCGTATCCCGTCCGACAGCGTCGGTAATCGACGTCAGACGCTTTTGGCCGTCGTAGTGCAGGGTCGCCGCATTGCCTTGCGGATCGATGACCTGGCTGAGGAAGATCTTTCGAGGGTACGCAGCAGCTGCATCGGCCTGCTCATAGATCTCCAAGCCGCCATCGCGCATCTGGCGACGGTATCGGGCGGGCGACTGCGACACCAGGGATAGGATGGAGCCGTCGGTGTCCTGTGCAGTAAAGGTTTTTCGGACCGCGTCATAGCCGGTATAATAGAATGCGCCGCCTTCACCCATGACCCGCGAGACGTTTGCCCCAGGATTGGTCGGATCATCGATCACGTAACTTGACCAGCTCAGCGACCATTTCTGGCCGAGATTGAAGTAATCGAAATTCGCCGGCTGGCTGTCCTCGCGCTGGTTGTAGCTGATATTCACCTTCATCGACGGCCCGATTGGCGGGATATAACCGACCGGCTGATCCGACAGCGCGACGCTAACGCTCGACTCCTTGATATCTACAACGCACAGCGGTGCGCGGCATTGGCCACCCGGCCCGCCTGCTCCTCCCGTGCCGCCACCGAACGGCGGAGAACCCGGAGGATTTCCAGGAAGACCGGGATCGGGCGGCGTCGGTCCGCCGCTTCCCGCTTCCGGATCGCCAGCACCGCCGGGGCGCGTTCCGTTGGTCGGACCCTTCCCGACAATTGTTCCCGCCTCGGCAAGGGTTACAGCTTTCCAACTCGCATCAGCCCCCTCGTTTTTGGGCACAAGGAAGTAGCCGCTTGCCTCCGTATCCAATGCTTGCGGCGTCACCCAGATGTCGGCGCTCGGGAATACGGCATCCTGAACATGATAGCGGCCATTTTCCTTGCCGACGATCGCGGCAAAGTGACCGACTTTCCAGTGTACGATGGCTGGAAAAGGAACGGGCTCTCCCGGCGCACGCTCGACCAGACGGTAGTCAAGCTTCAGGCGGTCGGCGAGGTTGCCGAGCTCGGCAAGCGTCGTGCCTTCGACCCCGGCATCGTAGAACTGCAGAAAGTTAAGTGCGTCTGGCTTAGTGTTCAACGCCAGCATCAATGCACGGAGCGCGAGCGGACCGCAGTTGAACAGGTGGCGCGGATCGGACTTCGCCAGGGTCAGCATCTCTTGCGCGGTCTGGATCGCCTCGGTCGCACGACCGGACACTTTCCTGTGGCCGAGACGAACAAAGAGCGCCGTCAGGTCATCGGTTTTCCCAAGATTGGCATCGAGCCCCGCAAGCTCGCCGATGGCGCGATCGACCAGAGCCTTGCCCTCGGGCGAGGTGGCGTCGGCGCCCTCTGTCCAGGCGTTCTGCCATGCCTCGATTGATCGGGAAAAATAACCGTCGTGCAAATAGGACAAGCCGATGTTGGTCCACAAAGCGCTCGACCAGCCGCTGTGCGGATATCGCGCGAGGAACCCGGTCAAACTTGAAAGATCGGACGGGTCGGTCCGGGTTCTGAACGCTTCCAGTGCTGCTGAAAGCGCCTGGTTCTCAGCTGTGCTGGTGGGCCGTGTGGTGACCAGCGGCTCATGCAGCCCCGCGGTCGAAGGCATCGCAACCGGCGGCGTTGAATCGGGCATCGCTGCGGCCCCCGTTGCGACTAACCCCGCAATGAACAGCCCAAAGGTGACGGATTTGAATATAGACATCGATCAGCTCTCTCGTGAGGCGCCATAGGGAAACCGGGAGAAAAAGGCCGGAGATTCAATCAGGGCGGTGCCCACAGGATGCAGCCCCACGAACCGGAGCCCCAGATCGCGTTCGCCGCGCCGCTCGTCCAGTTGGCGTCTCCCCAATTGACATTTCCCCAGATAGGCGGGGATGTGGCGGCGGTGACCGTCTGCTGGGAGGTGCGATTGCCATTGGGGTCATAGGCCCAAAGGGCGCATTTTGCGCTCTCATAGAGCCCGGTCGTCAGCCGTCCGTTGGCGTCGTAACCGAAATGTGCCGTTTTCGTATCAGCGATGGCGGGAAAGGCGCTCGCTAAAAGTGTAGTTGATGCAATAACCTGCAGGCAAAACCGTACAATCATAGGGGGCATTCCCGTTTGAAAATTTGTTTGCCTTTTGGCGATCCGCATCTTGTGATTTCAGAAACCGAGCAATAGTCTTGCGGAGATCGAGGATAGACCCACGGAATTATTCGGGGCGATATCACAACCGTAACTTAGAAATTCCATAGATTACTCATAATTACAACCCGTAAAAAATCGGGGATCACGAAAAATCGCAGCGATTTATAGGCCGAAAGCAGGTATGTTTTCGGGAGTATGCTTTTTATGCGCAGTAACTGTATGCGGCCAGAGATTTTTGTCTTGAAATAATACCTTTCTCCGTTGACGGCCTCTCTCCAGATGTGCGAAGAGAAATGCATCTTATGCATGTAGTCGTGTTTTATCTTCTTCAAAAAGGACAAAGAGCCGATGCGCCCGGAAAGCAACTTTTCGCTGTGTATGGCCGTGGCCGCATTTCTGGCCGCAGGTGCTTTGCCGGCCAGCGCCGCCTGCACCGTTCCAAACATCCTGTCGAACGGTCAGACCGCCGACGCCAGCCAGCTGATGCAAGATTTTTCTGCGGTAGCGGGTTGCGTCGATGCGGTTTCACCGGCCGGCACGCCAAACTCTCTGCAGTTCAAGACAAATACCGGCAGCCTTGCCGGGCTGCCGTTGGCCGCCGGCCAGCTTCCGGTCGGAACCGGCGGAGCAGCGCCCCAGGGCAAGACCCTGACTGCCGGCCCCGGTATCGCAATCACCACCGCTCCCGGGAATATCACGATTGCGGCGACGAGCAGCGGTTCGGCAAATGGTGTCGACTGGCTGAATGAAGCAGCCGTCGTTCGTCCCAGTGTCGCCGCGTTTTCGCTGCTGACTTCGACGAACGCGCCGGCTGGGGCTGCATTGGTCTCGACAAGCCGTGGTATGGCGCTGACAACCAGCGCGAATGCAAACGCTACGTCCTTGATGGGCGAATCCCCGACGCCCCCCGGGCATTGGCAGGCGACCATGCTGGCGATCTATTCCGGGCCGCTCACAACGTTCAACCTGCCGGCCATCGCCGTTCGTGACTCGATCAATCGTCGCGCGGTTGAGTTCGGGATCGGGGGAGCCAGCACAAGCGGCTACCTGTTTGCCTATACTCGCACCATCGGTGGCCATGGCCTCGACACCGTACTCGGCCAGACGACCACTACGGACGTCGGTCTCCCACCACCATCGCAACCCATCTGGTCGCGTCTGACATATGATGGGACCAATTTGTCGTGGTCCTTCTCGCGCGACGGCGAGGTCTTCAGCACGGCGTTCACTGTTTTGGCAAACGATAGCTTGACCAATCTCGATCGGGTCGGCCCCGCCACCCTCTTTCAGCAGCCTGCGCAAGCGGCCTGGCCTTCAGCCTACCACATTCTCTCCTGGCAACTTGTCAGCCTTTGAACTTGCGCCCGCCTCTGGCAGTGAGGATTTCTTATGCATAAGACTTCGATCATCGCATCGACTATCGTCGCATTGCTTGGCGCCGGATCGACGGCTGCTTATGCGCAATGCACCTTGCCCAACCAACTGGTGGCAGGAGATGTCGCCGACGCGACGAAGGTAACGGCGAACTTTTCAGCACTTGCGAATTGCGCCGATGATCAAGCGCCGGCGGGGCCTGCCAACGCCATTCAGTATAATGCAGGCGATGGCTCTCTGGATGGTGCGCCGCTGGCCGATGGACAGACCCTCATCGGATCGACCGGCAATCCGCCAGAGGCGGGCACCTTGACGGCCGGTCCGGGCATAGCGATCACAAACGGACCGGGGTCGATCGCGGTGACTGCGACGGGCAGCGGAACCGGCTCAAGTGTCGATTGGCTAAACAAGGCTGCCGTCGTTAAACCCATGGCGTCCGCCTTTACGATGCAAACAACAACGACGCCTCCGCCGGGTGCGGCCGTGACTGAAACGGCTCGCGGCATGCTGCTGTCAGTGAGTTCCGCCCCCGATAACAGGGCGGTGATGGCGGAGGTTCCGCTTCCAGCGGGGAACTGGCAAGCAACGATGCTCGCCGTCTACACCGGTCCGGCTTCGGCTTTCGTCGTGCCAACAATAACCGTGCGAGATTCTGTTTTGAACCGCGCGATTTCGTTTAGCGTTGGCGGCAATGGAGGAGGTTACCGGTTTGATTATACACGATCATCCGGCGGTATCGGGCTAAATTCACATGCCGGCGATGTCCAGGTCACAGATGCTGGTTTCTCAACGCCTAGCGAGCCGGCCTGGGTCAGGCTTGCACGTAACGGCGCCAGTCTGACCTGGTCGTTTTCCCGCGACGGCGAGAATTTCACGCCCGTCTACACCGTGTCGGCGGCCGATTATCTGACCAACCTCAGTACGATTGGACCGGCGATGATCTTCTATCAACCGACCCATCCGGGGTGGAACGCCGGGTACCACGTCCTTTCCTGGAACCTCGCTTCGATCTGATCCTCGCGACCGCTGGAGCATCGTCATGTCCAAGGGCCTTCATCTCTTCTCGTTCGGGCTTCTGTTCGCGCTTGCCGCCGCTTCGGCAGAAGCCGCCTGTACGGTGCCAAACCAGATTGTCAACGGCGGCGTTGTCGACAGTGCGCCGGTGACTGCCGATTTCAATGCGATCGTCACCTGCCTCAATCAGATCTCCCCTGCCGGTGTTGCAAACAGTGTTCAGTTGAGCAATGGCAGCGGCGGGTTTTCTTCTGTCGGCCCGCTGACAAACGGACAGCTTCTGATCGGGTCGGGGGGAGCGCCGGTCGCTGCGGATCTGACCGCAGGAACAGGGATCGCGATTGTCAATTCGCCGGGAGGCGTTACCATCTCGACTACTGGAACGCTCGGCGGTGGAGGCGCCGATTGGCTCAACGGTGCCGCCGTCGTGAAGCCGACGGCAGCGAACTTCACACTGCAAACATCGACCATCCCGCCGACCGGTGCAGCTATCACCGCCACACCACGCGGCATGACCCTGTCTGCGACGGCGGTGGTCAACAACACGGCGATGATGGCAGAGATGGACGCTCCCGCAGGGCATTGGCAGGCGACCATGCTGGGTGTCTACACCGGAGGAATTTCTAACTTTACTCTACCATCGATCGCCGTCCGGGATGTGACGAATAATCGGAGTGTTGAGTTTGGAATCAGTGGGCGCGAGGGCGGGTACCGTTTTGATTATTTCGTTCGCAACGGCGGGATCGGCTTCGACTCCCGCGTCACCGATACCGAACTCCTTGACATTGGCTTTCCTCACCCCGCCCAAGCCATCTGGCAGCGCCTGACCTACGACGGAACCAACCTCATCTGGTCGTTCTCTCGGGACGGCGAGTTCTTCATACCGGCCTTTTCGATCGCGGCGGGTTCCGCGCTCATCAACCTGAACAAGCTCGGACCGGCAATAGTCTTCGCCGCAAATACGGCGCAACCCTGGCCAGCCACTTTTCACGTGCTCTCCTGGAATGTCATCAGCCAGTAGTCAAGGAGGTCTGACATGCGACACCGCTCCGCCACCTTGCCCGCAATCATTTCGCTCCTGATTGCAATAGACTTCGCGCCCCCCGCCATGGCGCAATGCAACGTTCCTTATCAATTGACGAATGGTCAAGTGGCTGACGCCACTCAGGTGATGGCAGATGTCACAGCGCTTGCGGACTGCATCGACGACGCAGCGCCGTCCGGTTCCCCAAACGCTATCCAGCTCAACGGCGGAAGCGGTGGTTTTCTTGGCGTTGGGCCGCTAGCCAATGGCCAACTTCTCATCGGATCATCGGGTAATCCGCCGCAAGCCGCCAACCTGACAGCTGGCCTTGGCATTACGATCTCCAACACCACAGGCGGAATTACCCTATCTTCGGCAGGCGCGCCCGGCGGCAATCCCGGCGCGATCCGGTTCAACAGCGCCGGCAGCTTCGGCGGCCTGCAGCTCACAGACGGGATGATTGTCGTTGGTAGTGGCGCCACATTCAGCCCCAACGTTAAATCCTTGAACGTCCTTTTGACGGACAACAATCTCAGCGCTACGGCGACCAATGCTTCCTATGCGGCGGTGCTCGCATCAGCCTCACAATCGAGCGGCAAGTACTATTTCGAGTTCCAAAACGCCCGCATCACGGACGCGAATAGCGGTCTGGGCGTTGCCACTGCCACGGTGGACTTCAACAATTATCTCGGAAAAAATACCCAAGGTATTGGCCTCGAACCGGATGGCGGTGTCTGGTTCGATGGCGCGCAACTCGGAACAGCGGCCGCGGTCCCGGCTGGTAGCACGGTCGGCGTTGCCGTCGATATCACGAGCAAATTGATCTGGTTCAGGACGGGTTCTGGAAACTGGAATAACTCCGCCAGCGCAAATCCTGTCACAGGCGCCGGCGGGTTTTCGATCGGCACTTTTTCAAGTTCGACAATGTTTCCAGCGGTCATCTGGCGCGAAAATCAGGGAACCGCGAAAATCGGGATGATCGCATCATCCTGGGTGACCGTGCCTCCGACAGGCTTTAGTCCGTGGGCGCAGGAGTCCACGCCAACGGCCGTCAAGATCAGCGGCTCGGCATCCCTTTCCAGTGCTGGAGTGCTGACTTCGAATGCCCGAACATCACAGTCCTCGCCAACCAACCCGACAGGAACATCGAGCGTCGGAACCCAGGTCATGCAGGGGCTCGCTGGAACCATCACTCCCGGGCTTCAGGACGCGTACTCTTCATGGCCTCAGGCGATGGTCTGAATCAAAATGCCGTGGGGCAGGGATTCCTCGTACAGCTCCGTTACGGTACCGGCGCGCCGCCAGCGAATGGCGCTGTAGCCGCGGGCACCGCGGTTGGCGGCGGGGTCAGAGGGGTCACGGCGATCGTCTCGACGCCTCAGGCTATTCCATTTTCGTTGCAGGCGATGGTTTCCGATCTTGTTCCTGGAACGCCGTACTGGTTTGATATCGGGCTCGCAGCTATCGGAGGAGGAACGGCGGAGGTTGAGAACATCAGTCTGACAGCCGCGGAATTGTGAGTCACTTTTTCGATGACTGCTTGCCGTCTTGACCGCCAGGTCGCCACAGCGGCGGGATGGGAGGGCTGGTGTCGAAGACGGCCCCGTAGAGTTCCATCAATTCGTCGGTCCGGTCCTTGTGATCGGTGAAGGACGAGACAGGTTCAACATGGAGTTCATGGGACCGACGAGATCAAAGATTGCAAAGCAAATTTCCCTATTATTGTATCGCGATCGGTAAGCGAGGCCATCGAGGTCCTGAAATTCGATATGAAGGGCAAGCGCCAGAGCTCTCGACGGTCCGTAGTTGTCGATGCTGATCTCCCCTGTATCGATTTGGTGGAACTGCAGGTCTTCATCAAAGAGCTTTGCCAGCTTCAGGGAGCGCGACAAGCGCACATGCTCCAGCCGCGTTCCTCGCCCTTTCCTAACGGTAACTTGCCCGGGCCTGATGCTGCTCCAGATTTCAGAAGGGGATGTGGGTATCTCCATTTCCTCTTCAAGCCATTCCGGCCTTCCGGCTTCCTCGTAAAAATCCGAGTAGCAGGCAAAGACGTGCCGCGTGTCTGACGCCCTGTCCGCACCGCTCAGCCCAAGGAACGCATTCAGCGCAGCAATGGAGTTCGCATCGTCAGGATCAGCTTCCTGGTGCAGTTCAATCTCGACACCATCAAAATAAGGAACGACGATGATTGGCAACGACATCTCCATATCGGCACGAAGCGAGGCCTGTCAGATCAAAGCACGCTGACGTTCTCAGCCTTTGACTTGCGGGGGTTGCGGGAGTAGCCTCTATCTCCCTCCCAATCGATTGGCGGCAGAAGTCCGAAAGCATGTGGAACAAGGGGAAGATCGCGGCGGATCAACATCCCGCCACGTGCAGGGCGCAAAACTTGAGGGAGCGAGCTGGGAGAGAGGGAGAGGCGGGAAGGGCTTTCCGTGACGGGTTAGGAGGTTTGGAGAGAAGCTCCGGCCGGCCCGCCATGGAGAAATGAAATGGCCAAAGCCGTTCAGAAGATCACCCTGAACCGATCGGAAGACATCCCTTTCGACAAGCTCGAACTCTCGCAGCAAAACGTCCGCAACATCAAGGCCGGTGTTTCCATCGATGATCTCGCTGACGATATCGCCCGTCGCAAGCTTCTGCAGAGCCTCAACGTCCGGCCGATCCTCGGCGAAAACGGGGAGGAGACCGGCAGGTTTCATGTTCCCGCCGGAGGCAGGCGATACCGAGCGCTCGAACTGCTGGTTTCGCAGAAGCGTATGGCGACGACGGAACCTGTTCCCTGCATCGTTAAGCGCGGCGACGAGACTTCGGCCGAAGACGATTCTCTCGCTGAGAACGTCCAGCGCGTCGACCTTCATCCGCTCGACCAGTACCGCGCCTTCCAGACGCTTCGCGAGCAGGGCCTCAGCGAGGAAGAAATCGCCGCTCGCTTCTTCGTCTCGGTCGCGACCGTCCGGCAGCGGCTGAGGCTCGCTTCCGTGTCGCCGCGGTTGCTCGACCTCTACGCCAATGATGAGATGAAGCTCGAACAGATCATGGCTTTCTCTATCACCAACGATCATATCCGGCAGGAACAGGTCTGGGATACCTTGCCGCGTCAGCACATCCGCGATCCGTATTACATTCGCAGGCTGCTGACGGAGACGGCGATCCGCGCAGGCGATCGTCGTGCCATCTATGCAGGCGTCAAGGCCTATGAAGCGGCCGGCGGCGCGGTGATGCGCGACCTCTTCGATGAGGACAATGGTGGCTGGCTGCAGGATCCGGCGCTGCTCGAACAGCTCGGGGTCGAGAAGCTGAAGGCTGATGCTGCAGCCTTGAAAACGGAAGAAGGCTGGAAGTGGGTCGAAGCCGCTTTCGACTTCCCCTATGGCCACACGTCCGGTCTTCGCCGTTTCTATGGCGAGCAGCAGGAGTTCAGGGAAGAGGAGCTTGCCCGTCACGATACGCTGAAGGCCGAGTACGAAAAGCTGGATGCCGAATATGCCGAAGCGGAAACTTATTCCGAGGAGATCGAGCGCCGGCTCGAAGAACTGGGAAGTGAGCTCGATCAGCTCAATGAGCGGCCTTATGTCTTCGACCCGGACGAGGTTGCGCGCGGCGGCGCCTTCATCTCTCTTGCCGCCAACGGCGAGCTGAAAATCGAGCGCGGCTTCGTCCGACCCGAGGACGAGCCGCAGGTCAAGACAGACAGTGACGACTCCAAAGATGGCGTCGGCGCTATCGGCAACGCAGGCCATGCATCGTCTTCTGCCGACGGCATCTCGGTGAACGGCAAGCCCGCCTCCGATGACCAGCCGACGGAGGAGGACAACACCGTTCGGCCGCTCTCCGATCGCCTTGTCATGGATCTCACGGCGACCCGCACCGTGGCGCTGCGCAACGCGCTCGCCAATGATCCGGTCATCGCCTTCGTCGTGGTGCTGCATGCCTTTGTTCTGAAGACCTTCTATCTCTACGGCTCGGAATCGTGCCTGGAGCTGACGCTGCAGAGTGCGAAGTTCAGCCAGACGCAGGGACTTGGCGACACGCTCTGGGCCAAGGAGATCGATCAGCGGCAGGAGGCATGGGGTCAGGATCTGCCGAAGAAGCCCGAAGAGCTCTGGGGCTACCTGGTCGCGCTCGACGACGTCAGCCGGCAGGCGCTCTTCGCCCATTGCGCATCACTTTCCGTCAACGTCGTGATCGAGCCGTGGAACAAGCGCACACGCGCGATCGCCCATGCCGATCAGGTTGCTCGCTCGATCGGGTTCGACATGGCCACGGCCGGATGGGTGCCGACGGTCGACAATTATTTCGGTCGCGTCACCAAGCCCCATATCCTGCAGGCCGTGGGTGAAGCGAAGGGTGAGCAGTCGGCCCAGCTCATCGACCATCTGAAGAAGCAGGACATGGCCCGTGAGGCCGAGCGTCTGCTCGATGGCAGCGGCTGGCTCCCCGAACCGTTGCGGACCGTCGGCAAGGAAACTGCTTCAGATGATGTTTCGCCTGCTGCTGATAAAGCCGGAAACGATCCGGCCGACGAGGCCAACGGTGGCGACGTTCCCGCCCTTCTGGCTGACGCCGCCGATCTCTCCGATCAGAATCAGAACGCGCATGAAGATGATGGTTACAGCCATCTCGACGCTGCCGAATAATCTCCGCAGCTGATCATCGGAGCCCGGCGCCATCACCGGGCTCTTACCAATCCGACTTCAATATCAACACCGCCCGGCCATCGCGCCGGGCTCATTCGTTTCAGGAGACATCATCATGAACGCCATGCTTTCCAGTTCCAGCCGGGTTTCGTCCGGCATCAAGGTCGATATCTCGCGCGGGCAACGCATTGGCCGCGTTTCGTCTGAATGGTTCTCGCGTCCCGACGACGAGCGATATCTGTCGCTTTCCGAGCTCCACCATGCGGTGAAGAACCGAGCCGACCATGCTCGTGCGCGAACCGTGGAAAGTTCGGCAATCCGGGTCGAGGCGACACGCGACAACGTCGAGCGCCTCGAGCTGATCATTCCCGGCGAGCGGCAGCCGATCGTACCGACGCACTGGAGCTATAGCCAGCTCTGCAGCTTGGTCGGAGCTCCGGCAACCTACATGCGCCAGCTTCCCGCGCCGCTTGCCGCCATCAATCTGCAGCATGGCCTTCTCAACCATCGGACTGAACTGGTGAAGACTCTGGAAATGGATGACGGCCGGGTGGAGCTTCGGGCCGTGACTGGGCCGGAATACGGCCGTATCTGGGACCACGAACTGGTGGCCGCGGTGATGAAGATCGCCGGCGATGGAACCGGCGACACGATGTGGAAGGTACCGGGTCTCCTCGATTGGGCGAGCATGACCCACAATCCGTTTGTCGACATCAGCAAGGACACGACGACGCTCTATGCGTCCGATCGCGATGTCTTCGTCTTTCTGGTCGACGATACCCACCCGATCGAGGCGGGACGTCTGCCTAGCGGCGAGCCGGACCTGTTCTTCCGCGGCTTCTATGCGTGGAATTCCGAGGTCGGATCGAAGACCCTCGGAATCGCATCCTTCTACCTCCGCGCAGTGTGCGCCAACCGCAATATTTGGGGCTCGGAAAAGTTCGAGGAGATCAGTATCCGCCATTCGAAGTTCGCGGCTGAGCGTTTCGCGCATGAAGCAGCGCCAGCACTGACGAGCTTCGCCAACTCCTCGCCTGCGGCCTTCGTTGCCGGCGTTCGGGCAGCCCGCGAGCGCATCGTCGCCCGCAACGACGAGGATCGCCAGACCTTCCTGCGTCGTCGTGGGTTCTCGAAAAGCGAAACCGGCAGGATCATCGAGACGGTTCTCTCAGAGGAGGGCCGCCCGCCGGAATCGATTTTCGATTTCGTCCAGGGGATCACCGCGCTGGCACGCGACAAGACCCATCAGGACAGTCGCCTCGAATTGGAAGGCAAGACGAAGAGGCTGCTCGAAAGCGCCTCCTGAACCGGCCACCTGAGGCTGCAGTCCCCAAATTTTCTGATTCCGACCACCTGTCCGGCCCCGCGCCGGACTCTCTCATTTTGGAGGGGCGCTCGAATGGGAACCTCGAAATTCGGGGTTTCCGTCTGCGCGAGCGCGAGATGGAAGAGAGAGGTAGAGGCGGGGCCAAGCCGGGGCGCCCGATCGGAGGTGGGAGCGCGTGCTCCGGTGCGGGCGACAGTCCGCGCTCGGGAGAACCGCAATGAAAACCACCAAGGCCTATCTCGTCGAACCGATCACCGGCACGATACGTATGGTCGCCATTCCGGAGGAAAACCGTCTCGACGATCACCAGGCGATCGTCGTCGATGACAACGGATTGGAGGAAACGCTTCCCTGCTTTACGCAGCTCGATGGCTACCCATCTCCTCTCGGAGGGATACTGCTTATCATCGGCACTGATGAGAATGGCGAGATCGTCGATGTGGCGACTGTAATCGAGGAGGTTGCCGGACGGCTCACCATCGTCAGGCCGGTGTTTCATCCGGTCTTCGAAGCTTTGAACGGTCCCCGCATCTTTGGCACACGCTTGAGCGCTATGGAGGTGCGCCTCGAGCATCGGCGGCCAACCGTTATCGATGAGGCGACCCACTGAGTTCATCGCATAATTCAGCTGGGGGCTTTCTGTTTGCGACCCTTGCCGCGGATCCAGCACGATACCTGGCTTCGACGGTGGTTGCCGAGCGGATGGCAATCACCCTCGTCATGACCTGCGGGGCTTCATCAATGCCTTCTGTGCGACCGGTTGCGGGTGTCCCGGCTCCGTCAGGGGAGGGTAGGCATATCGCCTGCGGAGACACGCCAAATCCACGGCGTCATCTCCGGGCGGCCTTCGATCATCTCCGCCAGCGCAGCCTCGTACTCGTCATCAGCGCCTGTCGGCACGATAAACATCGCGACCGGCGCAGGTCGTTGTTCAGGCAGTGTCACGGATACGATCGGCTGCTCTCGCGACAGATTGAAACGCAGGCCTTTGACGCTCTTGCGTCTCAAACCTGACAGACTCTCCAGGAGGCGCTGCTCATGAACGCTTTCGAACGGAATCCAGTTCTCATTGACGACCATCATCGCAATTTCCTCGATCGCGGCGATTCCCGCCCGGGAAATTCCAAATGTCGCAATCAGGATCAAATGGAGTTCATCGTTCGACCGCCACAACTCGAGTTCCGTCTCATATCTGGCGCTCAGTCGCTTCCACGCCCCTTGCTCGACCACAAAAGGGAAGGGCAGGTGGCGGACGATAATTTTCTGCCCATCTCGCGTGGGAGCGAACTCTTTGACCTCAGCCACGGCGATCATCAGCCGCCGCGGTCCTGAAGCGGATGCCTGGGCGCCGGCGAGTGCTGCAACCCGGCGGGATGCTATTTTCTCCCGGTCTTCCTGATAAAACACCTCCGGCACGAACAAGATGTCATAGAGTAGGTTGCCGCGGACCGTCATCTGCCGCGCGGCATTGAGCAGGCCGCTGCGAACCCGGCCCCATCCGCGCTTTCCCGCCCATAACGACGTCCATTCCGTCAGTTCCCCGACATCCCACAGATAATGAAGCATCGCCTTCAGCGACAGCTTCTTCGGTTCGTTGCGGACGCTCTCGGAGGATTCCGTCGGCGATGCCGCCACCGTTCGATTGCTCCGTTTCGATAACGAAAAGTCAAGTTTCAAGACTGCCGAGCCCGTGGTCGCATCGATCTGAATGGCGTTTCCAATGAGAGGGCCGAGGCCCGACAACTCGTAGGGCGGCTCGTAGGACGGGCAGGACGCGTGATGATCACGTCCCGAAAGCGGCATTCGCTTGACCAGAAATTGACCGTCGACCCGAGCGATGTACATCGGAACCGGCGGTTCCTTGCACCGACAAAGTGGCCTGAGCTTCTGTTCATAAGCACATTCGAGCTGCGACTGAAACTCTGGAGAGGTTTCGTCCAACGGCTCTTTGCTGATCAAAAATTGTCGCACATCGTCCCTCGCTTCGGTCACGGAAGGCTGATCAAGCCGGATAAGACGTAGCACAAACTCGCTGGATAATACTAGCGTAAATTAAGCAGTATAATAGGCTGACTGCGACGCTTCGCATCGGCAGGAAGCGAATAGGTTTCCGTTTCTGCCTACTGAAAATTGGAACTATCCGACATGATAATTGGAGGTCAGGAACCTGCCGGTTGGAGGAGGAATCGGCGGTAGGCTTGGCGGAAGAGCGAGAGAGCGGGCCGTTGGCCGGCACCCTTGCAGATGCCTATCTGTGCGAGCGGAGCATCCTCCGGGCATCGACGCATGCGGTGCTCGGCTTCCATCCGTCGTGCTAATATCGGGATCTGGGGACCTCTCGAACGACCAGCTATCCAGCCCTGATCGAGGGCCGTCACCGATCCTCATGGGCAGATGACCGGCGTGCTCCGCACCTGGCTGGATCCTGGCGGCGAGGGAAAGGCCAAGGTCGAGGACCCCCGCCGCGCGCTTGGCGGTCTTCTCGGCAACGCCGTGCGCCTTCATTTTCCGATCAACGGACCTGTGCCGCTCATGGTGGCGGGCGAAGGCCTCGAAACCATACTTTCGCTATCTCAAGTGATGCCTGGCTTGCCTATGGCGGCCGCGCTCACCGCAAACCACCTCGCGGCTTTCTCACCGCCGGCCGGATGTCTGCGCCTCTATATCGCCGGTGACGCCGATGCAGCCGGGCGACACGGGATCGAGAGATTAAGCAGCCGTGCGCAGGCGCTCGGGATCCTGCCGCTGGTGCTTGCCCCGGAGCTCGGCGACTTCAACGAGGATCTCCACTGGCTCGGCCCGGACCGGCTGACGGCGAACCTGCGGGCGCAGCTCATTCCGGAAGATGCGATGGTCTTTCTGCCCATATGAGGCTTGCAGAGACGGCGGGCAGTGGTGGCTGTGCGTCACAGCTGGGAGGTCGTTCCATGGGTACTTCCTCCAGATGGGCGCCCGCCCGCGGGCCTGCGGAGAGGCGACCCTTATCACGCGGCGGCCGGGCCTTCAGCGGGTCAGTTAGGTTTCTTCCCCGCGCCGGCTTTGCCGGCGCTCCTCGCGGGTCAATAAACCTTCCTTCCGCCGCCCGGCGCTGCGCTGGGCCGCAGCGCTTCGCGCCGCGGTTCCGGCCCCTCTCCGCGAGAGCAGGTTCGCCGTCAGGCCGCGAGAGGCCCGGCCGCAACGGACGGAGACCATCATGAACTTGACCCTTCCCATAGACGACGCTCACGAGCCCCACCACGCCTCCTCCCCGACCGACCGCTTCATCTACGAAATGCAGATCCACGGCCATCGCCCCTTTCAGGACGAGCCCGATCCCCGGCCGCTCCCGGAAGAGCCGGTCGTCCAGACGGCGCTGACCGCGATCTTCGACGCGCTATTCGAGCTGCTCGGTGACACGCGGCTGGAACCCGATCTCGAAGATCTGCTCTGGTCGACGGTCAATCTCTTCCACCGGGCCGGCGAGCGCATCCAGCGCGAGCTGCAATGCAACGAGGACGCACAGCGCATCGGACAGCGGGAGCAGGACGGCTCGGAGGTCAAGAGCGTCGAGCTCGAGCGCCTGATAGCCGAAGGCATCACGCGTCTCGAACGCCGCAATGCCTTCGAGTTTATGCGCGACTATGCGGCCGACCTCTTCGAGGGTGAGATAGGATCGGCATGGCGCCCACGCACCGGCTCCAAGGTCAGCCACGCCAATATGACGGCGGCGATGATCGACTCCAAAGACTTCCTTTCCGCCCGCTGTCGCAACGAAACCGAGGTGCTGATCCCGGCCGGGACCAAGATCGCCTTCTCCGGCGGCATGGACTACAACGATCACGAACGCATCTGGGCGAAACTTGACCAGGCACACCTGAAGCATCCCGATATGATCCTGCTCCACGGGGGCTCGCCGAAGGGCGCCGAGCGCATCGCCGCCTGCTGGGCCGAGGGTCGTAAGGTGACACAGATCACCTTCAAGCCGAACTGGACGAAGCACGCCAAGTCCGCTCCCTTCCGCCGCAATGACGAGATGCTCTCGGTCATGCCGACCGGCGTCATCATCTTCCCCGGCTCCGGCATCACCGGCAATCTCGCCGATAAGGCCCGCCGGCTGGGCATCCCGGTCTGGCGGGCCGCGGAGGATGGCGCGTGAGCGCCATTTTCTCCGTGCCTGGCGATCGTTGCGATGTAATGCGCTTACATTCTGTTTCACCAGCAAGGAAACCAACATGGCCGCTACCGGTGCTCGAGAGGAAACTCCCGTCTCCATGCGCTTCCGCGATGACGATCTCGCGATCATTGATCGGGTAGCCGCCCTGACTGGGCTATCTCGAACCGAGTTCATGCGCCGCGCTGCGGTGCAGGAAGCGCAGACGGCAATCCTCAACGAGAGTGTTATTCGCGTTTCCGGTGATGCCTTCGAAGCTTTTGTTGCGGCCATTGAAGCGCCGTCAGTCGCGGCGCCGGCCAAGGTGGCTGAGCGCCCGCAGCGTCAAGCGCCCTGGGAACATTGAAGCTTTGGGCTTGTCGCAGACCGAGCCGCTTGCGGAGCGCCATCGCCTGGAGTCGTTCCGCTGTGGCAAACCTGCCCTCGACGGATGGCTTGCGACGTTCGCCCGATCGAACCACCAGCACGGTTTTACGAGGGTGTTTGTCTTCCATGACGAGGGCGTGGTCATTGGCTATTATGGACTTTGCCCCGACCGTCATCGCGCCAAATGTCGTGACCCGAAAGATCCGAACGGGTCGCCCCACCCGATCCGATCCCGTGTCTGCACATCGGTCAGCTTGCCGTTGATCACCGCCAGGTCGGTTGCGGTATCGGCACGGCGATTGTTAGGGATGCCTTTCGTCGCGGCAGTGCCGGCGCCGATCTGGTCGGCGGGCGAGCAATCGTCGTTCGTGCCGTCGATGGGGAGGCGGAGCGCCTCTGGCAGAGCGGCTTCATTCCGTCCCTCGACAACAACCAGTCCATCCTTCTGCGGCCCGATGACCGACGCCAGAGCATGGATGGCGTCCTCCTAGACAGATATTCGACCTACCGCCCCGTCCGAATGTCGCCATGCGACCAGCTCAGTCCCGTCCAGGGTGAATGAAGGGTCATGCACAGACGTTCCGCGTCGAGCGACCGTGTCGGGTCACCGGGCAACATCGCAGCCTCCGGTCGGCCTATAGCCCTTCTGATGCTTGCGGCGTACAAGATCGAGAAAATGCGCGACGGCCTCCTGTTCGGTCCCGAACACGTCGGTCCTCTCGCCGCCACGCCTCCCGATGCGTCCCCAACTGCGCAGGACCGCGGTTTCGCCAAACAAGGTCGGCTCGATTGCAAGCGTGTAATTGCGCGCCATGTTGCGGCTGGCATCGATGCGCTGGCAGTGGAGGTGGAAGGACATTCGGCTCATGCCGGGAATCATTTCCGCCGGGACCGACCTTGTCCAACGAGAGTTTGGAATCCTTCGCAGCCGATGGATTCCGTTTTGTGATGCGTTGGCCCGTCATGGGCCTCCGAAGAACGCCCGACCAAGCCGGTCCCAATCGCTCAGGGTGCCCGGGGCGCCGACGGTTGGGTGTCCCGCGGATACTGTCGGATCCGTCAGCCGGGCGCCGGAGAGAGTCCGCGAAGGATCGTGCGTGGGATCCCCCGAACGAGCAGTTTTACCCGGCATTGCAGCACAGTCTGCGGTTGCCGATGCGATCACTACGTCGGGCTTCGACGTATGATGGGCGGCGGGTGGGCTCTTCTGGCTTGCGGCGGTTAGGAGCGGCGAGGGCTTGCGCAGAATGGCGGCGAGGCATTCCTGTACCGCTCTCACGCAGCGCCCGACCGCGGCGGCTGTAGTGGTTTGTCCCGTCCTTCGGTCGCACGAGACCATTCCCGTTCTCCATGTCGCCTTTCTAAGGGACCGGCCGCCATCAGCGTCAACCCGCAAGGGGTTCCCCTACGCTTGCGCTCCGGTGACGCCTGCGGCTCGGCCCCTTCTTCGGGCGCCATCGGGAATGGTCCCGAGCAACCGAAGGAGACAATACCATGGCCACCACGATCGCAACCCTGACGGAGAAGGCCGACGGCAGCCTCGAAGGCATCTTCGCCACCATCCGGGTCAACGCCCCGATCGCCATCGTCCCGAACGCCAGCAAGTCGAGCGACGAAGCTCCCGACTACCGCATCATCCACCGCAAGACCGGCTTTGAGATCGGCGCGGGCTGGAACCGCATCGCCCGCCAGACGGGCGAGGAATATCTCTCGGTGAAGCTGGAGGCTCCGGAGATCGGCGTGATCTTCGGCAATCTCGCACAAGCCCCCGGCGGCGAGCCGAACCGCAAGGTTATCCTCTGGAACAACCCGAACTGAACGACGAGAGCCGGCCCCGAGCGATCGGGGCCGGCCCCTGCGGTGAAACACCTGAGGCGGCCGGCCTTGCCTACCGCCTGTTTTCTGGTGCCAAACGAAACGTGGACTGTCTGCTCAGATCACCAAGTCTGCCATGAGGACCGTGCCGCCTCAAGGTCGCGCGGCCCCTCCAATTTTGCCTCCGCTGCGTTGCACTTCGCTCCGACAAAATCGGCACCTCCGCGCGCCGGCTCCGCCGGTCGCTGACGCGAACCTTGACCCGACCCGATCCTCACGACCGCCGGCGTCATCTTTCACGTCAACAAGGAGACGACGATGACGAACGAAAACGCCTTCAACATCGAATGCACCATCGAGGAACTGCGCCTTGAAGCCAGAGAAGCACCGACCGCGGAGGAGCGTCGACTCATCGAGGCGGAGCTGGAAGCCGCGCGCGCCGAACTTGCAAAACAAGCCGGGGAGGAGTTGCCGTGAGGCGCTCTTTCCTCGCGGTGCACCGAGGCAGCCGGGCCGGATCGACCGGCCCGGCTGCCCGTGAGGGTTCCCCTCGACACTCCCCGCCGGCTGACGCCGGAAACGGTCGCGACCCCTTTGGGGCCGCGGGTCTCTTCTCTCTCTGACGTCCCATTTTACTCCAGCAAATCCGGCGTCAAGGACGGCGCGGTCTCCCCCAATTTTGCCGCAAGCGGCAAAATCGGTTCCCCCGCTTGCAAGCCGCGTTCCGCGGTCCTTGACCCCTCTTTGCCAAGGAGTGGCCGATCTCCGTCATCAAGAAGGAGATCCCATTATGACAACTGATCAGAACCTCATGCTCTACACCAAGCTTGCCGGCCTTCGACTCGTCGTCCTCGCAAACCGCTTCGGCTGCGACAGCGATTTTTCGCGAGAGCTTCACGATCGCCTAGTTGAAGGGCTCGACGCGGCAATCGCTCGGATCCAAGTGATGATGGCATTGGAACGAAGTGTCCTCGCCGGAGAGGATGAATTCGCTGAATATCAGCTGGAGGGCGAGAACGAGATTTTTGGGCGCTTTGCCATCCATCTGCTCGATGATCTCGAGATTGATTTCGACACACATGAGTACCGCATCAACGGCGGTGGCTGGATCAACGCTTTGGCGTCGGATGACAGTGGGGCCGGGGTCCAGTTTCCGACATTGGTTGGATTGACCGACGAGGAATTCGGTTCACTGGTGTCGATAATTATGGATGTCACGCTAGAAACTGACATCCCCGTTCATGCGGTGCGCGCGATTTGATCGTCGCGGTAAAGACGCTTCAGATGCTGAGAGACCGCGGACCGACGGCCGCCTCTAACGCTGAGCAGGCTGAGAGCTCGAATTAGCGTTTGCGTACGAACCCGGTGCGTAGAACGAGACCTTTGATTCCATCATGGCGGCAATCGATCTCCTGGGGATTATCGGTGAGGCGGATCGACTTGATGACGAGGCCCTGTTTCAGCGTCTGGCCGGCTCCCTTGACCTTCAAATCCTTGAAATGCGTGGGATCGTCAACTCCGCACGAAGCGATTGGCCTTTGCTTGCGCATCCATCTCCTTGCGGCGGAAATAGATCGCCCGGCCGCAGCGGATCGGACTGTGGCCCTGAACGATGATGATCTGCTCGTCCTTGCGCATCGACTGGGTGATTTCGTGTGGCATGATCAGCGGCCGGCGCTGGAAATTGACGCTCTCGGATTTGCGCGTGCCGCCGCTTTTCGTGTCCCAGCCGACGTTGCGCGAATGCCCCTGAACCTCGACGGTCATTTCCCCGCATTGCGCCGAAACATTGCGCGCCGTATCAAGCGCTTTGATCGCTGCGTAGGAAGCGAAAGCGCAGCCATCGATCCATGACGTCGCGCCATCCTTGCCGAAGTGCCGCTCCAGCTGTCCGACCGATTGGTAGAGCAGCATCATGCTGATGCCGTATTTGCGACCGCGATCGCGCGCCTCTTCCAGAACCCGCATATAGCCGAGCAGGTCGACCTCATCGAGCATGAAGAGCGCTCGGCGGCTGAAGCCGCCATCGGCCTGGACCATGGCGTTGATCAGAGAGCCGATGATGACGCGCCCGATGCCAGGATAGGAGCGCAGGATCGACGCCGGGATATTGAGGAATACGTCCGTCTTGCCGGTGACGATATCGCTCGACCTGAAGGCGTTGCCGCAGACGAGCGCGGCGTAGCTATCCAATGAGAGCCATTGCGTATCCTTCGACGCCGTCGAATAGACACCCGAAAAGGTTTGCTCGGTCATGTTGGCGAAGACACCGAGCGTTTCGCGGATAAAGACAGTTTCCGAGTGTTCCTGAATGTCGCGCAGCATGGCGAGGACGGAGGGTTCCGGCTCGGACACGATCTGGCGCAGGCTGCGCAGGTTCCGTCGGCCTGCATATTCCGGCGACAGCATGACATGGGCGAGCAGGCCGGTCAGGAGATTGTGCGCCTGGTTTTGGAAGTAGGAGCCTGTCGAGGATTCGAAGCGCAGGCTTTCGGACAGAAGCATGTGGGCGATGCCGACGATATCTTCCTCTTTTCGCTTCGAATGCTCGATTCCGTCGAGGACATTGAAGCCCATGATCGGGTTGGCCGGATCGAGCACCATGACCTCGCGCCCGAGAACGCGGGTGCGATGCTCGACCACCATCGGCGCGACCTCGGTGGAAGGATCGAGGCAGATCAAAGGGCCGGTATAACGCAGTGCGGTCGGCAGGACGTTGCTGGTCGTCTTGTACCCACCCGATCCGGCAAAGAAGAGCATATGGGTGGAATCGAAATCTTGGCTGTAGGTGAGGAGTGGTGCTTGGCCGCCCTGTCCCCACGTGCTGCGATCCTTCGGATCGAAGGGCACTTGGTGGACGGTTTCCTTGTCGACGCGGTAACGCTCGCCGACGACGATTTCGCCTTCGGGCGGAAAGAGCTTTGCCGCCGCTGGCATCGAAAGCCAATCGGCATCGCCAAAGGTTCCGCCCCTTGCCCGTTTGACTGCCTCCGGCACGACGACGGAGATGCGGGCGGCAGCCGCCAGAGTCATGAAGCCCGCCAGGGCGCCGATGACGGCAATGAAATCCAAGTAGGAAAGCGCGTGGCCCCATGTGACGAGGCCGCGCTCCACCGACGGGACCAGGCGCCTATATTCGCGCAACGCGTAAAATCCGGCGACGACGAGAAAGCACGAGAGGCTGGCCACGGCGATCGGCCGCCGGCGATGCAGCGGCAACGCCCAGACGGTCAGAAGTCCTGCGAGCGGCCCGAACAGGAGCGCCGGCACGGGTGCCGCTCGCAGGAACCAATATTCGGTCTTGCCGGATAGGCCATGGGCCAGTGCCATCCATCGCCAGCCGGTGATGTAGACGGTGATCGCTGTCACGGCGATAGGCACCAAGACCAGCAGCAAGCTCGGATGCAATCGACTCCTCAGCGCCATCCGGCGTTCTCCTCGACGCGCGGCGAAGAAGGATTGAGCGAAGGGGCCTTGAACGCCTCTTTGCCGATATCGCGCAACCGCCTATGTTCGGCCGATCCCGCTATCACCCTCGTCAATTCGATGAGGCCACCGAGGAGAAAAGCCCGGTCGGCCGTCGACAGACCAGCCTTCACGACGATGCCGCCGAGCAGAAATTTCTCGCGTGCTTGTTTCTTGCGGTCAGCCGTCATGTGAAACCTCCGACGTCGATCCAGCGCCACCAACTGCTGGTCGACGCGTTTGAGGAGATGCGGCACTAGCCCCCTTCTTTTCCTCTTTGCGAAATCGAGCGGCGATCTCTTCGAAGATCCGCTCGACCTCCTCGTCGGCGATCTCCATTTCCGCCAGCCCCGACTTCGTCGCAGCGCGGGCAAACCGCTCGGCGGATTTAATGATCAAACTTCTCCTGCGTTCTCTGAGCTTCTCGATTTGGACATCGAGATCGGAAATCGATGATTTGACGGCCATCCTTCGAGACTCCTTCCTGAAAACAACCTCAATGCGCCAATTATACTACCTAGTATAAAATAGTTAAATAGGCTATTTAGCACCGGCCAGAAAACGTCGCAGCCGGATTTCCGGCCAACGGCCGTGTTCCGAAAAAGCGGCATCGGACCTCCGGTCCGATCGGTTTGAGGGCGCAATATACGTCGCTGTCGCGACATGCTCGGATGGGGTTGGAAACGGCAGTGGCGATCATGTTCGTCAGAGCGCAGGTGATCGGCAGGGGAGCGGGACGCAGCATCGTCTCGGCCGCCGCCTATCGTCATCGCGCCCGGATGATGGACGAACAGGCCGGCACGTCCTTCAGTTACAGCGGCGGGGCTTCCGAACTGGTGCACGAGGAACTGGCCCTGCCGGACCAAATCCCGGCCTGGCTGCGGACGGCGATCGAGGGGCGTTCCGTTGCCGGCGCCAGTGAAGTGCTGTGGAATGCGGTCGATGCTTTCGAGAAACGGGCGGACGCGCAGCTGGCGCGCGAGCTGATCATCGCCTTGCCGGTGGAACTGACACGGGCGGAGAACATCGCCTTAGTTCGCGAGTTCGTCCGGGATAATCTCACGTCAAAGGGAATGGTCGCGGACTGGGTCTATCACGACAAGGACGGCAATCCGCACATCCATCTGATGACGACGCTGAGACCTCTGGCGGAGGAGGGGTTTGGACGCAAGAAGGTGGCGATCACCGGCGACGACGGCGCGCCTTTGCGGGTCGTCACGCCGGACCGCCCAAAGGGCAGGATCGTCTACAAGCTCTGGGCCGGCGACAAGGAAACCATGAAGGCATGGAAGGTCGCCTGGGCGGAGACGGCGAACCGGCATCTGGCGCTTGCCGGCCACGAAATCCGGCTCGATGGCCGCTCCTATGTCGAACAGGGTCTCGATGGCATCGCGCAAAGACATCTCGGTCCAGAGAAGGCGGCACTTTCCCGTAAGGGCAGGGAGCTTTATTTCGCGCCGGCCGATCTCGCCCGACGCCAGGAGATGGCCGACCGGCTGCTCGCCGAACCGGAGCTTCTGCTGAAGCAGTTGAGCAATGAACGCTCAACCTTCGATGAGCGCGACATTGCCAAGGCGCTGCATCGTTACGTCGATGATCCCGCAGACTTTGCCAATATCCGCGCACGGCTGATGGCGTCGGACGATCTGGTCATGCTGAAGCTCCAGCAGGTCGATGCCGAAACGGGGAAGGCGACCGAACCCGCCGTCTTCACCACGCGCGAGATCCTTCGCATCGAACATGACATGGCGCAGTCGGCGCAGGTTTTATCGGCTCGCCGCGGTTTCGGCGTTTCCGATCGGGCGGTGGCGGCCGCGATCAGAAACATCGAGACCCAGGATCCGGAAAGGTCCATCCGGCTGGATCCGGAGCAGGTGGACGCAGTCCATCATGTCACGCGCGGCAATGGCATTGCCGCCGTTGTCGGCCTTGCCGGTGCCGGCAAGTCGACCCTGCTTGCCGCGGCACGCCTCGCCTGGGAAAGCGAAGACCGCCGGGTGATCGGTGCCGCACTTGCCGGCAAGGCGGCTGAGGGGCTGGAAGACAGTTCCGGCATCAGATCCCGAACACTCGCCGCCTGGGAACTCATCTGGGCCAATGGACACGAGACGCTTCACCGCGGCGATGTGCTTGTCATCGACGAGGCCGGCATGGTGTCGTCGCAGCAAATGGCGCGTGTGCTGAAGATCGTCGAAGAGGCGGGCGCCAAAGTCGTTCTGGTCGGCGACGCGATGCAACTGCAGCCGATCCAGGCGGGGGCGGCGTTCCGGGCGATCACTGAGCGGATCGGTTTTGCCGAACTTGCCGGCGTACGACGGCAGCGCCAGCAATGGGCGCGAGAGGCATCGCGGCTTTTTGCGCGTGGCGAGATCGAGAAAGGTCTCGACGCCTATGCGCAGCGGGGCCATCTCATCGAGGCTGGGACACGAGCGGAAACGATCGACCGGATCGTCGCCGATTGGACCGAAGCGCGCCGGCAGGCGATCCAGGACTTGGTTGAGGCAGGCAATGTGGGCCGTCTTCGTGGCGACGAGCTTCTCGTGCTCGCCCACACCAATCAAGACGTCAAACGTCTGAACGAAGCGCTGCGATCGGTGATATCGGAAGAGGGCGCGCTGGGTGAGGGTCGCTCTTTCCGGACCGAACGTGGTGTGCGAGAATTCGCCGCCGGCGATCGCATTATCTTCCTGGAGAATGCCCGTTTCCTCGAGCCACGTGCTCCCCGTCTCGGTCCGCAATATGTGAAGAACGGCATGCTCGGCACGGTCGTTTCCACCGGCGACAAACGCGGTGATACACTGCTTTCGGTCCGTCTCGACAATGGCCGGGACGTCGTCATCAGTGAGGACAGCTACCGCAATGTCGATCATGGCTACGCCGCGACCATCCACAAATCACAAGGTGCCACCGTCGAGCGAACCTTCGTACTCGCCACCGGCATGATGGACCAGCACCTGACCTATGTGTCGATGACCCGACATCGCGACCGCGCTGACCTCTATGCCGCGAAGGAAGACTTTGAGGCGAGGCCGGAATGGGGGAGGATGCCGCGTGTCGATCATGCTAGCGGCGTCACCGGTGAGCTCGTGGAAACCGGACAAGCCAAATTCCGGCCGAATGACGAGGATGCCGACGACAGTCCTTATGCCGACGTGAAGACCGAGGACGGAAGCGTCCATCGGCTGTGGGGTGTGAGCCTGCCGAAGGCGCTCGAGGAGAGTGGCATCTCGGAAGGCGATACAGTGACCTTGCGCAAGGACGGTGTCGAGAAGGTCAAGGTTCAGGTTCCGATCGTCGATGAGCAAACCGGGCAGAAGCGGTTTGAGGAAAGAGAAGTCGACCGCAATGTCTGGACCGCCAAGCGCATCGAAACCGCCGAAGCTCGTCAGGAGCGTATCGAGCGGGAAAGCCATCGGCCGGATGTGTACAAGCAGCTCGTCGAACGTCTGTCGCGCTCCGGCGCCAAGACGACCACGCTCGATTTCGAGAGCGAGGCCGGCTACCGGGCTCATGCGCAAGATTTCGCCCGGCGTCGCGGGCTTGACACGCTTTCTCTCGCCGCGGCCGGCATGGAAGAGGAGGTTTCGCGGCGGTGGGCGTGGATTGCGGAAAAGAGGGAGCAGGTGGCTGAGCTCTGGGAGCGGGCAAGCATGGCGCTCGGTTTTGCGATCGAGCGGGAACGACGCGCTTCGTACAATGAGGAGCGAACTGAAACGAAAACCGTCTCGGATGCAGACACTGGCCGTGCGCGGTATCTGATCCCGCCCACCACAGTGTTCGCCAGGAGCGTGGAGGAGGACGCGCGGCGGGCACAGCTTTCTTCGCCGGCGTGGAAGGAACGGGAAGCAGTCATGCAGCCGCTGCTGGGGAAGATCTATCGTGAACCGGATGCAGCACTTGGCGCCCTGAACGCCTTGGCATCGGATTTGAAGATTGAACCCCGCAGGCTCGCCGGCGATCTTGCCGCAGCACCCAATCCGCTGGGCCGCCTGCGTGGTTCCGAGCTTATGGTCGACGGTCGGGCCGCACGTGACGAGCGCAGCGTCGCCACGGCGGCGTTGACGGAACTGCTGCCGTTGGCCCGCGCCCACGCGACTGAGTTTCGCAGAAACGCCGCGTGGTTCGAAAGCCGCGATCAACAGCGCCGCGCGTATATGTCCTTGTCCATCCCGGCGCTCTCGGGAATGGCAATGGCACGTCTCGTCGAGATCGAAGCGGTGCGCAAGCAGGGTGGTGACGATGCCTACAAGGCCGCCTTCGCGTTTGCCGCCGAGGACCGCGCCATCGTGCAGCAGATCAAGGCTGTCAGCGAGGCGCTCGCAGCCCGCTTCGGTTGGAGCGCCTTCACCTCGAAAGCCGATGCGGTTGCTGAACGCAACATGGTCGAGCGTATGCCGGAAGACCTCGCGAACACTAGACGCGAGAAGCTGGCCCGGCTCTTCGAGGCCGTGAAGCGTTTCGCCGACGAGCAGCATCTCGCCGAGCGGCGGGATCGTTCGAAGATTGTTGCCGGCGCCAGCGCTGATCCGGAGAAGGAGAATGTCCCCATGCTCGCCGCAGTCACCGAGTTCAAGACCCTGATCGACGAGGAGGCGAGATCTCGTGCTCTCGCCGGCCCTCTTTATCGCCAGCAGCGCGCAGCGCTAGCCGACGTGGCATCAACGATCTGGCGCGATCCGGCAGGCGCCGTCGACAAGATCGAGGAACTGCTTGTGAAGGGCTTTGCAGGCGAGCGAATCGCAGCGGCCATGTCCAATGATCCTGCCGCATACGGAGCATTGCGCGGCTCCAATCGCCTAATGGACCGGATGCTGGCTTCCGGCCGGGAGCGGAAAGAGGCGGTGCAGGCCGTATCCGAAGCCGCCGCTCGCTTGCGATCGCTTGGAGGAGCCTATGCCAGCGCCCTCGATTCCGAGCGCCGGGCTATTGCCGAAGAACGCCGCCGTATGGCAATCGCCATTCCCGGGCTGTCGAAGCGGGCGGAGGAAGCACTTGCGGACTTGATAGCAGAGGCGAAGAAGAATGGCGGCAAGCTGAACGTTTCGGTAAGCTCTCTCGATCCGACTATTCGCCAGGAGTTTGCCGCGATCAGCAGGGCGCTCAACGAGCGCTTCGGCCGCAATGCGATCCTCCGGGAAGAGAAGGAACTCATCAACAGCGTGCGACCAATACAGCGCCACGCCTTCGAAGCAATGCAGGCAAGGCTAAAAGCTCTCCAGCAGGCTGTCCGTATGGAGAGCAGCGACAGGATTATCTCGGAACGGCGCCAGCGCACCGCCAACCGCGGCCGGGAAATTTGAAGTCCATCGAACGATAGACTTTGCGGTCACCTGGAGCGTTGCCGCGAGGCACGGGCTCGCAGGCTATCGAAATAGGCGGCATCAACCGGCTCGGTCGTCTCGGATGAAGCACCTTCAAGCAGGAGATCACGCAAGTGCTGCCGATCTTTGTCGTGACGGATCAACTCGTGGACGTATTTCCTGCTCGTACCATAGCCTCGCCCGGCGACCTGCTGCTCGACGAACTTCTGCAGGTTATCCAGCACGAAATATCCAAAGCGGACACGTTCATTTTCAAGCTTCCTCGATCTCATCAGCGCCCAGAAGTTTGAAAACGCGTACCCAAGAGGTGAAATCACCTGAGCGGCCGTCGTAGCGCGCGCATAGTGCGCACCAGGCAGCCGCTGTTTTCGCATGTTGTCCGTAAAGCGATCGGGCAGCAGTACTTATGTCCCCAACATCTGCATCACTCCAAAAATCCGGTGTCGCCGCAGCGCTGCCGGTTGAGAACCTTTTGAACATTTCGCGCATTAAAAGCCCCGTTACCGTCCGGAAACAGGCCATCAAATTATGCCGGACGTCGATCCCACCGAGTGGGCCACGATCACGTGCCGTCCCTGGCAAATATGCGCTTCGGCGCGAGATTCTTCGCGCCCTCAACATTATGTTGTAACAAAAAAGAAAGGCAAGCTATAAAAATACCCGTAGCGATAGCGCTTTTGCGATTCTGTTACGCATTTACAAGCCACGGCGTGAGGTTCCAATCAGCATGAGCCACTTTTCTGAAAATTTTGTCGTATCAAAAGCGGTCGCGGTAAGGCCAGTAACTGGCGGGGCGAGACGATGAGCGAACTTCTGGCGATCGTATCTCAAGACGCTGACTATTATTTGATGCTGTCATACATCTTGAAGGGAGCCGGATACAGGACGATGCTCGTCGATATTCCGAGCGAGGCGGTAGCTACTGCCGTGGAGCGTGACGCTGCAGCTATCATCGTCGACTGCCAGCCGGGTTCACAAATTCTGGCTGATATCGCGTCGGGTCTGAAGGAAAGGGGACTTGCCAGCGACGTCACGCTCATAGCGCTCGTTGCCGAAAAGGCCGCCTATCTCGACATCCTGAAAGCCAACGTAGATGAGAGCTTTACAAGGCCAATGCCACCGGAACGGCTCTTGTCTTACCTCCATGGTGCAATTGGCAGTTCCTCCGACGGCACGCATAGCCGCCTTGGTCCTATCTTTGACGATATGAAGCTGGACGTCAGCGGGCGGCGTGTCCTGGTAAGAGGGATGCCGGTCAATCTCAGCCCGATCGAGTTTCGTCTACTGAGCGCTCTTATGGGTGACGCGGGCCGCGTTCTCAGCCGCGCGGAGCTGATTGCCGTCGCTTGGCCGAAAACAGCCTTTGTCGAGCCGCGGACAGTTGATGTTCATATTGGCCGCCTCCGGCGTGCATTGAGGCGGGCGCTTGGCCGCGATGTAATTCGCACCGTGCCAAAGGAGGGGTATGCAATCGATGTTGCCCAAAGTATGTGACTTCGCCGCGTTCACATGTTCACCGAAATTTCCCAAAAATTTGCTGCCGCCTTCGTTGCATAAACAGCAATCTCGCGCATAGCGTGAAGTCCGTCGAACGTTTGGGAGGGCAATATGCAAGAGGCAGCTTCGGGCGCCGGATCAGCGAAAAAGTCCCACAGAAATACCGCGGGCCTGATCAGCCACGCAAGTCCCCACTTTGCAGCCGCCCACCTTGACGGCCTGATGGCACTCTATGTCCATCCGTCCGATGGACGAGCGGTGGAACTGCCAGTTGCAGAGGGCAGATCGGAGCGCGTCATCGACTTCGTTCGCTGCTCGTATCTCGGGCTCGACAATCATCCCTCAATCATCGAAGGCGCAATCGAGACCGTCCGACGCTACGGGACTCTGCATTGGTCGTGCGCCCGCACGCGGCTCAATTTTGCAGCCCTCGGAGACCTCGAAGATGCTCTTTCTGATCTCTTCGGCGCGAGGGTGATTACCTACACAACTGTGCTTGCCGCCAACTTGAGCGCGCTTCCGCTGATTGCGTCCGGAGTCCTGACCGGCGGCACAAAACCGGTCATGGTATTCGACCGGCTTGCACATGCGACGCTTGCCTTCAACAAGCCCGTCGTTGCCGAAGAATGCGAGGTCCGCACGATCGGCCACAACGATCTTCAGACGCTCGAAGATATTTGCCGCCAGAATGATACGGTCGCCTATGTTTGCGACGGTGTGTATTCCATGGGCGGCTGTGCCCCAATCAAGGAGTTGCGCGAGCTTCAGGAGCGATATGGCCTCTTCCTTTACATCGATGATGCTCACGGCATATCGATCTTCGGCGAAAGAGGCGAGGGGTTTGCCCGTTCACAAATGCCCGAGGGTCTCGGCGAGCGGACGATCATCGCAGCCTCGCTCGGTAAGGGTTTCGGAGCCTCAGGCGGCATGCTGATGCTCGCAACGGCGTTCCAGGAGGAAATCTTCCGGCGCTTTGCTCTCGCGCATGCCTTCTCGGCCTCCATCAATGTTGCGGCGATCGGTGCAGCTCTCGCCTCGCAATCAATCCATCGCACACCGGAACTGGGCGTGCGGCAAAGGGCGCTCGCAGAACACATCTCTCTTTTCGACGAACTGGTGCCGACGGCACAGGCGGGGTCCCGACTCCCGATCAGGACCGTCGTCGTCGGTGACGAGCTTGCGGCAATCGGCGCTGCCAGACTGGTACTTGATTCCGGTTACTATACGTCGGCCATTTTCTTCCCGACAGTCGCCAAGGGAAGGGCAGGGCTGCGAATATGCCCGACTGCCGGCCACACGGCTTCCGAAGTGCGCGGCGTCGCAGCTGCCGTCAATCGTGCTCTCAAGGGATAAAGATCCGCCTCTGCCCCTTCGGGCGGCACCGCCGCCCGAAGGGGGATCGTCATCGGATCCAGGCATTCCAACGCTCGAGCATCATCGCGGCATTGTCGTTGATCCATTTAGCATCCGGGATGACGATGTAATCCCGGATGTCCTCGTCGCTCGGCAGGGCCGCGCGTGCAGCCGGCGACATCAAATCGATCGCCTTGCGGCTTGGCGGCGTGCAAAGGAGTTCGTCGCACACGCTGGCCTGCGCCTCCGGATGATCAAGCCAGTAACCGATCAACTTCAACGCATTTCCGCGGTTCGGCGCATCCTTGATGATCGTCAAGCGATCGCCGACGAGGAACGAGGCCTGCTTGGACCAGGCGATCTGGCGTCCTTCCGCCTTCAGTGTATTTGCGCGCGTCAGCCAGATCTGCCCGATGCTGTAGTCGCCGTTGCGAAAGCCCTGAACGCTCTGATCGCCGGTCTTCCACCAGAGCGTTATCGCCGGGCGAATCTCGTCGAGCTTGTTGAGGGCGCGATCGACGTCGAGTGGAAAGAGCTTGTCGCGCGCAACGCCGTCGGCGAGGAGCGCGGCAGCCATGACCCGCCACGGATCGTCGAAATTTGGAAACGAGCGGCCACCGGGAAATTTTGTCTCGTCCCACATATCGGCCCAACTCAACGGATTTCCGCTCTTGAAGCCGGTCGGGTCGTAGGCCATCAGCGTTGCGGTCGAAAAGAGCCTGGCCCCGGCGCTGACGCAGGCATCCTCGACCAGATCTGGCCGGCCCTGGAAAGACTTGCAAAACTCGGTCAGGTCTTCAGATGTTAGCCGATGCGCTTCAGCGCTCGCCTGGATCTCGCCGTCCGGGTAAAGGTCCCAGGTCACGTTGCCGGTCTTGACCATGGCCGCAGCTTTCGCCCGCATCTCGGCATTCGTTGCCACGACCGATACAACCTTGATGCCGGTCTTTTCGGTGAACGGCTCGAACCAGAATTTTCGAAGGGCCGCATCGTAGGCTCCACCAGTGGTCGCAATGATGACCTGCTCCTCGGCTTGCCCCGCCCTCGCGCCAGCAAGCATGAGGCAAGCCGCAAGCAGCAAAGGCTTGATCTTGGTTCGTTTTTTCATCGCGTGTTCCTCCGTCGGATTGATATGGCCACGTTAATCCTCCCCGCGGCCGGTAAGGAGATGAATGGCCCCCATAAGCAGCAGCGATACCGCGACGAGCAGCGTCGAAACTGCTGCTATGACCGGGGTGAGATTGAAATCGATGTCCTCGAACATCTTGCGACTGATCGTTTTTCCGCCGGTATCGGAAATGAAGAAGGCGACGGTAGCCTCATCGAACGACGCCAGAAACGCAAAGACCGAAGCCGCAGCCACTGCCGGCGCGATGTTGGGAAGCACAATGCTGATAAAGGCGCGGCTCCGCCTTGCCCCGCAATTCAGTGCGGCAAGCTCGAGTGACGTGTCGAAGCGCTCGAGTGCTGCCGACACGGTGATGATCACGTAGGGAACAGCAAGTACGGTGTGCGCGATCAGGAAACCAGCGAAATTGCCGGTCAGGCTGAGCGGGGAAAAAACCAGATAAAGGGCAACGCCAAAGACAACATGGGGAACGATCATTGGCCCCAGCGACAATGCCTGCAGAAGGGTTTTTCCCGGCAGATTGCCGCGAACGAGCCCGATGGCCGCCAATGTACCGATGACCGTCGAAGCGATTGTCGTCGACAGCGCAATCTGCAGACTGAAGATCGTTGCTGCGCGCCAGTCCGGGTCGGCGAGAAAATCGATATACCAGCGAAGCGTCAGGCCCTTCGGCGGGAGCTCGATATAGTTGCTGTCGTTGAGCGAAATCGGGATGACGAGCAGCGTCGGCAACACCAGGAAGAAAAGGATTGCTCCGATCAGGGAGCCTCCAAGGAGCCGCAAGGCTGCTTTGCCGTAAGGTCGATGGGTGCTTTTGACGCGAGAGGCGGCGAATGGGGGGGCTGCGGGCTCAATTGACACTGTTCATTCCTTTGCTGACGGAAAGCGCCCTGCGGAACACAAGGACAAAGAAAAGCGTCGTGGTCAGAAGGACGGTCGCGAGCGCTGCGGCAAATGGCCAGTCAAGCAGGACGGTGGTTTGCTGCCCGATCAGCGTTGCCATCATCAATGCTCCAGGCCCGCCGACGAGTGCCGGCGTGATATAAAAACCGATCGCCAGGATGAAGCACATGACGCATCCGGCAAAGATTCCGGGCAGGCTGAGCGGCAACGTCACGCTCAGGAACGCGCCAATCGTGCCGGCGCCGAGATTGCGGGCGGCTTGGGCGTACTCTGCAGGAATCGTGCGAAGAGCGTTGTAGATCGGCAGGATCATGAATGGCATCAGGACATGCGTCATCGCAAGTATGACCGCGCCTTCGGTGTAAATAAGCTTCAACGGGCTGCTAATGAGGCCGCTCTCGATCAACAGACCATTAGCGATGCCGTTTCGCTGCAGCAGCACGATCCAGGCGTAGGATCGCACCAGCACGGAGGTCCATAGCGGCACGAACACCGCGGCCGATACGATCAATGCAGTCTTGCCTTTGGAGCGCGCCATCAGAAAGGCAACCGGATAACCGAGCAGCAGGCTCGCCACGGTTACGATTGCACCCGTCTGCAACGTGCGAAGCAGGACTTCGATGTAGAGCGGCTCGGTGACGATCCGCTCGTAGTACTGCAGCGTGAATCCAGGTGCCATGATACTCAGAGAGACAAGGCGCCCGATTGGATAGATGAAGCCTCCCGTTAGTAAGAGCATCAACGGCGCAATAAGCAGGAACGTCAGGGCGTGCGAATACTGGCGCGCCGAGCGTGAGAAAAACCAGCTCGCTGGACGGGTTGGTGCAAGGGGTAGATTATCGACGGTCGTGGTCATTTCATGCCTCCGCAACCGCAAAGAGCCGGAGGCCGTCGCGTTCGGCGATGACATCCACGAGTGTCCCCATCGCAAAGGCCGTTCTATTTCCATCGGCAGGGATCTGCACCTGAATGATCTCTCCGCTTCCGAAATCGGCGCGAACGAGATGAAGGTCGAAGGCGCCGGCAAAGACCGACGTTTCGATCCGGCCGGGAAGGGCGTTCTTTCCTCCTGCGCCACGAGCTGTAAGGCCAAGGCGCTCAGGCCTCAACGCGAGCCGAACACGATCGCCTGCTTTTGCCGAACCCTCGAAACCATGGGCAGCGCCGGGCGTATCAATGACTACGTCGTCACCCAGTCTGATCGTCCGGCTGTCGGCGGTCTCACCCAGGAATTCTCCAGTCAGGAAGTTCATCTTGCCGATGAAATCGGCGACAAAGGCGCTCTGCGGATTACAGTAAAGGTTCGCTGGAGTTCCGAGCTGCGCGAGTTGTCCCTTTGCCATGACAGCGATCCGGTCGGACATCGTCAACGCCTCCTCCTGATCGTGCGTCACATAAACGACCGTCGCACCGAGGCGGCGCTGAAGCTGTTTGATCTCGATCTGCATGGACTCGCGCAGCTTCTTGTCCAGCGCGCCCAGCGGCTCGTCCATCAAGAGAACGGGCGGTTCGAACACGATTGCTCGCGCGACCGCCACCCGCTGCTGCTGGCCGCCGGAAAGTTCGTGAGGATAGCGCTTGGCATATTGCGGGAGTTGGACTAGGTCGAGCGCCCGACCAACGCGGTCTGCCCTGAGGTCCTTTCGGACGCCACGCATCTTAAGGGGAAAAGCAATGTTTTCGGCAACGGTCAGATGCGGGAACAAAGCATAACGCTGGAAGACCATCCCTATGTTGCGGCGATCGGGCGATACGGCTGTGACATCGCGCCCGCCAATAACGATGCGTCCGGCAGATGGGCTTTCGAAACCGGCGATCATTGTCAGAAGCGTCGTCTTGCCCGATCCGGACGGACCGAGGATCGACAGGAATTCGCCTGCCGCAATATCCAGGGTCACTCCACCAACGGCAGTCTGGGTCCCGTAGGCCTTGCCTATGCGATCGATGAAAACAGGCGCACCAATCAAAATGATATCTCCTCACTTGCGTGCTTTGACACGCATTGAAACCTCCCGGCTCCGCTCGTGCGGCACCAGGTGCTATGCCGGCAAGACCGGCAGCTGTTCGGACATGGCCTCCCCGGCCAAGGCGTTGCTAATATTCGCGTTACCGTTATGCTGTCACATTACGGTTTCGGTTTTCGCCTAATTTATTTTTGTTGCAACAAAAATGTGAAGATGTCAACGCATGGGGGTCAATTTTGAACGAAAGTACAACTAAAGAGGAATCGTCGGGATCGGATTTGCAGTCTGGGCGACTCAGCGACTTCGCTTATTCATCCATTAAGGAGCAACTCACGCGGGGTGCTTACAAGCCGGGCCACAAGTTGCCGATCCGTTCGGTTGCCGAAATGCTGAACGTCGGTGCCACGCCGGCGCGCGAGGCGATCAACCGGCTGGTCTTCGAGGGCGCGCTCGTCATGGTGGGCCCTAAAACCGTCATCGTCCCGCATCTCGATCTTACAGCACTCTACGAAGTCACGCAGATGCGACTTGCGCTTGAAGGGTTGGCGACGGAAAGAGGCACGCTTCGCGCCACGAATGATGTAGTCGACAAGCTATTGGCGCTGCAGGAGAAAATCACACTGTCGCTCGACGAGAGGCGTTACTCCGACGCTCTTCACGACAATAAGGAATTCCATTTTACGATCTATCGGTTGTGCGAGATGCCGCGCCTCCTTTCGACCATTGAGGCCCTGTGGTTAAGGGTAGGCGCCTCGTTCCACGACCTCTATCCCGAGTTTGCGGAAGCAAAATACGGTGTCCACAATCATTTGGCCGCGATAGAGGGGCTGGTCGATAGAGACCCATCCGCGGTCCGTGCCGCAATGGAAAACGATATTCGAGACGGCTACCGGCGTCTGAAGAAAGCCGCGCAGGAGCGTCTCAAGCGGCAATAGCGTCGGCAGCCGGATTTTTTTGTTGCAACTTCTTCGGGTTCATGATTTTTGTGATAACAAAATTATGAAGGGTTGCGCCGCGACCCTCGTTGGCCGGAGAAGATCGAATGTTTCACCCAAATGTCCTTCGCAACGGCCGGGGATTTCCCCGGTCGAGGTCCGAACATTTCTTTAAAAAGGGTCGCCGCGTGTTTCCAACCGGGATCACGCGGGTCACCGTCGATCACGAGCCCAGCCCGCTCTACATTTCGCGCGGGGAGGGAGCCTATCTCATCGATGTCGACGGCAACCGCCTCCTCGACCTAAACAATAATTTCACGACGCTGATACACGGCCATGGCTTTCTTCCAGTTGCCGACGCGGTCGCAGATCTGCTTCATCGCGGAACGTGTTTCTCCAACCCAACCGAGCACGAGATCACGCTGGCAGAGCTACTGATCGAGCGCATTCCGGCGATCGAACATATTCGCTTCGTCAACAGCGGGACCGAGGCTGTAATGTTTGCGATCAAGGCGGCCCGCGCTTTCACATGCCGGCCAGGCATCGCGCGGATCGAAGGCGCCTATCACGGCGCTTACGACTGGGCGGAAACGGGGCAGGCGGTGTCACCGGCTATATGGAACGACCCGTTGCGGTCGCCGGCCGTACCGACCTATCGCGGAATGCCGCCTTCGGTAAGGGACGAGGTTACGGTTATCCGCTTCAATGACATCGCGGATCTGGAGCGCCGAATTGCTTCGGCTGCCCCTTCACTGGCTTGTATCCTGATCGATCCGATGCCGAGCCGCGCGGGGCTGATGGCGCCTGAGCCGAGCTTTCTTGCCGCTGTCGAGGCGATCGCGAAGCAATATGGGATTCTCATTGTTGCCGATGAGGTCCTCAATCTGCGGCAGTCATACGCGGGGGCGTCGGCCCGCTATGGTCTCCACCCCGATTTGGTCGCCGCCGGCAAAATCATCGGCGGAGGTTTTCCCGTCGGGGCGATCGGTGGGCGCAAGGACGTGATGCGGGTGTTCGCAAGCGACAGCGGAAAGCCGCTGCTGCCGCAAGGCGGCACGTTTTCGGCAAATCCCGTATCGATGGTTGCGGGCCGGGTCGCCATGGAGGCGATGACGGATGGCGCTTTCGCTGCGCTCGAGAGCCTTGGCGATGGCATCCGGGCTGGGCTTCGAAAGGAAATCGAGCGCCACGGGGCAGCCTTCAGCGTGACGGGGGCGGCATCCTTGTTTCGTATCCATCCGAAAGGAAAGCAGCCAACGGACTTCCGCGAGGCGTATCTTGCCCCGGAAGAGGCCGAGTTGATGGGGCGTCTCTCCAGGCATTTCCTCAATTGCGGCATCCTGCTTCCCAATGGCGCTGCGGCGTGCCTTTCGACAGCAATGACGACTGCTGACGGTGATGCGGTCGTCTCAGCCTTCGCAGACTTCCTTTCAATCCTCGAAGCAACTCCAACCGAAGAAGGCATCTGACCATGGCAACTGATCATACAACCGTCGCCGAGCGGATCGCTCTTTCCCTGAAAAGGCACGACGTCACCCATATCTTTGCTCAGAGCCTGCCTTCGGCGGTTATCCTTGCGGCCGAAGCAATCGGCATACGCCAAATCGCCTACCGACAGGAAAACATCATGGGAGGGACCATGGCCGATGGCTATGCGCGGCTGTCCGGCAAGGTTGGCGTGGTAGCAGCGCAGAACGGACCTGCCGCAACGCTTCTCGTTCCGCCGCTGGCCGAAGCGCTGAAGGCTAGCGTTCCGGTCGTTGCTCTCGTCCAGGATGTCGAACGAGACCAGGCTGATCGCAATGCATTCCAGGAACTCGATCATCTCATCCTATTCCAATCCTGCACGAAGTGGGTGCGCAAGGTGCTGGTTGCGGAGCGGATCGACGACTATGTCGATGCTGCTTTCACAGCAGCCGCCTCGGGCCGGCCGGGACCGGCAGCTCTCCTGCTCCCTGCCGACCTCTTGCGGGAACAAATATCCCCTTCGCTCTTTCGTCGTGAGGCTGTGCTTGGCCACTGGCCACTCGATCGGTTGCGTCCGTGCGATAGTGACATCGAGCGCGCGGCCTCGATGATCGCCGCAGCCCAGGCACCCATCGTCATCGCCGGAGGAGGCGTTCATGCAAGCCATGCCGCCGGCGAGCTTTCAGGCCTACAGGACGAAGCCTCGCTTCCCGTGCTGACGACCAATATGGGAAAAGGCGCGGTCGACGAATACCACCCGTTGTCAGCCGGCGTTCTTGGCGCTCTCGTCGGGCCGCGATCGCTCGGACGGCATACTCTTGCCCTTGTCGAAGAGGCCGATCTCGTCATTCTGGTCGGAACGCGAACCAACCAGAATGGCACCGATAGTTGGCGCCAAATCCCCCGGTCCGCATCAGTCATCCACATCGATGTCGATCCCACCGAAATCGGGCGCAACTACGAAGCGATCCGATTGGCGGGCGATGCGGCCGAAACCATTAGCGCGCTGCGTAGCGCGCTGGCCCGACGCGATCTGTCGCACCGCGCATTGCAGCGCGATAAGTTGACGACTCGTATCGCTGGATTTTGGCGCTCGTTTGACATGGAGCGCCAATCTGTTGCTCGTTCAGAGAAAAGTCCGATCCGTCCCGAGCGGGTCATGTCCGGCCTGCAGCAAGTGCTGACGGCAGATACGACCGTTGTTTCCGATGCGAGCTATTCTTCGATGTGGATAGCCGGCCAGTTGCGGGCTCTTTCCCCCGGTATGCGCTTCCTGTCGCCGCGCGGCCTTGCCGGACTCGGGTGGGGCTTACCACTTGCGCTCGGCGCAAAAGCGGCGAAGCCGGACAAACCAGTTGTCACCATCGTGGGGGACGGCGGTTTCGCCCACAGCTGGGCGGAGCTGGAAACCATGGTTCGGAGCAAGCTTCCCGTACTCATCATCGTTTTGAACAACGGTATCCTCGGCTTCCAACGTGATGCTGAAACTGTCAAGTTCGGCACGTTCACGACTGCCTGCAGCTTCGCGGATGTCGATCATCGGCGGATCGCCGAAGCTTGCGGCTGCCCGGCGGTCCGAATCTCCGATCCCGCGGATCTTCCTCGATACCTCGAGCGCGGTCTGGGAGAAGAAGGTCCCCTGCTGATCGAGGTAATAACAGAGGCGGCCGCGCATCCACCCCTTTCGCTATTTGCTGCAATGGATCAAGTGGCATGAGCCCTGGTGGCAGTCCGCATGTTGCAGTCATCACCGGTGGCACAACCGGAATCGGTCTTGCCACTGCGCTTCGTCTGCTCGGCGCCGGTCATCGGGTTGCCGTCTTCAGCCATGGTGAGGCAAGCGTCATGGCCGCGGGTGCCGCGCTTGCCGAGGCTTTCGGGCCGGAGCGCTCGCTTGCGAGAAGGGTTGATCTGCGCGAACCGGCGGCAATCAATTCCTTTTTCGGCGAAGTCGCCCGTGACCTGGGCGCACCTGGGATACTCGTCTGCAACGCGGGGATATCACCGAAAGGTCCCGACGGCCCTCATCAGGTCGCCGACCTTACCCTTGAAGAGTGGAACGACGTGCTCGCTGTCAACCTGACAGGGACGATGTTGTGCTGCCGGGCGGTTCTGCCTGCCATGAAGGAAATGGGTTATGGACGCGTTATATTCGTCGGTTCTCTTGCCGGCCGGACGAGACCACGGATCGCCGGCGCGGGCTATGCGACGTCTAAAGCCGCACTTTCAGGATTGTCCCGCGTGCTGGTCTCTCAATATGGTCCCTATGGCATAACATCGAATGTGGTGGCGCCAGGTCGCGTCCTGACGCCACTGACAGGCTCCCCGCAAAGCAAGATCAACATCGAAGCGCTCGCCCGTATTCCGGCCGGTCGGCTCGGTGCTCCAGACGACGTCGCCGCAGTAATCGCGTTCCTGGCATCGGAGGATGCCGGGTTCGTCAATGGAGCCATCATAGATGTCAACGGTGGCGAGTTCGCGCCGAGCTGAGTTCGCCGTTTCGTCAGGCGAGAAAAAAAGGCAATCGACATGGCTCCTGTCATTCTGGTCTGCTCGCAGAACGCCGAGCTCTATCTGCTCCTTGCGCACATTTTGCATGGCGAGGGCTTTAAGGCTCGTCTTGCTGCAAGTGACGACGATGTCGCGGACGCTTGCACATCAGCAGTGCTTTCCGCCGTCGTCCTGGATTGTGCAGGCTGGCCGAGTGATGTTGCGCCCCTATGCGCGCTCTTGAAGGAGTCAAGGCTTCCTGTGGCCGCACTTGTCGGCGAGGACACACGTGCCCAGCACCTGCAATTGATCAAGGCCGGGCTCGACGAAGGCATCGCACGTCCTTTGTCGCCTTCAAAGCTTCTCGCCTTTCTCCACGGCATAAGCCCGCAGTCAGGGGCTTCGACTCTGCCCAGCTTTGCTGGTGCCGCCGAGATTGTCTTCGGGCACCGCGCCGTCGTGGTTTCGGGCAAGAGAGTAGCGCTTGCGCCTATTGAGATGAGAATTCTTAAATTCCTATTGGAAAGGTCGGGGCAGGTCAGCACCCGCAAGCAACTCATCGAGGCCGTTTGGTCCGATCCGCACGCTGTAGAAAGGCGGACGGTCGACGTGCATATCGGCCGGCTGCGAAAAGCGTTTGCAGAACTCCGCAATTTGAGGATTCGCACCGTCTATGGGGCGGGCTACGCTCTTGAATACCACGATTGACCTCCGCATATCTTAGCCTCTGACGGGCTACAGCGGCACAGGCGACTGGACCGCCTCCGGATCTAAAGGCGGGCTCCTAAACGGATCAGCGATAAGAAGGAGCCGTCGGAATCGGCATGAATTTTTCGTGCGCCCCCCGGAAAGCTGCATCGACAACTTTCGTGCGTGACAGGCACCGAAGGAAGGTCAGGCGCCGCACTACAGTCCTGACCTCGTTGCGGATCTGGGACCTAGCTCCCGTTGATAGTGCGAGATGTCATGACGCCTCGTTGCGAAGGGCAGCAATGACGCGGTCGGCCATGAAAGCGCACCGGGCGCCATCGAACGGGAAGAGGGCCGAGAATGCGCCGGAGAGCTGTTTTTCGATCGACTGGCGCATCATTTTCCGCGCCCGGTGCAGCCGGGTCTTGGCCGTTTCGGGTCTTATGCCGAGGTAAGATGCGGTCTCGTCCGTGCTCATCCCCTCTACATCACGCAGCACCCACACGGCGCGAAAATCATCGGGAAGGTCGTCGACGGCATTTTCGAGGAGATGCCGCGCCTGGCTCCTGGCGAGCTCGGTTTCCGGATCGGTTGCCCACAAGCAGGACGGCAACTGTAGTATTTCGCCACCCGGCGACCTCGTCTGCATATCGATTTCCTCGAGCCCGGTGGTGTTCTTGCGGTGGCGCACGCGGCCCAGCGCCTCGTTGAGCGCAATGCGGGTCAGCCACGTCGAAAGCTGCGCCTCGCCCCTGAACGCCGCCAGATTGGTGATTGCCTTGATATAGGCGGCCTGGACGACATCTTCCGCCTCCGCATCGTTGCGGATGATGGCGCGCGCCGTTCGGAACAGGCGTTGATTGTGACGCTGAACGATGGCGCGGATGGCGGGCTCGTCGCCCATTTTCGCCAAGGGCACGAGATCGGCGTCGGACAGTATCGACATCTGCTGGCGGTGTCGCGCGGCCAGAACCGGAATGGCTGTCATGGGAATTCTCCCCCTGCTCGCCCGTCTATCGATTGGAGTCCGGCCTATGGCCGGACGTCCAGTTTGCCCGTCATGGCGAGATGAAAACGACAATAGAAATCGACGGCTCCCGCTTGGCTGAGCGTCATGCGGCCTTCCGATTTCGCCGGCAGGTCGATATCGAAGCTTGTGTCGCGAGCGGTTGCCGTGTGCCTGAATATATCATCGTTTCGCCAGACGATCACATCGCCGACATGCAGCTCGGCAGGCGGCGAGCTGAATTTCATGCCCTTGATGGTGATCTGATGGTCCGCCGCCGAGGCAACCCCGTTGCCTGCCAAAAGCAGTGCAAAGAGCAGCGGGAGCTGCAGCGATGTCATCAGCGAGCCCATTGCCATGTCTACTTGATCATCGAAGCCAGATGCTCGGCATGCATCTGGTGCTCCTTAAACAGCGTCAGGCCCGTTTCCAGCAGCGACTTGAGCTCTTTATTCTGAACCGACGGGATCAAGATTGGCAAGCGCGTCGTTGACCGACTTGTGATAGGCGACTTCGTTTTCGACATAGGCCTTGTCGAATGCCGTGCCGTCGAGTGCCTCCAGCGTCGTCAGTTCCTTGGTCGCCTGTGTCGACAAGGATTGGCTGACTGCGTTGTCTTCGGGCGTCACCTTCAGCTTCTTGACGAGGGCGAGCGCTTGGTCGTTGACGGCCTTGTGGTCGCGCTCCATCGTTTTGGCGAACGCAATGACGTCGGCATTCTTGCTCTTCTTCAACGCCTGCTCTGCGGTGGTGACATCGATCTGCCCCGCCGTATAGGCGATGTGGGCGATCTGAGGATCGGTCGGCTTGGTATCAGCAGCGATCGAAGCCGTGCCAAGCGAAGCTGCCATCAGGGTGGCGCCGAGAATTCGTTTCAACATGATCTGTCTCCCTTGTGTCGTGACCGAATGCCTTCCGGCGGCAACGGTGGTGCGCCTTCGGAAGCGAACATTGGATGCAGGTTTGTCGAAAAGGTTCCCGGAAATTTCGGACACGAAGAGGCCGCGGGTCATCGCGTCACCGACGCGTCAGTTCTTGCCGACGAAGCGCTGAAGAACAATAGCGTGATTGTGGTGCAAGTCTTTCGCAGCGTAGAGAAGTGTCGCGTCCGATTGTCCGATCCGGCGTTTCAGCTCCTCAACGGCGGACGGATTCTTTTCCAGCTCGTCCCGATAACGACGCTGGAACTCGGTCCACTTGGCGGGGTCGTGGCCAAACCATCGGCGCAGAGCCGGGCTTGGCGCGATATCCTTCATCCAGATGTCGACTGCTGTATCCTGCTTGCTCAACCCGCGCGGCCATAGCCGGTCGACCAGGATGCGGATGCCGTCTTTGTCGTCTTTCGGCTCGTAGATTCGTTTGATGTGCAAGGCCATTTGCTCACCCCGCCATAAGTTCGAAAGCCAATCTCGACGAATACGCGTGACCGGGTTTTGGTTCCAGACTGGAGCCCGAGGAAGAGGTGTTGGAAACCTGTTCAAACCGCATCCATCCCACTCAACTTAAGCAATATGGTTGCCAATTGGCCACACCTGTCAGCCTCCGAACTGTCATAATTGATTTTTCGCGCGCAACTGGTATTGCTCGGTCGTGCACCGCTGATATTTTCCGATTCTCTCAATATTGCCAAAAGGATACTTGATGCGAAATTTGGCGCCGCTCGTCCTTGTCGCAGTTCTTAGTGCCTGCGCCCGGCCATCGGATGGCCCAACCGCCGGTGGTTTCTATAATGCCACTGCCCCTCAAAGTAACGAGCGGATCCCGGTGGTCAGGCTATCGGAAGCGCCGATGGGTCCGGTTGCGGTCACGCCGCTTGCCTATGCGGCCACCGATCCCGGGCTCAGCCTCATGCGCTCGAGCGGATTTGCCGATACGAGGCTGCGACGCGGCGACGTCATCGATGTAACGATCCTCGACACCGGCGAAGAGGGACTTTTCTCTTCAACCCAAAGCAAGACCCTCAATCTCGGCCGCTTCACCGTCGATTCCACGGGCAATGTGACCCTTCCCTTCGTCGGCAAACAGCGAGTGGTGGATTCCTCGACCGAGGCTCTGCAGACACGCATCGTCACCGGGTTGAAGGGGTCGGCAGTCAATCCGCAGGCCGTCGTCACCGTGGTCGACAGGCCTTCCAGCGGTATCACCGTCAATGGCGACGTGCGTGCCGCCGGTCGCTTCCCGCTCACCGCACGCAAGGAGCGTGTGCTCGATGCGGTCGCACTTGCCGGCGGCGCATCGTCTGCTCCGGGCTCGGCGACCGTCACGCTGATGCGCGGCAAGCAGCGCGCCACCGTGCCGCTTCAGCGCGTCATCGACGACAACAAACAGAATGTCTACCTGCTGCCGGACGACCAGATCTATATCGACAAGGATTCACCCACCTTCACCGCCTTCGGCGCCTTCAAGAGTGTCGGCGAGTTCGAATTCGAGCCGGGCAGGCTGACGCTTGCCCAGGCGCTCGGGCGAGCCGGAGGCCTGCTCGATGATCGTGCCGATGCGCGCAATTTCTATGTGCTGCGCAGCCAGCCGGTCTATACGCAGGTTGCGGCCGCAAACGCCAAGACCCCGGTGCCGGCTGTGGTGAGCACAAAGCCGGTGATCTACCGCGTCGATCTGAAGGACGTTTCCAATCTGGCGCTGATGCAGCGGTTCCAGATGATGGATGGCGATATCATCTACGCCAGCAACGCCAGCCTGGTGGACTTTGCCAAGCTCTTCAACGTGTACCAGAAAAGCGTGCCGACGGCCGCAGCACCGATCCCAGGGTCGAGCGGCAATTAAGCACCGACAAAAGGACGTTTTGGAGAGCCGCCGAGCAGATGCAAGGCGGCTCTTGCATTTTCAGGCCTGTCCTGTGGTGCCTGTTGGGACAGGCGGTTCGCCAATGCTTTCAGGGCTTCGGTTCCATCGCTCTCTCCGTCGCAATGGCTAAGTAGCAAGGACAGCAGACACCCGGCGGCGTAAAGATCGGATCGTTCGTCGAGCGGTTGGCCGGCCATCTGCTCGGGGGATGCGAAATCCGGCGGGGCGGCAAAGGCAAGATCGAATTCATCGTGCCGGCATCCGGGCTTAAGCGCGATGCCGAAATCGGCGATCTTCAAACGGGAGAGATCGCCGTCGGCGAGAAGGTTGAGCGGTGACAGGTCGCAATGCACGAAACCTGCGGCATGGATGGCTTCCAGGCCTGAGAGCACCGAGGTCATGACTGAAGTCACCTCGCCGAGCGATAATGGCCTTTCCTGTAAAAGCCCCGCAAGGCGGCTGCCGATCCATTCCATAACCAGGGCAGGACGCCCATCGGCAAGACGCAGAACGGTCTGGGTCGCGGCAGTGTGGGGATGTCTGAGCGCCATGCCGATTTCCGCTTCACGCAGCAGCAGCTTCCTGAGGACAGGATCGTCGGCGTGGTCGGGCCGCGGCATCTTGATGGCATGAAACGTTCCGAGATCGCGATGGCGGGCGCGATAGACCCGGGTGACTGCGCCGTCATGGATCAGCGCCTCGAGCATAAAGCTGTTGGCGACGATCTCGCAATCCGCGTCGCGAAGCCGGGCCTCGCCCCGATCGAACGCGTCCCGGACACGGTCTACCAGGATTTGCCGGGTCTCAGGTGAACCGTGATTCAACGCCTGCCAGAGATGCGAAAAACGTCGCGTGATCTCTTCGAAAGCCACCTCCGGATGATCATCCGTCATCGGTCTTCACATCGATCACGATCGCGCTGAGGTTTTCGCGGCAATTGGCAATCAGCCCCTCCTGGACGAGAATATCGGCCGCCTTTTCGATCTTTGCCGAAAGGAGGACTTCGGCGATGATCCGCTCGGGGACGACGCTCGGCAGCGGCGCGCTGCAGAGCAGCAGCCTGTCGCCGGCCTGCAATCCGCCGGAGCGGACTTCGGGGATGAGATGTCCCCGCATGCCGATGGCGCGCGAAAGCGTGCGCCGCAGGCCGATCTCCACATGATCGCGCGTGAGGCAGCGCATCATGCCATCCCGCAGAAGATAGCAGCGGGCGTCACCCACCCAGAGCAGGGCGCAGTTCTCGCGGAGCGTGGCCAGCACGACGATGCTCCCAGCCGACGGTTCGCGATCAGAAGAAAGATAGGCCGATTGAAGCAGGCCGTGGGCTCGGCCGAGCTTGCCTTTGATGTCCTGCACCAGAGCTTCGATCGACTGCTGTTCGGCTGTTTCAGCCAGCACGTGAACGGTGATCTTGCCGACTTCGGCAGCAGCGTTGCCATCGCCGACACCATCGGCGACGGCAAAGAGCGAGGGCGTTTCCGAAACGAGCAGCGCATCGGCGTTGACGCTCAGCCGTGTGCCGGGATGCGTGGCATGGCTATGGCGGATCACCAGCGGACGATGCGGTTCGGCGATAACAGGGCCTGGAGTCTCGGCCGTTTCGGGTTGCCGCCGTGCCGAAGCCGCGGGGGAATTGTCGTGCAGTAGCTTCGGAAAATCCTCGGGGTCCGGGGCGCCGCCGACACGAAACCCCTTGGCTCGCCGATCCTCGGGGCTGATCCGCCACCAGAGCGTGCCGCGGCCGGAAGCATTGTCCTGCAGCGTCTCGTTTTCCGCGAGGTCGGCTGGGCGCAGGGTCCGCAGTCGCTTCAGGCTCGCGGTGAAGTGATTGATGTCGAAATCCCGCTTGGCCGAGCTTTCGGCGATCGCCTCGGCGGCCGTGAACCAGGTGTCATCAAGGTAGAGCTGACGCGGATGCTCGGCAAAGCCGTGAAGCTGGGCGGCGATAACCAGCGGAAAACTGCGCCCGACGCGGTCGAGGCTCGGAAGCAGAACGCCGGCAATGGTGGTCGGCCCCCAAAGACCGCGTTCGACGATAAAACGCCATGCCGGCATCATGCGAAACCGGCGTTCCCAATCCTCGCCGAGTTCCCGCTGCGCCGCTTGCAGCCCCGACTGCAGCCAGGCGTCGAGCGACGCCTGCAGGTGGCGGCTCAGTCCCGTCGAAACGAAATCGCCATGACTCGGCAATTTGCCGAAGAAGCCGATCCTGTCGGCTTCGGTTTGGCTTCGGTCCAGGGTGGCGCGCTCGTTCATGACGAACCGGTCAGAATTGCGCCGGGCATGAGAAGGCGCCGAGCGCCTCCAGCCGGAATGGATTGAGCACCGAACCGAACTGCACGTCGAACTCCGCCGTCTGACCGTTCTGCTGGAATTTTGCCCGGAAGAGGTCGTCCCCCTGTATGGCGAGGTCGGCATCGTCGAAGAGCCGGAAGGGCGACCAGTCGCCGTTCTCCGTCAGCGCCTGCTGCCAGCCGCCCGGCTGGAAGGCGAGGCGCGAGACGTTGCTGGCTTCGGTCGACGGCCAGGTGATCGATTTCGATTGGATCGGGCCATGGAAATAGACCACGCGTTCGCCCTCGATCTCCAGCATCACGGCGCTGGCCGCCTCGGTCAGCGATACCGGCTTGACGTTGATTGAAATCGATGGGTTCTCGCTGCCGGCCGGGAAAAAGGCGCGGTTGATCTTGTCGGCATTCTCGAACTGGGCAATCGCCGCACTCGGAATGCTCACCGCGCCGAACGTGCCCTTCCAGCCCCATGGCGAGGCGCTGGTGTCGACGAAGGCTTCGAGCTTTTCCTTGAAGAAGGTCTTGAACAGCCCCTCCGGTCCGAAAAGCCTGATGAAATCGCTCATCGCCACGTCGCGCGGAGATTTCCGGTCGAAGGGATAACGACCGGCGACGACATTCGAGCAGAAGCCTGCGCCTTCGGCAGCCCAGGCGTCGCTGATACGCGAACGGGCGGATTTGACCGCCAGCGATCCGACATCCGCGGCCAGCCCCGCCATCCAGGTATCGACCGGCGCCGGCAGCTTGCGGGCCTGTTGCAGCAGGTCCTGATTGGCGTCGGTGAGCTGGCTGTCAACGTCGAAGACTTTCGCGACTTCGGCGGTCGACGTCGTGGCGCGCGAAAGCTGCTCCTGGACCCTCTGCAGGATCGGCTCGAGCTGCCCGATCTCCGATCGCGGCGCATCCTTCGGCTGGTCGGCCGGCGACGACTGGCCGGCCGGCGCCTTCAGCGCTTCGCGAAGTCGGCCGAAGGGATCGGGCGCATTCGCCGCACTGGCAAGCGCCGTGGTCGAGGCTGGCAGGTTGTCGCCGGCGGCCGAGGCGATTTCCGCCCCGGGCGCGCGCAGATCGGTGGCAGCGACGATCGATTTGGTGATCGTCTCGACCGGACCGGGCTTGCCCGCCAGGATGCGGGTGGTTTCCGCCGCATCGCTAATCGTCTGGGAGGGCTTCACCCTGATATCGGTGAGTATCGTCGACCAGCGCTGCTCGAAAGCGTCGAAGTAAAGCTGAAGCGTCGCCTGGGCTATCGTGTCGACCGTGACGCCGGCCGGATTGGGATCGCCGCGGACCCATTGCTCGTCGAGCGCCTCGCGCGCGGCGTCGGTGATCCCAGGCAGAACGACGGTGCGATAGCCGATCGCGGAGAAGAGGCCGGGAATGCCTTCGTTGAGCAGCGCCTTCGAGGTCCGCTCGAAAGCCTGTTCGCCAAGCGGCCCAAGCGCGCCTGCCGGGCTCCAGGCGGGAAGCGCGCGGGACTCGCGATATTCCGCCAGGATGTCATAGGCGCGGCTGGCGATGTTCTGCGAGCGGATGACTTCGCGCGCCTTGGCGATCAGCGCCTTGTCGAGCTCGATCGGCGGCAGAGCGCCGCGCGCCATGGCATCGGCATGGGCGATCAGCGCCTGCCGGGCCGCGGCCCTGCCTTCGTCGGGATAGAGCCTCGTGAACATGTCTTCTGCTTCCAGCGCGGCAAAGTCCGCATTCACCGGACCGAGCCCGCCGAGCATGCCGTAGAGCTTCAACGCATCGAAGGTTCGGGTGACGTCGGTGGTCTCGGTCATGTCCTTCTGGAGCTGCACCAGCATGCGCGGCAGGAGCAGCGTGTTCAGCGCCCGCTGATAGGCCTCGCGCTGCCGGCTGGCGACCTTGCCTTCCTGGTCGAGGCCGAGGCTTATCGGCCAGACGCGGCTCTTCGAGAAGTCGGTGGTGACGGCGGCGAGATTGTCGAGCGCCGGCAGGATGCGCAGGAAGTCTGTATCCGAAACGTCGCGAACCGGCACGCCACGCACCAGTTGTTCGTAGGCGTCTATGCGTCTTTCCGCGCCGGCCAGCGCCGTGGTGTTCTGGATGTAGGTGGCCGTCCAGCTCGTCAGCACCACGGCAAGCAGCAGGACCGTGGCGGCATAGGCCGCGCGGCGGAAGAGCAATTGCCGCCCCGAAAGCCGCTTGTCGCGGGCGACCAGCGAGGCCTCGCCGAAGATCACCTCCTTGAAGAGCCGCGAGAGGAAATAGCTGCGTCGCATGCGGGGCACAGTGACCGCCTCCTCCCGCTGGGTACCGGAGGCGAAATAGATGCCGCGCAGCAGCGGCGCCTCCACCAATTTCGAACCCGAGCAAAGCTCGGTGACGACCTCGTGCAGACGCTCCTTCAAAGAGGTGAGCTCGGCTGGAAAGCGGAAGATGCGGCCGCGCAATTCCGGATTGGGCTCCTGCTGCAGGCGTTCGATCAGCATGGTATCGACGCGCTGTTGCAGCAGGGTGAATTCCTCCATGAAGCGTTCCGGCAGGTTTGCCGCCTTGTAGCTCTCGTCGAGGCCAAAAGTCATGCCCCAGACCTGTTCGCGGTCGCTTTTGTTGAAGCCGTCGAAGAACTCCACGAAGCCGGTCAGCAGATCGGCTTTGGTCAGCAGCAGATAGACTGGCACGCGCGCATGCAGGAGTTCATCAAGTTCGGAAAGCCGCTGGCGGATCGCCCTGATCTCTTCGCGCTGCGCTTCCGGATCGCGCGTCAGGAGATCGCCGATCGACAGCGTCACTAGCGCGCCGTTGATCGGCTGCGAACGCCGGTACTTGCGCAGCAGGCCGAGAAATCCCTCCCAGCCGGCTTTGGCAGTGCCGTTCAAATCGTCCTGCGTCGTGTAGCGGCCGGCCGTGTCGATGAGGATGGCCTCGTCGGTGAACCACCAGTTGCAGTTGCGCGTACCGCCGATCCCTTGCACCGAATTGCCGCCAAGCGCATCGCCGAGCGGGAATTTGAGGCCGGAATTGGAGAGCGCCGTCGTCTTGCCGGAACCCGGCGCGCCGAAGATGACGTACCACGGCAGCTCGTAGATATAGCCGAAGCGCTTCTTGGTGATGCGGCGGAGCAGCTGCAGCGCTTCCTTGAGCCGACCGTGGATCTCGCCGACCTCAGCCTGCTGGCTGGCCGCGGCTTCGGCCTCCGCGTCCCGCTCGATACCTTCGACGAGCTTTTTGTCGCGGCGCCGGTCGCGGATGGTCGTGAAGACGAGATAAGCGAGCCAGACTGCGAGGATGATGCCGATCAGCGTGAGCCGCGCGCTGGTGCTCGCCAGCGGCTTGAAGTCGCCATAGGCGGCGAGATAGCCGTAGAACCAGATGACGACACAGATTGCCGCCACCCAGATGATCGAGATGAAGCGACGGCCGATGAGGCCGGCATAGGCCTCCACATAGGAGCGGAGCGTATAGAAATAACTGAGCGGGTTCATCGCGAACCACCTCCTGCGGCGGGCGCCGTCGGTTCATCCGGCATTTCGGCCTGACGCGGCGTCGTCAAACCCGCATCGTTCAGCCGCTCGCTTGGATCGGTCAGGACCAGGATCTCGGTGCGGCGGTTCATCTCCCGGCCCTCCGGCGTATCGTTGGCGGCGATCGGATGGGTGTCGGCGCGCCCCTCGGTCAAGATCGCACCCGGCCCGGTGAAGGAGCTCAGGATTTCGCCGACCGCCTTGGCGCGGGCTTCGGAAAGGTGCCAGTTGGAGGGGAACTGAACTGTGCGGATCGGCACATTGTCGGTATAGCCCACCACCACGGCGCGGAAGTTCTCCGCGGCCAGCGCACCGCCGATCCGCTGAAGCAGGTCGTGGAATTTCTGGCTGACCTCCGCGCTGCCGGTGGCAAACAGCCCGGAATTGCTGATCCGCACCAGCAGCCTGCCATTCGAATCCGAGAGTGTGACGAGCTTCTTCTCGACCTCCGGCTGCAGGAAGGCGAGCAGATTGTCGAGCCGGCTCGGCGGTTTCACTTGCGGCGGTGGCGGCGTCGGCGGCGTTTCGGCGACGACAACAGGCGGGAGCTGCCGAGGAGGCTCCGGAACCTTGACCAGTACGCTCGGCATATCGCGCGGCGGCAGCCTGGCAAGCCGCTCGAACGTTCCGTCGGAGGCACGATTGAGCGAGAGCGTGAAGAACATGTAGCCGAGCGCCAGGATCAGCGTCAGAAGGGAAAGAAGCGTCCAGATCGCCGCCGCGGTTCGCAACGGCTGATGCCGGGCCGAAACGCCCTTCCAGTGGGGAGAAAGCTCTCGCTCGAAGACACCGTACTGGCCAAGCAGTGTCTTGTAGAGACTGTCGCGGATGCGGCCCAGCTCCAGCCCGCCGCGCGGTGAAACGCGGGTGCGGCCCTCGAAGGCAAGCGACAGGCAGAGATAGATGAGGAGAAGCAGGTCCTTGTTGGCGCCGGGGCTCTGGTGGAAATGGTCGAGCAGGTCGAACACCCGTTCGCCGCCGGTCACGTCCATATGGAAGGTGGAAACGAGACCCGAGCGGGCCCAGCCGGCACGAACGCCCCAGGCCTTGCTGAGCACGACATCGTCGACCGTCGCGCAGACGACGTAATGGGCTGCGCGCGCTCTTTCGGGGCTGATGCGAGCGCTCGCCAGATCGCGTTCGTAGCGGCCGACGGCTTCGATCGCCACCTGGCGCAGTTCGTCGATATCAGGCTGTTCTTCCGTGTAGCGCAGGGCATGGGCGAGGTTGAGGAGCGGTGCGGCCGAGCGCACCAGCGTCGGCACGTCTTCGGCCCCGAAGCGAAAATCCCGGACGAGCGTTTCGACGGACGCTGCGACCTTCGGAAGCGATCCCGCTGGCGTCTTTCCGCCCTCGCTTTCGGGAAAGTCGAGGACGTCATCCAGCATCTCCGCCATCTTGCGGGCGGATTGCTTTTTCCGAGTGCCGTCCTCGGTAAGTTCGACAATGGTCGGCAGGTTCTGCCAGGTGGAGGCGGGTTCGTTCTTCATTCTCTAAGGGCCCACAGTTCTATTTCGAGCCCGGGAAAATCGCCGGCGAGATGCACGGCGATGGCGCCCGAAGTGTCGAGTTGTTTCCAAAGCGGGTTCTTGGTGTCGAGTTCGAAATAGATGGTGCCGGAGCGATAGGGAAGCTGGCGTGGCAGCACCGGTAGCGGCCGGACGGGGATGCCCGGTAGCGCGACGTTGACGAGGTCGGCGATGCGCTCGACCGGGCCGATCTTGATCTGCGCCGGCAGCTTGCGGCGCACGTCTTCGGCCGGCATCTCGGCCCGGACCGCCAGTACAAAGCCGGCATCTCTCAGTAGCGAACGGTCGTTGATCGTGCCGATCCTGACGCCATGCCGGCGTTCGGCCAACTCGATCGCCACGGCTGCCTGTTCGAGCACGGACGACAGCGAGGCGCGCAGATCGTCGAAGACGGCCGCGAATGTCGCCTTGAGGTCGTCGTGGCGGTAAGGCGGGAAGTCGCTTGCGCGTTTGCGGTCGGTCGTGAAGGTGGCGAGCTCGCCGGCAAGCTGGATGCAGGTCTCGTAAAAGACGATGGGGTGGATCCGCGTCGCATTCGCCGAAATGTGTTTCAGCATCGGATCCGCGCGGTTGAGCATCTGCAGCAGCAGGTAGTCGCCGACCTCGGCGGTCCCTCGAATGGTGGGATCGCCGATGCGTTCGGCGATGGCCTCCGCGCGGTGGCGCACGATGCCGAGCAGTTCGGTGATCAGCTCGCTCAGCCGCGCGGCAGCCGTACAATTGAGGCTCGGCACGATGTAGTCCGGATCGAGGATCACGGCCCGGTCGGAACGCACTTCGATGATACGGGCAAGTCCGATAAGCTCGTAGCCGGCGAGTTCATCGCCGGTCCTCAGATAACGCAGGCTGAGACGGCCGACATCGATCGGCGCCATGAAGTCGGTCTCGACGTTTGCATCCGGCGCTTCATAGGGCGAAGCGACGAGCCGGACGCTGTTGCGCGCGGCACCGCCGTTCAACGCCACATCGGCCTTGCCCGGCTGACGGGAAGGAAGTGCGAGATAGATGACTGCATTCTTGGTATTCTCGTCGAGATCGAGCGGTGGCGGCAGGTCCGTATCGATTGGGGCTTCGAACGGCGTTCCGTCCGCCAACACGCCGCGCAGGTTCGACAGCGCGAATTGGCCGATCGCCAATGCGCCGCGGTCGATGCCGATTTCCGCCACCCCCCAGGGATAGGGCGACAGGCCGTGCGTCGCGGTGCGCACGAGCCGCTCGGTCCAGCGATCCGCCTGCTGAAAATGCTGCACGCGAAGGAACATGCCTTCGCTCCAGGCCACCCGGTTTTCATTCCTCATGATGCGCGTCTTTTCCTTCCTGCCCGTCTTGCGGACGAGGCCCTGCCTGCGTGCCGTTCACTGCCCCCGACATTGCGTGGCGAAAAACGTCATGGATCGACCGGCTCTTGCCGTCCTGTTCGAATTGTGCCCGGTAGGCGCGCCAATAGGCCCGGTCTCGGCCCCAAAGCAGGCGCCAGGCGCCGGTCTCGACCCGCGCCTCAAGGATCCGCGGCTCCAGCCGGCCTGCTGTCTGAACCAGAGCCTCAAGCGCCGAATTGAGGTTGAGCTGTTGCCCGATCAGGGTTTCGATGCGGGCAAGAAGCGCTTCCTCCCTGCTGCTGTCGGCAAGGAAATCCGGCTCGCTGGCGGCGGATGGCGCACTCATCTCGAAAACGGCATAGCTATTCTGGACAGCCTCCTCGAGGCGGGCAAGCAGTGGCTCCAGGCGACCGGCGAGGGCTTCGGGCCGGCCGATCGTCAGCGCCGGAAACTCCTCGGGCTCCGGTTCCGACTGCGGATCGGTGTCGCTGACCATCTCGATCACCGGTGCCGGCCGGCGCTGAGCGATGGGCACGGAGACATGGGTGGCGGAACCATGTTCCAGGTGGCTGCCGTATTCGGTCTCCTCCGAATTCCAGTCCTCCGGCAGAAGCTGGGTGACTGAGCGGATCTCCGGAGGGCCGCTCCAGCCGATCTCGACATTGCGGGATGAGGCCGTCGCTTTCTTGCCGACCGTTTCGGGAAAAGCCCAGTCGTCGCTCATACGCTCGCCAAGGATACCGTTTGCAGTACGACCGCCCGGAGCGATATCGGCCAGGATTGCGGAAATGGTCAGCGGTTCGTCACTCAGCATGAGACCTGCATCGGGGTCCTCAATCTCGCGGTCCTTCTCGCCCGATATGTGGACGGAAAAGGCAAGTCCGCCCACCTCCAGCCGTGACCTGTCGGAAAGCCGCACGATCTGGCCCTCATGCACGGCGACGCCATCGACCCGGGAGCCGTTTGCACTCTGGTCGCGCAGCAGGAAGCCTTCGCGGTCGCGCTCGATGACGCAATGGAGCTTCGAAACGGAGCGCCGATCCTCCGGCAGCCGCCAGTCGCAATCCGGTGCCCGGCCGAGCGTTCGCCGGCCGCGTTCGAAGAACCATTTCGACTGGCCTGCTGGCACCGTCGCGTCACTGGTGATCTCTTTCAGTTCAAGCCGCATCCTCGCCTCCTCACCGCGCCTGAACCGACAGGCGCTCGACGATCACTGCATCGCCGCTGTCGCTTGCAGCCGGCGCAACCCTCGCCCAACTGTTCCAGCCCAAGCGCGGCGGATCGCTCGCCTGTCCGAGCTGGCAGAAGGGAACGTCCTCCTTCTTCAGAATGGCCTGTATGTCGAATTCGAGCGCCGCGCCGACATAAAGCCGCGTCAGGGCGAAGAGTTCGGTGATGGCGCGGCCGCCCGGCGCGAGCGAGAGATAATCGCCATAACCGAGCGGACCGATGACGATGCGAAAGCCGCCGCTGAAATCGTGGATCGCAGCACCTGCCGTCGCATTGACGCCAAGCTGGACGCCCTGGGGCTGGCCCATGCGGCTGCGCTCCGCCTCGGGGATGGTCAGCCAGCGGCCGCGAAACAATTCGATCTCCACCGGCAGGCCGCTGAACTCGCAGAGCATGGCGCGGAGATTGACGGCATTGCGGTTGCGCGCGGCAAAGAAGCCCGAGAAACGCAGGATCAGTTCCTCGTCGACGCCGCTCTTTTCGACGAGACGCCTGGTGCCGAAGCCGGTGAGTGACAGCAGCGTGGTGACGAAGGCGTTGTTCGCCCATCTGCCACCCCAGCGCAGCCGGGGGGCGATGCGGTATTTCTCGCAGGCATCGGCGAAGAGTGCCGCCATCCGCGCGCCAAACATGTCGAAGAAGCCCGCCAGCGCCCGCGACCTGTTGCGCTCCTCGCGCATGACGAGGTCGTTATAGGCCGACGGCATCGAGCCGAGCGCTCCGACGAGACCGGCAAGCGCACTGCGGACGGTGGCGCCACCGTCCTTGCGCCTGTATCCGCTGACGGCAAGAGGCGCCGGCGAGACGCCGACATGTGAGGCGACATCAAGCCGTCCTTCCCCCACCGAAGCCTGCGCGACGCGAAAGGCCGTCACCGGCTCGAAGCGGCCGGGGTCGCGTTCGAGCAGATCGGCAAGGGCGTCTGGCTTGCGGGCGACGGGGAGATCCATGATTTAATAGCGATCCTTCCTCAGAGAAGCGGGCGTTCGGCGGCTCGTGCCGGCCAGCGGGCGATCGGCCTCGACTGCCCCTTCATCCCAATGGTGAGCCGGGTAAAGCTGTTGACCGAGGTGTAGAGACTGAAGAAGCGGTCGAGCACGCTTCCGAACAGAAAGGCCGAAGGCCGGTCGATGGCGGCCGGATCGAATTCAAGCGCGATCTCGGTGCCGGGCACCATGCCGCCGCTGCCGAGACGGGCGGTCGAAGTGCCCGCCTTGATCCGGACGAGAGCATCGACGAATTGTTTGGTCTCGGGGCTGTCCCGGAAGGCGTAGAGCGACAGGATATCCTTCAGCGCTGCACCGTCATTGTCGAAGAGCGACAGGTGATTGAGGATGAGATGCGACATCAGTCGCCAGTTCCGCCCTTCCTGATCGTTCATCCTGACCGACGGCGTCGGCGGGATCAGGGCTTCGACGCTGGCGACAGCCTCATGGCCGGAAGCGAGCTGCAGGAATGGATGGCCGCCGCCGAAGGGAAGCTGTTCCGGCAGGTCGCGGTTGAGGCAGAGCGTATCGACGCTTGCGACCGCATCGACGGGACCTGAAGAGCGGCGCTGCCTGTCGACGAAGGCGATGTCCATGTCGCTGGTTCTGTCGTCTTCGTCGAAACGGCGATAGGCCTGCCAGTAGGTCGCGCTCGTGCCTGCCCGCTGCGACCGTCCGAAGAACGGCTGGCAGAATTCCTCCTGGCCGCGCGATCCGGTCAGGAGAACGCGGTCGATCGAATAGATCTCACGGGTCTTCTGGCGCCGTGCATCAGGCAGGAGACGGTATTCGGTGCGGGTACCGTCGATGGCAATCGGCTCGCAGACCTGGCGGAAGAGATTGACGACGGGCGTCGCATTGAGTGCGAAGTCGCGGAGCGAGACCGCGCGTTCGAGCTTTGCGTCGCTTTCCCTGAGGTAGATGAAGAGTTCCAGCGTCTCCTCCCGCCAGGCATCGAGCCCTTCGATGTCGAGAAAGAGAAACTTCCGCGGCAGAGCGAAAAATTCGGTCAGCAGCCGGTAGCCGGTGAAGCTTGGCGCCGGATAGGGCAGCATGGCCTCTTCAGGCTCGAAGCCGACCGGTTTGAGATTGCCCGCCGGCAGGAAGACCGGCGAACGGTCGTCCGCATGTTTGGCAAGTGCGATGCCGAGCGTGTGGTTGGCAAGCAGCTCGTAGATCGCCACCGCCTGCTGCCAGGGGGACGGAATGTGCAGGCGCAGCCGGCTTATGCCAAGGCCGCCGAGCGGCTTTCGGGCATCGAGGCTGCGGATGGACAGCCTCAGGCAGCCGGCAATGCCGGCATAGGGCGAAAGCGGCGCATTGATCGGCTGGCCGGAAAGATTAGCACCGGTGATTTCGATCGGCGCCATCTCGACATCCTGCGTGGTGCGGAAGCGGCAGGCTTCTCCTCGCACCGGCTCGGCCAGGACTTCGGTGTGGCGCGGCACGGTCTGGACCGAGGCGAGCGTATCGCTCGGCCGGAATTTGACGATGCTCATCGAGGGCAGCGGCGCCAGATAATGGGGATAAAGGGTTTCGAGCAGGCCGTCAGTCAGCTCGGGAAATTCATCGTCCAGCTTCTGGCGGACGCGGGCGGCCGAATAGGCGAAACTCTGGATCAGGCGTTCGACATGCGGGTCGTCGGCGACGTCGCCGGTCATGCGCAGGCGGCCGGCGATCTTCGGAAAGGCATCGGCAAAGCGCGCAGCCCGGCGGCGAAGCGCCAGCAATTCCTCATTGTAGCGGTGCAGGAAACCTTCAGCCATGCGCGGCCTCCACGAGGAAGCGCTGGGTCGAGGGATCGATGGTCGACTCGAAGCTGATCGGCGGCATGCCTTCATGCAGACGGAAGGTCGCCTGGATGCGCATGCGCAGCGCCCGTTCGGTCATCGTCCGGCTCTTGAGGATCGTCACCCGCACATCGGACAGCCGCGTTTCGAAAAACGCAATCCGCCGTTCGATCGCTTGCGCCAGCTTGAGCTTGGCCTGGTCGGTCATCAGATTTGCCGAGACGATACCGTCGACGCCATAGCTCACCAGGGCGTCCTTGAGTTCGGAAAGTGCCGTCGGTGGCGTGGCCGGGCAGCGCCGCGTGTTGAGCAGCGCTTCGAGATCGCGGCGGATCGCTTCCCTGACGTCGCGGACCTGGTCGACGAGGCTCATCGGCGGATCGACGGCGCGATCCGGAGCCTCGTCGATTAACCTGTCGAGGATCGAGCGGGCAAGGACGCGGTCGCGCAGCCGGTAGCGTTCGAGCGGATCAACCATGCGCAACCTGCCTGCCGGCAGCCGTTGCCGGCACGATCTCCAGGCTTTGAGTGTCATGGAAGGAAACCAGTTCGTCGCCTGCGAGGTAGCAGCGCTGGCCGCGGCCTGTGGTGATGCCTGTGGGTTCCTCGATCCATTCGGTCTCGCGGCCAAGCCTGAGTGTCGCATCCTGGCCGGTGCCATGATAGACCGCCGGGAGAAGCACCGACGCGGCTGCGCCGTCGATCAGGGAGAGCTCGGCGCGGCGGAAGGCCAGATCGCGCGGACGGGCAATCGGCTCTATCGAGAGAGCTGCGATCTTGGCAAAATCGATCCAGAGATAGCCGCCGCCGGTCATGATGACTTCGAGAGCGTGCGGCGTGCGGTCGTCGAGATCGCGGAAATCGGAGACCGCCCTGCCGTTCCAGATCAGCGGGCGCTCGCCCCTCAGGTTCTCGAATGCATCGAGCGTGGTCCTCGCCTCATCCGCATTGTCGTCGCGATGGGCGATGCCGAGGCGGACGGCGAGCTTGTCGAGCTCGCTCGGTCCCTGCGGAAATTCCGGCAGGGCGCCGCTCGAATACCAGGCGTCGCGCGCCGCCATTGCCCGAAGCTCATTGCGCAGCAAGGCGAAGCCCATCGTCGCGTCGGGAGTAAGGGTGGCGGCAAGGCTGCACTGATTGTCCGCCCGCTGGTAGTCACCGGCAAGCACGAGAAGATCGATATAGAGATGCCGCGCCTCCTGATCCGAGGGCTTGACCTTCAGATGCGCCTTGACCTCCTCGATCGCGTCATCGAGGGCATTGTCGCTGAGCGATTGGGCGATGCTGGCGGAAAGCGTCATGCGGACATCCTCTCGGGTATGGCAACGGGGCGACTCAGGATCTGGCCGGTGGTCGCGGTCTCGGCGATGAGATGGAAGCTCGTGGCAACGTCATCGAGCTGGAAATGCGGCTGCAGCCGGACGGTACAGGAGAAGCTGCCGGGCTTGCCCGGAATCTCGGCAACGCCGATGCCGGCCGAGCGCAGGGGAAAACGGGTGCGCAGCGCGATGTCGGCGTCGTCGTTGCCGAGCGTATAGGCGGTCAGCCAATCGGCCAGCTTCCGCTCGATCGAGATCGCATCCGAAAGCTGGCCGATTTCGTCGCGCATGATGACCTTGAGATAATGCGAGAAGCGCGACGCGCAGAGCACATATTGCAGCATGGCGGCGAGGCGGGCGTTCTGGCGGGCATGCTCGTTGGAATAGTGCGGCGGCGCATGCAGGGACTGGTTGGAATTGAAAATCGCCGAAGAGGAGAGATAGGTGGTCGCGGCAGGGATGATGCCGAGATCGCAGAGCTGCTGCTCCTGGCCGCTGGTCAGATGGATTTCCACAGGCGCCTGGGCTGATAGTCCGTTGCTTTCGGTGCCGAAATCGTAAGGTGGAAGCTCGGTTGCGCTCAGCAGGCCACCGTCGATAGCGTCCTGCGTGACGCCACGGATATCCGCGAACCAGCCGGAATCGATGAAATTTCGGATGACGACGGTCGCAAAAGCGAAAGCGGCGTTGCCCCAGAGAAGCGAGCTGCCATCGGCGGCAATGCTTTCGCAGAAGGGAAAGCCGTCGTTGCGATTGCGTGCATGTGGCGTAAGCGGCGAGCGCATCAGGATGCGCGGCGCGACAAGCCCTAGAAAACGCGAATCCTCCCGTGCACGCAGACCGTTCCAGCGGATGCGGGCCGTCTCATTGGCAAGCCAGGAAAAATCGTGGACCCGGTTCAGCTCGTGAAAGTCTTCAAGCCCGATTGCCAGCGGCGCAGCACCTGCGATGAAGGGGCAGAAGGCGGCGGCCGCCACCATGCCGATCTGCGACAACGTGCTGACCGGATCGCCGCCGGTGGGATCGGCCGGAGAAAGATAATAGTCGCCGACCAGCAGACCGAAGGGTTCGCCGCCCGGCATACCAAACTCGCGGCTGTAGATCAGTTCAAAGAGGTGGCTTTGGTCGAAGTCGCTGGCACGCTCCATGCTCCGCGTGAGCTCGCTCCAGCTAACGCCGAGAAGCTTGACCTTCACCTCGCCGCTGCGGCTTGCCTCGCGCACGAGCATGGCGAGGCCACGCCATCTCGCCTCCATCGCCTGAAAATCGGGATGGTGGAGGATGGCATTGACTTGCCTGTTCAGCGCTTCGTCGATCAGCGTAATCAACTGATCCGCCCGGCGCCGCCATTCAGTGCTGGAACCCATCGTCAACCTGACACAAATGTTTCGAACGCAAGGGCCAGGCGCGGCGGCGAACCCTCCGCGCGTGGCCCTGCCTTCATCAGTTCTTCGAGGGAATCCGGGCGACCATGCGCAGCGAGGTGGTCAATTCCTCCATCTGCAACCATGGGCGCATCCAGGCGACGGCGTTGTAAGCGCCCGGCCTGCCGGGGATTTCCTGGACGGTGACTTTCGCCTCGCGCAGCGGATATTTCGCCCGCGACTCTTCGCCGGCGTCGTCATTGGCGTTGACATAGTTGGAGATCCAGCGATTGAGCCAGGCCTCACAATCTTCCGCCTCCATGAAGGAGCCGATCTTATCGCGGCCCATGACCTTGAGATAATGGGCAAAGCGCGAGGTCGCCATCATATAGGGCAGACGGGCTGAAACGGCCGCGTTCGCAGTCGCCTCGGGTCGGTCGTAGAGCTTCGGCTTATGCGCGGTCTGCGCCCCGAAGAACACGGCATAGTCCGTATTCTTGTAGTGGCAGAGCGGCAGGAAGCCGAGCTTGCCGAGTTCGGCGTCGCGGCGATCGGTGATGCCGACTTCCGTCGGGCATTTCAGGTCCAGATCGCCGTCGTCGCTGGAGAAGATATGCATCGGCAGCCCTTCGACCTTGCCGCCGTTTTCCGCCCCTCGGATGGCGGTGCACCAGCCGTTCTTGGCAAAGGCTTCAGTCAGACGTGTGCCCATCACATAGGCTGCATTCATCCAGCAGTAGGAATCATGCGAGAGCTCGCCGGTTTTGGAGCCGCCGGTTTCGTCGAAGTTGAACTCTTCGATCGGGCTGGTCTTCGGACCATAAGGCATGCGGGCGAGCACACGCGGCATGGCGAGCGTCACGAAGCGTGAATCGTCGCTGTCGCGCAGGCTGCGCCACTTGGCGTACTCCACCGTCTCGAAGATCTTCTCTAGATCGCGGGGTTTGGCCAGTTCGCGGAAATCCTCGAAGCCGAACATGCGGGGGCTCGCCGCCGAGATGAACGGCGCGAAAGCAGCTGCGGCGATCATCGAGACGCCCTGCAGAAGCTGGACGTCGTCGAAGGAATTGTCGAATTCGTAGTCGCCGATCAGCGCGCCCATCGGTTCGCCGCCCGGTGTGCCGAACTCGTCTTCATAGACCGACTTGAAGAGCCGCGATTGGTCGAATTCGACGGCCTTTGCCAGATCCTTGGCGACATCGCGCTTGGATGCATTGAGCACGCGGATCTTCAGGTTGGCGCTGGTCTCGCTATTCTTGACGAGATAGTTCAGGCCGCGCCAGGCGCCTTCGAGCTTGGTGAACTCAGGCGACTGCATGATGGCCGCGAGCTGGCTTGATATCGCCTTGTCGATCTCGGCGATGGCATTGTTCAAGGTGATCGTCAGGTTGCGATCATAGGTGACGGTGCCCTTCAGGGCTTGATCGGTCAGGGTGCGCAGAAGGTCCTGGGCACGGTCGGGCTCGGTCTGGCGGGTTGCCGCAACGACCTTCGAGAGCAGGTTCTCATCAGGCGCGAAGCCTACTTCTTCCTTTGTTTGCAATTGCGTTTCGGCGGTCATCTATCGATCCTTTTTGCGAAAGCGGCGGCCCTCGAAGCATGAGGGGTTCCCTTCAAAAGGGGCCGCTGCCGGACAACGACTCTTCAGGAATGGAGCGCGCGGGCCGCGATCGGTCCGCGATCCCAGGCACTCAGTTCAATGCGTCCTTCGCCTCTTCGGCTTTGTCGCCGCCAAGCTGGGCCACCAGCTGCGAGAGATCCGCCTTGTTCTGCAGGATGTCCTCGAGCAGACGCTCGAGCTCCTCGGAGCGGTCCGCCTTGCTCATCAGGTCGCGCAGCTGGTTGCGTGCGTTGAGCAAGGCCTTCAGCGCCGGCACCTGATCGACGACCGCGCCGGGTTCGAAATCGGCCATGCTTTCGAATTTCAGCGAAACGGGAAGCTCGGTCCCGTTCTTCTCGAGAGTGTTCTCGACCGACAGGGTGAGGCCCGGCGTCATGCGGCGCATGACGTCGTCGAAGTTGTCGCGGTCGACCTGCACGAATTTGCGCTCGCCGAACGGCTTGAGCGGCTGCGTGGGATTGCCGGAGAAGTCGCCAAGCACGCCGACGACGAACGGCAGTTCCTTCACCACCATCGCGCCTTCGGTTTCCACTTCGTATTTGATGTGGACCCGCGGCTTGCGAACCCGTTCCAGTTTCTCATGCACACTTGCCATCGAGATTCTCCTTCGTCCCATCGGCGGATTGTCAATTGAGGATGCTGCGGCGTGCCGCTAACCCCCCTTGTCGGTTACGGGCTGGATGCCGGCTGCCGTCAGCACCGCGTTGCGGGTGTTTTGTTCGGGCAGGAGTTCGGCAAGAAGCTCGAAAAAATCCATGCGGCCGCGACGCACCAGCGTCTCGATCGACATGGAGATCGGTGAATGGGGCTCCGTGCGGCGGAAATAGCGCGCAACGGCGATCAGAAGTTCGAAGGCCTCTTCCCGCGAACGAATTGTCTCGGCGCTGACAGGCCGCAGGCGGATAGCCTCGGCCTCATCGGTATCACTTGCCTGCTGCTGCAGTTCGGATCCATGCGAAGCAGGGGCTTCGGGCGCGGCCAAGGGCGCTTCGATCCCGGCTAGCATCCGGATCGCGGATGCGGCCTCCTGCAACACATTGCGTGTATTCGAACTCGGGGGCGCCTGGTCGCCGCAGTGTTCGTCAAGTATTTCGACCATGCGATCGAATGCGGCGATGCACCCGGTCAGCACGTCGAGATAGGCTGACATCTGAGCGACACCGGCTTCTGCCGCCGCCTGCTGCAATTCCTTGCGCCGTTCGGTTTCGTTCGGCCGCTGCGAAAGCTGGAAATCCCAAAGCGAAAACTGGGCGAACTTTCCGCCCGGGATCAACGATGTCAAACGAATAGCCTGGATGAGCGTTCCTTCGCCGCCAACGCCGTTAAGCCCCGCAAAGGGCGCGAACCGTTCCTCGAAGTCACCATCTCCGATCGAATGCAAAGCGTCGAAATGCTTGTCTAAAAGCGACACGGTTGCGACGTATACGTCATGCAATCCTGAGAACCCCCGCAGCCGTAGCTGCGCCTCTGCGAGCCATGCCAATACTTCGATGTCCTTGCTTCTGGAAGAAAGGATCTGCAATCCAAGATTGCTAACATCGTGCCAAGCAGGTGCAATCGCAATAGTCTCACCTGGGATAATACTACGTTCGGCTGTACGAGCGGCGTTTCTCGCGTCCTTAATTCTATAGTATATTTCACGAGATACAGTATTAATCCGCACGTTTTCTCCGCACGGGCGATCTTGTTCAAGTGGATCTATAATTTCCCGGACGTTCACGCCGTTAAATTCCTCAAAAAGCAGGGCTTACTGCGAAGAGTGACCATTTTGGGCGGCTCATATTGGCTTGTCAACCATAGAAGGTTGATGACGGATTTATGACGACTTTCGATATGCTCATTTTTCAAAATAGAGTCGTTTTTCTTCTGGACAAGGGTTTATGAGCGCCCTAGTTGTTTCTTCGCATCGGGAGAGCTTACTGAATTTCGACGTAAAGACAGGACTTGCGGATGTCCCATATCGATCTCAATCGTCTGATAAGAACGCTTGAGCCCAATTTACGTGTCGGTCTTGAGACAGCGGCTTCGCTCGCCGTACGGCATCAGCATGCCGTCGTGGATATCGCCCATTGGCTTCGCTCCCTTCTTGATATCGCAGGGTTTTCTGCCGTTTTCGAAGAGCTCAAGCTCTCCTCCGAGATGCTGAGAATGGAGCTCGACGCGGCGATCGCCGACATCCCGCGGGAGGATGGCGCCTCGCTTGCGCTCTCCCCGAACTTGCTTGCCCTGGGGCGGGAATCTTTTCTGGTTGCATCGCTGCAGTGCGGGCGCACTGTCGTGCTTTTGGCCGATCTGCTTGCCGCACTGATCAACGAGCCGGCATTGCGGGCGGTGACGCGCGGCATTGCCCCGTCGATGCGCAATCTCGACAGGGCGACCCTCGACAAGTTGCTGGAGACGGCGGCGCCAGGCCCGTCGGGCGAGCTGTCCATGCCGGCCGCCTCGTCTGCGAACTTCTCGGGGGACAATGAATTCCTGCGGCTCTACACCCACGACATGACCGCGGACGCCCGTGCGGGCCGAACCGACCCGGTCATCGGTCGCGATCGCGAATTGCGGCAGTTGATCGATATCCTGATGCGCCGGCGGCAGAACAATCCGATTCTCGTCGGCGAGGCGGGTGTCGGCAAGACCGCGGTGGCGGAAGCACTGGCGCTGGAGATCGCCGCCGGCAACGTGCCGGCCCGGTTGAAGGACGTGAAGCTGCTGCTCTTGGACCTGAGCTTGCTGCAGGCCGGGGCCGGCGTCAAAGGCGAGTTTGAACGGCGGCTGCATGGCGTGGTCGATGCGGTGAAGACGTCGCCGGAGCCGATCATTCTGTTCATAGACGAGGCGCATGGGCTGATCGGCGCCGGCGGACAGGCAGGGCAGGGCGATGCCGCCAATATCCTGAAACCCGCTTTGGCGCGCGGGGAACTGCGGACGATCGCGGCGACGACCTGGGGCGAATACAAACGCTTCATCGAAAAGGATGCCGCCCTCACCCGCCGCTTTCAGACCGTGCATGTTCGCGAGCCGGACGAAGAAGCCGCAATCCGGATGCTGCGCGGCGTGGCGGAAGGCCTGAAAACCCATCACAAGGTCCGCATCCGCGACGAGGCGATCGTCGCCGCCGTTAGGCTTTCGGCGAGATATCTGCCGGACCGGCAGCTTCCCGACAAGGCGATCAGCCTGATCGATACGGCAGCTGCTGCGGTAGCGCTGGCGCGCCAGACGACGCCGGAGGCGCTGAAGCTGCTCGCCGACGAGCGCGATCTTCTGGAAACCGAGGCGAACTGGCTCGCACGCGAACCGGAGACGCCGGAAAAGCGCGCCCGGCTCGGCGAAATCGCAGGCAAGCAGCAGGAGATCGTTTTCGAGATCGAGGCGTTGCGGTCGAAATTCGACGAGGAAAACCGGCTTGTCCGGGAGGCCGACCGGCTGGAGGAGTTCTTCTCGCCCGACGACGCCGTCGTCCCGCTGGCGCCAGCCGACAAGACCGGCGACGGCACGAATGTGGCACCTTTCCCGTCGCAGGCGATGACGGCGGAAAGCGCACGCGCTGCACTTGCTGTCACGGAACGGAGCCTGGCGACAGTGGCGGACCAAACGCCGCTCCTGCCGCGCGTCGTCGACAAGGAAATCGTTGCCGCCGTTGTTGCCCGCTGGACCGGAATACCCGTCGGCAAGCTGCTGTCGGACCAGATCGAGACGGTCAAGACGCTCGATGCCCGCCTGAAGGAGAGGGTGCTTGGCCAGGACGCGGCGATCGAGCGGATCGCTTCGGCGATGCGGGCCGCCCGCGCCGGGCTTTCCGATCCGCGCCGGCCGCCGGCTGTCTTCCTGCTGGTCGGCATGTCCGGCACCGGCAAGACCGAAACCGCGCTTTCGCTCGCCGATATGCTGTATGGCGGCAGCCGGTACCTCACGACCATCAACATGTCCGAGTTCAAGGAGGAGCATAAGATTTCCATGCTCCTCGGCTCGCCTCCCGGTTATGTCGGCTACGGCGAAGGCGGCGTGCTCACCGAAGCGGTGAGGCGCAGGCCCTATGGGGTACTGCTGCTCGACGAGATCGACAAGGCGCATCCGGGTGTCCAGGAAATCTTCTATCAGGTGTTCGACAAGGGAACGCTGCGCGACGGCGAAGGCCGGGACATCGACTTCAAGAACACCACCATCGTCATGACGGCGAATACCGGTTCGGAGATGATCGCGACACTTGCCGCCGATCCCGACACGATGCCGGAGGCCGACGCGCTCGAAGTGCTGCTGGCGCCGGAATTGCAGAAGCATTTCAAGCCGGCCTTCCTTGGCCGCACGACCGTGCTGCCCTTCATGCCGCTTGGTAACGAGACCCTCTCGGGCATCGTCGATATCCAGATCGGCCGTATCCGCGAGCGGGTCGGCGCCACCTACGGGACCACGCTTTCACTATCACCGGAAGCCCGTGACGCGCTGATTTCGCGCGCCCGCACCAGCGAGATGGGCGCCCGCGCGATCGAGGTCATGATCGCGCGCGACCTTCTGCCCGTTCTTTCGACGTTTTTCCTCGATGCCGTCGCGGCCGGGAAAAAAATTATGGGGATCACGATCGGTTACAACGGCCAAGGCTTCGGCCTGAATGCCGAAGAGGCCGCCCCGCAGGAATTCGACACGCCGGGGGAAAACCGGTTGTCGGATGAAGTAACCCCGAGCCGCAAGCGCACTCGGGGAGCAGGAAGAAGAAAGGCAACTACGCCTTAGACGCAACTAGGCACTCAACCGCCAATAGGAGAGCTGACAGCATGCCGATTTATCTTCAGATCGACGGTATCCAGGGGGATGCGACCCACGAGCAGCATCGCAAGTGGATGGACATCGAAGCCATCCACTGGAACGTCGCCCGCAACATGAACACCTCCGCCGGTTCGGCGGCAAACCGTGAAGCTTCCGAGCCGACCGTTTCGGAAGTAATCCTCACCAAGGTCAGCGACTCCTCGTCGACCAAGCTTTTCCAGGAGGCCTGCTCGGGCCGCACCGGCAAGCGCTCCGTCATCCATCTCGTCACCACGGGCAATCCCGGCGACACCTACATCGAGTATTCCCTCGAGAACACGCTAATCGCCAGCTACTCGATCGATTCCAACGGCGACCGCCCGGTCGAGACGATCAAGCTGAACTTCACCAAGATGGAAGTGAAGTACACGCCGTACGACGACAAGCACTCGCCGCAGTCGCCGATGATCGCCTCTTACGATCTCGCGACCACCAAGGCTGCCTGATATCCGACAGGAATGGGCGCCGCATCGTTGCGGCGCCTGTTCGCTCCATCGTCGTCGCGGGCTTGAAGGAAGTCTTCCCATGAGCGGATTGGCCATCGATAATGTGAAACTGACGAACTACCATCTCATCGTCGAGGAAGTGTTCGACGAAAGCGTCTTCGGCATGGTCGCGCCCAGCTTCAAGATCAAAGGCGTCAAGGGCGTCGGGACCAGCCATCTTCAGGTGATGCGCAGCGTCTATACACTCGCCATCGGCGAAGACGTCTATTTCAAGGGCCGCAAGCTGCAGGGTTCGCCCGGAGCGCGGGAATTGCTTTCGGAATTCTTCGAATCGGGAACGCAGCTGACGACCCGCCCGAACGGCCGCACGACGGTCATGCACCGCTATCTCGGCAAGAAGAACATCTTCACGGCGAAGGCGCTGGAGCATTACAAAGCGTCGGTCACGCTGAATTTCCTTCCCATCTATGGCGAGGATCCGGCACCGACCCGTTTGCTGTACGGCAATCCCGCGGTCACCTTCATCCAGAAGACCGGAGAGCGGCCGATGGCTGCCGCCTATTTCAACGGCAACAACAACCGGCTGGAACTCTTACATTATTTCGATCGGCGTACCCTCGTCGACGGCTTTTTGAAACGCTTCTCGGAAGCGTCCGCCGCTGCCGTAGGCTGAGAGGTCCTCATCGATGAACGATATGTCGTCCGCCGCGGACTTCATCCAGGCGAGCCGAATCCTCAGAATCGTCTCGCCGCTGGGCGAAGACCAGCTTCTTCCGGAGCGGGTGACGATCGAGGAAGGTATTTCCTCGCTCTTTGAAATCAGACTTTCGGCCCGCGCCAAGAAGCCATCCGTCAAGCCGGAGGAACTGATCGGCCGGCTGATGGATGTCTCCGTCGAGGTGCAACAGGGCGATGGCGAAGGCGCCGTGCGCCGGCCGTTCAACGGCCTGGTGACCGAACTCAACGAGGGGCCGCCCATCACCCGCGGCCTGCGGTCTTATTCCATGGTGCTCAGGCCGCAGATGTGGCTGCTGTCGCGCCGTTCCGACTGCCGCATCTGGATGGATAAGACCTCGGTCGATATCGTCGAGGCGCTGTTTTCCGAGCACGGCATCCCGGCGCCGGATACCTCAGGCGTGGTCACGCCACCACCGCCGCAGCATTATTCGGTGCAGTGGAACGAAACGGACCTTGCCTATCTCACCCGCCGCTTCGAGGAAGACGGCTTGTTCTACTGGTTCTCCCATGAGGACGGCAAACACAAGCTGCATGTGGCCGACGGCGCCAGATCCTGGCTCGGCCCGTCGCCCTCGGCGCAGGGTGAGGGGCGGGTTCGCCTGGCACAGGGCTCGTCCGACCGCAACCATATCAACGAGTGGAGCCGGCGCTATTCCTATGTGCCGGGCCAGCGCGCGGGCGCCGACTGGAATTTCGAAACGCCGCGCATGGTGCCAGGCACCATGACCCCGTCGCTGGTGCAGATGCCGGAAGCGACCAAGCGCGAGCTTTACGAATATCCGGCGCGCATTTCTTCCGTCGCCGAGGCGGAGCGGGCGGAAAAACTCAGGATGCAGGCCTCCGAAGCAGATCACGACCGCGTATTCGGCGGTTCCACATCCCGCATCCTGGAGGTAGGGCGCCGCTTCACCCCCTATGAAGTCGCCCATCCAGATCACGCCTATGAGGAACATGTGGTGGTCAAGGCGGTGCATACCGTCGTCGATCGTTCCTACGAAACCAACAGCAACGAGCCGGAATACACGAACACATTCGAGGCGGTGCCGTCGCGGGTGGCGATGACGCCGCATCGCGACACGAAACGGCCGCGGATCGAGGGCACTCAGGTGGCGATCGTCGCCGGCCCTTCCGGCGAGGAGATCCATCCCGACCAGTACGGGCGTATCAAACTGTGGTTCCCCTGGGATCGCAAGGCCAAGAAGGACGGTTCCGACACCTGCTGGGTGCGCGTGGCGCAGAGCTGGGCAGGTTCGACCTGGGGCGGGCAGATCATTCCGCGCATCGGCATGGAGGTGATGGTCGCCTTCGTCGACGGCGACCCCGACCGGCCGCTGGTGACAGGCGTGGTGCCCAATCCCGCCAATGCGGTGCCTTATACGCTGCCGGCGAATAAGACCAAGAGTACATTCCGAACCCAAACCCATAAGGGCACCGGTTTCAACGAGATGAGCTTCGAGGACGAGAACGGTCGGGAAGAAATCTACATGCATGCGCAGCGGGATCACCGCATCCATGTGGAGAATTCCCGTTCCAAGCGCATCGACAACAACCAGGCAGAATCGATAGGGCACAACAAGACGATCGAGGTGGGAAACAACCATCATGAGGTGATCGGCGGCAACATGACGCTGATGGTCGGCCCGAACATTCTTCAAAAAGGCGTCACCGCCGCCCTCGGCGTGCTGCGCAGCTCGGTGGGAGACCTTCTGACCAGCAAACTCGGCGCCTTCACGGATAAGCTCGGTTCCCTGTCCGAAGCCACAATGGGCGACGGAAACATGATCGTCGGCGTGGGCAAGAACAAATCCGAGACGGTCATGATCTCGTCGTCCGAGGTCGTCGGCGGTGCAAAAACTATCATGGTCGGCGGCGGCTATCAGCTGACGGTCGGCGGCATCGAGAACAAGTCGGTCCTCATGGGCGCCTATGAGGAGGTCGGGCAGAACAAGACAATCGTGGTGGGAAAGCAGTTCGAAATCGTCTGCGGAAAGTCGCGCATAACTCTTAAGGAAGAAGGCATTATCGAGATCGAATCCGAAAAGAGTATCGTCCTTAAGTCCGGCCGCATCGATATCAATTGAGGTGAAGACATGCGCCTTTACGAAGACGGCGAATTCGTCGAGCGAGAGGACGACAGAAAGTCTGTCAGAGATATCTATCGCGAGAAGTTCTTCGCGTCTCTCTCTGTCGATCGATCTGACGATCCCTTCAGCGTCGAGGCGGGCTCGAAAAGTTCGCTCCCGGACGTGTTGGAACTGGCGCAAAAGGCGATCGCTCTCCATGGCGGGGACGCTTCCGCCCTCCGAATGTCAGTGGATACACTCTCCAACCTCGCATTGACGTCGGGGGCAAGCTCCTTAGGGAACATACTCGACTACCAGGACACGACCGTCACATCTTTCGCCGCATCGCATTTCCTCTATAGCTGGCGGCCTTGACGATGGCGGCACCGCATCTTGCGCCGGACGTACGGCCGAACAGCGAATATACCGCCGACAACCAGTGCGTGGCGCATGCCATGGATGTTGCTGGCCAATATGCCGCGCAGGTCCATTTCCTCGGCGTGATCGCCGGCGTTTATGGCGCAGAGCAGCAGCGCGAGGCGGTCGAAAAGATCAAGGCCGCAGTATCCGATCTCATCAAGGAGACGTCGGGTGTCCTGAACAAGATCAACAATATGGCTAATGACGCCGCTCTGGGCTGGGGCGGCGGGCTTCTCGACAACTATTTCGCCGTCGGCGAATGGTTCGAACGCAATTTAATGTTCGATGGGGACGCAATGGCCGACGAAACGGCCAAACTGCGCGCCGAACACCTGAGCGAAGCGAAGCGGGCCGAAGCGCGGAAACGCTTTCTGCGCGACTGGAACACCTTGAAGGACCAGATCGTCGGTTACGCCAAGAAGACCTATGATGAAATCAAGCAGCTTTGCCTGAACGGCCAATGGAAGGTCGCTCTTTGCAAGTTCGGCATCGACCTGGCATTCGCGGTTCTTGAAAGTGCCGTTATCGCTGCCGTCGCCGCCGTTACTGCGGGTGCCGGCGCGGTCGCCGCGCGGGTCGGACTGACGGCCATCAAGCGTGGTGAAAAATTCGCTGTTTCGCTCATCCGAAAGGATCGTCCCGGCAAGGCCTTCGAACTCGGCGATGTCAAAAATTCCGACTTGAGTGAAGCGGAGCGGCGCATTTTGGGATCGGATAACCAAGGATCGACCGTTCCCGACCCAAAACAGGGTCCAGCCGAGGTTGCCGACGATGCGGCCGCCAAGAAGGCGAAACAGCAGCAAAGCGGCAAGGAAGCTAGGACCAACGGCCAGGATGGAGAAAATTTCTACAAGGACACGCGTGGCGGCCGTGCGCTGCAGAACGATTCCGGAAACGGCATCGACAATATCAAGGACGATCCGCTGACGTTCAACGAAATCAAGACGTCGACCCGCGGCGATTATAGTATGTATGGCGAGGAGCTCCTGGGCGGGGAGCATTTCGTCAAGTCACGCCTCGATGCCATGAGACGTGGGGCAAAACCTTATCAGAATATGAGCAAGGAGGACCGAACTTATGCCGGTTCCCTGCTGAAGCGGTTGAATGCGGGCGAGTCGGCGACCTATAACAAGGTCAAGCTCAAGAAAACCGATGACGGCCGGATCGTAGAGGACGGTGTCGAACCCTGGAAAAGAGACGACAAGGCGTTCAAGGCATGGCGTGATAAGAAGGAAAAGAAAAGAACCAGACGGGCTGAGCGTCGCGCCGCAGAAAAGGCGGCGGAAACGCCACCATCAACGGGGCCTCCCGCCTCGATACAATAGACATGTTTTGACAGCAAAATTTTGTAAGAGATTGAAAAATGCCATCGGTCGAGCAGACGATTAAAGCAAATCTGAATCAAGAGAAGCGCGACATCCGGGACTGGGTCGCGGATTCCTTCAACAAGGAAATTCTCTACGACGAACCGCTTTCTGAAACGATCGAGCCATTCGTTCGTGACGGGAAGAGCGAAAAGAAGCTGGTTCCGGATGCGCTCGGTTCCATCGCAAGCTGGCATATGCGGATGGCGATGGACAAGAGCCTCAACGAAGCCCTCTATCCTGCCGACGAAATTGCGAGGTCCGGCATTTACCGGTTCTGGCACTACGAATGTGCGCATGCGGTCATGGAATCGGACGATCCGGCCGGCTACAAATTTCCAATGCGGCCGTTCACTGACGTTTCCACCATGCTGGCGCTTGGTTGGCTGAGCCATGCAAACCGCCTGGCCGAGACGATTTTCGACCGGTGGGACGCACAGACCGACGGTAACGGCGCCGTCGGGTGGAAAAGTCTGCCGCAATATCTGCCATGGCTTTCAGTCAAACTCTACAAGGCGTGGCGGGAGAGCGACGAGACCTACGATCTGGAGCCGGATGACGGAGAATTGGGTGAATTTTCCCCATTGCTCGAAACGCTCTTCGATCCGCGACCCCGTATATTCGGCGAGGCATTGGCAAAAGCTGCGGACTTCCATGCATCGGGATGCGGGACGGATGACTACGACGTCGTCAACGAAGAAGAATTGTGGTTCTTCCCAGTCGAACTGCTAGCCGCATGCCGGCTCCGCCAGCAACGTGGCCTCGATCTGCCGCCGCTGGATTATCCCCTGTTCAACGCCACGCCGCTTTGCCGCTTCCAAAATGCGCTGCCGGTTCCGTTCGACGAAACCTTGGCAAAACTGCTGCGGGCTTACGCCGCCGCGACCAACAAGTTCGATCTGAAAGTCTGAACGGGCCGGTGGTATGCGATGCCGAAAACAATGCGGAATTCGATGGACATGCCGACCTGCTGATCAGCCGGTCCATTCTAAGCCGATTGCACTACACATTCCTTCAACTTGACAAGCAGGATATCACAGCATGAACGAGATACCCGACAGGATGAGGTTCGCATCGCGCCAGATATCTGGTGATGCCGATGCGTGGACGAAGCTGATGGCCCTGGTGGCGTTGATCGAGATCGATCAGGCGACGGGGGAAATGACGATCAGGAACGGCAAGTCATCGCTGACACTGCGGTCGGACGGCCGGGTGACCGTGCAAGGGGTTAATATTTCCCAAGTAGCTGAACGCAATATCAGTCTCGAAGCAGCCACGATTGATCTGAACTGAGGCGGCGGTCCATGTGGGAGATTGACAACCGCACGCCATTCGCGGCGATGGGTTACTTCGTTCGCGACAAGGGCGGCCTCGAGCACTGGGTCATGGCCGTACGCGCCCGGTTTGCTATAATCGAAAACGGGTTCAGCCGGATTTCCGAGAACCAGGGCGATATTCGCTTAAGCCCAGAATATGCCGACGACCGGGCGGAAGAACTCATAAGCGAGTCAGATTTCTCTCCGTTTCGACCGCGTGTCGATTTCCTCGTGGATGGCGAGATTACCGCGCCGGAGGAACGATCGGTCAACAAGGTTCACGTGGGCTTTGAACTCGCCGGCTATACCAAGCGTGCCGTGGCATTCGGTGCGCGACGGCTTCGCATGCAGGGCGACGCCTTGAAGCTCGACGGTTATGAGATGTTCAGTCCTTGCCGCTTGAGCTGGCGCAACAGCCTCGGCGGCCCCGACCTGATTGATCCGGATGGGCCGGCGCATTTGGCAAACCCGATCGGCAAGGGCTGGACCGCGAAATGGCCGCGACTTCTCTCCGGCTCCGAGATTGAATTGCCGCTGGTTGAGAACCCGGACAAGCCGATCGGCGAGGGTGCGCTTCCGGATCCCGTCGGCTTCGGTTCGCTTCAGCCGGTCTGGATGCCGCGCGCCGGCCATGCTGGAACGTATGACGATGACTGGCGGAAATACGAGGCGCCCTTGCTGCCTGCGGATTTCTCTGCCGATTTTTTTCAGGCCGCCCCCGAGGATCAGATCTTCGATCTGAAGGGAGGGGAGACGGTGCGTATGTTCGGCCTCCATCCGAGCGGGGAGTACCAGTTCCGCCTGCCGCAGGTCATCATCGAGAGTACCACCTGGATGGGGCGTGACAGGATCGAGGCCCGTCCGCGGCTGATCTCCGTTTCCGTGAATGGCACGGAAAAGACGCTCGAAATGGTTTGGAACGTTGCGATCCCCTGCGAGGCAGGCGACATGGCGGTTTCCAAATCACGGATTCACGTCAAGCAGATGGCCGGGGTGTTTTCATGACGGCTGGCGCCGGCATTGTCGGCATCGGTTTGAACTGCCCGCTCGGGCAGGGGCTGGAGGCCGCAGGTCGCTCCTACCACGCGCGCCAGCGCAATTTTCTGAAGTCACCCAAGGGGCCTGTTGGGCCGGATGGAAATCCTATCATCCTGTCCTGCGTGATGCCGTTCGACAAGATACGGAATTATGAACTGCGGCTTCAAAGGTTGTTTGCCGGAGCCGTCGAAGACTTCGTCTCACATTCTCCCATCGCTGGCCCCATGGCTCTTCGGCTTGTGCTCCCGGCTTGGCTGGTGTCGCACAAACTGAGCAGCCAGTTGCGAAACTGGATCCGGGATAGCTACCCGTCGCTGTTTCAGGACATCGAATTTCTCGCGGACGGCAACACCATTGCACTCTATGAAGTCGCAAAAGCATGGCAGCAAGTCGGAGCCGGAGAAGTGGCGAGCCTGGTCGTTGGGGCATTGGACAGCCACATGGATGCCGAATTGCTGGATCTTCTAATCATGGATGGCCGGCTCCATCACCGGGAAAACCCGCATGGGCTGATACCGGGCGAAGCTGCGGTATTGTTCATGCTAGGGGCGCCTGAACCGGAAGAACCCGGTTGTGCATTAGGGACGATCAAAGCCGTCTTCACCGGTTATGAGCGGGAGAGCCTTTCCTCGCCACAAGGCGTTATCGGGCGAGGAATGGCAAAGCCTCTGCGGCAGGCTTTCGAAACCTACATACCAGACCGCTTTCTTGCCGATCTCAATGGCGAACGCTGGAGATCGGAGGATATCGGTTTTGCCTTGTCCGGCGCACGTGTGCCGGATGCGCTTCTGGCCGATATCGAAACGCCGATCGGCCAGACGGGTGATTGCGGGGCGGCAAACAGCCTTATCATGGCCGCCATTGCACTGGCGCCGACGCATGAGAAGAGCCCGTCGGACGATGCGTTAAATGCGGCAGTCGGGACTATCTCGATCGTTTCAACCGCCCTGCGGCAGGGGCCGCGGCTGGTCGCGGTGATGGAGGCCTTCAACGGGCAAGGAGAAGCGGCATGAGAGAAACGATTTCGATCAACGGTCTCACTTTATGCCACAAGCACTCGGACGGCTGGGTGCGATCCACCCTGCCGGATGTATGCAAAAGCCCGGCCAAGCCGGTGCCCTATACGAACATCGCCTATGCGCGCGATCTCGCAAAAGGCACCCGCACCGTGTTTTCTCACGGTGGAGCCATGAACGGGATCAAAGGCTCGGAATTCTATCGCTCCTTCGGCGATGAACCGGGTGTGGGCGGCGGCGTGATCTCCGGCGTCAATCTTCACCGCGCCACTTGGCTGTCGTGGTCGCCCAACGTGTTCATGGAAGGCCGCAACGTCACCCGCCTGACGGACCGCATGCTGCTGAACAAAGGCAACACGATCTCGGCCGGTGGATATTTTACGGGTGCGCTTACGGGGACTGATAAGACTACTGCCGATCTGCTTTGCAATATCGCTTGTAGTTGCAAGGCTGAAAAGCAGGTCTGCGTTGACACGGCAATCAAGGGGATGCCCAAGACCCCTCAAGCGGGTCTTTATTCGGAGATCAGTTTCGATCCGGCGGGAAACATGCTTACCCATCCAGATGGAACACCCATGACAAGGATGGGGGTTCCCGGCTCACGCCTCGATATCATCAAGGTCGCCGGTGGCCAGCCAGTCGAATTCATTGAGATGAAGTTCGTGGGTGACCGATTTCGTGGAAACCAGCGGCAACGCTACGACAGGATCGCGGCCTCGCGTGGAAAGTCGCTTCAGATAATTACGGTGGAAAAAGATTGCCACTGTGACGATAATCAGCAGCAAACTCAACCTGTAACAGCTCCCCAGGAGGAAGGTATGAGTAACTGGCAAAAGGCTGGTGTTGCGCTCGGCGTAACAGCGGCAGGTATCGGCGCTGTCGCTTGCGCGATTCTGGAGCCATGCGGCGCGGTCGCGCTAGGAGCCTTGGGACTCGGAACAGCAACAACGCTTGCAACGCAGTGAGGGTATTTCCTTGAGTGACGCAATGCATTTAACCAAGGAACTCGCCGCTCAGATCGACGGCTTCTCATTTGCCAATGGCCATGGTTTTGTGGAGACACGCATCGGTTTTGCGGTGGAGCTGTTCTTTCTGGGCGGAAGTGAAAGCCGAACCAGACTGATACTCTGCGACATGCTCCGTCAATATCATGCGCTGTTTACGGATACGTTGTCGCATTTTCTCAAGCTGAATACGAGCCGCCTGACGAAAATCACAGGCAGCGATTACCTGGACTATTATGAAAATATCGCGCGGGAGCTGAGTTCATCCGAACCCATGGACGCAATGGTGTTCGGATATCCTGGCAAGAAAGTTGTCGATGAGCCGACGCCCTTAAGCATTTCTTTCAAGTGTGCCGGCCCCGATCCCATGAGCCCGCTTGGAAGGTCGATGATCTGCGCCTATTTTCCGGCGTCCTTTGTGGCAGAACGCGGCTACGGTATTTTGCTCGATCTTACGAAGCGGTGGGCGTCATCGGTCGAGCTACTTCATGGCAGCGCGGGCTATAGTCTTTTGTTCGAGCATGGGGTTTTTGCCGGAAGCAATACTGTCGCAGAGACCGTTCTGCCCCCGCTCAAACGTTTCCCTGGATTGGATTTTTCCGATCCGCTTCATTTCGAAGTAGAATCGGATCTCGGCGATGGCCGTCAGATCAAGTCGATCAACTGGCTGACCGTCATCAACGAAGAGATTGTCGGGAAGCTGGGAGGGCAGGGCGCCCTTGCTGAAGAACTCGGGGAGACTTGCCCGATCCACGGGATCGACGGCGGCCTGATTATACAGGCAGGCAGCGAGCCGCAACTGGGCGATGTCAACCGCGGTCTGGTTCTCGACGATTATCGCCGCGTCGCGAAAGTCCTGAAGCCCGTTCGTTTCGAGGATTATCGGCGAGGCCTTTTTGTCCTACCGGAACCATACGACAAGATCGAAGAAACGCGGAGGTGGCTTCGAAGGTTTGACTAGCTGGGTCAATGCGCGCGACTGGAGTTTTCTCGACGGAGTGGGGATCGCGTCCGAGCGCGGTGTTCCGATGTTGCGCTTCGGGCACTATATCGATTTCGCGCTACAGAAGGCCACGAGCCTCGAAATCCGTGAGAAGATGACGGATGTCATACTTGAGTACAAACAGATATTCGATGACAAGCTGACGCATTATATTCCGCATGACGGTCGCCGGCTGCATTCGCTGAGCAAGATCGACTACGACAGCTACATTCGGGAACGTGCGCGCACTCCTGACAACGTGAAAAACGATGATGGTTTCGAGGCTTCGTTGTTTGGTTATCCCGAAGGCGGCGATCTCGACGATCCGACCATCTATTACGCCGAAGCGATTGGCGAAACCGAAATGCGGGAATTTTCCCGCATCGGCATCTACCTGCCAGCCAGTTGGGCCGAAAAAGTCGGCTATGACCAATATCGTTCGCTCGTTCAAGGTTGGTGCGAGAAATTGAAACCTGCATACGGTGCGGCTGGTCTGTCGATCCTGTTCAACGAAGGACGCCAAGGGCTCGCCGACCGCCTACTTGCCTTTCCGATTGCCAAGAGGTTTCCGGGCCTCGACGTGCCCGAGCAGTCGCGCTGGTACGTTCGCATGAACCGCTTGCGGAAAAAGGCGATACGGACGGTCAATTGGTTGACATTCATCGATAATGGTTTGGTAAACGACCTGGGCGGACAATCAAGGCTTGCCGATGAGCTGGGTGCTTCGTGCCCGATCTACTCTTATGATGGCGGCGTCATGATCCAAGCAGGCGATAGACCAGAATTGGGCGACATCAATCGAGGAATGGTACCAAAAGCATATCAGCGCGTTGCCCGGATCTTGAAACCCATACGTTTCGACGATCATCAGCGCCCTCTGATCGATGCGCCCCACCTTTGGATGCTCTTGAAGAATCGATCAAGTGGGTTAGACGGTTTGATTGATCCCTGTTTTACGGGTGGCGCGACTCAGCTGATATGGACCCCAAAACCACCTTGGGCATCGTAATCGGCAGTGTGAATGCACCTACGACAAGCCGGACGAGAAGGGAAAGCCGACGTTCAAAACGCCTCCTGCTTGCACATGGTGAATTGCAAGTGGGGCAGATATACGCTGAGGAGTTCGGGGTATTTGTCGATTTGGAGAAGCCGCATATGTTCATGTGTACGAAAGCAATGAAATTGGCACTCGAAGTAAAGGAAGCTGAGTCTTTCCTTCCACGAGCTTCCTGTTGCTATTGAATCAACGCGACCACCGATAGAGTCCGGTCGGAATGATGCCAAGCAGTACATCAATCGTCCGATCTGCCTTCATGAATTGAAACGCGATGAAGCCGGTCGCAACGGTTTTCCGATCTCCTGATCCTTAAGGCGGAGTTGCGCCGTCAGCGGTAGGCAACCGACGGCTTTACGACGAGGGATTAGGGACACGCCATGACAGACACCGACGCAAAGCTGTTGCAGACATTCATCGCCGACGAGAACGAAGCCTTTGCCGATCGGCGCCAGGGGAAATTTTGGCCTGCCAATCATCATCGTATCGGGCCTCTGGCGACCAAAGTTTCCGGGCTGATTGATCCGAACGAGCAAATCGATTTCTATTTCCATTTCATGCGGGTTGCCGGCGGCGCACCCTTGGTCGGAGACAGGGAAATGCCGGTGCTGCTCGAGGCCTATCGGCGGATGCTGCCGTTTCTCGATCTTGGCGGCGTCATCTCGATGTCGCGGCGGCACAAGCTGCTGTTCGTGTTCGGTTTTGACGATACCGGCGCCTTGCCGAGCGGCGAGACGATTTCGGCCAAGGCGCTGAAGGCGCGGCTCAAGCTCATCGCGCAGGTCGGCAATTATACGACGATGCCCGCCCAGCGCGACAAGAAGGCAAAGTTTGTTCCCTTTGCCGATGAGGCGGTGCGCATTCTTGAGGTTTTCCGGCATCTGGGTTATCGGCACGACCGACGTTATGGCGAAGACCTCTACGATGTCACCAATCTCAGCTTCTGGGGCATGGTGTTTATCTGCCTGCTCAACAAGGCGACCCGCGGCGAGCTTGTTGCCGATATGATTGAGGGCAAATATGATCTAATGCGGCGCTCGAGCAGCGGGCGATGTTGCACCGCTATATCGAGACAGTCCTGCCGGATATCGAGCCTGACGAGGAGCGTTTCCGCTCGCTGGCGCGGCAGCTCAAGGACATCGAGCTTGCGCGCCGCAATGCCACCGAATCCGTCGCCCTGGCGCAAAAGCTGGGCCTGCCATTTGGCGACGACGAGGACTGGGAAATCCATATTGCGATACCGCTGCGCGGCACCGAAGGTCATCCGTTGATCGCCAGGAACGTCGTGCGATTGCAGATACGGCCGAACCCGGACTGGCAGTGGGAACTGAACGCGCGCACCATCGAGCGCGGAGAGTTCTCGGAAAGCGAGAAAAAGGCCTACCGGAACGATCTCGGTTTCCCTGTGCTTGGGCGCGGAAATCTTCATGCCTTTCCGACATGGCTGAGACAGGTGCGCGAGAAAAACGGCCTGGATTTCGACATCGACGCCGCCGACATTCGTGTGGGCCGCAAGCGAGCGGCAGCCAAGCTTATCGCCCAATGGCTGGAGAGCTGAACTCGGATCGATCGCAGTGGCGGGCGCCGCCCACGCCATATCGAAGCGCTGAAGCATCTTCCTAAGCGCGGTGCATAGGCCGTGCCACGACCGCAATGGCGTCGTGGCACGGTGATGACTGTCAAAGCTGCTCAGAAGGGATAGTGCTGGGCGGAATCCTCGACCGTGATCCAGCGCAGGTCGGTGAATTCGGCGATTGCCGCCTTGCCGCCGAAGCGGCCGTAGCCGCTGCCCTTGACGCCGCCGAAGGGCATTTGCGCCTCATCGTGCACGGTGGGGCCATTGATGTGGCAGATGCCGGATTCGATCCGCGCCGCAACCGCCATTGCCCGCTGGACATTCCGGCTGAAGACGGCGGAGGACAGGCCGTATTCGCTGTCGTTGGCGATGCGGATTGCTTCTTCCTCGCCGGAGACGCGAATGATCGGCTTGACCGGGCCGAAGGATTCTTCCGCATAGACGCGCATCTCGGGCGTGACGTGATCGAGCAGCGTCGCCTCGACCACGGTGCCGGAGCGCTTGCCGCCGGCCACGAGCTTTGCACCCTTGGCGGTCGCATCGGCGATCAGCTCATCCATTTTCTTCGCTGCGTCGAGGCTGATCAGCGAACCGAGAACAACGTGGCCACGCGGATCGCCGGCCGGCAGCTGGCTGGCGCGGGCGGCCAGTTTGGCGACGAACTGATCGGCGATCGTCTCGTCGACGATGATGCGTTCCGTCGACATGCAGATCTGGCCCTGATTCATGAAGGCGCCGAAAATGGCAGCGTTGACGGCACCGTCGATATCGGCATCGTCGAGAATAACAAGCGGCGCCTTGCCGCCGAGTTCAAGGAGGGCGGGTTTGAGATGCCTGCCGCAGGTCTCGGCGATGATCTTGCCGACCTTGGTCGATCCGGTGAAATTCACGCGCTTGACGGCCGGATGGGAAATCAGCGCCGCGACGATGTCAGGCGCATCCTCCGGCGCGTTGGTGATGACATTGACGACACCGGCGGGCAGGCCGGCTTCAGTCAGCGCGGTGGCGATCAGCCGGTGCGTGCCGGGGCATTGTTCCGAGGCCTTGAGGACGACGGTATTGCCGCAGGCGATCGGCATGGCGATGGCGCGGGTGGCGAGGATGACCGGCGCGTTCCAGGGGGCAATCGCCAGGCAGACGCCCACAGCTTGGCGAACGCCCATGGCGAGCGTGCCGGGTTTGTCGGAAGGGATGATTTCGCCTGATATCTGCGTCGTCATGGCGCCTGCCTCGCGCAGGATATTGGCGGCGAACATGACATTGAAGCCGGCCCAGGGCGCGGTAGCGCCCGTTTCCTCGATCATCAACTGGGTAAACTCGCCCACCTTGGAATCCATGATGTCGGCGGCCTTCATCAGGATCGCGCGGCGCTGGCCGGGGCCGGTCTTCGACCAGGCGCCGAAGGCGGCGGCGGCGGCATTAACGGCCGCGGCGGCATCTTCCAGGCTTGCCGCGGCGGCGCGGCTTGCGAGCTTCTCGGTGAAGGGATCGATGCGATCATAGGTCCGGCCGCCGGAGGCTGCGCGGTCTGCACCGTTGATGAGGAGGGAAATATTCATCGGAGGTCTCCTTGGGACAAGAACTAGAAGCCGAGGACTTCGGCGTTGAGGGAAGCTTCGAGGCCGCCGTCGACGGCAAGATTGGCGCCGTTGATCCAGCGCGCGCCATCCGAGCAGAGAAAGAGCACGGCGGGCGCAATATCGGCGGAGGTGCCGGCGCGGCCGACGCGGGTGATGTCGCTGTCGACCCTGGCGTCGCCGAGAACGGCGCGGAACTGCTTGAGGATCGGCGTTTCCACCGGCCCGGGGCTGACCGCGTTCATCCGGATGCCGCGGTTTTTGAACAATGGCTGGTGGGCGGCGCGCATGGTCCAGAGCAGCAGCAGCTCCTTGGAGAGCGGGTAGCCTTCCTCGTCCTTGAGACCGTGTTCGGCGACGACCGCCGCCACTTCGGGAAAGCCTTCGATGGCGGTCAAGGATTTTGCCCGCTCGAGATTGGCGCGCCAGCCGTAGCCGGCGATCGAGGCGACGTTGACGATGGCGCCGCCTTCACGCAGGCGGGGTGCCACGGCTTCGGACAGGGCGCGAAGCCCGTAGAAATTGACGGCGAGCGTCGAGACGACGCCGGTGTTGCCGGAAAGGCCGGCGACATTGGCGAGCGCATCGAGGCGCGCCGGAAGCTGCGCGACGATCTCGGCAACGCCTGATGCCGTGGACAGATCGCCCTTGATGAAGGCGACACTTCCCCCCACCGGCTCGCGCACATCGACGCCGATGACCTCGGCACCCATCTGGCCGGCCAATTCCGCCGTGCGGGCGCCGATGCCGGAAGCCACGCCGGTCACCAGGATTGTTTTACCAAAAAGCATGAACCTCACCTTTCGCGATAGAATCCGGATGCAAGCCGGCTCATTCTTCCCATTTGATTTTATGCGGACCGGGCAATTTCAACCGATAGCCGACCGGCAGAAGTTGAAAATCGAAGCGGCGCTCGATTTCGCCCCAAAGGCCGCGCGGCAGGTAGAGCGAGAAGATCACGGCGGTGGCGCCGAGGCCGATCAGGTACCAGACGCCGGCTGAACCGAAGAAGGTCTCGATCACGAAGAACAGGATGGCGCCGAGGATCGCGCCTTCGAACTTGCCGATCCCGCCGACCAGCACCATGAAGATCATATAGGCCGTCCATTGGACACTGAAATAGGTCTTCGGCTGAAAGGTCGTGGCGGTCGCCAGCCACAGGCCTCCGGCGACGGCGATGCCGAAGGCGGCGAGCACGAAGAGCAGCCTCTTCGTTGCGATCACCCGCACGCCGACCGAGGTCGCCGCCTCCTCATTGTCGCGGATCGCCTGCATCGCAGCGCCTGCGCGGCTGCGCATGAGCATGAAGAGAGCGCCGAGCAGTGCGGCCATGGCCGTCAAGGCGAGCCAGTAGATCGTCGCCCGCCGCGTGCCGCTGTCATAGACGTTGAGCGAGATCAGCGAGGTTCCCGTTTCCCCCTGGATCAGGCCGTCGAGGTTGACGAGCAGATGGGCGAGTGTGGCTACGACCCACATGCCGATCGCGAACTCGCCACCCTTCAGGCGCAGCATGAACAGCGAAAGCGGGATCGACAGCGCGCCGGTCACGACCGCGGCGGCAAAGAGCGCGACGAAGGGATTGAGCCCCGCATCCGCAAGCCGGATGGTGAAATAAGCGCCGAGGCCGAAGAACACCTGCTGACCGACCGAGACGAGCCCACCGAAACCGGCAAGCGCGTTCCACATGGCGGCAAGGATCACGTAGATGAACAGGACCGTCATCCGGTCGATCGCGCCGGCGCCGAGGACAGTGGGGGCAAACATCAGCAGGACGAGTACCGCGGCCATGGAGTTAAGCGCCACTCGCGACGATGCCGTCCAGCGCTCTATCGATATTCCGTTGGAGGCGAAGGTCGTGTTGGGGGCCGCGTTGGGGCTCATGTCGGGCTCCGGAGGCGGGCGCGCAGGGAGGCGCCAAATTTGTCGAGAACCGGCATGCCGAACCCGGACAGCCGAATGAAAAGCACCAGCAGGAACACGGCATGGCCGCCGATCAGGAAGCCTTGCGGATGCAACTGCGCACCGAGCGATTGGGCAAGACCGAGAACGATACCGCCGGCAAGGGTGCCCCATAGCGATCCCGCTCCGCCGATGACGGCCGCCTCGAAGGCGAAGAGAAGCTGCGGGCCGCCGGCATAGGGGCTGAAGGTCGCCCGCATCCCGAGAAAAGCACCGGCGATGCCGACCGTGACCATGGTGATCGCAGTGGCGACGGCGTTTACCCTGCGGGCATCGATCCCGACCAGTCCTGCCGTATCGGGATCTTCAGCCGTGGCGCGGATGGCGCGGCCGAGGGCAAAGCGGCTCAGGAAGAACTGCAGCCCGCCGAGAATAAGGACTGCCGTCACCATCATCAGGACGGCTAGCTTGCCGACGAAGATGTGGCCCGGCAGTTGCCAGGATGCATAGGACAGGTTGCCGATGAAGGGCGCAAGCGACCGGGTGTCGGCGCCGAACTGCTCGAACAGCAGGTTGTCGATGACGATCGACAGGCCGAAGGTCGTCAGGATCGGCAGCAGCGTGCCGCCGCGGGCGCTGCGTTCCAGAATGAAGCGCTGCAACAGCCAGCCGGCCGCCGCCATGACCGGCAGCACGATCAGCAGACCGGCGAAGGGTGGAATGCCGGCTTTGGCGGCCAGCAGCCACAACCCGTAGGCGGCTGCGACCGCCAGGCTGCCATGCGCGAGATTGATGATCCGCATGACCGAGAACATGAAGGACAGTCCGCAGGCGATAACCGCGTAGTAGCCGCCGAGCAGAATGCCCTGGAGCAGGGTATTGATCACGATACGCTCCTTTCGCCGGCTGCCCTGTGCAATCCGAAATAGGCCTGGGTGACGTGCTCGCGCGTGACGGCCGCCGCCGGCCTGTCGAGGACGATGCGCCCCTCGAGCATGCAGATGACACGGCTTGCCACGCTCATGGCGCGGGCGAGATCCTGCTCGACGAGCACGATGGTCGTTCCCGAGGTGAGCAGCGCCTGCAACTGGGCGTAGACGCGATCGACGACCAGAGGCGAAAGCCCGAGCGAGACCTCGTCCAGGAGAAGAATATCGGGATTGCTCATCAGCGCCCGGCCGATGGCGGTCGCCTGCTGTTCTCCGCCCGAGAGATGTCCTGTCTTGGCGTGACGGCGGGGCTTCAGGTTCGGAAAGGCGTCGAGGACGCGATCGATGCTCCACTCGCCCTTGCGGCCGGAGCTCTTTCCGAGAAGCAGGTTTTCCTCCACCGTCATCTGCGAAAACAGGCGCCGGCCTTCCGGCACCAGGGCGATGCCCTTGGCGATCCGCTTGTGGGAGGGGACGGCGGCCAGATCTTCGTCGTTGAGAAGGACGCGGCCGGAGGATGGCAAATGGGCGCCGGCGATCGATCGCAGCAGCGTCGTCTTGCCGGCGCCATTTGCGCCGACCAGCGCCAGCACCTCGCCCTTGGCAAGATCGAAACTGACGCCGCGCACCGCCTGGAGCAGGCCGTGGCGGACGTCTAGGTCGCGGATGGAGAGAAGGCTCATGTGGGTGTCCCTCCGAGATAGGCCTTGACCACCTCCGCATCGCTCATGACCATTTTCGGTTCGCCATCGGCGATGATCCTGCCGGCGTCCATGCAGATCACCCGCTCCGCCACCTGCAGGAGGATATGAACGATATGCTCGATCCAGACGATGCCGATGCCGCGGCGGCGCAGTTCCAGGATGGTCTCCACCAGTTCGCTTGCCTCGCCATCGGTCAGGCCGCCGCCGATCTCGTCGAGCAGCATCAGCCTTGGCTGCGTGGCAAGCGCACGGGCAAGCTCCAGGCGTTTGCGGTCCAGCAGGCCGAGCGTGTCGGCGGGGCGGTTGGCCACGCCAAGCATGCCGCAGAGTGAAAGTGAATCGACCACGCGCTCATAGGCCTCGTCGCGGCTTGCGGCATTGCCGTGCGATGCGGCGACGAAGACATTTTCGAAGGTCGTCATGCCGCCGAAGGGTTTGGGAATCTGATGGGTCCGGACGAGCCCGGAGCGGCAGCGTTCCGCCGCCGTCCGGCGCGTGACGTCGACGCCGTCGAAGGTGATGCTTCCCTCATTCGGCGGGAAGGCGCCGGCGAGCACGCTGAGCAGGGTCGTCTTGCCAGCGCCGTTCGGCCCGACAATGCCGATCGCCTCGCCATCGCCCATGGAAAAATCCAGATTCTCCAGCACCACCAGCGCGCCGAACCGCTTGTGGATCCCCTTGGCCGAGAGAAAGGCTCCCCCCGGCCGTCTTAGCGCTTCCTGTCGCTGCACTTGGTTATCCATTGTATACGGTGAGCTTGGCGCCGACCGGGACATTGGGGTCGGTGGCGTTTTCGGTGACGACATAGTCGAGCGCGAATTTCGAGCCCTCCGGCGCTTTCACCCATTGCGTGCCGATGATCGGTCCGGGGGAGACGTTGGCGACCGGGCCGCTGGTGAAGTCGACCTTGCCGGCGATCGTGGTGGTCTTCAGAGTGCTGATCGCCTTGGCGACCGCCTCCTTGCTCTTGACGTCGGTGCTGGCCTTCAGCGCATCGAAGCCGGCGTCGAGAAGCGCAAGGCTGGCGCCGAGCTGCTGCGTCCACTGCTTGCCGCTGGCCGTCTCATAACCATCGGCGAGTTCGGTTCCGGAAACGCCTGTGAGCGTGGACTTGTAGGGGAAGGCCTTGTGCCAGTAGGCGGCGCTGCCGATGTTCAGGCCGAGATCGCCGAGCGCCTCGATGTCGGAGGGAAACAGGCCTGTCTTGGCGATCTGGCAGATCTTGATCTGCTGGGTGAGGCCCTGCTGTGCGGCCTGACGCCAGAAGGCGGCGAAGTCAGGCGGTATCGGGAACGAATTAAAGATCTCCACGCCCTCCTGCCTGAAGAGAGCGATCTGCGCGGTAAAGTCGGTGGTTCCGGTTTCATAGGCTCCGGGATCGACGATGGTGAAGCCCGCCTTGGAAAGCGCCGGCGCCAGATGGGTGCGGATCGCATTGCCGTCAGCGTCGTTGGGATACATGACGCCGACCTTCTTGTTGGTCTCGATCAGGTTCCACTGCGAAACATAGGCCTTGTGGAACTCTTCGACGCCGAAGCCGAAATGATAGGTCCACTTGAACGGCGAGGGTGCGCCCGGCTTGGCGCCGCGGCCGAAATACCAGGCTTCCCAGGGCATGACCGTCGAGAGGCAGGGAATGCCGGCTGCTTCGCAGGCATCGGCCACCGGATTGATGGTTTCGGGCGTCGAGACGGCGAGCATCAGGTCGATCGCCTGGTTGTTGATCAGGTCCTTCGCCAACTGGCCGGCGCGCGAGGGATCGGACTGGGTGTCCTGGTCGAGAATATCAACCTTCCAGGTCTTGCCGCCCGCCTGCAGGCCGTTCGCCAGCGCCTTGCGCGCCAGTTCGAGCACATAGCCGTCCGTTTCGCCGAAGCCGCCGAGAGGGCCGGTGCGCGGGCTGATGAAGCCGACCTTTAGCGTATCGCCGCTCTGAGCGAAGGCGGTGCGGCCGGAAAGCGCCAGAGCCGCACCACCCGCCACGGTCGATGCGATGAAGGACCGGCGGCTCAGCGACGCTGCGTTGAATTTACCGTTGCGGAAAATGCCGTTCATGAATTCATTCCTCCCTCTTGATGCGGGCCTCCCAGCCCGTTCCCAGTGTTCATGTCGGCCGATCTCAATTCAGATCGGGTAGTGCCGTTTTCCCGAGGCCATGGTGATCCATCTGAGCTCGGTGAATTCATCGATCGCGGCCGTGCCGCCGAAGCGGCCGTAGCCGCTTGATTTGACGCCGCCGAACGGCATTTGCGGCTCGTCGGAAACGGTCGCTTCGTTGATGTGGCAGATGCCGGATTCAAGCCGCATGGCGACGGCAAGTGCGGCATTGACGTCGGCGCTGAAAACGGCGGCCGACAGCCCGTATTCGTTGTCGTTGGCAACCGTGACGGCCTCATCGACGCTGCCGACCCGGATGATCGCCGCGACCGGTCCAAAGCTTTCCTCGCGGTAGATACGCATGGCAGGCGTCACGTGATCGATAACGGTCGCGTCCATCAGCGTGCCGTTGGCCTGGCCGCCGCAGACGAGCACCGCGCCCTTCTGCAGGGCATCATCGACGAGCGACCTGACGCGCCTGATGGCTTCGGCGTTGATCAGCGTGCCGAGCGGCGTGTTGCCGTCCTTGGGATTGCCGGCGACGAGGGTTGCCGCTTTCGTCCGGAATTTGCCGACGAAGCCGTCGGCGATCTCGTCCATGAGGATGATCCGCTCGGTCGACATGCAGATCTGGCCCTGGTTCATGAACGCGCCGAAGGCGGCAGCACGCACGGCCTCATCGATATCGGCGTCGGCAAGGACGATGAACGGCGCCTTGCCGCCGAGTTCGAGCAGGCAGCGCTTGAGATGCCTTGCCGCGGATTCGGCAATGATCCTGCCGACACGGGTGGAGCCGGTGAAATTGATGCGGCGCACCGCCGGATGGGCGATCAGCGCATCGACGACGGCGGCGGCATCGCTCGGCGCATTGGAAACGACATTCACGACGCCGCGCGGAAAGCCGGCGTCACGAAGGACGTCGCCGATCAGACCATGGGTTTTCGGGCAGAGTTCGGACGCCTTCAGGATGATCGTGTTGCCGCAGGCAAGCGGCATGGCAACGGCGCGGGTGCCGAGGATAATAGGTGCATTCCAGGGGGCAATGCCGACGCAGACGCCTGCCGGCTGTCGGACCGCCATGGCGAGGCTTCCCGGAATGCCGGAAGGAATGAGTTCGCCTGATATTTGCGTGGTCATCGCCGCCGCCTCGCGAAGAATATCCGCGCCAAGCCCGCAATTGATCGCCGCCCATTGCGCGGTGGCGCCGGTTTCGCCGGTCATGGCGGCGATGAGTTCGGGCGTGCGGGCCTCGAGGATATCGGCTGCGGCATTCAGGAGCCTGCGCCGTTCACCCGGACCGGTTTGCGACCAGTCCGGAAAAGCCGCCGCGGCCGCATTGGCTGCCCTTGTCATGTCGGCAACGGATCCTGCCGAGGCGATCGTTGCGACATCGCCGGTCAACGGATCGATGCGTTCGAAGGTGGCCCCTTCGGAAGCATTCATCGCCTCGTTGTTGATCATCAGCTTTGCCGAAAACACTGGTCCACCCATTCGTCCCGCATTGGCGCCACGTGATGACGCTTGCATTGTCGCCATGGGAGAAAACGAGTGGACGCGGCGCCACGAGGGCGGCCTGACCATTCCTGCATCTGTTGAAGAGCCTCCTCCCAAAGGCTGGTGAAGAAGAGGTTACGCCGATCTGGCGCGGATGGAATGCGATTTATTGGGTTAATATTGTAATTATCCGGCGTTTGCCGCATTGTTTGTCATGGGAGCGGAGGAGAAGCGTTGGCGACGGACGGCGGGATTCATCATTATGCCAGGGGCGAGTGGCACGCTCCGTCGTTGTCGCACCGGCGCATCCGTTTTCAAAAAGGTCTCTATGCCGATTTCCACCATTTCCTTCTGCTCGGCGAGGGGAGTGGGGAGCTTCACTTCGACAATGGCGAACATCGGCCGCTGCACGGACCGCTGCTTGCCTTCCTGCCGCCGCAGGCGCGGTGCGACCTGTCGATATCAGCCGGAACCGCGGCTCATCTGGTTGGCGCTTCGCCGCAAATCATGGTCGATGCGATCGGTGACAAGGTGGAATCCTATTCGCTGCGCATCTTCACCGAACAACGCAAGCTGGTCGAGGCATTGGATCCTTTGACGGTCACTGAAATCAGCCCGCTGATCTCGGGCTTCGTGCGGGAGCTGGGCGATCCCTCCCGCTCCTCCTGGATGGTCGCATCCGCCTATATCAGGCTCATCCTGATGGCGCTGTGGCGCGGTTCCGATAGCGAGAGGAGCGAGCAGCGCGGGCAGGGCGAAGTGGGATCGATCCTGCAGAGATATCGGCAACTGGTCGAGGCCGGTTTCCGCCAGCACCGGCCGATCAGCGACTATGCCGCGGAGCTGGGCGTCACGGCCGACCGGCTGCATTCCACCTGCCAAAGGGCACTCGGCCGCTCGCCGATCCAGCTCCTGCACGAGCGCGTGGTACAGGAGGCAAAGCTGAGATTGGAACGATCCGCCCGCAATATCCAGGAAATCTCCGACAGCCTCGGCTTTCGCGACCCGACCTATTTCAGCCATTTCTTCAAACGCAAGACTGGCCTCTCGCCCGCCGGCTACCGCGAAATCGCCCGCGCCTCGGCCGGTTCGGAAAACAGCATGCTGTCCTCAGGCTATGCGGATTGGCCTTAGGTTCAGGGCATTGATCAAAGTAATAGCTTGCCAATCTTGGGTCACACTTCATGCTGCCGGAATCCCAAGCCGCAGTAGGACTGCAATGCGCCAGGAGCAGTCGTTGCCCCGGCGTGAAGGAATGACCGCTACGGGGCCGGTTGCCGACTGTCGGCTCCTGGTTCCGCATTGGCGAAAGCCGCCATACACAATCGAGCCCTCGATTGTTGATCCAGCAAATTTTCTTCAACTGAAAGAGGCGATGCGGCTTTTGGCAGGACCTGGACAACCCGATCCGTCTGGGTCTTTTCCAGCACTTCCTTTCTGGCGGTCTTACACGCCCAATGCCGTCGTCCTTTAGATCCGAAAGAAGGCTGAACGCCCTGTGCCGGCTGCCAATAAGGCACTCAGCGACGTCATTTAGTCGGGCATTAGTAGGCGCGTGCCAGCATGCTCTGGTAGAGCTCAGCCGCGCTCTCAGCTTTTTCAATAGCGTTGCGGACGATTCTGTCGGTGAGATCGAGAACTTTTAATTCTTCACCGATTTTAGCGACGGTTTCGATCCGCCGAAACGCGCCAGCATGCGTTTCCGCATACTGGGCCAAGCCGCGTATCTTGGGCAGTGCATCGCTAAGTTGGGTACCATGCGGGTCGACGAGATCCGCCACCACCGTTCCATCGCCTAGTCTCGACAGAAACAAGAAGTCGGGGCGGAGGATCTTATAGCCGCCGCTCGACTCATAAGCGATGCCAAGAGCTTCTGGCGTCGCTCTCGCTGGGTTGCGATACCAAGCTTCGAAACCAACGCGGGCACTCTCACGATCAAGCACGGCTTGCTCCCAGCCATTAAGCTCGGCGGGGAACAGGCCTTCGGCGTCGCACATGAGATGGCCCCGATATCTCGGCAGCGGAATCTCCTCCCCATTTTGCTCGCGCGCCATTGACGCGACGAGCCACTCGCGCGGATGACCGAGATCCTGTGCCTCGGGTTCCGCGCTCATTGCGCGGATTTGGCGATACTCCTCCTGACGCTCGTCCCCGAGCGATTTCATCGCGATCCGGTAGTGGTCCAACCACCGCCGCGTAAGTCGCTCGGCCTCGATTTCCAGATACTCGCGCACCCCCTCCACTGAGGCGAGGGCCGCAATTTCGACATGTGCAGCGATCAGCGCCTCTTCTGGGTCACTTCCTGGCATGTTGCGCGCAACATGCTCAGCATATGTGCGAGCAAGATCAGGGCTAAAAATCCGCGCGGCGCGCCTATAAGCATCGTCGATCACTGCCATATCGGCACTTTCGACGAAGGCATTAAACCGCGTCTCTTGCGCGTGGAGGTCCGCCGTAAGTGCGACGCCCTCGACCGTAAGGACCGACTGCCTCGCTGCTTCCAACTGACTAGCGTAGCGCACGCGTGCCGCGTCGAGCGCCGCATGCATTTCGCGGTGCGCTTCCTTACCGGCATCAGCAAGGATTCCATCTGTCGCCAATTCGTGCGCTAATGCGGTGAGGCGTTTAACGGGCCGCGGCGCGCGGTGGGGAAGCGACTGCGATGGCAGCGAAAGGAATCGAGCCCAAGCATCGGCCGCAACCGATGGGTTGGGCATCATCTCGGCAGGATTGATAAAGACACGACGGCCAGAAAGCGGCTTCTCCCCGTCGCCCCCACCCGCCATCAGTGCATCGGCAACCGCCTTCACCGCAGCCCTATCGAAGAATGGAAGCAGGCAGTGAACGGAATTCAGCTTGTCGTTACCCGGGATGCGCCGCGCGAGCGGAGTGCGCACCATGCGACCGAGGAGCTGGGTAATATGGGTTGGATCCTGCGCCGCGCGGAATGACACCATCACCTCTGCACGTGGACAATCCCAGCCGGTGCTGATAGCATCTTTGGCTATCAGCACGCGAACCCAAGCGGAATCCTGAACCCTCTCTGGCGAGATATACGGCACCAAGTGACGCCCGAATGTCTGCGTCACGTGCTCACCGAACACGTGAGCGATCGCATCCTGAGACAAGCCAGGCCAGCGCTCGTAGATCATGTCCAAAGCTCGGCCGATCTCGTTAGGGTCGGGTGTGTTCCTGACCTGAAGGACGAGCAGAGGCTGGACGATGGGACTGCCAGGCTGTTGCGCCGCATAGTCAGCCCATGCCTGACTCGATTCGACGATCTTGTCCGTTGCCCGCCGTACCAACACCGTCTCGAAATGCCCAGCCTCGTCGGGAATATCGAGAACGATCGTATCTTTCAGTAGGCCAGATTCCTGCACCTTTGAAGGATCGACCGCGACGCCGGGCAAAATGCTCCGCTCCCGCGCTTCGCGCATCGCGACGTTGAACCGCTCGACCGTAGCCGAGATGCCCCACACGATCGGCATCGGCGGCATCGAGCCTCCTCCGTTGATTAGTCGGCGAACGATGGTCGATCGGTCCTGCAGGTTGCGGCCTTCGCCCATCCCGCGGTGCGCCTCGTCGAGCACCAGATAAAGTGTCAGCGCCGGATCCTCCATCGTGTTCCGGATGGTGTCCCAGATCGTATAGGAGCGCGCGTCCGGCCGTATGTGAGGCAAGCTCGGCTCCGCCTCATCCTCCGGTTCGTGACCACGGACAAGCAAGCTATTTCGCGACAGCTTATGGGTATTGAGGAAGTATACCTTCCTCGGCGTGAGCTTCTCGCGGTTAAAGCTATTCTCGACGACGTGCAGGTCGGTCCAGTTGAGACGATCAGACGCCTCCCCCAACCGGAAGCGCGTCTGTTCGTTCAGCGAAGGATCGTCGCTGAACCAGATAACCACAGCGCCCGGATCGGCATCGAACTCAAATGTATCGTCACCGTGAAAGAGAGCTTCGAAGACCGCAGCAGCCATGATGGTCTTGCCCGCGCCCGTAGGTGCAGTCAGCGAAAAGGCCTGAACCTCATTTTCCTCGCGCCAACGGCGCCGAGCTCGGCTAAGCCGCTCCAGAACTTCGGAGACGGCGTCTTCCTGGTAATCCTTCAGCGTGAACTTCATTCGGTGCCCCCGCTGACGAACCGGAAATTGGACAGATAAGACTCGTAAAGACGCACCGCCTCGATCCCATTCGGAAGCTGGCGCGACACCGATTGGTAGCGCCTGTCGTCATTTGTCACGATAAAAGCGTGCGTGGCGTTTTCGGCTTCCCTCATCGCTGCGCAAAACTCCGATGCTCTGTCTAGATCGACAAGTAGACCGTACGCCTGGACGATCATCCAGCCGTCAGCCGGGACCTCATTAATACGATCGCCAAAGGCGCCGGCGCGAAGCCAGAGCAACGGGGCAACACGCTGAAACGCGAGGTTGTGGCTGACTGCGATCGGCGTTTCATAAGTGAGGGTAAAAAATTCCGCATTCTCGGCGAAGCCTTCGGCCATCGGGAATTCATCATTAAACCGGTAGTCACCGGGGACGGCCGTGCCATCAGCACGTTTCCCAGTGATTGCGGCGGCAATACGAGGCTTGGTGATGTAGTCGCATATCCCAAGTCGCTCCCACTCCTCATCGCCCGGTCGCAAGCCGCTACGCCGCAACGCTGTCTGCTCCTCGGCGCTAACCTCATTGTTGGTGACGCAGATTGCGCGTCTCGACCCACCATCTTGGCGGTTGAGGCGCATGACTGCGTGTGCGGTCGTTCCTGACCCGGCAAAGAAGTCAAGAATCACTGCATCGGGAATATCAGTTATGAAGAAACGAAGGATATCTTCAACCGCGTAGAGCGACTTAGGGTAGGGAAAGCGCCGACCGACCAGGAGGTTGCTCAAGACACTCGTTCCTCCAATCTCCGCATTATGTGACGCGAGGTTCCAGACGCGCTTTGGTGGTGGGGCATCATCATCGGTCGCCACGGTGCCGATAACCGAGCCATCACGAGCCTTGCCGGTTATTTGAATCGCTCCCGCCGTGATCGCTGAGATCGTGCCGCCGGCAAGATATTGGACTGTCCCGCTAAGCGTTGTGCGGTTCCAGCGATTCACACGAACGTATCCCCTCGCCCAATTGCGCTTAAGGACCTCAGGCGTTAGGCCCCAGAGCATCTCTGTCCCGTCCGGCTTTAGCGGCCACAGCGCGACGCTGCCTGGAGGAAGGGCGATAGTTTCACGGTCGATACCGTCCGGGACCGGGTTGCCGACCGCTTGGAGGCGTCCAGTCGCCTCGTCGACGAAGATTGGATAGAATTGGTTAGGCCGAGCTCCCCGCGTGCTGCTCGGTTCGCGCCGGCGCAGACCTAACCATTCGAGTGCTTGCTGGTCGCCGGCGTCGCCCTTAATGGGGTCAAGCATGTTGCGCACCCAAGGGATGAGTTTTGCCTCGCCTAGCGTTACGACAAAGATGTGTTCTTCAACCCGTGAAAATTTGCCGACCCTCACCGCACCCTTCGCGCTGATGACGCTTGTCACCATCTGGATATCTGCTTCCGGGAAGACCTGCTCGATGAGCAGCGCGAGGCGGTGGACCTCCTTTTCGTCGATGCTGACCAAGATCACGCTGCGTTCTGGCCGCATCAACTCACGCGCGATGCGGAGCCGCCGCTCCATCATGGCAAGCCATTTACTATGTCGATACTGATCCTCAGCCTCGACGTAATCATTGTTGTATTTCCAGTCCCGCGCGCCCGAATTGTAGGGGGGGTCGATGTAAATCGCATCGATCCGCCCGCGATTACTGAACGTCAGCGCCTGAAGCGCGTGAAAATTTTCACCATTGATAACGACATGGGTCGGGCGGGTGTCAGAGCGTTTCACCGCGCCGGTGCTGACAAGCCCCGGATAGATGATGTCGCGAAACTCAGCCATCACAACGAGATCGCCTAGGTCGACAGTTCGCCTGGCCGCCTCCTCCGCGCTAGAGCTCAATCGCTCGACGTCGGCGGTTTGATTAATGCGATCGATATCGCGGACGGTCCAGAGATCACGTGCACCCGGCCCAGCGGAACCTCGCGGCGCACAAATACGAACCTTATCGCCTTTGCGCACTGGGCGCCCTGGAAGCTCGACAGCTTCCGGCCGATGACGCTCGAAATTCAGTCCGAAGGCGCGACGCGATGCAAGAGCACGAAACTCGCGCTCGAGATCTTGACCAAGCTGCGGATCGCTTAGTTTAACCTGGCTCAGTAGCTCCGTCAGCCGTGACAAGCGATCCCCCCGAAAAATTGTTGTCGCGTTTCCCTCTCGCCGATGTTGAATGACATTGCCAGCAGAGCCTGACAAGCAATCACGCAACCTGGCGACTCGTCGAGGCACATGGAGAGCTTTAAAAGAGATTCGCGTATCAGGCGCTACTCCTAGCGACAAATCGCTTCAATTGCAGCATTTATCAGCTTCGAGTCGAGAACATTCAGTACGGATTCGCCGCCGGGCGAAGATGTCTTTACAGTTGAGGATAGGCGGACTGATCCGCGCTGGAGCAACGCACAAAATGAGCAAAAACAAGGGGGAAGCGGCGTTGGAGGCAGCGGCAGTGCTGGAAGTCGAAAAACGCCAGACGGCCCCGCCGTCCAGGCGCGATGATCGGGCGGTGGCGGCAAACCCATTCCTGCTCGAAGACATATTCCCGGACCCAATCGATCTCCTGCGCTCCAGCTTGGTCGCTGGCGTTGCCGATTCTGACGTCCTGGTCGCGATCGATACAAATGCACTGTTGCTGCCTTACGCCATCGGAAAGGACGACCTTGGCGCACTTGCGGCAACTTATAAGAAGCTTGCCGAAGAAGGGCGGCTGTTTCTACCTGCACGATCTGCCCGCGAGTTTATCAAGCACAGGGATCGCAAGATCGCCGAGCTTCTGAAGACGATCGCGGATCTCTCTTCCAGAATTTCGGTCGAAGGGGTCGTCTCTCCAATTCTAGAAGGTCTGGACGGGTACGACGAGCTGAAAAAGGCCGGACAGGATCTTGCCGATGGACGCAAAGCCTATCTAAAGGCGCTGGGCCGTATTCGCACTGGCGTGACTGCGTGGCGTGGTAACGACCCTGTCACCACCCTTTACGCGGAGGTATTCGCCGCGGGCAACGTCATCGAACACGAGGAAGAACGAGAAGCGCTTCAGACAGAATGGACGGACCGATTAGCGAACAAGATACCTCCGGGCTACAAAGACGGGGGCAAGTCGGACACCGGCATTGGCGATTTTCTTATCTGGAAAGCGCTGCTACGAATCGGCAGAGAAAAGCAGAAGGACTTGGTATTCGTCACTGGCGAGGAGAAGGCGGACTGGTTCGTGCGCTCGGGTGGCGAGCCCGTCTTCACCCGCCCCGAACTGCTGATCGAGTATCGTAGGGCATCAGGCGGGAACAATCTTCATCTCTCCAGCCTCGCCGAGCTGCTGCGGCAGTTCGGCACGGCGGACGAAATTGTGGAGGAGGTTCGGTCAGCCGAAGCGTCAGCGAACTCTGCGGTACGGATGCAAGCTTCCGCGGCCTCAAAAGTTCGGCGGACGGGCCCATCGGGTCTGGCGTTGGCATCAGGTGAGATCGACTTCGATTATTCGCGCGACGATGGACAGATTAGTGTGCCGTCGCCTTTGGGCAGCATTGATCTGCGCTTTTCCAAAGCAAGCGATACAAAGGTGCACCTGTATCGTACGCCTACGCTAATCGCGATTGTGCGGTTGACGGGCGTTGTTCGGGACGATCTCCTCGACATGGGGGAGTTCGACGGCAGCTCACACACTTACACGATTGCCCTAGGCGAAGCCTTTGCCGCGTTGAACAAGACGGGTGAGGTCTTGGTTGGAAGGGTCCTAGCGATTTCCGACGACAGCCGCGGCGCATCTGCCGATCGAGTGCGATTTGAGTATCGAATTTTCCAATCCGGCGTGCCAATGAGCGCGCCCTGACAGCGCTTCTTCTCAGCCTGGATTGAGGCGGCAACACCTGCGCTGCGGAAGCGATATGCGGTCGAGTAACAGCGCCTTCCTGTCGAGCCGTAAGTTTAGACAATGCGGTACATCCAGATCCGCATAGATTTGGAAGAACTCGCTATTCGCAACAATGGAGCTCGCGTGAGAATACCTAGCTCGTTTTGGCTTGGCTACACTGGCGTCATTGCAGACTGAAAATATGCGAATCGTCCGCTCGAGGGATGCTGCCTAGCCTTCCTAAACAGCCGGAATAAAGGCGCAAAGCTGCCGAATACTGATTGCCCAATGAAAGTCCGCTTCCAGCCGTTTGCGGAAATTGCTCAAGTTCACTTGACGTCGAAGAGAAGATTAACCTCACGACAGCGCAAAAATCCTGACCTCTCTCCCGATCCCCTGAAGCTCCGCCATTCGGGAGGCCGATGTGATGCCGCTGTCGCGGAGGATCTCTGAAACTTGGGCATCCTCAACGATCGCCTCCGTCGTCATGATCACATTGGGATCGGCAAGGCCCTGGACGCGGGAGGCGATATTGACGGTCTGGCCGAAATAGTCCTGCCGGTCGTTCAGGTTGACGGCGAGGCATGGTCCCTCATGGATGCCGATCTTCAGCAGAAGATCATCGCTACCGTGTTCGGCATTTAACCGAAGCATCGCCTCCCGCATCTTGAGTGCCGCCGCCACCGCGCGGTCCGGGCTCGGGAAGGTGGCCATCACGGCATCGCCAATGGTCTTGACGACCGCTCCGGCCTCTGTGGCGACGATTTCGTGAAGAACCCGGAAATGCGCTCGCACCAGATCGAAAGCGGCAAGATCTCCGACGCGCTCGTAAAGCGCGGTCGAGCCCCTTAAATCGGTGAAGAGGAAAGTCAGGCTGGTGATCTTGAGGCGCTGGTCGACGTCGAGCGTGTCGGTCCGATAGATGTCGCGGAAGCTCTGGTTCGTCAGCAGGCGCTTGGCTGTCAGGAAAGGCCGCCTGCGGCCCAAGAGGTCGTGCAGCTCGTCTCCTGCGATGCAGACATTCGGCACCACCCTGCGATCGGTGTGGTTCTCAAGCGTCAGCCGCAGTGAGCCCGGGCGCAGGGTCAGCGTTTCGTTCAGCGCATGCGTTCGGCTGATGATCATCGAGAGGGTTTGACGTTCGTCGGTGGGCTCGCCCTGCACGTCGATGAACTGCGCCGAGTGTGTCACCGGATCGAAGATGATGACGAACTGCGCCGGCAGTTGCAGGGAAACGAAGGCCTTCTCGCCCGGAGCCAACTCGATCATCTCCAGCTGGATGCGCGAAAACCTTGCTTCGAGATCGTCAGGCAGGTCGACCCCGGAGCTAAAGAAGATCTGGCGGTAGTACTCGAGCGGCGGCAACCGATCGGGATCGTGACCGGCAATCCTGCGCACGCGCGGGCTGACCGTAAACGTGACCTCGACCATCTCGTCGAGGGTCGGCTCGTATCCGGCCGCGCAGAGCGCGCAATGGTACGTCTCGTGGACGACGGTTTTGAGGGTTGCTCCGCTGTCGAGGACGCCGCCGCATCCCGGGCAAAGGACATTCCAGGTCATCTCGAACGCGCCTATGCGGGCTGCATGGAGAAACGCGGCGATGGTTTTCTCTTCATCGAGATGGTGCTTATCGGCGAAAGCGAGCGCATTGATGCGATTGAGCTCGCGATCCGAGCCATGCGTGACGACGTTTTCGATGCACTCGACCGTCCGCGGGTCAGCCGCCTGTCGCAGGGAGGCAAAAAGTACGTCCACTTCGCTCATGAGACAAGTCTCCGTGTGCAGAACCCACGGCGGACGACGCCAGGATGTGGATCATAACACGGGGGTTACCCAATAGAAATCTATAGGCGTGGACGCTGCCTGCTGCCCAAGCGACTTGGACTGTTCATTTGTAGAGCGCCGCAGCCAACGATCCCCGACCGCTTCGTCGCAACATGGTCAATGACAAACCCGTGAGTGCTTTCGAGCCAATGACGGACATCAGTGCTTCCGGTTTGCGCCCTCATAATGGTCATCGAGCCACCCGTCGCTGTTGCTGCAAAGCGGACATGACGCAGGGACAACGCGGGTCGCTGTTGCGCCAAGCCGCCATTCCGCCCCATGCGGTGATTAGATCACGAATTCCTCCTGGTACGTCTGTGGCTCGGGAACGACCGTAACCTCCACCGGAATGATCCAATTGGCCGCGTAGCTCTCGCAGTCGGAATGCTGGAGGTCGGGCTGCACGCACCCCGCCCCATCGATCGCGCGACATCGCAGTATGTATCGCCCCACGTCTTCAGGGGTCCACATGTACTCCCACAAGCGCCATGCAAAGGGACGTTCTGTTTCGAGAAGCCTTCCCTCGCGCCAGCTACTGCCATCTCCGGTGCAGACCTGCACCTGCCGGATAGCAGCCTCTCCGCTCCAGGCGGCTCCGAAAATCCGGTACGGTTGGCCGACGATGAGATGCGCTCCCTGTACGGGACGCGCGATCTGCGCTTTGACCTCCATCTCCGCAAGGGGGACCAGCCTGGGTTCCCCGAGGCTGCGCTCCCAACGGAAATAGTCGCGCGCCTGCCAGTAGCCAAGGAACGGTTGCTCCACAACCGTGATATCAGTGATCCACTTGACCCAAGCCATGCCGAACCAGCCACCCACGACCGCGCGTAGCGGGTAGCCGTGATCGCGCGTCAACGGCTCCTCGTTCATCGAATAGGCAAGGATCGTGCTGTCAGCCATGGCCTTCTCGAGCGGTAAACTGCGCGCAAAAGCGATGGGGCCGGGAGAAGCCGTTTTCTTGTTCGTGTCGACGACGCCGCTGTCGGCGCCTGCGAGCAGAATCTCACGTGCGGTTCGCTTAACGCCCGCCATTTCCAAAATCTCGCGGAGAAGAACACCTGTCCAGGCGGCATTGCCGACGGCTCCGTTCTGCCACTGCAACCCCTCCCTCGGCGGCACATAGTAGACGCGCCCGTTCCCTGCGCACTCGACGACGGCGGTGAAAGTCGTGCTCCGCATCGCCTTGATGCTGTCGAGGCCAAGTTCGATCGGCCGCTCCACCGCCCCGCCAACGCGCAATCTCCAGTCTCGCGCATCGAGTTCCGGCGAGGGGAAATGGTTTCGCACGAAGAACTGCTCGGTTGGGATCAGCCAATCGGAGAGCGACGGAAACGGAAACTCGATGTTCGGTGGGGATTTCTGTCGAACTATTAGACTGGGTTGCTGTGGTGTCGGCATCGTCCTCGTCTCCCCTTTCAACAGCACAACGTCGGCTCTCGGTCGCGCGAATCCGGTACGATTACACCGCCCCTCGCAGTGCATCTGTCGCATTTCGCCTTCGGGCCGCATCCTAGAGCAATTCCAGGAAAAGTGCGAAGCGGTTTTCCGTCCGGAATTGCGTAAAAACAAAAGGATAGAGCGGTTCTGCGCTTCCGTTAAAAGCTGAACCGCTCTAGCACATACCGCACGTTCCTCGGATCGACCTCGAACGGCAGCAAAGGGGCCGACGGCGGTCTTGACCGCTTTGCGCCTCCATCTCGGTCATAGAGTCCACCCAAGGACGTCTCGAAAGCGGACAATGCAGTGGACTGGCGAGGTGGCAAGTTTGCGGCTTGATTTAGACCGCTAACGGCGGGATGACCAGTTTCCAAAAGGTGACATTAATAATGACGCAACTGGGGGCCGGTCGATTATTTCAGCGTGTGTGTTCGAAATCCCGTTGGGCCGCCAGTCCTGCTGAGCAACTATTCTCCACCTTTTTACACAGCGGCTCAGATGCCAAGGTTCTGCCGCCCTCTGCCGATGACGACGGTAAAGTGCGAAATTACCCGCGAACCCAGAGCGTTGCCTTGTTCCGCCTTGCGCGGTCCTCCGCGACCCGAAGACTCCGCGCCGCGCCTTGCCGATCTCCCCCGGCGGAGAGCAGCATGGCTCTGGAACGCGCCAATAGTGGCTCGAACTGCGCCTCGCCGAATCGCGCCACTCTTTCGTCGTGCCGGTCGAGCAGGACGGTCGCATCGTCGAGCCGCCCGACCGCGACATAGGCATCCGACAGCAACGTTGCGAAGAATGCCTGCCAGTTCTCGAAGCCGGTTATCGCCCAGAGCTGGGCGCCCTCCTCCATCTGCCGGATTCCGGCTTCGGTCTGGCCGCGCCGGACCTTTACCCAGCCCTGGCAGACGAGCGACATGGCGGCGAATTCGGGAAAGCCCTGCCGCCCGGAAAACTCGAGACTTTCCTCGCTGTAGCGCGCAGCAGTCGGCACATCGTCCCGCAATATCGCGGTGACGAAATTCGCTAGCAGCCCGAACCCGAAGGCATGTGGACGCTTCACCAGCTTCGCTATATCCAGGGCGGACCGGGCAAGACGCGCGCCCGCTTCCGTTTCGCCCATCACGGTATGGGTCAGACCGAGATAGAACCTGCCAAAGACCCCGAACTCCTTCAGGAAGCGCGTGTAGAACTCGCGATGGAGTTCCGGATCGTAGCGCTCTACTGTGGCGCTCAGATGCGCAAGAGCCTCGGCGTTGTCGCCTCGATGCCAGGCCACCAGACCTCGCATGGTATGGGCGGCGAGGAACGCGCCATCCGACGGTTCCGCCTCCAGGATATCGAATATCTCGTCGGTCGTTGCATCGGCATCGGCGAGCCTCCCGCAAGCCCAGGCGTGCAGCGCGGTGTTATAGATGACAGGGATCAGATTGTCCGGGTTGTCCTGGCCACGCAACAGCGTCAGCGCTCGCGCCTGCGCGGCACCGAAAGCCGGGCTACCCGGACCGCGGGTCACCATGAGTGTCGGGCCCTCGATGGCACGCAACCGAAGCTCGACCCGGTCGCGCTCAGGCCCTTCGGGCACCGATTCAATCGCAGCGAGGCCTTGCGTGATATGTGCGAGCGCTTCGGCGGCGCTGCCCTCGCCGGCGGCCGCCATTGCCGCCGCAAGGCGCCACTCGGCGGATTCGGCGTTTCGGCCGGCCTCCAGCAGATGCTTCGCCAGCACCTCGGCCGACAAGCGGCGGCCGTCTTCCTCCGAGAGCATCGCGTCGACCACGGCCCCGTGCAGACGTCTCCGCTCGGCGGTGCTCAGCGACGCATAGACGGCATCCTGCACCAGCGCGTGCTTGAAGCTGGCGGCGCGACTGCTTCCCATGCCGGCGTCGCGATGCGCGATGTCCGCCGTCTCCAGCGCGTCGAGAGCCTTGTCGAAGGCGTCCTTGCCGAGTTCCGACAGGCTTCTGACCAGTCGCAGGTCGAAGACGCGGCCGACGGCCGCCCCGATGCGGGCTACCTTCTGCGCGTGCGGGTTGAGCCGGTCCAGCTTGTTCTGCACAAGCCCGCCCAGCGTCAAAGGTATGCTTCTTAACTCCGTCTCTCCCGTTCCCTGGCGCGCGCCAAAACTTTCCGCGAGCATCAGGGCGTATTCCTCGATGAAGAGAGGGACGCCGTCCGATTTTTCGACAATGGCCTGTAGCGCCTTGCCGTCCAACCCGGCGGCTCGGCCCGCCGCCTTCGCCAGTTCGACGGCCTCGGCGTCGCTCAGGCGGTCCAGCTGCACGACTTCGCCAAACGTGTTCAGCCGGTCGGCGAATGGTCCCTCCGGCCTGGTGGTCGCGAGCACGACGGCAGCATGGTCGGGCGCATTCCTTACCAGGTTTTCCAGGAACTCGGCCGACGTGGGATCTATCCAATGCACGTCCTCGAAAACCAGGAAAAGCGGGCGGCCCGGCATCGCCGTACTGAACACTTTTCGCGATAGTATCTGGAAGGCCAAGCGGCGTTTGAGCAGGATGCCGATGTCGGCGTTGGCTTCCTGCCCCGGGCCACTCGACGCCACCACGTCCATCAGTACTGCCGTCTGCTCCTCGTTCGCCTGCCAAGCCGACTGGAACAGTCTGCGAAGCTTGTCGCGGCGAGTTTCCGGCGGATCGTCGGCGTTCACGCCGGAGACCCAGTCGAGGTAGTCCTTCACCGGGTGAAGCGCGGAGAACTGGTGTATGGGCGAACATTGCAACGACAGGTAACGGACGCTCTCCTGCGCTTCGTCGTGTCGCAACGTATCGATGAGCCTCGATTTGCCGATGCCGGGCTCGCCGACCAAAACGGCGGCGCCGCCGCCCCCGTCCGACGCCTGCGCCATCATTTTGCGCAGCAGCGCAAGCTCTTCGGCCCGCCCGACCAGCGGCGTGCGCCGCTCGCCACGCAGCGCTTCGAAGCGGCTGAGCCCTTTGCGCCGCCGCGGCTTAATGCGGTAGACGGCTTCCGGCCGCTCGAAGCCCTTCAGCGATTGCTGCCCAAGATCTTCGAATTCGAAGGCCTTTCCCACCAGCTTTCGCGTGGCGCCGCAGACGATCGCAGTGTTTTCCAAAGCGAGCGCCTGCAGCCGCGCCGCCTTGTTCAGGCAGGCGCCGACCACGTTCTCGCCGTAGTGATCGCCCGGCTTCTCGTGGATGAGGACTCGACCGGTGGCGATGCCGATCCGCGCGGCAAGCGTGAAACCCGCCGATTTGCCGCTCATCTGCTTAAGGTTCTGAAGGATCGTCCATGCCGCCTGTACGGCGCGGAGAGGATCGTCCTCCATTCCCCGTGGATACCCGAAATAGCTGATGACACCGTCGCCGAGATAATTGGCGACAATGCCGCCTTGCGCCCGCGTCGCCTCCGTGCAGAGGTTGTGATAGACGCGCAGGAGATCGCTGAAGGCTTCGGGGCCCTGCTCCTCGAGCAGCGTGGTTGATCCCACAAGGTCGGCGAACATCACCGTCAGCTGGCGATTTTGAGACGGAGCGCTCCATTCCTGCCCCGACGAACCGTCAAGCCGGCCGGATGGCCCCCTAGTGAACGTCGACATGGTCTTGGACGTAGATGTCGTTGCCGGCCGCGGCATCGGCGGTTTCCGGATAGTCGTAGTTCAGGCTCCGGTACGTGCCCTGCCGCTGGCTCTGATCGCGATAGAGGCCGTTGTTCGAGGCGAATGGATCGGCGGCGAATGCCGGCGACGTGAGGGCCACCACGAGCGGCGGGACGGACACTGCAATTTGAATGTGAAGCCGACGAAGTCCCTGCCACATGCGAGCCGCGCCCGATCCTGCTAGATTTCCGGACCTCAGTTTAGCACGGAACATTGAATCCACTAGAAGCTATGTCGAGCCGAAACAGCGTTTGAATCTTAAAGCGCGCTAAGACCGTCGATTCTGAACGAAACGAGCGCTAGTGACTCAGCCGAAAAATCGACAACGTCGACAGTCCGATTGCGCTGCCTGACGTGGATTTCGCGGCGCGTGCCTATCTGTTGGCCCAAAGGATCTTGGAATAAGTGCCGAGTGTTCGCCTTGGTTCGATTGTGAGTTCCTGGCGTCGACGTGGACCGGCGAATACACTTTCGCGGAACTTCTTCGCCACTCCAGTGGCCGCACACTTCCGCTTGACCCTGTTGTGATGAAATATGCCCACGTCAATGGGTGACGATGGATTGGAACATTGCGACCGCTTTCGAAGATGCGGCACCAGAAGCGGACCAACGGGAACCGGCCCGGAGCAGGCTTTCATTGGGCAATCAGTGCTTCCGGTTTGCGCCGGAAGCGGACGTTGTGCGCGTTGCGGAATTTCCTGTTATGCCAACCGACGACGCAAAGGATCATTTTGGAGGAGAGGGCGAATGGCCGAAATTCCAATCCGTTGTTTTGCTGTATCGGTCGTCGTCATCCGCAAAAGAACGTCTGGATATGAGGTGCTGCTTTTACGCCGAAATCACACGTTGGTTGGTGAGTGGTGCCAGTGGCCGGCGGGATCGAGGACGGCGAGAAGGCCTGGGAAACCGCGTTGCGAGAGGTCTGTGAAGAGACAGGCCTGATCTGCGACTTTCTCTATTCCGCAGATATCTGCGAGCAATTTTATGAGGCTGATCGCAATGCCATCAGCATGCTGCCCGTCTCGTCGGCGTTGTGAATGCCGAGCAGACAGTTTCTATCAACGATGAGCACAGCGAATTTCAGTGGGTGTCATTTGCAGAGGCCATGGTGCCGTTCGCTGGGCAGCGCCATGTTCTTAAACACGTCGAGGCGGAATTCGTGAATCGGGAGCCCATTGGGCATCTTCTCATCCATGAGATGTCGCGGGAAATTTAAGTTTCTTCGAAGCCTATGACTGGGTTGAGCCGGGAGCGCTCATGATGCTTCTCTGCTGCAAGTGGGTCTGAACCCAGGCCCGCCGGGAAAAGCGACGGGTTCAGTTCCCCTTGTAGATCCGCTTCAGCGCAGCCAGCAGCGCATCCATCTCATCGCGCGAAAACAGGTCGATGAAACGCTGCTCGTGCGTGTCGATCAGCTTGCGCGCCTGTGCGAGCATGGCGCGTCCCGCCTCGGTCAGATGAAGTTCTTGGCGGCGGCGGTCCGCCTGGGAAGGCCGGCGCTCGATCAGGTCGCGGGCTGCCAGCCGGTTGACGAGAGCCATCATGGTCGCGCGATCGGTGCCGAGCGTATTGGCCAGGTCGATCTGCGATGCGCCGGTATTGACCGCAAGCAGCTCCATCACCGCGAGCTGTTTCTGCGTCAGCGCCAGCTCCTCCATGGTGTCGGCGAAGTCGCGATAGATCGCGACATGCGCCATGCGCAGATGAAAACCCAGGAGATCACCGAGCCGGCCGACGTCGAGCGGCGGTGTTACGGGTGCCTCTTCGCCCTCGACATCGTCCTGCGGTGCTTGCTTGGTCATTGTTCGTCTCGCCTGGTTCAGGCGCCATAACCATCAAAATCAGCAGGTTAGTCAATATCGCCGATCTCAATTTCTCCCGCGCCCGTCCGAATGAGCGGATTGCCGCAAACGGCCCTTGCATCTCCGAGAAAAGATATTAGTATGTGTTGCATACAAATTTGGTGCCTGTTGTGGGAGCGACGGGCATGGGAGGAAATAATGGCGCATTCCTTTTCCGGGGTAGCTTCGTCGGCAGATTGCGGACTGGTGACGGATGATCCGATCCTTTACCGTGCTCGCGTCGCACCGGACCGTCCGGCTCTGTTCGAGATCGCTACCGGCCGGCAACTCACCTATGCCGAACTCGATGCGCGGATCGCCTGCTGTACCGGCCTCCTGAGCGATGTGCTCGGAGCGCGCCGCGACGGGGCCTGTGTCGCCATGCTGGCACGCAACTCCATGGATTCGATCGTGGTCGCCTTTGCCTGCCAGCGTGCCGGCGCCATCTACGTGCCGCTCAACTGGCGCCTTAACGCCGCCGAGCTTCGGCCGATCCTTGCCGATTGCGCGCCGGCTCTGCTCGTTCACGACGAGGAGTTCGCGGCAACCGTCGCCAGCCTTGTGAGCGCCGATCCTGAGATGGGGGTGATATCGACGGCCGACGGTCCGGCCGGGCTGGCAGCACGGATCGAGGCAAGTCTTCCGGCTGCTCCGGTGCCTGCCGATGCCGATGGCCCCTGCGTCCTTCTCTACACCTCGGGCACGACGGGACAGCCGAAAGGCGTCGTCATCACCCGCCGCAACGCCTTTTTCGCCGCCATCAATTTTTCCGTCGTCGGAGAGATCGGGCCGGGATCCGTCGCCCTGTGCGACCTGCCATTCTTCCACACGATCGGGCTGATCGCAGTGGCGCGCACCACATTGATGCTGGGCGGCACGCTTGTCGTTTCTGACCGCTTCACGCCGGCGCGAACGCTCGCAGCCCTTGCCGACCGGCAGCGTGCCATCACCCATTATTTCGCTGTGCCGCAGATCGCGCTCGCCTTGCGCAATGACCCTGCCTATAGCGCCGCCGCGCTCGCCGGCCTGCATGCGCTCTTCGTCGGCGGCGCGCCGCTGACGCAGGCGCTGATCGAAAGCTATCTCGACGACGGTGTTGCGCTGGTCAACGGTTATGGCATGAGCGAGGCCGGAACGGTTCTGCACGTGCCGATCGATCGGCGCGCCGTACAGGACAATCCCGGCAGCGTCGGTCTTCCCGCACCCTTGCTCGACATTCGCATCGTCGATGAGGACGGCCGCGAGGTTGATGACGGCGAGATCGGCGAACTCTGGCTGCGCGGGCCGGCCGTGACGCCTGGCTACTGGAACAAGCCTCAGGAAACCGCTGCCGCCTTCACCGACGGCTGGTACCGCACCGGCGATCTCGGCCGGCGCGAAGCGAACGGCTTCTATCGCATCGTCGACCGGCTGAAGGACATGTATATCAGCGGCGGCGAGAATGTTTACCCCGCCGAGGTCGAAGCAGCGCTCGCAAGCCATCCCGATATCCTCGACGCCGCGGTCGTCGGCATTCCCGATATCCGATGGGGCGAATGCGGCCTCGCCTATGTCGTGCTGCGGCCGGGTGCCGTGGCAACGGGCGATGAGATCGCCGGCCATTGCGCGGCAAGGCTCGCCGCCTTCAAGCGCCCGGCCCGCATCCTCTTCGTCGAGGCCATTCCCCGCACTGCCTCCGGCAAGGTGCAGAAACATGTCCTGCGCCAGTTCCATTCCGACGAAACCCTTCAACGACAGGCCTTGTGACGCGGCCCCGGCATTCACGCCGAAACCCATGGAGTAACCTCATGACTGACATGCAATCGCCGGTTCTGGTCGAATTCGATAGTGGCATCGCTTTCGTGACCCTCAACCGCCCGGAAAAGCGCAATGCGATGAATCCGGCCCTGAATGCCCGGATGCTCGAAGTGCTCGACGAACTCGAGGGCGACGAGCGCTGCGGCGTCCTCGTCCTGCGCGGCGCCGGGCAATCCTGGTCGGCCGGCATGGATCTGAAGGAATATTTCCGCGACAATGACGACAAGCCGCGTGACGTCACGCTGAAGGCACGGCGCCAGTCCGGCAACTGGTGGGGCCGGCTGATGTATTTCGAAAAGCCGACGATCGCCATGGTCAACGGCTGGTGCTTCGGCGGCGCCTTTACGCCGCTGGTGTCCTGCGATCTCGCCATCGCCGCCGAGGAAGCAAATTTCGGCCTCTCCGAGATCAACTGGGGCATTCTGCCGGGCGGCAACGTCACCCGTGCGGTCGCCGAAGTGATGCGCCATCGCGACGCTCTCTACTACATCATGACCGGCGAACTGTTCGGCGGGCGCAAGGCTGCCGAAATGGGTCTCGTCAACGAGGCGGTGCCGCTGGCCGAGCTTGAAACCCGGGTCCGCAAGATCTGCGCCAGCTTGCTCGAAAAGAACCCGGTGACGCTGAAGGCCGCCAAGGACACCTACAAGCGGGTGCGCAACCTGCCATGGGATCTCGCCGACGATTACATCTACGCCAAGCTGGAGCAGATGCTGTTTCTCGACAAGACCAAGGGGCGCGACGAGGGGCTGAAACAGTTCCTCGACGACAAGACCTATCAGCCGGGGCTCGGCGCCTACAAGCGCGGCCGCTGATAGCCGTTTACCAGCCGATCATCGGGAGGAGGAAAGCAATGAAGATCCATGCTGCGGTGGCGCGTGCGCCCCATACGCCGTTTTCGCTGGAAAGGCTCGATCTGGAGGAGCCGCGCGAAGGTGAAATCCTGGTTCGCGTCGTGGCGACAGGGGTTTGCCACACCGATATCGTCATGCGCGACCAGCATCTGCCGGTGCCGCAGCCGGTCGTCCTCGGCCATGAAGGCGCCGGCATCGTCGAGCGTGTCGGACCGGGCGTTGCCAAGGTCAAGCCCGGCGATCACGTGGTCATGACCTTCAATTCCTGCGGTCATTGCCCGAGCTGCAACGATCACGAGGAGACCTATTGCCACGAATTCTTCCCGCGCAACTTCTTCGGTGCGCGCGCCGATGGTTCGAGCGGGCTCTCATGCGAGGGAGAGCGGGTTCACGGTAATATTTTCGGACAATCCTCCTTCGCCAGCCACGCACTCTGCCATGAACGCAATATCGTGAAAGTGCCAGAGGATGCGGATCTGGCGCTGCTCGGGCCGCTCGCCTGCGGCATCCAGACCGGCGCCGGCGCGGTCATGAATGCGCTCAAGGTCGAACCCGGAAAAGTGCTCGCGGTTTTCGGCATGGGTTCCGTCGGTCTTGCCGCCGTGATGGCGGCGCGGGTCGTCGGCGCTTCACGGATCATCGCCGTCGACGTCAACGAGACGCGGCTGGCACTTGCAGCGGAGCTCGGCGCGACCGACATCGTCAACGGCAAGGCGAGCGACGCGGTCGCCGCGATCATGGCGCTGACCGGCGCCGGCGTCGATTATTCGATCGATGCCTCCGGCGTGCCCGCCGTCATCGACCAGTGCGTGCGTGTGCTGGCGCCGCGGGGCACCTGTGGCATCGTCGGGGCCTCGCCCCATGGCGCGACGCTGACGCTCGACCTCACCCATATCCTGTCCGGCGGGCGCCGGGTCCGCGGCATCGTCGAGGGCGATTCCAATCCCGACATTCTGATCCCGTTGTTGATCGACCTGCATCGGCAGGGCCGCTTCCCGTTCGACAGGCTGATCACCTTCTATGATTTCGCCGACATCAATCAGGCGGTGGAGGATTCGGAAAAGGGCGTCGTGCTGAAACCGGTCGTGCGTCAGCCGGCCGTCTGACACCGTTCAAGGGAGGAAACAATGAACACCGTCACCCCAATCGCCACCGATACCAGCCCCGATGCGATGAAGGCGCTGCTTGACCGGCAAAGGGCGTCTTTCCTGAGGGAAGGACCGCCGAGCATCGAGACCCGCATCGATCGCATCGACCGCGTCATCGCCCTTCTCGTCGATCATAAGGATGCGATCGCCGCGGCTCTATCGGAGGATTTCGGCAGCCGCAGCGTCGAGGCGAGCCTGCTTCTCGATGTCTTTACCTGCGTCGGTTCACTCAAATATGCCAAGGCCCATCTTGCCGAATGGCTGAAGCCCGAGCAGCACGAGGCATTGTTCCCGGATGCGGTGGCCGAAGTGGTTTATCAGCCGAAGGGGGTTGTCGGAATCCTGAGCCCGTGGAATTTCCCCTATCAGCTCGCCCTTGCGCCGCTTGCCGGCATTCTCGCCGCCGGCAACCGCGCGATGATCAAACCGTCTGAGGTAACGCCGGCTTCGGCCGCCTTGATGGCGGAGCTCATTGCCGGCGTCTTCGACGAAACGGAAATCGCCGTCGTTCAGGGCGGACCGGCCACGGGCACGGCCTTTACATCACTTGCCTTCGACCACCTGATCTTCACCGGCGGAACTGCGATCGCCCATCACGTCATGCGCGCGGCGGCGGAAAACCTGACGCCGCTGACGCTCGAGCTCGGCGGAAAATCACCCGTCGTCGTCGGCCGCTCGGCCGACCTCGCCGACGCGGCGCGCCGCATCATGACCGTCAAGACGCTGAACGCCGGCCAGATCTGCCTGGCGCCGGACCATGTCTATGTGCCCGAGGAAAGCGTCGAGGCCTTTGCCGGCCACGCGGTCGCGGCGGTCGGCGCAATGTATCCGGCGCTGAAGGAAAATCCTGATTACACGTCGATCGTCAATGCCCGCCATCTCGCCCGCGTCCAGAGCCTGATCGACGATGCCCGGGCCAAGGGCGCTGGGATTGTCGAGATCAACCCGGCGGCGGAGAACTTCTCCCAGCAATCGGCCCATCGCCTGCCCCCGACCATGATCCTCAACCCGACGGAAGAGATGCGCGTGCTGCAGGAGGAAATCTTCGGGCCGGTGCTGCCGGTCATTGCCTATCGCGATATCGCCGACGTCATCGATCGTATCAATGCGAGGCCGCGCCCGCTCGCTCTCTATTATTTCAGCCAGGATCAGCAAGAGGAGGCCCGCGTCCTCGACAATACGACCTCCGGCGGGGTGACGGTCAACGACTGCATGAGCCACGTCACGGCGGAAGGCCTGCCCTTCGGCGGCGTCGGCCATTCGGGCATGGGAGCCTATCACGGCAAATTCGGCTTCCTCGCCTTCTCGCATCCGCGCGCCGTCTATCACCAGAGCAAGATGGTGGAAGCGGAATACATGATGCGGCCGCCTTATGGCGAGGCGATGCGTGGCTTTCTGGCGGCGGCGATCTGCAAGTAGTCGAAGACGCGTTGGACGATGCCGTCGGCAGACGCGATTGCTGGCGGTATCGGATGGCTGCTCACGAATGGCCCGATTGCGCAGGCTTATCCGCATAACGCTATATTGTGTCATTGGGCTCCATGTCCCGACGCAGAGGATGCCATTGTTAAACATGCCTTATGCATCGGCTGCTAGCCGTTGAACCGCTGGGTGTGGCGGACATGATGTCTCCCGCCGTCCTGGAGCATGACCTTTCAATTCCGGTTTCGCGTATTTCTGATGTCGTCAAATCTGGCAGCGGGCCTCTCTGCCCATACCTCATCGTCGCGGCGGACGCCGTTTTCCTGTCGTCGCATTGCTGCCGGCCGGCCTGCAGACGCACCTGCTGACGAATATAGCCTGACGGGTCTGCGGCTTAACGAAGCTCAAACCAGTGTTGCCCTATGATTGGTTCGGTACATGTATTGGAAGGTGGATCCAACGCAGTGAATGGCATCTGGACGCAATTCGGTGGCAACCTGTCATTCGTGTGCCTGGCGATTTCGCTCTGGGCGCATTTCTCGATCCAATTTCAGAGCCGTTCGGTCACACAGGAAAAAATCGCCTTCGGAATCATAGCCGGCGGTGCCTCCATCGGGTCCATATTGCTGGCCGTCGAAGTCAATCCCGGCATTTATATCGACATCCGCTTCTCGCCGCTTGCTTTGGCGGGCATGTTCGGCGGACCTATCGCGGCGGCCTTCGCGGCGTCGCTGGCGATGGTCTTCCGCTTTACTGTCGGCGGCGCCGCAATGATCGATGGTCTGATCGCAATTGCTGTCGCGACCGGTATCGGCCTGGCTGCCAATGTCTGGATTCGGAAGAGATCTCCCGAGCTCATGGACGTTGCGCTGCTGAGCCTCGCGCTCGGCGGCGCACTTATTGTCTTGATGGCGGTGCTTCCCACCCTGGTGCACGCCCGCGTACTGGCCATCATCGGCCTGCCGATGACGGTATTGAACTGCCTGGCGACGGTGCTGTGTGGTTTCGTTCTATTGAAGACGCAGCAATGGGATCTGGAGCGAAGCATCTTGGTGACCGCGTTTTCGCAGTCGCCCGACTATCTCTACGTGAAGGACCGAAACAGCCGGTTCATCACCGTCAATGAAAATATGATCCGCCTTTTTCGTTTCAGAACCACGGCGGAGATGACCGGATTGTCGGATTTCAATCTTATATCGCGGCCGCGCGCCGAAGAATTTTATTATCTCGAACAGCAGGTCATGGACACCGGGGTGCCCCTGATCGACTCCGTCGAGCGTATCGAAGACAGATACCTGCTCGCCTCCAAGGTGCCGCTGAAGGATAGGCAGGGACGGGTGATCGGCCTTGCCGGCGTCACGCGTGACGTGACGGAGCGGACTGCCCTGGAGCGGGAATTGCGCAAGAGCAAGAACCTGCTGTCACATGCGATGGCCGGCATGTCCGATGGCATCGCCATGTATGACAGCAAGGGTTTTCTCGTTTTTTGCAACGACCAGTATCGCGCCGCCTTTCCGCTATCCGGAGACGCCCGCGTGGTTGGCGCTCATATCAGCGACATCCTTCGCCGCGTTGCCGAAACCGGCGAGCGCACGGGTATCCCGGACGCTGACCGCGAAGAGTGGATCAGGTCCGTCAGCGCTACGTTGCACAGCAACAAGGACGAAGAGGTTCAGCTTCACAACGGCGACTGGCGCAGCATCCGGACAAGGTTAGCGGAAGACGGCACAGCGATGGCCGTTGTCTCCGACATCACGGCGACCAAGCAGGCGGAAATCGCCCTCAGGCTGTCGGCGGAGCAGTTGAAGAATCTCGCCGAGACCGATGGGCTCACCGGCATCGTCAATCGCCGGGCTTTCGACGAAGCTTTCGCACGTGAGACCGCAGGCAGCGCCAGGAAAAACACGTCGTTCAGCCTTCTGATGGTCGATATCGACCGCTTCAAGGCCTATAACGACACCTATGGTCATCCCGCCGGAGACCAATGCCTGCGTGTCGTCAGCAAGTGCCTGCGCCAGTCGGTGAGCCGGCCGGCAGATATCGTTGCACGCTACGGCGGAGAGGAATTTGTGGTTCTGCTCCCCGCTACCAGTGCAAAAGGGGCAATGATCGTTGCCGAGCAATTCGCGCGTCTCCTAAGCCAGGAGAATATCGTTCATTCCGGCAGCGAATTCGGACGGGTGACGGCCAGCATCGGCATATCCTGCGCGACGGGAGCCACCCTGAGGATCGACCCGAGCCGCCTTCTGACCGAGGCCGATGCCGCGCTCTACGACGCCAAGACGCAAGGCCGCAATCGCATCCTCGCACATTCGCCTGAAGAACGGCATGCCATGAAGGACGTCGGCTAAATTCTTGATAGGTATTTCCTATCAAGCCATCGCTCGTGCGCCCTTGATGTTTTCCCCGCTTCGGCAATACAGGGCGCATGGACACAAAATTCATTGGTAAGAAATCGGCGGCAGCCGGCGGCTGGGGCGCTTTGAAGAGCTGCGGCAAGCGGTTGCTGCAAAGCGGCATGCCGATTTCAGGGGCGCGGACGATGCTGAAGGCGAACCAGCCGGATGGATTCGATTGCCCGGGCTGCGCCTGGGGCGATCCGGAGCACGGATCATCGTTCGAGTTCTGCGAGAACGGCGTGAAAGCCGTCGCCTGGGAGGCAACGGAGAAGCGGGCCACGCCCGCCTTCTTCGCGGAAAAGACTGTATCGCAGCTTCGCCGGCTGACGGACTATGAACTGGAACTCAATGGCCGCCTCACGCATCCGATGCGCTACGATGCGGCGAGCGACCGTTACCTGCCGGTCGCGTGGGAGGATGCTTTTGCCGAGATCGGCAGCATTCTGACAGGCCTTGATAATCCCAACCGCGCGGAATTCTACACGTCGGGCCGGGCGAGCAACGAGGCTGCCTTCCTGTACCAGCTGTTCGTGCGCGTCTACGGCACCAACAATTTTCCCGATTGCTCCAACATGTGCCATGAGGCGAGCGGCATCGCCATGCGTCAGGCGGTCGGTGTCGGCAAGGGCACCGTGCTGCTGGAGGATTTCGAAGAGGCCGACGCGATCTTCGTGATCGGGCAGAACCCGGGCACCAATCATCCGAGGATGCTCGGCGACTTGCGCCGGGCGGCGATCCGCGGCGCGCGCGTCGTCGTCTTCAATCCCATCCGCGAACGCGGCCTGGAGCGCTTCTCCGACCCGCAAGACAAGGTCGAGATGCTGCGCGGCGGTTCGACCGATATCGCCAGCCTTTATCTGCAGCCGCAGCTCGGCGGCGACATGGCCGCGGTGCGCGGGATGGCAAAGGCCGTGCTGGCTGCGGAAGACGCCGCCGTCGCCGCCGGTCTGCCCTCCGTTCTCGACTATGCTTTCCTCGCCGAACATTGCGCGGGCTTTGCGGAATACAGGAAAGCGGTCGAGGCGACCAGCTGGGCGGAGATCGAGGACCAGTCGGGACTGAGCCGGCAGGAGATCGAACGGGCGACCGATGTCTATATCAGCGCCGAGCGGGTGATCTGCACTTGGGCGATGGGCGTGACCCAGCATCTGCATTCGGTGGCGACGATCCGCGAAATCGCCAATTTCATGTTCCTGCGCGGCAATATCGGCCGGCCGGGTGCCGGCTTTTGCCCGGTTCGCGGCCATTCCAACGTGCAGGGCGACCGCACCGTCGGCATCAACGAAAAGCCATCGGACGATTTCCTCGATGCACTGGAGAAGCATTTCCGCTTCACCGTTCCCCGCCAACATGGCCACAATGTCCTTGCCGCGATCGGAGCAATGCTCGATGGTTCGGCCGAGGCCTTCATCGGCCTTGGCGGCAATTTCGCGCGCGCCACGCCCGACAGCGCACTCGTCGAAAAGGCGCTGCGGCGGCTGAAGCTGACGGTGCACATCGCGACCAAACCCAATCATTCGCATCTCATGCCCGGCGAGACGGCCTTCATCTTGCCGTGCCTCGGACGCACCGAGATGGATCTGAACGCGGCAGGCAACTCCCAGCTCATAAGCGTCGAGGATTCGATGAGCATGGTGCACGGATCTGCCGGCATCAATCGTCCGGCCTCGCCACATCTCCTCTCGGAAGTCGCCATTATTGCCGGCATTGCGCAGGCGACGGTCGGCTCCGCCGTGGTCGACTGGTCAGAGCTTGCCGACGACCACGACCTCATCCGCGATCATATCGAGGCGACCATTCCAGGCTTCGAAAACTACAATAAGCGCCTGCGCAAGCCGCGCGGTTTCCACCTGCGCAACACGGCCGCCCACAGGGAGTGGGATACGCCGGCAGGCAAGGCGTCATTTTCTTGCGAAGCGCTTCCGGAGGAGACGGTGCATCAACGGGCGCGAAAGGGTGAGGGGCGTTTCGCTCTGCAGACCTTCCGGTCGCACGATCAATACAATACGACGGTTTACGGTCTCGATGACCGATACCGCGGCGTCTACGGGGAGCGGAAGGTCATCTTCATTCATCCAGCCGACCTGACGGCGATGAATGCCGAGGCCGGTGACCGGGTCGACGTGGTGGGCGAGCATGATGACGGTATCGAGCGCATCGCCGAGAATTTCCGCTTTGTGCCCTATGACATTCCGCGAGGAAGCATAGCGGGTTACTATCCCGAACTGAACGTGCTCGTGCCGCTTGGCAGCGCGGGCAGGGAAAGCGATACGCCCACCTCGAAATCCATCATGGTGTCCTTCCGCCGGCGAAAAACCGCGTGAGCGAAGAAGCCTCCGACGCCGATCGTTTTCTTGCCCTCGTCGCCGCGGCGCAAGGCAGGGATATCAGGCTGACATCCATCCAAGCCGGTCTCCTTGTCGCCGCGGAATTGGGGATTGCGGGTGACAGCCGCGCCTTTGCGCGCAAGCTGGGGATTGCGCATTCTCTCGTGCTCAGGGAACTCAACGTCCTGGCGGAACGCGAAGGGGTGCTGCAGATCGTCAAGCGCGATCCAAGGACGATGAGAGTGCATTACACATTGCCGCCGAGGGACGAGACCTAAACCCCTTGCGTTATCGCCGGATCACGCGCTTCCTGGTGTCGGAAGGGTATTCTCCGTATGTGTTTTTATAGACTGCGGAAAACCGGCCGAAATGAAAGAAGCCCCATTTGAGGCAGATGGCCTTCATTGTGTCCTTGCTCTCGGGATCGAGCAGATCCTGGCGCGCGGCGCGCAGCCGAAGCGTTAGCAGATAGGCGGCGGGAGAGGTCCCCCTGAAGGCACGAAACCCGGTTTCGAGTGCCCGGCTGGAGACGCCGGCCGCTTCGGCCACCTTCGTCATTGTGATCGGTTGATCGATATTGGCGTGCATGAATTCGATCGCTCTGCGGACATGCCGGGGGGCAATCAGGGCAGGGCCATTCTCCAGGAAATGCGATAGCCGGTGCGGCACCAGGCGCACGACCAGATCGGCCAGCGCCTGCGTCATATGCGCCATGGCAATCGGCGACTGCAGCAAGGGGCCATCGTCGCGCATCCCCGAGATGATGGTTTCCGTGAGATTGCCGATCAACCGGCCTTCCGGCTTGGACAGATCCAGTTCAGGCAGCAGGTCGAGGGAGCCGCTGAACGGCATCTCGAAAGTCTGGCCGATCGTCTGCAGGATGACGGGCCAGTTGATCAGCAACTCGTCGATGACGTTCGATTGCCCATGCATGATGACGCTGTCGGGCTCGAAATTGTTATAAAGAAGCAATTTTCCTTGTCCGGCCTCGGCGATGCGGGACCCATAGGTGACCCCCATGCCGCCGCTGCGCGGCACGACAATCGACAGATACTCCGACGTATCGACGGTCGGCTCGATATTGAACTGAAACTCCGCCTCGTGATAACCCGTCAGCAGGACGGCCTTGTCACAGACGGAGAAATCCAGCCCCCAATGGAAGTCCTTGGCGCGGCCGACGGGCTCGGCATCAAATGCGCCAAAAGCGCCGCCCAGCGTTTCGACCATGTTGTCGAAGGACGAACCACTAAATCGAAATGAAAATGGGGGAGGGCTATTTTCAGTCATGCTGCTCCCATTGTTCGATCTGGCTGTTTCGGCATGCTCTTTTCCACTGCTCGCAGGTGCCAGCGCGACGCGCGGCCGACCCGAATGTCGGATTTGTGCGCGTACCTCTGCCAGCCTTGCCGGTCGTCATGGATGGTCGTCCCCTGCCGCGGCACTTCATCAGAGACCGCAGACGGGATGGATGAGCGGGGCTTGGATGTATATTAGACGATTGTTGGATAAAGTGCAGCAGCTTGCAGCGGAGCAGGTGGATCTCCGCGTGATATCGGCATCGAGACCAGCGGCGTGCGTCAGCTGATGCAGGCCGAACTCGGGCGTGGCAGGCGTCAAAAAGACCAACCCGTTGAATGCATTATCGATCGTTCCCATCCAGCGCAGATTTGTCGCCCAGACGACAGGAGCTGACAGAACCCGCCGGCATAGGCAAGACGTCACGTTGCCGGTTATGGTGATAACCCGCTGATAAAACGATTACGCTAAAGGAGTGATTTACAGCTGTATCCGCCACGCCACAGATTTACCCGCGGCGATCTTGCCGGATGCACATCATCTGGAAGCTTATAGAGAACGCCCCGTTCGAGGGCCGCGCAGTCGCCTGCCGAAGGTTCTTAGTGGACCGCTTAAAGATGCCTTCGGCAGGCTGACAGGCATGCAGGCATACGCACGGGATGGAGTGCGTATGTATGATCCCTTCCATCCTTTTGGGGGTGATGGGATGGACGGGCTTGGCTTTGGGACCGCGAACCATCATGGTCACGGTCGGGTTTCATCTTACTGTTCCTTAGCTGTGGAGCAATTGTCGGGTCCCGATATTGTCGGCCAACCGGCTTTTCGTGACGCAGTCTGGACTGATCTTGCGCAAAATGTATATGAACCAGCGCCGCTGAAGCCGCCTGTTCCGCGCAATGAACTGCGCAAAGTGGACAGAGATCTTTAGTTTCTCATTTGGCACGAACGATGGGACGCCGGCATGATGCCGCCGCGTGCGATGCGTTCGGTTCTTTGAGCTGAGCAATGATTTCTCACTGAAGGCACAAGCGACGGAATCGTTTCCAACACGCCGATGTCGACGTCGAGACTCTCTGTTTCCGCGACGCTCGCCGCGCCCGCGCAGGCCGATCGGCGAAAACAAACGCGGGAAGAGTTTTGACATCGTGATCCCCAGGCGTCAGGCGGCCGACTTCCCAGTTCCGGAGATGGCGACGTACCTGATATCTGTGTCGGCAACGAAACGGAAAGACGGCCGCATTGAGAGCTTCAAAGTGCGACCGAGAGGGCGCTGTCGCGTCGGGGAGCCACCTCCTGCGAGTTCACCATCGCGCCCGCGAGCTGGCGGAAGGTGACAAGCCCCAAGGCTTCCCCGGATGGTGAAACCACCCTGGCATCGTCGTGCGCCGCCGATGCCAGGATCCGGACGGCATCTTCGACGGTCGTGCCGGATGCGATCGTCAATCCGCCTGGCACCGCACCGGAATGCAAGGATGTCATGACGGCATCGACCTGGATGACCCGGCCTCGATTGACCTCCTTGACGAAGTTGGCGATGTAGGCGTCGGCCGGACGCAGAACGATGTCCTGGCTGGTGCCCTGCTGGATGACTTCGCCATCGCGCAGGATCGCAATCTGGTCGCCCAGCCGAAGGGCTTCGTCGAGGTCATGGGTGATGAAGACGATGGTTTTCTTGATCTCCTTCTGAATGTCGAGAAGGACCGTCTGCATATCGGTGCGGATCAGAGGGTCGAGCGCCGAATAGGCCTCGTCCATCAGCAGAACCGGCGCATCGTTCGAGAGGGCTCGCGCCAGCCCGACACGCTGCTGCATGCCGCCCGATAGCTGGTTGGGATATTTGCTCTCGAAGCCCTTCAGGCCGACCCGCTCCAGCCAGCCCATGGCGACGTCGACGGCTTTCGAGCGCTCCATGCCCTGCACTTCGCGGCCGAAGATAGTATTGTCGAGAACATTCCTGTGCGGCAGAAGCGCGAACTTCTGAAACACCATTGCTGTCTGGTGCCGGCGAAATGTCCGCAATTCGGTCTCGTTCATTTTCACCACATCGACGCCGTCGACCAGCACTTCGCCGGCGGTTGGATCGATCAGACGGTTGATGTGGCGGATGAGCGTCGACTTGCCCGAACCCGAAAGGCCCATGATGACCTGGATGCGGCCCGAGGGTATCTCGACATTGATATCTTTCAGGCCGAGCACGTGGCCGTGCTTTTCGTTGAGCTCGGTCTTCGACAATCCCTTTTTGACGGCATCGACATGAGCGCCAGGATTGGGACCGAAGATCTTGTAGAGATGGCGGATCTTGATGCCGCCGAAACGTTGATCAGCCATGGACGATCTCCCGATGCTTCTGGAGCCGCTTGCCATACGCCTGGCTGACCCGGTCGAAGATGATGGCGATGCCGACGATGGCAAGGCCGTTGAAAATACCCAGGGTGAAGTACTGGTTGGCGATCGCCTTCAGAACCGGCTGGCCAAGGCCCTGGACGCCGATCATCGAGGCGACGACCACCATGGCGAGCGCCATCATGATGGTCTGGTTGATACCGGCCATGATGGTGGGAAGCGCCAGCGGCAGCTGGACCTTGAACAGCTTCTGCGAACTCGACGTTCCGAACGCATCGGCTGCCTCGAGCACGTCCTTGTCGACCAGGCGGATCCCGAGGTCGGTCAGCCTTATCATCGGCGGGATGGCGTAGATGACGACGGCAATCAGTCCCGGCACCTTGCCGATGCCGAGCAGCATGACGACAGGGATCAGATAGACGAAGCTCGGCATCGTCTGCATGACGTCGAGGATCGGATTGATAACGCGCTGCAGCCGGTCGGAACGCGCCATCAATATCCCCATCGGAATGCCGATGGCGATGGAGAGCACGGTACAGACGAAGATCATCGAGACCGTCCGCATCGTATCGTCCCACATGTCGAAATAGCCGATCAGCAGCAGTGTAACGAGACAGCCGAGGACGATCTTCAGGCTGCGACTGGCAAACCATGCGATGACAAGGATGATTGCCGTAATGATCGGCCACGGCGTCTGCGTCATGAAGCGGTCGGCGGCGATCAGGAAATGCTGCAGCGGGGAGAAGAGGCTTTCGATCGCGTCGCCATAGGTGCGGGTAAATGCGCGAAAACCGTCATCGATCGCCTTCTTCAGATTGCGAAGGGCGTCGTCATCCATATGCGGGAATTTATAAAACCATTCCATTCGGTTCCCCTTTTTCTTCAAAGAGCCGTGGCAGTCTTTTTGATTTTATCGGCAGCGAGAGGCGGTGCGCATTAAGCGCACCGCAGTAGTCGGCGTTAGAGCATGATGCCGAAAAGTGTGAGCGGTTTTCGGACGACATCATGCTCTCACTATTTAACTTAGAACAGGATTCAGATTTTAGGCCGAACGGGCCTAAAATCATCCTGTTCTAGAGAGCAGCTTCGATCTTGGTGGCTGCCTCAGGCGAGACCCACTTGCTCCACAGGTCTTTGTTTTCTTTGAGGAAGTGCTTGGCACCGTCCTCGCCGGTCGCCTGGTTGTCGGTCATCCAGGCCATGAGCTTGTTGACCGTGTCGTTGCTCCAGGAGCGCTTCGTCAGGTAGTCCATGACTTCAGGGCCGACCTTTTCCGAGAAAGGTTTTGCAACGAGGGTGACGATCTTGTCGACCGGCCATGCATTCGGCTTCGGATCAGGGCAATCGGCGACGGTATTGCAGCGCTTCCATTCGGCGGCGTCGTTCGGCACGCCGGCTTCCAGCTTGACCATCTCATACTTGCCGAGCAGCGCGGTCGGCGCCCAGTAATAGCCGGCCCAGCCTTCCTTGCGTTCGTAGGCCTTGGAGATCGAACCATCGAGGCCGGCAGCCGAGCCGGTATCGACGAGGGTGAAGCCAGCCTTGTCGGCTTCGAAGGCCTTGTAGAGCTGCGTGGTCACCACGGTGCCGCCCCAGCCCTGCGGCCCGTTGTAGATGGCGCCCTTCTTCGGGTCCTCGGGAGCGGGGAAGAGTTCCGGATGCTTCAGCACGTCGCCGATGGTCTTGATATCAGGATGGGCATCGGCCAGATATTTGGGAATCCACCAGCCCTGCACGCCGCCATCGGGCAGCGGAGAGCCGACCTGGACGATCCGGCCTTCTTCCGTTCCCTTTTTGACGACATCGGGCAGCAGGTCGATCCAGGCTTCCGGCGCGATATCCGGCTGGCCCTTTTCGGCCATCGAGGTAATCGTCGGGACCGTATCGCCGACGGTGATTTCGGCCTCACAGCCATAACCTTCGTTCAGGATGAACTTGTCGAGGTTGGAGAGAACCTCTGCACTCTGCCAGTTCATGCTGGCGATGGTGACAGTGCCGCATTCGGCGGCGCTGGCGAAAGACGCCCCGCCGATCAGGCCGAACGTCAGACATGTCGATGCGAATAGTTTTTTCATTCTCGTTCCCTCTGTTTAGCGGCCGGTTTTGCTGAGCGGGGCGCCGCAGGACCCACTCCAACGGTTGTCAGGAAGCGTCTCCCATACTCACCGATTTCTTGAATGCAGCCGATAGTCCCTTCGCGACCGAAGCGTCGAACCCCGCAACGCGCATACTTTCGATGGCCGCCGCAGTGGTGCCGCGATAGCCGACAAAGGCTTGAACGACGTCGTCAGGACATTCGTCGCGGCGCTCCAGCAGGCGGCCGGCGCCTGTGATCACCGTGTTGACGGCGCGGCGCGCAATCTCCGCCGGCAGGCCATTTGCGACGGCGTCGCGCATCATGGCGGCGGCGAGCAACGCCGGGAAGGCCGGTCCTGACCCGGAAAGACCCGTGAGGTAATCGATGTCGCTTTCCCTTGCGACCTCGTCCTCAGATCCGCATGCCTGAAAAATCGCGCGGACGAGGGCCCGGTCGTCTTCGGTGACATCGTTCGCGCCAATCCACGGCGTATAGGACTTGGCCACGTCGGCGGCGGCATTGGGCAAAGCGCGGACAACGCGCCCGGTGTTGTGGCGCTCGGAAAGTGCGTCCAGGCGGATGCCCGCCATGACTGAGATGACGAGCTTGCCGCCGGCATCGACATCAAGAGCATGCCAGTCATCAGGGCGGACGGAGAGAAGGATCACGTCCGAGTGGTCGGCAAGCGCCCGATTGTCGGTGGTCAGGAAAGAATTCGGGAAACGGCGCGGCTGCTCGCTGCGATAGGAGAGGGAGAGATTTCGAGGTTCGACCAGGCGGGCATCAAGGATCGAGCCGGCGATTGCTCCACCAAGCCAGCCGCCGCCGCCAATGATACCGATCCTCAAGGAAGCGCTCATCCCGGCCTTCCCTAACCGGGCCTATAGCCATGCCGAGAGAAGAAGCGATCGAGCTCCCTCTGCTGCGGCACTTCGCCGGTGTAGATCGCGATATATTCTGGAATCCGTTTCATGCGGACGGCGAGTTCCTCCTTAGCTTGCATAGAGATATATCCGATCTGCACGAGGTAAGTTGTTCGCGCTCGGACATCTGATGTCGCTTCTGGTAGCCCGAACCGGATAAACATCCGCTTGAGAGCTTCCAGGCGAAGCTGATCGGCTTGCCGGACCTCGGCGAGAATCTCGTCGGACTGCAGCGCCCAGCTGCGCACGGCGAATTCGAACCTGGCGTCGAACAGATCATTGTTGAGCCAGCAATCGAAGACGTTGAGCATCGCCTCGGCGAGCGATTCCGCGTAGGCTTCGGACTGCTTGACGATGTTGCCGGTGTTTTTGTCGCGCCAGCGCGCCACGAGCCCGGCCAGAAGTTCCTCCCGGTCCTTGAAGAACCAGTAGAAGCTCGTGCGCGAGAGGTTGAGCTTCTTCGCCAGGGGCAGAATCTTCACCGAATCCACGCCGGAATCCAGCAGAGAGTGGTATGCTGCTTCCAGCCATCCCTCCTGTGATCCGCGCCAGCCTGTGTCATTCAGAGCCTGATCCATGGATTATCTCCTATCAAATTGTGAAGCTGCGTACAAGAAAAATGTACATCGGTGTCGAAATCAACGACCAGGTTGTTTTCCAAGTTGACACATATGTACATTGTGCTTAGCGTCTCCTCTGACGTTTTTAATCCGGAACCACGGCCCATGTCGAACGATCCCCTTCTTCAGCCCTATCAGCTCAAGCATCTGACTCTGCGCAACCGTATCATCGTGACCTCCCACGAACCGGCCTATCCGGAAGACGGCATGCCGAAGGAGAGGTATCGCGCCTATACGGTGGAGCGGGCAAAGGGCGGTGTGGCCTTGACGATGACGGCAGGCTCGGCCGCGGTTTCCAGGGACAGCCCGCCGGTCTTCAACAACCTGCTCGCCTACAAGGACGAGATCGTGCCCTGGATCAGGCAAATGACCGATGCCGTGCATGAAGAGGGTGCGGCGATCATGATCCAGCTCACCCATCTCGGCCGTCGCACACGCTGGGACAAGGGTGATTGGCTGCCGGTGGTGGCGCCATCGCATCAGCGCGAGGCGTCGCACCGCTCCTTCCCGAAGAAGATGGAAGATTGGGACATCGAGCGCATCATCAAGGATTTCGCAGACGCTGCCGAGCGCATGAAGGCAGGTGGCATGGACGGCGTCGAGCTGGAAGCCTATGGCCACCTGATCGACCAGTTCACGTCTCCGCTCACCAACGAGCTCGACGGTCCCTATGGCGGCTCGCTCGACAACCGTTTGCGCTTCTGTCTCGATGTCTTCAAGGCGATCCGGCAAAGGGTGGGGAACGACTTCATTCTGGGCGTGCGCTATACCGCCGACGAATGTCTTCCCGGCGGTACCGGCAAGGGCGACGGCATCGAAATCTCCAAGCGCCTGAAAGCAAGCGGCCTCATCGATTACTTGAACGTCATCCGCGGTCACATCGATACCGATGCGGGTCTCACCGACGTGATCCCGATCCAGGGCATGGCGAATTCGCCGCATCTCGATTTCGCCGGCGAAATTCGCGCCGCAACCAATTTCCCGACCTTCCATGCAGCGAAAATCCCTGACGTTGCCACCGCGCGCCACGCGATCGCCTCCGGCAAGGTCGACATGGTCGGCATGACCCGCGCCCACATGACCGACCCGCACATCGTCCGCAAGATCATCGAAAAGCGGGAAGACGATATTCGTCCCTGCGTCGGCGCCAATTACTGTCTCGATCGCATCTACCAGGGCGGGGCAGCCTTCTGTATCCACAATGCCGCCACCGGCCGCGAACTGACCATGCCGCATATCGTGGCAAAGGCAGACACCAAGAAAAAGGTCGTCATCGTCGGCGCCGGCCCGGCCGGTCTGGAAGCGGCGCGCGTCGCCGGAGAACGCGGCCACCAGGTCGTCGTTTTCGAAGCGGCCAACAATCCCGGCGGGCAGATCCGCCTCACCGCCCAGAGCGAGCGCCGCAGGGAGATGATCAGCATCATCGACTGGCGCATGAGCCAGTGCGAGAAATACGACGTCACCTTCCACTTCAACAGCTGGGCGGAAGCCGATACCATCGAGGCCGAGAACCCCGATGTCGTCATCATCGCGACCGGCGGCTTGCCGCATACCGAGGTTCTCGCCAGCGGCAACGACCTGGTGGTCTCCTCATGGGACATTATCTCCGGCGACGTGAAGCCTGGAACCAACGTGCTGATCTTCGACGATGCCGGCGACCATGCCGGCCTTCAGGCGGCCGAATTTCTCGCCAAGGCAGGCGCCAAGGTCGAGATCATGACGCCGGACCGGTCCTTCGCGCCCGAGGTCATGGCCATGAACCTGGTGCCCTATATGCGGTCGCTGCAGAAGCACGACGTGACCTTCACCGTCACCTATCGTCTCGAAGCCGTCGAAAAGAGCGGCAACCAGCTCGTCGCCCATGTCGGCAGCGATTACGGCGGGATTGCCAGGCAGCACAGCTTCGACCAGATCGTCGTCAATCATGGGACCATTCCGCTCGATGAGCTCTATTTCGAGCTGAAACCCAGCTCGAGCAATCTCGGCGAGATGTCGCATGACCAGCTTCTTTCCGGAGAACCTCAGTCCGTGATCCGCAATCCTGATGGCAAGTTCCAGCTGTTCCGGATCGGCGATGCGGTCGCCGCACGCAACACGCATGCCGCCGTCTATGACGGGCTGCGCATCGCGAAAGATATCTGATCGCAAGAGCGGACCGCTTGCCGGCCGATCGTCTCCGGAGGTGATGACATGAGTTTACGCAATGAAAGCCTGCAGTTTTTCGTGGATGCGGCTTTCGTGGCTTTCGACCAGTTCGCCAAGGCCCCGGAAGCCCGCCGCTCGGTCGGTCAGATTTTTGCGGCGCTGGAGCGCCCGGGTATTGTGCGCGCAGGGCAGGGAAGCCGATTGCCCGTGTGCGCTCAGCTTGATGTGGCGCTCTCGATCGATACGTCCTATCCTTCGCTGACGCGTTTGATCGAGGGGTTCAAAGGCATCGAGCCAATGCTTGAATGGCGTCGGCGCAGCAAGTATGACCACACGGCCAGCGGCAATTTTGTCGATGGGCATGCCAACGCCATGATTATCGGCCCGGGAGGATTGGAGGAGCGGAGCGACCTGTGGATCGGCGTGACGTTGATGGCGCCTCACGTGCGCTATCCCGATCACGACCATGCGCCCGAGGAAGTCTATCTCGTGCTTTCCGAGGGAGAGTTCCAGCAGGGGGAAGGTGACTGGTTTTCGCCAGGTATCGGCGGATCCTTCTACAATGTCCCAGGCATCAAACATGCCATGAGGTCGCTCGACACGCCGTTCTTCGCCTTCTGGCTATTGCTTGCCGAACGACCGCACTGACGCAGTCTAGAAATAAAGGGGGTTTGCCCATGAAGATACTCGTCCCAGTCAAACGGGTTGTCGACTACAACGTGAAGATCCGGGTAAAGCCGGATGGCACGGGTGTCGAGCTTGCCAATGTGAAGATGTCGATGAACCCGTTCGACGAGATCTCGGTGGAAGAGGCGCTGCGGCTGAAGGACGCCGGCAAGTGCGAGGAAGTGGTGGTCGTTTCGATCGGCCCGGCCAAGGCCGAGGAGACGCTGAGGACCGCCCTTGCCATGGGCGCCGACCGGGCGATCCTGGTCGAGACCGACGATCAGATCGAGCCGCTCACTGTGGCGAAGATCTTGAAGGCTGTGGCCGATGCCGAACAGCCGGGGCTGATCATCGTCGGCAAGCAGGCGATCGACGACGACAGCAATCAGACCGGCCAGATGCTGGCGGCGCTGCTTGGGACTGCCCAGGCGACCTTCGCCTCGAAGATCGAGATCGGGGATGGCAAGGCTCAGGTGACCCGCGAAGTCGATGGCGGCCTGCAGACGATCGAGATCAAGCTGCCGGCGGTCGTCACCACCGATCTGCGTCTGAACGAACCGCGCTATGCCTCGCTGCCGAACATCATGAAGGCGAAGAAGAAGCCGCTCG
>NZ_MZMU01000002.1 GCF_004123835.1 Rhizobium leguminosarum | reverse complement strand
TCGATCCGCTGTAGATCACGCTCGCTCATCGCTATCAGTCCCATCCGCAATCTCCTACGTCATCAAACGCGGGGAGAGTGACATTCCAACTTTGCAGAAACAGGACACTTCAACTTTGCGGCTACATCAACTGTGCGGCGTAAGATAGCTTATGGAACTGCAAGGACACAAACCACGAACCTCGCGCGGCTGCATCGACCGATCCTGCCCGAGGAAGGCAGCAAGTTCGGCTCGAAACACGTTACACGCAGGCTTGTCCGGCACGAGCACATGGTTCTTGCTCTCAAGCGGTACGAAACTCGCGTTCGGAATCGCGGCAACCTTGATCAAACGGCAAGCCACGTCACCGCGGCTAGGCAAATCGCGCCGGTCCCTAAGAACACCTTCTCCGATGCATTCCCTCAGAAACTAGTTTCGATCTTGGGCCCTGTGAGATAGACATCCCAGGTCCATACGCGCGTGTTTTGCTTCGACGCGTCAATCCCCGGAGTTGCATCATGAAAATCGCGCCGCAGCAGCGGATCTATGTCTGCTTCTTTCTCTTCGCTGTGTCGCTGGGGGCGCTGCTGTCGAGGATGCCGGATTTGCAGGTTGCGATGGGCGTCAATAAGTCCGAGCTTGGGTTGACGCTGATAGGGGCTGCGATCGGCGCCTTGATTTCGTTGACTTTATCTTCGCCCTTGATCGCCCGGCTCGGCGCGCGTGCGACGGCATTCATTACGGTTCTCGGCACGTCTGCGCTGCTGTCGCTGGTGCCGTGGATCGGTGCGGCGCCGGTCGTGTTCTTTGTGCTCTTCGTCGAGGGGCTGCTCGCCGGGGCGCTGGAGATCAATCTCAATGTTGAGATTGATCGCATCGAAGCACATCTAGGACGCGGCGTGATGAACAGGGCGCATGGTTTCTGGAGCCTCGGCTTCTTCGTCACAGCGCTTGTCTCCTCGGTCGTTCGCCAAGCGGGCATTTCGATGGAACTCCATCTCGCCGCGACCTTTGTCACGGTTCTTGTCATCGGCATCTGGGCGATTTCCGGCATGCGGAATGCGCCGGAGCGGATCGCGTTGCATGAAGGCAAGGCGCCGCTGGTAGCGCTTCCCACCTGGGGCCTAATGCCGCTCTGCGTGATCGGCATCGCGGCCTTTCTCGTCGAAGGCGCCGGGATCGACTGGTCGGCGATCTATATGCGCGATGTGTTTTCGGTCGAGCCCTTCATTGGCGGACTGGGATTGACACTCTTTACCTTCTGCATGGCGCTGGCGCGCCTGTTCGTCGATCCGCTGGTCGATCGGTTTGGCGCGCGGGCCGTCGCCACGATGTTGCTTGTTCTTTCGGCCATCGGCATCTGCGCCGTGTCGGGGGCGCCGCATCCCTATGTCGCGCTGGCGGGCTTTGCCTTGATGGGCGCCGGCTGCAGCGCGGTCTATCCTCTCGCCGTTTCGGCGGCGGCCCAACGCACAGATCGCGCGGCGTATCTCAACGTCGCCGCCCTTGGCCAGATGAGCTTTGTCGTCTTTTTCCTGGCGCCGCCGCTGCTCGGTTTCATTGCCGAACATGCTGGCATCCGGACATCCTATCTCGTCTGTCTTCCGCTGATCATTTACGCGCTCTTTTCGGCCAAGGCGCTTGCTACGCGCCGGGCTGCCGGCGGCGGTAGCGCTGCGACTGCTCGAAGCGTCAACGGGTGACTTATTGTGCTGCCGATTTTTGGCCGCGCGATTGGTTCGGTGAAAACCCAAACGAGCACGTATTGGCGGCGTGCACGGTGCTCTCCCTAAGCAATACTGCTGCCACTGCAGGTCGGAATAGATCGCCTTGCAAGATTGAAGGCCAGTCGCGCGTCTGGTCGAGGGAAATGCGGGCGCAGGCGCGAGGCCACTTGCTTGCCGACGAGTTTGTTGACGGCAAAGGTACCTGAGCCGGCGGGCTCGACCACGTCGATTAGGCGATCGTCCTCGCCACTCGTGCCCCATTGATAACCTTTAAACCAGCCTGGCGGTGACGCTTCGCCGAATTTGCAGACGAAAGGTGGTCTTGAACGGGATCGAACCGGCGTTGGCTAATCGTGAAGCACCTGATAGGTCATAGACCGCTGTGTATGAGGTCTTGGCACCATCCTCAGAGACAACCCTCGGACCGGACTGGAGAGCTTTTGATGGGCTGGAAAACACCGAAGATCGAATACGTGAATGGCTATAAGATCGTTGAAGTTGAGGGGCCGACCTTCAAAGTCTACGATGGCGACCGTCAGCTCGGGGACGATTTCCCCTACCCCGGCGAAGCTGCTGCTTACGCAACCTCGTTGCCAAAACGGGATCATCCACGCAGCTAGGCGAAAGGCCGCGGAAGATCATTCAAAAACCCTTTATGGCGGCCCTACTGAAAGTGGAACAAGATTTGACCAGCTCCCAACTTGCTTCACCGCTGGAACTGCTTGGGTGGTCTGAATTCTTCGCGGACCAAGTCCAGCCCAGCGAAGCGGACTTGATCCCCCGACGCATCGCTTCAGTTCACCGGGCACGCATCGAGGCAATCGATGTCACCGGGCCGGTCGGACTCGAATTTCCATCCAATACCAGTACTGGTGATTACGCGGTGGGCGACTGGGTTCTTGCCGATGCACTGACTGACATGCTTATCAGACGTCTCGACCGAAAAAGCGTCTTTCAACGACGCCCGGAAGGCGGGCGTGGCCAGCAACTTGTTGCCGCCAACATCGACACCCTGTTGATCGTGACCTCGTGCAATGCCGATTTTAATCTTGCTCGGCTGGAACGTTACCTGATCATGGCCAACCAGGCCGGGAGCAATCCGGTGATTGTGCTGACGAAGGCTGACACCGCGGAAGATGCCGGCATATTCCAGGCGCAAGCCGAGGCTTTGCAGCGTGACCTGCCTGTCATTGCCTTGAATGGGCGCTCCGCGGACGCCGTTTCCCTGTTGAGGCCCTGGTGCGGCGTTGGCCAGACGGTTGCGCTGGTGGGATCTTCTGGTGTCGGAAAATCAACGCTGGTGAACACCATGACCGGGCCTGAATCTGACACAAAGCAAAAGACAGGCACCATCCGCGAATATGACGCGCAGGGCCGACACACCACCACGGCGCGATCCCTGCATGCAATTTCAGGCGGCGGCTGGGTCATCGATACGCCGGGAATAAGAACGCTTTACGTGAGTGACGGTGCCGACGGTATAGACACCCTGTTTGCTGAAATAACTGAACTGGCGCCGCTTTGCCGCTTTCGCGATTGCACCCATGCCCATGAACCGGGGTGCGCGGTCCAGGCAGCTGTCGCAAGCGGTGCCCTGGGCGTCGATCGCCTCGAACGCTGGCGGAGCCTGCTTGCCGAAAACCGCGACCGAACACCGGTCGTGAGCGGACCCCGCGGCAACAAGATCGTTCGCAAGAAGAAATACTGAAGGTGTTGAATGTTTGCGACGGTGCTCATCGGCGTCAGCCACAATCCGCCACCTGAATCGGCTGGGCTGGGGATGGCGTGAGCGCTCAATGATTGGGATTGCGGTCAAGAAGAAGACCCTGCAAGCGGCCGCTCCCGCTTGTGAGGGATAAGTCTTTGAACAACCGCGATATGAGGCGCGGTCGCAATCCTTGCCTCTCATCGATGAGGAGGAATGACATCCTCTTTATCTCGATCGTGATCACGCCTGCATTGTCATGGCGACGATAATTCCCGGAATCCATCGCATGGAATCCATTTTCCACCGCCCAGGCGGCTATCATATCCGCGTTCATCAAGGTCCTGCTTTAGGAGATGCGGACGTGCTGTCTCTAGCTGTCCCGCTCGCGCAAATCGCTTCGCAGTCCTACGGATACCGTAACTGAATCGCTCTAATCCAGCCAAATCCTTCCAAGATTACAGTTCCCGCTCAGGTGTTGCGAGAAAGACTCGAAGCAATCGTTGTAAATCGGTACGATTCAGCCGAGGCCCCGCCCGTTTAGTGCTCTTGAAGGGGTGTACCGGCGCTCGGCACTAGGGTCATCAGGCGCGCCTATGTGGTGCAAGCTGCACGCCCAGCATCCTCCGCCATCCTTGATCGTAGCGAAACGAGGCAGGGCGCATTACTCGATATCCTTCAGGGCATCGAGCGGGCCGATCAGCGCCGTGCGTGGTGGCACGAGTGTCGGCCGCACCAGATGCGTGATTGGCGGGCGGCGGTCCGCATCGAGAATTGCAAAGCCCTTGGTGATCATCGTTTCGCTGTCCTGCCGGATCATGAAGACGGGGAAAGGCAGGAAAGAGCCGAAGGGATCGTAGTCATAGCAGCCGACGATGATATCGGCGAAGGTCTCATGCGGATGCAGTGCGAGGAAGCGCATCAGCCCTTCGAGGTTGATCGAGGAATTGACGAAGAATGCGCGCGGCAGCTTTCCGTGGCCTTCGTAGAAGGCTTCGAAGGCGCGAGCCGTCATGGCGGGTGAATAGCCGGTCGGCTGGATGCAGACGTCGGGATCGGCGCCCAGCAATGCGCGCTTTACGTCGCGAAAACCGCGAATTCGCTCATGGCTGGCATGGTCGTTGCGGCCGCCGAACAGGTACAGATCGTCGGGTGAAAGCGGGCCATCCTCTTGCGCGCGTTCGATGATCGCCTGTGTCAGCATGCGCGCACCTTCATGATTGTCGCTGATGATCGACGGCGCCAGCGTGCCCGGCAGATCGATGTTGACGTGTTTCAGCCCTGCCTTTTCGCAAACCTTGTGCACGCCATCCGGATCGGTTGCGCCGGCGATGAAAAGCTCATCGATCGAATAGGAGATCAGCGTCTCGACGACCTTGCGCTCCTCCTCCGGATCGCGACAGGCACTGACGACAAGGGGGCACTGGCCGCGGCTTCTGACCTGCGCCTCGAAAGACTGCGCCATGGAGGAGAAATAGCGGTTGTCGTGCACGGGCAGCAGAAGACCGACGAGACCGGAGCGGGACGAACGCAGGCCACGGGCCTGCAGGTTTGCCGTATATCCGTGCTCGTTCGCCAGCTTCTGAATGAGCTGCGCCGTCGCCTCTTTGATACGCCGCTTCTGCCAGCTTCCGTTCAGCACGGCGCTCACGGTGGAAGGCGACGCACCCGATAGCATCGAGAGATCGTAGATCGTCGCCTTCTTCTTGCCGATGTCGGTCATATTTCGCCTTTCCTTTGTCGCTTCCCTTAGAAACAAACCCCTCTTGACGAAACCCCTACCTTGATCGATAGTCATTGCACCATCGATTGTGCAAAAAAGAAAGATCGATTGTGCAAAGATGGTTCGCCTGAGGAGGCGGGATGGGAGGCAAGGGTATTCCCTCGCCAAGAAGCAACCAGGAACAACCTGCCGCAAACCGGCCGGTGGTCGTCGTTCGTATGAGCGACCTTTGAGGAGGAGTGAGGATGAGGAGCCTTATCGTAGCGGCATTTGCCGCATCGCTGTCGCTTGCCGGGGCGGTGGTCGCGTTTGCGCAGGACGCGCCGAAGGTCGGCGTTGTCGTCAAGATCGGCGGCATTCCCTGGTTCAACGCGATGGAAGCCGGGATCAAGGAACAGGGCCAGAAATTAGGCGTCGATGCCTTTATGATCGGCCCGACCAGCGCCGATCCGGCGCTGCAGGTGCGCGCCATCGAGGATCTGATTGCCCAAGGCGTCAAAGTCATTGGTGTGGTTCCGAACGATGCCAAGGTGCTCGAGCCCGTGCTCACCAAGGCGCAGGCCGCCGGCATCAAGGTCATTACGCATGAATCACCCTCGCAGAAGGGCGCCGACTGGAATTTCGAACTCGCATCGGCCACCGGCTTCGGTGAAGCGCATGGAAAGCTGCTCGCCGAGAAAATGGGTGGCAAGGGCGAATATGCCGTCTTCGTCGGTTCGCTGACCGTGCCGCTCCACAACGCCTGGGCGGATGCCGCAATCGCCTATATCAAGGCGAATTACCCGGACATGAAACTCGTCGGCGAGCGCTACGGCGTCGCGGAAGACGTCGATAAAAGCCGCTCGACGGCGCTCGATCTCATTGCCGCGCATCCGGATCTGACCGGCTTCCTCGCCTTCGGCAGCCAGGGTCCGATCGGCGCTGGGCGCGCCATCGAGGAACGCCGCAAGACGGGCAAAATCTTCGTGCTCGGCCCGTTCTCGCCCGGCCAGGGCCAGAAGCTGATCAAGTCCGATGCGATATCGGGCGGCTTCATGTGGAATCCGAAGCAGGCCGGCGAAGTCTTCGTCACGCTCGCCGATCGCCTGATCAAGGGCGAGAGCGTCAAGGAAGGTGATGACATTCCGGGTCTCGGCGTGATCAAGCCTGTTGGTAACGACATCATCGTCGATCAACTGCTGCCGATCAACAAGGATACGGTCGACGACCTGGCCGCAATGGGCCTCTGAATAGGCCCCCTCCCCGGGTGTCGGGCTGGTCCATGGCGACCGGCCCGGCGTTCGGGAAAAGAGAGCGGTATCCGGCCATGGCTGGACCATTGACCTTTCATGGCATTCGACTGGACAGGCAACCGGCATGAGCAAGGCAACGGATGATGGTGTGAAGGCCCAGCCGCTTCTTTCGCTTCGCGGCATCGACATGACATTCGGCGGTGTGAAGGCGCTGAAAAACGTCGCCTTCGAAGTCTTGCCCGGCGAGGTGCATTGCTTGGCCGGCGAGAATGGTTCCGGCAAGAGCACGTTGATCAAGGTGATTTCCGGCGTCTATCGGCCTGCAGACGGCGCCGAGATCGTCTTCGACGGCGAGACGATATCTCACATGACGCCTGCCATGGCCCAGTCCCGCGGCATCCAGATCATCTGGCAGGACCTCGCGCTCTTTCCGGAAATGAGCGTGGCGGAAAACATCGCCTTCCAAACCCTTTCCGGTTCGCGCCCGCGCTTCGTCAATTATGCCGCGATCCGCGAAATAGCCGAGGAGGCGCTCGCCCGGCTCGGCGTCACCCTCGACGTCGACAGACCCCTCAAGGACTTCGCCATCGCCCAGCGCCAGATCGTCGCCATTGCCCGCGCGCTGGTCGGAGAGGCCCGGATCGTCTTCATGGACGAGCCGACCGCCTCCCTCACCCAGTCGGAGACCGATCATCTGCTGGCGATCGTACGCACGCTGTCGGCTTCGGGCGTTGCCGTGGTCTTCGTCAGCCATCGCCTTGCGGAAGTGCTGGACATCTCCTCGCGCATCACCGTGCTGCGTGATGGCGCACTGGTCGGGGTCTATCCGGTGGAGGGCATGACCCAGTCTGACATCACCGAGCTGATGACCGGGCGCACCTTCGACCAGAATGTTCTCGCCCGCGACGTATCGCAGAACCCGGTCCTGCTTTCTGTCAGCAAGCTTTCCCGGCCTGGCGAGTTCGAGGACATTTCCTTTGATCTGCGCCGAGGGGAGACGCTCGGGATCACCGGCCTGCTTGGCTCCGGGCGCACCGAACTTGCGCTCACGCTGTTCGGCATGCGCCGGCCCGCGGCGGGAACGATCGTGTTGGAGGGAAAGCCGGTGCGCTTTGCCTCCAACCGCGAGGCGATCACATCAGGCGTCGCCTATCTCTCCGAAGACCGCCTTTCGCTCGGTCTCAACCAGCCGCAGTCTATCGCCGACAATCTGGTCATGGCCTCGCTTAACCGTATCCTGAGCGGCCGGCTCATTTCGACGGACAAGAAGCGCTCGCTCGTCGCGCGCTGGATCGCCGACCTCGGCATCAGGATAGGCAAGCAGGACGACGCGATCTCGACGCTTTCGGGCGGCAACCAGCAGCGCGTCGCGATCGCCAAATGGCTCGCCACCGATCCCAAGGTGCTGATCCTCGATGCGCCTACGGTCGGCGTCGATGTCGGCGCGCGCGCCGGCATCTTCGAAATCGTAGCGCGCCTTGCCGAGGCGGGGCTTGCGATCATCCTCATCTCGGACGAGGTGCCGGAGGTCTATTTCAACGCCGATCGGATCATCCATATGGAAAAGGGCCACATCGCCGGCTGGTACGATCCGCGCGCGACCACACTGAAGGACCTGGAGGCGACGGTTTATGCGTAAGCTGTTCCTGGCCTATACGACGGAATTCGTGCTGTTTGCCGTCATCATCGCGATGAGCATTGTCCTGGCTTTTACGACCGACCGCTTCTTCACGCTCGGCAATGGGTTCGACCTGCTCAATATCAGCGCGGTCAACATCATCTTTGCCGTCGGCCTGCTCGTGGTGCTGATATCAGGCGGCATCGACATCTCCTTCGCCGTCGCCGCCTCGATCGTGCAATATGTCACTGCACTGGCGCTTGAGCGGATCGGCGGGGGCGGCTGGGTGTCCGGTCTGCTGATCGCGGCCGGTATCGGCATGGTGCTCGGGATGATCAACGCCTTCCTGATACACCGCTTCCGGATCATCTCGATCGTCGCGACGATCGCGACCTTCAACGTTTATTTCGGCCTGCTGATGTTCTTCACCAAGGGCGTCTCGATCTACAATCTGCCCGACTGGCTGACGACCCGCGTCATCATCTATGAGCGCGAAATGGCCGATGGGAGCTGGGCTGAGATCACCTTGCCGGTTGTTGTCATGGCCGTCTGCACGCTCGCCACCTGGCTCTTCATTACCCGCACGACGACCGGCCGGCAGCTCTATGCCTTCGGCGACAATCCGGAAGGGGCGCGCCGCTTCGGCATCAATATCGGCGCCATGCAGTTTATCGCCTTCGGTTGGCTTGGATTGATGGCTGGCATCGCCGGCCTCATGCAGGCGCATTATGCGCAGGAGGTCGTGCCGAACGCACTCTATGGCCGCGAGCTCGATGTCCTGGCCGCCGTGGTGCTCGGCGGCGCGCGGCTGGGCGGCGGCAAGGGCTCGGTGCTCGGTTGCGTGCTGGGCGTGCTGCTCGTCTCGATCACCCAGAACGGCCTCAACCTGATGGGCGTCTCGCCCTTCGCCTTCAAGATGATCGTCGGCGCGATCATCCTCCTTGCGATCACCTTGTCGAGCGCCCGCATCGGCAATCTGGTGCCGGTGTTTGCGACCCGCAAATTGACCGGCGGCAGGCCTGCAGACAGGGGAGAGAGCTGATGAACGCGCTCGCCGCCCGCTTCAACGCCATCTTCGGGGCAGACATGGCCGGTCCCCTCGCCGCACTGGCGGCCGTGCTGATCGTCTTCGGTGTCGCCTCGCCGCATTTCCTGACGAGCGCGACCTTCGGATCGGTCGCCTTTCAGCTTCCCGAGCTTGGCATCCTGACGCTTGCCATGCTGATGCCGATCCTCACCGGCGGCCTCAACCTTGCGATCACCTTCACCGCCAACATCGCCGGCCTGACGCTTGCCTGGACGCTGCAGGCCAATGGCGGCATCGATGCCGGCCCGGGCGCCTTCTTGCTCGGCTCCGCTCTGGCGCTCGCCGTCGGCGCGGCAAGCGGCCTGGTCATGGGCCTGGTCATCGCCTTTACCCGCGCCCATCCGATCCTCGTTTCGCTGTCGATGATGATCTTCCTGCGCGGCCTCGGCGAGTTCCTGACACGCGGCGGCGATATCTCGGGCTTTCCCACCTTCGTCGCTCCGATCGGCCACGGCAGCATCCTCGGCATCCCCGTCCCGTTGCTGATCCTGATCGCCTGCGTCATTGCCAGCCACATCCTGCTCTCGCGCTCCAAACTTGGCTTTTCCACCTATATGATCGGCTCCAATATCGAGTCTGCCCGCTATTCCGGCATCAACACCCGCAAAGTCCTGGTGCTGGTCTATATGCTTTCCGGCGTGATGGCTGCGGTTGCCGGCATCATCATGCTTGCGCGTTTCAATTCGGTGCGCGTCGGCCACGGCGAATCCTATCTGCTGATCACCGTGCTCGCCTGCTTCCTCGGCGGCATAAACCCCTTCGGCGGCTTCGGCCGCGTCCTGCCCGTCTTCGTGGCGCTCATCGTGCTGCAACTCCTCTCTTCGGGGCTCAACCTGCTCGGCGCCAACCAGCATCTCACCACTGCCGTCTGGGGCATCCTGCTCATCGTCGTGATGGTGCTGCGGTGGCTCTCGGCCAAGTTCATCAGAATCGTGAAATAGGAGATACGACCATGGAAGGTTTCGGCGTTCACACCAGCATGTGGACCATGAACTGGGATCGCGCAGGCGCTGAGAAGGCGATTGCCGGAGCCGTGCACTACAAGATGGATTTCATCGAGATCGCGCTGCTGAACGCGCCTGCCGTCGATGCCAAACACACCCGCGACCTGCTTGAAAAGAACAAGCTGCGCGCCGTCTGCTCGCTTGGCCTGCCGGAACATGCCTGGGCCTCCGTCCGCCCGGATGCCGCAATCGAGCACCTGAAGGTGGCGATCGAAAAGACCGCGGAGATGAGCGCGGAGGCGCTCTCGGGTGTCATCTTCGGCGGCATCGGCGAGCGCACCGGCCTGCCGCCGACTGAGGGCGAATACGACAACATCGCCAAGGTGCTCGACGTTGCGGCAAAACATGCGAAGAAGTATGGCATCCAACTCGGCGTCGAGGCCGTGAACCGCTATGAGAACCACCTGATCAATTCGGCGCAGCAGGCCGTCGACATGGTGGAGCGTGTCGGTGCGGATAACATCTTCGTCCACCTCGATACCTACCACATGAATATCGAGGAGAAGGGTGCGGCAAACGGCATCCTGATCGCCCGTGACCACCTCAAGTACATCCATCTTTCCGAGAGCGACCGAGGCACGCCGGGCTGCGGCAATATTCCGTGGGATGCGATCTACGCCGCGCTCGCCGCCATCGGCTTCAAGGGCGGACTTGCGATGGAAAGCTTCATCAACATGCCGCCTGAGGTCGCCTATGGCCTGGCCGTCTGGCGCCCCGTTGCACGCGATATGGAAGAGGTCATGGGCAATGGCCTGCCGTTCCTGCGCAACAAGGCGGAACAATACGGTCTCATCTGACCCGGTTTGCCGGATATTGCCCATTCGGTTGCATCAGCCTTAAAATCGAGGCTGATGCTGGCCATTGGCAATAAGCCACAACCGCGCGGCCACATGGGTGCCTAGCTCAAGAGATCTCGCCATCGCCGGCAAGGACCGTTACGGCGACCCATCTCTTCAGCGCATGCCTGAATTTCATTCTGCTAGGGCAGGCGAAATGTCTCTCGAGAAATATCATGCCTGTTGTGATATTGTTATTACTGCTTGTTACATTCCTCCTCCTATGCCATTTTGCCTATTAAAATAAGACGCTTGAACGGCTCGCGCCCGGGCTCTAGTTTCGAGGAGATGGCGGCATTTCGTTCGACCATCGATATGGGGGAAATCTTGGATGGCACGCATTACGCTGAGGCAACTGCTCGACCATGCTGCGGAGGAAGGCTACGGCGTTCCCGCTTTCAACATCAACAACATGGAGCAGGCGCTCGCCATCATGGAGGCCGCCGACGCGTGTCAGGCGCCGGTTATCATGCAGGCGTCGCGCGGAGCCCGCGCCTACGCCCATGACATCATGCTGAAGCACATGATGGATGCCGTCGTCGAAATCTATCCGCATATTCCAGTCTGCGTGCATCTCGACCATGGCAACGATCCCTCCAATTGCATGACGGCGATCCAGGCGGGCTTCACCTCGGTGATGATGGATGGTTCGCTGAAGGCGGACGCCAAGACGCCCGCCGACTGGGCCTATAATGTCGGCGTCACCAAGATGGTGACGGATATGGCGCATTTCGGCGGCATCTCGGTGGAAGGCGAACTCGGCGTTCTCGGTTCCCTGGAGACCGGCATGGGCGAGGCCGAGGACGGCCACGGCGCCGAGGGCAAGCTTTCGCATGACCAGCTGCTGACCGATCCGGACGAGGCCGTGAAGTTCGTGCGCGAAACCAAGGTCGATGCGCTCGCCATCGCGATGGGCACATCGCATGGCGCCTACAAGTTCACCCGCAAGCCGGACGGTTCGGTGCTGGCGATGAACGTCATCGAAGAAATTCACCGTAAGCTCCCGAACACGCATCTCGTCATGCATGGCTCGTCCTCGGTCCCGATCGAGCTGCAGGAGATCATCAACAAATATGGCGGCCAGATGAAGCCGACATGGGGAGTGCCGGTCGAGGAAATCCAGCGCGGCATCAAGAACGGCGTGCGTAAGGTCAATATCGACACCGACGGCAGAATGGCGATGACCGGTCAGATCCGCCGCGTGCTGCAGGAGGACCCAAGCGAGTTCGACCCGCGCAAATATCTGAAGCCGGCAATGACGGCGCTGACCAAGCTCTGCAAGGAGCGCTTCGAACAGTTCGGCACTGCCGGCATGGCCGGCCGCATCACGCCCCTTCCCGTTTCGGAAATGGCGAAGCGTTATAAATCCGGTTCCCTCGATCCGGCTTTCTCCTGAAACGCTCTAGCCCAACGCCGGGCGGGCTGCCTTTTCCGGCTCGGCGGGGGCAGGCTTGCCCGTTAGCGTTTGGCCGTGGAAACGGCTCAGCTGGCTGACAACCTCCTGGATTTCGCTTGCCGTTCGTTCGGCACTCCAGCCGAGCGCCGCCTCGGCAACGCCGGCGATTTCCCGCAAGCCTGCGAGCGTCAACCGACCCTCGATCGCAAGCGTCGTGCGGCGCATCACGATGTCCGACAGATGGATAACGAGTTCGTTCCGGGCGATCCAGTCGATCTCCAGGAGACTGTAACGTGCAGCACCCGTCAGGCGCTGTTCGTCGGAATAGTTTGAAGGGGAGGAAAGCAGGGACACAGCCGTCGTGCCGTAGCGGCCGAGCAGTTCGTCGGCACGCTCGGCAGCAACGCCGCTGCGCGCCGCGGTATCGCTAATCCAGGCGTTACGCTGCTCAGCATCCGCCGGAAAGGCCTTGCCGCCGCCGATCGCCAGATAGCGTGTTGACTGGCTGCGGCGGCGTTGCAGCCGGGAGAGAACGGTGTCGGCGACCTCTTCCGCAAAGCCGCGGAACGTCGTCCACTTGCCTCCGACCAGCGAAATGACCGGAAAAGGTCTGCCGTCCTCGGGTTCCTTCACCGGCGCGGAGTGGTCGCGGCTGATCAGCCCCGGTGCGGTCGCATCCGATGCCGGCAGCGGGCGGATGCCGCTGTAGCTGTAAACGATCTGATCGCGATCGAAGCGAAGCGTTGGCAGCAGCGAGCGGATGCTTTCGAGGAAATACTCCGTTTCCGGCTCCTCGCAGGAGACATTGTCCGGATCACCTGCCGGAATGTCGGTCGACCCGACCAGTGCCAGCCCGAGATAGTCGTAGACCAGGCAGATGCGGCCGTCATCGGCCTCGAAATAGATCATGTGGCCGTTGAGGCTTCGCACCAATTCGGGATGGTCAAGCAGGATATGGGAACCCTTCGTGCCGCCGATCAGCCGCGATGGAGCGCCGAGCAAAGTGTTGACGTGATCGATCCAGGGACCTGCCGCATTGACGACCAGCTTGGGAGCAACGGTGACATCACGACCATCGGGCTGCCGGAAGGTCAAACGCCCTTCTGAAACGGCAGCCAGTGTCGCGAAATTTGTCGCGAGGCTCCCCGCATTCGCATCGAGACCATCACGCACGAGCTCATAGACGAGCCGCTCCGGCCTGCTGATCTTGGCGTCGTAATAGATGCCGCCGGCGACGATGGCGGGGGTAATATGCGGCATCTCTCGGCGCGCCTGTTTCTTCAGGATCAGCCGGTGGCGCGGCATGACCTGGTCGCGCGAACCGAAGAAATCGTAGAGCCGAAGCCCGATCTTGATGAGAACCGCACCACGGCTGCGTGGCGCCGTCTTCGACCCGAAGAGCGTCCGGATCGCTGCCCAGATGCCGCGCGTCCAGGAAAAGACCGGAATGAAGGTCGGCAGCGGCTCGACGCAATGCGGCGCGTTCTTGAGCAGGAGGTTGCGCTCAAGCGTCGACTGCGCAACCAGTCCGAATTCGCCCGTTTCCAGATATTTCAGGCCGCCGTGAATGAGCCGCGATGGTGCGGCGCTCGTGCCGGAGCCAAAGTCGGCCTTGTCGACGATCAGGCAATTGACACCCTGTAGCGAGAGGTCGCGGAACAGGCCGGCACCGTTGATGCCCGCCCCGATGATCAAAACGTCGATATCGTTCTCGCCGAGATTCGAGAAGCGCTGCTGCAAATCGGGGGTCATGCTCATCGTCCTAAATCGCCCGCCGCAGCAGGCATTTGTCTTTTCAGTTTGCCGATTGCTCCGGCGCAAGCGCGGCAATCTTCGGCCAAAGGGGGATCATCGCGTCGGCAATGTCGCGGAATACCTGGTAACGCTTTTCATAATCCGCGCTGCGCGCCGCATCCGGCCGGCAAGTCTTCGCGATCGAGGCCGTGTCGCGCGGATCGCTCTGCGGATCGGCAAAGATACCGGCGCCGGACCCGGCACAAAGCGCGGCACCCCAGGCGGCCGCCTCATCCGTCTCGGTTACCGTGACCGGCATGCCAAGCACATCGGCAAACATCTGCACGACGGCAGGATTGCGCGAGACGCCACCGGCGAGCCGCGCCTGATCGAAGGCAAAGCCGTCGCGAAGCGCATCGACATGGATGCGATGATTGAAGGCGATGCCCTCAAGCACGGCGCGCAGCATGTCGCCGCGGTCGTGCCATCCACCGAGCCCGAAGAAGCCGGCGCTGGCGGCTGCGCCATAAGGCGAGCCGAACAGATAGGGATGGAAGAGCGCCGTCGAGGGGCGTTCGAAGGCGGCGTCGATCTCGGGCGCCAGCAGGGCGTGGATCGAGTTGCCTCGCACCTCGCCATTCGTTCGCTCGGCAGCGCAGAGCGTGTCCAGAAACCAGTCGTAATTGGCTGTCGATGCAGGCGAGATCGACATGCTGTTCCAAATGCCGGGCGCAATCCCGTTGCGGCAGAACCAGCGCCGGTCGACACGCGGTTCCGACGAAAGCGTCTCGTTGATCGAATAGGTCCCGGCAATGACCGCGACAACGCCCTTGGCATAACCCCCTGCCCCGAGCGCCGAGGCCGTGACGTCGTGCAGACCGGCAACGACAGGCGTCCCTTCGACAAGGCCCGTCAGCTGCGCGGCTTCACGGGTCACGCGCCCGACGATCTGGTCGGAGCGCGAGGCTGGTGGCAGGGCGTCGACGAGATCCTGCAAGCCAAACAGCCGCAGGGCGTCCTCACTGTAGTTCTGCGTTTTGACATTGGTGAAGGAGGTGCTGGCTTCGGTGCGGTCCGTACCGATGATCCCGGTCAGGCAGAACCGCAGCCAGTCCTTGCAGCTGCAGAAATGGCCAATGCGCTTGTAGCGCTCAGGTTCCATTTCGCGGATCCAGGCAAGCAATGCCGATGGCGCGGAGACGTGCGGGATCTGTCCCGTCAGTTCGATCGCCAGGTCGGCGACGTCGCTCTGCGTCCACCGGTCGACGATCGCCCCTGCCCGGCTGTCCAGCGAGAGAATGGCCCGGCCGAGCGGCTTCCGGGCGTGATCGAGCAGGTAGATGCCGTCTCCATGTGCGGTAGCGGCAATGCCCTCTATGTCGCTTGCCGGCCGTCCGCTGAGCGAAATCGCCTCGCGGATGGCATCGGCCGTCGCGTTCCACAATTCATCCATGTCGCGCTCGATATGGCGGGTCTTCGGAATGAACTGCGTGACGCGGCGCCGGGCGACTGCAAGCGGCGTGCCGTCGATATCGAAGATGACCGCCTTGGTGACTGTCAAACCACTATCGATCCCGAGCAGTGTCGGCATTCAGGTTTACCTCATGAGGGGCAACGGGCCGGCGCTGTCAGGAGCGCCCTCCGGCGCCCTTGGCGATGACCACGTTGATATCTCTGGACCGCATGCGGTCGATATGCACCGGCTGGGTCTTGTCGTCGACGATAACGACGTCGAACTCATCCAGTGCTGCGAAACTGTGGAGTGCACGCCGTTCGAACTTGGTATGATCGGCAAGCAGGATGCGTTTTACGGAACAGTCGAACATGGCGCGCTTGGTATCGACTGTTTCAGGGGACTGGTGCAGCACCGTGCCATCGCTGATCGCCGACATCGAGATGAACGCCACATCTGCCCTGAGAGCCTTGATCTCGTTGATGGTCATGCGGCCCATGAAGGCATTGCACCAATTGTAATACTGGCCGCCGAGGGCGAGCAGCGTCACGTCGTGCAGGCCCGTCAGCGCATTCATCAGCGTCAGGGAATTGGTGATTGCGGTGACCGGCGCCTTCGAAGGCAGATGTGCTGCCATCTGAAGAACCGTGGTCGAGTCATCGAAAAAGATCGCCTGTCCCGGTTCGACGAATTGCATTGCCGCCTCGGCGATCAGCTTCTTTTCGGCCGACTGACGGTTGGAGCGATAGACATCGCTGGATTCGATGAGATTGGTCGCCGCCGCAGTGACGATGCCACGCGTCTTCCTGAAGAGGCCGCGACTGACGAGTTCATCGACATCGCGGTGAGCGGTCATCAGGCTGATCCCAAAGCGGTCGGTCAGGTCTTCAATCCGCATCGAGCCTTCACCCATCACGGCCTCTGCAATCATGCGGCGGCGCGCGATTTGGCGCGTCTGCCGGCTGTCGCTGGTGAGCTGGTCCAACAGATCGTCGTCCCGGCTGGTCTTCTGTGTCACGGGTCACCCCTGTCGCTGAATTATGGATCCCAGCTTCGTACAGTGATTGCCGCGCCAAGGCAAAAAGGCGAAGCGCAACCGGCGGTTGGATCGCCGGCCATCGCTTCCAGCATGAAAATGAGGGCGCTCTAGCGAGCGCCCTCTTACCGTTTACTGCGCCAGGACGAACGGACCGGTGTACTTGTCGATGTTGTCCTTGGTGATCAACAGGCAATCGAAGAGCTGCTTCTCGCTCTTGGCACCCGTGTTACCCGTCTTGATCAGGTTATCGGCCTGCTTGACGGCTTCTTCGGAGAAGACGGCAACCGGTTGGAGGACGGTGTATTGGAGTTCGCCTGCCTTGATGGCAGCAACGGCATCCGGAGAACCGTCGAAGCCGCCGACCTTCACATTGGCGAGCTTGCCGGCTTCCTTGAGTGCCGCGATCGCACCGAGCGCCATTTCGTCATTGCCCGAGATGACGCCGACGATATCCGGGTTGGCCTGCAGCATGGACTGCATCTTGTTGTGGCCCTGGGTGCGGTCCCAGTTGGCAACTTCCTTGGCGACCTTCTTCAGATCCGGATACTGCGAAAGGACAGTCTCGTAGCCATTCGACCGCGTTGCCGCGTTGTTGTCGGACGGAGCACCGAAGAGTTCGGCATAGTTGCCCTTGTCGCCGATCGCTTCGACCCATTGCTGCGCGCCGAGGGCGGCACCCTGTGCGTTGTTGGAAACAAGCTGCGCCTTCGCCAGGCCCTCCTGGTTGATTTCGGCGTTGACGAGGATGACCGGGATGCCGGCAGCAACGGCCTTCTTGACCGCACCGACGGAACCGTCGGCATTTGCCGGGTCGAGGATGATCGCCACCGACTTGTTGGTGATCGCCGTATCGATCAGGTTGCTTTCGGTGTTGGTGTCACCCTTGTGGGCGTTGACCGAGGCCGTGTAGCCTAGCTTTTCGGCGGTTGCCTTGGCGACATTGCCTTCCGTCAGCCAATAGGGATTCGACGGATCATTGACGATGATCGTCATCATGCCCGCTGCCCAAGCCGAGCTTGCCAGAAGCGGTGCTACGGCCGCGGCGGCCAGAAGTATGCGCATGCCTTTCTTAAACATAGTCTCTCTCCCATTCGTGAGCTCAGTTATTGCCGGTGATCCGGCGTTGCTTTCCCCAATCGGCTTTCCTGGACTCCAGCCTGCCGTCGTGGATAAGTTTCGGTCTCAGCCGTCAGGACGATTTGACCCGGCGGCCGTATTGGATGCTGTTCATGAGGACGGCGAGAACGATCACAGCGCCGGTAAATACTGTCTGCCAGTAGGCCGAGACGCCGATGATCACGAGGCCGTCCGAAAGGAAGCCGATGACGAAAGCGCCGAGCATGGTGCCGCGGACCGTACCGCGGCCGCCGGTCAGCGCCGCGCCGCCGATGACCACGGCTGCGATCGCCGTCAGTTCGTAGGTTGTGCCTGCCGTCGGACCGGCCGAGGTCAGCTGCGAGGAGAGGACCAGGCCGGCGATTGCGGCACAGACGCCCGAAAGCACATAGACGATGATCTTCACGCGCTTGACCGGGACGCCGGACAGGTCGGCAGCACGCTCGTTACCGCCTGAGGCATAGAGCCAGCGGCCGAAGGCGGTGCGACTCAGCACGATGCCGCAAACGATCGCGAGAACCGCAAGTACGATGACCCCGATCGGAATGCCTGCGAGCCGATTGAAGCCGAGCCAGTCGAAGCCGGTATTGCCGAGTTCCGGACGGCCACCGAGATTGTTGTAGGTCAGGCCATTGGTCATCAAAAGCGCGATACCGCGGGCCACGTAGAGCACGCCGAGCGAGGCGACGAAGGCCGGCACCTTGAGATAGGCGATCAGCACGCCGTTGACCGCACCGACCAGCGCACCGAGCGCACATGTGATGACGACGACGGCCCAGACCGGCGGATAGAGAATGACGCCGAAATAGGTGAGCGTGACGCCCTGCATCAGAAAACCGGCGATGCAGCCTGCAAGCCCAAGCGTCGAGCCGACCGAAAGGTCGATGCCGCCATTCAGGATGACGAGCAGCATTCCGATCGCCAGAATGCCGAAGATGGCGACGTGCGAGGCCATGATCAGGAAGTTGTTCAGCGTGAAGTAATAGGGCGACAGGAACGAGAAAACCGCGATGATGACGATCAGCGCGAAGAAGGCCCGGCCCTCCAGGATGAGACGCACGATATTGGTATTGCGCTTCGGCCCGCTGGAAACTGATTTCTTTTCGGTGATGTTCGTGACTGACATAATCAGTGCTCCATAATCCAGGCTAGTGCGCGACCACGGCTTCGCCGGAGGCGGCCATGATCTTTTCCTTGGTGACATCCGAGCCGAACTCGGCCGATATCCTGCCGCGATGCATGACGATGATGCGGTGCGCGATGCTCAGGCATTCATTGACTTCGGACGTCGAATAGATGACCGCCAATCCCTGCTTGGCGCGCTCCGCGAGCAACTTGAAAACTTCCGCCTTGGCCCCGATGTCGATGCCGCGGCTTGGCTCATCGAGCAGGATGACCTTCGGCTGGGTTGCCAGCATCTTGCCGATGACGACCTTCTGCTGGTTGCCGCCGGAGAGCGAGCCGATCGAAGCTGCACCGCCGTCGGTTTTCACATGCACCCGCCGGATCGCGTCATTGACGAGATCGCGCTCGCGGTGGCCGGAGGTGAAAAGCCCCTTGGTGAAGGCGCGGATACTCGCTAGCGACAGATTGGAGCCGACCGTCATCGTCTGGACGAGACCGTCGCGCTGGCGATCTTCGGGCACGAGCACGAGACCGCTGGCAATGCGCCCGGCGATGCTGAGTCCACTGACGTCCTGTCCTTCGAGCAGAACCTGTCCGCCACTTGCGCGCAGACGTCCGGCAATGCACTCGAGCAGTTCCGTGCGCCCGGCGCCCATCAGCCCGTAGATGCAGACGATCTCACCGGCACGCACCTTGAGAGACAGACGATCGACCGCATTATAGGCAGCGCCGGAGGGACCGGGGACACTGAGGTTTTCGATGGAAAGCGAGACGTTTCCGAACTGGTGACCTTCCGGCGGGCTGCCGAGGTCGAAATTCTCGCCGACCATGTTGCGGACGATCCATTCGAGATCGATATCCTTGCGCTCGGCATAGGCCGTCATGTTTCCGTCGCGCAGAACGACGGCGTGATTAGTGATCTGCAGCGCCTCTTCCAGATGATGCGAGATGTAGACGATCGACACGCCTCGGCTCGTCAGGTCGTGGATGACCTTGAAGAGCACTTCCACCTCGGTCGCGCTCAGCGCCGAGGTCGGCTCGTCCATGATCAGGATGCGCGAATTGACGGAGAGTGCCCGCGCAATCTCGACAATCTGCTGCTGGCCGAGGCGGAGATCCTCGACGCGCGTTAGCGGATCGATGTCTTCCTCGAGCTCCTCCATCAGCGCGCGGGTCTGACGCGCCTCTTCAGCGAAGTCGACGACACCGCCCTTGATGATCTCCCGGCCCATGAAAATATTGTCGCGCACACTGAGATTGGGCGCGAGGCTGAGCTCTTGGTGGATGATCGAGATCCCGCACTCGCGCGCATGGGTCGACGAGGTAAAACTGATCGCCGAGCCGTCGAGAATGATCTCGCCGGAGCTTGGCTGCGCGACACCCGAAAGGATCTTCATCAAGGTCGACTTGCCCGCGCCGTTCTCCCCGAACAGCGTTGTGACCTGGCCGTGATGGATGTCGAAGTTCACCCCCTTGAGGGCGTGAACGCTGCCGTAGGATTTTGCGATGTTGCGGGCAGCGAGGACGACCTCGCCTTTCGCCCCGTTGCTGCGTTGCGGCTGGTTCATTTGAGCTCGACCTTCACCGGCGTGACGAGCCAGTTCTTCGGGTTGATGAGCTTGAAAACGCCGACCACGGTCGCCTGCTTTCCGTCCAGGGCGTCAGCATCCAGGCCTGCAAAAACCGCCTTCTTCATCTCGTTATTGATGGCCGAGCCGGCATCCTGATACTGGATCTGGTTGGTAAACTGGCCGAATTCGATGGTGCCGGTTGCATCGCGGAGGTCCGTGCCGTTGACCGCAGGGCCGGTCTGGACACGGACCACCGTCTCGGGAGGCAACCCATCGATCTTCATTTCGTTGGTGTTCGACTTGCGGGCCCCGAAAACGCCGGTCAGCGTGACGGGAATAACCGGGCCGGTGCTCGTTGCGGTGCCGTATTTCTCGGCCGCCGCCTTCTTGTCGGCGGCAATGGCGGCCGCGAGATCGGCGGCCGCAACGGCCCGCTCCTCGACATTCGCCTTGATCTTCGGGAACTGCTCGGCGCCGAAGGTTTCCGGAGAGAATGCCTGCTGCCGGACATCGTTTTCGGAGCCGATCCTGACGACCGTCGTATCGAACGCGATCGCTGCAACGACGATGACCGCCAACGCCGCACTGACAAGGAGCGTGCGATTGCCGCTGCTCGGCTTTGATGCTGCATAATCGGGCGATGTACTCATGTCCGGGCGGCCTTTGGCTTGGAATAGCGAGATGGAGAAGGCTAGCGCGACGATGATCGCAGACGGGCTGAAGCATTGCGTCGCACCGGAACAGAAGCCGGCGGGCCGCCCGCAAGAGCGCAACTCTGGACGAAAATTCGCATTGGAAGCCTCCCTCCTCAACAAGACCGGCGGCTGTCTCCTCCAACCGCCTGGGCCTGCAAATTCTCCATCAGGAAGCGCACTTCCGTGATAGAAGTATGTTACTTATGCCGTAAATGATGTTATATATTTTATAAGCTGTCAACGGCACTTTCGCGGCAATTCGACGGAAATGCACGACCTCACATCTTGTTCATCACGCTGCGGTGCAGCAAAAAGTGACGGCAAATGCAGACGTTTTCACACTTGTCATTCAAACGTGTACTGGCGCCATCCGTCTGTTTTTAATGCAATATCTCACAGATGGAACATTGCGCACACTGCGGCTTTTGATGCCGCCCGCTGATGGCGCGGCGGCGCGGAAGCAAACTTCTTACTCTTCTATTTTAGATGAAAAAAATTACATCGCTAGAAAAATCTTACTGGCATTATGGTATCTTTATGTTATGTTTTCGAGTGAAGCTAGGGAGGTTTCGGCTGCACGCCAGATCCGGGATTTGCCAACGGCGGCGCGCTTGCCGTTACCCGTGAAAGGACCGACGTTGGCAGCCGGATGCATCATCCCAGAGAGTTTAGGGATCGGGAGGACTTCGGATGAATTTGATGCGCGTATTGCCCGCCGCGGCACTTGCCATGGTGGCGAGATAGGCCTGCGATGACATCGACCCAGAAGATCATCATTGGGATAGACGCCGGCACCTCGGTCATCAAGGCTGTCGCCTTCGATCTGTCCGGACGCCAGATCGCCACGGCCTCCGTTCGCAACAGATACACCACCGGAGACGATGGCTCGGCAACGCAGTCGCTGGATCAGACCTGGGTCGATTGCGCCAGCGCGTTGCGTGGCCTCGGCGAAAAAGTCCCCGCTCTTGCATCACGCACCGCAGCCATCGCCGTCACCGGACAGGGCGACGGCACCTGGCTCGTCGGCCGCGGCAATAGGCCGGTTGCCGATGCCTGGCTGTGGCTCGACGCGCGCGCCGCGCCGACAGTCACATCGCTCGCCGGCGGAACGCAGAATCGTGCCCGCTTCGAGGCAACAGGCACCGGTCTCAACACGTGCCAGCAGGGCGCGCAACTCGCCCATATGGACCGCTTCACGCCGGATCTTCTCGACCGGGCGGAGACGGCGCTGCACTGCAAGGACTGGCTCTATCTCAACCTCACGGGCGCGCGGGCAACCGATCCATCGGAGGCAAGTTTCACCTTCGGTAATTTCAGAACGCGCCAGTATGATGCAGTGGTGATCGACGCGCTCGGCCTCGACCACAGACGCGGGCTCCTGCCCGAAATCATCGACGGCAGCGAGATCAGCCACCCGCTGACATCGGAGGCGGCGAAGGCCTGCGGGCTTCTTGCCGGAACGCCGGTCTGTCTCGGTTATGTCGACATGGTGATGACGGCGCTTGGTGCAGGCGTGCGCAGCGGCGCTCGCAACGCGGCCTGCTCGACGATCGGCTCGACCGGCGTGCACTTGCGCGCCAAGTCCGTTGCCGACGTTCAGCTCAATCGTGAGGGCACCGGCTATGTGATCGCCCTGCCCATCCCCGGCATCGTCACTCAGGTCCAGACGAATATGGGCGCCACGATCAACATCGACTGGATCCTCGGTGTCGCCGCCTATCTCATGGCCGAGGCAGGCAAGCCTGCTTCGCATGCAGACCTCATTGCGCGCATCGACGGCTGGTTTGCAGAAAGCCGACCGGGGTCGGTGCTTTACCATCCCTATATTTCCGAAGCGGGCGAACGTGGTCCTTTCGTCAACGCCAATGCGCGAGCGGGCTTCACCGGGCTTTCGATGCGTCACGGCTTCCCCGACCTGCTGCGCAGCGTGGTCGAAGGGTTGGGGCTTGCCACCCGCGACTGCTACGCGGCGATGGGCGCGATGCCCGAAGAGTTGCGGGTCACCGGCGGGGCAACACGCTCCGTCGCCCTTCGCCGTTCACTTTCGGCGGCCGTTAACGCACCGATCCGCCAGTCGCGCCGCGAGGAGACGGGAGCGGCCGGCGTGGCGATGATGGCCGCGGTGGCTGTCGGCGTCTATTCCAGGATGGACGATTGCATTGCCGACTGGGTGACGCCGCTGCTCGGCGATCCGGAGACACCGGATGCCAGCGAGGCCCACCGGTTCGACCGGCTCTTTTCTGCCTACACCGATGTACGCCAGGCAATGGCGCCCGCCTGGGACAAGCTTGCCGAAGCCGCAACGACGTCGCCGCTGGGCGCGTAATTCTGATGCAGCAGGCATCGAAGGAGCATGACATGACCGAACCCGAACTCCTGGATCTCTTCGTCATCGGCGGAGGCATCAACGGCGCCGGGATAGCACGCGATGCTGCCGGCCGCGGCCTGAAGGTCGTGCTGTGCGAAAAGGACGATCTGGCCCAGGGAACCTCGTCGCGCTCGGGCAAGCTGGTGCATGGCGGTCTGCGTTACCTCGAATATTATGAATTCCGCCTGGTGCGCGAAGCGCTGATCGAGCGTGAAGTGCTGCTCAACGCCGCGCCGCATATCATCTGGCCGATGCGCTTTGTCCTGCCGCACAGCCCTGAGGATCGCCCCGCATGGCTCGTGCGGCTTGGCCTCTTCCTCTACGATCATCTCGGCGGCCGGAAGAAGCTGCCCGGGACGCGCACGCTCAACCTGCTCCGCGACCCGGAAGGCACGCCGATCCTCGATCAATACAGACGCGGCTTTGAATATTCCGATTGCTGGGTCGACGACGCCCGCCTCGTGACCTTGAATGCGGTCAGCGCAGCGGAAAACGGCGCTCTGGTGCTGACCCGCTCGCCGGCCGTGTCGGCCCGTCGCGAGAATGGCGGTTGGATCGTGGTCACGAAAAGCAACGCCACGGGGGAGACGCGAACCTTCCGTGCCAAATGTCTGGTGAACTGCGCCGGCCCCTGGGTGATGGACATCATCAATCGCGTCGCCGGTTCGAACTCCGGCCGCAACGTCCGCCTCGTCAAGGGCAGCCACATCATCGTGCCGAAGTTCTGGGCGGGCGCCAATGCCTATCTGGTGCAGAACCACGACAAACGCGTCATTTTCATCAATCCCTATGAGGGCGACAAGGCGCTGATCGGGACGACCGATATCGCTTACGAAGGCCGGGCCGAGGATGTTGCCGCCGACGAGACGGAGATCGATTACCTGCTCAAGGCGGTCAATCGCTATTTCAAGGAAAAGCTGCGTCGCCACGACGTGCTGCACAGCTTCTCCGGCGTGCGCCCGCTGTTTGACGATGGCAAGGGCAATCCGTCGGCCGTTACCCGCGACTATGTCTTCGATCTCGACGAGACAGGCGGCGCTCCGCTGCTCAATGTCTTCGGCGGCAAGATCACCACATTCCGCGAGCTCGCCGAACGCGGGATGCAGCGCCTGAAGCACATCTTCCCGAACATGGGAGGCGACTGGACGGAGAAAGCGCCGCTGCCGGGCGGCGAAATTCCGAACGCCGACTATGAAACTTTCGCCAACAGCCTGCGCGATATCTATCCCTGGATGCCGCGCGAGCTCGTGCATCACTACGGCCGTCTCTATGGCGCCCGCACCAGGAATGTGGTTGCCGGCGCGACGGGCTTAGAAGGGCTTGGGCGGCATTTCGGCGGACAGCTCTATGAGGCCGAGGCCCGCTATCTCGTCGTCACGGAATGGGCCGAAACGGCCGAGGACATCCTCTATCGCCGCACCAAACACTATCTCCATCTGAATGAAGCGGAGCGCGTGGCCTTTGGCGAGTGGTTTGCTTCAACCCGCCTTGCCGCCGCCTGAAGGATGCCGTCATGCCGCTGACCCTTTCGCTGAATACCAATCCGCTGGTGAACCGCTTCGCCGACCCAGACGACCTCATCGACACGGTTGCGCATGATTTGCGGATCCGCGACCTCCAACTGACCCACGAGTTCATCAATCCGAGCTGGCCGGCGCCCGTCATCCGCCGCCTGACGCGCACGATGAGCGCTGCGCTGAAGCGCACCGGTGTGCGGGTCACCTCGGGCATGACTGGCCCCTATGGGCGCCTCAACCATTTCGGACATCCGGATGCCGATGTGCGCCGCTACTACATCGACTGGTTCAAGAATTTTGCCGACATCACCGCCGATCTCGGCGGCCATTCGATCGGCACGCAATTTGCGATCTTCACCTATAAGGATTTCGACGATCCGGCCAGACGCGAGGAACTGATCAAGATCGCGATCGATTGTTGGGCCGATGTCGCCGAGCACGCGCGCACCGCCGGCCTTTCCTACATGTTCTGGGAGCCGATGAGCATCGGCCGCGAGTTCGGCGAGACGATCGGCGCCTGCCTGTTGCTGCAGGAGCGGCTGACATCCGCCGGAATGGCCATCCCGATGTGGATGATGGCCGACATCGATCATGGCGACATCACCTCCGCCGATCCCGACGACTACGACCCCTATGCCTGGGCGCGCGCCGTCCCGCCGGTATCGCCGATCATCCACATCAAACAGAGCTTGATGGACAAGGGCGGGCACCGGCCCTTTACCGCCGAATTCAACGCCAAGGGCCGCATACAGCCGGCACCTCTGCTCCAGGCGCTGGCCGAAGGTGGGGCGAAGGACAATGAAATCTGCCTCGAACTCTCCTTCAAGGAACGCGAGCCGAATGATCGCCAGGTCATTCCGCAGATCGCCGAAAGCGTCGCCTTCTGGGCGCCGCATATCGACACCGGCGTCGCCGACTTGAACATCTGAGGCGGGGATCTTTAAAAGGCAACATTGCGATACGGCGGAATCGCCGTGTGTGACGTTCGAAAGGGAGCCGTGATGACGGACGCCGATGATACGCTTGCCGTGCGAGCTGCCTGGCTTCACTATGCCGGTGGCCTGACGCAGTCCGACGTTGCTCGCCGCCTCGGCGTGCCGTCGGTAAAGGCCCATCGCCTGATCGCCAGAGCGGTCGCCGATGGCGTCGTCAAAGTCACCATCGACGGGGATATCGTCGAATGCGTCGAGCTGGAGATGCGGCTTTCGGAACGGTTCGGGCTTCAATATTGCGAGGTCGCACCCGATCTCGGCGAAGAAGGCTTGCCGCTTCGCGCACTCGGCCATGCCGGCGCCGGCTATCTCAAGCGCGAGATCGAGCGCGGCGACAATACGGTCATCGGCCTTGGTCATGGCCGCACGCTTTCCGCCGCCGTCCAATATATGCCGAGGGTAAGCGCGAAGAACCTGCGCTTCGTCTCGTTGCTTGGCGGGCTGACACGAAACTACGGCGCCAATCCCTATGACGTGATGCATCGCATCGCCGAAAAGACCGGCACTCATGCCTATGTGATGCCGGTTCCCTTTTTCGCCAATACCGGCGAGGACCGCGAAGTGCTGAAGGCGCAGCGTGCCGTCAAAGAAGTCTTCGATCTTGCCAATAATGCCGATCTGAAGCTCGTCGGCCTGGGCACTGTCGATGCCGAGGCGCAGCTGGTTTTGTCCGGCATGGTCGAGCCCGGTGAAATCGACGACATCGCTGCCGCAGGCGGCGTCGGCGAAATCCTCGGACATTTTTTCGACGCCGACGGCCACATCCTCGACACCGCTCTGACGGCGCGCACGCTGTCTGCGTCTTTTCCCAAAACCAAGAAGGAGCGGCTCGTGGCGCTGGCGGGCGGACAGTCGAAAGTGCCGGCCATCCGGGCAATTCTGAATAGCCGCCGCCTTTTCGGGCTGATCACCGACGAACGAACCGCGCAGGCACTGCTGAAGTAGCTAAGGGAAGACAACAACATTTGATCGCAAAATAACACAATAAATGTTGATTATCACGTACGCTCCGTTATCTTAACATCAACGATGGTGGGAGACCGGAATGAGGCGAGAAGAGCGGCAGCAGTTGATCGTCAACCTGCTCGTCGAAAACAAGACCGTCGATCTCGACGACCTTGCCGATCGCTTCACCGTGTCAAAGATGACGATCCATCGCGATCTCGACGATCTCGAGCAGGCGGGCGTCCTGCGCAAGGTTCGCGGTGGCGCGACCATTGACGCCGGAACGCAGTTCGAAAGCGACTTCCGCATTCGAGAACGCCAGGGCAACGAGGCCAAGCTGGCAATGGCTGAGACCGCACTGGAACTGGTCGAGCCGGGGATGACGGTGATGGTAAACGACGGCTCGATGGCGGCCGTGCTCGGCGAAATGCTGCTGCAGAAGCGACCGCTGACCTTGATCACCAACAACGCGGCGATCATGGAGCGGCTGAAAGGTGAAGCCGGCATCACGCTGATCGCGCTCGGCGGCATCTACTCGGCCAAATTCAACGCCTATCTCGGCGTTGTTACCGAGGAGGCATTGTCGCGGCTGAGAGCCGACATCGCCTTTATTTCGACGCCTGCCGTCAGCGGCGGGCGCGCCTATCACATGGACGATAACGTCGTGCGCGCCAAACGGGCGATGATCGCGTCGTCGACCAGGACCTGCCTTCTGGTCAACCATCAGCGCATCGGCCACACCGCTCTGCACGTCATGGCGGATCTGGCCGACTTCGACGCGATTATCACCGACAGCGCACCGGATGCTGCTGTCCTCGAGGAATTCGAGCAGGCGGGCATTACGCTCACCATTGCATCAACGCAGGACCCGACATGACCGAAAAGCCGCGTTTCTGGATGGGCACCAGTTGGAAGATGAACAAGACGCTTGCTGAAGCCGAGCATTTCGCCAGCGGTCTCGAAGCTGCCGATGCCGCGCGTGACCCGCGCATCCAGCGCTTCGTGATTCCGCCCTTCACGGCGGTGCGCGAGGTCAAGGCGATGCTTGCCAAGACCTCGGTGAAGGTCGGCGCCCAGAACATGCATTGGGCCGACCAGGGCGCCTGGACCGGCGAAGTCTCACCGGTGATGCTGAAGGACTGCAATCTCGATCTCGTCGAGCTCGGCCATTCCGAGCGGCGCGAACATTTTGGAGAGACCGACGAGACTGTGGGTCTGAAGACCGAAGCGGCCGTTCGCCACGGTCTCATCCCGTTGATCTGCATTGGCGAGACGCTTTCCGACCGCGAAAGCGGAAAGGCTGCCGACATCCTCGCAACCCAGGTGCGCGGTGCGCTTTCGAAACTTTCGGGCGCCCAGAAAAGCGCCGAGATCCTGCTCGCCTACGAGCCGGTCTGGGCGATCGGCGAGAAGGGCATTCCGGCGACTGCGGATTATGCGGATGCCCGCCAGTCTGAAATCATCGCCGTTGCCGAAGACGCGCTGGGCCGGAAGATCCCCTGCCTCTACGGCGGGTCGGTCAACCCGCAGAACTGCGAAGAACTGATCTCGAGCCCGCATATCGACGGGCTCTTCATCGGCCGTTCGGCCTGGAATGTCGAAGGTTACCTCGACATCCTGGCCAAATGCGCCGCCAAACTCTGAGGAGAAAGACAATGAAGCTTGCCATTGCAGGAGACAGCGCCGGCGAAGGACTCGCCAAGATCCTGGCCGACCATCTGAAGGAGCGCTTCGACGTGTACGAAGTCTCGCGCACCAGCGCCGGTGCCGATCCATTCTACGCCAACCTCTCGGACCGCGTAGCCTCGGGAGTCATCGACGGCACCTACGACAAGGCGATCCTCGTTTGCGGCACCGGCATCGGCGTCTGCATCTCGGCCAACAAAGTTCCGGGCATCCGTGCCGCCCTGACGCACGACACCTATTCTGCCGAGCGTGCCGCGCTTTCCAACAATGCGCAGATCATCACCATGGGAGCCCGCGTCATCGGAACGGAGCTTGCAAAGTCGATCGCTGACGCATTTCTTGCCCAGACCTTCGACGAGAACGGCCGCTCTGCCGGTAACGTCAAGGCCATGGATGATCTTGACGCGAAGTACAGCGCCCGTTGAAGAATGGACGACTGCTCGGCCGGATCCAGATCCGGCAGCGATTTCGGGCCGGAGGCACCGACACGTTAAGTCGTTGAATTGAGATTCGTTTCGACTCGGAACAATCGGCCGAATGATTCGGTTGAGTCGCGTTGTTGCCATCGAAGCGAAGAAGAAGCAGATGAAAAGGCCGTACAGGGCAAAGCCCAAGAGCAGGGAAAAGCAAGGGCCGGCACCGAGCAATGTCATCAGAACCATGAATATTCTGCGCAACTCGGTCGACGCCGAAATCCAGCCGGGGAGGCGTCGGACATACTCATGAAGCGCCCGCGCCGCCCCATTCTGCCCTTGCTCGACGAATCTCGCTCAACGCTGCAGTCTCGTCCGATCCGCAAGCGCGACCCCGACCAGCCCAGTCTGCCCTTCGATCCAATGCCGTCGCGCGTCGAGCCCTGCCTTGCGCTGCTGAAGCCGACCGTGCCCGTGGGACCGGACTGGCTCTACGAGGTGAAGCTGGATGGCTATCGATTGGCAATCCACGTTGAGCCGAAGGGCGTGCGGGTCATCACCCGCGGCGGCCATGACTGGACCCATCGCTTCCCCACCATCGCCACGGCAGCGAAAGAGCTTGGGGTAACGACCGCCATTCTCGATGGCGAGGCCGTTGTACTCGATGATCATGGCCGATCGGATTTTGGCGCACTGCAGCGCTCGCTCGGCGGGCGGGGCGGTAAGCGAGTATCGACCGAGTCGATCCTCGTCGCCTTCGACCTTCTCTATCTCGATGGACACGATCTGACCGGCACCGAGCTTGACGTACGCCGACACCTGCTTGAAGACCTGATACCGGACGGCGACGATCAGACGATCCGCCTCTCCGAGGAGATAGAGCTGCCGGCCGAAGAACTCCTCGAGCACGCCTGCCATCATCATCTGGAAGGTATCATCGCCAAGCACCGCGACCGGCCCTACGGCAGTGGCCGCACGGGCGACTGGCTGAAGATCAAATGCGTCCAGAGCGAGAGCTTCATGATCGTCGGTTATGAGCAGTCGGCATCCGCTCGCGGCGGCATCGGCAGGCTGCTGCTGGCCGGCAGACGAGGGCTTGACTGGATCTACGTTGGCTCCGTCGGAACCGGTTTCGGTGCCAGGGATGCTGAATACTTGAAAAAGACGCTGGACCGGTTGAAGACGAGCCGGCCGGTCGTTCCGCTGAATGGCAAGCGCCTCGTCCTCGTCCAGCCGACGCTGATCGCCGAGATCGAGTTTCGCGGCTGGACGGATGACGGCAATCTCCGCCATGCCTCGTACAAGGGGCTGCGCGAGGTTCAGGACAACGCCGCGGTCTTCGATATGACCTAAAGCCTGAATCCTGTTCTAAATTAAAGAGTTAGAGCATGATGTCGTCCGAAAGCCGCTGACACTTTTCGGCATCGTGCTCTAGATTTGATCGCTTTCACCGATCAGAGACTCTCCAGAAGAAGCCCAAAACTGGGCCGCCATTCGAATATATCGACGCTCGCGTAAACACCGGAACGGACGAAGGGGTCTCCTGCGCTGAACGCCTCGAACTCGGCGAGCGTTTCGACTTGCGCGATCACGATTGCGGTGGAACCCTTGCCCTCCGCCGGCGGCGCGGAAGGTCCGGACAGCAGGATGCGGATCGCCGCGCCATGCAGATAGGCCTTGTGCTCATCGAGCAATCGGGAGCGTTCGGCAGCCTTGCCGGGGTCGGATATCGCGTAGCGGGCTACGATCATTGTCTATTCTCCACCGGCGTCAGCACGAAATCGAAATCGGAGCGCCAGATCGTCGGATGATCGACACGCTCGAAAGGCGCGACCAGGCTGTTTTTGACGCCAAACACCGTATCGGATTGCAGATAGGGATCGTCGCCCACAAAAGTGTGGGTTACGAGCTTTTGATAACCTGAAGCCGTGATCAGGTAATGGGTATGGGCAGGACGGTAGGGATGGCGGCCGAGGGACCTCAACATCTGGCCGACCGGGCCGTCATCCGGGATCGGATAGGAAACCGGCTTTATGCCGACGAAACTATAGGCGCCATCTGCGCCGGTGACGAAAATGCCCCGGTTGTTCCATTTCGGCTGGATATCCGGCTGCTGAACGTCGTAGAAGCCGTCGGAATTATCCGACCATACATCGATCCGGGCTCCCTCGATCGGATTGCCGTTAAGATCCAGCACTCGCCCGATGAAGAGACAGCTCTCGCCCTTGCCGTCGAGCGAGATGTTTTCACCCATCTGCCGTACGGGCGCGCCTTCGACATGGAAAGGTCCAAACACCGTATTTTCCGTGGCGCCTGGCGGACGACGGTTGTTGATTGCATCCACCAGCATCGACAAACCCAGCGTGTCGCTGAGCAGGATGAACTCCTGTCGCTCCTCATGACAGAGATGGCCGGTACGGGTCAGGAAGCCGATGGCCAGCTCCCATTCCTCCTGGGTCAGGCTGATGTCCTTGGCAAAGGCATGCAGGTGCTTGACAAGCGACGCCATGACTTCGGCCAGACGCGGATCAACGCCCTGCCCCATCCGCGAGTTGACGGCTTCCACGGATCTCTCTTCAGTGAAATATTCAGGCACTTGGCCATCCTCCTAGCATTAACGCGGCCGCGCGCCCTCCCAGGCGCTCTGCAACAAAGCCCGGATCGCTTTCCGTTCGATCGGGCGCGGGTTCCAGTAGGGGTTCCGGGCGGCGAGTTCCGCCGCATGATCCAGATCGGCTTCCTTCATACCCAGATCTCGCAGCGCCATGGGGGCGCCGATCGAAGCGGCAAAATCATAAAGACCGCTGCCCAGCGAGCCGCCAAAAAGATCGGCCGCGGGCTTTAGCGCATCCGCTGCGGCTGCGGCATTGTAGGCAGCAGAATGGGGAAGAATGACCGCATGGGTTTCCGCATGCGGCAGATCGAAACTGCCGCCCAGCGTATGGCAAAGCTTGTGGTGCAGGGCCATGCCAACCGCTCCGAGCACCGTGCCGCACAGCCAGGAACCGTAAAGCGCTTCGCTTCGCGGCTCGATATCCCTAGGTGCATTGACGATTTGAGGCAAAGCCTGCTTCAGCGCACGCAAACCCTCGACCGCCATCATTGACGAAATGGGGTTGCGATCCTGCGCGTAGAGACCTTCGACGGCGTGCGCCATTGCATTGAGCCCGCTGCTGACGCTGATGTTGACCGGCAATCCCAATGTCAATTCAGGGTCGTAGATCACCACTTCGGGCAGGATACCAGGCCCGCGGACCGTCGTCTTCTGCCCGTTCTCTGTCTGGCCGAGGATCGGTGTAACCTCCGATCCCGCATAGGTCGTCGCCACCACGATTTGCAGCGCGTCGTTGCGATAGGCGATTGCCTTGCCGAGACCGATCGTCGATCCGCCGCCGATCGCGACGACGCAATCGGCGCCGGCTGCGTTATATGCCGCCATCGCGCGCTCGGTCACATCGACCGGCGTATGCATCGTCGCATCGTGGAACAGTCCCGCCGCAAGCGGGCCGAGGGATGCGGCGATGCGTTCAGCCTCCGCTTTCTGGTGCGGGGTCGAAAGGATCAGGGCGCGTTTGCCGCCCTGCCCTGCAGTCGCCTCGGCGAGACGGTTCAACGAGCCGCTCCCGAATATCACCTGGGCCGCGCTGACCGTGTATCTGAAAGGTGCAACCATGCTATCGATCGAGTTTGAAGAGTGAAACCGCGTTGGTGCGACCGATCTTCAGCCGGTCGGCTTCGGAGATGGTCGTGCTGTCGAACCAGTTTGCAGCATGGTCGATGTTCTCGAATGGCCAGTCCGTCGAGAACAGAATTCGGTCCGCGCCGATTTCCAGCATAGCATCGATAAGCGATTGCGTGCGGAAGTTCCCCGACGTCGTGATGTAGAAATTCTCGTTGAAATAATCGGCAATCGGGCGTTTGGCCGGATAGTTCTTTTTCACCTTGACCCACGCATTCCGGTTGTCGATGCGCCACATCATGTATGGCAGTCCCTCGCCCATGTGACCAACGATGATCCGCAAAGCCGGATGTTCGTCAAACAGGCCGGATCCCATCAAGCGCAGCGCATGAACAGCGGTCTCCTGCGCGAACGCCCATGTCGGACCCATCAGCCAGGAATGGCCAGCATAGATCCGGCTATCCTGCGGCAGCGGGTTGCGCGGATGCAGATAGAAGGGAACGTTGAGTTTTTCGACTTCGGCCCAGAACGGACGGTATTGCGGCAGGTCGTAGTAGAGCGGCGTCGTTCCGTCGCCTTCCTGCGAAAAACCATTGACCAGTGCGCCGACGAAACCCAGTGTCGTCACGCAGCGCTGCAGTTCCTGCGCAGCCGCATCCGGATCCTGCAGGGGCAAAGCTGCAAATCCCAGGAAACGGTCCGGGTTCTTAACGCATTGCTCCGCCAGAAAGTCGTTGGCGCGTCGGGAAATCTCCAGGGCCTTTGCCTTGTCAGGGATCGCCTGCACGGCTGGAGCGTTCAGTGACAGGATCATTTTCTCGATGCCGTGGGCATCCATCAGCCGCAAACGCTTGTCCTGGATATCCAGAAGACGGGCGGACAGTTCTGTCCAGTAGTCGCCCGGCACGAATCCAGCCGAATCCTGCAGCGTCTCGGGAATGGCGAAATGTTCTTCAAGCGCGATCTTGCCTTGCACGATATGCTCTCTTTCCTGTCTTGAATCGAAATACTAAGGACGGCGGATTAGAATTGTCCCTTGGGCGGAAGACCGAGCAGCTGCTGGCCGACCATGGTGCCTACGGCATCCCAGTTCATGGAAATGTGGCGCCCGACAGCATTTGCATCGCGCCATGCCCGCTGGACGGGGTTGGACATCTGGAGGCCGAGGCCGCCTGTCGATGCATTGAGTGCTTCGACGGCCCGAAGGGCCAGGCTGACCGCAAAGGACTGGCTGCGGCGGGCAAGAATCCGATCTTCCTCGGTGATCTCGCCGGTGCCATCCTCGCGGGCCTGGGCCAGTTGCTGCGCGCGGGCAATATCGCGCAGGATGATTTCGCGGGCCGCATCCACGGATGCCGAGGCTTCCGCCACGCGAAGCTGGATCGTCGGAAACTCTGCGATCTTGTTGTTGCCGCCGGCAACCGCACCACGTGTCACGCGGGCCCCCATGTGGTCGATATAGCTATCCAGTGCGCCCTTCGCCGCACCGACGGCTGTGCTGCCGAGGCAGAACGGCACCCCCATGAGCAGCGGAATGTTGAAAAGGCCGATACCCTTGTAGCCACGTCCGCCCGGCGTTCTGCCGGAGGTCGCATCCGGAAAGCTCAGCATACGGTATTCCGGAACGAAGACGTCTTTGAGGATCAGGCTTTTTGAGCCGGTGCCCGCGAGGCCGACCACGTCCCAGGTCTCGGCGATGGTATAGTCGCTGGCGGGAACCAGAAGGAACGCCGGCACAGGACGCTCCCCCTCGCCGCTTGGCGGAATGATTGCCGCACAGAGCGCCCACTGGGCATTTTCGCATCCGCTCGCAAAGGCCCAATCGCCGGATAGCCGAAAACCACCCTCGACGCGTTCGGCTATGCGGACCGGCGCATAGGAGCCGCAGAGCAGCGCATCCGGATTGCTGCCCCACACTTCCTGCTGAACCCTTTCATCGAACATGGCGAGGAGCCATTGATGCGCGGAAAGGAGGCCGGCAACCCAGCCGGTGGAGGCACAGGCCGACGACAGTTCGATATTTGCATCGACAAGCTCGGCAAAGGATGCTTCGTCGCCGCCGAAACGGGCAGGCTTGACGATATCGAAATAGCCGGCGGAGCGCAGCAGATCGATATTGCGCGCCGGCACACGGCCGGATTTTTCGGTATCGCGCGCGCCGGCACGGATTTCGTCCAGCACCGGGGCGATACGATCTGCAAGACATGCGTTCTCAACCCGCGCCGAGGCGGGAAACAGGGCAGCTGTATTGTTCATGGAACTACCTTCAGTTCTGGGATGCAGGAAGCGCGTGTTGTGGCGCGCAATATTTCGAGTTTTCGTACATCAGTGCGATCGTGTCGTCGGAATGGCGCGTATCCACCACCTGCCCGATGAAGATCGTGTGCGTTCCATAGGGAACTGCGCCCATGCGGCGGCAGACAACCGAGGCATGAGCGGAGCCCAGCACCATCATGCCGCGCTCATGGCGAACCCAATCGGCAGCGTCGAACCGACGCTCAGGCGCAATCTTGCCGCTGAAACCTTCCGATACGGCTGCCTGCCTGTCGGTCAGAACGCTGACTGCGAATTCCGGCACCTCAAGCAGCATGTCATGCAGATAGGTGCGATTGTTCAGGCAGATGATGAGAGATGGCGGATCCATCGAAAGTGATGTGACGGCGGTCGCCGTCATTCCATGATCCGCACCGTTGCGACAGGCGGAAATGACCGTCACCGTCGCCGGGAAACGGCGCATGGTCGATCGAAACGCATCGCTGATGGGTGCGGGGGCCGGCGCTATGCCGAGGGCAGCAGTGGCAGACATGATTTCCTCCCGTGTCTCCTTGGCATCTAGATTATTGCGTTTGCAACTGTTGTCAACGCAAATTTAAAAGTCAGCGGGAAAATGCTTGATCTACCCAGCCGTTCTCGGCGACTGAAAGCCAATCGTGTTGTCATCCCGGTAATTTAGGTGCATGTCGGAGAGAGCCCTCAGCAAGCCGAATCCCGTCAGCAGACAGAGACATGTACAAACTTACCGATTCCGTTCCGTATCTTCTCAATCGCGCCGGCGTGCGGATAGCCGAAGTGTTCGCGCAGAGAATCGCCGAAGACAATCTCAGCGTGGCGATGTACCGGGTTCTGGCCATGCTCAAGGAGCGCCGGGAGAGCACCCTGGGGGATCTCGCCGACGTCGTCTCTGTCGAGATTTCGACGCTTTCGCGCCTCGTCGGCACACTGGCCAAGCGCAAACTGGTGTCGAGAACACGTCCGGAAGATAATGGCCGCATCGTCATCGTAAGACTGACCCCGCAGGGCGAGGCGCTGACGGAAAGGCTCATGCCGCTTGCCGTCGAGCTTGAACGCACCGCGGTTCAGGACATGTCAGCCGAGGAGGTCGCAGCACTGAAGAAGGCGCTGCGCCGCATGCACAGCAACCTGCCGGCAATATCCGGAAAGGGAAAAGTTGCGGGCTGAAAAGTTTGCAGTTGCAAATATTTTATTCGCAAGTATTTAATAGCGTGTCATCGTTGTCTTGACATAGCCCGTTTGCGGGTGAGTCTGGCGCTGGGAGGAACCACGCCGGCAACGATCCAGGAGGATTTGTACACGGATCGACGCGGACCTGCCGCTGGCAGGAGCGTACTTCCTGTACGCAAATGTATGGGGAGGGAAAATTGGCCATACAAGATCTCGCTATTATCAACGAACGCGTTCGCAGCCCGAATATCATCATCGCCCTTTGCGGTCTGCTGATCCTGTTCGACGGCTATGACCTGATCGTTTATGGCGCAGTCGCGCCGGCGTTGCTCGGTGAAGCCAGCTGGGGCCTGACGCCGGGCATGGTCGGACGCGCTGCCTCCATCACCCTGTTCGGTATGCTGCTGGGCGCTCTCGTTGCCGGAACACTTGCTGACAGGATAGGTCGTCGCAAGGTCATCATAGCCAGTCTGCTGAGCTTCTCCGTGATGATGATCGGCAGCGGTCTTGCGCCGAACTTTCTCGTTTTCGAGGGAACACGCTTCCTTGCCGGTCTGGGCCTTGGCGCTCTTTTTCCTACGGTAACCGCTTTGATCATCGAGTTTTCTCCGCCGAAGCGGAAGGCAATGGCCTATTCGATTGCTCTTCTCGGTTATCTGGCCGGCGGCATCATCTCGGGTATCCTCGGAATGCTGCTGGTGCAGAAATACGGATGGCGGCCGCTGATGATCATCGGCGGTGCACCGATCCTGCTGCTGCCTTTCTTCATCCGCCTCATCCCCGAATCCCCCGAATGGCTGGCAACGAAAAACCGCCAGACCGAAGCCAATCAGATCGCAAACCAGTACGGTCTGCCCAATCCCGTAGCCAGGCCTGTTGCGTCACGCCAGGTCGGCATCCGGTCACTGTTCTCCGAAGGTCGCCTGCTGCCGACATTGAACGCATGGGGCATTCACTTCTGTTCGCTCCTGCTCACATTCGGTATGGTCAATTGGCTTCCGACCATCATGAACAAGATGGGCTATGACCTCGGTTCTGCCCTGCTCTTCTCCGTAACGCTCAATCTCGGAGCCGCAATCGGCCTCCTGATCGGCGCGAGGATTGCCGACCGCGGAAACGTCAAAATAGTCGTGGCAGGTATGTTTCTTCTCGGAGCCTGCTCGATCTGGTTGCTGACGCAGGTGGATCAGGGCCTCCAGGTCTATGGTCTCGTCGCACTTGCAGGTACGGGAACGATCGGCACGCAGATCCTCGCTAACGTTCTCGTTGGAAACCTCTATCCGGTCGAAATCCGTGGAACCGGCCTTGGCTTCTCGCTCGGCATCGGCCGTATCGGCGGCATGATAGGACCGGCCATCGGCGGTGCGGTTCTGGGTGCAGGCCTGGCTCCGCAGTGGAACTTCTACATCTTCGCATCAGTCGGAGCCGTAGGATGCGTCCTCGCACTCATGACATTGCTGTATCGCAAAAAGGCTGATTGACGGCCAGATTGTCGGCAGGTCTCGCATCCAGAACCTGCCGGCAATGCAAACTTCGTGAAGTCAATGCCTGATCATCGCCGACGGCTTTTACGCGGCCACCGAGGCGAAAGACCGGAAGCGCAAGGACAAGTGGTTCCTGCCGCCGGCACGCTGGCGATCGAGCAGATCGGCTAAGTCCCCCTGTCGTAAACACGATAAATAGTCGACGAAGCTGCCGACATCACGTATGCCGCTCATATGTCGCTCCGACAGGCAATAGAAAGTGACACCTATGGCAAACCCGCCCCGCAGATCTGTCAATCCAATGGATGCTGCCGAAGCGTTGTTCAAACCCGCGAAGAAGAAGCCGGAACAAGCTGTCGAGCGGCCGGCGCTGCCGAATATCAAGGAGCTTGTTTCGCTCAAGATCGACAGTGATGTGCTTGCCTTTTTCCAGGAAGATGGCCCCGGCTGGCAGGATCGGATCAACGATATATTGCGCGCCGCGATGAAGAACAGGCTCTGACCCTGTTGCACCATCTTGTCCGCCACGGGTGGTCGCTGTGATGCCGAATGCACTGTACCGGCTTCTCCGCAGCGGCGTTGTCCATGTTCTCTTCGCCTTTTTGGCAATGGGCAGCTGGGCGGTTTTCGCCAATCGCGCGCACGCCATGCCATTGCCGCTCTATGCCGGCCTTGTGCAGGGTACGATATCCGCCTGCCTGACGCTTTTCCTGAAATCTGTGATCGACTGGCTTTCAAAGCGCTTCGTCGGATCCGCACGATTTTGGGCGCCGCCTCCCATTGCTTGTCTCGGCTCAGCCAGCATTCTCGTGGCAATCCATGCAGCAACCGGCACACCGGAAATACTCAAGACCATCGCATTTCCGCTGCTCGTATCGACGAGCTACGCGGCAATTTACAATTATTCGATCTCGGCAAGACGAGGTTTAGATACATGAGGGGCAGGCACCTGATCCCATTTTTGCGGACACGCCTCCTGCGATAACAAGCAGTCGCATGCTGCAGGAAGCAAGGCGTGTCCGCGGTACATGTCACTCCTTCACCGCCCCGGTCATCGATGAGACGTAGTAGTCCACGAAGAACGAGTAGAGGATGACCACCGGGAGCGAGCCGAACAATGCGCCCGCCATCAGTGCCCCCCATTCGAAGACGTCGCCGCGCACCAGTTCGGTCAGCACGCCGACCGGGATGGTTTTGTTTTCCGAGGACTGGATGAAAGTCAGCGCATAGATGAATTCGTTCCAGGACAGCGTGAAGGCGAAGATGCCAGCCGAAATCAGCCCCGGCACGGCGAGCGGCAGAATGATCTTGGTGAGAATCTGCCATCTGTTGGCGCCGTCCACCAGCGCGCTTTCCTCCAGCTCGAATGGGATCGACCGGAAATAGCCCATCAGCAGCCAGGTGCAGAAGGGAATGAGGAAGGTCGGGTAGGTGAAGATCAGCGCCAGCCGCGAGTCGTAGATCCCGAGCTTGAAGACGATGAAGGCAAGCGGAATGAAGAGGATCGACGGCGGCACGAGATAGGCGAGGAAGATGACGAGGCCAACCGAACGGGAGCCTGTGAAGCGGACGCGCTCGATCGCATAGGCGCCGAAGACTGAGGCTACCAGCGAGAGAAAGGTAGAGCAGACCGCGACCAGCATCGTGTTCCACAGCCAGCCCGGATAGGATGTCTCAAAGAACAGGTATTTGATGTGCTCGAGTGTCGCTCCCACCACCCAGAAGGGGCTGTAGTTGTTATAGTCGGTCAGCTGGTCGTTCGGCTTCACCGCGGTGATCGCCATCCAGTAGAACGGGAAGAGCAGCACGAAGACGAAGACGGCCATCGGCAGGTAGAGCATCACGATCCGCCGCGGCAGGCGGTTCAGATAGCTCATACCTTCGGCATTGTCGGTCACGACCTGATCGGCGGCGTTTGAATTTATCGACATCGTCACTCTCCCTAACCCTGACCCTAATCCTGGCCGCCCTGTTGCCATTTGCGCCGTTGCAGGCCGAAGAAGCTGAACATGATGGCGCCGAGCAGGAAGGGCACCATGGCGACTGCGATCGCCGCACCTTCACCGAGCTGACCCCCTGGAATGCCGCGCTGGAACGATAGCGTCGCCATCAGATGCGTTGCGTTGACAGGTCCACCCTTGGTCAGCACGTAGATGAGCTGGAAATCGGTGAAGGTGAAGAGCACCGAGAAGGTCATCACCACGGCGATGATCGGCGTCAGCATCGGCAGCGTCACGTAGCGGAAACGCTGCCAGCTCGTGGCGCCGTCGAGCGAGGCGGCCTCCTGCAGCGACGCCGGAATGGTCTGCAGCCCCGCAAGCAGCGAGATCGCCACAAAGGGAATGCCGCGCCAGACATTGGCGACGATGACGGATATGCGCGCATTTATGGGATCGCCGAGGAAGTTGATCGGTCCGCTGATCAGCCCGAGCTGCATCAGCGACCAGGAGATGATCGAAAATTGGGAATCGTAGATCCACCAGAAGGCCAGCGCCGAAAGCACCGTCGGCACGACCCAGGGAAGCAGCACGATGGCCCGGAAGAAGGACTTGAACGGCAGGTGCTGATTGAGCAGCATCGCCAGCCAGAGGCCGAGCGCGAATTTCAGCACCGAGGCAACGGAGGTATAGAGAATAGTGTTGAAGACCGACAGCCAGAAGACGCTGTCGTCCATCAGGAACTGGTAGTTCTCCAGGCCGATGAAGATGCCGTCGCGCCCAATCCTCGTATCGGTGAAGCCGAGCCAGACGCCGAGCCCCAGCGGATAGGTGAGAAAGCAGACGAGGAACACCGCCGCCGGCAGCATGAACAGGAAGCCGAGCACGTTGTTGTTCTGCAGGAGCGAAGAGATCGGCCCGCGTCTATCCTCCGGATTCACCATCGACATTGCTTATCTCCAGATTACGTTTTGAACTCGCAGAGTGCTTGCGGCATGCCGAAGCCGGCATGCCGCTTGCTTTGAAGCGCGGCTCAAACGCGATAGTAGCGGTTTGCCCGGCGTTCAGCTTCCTTCATCGCATCTTCGGGCGACATCTGGCCGGTGACGGCGGCCGCATACATGTCGACCAGAACGTAGTCGGCCATGGTCGCAGCCGAGGCATAACCGAGTGGGCCGGCATAGCCGTTCGGGCGCAGCTTTTCCGAGGCACGTGCATAAGGCGCGTGGATCGGATCGGATGTCCAGATCGGGTTCTTGGCGAAAGCCTTGAGCGGCTGGCAGCAATAGGCGCTTGAGCCCTGGATCCAGGCATTCATCTGGTCGGCTTCCATCATGAACTTGATGTAGGCCTTCGCCGCCTCCGGATACTTCGTATGCTTGAAGAGAAGCAGTGAGCTCGTCTGGAAAAGCTCGACGCTCTGGCCAACCGGGCCGACCGGGAAATTCGTCGTGCGGATGTCCTTGGCGATCTCGGCGAGCTTCGGGTCGTTCTTGGCTGTGTAATAAACCGAGACGCCGTTGGCGATCAGCGACACTTGGCCTGCGAGGAAGGCGCGGTTGTTGTTGACGTCCTGCCAGCTTTCCGTGCCCGGAATGAAGGTCGCATAGAGCTCCTTGGCATAGTTGATCGAAGCCAGCGTTTCCGGGCTGTTGATCGTCACCTTGCCGCCTTCGTCGACCATCTTGCCGCCGTGGCTCCAAAGCAGCCAATGGGCGTAGTTGTTACCGTCGCCGACGGCCTTGCCGTGCGGGAAGCCGGCCGGCGTGCCCTTGGCTTTCATCGCCTTGCAAAGCTCGAGGAAGCCTGCCGTGTCTTTCGGGAACTCGCTGAAGCCGGCTGCCTTCACGTGAGTGTCGCGATAGACCACCGCATTGCCGATTGCCGCCAGCGGCATGGCGATGAAGGTGTCGCCGCGCGCGGCATAGCCCTTCACACCGTCATACCAGCCGCCATACTTGTTGCCGAGATAGTTGGCGAGTTCGGTCAGGTCGACCAGCTTGTCGGGATACTGGTGAGCGTCGTCGAACCAGCACATGATGAGGTCCGGGCCGGAGCCGACATTGGCCGCAACGGCAGCCTTCGGGCGGATATCTTCCCAGCTTTCCTTGTCGATGCGCACCTCGACGCCGGTCGCCTCGATGAACTTCTTGGTGTTGGCAAGCCATGCCTCCTCGTCGCCCTTGACGAAGGGTGTCCAGCGCAGCAGCCGCAGGCTGGCGCCGCTTTCCGGTGTGTAGGTCGGTTCGGCCTGCGCGAAGGTCGGCCGGATGCCAAGACCGGCGGCGCCGGCGACGGCAGCCGAGGCGGCAAGAAAGTCACGTCTTCTGATCCTCATGAGATTCCTCCTCATCAAAAAGCGGGTGCGAACTCCCCGCCGTTCACTTCCCCGCTTGGTGAACGACGGTCCTTGCATCCCTGAGAGGGGATGCGTGCCTGCCTGCAGGCGACGAGAGGGCTCCTCCGCCCCGCGCCGCCGCCGGCCGGCCTCAGTCTGTCAATCTCCGCCCGGTTTCGGTGTCGAAGAGATGAACATGCGCGGCGTCGATCGAAACGCGCAAGGTTTCGCCTGGCCGCGCGCTGACGCGTTCGCGGAAGACGCAGCTGAGGTCGCTGCCGCCGAGCCTGAGGATAAGATGCGTCTCGTAGCCGGTCGGCTCGATCACCACGATTTCGCCGGGCAGCCCGTTGGCATCGAGTAAAATGTATTCCGGGCGCAGCCCGTAGACGAGGTCGCGGCCGATGGCGTCGGCTGGCGGATTGGCGACCGGGAGCGCAGTGCCGTCGGATGCCCTGAAACTTGTCGGGTTTTCGGGATCGAGCCTGCCCTTGATCATGTTCATCGCCGGCGAGCCGATGAAGCCGCCAACGAAGAGATTGGCTGGCTTGTCGTAAAGCTCGAGCGGCGTGCCGATCTGCTCGACGACGCCGTCATGCATGACGACGATCTTGTCGGCCATGGTCATCGCCTCGATCTGGTCATGGGTGACGTAGACCGTCGTCGTTTTCAGCCGCTGGTGCAGTTCCTTGATTTCGGCGCGCATGGCAACGCGCAGCTTCGCATCGAGGTTGGATAGCGGTTCGTCGAACAGGAAGACTTCCGGATCGCGCACGATCGCCCGCCCCATGGCGACACGCTGGCGCTGGCCGCCGGAAAGTTGGCGCGGATAACGGTCGAGCAATTTGTCGAGACCGAGGATGCCGGCGGCATATTTCACCCGCTTCTCGGCTTCCGCCTTCGGCGCCTTGTTGAGCATCAGCGAGAAGCCCATGTTCTGCTGCACCGTCATATGCGGATAGAGCGCATAGTTCTGAAACACCATGGCGATGTCGCGGTCCTTGGGCGGCAGAGTGTTGACCACACGCCCGCCGATCTTGATCTCGCCGCCGGAAATGTTCTCAAGTCCCGCCAGCATCCGCAGAAGAGTGGACTTTCCACAACCCGACGGGCCGACCAGGATCACGAACTCGCCGTCGGCAATGTCGATATCCACGCCTTTAATGACCGGAAATGCCCCGAATGATTTCCGCACATCCGCGAATTGAACGCCTGCCATACCCACTCCTCCCAGAAATCGAGCGCTACATGCTATGTATTCGTATTTTCGTATATCTTGCCTGCGGCCTTATCTTCTCAAGTCCTTCTGCCGCTGCAATCCCGCATATGCGGGTGTGCCCGGGCGATACTCTCCTCCTATGGGGCGGTTTTAGCCCAGCCCAATCTCATCCGGACGCACCCGGAGCGTCTTCGGCGAGGTAGACCTCGATCAGCTCGTCCACCGTGGTTTCGGCGACGAAACCCAGTTGCGTCGCGCGTTCGGGCGCAAAGGACTTCGGCCATCCGGCGACGATCCCTTCAATGACCTCGTCGCGGCGACGATCGATCAAGTCCGCCGCCTCGGGACCGGCAGCACGGCGTAAGGCGGCAATCTGGTCGGCAACGGTGGCGGCGACGCCCGGCATGGTAAGCGTGCGCCGAACACCCAACGCCGCCGTGTCGAGCGTCGCAGCATGGATCAGGAACTTGATGGCGGAGCGCGGGCTTGCCAGCCAGTGCTTGACCGTTTCTTCGACCGGGAGAATAGCCCGCTGGCCTGCAAGCGGTTCCCGCAGGATTCCGGAAAAGAAACCCGATGCGGCGGCATTCGGCGCACCCGGCCGGATCACGATGGTCGGCAACCGAATTCCGACGCCGTCGATAAAGCCGCGCCGCGAATAGTCGGCAAGCAGAAGCTCGGAAATCGCCTTCTGGACTCCGTAGCTGGTAAGAGGTGCGAGGACGTAATCATCGGGAATCGGATCCGGAAACGGCGAGCCATAGACCGCGATCGACGAGGAGAATACGAACCGGGGAACATAGGCTTGGCGGCTTCCTTCCCGGCGGATCGCTTCCAACAGCGATCGCGTGCCATCGAGATTGACCCGATAGCCGAGTTCGAAATTGCGCTCGGCTTCGCCGGAAACGATCGCGGCGAGATGGAAGATCACATCGGGCCGGTGAGCCGCCAGGGCTTCCGCCGCACCGCTTTCGGAAATATCAGCAGCCAGCGCTTCCACCGGCCAGGAGACACCTGCGGGTACCGGCGGCGGCGCGATATCGGCGAGCGTCATGCGCGTGATCGCATGGCCGCCGAGGGAGCCGGTGCGCCCCAGTGTGGCGGCGAGCTTCCGGCCGATCATTCCTCCCGCCCCGATAATGAGAATATGCATCGTGTTTCGCCTCCCTGCGAGCTACGAAAAGAGCAGCTTGGTCGTCGTATAAATACGGGTTTCGTGGATCGCGAAGGCAGCGGACGCGGCATCCGGATCCCGCGTCTCCAAGCCGGCAAGGATCATCCGATGATCGGCGATGCTGGTGGCGATACTTCCGGGCTGCGATACGACGCGCCTTCGGTGGCTCAGCAGATAGGAATAGAGGTCGGCGGCCATATCAGCCAGCACCGCATTGCCGCTGGAACGGTAGATGGCGGTGTGAAATTCCCGGTCACATATCAAAAAACGAACAGGATCGTCACAGGCGGCTTCCTGTGCTGCAATCGACTTGCGGAGATAATCAAGAGTTGAAGGCTCCATCTTGAGCGCGGCAGCCCTGACGACCTGTGCTTCGATAAGAAGCCTCGCCTCATGAACATTGTCGAGACTGTAGGCCGCGATGTCGCGATACCGCGCAGCCTGGACGGCCAATTCGCCCACATCCTCTGATGCCACCACCGTGCGCGTTCCGTGCGCAACCGAGAGAATGCCATGGGTGGAAAGGATAAGGATCGCCCCACGGACGGTCTCGCGGCTGACCGAGAGTGCGGAGGCGAGTTCACGTTCGCTGGGCAGCGGATCGCCCATTGAGGATGCCGGTGGCAATGAAGGTCGCAATCTTCTGGACGACGAAGTCTCTCATCGACTTCTTCGGCGCTCCACCGAGCGCCGCAACGTCGTCTTCGAGCATCGCTCGAACGTCCATTGCTTTTCCCTCCCCGCGCTCAGGTCTACTGGTCCGGTAAGTGGACCAGTAGACCTGAGCAAAAGAGGATTGTCAACGCATGATGGCACGCGATCTACCCAACCGTTATTTGGAGCAGTTTTGTGAATGGCAATATCAGCACACCGAGAAGACCAGCTGATCACAGCGCCGGACGGACTGTAGTCGCCGGAACATTCAGTTTGCGCTTCGATTACCCCTCCTCCACAAAGGAGGAAACGATCATGGATCACACCAACCACGTACGCTTGACGACTTCAGAACTTACCCCTGCCTTCCTCGAAGGTGCCACCATCTATGGAGCCGACGATCACAAAGTCGGCAAGGTCGATCATATCCATGGCGCGGGCGCCGGCGGCTCCGCGGTCATCGACGTCGGAGGCTTTCTGGGTATCGGCGCGAAGCCTGTTGCAGTTCCGATCTCGGATCTTGAGTTCATGCGCGATGAAGACGGCGACGTTCATGCCGTTACGAGCTGGACCGAGGACGAGCTCAAGCAGATGCCCGAGCACCGCGACTGAGCGTAATCACATGATGCCTTCCGTCCTGGCGTAGTCGTTGACGCTGCAGAGCGGAAGGCCCATCTACTCGTACATGGCAAAACCCAAGACCACTGACGATGCGGAGCTGATCAAGGAGTGGCCCCTATCGACCGCAGCCACGCTCGGATCATCCGTTCGCGCGAAGGGGATTCTGCTGGAAATTCGCGCACGTCTGCCTTTGGCGGTGAGAAAGTCGCTCGAAATCGAGGCGGGTGCTCTGACATTGGCGATGGCTGAAACGGCTAAGAGTGCGTTCCGTGCTGCTTCGTCAGTCGTTTCCAACGCGCTCGAAGACATCGAAAGCCTGCCTGTGATCCCCCGTGAAATCCAGGATATCCTGACGATCTCTACTACCGAGAGACATCGCTGGCTCAGCGACGGGCGCTTGCCCAGTGCAGGAACCCGCACGGTGAAGCTGCGTGGGCGGGCGAGGAAAATTACCTTCCACGTATTCGACCCGCGCGTGGTGGAGGACATCCTCGACCGAGACCTGGTGACAGTCTGGCGCGAAGAGGATGCTGAAGCTACGGCCGAGAAACGACGACGGGCAGCCTTGAAAGCGAAGTTGACGCGTTCGCTGAAGACCAAGGCCAAGACCCCTTCGAAACCTGATGCCGACCCCGACGATGCGTCACGTTCGAAACCTCTCGGCTGGGAAGAGTTCAGTCGCGATGGGTTGCTCCGCTAAGGCGGCGGAACCTCTGCAACGCAGTCTTCGATCCCTTCCCAATAGTCGCCGAAGGCATTTCGGCGACCTTGAAGATCGGGTCGGCATCACAGACGTGGAGGCATGCTGCAATAGAGCTCTCCGGAATTTCTCCTTCGCGAGGAGGACGAGACAAAATGCGTGATTCCATCCCTCGTCTCACCGATGTCCTTTGTCCTAAGGCTGGAGACACTTTTTGGCGGCTTCAATCCGCAACTCTGTCTAATGGTGTCGATCCGCTGATCACTTCTCGCAAAGCTTGGCCAAGTTCTTCTCCAGACTTCGCCGGAGGGCGCCAGAGATTTCAGTCTCAAGTCCTTTGACGATGTCGCCGAACCTGCCACCGGTCTTCACGATCTCGATGGAGGTCTCGGTCATCTTGCAGGTCGTAAGGTCGACCTTCAGCCGAACCTCAGCGGTCGCTGAAAACCCTCCTTCTACCAGCGCTTCGTCCGAGGTCTTGCAAGCAAGCGTGCCGCGGGCGCTCGCCTCCGCGGTGTTGCCATTCACCGACAATTGCAGGTTTTCGATCTTCACGGAATCGAGCTTGTCGACGCCTACCTCCACACTGATGCCGAAGCTCGATACCTTGGTCTTCAACGACCTGCATGGCTGCGCATCTCCGATGGCCCTCTCCAGGGCATTCGGTGCCTGTGCGTTGGCGAAGGAGCATAGCTGGAGGAGAGAGACTCCTGCCGCTAGCAGGCCTAAACAATTCCGCATCGCTCTCCCATCTCCCTGGATTTCATGCAGGCGCCTCTGAATGATAGGGCGGGATCGGTCTGCGGGAAAGGCAATGACGGTTGCCCGACCATGACCGTCGCACAATGAACTTAGACGTCAAATATTGTTTTACGACCGATGGAAACTACGTCGTTTGCAGTACGAGCTCGTGGCCGCGGCGAATGGCGAGCCACATCCCTCGCATTCCGATCCGATTACCTGCCCTGAAAGATCCTGTGTCGTCTTTCGAGCCACTCGTCGATCTTCCCGCGACATGTTTCGGAAACTGTAAGCACAGGAGACCGCAGCTCCGCGGATCGCTCTTAGAACACTGATCTGTTCGAAAGAAAGTGATGATTTTTCAGATCGATATTGGCTTCATGAGCGGCGACTGTGTTCAGGAAACGGTCGAGCATCGAGTTGAAGCTCTCCGGCTTTTCCCAGAAGGGCGCGTGACCAGCACCTTCCATTACATGCGCTTTGCCTTCGAAGAGCAACTGGATGTTCAGGCCCGAAAAATAGCTGAGTTTGACAAAGGGGTCATAAAATCCATTTACAAAAGCAATGGGTATATCAGCCTGTTCGACGGTGCGGCGCTGATCCACCCCCTGCCCCCGCAACATTGCGCGAGAAAAAACGCTCCTTAGTCTCCCGTCTGCGCGCGCTATAGCATCGCGAAAGGAGGGGTTGCTCGTGTCTCCAAAGCAAAGAGACTGAAACCGCTCCACGTCACGCGATGTAAAGTTCTCTTTTGATGCCAGAAGAATATCAAATGACGGATGGAATCCCCGCAGCATTCCGAGGAGACCGCTGGGGACCGGTGGCGTGCCGCACAACATCAGGCCCGAAATGCCGTTGCCGCTGCCCGCCATCTCAATCGCGACGTGACCGCCAAGCGACCATCCCAGCACGGGAAAGCGATGAAGCCCCAGGCGGGCTGCCACCTCTCCTATGCAGTCGGCAAGACCGGTGACGGTGTAAGTTGACTGCGGATCTCGAGCGTCGCTCGATTCGCCATGTCCCGGAAGATCGAGTGCAATCAGACGCCAATTCCGGGACAAAGGGCTGTGTAGTTGCTGTGAAAAGACCGTCCGTGAGCTGCCGGAACCGTGTATCATAACCAGTGGTGCAGCGCCATCAATAGTGTCACTGATGCGCACAGCGCCGTGGCTGGTGTCGATTGTACAGTGAAATACGTCCATAAGCTGCGACCCCTAAAGCGCAGCCAAAGTCTTGCACGAAAATATCTACGGCAGGTGCATGATCATCGTAAACCAGATCTAAACCAGGTCGTGCAATCACGGCACGTTTCAGTGCGGTTACGTATATACATCAATCATTTGCCTTGGCGTTGTATACGGGTTAGGTCTGTCGCAGCAGCAATTGTAACCAACCTTTCAAGTGGGCATCGAGATGCAATTTCTTCTGGACTTTATTATTTCGATCACCAGCCTGACTATCGTCGGGTTCTGGGCGTGGTCGTTGCGAGGCCACTTCAACTCGCCGAAGATGGAAGCCGGAGCAAAGCTGATCACCGTCGTCGTCATCGCGACTTCGGCGTTTTTCCTGTACCTGGTTTGGTCCGGGACGCAGATGCTATGGGTACAGGTAGTAGGACTGGGATTTGAAATCGGGGCGGCGAGCTTGTTCTGGTGGGCGGTGTCGGCGTCGCGAGAGGCCAGGTTGCGCTTTGTGTTCGACCCCGATCACCCAGATAGTCTTGTCACCGACGGTCCCTATCGCTACCTGCGGCACCCTTTTTACACGTCCTACCTGCTCTTCTGGTCGGGGTGGGCGCTGGCATCTTGGTCGATATGGTCGATCCTGCCGGTCTTATTTTTTACGGTTGTCTACGTGATTGCAGCCCGCAATGAGGAGAGGAAGTTCTCCCTATCACCGCTGGCATCCGAATATGAAGCCTATCGGCGCAAGACGGGCTTGCTGACACCGTGGTTCGATTGGCGGTAAACCCGCCTCCGAGGGAAGGGGTACGCATGGCGCGTTCCGCGTCAGACGCGATGAAGTTGTACCACGAGGCAGCGGCCCGATAGGCGAGTGACCTCTCGACGATTCGATAAAGCAATCAGCGTCGAAAGCCTCCGACCGATGGACTTTTCGGACTGCTCCACGGAAACTGTCGATCGTGGCCAGGCGAGTGTCGTTGCCTGCAACAAATCCAACTTGAACAGCACGGCATTAATCCGACGCCTGGCCCGGCTGTCGCCACGGTGGATCGCCGGCCGGGACCCGAACTCCCAAAGCAATTCCGGTTCGGGCTAACTATCACCTCGAACCGGTCCGCGGTAAGCCCCTCAATCAAGCCGCGACCCGCGCCTTAGCGAGGCGCTTAATCGCCTGTTCCAGTGGCCGTTGGCCGTCGCAATAGTCTTCCCAGGCCGACGATTTCGCCAGAAGCGCAGGAACGGTCCGGATGGTGAAGCGCTTGGGGTCCAGATCTGATTTGACCTGCGTCCAGCTCAGCGGCATTGAGACGGTGGCTCCCGATCGGGCGCGCGGTGACAAAGGCGCCACGGCCGTCGCCATGCGGTCATTGCGCAGATAGTCGAGGAAGATCCGGCCGTTCCGCAGGCTCTTCGTCATCTTGATCAGATAGAGATCGGGATTGTCGCGCGCCATCTGCTGGCAGACGTCGTGTGCGAAGCTCTTCGCTTCCGCCCATGAAAGTGGCTTGCGCTTGTTGATTGCGAGTGGCGTGACGACGTGCAGACCCTTGCCGCCGGTCGTCTTGCAAAAGCTGATCAGACCGAGCGCGTCGAGACGATCGCGCATTTCGCGGGCCGCCGAAACGACCGCGGAGAATGGCACGTCCGGACCTGGATCGAGGTCGAAGACGAGCCGGCCGGGCACCTCAGGCTGATGCGGTTCGCAATTCCAGGGATGCAGCTCGACGGCGCCGATCTGCGCGACGGCAGCCAAGCCTTCGACCCGGTCGATTTGCAGATAGGGCTTTTTATCGCCGAAGACCTTGACCAGTTCGAGAAGGTTCGAGGTGCCGGGCATCGCATGGCGCTGGAAAAATTGCTCGCCGCCGATCCCGTCGGGTGCGCGGATGATCGAACATGGGCGCCCCTTGATGTGCTCGATTAGCCAGGAGCCGACGGCTTCGTAGTAACGGGCCAGCTCTTCCTTGGTGACGGGTTTGCCGTCATTGGCATCCGGCCACAGCGGCTTGTCCGGGTTGGAGATCAGCACCCCCATGACCTCCGCCTTGGCGCCTTTTTTGCGGGTAGGGCTGGCCTTCACCTCCATGGCCGGCTGTGGCACGTCAGTTTGCGAGGGCTTTGCCGGCCGTTCGGCCTTGACCTCTTTGGCCGGCTTGTCGTCCCGCAAGCCCTTGAAGGCCGCCTGCCGGACAATACCGTCGGCGGTCCAGCCTGCGAATTCGATTTCCGCCACGAGCGTGGGCTTCAGCCACGTGACCTCGGCCTCCTTTTTCGGCGCGCCGATGCCGGTGAAAGGCGATTTTGCCGTCTCGAGCGCTTTCAACTTCGGAAGCAGCGTTTCAACCTTCTTCGCGCCATATCCTGTGCCGACGCGGCCGACATAGACGAAGTGGTCGCCGCGGTAGACGCCGACCAGCAGGGATCGGAATTTCCCGTTGGTCTTGGCATAGGCGCCGATCACCACCTCGTGGCCGGCGCGGCATTTGGACTTCGCCCAGCTTTCGGTACGGCCGGATTGATAGGGGGCATCCGCCTCTTTCGAGATGATGCCTTCCAGTGAGAGCTTGCAGGCAGACCGGAGAACTGCATCACCGCCGGTGTCGAAATGCTCGACGAAACGGATGCGCGGATCATTGCCGGCGTCGGACAGAAGGCTTTGAAGCCGCGTCTTGCGCTCGACGAGCGGCAGAGATCGCAAGTCCTCGCCACCCTTATAGAGAAGATCGAAGGCGAAATAGACGAGCTCGCCGGTCTTGCCTTCCGAAAGGGCCGCCTGCAGGGCCGCGAAATCAGGAACGCCATTATCGTCGAGGGCGCAGATCTCGCCGTCGATGATCGCATCGGGCAGTGTCGATGCCGCCTCGGCGATCTCGGGATATTTTGCCGTCCAGTCGAGCCCTTTCCTGGTCTTCAGCGTCGCCTCGCCATCCAGCACCCGCATCTGGATCCGGTAGCCGTCGAACTTGATCTCGTGAATCCAGCCGGTCCCGGCCGGAGGGCGTTCTAGGGTCCGGCAGAGCTGCGGCGCAATGAAATCCGGCAGATCGACTTTTGTGGCCGGTTTCGATTTCCGACCGCCTCCGGCGTTCTCTTTTCGCTCTTCGGCAGCCAGTCCGTGATTGCTGTCCCAGACGGCATCAGCCTGAACGACGCCATCCTCGACCATGAAAGGCTTGGGCTTTCGTCCCTTGCCGGCGGCAATCATCTCCATGGTTCGGCCGGAGGCGACAGAGGTGTCGTTCTCCTCGAGGATCGCCTCGCCATTGTTTTCGACGGAGAATTCATCATGGTGTTTGATGAGCAGCCAATTTGTCCGGTTGCCGCCGTTGCGATCATTGCGCATGCGCACCAGCACGAAGCTGCCGTGCAGGCGTTTGCCTTGCAGCGTAAACTTGAAATCGCCTTTCGCCAGCGCCTGCTCCGGGCTCTTCTTTCCTTCCGGTTCCCAATAGCCCCGATCCCAAAGCATAACCGTGCCGCCGCCATACTGGCCTTTCGGAATGGTGCCTTCGAAATCACCGTAGTCCAGCGGGTGGTCCTCCACCTCGACGGCCAACCGCTTGTCGTGCGGGTCGAGAGACGGGCCTTTGGTGACCGCCCAGGATTTGAAGACGCCATCCAACTCGAGCCGCAGGTCGTAGTGCAGCCGGGTGGCATCATGTTTCTGAATCACGAAGCGACGGCGATTGCTGCGGGCGAGTTGCGTATCGCCGCTCGGCTCCCCCGTCTTTTGAAAGTCGCGCTTCGACCGATAGGTCGATAGTTTGTCACTGGCCATGGCCGTTCCCGAAAGCAACCCCGACAGCGAAATGCCGTCTGGCGGCTGGAAGTTCCATCAGGGTGTTCCCCCAGCCCTCAGCGGATAAAATGGCTGGGGATAGACGAGAAAAATTTTCTCCGCCTCGCCGCATCGTTCTCTTGCTTGAAACGTTAATTGCTACCACCGGGATGCAAACATGCGCGCTGATCAATGGCTTTCTCTTCTCATCATCGCGCTGATGATGGGCGCCTTCCTGTGGGGTCGTTATCGATACGATATAGTCGCCGTGAGCTCCCTTCTCGCTGCAATCATTGTCGGCATCGTCCCTGCCAAAAATGCTTTTTCCGGCTTTTCCGATGACATTGTCATCATCGTTGGCAGCGCGCTCATCGTCAGTGCGGCGATATCCAGATCGGGGATCATGGATGTCGCCTTGCGCCGATTTTCTCCCGAACGACGCGGGCCACGGATGCAGCTGATCATTCTGGTTGCCATTGTCGCAGCCCTGTCGGCTTTCATCAAAAACATTGGTGCGCTGGCGATCATGATCCCGGTCGCTGTGCAAATGGCCCGGAAATCACGCGTATCACCGTCGATGTTCCTGATGCCGATGTCTTTCGCCTCTCTGCTCGGAGGGCTTATGACGCAGATCGGCACATCGCCAAACATCATCGTTTCCCGGGTGCGCGAGGAGATCACCGGGCAGCCGTTCATGATGTTCGACTATACGCCTGTCGGCCTGGCGCTCTCGGTCGCCGGCGTTGTCTTTCTGGCGCTGTTCTACAAGCTGCTTCCTGAAAGATCACGGGTCGAAACGTCGATGGATGAGGCGGTGGCGATCAAAAACTACACGACCGAGGCCAAGGTCACCACGCCATCAGGGGCGATCGGGCGGTCCGTCAGCTGGCTGCAGAAGCCAGCGGGCGGCGATGCGATGGTGACTGCGATTATCGGTGGCAATGGCCAAAGACGAACGCCCCTTCCCGACACGGTGCTCAAGGATGGCGACCTTCTTATTATCGAGGGGGAGCAGAGCGCCCTCGACAAGATCGTCAGTGAAGCCAAGCTTCAACTGTCCGACCGTAAACACCAGCCCGAGACACGCCAAGACATCAGTTCTGTTGAAGCTATCGTTGGCGAACATTCCCGATTGATCGGCGTCAGCGCAAAAGACGTTTCTCTCTTCCACAATACCGGGCTCAACCTTCTTGCCGTCAGCCGCCGCGACAGGCGCTTCACCGAGCGCCTGGGCGAGATCAAGATCCGCAATGGCGACGTCGTGGTCTTGCAGGGCGACTTGCAGAAACTACCGGATCTTCTACGCGAATGGGGATGTTTGCCGCTGGTCGAACGAGATATGAAGCTCGGCAACGCCCGCAATGGCATGATCCCCGTCATTATCCTGATGGCAACGATGGGGGCGACAGCCTTCGGGGGCATTCCCGTCGCGACAGCGTTTTTCGCCGCCGCTTTTCTGATGGTGGTCACCGGATCCGTTCCTTTGCGGGAAATTTATCAGCATCTCGATGCGCCCATTCTGATTATGCTGGCCGCTCTCATTCCGATCAGCGACTCGCTCAGGACCACAGGAACCACCGACATCATCGCGGACCTCCTCTCGCGAACCGCCGAAATGCTCCCGCCCTTCGGTGCTTTGGCTCTCATCTTGGTTGCGGCCATGGCCGTAACCCCGTTTTTGAACAACGCAGCGACGGTTCTGGTCATGGCCCCGATCGCCGCGACCTTTGCCGAGAAGCTGGGCTTTAGACCCGATGCTTTTCTGATGGCGGTGGCAATTGGAGCCGGCTGTGACTTCCTCACGCCCATCGGACACCAGTGCAACACGCTCGTGATGGGACCGGGCGGATATCGATTTGGTGACTACGCCCGATTGGGTCTGCCGCTCTCGCTCATTGTGGTGGTCGTCAGTGTGCCGATCCTGCTATTGGTCTGGCCGATCTGATTTGCAACCGACACCGGGCATTGCGGCGACCGATAAAAAAGTTTCGAAGCAGACATGTGTTCCTCACGCGGCGACGTCGGGAATAGGCAATCCCAGGATCTCGGCATGCTTGCAAAGCTTCTGCCAAGCTGCATCACCGACCGGCACGCCCTCTTCCAACGCCGAGCGGCGCTTTCGTGCGGCGCTGTCGCCCGGCATGCGAACGGGGCCATTGTTCCAGGGCGCCGGAGGATTGCTGCGGCATGCGGACGCGAGAAAGTCAGACTGCGCCGTAAAGGCATCCAGCCCGGCAAAAAAGGCGGGATCGATGACCTGAAGAAAAGCGCTTTGCGAAAACACACCGGACGAGGTGTTGGCCCGTCCCTTGCCGGAAAGCCCCTGCCCCAGCAATTCGACGATCAGCCCGAGCCCAAAACCCTTGTGCCCCTTCAGCTGGCCGCCAAGAGGCATCATTGTCCCGCCCCGTTCGGTCACTTCGCGTGGATCATCGGTCGGCTCGCCTGCGGCGGTGAGAGCCCAGGCCTCAGGAAATTTCTTGCCGGCCTTCGCCAGGTTTTGCGTCATGGTCGTGGTGGTGATCGAGGCCGAGACATCGATCAGGATCGGATCCTTAGACGTCGGGAAGCCGGCGGCCATCGGGTTGGGCGTCAGGAGCGGCTTCGTGCCGCCATAGGGCGCGACACGGCTCGCCGCGGGATGCGAGACCGACAGCTGCACGATCAAACCCCGTTCGGTCACCTGCCGCATGAAGGCCGAAAGCGCGCAGGTATGGTGGCAGTTGCGGATCGCGGCGGTGACGACGCCATGATCGCCTACGCGTTCGCAGGCCTGCTCGATCGCCTTGGTCAGCAGCCATGCACCGGGCAAGGATTTGCCGTCCCAAACAAAGGCTGCGCCGCGGTCATTGACGACCTCATAGCTACCCGACTTCGCCAGAGAGCCGTCTTCCAACGCCTCGACATACCAGTTCAAAAGGCTGACGCCATGGGTTTCGTGGCCGATCATGTCGCCCTCCACCAGCACGGCGGCAGTAGTTTCCGCCTTGTCGGGCTCCATGCCGGCGCGGGTCAATATCTGCTCGGCGAATTGAGTTAGGGCAACGCGATCAATCAGAGGCATAGGCATCTATCCGTCATGTCATGGAAAGCACGGGCCGCCGTTGGCGGCCGCCCGTGCCTAAGTTCGACAGACCAGCTTACTTGAAGCGGATCTGCGCCAGCTGCAGTTCGGAATTCGTCGCGATCGTCGGCTTGAAGTCGAGACGCGGCGAAACGCGGGTGAAACCGACCATGTGAAACATCGGGATATCCGCGATGATCTCGGTGTTAACCTTGGCGAAAAGCTCCTTCCAGAGTTTTGTGCGCTCGTCGCCGGTGGCAGAGGTCGCTTTGGCGATCAGGGCGTCGACAGCGGGATCGCGAACCATGGAGTGGGAGCCGTCGGTCGCATATTTCACAAAAGCGGTGAAGACGGGATCGCCGGTCGCATTATCGTGCTGCGACTGGGTCAGCGTCGGACCGGAATCGGCGACAAAGGGTGCAACGAAATAGCCGTTCCACACGGAGACGTCATACATGTCGAGCTTTACGTTCAAGCCGACTTCCTGAAGCATCGCCATCATCGCTTCCATCGCTTCAGTGGCATTGGGATATTGCCCATTGCGACCGATGATGCGGATCTCACGATCGACCGGGACACCGTCCGCTTTCGCCGCTTCGACCAGTCCCTTCGCTTTTTCGGGATCATAGGGCCAGGCGGGGATATCGGCATTGTAGCCGATCGTGGTCGGCACGACGAGCTGTGTCGCGATCTTCGCCTGTTCGGGGAACAGCGTTCCGAGCATCGCCTGACGATCGATGGCGAGGTTCATCGCTTCACGGATGCGCCGGTCGTTGAGGGGTGCTGCGCGCGTATCGATGCGCAGCGATGTCGTCTCCGAATTCGGATAGGCGAAATCGGTTTCCTTGTTGGTGGCATCCTGTACGGATACGGCCGGAACGATGTCGGCTTCGCCGGCATCGACCATGGCGGCAGCAACGGCACTGTCGGAGCGGAACAGATAGGTCGCCTGTTCCACCTGCGGCTTTTCCCCCCAATATTCCGGATTGCGCTTCAGCACGATCGACTGGCCGATTTCCCATTTGTCGAACGTATAAGGGCCGGTGCCAATCGGCCTGCGGGTGAATTCGTCTGCTGGCGTCGCCTCGGCCGATTCCACGGCCATAACGGTCATCAGAAGCGGAAGAATCGGCTGCGCCGGCTTTGTCGTAATCCGGATCGTGTTGGCATCCGGCGTCTCGAAGTTGAACTCGGTGCCGCCGAAATATTTGCCGCCGGTCTCACAGCTGAGCTTCTTGTTCTTGTTGCGCTCGATGGTGAACTGGACATCTTTGGCGGTGAACGGCTTGCCGTCGTGCCATTTGACATTCGGGCGCAGCTTGAACTCCCAGGTGTCGTCATCGATCTTCGACCATTCCGTGGCCAGGCGAGGTTTGAGGCCGCCATTGACGTAGTCGAATTCCACCAGCATCTCGTTGACGTTTTCAGAAATGACCCGGCCTACGTCCTGGCGCGCTGCCATACAGGGTTCGACGACATCGACGGTTTCGGCAAGCACAATAGTGACGTTGCTCTTGGCATCCTGAGCGTGCGCCGTACAGCCGCTCAGCGCGAGCACCGTTGTTGAAAAGCAGGCAGCTAACAAATGCAGTTTCATTTCGTTCTCCTCCCATGCGCCATTGGCGCTCCTCACAGTGAATCTGCGTCCCGTTTCCGGTGCTCCGGCATCTAGCTCCTCATAGTTCTACAAAGCACAAGTGCACTAATATACTAGTTAGCGACGACCTTCAACCCTGGCGCTCCGATGAGCGGAGCTCTCAACCGTGTCTGGAACGCTTCATTTTACCTGGCCGAAGCCATCAGTTCGCGCATCATCTCGACTTCCTCGTCGGTGAGATCCGTCAGCGGCGCCCGCACTGGTCCTGCCTCAAAGCCGCGCAACCGAACGCCTGCCTTGACGGCGGAAACCGCATAACCGGCTTTGCGATCGCGAATACGGGCAAAGGGATAGTAGAAATCGCGCAGCATCTGCTCACAGGCCGCGTCGTCACCGGCAAGGAATGCCTTGTGGAATTTCAATGCCGTTTCAGGCACGAAATTGAAGACCGCCGAGGAATAGGTCGGCATGCCGGCTCCGCGATAGGCCTGGGCAAACAGTTCATGTGTCGGCATGCCACCGATATAGGAAAGCCGGTCACCGAGCGCGATCGTGACACGGCGCACCGTATCGATGTCGCCGGTACCGTCCTTGAAGCCGATCAGATTTGGGCATTCGTCGGCAAGCTGTGCAAGCTGCTCGGCCGACACCCGCGCCTGGCCACGATTATAAACGATGACGCCCATATTGGTGGCCTTGCAAACGGCCCGTACACGCGCGGCGATGCCATCTGCCGGCGCCTCGGTCAGATAATGCGGCAGCAGAAGAATGCCGTCGCCGCCGGCCGCCTCGATGTCGCGCGCCATGTCGCAGGCAATGCGCGTGCCGTAGCCGCATCCGGCAATAACGGGCGCATCGCCGGACACGGCGCGGGCGGCTTTTACCACCTCAACCACCTCACCCGGTGTCAGCGAGAACAGCTCGCCGGTGCCGCCGGCAACGATCAGGCCGGCAACGGGGTAGGATGACAGCCATTCCAGATGCGCTGAAAACGGCCTGGGGGCAAACCGGTCCTCGGCATCGAAAGGGGTGACGGGAAAGGACAGCAGGCCGTTGCGAATGATCTCGCGAAGTTCCGTCGGGGCAATCAATTTGGCACTCCTCGGTTTCAGTTGCGCAGGTCTTGGGGCAACAGGTCGGCGGGGAAATTCTGGTAGGCAACGGGGCGCAGAAACCTGCGGATCGACATGGTCCCGACGCTGGTCGCGCCGAAATTGGTCGAGGCCGGGTAGGGTCCGCCATGCACCATGGAATCGACAACCTCGACGCCGGTTGGGAAGCCATTGACCAGCAATCTGCCCGCCTTCCTTTCGAGGATCGGCAGCAGGTCGCGGGCAAGGCCAAGATCGGCGTCGTCCATATGGATCGTCGCGGTCAGTTGTCCCTGAAAGCTTTCGGCAAGGGCGAGCATCTCTTCAGGCGAGCCGACGCGCACCACGAGGCCGAGAGGACCGAACACCTCTTCGCTGAGCGAGTGATCGGCAAGCCAGGCCGAGCCGTTGGTCTCGAACAGGTTCGGCGCGGCGTCGCGGCCGGCATTCTCTGCAGCGAGAACCGGCGCGACAGCATTGCTTGCCCGCATCCTGTCGACACCTTCGTGATAGGCCGTGGCGATGCCTTTGGTCAGCATCGTCTGCGGCGCCACCTTTTCAAGAGCTGCCTTGGCGGCACTGGTGAACTTGTCCGCCTCCGGCCCGTCGACGACGACGGCGATGCCGGGCTTGGTGCAGAACTGGCCGGCACCAAGCGTCACTGAACCGGCCCAGCCTGAACCGATTGCCTCCGCCCTGGCAGCGGTAGCGGCCGGCAGCAGGAACATCGGATTAACGCTGCCGAGTTCCCCGAAAAAGGGGATCGGCTCAGGGCGCTGGGCGCAAAGGTCGAAGAGCGCCCGTCCACCGGCAAGCGAACCGGTAAAGCCAACGGCTTTGATGGCCGGATGCGTCACCAGAGCCGTTCCGACATCACGGCGGCCGCCCTGGATCAGGCTGAAGACGCCGGCCGGCATTCCAGTGCGCTCGATAGCGGCTGCAATCGCCTCGGCAATGATCTCACCTGTGCCGGGATGGGCTGAATGTCCCTTCACCACGACCGGGCAGCCCGCGGCAAGCGCGGCTGCCGTATCGCCGCCGGCCGTCGAGAATGCCAGCGGAAAATTCGAAGCGCCGAAGACGGCGACGGGGCCGATCGGCCGTTGCACCAGACGGATCTCGGGGCGCGGCGCCGGTTGCCGATCGGGTTGGGCCGCATCGATACGCGCATCAAGATGCGCGCCCTTGCGGATATGGTCGGCAAACAGTCTGAGTTGGCCGGTGGTACGAGCACGTTCGCCGTTAAGTCGGCCCTCCGGAAGCCCGGTTTCCTGCGTTCCTATGAGGGTGACGGCCTCGCCGCGCTTGTCGATCTCCTCGGCTATTACCTCGAGGAAAATGCCGCGCTCCTCGCGTGTCGTTGCCGAAAACGCTACAAAAGCAGCTTCGGCAGCGCGGCAGGCGCGGTCGACCAGTTCCGTTGTGCCGACCGCAAAGTCATGTGCCTGCCCATGCGCCGGCTCGGACCGAAATGTCGTCGTTCCGGCAATCCACTCGCCGGCGATGAAATGCCTGCCTGAAGGGGTCCAGCTCATTGTTCTTCTCCTCGGCGGAGCCTCACTCCGTCCTGATGCGTGAAGTGTTGTCCAAGGTTGGGTCACCTTAGCGGCCGTTTGCCTTTCGCCATTCGGCAAAGAGCGTCAGATTGCTTTCGTCGGTGGCCGGGTAGAGGCCAATGATCGTATGACCTTGCTTGACGCGCTCGGTGACGAAATCCTCGTAAGCGGTCATCTCCACCGCTTCATCGGCGATCTCGTCGGCGATCTCAGCCGGGATGACGATCACGCTGTCATCGTCGCCAACCATGATGTCGCCCGGGAAGACCGCCACATCGCCACAGCCTATCGGCACATTGATGTCGATTGCCTCGTGCAGCGTCAGGTTCGTCGGGCTGGAGGGACGATGGTGATAGGCGGGGATATCGAGGCCGCCGATCGTCATGGCGTCCCGGAAGCCGCCATCGGTGACGACGCCGGCTCCGCCGCGCATCATCAGGCGGGTAATCAGGATGTCGCCGGCGGAGGCTGCACGCGGATCCTTGCGGCTGTCCATCACCAGAACAGCGCCTTCCGGGCAAGTCTCGATCGCAAGCCGTTGCGGATGTTTCGGGTTGCGAAAGACGTTCATCGCGTTGCGGTCCTCGCGCGCCGGCATGTAGCGCAGCGTGAAGGCCGGTCCGACCATATTGCGGCCCTTCGGCTGGACCGGCCGAACATCCTGGATCGTCTGGTTTCTCAGGCCGCGCTTGAACAGGGCCGAGCAGAGCGTCGCCACGGAGACACCCATCAGTTTTTCACGGGTTGCGGGATTCATATTTCCTTCTCCTCGTTCTCATTCAGACGCCGAAGCTGCGCGTTTCCGCGGTCCAGTCACGGGCTTTGCCCGTCAAGCTGCAACCAAGCCCCGGACGGGCCGGCACGATCATCCGACCGTCCTTGATATCGAGTTGTTCGTTAAACAGTGGCGCCAGCCAATCGAAATGCTCTACCCACGGCTCATGCGCATAGGCGGCAGCCAAGTGCAGATGGATTTCCATGGCGAAATGCGGGGCCAGGCGCATACGTTTCGCCTCGGCGTGTGTGCAGATACGCAAAAAGGGCGTGATGCCGCCGACACGCGGCGCATCCGGCTGAATGAAGTCGACCGCATCGGCCCGGATCAGCGCCATGTGCTCGTCGGCGCTTGCCAGCATTTCGCCGGTGGCGATCGGCGTGGCGAGTTCGCGTGCCAGTGCCGCATGGCCCTCGGCGTCATAGGCATCGAGCGGCTCTTCGATCCATTCGAGATTGAGCGGCTCGACCAGCCGGCCGAAGCGCAAGGCCGTCGTGCGGTCCCATTGCTGGTTTGCATCGACCATCAGCGGAACACGGCCATCGATATGGCAGGTCACCGCATCAAGCCGGCGAAGGTCGATCATCGGGTCCGGCTGTCCAACCTTGATCTTGATGCCGCCGATGCCGGAGGCGATCGAGTGATCGATGGCATCGCGGATTTCCTCGACGCTCGATGACAGGAAGCCGCCGGAGGTGTTGTAGCAGGCGACACTGTCGCGATGAGCGCCAAGCAGTTTTGCGAGCGGCAGGCCGGCGCGTTTTGCCTTCAGGTCCCAGAGGCAGATGTCGATGGCGGCGATTGCCTGGGTCGCGATGCCGGAGCGGCCGACCGAGGCCCCGGCCCAGCAGAGTTTGTCCCAGATGCGCGCGGTATCGTTGGGATCTTCGCCGATCAGGTTGTCGGCAAGCTCGCAGGCATGTGCATAAAGCGCAGGCCCGCCTGCCCGCTTCGAGTAACTGAAACCGAGACCGCTATGGCCGGCCTCGGAGACGATCTCGCAAAATAGAAAGGCCACCTGCGTCAGCGGCTTCTGCCGGCCCGTCAAAACCTTGGCATCACTGATCGGCCGCGCCAAAGGCAGGTAAACGAGCGACAGGGTGACCGATCGGATGGCGTCCAGCTTGGACGGACCGGCAGCGAAGCCAGCCTTGGGAGGCTGTGCGGGAATCGTACGTCGATCGGGATCAAACATCGTGGTGCCTCAGTTGATGGCCGGTTCCGGCGTCTTGCCACCGAATTCCGTGGTCAGGAAATCAAAGTCGCAGCCTTTGTCGGCCTGTTCGATATGGCCGGAGAACATAAAGCCGTAACCGCGCTCGTAATGCCGCGTCGGCGCCACCCAAGCGGCACGCCGCGCTGTGATCTCTTCTTCGGAAACCAGCATATTGAGGCTGCGTGCCGGAATATCAAGCTCGACCATGTCCCCCGTCCTCAGCAGTGCCAGAGGCCCGCCAATATAAGATTCCGGTGCGACATGCAGCACGCAGGCGCCGAAACTGGTTCCGGACATGCGGGCGTCCGAGATACGCACCATGTCGCGCAGGCCGAGCTTCAACAGCGCCTTCGGCATCGGGATCATGCCCCATTCCGGCATGCCCGGTCCGCCCTGGGGGCCGGCATTGCGGAGCACGAGAACCGTGTCCGGCGTCAGCGGATAGTCGGGATCATCGATGATCTTCTTCATCTCCGCATAACTATCGGCAACCAGCGCCGGGCCGCAATGGCGATGGAATTTCGGGTCGCAGGCCGCTGGCTTGATGACCGCGCCGTCGGGACACAGGTTCCCCTTGAGCACGGCCAGCGAACCTTCGTGATAGACCGGGTTCGACAATGGCCGGATAACGTCGTCATTGTAGATCTTCACCTGGTCGAGGCCGTCCACCAAGGGTTTGCCCGTGACGGTAATCGCAGTGGGATCCAGCTTGTCGCCGAGCTGCTTCATCAAGGCGCGCAAGCCACCCGCATAAAAGAAGTCCTCCATCAGGTAGGTCGAACCGGAAGGCCGGATGTTGGCGAGAACCGGCGTCGTGCGACCGATGCGATCGAGATCATCGAGCTCCAGCGGGACGCCGGCGCGCCGCGCCATGGCGATCAGGTGAATGATCGCATTGGTGGAGCAGCCGGTCGCCATGGCGACCGTGACCGCATTGTCGACGGCCGCGGACGTGATAATCTGCTCCGGCGTCAGATCCTCCCACACCATATCGACGATGCGGCGGCCGCAGGCCGCCGACATGCGCTGGTGGTTGGCGTCGGCAGCGGGGATCGAGGATGCGCCCGGCAGCGTCAATCCCATAGCCTCGGCGATCGCCGTCATCGTCGATGCCGTGCCCATGGTCATGCAATGACCGTAACTGCGGGCGATTCCGCCTTCGATGCCTTGCCACTCCTCCTGGGAGATCGTGCCGGCGCGGCGCTCGTCCCAATATTTGAAGCCGTCGGTACCGGAGCCCAGCGTCTTGCCGGCATAGTTGCCGCGAAGCATCGGGCCGGCAGGGAGATAAATGAAGGGAATGCCCATGCTGACTGCGCCCATGACAAGGCCGGGTGTTGTCTTGTCGCAGCCACCCATCAGAACGGCGCCATCGACAGGATGGCTGCGCAGCAGTTCCTCGGTCTCCATCGCCAGCATATTGCGATAGAGCATCGTGGTCGGCTTGACGAAGTTTTCGGAAAGGGAAAGAGCGGGCAGTTCCATGGGGAACCCGCCCGATTGAAGAATTCCCCGTTTCACCCATTCGGCGCGTTCACGGAAATGCATGTGGCACGGCTGCGCATCGGACCAGGTATTGATCACCGCAATGATAGGCTTTCCCTGCCAATCCTCCGGCGCGTAACCCATCTGCATGGTCCGCGACCGGTGGCCGAACGAGCGCTGATCATCCGGCAACATCCATCGGGCGGACCGCAATTGCTCGTAGGTTTTCCTCGCGGTCACGGCTTTCTCCCACCTTTTCGCTTGCTTATCTCAGCGTTTGGACCAAACTGATATTTTAGTTTGACATATATATCAATGGAAAGTTTGCGTTCTTGTGCATTAGGTCGTGCAAAGCTATGAATGGAGTCGAAAAGGACGCCTCATATGAATTCCCAATTTGCCTCCACATTCGGCCTGACTGCACCCGGTTTTCCGGTCGTCGCCGGCAGTACGGTCCAGCGGGTCTATGATGATCTGCGAAAGCGCATCATCACCATTCAGCTGCCGCCGGACACCACGCTGTCGCGCACCGAACTTACAGAGACTTATGAAGTCAGCCAGACTCCCATCCGTGACGCATTGCAGCTTCTCAAACAGGAGGGTCTGGTTCGCATTTATCCGCAGTCCCGCACTGTGGTGACCAGGATCGACGTCCTGCAGATTTACGAGGCACATTTCCTTCGCGTTGCACTGGAAACGGAGGTTTGCCGCCGCCTCGCAACCGATCCGGATCCTGATCCGAGCGTCATTACCCGCGCCCGGTCGATCATCAAGATGCAGTCGGCAGTCGCCGACGACGCCGATCAGATTGCGATCTTCCAGGAGCTCGACGAGCTCTTTCACCAGACATTGTTCGCAGGCGCCAAGCGCAGTAGCCTCCACCAATTGATACGCGAGCGGTCCGGCCATCTCGAGCGCATTCGTCGTCTGCATCTGCCCGAGAAGGGCAAGATCGTCAGCATTCTCGATGGGCACCATGCCATCATCGATGCCATTGCCGCTCGCGACGAACAGGGTGCAGTCGATGCAATCCGCGAGCATCTCAGCCGCACCGTCGCAAAAGTGGAAGACCTGCGGAAGGAGTTCCCGGACTACTTCGTCTGATCTGCGGCGCCGTGGGTTCCACTCGGGTCAGTTGACCGGCGTCAGCAGCGGCCTGCCTGCGAAGAAGGCGGCAAGGTTGTCGACCGTCAATTGCGCCATCCTGTCGCGCGTTTCCTCGGTACCGCTGGCGTGATGGGGATAGAGCACAACGTTGTCGAGCGCTGCGAAGCGCGGATCGGGATTGGGTTCGTTGAGGTAGACATCGATGCCGGCCGAGGCGATCCGCCTTTCCTGCAAGGCCTCGATCAAGGCCGGTTCGTCGACGACGGTGCCGCGGGCAATGTTGATGAAGCTGCCCGTCGGTCCGAGCGCATTCAGCACGTCGGCCGAAATCAACCCTTCGGTCGAGGGACCGCCCGGGGTCGCGACGATCAGGATATCGGCCCAGTCCGCCAGTTTTACCGGCGCGTCGAAATAGGCAAAATCGTTGCCGGCTTTCTTCGTCCTCCCATAATAGCCGACCGTCAGCCCGACAGCTTCGCATCGCTTGGCAATGGCCATCCCTATGCGGCCGAGGCCGACGATCCCGGCCTTCTTGCCCGAGGTCGACGTCGTCAGCGGCATCATGCCTTTCTGCCCCCAATCGCCGGAGCGCACATAGCGATCGCCTTCCGGCAGGCGCCGGCGTGCCGCCAGCATCAGAAGCAGTGCCATGTCGGCAACGTCATCGCACAGCACTTCGGATGTGTTGGTGAGCTTGATGCCGCGCCGGGTCATCGCCTCGACATCCATCTGGTCGTAGCCAGCCGAGGAACAAGCGGCGAGCTTTAATGCCGGCAACTTCGAAAGCAGGGCTTCGTTGATCGTCACATGGCCGTTGCAGACCAGCGCGGAAGAGATCGGGCCGGCTTCCTGCAAGAGAGCCTCCCGATCTTCGCCTTTGACAAGATCCAGCCGGTGCAGCGTGTAGGTCTCCTCCAGCATCGCCATCTGATGGGGCCGGAGCGGATAGGCGACGATGACATCGGGCTTCATGCGGAAACGAGTCCTTCCTGTCGTTGGCGGGCAGCGCGTCGAGTGGCCTGGATCTCCGGATCGGGATCGAGGCTCGCGGCAAGAAGCGCCTGTGTGTAGGGGTGGGAGGGCGCGTTGAAGATCTGTTCCACCGGACCCTCCTCGACAATCTCGCCGGCCTTCATGACGATGACGCGATCGGCGAAATCGCGAACCACCGGCAGGTCGTGTGCAATGAAGAGGTAGGACAGGCCGAATTCGCGACGCAGGCCCTCAAGCAGGGCAATCACCTGTGCCTGGATCGACACGTCGAGCGCCGAAACCGCCTCGTCGCAGATGATCAGTTTCGGCTCCATCGCCAGCGCCCGGGCAATCGCGATGCGCTGGCGCTGGCCGCCGGAAAACTGATGTGGATACCGATCGGCCATATCCGGTTTCAGGCCGACCTTGACCAGCAACTCGGCCACTCTCTCCTTCCATCTCGCTTTCGGCAGGATATCCGGGTGAATGACCCAGGCCTCCGAAATCAACCGGAACACGCTCATTCGCGGGTTCAGTGACTGCGTCGGATCCTGAAAGACCATCTGCAAATCGCGACGCAGCCCGAATATTTCTCTCGGGGTCATCGCAAGCAGATCGTTGCCGCGGTAGAGAACCTGGCCCTCCTGCGGATCATCGAGGCGAACGATCGCCCGGGCAAGAGTTGACTTACCGGAACCGCTCTCGCCGACAACGGCAACCGTTTCGCCGGGCATGATGACGAAATCCACGCCCTTCAGCGCCTGGAATGCGCCAAAACTCTTTTTCAAGCCAATGGCGCGCAGCAGCGGTTCGCCCTGCCGGTCACGCTCCTGGGCCATCGCACCCTTCCCCGGTGCGGCGGCAATCAGCTTCTTCGTATAGGCGTTCTGCGGGTTGCGATAGACTTCGGCCGCATTGCCGGTTTCGACGACGCAGCCGGAATTCATCACCACGACCCGGTCGGCGATCTCGGCAACGACGCCCAAATCGTGGGTGATCAGCAACAGGCCCATGCCGGTTTCCTGCTGCAGCTCCTGCAGAAGTTCGAGCACCTGCGCCTGCACCGTAACATCAAGCGCGGTGGTGGGTTCATCCGCGATCAGGATATCGGGCTTGCAGGCGATCGCCATGGCGATCATCAGGCGCTGCCGCTGGCCGCCGGAGAACTGGAACGGATATTTTCGCATCGCCGCCTGCGGATCGCTTATGCCGACGCGCCCGATCAATTCGAGCGCCCTCTCGCCAGCGCGTTCCGCCGACTGACCATGCGTCGTCATCATCTCGGTGATTTGCCAGCCGACCGGATAGACCGGATTGAGGTGGGCGAGAGGGTCCTGAAAGATCATGGCGATCTTGGCACCGTTGATCGAGCGCCGCTCCTCGGGCGTCATTTTCAGCATGTCGCGGCCGTTGAGGAGAATTGTGCCGCTGGTGATCCTGCCGGGTGGCATGTCGATCAGGTTCATGATCGCCGAGGCCGACACGGACTTGCCCGAACCGCTTTCCCCAAGGATCGCCAGCGTCTCGCCGCGATCGAGATGCCAGCTGACATCCTGCACCGCCTTGACGGTTCCGCTGGCGGTGTGGAACTCGACCGAGAGGTCACGCACTTCCAAAAGATGTTCAGCCATTTTTCCTGCCCCTCATTTCAAGGCGCCAGCGTTGTGTCGGATCGAGCGCGATGCGCAGCCAATTCGACAGAAGGTTCAGCGACAGCGTCGTCAGAATGATTGCAAGGCCCGGCCAGAAGGAAAGCCACCAGGCATTGGTGAGATAGGGTCGTCCTTGAGCAACCATAAGACCCCAGGTGATCTCCGGCGCCTGAATGCCGATCCCAAGAAACGACAGCGAGGATTCCGCCAGCATGACGAAGGCGAAATCCAGCGTCGCGATGGTCACCAGCGTGGGGAAGATCACTGGCAGGATGTGATGGAAGACAATGCGCCAATACGATGCTCCCATGACCTTCGCCGCCTGCACGAACATCCGCTCGCGCACTTCCAGCACTTCGGCGCGCGTGGTGCGCAGATAGATGGGAATGCGGGTGATCGCCAGGACGAGGACGATATTGGTGACCGAGGGCTCGAGCATGTAGAGCACGATCACCGCCAGAAGCAGCGACGGAAAGGACATGATGACGTCGCCGAGGCGCATGATCCATTGAGCCGCGGAGGAGCGGCTGTAACCTGCCACCAGACCGAGCGCCGTCCCGACGACGGATGATGCGAACACGGCTGCCGCGGCAACCAGGATGGTGTTTTGCGACGCCACGATGACGCGGGCAAGAAGCGGCCTGCCCAGCGCATCGGCGCCGAGGACATAAAGCATTCCGCGGGTGATATCGAACGGCGGCGCGTTCCGGCCCCGCAGGTTCTGCTTGGTGGCGATGGCCTCCAGCAGGAACGGGCCAAACAGCGCACAGAGCAGAACGATCAAGAGGAACAAAGCCGCGAAAAAAGCGAGCTTGTCCGCCCACAGCATCGTCAGCCAACGCCCGATCGGGCCGCTTGGTTTTTTCTCGGCGAGGATTTGTGTGTCGGCCATCGTCATCGCTCAATACCGGATGCGCGGATCGAGCAGCGCATAGGCGATGTCGATCAACAGGTTCATGATAAAGATCGCCAGTGCCGAGACCATGATGACGGCCAGCACGACGGCGAAATCGCGAAGCAAAATGGAATCGATCATCAGCTTGCCGATGCCCGGAAAACCAAACACCGTCTCGACGACAACGGCACCGTTCAAGATGGCGGCCGCCTGGTCGCCGATGACTGTGATCACCGGCAGCATGGCGTTGCGCAGTCCATGAATGAAGATGATCGAGTTCGAGCGGACCCCCTTGGCGCGGGCCGTCTTCACATAGGCGGAAGACAGAACACTGATCATCGAGCCGCGGACCACCTGCAGGATCAGGCCGAAGGGCCGGATGAACAGCACGCTGACCGGCAGGACCCAGTGCCAGAAAGTTCCCGTTCCCGATGTCGGCAGGACATGCAGTTTGACGGCGAAAATGACGATCGCCACGATGGCCAGCCAGAAATCCGGCGCCGCAGCGCCGATCAGCGAGAAGAAAGTGGCAAGACGGTCGAAGACGCCGCCGACGCGAAAGGCCGCCAGCGAACCGATGACGATCGCGGCGACCGTGACCAGCGCCATGGTGATGGCAGCCAGCCAGAAGGTCCAGACGAAGGCCTCCAACACGACATTCATGGCCGGACGGGCCTGTCGCAGTGACTGACCGAAATTGCCTTGGGCAAGATCCGAGACATAACGGCCGAACTGGATGATCAACGGATCGTTGAAACCGTTCATCTCACGGAATTGCTGGCGCATTTCCGTGGTCGCATCGATCGGCAGATAGAGGTCGGTCGGATCGCCCGTCAGCCGGGACAGGAAGAACACGATGACGATAAGCACCACGAGCGATACGCCACTGGCGATCGCGCGCTTGCCGATGAAACTCTTCATGCCACTCCTCCCGAGTGACCCCCATAGGGGCCATGATGTCCGGTTTCGTCTTCGTCTGTGCTGCCTGTCATACCCCTCCGGCAACAGGCACGGCTCGACGAACGTCGCTATAACTGAAATATTAGTGCATCTAAAATTTTTGTGAACCCCAAAAATCGTCAGGGCTTATCAACCGGCGGCTTGCGTCGCCATGTCATGCCGCGGGTTCCAATAATGGCCGCCCCGATGATCACCGCCGCGCCGATCCAAGTCTGTGCGGCCGGAACTTCCGCGAAAAATGAGAAGGCCATCAGGGCCACGACGGGCAGTCGGAGAAAGTCGAGCGGTGCCAGAACGCTTGCGGCCGCCATACCGAAGGCGCGTGTGATCAGCGTCATGTTGAGTGCGCCGAGTGCCCCTTGCATGGCAAGCAGTCCGAGTTGGCTCCAGGTTGGCATTGACCAGACCGGCAGCATGACGATCAGGCCAAGCGGCACCGTCGCTATCAGATTCCATGCAACCAGCCGGTCGGCACTATCCTTCAATGCCATCCGCCGCAGCATCAATTGGCTGGCCGCCGTCAAGACCGCTCCTGCCAGCGCAAAAAGCAGCCATTGGTCGAAACCGGACGCTCCAGGGCGAATGATGATCATGACGCCGACAAAACCTGCGACAATGCCAGCCACACTGGAGATGCCGACATGTTCCTTGAGCACTAGCCACGCACCGAGAACGAGAAACATCGGCATGGTGAAATTGATCGCCGTGGCATCGGCGAGTGGCGCGTGCGCAAAAGCAACGAACAAAGCAACCAGTGAGGCAAGCTTCAGACCCGCACGCACGACATGCAGAACACGATAGGGAGAGGCTTTCAGGTCGACCCGTGACACGATCCAGGGCGTGACGACAAGAAGTCCGAAAAACGACCGGAAAAACCCGATCATCAATGGATGCACGTCACCGGCCAGCAAACGCACGATGACTGCGTCGAGACTATTTAAAAAAGCGGCGGCCACCATCATGCCTACCGCAAGGCCTGTGCGACCAGGCTGCATCACGCTTCTCCTGATCGAACAAAGGTGAACCCTGCTATATCGGCCATTCGATACGGCTGCGCGTTGAACCGGCACTCCATTGGAAATAAAGCCTTCCTGGCGTGTCTGCTAATCTCCGGGCTCCCAACGGTTTGCCGCGGCTGAGACCGCTCGTTCTCATCAGGGGCCGGCAGCATCCGTTATGCCGGCGCGGATTAACGGCTTTATCTCCATCCATCAGCCGCCGTCCACACTGACAGAGCGCATTGCTGACAGGGTCGCCTCGCCCCCGCTAGTGGATCACTCCGTTCGTTTTCGCCCGGTTCGAAAACTGGTGAACGAGCATGATGCCCTGCTCAAGGAGCAACTCCGCTGCCTGCAGATCGCGCGGCGTGAGATCGCCGGATAGTCCGCGAATCGTATTGGCGACGCAGATAGAGTTGGCGACGAAGCGGGCGTCGCCCTCACCTTCCGCCTCCTCGGCCGTTGCTTCCAAGGCGTCGGCAACGGTGTCGAGCAGGCTCGAGCGTTCGACAAGCGTCATGTCGTTCAGGGTTTTGGAAATGCCGTTCATGATTGTCTCCTCGCGCGTGCCCAAGGTGGATCGCAGCTCCAATTTCTCGATTTCAGTCACATGGCGGTGACTGTCAGATAGGATGGCTGTGTTCAGAAGCAACTCATGGCTGCCGCGCACCTGACGCATAGTACAGCCAGATGGGACGGCTCAATCAATAACTTCGGCCCGATTGTTCCAGCTGCGTCAGGAGGCCGGCAAGCATTGGTCGCTGCCCTTTCAAGAGCTTTACGGCTGCGTCGGGCAGGGAAAACCACCCCGCGCGATCAACCTCCGGAAAGCTCTTTACCCGGCCTGACCGTGGCGGCCATTCCATTTGAAATTCGGAACTCTGTATCGCATTCACGTCCAGTACCGGATCGGCTTCGATCGACCACGCGACAACTATCTTTCCGCCAGATTGTCGGTATTCGCCCAACGGTGTGAACCTGCCATCGACTGCTACACCCAGCTCTTCGGCAGTCTCCCTTATTGCCGCCGCGAGCTCATCTTCTCCAGACTCGATCAATCCCTTCGGGATCGACCACGCAGCCTCGTCTTTCCCAGCCCAGAAAGGACCGCCCGGATGGACGAGAAGCACTTCGATGTCCCTGGAAACACGCCGGTAGAGCAGAAGTCCGGCGCTACGGATTGCCATCGCGTTGTGCCCTTCTTGTGTCGATCACGAGGCTAGGCATTCCTCACAGATGCCGCAGCCGTCATCGTCCATCCACTGACGCCGGCGCTTACAGCAAAGGCAAGCACGACTATCGGGTTGTTCCTTTGTGTCTTCCGGTGGAATAATCTCGATCGTCGTGTCGATTAGAGTGTCGGCCACAAGTTCCGCCATCTCGTTTCTCCATCAGTCTATTCTAAATAAGATAGGAGCGGCGATCGATACCGGCAAGCTCTCGACGCCGGTCGGAGGGCCAAATGGCATGCCGAACCACATTCGGCGGTCTCAACATCGAGCGCTGGGCCTTCTTGCGACAAGTGATATAGTTGAATTTCGGTCGTCCACCTGGACGATACGACAAAGGAATCATTCCATGGGAGACCAGAATCGCCCGCTGCAACCAGGAGAAACCGCCCCCGCCTTCGCACTAGCCACGGCCAACTTCGACGGAACGGTCTCATTTGCCGATTTGAGCGGTCGCCCGTTCGTGATCGGGTTCTTTCGCGGGCTGCACTGCCCGTTCTGTCGGCGCCAGGTCGAACAGCTTGCTGGCATACAGCCCACCCTGCGCGCCTCCGGAGTGGAGACCGTGGCTGTTATCAACACTCCGGTGGAACGCGCTCGCCTGTATTTCCGCCACCGTCCGACGCCAGTAACGCTGCTATGCGATCCCGACTGCCACACACATCGGGCCTATGGTGTGCCCCATGCTGAGTTCCTGCCCGATGGGAGCAGCAAGCAGCCCGAATGGCCTTATAGCGCGACGATGGCGCAGTTCCAGGCGGCGCGCATCAACCCCACGGGCGAGTTGCCGGAATTGCTACAGCCGATGGAAGCTAATATGATACTCAACGCCAAGGACCGCTTCGAGCTTGATGAAGCCGATTTGGCGATCTTCTCGAACCACGCTACCCAGCTCGTCGGGCACTTCCTGGTCAATGCGAACGGCACCATCGCCTGGTCGCAAATTGAGGCGCTGGACGGACCGAACAGCCTTTGCATCTTCCCGACTGCGGCGGAGATAATCGCCGCCGCCGGCAGCCTTGAACGCTGACCTGCAGCGAACCATTCGCCAGCGTTGGCGAACTCGTCTCCGACCTGTCATCAGCTTGACCTCCACATTCCGCCAGTCCGAAAAAATTGTCACGTTAGACAGACTTCAACCGTTGTTCGGTTTTTGCGTCGAACAGATGCAGTTTGCTAAGGTCTGGGGCAATGACGATTTGGTCGCCGGCGCGCAGATCAAGGCGCTCTCTTACCGTCGCAACGAGATGATCCTCACCAAACTTCGTGGTGACCTGGATCTCAGCACCGGTAGGCTCAACGAGCACGACCTCAGCGGCAACAGGACCTTGTCCGATTGCGAGATGTTCAGGGCGAATGCCGTAGATAAGCTGCGCGCCGCGTTCCAGTGACGCTGCTTCCGGCAGCGGCAACCTGCCTCCGCCGTCCGCGATCAACTCCAGCGGCCCCGAAGTGCTGACCTGGCCTCGAATAAGGTTCATCGCCGGCGAACCGATGAAGCCCGCCACGAAAAGGTTTGCAGGCCGGTCGTAGAGATCGAGCGGCGAGCCTATCTGCTCGACGAAGCCGTCCCGCATCACAACAATCCGATCGGCCATCGTCATGGCCTCGATCTGGTCGTGGGTGACGTAAATGGTCGTTGTCTTCAGTCGCTGATGCAGTTGCTTGATTTCCGAACGCATCTGGACACGCAGCTTTGCGTCCAGGTTCGACAATGGTTCGTCAAACAGGAAGACCTGCGGATTTCTGACGATGGCACGGCCCATCGCCACACGTTGGCGTTGGCCACCCGACAGGTTTTTCGGATATCGATCGAGCAGATGCTCGAGCCCCAGAATTTCAGCGGCTGCTCGAACACGCTGCCTGGTCTGTTCCTTGGGTGCTTTCGCCAGCTTCAGCGAAAAACCCATATTCGCCTCCACTGTCAGATGGGGGTAGAGCGCATAGGACTGGAAAACCATCGCGATATCGCGTTCTTTTGGCGCGACATTGTTCACGACCTTGCTGCCGATCGATATCCGGCCAGCTGAAATCTCTTCGAGGCCGGCGATCATCCGCAACAATGTCGACTTCCCGCACCCGGACGGACCGACGAGGATAACGAATTCGCCGTCTTGGATATCAATATCCACCCCATGCAGAACTTCGAAGTGACCGTAGCTCTTGCGGGCATTCGCCACGCTTACTGACGCCATAATTTTCTCCGGCTGAATGTTGGTATCTTCGGATGCAGCCGCTCGTCTGACACGGCTGTCGATTGCTCATCGGATTGCCGTGGCGGCTGAATAGGGTGCCAATACCGCGTCGATCGCAGCAAGGCAGAGTTCGCGGGCCTTCGGAGCGACCCGCTTTGACGCCACGTCAGAATACAGTCGGCCGAGATATTGGCTGATCAGAGTTTCGGGAATTTCATCGGGGAGCCGGGTGAACAATTCGCCGACCGCGGCGGATGCGCGAGGATCCGGCCAGTAATATCGAATTCGATCACTATAGCTGAAATGCCGTTGCAGTCGCTCCTCATCGGGACTGCCGCCATAGTGGCCCGCCCAGCTTGCCGGTTGCTCGACCATGATTTTTTCCATGGTCGTCACCAGTCCGGTTCCTGGCGTCCTCCCCGCAAGCACGTCAGCGATCGCATCGAGACCGTAGAGCGCTTCGCGCAGCGCGAAAGTCAGCCCTGGTCCGACCTTGAGGATCGCAAAGCCGCCGTCAACGAGAGCAGACAAGGCTTCGGCCGGTTGGTAGTCGGTGGAATGTGCCTCGAAAACCAAGCCCGGCATGTCGCTCAGCGAACGAATGAGGCTCTTGGCTCGTTCAGGCTTGTAGAGCGCCACGTCCGTGTTGCCAAATTCCACCCCCGGCTGAACCACGATTCCAATGACCCGCTCCATCGCCGACGCCAAGCCGGCTTCGGCAAACGACGCCCGGTGAACTGCCAGCGTTTTCATCGCCGCATCGGCCCGCGTAATTTCGATTTCTTCGAGTGCGTGCGTTGCACCACCTGGAGGCGGCACTTCGGTTCCGATGATATAGACCGGCGGACGGCGGCCTGAACGAAGAGCGGCCTCTTCAGCGGCCTTTGCCAATCGAGCGGCCCGCGCCGCGGTCAATTCGTCATCGAGCGCGGTTGGTTCACCGGCACAGCCCATTGACGTGTCCAGGTGAATCTTTTCAAACCCTGCCTCGACATAGGCCGTCACCATAGCCGCGGCGCGCAGCATTGCCTCCTCGGCCGCCAATTTTTTCCATGGGTTGGGGCCGAGGTGATCACCTCCCAGGATGACGCGTTCAGTTGGGAAGTCAGTCGCTGCGGCGATGGCCTCGATGAACCTGCGAAAGTCCGCCGGCGTCATCGCGGTATAGCCGCCCTCCTGATTGACCTGATTGCAGGTGGCTTCGATGAGGACTGCCCGGTGCTCTATGCCGGCACGCCGAAGCGCTGCCTCGATGACCAGCGGATGAGCCGAGCAGACCGAAGTGACGCCATGGGGAAAAGGCAGGTTTCGGGCATCGAAAAGCTTTCGCAGCGCGATCTGCCGGTTCTCTTCGATCGGCGTCATGCGAGCGTTACAACCTTCGTCAGGTGACGGGGAGAGACCGTGTCGATTTGCCGAGCCTGCGCGGCGCGTTCGCCGAGGACCTGCAGCGCCGGAAGGACAACGAGACCCGCAAGCGACAGATCGACATCAACGGCGAGTTCCAGATCGCCTGGACCACCCACACCGATGACGACCGCGCCTTTTTCTCTCAGTTCTCGCACCAGTTTCGTCTCCGCCTCCCTCTGGTCGGAGCTGTACAGCATGACCGCAACCGTCTTCCCGTCAACGAGGCTGATCGGACCGTGGCGGTATTCCAGCGGGTGGAAGGCCTGGGTCATGATCTGGCTCATTTCCATGAGCTTGAGCGCTCCTTCCAGGGCGACGCCGAAGAGAGGCCCCCCACCGAGAAAGACGAAGTGCGACCGGTCGGCGATAAGTCCAGGAAGTGCCGCATCGAGAGCGCTCGCGAGCTGGCGGGCCGAATTCACGACAGAGGCAGGAACCTTCTGCCCGATCATCTGCAAACCGAGAAGGACCATGAGACTCGCCGAGACCGTCATGACGATACCTTCGTCCGGATGGGTTTCGGCCGTGACCATCCGATCGCAATTTTTCGCCAGAGAGCTTTCCGGTTCGACGGTTATCGCCGTCACGAAGGCGCCGGCGGCGCGGCTTGCCTTTGCTGCGGCCACTGTTTCTGTCGTCTCGCCGCTCCGGGAAAGCGCGACGACATGCGTGTTGCGCCATTCCGGCCAGAAGGCCGAGGGTCGGTTCTGCCATTCGGCACCAGGGACTGCGATTGCCTTGCGTCCGGCCATATTGGCATAGGCTGCCAGCGAGAGGGCAAGATTGAAGGACGTGCCGCAACCGACAAAGACGAGCAGCTCCGCGCGGTCGTCGGCTGAATTCAATTCAATGGCCTTCTCCCAATAGGGAAATTGCTCGAAAATAACCTTTTCGGTCGTGCTCATGAAGTCTCCGATTATTTGACAGAACCAGCCAACAGGCCGCTGACGAGGTAACGGTTGAGAAAAATGACGACGAGGGCGGGAATGACGATCGCGATCGAGCCGCTCGCTGTGATGAGGCCGTAGTCGATGAAGTTCTTCGTTACGAATTCGGGAATCAGAACCGTTAGGGGCTTCGTCGCCTGCGGCGAAAAAATGAGCGGTACGAGATACTGTCCCCAGGCGCCAAGAAAGGTGAGGATTGCCGCTGCCGTCAGACCCGGTCCGGCCAGCGGCAGGACGATGTTGAAGAAAATGTAGAGCCGGCCCGCTCCGTCGAGTTGCGCCGCCTCTTCCAGTGCGATCGGAAGAGCTTCGAACACGCTCCGCAACAGCCAGAGCGACAGGGGCAGAAATGCCGAGACATAGATAAGCGAAACACCCAGATAGGTATCGACGAGATGCAGCGTGATCATGATCTGATAGAGCGGGATCAAGACAGCGTAGGCAGGAATGGCCAGGGTCGCGACGACAGCGACAAAAAGCGCTTTCCGGCCGGGAAACTGAAGCCTGGTGAACGCGTAAGCCCCAAGAGAGGATATCGCGACGCAAAGCAGCGTGGCAGCGATTGATGTCACTACGCTATTGAGCAATGCGGCACGGAACTGTTTGAATACCTCCACACCTCCGATCCGCGCGATATCGATGCCGAGCAGCCGGGAGTAGTGATCGAGCGTAAAGTGCTGCGGAAAGAAGTTGATCGGTCGGGTCGAGAAGTCTTCGCTGGGCGTAACGGAACTCGCGATGGTCCAGTAGATCGGCCCCAGAGACCAGATCAACAGGACGACGACACCGGTCCAAATCATCATTCGATAGGCAATAGTGGATCTCATCAGTCGAACCGTGTGTTGCGATAGACACGAAGGACGTAGACGAGCGAAATCAGCAGAGACACGAGAGTGATCACGACCGATAGCGCCATGCCATACGAGAAGCGGAGATTCTGGAAGGTTTCGAGGTAGATCTGGACGAGCACCGGTCGGGTCTCGAGGCTGGCACCCGCCAGAACCCAGGCCTCGTCGAAGAGATTGAAAGCGTTCACGGTTGCGTTCGTCATGGCGACAGCGATCGCACTGCGAACCAGCGGAAGGGTTACCCATCCGAACATCTGGATGCGCGTTGCCCCATCGATCCGCGCAGCCTCGTAGAGATGCGCAGGTATGCTCTGCATCGCGGCAAGGACGATGACGATCGTCAAAGGCATCATGCGCCAGACATGGACGACCGTTACGGCGACGATGGCGCTGGTGCGATCGTTGAACCAGACGTGATTTTCGAAGGGGAGCCCGAGTGCGGAAAGAATACCGTTCAACAGACCCGCGCCCGGTTGATAAATCCAAAGCCAAATGACCGAATTCACAACGCCGGGCAGCGCCCAGGGCAAGATCACCGCTGCGAGAACCCACTGCCGCCCGACCTTGATCTGATTGATGAGAGCGGCCGCAAGAACGCCGAACACGGTTTCGGCGGTGACGGCCAGAACAACGTACATGAGCGTGTTGCTCCAGGTCGTCGCGAGCTGGCCATCCGACAGCATTCGGCTGTAGTTCTCAAGACCGACGAATGGCGTGCCGGCCTGCATGGGGTTGACCCTGTGCAGGCTGTCCCAGACGGTTCTTCCCATCGGGTAGAAGACCAAAGCTGCCATCGTGAGAATGATGGGCGACACCAACAGCAAGCCGAGTGTGGCGTCGGCGTTGAAGCCGACCCCACGTTTGCTGGTGGCCCCTTCGGACGCCAAAGCGGTCATTGCGCCATTGCCTGCTTTGCGGCGTAAGCGATGGCCTCCATCGCCTGGTCGACGCTCATCTGTCCCTTGGCAGCGCTATTGATGGCTGTGTTCACGCCGCTGGAAAATTGCGGGTACCAAGGCGGCGTGCCTTGCGGGAACAGCGGCTCAACCGTCTTCGCCTGCGCCACGAGAGCGTCGCCGCTGTTCAGCTTTCCGGACTCGTTGAGTTCGGAAAGCGCCGACGTGCGTGTCGGCAGGAAGCCGTTCACTGCATTCTTCTTCTGGAAGTCCTTGCTGGTAAACCATTTGACGAAGGCGATCGCCGCCTCCTTGTTGGGAGAGACATTTGGAATAGCCAGCGCTTCCGGAAGGCCGAAACTGCGCGTTTCACCGCTTGCCGTCGGCACGAGGATCGCCTCTACCTGGCCGGCGACTTTCGACTGCTTGGGATCGTTCATCTGGCCAAGACGACCAGGCTCACCGGAGATCATGATGCTGGTGATGCCCTGCGCGAACATGCTCTCATTGATCTGGCTGTCCTTCAGGCCGGTAGACGCCGGATCGACCAGCCCTTCCTTGAGGAGCATCAACTCGAAAGCAAGCGCCTTGTAACCAGCCGAATCCGGCGAGGTGAACAGCGGATTGAAGTCCTTGTCGAAGAGTTCGCCACCGAAGGCCTTGGTCAGCAAGTACCAGCTCGTTGATGCGCCTTCCGTCGCTGAAACCGGCAGGCCGATCGGATACTCGACAATGCCCTTTTCCTTGATCTTCTTGGCTGCAGCGACCAGGGCGTCCAATGTTTTCGGCATCTCGGTGATGCCTGCATCCGCGAAATGCTTCTTGTTGACGAGCATCACCCGGAAGTCGTTGGTGTAGGGAATTCCCAATAACTTGCCGTCAACCGTGAAGATCTTGGCAACGCCGATATCTTTCACCGTATCGGCGTCGATCACGTCGTTGAGCGGCATATACCAACCGGCTGCGCTGAACTGACCGGTCCAGGACCAATCGAATTCGGTCACATCCGCTGGCGCTGTACCGGCAACCAAAGCCGTCACCAGCTTCGGGCGGATGTCGTCCCACGACAGGGTCTGCAGGTCGACGTGAATGCCGGTTTCGGCTTCGAAGTCAGAGGCGATGTTCGGTCCCTGCGGCGATGGCATGAGCACCGTGATCGATTGACCGGCAAGTGGCTTGGCATCCTGGCCAAGAGCGGGTGCGGCGATTGCCAAAGCCGCTGATGCAAGTAGAGGCAAGATCAATTTATGCATGTTCCCATCCTTCATTATTCTTGAGCTCAATTCACTGGGGTGCGCAGTCACCGCCTTCGGCCGTGGCCACGATTTGCCCGAACCAGCCGTCGTCTAACGGCCAGTCGAGAAGCTGGGCGGCAGCCAGGAGCGCGCCGCCAATCGGGGGAAGTTTCGGCAAAGCAGGAGGCCTGCCAATTCGCCGTTCAAGCGCCTCCAAAAGAAGCCGGCTCGAAAAAGTACCGCCGGCATAGGTCCAGTCGGCATCCGGATCACAGTGGCCGGCAATTGCCTCATGATGCTTCGCGAGTTCATCGGCGGCCTGCTCGATCAACCCGACCGCTCCTGTGTCGCCGTTACGTGCGATCTGGTCGACGAGGGTCGAAATTGCTGCAATGTCCGCCCGTTCATTCGCCAGGGAACTGGCCCAATCGCCGAGCCCATTCATGGGATTGCTCGGGTCGACGCCAAGGTGGTCAAACAGGGCCATTGCGAGAGCTGTTGCCGGAGCACGCCCGTCCAAGCTTTGGCTGACGAGGTTGAGCGCCCTCTGCCCGATCCAATGGCTGCTGCCTTCGTCACCGATGAGATCTCCCCAGCCGCCGGTGCGCGCCGACTGGCCTTTGGAATTACGCGCCCATGCCATTGAGCCCGTGCCGGAAAGAATGAGGATGCCCGGCTCGCCCGCAAAAGCACCGAGGTGCGCCGCGCCAACGTCGTTGAGGACGCGCCGGGGGACGTTTGGGAACAGGCGCTCGATCGCATCCCGCTGTAGGGCCGACAGGCGTTCGACCTCTCCGTAGGCGGGCAGCGCTGCGGCGACCGCCGCCAGATTTCCTTCATCGCGAAAGGGAAGGAGATGCTGCTCCAGCTCCTGGAGCCAATTCGGATTATCCATGGGATTGACCCCATGGCCGCGGGAACGCCGCAATATCCGGCCACGCTTGTCAGCGAGGGCAACCAGAACCTTGCTTCCACCACCGTCGATGCCGAGGATCAGCGCGTCGCTCACTCTTTCGCCCTCAGATCCGCGATTGTTGCGTCGACGCCGAAGTTGACAAGCTCCTCGCGCCAATGCCGCGAAAGCCCGGAATCGGTAATGACTTTCGCGGTGTCCAGCGGCGCGACCTTGTAGGTCGCCGTGGTTCCGAATTTCGAGGAATCGGCCAGGACGAAACGATTGGCAGACCGAGCCAGCATGCGCCGGTTGAGGCTCGCTTCCGCACTGTCCACGCTATAAATCGCACCGTCGGAGCTGATGGCGCTGGCGCCAAGAAAGAGCTGGTCGAACCATAATGTTTCCAGCATTGCCTCCGCCTGGGGTCCGACAAGCGACGCATTCTCGCTACGCAGCTGACCGCCGAGAAGCACCACTTCCAAATTCGGAATATTCAGGAATTCCTGCGCTACCGTCAGGCCGTTGGTGAATATCCTGAGCGGCATGGGGTTGATGCGAACGAGGCGCGCAAGCTGCAGGACGGTGGTTCCCGCGTCGAGAAAGATTGCCGTACGCGGATGAAGCTGGTCGTAGGCCGCGGTGGCAATCGCCCGTTTGGCCGATAGATGGCGCTTTTCGCGCTCCTGAAAGGCAACCTCTACCGACGATCCTTCGGCAATGCGCGCTCCACCATGCACGCGATCAATGGCGCCCTCCTGCTCGAGGATCTGCAGGTCTCTACGAACCGTGGCAAGCGATGCTCCGATCGCATCGGCAAGCGCCTGGATGGTCGAAAAGCCGTTCGCGTAGAGGTGGCTGCGAATGGCATCCAGCCGATCGACCTTCACTCCGACTGCCTGGCTCAACGAAAACCTCCCTCACGATCGATCCCAATTTCGATCACATTTTCATTTCAAATGATCAGTGTCAATCAATATTCTGACGTTTTTTGATTTATTGGATGAAATCTAGAAATGAAAAACGACGCGCCGTGTATTCACGGCGCGTCTAAAACGAATGAACTGCCATCCGCAGCAGTGCTTGTGGCTGGCTTACCCGCGGGATCTCACTGATATCTCGGCAACAAATCGCCGTGTGCGTCGATCAGGTCGTCGACAAGGTGCCAGATTTGGTCTGGAGACAATTCAGCAGACGTGTGCGGATCGAGCAGAGCGGCTTGGTAGATGCGTTCGCGGTTTTTTGTAAGAGCCGCCTCGACCGTCAACTGCTGCACGGAAACGCTCAAGTTCATGACGGCGGAAAGCTGAGAGGGGATCCGACCGACCCGGACCGGTTGAATTCCGTTTCTGTCGACATGGCAAGGCACTTCCACGATACATTCATCGGGCAGATTCTCGATCAGGCCGTTGTTTGGGACATTGCCGTATATCAGCGCCGGATTGCCAGTGACCGCTGCATGAATGATGCCGGCCGCGTATTCGTTGCTGCGGCATACCTCGATCGGCTTGTCGCCTTCCAGTTCCTTGCGCAGGGCATGCCACTCTTTGATCTGCACTTCGCAGCGCCGGATGTACTCGTCCAACGGGATATTGAGTTGATCGATCAGATCCCCTCGTCCCTCCTTGATGTACCAGGAGGTGTACTCGGAGAAATGCTCGCTGGATTCGGTGACGAAGTGGCCGAGCCGTTTGAGTACATCGAACCGCACCCGATCGTCGGGCGGAACGCGGCCATCGGCGGCGAGAGCCTTCAGTCTCGGATAGAGGTCTTCCCGCCGTCCGTCGCTGTGAACTTTCTCATATTTGAGGAAGAAGGCGACGTGATTGATCCCGGCCGAAACGTAGTTCACGTCGGCAATGTCCTCGCCGAGGCATTGCGCGAGATGCCCGGCTGTGTGCTGCACGCTATGACACAAGCCGACCGTGCGGATTTCCGGGGCCAGATCCTTGATTGCCCAGCAGTTGATGGCCATCGGGTTGACGTACTGCATCAGAAGAGCCTGCGGGCAAACCTCCTGCATGTCTCGGCAGATCGCCTGAAGGACTGGTATCGTCCGCAAACCGCGGAAAATGCCGCCGATGCCAAGAGTGTCGGCGATTGTCTGACGCAGGCCATATTTTTTCGGAATGTCGAAGTCCGTGACGGTAGCCGGTTTGTAGCCACCGACCTGCATCATGAGGATGACGAAATCACACCCGCGCAGCGCTTCTCGCCGCTCGAGCGTGGCGTCGATCCTGACGTTTGAAAGCTTAAGCGACTCGCAGATCCGGCGAGCGACGATCTCTGACGTCTTCAGTCGCTCTGGATCGATATCGAAGAGGCTGATGACGTAGTCGCCGCCTCTCTGCGAGGACAGGACATCTCCCAGAATATTCTGTGCAAAAACGGTGCTACCAGCGCCTACCAGGCAAATCTTCGGCATTGCAATCTCCCCTTCGGTTGTGATTGCTTATTGCTCCTTCTAGATCGAAATTTCTTCCTGGCATCGGCCTATTAATTCCGGAATTCGAGTCTCAGACACATGAAACATCCCCAAAGCCGCGGCGAATGGATTGGATCCCGAGGGGAGTTCCTGATCGAGCGTCACATCGCTGATGCGATGGCCGCACCGCATTGGCACGACCACGTTGAAATAAACCTGCTCATGGCAGGCCAGATGACCTACCTTTTTAATGGAAGGCAGGAACAGGTGGAGGCCGGTCGCCTGGTTTTATTCTGGGCCGCAATTCCGCATCAGACGATCGCTGTTAGCGAAAACGCCCCGCTGGTATGCCTCTATCTTCCCCTTATCGATTTCCTGGGTCTGCCGGTGGACAGAAAGGCAAGGCAGTCGATCATGCAGGGGAGATTTCTGGCGCAGGCAAATCAGGAAACGATGGATGCGTTGACCCTCCCACGATGGGAAAAGGAATGGCAGTGCGGCAGTGCGGCAAGACGGAAATTGGTCGTGGAGGAAGCACGACTGCGAATACGACGCCTGATCCTGGACAATGCTGAAAGCGACAATTCGCCAACCCATGTCTCTCCGACATCGTTGGCCGGCCAGGCAGTGCGACACGTCGAGCTGCTGATCGACCTCATCAATTCCCGCTACGCAGATCCGGTGAGCGTAGCCGATCTCGCAAAACTCGCGGGCATGCATCCAAGCACCGCCAACAGCGCTTTCCGAAAGATTCTGGGAATATCAGTCAACGAATACCTGACCCGACATCGGATTGCCCGAGCGATGCAGCTTCTGACTGACACGGAGGATCCTGTGCTCCAGATCGGTTTTGACTGCGGGTTTGGTTCCAGCAGTCGCTTCTACGAGATTTTCAAGGAGCGCACGGGGACGACTCCCCGTCATTTCCGAGAAGCGGTGAACTCCAAGACCACTCCGGCGCCTTGACGGGGTATAGACCAACGACCTGTTATTACGGTGGATTTTTTATCTCAAAAACACCAATTGCGGTCATGTGAGGATGGTAGTTCAGTGGTCCGCCGGACTAACTATTTGATCTTTTCGTTCGAGAGCGCGCGTGGCTTCCCGCTGCTGTCACACCTCTGCCGTAAGATCTGGTCATCACCGCACCGGAACCGAACCAAGCCCGTCAAATGACCGACGCGGCTCAGCGGGAGGCGCCGGGGATCAGCCTATCCGACTGCCTTCGGCGGAGAAGAGGTGGATTTTTTCGGATTTGGACGCAAGGTGGATTTGCTGGTCCGGCTTAAAATCCACCCGCCGGTGCAGCACGATGGTTGCCGTCTGCGTGCCGACACGCACCGAAAGATGGGTCTCCGCACCGGTCGGCTCGACAGTCAGCACGGTGGCCGGAATGCCAGTCTCCGCAATGTCGAGGTCTTCCGGGCGGATGCCGTAGGTGCGCGCCGCGCTTTGGCTCAATTGTGGCGGAAGCGGCAGGGACACACCGCCTTCGATACGGAAGCCGCCGTCGCTGACGCCACCCTCGAAGAGGTTCATCGACGGCGAGCCAATGAAGGCGGCGACGAAGGTGTTATCTGGGCGGTCGTAGAGATCAAGCGGCTTGCCGATCTGCTCAATGCGGCCGGCGCGCATGACGACGATCTTGTCGGCCATAGTCATCGCCTCGATCTGGTCGTGGGTGACGTAAACGATGGTAGTGCCAAGGCGCTGATGCAGCTCCTTGATCTCGCTGCGCATGGTCACCCGCAGCTTGGCGTCGAGGTTGGACAGCGGCTCGTCGAAGAGGAACACTTTCGGATGGCGTACGATGGCGCGGCCCATGGCGACGCGCTGGCGCTGGCCGCCGGAAAGCTGTTTCGGCAGGCGCTCCAGCAGGGGTTCAAGTGCGAGAATGCCGGCGGCTTCGCGCACCAGCTTGTCGATTGTCGCTTTATCGCGCCCCTGCAGCTTCAGGGCAAAGCCCATATTTTCGCGCACCGTCATGTGCGGATAGAGCGCGTAGGACTGAAACACCATGGCGATATCGCGCTCCTTCGGCGCGACGTCGTTGACGACGCGGCCGTCGATGCGGATTTCACCGCCGCTGATATCCTCTAGCCCCGCCAGCATGCGCAGAAGCGTGGACTTGCCGCAGCCGGACGGCCCGACGAGCGTGACGAACTCACCGTCCTGGATATCCGCGGAAACCCCGTGGATAACCGAGGCCGCGCCGTATTGCTTCAGAACCCGGTCGATTGCTACCGATGCCATTGTCTGTCCTCCCTCACAGTTTCAATTGCCAGACGACGGCCCCGGCGACGATACCGGTGAGCGTTGCCGAACGTGCGGCGGCAAAGCCCGGAATGCGTTTGGACCCCGTCCAGCGGCCGTTGTCGGCGAAGACCTCGATGGAGCCGGCGTCGAGGAAGATGCGCAGGCTCGACGGTTTCGCGCCGCTGGCGACGTAACGTGGCGGCGTCACACCGGTGCGAGCGTCGAAGACAATCGCCAGACCATCGGCATCGAGTTTCACGCCTAGATCGACATCCGGATGATCGAAGGTGAGATCGAAGGCGGCGCCCGGCTCGGTGAGATCAAGCACGATCTCGACGGCGCCGGTGCCGAGCGGGACGGTCTTGCCGGCGGCAAGCGCGGTGTCATCAAGCAACTGATGGCGCAAGCTTTCGACGGCTGCGACCGGCGGGGTCAGCACGGTGTCGCCGTCGAGAAGCACGCGGCGCGGCAGGGTCATGGTCGTCGGGAAATCGTCCTTCTTGGAAAAATCCGTCCAGTTGGCGAGCCAGGCGATGCCGACCGGCTCGTCGCCATCAACGAAGGCCTGGAAGGCATAGGCATCCGAACCGAAATCCAACTCCTGCTCGAACTCCGCAGTGAAGGTGCGGCCATCGAAACCGCCGACAGTGACGGAGGTGAGGTTGCGGCGGCCGGTGGCCGGGTCGCGGCTGGTGAGCAGACCGAAGATCAGCGCCCAGCGGGATTCTGCGTTTTTGCCGGAAAGCGGCACCATGCAGGGGCATTCCACCGCCGTCATGCCGAAACCGTCCTCGCGATGGATGATGCCGAGGAAGGTCCAGCCATCGGCGCCTTGCGCGTCTGCGGTTTCATAGAGCAGTACGACGCCGCCCTGCCTGTCGCGGCTGCCGAGCAGCATCTTCCAGCGGCCGTCCGGGCCTTTGAAGACATAGGGGTCGCGGAAATCGGTGGTGAGGTTCAAGCCTTCCGGGCGCAGCGGCATCACGGTTTCCGACGGGCCGGCGACGATGCCGTCGCGGCTGACGGCGGAGAGCTGGATTTGCTCTTCCGGTTGCCGATCACGCACATGCTCGGTGTAGAAGACGCGGATTTCCTCGCCTTCCGGGTCGGTGCCGGGGATCGCTGAGCCGGAGAAGGCGCCGCCACGGCCATCGTCCTTTTCCGACAGATGCGCTGCCGGGAAGAGGAACATGGGCAGATGTGTCCAGTGGACGAAATCCTTCGAGACGGCATGGCCCCAGTGCATGGTGTTCCAGCGCGGCGCATGAGGATAGTGCTGGTAGAAGAGGTGAGCGTTTCCGCCGAACCGTCCAAAACCGTTCGGATCGTTCATCCACCCGAAGGGCGGGCGGAAATGGTAGCTGTCGGGCACGTCGGGGGCGGCGGTGCGGGCATCGCTGTGCAGGACGCGGATGCCCTCCTTCATCACGGTTTCCGGCCGGAAGGCGTAAGCGACGGAGAGCGCTGTGGTTGTCGCATCATAGGACAGCGTGGCACGACCGCCTTTCGCGAGCGGCACAGCGAAGAACTCAAATTCCCCGGTGCGGCGGGTCGAGGGCTCGCCGATGTCGTTGCCATCAACGGCGACGAAGAGCTTCGCCTCGCCGCCGGCATGGCGCGCCTTCAGCCAGAGATGCAGCACCGTGCCTTCGGGCAGCTCCGCTTCAATGGTTTCAGGTGCTGACGTTTCGGATTTTGCCTGCAGAGACATGATCAACCTTTCACGGCGGAGCCGACGAATGAACTGACGAACCAGCGCTGGAAAGCCAGATAGAGAATGAGGACCGGGATCATCATCAGCACCGAGGCGGCCATGGCGCGGTCCCAGTAGATGCTGTCCTGTCCGAAGAAGGTGGCGATGGCGACGGCAATCGGCCGAGCATGGTCGGTCTGGGTGACCAGCGTCGGCCAGAGATACTGGTTCCAGCTTTCGATGCCCATGAGGATCGAGACCGTGGCGAGCGCCGGCAGGCTGAGCGGCATGTAGATCGACCGGTAGATGCGGAAGGCCGATGCGCCGTCCATTTCCGCCGCTTCATAGAGTTCTTTCGGCAGTTGCGCGAAGAACTGATAGAAGAGGAAGACATAGAGCGGGCTTGCCACCCAGGGCAGGATCTGCACCGCGAAGGTATCCGTCAGCCCCGCCCGCGACATCATGACGACGAGCGGCATGATGATGCTTTCCTGCGGGATGACATAGAGCGCGACGACCAGCGCCAAGAGCGCCGCCTTGCCGCGCAGCGAGCCCCAGGCGAGAACGAAGCCCGCCATGGAATTGACGACCAGTCCCGAGACGACAGTGGCGACGAGGATCACCAGCGAATTGAAGAGATATCGGCCATAGGCCAGCTCGCCGGAGAAATGGGCGATCTCCTTGTAGTTCGACAGCGTCGGGTCGCTGACCCAGAAGGCGCGGAAGCTGCCCATGTCGGCGAGGATGCGGAAGCGGTCGTCCTTCAGGCTGGCGATCAGCAGCATGAACAGCGGCGAGATCATCACCAGCGCGATGACCAGGATGCAGAGGCTCTGCACGATGCGCAGGCTTCTCTTGCCGCTGCCCCGTGGGATTGCCAGCGCGGCGGGCCGGCTCAAAGCGATATCAGACATCGAAGCGCCTCAGGAGTTTGCGTTGCAGGAGCGCGATCAGAAGAACGATGACGAAGAGGATGACGGAAACGGCCGATGCGTAGCCGAGTTTCTGCTCCTCGAAGCCGGCGCGCACCATGTAGTGGACAACGGTTTCGGTGCTTTCGTTCGGGCCGCCCTGGGTGAGGATCGCCACCTGCGTATAGAGCTTGAAGGCCTGGATGGTCGTGATAACAAGCACGAAGACATGGGTCGGGCGAAGGCCGGGCATGGTGACGTGCCAGAAGCGGCGTAGCGCGCTTGCCCCGTCGATGCGGGCGGCATCGTATAGTTCTTCGGGAATGCCCTGCAGGCCGGCGAGATAGATGATCATCTGAAAGCCATAGGCCTGCCAGGCTGAAAGCAAGACGATGGAGAACATCGCCCAGTTGGGGTCGCCGAGCCAGTCGATCGGCTGGATCGTGCCGCCGGAAAGGGACCCGACGATCTGGTTGAGCGGGCCGCTCGGATACTGGAACAGCGTGCCCCAGATGACGCAGACCACCACCATGGAGGTGATCGCCGGCAGGAAGAACAGGCCGCGCAACAGGTTTTGCATCGGCAGCTTCTGGTGCAAGAGTAGCGCGGTCAGGAAGGCGAGGCCGCACTGCACCGGCAGCACCAAGATGGTGAAGCGCGTAACGTTCCACAGCGAGGTCCAGAACAGCGGATCGGTGAAGACGCGCTCGAAATTCAGGAGGCCGACGAAGCGCACTGGCGTCGGGCGCGGCACGAGCGGCTGGTTGGTCATCGCCGTCCAGAAGGACAAGAGGAACGGCGTGATCAGGAATATCGCCATAAGCAGAAAGGCAGGCGCGATCATCGCCATTTCCTGCCAGAGCCGCTGCTTGTCGCGGCGTTTCGCCGGACGTCGCAAAGCGGGCGTGGAGGTCTGTTGCAAAGTCATTGTTTCCTCCTCATCGGTCATCCTCCAGAGATAGTCCGGGGCCGGCCGGAGAACCGGCCCTGTCAAAACCCTTACTGCTGCTCGTCGAAGGGCGGGTAGCCGGCGTTGTCCTCGATATCCTCGTCGATCTTCTTGGCGGCGGCCGTCAGCGCTTCCTGCGCGTCACCACCGTTGAAGATCTTGTCGACGGCCTGCATGAAGGCCGAGGTGATCGTCGGATAGGCCGGGTGCGGCGGACGGGCGATCGCGGTCTTGGAAGCCTGCTCAAAGGCGACGGCGAGCGGACCGCCTTCCGCATAGAGCGGGGATTCGGCGGCGAAGCTCTTCAGGCCCGGATAGGCGGACTGGGTCTTGGCGTACTCCCGGTACTCCTTGTCCTTCAGCAGGAAGCTCAGGAACTTGCCGGCGATCTCAGGGTTTTCCGAGGTCGCGGAAATGCCCCAGATCCAGGTTCCGTTCGGGCTCACGCCCTTGTCACCGATCTTCGGCAGCGGCATGACGACGATATTATCCTTCATCGCTGCCGATGCCTCCGCGTAGAACCAGTGGCCGCCCATGGCGAGCGCGGCCGGCTGTCCTTCGGCGTAGAACTGGTTGGTGCCCGACGAAGTCGGTACGACCCAGCCCTTCTTCACCCAGTCCTGCATCATCGTCAGCGCCTTGACGCAGGCCTCGCCATCGAGCGTGCCGCTGGCCTTCCAAGTCTTGCGGTCGATCAGGTCGCAGCCGGCGCTTTCGAGCAGGGGGCCGTAGGCATAGGTGATCCACTCGGTCTTGATGCCGTAACCTCGGAAGGTGTCGATCGGCCACTTCACGCCTTCGAGCTTGGAAAGCTTTTCGAGATAGCCTTCGAATTCCTCGCGGGTCCAGGCATCATCGACCGATTTCGGAATGCGGGCGCCAATGGCTTCAAGATATTTCTTATTGCCGTAGAGCACGACCGAGGAGTCGGTGAGGCCGATCGCATAGAGGTCCTTGTCGATCGGATAGGTGCCCTGGGCGATATTCGAATCCGTCATGTCATCGAGCAGGTCCTTGTCAATGAGCGGCTTGACGGGCTGTAGATAGCCGGACCAGACATAATTGGCGAGGAAGGGAGCATCGAGTTCCATGATATCGGGCAGCTGTTTAGCCATGACGGCGGCGCTGAACTTTTCGTTATAGGCATCGTGCGGCGCGTAGATCATCTCGATGTCGACATCGGGATTGGCGGCCTCGAAGCGGGTGGCAACGTCGCCATAGGCCTTCACCCAGCCGGGATCGCCCTGGTGCATGACGTGGATGACGGTCTTCGCCTCGGCGAAACCGGCGGTCGCGACCAGGGCAGCGGACGCTAGGAGTGCGGAAAGTAAACGATTACCCATTAAAATCCTCATTTCGTATTCTCCTCCTGTTTGGCACTATTCGATGTTCAGACGGATGCCCGTTCGACCAGATGGAACGGCAGTTTATGCAGATGCGGCGGTTCGGGCTGCTCGGCCAGGAGGATCTCCATGGCAAGGCGGCCCATAGCGCGGTGCGGCAGGGCCATCGTCGTCAATGGCGGGTCCAGCCGCGAGGCAAGGTCGACCTGGTTGTCGAAGCTTGCCACCGCGATATCATCCGGAATGCGAAGGCCGGCACGGGCAAGCGCCGCATAGACTTCCATCGCCACGCGGTCATTGCCGCACAGGATGGCGTCCGGCCGTTGACCGGATTTCAGAAGCGCCTCCACATGAGAGGCAACAAGGCTTGGCGCGCGGTCGCTGTAGACGCTGCGGCGCACCGCCGGCAACACGTCGACGGGGTCGATGCCCCCCTCCTCAAGTGCTGCACGAAACCCCGTCTCGCGTAGCGTGCCGGCGAGAATGCCCGGCAGGTTGATGAAGGCGATGCGACGGCGGCCGGCGACGAGGAGATAACGCACGATCTCCCGCGCGCCGCCCTCTTCGTCCGGGACCAGCGCGGTGACGCGGCCGGCAGCCTCGCGGCAGTTGATCATGACGCCGACGGCGCCCGCCAACCTGTCCGGCAGGGCGACATCCTTGTGGTACATGGCGGCATAAGCAACGGCGCGCGGCCGGAACTGCTGCACCTCGTCGAGCACCGAGCCGATAGACTGGCCGCTGCGGTGGTTGACCGCAAAGACAGCCATGCCGGCGCTGCGGGCCGCCCCGTCGAGGCCACGCACGATCTCGGTGGCGAAGGGCGACGTGATGAGGCCGTCGGAGACGACTCCGACCAGCGGCAGCCAGCCCTGACGCACGCCACGCGCCGCAAGGTTGGTCACGTAGCCGAGTTCTTCCGCAATGGCTTTGACCTTCTGGCGCGTATCGTCCGACATGCGGGCGGAGCCGCCGTGCAATGCGCCGGAAACCGTCTTTACCGAGACGCCCGCACGTTCCGCGATGTCAGAAAGAGATGCTGCCACGATCCTCACCATCCTCCTTGGGTGATCGATTACCCAATAGTCGCGGCGGACGCGTTTTGTCAAGCGGCTTTTTACGCGCACTGCTCAGCGTTCCGAACACCTATCTGTCAATCGGCGCACAAAACTGCCCCTATCGGCGCGCAATCTTTACCCCCTGTAGACGATCAGCGCTTGGCCTGCCCGACGCTGGCCGGGGTTGCCTCTGCTGCCGAAATGACCGCCGATCCGGAGCGGAGTTGCAATTGACGTTTGGCCGGTACGACGCGCCGTCCGGTAAATGATGGCCCTAGTGGAGCGTGCCGCTGATCACCATTTTTGACACGAATGCGGAAAGAAGCTGGCTATCGAAATGGCCCGGCGAATTCATCATCATGTTGATCGCCTCCGCTTGCGAGAAGGCACGCTTATACGGCCTGATTGTGGTCAGCGCTTCGTAAACGTCACAAATCGCCGCAAGCCGAGCGACGTAAGGGATCTTTTTTCCGGCGAGCCGACCAGGATAGCCAGAGCCATCGAACTTTTCGTGGTGGTAGCGACAAATGTCGAGCACCGGCTTCGGGACATGCGCGACATGAGAAACCAGCTCATATCCCCGCTGAGGATGCCCGCGGACAAGATCCATTTCCTCGGCGGTCAGCTTACCGGGTTTCGTCAAAATTTCGTCCGGGAGCGCCATTTTTCCCAGATCGTGAACCAGTCCACCCAGCCCCAATACCCGCACATCCTCTTCTCCATGACCGAGGCTGCGCCCTAGGGTGATCATCAACGCGCTAACCGCCAGCGAGTGGAGGAACGTCAGCTCATCTTTTTCCTTCAGCTTTGCGACTGCGATCAGCGCTCCGGCGTTGTCGAGGGCTGCCGACATGATCCGCTCCACAGCTGCGCTTGCCGCATCACTGGCAAAAGAGGCTTTGATCCTGGCGTGGACAAGCATTTGACGGATCTGCGGTCTCGTATCCTCGACGCATTCCCTCGCCTGCTTGATATCCTTTGCCGAAAACACGGCACGAAGCTGGGCGTCAAACGCAGTCCGGTCGATGTCCTGTGCCGCACCTGAGTCGACATCCGCGCCTTTTCCGACGTCGATAACGACCGTCATCAGGCGGTTTGCCATCAAACTCTCGACCTGACCGGCGGCCGAGATCAGGAACGGCTTGAACCGGCGTGTCCTGTCTTCTCCCTCAATTTCGACGTCCTCGACATACATTCCTACCCGCAATTGGCTGACATGTATCCGTTTTCGCATCTCTGATCCGTTCAAAGTAATCTTGGTACTCAAGCGTTGTCTCAGGTATCCGGGGCTGGCCCGAGCGCGAAAACCTCGCTCAAGCTATAGGGCTCCGGCACGGGTCTTGTCTTGGTTGAGCCGTTGTCCATGCTGCTGTAAAATGGCCGCGGCAACCGTTCGATCGACTGCTTTCGAAAACAGATAGCCCTGTCCGAGCTTGCAGCCGAGCTGGCTCAATTGAGCAGCTTGGGGTTCTGTTTCAATCCCCTCTGCGACGACCCGGATTCCCAGCTTGTGAGCTATTCCGATCAGGCCCTCAACGATGAAGGTCCCAGCGTCGCCCGGCACCATGCGGTCGATGAAGGACTTGTCGATCTTGATGATGTCGACCGGCGCCGTCAGCAAGTGGGTCAAAGACGCGTAGCCCGTGCCAAAGTCGTCGAGGGCAACCCGCAAGCCCTTGGACCGAAGAGCCTTTATCTCGTCTGCTACGACATAGTCCCGTTGTCCGAGATAAACCGATTCCGTCACTTCGAGGATGATGTGCTTGAGAGGAACCTCCGCGTCCCCGAAAATTCGGCACAGCCTGTCTTGCAGATTGCCGCCACGAAAATCTGCGGCGGACAGGTTGATGCCGACATGCTGGAGAGGAAGGCCTCGGGCGAGCCAGCTGCGGATGTCTTTCGCAACCCTCAGCAACATCCGTTGGGTCAGCTCAGCAGCAATATGCGCGTCTTTCGTCGCCTCATGGAAATGCGCTGCAGCTATGATGTCGCCGGAAGGCGTGGTCATTCGACACAAGGCTTCGAAACCTACGATTTCCCGCGTATCCAGGCGCAAGATCGGTTGGTAATGCGCATCGATCCGATCGTCTTCCAGGGCGACGCCCACGTCCCGAACCGCCCTGAAGCGTCTGGTGAGGGCGGTGCCCAGGCCGGGATAGTGTTGCACGTACCGGCCGCGGTTGTGTTCTTTCGCATGATAGAGCGCCACATCGGCGTTCTGGCGGGTCTGGTCGGGGTTTGTTTCCGTCTCCGCCAACGCGCCGCCAATCGTCGCGGCGGGAAAGACGACATGACCGTCGCACGTTGAAGGAGAGGACAGTGCTTCGAGGATGTCGGTTGCCCTCGCGCTCAGATCAAGCTCTTTGTCGTCCGATACAATGACAGCAAACTCATCTCCACCAAGCCTGAACGTGTTTTTGGCGCCTGCTGTCGCGGAGATCCGGTCTGCAACCACTTGAATCAATGCGTCGCCGGCTGCGTGCCCGAACGTGTCATTCACGAGTTTCAAGTTGTCGATGTCCACCAGCAAGATGCCCCAGGCGCGCCGGGATCGAGCCAGCTCTTCGGCGAGAAGCTGGTTGAAACGAGCGCGATTCGACAGTCCCGTCATAGCGTCGCTGTATGTCAGCCGCTGACGTTCCATCACCCGTTCTTCGCGATCGATGGCGATTGTGCAGAGATGGACACAAGCCTCGACGAGGTCCCGTTCGACGGCCTTCGGACCGCTCCGGTCTCGATAGTAGAAGGCGAAGGTGCCGATCACCCGCTCGCCGCTCTTGATCGGGCTCGACCAGCAAGCCCGTAACCCTAACGGAAGGACCAGGGACTTGAAGTCCTGCCAACGAGGATCGGTCTCGATATCGGTGACAACGACCGCTTCTCCGAAATAGGCAGCAGCGCCACAGGAGCCGGCAAGAGGTCCGGCTTCAAGATTGTCGACAGCTGCTGAATAGTCAGGCGGAAGAGAGGGTCCAGCAAGTGTGTGAAGACGGCTCCCGTCGAATGTCAGCACCGAAGCGATGATCCCGGGAACGGCGGCCTCAACCCGGAGGCAAAGTTGCTCGATCGTTGCTGCCAACGGTTCCCCTTTGGCAATCATTTCCAGAATGGCATTCTGCAACTCAAGGATCATGACGTCACTTCCCGGAAGGAGACCCTCCGTATCAAACCGACTTTCAAATCAGGTTACGCCGTTGATTAGATTTTGATCGAATGAACGCACTCGCGAGCCATCAGCGACCGAGCCCCCAAGCGGGTTGGAAGGTCCAGACCCGAGGCCGGGTCGATCGGCTCACGCAGACCTTGAATAATCGATGGTGGGACTCATCTCCTTTTGCTCGTGGAGCAGACGTTCCAGGCTGTGAACGGGTGATGCCCGGATTGGTGCATGCCCTGCGCATAATCGCTTCTGATCGGCGCGGCTTGGTGCCCTGTTCCACGATGCCCATGCCGTTTGAGGCAGACGTCCTCGACCGTCGGCTTGCTTCATTCAAATGTCACGGAGAGCAGAACATGACGAAAGTTCCAACTATCGCCCGTATCTGGCGCGGTCGCACGAAGCCGGAATTTGCTGATGAATACGAAGTTTACAATCGCGCTGAGGGAGTTCCGCCACTGCTAAAGACGGCACTCGGCGTCCAATTGCTGCGCGAAGATCGAAAGGATGAAACATGGTTCACGACGATCTCCTACTGGGCCGACATGGAATCGATGACGGCGTTTACGAAAGGTGATCCCGAGCAGGTTCATCATCTGGCGCGAGATGCAGAACTGCTGTGCGAACTTCCGGAGCGTATCCAGATACACAAGATCGTGGTCCCTCCAAATCTGCGTTGAGCGTTGTTAGCTGCCTTCCTTCAGGTCCCGCGCTTTCTGCCAGCCAGAGATAATCGCAGGATTCCCGTGGCTTTAATTAACCCAAAACGTTTTGGCTTGACTCCCAAAACGTTTTGGAGAATCTTTTTCTCACTCGGGAGGAAGGATCTTGACCAATCTCAAACAACTCGCGGAATCGCTGGGACTGTCGATCACCACGGTGTCGCGTGCGCTCGACGGTTATGCCGATGTGTCGGCCGCCACGCGCGAGCGGGTTCGCGAGGCTGCCGACAAGGTCGGCTACCGGCCGAATGCTTCGGCCCGCCGCCTCCGCAGGCAACGCGCCGAGCTCGTTGCCGTCACGCTGCCGAGCGATCCTGGTCATATCGGCCCTCCGCATTTCCTCGATATGTTGTCGGGCTGCGCCGAACATCTTGCTGCTGCCGGCCTCAATCTGGTGATTGCGCCGGTACCGCGCGGTGAGAGCGAACTCGACATCTGCCGCCGCTTCGTCGATGGCCGCCGCGTCGACGCCATGCTTCTCGTCCGCACCAAGCGGAAGGACGAGCGCGTCGAATTCCTGCAGTCGCGCGGCATTCCCTTCGTCACCAACGGCCGCACAGAAAGCCTGATGCCCCATCCCTATATCGATGGCGACGGCTTTGCCGGCTTCCGGGCCGCGACGTTGCGCTTCCATGCCGCCGGCCACCGCCGCATCGGCCATATCGCCGGCCCGCAGGAATATTACTTCGCACATGACCGCTGCCGCGGCTGGCGGGCGGCGATGGAGGAATGCGGCCTTGCGACCGATCTCTGCGCCGAGGGCGCGCCGCTGGAACAGGGCGGTTATCTCGCAGCACTCGAACTTCTGCGCCAACCGTCGCGCCCGACCGCACTCGTCTGCGCCACCGACGAAATGGCGATCGGAGCACTCCGCGCGCTGCGCGAGATCGATGGCGGCAACCAGATCAGCATTGTCGGCCACGACGACCTGCCGATGGGCGCCTTCACCAGCCCGCCGCTTTCGACCATGCGCATGACCGGCGAACACCTCGGCGCGAGCTTCGCCTCGCTGCTGCTGCGCGCCATTGGCGGCGAACCCGCCGAAGAACTCCAGGAGCTTCACGCGATCGAATTCGTCGATCGCGACAGCCATCGCCGTCCGCTTAGAGCGGCATAGACAGCAGTGCATCTCAAACAAAGAACAATGAAGGAGGAGAAGATGAAACATATCATGTCATTTGGAATTCTGGCTTCCACCGTGCTGGCCTTCGCCTCACCGGTGCTTGCCCAGACAGTTTTCGTATCCACCCAGCTTCGTCCGATCGAGGAGGCGACGGTCGTGCGCGAGGAACTCCTGAAGGACGTCGGCCCGGTCGACTACGTGGTCGAGGAGCCGCCGCAGTTTGCGGTCCGCATGGAGGCCGAACGCCAGGCCGGCAAGCACACGGTCAGCCTGGTCGGTGCGCTGCATGGCGAGCTTTCGCCGCTCGCCGACAAGGACACGCTCGAGCCACTCGACGATCTCGCCAAGAAGCTGGCAGCGAGTGGTATGCCGCAGTCGCTGCTCGATCTCGGCAAGCTCGGCAAGTCGACCCAGCAGTACATCCCCTGGATGCAGGCGACCTATGTGATGGCAGCCAAGAAGGAAGCCCTGCAATACCTGCCGGCTGGAGCCGACGTGAACGCGCTGAACTACGATCAACTGATCGAGTGGGGCAAGAATATGCAGGAGGCCACAGGCCAGCCGCAGATCGGCTTTCCCGCCGGCCCGAAGGGGCTGATGGCGCGTTATTTCCAGGGCTATTTCTATCCATCCTTCACCGGCGGTGTCGTACGCACCTTCCAGAGTGCGGATGCTGCCGCCGGCTGGGAGAAGCTGAAGGCGCTATGGGCCTACGTGACGCCGAACTCGACCAGCTACGACTTCATGCAGGAGCCGCTGGCGGCCGGTGAAGTCATGGTCGCCTGGGATCACATCGCCCGTCTGAAGAATGCCATTTCCGCAGCACCGGATGATTATGTCGTCTTCCCCGCCCCCGCCGGTCCCAAGGGTCGCGGCTACATGCCGGTCGTTGCCGGTCTCGCCATTCCGAAAGGCGCGCCCGACAAGGCCGGCGCAGAAAAGATCATCGAGCACCTTTCCATGCCGGACACGCAGCTCCTGACCGCCTCCAAGGTCGGCTTCTTTCCGACCCTGAACGTCAAGCTGCCGCCGGATCTCGATGCCGGCGTCGCCCTGCTCGCCGGTGCGGTCACCGCCACCCAGGCTTCCAAGGACGCGGTCATCTCGCTGCTCCCGGTCGGTCTCGGCGACAAGGGCGGCGAGTTCAACAAGGTCTACATGGACAGTTTTCAGCGCATCGTGCTGCAGAACGAGCCCGTTGCAGACGTGCTGAAGGCCGAGGGCGCCACGATGGCCAAGCTGATGGCCGACACGAAGGCTGCCTGCTGGGCGCCCGATGCCAAGAGCGACGGCCCCTGCCCGGTTGAATAAATCCGCTTAGCAAGCGCCTGGGCGAAATGCCCGGGCGCTCCTTCACCACTCTGCTCGTCAAAGGGGGAGCCGATGACCAATAGCCGACCCTGGATCCCTTATCTGCTGATCCTGCCATCCGTCGCCTTCCTGGCGCTGCTCTTCGTCGTGCCACTGGTGCAGACGATCTGGCTGGCGGTTTCGGACAATGGCGCGCCATCGCTCGTGAATGCCGAGCGCATGGTCACCGACATCAATTTCACCCGCTCGGTGAAGAACACCTTCCTGCTGACGATCGCGGTCGTGCCGGTGCAGATCGCCATTGCGCTTGCCATGGGCACGATGGTCGCCAAGGTCGGCCGCGGGCGGGAAACGATCCTGTGGATCTGGACGATCCCGCTCGGCATTTCCGACCTCGCCGCCGGTCTCGTCTGGCTGTCGATCCTGCAGAATACCGGCTATCTGAATTCGCTGCTCTTCGGCCTCGGCATCATCGGCAGGCAGGCAAGCTGGCTCTCCTACCAGACGCCGGTCGCGCTCTTCGTCGCGATTGCGGTTGCCGAAATCTGGCGCGGCACGGCAATCGTCATGGTCATCATTGTCGCCGGTCTCAACCAGGTACCGAAGGAATTCAGCGAAGCCGCCGAAATCTTCGGGGCTGGCCCGTGGACGCGCTTCTGGCGCATCACCCTGCCGCTGATCCGCCCCGCCCTGCAATCGGCACTGATCCTGCGCACCGTGCTCGCCTTCGAGGTCTTCGCGGTGGTCTATGCGCTCGGCGGACGCAATTTCCCGGTTCTGGTCGGCGAGGCCTACAATTGGCAGAACCAGAACCAGAACTACAGCGTCGCCGCCGCCTACGCGGTGCTGATCATGATCATCTCGCTTGCCGCCACGCTTATCTATCTGAAAGCCTTGAAGGTCGATCCGGAGCGCCTGCCATGACCACGGATACCGTCAACACGAGTGCCGACACCCGCAACGCCGCCGGCTTCGTCTCTTCACGCCGCTGGCTGCTCTGGAGCGGCATCGCCGCACTCTGTGCCTGGGTGCTGGTGCCGATCTATCTGGTGGCACTCGGCGCACTCGGCGGTCGCCAGGGCGTCTATGTCTGGCCGAAAACCGGCCTTCCCACGGGCATTTCACTGGAGCCCTTTTTTCTCTTCCTGAAGACGGAAGGTGTCGTCCAGTCATTTCTCAATTCGCTGGGTGCGGCAGGCATCACGGTGGCGCTTTCGATCCTGCTCGGCGCGCCGGCCGGTTATGCGCTCGCCCGCTACGATTTCCGCGGCAAGGATAGCTACCGCCTCCTGGTACTGCTGACCCGCGCCTTCCCGCTGGCGATCCTGGCGCTGCCGCTGACGGTCTCCTTCATCCGGCTCGGCCTCTACGACACGATCCTCGGCGTCGGCCTGATCCATACGGTTCTGGCGCTGCCTTTCGCAGCACTCGTCACCCAGGGGATTTTCCTCGGTGTGCCGAAGGAATTGGAGGAAGCCGCCTGGGTGTTCGGCTGCACCCGCATCCAGGCCTTCTTCAAGGTGGTGGCGCCGCTGGCGCTCCCCGGCATCGTCGCAACCGCGGTCTTTGCCTTCGTCATCTCATGGAATGAGGTCTTTGCCGCCTCGGTGCTGACGGTGCGCAACCGCACGCTGACCGCCTACCTGCTGACCGTGCTTTCGGAAAGCCCGATGCATTACCGGTTTGCCGGGGGCCTGATGCTCATCCTTCCCTCGGTTGTCTTCATTTTCGCGGTCAGACGTTACCTCTTCGCGATCTGGGGCATTTCCTCCAAATAACGGGACCAGAGATATGGCCAATATTGTCATCGACCGCATCCGCAAGAGCTTCGGAGCCTTCCAGGCGCTGAAAGAGGTCTCGCTGACGATCAACGACGGCGAATTCGTCTCGCTGCTCGGCCCGTCCGGCTGCGGCAAGACCACGCTGCTGCGGATCATCGCCGGCCTCGAGACCGCAACATCAGGCGATGTCCGCATCGGCGACAAGTCGGTAATCGGCCTCCCGCCTAAGGATCGCGGCCTTGCGATGGTCTTCCAGAACTACGCCGTCTTTCCGCATATGACTGTTTACGAAAACGTCGCCTTTGGGCTGCGGATGCAGAAGGCCGACGACGCACGCGTGAAGGCGCAGGTCGAAAAGGCCGCCGGCCTGTTGCATATCGAACAATATCTCGACCGGTACCCTAACAAGCTTTCCGGCGGCCAGCGCCAGCGCGTGGCGGTCGCTCGCGCCCTTGCCGTCGAACCGAAGGTTCTGTTGATGGACGAACCGCTTTCGAACCTCGACGCGCTGCTACGTCTCGAAATGCGCACCGAACTCAAGACCGTGCTGCAATCGGCAGGCACCACGACGATCTATGTCACCCACGACCAGACGGAAGCGATGGGCCTTTCCGACCGCATCGCCGTCATGCATGGCGGCGTGGTCGAGCAGGTCGGCCATCCGGTCGACATCTACAATCACCCGGCGACACGTTTCGTCGGCGGCTTCATCGGCAATCCGCCGATGAACTTCATCCAGGTGCCGGTTTCCAACGGCCAGGTGGCGGCCGGTATAGAACAGCTTGCGGTGCCGCGGGAATCCGGCGATCAAATCATCCTCGGCCTGCGCGGCGAGGCCGTCGAACTCGCGCCGCTGCCGCAGGGTCTCGAAATGCGAGTGCGCGTTGCCGAGCCGATGGGCTCGCATCTGCTTCTGACCGGTTCGATCCACGACCAGCCGGTCCGTGTCATCCTGCCGGCCTCGGAGACCGTGAAGAGCGGCGAGACGATCGGTCTCAAGCTCGACCAGAAGCGCATCACCTGGCTTTCGCCCGAAAGCGGCAAGTCCTTTCCGGCCGTTTTGGCCTAAGAATACCGGAGTACCCGACATGAACATGCATATCGACCAGGCGAAACGCATCCTCGCCGCCAACGATCGCGGCGGCTATACCGTGCCGACCGACCGGCTCTATCCCTTCCAGTGGAACTGGGATTCCGCCTTCGTCGCCATGGGCTTCGCGCTCTACGATATCGATCGCGCCTATCGCGAGCTGGAACGGCTGGTCGAGGGCCAGTGGGCGGATGGGATGATCCCGCATATCGTCTTCCACGCGCCAAGCGAAACCTATTTCCCGGGGCCGAACGTCTGGCGCACTGAGCATACGATCCCGACCTCCGGCATAACCCAGCCGCCGGTCTTCGCAATCGCACTGCGCAAGCTGCATGAAGCCGCCGGCAACGATGCCGAAGCACGCACCCTGCCCCTCTACGAGGCAGCGTTGAAATGGCACCGCTGGTGGTATTCCGCCCGCGATCCCGATGGCACGGGGCTCGCAGCACTCCTGCATCCCTGGGAAAGCGGCAGCGACAATTCTCCCGCCTGGGACATCGCGCTCGCTCGTGTACCCACCACCACCGATACCCCTGTGGTGCGCAAGGATACCGGCCATGTCGATGCCGACATGCGTCCGCGCGATGAGGATTACCGCCGCTTCATTCATCTGGTCGATACCTATGCCGCCTGTGGCTGGGATCCGGCGAAACAATGGGAAAAGGCGTCCTTCAAGGTCGCCGAGATCCAGACGACCGCCATCCTGCTCAAGGCCGGCGAAGACCTCGAGCACCTTGCCCGCCTGTTCGGCCGGACCGAGGACGCGATTGAGATCGCTGCCTTCAACAACCGCACTCGCAAGGCGATAATGGCCCAATGGCGGCCGGACCTCGCGCGCTTCGTCTCCCGAGACCTGATCTCCGGCGAAGATGTCGAAGCCGCAACGCAAGCCGGTTTCATTCCCCTCCTCTCGCTGGACCTCGACAAGCAGGTTGCCGACGCCTTGGTCTCGGAAATGAAAGCCTGGTCCAAGGACCTCAAGGTCGCCTTCCCCACAACCAAGCCGGGCATCGCCAGCTGGGAGCCGAAGCGTTACTGGCGCGGCCCCGCCTGGGCAATCATCAACTGGCTCCTGATCGACGGCCTCAAGCGCAATGGCCATGCGGATGCCGCCGAAGAGCTGCGGAAATCCACCATTGCGGCGATCGAGACGGAAGGTTTCGCCGAATATTTCGACCCCGTCACCGGCGAAGGCTGCGGCGGCCTCGGCTTTTCCTGGACGGCTGCAGCCTATCTGTGGCTTGAGCGCGGCAGAGTGCTCGCCTGAGCATCGATCCTCATCAATCCGGCTGCCATGGCTGCATGGTGAGCACGTTGCCGCCAAGCTTGGCGAAGGCGCGCTGGCGGCAGGAGAAGACGAGGATTTGCTGGTCGCGTGATTGGCGGTGCAGCGCGTCGAACATCCGCTCGATCCGGTCGTCGTCGGAATAAACCAGCGCATCGTCGAGGATAACAGGTGCCGGCCGACCGTCGCGGGCGAGCAGTCGGGCGAATGCGAGGCGGGTCAGCACCGAGAGCTGCTCGCGCATGCCGCCGCTCAGCCGGTCGACATCCTCGTCCAGGCCGTTGCGGCGCACGATCTGCGGCAGCAAGGTGTCGCCGTCGAAGGTAATCGAGATGTCGTCGAACAGCAGGCCGACCAGCGGGGCGAGTTCGTTCATGACGGGCTTGAGATAGAGGTCGCGCGCGGCTGCCCGCGTCGCCGTCAGCGCCTTGCGCAGGCGATCCAGGACGGCGACCTCGGTCTCGAAACGCTTCACCTGCTCCCGCGCCGCGTCAAGCAAACCGCGAGTTTCCAACCAGTTTTCTTCCACCGCACTGTCTGAGCGGGTGCGAATTTGACCGCCGAGGTCGGCAAGCTCCTCGCGTAACCTGGCAATTTCACGTGCTGCGGCGTCGGCGACCGAACGTGCCCTGGCAAGGGCGGCTTCCGCGCCGGCGAGGTCTCGCCCGGCTCTGCGCAAAGGCCCGGCCCGGAGTTCAACCGCGTCGGATTGTTCTTTGGCGCTGGAAAGCCTGGCCGCAAGGTCCCGTTGCAATTCCGGTCGGCCGGCTTCGGGACCGATGATCGCCGCGATGGCCTCGAGGTCCTGGCCAAGTTTGGCGTGCTCCGTTTGCGCGCGCAATATTGCCTCGCCGGCCTCAGTACGCATCACCGACGCTTCCCGCGCCCGGTTTCGCGCCAGTTCGATACGCTGCGTCGCATCCGCGAGACGGGCGCGCACCTCTTCCGGGTCGGCGTCGAGTTCGACTGGACCCTGACTGAGTTCCGCAAAGCGTGCGGCATCGAGGTGAAGCTGGTCGATGCCATTCGGCGCCACGTCGGCGAACCGCTGGCGTGCCCGCACCAGTTCCTCTTGCTTGTTCCGGGCGGCAATATCGCGCTGTCGCGCCGCCCGCAAACTGTCGACACCGAGCCTGGCAAGCAATGTTTGGCGCGTGGCTTCCGCGGTTTCGAGCGCTCCGTCCTGTTCTGCCTGCCGGCTGGAATGGATCGTCAGGGTGCCGACGCCTGCTATGTCGAGCCTCGCCACCCCGGCAAAACTCCTATCTTCGCCGCCTGGCAAAGGCTGGCGGTCCATGCTCACCGATCCGGAGGTGTCCTTCAGATAGTCGATCCTGAGCCTGGGAAGACCGACCTCGGCTGCTGCACGCAAGCCAATGATCTTGAGGTCCAACGCTTCGAGCCGTTCGATCGCATCGGCTGGAATGGCGAGCAATGCATGCGCAGCCTCCCCGTCCTCGATCTGCCGTCGCGCCGCTTCCGCCTGTTCGAGATGCAGACGAACCTCCGCCAGCCGCTCTGCGGCGTGGCGCGAACGAAGCGCCCCCTCCAGCCGGGTCAGCAATTCGCGGTTTACCCGCTCTTCCTCTTCGGCTGCCTGCACCTCCGCCGTTGCGGCCTCGCTTTCGGCCAGCGATGCCGCGCGTCGCTCGGCTGCATTTGAAAGCTGTTTTTCCGTTACGGCGAAACGCCGCGCGAGTTCGTCACTGCGGTTCAATGCCGCGTGGAAGCGGTCGAATGCCTGCTGCGCCTCGTCGCGACGGCTGGCGGCCAGGGCAGCTTCGGCATCGAGTGCCTTGAGTTCCCTGTCGTGCAGTTTGGCGGCCTCGAGCACCGACTCGGCATTGGCAATCGCCGCCTTCCGGCCGGCCTCTTCGTCCGAATTTTCCAGTTCGCTGAGTCTCGCCTGCACAGAGCGGCGGCGGTCGAGCGCGCCGTGCAGCATCTCCACCTCCTTGGCCAGCCGCGCCTCCTCCGCCTGCAGCCGGTCACGATCGTCGAGCGCGGCGGCAAAGCGGCCTCCGGTCTTTGGCCGGAGCGTCGCGGTGACCAGGCGATTGAGTTCATCCTCGCAGGCTTCGAGCACCGCCGACATACGCCGTCCGCCCGTCAGCGCCTCCACCTCGCCCTGCACCGAAGACAGCAGGCTTTCGCGCACCCGCTTGTCATTTTCTTCCTCGCTCTTGCTGCGATTTTCGATGCCGGTTATGCCCTGGCGCACCCAGAGCAGGCCTGCCGGGCCGGCAGTTCCGCCGGAAATGAGATCGCCGATGAAAGCCTCGGCCTCGTCGGCCTGGGCGACGAGCCGGCCGCTGCCGAGATCGGTGACGCTGGCGCGCCGTCCGCCATAGAACTGCTTGGTCAGGCGGTAGCGGCCGGCTTCGATGGTGATATCGGCCTCGACGATCGGATTGCCGCCGCTATAGGGACGCAGCATCTGCACGCTCTTTGGCGTGCCGCCGTGCGGCTGGAAGAACAGCGCATGCAGCGCCTCGAAACAAGTCGATTTGCCGTGCTCGTTGGCGGCGCTGAGCACATTGACGCCGTCGGCGATTCCTTCGACGGATATGCCGCGGCCGGCGAAGCGTTTGACATTGTGAAGGCGAAGGGCGTTGAGTTTCATCGATCGATCGCCTCGCAATAGGAAAACAGGCGGATCAACGCCTCGCGCGCCACGCCCCTGTCGTCGCCCGAGCGGGATTGGTCGAGGCTTTCGGCAAGCAGCAACTCCGCTGTATCGCGCAGCGCACCGGCTCGGTCGATGATCTCGAGATCATCGCTCTCACAATCGGTCCCCAGCAGTTCCGTATCGATCTCCAGATGCGCAAATTCCGGCGCGACCTGTTGCAGCAGGCTGGTCATTGCTGTGCGCCCGTTCAATCGGACACGGCCGGACAGCGTGACGCGCAACAGGGTTTGTCGCCGCGCGAACGGTTCCGGCAGTGCGGCCTTCAGCGCTTCAACACCGTCTTCCGATGCCAGCAGCGGAAGCTGCAATGTCTGCCAAGAAAAGCTGGCGGTCGCCACAGCCGTGGTCGTCGGCATCGCTCCCTGCCCGGCAATCGAAACGACCATCGCCTGTCCCGGCCGGTCATGTTTGAAACGGTCCGGCTCGGGCGCGCCGCTGTAATGCGTTCTGGGGTCGACCGCGACCGATCCGTGCCAATCGCCGAGCGCCATATAGTCGAGGCCGGCCAGCGCCGCGCGGTTCGGCGCAATCACGTTGGTGGCCGTGGCATCCTCCGAGAATTCCTGGATCGGGCCATGGGCGAGGCCGATGCGGATCGAGCCGTCCGGTGTCCCGGCACCGGTCATCCATTCGGTCAGGTCGCGGCCCGGCCGCCTGGTCGTGCAAGGCGCCGGCAGCAGGATGATATCAGGTCCAAGCGAAAGAGGCGCCGCTTCCGTCGCCAGGATGACATTGTCGGGCAGCACGCCACGCGCAGCACTCCAGAGCTGGTCCGCCAGCAGCGAATCGTGGTTGCCCGGAAGCAGAACCCAGCGCAGCGGCGTATTCCGGGCCATCTCGCCAAGCGCCTGGCGAAGCACGGCAGGCGTTGGCGTCTCGGTATCGAACGTGTCGCCCGCAAGCAGGATGACACCAGCCCCATGCTCTCGTGCCGCACCGGCAAGCCTGGCGATCACGCCATGCCGCGCCTCGCGCAGGCGCCCTCTCAAATCCTCCGGAAGATTGCCAAAACGCTTGCCAATATGAAGGTCCGAACTGTGCAGGAAGGAAAACATTAACCAGCCATGTTTGCGATGCGCCGCGAGCTTTCGAGCATGGTCTACAGCGCCGCGCGTCATTCAGATGCGCGGCAGTAGGCCTCGTCCGCAGTCTCGTGATTCCGCTGTTCCGGGACAGACCATGCCTCCCGGCAACAGGCGAGGCAAGCCTATCCTGGCCGAACAAGCCGTTATCCAATACTTGTCTAATTTTGAGTGATGTTTGACACCGTATCCACACCCGTTCACGGATGAGGACCGCTGCTGATACCGCCCCAGAACCTCCGGCGGAATGCCGCCTGATCCTAGATAACTCCGTTGAGTACCATCATCGTGTCGTCGCCCATCTCTTCCATCGTGCCGCGTCTCGCAGTCGAACGCCTATGGACCTTCATGGCAGGCGGCATCCTCAGGCCTCCAATATCGCGGGGAGCCGTTCGCGAAGCTCCTTTACCAGCACGCGTTCATTTTCCGAGTAGTCGACCGGGACGTTCACCAGATGGACGCCACCTCCTGAGAATGCCTCTTCGAGAACCTGTTTGAACTGGCCGATATCGTCGACCCTGGTTCCCCTGGCGCCGTAGGATTCGGCATATTTCACGAAGTCGGGATTGCCGAAGGTCATCCCGAAATCCGGGAACTCGTCCACCGACTGCTTCCAGCGGATCATCCCATAAGCATTGTCCTCGATGACAAGAACGACGAGGTTGAGCTTCAGCCGGACAGCCGTCTCGAGTTCCTGGGAGTTCATCATGAAGCCGCCATCGCCGCAGATCGCCATGACACGCCGCTCAGGGTAGAGCATCGAGGCAACCATGGCTGAAGGCAGCCCAGCTCCCATTGTCGCAAGAGCATTATCGAGCAGCAGCGTGTTTGCCATCCGCGTCCGGTAGTTTCGAGCGAACCAAATCTTGTACATGCCGTTGTCGAGCGCCAGGATGCCGTCATGCGGCATCACCTCTCTTATATCGTGGACCAGCCGCTGTGGGGTGAAGCGATCCTCCGTCGCCCGCGCGGCGATGCGATCGAGAATGCGCTCCCGGAGATGGAGAAGCGCCTGCGCGTTTGGTAGCTTGCCCTCGAGGCGATCCGCCAGCGCCTTCAGCGAGGGGCCGATGTCACCGATGACCTCGGATTGCGGGAAATAGACCTGCTCGACGGTCGCCGGCTGATATCCGATATGGACGACCTTCGGCCCGCCCTTGCCCATGATGAACGGTGGCTTCTCGATCGTGTCGTGCCCGATCGTGATGATAAGGTCTGCCTGTTCGATGGCCTCGTGGACATAATCCCGCTCCGACAGCGCGGCGGTGCCCATATAAAGTTCGGTTCCGCCGGGCACCGTTCCCTTCCCCATCTGGGTGGTAAAGAACGGAATGCGCGTGCGGATCACGAATTGAGCGATGTCGGAGGTCGAGCGGGGACGGGAGGCGGCGGCCCCGAACATCAGAAGCGGACGTTTGGCTGCGGCGATGAGGGCGGCAGCGCGATCGAGGGCCGCATCGCTTGCCGTCGGCAGTTCGAGCTGATGCGGCGCAATCAGCGCCACCTCCTGGCATTCTTCGGCCGCAATATCTTCTGGAAGCTCCAGATGCACCGGCCCCGGCCTTTCCTCCTGGGCGATGCGGAACGCCTCCCTGACCGTCGTCGGGATCATCTGCGGCGACACGATCTGCCTTGCGAGCTTGGTCAGCGGCTTCATCGACGCGACGACGTCGACCACCTGGAACCGCGCCTGGCGGGAGGAAAGGATGCCCTTCTGACCTGTGATCATCACCATCGGCATCGCGCCGAGCAAGGCATATGCGGCACCCGTCGACAAGTTGAGAGCACCCGGCCCGAGCGTCGTCAGGCAGACGCCGGGCTTGCCAGTCAGGCGGCCATAGGTCGCGGCCATGAATGCCGCCGCCTGCTCGTGTCGGGTGAGGACGAGCTCAATCGACGACTTTCGGATGGATTCGACGACGTCGAGGTTCTCTTCGCCTGGGATGCCGAAAATGCGGTCGACACCTTCGTTCTCAAGCGCTGCCACTAGAAGGTCGGAGCCTTTGGTCATTGGATGTGTGCCCGTGCTGTTTGATTCGAGACTTCCAGAAAGGAAGGTCCCTCGAAGATATGTTCTTTTCCGAGCCTGTCCATGTGTTCGGCGGCATCGGCGGTTATCGTCGATGTTCAGCCACAGTTCCAGCTGGATCTCGGATCGTGCCGGGTGCTTGCGCCGTCATTGAGCGCTGGCTGATATGGACGTTCCCGAGCGCTCCCTGAGGATGAAGCTCGCGGGAGCACTACGGGCATTTGGAGCCAGCGCTCAGTCGAAAAATACGTCTTGGTCTTCACCTGCGAACTTGAAGTCGCCTTAAGACCAAGAACAAAATTGAAGATATTTGCGCTGCCTGCTTCGCGCGTGAAGCTGAGATAGGAGCCGAATCGTTCGTATTCGACATTTCGAAGGTTTTGGATCGAGGCAAGAGTATCCTCGAAATCACGCCAGCACGCCTGCTTCACGATGATCTCGAAAATGCGCAGGACGGCCGGGGCGAGACGTCCCTGAGCGTCGGTCGTCGGCCCAATGATCTTGGCGCGGATCTCAAGGATATCGCCCATTTCATCTCCACGAACCTTAAGGAAGGTTGAGCTGAGGGGACGCACCTCGTCCCGTTCGTAGATGCGCTGAAAATAACATTCATAGCTGCGATTGCGCATCGATGCGGCTTTCCATTCGCTCATCTCGATGCCGGCCTCCCGAAGAGCACCGCACATATTCCGCCCCGAGACGCGCCACATCCGCAGAAACTGACTTGCCAATTCCAGCTTCGGGACCTCGATCAGCTGCAGCGATATCGACGTCGACGGGAGGGGAGAAGGAGCCACCGGATCAGGGCGGGCGGCGATACGAGATGATCGGGCAGCCTTATTGAAAGTTCGATATTCAAAGGGCTCGACCGGCTCTTCGAGGTGGTGGACTTCACGGAAAAAAACGACGAGGGCCGCAAGAAGCAAAATTGATATCAAAAGCCCCGGCCAAAGCAGAGACCGGCGGTTGCTCGGCAACGGGAAATTCCGGTGCCAACGTGGACTCTCGCGAGGAGGATCGACGGGTGATAACACTTTATCCACGGCGCGACCTCACAAGCAAAATAGGAGCGGCTGCGAGTTCGAGCTCAATCAATCTCGATCCTATTTGCGACCAACCGGTGTCGGTCGGCGCGTGGATCAATCAGCCCCTGCTGGCGACTCCTTCTGAGGTGAGCAAGAATGCGAAAAACGGTACAGTCTGTCCGACTCACCTTCGACACTGCAAGTGTGAAGTCGCGTGTGTCCAGCGTCAAGCAGGCGGCGCGATTGATCAGGCTGCGCGTCGCAGGGTTGATGGTATATTCAGCAGCACGCTGGCCTCTGGACAAGCGGCGTCAAGATTTTGTCGTTACATGGTGGCGTCCCCTAATTTTGTCAAAGGACCTGAACCTACACCCGTCCGACACCCCGGTTTCCAATAGGATAGATCGCAGACCAGAGCTGAGTCTTTCACGATATCATATCGCAGCAAGGGGGATTTGGTGCCTGGCGCGCAAGCGGGCGTTGCCGATAGTGGTGGCCAGTAGCTGCTCGTCAAGCTTGCCTTCCCATTTGGCGACCACGACGGTGGCAAGCGCATTGCCGATCAGATTCACAAAAGTCAGCCCCTCGGCGAGGATGCGGTGAATTCCGAGGATCAGTGCGATGCTGGCGACCGGGATGGTTCCGGTGGTATTCAGCGTTGCCGCCAGTACAACGAACGCCGCTCCGGCGATGCCCGCCGCTCCCTTCGAGGTGAGCAGCAGCACCGCGATCAGGCCGAGTTCGTGCCAGAAGGTCAGATGTGTGTTCGTCGCCTGTGCCAGGAACACCGCGACGGTGGTCAGATAGAGGCATGTGCCGTCGAGGTTGAACGAATAGCCGGCCGGGATGACGAAGCCGACCACGCTTTCCTCACAGCCGGCCTTGCGCATCTTCTGGATGAGGCGGGGCAGCACCGTTTCGGTCGAGGTGGTCGCAGCGACGATGACGATTTCATCCCAGAGATAGCCCAGCAGGCGCCACAGGCTGACACCGCACCAATGGGCAACGCTGCCGAGGACGATTGTTGTGAACAATGCGCAGACGACGAAGAACTCGATGATTAACTCGCCCAGCGACCAGAGCGAGGCGGTGCCGAACTGACCGACGGTAAAGGCAATTGCGCCGAAGGCGCCGAGCGGCGCGAAGTACATGATGTAGCCGATGATCTTGAAGAACCCTTGCGAGGCGCTTTCGATCACCTGGAACGCGGGGCGTCCGCGTTCTCCGATGGCGGCGATGGCGATACCGAACAGGACAGAGATTAACAGCACCTGCAGAACGTGTCCTTCCGTCAGCGCGCTGGCAAAGGTGTCCGGGATGATGTCAAGGAAATAGCTTGAAATGGACTGGTCGTGCGCCGTCGCGAGGTAGGTCTTGATCGATGCGGTATCGATTGCGGCAGCGTCGATGTTCATGCCCTCGCCCGGACGCCACAGATCGACTGCGATCAGTCCGAAGATCAGCGCCAAGATCGTGATCGCCTCGAAATAGATGATGGATTTCAGCGCGACACGCCCGACGCTCTTCATGTCGTTCATGCCGGCGATACCATGCACAACGGTGACGAAGATGATCGGCCCGATCATCATGCGGATCATTTTGATGAAGGCGTCGCCGAAAGGTTTCATCCCCACCGCAGTGGCGGGCGCGAAATGACCCAGCAGGATGCCGAGCAGCGTCCCTGCCAGCACCTGAAACCACAATTGGCCAAAGAGGCCAAATCGGCCCGCCGGTTTTTGCGTCTCACCCACAGGTGTCATCGTTTTACTCGCCTCCAAATACGTCATGTTTTATTTCCTCCCAAGCTGCCCGCCCGGCCATGATGTCCCATCTTTCAATTGTTCAATGGCAACTGCACCGTCCAATTGGTGCCCGGCGGGGCCCCGAAACGGTGACTGCGGAAGCAGCGATGCGAGCACCCGCAAAGATCGGCCGCAACCGGCCGGCCAGCGGTCCCGTGCGTCCCTGCGCATCGTGGACGATGGCCACTCCGGCATCTGCCAGGCCGTGGATAATGGCGGTATCGGCGCGTTCGATCTGGGTAATCACATCGGGCATGCTCGATCCTCCCTCCTGTCCTGGCTGGGAATTAAGGGAGGGACTATTGAGCGGCAAAGCAAACTTGATTTGCGCACCGGTCATAAGCTGTGCTGAAGTGTGACGATGATTGCACACCGCGAACTCAACCTTCGCCACCTCGAGGCCGTCGCTGCCGCCGCGCGGCTGGGCAGCATCAGCAGCGCGTCTCACACCATGAATTTGTCGCAGCCTGCTCTGACCCAGGCCGTTGCCAAGGTCGAGGCGCAGCTTGGCCATGTGCTGTTCGATCGCCAGCCGAGCGGCGTTACCAGCACCGAGGCGGGGCGCTTGATCACGGCCCGCATCGAACGCGCGCTCGCCTATGTGGCGCGCGGCGGCCAAAGCGTGCGACGTGGCGCCCGGCTGGCGCCGCTACCCCATATCGAGCGGCGCATCACTTTTGGACAATTGCGCGCGCTAATCGCGGTCGATCAAGCGGGGAGCTTTGCGCTGGCATCGAAGCGAATTGGCCTGTCTGAACCGGCATTGCATCGGGCGAGCCGCGATCTGGAGCAGTTGCTGGGTGTGCCGCTTCTCGTCCGGCAGGGGCGTACCGTTCAGCCGACGGCGGCCGCCGCCATGTTGCTGCGGTTCGCCCGTCTGGCGCAATCGGAGTTGGAGGCTGGGTTCGACGAATTGGAGGCACTGCGGTCGGAGGGCGCCGGACGTGTCACCGTCGGCACCATGCCGCTGGCGCGCGCAATCCTGTTGCCGCAGGCATTGGCTCGCTTCGCTCGCGCCTATCCAATGGCGTCGGTGAACGTGGTGGAGGGGCCATATGTGGAACTGTTGGCCAGACTCCGCGAAGGCGAGATGGATCTGCTGATCGGGGCAATGCGCGACCCCCCGCCGGTCAAGGACATCGCTCAGGAACCGTTGTTCATCGATGATCCGGTGATCGTCGGTCGCGCCGGACATCCCCTGCTGTCCAAGCCGGGATTTGCCTTCTCGCGGCTATTGGATTTCCCATGGGTTATCGCCGCGACGGGCGCGCCGGTGCGTCATCGGTGGGAGGAGATGTTCACAGAGCACGGCCTTGAGCCGCCACGGCTACGCATCGAATGCGGTTCGGTTCTGGTGGTCCGCGGGCTGATGCTGGAGGACGATTGGTTGACGCTGATGTCGCGCGACCAGTTCCTGTTCGAGCGGCGTGCTGGCCTGCTCGGCGAAATCGCCGGCGCTGGGCTGTCCTTGCGTCGTCAGATCGGCCTCACGGTGCGCGATGACTGGCGTCCGACACAGCTGCAAACGGCATTCACGGATACCTTCCGCACGGTTTGCGCGCAGTGGACTTCAGGAAAAGCAATGGAGCGTGAACCCTTCCGATATGCCTGATCGTCGTCCTGTTCGTTAGAACGGGGGCATGAGCAAGCACCAAACGATCGCATTCACCGGTTTCGGAAAGCCTTCGCAGGCTTTCCGAAGGGGCTGGCGCCCGCGCCGGCTGCAACCTCGACCGGATGCCGGTCCAGAGGCTAAGCCGCGCCACTGCCGGCTGGCTGCCCATGCCTTCCCCTCCGTCCGCTGGATTCGCTGCCGAGGCGAACGCATCTTTGCCGCTACAGGAACCTCAAAGATATGATCATCGACTGCCACGGCCACTACACCACGGCCCCTGCGCTCCATGGCGAATGGCGAGCACGGCAGGAGGCCGCCATCAAATCGGGCGGCGATATCGATCCCGCCTATCCAGACATTTCCGACGATGCGATCCGCGAGACCATCGAGGCCAACCAGCTGCGCCTGCTGCGCGAGCGCGGCGCCGACATGACTATTTTCTCGCCTCGGGCCTCGGCGATGGCGCCGCATATCGGCGGAGAATTGGTGGCAAAGGTCTGGGCGCGCCGTTCCAACGATCTGATCAAGCGCGTGGTCGATCTCTATCCCGAGACTTTCGTGGGCGTGTGCCAGCTGCCGCAATCCCCTGGGGTCTCGATCGCCAACGCGATCGATGAGCTGGAGCGTTGCGTCAACGAGCTCGGCTTCGTCGGCTGCAATCTCAATCCCGATCCCTCCGGCGGCAAGTTCGATTCGCCGCCGCTCACCGATCGCGCCTGGTACCCCTTCTTCGAAAAGATGGTGGAACTCGACGTTCCCGCGATGATCCACGTTTCCGGCAGTTGTAATTGTGCGATGCATGCGACAGGCGCCTATTACATTGCCGCAGACACCATTGCCTTCATGCAGTTCGTCGAGGGCGATTTGTTTGGGGATTTCCCCTCGCTGCGGTTCATCATTCCGCATGGCGGCGGAGCCGTCCCCTATCACTGGGGCCGTTATCGCGGCCTCTCCGACATGCTGAAGCGGCCACCGCTGGTCGAACACGTGATGAAGAACGTCTATTTCGATACCTGCGTCTATCATCAGCCGGGCATCGACCTGCTGTTCGAGGTGATCGATGTGGAAAACATCCTGTTCGGATCGGAAATGGTTGGCGCAGTGCGCGGGATCGACCCGCAGACGGGGCACTATTTCGACGACACCAAGCGCTATATCGAAGCTCTGACGATATCCGATGAGGACAAGCGGAAGGTGTTCGAACTCAACGCGCGCCGCGTCTATCCGCGTCTCGATGCACAGCTCAAGGCACGGGGGCTGTGATGGCAAATTTCCAGATGGATCCCGATTGGCTCCGCTATCATCCCGACCCGAGCAAACCGCGCTACATTCCCCCGTCGGGTGCAGTCGATGCGCATTGCCATGTCTTCGGGCCTGGGGATGTGTTTCCCTATGCGCCCGAGAGGAAATACACACCCTGCGATGCCGGCAAAGAGCAACTGTTCTCCTTGCGTGATTTTCTCGGATTCGAGCGCAACGTCATCGTCCAGGCGACATGCCACGGCGCCGACAATCGTGCCCTGGTCGATGCGCTGCATGCGGCCGGCCATCGCGCTCGTGGGATAGCGACGGTGCGCGACACGGTGACGAACCGGGAGCTCGCCGAACTGCATGACGCAGGCGTGCGCGGCGTGCGCTTCAACTTCGTTCGCCGCCTGGTCGACCCGAAACCGAATGCTTATTATCGTGCGATCATCGACCGTATCGCACCGCTTGGCTGGCAGGTGGTGATCTACTTCGAGGCGGCCGATCTCGAGGAGCGCTGGGACTTCTTCACCTCGCTACCGACGACCGTCGTGGTCGACCACATGGGCCGGCCGGATGTCTCACAGCCTGTCGACGGCCCGCAGTTCGGCCGCTTTATCCGGTTCATGACCGAGCATGAAAATGTCGTCAGCAAGGTGAGCTGCCCGGAGCGACTGTCGCGATCGGGTCCACCGAACTACGACGACGTCGTTCCGTTTGCGCGGACGCTGGTCGAGCGCTTCCCGGAGCGTGTCCTGTGGGGCACCGATTGGCCGCATCCCAATATGAAGGACCACATGCCCGACGACGGCGCGCTGGTGGACATCATCCCGCGCATCGCGCCGTCCGAGGAGCTTCAGCGCAAGCTGCTGGTTGACAATCCTATGCGGCTCTACTGGCGGTAACCCGCCTTCGGGGATGGCTGGGCGACGCATTTCACGCAGGTGGAGGGCGCCGATCTGGATGCGCAACGCATTCATGCATCGGTCGTGCGGACATCGCTGCGCGCATCGACATCTATCAAGAGGAGGAGATTATGAACATGAGCATAGGACAACAAGTGAGCACGCCATCCCGGCGGATCGTAACATTGATGAAATCGATAATCCCGGCGCTCGTTCTAGTACTCGCGATGGCGGTGGAAGCACCGGCGCAGGAGAACGACTATCCGAGCCGCGAGATCAGTCTTGTCATTCCCTTCGGCCCTGGTGGAATTGCCGACATCACTGCGCGCATCGTTGCGGATTCTCTCGGCAAAAAGCTTGGGAAACAGATCGTCATCCTGAATCAGCCTGGCGCGGGAGGATCGGTCGCCGCACGGGTGGCGCTGAATGGGGAGCCAGACGGATATACGCTCGCACTGCTGTCGAACGGAACCGCAGTCAGCGTTCCGTTGTTCAAAAACCTGCAGTTCGATCCCGTCGCCGATTTCGTTCCGGTATCCAGCCTCGCCTATTTCGACTTCGTATTCGTGACCAAGGCGGATGGCAAATTCAAATCCCTCAAGGATATTCTCGAAGCAGCCCGCGCAAACCCGGGCGCGCTCAATGTCGGGACGATTAATGTCGGGAGCAGCCAGAACCTTGCGGCCGAACTCTTCAAATCGACGGCCGGAGTGGACCTCACGATCGTTCCCTACAAGGGTACGCCGGATCTACAAGTTGCCCTTCTCGGTGGGGAGCTTGACCTGATCATCGATAGCCAGACGGCGCTAAAGGCGGCACTCCAGCAGAACCAGGCTGTTGCGATAGCATCATCTGGCTCCGCCCGTTCTATCCTCTTGCCGGACGTTCCGACGGCCCAGGAAGAAGGCGTAAAAGGGTTCGATGTCACGTCCTGGAACGGTATCTTCGCTCCCGCAGGCACACCTCAGGCCGTCGTGAACAAACTGAACACGGCGCTCGTCGAGGTTCTTGGCGATCCCGATGTCAAGAAGCGGTTTGCGGATCTCGGCGTCGAGGCCCGTTCCAGCACGCCGCAGGAAATCGGCGATCGTCTGAAGGCCGATATCGACAAGTGGTCAAAGGTCATAAAGGATGCGGGCATCGCGCGGCAATAGACGGAACGCGTCCGCCAGCCTTCCCGTGCCTCAACCGGCCGGGTCGCTTCTCAAGCCGATCCGGCATGTCCACCCATTCACTTCGCGATCATCCCGTCGCTGCGGCTGACGATCCTTTCGGTCGCCGTCTTCAGCGACGGGTTCGGGCTGCCGTTAGAGCGTTTCATTCTATTCTAGGAGGCGGTGATGGAACTTTTCAGCAATCTCGCTTGGCGCCAGGCCCCATAACGCTCGAGGGTCTCCTGGTTTGGCGGGTATACACCCAAGGTCGATTTGCCTGACTCGATTTCCAGCTTGAGAAACTCTTCCTGCTCCTCCATCGCGACAGCTTCTTCGGCAATGTCATCAACATATTCCCGCGGAATAACGATCACCGCTTCGCTGTCGCCAAAGATGATGTCATCGGGGTAAACGGCGACGCCGCCGCAGGCGATTGGCTGGTTCATGTCTGAGGCATGGTGGGCAACCAGGTTCGCCGGCGCTGCCGGTCCCATGCAGTAGGTTGGGAGTCCCAGCTGCGCGATATCGGCCGTATCGCGGACGCCGCCGTCGAGCACGAGACCGGCGGCGCCACGATAGACGAGACGACGGGCGAGCATGGCGCCAATGCCGGCGACCTCCGCCAGGGAGCGGCAATCGAAGACGAGGACGTGGCCGTCAGGGATCGTATCGATGGCCTTGCGTTGTTGATTGGATGGATCCGAACTGTAAGTCGAACCGTCGATATCCTCCCGTGCGGGGATGTAGCGTACGGTGACGGCTGGGCCGATCATCGGCCTGCCGGCGCTGGCCAGCGGTCGCACGCCGCGAACCGCGGTGTTCTTCAGGCCACGCTTCAGCAACAGAGTGCTGAGACTTGCAGAATTCGTCCGCAAAAGCTTTGCGTAAACTGATGGGTCCAAAGCCGTCATGAGATCCTCCATTGTCCGGTGGAAGCTCTAGCACAACGAGAAGATAGTTCAATAAAGAATTTTGTGTTTCTTATTTGGATAAAGGCTGTTTGCCATTGATCGCCTTTGTCAAGCTGGCGGCGCCCTCCACAACCTCACGCTTGATTGCCCGTGCCCTGTCCGGCGTCGCTTCACCAATAAACGGGACGCTGATCGTCGCGACGAGTCGACCTTCGGAATCGAAGACGGGGGCGGCAAAGGCCCGGAGGCCAAGGTTGGATTCCTGATTGTCCTCGGCACATCCATTGCGCCGAATTTCAACGAGTGCTTCCTTCAGCGCCTCCGGATCGGTAATCGTATATGGCGTCTTTGACTCCAGTCCTCCGCTGCAATAGGCCTCGATGTCACCGTAGTCCGAATAGGCAAGAGCGAGCTTGCCGGCGGCGCCGACATGTTTACGCGAGCGGCTGCCGACCTTGATGAAAAGCGAATAATCGCCGGGACTGGAGGCTGCAAATATCGTCATCATCTCATTGCCTTCGGGGGTGGCCAGTCTGAAGGATTCGAAAATGCGGTCAGCCGCAGCTGTCAGGATCGGCCTCGCCGCCTCGATCACCGTTGCCCTGTCGGCGCCGGGCGAGATACGCCGCGCAAGCTCGACGAATTTTGGCCCCAACTCGTAGGACGCTCCACCATTCACCCGCGCTACAAGCCCATGCGCGGCCAATGAATTGAGGATCCGATAAACCGTCGAGCGTGGAACTCCAAGCTGATCAACCAGCGCGGCCAAGGAAATTCCCGTCTTCGCATCGGCAACGGCCTCAAGCAGGTGGGCGGTCTTTTCAACGACGGGTGATCCATGCTTTGGTTCAATCATGAACTTTGAATTCCATATGAGAATTATAATATTGACTTCGCCGGACTGAGCGAGCATGCTCAGTGGTGTGAGTGTCACATTTGACACTACGCGCTTGGCGGAGGAAGTAAAGCCATTTGGATAGCCGCCGAGGCGGTGCGCAACCGGATGGTTTTCACACAGACGGCACTGCGATGACGGGATGCCGCTCGTTTGGATCTGGAGGAGGGATTTCATGAAGAAGATGAAGGGAATTGGTGCGCTGAGCATCGGACTGGCATTTCTGCTGGCTCCGGGCAGCGCAATTCGCGCCGACGCTGCCTCGGATAAGCTGACGGTGGTGGTGACCGACGAACCGAAGTCGCTCGATCCCTGTGATACCGACCTTTCGGGCAACTCTCGCATTCTACACAACAACATCACGGAAGCGCTGGTCAATCTGAGCCCAGCCGACGGATCGGTCGTCCCGAGCCTTGCCACCGGCTGGCGGCAAGTGGACGAGCTGACCTGGGAATTCAAGCTCCGCGACGATGTCACCTTCCACGACGGCAAGGCGTTCGATGCCAGTGCGGTCGTTGCCGCTCTCAAGCGGGCGCAGGATCCGGCACTGGCCTGCGAAGTCGGACTTGCGACGTTGAAGGGCGTCAAGTTCAATGCAGAAGCGGTGAACCCGACGACCCTCCTCATCAAAACTGATATCGTCGAGCCGATCCTGCCGAACAAAATGTCCGCCGTGGACATCGGTTCGCCGGCGACCCCGAACGACGGCAAGTCGCGCTCCCCGGCCGGAACCGGACCCTACAAGCTTGCAGCGTGGACGCCCGGGCAATCGGTCGACCTTGTGGCCTATGACGGCTATTGGGGCGACAAGCCGGCGATCAAGAACACAACGATCATCTGGCGGGCCGAATCCGCTGTTCGCGCGGCAATGGTCGCCACCGGTGAAGCGCAGATCGCCTATGAAATAGCACCCCAGGACGGCACCACGGAACAGGATCATGCCTTCCCGAACGCGGAAACCTCGCTGCTGAGGATCGATGCAGAAATTCCGCCGCTCAACGACAAACGCGTGCGTGAAGCCCTTAATCTTGCGATCGACCGGGACGGACTTGTCGGCACCATCTTCCACCAGGATGCCCAAAAGGCGATGCAGGCGGTGCCGCCGTCCGTCTTCGGTTTCAATCCCGACATCCCCGTCTGGACGTATGATCCCGAAAAAGCGAAGTCCCTGCTCGCTGCGGCGAAAGCCGATGGCGTGCCGGTCGACAAGGAAATCGTCATCTACGGCCGCATCGGCATCTATCCCAATTCGTCCGAAAGCCTGGAAGCCATTCAGGCGATGCTCGCGGATGCCGGCTTCAATGCCCGGCTCGAAATGCTTGAAACAAGCCCGTGGCTGAAGAAGCTTCTTAAGCCTTGGGACAAGGAACGCCAGCCGTCGGTTCTGCAGACGCAGATCGACAACACCGAGGGCGACGCCGTATTCACGCTGCCGAACCGCTTTACCACCGACGGCAACCAGGCGACCATCGCCGATGCCAAGCTCGACACATTGATTGCCGACGCGTCGAAGGCGACCGGCGACGAACGCAAGAAACTGTTTGAGGAGGCGTTCAGCTACATCGCCGTCGATGCGGTCAATATCGTGCCGCTGTTCCACATGGTCACGATTGCCCGCGTCGCCGAGAACGTCACCTATACGCCCGATGTGCAGGCCGGCAACGAGATCAAGCTTAAATCGATCAGCTACCGCTGACGGCGCAGACTGGTTGCCGAACGTCCCTTGAGGAGAGCGGATGTCCTTCACCTACTTCCTGAAACGTGCGGCCTTTGCGGCACTTGCACTTGCAGCATTGATGACATCCGCCTTCTTCCTCGTGCGGTTGACGGGCGATCCCGTCAATCTCTACCTGCCCGTCGATGCCTCGGATGCGGCCCGCGAAGCCATGCGTGTCCGTCTCGGCCTCGATCGTTCCCTCCCGTGGCAATTCCTCGATTGGGCCGGGGACATGCTGAGCCTCGATTTCGGCACGTCGCTTTGGCACAACCGCCCGGCCATGGACGTTGTCCTGGAGGCGTTGCCGAATACGCTGGCGCTCGGTGCCATTGCCTTGACCCTGGCCTTCATCGCTGCCGTCATCATTGGATCGATTGCCGCTGTGAATGCCGGCGGCTGGATCGACCGGGCTGTCAACGTGCTGTCGCAGGCAGCGGCCAGCGTGCCGGATTTCTGGCTCGGGCTGATGGGCGTCCTGCTGTTTGCCGTCACCTTGCGCATTCTGCCGACATCGGGTTTCGGCGGTCCGATCTATTGGGTCCTGCCGGTTGCCTGTCTTTTTGCCAGACCGTTCGGGACGCTGGTGCAGATCGTCCGCGGCTCGATGATCGAAGCACTGAACGCGACATTCGTCCGGACTGCGCGGGCCAAGGGCGCGCGCGGCGGCCGGGTTACCTTCGTGCATGCGCTGCGCAATGCCCTCCTGCCCGCGGTGACCGTGACCGGTGACCTCGCCGCCCAGTTCGCCGGTGGCGGTGGCGTCGTCGAGGTTGTTTTCGGGTTTCCCGGCATCGGCAAGCTGCTGATCGACGGAATCCTGAAGCGCGACTTCGCGATCGTCCAGGCATCGATCTTCGCAGTCGCCGTCGTCATTTTCTTCATCAATATCCTGGTCGACATGCTCTATGCCTCGATCGATCCGCGTGTGAGGGTCGAATGACCAGCACGTCCGCCGACTTCCTCCCGGCCCGCGAGCGCCGAAGCCGCCGCATCCTTTGGCTCATGCGCGCGCTCGCGGGTGACCCGATGGCGGTCGCTGCGACAATCTGGCTGCTGATCGTCGTCCTTGCCATTCTTGCGGATGCATCGTCGCTGCTGGGCGAAAACCGCATTTCCCTGAAGGCGCGCAACCTGCCGCCCTTCGACTTCGGCCAGTCCTGGACGTTGTGGCTGGGCGCCGACGCCCTCGGGCGCCCGCTTCTCGTTCGCCTTATCCAGGCGGCATCGACGACGATCGGCATCGCGCTTGTGACTGTTCTGACAAGCCTGATCGGCGGAACGCTGCTCGGCGTGATCGCCGGTTACTTCGGTGGCATTATCGGCAACCTTGTCATGCGGGTGTGCGACATCATCCTGGGTTTCCCGACGCTGCTGGTGGCGCTCTTTGGCCTTTACCTGTTCGGCCCGAGCGTCGGCAACCTCGTGATCGTGCTCGCCATTACCCGCATGCCTGCCTATATTCGCGTCGCAAGAGCCGAAACTCTCGAAGTCCGGGAGAGGCTTTTCGTTGATGCGGCGCGCGTCTTTGGTGGCGGGCCTGTCTGGATATTGCGCAATCACATTCTCCCGAGCGTCGCTCCCACGATGCTGACACTCGCCTCGGTCAATCTCGCCATGGTCATGCTGTTCGAATCCGGGCTGAGCTATCTCGGCCTCGGCATCCAGCCACCTGCCGTGAGCTGGGGTCTGATGGTGGCGCAGGGCCAGGGATATCTGTCATCCGCCTGGTGGCTGGGCTTTTTCCCCGGCCTGGCTGTGATGCTCACCACCATGTCCTTCAATCTCCTCGCCAACTGGTTCCGGATCGTCAATGACCCATCGCAGCACTGGCGTCTTGTCAGCCGGAGGCGCTGATGGCTCTTCTCGAAGTCAAGGACTTGCAGGTCAGTTTCGATACGGCAGCCGGCCGCATCCTCGCGCTCAACGGCGTCTCCTTCTCGCTCGAGCGCGGAGAGGTCCTAGCGCTTCTCGGCGAAAGCGGCTCCGGCAAGTCGGTGACCGCATCGGCCATCATGGATCTCGTTCCCAACCCGCCGGGCGAAATCAATCAAGGATCGATCCGCTTTGACGGTGTCGAGCTTTTGCAGCTCTCGCGGAACGAACGGCGCGATCTTTGCGGCGACCGGATCGCCCTGATCTTTCAGGATGCGCTCGCAGCGCTCAACCCGGTCTATTCCGTGGGCTGGCAGATCAATGAAATGTTCCGCATCCACGGCCGTACTCCGGAAGGTGGTGTCGAAAAAGCCGTGATCGACCTTCTGACGGCCATCGGCATTCCCGACCCTGAAAGCCGCGCCAGGCAATATCCGCATGAGTTTTCGGGCGGCATGCGCCAACGCATCATGATCGCCATGGCCGTGGCACTGGAACCGGATGTCATCATCGCAGACGAACCGACAACTGCGCTCGACGTGACGATCCAGGCGCAGGTGGTCGATCTTCTGGAGACGATCCGCAAACGCAGCGATGCCGGCATGATCTTCATCACCCATGATCTCGGCGTCGTCGCCGAACTCGCCGATCGCGTGGCCGTCATGTATGCCGGCCGCGTCGTCGAGACCGCAAGCGTCTTCGAACTGTTCGAGGATGCCCGGCATCCTTACAGCGTTGGATTGCTTGCCTCGCAGCCGCGCATGGACACGGATGCAGACGAATTGGTGCCGATCCCCGGCTCCGCCCCCAATCCTGTCGCCCTGCCTTCCGGCTGCGCATTCAGAACGCGCTGTCCACGCGCCGAAGGGCTCTGTGCCGAGGTCGTCCCCCATCTCGAAACCGTAGGGCCCGGCCGCCAGGCCGCCTGCCACTTCCCGGTATCACCAGTATGATCGAACCTCTGCTCAAGGTCCAAAACCTCTCCCGGCACTTCGGCAGCGCCTCGGCGCCGGTGCGTGCCGTCGACGATGTCAGCTTCGAGATTGCCAGTGGAGAGACGCTCGGCCTCGTCGGCGAAAGCGGTTGCGGCAAAACCTCGCTGGTTCGGACGCTCTTGAAGCTTGGGCCGGCGACAAGCGGCAGCGCTTTGCTCGACGGCGTGGACATTACGACAGCCGGTGGCCGGCGGCTGCATGAATTGCGCCGCAAGATGCAGGTCGTTTTCCAGGATCCTTACCAGTCGCTCAATCCCCGCATGCGGGTCGACCGGCTGATTTCCGAACCCTGGGCGTTGCACCCGGGGGTCGTGCCCAAGAGCAACTGGCGTGAAGAGACGGTCAAGCTGCTCGAATCCGTGGGGCTGCGCGCCGAGCATGCGGACCGTTATCCCTCGGAATTTTCAGGCGGCCAGCGGCAGCGCCTTGGCATTGCCCGCGCTCTCGCGCTCAATCCGACACTTCTTGTCTGCGACGAGCCTGTCTCGGCCCTCGACGTCTCGGTCCAGGCGCAGGTGATCAACCTGCTCGCCGGACTGAGGCGCGAGCGCAATCTGGCGATGCTGTTCGTCGCGCATGATCTCGCCGTCGTGCGGCATGTCTCGGACCGTGTCATGGTCATGTATCTCGGCAAGATCATCGAAACGGGGCCGAAGCAATCGATCTTCAACGCGGCGGCTCATCCCTACACGCAGGCCCTGATGTCGGCGGTCCCGACACCGGATCCGAGGCGTCGCGCGCAGCGCAAGCGCATCGTTCTGCAGGGCGATCTGCCGAGCCCGGCAAATCCGCCCAGCGGATGCCGTTTTCGAACGCGTTGCTGGAAAGCGACGTCGATCTGCGCAGAACAGGAGCCTGCCCTGACCGCGCGAACGGCGGCCCCTGGTCTTCTGACCGCCTGTCATCACGCCGATCCGGAAATCGCCAACGAGATCCCTCGCCTTGAGGGAACTGAACCCAGGTCCATTATGCCAAGGTGATCGCAAAGCTGCGCATGGCGTTGCGCCGGTCGGGTATAATTATTTTCCGTCCGTTTTTCCCGTTTGTTTCGTGGCTGCCTTCAGCGCGCCTTGCTGCAAATCCGCCTCGTCGGCAAGAATGGCGGCTGCCTCGTCGAGCAGGACGTCTTTCGCGTTCTTGCGGGCATTCTCGATGGCAATATCAGCGCTCAGGCTGCGCTCGCCTGCCTCCAGACCATCATCTCCACCGGGATCCTCGCCACCGCTTGCTTGCGCTCGATCCTTGAACCGTTTCTCTCGAGCCGTCGCTTCTTTGCGACGTTCGGCTTCATTGAGGGAGATAACCCCTTTTTCGCGCTGCACCTTGAGGTCGGCAATGTCTTGCAACAAGCGTTGGAAGTCCGGATCGCTCTCAACCCGCGCATCATGGCGGCTTTGCAATGTCGGCAGCAACGTCGTGACAGTGTCGGCGGGCGCGTATTTCGCGGGCTTGATCTGCGCCCACGGCAAGGCATTGTCATAACTGGTCTCGCCGAAGCTCGCCGGATCGAAAAGTCCGGGCAAGCTGATATCAGGCGTCACGCCGCGCAGCTGCGTCGTCCCGCCGTTGACCCGGAAAAACTGGGCAATCGTCACTTTCAGCTCGCCGAATTCGGGTTTGCTGTTGCGGACGATCCGGTCAAGATCGACGACGGTCTGAACGGTGCCCTTCCCGAAACTGGGTTCGCCGACGATCACGCCTCGACCGTAATCCTGGATTGCCGCGGCAAAAATCTCCGAAGCCGAAGCCGAGCCGCGATTGATGAGGACACCCATCGAGCCTGTCCAGACAGGCGCTGCAAGCTCCGAGCTCCTCACCTCGACCTTGCCATCGCTGCCGCGTTGCTGAACCACCGGGCCATTGCCGATGAACAGACCGGTCAAATCAATTGCCTCGTCCAAAGAACCGCCGCCATTGTTGCGCAGGTCGATGAGAACGCTGTCGGCTTTTTCTTCCTTCAACTCGTCGAGAAGCTTGGCGACATCTCGGCTTGCGCTTTTGTAATCCTGGTCCCCTTTGCGCTTGGCTTCAAAATCCTCATAGAATACCGGCAGCGTGATGATCCCGATTTTACGCGTGGCGTCGCCCACTTTTACCGACAGCACAGTCTTCCTGGCAGCCTGCTTATCGAGACTGATTTTATCGCGCACCAGGCTGATGACGCGATGCGTGCCATCTGCTCCGGCATCTGCCGGCAGGATGTCCAGCCGCACGACGGAGCCTTTTTTTCCGCGTATCATCTGCACGACTTCATCAAGGCGCGTGCCCACCACTTCTTTGATCGCCCCATCCTTGCCTTGACCAACGCCAGTAATGCGGTCTCCGACCGCGAGCTTGCCGGACAGCTGTGCCGGGCCGCCAGGCACGAGCTCACGGATCGTCGTGTAGTCGTCGCGTTCCTGCAGCACAGCACCGATACCAAACAGCGAAAGCTTCATCGAGACATTGAAGTCGGCTGAAGCGGCCGCACCGAAATAGTCCGTGTGCGGATCGATCGACGTTGCGTAGGCGTCCATGAACGATTGGAAAACGTCGTCGCTTTTAAACTTGTAAGCGCGCTCGAGTATGTTTTCATAACGCTTGTCGAGCGTTTCGCGAATCGCCGCGTCGTTTTTGCCGCCTAGTTTTAACCGCAACCAGTCGCTCTTGACGCGCTTGCGCCAAAGCTCATTGCTCTCGGCTTCCGACTGCGGCCACGGCTCTTTATCGCGCAGCACCGAATAATTTTCCTGCCCACTGAAATCGAAATTCTGCTTAAGCAGGCTTCGCGCGTAGTTCATGCGGTCGACAACGCGCTGTTCATAAGCGTTGAAAATCGCAAACGGGATCTTCAAGTCCTTCCGTTCTATCGCATCGTCGATCTCGCTGCGATCAGACATGAACCTGTCGACATCCGCTTGCAGGAAGAGCATGCGGTCCGGATCAAGTGACTTGATGAACCCATCCATGATCCTGGCCGACAAGGCGTCGTCGAGTGGAACGGGCTTGTAGCTATACCGCGAAAGAAATTGTGCGCTCAACTCAGCGGCTTGCGCCTGTCGCTTTAGCGGCGCCAAAACAGGCGGTGATGCGACTTCAGCATATGCGGACTGTGCAATTGCAAGAAATGCACCAAGGAAAACGTAGGCTATGCGCATTCAGCGTTGATCCAATTCTTAATGCCGAGTGTCGATGTGCGATCTATGTGACGCAATCATGGTTTTTTGGCAACCAAATGGCAAACGACATGGTTTGAAGCCGCGGAAACATATCCGGCGCGTGGTCGGCGTCGCCGCAGCCGGCGCTCAATCCGCCTGCACGTCTTGCCAGGAATCGAATGTCGCGGCTTGACCGCGACGGCATCCGCTGCGGTCGACGAGATCCCAGACGATGGCTTTCTCGATATAGAAACGCCGCCCTGATTTGGCGATGCGAAGTCCGCGGTAGTCGGCGATAAAGCCGTTGGCCGCCACGGCATTCAACAACCTCTCACGTTCCGCTCGATCGGGCGCCTCCGCCGAAAGACGCGATGGCAAAGTGATGAATTCGTCCCACGAATATTCAAAGCAGGCCTGGGCAGCGCGGTTTGCGTAGATGAAGCGCGGATCGGCGTCGGTATTGTGGGTAAGGACAACTGCCGGCGACTGGTCGTAAAGCCATTCAGCACCCTGGCCTTCCGGCGTCAGGCTGTGTCCCACGCTTCGTTCGAAGCCTTCCGCCATCAGCGCGTAAAATTCGAGATCGTAAGACAAGTCGAGGCCGGCGTCGTTATAGTTGGCAATCATGCTGCGCGTCCTGGATAGCAGCGAGAGATGTTGAAGTGATGATCTCGCTTGAAAAGGGCTACAAAATCCTTTTGCGCTACAGAAAGTGCAAGCTCCAAATGCGACGCGGTCAAGCTGGACAACCGGACTTCAGGCGTCATCCTGGAGGTAGCGTTCCGCGAGCCTTGCCCACATGGCCGCGCCAACCGTCAGGCTGGCATCGGCGAAATCATATTTGGCGCTATGCAGGATGGCGGAATTCATGCCATTGCCGAGACGCAGGAAGCTGCCTGGCTTGTGCTCGAGAAAGTGCGAGAAATCCTCGCTGCCGGGAATGAGCGGGCAGGTCGCGACCTTGTCTTCGCCGACGAGTTCTGCGGCGACAATCCGGGCAAAATCCGTCTCAGCAGGCGAATTGACGACGACAGGATTGCCGCGATCGTAGTTGATCTCGATGGAAGCATTGTGCCCTTCTGCCACCGAGCGGGCGAGCTTGGTGATGCGTTCCTGCAGGAGGTCGCGAATGCCAGGCTCGAAGGAGCGCACGCTCAATGCGAGCTTGGCATATTCCGGAATGACGTTGACTGCATCGCCGGCATGGATCGTGCCGACGGTAATGACCGCCGTCTGGGTCGGATCGAGGTTGCGCGAGATGATGGTCTGCAGCGAGACGACGAGGTTGCACGCCACGACCACCGGATCGACGGTCAGGTGCGGCCGCGAGGCATGGCCGCCTTTGCCCTTGATGGTAATCTCGACGGTGTCCGACGCCGCCATCATCGGACCGGATCGCAGCAGGATGGTGCCTTCGGGAGCGCCGGGGTGGTTATGGAGACCAAAGATGGCATCGAACGGAAACCGCTCGAACAGACCGTCGGCGATCATTGCCTGGGCGCCGCTATTCTTGCTCGCCTCTTCCGCTGGCTGGAAGATCAGCGTCACCGTGCCGTTGAAGCGGCGGGTGCGGGCGAGATATTCGGCGGCGCCGAGCAGCACGGTCGTGTGGCCGTCATGGCCGCAGGCATGCATCTTGCCGGGGGTGCCGCTGGCATAGGCAAGTCCGGTTTCCTCGGCTATCGGCAGCGCATCCATATCGGCGCGGATGGCGATGCCCTTGCTGCCCTTGCCGGCGCTGAGCCGAGCGACAATGCCATGGCCGCCGACATTGCGGGTCACGTCATAACCCCAGCCTTCCAGCTTTTCCGCGACGTAACGCGCCGTTTCCGCTTCTTCGAAAGAGAGTTCCGGATGGGCATGCAGGTACTGGCGGGTCGCCTTCAACTCCGCCTCTATGGCTTCGAAATCGGAAAGGCGGGCATAGGCATTGTCGAGCGTGGGCATGAGAACGTCCAGTCTTGATCGAAGAGAACCATTGCTCCGGCCCCAGGGTCGAAGCAGCGAGCTGACACAAGTCAGAGAAAACGGGCGAGAAAAGCCTGGGTTCGGGGATGTTGCGGATTGCCGATGACATCCTCGGGTTTGCCCATTTCGACGACGTTGCCGCCATCCATGAACACGACCCGATCGGCCGCCTCACGGGCGAAACCGATCTCGTGGGTCACGACGATCATCGTCAGGCCCTGTTTGGCGAGATCGCGCATGGTGGAGAGAACTTCGCCGACCAGTTCCGGGTCGAGCGCAGAGGTGGGCTCATCGAACAGCATCAGCTTGGGCTTGATCGCAAGGGCGCGGGCGATGGCGACGCGCTGCTGCTGACCGCCGGAGAGTTGGCGGGGATAGCTGCCAGCCTTTTCCGACAGACCCACCCGTTCCAAAAGCCGCAGGGCGTTCTCGGTCGCGGCCTTGCGGCTTTCTCCGTGCACGCCGATCGGAGCCTCGATGATGTTCTGCAGCACCGTCATGTGCGGATAGAGATTGAACTGCTGGAACACCATGCCGATCTTGCGCCGCTGGCTGGCGATCCCGTTGCTGGACAGCTTTTCCAGCCGGTCTTTGCGAAGGCGATAGCCGATCTGTTCGCCATCGACTTCGATGAACCCCTTGTTGATGGCTTCGAGATGGTTGATGCAGCGCAGGAAGGTCGATTTTCCCGACCCGGACGGGCCGAGCACCACGACGACTTCCCCCGGCATGACATCGAGGTCGATCCCCTTCAGCACTTCGAGCTGGTCGAAGGACTTGTGGACGTTGCGGGCTCTGACGAGAGGTTTTGCAATATCGGCAGCGGTCAATGGCTTGCCTCCTCGGCAAGTGTCTCGGATTTGGCGGCAGCGGCATTGTTGCGCCGTTCGCTGCGGCCGTAATAGGCCTCGATATAGCTCTGGCCGAGATTGAGGATGGAGGTGATGAAGAGGTACCAGAGGACCGCGACCAGCAGCATCGGCACGATCTCGAAGGTGCGATTGTAGATCGACTGGACGGAATAGAGCAGATCGGCCATGGCGATGACGCTGACGAGCGAGGTTGCCTTGATCATGCTGATCAGCTGGTTGCCCGTCGGCGGCACGATCGAGCGCATCGCCTGCGGAATGATGATCCGCCACAGCGCCCTCGCCTTGGTCATGCCGAAGGCTTCCGCCGTCTCGAACTGGCCGCGATCGACCGAGAGCAGGCCGCCGCGAATGATTTCGGCCATGTAGGCCGCTTCGTTCAAGGCAAGGCCGACGATTGCCGCCGTCATCGGCGTGATCACCGAATTGGTCTCCCAGCTGGCGAGCGTCGGGCCGAACGGAATAGTGATCGAAAGTTCGGGAAAAAGGGTCGAGAGATTGTACCAGAAGATCAGTTGCACCAGCAGCGGCGTGCCGCGAAAGAACCAGATGAACAGCGATGCCAGCGAACTTGCGAGCCGGTCATTCGACAGCCGGGCGATCGCCAGCCCGAGGCCGAGAACGATGCCGATGGCCATCGCCACCACAGTCAGGCCCAGGCTGACATAAAGGCCGCTGATGACAGTCGGATCGAAGAAATAGGCCGCGACGACCGGCCAGCCGAAATTCTCGTTATGAGCGACGATCCACAGGAAGTTCGCGGCAATCAAGAGCACGGCCACCCATAGGACGAGCCGGCCCGTTTGAAAAGGCTTGTGGGCGTGGGCAACATCCCGGAAGTCCACACCGCCCAAAGGCGGTGCGGCAGTCGTGCGGTCATTGCTCATTTCGGCAGGACTCCACCAAGATTGAGACCGGGCTGCTTGATCATGTTGTTCTCAAGACCCCACTTCTTCATGATGGCGGCATAGGCGCCGTTATCCATCAACGCCTTGATCGAGTCGAGCAGAACGGGGCCGAGCGGCGAGCCCTTCGGCACGACGGCGCCCTGATAGAGATCCTCGAACCCGTTTTTCTGGCCGACGCCGCTCAATTCCAGCTGGCCGTTTGCCTGAGACACGAAATAGGTCAGCGGTGCCTGCGAGGAGAAGAAGGCATCGGCGCGTTTGGAGCGGACTGCCAGGATCGAGCTCGGCTGATCGGTATAGGACTGCACTTCGGGCGCAGGCTTGCCGTCCATCTTGCACTTTTCAACCTGGGCCTGGATCACCTTTTCGGCGGAGCCGCCGGCCATGACGGCGATGCGATTGCCGCAGGCGCTGTCGAGCGAACTGATGGCCTTCGGATTACCCTTCTGGACGGAGAAGACCACGTATTCCTGAACCCAGTCGACGAAATCATTGGCCTCTTCACGGGTCTTGAAGTCACCGATCGGGCCGAAGGCGAACTGGTATCGGCCGGAATTGATGCCGGCGAGCAACGCGCTCAACCCGCTGACGGTTTCGTGCTCGATCTCGACGCCGAGCATCTGGCCGATCGCATCGGTCAGATCGGCGCTGGCGCCGGTCAATTTCGTACCGGTGACGATCTCATAGGGAGGAAAGGAACCATTGTTGACGGAGATCATCTTACCGTCCGTGCGGATCTTCTCCGGCAGGCGGGCGCGAAGAGCGTCGTTGACGGTCTGCTTTGGTACGGCTGCCTCCTCGGCGAAGACCGACGTCGTCATCATCAGTCCCAGCAGGGCGGCGGAAGCGATCGGTTTCGAATGCATGTCATTCCCCTTTTTTGGTTTGCGAAAATGGTGGTTCAACGATGAGGTTTGCGAGGGTTTCACCGGCTATGTTCATCGGGCCTTGGCGTGCCACGGAAACAGATCGGCGGGCGTCAAAAGGCGCGGCATGATCTTCTGTTCGTAGAGTTCCTCGGCAAAGTCGGCGATCATCGCCTCGTTCTCGGCAAGCCCGCTGACGTTCCAGCTTGGCGGCAGGTCGGCCGCGCAGCGGCGCAGTTCGTCGATCATCCAGGGCGTGGTGTCGGCGTATTTCTCACGCTTTTCCAGCCACAGACGCTGGGACTCGTCGATCAGTTCGCTGAGTTCATCCATGATCCAAGGGTGCTCCTGGACGATATCAGCCTTGAAGCCGATCAGATGCATGCCCGGTACATAGCCGACCTCGTTGAGGTAAGCGACTTCAGCGGCGCGGAAATCATCCAGCACCTGGCGGAACGGCGATTCCTGATCGAAGAAGCCCTTCGGCATGAAAGGGGTGAACACGGCATCGAGCCCGCCATCCAGCAAAAGACCGACCATCGGGCGCTCGCCGGGAGCAGCCTCGATGCGGCCAGGCCGTCCAAAACCATCGAGACGGTCGACGATCGGATGAACCTCCGTCAGGCGCCCGGCATACCACATGGCATCCTCGACGCCGACGCCTTCCCGGCGCAAAGCGGCACGGGTCCAGGTATTTCCGGAATCGCGCCAGCCCGTCACGCCGATGTTCTTGCCAGCCAGATCGGAGAGCTTGCGGACCGGACTATCCTTGGTGGTGATGATGCAGCGATGGCGGAAGCCACGCATGATGAAGTTCGGCATGCCAATGACCCGATCATCGCCATCATGGCGCATCTGGGAATATCGGCTGAAGGACATTTCCGCGGCATCATGCGCCGCGTCATCGGCGAGGCTGGAGACCAGCGTGCCCACACGATCCACTTTGATGTCGAGACGGGAAGAACTGACGTCACCGAGCACGAGCGGTGTCATGTAATCCCAGTCCCGGAGGGCGATGCGAAGCGTCACAGGCATGCAAAAACTCACTGGAATGGCTCGACGAAGGGCAAATTAAATGTTCAAAGTGACGAGTACAAATGTTATTACGTTATTGAACATTTAAAGTGAGAGAAAAATGGGCGATACAGTCGAAGCCTCCTGGTTTGCTGAAAAAATAGCCGACCGCAGCATCCGGGGGATCGCTCTCGAAACGAGCGCGTTGATCCGCGCCGGTGCCCTGCCGGTCGGCACGCGCCTGCCGGCGATCCGCGATATCGCCTACGAATTGCGTGTCAGCCCGGCGACGATCTCCCAAGCATGGGGCGAATTGCGGCGACAGAAGATCATCAGCGGCCGGGGGCGCAACGGCACCTGGGTCAGCGGCGACCGCTTTGTCGCCAAGCCGGAACGTCTCGCCAGCTCGGGAAATTATGCGGCAGGTGTGCTCGACCTCACCTTAGCCGGACCGGATGCAGCACTTCTTCCCCGCCTGGCCGAAGCCATGGCCTATGGCGCGTCCGTCGATGACCTCAACAGCTATGAGCGCAGCCGGATCGTCCCTGAGTTGAAGGACGCCGTTTCAGAGCGATGGCCTTATGAGGCGGAAGCCTTTCTGGCCACCAATGGCGGTTACAACGCCGTCTATACGATATTGCATGCTCTGGTTTCCCCGGGTTCGTCGGTCGCGATCGAACATCCGACCGCGATGCGGCTGCTCGATATTCTGGAAGATCTCGGCGTGAAAATCATCCCCGTCGCCTGCGACGGAGAAGGCCCCCTGCCGGATTCGCTGCGCGAAGCATTGCAGCAACGTCCGGCGGCTTTTTTGTTCCAGCCGCGGCTGCATTCCGTGACCGGCGTTACGGTCAGTTCATCCCGCCTCGGTCAGCTCGGAGATGTTCTGGAAGACAGCGATACGCTTGTTATCGAGGATGACGGCGTCGGCGACGTGTCGGCGGCACCTCCGCAGTCGCTGGGCCGCCGATTTGCGGAGCGGACGATCCATATCCTCTCACTCTCGAAAAGCCTCGGCCCGGATCTGCGTCTCGCGGTTCTGTCGAGTTCCGCGCCGATCGTCGACCAGATCCAGTCTTACCGTTCCTTCAGCGCCGGCTGGACGAGCCGTATCCTGCAAGGTGCCGCCGCCTGGCTATTGCGCGATCCGGCAACCTGGCGGCTCATCGGCGACGCGCGCGAGATCTATCAGCAGAGGCGGGACGCTCTTGCCGATGCGCTCGGCGAACGGGGGATAGCGATCCCTGCAGGCCAGGGCCTGTGCCTCTGGGTGCCTGTCGTTTCCGAACCATTCGCGATGGTGACGCTCGCCGCACGCAATATCGCCGTCAATCCGGGCAACAAATTCTCCGTCTTGCCAAGCAGTCATATTCGAGTGGCGACCAGCACGCTCAGCGATCGCTGCGAGGAAGCTGCCGATGCGATCGCGCTGGCTCATGCGCCGTGAAGGTAGGGGCGGCCTGCAGCCCGCGTACTACTTTCCCTCAAGCCACTCCTGCAGCTCCGCCTCCGCCCGCTCCAGAGCGCTATAGTTCAGGAGTTTGCGCAGGAAAGCGACGGTGACGGCGCGGGCGCGCAGATTGAAGCGGCCGTCCTCGTGGTCGTCGCCGGCGCTCTGGTAGACGTCGAGCTTGTCGTAGAGCTGCTGCAGGCGGTTCTGCACGCTGCGCAGCGACAGGCCCCGGCGTTTGGCGATGGCCCGGTCGGTGAGGCCGAGTGCGATATCGACGAGGATCTCGTATTCGGAATCGGTAAAGCCGTTCGTCTGGCCGAGGCTCTTCTGCTGCAGGCCCCGCACCTCGCGGTCGATGACGCACTGGCTCTCGATGAAGATCGAGCGTAGCGCAAGCTTCAGCCGCTCGTCGGAGGCGGATTTCAGCACATAACCATAGGCGGCGCCATCCGGCACGATGCGGGAGACGCCGCGCACATAGGCCTCGTCCGAGTAATTCGACCAGAACAGGATGCGGGTCTCCGGCCGCTCCTTCCAGATGGTGCGCGCCGCCTCGATGCCGTTGCGGTTCGCCATCTGCAGGTCCATGACGATATGCGCCGACTTGTGGTCACGGGCGAGCTTCTCGCCGACGGTTCCGTTCTCCGCCTCGATCACCGTGTCGCATTCGGGCAGAGCCGCGTTGACCGCCTCGTGCAGATAGGACCGGTGCAGCGGGTCGTCCTCGACGATCAGAACCTTCATCATGCCCTTCTCCTCAGTTTGGCCCGCTCGGCGGCTCGTTCGGTACGAGCGGTAGCACGACGCGCACCGCAGTCCCGCGATTGTTGTGGCCGGGCCCGGTCGTGAAGCGCGCCGAAATCAGCCGCGCACGGGTCTTCATATTGTCGATGCCGCCGCCGATCCGTCCCCTCGCCTTGGCGAGGCCGGTTCCGTCGTCGGAGATTTCGATCGACAGCCGGTCGTCGTCGGCCTCGAGCCGCACCATGACGGCCAGCGGCGCGGCATGGCGCACTGCATTGTTGATCGCCTCCTGCGCGATCCGGAACAGCGCGACGCTGACGGTCGGTTCCAGTCGTTCCAGCGCGCCGTGCGTCTCGTCGACAAGGCCCCATTCGATGCCGGATCCCGTGTCGCGGGTCGATCGGTCCAGATGATGCTCGATTGCCTGGGCGAGGCCGAAGAGCTGGAGCACGGATGGTTTTGCCTGCTCGATGATCTGCCGCAGATCCTGCATGCAGTGCTGCAGGGAACGGGAGATCGGCTCCAGCGCCTCGGGCGCCACCTCGCCGTTGCGCGACAGCCGATCGATCCGGCGGGCGAGCCGCGTCAGGTCGGCGAGCGTCTGGTCGTGCAGGTCCATGCCGATGCGCTGGCGTTCCTGCTCCAGCGCTTCGGTAAGCTTCAGCGCACCTTGCCGCAAGCCCTCCTCGCGGGCGCGGGCCTCTGCCTCGACAATGGCCGAGCGTTGCGCCTGTTCGGCCGCCTGCAGCGCGAAGAAATAGGGCGTCAGCAGGTCGGCGATGATGCGGGCGCGTTCGATATCCTCCATCGTATAGACGCCCGCCCTGTGCGACGAACAGGAAAGTGCTGCGATGATCGTGCCCTGCACTTTCATCGGCACATGCAAGCGGCTTCTCAGCGACTGTTCGACGATCGGCCGTTTGAACGCGCCCTCGAAGTGGAAACGCGGGTCGGTCATGGCGTCGTCCGCCAGCAGAAAATCCACCTCGCCCCAGAGCAGCGAGCGGATGGGGCTGTTGACGACAGGCGCGCCGGCAAGGCCGCCCCAGGCAGTCTCGATGCCCGTTTCATAGGCTGTGTGATAGTTGCCGCCCTCAAGCAGCACGCAGACATCGAGATGGTCGTGCGGGATGATATGGGCGACCTCGGCCGCGACGGAACGGATAGCCGAGCGGAAGTCGAGCTGACCCGCGAGCAGCCGGGAAATGCCGAGATAATGGTCGAACATGGCTGCGGGTACGAGATGCAGCATCGTCAGTTCCTCCCCGAGACGGCAGCAGGCTCCTCAACCCGCCGCGACTCCTTCCCAGTAAGCGCCCGCGGAAGCGCCGCCGTCTTGCGTAAACCCGCAGCTTGTTGCGCAAAACCCGCAAACGGATTGCCGCCTTGCCCCTGTACAGGCCGATCGATCTCCCGCATCCTGCCCTTACTGAGAGGAGGAAGCTCAGTGCAAGAACAATTTTCACTCGGACCCAGTTGGGCCGGCAGGAGTGAAGCGATCCGCCGACAGGCGCGATCATCAGGGAGGAAGACATGACAATCCGCAAGATGCTTCTGGCATCGGCCGCTATCGCATGCGCCGCGATGCCCGTTTCCGCCTTTGCCGACACGTCGGCCAAGAAAATCGCGCTTTCCAACAATTATGCCGGCAACTCGTGGCGCCAGGCCATGCTGACGAGCTGGGGCAAGGTGACAGGCGAAGCCGTGAAGGCCGGCACCGTTGCCGCAGCCGACCCTTTCACCACCGCCGAGAACCAGGCGACGGAACAGGCCGCGCAGATTCAGAACATGATCCTGCAGGGCTATGACGCGATCGTGCTCAACGCCGCCTCGCCGACGGCGCTGAACGGCGCGGTCAAGGAGGCCTGCGACGCCGGCATCACCGTCGTTTCCTTCGACGGCATCGTGACCGAACCCTGCGCCTGGCGCATCGCCGTCAACTTCAAGGAAATGGGCCGCAGTGAGGTCGAGTACTTGTCGAAGAAACTTCCGGACGGCGGCAACCTGCTCGAGATCCGCGGCCTTGCCGGCGTCTTCGTCGACGACGAAATCTCGGCCGGCATCCACGAGGGTGTCAAGCAGTTCCCGCAGTTCAAGATTGTCGGCTCCGTGCACGGCGACTGGGCGCAGGACGTGGCGCAGAAGGCTGTTGCCGGCATCCTGCCGAGCCTGCCCGACATCGCCGGCGTGGTAACGCAGGGCGGTGACGGTTATGGTGCCGCACAGGCGATTGCCGCGACCGACCGGAAGATGCCGATCATTATCATGGGCAACCGCGAAGACGAACTGAAGTGGTGGAAGGAGCAGAAGGACGCGAAGGGTTACGAGACCATGTCCGTCTCCATCGCGCCGGGTGTCTCCACGCTCGCTTTCTGGGTGGCCCAGCAGATCCTCGACGGCAAGGAAGTCAAGAAGGACCTCGTCGTGCCCTTCCTGCGCATCGACCAGGACAATCTAGAAACCAACCTCGCCAATACCCAGGCCGGCGGCGTCGCCAACGTGGAATACTCGCAGGCAGACGCAATCAAGGTCATCGAGCAGGCAAAGTAAATCTCCCGGCGACTGCCGCGCGGCCGCAAATGGCCGCGCGGGATTCTTTGTGAAGCAGGCATGGCGGGCAGCATGGATGACGTTTTGAAGGCGGTGATCGCGGTCGATGGCGCCAAGGTGAGCTTCGGCGCGGTCAGGGCACTCGATGGCGTGACCCTCCGCGTCATGCCGGGCGAATGCGTCGGGCTTGTCGGCCACAATGGAGCCGGCAAGTCCACCATCGTCAGCGTGATCAACGGCGGCCTCACACCGCACGAAGGAAGTCTGGCGAGCGACGGCGAACGGCTGGAGCGCTATGGCATCAATGCCGCGCGTGCCCGCGGCGTGCGCTGCGTCTTCCAGGAGCTTTCGCTCTGCCCCAACCTTTCGATCGTCGAGAACACGCGCATCATGCATCGCCATCTCGGTGGCTTCGGCTGGCGCAGGCGCGCCGCAAAAATCATCGAGAAGAGCCTCGACGCCGTCTTTCCCGGCCACGGCATCGACAGCAGCCGGACCGTGGGGGATCTTTCGATCGCCGAACGGCAGATGGTCGAAATCGCCATGGCCTTTTCCGACGCCGGCATTGCGCCGCGGCTGGTGATCCTCGACGAACCGACCTCGTCGCTCGATGCAAGCCTTGCCCGGCAGATGCTCGACCATGTCCGCCGCTTCATCGCCGCGGGCGGGTCTGTTATCTTCATCTCGCATATCCTGCACGAGATCCTCGAAACCGCCGACCGCATCATCGTCATGAAGGACGGCCGCGTCGTCGCCGAGCGCCTAGCGCAGGGCTTTGACCATCACGGCCTCGTGGAAGCGATGGGCACCGTTGCCAAAGAGGAGACCAAGCAGCGCTCGGCGCGCGAACAATCCACCGCTCCGCTCATTCTGTCCCATCAGGCGAAAGGCCTTTCCTTTGCGGCCCGCAAGGGCGAGATTATCGGGCTGGCGGGTCTGGCGGGCCATGGGCAGACCGAACTCCTGCTCGCCCTGCATGCCGCCCAGTCCGGCAACTGGCTGCCTGAGCGCGATCCGCTCGTCACCTTCGTCGCCGGCGACCGCCGCCTCAACGGCGTCTTCGAGCTGTGGAGCATCCTGCGCAACTTCTCTATCGCCTCGCTCGGTGACCTCTCCCGGCGCGGGCTGATCCTCGCAAACGAGGAGGAGACGAAAGGCGCCGACTGGAAGCGGCGGATCGAGATCCGCACGCCCGATATGGGCAACCGCATCCTGTCGCTTTCCGGCGGCAACCAGCAGAAGGTGCTCTTTGCCCGCGCGCTTGCGACGCGCGCGCCGATCGTCCTGATGGACGATCCGATGCGCGGTGTCGACGTCGGGACAAAGCAGGAGGTCTATGCGATCATCCGCGAGGAAGCGGCGCGCGGCCGTACCTTCATCTGGTACTCGACGGAGATGGACGAGGTCCGCCTCTGCGACCGCGTCTACGTCTTCCGCGAAGGCCGCATCACCGCCGAACTTGCCGGTGATGCCGTCAATGAGACGAATATCATCGCCGCCTCCTTCGAAGGGGTCGCCGCATGACGTTCCGGCTGTCGTCCGACGCCATGCGTCTTGCCATTCCTGCCTTATCGCTGACGCTGCTGCTCGCCGCCGTCTTCTGGCTGCAGCCGCGCGCCATGAGCTATGTCGGCCTCAACCTGCTGTTCAATCTGGCTGTGCCGATCGCGCTTGCGACGATCGCCCAGATGATCGTGATGGCGGTCAACGATCTCGATCTCTCGATGGGCGCCTTCGTCAGCTTCGTCGCCTGCGTCACCGCGACCTTTCTGCGGGATGCCCCGGCGATCGGCGTCCTGATCCTGGCCGGCGCGATCGCAACCTATGCGGCGCTCGGCGTCGTCATCTATCTGCGCAACCTGCCGTCCATTGTCGTGACCCTCGGCATGAGTTTCGTCTGGGGCGGCCTTGCCGTATTGCTGCTGCCGGCACCGGGCGGACAGGCGCCGGACTGGGTGCGCTGGCTGATGACCGTCAAGCCGCCGCTGGCGCCGATGGCGATCGTCGCCAGCATCGTCATCGCCTTGGTCGCCCACCTTCTCGTCATGCGGTCGTCGCTCGGCGTGCTGATGCGCGGCATCGGCGGCAACCAGCGTTCGGTCGAGCGCGCGGGCTGGTCGATTGTCGGGGCGCGCGCTGCCGCCTATGGTCTTGCCGGCCTCTTTGCCGTCCTCGCCGGCATCGCCCTCGTCGGACTGACCACCTCGGCCGATGCCAATATCGCGCTGCGCTACACGCTGCTGTCGATCGCCGGCGTGATCCTCGGCGGCGGCGAGTTCATCGGCGGCCGCGTCTCCCCGATCGGCGCCGTCATCGGTGCGCTGACGCTGACGCTTGCCGGCTCGTTCCTGTCCTTCCTGCGCATCTCGCCGGACTGGCAGATCGGGGCTCAGGGCGCGATCCTGATCATCGTCCTGGCACTCCGCCTGATGCTGAACCGCCTGGAAAAGCGGGAGAAACGCCGATGACCCCGCTCCTGCGTCTATTCCGCAAACCCTGGATCTGGTCGTGGCTTGCCGCCTTTGTCGTCTGGTTCCTGACGATCATGGTGACGCTCGGCGCCAGCGCGCTTGGCCTGTCGCAGGCAGCACTCACCTTCGCGGCCTTCTCGGTCATCGTCGGCATCGGCCAGATGTTCGTCATCACGCTCGGCCCCGGCAATATCGATCTCTCGGTTCCCGCCACCATGACGCTCGCCGGCACGGTGGCGCTGAAGCTGATGAATGTCGAAAACGGCCTGATCCTGCCGGGCCTTCTCGTCGCCATCGTCATCGGCCTTGTCGTCGGCCTCGGCAATTATGCGCTCATCAAGGCGCTGCGCATTCCGCCGATCATAGCGACACTCTCCATGAGCTTCATCGTCCAGTCCGCGGCGATCTGGACAAACCGGGGATTGCGCATCAAGCCTCCGAGCGTGCTGGCGGAATTCACCACGTCGACCACGCTCGGCGTGCCGAACGTGGCGATCGTCGCACTCCTCATCTCGCTCCTTGCCTGGTTCCTGCTCGAGAAGACGATCTACGGGCGCTGGATCTCGGCGATCGGCCAGAGCATGCCGGCCGCGCGCATGGCGGGCATTCCGGTCGACGGCACACGTTTCGTCACCTACTTGTTCTGCGCCGTGCTCGCATCGGTCGCAGGCTATCTGCTCGCCTGCTTCTCCGGCGGCGCGGCGCTCAACATGGGTTCGGAATATCTGCTGATGTCGATCGCTGTCGTCGTGATCGGCGGCACGGCGGTGGCCGGCGGCGATTCCAACGTGCCGGGCATCTGGGGCGCATCGCTCTTCATGTTCCTGGTCGTCTCCATGCTCAACACTTACGGGCTCGGCGCGGGCATCCGCCTGATCATGACCGGCCTCATCATCATCAGCGTCATCATGCTCGCCGGCGGTCGCCGGGCCGGCATGCGATAATTGGGAAGACCGCCATGGCCGAGGCCAGCATTTACGAAATCCACGACCCGCGCTTCCGGCAGATGATCGTAACCAGCGCCGGTCTCGACGAACTCTATTCCGGCTGCCGCTGGGCGGAGGGTCCCGTCTGGTTCAACGATGCGAACCAGCTGCTCTGGAGCGATATTCCCAACCAGCGCATGCTGCGATGGACGCCTGAGAGCGGCGTCTCCGTCTATCGCCAACCGTCCAATTTCACCAACGGCCATACGCGCGACCGGCAGGGACGGCTGATCTCCTGCGAGCATGGTCCGCGCCGCGTCACCCGCACCGAGGTTGACGGCTCGATCACCGTGCTCGCCGACCGTTTCGAGGGAGCCAGGCTCAATTCGCCGAACGACGTGGTGGTGAAATCAGACGGCACGATCTGGTTCACCGATCCCACCTACGGCATCGTGTCGGACTATGAAGGCTATCGCGCCGAACCGGAGCAGCCGACCCGCAACGTCTACCGGCTCGATCCAACGAGCGGCGAGCTTGCGGCTGTCGTCACGGATTTCACTCAGCCGAACGGTCTCGCCTTTTCTCCCGACGAGACAATCCTCTATGTGGCGGATTCGGCCGCCAGCCATGACGAAAGCCTGCCGCGTCACATCCGCGCTTTCGACGTGGTCGATGGCAACAGGCTGACGAACGGCCGCGTCTTTTGCCTCATCGACAACGGCATTCCCGACGGCATCCGCACAGACGTGAACGGAAACCTCTGGTCGAGCGCGGCCGATGGCGTGCATTGCTTCGACCCGACCGGCAAACTGGTCGGCAAGATCCGCGTACCGCAGACCGTCGCCAACCTCACCTTCGGCGGCCCCCAACGCAACCGGCTGTTCATTGCGGCGACGCGGTCGGTTTATTCGGTCTATGTCGCGGTGAGTGGGGCGCAGGTGCCGTGAGGTTGGTCGCGTTGAACCAGTACAAACCCGTTGCTAAAAAAGCTCGGCGGCCCACGCATGCGCCGCCGAGCTCCACATAAATCTCTTCATCATATGAGCTGATTGAACCCTCCGCTCGAGTCCGTAAGGCCATGCATTTCCCGGATCAGATCGGCCGCCCGCTCTCCGATGACAACACAAGGCGCCATCGTGTTGCCGGTGGTGATGCGAGGCATGATCGAAGAGTCTGCGATGCGAAGGCCATCAATACCATACACTTTGAGCTTGTTATCGACCACCGACATGCTGTCTCGTCCCATCTTGGCTGTGCAGGATTGATGCCAATAGGTGACGGCCGAACGCCGTATAAAGTCGATCGTCCCCGATCGGTCGCGCGCACCCGGAGCAGTCTCGGTCGTTACCAAGGGCTTGAAAGCGTCGCTATTTCCCAATTCCCGGCATAGCTCCACCGCTGCCAGGGCAGCAGCCATGTCTTCTGGTTCACTCAAAGAGTTGGGTTCGATCAGGATGGGATCGTTTGTATCCGGCCCGGAAAGCCGTAGTCGGCCACGGCTTTGCGGTTGGGCGAGACCGTTAAACATCGTCCAGCCATGTTCGGGCGTTTCGAGACCCGTCTCGATCGGCGATGGCACTGCGAACTCCAACTGGCACTGAAGAATGTCCGGCTGGGCAAGACGCGAGTCGCTCTTCCAATATAGTTTTGCTTCGCAGCCGCTACCACCGATTGCTTCAGGTTTTCGATATGCCCAGGTGCAGCCGAATGCGAGGTGATCCTGATGATTGCGACCGACACCAGGTAAGTGCTGAACGACAGGAATGCCATGAGCGTGTAACTCGTCTTCCGGGCCTATACCCGACTGCATCAAAACTTTCGGCGTGTTGATCGCGCCAAGCGATAGCACCGTCTCGCAACGCACCGTGAACCGACGTCGCTGACCATTGACAAGAACGTAGACCCCGATCACGCGCTTGCCGTCGAAGATGAGACGTGTGACCAGCGCATCGGTCAGCACCGTAAGGTTCGGCCGCGACAGGAGGGGACGAACATAGGATCCGAATATCGATTCGCGCTTGCCATCCCGGATCCGCAGTTCAGCGATCGATGCCCCTCCTGGCCCCTCCATCATTTCACCGTTCGGGCTATCGTAGACGGGAATGCCGATAGTGGATGCCGCACGCAACAGGGCCTCTGCGATCGGTTGGGGCGCCTGCGGCTGCGCTACGTAGGCCGGTCCTCCCACGCCGCGACGCGTTGGGTCCGGAGCGCCGCGCCAGTCTTCGATCCGGCGATAGTAGCCGAGGATCGACTGGTAGCCCCACGCGTCATCGCCGGCTTCAGCGGCAAAGTGGTCCCAATCTCCCCTGTGTCCTCTGGCCCACACCATGACATTGATGCTCGAACCGCCACCGAGCCCCTTGCCCATGCTGAGAGGAAGACGTCGACCATCTAGGCCGGGGGTCGGTTGTCCAACAAAGCCCCAGTCCCGGCTCGATCCGAGATTGAGCGGCCACTGCGCAGGGTTCGTAACGGTCTCGGCCGCATCGTCCCCACCCGCCTCGAGCAGCAGAACGCTCGCGTTCCCATCCTCTGCCAGTCGCGCAGCGACAACGGAGCCGCTGGACCCGGCGCCGCAGACGATGAAGTCGAAAACATCACCGACCTCGCGCTGAGGAATGGGCGGATTTTCGGGTGCATTTTGGTCATGACTATTCAGCTTCACGTGATTACCTCGGTGAATGAATTCAAAGAAATTGTGAAAGTGCTGGGGATCTCACGGCGAAGGCGCGCAATAGTTCTAATTCAGCGATCGTGCCGCTACCGCGCCTGGTTCGAGTGCCCTGCTCAGCGTCATCGGGACAGTGAAGACTGTCCCGATGACGCAGCGTCCATCATTGCTTCTTCGCCGAGACAGCCTTGGCGGCCTCATCAATGGTATCCGCCACGACTTTCGGCTGCGTCATGAACAGGGCGTGGCTCGCAGACACCTTGGTGATTTTCGCCTTGATGCGCTCTGCCATGTGGATCAACATGGACTGGTCGAATGCCTTATCCTCGGTGGCGATGACGGCCCAGCTCGGCTTGATGCGCCAGGCAGCATTTTCGAGCTTCGTGCCGAACGCCGACATGTTGATCGGGACCTGTGCGTCTCTCATCAACGCAACATCGGCATCGCTGACGTCATGAGCGAACCCGGCCTTGAACTTTTCCGGGCTGACATATCCGAAACCATCCTTCGTGGTCTCGATGACGAATTCCGATCGGGGAGCAAATCCTTCGTATTGCTGAGCCGTCGTCTCGCCGGCATCCGGGGAGAGAGCAGAGACATAAACGAGGCCTGCGACCTTTGTATCGATGCCAGCTTCCGTGATGACCGTGCCGCCCCAGGAATGTCCGACGAGAATGACCGGACCGTCCTGCCGCTCAAGCGCACGTTTGGTGGCGGCGACATCGTCTTCGAGCGAGGTCAGCGGGTTCTGCACGATGGTGACGCGATAGCCGCGCTTCGTGAGAATGTCGTGGACACCCTTCCAGCCCGAGCCATCAGCAAAAGCGCCATGGACAAGCACAACGTTTTTAACGGACTGGTTCTGTGGGATGGTGTCGGCGGCGTTCGTCGGCAGTGCGGCAGACAATGCGGCGGCAGCTGCGATTGCAGCAACGGTAGTCGTGGTCTTGCTTGTCATGGCCTTTTCTTTCTTTTGTGTTATTGCGATAACTATTATCGCGATATATGTAAGCTGCCAGATCCCAATCCCTGCGTCAAGATAATTCTTATCGCGATATTGGTTTTCGCCGTAACCGGGGTTATATGGATGTGGACAGGAGCTTAGAATGACCAAACGCCACAACGATCCACCGCCATTGCACGACCAATTGTGCTACGCGATTTACACCGCCGGCATCGCCGTCCAGCGTGCCTACAAGCCCCTTCTCGACGAGTTGAGTCTGACTTACCCGCAGTATCTCGTGCTCAACGTGCTGTGGAGCGAAGATGGGCAAACGGTGGGCGCAATTGCCAACGCCCTTGCTTTGGAATCCAGCACGCTGACGCCGCTTCTGAAGCGCCTCGAGGCATCCGGCCTGCTGCGCAGGACCAGAAACCTAAACAACGAGCGGCAAGTGATGATCGCGTTGACCGAAGAAGGCCGCGCCTTGCAGCACAAGGCAGGTTGTCTCAGCGACACTTTGCTTGCAGCCTCGACCCAAACACCGCAGGAGTTGGCCGCGCTGAACCGCGACGTACGGCATCTCCGCAACGCAATCTATTCCCAAATCGGCGGGTGGGAAGCACCCGCCTGATCTGCACGTGCATGGCAGCGCCTATGCAGTGGGCACCGTCCCCCCATCAATCGTGTATTCGCTACCGGTGATCGAAGCAGCGCGGTCGGAGGCGAGGAATGCGATCAGATTTGCAACCTCTTCCGGTTTGGCCGGACGACCGAGCGGAATGCCGCCAAGCCCATCCATGATGATCTTTTTGCCGCCTTCAAGGTCAGTTCCGGCCTGCTTCGCCAGGCGCTCAGCAAGGCGAACGGAGGCTTCCGTTTCGATCCAGCCCGGCGACACCCGAACGACCCGAACACCTTTAGGCGCCACTTCCTTCGACATCGCCTTGCTGTAGGTGGAAAGTGCTGCCTTGGCTGCAGCATAGGCGGTCGTCGATTCTGGAAGCGGCAGCACCCTCTGTATGGAAGTGACATGCACGACCACGCCGCTCCCTTGGGCGACCATGTCCGGGACGAGCAGCCGATCCAGTCGAACAGCTGGAAACAGATTGAGAGACAGCTCCTTTTGCCATTCGTCGTCTGTTAAAGCGGAAAATCCACCGCCGGCCGCTGACGAACCGCCGAGCATGTGCACAATGAGATCAACGCCGCCGAGACGTTGGTACGCGGCATCCGCGACGATTGCACAGCCTTCCTCGGTGGTCAGGTCCGCTTCAACGAACAATTCATCCGGCAAGGCTTCCGGACGCGCCCGCGCTGTCGTCAGCACCTTCGCGCCGAGTTCCCGAAACAAACTGACGGTCGCAGCGCCGGCGCCCTTGGTCCCAGCCGTAATGAGGATGCGTTTGCCTTCCAAATTGAGAAAGTCAGTCATTATTGGATCTCCAGGCTGACGATCTTGCCGTCTTTGATGGCAAAGTCGTAGGCGAGGGTCACCGGGCTACCGGGAAACTGGCCGCTCACCTTGGCTCGGATGAGCGCCTTGTCACCGTCGACCGTGCATTCCAAAGGTTCAGCAACGTACTGAGCCGCCTTCTTCGCAGCCACCCACCATTCTCGGATTGCGGCGACGCCTTGATGGCGCGCTCCTTCGTCTTCGACGACGGCTTCGACCGCAAAGGTGTCCAGCAGCGCCTCCGCGTCATTGCGACGGTCTGCTTCAAAGTACGTGTTTACGATACCGGGCATATTCATTGTGTTCTCCTCATAACCTAACCGATACTTATCCCTCGACCATTGCATAAATAAGTGGGATAAACCGGCATGCGATGATGCACAGGTCGGGACAATGGAGCTAGCCAGCCTGAAGGAACTTGAAGCGGCCATTGCAATTGCTAGGCGCGGGACTTTTCGAGCAGCGGCCATTGATCTCGGCATGTCCACGACCGCGTTGAGCCACACGATAAGCAGGCTCGAGGCGGGACTTGGCGTGCGGTTGTTCAACCGCACCACCCGCAGTGTGTCGCTGACGGACGCCGGCCGGTTGTTTGTGCAGCAGGTCGCGCCCTCGCTTCAGGATCTCCATGCTGCTCTGGATCTGGTACGCTCCCATCGCGAGACTCCTTCCGGAACAATACGGATCAACGCAGCGCCGTTTGCGGCGCGCGCCATCATCTCACCGCTCGTGCTGGAGTTCCTGCGCCGCTATCCGGACATGAATGTCGATATCGTTACCGAGGGGAAAATGGTCGATATCGTCAAGGAGGGGTTCGATCTGGGCGTCAGGGTTGAAGGCCTCGTTCCCAGCGACATGATTGCCGTTTCGCTCGGGCGGCCTCAACGACACGCTGTCGTCGGGTCTCCTGAGTATTTCAAGAAGCACGGTAGGCCTATGGTGCCTTCGGATCTTCTCAATCACAGATGCATCCGCGTGCGGCTGCCTGACGGCTCCTTGTTTCGATGGCGGTTCGAAAAAGACGGCGAGCCGGTGCAGATAGACGTGCGGGGGCCAATCGCACTCGATGAGGCCAGCCTTACGCGGACTGCCGTGCTCGAAAGCGCCGGCGTGGGCTACCTCTTTGAACAGGACATTCTCTCGGACATAGAGGCGGGGCGCGTTGTTCGTGTTCTGGAAGATTGGACACCGCCGTATCCGGGGCTATGCCTATACTATCCTGGACGCCGAAATCTGTCGGCTGGCATCAGAGCATTCCTCGACTTAGCTCGTGAGTTCTCCCGAAAAGCGGCTTAACCCACTGCCTTCGCCTTGAACGGTTTCGAACCGTTGGCCGGTGAACCCACCTTCCTGTCTACCGCCCGCCCTGCTACTGAGCCGGCTCCAGCATCGCGCAATCTTCCCCGCCGGTGCACTCGCCCGAGAGGGTGCGCTGACCGAGGGCAATGATAAGGACGGTCGCGGCCCCGGCCGCCGCAGACACCCAGAATCCGCTCTGGGGACCGTAGCTATCGACGACCCAGCCCGAGACGAAGGCGCCGAGCGCCATACCGATGCCGATGCCGGTCATCACCCAGGTGACGCCCTCCGTCAGCACCGATTCCGGCACGCGACGCTCAATCAGTCCGAAGGCAGTTATAAAGGTCGGCGAGATCGCGATGCCGCTGACGAAGACGGCGATAGCAAGCAGGGTTACCGAGCTGCTGGCGACGAGCAGCGGCAGCGAGGTCAGTGCGAGGGCTGCAACAGCGATCAGCAACTGACGGTGCAAGGGAATGCGCAGATTAAGCGCGCCGAGGGTCAAACCCACTAGGAAGGAACCGAGGGCATAGACACCGATGACCAGGCTTGCCGCATTCGGTTGACCAAGCTCCTTGGTGATGGCGACAACACTCACTTCAGCGGTTGCGAAGATCGCGCCGACGAAGATCAGCGCGAGCGTGATGATCTGCACCGGACGCTGGCGGATCGCGGAGCCAACCGAAGCCGCGCCGGCGACATGACGCACCTTCGGCTCGGTGCCGCGCTGCACGATGAAGGCGGCCGTCCCGAGCGCCAGAAAAGCTGTGCTCACCATCATGCCGGCTTCCGGGAATAGGGCCACGGCCAGCCCGACCGACAGCGAGGCGCCGGCGATATAGACCAGTTCGTCCGCGGCACTTTCGAACGCGAAGGCCGTGTTGAGCTCGGGCCGGTTGCGAAAGAGTTCCGTCCAGCGCGCCCGCATCAGCGCCGGAATGCTCGGCATGGCTGCCGCGAGGAAGGCTGAGGCGAACAGCGTCCACACCGGCCAGTTCTGGTTGGTCGCGGTGATCAGCGCGATGAATGCCAGCACCGATACGATAGTTGTGGGAACGACGACTGCCGTCTGGCCCAGCCGGTCGACCGCTCTCGAAATCTGCGGCGAGATCACCGCATTGGTGAGCGCATAGGTCGCCGACACGGCGCCTGCCAGCCAATATTCGCCATGTGCCTGGGAGAGCATGGCGACGATGCCGATCGGCGCCATGGCGATGGGAAGGCGTGCGAAAAAGCCGGCTGCGGAGAAGCCCTTGGCCCCAGGTGCCGCGAATATCTGTTTATACGGATTTGACATGGGACGATCCTTCCAGTTATCGAATAGAACACTTATATACGGAGCGTATGTGTTTAGATAATGCATACGTCCCGTATGTCAACGAAAAAGATACGCGGCGTATGCCAATGGAGAAGCAATGCGCAAACCGCGCCAGGAGATGATCGCAGAGACCCGCGGCAAACTTATCGCAGCCGGGCGGCGTGCCTTTGGCGCGATCGGCTATGCGGAAGCCTCGATGGACGATTTCACCGGCGAAGCGGGACTGACGCGCGGGGCCCTCTATCACCATTTCGGTGACAAGAGGGGCCTGCTCCAGGCCGTCATCATGGAAATCGACGCGGAAATGACTGAACGGCTGAACGAGGTCTCGGCCGCCGCTCCTACGCGCTGGCAGGGCTTTGTCGATGAGTGCTCCGCTTATATCGAAATGGCGCTTGAGCCCGAAATCCAGCGCATCATGTTTCGCGATGGCCCGGCCGTACTCGGCGATATCTCGCAATGGCAGAACACCCCCGGCTGTATCGCCGCCCTCTCCCGCAGCCTCGACCGTCTCAAGGTCGATGGCGAGATCATCGACATCGACACCGAAACCGCCGCTCGCCTCATCAATGGCGCCAGCAGCCACATGGCGCTTTGGATCGCCAATGCCGAGAATCCGGGGGCGGTTTCGAAGCGGGCGGTTGCGGGATTCAAGGCTATGCTGGGCAGCCTCCGCAGGCAGCAATGAGGTGTTTGATTTCCTGTTCAGGCGCCGTGGGACCAAGTCGGTCCTCGACGATCGCGTTCCGGCCCCTCTGTAGCCGCCACTCCACACTCTGATACGTTTTTGGCATTTCTTGAAACATGCCAGATACGCAGACCCGTCAGACATCACTCCGTCACGAAATGTCGCCCTGGGCGACAAGAACATGGAGTGCCTCATGAAGAAGTTTGACAATATTCTCGCCCGGCGCCGGCTTGCCCGCGGAGCAATGGTGATGGCGGTTGGACCAATGTTACTGTTCCCAGCCGGTTACCTTGTGCCAGCGAGTGCCGCCGACGTCACATCGGATGGGCCGGCGACGCCGATCGAGGCCGACGAAACGATCCGCCCGTTCCAGATCCACGTTCCGCAGTCACAGCTTGACGACCTGCGCAAGCGTATTGCCGAAACGCGTTGGCCAGACAAGGAGACGGTGAGCGACGCCTCGCAAGGCATTCAGCTTTCGCGCGTCCAGGATCTGGTCCGTTACTGGGGCACTGATTACGACTGGCGCAAAGCCGAGGCTAAGCTCAATGCACTTCCGGAATTCATCACGACGATCGACGGGGTCGATATCCAGTTTATTCATGTACGATCGCGTCATCCCAACGCCCTTCCGGTCATTCTGACCCATGGTTGGCCGGGTTCGACCTTCGAGTTCATCAAGGCGATCGGCCCTCTTACAGATCCGACTGCTTATGGCGGAAAAGCGGAGGACGCATTTGATGTCGTCATCCCTTCCATACCCGGCTACGGCTTTTCGGGTAAGCCGACGGAACTTGGCTGGGGTCCCGACCGCGTCGCGCGAGCATGGGATATCCTAATGAAACGGCTCGGCTACGCGCACTACGTTTCCCAGGGTGGCGACCATGGTTCCGTTATCTCCGACGCGCTGGCGCGCCAGGCACCCAAGGGCTTGCTTGGTATCCATCTCAATATGCCGGCGACCATTCCTGGCCACCTCACCAAGGCGATCAACAGTGGAGACCCGGCTCCTGAGGGGCTCTCGGCGCCCGAGCGGGAAGCCTATGAATCGTTGAGCACCTTCTTCGGCCGGAATGCGGCGTATGGGGCCATGATGGTGACGCGTCCGCAGACGATCGGCTACTCGCTTTCCGACTCGCCGTCCGGTCTGGCTGCCTGGATCTACGAAAAATTTGCTCAATGGAGCGACAGCGAGGGCATTCCCGAGCGTGTTTTTTCCAAGGACGAAATGCTGAATGACATCACATTGTACTGGCTGACCAACACTGGCGCATCCTCGTCGCGGTTCTATTGGGAAAACAACAACAACAACTTCAGCTCAGACGCGCAGAAGACCAAAGAGATCAAGATCCCGGTAGCAATCAGCGTGTTCCCAAAGGAGATCTACCAGGCGCCGGAGAGTTGGAGCAAGAAGGCCTACCCGACGCTGCATTACTACCACCGTGTCGATATGGGCGGTCACTTCGCCGCCTGGGAACAGCCCCAGCTTTTCGCTGAGGAACTGCGAGAGGCATTCAGGTCGGTGCGTTGATGACATCGGCTGCAGAATGACGGCTTGGCAAATCCGCGGCTGAGAGTGGCGAATTCAAAGCCGCGGAGAATCCAGCTCGAACTGTTTCATCAAATCATCCTCATCTCACTGTATTTTCCTGGGGTCAGTTCAATGCGCCACCGGCCGCCAATACCTCGTCCGGCGTATCGACATCGAGCAAGGCTGCGTCGCCAACATCGACATCGAGCACGGGCAAGCCTGATGCCGTGACGATATCGCGCGCGCCGACATCGCCTCCAAGTCTGAGGATTGCCTGATTGAGAGAATGGGGCAGGATAACGGGATTGCCCGGCTTGCCGCGTGAGACGGCGCGCACGACGGCCTTGCCGTCCACGTTGCGAAATGCGGAAATCAGGGCATCGAGATGCGTCGTGGAAATGCCGGGCATATCGGCGAGCATGACGAGAATGCCGTCGGCGCTGTCAGCGTCCATCGATGAGAATCCTGCGATGAGCGAGCTCGCCATGCCGCTGGCGTAATCGGGATTATCGATGAAAGTCAGAGCAAGCCCATCGAGCGCGGCCTCGATCTCGCTCCTGCGATGGCCCGTGACGACAATAACGGACGCTGCATCCGCACCGAGCGCGGTCAATGCTGACCGCCGCACGAGCGGTACGCCGTCGAACTCGGCCAGCAGCTTGTGCTTCCCACCCTCACCCATCCGGCTTGCCTTGCCGGCAGCGAGAATGACGATCGCGACTGACGCCTTACGCATAAGCCACCAGTCTTGCCGCGGCGATATCAGCCAGAACCGACAGGGCGAGCGAGGTCGCATCCCGCGTCGGGCCGAACATCCCGATGGGCGCCTTGATACGACCGATGTCGTCGCGTCTGAAACCCATGACTGTCAACCGCTCGACACGTCGACGATGCGTCCGGGTGCTGCCGAGCGCGCCGATGTAGAACCCAGGCGAGTGAAGTGCGGTCTCGAGAATGGCGGCTTCGGCGTCGAGGTCATGATGCAGGAGCACGACGGCTGTGAAGGGATCGATGGTGTCGGCTGCGACCCTGCCCCCCTCGCCCTGTCTCCCGACGATCACGTCGTAACCGGAAGCTTCGGCCAGTCGTGCGACGGCCTGCGCTTCGATCGTCTGGCCGGAAAGGACGACGCGCGTGCTGGGGCGGTAGACGCTCAGGAAATCTCGATCGAGCCAGCACGCCCGTGGCAGTGGGTCCACCGGCTCGAGCGTCTGATGTTCTGGCGAATAGGCAAGGCCGGCTGCCTGCCGCCGCTCGAGACGCTCCAGGACATGCCGCAAAGCTCCGACATCTTTCAGGACGTGGATTGCAACTGAGATTCCGCCGCCGCAGGGAAGGACGATGTCGAAGAAGGGAGAGCCGTCGCCGAACTTGACCGTGCGGTCCCGTCCTTCCGCCATTGCCAGAAGCGCTTCGGAAGCGACGGCGGCCTCGACGCATCCGCCGGAGACATACCCGCAGAACCGCCCGTCTGCGGCAACCGCCATATGAGCGCCAAGCGCGCGCGCGGCCCCGCCCCGGATTTCGACGAGGGTGGCAAGTGCCGCCGCGCCAAGACCATGGGCGTCTATCGCGAAGCGAAGCAGTTCCGCAGGATCGTCGGTGGACGAGGCCCTGACGGGAATTGGCGCCGTGATGGGCGCAAGTGTCTGATCCATTGGAAATCCTACAGGAAAGCGACGGCGGTCCGGTTTCGAGACCGCCGTCGAGATCATCAGGCCACGTCCGGCAAACCGCCGATGAGCTTGTCAAGCGTCAGCGGATAGTGCCGAACCCTGACGCCGGTTGCGTTGTAGACGGCGTTAGCAATCGCGGCGGCGACGCCGCAAAGGCCGAGCTCGCCGACGCCCTTCGCCTTCATCGGCGACGACATCGGATCGGTCTCGTCCATGAAGATCACCTCCTGGTGCGGAATGTCGGCATGCACCGCCACTTCGTAGCTGGCGAGATCGTGGTTGACGAAGAAGCCGCGGCGGGTGTCGACCGCCAATTCCTCGGACAGCGCGCCGCCGGCCCCCATCGTCATCGCGCCGATGACCTGGCTGCGGGCGGTGATCGGGTTGAGGATCCGACCTGCCGCGCAGACTGCGAGCATCCTGCGAATGCGGCTTTCTCCTGTGGCAATGTCGACGCCAACCTCCACGAAGTGCGCTCCGAATGTCGATTGCTGATGCGTTTCGGTAAGCTCACCCCACTTGATGGTATCTTCGCCGACAAGACCATCCGGACCGGCGGCCTCGGCAAGAGGCACCGAACGATTGCCCGAGCGGACCTCGCCATTCTCGAAGACGATGTCTTCGGAGTTGAAGCCGAGCTTCTTGGCAATGGCCTCACGCAGCTTGACACAGGCTGCATAGACACCGGACGTGGAAGAGTTCGCACCGAACTGTCCGCCGGAACCCGCAGAAACCGGAAAACGCGAGTCGCCGAGTTGGACGGCGACCTTGTCGATCGTAACTCCCATCATCTCGGCGGCCGTCTGGGCGATGATCGTGTAGCTGCCCGTCCCGATGTCGGTCATGTCGGTTTCGACCGTCACGACGCCTTCCCGGTCGAGCTTTACCCGCGCTCCGGAGGGAAGGACGAGGTTGTTGCGGAAGGCGACGGCGACGCCCATGCCGACCAGCCAGTTGCCGTCTCGCCTGGAACCCGGCCTTCCTCTTTCACGCCAGCCAAACCGCTCCGCACCGAGCGTGAGGCAGCCGATGAGATTGCGCTGGGAAAAAGGCCGCTGCGGCTTCTCCGGATCGACCTGGGTGTCGTTGACGATCCGAAACTGCACAGGATCGATCCCAACTTTTTCCGCAATCTCGTCGATGGCGATTTCGAGCGCCATCAGTCCAGGGGCTTCGCCCGGAGCGCGCATGGCATTGCCCTCCGGGAGGTTGAGCGTCGCCAGCCGCATCGTGGTCATGCGGTTTGCACCCGCATAGAGGAGCCGCGTTTGGTTGACGGCGGTCTCCAGTCCGCCGCCCGGAAGGTCGCCGGACCAGCTTTCGTGGGCAATGGCGGTGATCTTGCCGTCACGCTCAGTTCCAATGCGGATCCGCTGGATCGTTGCCGGCCGGTGGGTGGTGTTGTTCATCATGAACGGGCGGGGCAAGGCGACTTTGACGGGCCGCTTTACCGCACGCGCGCCGACAACGGCCAGCACGGCATCCGCCCGCAGGAACAGCTTGCCGCCGAAGCCGCCGCCGATGAAGGGCGACATGAGGTGGATCTTCTCCTTGTCGATGTCGAGCGTCGTGGCAAGGTCGGAGCGCCACCAGTCGATCATCTGGCTGGAGGTCCAGACGGTCACTTCGTCGCCGTTCCAGGCTGCGATCGATGCGTGCGGCTCCATCATCGCATGCGACTGGTCGGGTGTCGTGTAAGACGCGTCAACAGTGACGGGAGCTGATCTGAAGGCAGCCTCGAAGTCGCCGACCGCGGTATCGGGCTGTTGCGAATCATCCGGCTTGACGGCTGAATCCTTTGCCTGGCCGAGGTCGAATGCACCCTTTTCTTCGGTATAGTCGACCTTGACCAGGGAGGCTGCGGCGCGCGCCTGCTCGAAGGTCTCGGCGACGACGACCGCGATTGCCTGGTGATAGTGCTGAACCTCGTCGCCACCGAAAAGCTTGGCGGTGTTGAACTTGCCCTTCTTCCGCTCGCCGATGTCGAGCGTCGTCACAACGGCAAGCACACCCGGAGCCTTTTTGGCGGCGGAAACGTCCATGGACGTGATGCGGCCCTTGGCGATGGCCGCGCCGACCGGATAACCATAGGCGTAGCGCATATTCGGATCGTGCCACTCATAGGCGTACATCGCGCGGCCGGTCGTCTTGAGCTGACCGTCGATGCGGTGGATCGGCTGGCCGACGATCTTCAGATTGTCGATCGGGTTGGTTGTCGCTGGCGTATCGAACTGCATGGCTCAACCCCTTGCTTCGGCAATGACCGCGCCGAGCGTGCGCTCGACGAGGTCCACCTTGAAACGGTTCTGTTCGGTCGGACGGGCGTCGGCAAGAAGGACGCCTGCCGCCGCCCGCGCGCCCTTCGGCAGCTCGGCTTCGGCTGCCTCGATGCGCCATGGCTTATGGGCGATGCCGCCGACGGCGACACGTCCTGTGCCATCCGGCTGGATCACGGCTCCGATCGAGACGAGTGCGAAGGCGTAGGAGGCGCGGTCTCGCACCTTGCGATAGATGTGCTTGCCGCCGATCGGGGGCGGCAGCAGGACCGCCGTGATGAACTCGCCGCGCTCGAGAACGGTTTCGATATCAGGCGTGTCGCCGGGCAACCGATGAAAGTCGGCGATCGCAATCGCGCGACGACTGCCGTCGGCCTTGACCGTTTCCACAACAGCATCAAGCGCCCGCATGGCGATCGCCATGTCACTCGGATGAGTGGCGATACAAGCTTCGCTGGTGCCTACGACGGCATGCTGGCGGCTGAAGCCGCCGATGGCGGAACAGCCGCTGCCCGGCTGCCGCTTGTTGCACGGCTGGTTCGGATCATAGAAATAGGGACAGCGCGTGCGCTGCAGAAGATTGCCGGCCGTCGTCGCCTTGTTGCGCAGTTGCCCGGAGGCGCCCGCGACAAGCGCCCTGGAGATCAGGCCGTAGTCGCGGCGAACGGTTTCGTGAGCTGCAAGATCGGTGTTGCGGACCAGGGCGCCGATGCGTAGCCCACCCTCCGGCGTGGGTTCGATCTTGTCGAGGCCGACACCGTTGACATCGATCAGATGCGTTGGCGTTTCGATCTCGAGCTTCATCAGGTCGAGGAGGTTGGTGCCGCCGGCGATGAACTTGGTTTCAGGATTTGAGGCGGCTGCTTTGGCCGCAGCCTCGACAGATGAGGCACGTTCATAGGTGAAGGCTCTCATGCTTTAATCCCCGCGACTTCCGAAATGGCATCGACAATGTTGGAATAGGCGCCGCATCGACAGATATTGCCGCTCATGCGTTCGCGGATCTCGGCCGCAGTGACGGCCGCCTCGGCCGTAAGATCGCCGGTGACGTGGCTCGGTATGTTCGCCTTGATCTCCTCGAGCACCGCCACGGAGGAACAGATCTGTCCCGGCGTGCAGTAGCCGCACTGGAAGCCGTCATGCTTGACGAAGGCCGCCTGCATCGGATGAAGGTTTTCAGGCTGGCCGAGGCCCTCGATCGTGGTGATGTGATCGCCTTCGTGCATGACCGCCAGCGTCAGGCAGGAATTGATGCGGTGGCCGTCGACCATGACGGTGCATGCACCGCATTGGCCGTGGTCGCATCCCTTCTTCGTGCCTGTGAGATGCAGGTGCTCGCGCAACGCGTCGAGCAGCGACGTTCTGTTGTCGACCTCGAGATCGCGCTTCTCACCGTTAACCGCGAAGGAAACTTTGGATGTATAGGCCATGTCATTTCCTGGGGACTGTGCCGCCGCGGGCGCGACGGCTCCGGTGACCGCAATCGTTGCGGCCGACGAGATAAGTAGATCTCGACGGGAAAGTTCCAGTTGTATCTGGCTTGGCATGAACTGTTCCACTTTGCTCGTTGGACATGGGCGCGCGTCAACGCCGTCTGCTGAGGTAGTGCAACTCCGCCGCCTGATTAGACCCCTTCCGTTGCATACGGTTATCGATCTGGCTCATGAATTCCCCGAGCCACTACTTCAATGACGTTGCCTTGGACCCGGAAGCGTCGCCGGAGTAACGCCCGACGATGCGCGCGAAAAAAAGCAGCGCCATGCGCAAAAAATGATGCTTTTCGGGCTCATCATTATTCCCTACTCCCTATCGAAGCAGGTGACGAAAGGGGAAGACCGCATGCCCAGGCCGTTTTACTGGAACGAGCTCAATACATATGATTTTGCCGGCCTCTCCCCCGAGACCACGATTGCCGTTCTGCCCATCGCCTCGACGGAACAGCACGGCCCGCATCTGCCGATCGCAACGGATGTCGCCATCGCGACCGGCATGCTGGCGGAGCTGAAGAGGCAGCGGCCGGAGGATCTGGACATGCTGGTCCTTCCGACACAGGAGATCGGCAAGGCCAACGAACACATCCACGGCCCCGGCACGCTGTCGCTCAGTGCCGAGCTGCTCATCCCCGTCTGGACGGCGATTGGCGCAAAGGTTGCCGAAGCCGGCGTGCGGAAGATGGTGATCGTCAATTCCCACGGCGGCAATGTCGACATCATGAGCATCGTCGCGCGCGAACTGCGCGTGCGCCATCAAATGGCAGTGGTCTCCACGCAATGGGGCCGTTTCGGTCATCCGGAAGGCATGGTCAGCGATCACGAGAGCAAATACGGCATCCACGGCGGCGATGTCGAGACGTCATTGATGCTGCACTTCCGCCCCGAGCTGGTGCGGATGGACAAGGCTCAAAACTTCGCCTCGAAGGCCGAAAGGATGCGGGAGCAATCCAAATATCTTCAGCCTCTGCCGCCGCATTCGCTGGCCTGGATCGCGCACGACCTCAATCCCCTCGGCGTGGTCGGCGATGCCTCGATCGCCACAGCCGAAAAGGGCGAGGCGATCTGCCGCCATCAGGTCAAGGGGTTCGTCGAGCTGCTCCAGGATCTCAAGGCCTATCCGCTTTCGAATCTCTATGTGAAATAGGTTCAGCCACGGGTTTCACATCCGGTGGGATATGACCCTTGGCCTGCAATTCCTGCACCAGGCCGAGCAGTTCGGCGAGCAGATATTCGACGAAAAGGCTGGTGGCCGCGTCGAGGGGCGCGCGGGCGCGCGCAAACAGCTTCATCTGCTGGTAACGTGCATGCGGCTCGGCGATCGGCCGGAAGACGAGCTCACCGCGCCGGCATTCGGTGATGACGTCGAGCGGATTGAGCAGCGTCAGCCCGGTGCCGCATTTGACGAGCTGCTTCAGCATCTCCGATGCATTGGTTTCCAGCACCGGCTCGACCGAGATGGGCAGGCGCGCAAAAGCAAGGTTGATCACTTCGCGCAGGCTGGTGCCCGGCTGCGCCAGAACCAGTTTTTCCTGGGTGACATCGGCGAGGTTGATCGGCCCGGGACCAATCAGGTGATGCCCCGGCGGCAGCACGACACCGATCGGGATATCGAAATTTCCGAGCGTGCGGATGCCGGGCGTGGCGGGGATGTTGAAGCCGAGACCGATATCCACTTCGCCTGATACAACGGGGCTGGCCGTCGTGCCGCCGGTATCGTTGCGCAGCTGGACGAAGACGCGCGGATGCTCTGAAAGAAAGCGCGCGATGATTTCGGGCAGCGGCCCGGCGGCAAGCCCAACGGTCGTCACCATGCGTACCTTGCCCGCCTGCTGCATCTTGAGGCTGCGGATGCGCCCCTCCAGGCGCTCGTAATTCTTCAGCACGTCGCGAATATGCTCGATGCAGAGTTCGCCGGCAGCCGTCAGCCGCAAGCCACGCGGCAGCCGCTCGAAAAGCGGCGCCCCGATCTCCTCCTCCAGCGCCAAAATCTGCCTGTTGACCGCCGAAGACGCAACATTGAGGCGCGCCGCCGCCTTGCGGATCGAACCGCAACGGGCGATCTCGTTGATGTAAAGAAGGCGTCTGGAGTGCAGCATGGTCTCTCCGATGCATAAATTTTGCGCAGGGCGCACAAATTATCTTCAGCTTTCCGACAGATGCCGAAAAGGCATCAATGCGCACGAATTTTGATGCTTTTCAAAGCGCATGGCAATGGCTCAAATTCCCTCAAAAGGAGGCCGACCAAGGCCTCCCTCGGTCAAAAAGGGGAACTGCCGACCATGTTGAAAGCACAGACGAAGATGCAATTTCTGAGCTGCCTCGGCCTTGCCTCGATGCTTGCCGCCGCCTCGCCGGCGCTTGCCCTCGATAAGGTGAGCTACGGGACGAACTGGCTTGCCCAGGCGGAACATGGCGGCTTCTACCAAGCCGTTGCCGACGGTACCTATGCAAAATACGGCCTCGACGTCACCATCGTCCAGGGCGGCCCGAATGCTGCAAACAGCGCGCTGCTGATCTCCGGCAAGCTCGATTTCTACATGGGCGGTCCTCAGGGAGAAATATCCGCCGTCGAGCAGGGCATTCCGCTGGTCGATGTGGCCGCGATCTTCCAAAAGGATCCACAGGTACTGATCGCCCATCCGGATAACGGCGTCGACAAGTTCGAGGATCTCGCCAAGCTGAAAACGCTGTTCCTCAGCAAGGACGGCTACCTCACCTATTTCGAATGGATGAAAGCCAACTTCAAAGGCTTCAAGGACGAGCAGTACAAGCCCTATAACTTCAGTCCCGCCCCCTTCCTCGCAGACAAGGAGTCTGCCCAGCAGGGATACCTGACCTCCGAACCCTACGAGATCCAGAAGCAGGCAGGCTTCGAGCCAAAGGTCTTCCTGCTCGCCGACAACGGCTACTCACCCTATTCGACGATGATCACGACAACGCAGGCGATGATCGATGGCAAGCCCGATGTCGTGCAGCGCTTTGTCGATGCCTCGATCGAGGGCTGGTACAATTACCTCTACGGCGACAACACCAAGGCGAACGCGCTGATCAAGAAGGACAATCCTGAAATAACGGACGGCCAGATCGCCTATTCGGTCACCAAGATGAAGGAATACGGCATCATCGAATCCGGCGACAGCCTGGACAAGGGCATCGGCTGCATCACCGACGCCCATTACAAGAAGTTCTTCGACGAGATGACCGCTATCAAGGTCTTCAAGACCGACACCGACTATACCAAGGCCTTCACGACGAAGTTCGTCTGCAAGGGCACCGGAATGGCGCTGAAGAAATAAGCCTCCCAGGCCAGGTCCGCCGCTCGTCTGGCGGCGGACCGCACTCCTTCGATAAATGAGCGAGAAAATGTCCCTAGCCGAAACCAAGGCGGCGCCTTCCAAGGAGGCGAGAAAGCGGCCACTGGTCGTCATGCAGTCGGTGTCGAAGGTCTTTTCCAGCGGCACGACAGCGCTTTCGGGCATGTCGCTGACGGTCGAAAGCGGCGAATTCATCAGCCTGCTTGGCCCCTCCGGCTGCGGCAAGTCCACGGCGCTGCGCATCATCGCAGGCCTTGGCGACATCACCGCGGGCAAGATCGACTGGCCAAGTTCACGCATCAATTCGAAGGGCCTGCCTGAAGGCGATATCGGCTTCGTCTTCCAGGAGCCGACGCTGATGCCGTGGAAGACCGTTTTCGGCAACGTCTACCTGCCGCTGAAACTGCGCGGGATCTCCAAGGCGGAAGCCCGCGACCGGATCACCGAAGCGCTGGCGACCGTCAATCTTCAGGATTTCGCCGATGCCTATCCGCGCGAACTCTCCGGGGGCATGAAGATGCGCGTGTCGATCGCCCGCGCGCTGGTGACAGAGCCGAAGCTGCTGCTGATGGACGAGCCTTTTGCCGCGCTCGACGAGATCACCCGCCAGAAGCTCAACGACGACGTACTGCGGCTGTGGAAGACGACCGGGATTACGGTGATCTTCGTGACGCATTCGGTCTTCGAATCCGCTTATCTCTCGAACCGGATCGTGGTGATGAAGGCGAGACCCGGCCGCGTGCATGCCGATTTTCCGCTGACCACCAGCCTCGAGCGGGATTCGCATTATCGAACCTCGGAACAATATCGGCAGGCCTGCGAAAAGGCGTCCCGTTCGCTGATCGAGGCGATGGGCGGATCGGAGGAGCACTGATGAGCGTCGAAAGCATCGAAGCCGCCGAAGCCGTATCCCCGCCCGCCTCCCAACCGGCGAACGCCCGGCGGCGTGAGCTGGCGCTGCGCATCGCCGTGCCTTTCCTGGTCATCACCGTGCTCATCATCGCTTGGGAGCTTTACGTGGTGCTCTCGGGCGTTCCGCCATACATTCTGCCCGGTCCCGGCGCGGTGGCCGCTGCCTTCGTCAATGATTGGGGCACGCTTGCGCCGGCCCTCTGGGTCACGACCAAGATCACCTTCATCTCGCTGATGCTGGCGCTGATTGGCGGCGTGGGGTTTGCAATCTTCCTGGTGCAATCGCGCTGGATCGAGATCGCCTTCTATCCGCTCGCCGTTATCCTGCAGGTGACGCCGATCGTGGCGATCTCGCCGCTGATCCTGATCTACGCTCCCTCCACGCAGGTCGCGCTGCTCATCTGCGCCTTCCTCGTCGCATTCTTCCCGATCCTTTCGAACATGGTGCAGGGCCTGAAGAGCGTCGACCATAACCTCATCAACCTCTTCGAGCTCTATGGTGCCTCGCGCTGGCAGACGCTGATCCATCTGAAGATCCCGGCCGCCCAGCCCTATTTCATGACCGGTCTTCGCATCGGTGGCGGGCTTGCGCTGATCGCCGCCGTCGTCGCTGAATTTGCCGCGGGCTCCGCTGGTGCCGGCTCCGGCCTCGCCTTCCGCCTGCTGGAAGCGCAGTACCGGATGAACATCCCGCGGCTCTTCGCGGCGCTGTTGATGCTCTCCATGCTTGGCGTAGCGATCTTCGGCCTCACCACCCTCATTGCCTGGCTGAGCCTTCACCGCTGGCATGAAAGCAGCATCAAACGGGAAAACTGATGACCTATTCCTTCATATCCCCGCCAAATGCGGCCCGCTTCGTGCTGAGCAATGCGACAGTGCCCGCCATCACCGTCGAACATGTCGGCGTGCCGGTCACGGAAGGACTGGCCACGGTCGATATCGTCATCAGCGACGGCATGATTGCCGCCATCCGGCCGGCCGGCGCCGCACCCGCCGATTATGCCAGGATCGATCTCAAGGACGGCATGGTCTGGCCGTGTTTTGCCGATATCCATACCCATCTCGACAAGGGCCATATCTGGCCGCGCCAGGCCAATCCCGACGGCAGCTTCATGGGCGCGCTCGATGCCGTCAGGGCCGACCGTGAAGCCAACTGGTCGGCAGCAGACGTCAAGCGGCGGATGGAATTCTCGCTCCGCTCCGCCTATGCCCATGGCACCAGCCTGATCCGCACGCACCTGGATTCGCTTGCGCCGCAGCATCGCATCTCCTTCGAGGTCTTTGCCGAAATCCGGGATGCCTGGAAAGACAGGATCGCACTGCAGGCGGTCGCCCTCTTCCCGCTGGATGCCATGGCAGACAGCGCCTTCTTTACCGATCTCGTCACAACAATCCGGCAGAGCGGCGGCCTGCTTGGCGGCGTCACACGGATGGGGCCGGAGCTTGTCTGGCAGCTCGACACGCTCTTCAGGACTGCCGCGGAGCATGGCCTAAATATCGATCTGCATGTCGACGAGACGGATGACCGCGGCGCCGAGACGCTGAAGGCAATTGCCGAGGCCGTGCTGCGCAACGGGTTCGGGGGCAAGGTGACCGCCGGCCATTGCTGCTCGCTCGCCCGCCAGGACGAAGACACCGCCGCGCGCACCGTCGAATTGGTCGCCAAGGCAGGGATCGCGGTCATCGCGCTGCCGATGTGCAACATGTATCTGCAGGACCGCCATCCCGACCGCACCCCGCGCTGGCGCGGCGTCACGCTATTCAAGGAATTGGCCGCCGCCGGCGTCGCGACTGCGGTCGCATCCGACAATACTCGTGACCCCTTCTATGCTTATGGTGATCTCGATCCGGTCGAGGTCTTCCGTGAGGCCGTCCGGATCCTGCATCTCGACCATCCGCTCGATACCGCCGCCCGTGTCGTCACCACCTCGCCCGCCGCCATCGTCGGACGACCGGACAAGGGCCGTATCGCCGCCGGCGATCCGGCCGATCTCGTGCTCTTCAGCGCGCGGCGCTGGAGTGAATTCCTGTCCCGTCCTCAGGCTGACCGCGTCGTGCTTCGCCGCGGCAAGGTAATCGACCGCAGCCTGCCGGATTACCGTGAACTCGATAGCGTCGTTGGAGCCTGACATGGCCGATTATCAGAAGATCAAAAAAGAACTCGAGGGCATCGCCGTTGAGGACAACCCGGCGCTGGTGCGCCAGAAGAGCCGGGATTTCTATTGGTACTCGCCGATCCTGAAGGCGCAGCTCGACAATGTTTCCGCCGATCTCGTTGTCACGCCGAAGACCGAGGACGAGGTCATCCGGACGCTGAAGGTCGCCTATGCGCATGGCGTGCCGGTCACGCCGCGCGGCGCCGGCACCGGCAATTACGGCCAGGCCATGCCGCTTTCCGGCGGTATCGTGCTGAACCTTGCGGCGATGGACAAGATCAAGGAGATCCATCCCGGCCGTGTCGTCTGCGAACCGGGCATCGTACTTGCCCAACTCGACAAGCAGACCAAGGCCCATTCCGGCCAGGAGCTGCGCTTCCACCCCTCCACCGCGCAGACGGCGACGGTCGGCGGCTTCATCGCCGGCGGTTCCGGCGGCGTCGGCTCGATCACCTGGGGCGGCTTGCGCGACCTCGGAAATATATTGCGCCTGCGCGTCGTCACCATGGAAGCCGAACCGCGCGTGCTCGATCTCACCGGCTGGGATCTCCAGAAGGTGAGCCACGCCTACGGCACGAACGGCATCATCACCGAGATCGAGATGCCGCTTGCACCCGCCTATGACTGGGTCGATGTGCTTGTCGGTTATGACGATTTCATGGAGGCGGTGCGCTTCTCCGACGCGCTGGCGAAATGCAATGGCATTCTCGTCAAGGAGATCGCGCCGATCGCAGCTCCCATCCCTTACGACTATTTCACCCGCCACAAGCCCTATATCCGTCAGGACCAGTCGATCGTCGTACTGATGATCGCGCCACATTCCATGGATGCCTTTCTGGCTTTCACGGCGGCGCAGAAGGGCGAGATCATGTTCCGCTCCGACAAGGTGGAAAGCATGCGCGGCATCCCGCATGCCTATGAGCTCGCCTGGAACCACACGACATTGCGTGCCCTGAAGGTCGATCCGAGATTCACCTATCTGCAGGTTCAATATCCGGGACCCGATCATGTCGCCAAGGTCCGGAAGATGATGGAGATCTTCGGTGACGAAGTGCCGGGTCATCTCGAATTCATCAAATTCGACGGCCAGATCCAGTGCTCCGGCCTGCCGCTGGTGCGTTATACCACCGAGGAGCGGCTGGAGGAGATCATCAAGATCCACCAGGACAATGGATGCCCGATCTTCAACCCGCACCGCTATACGCTCGAAGAAGGCGGCATGAAGCGCACCGACGCGGTGCAGCTCGCCTTCAAGCAGGAAACCGATCCGAAGGGCCTGCTCAATCCCGGCAAGATGATTGCGTGGGAAAATCCCGATTTCGATTTCAATGCCGGCAAGAACTATCTCTTCCCCGGCCTGGCGGCCCTGATGGAGGCCTCATGAGGGTTCTCGTCCTCCACTCTCACCCGGTCGAGGAAAGTTACGGCAAGGCGCTTTACCGGCAAACCGTCGAGAGCCTGCAGAAGGCCGGGCATATGGTGGATGGCTGCGACCTCTATGAAGAGCAGTTCGATCCGGTGCTCTCGCGCCACGACCGACTCGCCTATCACGACTATCCGGAAAATCTGAAGCTGGTGGAATCGCATGTCGAAAGGTTGAAGGCGGCCGAGGGGTTGGTGATCTGCACCCCGATCTGGAACTTCGGCTTTCCGGCGATCCTCAAGGGATATTTCGACCGAGTCTGGCTGCCGGGCGTTTCCTTCGAGCTGGTCAACGGCAAGGTGGAATCGCGGCTGCGCCACATCCGCAAGCTTGCAGCCGTCCTGACCTACGGAGCAACGCCCTTCCGCGCCTTTGCAGCCGGCAATCCGCCGAAGAAGATCGTCAAGAGGGTGTTGAGGGCGCAGATCAATCCGGTGAGGCCGGTGACGTTCCTCGCCCATTACGACATGAACAATTGCACGCCGGAGACGCGGGCAAAATTCCTCGCCCGTGTCGGAGGCGCGATGGAGCGCTTTTAGAAGATTTTCGCGGCCGTAACCTCGACTTCGACCAGGAACTCGGGGCGCGTAAAGCCGCCGATGACGAGCAAGGTGGAAACCGGCTTCGGATCGAGCGTATAGCGATCTCGCACGGCCATATAGGCCGGGAAATCCTCACGGCGGGTGACGAAGCCCGAAATGCGGATGACGTCGGCAAAACTCATTTCCGCCTCTTCGAGGATCGCCTTGATCGCCTCGAAGCAGAGTTCAGCCTGAGCACTGATATCGCTCGGAACAGTATTGTCGAGACCGATACCAAGCTGACCCGACGTGACCAGAAGCGATGCGCCGGGCGGCACCAGCAGGCCGTGATTGTAATTTCCAAAAGGCCGGCGCACCGAGGCCGGATTGAAGGTCTTCTTCATCGATCTCTCTGAAATATTCCCATAGGTCCGCAGATCCCGCGACCCTACAGGATGCGGCGGGATATGAGAATATCGCCGTCTTCCACGATGTCTTGCGACAAAAGAGGCAGGAAGACCGTGGCAGCATCACTTCGGGCTATTGGACTTGCGCTCGCCTGAATTTCAGGCAAAATCCTGATAGTAATACGCGGGCCCCTGACAGCAGGGCGGCGTGCCTGAAAAATATTCCTTTAATAAATCAAAGATGATTGCAGATTGATGGCAGCGTGGCGGCGGAAATCGGCCAGCCGAGACTGAACAATTCGAGTTTAGATCTGTCTTCGCGGCATGGATGCGACATGACTTTCGTAGAATCGCAAGGGGACAAAAAGTATCGGACCAGCGAGCGAGTGGGCGGGCTCGTTGAGTGCTCATCGCTGCAGGTCGAGCTCCGGCGTTTCGATCCGGGCTGGCAGGTCGACCTTACACTCGAATGCACGGAGATAGCCGTCCTGCTCTCGGGTCAGTCGAAGATCAGGTGGACTGGTGACGGTCACCAGCAGGAGGCTATCGCTCGCCCCGGCGTCGCCTGGATATGTCCGGCGGGTGTCCATGAGAGTGATGTAGAAATCATTGGCACCATGCCCGAGTCCCTGCACATCTTCCTGCCGCCGTCGCTCGTCGGTGAGAGCGCGCTTTCGAACTTTGATATCGATCCGGCCCGGGTGCAGCTCGCCTATGCGGGCGGCGTCCCCGATCCCATGGTGTTGCAGATCGGTCAGCTCTTTCGCGGTTTGTTGAATCGAAGTTTAGAAGCGACCGATCGACTCTTCCTCGACGGGATTCAGATGGCGCTGGTGGCGCACCTGCTCGGCACCTATTCGTCTGGTCGGTGGCATCCTGCCGCGCGGGTGCCGACCATCGATCCAAAAAGGCTGCAACGCGTCTTCGATTTCATCGAAGCCCGCATCGCCGCACAGATCTCGCTGAATGACCTTGCTGCCGAGGCCTGCCTTAGCCCCTTTCATTTTGCCCGTATGTTTCGCAAAGCCACCGGCCTGACCCCGCATCGCTACGTCACCGAGCGACGGATCGAGGCGGCTAAGGAAAAGCTGCGGCTTGCGCGATCCTCGCTCGTGGAGATCGCGCTCGATACCGGCTTCGGCTCGCAGGCGAATTTCACCCGCGTCTTTCGCAAGATGACCGGCTTGACGCCCGGCCAGTACCGCACGCTCATCACCGGTTAGAGCAATTCCAGGAAAAGTGCGAAGCGGGTTTCCGTCCGGAATTGCGTAAAACAAAAGGATAGAGCGGTTCTGCGCTTTCGTTAAAAGCTGAACCGCTCTAGCGATATCCGCTTGCCGGAGAAGTTCGCCGTTCGTGCGAGCACGCAGGAGCGCAAGATTTGCACATAGCGCAGCAAGAGCTGAAAATACTGCAAAACTCTTTCCGGCCTACAGCTGTCTCATCGAACGGGGAGCACTCATCCCCAAACGAAAAGAGGAGGCAGGCAGATGATTACCACCGACCAAGCTCGCAGGATCATCGCCGCAGGCGAGGCGCGGGCTCAAGAAATCGGCGTGCCGGTCAATATCACGGTCCTGGACGCCGGAGCCCATCTCAAGGCGTTCAGCCGAATGGACGGCGCAGTGCTCGGCTCGATCGACCTTGCTATGGGCAAAGCCCGGACGGCGGTATTGTTTCAAACTACAAGCGAGGCCGTCTGGGAATATTGCAAGCCCGGCGCTCCCGCCCATGCCCTCGAATTATCCAACGGCGGCCTGGCTCCCTTTCCTGGTGGCATCTCGCTTTTCGCCCGCGACGGCACGGTGATCGGCGCCGTTGGCGTTTCCGGCGGAGCGGTGCCGCAGGATCTCGAAATCGCGCAGGCAGCGGCTGCAGCCGTCGCGTGATGCTTGTGCCAGTCCCTGATTTTGACCAACCCCAAAGTATCGAAAGGAATGTCGCATGACCAAGACCATTTTGATCACCGGTGCAGGCTCCGGCTTCGGCAAGGCTGCCGCCATCGGCATGGCCAAGAACGGCCACAGCATCATCGCGACCACGCAGGTCTCGTCGCAGGTCACGCCGCTGCGTGAGGAAGTCGCCGCCCTCGAACTCAAGAATTTCCGCGTCGAGCGTCTGGACCTGACCGACCCCTACGATATCAAGCAGGCGCAGGGCTGGGACTTTGACGTCCTCTGGAACAATGCCGGCATGGGCGAAGCCGGCCCGGTTTGGGAAATCCCGATCGAGCTCGTTCGAAAGAACTACGAAGTCAACGTTTTCCTGCCGCTGGTGCTGACCCAGGGCGTCGTGCAGAAATGGGTGCGCGAACGCAAGAGGGGCAAGGTGGTCTTCACGTCCTCGATGGGCGGCCTCTTCACTCCGGCCAACTGGGGCACCTACGTCTCCACCAAGCACGCTTTGGAAGCGATCGCCGAAGCGCTGCAGCAGGAACTCGCCCCTTATGGCATCAAGATCCAGACGATCAATCCGGGCGCCTACTACACCGGCTACAACGAAACGATGGCCGACAATCCGTTCCGCTGGCTGGACGACAGCAAGAACTTCACCAAGCGCGCAGATCTGCGCAAGGGCTTCGACGATTTCTTCGCCACCCCCGAAGGTAAGATGGACCCGAAGGAAATGATCGACCGTATGATCGACGTCGTCCCGGCCGACACCGGCAGGTTCCGCAACGTGGTTCCGAAGGTGGTCGAGGACATGCTGAAGGAGCATCAGCTGAGAGCCTGGGAAAACCAGATCTGATCAGCGTTTTTGGCGGCGAGCGCTGCAAGCGGCACCCGGCCAGCGGGTGTCGCGCCACCAACCCGATCCTTGGAGGAACCCATGTCCACCACCGCAACCGCAACAGTCCGCAGCCAGGAATCCTTTGTCCGCCGCATCTTCAACGCTGCCCTCGGCATCGCCGCCACCATATTGGCTCTGGGTGGGCTGGAAGCGCGCGCTGCACCGCAGACGCTGACCGAAACCGAACGCCGCAACAAGACGACCGTCGAGGCTGGCTTTGAAGCGTGGGCGGCCGGCACAGGCAGCCCTTATGACCTCCTCGCCGACGACGCCCGCTGGACGATCGAGGGCTATTCGCTGGCATCGAAGACCTATCCCAGTCGCGAGGCGTTTTTACGCGAAGTGATCCGCCCGTTTAATGCCCGCATGAAGGCGCCGCTGAAGCCCGCGATCCGCAACGTCTATGCCGACGGCGACACTGTGATCGTCTTTTTCGACGCCCGCGGCATCGCCCGCGACGGGGAGCCCTACGCCAACACCTATGCCTGGTTCCTCGACATGCGCGACGGCCGTATCGTCCGCGCCTCGGCCTTCTTCGATTCGGTCGTGTTCAACGCGTTCTGGACCCGCGTGACGCCGGCCGAATAGCCGGAACGGCCACATACTGGATCCATGCAGCAATCAGAAACCAACCTGCCGGCAGTGAAATCGCTCTCTGGCCAGTGCTCCGGGAACGAACGCGACTGGAACCGCTGGATGCATATGCTCGGCAATCATCAGGACGGCATTCAAGTTATCTCGTGTATTCGATCTGGAGTCGGTTGTGCTTCATCTTTGCGTCACGCGCCGCGAAGCGACCAAGTGGATTGGCCTGTTGCCTTCAAAGACCCGTCCGCTGCGCTGCCCGTCCGCCGCGCTTTTGTCGCCGTCCAATTGAAACTGGTTGACCAGATCCCGCAGGCGGCCTGCCTCGGAGGACAATGAGGCAACGGCAGCCGTCGATTGCTCGACCATTGCCGCATTTTGCTGGGTCGCCTGGTCCATTTGATTGACGGCCGTATTGATCTCGGCAAGTCCAGTCGACTGCTCGCGCGCCGATGTGGCAATCGCATCCATGAGTTGGTTGATCTGGACAACGTGCTCACCGATCGACTTGAGCGAGGTTCCGGTTTCAAGAACCAGTTTCACGCCATTTTCCACATCGGCGGATGACTTTTGAATAAAGCCTTTGATTTCCTTGGCCGCTTGAGCGGCACGCTGTGCGAGCTCACGGACTTCCTGGGCGACAACGGCAAAACCCTTGCCCGCCTCACCCGCACGGGCAGCCTCAACGCCGGCATTCAGCGCCAGGAGGTTGGTCTGAAAGGCGATTTCATCAATTGCACCGATGATGTTCGAAATCTGCTGTGAACTGTCCTCGATGCGTCGCATGGCCCCTTCCGCCTCCGAGACGACCGCTGCCGACCGCTGAGCGCTGATATCGGCTTCTTTGGCGACATTGCGCGCCTCCTCGGTGCGTTTGGTCGCCATCGTCACATTCGACGTGATCTCTTCCAGGGCTGCGGCCGTCTCCTCGAGAGAGGCGGCTTGTTGTTCGGTACGCTTGGAAAGATCCTGCGCGGCAGATGCAATCTCACCGGTACCATTATCGATGCTGTATACCGTCTCGAGCACGGCGCCGATCGTCGCGCCCAATTGACGGAGCGAAGCGTTAAAGTCTTCGCGCAAGGCTTCGTATTCGGCCGCAAATTGCTCCGAAAGCTGGAAGGATATGTCACCTGATGCAAGCCGCCGGAGGCCTTCGCCCAATGTTGTGGTCGCGAAGCGCAATTGTTCCGCCTCGCGTTCGGCGCGCTGCTGGGCTGCGGCGCGCGCTGCCTCGCTCTCGCTGCGGGATTCGGCGGCTTCCTTCTCGAGCCTGACGACGTTGAGAGCATTCTGCCGAAAGATTTCAACCGCGCCGGCCATCTCGCCGACTTCGTCGGCGCGACCGGCATAGGGAATATCGCTGTCAAGATCGCCATCCGACAAGCGCCTCATAGCGGAGGCGATGCTTCGGATTGGGCTGGCGATGCCCGAAATGGCAAAGAAGATGCCGGCCACGGCAAGAAGCACGGCCAGCGCTGCGATCGTGGCCGTCAGCATGAAAGCGGATTGTGCGGAAGCACCGCTCGCGGCCACAAAGCCTTCGGCCTGGCTGAGAATAAAAGCAGCCAGATCTGCCACCGCCTTGTTCACCAGCTCGGCTTGTGGCTCCATATTTTCCTTGAAGAAGCGGATTGCTTCAGGCGTCTTTCCGTCATTTTCAAACGCAATCATCTGCTCTGCCAGCGCGCGATATTTGGCGAGTTCCGGCTTGATCTGATTGATCAGTTCGCGCCCCCGCTCGGTGCGGACGCCTTTTTCGTATTCGGCGACAACTTTCTCGAGCGTGGCAACGGCGGCATCGATTCGTTGCTGCCCGACATTCCGCTCCTCCGCTGTATCCTCCAGGAGGTAATGGGCATGGACCAATTTCAGGTCGAGGAAGTCATCCTTGATCTCGCGAGCCGTCACAAGCCGCTGCATCCAGAAGGTCCCGATCTGCTCAGTATTGCCGCGAAGTGTCGAAATCGTGCTCAGCGAGACATAGGACAGGCCAACCAGGAACAGGCTGATGATCGACAGCTTTAAGATCAGGGCTTGCTTGATACTCGGGCGCTTCATGCGGGTCTCCTCGAAGGTAGCTGGGACGACCGGCGTGCCGGCTGATGCAAGATCTCGCACCAGATTCAATAATTTAGTATTAACTAAACAATGGTCCCGCTCTCTTTCCTAAGATCTTCTGAGCAGATCCATACTTCCGCGATCAATTAGACACCCTGCGACTTAGAGTTCCTGGAAAGCCAATGAAATAGGAGCCATGGCGAGCGAAAATGTCAGCACCATCAGGTTTCGATACCAAGAAACGGATCGGTCGACATTGATTCGGATCGGCACGATCTGGTCATCTTCGCCACGGAGAAAGAGCGTTGGAATGCCAATCGCCTTCAGGGCGGGAACCGCCGATCCGCTCACGCAGGTGTCCTGCCGTCTGTGACGTCGCAAGCACCTGCATGCTTGCCAATCGGTCCGCGGAATACATACTGGATCCATGCAGCACTCAGAAAACCAACCTGCCGACATTGAAATCGCGCTCTGGCAGTATTCCGAGAACGGAGGCGACTGGAACCGCTGGATGCAGTCGCTCTCGTCGGATGAACGGGATCGCGCCGCGACCTACCGGTTCGAGCGAGATCGGACCTCGTTCATTGCCGGCCGGTATCTCCTGCGGCGGCTGTTGAGCATGCATACCGGGACATCGCCGAGCAAGCTCGTATTGTCTGCAGACAAGCACGGCAAGCTAAGGCTTGGGGGAGATGGCAGGCTGCAGTTCAGCCTCGCCAATGCCGACGGGCTTGTGGCGGTTGCTGTCGCTTCAGCATGTGACCACCTGGGAATAGACTGCGAACGCGCCGACACCGAGATCGAAGCGACGGCAGTGGATAGCTATTGCAGTGCAGACGAACGGCGCTGGCTCGCGGAATTGCCTGCGTCCGAACGCGGGCGCGCGGCCATTGCACTTTGGACCCTGAAGGAGAGCCATCTGAAGGCACTCGGCGTCGGGCTGCACGAGGATCCCCGCAATGTCGCCTTTTCCTGGAAGGATGGCATCCCCGTCATGGTCGGCGGCGATCGCGATCGGCGCTGGCATCACCGTCTGGTCGAAAGCGGCAGCCAGCACGTCGTCGCGCTGGCTGCTTGCTCTCAATCCGGGTCCCCCGGCATTTCGACGCGCCTGTTTCAGGACGATAGCATGCCGTCCGAATAGCCGGCTCGGAGCTGATGAGGCAGTGCGGAAGTTGTCTCCGTCGCCCAGGCGAGTTGCCCATTGTCGGGTTCCGCATCGAAGTGCTGCCGGCCGAGAAGCGCATTGACGATGGTTGCGCTGCGCCAGGCCATGAGGCTGAGCTGAGAGTCGGCGATACCGTGCGAGTATCGCCCTGCATTCTGCGCAAACAGCCGGTTGGCCCTCGGACCCGTCCACTGCATCGTGTAGTCGTCATTGAGAAGCGGATAGCCGTTTCTGTCGAGCGTTATCCTGTCGCCCAGCGAGCCGAGAGCATCGGGCAATCGGAACCGGTAGCCGGTTGCCAGAACCACCGCATCCGCATGCAGCACCTCGATCCCACCGTCGAATTGGTTCCTGACGATGAGCCGATAGGCATTGCCGTTCCGCTCCATCTGGATCACATCACGATTTGGGGCCAGAGATGCGTTGAGCGTGCTCGGCTCGAGATAACGCAACGCATAGAGGCGTCGATAGATCGCGTGAATCGTCGAAATCGACAAGCCGTCGCTGGTCAGGATCGAGTTCTTCAAAGCGGCCTGCTTCTGCTCGCCGCCGAGCTTCAGATAGGCCTGCACGTATTCCGGTGAGAAGACCTGGTTCGAAAACGGCGTGTCGTTGATCGGCTCGAAATTGTGACGCCGGCTGATCCATGTCAGCTCCGTCATGGAATCGGGATCGGCAAGCAGGGCTTCGACGACCTCGCCGCCGCTTTGACCGCCGCCGACCACGACGATGCGGGCAGCGCCGAGATCGCTGAGACGCGATTTGGCCTCGCTGTTGTGAAAGCAATCAGCACCCAGAAACGGTTTTGCCCAGTCGGGCACGAAGGGCGAAGATCCCGTGCCGATCACCAGGTTTCGCGCTTCTTCCTGCCCGTTGTCGAACCGCAGGAAGAAGCGGTCGTCGCGGTGCTCGACGTCGCGGATCTCCGTGCCAAAGCGCAACCCGTCCAGGCCGTTGGCGACCCAGGCGAGATAACGTGCAAACTCCTGCCGGGGAACGGCCTCATAATTGGCGTTCAGGAAAGCGTAGAGCCTCTTATGGGCAACCAGATAGGAGACGAATGACCAGCGGCTGGTCGGCAGGACCGGGGTGACGAGGTCTTTCAGAAAGGACGATTGCAGTTCGACGCCGGGCATCATCATGCCCGGATGCCAGTCGAACGCTTCTCGCCGCTCGAAGAAACGGCTTCTGATCTCAGGTGCCGACTCGAACAGGCAGGCGAGGCTCAGATTGGAGGGGCCGATGCCGATGCCGGCAATATCCAGCGGCTCGGCATCCCTGCGGGCAAAAGCGACGGTCATGCGATATCCTTCTCTGTTTCCTTGAGACGCAGGGCAAGCCTTGAGTGGAAGGCGGGAGACCCGATCATGTGCAGATGGTTGGTGCCGGTGATGATTTCGGCCGCACGCGCCCGCGGCGACAGGCGGCGCCAGTCGATCAGATTGAGGCCGCGGTTGAGGCTGTCGTCGGCAGCCCAGGGATAGATCGGCACATCGTGGGGAACCAGCCGGTGCTTGCGGAAGATCAGGGCATTGTCGATCAGCACCCAAAACGTATGCTCGCGACTGCTGATATCAGGCCCGTCGTTTGGAAGCGGGTCCTTTTCGTCGCCGACAAAGCGCAGGAACTGATCGTAAGTATCCGCGTCCATCGTCGACAACAGCCGGTCCCATTCGGGGCGCATCGCCGTTTTTCCAAGCCATGCCTCTACGTCTCGATGAAGCTCATCGCGCTCGCCCGGCCGGAACCTCGGCTTTGCTCCGATCGCGAATTCCGATCCGAGATCGCAGACGTCGACCATTGCCGTCATCCTGACGTCGACCTCATCACCGAGGGCGCGGGCGGCCTCGTAGGCCAGAAGCCCGCCCCACGACCAGCCGAGGAAATAGCAGGGCGCTCCCTGGCTATGCATCCTGATGTAATCGACATAGCTCTCGATGATCTCTTCGACCGGAGCGCCGACTGCCTTTTTCTCGGAAAGCGAGTGGCAAATGAAGCCAGTCGCCGGCTGATCGGCTCCGAGATAATCGACGAGCTTGACATATTCACGGGTGCTGACGAGAAGCCCCGGAAAGCAATAGAGCCGCGGCTTGGCGCCGGAAGCACGCAACACGATCACTTCCGAGATATCCCGCTCGTCGCCCTGCTCCACCACGCCGGCAAAGGAGCGTATGGTCGGGTTGTTGAAGATATCGGCGACGGTGAGCGGGGTTTTCGGCCGGCGCTGCCGCAGCTGCGAAAGGATGCGGATCGCGCCCAGCGAATTGCCGCCGATCGCGAAGAAATTGTCCTCGACGCTGATCGCTTCCAGCTTGAGAACCTGCCGCCAGACATCCAGCACCTCTTCTTCAAGCGCGGTCGTCGGCTCGACGATGGCACGCTTGACCGGCTGCGGCGCCGGCAGCGCGAAGCGATCGAGCTTGCTGTTCGGATTGGTCGGCATTTTTTCCAGTTCGACCACGGCAGCCGGCACCATATAGGACGGCAGGCTACGTTCGAGACCGGCGCGGATCGTCTCGACGTTCAACGTCTCGTCCTTCTTCGGAACGACGTAGGCAACGAGCGCCTTTTCACCGCCGGCATCGTCATCGCGCAGGACGACCAGAGCTTCGCCGACGCCGGGTTGCTGAAGCAGAGCCGCTTCGATCTCACCAAGCTCGATCCGGTAGCCGCGAAGCTTCACCTGATGGTCGACACGACCGACGAATTCGACGGTTCCGTCATCACGCCAACGCGTCAGGTCGCCGGAGCGATAAAGCCTGCCGCCCTCCGTGAAGAACGGATCGGGGATGAAGCGGTCCGCTGTCGTGTCCGGCTTGCCGAGATAGCCGCGTGCGATACCCTCGCCGCCGATATAGAGCTCGCCGGTGACGCCGATCGGGCAAGGATTGAGATCGGGGTCGAGCACATAGACCCGCCTTAATCCGACAGCACGACCGAGCGGAGCATAGACCCCCTGAAATTTCGTGCCGGCCCTCACCTTCCAGACCATCGGCGTCATGATCGTTTCGGTCGGACCGTAGCCGTTGATCAGCCATTCCGATTTCAGCGCCCGCGACAGAAGATCGAAGGTCGGCTGCGCCAGCCCCTCGCCGCCGAAGGAATAAAGCCGCATCGGCGGCGCGCCGTCGGTAATGTCAGCCCATTCCGCCAGTTGCTGCAGATAGGTGGTCGGAATGCTCGCATTGTTGGCGCCGTGCTTGCGCATGGCCGTCAATGTCTCTTCCGGCGTCCACAGCGGCTGGTCGGGAAGAATGATGCTGCCACCCTCCATCAGCGGGTTCATCCATCGCTCGTGCCCGCCATCCGAACTGAAAGGCAGGAACGGCAGCTCGCGCGACGCCGAGCTCATACCGTAGACACGCGAGGTGTTCTGCAGATGGTGCGTCAGCGGACCGTGCTCGACGGCCACGCCCTTCGGCAATCCGGTCGATCCGGAGGTGTACATGACATAGGCGAGCTGATCCTTGTGGATCGGAACATTAAGCGGCGCATCCGGCTCGCCGTCGAGGTCGATCTTGTCGAGTTCGAGGATAATGGTGTCGAGCTCTTCCGGCAGCCGATGGCGAAGCCAGCTATGGGTCAGAACGATTTTGACACCGCCATCGCGCAGAATGTGATGGTTGCGGACCGGCGGATGGTCGGGCTCGACCGGGATATAGGCGCCGCCCGCCTTCAGTGTCGCGAGGATCCCGACGATAGCCTCCGGCGAACGCTTGATGAAGATGGCGACCGTCACCTCGGCTCGAACGCCCAGATGCCGCAACCGATGTGCGAGGCGGTTGGTGCTGGCTTCCAGCCAGCCATGGCTCCACTCCTCGTCACCATAGACGATCGCCGTCTTCTCCGGCGTCTGGCGCGACTGGGCCGATATCAGCTCGTGGACCGGCCTGTCATCGTTGACCACCTCGTCTTCGTAAGGCGCCGACAACCAGTCGAGCTCGTCACTCCCCACCAGTTCGATGTCCTTGATCCGCACGTTGTCTCGCGCGACGATCTGCTCGAGCACGAGGCTGAAATGCCGGGAGACACGGGCAATCAGCGCGCTGTCATAGAGATCCTGCGCATAATCGATCAGCCCGGATGCAGCCCCATCCAGACGTGCCTCGATCACCAGGGAAAGCTCGCTGTCGGCGCGCGCACCCAGTGGTTCCAGATTGGTTGCGTGCCTGGGGACCGGATACGGCTCGCGGAATTCGAACAGCGCCTTGACCACAGCTTCCTGGGCAGCCGCTTCATCGACGACCAGTTCCTGGGTGATGCGCTCCAGCGGCACGAGCCGGGCAAGGCCCTCCTCCGTCGCCGATGAGATCGCCGCGATGACATCGTCGAGAGAGCTTCTTGATGTCAGCGACAGGATGAGGGGAAGAACCTGTTCGGCACGGCCGCGGTTCGCAAGGTATTCCTTCTGCGGCCGCGCGATCAGGAGCCCGGTCAGCAAAGCATAGTTGCCGCTGTAGCGCGCCAGCAGCGCGCAAAAGGCGGCGTGAAGCACGCGCTCGACCTGATATCCCTTTTGCTGCGCATGTCGCCCGAGCTTTTCCCAGAGATCGGGCTCGATCGAAAATCGATGCTGAGCGCGCGCCACACCTGCCAGCCCGCCGCTGTTGAAGCGGGTGGGAAAGGTCGAGGCCGAATAATCGAGACCGATCGTGTTCCGCCAATAGGAGAGGGATTCCTGCGCCTGCTCCGTCTGCAGCCACTCAGCCTCCCGCGTTCCGGCCAAGATTTCGGCCGGCTGCGTGTCGCCGGCAGGTGCGCCATCGAGAATTCGCGTCAGAGAGCCGGCGAGAATAGACTTCTCGCGGTCGTCCGAGATCACAGGATGAAGCAGGATCGCCAGAAGCGACTGCCCATCGGCAAGCAAGATAATCTGAACACGCGCCGGCGGACCAGCAAGGAGATCGAAGCGCCGGTCGCGGAAGGCTTTCTGGGCGGCCAACGCATCGGCCTCCGCAAGAGCAGCGCCTTCGCCGACAATCTCGATCGGCACTGCGTTCAAAGCGCCGCAGTATTGCTCGACGCGGCCGCCCGCCAGCCGGCGGAACCGGGTGGCAAGCGACGGATGTTGCGCCACGAGCATCCGGCAGGCGCCGGCAATCGTCTTGACGTCGACCGCCGGGCTCAATCGCAGCGAAATGACCTGGTCGGGAAACACCGTGTCGTTGCCGATCTGCTCCAGCGACCAGATACGCTTCTGCGCGATCGTCAGCGGGAAGCTCTCGAAGACCGCGTCCGTTGCGACATCGGTCGGGTAGGCATCTGCGAAGTTTGTGATCTGTTTGTTCATCCGTGCCATCCAGCCGTTTTCAGAGACGCGCATCGCCGGCGATTGCCGAGCGCAAGGAGAGGGCGCGCGGATCCGTCCAGACGTCAGCGATATGCGCCAGGCATTTCTGGCGCGAACCGGCAAAGCCCGCCGGCTCCCAGCCCAGGGGAATCCGCTTGTCCTGCGGCCAGACCGAGTAGCGACGCTCGGTGTCGATGACGGCGATCCAGAGATCGTCGTGAGGTTCAAGATTATCCATTCGCAGCTCCTGCGGTGATGATGGTCATGCGCAAGTGACGGATCCGGCAGGCTGCAGTTTAGAAAATTGATGAGAATTTATTTCTTCGCTTACCCCTAAACCCAGCGAGAGATGGTTCGTCATTCTACTAAATCGGCGCAAGAGTACGCTTCATGCTCGCAGCGCCAAAAGCCCGGCCGGTCCTCGACCGGCCAAGGAGAACGTCATGGATTTCGACGCCGTCAAACAAAGGCGCGCTCTGCAGTCGCGCAGCTACGTCAGCCTCGCCCCCAATCTCATCCACCTCAAGACCGCTTACGGCCACCACGAAGCCACATTCGAGGTTGAGGCCGGCATCGCGTCGGTGACCTTCTACCATGGCGATCCGGTGCAATCGGCGGAGCTTCTCATGGCGGCCGCCGAAGCCTTAACGGCAGAAGATCGCTCGATCACCTCAGTCGTTTTCGAAGGGCATCAGGCAAGCCTCCCGCCGCATATTGCGGATGCAGGCGGAAGGCTCGATTCGGCGATTCTGTGGCAATGGCCCTCACTGTGGCTGCCGCAGCTGTCCTATCCGCTGCCGCCCGTGCAGGAGATGACCGCGGGCCGGTATCATCCGCGTCGACCCGCAAAGCCGAAGGGCACGATCTACAGGCGTTTCATCCCTTGGCTGGAACGGGAAATCACCTTCACGGTGGCCGATCCGGAGACCGATCTTGCAGCATTTCATCGCTGGATGAACGACGAACAGGTCAACACGATCTGGGAGGATGCGGGTTCGATCGACAAACATCGGGAGATCCTGGAAGAGAGGATCGCCGATCCGCATGTCCTGCCGCTGATCGGCAGTTTCGCCGACATCCCCTTCGGCTATTTCGAGGTCTACTGGGCCAAGGAGAACCGGCTCGGTCCCTTTTACGATGCCGACGACTATGATCGCGGATGGCATGTCGCGATCGGCGAGCCCGATTATCGCGGCAAGAAATGGATCAGCGCATGGCTTCCCTCGCTGATGCATTTCATCTTCCTCGACGATCCGCGCACGAAACGCATCGTCGGCGAGCCGCGCGCCAGTCACGAACAGCAGATCCGCAACCTCGATCGTTCCGGTTTTGCCAAGGTCAAACATTTCGATTTTCCGCACAAGCGAGCGCTCCTGGTGATGCTCGGCCGCGAGCGTTTCTTCGGCGATCGTCTTTGGGTGCCTGCATCATGAACGATATGAGCGACGTCAGCGGCAGCTTCCGGAGACGGCAGCGTCTCGCACCGGAAGACCTTGCCAGTCCTGAGCTTCTCAGGCTGCTGCTTCGGCTCGGACTGCCGGCCATGTTCGGCCTGTCGATCAATGCCGCCCATCACACGATCAACATGATCTTCGTCGGGATGATCGGTGAAGACCAGATCGCGGCGATCATGATCGTCCTGCCGGTCCTCATGCTCATCGCCGCCTTTGGCGAGGGGATCGGCGTCGGTGTCGCAACGGAGGTCGGACGCACGCTCGGAGCCGGCAACCGATCCCGGGCCGGCGCCATTGCCTCGATCAGTCTTGCTGCCGGCGTCGTTTTCGGCGCGGCAAGTGCCATCGCAATCGTCGCATTTCCAGATTTGCTGCTGTTCGGCGCCACGCCTGCCCTTCAGCCGCTCGCACAACATTATCTGATGATCGTTGCGGTCTCGGTGCCGCTGACGATGGCGCAGATTATTCTCGATTTCCTGGCGATCGCAGAGGGCAATGCCCGCTTCAGCATGTGGACGCTGGTTGCCTGCTTTGCGCTGAACATGATCCTCGACCCGATCATGATCTTTGGCTTCGGCCTCGGCCTGCAGGGCGTTGCAATCGCAACCATCCTGTCCCAGCTCGTCGCGCTTTGCATCTATGCTGCCTACCACGCCAGGCGACTTGGCACGGTCCGGCTGACGTTTGGCTGGCGGTGGGGAGATATCGGTTATCTCAGACCTGTCCTTGCTGTGGGCGCACCGACGACGCTGACCAGTCTCGCAACCGCAGGCGCGATTGCGGCCGTGGTATCGCTCGCCGGCACCTATCACGGAGAAGCCGGCATTGCCGGCGTCGGGATTGCCTTGCGGCTGCTGGCGGTCGGAACCCTCCCCGTCATCGGCATCTCACTCGGAGCCCAGTCGATCCTGAGCTTTGCCTGGGGTCGAGGCGACACAGCCAGGATGCTGTCGGCAGCCCGTATCCTCACAGTGGTCACCAGTGCGGTGAGTGGAGCATACGGGTTGGGGGCGCTCGTTTTCTCCGAAGAGCTTGCCTCGTTCTTCACCGGCGACGCAGTGGTGATCGGGATCGCAGCGCAGGCGATCATTGCGACCCATCTTCCCCTTCTGCTGTTCGGCCTGCGGCAAACGGTGCTGATCCTCTTCCAGGCCCAGGGCAGACCGAAAGCGGCGGTTGTCATCGGTCTGGCGCAGAATGGCTATCTTCTCTTTCCGCTGCTGGCTCTTCTGCCGCCGTTCTTCGGCTTTTCAGGTTTGCTGGCAGCAATGTTCCTGGCCTCGGCCTTGACCGGCCTGCTGTCGGCCGTCTGCCTGGCGAGGACGCTCAGCGCGCTCCGGCAGCGCTCTGCCGACCATCTGACCTCCATCCGTCCATATCCCAGCTTTTGTCCATGAGAGGATGACCCATGAACCAGTCGATCAACCCGCACGACCTTGGCGCCCATGCGGTCGCTGACGATCTCTTTACGCCTGTCGATCCGGCGGCATTCAACGCTGTGTCTCCGCCGATCTTCCAAACGTCGCTCTTCACTTACGACAGTTACGAGGTGATGGAGGATGTTTTCGCCGGCCGCACGCGCAACTACATTTATTCGCGTGGCGACAATCCGACGGTCCGCGAATTCGAACTCCTGGTCGCCCGCCTCGAGGGCGCAGAGGATGGACGTGCCTTCTCCAGCGGAACGGCCGCCATTACATCGACAATTCTCAGTCTTGTTGAGGCGGGAGACCGGGTCGTTGCGGTCCGCCATCTCTATAACGATGTCTACCGCCTTCTGGTGAAACTGCTTGCCAGGCTCGGTGTCGCGGTGGATTTCGTCGATCCCGCCGACCACGACGAGGTCCGCAAGGCGCTGTCGGGTGCCAAGCTGCTCTACCTTGAAAACCCCACATCCTTCGTCTTCGAGCTTCAGGACATTGCGGCGCTGTCGGCCATGGCAAAGGAGGCCGGTGTTACCACCATCATCGACAATTCCTGGGCAACGCCGCTGTTTCAGAAACCGATCCAGCATGGTGTCGATATCGTCATTCACGCCGCCTCGAAATATCTCGGCGGTCACAGCGATACGGTCGCCGGCGTCGTCGTCGGCTCGAAAGAGGCCATCGCCAGGATCAATGCGACATCCTACCCCTATGTCGGAGCCAAACTGTCACCGTTCGAAGCCTGGCTGCTGTTGCGCGGCATGCGCACGCTGCGTGTCCGTCTGAAGGAGCACGAGCGCAGCGGACTTTTGCTGGCCGACCGGCTGAAGGAGCATCCCGCGATCGCACGCGTTCGACACCCGGCATTTCAGGACCATCCGGGGCGGGCGACGCTGACGGGTTATGCCGGGCTGTTTGCCTTCGACCTCAATCCCGATATCGATGTCGCACGTTTTGTGAATAGCCTTCGCGACATCCGCCTCGGTGTCAGCTGGGGGGGGCCAGAAACGCTGGTGGTCCCCGCCAAGGTCGCGCTGCAGATCCCCGACCGGATGACCTCCTTCATCCGGTTCGGCGTGAGCGAGCAGACGGTTCGTTTCGCCGTTGGCCTGGAAGAGCCGGAACTGCTTTGGAGCGATTTGCAGCAGGCGCTGCACGCGGCGAAACGCTAGGCTCCTGTCGGTGTGCATGATCGGGGCGGAAGGCAGGTTCGGCGATCGCCAGATGGCAATGTTCCTCTGCCGCCTTGATCATGAAGTTGACGAGGGTCCTTGAGACGCCGAGTTCGGCGGCAATATCCTTCTGCGGCACGCCGTTGAGGCGATGGCGAATGAAGGCATCGTTGGTTCGCTTCGGCAGCGCCTCGAGCGAGGCAAGCACATTGCGCAGGGTCTCGGCAGCGACGAGCTGGTCGAGCACGGTGGGGACGGGCGCCGTGATCTCTTGAATCTGGTCTATCGACCTATGGTTGTTCATCTTCTGGCGTCGCCGGCGGCTCTCATCGAGTGCGAGATTGTAGACCATCCGGAAGGCGTAGCCGATCGGGCAACGAATGTCGTCGGTTTTGACCCCATAGGCTTTAATGACTCCATCTTGAAAGATATCCTCGGAATATGACTTTGATTTGACAACGCTTTCAATCGTTTTAAGGAGCTTGTCCTTGTTTTCGATCATGGCGTTGACCACGGCATTTCCGTTCACATCACGATGCAATGCGTGCATTGTCCTGTACCCTTTTTACAAATGGAAAATCAGGCGCTGTCGTTGCTGGCCGGTTCGGTCTTGGGCTCCTTTTTTGAGCTGAAGTACACGATTTGATTGCAGTGTCTATTTTAAGGTGATAACAGGAGTCAAGTTTAAATCGACCGATCGGAGGCGAGAAAAAATGGGAAGAACAGTTGAGATCCAGACCGGCAAGGCGGAGCTCTGCCGATCGATCATGGGGGCTTTGCCCGACTGGTTTTCAGAACCTGAGGTTATCGAAGCGAGCGCCCAGGCGATCGAAGATCTGCCGGTGTTCGGCTATGTCGAAGCGGATGTCGTGACCGCGTTGATGGCCTTGAAGCCGCACCCGCCCGGCGCCGTCGAGATCGCGCTGATCGCGACACGACCCGAACATCACGGTCGCGGCGCCGGACGCCATCTCATCGATGCGGCCGAACGTTTCGGCCATGAATCGGGTGCGCGGCTGCTGACGGTCAAGACGCTCGCCCCGCGCGGCCTCGACGAACCGCAATTCGAGGCGACGCGGCGCTTCTATGACCGGAACGGCTTTGTGCGGGCGGAGGTCTTTGCAAAGCTCTGGCACGAGGACCATCCATGCCTGTTCATGGTCAAGCCACTCGCCGACGTCGAGGCAGGTGAGGCTACGCTTTGAGACGACGAGACTTTCTGCTTGGCGCGCATTGGCAATAACTGGTGCGCAGGGCACCCGTCTCTGCACGCGGCGGACGATAGGAGCTAGTGGCGCCCCTCCGGCAGCGGGCAGGCTTCGCCGCAGCCGCCGACGCCCGGCAGATTATAGCGCAGGCAGCAGACTTTCCGGCGCACGAATTCGAGCCCGCATTGCTGGCGCGCCATGCGGATCATGCCGAACATCGGGTTGCGCCCGCCGCCCGGCCATTGAGTGTCTTCCAGCAGCGCCAGGCCGCCTTCGACGAGGTCAGGCTCATGGCGATGAGCGATCTCTTTCAGAATCCAGGAGAGATAGGCCGCAACATTGTTCCAGAGGAGCTTCGGAGCGACGCCGGCGTTGGCGGCAATCGCCGCGACGAGAGGTTCGGCGTGACCGCGCATCAGCCGGTGAAGCTCAGCGGCCGGATCGGTGGTCACTTTGGGCCCTCCGGACATCACGAATGCTTCCGGTTCGCCTGTCTGTTCGTTGCAGACGAGCGAAAGCCGATCGATCCCCAGCGGCAGTCCGATGCGGTGCACGAACATATGGACGCTGGGGGCGATGGTCAGCATGCTGAAATAGTAGAGCGTCCACATGGAGACGATCGCACGACGGTCGCTGCCTGAAAATTTTTGCGCATATCGGTCAACGATCTCGTCGAAGATCGCTCGGTCGCAAAGATCCCTGCAGGGAATGACGGTGCTGGCCGGCGGTGGGGAACTGACGAGCTTGCCACCGCAATAGGAGAACGGACCGTCGCCCACCAGGGCGTCTAGATCGACGGCCTGATGAGCGACGGGGTGTTCAGCGATCAACGTCGCCGGCTGGAGCGCTCCATTCGTCTCCGCCGCCATGTATCACCACCGATACTTCAGGGTGCCGGTCATGTTGCGGCCCTGGCCGAGATAGCAGAAGCCCTCTTCGCAAACTGTTTCGCGCTCATCGGCTATGTTGCGGATGTTGAAGGCGGCTGTCAGGCCCTCGTATTTCTTGTCGACAGCGCCGAAATCATAGGAGGCCGATGCATCGACGTAGAAAGTCGCAGGATTTTTCGAGGTGTTGGCGACATCCGTCCAGGTCTCACCGATGTAGCGGACGCCGGCGCCGACCGACAGGCCGTTGAAGGGGTTGCTTTCCTGGAAAGTGTAGTTCGCCCATAGGCTCGCAATATGGGTCGGGGTGATGGCCGGAGTATTTCCGACGTTGTTGCCCCCGGTCACTTCGGAGTCGTTGTAGGTATAGGCCGCAATAATATCGAGACCGTCGGCGATCGCCGCGCGGGCTTCAAGCTCGATACCCTTTCCGGTCACCTCTCCCTGAGAATCGTAGGCAAATGTCAACGGGTCGGCGAGCCTCGGTTTATTCTGCTCGACGATGTGATAGGCGACGGCCGACAGCAGGATATCCGAGCCGGGAGGCTGGTACTTCACGCCGACTTCGTATTGCTCGCCCTTCGTCGGCGGAAGAATTGTGTTGGTAGCCGATCGGTTGGTGACCGGATCGAAGGAGGTCGCGTAGGAAACGAATGGCGCGATGCCGTTGTCGAAGAGGTAAAGCGCGCCGGCCTGTACGGAGAAGGCGTTCTTGTCCACCTCCTCCGAGCTGACCGTGGGCAAGGTCGCATCTCGCGTCTGATTCACCCAGGTCTGCCGGCCGCCGAGGTTGAAGCGCCAATTTCCGACCTCGATTTGGTCCATGACGTAAATGCCGACCTGCCGCATGTCGGCATCGGAAGCCAAGACATTATAATCCGGCGTGGCGCCCGAGACTCCATAGGTCGGATTGGTGATATCGAAGTCGAATGCCGGATCGGCAGCTCCGGCGCCATAGCCAAAGCTCGACTGGAGATTCGTGTAGTCGAGCCCGAACAGCATCGTATGCGCAAGCGGGCCTGTGTCGAATTTCGCCTCCAGTTGATTGTCGACCTGGAAAACGTTCATGTCGTCCCGGATCGCATTCGTGCCACGATGCGCGACTGTCCCGGTCCAGCTGGTAACGCCGAGGTAGCGAGCCTCCAGATCGAGGTGCGAATAGCGCAGGTTCTGCCGGAAGGTCAGGCCGTTGTCGAATTCATGCTCGAACTGATAGCCGACCTGCTGCTGCTTGACCTTCTGGTAATCATAGTCGGGATCGCTCGCCCTGATATCGAGGATCCTGCCGTCCAAGGTCGTGATCGCGCCGACATTGGAGTCGGTCTCATCTGCCTGCGCCAAGCCGTAAACCGTGAAGGATGTGCCCTCGTCAGGCTTCCAGGTAAAGGACGGCGCTAGCAAATAGCGGTCGTCGGCAATATCGAAATTGGTGTCGCCGCGGCGGGCGACGCCGACGATGCGATAGAGAAAATCCTCGTTGTCTTCGCTGATCGGCCCGCCGAAATCGAACATCCCCTGCACCCGATCCTCGGTGCCGTAGCTAATGCCGACTTCGCGGATCGGCTCCTCGGTCGGAAGCTTCGATATCTTGTTGACGAGGCCGCCCGGCGAACCGGAACCGTAAAGAACGGAAACCGGTCCCTTTATCACTTCGACCCGCTGCAACTGATAGGGTTCGGTGCGGAACATGCCGTAATTGATATAGGGCTGGCGCAATCCGTCGCGATAGTCACCGACCGTCGTGGCGTTGTAGCCGCGAATGTAGACCTGGTCGAAACGCGGATCGAAGCCGCTCGTTCCTGTCGTCACGCCGGCCGAATAGCGCACAGCCTCGATGACCGTCTGCGCGCCGCGCTGCTCGATTTCCTTCTCCGTCGTCACCGAGATCGAACGCGGCGTCTCGACGAGCGGCGTGCTGATCTTGGTTGCGCCGGCGCTGTTTTTGGCTGTCACCGACGTCCGGTCGGTCTTGCTATCAGAGGCTGCACCTTGAATGACGATCGGTTCCAGCGCAGTCGCGTTGGCATCTGCGGAAGCGGTCTGGGCGAAGGCCGGCGGCACCGCAACGCCAATCAGGAGGATCGCTGTCGTGGCAAATAGCGTCTCTCTGTAAATTGTTGGTAGATTATTAGAAACATTCAAAAAAACACGCGCCATTGCCTGGTCCCTACGTCACGGATGCGGGCGGAACCTATGGAGCGAAATTGGCCTTGTCAACATAAGATGATTATTTTAGTCACCTTTTAATCGATAAAATTTCCGTGCCCACATTCTCGAAGGGGTTGCACGTAGCATCGGGGCCTCGTAACGTTCTGCGCCAGGTGAATTGCCCAACGCAGGCGGTTCTGTCCCGTCGAGGAAGGACCTAACTGCGGACCGAGACGACCGTCAACCTGCCGGTCTCGAACGGAATCGAACCGTGAATTCGGCCTATCACGAATGAGACTTTGGCCCGATATGACACGTTAACGACATACTGTCGTCCCCTGGTACAAAATCATTAGGGCAAGCATATCGTCTTTCGGGGCGGAATTCGCGGCTCGTCTTGCCTCCGGTCGTCTGCTCCCTAGATCCGACACATGGATACCGAGCGAACTACAGCTCCTATCAAATCGGTAAGGGCGTCTTCGCGGAAACCTCTCCAGAGGTTGAGCCCGGCCATTGTAGAGCAAGTCGAGCGCCTGCTCGGCGGACGCACGCGTGATATTCACTTCAATGGGGAACTGGCCCAGCTTTTTCGCGAACGCTCCTGGCCGCGGACCGCCAAGATCATCCGCGCATGGATGGTTTGGGTTATCGTGCTCGACGTCCTGACGTTAGGCCTCAATGCGATCTTGCTGCCGACCGAAACCGTGATGTCGATGCTTTGGCCAGCGTCTATCCTTCCCCCTGCGGCTCTTGTCGCCGCAATAGCCTTCCTGCGGCCGCATGCTTTGTGGGTTCAGGGAGTCTTCCTCCTTTCGGCTGTTTTTCTCATCCTCCTGTCGGTCGCCTTGGTGGGGGTTAACACTGGTGGCGAGTTTTACGAGCGGCATTTGACCATCATGCTTTTTGTGGCCGTCACTGCCATTATCATATTTCCGATTCCACTCGGTTGGGCGATGGCGATCGGTCCTGCTGCCCTCGGTATCTACCTTGTGTTTCAACTGCGCAATCCAGACATCGAAGCGGGAAGTGCTCTGGCCGGGACGCTGTTTTTCGCAAGCGGTGTGGCTGCAACCGTCGTTGCCCGACGCACCGCTACCATCTTCGCTCAGAAGACTTTCTTGCTTGAGTTGCGAGATCGAAGTCGCCTCGCGGAGCTTACCGACGCCAACTCGCAGCTGGAATTGCTGGCGCGGACCGACCCGTTGACGGGTGTCGCCAACCGGCGTTCGATGATGGAAACGCTAAATCATTTCTGGAATGAGGACCTGAAACGAACGAGCGGCGCGGCGATGCTGATGTGCGATGTCGACGACTTCAAGCATCTCAACGATAATCTCGGACATGCCGAAGGCGACCGCTGCCTGGTGAAAGTTGCCGGCATCATTCAGAGCAGCATGAGGGACGAGCGGGACCAGGTCGCCCGGTACGGGGGCGAAGAGTTTCTTGTCTTTCTCCCAGGCTCTGATGAACAAGAGGCCGGGGAGGTCGCTGAGAGAATTCGCAGCCGAGTAGAAGCGGCGTCTCTTCCAAATCCTAGCTCCCGTGTCGGTCCCTGGGTCACTGTCAGCATCGGACTAGCGATATTGATGCAAAACGGTGACCTCGTGTCAGCAGAGCACATGCAGCGCCAAGCGGATGCGGCCCTCTACCTTGCCAAAAAGACCGGCCGCAACCGCGTGGTGGTCCACTCTCCAGAGGTCGATCTAGCCTCCGACTAAAGCTGTTTGTCCCCAAACGACCGCCTCAAACGGCTGCAAGCCGGGTTCGGTGTCAGCTCTCCAATCTGACCAGTTGACAGATATCCTACAAGTCGATATCTAACATCCATCTTATCGGCGATGCGCGAAAGTGACCGGGGCATGACATTGAAATCGATGAAGCCGCTGACACGCGCCCCGCTGCTGCATGTCTCCGTGCAGGAAAGTCTGCGCGCCTATATCGACGAAAATGGCCTTGCGCCCGGAACCCTGCTTCCGGCTGAGGGAGAGCTCGCCACCCAGCTCGGCGTCAGCCGCAATTCGCTGAGGGAAGGCATCAAGGCGTTGGAATCGCTCGGCGTGCTGGAGACGCGGCGCGGCGTCGGCATCTTCGTGAAGGCTTTTTCCTTCGAGCCGCTTCTCGACAACCTCGCTTACGGCCTCGGCGGCGCCCTGCGGCAGATCGAGGAGGTCCTCGAAATCCGGCGTACGCTGGAAGTGGGATTGATCGGCAAAACGATCGACGTGATCGGCGAGGACGACATCGCCGAGCTGCACGCCACCGTCAATCGGATGCGCGCCCATGCCGAGCGGGGCGAAACCTTTGCGGAAGACGACCAGCTGTTCCATCGACTGCTGTTTCGCTGCCAGGACAATGAAACGCTCGTGCGGCTGATCGATGTCTTCTGGCTCGCCTTCTACAAGGCATCGGATTTCGTCAATCTTGAAAATGCCGATCCGATGGCGACGTGGCGCGACCATGCCGCGATCGTCGATGCGATCGAGGCAAAAGATCTGGAGGAGGCGCGCAGACGCCTGGATCGTCACTACGAGGGCATTGCCCGGGTGATTGCCAACAACAAGACAAGTTCAAACGTGGGAGGAACACATGAAAAGACTGTCTAAATTATCCATTATCGCGCTTGGCGCCCTGCTGTCGACGGCTGCCGTTCCGGCTCTTGTCGTTTCGGGCGTTGCAACTGAGGCTCAGGCAGCCACGCTGTCGGGCGGCTTCGATGTCGGCCCCGGAGGCTTCCAGGGCAACTTCAACCCGCTTGCCGCGACCGCCGGCTTCACCTGGCTCAGCGTCTACTACGAACCGCTGATCACCTATGACGAGAAGCTGCAGAAGGTCGTCGGCGCGCTGGCAAGCTCCTACGAGGTCAGCCCGGACCAGATGACCTACACGTTCAAGCTGGCAGACGCCAAATGGCATGACGGCAAACCGTTCACCGCCAAGGACGCGAAGTTCACCATGGGCCTTGCGATGGATTCGAAAACCGGCTCGGTGCTCGCTGCCCGGCTGAAGGGCATATCGTCGGTCGAGACGCCGGATGAGCACACTGTTGTCATCAAGCTCAGCACGCCGAGCAGCAGTTTTCCCGACACGATGACCAAGGTGATGATGCTGCCCGAGCATGCGCTCTCCGCGATTCCGGCCGACCAGCTCGCAAAGAACACGTGGTGGTCTACCACCCCGATCGGCACCGGCCCGTTCAAATTCACCAAATACGTCTCGGATCAATATGTCGAACTTGCCGCAAACACCGATTATCGCGGTGGCAAGCCCGCACTGGAACGCGTCATCAATCGCTATTTCGCCAACCCGGCCGCGGCGATCGCGGCGCTGAGATCCGGCGAGGTCCAGTTTACCTATGTCGATTCCAACGACGTGCCGACCTTCAAGGACAACAAGGACTTCCAGGTCATCGAAGGCAACTCTTTCGTCGTCAACTATCTCGGCTTCAACCACGATTCCCCGCTCTGGAAGGACGTGCGCGTCCGCCAGGCGGTGATGTACGCAATCAATCGCGATGCCATCATCCAGAGCCTCTATGGCGGTGCGGCCAAGCCTGCCAATTGCGCCTATGTCGCCGAACAGCTGATACCCCAGGGCATCGACAGCTATGCCTATGATCCCGAGAAGGCCAAGAAGTTGCTGACGGAAGCCGGCTGGGACCAGATCAATGGCGGCAAGCCGATCACGCTTCTGACCTATTACACCACGCCGCTGGCGACCAACGTGCTTGCCGCAGTGCAGGCGATGCTTGCCCAGGTCGGCATCAACGTCGTTCCGCGCGCCGTCGATGCCCCGACCTATAACAGCATCGTGCTCAATGCGACGCCGGATATTGCCCAGTTCCAGTTGGTCTATGCCGGGCTGCAGAACGGGCCGGATGCCGGAAGCATCAATGTCGGCCTCAACGAAAAGCAGATCCCTCCGGCCGGACCGAATGTCGCCAGGGTTCGCATGCCTGACCTCACCAAGGCGCTTGATAGTGCCTTGGCCGAGCCGGACAGCACCAAGCGGGATGCCGCCTACCAGGACGTCTGCAAGGTGATGAACACGAACCTGCCCTGGGCGACGCTCTGGGTGGCAAACCGCTACGGCGTCGTTTCGACCAAGGTGAAGGATTTCGTCTGGACGCCGGCGCCGGGCGGCGGCCCCTACCAGGCCAACCCGCAGAAATGGTCGATCGCCGAATAGGCGGTTTCCGGGAAAGCCTTGAGGGTGGCTTCGGCCACCCTGATAAGACGGATGAACCATGCTCCAATACAGTCTCAGACGCCTGGTCATAGGAATAGGCATGCTTGTCGCCCTGAGCATGCTGATCTTCCTGCTGCTGCGCCTGACGCCCGGCGATCCGATCGATGCCTATATCGATCCGAACCTGCCGATGTCGCCGTCAGACCTTGCCGATCTGCGCAGAAGCCTCGGGCTCGATCAGCCCTTGCCCGCGCAGTATCTGGGCTGGTTGCAGCAGGCGCTGACCGGCAATCTCGGCTATTCGATCAAGCGTCTCGATCAGCCGGTTCTGGGCCTGGTGCTGTCACGGATCGGCCCGACAGTACTCTTGATGGGCACCGCACTTGCCTTTGCCATCGTCGCGGGCATCACCTTCGGGGTGATCGGCGCCGTCCGACGCAATTCGCTTGCCGATCTCTCCTTATCGGTGGTTGCGCTTGCCGGCATTTCAAGCCCGGCCTTCCTCAGCGCGCTGATCGGCCTTTATATTTTCTCCGTCCGCCTGCACTGGATGCCATCAGGCGGCATGCTGACGCCGGGCGAGGAATTCTCGGTGGGCGATCTCCTCCACCATCTGATCCTGCCGGCGGCACTTCTGTCTGTCGCGCAAGCCGCATTGATCATGCGTTACATGCGCGCTTCGCTGCTCGAAGTGCTGAACCAGGATTACGTGCGCACTGCCCGTGCCAAGGGCGTTCGCGAGTTCTGGGTCATCACCAAGCATGCCTTGCGCAATGCGCTTCTGCCGATCGTCACGCTGATCGGCTCCACCATCGGGCTTGCAATCGGCGGCGCCATCTTCATCGAGAGCGTCTTCAACTGGCCGGGCATGGGTCTGTTGCTCGTCGATGCCGTGCAGACCCGCGACTACCCCGTCATCATGGGGGCGACGCTCGTCATCGGCACTTGCGTTATCGTCGTCAATCTTCTGACCGACATTACCTATGCGGTCGTCGACCCGCGCATCAAGGTGGGCTGATCATGCTGGCACGCTCTTCCGAACGCCGGAGCCCCGGACCACTTGCCCGCGCCTTCAGTCGGTTTCTGCTCAACCGCGCAGCCGTTGCCGGCGTCTGCATTGCCACGCCAATGCTGCTGTTGATCCTCTCCTATCCGCTATGGTGGGCTTTCCGGCCGAACGACATCGATCTTCTGGCGATGAATAGCGGCCCGACGGCAACGCACTGGTTCGGAGCCGACGGCGTTGGCCGCGACGTCTTCGCCCGCGTGCTCGAAGGTGGCCGGATTTCGCTGCTGGTCGCCGTCGCGTCGACCGCGCTTTCGGCGGTCATCGGTTTTCTTTTCGGGGCAATCTCGGCGCTTGCAGGACGCTGGACGGACGCCGTCTCGATGCGCTTCGTCGATCTGGTGATGACCCTGCCGCCCGTCATCTTCCTGCTTGTGCTCGCCTCGATTGCCGGTACCGGCATCTGGCCGACGGTGCTGGTCATCTCGCTGCTTTCCTGGCCGCTGCTTGCGCGCATGATCCGCTCGCGACTGCTGGAATTGCGTGAACGCGACTTCGTCCTGGCCGCCCGCGGCATGGGCGCCGGCATCGGACATCTGCTGTTTCGCCATGGTCTGCCGAACTCGATCGATATCCTCGTGGTCTATGCAACGCTGCAGATCGCCAATGCCATCCTGCTCGAGGCGGGCCTGTCCTTTCTCGGTCTTGGTATCGCCCCGCCGGCAGCAAGCTGGGGCAACATGCTGAACGCGGCCCGCTCAACCGCCGTGCTCGAACAATATCCGTGGCAATGGCTCTTCCCCGGCGCCGCGCTGATCCTTGCCGTTCTGGCGATCAACTTCATTGGCGATGGCCTCAGAGATGCCTTCGACCCGCGTGCCGAACTGAACTGACAATCGAAAGAAGCGAAAATGACCAAATTCAAAGGTGTCGTCCCCCCTGTCGTAACACCGCTCAATCCGGATCTCACCGTCGACTACCCATCCTATACACGCGTGCTCGAGCATCTGATCGATGCCGGCTGCCATGGCGTATTCGTGCTCGGCTCGACCAGCGAGGTGATCTTCCATGACGAAAAGACGCGGCGAGACATCATCGAACATTCGGCCAGAGTGGTGAATGGCCGCGTGCCGCTGATCGTCGGCGTCATTGACCCGACCACGGATCGCGTCATCACCCATGCGAAGGTCGCAAAGGCAGCCGGCGCCGATGCGGTTGTGGTGACGGCCCCATTCTATACGGTCACCAGCCAGTCCGAGATCCTCAACCACTTCCGTTATATCCGCGACGCGGTGGACGTACCGCTGATCGCCTACGACATTCCCGTCTGCGTTCACGTCAAGCTGCAGCGCCAGACCGTGGTCACGCTCGCCAGGGAAGGCGCCATTATCGGTCTCAAGGATTCCAGCGGCGACGACGGCAACTTCCGCTATGCGCTCCTCGATCTTGCCGAACACAAGGACGTCTTCCTGATGACCGGCTCCGAGATCGTCGTCGACACCGCCCTGCTGATGGGCGCCGACGGCGTCGTTCCCGGTATCGCCAATGTCGATCCGCACGGCTATGTCCGACTTTGGGATGCTGCCCAGCGCGGTGATTGGGTCGCCGCGAAGAAGGAACAGGAGCGTCTCTGCCGCCTCTTCGAAATCGTCTGGGTCGCGCAGGGCCGTGTCAGCGGCGGCGCAGCCGGCATCGGCGCCTTCAAGACGGCGATGCGCAGCCTCGGCATCATCGATTCCGCCGTCATGCCGCGGCCGCGTGCCTCTCTCAACGATGCCGAAACGGCGCGGATCGACGAGATCCTGCGTGCAACCGGCCTGCTGAACTGAGCAGGCTGATGGAACAAACCGCCGAACCCGTACTCGACATCAAGGGATTGCGAACGATCTTCCGCATCCGTGGCGGCGAGATCACGGCGGTCAACGATATCGACCTCAGCGTTGCCGCCGGCGAGACGCTTGCGCTGGTCGGCGAATCCGGCTCCGGCAAGTCGGTCACCAGCCTGTCGGTCATGCGGCTGCTCACCCGCAACATCGGCGTGATCGCCGCAGGCAGCATCCGCCTTGCGACGAGCGACGGCGTGGTCCGCGATCTCGTCTCCCTCGACGAGGAGAGCATGCGCAGGATCAGGGGCGATGACATCGGCATGATATTCCAGGAGCCGATGTCAAGCCTCAATCCCGTCTTCACCATCGGCGACCAGATTGGCGAGCCGATCCGCATCCATCGCGGTGCCGATCGCAAGGCGGCGATGAACGCAGTCGTCGCGTTGCTTGAAAGCGTCGGCATACCGGACGCTCGACGCCGTGCCGGCCAATATCCGCACGAACTCTCGGGCGGCATGCGGCAGCGCGCCACGATCGCCATGGCGCTCGCCTGCGATCCGGCGCTGCTGATCGCCGACGAGCCGACAACGGCGCTCGACGTGACGATCCAGGCGCAGATTCTCGACCTGCTCCTTAAACTGCAGCGCGAACGCGGCATGGCCATGCTCTTTGTCACCCACAATCTCGGCGTCGTCGCCGAAATCGCCCATCGCGTCGCGGTGATGTATGCCGGCCGGATCGTCGAAGAAGGACCGGTCGGCGAGGTTTTCCGCAATCCCAAGCATCCCTACACGATGGGCCTTCTCGCCTCCATGCCGCGCCTTGGCGATGCGGCGCGGATGAAGCTGGCCGGTGAAAAGCTTGCGGCCATTCCCGGCATGGTCCCGAGCCTGATGAACATGCCGAGCGGCTGCGCCTTTTCCCCGCGCTGCAAATTCGCGATCGATGCCTGTCGCGCTGCCGTTCCCGCGCTCGAACAGGTCAATCCGCAGCATCGCAGCCGCTGCATCAGATGGCAGGAGATCTAGATGAGCGCACCGCTGCTCTCCGTCCGCGACCTTTCGAAACATTATACCTCCCGCGGCACGCGGCTGAACATTCTCCAGGGTATCTCCTTCGATATCGGCAAGGGTGAAGTCGTCGGGCTTGTCGGCGAATCCGGCAGCGGAAAGACCACGATCGGGCGTTCCGTCCTTCGCCTCGTCGAGCCGTCGTCAGGCAGCGTCCGTTTCGACGGGACGGAACTCACGGCACTTTCCGCTTCCGCGCTCAGACGGCAACGGCCGCGCATGCAGTATATTTTCCAGGACCCCTTCGCCAGCCTGTCGCCGCGCATGACCATCGGCGAGATCCTGACGGAAGGCTTGCAGATCCAGGGGATCGGCACCGCCCGCGACAGGCTCGAGCGGGCGCGGTCGGCCTTGGCGGAGGTCGATCTGCCCGCCGACGCAATCAATCGATACGCGCATGAATTTTCCGGTGGCCAGCGCCAGCGCATCGGGATTGCCCGGGCGTTGACCTTGTCGCCCGAATTCATCGTGGCCGACGAGCCGGTCTCGGCGCTCGACGTGTCGATCCAGGCGCAGGTGATCAACCTGCTGCGCGACCTGCAGCAGCGGCTTGGCTTGACCATGCTGTTCATCTCGCATGACCTTGCCGTCGTCGAATATATTTGCGACCGGGTGATCGTGCTCTATCTCGGCCGCATCATGGAAATCGCGCCGAGTGCCGATCTCTATGCGAGACCGCAGCATCCCTATACGCGCGCGCTGCTCTCAGCGATTCCGTCGCCCGATCCGGACGCCCGCCGTGCCAGGCAGATCCTGAAGGGCGATATTCCAAGTCCGGCCAATCCGCCGAGCGGATGTGTTTTTCGCACGCGCTGTCCGAGCGCGCTCGAGGCCTGCGCCGACGCTGTTCCGCAATTGCGGGAAATCGCGCCGGGCCACTTCAAGGCCTGCATTCGCGACGACCTCAACTGATCCGTCATCCACCGGAGAAAAACAGATGAATGGGAAGACGCCGCGTCCCGCCATCGGCGGAAATTGGGCGAGCCTGCTTTTGCCGATCGCGGCCGATGACAGCATTGAATTCGACAAGCTCGGCGAAGAGATCGACATCCTCATCGATGCCGGCGTCGATGGTATTTACTCAAATGGCACCGCCGGCGAATTCCACAATCAGACGGAGGCGGAGTTCGACAGAATCCAGGCAATGCTGGCCGAGCGCTGCAAGGCATCTTCAACGCCATTCGTCATCGGCGCCTGCCAGCCCGACCCGCTGATCATGCTCAATCGCGTCCGCCGCGCCGCCGCGCTCGATCCCCGCGCCATTCAGCTCATATTGCCGGACTGGTGGCCGCTCACCGATGCCGAAGCGGTCGACTTCCTGACACGCACGGCCGAGGCTGCCGACGGCATTCCGCTCATCCTCTACAATCCGCCGCATGCAAAACGCGTGCTGGCGCCAAGGGAGCTCGGCATGGTCTGCGCGGCAGTGCCTGAGGTGATCGGCATCAAGCTCGCCGATGGCGACGCCTCCTGGTATGTCGAGGCACGCCGGCATCTGTCCGGGCTTTCGCTCTTCGTCCCCGGCCATCATCTCGCAACCGGCACCAAGGAAGGTGTGGCAGCAGGCTCCTTTTCCAATGTGGCCTGCCTTAGTCCGCGTGGTGCTCAGGCCTGGACGGTCTCGATGCGAAACGATGTCGACGCCGCACTCGATCTGGAGCGACGCATCTGCACATTTGTGGACGCGCATATCGTCCCGTTTCGCCAGGAATTTGGCTATTCGAACGCCGCCCTCGACAAACTTTTAAGTGCGATCGGCAATTGGGGACCCGTGGGCACCCGTTTGCGCTTTCCCTATCGCTCGATAGAGATGGCAGAAGCGGTCAGGTTGCGACGCATCGCACGCTCCGAACTCCCCGATCTTTTCCCCTGAGTTTGCTGAGAGCAATTTCGGAAAAACTGCGAAGCGGTGTTTCGTCCATAATTGCGTAAAAACGAAAGGTTAGATCGTCTGCGCCGGGCTTGGCACGAAATCAACGTCGTTTCCTGGCCAGAAGCGAATGTTATCCGGAGGTGGAAATCAAAATCGGTTAGAGCGGCGCGCATCCGATGCTGCCCCTTGCTGCTGTTAGAGCATGGCGCCGGAGGCACCATGCTCTAACTGTTTAATTCAGGCCTAAAATCATCCCGCTCTAATGTGCATGAGCGCCACCCGGTCGGGACACTTTTTTCAACCCGGCTCCCGCTGCAGCGGTGTCCGCCAGGGACGCATCGCCGAGCGAGATGACGCCAGTAAGGCGTTTGTCACGATTGACGACGGGAAGGCGGCGGACCTGGACCTGCCCCATATTGCGGGTCACGTCGTCGACATCTTCGTCTTCGAAGCAATATTTGACATCGCGCGACATGACTTCGCGCACCTTTGCATCGCCCCCGAGTCCGTCGGCAAGCCCGCGCACGACGAGATCGCGGTCCGTGATGGTTCCGACGAGCCGGTCGTTGTCGCCGACCGGCAGGAAGCCGATCTGCCTGTCGGCCATGCATCTCGCGATCTCGGCTATCGTCTGATTAGGGTTAGCGATTTCTACATCGCGCGACATGATCTCTGACACTTTCATGGTCTTTCCTCCTGCCTTTTGCGGTTAGTGGGCGTCGAATGTTCCGGTGAGAGTCGTTTCAGAAACGGTGTGGTTGCGGCTCCTGCTGCGCAGCCGGCAGACGATATCTCAGCGTATGAAGAACCGCGCCGAGCACATGCCAGACGAGCTGCCGATCAGGTCCCTGCTCGGCCATCAGATCGTCGTACCGCATATTTGTGGTTTGCAGCGTCTTATCGAAGACGGCGACACCCCAAGCGCTCATGGCTCCACCCCCATGATGATGGTTCGAATCTATCAAACCAGTCAGGGAGACGAAAGTTCCGGAAGCCATCGTTAAATGCTCCGGCCGCATCGTCAGGAATCCGACGTGCCCTCCTCCTCCACGAATATTCCCCAAGCGGCGATGAAGAGAGCGGCTATCAGCGGCCCGATCACGAAACCATTGATGCCTAGTAGAGAGACAGCGCTGCAGCAAGGTTTCCCCGCCCACCCAGCCGAGCCTCGATACGGGCGTGAAGCGGGAAGAAGATGATAGCGAGGACAACTGCCCAGAATATCGCCAAATAGAACGGTAGCACGACGGCGACGAACGCAATGGTCACGAGGACCAGAAGCACATAGAAACTGACACGCTGAAGGAGCATTCGATCTTTCCGCTTCGAGACCGCGATGATGGTAGCACAGATAAGGCGGCAACGCTGGGCCTCCCTTCCATCCTACTCTGACGGCTCATTGCCGTAGGCGCCGTTCCGCAACCGGCCGGAACTTCTTCTTCCGATTTCAGTTATGCGGTTCATGTTAGTGAAGCCACTCCAGCCGACGCTCGGAACAACAATTCACGTTGAAGATCAGGATGTTCACATCCTCGACGGTGGCAACTCACATGGCATTCCAGTCGTCCTCCTGCATGGCTGCGGCAGCCTTGCGCAGGAAATTTTGCTTCCCTTCGACAACAGCGATTTCCGGATCATTGCACCCGACCGGCCTGGCTATGGACTGAGCACGCCGCTTGCACCGGCTGAGCGTGGACCTGAGGGACAGTCCTTCTGGCTTGAACGCCTTCTCGCGTCTCTTGACCTGCCGAAGGTGAGGATCGTGGCGCACTCGATCGGCAGCGCAGCGGCGTTACACCTTGCTGCAAGAAGACCAGACCTCGTCAGCGGACTTTTTCTCATTTCCCCATGTTGCGCGCCTGTGCCATCGAAGCCATTGATTGTGCTTAGATCGGCGGTCGCTCCGGTGGTCGGGCCGTTGATCCGCCAGCACGTCATCGGCCGTTGGCCAGCATTCTTTCTTGATCGAGGTCTGAGGTCGTCCTCTTTTCCCAATCCCCTGCCTTCTCATCTCTCGGGCCTGCCGGCCTCACACGTGGTCAATCCCATTACCATCCGCACGATGGCCGACGAGTTGCGCGCCTTCAACCGAGACATGGAGGGCCTTCCAGATCTGCGTGGCGATCTTCCCCTGCACGTTCTCTTCGGGATGGCGGATCGCGTGATTTCACCGAACTGGCATATTGATTGGCTTTGCAGGAAGCATCCGGGGCCGATCGTCAGATTGCTGGAAGGTGTCGGGCATTTGCCCCATCATGTGGTCCCTGGCGTGGTGCGAGAGATGCTTTGTGATCTTGTGGAGGCATTCGCACAAGAAACGGAACTGCCGCGTGTGAAGAGCATCGACTCGCAGGCGGTTGCGGAAAGAGTACATGCCGATCTTCAGAGGAGACGAATGCCCGGCCCTTTAACTCGAAGCGCCGCGGTATTCCAGAGTAACGATGGGGCAATACCAGACACAGGAGGCCCGTGACCCGATCTCCGCCTTTAGGGAGGAGATGATTTTTCTGTTGTGGCAAATGAAAAATCTGATTTACTGACGCTTCGCTGCTTGGCTTTAAGGGGGGATATTGCCGATGCCGTGGACTCGCAGAAATATTGTGCTGGGTGGATTGGCGTTACTTGGTGCCGGTGCAGTCCGGAAACCGGCATTTGCCGCGGCGTCTTCCTATTTTGACGGCACTACCGTCGACAACGGCGTGACGTTCCGAAGGACCAACTTCACCAAGATCGACAAGAAGTGGCACCGCCAGGTTGTCAAATATTTCAGCAGCGAGCCGATCGGCACCGTCGTCGTCGATACGAGGCACCACTTTCTCTACGTGATCATGGAGAACAAGACGGCCATCCGCTACGGCGTCGGCGTCGGTCGCGAGGGCTTCAAATGGTTTGGCCGCGCGACGATCGACAGCAAATCACTTTGGCCGCGCTGGACGCCGCCGCCGGAGATGCGCAAGCGCCATCCGGAACTGCCCGAATTCGTGGCGGGAGGCTCACCGAAAAATCCACTCGGTCCCCGCGCCATGTACCTGCATCGCGACGGCGTCGACACCGGCTATCGCTTCCACGGCACGCTGGAGCCTTGGAGCATCGGCAAGGATGCCTCCAGCGGCTGTATCCGCATGTTTAACGAAGACGCCATTGATCTTTACCAGCGTTGCCCCATCGGCACTGCGGTGCAGGTTCTGCCGCATATTGCAGACCAGGCTGAAAGCGCCACTCAAGTCAGCCAGACAACACCGGCCGAATAAGGAATATCACCTTGATCTCTATTGCGACCGGATTTACCAGGCGCCTTCTCGCCGCGACAATGCTCTTGGCGCTTGCCGCCTGCTCCACCACCGAACTCGCCTCGCTGGAAGAACCTGCGGCGGTGCCAATGACCGGCCAGACGAACGATCCGGCGCCTGGTTTCGAAAACGTCGCGGCTGGCAGCGAGGAAGATTTTATCCTGAATGTCGGCCGACGGATCTATTTTACGCAGGACTCTGCCAAGCTCGATTCCGTCGCCATGGCGACGTTGGATAAACAAGCCAGCTGGCTCAACAACAACCCGACCTGGATGCTCAAGCTGCAAGGATTCGCCGACGATTCAGGGTCCGCGTCCAACATGGAGACGCTGTCGCAGAAGCGTGCCGACGCGGCAATGGCTTATCTTATCTCAAAGGGCGTGGATGCAAAGCGGATGTGGGCCAAGGGTTACGGGAACGAGCGCGAAGTCCGCGATTGCAAGGAGCGCTCCTGCAAAGTGCAGAACCGGCGCGTCGTCTCTAATCTTCGCACGCAGCCCGACGCCGCCTGATCTCGTGGCAACGCGCGTTATAGGAAGGCTGAAGAGAAATGATGCGACGTAGTTTGCGCCGGGACGATGTCGCGCGACAGACTAGGGGGCGTCACTATTGCTGGCGTGAGGTGGAAGCCAGCGTGCGACCCGACGCACAAAGGGCCGGCACCTTGGCCGGCCCTCCTGGCATCTAGCCGTTTCAGGATCGCGCTGCCGGAACTTCGGTTCCGGAGTGGAGTTTTTCCAGCAGCTTCGCGATCGCACGCTTTCCTCCGTCTTTCGCGTTGCCGCCGCGGCGTTTCCTGATTTCGACGGTAAACGGCTTTTTCTGGGACTTCATCGAGAAGCGCTCCTTAAGCCACCTGGCGCTCGGCTTCGATCTGAAGAGGCGCCTGCTGAAAGGAGCCATCTCCGATTGCGATTTTGCGCGGCTTCATGGCTTCCGGCACCTCACGCTTCAGCGCGATCGAGAGAATACCGTCAGCGACGCATTCTCGACCCTGACGTGGTCCGCGAGTTCGAAGCGACGTTCGAACGCGCGCCCGGCTATGCCGCGATGCAGATATTCGCCATCCTTCCCTTCGGTCTTCTGGCCTTTCACCACGAGCACGTTCCGCTCCTGGGTGATCTCGAGATCGCCCTCGGCGAAACCGGCGACTGCCATCTGAATGCGATAGTCGTCTTCGCTCGTCTTGACGATGTCATAGGGTGGCCACGTCTCGATCGCCTGTAGCCGCTGCGCATTGTTCAGGAGATTGAAGACGCGGTCGAAGCCGATGCTGGACCGGTAAAGGGGTGCGAAGTCAAGTTCGTTTCTCATAGCCATATCCTCCGTAAAGCAACATGGAATGGAGACGCGTCGAAAACACGTCCCCGGTCTGGTCGACCCGCCTTTGCGCTGCCGACGAAAATGATCTGGTTTCGAGCGTTTTTCGATTCAAGAGGACATCTAAAAAATTTTTGGTCGACGCTTCAGGCAGACCGCAAGCCCCTTGAACGCTGTTTTCCTTCACCTAAATCGAATGGTGCCTGAAGATGTTCTTCGCTTGTGTGGAAATTTTTGGGAGAAGTTCATGACCAGCAAAAGCATCAGCACGACCACTCCGGATGGCGTCATCGAGGCGATCTCCGCCTCGCACATTCTTCATCCCCATCTCCATTTCAGCTCTCCGAACGAAGTTCTCGCCGCCGACATCTCTGCGCAGGAGAAGAGAGCGATCCTGGCGTCGTGGGCTTCGGACCTCTATGCGGTGGAGTCCGTTCCGGAGCTGCGGCAGCCGCCAGGCGTGCAGTGTCCGGTTCGCTATGCCGACATCCTCGCCGCGCTCAAAGCCCTGGATGGCGGGGGCGGCACGGCAAGCCTCGTCGGGAAAGGGCTACGACGCTCGCGTCCTTGGATGACTTCGCGGATCCGGGCTCGGTGAACATGAGTGGAGCGATTGTTCGCGCTGGGATTGCGAGCGCGAACCTTGTGAATCGGATGGGGCCGGAACGGTGAACGAGGCGGTTTATCCGATGAGGCTGGTCGCTTGGTGCAAGGGCGGCAGCAGAGTGTCGAGTGGTGACGGCAGATCGACCACGAACCTGATATCCGCGGCATTGGCCGCCACGACCAGCTGGTAGTCGCCGGGCTCAGTGCGGAAGGCGCCGGCCTCGACGTCGAAATAGGCGAGGTCGCGCGGCAGGATCTTCATTTCGGCCGTCCCTGTCTCATTGGGCAGCAGCGAAAGCTTTGCGAAGGCGCGCAGTTCCTTGTCCGGCCGCTCCAGCTTGGACTTTGGCGAACGCACATAGAGCTGGACCAGTTCCGACCCGGCCCGGTCGCCGATATTGGTCAGATCGACGCTGACGGTCACGCCTTCGGGACCCATTTCACTCGCCGACAGGCGCGGTTCGCCCCAGCTGAAGCGCGTATAGCCAAGGCCGAAACCGAAGGGGAAGAGCGGCTCGATAGCGCGTGTATCGTGATGACGGTAGCCGACGAACACGCCCTCGGCATAGCGCACATGTCCATCCTTACCCGGATAGACGGCTGGATCACCTGTCATGGCGGAATTGTCGGCAAGCGCCTTCGGGAATGTCTGCGGCAGGCGCCCACCGGGCTCGACATCGCCGAACAGGACATCGGCGACGGCATTCCCCAGCTCCTGCCCCGGATACCAGATCTCCAGCACGGCGCGAACCTTGCCGAGCCAGGGCATTTCCACCGGACCGCCGGTCTGTAGCACGACCACGGTGTTGGCGTTGGCGGCAGCAACCCGCTCGATCAGTTCCTCCTGCTTACCCGGAAGCCGCATGTCGGGCAGGTCCAAGCCTTCGGTATCCCATTCGCCGTCGCGGCCGACGAAGAGAAGCGCCACATCGGCATTCAGCGCCGTCTCGACGGCGTCCTCGATATCGGCCTCGCCCAAGGGCTTTTCGACGCCGAAGCGAATGGCCGTGAGGTTGATCCCCTCCCCGTTCGCCACCGGCGGGTCATACTCGACGGTGACGGCATGGGCCTTGCCCGCATCGAGCGCTACCGTGCCGCGCTGTTCATCATTGGCCGTGCCGAAATAGTTTTCACCGCGCGTCCAGCCGTCATGGCCATCGACCATGAGCCTGCCATCGACGAAGAGCCGCGCCAGTCCGGCATTGGTCATGCCGAAGACATGATCGCCGCTCTCTTCCGGCACGAATTGCATCGTCATCCGCGCCGAGAAATCGGTGGGGTCGAGTTCGCCTGACGGCAGCTCGAACCAGAAGAACTCGCCCTTGTCGACGGTCTCGACGTGAAGCGGAGTGCCCCGGCAGCCGCGCCCCTTGAAATATTCGACGGTGATCTTTCCCTTGGCCACCTCGATCAGACGGTTGTGGCGGCAGCCGACGGCGTGGCTGACGCTGTTGGCATTGGAAAGGGCGGCTCGAATCCCTTCGAGCGGACTGACCGTGTAATGCGCCGCGATCTGGGCGCTGCCGCCGCCCATTACGCGCGCGCTCGCGGCATTGGGTCCGATGACGGCGATCCGGTCGAGCGACGTCTTGGCAAGTGGCAGTATGCCGTCGTTCTTGAGCAGAACTGCGCCTTCGGCGCCGAGACGCCGGATCAGCGCCCGATCTTCCGGCAGATCGATCGCCTGCTCCGCGAGGTCGGGCTTCTTCTCGAACGCGCCGACCCGCTCTAGCAGAAGCAGGATGCGTCGCGCCGCCGCCCGCACGGTCGCCGCCTCGACCTTGCCCTCACGCACGGCTGCAACCAGCTTCTCGCCGCGATCGCGCGCCGGGCCGGGCATTTCGAGATCGAGACCGGCATTAATCGTCTCGGCCGTCGAATGCGATCCGAACCAGTCGGACATGACGATCCCGTCGAATCCCCATTCCTCGCGCAGCACCTTGGTCAGCAGCCACTGATGCTCGCTGGTATAGGTGCCGTTGAGGCGGTTGTAGGAGGACATCACGGCCATCACGCCGGCGCGGCGGACCGCCTGTTCGAAGGGTGGAAAGTAGATTTCGCGCAGCGTCCGTTCGTCGATATCGGAAGACATGGTCTGCCGCTCGCTCTCGGATTCGTTGCCGGCGAAGTGCTTGATCGTCGCCGCGATCCCCTGGCTCTGCACGCCCTTGATATAGGCGACGGCCAGTTCCGCGGTCAGCATCGGATCCTCGGAATAACATTCGAAATTTCGCCCGTTGAGGCCGGAACGATGGATATTCACCGTGGGCGCGAGCAGCACGGCGGCGCCCTTGCTCTTCGTCTGCTGGGCAAGCGCCACACCCATGCGCTCAACGAGATCGGGATTCCAGGTGGCGCCGAGCGCGATGGCCACAGGAAAGCAGGTCGCCTTGACGCCGCCGACCAGCGAACCGCCGCCGCGGGCGCCATTCGGTCCGTCCGTCACCTTGATCTTCGGCACATCAAGACGCTCGACGGGAACCGTCGTCCAGAAATCGGCGCCGGACAGCAGGGAGACCTGCTCCTCGAGCGTCATCTTGTCGAGAATGGAATCGATCATGCAAACCTCCCCTTCAATGGAATTCGGGCATTGCGAAGTGCTGGCCGAGCATGCTCGCTGCCAATTCATCCGGCGGCGGCGCCAACTTCCCCACGCGCCACGCAGTTCTTAAACCTACCGATTACTCGGTATTTTTAAGATGTCAACTGTCGAGCCGTGATGTATGGATTGAGGGCGGGAGAAGGAGGCAGGCGGAAGAGGCGATGGCAGAATTTCTCGAATCGAAGACCGGACAGGACGAAAAGCGACGGCGCAGATCTCGCAAGGGCGAAGCGCGCCGCGCAGAAATCCTGACGGCAGCGATGCGGCGCTTCGCCGAAAACGGCTACCAGAATGCCGCCATCGGCGATGTGGCCCGCGACGTCGGCCTGTCGCTGCCCGGCCTGCTGCACCACTTCCCGACCAAGGTCGATCTGCTGCTCGCCATTCTGGACAAGCGCGATCTCGAAAGCGAAAGCTTCATCGGCCCTCATCGTTCCGATCTCCGCGGCTTGCTCAAGGGCATGGTCGAGGTCTTCCGCCGCAACGCCGAAATGATTGAGGTCATCAGGGCCTTCGCCATCCTGAATGCCGAGAGCCTGATGAAGGATCACCCGGCCAAGGCATGGTTTCTCGATCGCGCCACGCAGCTGCAGAACGACATCGCCGCGACCTTCGAACAGGCCGTTGCCGATGGGTCGATAGACGGCAAGATCGATGGCAGAGCGATGGCGGCCGAACTGATCGCCGTGATGGACGGCCTTCAGATGCTCTGGCTGCGCGACCCCGCGCGCTTCGATATGGTCGGCGGGTTGGAAGCCTATGTTGGCCGGCTGCTGGCGAGCCTCGGTTTGGAGGGTTGAGTTTTGGCTTGCTGCTTGCAAGTTTATCGCGATGATCGAGATCGGCCGAACGCCGAGGTGCGACAGCGCCTCGCGTCTTTTCTCACCGATTGGACATCATTCCCCTATCTATGACCGTGAGGTGCAAGGCATCGAGTATGCGGCCGAGCGCGGACAAGCGGATGAGATCCCATGCGGGGCTGTCGGCCTCAATGCTGGCCGTAGCGCGATCATAGACGGCAACGCACTGCTTGTTGGTGATCCGGGACATATAGAGAATGCCGTCGAAATCGGTGCGATCGTAGATTTCCTGACTGAGCCGGCGTCCGCTGGTCTGTGCCCTAGCTCGAACGGCATCTGTCGAGACCCCGAGCAGGTTTGCGCCTTCGTTGCGCAGGTCGAGCAGGAAAAGCGGATTGGGGTTTCGGATAACGGCGATCGAATAGCGGTCGAACTCCTCCCGCAGTATCAATCGCTCGGCCTTGCCTTGAAACCGGTCACGGACGATCGTCTCCGCGATCGCCGTCGCCGGATCCTGAGCGAGATAGAGCAACCGGAACTTATCCCTCGGGCTCGAAAACCGAGTCTTGCCGAAGCCCATACCGAGAGGCGTCGCGGCGTGAGCGCGCGAGATGATTCTGACATAGTCGGTGACGTCGGCGCGAACGGCGAGGCGCTGCAGGACGGCCTTGTCGGCGTCATTGCGCGGCGAAATAGGTCTGGGCCGCGTCGACGACCTCGTCCGCATTATCCTGTTTCAAGAGGTTTATGGGCCTTCGCCCGCCTAGCATGGGGTTCGGCTGGCTGAGCCACAGCCATGCCACCCGCTGATTGGAAACGAGAGCGGCAATCGTTCCTATGCCCTTTGCCGGACGCCCGTCGATGAATTGTTCGATCGGATAGACGTGCTTCTTCGTTCCTTTCAGCAGCGCGATGACCTCGCCGGCATGCTGCCAGCGATTGAGGGTGGAGCGCGCAATTCCGAAATCGCGCTGGAGTTCGCTTGCGCCGGCAACCGGCCCCGCCCAATCCTCGAGCTTGCGGGCAACTGCAAGCTCGCCCAGCAATCGCTCGCCTTCCGCCGCCGTGGCGATCTTCCCAAGCCCTTCGCCTTTGGAGGGTTCCGCGGCCTTCGGAATATCAAGCGCGATCTTGCCGCCATCAGGTGCATCGGTGAAGGTCTCCACTAGACCACGAATGCGGCGGGCAAGTTCGCCCTGTCGCTTACTGAGTTCGCGTCGCGCGCTAACGGGAAGATTGACAATGGCCGCGGCCGCGGCTCCCGCAATTCTGGCGGACAGGGCAACCGAGCCGGACTCGAATGTAGCGTCGGCTTTCAGCACATCGGCGACTTTGGCGGCAACACGATCGGCGACCTGCGCCTGACGAGCACGATCCAGCTGCACATGGGAACCGGCCATGAAACTATCTCCATTCTTATAGGGGCTGATATAGTCTCAAATCACCCATTTGTCCAGTTTGTCCCATTGGCGAGACCCGTAACGCCTCGCGACATCGAAGCGGCGAGGCGTGATCTTCGCGGAAAGGAACATCAGCTCTTTCGCAGCTTCCAGGTCCGGATTTCGAATGGCATGATGTCGGCAGGTCCCTTCCGCTCCATCGGCTCTTCGAGAATGTTCAGCGGCTGTGATGCTGCCCATCCGGACGGCAGGTCGAGGCAGAGCCCACCGCGTCGCCCGGCTGGTTCATAGAGGCGCAGGATGAGGCCGTCGCCCTCTTCCGCCGGCTTCAGGCCTGAGAACGCGACGGGGATGCCGGTGACCGCAAGCGGCGCAAAAGTGCCGGCGGAGAGGCCGCTGGATTCAGCCGAGACGAGCGGTTGGTTGAGATCGATCGCCTCGTCGAGAACGCCGCCTTCATGCCAGGCGCCTTCATGCGGCATCAGCGCATAGGTGAAGCTCTGTTCACCTTCGTCGGCCAGCGGATCCGGATAGATCGGCCCGCGCACGAGGCTCATGCCGATCACGTTGCCGCGGGCGCTATGGCCGTATTTGGCATTGTTGAGCAGCGCGATCCCGAAGTCCGGTTCGCTGATATCGACGAAGCGGTGCGCGACGGCCTCGAACATCGCCTGCTCCCAGGACGTATTCGTGTGCGTTGCCCGCTCGACGATGCCGAAGGCGCATTCGAAGGTCGCCTTGCGGGCCTGTGCGGCGACCGGGTTCAGGGTTCGCAAAAGGGTGCGGCGGTCATGCCAGTCGATCGTCGTTTCAATGTCGAGCCGCCTGGCGTTGGCCGTCAGCACATAGGTCTGCGTGACGCTTGAATTCCGGTAGCGGTAAACGACGCGGATCGCCGCGCGGTGCGGCCCGTCTTCAACGAGGGTGATACTATCAGGCGCGTCGAGGCGGACGGCCTTTTCGGCATAATCCGCATCGATGTCCCAGGCGTCCCAATTGCGCGGCTTGTCGGCAGGATAGACCCAGAGCTGGTTTGCCGAGCCATCGACCGCTTCCCGGCCCGTGGCCTTATGAACGAGGCTGGCGATGGCCCCGTCCTTGCCGATGCTGACGGAGAGGTACTCGTTTTCGAGACGGTCGGGGCCAGCCCTCAGCCCGCCCGCCGGCTTGAGGGAACTCTTGTCGAAGACCGCAACGGACAAGGGGGCGACGAGATCCGCGGCCGCGACGACCGTACCGTCGGAGAGTGTCGCGCTGAGCGGCCTCGGCGCAAGAGACGGATTGACGACGACGAGGGCATCGCCAACCCCGCCCTTCGGAAGCTTGGCCGACAGCGCTTGCAATCCCCCCGCCTGTTCGGCCTTGGCATGTTCGATAACGCCGTCCAGCTCCTGCTCTGCATCCTGATAGACTTCGCGGATGCTCGAACCCGGCAGAATGTCGTGAAACTCGTTCTTCAGCACCACACGCCAATCCGCTTCGAGGCTTCGGGGCCTGTCTGCTCCGAGCATATGCGCCAGCGAAGCGATGGTTTCGGCGGTGATCAGGCCACGTTCGGCTTGGCGATGTTTGCGCTTGACGCCGCTTTGCGACGTCAGCGTGGCGCGGTGCAGTTCGAGATAGATTTCACCGTCCCACACCGGAAGGCTCTTTTCCCCTGCGGTGCGGTGCGCCTGCTCGTAATAGCTTTTGACGGTGCCCCAGCGCGCCTGCGGGATTGCCGGGAAATCGCGCAGCTGCACTTCGCGCTCGACCATCTCCGGCGTGACGCCGCCGCCGCCGTCGCCGTAGCCGACGGCCAGCAGCGAAGTATCGTGCTGCGTCTTGCCGCGGAAATTCTTCCACGTCGGCACGTAGCAATCGGGTTGCACGAAGCCGTTATAACCCTGCATCGGATTGTCGAACGTATGGGTCAGCACCCGGCTGCCGTCGAGACCCTTCCACCAGAAGAGATCGGAGGGAATATGGTTGGTCTCGCTCCAATTGACCTTGATCGTAAAGAAACTGTCGATGCCGCCCTGCCTCAGGATTTGCGGCAGCGCGCCTGAAAAGCCGAAGCAATCGGGCAGCCAGCAGACCGTATGGCGGGTGCCGAAGGTCTTTTCGAAATAACGCTGGCCATAGAGAACCTGACGGGCGAGACTTTCGCCGGTCGGCATGTTCGTGTCGGGCTCCACCCACATGCCGCCGACGGTTTCCCACTTTCCGTCCGCGACCTTCTTCTTGATGCGCTCGAGAAGCTCCGGGTCTTCCTCTTCCATCTGCGCGTAATAATGGGCGGTCGATTGATTGAAGCGGAAATCCTCGGAGCGCTCCATCAGCGACAGGGCCGTATTGAAGGTGCGCCGCATTTTCCGCCGTGTCTCGCGATAAGGCCAAAGCCAGGCAAGATCGATATGCGCATGGCCCGTCAGCAGCAGTTCTCCATTCGGGGGAAAGCGCTTCTGCAGTTTCTTCAGCTTTGCCATCAGGGCATCGAAGGCTGCGGCTGCCGAAGCGCTTTCCTCTTCCGTGAGACCCGCCGGATTTTCCTGGAGCTCCGGCAGTTCCCAGATCTTCTGCTGCATGACCGCGCCAGATGTGCGGGAGATATAAGCCGCCGTATCCGACGGCCAATCGAGACTGCGCAATGCATGCTCGGCGGCATCCATCAGGTGCGGCACGACTTCATGTTCACCGAGCGCATCGATTGCCTCGGCCACCTGCTTCAACAGAAGATGCAGGCGGTGAGCCGGGCCATCGAGCCAGATAAATCGGGCCTTGTTGAACCGCGGAGCGCGATTGGGCTCGCCGAATGGAAAGCGGGCAATGGTTTCGGTCGCGATCGAAAAGCGGCGACCCTTCACCGGGAATTCCTGATGATAGGGATCGAGACCGAATGTTTCCGTTTCTCCATCGGGATAGCTCAGCGTAATCAGGCTCTCGCCACCGAGATCGAGCTGCAGGCGAATGTCCGCGAGAGGCCACGCCTCCGGCGCTTCAGCGGTCGCGGCAAAATGCACTGCCCCCTGGCGGTGCGGCCAATCCTGGTGATGTGCGATCGGCTCGCCCTCGAAAGTCCAGCCGTCGATCACGGCACTTTGTCGATCTCGCCAATGCGCCAACTCGGCAATGCGAACTTTCAGACGATCGAGGCGCTGGGCAATGGTCAGAGGCATGGCTTATCCTGTTGAAAATCGACGGCTGACAATCTTGTCGTCATGCTTTTGGGGTCGTGGTCATGGTTTTGGGGGAGATGAAGATGGCGCGACCGACATCGCGATTGCCCGGCCCCCTCCTCCAAGCGGGCTTGCAGAGTCTTAGATTAAGTAACTTTGATTTGGCGTCAAGCCCGGAAGAAGTAAACCGCTCCGGGTTTACCAGATGTCGCCGTCACGCCATGTTCTTGCGAAAGCCGCTTGCTCGACCAGACGCTCTCGTGCATGAGGTTAGATTACAAGGAGCACACCGAAAGTCGCTCCACCAAATTACAGGACATAACCCGACTGCTCGGGCAAACGTCGCTTCCCGCCACCACGCTATTCAACAATTCCGCCCCTTGCAGACCGAGATCGTAATATGGCAAAGCGGCAGTGGTCAGCTCCGGCCTCAGCGCCAGGGAAACCGTCCGGAAATCGTCAAAGCCGACAATACTGACATCCTCGGGAATCCGGAGACCCAATGCCATGGCCGCGATGTAGATTTGGATCGCCATTTCGTCGTTGCCGCTCATGATTGCGGTCGGTCGATCTCTTTGTTGAAGCATCTCGGTCGCTGCGGCAAAAACGTAGTTCTTCTCTGCTCCAACCGGTCCTTCCATGCCTAGACGGATACTTAGGTCGCTCGCCGCAAGGCCAAAGTCTCCGGTGGTTTTGCGGAAAGCATCGAGGCGCAGTTCCGCCCCCAACAAAATGGGATTAAGCCGGATGTAGCCGATCTTTCGATGGCCCCTTTCAAGCAGATAGCGGGTAAGATCTCGCGCACCCTGATAATCATCGGGCTCGATCGACGGCAACAATTCGCTCGTTTTTGGTCGGCAGTTGATCATGACTGTGGGGATACCGACGTCACCGGTTTCGGGGTCAATGATGCGATGGTACATCGTTACGTAGAGAACACCGTCAATGCCATGCGATTGGAACATTTTCCAAATTTTAATTTCCTGTTCGGACGCACCGCCGGTGTTTGCCATCAGAATGGTTTTGCCGTTTGCATTGGCCCAATCCTGGATCCCGCGAACGATATCCACTGAATAAGGCGTCGTCGACACGTAGTCAGCGATGATACCAAATGTGTTGGAGCGACTTGAGCGTATTTGGCGCGCGGCCATATTAGGCACATATCCAAGGTCTCGAATTGCCCTTTCGACCCTCTCCCTCGTTTCCTCGGTCACATATGGTTCGCCGTTAATGACCCGAGACACAGTTTTGTTGGAAACTCCGGCCACTTTCGCGACGCTGACTATGCTCACCATGTACGCCAATCTCCTTGTCGGGATTCGTTTTAAACCAGACGCATGACAACGTCGACATATTTTTCTGACAACGTCGTCATTGCATATTGACAACGTCGTCATACGAGGACTACCTTCGCACAAGAAGGAGGGCTCAATGCAAGTGCAACGAGCCAACAGGGAGGAATCGATGAAGAAATTGCTTGGTGCCAGCGCACTCGCGCTTGTTTTCATGGCCGCCACTGCCAATGCCGAAACCATCAATATCTTGGTCGAAGGCGGCGGGGAAATGTTGCAGAAGGCGGTCGCCGAGAAGTTTACTGCCGAAACCGGCATCAAGGTGAACTTCACGACCGTTCCCTATCAGGGTGTCTTTGACAAATTCTCAGCCGAAATCGCCTCAGGCTCTTCCGCGTTCGATGTCGTGACGATCGACGTCGTGTGGAATGCGAAATTTGCGAGCCACGTCGAGGATCTCTCGGCTCTTTTCACCGATGCGGTTCGCGCAGATCTGCCGCCTTCCTTGCTTGCCGACGCGAAGGTCGGTGACAAACTGATCGGTATGCCTGCCTGGGCCAATGCCGAGATCGTGTTCTATCGCAAGGATCTGTTTGATAAGGCTGAGGAAAGAGAGGCTTTTCAGGCCAAGTATGGCTATCCTCTTGCGCCGCCAAAAACCTGGCAGCAGTGGCGCGACATTGCGAAATTCTTCACGCGTGACACTGACGGCGATGGAAAGACCGATTTCTGGGGCACCGACACCATCGGCACGTTTTCAGAGGAATGGATGGCACATGTGCTGCAGGCGGGTTCGCCAGGGGTGATCCTCGATAAGGACGGGCAGGTCATTATCGACAATGAGGCGCACAAGAAGGCGCTTGAATTCTACATCGCGCCACACTGCATTGATCATTCCGTTCCTGAAAACGTGAACGAAATCGGCTGGGGCGAGGCGCAGAACCTGTTCTACCAGGGCAAAACAGCCATGATGAAGTTCTGGGCGCACGCCTACAAGATGACGCCTCCGGATTCGAAGGTCAGCGGCAAGGTCGGCGTGGTGCCGATGCTGGCCGGCGACGCCGGGATCGCAGCTGTTCCCGGGCCTTGGTACAACGTCGTTCCCTCGACATCTGAGCACAAGGATGCAGCGAAAAAATTCATCTCGTTTGCTATCGCCAATAATGCCCTGGGTATCGAAGCTCCCCTCGGCCTTGCTGCGACGAATTCCGCCTATCGCAGCTATTCAGGCAAGGCCGGCTATGAGCACTTCCCTCCACTTCTTGAGACGCTGAGCGCGCCTGCCACCCAGGGCCGGCCGATCAATAAAAAATATCAGGAAATCGTCGATGAAGCTGTTCTCCCAGCTATCCAGCAGGCGCTGACCTGCAAGGCGGATGTCGGCGAGGTCCTGACGGAAGCCAAGGAAACGATCGAGGACATTCTCAACTAGCCTCGTACATTCCTCCACATCGTGGGGCAAAATATGCCCCACCCCTTAGCTTTCGGAGACGGACATGTCGGGCGAAGACCGATTTGTACTTTGCATGCTCGCGCCTGCTGTCGTCATCCTCGGCGTGCTGGTCGCTTACCCGGTGGGGCTCCTGGTCTTCGATTCCTTTTTCAAGGTCGATACGATCACGCCCCATATTCGCGAATGGGTCGGGCTGCAGAACTATGTCGATGCGTTGACGTCGAAACGTGTCATGGAAAGCGCTCTGCGGACCGTTCAGTATTCGGTTTTCGCGCTGTTCTTCGAGTTCACGTTTGGCTTCTGTGCGGCGCTGATTTTTTCGGCGCTTGCCGGTCAATCGCGGTGGCATCGCACGATCTTCGCTCTGCCGCTGATGGTTCCGCCCATCGTCGCGGGTCTACTCTGGCGGTTTCTGCTCGTCGGCAATATCGGCATCCTGAACTACGGGCTCGTCCGTTTGGGTCTGATTAGCGATCCAGAAGCGATCGCATGGTTGTCCAGCGAAGATATCGTCATCTATTCTGTTTCCTTTGCCGACATCTGGCTGACGACTTCCTTTGTCGCCCTTGTGTCCTATGCCGGGCTGACGAACATCCCAAAAGACCTGCTGGAGGCAGCGCGGATCGACGGCGCGAATGCGCTCAAGCGCTTTTGGCATGTCACCCTTCCCCTCATGCGGCCGGTGATCGCCGTCGTGGTGATCGTGCGGGGCGTGGATGCTGCAAAGACATTCGACCTGATCTGGATACAGACGCAGGGTGGTCCCAGTCATGCTTCCGAAGTGTTCTCGATGAACATCTACCAGCGCATGGTTCGGTTCGGCGATCTCGGCGAGGCTTCCGCGTCCGGAACATTGTTTCTCATCGTCATGATGCTCTTGGCGGCAGTCGCCTATTGGAAGATATGGAGGCCGGTCCATGCGTAGAGCTCCCCGCCTCAATGTCAGCGGAATCCTGATCAACGCGGCAGCCCTCGTGTTGGTGCTATCCTACGCGCTGCCTTACATCTATCTCCTGATGACCTCCATCAAGCCGGCGGCTGATGTCCAGCAGATCCCGCCAAGCTTCTTTCCCGCCGTTGTCTCGTTCGAGAACTTCCGCGAAGTGCTGCGATCCTCCACTTTGCCGAGAGCCTTCGTCAATTCTCTCACCGTCGCGGTGCTGACGACTGCTCTCTCGCTTTCGGTGGCCGTGCCTGCTGCTTACGTCGCCACGCAGTACCGGCGCCGGATCACCACCATTTTCCTGCTCTTCGCACTGGTGACGCGCATGGTGCCGTCGGTGGCGCTCGGAGTGCCGCTGTTCCAGCTTTTGAAATCTGTGGGTCTGCTCGATACCATTCCAGGCCTGGTGCTCGCTCACACGTCGGCTGCGGTACCACTGGCACTGCTTCTTATGTCCGCGTTCTTCGAGGGCATACCGAAGGAGCTCGAAGAAGCGGCGCGCATGGATGGCTGTACACGATTCCAGGCGTTTCGAAAGATCGTGCTTCCGGTCATGACAGGGGGAATAGCGGTCACCGCGCTCTTTACCTTCATCACAAGCTGGAACGAGTTCCTCTACGCGCTGCTGCTAACGTCCGAGGCGACCAAAACGGCGCCGATCGTCATCGCCGAATACAATTCGGTCTATGGGCTTGCCTGGGGGGCGATGACCGCGGCAGCCGTCCTCTACTCGCTGCCGGTCATCATCGTAACGCTCGCACTGCAAAAACAGATCGTCGGTGGCCTGACTTTCGGCGCTGTAAAGGGATGAGGGAGGCAAAGGCATGGCCGGCATAGAACTGCGCAATATCAACAAGGTCTACGGAAACAGCTTTCACGCTCTGCACGATCTGAGCTTCGACATCAGGGATGGCGAGTTCATGGTTTTCGTCGGCCCGTCCGGATGTGGGAAATCGACGGCGCTCAGGATGATTGCTGGCCTGGAGAGCATTACGAGCGGTGAACTCAGGATCGGTGACAGGCTCGTCAACGATGTCGATCCCAAGGATCGCGACATCGCCATGGTCTTTCAGTCCTATGCGCTCTACCCGCACAAGACCGTGCGGGAGAACATTGCCTTCCCCTTGCTGATGGCAGGCCTGCCGAAGACCGAGATTGCCAGCCGCGTAGACGAAGCAGCCCGCATCCTCGAACTGACGACTTTGCTCGACCGCAGGCCGGCACTCCTTTCAGGAGGCCAGCGTCAGCGTGTCGCCATGGGACGGGCGATCGTCCGCAAACCAGCGGCCTTCCTGATGGATGAACCGCTGTCGAACCTCGATGCCAAGCTGCGCGTGCAGATGCGCGCCGAGATCGCCAGCCTCCAGAGAAAACTGAATGTCACGACGATTTACGTGACCCACGACCAGGTCGAGGCGATGACGATGGGTGACCGCGTTGCTGTCATGAAAGGCGGTGTGCTGCAGCAAGTCGACACACCGCAAAACCTGTACAATCGCCCTGACAATGTCTTTGTCGCCGCCTTTATCGGATCGCCCTCGATGAATTTGTACGAGGCCGTTCTGAATGGGAGGACGCTGACCCTGGGCAGCAACAGCCTAGAAATCCCCGACCGGGTCTTCGAAGACCGCCCCTCGCTCAACGGTGCGTCCAACCGTCAGCTCATTGTCGGTATCCGGCCCGAGCACATGAACGATGCCGCAATCCGGCCCTCTTCGGCCGAGATCTCGGCCCCGGTCACTCTTGTCGAGGCGCTAGGTTCTGAATCCATGGTGCATCTGAATATCGACGCCACCCGGGTTGATGCCGGCGACCCGGACGCCGTCGCCGACATCGGCAACGAAAAGGCTGCTGTAGCCCGTTTTTCTCCGAAGAGCACAGTACGCGCAGGTGACATCGCGCGCATCGCTGTCGATGCCGACGAACTCCATTTCTTTCAACCCGGCAGCCGCACCAGCATCTGGTGATGGTGCTCAGGCTCTTGCTCCAAACTCGAACAAGAGAGCCGGTTGAACGCATTTCCCCAGGCGGCTTGCGAGCAACAAGCCAATCAAGAACATCGGTATGCTCTCGCTGTGGAGCAGGAAATGACCGAGGAGACCTTAGCAATGGTAAGTGAAAACTTTTACGACGTAACACAATATCCCGTAGGCAACCCCTATGAGGACATTGGATCGGTCATCAATAGCATCATCGCGGATATTAAAAGCAGGCAAGCGGTTGGCGACCAGAATGACGGCGGAAAGCCTGGAGCGGTGATCTATATTCCGCCAGGCGATTATCGTCTTGTCACCCAGGTCGTGATAGACCTGAGCTATCTGAAGATTGTCGGCTCGGGACATGGCTTTACGTCTTCGAGCATCCGTTTCAACACACCTGCAGACGAACTGGCACAGTGGCGCGAAGTGTGGCCGGGCGGAAGTCGCATATGTGTGGACATGTCTCCGGAAGCCGCCGACGGTGAGGCCGCCGGAGCCGCGTTCTACGTCAAGCGCACCGGCAATCCTCGCATAAGCTCTGTGGAGTTTGCCGATTTTTGCATCGATGGCCTGCACTTCATGGACGACGGTTCGGGGCAGAATGATGCGGAAAATACCTACAGGAATGGCAAAACGGGAATCTATGTGGGCAGCGCCAATGACTCATTCCGAATAACGGGGATGGGCCTTATCTATCTGGAACATGGAGTGACTGTTCATGACGCGGATGCGCTGGCGATAGACAATAATTTCATTGCAGAGTGCGGCAACTGTATCGAATTGAAAGGTATGGGGCAGGCCTCGAGGATAGCGAATAATTTTGTAGGAGCCGGATATAGGGGACATTCCGTCTACGCTGAAAATTACGGCGGCATCCTGGTCTCTTCAAACAACGTCTTCCCCCGAGGCGCGAGCAGCGTCTATTTTTCCGGCGTGATGCGTTCCTCGATCACAGGAAACAGATTCCATTCCTTCTATCCCGGAATGCTGGTTTTTGCTGCGAATTGCTGCGAAAACCTGGTCTCCTCAAATCACTTCTTGCGAGATCGCGAGCCGTGGGCGCCCATGCAGAAGTACGATAACGGCCTGGATGACCTGTTCGGACTTTTGCACATTGATGGCAGCAACAATTCGGTAATCGCCAACCACATTTCAGAAACGATCGATGCTCAATATATCAAGCCTCTCGCCGCAAAGCCTGTGATCATCAATGTCGTTTCCGGCAGCGGCAACTACATCGCCAACAATCACATCGTGGCCACAACCGAAATGTCGCAGATCAACGACGCACCAAACAGCGCCTGTTTTTCAACACAAGTGGGCGCATTGCTTTCAACGGACAATTTGAAGGTGCTCGAGGTAACGGCAGTACGGGTGCAAAGGGGTTCGGTGCGGAATACAGTTCTGGATTCAGGAAGTGTCGAACAGGTCGAGATGGACAGAACAGCGAATGCTTTCCGGGGCACTCCAGTTCTTGGGCAACCGTCGGCAGAGTTTCACTAGACCGAGCATAGCTAGGCCGTCGGTCGAAAATCCAGTGACTATTCGGAGTTGTGTTCATGGCGAACCAAATGGACCGGGAAGATGACCCGTTGATGAAGCAAAACCTGTTCCTACCCTCTGGGTACCGCTTGGAATTTTGGGCCGCGGGCGGCGGCTTTTTTCGCGTAGACATTGACGGGAAAACGGTTTGGCAGGTTCGGTCATTTGCCATCCATCCGGAGTTTTTCAAATATCACCACAGGGAAGCTTGCGAGGTCACCATTGTCACCAATGCGCCGGACGCTGTTCTGTGGGCCTATGGATATCAGCCTCAAACCGTGAACGAGACCGGTATAACCGTGTTTGAATTCTCGGAAAAAGGGATACTTCAACGTACCGGCGCGGAAATTGAAGATTGGCTTCGGTCCGATCCGGATCGTCCAGCGCTTCATTTCTCGCCAATCAGGCATTGGATGAACGACCCCGTAGGTCTCTGCAAGACCGACGAGCTATGGCACCTTTTTTATCAATTCCATCCGAGCGGCAGTGATTGGGGACCGATGCACTGGGGACATGCCACCAGCCGCGATCTGGTCAATTGGCTTCACATGCCGGTATTTCTGCATCCAGAACAGAACCTGTGGCGTCTTGGCGCCACAGGAGGGGCATTCTCCGGCAATGCCTTTCGGGATCGAGATGGAAGTTTGATGTTCTTTTACACCGAGCGTCTGCCTGCCTATGACCTTTTCAAGGGCTATCGGGAAATTCAGAAAATAGCGCGCCCAGATCGGCTGATGATGAAGGCGGAAGGCATTGTAACTGTGTTGGAAGAGCGTCCCGATGGGGTCGAGCACGACTTCCGCGATCCAAAGGTTTGGTGGGACGACGCAGCCAACGCCTATCGCATGATACTCGGCGCATCGATCGAAGGCGATCCCGCGGTGTTGTTGTTCGGCTCCGGCGATGGCCTCGATTGGCAATATCTCGGGCCGCTCTACCGTGCGCCGGTTAACTTCCGCCAGGAAGGCGCGCGTGCGGTGGAATGCCCGGATTTCTTTCGGCTGGAGGAAAAGTGGGTTCTGGTGATGGGCTTTGTTGGCCATGTCGAGCCACGAACACGGCGCCACAATCTCCTTTATGCCCTGATCGGCGAGTTTATCGACGACTGCTTCGTACCCGACATGCAGGAACTGCAATTGCTGGATTTCGGCACCGATTATTACGCGATGCAGAGTTTCGAAGCGGGAGGGCGCCAGATCGCCTTTGCCTGGCTTTTCAATTGGGAATATCGCAAGCCCGAGGGCTCAGCCTATTCCGGGGAGATGTCCCTACCACGTGTTCTAAGTTTGAGTGAAGACAGGAAGAGGCTGCGCATGCTGCCGACGATCGAAGTCGACGATCAGTTTGCCGCTGGCCCTATCGTCGAGGACCAAAGCGGCAAATTCTCGCTACCGATGGCTCCCATTGAAATCCGCCTTTCCGGAGTCCTGGAAGGCAGCAAGGTCGTTGCGACGCAGGGCGGCGAACTTGCCTTCGAGGTGGGCGTCGCTGGCGGTATCCTCTCGATCCGGCTCGCCCAGGACGACGGCTCGATCCATTACGTGGCGGAGCTTGGCGACGGAAAGGACCTGCGTCTGTTTCATGATTGCGGAATCGTCGAGATTTTCGCCGATGGCGGAACTGTTTGTGGAACCCGTCGCGGCTACGCGAATATCAATCCCGATTACCTGGAAATCTCATCGTCCGCTTCAACGCGGGTGCTGGAAAGGTATGCGAAACGCTGCTTTGCGGCCGCGACATGATTGAATGAAACGCTTGGGCCTTCACGGAATAACGAGATCTTGATCAACAACAACAGTTATCGAAACCCCGGTCGGCCCTATTTGACCGAGAATTGCACTGATATCGCAGATTTCAGGCAGCGCTGGGGAGGGTGGGATGCTTCACGTCCGCAAATTATTGACAGCCGCGACAGCCGTCATCGTGGTTGCCGTATCGTCGTCATCCTGCACGACGACCTCGAATGACTCGATGCAAACCGGCTCGGTTGGATATAGCAGCGTCGACTATGGGCTCAGACCTGCCTGCCGCGACGGCTTCGGCAACGATCGTCCTTGCAGCTATTAGAGGCAATGGCTGCTCGACGAGCGACATCAGCAGATGAGCCGTCGGAAGCAAATATTCATTCCGCTTCAGCTTTGTCGTGAGCGTTCAAAGTAGCGATTCACGATGTCCTTGACTTCGCTTGAACTGAACCCCGGAACCCATCTGTGCGGTATCGCGACGGTCCTTTCAAGAGGCTGCCGCTTGCGCAACTGTTCAAGTATCTCCGGATCAGCATCTTTGCGCACAGTCAGGTAGATAAATCCCGCCTGCCCGGCCTGAGGGATATCAACGCGTTCGATCATTGACCAAGGGATGAGCTTCGGCAGCTTTTGACCAGCGATACCGTCGGGCCCGATCACCATTGTGGGCTTCCGGAAGTCCACCTGCCGAGCCTTTACCGCAACATAAACGATGACGACGAGGAACAGGATCGCGAACAGGCCCTCTCCAACACCGCTAGTAGGTCTGCTCATTTCGATCTGCCCAAGGGCGATAAGTGAGAGGTAGACGAAAAGGAGCGCCATGACGCCAAGGAACATGAAGAGGTATCTAACGCTCCCTCGCAATACGAGAATTGGCTGGGTGGCGTTTGGGTCGCTGTCGGCGGCGGGAGAATGTTCATCAGTCATCGGTTGAATTCAACTCTCCACGCAAGTAATTCCGAGCACATCTTAACTGTGTAGAGCCGCGGCCCTTCGTTACAAGCATCTACTGGAAAATCGTTACGAACACCTGCCAGCGTGATACACAACCGAATAGTGCTCTAGGAAAGACGGTCATGCGGTATCTTCGGTCAGGGCCGCGTCGGCTTCACGCCCAGGAGATGGGCGGTCCGCGCGCCAAAACGGTGGGTCTGAGGTCGGGCGAGATCGCCGACCGGAATATTCGCGTCATCCTGGAAGCCATCCGCCGCCATGGCCCGCTGACGCGGATGGAGCTTGGCCGGCATTGCGGCCTGACCGGGCCCGGCATCACCAATATTCTGCGGCGGCTGGCCGAGGAAAAACTTGTCACCTCCAACCGTCGCAATGGCCTCGGCGGAGGGGCCACCGCTACCGAGTTTGCCTTGCGCCCGGAAGGTGCTTTCTCGATCGGCGTCAAGCTTCGCCCAAGGCGTGGTGAGGCCGTGCTCATCGATCTGAGTGGCCAGGTCCATGACCGGGTCTATATCCAGCTGGACCCCGCAGACAAAGTCGGCCTGGTGCATGCGGCCGTCAGGGATATGGTCGATCGCCACGCGACATTGCCGATCATGGGGCTCGGCATCGCCGCCAACGACTGGACAGAGGATCAAAGCGATCAGATCGCCGTGATGTCGACGATCGCGCGTCCCTATGTCGAGAACGAGTGCACGGCGAGCCTTCTCGCCGAGCGCACGATCGGCAGCTCCGGCAGGGAAGGCGGACTTGCGATGATCATCATCGACGACGACGTTCAGGCCGGCTTTCTCATTCGCGGTATTCCCTATTCCGGCGTGCATGGCCGGGCAGGCAGCATCGGCGAAATGCTGACCGGTCCCGACAATGTCCAGCTCAATACCGTCGTCGGTTTCGAGTCCTTGCGATCACGGATCGGCGACCAGGCATTCACCCGCCTGCTGAAGGGCGAGGAAATCTCCTCGCCGTCACTGTCCCAATGGATACGGGAGGCCGCTGGCCATCTGCTCGACCCGATCATCGCCATGGCCGGTTTTCTCGCGCCGAGCGTCGTCATGATCGGCAGCGATCTGCCGCAGGGCGTGATCGAAGCGCTGATCCATCAGCTTTCCATCGAGCGGCGCGACACCTCGACGAGGCCGTTGCTGACGCCCTGGATTTCGCCGATGAAACCCGCAAGCTTCAGCGGCGGCGGCGTTGCGCTCGGGGCAGCACTCCTGCCCTTCCTCAACACTTTGCTGCTGCCGCCGGCTTCGGCCTGATGGCCGGGTCAGGCGAGCGCTTCATCGGCGTGGCTGAGATCGGAGGCCAGCGCCTTGTCCAGGACTTTCTGGATATTGGCCGCCCGCCGGAACGAGGGTTCCTGGGTCCTGCCCGCCCGTACGGCCTGGACGAAACGCTGGTAGTTGGTCTCGACCGGATCGAAGGGGACGTCGCGCCAGGTCGCCGTGTGCACGTCTTCTCCAAGACAGGCGCGTAGCGTCGATTTTCCGGTGTCGTAGATCATCTCGATCGAGCCGGTTTCGCCATAGACCCTGAGGCGCAGCTGATCCATCTGTCCGGCCGCCGTGCGCGTCGCCTGGATCGTCCCGATCGCGCCATTGGTGAAATCGACATTCATCGTGAAGCTGTCATTCGCATCAAGATCATACTCGCCGATCTTGTGGCCTGGCGCCTTGTCGAAGGTCTTCAGCCGCGCGAAGACATGAGCGACGTCGAGCCCTGAACCGTATGATGCAAAATCGACAATGTGAATTCCGATATCGCCGAGCGCCCCGTTGGATCCATGCTTCTTGCTCAGCCGCCACAGCCATTTGCTTTCGCTCTTCCAGTCGCCCCAGTGACGACCGACCAGCCAGCTTTGCAGATGGGATGCCTCGACGTGCCTGACCTCCCCGATTTCGCCGGCGAGTACCATCTGCCGGCCTTTCTGAAGGGCGGGCGAATTGCGATAGGTGAAATTGACCATGCCGACCTTGCCCGATCGCTCGATGGCCTCGGTCATCTCCATGGCCTTGACCGCATCGGTGGCGAGCGGCTTTTCGCAGAAGACGTGCTTGCCGGCGGCAATGGCCTGAAGCGTCGTCGGGTGGTGAATGCGGTCCGGCGTGACGTTTGCCACTGCGTCGAACTCGCCCCAGGCGAGAGCATCCTCGAGGGTCGTGAAGTGATTGGCGATGCCATGTTCGGTGCAAAAGGCCGCGAGCCTTTCCGGGACGACATCGACGCCGCCGACGACACTGACGCCTTCGATTGCCCTGAAGTTGGCGGCATGCTGGTTGGCCATTCCGCCGGTACCGAGAATGAGTAGACGCATCCTATCCTCCATAGAATTAACTTCCCCGCCGCAGTTCAGTCGGGGCAAAACCACACTCACGCCATCGCAGCCATCCGCGATTGCCTCGTGCTCTTCTTCAGGAAAATTGCTTTGGACGCGCCGCGCGCCCACAGGACGTTTCATCACTTCACGGCGCGGATCCTTTTCCGAAAATCGATCTCGATTTTCCGGAACTGTGCACTAGCTGCTGTTGATTGTCGCCAGCATCTCAACCTCCCAGGTTCTGTCCTCCCAAGCTGTGGCTTGACATCAAATCAAAGTAACTTAATCTAATTAATGCAGCACGGAAATGAGGAGAGGTCAACTGACCGCCAAGGCTGTATCCGTTCAAAATGGGGAGGAGACCCATCATGAAGAGCGCCACCGTCAGCGCATTTGCGCTGAGCACACTGTTATTTTCAGCATCTGTTTCATTTGCCCAGGAACTTGCCACTAAGGACAGGATCGGCCTCGCCGATGCGCCAAAATCCCTCGTCGTCCGTTTGACGAACGATAGTCCGAACAATTCGGATCCGGCGATCGCCGAGGGCTACCAGAAGCTCTTCGTCGATTTCATCAAAAAGCATCCGGACTGGAAATTGCAGCTGCAATTCATGTCCTCGGACATTGGAACCGAACAGGCCAAGATGCTGGAGCAGGCCAAAGCCGGCAACGCGCCTGACTGCGCTGCGGTCGACTCGTTCGTTCTTTCGCAGTTCATGGTCAATAATGTTCTTGCGGACTTCACACCGTATTTTTCGAAGGAGGAAGTGGATGACCTGTTCCCCTTCATCCGCAGCGGCATCACGGATAAGGACCAGAAGGTCCGCGCCTGGTGGTGGGATACCGACCTTCGTGTGCTCTACCGCAACAAGTCGATCGTGGCGGATGCGCCGCAGACATGGGACGATCTGAAAAAGGCCGCGCTCGCCTCCACCAAAGAAGGCATGGAAGGCGTTCTCTTCAACGGCGGGCGCTGGGAAGGGACGACGTTCGACTGGCTCGCGAATTATTGGGCGCTCGGCGGCAAGCTCGTCGACGACTCGGGCAAGCCAGTGTTCGGCGAAGGCGAGAACAAGGAGAAATTCCTGAAGGCGCTGAATTATTTCAAGGATCTCGTCGATTCGGGTGCCGCGCCCAAGCGCGTCAGCACGATCGCGAATTACGACGATATGAATGCTGCGGCCGCAGCGGCGACGACGGCTCTCTTCATCGGCGGCAACTGGCAATATGCGCAGTTGAAGGCCACGCTCGACGAGGACGAGTTCAACAACTGGACCTTCTCGCCGATCCCCGGTCCCAGCGCCGATCAGCGTTCGACCGGCACCGGCGGCTGGACGATCGCCTCCTTCAGCAAGGACAAGGACAAGATCGAGATGTGCGCCAACCTCGCACGCGAGGTCTATATGGGGCCGGCAAACGCGCTGCAGCAGCAGTTGCCGACCAGGAAGTCGCTGTTCGACAAATATGAGGTCTTCTCCACCGAAGCCAACAAGACCTTCGCCAAGGCTCTGGTCGACGGACAGGCACGCCCTGGCGTGCCGATCTATCCTGAAATCTCCAACCAGATCCAGATTATGATGGGCGACGTGCTCTCAGGGACCAAAAAGCCGGAAGACGCTTTGAATGCCGCCTTCAACGCAGCATTGGAGGCTTACAAGCGTCTGTGATGTCACGGCTAAATCGCGACCTGCCCCTCATCCGGCTGCCGCCACCTTCTCCCCGCTTGCGGGGAGAAGGTTAGGGTGAGGGGCAGCCACCGGCACGAACAGGTCAGTCGTGCTCAAATGCCAACCCCGGACAGAGAAGCCAATGAGCCCCATTGCCATCGAGGCTGACAGCCCGCCTCAAAGCAGAACGTTCATGCGCCGTTTCGCCGGTGCGCCCCTGCCCTGGATCATGCCTGTGATCGTCGTCATCGGCATCTTCTACCTTTACCCCGTCATCGACGTTTTCAGGCTTTCATTCACCAATGCCACGCTGATCGGCGACAATCAGGATTATACGCTGGGGTCGATCACCAATGCGTTGAGCTCGCCGCAGCTGCCCGACATTTTATGGGCGACCCTGATCTTCGTCGGCGGCAGCGTCATCGGCCAGCAAATTTTAGGTCTTGCGGTCGCCGTGGTGGTCATCCGCGGCGAAAAGCGCGGCCTGTTCGGCACCACCATACTCAGAACGACGGCGCTGGTTGCCTGGGTCGTCCCCGGAATTGCCGGCGGCATCATCTGGCAGATGCTCTTTTCCGAAGCGCCTTATGGTGCGCTGAACAGCATTCTGCGGTTGATGCACATGCCGACCGTCGCCTGGCTCTCGGACCCCGCTATTGCGCCGTGGTCCACCCTCATCTCCAACATATGGCGCGGCACAGCATTTTCGATGGTCGTCATGTATGCGGCGCTGAAGTCGATCGATCCCTCGCTCTATGAAGCGGCCGAGGTCGACGGTGCGACGGCATCGCAGCAGTTTTTCTTCGTCACGCTTCCGCAGCTGCGCGCGGCGATCCTCGTCAACATGATCCTCATCACGATCCAGACGGTGAATACCTTCGATGCGATCATTACGCTGACGGGCGGCGGCCCGGGGCGTGCGACCGAGGTCATCTCGCTCTACGTCTTCAATATCGTCTTTAGAAACTACGACCTGTCCGGCGGCAGCGTGCTCTCTGTGCTCATGCTGATCATCAGCCTCGGGCTCGCCTTTATCTATGCGTCGTTCCTGCCGAAGGAGGAAGAGCAATGAGCGGACGGACCGGAACACGGCTCGGCGATGCCATGAGCTATCTGTTCATGCTGGTAATGTTCGTATTCTTCGCCGGTCCCCTCACCTATCTCCTGTCGATGGCGATGCGCGACAAGCGCGAGATTTATCGCGGAGCGGCGCGGTATATTCCCAACAATCCCACCATCGACAATTTCATCACCGTTTTGAACAACAGCTATTTTCCGATCTATCTCTGGAACGGCCTCAAGCTTGCCGCCCTCAGCGGACTGGGCGTCCTGATCGTCGCACTGCCCGCGGCTTACGCCTTTTCCCGCTTTCAGTTCCGGGGCAAGGGCCTGTCGATGATGGGGCTGCTGCTTTTCCAGATGATCTCGCCGCTCGTCATCATGGTGCCGCTCTACCGCTACATGAACCGCCTCGGCCTGCTGGATACGCATTTTGCCGTCGTCATGGTCTATATCGCGCTTGGCGTTCCATTGGCGACCTGGCTCTTGAAGAGTTCGGTCGACGGCATCCCGCGCAGCCTCGACGAAGCCGCCATGATCGACGGCTGCAACAGGTTCTCGGTCTTCTGGCGCATCATTTTGCCATTATCGGCGCCGGGGATAGCCTCCGTCTTTATCATCACGGTGATTGCCGGCTGGTCGCAATTTCTGGTGCCTTTTCTGTTGCTCACGAAAAATGACCTGATGCCGATCGGCGTCGGCATCTTTAACTTCCGCGGCATGCAAACCGACTCGTCCATCCAGCTGCTTGCCGCCGCCTGCCTGATTGCGGTTGTTCCGGCGATCGTCGCCTTTCTGTCGCTCCAGCGGCTGATCCTCGGTGCTATGACCAGCGGCGCGGTCAAGGGATGACGAGCGGTTCAGGCTATGCGCAAGGAAGGATTTCGAGCATGAACCAGACACTCGGCGCCAGGCTGTCCCCGGATCTGACCGGCGCCAATGTCGAAGATGCAGGTGAGCACAACAGGGCCGTCGTCCTGCGCTGCATTCACCGTCAGGCGCCGATTTCGCGGGCCGAAATCGCCAGGCGGACGGGTTTTACCAAACCGGCAATCGCCCGGATCGTCGATCGCCTGCTGGACGAGGGCCTGATCATGGAAGCCCGCCGGCGGCATGGGCTGAGAGGCCAGCCGGCGATCGAACTCGAAATCAATCCGGACGCCTGTTTTGCCATCGGCATCAACATCGATCGCGACCATCTGACGATCCTGGCTGTCGATGCCGTCGGCAACGTCCGCGCCCGCGTGCATCACGAGAAACGCTTCATCCTGCCGGCGGAATTCCTGCAGCTCACGGCCGATGCGATTTCGCATTTCCAGCGCAGCCGCCTCATCGACGACGCGCGCCTCGCCGGTATCGGTCTGGCGATGCCGGATTGGCTTGGCGAGATTTCGCTCCTCGGCAAGCCCAAGGCCTATCAGGAATGGACGGCATTCGATGTGCGCGCGGCGCTGGAGAACCTGACGCAGCATCCGGTCTTCATCGAAAACGAAGCCAATGCGGCAGCCCTTGCCGAACTCGATTACGGTCTGGGTGCTGAAAGCAGCAGCTTCTTCTACATCGCCATCAATCCATGCCCGGGCGGCGGCCTCGTGCTCGATGGCAACGGTCATCGTGGCGCCATGGGCCTCAGCGGCGAAATCGGCTGGCTGCCGATCGCCGACGGCGGGGACGGGAAGGCCCATAAGGTCCAGCTTCTCGGCGAGATATTCTCGCTGTTCTTCCTCTATGATTTCCTCGCGCAACACGGCGTCGAGGTGAGTGTTCCGCACGATCTGCTGACGCTGGATGCGCATGGCAGGCGCCTCGTTTCGCAGTGGCTGAAGGAAATGAGCGCGCATCTGGCAGTCGCCGTCAAACATATCGGCATGGTCGTCGACCCCGACGCCGTCCTTGTCGGCGGCAGATTGCCGATCCGCATCGTCGACGAATTGCTGCGCTATGTGCACGAGCATCTCGACGCCGAGGACACCAACCTTCCCTCGCTTCATCGCGCTTCGCTCGGAGAGGATGCCTCTGCCATGGGAGCGGCGGCCATGCCGATGGCAGCAGCCCTCATGCTCGCATCGGCGGACGCCGCTCAACGCACACGTTCGCCACTCAAGAACATGGATCGCCTGAACAGTTGAAACGGCCGGCAAAGGCCCCAGGGATTTTGGTGAAGACGGGAGGATTTTGGTGAAGATCGGCTTTTACACTTCGACATTCAACGATCGCCCCCTGGAGGAAGTGGTGGATTTCGCCGCATCGGCCGGTTTCGACGCCATCGAGATCGACGTCGGCGGCCATATCAAGACGCCCGATCGGGTGGAGGCCGCCGTCGCGCTCGTGCGTAGCCGCGGCCTCTTCGTGTCGTCGATCACCTATTTCGGCAATCAACTCGATGCCGACCGGGCAAAACGAAAGGCACTTCGGGAAAAGACCGCCGAATTTGCCGGCGCGATCGGGCAAGCGGGCGTCCCGATCTTCGTGATCTTCCCGGGCCGGGACGACACCGCAAGCGACGAAGCCAATTATGATGACTTCGCCGATTTCGCCAGCGGGCTGATCGCGCAGACGCAGCCCTATGGCCTGACCTTCGCAATCGAGAACTGGCCCGGTCCGAAGGACAATTTCATCGGAACGACGCCCAAAGGATGGCAGGAGCTTTTTCGAAGGATCGAGAACCGCCGCTTCGGCCTGGAATTCGATCCCTCGCACCTCATTCGCATCGGCGTCGATCCCTATCAGGCGATGGAGGCGGTGAAGGATCGCATCGCCATCCTTCATGCCAAGGATACGGCAATCGATCGGGAGAGCCTGCAGGCTGTCGGCTATCACGGCAAGGGCTGGTGGCAATACAAGCTGCCCGGGCTCGGCCTCATCGATTGGCCGAGGTTTCTGCACCAGGCCCGCGGGGCTGGCTTCGACGGCACGCTGTCGATCGAACATGAGGATGCCGCCTATGGCTGGCCGGGCAAGGATTTAGCCGCGCGCAAAGACGGCGAACGCCTCGGCCTCGATTATTTGAGAAATGTCCTGAGCGGACTTTGACAGCGATTTCGGGAGGACGGTAATGGCCCATGTTTCGGTCAACAATGCGCGCAAGGATTACGGCGCGTTCAAAGCCATCAAAGGCGTATCGGTCGACATCGGCGACGGCGAGTTCGTCGTTCTGGTCGGCCCCTCGGGCTGCGGCAAATCCACGCTTTTGAGGATGATTGCCGGCCTGGAGGGCATCACCTCAGGGCAGATCCAGATAGGCAAGCATATCGTCAACGAGCTTGCGCCCAAGGACCGGGACATCGCGATGGTGTTTCAGAATTATGCGCTCTATCCGCACATGACGGTTGCGAAGAATATGGGCTTTTCGTTGCGGCTGAAACGGATGCCGCGGACGGAGATCGATCAGCGGGTGGGTAATGCCGCGAAGATCCTCGGTCTCGAAAGTCTCCTGGAGAGATATCCCAAGCAACTATCGGGCGGCCAGAGACAGCGTGTGGCGATGGGGCGGGCAATCGTGCGGGACCCGGCCGTCTTTCTCTTCGACGAGCCCCTGTCCAACCTCGACGCCAAGCTCAGGGTGCAGATGCGCTCGGAGATCAAGGAACTGCATCAACGGCTGCAGACGACGACCATCTATGTCACCCACGACCAGATCGAAGCCATGACCATGGCCGACAAGATCGTCGTCATGAAGGACGGCCTGATCGAGCAGTCGGGTTCTCCGCTGGAATTGTACGATCGCCCGAACAATCTTTTCGTCGCCGGCTTCATCGGCTCCCCGGCGATGAATTTCATCAGCGGCAACATGACGGAAGACGGGTTTCGAACCGCCGACGGCCTGCTCCTTCCGAGCGACCGGCATCCGCCTGAAGCCGTGACATACGGCATTCGTCCCGAACATATCCGGTTCGACCCAGGCGGCATCGAGGTCACGACGGTGGTCGTCGAGCCGACGGGTTCGGAAACGCTCGTCATCGTCCGGCTGGGAACGCAGACGCTGACCTGCGTCTTCCGGGAACGGATCAGGGCGGCCCCCGGAGAGGTGCTGAGGATCGCGCCGATCCACGATACCGTCCACCTGTTTGGAAAGGACGAGCAGCGGATCACATCAGGCGAAGCGCCCTTGAACTGACCCGGCCGACTGCCCCTCCCCTTCGGCCGGCGCCGGCCGGGGGCGCGTTTTCCGCGCCCCCGATGCGGCCAAGCTCATCGAGCGACTACGTCGTCCTTTGAATGACGGTCGCGCTACGCAAGACCACGCAATGACTGCAAGCCGGATATGAGACGCTGATGTCATCCTGCTCTAGCTGGCGGCGTTCCTTTTGCCGAGGAGGGCTGCGCGGATCTGTTCGCTTTTGCTCAACAGGGGAGCGGGGACCGGTGCTGTCTCTTCGGGCGCGTCGGCTTTGCCGGTGGTCTGCTTGAGGCTCAGGAAGCGCTTTTGCGCGACCAGCCGGTCTTCGGACGACAGTGGTTCGACAGGTTCACCGTCAAGACTATGGCGCATGGAATCGGGTTGGGCGCTGGCGAAATAGTAGCGCCGGCAGTGGACATAGGCCGCGGTCGCCCGCCTGAGCGTCGTGACGCCGGCATCGGGCTTCAGGAGCGGGCGGAGTTCGTTGAAAAGGCCGACGGCAAAAGGAAGGACCGGATCTCCCGCCTTGGCCGGAAGGACGCCGACCGGCCGGATCAACAGCACATTGATCGCGTTTGCCTTCTCCACGTCGAGCTCGGTTGCCGCAATCGGTCCGCGGCTGATCTTCCAGGGCTTGTCCATGCGTCCTCCATGTAACGTCCATAGCGATCGACTGTGATGGTATCTTGACGGACAGGGCAAGTAACGGAAGTCGCACATCGTCGGTTCCACTGCAAGCAGGCGAGACGCGCAACAGGAGCCAAGTGACGAAAATCCGTTCCCCGGGGCTGATATGGTCCGGTGGCATCGGCTGGCGTTTCATCTAATCGTTTTTATCGAGGAATATGCATTGACCTGCCGCATCGATTACACTTCTTATCCGCGCCCAAGATGGGGTGACCGGTCCAGGGGAGGATATATGCGGGTTTTCTCGAGCATTGACGAGCTACGCCACACGCTCGACGCGCTGAGGCGGCAGGGGCGAACCGTCGGCCTTGTTCCGACGATGGGCTATCTCCATGCCGGTCATATGGACCTCGTCTCGCGCGCTCGCGCCGAAAACGACATCGTCGTCGTCTCGATTTTCGTCAATCCGCTGCAGTTCGGCCCGGCGGAAGATCTCAGCAAATATCCGCGCGATCTGGAACGCGATGCCGCCATGCTGAGGCAAGCCGGCGTCAATTTCCTTTTTTCGCCTGGCGTCGAGGACATGTATCCCCGCCCGATGTTGACCGTCGTCGACGTTCCCGATCTCGGCCGCGAACTCGAAGGGGCGGTGCGGCCGGGGCATTTTGCCGGCGTCGCCACTGTCGTTAACAAGCTTTTCAACATCGTGCAGCCGCAGACCGCCTATTTCGGAGAGAAGGATTACCAGCAGGTCGTCATCATCAAGCGCATGGTGGACGATCTGGCCTTGCCGGTGCGCGTGATATCGGTGCCGACGGTCAGGGACAGCGACGGCCTCGCATTGTCGTCGCGCAACGTCTATCTCAGCGAGGCGGAGCGGCGTGCCGCGGTGATCGTCCCTCAGACCCTTGACGAGGCCGAGCGTCTGGTCGCCGGCGGCCTGACCGATCCGGTGGAACTCGAGGCAAGGCTCACGGCATTTCTTAATCGAGAGCCTCTGGCAAAGCCCGAGGTCGTCGCCGTCAGAGATGCCTCGACGCTGCGGCCGGTCACGTCGATCGCAGCCCCTGTCGTCGTGGCGCTCTTCGTTCGGGTCGGCTCGACACGGCTGCTCGACAACAGGGTCGTCAGTGAGAACCGAGTTGTCGGAGACAACCGGGTAGTAGGGAACAAGAGGGTTATCGGCGGGCCGGGCTTGCCGGGAAAGGGAGTGACCAGATGAGCGCGGCCGGAATTCAGAAGCGCATTACGCCAGCGCGCATCTCAGCCATGAAGGGCGGCAAGCCGATCGTCTGCCTGACTGCCTATACGACGCCCATGGCGCGGCTGCTCGATGAGCATTGCGACCTGCTGCTGGTCGGGGATTCGCTCGGCATGGTGCTCTACGGGATGGAGTCCACCATCGGCGTGACGCTCGACATGATGATCGCGCACGGCAAGGCGGTGATGCGCGGCGTCGGCAAGGCCTGCGTCGTCGTCGACATGCCGTTCGGCAGTTATCAGGAATCGAAGGAGATCGCCTTCCGCAACGCTGTCCGCATCCTGCAGGAAACCGGCTGCGATGCCGTCAAGCTGGAGGGCGGCGAGGAGATGGCCGAGACCATCGCCTTTCTGGCGAAGAGGGGGATCCCGGTTATGGGCCATATCGGCCTGATGCCGCAGCAGGTCCAAACCGCAGGCGGTTATCGGTCCGTCGGCCATACCGAACACGAGACGTCGAAGATCCGTCGCGATGCCCACGCTGTTGGCGGCTCGGGCGCCTTTGCCGTCGTCATCGAGGGCACGGTGGAGCCGCTCGCCCGGGAGGTGACGGCCGCCATGCACGTCCCGGCCATCGGTATCGGCGCCTCTTCCGCCTGCGACGGTCAGGTTCTGGTTTCCGACGACATTCTGGGGCTCTTCAACGATTTCACCCCGCGCTTCGTCAAGCGCTACGACGAACTCGGCAAGAGGATCGCGGCTGCCGCCGCCGCTTATGCCGAAGAAGTCCGATCACGACAGTTTCCGGCAGCGGAGCATACGTTCAAACGGCGATCTTGAGGCGAGGTCATACAAGGTCCATCACCGGGCGGCATACTGTTCGCGCATGCTGTCGGCCGACCGGCGAACCGCCTCGGAAACCTGCTGGAGCTGCTTGGCCATGGGCGTCGAATTGCGCCAGATCATGCCTATCGTTCGCGACGGCTGCGGAGACTGGAAGCGCGAAATCGAAACATGCGCCGAGCGCGTTTCGAGGGGGACGGCCATCTCGGGAATTAAGGTGATGCCGATACCGGCGCTGACCATCTGGACCAGGGTGGAGAGAGAGCTGCCTTCCATGACTTCCCGGGGACGGGCCTGCCCTATCTTGCAGAACGACAAGGCCTGATCGCGAAAGCAGTGGCCTTCCTCGAGCAGCAGCAACCGCATTTCGCGCAGCGCCTCACGTTCGGGCACCGGCTTACCCTCGTCCTCGGGCCGCCGAACCAGCACGAACTCTTCCTTGAAGAGCTCGAGTTCTGCCAGGGAGGGTTCCGACACGGGCAAGGCAACGATTGCCGTGTCCAGCTGACCTTGCGCCAGCTCTTGAACCAGCTTCGACGTCTGCGTTTCGCGTACTTCGATCCGAATGCCCGCAAAGCTCCTGTTCAGATCGTTGATGATTGCAGGCAACAGATAGGGCGCAATCGTCGGGATGATGCCGATGCGCAGCCGAGTCAGGAAAGGATCCCGCGCGGCGCGCGCCAGTTCCGCCAACTCGTCCACGCCACGCAGGATATCGCGGATCCTGAGAGCGACGGTCTGACCGAAAGCGGTCAGCTTCACCTCACGGGCGTTGCGCTCAAAAAGCTCGCCGCCCAACTCCTGCTCAAGTTCTTTGATCTGCATTGACAATGCTGGCTGGGAGATCGCACAGGCGTCGGCAGCGCGTCGGAAGCGGCCATCTCTTGCCAGTGCTTCAAAATAACGCAGCTGTTTCAGGGTAAGGTTCTTCATAACCTCAGCTTATCGCAACGATCAGTAAATCCAACTTAAATTTATGAAGCGCTTCCGATATGAAGACTGCAAGGGGAGAGTGGGGCACCAGCTCGGCTCATCTTTTTTACGCGCAGACGATCAAGCAATGAAGGAGACGATCATGGACAATCCCACTGACAGCGCAGGCAAATGTCCTGTTGCACACGGCAATACGCCTCGCAGCAGATCCAATCGCGACTGGTGGCCGGACCAACTGAATGTGCAGGTTCTTCACCACAATTCCGGCCGTGCCGACCCGCTTGGCCAGGCCTTCGACTATGCCGAGGAGTTCAAGAAGCTCGATCTCGACGGCCTGAAGAAGGATCTTCACGCGTTGATGACGGATTCGCAGGATTGGTGGCCAGCCGATTTCGGTCATTATGGCGGCCTGTTCATCCGCATGGCCTGGCACAGCGCCGGCACATACCGCATCACCGATGGCCGCGGTGGCGCCGGCCAGGGCCAGCAGCGTTTTGCGCCGCTCAACAGCTGGCCTGATAACGCCAATCTCGACAAGGCCCGCCGCCTGCTGTGGCCGATCAAGCAGAAATACGGCAACCGTATCTCCTGGGCCGACCTGCTGATCCTGACGGGCAACGTCGCGCTCGAATCCATGGGCTTCAAGACCTTCGGCTTTGCGGGTGGCCGCGCCGACGTGTGGGAGCCCGAGGAATTGTTCTGGGGTCCTGAAGGAACCTGGCTGGGCGACGAGCGCTACAGCGGCGAACGCGAACTGGCAGAGCCGCTCGGCGCCGTGCAGATGGGCCTCATCTACGTCAATCCGGAAGGCCCGGGCGGCAATCCCGATCCGATCGCCTCGGCGCGCGACATCCGCGAAACCTTCGGCCGGATGGCGATGAACGACGAAGAGACCGTGGCGCTGATCGCCGGCGGTCACACCTTCGGCAAGACGCATGGCGCCGGCGACCCGTCCCTGATCGGCGCCGAGCCGGAAGGCGGCGCGATCGAGGACCAGGGCCTCGGCTGGAAGAGCTCGTTCGGGACCGGCGTCGGCAAGGATGCGATCACCGCCGGCCTCGAAGTGACCTGGTCGCAGACGCCGACCAAGTGGAGCAACTACTTCTTCGAAAACCTCTTCGCCTTCGAATGGGAGCTGACGAAGAGCCCGGCCGGCGCGCATCAGTGGCAGGCCAAGAACGCCGAAGCCTCCATTCCGGATGCCTACGACGCCTCGAAGAGGCACCTGCCGACCATGCTGACCAGCGATCTCGCGCTGCGTTTCGATCCGACCTACGAGAAGATCTCGCGCCGCTTCCTCGAAAATCCCGACCAGTTCGCCGACGCTTTCGCCCGCGCCTGGTTCAAGCTGACCCACCGCGACATGGGACCGAAGGTACGCTATCTCGGCCCGGAAGTTCCGGCCGAAGACCTGATCTGGCAGGATGTGATCCCGGCCGTCGACCATCCGCTCGTCGACGACAAGGACATTGCCGAACTGAAGGAAAAGGTTCTCGCCACCGGCCTCACCGTGCAGGAGCTGGTCTCGACCGCCTGGGCGTCGGCCTCGACCTTCCGCGGCTCCGACAAGCGCGGCGGCGCCAATGGCGCGCGCATCCGCCTTGCCCCGCAGAAGGACTGGGACGCCAACCAGCCGGCGCAGCTCGCCAAGGTGCTCGGCGTTCTCGAAGGCATCCAGAAGGACTTCAACGCCGCCCAGACCGGGGCTAAGAAGATCTCGCTCGCCGACCTGATCGTTCTCGCTGGTTCTGCCGGCGTCGAGAAGGCGGCAGCGGCCGGCGGCAACGCCGTCAGCGTGCCCTTCACGCCGGGCCGCATGGATGCTTCCGAAGCCCAGACCGATGCGCATTCATTCGCAGCACTCGAGCCCCGCATCGACGGCTTCCGCAACTATGTGAACGGCAAGCGCCATCAGTTCATGAAGCCGGAAGAAGCACTCGTCGACCGCGCCCAGCTCTTGACGCTGACCGGGCCCGAGATGACCGTCCTCGTCGGCGGCCTGCGCGTGCTGAAGGCAGGCGACCCCGAGCACGGCGTCTTCACTTCGCGTCCCGAGACGTTGACGAACGACTTCTTCGTCAACCTGCTCGACATGGGCGCGCAGTGGGTTCCCCTCGCCGGCAAGGAAGGCGTCTATGAAGGCCGCGACCGCAAGACCGGCGCCGCCAAGTGGACCGGCACCCGCGTCGACCTGATCTTCGGCTCGCACTCGCAGCTTCGCGCCTTCGCCGAAGTCTACGGCCAGGCCGACGCCAAGGGGAAGTTCGTCAAGGACTTCGTCGCCGCCTGGACCAAGGTCATGAACGCCGATCGTTTCGACCTCGTCTGATCGGCGACATTTTGCCCGGGCGCAGTTTCGGCTGCGCCCAGGCATTTTTTATCGGAGATCGGACCTACCGCCCGACCGTCCAGTCCTCGACACGCCTGATGCTCGATTTGGCGGCCACTACCCCTCCTCCGTCATCCCTGTGCCCTCAGCGCTTTCCCCGAGTGATGTCACAGGGATCCAGCGCGTCCAAGTCCTTCGGCGCGGGAGACTTCCTTGCTTTGATAAGAGTCATTTGCCGCGCAGACGTGCGGTGGCTGGATTCCTGTGACAGGCACAGGAATGAGGAGTGTGCCCCGATCGCGACACCGTCTCTGGGCTTTTAGCGAGGCAGGATGCCGAAAGGCGAAAGTGACAGCAGATCGGGATCGGTCGTCGCCGTTGCTGTCGCTACCTGGGCATGGCTTATGCTGTAGCCGTAGGTGAGGACACGGTCACCGTCGATCATGAAGAATTGCGCCTGATCCAGGCCAGCCCGCAGGGTACCCGTCACGGTGACAGTCTCGTACATTCTTGCCAGGTGCCAAGGCTCTTCCGGAACGACACGAACCAGTTGGTTGGGCGGAGGGGAAGGCATGTGGCTGCAGGCTCCGGCCCAAGGCACCAGCATGAATTCGTAGACGAGATCGCCGTCCTGATCGATCGGCAGAACGAAGCCCGTCAATTCGATCGGATGCTCCTCGCCATGCCAGGCGAGTGTTTCGCCCTGTGGGCCGCTCACCGCCTTGCCCGACAGCGGAACTGCCGCTTTGGCCTGATCGGCCGGCCGTAAAGCACTCCAGAAGAGAGGTTGCGCCGCAGCGAAGGTGTCAGAAATTGGCCATGCGGAACAAAATGCCAGCGCCGCGACCGTCAGGAGGAAAGGTCTGTGTTTCATCATTGGATCTCCACCGGGCCGGCCGCTTTGACCACCTTGCCGCTGCCGCATGGATGCTACTCCCAATCCCGCTTAGCCGTCAAAGCTTCGGGCGCGGACTACTCAGGGCTCTGCAGGGAACACGGAGAGGGTGTTACCCATCTTTCAGCTGGACACCATGGCCACCCCCTCTGGCCGGCAGGCCAGAGGGGGGCTTACACGGTATGCCCTCTCTTTCGTCGTGTTCGAGCCCGTACTGCTGCTAGTTCGGCAAGAAAGTGACCACAGCGCCAAGGAATCGCTGCCATCGACCGGAGGCAATAGCTCGTGGGAACGACGACCGAGTGGTTGGCAGTCAGGAGACCCCGCGTGGGGTGAACACGGGATCTCCCTACCGGACCAACAGAACGATGAGGCCTTACTTCTCCGGCATCATCGAAGAGTGGTGCGAGGTAATCAGCCAGTTCCCGTCCTTGGCCTCATAGGTATAGGTGTAGCGGGCGGGAACCTTCGAGCCATCCTTCAGGCTGAAGGTGTAGGTGCCGGTATCGACGGCCCAGTTGCAACCGATCTTGATGTCGCGGCTATCGATATCGCCCTTGGGCTCATTCGCCAGGAAGTGCTCGAAATAATCGATCCGCTCCGCCTGGGTCAGGCGAGGCTTGTCCGACAAGGTCGCGAGAAGCACGGAGTCATCACTGTAATTCTTGGCGACCTCCTGGGGGCTCAGCGTCGCGAGTGAGGTATTCCAGCGGTCGAAGAGCTTGGCGATTTCCGCCTCATTTGTCGGCGCACAGGTTGCGGTTTCGGTAGCCGCCGCAGCCGACTGGACCTGAACGAAACCGAGAACGAGGGCGGTAGCAATGATGGTACGCATTTTGACTTTCCTATGTGGCGGTTCCGGCGGACATCGCATCGGTCGACCGCATGATCGACATCTAAGGTGCCCAGTGCCGCCGCCCCATCTGCCGGGTGGCTCCGATTGGGTCTGCCGAACGGCATAGATGACATTCCCGCCGGAATGACTATCGTGCCCGCGTCATTCATCTCGGAGCAGTCCCGTCAGGCATGAACCACGATACAGGCGCGACGCATTCGCCGAACGTAACGGAATTGAGGGCCCTTTACCGGGCAGCGGAAGCGCGCGCGGCTCGTCTGCGCTTCATCATCGAGGCACGAAACCTGCTTGACGCACGAACTTTCGAAGCGGCTGCCCTGGAGGTTCTGTCACGTCTCGCCGATTTCGCGGGAGCATCCTTTGCCGAGCTCGTTTTCCCGTCCTCGCGGGAAGAGCTGCCTGTGCAACTGACGGTCGGCAAGTCGACGAGCCCCGGAAGCGACAGCATCTTGTTCACCTCGCAAGACGACTCCGGTTTCTGCCTGACGCTGATCGGTCCGCCGAGAGGGCTCGGCGTCGATGCCGACGATCGCCAAACATTGGAGGTGGTGGCGGGACAGCTCGCCGACGCCTGCAATCTCCAGCGGCAGGCGGCGGAAAAGCAGGCGCTGCTCGGCGATCTGGAACGGCAGCGCAGCGAACTCGCGGCCCTCGTCGCGCAACTGATCCAGGCGCAGGAGCAGGAGCGGCAGCGGGTGGCGCTCGATCTGCACGACGGCTCGGCGCAGCTTGCCGCCGGCCTCAGCTACCGCCTGCAGGATCTTTCGGCCCGGATCGGCGAAAAGCATGCGCTGAAGCCTGAGATCGACCAACTCGCAACGCTCGCGCGCCGTTCCGTCGCTGATCTTCGTGCGGCCATCGCCGATCTTCGTCCGCCCGAGCTCGACGATCTCGGTGTCGCCGCGGCGTTGCGCACGCGTCTCGATGCGATCGCCGGTCTCGAAGTGATCGCCGACCTCGATGCCGCCTCCGACCGCTGGCCGACATCAGCCGGGATCATCTTCTATCGCGTCGCGCAGGAAGCGATCACCAATGTGATCAAGCACGCCGAGGCGAGCCGCTTGGTCGTGCGCCTCTTCGAGGACGGCAAGGGCGAAGCGCATCTCGAAGTGATCGATGATGGAAAGGGCATCGTCGAGGAGTGCCCTCCTCCGGTTCAGATGCGGGGCGGGCGGCTCGGCATTGTCGGCATGCGTGAACGGCTGGCGCTGCTCGGCGGACGCTTCGAAATCGTGGCCGGGTCTTCGGGCGGAACTCATGTCCGTGCCGTCGCCCCCCTTCGGCAGGAGACGACATCAGAATGAGCGCCTCCATTCTCGTTGCCGACGATCATGACATCGCCCGCGCAGGTCTTATCGCCATGATCGGCGGCGAAGACGATTTTCATATTGCCTGGGACGTGCGCGACGGCGTGGAAGCGGTGGAGGCCTGTACGCTCTACAAACCGGATCTGGCACTCCTCGACATCCGAATGCCGCGCATGGACGGCCTCGCCGCGACGAGGGAGATCCGGCGCGTCTCGCCGGGAACACGCGTCATGATCATTACGATGCATGACAGTCTCGACTATCTGGAAGCCGCGATCGAAGCAGGCGCCACGGGCTACCTGCTCAAGGACGCCAGCCGGGAAGACATTCTCCGCACGATCCGGCGCGTCCTTCAGGGCGACGCCTTCTTCGACGGTCCGCTCGTCGCCAAGCTGTTGCGCCGCGTCGCCACCAAGCCGCAGACCAACAGCAGCGCTCTGGAGACGCTGACGATCCGGGAGCGCGAGGTCCTGTCGAAGGTGGCCGAGGGCCTGACCAACAAGGAGATCGCCAGAACCCTGAAGATCTCGCCCGGTACCGTGAAGATCCACGTCGAGCGCATCATCGGCAAGCTGGGCGCAGGCGACCGGACGCAGGCCGCGGTCATGGCCGTGCGCGGCGGGCTCCTCGCAACATCCAGCGAAGAACAGCCATGACCCTGCGTTTCGCCGATCTGCCGCTGAGAGCGAAGGGTATCGTCATCATCACCGTGCCGCTGGCGCTGCTGCTCGCAGCTCTCGCCTCGGTCTTCGTGGCCGACCGGCAAAGCCGGATTGCCGAGGATCAGGTGCGGGTCACGCTCGAGATCCAGTCGGGCATTCAGGAGATCCATGCCTCGATCGCCGAAGCGGCCACCGCGATGCGCGGTTATCTGCTGACCGGCCGAACCGATTTTCTCGATCCCTTCAACCGGGCCGAAGACAGGCTGCCCGTCGTGCTCGACGAGGTCGGCCGGCGATTGCGGGATGACGAGCAAAAGAGCCGCCTCGAACGCATCCGCACCCTCGTCGTCGCGAAAGTCGATCGTCTCCAACTCCTGAAACAGGCCGACATCCTGCGCGCCGGCGGACGCGAGGACCTTGCGGCCAAGCTCATCGAGGGCAAGCAGGTCCTCGATGTGCTGAGACAGGAAATCGACGCGATGAGCCGGCGGGAGGCCGATCTGCTTCACGCGAGGACCGAGGCCGCGGACCGGGTTCGCACTCTGTCGCGAAGCCTGATGATCGCAGCCGGCTTTCTTGGGTTTGCCGGCGCCCTCGTCGCCGTCTTCCTGTTTTCGGCAAGCATTGTGCGCCGTGTGCATGCGCTGAAAGCTGAGGCGCATCGGCTGTCGCAAGGCGAGGTCGTGACGGTGGCGGATCCCTTCCGCGATGAACTCGGAAGCCTCGGACAGGCGCTCGAAGATGCAAGCGTCCTTCTGAAAAAACGCGAGGCTGATCTGACCGAGAGCGAGGAGCGCTTTCGGCAACTGGTCGAAGGCGTCAGCGACTACGGTATCTTCGGGCTCGATACTTCAGGACAGGTGATAAGCTGGAATGCAGGTGCCGAGCGGATCACCGGTTATGGCGCCGAGGAGATCGTCGGGCAGCATTTTTCCCGCTTCTATCCCATGGAAACCAGGGATACATTTCCGGCGGAAGAGCTTGCCAAAGCAGCTCTTCATGGACGCACCGAAGCGGAAGGCTGGCGCGTTCGCAAGGACGGGTCGCAATTCTGGTCGCACGTCGTCGTGACCGCACTCCATGACGAGACGGGCCGGTTGCGCGGCTTTTCCAAGATCACGCGCGATATTACCGAGCGCAAGCAAATCGAAGAGGCCCTGCTTGCCGCCCGCGAGGATGCGGTTCGCGCGAGCAACGCCAAGAGCGAATTCCTGTCGCGAATGAGCCACGAGCTACGCACGCCGTTGAATTCCGTCCTCGGCTTCGCGCAGCTTCTGGAAATGGACGTCACCGATGCGGATTCCAGGGACAGCGTCGCGCAAATTCTAAGGGCCGGCAGACATCTGCTCAGCCTGATCGACGAGGTTCTGGACATGGCGAGGATCGAGGCCGGGCGCATGGATCTCGCCGTCGAACCGCAGCGCGTCGCCGATGTGATCGATGAAGCGGTGTCGCTTGCGCGGCCGCTCTGCGGCAAGCAGCAGATCCGGATAGACGTCGTCGAGCCCGAGCGGGATCTCGCGGTTCTGGCTGACCGGCGGCGTCTCCTGCAGGTGTTTTTGAACCTGCTGTCCAATGCGGTGAAATACAATCGTCAGCTCGGAAGCGTGACCGTCAGCCACCGCGAGATTGGCGATGACACTATTCGGATCGAGGTCAGCGATACCGGTCCCGGCATTCCGGCGGAACGCGTTGCCCGGCTCTTCACCCCATTCGATCGGCTGGGAGCCGAACGCATCGGTCAAGAAGGGACCGGTCTCGGGCTCGCGCTGTCGCGGCATCTGATCGACGCCATGGGCGGCGCGCTCGGCTTCAGCAACCGTCCGGAAGGTGGCGCCACCTTCCACGTCGATTTGCCGCGCGCGCCCGCGGCGACGCAGGAAACCCGAAGACGAGGCCTTTCCGTCGAAAGTCCACCATGAAGACGTCGCCTATGATTGATTGCGCGCTTGATATCCTCCCACGCCTTTGACGAAATGTTTGGCCCATGACAGACCCCACCGATATCGTGCGACGATCGACGATCCTCATCGTCGATGACGAGCCTGCAAATGTGTCGCTGCTGGAGCGCATTCTCAAACGCGAAGGCTTCAAGGAACTCATCAGTACCACCGAGCCACGCGAGGCGTTGCGGCTCTTCCGCGAACATCCGGTGGATCTCGTTCTTCTCGACCTGATGATGCCCGATCTCGATGGCTTCGCTTTGCTGGAGACCTTCGCAAGGCTCATTCCTGACAACAGCTATCTGCCGATCCTGGTTCTGACCGCCGATGCAACATTGCCGACGCGCCGGCGGGCGCTTTCTCTCGGCGCGAAGGATTTTCTGACGAAGCCGTTCGATGCGATCGAAGCCATCCTGCGCATCTTCAACCTTCTCGAAACCCGTATCCTGACCCTGGAGCTTGCCAAACACGGGCTGGCAACGCCGAAATCGGAGCGTCCCCGGATTGATTGATGGCGCGGGTCATTGACATGCAGTGCCGATGACCTGTGTTCGTCAGGCGAGCAGAACCTTGCCACCCGTTCGGAAGGGAAGCGCGGACTGCAGGGCTTGCCGGACATTTTCTAAAGGAAACACCTCCCGTATCTCGGTCTCGATGACCTTCGAAACGATGTGCGCCGCGACCTCGGAATAGGCGTGCTGGACGTCGCCCATCGCTTCGGAATGGACCCATTCCCGGAGGTGAAAATAGGAAAAGGCGATATTGGGATGGGACGCCCAGAATGAATTCGGGATGCTCTGCCCCGAGAGCAGACCGTAATGCACGAAGCGTCCGCCCGGCCGCAGCGCACCGGCGAGGACTGCTGCGCGTGCTCCTCCAACGCAATCGAGCACGGCGTCGAGCCCATGCCGGCCGGCGAGCCCGGCGGCCAGATCGTTTTCGCTTTCTTCCCTATCGATGATGACAGCCTCGACCCGGCCACGCAGGCGCTCGAGCGATCCCTCGCTGCGGACGATGGCGACCGGCTCCACGCCTGCGGCATTGGCGAGACCGATCAATATGGCGCCGATCGACGAGGCGGCGGCATTGATGGCGATGCGCATGCCCGGCCTCAACCCGATCTTGGCATGCAGCATCAACCAGGCCGTCATCGGATTGACGTAGCTCGTCGCAGCCTCGAAGTCGGTGAGCTCGTCAGGAACACGCAGGCACCAGCCGGGATCGGTATCCTTGAATTCCTGCCAGCCACCGGCGCTGCGCACCGGCAGCACGCGTGCCCCGGGGGAAAGCCCATGAACCTCTTCACCGCACTGTTCGACCACGCCGAACGCTTCGAAGCCGGGAATGAAGGGCAATGTCGTGCGTCCGCTATAGGCTCCTGATATGGTGATGATATCGGACGGATTGATCGCCCGCGCCAGCAGGCGCACCCTCACCTCGTCGCGCCGCAGCGGCGGCAGCGCAGCCTGCTCGAGCTCGACGACGTCCTGGGCTGGTCCGAATTTTCGCACGACCGCCTGATATTGCATTGCATCCCCCACACACTGCGGTTAGATCACCCCGTCGAATTTTCGGTGATCGAATGAGCGTTGACGACAGGCCTTTAGCATCGTTCCGGGTCTCGATGCGAGACATCGACATCTATGGTCACGTCCACAACTCCCGTTATCTCGATTATTGCGAGGATGCGGTCGTCGAGTTCCTGCGGCAACGGCAAATTCTCAGCCATTTCCGTCACACCTCCTCCGGCGTCGCCTATCACGTGAAGAAGGCGGAGATCACCTTTCACAGCCCGATCGACCTTGACGATGTTGTCGAGGCAAAGGTGGACGTGGAGAAAATCGGGCGCACGAGCCTGTCCTTTGCCATAGAACTCTTTCGCCAACGCGATGGCGCTCATTGCGCATCGGCGCATTTCGTCTGGGTTTGCGTCGGCCTCTCCGACAACCGCCCGACACCGATTCCGGAAGCGACCAGAGCCGCTCTGTCTCCAGGCTGACGACCGATCATTCAAACCAGCGGGTGTCCATGCCGATCCATGCGCAGCTTCTTCGACATGCAACGGAGACACCGGACAAGCCGGCGCTGGTGATCGACGGGCGTTCGCTCAGCTATGGCGAGCTCTATGTGCGCGCCAAGGCAATCTATCGGTTTCTCCGAGATCTCCCCCGCTCGAACCGCCGCACGCTCGATCTGCCCGGTGTGGAGACGCTTGTCGCTCTCAGCCTCGGCAACCATATCGGCTTTGCCGAGTATTTTGCGGCGGCGACCGCTTTCCCGAACGCCTGCGCGGTCATCGATCCGATGATGCCGGCGGAGAGGATCGAACGCATCATCGAGCGCCTGGCGCCTGACGTTCTGATTGTCGACGATGCCGGGCCGAGCGCGGAAATTGCCCGGAGATTCGGCATTCCCGTTATCGCCGCCGGAGCGGAAGCATTCGATCTTGCCGCAGCGGGAAAGGAAGCCGAGCTGCCGCTCGATGCGGACAAGATCTTTCTGATCGGCTTCACCTCAGGGACCACGGCCGAGCCGAAAGCCTATTATCGCTCGCGGGAACAGTGGCGCCGGAGCCTCGATCGGGGACGCGTCGTTTTCGAGCTCGAAGACGCGCCGTCGACAATGTGCCCGGGAGCCCTCGCGCATGGCCTGGCGCTTTATGCACTGGTCGAAGCTTTCGATGCCGGGGGGACCTTTCATTCGGTCAGGAAATGGGATCCGGGCGCGGTGGCACGCACACTCTCCTCCTGGCAAGTCGAACGGCTGGTTGCCGTACCCACCCATATAGCCGGCATTGCAAGGGCCCGCGCAAGCGAACCTGCTCTGACCTCCCTGCGCGACGTTCTGACCGCCGGCGCAAAGCTTGACCGGAACGGGGTCGAGTCCATGCGCCGCCTGTTTCCGAATGCCCGTATCCGGGAATATTACGGCGCATCCGAGTTGGGTTTCATGACGGTCTCTACCCTTGTCGGCGGCGAGATCGATTTTCCGATCGACCGGGTGGGACAAGCCTATCCCGGCGTGGAAATCTCCATTCGCGATCCCGATGAAAACGATGTCGGGACCGATGTGCCGGGAACCATATTCGTCGACAGCGACCTGATCGCGGATGGATATCTTTGGGGCGACGACGGTCAGGCGTTCCGAGTCACAGAAGCCGGAGCGACGGTTGGAGATCTCGGCGAACTCGATGCCAAAGGTATGCTGCGGGTGATCGGCAGGGCCGGCGGCATGATGATATCAGGCGGCAACAACGTTTATCCTGCGGAAGTCGAGAGCGCGCTCAAAGCCTGCCCCGGCGTAGAGGACGCTGTTGTCTTCGGGCTGCCGGACGCCTATTTGGGCCAACGGATCGTCGCCGTGGTCTCGGGAGAGACGATGGACCTAAAAGTTCTGGCCGATCATTGCGCACAGATGCTCGGGAAGTACAAGATCCCCAAGCAATTCTACCATATAAGGTCCTGGCCGATGACGAGCAGCGGCAAGATCTCGAGGGGGCAAGTGGAGACATCTGTGGTTTCTGGAGACGATCGTGTCCTACGCCTATCAGCCTGACGAGGATTGGCAGCCGGTCGTGGTTGCCGCCTACCGGTCGCCGATCGGCCGGGCTTTCGGATCGCTTGCGACTGTGGCGGCGGAAGATCTGCTCGCGCCAATCATTCATCGCATTGTTTCCGAAACGGGAATTGCGCCAGACACGATAGACGACGTGCTGGTAGGCAACGCCGCCGGCGGCGGCGGAAACATCGCGCGGCTGGCGGCGCTTTCCGCAGGTCTTCCCATGGCGGTTCCTGGTGTTTCGATCGATCGGCAATGCGGCTCCGGCCTGGAAGCGATCATCATGGCAGCCCGCCTGATCCAGGCGAAAGCAGGCGCGTGCTTTCTGGCTGGCGGTGTGGAGAGCGTCAGCACCGCGCCATGGCGCGTCGAAAGACCAAAGGCGCATGGGATGCCGCCGCGTTTTTATGGGCGCGCCCGGTTTTCGCCTGAAACGATCGGCGACCCGGAAATGGGGATTGCCGCCGAAAACGTCGCGCGGCAGTTCGACATATCGCGGCAGAGACAGGATGAATTCGCCCTGCGCAGCCACCGGCTCGCTGTGCAGGCGGCCGAAGCGGGCATCTTTCGACCCGAGACTGTCGAAATTTCCACCGGCCAGGGTCTGATAGAACGGGACGAGTGCCCACGCGCGTCCACATCTCTTGAGGCTCTCGCAAACCTCCGGCCGGTCTTCCTGGCCGATGGTTCGGTGACAGCCGGCAATGCCTGCCCGCTGAACGACGGCTCTTGCCTGGTGCTGGTCATGAGCCGCGCAATGGCGAGAAGTATCGGCATCGAAAAGGGCCTTGCCTTCATCGACAGCGCCGCTGCCGGTGTGGATCCTAATCTACTCGGCATCGGCCCGGTCGCCTCGACCAGGAAGCTATTGCAGCGTCAGCCAGGGCTCTCTCTCTTAGACATCGATGCCATCGAATTCAACGAGGCTTTCGCGGCCCAGGTTCTGGCATCGCTGGATCAGCTCGCTATCCCTGCCGACGCGATCAACAAGGACGGTGGAGCAATTGCGCTCGGCCATCCATTCGGGGCCTCCGGCGCAATCCTTGTTACCCGGCTATACAGCCAGTTGATCCGCAACACCCGCGGAAGCTGGGCGCCCAGTGCGACTGGCCTGGCCATGATCGGCATAGGCGGAGGCATCGGGCTTACGGCGATGTTCGAGGCTACCCAGCTTTCCTGACCAGGCGAAGGCCGTCAGGCGGCGGCGCGTTTGTGATCTGCTGGATGCTGAAGCCGAAAGCCGATCGCCAGCCTGTTCCAGGCGTTGATCATCGCAATACCGATCGAAAGGGCCACGAACTCGTCATCCGAGAAGCTGGCGTGCGCCTCTTCATAAACATCATCCGGCGCATGGCTTTTCGCGATCTGAGTAAGAGCCTCGGCCCAGGCGAGCGCGGCCCGCTCCCGTGTGGTGAAGAGCTGCGACTCCCGCCACGCGTTCAGAAGCAGCAGCCGGTCATCCGTTTCGCCGAGCTTCAGCGCGTCCTGGCGGTGCATGTGCAGGCAGTGAGCGCATCCGTTCATCTGGGAAACACGCACTTTGACGAGTTCGAGCAACTTCGGATCGAAGCTCCTGGCAATCCAGGCTTCAACGGCCACCAGGCCGTCGATGCCGCTGTTGTTATGGGCCATGAAGTTCAGACGCTTGATCATTCTTATCTCCATCGTGCGGATTGATGGCGGAAGTCACCGGCTTGCAGACCAGTGAATACGCCTTGCCTTCTGGGTCGGTCATCTGCCCTGACGGTAGGTTCGGCCGATGCCTGTTGACGTGATGTTCCTCCATTTCAGCCAACTGGCTCATCGCAGAGCCAGTTAGCCTACTGCGTTCGCATAGGGTGACAGCGACCGAGGGAGAATGGTTTGGCGGCGCGATCGGGCGCATTCTCCTACCCATCGGTTACACCGGTCGCACCGGCGAGGGTCCCGATGAAGTCGCTTCGCTCATAAAGGACGCGGTTTCGCCAGGCCGAGCAGTCGCTTGCTCGCATTCAAGTCAACAAAGGCAAGTCAACAGAGGAAACTCCTCGTAAAGGACAAGGAGACTACCCATGAAAATCGTCGTTATCGGCGGCACGGGCCTCATCGGCTCGAAGACCGTGGAAAGATTGCGCAACAAGGGGCACGAGGTGTTGGCGGCTTCGCCGAATTCGGGCGTCGACACGATCACCGGCAAGGGTCTGGCGGAAGCGCTCGCTGGCGCTGAGGTGGTGCTCGATCTCGCAAACTCGCCCTCGTTCGAGGACAAGGCCGTCCTGGAATTCTTCCAGATCTCGGGCCGCAATCTGCTCAAGGCGGGGGCTGCCGCCGGCGTCAAGCATCATATTGCGCTGTCGATCGTCGGCATGGAGCGGCTGCAGGGCAGCGGCTACATGCGCGCCAAGATGGCCCAGGAAGAGCTGATCAAGAGCTCCGGGATAGCCTACACCATCGTGCACTCGACGCAGTTCCACGAATTCATGGCCGGCATCGCTCAATCGAACACGGTCGGCCAGACGGCGCATCTGTCGCCGGCCTATCTGCAGCCGATTGCCTCGGACGACGTCGCCGACGTCATGGCCGAGGTGGCGCTCGCCCCGCCTGTCAACGGCACGATCGAGATCGGCGGGCCGGAAAAAATCCGCCTCACCGAAATCGTGACGCGTCTCTTCAAGGCGACGAACGATCCGCGTCAGGTGGTCGCTGATCCGCATGCCCGCTATTTCGGGGTCGAACTCGAGGACAATTCGCTCGTGACCGGCCCCAAGGCGCGGCTCGGCCGGATCCGTTTCGACGATTGGCTCAGCCGTCAGCCACCGCAGAAAAAGAGCGCCTGACAGCGAGGCTGCGCCTGTCGACCCATTCTATCAATTGAGGAGACCAGACATGATCAGGAAAATGATCTCAGCAGCGGCCGTCGCCGTTGTCCTTGCCGCCGGCACTCAGGCTCACGCCGGAGGTGGGAAAGCGAAGGTAAGCGTCGTTTTCGACCAGAAGCTTCCCAATGTTCCCGGCAAGAGCATGAAGGCTGTGATGGTGGAATATGAGCCCGGCGGCCTGTCACCCGGCCATACCCATCCGGATTCGGCCTTCATCTACGCCACCGTTCTCGAAGGGGCGATCCGCAGCGCGGTGAACGACAGCCCGGTGAAAACGTATAAGGCCGGAGAAAGCTTCGCCGAATTTCCCGGCGATCACCACAGCGTCAGCGCAAACGCCAGCGACACCAAGCCGGCGCGCCTGCTTGCGGTCTTCGTGCTGGATACCGACGAGACGGAACTGACGATCGACGACAAGTGACGCCATGCTCGATGCCCAGCGGCGCCGGGCATCGATTTCCCCGCCGTGTCTCAGGCGGCCTGCAGCGCCAGTTCCAGGTCGGCGATCAGGTCATCCGGATGCTCGATGCCGATCGAAAGACGGATCGTCGATTCCAGAACGCCGATGCGCTGGCGGACATCGGCGGGCACGCCGGAATGCGTCATGGTGGCAGGATGGCTCGCAAGCGATTCCGTGCCGCCGAGGCTGACCGCGAGCTTGAAGATCTGCAGCGCGTTCAGGAATTTGAACGAGGCTGGCTGACCGCCGCGGATGTCGAAAGAGAAGGTGGAGCCGGCGCCGGTGCATTGCGCGATGAAGGTCCGGCCGGCCGACGATTCCGGATCGTGGTAGGGCAGATAGTGGACCTTCTCGACCTTCGGGTGATCGCGCAGATAGTCGGCGACGGCACGCGCGTTGCTGTTTGCCCGTTCCATGCGGAGCTGCAGCGTTTCCAGCGAACGGCCGAGCATCCAGCAGGAATGTGGATCGAGCTGGGTGCCGATCGCGCCGCGCAGGGCCTTGATCTGCTTGATCACCGCCTTGCGACCGAGAACGGCGCCGGCGATCAGATCCGAATGACCACCGACATATTTCGTCAGCGAATAGAGCGAGATATCGGCGCCGTGCTCGATCGGCCGCTGGAAGACCGGTCCGAGCAGGGTGTTGTCGCAGACGATGATCGGCATATGGCCCTGTCTTGCTCCAATCATGTCGGCCACGCGTCGTATCATTGCGACATCGACCAGGCTGTTGGTCGGATTGGCAGGCGTCTCGATCAGGATGACAGAGACGCGGCCCTTGGCCATCGCCTCTTCTGCCGCCTTTTGCACCGATCCTTCGCTGACGCCGTCGGCAAATCCAAAAGCGGCGACGCCGAAGTTCAGAAAAGTCTTTGCCAGCAATGTTTCGGTTCCCCCGTAGAGCGGCTGCGAATGCAGGATCGCATCCCCCGGCCGGACGAAGGCGAGCAGAGTGGTGGCGATCGCTGCCATGCCGGATGAAAACAGCACACCGCTTTCCGTCCCTTCGTAGACGGCGAGCCTGTCTTCGACGATCTCGCTGTTCGGATGGTTGAAGCGTGAATAAACGAGGCCGGCGCCCTTCCCCTCGGGCGGCTCGCGGCGGCCCGACACGTAATCGAAGAAGTCGCGGCCATCCTCGGCCGTCTTGAACACGAAGGTGGAGGTGAGAAACACCGGTGGCTTGACCGCCCCTTCCGAGAGTTCGGGATCGTAGCCGTAATTCAGCATCTGTGTTTCGGGATGCAGGGCATGATTGCCGATATGAGTTTTGGAAGGATGCGGGGCGGTCATCATCGTCTCCTGTGTCGGGACTGCAGAAATGGCAGAATACATCAAAACCATGTGAGAGGAGCAATCATCGCGGTCAGCTCATGGTCTTGCCCAGAGTGTCGGCGACATGGGCCCCGCGTGATCCCATCGGCAGCGGCGTTCCCGTCGTCGTGTCCTTCGCTGTCTGATGCTCCAGTTCGGCGTTGAGTTCTCCTCCGACGATGAGAATGACGACGGAAAGCCAGATCCAGATGAGAAAGCCGATCAGCGCGCCGAGCGTGCCGTATGTCGCGTTGTAATTGGCGAAATGATCCAGATAGAAGGAGAAGCCGAGGGACATGGCGGCCCAGGCGATCGTGGTCAGAACCGCGCCCCATGTCATCCACCGGAGCTTGGCAGGCTCGCGGCTGGGGCCGAAGCGGTAGACCGATGTAACGGCGACCGCGACGACCAGCAGAAGCACCGGCCATCGCATGAGAAGGGCCATGTGCTCCTTGAACTGATCGAGCCAGAGATAGGAGAGAACAACCGGCATGACCCCGACGAGTGCCACCATGACAACCGTCAAAAGCATCGCGCACAACGTAAAGCAGAGGCCGATCAGGTTCAACCGGACAAGCCCCCGCTTCTCCTCCTCCTCATAGGCGACGTTCATCGCGTCGAAGATCGCCAGCGTGCCGTTATGCGTGCTCCAGAGGGCGATGCCGAGGCCGACGAAGAAGGTAATGCCGAGCGTCGCGTCGCGCCGATCGACGAGCTCCTTGATCTGATTGGCAAGAAGATCGAACGCTCCTGATGGCATGAGGCCAGCCAATTCGCGAAGATGGTCGGATATGGTGGTCGGATCTGCAACCAGCCCGTAGAGTGACACCAAAGCCGCCATGGCTGGAAACAGCGCCAGCAGCAGATAAAAGGTCACACCCGCGGCAATCAGTGTGACCCGGTCGGCGAGGACCTCGTGGAAGACGCGCCAGAACACGTCGCGAAGGCCGCTGAAAGGGATAGCCTCGGGCGTGCTGGCGCTGCGGCCATGATCGTCAGGTGCGCGGCCGGTATCCGCAGACGGGGCGACCGACCTGCGCTCAGCTGCCTGCATCAAGACAAATGCGCCAATCGCTGCGGCCACCATTGTCGCCGCAATGGGGAATTTCTTGAGGTGAAGTACATCTGGCATGAGGATGTTCTCCGGCATGGTGCGGAGATAACGCAGGGTGCCGCTAAAGGATGCAACCCGTTGCTTTCCTGCGGACATTTGATGCAAGGCCTGATCGTTCGTTGCTCCAATCGGGTCAGGAAGCAGGGATTGGAGCGATTGGGCCGCGTCGCCACTGCGCTCATAAGTTATTGATATCGCTGCAGTGGCGTGCCGCTACGGAAGCAAATCCGGACTTTAGTTTCGTTACTGCAGTGCTGGGGGTCTTTTCAACAAATCTACCGATGGGGTGGCTTGGCAGCCGCGCGAAGCGTAGATCGGTGCGCAGCCCGAATTGGAGGAGCCGCTTGGATCTGAATTCCACCTGTTGCCATCCGAAGCAGGCGCCTATCGGCGACCGGCGCCTCAGGCGATGTGCTGTACAGCAAAGCCCAGCAAAACAATAGCGCCGGTGACAATGGCCTGCAATAGCCGTTTGCGTTATCAACGGGCAAATACCGGGTCCGCCCCTGCGAGCCGATTGCTTTCGTTCGGTGTACGTCGTGACCAAGCGTCGGCGAGGCCGAGACGCCGCCTGCCTGCGGACGCGATCTCGATGGCTTCGGTGGTTGCTGGATAGCGTCTCGGCAATCGGCACAACGCGCCGCGATCGATCCAGTGGCCACGCGTGGGCAGATCTGCGCGGCGAGGAGGCGGATATACGATACGCGCCGCTGCGGACGTCGGCCTGTTCGTAGCCCGGCGTTATTTTGCCGTAGGCAGCCCTCCCCGGCCGTCACTGCAAGCGCTGCTCCGGCATCCCGTTCATAAGGCGCAGGAAGATCTTTCGGCATATCGGCCGGGATGAACGCTGGTCTTCTACACTGGCTGGCAGCGAGGGGCTGCATGTCATCAAATAACGTGCATCGATGACGGGCGCGGCCCATCTGACATGAAGGCGCAGTCTTGGTGCTGCGGTCGGCTATCTCAGGACAAGGCGGACCCGACGCTGCCGTTCCCACATATGCACGGCTCGCTGGTGCAAGCAGATCGGCGGTGGTCGCGGCTACGTCAGGTGGGCTGACGGCCGGCCGGTCGATATCAGAGGCCACCCGTTCGCAATGGGCCGATGCGCCAGAAGAATTCGGCCGTGAACTGCCGATCTCCAAGAAGGACGGCCCCTCCCCTTCCGCGAGATCCTTCCGCTCGGTCGTATGAAGAGCCGGATAGCAGCGAGGCAGCCGTACTGTCGGCCGACCACCACACAGAAGCCGGGCTTCATGGCGGATGGGCAACCGACCCTGCGACCTTTCCGAGGCGGATCCGTAAACCCTAGCTGCAAGGCCGAACGTTGTCTGATCATCCGTTGTCCGCGGACAACGGATGATCAACGTGGTAGCCGCCAGGTCGTTTGCGCATGACCGATCTCCGCAGCATTGGTTCGCGCCGGGAGAATATCCCTGATATCGCCGTGCTGATTTGCGGCATTGATGCCGCCTCGATGGCTCTGCCTAGTATCGTAGAGGCGCGCTTTCATGCGTCTTGCCGAACAGGCGCGGCGTATTTGGCTCCAAGAGTTCCGCCCGGTCTGCCGGCAGTTCCGCTATGCCGAGAGACTGCTCCCGTCTAAAGAGGAGCAGAGCGCCGCCGATTCGAAGAGGCTGCGGGGCTGCCAACGCTGCGGCTTCGCTCACCGAAAGGGATCCGCGGCAAGGGCGGTGGCGCGCCGCGGCGGCGTCATCCTCGCCGGTCTTGCGCCTCCTTGATGAGGCGGCAATCGAGGCCGCCCGTCGCTCGGCGTTAGGTTGTCGGCCAACGGCAATGCTTCGGTCCGGCCAGATCGGTAGACGGGCGGCTCGGTGCTTCGAGGCTCCTGCGGCGCGTCTCATCCTCCTTCTTGAGGTTTGTAGGCCAGAGGCCGAAGCCTCGAATGATGCAGCGGATGGCTGAAAGCCGACGGCAGCGTCCGCATGTGCGGCGGATGGTTGGGAGTTGGCGCCGTCGTTGGTCATCGGCGCCAGATCGATCGCCTTGTTCGATATCTCGGCTAACTCGGCCCCGGTCAGGTGGAGACAAGGGGGCACGCCCTTGGTCGGGATAGGGGTAGGCAAGCGGCAATCTCCATTCGCGTGTCCGGCTCTTGGCGCAGCAGCAGCGCGATCCCCTATGCCCTCATCAATCATTTCGTGGTGGGCAGGTCGGCCCGCTGAAGGTCCGGAGCTCCCTCGCCGGGATCGCTGCTCGGCAAGTTGTCCGCGGACAACCCCTCGCCTAGCCCTAATCGCGTGCGAGTGAAGGCTGCAATTGTCTGGCACTTCGTCTGCGACATCCGCGCAACCGCCAGGCTTGAATTTACCGCCTTGCGACATTACCTCGTGATGGACCGAAGCGCTTTCCCCTCCTAGCCGCTTCGGTCCGACGGACAGCACTTCTCCTCCCAGGCTGTCGGTCCCTATCGAAGCCCGGCGCATCTCTCCCGCGCCGGGCTTTTGTCATTCTGGCAACCCGCGTCGAACAGGCAACGCATCCTCACCTTCCATTCGTGTCGATCCGACCTCGCGAGATGTATGAGAATCTGTGTTGGTTGTCTGCGCCGCCGATTTGCGCCGCGACCGTCGCATCGCCTCCAGCAGGAGAGCCGCGCTCGGTTGTCTCGTGAGATCGCTGGCGAGCAAGTCACGCGCCAAGAACGCCACCGACCGACGATGGCGCGGTGGCCGTCGCTTGCTGATCCTCAGCTGTCGGTCTGTGCGGCGCCTTCCAGGAGGAGGAGCCGAATGCCTTAGTCATGTCGCGCCAACGTATTAGAACCAAGCAACTGGTTAGTTGTCGCCGCACAATATCCCGTGCATGCGGGCCGTTGATTTTGATAGGCCGGCGGCGCCCAGTCCCGTCTCGACCAAGGCCGGTATGGCCGTTGCTCGGATCCTTGGCGCGCTTGGTCCGATCATCAAAGATGATGGGCAGTAAATTTCAACGGCAGGCTTTCCGGTGTCGGATAGGGCAGGGGCACCGGTGCGAGCCTGCGCTAAGCTTCGAGATAGCCCAGGTCCGCGGCCTTTGAGCGTGTTGTCGCCCATGCTTCCTGCACAAATGTTTGAGCGTGGGGACGTGTCGTCGGTCAGATGTGCGTCAGCTGATCGCGCCGGTCAAAAGGCAGTATGGCGTCGAGAGCGTCGTGCTCCCTGCCGAGCTGCGCTACAGCGCTCTCGTTTCTCGCTGAGATAGGCAGTCGACTTTCCCTGCGCGGATGGCTCAGACGTCGTCGTAGCAAAGCGCCCATTGGTCGCCGATATACCAGCAGCGCCCTATCCGCGGCTCCGTCTTCCAGAGTAGGCTTTTGACGAACTCGATGCCGCCGCGCCTGAAGGCGGCGGTCAGCGCCTCGAGCTCGTTCTCGTCGATTGTCAATCCACCGTTGGCGCAAACGAAATAAGCTGTGCCGATCCAACGCGCCGCAAATCCATCCTCGCCGCGCTCGATACGAAGTGCAGCACCATGGGATGCATGACGGCCGCCTTTCGGTGGTCGGTCCTGGCGCGGTACGCCGAGTGGCAGCACGAGGCGCCCTCCAGGCCGAAGCCTTTCGATCCAGGGTTCCGCGGGCCGCGCGACGGCGAAATTCACATAGATCGCATCCGCCTCTTGCTGCGGCCATTGGCTGCCGTCGGCGTTAATGACGCTGACATTGGCCCGATCGGCAAGCGCTGTTTGAGCGTGGGCAGCCAGATCGGGATCCATCTCGACGGCATAGACATGACCGGAAGGGCCGACAAGCTCCGAAAGAATGGCGCTGTAATAGCCGGTGCCGGCACCGATATGGGCGATGCGATCGCCGATTTGTATGTCCAACTCTGCCAGGAGACGGGCATGCAGCGAGGGACTACCATTGTTGACACCCTTTTCGAACTGCAGGACGAACAGCACGTCCTGATAGGCCAGAACCAAGTCGGAGGAGGGGAGGGGGCGATATCCGCCGCCCAGATTGGCGATCTGCCATGGCGGCGCACCGAGGAATTTTTCGCGCGGGACGGTGGCAAAGGCAGCTTCGATCCGCGGGTTCGTCGTTGCGGCTGTTGCCACCACCTGATGGGCGTAAGCGCGGCGGATCACCGCCAGTTCGTCGGCCGTGAACATGGCAGTCGGCATGGGCAAATCTCCGGGCATGGCTTCGATCTGTTCCTTTTTACGTCGTTGCGGCTCCAAATCCATCTCTATCCCGATGCTTGATCCCTTTGGATAGTGGATAGTCTTTCTTGAGGAGGGAAGCTCCTGACGGAAGGTAAACGCTAGTTTGCTTCCCTTACGGAAAAGTATATTGTAACTTCATGGGGTTAATATTCCGCAGGCTGCAAAATTTGACTCGTCGCCGCGCATCAAAGTGTGGCCTGCAAAGAGGCAGCATCGGCCTGTCGTCCCCGAACGGCGGGCGACGCCGGGCAAGGCTGAACCGGTCCGGCCCTTGGATGCCAAGCATTCCCACAGCGTCATTGACACGTTTCAGGCGTTGGTTATTGGGCGGTGCCTGGCGTCCACTCTGAAACGCTTCTTGATCCTGTCGACGGGTGTTCCGTCCTGAAGCGGAACCTGGACCAGCCGATCATAGGTCTCGAATCCCATCTTCGCATAGTAGCCGAGACCGCTGACGTTGTCGGCGCGAATGGTGGCGTTGATGAATTCCAGCCCGAGCTCTTCCGCTGCCGCTCGGGTTGCGGGGAAAAGAGCGCTGCCGACGCCTAGGGTTCTAGGGTTCATGCGAGCAAAGGTCGCGATGTCGGCGAAGCCTTTCGGCGGATCGCCGTATAAGCTCAGGGACTGAAAACCGACGAGCGACTGATCGCGCTCTGCAACATGGCAGGTAAGAGAAAACTCGCCATCGATGAACCAGTCCGCGAACTCGGCAGCCGAAAGCGGCGTCTCGAGTGCGGTCGTTCCACCAGCAAGGATGATCTCGTTCAGGAGACCGCTCAGCTCCGCCGCGTCGGCGGAGACGGCCTTTCGAATATGCATGTCTTGGCTACCTCGTCTTCGACCAACAGCCTATTGGCCAGATTAGAGAGTACAAGTCACTATTTCGTCTGCAAGGGCAAATTCCGGTTCCGTGTTCGACGGACCTGCTGACGCATCTTATTCAGGCGCTCAAACGCTGTTCCGCCTCTCGGTCGAAGAAGTGAACCTTGACCGTTTCGAAAGAAAGTTTCACCCGCCGTTCTGGTGTCAAGCCAGGCCCATTGCAGATAGGAACTGACACGACGAGCTAACCATCGTGATGCTGGGCAAATTTGGCCATCGCGGCGATGATGATGACGGCCGAGGCGGCGCCGGGATCGATGTGCCCGATCACGCGGTCCCCCAATCGCGAAGCCCGTCCCTTTGCGGCCGTCATGTGGCTGGTCGCTTCACAGCCTGCCCGCGCTGCCCGTTCGGCCGCCTCGAAGCATTGGGGGAGGGGCTTTCCCGACTGCCGGGCATCGAGAGCGGCGTCAGCCGCGGGTTTCCAGGCGTCAACCATCGTCTTTTCACCGGGTTCGGCCTTTCCGCGTTCCTGGATTCCCTGTGCCATTGCCGCAAAGACGCGCAGGAAGTCGTCATCGCTCAATGTCTGCTTGTCTTTGGCGGCCGCTCCGGCGCGCATGAAGGCCGTGGCATATAGCGGGCCGGACGAAGCGCCGACCGCATTTAGGAATGCCTTTGCCGCGACATTGAATGCGGTTGTCGGGGCAATCCCGGCGTCAAGCTCGCCGACCGCTTTCGCCGCGGCCTGGCAGCCCGCATCCATGGCAAGGCCGTGATCTCCATCGCCGATGGCACCGTCCAGGTCGCAAAGATGATCTCGTTGCGCCGCGATATCCTCGGCAATCCCGGCAAACAAACGCTGCAGGTCTTCGGTCGTAAAGGTCATCGATTACCTCGCAAACATCGCGCAATCACAGGGGTAGTCAATCAATTGCTGAAGCTCGTCGTCGAGATGCATGAGCGTGATCGACGCGCCGGCCATTTCGAGCGAGGTGCAGTAATTCCCGACGAGCGACGTATGGAGGACGAGCCCGGCATCGTCGAGCCGGGACTTTACGCGCCGCATCATGATGTAGAGCTCCATCATCGGGGTCGAACCCAGCGAATTGACCAGTACCGCGACACGATCGCCCCGGTCTGCTTTCATTTCGCCAAGAATGCTGTCCATGAGTTCGTCGGTCACCGCGTCGGCCGGCCTCAGCGGCTCGCGCGCCACGCCAGGCTCCCCATGGATGCCCATTCCGATCTCCATCTCCCCTTCGCCGATCAGGAAGTTCGGCCGGAGGGTCTGGGGCAGCGAACAGGGCGAGAGCGCGACACCCATCGTATAGGTTCGCGCATTGGCATGGCGGGCGGCACGCTCAACATCCTCAAACGAGTAGAGAAGATCGCATGCCGCACCGGCAGCCTTGAAGATGAAGACGTTGCCCGCCACGCCTCGCCGCTTGTCCCGCTGATCGGCAGGGGCGGATGCCACGTCATCCGTGGTGAGGACGGTGCGCACTTCGATCTCGTCAAGCGCAAGCATCTCGGCGGCCATGTCGAAGTTCATCACGTCGCCGGCATAATTGCCATACATGAACAGCACGCCGGCGCCGCCGTCGACCGCCATGGCGCAGGCGATGATCGGATCGGGCGGCGGCGAGGCGAAGACGTTGCCGATTGCGGCCGCGTCCGCCAGCCCCTTGCCGACAAACCCCAGAAATGTCGGTTCGTGCCCCGATCCGCCGCCGATGACCAAGCCGACCTTGCCCTTGCGGGGGCCGTTTCTGGCAATGATCGCGCGGGGCATGTTCTCCACGGCGTACAGGTGGCGCGGATGCGCCGCCAGAACGCCTTGCAGCATCTCATCGACGGCATCTGCGCCGGCATTGATAAGCTTCTTCGTCTTCATGCTGATCCTCCCAGTGCGAGCTCCACCTGCATAAATGCGGTTGCACCGCCGAAGGTCAATCCGCTAGCGGGAGGGCTGCGGTCGCAAACGGCGCGAGCAGCAACTCTTTGCCCGCATCTGCCGGCCGGCATGCGCCGCAATCGACCTTTCGTTCTTCGCCCGTCAGATTGACGACGTGAAGTCTGGCGCCTCCGGCATCCCGTGCAACGAAAGACAGGACCTCGGAGGGTGAGGAGAAGACGCATTCCTGCCAGGATGCGCCAGCCAATCGAGACAATGTCCGCACGGTGTTGAACAGCGGGCGCCGCCCGCCTTGCTCGGTGGGTTCAGCCGGACCGGCGATCAAACCGAATGGCCCTGACAAGGCCGAGAGCGTCAGGCATTCCAGATCAGCATCCAGCACCCGTATCGCGTAACCGAGCGCGAAGGCCTCCGCGAAGCGTCCATTGTGGCGTGGGTCGCGGTTGGCCATCGGGATGCGCGCGCCCACCGGATTGTCCATCGTGCGGCTGCCATAGGGGTTCTGCCGCATCGGGATCGTTGATGGACCTATCCGGTAGGGCTTGTCGCCATAGATCGCACGCACCGACCGCGTGATGAAGGGCAGCGCCTCCAATGTCTGCATGACGCTGAGATCGTCGGCGGCGTGGACGATCGGATTGGTGCAGTGGCTGACGAAGTCGAGCTGTCCATCCGGGACGCGCTTTCGGTTGAGCTCGGTGAAATAACTCAGCATACCGCCGCCAATGCGAATGCCGGGAAAAGCGGCGCGGACGGCGGCATAGACCTCGTCCAGAGGTGGGCAATCCGGCCATGTGCTGCCGGGCGGCGTCGACTGCCGGTCGACCAAAGGCGAGATCATGATCGCATCGGGCTTGAATTCCGCCAGCTGCATCTGGCGGGCAATCTCGGAGGTCTCGCTCGCCGGCGACGATTTGCAGGGAAGGGCGATCTCCAGCGTCGAGCGGCCGCCATGGACTGTGGCGATCGCAGCAAACCGCCTGAGCGCGTCTATTCCGTGCCCGGCGCCCGGGTCGAAATGGAAGAGGAGTTCCTGGGGAGCGATCTCCGACAGGACGGACTTTGCCAACAGTGTCGCATCGGCCTCTTCGGGCGTAATGATCACGCCAATATCAGGCATGGTGCCGGTGCGCGCACCGAGTTCAAGTTTTATGGCACCGCCTGACACCCCAGGAGGATGCCGTGTCGAATCGCTGATATCCCTGATGACCAGCGACGTTTTCTGCCGAACGGGCCGATTGGCGGCAATCTCATACGGCCAGGGAAGCGCGAGCGGTCTGACATAGGTCTTATAGGATGCGTCCGACCAGTTCCTTTGATCTTCCATTTCAAAGGTGTCGCCCTCCATCCGGCATTCCGCCTGAACGTCAGGCATAACCTCGTGGGTGATGGCGCGCATGTCCTTGAACGGCTGCCAGGGCTCGATGAGATCGGGAAACCGCGTTGCCACTATCCGGCCGTCGACATGCTCGACCGTTGCCGGCGAGCCCGCCACGCCGACGATCGGATGCAGGATGCAGAAGCCGCAGCGATTGGTCTCGAAGCCGGTCTCTGTGATGGCCTCGGCCTCGAAGTCGAGCCGGTCCGCGCTTCCGGTGATGCGAACGTCAATGACAAGCCTCGTATCGTCCGGTCCCTCGCAGCGGGCCCGATAGGCGACCGCGAAACGATCGTCACTCTGCTCGATCCGGAGATCGACGATCTCAGGGCTGTAGGTTCCCCAGTCCCGGTCGCGCACGAGATAGGAGACAGCTCGCAGCAACTCGATCCCATCGTAGCGGATGGTGCGGAGGTTGCCGTTGGCGAGATCGGCGCCCAGTTTTCCGGCTCTCAGCCGAACCGGCGGCGTTTCGACGAGGCGAGTGCCGTAGAGCTGGAACGCATCGACCGTCATCGCATCATCGCTCCGACATCGATCGTCTGTCCCCTGGCCGCACTGTCATAGGCGGCCTCGACGAGCGCGAAAGTTTTCAGATTGTCGGCCCCTGACGTCGAGTGTTCCGCGCTGCGCTCCAACTGATCGACCCAATGCTGCTGTATCGCGTAGACGCTTTCCTGGATGTTGTGCCAGGGCCGCGAGGCCCATGACAACAGCTTCGGAGACACGTCCGTGGTCGTGGTGCCCTTGGCGTTGGTGACTTCGAGGCCGTAACCCCGGGTCAGGCGGATCGTGCCCTCAGAACCGTCGAGCTCGATCAGGGTCTCGGGGAACGGCTCCTTCGAGAGCCTGGTGGCGTAGCTGACGTCGACGACCGACGTGGCGCCGTTTTCATGATCGAGCAGAATGGTCGCGACATCCTCGCCCTTGATTGTGGGATTGACCCGCTTGGTGCGGGCCGTGACCGATCGAACGTCGCCAAGGATATAGCGGGCGATGTCGAGCGTATGGATGCCGAGGTCTTCGATGATGAAACGTTCGCCTTCGGCCAGATAAGGCTGGCCGGAGAAGACGTCGTAAGCCGAACGGAAAGAGAAACGACCCCAGAAAGGCGTGCCGATGGCATCCGCGTGCAGCGCCTTGCGCACTGCCTGGATCGGCGTCTGCCAGCGAAAGTTCTCGTGCACCATCAGCGATATGCCGGCATTGCGACACGCCTCGACCATCGCCTTCGCGTCCGACAAGGTCTTGGCGAACGGCTTCTGGCAGATGGCCGGCACCCTGTTACGGGCGGCCAATTCTACCAGGGCGCGGTGACTCTGCACTGTCGTGGCGATATCGACGAAATCGAAACCGCCATCGGCAAACATCGCCTCGGCATCACTGTATCGACGCTCGATGCCGAATTGGTCGCCGACGATCCTCAGCCGTTCCGGATCGCGATCGCAGATCGCAACGATGTCAGCGCCCCGAACGTCGTTCCAGGCATGCATCTGGTTGATCGCAAAGAAACCGCAGCCGATCAAAGCCCCTTTCAATTCCGTCATCTCAACCTGCCTTTGCCATCTGCATGAGGGTAACGCGTTGCTGCAGGCGGCGCTGTGCCTGGTCGACGACGACGGCAATGATGATGACGAGGCCCTTGATGACCATCTGCCAGAAGGAGGAGACGCCCATCATTACCAATCCGTCGGAGAGGATGCCGATGACGAAGGCGCCGATGATCGTGCCGCCGATCGTGCCGCGGCCGCCCGACATCGAGGTGCCGCCGAGCACCGCTGCGGCAATCGCATTGAGTTCGAAGCTTTCGCCGGTCGCCGGATGGGCTGCCATCAGTTCGGAGGAGATGACGACGCCGACAATTGCCGCGCACAGTCCGGAGAACATGTAGACAAAGATTTTCACGACATCGACCCGGATTCCGGACATGCGCGCGGCACGCTCGTTACCGCCGACAGCGAAGATGTGCCGACCGATTGGCGTCGAGCGGGCGACATAGGCCGCCAGCAGCGCCAGCACGATCAGGATCCAGATCGATACCGGCAGACCGAGAATTCGTCCCGCGCCGAAGAAATCGAAGCCGGTTGTCGCATATTCAGGCCGGCCGACCAGGTTCGGAAAGGTCTGGCCGTCCGACGACAGCAAAGCGAGACCGCGGGCGATATAGAGTGTGCCGAGTGTGGCGATGAAGGGCGCAACGTTGAGCTTGGTGATCAGCAGGCCGTTGATCAGACCGATGAGCAGGCCGATCGACAAGGTGATCAGCACGATCTCGAAGAGGTTGAAAAAGATCGTGTAGCCGATCGGCAATTCGATACCGTAAAGGATCAGCCCGCCGGCGACCATGCCGCAAAGCCCGACGATCGATCCGACCGAGAGATCGATGCCGCCGGTGATGATGACGAAGGTCATGCCCATCGCCAGGAAGGCGTTCAGCGCCACATGCTTCGACATCAGGATCATGTTCGCCGTCGAGGTGAAGTTCGGAGCGAAGATCGCGAAGAAGATGATGACCGCGAACAGCGCAATGAACGTCCTGAGCTTCATCAGCGTCAGAAGCGTCGAGCCGTTGGCGCCCTTCGGCGCGAGAGTGGTTGATGTAGCCGCCATCATGACGCGAGTTTCCCTTGATGTCCGTGTCCCTTGGCCGAAGCCGCGATAATGGCTTCTTCCGTGGCCTCGTTGCGGTCGAAGACGGCGACCAGCTGGCCGTTGCTCAAGACCGCGATGCGATCGGAAAGCGCCATGACCTCCTCGAGGTCGGAAGTCGAAAACAGTATGGCGAGCCCGTTTGCCGCCAGCCGCCGCATGGTGCGAAAGACGTCGGCCTTGGCGCCGACATCGATGCCACGGCTCGGCTCGTCCATCAGAAGCACCTTCGGATTGGTCATCAACGCCTTACCGATGACGACCTTCTGTTGATTGCCGCCCGACATCGAGGTCACCTCGAAATCCGGGTTCGGCGCCTTGATCGCGAGATCGCGGATTGCATCGCGAATGGCATTCTTTTCCGCACCCCTGTCGATATGGAAGAGCCGGGTGAAGCGGCTAAGGCTCGCCAGCGTCAGGTTGGAGGCGATGGAAAGCACCTGGACCAGACCTTCCCGCTGCCGGTCTTCCGGAATGAGCGCAAGGCCCCGGCGGATACGCCGCGTGGTGTCGCGGGCGCGAACATGCTTGCCGTCGATGAAGATCTTGCCGGTCGAGTGTGTGTGACGGCCGATCACGCATTCGAAGAATTCGCTGCGCCCAGCACCCATCAGGCCGTAGATGCCGAGGATTTCTCCCGCCTTGACCGACAGGGAGACATCGTTGACCGAAAGGCCGCCCGTCGGCCGCGGCAGGCTGATGTTTTCGGCGCGAAAGACCTCGGCTCCGACGACGTGGTCCACGGATTTTGCAAAATCCTTGGCATCCGAGCCGATCATGGAGCGCACGATCCAGCGCGTGTCGATGTCGCGGACCATCGCTTCACCGGTGACCTGACCGTCACGCAGCACCGTAATGTAGTCGCCGATCCGCATCAGCTCTTCCAGCCGGTGGGAGATATAGACGATCGCCACACCCTGGGCTTTCAGTTCCGCGATCACCTTGAACAGGATCTCGACTTCGGCCGCCGAAAGCGCCGACGTCGGCTCGTCCATGATCAGGATACGGGCATTCAACGACATCGCCTTGGCGATCTCGACGAGCTGCTGCTGGCCGATCGGCAGGTCCTCGACCATCGTATCGGCCTCGATCCCGGCATCCAGACGCTTCAGAAACGCATTGGCCTTTTGAACTTGTGCCTTGTGGTCGATGCCGAGGATGCCGCGGGTGATCTCACGCCTGGCGAAGATATTCTCGGCCACCGACATGTTGGCGAAGAGATTGAGCTCCTGGAAGATCATGCCGATGCCGTGCACCTGCGCATCGGCCGGGCTGTCGAAGGAGACGGGCTTGCCATCCAGAATGATGCGGCCGAGCGTCGGACGCTCGACGCCGGCGATGATTTTCATCAGCGTCGACTTGCCTGCACCGTTTTCGCCGACAAGGACGTTCACTGCGCCGCGGCGCAGCTCGAGATTGGCGCGCTTGACGGCGACGATGCCCGAATAGACCTTCGACACGTCGTCGAGGCGCAGGATGATGTCGTCCTTTTGTGCCTCCCCTGTGGTCATGGGCCGACCTTCAGTTCCGAAGGCGTTATCAGCGGCACCTCGCCGCTCTTCGGCAGCGGAAAGGCGCCGGTCACGGTCACCGTCTTGCCGGCGAGGCCCTCACGCGGGATGGCGGAGAGAAAGGTGGTATTGGCCTTCTCGTTGAAGGCTTTGCCGAACTGCGCCCACTCGATCTGGTTCTTGAATTCGTTGAAATTGACGAACTCCAGCGTGTCGCGCAGCGCCGTGCCGCGCAACGCCGGCCCGATCTGCACCTTGGCGTCGGCCTTGCCGTCGCCATCTGCGTCGACATCGAGCGTTGCCGCGCGCGAGGCCGTATCGGCCGCGACAACCTTGCCGGTGATCTTCACCGCATAGGTCCATGGCGAGCTGCTCTGCTTGCGGGGATTGCCGTATTTCTCGCCTGCGGCGTCGGGGCTGGAGGCCGCCAATTGCATGACGTCCTTGAGGTCGCCGGCGCGCTTCTCGAAATAGGGCACTGCCTCGGACTGCCAGATCGCCTCGACCTTTGCATTCGGGTCGAAGGCGGTCTTGGCCGCTGCCGCCGCCTTTTCCTCTGCGGTCGGCGTCTCGATGATCTTGCAACCGGGCAAGCCGGCCGCCACGACGGCAGCGAGCAGGGCGCCCTTCATTCTCAACATGCTTTAAACCTCGACGTCTTGCGAAATGCATTGCGGAGGGCGCAGCGCTGCGCCCTCCGCAATTCGCGGCTGATCAATTCGTCAGTGCGAAGGTCTCGAGCTTGCCGGCATTGTCGGCATTGATGAGAACGCAATCCATCAACTGCTTCTCTTCCTTCGGCGTCGTCTTGTTCTTGATGTAGGCGTCTGCCTGTTCCACCGCCAACTGAGCCTGCGCATAGGCGGGCTGCAGGACCGTTGCCTTGATGCCGCCCGACTTGATGGAGTCGCGCACGTCGTTGGAGCCGTCGAAGCCGACGACGATCACGTCCTTGCGGCCGGCAGCCTGCAGCGCTGCGATCGCGCCCATGGCCATGGTGTCGTTACCTGAAATGACGCCCTTGATGTCGGGATTTGCCTGGAGGATAGTTTCCATCTTCGAATAGGCTTCCGTCTGGCTCCAGTTGGCCGACTGCTTGGCAACGGACTTCAGATCCGGATAGTCGTCGATGACGTCATGATAGCCTTGCGAGCGGATGCCGGCATTGGTGTCGGACTCCTTGCCCACCAGTTCGACGTAATTGCCCTTCTCGCCCATCAGCTTGACGAATTCCTGCGCCCCGAGCTGGGCGCCCTGATAGTTGTTCGAGACGATCTGGGCGACGGCAACGCCGGTCGCGTTGATTTCGCGGTCGATCAGGAAGGAGGGGATGCCTGCATCCTTCGCCTTTTTGACGGCCGCGACGGAGGCGTCGGCTCCGGCATTGTCGAGGATGATCGCCTTGGCGCCGCGCCCGATCGCCGTGTCGATCATTTCGGACTGCTTGTTGGCGTCATCGTCATGCGTCATGACGAGCGTTTCGTAGCCGAGCTCCTTCGCCTTGGCTTCGGCGCCGACGGCTTCGGCTTTGAAGAAGGGATTGTCATGCGCCGGCGTGATGATGGCGATGAGATCGGCCGCAAAGGCCGGAAGAGCCGTTCCAAGCGCCAATGCGCTGGCAAAAGCTGCAAGTGTCAGTCTGCGCGTCAGTTTCATTGTTTCCTCCCTGTTGTGAATGAAGCCCCTTCTCCCTGGGGCGGCTATACCCCGTCTCCCCGGGGCAGTTGAGGGGGAGGACTTGCCTCCCCAAGCCGGCTCAGGTGATGCGCCGGATGCTTTCGGCGATCTCCTGCGGTTCGAATACCTTTTTCCAGTCGTCGCGCATCAGCGCCGGGATGCCGAACTCGATCGCCTTGTTACAGGCATCCGAGAACACGCCGTCGACTTCCTTGAAGATGACCGCGCCGAGCACGTTCATATGGCCGAGCAGGAAGTCGCGGGCAGCCTGTTCCGGCACGCCGCGTGCCACGCATTCGTCCATGGCCTGTCGCATGACGACGAGCAGCGATGCGCAGACGGTTTCCGACAAGCCCGGTTCGAGCATAGCAAGTTGATCGACCGTGACCCGGTGCGAGCGCATGACCGGGGCCCAGATCAGCTTGGCGATTTCCTCGCCGAGCGCGTAGGCGCTTTCCGGCCCCTGCATCAGTGCGGAGACGATATGCTGCTTGGCGAAGAGGCCGCCGAAGTGGTCCTTTTTCGCCTGCATATCCGTCTCGTCATTGAAAATCGGCGGATGGCAGGGATGGGTGACGAAGTAGGTGAGATCATCACGCTTCGGCAGGTGGCCGGCAAAGGGAGCCGCAGCGTCCAGCGCGATCACCATGGTGCCTGATGTGAGCTTGTCGACGATGCCTGCAGCGACTTTGCCGATCGCCGTGTCCGGCACGGCCAGGATCACCACGTCGGCGCCGTCGAGCCCGACATCGACGGGCACGCAATCGACACCGAGATCATTCTTCAAACGGGCCTTGCCTGCGTCGCTCACCTCGACATGGCGAACGTCGAAACGCGAGCCTTTTAGATTTTTGGCAAGCCGGTATCCCATTTTTCCGCCTGCGCCGAAGAGGGCAATCTTAGTCATGTTTCCTCACCTTTTCCGTTTCTGGATAGGATCATAAACTGGTATGATGAGTCAATCACCATATCACTTAATTCGTATGACCCACGCGTTTTTCTGCGCCAAGCCGGATCGGGAAACCATCAGCGTTTCCTTCCCTCGCGGATCTGCGTGAAATAACCGTCAGTCCCGACCTGGCCGCCTTTGAGGGCGATCTGCAGGCCGTTTGTCGGCTGATAGTCGCCATGCGCAAGGCAAAGCGGTGAGCCTGGCGTCTGAGGCAGTGGAAGGAGCGTCGTCAGCGCGTCGATCTTCAGCTGCCTGAGTGCGTGACTGGATGTGTCGCCGCCGGCGACGACCGCACGTGATAGTGCTTCGTTCTCGATCAGGCGGCGCAAGATCGTGCCGAGCGCGCTCCCGAGCCGGTGACGAGCGCCCGGAAGCCTGTCGATGTCGGCGCCGCGGTCGGCAGACGGGCCAAGCGCGGTGTACAGAATGACGCTCTTGCCTTGCCTGAGCTTCTGGATGCCGGCCTCTACCGCCGCATCGATCGCTCCTTCGCCGGGCTCCGAGACCAGTGCGAGCGGATCGAGGGCGATGCTCTCGAAGCCGTTCTCGACAGCCGCCCGGATCTGGCGCTCGGTTGTTGGCGACACGCTGCCCGACACGACGGCGAGGCGGTCGACCGGGCCGACATCAGGAAACTCGGCGCCGCTGTTGCCGATGAAGCCGCTCCGCCGCCATGAGCTGAGCAGGGCATATTCGACCCCCGAGGAGCCGGCGACAAAACTTCCGGAGCGGCCGGTGACACGAAGCAGTTGTCGGCCCGCGGCCTCCTGCGTCGCCTCGGAGTCGACATCGATGAGCAGGATCCCTTCTGAAGTCGACGCGAGTTCATCGACACGCGCATCGGCATCCGTCGCGGTGATGGCGACGAGATCGGCGACCAGGACGGGAAGGCGGGTCTGCTTCGACAGGTGGACCGAAAGGTCCGCCTCGTCCATCGGGGTGACGGGATGGCGGCTCATGACGGGATGGCGGTCGATTCGGAAGATCCGGCCCTGGTAAGCGGCAAAGAGATTGCCGAATGCCGTGTAGCGTTTCAATTGCGGCGCGCCGACGACGACGGGCACGACGGATTGCCCGAACACCAATCGGCCGATTTCGATCGCCTTGCCGATATTGCCGATGTCGGGGCTGGAATCGAAGGTCGAGCAGACCTTGTAGTGGCAGATCCCGGCGCCAAGCGAATTCAGCCACTCGAAAGCGCGCGAAAGGTGCTCTTGCATCCAGGCGGGGGTCTCGCTGCGGCTTGTCCCGGCGATGCCGATTGCGCGGCAATCCCGAAAGCGTCCAAGCAGTTCCGGCGTCGGAATGTCGAGGAAAAGCACGGTCGACACGCCGTTCGAGGCTAAGGCCTCCATGACATCGGTGGAGCCGGTGAAGTCGTCCCCGTAATAGCTGACGAGAGGTTGATCCATCGCGGTCACGCGCCCTTGCCGTCGCTGAATTTTGCAATCGAAGCGGCGAGCTCCGGATGATCTTTCGCGTAGGTCTCCAACGGGATGTCCGCGACTGCGGCCTGCCAGGCCTGCTGCACGGCCCGAACGCCGGCCGCCGGGCCACCGGGGTGGCTGACGATACCGCCGCCGCAGAGATAGAGAAGATCGACGGTCCGGCCGGTCCGTTGATAGGTCTCCGGCGCCTGTCCTCCCCACTGGCCCGAACCGGCAACCGGGAGCGGGCAATCGGAGGCATCGAATAGCGGCGCGCTGACGGCCTTGAAGGACGAAACGAAACTGTCGTCCGGCTCCCAATACTTGACCCTGATGCCGTTGATCTGAAACTGGTCGACGCCCAGCAGCCGCCAGAACTGCTGGTAGACCTTGAAATCCATGCCGGCGCCCGGGTCGCGCGTCAGCACGTCCCAACCATTTCGATGCGCGTGCAGCACCAGATTGGAACGCTTGCGCAGAAAGCTCATGCCGCCGAAGCCGATCGAGTTGATGTTGACGACGGCGCAATTGCCGCCGGCCGCAGCCACGATGTCGTGGTTGCGCATCATCTCGTCGGGATCGGCATGCGAGATGCCGAAGGCATACATCACCTTCCTGCCGGTCTTCTGCTCGTGATCGAGAATGCGCGGCATGATCGCCGCAACGCGGTCCTTGAGCGGCGAATAGGCCGGGCTCATCAGTTTTTCGTCATCCTTGATGAAGTCGACGCCGGATGAGATCAGCTCGCCGACGAGCTCCGCCGTCTCGTGTGGTCTGAGGCCAAGCGCCGGCTTGACGATCGTTCCGATGATGGGCCGGCCTTCGACGCCGGTGAGGCGGCGGCTTCCAGGGATGCCGAACTGCGGTCCGGGATGCGCGCTTTTGAAGGCGTCGGGCAGCGTCATGTCGACGATGCGGATGCCGGTCATGCCCTTGATGGAATAGACGCCGCCGATCGCAATGGTCATCAATGCCGCGAGGTCTGTCCCGATCGCGTCCAGTGGAAAGGCGATGTCGACATCGGCGCGACGAAGCCGTGTACCGGGGGCGATCTCGGGCCAGGTCGGATGAGGCGCATCTTCGAGCGGACGGATTGCCAGCACGCGGGCGGCGACACGCGATTTCAGCTCTTCGGTCTCGCCGGGGACGGGCACGAAGGTGCCGGTCGACTGGTCGCTCGCGATCTTTTCCGCCATCGCCTCGACGCTGCCGGGCGTTTCGATACGGTAGGTCAGGGTAATCATCATGAAACTGACGGTTGCTCCTCTCGCCACGCAAATTGCCATGGTGTCAACTCGTGATCTGGTATAATGAGTATTCCAAATGATGAAAAGTAGAATCTTCGGATCCGCAAATTTTCGCCGACAGCTTTGTTCTCGACACGGAAACTGTTAGGAAAAAACATTTTGAGCCAGCGAGATGTGATGACCCAGCCCCTCGAACAAATCGTCCGCCGGAAACTCTCTGATGAAGTGTTTGATCGACTTGAGCGAATGATCACCTCGGGCGAGCTTCAGCCCGGCGACGAAATGCCGTCCGAGCGCGTGCTAATGGAACGCTTTGGCGTCGGCCGGCCGGCAATCAGGGAGGCCATGCAGTCCCTTGCCAATAAAGGTCTTGTCAGCATTTCGCATGGCGAGCGGGCGAAGGTCCTCAGGCTGACGGCAAAATCGATATTCCGCCAGGTCGATCTCACCGCCAAGATCATGCTGTCGCAATCGTCGGACTCGCTGGAATATCTCAAGAGCGCGCGCATATTCTTCGAGCGGGGCATGGCACGCGAGGCCGCGCAGCGGGCCTCCGCAAATGATATCGCCGACCTCAGGAACATCATCGAACGCCAGCGAATGTCGCTTGGCCGGGCCGAAGAGTTCATCGACGCGGACATGGAATTCCACACCCGCATCGCGCAGATATCAGGCAACCCGATCTACGTCGCCGTCAGCGAAGCAATGCTTGCCTGGCTGAAGGAATATCATACCGAGATGCTGATCTGGACCGGCAAGGAAAAATTCACGCTCGCCGAACACGACGAAATCGTCGACCGCCTGGCCGCAAACGACGTTGATGGCTCGGAAACGGCACTCCTCAAGCATCTGGAGCGGTCGCGAGCGCTTTACGCGAAGTAATCTTCACGAGCACAGCGTTCGCCGCTGGCCGGCACACCTGGCCATTATCACCCATCTCCTGATCCTGCCTCACGCCTTGACTCGGCGTGCCGGCTGCTCCCGAGCCTACGGCATATTTGTAAACAGCGAGTGCGGAACAATGATGTGACGGTGAGATTGTGGCTAGGCGAACCACGCAAAGATCCCAAGGAGGATATCAAAATGCATATGAAACTCGTAGCAGCTTCTCTTTTCGCTATCGGCATGGCCACGTCTGCTTTCGCCCAGTCCAATCCGGCGCCGGCCGGCGCCACGATCGACAAAAACCAAGCCGATCAGGGTGGCGGCGCAACCAGTGACACGAAGATCAAAACGCCGATGGCAACCGATTCCACCACGACAAATTCCACGACCGGCGGCACGATGAAAACGGATAAGACCAAGTGCCCCAACCCGGTCAACAATTCCGCCAAGCTCCAGACACAAGGCGGCACGAGCAACGCGACCCCAATGGATGAGGCCTGCGCCGCGCATAATAATTAATCGGCGGCTTCACGAAAACCCCGCTCTGTGAACCGTCCAACTTTACGGGGTCAGTTTACCGGGGCGGGTTTTTTCGTGAGGAATTCGAGGAAGCACCGCCGAGGCGGTGACCGTTGCCGGCGTGATGGGGATCGCGCCGCCCCTTTCCTAGCATTTGCGGACGACTGCGCGCTGCGTGAGTTTTCTGTCGGTTGCCTCTTCTTCGGCGAGTGTTGCCTGCAGCTGCGGGAGGTTGTTGAGGCCGACCTGCTTTGCTCATGCGATCAACTGCCGTAGCGGGCGATCTCATAGTGCTCGACGGTCCGCGCGGAAATCAACCGGCCTCGAAAGCGACCGAGCCCTTGAACTCCTCCATGATTTCGTCGTCCTCGGCCGACCGAACGAACTCGGCGATGATCCAACGATTGCGGAAAGCCGGGACCGGCTGCGTTCTACGCAACGGTGGCAGTTGCGAGTGGCAGGCCCGGGGACGGCGCTGTCTATTGACGTTGGTCCGGTATCGTACGGCAACGATTAGGACGTCCAGAACTTTCCTTTTCATCCAAGGGGAAAGAAAAATGACGTCTTTATCTACAGTAAACCCTGCTTCGAACAGCAAAGAAACTTCCGCAATCGAGCTAGAGATCGTTGAATTGACGCCGGCATTACGCGCCTTTGCGAGAAGGTTTCTGCGCAGCGACGACGATATCGATGATCTCGTGCAAGAAACACTGATGAAGGCATTGAACTCGCTCCATCTCTACCACCCAGGCACCTCGCTCAAATCCTGGCTTTTCACCATCCTTCGAAACACGTTCTGCACCAATTATCGCAAGCAAAGACGGGAACCAGCTGGAATGGGCGTGGCGATGGACCAGGTGTCGATCGCGCCAACCCAGGAGTGGGCGCTACGGGAGCGGGAGTTGCAACAGGCACTAACGCTTCTTCCCGACGATAGGCGCCGCGCCCTAACACTGGTGGCTACCGGAACGAGTTACGTGGACGCCGCCAGGATGTGCGGGTGCCGGATCGGCACATTGAAAAGCCGCGTGAGTCGCGCCCGCGAGTCCTTGCTGTTGATGCTGGGAAACCAACTCCTCGACTGACCACGCTTGCAGCTAGGCGATTCGATCGGCGAGCCAGCGTCACCGAGGCTTTGCACATCCTTGGAAGTGGGCACTTCCTTATTTCACCTCAGTCTTGGTGAATCCGCCCCACGCGTTCCAGAGCCTTCACGGCTAATGCCTATCAACTTCGTTGTATGCGAGGCGACTGCTGGGCTCAGTCGCCCGCCCACGGGGCCGGCCAGCCAAACAATGGGGCTCCCGGCCCAATGCGTTTCAGGCGCAATTTCGACGAGTTCGGCGGATTTGCCACTCCCTGTACGGCTTAAACATCTGTCCCGGGAAACGTCTTTCTATGGCGCTTTCGGTAAGGACGATTTTTGCGAAGTCTTCGTCATGAGGCGAAGGCTTAACCCAGGCTTCACTGCGGCTTTCCAGATCAGCCATCATTGCGAAGAGCTCTTCATCCGTCATCGCCTCGAGAGCGGAGGCAAACGCCCGCTCCGCGACAGCCACAAAATATGTCACAGTGCACCTCCTGCCGAGGACGGCGTCTGTGCCCTCAATGCACAGCACGCTCACGGCGGTTTGCTTGTCGGTTACTTTCCAGGCAAATCCTTTTCTGTCGTCGCAGCCGCCGGAAGCCTGTTCTGCGACCCTTCTCTGTCGGACGCTCGAAGAGGGGCCGTGGGCGCACTGGCGACATAGAGGCCGAGTCCGAGGGCGCCGAGCGCAACGACGAAAGCACCTGCGATGGCCGCGGCCGACCGCTGTCCATCCTGTTTGATCATTCCAAAGCCAAGAGCAATTCCCAGGAGAACTGCTCCGCCCGCTACTGCAAAAAGCCAGAGATGATTCATCGGCTCTACTCCAGATGTCGGCCACCGAACCCCGAATGACAACGAAGGTTCCCAGCGATCTCACAAACCTCCGGGTCGAGAGGGCGGACGCCTTCATAGATACTCGTGTCTTGCGTTTGTGCGGCGGATTGACGCACAACTCAAGCAATGCTATTTAGGTACTAATTGGTCAGGCCAGTTGACCAGCTGTGCGGCTGAGGAGAAGCCGCCCGGGAGGCCCACGATGTTTTCGCCTGTTGAATCACGCCGTCTTTATAGACAGGTTGCGGATCAGATTCGCCTGATGATCGCGAGCGGCGAGCTTGCCGTCGGCCAGCGGCTGCCGGCCGAACGCGACCTGGCGGAGCAACTGTCGGTCTCACGCCCGACCGTCCGCGAGGCGTTGATCGTCCTGGAGGTCGAAGGCCTCGTCAACATCCGCATGGGATCCGGCATCTATGTGGTGCGCCAGCATGCTGCGACTGTCACTGGGGCCGAGCGCGAGCCGGTGGAGGGGCCTTTCGAACTGCTGCAGGCGCGGGCCCTCATCGAATGCGCCATCGCCGAAGAAGCTGCCGGTCGCGCCACACCGGATGATATCGCTCTGCTCGATGAAACGCTGACGCGCATGGGTGGTGTGGTCAACGATGCAATCGCAGTGCTCGATGCCGATCGCGCCTTCCACACCGGCATTGCCGCCATCGTCGGCAATGCAACATTGATCCGCGTCACGGGCGAGATGTTCGACATGCGCATGACCCCTTATTTCGCAAGGCTCGCCAGCCACTTTGAGGGCCCCACGACATGGCGCAGCGCCCTGGACGAACATCGGGCCATTCGCGACGCGATCGCCGCCGGCGATGCGGCCGGCGCCAAGGCTGCCATGCGCGCCCATCTGACCATGTCGCAGAAGAGGTTTTCCGAGAGCTTCGGGGAGGAGTTCTCAGGGGAAGAGGAGCGCGGACGCAACAAGCGGCCGTCGAAAGGAACTACCAAGACTTAACCCAAGCTCGGGAGGAGAGAGCAATGAAAAGCAGACTGGCAACGATACTTTGCACTGCAGCCGCGATCATGGCGAGCAGCGCGATCGCGCAGGCCCAGACAGTGCTGAAATGGGCGCATGTCTATGAAACGTCCGAGCCCTTTCACACGGATTCCGTCTGGGCCGCGGAAGAGATCAGCAAGCGCACCGACGGGCGCTACAAGATCGAGGTCTATCCGGCATCGCAGCTTGGCAAGGAAGCCGACATCAACCAGGGCCTCAAGCTCGGGACGGTCGACATCATCATTTCGGGATCGAGCTTCGCGGCCCGAGACTACAAGCCGATCGGCGTGACTTATTTCCCCTATATCTTCCGCGGTCCCGATCACCTGATCGCCTACACCAAGAGCGATGTCTTCAAGCGCCTTGCCGAAGGTTATGAAGACAAGACCGGCAACCACATCGCCGCCGTCAGCTATTACGGCACGCGCCATACAACCGCCAACAAGCCGATCGCCAAATGCGCCGATATGCAGGGCTTGAAGATCCGGGTGCCTGACGTTCCGGCCTATCTGGCCATGCCGCGCGCCTGCGGCGCCAACACGACGCCGATCGCCTTTGCCGAAGTCTATCTCGCTTTGCAGAACGGCACGGTCGAGGCGCAGGAAAACCCGCTGACAACGATCGAGGCGAAGAAGTTCTACGAAGTCCAGAAGAACATCATCCTCACCGGCCACATCGTCGATCACCTCAACACCGTGATCTCCAAGACGCGGTGGGCGAGCCTTTCCGACGAGGACAAGAAGATCTTCGGCGAGGTCATGCAGGAGGCCGCCGAGCGCACGAGCAAGACGATCGCCGGCAAGGAAAACGGTCTTATTGCAACCTTCAAGGAAAAGGGCCTGAACGTCGCCGAGGTCGACAAGGCCGATTTCGAAAAGGCCGTGATGGATAAGGTCAAGTTCGAGGACTTCGGTTACGACAAGGCCGATTGGGAAGCAATCCGCGCGATCCAGTAAAACCCGCGGCGCGGCGCCTTACAGCGCCGCGCGTCTTTCAGACGCGCAAGGACGCTGTAACACTTTGGTTGCTGCAGGCGCCGCGCTCCTTCATTCCGAACTGGAACAGGGCCGATCATGTCGCAAGAAATCCATACGCAAATCACGGCCGAAGAAATCGGTCACGAGTTCGAAGGGCACGCGCCGACCGCAAACGTCTCGGACTACGCCATCGAAGACTGGATCACGCTGATCGTCTTCTGGCTGATGGCGGGTTGCGTCTTCCTGCAGTTCTTCACGCGCTATGTGCTGAACGACAGCTACGCATGGACCGAGGAGATTGCGATCAACTGCCTGATCGGCGTCGTCTTTCTCGGTTCCGTCATGTGTGTGCGCACCTCGCGGCATATCCAGGTGGATGTGTTCTATCACTATATGCCTGCAGGCCTTGCGCGCGTGCTCGCCACTTTCGTCGATATCGTCCGCATCGGCTTCTTCGCCTATGGCTGCCACCTGATGTGGCGTTATGTCGACATCGTGGCGGACGAGCAGATGGTAACCATCGACCTGCCGCGCAACATCGTCTTCTATACCGTTCTCGTCGCTTTCGTGCTGATGCTGATCCGCGCGATCATCGTCTTCATTGCCAATATGCGTCGCGGCTACTCCGTTCTGGAGCGCCCCGAAGAATTCCAGACCGTCGAGGGTTGATCCGATGCTGCTCCTTCTTGGCTCGTTCCTGGTGCTGATGCTGATCGGGGTGCCTGTTGCCATCTCGATGGCCGTCGCATCCGTGCTTTACATCGTCCTTTACGGCGTCGCCCCCGACATCATCGTCGCCCAGCGCATGATCGCCGGCGTCGAAAGCTTCCCGCTGCTCGCCGTGCCCTTCTTCATCCTCGCGGGCAACTTGATGAACTCGGCCGGCGTCACCGGCCGCATCTATTCCTTTGCCGTCGCTCTCGTCGGCTGGATGAAGGGCGGTCTTGCGCAAGTCAACATCATCGGTTCGGTGATCTTCTCCGGCATGTCCGGCACTGCGCTCGCCGACGCAGCGGGTATCGGCACGATCGAGATCAAGGCGATGAAGGATCACGGCTATCCGGTCGAGGCCGCGGTCGGCGTGACAGCGGCTTCGGCAACGCTCGGCCCGATCTTCCCGCCATCGCTGCCTTTCGTGATCTACGGCATGATGGCAAACGTCTCGATCGGCGCTCTTTTCATGGCGGGCATCCTGCCCGGCATCGTCATGACGCTGTTGATGATGATCACCGTCGCCGCCTTTGCTTATAAGAAGCGCTGGGGCTCGGACGCGCCGTTTAATGTCAGAGAGCTCCTGTCGGCGGGAATGGAAATCGTTGTCGTCCTGGCGGTGCCGCTGGCAATCTATCTGATGATGCGCGCCGGCGTATCGATGAATGCCGCAGCGGGCATTGCCCTTGCCCTGCTTCTTGCCCTCGACTGGTATTTCCGCTTCTCCGCCGTCATGGCGCTGATGACGCCCGTCATCCTGATCGGCGGCATGACGATGGGCTGGTTCACGCCAACGGAGGCCGCCGTCGCAGCCGTCCTCTGGTCTCTGTTCCTCGGTCTGGTGCGTTACCGTACGATGACACCCTCGACGCTCGCCAAGGCAAGCTTCGACACGATCGAGACGACGGCATCCGTTCTCTTCATCGTCACCGCCGCATCGGTCTTCGCATGGCTGCTGACGGTGAGCCAGGCGGCCCAACTCTTGTCCGATGCGATCCTCTCGATCACCGACAATAAATGGGTTTTCCTGATCTTGGTAAACCTGCTGATGCTCTTCGTCGGCTGCTTCCTGGATACGATCGCGGCCATCACCATCCTCGTGCCGATCCTTCTGCCGATCGTCCTGAAATTCGGGATCGATCCGGTCCAGTTCGGTCTCATCATGACGCTGAACCTGATGATCGGCCTGTTGCACCCGCCGCTCGGCATGGTGCTTTTCGTGCTATCGAGGGTCGCGAAACTCTCCGTCGAACGCACCACCATGGCGATCCTGCCCTGGCTGGTGCCGCTCTTCCTGGCGCTGATCCTGATCACCTTCGTGCCCGCGGTATCGCTGTGGCTGCCCCAGCAGCTTGGACTGTTGAGATAGGATGGACACGATGCGGACACGTCTGGCACGGCTTTACCAAAAGGGCGATCTCAGGATCGAGACCGATACGGTTGCGGCCCCTGGTCCCGGCGAGGTGCTTCTCAAAATGGCGGCCGCAGGGATTTGCGGCTCCGACCTGCATTATTATCAGGACGGCGGCTTCGGGCCGGTCAGGGTGCGCGAGCCGATTATACCGGGCCACGAGGCATCGGGGACCGTGAGCCAGGCAGGCGAGGGTGTCGATCTGAAGGCCGGGACGCTGGTGGCGGTCAATCCCAGCCAGCCCTGCGGGCATTGCGAATATTGTGAGAAAAACATGCCGATCCACTGCCTGGAAATGCGCTTCATGGGCAGTGCGATGCGCCTGCCGCATGAGCAGGGCATGTTCCGGGAATGGCTGGTGGTGCCGGCCAAGCAGTGCTTTGCGGTCGGAGTTGCGACAACTGCCGCAGGAGCGGCTTGCAGCGAGCCGCTCTCGGTCTGCCTGCACGCGGCATCGCGCGCAGGAGATATCCCAGGCAAACGCGTGCTGGTCACCGGAGCCGGCCCGATCGGCGCCCTGATGGTTGCTGTCGCCTCCTATCACGGCGCAACTGAGATTGTGGTCACCGATCTCGCGGATGCGGCCCTGGACAGGGCCAAAGCGATGGGGGCCAGCCGCACGATCAATGTTTCCAAAAATGCCCAGGCGCTTGCGGAATTCGAGGCGGGAAAGGGCTATTTCGATCTCGTCTTCGAATGCTCGGCCGCGGCCCCGGCCATCCGCGGCGCGATTGCCGCCATCAGGCCGCGCGGAACCATCGTGCAGGTCGGCGTCACGGGAGACGTCCCGATTCCTCTCAACGCCATTGTCGGCAAGGAGCTTCAACTCCACGGAACGCAGCGCTTCCACGAGGAATTCGGTACTGCCGTCGAGCTGATCTCCAGCCGCAAGATCGATGTGCGGCCGATCATCAGCCACAGCTTGCCGCTCGAAGAGGCCACAGCAGCCTTCATTCTCGCCGGTGATCGGGCGGCGGCCTGCAAGGTGCAACTCACCTTTTAAAGCGGCTCGCGGAACTCACACCCATTGCTCGGCGGATGAGCAATCGAAGGCCGCCCGGCCGACGAAGCATTCGCTTCGCCGCGAAGCAGCAGCCTTCCGCTGACCCGATACTGCTCTATCGCCGAGCGGGCGAGCGGATTCGATTCCGGAGTCTCAGGAAATTCTTGACTGGGCCGGTGCTATGGCGCTCAACGCAATCATGTGCCGGCATTCGGTGAGATCGAGCGCGGCGTGGCGGCATGCGGCTGCAACGGCCTTGGAGCGTCGAACTCGACAGCTTCAGGGATCGCGACTGCGGAACTGGCGCTCCCGAACTCGGCCGAGTCTACACGCGCCTCTCTGCGCCTGCGGCATTGCCGCCGCAGCCTTTCACGACGATCGGAGCAAAGATCCACCTCGCCTATCGCGAGTGGACTGCCGGATCCGAGTGACGAGGGGCGACATCGTCATTATCGCCTGACCGCTCGTCCGGCCGGGACGGCGAACCGTTCCGGCAATGCCGAATCGATCGCTTCGCTATAAATAAACGCTATAGCGGCAGAGTGGAGTTGTGTTGGCCAGCGACGCTTCCCTGAACCTACTGTGACGGTGTCAGCGCTGGGCTGACGCGATAAGAGCCGCGGAAAGCGGTCAGGAATACGCTGGGCCATATGCCCAAGCGTTTGCACCCGAGAACATGGAGTGGGAACATGAAACTTACCGTAAGCCGCAGAGCACTTTTCATTTCTACAGCGGTCCTTTCGCTGGCCGTGACCGTCTCCGGCCTGCCGGCGATCGCGCTGGCAGCGGACGGGACGATCAAACTCGGACTTGTTGCGCCGATGAGCGGCCCGAATGCGCGCTACGGCGCATTTTCGATGCATGGAGCCGAACTCGCCGTCAAAGACATCAATGATGCCGGCGGCATCGACGGGATGAAAATCGAACTCCTCAACGCCGACAGCCAGGGCACGCCGGTCGAAGGCGTCTCGGCCGCCCGTCGTCTGATTGACCAGGATGGCGTCGACTTCATCATCGGCGACGTTTCCAGCTCGGTGACGCTTGCCATCCAGCCCGTCGCGGAAGATGCCGAAGTGCTTCTCCTGAATGCGGCCTCATCCAATCCGAAGATCACCTATCAGGCCGGTGTCGGCGGTTTCAAGTGGACCTATCGCAACTATCCGACAGATGAGAACCGGGCGTTGATCGTCGCCAAATATGCCGCAGAACAGCGCGGCTTCACCAAGTTCGCCGTGCTCTCGGTCGACAGCGACTATGGCCGCTCGGCGATCACCTTCACGAAGAAGTACCTGCCCGATTTCAAGGGTGAGATCCTCAGCGAAGACTATTACAAGGAAGGCGAAGTCGACTTCCGCAGCGTTCTCGCCAAGATCCGCGACAATGGCGCCCAGGCGATCATCATGTACGGCCTCGCCGATACGACGCCCATCATCGCCCGCCAAATGATCGAACTCGGAATAGCCGGCAAGGTCGCGCTGATCGGTAACGGCGAGTTCAACACGGAAAAGACCATCAAATCAGCCCCGTCGGCGCTCGAAGGTGCCGTCGAAGCCGCCGCATGGCTTCCGCAGTTCGACTCACCCGAAAGCAAGGCTTTCGTCGAAAAGTTCACGGCCACCTACAACGAAGCCCCGAACAACCACGCCTACGTTCACTGGGATACCGTCAATCTCCTCGCCGCGGCGATCAAGCAGGCCGGCAGCGCTGATAAGGTGAAGGTTCGCGATGCACTCTCGAAGATCAAATACAAGAGCCCGGTTGGCGAGGTTACCTTCGACGACCACAACCAGGCCCGCCTGCCGATGATCCTGCTGCAGATCGAGAACGGCAAGCCGAGCATCAAGGGTGCATATACCGCGGACATTCAATATCCTGCCAAGTAATCTGCCGGGAGGAGTACGCACATGCTCTCGACCATACTTGAGCAATCTGTGAATGGAATCGTCACTGGTTCCGTTTACGCAATCGTCGCCGTCGGCATGACCATGATTTTCGGCGTGCTGCGAGCCATCAACTTTGCTCACGGCGAGTACTACATGCTCGGCACGTTCGGAGCCTGGTTTGCGATCGACCATCTCGGTCTGTCTTACGAGGCGTCGATTGTCGTGGGGGTTCTTGCGACAATTGCCGTTGCCTATGTGGTCGGCCAACTCGTCATGCGCCGGATGGTCGGCGCGCCCGCGGAGTCGGGCGTGCTCGCCACCCTTGGCATCGCGCTGATCCTGCAGAACACCATCATTCTCGTCTTCGGCGGAGGCTACAAGTTCTTCGCCGGAGGCTATATCGAACCGGTTTCCATCCTGGGCTTCAGTCTGGCCCAGCAGCGCATTCTCATTCTCGTCGTCTGCCTGTTGGTGTTCATCGGCCTCGAACTGATGGTCAGTTACACCCGCCTCGGAATGGCGATGCGCGCCGTTTCCCAGAACGTCGAGTGCTGCAGCGTCGTCGGCATCGATGTGCCGCAGGTGGTACTTCGAACCTTCATGCTGGGGGCGGCCCTCGCCGCGCTTTCAGGTGTTCTCACTGCGCCGGTCAATGTCAGTGTCTATGGCGGCATGGGCGAACTGATCACGTTCAAGACGCTGCCGATCATTATCATGGGCGGTTTGGGGAATGTGCGCGGCACTTTCGTCGCGGCGATGATCCTTGGCGTGGCAGAGAGCCTGGTCGCCACCTATGTCGGCCTGCAATTCCGCGACACCGTCGGCTTCGCCACGCTGATCCTGATGCTGATGTGGCGACCACATGGCCTCTTTTCGACGCAGGCGCGCTTCTAGCAGCTGCGCCCGCTATCTTTCTCGAACGACCGAGGACTCGACATGTCTCTCACGGAAACCGCTCAACAGGCACGCAGGCGCGACCTTCGCATACCGCTCGCCGCGGTCCTGGTCGTCCTAGCACTCGCCGCGCCGTTCATCGGCAGCCGCTACATCACCCATTCCCTGATCATCGCCCTAATTTTCATGCTTCCGGCACACGGGCTCAATCTGCTTGTCGGCTACACCGGTCTTCTGTCATTGGCCCAGGCCGCGTTCTTTGGCATCGGCGCCTATACGGCAGGTCTTCTCGCCGTCACCTACGGAACGCCGTTCTACGTCAATCTCATCGCTGCAGGCGCCGTCTCAGGAGCCCTTGCTCTTCCGCTCGGCATTCCCGCCTTGCGTCTGCGCTCGACGTCCTTTGTCATGTGTACCCTGGGTTTCGTGATCATTGGCCAGGCCATCGCCAAGAACTGGATTTCGCTCACCCGCGGCGACATGGGACTATCGGGCATTCCAAAACCATACTTCGAGCTGGGCCTGCTTTCGTTCACGGTGTCCGGTACGACAAACTTCTACTATCTTGCCCTGATCATCGGGACCCTCGCCACCTTCGCCGTCTGGGCAATCGTCCGCTCGCCCGCCGGGCGCAACATGGTGGCGATCCGTGAGAACGAAACGCTCGCCGAATCTCTCGGCGTTCCCACCTGGCACTACAAGCTGATCGTCTTCATGATCAGCGCAGTGTTTGCGGGGGTCGGCGGCTGCCTTTACGCTTATTACCTGACGGTCGTCAGCCCGCTGACCTTCCAGATGTACTATTCGACGACGATGCTGATCATCGTGCTCGGAGGCGGGGCGGGGATGATTTCCGGCACCGTCTTCGGAAGCCTGCTTTTCGTCGGGCTGACGGAGGCGCTGCGCATTACTCCCGAACTGCGCATGATCGCCTACGGCGTCTGCCTTCTCGTCCTCGTCTTCTGGTTCAAGAAGGGCTGCGCGCCGCTCATCAATCGCTTCTGGAATGCGATCGGAGGCGCGAAATGACCAGTCATCTTCCGCTTCTCGAAATCAGGAATCTCAGCAAGTCCTACGGTGCGGTGAAAGCCGTCAACGATGTCAGCATTCACGTCGACCGAGGTGAGATCGCAGGGTTGATCGGACCGAACGGCTCCGGCAAGTCGACCTTCTTCGATTGCAGCACCGGCCTTGCAAAGCCGGACACCGGCACGGTCGTCCTTGATGGACAGGATATCACCGGCTGGTCCTTGAACCGCATCGCCAGGGAAGGCCGCATGCTGCGGTCTTTCCAGAAGACCGTGACTTTCAAGTCGCTCGATGTCGAGGAGAACCTGGTCATCGCTGGTCAGATGTTCACTTTCCCGTCCATCGCATCAACCTTCGGCCTCGGAAAGTTGTCCCGTCAGCGCGTCGATGGCCTCAGGGAGAGAGCCCGCGACCTCATCAAGATGGCGGGTCTTTGGGATGTGCGTCATCAGCCGGCGGGCAATCTGTCGGGCGGGCAGCAGAAGCTCATCCAGTTCGCGTCCATGTTGATGCCCGAACCGAAGCTCATCCTGCTGGATGAACCGATGGCCGGCATCAATCCGAAGATCATCGAACGCGTCGTCGACACCATCCGTTATGCGAACAAGTCGCTTGGCGTGAGCTTCCTGGTGATCGAACATAATATCGATGTGGTCACGAGCATCTGCCAGCGCGTCATCGTGCTCGACCAGGGAGCCAAGCTGGTCGAAGGCCTGCCGGGCGACATCATTCAGGATCAGCGCGTCAGGGAGGCCTATCTTGGAGGGTAACTCGCAACTTTTGATCCGCGACCTGCGCGCAGGTTACGGCAATCTGGACATCCTGAACGGCATCGATCTCGACGTGCCCGCCGGACAGTTCGTGGCGCTCATGGGGCCGAATGGAGCGGGCAAGTCCACGCTTCTCAAAACGCTCTACGGCATGACGACCATCAAGCAGGGAAGCATCGACTGGCGCGGCAAGAATATTGCCGGCAGCAAGTCGAGGTCCATTCTGGGCGAAGGGATTTCCTTCGTGCCTCAGGGGCGCTGTAACTTCCCTGTTATGAGCGTTGATGAAAATCTTCAGATGGCGGCCTATACCCTCCGCGACGCCAAGGTGAAGGCCGACCGCGATTACGTCTACGACCTCTTTCCGATCCTCAAAAAACGCCGTGCGACGCTTGCCGGCAACATGTCCGGCGGCGAGCAGCAACTGCTCGAAGTGGCGATGGCGGTGCTGCAGCGGCCGAAAGTGCTCTTGGTCGACGAGCCGTCGGTCGGGCTGTCGCCGGCCGCGATCGGTATCGTCTTCGACGAGCTTCTTCGCCTTCACGCCGACGGCATGACGATCCTGCTGGTGGAACAGAACACCAAGAAAGCCATGGAAGTGGCGGAGCGCGCGGTCATTCTGAGACTTGGCAAAGTCATCTGGGACGGCCTGCCGAAAGACATCACCCATGACGAACTCGGCGAACTTTTCCTGACCGGGAAGATGCGCGGCGAAACCGAAGCCGTCCACTGAGGCGATCCCGCCTCTCAAGGAATCACAATCGAGGAAATCTCAATGAGCACTTTCGTGCCTGCATCGCGTGTGTCCAGAATCAAGATTTCGCCAAGCACGGCTGCGGCAGCCCGGGCTCGCGAACTGAAGGCTGCCGGCCGCGATATCGTCGACCTGACCGTCGGCGAGCCGGACTTCGATACGCCTGACAACATCAAGGCCGCGGCGCACGCGGCTATCGACAGGGGCGAAACGAAATACACGGCGGTCAACGGCACGCCGGCGCTGCGCAAGGCAATCATCGGTGATTTCCAGCGCCGGCTCGGCCTCAGCTACGCGGACAACGAAATCTGCGTGGGTGGCGGCGCCAAGCAGATTCTGTTTCTGGCGCTGATGGCGAGCGTGGAAAACGATGCCGAGGTGATCATCCCCGCACCATACTGGGTTTCCTATCCCGATATGGTCATAGCCAACGATGGCAAGCCGGTCATCGTCGAATGCCCGCAGGAGGCGGGCTTCAAACTGACGCCGGAGGCATTGGAAAAAGCGATTACGCCGAAGACCTTGTGGCTGATCCTCAACGCGCCGTCCAATCCGACGGGCGCGGCATATGACAGGAGCGAGGTCGAAGCCCTCGGCGAGGTGCTGCTGCGCCATCCCCACGTCCTCGTGCTTTCCGACGACATTTACGACCAGGTCTGGTTCAAGGACGAGCCGATGACGACGCTGGTGGCCGCCGTCCCGGAACTGAAGGAGCGTGTTCTGCTCACCAACGGCGTCTCCAAATCCTACGCTATGACCGGATGGCGTATCGGCTACGCGGCGGGTCCGGCCGCCCTGATCGCAGCCATCAACAAGCTGCAGTCGCAGATGTCGTCCTGCCCGTCGTCGGTCAGTCAGGCCGCAGCCGCCTATGCGCTGTCTTCGGACCAGTCATTCGTCGCGGAAAGCGTGGCGGTCTACAAGGAGCGCCGCGATTATGCGTGCTCACGGCTCAACGCCGTGCCCGGCCTCTCCTGCCTGGTGCCGGATGGGGCCTTCTATCTGTTTCCGAACTGCGCTGGTGTCATCGGCAAGAAGACGCCCGAAGGCAAGACAATCGAGACAGACCTCGATTTCGTGCTCTATCTGCTCGATGGCGTCGGGGTCGCGGCGCTGCAGGGTGCCGCCTACGGAGTATCGCCTCATTTCCGCCTCTCGATCGCAACGTCGATGGAGGCGATCACGCAGGCATGCGATCGCATCGAACGGGCCGTTGCCGACCTGTATTGACTGCAAAGAGGCCGGTGGGCCTTGCGCCCCACCGGCCGCAGGCTTTACGTTTTTTTGTGAAACAAGAAGCCGGTGGCCATGAGCGTCGATTTCCGAAAACTGAAGAGCTTCGTCAAGATCGTCGATACGGGCAGCGTATCGCGCGCGGCAAGCATTCTGAGGACGGCCCAGCCGGCGCTGTCGCAGCAGATTGCCGCTCTCGAGGCGCACTTCAAGCACAAGCTTCTCATCCGCAGCAATGTCGGCATTACGCCGACCGAGGCGGGGCTCATCCTCTATCGGCATGCGCAATTGATGCTGAAGCAGATCGAGCAGGCGCAGGTCGACATCGATCAGTCCGCCAAATCGGTGGCGGGCCGCGTCTCGATCGGACTTGCGACCTATTCCTCGTCAAGCGCCTTGTCGCTGCCGATCCTCAAGGAGATGAAAGCCAGGCATCCCCATATCGTCGTCCACATCAATGACAGTTTCGGCCAGATCCTCAGCGAACTGATCATGACGGGCAAGATGGACATGGCGCTGATCTATGCCGCTGCCCCGATCAAGGGCGTCACCCTGCAGCCATTGTTTCGCGAGGAAATGTTCCTCGTCTCGCCGCCGGGCATTGAGCTCCCCGGGGATAGCAGCGCGCCGCTTCCCCTTTCTGCCCTCCAGGAAATCCCGCTGCTTCTTCCCAGCAAGGCACATCTGCTGCGGCGGCTGATCGACGACGCCTTGGCGAGAGCGAGAGCCACACCTGATGTCGTCGCGGAAATCGAATCCGTTCCGGCCCTCAGCGCGGCGGTCCTCGAGGGGCTTGGATCGACCATTCTGCCGGCTTCCGTGGTCACCGAGACGGCGATCTTTTCGGGCGCCCAGGTGAGGGCGCTGACGAAGCCGGTGATCGACGCGACGGTGTCGCTTTGCGTCGCCGATCATCTTCCCCTGTCGGAACCCGCCATCGCTGCGCGGTCGGTTCTCCTCGATGTCGTGGGCAAGCTCATGAGCAGTCATCACCCCGGAATCAGGCCGGCTTAGCCGGCGGCCGATCCTCGCAACGGCGATCTGACGGCGTATCTCCGCTTCGCCATAAGCAAACCCTATAGCGGCAGACTGTAGTTGTGTTAGCCAACGCGGCGGGCATTCCCCTAACCTCCAAGCAGACACCGGGTCCGGGCATCGGATCCGCATAGCGGCGCCTGCCGCGCCGAACAGTCGCTTCGAGGACAACATGGCAAAACTGGCTTTCGACACGGGCGGTACCTTTACCGACTTCGCGCTCCTGGACGACAAGGGCGACCTTCACCTTCACAAGGTCCTGAGCACGCCGAAGAACCCTGCAGAAGCAGTCGTGCAGGGTGTGTCCGAATTGCTGGAAAAATTCGCCGGCAACATCGCCATCGACAACCTGCAGGTGCTGGGCGCCACCACCGTCGTCACCAACGCGGTTCTCGAGCGCAAGGGCGTCGAGACGGGGTTCGTCACCACCGACGGCTTTCAGGACATGCTGCGTATCCGCAACGAAGGACGCTACGACCTCTACGACCTGAACATCAAATATCCCGACCCGCTGGTTACCCGTGCAAACAGCTTCGGCGCCAAGGAGCGTATCGCAGCTGACGGTTCCGTCATGACCGAGCTCGAGGAGGAGACGGTTCGCGAAATCGCCGGCCGCCTGAAGGAGAAGGGCATCCGCTCCGTTGCTGTCTGCCTTCTCCATGCCTACAAGTATCCCCAGCACGAGCAGCGCGTCGCAGTGCTGCTGCGCGAGGAAGACCCTGACATCTTCGTCTCGCTCTCCTCCGAAGTCTGCCCTGAGATGCGTGAGTTCGACCGCGCGTCGACGACTGTTGTCAACGCCTATACCAGGCCGCAGATGGCTGGGCACGTCGCACATCTCCAGCGTGAGTTCGCTGCGAAGGGCATCGATCGCCAGGTCCTCTGGATGACGTCGTCGGGCGGGCTGGTGCCGAGCCGGCGGGCCGCAGAACTGCCGGTGCGCCTGATCGAGTCGGGCCCGGCGGCCGGCGCCGTGGCCGCTGCCGAGTTCGGCCGCACGGCAGGTGAGGCGAGTGTCTTGTCCTTCGACATGGGCGGCACGACCGCGAAGCTCTGCCTGATCCCCGACGGTGAGCCGAATGTCGGCACCGATCTTGAAGTCGCCCATTATCAGCGCTTCCGCAAGGGATCCGGTTTCCCGCTGAAGATCCAGTCGATCCAGATGATCGAGATCGGCGCGGGTGGCGGTTCGATCGCGGCCAAAAACTCTCTCGGTCTGCTCGACGTCGGCCCGCACTCCGCAGGCGCCATGCCCGGACCGGCCGCCTACCAGCGCGGCGGCACCCAGCCGACCGTCACGGATGCGGACATCCTGCTCGGATATATGGGCACCGAATCCTTCGTCGGCGGCTCGTTCAAAGTTTCCAAGGAAGCCGCCCACGAGGCGATGGCCAAACTCGCTGCCTCGCTTGAGGTTTCGGTCGAGCGCTGCGCATGGGGCATCCATGACCTCGTCAACGAATCCATGAGCAAGGCGGCCGCCATGCATGCGACCGATCTCGGCGTCGATCCCCGCTCGCTGCCCATGGTGGCCTTCGGCGGCGCCGGTCCGGTGCACGCCTATGGCATCGCCCGCAAGCTCGGCATTTCCCGCATCATCTGCCCGACTGGTGCAGGCGTGAGCTCGGCGATCGGCCTGTTGATCGCTCCCGTGGCGGTCGATCTGTCCGCAAGCCATCCGATGGCACTCGACGCCTGGAATATGGATGCCATGAACCGTCTGCTGGACGAGCTTTCGGCCCAGGGCGCCGAAGTCGTGTCGGCGGCGGGCGTCCCGAAGGATACGATCAGCAACCGCTACACCGTCGACATGCGCCATGTCGGCCAGGGCCATGAGATCACCGTGGTTCTGCCTGACCGGAGCCTGCCGAAGGAGGAATTCCTCAGTGAGCTCCGCGGCAATTTCTTCAAGCTGTACCGCGAACTGTTCGGCCGTACCGTTGCCGCGCCGCTGGAGGTCATCACCTGGCGCCTGCGCGCCGGCGGTGAAAAGGATCAAGTCACGCGGCCGCACGAGACCGTCGTTGCCGACGCGAAGAAGGGCAGCCGCAAGGTTTATTTCCAGGAGATCGGCGGCTTTGCCGAGACTGCCGTCTACGACCATTACAAGCTTCCCGTCGGCGAAGACGTCAAGGGGCCGGCAATCGTCGAGCAGCGTGAATCGACTGCGGTCGTCGGGCCAAGCGGCGCCTTCCATGTGGATGCCCATGGCAACCTCGTGATCAACATTCGCTAAGGGTACTCAGATGTCGAAACCCGCCACCGATTTCAACGACCCGATCAACCTTCAGGTCATGTGGAACCGCCTGATCTTCATCGCAGACCAGGCCGACAACGTCCTCGGCAAGACGGCTTTCTCGCCGATCGTCCGCGAGAACCACGATTACGTCACCGTCCTGCTGGACAGCAAGGGGCGGGCGCTGGCGCAATGCACCTGGTCGATCCCCGTCTTCATTACCTCGCTCCCGGCCGCGGCCCAGAACTATTTCCTGCCGAAATTCCCGGCAGACAAGCTCGAAGAAGGCGACGTGCTGGCGACCAACGATCCGGAGATCGGCACCGGCCATCTTCCCGATGTCACGATGATCACGCCGATCTTCAAGAACGGCAAGGTCGTCGCCTATGCCGGGTCCATCGCCCATCTTCCCGATATCGGCGGCGCCCCGCTCCATTCCGAAGCGAGCGATATCTACGAGGAAGGCATCCGCTTCCCGATTATCAAGCTGCTGAAGGCCGGCGTTCCGAACCAGGACGTCTTCGACATCATCGAAGCGTCGGTCCGCCTTCCGACCGAAGTACGCGGCGATCTCGAGTCGATGATCGCTGCCAACAACGTCATGGGCCGCGAACTCGTCAAATTCCTGGATGAGTACGGTCTCGACGACGTCGAAGGCCTGGCGACCGCCATTCATTCCCGCTCTGAAGCGCAGACCCGCAAGGCGATCCGGGAATGGCCGAACGGCAGCTATGCGGCCGAGGTTCTGCTCGACGGTTACGATGTCGACGTGACGCTGAAGGCTTCGGTGATCATCAAGGACGACTCGATCCATGTCGATTACACCGGCACCTCCGACCAGGTTCTGCACTCGATCAACTGCCGGACGAACTATCGTTACGCCCATTCCGTCTATGCTCTGAAATGCCTGCTCGACCCTGAGACGCCGAATAACGAGGGCTGCATCGTCCCGATCACCGACGAGGCGCCGCTCGGCTGCATCCTCAATCCGCAACACTGGACGGCGGGCAATTCGCGAAACCTGATCGGGCACGTCATTCCCTCGCTGATCTTCAAGGCGCTCGAAGGCGTCGTGCCCGAAAAGGTCATGGGCGACAGCGGCGGCGCTCCGATCTGGGCTGCCAATTGCGTTGGTCAGCGCAACGACGGCACGCAATATGGCTCCGTCCAGAATTTCCATGGCGGGCAGGGCGCGCGCGCAAAGCTCGACGGTCTGGACACGCTGAGTTTCCCCTCGAACTGCAAGGTAACGGCCATCGAGATGTTCGAGGTTGCCGTTCCCGTGCTGACGGAGCGGAAGGAACTGATCGCGGACTCCGGCGGAGCAGGCAAACATCGCGGCGGTCTCGGCCAGCGTGTCGTGCTGCGGAACCTCGGCAAGAACCCAATGAACATCTACCTCGCTTCCGAGCGTGTTCGCCATCCCTGCTTCGGCGTCGTCGAAGGGCAGAGCGGATCGGCCGGAAAGGTCATGAAGGACGGTAAGCCCCAGTTCCCGAAGGGCAAGGTGGTCCTGAAGACCGGCCAGCGCCTCGAGGTCGAGACGCCAGGCGGCGGCGGTTGGGGAGCTGCGAGCGATCGTTCGTCTGCACTCATCGAGCAGGATCTTTCCGAGAACCTGATCACGGCGAAGGCTGCGAAGGAAATTTACGGCTATTCTGGCCCGATCGCTGCTGCAGCCGAATAGGGGAAAACCATGGGACTTCTTCAAGGAAAAATCGCTCTGGTAACGGGAGCCGGCTCCGGCATCGGTCGCGAAACCGCTCTGCTGCTGGCAAAGGACGGCGCCACCGTCGTGCTGACCGGGCGGCGGATCGAGCCGCTGCGCGAGGTGGCGGCCTTGATCGAAAAGGCTGGGGGCAAGGCCGTCGCGCGCGCGCTCGATATCGAGACGCGTGAAGAGATCTTCGCGGCCGTGACGTGGATCAAGGATAGCGTCGGACCCGTCGACATCCTGGTGAACAATGCCGGCAGCGCAAGCAAGGTGCTGAACGCGCGTTTTCTGAGCGAGGCCGAGTGGACCTCCACCATCAACGTCAACCTGACCGCCGTCTTCAACCTGACCCAGGCAGTCCTTCCGGACATGATCGCCAAGGGCGAGGGAACGATCATCACCGTCTCGTCGCTCGCGGTGATCAACCCCAACCTGCTGGGTGGAGCGGCCTATGGTGCGGCCAAGGCCGGCGTGAAGAACTTCATGACCTTCCTGCACAACACCTATCGCAATCAGGGGATCCGGGCGACGACGATCCTGCCCGGCGAGACGAATACGCCGATCATGGACAATCGCGCGCGGCCCCCTCTGGAGGAGGAACGCGCGGTCATGATGGATCCTCATGACGTCGCCCGTGCGATCGTCCTCTGCGCCAGCCTGAACAAGAGCGCTGTGATCCCCGAGCTTCACATCTGCCCGACATTCATGCGGGACACGTCCGCCGACATCGAAATTGCGCGTTGGGTCGGAGCGCCGTCCGATACGCCGGATATGCCGAAAAAATAGAATTGGGAGGATATTGATGAACGGAGCGAAGTTGCGCGCCCGGCTGTTGGCCGGCGAGGCGATCACCATGTATACGCCGCATCACTCCTCGTCGGGGCTGGCAGCCCGGCTGGTGGAACTCGGCGCCGATTCCGTCTTCGTCGATTGCGAACACGGAACCTGGAGCTTCGACGATGTGCGCATGACTGCACAGATCGTCCGGTCCGTCGGCGGAGCGGCGATCGTCCGGCCGCATTCGCACGAACGCCCGATCATCATCAGGTATCTGAATGCGGGAGCTGACGGCATCATGGTCCCGATGGTGGACACGGCCGAACAGGCGCGCGCCGTCGTCGATGCCGTCCGTTACGCTCTTCCGTCCGACTTCGACAAACGCCTGGTGGTGGCGATGATCGAGACGGTGGATGCCATCGACAATCTCGACGAGATGCTGAAGGTCGATGGTATCGACGTCTTCTTCATCGGACCTGGCGATCTTTCGCAGAATATGGGCTATCCGCCGGCTCCGCCCTTCGGCGAGCCGCGCCCTGAAGCGGTCATGGAGAAGGTCGCGGTCGCCGTCGACAAGATCCGCGCTGCAGGCAAGATTGCAGGCACACTGGCCACCGCCGATGAACTGCCTACTTGGCTGGAGAAGGGTGTGCAGTTCTTCTATATCCACACCGACCCCTTCCTGCGCCGCGGGATTACGGGCATCAGGCAGACGCTCGCGCGGTAGTCGCCCGGATTTTGAATGGGAATAAAACCGCGCGGTCGCCAAGGCCACGGCGCTCGAATTGATATAGACTTGATGATCGCGGTTCAGCGCCTGCCCCTCGTGCGCGTTGCCAGAACATTGCGGATCGAGAAGCTGGAATGAATCCTGAGGACACCGGGCAAGGTCGACAGGATCTCTTTATGGATCCGCTCGAACTCGCCGGCATTGGCAACCTCCACGCGCAGCAGGTAGTCCGAACCGCCGGTCATCAGAAAACATTCCCGGATCTCGGGATGCCGGCGAACCGCCGCCTCGAGGCGGTCGAGATAGTCCTCCGTTTGTCGCTCTAGGGTGATGTTGATGATCACGGCGATCATCTCATCCGCATTGCCGGTGTCCACCAGCACCGTATAGCCGCGGATCACGCCTGATTTTTCCATGATCTTGATGCGCCTGAGGCAGGCCGAGGGAGAGAGACCGATCTCGCCGGCGAGCTTGGCATTGCTCATGCGGGCATCGAGGCGCAGCAGTCTCAGGATATTGCGATCGATCACGTCGAGAGCAGGCATAGTGGATCATTCCAAATTTTTATCGATTATGCGGATAATAGGCAGATTATGCAATAATCAACTACTGAATGATCGGCAATTTCGCTCATTATTTCATAAACTCCCTGAGATCGAAGAGGGGTGGACATGGATAGCGATATTTTGGTTTCCCGCACACGCACTGCGACGACCACGCAGGGAGCCACGGGCTATCTGACGATCGATCTTGCCGCCCTCGGCCGTAACTATCGCAAGCTCGTATCGATGCTGGCGCCGGTCCGTACAGGGGCCGTCGTCAAGGCCGATGCCTATGGCCTTGGCGCTGACCGGGTCGGAAGAACGCTCTACGGCGAAGGTTGCAGGCATTTTTTCGTCGCCCAATTTGTCGAGGCCTTGAGGCTCCGGCCGGCCCTTGCGCACGACGCCCAGATTTTCGTGCTGAACGGCTTGCAGCCGGGTAACGAGATCGCCTGCGCCGAGATGGGCATCGTCCCGGTTCTCAATTCGCTGGCGCAGTGGCGGCAGTGGTCAGCGGCTGCGCGCATTCTGAAGCGCTGCCTGCCCGCCGTCCTGCAATTCGACACCGGCATGTCGCGGCTCGGTTTTCCCGAGGAGGAAAGGGCGGAGCTGGCGGCGGCTCTTCGCGATGGCAGCAATGTCGAAATCCTCTTCATCATGAGCCATCTGGCTTCGGCCGATGACATGGACAGCAAACAGAACGGCGAGCAGTTTGCCGAGATGTCCCGCATCGCCGACGAATTTCCGGGCTTTGATATTTCCGTTGCCAATTCCGGCGGCGTTTTCCTGGGCGACGCCTATCACGGCGTGCTCGCCCGCCCCGGCATCGCGCTTTATGGCGGCGCTCCAAACGCCGGCGAGAAGAACCCGATGGAGCCGGTTGTCAGCCTCAATGTCGCCGTCGTGCAGACGCGCACCGTGCCGGCGGGGGCGAAAGTCGGTTATGGCGGCGCGCATGTGACGCAACGGGAAACACGTCTCGCCACCATTGCCGCCGGCTATGCCGATGGCCTGCCGCGGTGCCTCAGCGACCGCGGCGCCGTCTATTTCAAGGGCATCCGCCTGCCGATCGTCGGCCGCGTGTCGATGGACAGCGCGACCGTCGACATATCAGCACTGCCTGAAGGGGCTCTGACCTTCGGCAGTCTTGTCGAAGTGCTTGGCCGCCATCAGACGCTCGAAGACGTTGCCCGCGACGCCGGCACCATTTCTTACGAAATCCTAACCGGCCTGGGCGATCGTTACGACAGGCAATATCGCTGAGAGCCGGCGGCTCCATTATTGGGAACATCATGAAGGTCATCGTTCTAGGAGCCGGCATCGTCGGCGTCACATCCGCTTATCAACTGGCCAAGGCCGGCCATGAGGTCACGGTCGTCGACCGGCAGTCGGGTCCGGCGCTGGAGACGAGCTTTGCCAATGCCGGCGAAGTCTCCTTCGGCTATTGCTCGCCATGGGCAGCGCCCGGCATTCCCATGAAGGCCATGAAATGGCTGTTCATGAAACATGCGCCGCTCGTCCTGCGACCGAAACTCGATATGGCCATGCTCTCCTGGATGGCCAGGATGCTGTCGAACTGCACCTCCGAGCGCTACGCGATCAACAAGAGCCGCATGCTGCGCCTTGCCGATTACAGCCGCATCGCGCTGGCCGATCTTCGCGCCGAGGCCGGCATCGCCTATGACGAACGCATGCAGGGGACCCTGCAGCTTTTCCGCACGCAGCAGCAGCTGGAGGCCTCGGCAAAGGATGTCAAAGCGCTGGCTGCCGACGGCATTCCCTATGAGGTGCTGGACCGGGACGGCTGCATCCGCTTCGAACCGGCGCTCAAGCACGTGCGCGAGAAGATTGTCGGCGGTCTGCTGACGCCGAAAGACGAGACCGGCGACTGCTTCAAGTTCACCAATGCGCTGGCTGCCAAGGCCGAGGCGCTCGGCGTCCGCTTCGCTTACGGGACGACGATCAAGGCGCTGGATGTCGAGGCCGGCCGGGTGCGCGGGGTCATCACCGATCGTGAGCGGATGAGCGCGGAGGCGGTGGTGGTTGCGCTCGGCAGCTATTCGCCGCTGCTGCTCAAGCCGCTCGGCATCAGGCTGCCGGTCTATCCCGTCAAGGGCTATTCGCTCACCATCCCGATCACCGATGCGTCACGCGCGCCGGAATCGACCGTCATGGACGAGACCTACAAGATTGCGATCACCCGGCTCGGTGACCGCATCCGCGTCGGCGGCATGGCTGAAATATCAGGCTACACCAATGATCTCGGCCTGGCCCGCCGCAGCACGCTGGAACATTCGGTCACCGATCTCTTCCCCGGCGGCGATATTTCCAAGGCCTCCTTCTGGTCTGGCCTGCGGCCAATGACGCCGGATGGCACGCCGGTCATCGGCGCGACAAAGGTCGCCGGCCTCTTCCTCAATACCGGTCACGGCACGCTCGGCTGGACCATGAGCACCGGTTCGGCCCGGCTCATCGGCGATCTCGTCAGCGGCGGCCGGCCGGAAATCGACGTGACGGATCTCGCCATCAGCCGCTACCGCTGACCGCCCTGGCAACGCAAAAAAGAGATGAACATGATTGCACAAATCCATTATCACTTGTGTAAATCGTCTTTCGAGGCCACGAATGTCCGTCAATTCTCATATACATAACGATGGCAGCCCCGCCCGACAGCTGGCGGTGCAGAGCATGTTGTTTCGGGAAACGGCGCACAGCGGAACAGACGCGGATCAGCTGTCGGAAATATTGTCGACGCCAAACTCCCCGATCAAGGTTGCGGCGGAAGGTCATATGCCGATTGCATACCACTGCAATTTCGTCTCCGTGGGAGAACAGGTAACCGTAGCCGACTGTACCTACGAAGGCACAATCCTGATCAGGCGGGAGGCGCCCAGCGACAGGATGATCGTTTTTCTACCGATGGCAGGGAACGCATCTTTCGAAGGCATGCGGGAGCAAATCTATTCGGTTCCCGCTCGCGGCACGATCCTTGAGGCAGGTCGTGCCGCGGGGGCTCGCCTGTTTGGGCCACGCCGACATTTCGGCCTGTTCGTCGATCAGGCAAAGATCATCAGCCACCTGACGCATATGTTCGAAAGAACGATCAGCGGCGACATCGATTTTCATCCTCATATCGATCTGACGACCGGTCCGGGGCTTGTATTCCAGCAACTTGTCTCGAGCCTCCATCGCGGCCTCAGCGGGAACGGACCGCTGCAGCGCTCGCCGCTGGCCGCCGGTTCGCTCTGCGACGCGGCGATCTATCTGCTTCTGGAGACCTGCCCCCATCGTTATTCGAACGAGCTTGCGCTCCCTGCTCCGGCTCCAGCCCCACGCCATGTGAAATGGGCCATCGACTTCATGGAGGAACACATCGCTGAGCCGATTTCGCTCAACGATATCGCGATGGCAGCCAAGGTAAGCGTTCGGACTTTGCAACAGGGTTTCCGGCAGTTCAGGGGTACGACCCCGATGGCCTACCTGCATGAACTTCGGATGGTTGCCGCCCATCGCGATTTGCTCGAGTCTGACGCGAAGCAGGGCATCGCCGACGTCGCGCTCAGATGGGGATTTACGCATCTGGGGCGGTTTGCAGCAGAATACAGGAAACGCTTCGGCCAGTTGCCGTCACAGACCTTGAAACGCTGAGCTCCGTCTCGGTGTGCCGGATGGTTCCGTCGACGATGGACCAGACGTCCGATCGTCGACGGGAGCAGAACGCGGGATGCGGATCTATGCCGCGCGCTTCAGGGCATCACCGAGTGTCGAAACAATCGTGTCGATCTGGTCTTTCTCGATAATGAGCGGCGGGGAGAGGGCGATAATGTCGCCGGTCACCCGGATCAGCAGGCCCTTGTTGAAGCAGTCAACGAAGATGTCGTAGGCGCGGGTTCCCGGCGCTCCGTCACGAGAAGCCAGTTCGACTGCGCCGACCAGTCCGAGATTGCGGATGTCGACAACATACGGCAGGCCTTTCAGTGAATGGAGGGCCTCCTGCCAGTACTCGGCCAAGTCGGATGCGCGCGTCAGCAGGCCTTCCTCCTCGTAGATCTCCAGAGTAGCGAGCCCGGCGGCACAGGCGACCGGATGGCCGGAATAGGTATAGCCATGGAAGAGTTCGATCGCGTTTTCCGGTCCAACCATCAGGCCGTCATAGACCTTCCTGCTGGCAAAGACTGCGCCCATCGGGATCGTGCCGTTGGTGATGCCCTTCGCCGTGGTGATGAGGTCGGGCACGACGCCGAAGTAATCCGTTGCGAAGGGGGTGCCGAGGCGCCCGAAGCCGGTGATGACCTCGTCGAAGATCAGCAGAATCCCGTGCTTGTCGGCCGTCGCACGCAGCTTCTCCAGATAGCCCTTCGGCGGCAGGACTACGCCGGCCGATCCCGACATCGGCTCGACGATGACCGCAGCGATGGTTTCGGCGCCGTGCAACTGCACCAGGCGCTCAAGATCGTCCGCCAGTTCCACGCCGTGCGGGGGGAGCCCCTTTGAAAACGCGTTGCGCCCGATGTCGAGCGTGTGGCGCATATGGTCGGCCGGTATCTGCGGGAAGACCCGCCGGTTGTTGACGAGACCGCCGACGGAAATGCCGCCGAACCCGACGCCATGATATCCCTTCTCACGCCCGATGATCCGCGTGCGGGTGCCCTGGCCGATCGCCCGCTGATAGGCGATGGCGATCTTGAGCGCCGTATCGACCGATTCCGAGCCCGAGCCGGTGAAGAAGATCCTGTCGAGCTTGGCCTCTGGGCCGCCCGGGGCGTTCGCAGCCAATTTCGAGGCGAAGTCGAAGGCGATCGGATGCCCCATCTGAAAGGTTGGCGCATAATCCAGCGTTGCAAGCTGTCGTTCGACGGCCTGGGAAATCTTCTTGCGGCCGTGGCCGGCGTTGCAGCACCAGAGCCCGGCCGTGCCGTCAAGAACCCGATTTCCATCGATGTCGGTGTAGTACATATCGTCTGCGGCTGCCAGAAGGCGCGGCGTGGCCTTGAATTGCCGGTTCGCGGTGAACGGCATCCAGAAATTTTCGAGTACGGGCGCGTTCGTTTTGCTGAGCTGGTCCATCCTGGCCTCCTTTGGGATGGCGCCGAGAATGGCAATTTCCTACTTTCAAACAAGTCCTTTTCTTTGTCGGTGCAAGCTGTTGAAATTCAATGGATGGAAAGTTATTAATTTGGATATTCTGAACAACATAAAACGAACCGCATCATGTCAGTCGACATTGGCAGCCGCCTTCGCCATCTCCGCATCGCCCATAAGCTTTCCCAGCGGGAGCTCGCCAAGCGCACCGGCGTGCCCAATTCGACGATCTCGCTGATCGAATCGAACGCCTCCAACCCGTCGGTCGGGGCCTTGAAGCGAATTCTCGACGGCATCCCCATCGGTCTGGCGGAGTTCTTCGCCTTCGAGCCCGAACGTCCAAGGAAGGCCTTCTATGCGGCCGAGGAGTTGGTGGAGATCGGCAAGGGCGCCATTTCCTACAGGCAGGTTGGAGAAAACCTGTTCGGGCGTAGCCTGCAAATACTCAAGGAATGTTACCAGCCGGGCGCCGACACCGGAAAGGTTCCCCTTGTTCACGAGGGGGAAGAAGGCGGGATCGTGCTCTCGGGAAGGCTCGAGGTGACGGTCGATGACGAGCGGCGTATTCTTGGAGCGGGTGACGCCTATTATTTCGAAAGCCGGCGCCCGCACCGCTTCCGCTGCGTCGGACCGGTGCCCTGCGAGGTCATCAGCGCCTGCACGCCGCCGACTTTCTAAAGTATTCGTCGCATCGAATTGGATTCATGCGCCGCACATGTTTGGGCGACATGCATCAGTTGAGGAGAAATTCCAGAAGCGCCGCGTTGAACGCCTGCGAGGCTTCGATATTGACGATATGGCGGCCACGCAACGACAGGTGCCGGCCCTGCTGCACACGGGCGGCAATGTATTCCAGATCGGATGGCGGGCATACCGGATCGTCATCGCCGGAGATGGCCAGAAGCGGGTTGGCGATCTGGTTGATTTCCTCACGAAAGCCGGCGCCGGCCAGCGCCGCGCAACACCCGGTGTAACCCTCGACCGACGTCGCGGCAAAGCTTTCGAGCACTGTGCCGACGATGCCGGGTTCGGTGGCGCTGAATGCCGGGGTGAACCAGCGTTCGGCAGTGGCGGCAGTGAGAGCCGAAAGCCCGTTCATCCGCACCTCATCCCTGCGCGTCGCCCAGCCTTCGGCTGTGCCGATCTTCGCCGCCGCAGCACAGATGATGAGCTTGTTCAGGCGCTGCCCGGCATTGATGCCCAGCCACTGCCCCGTCAGGCCGCCGATCGACAGACCGCAGAAATGCGCCCGCTCTATCCCCAGGGCGTCGAGCAAGGCGAGCACATCGCCGCCAAGATCGGCCAGCGAATATGGCGGCGGCGGGGCCGACGACCGGCGGTGACCACGGCGATCGTATCGCAGCACGCGAAAATGCCGTGACAACACGGCCGCCTGCGCATCCCACATGCGTAGGTCGGTCCCGAGAGAGTTGCAGAATAAGAGCCAAGGTGCAGCCTGATCGTCCCCGTCGATGCGGTAATGAAGGCGATGGCTGGGAAGATTGAGATATTCCATGAATTCAGTCACCCGCATTGGCGAAAGCCGCGCTCATCGCGGCTTTCTGTGTTGACCTTGTCGCACGGATGAAGACGGTACGATGGTGAAAACCCAAAGGCGAGGCCAGCGGTCCGGTAACGCGGGGCAGCATCAGCCCCGCACGTTTCGTAACCGCTGCGCGTCGCCTTATGCCGCCGCCAGGCTTACGGCGCTCACGCGACGCGCGTTGCTGACCGCGAATACGAGCATCGCGGCTGCCGAGATGACGGCCGGAATGGCGAAGATCAGGAAGTTCTGCTGAAGCGGGAATTCCTTTGCCAATAGGAAGCCGCCAAGCGTCGGGCCGACGATCGCGCCGATGCGACCGACGCCGGAGGCCCAGCCCAGCCCCGTGGAGCGCACGGAGAGGTTATAGAGTTGCGCCACGCTGGCATAAAGCAGGATTTGTGTGCCGATCGTGGTGGCCCCGGCGATGAACACCATCATGAACAGCATTCCGGCAGGCAGATTGAAGCCGATCAGTGCGATCGAGACAGCAGCAGCAGCGAAAAAGCCGACCACGACCTTCGGGAGCCCGAACCGGTCGCCAAGCCAGCCGCCGGCGATCGCCCCGGCCATGCCGCCGAAATTGAGGGAGAAGAGACTGAGCAGGCTCGCCCTTTCGGCATAACCGGCTTCCTGCAGCACCTTCGGCAGCCATGAGGACAGGAGGTACACGAGCAGCAGGCAGCAGAAGAATGCCACCCACAGCATTGCCGTGCGAAGGGCGCGCTGATGCCGGAACAGTTCTGCAATCGAGGCGGCGGCCCCCGTTGTTTCGGTAAAGGTCAGCTTGTCGTTGGCGGACAGATGCACGGACGGCGCGATTTTCGCATAAATCCGCTTCGCCTGCTCCTGCCGGTCCTGACGGATCAGGAAACCGAGGGACTCAGGCAGTTTCCACAGGATGACCGGAAGCATGAGCAGCGGGACAGCGGCGATGTAGAACATCGGCTGCCAGCCGAATTGCGGAATCAGGCCGATGCCGAGCGCCGCAGCGACCATGCCACCAACGGAGTAACCGGAGAACATCAGCGCGACCATGGTTCCGCGGAGGCGCTTGGGAGCATACTCGTTCATCAGCGCCACGGCGTTCGGCATCAAACCACCGCAGCCAAGCCCTGCGATGAAACGAAAGATCTTGAACTCCGTCGGCGTGCTGGCAAGGCCGGTTGAAAGTGTGGCGATGGTGAACAGCATGAAGCTGATCGCGATGCCTTTCTTGCGGCCGATCTTGTCCGCCAGCGGGCCGAAAATAAGCGCGCCAAACATCATCCCGAATAGCGCCCAGGCCTGCAGCGCTCCCGCCTCCGGCTTGCTGAGCTGCCATTCTGCCATCAGGGTCGGCAGCACGGTTCCGGCGATGAAGACGTCGTAGCCGTCAACGATCAGCAGCAGGGCGCATAGCCCAACCACCATCCATTGAAAGCGTCCAACCGGATTGTTGTCTATCGCTTCATTCACATCAATAGCGCGCATGTTCGCTCCTCCACGAGTTGTTACGCAGGTCAGTCCATAGATTTCAGCCGAGGTCTCCGCCGGCGACCGGCAGCACGCTGCCGGTGATGTAGGACGCCTCGTCCGAGGCGAGAAACAGGATCGGCGCAGCCTGCTCGTCAATCGTGCCGTAGCGCTTCATGAAGCTCGAATGCTTCACCTGCTGCACAACCTCGGCCATCCAGCCACGCTCCGCCGCCGTATTCCCGGCTGCATTGCGTGGGATGCGGCGCAGCGGCGCGTCCGTGCCGCCGGGCGCGGTTGCCACCACGCGGATGTTGCGCTCGGCCAGTTCCATGGCGAGCGACTGGGTGATGGCATTGACGCCGCCTTTGGCCGCCGAATAGGGCACACGATGGATGCCCCGCGTGGCATTCGAAGACACATTGACGATCGTTCCGCCGCCGCGCTCGAAAAGATACGGAAGAACAGAATGGCAGCAATAAAGCGTCGGCATCAGGGAACGACGGATTTCGGCGTCGATCTGCTCCGGCTCGAATTCCGAATAGGGGCGCATACGGATGGCGCCGCCGACATTGTTGATCAGGATGTCGATGCCCCCGAATTTTTCCTTGGCAAAGCGCATCGCCGCGGCGGCCCCCTCACAGGTTTCAAGATCCGCATTGAAGGCAGCCACATCCGCGCCCGCCACTTCGGCCGCGACGTCGGCAACGAAGGCAGCGCGGTCGACGAAGAGGACCTTGCCGCCCTCCTCAGCGGCGCGTTGCGCCACGGCACGGCCGATGCCTTGCGCGGCGCCCGTGACGACCAGCACCTTGCCTGCAAAACGGTTCGCAAAGCGCGCGGTGCTCATGCGGCCTCCTTCGCAACGGCATTCGGCGTAAACTTCTCGTAGTAGAAGCTGTTGGGCTTTACCCCGTTGTCGTCGAAATGCTTGCGCACGGCATCGACCATCGCCGGCGGGCCGCAGAGATAGACATCGACCTCGCCGCCGTTGAGCGCCTCGGCCGGCATATGCTGGGTTACCCAGCCCTTGCGCGGATGGTTCGACGCCTGCTCGGCGACCACTGTGCTGTAGGCGAAGTTGGGCAGCCGGCCCGCATAGGCCTCGAGCTCATCCACGAGGACCAAGTCCAGATCGCGGGTCACGCCGTAGATCAGGTGAATCTGCTGCTGCGAATTTTCATGTGCCAGCACCTCCAGCATGGACAGGAACGGCGCAAGCCCCGTACCGCCAGCCAGGAACAAGAGTGGCCGTTCGACTTTCCGCATGTAGAAGCTGCCAAGCGGGCCGGTCAGGTCGAGTTTTTCTCCGCCTTCGGCACGCTCCAGCCAGCTGCTCATCACGCCGCCCGGGATCTTCTTGATCAGAAAGCCGATACGCTGTTTACCGGGCGCTGTGCTGAACGAATAGGAGCGATGCTGGCCGCTGCCCGGCACGGCGATGTTGACGTATTGGCCGGGCAGAAAGGCGGGCGCATCTGCATCCACCTCCAGTTCCAGCACGATCGCCGCATCGTTGTGCGGCGCCACCCTGGCAACCGTGGCGGCGAAGGTCTGCTGCCCGGTCTTGCAGGCGACCGAGGTCGTCGCTACGGCGATGACGCAATCGGAGGTCGGCCTCATCTGGCAGGTAAGGATGAGACCGCTCTCCGCCTCGTCGACGGTCAACGCATCGTCGATATAGTCGTTGCCGAGTTCATAGGAGCCGCTTTCGGCGCGGCACTTGCAGGTGCCACAGACGCCGTCGGAACAGTCCATCGGAAGGTTGATCTTGCTGCGGTAGGCAGCGTCGAGAATCTTCTCGCCGTCCTTGCAGTTGATAAAACGGGTAACGCCGTCCTCGAAGTTCAATGCGATGTTGTAACTGGCCATGGAACCCTCCTCGAGTTTCCTGCCGCCCGGCGATGCACGTCAGATGTGATAGACGTCGATGACCTGGCGGATGTAATCGTTCTTCAGCACGATCTTCTTGGCTGAAATCAACAGCTGGTCGCCACTCCTGCGCAGCGTGACGAACATTGTCCCGAAGAAGTGATCGGTCACTTTGTAGCGGTGGTTGAGCGTGTTGAAGTTGTAGCGGACGTCCACCTCCTCGCCGCGCATTTCCAGCACCTCGACATTGGTGACGTTGTGGCTGGTGCGCGGCTCGGGTGTCGATGCGCCGGACCGCTCCGTCTTGATCCGGAAGACCCGGTCTTCCAGGCCGTCGCGGTTGGGATAGTAGATCAGCGAAATCTGCGAGTGCGGATCTTCGGTGATTTGGTCGTCGTCGTCCCAGGCCGGCATCCAGTAGCTCACGTCCTGCGCATAGCAGGTGAGCCATTCGTCCCAATCGCGGTCGTCCAGCAGGCGCGCCTCCCTGTAGAGGAACGCGCAGATGGTCTCGTAGGAGACGCTCATGCCGCCACCTCCTTGCGCTCAAAGGAGAGCGCTTCGCGCATCACCCTTGCCCAGTATTCGTGCTGGCGGACGAACAGCCCCTCGTCCTCGCTGCGCTCGCCGGAAAGCAGCGGCTTCATGCCCATCTGCTTTGCATTGTCGTCCGGACCTTCGATCCAGAGCGGCGCACCGCGCGACATGTCGTTCCAGAGCGCGGCGATACCGGCATATCCAGCCTGGCAGGCCCGGAATTCCTCCAGGTCGTCGGCCGTGCCCATGCCCGAGACGTTGAAGAAGTCCTCGTACTGGCGGATGCGGAGCGCGCGGTTCTCGGCGCTTTCGCCCTTCGGCGCGAAGCAGAAGATACTGATTTCGGTTTTGTCGACGCTGATCGGCCGGGTGACGCGGATCTGGGTGCTGAACTGGTCCATCAGGAAGACATTCGGATAGAGGCAGAGGTTGCGGGTCTGGTTGACGATGAAGTTCGCCCTGTCCTCGCCCACGCGCGCCGTGATCTCGTCGCGCTCGCTGTAAACCGGGCGTACCTCCGGGTTCATCGTCCGGGTCCAGAGCAGGATATGGCCGTTTTCGAAGCCATAGACGCCGGCAGTCGACTTGCTCCAGCTGTTGGCGTCCACCGCCTTGGTGCCCTCTTCGGCGCGACGACCCATAGTCGCCGCATAGTTCCAGTGCACGGAGCTGACGTGGTAGCCGTCGCAACCGTTCTCCATCTGGAGCTTCCAGTTGCCGTCATAGATGTAGGAGGAATTGCCGCGCAGCACTTCCAGCCCGCCCGGTGCCTGGTCGACGATCTGGTCGATGATCACCCTGGTTTCGCCGAGATAGTCCTCGAGCGAGGCGACATCGGCGTTCAGGCTGCCGAACAGGAAGCCGCGATAGCTCTCGAAACGAGCAACGCGCTTCAGGTCGTGCGAACCATTGTTGTTAAACTGTGGCGGATACTGCGTGGTCTTCTCGTCCTTCACCTTGAGCAACTTGCCGGTGTTGGAGAAGGTCCAGCCGTGGAACGGACATGTGAAGCTGCCCTTGTTGCCGTGCTTGCGACGGCACAGCATCGCACCGCGATGCGCGCACGCATTGATCACGGCATTGAGTTCACCGGTCTTGTCGCGCGTGATAACCACCGGCTGACGGCCGATATAGGTGGTGTAATAATCGTTGGTGTCGGGGATCTGGCTCTCATGGGCCAGGTAGACCCAGTTGCTCTCGAAGATATGTTTCATCTCCAGTTCGAATAACTCGGCGTTGGTGAAGATGTCGCGCCGGCAACGAAACACGCCGGCCTCCTTGTCATCCTGCACCGCCGTCGCAAGCAACTGGTCGAGGTCGTGGGCCTTTTCGATAATCGCAGACATGGTTCTTCTCCCTCCCGGCGCACCTCTCCCCCGTGCTGCCTTTGCAACAATATCGATTTCACGGTGTTGGGGCGGCGGCATCTTTTAGCCGCCGCGTGCGGCCTTACGCTGCGGCGCGCTGGCGCTGCTCGTTGACCTGGTTGTCCACCCCGTTCACGAGCGCGGTGAGATGAATGTCGAATTCGATCTCGGCGAACGGACCGGTGAGATTGTTGGCCTTTATGCTGGCCTCGTCGGTGCGTTCGACGATGGGCGGAACGAGACCCTCCCGGGTAGCGTAGGCAAAGTCGTCATTGACCAGCGGGTCGCCGTCGATGTTGATCTGGGTGGTCAGCTTGCGGTGGCCATCGGCACTAATGAAGAAGTGGATATGCGCCGGACGCTGACCATGGCGGCCGAGCGCGGACAATAGTTGTTCGGTCGGACTGCCGGGAGGAACACCGTAACCGTGCGGCACGATGCTCTGGAACTTATAACAGCCCTTGGCATCGGCGACGATCGTGCGGCGCATATTGAACGGCGCCTGCAGTCCGGTCGGGTCGAAGTGCGAGTAGAACCCGCGGGTGTCGCAGTGCCAGACTTCGACGGTCGCACCCGGCAGCGGCTTGCCGTCGGCATCATATACGATTCCGTGCATGATGAGCGCATGGCCGTTGGTGTCCCTGCCATCGTCAAGACGGGCAAAGCCTTCAGAGACCGGGGCACCGGCCACATAGAGCGGGCCTTCGATGGTGCGTGGGGTCGGATTGTTGATGCCGAGCGCCGCGTCGATGGCATCGAGGCGCTCGTCGAGGAAATGGTCGAGGCCGAGACCGGGCGAGATCAGGCCGGCCTGCCCCGCCGCACCGAGTTCGTTGAGCCAGGCAATGCCGGTCCAGTATTCGTCAGGGGTGATGTTGAGGTCGTCGATTGCCTTGAACAGGTCGGACATCACCCGATGAACGATCTGCTTCATGCGCGGATTGCCGCCGGCGTTGTTCAAGCCGCTAAGAACCTTCAGGAAGTCCTGCACCTCGGGCTTGTCGAAAATCTTTACGTCCATTGCCATACTCCTCCTCCTTGGATGTTGCGAAGCCGATCGAGACGCTCGCCATCCGGCAGAGCGCCGCTGCCGGCGCCTTGCTCAGCTGTCGTCGTCGCTGATCGACGACGGATGCCGCACCAGCGGCGTGACAGTGATGGTCATGAACTTAAACAGGGGCAGACCCGACAGGATCTGGTGCAGCTCGTCATTGTCCCTCACGTCGAAGATGCTGTAGTTCGCGTACTCGCCGACGATCCTCCAGATGTGGCGCCATTTGCCGCTGCGCTGCAGTTCCTGCGAATAGGCCCGCTCCTTCGCGATTATGTCTGCCGTTTCCTCCGAGGCGAGATCTCGCGGGATGCTGACATCCATTCGAACTTGAAACAGCATGGTCTGGCTCCTCTATTTGGCGATGCTGACGGTCTTGCGCAGTCCATCGCGCTGGAAGAACCTGACGCGGTCCTCATCCAGCGTGATGCCCAAGCCCGGTCCATCGGGAACGGTCAGTTCGAAGTCGCTGTAATCCAGCGGCGTGACGAGGATCTCCTCAGTCAACAGGAGGGGGCCGAACAGTTCCGTGCCCCATTGCAGGTTGGCGAAGGTGGAAAAGGCATGCGCCGAAGCGACCGTGCCAAAGGCGCCTTCGAGCATGGTGCCGCCGTAAAGCTCGATCCCGGCCGCATCGGCGATCGCCGCCACGCGCAGCGCATTGAACAGGCCGCCGCTCTGCTCGACCTTGATCGCGAACACGTCGGCGCCGTGGACCCTGGCGATCTCGAAGGCCGATTCCGGGCCGTGCAGGGATTCGTCCGCCATCAGTGCCGCGGGGAAACGGCGCATCAAGTGCGCCAGCCCCGCAGCCGAGGCGACCGGCTGCTCGATCAGTTCGCAGCCGGCATCGGCCAGCGCCGCCATGCCATAGACGGCTTCGGTCTCGCTCCAGGCCATGTTGACGTCGACGCGCACCGCACCGCGGTCGCCCAGCGCATGCTTGATCGCGGCGACATGGGCAACATCCTCGCGGATCGACCTGGCGCCGATCTTCAGCTTGAAGACCTTGTGCCTGCGGATGGAGAGCATGTGTTCGGCTTCAACGATATCCTTTGCGGTGTCGCCCGAAGCGAGCGTCCATGCGACCGGAAGGCGATCGCGGCGGCGCCCGCCGAGCAATTCGCTGACCGGAAGCCCAAGCCGCTTGCCGTGTGCGTCGAGCAGCGCGGTTTCCACTGCGCTCTTGGCGAAACGGTTCTCCTTGACCATCTTGCCGAGCCTCGCCATCAGCGCCTGCACACGGGTTGCATCCTGGCCGACCATGACTGGCGTAAAATAGGTATCGATGGCCAGCTTCATGCTCTCCGGGCTTTCTCCGCCGTAGGCCAGTCCGCCGATTGTGGTTCCCTCGCCGATGCCGACGATGCCGTCGCTGCAATGTATTTTGACCAGCATCAGTGTCTGGCCATTCATGGTCGTCATCGACAGCTTGTGCGGCCGGATGGTCGGCAGATCGATGAGCAGCGTCTCGAGACGTTCTACCAGGGGTAACGCTGCGGCGGTCGAGACAATGGATATTGAGGTCGTGTTCATGGTTGGACTTTGCGCCGGCCACGGACGCTCGTCCAACATCATTTGCGTCTGCTATGATACCTATATGGTATCAAATCGGAAAAAATGCTAAGTTATCTATACTTGCCGCACTGCAACATATCGTGGGTGGTAGTGGAATTAATCATGAAGGAATGGGCCGGGGATGGATCTTCGCCAGTTGCGCTATTTCGTGGCCGTCGCTCGGGAGAGAAACTTCACGCGCGCCGCCGAGACGCTGCACATCGCTCAACCGCCGCTGAGCCGGCAGATCCAGTTGCTGGAGGATGAATTGGGCGTCCCGCTCATCATCCGCAAGACCCGACCCGTCCGGCTGACGGAGGCGGGACGGCTGTTCTACGAACAGTCCCTGCAGGTGCTCGGTCGGGTCGAGCAGATGCTCGCGGCAACGCGTCGGGTCGGTCTGAACCAAAACAGCGTGCTTTCCATCGGCTTTGTGGCGTCGACCTTGTACGGCGGACTGCCTTCACTGGTGCGAAAGCTGCGGCAGCACGCGCCGGAGCTGGACATCCAGTTGCTGGAGATGGTCTCCGTCCAGCAGATCCCAGCGCTCAAAGAAGGCCGAATCGACATTGGTTTCGGTCGCCTGCGGAACAGCGACCCGAACGTGATCGGAACGGTTCTGCGCGAAGAACGTTTGGTCGTGGCAATTCCGAAAGGCACGTCGCTCGCCCAAGATGCTTCGCCCCTCGGGGTCGCGGCCTTGGCCGGCCAAAAGGTCATCGTCTACCCGAAAGAGCCGCGACCCGGCTATGCCGACCATGTGTTGAATCTCTTGCATAGCCACGACGCGCGGCCGGCCGAAGTGCAGGAAGTGCGGGAAATCCAGACCGCATTGGGATTGGTCGCCGCGGAAGCCGGCCTGTGCATCATTCCCGCTTCCGCGCGCCAGATACGCTCGGACGTGCACTATCGGTTGCTCGACGGAAAGGACGCCACCTCACCGGTGATCCTCAACCACCGGGTTGGCGACAACTCGAACTATATCGACCTCGTCAAGCAGCTGATTGAAGAAATGTATGCGGAAGATCCGCCGTGGCTGGACTTGGAACACAATCTTCTTCACCGTCCACTTCTTGGCCGCTAGACTTGCGAGGACGGCATGATGCGCCTCAGCTCCTGCGGCCCTCGATGCGGGCAAGTACGCCGTCGAGTGCGGCGGTCAGTGCGGCAAGGCCGCCCTTCTTCTCGAAGTCTGAGAAAACCTGCTCGTTCAGCCCGCCCTTGGTCGCGAATTCGCGGCTCAGCGCGCTGAACGGTTCGTTGCCGGGGCTGCTCGCTTTCTGCGCGAGGCTTGCAAAGAGCGGGGTGATGTAGGCCTGTCCCTTCGCCTTTTCGAGGCCGCTTTTCTCCAGCCAGACGGCAACCTGCTCCATGATGCCGAAATAGGTCGACATCATTGCGCTCGCTGCCGCGAGAAGATCATATTCCTTCCTCGACTGGCATTGGACAGCCGTTCCGAGCGCATCAAAAAGCGCTGCGACGGCGGTATCGGGCGGATAGATGGCAGTGACGCCTTGCCGGCCGGCGACGAAGGGCAGGGGAATTGCCTGCACGAGATGCACGTCGGCGGCGATCCATTCGGAGAGGGCCTGGCGTTCCGTCGCCGCAACGAGGCTGACGACCATTTGGCCATCCCTGAACGATAGCGCACGCACGACCTCCTCGGCGACTTGCGGCCGTATCGCCAGGAACACCATGTCGCTGCGTTCGACGACATCCTGGTTGTCCTTGGCAATTCTCACGGCGGCGAATTCGTCTGCCAGCGTCGCGGCGATGTGAGCGCTTCGTGGAGAAACATGGATCTCGGAGGCATAAGCCGGCTCGGCCAGAAGGCCGCGAACCATCGCGTCGGTGATCGCGCCGGTTCCGACGAATCCGATACTGTCGATTTTCATTTGATTACTCCGCAGCCCGCAGCGGGCCTAACACGATATCCCCGCGCCGACCACATCACCTACAATACGGCAAAGACGGCGGTTGCCGCCTCACCCAGAACTTCGCCCGCGACTATGCACCTGACAAGATCGGGGTCAATGCCGTCTGCCCCGGCGAAATCCATACGCCGATGCTTGACGCCGTTATTATGCGCGCCGGCGGACGGCTTGATCCCGCTTTCGCTTGCGACTTCATCCGTTTACAAGGCGAGGAGGCTGCAAACATTCGACCGAACGAAAGGCATCGATCTTGAATCTCCTGCGTCGTGCGCTCTTGGCGTCCATCGGGGCGATGATCGCCTGGAAACCATCATCGGCCAAGGAAACCAGCCCGGATTCCGGCGTGGAAACGACGACGCAAACCGCGGCAGATGGATCGTCGGTGACGCCCCGGCATGTCTTATGTTTTCTCGGCAAGGAACGTGATCTCAGCCCGTTGTCCGATGCTGCATCGCAGGCGATCCGTGACTTCGCGACTGGATTCAGCGTCGACGACGAGTATTCTCAGGCCGAGCCTGATGACCGGATGAGCCAGTCATTCGCCGTGTGCTGGGATCGGGTCGAAGCCGATGCATGGAGCCCGGCAGACGAGGATGCCGTCGCCGATCATCAGTCGGTCCTCTATGTCCTCGGGCCGAGCATGGCGCAGGCGGAGACGGTGAAGGTTTCGATGCTGGCGCTGCGCCTCATCGAACGGTTGATCGATGCGGGAGCGGTTGCGGTAAAGGGCGAAAGCGCCGGCATTGCCCATGGCGTCGACCGGTGGAGAGAGCTGATCCGGCAAGGAGCCGAGGCAATAAAGGCCGCCGACCTGCTGGCCCAGCAGCGGATCGGCCGACTGGCCTTTGCGAAACGGCCGCTGTCGGTTCCGGGATACCTGGAGAGCGTCGGTTTCCATCTCGTCGGATTGCCGGAGGTCTATGTGCCGGAATCGGCCGGCAGCGAAAGGCAGATCGTCGCCATCATGGATGCGGTTGCCGACGAGATCGCGCAGCGGGGCCTCGAGCCGACGCTCAAGGAGCGCCGAGCAAGCCTCTCCTTTGATTCGACTTATGAAGTGGATGAGTTCAAGTTCAATCCATACGGCGTTGTCAGGCTGCCCAAGTGAGCCTGGGACGTCCAGCCGATTGCGACAAGCTCAATTGTAAGTGATCGTGTCGCCGACCCTCGGGCGATTGAAGTAATGGCGATCGAAGCTGTAGCCATTCTGCCCGGTGAAGTTTGAAAAGAACGCCGAGACCGGCGTCGTCAACGTGTACTGCACCCTGGTCAGCACCACCTGCACACCGTCATCCTGGATCTCCGAAGGGACCTCGATTGTGCTCGCCGAGCCGGAAATAAGGGCGGAGGTGTTGAGTGCCGCAGACCAGTTGACCGTCGCACTGCCGCTCTTGGCGATATCGTCCACCGCGAGGGTGATCGTCAGCCCCGTCGTGTCATAGGGCTGCAGGATGAAGCTGGCGCCGGAGAGAAGCTTGGCGACGTCGGACTTCGTCCAAGAGCCCTGCTGTGAAATCATGTCGCCTGTGGAAGAGGCGATCTCATCTATCTTCCGGCTGACTGTGAGTGCATGGCCGAGATCGACGGTGCCGAACAGGAGCATCACCAGGATCGGCAACACCAACGCGAATTCCACGCCCGAAGCCGCCGACCGGTCGCGCAGGAGATGACAGGCGCCGGATTGGGCGAAGCGGAAGAAGGACAGGCTCCGTTTTATGATCATGTCAGAAAGGCTCGTTGCGGAACAGAACGGAGGATCCGAGCAGGTAGCGGCCGTCCGAAAGCTTGGCGCTCGACAGGCTGAAGAAATTGACGACGGCTGTCCATGGCAGGAACGTCTGAACGAGGATGTAGTCGCTGCCCTTGCCGATATCATAGGTCTCGGTCACAGTGAGATTGCCGCTGGCGTCGATGGGGTCGGTGCTGGCGGCGGACGAGAGGTCGGAAAGCACGATCACCTTGACCAGGAGATCGCTGGAGCAACTGAACGAGAGAAGCATGTCGTTGCAAATCCTGGCCTTGAAATCGGCCAGCGTGATGTTGGAGGACGCAACCTCGCCGGTACGGATCATCCGGGAGATCTTGTGAACCGAAGCGTCCAGCGCCGAGTTGACGAAGAACATCAGCGACACTTCGATAATGCCGAATATCATGATGAAGAGCGGCAGAGCCAGGATCGCAAATTCGATCGCAGCGACCCCTTTGCGATCGCCAAGCAGGCGGCGCAGCGATGCGAAGTGTTTCCCTCGCCTCATTGGGTCAGCCGGACGGATGCGAGATATTGGGTGAAAAGCGCCGACAGACCTGCGGTGATCTCGGTCGAAGACGACGCTGATAGGAACAGGCTCTTGGAGGATGCGCAGTCGGAAAGCGCATAGGGAATGTAATCCCGTCTCGTGATGCTGGTCGACACGCCGCTTTGCATGGTGCCGCCGTAGGTGCTCTTCCAGCTGGCGCTTGCCATGGTCGAGCCGACGGTTGCGTTATAACCCCAGTCCGAGGTGATCGGCAGGTATTCGGTGTAAAGAACCGCCATAGTGGCGGACTGGTTTTTGACGTAGGCGCACCAATCCGGATTAAGCGGCGCGACTTTGTTCCAGTATGCCCCGTACGTCGGCTTCCCGTTCTTATTCCATGTGACCTTGTCGGTCACCCATTCGCGCTGCGATTGGACGCCGTCCGTCAGCAGCAGAACCAGCTTGAGCGGCGAGCCCGAGGACGTTCCGTCCCCGCCGGTGCCGACTTTCTGCTTGAGCGTCGCCAGGGAGACGTCAAAATAGGTGGCTGCCTTCGAGGTCGCGCTGGTGAGGCCGTAACTTGCGTCCGCGAGGCGATTGCGCGCCGTGTCCGTGCTGAGCGTCGGGGTCAGAACTTCCGTGAGGGTATCGCCGAGGCTATATAATCCGACCTTGATGCGTTGATGATTGCTGTCGGAGTCGTCGATCATGTCGAGCACGTCTCTGACGGCGTCACCTGCTACATCGGCGCGCAGCTTTATGTTCTTGGCCGTGCTGTATTCGTAATTGTTGGTGTATGTCGTTTTGCCGACAGTGTGTGCGTCGCCGGTGTGGCAGGCGAACTGGCATCCGATGCCGGCATACATGGTCGACTGGCCGGCCGTTGTTGCCGCCAGGAGCATCGATGGTGATGTGTCGATGACGATATAGACATTGAGATAGGAGGTGGCCGGCCCCTTGACGGCGCTTGCCACGCTGACGTCAACGGTGTCGATGTTGGCGATCTTCATCAGCGTCGTCGGAACCGTGCCGCTGGCCGTCGCCGTGATCTTATGGTTTGACGTATCGATGTCGATATCGCCAAGCGTATAGCTGTTTTCCACCTGCGCGTGGAACCAGTCTGCAACCTTTTGCTTGAGGGCGTCGGCGTCGTCGGTATCGATCTCTTTGACTGCGGCGATCAGGGCCGTGTCGAGGTCGCTCTGCATCCTCTGGCGGACATTGTAAGTACGGATGTAATCAAAGCTCGCGCCGACTGCGACGATCATCGGCACCAGAGTGAGGGCAACGACGATCGCGACATTGCCGCCCCTGTCCCTTCCGAGACCGCGAAGGATTTTGAAGACCCCAGCAAGTGAATATGAAAGACCCGAGCGCAAAAGAGATCACCGTCACATAAGTCATACTAATGTGCGAGATGTATCCAAGGTGCTTAAGTCTTTGTTAATTCCTGCATTTTTCGAGGGAAGCTGGGCTGCCGACGCACTGATTCCTGCGCAAATCGTACATGTCTGCGAATTATGGATATTCGCGGAACGATATATCATCGTCTTTCACGCTGATGGACTCGCAAAAGTGGAGTGTCCACGCCGTCGGCGTTCAGCGGACGGGACTGACCAAACGCGGTGGATCAGCACATCCAGCAACTGGTGGAATTGGATTTCCCTCATATCCCGGTCGTACTTGCCGCCGGTGCGCCGAGCTTCCAGCATCTGCTGACCCAGGCAGCCTCCGGTTGCCAAAGCCATTCACCCGGTTGCCACCTCCTCTCGACAATGAGCAACTCCGCCTTTCGCTCGCGATGAGGAAGAGGTCGGTTTCTGGACTAATCAATTCTAAAAGGCTGGTCGGCTCCCTGCGGCGCGCTGGCTCGATCAGGCGTTTGGTCGCTATCAGTCCTGCGGATGATCGATGGAAGGCTTCTTCAAAAAAGAGGCAAGAAAAATTCCAGCCGGCGACCTCCAAAATCTCCGCTTGGACCGGAACTTGAGTCACTTCTGCAGGTTAGCAACCTTCAAACGGACGATTGCGTGACAAGCCGAATGACATCGAAAATTCTCGTCGTAGAGGACGAACCTTTTCAGTTGATAACCGCGGTGCACGTCGTGGAGGACGCCGGCTTCGAGGCGCTGGAGGCCCACGATGCGGACGAAGCCCTGCGATTGCTCGAAAGCGTGCCGGACATCAAGGTTCTGTGGACCGACATCGACATGCCCGGCTCCATGGACGGATTGCGGCTTGCAGCAGTGGTTCGAAACCGGTGGGCGTCGATTGGGATCCTGGTGGTATCGGGAATGAAGAGGCCAGAGGACGACCAGCTCCCTGAAAGGAGTGTGTTCTACCCGAAACCTTACGACATCCAGAGCGTTCTGGACACCCTAATCCGACTGGCGACGTGACAGCGTCATCGTTATTTGGAACCTATACCGCCACTCGGACCCGGACGACATCGCCTTCATGTGGGGCACCTGGCAGGCGGCGATCGTTGGTCTTCGTAAGTTCAGACGAACCCGCTAGCTTCTCCAGATGTGCGACCTAGGCTCAGTCACCGTCGGCGTTCTCGCCACCGCCCAGCCTGCGAACATGAAACCGCAAGTGCCACAGCGCTGTAATCAGTGACGCCGTCAGCAATACCCAACGTGCGACGAGCACTATCAGGATGGGGCCTTTGCCTCGCTTACCTATCGCAGCGACTAGCTCTACGGGCCGTCAATGGCTTTATGTGTTCTCAGATCCTGTACATAAGACCGTAGACAAGGATGATGACGTAAAGCAGGAACGCGAAGGCCGCCGCTGCCACGATCAAGGCAACGACCATCTGCCCACCTCTCAGGCTGTTTTTCTGCTGTTCAGCCGTTGGCCGGTTTGCCTGAATGGGATCGTGTTCGCGTTGTTCCGTCACGGGTTTGTTTCCGTGGAAATCTGTGCAGGCGCATCACTTTTGCCGCCCGCGTTCCATGAGAGGGTTGCGCCAAGCACGATCAAAAGCCCGACCAATATGATGGCTCCGATGTAAATGGCTAAAGCTCGGCGGTCCGATTCCAGGTTCATCTGCCTCTCCCTTAGTGCCCCGAACCATAGGACCCGTACAATGTTCCCGATAATCCGTCTCGTGGCGCCTTTTCCTTTCCACGCAGAGCCTAAGCCGACATGAACCGCCATCAGTGCCGCTCGCGTCATTTTACGAGGAGTCCGATGAGCCGCTCATACTCTGCCGCCGACTATTTTTAGACGCCGAGAGCGAAATCCTCCAGGCAGCTCTGACGATCATCGCGCGCGGACAGCGCGGCTGAAATGTTTCCCCTCCAGCAGATGCAAGGCCGCCGTGACGCTTGGCGACCGCACCTCCAACATCAAGGAGAGGACCCGTGCGCCAGGTCAAACTCGTCATCGTGCTGGCGTCAATGGCCGCTAACTATGAGCTCGAATTGATACAGGCGGGCCACCCCCCCTTCATCAAGCGTAGGTTACTGCGCGGCGATCAATGATAGTAGACCGTCCCGGATCCGAACAATGCAGCAATCACCGCGTCGATTTGTGCTGCACGACTGCTAAGGACAAACCCGCCGGTAGGGGCGCCGGTGCGGCGATCATGGGCAAAGACGAAGGGTATTCCTCTGGCTTCCAGACAGTCGCACATTGACAGCATGGCCTCGTCCGAAATCGTAACGTCGACAATCGCAGCACCGCACGCCAAGCCTCCGCTCAAGCTCTGCATCGCACTGGAAACAACGAGCGGACCGATGACGACAGCCCTGGCGCGCGGCGAATGCTTGTCTGACGTCGTCCGGGAGAAAGGCGGCGTCACCGACGATAGCGATCGTTTTGCCGGCGACCGGACTGAGCGATTTCATAGCGGACGCCTGTAAATCTTATTCAATGGCGCTCCAGATCAGATAGCCCGGGCGGCGCGGCGCGTCTACCGTAGTCGGGCCTGCCTCGCGAGCTCCAACCCTGGGTCTCGTTACCTTGGCTCCCTCAGCCACGGCCAAGATGGCCTAGCGGCTGGATGGGTACGCTTCCGAACACGAGAACGAGCTTGAGCTCGCCGAGGACGTCTCTTCGCGGGCGATTTCTCTGAACGTCACGTTGCCGGCATGTCAGACCCTCCACTGATCGGGCGACGTGCAGCCCATGTTGCCCGTTGAAGGATTTCAGCACACTCCTAGATCTCATCGTTGAGAGGAGTTCGACATGGGTGGACGGCAGGTCGAGCCGGTGGTCGCGGTGGTTTCCGAGGCTGTCCGGCGGTGGTTCGAGTTCTACGAGGTCCCGCTCGACGAAAGAGCGTCCGACGCGCTCTCCAGCGCGGCGATCAGTCTCTATGGTGACGGTTACCAGACAGTCGATGATATCGCCACCATGCTAATTGGGACATATGTCGGTCTCTGGGCTACGCGGATCAACGCTCCTACTTCAAAGGCTGTCCATTAAACTAAGCAATGCGGATAGGCACTACCACACCGCTTTCAGTGCCTGCCTAACGGCAACTTCAAACTGATCCGGCGTGCAAGGTTTCGGTAGCCACACGCCTCTTCCAAAGGATTCGTCCTCGCGGTCGCACCCCGCGTGTCTCCGGAATAGACGATGAAGGGGATTGCCCGTCGATGAGATCGGCGACGACGCCTGAGCACAGGCCGTCCTTCAGTCGTGGATCGACGATCGCTAGATCAGGGGTTTTCTCCGACAACCATAACAACGTCTCCTCGTTGGTCTCGAGAGACGTGGTGTTCCAATTCCCATGCCGCGCAACATATCTTCGGCGACTGTTGAATTCCCCGGCGAGGGAGGCGAGGGCATTTCCGTGACGGTAGCTCCACGACCGGCGATCTCGACGGCGACGCCGCCGTTCGCAGAGCGGAGGAGATGATGGTCCAGGTTGCGACCTTTGGGGTTCCGAACGAGGCGTTCGTCGAAGCGCAGCAAGCCGCCGATGAAAGCGTAGTCGAAACTGACGACGGGGCCGAACAGACGTCACCCGCGACCGGTTCGTGCTCTTCGCCGAAGGCCGTGTCTTAGTCTAGGGCTCCTAGAGGCGCTCGATAACCACCGCCCGAAGGACGATCTCCTCTTGACGGAAGCGAGCCTCAAGGTCGGCGCGGTAAGACGACCACCATGGACGGTCGAGATCGTCCACCATAACCTCGACGACAATGATGCGGTCCTCCTCGACGTCGCCGCCGTCCTCCCACAGACCTTCCGCGGGCGCGTTGATATGGAGGGTGATGCCGCCGAAGCGCTCGGTGAGTTCTTTGCGCACGCTGTCGAGATTCGTTCGGCTGCGTCTTCCGCGGATGATCGGGAGAAGAATTTCGACAAGGTAAGGCATGGGACGCTCCAGCAGTGGACGTATGCCCTCAACATCTTTGAAGCAAACCTGTTCCTGCACCATCGGAACTTCGAGGCGCCATTGCCTGTTATCGGGAGCCACCGCGACACACATGAAGGAGATTAGATTGAACACGGCGAACCTCCAGCTCGAAGGCCTCATCATGGCCGTAGCGGCGATCTCGGACACTCTTGTCGCCAAAGGTGTCGTGACCCATCAGGAAATAGCCGCCGCACTCGGCCAGGCAGAGCGCGCGGTCGATCGGGACAACGACCACGAGCTTTCCGATTCGAACCGCGCCGCCACGCTCTTCCCGATCCGCGTGCTCCTCCTGGCCAATGAAGCCGCCCAGCGCGGCAAGACGTTCACTTTCTCAGACTACGCAGAACTGGTCGGGAAACTGACGTAATGCTTGCTTGGCCGGACGTCTTTGCCAGAGAACTTGCCCTCCGGCGGCACAACCCCATCTTTACCCGTGAACCAATGTCTGGAGGACACACATGCCACCTCGTAAGCCCGGTAAATCTGCTACGCTCGAAGCCACCGCTGCGAAGATCGCCAGTCAAGTACCGAAGGGCGTCGTGGATATTGCGACGGGAGAGGTCGGCGTCCCTGTCCAGCCCGATTATGATCCTCGCGAAGAACTCGGCGCCCTCCGCAGGCAGCTTGAAACGTTACATAAGCAGGTGTCGGATGCCGCCCAGACTATCAAGGGCGGCGCGCGTGAGGCTGCGAGGCAGACGCAAGCGACGGTGAAGTTGTACCCTGTTTCGACGATGATCGCGATCGCAGCCGCCGTCGGGGCGATCGCCTTCGCTATAGGAGGCTCCCGCTCGACGCCGCCTCGTTCGCGTTACGACCGCGCGCTCGACGAGATGCGCGATCTTTATGACAGGGTACGAGACCGGATCTAGGTCCTTTCGGGATTGCGCATAAGGCGATTCTCCGCCACGCTTGACTTGCAAGCGAGGGGAAAACGCATGCTCGAAATCATCATCAAGAATAGTCTCGACGTCGTCGATCGCACCGAGCGCCTGATCGACGCGGCAAGGCGACTGCTGGGAGCAGGACTCGACGAGTTCGAGGCCTACAGTCTTCGCATTGAAATCGAAAAGTTGACGGACGTCGTCCTTGTGATGGACGAGGCTGCCCGGCTTCTCCGACGGACTTTCGAGCTTCGGCCAGAAATTGCCCGCTACACCATTGTGAATTCGACGGTTCACTGACGTATCATCCTTTCGGACTGGGTGACTTCGATCATTCCCTTACGCTGGGAATTGCGTCAGGATGGGCCATAGCCGATAGGGGCTATGGGACATGCCGAAATTCAAAACGGCTAGCGAGCCGTGCGTCATAACAGGGGTCGCAAGATGGAAGGCCAGCCGGGATGCGACAACGGATTGATCAAATTGCTTCCAGAAGAAGAGCGCCGGTCTTTCGCCGAGCGCTTGGAAAGGGTGTTCTTACCTCAAGGTTATCAGATCGCGCAGGCGGGAGAGCCGCTGGAGTTAGTCTATTTTCTGTCGTCGGGCATCGGTTCCGTTTTGGCTGTCTCGGATAGCGGCCTAAAAGCGGAGGCCGGCATGTTTGGGCGAGAAGGATTTGCGCCCACTGCGTCGTCGGTGGGGGCAAATACCAACCCGTACGATATCGTGATCCAGGTTGAAGGATTTGCACATCGCCTTCCAGTCGGGCTGTTTCAGGAAATCGTTGCCGACAATGGAGTTTTTGCAGACCTGTTGTCCCGCTACCTCTATGTCTTTGCAGCGCAGGTGGCCTATACCGCCCTTGCAAATGCAGCATTCAAAATCGATCAACGTTTAGCGAGATGGCTCTTGATGTGCCACGATCGTCTTGTAACGGACAATATGCCCATCACGCACCAGTTTATCTCCTTGATGCTGGCCGTCCGACGGCCAAGCGTGACAACCGCCTTGCATATGTTGGAGGGAGAGGGGCTAATTCGGTCGGACCGTGGACGCGTTGTTCTCAGAGACCGACCGGGACTGGAGGAATATTCCGCGGGGTCCTATGGGCAGCCTGAACACGAGTACCAGGTGTTGCTGCAAGCGCGCTACGCGCAGTCCTAGAGTAACCCACCTGCCACCATACGGCCCATCACCGCGCATGCGTGGCAGCTTCAGCGACTGACGCTAACGGCTGGATTGCCATTCGATCAAAGGGTGCCCACTCCGGCAGGATCAGGTCGTCCCCTGACGCCTTCTACGCATGAACCTACGGCAAAGCAGAGGGGGCGCCCATCATCGCGGTTGTGCTTGGCAGGGACTAACGGTCGCCGTGCCGCCGCTGAGCGTGGCCACATCTGGCGCCGGTTTCGAAGCAGATCCGTTGTTTTCCTTGCTGATATTGTCGGCGATATTTAACCCGACAGACGGTTTTTGAGTGAGTTTGCTTCCTCAGGCGCGCGCCTATGCGGCGCGCGCCTGAGCTTTCATGCGGCAGCTGCATTGACCGCGGTTTCGGCGATCTCCGATAGTAGCTCGTCGGTCGACTCTTCTTCGTCGAGTGTCTGGCCGAGAAGCTCGGCAACCTCGTCCTGGCCGAGCGTCCTTGCCCAAGAAAGCATGGTGCCATAGCGGCTGATTTCGTAATGCTCAATCGCTTGGGCGCCGGCTAGAAGGCCGGGGTCAAGAGCGGCGGTTCCCTTAAACTCTTCCATCATCTCCTTCCCTTCCTCGATCATTCCGAGGATGGCACTACAGGTTTTCTGCTTCGCTGGCTGGCCAATCAGTTCAAAAACCTGTTCCAAACGTTTGACCTGGCCCTCGGTTTGCTCCCAATGGGTCTGGAAAGCCTGCTTGAGGTCAGGAGACCGGGCCGCTTCTGCCATTTTCGGCAAGGCGGTTAGGATCTGATTTTCCGCAAAGTAAATGTCCTTGAGGGTTTCGTAGAGAAGATCGCTGAGATTTTTCGGTTCGATAGACATGATGTTTCCTTTCCGGTGGTGATCAAAGCCGTTGGGTGGAAGTGTGTTCTTCGACAAACAAAGCGGGCTTGGTGCCGGCCGTGCCGCCGAACCAGGCTGCGATTGCGCCGAGCATGAGCGCGAGGAAACCCAGAAGCGCACCCCGTGACACGACTTTCGTCGCCGTCTGGGCTGCGGCCAACGCTTGCTGCTTCGTCTGTTCGACCGAAGCTCTGTAGCTGGCCTCGTATTCATCCACCTTCGCCCGTGCCTGATCGACTGGGATGTTCTGGGCCTTGGCCAGGGCGTCGGCGGCACGTGTTTTGGCATCGTCAATCTTCGACTGATCTCCGGTGGCAACCGCCGTCATGGCCGAGACCGCTGCAGTCTGCAGAGCGGCAGGATCGTTGCCTCCGCTGGCATTTCTGATCTGCTGTTCGATGGTGCCCATCGGGTCGGTTGCTGTGGCCAACGCCGGAGCGGCCGCGGTCGCAGCCGTTGCGACCGTCTGGCCGACTCCGCCGACGATACTCGACAGGCCGCTGAACGCACCGCCGACGAGCGAACCCACCGACGTTGTCAGAAGAAAGAGAACGACAAGCGTGGTCACGGCCCAGGATGTGACCCCGTGATAACCGCCCGTGGATTTGCTTGGTCTGCCGGAAAGCCTCGCGGCAACATAGGCACCGATGAAGGATGCGATGATGCCGGCGACGACGAACCAGAGGCCGCCGACAATCGAGAACGTGCTGGCCGCCGGATTGTCCGAGGTCGCCGGATCGAGGACAGCCGCACCAATGCCAACGCCGAGCAGATTTAGAAGGAGCTGTGTGGCAAGAGCGAGAACGACACCGGCAAACACGGCTCCCCATGCAATGTTGTTGAATGATGTCGTTAGGGAAGGATCGACAGTATGTGCGACGTCGCCGGGTATTCGGTTGGTGGCGAGTTTTGACATGGATTGAACTCCTTTGAGTTCTCGAGTGCGTGGTGACGTCGTACTCACGGGTCGAGGAATTGTTCCCGCAGAGCCAATTTATCTTATGATGCGCAGCCGCTTGACGAGGACCGCTGTATCCTGCCTAGCGGTCGGCGCATGACGAGACGCTGGTCCGCCGTAAGGGTGAATTTGCCGTCCCATTGTCATCGGGCGGCTCGCGACGGGATGCATTTTTGGCCGCCTCGATCGGTTGCGAAAGGCATCCCAGCTCGCGCCGCTTGAATAGCGGCCGCAAGCGGTGCGTATGCAGTTCGTCCGGATGCCGTGACCTCCGTCGAAAGAACGCCATTTGCGCACTGGCGGCCATTGTCCCAACCCGGATGATCTACGATCGGATAGAGGCATAGTCCCTCCAGCGGAACGCCAGACTGCATTGCCAGGGAAGCTTGGCCAACAACATATTCGAACCAAGTCGCGCGTCGCTCGTTCTCGATACCGGTCTCGGCGATGAGGATCGGCCTGCCGTATCGCGCGAAAGTCTGGCGCAAAATCTCATTGAGGGGCTTGTATAGCTCGTGCCCGATGTCGATCGGTGTGCCCCCATGAATCCACTGGTTGTTGAAGTAATAATTCACGCCGATGACGTCGAGATAGCGCTCGCTTCCCCCGATCTGTGGCCACAACCGACCACCGATGAGATCCCACGCCTGGTATTGCGATTGGCGGTGACCCTCGGCAATACCTCTGTCTTCGGGCCGTGAGGGATGCGCGGTGACATTGATCACCGGCTCGCAGTGAACGAAGCGCGCCCGCTGGTCGACTGAACTGATTTCGTCCATCGCAGCGATTGCCGCGCGCGCCAGCTGCACTTTCAGTTCGAAACCTCGGCCATTGGCAAACGGATTCAGATAGCCGGCATCGCCGCCGCCCCAGGAGAAAAACGAGATCTCATTGACTGGGCAATAAAAGGGAACACTGTCGCACTCCTCGCGCACCAGCTTTGCGCAAGCGCGGGCGAATGCGGCGAAGCGATCGACAAAACGCGGCGACCAGATGTCGAGATCGTCCGGCCAGCCATAATGCAGCAGATCCCAGATGACCTGCGTGTCGGTCATCGCGGCCGCCCGTATCATCGGTCGCACGCTCGACCAGTCATAGCCACCGGATTTCTCGATGAGGTGCCATCTAAAGCCGTCGCGCACTGTGCGGATCCCCAGGCCTAGAAGTTGACGGTAGTCGTCTTCGGCGTAGCGATCGTGGCTGACGGCGGCAATCATGTCGAGACGGCGGCCCTTGGTCTCACCTTCCCGCGGCCGAAGCCGATGGGTCGAGCATTCGAAACCGCCCTGCAGAAACGACCGGAACAGACCGGTCGGACCGGCAGCTTTGCCCTTGCCGCAGACATCCGCCAGCAGCTGCTCCCACTGCGGCAAAACCGCCTCGATTGAATAGGTGGTCTCCACCTTCCGCCGTAGTGCGGTCCCGAGTGCATGTCGACGCCGCGTGTCCCGCAAAAGAGCGATCATCTGTCCGGCCACGGCGGTGGCATCCCTATAGGGGACGAACAGACCAGATACGTGGTCGTCAATCTGCTGCTTCGCGCCGTTGTCGGGCGTTGCAATCACCGGGAGGGCTGCAGCACCGGCCTCTGCAATGACATGCGGCATGCCTTCGCCGCTTGAAAGCCAGGCAAAGATATCGAATGACGCCATGAGGGCAGGGATATCCTTCCGGTCGCCCAGAAACTGAAGCACACCGCCGAGCCCGCGTTGGGACGCCAAGGCCTTGAGTTGGATCGCATAGTCCGGCACGAAAGCATCAGGCCCGCCAACAATCACGAACCTGGCATGCTTGGCCGCGACACTCACCAGAGCAGCGGCTTCGATAAAATCCTCGACGTTCTTCTTGGGGTCGAGCCGGCCGACCCAGCCAATCAGGACCTCGTCCTCGGCAATCCCTAGAGCCCTACGGGTCGGTCCCCGCAATCCCGGATCGAATGCCGAGAGGTCGACCATCGAAGGAATCTCAAGCGCATCATGCTCGCGTCCCGGCATCCGCGATGCGGCGGCGTCGCGGATGGAACGGCATACGCCGACGTAGCGGGTCGTCAAATGTTTGGGGCCGGCCAGTGCTTCAGAAACGAGCCCGCCATGTTCGATCAGCGGCGGGCGAAGATGCAGGCGCTCCAACGCAGGATAGATATCCGCGACGTTCTGACAGGAGATGACGACGTCGTAGCTCGAGATCTTCCCGGCAAGGTAGCCGACCGTGTCGTTAAACGACAAGTCGTAGGGTGTGGTATCGACGTCGATCCCGAGCGAGCGGAGCTGTACATGGGTCTGCTCGGGCATGCCGGGCTTTTTGAAGCAGGCCACGACGTCGATGCGGTAACGGCGATCAAGGTGTTTGGCCAGAAGCCGCACTTCGGTCTCCTCCCCGCCGACGACCAGCCAAGCGAAGACGAAGAGGATCCGCATGGGCGTCGGTTCGATGGTCATTCGCCAACCTTGAAGACGACCTGCAGAAACTCCGGTCGGTTCTCGACCAGATCGGCGAGGAAGGATGGTGCCTCGTCGATTGGGACGACGTGGGTAACCATGTGCTGACGGATCGTTGTTCCGTCTGAGGTAAGGAGGTCGACCGTCGCACGCGCAAGGCGGCGCCGATCCCACAGTGGAGCGAGCCCGCGGGGAACGCGGTTGATTTGAGCGCACCGTATGTTCAGGCCGTTGTGGTGGAATTCTTCGCCAAGTCGCAAGGCATCCGCTCCGTGCTGGTAGAAGGCAAGGTCGATCACCGTACCCTGCGGCCGCAAAGCTTTGAGCGCCGTATGCAGGCTGCCGGGATGCGCTCGTGTCTGAAACGCGAGATCGGCACCGCGTCCCATCGTCCCGTCATGCCAGCGCGCCTTGGCATGCTGCCAAGCCTGATCTTCCGTCATCGCGATCAGCCCCATCGCCTCCGCCTTTTTCCGGCGAAAGTCGGAGGGGTCGGTGATCACCACGTCGGAGGCGCCAAGCACGCGGGCAAAGAGCGCCGTCATCAGACCGACGGTGCCGGCCCCGAGAACGATCACCGGACGACCGGCGACACCCGCACCAAGTGCAGGGACATTCGCCCCGAACGTTTCCGCGTCGGCATGGAGGATGCCGTTGGCGGCGATCGGCCCCATCTGTGCGACAAAGATGCCGAGCAGGGGATCAAGCTCCGGGGGCATCTGGACCAAGAGATCGTGAAACGGGTCTGCCGTATGGCCGGTCTTATGACCATAGCTCGCCGCGAGCACCGCGCCCTCGGAGAAACCATGTGCACGCGACTGCGAAACGCGCGCGACCTCCATGTAGCCGAGGAATGGAACGGGATAATGCAGGTCGGGCTCGTTTTCGATAAAGACGCCGCGCCCGCCATCGAAGCGGGAACGGAAATAAGGATTGGTGTTCTTCAGGAAGGTCAGCTCGGTGCCCGCGGACAGACCAGTGAACAGCGTGTCAAGCCGCAAGTGGCCGTCGGCCGGCGGGCCTTCCTCATAGTCGAAGAAATAGGCACGGCCCGGTGCCTCGACGCCAAGCGAGCGTATCTTGCGATGGCCTGGTGGAAGCCCCCGCGGCGGCCGCGGCTGCGGCTGCAGCGGCGCCGGTTGAGTCCGTCTAATCCCGGAGGGGTCGAGATGCACGACCGACCCACTGCGGGCCGAGGACACCACGGCCAGGGCAAGGCGGTGGGTTGCTACAGCGTCGCCGTAGGGGCACCGGATGCGGTTTTCACCACCGCGCACGGCATCGATAAAATCGCGGTCCTCGCGCCAGACCGGATCACCGTCGGCGGTGCGCACCGGGCGTCCTCGTCCGACATCGACCATGATCTCACGGTCGGTCAGCTCGATCGCCAGCCTGTCGGCAAAAATGTGCAGGCCGACCCTATGGCTCCAGCCGAGAAGGCAGGTGGAAGCTATATTGGCGACCACGCCCGTTTCAAAGGTGAGGCTCGCCGTCGTCACCGTCGGTACGTCCAGGCCTGGAAAATCCGGTCTGTCCTTATAGCCAGCGCGTCCGTAGACTTCGGTGACGTCGCCGATGAGCCACCGGGCGAGATCGAGGAGATGGGTTGCCTGTTCGACCATCTGACCGCCCGATTTGTCCGCTTTCCACCACCATTCCGGCGGGGGTGTCGAGTCGAGCCAGTAGCCTGACAGAAGCTGCGCGGGATTGTCTGCCAACAGGCTTTTGGCCTCGTCAACGATATCAAGATAGCGCCAATGATAGCCGACAGCCGTTACGAGGTTGGCGTTGGCTACCTCGGCAGCAATATCTTCAGCCAGCGCCAGGCCCAGCGACACCGGCTTTTCGACAAAAAAAGGTATTCGGCACCGGATGAGATCGCGCTCGGGTTCGCCATGGGCAAAAGGCGGGATGCAGATATAGACCGCATCAAGCTGTTGCGTATCGAGCATTTCGCGATGATGCGCGAACGATCTCGCACCGAAGCGCATCGCCGCCTCGTCGGCCCGGCCAAGATCGGGGTCGGCAAAAGCCACGAGTTCGACATCGTCGAAGCTCGCCAGAATGTCCAGGTGCCGGCGGGCGATACCTCCGACGCCGATGAAGCCCAGCCGTGTTTTTTCCATGGAAGTGTCCTTTTGTGTTTGGTTTCCCGGCTGGGTCAGGAACCGCTCGTAGACGGCCCCGGTCTCGGCAGCCATTCGAAAGACGGAAAAGTCCCGTTTGAAACGTTCAAGGCCGGCCCGGCCGCTTGCCGCCAGACGATGAGGATCGGCCAGCGCGTGATTGATGACGGCGGCAATCGCCGCTGGATTGCCCGGCTCGGTGAAGTAAGGATGATCATCGCCGAGCGCCTCCACCGTCCCGCCAATGCGGGTTGCGATCACGGGCACGGCAAGCGACATGGCCTCCAGAACGGCCAGCGGAAGCCCCTCGAAGTGCGATGGAAGAATGAAGAGATCAGCGATTGCCATGACCTCGGCGACATCGGCCCTGTGACCTAGAAACTGGACGTGATCGGCCAGGTCCAAATCCGTCACCAGGGCACTCACGCGCTCTTCTTCGGGGCCTGTCCCAACAAGAAGCAAGACAACGGAAGGATTGTTCTCCAAGACGGCCGGCAAGGCGCGCACCAGCGACGCCTGGTCTTTCTGCTCGGTGAAACGCGCGACCGTCAAAAGGACGGTCTTTCCGACAAGGCCGAGTTCCTGCGAAAAATCGGTGGCGGATCGCACGGGCAGAAGCGGAAAGATGCCGTTTCGAACGACCGTCAAACGCGAGGGCGCGACCCGTGCCTCCCGGAAGCTTTGACGTGAGGCTTCGGAAACGACGATGATATGCGCCAATTTCTCGGTTTCGCGTCGATAACACTCGATTTGTTCCGGGTCATTGAGAAGATATGGGAGATGCTCGGTGCGTATGATCGGAATGGCGCGGGCATCGGCCGCCGCTGCCAGATCGTGCCCTTCCCATCCGATCCCTGCGTGGACGTGCAGGATATCGACGCTGGATCTCGACAACCACTCGTGAAACTCGTCTGTATCCCGGATCAGCTTCACCGCAAGCCCGACGCGCGCGGCGCGCGCCAACAAGCCCGTTGGATCCTCGGACATCACCGCGATGGTGACATTCCAGCGTTCGCTCAAACCGCGGCCGAGAGCGAGCATGTGTTCGCCCATCCCGGAAGGATTGAAGCTATCGGTTGCCAGAGTGACGTGGGGCTTTTTAGTCATGCTGGGCGCCGGCGAGGGTTCTGCTGGTCACTTGCCGATCCCGCAGGCGCCGGTATGTCGCTAGCGCCTGGGCGACGACCTGGTCCATGTTGTAATATTTGTAGGTGCCAAGCCGCCCGACGAAGGTGACGTCGTCGCGCGTACGCGCCAGGGTTTCGTATTGTTTGTAAAGCGCCTGGTTTTCCGGGCGCGGGATCGGATAGTAGGGCTCTCCTTCGGCGCTCGCATATTCATAGCTGATACTGGTTATCGGATGGACCTGGCCGGTCAGGTGCTTGTATTCCGTGACGCGCGTATAGGGCACATCCTCCGACGGGTAGTTTATGACGGCGACCGGCAATAGGCGCGGCACATCATGCGTTTCGTGGGTGAACTTCAGACTGCGATAGGGCAGACGCCCGAAGCAGTGGCCGAAATATTCGTCGATGGGACCGGTGAAGATCGTATGATCAGCCAGGCTCTCACGCCTGAGATCGGCGAAATCCGTGCCGACCATCACCGTGATATTGTCGTGGTTCAGCATCCGTTCAAACATGCGGGTATAGCCGTCAAGCGGCATGGCTTGAAAGCGATCCAGGAAGTAGCGATCATCGGTATTGGTCCGGGTCGGGATACGCGCCGTCACTGATCGGTCAAGTTCGGACGGATCGAGCCCCCACTGTTTGCGAGTGTAGCCCTCGAAGAAGGTCCGATAGAGCTCCGCGCCAATCTGCGATATCACGACGTCGCGCGATGTCTTCACCGGATCGCAAGGCTCCGCACGGTCCGCCAAAAAACGCGCGGCCTCGGCGTCGCTGGTCAGATCGATGTTGTAGAGCGCATTCAGTGTCGTGCGATTGATCGGAATCGGAAGGCGCAGATCGCCGACCTGGGCAAGCACCCGATGTTCGTAGGGCCGCCATGCCGTAAAACGGGAAAGGTAGGCAACGACATCCTCGCTGTTGGTATGGAAGATGTGCGGGCCATATTTGTGAACCAGGATCGCCGCCTCATCATAGTGATCGTAGGTGTTGCCGCCGATATGGGGGCGCCTGTCGCAGACAAGGACCTTTTTGCCACCGTCGGCAGCGAGCCGCTCGGCAAGAACCGATCCGGCAAATCCAGCGCCGACGATCAGATAGTCGTAGGTATCCGAAGGTGGCCGGCGGGCGGTGCCGGCGCGAAATCTTTCAGGAAGGGTGGCCGAAACGATTTTTTGCGCTGCCGCCTGTTCGACAAGCGCGGACATTCTGCGAAAGGTACGGTCCCATGACGATAGCGCCAGAACCCCGTCCACCACTTCCAACCACGCCGTGTCGGAGCGGGACAACAAGAGTGCCGCATCGCACGCCTCGGCAAAGGCCTCGGTGCCGTTTGCCAAGAACACCCCCGGCACGTCGCCGTAACCGCGCACGACATCGACGATTTGGGTTCCAACCACCGGCCGGCCGGCGGCGAGATATTCAGGGGTCTTGGTGGGGCTGATGAAGCGCGTGGCCTCGTTCAGCGCGAACGGCATCAGCGCAGCCTGCCAACCCGAAAGATACGCCGGAAGATCAGCATAGGCCTTCTGTCCGAGATAATGGATATTGGCACCCTGGGGTAGATCATCCGGCGAAATCTTTACGATTGGCCCCAAGAATACGAAGGAAAGGTCAGGCCGGGCCAATGCGACGCTGCGGATCAAGTCGAGATCGAGCCTCTCGTCAATAACCCCATAATATCCGAGACGAGGCTGAGGAATACGCGCCTGGTCGGGTGGATCGGGCAAAGGGCATCGGGCGGCGCGGAAGTGATGTGTATCAACCCCCGACGGGAACGGATGGATATTGTCGTGTTGACCCCGTCTCGCCTCATAGAGGCTGAGACCGCCGGTAAAGACGACATCGGCACAGGCCATCAAGGCCTGCTCGGACGCCTTGAGATTGGCCGGCGCGAATTTGAAGTTCGCGAGTTCGTCCATGCAATCATAGACAATCGCGACAGCATCGACATGCCGGGCAAAGCCAAACATCAGCGGCGTATAGAACCAAAGGATCGGACGCTTGCCGCCGTGGAGAAAAATGAGATCGTCCAGCAGTCGGCGAAGCGCGGCCTCCCGTTCGACCTCGTTCCACCAATGTGGGATGCGCGGGCGGACTGCTTTGACGCTCGTGCCGTCGAAGGGATGAATCTCCAGATAAGCGAGATGGTGGTCTGTCGGGATAAACTCCTCGAAATAAAAGACCGGCCGCTCGCGTGAGAACCGTTCCATCAGATGCTGTGGCCTCTGGAGTACAAAGTCCCATCTTAGATGCGAAAAGCAGATGAGCGGCGCGTGATCCAACAAACTATTGTCGGACAATTGCGGGATAGAATTCAGCAGATTCATCGAGGACCTCGCAATCAGAATGATCCCGAACCAAGAATGGTGACGAATGTTCCCGGAGGGCGTTATCTGGCTGACCCGCCAATGAAGGACCTCAGCTTTCGCAGGCTGTGCGGCCACGTCCAGTTGGCTAGAACGACCTGGCGCGGCTTGAACGTCTCGAGCCGGGCCAGCATGTCGCGAATGCCTTCGTGAAATTTCTCGGGCGAGGCCACTTGACCCGTCTCGGGCGTGATAAATTGCAATCCGCAGCGCAGCTGGCTGTTGGCAAGGACGGGGATTCCCGCCAACATATATTCCGTCAGGATTGCTGGTGCGCCGTCATCGATGCCGCAGACCACGCCGATGCGCGCTTGGTTCATCAGCCTGTTCACCTCCTCAAACGGTACGCCGGGCGGGTCGATGAAGTCGACATTGATGCCAAGTTCGCCGACCTCGCGACGCAATGTACCCATCATCTCGCCGTAGCCGCAGACGCATAGGGCGCGTATCGAACGCGGAAGCTTCGCAAGCGCGTGAAACAGGATGTCGTGCCGCTTATAGGCTTGCGCAGCAGCAACGTAGATCACGTCGTAGGTCTTCGGTATGTCGATCGGCCTGAAGGTAAGTTCTGAGGCGAACTCGGGTCCAATCGGCATGATGATCGTCGGTATCGTCGGATGGCGTGAGCGCACCGCTTCCGACTGCCATTCGGAGCCGGTGAGAATAAGGTCGAAATGCCGGCTCACGTCAAAGGGAACGCGCAAGGCGGGTGCGTCGATCGAGTTGTAAATCTTGAAACTGCCGCGGCATGCCAACAACACGTCTTCGCTCACACCGAGGCCCCACACGCAGAGGATCGACGGCGGCCCGAAGGCCGCAATGTGCCCCAGCATGTCGTTGGAAGAAAACGGCGCTTCGGACCCGTTTGCCTGAAATGCGCGGCGCATCAGAAACGGGTTGGCGCCAGGCTGTTCAATCGGCGGTGTCGCGCCGTGCCAATGCGTCCAGACCTCGGCGCAGTCCACAAGCCCGGCTTTGAGAACGGCAAGCGGCAGCCGTTCGATATAGCCGCCGATCACCTGAAGGTTTAGGCCCCGATCGGCGGGTTGAGGACGAGGTCCCCGATTACCTGCGAGCCACTGGTCGCGAAACTGTGCCGGGGTCCGAGGCTCTGCGTTTTCGCCATCGCCGTCCTGGAAGTCGCTGATGATGACTATTCGTGGTAGCGCTCTCGGCGCTGCTGGCAATGATGGCATGGAGGTCCCGCAGCATAATGGCTGCAGCTCGAACCATGCGATCGCATATAATGTTCCCACGTTGTCGCACTGCTTCGAACCGCGCTCGAGCCAGAGCGGTCTACACATCTCATTGTCGTGGGGCGATAGTTCCGGCTTTTCCTACCGAGAGCAAATGCTCTCTTGTCGCTGCGGTGACGGCTTCAGTGCCTCACGGGTTCGAAGGCGCACACACTTTATCCCGGGGAACCAAAGCCTGATACCGGCACTCGTTTGGCGCGTTGCAATGCCGTGTCAAACCGCCAGGGATGGCGAACACGGCGATTTTTGGTTTCGTGTCGTGGCCGAGGATACGGCAGCCGGGCGCCCAATCTGTCCGGCACGCATCTCACCCTTTATCCTGCAATCCGTCACTTTGACCCTGGGACGTTATTGATCGTAACCGGGTCAATCCGATTTAGCAGCTGCGAGCCGGTGGCGATTTCGTGAGCTATCGGCTCCAGACGTTCAAAATCGTCACTTAAATTCCTTGCTCACCCAGCTCCGAACGAGCTCAGTTTCTCCAGAAGCGCTTCTGAAATCTCAAACTGGCGCGCCGTTCCACGGCCCATTGAGTTCTTCACGATCGTCTCGTCCAGCATCCCTCGTTTGACCAAGAGATCCACCGTCTCCTTGACGCCGCTACGTGTCAGAGCCGTGATTTCCATGATGCTGGAAAGAGTTAACTTCTGGTGCGCCTGGTTCATGCTGTAGAGGACCGTCATCATGCCGACCTGCTTCAGCCTTGCCTGAGGCGTCTCGTCTTCCAGGGGGTGATCGAGGATCTCGTGCAGGATGAGACCTGAGAAAGCAAGGTTACGCCATTGGGTCGTGATTGCTCTTGTCATGTCTTTTTACTGTGTTATATAAATCGGTATAAATTGCTCTACAGGCAAGCCGCCTCTTCCGCAATGGGATGTCCTTTCAAGGATCTTGCTCATGAAAAACCTTCTGCTCAACTCGGTCGTCGCGGCCTGCTGCATAGCGCCACCCTACCTTACTTCACCTGACAGGGCGCAAGCAAATGATTGGGGTTGCGAGGTTATCCTGTGCCTCTCCAACCCCGGTGGCGCGACGCAGTTCGCGGAATGCCGGCCGCCAATCCAGAAGCTGTGGCGCGAGCTTGCCGAGGGGCATTCATTCCCGACATGCAGCGGCGCCACCTTCCACAGTTCGCGCCCGGGCTATGAGCCTTATTACTGCGAAACCGGATACCGGCTGCAAAGCGATTATGGTCCGCGCGGGCAAGAAACAACCTGCGTGTCGACAGCCCTCCAACCGGTGAGCGATGCATTCTGCCCTCAGGTTGGGGACGGGTTTGATTTCAGCAACGGTTCGGTTCTGTCCCCGCGTTGGCAGTTGTTGGATGGACGGCGCCAATGCATGGGCTATCCGACGGCCCGCCCGAACGTCAGATCGCAGCCCCATTATATCGACGTCACGATCGACGGGATGGCAACGCAGCGGGTCTGGTACTGATCGATGGTCGTGGCATTCGTGGATCTCGCCCAGAACTGCGCGCCCATGGTGGAAATCAGGACGCTCGCCGCTGTCATCAGTCTCGAGAGTGGTTTCAAGCCCTTCGCTATCCGTATCAACAGCGGTCCACCGCTTGAGCGCCAACCCTCATCAAAGGCCGAGGCAATTGAACTCGCGACCTCCCTCGTCGCCGATCGGCAGGACGTCCAGATCGGTCTTGGCGGCATCGGCCTGGACGAGTTGCGCAGGCTCAAGCTTTCGATTTCGGATGCATTCGATCCCTGCCTGAACCTCAAGGCGACGGCCACTCTGCTCGACGGCTATTATCGCCTTGCCTTGCGCGCCGGTGCCGATGCGATGCAAGCCGAAAACGTCATGCTTCAATCCTACTACGGGCGTGACGATCCGTCCGTCGGCGAGATGATCAAATATGACGAGCAGGTCCGCCAGGAAATGGTTCGCCTGCCTTCCGACCTGGCGTCGCTCGCTATCGCCGAGCCGCGCGAAGAAGCCGCTCGCGCCGAGCCGTCAGCCACCCGGGAGATATCCCCGGCCGCACAATTTCTTCCCCAATCCGGTGAAGCCGCGTCGTGGGACGTCTTCAACGCCCAGCGGTCATCCCAGGTTCTCGTGTTTCAAAAAAGTCGATCGGAGCAAAGTGAATGATCTCAAAAGCAAACCTTCGCCCTGTCGGGGCCTCTCTCCTGATGGCCGCCGCCATCGTCGCCTGCCTGGTGGAGCCAGCATTCGCCCAGGCAGCCGGCGTTGAAACCGTGCTGCAGAACATCGTCACCATGCTGACCGGCAACATCGCCCGCCTGCTCGCGGTCATCGCCGTCATCATCATCTGCATTGCCTGGATGTTCGGCTACATGGATCTGCGCCGCGCCGGTTTCTGGATCATCGGCATCGGCGGGATTTTCGGGGCGACGGAACTCGTCAATACGATCGTTGGAAGCTGATCAACATGCCGACAGCTGCCGCTATCGAGGAAGATACCCTGTTCCTTGCCTGCACCCGCCCGGCGATGATCGCCGGCGTGACGATGGAGGCGATGGGCGTGAACGTCATGCTGACGACGATCCTCTACATTGTCGCGGGGTCGATCGCCTATGCGCTTGTCGGTGTCGTCTTCCATTTCATATTCCGCACGCTCGTCAAGCACGACCACAACATGTTCCGGATCCTGATCTCCTGGATCGAGACCCGCGGCCGGTCGCGCAACACCGCCTATTGGGGCGGCGCCACCCTCTCGCCTCTGACGCTCATCAGGCGCTATGACGAAAGGGATTTGAGCCTTGCCTAAAATAGCAATGCTTCGCTCGCGCGAACTCGGGCCCGAAATCTTCATTCCGCACGTCCGTCATGTCGATGAGACGACGATTGCGCTCGAATCCAGGGTGCTGATGGTGATGCTCGCGCTCGAAGGCATATCCTTCGAAACCGCCGATGTCCTGGATCTCAACAGTCTGCACCGCGACCTCAATACGCTCTATCGCAACATCGCCGATGAGCGCCTGGCGCTCTGGACACATGTCATTCGCCGTCGCAACAACGACTATCCGGGTGGAGAGTTCGCCAATCCTTTCTCGCAAGGTCTGAATGCAAGATACCGCCAACGCATGATCGATGAGGATCTGTTTCGAAACGATCTTTATCTCTCGCTTGTCTGGCATCCGGGCCGGGATCCGGCCAAAAAGGCCGCCAACCTTCTTTCGCGCCTGCGCAGGGCGCGCCGTGCCGGAGTCGAAGTCGACGAGGATGCCCTGAAGCACCTGCAAGACAAGGTATCCGACGTCACTGCGGGCCTGAAGCGCTTCGAGCCTCGTGTGCTCTCCGTCTACGGGCAGGACGGCATCCTGTTTTCCGAGCCGAGCGAGGTGCTGCACCAGATCGTCGGCGGCCGGCGAGAGCGCGTTCCCTTGACGGAGGGCAGGATATCCTCGGCGATCTATTCGGATCGGGTGATCTTCGGACGGGAGACCATCGAGATCCGTCATGAGGCCGACAGCCGTTACGCCGGCCTATTCGGGTTCAAGGAATATCCGGCGACCACCCGCAGCGGCATGCTCGATGGCATCCTGACGGCGCCGTTCGAACTCATCCTGACGCAGTCTTTTGCCTTCGTCTCGAAGGCCGATGCACGAACGATCATGGGGCGCAAACAGAACCAGATGGTGAGCGCCGGCGACAAGGCGGCGTCGCAGATCGACGAGCTCGGCGATGCCATGGACGATCTGGAGTCGAACCGGTTTGTGCTTGGAGAGCACCATCTGGCGCTGTCGGTCTTTGCGCCTTCGGTGAAGGAACTCACCGACCATATGGCCAAAGCACGGGCCTATCTCACCAACGGTGGCGCGGTCGTCGCGCGCGAGGATCTTGGGCTGGAGGCGGCCTGGTGGGGGCAGTTGCCCGGCAATTTCCGCTATCGCGCGAGATCGGGTGCCATCACGTCGCGGAATTTTGCAGCACTCGCCCCCTATCATTCCTATCCGACAGGCAGGAAGGACGGCAATGAATGGGGACCGGCAGTTGCCATGCTGAAGACTGCCTCCGGCTCGCCCTTCTATTTCAATTTCCACCATAGCGATCTCGGCAACACGTTCGTCTGCGGCCCGTCCGGCACCGGCAAGACGGTGCTCTTGAACTTCATGCTCTCCCAACTCGAAAAACATGATCCCCACATGGTCTTCTTCGACAAGGATCGAGGAGCCGACCTGTTCGTGCGGGCCGCGGGTGGCACTTACCTGCCGCTTCGAAACGGTGTTGCCACCGGTTGCGCCCCGTTGAAGGCGCTTGAACTCACGCCCGAGAACAAGGTGTTCCTCGCCCGCTGGGTCGGCCAGTTGGTCGGGTCGGCGAAGCGCGAGCTGACGGTCTCGGAGTTGCGCGACATCGCATCGGCCATCGACGGCCTGGCGGACCTGCCGGTCGACAGGCGCTCGATCGGCGCCTTGCGCACCTTCCTCAACAATACCGATCCCGAAGGTATCGCCGCGCGGCTGCGTCGGTGGGAGAGGGGAGGGCCGCTCGGCTGGGTGTTCGACAATGCGAGCGACGACATCGGGATCGACGCCAAGTTCATCGGATACGACATGTCCGACTTCCTCGACAACGAGGAAATTCGCGCTCCGCTGATGTCTTATTTGTTCTTCCGAATCGAGCAGCTGATCGACGGGCGGCGCATCATCATCGTCATCGACGAGTTCTGGAAGGCCCTGCAGGACGATGGCTTTCGTGATCTCGCCCAGAACAAGCTGAAGACGATCCGCAAACAGAACGGGCTGATGTTGTTTGCGACCCAAAGCCCGCGCGATGCGATCGTCTCGCCGATCGCCCATACGATCATCGAGCAGTGCCCGACGCAGATCTTCTTACCCAATCCGCGCGGAGATCATGCCGATTACGTCGACGGGTTCAAACTGACGGAGCGCGAGTTCGCGCTTCTCTCCCGCGAGCTTTCGGTCGAGAGCCGCCGCTTCGTCGTCAAGCAGGGTCACAACAGCGTCGTCGCCGAACTGAACCTCAGGGGTTTCGATGACGAGCTCGACATCCTGTCCGGCCGAACCGCCAACGTCGAACTCGCCGAGGCGATTCGCGCGGAGGTCGGCGACCGGCTCGAAGACTGGCTACCGGTGTTTCAGCAAAGAAGGAGGACGGATTGATGCAAAGGGTCGGAATGAAATTCACTCTGGTGATGATGGCTGCACTGCTGCCGGCTGGAACGGCATCGGCACAGGGCATTCCGGTCATCGATGAAACGGCGATCGCCAAGCAGATCGAAAGCATCACCCAGCTTAAATCGCAGCTCGACACGCTCAATCAACAACTTCAGGAGGCGCAGCAGCTTTACGCATCGCTGAACAAGATCACCAACATGGCCGATGTCGCCGGTGTGCTGAACGATCCTTCGATCCGCAAGGCATTGCCGCAGGATTTCAATGCCATCGAAGGGCTGTTCAAAGGATCTGGCACCGGGGCCTTCGGCACCTCCGCCTCGAAATTCCTCGAGAATAATTCCACCTATCGCACTGATGCCAATGACTTCTACGCGCAGGAACTGGCGCGCGCCCAGAACCGAAATGCCGGCCAGATGAGCCTCGGCCAGCAGATCTACGATGCCGCCACCAAGCGCATCGACGGCATCGATCAGCTGCGCCAGCAGATCTCCAGTGCTGCGGATGCCAAGGATATCGCCGATCTTCAGGCACGCCTGCAGGCCGAAACGGCGTTTCTGCAAACCGACGTGCTGCGTATGCAGGCTCTGCAGATGGTCCAGCAGACACAGGTTCAGGTCGACGACCAGCGCAAGGCCGAGGATTGGCGCAAGCGCCTGGATGCCATGGGAGAGGCGCTCAAATGAAACATCTCCTTCTTGGCATCGTCATGCTGACCCTTTCCGGCTGCTTCGGCGAGGAAGACAGGATCCATACCGTCGACGAGCTGATGGCTGATGAGGTCCTGCTGGCGAAGATCATAAGTGAATGCCGCAACAATCCCGGCGCCTTACGGCAGACGCCAAATTGTCAAAACGCCGAGGCGGCGGACTGGAAGCTGCGGCTTGAACGCATGAACAAGGCGCTTGGAGGCTGAGCCATGTACCAGGTCTTCAGCTTCGTCGACGGCCAGTTCAAAGCGCCGCTGGAAAATTTCATCTCGTCGGGCACCTCGAACATCGCCAGCTGGATTAGCGGCCCGCTCACCGCGGCGCTGACGCTCTACGTCGTGCTCTATGGCTACCTTGTCCTGCGGGGCTCGGTCCAGGAGCCCATTCTCGAATTCGCGTTTCGGGCGATGAAGCTTGCCATCATCGTCATGCTGGTTCGCAACGCCAGCGAATATCAGAGCTATGTCACCAACATTTTCTTCGACACGCTGCCACGCGAGATCTCGCAGGCGCTGAACTCGGGGACGGCACCGAGTGCCTCTACCTTCGACAGCCTGCTCGACAAGGGCCAGAAATGTGCTCAGGACATCTGGGCGCGCGCCACGTGGCCCGCCGACATCGTCAACGGCATCGGCGGGATGATGGCGATCGGCGCGAGCTTCACCGTGGCGGCGATCGGCTATATCGTCTCGCTCTATGCCCGGCTGGCGCTCGCTATCGTGTTGGCGATCGGCCCGATCTTCGTCGCGCTTGCGATGTTTCAGTCCACCCGTCGTTTTACCGAATCCTGGATCGGTCAGCTCGCCAATTTCGTCATTCTCCAGGTCCTGGTCGTCGCGATCGGTTCACTGCTGATCAGCTGTATCGACACGACCTTCACGGCAATCGAAAGCTACACGGATGTCATGATGCGTCCGGTCGCCCTTTGCGCCATCTGCCTTGCCGCCCTTTACGTCTTCTACCAGCTGCCCGGTATTGCCTCCGCACTCGCCGCGGGCGGGGCGTCGCTGACCTACGGCTACGGTGCCGGCCGAGATGCCCACGAAAGCACGCTCGCCTGGGCCGCCTCGTATAGTACCAGAGCGGTCGGACGAGGCGCCCGTTTCGTCGGCCGCCGCCTCAGATCTTGAGGGGCCTGATGACGACTTCTCCACTACAAACGTTTCAGAGGTTTGCAATCCAATGATCCGCCTTATCGTCTCGCTCCTCCTTGCCATGGAGCTCACCGGCTGCGCTTCGAAGTCCCACCCTTTGCCCAGATGCGATGGCTATTCGCGCCGGCCGCTCAACCGCGCCATGTGGCAGTGGGAGGATAAAAAGCCCGCCAAGCAAAGCGGCTCCGACGCTGTCCCGGCGACGGCGACCGGCCAGGTGTCTTCCTATGGCGAAGAGCCGCTGACGGAGAAACCTGTCGCCTTCGCGCATTTCGATGCCGCGGGTTCCTATCGGCCGTGCCAGGAGGGGTGAGATGGTGAGTACGGACAGTCTGAAGAGCTATTTCGAAAAGGCGCGCCGCTTCGACCAGGATCGGCTGGTCCAGGTGGAGCGGTCGGCGCGCATCGCCTGGTCCATCGCGATCGCAGCAAGCGTGCTTGCCGCGACCTCGATCTTCGCCGTTGCCGGCCTCACGCCTTTGAAGACGGTCGAACCTTTCGTCGTTCGGGTCGACAATTCGACCGGCATCGTCGACGTCGTCTCGGCGCTGACCTCGACTGCCGGCTCCTATGACGAGGCGGTGACCAAGTACTTCGCCGCCAAGTATGTTCGTGCGCGGGAAGCCTATGTCTGGAGCGAGGCCGAGGAGAATTTTCGCACCGTCGCCCTGCTCTCGACCCAGCCGGAACAGACGCGTTTCGCGGCGATCTATCGAGGCGGCAATCCGGACTCTCCACAGAATATCTATGGCCGCGGCGCGACGTCACGCATCAATGTCGTCTCGATCTCGCTGATCAACGCCAATGTGGCCTCGGTGCGCTATATCAGAACCGTCACCCGCGGTGACGACGTCAGGACCACCCATTGGGTCGCGACGCTCACTTTCTCCTATGTCAACGCCCCGATGTCCTCGACCGACCGACTGACCAATCCGCTTGGTTTCGCCGTCAGCGAATATCGGGCCGATCCGGAGGCCATCAATTGAAGCCACGTTTCCTGATCGCCCTGACCATGGTCGCCAGCCTGTCTACGACGGCGCTGGCGCTGGAAGTCCCGCGCGGCGCATCGCAGGATAGCCGCGTCCGTTTCATCGACTACCAGCCCTACAACATCACGAAGATCGTCGGCACCTTGCGGTCCTCGGTGCAGATAGAGTTCGCCGCCGACGAGGAAATCGCCCATGTGGCGCTCGGCAACAGCGTCGCATGGGAAGTGGCGCCTGCCGGCAACATCCTGTTTCTGAAGCCCCGCGAAAACCAGCCGGTGACCAACATCTCGGTCGTGACGACCCGTCGGGACGGATCGACCCGCAGCTACCAGATGGAGCTCACAGTTCGCGATGGCACCGTCGAGGCCGGGCAGAACACCTACTTCTATGTGAAGTATCGTTATCCCGCCGACGAAGCCGAACGCCGGAGGCTCGATGCCGCTGCTCGCGGGCAAGCAGCTCAGGCCGGCGAAGCGGACAAGGTTCTTGCGCTTCACGAAGCCTATGGGCCACGCAACTGGCGCTATTCGGCGCAAGGCTCGGCAGCACTTGAACCGCAGGCGGTCTACGACAACGGTAAGGTCACAACCTTCGCCTTTGCCGGTAACCAGGAAATGCCGGCGATCTACATGGAAAATTCCGACGGCAGCGAGAGCCTCGTGCCGAAGTCGGTCGAGAACAATCTGGTGCTGGTGCACGCGATCAGCCGCAAGTTCATCCTGCGCAGGGGAGGCGACGTCCTCTGCGTCTTCAACGAGGCCTATGATCGTATCGGCATCAATCCCGACACCAATACGACATCACCCTCGGTCGAGCGTGTTGTGAAGACGCAGGCTGCGACAGGACAATAGGAGGACGTCATGGCCGAGGAAGACAGCACCCACATTCCTGGTGAGCGCGCCGAAACGACCACGGGTCGGGGCCTCGAGAACAACCCGACGGTGAGACGTGGTGTGGTGGCGCTGGCAATCATCGCCTTCGTCGGCTTTGCGCTCTGGTCGATGCGCGGCCAGGAGAAGCTCGCCGACGGGGTCCAGCCCGAACGCGTCGTCATCCGGCAGACATCCGATTTCGAGCCGGCGAAGGAGCCGGTGCAACCGGTCGCCACGCCGCCGGAAACGCTCCTGCCGACGCCCGGAATGCCCGAGCAGGCGGGCGAGGATGAGAAGCTTCTCGACGCCGCCCGCCGCGCGCCGGTCATCGCCTATGGTGGAGAAAAATCTCCACAGCCTCATCCTCGAGACCAGGGTGCCAGCACCGATGCCAGTTCGACCTACGTTCCGCTCGGGAACAATCAGGGCGGTCTCGGTGGCCAGGCGGAAAACGAGGACCTGCGCTTCAACCGGATGCTGACGCCGACACAGCTGCAGGGCTCGCGGGCCGGCACGCTTGGCAATCGGGATTTCATTGTTGCCATGGGCACCTCCATTCCGTGCGTCCTGGAGACAGCACTCTCCTCCGACCAAGCAGGATTCACGAGCTGTGTCATCAACCGCGATGTCCTGTCGGATAACGGCCGGGTCGTGCTGATGGAGAAGGGCACGCAGGTCGTCGGGGAATATCGTGGCGGCCTTCGCCGCGGTCAGAAGCGCCTGTTTGTTCTCTGGAACCGGGCAAAGACGCCGACGGGGGTGATCATCACCCTGGCGTCGCCGGCAACCGATGCCCTCGGGCGTGCCGGTGTCGACGGGGATGTCGATAGCCATTGGTGGGAGCGTTTCGGCAGCGCGATCCTGTTGTCGATCGTCGGCGACGCGACCTCCTATGCCAACAGCCAGTTGCAGGATAGCGATATCGAGGCAGACAACACGACGAGCGCCGGCAAGCAGGCCGCGACCATCGCCGTCGAGCAGTCGATCAACATTCCGCCGACCCTGTTGAAGCATCAGGGAGAGCTGGTTTCGATCTTCGTGGCCCGTGATCTCGACTTCTCGAGCGTCTATCGGCTTCGCGTGACGGAACCGCGCAACCGCATCTACGATCGAGCGGTTCTTGGCGACTTCCGTCAAGCATCGACCCTGGTCACGAAGTAGCCCCGCCATGACAGAGGGAGCCGACTCTGGCGTCGTGCGCGAGTTGCTGGCACCGCTGTCGCCCTTCCTGCGCGACAAGTCGCTTTACGAGGTCATCATCAACTGGCCGACCCAAGTGGTCACCGAGGGTACGGCTGGGTGGCAGATCCATGATCTGCCAGAGCTGTCATTCGACAAGCTGATGCGCCTCGCGAGGGCTGTCGCCAGCTATTCCAACCAGTCGATCGACGAAACCCGGCCCATCCTTTCTGCGACCCTGCCGGGCGACGAGCGGATTCAGATCGTGATCCCGCCGGCGACGACGAAGGGAACGGTCAGCATCACCATCAGAAAGCCGTCGTCGGTGTCGCTGAGCCTGAACGATCTTGATCAAGATGGCTTGTTCGCCGACGTGGCAAGGGAAGAAGCGGACGTCTCTGCAATCGACCGTAGGCTTCTGGACCTCCATCGAACCGGGTCATACCAGGCATTTCTTCGAGAGGCCGTCTACGCGCGCAAGAACATCATCATCTCCGGGGCGACCGGCTCTGGCAAGACAACGCTTTCGAAAGCGTTGATCCGCCACATCCCCTCGAGCGAGCGTATCATCTCGATCGAAGACACGCCCGAACTCGTCATCCCGCAACCGAACCATGTCCGCCTCTTCTATTCCAAGGGCGGCCAAGGGTTGGCGAAGGTCGGGGCGAAGGATCTGCTCGAATCCTGTCTTCGTATGCGACCGGATCGCATCCTTCTGCAGGAACTGCGCGACGGGACCGCGTTCTACTACATTCGCAATGTGAACTCAGGTCATCCGGGTTCGATCACCACCGTGCATGCCGACTCGGCCAGGCTTGCATTCGAACAGCTGACACTGCTGGTGAAGGAATCCGACGGCGGACGGGACCTGGAGCGAAACGACATCCGCGAAATGCTGGAGATCGCGATCGACGTCATCGTCCAGTGCAAACGCATCGATGGTCGGTTTCGGGTGACCGAGATCTACTATCGAGCCGCCGTGGGAACCAAGATCGTCGATGCTGCTCGCAGGGATCGCCGAAACTGCTAACGCCGGGGTTCCCACCACGCCATTGACACTGCTGGTGAAGTAATCCGACGGAGGGCGGGACCTGGAGCGAGACGACATACGCGAGATGAGCACATCGATACCTTGATGGTGAAAAGCCGGAACTTCCACTGATCGAAGGAGGTCCTCGGCCATCCCGGAACTTGCCGGCATTCCCCGCGTTCTCAAACGACGAGGAGGATGCCAAATGTCAGTTCCCTTTGAACCGATCGTGCCGCCACCATCCGTGCCGCCGCTCGACAATCCACCGCCCGATCCCGATCGCATTCCGGGCGAAGAACCGCACCCCGATCTTGAACCGGACGAGGGCGCCGCGCCCACCAGCAGGACGTCTTCCCATTGCCCGACTTGGGGAATGCTTCGCCAGGTCGTCCGCCTTCAGCCAGAGGATCAAAGATGAGCGGCAACTGGAAAGACCGGCTTCGTGACCAGCTCGAGGACTTCGTCGACTCGTTCGTCGTGAAAGGTGCGAAGCAGTCGGACGTCTACGACGCAATCGTCAAGGAGATTGCCAACCTTCGAACCGCCTACGAGCGCGATCCCGATCCAGCCGAAGATCGTCCAGGCTCCGAGGCCGAGGAACCGTCGATCGAATGGCCTGGCGCATTTCCATGAGAGCAAATAAAAATGGCCGGGGCGAAATCGCACCGGCGACAGTAACGCCATCGGGGCGAAGGTCAGGTTCAGCGTGAAATGGTAGAGAAAGGCCTGAGGGAAGTGCAGGACAACGCGGCGGTCTTCGAGATCGAGGACTGAGGAGGGCCGATCAGTCCTGCAACCGTCTGCGGCCGATGGAACGCCCGAGCGTGTCCCTCAGCATCTCCGGCATCGTCGGTTTCGACAGCCATTCCCCGTGCGAGAAAGCTTCGGCGTCGCCTTCGTCGACCTCCGCCCCCGAGTAGACGACGAACGGCACATGCGCGGCTGTCAGGACCTCGACCACATCCGTGCAGATGCCGTCGTTCACGTGTGGATCGACGATCGCGACATCTGGAATGTTCGTGGCAAGCCATTGAAGAGCGTCTGTACGGGAGTCGACTGAGAAAACGGACGTCGCGCCGAATTCCTCCAGCATCGCCTCCAGGTCCAACGCGATGAATGGCTCGTCTTCGACAACGAGCACCCGCCCAAGCTTCATTCTCGAAATCCTTTTCCCGACCGTAGCTCTCGATGTACGGCGGGACAAGTGACGTTTCCGCTACAAGCTCTCGGCAGCGCTGCAACTTCAAGCGTTTACGGACGTTCTTCCGCCGTATGAGACTCCGAAGGTGCGCCATTGTCCAACGTAGAAGCTTCCAACATTCACGGCGACCGGCCTGCCGCCGCATCCGCGCAGGGGATGGCCGACCGCAAGGAACTCGCCTCGTTCGCGTTCGAACGAACCCGGATGCCTATCGTCGTAACCGACGCCCGCCAACCCGATCTCCCGATCGTGCTCGCGAATGAGTCCTTCCTGAACCTGACGGGCTATTCCGCCGACGAGGTCGTCGGTCGGAACTGCCGCTTTCTTCAAGGCGAGGCGACATCCCGAACCACCGTCGCGGAGATCCGAGCCGCGATCGCGCAACACCGCGACGCCACGATCGAAATCCTGAACTACAAGAAGGACGGCACTCCGTTCTGGAACCAGCTTCATATAAGCGCCCTTCGGGACGACGATGGCATGGTGGCTTACTATTTCGCCTCGCAGATCGACGTGACGGAACATCGGCGTATCCAAACGCTAGAGGAAGCGGAACACCGGCTGCTTCTGGAAGTCGACCATCGGACCAAGAACGTTCTCGCCATCGTTGACAGCGTCGTCCGTCTGTCGAAGACCGACAGCGTCGAGGCATACTCCGCGTCCGTCCAGCAACGCGTCCAAGCGTTGGCGCGGACCCACATGCTGCTGGCCGAAAACGGATGGAAGCAGGTGGCGCTGGACAATATCGTCCTTACCCAGATCGGCGTCTTCGGTCTCGATAGCGTAACGGCCGCCGGACCGGCGGTAATGATTCCGGCACCTTCGGTCCAGCCAATCGGTCTGGCACTCCACGAACTTGCGGCGAACGCGGCAGTTCACGGCGCACTTTCGCACGGTGGGGGCTGGCTGGACATAGCGTGGCAGCAGGAGGGAAGCGGCCTGATCCTCGACTGGACGGAACGCGGGCTATCCCGAACACCGACGCAGCAAGGCCGGGGGTTCGGTACCGTCCTCATCAGTGCGGTCATCGAAAGGCAACTCGGGGGCACGATCACCCGCGACTGGCGCGACGATGGTCTCTCCCTTCGTATCGAACTTCCAGCGTTGGACCGGGTGGGAGGTGGCCTAAGGGGTAGGCCATGAGCCGATCACGAGTGTGTCGATCCGGAAACTTCTTGATTCGACGCCCGTGCGGTCGCACTTCTGACGATGGCCGCAATCGGGCTGCTGGTCGGGGACATAGCTCGTCTGCGCGCCTCGCTGGCCTACCTGATCGGAACGATGTCGGCGTTCTGGTTCGCTCAGATCGCGGGTTTCGGGCAGGCGCCGCTATCCATGGTCGTCGTCCGGGCGCCCGGCACGGAGGCCGCCTTCTACCAGTCGGCGGCCCGCGTTTATGTAGGCAGCCGCCGCTTCGTCAAACGGGGTCGTCCACTTCTCGAAGGAGAAGCCGCATCAGCCTAGCGCTTGCTTTCGAGGCCACGCGGCATCCGAAGTCCATCCTGCTGTTCCCCGACATAGCTTCGGTGCCGGACTTGTCCGCGCTGCCTTCGACCTGCTCGTCGAACTGAAGCCTCTTACCATCAGCCTGCCGCAGGTTTCGGATGGCCGCCGCGCGGATGTTCCTATCGTGTTCCGACGGCCGTGCGAGTCAAGAGAACCGAAGCTGCGGTCCTGTACGCTTTCGAACGGAAACAATCTCGAAAGTGCCGTGTTCGTTAACCGTCAGCAATGAAGCAGCAAGGAGAGTACCAATGCTTCTGAAAATGATAGCAGTAGTAGCGATTTCGATAGGCATGGCAACATCGGCAATGGCGCAATCGGGCGGCGGCTCGGGTTCCAGTGGCGGCAGCGGATCGGGATCTGGTGGCGGTAGCAGCAGCGGAGCCTCCGGGACAAGCGGTAAGGGGTCCGGCAACACGGACTCCGGCACCACGGGGGCAACTACCCAGAGCGGAGCCGGAACGAACGGCACCAACGGCTCCGGTGGCGATCCAAACGATTGCCAACGCCAGCAGGCCGGCGGAACAGGCAACCCAGCCCCGACCTCCGGCAACACGTCGACCCAGCCTGATGCAGCGAATGCATGCCAATAACCCCGGCCTCGACCAGTAAACTTGCCCCCAGAAGCGAAGGCTCACTTCTGGGGGCAACGCTTACGCGTTGCAGCTTGTTTGGTGATCTATCAGCGGCTGAAGGGGTTGGCCTCATCGCCTTGGCTATCGAACAAAGTCGACGCTGGCGCGTTCATCAGGCAGTCTGCGAAAGGCAAGCCGATGATCATGCAGCTTCATACCCATGGCAGACCCTCCGACGGTCAGTTGGCGGGTTGCTCGACAGCAAGCATGAGGGCGTCCATCGAGGCGGCGGTCGCCGCCGATCCTCGGATCAAATGCACGAACTTGAAAGTTTCGATGCTGGGGGCGAACGTTATACTCGAGGGCTTCGCCGCCAGTCGCGCCGACGAAGCGAACGCACTGGAGCTCGCTCGCTCCATCGCGACGTCCTGCCGGGTCATCTCGCGCATGCTTGTTTGTCCCGCAGCTTGAGGTCAGACGAGCGGGCTTGCCGACCCTTCCACCTCGCACCGGTTCAATTCAGCCGCCATCTCCGTCGCATCATCCTTGCGAAGCTTCACCAGATCTCTTCCGTCCGACGCGGCGGGAAGATCGGTAAACGTGTCGACGATCATCCACGTCCCTCCCGTCTCCGGCCGGGCTTCGTAACGACGGTCCGCTGATTGGCTGTCGTCAGTGCTGGAGCGCTTTTTAGAGGACATGGCTGGCAACCAAGGCACTCACGAGAAGGCAACCATCGCGGCGCCGATGAACCAAAGGATTGCGTTGATGCGGTTGGTTCGGTGTGTGGCGATGCGGTGCGCGGGGCGAACCTTCGGGGAGCTGGGAATCGGGTATCTAGCCATGCTCTTCTCCTGTTGTTCCTCAACGTTTTTTCCACCTCGCTGTTCCAGAATTGCTTCGACATAGGTGCTTCGTAGACGGTCCACGGATTCTGTTTGTCGCTCATCTGCCTAGCGGGTACACCTACGCGTCGGAGTCAAACCCGAAAGGTATGCAATGAGCAGCAAGATGACCCAGCCTCAATGGACCGCGGAGGAATTCCGAAACGCGATGAAGTCGGCGGGAGTGGCCCTGTGGATGTGGATCATCGGCGACGACACCTTCGTGATGGACACAAAGGCCTACGAGCTGTGGGAGGTGGTCGACGACGGAGACCTGACCTTCGAGGATCTCTCGGCGAAGATTCATCCGGCCGACCGAGAGAGGGTGCGCACGGCGTTTGCCGCAACGCGGGCCGTTGACGGCCCGTTCGAGATCGATTTCCGTATCATCATCGACAATGAAATCGTCCGTTGGATCTCGGCCCGCGGTCAGGGAAATTCCGGAGACGCTAACACCAAGAAGATGACGGGCGTCTTCCTCGATGTGACTGGCCGCAAACAGGCGGAGGAGGGGCATGAGCTCCTCGCGGGAGAGATGAGCCACCGCGTCAAGAACCTGCTGGCGCTTGCGTCAGGTCTGACAGCCATAACGGCTCGCGGAACAGAAACCAAGGAGGACATGGCCCGGCAGTTGACCCAGCGTCTGATCGCTCTCGGCCGGGCCCACGACGTCGTTCGACCATTGCCGGACAGTCAGGGACATGCTGCGCTGCTAGGCGATCTGTTCACAGTACTTCTAGCGCCCTATGACGACGATGACGCCTTCTCCGGACGTATCCGCGTTGCCGTCCCACGCATGGGTCTTGGGGAAAAGTCGGCGACCAACCTCGCGCTCGTCATTCACGAACTGGCGACCAACTCGCTGAAATACGGAGCCCTGTCGGTCGAGGAAGGACTGCTCGACGTTTCCGGCGAAATCGAAGACGACGTCGTCGAAATCGTTTGGACGGAACACGGAGGCCCCGTCGCCGAAGCGCCGCAGTTCGCGGAAGGGTTCGGAAGCAAGCTTGTCCAACGGACCGTCGGCGGCCCGCTTGGCGGATCGATCTCATACGAGTGGGCAGAAGCCGGGCTCGTTGTGAGGCTGCGAATGAAGGAAGACAGGCTGGCGTCGTGATGTAGCAAGCCGAGGAGCCGAGGCGCCAATGAGAGGAGCCGCCTGAGCGAAGTTTCCCCGTAAAACCATAACTTCGGCTACCCCGATGGAACGTCGGAAGGCGGAGGGTCGCTTGCCTTCGACATGGAGGAACACAAGGTAGGACAGTCTCGCACTCGGGAAAGCGTTCTGATGCCATCGAAGAGTCGCCGTAGCACCTCGGCGATGCCGGTTGTGTTGCCGGAGACATCGAGCGGCAGCCCGCGAGGTCTGCGGGCCGCCGCTCCCTTCGAGATCCGCCGCCTGCTCTCAAGAAGGTAAGCGACCATAAACGACTGGCCTGCTGCCGATCGGAGCTGACCGCCTCCGTTACCCCACTAATCAAAGTCGCCAAGAGCGGTGAACACCACCACCGGGCACGCCACGGTCAGTTTCGGCACAGGCGAGATGATCGCCCTCGGCGAACCGCTGGCGGCCACTATTGATCGGCTTTACCTCGAGGTCGAGGCTACCGTTCCGATGGCGATGGAAGACGATCTCTTTAAGTCGGTCAATTCGGCTTGTGACCGATTTGCCGGTTGTGGGATTGGTATCGATGGTCGTCAGCCGTATTCCCGACGCTAGCCACCTTGTTGAGCTGTTTTCCTCCCATAGAAATGAACCGGATCGAGAATCTCCGTGCCTTTGACGTGCAGCCGACCTTTCCCTTTGAGGCTGGGCCATTTCACACATCTGGCCAGCCGGGAAATATGCGCGACGCACTGGCGGGCGTCTTCGCTGACGCCGCGCCTGACAGCCGGGGCCGCAGGCTTCTCGAACGCGCCTATGGCAATGGCCTTTTCGGGTTCGAATATCGGACCCTATTCGATGACACTTGCCGACAAGGGGCGCTGCTCATTTTTCGATGACCACCATTTTTGCGGTCAGCGCGCCGCTTTGCGTGTGTGACTCGTCAAGGCGTGAGCTTCACAAGCGGCTCCCCCGCTTCTTGCGTCCCAGATCGTTAGGTCGACGACAAAATCTCCCCTCCTCGATATCAGGTCGAGCAAGGCTGCGGCCAGCCGACCCGCGCAGATCGGGTTGGTCGCAAGATCGAGCGTTTCATTGCTCGTCAGCGCCAATCGAAATGAAAGGTCACCGTCTTCCAGGGGAGAAAATGGAGTGGCACTGTCGAATTCAAGATAGGCGTCCGCTTCGCCGTCGGCAGAGGGCCGACGAGCTTCGAAGGCTCGGTGAAATTCACGCTTTTGTTCGGAGGACAGCATCGTATCCATTCCTCTATCGCGATTAGTCCGGTGCCCAACCGAGGACGGCGCGTTAGGGCTGGCGCATTGGCACCAGTCTGGAGGTCTTTTCCGCGTGGATTTCCGGCCACTTGCTGTACGGCGCCGGTGCAGTGCCGATTGCCGAAATGGACACCACGATCGCCGTTACGGCCGAGAAAAGCACAAGTGCATAGGTCATAGCGTCCGATCCTTTGAGGTTGGTTCCCAGCCATTCCGGCCGCAAACTGCTCCGGAAGGATGAATCAAAGGCTAAGCAACATAGTTAAACACACGGATTTTCCCGATTATGGACAGAGTTGAGGATGAAGCTTTTATCGCCTCGACGTCCGGAACCTCGGGCTCGCTGTGAGTTCTTTTTCAAGCGCGATTGTCGACCGCGGTCATCCGCGAAGTCATCGCAGCCATTGGCATCTCTAAAGGAGGGGACGATCACGCCATGCAATTTCGTTCGGCTAGTGGAGCGACGGCGCGAATGAACTTCCAAGTCGGCGCCCAGCATATTGCGATCGGGATTGACCACCTCTTTTATTGCGCTCCTAACGGCGAACCGGTCTAGGTTCGCCAAGCTCCATTCTACCGCGCAACTTCGTCCACGCGACCTGCAGGCGGCAAGGTTGCTTCGAGCCCCCTCTTTAGGGCGTGAGCCTAGCCCGAATGAAGGTTCCGGTTTCTTGCCGACCAACCGGCGCCGCGGATGCTGCCTTCTGCTCGATGAGACTCAAGACCGCGCTGAACGGCATAGGTCGCCCGTAGAGGTAGCCTTGACCACATGGGCAACCCAAGGCCACCAGAGCCTCCTCCTGTTCGCGTGTTTCAATGCCTTCCGCGACCGTCTCCAGTCCCATGTCCCGGCTTAGGCCGATCAGTGCCCGGGTGATCGCAGCATCGTTCGGTCTGCTGCGGATCTGCTGGATGAATCCGCGATCGATCTTCAGCGTCGTCAGCGGATAGCGCTGCAACGAACTGAGGGAAGCATATCCCGTTCCAAAGTCGTCGAAGGCGATGCCAACGCCAAGTTCCCGCAGGGCCGTCATCGCCTCCAGCGAACGGTCGTCGTCCGCAAGTGCAATCGTTTCGGTGACTTCGAGCTCCAGTCCCTCTGGTGCAAGGGAATGCCTTTGAAGTGCACTGGCCACTTTTTGGATGAGATTGGGTGCGCGCAGCTGCCCTGGGAAGAGATTGACGCCGATCCTGATTTTGTAGCCTGACGCCTGCAGCTCGCTGGCGCGCTTTGCGGCTTCGTCAAGCGTCCACCAGCCAATATCCAAAGCCAGCGCGCTCTGATCGAGAGCAGGAAGAAAGGCTGCGGGCGTCAGCAGGCCCCGAACCGGATGATGCCAGCGGATCAAGGCTTCAAGTCCGATGATCTCTCCGTCGGAGAGCTTTATCTGGGGCTGATAGAAGAGCTCCAGTTCACCTTGACGCATCGCGGCAAGCAGTTCGTCCCGCAGTTCGCGACGCGCCGACGTCTCGCTCCGCATGGTGGCGTCATACATCCGGATCGATTGTCCGCCTGCGGCTTTCGCTCGGTACAGCGCGTAGTCGGCACTGGCAATCAGCTCCTCGGCTTCCACCCCGTGGGTCGGTGAAAGAGCAAAGCCGATGCTAGTGCCGAGTTCCAGAACATGTCCTCCCAGTTCAAACGGCTTTGCAAATGCCTGGAGGATTGCATCGGCTTGTGCATAAACGGCGCGCGGGTCGCTTACACCCTGCAACAGCACCGCAAATTCGTCGCCGCCAATGCGGGCTATATTGGCATCGGGGCGCAGCATGTATGGGAGCCTGACACCGACGGCCTGCAAAAGACTATCGCCGACCAAATGTCCGTGCGTGTCGTTCACCTCCTTGAAGCCATCCAGGTCCAATAGAATGATGGCGGCAGCGTTTCCTGCAGCAAGCGTATCGGCAAGCAGCGCGGAAAAGCGATGACGATTGAGCAGTCCAGTCAGGGTATCCTGGCTCGCCAGTCGCAACAGGCGCCCCTCTCGCTCCCGTCGCTCCGAAATATCGGTGATGACGGCACCAGCACAGAACCCGCGTTTGCCGCGCCAGGTTGATAGGGTGATCTCGATCGGAAACTCCGTGCCATCATTCTTGACCGCCGACACCTCGACTGGCCTGCCGCCGAGATTTGGCTTTTGCCCCGCAGACACCTTTTGCAGCCCTGCCATATGCGCGCCCCGCATCCGCTCGGGGATAATGATGGTGATAGGCTTTCCGATCATCTCCCCCTTGCTGTAACCGAACAGCGCGCACGCGGACGGATTGACGAACTCGATATCCCCGTGGCTGTCGATCGAGATCAGCGACAATTTCGTCGCCTCGGCAAATTTCGCCACCGTGAACGGTATGCGCCGCTTCGACCTGCTCAATGAAGATGACCTAGTTGCCATGAGTGCCTCGTGCATCGTACCGGGCCTGGTTTCCAAATCGCCACCGTTGGAACTCCGCTCAGCCAAGCATAATCAAGATGGATTGTATGCGTGAACATTGATTTAAGTTGCACCCATGCCGCTCGCACAAAGTGCAGAAAAGCGCGACCCGAGAGTGGCACGCAGTACCTCGCTCGAGATTGTTCCGATCGATGAACATTGGCCGATGTGGAACGCCATGAGCGCGTTGTCCTCAGAGTCAGCCGGGGCCGCGACGACCATGTTACCTGTAAGACCGAGACGTCGCCGCGATTCACATCGAGGCGATGCCGATGACGTCCACCCGTCCACTTTGGCTTCGTCCCCAGCGCTGGAAGCAGACCTGCTAATTCGGCAATGGTTTCGTGAAACCTATCTCGGGCCCCTCTCATTGCTACCCAACCTTGTGGTCCGTCCTCCGGGGGATCTGGGGCGGGAGGCCATCCGAATTTGGTGGCCCCCCAGAGCCCCGGCAACCGCATGGACGTCAAGGACATGGTGAGTTGGGTTACCGGACAATGGAACTATTGCCGTTTGCCGAGGTTGGCCATGTCGCCCACACTGTTGGAATTCCGGTTGGGGCCAACAGGATACGGAATGGCATGATGACGAACGCATTTGAGGATAAAGTGAACGACTGTGTTGTCATCGGGGGTGGTCCGGCTGGCCTGACCGCGGCGATTTACCTGGCGCGCTACCATCTTTCCGTGACGGTCTTCCACGATGACTCCAGCCGGGCCTCTAGCATCCCTATGTCGCACAACCACGCCGGATTCCCGGACGGCATCAGCGGCACCGAGCTGCTGGCGAGAATGAACGCCCAGGCTCAGCTCTACGGGGCAGCCATTCGACGCCGCAGGATCACGACGCTGCATAAAGTCGACAACCTGTTCATGGCAGAATTCGAGAACGGCAGCATCCGCTCTCGGACCGTACTTTTAGCTACCGGTGTCGTCAACCGACGGCCTGCGATGCCACAGGCAACCCATGATGAAGCCGTGGCTCGTGGCCTTCTGCGCTACTGTCCCGTCTGTGACGGTTTTGAGGTAACGGACAAGCCCGTCGGTGTAATCGGAACCGGAACGAAGGGGTTCAAGGAGGCCGTTTTCCTTCGAAGTTACACGAAGGATCTCACGCTGATATCGCCCGAGGGCGTCCATGATCTGTCCGAAATCGAGACGTCGTCCTTGACCCACCTTGGAATAAGAGTGGAAATCGGCCCCATCGCCTCGACGGATCTGGACAATGATATGATCCGCGTCACAACGCCAACGGAAACCTATTCATTCGCTTCCATATATCCGGCTCTCGGATCCGACATATGTTCGCACCTGGCATCACGTCTTGGAGCGAGGCTCTCAGACGAAGGATGTGTTCGCGTCGATGGTCACCAGAGGACCACGGTTCCGGGATTTTACGCCGCAGGAGACGTCGTCGCCGGTCTTGACCAGATCAGCCATGCCATGGGGCAGGCAGGAGTTGCTGCTACGACCATCCGCAACGACCTTGGCGAGCAAGCAGCCCTGGTGCGTTGTTGACCTTAATTTCGCGGCTCTGGCGCATGTTGGCGGGCATGTAAAAGAGTATAGCTGGCGTCGCCGCTTAAGCTGCTCAACAAAGGCAGGCCTCCGATCAGCCTCCTTGCTCTCGCCGACCACGAATGGATCAAATGGGCACGGCCATCCCAGAACGGTTGCAGCGGCGGTGGCGATCCGCAAGCTCCACCGCTTCGGCTCCATCCAGACCCAGGGGTGGTTTGAGCGGTAGCACCGAGCGGCAGCCAGCGAAGATCACCGGCTGCCGCTCCCTTCGAGCGTCCGCCGCCACGCGCTCAAGAAGGTAGGCCACCATACTCCTCCCGCATTTGAAAGACCTTGCTTCTGTCGCAGAATTGTCGCCCGTTATTGTCCACTGAAAGGCGTCGCTGCCAAGAAACGACGAGATTACGCAGCCTTCTCTTGGGGATATCTTGTGAAGAACCTGTGGGGAAATGGTGAACGGGAACCAAGGCGCATTTTCCGCTTGGAGCAGTTCCCCGCCGTGATGAAGCAAACTGGACTCTTGAACGTCGCCCAGCTAGCTTGCGCGGGCTTCGAAACCGGAGGCGGACGATGCTCAACGAAAACGCCCAGACGGAACTTACGAAAACCGTGTCTGGTCGCGATGTCGCGCAGGCTGGTGCTCTCTGCTACCGTCGGAACGAAAACGGTGGAGTTGAAGTCCTTTTTGTAGGCAGCCGACGGAACGGTCGATGGGGCATTCCGAAGGGGCACGTCGAAGGTGGTGAGGTCAGCAGCGCCGCGGCGCTGAGAGAGGCATTCGAGGAGGCCGGGGTCGCAGGCGTCGTCGACAAGACCGTGTTCGGTATGTTTTCTTATCGGAAAGACACGAGTCCCAACCGCTACCAAGTGGCCGTCCATCTTCTCCACGTGTCGAGGATCGCGGAGAAGTTTCCGGAGAAGAACATCCGTAAGACGCAGTGGTTCCCGCTAAAGGACGCCGTGCGCGACGCCGCGCGCGCAGCCGGGTCTGCGAACGCTCCTGTCGCGGATTGAGAACCTTGACCTATGAAGCTCAGTCTCGGCAGGTCGCTATTAAAGGTCCTCAGAGCCCAAAAGAGAATCAGCAAGCGGATCGAGAAAGCTCCCGAAACGACCCGAAGTAGAACGAAACGTTCGACATCCCGTCCGGCGAAACCGATTTTGGTCGAGACAACCGCGTTTGGAAGCAATCCGGGCCGCCTGGTGATGAAATCCTTCGTTCCGACGACGCGGCTGCCGAAGAACCCCGCGCTTGTCGTCCTGCTTCATGGCTGCGGTCAGACTCCCGAAAGCCTGGATGTCGCGACCGGCTTCTCCAAGCTCGCGAAAGAGCGCGGTTTCGTTCTTCTTTATCCGCAGCAGAAGAGAGCAAACAATTCGCAAAATTGCTTTAACTGGTTTCGACCAAGCGCCGTCGCTCGAGACCGCGGAGAGGTGCGTTCAATCAAGCAGATGGTCGAGCACATATGCGAGCGACATCGCATCGACCGTTCGAGGATCTTCGTTGCGGGACTGTCCGCCGGCGGGGCGATGACTGGCGCACTTGTCGCGAACTATCCCTCACTGTTTGCAGGCGCCGCAATCATAGCCGGCATGCCATTCGGATCTGCCCGCGACACGATGTCGGCCCTGCGCGCGATGAAGTCAGGTGCGACGCCGCCGCCGAGCGGATGGGGAAGACCCATCGCTGAGATTTCCCCGGAAGCCAACGCATGGCCTGCGATAACCATCTGGCAGGGCATGGAAGACCGGGTGGTCAAGCCTGTCAATGCGCTCGCGTGTGTTGCTCAGTGGCTCGAAGTCCAAGGCATTGCAGAAAACAGCGGCCGTTTGGAGGAGAAACCATGGGGCAGATTGCAGTCGTGGAAAGTCAAAAGCGAGCTGAAAGTGGCCCTCTATTCGGTCAGCAACATGGGCCACGGGCTTCCGATCAAGAAGCGCACGAGCGCCACGACGCTACGATCTGGAGACCCCTATGTGATCCCGGGAGAAATCTCGGCTCCAGCGGAGATGATGCGATTGTGGGGTTTGTCGAGGCTTCGAACATAACCAGCTGGCGGCATGTTCGGCGGTAGCTGGCAAATTCCTCCCAGCGAAGGGTGCTACGGATGCACCGTCCGCGGGCAACGAAACGCCAGGCTTGCATTCGAGCAGCTGACACTGCTGGCGACCGGCGCCCTCCTGCAACCCCTCGTTCTAGACCTGTCCGCCATGGGGCTTCGGTCGACCACTCCGCCCACACTGACATAACGCGTGATCGATTCCTGTCTCCCTGCTTTGAGCCTCGAACCAGGGCAGCCTATTCGACCGGAACACCTTTTCTCGCCAAAGAATGATACAAATCCTCGGATAATAGGTCCTATGTTCCGAGTTTTTGTATCGTGCCACCATCCATGTCCCAACGCCAGATTGCCCATACCGTGCTGACCGCGCGCGGAATTTCGCGCCTGGTAGAGCTGCGCGAGGCGGGCGTAACAGCCGCAACCATGAGCCGCATGGAACGCGACGGCGAGGTGCTTCGGCTCGCGCGAGGACTTTATCAACTTTCTGATGCGCCCCTCGACGTTCACCACAGTCTCGCAGAGGCCGCCAAACGGGTTCCCAAAGGCGTCGTTTGCCTCGTTTCGGCCCTGGCTTTCCATGGTCTGACTGATCAGCTCCCGCGGCAGGTTTGGCTCGCCGTGGGTCAGAAGGACTGGTCCCCTAAACCCGGAGGCACGCCCATTCGGCTGGTGCGTTTCACAGATCGTCTTCTAACAGAGGGTGTTGAAACCCACGCTGTCGAGGGGGTGACCGTGAAGGTCTTCGGCGTCGCAAAGACGATCGCCGATTGCTTCCGATATCGGAACAAGATTGGCCTGTCCGTGGCGATCGAAGGCCTTCAGGAAGCGCTGCGCCAGCGCAAGACGACGCCGGGCGAGATTGCTAGGCAGGCTGAGCGAGGAACGGTCGCCACGGTCGTTCGGCCCTATCTCGAGGCACTGACCGCCAATGGCTAAGGAGATCAAGAACATCGGCGCCTCGGTTCGCACCCGCCTGTTGCAGGTCTCCAAGACGAGCGGCCAGACCTTCGATCTTGTCCTGACCGCAAAACCTTGAGAAGCCGGATCGCCCGCTGCGAGGTCCGCCTCGGGCCGATTGAAGCCATTGTTAAATCTCGCTGATCAGCCTTCGGTCTTCCACCTGTCAGGACCCGAGGCCGGAAAGGGGCCGACGACTGCACCGATTGAGTAGCGCGAGCCGCGCCGTCCGGCTCCTAGCGGCTGTCGTGTTGGAGCTTTTCGAGATGCTCGGAGCAAATCGTCCTGACCAAGTCGAGCAGCACGGTCGTCCGTTCGCCGAGCCAGGTGAGAGCCTCCTCGCTAATCTCGTAATGTTTCGAATAGCGCGCTTTCACATATGCCTCGTTCACTGTGTTGAACCAGGCGCGTTCCTTGTGCTGATCACGCGGAAAGGCTTCGGCCAGGCGGCGGTCCTGTTCCTCGGCGAGTGAGCGCAGGAACTTGATGTTGTGCGATGGAGGGCCGTAATTGGTCAGAGTGAGCAGGATGCAGGAATAGGCTTGCTCGAGAGATTGATGAAGTTCGAAAGCAGCATTCTCTGCATACCCCCGATCTATCGCTAAGCGGCCCATTTCCAGGAAACGAGTTGCCGCTCGAAACCTTTGCTCAAAATGCTCCTTCGCGACGCGAAGCCGGTCCTCCATCGAAAGCGGTTCGGGCTCCGACAGTGGCTCATCGTCCAGTTCGTAGAGAACGATGCCTTCCTTGCGGATGTCGGAGAAGAAATACTGCCCCTCCTTGAGGTAGGTATTCACCTCGCGCCTGGAATGGACGATGAAGCTCACCGGCGTTTCGATCGAGTTCTCGCGGATCAGCCGGTCAGCCGCCTTGTGCCAGTATTCGGCGAACTCGCAGAGCTTGCGGTTGTTGACGATGATCAGCAGATCGAAATCGGAGCGATACCCCTTCATGGTGAAAGGTTCATCGACCCATCCGCCCTTGGCGTAGGAGCCGAACAGGATGATCTTAAGGATCCTGCCGCGCTTCTTGAAATCGGCGGTACCCTCTTTCAACGCGTCCTCGAATTCCTCGTGGAGGATTTCGAGGATCCGGCCGAGTTCTCGCTGCTTGCGAAGCGGCATATGTTCAAGCGACGATTTCATAAGCAATCGATAGGCGAAAGATCTTATATCGTCTACTCGCAGTTTTGAGAGGGAATCTGTCCGACCTAATCGCCTCCGAGATCACGTTCCTTCGAGGAGCGCGTTAGTCGAAGACGACCGTGAATGCCGCTTTCCAGGCAGATCGCACTCAGTAGGAACGGGTAGGAAAAACCCGTCACCACGCAATGGCGCTGAAAAAACGCATGCTCTTGCGCATCTAACTGGGAGTTGATCGGAGAGTGATCGTCGTACCATCGATAACCGATACTTATCGATGGTTAGAACTTCGTGGAAAATCCCGAGCGATGACGGAAGTTAGCATGTATATCGCTTCTGGTTAATGGCGTGTTTACCATGATTTCAAGGCGTTAAGATCCAGCCAAACTATGCATCTTGCGCTCTCGCGGCCATTTGGAGGCTGCCATCGTGCTGGCGTGTCTTGACGAGCGCATCGCCCGTTCGCCGGTCGGGGAGGGTGGATCGAACGTTGCCATTTTGGCGATGCCTGCGCCTCTTTGTGGATCGACGGCGAACTCGTCCATCTCGAAGACCTCGTCCTGCACGATGCCACCCGCGACATCCGCACCCCACCCACGAACTGACCATCGCCCGCGACGTGCTGAAAACCCGCCGTCGCATCGCCGCGCAGCCGCCCGGCTGGGCGCTTTCTCCCGACGGTCTCCGCAGCCTGCGTGGCCAGGCGGCTACGGAGGCGTCGGACGGCATCGCGGGCGGGAACGAGACCGCGCCGGCTGCCGACGAGGTCGTCGGAAGAGGGGAGGGGGAGGTAGTTGAAGATGATGTAAGCCCGCTCGACGCCGAATTCGCCGCCATTGATGCGGTGCTGGCTCGCTCAGACGCCGCGATCGAGTAGGCAAGACGGCCCGGCCGCGCCGGCGCCTCGGAAAAGGATCCGCTGGTTTACGATCTCGACTGGGACGAGGACGAGCGTCTGGAAGAATGGCGCGGCGTGTTGCGGCAGACACAAGACCTACCCGCAGTGCTGCAGGCGGTGGTCGCCCTCGATGCCTGGAACGATCTATCGGTGCTGCAGCATGCGCCGTGGCTCGGTCGGCTGCTCGCCGCCTCGATCTTGCGGCAGGCAGGACTAACGGCGGCGGCGCATCTGGCCGCCTTCAATTTTGGACTCAAGACCATCCCCGTCGATCGCCGCCGCCATCGCGATCGCGAAACCCGGTTGTTGTCCATGCTTGCTGGGATCATTGCCGCCGCAGAGCTCGGCCTGAAGGAACATGACCGGCTGGCGCTGGCGCTAAAACTGATGGAGCGCCGGCTGATCGGGAGGCGCACGTCCTCAAAACTGCCAGAGCTCGAGCTGGTGATGGCGCGGCCGCTGGTGTCGGCCGGAATGATCGCGAAGGAGCTTGCCATCACGCCGCGGGCGGCGCTGCGGATCGTCGAGGAACTCGGCCTACGCGAGATGACGGGGAGGGGGAGGTTTCGGGCTTGGGGGGTGCTATGAAGGATTGCCTGACGAAGCTCAAGATATAGAACTGTGGTGCGCCCGATCCTCTCCTTTCGCTTTGTGAAGGCGAGGTCCAAAACCAGGAAAGGTACTAAATCCGTGGCAACGTGGTGGATCGATGTATTGCAGGATGCCGCTCGCTCGCCAGTTGTTGCAGCGTGGTTTACTGCTATGGGCGCTTTGATCGCTGCGACCGTCAGTGCGATTGTCTCTTACGTCGTTTCCCGTCGCTCGGTTTATATCAACGCCGTTACCGCCGAGCGGTCGAAGTGGATAGAAGCGCTGCGAGGCAATGTCAGCGCCTTCTCCGGCGCCGCCGACCGGCTGAGCGCGCTCAGAAGTGGCGCAACCGCTATCGATAGCAAGGAGTGGGCCACACATGCGGGTGAACTGCATTCGTTGCTGTCCGAGCTGACGCTGCGTTTGAACCCGTCGGAACCTGAAGCGCGCAATCTGCTGCGTTGTGCGAAAAGGCTGGAGGCTGCCACGCGGCTTCATTCGCCGGCGTCAGTCATACTGGCAGACGAGATTATGATACGCCACGCACAGTGGGTATTGAAGGCAGAGTGGGAGCGGGTCAAGCAGGAGGCATCCGGCCCTCTTCAGGCGCCCTTTTTTTGGTTTCGCCGCTCAAGGCGGCGGCACGCCTACCAGCGCTTTTTGGCCGGTCCGGGTTCCTTAAGCCGACTGGATCAAATCGCCGCTGGAAAAACGGATCTGCAGCTGACTATGCTCAGGACTGAAATGAACAATCTGATCGAATGACTCGACCGAAAGGGCAAGGCAATGTCCGAGACAAAGATAGAATGGACCGACGTTACCTGGAACCCTGTTGCCGGTTGCTCAATCATGAGCGCGGGTTGCACAAACTGCTATGCCATGCGGATGGCAGCCCGGCTGGAGGCCATGGGGGTCGATAAATATCAAGGGCTGACGCGCAAAACGGGAGGACGCGCGAAGTGGACCGGCGACGTGGTACTTGATGAAGCGGCCCTTCTTCTTCCGGAGCGATGGCGCAAACCGCGCCTTATTTTCGTAAATTCGATGTCCGATCTGTTCCATCCAAGCGTGCCGTTGTCCTTTGTGGGAAAGGTGTGGGAGGTCATGCGTCGTACGCCGCACCACACCTATCAGATCCTGACTAAACGGCCGGACCGCATGCTCGAAATGACCACACATCACCTCCAATTGCTTGACAATGTGTGGTTGGGAACAAGTGTCGAGGACCAGCAAGTAGCCCACCGGATAGAAGCACTCAGATCTGTTCCGGCGAAAGTCCGCTTTGTGTCATTTGAACCCCTGCTTGGCCCGGTCGAAGGCGTACGATTGGAGGGGATACAATGGGCGATCGTCGGTGGCGAGTCCGGGCCGGGCGCCCGTCCGATCGACCAGCACTGGATCGACGAGATCCATGCCCAATGCGCTGCGGCAGGCGCGGCCTTTTTCTTCAAGCAATGGGGTGGAGTAAACAAAAAATTGAGCGGGCGTGTTTATAACGGCCGTACATGGGACGAGACGCCGCTCGCGAGAGCATTCGAAAACGCGAGCGCCGCGCAGGGATAAGAGCGACATGCCAAGCCAGAAAAATTTGAGTTCGAGCGAACAGCTGTCACTATTGGATCAAATAAGTGAGCAGCTCGCGGCGTCCAGCTCCAAGCCGGTTAATCTGCCACTTGCCAGCGGGGACATCGGCGGCGAGTTGATCGCAATCCTGTCAAAGGGTCTTTATACCAACCCGCTCGACTGCTTGCGAGAATATGCGCAAAACGCCGTGGATGCGAAGGCCAAAGAACTCACCATCAAAATCACCGGCAACACGGCGATGATTTTCGACACCGGCGTGGGCATGGGACTTCCCGAACTGCTTGAGGCGAAGAAATTCGGCCTCTCGCCAAAATCCATCACCCAGCATGTTGGCTTCCGCGGCATTGGTATCTATTCCGGGTTCGATCTATGCCGCCGCCTCCTTGTAACCTCGAAGCAGGCGGGGAGCCCAGAGGTACTGCGGCTTGCGTTCGAATTTGCCCGTATGAAGGAGCAGCTGGAAAGGGAGAGGAACGATCCGGACTCCTCGCGCACGTCACTAATTGACCTGCTCAGTGCCCATACGACGATTGCCAAGCTTGATGACGAAGATCCGGCTACGCATTACACGACCGTGGAATTGCGTGATATCCAACCGGAACACATCGCCTTGATGGCAGACCGTCGTCGCCTGCGCGAGTATCTTTTGCAAAATCTTCCCATCGCGTTTTCTCCCTCCTTCCAGTTTGGCGCTGCTATTGACGCGCGTCTTCGCGAAGTCGTGCCAGGGTATCAAACGGTTCTGGTGAGGCTGCAGCTTGATGGTCAACCCGAAGAGGTGGTGCAGAAATACGGTCCGACCCACCAACAGCTGGCGGAATATGCCGATGATCCGGATCGTGACAAGAAGGATCCGCCCGCCCTAAATCTCACACTTGCTGCCCCACTGTTTCGCGAGGTCAGAAACAGTGGGGGACAGACTGTGGCATTTTACTGGGCTTGCTTGAACCAAAAGCGCAAACGTCTGGAATCTGCAAACGACAAGCCGCAGTTCGAAGGGTTCATTTACAAGGTCAAGGGATTCTCGATCGGCGACCGGGACAAACTCAGAGCGCTCTTCCCAAGGGTTCAGCTGTATCCATGGTTCACCGGCGAGGTCTACGTTGTCGACCCGACGGTTATTCCCAATGCGGAAAGAAACGATTTCGAGACCAGCGCGTCCAAAACGGCTCTCGAGGTTTCGATCCTTGATGATTTCCGCACGGCTCTAAAGCCCGCTGCTGAGAAGTTTCAGGCGACGGCAAAGGCAGAAGAAGCAATTCAAAAGAATGCGGAGTTGCTGGATAAATTGGAGCTAGATTTCAACCGAAGTGCGGGGGATGAACGCATCCTCGATGAGTCCGACCTCGAAAGGGTGACCCAGTTGAGTAACCTCATTGAGGATCTCACTCAGCGCAAGCGAGCGGTCAAGGACAACGCGCCGCTTGTCGCTTCGACGGACGGCCTGATCTCACGCTCAAAAGGTTTGTTGAAAGCAACGAAACGGCTGCTCGAGAACCCGGGCTCTGAAGTGGCGAAGCGACGGCATTCGGCAGAAAGCAGTTCGAGCGAGCAGTCGGATCACCCGACAACGCCGCCACCAGCGCCGACGCCAGTGAAGCCACCCAGGCTTGAAACCTTGTTTTCCGAAAACAGTATCGAGTTGAACCCGCAAGCGACGAAATTGCTCGAACTCTTCCAGAATGCGCTTGATGATCTTCTTCCAGTGCACAGCGCCGAGTACCGGCGCTTCGTGACCTATTTCGCCGAACGCCTTTCCGACGCCAGCGATCTGGGTTGATGCATCATGCCATTTGCTGATTCCGAAAACAAAATTGCCGTGCGGCTTGCATGGGACCTTCCATTGATCACGGCCTGGACAAACGTGGTTCAAAGGAAGCTGACCTACTTTGGTTTGCCAGGCCCCCGAATGCTGGACTTGCTTGCCTGGAAAGACCAGTTGGATGACCGGCGGACTGCCGTTGAGGAAAATCCCAGGGCTGCCGAAAAGCGTGAAGCGGCCGACGATGCTGCCGCACAGCTTATGAGCAATGCGTTAAAAGCGAACCTTTCCGACGGGCTTCAGATTCTCAGGGGCGATATTGGCAACATCGTTGTTCAAGGACTTGACGACTATGCCATGCGACCGATTCGGTCGAGTACGGGGCCTGTCGAAACCGCGCGTTTTCATTATGACCTACACAATTTCGACTTCGATGGTGGGCTCGGCTTCGTCCAAAAGAAGACCGGCGAGGCACCGCGATTGGACGCGCTGCGAAAGCTCGCGGAGCGTCAGCGAGGACACAGTTTCATTCTTCTGTTGACGGTCAACGTCCGCAATACGGTGGGCCCGAATATTGCCGACTACCTTGACCGGCTCCAACGTCAGGATCCGGCGGGAACTATCGCATGGTACCTCGCGCGCGGTCCTGGTGAAGTGGAATATCGCTTGAAGGCAATCGTCCCGGTCTTGATGGGCCAGATCGCCCAGGCGCAGGGATTCGAGTTGCGCTGTCTTCCGCCTGTCGCATACACCGGCCATCAGCAAGCGCGTATGGTCCATTTCGCTTTCGAATTCCTGGCGGAGGATCTTGTGTTTGCCGGCGTCAATCGCCAGACGACCGAGGATATGCTGACGCTTCCGATGCTGGAGGCAAAAGATGGCGCCTTAGCCTTGGCGACGATCCAGCATCCCCAGTTCAAACCGGAGAAGTGCCGGCCGATCCTCACACACCTCGGAAGTGGCTATGTGGATTCGCTACTATGCTGAGCTAGTTTTTTGCAGCTCGGCATATGTGAATCTTAAGCCTTTGGATTAACCACGTCTGCAACTGCTCGCACGAATGGTCCGATCGGAGCAGTCGATACGGCCAGTCCGTAATTCCGCTGTGTCTATACTCTGAGAAATGATGTGATGCCTTGTCCATTGCCATCGCTGGGCCTTCGCCGAAAGATGGCATGAATGACAACTTTAGGGCGTATTCGCTCACAAAGCTTTGGCAGTAAGCGATAGAATGTGGGATCGAGAGTTTCCCGGATTGCGACCCGAAGCATTCGATTAACGAAAGTTCTTGTGCTCAACTCAGCAAATATCTCAATTCGGCTAGACGCAAGTTTAACTTGAATACACAATCATGGGATTAATTTGCACTGAACGGATCATTTGAATGTTATCTGGCCTTTCTGTCGGAGATGAACTCAAGACAATAGCTCTTGTGCGCTCGAAGTCCTTTGATGAGAAAACCGTGTCGTCTACCTCGGCGGATGGCCTGACGCTGAAGATAAGTGGCGAGGAGGCGGATGGCTGGAAGGTTGCCAAGCGCAACAAGCGCTCGGTTCGAATGGCGAAGGCAAAACCGATCGATCGACAGCTTGAGGATGACGTTTGGTCACTTCTTTTTCGGATGGGCTTCCGGGAACTCAATGCCGACCGCAACTTCAAGATCCAAGTCAACGACAATGCGCCGGCACGCCAGATCGACGTCTTTGCAAAAGACGATGATACCGTCTTTATCGTCGAGTGCACACATGCCAGAGAATCCAGTTCGAAGTCCGTCAAAGCGCTGCTCGATAAAATCGCTGCCATCCGCGAAGATGTCATCAAAGCGGTCCATGCCCACTATGGCCGCGAACCAAGACTGAAGGTCAAGTTCGCTATCGCCACCCGCAACATTGATACGCGTTCGGCAGACGCTGCCCGCGCCGCCGAGGCCGGCGTGCCGATTATCACTGAGGATGATCTGAATTATTTCCGCCGGCTCACCGATATTCTCAAAACCGCCGCGCGCTTCCAGTTTCTGGGCCGGTACCTTGAAGGAGAAAAGGTCGAGGGTCTGAGAACCCGAGTTCCCGCCACGCGTGGTAGGGTCGGCAAGACGACCTTTTACAATTTTCTTATCTCTCCTCATGACCTGCTGCGGATTTCCTACATCAGCCATATGGCGAAGTCTTCAAATGGGGACCTCGAGTCCTATCAGCGTATGGTCAAGCCGAACCGTCTGAAAGCCATTGGCGGTTACATTGACCAGGGCGGTACCTTCCCGACCAACATTGTTGTCAATATCAAGCAGAACCAGCTGAACTTTGACGTCCAGGAAAATTTCGGCGGCACGTCTACCGGCATCCTCACTCTTCCGGGACAATATGGCTCCGCTTGGGTGATCGACGGACAGCATAGGCTCTATGGCTATGCGCATGCCCGTCGCGAAGCGGCCGATGACAGGTCCGTCGTGTCCGTTCTCGCCTACGAGAACATGCCCATCCGCGACGAAATCCAGATGTTCGTCGACATCAACAGCCAGCAGGTGAAGGTGTCACGCAATCTGGTCAACGAGATTGTCTCGAACCTCGATATCGAGCATGAGGATCCCAGGCGCCGGCTGGAGGCAATCTGCGCAAGAGCCGTGCTTCTTCTGGATGGTGCAAAAGGGTCGCCATTCAAGGACCGCATCCTGACAGTCGCCCAGGAGAAGAACAATTTCAGATGCCTGACGTTGACGTCGCTCGCCGATGGTATCGACGGCAACGACCTCATCGGTAAGGTTGGAAAATCGACCAAGTCGGGTCCAGTCGTCATGCAGCCTGGCCCGCTCAGCGAGACCAGCCTCACGCCGAAGCTGACAATGGACAAGGTAACACGCACGCTTGCTATATACTTCAACGTTTTCGCCGAGGCGCTGTCTGAACATTGGGCTCTCGGTGATGCGAAGGGCGGGTACCTCTGCACCAATCTCGGCCTGCGGGCGCTTCTCGTCCTGTTGCGGAAACTCATCAACTTTGTCGAACGGGACGGCGCGCGCTGTGTGTTGATGGAACCCGAGGAAATTGTCGATGCCGTACGCCCGCTCGTTCGCCCAGTCGTAGACTATTTCCGCCATGCGGACCCAAGCGACGTTGCCCGTTTCCGCAACCGGGGCAGTTCGCTCGCGAGCGTCGATCAGAACTGTCTGCATCTTATGGCGATCATTGCTGAGAAGGTGCCGCAGTTCGCTCCAGCAGAAGTCAAGGCATACCTCGAAAGTCAGGATGCGGAGGGCACCAAACGCGCCAAGGACATGATCGATGAGATCAATCGGATTTTGTTCAACGACGTTCTCAACACTCTGAAAGCGAAATACGGTGAAGAGAAAGACGCATGGTGGGTTCAAGGTGTCCCGAAAAATGTCCGCAACGATTGCGACCGAAATTTCAATGAGAGCAGCAATACGCTCTATGAGCGCTGGCAATATTTGTTTCTGGTCAACTACGCCGACATTGTCCTTTACGGCAACAACTGGGACAGTTTCAAAGACCACTACAATTTCTACGGGAAAGGAAAGCGAGAGAGCCTCATTCGCTGGATTTCCAAAGTGAACAAGGCCCGGACAGTCACTCATCATGCCGAAAAGGGGCCTCTATCCAAGGATCAAGTCGCCTATGTCAGCAGAGTGCACGAGCTCGTCAAGGAGCACATCGAAAAGCGAATACCTGTCGACGCCAAGCAGCGATATCTTATTGAAGAGGATGAGCTTTCGTCGGCTGCATGACAGCTGTAGGACGTTCATGGGAAAAAGCCGCGCGCAGTTACATTTTGTGATCGCGGAATCGGTAGAAGTTTGATATCTGCATTACCTGCACAGCAATTCTGCAGTCGATCGCTGCAGAATGGGGAAGTAGGGATGACGTCAAAAACAATCTTGACCTGTATCAAAGGATCGTCGGCAGGCCGGGAAGTTCTTCTCGGCTTTGCAGCGGCACGCGACCTGCACGCGTTCAGTTTTGCCGATGTCCTGGATGAAACGACTGGGCGCGGCTACCAGCGTCGGTTCAGTCCGCAGCACAGTCTCGACTTTCGTCGTTACATCCAGAAGCCGGGCAGTACGACAATTCCACTCACGTTTAACCTCCGCCCGAGTGACGACCGCGCTTGGGCCATTCGCCCGGTTGCGCGCGGTGCGTTTGAGCTATCGCTGCAGAACGGCGCCCGCGTTCTATCGCAGGTCGACTGCCAGCATCGGCTGGGTTATCTTGCCGATCAGGATATCGAGCTGCCGTTTATGTGTTTCATCGGCCTGAGCGAGCGCGAAGAGACCGCGATTTTTGATGTCATCAACGGAAAGGCCAAAGGTCTTTCAAAGAGCCTACTCGACTACCATGACGCACAGCTATCGGGCAATTTGGGAACCGAGCGGCCGGAACTGTTTATCGCCCTGTTTCTCAACAACGAACCCTCTTCTCCATGGTATCAGCGCCTTGACCTCGGCGGGGAAGCGACATCGGGATTGGAAAGACGGGCATCGTTGCGCACGATGCAAAAGGCGGCAAAACAGTTTTTCAAGAGGGTCAAAGCTCAGCGGCAAATATCTGCCGAGGACGCGTCGGCGGCGGTACGCAATTTCTGGGTCGCCTTCGCCGAACTAATCCCGCAGTCCTTCAGCAAGCCACGAAATTTCTTGGTGACCAAGGGAATCGGCGTATACGCGCTGATGGAAATTGCCGCTGACATGGTGTGCGAATGCCAGCCGGAAGCCGTTTCCCACTCATCCTATTTCGCAGCCCTTCTTGGTGATTTCGCGCTCGAGTTCGATTGGTCGAACAGTGGTCCGCTTCGCGGTCTTGGGGGCCAGGGCGGGGTGAAGGAAGCTTTGTTTATAATTCGAGACGCGCGCCGCCGCGCCCGGCTGAAAGTTGCCAATGGCTAACAAAAACATTTTGCTGATCGAGCCGAGTTACAAGAACAAGTACCCCCCGCTCGGTCTCATGAAAATCGCCCAGTATCATGGTCCTCGCGGCAAGCGGGACCGTGTTCGTTTCATCAAGGGCGAGGACCGTTCCGTTCTGAACGAGGCATGGGATCGTATTTATGTCACGACTCTCTTCTCGTTCGAATATCCCAAGATATCGCAGTCGATCGATTTTGCCTTGGAAGTCGCCAACGGCCAAGCGGACAAGGTCTTCGTCGGTGGAATCGCTGCATCCTTGATGCACGAGCGGTTCCTCGATGAGCGTCGATGGCACGGTATCCGGTTTATCAAAGGTCTTTTATCTGAGGGGCCGGCGGTTTCCTTGCAACTGGATGAATTTTCCGAAGAACTCTATTCGAGCGATACTGGTGGTCGGCCGATCGAAGATTTGGTTCCCGATTACGACATTCTTTCACAAATTGACTATCGTTATCCCGTCCGAGACGCCTATTTCGCCTATACGTCACGTGGCTGCATTCGAAAGTGCCATTTCTGTGGGGTGCCGAAACTTGAAGGCATGCAGCGTGACACGGAATCCCTGACGGACCTCGTTCGCGCCATTGATGAGCACTATGGCCCGAAAAAAGATCTCATCCTGATGGACAATAATGTTGTCGCGTCTTCGCGCTTCAAGGAGATCATCGCGGAAATTAGAGACCTCGGTTTCGTCCCGGGCGCCAAACTCTTGAGGCCCGGAAGCAAGATCCCTGTCCAGCGACGGGTGGATTTCAATCAGGGGGTCGATGCACGTATCCTCTGCAAGGATCCTATGTATCTGCGGGAGCTTGCGACGATTTGTTTGAAGCCGCTGAGGATTGCCTTCGACCATCTTGGCGTCAGAAAACCCTATGAGCAGGCAGTTCGATACGCCGCCGAGTACGGGCTGACTGAGCTTTCGAACTACATGCTCTACAATTTCCACGACGGACCAGAAGACCTCTTTGAGCGCATGCGACTGAACGTCTCGCTCAATGAAGAACTTGGCGTCCGGATTTGGTCATTCCCGATGCGCTATCAGCCGACAAACAGGCCCGACCGCGGACATATTGGTGAGAAGTGGTCCCGCTATCAGCTGAGATCAATGCAGATCGTTCTGCAGGCAACCCATGGCATCGTCAGCGGCGCCCCTGAATTCTTCAAACATGCTTTCGGCGATACATTCGACGACTACGCCCGTATTTTGATGCTTCCCCACGATCTCATTTTTAACCGTACTTGGTACGAACGGTACGATCCGGAACAAAAGCTATACGAGTTTCAGGCCGAGTTCGCCAAGCTGGACAGCTACGAACGGGCCGAATTGATGGAGCTTCTGTCGTCTCGCGACCCGCGTGAATTTGTGTTGCTCAGTGAATTTGCCTCGAACGACAAGGTCCGCAGGATTCTCCGCTTTTATATCCCCGCTTCGAAGGACGAGCTCACCTCGATCTGGGCGCGACAGAAGGAGTTGGTTCGGATGGAATCGGTTTCGGATCTCGGCCTCGCCGAAGATGAGCGTGTAGAAGATGCCGGCCTCGAATATGACGAGGAAAGCCCGGCGCGAGACTTGGCGCCGCAGACGCCAAAGCAGAGGATTGTAGCATGACTGTTGAGTCCGTTTCCCGCGCCAGCCGCGCCGCCCTGCTTGCCTCTAAGGACCAGGGCAGTTCGGAACCGCTGGATACCATTGTTGTGGGGCGAGACGTGCTCGAACTGGTCTCGAGCGCGATGTACATCGATCCGATGACTGTCTACCGTGAATATATTCAAAACGCAGCGGACGCGATCGATGACGCGCGGCAAGATGGTCTTATCGGCGCCGACGAACCAGGCAAAGTGTCGATCGACATCGATCCCGCGACACGATCGATCCGCATCCGCGACAACGGCACAGGCGTCGCCAATGACGAATTCTCGCGAAAGATGGCTGCGCTCGGCGCCAGCGGCAAGCGCGGGACGACTTCGCGCGGTTTCCGCGGCGTCGGGCGGCTGGCCGGCCTTGGCTATGCCCAGGAATTGATTTTCCGTTCCAAGGCGGCTGGCGATGCAATGGTCGCCGAATTGACCTGGGATTGCCGGAAGCTAAAGGTCCTGCTGAGCCAGGGCGACGGCGATATTGAGAGTTTGATCCGAAGCGTTGCGACCCTGCGTAAAAAGCACGTTGGCGACTACCCAGATCATTTCTTCGAGGTCGAACTTCGGGGCGTCATTCGCATCCGTAGCGACAATCTCATGAGTCCGGCTGCCGTAGGCGATTATCTGGGGCAGGTGGCACCCGTTCCATTCGCGCCCGAGTTTCGTTTTGGCGAAGAAATCCGGGCAGCGCTTGCACCTGTCGTGCAGCTTGGCGACCTTCAAATCCGAATCAATGATAACGACCGCCCGATCTATCGTCCCCATCGCGATGCTATCGTCCATGACGGCTCCAAAGCAATCACCTTCGACCGCCTGTCGATCAGCGAAATCTCGAGCATGGATGGCGAGGCCGCAGCGGTAGTTTGGGTTCTTCATCACGATTACGAGGGGGCGCTGCCAAATGCTGCCGGCGTCAAGGGCCTTCGTTTGCGCTCGGGCAACGTTCAGGTGGGCGATCATAACTTGTTGGAAGAGCTTTTCCCCGAGCCGCGCTTCAATTCATGGTCGGTTGGCGAGATCCATGTGATCGACCGCAAGATCACGCCGAATGGTAGGCGCGATCATTTCGAACAAAATGCTCATTATACGAATTTGATTAATCAGTTGAGCCCGTTGGCAAGGGAAATTGCAAGGCTTTGCCGGACGAGTTCGATAAAGAGAAAATGGTTGCGCGAAGCCGAGCTTCATCGCCAGCAAATCGAGCAGGCAATTGATGTGTTTGACCAGGGGATAATCGGCGAGAACGAGAAGACAAAATTGTCGACCAAGACCGAGGAGAATTTCTCTCGAATGAAAAAGGCCCTTGGAAATACAGTCTTTGAGACAGCGGAAGTGGAACCGCACGCGCGGGCTTTGGACGCGCTGCGGGTAAAATTTGAATCCTTGCAGGTTGCAACGGTGCGACCTCTTAAACTCGCCGGTCTGAATGAAAGCGAACGCAAGACTTTCACCCGGTTTTGCGATCTTGTCTACGAGTGCTCACCAAATTCCGCGTCGGCGAAAATCTTGATTGACAAGATCCTGGCGAGGATCAGCTCCGATTGATGCGGGCAAGTATGTTCGCAGAACGATGGCGTTCATCGCTCTCGACACATTGCGCTAATCGTCGTTCCGCATCTGGTCATCGTGATAGGAGCAAAGCGAGCCATCTCCTACGCCGCCGGTTTCAACGCTGGAAGACATGACGGCAGATTCTATTCTTTCATGGTAAACTTCGTCGGCTTGATAGTGAGCGACGGCTGCCTCAGCGAAGCTGTAGACGTCCACAACGCTGGCACCGCAAACCAGACACCCGCTTGTGGTATCCAACGCCGCCGACCATGCCAAAATGTCCTCGTCTCCTTCGTGTTCCTCGATCGCCTCGCAGAAATCCTCGATCGTGGCCGGGAGGGCAGACAGTGCCTCGTGGCGAGCAGTCCGGTCAATCTCGTTCCATTCTTCGGCTGCCAGCCGCGAAAGCTCAGCAATCGCCCAGTCTTCGCCGTTCGCGCCGGCATCGATTGCCGCCAAGAACAATCCCTCGACAGGGACTGGGACCGGCATAATTTTCTCGTAGGCCTCCGACGCTCGGTGGCGAAAGCACAGGTCCTCAAGCTTTGAGGCGGCCACCGCGAGTGAGGTAAGGTTGAGCTCTTGCGCACGCTCCTGCGCCTGCTGGATCAGGTACCCTGGAGGGCTGCGTCCAAACACATTGCTGAAGATATGCGCACGTCCGTCCGCGCTGACCACCGATAGGTTTGGTCGGTTCGCAGATGGCGTCACGTCGGCTGTAACTTTTCGCCGAATTCCGCTGGCAATCGTGTCCGCGGCCATCAACGTTATCGCCAGATCACGAAACCGGTCGCGAAGGTCATCTGGCAGGCCCTCCGCTTTATAGATGTCATCGTGGGATAATTCTGCCCAAGCATCTTGTAACCGGGTTCTGACTTGCACCTCGCAAGGGTAACGCATAGGCGACAAAGGATGTTTTCCGACATCAAGGCCAAAGTTGAGATGCAATGCGCGGTACCCGGCGCCGTTGGGAACCGCAATTTGATCCTGAACCTCCGGCTTCTGCGGAAAAATGGGCAACGCTTCTTTCAGAAGTTCGACAAACCGATAGGCGTCCTCAACGTTGTTGCAGACAACGCGGCAGCCGATAAGGTCGCTGCAAAACCACAAGGCATGTTCTGGCCCCCAGCCATGCTTTTCCGCCTTTTTTCTGATACTGGGGAGGGTTTTAATGCGCACAGCGCGCAGCTCAACACGGACGAGCGCTCTGTCCTCTATCGACGCAATGCTTCGCTTAACGAGAGATTGAAGACGACGAGCGGTTTCCCCCATCCCCCTGCGGTTCGCTCTATAGATTTCATTGAGCCTCTTATCCGAAAAGCTGTTCCAAGCCATGTTCAGTCTCGTAGCATTTCGACCAATTCAAAGACTTTATTCCAAAAGCCAGTTCGATTGCTGATAATTGCGATGTACTGGCGTCAATGGTGCGGCCCCACCCCATGATTAGGTCATGAACTGCCTTGTGATGTCGAGCACAATGTAAGATAGAATATCTGTAATTCACGTAGAAATCGGGGCAGGAAATGGCAGGGGATTTCGACGCTCTCAACTTTCCCTATATTCGAATTCGAGATCCTGAGTGGCTGAAGAAAACGCTGCTCGTCTTTCCTCACGTCGTGCGTATATCACCTTCCATAGGTGCGCCAAACGACGAGCCGGCTATTCGGGCTTTCTGCAACGCCCAAGGCCGCCGCGGACCTCTCTTGCGTGATCTCAACCTAGATGATGCAAACATTTGGAACGATCAGTATCGCCTCCAACAACGCATCAGAGCGAAACTTGACGAACGCCACTCGACATTGAAGAAGCGTTTCGGTCGCGAGGCGACCGAAGGAAATGAAAAGCTTGTCCGAGAATCGTCGTCACTCTGGAATGACCGGTTGGCGAGCCGCACCTTTCAAATGCACGGTCAAAAGATCCTCCCTGATCTTCTGGCTTTCCTCCGGGAGCATGGTCTTGCGTGGGAGCCGCACTATTCGGACGGACGGGGCTATTTCGAGATGCACCCCCTGCTCGGGCAAGCTGTCATGGCCGCGCTTGCATTTGCAGCCGCCGAGAGTCAGGGACTTCAACTCGTCACCGAGTTTCCGGCGATCTATGGCCGCACCGTAGACTGCGAAAAGGATGACATCATCGAGGCTTGTCTTGCGGGTGTCACGCCTAAGCCTGCGAGAGGCCATGCGACGCAAGACGGGGCCCACCAGGTCGCGAGAGTCATTGTTTATCAGCGAGCCGATACACGTGCCTTGACACCAGACCGCCTTGCAGCGCTCAGTCAGGAATGGGAGGCGATCGCCGATTTCAAAGCGGCGCTGGAGAACATGGCAAAGGATATCCCATCGAATATCTCAGATCCGAAAGCCCTTCAAGCCCACCTTGGTGAACGCGCAGACCGGGTTATGCGCGAGTGGAAAAATGGAAAGGCCAACCTCAGCGGCTATGTTAGAGCGCTTTTTGGCGAGGGAAGTGTCGACGAGTTGAAGGATGGTTTCGCCAAAGTCGCAGAAAGCGTTTTTGCGGAACCCGTTGCGGGGGCACTTGCGGGAGGGCTGGCCACTCAAAGCCTCTATGGCGCTGGCGCCGGCTTGGCGATCGGGCTTTGTGTTCAGTCGGTAAAGGGCGCGGTCGGCGTGCGAAAACGCAGTCGTGAGCACCGCCTGAGGTACCTGACACTGATGGAGAAAGCTGGCGTAAGCTATCAGATCTCTCCATAATCGGCTGCGGCGGATCGATCGTTAAACTTTGCCAACAGGGCTTCAGACAAAACACGTTTCACGCAAAGAAATATCGTTTGGCGGCTCAAAATAGCGTGTGACTTCGGCAACTTTGATAGCCGAGTCACGGATCGACCGTTCATTCCTTTCAAACAACAGCCGCCGTTTGGACTGGGACAATGTCGATGACGACGGTCCTGTACTGTCTTGCTCGGGCCGATGTGGCATTCCCGCTGGAGTGATCGTGAAAATTGCTGGCGGGACCCTTCAAGGAACACGACCCGATCGAAAATTTCGTACCTTGCCGAGCACCGGATATTCTCGCTGTCAATGGTTGTCGTCGCCGGCTGTGTCAGGTGATGGCTGTGTCATTCGAAGAAACTGCTGTTATCTACCCTCACCGGTCCCGCGATTACGGGCTTTAGATCGGTTACTGCAGCGGTCATCTTGACAGAGAAGGGATATTTGTCCCGCATTGAGGCACCATCACCTCGTCGAAAATCGGCTCCCGACCCGTAATTTAATTCGACATAGACAGTCCCCCTTACGTCTAGCTCCAATTGGTTAGGACCGATCTTCACAATCTGGATATTATCTGCAATTACCTCATCGACCATGGTGTGGGTCGAAAGCTCGTCCAACTCCTGGACAACGCTTTCGGTAAGCGCGTCTCCGGCAAGATCGTTGGCGTGTTCGGAAACTACGTCCACAATCGCTGTGCGCACGTCCCACACGGCCCCCAGAAATCGTATCATCGCATCCAGCGTATCTTCCATGAATACGGCGACAGCATCATCGCCCTGGATCAGCGTGCCGGGGCGAACGTGGGTGTACTTGGATAGCTCGTCGACAACAAAGCGCAGCTTTTTGTGCGCGTCACCGACATCGACACCGAGTTCCTCAAGAGCCTTGTCCGAGATCCCGCCCTGTGTCGCGTAGACCATGCGATGTACCCGTGTTGGCTGATCCTTGAACTCAATCTTGGCCTTTTCGCAGATTTTCTTTTGTTTCTCGCGGTAAGTCTCGTACCAGCCGCAGGCTTTGACAGCCTCGTCGGGGGCAAGCAAGTGGAGTACATATGTCACCACCTCTCGGATTCCCGCCGCGAACAGGTTTGCCCTGATTGGGTTTGCGCTGTCCCATGCCACACCGAGTGAGCCAGCCAGTACGGCTCGCGAAAACTCATCAGGGAGTTTGGCCGCGAGTTGTTCGGCTAGGGCGATTGTCGATGAACGTAACAAAGTAAATACCATTCCTGTTGAGTCGGTTGCGCCCCGACGATGCACTATCGGAACTAGCACAGAAATCGTAGTACAGATCAACGTGCGTGGTGGGCATGTATGAGTGTTTTTGACGCGCTTGCGGCTCTGCCGAAGTCATCGTCCGCTTTGCACAGATATTGGGGGTCGGCAGTTCGGGTCACTTTGAGCCCAGCACAATGAAGGCCGCGTCCCGCCCATAATGGTCGAAAAATGAGCGCAGGGTCTATTGCAGAGCAAGTTGTTCTCGACATAGGCGCAGGAAGTGGGCGCGATGCGCGAGGGCTGCCGCAATCGACAGGTCACGGCCGTCGAGCCTTCCCCTGCCTTTCGTCGTATAAAAGAATCAAAACCGGCTGAAGGGATAATCTGGATTGATGATCGCTTGCCAATTCTTGCCCGATTGGACGGCATTGTGGAGCGGTCTGACTTCATTCTTTGCTCGGCCATGTTGATGTTGGTCAGCCCTGGCGATCTAACGCGCAGCTTACTTGTCGACATGTATTAGGAAGTTTTTCAGTCCGTAGAATTGGTGCCTACAAGGACTGCGAATATTTGGATGTTCGTACTAAAGCAATAGTTGATATTTGCAGCGAAGTATGTACCCTCAAAAAGGGAGATACATAAACTATTCGCGCAGGGAAATTCGACCGCTCAAGGGAGGCAATAATGACTCGATTGCTGAATGCGTTCGCGCGCCAAAAGATTGTGGCGTCGGTTCTAGGATTGTCTATGGCCACCGCGCCGGCGGCCGCCCAGCAATGCAATCCCACAATCGATCCGGACCGCTCCATTGTTCTGCATGATCCTGCGACACTAAAGGAGCCTTTTGCCCTGAAGGGCGTAATCGCTCAGCTCCTTCGGGACTTGCCCGTTCCCGCGACGGGACCAGACGCCGAGGCTGCACTTATTGCGAGCCTTGTCGCGACCTTCGCAAAGAGCGAAGAGGTTAACCCAATTGCCAATCTTATGATGGATGTAGACGCACGGCCCGGCGAAAATAAGCTCGTCGCTTCTCGGCTGCTCGACCCGAATGATGTTTTTGGGCTGGTTCCCGTAGGGGTATTTAACAGGTTCGATTTGGCGTCAGCAAACTTCTCTCATTGTGGGGAGTATCGCATCGTGTACTCCTTCAAAGCAGCTATTTCCAATCCGCAGGTGGGGTCTATACCTGACCGCTTCTTTCTAATCTTTGAAACCAAGATTCCAAACCCGCAGCAAATGGGTGCCGCTGGCTGCCTGGGCTTGGCAGATTATTGGCGCGATCTGAGCGACATAGGGGATGATGCACAACGCGTGGAAGCTGTAAGGAAGTTCTTCTTTGACGGAATTCCCGGATATCCGCCTGCGATCAAGGCCGATCATCTCAGCGCCTTGGGTCAGTTGCGGGGCAACCTCTTCGTTGAAGATAAATGGCAGCTCCGGGAGTGGAAACTTTTGCCAACGGCTCCTGCTCAATTTGTGATGGCTACTGTCAAGAGCAATCCCCTCGCCGAGCTGTACGCGGATGATGGCAAGGAAGTCGCGGAAGTCGACGCCCTCAGGGCGCTCTTTCACTCCCAATTTGCCAGCGCAAACGGAATCCTAGCGGAGCTATTGGAGCCTGAGCTAGGATTTCTCCCTAATGCAATGAAGAATGATCCCCGCTTAAACCCGAAGGACAAAGCGTTTGACCAGCTTCTGTACGAGAAAACGATTGTGAATAGGGTTGGTTCTCGCCTTACGGACGATCGCTTCAACGAATTTCAAAGCGACTCACAAGGCAACCTTGATATCCCGGCAGGTAACCTAGGTCCTAAGTTTGAGACCGAAATCACTACCGCGCTGACAAATTTGCGCGCGGGCTTTCCAGATGGAGCCGATGTCACCGTCGACCAAGTGATAGCTCGGGCAGGAGCCATTAGCTGCGGCGGTTGCCATCAACACACGAACAACAAGCCGATCGGCTCAGTAAACGGTACGACGTTCAACTGGCCAACCACGCAGAACAACAATGGGTTTGTTCACGTCACAGAAGTTGGCAAGCTCTCTCAGACCCTCACTGACAGAATGATTCCGTTCCGGCGCGACACGCTGGCAGAATTCATATGTGAACCGCCCATCAATCAAATCGTCGCTTTGGCAGAGCAGCAGGATCGATTTGAAGCAGCGATGACTGAATACAACCAAACAGTAACTGACTATCAACTCGCTCGGATGGGTGCAATTGTCGCGCGGCAGCTTAATACTCCAACACAAAGTGGGCGCCAGCTCACAGATGTTGATCTCGTGCGTATCGAGAGCGAGGTCTCAGCTCGGTTTGAAAAGAGTCTTCGTCAGAGCATAGAGGCGGTTACGGAGGCCGAACGGCGCTTGCCCGGTGCGTTTGTCCAAAATCGTCGGCCTCATTGAATCGTCATCACGGTGATGCGGAGATGGGGAGTTGGGTATATCTAGGTCGCGTGAGGCGCAGCCACTTGCACGAGACCATGCTTTCGGGAGTTGCACTGTTTCGGCATAGCTGAGGTGCAGCATGAGACATTGGTTCGGTTCGTGGTCGGTGTAAGATAAACCTATCGAAGCGATGCATCTCCTCCCGCAAAGCTTCGAATTTCTGACGGCCATTCCTCCCCCAAGGGGTGCCTGTCGGAACAGCGGCACTCCTCCTCCCAGCCGTTGTTCAATTGTTTAGAGAAGCCTGCCGCACCTCCTCCCGCGGCAGGCTTTTTCGTTTTCGGGGCCTTGTTCCTGCTATAGGTTGAGATCGAGTTGCGGCGGCCCCTCGGTCGTGTCGCTGGGCTGGTCGTTGGTCAGCGACGATAGCGTCACGCCCAACAGGCGCACGGACCGTTTGAACGGATAGACAGTTGCCAGAAGTGCGGATGCCGCGTCGAACACATCAGCCATGTTGGCGAACGGCACTGTGGCAGACCGACTACGCGTCGCCTGGGTGAAATCCGAGTATTTGATCTTCACGGTCACCGTCTTGCCGCCGATACCCTGTGCCTCGCAATAGCGCCAGACCTTATCGGCAAGCGGCTTCAGTTCGGCTGTGGCGCATTCGAGATCATCGATATCCTCGGCGAATGTGTCTTCGGCTCCGACCGATTTGCGGATGCGGTCGGGCCTGACCTGACGGTCATCGATGCCACGGGCGATGCCATAGAAATACGGACCGGGCTTTCCGAAATGCTCCTGTAGGAAGGCGAGCGACTTCGATTTCAGATCGAGCCCGGTTTCGATGCCGTATTTGCGCATGCGCTCGGCGGTGGCCGGCCCGACGCCGTGGAATTTCTTGACGGGCAGGGTTTCGACAAAGCCTGGCCCATTTTTCGGCGTGATGACAGCCTGGCCATTGGGCTTGTTGAGATCGCTGGCCATCTTCGCGAGGAATTTGTTGTAGGAAATGCCAGCTGAGGCGTTGAGCCCGGTGACCTGCTTGATCTTGGCGCGGATCTCCAGGGCAATCTCGGTGGCGACTGCCATGCCCTTCAAATTTTCGGTGACATCGAGATAAGCCTCATCGAGCGATAGCGGCTCGATCAGCGGCGTGTAGTCGGCGAAGATTTCGCGGATTTGCTGGGAAACTGCCTTATAGACTTCGAAGCGCGGCGGCACGAAAATCAGGTCCGGGCATTTCCGTTTTGCGGTGACCGACGGCATGGCCGAATGGACACCAAAGGCACGCGCCTCATAGCTTGCGGCTGCCACGACGCCGCGTGCCGCAGATCCGCCGACGGCGAGTGGTAGCCCGCGGAGTTCCGGGTTATCGCGTTGCTCGACCGACGCGTAAAAGGCATCCATGTCGACATGGACGATTTTGCGGATCGGCGTTGGTGTCATTTCGTTCATGGCGGTTCTTGCAAAAAAAGCTACGGCTCGGTATCCCCTTCGCGGGCCTTACCAGAAACAAAGAGAGAACATAGCAGTCTTCGCGGCGATATCAACACGCGTTTGCCCGCGACGCAGGGCTGCGGATTGATCAATTCCTCTTAAGCCCCGCACTTGCTGACAATCTCAAGCAGGCCAAGGTCGACAAGTCGGTGAGAGGCTGGGAGCACACAAGTGATCACGCCCCAGTGTGGATCGAGCTGCGTTAGACCGGTCAGGCTCAGAAAAGGCTCGGCTGGGCGACGGGTTCTCCGGCCTTCGTTACGATCGTCGAGCCGTAAGGCTCCCGGGATGCTACGATCAGCGCATCGTTGGGCAGAGGACGGGCAAGCGCCTTGGCCTCATCCCACGGCGCACGCATCCAGATATCGGTCTCTTCTTTGGTCAGAAGCAGGACCGGCATGGCTTTATCGTGGATGGGCTTCACGAGGTCATTCGCATCCGTCGTCAGAAAACCGTAGAGATCATCGGTCGTCAGGCCGTCTTTGACCTTCCGCACGCTCGTCCATTGTGGGACATGGATGCCGGCGAAGAACATCAAAGGCTTGCTTTCATCGCGCGCGAACCAGGCATTGGGGATCCTGCCGCCCTCTTCCTTGCTGGCTGGATCGGGCTCTGCGAAGCTGGTCACAGGAACAAGACAGCGATGCTCGACACCAAACCAACGCTTCCAGTGCGGGAAATTGAGAGTGCGGACATTCGTGGTGCTGCCATCCACCTGATCACGCAGCAAGGCCTCGAAGTCGACCTCCTTGCCCTTGGCTCGCAATTTTTCCGCCTTCTTCTCAGCTTCTTTCCTGAGAGCGAACAGCGGGGAGGGCAGACCCCAGCGCGCATGCACCAGCTGCTTTCTTCCATCGGCCGTATTGCGCACGATCGGCCCCATCTGATCCGGGTTCATCTGGTAGGCAGGCATGAGATTGATCATGCTTTCGGTGTCCTGAGCCCACTTGGCCATGCGGTACAGATTGCACATTCGCGGCGACCATTCCCGTGAACACTGCGAGTATCGTAACCGATGGATTTGCCAAATGCCAACCGGCGGATAGTAAGTTGCGTCCGCCAAATTTATTCCCGCCTCGACCCAATCGCCGCAATCGGCCCACGGCCATGATTCGCAAAGCGAATCTTTTGGTTCCCTAAAGTTGAGAGATAATATTCCTATTCTCGGTTGCTTGACTCTTTGACGGCATCGGAACAGATAGAGAACATCTGCATTTGAACGACATGAAGTCGAAACTCCAACACGGCCTTCAAGGGACGCGTGAATGATGACTGCTGCCCGCAACAGGGTAATTACCGATCTACGCGATCGCATCGCCTCTCTCGAGGGTGGTTCGACGAAGAAGGTCGGCTGCCTTGCTTTTGGGGTTTTCGAAATAGACGCCGTGCTTCCGGGCGGCGGTTTGGCCTATGGCGCCTTGCACGAGTTCGCCGGCGGCGGGTCCGGAACGGTCGATGGTGCGGCCGCCGCTCTCTGTGTGGCGGGGATCGCTGCGCGAACGAAGGGGCAGATCCTGTGGTGCATGACGCGTCCCGACCTGTTTTTCCCGGCGCTGGCGCAGGCGGGTCTCCATCCCGATCGCGTAGTCTTTGCCGAAGCCGATAGGGAAGAGGATGTCCTGGCCACTATGGAGGAGGGTCTTGGCTATGGTGGCCTGGGCGCCGTGGTCGGTGAGCTCGTCCGTCTTCCGATGACCGCCTCGCGCCGGCTTCAGCTTGCGGCCGAGAAGACCGGAACGATGGGGCTGGTCGTGCGAAGATGGCGGCGGCAGACGGAGGCATCGGATTTCGGCCAGCCGACGGCGTCGACATCGAGGTGGCGTGTCAGCGTGCTGCCATCGGAAGAGCTGCCGGTTCCAGGCGTCGGGCGGCCGCGATGGCTCCTGGAACTGATGAGAGTGAAAGCCGGTGAGTGCGCAGAGTTTATCGTAGGAGCGTGCGATGCCACGGGTCGTATCCATTTATCTTCCGGATCTCGCGATCGACAGGATCAGACGAGCCGATGGCGGGGGAATGCTGTCCGCTGAGCGGCCGCTTGTCGTCGTCGCGAAGAGCGGTTCTAAACGCTGGATCGCGGCCGCGGATGAAACGGCCCGATCCGCAGGTCTTCATATTGGCATGCCGGCCGCCAAGGCGCAGGCCATCGTCCAGGGCCTGCAGATGGTCGACGCCGATCCGATCGCGGACACTGCGGCCGTCGAACGCCTCACGCTCTGGGCGTTGACGCAGTACACGCCGATTGTCGCAATGGATGCCCCCGACGGCATCGTCATGGACAGCGAAGGCGCCGATCATCTCCAGGGCGGCGAGGATCTGATGTTGTCCGGCATCGTCAATCGGTTCCGTGCCAAGGGGTTGACCGCGCGGGTTGCGATTGCCGACAGCTGGGGTGCGGCCCATGCGCTGGCACGCGTCAGCAAGCGCGATACCGTGATCGCTGCGCGGGGCGAGACGTCACGTTTCGTCGAGCGGCTGCCGGTGTCCTCCTTGCGGTTGCCCGCGGAAACCGTCGTCGGCCTGCGAACCCTCGGGTTTCAGATGGTCGGCGAGCTGTCGGCCACAGCTCGCGCGCCGCTTGCCCTACGCTTCGGTCCCGAAATCGGCCGCCGTCTCGACCAGATATATGGGCGGTTGCCGGAGCCGATCGATCCGATCCGTCCGATGGATGTCATCGAGGTCAGCCGCGCTTTCGCCGAGCCGATCGGCGCGCCCGAGACCATCGCCAAATATGTCTCGCGGCTTGTCGTTGAACTCTGCGAAGCGCTCCAGCAGAAGGGCCTCGGCGTTCGCCGCGCAGATCTTCTCGTCCACAAGGTCGACAATACCATGCAGGCGATCCGTGCTGGAACGGCGAAACCCGCACGCAATGTGGCCTGGCTGACAAAGCTCTTCAAGGACCGGATCGAGAAGATCGAGCCGGGCTTCGGGATCGAGAAACTCTCACTGGTGGCTGTCATCGCCGAACCGCTCACCGAAGTGCAGAAAGCGTCCTCCCTGATCGAGGAGGAGATCGTGGATCTCGCGCCGCTGATCGACGTGATCGGCAATCGCGGGCAGCGTGTCTATCGGATAGTGCCGGTGGCGAGCGACGTGCCCGAGCGCAGCGTCAAGCGCGTGAGTGCGGTTGCCGAGGAGACCGGGTCGTCATGGAGCTTACATTGGCCTCGACCGGTTCGCCTCCTCTCCCGCCCGGAGCTCATCGAGGTGATCGCGCTCCTGCCGGATCATCCACCCGTCTCGATGACCTGGCGCGGCAAGCGTCGGCGGGTGAAACGGGCCGACGGCCCGGAGCGGATTTTTGGCGAGTGGTGGACGAGGGGCTCCGAGTTCGACGCGGTGCGCGACTATTTCGTGATCGAAGACGAGGGCGGCGAACGGTTCTGGATATTCAGGTCGGGCGATGGCATCGATCCGGCCACCGGCTCGCACAAATGGTTCCTGCATGGGATCTTCGCATGAGATATGCCGAACTCCAGGTCACGTCACATTTCTCATTCCTGCGCGGGGCATCGTCGGCGGATGAGCTGTTTGCGACCGCCAAGGCGCTCGGCATCGAGGCGCTCGGCATCGTCGACAGAAACTCGCTCGCCGGCATCGTCCGGGCTCTCGAGGCGTCCCGCGCCACAGGCGTTCGCCTCGTGGTCGGTTGTCGTCTCGATCTGCAGGACGGCATGTCGATCCTGGTCTATCCGACCGATCGCGCGGCCTATTCGCGACTGACCAGGTTGCTGACGCTCGGCAAGGGCAGGGGCGGCAAGGCCAATTGCATCCTGTATCTCGACGACGTCGCGATCTATGCCGAAGGCCTGATCGGGATTCTGGTGCCTGATCTGCCAGACGAGACCTGCGCGGTGCAGCTCAGAAAGATGGCGGAAATGTTCGGGGACCGGGGCTATGTGGCCCTTTCCCTTCGCCGGCGGCCAAACGACCAGATGCGGCTGCACGAGCTGTCGAACATGGCCACCCGCTTCAAGGTGAAGACCGTCGTGACGAATGACGTTCTTTTCCACGAACCGTCGCGCCGTCAGTTGCAGGACGTCGTCACCTGTATTCGCACCAGAACCACGATCGATGGCGTCGGTTTCGAGAGGGAGCGCCATGCGGATAGATTCCTCAAACCGTCCGAAGAGATGCAGCGACTGTTCCCGCGGTACCCCGAAGCATTGGCCCGGACGATGGAAATCGCCGATCGCTGTCGGTTCTCGCTCGAGGAACTGACCTATCAATATCCTGAGGAGGCAATCGTCCCAGGCAAGGACGCGCAAAGCTCTCTCGAGCATTATGTCTGGGAATGCGCCCCTACGCGCTATCCGGAAGGTCTGCCAGACAGCGTTCTGAAAATCATTCGGCATGAGCTCGACCTCATCCGGGCCATGAAATACGCGCCCTACTTCCTGACGGTGTTCTCGATCGTCCGATATGCTCGCAGCCAGGGCATTCTTTGCCAGGGGCGGGGATCTGCCGCAAACTCGGCCGTCTGTTACATCCTCGGGATCACGTCCATCGATCCGGAGACAAATGACCTGCTCTTCGAGCGCTTCGTTTCCCAGGAGCGCGACGAGCCACCGGATATCGACGTCGATTTCGAGCACGAGCGCCGCGAGGAAGTCATTCAGTGGATCTACAAGACCTACACACATCAGAAGGCAGCACTCTGCGCGACCGTGACACGATATCGTGCGAAAGGGGCGATCCGTGATGTCGGCAAGGCACTCGGTCTGCCGGAGGATATGATCAAGGCGCTGTCATCGGGCATGTGGTCCTGGTCCGCCGATATGGTCGGCGACCGGAACCTGCGCGACCTCAACCTCAATCCCGATGACCGTCGCCTCGCACTGACGCTGAAGCTTGCGCAGCAGCTGATGGGCGCTCCCAGGCACCTCGGCCAGCATCCGGGTGGGTTCGTGCTGACGCATGACCGGCTCGACGATCTCGTTCCCATCGAGCCGGCGTCGATGGCCGACCGGCAAGTGATCGAATGGGATAAGGACGATGTCGAAGCCTTGAAGTTCATGAAGGTCGATGTCCTGGCGTTGGGGATGCTGACCTGCATGGCAAAAGCATTCAAGCTGATTGAGGAGCATAAGGGCGAAACGATCGATCTGGCGAATATCGAACAGGAAGACTCTGCGACCTATGCGATGATCCGCAAGGCCGACACGCTCGGCACCTTCCAGATCGAAAGCCGGGCGCAGATGGCGATGTTGCCTCGGCTGAAGCCTCGAACCTTCTACGATCTCGTCATCCAGGTCGCCATCGTCCGGCCCGGGCCAATTCAGGGCGACATGGTGCACCCCTATCTGCGCCGCCGCGAAGGCAAGGAACCGGTTGTCTATCCGACCCCCGAACTGGAAGCCGTGCTTGGAAAGACACTCGGCGTGCCTCTCTTCCAGGAGTCGGCCATGAAGGTGGCGATGGTCTGCGCCGGCTTTACCGGCGGCGAGGCCGATCAGCTTCGCAAATCGATGGCCACGTTCAAGTTCACCGGCGGCGTCTCGCGGTTCAAGGACAAGCTGGTATCGGGGATGGTGAAGAATGGTTATTCGCCGGACTTCGCCGAGAAGACCTTTTCTCAATTGGAGGGGTTTGGATCCTACGGTTTTCCCGAAAGCCACGCGGCAAGCTTCGCGCTTATCGCCTACGCCTCAAGCTTCGTGAAGTGTCATTACGCCGATGCGTTCTGCGCGGCCTTGATCAACAGCCAACCCATGGGTTTCTATGCGGTCGCCCAGATCGTCGGCGACGCCCGCAACCACGGTGTGGAGATCCGGCCGGTCTGTATCAACCGCTCTCGCTGGGACTGCACGCTCGAGCCGGTAGTGGGCGACGAACGCCGCCATGCCGTTCGCCTGGGGATGCGTCTGGTGCGTGGACTGGCCGCAGTCGATGCGGCTCGCATCGTGGCCGCCCGTGCTGATCAGCCCTTCGACAGCGTCGATGACATGTGGCGGCGCTGCGGCGTTCCGGCAGCATCGGTGGTCGAACTGGCGGAGGCCGACGCTTTCCTGCCATCGCTCGAACTTCAGCGACGAGACGCGCTGTGGGCGATCAAAGCTTTGCGCGACGAGCCACTGCCACTCTTTGTTGCCGCGGCCGAGCGCGAGATAAAGACGATCGCCGAGCAGCAGGAGCCGGATGTCAAACTCCGGCAGATGACAGATGGGCACAATGTCATCCAGGACTACAGCCATACAGGTCTGACGCTGCGCGAGCACCCGATCGCGTTCTTGCGCAAGGACCTTGCTGCTCGAAGCATCGTCACCTGCGGAGAGGCGATGTCGGCCCGCGATGGCCGCTGGTTGATGACCGCGGGCCTCGTTCTCGTCCGTCAAATGCCCGGATCGGCAAAAGGTGTCATGTTCCTAACGATCGAAGATGAGACCGGTCCGGCGAACGTCGTTGTCTGGCCGAAGCTCTTCGAACGGCGTCGGCGCGTCGTGCTCGGATCGAGCATGATGGCGATCAACGGCCGGATCCAGCGGGAAGGGGAGGTTGTGCACCTCATCGCCCAGCAGCTGTTTGATCTGTCGGGCGACTTATCCGCCTTGGCGGATCGTGATGGGGAGTTCAAACTGCCGACCGGCCGCGGTGACGAGATTGCTCACGGAGCGCCGGGCAGCCCGGATTCGCGGGATCGAGCGCCGGAGGTCAAGCCGAGGGATATTTTCGTTCCGGATTTGCATATCGACACGCTGAAGGTAAAGGCTAGGAATTTTCACTAAGGAATCCAGCGCGATAGCTTTCTTCGATGAATGCGGCGGTTCGATTCCGGTCAAGACCTTCAATTGGAGAACTAACGCTGATACCGCGCGCGGACCTCAATTATCCAAGCCTTGAAATGCTCGACTGCTTCCGTGTTTCTGCGGTCCTTGGGCGTAACGATGTAGTGCGCAGAGGCGCTAGTCATAACAGCTGGTGAGATTGCGACCAGGGCACTAGCCGCAAGATGTTTTTCGAGCGCCTGGGTAACGCCGGAGGCTGAAGATCAGGACCTCCATTTAGTTGCTGCGAGGGCGGCGGCGCGATGGCCTCCGCCGCCCCTTCTTTTTGCCAGTAGCATAACTTCAAGTTTGGCATGTCGGCAATTTTTTCGCCCTGCTCAGCGCGCGCGACAGAGTGCTATCATTCCTCGAAATAATAATGGGAACACGGCCGGAACGGGGAACTCCGACGGCCATCTCACACGAAAGCGGTTCAAGCGCACGACGCAGCCCGCAAAGCGGCGCGTGGATTGCAATTGCATGGGGGATCATGATGATATGGACAGTGCCATCCTCTACATTGGAGGCGAAGATCGATCTCGTGCCGGATCGAGCGAGGTGCAGCCCGGGATGACGGCCGCGTCGGACAACGTGCTCATCCGCCTCAAGTCCTTGAGCAAGCACTATGGAACCCACACCGTTCTTGAGGGCATCGATCTTGAGGTGCGTTCGGGTGAGGTGCTCGCCATCATCGGTCCGAGCGGTTCGGGCAAGAGCACGCTGCTGCGCTGCATCAACTATCTTGAGCCACCGGATGGCGGGAAGATTAGCATCGGTGCGACGATGATCGATGCCGCCCGGCCCGTTGCACGCGCCGAACTTTCCGGCCTGCGCCGGCGGGTCGGCATGGTCTTCCAGTCGTTCAACCTCTTTCCGCACATGTCTGTGCTGCGCAATGTCAGCCTTGCTCAGGAGCGCGTGCTCGGCCGCAGCCGTAAGGAGGCGGACGAGCGCTCCATGCTGCTTCTGAAGCGGGTCGGCCTCGCAGACAAGGCCGGGCAGTTTCCCGTGCGGTGTTCCGGTGGCCAGCAGCAGCGCATCGCAATCGCGCGTGCCTTGGCACTCGATCCAGAAATCATGCTCTTCGACGAACCGACCTCGGCGCTCGACCCGGAACTCGGGCTCGAAGTTCTCGCCGTCATGCGCGAGCTTGCCGAAAGCGGCATGACGATGATCGTCGTCACGCACGAGATGGGCTTTGCCGAGAACGTCTCCGACACGGTCATGATGATGGCCGATGGCCACATTGTCGAGAAGGGACCGTCCAAGGAGGTGATGCGCAATCCGCAAGAGGAGCGGACGAAGCGTTTCCTCCGCGCGGTGCACGACCGATGAGCTTGCTGGACCTGCTGCCCCTGCTGCGTGGTCTCACTTGGACGGTCGCGCTCACGGCCGGCGCGTTCCTTATTGGCGCCGTGCTTGGTGTACCGCTGCTTGCAGCCCGCCAGAGCCGGCTGATGCCGCTGCGCTTCCTCGCCATGGTCGTCATCCAGATCGTCCGCGCGATCCCGCCGATCCTCTGGCTCTTCATCATCTTCTTCGGCCTCGGCATGGGCTTGATGCCGATTAGTCCCTTCAATGCTGCGCTGATCGGGCTTGGGCTGATCGCCGCTGCGAACATGGCGGAGATCTACCGCGGTGCGGTCGCATCGATCCACCACGGCCAGTTTGAGGCCTCCGCCGCGCTCGATCTCGGCCGCTGGTCGACCTTGCGCGACATCGTCGCACCGCAGGCCTTTCGCGTCGCACTGCCTTCGGCCGCAAGCTATCTCATAGGCCTCATGAAGGAGACGGCAGTCGCCTCGACCATCGGCGTGTCGGAGCTTGCTTACCAGGGCAATCAGCTGTCGCAGCTTACCTATCGCGGCCTTGAAGTTTTTGCGCTGGTGGGGCTGTTCTACGTGCTCCTAAGCCTGCCGATCGCATGGCTCTCGCGCGTTGCCGACGGTTATCTCCAGGCGAAGGTGGCGCGCTGATGTTTCCGAGTTACGACGAAATTTCCGCCTGGCTGCCGGACCTTCTCGCCGGACTGTCGGTCAGCCTTCAGGTGACGGCCCTCAGCCTTCTCATAGGCATTCCCTTCGGCCTGCTCCTGGCGCTTGGTGTCCTGGCGAAGAACCGCGTCGTGAAAGGTCTCAGCTTGTTTCTGGTCGAGATCGGCCGCGGCGCGCCGGCGCTGGTGCTTCTGCAATTCATCTATTTCGGCCTGCCGACGACCGGATTGACGCTTGGTTCCTATACGGCCGCCGTGATTGCGCTCTCCTGGAACACCGGCGCTTATACCAGCGAGATCATCCGCGCCAGCCTGCAATCGGTCGCCCATGGCCAGCGCGAGGCGGCGGTCGCGCTCGGCCTCAACCAGCTTGATGAGTTGCGTTATGTTCTCCTGCCGCAGGGGCTCCGTGTTGCCCTTCCCGCACTGCTCGGCTTCTCGATCCTGATCTTCCAGGGCACCTCTCTCTGCTTCACCATTGCACTGCCCGAGCTGGTGAGCCGCGCCTACGAGATCGGCTCCACGACCTTCCGCTACTTCCCGGCACTGCTGTCGGCCGGCGTGCTCTACGCCAGCATTTCCATCCCCGCCGCCCTGCTCGTCAATCACGTCGAGAAGCGTGCGGGCCTTTACGCCCACCGTTGAACCCAACCTGAAAGGATGCCCGCATGCCCCGAATGAAGACCACGACGCAGTTCCTTCTCGCCGGCATCGCCGGTCTCGCGCTATCGGCTGGGATCGCGTCCGCGCAGGATTGTACGCCGAAGCATCAATTCAACACGGTTGAGGCGGGTACGCTGACGGTCGCAGTCACCACCTACGTGCCACATTCCTTCGTCGACGACAGTGGCAACATGAAGGGTATCGACGGCGATATTGCCACCGAATTCGCCAAGCGCGAATGCCTGAAGGTAAAGGCTATCGCCGTCGATCCGGCAGCCGCCATCCAGTATGTGCTCTCAGGCCAGGCGGATATCACCACCGGCGACTGGTATCGCACGGCCGAGCGCGCGAAGGTGATGAGTCTTTCCGCGCCGCTCTACACCGACCAGATGGGCATTTACTCGAAGGAAGGCTTCAAGAGCGTCTCCGATCTCGAAGGCAAGCAGGTCGGCACGGTACAGGGGTATCTCTGGGTCGCCGACCTCAAGGCAATGCTCGGCGGGTCGCTGAAGCTCTATCCGAACTCGGTAAACATGCAGCAGGACTTGAACTCCGGCCGCATCGATGTTGCGGTCGACGGCTATTCGACCGGCGTCGTCGCCGAACAGAAGGGCGCGCTTGGCGATGTCAAGGTCAATGTCGCGGCTCCCGACGAGCGCGTGAAGGCGAGCAAGGAAGCGGCGCAGGCGGCCTTCCCTTATTCGTTCAACGCCAAGGAACTGGGCGTCGCACTAGACGCCGCGATCACCGAAATGCATGCCGATGGTACGATCATGACCATCCTCAAGTCCTACGGCCTGGATGGCACGGCGGCGGAGACAGGCGCGCCGCGCCTCGTCGAGTAAGCGAACGGGCGGGGGAGGGCACTCCCCCGCATTTCCTTTGGATTATCGGAGACACCAACGATGACTGTCTATTCGGTCACGCGCAAGACGCAGTCGTGGTATGGCGAGCAAATCGGCATCCTGATCCTTGATGCGGCCTATCCCTGCGTGCCTGGCAATGTTGGCAACGCAACGACCTATGACTATCCGGTTCGCTTTCAGGAGGTGCGGGGCGCCTCGATCGATCGCCTGCTCAACCAGCGCGATCCAGCCCTGAAGGACGTATTTATCGAAGCTGCCGTCGAACTTCAGAATCGTGGTGTGAAGGCGATCACCGGCGCCTGTGGCTTCATGGCCTATTTCCAGGAGGAGGTGGCGTCAGCTGTCGACGTTCCGGTTTTCCTTTCCAGTCTGATGCAGATCCCCTTCATGCATGCGCTGTGCGGTGGTCGGGTCGGCGTCATCACCGCAAATGCAGCGCGGCTGACCCCGCGCCACTTCGACGCCTGCAATGTCGCGGACCATGTGCCGCTGGTCATTGCCGGCATGGAGGGGCAGACGGAGTTCCGCGAGGCCATTCTCGAAGAGCGCGGCACGCTGGATTCCGCTGCAATCGAGTGGGAAGTGACCGAAGTTGCACGCCGTCTCGTCGAGGAAAATCCGGACGTCCGGTCGATCCTGCTCGAATGCAGCGACCTGCCGCCCTATGCCCATGCGGTACAGGCGGCGACAGGCCGGCCGGTCTTCGACTTCATCACCATGATCAATTACGTGCAGCAGAGTACCGCGCGCCGCCCCTATACGGGCGGCATGTAGCCCGGGCGCTTCTGGCAGAATGCAGGAACCGACGATGTCGCTTGATCACTATTACCTCCTCGGCCGCTCCGGATTGCGGGTGAGCCGCCTTGCACTCGGCACCATGACCTTCGGCAACGCCGGCATCCGCGGCATCGGTGGCTCCTGGGGCAGTGACGAGGCGACCGCCCGCGCGATCTTCCATCGTTATGTCGAGGCCGGCGGCAATTTCATCGATACGGCGGATTCCTATGCCGGGGGTATGAGCGAGAGCCTCGTCGGCAGCTTCGTCGCGGAAGCCGGGCTTCGCGACCATATGGTCATCGCCACGAAGTTCTCGAACAATGTCTCGCCCGGCAATCCGAATGCCGGCGGCAACGGGCGCAAGAATATCATGCGCGCGGTCGACGCCTCGCTGAAGCGTCTGAAGACAGATTATATCGATCTCTATCTCCTTCACACTTGGGATCGGATGACCCCGGTGGAGGAGGTGATGCGCACGCTTGATGACCTCGTGCGCGCGGGAAAGATCCGGCATGCGGGTCTTTCCGACGTGCCTGGCTGGTATGCCGCACGGGCGCAGACCTGGGCGGAAACCCATACGCTGTCGTTGCCGATCTGCCTGCAGCTTCCCTATTCGCTGGTCGAGCGCAGCATCGAGCACGAATTCGTTCCGCTCGCCGAAACGCTCGGGCTCGGTATCACCGTCTGGAGCCCGCTTGCCATGGGGCTACTGTCCGGCAAGTACCGCTCCGGCGCGCAGGTGGGGCGCCTCGCGCTCGACGCTTCGGGCACCGGTCTCGGCCTGTTCAGCGAACGCAATTTCCGTATCGTCGCCGTCCTTGAGGCAACCGCCGCAGACGTTGGTCGCAGCTTGGCGCAGGTGGCGCTCAACTGGGTGGTCAATCGTCCAGGCATTGCCGCGGCAATCATCGGTGCAAGCAGGCTGGAACAACTGGACGACAATCTCGCTTCGCTCGATTTCGAACTGGCCGCGAACCAGCGCGCCGCGCTCGATGCGGCCAGCGCCATCGATGCGCCCTATCCCTACAGCCTGTTTGCCGACGACTATCAGGCGGGCATCCTGAACACCGGCAGCTCTGTCGGCGAGAAACCGCGGACGTATCGTTCCGACATCTTCCTGCCGAAGGTGACGGACTATGTCTTCAGCCAGCCGAACCAGAAACAATAAGCTGCTGCAAGGAGTGACGGCATGCTGAACGATCCCCGCTCCCATGGCCTTTGGGAAAAGACGGCGCCACCGGCCCCGGCAACGCAGCCGCCTGGGCAAAGCGGGCATTGAAGCGTCTTTCCCCGCGCTCGGGCCTGTTGAATTCGAATGCGAGTGGTTCGGCAAGATCGGCATGACGGACAATGCGCTGCCGCGCTTCCATCGCTTCGCCGACAATGTTGTTGGTTTCTCAGGCTACAACGGCCGCGGTATCGCGCCGGGCACGGTGTTTGGCCGCACCCTGGCGCGGCTTATCATTGGCGAGATTGCCGAGGCCGACCTGCCGTTGCCGCTCACCGACCCGAAAGAACCGCCCTTCCTTCCGTTCAAGGAAGCCTATTACGAAGCGGGTGCGCAGATCGCCCACTTCGCTGGCGAGCGGTTTTAAGCCTTCGGGACCGTTGCATCGCCGCTGACGGCGACCTCGGCCTGTTGCTCCATCAGCCAGTCCCGGAAAAGCTCGGTGCCGCGCTTCGGCGGGCGCTGGGCTGGCATGATGATATGGATCGCCTGACCGGACCTGTACGTTTCCCCCAACGGAAGAACCAGACGGCCCGATTGCAGATGGTCCTGCACGAGATGTTTCCAGCCAAGGGCGATGCCCTGCCCCTGTACGGCAGCCTCGATCGAGCCCAAGGCATCGGTGAAGACGAAATCTTGTTTTAGCCGGGAAACCGGCACGGAATGACGGTCCAGCCATTCGCGCCAGCCGAGACGGGTACGGTGCCGCTCCTCGAAGTTCAGCAGCGTGTGCTGCAGAAGATCGGCCGGCTCTCGGATGGGCCCATGTTCCCTGAGGTAATCCGGGCTGCAGACCGGCAGCACCTCTTCGGTAACGAAGTGCCAGGCGTGGATGCCTGGCCACTTGCCGTTTCCCAGACGGGCGGAAAGGTCGATATCCTCTTCCACCAGATCCTGATCGTCACGGCTGCTTTCCTCGATGCGCAGTGAGACGTCGGGGTGTTTCGCCTTGAAGTCCTTCAGCCGCGGCAGAAGCCAGAGCTGCACGAAGGCGGCGGAAAAGGAAACCCGCACGACATCGTTGGAATGCTTGTTCTGCAGCGATGAGATGACCATGTGCAGATGGTCGAAGGCGGCCTGGGTTTCCTTGTAGAGCCGCAAACCCTCGGCCGTCAGCTCCAGCCGGGTATGGTCACGCCGGAAGAGTTTCAGCCCCATCGCCTCTTCCAGCAACCGGATCGTCTTGCTCACGGCCGGCTGGCTGACATTCAGCTCCTGCGCGGCGGCCGTGAAGCTGCGCCTGCGGGCGGCTGCCTCGAAGCAGAACAGGTAGTTGGCGGAGGGGACGAGAGAGCGAAGCCGGTGCATAATCTGAAGTTATGCCCTCCGAGAATTTTTAGCAAGATTACAACGGCCTTTGGCGTTTGTAGGGTCTGGACAAACCAATACGAGGGAACTCTTTCATGCAAACTCATGCTCGCGCCGTCGTCATCGGCGGTGGTTGTGTCGGCGCCGCCATTCTTTACGGTCTCACCAAGCGCGGCTGGACCGATGTGGCACTGTTGGAGCGCACGCAGCTGACGGCCGGATCGACCTGGCATGCCGCCGGCCTCATCCCCTCCTATGCCCGCAGCATCAATATCGGCCGGATGATTTCGAAGACCATCGAGATTTACGAGGGTCTGGAAGCCGAGACCGGCCAGCATGTCGGCTGGCACAAGTGCGGCCAGCTGCGCATCGCCAACACGCGCGACCGTCTCGATGAATACAAGAGTTATATGAGCGTAGCCGCCGTGCAGGGCATCCGCGCCGAGCTGGTGACGCCGCAGGAAGCGCGCGAGCTCTGGCCGCTGCTCGAAAACAACAAGGATATGCTGGCCGCTCTCTACCATCCGGAAGACGGCCATATCGCTCCCGCCGACGTGACCCAGGCCATGGCCAAGGGTGCACGCGACCGCGGCGCGAAGATCTACCTCAACACCGAGGTCAAGGGCTTCGAGCGTCTAGCCGGCGGCGAATGGAAGATCATCACCAACAACGGCGATATCATCTGCGAGCACATCATCTCGGCCACCGGCAATTATGCCCGCCAGACCGGCGCTATGCTCGGCCTCGAAATTCCCGCCATTCCCATTCTCCACCAATACTGGATTACCGATGTCGTGCCGGAGATCGTGGAGCGCAAGCGCCAGGGCCTGCCGGAAATGCCGATCCTGCGCGACGAAGGTTTCGAAGGCTACCTGCGCGAGGAAGGTGACGGCCTCATGTTCGGTCCTTACGAGAAGACCGAACACCTGAAGCTCTTCGCCGAAAACGGCGTGCCCGAGTGGTTCGGCGCCGATCTGGTCGAAGAGGATTTCGACGCGGTGGCCTGGAATTGGGAAGCCGCCATGGAGATGGTTCCGGCGCTTGGGCGCGTCGGCATCAAGGCTAATGTGCGTGGCCCCTTCCAGATGACGGCCGACGAGCTGCCGCTGGTCGGCCCCGCCTGGGGTTTGGAAAATGTCTGGATCGCCGAAGGCGTGCCGGGCGGCATCCTCTGGGGTGGCGCGATCGGCTATTATCTTTCCGAGCGCATCGTGGAGGGTGCCAACAGCCTCGATACGTCCGAACTCGATCCACGCCGCTTCGGCGACTATGCCAACAAGGAATGGACGCGACATAAGGTCAAGGAAAGCTGGGGCACCCATGCCGAGCTGCACTATCCGGGCCAAGACATGCCGGCCGCCCGCCCGCAGAAGACCGCGCCTTCCTATGATATCCTGACAAAGCGCGGCGCCGTCTGGGGCGTTTTGAATGGCTGGGAAATGCCGAACTGGTTTGCGCCGGAAGGGGTGGAAGCCAAGGATCAGTACAGCTGGCGCTGGACCCAGAAGGGCCACTACGTCGCCGAGGAAGTGCGGGCTGTGCGCAACGCCGTCGGCCTGGTCGAAATGACGCCGATGACCAAGTTCGAAGTCTCCGGCTCCGGCGCGGAAATCTGGCTTGACGGTATCCTTGCCAACCGTCTGCCGAAGGCCGGCCGCGTCAATCTCAGCCATCACCTGACGAAGAATGGCGGCGTGCAGGCGGAATACGTCGTCTCGCGTCTGGAAGACGGCATGTTCTACCTCATTTCGACGCCGCGGGCGGAGCGCTGGAATTTCGACGATCTGTCGAAGCTTATGCCGAAGGATGGCAGCGTCCAGCTGCGCAACGTCACCAATGAGCGTGGCTGCTTCACGCTGGTCGGCCCGAAGGCGCGCGAGGTGCTGCAGCAGCTGACCGAGATCGATCTGTCCAACGAGGCTTTCCCGTGGTTCGGCGTCAAATCCGGAGCTGTCGGTCTTGCCACAGACGTTCGCCTGCTGCGCGTCAATTATGAAGGTGAACTGGGTTGGGAACTCTACCATCCGCTTCCCTACCAGCGTCATCTGCTCGAAGCCTTGCTTGCGGCCGGCGAGGCCCATGGGCTGAAACTGATTGGCCTGCATGCGTTGGAGTCGCTGCGGTTGGAAAAATCATACCGCGCCATGTACCGTGACATGAACCCGGAGCTTTCGGCCTGGGAAAGCAATCTCGATCGTTTCATCGGGCTCGATAAGGGCGACTTCATCGGCAAGGAAGCGCTCGTTCGTCAGAAGGAAGAGGGCGTCAAACAGCGTTCGGTGACGATTTCTATCGACACCGACGGCGCAAGCTCGCTGATCCATGAGGGTGTTTATCACCAAGGTAAGCTCGTCGGCCGCATCACCTCGGGCAGCTACGCCTATACGCTCGGCCATGATGTCGCCTTTGCGCTCCTGCCGCCCGAGCTCGGAGCGCCGGGAACGGAGCTGGAAGTGCCGATCCTCGGCGAGATGCGCAAGGCGCGTGTGCTGGAAGAATCCCCCTACGATCCGCAGGCCCTCCGCGGCCGCATGTGATCGTCAACGCTATCTGAGGGAACTGGAACGATGAAAATCTTGGTCACCGTCAAACGTGTCGTCGACTACAACGTGAAGATCCGGGTCAAGCCGGATGGTTCGGGTGTCGAGCTTGCCAATGTGAAGATGTCGATGAACCCGTTCGACGAGATATCGGTCGAGGAGGCTCTGCGGCTGAAGGAAGCCGGAAAAGCGGATGAGGTTGTGGTCGTGTCGGTCGGCCCGGCCAAGGCGGAAGAAACGCTGCGCACGGCGCTTGCCATGGGTGCGGACCGCGCCGTCCTAGTCGAGACCGACGATCAGGTCGAGCCGCTGGCCATTGCCAAGATCGTCAAGGGCGTGGCGGACGCCGAACAGCCCTGCCTGATCATGGTCGGCAAGCAGGCGATCGATGACGATTCGAACCAGACCGGCCAGATGCTGTCGGCATTGCTCGGCTGGGCGCAGGGCACCTTTGCCTCCAAGGTTGAGATCGGAGATGGCAAGGCAACCGTGACCCGCGAAGTCGATGGCGGCCTGCAGACGATCGACATCAAGCTGCCGGCGGTGGTGACCACCGACCTGCGCCTCAACGAGCCGCGCTACGCCTCGCTGCCGAACATCATGAAGGCGAAGAAGAAGCCGCTCGACAAGAAGAGCCCGGCCGATTTCGGCGTCGACATCAGCCTGCGCCTCAAGGTCCTGAAGACCGAGGAGCCGGGTGGCCGCAAGGCCGGCATCAAGGTCAATACTGTCGCCGAACTGGTCGACAAGCTGAAAAATGAAGCCGGCGTCCTCTAAGAGATCGCGAAAGGAAATACGACGATGACCATTCTTCTTCTCGCGGATCACGACAACGCGACGCTCTCCGACCAGACCGCCAAGGCGCTGACGGCTGCTTCCAAGATCGGCGACGACGTCCATGTGCTGGTTGCCGGCAAGGGCGCAAAGGCTGCAGCCGATGCAGCGGCGAAGCTCACCGGTGTCTCCAAGGTTCTGCTCGCCGACAGCGGCGACCTTGCCAACAACCTCGCAGAGCCGCTCGCAGCCCTGATCGTCTCGCTCGCCAGTTCCTACGACACGATCATCTCGGCCGCCACCGCGGTCGGCAAGAACGTCCTGCCGCGCGTCGCAGCTCTGCTCGACATCGCGCAGATCTCGGAAATCATCGAAGTGGTCTCGGCCGACACATTCAAGCGCCCGATCTATGCCGGCAATGCCATCCAGACGGTGCAGACATCGGAAGGCAAGAAGGTCATCACCGTGCGCACCGCCTCCTTCGCCTCGGCTGGCGAAGGCGGCTCGGCACCGGTGGAAACCGTCGCGGCCGCCGCCAATCCGGGCCTGTCCAGCTTCGTCAAGGACGCGCTGTCCTCGTCTGATCGTCCGGAACTGACCTCGGCGAAGATCATCATCTCCGGCGGCCGGGCGCTCGGCTCGGCGGAGAAGTTCCAGCAGGTGATCCTGCCTGTCGCCGACAAGCTCGGTGCCGCCGTCGGCGCGAGCCGTGCCGCCGTCGACGCCGGCTACGCGCCGAACGACTGGCAGGTCGGGCAGACCGGCAAGGTGGTGGCACCGCAGCTCTACATCGCGGTCGGCATCTCCGGCGCCATCCAGCACCTCGCCGGTATGAAGGACTCAAAGGTCATCGTCGCCATCAACAAGGACGAGGAAGCCCCGATCTTCCAGGTCGCGGACTACGGCCTAGTCGGCGATCTGTTCGACGTACTGCCGGAGTTGCAGAAGGCGCTCTGAACGCGCTTCACGTTCGCCTCCCTATTAATCCATGCCCGGAGATCCGCGCGATGAAAAGCCACGTCCTGACCGTATCCTGCCAATCGACCCGCGGCATTGTCGCCGCGATCACAGGCTACCTCGCCGAAAAGGAGTGTTACATCTCCGATTCGTCCCAGTTCGACGACCTTGAAACGAGCCTGTTCTTCATGCGCCTGACCTTCCTGTCCCAGGAAGGCGTGTCGGAAGACGAAATCAAGTCTGATTTCGCGCCGGTCGCCAAGGCGTTTGGTATGAATTACCGCTTCAACGACAGCGACGAGCGCATGAAAGTGCTACTCATGGTGTCGCGCTTCGGCCATTGCCTCAACGACCTGCTCTACCGCTGGAAGATCGGCGCGCTACCGATCAATATCGTCGGCGTCGTCTCCAACCACTTCGATTACCAGAAGGTCATCGTAAACCACGACATTCCCTTCCATCACATCAAGGTGACGAAGGACAATAAGCCGCAGGCCGAAGGCCGCCTGATGGAGGTGGTCGAGCAGTCGGGTGCCGAGCTGATCGTGCTCGCCCGCTACATGCAGGTTCTGTCGGACGCCGTGTGCAAGAAGATGTCGGGCCGCATCATAAACATCCACCACTCCTTCCTGCCGTCGTTCAAGGGTGCGAACCCGTACAAACAGGCCTTCGAGCGCGGCGTGAAGCTGATCGGTGCCACGGCGCACTACGTCACCGAGGATCTCGACGAGGGTCCGATCATCGAGCAGGACGTCGCGCGCATCACGCATGCGCAGTCCGCGGAGGACTATATCTCGATCGGCCGGGACGTGGAGAGCCAGGTTCTTGCCCGCGCCGTGCACGCACACGTTCACAACCGCGTGTTCATGAACGGCAACAAGACCATCGTCTTCCCGCCGAGCCCAGGCTCATACGCATCCGAGCGCATGGGGTAGGCCGTGACCTCCCTTATCGATGGGAAGTAGGTTGTCCGCCGCGGCAGTCCATCCTGGAGATCGGGCAGCGTCAGTTCGGTACCGATTAAGGAGCGTACGCCGACCTGCCATGCCGTCATAGCAACGAATGAGCGAATACTGAAAGCTGCGCAGGAAAAGGGCTTCGCACGACGGACGATGACGGGCCGGGACATCTTTCTGGGAGCTCTGGCGATTGCCTGGGCCAGCGGAGCTACGGTAGCGAACGAAGATACCCGAAACGTTCTTCGGGACGTTCTAAGAGGCGGCTGGCTGGAGCCAAAATAAAAAGTCGCCTTTAGGCCTGACAATGGGGGGCTGCCGGGCGTGCGTCCGGCTTTTTTTTCAGGGAGAGATGGGGATCGTACTCGGTCCATCGATAGCGGAACTAATCGACTGGGCGTTCATGCGAAGTGACGCACGTGCCGCGGTGCCGCAAGATCCGGCGTAAGATAAAAACCATTCCGGTGTCTGCCCGGTGTGCATCGCATGATCACAAGGAAGACGCTGCCTACGGTAGGTCCTTCACAAGGCGCCGTTTTCACCGAATGCTCGACCGACTTCGCGATGCAGGTTGCGGTAACGCGCAGGCTCTTTGCCGAGAATGCAACATCGATCCGAGCTTCGCCGCAGCAAAGGATCATACATGAGCGGTGCAGGCGAAGGTGTTGATTTCCACTGCGCGCATACCTTTTTCGAGCATCTTCATCGCAACAACCGTTATCTTTCGGCTTTGCCTTACAAGGTCAGAGCTCAGAGCAATTTGACCAAGCGGGTATTTCGTCGCAGCCTTGAGCTCAATCAAAACCGCGCTTAAGCTGGCGCGGCACTACCAATCACGGTGTCAGGGCAGCAAAGACAATTATCAAGCTGGCTTCCGCTTCGATGCACTTTCGACCGTCGTCCAGAATTTTTCAGCCAACTCCGTCATCCTACTCCTGGATCGGATCAGCACGATCTTGACAGGTACCATCCACTTCTCGTCGCCGGCTATTGCAAGCTTTCCTTCTGGTTCCAACTCGGAACCGGCAAGGCTGCGCGGTATCCAGGCGACGCCTTTCCCCTCGAGCGCCAACGCTTTCAGAACCATCGCCAAATGAGATGTAAATACACGAGCCAAATGCAATTCGCTGCCAACGTAGGTCAAGTTGGCCACCAGTATCCGGCCCATTCCTGATTTCTCGTCGAACGATATATGAGGGACAGGGTTCGATGGTGTGCCGGGCAGTTGATAGATTGGCGCGCCCTCCTTACCTCTTTGCGCGACCGGGACAAGAAGGTCGCTGGCCAGTTCCACATGCTTGAAGTCGGCTTCATGCAGCCGAATTTCGCTGTTTGGATGAAAGTGGCACAGGAGAAACTGAGCCCTGCCTTCCGCCATCATCTTTTCGCACTCATTCATATTGTCGGAAAGAAGCCGGATTGGCACCGTCGATACCGACGAGCCCAGACTTTGCACCCAACCAGGAAAAAATGTGAAGGATAGAGCGTGCGTCGCTGCAAACGTGAGGGTCGCAGTGGCAGATCGTTCCTGGCTCAAGTCATGGGTTGCCCTCTCGATCCTTTGAAGAATATCACTTGCGGCATCCAGCATGATTTCGCCCGCCGGCGTAATCCTTATGCGGTGCGTCGATCGATCGATCAAAACGGATCCGCTCCACTCTTCAAAGGCCTTTATCCGGCGACCGAAAGCGGGCTGCGTGATATTCCGCAACTCCGCCGCCCTCGAAAAATTGAGGGTGTCTGCGAGCGCTCGCAAATCTAAAAGCCAGGCAGTATCCATCTCATCCTCTCACTTCCGGCATCAATTGAAGCCGAAATGGCATTGGACCGTCAATCGCTTGTTCGCGAATGTTGCGTTGAGGAACGCCGTTGTTGGAGACGACGGCAATGGGAGGAAGAAATGAAGTTACTATCGATCATAGCTGCACTTACGCTGTCCGTCACCTCGGCTTTTGCGGCCGATTATCCGGAGCGCAACATTTTCATGGTGGTTCCCTACGCAGCGGGCGGACCAACCGATACCATTGCTCGACTCACCGCAGCCGCGATGTCGAAGTCTCTCGGCCAGCAGATTGTCGTCGAAAACGTTGCAGGTGCAGGTGGCACAATCGGAGCCCGACGTGTCGCGGACGCCGATCCAGACGGGTATACCATCCTCGTCCATCATATTGGAATGGCTACGGCTCCGGCACTTTACAGACAGCTACCCTATAAGCCAACCGAAGCCTTCGAGCCGATCGGCCTCGTCAGCGACGCCGCGATGACGGTCATCGCGCGCAACGAGTTTCCCGCCGAGACATTTCAGGAACTCGTTGCATATCTCAAGGAGAACGGTACCAAGGTAACCTATGCCCATGCCGGGATTGGAGCAGCATCCCATCTCTGCGGCACGTTGTTCATGTCAACAATCGGAACGCAGATGACGACAGTTCCCTACAAGGGAAATGGCCCCATCATGACGGATTTGATCGGTGGGCAGATTGACATGACCTGCGATCAGGCGACGAACACCGTCGGTCCGATCACGCAAAAACAGGTGAAGGCATACGCGATCACCAGTGAGGCACGTGCTGAAACGCTGCCCGATGTCCCAACGACCACTGAAGCTGGATTGCCCGAATTCAAAGTCGGCGTCTGGCATGGCGTGTACGCACCCAAGGGCACTCCGAAAGATGTTCTGGACAAGCTGACGTCAGCGCTCCAGGCCGCAATGGACGACGCTACCTTGAAAGAACGCTTCGCGCAGATCGCCACCATGCCTGCGACGAAGGAACAGGCTAGCCAGGAGGCGCTCCGTACCAAACTCGACTCCGAAATCAAGCGGTGGGATCCCATCATCAAGGCTGCCGGTCAGTTTGCAGATTAACGGTGATGGTTCGGCTGGGGGCAAGAGCCCGCAGCCGAACGGAGGTCTTTCATGGATATCAACAACAGTGCTGCCTCCGGCACCCTGCTGGCTGTCGGGATAGGGTTCGGCATTTCATCCATATTCACAATGGACGTTGGATCGGCACTCCGCATGGGGCCCGGCTATTTCCCCCTGATACTGTCGATCGTCATAACGGTCATCGGGGCCGTCATCGGCATCAAGGCGCTCACGGAGACCGAAACCATTCGCCCGCAGATCGCACCCTTGCGGGCTCTGGCCGCGATCATCATTGCCCCTATCCTTTTCGGCCTTACCGTCCGTGGCCTGGGGTTCGTTCCGGCGGTGGCACTCACCTCGTTGTCTGCTACGTCCGCGGCGACAGGGCAAAGACCGCTCGTCGTTCTTTCCATCACTCTGGGCATCACCGTGTTCTGTCTGGGCGTGTTCTACTATGGCCTCGGGCTACCCGTCCGTCTTATCGGCCCCTGGCTGGGAGTTTAGGCTATGATGGACCTCATCGGTAATCTGGGGCTCGGCCTGAGCGCCGCCCTGACGCCCTACAACATTCTATTCTGCTTCGTGGGCACGCTGCTTGGAACGCTGGTCGGCGTTCTCCCGGGGATCGGCCCGACGGCGACGATCGCCATGCTTCTGCCGATAACGCTGTCGCTTTCGCCCGAAACATCTCTGATCATGCTTGCCGGCATCTACTACGGCGCGCAGTACGGCGGCTCAACGACAGCGATCCTCATCAATCTGCCTGGCGAGTCTTCGTCAGCCGTGACGGCTCTGGATGGATACCAGATGGCCCGACAGGGCAGGGCAGGGCCGGCACTTGCCGCCGCGGCGCTGAGTTCCTTCTTTGCCGGAACCATCGCGACCGTGGTTGTAGCCGCCCTTGCGCCGCCCTTGACATCGATCGCCCTGAAATTCGGCTCGCCCGAGTATTTCGGACTGATGGTCCTCGGGCTCGCCGCCTCTATCGTTCTTGCCCGCGGATCGGTGCTGAAAACGATCGCCATGGTTTCGATGGGGCTGGTCTTCGGGCTTGTCGGAACGGATATCAATACCGGAGCGATGCGTTTTACGCTCGGACGGCCGGAACTGGCGGACGGTTTGAATTTCGTGGCCGTCGCCGTCGGTTTGTTCGGGATCGCCGAAATCCTGCGAAATCTGGAAACGACGATCGAGCGAACCGCCGTCGTCAAGCGCGTGGCGGGTCTCTGGCCAAGTCGCGCAGATCTCAAGGCGATGATTGGGCCCGCCTTCCGGGGCGCGTTGCTCGGTTCCGCTTTGGGCGTTCTTCCAGGAGGCGGTGCGATACTGGCATCATTCGCGTCATATGCGCTCGAAAAGAAAATCTCCAAGACTCCGGAGCGCTTCGGCAATGGAGCGATCGAGGGCGTGGCGGGACCGGAAGCCGCAAACAATGCAGGGGCTCAGACGTCGTTCATCCCGATGTTGACCCTTGGCGTGCCCGCCAATCCCGTCATGGCGCTCATGATCGGCGCAATGATCATCCAGGGGATCGTACCCGGACCACAGGTAGCAACCACCCAACCTGTTTTGTTCTGGGGATTGATTGCCTCGATGTGGATCGGCAACCTGCTTCTGGTCATCCTCAATCTGCCGTTGATCGGTCTGTGGGTTAAGCTTCTGACTGTTCCCTACACGGTGCTTTTCCCTGCGATTCTCGCGTTCGCCTCCATCGGTGTCTACAGCGTGAATTCCAACACGTTCGATCTCTATGTGATGGCAGGGTTCGGCGTGCTCGGTTACGCTTTGTCGAAACTGGATTTCGAGCCTGCGCCCATGCTGCTGGGGTTCGTCCTTGGTCCCCTGCTTGAGGAGCATCTCCGCAGGGCGATGACGATCTCGCACGGCGACATCTCCGTCTTCGTCACCCGGCCCATCAGCGCGGGACTTCTGGCCGTCGCGCTCATTGTGCTCGTGGTCGCCTTTCTCCCCACCATCGCGAGACGTCGCAACCAGGTCTTCGTCGAGGAAGACTGATCGGATTGGAGCATACCGTGGAAAACAGAACCAACCGCGTCTACAAGATCGCCTCCATCGCCGGTGATGGCATCGGCAAGGAGGTCGTTCCGGAAGGCATCCGGGTCCTTGAAGCGGCATCGAAGAAGTTCGGCTTCGAGCTGCGGATCGACACATTCGACTTCGCCTCCTGCGACTACTACGTGAAGCACGGGCAGATGATGCCGGAGGACTGGAAGGCGCAGATCGGCAGCCATGACGCCATCTTCTTCGGCGCGGTCGGCTGGCCGGAAATCGTTCCGGATCATATCTCGCTCTGGGGTTCCCTCATCCAGTTCCGCCGGGAATTCGACCAGTATGTGAGCCTGCGGCCCGTGCGGCTGATGCCGGGCGTGACCTCGCCGCTCGCAGGCAGAGGCCCCGGCGATATCGACTTCTACGTCGTCCGCGAGAATACCGAAGGCGAGTATTCCTCGGTCGGCGGACGCATCTTCCCGGGAACTGAGCGGGAAACCGTTCTGCAGGAAACGGTGATGACGCGGATCGGCGTCGACCGTATCCTCAAGTTCGCCTTCGATCTCGCCCAGACCCGGCCCCGCAAGCGCCTGACCTCCGCCACCAAGTCGAACGGCATCTCCATCTCCATGCCCTATTGGGACGAGCGGGTGGAGGAGATGGCGAAGTCCTATTCGGATGTCACCTGGGACAAGTATCACATCGATATTCTCTGCGCCCATTTCGTGCTCAATCCCGATCGCTTCGACGTGGTCGTGGCATCGAACCTGTTCGGCGACATCCTTTCGGATTTGGGGCCGGCCTGCACGGGCACGATCGGCATCGCGCCCTCCGGAAACATCAATCCGGAGCGGAAATTCCCATCCTTATTCGAGCCCGTCCACGGATCGGCGCCGGACATTGCGGGGCAGGGCATCGCCAACCCTATCGGACAGATATGGTCGGCAGCGATGATGCTGGATCATATCGGAGAGCATGAAGCCAGCGCTGCCGTGATGGCTGGCATCGAGACGGTTCTCGCGGACCAAAGGCTGCGGACACGCGACCTGGGCGGAAGCGCGGATACCGTCACCTGCGGCACGGCCGTCGCGGAGACTCTTGGATGACATGACCTGCTTCGGCAATGAATGTGCAGGCAGGTAAACGCTCATTGAAGCCAAAGTCGCATTGGCGGGTATCGATCCTATGGAGGCGGATAGAGCCGGTTCAGTCAATTATCGTTAATTCTCCGGCTTAGTCTTCATTCCACTTGGTCAAACTGCGAGAAATGGCAATGCCGAAACGGCACCAATACAAATCGTTAGAGCATTGGAATGCGCGGCCGCGCTCGGCTACCGAGGCTTTAGTCCTCTCGTCTGATCGCTACGAAGGTGCGGCAGAGAGACAACATTCGCTACCTACCAAAAAACTGAACCGGAGATCCAAATGCGTATCGTCGACGTCTGCGAAGTCACTAAGCCCATCGCTTCGCCCATCCGGAATGCCTATATCGACTTCTCGAAGATGACAGCCAGCCTCGTCGCCGTCGTCACCGATGTTGTCAAGGACGGCCGTCGCGTCGTCGGCTATGGCTTCAACTCGAACGGCCGTTATGGCCAGGGTGGCCTGATCCGCGAACGGTTCAAGGATCGCATCCTGCAGGCAGAGCCCGACAGCCTGATCAACGATGCCGGCACCAATCTAGACCCGCACAAGATCTGGGCAAAGATGATGATGAACGAGAAGCCCGGCGGTCACGGCGAGCGCTCTGTCGCCGTCGGCACCATCGACATGGCGATCTGGGACGCCGTCGCCAAGATCGAGGGCAAGCCGCTCTTCCGCCTTCTCGCCGACATGAAGGGCCGGGAGGCCAATCCGAAGGTCTTCGTCTATGCGGCCGGCGGCTACTACTATCCCGGCAAGGACAACAGCGCGCTGCGCAAGGAAATGCGCGGCTATCTCGACCGCGGCTACAATGTCGTGAAGATGAAGATCGGCGGAGCCTCGATCGACGAGGACCGCGGCCGCATCGAATCCGTCCTGGAGGAAATCGGTTCCGAGGCGAAGCTCGCGGTGGATGCGAACGGCCGCTTCGATCTGGAGACGGGCATCGCCTATGCGAAGATGCTGCGCGACTACCCGCTCTTCTGGTACGAGGAAATCGGCGACCCGCTCGACTACGCGCTGCAGGCTGCTATCTCCGAATTCTATGACGCGCCGATGGCAACGGGTGAGAACCTGTTCTCCCACCAGGATGCCCGCAACCTCCTGCGCTACGGCGGCATGCGGCCGGACCGCGACTTCCTGCAGTTCGACTGCGCGCTTTCCTACGGTCTCGTCGAGTACCTGCGCACGCTTGACGTGCTGCGCCAGTTCGGCTGGTCGCCATCGCGCTGCATCCCGCATGGCGGCCACCAGATGTCGCTCAACATCGCCGCCGGTCTGGGCCTCGGTGGCAACGAGAGCTATCCGGATCTCTTCCAACCTTACGGCGGCTTCCCAGACGGCGTCAAGGTCGTCGACGGCCACATCACGATGCCGGAACTGCCGGGCATCGGCTTCGAAGGCAAGTCCGACCTTATCAAGGTCATGCGCGAACTCGCCGAATAACGGCGTATCCCGTGGGGGGCGTTCCTGCCGCTCCCCACGGTTTCTCTCCAAGGACACCTGGGAATGATCGACGACGTTCGCCAAGCCGCTCTCGACTATCATCGTCATCCGAAAGTCTCGCCCAGACCAACTTGCTCGCCGCCCGTCGTGACGGTTTTCGAAGGCGGTCACCTGCCGCCCCGCCAGGTGGTCGCAGACAGACGAACGCCGTCAGAAAAGAGAGCGGTCTGATAGATCTCGCGCGAACCCTGGCCGGATTGTTGGGGAGCCGGCTTGCGTGCGTAGATCACGCTCGTCCTCCCGTTCGTTGTTTGACGCGATGCAATCTTCCGTTCAGCGCATGATGCGCGGATCGAGCCCGTGCGGCGCGCCCAGATGATCGCGCAGGGTTTTTCCCTCGTAGTCGCGATGAAACAACCCGCGATCCTGCAGGATAGGGACCACGCCATCGACGAGCGCATCGATGCCGTCTTCGTAGACGTCGGGCGACAGCCAGAAGCCGTCGGCCGCACCGGCCTCGAACCAGGCTTGCATATGATCGGCAGCTTCCACGGCGGGTCCGGCAATGACCGGGTGGTAATCAATCACGCCATGCGCCAGAATATCCCGCAGGCTCCAGCCTTCCCGAGCTATGTCGAGTGCACGGGCGGAGCGGGGATCGCGCGGCGACGGGCGAGCCGCCGAGAGTTCAGCCTGTGACAGCGGCTCATCGAGCCGGGCCGCGTCGACCTGCAAACCCAGCATCTGCCCGAGATATCCGACGCGCTGCGGGAAGGTTTCCCCGCTGACCGCAATCCGGCGATCGAGCCCGCTCCGTCTGTCGGGCGTAATCGTCGTCATCAGGCCCGGAAAGAACTTGACGTCGTCGGGATCGCGGCCGGCACGTTCCGCCGCATTCCGGAGTGCCATGCGCTGGGCACGGGCCGCCTCGATCGTGTAGACCGCGCCGATCACGCCGCTTGCATATCGAGCCGCGACTTCCAGTCCCTGATCGCCCCCGCCCGCCTGGAAGATCACAGGCTGGCCCTGTTCGGATGGCGGGAGCGGCAGCGGACCGCTGGCGCCGACATGGCTCCCGTGAAGATTGATGGGCCGGATCCTGGAAGAGTCCGCGAAACGCCCCGATGCGGCGTCATGCAGCCATGCCCCCTTTTCCCAGCTGCCCCAAAGGGCCTGAACGATCTGGATCGACTCATGAAGACGCTGGTATCTTTCGCCGCGGGACGGCAGTTCGCGACCGTAATTGGCGGCGATCGCGGGATCGCTGGTCGGAACCGCATTCCATCCCGCCCGGCCGTGGCTCATCAGGTCGAGGGCCTTGAACTGGCGCGCCAGATTATAGGGCTCGTTGAACGTGGTCGAACCGGTCGCGACCAGCCCGATCCGCTCGGTGCCGCGCGCGACGGCCGCAAGCGTCATCATCGGATCGATGTTGATCATCGGGGCTTCGGTCTCGACATTGCCGGTCAGCACCGGAAAGTCCGGTATGAACAGGAACTGGAACTTGCCCCTTTCCGCCGCCTGGGCATATCGCACCTGGCTGTCGAAGTTCGTGTAGTTCCGGGGATCGACTCCCGCCATGCGCCATGCGCCCGGCTGGGAGCCATAACCGTTTCCGAAATGCATTCCGATCATCATTTTTCGCGACATTATCGATTCCATGTTCCTGCGCCAGCAGTGCTCGTTGGCCGCGCGTTACCAGGTTTTGGCGCATCTTGGATCGGTGCGGTTCCCTCGCCGCCACAAAGTCGGCTTGGGCCGCACCCCCGACCGCATGGTCTGACGACAGGTGGATTTCAGGCTCGGATGCAGCAGATGGCGATCTACAGGAACAGGGCCCTGTTCAAACACACGAGAAAGTCCGCGTCGGGATTGCTCTTCGTATCGCCAAGCCTCTCCTGAACCCCAGCGACGGACAGGTCTCGCCGCTTCGGCAGCCGGGATCTTTCCGCGACCGCCAGTGCATCGGGTACCTCGCCGGCCGTGAGATCCGTGCAGTAAACGGGGGCGCCGGGCTGCTGGCGCCATGACTCGGAAAGCGGTCCAGCATCGACCGCGTCGAATCCTGTATCGTCGACAAGCGCCATTGCGACTCGTCGGTCGCGTTCATTATCTGCAGCAACTGGTATGGCGATCCGATCCGGGTGCCCCGCAGGTGTTCCCAGTCGGGCGAACGAAACGGAACCGATTGCATTCCAAGCTTTTGCGACCGGTCGGCCGAGTTGTCTGGAGACCCAGACACTCTCGACCTCGCCGGCTTCTATGTCGGCGATCTCGGCATCACGCATCGGATAATAGTTGGACGTATCGATCACCACCGTGTCCTCTGGAAGGGCGGCAATTTTGGGCGCAATTTCGGACAAGCGGTTGAGCGGGATCGAAAGGATCAGTTGACGTCCTCGACTGCCTGCTCGATCGTGACGGCGCGTCCACCTGAGGCAAATACTGATGGCTCGATCGTTTCGGGACCACGTGAGTTTGCTACTTTCACATCGTATCCGGTTCTGCTCAATTCACGGACCAGCGTTTTTCCGATGTGGCCGGCGCCAAGAATACCAACTTTCATCATGTTTCCCGACTTGCTCACGCGGTCACGGCGCGGTTGAGGGCGACAATGTCGTCATGGGTCAGGCTGCCGCCTTTTTCCATGAAGACCTTGATCAGGGCCTCGCGGTTACCCGCCGAGCGGTTCTGGTCAGCTTTTTCGAGTGCCGTTTTCAGCTCGTCAGCCGTCAGTTCCGTGCAATAGGCAGGAGTGCCCGGCTGCTGTCGCCATGAGGTGGCAAGCTCCCCGGCGTCGACGGCTTCGAAGCCAGTCGCCTCTACCAGTTCCATGACTCGCGACTTCGCTTCAAGCTCATCACCCGCCACCGGGAGGGCGATGCGGCGGGGTTGCGTCTTGTCTATGCCCTTGTCCGCAAGGGTCGCAGAAAGCACGGCGTTCCAAGCTTTAATGATGGGTCGTTTGATCTGCTCGGTAACCCAGATCGCTTCCGGTTTGCCACCATCGACCTCGCTGATCGCCCCGTCCCGAAACGGATAGTAGTTGGAGGTGTCCACGACGACGACGTTCTCGGGAACATTTTCAAACAACTTGGCAAGGTCGCGATGGGCTGAGAACGGGATGGAAAGGATCACGGTATCCACCCCCGTCACGGCCTCTTCCTTGGTCGTAGCCGTCGCACCAACTTCCGCGGCAAGGTCACCGATCGATTCCGGGCCTTTGGAGTTGGCGAGCTTGATCTCGTGCCCTGCGGCAGCTAGCTTGCGCGCCAGTGTCGCGCCGATGTTGCCTGCGCCGATAATGCCGATCTTCATATCATTTCCTTGCCATGAGTATTGGATTCAACGCCCTCCAACGGAGACGTGACTTGTTGTGCTCCGAAGAATAGGTATAGCTATCTGATACGGCAAGAACCGACTAAAAAGTGTGTAACCCACCTTGAGGTAAGTATGGCGATCGAGAGAGATTGGCGCTGCGACGATCCCAAGCAGCAATTGATCTGGGCAGCTGCGACCAGGGACGCTCTTCAGGTCCTTGAGGGGAAATGGAAGATCGTCATCATCTGTCAGCTTTTCGGAGCAAAGGGTCCGCTGCGTTTCTCCGAATTAGAAAAGCGGGTCGAGGGCGTGAACCAGAAAATGCTGATCCAGCAGCTGAAAGAGCTGGAGAAGGACGGCATTGTCACACGGACGGTCTATCCTCAGGTTCCACCACGCGTTGAGTACGCACTCAGTGATATGGGCATTGCCCTCGGTCCGTCCATGGCGGAACTGATCGACTGGGCCTTCATGCGGCGTGACATGCATCAGTCTGCGAATGAGTAGCACGCCGGATACCGCTTAGCTTCAAGGCGGGTCATGGCAGGTCCCTGACACGCCCCAATCTTCGCGCTTGCGCTGGCAGTAACAGCGGACGCAGAGACGATGGTCAATTGTCCTCACTCGGACAACGCAGGCCCCATCCAGTTTTGAAACAGCTTGATTTCACCTGCTCCTTGCGAGTGGTAGCGTCTGACGCGCCAGATTTGCCGATGATCAAGCGGTTGATCGAGCGACAAGTTTTTCCTCTAAATGCTTTGCTTTCTCGCGGCTCTCTGCCCAGTATCATCGATAGGATTGCCGCAACCATTTCGTTAGCGGGCTGTTCGTATGTCGTCAGGTCATAGGCAGGGGAGGCGGCGAGAGGCGTGTTATCAAAACCGGCAATCGCAATGTCAGCGGGAATACGAAGTTTCAAGGCACTTCGAACGTAATCGATCGCGCCGAAGGCCAAAGCATCGTTCTCGCACATAAGAAGATCCGGCCATTGCTCGGGTGGGATCACTTGGAACAAGTGCCTCGCTGCCTCAAATCCATGTTCTGAACTGTATGACGCTGCAGAAAGATCAAGCACGGGCGCAGAGCCGTGGGCCTCCAATGACTCTGTCAAGAATATGGACCACATGACGCAGGCCGACGCCGCGATAGCAGAGGAAAACAATGCTCTGTCGTAGCAACTGGGCCATGAAGCCGACGGTCTGATGACGCTTGTCGGGCAATTCAAACTGAACGGCAAGAATAGCTCACCTCATCGCAGAATGCGGTCCGCTTGAAGGTATGGGGTGGCTAGGATGGCGCTACGATTAAGCTGTCCGTGCGGCAATCCAATTCTCGATCGGGACGCCAGTCGCCTGCCTAACGGAAATCAACCGGCCACACCATCCTCCAACAACAATCTGGCTGCATCGCGATTTGCCTCGACAATGCCAGGATCGGGCGTCGACTGTGCCATCACAATTGCGCCTTGGATAAGCGACAGGACCTGGCTCGAATTCCTTGCGAGGCCAATCAAATCGGCCATCGATCCCAGTGTGGCCTTGACCTCGAGCCATCGCGGCCGCCCTTCCGCGTCGATCGAGCGGATATCATGGTCGGCACCGGGTTCGACGCGAGAGGTCCAGATGACGTAGCGGTTCGGCTGGTCGTAGCCGAACTCGCGGACCTTCTTCAGCTCCATCCGATAGATGAGTTCCTCGCCGCGCCGGCCGAGCAGCCCGGCGCGCTCGACCTCAGCCAGCGTCGGCGGCAGCCACGTGCCGGAGCTGCTGCCGCCGCCCGACGATTGCTGCGGTTCGATCCGGCTTCCCTTTGCAGGCGCGATCGTCAGATCGACTTCATCGATGTCGGGAAGCTTGAACGGTGGCGACGCAGGCGGAGGCGTAGGTGGTGGGGGAATAGGGGGAAGAGGCGGTGCGGGCTCGCGACGGGTGGCGGCTCGGAGTCGCTCCTGTCCCCATCGGTGTCGAGATTGTCGAAAACCTGGCGGAGCGCGATCTCCTCCGCGTCGTCGTCTTCGAGTTCCCATTCCCGCCCGCGCGGGATCCCCATGCGATCGAGATAGTCGATAAGCTGCTTTCTTTGTTTCGTTGAGAACTAAGTTCGAGATGGACGACTGCACCGCGAGAGCCGTGGCGGTAAATCAAACAAAAGAGGAAAGAGTGCAACGACGATCGCCCAATAGACCAAGAACGTATGGCATTGCCTTCCAAACAAGCCAAACCCTGGCTATGATCAACAAAAAAATCGGCATCACTGTTTGAGAAAGTCGAACGATGGACCGCATGGACGCGCTGCGCCTCTATATAGCTGTCGCCGAAACCGAGAGCTTTTCAGGGGTTGCACGCCAACGTGCAATCGCTACATCAACCGTCGCGCTGGCGGTCACGCAGCTTGAGCAGGAGTTTGGCGCCCGTCTTATGACGCGGACCACACGACGTCTGGTATTCACCCACGAAGGCGAAAGGTTGCTGGTAGATGCGCGGCGGATCTTAGCCGACTGGGATGCCGCAATGAGCGGAATGATGGAAAATGGGCCTTTGACGGGTCCGATCAAGGTTACGGCGACGAACGACTTCGGGAGGTCACAACTGCGTACCCACCTCGATGCCTTTCAGGTTTTGCACCCCCAGATCACCATGTCACTCGTTTTGACAGACAGCACCATCGATTTGGTTGAGGAGCGGATCGATCTCGCGCTGCGATACGGACCGTTGGCAGACTCAAGCCTTCGCGCCCGGCTGCTGGTAAGGGGTCACCGGCTGGTGTGTGCCTCGCCCGATTATTGGCACCGTGCGGGAAAACCTCGTCATCCCGGCGATCTGTCCGACCATAATTGTCTCATTCTCTCCAGGCCGGGAGCACCTCTGGCGGCGTGGCCATTTCGTGACGGAGACCGACAGTTCACCGTCAAGGTTTCCGGTGACCGGCAAGCCAGCGACGGCGCGATCCTTCGGGAGTGGGGCGTCGAAGGCGTCGGGGTCGTATTGAAAAACGATTGGGATATCCGCAACGAACTGCAGACGGGAAAGCTCGAGACGGCACTCGACGCGTACGTCGCCGGGCATGTCGATCTTTATGCCGTACAACCGGCTGGTCCGCCGAGCAGGCGCACTGCGGCACTCGTCGCTTATCTGAGCACTGCAATCGCACAGGCGTCGGTCAGATGACTTTTCGAAAATCTCGAATTGACCTACCGAGGCCAAGCCGATTATAAACCGAGTAAAGAAGAGCCAAATTAGCCCTCAGCAGACAAGAGGGCTTACCATGAATATCGATTTCAAAGACAAAACGGTTCTCATTACAGGCTCCACCAACGGCATTGGCCTCGCGGTTGCAAAAGGGTTTCTCGAAGGCGGCGCGGAAGTGGTCATCAACGGCCGCACCGACGAGAGTGTCAGGTCAGCCATAGGGCGGCTGGGCGCGGGAAGCAGGCTATCCGGTTTTGCGGGCGATCTCGGCACCGCGGTCGATTGCGACCGGCTGGTGGCCAGACATCCGAGTTTCGATGTCGTCATCAACAATATCGGCATCTATGGCCCGCAGGACTTCTTCGAAACTCCGGATTCCGAATGGGATCGCTTCTTCCAGACGAACGTCATGTCGGGAGTGCGAATTTCTCGAGCCTATGCTCCCGGAATGGTCGAGCGTGGATGGGGACGTATCGTTTTCGTGTCCTCGGAGTCTGCGCTCAACATTCCGGCCGACATGATCCATTACGGTTTCACGAAAACGAGCCAGCTTTCCATCTCGCGCGGGCTTGCAAAGCGATTAGCCGGTACCGGCGTTACGGTGAACTCGGTTCTTCCCGGACCGACACTCACCGAAGGAGTGTCGAAGATGCTTCAATCCGAAGTCGAGCGAACCGGTGACAGTATCGAGACCGTCGCCAAGACCTTCATCAAAGCGCATCGCAGTTCCTCGATCATCCAACGTGCGGCGTCGGTCGAGGAAGTGGCGAACATGATCCTCTACGTCAGCTCGCAACAGGCGTCCGCAACGACCGGAGCAGCGCTTCGTGTTGATGGCGGGGTTGTCGAAACCATCGCCTGACGAAGCTCCGACGGTCCATACGATCCCCATTACCGACATGAGAAACTGGTGGGGCGGAGCCATGCCTATCAATCAAGGAAATCCTCATGACCAATCCGATCATCAACACAATCGAGCAGCGCAGCACGACCAGTCTCTACGACGCTTCGAGAGACATCAGCAACGCGCAGGTCACTGAACTCGCTCGCCTCGCGACGCTTGCTCCCTCAGCGTTCAACTTGCAGAACTGGCGCCTTGTCGCCGTTCGTTCCGCGGATGCCAAAGCAAGGCTGCGAGCGGTCGCATGGGATCAGCCCAAGATCACCGATGCCGCGGTAACCTATATCGTTTGCGGTGTCATCGCCGAGCACAGCGTGATGCCCGATCGCCTGGCGCCTGTCGTCGCAGCCGGGATCATGCCGCAGGAGATGGTGCCGGGTTGGACCGGTGCTGCAAAAAGTCTGTACTTCGAACAGCCTCAGCGCGCCCGCGACGAAGCTGTGCGCAGTGCCACCTTCAGCGCCATGACACTCGTACTCGCCGCCACGTCGCTGGGACTTGGTTCTACACCGATGATCGGTTTTGACCCGCAAGGTGTCAGCCGCGAATTCGGACTTGCCGAGAACGAAGTACCGGCACTCCTCTTGGCCGTTGGTTATGCGACCTCTGAAAACTGGCCGCAGAAGCCGCGGCGCCCTTTGAGCGAAGTTCTCGAGGTGGTTTGAAGCCGATCAAATCTGCCCTCCGACAAACCGATCGGAGGGCGGTGACACCCCATCTCGACAAGGAAAAGCCATGCCAGCGTTAGCGACCTCTTCGAACTGATCGCGCGGGTCGTCCTGACCAGTGAGCAGCAGCAGGAACACCGAATGGCGGCGGGATATGGCGGAAATCGCGGGCCCTAATGGCAGCGAGGATTGCGGCGACCATGATGCAGGCTCCAAGCATCACGCCGATTGCGAAGGTTGGCCGCAAGACCAGTAAGAGTGCCGTCAGAAATTCCAAAATCGCGGTGATCCAACACCACCACGATGGAAATCCGTAACGAACGAACTCTTCTTGAACAGCCTTGCGGCCGGACGCGTTGATGACAGCAGCGAGGAGAAATGCGGCGGCGGCTAGGAGGGTGGCAGCATTGCCTAGTGAAAGCGATAAGTGAACGCAAAGAGCGGGAGAAAGCGGAGCGAGAGCAGCGGATCATCGGCGCTGCAAAAATGCTTGCCGAAAAAGACGGCTGGGCCTCGGTGACCCTTCATGGTCTAGCAGAACTTGAGCGCCACGGCCGGATCAGGGCGGCGTTCCGCAAAGAGCGAGTGACTCATATCATTGATGTGCTCGCGCGTAAGAGTTGACGTAAGAATACGAGAGACCTTTCAGCACACGCATCCCGACTTGAAATCATTTGAAGGGTTTGCTGCGCTCGAACATTGCTCGTGGTGATCTTCGATATAGAAGCTAATGATCAAAGCAATGGTCCGCTTGTGGGCGCAAAGCGGTCATACCTCGGTCGCAATGCAAACAGCGGGGAGCTATTCTCAATCAGCGCCTCGGCTTTAGTAGGAAGATTAACGAGGTAACGTCGGAGATCAGATGGCGCAGGTTCGTATCGCATCGAGGCGTATGGTGGCAGCGACTATGGCGGCGGGGGCACGGTCAGAAAAAGGCTGAACGCGCTAGAACTACAAGTGGTCGCAGCGGCGAACATCGATGCCGCTGCGATTTACAATCAGAATGATCAGTTGATCTTAGGCCGACGCGACAGCGGCGGCTTTCTCAGGATTAAACCCATCGAAGCTTTCGAAGACGTTCATGAAACCCGGGACGGTCGCTTTGCGAGCCCAATCTCGCTGGAATTCGCAGTACAACTGGACTCGGCTGGTCATCTTGCCGCCAGCTTGCTCGATCCGACGGAGGCCAGCCTCGTGGGCCGCGACCGACGTCCCGCCTACCGCATCGACCGGAACGTAGACCTCATAACCTTCCCGCAAGGCGTCAAGAGCGGGGAAAGCCAAGCACACTTCTGTCCAAAGTGCGGTGATGATAAGCTTACGACGCCCGAGTGCCTTGACTGCTTGCTTGAATTCGACATCTTCCCAAGCGTTGACGGTGGTCCGGTCATAGACCTGGAGGTCACCGAGGACATCCTGCAGCTGCTGGATCGGCGGCTTGTTGAGGCCGGTGGCAACGTTCACCGTTGAATGAATAACAGGCACTCCATAGTTGACCGCTGCCTTGGCAACGCCGGTGATGTTGAAGACGAGTTCATCACGGTCCATCGATCGGATCGACGAGACCTGGACAGGCTGGTAATCGATGATGAGGAGAGCCGAATTCTCTGGCGTGATGAGATGATCGGTTACGGGGTTGCGGATTGTTTCGCTCGTCATGGATGGTCTCCTTCTTATTTGGTTGAGAATTCAGTTCGAGATGGACGACTGAACCGCAAGCTATGGAAGCGCGGGTCATGGTAAGAGAGTTTCCTAATGGCCAGCCCTGGAGAACGAATGCGGACGCATACTGATCAGCCGATCGGTCTTGCTTGCCATCGTGCTCAGTTCCATCGCTAGAACTTCGGCCAAACTACCTCTTTCCGTGTTCTCGAAAAGCTACTCTTCCAAGCACAATTTGTTCTCCAAACGAGAACTTGATGACACGGCATTTTTCGCTCACAATGAGACCATGTCCGATCGGTTTGAAGCCTTGCAGGCGTTGATTACGGTTGTCTCAGAAGGCGGGTTTAGTGCAGGGGCGAAGCGTCTTGGCATAGCAAAATCGGCGGTTAGCCGACGGATCCGCGACCTTGAAGACAGGCTCGGGGCAAGGCTTTTCGATCGTACGACACGCCAGATCCAACTCACCGAAGCAGGCCGAGCGTTGCACGAACGGGCAGTGGTGCTTCTAGCGGCGCTCGAAGAAGCAGAGGAAGCTGCATCGAGCGCGAGCGGTGAACTGAAAGGGGGCATCCGTGTCGCCGCACCGGTCTCATTTGCAGTGCACTGCCTGGCCCCGGCGGTAGGACAGTTTCTGGAACGCCATCCTGATGTCTCGCTATCGATCGATACTGACGACCGAATGGTCGATTTGGTTCGGGATGGTTTTGATCTCGCAACCCGTATTGCGCAGTTGCCGGATTCGTCACTGATTGCTCGCAGGCTTGTGATCATTCGGCACGCGTGCGTCGCCAGCCCAGCGCTGCTTGAGCATCTTGGAACGCCGCAAAAACCTGACGACCTGTCCCGGTTTCCTGGAATCGTCTACTCTAACCGTGAGGAAGCTTCCTATTGGAAATTCGCGAATGATGTGGTGCCGTCTGTGAATACACGGCTCGACTTCGCGAACGGGGACGCTGTCCGGGAAGCGGCCATTGCGGGTCTTGGAGTGGCGATGCTGCCGACGTTCATCGTGCACGACGCTGTTCGGAGCGGAGCGCTTTCGATCGTTCTTGCAAAACACATGCGACCGCCGATCGCGATGTACGCGGTACATCCATCAACGCGCCATCAAAGCGCGCGTGCACGCGCATTTATCGACTTTCTGGTTGATACATTCCGTGGCGAGCCGCCCTGGGACCGAGGGCTACTCGGCGACGGGACAGCGGACGAGCTGTCGACCTAGGCGACGCTCCATCCTTTTCGTCAAAAGGCAGGCAGCAATTTTCCAGAGACAGGAGGACGCGACCTTCATAGCCTCCGATCAGAGATGGTATTGGAAGTTGTATGATGCCTATGGAGTGCTGCAGTTTCATATACCGTCGCTATCGCAACGGTGCGAATAGCGGGTCGTCGGTTCACATCCGCTCAAGGTAAAGGCACCACTGGTCTCCTATCATTTCATGCCAACGTTTCCGAATGCCGTCTCAAGTCACTGGTTCGCCAAGTAGCGAAACCGCGAAAACAAATGCTGGACTCCGTCTTCTGCTAGCAGGCTTGTCGCCAATGGACTAGAAGGACTTCTGTCGGAACGGGACGATCATACCCATCCAGAGGCGGCGGTTCCCCAGGTTACCTTAGTTAACCCCGCGGCCAAGGTGTTCAATCGCGCTGGATACGGCGCTAAGGCCGCAAGGCCTCAGGCTGGTCCTGATTGGATCGATGATGCTCCTGTCCTGGAAGGGACCGATTCTTCGTCAGGATGGATTGGCTTTATTCGCCTGGCCAACTCACGCGCCACCTGAGCTATGGTTCAAAGCATTCGCGGACCATTCAAGGAATAAGACATGATCATTCGTCCACTCACGATCGCGGTTCCCGCCGAAGTTCTTCAGGATCTAAAGCATCGTCTGTCCATGGCCCGCTGGCCTAAGGCACTTGACGACGCTTCGTGGGAGGACGGCGCAAGTCTCGACTTTCTCCGCAGGCTGGTGGATCACTGGCAGAACCGCTTCAACTGGCGCGCGGAAGAAGCGCGGCTTAACCAACTGCCGCAGTTCGTAGGATCGGTCGATGGCACCGATATCCATTTTATCCACCAAAAGGGCGTTGGGCCGGCGCCTTTCCCGCTGATCCTCACCCATGGCTGGCCGGGTTCCTTCACAGAGTTCGAACGCATCCTGCCGCTCCTGACAAATCCCGGTGCCCATGGTGGCGATCCAGCCGATGCTTTCGATGTGGTTGTTCCCTCGCTTCCCGGCTATGGGTTCTCGTCGCCGCCGTTAAAGCCGGGCGTCGGATCACGCGCCATCGCCGGCCTTTGGCATGAACTGATGGCATCGCTCGGATACGAGCGGTTTGGTGCGCAAGGCGGCGACATCGGCTCAGGCGTCTCCACGTGGTTGGCGCGGTTGTTTCCGGACACGGTCCTCGGCGTTCATCTGAATTATGTGTCGGCAGGGTTCCGTCCGACTCTGGCGTCGGGCGAAGAGCCGACGGAAGAAGAGCGGGCATACCAGACGAGAGTTGCATCATGGGCCGCGACCGAGGGGGCATACTCGGCCATGCATTCCACCAAGCCGCAGACTCTGGCCTTCGCGCTTTCGGATTCACCCGTGGGCCTGGCAGCGTGGATTTCAGAAAAGTTTCGCGCGTGGACGGACTGCGACGGTGATCTCGAGGGCATTCTCTCTCTGGATACGATTTTGACCGATATCTCGATCTACTGGTTCAGCGGCAACCTCAATGCCTCTCTCCGGCTTTACAAGGAGAACCGCCTCGACCCTCTCATTTTTGCCCCGAATGAACGACTGACACCGCCTTTGGGGATCGCGCATTTTCCCAAGGAACTCCCGATCCCGCCGCGGTCTTGGGTCGAGCGGGTCGCAGATGTCACACGCTGGTCGGAAATGCCGAAAGGCGGGCATTTCGCCGCGCTTGAGCAGCCAGATTTGTTGGCAAATGAGATCAGGGAGTTTTTCCGGCCGCTCCGCTGAGATTGTGGTCGACGACGCGGCTGCATTTCGCAAAAGAACCGGATGATGCGGTCAGATCGTGGGCGCACCCCACCGTCGAGCCTGAGATTGGCACCTGTTATGTAGCCCGCCCGGGGTCTGGCGAGAAACAAGATGGTGTAAGCGATCTCTTCCAGAGTTCCCACACGGCAACTGGCACCACACCAAACATCTGCAAAAGTGCTTGCTCAATCGATTCCCATGGATCATCGCTGGCATTCCCTAGCTCGTTTGCGACGTCGCGCGCCAAATTCCTTCCAAACGCGGCCAAACTCTGGGATCAATGCATCGCTGTGATCAGGCCAATGAGGCCGTGGCTGTGCAGGTGGCCGCGGATCCGACGTGGCTACGTCGGTTGAAATAGGCTGATGCGGTGTGAATCGCGCAATGATTGACTACGACAGAATGTCAGGTCGCCATGGTCGCCGTTAAGCTGACGAAAACCGCGTGTGTCGACCCTCCTCGGTAAAAGGCTGGCTGTTCTGATCGAAACAGCCGACACAACCCACATGAGGATTGCGCATGGTACCATACGCGATGCGCATTGGTCTGTTACAAGGCGGATATGTATTGTTTTCTATAAGTTAGCTTGAGGCAAGTTTCTGCCTTGATCGTGCAATCCGAGCCGCATCATTTGACTATTGGTGGAGTTACCGGAACCTACGCCTCACGCTAGTTGACATCTCAATTCTTCTTGCTCGGAAACCCGGAGACGCCATGCACACCCGCCGTTCACTCCTGATCAATTGCGCTAAAACTGCCCTTGCTGCCGGGACTTTGTCCGCGGTTCCGGCAGCTGTCTTCGCGAAAGCGCCCATGGCAGGCAAGCAAGCGGCTGGCTTCTACCGCGTCAAACTCGGCTCCTATGAGATCACCGCACTGTCCGACGGCACAGCGAAACTACCAATGTCGAAGATCTATAAAAACATTGGCGAGGAAGAGGCGGAAACATATCTGGTCGACAGATATCAGTCAGGCCCTGCGGAAATTTCGGTCAACGCCTTCCTTGTCAATACCGGGGAACGGCTTGTCCTTATAGATGCGGGCACTGGAAATTTATTAGGTCCATCATTGGGTAAGCTTGTCTCTAATATCGAGGCTTCTGGATACAAGGTGTCCGAGATCGACGACGTGATACTGACCCACATCCATGCCGACCACTCCGGTGGACTTATTGCCAATGGAAGCCGCGTGTACGAGAACGCGGTTCTACATGTCAACCGACGCGAGGAGCTGTTCTGGCTGAAAGCCGACGCCGAGAGCAAGGTCGATAAGGTTCTCGGCCCACAGATCACTCAAGCCGAACAATGCGTCGGTCCGTATGCGGATGCTGGCAGGTTAAAAACTTTCGATGACAACGCTGCGCCTTTTCCTGGTTTCGGCTCGGTCCTGCTCTCCGGTCACACGCCCGGGCATAGCGGCATCATTGTTGAAAGCGAGGGCGAGAAAATAGTCTTTTGGGGCGATGTCGCACATGGCGATGTTCTCCAGTATGATCATCCGGAGGTAACGGTGGACTTCGACGTCGATCAGAAAGCCGCTGCGGCTACGCGTGCTGTCGCGTTCGCAGAAGCCGCTGATCAGCGATATCTGGTTGCCGGCGCTCATCACGCGTTTCCCGGAATTGGTCATGTTCGTCGTGACGACAGCAACTATGACTGGGTGCCGATCGTGTATCGGGCCTCTTATTAGACCTAGTTGTCCCGTCGCCGAAATCTCGCACCCCCGGGCTTTGCGACTGACGGCTGGCTTCGCACGATGTAGGGAAGACAGAATGTCCGGACGAGCGCGATCTCTCAGAGTGAGATGTCGCCTGTCGCTTAATAGCGCGGCCGCAATATCGAAACGGCGCAACGGGGAATTGGGCATCAGACGCCGCCTCGTACCAGGTGAAGTCCGAGATCGCCGGGCTGTTTTGGTCATTACCCTCAAGGGGTAATGAATTGATGCTTGTCGGCGTGAATCTAATCTTTTAGCACGTGAGCGTGACAGAAGTTCTCTATGCGTTCATTGAACACGCAAAGCTATTTCTCAGGCGACACCTCGCTGTGATTGCTAGGGCCCGACAGTCGCCATAAGGGCGTGTGTCATCTGTGACCGGGACGTGAACACGTCCTGTCCGCGAGATCGTTGGGCACACCGTGCACGCGGAGGCAGCATACCCACGCAAATCGCTGGCCGTTCTGATCAAAAGAGTCGATCAATCCCACAATGAGCATTGCGCATGGCTCCATACGCGATGCGCATTGGCGTCTGACGACCGGAATATGCAATAATTTCGGTGAGTTAGCCGGCAATTAGATTTTGCTATGAGCGTGCAATTCAAAGGAGGAGCTTTCATGAGGCGCATCTTGACACTGTCGGGACTGGCTGGCTTAGCCGTTCTTTTGGCCGGAGTTCTAATAGGTGGAATACCTTCGGCTGTGAGCGCCAGCGGTAATCCATCAGCGCTGACCGCCAAGCTCGCGTTTACCGAGAGCGGCCAAGCCGAGCTCCCGAGGGGTTATAGGTCGTGGGTTCACGCATATGTGGCCTGGGAGCCGATAACCACTTCTTTGCTGGACGAAGAACTCACTCCCACGCCGGAGTTTCATAACGTTTACGTGGAGCCTTACGCCTACCGAGTTTACATGGAGACGGGTAAGTGGCCGGAAGGATCGCTGATCGTAAAAGAGTTCACCTTTACCAGCGTTGACGGAAAAAACTGCGATGGCCCGCCTGCGTATCTGTGTAACGCCTGGTTCGGCAAAGTGATTTTTCAACACGGTTTTACAGGTATCGCTCTCATGCTCAAGGACAGCAAGCGGTACCCTGAGGACGCGGGAGGCTGGGCATATTTCACGTTTGGCCATCAGGAGCCGCCATATCAGAAGGTTGCAACGAAGCATTCGAAGGAGCGGTGCGCGCAATGTCATATCGACCGCGCAGGCGCAGAACAGGATTACGTGTTTTCCGTAAACCAGCCCGGTTTAAGCCGGGAAGGGGATGGCGCGAGACACAATCTTGAGGCTGCTTTTCCTAACTGACGACGAGGCCGATAGGCCGGCAAGAGGGAAATTTGATAAATGCTCTGTCGATCAGGACAGAGCGTTTGGGGGCTGACTACAAGCATTGGCTAGATGCTTTGTTTGGGCTTAAGGCTTCGCCGTCCACGTCCGTATCTCACTAGCAACTTAGTTTCCGTTTTTCACGATCTTCAATGCAGGTTGAAGCGCGGTACGGTCAGCAGCAGAACGCCAATCGCGGCGAGCACAATGCCATAGGCGAGGAAAGCCAATGGGCTGCCGGAAGGAATCCCCTGCAGGATCAGGCTGTCGTTGCCGCCGGGCACCAACGCGCTCCCGCCACCCATCAACATCCCACCCGCGAATCGGTCCCGCACGGCAGCGAGCTTGGGCCATGCCAGCCGGAACCGTCCCCGCACGACACCGTTTGCAATGCTGCCAGAAACAAGGCCCACCAGACTCAGCCCGGTCAACCAATCCGACGTCCCGATGATTCTCAATGCCAGCATCCATGGCCACGGCTGATGCAGGGCTCCAACGAATGCGCCAATGATCCCAATAATGGCCATCAGTAGGGAAAGCTTCAACACAGCGCCAATGGGCCTTCGCCAGAAGAGAAACCGCACGACTATGAGCAGCGGCAGGCCGACGAGGACAATGAGCAAGGCATTGTCCGGAACAGGACTCTGTTCCGGTAAAGTAGTGCGGCCCTGCCCGAGCGCATCGAGAATACGGAACGCGAGGTATGCCCCGGCTCCGGTCAGCAGAAATTCGGCCCGCCCTTCGCCGAGACGGGCAACAGAGCCAAAGGCGCAGCCGCCGTTCATCGTCGCGCCCGCACCGAACAGGGCCGCGCCAAGACACAACCACCCTACGGGCTCCCATTGAGGAACCGCCATCTCCGGTGTCAGTAGCCACGCGACCACCAACGCCCAAAGACCGCACTCGAGAAATCCGAGAAGCCCGTCGGCTCTTCGCTCGCGGATCAGTTCAGACATTGCCCGAACGGCACAGGTGGTCCCATGCTGGATTGCAACGCCCAGTGCGAACGCTGCCACGAACAGAAGAGCCGCGAGTGCCGGAATGGAAAGTCCATCAAGGAGGCTCATCGCGGATCCATAATTTGCGTTATGATGACCGAAGACGCCTCAAGGGTCCTGTGAACCGGACAGAGGTCGGCGATACGAAGTAAATCGGCGGCCATGCCATCGTCTACACCGCCCCGGATGCGAATGCGACGCTCAAAACGATCGATTCTCGGTCTGGCCAAGTTCTTCTCAATACATTCTACGCAGTCGGACGCGTGAACTTTTGTGTGATCGACTTCGACCGAGATCTGATCAAGCTTCAATTCCTTTTTCTCCGCGTACATTCGCAACGTCATCGAAGTACATGCGCCAAGCGCGATGGCGAGAAAATCGTAAGGGGTGGGTCCGGTGTCCGTGCCACCGTCGCCGCTAGGTTCGTCGGCCATCAGCCGATGCCCATGAGCGTCCACCCTCTGCTGGTATCGACCATGCCCGGTTTCGGTGACGAGGATCGGACCGGAATCACGCGTGCTTGGATCCTTTGCCGCGCTGCCGATGTAGCGCGATGACCAGCCCGCAATCACGCTGGCGGCATACTCGGCATCCTGGGCGCGGGTCAGAAGATGATCCGCACCGTCGAGGGAGACGAAGCTTTTGGGGTGTTTCGCTGCCGCAAAAATCAACGCGGCGTTTTCAATTCCGACGGTGTTGTCGAGCGGCGCATGCAGGATAAGAAGCGGCTTGCGGAGAGCCGCGATCCGCATGGATAAATTGGCGGTCCTGGCATCCTCTATAAACTGCCTTTCGATCGTGAATTCGCGTCCATGCAACGAAACTGTCGCTTCGCCTTTTCCCTCGATCTCCGCCAGGTCCGCTCCGAAATTGTGCAACACGTGAGCGACGTCTGCCGGAGCGCCGATGGTCACTACAGCCTCAATACTCGGGATAGAGGATGCTGCAGCCAAAACTGCGGCGCCTCCAAGCGAGTGACCGATGATCAGGCGGGGCGCCTCGCGGACCTCAGCCAGGTGGGCTGCAGCTCGCTTAAGGTCCTCGATATTGGATGAGAAGTTCGTTGACGCGAACTCACCATCCGAGGCCCCAAGACCTGTAAAATCGAACCGCATGAGAGCGATTCCGTGCCGTGCAAGGCCGGCGGATATCCGGCGTACAGCCATCAAATCCTTCGAGCAGGTGAAGCAGTGGGCGAAAAGAGCATAGCCGCGGATGTCTCCGTCCGGCATGTCGAGCCGGGCGGCAAGTACGCCGCCTGCGTGCCCAACGAATTCCAGTTTCTCGGTTTTCATTCTGGTTATCCTTAGATAAATCAGGCTATTCGGGGCATGTGATTTACCCAGCCCCGTGAGGCGTTCTAGAGCGATGAAAGAAGACCAAGCGTTTCGTCCAGCAGTCCCCGTCTGTCCAGGGAGAGGTGATCGTCATGGCCTCCGACGTGTTCTTTGCCGAGGAAGTTTGAGGCACGGTTGTGCGCTCGGAGCGATCGATCATCTACTTTCGCAAGACCTGATTTCTGGAAGTCTCGATCAACTCACGCCCTTCTGACGCAGCAGCGCTTTGGCCGCTTTACAACAAGGACAGAGTTCCTTTGTGTGGTTCAGGACGTGGGTCACGAACCCATTGCTTGATAGTCGCGATCGATCAGGCGTGGGAAATCTGGGCCTTGGCACGTGTGAGACTTTCGCCAAAAATGACGATGCTTACGCCAAGAAGCGACACGTCTTTGAGCAGGAACTGGCCAACAGGATTGATCCAGGGGAAGCCGCCAAGTTCGGCGTACCAGATCGGTAGCGCGAACATCACCGAAACCGTGGTGAGAAACGTGAGCGAGCCAATCGCACCACCGAGTACCCCGGCGCGTGCCGACCAGGGCGATGCGATCAGGAGGATTGCAGTGAAGATTTCTGCAGTACCCAGAAGGGCCGTAGCGCCGACTTCTCCGAAGGCGGGATAGAGCCATGACAGCCATGGGGTATTTGTGATGAGAGGCTTGAGCGCATCGACTTCAATCTGGGTGAATTTGAGAAGGCCGATCAGCAGAAGTGGCAAGACCACCCCCGCGAGTGCGACGCCACGGCCAATCTTCGTTATCGTGGCGGCGGGTGCAATGCGATCCAGGCCTGTGATAGCGCGATCGGCGACGGATGTGATGTTCTGTGTCATTTCTTTCTCCTTTTTGCGATTTGTATGCACAGAGCATATATTATTTTCACTTGATGTCTATGCGTGGCGCATATATATTTTCGCAATGGATGAGAAAAAGACAGAGAACGTAATCGGCGCAATGGTTCTAGGCCTGGCAGACGCCGTTCTAAGAGACACAGAAAACCAGGCTCCGGAGAAAGGGCAGGCCGCGGCGGCAATCGCTCTTCTACGGCATGAGCCGGGGATGCCTATCGAGCAGATGCGGCGCGCTTTGGGACTTTCCCACTCCGCCACGGTCCGCCTCATTGATCGGCTTGTGACCGATGACTTGGTCGTAAGACGACCGAGCGCGACCGATCGGCGAGCTGTCGCACTACATCTAACGGAAGCGGGTGACACAAGATGTGACGCAATCCTGTCTTCTCGCTTCGAGCTTATAGCTAAAGCTTTACAGGGCTTGGATCCCGCTGAAAGAGAGACGTACCGGCTGCTCACCGAGAAGCTTCTGTCGAATTTCGTCGAAGATCTTGACCATGCTTATTCGGTCTGTCGCTTGTGCGACCTCAGTGCTTGCCCAGACTGCCCGGTAGCATGTGCTCTCCAAGATAAAGCGTAACCTGAGCGCTGAGCCTAAGCGATTGCCAAAAATAAACTAATTGCTCCTGTGACAGTTGTGAAGTCGAGAACTGGTTGCGCAACATGCGGATGCAGCATCGCAGACTGCGATATTCGCATGAGTAACAATCGTATGCACCGCGTAGTCTAAAGCCAACGGAGGCATAAATGCTCGATATCAGATGGCTAGAAGACCTAGCGGCAATCGCGGAATACCGCAATCTCACCAAGGCAGCGGAAAAACGTAACGTTACACAATCTGGGCTAAGCCGCAGGCTACAATCTCTCGAACGATGGGCCGGCGCGTTGCTCATCGACAGAAGCAAGAATCCGATCTATCTGACGAAGGCCGGCGAAGAACTGCTGGCGATATCAGGCGATGTCGTTGGGCGGTTGAACGGAACCCGCAAGGCGATACGCGACGAAGCCGACAAAAGGCTGACAGCCGTACGGTTCGCCGCGCCGCATGTCCTTTCAGTCACATTCTTCCCGAAATGGCTACCTGTCATTCAACGTCAGGTCGGATCACTTCCCCTCAACGTTCGATCCGATAGCCTCGGCTTCTGTTGCGACGCCCTTGAAAACGGCGACGTAGATTTCGTCGTATGCTTTATCGATGCTCGAAGTGATCTGAATAACACGGATGACTCCCTCCCTCTTTCGAGATGCGATTCGATACTTGTGGGGAGAGATAGACTCGTTCCGTTATCGGTTCCAGACAGGGTAGGCGAGCCACGCCATCGCCTGACTAGCGGCAGCGAAACCGAGGTGCCTTATCTAGGGTACGAGACGGTGTGCACTCTAGGCCGGGCCGTCGACGGTGTCATCGGGCGGGATGGGTCCCTCTCCCGACTACGCCTGATCTTCGAGAATGCGCACGCCGACGGTCTGCGCTCGATGACTCTTCTGGGGATGGGAGTGGCATGGCTGCCTTTGAGCATGACACATAACGACATCCTGAATAGCAAGCTGGTCCGGGCTGGACCGGAGCCCCTGGACGTCAATCTCGAAGTTAGGGTTTTCCGCGCCAACAGAGATCTAGCCAAGCGCTCTGAAGCAGTCTGGCGCGAAATGTCGGCGCGATCCTTGACGGCCGGGAATAGAGTTTCAGGGCCGTCCGACAAGACGAAAGCTGGCGGTCACGCTGTCGGATTTTGACGCAAGTCGGGTCTCAAGCTGCAACAGCCGCTTTAATTCGAAGTGCCAACGCCATGTTTCAACGCCCGGAAAAGGGATGGCAGTGGCCCTGAATTGCCGTCATACCCTCCTACGAGATGCGCCATGCTCACGTCGGCGAGAATACCGCGTTCCAGCAAGCCTGCGACGACGCCCGACCGGTCTTCCGGTACGTCACCGTGACTGAGCTTGGCTGTGAGATCAAAGCTCTCGATCTCCAGCCGATACCCCTGTATGAGCTTGCGCCAGCCCTGCCAGAGGTCGGGTGCCAACTCCTCAGTGCGCCAGCCGTTTTCTGGTTCACTGGCCAAGACCAGATCTTTGATTTGCGCCTGCAGCGCTACGTCATCCATAAACTCCAGTCGGCCGTTCATGATCAGGCTGACGTAGTTGTAAGTCGGTGCGGTCCTGCTTCGATCGGAGTCAGGTTGCGGAAAGCTGGAGGTAAACCAGCTCGGCGAGATCGCGGCACCAGGACCTTGGACCAAAATAGTGGCAGGGACACCGATGTTCATGTCGCCAGCGATGGGGTTGGCTCTCGCCAGATGAAATTCAAGCGCGCCGACCGGAGTTTTACCGTTTCGAAAAGTAAGGGGGGCATGGGCAATGCGCGGTCCTTTGGATCCGTTGACCGAAATGGCCGCGAACGGAAAAGTATCCACCAGAGCATGGACGAGAGCCGGATCGGTGTGTTTATATTCAGCGTAATGCATGCTTCGTCCTCGATAGGGTTTGCCTCGACCGCTGTCAGCGACCATTGGGTACGCAACACGAAATCAGGGTGCTCGGACTTTGTTTAAGTGGCCGATGCCGGTGAGGATCGGCAACGCACGACTTCAGCAGAACACACCACTCTTCGTTGTCAATATACAGCGGAATTTAGCCCTCCGTCGTTCGCGACATCTAATCCGGTTCACGCATCGGCTTTTGCGATTTACGCATGCAAGCTCATCGCGGTGCGGTTCTTGATCATGCTTTCGCCCAGCACAGCAAGACTGATCCCAAGAAGGGCAACGTCCTTGATCAAGAATGATCCGACGAAGTTAAGGTACGGGGCGCCACCCGAGGCAGCTTCCCAGATCGGCAAGGCGAACAACGTCGAAGCAGTCGTTGCAAACGTCAGCGCCCCGAGGGCCCCGGCAGCAATCCCGGCGCGAACCGACCAGAAGGACGTGATGAACAGAGCTGCTGTGAAGAGTTCGACGACACCGAGCAGATAGCTGGTACCGGCGAATCCAAAGACCGAGTAAAGCCATGCCAGCCAGGGTGTGCCGTTGATCAGTGGCTTGAGCCCGTCGATTTCCACTTGGGTAAACTTCAGAATGCCGATGAGGAGAAGAGGCAAGACAACGCCGGTTAGGGAAATGACGCGGCCAGCAGTGAGTGTAAGGCGATCTGCTGGCCGAGCATTCAGATAAGCTGCGGCAGCGGGAGGGGTGTGAACGGTAGACATTTGAAACGATCCTTTCATGGATAAACCCTACGAGGATTTGTATGTGCGACGCATATAAACATGAAGATGGCTTGATGTCTATGCGTGGTGCATATATATTTTGGGCATGAATAAGGGAAAAACTAATGTATATAAAGGCTCGCTGCGACGCTTAATAGCAGACGGGACGAACCGTAGGGCGAAGGAACTACCATCGATCAATCGCCGCAATATGATTGGCCAATTCGCTAGTCGTCATTCTGTCGAAAAACACATCAGACAGCCAATACGCAGTTCGCTCGATTGAGGTTGCTCGTTTGGTGCCCACCAGAGCTCACCAACATCCGGTAAAGCTTCGGTTATACTTAGCAGTCCCGGTCCGATCCGAGTAAGATCGGCGATATGTACGGGGTCATCGAGATCGACAAAGATGGGCTTGGGCTCAGCATGGTGACGGACGAACACCCTGCGCGGTAAACCACGATCCTCGCGCAGGCTACGCGCCCAGCGCCAAGCTTGGTCTAGCGGAACGCGGCTTACGCCCTCTACCCGCCACCTTGCGCGCTGGAAGACCATGTCTCCTATGACAATACGTGGAGTTGCGTCGCCCAAATCGATACGGACGCCCTTAACGGTTGGCAAGGCAAGGGCAACGTGCACCACGCCAGAAAGATCGCCTGGCCAAAGATGATAATTGCGCCCTTCGTAAGTCAGGGCGGTGCCCCCAGCGTCAATCGTCACTTCGGAAATCGGCGCTCGGAGTTCAGACGGCTTTTCCGAGCGTCCGGTAAATTCGATCGACAGCCCTGGCATCTCTGGCGTGACAGCCTTGTGACGCCGTCGGGAAAGGACCGTTGCCATATTAGAGACGTCGAATTCGCGCTCAAGCTCGGCGCAAAATGTCCCGTAAAGCGTCTGTGGGTTATCGAGGACCCGCGTCAGAGAGCCGCCGAAGATTGAAGATGAGTCATCATGGATCTCGCCAAGTACCCACTGCGCGCTCTCAAGGTCGGTGCCAGCTGCTAGGACATCTATACCAGGGAGGCAGATTTCCGGCGAGCCATCCTCGGCAGAGAGCATTGCGTGGAAATGTGCTAAGATCGGCTGCAAGTCAGCCGGATCGAGGCGCACAACGCCATTGACACATGGCGCTGCGGCAACGAGATCTGACATGGCGCTCGACAATGCTTCGGATCGAGGCGAAACGTTGTCCTGGTCATCGACAAGCATCTCCAGGAGTGGACGGCTTCGCCCGTCAAGGCGTGCGCGCAGCGCAGCGCGAGCGTCCGCCCGCCGCAAAAGACCGTCGAGTAGGCACAAAGGCAGGATGCCTGAGAGTCCCTCCTGTAGTCGAGCGAGCGGTCCCGCTCCGATTGTGACGCGGTTCATATAAGGACCAGCGCACTCAGCGTTGAACAATGTGCGGTCAGCATAATGGCTACCGTCACGCCGGGTGACGGTGATACCGAGCGCTTCGATCAACTGCTCGGCTTCCCGGTAAGTTTGGCCGATGGTTGGCCAAGACTCGACTTCCAGACGGCGACCCAGCGCGGCGAGCGTCCGCGTAGGTTCATCATCAATTTCTTTAGCGAGGCGTTGGAGAACGAACAATTCGGTCGACGGCAGCTCTGGCCCCCACCGCAATGCGGGCGCGATTGCCCCAAGCGCGGCGCGAAGCGTCGCCTCGCCGAAACCTAATGCACCGCCGCAGTCCATCAAGCATTGGAGATCGCCCAGCGATTGCCAAAGGGCAATTCCGTCGGGCCCCGGTGCAAGTCGCTTGTTGTCCAACTGCCGAACGAGAATATCGCCATCGCGGCGCCAAAGTGGGTCGCGTCGTGCGCTGCGCTCAAGCGGAGGAAGGCGCCGGCGTGCGCGCTCTTGGAGGCTCTGCGCCACCCAAGTGCTGCAATCTATCGATGTCCGCATATCGGCCGGTTCCCCGACCAACAGCGCGCGGCGCTCATTAGGATCTAGGCGTGCGATTGTCACTGGGCCGAAGAACGAAACGGTCTCATTTCGTGTGCAAAACCGGCGAAGATAGCGCGAGAGTGTCAACAGCTCACGGATATCACGACGCCCAAACCGTGAAAGGGGGCCATTGGGACGAAAAAGACACGCGTGAAAAGCGGGGTTGGAGATAAACAGAGCCTCTTCGAGCCGGCTACGCCTGACAGCTTCCGATAACGAACGAATGCCTCCGTCGAATGCTAGCTCCAGCGCATGGTCGAGCCCATGTTGAGCGGAGCGCATTCGACCGACCGCGTCGTTCCAAGCCTCCTCCTCCATATCTAAACCAAGCGCGTGCAGGACCGCTCCATCGACCGGCGTGAGAGCATGGCCAGCGATAACGCGCCTTCGCGCCTTCGCTAACCTGTTCCGCTCCACTGTGCGCCCGGATGCCGTCAAAGCTGTAACCAACTGGCTCGTGCGCTCGGTAATCGCGCCTCGCATGCTGGCAACAACATCGCTTGTGTCGCACTCTTCCTGCCAGGCACGTTGCAGTGCGTTGTCGTCGTGTGACGGCAGAAGGCAGATGGGAAATCCAGGCGAGCGTAGTTGTACGTCCGGCAAGAGCCGCCATGCAAAGCGTCCGATGGTGGTGTGCCGCTCGCCCGTAAGAGAGGCAGGCGGCGCGCCACGCATTTGATCGGAAAGGTCCGGATCGATGATTACTGTTGCGGTCACGACGCTGCCCCCTATGCCCAGGCAAGTAATGGCTGATCGGGCCCTGTGGCTCCGAGAAAGAAGCCGAAGCTCACTCTGCGCCCCTTTTCGATTGTGGTGACCGCGTGCGGGTGGGCTGTGCGAAAGATCACCAAATCACCGGGCTGCGGCTCGATCCTAACAGAAGGTTCTCCGAGGTGGTACGCATCGAGGCGTTCGACCCCTGCTGCATTGCAGCGGGTCCGGTAGGCGTTCTCGTCGAGCACAAGCTCGCTCCAGATGTGAAGCGAGCCGCCAACCTCGCAAGCCGACGCGTAGCATACAACTCCCAACTGCAGCACGTCGGCCTGGCCCGCCTGATCAATGATCAGTGCTGGCGGGCAGTCAATGTGGACGCTCTCGCCGTGCCAACCGCTTTGGTGACGGCGCGCGATACCAGTAGGAAAAGCATGGCCGCGAAGGCTCGCGCGAGTCAGGCCGGCCGGCCACAAACGCTCGATCAGCGCGTTGATCTTTTGGAAAGGGTCGGGCGAAAGCAGGCCGTCCATTGTCTTGTCGAACCGCTGACCCCACCGAAGGTACTCGGTGAGCGTTTCTTTGTCTGTTACCTCTGCGAGTGCGAATCCGATCTTACCCATGCCGGGAACCGTTCGATATTCTGCGAGCGGCTCTTGTGTGGAAACCTGATCCGCAAGGTTGCTGGCGACCGTTTGATCGAGAAACCCTCTCACGTGGAGGTAGGGGACACGGCCAGCACACAGATCTGCGAACCGGCGCATATGAGCTGAAAAATCTTGATCCATCAGATCTCTCCTGTGTTGTGAACGGGAACGGGGTCGGCCGCCTCGTCGGGTCGCAGATCGGTCTGAGATCCTGACCCAGCCCGGTCCCGCACGTAATACCAACCGATCAACGCCACCAACACCAGGCCGAATCCACCCATCTGGAAGGCTAGGACCGCCCCGAGCGACTGCACGAGGAAGCCGACCATGAGTGCGCTGCCCGACTCCCCGATGAACGAAGCCGTCGACCAGATGCTGAAGATCTTTCCGATGTGCTCGTCGTCGACCCGCGTCTGAATCATCAGCACCATCGGCACGGTGACCATTGCATCGGCAAGCCCGGCGAACGCGGCAAACACGAGTGCAAGCGGGTAGGGGGACGAGGCCATCAGCGCGTAAGCGACACCCCAAAGCGCCCAACCTCCTGCCATCAGCGGTGGCAGGCTTCGCAACTCGCCGCGTCCGAGGATGAGCGATCCTGCGATGCTGCCGAGGCTGAACACTGCGAGGATCAGGCCGAAGCCGTCAGCACCACGCCCCCAGACATGATCGGCGACCACGGGCATAGCCACCTTTTCCAGCCCAACGACGACAAGCAGGCCCGCACAGAAGAGGATGATTGCCCACAGGAGTTGTGGACGCTTCGCGAGATAGGCGAAACTGCCGGCGACCTCGCCGAACAGGCTTCGTTCGGCTCTGTGCCGCCGCCGAGCTGGCACTTCCAAGAGTGCGACGGCAATGATGGAGGCGAGGAATAGTGCAGCTGAGACAAGCGTGACAGTCTCCGCTTGGGTTGCGGCAATAAGGAAGCCGCCTGCGGCCATGCCGAATACTTGCATCGAGCGCGTTGTGGCCTCCATCAACGACACGCCGGCCGACCGCTCTTCATCGCGCAAGATACTCGTTACCGTCGACTTCATCGCAGGATGGTAGAAGCAGCGGATCGAGGCGAGTGCGAACGCGACAACCGCTATGATCCAAATCTGCAACGCGCCGAAGGCGTAAGACAAAGGTATGATCAGCACGACGGCGGTCCGCAGTATCTCGGCGATGATCATCGTGCGCTTGCGATCCCATCGGTCCGCATAGACTCCCCCCGGCAATCCAAAAAAAAGGTAGGGGATGGTGCCGGCAAAGACCACCAGTCCGGCGATGACTGTCGAGCGTGACAGCTCATAGGCCATCCAAAGAAACATAACACGGTAAAAAGCGTCGCCGAGGACTGCGAATACCTGCGCGATCCAGATCTTAACGAAGTCTCGATTGGCGAGCAGCAAGTAGTAGTTCTTCATTGCGCAAGATCCTTCGTCGTTGGGGCATCTTCGATCTGCGGAGAGGCAGCCGAACTGGGCATGGTCTGAATAAGATCCGCCGCCAAGAGTCGCCCAAGCGCAACGCATAGAACAGCTGGATCGGTTGCGGTTTCGCGCGCAAGTTCATCCACCGTGCATTGCTCGCGCAAAGCCTCAAGGAGGCGACGTCCGCTCTCTCCGATGCCGGTGACGGCGCCGGTGCGACGGTTGCGCAAGAGAGACAGAGACTGCAGTTCAGCGAGTGGAAGCGGCAGCGGGAGTCCAGGACGGGGAAGCCAGCCACGGAACTGGGCGTCGAGTGCGCGAAAGGCATAATTCGCGGACACGAGTACGACGTCCGGATCGAGACGCACCACATCGGCCCGGCCCGGTACAGGAAGCATAGACCGGGTTCGGGAAGGAATAGGGTGTTCTAGCCCGGCGTCCCCGAAATCGCTCGAATCCATAGCCAGAGGCGTTGCCGGAAAGTGCGGGCTCGGCGCAGCGAGCGCAGCAATTGCTCGCGCGGCCTGTGCGCCAAACAGCCGGCTATCAAATCCGGACCGAGTGATGTAACCGCGCGTTCTCGCGAGATCATGGTTGGGATCAGGTGCGACAACTTCAACGATGCCATGCTCCCCTGGCAGGCGTTCCTGCGGTGAACCACTGTGGACCTGGAAAAGTCTGAATCTCACAAGGCGATCAACCGCATCAAGACGACCTGAGAGGAACGACAGGAAGCGCTCAAAAGCTTCTGGACTGTCGTGGGGAAAGCCGTAGACAAGCGAGGCAAGGACAGTCATCCCAGCCTCGCGAGTGTGGGCGAAAGCACGCTCGATCCCGACACGCGCCGCTTCTTCGTCGACATAGCCCGCGAAGCCCTTCACCTCGAAATGCAACGAATGCATGCCCCTGGAAGAGAGGGCGACGAGTGTTTCGGCGTTGGGAACTTCTCCGAAACGTAAGGAGGCTGACCATTTTCGGGGTACAGGAATGCGTGCCGCAAGCGATTGAAGCGCCTCGATCGATAGTGGCTTGTCTACGTGTAGCCGCAAGCTCGATGAACAAGCATGTGTCAGCGTTTCGAGCCTACCGCACTCATTTGGGTCAAGCTCCAAGGTCACTTGCTCTGAGGCGCGTCCCGGCGCAAGGATACGAAGGGCGTCAGCGATCGCACCTGCATCCGTGGGAGGACCGTCGATGCCTACCGCGTCGAACGCCTCATCCATGGTACGGTGTGCGCCCGCGACGCAGGCGGTCAACCACGTTGTTGCGCAAAGAGAGAGATTTTCGGTAAACGGTCCGACGAGTCTAATCTGCGGTGCGGAACGCCCGGCCACTATTGCGAGAAGCGTCGCAAGCGGGATCAGTTGCTGATCTCGGTCCAGCCAGACCAACCATAGCGGCATGCGCATGCGCGGTTCGTCCGAAAGGCAGGCGTTCCAAAATCCGCAGAATGGGTTCTCCTCGCCAAGCTGCGCTGCAGCAGCCAACTCGGCGCTAGACTCAGTCGTGTGAATAGCCGTCAAATCATTGAGCCGAATATTCGCCCGGTATGGAGCGATTGCAGCATCAAGCGCGCGTTCCACGTCCTGACGCAAGGCGTCGCGCTTTGCGAAATTGAGGCGTGGGTCGGCAAGATCTTGCAATATGGCATCTGGGTCGTTCCACGCGCCATCGTCGGTGTGGAGCCTCGACTTGAGCAAACGATAGTAGTCGTAGAATTCCTCTGCGGTGGAAATCAAACCATGACCGTCCCCTGGCAAGCGTGACTTGAGAATGCGTTGGCGCGCCATGAGGTGATTATTCGTTATGAACGTTCTGTAGGCGGCGCGGTTCGCATCGAAAATATCGCCACCTGTTGCGAGCACCATTGCGGCGGCCCGCAGGAGCGGCTCAGGCAGCCGGGTTGGGTCGGTCAAAGGAGGAACGAGGAACAATGCCTTCATCAAAGTGCTCCTTCAACCTGGATCGCAGCATGGTGTTCACGTCCTACCCAGCGCCGCGGGTCGAAGGTGGCGAGGTCGGTCGTGACCGAATACCCGGCCGCCATGTCGCGGATCGCTTCGCCCGTGGCGACCGAAAGCAGGACGCCGTGGCTACCATGCCCCGTTGCGACCAAAAGCCCTTGTGTATCGGGGACCGGCCCGATCAGAGGCAAACCGTCCGGAGACATCGGCCGGATGCCCGTGAACGTCCCGACGATCGGCAGCCGGGTCAGTGCGGGCACTACCGATGCGATGCGAGCGAGTGTGCCCATGCCGCCAAGCGTTAGTATCGGCTTATTGTTATCGCGCTCGTGCGTCGCTCCAATCACGATTAGCCCGCCTGGCTTTGGCACGATGTAGCCGCGGCCGGTACTGATCACGTCTTCGAGAATATCGATTTCCTCCAGGCCTTGGACGATGGCCATCTGACCGCGAACCGGAAGCAGGCGTATTGCTTGACCGATCGAGGTTAAAAGTGCGGCGCTCTCGAATCCGGCGGCAAGCACTGTCGTGCCGGCGCGCACGACGCGTCCGTCCGCAAGCCGAACGCCGACGATGCGACTATTACGGCGCTTAAGCGAGGCCACCTTCACGCCGGTTTCAATTGTCACTCCGGCTTGTCGGCAGGCGCAAGCAAGGATTTTTAGAAAACTGCTTGGCTGGAGATGATGTGCGTGGCCGCCTATAATGCCCCTTGTAACTTTTCTTGAAAGCCACGGTCGGTTGGCGCGCAACGCCTCTCCGTCCACCATCATCTCATCGGGTTGGCGAAGGTCGCTGGCCCCAAGATAGCTATCAAGCAGGGTCTCTTCATCCGTACCGGCGGCAATCCGTAGGTGCCGACTGCGAATAACCTGCGCGCTTGCGCCGGTCTCGGTCTCGAGGATCGGGATGATCGCGCGAAGGCGCTCGAGGGCCAACGCCGAAAAGCGTGCGTAGGCTGAACCAGATCGGCCATCAGCCGCCGTCGTCAGGAGGCCAGACTTGGCCGCGCTCGCGCCAAGCCCGAGTTCGCTGTTCGTCTCGATCAACGTGACGCTGGCACCGGCCCTTGACGTCAGAGCGGCACAGGCCGAGCCCACAATCCCTCCACCGACAATGAGCACGTCAACCGCGCTGATTTGACTGGATCCTGCCATCTGAGCGCTCCCGTTTCAGTAAAGGTTGATTTGGTGAAATGGTTGGTTCAATCGGGTCTTAATCGCAGAGAGCGGGCGAAAAGACTCCGGAGCGGCGCGCCTATCGTCCTCGATCTTGCCGTCATCCATTGCCGGAAGAAGCGCCATGCGTGCAAGAGCGGCGTTAACATGATCAAGACCAGTGGCGTTTCCGATCTCGCGCTCAATCGCTGCGGCACGGCGATACCAAAGCGTGGCATTCGTGCGGTCGCCACAGGCCTCTTGCACAGCAGCAATATCCGCTGCGATCCGATCGCAGTAATAAAGGTCTTCATCTCTCTCGGCGCTTGCATGAGCTGCCTCGAGGTGGACAATGCCTTCCTCCCGGCGCCCGCAACGGACCATAAGAGCCCCCAGCCGATAATGCCAATGCTTGGCAGCGCTTGGGGATGCAGTGCGCATCAATGGCTCGAGCATCGCGTAGCGAGCGATTGCCTGATCATACCGTCCGCTGATCTCCTCGAGCAAAGTGATGTTGTTGAGTAGATTGAGCTTGAGATGCACTTGATCCGAAGATCGAGCTGGGCGCGCGTTGCGAGTTACCGCGAGATGCAGGCAGCGGCCAGCGGCTGCAAGATTTTTCTCTTCGACAAACGACAACGCCTTGAGATTGTAAAGCCAGGCGATTTCGTTGTCATGAGCGGCATCACCTGCCGCTTCAAGGAGATCAAGTGCTACGTCGACATGCTGGCGCCCTTCGACCGGGTTGCCGAGCCGCTTAATATGGACCAATGCGAGATAAAAGTGCGTGGCGGCCCGCTGCTCGGTTGTTTCCGCAAATTCTGCGCTCACTTCCAGCGCCTGGCGGGCGGATTCAAATGATGTCGAAAACGCATGCGCAAAACCGACCTGAAGTGCGATCTCATGGCGATCGGCAGCTGCGATATGCGAGAATTTATCGCCAAGCTCCGCGACGGTTGCGATCGCCAGTGGCAAGTTAAGGGTGAAGACACTTGCAGCCACTGCCTGGGCCGCAAGTCGACCAACGTGGGTACCATCACCTCCTGACAAGAGGGCCGCGGAGAATGCGGCCCGTGCACGGGCCTCTGCAGTTGCGATCTCGAAGGCGTCTGGCAAGCCCCGCAATACCGGCACATCATGTGTGCCGTTGGGATTTGCAGGCGACTGCAAGATCTCGGGGCGTATGAGCTTACGCAGCCGGGCCAGCATACGTGATCGAAATGCGCCGACATCAATGTGTTCACGCAGTGCGCCCTCGACAGCGGGCGCCGCCTCGCTGGGCGCGCCGCCAAGCGAGGCGAGAATGGCAAGATCGGAGCCGGGGAGAGCCTCGACCATACGCCGAAGAAGCCGAGCCGAATGCTCATCCATCTCTTGCAGTCGATAAAAGTGGAGAAGTGTCTTGCCGCCGGCTTCTGCGCGCCACGCACGCAGAAGCCGGACCAGCGAAATGACTACCCGTTGGACAGCTTCTGATTCCTTATGTAGCCGTCTGCGCGACGGCGGCAGCGCAATCGCCTCAAGATCGAGCGCGTTCGCCGTCCAGACACGTCCGCGCAGGGAAGGGAAAAGCCAGACAAGCTCGGTTGCAAGAGTTGTGAGCAATGCGATATGCCCGTTTGCTTCGAGGTCAACGATGGCTTGCGAAACGGCGGGGCGCACGGCAGAGAAGCCAATCAACGTGTCCTTCGGATCCGGTTCTATGCGCACAACCGAATTGAACCTTAGGCCGCGCGCCATGGCGGCTGCCTCGGCGGCGTGGGCGGTTGCGGTGGTCTCAATCCAAGCGACGTTGTCATTAACAACTTGAGACTGCGTCATATTGCCTCTCTATGAATCCGATTTTGGACCGCGGCGAACGTGCAGCGGAGCTCACAGGTATGAAGCGCGCCACCCGGTCCCTCGAGCCACAGGCCATCGACGTCGGGAAGCATTTCAGTGAAAATCGTCTCCTCCTTGTCCGGCATGAGCGCATCGAGCATTTCGAGAGCGTGAAGACTGCGGAAGTCGATCATCACGGGTTTGCCCTCGCTTGGGGGGCGCATGAACACCTGCTCCGGCATTCCGTGACGTGTGCGGGCTCGCCGCGCATCAAGCGCGAGCTTGGCAAGGTCGGCCCCGTAGGCCGGCGAAAGGCCAAACGCGGTGCGGTCGAGGCGCCAGCGCGCGCGCTGGATCACCAGATCTCCGCTAACGATGCGGGGCGTTCGTATGCCTGTTTCAATCGTCGGAGGGACGACCTGTGGAAGTGAAAACAAGGCATGAATGAGCGTCTTGAGCTCGCCGTTATACAGCCGCAATTCGTCGTCCACGCCACGCGCGTGCAGAGACAGGCGGAAGTCTCCCCGCCGAACCTCGACGTGCGCAATCGGCAAGAGCTGGTTACGTCCCTCGCGCGACGGCGCGCGCATCAGAATGCTGGTGCCCGGATATTCGAAGGGAACGATCTTCACACGATTGGCTGAGAGGACGTTCGAGCAGTTTCGATCGACGTGCTGCGCAAGGAAATCCCACATTTCCTGTGCTATCTCATCGGAACGGGGATGGAAGCCGAGTGCCCACCCCCAAACCATGACTGTGTCATGGGCCTCGCCAAGAACAATGGTGAACTTGCCGCCGTCGCCGCGAACCAGCATCAGATCGGGTGAGACGAGAAGCGGGGCTTCGGTTTCCCGAACAGCCCGGCCGCTGCCGTCGGCGAGGCACCTTACATCAATTTCCACGATAGATGTTTCGCCGGCCTGCCGGACGTCAACCAAAATCCCGGCGAGAACGCGGTCTCTCGCTTCAATTGCCGCTTCAGCAGCACGGCGCTCGAATTTCGCGTATTCAGGGTGACCCGCTACTTCTCGCAGGAAGCGCGCGAGCGAAATCGGTTCCGCGTTGTCACCAAAGACGCACTCCCAGAGTTCGAATCCGAGCGGCTCGATTGCCGCCCGTTGCTCGACTGCGATCTGGGTCCAAAGATCAAGCCACGGCTCAAGGTCGCGGGTCACACTTGCCGCAAAGGCTGCATCGAGTTCGACCTCGCCGAGATCACCACGGCACTCCTCGTAGAGGAGGAGCCGATCGGCATAGATCGCCCCGCCTCCACGCTTTTGCGCACCGCCGGTTAGCTCGGTAAAGATCGTGCCGACTCGCGCAAGGAGCTCCGCCTTTTCCTCAACGGACGCGGGTGAGAAGTGCTCGCGCAACGTGGCAATTTCTTTCAACGCCACCCTGATGCGCTCAAGCTCGGTGTCCGGCCCAAGGCTGTTGAGAAAGTCCAAAAGGGTCACTAACGGATCCGGATCGGTTGCCGAAAGCGGTATGGCTACACGAACGAGCCCCCTGGCCGAGAGCGCGCCGAGCACCGTTTCGGCCTCTTCGACCGAAAGGCCACAATCGCGCGCGCATTGCTCCAGGCTTCGATGGTCATCGAAACGCGCGATCAGCACCTCCTGCTCCCGGGTGAGGAGAACCGAACGGTTGAACGCGCTAAGATACAGGGATCCGGGCTCAAGCGCGCAGGTGTAGTCAAGACGCGGCGGACAGGCAGCTCGAACCAGAGTAATCCGTTCCACTAGTTCGACGATCGCTCGAACCGCCCAATACGCCACGAAAGTCCGGCGCATGCTGGGGACCGCGCCACGCTCAGGCAGCGTCACCGGCAGCTTCGAAAATGTTGGATCAAAGTACCGATTCTCATCGGCTACCCGGCCGTAGTTGATAGGACCAAAGAAGCTCGTGGTCTCATTCTTTGCGCATAGCCGCTGCAGATATTGCACCAGCTGTCGCTCGTCACGTTTGGCGCGTGAGTTGCGGACGCCAGATCCGACCTGCCCTTCGCGCAACACATGCGCATACATTGACGGACTCGAAAGGAAAATAGCCTCACGCACTCTTTGGTTGACGACATGCCCTAAAAGCGCATTGCGGGCGAGCATCAGGTCGGACGACACGGTCTCCGCCATAAGCCTGAGCGCCTCGTCGCGGCGCGAGACGGCTCCATTCCATGCCTGCAGCGCCTCGCCTAGCGCGGAGACCGTATCAGCGGCTTGCAATTCCGTTGCGTTAAATAGTCCGCCTCGCTGAATGCGGTCACGGAACGTCTTCAGTCGCAGACCCTCTGGCTTCGGCCAATTTGCGCTCCAACGCTCCGCGAGCAACCGGCCGAGCGCTGCGGTCGCATCCTCCTCATTCAGGGCGTCATCCGTCGCCTTGGCGGCCCGCTCACAGATGAGCGAGCGGAGAAAATCGAGCGGGAAACCGGCCGAGCGCAGAAGAAAACGGGGCGCGAGGCGCCACTCACGAGCCATTGGCGCCTCCCACAATGAGGAACCGAAATTCGCTTGTTCGCCTGCCGTCGTGGCTGCCGTCAAGCCAAAGCTCGTCGGCATTTGGTAGCATCTCCTCGATTGTGACGGTATCCGACGGTTTGATCAGTCCGAGCGCGGCCTCGACAAGGAGTGGGCTATCGATGTCGAGAAGAACCGGTTTCGGCTCACCGCTGCTGCGCAGGAAAGCGTATCGAGGCAGCCCGACTTGACGCGCCTGTCGCCGGAACTCCACATACCTTGCTTCGGTAGTCGACAGCTGCGCAATCGCGACGAGGCGGTGCGCGTTTAGGCGCCAGCGCTCGCGGTAGATCGTGAAGCGGCGCCGTCCGAGGCGTTGTCGGACACGCGCCGCGAAAACGGTCGAGTCGACGAGCGCCGAAGGTTCGATCAAATCGGGTAGGCGGAGGACCGGGGCCGAGAACAGTTCGAAGGCGCGGTAGGCGTCCGGGGAAAAGCCAAAGGCCGGTGCGTGGAAAACGAGCGGGCGTGGATCTGTGTCGCCCGCCACACGAAGTACCAAGCGCCTTGGCTGCCGCTCGACGACCAGGTCGGCGAGACCCAGGGCATGCGCCGACGCGCCCTCCACCCGACCGGAAAGTTCGATCACCAGACCGGAATAGATCTGCGGCGCTGCTTTCATGTGGCGTGCGAGCACTAGGTTCGCAAACCGTACCTGCGCGGCCGCGGCCTTGGTTTGAGCCGCTTTCAAAGCGGCGATAGACGCCGATACCTCGAGCCCCCGCGGCGACGCGTCGAGCATCCATCCGTCCATTGTGACACCGTGATGCAATTCGCCGAGGGTCCAAGTGACCTCTCCAGGCTCAGTCGCATTTGCAGACGCCAAAAGATCCGGTGAGAGATCAAAATACGGCACAAGTGAGCGACCGCCAGCAAGGCTTTCGAGAGCCTCAGTATCCCAAGCGTCATCCGCTCCGGCGCGTGCAAGCACGTCTGCCCAGCCGCGGCGGAACGCGATCTCGTCGGAATCCAGCACCGGCTGTGCGGGCGTTGATGCGAGCAGAGCGATGAACTTGTCAAAGCGCACCCGCGGCGTCGCCTCAAAGGCCGAATCATAAGCCTTGATGGCGGTGGTCATCGCCTTGTCGCGACGGAGGTGGTCGTCAACGCGGCTGGCAAGTATGAGGGCGGCTAGATCGTCCTTGCACCGATAGAGCGTGGCCTCCTCGAGGTCCACACGGCCACCGCCATGGCATTCTTCGTAAAGTAGCGTTCGTGTCCGGAACATACGCCCGGCGTGACGGCGAAGCTCGCCGGATGAGAAGGAGCGATAGCGCTCTTCAGCCGAGGCGAGCGCTTCGGTCTTCGCTTCGCGGCCGTCCTTTGCGAAGGCGCGCCTGTCGGCGTCGAAGCCGGCAAGAATCGCCAGCCAACCCGCCTGCGCACTGCGCTGTCCTTGGCTGGTAACGCGCAGCGAAGCGATCTTTACGGATAGCCAGTCCAGCTGATCGACAACGTTGCTGGGAACGCGAAGGCTGGCTCTCAGTCGTCCCGAACTCGCTGCGTGGTCGAGGACGCGTTCGCTCGCCATGTCGCGCGATTGTCCTTCCAGGATCCGCAGCGGATCGTTGCGGCGTAAGCCCCCACCCACGAGCGGTAGGAGTGGCTGCAAATCCGGGTCAGCCTCGATTGATCGAACGATTTCATCGATGAGCCAATGGGCCACATAGCCCTTGCGCACTGGGGGCGAGGCTGGAAATAGCGCGAGCCCGATCTGCGGAAGAGTACAAAGGATGACACCATCATTCACGGGTCCGAAGCGGGCATTTGTTTCGTTCTTGGCAGCAAACCGTTGTAAATAGAGGGTCGCCGTGCGTTCTCGCCGGCGTGTCCGGCTGTTCCGTGTAACATCTGGTTTGCCCGGCGCGAGGGAGCCGTTTTCGCTCAACGTGGCGTTTGAGTTGTGCAACGCCTCCTGAAAGCGCTCGTCATTGACTGACTCGGCAAGCGCCGTTCGAGTGCGTAGCAACCCTTGATCGAAAGCCTCGCGGGCTATTCTCTCCGCCGCGGCGACCGTCACGAGCGCCGCGTCATACTCGCAAAGTGCTGCGCGCATTGGCGCGTCTGCGCTGTCTTCTATTGTGGCGCGGGCGTCCTGATCGAGGGCTACACCCGCTTTTGCGCGGGCGCGAAGCCGCCGCGCGGCAGATCGTGTGATGAGTTGCGATTCAAGCGGTCGAAGTACGCTTCGAAGTGAATTGGCAGCGGCGGCGAGGGCGATGCGGGCTTTGGTAGCTGCGTCGAGCGAAACGCATGCCTTGGCATTCAGCGCCAACGCCTCCAGCAGCGAGAAAGGCAGCCCGGACGAGCGTACGACGAAATCGCGCAGAAGAAGCGCGCTTGGCAGGATCGGCATGGCCGACAATGCTGAATTGCGTTCCGGCTCAACCATGCTCGTCTTCCGGAAGGTATGTTGCGGGGCCGGGACGGAAGCAGGTCGTTCGCAACTCGATGCAATAGCCGTCATCTTGTCCATCGCGCAACCACAAACCGTCGGAGTCCGGAAGCATTTCGCTGCACGAGCCGCGGCCATTGGCGCGAAGAAGTTCGTGAACGACGGCGCACGCGTTCGGGCTGTCAAGATCGAGAAACAGTGGCTTCTTTTCGCTCGGTACGCGCACAAAAGTTCGTTTGGGCATACCACGCTCTCGTGCGATCCGTCGCAAGTCGCGCATTGCCGTCAGCTCGTCGTGGCGTGCGTCAAGCGTTGCGATGGTTGTTTCGTCAAGCTCCCAGCGCGCCCTCTGATAAACGACGTCTCCTACATGGATCCTCGGTGTGAAGGTGCCAAGTCTGATGGGCGCCGGGCTGACGCGTGGTGGGGCGAAGGCCCATATGTGAGCCTTGTCGTCGCCACTGTGATAAAGGGCGAACGCGGTACCCGAGGTCCGATCCACGATTGACAGTGTTCCTCCAAGCATAGCGACGTTCAGGTCACGCAACGCAATGCGTCGTGCGCCTGGTCCTGCGTCGCCCGACACTTCAACGAACGTGCCGGGGAAGCTCTCATGGACCAGCCCCTTGTGCACGCGCGTGTGCAGGATTGTCGCTAGACGCGTGCCGATGCCGATGCCCTCCAGCATCGCAACTGTTCGCTGGCGCGCGTCCTCCGCGCGAGGATGGAACATCATCTGTGAGCCCCAACAGGCGACGAACTGATGCGTTTCCCCCAGAACGAGCGTTGCTTCTCCTTCTGCAATGGCCCGCAAATCACGTGCGGCAAATAGCAGATCCGGCGAGGTGTAAAGTCCGCAGCCGTCATCCTCACCGACGAGAGCTGCGACATCCGAGACATCCATGCGTACGGCGCCATCGCAGACGCGCATCGCCGCTAGGTTCTCGAGCTTCTCCTGGAACTCGGCCGCGCGGCCACTCTTTTCGAGTCTCCCGTCAGTGTCGAGCCGGTGGAGGCCATCGATGAACTCGACATACGGTATGGCACTCCGCCCGTCCGCCAGCAGTCTGAAGGCGCTCACGCACGTAGCGCGCACGTCGCGCGCGCGCCTCAATCCGTAGGCTCCCATCAGATCGAGCACCGGCTGTAGGCGCGTCAGCACTCGTTTCGAGGCTGCCGGAGAGAGCCGGAGGATGTTGGCACCGCCATCGCATTCTTCATAGCTGAGGGTTCGGTCCGCATATGTTGCCCCGGCAGAACGTCGGGTTGGAAGTCCGATTTCGCCAACCGCCTGCTCAAGCCGTACGGCCGCAGCCACCCGCATTGCAAACGTGCCCGCAGCCATGCCGGCGAGCGCATCTTCGATACGGTCAACAATCAGGAGCACCTCATGCGCCGCCGGGCCTAGGGCATTTGTCACGAAACGGCGGAGGTAAGCGAGCGGGTCGAGGACAGTCGAAGGAATAGGTATTTCGAGCGTGGCAAGCTTGCGCGCCACAAGTCTGTCGAAGAGGCGCATCTCCAGGGGCGTCGTCGCGGCCTCGGATACGCAAGTTACCGATGTACAAGCGCGTTGAAGGAGATGCCTCGCCTCTGCTGGAAGAGGCAGTTCCTTTCCGCCCAGAACGGCACGCTCACCGTCAATGTGCAAAAGAGGATGAACGCGCACGATAAGATGTGGGCGCAGCCGCGGATTTGCCGCGATCAGACGCGCCAGTTCCTGCACTGCCCAAAAGGCAAGATAGACCTTCCGGCCGTTATGTTTGCCCGGCGCCTTGGCTGTCGTCGCGTCGTCTATCGCCGTGTCAAATAGCGAACCGTAGCCCATTGGCCCAAAGAAACTGGCGGTATCATTCTTGGCGCAAAACCGATGAAGATAGGTGGCGAACCGACGCTCTTGTGCCCGTCGAACATTTATTGCCCCGCGTGTGAACGACTGAAATGCACTATCATGGAAGTCCGGATTGGAGACGCGGATCGCTTCCTCCAGCCAAGGATCCTCGGCATAAAGGCGACGGAGCGCTGCCGTCACATTCACCCGCTCTTGCCCATAAAGCGTCCGCACTTCAGCTTCGACCGACGCGACCGTCTCCGCCAGTGCGGCGATCTCGTCAAGCCCGCGCCCGAGTTCGCCTTGACCAAACTCAATCGACAGGGTCCGGCGTGTGTCACGCAGCCCCGCGAGATCACTATTGCGACCCACCCGTGAGCGAAGCTTAGACAGAATCCGTCGCATCGGGTCCCCTCGAGCAGTCGCACTCACGGCCTCCGGAAAGGGGCCAGCAAGCAAATTTGTGCGCAGGCTTTCCAAGGCTTCTTCGAGATCGGCCAGCCGATCGAGCGCGGCGGCGACGGCCGGCAGCCGCAGCATTTCAAGCAAGTTCAGAGGGAAACCTGCATGACGGACAACGAGATCAGGAAGGATTTGCCAGGATACACTGCTCATTGCGATGCCCCCGTGATTGGCGGGATGTGAATGAGGTGGAAGGGTCGCCCAAGCTTGCTACCGGTCAAACCGAGGTTTGTGGTGGCGATGCCATTGGGAGCGTCCGCGACGAGAGCCGCGGCATGTTTGGCGCGCGCGGCGGCGTCGCTGTTGCGACAAGCTACGGCAGCCTCACCGGCCCGCTCGAACCAACGCTCGGCTCTCTGAAGCTGGCCGAGGCGCGCTGCCAGGACCCCCAAATCGTAGCCTACATATGCCTGATGGAACACATCGGAGAGAGTTTCTGTTTCACGCCAGCAATCTAGCATCGCCTCATAGGCGTCCGCTGGACGCCCGCATGCATCCAAGAGGGCGGCATTACGGAACAGAAACACCTTGCGAAACAGTGGATCACCGGCGCCGCTGAGCTTTTGGAAACGCTGCCAGATCAGCAGCGCGCCCTCTGGGTCGCCAGACACTTCGCGAAGCGTACTCATGTTGTTGATCAGGTTCACCTTGAGGTGCATCGCATCACTGCCGGCAACGGTTTTTACCTCTGCTAGGCCTTCGCGGCATTTTTCGAAAGCTGCGTCGTTTTCACGGCGACGGAAATGAACAAGTGCGTGGACGTTGAAAAGCCAAGCTCGCTCGAGGCGCGCATTGCCATCAATGAGACCGGAAATTTCTCCCATCGCCGTTTCGATCACGGCCTGCGCCCGGTCGAGTTCGCTGAGGCGTTTGTTCAGGAGGAGCGCGACATAGACGCTCGCCCTGGCACGCGATATCGGATCCTCCGCTTCTACTCGTGCCTGCTCATAGACATCAAGCGCGAGCGCGAAATTGCCAAGATAGGCGTGCGTGAGGCCAAGCAAGCGACTTCGTTCGGCTCGAGACAGTCGGCTGCACGGACGGGTCAGGGAGGCGAGCGCAACGTCGAGCTGCCCGGCCTGGATGGCGCGGAGGATCGCCCCGGGCTCATCGGGCAGATTGGGGAACTCGGCCAGAATTGCCGCCTGCGGCGCATCCCACTCAGAGGGGCCTTTGACCACCTCGGGATCGGTGGTCCGGATAAAATCGCGAAGGAAACGGCGGCGTTCTTTCTCAACCCCAAGAAGATGCCGTTCGGGCTCGTCGTCGTCAGCAAGCGTTCTATACGCCTCGTTAGACAGGCCGATGACGATGGTAACGGACCGTCCCTCACTTCTACGAAGCTGATCGAGAGCGAGCAAGGTGAGCCTATCGAGCCGATCGATTGCGGGAGCGACAACCAGAAGCTTGCGTCCCGAGGCACTAGGCAGTTGCGCCAGACATGTGCGGAGGAATCGAACTGAGGCCTCCAGGATGCGGAAATTGAACTCACTTTCGCGCGAAAGCCGTCTTTCAGAGGCCGGCAGCGCGATGCGCGAAAGTGGCCCATCGTCGCCAGCCAACGCCGCAAGCTCGGGACCGAAGCCGATGAGTAGTTCTGGCGCTTCAAGCGCGACTGTGGACTGAAAGGGTGCAACGAGACTGGCAAGGGCGCTGTGCGGGCGTAGGGGGTCGCCTGCGGCGTCCCAAAGAGCTACCATATCGCCCGATTCACGCTGACGGGCAGCAAATGCTTCGAGCCACGGCAGACGCCACGGGTCGGCTCCCACCAAGAGAACCAAGGGTCGCCCCTCAAGAGCCCGCTCCAGAGGGTCCATCAGGGGAGTTGCCATTTGCTGCCTTTGCGTGTCGGCATTCATACGTTGATCTCCGGCACTGGCGTCAGCGCTACGCCGATTCTCAGCTCGCTGGTAAAGCCGCCGAGCTTCTGATGAAGGAAAAGTTGGTCGCGCCCCGGTAGCATTTCTTCGATGAGGAGTTCGTCAGATCGCTGGGCCATCGACACGACGAGATCGAGACAAAGCTCGATCGCAAAGTCGATAAAAACAGGTTTGCGGTCGACGGACGTGCGCACGAAGACGCGTTCGGGAAGGCCGAGCTGGCGCCGGAAGGCTAGCGTTCGGGCGAACCGCAACGGACCACGCCCTTCGCAGGCCGCATATGCCACCGCGGCACCTGTGCGCCAGCGGGCTCGCTGAATGACGGCCCCTCCGAGCACGATGCGCGGCGTGAAGGTGTCCAACTCGACGGTTGGCAAGACGAACCAAGGTGTCGTGAGCGCGGCGAAAGGGGCAAAACCCAGGTGGTCTGCAAGCGTCAGGTATAGCGCCACGGGCTCCGATTCTCCGGAGACGAAGAGTGCCACACCGCCATCCTCGTCCCGCTCAATCTCAAGACGAGACGCCGACACCGTCTGAATGGCGGGGTCAACGACCTGCTCGGAATAGACTGCGCGGCGTCCGGGGAAGGCGTAGAAACCTTTGTTTCGCCTGCGAACCTCAAGGGCAATCAACCGCGAGTAGCCGGCCTCGTTGAGCCACCGTCTCGTGTCGCACTCAACGGCGCCAGGATCCGGGTGCATTGTCGTGAGCCAACTTGGAATTGGTAGCGCGTGGTGAATCTTCCGCAATACGACCCGGTAGTGGCCGTGCTCGACATCCTCCGGGCAAGAAGCGTCCAGGAAGATGTCAGCGAGACCGTAGGCGCCGCGACGTAAGTGCGGCAGATCGAGTTCGGCGGGATCGACATGCACCTCCGCCCCTGGTGCTGCCCCGGCGTTCGCAACGATCTCTTTGAGCTTTACGGCCGCGGGCGAAGGCGGCGTGGGTGGTAGTAGGGTAAGCCCGGCTGAGCGCATTGCCTCTACAAACGCGACGAAACTAAGCCGCGTTCCATCGGGAACGGCACGTTCTAGAATTGCATTGGCATTTCGTCCGAGCGCGCGCCAGCGTTGAAGTCCCTCTACTGCGGCGAGTGCCAACGCGGGAGCAAGCCGGGCGGAGAGTTCGTCGTGTAACGGCCGGCCAATCCGCATCCGCGCGAGTGAGCCCCGCGTTTCCTCGTAATAGATCGAGCGATCCTCGTAGAGTTCACCCGAGCCTCGCCGAGCGGGGAGCCCCGTCTGAGCTGTGAAACGCGTTTCCCCTTCATCAATCAACAAGCGACGCTGTTCAAACAGTGCATCTCTCATCGTGCGGGTCCATGCATCCCAATCATCAAGGCGGCCGAGCCACACCATTCTGCCTGAACTTTCTGGAAGCGCAGCCAGTCGCGTGCGTAGGTCGAGAAGTGCTTCGGCGGACGACGAAGAAACGGCAAGTTCCCTCACGAGCAATCCCGCTGCTATCAGTTGGCTGATCAGTTTACCCACGCCGGGGCCGAGCCGCGCGACGAGTGCAGCCTGTGGGCTTTTTCCGTCGACTGCGTCAAATACCGCGCGGAGTGGAGGGCTGAGCGGAAAGGATCGGCCACCGGAAATGCCAACTTTCTCGCCATTGCGTACCAGGAGGGGGTGCGTCGTCACCGGCAGAACAGCGGCTATGTCTGGGTCGTGGGACAGTGCTTTAGCGATTGCTGCGAGGGCCCAGTAGCTCAGGAAGACTTGGCGCGCCGTAACGAGTGCCTCCCCGCCGCCGGCTGCATTGCTTGCGATCTCCTCGGCATAGTCGAGACGGCCAGGCCACGCGTGATCGACGTCCCCGTAGTTCATTGGGCCAAAATAGCTGGTCGTCTCGTTCTTGGAAACGAGTCTCTGGACATAGGTGAAGATCGCCCGCAGCGCGCGGCGAGAATCCGCGTCGGTGCGGCCCTCCGAGAGAGCCCGGCGTGCCTTGCGCAATGCGTTTTGATAGGCTTGTGGGCTTGATATGAATATCGCCTGTTGAATGTCCTCGCGTTCAAGAAGCGCCGCGAGTGCTTCGCGCCCGCGAGTACTCTCAACCTCATACGCACGCTCTATTTCGGATTGGTCAGCGCTCTCACTCAGAAGCGAAATGGTCTTCGTGCTGCGCATTGGATCAAGGAGACCAAGCGAAAAACCAGCGCTGCGTATACTGAAATGCCGTAGAAACGACGCCACGTATTCGTTTGCGGGAAGTGCTGGTGCCATCATGCTTTTGTCTAGCGTCATCCGGCAAGCCCTCTACCAGCGATGTAGGCCTTCAGCCGTTCGAGGCGGTGCTGTGCGTGGGCCAATGCGGCGCGCCATTGCTCGGGAGCGTGTGCCGGGCCACTAAGGACGTCGCCAAGAACGTCCTCTGTGCTTGCGGTCGCCATGTCCGACAGTAGGGTTTGAAAGCGTTTGGGAAAGCTGTTGGCGTCTGTATCGCGCGCGCTCAGCAACGGCTGCGCAGTGAGGAAGCCTATCACGTACGGCATTCCGTGAAATCTCCTTGCGGTGGAGAGGATCGGCGCACAGCTCCACGCGAGATCGTCCCAGGGCCGGATCGCCCCGCCTTGCCAAAAGCGAGCCAAATCGTGAGCAATCTTCTGAAGTTCCCTTGGCGCCGGCGCCGTCTGAGCACGTGCGAGGCTAAGCTCTAATGCCGCATTCATGGGTAGCTGAATAAGATTGGTGGCCAGACTTTCTGCCTCTGTCCAGGCGAAGCGGTGGGCCGCGACGACATCTTGCTTTCCGTCTTTGGCCCAGACGTCGCGAAGCGCCTGCTCGGCGATGGCACTGACCGTTTCCGCTAGGGGGGAGGCGATTGCGTGTCGCTCGGCCGGCATCGCGCGCACGGCGTGAAAATGATAGGCGTGCGCGCATTCGTGAGCGAGCCGGATCGCGTTGCGCGGCAAATCGTCGTAGTTGATGAAAACGAGCGGCTGGCCCCTGCGCGATATTGCAGTTTGAAGATCGGTCGTGACTCGCCCCGGTGCAGAGGGTCGAGCGTCGATCCAGCCACGTGTGACAGCTGTCTCGAAGAAGGCGCGCATGTCCGGATCAATCGTCTCGAAGGCACGCGAGACGTCTTCAATTGCTTTATCGAGAGCAATCCGCCCCGCAGGTGGATGGAAGGCGGCGATGTCCCAGAGCGCGAGGGATTTCTTTCCAGCCAAGCCTGCTTGCACTGCAAGCCCGCCTTGTCCAGTTTCGCGTCCCTCGCCAAGAACCTCCATCACGGCATGCGCAGTTTGTGGTGAGAGTCCATCCTCCCGGAGTGCGTCGGCGAACGCATGTGCGCCTAAGCTCGGCCGTGCCTTGCGGTGAAGCACCGCTGAAACGAGTTCCTGATGAGGAGCCCAAGCAGCCTGGATTGCGTGCGCAAGCGTCTGGCGGTTCTCCGGTTCTGCGCTCCAAAGAGTACGATTGGCGAGACGCGCAGGCAGAGTACCGACTAGCTGCCCTTCGGCATTGACGACCTCAATGGTCAGGTCGTCGAGGAGTGTCGTGTATGCCCGCTGGAATTGGCCGTCGTCTTCCGTTGTACCGTCGAATTGTGGAGGTGCCAGCGCCTCCACAATCCAGCCCGCGAAGCGATTCCGACCGGCAACGGAGGGCAGGTGATTAAGAACGGTATCGCGGAGTTGCGCTGTTTCTTCAGAGAGCCGAGTGAGGATTGGTCGTGGTGCACGCTGATTGAGAACGGCTAGGCTGATTGTGGATTTCCGCGCCCGCGCCACCACGCGTCTGTCGTCACCGCAAATCCGCAGCGCGTCGCAGAAGACATAAAGCTCTTGGATCGTATCGCGGCACTCACACCATGCTCGATCAAAGGTGCAAATAGCGGCTGGAAGCTCCCCGGACTCGGTTTCCGCCACGATGGCAGCCCGTCCGACGAGCTCCCTAACTTCGGCGTGAACCCGTATCAGGGCTGCCGTGAAACTCGGCGCGGTGACGTCAGGATGAATGTTGGTCAGGTCCCAATGCAGCTCCGCTATTGGCGCAGCTTTCTTCGCCGAGGCAGACAATACCGCTTCCGAGGCGATGGGTTTGGTAGACGCAGCCAACATGCGTGTTCACTCCTCGGACATCATTGCCCTGTCACATACCGTTCGGAAAAAGGGAAAGATCGACATTAGCGCTGCTTCGCATGCCCTGCAGGGCGGTCGAATAGGCAAACAGGACGTCGCAGGCATGATCGATGCGGGTCCAGGCCTGCGGCAAATTCGCCTTAGGGGCTTCGTCGGTCGCGGCGGTGAACTGACTGACGCGCCGCACGATCACGTGGTGCGGAATCCAGCAGATGCGTGTGTTCTTATAACTCGACATCCGCAGCTCTGCGATCGGGTAAGCTCCCCCAAGCCCCTCGGAAATGGCAACGATGAGCGCAGGTTTGTGAGCGAAGATGTGGTTCCGGTCGAGTAGGAAGAGATTCTTAAGGATCGGCGGTGCCATGCCGCCATATTCTGGGACCACGAAGATGAAGCCGGAGGCCGACCGGAACTTACGCTCGATTCCCCCGAATGAATCCCGCCAGAGATCGGAGTCGCTCATGAATTCGGGATCCCACATCGGCACCTTCGCGTCGACGAGCGATACTATTCGAGCTTCGACGTCGGGTCGCCTCGACGCAGACCGCCCCTGTATCTGTTCGGCGAGCCGACGACTCTGTGAGCCGGGGCGCTGGCTCCCGGCGATGATGACAATTTGCAATGGAACTGTCCTTGCTAGCTCGGCGCTTCGCACCGGAATGGAACCCGCGCTACTCGCGCGCCAGAAATCCGCTCACAACGCAAGGGGTGCGATTTTGTCCTCAAGATCCTCAAGGTCAAAATCGAGATCGTCGAGATCGGCGAGTGCGGCTTCCAAGGCGTCAGCATCCGCCTTGTCAGTCTTTGACTGTGCCATTTCTGTGCCTTCGGTCGCGGTGGTCGCAACCTGTTCGGGCGTTTCGAATGCCTTATTGTCGGGCATGTTGGATCTCCCAGCATGGGCCGTTGGCCACGCGGCCATCGGCGTCATTCTCCAATGACTTAAACATATGCCTATAGGCGGTTGCTCTCTCTGTGGAGTGCACCCTAGAGGGGAGATAATACGACTAAAATAATCATGTCAATGTGTTTCAGATGCCAGCGGTTGAGAAAATGGCGACATTCTCAAAATCTACAACTACTGGACCGTAACTGGTAGTTCAGAAGGGACAGTCAGGAGCCGCAGCTTAAATGCCGAAAGGGGCCTGCAAGACGATCTTCCCGCACGCCCTCGGGCGAGTTTATGGGATAAAGTCCGCGGCTCCGTCGGCATTTACGTCGCGCTCCCGCCGACAGACGCACGTCTAAGACCCTGTTCGCTGTCGATTGCAACGTAGGCAAGGTAGGTAAGTGTCGCTTTGCACTCCATCGTAAGAATGCGGGGTCCTTCGCCGTGAACGATTGGGCGCCTTCCCGGCCACGCTGAGCCTCCAACCTCCCGCTACGTCATTGCCCTGTCTCCAACCCGTCCTATCTCTTGCGCGGGACGGTCAGCGAGAGAGGACGCGCATGCCGATAGACAATGCGAGATTGGCTCCGATGCAGCCGGGTGTATCTGTGGAGGAGCTGAAGGCGGCTTTGGGGACGAACTGGAAGGAGCCGAGCCTACAGGCGGAAGGCCATCTGCATATCGAGGAATTCGGCACGCGCATTACCGCCGATGGCAGGCTCGGCGAGGTTCATTTTCGCGCCCCCTTCGAACTTCCCCCTATCCATGGCGTCAGAATGGGAATGCCGGCCGAAGAGCTGTATCGGCTTTATCCCAGTGTCGAGCGCATCTCGGACGAGCGGGAGAAATATGGCTGGACCATGCTGAAGACGGACCTGTCGGAAACGCTCACGCTCGGCGTCGGCATCAGGGAGGATGTCGTCAGGATCATCAGTCTGACGGATCCGAGGGCGGTCTATCCGGAGCGGCCCTATAAATATACCGATCCCACCCTCACCGAGGCCTATGACCTGACGATGATCGATCCTGTCGATCTCGCCCGCCGTCCCGATAGCGGCTGGTGCTACGGCCGCCCGCCAGGCATCGATGCCGGGAGATGGCCGGTCAGCACTACCAACGGAATGCCGCTTCGCCACGCCTTCACGGTGAAACTGCCGCCGCAATACCGCACGCTCGGCGATGAGTATGTGGCGATCTCGCTCTTTGTCGACGAACAATGGGAAACGCCGCCGGCAAGCAGGAATGTGGACACCGGAGGCGCGCGCCGGGTCGATCCGCGCCGCTTCGACATGGAATTCATGGACAACGACTACGTTCTCTTCTGGCTGACGGAAGAGGAGTTTGCAGCACCGCTCGGCGCACCGCCGGCCATCGAGGGCGCTCCTGTTCCCGGCTGGCTCTCGAAATCGCCGCTCGATTATTTCGGCGAATTCAACCTACCGAGAACGGCGGCCGAGCAGCAGGCGAAAAGCGTCTTTTCGCCCGGCGGACTGGCCGTCAAGGAACTTCTGGCAGCAGCCCGGCCTGCGAGGGGCTGGAAGAACCTGCCGGGAACAGAAGCACTCGACTACGGTTGGCCGATCGAGATCACCTTGCGCGAGGGCGACCCGAATGTCGGCAAGCCGGCGCGCGAGTTCAGGCACGAAAACGAGTTCAGCGGCTATATCGCCGCCTATTCGGAAGAGGGCCAGGCATTGGGGCTGGAGCGCTTTCAGGACTGGCACGCCCATCTCGGCGGCACGATGTTTCCCATGCAGGGTTATCCCGATTTCTCGCCCTTCTACATCGAGATCTCGGAGATCTTCGGCGGCTTCAATTTCGGCGACGGTGTCGCCCAGATCGACCTCAAGGAGATGAAGCTCGAATGGGCCTGCTGATGCTGGAGAAATTTGAAGATGGCTGCCAGTTGCCGGGCGCAAGCCCGGCTGAAATCGCGGCCTGCGAGGCGAAACTGAAGATTATCCTGCCGGCGGAGACCAAGGCCCTCCTTGCCGCCTCCAACGGCTTCAACGGCGAGGTCGGCCAAGGTTATCTGGTCCTGTGGAGTGCGGCGGAACTCTCTGGGGCTGACGGCTACGAGATCTTCGAATTCCGCGACGACCAACTGCTGATCGGTTCGAATGGCGGCCCGACCGCCTATGGCTTCGTCAAGGGCGACTATATTTCCATTCCCTTCGTCTTTGCCGGAAACTGGCTGAATGAAGTGCGTGTTCTCGGCCGCTCTTTCGAGGAGTTCATCGAGGCGATTGAGCGCGGCGACGGTTGGTAAGGTCATTTGCCCGGCGGTCCGGGTTGCTGCCCGCTTTAAGGCGGTCCTCCAAGCAGGGCAAGATCTTGCGTATGTCCTAGGATACGCCAACCTTAAAATCGTCACCGCTGTCTGCCGACCACCTTAAAAGGCAAGGCTAATACGATGAGATGGATCCTTTTCGGCTGCTTGTTTCTGAGCGTTTTCGGTATGGCATCCATACTCCGCGCTGACGAGAAGCGGCCCGCCACGAAAACGGAGTGGGCTTCCGAAGTCAAAAAGCGGCTTGTCGAGAATCTTGCGGTCGCAGTCGGTTCCGGTTTGACGGGCACCCGGCATCCTGAACTGAAGCTTATCGTGCGCAGGAACGGCACGATCGCAAAAGTGACGGTCATCCGGTCATCCGGCCATAAGTCGATCGATGAGGCCGCGCTTCGGATGGTAAAACGCACCGGTCGTCTGCCGCCGTTCTCCCGCGATATGAAGGGGAAACAGGAGGAGCTTATCCTTTCGATCGAAATCGACCTGGGGGAACGACCGCGACCTGATACCACGAGCGAGGGCGAGACGGTCTATCAGGCCTTGGGGTTCAGGCTGAAGCTGCCTCAACCCTTTGAAATATCTCAGACCCGGCGCTCAAATGACACGGAGATTTACATCGACGTCAGGAGCAGGACCAATGAACCCTCATCGACCGAGGCGAATGGAACGATCTGCACCATCGGCTTCGATGCTCGCCCCTCAGAACGCGACATGACGCAAAGTCAACTGAATGCCGATGATGTCATCCTCAAGAAAATCACCGCGGCGGCGAGGCGGGACCCGTCCCTTTTCGGGAAGGTCGAAAGCACCACAGTTTTTGACCACGATGGTGTGAGAGGGATCGCCACCATCACCACTCCGAGTTTCTTCGATCGGCAATTATCCGAGCGAAGACAGTATCAGGCAACAATGGTCAGGCCGCGGGGAACTGTTACGGTTTCCTGCTGGACGACGGCCAAAGCGATGCCGCACGCGATAGCGATGTTTCAGAAGATCGCTGAAGGCACTGGGCTCGCGAAACCTTGATCGCGCGAGGCGAGAGGCCGCGCAGGCCGCCCGTCAACTCAATTTCACGGCGACACGGCTCCTCGCGGCGCATCGGCCACCCCGGGGAGAGGTTTGAGTAGGATCACGAACCCCGCACGCCAGCCGGCCTTGCCGCTCAGTAGAATGAACTTTCGGCAGGCAATCCTAGGAGCAGGTATGCAGATCAGTTTTCGCCCGCTCATGATTGGAGACCTTCCCACACTGCGCGCCTGGTTCGAGGATGCTGAGCTATCGCGTCGGCTGTCGTTCCCAACAGATGAATGGTTCGCCTATGTAACAAATGGAGACCCCGCTCGCTGCTGGGTCGCCATGCAGGGTGACCAGTTGATTGGCGAGGTACAGGTTGACCGGGATGGGGCGGAGCGCGGCTACCTTGATCTGGCCGTGTGTCCCGATCTGAGGGGCCGGGGATTTGGAGCGGCGGTACTTTCCGCCTTCTTGTCAGGCCCAGGGCAAGCCTATCCAATCCTGGAGGGACGCATAGAGCCCGACAATGCGGCCAGCCTCGCATGCTGCAGGCACTGCGGGTTTGCGTTGTTGCCTGAGCCCGACGCGGATGGCTTCATTCAAGCCGTCTACAAAATGCCACGCCATGCCTTCGGCTAATTTTGAGGTATCCTAGGTGAGTGAGTCAGGCGGATGGAGAGAGGATTTAAGGATGGCCGACGATATCAGCATCGAATTTTCTTTGCTCGTTGAGCATGGACGGGAGCAGGATGCAGCAGATTTCTATGCAGCGGCCTTTGGTGCGCAGCAGGTTGATACCTTCAGCTCGGACGGCGTCGTGATGGCCGTCGAAATGCGGTTTGGAACGATGCCTGTTTCAGTGGCGGGGTCCAACCCGAAGCGCGAACAACACCCCTCCTACGGCGGCCCGTTTTTTCCGAAAGAGCCTGGAGCTGTCAGTACTGTTTTTCGCATAAATGTTGGCGATATCGATGGCGCTGTAGAGCGGGCCATTACGGCCGGGGCAGTAATCCGGGACAGACCACAGACGGACGTGTTCGGTCGGCGAGTGTCATCGGTTTATGATCCCTTCGGCCACATTTGGGCACTTGTGGAGCGGAAGGCCGCGTCTCTCTCAGTCGCCGCGTGAGTGTGAAGCGCATGTCCCGTGGACTTGGTTTGTCGCAACGGTTCTATGAAAACCTTGTTGAGCCCATTCTGAAAGAACATTTTCCTGATCTGTCCTATACGGCATGTCGGATCGGTCTTGGCTCCGAGGTGCTAGGCTATGATACTGAAATTTCGGCCGATCACGATTATGGCCCCTGTTTGCAGGTTATCCTCCCTGAAGAGCGGTTTCCCGCGGCGGCCGTGCAAATCATGGACATTCTCGACAATGTTTTGCCAGCCACCTTTGAAGGATGGGCGGTCCACTACCCGACCAATGTTCGTCCACCCAGGGACTCTGAAGAGGGTATGCTTGGCTCCGATCACGGCGTTGAAGTCTACACGATTGCTGCTTGGTGCGATCGTTTTCTAGGAAGGCTTTTCCCACGGAGCTTACCGCGCGGGACTGGCTATCTTACTCGGAGCAGACGTTGTTGGCGGTGACCGCCGGGGCGGTTTTCCACGACGATGCCGGCGAATTGAGTGCGCTTCGTGCCCGGCTTGCCTACTTCCCTCGCGATATATGGCTCTACAAGTTAGCCGCCCAGTGGGGCCGTATCGCAGAGGAACGGGCTTATGTCGGCAGGGCAGGGGACGTTGGCGACGAACTCGGCTCGCGCGTTATCGCGACGCGGATGGTCGGAAACATCATGCGGCTCGCCATGCTGATCGAACGCCGCTATGCGCCTTATCCCAAGTGGTTCGGTACGGCCTTCTCGCGACTTGCCTGCGCATCCGATCTCGCTCCATTACTTGAGCAGGTTCTGGCCGCGCGTACTTGGCGCGAGCGGGAATCCGCTCTGGTGGAAGCTTGTCGCTTCGTAGCGGAACTACAAATCTCCAGGGGCATCCCCGGCGCGATTGCTCCCGTAATAGGTTCTCTAAAGGACCGCCCCTATCGTTTCGTCGACTCTGTGAAGATTTTTGATGCGATCCGCGCTGCAATCAAAGACGAAGACCTGCGACTATTGCCGGAGTTCGGAGGTGCTGACCAGTTTCTCAACAGCAACTTTGTTCTCGCGGTTCCCACCTATGCAAGTGCCGCCACAGGTGCTTTGCTGGACACGACGTCTCGGAAGCCAGCCGGTTGACGGTGAAGATCAGATGATAGCTTTTCCTCAAAATTCTGATAGCCACTGCGTCACAGGCTTCGACGGGCATGCATTTTGAACGGAAGAAGTGGGCTACGATGGCTGCGGGATCTGCGATGAATGCCTGGCACCATAACCGGCGGCGGTAAAACACCTCCATCAACCGAGGCGATGTTTGAAGACGCCCTTGCGAAATTGCCGGACGGTTATGTCGACGGATATTTTAGCGGCCGGCCATGGGGCGTGACCGTCAAGCGGTCGCAGGATGGCAAACGGACCTGGCTTATGGCGAGGAGCTTAGCGGAAGCGATATCGTCAGCTTCAACCTCTATCGATTGGCTGGACCTGGGCCGACACTGAGGCCGTGCGAAATGTCCTCCACCAAGGTGATCGAATTCGTTCTCGGCTTCGAGCCCAGCACGACGAAAGCCGCGTCTCGACCGTTGCGGTCGAAATAGCACAGGGTCTATATTGCATTGCAGCAAGCGCATGGCTGCACTGCGATCTGAGCGCTGGCGGTCGGGGCAGCCTCTGATATCTTCAGGTCAACGAAGCAATGCACCTCCTCCCGCAGAGCTTCGTGTTTCAGGCGACCCACTCTCCTCCCACGGGGAGCCTGACGGAACAGCGGCACTCCTCCTCCCAGCCGTTGTTCAATCTTTTGGAAAAGCCTGCCGCACCTCCTCCCGCGGCAGGCTTTTTCGTTTTCCGATATATTCAAGCTCTGAGTTCAGGCCTTAAAGCAGACTGCCCTGTTCCACCGGCTCTCCGGATTTCGAGACGATCGTGGATCCGTAGCTCCTTGGCCTCTTCCCAGGGCGCCCGCATCCAGGTGTCGGCCTCTTCCTTCGTCAGCAACAGGACAGGCATTGCCCTGTCATGGATCGGCTTCACCAGGTCGTTGGGATCCGTGGTCAAAAACCCATAAAGATCGTCGGTGGTCAGGCCGTCCCTGACCTTTCGGACACTCTGCCATTGCCGCACATGGAGACCGGCAAAGAACATCAGCGGTTTGGTTGCGTCACGGACGAACCAGGCGTTCGGCACGTTGCCGCCTTGCTGCTGGCTGGCCGGATCCGGCTCGGCGAAACTGGTGACCGGGACCTGTTTTCGACGCCGAACCATCGCTTCCAGTGCGGAAAATTAAGCTTGCGCACGTTGGTCGTGCCGCGGTCGGCCTCCATCCGGATCAGTTCTTCGAAATCAAAAGCCTTGCCCTTGGCCGCAAGCTTCTCGGCCTTGGCTTTGGCCGCCTTCTCAAGGGCGAAGCGCGGCGAGGGCAGTCCCCAGCGCGCATGGACCAGTTGTGTTTTTCCATCGGCGGTGTTGCGGACGATCGGCCCCATCTGATCGGGGTTCATCTGGTAGGCGGGCATCAGGTTGATCAGGCTTTCGGCGTCCTGGGCCCATTTGGCGACCCAATCCTTGTCTTCCATGCGATAAAGATTGCACATAGTAGGCCGTCTACTCCGCTCGAGCTCGAATGGACGACAATCTAGCGCATGGCGCGGATTTCGCTAGTCGAGCCGGAAGACGTCGGCGTTGTCCTGGCGTTCGCGCAAGCCTTTGTGGGACGGATGACGGAGTTTCCCGTCAGTCGTCCAGGCGCGCGCGGAAGGCTTCACGCTCCGAATCCGCAAGGTCGGCAATGCGAGGACACAAACTGTTAAGGCGACAGGTCCGAGCGCTTCGATCTTCGCGCGGAGCGAATGGGAGACCCCTGTCACCGGAGACAGCCCGGTGATCGACCTTACAAGCCCTTTGATCAACGAGTTCGGCGATCAGGCAAAGGATGTTCGGCCGAAGTTCGAGGTCGTCAACGAACGGCGGATCTGGAACGTCCCGGAGAACGGTTCCAACATCGAGGTCGCGCTCGACCGGGGATCGGTACGGTCTATCGACCGAGAGGGACCTATCCTCGAGCTTGAACTGGAACTCAAGAACGGCAAATTGGCGGATCTTTTCTCCCTGGCCCGAAAAATCGAAGAAATCGTGCAGGTCCGGTTCGGGGTCCTTTCCAAGGCTGAGAGAGGGTTTCGCCTGCTTGAGGCCGAGCACACGGTCGTAAAAGCTGAGCCGATCGAGTTGGATCGTGGGGAGACAGCCTTACAGGCTTTCAAAGCGGTCGCCCTTTCGTGCTTCCGACAGTTTCGTTTGAATGAGACGATCCTGCGCAGCAGGAAAAATGAGGAATCGCTGCACCAGGCTCGTGTCGCGCTCCGGCGGCTCCGCTCGGCCATCACCCTGTTCAAGCCGATGCTGCAGGATGACGAGGCGAAGAGACTCTCAGCCGAGTTCCGGTGGCTGGCTGGCATTCTCGGGGAAGCGCACAATCTCGACGTCCTTCTGCCGAAAGCCAAGGCAGGCGAACTACGCGACAGACTGACGGAAAAAAGAGCCGCCGCATATGGCAATGTCATCGAGGCGCTCGACAGCTCTCGGGCCCGGGCGCTCATGCTAGATTTTAACGAGTGGCTTCACTGTGGCGACTATTTGATCCATGCCGCAACGAGCGACGTGCGCGAGCGACCAGCCATCGCATTTGCCGGCGAGGCGCTCGACAAAGCGCGTAGGAAACTCAAGAGGCACGGTCAAAATCTGTCTGGGGTGGATGATGAGCATCGTCATGAGGCTCGCAAGGATGCGAAGAAACTTCGCTATGCAGCCGAATTTTTCCGCTCTCTGTTCCCTGACAAGCGGGGCGTGCGGCGGTACAAGCGTTTCGTCGGCGCTATGGAGGCGCTGCAGGATGAGCTCGGTGCTCTGAATGATTTGGCGACCGGCCCAGAGGTCTTGGAGGGGCAAGGTTTGCGTAGTCTCGCCGGAGCGGATGAGCTGATCGTTCATGCCGATAAGGCGAAGCTGATCCGTTCGGCCCAGGACGCGTTGGACGACGTTCTCGATGCCAGGAGATTTTGGCGCTGAAGGCCGGGGGAACAGACCGCGAATGCCGCCTGTCAGAGCAATATGGGTAAGAAGTGGATAAGTCAGGGCGGTCAAAAAAGGGACGATACCCTCGACCCCACAATGAGGCCCAACCTTGTGATCGAAACCCCTTTCGCCATCACGGCCTGCGCACTCGCGCTTGAGGGAGTCGGATTGGCGATCGTCAATCCACTCGCTGTCGATGGCTTCGCCCAGCGCGGCCTGATTTTTCGGCCGTTCGAGCCCTCTGTCTATTTCAAGAGCTATCTGTTGTTTCGACCGGATATGCAGAAGGCGAGCCTCGTCAGGGCATTCGTTACCGCACTCATGGATGTGCGCAATACCCGCCACGCCGGTCGATGAGGCACCTTGGTTGGTATCGCGAGGGGCTGAAGCCGAGCCCCCCGATCTTGGTAACGGGCGCCTGCTCTATGGAAGCGAAGCGGAAGCTCGACCGGTCGAGCCTCCTGGCCCAACGATCAAGGGCTCGACGCCTGGCAATCTGCCGATCGGCAGTTCTCAAGCAGCCTTGCGATCCCAGCTTGGGAACGGGTCCGGCAAGTTGCGCCAGAGATCCGGGGCAAAGACCGGGCAGTCGATCAGGCAGGTATCGAGTTCGGCCTTAATCTTCGCTTCGTCCATCGGATCGGCGCCGATGAAGACGATTTCCTGTCGGCGGTCTCCCCAGACCGGGTCGAGATAGGGTTTCATCATGTTGAGGAAACCAGGATCGCGCGGCCATTGATCTTTCGGAACGGAGGTCCACCAGAGGCCCATCTTGCCGGTTCGGACAAGCGAGCCGGCCTGGCTGATCTCGCCGACATGATGCGGGCGAGTGGCCAACCAGAAGAAGCCCTTGGCACGAACCACGCCCGGCCACGATCTATCAATGAATGCCTGGAACTTTGTCGGATCGAATGGCTTCTTCGCGCGGTAGACGAAGGAGCGGATACCGTATTCCTCCGTTTCGGGAATATGGTCCTTGAAGCCGTGCAACTCCTTGTACCAAAGCGGATGCGTCTCGGCCTTGGCGAAATCGAAGCGACCGGTACCCAAAACCTCCTTCAAGTCGACCTTGCCGAAATCGGCCTCGATGAGCCTGGCGTCCGGGTTCAGGCCGACGATAATCTTGCGGGCGGCATCGCGCTGTTGCGGCGTCGCCGTGTTGATCTTGTTGAGGATCACGACATCGGCGAACTCGATCTGTTCGACCAGAAGGTCGACCAGTGTGCGGCTATCTCCGTCGCCTGCCGTCTCGCCGCGGTCTGCCAGGAAGTCCGAGGAACTGTAGTCCTGCAAAAGGTTGGCTGCATCAACGACCGTCACCATCGTGTCGAGCCTGGCGACATCGGCAAGGCTTTGGCCGTTCTCGTCGCGGAAGTCGAAGGTCGCGGCGACGGGGAGTGGCTCGGAGATGCCGGTGGATTCGATCAGCAGGTGGTCGAAGCGATCCTGCTCGGCCAATGCCCGCACTTCCTGCAGCAGGTCGTCACGCAGCGTGCAACAGATGCAGCCATTGGTCATTTCGACCAGTTGTTCCTGGGTGCGCGATAGATTGGCTCCGCCGTCGCGGACGAGCGCGGCGTCGATATTGACCTCGCTCATGTCGTTGACGATCAGGGCAACGCGCATGCCGTCGCGGTTGGTGAGAATATGGTTGAGCAAGGTCGTCTTGCCGGCGCCGAGGAAGCCGGAGAGGACGGTGACAGGGAGCTTTTTCATAGCGAGAATCCTATAAAATATAAAGTAGCGTGCGCAGGCAACGCGCGGTGGCCGTTCCGCGCTCAGTGGCTCAAGCTCAGTGGCATTCGCCGCAGAGTCCGTGGACTTCGATCGTGGTGGAGCGGATCTTGAAGCCGCTACCCTTGGCGCGCCTTCCAAGCGCATCCTCGATCTTCGCATCGTGGAATTCGTTGACCTTCCCACAGGCTTCGCAGATCTCGAATGCGGTGATCCGTGGATGGATCTGCCCATGCTTTGAATGACAACAGACGACGAAAGCGTTCATGCTTTCCAGCCGGTGGATGCGGCCAACCTCCATCAGCTTGTCGAGCGCGCGATAGATCTGAAGCGGTGCCCTCAAGCCGTCATCCCGCAGACGGTCCAAAATGGTATAGGCGCTGAGCGGCTGCTCGGACGATTGCAGCACGGAGAGCACGAGGCTCTGGTTCCTCGTCAACTTTACATCGTTGGAATGGGCTGCCTGCAACATGCTGATCTCCGGGACGTGCCGTGCTGAGGGTCTGTCCGGAACGACGCTGCAGTTCCGGACAGAGGTTTCATCGCATCAGTGCGAAGCGCCCGAACCGCCGACGGCAACGATCGAGAAGGGCTGGCCTTCGACCGCGATGGTGCGCGTTTCTTTCAGCGTGTCCGAATCGACGACGCGAACGAGAGAATGGCGGGGATCGGTGATGGCGACGTGGCCATCGGCAACAGCGAGGCGCGGGCGCGGATCGCGCCAGTGGCCATCCTTGCTGTAGGGCTCGGTAACCTTGGCCTTGCGGACGATCTCGCCCTTGATGACATCAAGAACATGCAGGTCACCGTCTTCGGTCAGGATGTAGGCGTTCCGCGGTTCTGCCGGATCGAGCTGGAAATCGACGCGGCGGGTCGGCAGCTCGATCAGTTTGTAAGGCTGTTCGGCATCCGCATCGATCAGCACGAGCTTGTCATCGCCATAGTTGCCGAGGAAGAACTGCATCGCCTTGCCGCCAAGAAGCGTGCCGGTATAGGCCTTCGGGAAATCGGCGGGATATGGCAGCATCGTGAGCTTCGGCCCGTCAAGTCCGCCCGGGCGGGCAACAAGAACGCCTTCCTTGCAGCCGAAGGCAACGAGGCGGGCCGATGTGGCTTCCCCATGAAGGTCGGTGCACTTGGCCATCTCGCCAACCTGGCTGCCCTTTTCATCGACGACGCGAAGACCAATGCGCGGCGGCAATTCATCTGACTTCGTTTCGATCTTCGTGTTCGGGGCCGAGACGAGCACGTAGCGGCCCATCGTCACCGCCACGCCGTGATGTGGCTTGATCGTATCGACGATCCGCTTCTCCACTTTTCCGTCGAGGATGTCGGCTTCATCGACGATTTCGGCCTTGTCGGAGCGGTCGTAGAACAGGACGACATGGTCATCATGCGGCACGACATGGCCCGGGCGCTTGCCCTCGAATGTCACAGGCAGAAGTGCCGGCCCGGACACTTCGAGATCGCGGTGTTCTCCATGGTCGGAAAATTTGATGCCGGTCTTGAACGCATGAATGACATCCGCTTCCGTCTGGGCCGCAAACACCGTCTGACCGGAGGCACTCGCCGTCAGCGATGCATATCCCTTGACGTCGTAACGCCCAAGTTCCTTGCCGTCTTCGAAGTTGATGACGCGGACGACCGGGTTTGTATGGTCGGCCACGAATAGGCGCCAGGCCTCCTTGGTCTCGTGATCCTCGGCGAATGCGCCGGATGCAGCGAACGCCAGGCTCGCTGCTACGGCGGCCAGCAAGCGGTTTCGGGTGAGAGACAGTCTCATCGGGTTCCTTCCTTCATGTTGTGATTTGTTCCGCGCGGTGGGCTATTCTGCGGCCTGTCGAACCGCACGGCATTTTGCAAAACCGTCGCTGATGACGTCCTTGGGCAGATCGCGGCCGATGAACACCAGTCGGGTCACCCGATCTTCGGTTTCCTTCCAGGGGCGCTGGTGATCGCCTTCCAGCAGCATGTGCACGGCCTGGACGACGAAGCGGTCGTCGTCACCGGCAAACGAGATGATCCCCTTCATTCGCAGCATATCCATGCCGAATGCCTGCACCGTCGTCTGCAGCCAGTTGAGGAACTTGCCCGGATCCATGGCTTCCCGCTCGACCAGCGAGAAGCTGGTGACATGATCGTCATGCTCGTGCTCGTGGGTCTCGTCGAGGAAGTCCGGCTCGACCTCCAGAATGTGATCGAGGTCGAACGCCTTTCGATCCAGAAGGCTGGCGATATCGATATCGCAACGGGTCGATCTGATGATGCTGGCGGTGGGATTGATCCGCCGGATGCGCTGCTCCACGGCAGCGATGTCGTCGTCATCGACGAGATCAATCTTGTTGAGGATGATCGTATCGGCAAAGGCGAGCTGTTCCTGCGCCTCATGGGCGCGGTCGATCTCGCCAAGTAGATGCTTGGCGTCGACAACGGTGATGATCGAATCCAGCCGGGTTTTCGATCTGACATCCTCGTCGACGAAGAAGGTCTGTGCCACCGGAGCCGGATCGGCGAGGCCCGTCGTCTCGATGAGGATGCCGTCGAAGCGGCCGGGCCGACGCATCAGACCTTCAATGATGCGGATCAAGTCTCCTCGCACAGTGCAGCAGATGCAGCCATTATTCATCTCGAACACGTCCTCGTCCGACTCGACGATCAGGTCGTTGTCGATGCCGACCTCGCCGAACTCGTTGACGATGACGGCAAATTTCTTGCCGTGCGGCTGGGTGAGAATGCGGTTGAGAAGCGTGGTTTTCCCGGCACCGAGATATCCGGTCAGCACCGTGACGGGCGTGGGTTCGATCTGAGACATGGTGTCCTCCTGAACGACGAGCGTGAGGCAGCGGCTGCCGCGGTTCGGTTTGTGCAAATGTTATTACGTTACGTTTTCGATTGACGAACGTAATAACATTACATATCCAGTCGCTGTCAATCCCCGAGGACGCGATGAACAACACTTGTCTGGAATTCAGGAACCTTACGCTTGGCTACCAGGGCCACGCCGCCGTTCATCACCTGAGCGGAGAGGTTCAGGTGGGCTCGCTCACCGCAATCGTTGGCGCCAACGGGTCGGGCAAATCCACCTTGCTGAAAGGCATCGCCGGGATCTTGAAGCCGATCAGCGGTGCCTGCGTTCCAGGCTTCCGGCGCCTGGCCTACCTGGCACAGCAATCTGAACTCGACCGGACGTTTCCGGCCCGCGTGATCGATCTCGTGTCGCTCGGTCACTGGCAGAAGCGCGGCTTGCTTGGGCGCCTCACGGTCGCCGACAAGATCAGGCTTTCCACGTGCCTGAACGCGGTTGGATTGACTGGTTTTGAGAAACGCCCCCTCGACAGCCTGTCTGGCGGGCAGATGCAGCGGGCGCTTTTTGCGCGCACCATGCTTCAGGATGCCGATCTGATCCTGCTGGACGAACCGTTCAACGCGGTCGATGCACGCACCATTGCTGACCTCATTCTCGTTATAAAAGGCTGGGTGGCGGAGGGTCGCACGGTTCTGTGCGTGCTGCATGACCACGCGCTGGTGCGCGAACATTTTCCCGAGACGCTGCTGATGGCTCGCAAACCGGTGGCTTGGGGTGCCACCTCTGATGTCATGACCTTTGAGAACTTGCGCAAGGCGCGCAGCTTTCAGGAGGCCTGGGACGAACAGGCCGGCTGGTGCGAGGATGATGCAGGGCAGGGGCGCCACACTCAAGGCCACGAACATCACACTCACCTCCCACACCATCACAAGGTTGCCGGCCATGTATGAGGATCTGATCGGCCCGTTCCTGCGCTATGGCTTCATGCAGCGCGCGCTCTTCGGATCGCTCGTGTTGTCCATCAGCTGTGCGCCGGTCGGCGTCTTTCTGATGTTGCGGCGCATGAGCCTGACCGGGGATGCGATGGCGCATGCCATTCTTCCGGGTGCGGCCGTAGGTTTTGTGCTGTTCGGGCTTCAGATCGTCCCGATGACGATCGGCGGTCTGGTCGTCGGACTGCTGGTAGCGCTCGGCTCAGGCATTGTCTCGCGCTTCACCGTCCAGAAGGAGGACGCTTCGCTCGCCGCCTTTTACCTGATCTCGCTTGCGGTCGGGGTTCTGCTGGTGTCGTGGAAGGGATCGAGCGTCGATCTCATGCACGTCCTCTTCGGTTCGGTGCTGGCTCTCAATGATGCCGCACTCACGCTGATTGTCGGCGTCGCCGTCATCACATTTGTGGCGCTGGCGGTCTTCTGGCGCGCGCTCGTCGCTGAATGTCTTGACCCGCTATTTCTTCGCTCCGTCAGCCGTATCGGAACGCCAGTTCACCTCATCTTCCTGACGCTGGTCGTCCTCAACCTCGTTGGCGGGTTCCAGGCGCTCGGCACGCTGCTATCTGTGGGCCTGATGATGCTGCCGGCCGCCGCATCCCGCTTCTGGACCAACGAGGTTCGCGCAATGTGCGCCATTGCGATCATCATCGCGGCCATCTCTTCGGTCAGTGGATTGCTGCTGTCCTATCACGCGTCTTTGCCGTCCGGTCCCGCCATCATTCTGACTGCGGGCATCATCTACGCCGTGTCGGCCCTGGTCGGGACGCGAGGAATGCTTCCGAGCGTCCTGACGTCCCGCCGCCACAGAACAGCCTGATCAACCCAAGGAGATTTCTATGTTCAACACCCTACGCTTTGCCACCTTTGCCAGCCTCATCACGCTTGGCGGCTTTGCCTCCAGCGCATCAGCAGCCGAACTGAAGGTGGTCGCCAGCTTTTCGATCATCGCCGACTTCGCCAAAAACGTTGGCGGCGATCGGGTGGAAATCTCCACCTTGGTCGGACCCGACGGCGACGCGCATGTCTATGAACCGCGGCCGGCGGATGCTGCTTCTCTGGAAGGAGCCGATGTCGTTCTCGTCAATGGCCTTCAGTTCGAGGGCTTCATGTCGCGCTTGATCGAAGCCAGCGGCACGAAAGCCTCGGTGGTCGAAGTGACCAAGGGGATCGAGCCGCTCAAGAACGCTGAAGAGGAGCATGGTCACGAGGCCGAGGAGAAGGCCGAAGCTGGACATGATCACGAGAAAGAGGCTCACGATCATGGGCACGAGGGTCATCATCACCATGGCGAGTTCGATCCGCATGCCTGGCAGTCGATCCACAATGCCGAAATCTACGCGAAGAATATCGCCGATGCCTTCTGCCAAGCCGACAAGGCGGGGTGCGCGACATACACGGCCAATTCCGAGGCCTATGTTGCGAAGCTCGGCAAGCTCGAGACCGAGGTGAAGGCCGCAATCGAATCCATTCCGACTGAAAAGCGCACGGTGATCACGTCCCATGACGCCTTTGGCTATTTCGAGCATGAATACGGCCTCAAGTTCATCGCGCCTGAGGGCATCTCGACCGAAGCGGAAGCCTCTGCAGCGGACGTGGCGAAGTTGATCGATCAGGTGAAGCACGACAAGGCTTCGGCAATCTTCCTCGAGAACATCACCAATCCGCGGGTCATCGAGCAGATCTCGAAAGAAACCGGCATCAAGATCGGTGGCACGCTGTACTCGGACGCCTTGTCCAAGAACGACGGCCCCGCATCTACCTATATCGATATGTTCCGTTACAACGTGAACACGCTGAAGGCCGCGATCCTCGGAAGCTGATCGCATGGCTTGCCCGGCTCATGCCGAGCAAGCCTCTTATCCGGATTTAAACGAAGTGGATCCCTTGCAGCATGATTGGCGGCATGTTCAAGCGGTGGCGCAACCCACCCAATAACACGGAGGATGACGTGAGACGGCTATACGACTCCGTGCCGGTCACGCTTCTGACCGGCTTCCTTGGCTCGGGCAAGACAACGCTGCTGAACGACATCCTGGCCGATCCGGTCATGCACGGGACGGCCGTCATCGTCAACGAGTTCGGAACCGTTGCGATCGATCACGATCTCGTCCGCAAGGGCTCCGAAACCTATTTCCGGACGACCACCGGCTGCATCTGCTGCACGGCGACAAGCGACATCAGAAGTTCCCTTTCGGAGCTTCACGAGGCGCGGCTTCGCGGCGACATACCGCCCATCTCACGGGTGGTGATCGAGACAACGGGACTGGCCGATCCTGCGCCGATCATCAACAGCATCATTCCCGGCGGGTCACCCGCCATGGGCCTGAGAGATCATGTGGTCGCGCGGCATTTTCATCTCGCCCGCGTCGTGACAGCCTTCGATGTGCTTGATGGACGCGCAACCCTCAATAGCTTCATGGAAGGCTGGAAACAGCTCGCCTTTGCCGATCATGTGGTCCTGACCAAGACAGATATCACAGATACGGCTCACGACTGGCCAAATGAGCTGAGGGCTCTCAATCCTGCGGCAGTCTACCATGATCGCCATCGACAGGATTTCAATCTGTCCGGGCTATTCGGTGACGGCGCCTACTCCGTCACTGGCAAGGTGGAGGACGTCCCTGGCTGGCTTGCGATGGAAAGGCTCGGCGCTCACGGCGATCATGCCCACGACCCCAACCGGCATGGGGATGAGATCGAGGCGATCAGCCTGAGCCACGATGTTCCACTCTCGCCCCAGGCCGTCGAGACCTTCCTGCATATCGTGACGACAAACATCGGCTCCGGTCTTCTGCGCCTGAAGGGCCTGTTCGCGCTCACCGACGACCCGGCCCGCCCGCTGGTCGCCCACGCAGTGCAACACCGGCTCTATCCGCTTCAGCGCCTCGAACATTGGCCGGACGAAGATCATCGCAGCCGCGTGGTCCTCATCGGCCAGGACATGCCGGTCAAACCCATCCGGGATCTCTTCGAGGTACTGGCTCCGCGCTCGGCGAGAAGAAAGCGAGATGCGGCATGAGCGAGGCCTTCGTCAATCCACTGGAACGCAATGGGCCGTCGGTCGTCACCAGTGCTCGCGCGATCAAATTTTGGGCGCGCAAGCTGCTCTTGTTACCGGACGACGCTGTTGTTTCGGTCAGCGAGCTTGCCTGCCACGTCCCCGGCTGTCCTCCGAAAGAGACCGTGATCCTGGTGATGCAGGGCACAGAGACGGTCCAAGCCTCGGTTCACAAACCAATGACGGACGTGACGGAGGACGACGTAGCCCATGCGTTTTCCGCTGCCTCCAATCCCACTGATTTTTCAAGATTATCAAATTGAAACGGAGAAAATTCCATGCGCATTGCGAAAGCGCTTTTCCTCACACTCATGCTCGGCGCATCGTTGCCGGCAACCTTTGCACAGGCCGAAGCCCTGAAGGTGGCGGGCCCGTGGGAAATCACCGGCATCGAGCCGGCACAGACCGGCTATATCTTCAGCCGTCTCGAGGTCGCTGAGACGCTCGTCACCACTGACAAAGAGGGCGCGCTTGTTCCGGGTCTCGCCGAAAGCTGGACGGTCTCGCAGGACGGGCTCGTCTGGTGGTTCAAATTGCGTGGCAACGCTGCCTTCCATGACGGAACACCGGTAACGGCGCAAGCCACGGTTGCCAGCCTTCAACGGGCACTGGGAGGTGTCGGTGTCCTGTCGCAGGCGCCTGTCGCCGAAATCGGGGTTGAAGGCAAAGATATCCAGATACGGCTGACTAAGCCGTTCTCGGCATTGCCCGCCTATCTCGTGCATTTCAGCACCATCGTGCTCGCGCCGTCATCCTTCGACGCAGCCGGCAAGGTCACGCGGATCGTTGGCACCGGCCCCTACAAGGTGAAGACCCTCACGCCACCCGCGCGTCTTGAACTGGAGGGGTCAGGCGCCTGGTGGGGCGGCGAACCCGGCATTTCCGAGGTGAATTATCTTGCCGTAGGTCAAGGGGAAACCCGTGCCTTGATGGCCGAGAGCGGCGAGGCCGACCTCGTTTTTTCCATGCTTCCTGTTTCCGTCGACCGGCTGAAGGCCAATCCAAAGCTGGATGTGCAGATCGCTACGATCCCGCGCACTCGGCTTCTGAAGGTCAATGCGGCATCGCCCTTTTTCGATCAGGTCGAGGAGCGACAGGCGATCAGTGCCGCCATTGACCGTGTCGGCACCACCAAGGTGATCTTGCGCAATGCCAGTCTCGCCGCGACACAGCTCTTCCCGCCTGCGATGAAAGGCTGGAACTCGCCTGATGTTCAGCCTTTGGAGAAAGACCTCGAAAAAGCGAAGGAACTGCTCAAGGCAGCAGGCTGGACGCCGGGTAGCGACGGCATTCTGGAGAAGGACGGCAAGCGCTTCCGCGTGACGATGCTGACCTATGCAAGTTGGCCCGAATTGCCGCCGATCGCCACCGCACTTCAGGCTCAGCTTCGGCAGGTTGGCATCGACGTCAAGGTGTCCGTCGGCAACAGCTCTGAAATCCCCGCGCGCCACCAGGACGGCACGCTGGAAATGGGTCTGGTATCGCGGCTTTATTCGATCGTTCCGGATCCGGTCGGCACGCTGCTCCAGGATTACGGCCCGGGCGGAAGCGACTGGGGCTCGATGGGCTGGGACAACAAGGAGATGCAGGCGATCGTCGATCAGCTGGCCGCGACAAGCGATCCCGCCGTCCGCGCGCCCCTCCAGAAACGTGCCATCGAAATCCTGCAAGAGGAACTGCCAAGCATCCCCGTGACATGGTCGGAGCTGGCCATCGTGTCCAGCAAACGCATCGCTGGTGTCGAGGTCGATCCGCTTGAGGTGAACTACGGCCTCTCCTCCATTCGGTGGGCGGAATGACGGGCATGACGATGAAGAATTTTCTTCTGACGCGCCTCCTGCAGGCCGGTATCGTTGCCATCGTGGTCGGAGCCTTATGTTTCGTCCTGATGCGCGTGCTGCCCGGCGATGCAGCCATGCGCATCGCCGCCGGCCGTTATGGGCCGGACGCGCGAATTGCCGATGCGGCGGAAAAGGTGCGCCTTGAACTTGGGCTCGACCGTCCGATTGCCGTGCAGTTCATCGAATGGCTCGGCAGTCTCGCACGCTTCGATCTCGGTCATTCGCTGGTCACGGGCCGCGCGGTCGCCCATGAACTGCAGGTCCAGCTCGGTGCTTCGGTCTGGTTGGCGGCGGCGGCCCTCCTGCTGTCGCTGCTGATCGGCCCAATCATCGGTCTCTTTGGCGGCCTCAAGCCCGGTGGAACTGCTGATCGCGTCGGTCTCATGGGCGCGGTCACCTTCCGCGCCATCCCACCCTTTGTCCTGGGGCTTGTCCTGATGCTGGTATTTTCCCGGCAGCTCGGCTGGCTACCACCGGCAGGCTTTGGTTCGCCGCGCGAAATACTCCTGCCGGCACTGACGCTGGCTCTCGGGCTTGCGGCCATGTCGAGCCGTGTCACCCGCAACGCGGTGGCAGTGGTGGCGCGCGCGCCGTACTTTGCCTTCGCCCGCTACAAGGGGCTTCCGGAGGCCGTGGTCGTGCGGCGCCATGGCCTGAGGAATGCGGCGATTCCGGTCGTGTCCTATCTTGGGTTGCAGGCGATCTATCTCATCGAAGGGGTTGTGGTCGTCGAATCCCTCTTTGCTTATCCCGGCATCGGTCACGCGCTGGTGCATGCCATTGTCGAGCGGGACGTGCCGATGGTGCAGGGCACGGCGCTGACCATGGGCCTGATGTTCGTCGCCATCGCCGCCATTGTCGACCTTGTGACGCTTTGGCTCGATCCGCGTATAAGGAAAAATGCATGACGACCATTGACCAGATCTACCTGCCGCCGAAGAAAGGCCTCGGAGCCTCGCGTTTGGCTGGCGCGAGCCTGCTGATCCTGCTTAGCGGTTTTGCCATCATCGGGCCGGCGGTTATCCCGGTCGATCCGGCGGCCCAGGACTTTGGCGCCAGCCTTGCTCCGATCGGTGGCGGCTACCTGCTTGGCGCCGATCACTACGGCCGCAGCCTGCTGGCGCGCCTTGCCCATGGCGCACGGCTATCGTTCGGACTGGCTTTCCTCACCATGCTGGCTGCTGCCATACCCGGCGTGCTGCTTGGTCTCATCGCCGCCTGGAGAGGCGGGTGGACAGAACGCGGGCTCGAATTTGTGGTAACCATCGTATTGGCATTGCCCGGCCTCATGCTGGTGTTGCTGTTGCTCGCCTTTTCGCCGGGCAACTACGGCCCCCTTTTCCTCGGCCTGGCCCTCACGCTCTGGGTTGAGTTCTATCGGGTGACGAAGGCGACCACGAAAACGATATTGTCCCAGCCGCATATCGAGGCGGCGCGTATGCTTGGTTTCGGCTCGCGCTACATCCTGGAGCATTATGTGCTTCCGGTCATTGCGCCGATGATCGCGACCCTTGCCGCGTTTGCCATGGCAACGGCCATTATCGCGGTCTCGACGTTGAGTGCGATCAGTGTCGGCCTGCAACCGCCGACGCCTGAACTCGGCAGTATGATCGTTGAACTTCTGCCCTATTTTGCCGAGGCGCCAGTGCACGTGCTGCTTCCCGCTGCGCTGATTTTCCTGCTCGTTCTTGGCCTGCAACTTCTCGCCCAGGGGGAGCGAGCATGAACATCCAGTTGATGAGTGATCTTGCGGTTAACGACCTGTCGATCCACGCGGCTGATGGACCGATCGTCTCGAACGTCTCGCTTGCACTCGGCAAGGGCCGGCCACTGACCCTGCTTGGAGAAAGCGGCTCTGGAAAATCCCTGGTCGCCCAGGCGATCATGGGCAATCTGCCGCCGGGGGTGCACGCCGCGGGGAGCGTGTTCTTCAAGGGGCTGGATCTCCTTGAGGAAACGGCCGCAGAGCGGCGCCGACGCTGGGGCCGAAGCGTCGGCCTCCTGCCGCAGGAGCCATGGCTGGCGCTGGACCCGACGATGCGCGTCGGCCCGCAGGTCGCCGAGGTTCATCGCTACGTCAAGGGCAAGAAAGCCATCGATAGCGTGGCGGCCGCCAGGCAAAATTTAGCTGACGTCTCCCTTTCCTCGGCCGAGGCTCTCTATCCGTTTCAGATCTCGGGCGGCATGGGTCAGCGCGTAGCAATCGCGATGGCCCATGCCGCCGACACCGAATTGTTGATCGCCGACGAGCCAACAAAAGGTCTTGACGCGGCGCTGCGGGACTCGGTGACGGCACGGCTGAGGCACGAGGTGGAGGCGGGACGATTGCTCCTGGCCATCACCCACGATGTCGCCGTTGCAAGGGCGCTCGGCGGCATGGTCGGCGTCATGCTGGAGGGGCGGCTGGTCGAGTACGGCCCCGCCGAAGCGCTGCTCGAAGCACCGGAACATGCCTATACGAAGTCACTTCTTGCCGCCGAGCCTTCACAATGGAAGCGGAGGGCAGGAGCGACGCCTGGCAAGACCGTGGTCGCAGCCCAGGGACTGGAAAAGCGTTATGGCGACAGGGTGCTGTTTTCCGGCTTCGATATTAAAGTCGCCGCAGGCGAGATCGTGTCCATCGTCGGCCCGAGCGGCTGCGGCAAGACGACAATCGGCAATATTCTGCTTGGCCTGACCAGACCCGATGCAGGTGCGGTCGTGAGAGATGGGGAGCTGTCGCCACTCCGTTTCCAGAAGCTTTACCAGGACCCACCGGCTGCCTTCGCTCCACATCAGACGATCCGTAAGGGTTTGAAAGATCTTGCTCACCTGCATGGCAAAGATTGGACCGAGATCGAAATCCTGTGCAGGCGCCTGCGTTTGCAAAACGCCTTGCTCGATCGTCTGTCGGGACAGGTTTCCGGCGGTGAATTGCAACGGTTTGCACTTTTGCGGGCGCTTCTGCTTGATCCCGCCTTCCTCTTTGCCGACGAGGCGACCTCTCGACTTGACCCAGTGAGCCAGCAAGACGTCATCACGTTCCTCCAGGAGATCGTCGAGGAGACCGGCCTTGCGGTTCTGCTGGTCACCCATGACCACGATCTTGCCGAAAAGGTCTCGACGCGGCTCATCGAATTGGGAGGCGCTTATGAAAAGGCCATCTGAGGTCGTCCGCACCGGTTCCAAGCCCGGCCTTGACCCGTTGTCAGCTTCTCAATTAACTGGCCGCGACGGTTCCCCTACCCCAAGAGATGGAGGGGAATAATAGGGAACACGGTGCGGACGACCCGCATGGGACCAAAACCGTGGCTGCCCCCGCAACTGTAAGCGGATTGCCGTCCATTCTAATGGCGCATAGCGCCATGCCACTGTGCGATACGCACGGGAAGGCAGATGATGGAGAATGCGGCAGTTTGATTCCGTTCAAGAGCAGGTACTTGAACAATCAGCGCTCGGGAATTCGATTACCGAGGACAAACTTATAGCGCTCCGGCCGAATAAAGAATTCAGACTTTTCGGCGCAGACGCCGTTATCGAAATAGGAGGTTCGTTCGAGCACAAGCAGGACGGTATTTTCGGCTGCGCCCGTCAGCGATGTTATCCGAGGCGAGACAGCACGCGCTCCGATCGCAATCTCGGCGGAGACAATGTCGGTGCCGGCTTTGTCTTTGAGGAGTGCATAAGTCGGTTGTTGTTCTGCTACCTCTCGCTCAAGCTCCAATATGAAGGTCGGCAACAGGCTTCGGCCCAATGCAATTGGTTCATCGTTCACGACATGAAGCCGCTCTAAAAGTGCGCATTTCGTTCCGAATAGCGGGATGAAGGCAGATGGTGTTTCGATGGCGGTCAGTTCAACGATCCGCATCGTGGCATCGAAGCCCTGGACTTTCAGCGACTCATGAAAGCTACGCAGCGTATCGATCCGATGGCGCACCTGCTTGCCCGCTACGAAAGTGCCTTTGCCTTTCCGACGGTCGATCAACCCGTCCTTGTCGAGCTGTTCGAGCGCCAGCCGGACGGTGACGCGACTGACCGTGAAGCGTGCCACAATCTGCGATTCCGACGGGAGCCGTCCGGACGGCTCATAGACGCCTTCGGTGATCTCGCCACGAAGGCGATCGGCGATCTGCAGGTACATCGCCACCGGGTTGTTCCGTATCAGACTCATCTATCTTCCATTGGGTCGAAAAGACCACGAAGCATCAAAGCTGTGGAATAGCGTTCCCTTTAGCCGCCGGACAAGGGGAACTCTTCGCGTTGATCGCCTGTATTATAATGTATTATAAGCTGGGGCAACTCCAATTCAGGGTCGTCCTCAGGCAACATGGCATCTCTACCTACACCACGGCAGATTTCATCCAGCGCCGCCTTCTCGGTGGACGGCATGGCTTTCACCTATCCCGAAAGCCGCCGCGGCGTATTCGAACGGTTTTCGCTGAAAGCTCGGCCGGGAGAATTCGTGGCGATCCTCGGTCCGTCCGGTTGTGGCAAGTCAACGCTCCTCAATCTTCTTTCCGGTTTCCTGCGCCCGCAATCGGGGCATATCACCATAGACGGTGCGCCTGTTGTGCCGGAGCATCCGGTTCTCGGATATGTATTCCAGTCGCCAAACCTCTTCCCTTGGCTGAGCGTCCTGGAAAACGTCCGGTTCGGCCTTCGCATGAATCGCCGTGGATCGCCCCAAGAGCAACGAGCCGTCGCGCTGCATTTTCTGCGGCTTGTCGGCCTGGAAGAGCAGGCGCATGCTGCCGTGGCGAAGTCCGGGGAGATGGCGGCCGAACGGCAGATTTCCCTGCGTTTCGGACATTTCTCGATCCCCTACCTGAGCTACGCTTATCCGATGGACGAGACGTTCGAGATCCTTGAACCTTGGCTGGGGTTCTCAACTCATAGCTATTGACGACGATATGCAGGCAACGTAGTGAACGCGCAACGGTAATGGATTCTGCCGGGCATTACGCCAAACCGCTTCCCCGACGAAGCTGATGACTCCTACTCAACGCGAGCCACGCGAAGGAGTAGAGTCGTGTCCAGGAACCGGTCCTTAACACCCGCATGGCACCTTTCATTCTCGTCACAACCGTCCTGACCCATTTGGTTGGCGGCTCAGCTGGTCGCGAGGGAACGGCTGTCCAGCTCGGTGGCAGTCTCGCGAGCGCGTTCGGCCGCATGCTCAGGCTGACGCCGGGTGATGTGCGCATTCTGCTGATGGCTGGAATTGCGGCCGGGTTCGGTGCTGTTTTTGGCACGCCGATTGCCGGCGCGATTTTCGCGCTCGAGGTGCTCACCATCGGCCGGATGCAATATGAGGCTCTTCTGCCAACGCTGCTGGCGGCTGTCGTCGCCGACTGGACATGTCACGCCTGGGGAATTGGCCATGTTCACTATACCATTGCCTATCTCGGCGGCGCCGGCGAGGCGATCGGATTTCACCTTGATGCGGTTCTGCTCCTGAAAGTCGTCGTAGCCGGCGTGGCTTTCGGTCTTGCCGCGCATTTCTTCGCCGAACTCTCTCATCTTGCGTCATCAGCGTACAAGGTGATCCTGCCCTATGCGCCGCTCCGTCCGGTTCTCGCCAGCGCCATCTTGCTCAGCCTGGTCTATCTGCTTGGTACCCGCGAGTATCTAGGGCTCGGTGTTTGGTCACCCAATCCGGGCGACGCAACGATCCTTGGTTTCTTTCGTCCCGATCACGTCGATTACTGGAGTTGGGCGTGGAAGGCCTTGTTCACCATCGTAACGCTGAGCGCCGGCTTCAAACGACCCGCAGGAGTCTGCAGCTGCGGTTAGGCTGCAGGCTTAAGCGTCCGGACAGTTCTTGCAATGATCGCGGTCAAGCTATCGGCCAGTACGGCCTCGGCACCAGAAGCCCGCGACAGCACGAGGGGCGTCTCGCCGAGCAGAGGCAAACCGGCATCCGCTAAATACCGAATGCGATCGGTTAGCGAGCTTTGCGGGAGGACGCCGACTGCGACTCCCGCCGATATCGCGGCACGAACACCAGCGACACTTTCGCTGGTGCAGACGATCTCATAGTCCAATCCGGCTTTCTGTAGCAGATCGAGGCAACGTTCGCGCCACCAGCAGGCCTTGTCGAACAGGGCAACGGGCAGCGGTCTACGGCTCTGAACATCATGAAAGGCCGAGCCGGTCCAGATGGCCGCCTCGCGATGGACGATCACATCGTTCACTGCGACGCTCTCTGGTGTATGGAGGGCGAGATCCAGTTCGCCCTGTAAAAGTGCGGCTGGAAACTCCACGCTGGAACCGCACCGCAACAGGATGCGCGCGCCCGGCTGCTCTTCCGAAAACCCAGAAAGAATTGATGGCAGTAGAGTGTCGCCATACTCTTCAGGGATCCCAAGCCGGATTTCACCTCTGACCTGTGCTTCCCTCATAAAGAGGACCGTCTGATCCAACGTCTCAACGACCTGGCGCGCAATTGGCAGCAATTGTTCACCGCGCGTAGTTAACAAAACTCCGCGACCATGGCGCTCGAACAATTGTTGTCCGACAATATCTTCAAGTTTTTGGACCTGCAGGCTAATGGCGGATTGCGTTCGCAGAAGACGATTTGCGCCAGCGCTGACACTCCCGGCCTTGGCGACCGCGAGGAAACTTCGCAGCAAGTCGCTGTCGAGCTGCGGGCCGGATCTATTGGTTTCACTCATACCTAGTATTTATACTATTCGTTTCACTCATGGAAGCTGGCAGTTTACAAAAAGGCATCAACGAGGATGATGCCCATGACTATTGCGCTTCCAAGACTTCAAAGGCCATTTGTTTGGTCAACCGCCGCGGTTTTCACAGCCGCCGTTGCGGTCGTGTGGCCACAGAAAGCGCAAGAAACCTCGCGTTACGTTCTTGAGAGCTTTGTCGATGTGGCCCCAACCATAGCAATCGGCCTCATTCTATCTGCTTGGGTTGCGGCAAGCGGCGCTGGTATGGTCACTGCACAATGGTTCCGGGGACGCCCGGCAACAACGATCGTGATCGCGTCGGGGGTTGGTGCCGTTACGCCGGTGTGCGGTGTAACGGTGCTACCGTTGATGACCGGGTTCCTCGCCTCAGGAGTTCCACTCGCACCTATCATGGCGTTCTGGCTTTCTTCTCCGCTCACAGATCCGGCAATGTTCGCGGTGACGTGGGCAGTTCTTGGTCCGGCGTTCGCGATCGGGAAGGCCGTTGCGGCATTCGCCCTCGGCGTTTTCGCGGGAACTGGAACCGCGCTTCTGACCGGGACAAAGATGGTGCAAAATCCGCTGCGTTCCTTGCGCAAGGCGGATGCGGGGGAATGCGGTATCGGCACATCAACCGAATTTTCATTCCGTATCTGGCGGGATCCTGCTCGTATGCGCATCTTCCGCGCCGACCTCCTTTCCATGACGAAGCTCATTGCCTTGTGCCTGACCTTCGCGTTTGCGGCGGAATACCTTCTGCGCGACCTTCTACCGTCGCATCTCTTGGCAACTTATGTCGGAGAGGATTCCGTCTATGCCATCCCGCTTGCGGTAATGGTCGGCGCCCCAATGTATCTCGATGGCTATGCGGCTCTGCCTCTGGTTCGGGGGCTGCTTGATCTGGGCATGTCACCCGGAGCTGCAATGGCGTTCCTCGTTTCCGGCGGCGCAGTCAGTGTGTGGGGGGTGATGGCTGTCGTGGCAGTTCTCCGCCCTCCGACCATCGCTCTGTTCGTGATACTTGCTGTGATCGGCTCGCTGGCGATTGGATATGCTTTTGCCGCTGTTTGGGCCGTCCTTCCATGACCTTTCTCGCTGGATTGAGGACCGCTTGGCGAACCCTGTCGGAGAATTTCAGCGGAAATGGCGCAGGTGAATATCGCCAGTTATCTAAGCTCGATGAACGGCTCCTCGATGATATCGGTATATCTCGAAGACGGGCTGAAGAACGGGACGAAAAAAAAATACAAAAATCGCGAGGCGAGCCCAAAGACGAAACAAATACATAGAGAGATCCAATCTGCAGGTCCTTCAGTCCTATCCTCAATATACGTCTTTGAATTTAACGAGGTATCCGCCTTGATGAGAAGCCTCAACCGCTTCATGAACCAGCGGTCAACGCTACTATCGTTCAGCGCTCTGTCCCGAATGGCCCGACAGTTCCATAAATAGGCGTTACGCCGCAAATTTGTGTTTGCGGGGTGGGTTCAAGGATGAAGATGCTCTGCAAATCCGTCATTCGCGTAATCAAAATACGCATGCGAATCAGCCAGTGACTGCAGGCTGATTCCGGCGCCAGTTAAATCGAATACCAGAGGATCTCTCGGAAGCGGAGGCGTGATGATCGCCTCCACTTCGGCCGAAAGCCGCGAGCGCCGGGTTTCGGGGGTGCGCGGCAGCAACGCCGTTAGCGTTCACGCAGTGCGATAGCGTGCGAGCAGATTGTAGACTTGGCGGGTGGTCAGGCGTAATTCGGCCGCGGCCCGGACGACGGCTTCTTGCTTTGGGCCACCACCATCGAGAACCTTGTCCAATTCACGGGGCGGCGCGTCGCACTGCCGACCATTGCTCGTCCGTGACGGTCTGGGCCGCCTTGGGTGTTCGATCGCGCAATCGCTTTGGCAAACGGCAGCACTCGCTGAAATCGTTAGCGGAAAATCGCATTGTATTTACCGGCTAAACCTAACGGAGGGCAATTTGAGACATCAGAGAAAGGGCTTGGCCACGTGACAGCCAGTCGATCATCATTCACATTGATCGAGGAAGAAGCGGACCATTTCTGTTGTGGCGCTCGGCCCTCGAGGATCTGTATATGACCCGTCGGCATGTCCGCCTGACCACGCATGCCCCGCGCCGTTCACCAGCCAGTATTCCAATGCCGGCCTTCCTTTCTCGTCCGTGAGAACGGTTGTTTCATAGGTCAGGCCGCCAGCCGAACGGCCGGTCTTGCTCGCTGCGCCACCAGGCACAGATGGGGTTGACGCCGCGACGATCCGATCGGCGTTGGAGCGATGGACCGTCCGGTCAGCGTCGCCCTGGAAAACGATCGTACGGACCCGGCATGCCGGGTCTAAATCTTTCGGAGTTCTCCGAGGGATGAGACTGCCTTCCCCACGCATAGCGGTGAATGCTGAAACGACGTCGTTGGCCGATCCGCAAGCCAACCCGGAATGGATTCCCACCGCTGCATAGAGATCAGGATAGGCCTCGGCCATCACCGCCGCCATCGCTCCGCCGGCAGACAGGCCCGCAACGAAGATCCGGCTGCGATCGAGCCCGAAGTCGCGAATGATCTCTTCCGTAATGCCGGCGATGATCGCAGGCTCGCCAGCGCCGCGTCTCTGATCCAGCGGCCGAAACCAGTTCCAGCAAGATGATGTGTTGTCTGCACCCGTCTGGCCGGGATAGGCCACTAACAGGCCGTGTGCCTCGGCCGTGGCGTTCATGCCGGTTCCAATCGCGAAGTCGTCGGGATCCTGCTTGCAACCATGCAGCATGATGACGAGGCCTCGCGGCACGACTGGAGCAGAGGCCGGAACGTAGAGCTTGTAGCTTCGCTTGCCAGCGGCACACGTAAAAGAGCGTGCCAGATATTGTGCGCCGTCCGGGATTACAGGCTTGAGGGAGCGTCGTGTCATTCCGGGAAGGCCGCCGCCTGAAAATGATGGGAGCTTCCCGGCCGCCGAGCGTCCTTCACTGAGGATCCTGAGCGTGTCTCCCAGCGGCCGTCGCACCCGCGGCGATCGTTGAAAAGTATCCGTCTCGGCAAGAGTGGATTCCGGTTTTGCCGCAGGCTCTATGAGCTGGGCGTGGGGATCTACCGGAAATGGCTTCGGGCGCGATTTCGCGGGCGGGGGCATGATGTCGGAAACCGCCGTTCCAGGTTCGCCTGAGACTGTTCGCCCGGCAAGAGTATCCAGGATCACTCGGGTGGCTTCCGAAGGGTTCGAGGCACGCGTGAAGAGCGTTGCCCGGCGCATGGCCGCAGCAAATTCATCGTTCATGGGTAGTATCCTTGTTGACGGTGCGATCAGCTTATCGGATGCGCTCTGCGAGCGCGGATTTCAGTTCCGCGCTGGCCTGAAGCGCGCCGAGCACGGTGATGGTTTCGATTGTCGCAAGAGCGAGGTCTGGCGTTACGTCCGAAGCGATACGGACGAGGCCCACCACCTTGATGTGCAGTCTTTCTCCAGCCGCTTTGACGGACTCCAAGTCGGTACTGCTGTAGTCGCGCAGTCCGAGTTCGAGCGTGTGACGGACAATGGATTGCTTTACTACCTCGCCTTCAATGCCAAGCTGGTTCCGGATCGCCGTGCGGATGAAGTCCGTGCGATTTGAGTAGAATCCCTCCTGAACGAGGAGGTCGATGCGACCGAGATCGACATAGCCAAGATTAATTGTGATCTTTTCCGATTCAGTTCCCTTATCGGCAAGCCTGCGTATACTATCCGCCATGATCATTCTCCATCCATATGGATGGTATATGGATGGCTAAAATCCAATATTCAAGGGTTCGAATAGGCGCCTTGTACAATTTTACGCATGGTATGCTGCCGATCCGCCTGCGAACCGCGGTATCCTGTCGAGTGGCTGACAGCAGTCGCGTTTTCGATCTCACCGGCGATCTGCAAGCCTTGGCGAACGGGATACCAACCTGCCGAGCGGGGGCAGCGACGAGTTCGCGCATGGGTCGCCCGGGAGCTCGGATAGCCTTGAGCGGCCGCGCCGGGGGTATTTTCCTATCTCGGGGGGCTGATGATGCTGGCGGTGGCGGGGTTCATCGGGGTGTGGCAGGCGCCGGGCGTGGTCAATGACTGGCTGGTGGGAGCGATCCGGTGGCGGTACCCGACGCGACGATCACTGATGGGGAATGCCATGCGCGGCGGGTGGTGTTCGTCGATTGCTCAGCCCATGTCGCCTATGAAATCGAAGGCAAAAGCGTGGAGCACGATATCGAATTGATGTTCGTGAATTTCCACACCGGCGACTATGAGGTCGACGTGGTGCGTTCGGCATCGCAGCCCAACCGAGCGGCGCTGTCGCTGGGGCTAAACATGCTGTGGAACCGCACTCTCGTGGACAGCGCCCTTGTGCTGGGGATTGCGGCAGCAGGGATTGCCCTCTTCGCGGGGGGTGTCAGGAGCGATCGCAGTCGCCGGTTGGCGCTGCGGGAAACCACGCTGGATCTTCGGGAAGTCAAAGTGGCCCAAATCAGCCCGGTCTTGGGCGGCAAGTATGTGCAGTTCCAATATGGCGCCGACCGCAAGGGCAAGCCGTTGCTGGCGATGTCGTTCTTTGGCGGGAGGAAAGAGCCCTATTGGCTCGACGGGCAGTGGCGCTGGCGGCGCTGCCGGAAGGAGCGAGCGTGCCGGTACTGCTCGACGCGGAGCTCAAGCGGCTCGATGCCTCGCCGCCGGAGATTGCGACAATTGCGGTGCGACTGAAAGGGATAATGGCGGGGGCTTGAGGAAGACCTCATTCTGGGGGCGTAACAAGAACGGTTCTTCGCTGCAAAGCAGACACGTGAACGAATACATCCGCTCCTCCATTCTTTGGAGTGATGAAGCCAAATCCCTTATGTCGGTTTTGTATCGATATGGATCGCGAGGCGGTAACCATCCCACTTCACCTCGAAGGCCCAGTCCGGCCCCATGGGCGCTATTGCCTTCAGCAGCGCCAGGCATGGCTCCACACGGTCGGGCATGGGATCGAACGGCAGGTGCGGTTGCGCCGGATCGCGGCGCCGACGTGGCTGAGATTTGGCAACCTGATCGTCCTGGAGCAGCGGTTTGGCACGTCTGCTCATTTACTGGTCCGGTTTTCCGCCGCAACCGACTTCTTCAAAGCATCCATGATGTTGACGACGTTGTTGGGTCGCGGTGACGATGCGGGAGCCTTGGTCGTGCTCTTCGACGGCTTCTTGAGTGCCTTCTTCTTCGTGTTGATGATCTCGATGAGCCGATCCTGCACCGGGTCGACGACCAGTTTCGGCGTCCAGTCCTGGGTCTGCTTTTTGATCAGTTGCCGGTGACGGACTCCACATAATGGCTGACGACCCGGTTTTGGGTCTCGCGATTGAGCGTGTGGAAACGGACCTTCTCGTTCTCGGAGGTTGCCGGCATCATCTGCACCGGGCAGGTGACCAAGGAGAGCTGAACTGCCATGGCAACTTCCTCCGATCAGCCGGCCCGGCGCGTCGGCGCCGCGGCGGGCTTGGACTTCGTTACCGGCTTTGCGGCTTTCTCACGACCCGCACCCTTGTTGGCGTTGGCCGCGGTACGTTTGGGTTGGGCCTCTTTTGCCCCAGGCCGGCGCTTTCGCGTAGCGCCTGCAGAAGGTCGCTGGGCTTCGAGGCTATACGCCAACAAGCCGACCCCGTGCAGAGTGTGGCTAAACCTTCGAGACCGCTGTTTTCAATACACGGCCTCGCTGTGCGCTGCCTGCAGGGATCAAATTGCTCGTTAGCATCTGCGCTGAAAATCTTCAAATCGTCATCTCAAACAAGGGCACGAGGATCCTGCGAATCCATGCGGATTTCTCGAACTCTATGAATTTAGGTCCGAAACCAACGCGGATCCCGCTAAGACTGCCCACGCACGTGACGACCGAGAGCACTGTGGGTCTAGACCGCCAATGCAGCAATCGCTATCAGCAGGGCTTGTTGCGATGCGAAACACTTCGCTGCTACATCACCGCGGAAATTTCGAGGCTAAATTTCGTGAAAAAGATTCAACGCAGTTTCGTTGTTGAGTATAAATCCGGGCGGAGAAAAACCGATCCCAACTCGAACTCGATCTGGGGCAACATGGATCTCAAGTCCGTTGCTCGAGATGTTCAGGAAGACGCAATGCCATTCCTAACGCGGGACGAGCAAATCGGAGCATCCGACAGCGAGGTCTCCTTACCCATAGTGAAACGAACGGGGCCGTTGTTGACACCGTCAATCGGGCATCCGACAACTGCAACGGCTACACAGGAGACAATCATGGCTGACGAAAACGACACGACAACAAGTAATGACGCGCCGGCTTCTGTCGTCGCAGGGATAGATGCTCCAAAGAAACAGCGGAAACCTCGCGCCAAGAAGGCGGCACCCGAAACGGCGTCAGTCGAACTTGCTGCGGAACCAGCCGCTGCTTTGAACACCACAGCTGGCAAGCGCGGCAAGCAGACGAGAGGACGTAAGCCGAAGTCGATTGAGGTCGCGGTCAGCGCCAAAAAAACCCCTGTGAGACGCGGTCCGAAGGCTGTGCAGCCAGCGACTGCAGCACCGGCTGCTGCAATCGACGAGATGGCGGATCTTCTGCAGTTGGAAGAAGAAAATCAGCGACTGCGCAAATTGCTCTCGGCGAAACTCCGTGCCGAAAATGCAGATCTGCGTAAGCGGCTCAACCTCAGTTGATCCCAGGCGCGGCCAATCGCTGGCCGCATTTCTGTGCTCGTTTGAGATGTGCGATTTGGTGGCGGTCATCCCGCCGCCAAAGCTCAAGCTCGCAACCTGCATGCGAGGTAGAACGCGAGGTATAAACAATGGCGTCACCTTGGAAATTTCTTGCGCGACTGACGTCCAGGCGGCGGGGTTCGAAAGAACAGCAAGACGGCGTCATCGACGATGTGAAATTGGAAGAGGGGGTGAGCCCCGAGCCTGTTCAGGCAGCAACCGACAATACGCAAATTTCTAGTGACCGGCTGGTGGAAGCGGAGCCACAATCTGCCGATCAATCCGATGCGAGAATGCCAGTACCGGAGGATTCCGCAAACGGGGGCCGTGTGCAGGGGAAGATCGACCTCGAAAGCGCCAGGCTCGTGGATGCCGCTGGTCCTGCCTTATCCGATGGCGCCGATTTCACAACCACTCCAACTCACGAAGCGCTGACATTCTCTTCGTTCAAGAAGAGACCGAGCGCCAAGAAAAAACGCAGCCAAGAAGCCAGCGTAGTCAAGTCAGTTGAAGTCTCTCCGCAGCTTCCAACAAGCGTACCCACTTTTTCCGATGAGGTACAAACCCTCGATGAGGAGATCAGGCTGCTGCGCGACCAGTTGGCTCGCAAACTTCAACTTCAGAATGCGCAATTGAGGATAATGCTGGAGCGGTTTGAGCGCTGAGCACGTCATGATTCCCGTTCACGGCGCAATTTGATGGCGCGCCAGTTCAATCCGTTTCAAGGCGGCGGTTGTTGTCCCCGAAACCGAATGCTATTTCATCGCATCGGTAACTTGGTTCGCTAGTGCCGCGGCAACGGCGGCCTGTTCGCGAGTGATCGGGGTATCCCTAGCCATCAATGGCCGTTAGATATCTTTCCATGGACCGCTCCACGGTACGGTTGCCGTCACTTTCGATTGTTCTCCCAGGGAATGCACCATAAATCGCCTCAAAACGATATGGTCGCACCGCCTGCGAGATTCCTTTCACCGTACGCGCGTTGAGCGGAATGAGGTTCGGATAGCTGCGCATGAAGCTGACCCATTTGCGATCCACCGTTACTTGCATCGTGTCGCCGACGAAGAGAGCCCCTCGTCCGTCTTCCAGCCAGGGACAATGAAGCACAGAGCTGCCGGCGAAATGGCCGCCACACCGAATCATGGTCGCCTGGCCCACCTGCAGCGCCTCGCCCGTCCAAGGGCGTAGGGCCATAGTGGATCTTTGCACCCATTCGCCGTCATCAGCGTGGACATGAATCGGCACGCTGTCGCAGGCTGCGCTCCACTCGATCATCGACGAATAGAAATGAGGGTGGGAGATTGCGATCGCGCTCAGGCCGCCCAAGGCAGCAATTCGGGCTTTGCTGGCCTCGTCGATGATGCTGAGGCAGTCCCAGAGAATGTAGCCGTCTGGTCCTTCGATGAGAAAGGCGCGCTGACCAATTCCGAAGGAAGGTGAGATCTGCAGGCTGTGAACGCCTTCCGCTTCCTCATTCCAGATGACGCTGTGCGTCTGGCGAAGCGCCGCAATGTCCGTCCACTCTTGGCCCGCTTGGGGCACGAATTGACGATCGTCTTCACAGATTGGGCAGGCTGGCGGCGGTTGGGGGCTCTCGCTGAACTGCGTACCGCATGTCATGCAGATAGAACATGTCATTCTCAAATCCTCGTCAGCCTGTCTCGCGGTCTGTGGGCTTCGATTATGTCATGCCGCCCCGCTCAGCTATTTGTTATATCTACCGTGATCGAGGTTCGATCAAAGCGAAAAGGCAAGCTGCGGCTCGTCTCCTTCGCCAGCGGTGTCGAGGGACTAAGCGTCATACCCAGTAGTCGAACGCCGTTTGCGACAGCGAAGAACGGCGACAACAACAAATCCACGATCTCAGCGATCTCGGTGGCATTTGCCACCGGTACAGCAGCGCAGAAGCCCGACCAGGTGCGGCATTGCCAAAGAGCCACGGCCCCACGTCGGGCCGCCACCCCGCCGATCAGCTAACCTGTTCGACCATCGGAGAGCCGGATGACAGCGGGCGGATCAGCGACTGAGCCGGAACGGAGGAGTCCAGCCAGCCGGCCCACGCATCGCGCTCCAGCTGAAACTGATCGAAGACGCCCCTGACACCTTTATCAAGGCGCGGGGAGCAACTTCCCATTGGACACTGTACTTAACGGCACGGCCTGCAGGAAAGGGATATCTCAGACACGAGAAGTCCTATCCTCGACAGACGAAACATCTGTCATGATCACTACTAGCGACCAGAAGCTCTCGCCTTCTTGGGAGCCGAAATACCACTTTCCCGCTCAAGCTTTTTTCGAGCGAGTTTACGGACGCGCCTGATACCCTCGGCCTTTTCACGCGCTCGTTTTTCGGAGGGCTTTTCAAAACGCTCCCGAAGTCGGGCCTCCCGGAAAACGCCCTCGCGCTGCAACTTCTTTTTCAAAAAACGGAGCGCTTGCTCAACGTTGTTGTCACGTACCAGAACTTGCATTTTAAACTCCTAGGACCACTGACGCGCCTCATTAGATCCATGTGCATTGATGATCAAGGCTTGGAAGACAGTTTGCCTAGATTCTCTGTCGCCCCTGTTTTCATGGGCACGATCGCGAGTGGGGCTAGGGTAAGCTCTGCCAGCGATTGATAGGTCAGAAGTTCATATCCTTTCAAGAGCACCAATTCAGCAAGGCAATTTTCAGTCAGAGGTGAGCAATGTGGCCGCCGGTCCGCGCACGAGCGCCTGGGTGCGTGTTTCCAGCAGACAAAGCCTCGCGATGCGACGGTAGTGTGTAACAAGGCAGTGCTATTGCCTAATGTTGTCTAATCGCGCCAAGTCGAACTAACGCATACCCCGCACCGCCAATTTGAATCAAAAGGTCTGCTCTCATTTCCCTGTCGGTGACGACCTTGATTTTGGTCCATTTGTCAATCT
>NZ_MZMU01000024.1 GCF_004123835.1 Rhizobium leguminosarum | reverse complement strand
CAGAACACAAACCAGCAATCGCCAATCCGCTTGAGTTTCACTAGAACGAAAGACTTCGTCGCCAGCAGCGCCGCCGCCCTCGTTCAGTGAGTGGGCTTATAGAACTAACCCTCCCAAACAGTCAACACACCCAACCAAAGTTTTTTGACATTTTTGTAACAGGTTGAAAATGAAGGGCTTTTATCCCCCGCCTCCAAAAACGAGCAAATCCACCGCCCGATCGGACGGTTTTTAAGATTCGTTTTTGCCGAATCCTGAAGGATAGGCTTCGGCGAGGGAGATGAGGCTTATATGGGGTGCCTGACGCGGAATTCCAGGGTGCTTGCCTATGCCACGCCTCACTCGCTAGTTTGGCGAGGAAGAAAGATCCGGCGGAGTGAAGAATGCTTGTCCTCGATGAAGAACAGACGCGCACGGCCTTGCCCTGGCCGGAACTGATCGAGGCGATCGCCCGCATGTTCCAGAGCGAATGCGTGATGCCGGTGCGTCATCACCATGAGATGGAGGTGCCGGATGAGGAGAGCGCCACATTGCTCCTGATGCCGGCCTGGGTTCCCGGACGCTATGCCGGGGTAAAGACGGTCTCGGTCTTTCCAGGCAATGTGCGGCGGGGCCTGCCGGCGATCTTCGGAACCTATCTTCTTTCTTCCGGCGCTACCGGGGAAATGCTTGCCGCGATCGACGGCGGCGAGTTGACGGCGCGGCGGACGGCGGCGGCATCGGCGCTGGCGGCCCGTCATCTCGCCCGCTCGGACGCGGAAGAGCTGCTCGTCTGCGGAACCGGGCGGCTGTCGCTCAACCTGATGCTTGCCCATGGTACGACCCGGCCGATCAAGAGGTACCGGGTCTGGGGCCGCAACGGGCAAGCGGCGGAAAAGATCGCAGCCGAAGCCCGGGCGCTCGGGCTGAATGCCGAGGCGGTCGCGGATGTCGAAGCCGCAGTGCGGACGGCCGATATCATTTCCTGCGCCACGCTTTCCAGCGCGCCGCTGATATCAGGTGAATGGTTGAAGCCCGGCGCCCATCTCGATCTCGTCGGCGCTTTCAAGCCGAGCATGCGCGAAAGCGACGACGAGGCCATCCGCCGTGCTTCGGTCTATGTCGATACCCGGGCCGGCGCCATCGCCGAGGCAGGCGACATCGTCCAGCCGCTGAAAAGCGGCGTGCTGAAGGAAGGCGACATCAGGGCTGAGCTTGCGGAACTCGTCAGCGGCGCCCATGGCGGACGAAGCCATGACGCAGAGATCACGCTGTTCAAGTCGGTGGGTGCGGCGTTGGAGGATCTCGCCGGCGCCATCCTTGCCTATGAGACAGTGACGGGCCAAAATTGACAATCAGTGCATCCTTGCCGGAGCTTCCGGTTTCACATGTCCTGTCGGCCGTCGCTGCCGCGCTGGAAAAGCAAAAACGCGCCGTTCTTTCCGCCCCGCCCGGCGCCGGCAAGACGACGTTGGTACCACTCTACCTGCTTGACAAGGCCTGGCGCGGCGACGGCAAGATCATCCTGCTGGAGCCGCGGCGGCTGGCGGCGCGGGCAGCGGCAAGCCGGATGGCATCGCTCATCGGCGAACGGGTCGGCGAGACCGTCGGCTACCGCATGCGCCTCGACAACAGAATATCGGCAGCGACACGGATCGAGGTGGTGACCGAAGGGGTTTTTGCCCGGATGATCCTCGACGATCCGGAACTAAACGGTGTCTCGGTCGTGATCTTCGACGAGTTCCACGAGCGTTCGCTGGATGCAGACTTCGGACTCGCTCTGGCGCTCGACGTCCAGTCGGCGCTGCGCGAGGATCTGCGCATCCTGGTGATGTCGGCGACCCTCGATGTCGAACGCGTGGCCGGCGTGCTCGACCATCCACCTGTTATCGAAAGCCTGGGGCGTAGCTTTCCCATCGATATCCGTTATCAGGATCGGCCGGGCGGCGAACGCATCGAGGATGCGGTCACGCGGGCGATACTCGATGCCCATGCCAATGAGGCCGGCTCGATCCTCGCTTTCCTGCCCGGCCAGGCGGAAATCACCCGGACCGTGGAACGCCTGCAGGGACGATTCGGAGCCGAAACACTGATTGCGCCGCTTTACGGCAATCTCAGCCAGAAAGAGCAGGATGCGGCGATCCGACCGGCATCCAAAGGGACGCGCAAGATCGTGCTAGCAACCTCGATTGCCGAAACATCGATCACCATCGACGGCGTCAGGATCGTGATCGACAGCGGGCTGCAGCGTCTGCCGGTGTTCGAGGCGTCGACCGGGATCACGCGGCTGGAGACGGTGCGCGTGTCGCGGGCTTCCGCCGATCAGCGGGCCGGCCGTGCCGGACGAACGGAACCGGGCATTGCCGTCAGGCTGTGGCACCGGGGACAGACGGCGGCATTGCCGGCCTTCACACCGCCGCAGATCCTTTCCAGCGATCTCTCGGGGCTGGTGCTCGACCTCGCGCATTGGGGCGTTCAAGATCCGGCATCCCTTGCCTTCGTCGATCAGCCGCCGGAAACGACGCTGAGGGAAGCACGGGTGCTGCTTGGTCAACTTGGCGCACTCGACAAGGACGGAGCGCTGACGGCGCGCGGCAAGGTGATGCGCGATCTCGCTTTGCCGCCGCGGCTTGCCGCCATGGTCGTCTCGGCGGGAGAAGCGGGGCAGGCCCGGGATGCGGCGATGATCGCCGTGCTTCTCACCGAACAAGGGCTTGGCGGAACGAGTGTTGATATCGAGGAGCGGCTGCGACGCTTCAAGGCCGAACGGGGCGAGAGAGCAGAGGCCTCGCGGCGGCTGGCGGGACGGCTGGCGAGCGGCCTCGACAGGGTTGCCTCAACGGCGCCGGCGCTTGCAGGCCAGCTGCTGCTGCATGCGTTCCCGGATCGAATCGCGCTTCAGCGCGGTGGGCGCGGCCGGTTCGTGATGGCGAACGGGCGCGGTGCGGAGCTGCCGGAAACCGAGAGGTTGGCCGGCAGCCAGATGCTGGTGATTGCCGACCTGACCGGACGGGCGGCGCAGGCGCGGGTTCTGGCGGCAGCCGAGGTGACCCGCGGCGACATCGAAGCCGAGTTGCCCGGTGAGATCAAAACCGGCGACCAGATATTCTTCGACCGCCAGAGCCGGCAAATCCGGGCGCGGCGGGCAACCCGGCTTGGCGCCATCGTCTTCGAAGAGACGCCCTTACCGCGTCCTTCCGGAGCAGAGGTCACGCAGGCGCTGGTAGAGGGAGTGCGGGAGCTAGGGCTCGATCAGCTTGCTTTCTCGAAGGAGGCCGTGCAATTGCGCGAGCGGATCGGATTCCTTCACAGGACGATCGGCGAGCCTTGGCCCGATGTCAGCGATGATGCCCTGCTTTCCCGGCTCGACGACTGGTTCGCACCCTTCCAGACGGAGGCCCGCGGCCTTTCGGAGATTTCCGCCGCCGGACTTTCGAACGGACTGATGTCGCTGGTACCGCACGAATTGCAACGCGACCTTAGCCGGCTTGCACCGACGCATTTCGAAGCGCCGACCGGCCAAAGGCATCCGATCCAATATGAGGGCGAGGAACCGGTTCTGACGATCCGCGTGCAGGAGTTGTTTGGACTGAAGCAACATCCGGCCATTGCCGGTGGCCGCCTGCCGCTGCTGCTCGAGCTCACCTCGCCGGCGCACCGGCCGATCCAGACCACACGCGACCTGCCGGGCTTCTGGGCCGGCTCCTGGAAGGATGTGCGGGCTGATATGCGCGGGCGCTATCCCCGGCATCCCTGGCCGGAGCGGCCGGAGGATGCGTCGCCGACGACACGGGCAAAACCGCGTGGTACATGAGGGCCATCAAGGAGCCCGGCATGATCGACAAGCCTAGCATGATCGACAAGACGGAAGGCTATACGCTGGAGGACCGGCATAACAGCCGCAGGCTGCGCCTGCAGACGCTGGTACGGCTGCGCTGGCTTGCCGTCGGCGGACAGGCGATGACGGTTTTCATCGTTGCCTTCTGGCTGAAATTTCCCTTACCGCTGGTTGCCAGTTCTTCGCTGATCGCCGCCCTTGCCTGGGTGAATTTCTACCTGACGATCCGTTATCCGCCGACCCATCGGCTGGAACCGCCGGCCGCCTTTGCGCTGCTCGGCTTCGACCTTTTGCAGCTCTGCGCGCTGCTCTTCATCACCGGCGGCCTTGCCAATCCCTTCGCAGCGCTCGTCTGCGTGCCGGTCATCATCTCCTTTGCCTCGCAGCCGATTCGCTATAGCATCGCGCTGATCGGCGTTGCGATGGTCTGCATCACGGTGCTTGCCTTTTCGCCCTTTCCGCTGCCCTGGTTCGACGGGGTCGAGATCAACGTGCACAACGTCATGCAGTTCGGTGTCTGGTGCTCGATCGCCTCGACCATGGCATTCGCCGCCTTCTATGCCTATCGGGTCTCGATGGAAGCGAGCCAGCTTGCCGATGCGCTGGCTGCGACCGAACTGGTGCTGCAGCGGGAAAAGCACCTGTCGCAGCTCGACGGGCTGGCGGCGGCGGCCGCCCATGAACTCGGCACGCCGCTGGCGACGATCAGCGTCGTCGCCAAGGAAATGGAGCGCGAACTCAAGGACGACGACCGTTTCCGCGAGGACGTGATGCTGCTGCGCAGCCAGAGCGAACGCTGTCGCGATATCCTGCGGCGGCTGACGACGCTTTCCTCCGAAGGCGAGGCGCATATGCGCCGGCTGCCGCTTTCCTCGATGATCGAGGAGATCGTCGCCCCGCACCGGGAATTCGGTATCGCTCTCGAGCTCATCGAAAAGAGCCCGCGCAAGGGCGAACCGGTCACCGACCGCAATGCCGGCATCATGTACGGGCTCGGCAATTTGATCGAGAACGCCGTCGATTATGCGCGGGAGAAAGTGACCGTCACTGTCGAGCACGATCACGACAAAGTGCTGATCGTCATCGAGGACGATGGCAACGGTTATGCGCCTGACATTCTGACGCGGATCGGCGAACCCTATGTGACCAAGCGGCAGAAGGAGGATACAGCAGGCGGCCTCGGCCTCGGGCTTTTCATCGCCAAGACGCTGCTGGAGCGCTCCGGCGCATCGCTGATTTTCGAGAACCGCGATCCGGAAAGCGCGGGCGCGCGTATCCGGATCGAATGGCCGCGCATGCTGATCGACGCAAATTCGACAAAATGACTTTGTCGGCATAAACAGGATATAAGCGGTTGACGCAGATCGGGCGCTCAACCGTTGGGACCGAGACGATGACAGAACAGAATCATGACAATTTCGCCGCGTCGGATGAGGACCATATCGGTCCCGACGCCAGCCTGCTGATCGTCGACGACGACGGGCCGTTCCTGCGCCGCCTGGCGCGGGCGATGGAGACACGCGGCTTCCAGGTGGAGACGGCCGAATCAGTGGCGGAGGGCGTTGCGAAATCGAAAGGCCGGCCGCCGAAATATGCGGTGGTCGACCTGCGGCTCGGCGACGGCAATGGGCTCGACATCATCGAGGCTATCCGCCAGCGGCGCGACGACACCAGGATCATCGTGCTGACCGGCTACGGCAATATCGCGACGGCGGTCACGGCCGTGAAGCTCGGCGCCGTCGACTACCTCGCAAAGCCTGCGGATGCCGACGACGTGTTTTCGGCGCTGACGCAGCGGCCGGGCGAAAAGGCCGAACTTCCCGAAAATCCGATGTCGGCCGACCGGGTGCGCTGGGAGCACATCCAGCGGGTCTATGAAATGTGCGAGCGCAATGTTTCCGAAACGGCGCGTCGGCTCAACATGCACCGGCGGACGCTGCAGCGTATCCTTGCCAAACGCGCGCCGAAATAGCCGAGCACCTCGCGCGTTTATAATTGGACGTCGTCCACAGTGAACGGTTTCCCGTTCGCCCATTCGGCCATCATCAGCCTTTGCGCGGCGGCACGCGAGAAGTTGAGCGTGACGGATTTGCGCGTGGCCGGCGCCATGCGGTGTTCCGGCGCCTCGCGAATCATATGGGCGCCGTAACCATCCGACAGGAACAGTCCGCATTCTTCGGGAAAGATCTCCAGCGGCACATCCTTATGAGTCGCAAAGAACAAGCGGTCGCAATGCAGCCTGTATTCCGGCCATTTGCGATCCACCCTGAAATCCTCGATCGAGGTCTTGATTTCGATGATCCAGACCTCGCCCTTGTCCGAAAGAGTGATGAGATCGGCCCGGCGACCGCTTGCCAAAGGCAATTCGGGCAGCACGGCGTGGCGCATTTCATGCAGCAATATCTGCGCTCCCCGCCGCACCATCATGGCCCTGTCCGATTGCCGGCCATCGATTAACGGATTGTTATTGTAAACGCTCAAAATCGTCATGGATAACCACCGCAGGGGCTGGCGTGTTGTTGCAAAAAAACCATGCGCTTCTAATTTGCGCGGCAGACGGATTTGTCGCGCTGCAGTAGCCTTGCAAAGCGCAAGTTAATCGAAAATAAACCATAATCAACGATGGTCGAGAGACCGTTCTCCTTGCCCCAAAACTTCAAGAGTCTTCCATGCGCATCCGCAATGCATTCCCTGTATTTGGCCTGCTGACGACGCTCGCTCTGGCCGGTTGCTCCACGACCTCAGACAGCGCGTCCGTCGACGACAAGGGCGCGGGCCCGACGGTACAGACGGCCCAGATCTTCGATGACGCCTACGGCGTGACGAAGGATGCCGGATACTCGCTGCCGGCGATCCCGATCAGCCGCGTCAAGCCGCAGTTCCGCCGCCAGGTCGTCAGCTACCAGACCACAGAGCGTCCCGGAACGATCATCGTCAACACGCGCGAGCGCTTCCTCTACTACATCCTAGCCAACGGCAAGGCCATGCGCTACGGCATCGGCGTCGGCAAGCAGGGCTTCGCATGGGCCGGCACCGCCTACGTCGCCTGGAAGCAGGAGTGGCCGAACTGGCACCCGCCAAAGGAAATGGCCGTCCGCCGGCCTGATCTCGCCAAGTACGTCGAAGACGGCATGGGCCCGGGCCTCAGCAATCCGCTCGGCGCGCGTGCCATGTATCTCTTCAACGAGGACGGCAAGGACACGCTCTTCCGCCTGCACGGCACGCCGGAATGGGCCTCCATCGGCACCGCCGCTTCCTCGGGCTGCATTCGCCTGATGAACCAGGACGTCATCGACCTCTACAGCCGCGTCCGCCCGGGCAAGGGCACGTCCAAGGTCGTCGTCATTCAGTAAGCTAATTATCGAATTCGGTATAAAAAAGGCCGCCGAACTATCGTTCCGGCGGCCTTTTCGTATTCTCCGTCAGGCAGTCTGCTTCGCCTTGAGCTCGAGGCGGCGGCGGTGAAGCACCGGCTCGGTGTAGCCGTTCGGCTGTTCCCTACCCTTCAGGACGAGGTCGAGGGCGGCCTGGAAGGCGATCGAATCGTCGAAATTGCCGGCCATCGGCCGGTAGGCGGGGTCCGACGCATTCTGCTGGTCGACGATGGCGGCCATCCGCTTCATCGTCTCAACGATCTGCGCATCGGTGACGACCTTGTGATGCAGCCAGTTCGCCATGTGCTGGGCCGAAATGCGCAGCGTCGCGCGATCTTCCATCAGGCCGACATTGTTGATGTCAGGCACCTTCGAGCAACCGACCCCCTGATCGACCCAGCGAACGACATAGCCGAGGATTCCTTGAGCATTGTTGTCGAGCTCGCGCTGGATTTCCTCCGGCGTCCAGTTCGGCCGCACCGCAACCGGCACGGAGAGAACGTCGGAGAGCTTGGCGCGGGCGCGATCCTTCAGCCCCTGCTGAACACGGGCGACATTGACCCGGTGATAATGGGTGGCATGCAGGGTTGCGGCCGTCGGCGATGGCACCCAGGCGGTGTTGGCGCCGGCCTTCGGGTGGGCGATCTTCTGTTCGAGCATCGCCCCCATCAGATCCGGCATCGCCCACATGCCCTTGCCGATCTGGGCATGGCCGGACAGGCCGCATTCGAGGCCGATGTCGACGTTCCAATTCTCATAGGCGGAAATCCAGGCCGCCTGGCGCATGTCGCCCTTGCGAATCATCGGGCCGGCTTCCATCGAGGTGTGGATCTCGTCGCCGGTGCGATCAAGGAAGCCGGTATTGATGAAGACGACGCGCTCGCGGGCGGCACGGATGCATTCCTTGAGGTTGACGGTCGTGCGGCGCTCCTCATCCATGATGCCCATCTTGATGGTGTTGCGCCGCAGGCCAAGCGCATCTTCGACCCGCGAGAAGATTTCGACGGCGAAGGCGACCTCTTCCGGCCCATGCATCTTCGGCTTGACCACATACATGGAGCCGGTGCGGGAATTCTTCCGCCGGCCGGAGGGGCCGATATCATAAAGCGCGATCAGGCCGGTGATCGCAGCATCCATGATGCCTTCAGGCACCTCGTTGCCATCGCGGTCGAGGATCGCCGGGTTGGTCATCAGGTGGCCGACATTGCGCACCAGCATCAGCGAGCGGCGATGCACCTCGAAGGAGCCACCGTCCGGACCGGCATATTGTAGATCCGGGTTGAGCTTGCGGATGAAGCTCGTTCCGCCCTTTGCCACCTCTTCCTGCAGATCGCCCTTCATCAGGCCGAGCCAGTTGCGATAGACAGTGACCTTGTCCTCGGCATCGACGGCGGCAATCGAATCCTCGCAGTCCATGATGGTCGTGATTGCCGATTCCAGCCAGACATCGGAAATATGCGCCGGATCGGCTTTTCCGATCGTCGTCGCCGCATCGATGACGATTTCGATGTGAATGCCGTTGTTCTTCAGGAGAATATGCGTGGGAGCGGCGGCGTCACCGCGATAGCCGGCAAAATGCTTGTCGTCCGTCAGCATTGCCTGCTCGCCATCGATCGATCTGACGACCAGCGCTCCATCCTTGACGGCGAAGCTTCCGACGTCCTTCCAACGGCAGTCCTGCAGCGGCGCTGACGTATCGAGGAAATCGCGCACCCAGGCGATGACCTTCTCGCCGCGCTTCGGATTGTAGCCCTTGCCCTTTTCGGCGCCGTCGCTCTCGGGAATGGCGTCCGTGCCGTAGAGCGCATCATAGAGCGAACCCCAGCGAGCATTGGCGGCGTTCAAGGCATAACGGGCGTTCATGACGGGAACAACGAGCTGCGGGCCGGCGATCGAGGCGATCTCCGGATCGACATTTTCGGTCGAAACCTGGAAGTCCGATCCCTCAGGCAGGAGATAGCCGATTTCACGGAGGAAGGACTGGTATTCGTCCATATCCGCCGGGGCACCATGTCGGCGATACCAGTCGTCGATCTTGACCTGCAGCTCGTCGCGTTTTGCCAGCAGCGCACGATTCTTCGGGGCGAGATCGTGGATGATCGCCGAAAAATCGGCGAAGAACTTGTCCGCATCGACCGCCAGACCCGGCAGCACCTCCTTGAGGAGGAAATCATGAAGGACGGTTTCGATGGCAAGACCGTTCTTATCAACGCGGCTCATGCGGCATTCTCCCTGGCAACGACTTTGAATGCTGCCACTTTGCCCGGCTTTCATTCACAGTCAATTCTGCAATAATTCGAAAGATTTATGCTTTCGTGGAAATTATGCGCGGCGTCACGCGCATCGGCAGTCCATTCTGCGGCTGCGTCGTCAGCTTCTGCACCGGCCCAAGGATTGGTCTGATCGGTGGAATCGAAGCGATAACGATGCATCAGGACAGCAAGGGCGATCACCGCCTCCTGAAGCGCAAATGTTGCGCCGATGCAGACACGCGGGCCAGCGCCGAAAGGCAGGAACTGAAAGCGGCCGATAGAGCCGCGATTTTCCGGCAGGAAACGTTCGGGCATATAGGCGCGCGGCCTGTCCCAGTGAAGTTCGTGGCGGTGCAGCGTCCAGGGCATGATCAGCACCGTGACGCCGGCCTCAAGCTCGACCCGCTCGCCCTTGGCGCTTGTCCAGGAATCATCCGATATGGCGGCGCGATTGATCGATGGCGCCGGCGGATAGAGGCGCAAAGCCTCCTCGAAGGCGGCGCGTGTCTGCGGCATCATATCCAACCATTTCACAGGTTCTGCCCCGGTCGCGAGCACCGTGTCGATTTCTTCTTCCATCGCCTCGCGGATATGCGGGCTGTTCGATACGCAATACAGCGTCCAGGCCAATGCTCGGGCTGTGGTCTCATGCCCCGCGCCGATGAAGGTCAGAATATTGTCTTCGATTTCTTCCTTGGTCAGCCCCTCAGGGCCAGCCTGTTCCAGGAGCAGGGTCAGGAAATCTTCAGGCGCGCTGCTGCGATTCGCCTTCATCTTTGCGAGCCGCATATCCATCGTGTTGCGCACGATGGCGCGGAATTTCTCCAGCACTTTCTGACCGCCGATGCGTGTCACACGTGGAACCCAGGACGGGGCGCGCATCAGATCCATCGGATCGACGCGGCCCATGCGATGCAGGAGTTCATTGACATCATCGGCGAAATGGCCGCTCGAGGTGACGATTTCGCCGGAGAACAATGTGTCGGCGAGGATCGCGAAGGTCAGCTCGGTCATGTCGGTGCTGATATCGAAAATTGCGCCTGCCTCGCCTGCGCTCTCATATTTGCAGGCATAGTCTTCGGACTGGCGCAGCATCTGCCCGGCGAAGCCTTGGGCATGGCGAGGCGTGAAAACAGGCGCCACCGCCTTGCGCGATCTCTTCCAGACAGGACCTTCGGCGGTCAGAAGGCCGTCGCGGAGGATCGGACGCAGGACGAGCTGGCGCACATCCGACATGCGGTAATTATTGGCATTGTCGACCAGCACGTGCTTGATCAGGCCGGGATCGTTGACGATCAGCGTTCTCTGGCCGAAGAAATTGGTGCGGATCCAGGGCAGCGTGTAGGACGGCTCGCCCCAGAGTTCGAGCGGATTGCGCAGGATGATGCGAATGATTTCCAGCCGGCTCGGCGGCACGGTACGCGGCAGCGGTGCTGGCGGGACGAAGGGGTCCGGACGCATGTCCATCGTAAAAGCCTTTCGGGGAAGATCTACGCCTTCCCGGCAAGCTTGAAGCTAGAGCAGGCCCTTAAGTTCGTCCAGCTTGTCGTTGATCAGCCAGCCGTAATAATTCTCTTCCGGCCAGACCGTCGCACCGGCGCCGCGGTTCTTCGCAGCAAGTGCTGCGGCGCGCTGGCGCGAATTGCCGACATTATACAGCGTCGCCGTCAGGCCGGGATTGCCCGAGATATCCATGCCGGCGATCTCCTTGTAATCGTCGATCGACCTGCGGATCGAGGCCGCGACGAAGGCGAGCGAGATATCGGGATCCATGATGGCCCTGTAGACGGCGCCGGCATTCTTCTCATTCAGCTTCGGATAGCCGGACACGCGGGTCACGAGATCGGAGAGCATCAGCGCCGTCAGCGGATTGACCTGGCCGAGGCCGAAGGTCTGGCCGGCATAGAAGGGCTGGAAGAAGACCGCGCTGAAACGGTTGTTGGGAAAGCTCGTGCCATCAACCGTCTTGCCGCGGAAATCGGTTTCCCAGACATCTTCGCGACAGGACCAGAGCGTGTAGGAATCGCTCTTGCCCTTGCATTCGGAAAATTGCGGCCGCGCCACGAAGTCGTCGACGCTTTCGCCATCATAAGCGAAGCGGAAGCTTTCTCCGGCATAGGAGGCAGCCTTGACATAATAGGCCTGCAGCCGGTCGTAGGCGTCGACATTATAGGTGTGTTCGCCGACGATCGCGCCGACGACATGGATGGGATTGATGCCGTAAGCGCTGGAAATCTTGCGGATCTTGCTCATCAGCTGGCGATCGGTCGCCAGAAGCTCATGAACCTTTTCGTATTTCAGATCGAAGCTGCTCTTGGTGCCCTTGGTACGCCGGATGGAGGCGCCCGGAATATCGGGCTGCTCGGCGTGACGATTGCCCGCCGGCACCGTCTGCATTGCGAAGGCAGGCGCCGAATTCACCAGGGCAACGGCAATCACAAGGCTTGTCAAAAGGCGTCGCACGATCCGCTATCCCGTCCGTTCATCGTCCTGTTTTCGATGCGGCTGACTGGACCAGAATCTTGGCCGAATAAAGCCGGAGCGGAAAACAAAACGGGCCTTCACTAGAAAGTAAAAGGCCCGCTGTCGAGAGAGAGTTCGTCACAATCCGGCATTCATACCGGGAAAGACATGAACAGGTGCGCCGATATCACAGAATGAAGCGCGACAAGTCGGTGTTCTGTGCGAGATCGCCGACATGCTCGCGCACATAGGCGGCATCGATCGTCACGGCCGTCCCGCCCCGATCCGGCGCGTTATAGGAAATATCGTCGAGCACCCGCTCCATCACCGTCTGCAGACGGCGTGCGCCGATGTTTTCGACCGAGGAGTTCAGATGCACGGCGACATCGGCAAGCGCGTCGATCGCGTCGTCGGTGAATTCGAGGCTCAGGCTCTCGGTTTCCATCAGCGCGCGGTACTGGCGGATGAGGCTTGCTTCCGTCTCGGTCAGGATCCGGCGGAAATCATCCTTGTTCAGCGGACGCAATTCGACACGGATCGGCAGGCGGCCCTGCAGTTCCGGCAGCAGATCCGAAGGCTTGGAGACATGGAAGGCGCCGGAGGCGATGAACAGGATATGGTCCGTCTTGACCGGCCCGTATTTGGTCGAAACCGTCGTGCCTTCGACGAGCGGCAAGAGGTCGCGCTGGACGCCTTCGCGTGAAACGCCGGCGCCCATGCCGCCGTCGCGGGCGGCGATCTTGTCGATTTCGTCGAGGAAGACGATACCGTCATTCTCGGTGGAGCGAACGGCTTCGCGCTGGATCACTTCGTTGTCGATCAGCTTGTCGGATTCGTCACGGATGAGGTCGCCATAGGAAGCCTTGACTGTCGTGCGAACCTTCTTGGTGCGGCCGCCCATCGCCTTGCCGAACATTTCCGACAGGTTCAGCACGCCGATATTGGCGCCCGGCATGCCGGGAATTTCGAAGCCACCCATGCCGGAACCGGCATCGGCCACCTCGATATCGATTTCCTTGTCGTCGAGTTCGCCGTCCCGGAGCTTCTTGCGGAAGTTTTCTCGCGTGGCAGGCGATGCTGTCGTGCCGACCAGCGCATCGAGAACACGCTCCTCGGCGCTCACATGCGCCTTGGCCTGTACCTCGGCCCGCTTCTTCTCGCGCACCAGGCCGATGCCGACCTCGACCAGATCGCGGATGATCTGCTCGACATCGCGGCCGACATAGCCGACTTCGGTGAACTTGGTGGCCTCCACCTTGATGAAGGGTGCACCGGCGAGTTTTGCCAGACGGCGGGAGATCTCGGTCTTGCCGACACCGGTCGGGCCGATCATCAGGATGTTCTTCGGCATGACTTCGTCGCGCAGGCTCGGGTCGAGCTGCTGGCGGCGCCAGCGGTTGCGCAGCGCAATCGCGACGGCGCGTTTGGCATCATGTTGGCCGATAATGTAGCGATCGAGCTCAGAAACGATTTCGCGGGGGGAAAAAGTCGTCATTGCGTATCATTCTCCTGGCGGTCCGGGGCAGCACCCGGCCGTAATTCGTCGTTGTTTCGCCAAGTCCTCGAAGGCCTGCCTTGGTTAGGCCAAGCGGCCTGAAGGCATGGATTCAGCCTTCGACATCCAGCGATTCCACCACGATATTGTGGTTCGTGTAGACGCAGATATCGGCGGCGATATCGAGGGCGCGGCGAGCGATCTCTTCGGCCGATTTGTCGGTATCCATGAGCGCGAGGGCGGCCGCGAGGGCAAAATTGCCGCCCGAACCGATCGCCGTCGTGCCATGCTCCGGTTCCAGGACATCGCCGTTGCCGGTGACCGCCAGCGTGATCGACTTGTCGGCGACGAGCATCATGGCTTCGAGATTACGCAGGTATTTGTCGGTGCGCCAGTCCTTGGCGAGCTCGACGGCGGCACGCATCAATTGACCGGGATATTGCTCCAGCTTCTTTTCGAGCCTTTCGAGCAGGGTAAAGGCATCGGCAGTGGCGCCGGCGAAACCGGCGACGACTTCGCCCTTGCCGATACGGCGCACCTTGCGGGCATTGCCCTTCATGACGGTCTGGCCGAGGCTCACCTGGCCGTCGCCCGCCATCACTACCTTGCCGCCTTTTCGAACTGTAATGATCGTTGTCATCAAACACCTGTCTGCCCTTGACGCGGGCTACTCCACCAGGCCGCACACCGGCCTTGTTAAGCCCTATGTAAGTGGGCCGGCGCCGTTTGCAAATGGGCCGGCTTTTCTCTTGCCCGGCTTCTGGATATTTGCCGATGCGCCTGATAAGGAACGGCCTTATTCCCGATGGAGGGCCATATGGCCGAGACCGCAGCAAGCCGCACGGGCAGCGTTTCCCGCAAGACCAACGAAACCTCGATTTCCGTTTCCGTCAATCTCGACGGCACCGGCAAATCGACGATCTCGACGGGCGTCGGCTTCTTCGACCATATGCTCGACCAGCTTTCGCGACATTCCCTCATCGACATGGAGATCGATGCCAAGGGCGACCTGCATATCGACGATCATCATACGGTCGAAGATACCGGCATCGCCATCGGCCAGGCGATCTCCAAGGCGCTTGGCGACCGGCGTGGCATCACCCGCTACGCGTCGATCGATCTCGCCATGGACGAGACGATGACCAAGGCTGCGGTCGATCTTTCCGGCCGGCCGTTCCTCGTCTGGAATGTCGCCTTCAGTGCGCCGAAGATCGGCACTTTCGACACCGAGCTCGTCCGCGAATTCTTCCATGCACTCGCCCAGAATGCCGGCATTACCTTGCATATTCTCAACCATTATGGCGCCAACAATCACCATATTGCCGAGACATGCTTCAAGGCCGTTGCCCGTGCATTGCGCACGGCAACAGAGATCGATCCGAGACAGGCGGGCCGTGTTCCCTCGACCAAGGGCACGCTCGTCTGAGCCCTTCAAGGGAGCGGCGGCAATGACATCCAGCTATATCTTCCTGACACCGCCCGGCAGCACGAGCGCCACGGCCGATGAGACGCGAACCATCCGTGACGGCTTCACGCTGCTCGGCTTCCTGTTTCCATGGGTTTGGCTGCTGGCGCATCGGCTTTGGCTGCATGCGGCCGCGGCCTTTCTGCTGCAGGGGATTGGTGGTGCGATGATGGACGAACCCGGCCTCGGGCCGGCGGGAGCGGCAATCCTGCTGGGCGTGAATATGCTGGTCGGTCTCGAGGGCCAGAATTTCCGTGTCCGCAACCTTGCTGCGAAGGGCTGGAACGAAGACGCACTCATTGCGGCCGATACGATCGGCATTGCCGAGCAGGTCTATTTCTCGGACAGGGCGGCTAGCGCAGCCAGTGAGGACGCCGCGGCACCGGGCTGGCAGAACAAGGCCCGTCCGAACAGCCCGCACGGCCATGCAACATCGCTTGGTCTTTTTGGTTTTGATGGAGGACGCTGACGATGCGCGTCGCGATTATCGACTATGGCTCCGGTAACCTGCGCTCGGCGACCAAGGCTTTCGAGCGTGCCGCCCACGAAGCCGGCATCGATGCCCATATCGATCTCACCGACAGGGCGGAGGATGTTGCCGCCGCCGATCGTATCGTGCTTCCCGGTGTCGGCGCTTATGCCGATTGCCGGCGCGGCCTCGATGCCGTGCCCGGGATGGCCGAGGTGCTGATCGAGGCTGTCGAGAAGAAGGCGCGGCCGTTCCTCGGCATTTGCGTCGGCATGCAGCTCATGTCCTCGCGCGGCCTCGAGAAGACCGTGACGCACGGCTTCGGCTGGATTCCCGGGAACGTCGTCGAGATGACGCCGGATGATCCGGCACTCAAGATCCCGCAGATCGGCTGGAACACGCTCGACCTGAGACGCGAACATCCGCTCTTTGAAGGAATTCCGACGGGGTCGCAGGGACTGCACGCCTATTTCGTGCATTCCTACCATCTTGCCGCCGAAAACGCCGAGGATGTTATTGCGACGGCCGACTATGGCGGTCCGATGACCGCTTTCGTCGGGCGCGACAACATGGTCGGAGCGCAGTTTCACCCGGAAAAGAGCCAGAAGCTCGGCCTGGCCCTGATCGCCAATTTCCTGCGCTGGAACCCGTAGAGCGTTGTTCACGTAATCTGGGAGGTAAAACCGCACACCCTTTTGCTGGAATTGCTCCAAGGGCTGGCTTTTAATACAGCCGCCTTATTTCCCTTGTATGGAAACGGCGGAACAGGAGTGCGCTCGATGCCGGCTTCACGGAAATCAGGCAAGGTGTTCTACACGTTGCGGCCCTCCAGGGAAGGCTTGCCCCCCTTTTCCGATATCAAGCTTCCCGGCGGCACGATCATCCGCCGTGTCGACGAAGCCATTCATAGGAAGGCGCTTTCCAACGCAGCCAAGGCTCTGAAAGAAAGGCTGGACCGATGATCCATGATTCTTTCCCCGCAAACGACGGTTCGAGCCGGCGGCAAAACGGGGTCAGCGCCGGCGACATCGCCGAGGCCGTGCTGGAATTCTATATCGAAGGTGAGGACGATCTGATCGGCCTACTCGCCTACGCACTCTACGAGCGGCAAAAGCGCGATTTCGTTCTCAGTCATCGCAAGCGAAATGCCGGCCGTTCGCCCGATGAGGCCGAGCTTGCCGCCGTCAACAGCAATTATCTCTCGACCGACCTGCGCAATACGCTACGCGACCGCGCCTCGCAGATCCTTTCGAGTTATGCCGAAACCTATGTCGAGGCGATGGAGCCGCAGATCCGGCTGACCGCCGTCAACAGCGATGCGTTGCGCCAGGTACGAAACATCGAGAAATCGATCAAGAGGCGCCTGGGCTTCTGGCGTCAGGTCCGGGCCGGCTTTGCCGTCACCCTGCTCCTCCTTCTGCTTTTCGGCGCGGCTGCCATTGCCGCTGTCTTTTTCCAATCGGATATCGTAGATGCGTGGAATGCGCTGATGGTACCGATCACTCTACGGACGTAAAACGACATGATCCTTTTTCCCGCGATCGACCTGAAGGGCGGCCAATGCGTCCGCTTGAAGCTCGGCGACATGCAGCAGGCGACAGTCTACAACACCGATCCGGCCGCCCAGGCGAGATCCTTCGAAGATCAGGGTTTCGAATGGCTGCATGTGGTCGATCTCGACGGCGCCTTTGCGGGACATTCGGCCAATGGCGACGCCGTCGAAGCGATCTTGAAGGCAACTGACAATCCGGTGCAGCTCGGCGGCGGTATTCGCACGCTCGATCATATCGAGGCTTGGCTGTCGCGCGGGCTGCGGCGCGTCATTCTCGGCACCGTTGCGGTCAGAAATCCGGCGCTGGTCATCGAGGCCTGCCGGAAATTTCCTGATCATGTCGCCGTCGGCATCGATGCCAAGGGCGGCAAGGTGGCCGTCGAGGGTTGGGCGGAGGCCTCCGAACTCGGTATCATCGAGCTCGCCAGGAAATTCGAGGGCGCCGGCGTTAGCGCGATCATCTACACCGATATCGACCGTGACGGCATTCTGGCCGGCATCAACTGGAGTTCGACGCTGGAACTTGCCGACGCCGTTTCCATTCCCGTCATCGCCTCGGGCGGCCTTGCCTCTCTCGACGATATTCGCCGCATGCTGGAGCCCGATGCGCGGAAGCTGGAAGGGGCGATTTCAGGCCGTGCGCTTTATGACGGCCGTATCGATCCCGGGCAAGCGCTGGCGCTGATCAAGGCCAACAGGGCAAAGGAGACCGCATAAATGACCCTCAAGGCCCGTGTCATTCCCTGCCTCGACGTCAAGGACGGCCGTGTCGTCAAGGGCGTCAACTTCCTCAATCTCGTCGATGCCGGCGATCCCGTCGAAGCCGCGAAGGCTTATGATGCGGCCGGCGCCGACGAACTCTGCTTCCTCGACATCACCGCTTCCTCGGACAATCGCGAGACGATCTTCGATGTCGTGTCGCGCACGGCCGACCAATGCTTCATGCCGCTGACGGTCGGCGGCGGGGTGCGTACCATCGCCGATATCCGCAAGCTGTTGCTGTGCGGCGCCGACAAGGTCTCGATCAATTCGGCAGCCGTCAGCAATCCCGACTTCGTCACTGAGGCAGCCGACAAGTTCGGCGACCAGTGCATCGTCGTCTCGATCGACGCCAAGCGCCGGCGCACGCAGGCAGTCGGCGGCGACAATCTCAGCGCCTGGGAAATCTATACCCATGGCGGCCGCAACGCGACCGGCATCGATGCCGTCGAATTCGCGGAGAAAATGGTGGCGCGCGGCGCCGGTGAGCTGCTGGTCACCTCGATGGACCGCGACGGCACCAAGGTCGGTTACGATCTGGAATTGACGCGGGCGATCGCCGATGCGGTGCGTGTGCCCGTCATCGCGTCCGGCGGCGTCGGCGATCTCGACGATCTCGTCGCCGGGGTGAAGGAGGGCCATGCCAATGCGGTGCTTGCCGCGTCGATCTTCCACTTCGGCACCTATTCCGTCAGCGAGGCGAAGCACTATATGTCGAAGTGCGGCATCGACATGCGTCTCGACTGAACCTTGAAAGCGGACCTATGCGCGGATTTTCCCTTTCCGATCTCGAAAGCATCGTCGCAGAACGATCGAAAGCCTCGCCGGAGCAATCCTGGACAGCCAAACTCGTGGCCGCCGGCCAGCCGAAAGCGGCAAAGAAGCTTGGTGAAGAGGCGATCGAGGCCGTGATGGCGGCGGTGACCGGCGACCGCGACAATCTGACCTATGAGGCGGCCGATGTGCTCTATCACCTATTGGTCGTATTGAAGATTGCTGAAATACCATTAGAGAATGTCATGGCCGAGCTCGAGCGCAGAACCGCGCAGTCCGGCCTCAAGGAAAAGGCCAGCCGGCAGAGTTCATGAGTATCGCGACTGAGATTATCGGGGTGCCGGAAACGTTGGATCACTTCCAGTCGGAATCCTATTCGCCCTACCACTTCTTCTCTTCCGAACAATGGGCGAAATTCCGCGCCGACACGCCGTTGACGCTGACGAGCGACGAGGTCAAACGGCTGCGTTCGATGGGCGATCCAATCGATCTCGACGAGGTCCGGCGCATCTATCTGTCGCTGTCCCGGCTGCTCTCGGCACATGTCGAATCCTCGCAGATGCTGTTTGAACAGCGCAACCGCTTCCTCAGCCTGTCCGATGTGACGAAGACGCCCTTCGTCATCGGGATCGCCGGCTCGGTCGCTGTGGGAAAATCGACCACCGCCCGCATCCTCAAGGAGCTCCTGGGGCGCTGGCCTTCCAGTCCGAAGGTCGATCTCGTCACCACCGACGGCTTCCTGCATCCGAACGCCGTGCTGCAGCGGCAAAAGCTGATGCAGCGCAAAGGTTTTCCGGAAAGCTACGACACGGGTGCGATCCTGCGCTTCCTCTCGGCGATCAAGGCCGGGCGGCCGGATGTGAAGGCGCCCAGCTATTCACACCTCGTCTACGACGTGCTGCCGGACGAATACAAGATCGTCGACCGGCCCGACATCCTGATCTTCGAGGGCATCAATGTGCTGCAATCGCGCGACCTGCCGGCCGGCGGCAAGATCGTGCCGATGGTCTCCGACTTCTTCGACTTCTCGATCTATATCGATGCCGCCGAAGACGAGATCCACAACTGGTATGTCACGCGCTTCATGCGGCTGCGCGAGACCGCCTTCCGCGATCCGAATTCCTATTTCCATCGCTATGCCTCGATCAGCGACGCGGAAGCGCTCGAAATCGCCGAGGATCTTTGGGCAAACATCAACCTGAAGAACCTGCGACAGAACATTCTACCGACGCGTCCACGCGCCGATCTCATCCTGAAAAAGGGTAAGGATCACCTGATCGAGCAGGTCGCGCTGCGAAAACTATAGCAGCTGTCGTTAGTCGGTGGGATTGACGCGGCGGAGCGTCAGATTGATGCGGCCGCCATTCTTCAGCAGCGTCGACGTCGCCGGATGGATGCGGTCGACGCCATGGAAACACAGCCTCCCCTCGCCGCCCAGTACGACCAGATCACCGCTCGAAAGCTTGAAAGATAGCGTGCGATCATTGCGGCTGAGGCCGCCGACGCGAAAGAGGCAGCTGTTGCCGAGCGAGAGCGAGACGACCGGGGCTTTGAGATCCTGTTCGTCCTTGTCCTGATGCAAGCCCATGCGCGCTTCGTCGGAGTAGAAATTGACGAGGCAGGCTTCCGGCGGCTTGTCGTAGCCCGAAACGTCGTTCCAGATATCGAGCAATTGCTGCGGCATATCGGGCCAGGGTCTGCCGGTTGCAGGGTGTGTCGGCTGGTAGCGATAGCCGCGCTCTTTGTCCGTCACCCAGCCGAGCGGCCCGCAATTGGTCATGCGCACGGACATCGGCTTGCCGGTGCCGGGCATGGCGGGTACATAAAGCGGCGCTTCGGCGACGACGGTGCGGATCACCTCGACCAATGCTTCCTGACGCGACCGGTCGAGATAACCGGGGAGATGGCGGATGCCGTTCAAGAGTTCCGGCATGTCACTCACCACTGCCGCCGGGGCGGCCGCGCATCTTCTTGACTTCCGAGCGACCGGATTTTTCCTTCAGGCGGCGTTCGACCGAACCCTTGGTCGGCCTGGTCTTCTTGCGCGGCGGCGGCGGCGGCTTGGCGGCCTCGAGGATTAGTTCCTTCAGCCGGTCACGCGCATCCTCGCGGTTGCGGTCCTGGCTGCGAAACCGGCTCGCCTCAATCATCAGCACGCCATCCTTCGACAAACGCCGGCCGGCGAGCTTGATCGCATTGGTTTTGACTCGATCATTGAGAGACGGCGAATTCGCGATGTTGAAAAACAGCTGGACAGCGGTCGAGACCTTGTTGACATTCTGCCCGCCGGGACCGCCCGCCAGAACGAACTGTTCCGTCAGCTCCCATCCCGCGATGGTGATCCTGTCATCGATATAGAGCGCGTCGCTGGCCATGCGGCGTTCTATCTCACATCGGCGGCGAATTGAAAATATCGGCCGTCAACAAGGAAAACCCGGCAATCCTGCGATGCCGGGTTTCACGTGAGTCAGAGAGTCTGTTGAAGCAATTCCGGACGCAAAACCGTTGCACACTTTTGCTGGATTGCTTGCGCGCCTTATTCTGCAGCGACCTTCACGCCCGGGGCTGCATCGCGGACGCCGCCGTCGACGTGGCCCTCGAATTTGGCAAAGTTCGCAATGAACATCGAGACCAGCTTTTCGGCCTGCGCGTCATAGGCTGCCTTGTCGGCCCAGGTCGAGCGCGGATCGAGAATGCTGCCGTCGACACCGTCGACGGACACCGGTACGGCGAAGCCGAAGTTCGTGTCAGCACGGAATTCGGCCTGTCCAAGTTCGCCGCTCAGGGCGGCAGCGAGCAGCGCACGCGTCGCCTTGATCGGCATGCGCTTGCCGGTGCCGTAAGCGCCGCCGGTCCAGCCGGTATTGACAAGCCAGCATTGGACGCCATGACGACCGATCAATTCCTTGAGAAGATTGCCATATTCGGCCGGATGCCGCGGCATGAAAGGAGCGCCGAAGCAGGTGGAGAAGGTCGCTTCCGGCTCGACGACACCCTTTTCGGTGCCGGCCACCTTGGCGGTGTAGCCGGAGAGGAAGTGATACATCGCCTGATCAGGCGTCAATCGGGCGATCGGCGGCATGACGCCAAAGGCATCGGCGGTCAGCATGATGATCGTCTTCGGATGCCCGGCACGGCCCGTTTCCGACGCGTTCGGGATGAAGTCCATCGGATAGGCGCAACGGGTGTTCTCGGTCAGCGACCCGTCGTCGAAATCCGGCTCGCGGCTTTCGTTCAGCACGACGTTTTCCAGCACGGTGCCGAAGCGCTGTGTTGTCGCATAGATTTCCGGCTCGGCTTCGGCCGAGAGGCGGATGGTCTTGGCGTAGCAGCCGCCTTCGAAGTTGAAGATGCCGTTTTCGCTCCAGCCGTGTTCGTCGTCGCCGATCAGCGTCCGGGCCGGATCGGCCGAAAGCGTCGTCTTGCCGGTGCCGGAAAGGCCGAAGAACACCGCCGCGTCACCGTCCGGGCCGACATTGGCCGAGCAGTGCATCGGCATCACGCCCTTGGCCGGCAGCAGGTAGTTGAGCACGGTGAAGACCGATTTCTTCATTTCGCCGGCATAGGAGGTGCCGCCGATGAGGACGAGACCGTTGGTGAGATCGCAGGCGATCACCGTTTCCGAACGGCAGCCGTGGCGGGCCGGATCGGCCTTGAAGCTCGGCAGATCGATGATCGTCAGCTTCGGCACGAAGCTGGACAGCGCTGCGGTGTCGGGGCGGATCAGCAGATTGCGGATGAACAGCGAATGCCAGGCGAATTCGGTCACGACGCGGGTCGGCAGGGCATGGCCTTCCTCGGCGCCGCCGACGAGATCCTGGACGAAAAGCTCCTTGCCCGCGGCATGCGCCAGCATATCGTCGCGCAGCACGGCGAAATGCTCCGGCGAGATCGGCTTGTTGTTGTCCCACCAGATTTCGCCATCGGTATTGATGTCGCGAACGACGAACTTGTCGCGCGGCGACCGGCCGGTGTGCTGACCGGTAATAGCCCGCAATGCGCCTTGAGCGGTCAGTTCGGCTTCGCCCCGGCGGATCGCTTCTTCATAGAGCGCGGCGGCGGAAAAGTTGTAGCGAACGCTGGCTGCGCCGCCCAATCCAACCGTTGCCAGCTCTATTGCCGGGTTATGAACTCCGAACATTTCCATGGCTAGTTCCCTTCACTCAGGCTCGTTGCCGTTAAAACTAATCGCGAAAATACGGGCAGAAATTTTAAAACACAAGATGGAAAACTTGAGAAAATGCAGTGATATCAAACAATTAATCGATTTAAATTTATCGTCTTAATTTTAAATCGTTTGAATAGATCGCGTTTAAACATTTCGACGCGCCACCTAAGATTGCCGGCGAATTTTACGACAATCTTCCCCTTTATCTTTGCCACAATTTGTTCCACCTTTATCCTCCATAAGCGCATCCGGTCACTGAGACCGCCTGGGGAGAGCAAATCCGGGAGATTGCGCACTGATGACGGAGACCAACACCATGCCGACAATCGCGCTCGTTGATGACGACCGCAACATCCTCACCTCGGTGTCGATCGCACTGGAGGCCGAAGGATATAAGGTCGAGACCTATACGGACGGTGCTTCGGCGCTCGACGGCCTGCTGGCGCGACCGCCGCAGCTGGCGATCTTCGACATCAAGATGCCGCGCATGGACGGCATGGAACTGCTGCGCCGCCTGCGGCAGAAGTCGGATATTCCCGTCATCTTCCTCACTTCCAAGGATGAGGAGATCGATGAACTCTTCGGCCTGAAGATGGGCGCCGATGATTTTATCACCAAACCTTTTTCGCAGCGTCTGCTGGTGGAGCGCGTACGCGCCGTCCTGCGCCGCGCGTCAAGCCGCGAAGCCGCCGCCGCCGGCACCAGCCCCAGCGGCGCGCCGAAGACCGGCGCGGTGCAGCAGGCCCGCTCGCTGGAGCGCGGGCAGCTGGTCATGGACCAGGAACGCCATACCTGCACCTGGAAAGGCGAGGCCGTGACGCTGACGGTGACCGAATTCCTAATCCTGCATTCACTGGCGCAGCGCCCCGGCGTCGTCAAAAGCCGCGACGCGCTGATGGACGCAGCCTATGACGAACAGGTCTATGTCGACGACCGGACCATCGACAGCCACATCAAGCGGCTGCGCAAGAAATTCAAGATGGTCGACACCGACTTTGATATGATTGAAACACTCTACGGAGTGGGATACCGCTTCCGCGAAGCAGCCTGAGCCCCGAGCGGCGCAGCGCGCTCCTGCATAATTTCCTAAATCGGCATCGATTTAAGGATTAAATTATGCAGCAGTTCAAAATGTCGCAGCGTCCTTTGCGCGTCTGAAAAGACGCGCGGCGCTGTCGGAAATATTGAGGGCTGCGGGCCGGTCCATCCGGCCCCGCCCTTCGAAAGGGCCTGTCATTGGCACAGTTGGTGCAGGAAAGGGATCTGGACGATGCGGAGGGCGTGAGCACCCGTCGCGTCCGAGGCCGCCGTTGGTCCCATCCCTTCACGCTGATCCGCCGCATCTTCGGCAATGCCGTCTTTTCGAGCCTGACGCGGCGCATCCTGTTCTTCAATCTCGTCGCGCTGGTGGTGCTCGTCGGCGGCATCCTCTACCTTAACCAGTTCCGCGAGGGATTGATCGACGCTCGCGCCGAAAGCCTGTTGACGCAGGGCGAAATCATCGCCGGCGCCGTTTCAGCCTCCGCGTCGGTCGATACGAACTCGATCACCATCGATCCGCAAAAGCTGCTCGAGCTGCAAGCCGGCCAGAGCATCACCCCGGTGCCGAACGACGAGGACCTTGAATTCCCGATCGATCCCGAAAAGGTCGCGCCGGTCCTGCGCCGGCTGATCTCTCCGACGCGCACGCGCGCCCGCATCTTCGATGCCGATGCCAACCTGCTGCTCGATTCGCGCCATCTCTATTCGCGCGGCCAGGTGCTGCGCTTCGACCTCCCGCCGGTGGAGGAAGAGAAACAGACCTGGAGCGAGTGGTTCGCCGCCCTGTTCAACAAGGCGTTGCAGCCCGGCAATCTGCCGCTCTATAAGGAAGCGCCGGGCGGCGACGGCTCGATCTATCCCGAAGTGATGAACGCGCTCACCGGCGTGCGCGGCGCAGTCGTGCGCACCACCGAAAAAGGTGAACTCATCGTTTCCGTCGCCGTGCCGATCCAGCGGTTCCGCGCCGTGCTCGGGGTGCTGTTGTTGTCGACGCAGGCGGGCGACATCGACAATATCGTCCATGCCGAGCGGCTTGCCATCATGCGCGTCTTCGGCGTGGCGACACTCGTCAACGTGCTGCTTTCGCTGGTGCTGTCGTCGACCATTGCCAATCCGCTGCGCCGTCTTTCGGCAGCGGCCATCCGCGTCCGCCGCGGCGCCAAGACGCGTGAGGAAATTCCCGACTTCTCTGCCCGCCAGGATGAAATCGGCAACCTTTCCATCGCATTGCGCGAGATGACGACGGCGCTCTACGACCGCATCGATGCGATCGAGAGTTTCGCGGCCGATGTCAGCCACGAGCTCAAGAACCCGCTGACCTCGCTGCGCAGCGCCGTCGAAACGCTGCCGCTTGCCCGATCCGACGATTCCAAGAAGCGGCTGATGGACGTCATCCAGCACGATGTCCGCCGCCTCGACCGGCTGATCAGCGATATCTCCGACGCCTCCCGTCTCGACGCCGAACTCGCACGCGTCGATGCCGGTTCCGTCGACATGGAGGTGCTGCTGCGCGACCTGATCGAGGTTTCGCGCCAGGTCAGGAGCACCAAGAAGCAGGTGGAAATCGAATATGCGATCGAACGCAAGCCGAACGTCAAGACGCGCTTCGTCGTCAACGGCCACGATCTACGCATCGGCCAGATCATCGCCAACCTGATCGAGAATGCCCGCTCTTTCGTGCCGGAAAAGGGTGGCAAGATTACCGTGCGGCTGGTGCGGACACGCTCGCGCTGCGTCACCACTATCGAAGACAACGGCCCCGGCATTCAGGCGGAAAATATCGACCGCATCTTCGAACGCTTCTATACGGACCGGCCGGAGGCGGAAGGCTTCGGCCAGAATTCGGGGCTCGGCCTGTCGATCAGCCGGCAGATCGCCGAAGCGCATGGCGGTTCGCTGAGAGCCGAAAACATTACCGATGCCGAGAGCGGGCATGTGCTCGGCGCGCGCTTCATCCTCTCTTTGCCAATCGGCGCCGCAGCATGACCGAGGCAGGTTTCAACGTCCATGCGACGGCGATCGTCGTCGGCAAGACGGGGCTGCTATTCAGCGGTCCCTCCGGCTGGGGAAAATCGATGCTGGCCTTCACCTGCATGACCGAGGCGCGCCGGCTCGGGCTTTTCACGGCGCTGGTCGCCGACGACCAGGTGCTTCTCTCCGGAGAGGCCGGCGCGGTGATCGCTACATGCCCGCCGTCGATTACCGGGCTGATGGAACTTCGCGGCACCGGCATCGTTCGGCAGGACCATATTCCGCGGGCGACCATGCATTATGCCGTGCTTCCTGGCAGCGCCTCCGGTGACAACCGGGTGCCTCCCGAGGGCGAAATGGTGAGCCTTGCCGCCGGTTTTTCGCTTCCCGCATTGCGGTTGCTCACAGGCGTCTCTTCACCCCTTGCGATCCTGATGGCAAAAGTGCCTGGCATCGGGCACTGAGGCCTTCCGGATTGGTCAATCTGCCTTATATATTCGCATTTTTATCTTGCACTTCGGCTTTTCATAGCCAAGATGTGCCCCCACCGGTGGACGTAATTGCTGCATTGCGATATTGGGGCCACCGTTTGCGTATATGGGAGCAGTAATATCATGATCGGACTTGTGCTTGTCACTCATGGCAAGCTGGCTGAAGAGTTTCGTCATGCTGTCGAGCACGTCGTCGGTCCTCAGAAATTCATCGAGACAGTCTGTATTGGCCCCGAAGACGACATGGATCAGAGACGGCAGGACATTCTGGAAGCCGTTTCCGGTGCCGATGATGGCCACGGCGTTGTCATCCTGACCGACATGTTCGGCGGCACGCCGTCCAATCTCGCCATATCAGTCATGAGCAGTGGCCATACCGAAGTCATTGCCGGCGTCAACCTGCCGATGTTGATCAAACTTGCCGGGGTGCGCGGCGAGAACAACATGGAGAAGGCGCTGGTGGAGGCCTCCGAAGCCGGGCGGAAATATATCAATGTCGCGAGCCGTGTGCTCAGCGGAAAATAACGGGCATTCATGACATCGCTCTCCCGGGAACTCCTCATTATCAACAAGCGCGGTCTTCACGCGCGCGCTTCCGCCAAATTCGTGCAGATGGTCGAGACCTTCGATGCCGCCATCACCGTTTCCAAGGATGGAATGACGGTCGGCGGAACCTCCATCATGGGCCTGATGATGCTTGCAGCAAGCCCCGGCTCGAGCGTCGTCGTTTCGGCGAGCGGCAGCCAGGCCGAGGAAGCGCTGGAGGCCCTGGACCAGCTGATCCAAAACAGGTTCGGCGAGGAGATGTGAGCTCCGATCGAGTTCATATAAACATATAAAGACTTCTTTATATCCTTATTGCCATCACCGGCGAAGCCTGCTAAACGGCGGACATGCCGTGCGCTTGCACGTGGGTGATCTTCGCGCCTGCGCCAATTTTGAGACGTTTTTCAGCCTGGAGGCCTCTATGAGCACTGAAAAAGATTATGTCGTCGCCGATATCGGGCTTGCGGATTTCGGCCGCAAGGAAATTACGATCGCCGAAACCGAAATGCCGGGGCTGATGTCCTGCCGCACCGAATTCGGCAAGACAAAGCCGCTGAAGGGCGCGCGCATCACCGGCTCGCTGCACATGACCATCCAGACGGCCGTGCTCATAGAAACGCTGGTCGCGCTCGGCGCCGAAGTCCGCTGGGCCTCGTGCAACATCTTCTCGACGCAGGATCATGCCGCTGCCGCGATCGCCGCTTCCGGCGTGCCTGTCTTCGCCATCAAGGGCGAATCGCTCGAGGATTACTGGGTCTATACCGACAAGATCTTCCAGTGGGCCGATGGCGGCCTTTCCAACATGATCCTCGATGACGGCGGCGACGCCACCATGTACATCCTGCTCGGTGCTCGCGCCGAAGCCGGCGAGGACGTGCTGTCCCATCCGCATTCGGAAGAAGAGGAAATCCTCTTCGCACAGATCAAGAAGCGCCTTGCCGCTTCGCCGGGCTGGTTCACCAAGCAGCGCGACGCCATCAAGGGCGTCACCGAGGAAACGACGACCGGCGTCAACCGGCTCTACCAGCTCAGCCAGAAGGGCCTGCTGCCTTTCCCGGCGATCAACGTCAATGACTCCGTTACCAAGTCGAAGTTCGACAACAAGTATGGCTGCAAGGAATCGCTGGTCGACGGCATCCGTCGCGGCACCGACGTGATGATGGCCGGCAAGGTTGCCGTCGTCTGCGGCTACGGCGACGTCGGCAAGGGTTCTGCCGCTTCGCTCTCCGGCGCCGGCGCCCGCGTCAAGGTAACCGAAGCCGATCCGATCTGCGCATTGCAGGCTGCGATGGACGGTTATGAAGTCGTTCTGCTCGAGGACGTCGTTTCCTCGGCCGATATCTTCATCACCACCACCGGCAACAAGGACGTCATCCGCATCGACCATATGCGGGCGATGAAGGATATGGCGATCGTCGGCAATATCGGTCACTTCGACAACGAAATTGAAGTCGCTGCATTGCGCAATCTCAAGTGGACCAACGTCAAGCCGCAGGTCGACCTGATCGAATTCCCCAAGGGCAACCGCATCATCCTTCTTTCCGAAGGCCGTCTGCTCAACCTCGGCAACGCCACCGGCCATCCGTCCTTCGTCATGTCGGCTTCGTTCACCAATCAGACGCTGGCGCAGATCGAGCTCTTCACCAAGCCCGACCAGTATTCCAACCAGGTCTATATCCTGCCGAAGCATCTCGATGAAAAGGTCGCACGCCTGCATCTCGACAAGCTCGGCGTGAAGCTGACGGAGCTTTCTGAGGAACAGGCTGCCTATATCGGCGTCTCGCCGAGGGGCCCGTTCAAGTCCGACCACTACAGATATTGATCTGATCGTTAATATCCACAAGATGTAGAAGCCGCGACATTGACAAATGCCGCGGCTTATTTTTTGGACGCTCCCTTCCCGCCGATTCCCTTCCGAAGTATTGTTTTAAGACTTGATTCGTGGCGCCGGACCCTGTCCGACCGCTGCGAAAATGGGATGTCTTGTCGTAATGCGGCACATTGAAGGACGGAGACATACCGCGGATGTCGGAAATGAAAAGCAGCCTGCCCGGTCAGGCGGATGATGGCGCTCGCGCCGATCGCCGCCCGCTCACGGCAGGCCAAGGATATCAATTTGCAACGGCTCACGAGGCCGCAAAGCAAGAGCACGGATCATTGGCGCGCTTCCTGAAAAGCTGCGCGGCCGGCACGGCGCTTGCCACGCTGGCGCGGCCGGCTCTGGCACAGGCGGAGCAGCAGGCGGCGGCCTCGGCTCACCTCTTCACATCCTCGCAGGTGATCGGCGTTTCCGTCGTCATCGGCGTCATATCTGCAGCGCTGCTGTCGACGCTGTGGCTCGTGCGTCAGCGCGGTAACCTGGAAAACGAGAGCCGGGAAATCCGCTCGGCGCTCTCCGATGCCCAGCAGCGCATTTCGCAATACCAGGCTCTGATCGCCGACAAGAACCGGCGGATCGTCATCTGGGACGGCAATGCACGCCCCGAACTGCTCGGCCAGCTTCCGCCCGAGACCGGCGCGCCGCAGGACGGGGAATTCCTGGCCTTCGGCCTGTGGCTGAAGTCACGTTCGGCTTCCGAGCTGGAAAAAGCGATCGACCGGTTGCGCGACGAGGCGCAAAGCTTCGACATGGTGGTCGAAACCATCCGCGACGAAATTCTCGAGGCACAGGGCCGGGTTTCCGGCGGGCGTGCCTTCGTCCGTTTCGTGGCGCTCAACAATCTGCGCGCCGAGCTCGCAGAGCTCAGGATCGAGCGCGACCGGCTGATGACCTCGATCTCGGCCTTCCAGACCATGCTCGACGCGATCGATATGCCGGCCTGGCAGCGCGATCCGGTGGGCCGCCTCACCTGGGTCAACCAGGCTTATGGCGAGGCGGTCGAAGCGCGATCGCCGCAGCAGGCGATCAATGAAGGCCGCGAAATGCTGACGACCGTGGCGCGCGAACGCATTCGCGCCACGACGACGCCGGAATCGCCCTTCCACGACAAGATTTCGACGGTCGTGCACGGCAACCGCACATTCTTCGACGTCGTCGACGTCAGGGTTCCCGGCGGCTCGGCCGGCATCGCGATCGATGTGTCCGACATAGAGGCCGTGCGCGCCGAGCTGGAACGGACGCTGAAGAGCCATGCCGAAACGCTCGACCATCTCGCCACGCCGGTTGCCATCTTCGACGGCGACCGCCGGCTGCAATTCTACAACCAGGCCTTCGTCGCGCTCTGGGAACTGGATATCGCCTTCCTCGAAGGCCGGCCGGACAATAGCGAGCTGCTCGAGCGGCTGCGGGCGGCCAAGAAGCTGCCGGACCAGCTCAACTGGAAAAGCTGGAAGGAAGCCGCACTTTCCGTCTATCGCGCCCTCGACACGCAATCCGATCTCTGGCACCTGCCGAACGGGCAGACGCTGCGGGTCTTTGCGACCGCCCATCCGCAGGGCGGCGCCACCTGGGTGTTCGAAAACCTGACCGAGCAGGTCGATCTCGAAACGCGCTACAACACGCTGGTCAAGGTGCAGGGCGAAACGATCGACCATCTTTCCGAGGGTGTGGCGGTGTTCGGCCCTGATGGACGCATCCGCCTGTCCAACCCGGCCTTCCGCGCGCTCTGGGGGATCACCGAAACCGAAGCCAAGCCCGGCACCCATATCCGCGCGTTGGGCGAAGCCTGCGCACCGTCCTATGACCGGCCGGACGGCTGGAAGACCTTCGCGGAACTGATCACCAGTTTCGACGACGAACGCCGCTCGGGCCAGGGAACGCTGGAACTCTTCTCCGGCCTCGTGCTCGACTACGCCGTCATCCCGCTGCCGAACGCGCAGACCATGCTGACCTTCGTCAACATGACGGACAGCGTGCGTGCCGAGCGGGCGCTGACCGAGAAGAACGAGGCACTGCGCAAGGCCGACGAGCTGAAGAACGACTTCGTCCAGCATGTTTCCTATGAACTGCGTTCGCCACTGACCAACATTATCGGCTTCACCGATCTCCTGCGCACGCCGGGCGTCGGGCCGCTCACCGAACGGCAGGCCGAATATATCGACCACATCTCGACCTCGTCCTCGGTTCTGTTGACGCTCGTCAACGATATTCTCGACCTTGCAACCGTCGACGCCGGCATCATGCGCCTCAATTATGCGGATATCGATCTCAACGATTTGCTCGACGACGTCTCAATGCAGATCGCCGACCGCCTCCACGAAAGCGGCGTCGCGCTTGAAATCACCGCGCCCGCCTATCTCGGCTCGATCGTTGCCGATCCGCAGCGTCTGAAGCAGATCCTTCTGAAGCTTCTGTCCAATGCGGCCAATTTCTCGCCCGAAGGCACCTCGATCTCGCTGGAATGCCATCGCGAAGGCACGGATTTCGTCTTTTCCGTCAGCGATCGCGGCCCCGGCATCTCACCTGACATGATCGCGACCGTCTTCGACCGTTTTGCCACGGGAGCGAAAAGCGGCAAACGCGGTGGCGCCGGCCTCGGCCTCTCGATCGTCGACAGCTTCGTCAGTCTGCATCATGGCGATGTGACGATCGACAGCGAGCCGGGCAAGGGCACGACCGTCGTCTGCCGTATCCCCTCGGTCGATGTACCGCATTCCGCCGCCGCCGAATGACGACCAGTGATGCGATCTCGCTTTTCCTGAAAGACGAGGCGGCCACCATCCGCCTCGGCGAAGACCTGGCGCTGGCCCTGAAGGCCGGCGATTGCCTTGCCCTTTCCGGCGATCTCGGCGCGGGGAAATCCTCGCTTGCCCGCGCGATCCTGCGCGCCATGGCCGATGACGAAGGGCTCGAGGTCCCGAGCCCGACCTTCACGCTGGTGCAATCCTACGACCTGCGTATCCCGGTTTCGCATTTTGATCTCTATCGGCTCGGCGACCCCAGCGAATTGACGGAGCTTGGCTTCGACGAGGCCCTGCAGAACGGCATCTGCCTTGTCGAATGGCCGGAGATGGCCGCGAGCGAGTTGCCGACGGACCGCATCACGTTGACGCTGGCGCATGAAGGCAACGGCCGCCGGGCGACGATCGCCGCCCAGGGCGCACAGGCCTTGCGCATCCATCGCGTCCTGGCGATCCGCAATTTCCTCGACAAGGCCGGCTATCCCGATGCCAAGCGCCGCTTCCTGACCGGCGATGCCTCGCTGCGCGCCTACGAGGCGATCTATCCTGAGAATGCGGAGCGCCGCATCATCCTGATGGACTGGCGGCCGCATCCCGAGGGACCGCCGGTCTATGACGGCAAGCCCTATCCCAAGGTGGCGCATTTGGCACAGGACGCCTATCCCTTCGTTGCGATTGCCGATGCGCTGCGCGAACGGGGTTTTGCCGCGCCGGAGATTTATAAGGTCGACTATGAGCAGGGCATCCTGCTGATCGAGGATCTCGGCACCGAAGGCGTGCTCGATGACCAGGGCCGGCCGATCGCCGAGCGTTACCGGCAAAGCGTCGCCTGTCTTGCCCATCTTCATTCCATGCAGTTTCCGCAGGATATTCCGGTTTCCGCCACGCATACGCATCACATACCGGACTTCGATCGCAAGGCGATCAAGATGGAAGTGCAGCTTGTGCTCGACTGGCATATTGCCTGGAAGCGCGGCACCGCACCCTCGGATGCCGAGCGCAACGAATATCTGGCGATCTGGGATGCGCTGATCGATGAACTCGCCACGGCCGAAAAGAACCTGCTGCTGCGCGATTTCCACTCGCCGAATATCATCTGGCGCCCGCGGGAACCAGGCATCAAACGGATCGGTCTCATCGACTTCCAGGACGCCATGATCGGCCCCACGGCTTATGACCTTGCCTCGATCGTCCAGGATGCGCGCGTAACGATCGAGCCGGATCTCTTCCGGCAGCTGATGGATGATTATCTGACGCTTCGCCGCGCGCAGGCCGGTTTCGACGAGGCCGGCTTCATCAAAGCCTGGGCGATCATGTCGGCGCAGCGCAATTGCAAGCTTGCCGGTCTTTGGGTGCGCTTGTTGCAGCGCGACGGCAAGCCGGGCTATCTGAAACATATGCCGCGCACGCTCGCCTATCTGAACGTCGCGCTCGAGCATGAAACGCTTGCCCCCTTGCGCGATTGGTGCACAAGGGCTGGAATAGGCCAGAGCGAATCATAAAGTTCCGGATCAGAATGACCATCAGACAAGCCATGGTACTCGCCGCGGGCCTCGGAACCCGCATGCGCCCGATCACCGATACGATCCCGAAGCCGCTGGTGAAGATCGACGGCAAGCCGATGATCGACTACGTGCTGGATTCGCTGGTGGCGGCCGGCATCGAACGCGCCGTCGTCAACGTTCACCACCACGCCGACCAGATGCTCGACCATCTCGGGAATTATCACGGCCTCGACATCGTCATATCGGACGAGCGGGACGCACTGATGAATTCAGGCGGCGGCCTGGCGAAGGGGCTGAGGCTGCTAAGCCGCGACAACATCTTCGTCATGAATGCCGATCTCTTCTGGATCGGCGAAAAGCAGGGGAGGCCGACGAACCTGGAACGCTTAGCCGGATTCTTCGATGCCGAACACATGGATATGGCGCTGCTTTGCGTTGGGATCGAGGATACGACGGGTCATAATGGCAAGAACGACTTCAGTCTTGCGGCCGACGGCCGGCTGACACGTTATCGCGACGATCCGTCCAATCCCGTCGTCTATGCCGGGGCGATCGCCATGAACCCGTCGCTGTTCGACGATGCGCCAAAGGATGCCTTCAACCTCAATATCTATTTCGACAAGGCGATCGCGCGCGGACGACTTTTCGGCTTGGTGCTCGAAGGCCATTGGCTGACGGTCGGCACGCCGGATGCGATCGGCGAGGCGGAGGAAACGATCCGGCGATTGCGGACGTTTGCCTGAGCCATGGCGGAGCGGCACCAGCCACGCATTCTGACGATTCCGGCGGGTCTCTCCTTCCTGAAAACGCTGGCGACGACACTTTGCGACGGCCGATTGACGCCGATTTTCCGGCACGACGCCGATGAACCGTTATCGCTTGCCAAAGTAACGATCTACCTGCCGACCCGGCGCGCCGTGCGTGTGCTGCGTTCTGAATTCGTCGACCTGCTCGGCGGCCGATCAGCGATCCTCCCCGTCATCCGCCCGCTCGGCGAAACCGATGACGATAGCGGCTATTTCGACGAGGCGCTGCCGACAACGATCGATCTCGCCCAACCGCTGTCGAATACCGCCCGTCTGCTGGAGCTTGCGCGTCTGATCCTTGCCTGGCGAAATAAGTTGCCGGAGATCGTCCGCCACATTCACTCAGACTCGCCGCTCGTTGCGCCGGCAAGCCCGGCGGATGCGATCTGGCTCGCCCGCAATCTTGCCGAGCTGATCGATTCCATCGAGACCGAGGATCTCGACTGGTCGGAGCTGTCCAAACTCGATACCGGCGATTATGCCGCCTGGTGGCAGCTGACGGCGGAGTTCCTGCAGATCGCCAGCGCCTTCTGGCCCGAGCGGCTTTCCGAACTCGGCAAATCCTCGCCGGCGCGGCACAGAAACGCCATTCTCCGGGCCGAAGCAGGCCGACTTTCGGCGACGAAACCGACTGGACCGATCATCATCGCCGGTTCGACGGGTTCCGTTCCCGCCACCGCCGATCTCATCGCCGCCGTCGCCCATCTGCCTGAAGGTGTGATCGTGCTTCCCGGTCTCGATCTCTCCATGCCCGAGAAGCACTGGCAGATGGTCGCGCCGGAACCGGCGCCCGGCCAACATGCCAATCCGGCAAGCCGCAGCCATCCGCAATATGGTCTGTCGCTGCTGCTCAAGCGGCTGAAGCTGACGCGGGCCGATGTCACGCTCCTCGACAGACCAGAGGCCGATCTTGACCGGCGGGCCGAAATCCTGTCGCGGGCCCTTGCTCCAGCGGAGGCGACCAGCGACTGGGGAGCGTGGAAGAGCGATCTCCCGGCCGGCGCGCTGTCTTCGGCCTTCTCTGATGTCTCGCTGATTGAAGCCGCCAATGAGCGCGAGGAAGCAACCGCGATTGCCATCGCGCTCCGGCTGGCGCTGGAAAGACCGGGACAGGACGGCGAGAGCCGGGCAGCACTCATCACGCCGGACCGCAATCTCGCCCGGCGGGTGATGGCCGAGCTGTCCCGCTTCGGCATCCTCGCCGACGATTCGGCCGGCACACCGCTTGCGGCCACGTCGCAGGGCACGCTTCTGCAATTGCTGCTGGAGGCAGCGTTGCGGCCGGGCGATCCGGTGGCGATCGTCTCGCTGCTCAAACATCCGCTCGCCCGCTTCGGCCTCGAACGTCATGCATTGATTTCGGCCACCGAGGCGCTCGAACTCCTGGCACTGCGCGGCGGCGTGACCGAGGTGGATATCAGCACGCTGGAACCACTGCTCGCTCACCAACTTGCCGAACAGGCCCTGGACAGGCACGCGCCGCAATGGCGAAAAGCGCTTTCGCCTGAGGCCGCCGACGCCGCATACGACCTTGCCCGGCGGGTCACGCAAGCGACCGAGGCGCTGGCTTCGGTGCTGATGCGGCACCGGCCGGAAGATCGTGGAAGAACAGCGCGCTTCACATTATCCGAATGGGCCGAGCGCACCGGCCGTTCGCTTGAAGCGGTCGCGGCCGATCCGCGAGGCAATCTCGCCGACCTCTGGTCTGGTGAAGCGGGAGATGCACTCGCCGCCCTGCTCGGTGAAGTGATCAACACGGACGGCCAGATGGAGGCCGACGGACCGCAATGGATCGACATCATGGCAGCACTTGCCGCCGGTCATGCGGTGAAGCCACGGGCGCTGAGCCATCCGAGGCTTTTCATCTTCGGCACGCTGGAAGCCCGCCTGCAGACCGTCGATACGCTGATCCTCGGCGGCCTGAACGAAGGCACCTGGCCGGGGCAGACCGCCAACAACCCCTTCATTCCGCGAATGATGAAGACGGAGATCGGCCTCGAGCCGCCGGAGCGGCGCATCGGTCAGCTGGCGCATGATTTCGAGATGGCAAACGGTACGCGCCATCTGATCTATGCGCGCGCGCTACGCCAGGGCTCAACGCCGACCGTCGCCTCGCGTTGGCTGCAACGGCTGCTGGCGCTGGGCGGAGAGGCGTTCGAAGGGGAATTGAAGGGACGCGGCGACCGGTTTCTCCAATGGGCCGCTCTCATCGATCGGGGAGATGCTCAGGCGCCGGCGCAACGACCCTCGCCGAAACCGCCGTTGGCGCTGCAGCCGAAATCCTATTCCTTCAGCGAAGTCGGCCGGCTGCGCCGAGATCCCTATGCCATCTATGCCCGTCGCATCCTGCGGCTCGACCCCGTCGACCCGTTCAATCGCGATCCGGGTGCGGCCGAACGCGGGACGCTCTACCACAAGATCATCGACCGTTTCATTCGCGAAGCCCATATCGCCGGCACGCCGGATGCGGCAGCGGCAATGGAGCGCATTCTTTCCGAGCTTTTCGACATGGAAAAGTTGCCGCCGCATATCGATGCCGTGTGGCGGCCGCGCTTTCGCGCGGTGGCCCGCGCCTTCCTCGAATGGGAGGCTGGACGCCGGCATGGCATCCTGAAAACGCTGACGGAAGTACGGGGCGGCATGGAGCTGGAGCCGATCAATATCCGGCTCACCGGCGTCGCAGACCGGATCGACATAACAGGACCAAACTCGGCCGACATCATCGACTACAAAACCGGCTACAATCCCTCGCCGGCGCAGGCACGCGTGCTTCTCGATCCACAGCTTGCGCTCGAAGCGGCCGCCTTGAGCGCCGGCGCCTTCCGCGATGCCGGCAGCCTCTTGCCGCAGGATCTTCTCTATGTGCGTCTCCGACCCGGAAGCCGCTTCCAGGTCGATACCGTCAACAACGAGAGCTCGGCGCGCAGCGACAAGGCGAAATCGGCGATGGATCTCGCAGCCGAATCGATCGACCAGCTGGTCAAATTCGTGGGGCTGCTGCAATCCAGCGAAAGAGGCTTTACCTCGCGGCTGATCCCGGCCCAGCAATTCGATTTCGGCGGCGACTACGATCATCTTGCCCGCGTCTCCGAATGGTCGACGGCCGAAAACGAAGAGGGCGGTGATGAGTGATGTGACCGCCCTTCCCAACGACGACGATCCCGGCGCCTGGATCGGCTGGACGACGATCCAGCAGGCGATTGCCTCCGATCCGCTGCGTTCGGCATGGGTCTCGGCCAATGCCGGTTCCGGCAAGACGCATGTATTGACACAGCGCGTCATCCGGCTGCTGCTTGCCGGGGCGCGGCCTTCCGCCATTTTATGCCTCACCTACACCAAGGCTGCGGCGTCGGAAATGTCGAACCGGGTCTTCGAACGGCTGGCGGAATGGGTGGTGCTTGACGATGAAGACCTCGGCCGTCGCATCACACAGATCGAGGGTACGGCTCCCGACGGACTGAAGCTTGCCGAGGCCCGCCGGCTGTTTGCCAAGGCGCTGGAAACACCCGGCGGACTGAAGATCCAGACGATCCATGCCTTTTGCGAGGCGCTGCTGCATCAGTTCCCGTTGGAGGCCAACGTTGCCGGGCATTTCTCGGTTCTCGACGATCGCGCAGCGGTGGCGCTGCTTTCCGATGCGCGCCGGGCGCTGCTGACGGCAACGGCGCCTGACGAAGACAGCGCCCTTGCCGAGGCATTCGCCTACGTGCTCAATCTCGGTGACGAATCCGGACTGGAGAATCTGCTCGGCGATATCGTCGCCAACCGCAACGCCATTCGCCGTTTCACGGCGACGGCCGAACAGCAGGGCGGTGTGGAGAAGGTCCTGCGCGACAGGCTCGGCCTTGCCGCCGACGACACGGAGAGCCGGATCGCGGCGCAATATTGGCCTTTGCCGGAGCTTTCGGGCGGCATGCTGGAGCTTTATCTTTCGCTTGCCGACCAGAAGGGCGGTGCGAAGGCGCAGGAGGTTGCCTACGGCCTCAGGCTCGCCGGGCGGGAGCCCGATGACGCAAGGCGCGCGCAATTTCTCGAGAAAATCTTTCTGACCGTGAAGGGCGAGCCCAAGGCGGACTCGCAATTCTTCGTCAAGGCCATGCTTGCCGAGGCACCGCAGCTGGCGGAGGCCATCGCCATTGCCCGCGCGCATGTCGCAGCAAGCCGCGACCGACTGAAACTGATGCGGATGTACGGCGCCACACATGCAGCGCTCGTGCTCGCCGATCGGCTGAATCACGACTATGAGGAGTTGAAGAAGCAGCGTAGCCAGCTCGATTTCGAGGACCTGATCACCCGCACCGCCGACCTGCTGACGAAAAGTGGCGTCGGCCCCTGGATCCACTACAAGCTCGATCGCGGCATCGATCATATCCTCGTCGACGAGGCGCAGGATACCAGCCCGATCCAGTGGAGCGTCATCCAGTCGCTCGCCGAAGATTTCTTCTCCGGCGAAAGCGCCCGGCCGATCGTGCGCACGCTGTTTGCCGTCGGCGACGAAAAGCAGTCGATCTATTCCTTCCAGGGGGCAAGGCCCGAGCGTTTTTCCGAGGAGAGCGATCGGACGCGGCGGCGCGTTTCCGATAGCGGGCAGAGTTTTTCCTCAGTGCGGCTGCCGCTGTCGTTCCGCTCGACCGCCGATGTGCTCGAGGCCGTCGACCACATTTTCAAGGCACCCGACAATGCGCGCGGCCTCAGCGCGCTCGGCGAACCGGTCGTGCATCGTTCCAGCCGCATCGGACATCCCGGCGCCGTCGACCTCTGGGAGATGGTTGCGCCGGAAGCGGTGGTGAAGGAGGAGGACTGGACGGCGCCCTTCGACACGACGCCGGAAAGCGCGCCGGCCGCGATTCTCGCGCGGCGGATCGCCCATTCGATCGGCACGCTCGTCGGCCGCGAAACGATCGTCGACAAAGGCAAGGAGCGCCTGATCGAGGCCGGCGACATCCTGGTGCTGGTGCGCAAGCGCGACGCCTTCGTCAATGCGTTGACGCGGGCGTTGAAGCGCCGCGGCGATATTCCCGTCGCCGGCGCGGACAGACTGGTGCTGACCAGCCATATCGCCGTACAGGATCTGCTGGCGCTAGGTCGTTTCCTGCTTTTGCCGGAAGACGACCTTTCGCTCGCCGCCGTGCTCAAGAGCCCGCTTTTCGATCTCTCGGAGGACGACATCTTTGCGATCGCCGCATCGCGCGGCGACAATGAAAGCGTCTGGAGCCATCTCAAAAGCTTCGCCACCGACGGCACCGAGCGTTTCCGCGCTGCCGTCGAGAGGCTGGAGCTGTTTCTCCGGCAGTCCAGGAACCTGTCGGTTCACGATTTCTATGCGCGCGTTCTGGGTAGCTATGGCGGGCGGCGGCAATTCCTTGCCCGTCTCGGCACCGAGGTCAGCGATATCCTCGACGAATTCCTGACCTTCACGCTCGACCACGAGAGCTCCGGCCTTCCCGGGCTGCAATCCTTCATCTCGACGCTGGAGCTCGAAGCCCCCGTGATGAAGCGCGAGCAGGACAAGGGGCGCAACGAGGTGCGGATCATGACGGTGCATGCCTCCAAGGGTCTTGAAGCGCCGATCGTTTTTCTCGTCGACGGCGGTTCGAAGGCCTTCACCCATACCCATCTGCCGAAGCTTCGCCTGATCGAGACCGACCCCGACGAGCCGCCGATGCCCGTTTGGGTTCCTGTCTCCGACCTTTCCAATTCGCTGACGCAGGACGATGCGGCACGCATCCAGATGCTGGCGGAGGAAGAGTATCGCCGGCTGCTCTACGTAGCCATGACGCGTGCCGCCGACCGGCTGGTCGTCTGCGGCTATCGGGGCGTGCGTGTGAACAACGACACTTGGCATATGATGATTTCGGCGGCACTCAGCGACGACCATCCGCATGTGGAGGCGACCACATTCTCCGGTCCCGACGGCGAATGGCCGGGCATCAAATGGCGGGTGCCGCGGGTGGAACGAAGCTTCGAGCGTATCGATCGCAGCGAAGAGCGCGGCAGCGAGGAGACCTTGCCGGACGGCCTGTTGCGGCCATTGCCGCCGCAGGCTGAGCTGCCCCGGCCGCTCAGCCCTTCCGGCGCCGGGACGATTATCAATGAAGACGAAGGCGGCCTGCTGGTGGTCTCGCCGCTGTTCGGCGAGAAGGAACGCAGCGATCGCTCACTGGAGAAAGGCAGACTGATCCATCGCATGCTGCAGGCGCTTCCCGAAATTCCACTTGGCGAACGGCCTGATGCGGCAAGCCGCTATGCCGAACGGGCAGCTCGATTCTGGCCGGAAGCCGAACGGCGCAAGCTTGTCGATTCGGTTCTGAAACTATTGGACGAGGAAGGTCTGCAGGCTGTCCTCGGTGCGCAGGCCCAGCCAGAGGTCTCGATCATGGGAACATTGACGCTCGAAGATCGGCGCTATGCCGTCTCCGGCCGCATCGACCGGCTTGCCGTCCTTGCCGATCGCGTCGTCATTCTCGACTACAAGACCAATCGGGTGCCGCCGGCCACAGAGGAGGCTATCCCCTTCGCGCACCGGGCGCAGCTGGCGATCTATCGCGAGATCCTGGCGCCGCTCCATCCTGATAGGCGTATCGATTGCATGCTTGTCTATACCGAGAACGCCTCGCTCTTCACGCTAAGCGAAAAGGCGCTCGGTTTGGCGCTTGCAGCGGTCAAGACAAAGTGAAATACCGGACATTGAAAATTCGGCACCGCACCATCACATGTGGTTCAACACCCAATTCCGTTAAAGGAGCAGCCCATGGCTACCGTGAAAGTCGATATCAATAACTTCCAGTCGGAAGTTCTGGAATCCGCAGAACCCGTCGTCGTCGATTTCTGGGCTGAATGGTGCGGCCCGTGCAAGATGATTGCTCCGAGCCTCGAAGAAATCGCCGTCGAGATGGAAGGTAAGGTCAAGGTCGCCAAGCTGAATATCGATGAGAACCCGGAACTCGCTGCACAGTTCGGTGTGCGCTCCATTCCGACCCTTGCAATCTTCAAGGGCGGCGAAGTTGCCGATATCTCTGTCGGTGCAAAGCCGAAGACGGCTCTTTCGAACTGGATTTCCAGCGCTGCCTGATTGATATCGACCAATTTATATCACATTGACGAAAAAGCCCGGTTCGACCGGGCTTTTTTCATTTTGCAGCCTTCATTTCGGGGGCGTGCCGTTGTCGGAAAGCACGTCGCCGACAAGATAGAGAGAGCCGCCGACCAGGATGCGCGGCGGCAATGCCTCCGGGTCGAGAACGGCTTTTATCGCTTCCAGCGCATCGCCGACCGTCAACATCGGTTCGGCAACCAAACCGGCATCATAAGCCGCATTCGACAATATCACCGGGTCGATCATCGCTTCGCTGCCGCGGATCGGTACGCAGAAAACCTTCTCGACCAGGCCGGTAAAGGCCTTGAAATAGCCGACCGGATCCTTGGTGTTGATCATGCCGGTAATCAGGAAAAGCGGCCGAGACTGGCGCTCCTCGAAATTGGCCATGGCTTCGGCGATCACTTCACCTGCACCGGGGTTATGCCCGCCATCGATCCAGATCTCGGCACCGGCGGGCGCATGCGACAGCAGCCGGCCCTCGCTCAGACGCTGCAGCCGGCCCGGCCATTCGACCGAACTCATCGCCTTTTCCATCATCGTCTCGGTGACCGTGAAACCCGCCGCCTTGACGGCACGAATGGCGGCGGCGGCATTGGCATATTGATGCCGGCCGGGAAGGCGCGGCAGCGGCAGGTCGGCAAGACCGAATTCATCCTGGTAGACGAGCCGGCCATATTCCTCATGCGCCATGAAATCCTGCCCGAAGACGGCGCTCGGGCAATGCAGCCGTTCGGCCGTCGACATCAGCACGTCGAGTGCTGCGTCATATTCCTGATGGCCGATGACAACGGGAAATCCCGGCTTCATGATGCCCGCCTTTTCGGCCGCGATCAGCTCGACCCTGTCGCCGAGATAGGGCTGGTGATCCAGCGAGATCGGCATGATCACCGAGACTGCCGGGTCGGAAATGACATTGGTGGCGTCGAACCGGCCGCCGAGACCGACTTCGATGATCGCGGCATCGGCCGGATGTTCGGAAAACAGGATGAAGGTGACTGCCGTCAGGATTTCGAAGACGGTGATGTGCTGTCCTGCATTGGCATCGGCCACGCGACGCACGGCCTCGGCAAAAACGGCGTCGTCGACAAGCTGTCCGCGTCCGCCCTTGACGCCAATGCGATAACGCTCGTGCCAATTGACCAGATGCGGCGAGGTGTGGACATGAGCGCTGTAGCCGCCTGCTTCGAGCAGGGCGCGGCAGAAGGCGGTGACAGATCCCTTGCCATTGGTGCCGGCGACATGGATCACCGGCGGCAGTTTCCTGTGCGGATTGCCGAGCACATCGAGAAGACGGGTGATGCGATCGAGAGACAGATCAAAACCCTTGGGATGCAATCCCATGAGCTTGTCGATCTCCTGTGCTGCCTCACTCACTGCGGTTTGGCCTCTGGGTATCAATTCGGCACCCCGCCTGCTTATCGGTTATCAGGCGCTCGCCGCCAGGGCAATCGCGCCGCTGTTCATGTCGTTTGCCGCAGAAACCGGCTTCTTCGTCAGGATCTTCAAGAGGCGCGCCAGCGTTTCCGGAATATCGTGCCGCTTGACGACCATATCGACCATACCATGCTCCAGCAGATATTCGGAGGTCTGGAAGCCTTCGGGCAGTTTTTCACGCAGCGTCTGCTCGATCACGCGCTTGCCGGCAAAGCCGATTTCGGCACCGGGCTCGGCCAGATGAATATCGCCAAGCATGGCATAGGAGGCCGTGACGCCACCGGTCGTCGGGTTGGTCAGCACGACGATATAGGGCTGGCCGGATTCCTTCAGCATGTCGACGGCAACCGTCGTGCGCGGCAATTGCATCAGCGACAGGATGCCTTCCTGCATGCGCGCCCCGCCGGAAGCGGGGAACATCACCAGCGGGCACTTTTCAGCCGTCGCGCGCTCGAAAGCCTTGACGATCGCCTCGCCGGCGGCCATGCCGAGCGAACCTCCGATAAAGTTGAATTCGTGCACGACGGCCACGAGTTTCAGTCCCTGCACCTTTCCGACACCGGCAAGGATCGTATCCTCCTGTTCGGTCTTCAGGCGGCTGTCGCGCAGGCGATCGCTATATTTCTTCGAATCGCGAAACTTCAGCGGATCCTGCGCGACCTTCGGCTGCGGCAGCGATTCGAACTCGCCACTGTCGAAAAGATCGGCTAGGCGGGCCTTGGCCGGCATCTTCATGTGATAACCAGACGCCGGAATGACCCATTTGTTGCCCTCCAGGTCCTTGTGGAAGACCATCTCGCCCGTTTCCGGACACTTGATCCAGAGGTTCTCCGGCACTTCGCGACGGCCCAGCATGGAATTGATCCGCGGGCGAACGTAGTTGGTGATCCAGTTCAACTCGAATACTCCTGATAGTCTAAAGCGCGTCGCGATCTTTCAGATTCGCTGCCACGCTTTAGGTCCTAGTTTCCCGCATGTCGTTGCCGCAAAACCGCTGCACACTTTTGCGCGACATGCTTTATTGCCAATGTGGGCAAACTATTCGGCAGCAACAAGGCGCGCCGAACGTGTTCCCGTGGAAAGGCCGCGCACCAGCGTGGCTACCGCCTGAACGGTGTCCGCCGTTGCCTTTCCGTCATGCGTCAAGCTGGTCGCGACCTGATTGACGATTGCAGTGCCGACGACGACGCCGTCGGCCGAACCGCCGATGACCTTTGCATGTTCCGCCGTCTTGACGCCAAAGCCGACGCAGACGGGCAGGTTGGTATGCTGCTTGATGCGCTCGACCGCGCCCGAAACCAGTGACGGATCGGGCAGCGCCGAACCGGTGATGCCGTTCATGGAGACGTAGTAGACGAAGCCGGAGGTGTTCTTCAGGACCGTCGGCAGGCGCTTCTCATCGGTCGTCGGCGTCGCCAGGCGGATGAAATTGATGCCTTTGCGGATCGCCGGAATGCAAAGCTCGTCATCCATCTCGGGCGGCAGGTCGACAACGATCAGGCCGTCGATACCGGCGGTGAGCGCGTCGTCGAGGAATTTCTCGACGCCGTAAATATAGATCGGGTTGTAGTAACCCATCATCACGATCGGCGTCGCATCGTTGGTCTTGCGGAAATCGGCCGCCAGCTGCAGCGTCTTCTTCAGCGTTTGGCCACCTTTCAGGGCGCGTTGACCGGCCAGCTGGATCGCCGGGCCGTCGGCCATCGGATCGGAAAAGGGCATGCCGAGCTCGATGATGTCGGAGCCTGCCTCCGGCAAAGCCTTCATGATGCCGAGCGAGGTGTCATAATCAGGATCGCCGCCCATGAAATAGGTCACAAGCGCCGGACGGCCCTCGGCCTTCAGCTCGGCAAAGCGTTTGTCCATGCGTGCGGTCATGTCTTACAGTCCCATTCCCAGAATCTTGCCGACGGTGAAGATATCCTTGTCGCCGCGGCCGGAGAGGTTCATCAGGATGATCTCGTCCTTGCCCATCGTCGGTGCGCGCTTGATCACCTCGGCAATTGCATGCGAGGGCTCGAGCGCCGGAATGATGCCTTCGAGGCGGGTCAAGGTCTGGAAAGCCTCGAGCGCTTCGTGATCCATGATCGGCACATAGTCGACGCGGCCGGTATCGTTCAGCCAGGAATGTTCGGGGCCGATGCCGGGATAATCGAGGCCGGCCGAAATCGAATGGCCTTCCTTGATCTGACCGTCACCATCCTGCAGCAGATAGGTGCGGTTGCCGTGCAGCACGCCCGGCGAACCGGCGGTGATCGAGGCGCAATGTTCATCGCCCTGCAGACCCTTGCCGCCGGCTTCGACGCCGACGATCTTGACGGAGGGATCATCCAGGAAAGGATGGAAAATGCCGATGGCGTTCGAGCCGCCGCCGACGGCAGCGATGACGAGATCCGGCAAGCGGCCTTCGGCCGCCAGCATCTGCTCTTTCGCTTCGGTACCGATCACCGACTGGAAATCGCGAACCATCTCCGGATAGGGATGCGGACCGGCTGCCGTTCCGATCAGGTAATAGGTATCCTCGACATTGGTGACCCAGTCGCGAAGTGCCTCGTTCATGGCGTCCTTCAGCGTGCCGCTGCCTGCCGTGACCGGTTTGACTTCCGCACCGAGCAGCTTCATGCGGAAAACGTTGGGCGCCTGACGCTCGACGTCGGTGGCGCCCATATAGACGACGCAGGGAAGGCCGAAGCGGGCGGCAACGGTTGCCGAGGCGACGCCATGCTGACCAGCACCGGTTTCGGCGATGATGCGGGTCTTGCCCATGCGCTTGGCGAGCAGGATCTGGCCGATGCAATTGTTGATCTTGTGCGAGCCGGTATGGTTCAGCTCTTCGCGCTTGAAATAGATCTTGGCGCCGCCGAGTTCGGCCGTCAGCCGCTCGGCGAAATAGAGCGGGCTGGGGCGGCCGATATAATGCGCGCCGAGATGCTTCAATTCGGCCTGGAATGCCGGATCGTTCTTTGCTCTGCTCCACTCGTCCTGCAGATCAAGGATCAGCGGCATCAATGTTTCGGCGACGAAACGACCGCCATAAATGCCGAAACGGCCATCTTCATCGGGGCCGGAACGGAAGGAATTCGGTTTAGGCGTCTCGTTCACTCTCAACTCCCTGAGGCCATCATCGGCGCATTCGCCTTTTCGACCGCGTCAAAAAATTCGTCGATCTTCGCGACGCTCTTCACGCCAGGCGTAGTTTCGACTCCCGAGGAGACGTCGATACCCGGTGCGTTGGTGATGAAAAGCGCTTCTGCGACATTGTCCTTGTTCAGCCCGCCGGAAAGCATGTAGTCGACGCTGCCGTCAAGCCAGCTGAGAAGGCTCCAATCGAAGGAAATTCCATTGCCGCCAGGCAGTTCCGAACCCTTCGGCGCTTTGGCGTCGAAGAGAAAACGGTCGGCGATGCCAATATAGGCCTCGACGCGCTTCAGGTCGTCTGCCGTGCGTACCGAAAAGACCTTCATCACAGGCAGACCATAGACCGCCTTTATGGTCAGCACATGTTCGGGGCTCTCGTTGCCGTGAAGCTGGAGCATATCCGGCTTCAACAACGACACGATCTCGTCCAGTTCGTCATTGGTCGGATCGACGACGACGGCGACGATTTTCGCCTTGCCGCGCGCAGGTTCGGCAAGTTTTGCCGCCAGGTCCGGCTCGATGTAGCGCGGGCTCTTTTCGAAGAAGATAAAACCGATATGGGTCGCGCCGCGTTTCAGCGCGCGATCGACAGCGTCAGGCGTCTTCAAGCCACAGATCTTGATATCCGGTCTCATGGCAGCGAAGTGACACGAAATGTGGAAAGAGTCGAGCCAATTTGCGACGAACGCTGAATTTAGCGCGGCTCTCGGCTAGAGCGCCGCGCGTCCAAAGGACGCGCTATCACTTTAAATCTGCGCATAATGCTTTGCGAAAAATCGATTCCGACTTTCCGGGTTATGCGCTAGTCGAAATCGATGGCATGCAACTGGCTGCCATGCCGCTTGAGCCAGGACTTCGCCTCCTCCGTACCGGGGCAAAGCTTACGGCAGAGGGCCCAGAAGTGCGGGCCGTGGTTCATTTCCTTGAGATGGGCAACTTCATGGGCCGCGAGATAATCGATCACCGAAGGCGGAGCCATGACGATACGCCAGGAAAAGCTCAGATTTCCCTCCGACGAACACGAGCCCCAGCGGCTGCGGGTATCCTTCATCGAGATCGAGCGGACCGGCGCCCGGATCGTTCCGGCATGCATCATCGCCAGTCTTGCGAGATCGGCACGCGCCTCTTTCTTGAGAAAGGCAGCAATGCGCCGTCCAACATGTTCCGGCATGCCGCTGACGCGCAGCACCGGCCTGCCGTCTATGGAAATCGCCTCCGTCAGCCCGCGCAAGCTGCCGCTATGCTGGATGCGATGGGAAACGCCGCGAAGGAGGATTTCGCCACCGTCACGCAGGCCGGCATCGGTTGAAAACTTGGCAAGCTTGGTGAACAGCCACCCCTGGTGACGATCGAGGAAGGCATTGACCTCACGCGCCGCAAGGCCTTTCGGCACCGTCATCTTCAAGGCGCGGCCACCCGGTTCGATGCGCAGCGTGATGCGTGTCGCCCGGTCATGCTGCTTGATCGTCAGCGGCATAAGCCGGCCAGCCACATCCAACGTCCGCGTTTCGGGCGGAGCCGGTTTGCGGGCTTTCGGCCTTGTCTTCAGAAGCGAGAACATGGGTGTTTTCTATCCGATTCGCCGGGGGAACGGACATAGAAAAACCGGCATCGGAAGATGCCGGTCATTTTCAGCGTTCAGGCCTTCACGGCGTCTGGTATTCAGCGACCGGGCCATTGTCATCACGCTTGGCGTTCCTGCGGTCACGCATGAAGCGGTCGAACTCTTCCTGATCCTTGGCGCGGCGGAGCTCGCGCAGATAGGAGTCGAATTCCTCGCGCATTTCGTCAAGCTTGCGGCGCTCTTCCTCCATCCGGTCGAGTTCGGCCTTGCGCCAGTCGTCAAAGGCGACGTTGCCCGTCGAGAAGTGCGGGCGGTGACGGCCATGCGGGCGGCGGCAGGAGGCAAAGAAGCCATCGGTCGCCTGGTTGACGTCACGCTTGAAGCCGCGCAGACGGTCGCCGAAGATGATGTAGGCAAGCATGGCAAGACCCAGAGGCCAGAAAACCATGAAGCCGAGAATCATCAGGGCAATGGTAGCCGGAGTCCAATCCGGTCGAAGCAATGCTGACTGGTTCATCGTGCGGGTATCCCTCGCTTTCCGCGCCCGGCAGAATACCGAACGCTGAAATCGATGTGGTTACCGCAATAACCGCCTTCAAGACGATTGCCCGCGAAATCGGACAAGGCCTTGAATCCGTTTTGCTAATTCAGCTATCCCTGATTCAGCCCGCCCGGCCGCCCTTGATAACACGCGGGACCGGAGGCTTAACGGCGGAACGAGAATGCTGACGGACGAAATTGATGATGCGCGGCGCGATCTCGCGGCGGAAACGCGAGCCATTGAAAACACCATAATGGCCGACATCCGGCTGAAGATAATGCATGCGCATATCTTCGGGAATGTTCACGCAGATGGTCTGCGCCGCCTTTGTCTGGCCGACCCCGGAGATATCGTCATTCTCACCTTCGACGGTCAGCAGCGCCACGTTGCGAATTGCCGCCGGATCGACGCGTCTGCCGCGATGCATCAGTTCGCCCTTCGGCAGCGAATGCTTGATGAAGACCTCCTCCACCGTCTGCAGATAGAATTCGGCGGTCAGATCCATGACGGCGAGATATTCGTCGTAGAAATCGCGATGTCTTTCCGGCTCGCCGTCGTTCTTCACGAGATGCATGAAGAATTCTTTGTGCGCGACGAGATGGCGATCAAGATTCATCGACATGAAGCCCGAAAGCTGCAGAAATCCTGGATAGACCGGGCGCATGAAGCCCGGCTGCGGCCAAGGCACGTTCATGATGACATTGTCGGAGAACCACTGCAGCGACCGCTCCTGGGCGAGCTTGTTGACCGCCGTGGGGTTGATGCGCGTGTCGATCGGACCACCCATCAGCGTCATCGACGCCGGCGAAAGCGGATCTCTGGCTTCTTCCATCACGGCAGCGGCAGCTAGCACCGGAACGGAAGGCTGACAGACGGCAATGACATGCGTGTCGTGACCGAGGAAATGCAGCATCTCGATGACGTAGTCGACGTAATCGTCGAAATCGAACGTGCCTTCCGTCATCGGCACCATGCGGGCGTCGATCCAGTCGGTGATGTAGATATCGGCACTCGGCAGCAGCGCCTCGACCGTGCCGCGCAGCAGCGTGGCATAGTGGCCGGACATCGGCGCGACGATCAGTATGCGCGGATCATTGCCGCGCGCGGCGGGAACACTGCGCGCGAAATGTAGGAGATTGCAGAAGGGTCGCGACCAGACGACCTCTTCGCGGACGGAAACCGTCTGGTCACCGATCGTCGTCTGCTTCAATCCGAATTCCGGCTTCCCGTAGCGTCGTGTCGTGCGTTCGAACATTTCGAGGCTTGCCGCCATCGTCCGGCCGAATGGCGTGTGGGAGAACGGGTTCAGCGGATTGGCATAGGCAAATCGCATGATATCGGCCGCGGCGCGATACGGCGCCATGGCGGCATGGTTCAATTCATAAAGCTGATAAAACATGGAAGGCGCCACCTTTCTCTATCGAAAAGATGACGCTGATTGAGAGGCATCGGCTCTTTCCGTAATGCGGGCACGTACCGCAGACTAACAGGTTTTTGTTGCACAGCAACATGGACGAACCAAACCTACACAAGAAATGCCGCAGAATTGACCTCCGGCATCATAATCGACCTGAAAACTTAAGTTTCTCAGCAAGAAGCGTCGTTAACGATCCGCTACAAAGGTCTGCTTCTGCGTGCCGAGACCTTCGATGCCGAGTTCGACCACGTCTCCCGCCTTGAGATAACGCGGCGGCTTGAGGCCCATGCCGACGCCCGGAGGCGTGCCGGTCGAGATCACGTCACCGGGATGCAGCGACATGAACTGGCTGAGGTAGGAGACGAGGAACGCAACCCCGTAAACCATCGTCTTCGATGAACCGTTCTGCATCTTCTGGCCGTTGACCGTCAGCCACATGCCGAGGTTCTGCGGTTGCGGAATTTCATCCTTGGTCACGAGCCAGGGGCCGATCGGACCAAAGGTGTCGCAGGACTTGCCCTTGGTCCACTGACCGGACCGCTCGGTCTGGAAAGCGCGCTCGGAAACGTCATTGGAGACGCAATAACCGGCTACATAATCCAGCGCTTCGGCTTCCGTTACATATTTAGCGGTTTTGCCGATGACGACGCCGAGCTCGACTTCCCAATCGGTCTTTTCCGAACCGCGAGGAATGATGACATCGTCGTTCGGCCCGACGATTGCGGACGTTGCTTTCATGAAGATGATCGGCTCGGGCGGCACGGTCGCACCGGTTTCGGCAGCATGATCCGAATAGTTCAAGCCGATGCAGATGAATTTGCCAGTGCCCGCGACGCAGGCGCCGATGCGACCGGGTGCGATTTCCGGAAGGCTCTTCGGATCGATCGCTGCTATCTTTGCAAGGCCTGCCGGTCCGATCGCTTCACCGCCGATATCGGCGACATGACCGGAGAGATCGCGGATCTTGCCATCGGCATCGAGAAGTGCTGGTTTTTCACTGCCTGCTTCGCCAACACGCATCAGCTTCATGGAATTCCTCCTCATCGAAAACGGATTTGCAACCACCTATGAACGAATTATTCATCGGTGTCATTACGGCTTTGCCGGGAAGCGGTACGGCTTTTCCGCGATTTAAGTGATTTTCTGCCGAAACCCGCCCGAATCTTTCGACATCATGCTCTAAAAATTTCCGCCAGATCAGGGCCGACGGGAACGATTTTCGTCGGATTGAGGGTCTCGATCGCATAGTAGCCGCACTTGATATGATCGAGATTCACCGTTTCACCGATGCCCGGCCAATCAGCATACGGCGGCAGACGTCGCGCAGTAGTCATGGAGACAATCTGCACGCTCAAACTGCGACGATGCTGCGCTTGCCAAGCCAACGAAGCAGGAAATATGACTTGGCTATACAAGATGACGTGGAGCTCGAAATGCATCTCTCGAAGGCCGTCGTGCAGACCCAACATGCGAGCCGCTACCTACAGCAGCTCTGCAAACACTGGAGCCACAAGTCAGCGTCGATTTTGATCCTCTGAAGGGCCGGGTGCCGTTCAGCGATACGGCCGAGGTAACGTTTGCCGCCGACGATGCGGCGCTGACCATGACACTTTCGGTCGCCGATCCCTCGCAACAGGAGAGGATGCAGCAGGTCATCGACGATCATCTGAAGCGCTTCGCCTTTCGCGAAGAACTCGACATCGTCTGGTCGGACTAAGCCCAGCCCCCGATCCAAATTTTCTGCCCCAAACCCTGGAACAAGCATGATGAAGAGCAATCACCGCGAATCCGACTATCCGATCGATCCGATGTTTCTCGACCGCTGGTCGCCGCGCGCCTTCACCGGCGAAATCATCGAGGAGACGCAGCTGCTCGGTCTGCTCGACGCCGCCCATTGGGCGCCGTCCTCGGCCAACCACCAGCCCTGGCGCTTTATCTATGGCCTCAAGGGTTCGGAGCATTGGGAGAAATTCGTCGCTTTGCTCAACGATTCCAACCAGGAATGGGCCAGGAACGCATCGGCGCTGATCTTTGTCGTGGCGCGCGCTTTCACCGGGGCTGCCGGCTCGGCTGAGGAAAAGCCGAGCTACACGCATTCCTTCGATGCCGGTGCGGCATGGGGGCATCTGGCGATCCAGGCGCGCCTCTCCGGCTTTTACGTCCATGGCATGGGTGGCATCAAGCATGAAGAAATCAGGCGGGCTTTCAGCATTCCCGAGGGATACCGCGTCGAGGCAGGCGTCGCCGTCGGCCGCCTGGCCGACAAGAGCGTTCTTTCCGAACGCAATCAGGCGCGCGAATTCCCCAGCCAGCGCAAGCCGCTCTCCGAGGTTGCCTTCAACGGGCGCTTCGTCGCGAATTGAGCGAAGCCAAAGGCCAAGCAGATATCGGGCAAACGAAAGCCCCGCCATCCTAAAGATAGCGGGGCCATTTATTTTTGAAATATCAATTAGATATCGAGGTTTGCAACGCTCAGCGCATTCTCCTGGATGAATTCGCGCCGCGGCTCGACTTCATCGCCCATCAGTCGAGCAAACAGGCCGTCGGCATCGGTGGCGTCGTTAACCCTGACCTGCAACAGCGAACGAACATTCGGATCGAGCGTCGTTTCCCACAGCTGCTCGGCATTCATCTCGCCAAGACCCTTGTAGCGCTGCATGGTGAGGCCCTTGCGGCCGCTTGCGAAGATCGCGTCGAGCAGGGCGCGCGGGCCAGAGATTTCGACGTCGCCTTCGCGGCGATGCAGCGACGGCGGCGTCTGATAGATTTCCTTGAGGCGTGCCGTCAGCTGGTCGATATGACGGGCATCCGAGGAACCGATCAGCGCCATGTCGAGCACGACGAGTTCCCTGACGCCGCGGACCATGCGCTCCAGGCGCAGACCGCCATCGGTTGTCACATCGCCCCGCCAGCCGCGCTCGGTTTCCTCGGCGATGATGTCGAGGCGTCCAGCCACTTCGTTTGCCAGCGCCAGCGCTCTCGCCGGATCGCTGGCGAGCTCGGCATTGAGGGCGCCGGCAATCGCCGCTTGTTCGACGGCGGAACGATTGTAGCGCGAATGGAGATTGTCGAGCAGCGCGCGCATACGCAGAGCATCGAGGATGACCTCGCGCAGATCCTGGCCGGCGCGAACTTCGCCGCTGCCGAGCCTCAGCGAAGCATCTTCCAGGCCCTGGCTGATGAGATATTCTTCGAGCGCCTTCTCATCCTTCAGATATTGCACCGACTTGCCGCGCGAGACCTTATAGAGCGGCGGCTGGGCGATATAGAGGTGACCGCGCTCGATCAGTTGCGGCATCTGGCGGAAGAAGAAAGTGAGTAGCAGGGTGCGAATATGGGCGCCGTCGACGTCAGCGTCCGTCATGATGATGATCTTGTGGTAGCGCAGCTTTTCGACATTGAACTCGTCCTTGCCGATGCCGGTACCGAGCGCGGTGATCAATGTGCCGATTTCCTGGCTCGACAGCATCTTGTCGAAACGGGCGCGTTCGACGTTCAGGATCTTGCCGCGCAGCGGCAGGATCGCCTGATTTTCGCGCGAGCGGCCCTGCTTGGCCGAACCGCCGGCAGAATCGCCCTCGACGAGGAAGACCTCGGATTTTGTCGGATCACGCTCGGAGCAGTCAGCGAGCTTACCCGGCAGCGAAGCGATATCGAGTGCGCCCTTGCGGCGGGTCAACTCGCGGGCCTTGCGGGCCGCTTCGCGTGCGGCGGCGGCCTCGACGACCTTGCCGACGAGAATCTTGGCTTCGCTCGGATGTTCTTCGAACCAGGTGTTCAGCGCCTCGTTGACGAGACTTTCGACAACAGGACGGACTTCCGAGGAAACGAGCTTATCCTTGGTCTGCGAGGAGAATTTCGGATCCGGCACCTTGACCGACAGAACCGCCGTCAGGCCTTCGCGGCAATCTTCGCCCTGCAGCGTTACCTTTTCCCTTTTGGTGATGCCGGAACTGTCGGCATAGGAAACGACCTGGCGCGTCAGCGCCGCGCGGAAGCCGGCCATATGCGTGCCGCCGTCGCGCTGAGGGATGTTGTTGGTGAAGCACAGCACGTTCTCATGATAGCTGTCGTTCCACCACATCGCGACTTCGACGGTGATGCCGTCCTTTTCGCCATGGATGGCAACCGGCTTGTCGACGAGCGACTTCTTGGCGCGGTCCAGATAGGCGACGAAAGCCTCGAGGCCGCCGTCATAACGCAGTTCTTCCTGCTTGATATCGGAATGGCGCTTATCGGTCAGCAGGATGCGGACGCCTGAATTCAGGAAGGCGAGTTCGCGAAGGCGATGCTCGAGCGTGCCGTAGTCGAACTCCGTCATGGTGAAGGTGTCGGTGCTCGGCATGAAGCTCACTTCCGTGCCGGTTTCATTCGGCGCGTCGCCGGTAACCTTCAGCGGAGCATCGGCCACGCCATGGGTGAAGCTCATTTCATGGATCTTGTCGTGACGGCGGATCTTCAGCTTCAGCCAGACGGACAGCGCGTTGACAACGGAGACGCCGACGCCGTGCAGGCCGCCGGAAACCTTGTAGGAATTCTGGTCGAACTTACCGCCGGCATGAAGCTGCGTCATGATGACTTCAGCCGCCGACACGCCTTCACCGGTGTGAATGTCCGTCGGGATGCCGCGACCGTTGTCGGTGACGGTCACCGAGCCATCCGGATTGAGGGTGACGGTGACGATGTCGGCATGGCCGGCAAGCGCCTCGTCGATGGCGTTGTCGACGACTTCATAGACCATGTGATGAAGGCCGGAGCCATCGTCGGTATCGCCGATATACATGCCGGGGCGTTTGCGCACGGCATCGAGGCCCTTCAGAACCTTGATGGAATCTGCGCCATATTCGGTGCTTACGCCGTTTTCCGTCGCGGATGTATCGCTCATTCTGTCGAGATTTTCCCTGTTGTCGTAAAGCTGCGGCGCGCCTTGCGAATCACCGGCTTTCTTCACTCTCGTATATAGGTTTTTTGAACCCACTTCCCAATGGCAAGCCCCTAAAACAAGGCATAAAACAGGGGATTACGACGCTTTTCCGTCGCCTTTGCCGCTATTTTCGAGAAGAGCCGATAGCCGGCCTATCTCAGCACTGTCAAGGCTGCGAATCCGCCGGGCCAGCCGGTTGGCAAATTCGGTATATTCGGGGGGCAGGCCGGAGGTGTCGATCACGACGCGCGGGTCCGACGAGCGGGCGAGCAGGAACAGTTCCTCGGCCTCATCCCAGATGATGTTGAAATAACCGGCGATGCGCTGCAGCAGATCGAATGTCGGCAAACCACGCTTTCCATGTTCGAGCGCCGAGAGATAGGCAGGAGAGACATTCAGTGCTTCCGCCATCTCCTTCTGCGAGACGCCCTTGCGCGCCCGCAACCTGCGAACCGCCTCTCCGAAGGGTGTCATGACCTTTCCCCATGCCGCCGCGACAAGCGAATGTAGAGCGCGCCCTCACCGCCATGATGCTGTGCGGCCGGCTCATAGGAGGAGATCAGGTAGCGGAATTCGGGCTTTGAGAACCAGAGAGGCACGGCCCGCTTCAACGCGCCCTCGCTGCCCATGGAGCTGCCCTTGCCCGTAATGACCAGCACATGGCGCATGCCGCGCTCGTGGGCGCGGATCAGGAAATCGAGAAGGATGGCATGAGCCTGGCTCTGCACCAGGCCGTGCAGGTCGATCCGCGCTTCGAGCGCCAGCCGGCCCTTGGCGATCTTACGCTTGACCGGCTTTTCCAGCGGATGATGCACCCCGGCCGATGGCTTCGCCATTGACGGTGCTGTCGGCTGCAGCGGCATAAGTGTGGCGGGCGTCTGCTTTTCCTGTTCCCGTTCGGCCGCCGCCTCGGCTTCGGCAAGAAAGGCATCGAGTTCGGTCAACGCCCCCGCCTTCCCGGGCATCGGCCGCGTACTGCGGGCAACCTTGCCCCAGAGGATTCTCTCATCGGCGCTCAGCTTGCGATCCCTGGCCATCAATCGAATCTTCCGGCGGCGGCATTGGGAATGAGGATGGTGAAATCGGCGTCGTTGCGGACGGTGCCGGCACTTTCCCCGGCCATGTCCCCTGAGCCCGTGAAGATATCACCCCGCGCCGGCCCGATAATCGCCGAGCCGGTATCGAGCGCCAGCATCAGCCGGCGGAACGGCCGGCCCTGGTCGAGATGGGTGAGGTTTTCGGCGCGAATGAAAAAGGGAAAGCCGAAGGTATGGATCATCCGGTCGACCGCAAGCGCTCGACCGGCGAGAAGCGGCACCTTGGCGGCCGCGATCGGACCTGCCTGCGGATCGGCAACCGGTGCATCACGGAAGAAAATATAAGAGCGATTATGCCATAACACTTCGTCGACGCGCTCGGGATTGCGCGCCAGCCAGGCACGGATCGCCTGCATCGAAACCTCCGCCCGATCGATCTCGCCGCGCTCGATCAGCAGCTTGCCGATCGCCGAGAAAACATGGCCGGCCTTCGCCGCATAGGTGATGCGGCCGATACGACCATCCTTATAACGCAGGCGGGCAGCACCCTGCACATGCACGAAGAAGACATCGACCTTCGACTTCGCCCAGGCGATTTCGAGGCCGCGGCCCTTGAGAAACCCCTGATCGATGGCGCGGCGGTCCGGATAGGCAGCGATGCGGCCGTCATGCAGGCGGCCGAAAGCATAGTCGCTGTCGAGCTCGACGGGGCGATTGGCGTCGTGGAGATCGATCAGATCGTCCGGACGCCGGTAGAAAGGAAAACGGAAAATATCGTCCGGACGCTCCGACACGTCGATATCAGGTTCGTAGAAGGCGGTGACGAAGCCGGAATTGCCATCCTTGCGGCGAATCAGAAAAGGCCGACAGTGCGTCTCGAAAAAGGCGCGCGCCGACGCCGGAGATGACGGAGTGAAATCTTCGGCGGCTGCGAGAAGCGGAAGCAGATCTTCCGAGCTCAGGCCAAGCGATCCGGTGCGGTACGGTTTGACATCGGTGATCTGCCGTCGGCAGCTTCGCATCACTTCAAAAAGGCCGGAAGGATCATCATCCTTCCAGCCTTCCAGAGTGTCGAAGCTTATGGCCTGCAGGACGAAGTCCGATGCGTGGTCACTCATGTTCCGATTCGGTCGCCACGAGTTTCCAGTTCGGATCGCGCGAACGGGTGTCGCGAGCAAAGGTCCAGACGTCGTTGACCTCGGCGACGTTTTCGGCGTCGCCTTCGATCAGCACATCCGCCTTGTCGTAGGTGGCCGATATCAGCTGGCTGGCGATGCGCACGGTGATCTGCGCTTCGCTGCCCTTTGTTTCCGCATGGGTGATTTCGGCCTTGTCGATGCCGACGAAAGTCGACTTCACCTTCTCGCCCCGGGCTTCGCGCTCGCCGATCGCCGCATCGAAGCCGTCATAGACTTCGCGGGACAGCAGGTTCTTCAGCGTTTTCCGGTCGCCATCGGCATAGGCCATGACGATCATCTCGTAAGCCATGCGGGCGCCGTTCAGAAACTCCTTCGGGCTGAAGGCGGGATCGGCCTTGCTCAGCGCACGCAGCGATTCGTTGAGCGGCGTTCCGGGCGCCGCGAAAGCATCGATGGCGGCGAAGCGATCTTCGTCCTCCGTCGTCGCATCACGCCGCGGCAGCGTCACGACCTTGCCGGCATCGGCGGCTTCGGCCGGAGCCGCATCCCGCGGCGTATAGAGATCGCGCGGCGGCTTCTCATTTCCGGTACGGCGCCCGAGCACGGAGCGGAGCTGAAAGAAAATCAGCACAGCCGCCACCAGGAAAAATAATGTGATGAAGTCGTTCGAACTCATATCGTATCGCAGCCGCCGTTAACATCTCTGATTTGTACTCCCATATAGTCTGCCTATACAGATGATTCAAATGATCGCTGGCATCTTCGCCAGCGCCAAGAGGAGACCGGCGAGCCCGGGACATGACCGACATGCGTTTTTCGATCCTGCCAGCCTTCATTCTGCTGCTGCCGCTCGCCGAAATTGCCGGTTTTGTCGTCGTCGGCCAGGCTATCGGATTGTGGCTGACGCTGGCGCTCGTGATGCTGGGTTTCGTTATCGGCGTGGTTCTGCTGCGCCGGCAGGGCATCGGTATTTTGCGCCGCATGTCGAGCGAAGGACGAAATGGGGCGATGCCGGGCCGCGACCTGCTGCGGCCGGCGATGAACGTCATCGCCTCTCTGCTCCTGATCATTCCCGGCTTCCTGTCCGATATCATCGCGATCCTCATTCTCATTCCGCCGGTGCGCGATCTCGTCTGGCGGGCGATCGCCAAACGCTTCGTCGTCGTCAATGCCAAGGGCGGCTCTTCCTCCGGTCCGCAACCCGATTTCCGCGACCGCAAGCCGAACTCGAAGGTGGTCGATCTCGACGAGGAGGACTATCATAGAGAGCCGGATCGCAACTCGCCGTGGTCCGGCAAGCATCTTAGCGATTGAGGCACTGCGGCTGATCAACCGGGCCAAGCGCCCAGGGTTGTAAGCCCTTCCCTGAAATGTTAGATGGCGGCACCATTCCCATGCCCCTCGAGGAAAAGCCAATGGCAGACGATAACAACAGCAACGGTGCGGCCAACCCCACCCTTTCGATCCTTGCGCAATATACCAAGGATCTGTCCTTCGAAAATCCGGGTGCGCCGCGTTCGCTGCAGGCCCGCGACAAGGCGCCGACGATCAATATCAATGTGAACGTCAACGCCAACCCGCTTTCCGATACGGATTTCGATGTCGTGCTGTCGCTGAATGCCGAAGCCAAGGACGGCGACAAGACGGTTTTCCATGCCGAACTCACCTATGGCGGCGTTTTCCGCGTTGCCGGTTTCCCGCAGGAACACATGCTGCCGGTTCTCTTCATCGAGTGCCCGCGCATGCTCTTCCCCTTCGCCCGTCAGATCATCGCCGACGTCACCCGCAATGGTGGTTTCCCGCCGCTGATGATCGACCCGATCGACTTCACGCAAATGTTCGCTCAGCGCGTTGCCGAAGAACAGGCCCGCGCCAAGGTTCAGGCCGTTCCGAACTGACCGGCTCTTTCTTGTCTGAAATGCGGATGCCCGGGCTGGTCCCGGGCATTTTCAGTTGAGGACCGGTTTAATCGAGGTTGGCGTATTTCGCCCAGACGCTTTTTTCACCGAGCTTGGCGACGAGCGCCTCATGCGCCTGCTCCTCGGTTTGGTTGAGGCGCGGGGCGAGCGGCCGGGGCCGTTCGAGCACGGCGGCAATCACCACATCGTCTTCCATCCCCGTGTCACCGCGAGCTGCCTGGTTGGATTTGCCGACCATGCCGAGGCCAAGGGCTGCCTGTCTGCCGCCGATCATCTCGATATAGACTTCGGCAAGCAGTTCGGAGTCGAGCAGCGCGCCGTGTTTGGTCCGGTGCGAATTATCGATGCCGTAGCGCCGGCAAAGCGCATCGAGCGAATTCGGCCCCATCGGATGTTTGCGCCGCGCCATCGACAGCGTGTCGAGCACCCTTTCCGGCAGGATTGGCGGTAAACCGATCCGCGCGAATTCCGCGTTGATGAAGCCCATATCGAAGGTGGCGTTATGGGCAATCCACTTCGCATCGCCGAAGAAGGTAAGGATTTGTTCGGCAACCTCGGCGAAAGGCTGCTTGTCCTTCAGGAATTCATCGGTAATGCCGTGCACGGCTAGCGCATCCGGATGAACCTTCTGATCTCCAGGATTGATGAAGATATGGATCGTGTTGCCCGTGGGGAAATGATTGAAGAGCTCGATGCCGCCGATTTCGATGATGCGGTCGGCGCGGTTGTCGAGGCCGGTGGTTTCCGTATCGAAGATGATCTCACGCATTCCGGAAATCTCCCTTGGCAATCCGCGTTTTCAGGTCGGCGACGATCTCGAACACCCGTCCCCTCGTCGTCGCGATACTGTGACTGGTGTCGATCAGATAATCGGCCCGCCGCCGTTTTTCCGTGTCCGGCGTCTGGCGGGAGAGAATCATGTCGAATTTTTCCTCGGTCATGCCTTCGCGCGCAAGCACCCTTTGGCGCTGAATCTGTGGATCAGTGCTGACGACGACGATGACATCCACTCTTGCCTCGGCGCCGGTTTCGAAAAGTAATGGAATATCGAGCAATACCATGTCGGCGCCGGCGGCGCGTTGTCGCTTCAGAAATTCCGTCTCGCGTTTGCGAACCAGCGGATGGACGATCGCTTCCAGGCGTTTGAAGCCGTCAGGATCAAGAGCGAGCTGGCGGCCGAGTTCACGCCGGTCGACTGCTCCATCCTTCATCGTGCCGGGGAAGGCGGCATTCACCAGGGGTGCAGCCTCGCCGGCATAGAGCTCGTGGACCACGGCATCGGAATCGTTCACCGGGATTCCGGCATCGGCGAAGAGCTTTGCCGCCGTCGATTTTCCCATTCCGATGGAGCCGGTGAGACCAATCTTCAGCATCAGTGTGCTTCCATATCCGCGATGATGAGCGCGCGCAGCGCCGCGTCAACGATGGGACGCTGACCGAACCATTTCTCGAATCCGGGCACGGCCTGGTGCAAGAGCATGCCGAGACCATCGACGGTCGAAAATCCTTGCTCTTCCGCCTGCGTCAGGATCGGCGTCTTCAAGGGCACATAGACGATATCGGTGACAACGGCATCGGCTGCAAGAGGCGAGAAATCGAGTTGCGGCGCCGCCTCGCCGTCCATGCCGAGCGAGGTGGTATTGATGAAGAGGCCGGCGCCTCTCATCACCTCGGCAAGCGCCCCGGCCGGGTGGGCCCGAACACGCGGGCCAAAACGACCTGCGAGTTCACGCGCGCGTTCGACGGTACGGTTGACGACGTGGATCTCTTTGAAACCGCGATCACGGACTGCCTGGATGATCGCCCGGCTGGCGCCGCCGGCGCCAAAGACGACGGCCGTGCCATGTCGGTCCCAGCCCGGATGGCGTTCGTCGAGATTGGCGATGAAACCGCGACCGTCGGTATTCGTCGCGTGCAAAGCGCCATCCTCCAGCCAGAGCGTGTTGGCGGCGCCGAGTTCGTGCGATAGCGCGTCCGGCTTGTCGGCGAGCCGGAACGCCAATTCCTTGTGGGGAATGGTGACATTGCCTCCGGTAAAGCCGGAACTGCCATCCTTCAGCGCACCGACGAAATCGGCAAAGGCCTCGGGTGCCACTTCATGAGCGCGGTAGCTGCCCGGCAGACCGAGCGTCTTCAGCCAATATCCGTGGATCAGTGGTGAGCGCGAATGCTTGATGGGAAAGCCCGTGACAAACGCTTTCGGTCCCAATGTTTCACGTGAATCACCCATCGATCGCTCCGAGTTCTCGCAATTTTTTTAAGAGCGGCAGCATCGGCAAGCCGAGAATGGTGAAATAATCGCCCTCGATCTTTTCGAAGAGCTGGATGCCCTCCCCCTCCAATTGATAGGCGCCGACGCTGGAAAGCGCCCGTTCGCCAACCCGCGCCAGATGTCTGGCGATGAACTCCACCGTCAGCGGCCGCATCGTCAATTCCGCATGCGCAAGATGTTCCCACAAGACCACGCCGTCGCTGACGATCGCGACGGCGCTGTTCAATCGGTGGGTTACGCCGGAAAGAGCTTGAAGGTGATTCGCCGCGTCGGCCAGGTCCTTCGGCTTGTGGAAGACGCTGTCGCCGAGCGACATTGTTTGATCCGAACCGATGACCAGGCTATCCGGAAAACGGCTGCTGACTTCCTCCGCCTTGGCCCTGGCCAGGACGAGGGCCACGGCATCAGGCTTGGTGCCGGCTTTTTCCAGCGGCGCTTCGACGGCCCGTTCATCGATCCTTGCGGCATGCGCCTCGAAGGACAGACCTGCATTTTCCATCAGCATCCGGCGAAAGGGGCTCGACGATGCAAGGATGAGTTTCGGTGTCATGGGTTCCTCGGCGTGCCGGCTTTTCGCCAGCGCTTAGCGCAGCTTCGGCCGCAGGGCAACGATTGCCGCGGCTGTTTCCTCGATTGAGCGGCGGGTGACGTCGATCAGCGGCCAGTTATGACGAGCGCAAAGCGAGCGGGCATATTTCAGCTCCTCCGAAATCGCGGCGCGATCGGTGTAGTGTTCGCGATCGAAGCCCTGCGTCACCCCGAGCACACGATTTTCCCGCACCTGGGAAATGCGGTCGGTGGTGGCGATCAGGCAGACAATCAGCGGCTTGCTTGCGACGAAGAGGCTCTCCGGCAATGGCACGCCATAGACGATCGGAATGTTCGCCGTCTTGATGCCTCGGTTGGCGAGGTAGATGCTGGTCGGTGTTTTCGATGTACGGCTGATACCGATGATCACGACATCGGCGTCATTGTAATCGTCGGGCATCTGGCCGTCATCGTGATCCATGGTGAAATTCAGCGCTTCGATGCGCGCGAAGTAGCCGGCATTCATCACATGCTGAGCTCCGACCCGACGGCGCGACGGCGCGCCGAGATAGATCTGGAAGGCATTCATCACCGGCTCCAGCACATTCACCGAGGCGACGCCCATCTCGATGCAGCGCTCATCGATCAGGCTCGCAAGCTCCCGGTCGACAATGGTGTAGAGTACGATGCCGGGGGCGTCATCGATCGCCTGCAGAACCGGCAGCAGTTGCTTGCGATTGCGGATCAACGGATAGACATGTTCGATCGGCTGCGCCGATCTGAACTGCGCCGACGCGGCGCGCCCGGCGGAGATCAGAGTCTCTCCGGTTGAGTCAGAAATCAGATGCAGATGAAAGAAGTTCGTTCTGTTCTCCACGCTATTTTCCGCTGCCTGTTGAAAACACTGGATGAAACAGAGCTACGGCGGCGAGGCAGTCTCCGGCAAGGGAAAACATGCCTCTTTATCCACATTTCGGATTTTGCCGAACGGTTTCCGTTGGCCCTGTGGACGACGGGGAAGGGCTGGGCTTCTTGAAACCTCGTCCACAGCCTTTCCACAGCTACGAGAAAAATTGCCGAGCTGGAAGGATTTGGAATCATTTTCGGATTCGGCTTCTCCCCGAAATTTGGACGAGATGGACAAATCTTTCCGATGTTGTTTTGCAGGCGCGCAACAAATGGCATCGGCGGTGGATGGATTTTAATCCTTGATAGTCACCGACTCTAAGAAATAGAAACCTTTTAAAATATCTTTGTTATTTTATAGGGAAGAAGCGCTTGAGCGATACGCGCCGAAAGATCATGAGGGTTTTGAGTGGCGAAAGCCTCTCCCCTCCTCCTCTCTGGCTGATGAGACAGGCAGGACGTTATCTCCCGGAATATCGGGAGACGCGGGCGAAGGCAGGGAGTTTTCTGGATCTCTGCTATACGCCTGACCATGCCGTCGAAGTGACGTTGCAGCCGATCCGCCGCTATGGCTTCGATGCGGCCATTCTGTTTTCCGATATCCTGGTCATCCCAGACGCGATGAAGCGGAATGTCCGGTTCACCGAGGGCCATGGCCCGGAGATGGATCCGATCGATGAAGCGGGTATCGGCAGTTTGAACGGCGAAGAGGTTGTCGATTATCTCAGGCCGGTTCTGGAGACGGTGCGGCGGCTGCGTGAAGAGTTGCCAGTGGAGACGACGCTGCTCGGCTTCTGCGGCGCGCCATGGACGGTAGCGACCTACATGATCGCCGGTCACGGCACGCCGGATCAGGCCCCTGCCCGTCTCTTCGCCTACAAGCATCCCCGCGCTTTCGAGCATCTGCTGATGCTGCTTGCCGACGTATCGGCCGATTATCTCGTCGCCCAGATCGATGCCGGCGCCGATGCCGTGCAGATCTTCGATTCCTGGGCTGGTGTTCTCGGCGAGAAGGAGTTCGAGGCGTTCGCGATCAGGCCGGTTGCGCGGATGATCGCTTCGGTCAAATCACAACGGCCACATGCTCGCATCATCGCTTTTGCCAAGGGCGCCGGCTACCAGCTGAAAACCTATCGACAGAAGACGGGCGCAGATGCAATTGGCCTCGACTGGTCGGTTCCGCTGGCCTTTGCAGCCGAACTTCAGAAAGACGGACCGGTTCAGGGCAACCTCGATCCGATGCGCGTCGTTGCCGGCGGCCGGGCGCTGGAGGAAGGCATCGATGATATTCTGCAGCATCTCGGCAATGGTCCGCTGATCTTCAATCTCGGTCACGGCATTACACCGCAGGCCGACCCCGAGCATGTGCGTCTGCTGGTGGATCGTGTGCGAGGCGGGGCGTGACGATGGAAAAGCAGACCGATCGGAGATCTGGCGCTTACGCCCGGCGCCGGGCTCATTTTGCGCTGGCCTTCTTTGCGCTGATGGCGATCGGGCTTTTTGCCTGGAACCCCGATAATCTCTACCTCTGGATCAAGGCGCTGCATATCATCGCGGTCATTTCCTGGATGGCCGGGCTGTTTTATATGCCGAGGCTGTTCATCTATCACACCGATGCGGAGCCCGGCTCGGTGCAGTCGGAAACCTTCAAGGTGATGGAGCGTCGGCTGCTTCGGATCATCATGACGCCGGCGATGATGTTGACGTGGATTTTTGGCCTCTATCTCGCCTGGTCGGTTTATGGATTCCAGGGCGGCTGGCTGCATGCCAAGATCGGTCTCGTCATACTGCTGACCGGTGTTCATATATTCTTCAGCCGCGCCGTCAGGGCCTTCGAGCGGGATGAAAATCGCCGCTCGGCGCGCTATTGGCGGTTCATGAACGAAGCCCCGACATTGCTGATGATCCTGATCGTCATCCTTGTCGTGGTGAAGCCGTTCTGAGGAAAATCGTCCTCAGGTTAAATTTGCTTCATTTTAAACAGCCCTCTTGCGGCAGCGATTGTGAGTCGCTATTTTCCGCGCATCTCATCTACGTGGCATGTGTGTAGAGTTCAGTCGTCTGCGAGCCCTTTCGCGGTACCGAATACGACCCAACATCGCCTTTCCCCTTTGAAATTGAAAAGAGTATTGGTCACTTCATGGCTGAAATGAAGCTTCAGGAACTTAAGAGTAAATCCCCGACGGATCTGCTGGCATTTGCCGAATCGCTCGAGGTCGAGAATGCAAGCACGATGCGCAAGCAGGAACTGATGTTTGCGATCCTCAAGATGCTTGCCAGCCAGGATGTCGAAATCATCGGCGAAGGCGTCGTCGAGGTGCTGCAGGACGGTTTCGGCTTCCTGCGGTCGCCCAATGCGAACTACCTGCCGGGCCCGGACGATATTTATATCTCTCCGTCGCAGATCCGCCGTTTTTCGCTGAAAACCGGCGATACCGTCGAAGGCCCGATCCGTGGACCGAAGGAAGGCGAGCGCTATTTCGCGCTGCTCAAGGTCAACACCATCAATTTCGACGATCCGGAACAGATCCGGCACAAGGTCCATTTCGACAATCTGACGCCGCTCTATCCGAACGAGCGCTTCAAGATGGAACTGGATATTCCCACCACCAAGGATCTGTCGCCACGTGTGATTGACCTGGTGGCGCCGCTCGGCAAGGGCCAGCGTGGATTGATCGTCGCGCCGCCGCGTACCGGTAAAACCGTGTTGTTGCAGAACATCGCGCATTCGATCACCGCCAACCATCCGGAGTGCTATCTGATCGTCCTGCTGATCGATGAACGCCCCGAAGAAGTGACCGACATGCAGCGCTCGGTTCGCGGCGAGGTTATCTCGTCGACCTTCGACGAACCAGCCGTCCGTCACGTGCAGGTGGCCGAGATGGTCATCGAGAAAGCCAAGCGCCTTGTCGAACACGGACGCGACGTTGTCATCCTGCTCGATTCGATCACGCGCTTGGGCCGTGCCTATAACACGGTCGTTCCCTCGTCAGGCAAGGTCCTGACGGGCGGTGTGGACGCCAACGCTCTGCAGCGGCCGAAGCGCTTCTTCGGCGCGGCGCGTAACATCGAGGAAGGCGGCTCTTTGACGATCATCGCGACGGCGCTGATCGATACCGGCAGCCGCATGGATGAAGTGATCTTCGAAGAATTCAAGGGCACGGGCAACTCGGAAATCGTCCTCGATCGCAAGGTCGCCGATAAGCGCATCTTCCCGGCAATGGACATCCTGAAGTCCGGCACGCGCAAGGAGGACCTTCTCGTTCCGCGCCAGGATCTGCAGAAGATCTTCGTGCTCCGCCGCATCCTTGCTCCGATGGGCACGACCGATGCGGTCGAATTCCTTATCGACAAGCTCAAGCAGACAAAGAACAATTCCGACTTCTTCGAATCGATGAACACATAATCCTTAGCCGGATTCACCTTATGAGAGCTGGAGGCATCGTCATGATGTCGCCAGCTTTTCTATTTGAGAGGAATCGATTTCGATTCCAACGGACCAAGCGATATGGCCATGTTGAATGATACCATATATGCGCTATCGAGCGGTGCCCTGCCTTCGGGTGTTTCAGTCGTTCGAATCAGCGGCGCGCTAACCAGAGCCATATTGGTGCAGCTGGTCGGATCCGTTCCGGCAGCCCGGCATGCATCTCACCGAACGATTCGGACTCGTAACAATCAGCCGATCGATAGCGGCCTTGTGCTGTTTTTCCCTGCTCCGAATTCGTTTACCGGCGAAGATGTTGCCGAGCTGCAGATCCACGGCAGCAGAGCCGTGCTGGCGGCGCTGTTTCACGCGCTTGGCGATATTCCAGGTGTTCGGATGGCGGTCGAGGGTGAGTTCTCCCGCCGGGCTTTCGAGAACGGCAAACTTGATCTCGTCGAGGTGGAGGGGCTGGCCGACCTCATTGGCGCTGAGACCGAAATGCAGCGGCGCCTTGCGGTCGAACATAGCGCAGGCGGGCTTTCTGCAATTTACGATTCGTGGGCGGAACGATTAACGCGCGCTCGGGCGCTGATCGAGGCGGAGCTTGATTTCCCTGACGAGGATGACGTCCCAGGGTCGGTATCGGATGCGGTCTGGGCCGATATGGCGAAGCTTCGCGGCGATATCGAGGATCACCTGGCGGCAGCTTCGGCCGGCGAGATTATCCGAGACGGCTTCAAGGTGGTCATCGCCGGCGCTCCGAACGCTGGAAAATCGAGCCTATTGAACGCTCTGGCGCGTCGAGACGTCGCAATCGTGACGGAGATTGCCGGAACCACCCGCGATGTCCTGCAGGTTGATCTCGACATTGATGGCTACCTGATCAAGCTCTATGACACTGCGGGTCTTCGCGAGGCGGATGACAGAGTCGAAATGGAAGGTGTGCGGCGCGCCCGCGTGGCACTACGTGATGCCGATCTTGTCCTGTTGCTGGTCGACATGACGAAACCTCTGATTCCCGACGACTTGGAGCAGTCCTCTCCGCATGTTACTGTCGGGACAAAGAAGGATCTGACCGAAATAGCTTCGGGTCGGTATGATCTGCAGATTTCGACCGCGACGGGTGACGGTCTGCCGGAACTACGACGGTTGATCGGCGACATCGTCGAGAGACGTTTTGCCGGCTTGTCTATGGCAATCCCCAGCCGGCAGCGGCATAAGGATTCGCTAGCGAAATGTTTAGCAGCGCTTGATGCCGCCATATCGCAACCGGATGTGAATCTCGAACTGCGAACGGAGCAGCTGCGAATTGCCGCTGAGTACTTGGGCAGAATTACCGGACGAGTGGATGTCGAACAATTGCTCGGGGTGATCTTCTCGGAGTTTTGTATTGGCAAATGATTCAGGTGAAACCTATGGAGCTGCCTTCACGGTTTCACGTGAAACGCCTGCCGGATATGGAGTCTTGAATGACGGATAATGCCTTCGATGTGATTGTGATCGGTGGCGGCCATGCGGGGTCGGAGGCTGCCAGCGCAGCTGCGCGCCTCGGGGTAAAAACCGCTCTGATTACGCATAGGCGGGACACGATCGGGGTCATGTCCTGTAATCCGGCGATTGGCGGGCTGGGCAAGGGCCATCTTGTTCGGGAGATCGATGCGATGGATGGCCTGATGGGTCGCGTCGCCGATGTTGCAGGCATTCAATTTAGAATGCTCAACAAGAAGAAAGGTGCGGCTGTCCGAGGACCGCGGACGCAGGCCGATCGAAAGCTTTATCGCCTGGCGATGCTTGCGGCGATCGAAGCGACGCCTAGCCTGGATATCATCGAAGGCGATGCGTTTGATCTAGAGGTTGTCGATGGTCGCGTCGCCGGCGTGATCATGAAGGATGGTCGGATCCTGAAAGCGCCGGCGGTGGTTTTGACCACTGGCACCTTTCTGCGCGGCCTTATTCATATCGGGTCGGAAAAGACACCGGCCGGGCGTGTTGGCGAAGCGCCGTCGATTGGATTGTCCGCGACCCTCGCCCGCCTAGGACTAACGCTGGGACGTCTGAAGACTGGCACACCGGCCCGGCTGGACGGGAAGACGATCGACTGGCAATCCGTCGGTCGACAGGGGGCTGACGACGAGCGGATTCCTTTCTCCTTCATGACCGACGCGATTACCACCCAACAGATCGAATGCGGAGTCACCAGGACGACTGAAGCGACCCATCGCATCATCGTCGACAACATCATGCGCTCGGCAATGTATTCCGGGCAGATCGCAGGCGTCGGGCCTCGTTATTGCCCGTCTATCGAAGACAAGCTGGTGAAATTCGGAGAGCGGGATGGACATCAGGTCTTTCTTGAACCCGAGGGACTGGACGATGACACGGTTTATCCGAACGGAATTTCTACCTCCTTGCCGGCGGTGGTACAGGCCGAATTCATCAAAACGATTCCCGGCCTCGAAACGGCAAGAATACTGCAACCGGGCTATGCCATCGAATATGATCATGTCGATCCGAGAGAGCTGACTGTATCGCTGGAGGTTAAACGGCTGAGAGGCCTGTTTCTCGCCGGCCAGATCAATGGCACCACCGGATATGAAGAGGCGGCCGCGCAGGGATTGGCAGCCGGGCTGAATGCTGCATTGCGAAGCAGCGATTCGGATCCGTTCCATTTCAGCCGAACGAGCTCTTATATCGGCGTCATGATCGACGATCTCACGTCACGCGGCGTTACGGAGCCGTATCGAATGTTTACATCGCGCGCGGAGTATCGGCTGACTTTGCGTGCTGACAACGCCGATATGCGCTTGACGCCGCTTGCCATGCGGCTTGGATGCGTCAGTGACGCGCGAGTACAGCGATTCACATGCTATCAAGCAGAGATCGAATCCAGTCGGGCGCTGTTGCAGTCGCTGGCGGTTACACCGAATGAGGCGCGTCGCGCGGGCTTGAATATCAATCTCGATGGGCAGCGCCGAACCGCGTATGATTTGTTGTCCTATCCGAATTATGATTTCACCGCGCTCCGTCATGTTTGGCCCGAGAAGCTCGGCATGATTGGACCGAAAGTTGCGGAAGCGTTGGAAATAGAGGCGGGCTATTCGGTTTATCTAGATCGACAAGCCGCGGCGATTGCCGATCAGCAACGCGACGAGGAACGGCAGATACCGCTTGATTTCAGCTATGACGCGCTGTCCGGTCTCTCGAACGAGCTGAAGGCAAAGCTGAGCGCTGCTCGCCCTTTCAATATTGCCCAGGCTGCTATCGTTGAAGGAATGACGCCGGCGGCAATCGCATTGCTGCTTGTGCATTTGCGTCGCCTATCCACTGCCGAGCGTCATAGCGCTTGATTACAAGATTTGAGAGTCTTTCCGAATGGAACTAAACGGATTGCGTGTTTCACGTGAAACACAAGAACGGCTGCAACACTTTGCAACGCTGTTTCAGAAATGGGCCAAAGCAATTAATCTGGTGGCCCCGTCGACACTCGATGATCTATGGCACCGGCATATCGCTGATAGCAGCCAGGTCTTTCAAATTCATCCTCAGCCGACTACCTGGGTGGACCTCGGCAGTGGGGGCGGCTTTCCCGGCGTTATTACGGCGATTTTTCTGGCCGAGCTGCAAGGTGGTTGGGTCCATCTGGTCGAAAGCAACCATAAAAAGGCAGCATTCCTGCGGACAGCGCTGCGAGAGACAAATGCGCGCGGCAGTGTTCATAGCATTCGAATCGAAGATGCCTATGCGGAGATAGGCGAATGTGGTGCGATTTCAGCGCGTGCCCTGGCGGATCTTGATGGGCTCATCGGATATTCATCCCCCTGGATGCTTGGTAAGGAAAATTGTCGCGGCTTTTTTCACAAAGGCCGGGATTACCTGAGGGAAGTCAACAAAGCACGTGGTCGGTGGGAATTCGATCTGTTAGAACATAAGAGCGCCGTCGAGCAGGAATCTGTTATTTTGGAAGTATCAAATCTCCGGCGCTTGGTTTAACAGATCGGATATTGCGGCAATGGCTGGCGAACGACATCGGATTATCACCATCGCAAATCAGAAGGGTGGCGTTGGCAAGACGACCACAGCAATCAATCTTGCAACGGCCCTTGCTGCTATCGGCGAGCGCGTCTTGATCGTCGATCTCGACCCGCAGGGCAATGCCAGCACCGGCCTCGGTATCGATCGTCGTGATCGCAAGCTTTCCTCCTACGATCTGATGGTTGGTGATCGTGGGATCCCCGAAGTGACTCTCGAAACGGCGGTTCCTAATCTGTTTATCGTCCCGTCGACGATGGACTTGCTCGGCATCGAGATGGAAATCTCGCAGCAGAGCGATCGGGTGTTCAAATTACGGAAAGCGCTGTCTTCGCCGGAAGCAATGGCGTTTTCTTATATTCTTCTGGATTGCCCACCGTCGTTCAATCTGCTGACGATGAATGCCATGGCGGCAGCGCATTCGGTCTTGGTGCCACTGCAATGCGAATTCTTTGCGCTGGAGGGATTGAGCCAGCTGCTTGAGACCGTCAGCCAGGTTCGGCGGACGGTTAACCCGCGTCTAGATATTCAGGGTATCGTCTTGACGATGTTCGATGCGCGCAACAATCTTGCCCAGCAGGTGGTCAATGACGTGCGTACTCATCTCGGGGACAAGGTTTACCACACGTTAATTCCGCGCAACGTCCGGGTTTCCGAGGCTCCGTCCTACGGTAAGCCGGCTATTCTCTATGACTTGAAGTGCGCGGGCAGTCAGGCCTATCTGCAGCTGGCCTCCGAGGTCATCCAGCGAGAACGCCAAAGACTGGCCGCGTGATATCATATTAGGGGTGTAGGTGAGTGTAGATCATGAATGACGATGTATCAAAGCGGCGATTGGGCCGCGGCCTTGCGGCGCTGATTGGTGAAATGGATCAGCCTGTCCCGGTGGAAGCCGAGCGGGCTATCAGCGCCGACAGAATGATCCCGATTGAGTTCGTCAGCCGTAACCCCCGCAATCCCCGTCGGTTCTTCGATGACTCGGAGCTGCACGATCTCGCAAGCTCCATTCGTCAACATGGTATCGTTCAGCCGATTGTTGTGCGGACGATGTCGCGGGATCGATATGAGATCATCGCCGGCGAACGACGCTGGCGCGCAGCTCAGCTTGCCGGGCTGATCGAGATTCCCGTCATTATCCGTGATGTGGATGATAAGACGGCGCTGGAAATCGCCATCGTCGAAAACGTGCAGCGCGCGGATCTCAATGCCCTCGAAGAGGCCTTGGGTTATGAGCAGCTTATCGCGGAATACGGCTACACCCAGAACGACCTCGGCGAAATTATCGGTAAAAGCCGCAGCCATGTTGCCAACTCGTTGCGCCTGTTGAAATTGCCTGATCCGGTTCGCGATCTGCTTGCCGCCGGCAGCCTATCGGCCGGGCACGCGCGCGCATTGGTTTCGACATCCGATCCGGCAGGTCTTGCCCGTACGATCGTTGCCAAGGGCATGTCGGTGCGCGACGCGGAAAAGCTGGCGCAAAACAATATCAAGGCCCAATCGGAACCACAGCAGGCGGTCTTGCGGCGAGATCAGAAGGATTCCGACACGCTGGCGCTGGAACGGACACTTTCCGATGCACTCGGCCTTGATGTTGCGATCAATCACAAGGTTAGTGGCGGCCAGATCAAAATTTCCTATAAGTCACTGGAGCAGCTCGAGGAGATCTGCCGCTTGCTCGAGAGGCGCTAGCGCCATGCGTCCTTTTGGACGCACAAAGGACGCTCTAATTCTTTCATTCCCCGCATCGGGCTTTTCGAAAACCGATTCCGACATTCAGGCCATCCGCTAGTCAGGCGGATTTCCGGCCGGATTGAAGGGTGGTGGACAGAAGCGTTTGCATCGCAACGCTGTCTTCCAGCATCTGTCGCCGTCGGCTTTGCAGGATAGCGGCCTGCAGCCGATTGGATTCACGGGCGATGCTTTCGGCGGTCCACTGGCGCAGTGCCTGTTCGATGATCGGCTTGCGGCGGAAATGCAGATGCCGCCCCATTGTCTGCATGATTTGAGGCGATTGCAGCCGTTTTTCATCCATTTCGGCGCGCATCGTATCCAGAAGCTGGAATTGCTTCAGGCATGCCTGCAGCACGAGAAAGATCGCTGTTTTCGAGCTGCTGATTTTTTGCATGGCGTGCAGAAAAGCATTGAGATCGCCGCTGAGGATGGCGTCGACGGCGTCGTCAACTGAGATGGCGCTGGCGTCGCCGATTATTTCGGTAACGTGATGTTCTTCGACCGTATCGAAGCCGCGGCAGTAAAGAGCAAGCTTGCGCACCTCGTTTCGGGAAGCGATCCGATCGCCGCCGATCAATGCGATCAGCGCCTGGCGCGCGGCCGGCGTAATGCCGAGCTTTTCTGCACCGAGCTCCGTATCGATCAAGGCATTCAGGGCGCGGCTGTCATCGGCGTAGGAGGGGATCGTCATGACGGATCGGGCGGCTTCCGCGGTCTTGCGTAGCAGGGAACCCTTCTTGAGGTCACCGGCCTCGACGATCAGATAGGCGGCTTCGAGTGGTTTTTCGGCCAGCAACGCCAGGGAATCGACGAGATATTTCTCGTTGGCGGCACCGCGGATCCAGATCAGTTTTTCGCCGCCGAACAGCCCGATCGACTGGACCTCATCGACCAACCGACCGGGGTCTTTCTGCAGGTCGCCGATATCGAGTTTCGTCAGCGAAAAGGGATCATCGAGAGCGACACCGCTCTTGCCGGCGAGCAGGCTTGCCCGTTCGGAAACAAGACCGCGATCCGGTCCGTAGATGACGTAAATCCGATAGTTCCGTGCCGATTTCTGCAGGAATGTCTCGAATTCGTGGGATTTTATCTCTGCCACGTCTCGGCCCTCAGCGGCTGAGGGCAGCGGCGATATCGGCTCCCACAAATTCCGCCACCTGATCCGCCGCGCGGTTCTCGGCGTCACGGATCGCCCGCTGCTTGGCGAATTCCTGTTCGGAAAAATCCACCAGCGCCGTGGTGGCGCGGCTGCCGGCCTTGATGATGTGATCGTCGGTCGCCGAACGTAGCGTGTAGGTGACGCTGACGGTCACACGACCGGCGCGGGAGGTATCCGAGGAATCTGTCAGGAGCGTATCGGCAACAGACGTGGTAGCGCGAATCTCAACCTGATATTGCGGGTTTACCGCTTCACCGGCACCGCGCGACGCAAGGAAGATCAGGCGATTGCGCACCTGCTGCTCGACGCGGCTGCTTGCTGGGGAAAAGCCGACCGAGGAAAGCTTTTCGACGACACCGGAACTTTCGGAGTAAAGCGGTCGGACCTGGCAGGCGGAGAGAAAGGCCGCCGAGGCAAGGATCATGGCGATGCCGGCATTGCGGGCCAGCTTGCAAGCGATATCAAACGACAATGTTTACAATCCTTTGGGGAACCACGATGATCTTCTTCGGTGCCTGTCCGTTCAGCGCGTTCTTCACCGCATCCAGATCCAGCACGGCGTCGGTGACGGCATTCTGATCTGCATCGCGAGAAATTGTCAATTCAGCGCGCTTCTTGCCGTTGATCTGTACCGGCAGGACGACATCGTTTTCGATGACGAGTGTTTCGTCGTACCGCGGCCAGTTTGTCCGGGCAAGCAGGCCTTCATTGCCGAGCGCGGCCCAGCATTCCTCAGCCAGATGCGGCGTCATCGGAGAGACGAGCTGAATCAGGATCTCGGCGGCATCGCGCACCGCCGCGCGATAGGTGGCATCACCCTCGCCTGCCGCAACCCTCGTCATCGGTGCGGCCAGCGCGTTGACGAGTTCGTAAATCCGGGCAACGGCCTTGTTGAACCAGAGCTTGTCATAGTCGTTCTCGACAACCTTCAGCGTTTTGTGGGCGGCCTGCGAGATCGACAACGCTTCCCCATCGGTTGCCGGCGCAGGTGCAACGGCGGAGAGCGCGTCCGCTGCTTCGGAGATCAAGCGCCACAGACGTTGGGTGAAACGATGGGCGCCTTCGACGCCTGCCTCGGACCAGATGACATCACGCTCGGGTGGAGAGTCGGACAGAACGAAGAAACGGGCGGTATCGGCGCCGTAGGAGGCGATGATATCGTCGGGATCGACGACGTTCTTTTTCGATTTCGACATCTTCTCGATCGAGCCGATCGCGACTTCCTCGCCCGACGTCAGCAGGAAAGCCCGGCGTTTGCCGTCGAGTTCGTCGATGCGGATATCGGCCGGTGCCACCCATTCGCGGCTGGCGCCGGCGCCGCGGCTATAGGTTTCGTGGACCACCATGCCCTGGGTGAAGAGACCCTTGAAGGGTTCGGTGGCGGCGACGTGACCGGTCTCGCGCATGGCGCGGGTGAAGAAGCGGGAATAGAGCAAGTGCAGGATCGCGTGCTCGATGCCGCCAATATACTGGTCGACCGGCAGCCAGCGGTTTGCCGCCTCCGGATCGGTCGGCTTTTCTTCCCAGGGCGCGGTGAAGCGGGTGAAATACCAGCTCGAATCGACGAAAGTGTCCATCGTATCCGTCTCGCGGCGGGCATCCTTGCCGCAGTTCGGGCAGGAGACATGGCGCCAGGTCGGATGACGGTCGAGCGGATTGCCCGGCTGGTCGAAGGTGACGTCGTCGGGCAGCTTGACCGGCAGGTCCGCCTTCGGCACCGGCACGACACCGCAATCATCGCAATGGATTACCGGGATCGGGCAGCCCCAATAACGCTGGCGGGAAATGCCCCAGTCGCGCAGACGGAAATTGATCTTGCGCTCGCCCTGCGGCGCATTGCCGAGCGAAGCGGCCGACAGCCGGTCGGCAACGATATTGAAGGCGTCCTCGGTCGTCTTGCCGTCGAGGAAGCGCGAATTGATCATCACGCCATCGCCGTCATAAGCCGTGTCGCCGACGGAGAAGCTTGACGCATCGCCATCCCGCGGCATGACGACGGCCACGACCGGCAGGCCATATTTGCGTGCAAAATCAAGGTCGCGCTGGTCGCCCGAGGGGCAGCCGAAGATCGCGCCCGTGCCATAATCCATCAAGACGAAATTGGCGATGTAGACCGGCAGCTCCCAGGAAGGATCGAGCGGGTGCCTGACGCGGATACCGGTATCCATGCCCTTCTTTTCGGCGGTCTCGAGCGCTGCGAGCGAGGTGCCGGCGCGGCGGCACTCCTCGCAGAAGGCTTCGATATCAGGGTTCTTCGCGGCGGCATCCTTCGCCAGCGGATGATCGGCGGAGATCGCCAGGAAGGAGGCGCCGAAGAGCGTGTCCGGCCGGGTGGTATAGACCGTCACTTCGCTCTCGCCGGCAGGTGCCGTTTCCGGCACGATCTCCCAGCGGATCGTCAGGCCTTCCGAACGGCCGATCCAGTTCTTCTGCATCAGACGCACTTTTTCCGGCCACTGGTCGAGCGTATCCAGCGCGTCCAGCAGATCCTGGCTGAAGTCGGTGATCTTGAAGAACCATTGTGTCAGTTCGCGCTGTTCGACCAGCGCACCGGAACGCCAGCCGCGGCCATCGATGACCTGTTCGTTGGCGAGCACGGTGTTGTCGACAGGATCCCAGTTGACCTTCGACTGCTTGCGATAGACCAGGCCCTTGTCCAGAAAATCCAGGAAGAGATGCTGCTGGTGCTGGTAATATTCGACGTCGCAGGTGGCGAATTCGCGGCTCCAGTCCAGCGAAAGACCCATGGCCTTCAGCTGCGCCTTCATCGAGCCGATATTCTGGTAGGTCCAGGAGGCGGGATGCACGCCGCGCTCCATGGCGGCATTCTCCGCCGGCATGCCGAAGGCGTCCCAGCCCATCGGATGCAGCACGTTGTAACCGCGGGCGCGCTTGTAGCGGGCGACGACATCGCCCATGGCGTAGTTGCGGACATGACCCATGTGGATGCGCCCCGACGGATAGGGGAACATTTCGAGGACGTAATATTTTTCGCGCGGATCGGCATTGTCGGTCTCGAAGACCTTGTCTTCATTCCATTTCTGCTGCCAGCGGGGCTCGGCATCGCGCGGATTATAACGTTCGGTGGCCATGGGATTCGTATTTCCGGAAAATCAGGGGAGGTTGGTCGAGACCTTCACCATGAAACCACCGTAGCGTCAAGTTTTGCAGGCGCTGCAAGCGTCCGATCTTGATCGTGACCAAGTGATTTCGCCAAGGCGGGACTTGGCAAGCACAGATTGGCTGGTTAGTTCATTGCCGATCCTTTCATGCTGGTATGCCGAGGCAGATTGATGGAACTTCAAGAGCGCTTGAACGATGTGCGGTCGCGGATTGCGGCCGGGGAACGCGAAGCAGGTCGTCCGGCGGGTTCCGTTCAGCTCGTCGCGGTGTCGAAGACCTTCGAGGCGGACGCGATCCGCCCGGCCATCGAAGCCGGGCAGCGTGTCTTCGGCGAGAACCGGGTGCAGGAAAGCCAGGGCAAGTGGCCGGCGCTGAAGGCTGAGCATCAGAATATCGAGCTGCATCTGATCGGACCGCTGCAATCGAACAAGGCGGCGGATGCTGTGGCGCTTTTCGACGTCATCGAGACAGTGGACCGGGAAAAGATCGCCCGCGCGCTTGCCGAGGAGATGAAGCGGCAAGGCAAGGCGCTGCGGCTCTATGTCCAGGTCAATACCGGGCTCGAACCGCAGAAGGCCGGCATCGCTCCTGACGACACGCCGGCCTTTGTCGACCTTTGCCGCGACGAACTCGGCCTTTCGATCGAAGGTTTGATGTGCATTCCGCCGGCCGAGGAAAATCCCGGACCGCATTTCGCCCTGCTGGCAAAGCTCGCGCTCAAATGCGGCGTCGGAAAACTGTCTATGGGCATGTCCGGCGACTACGAGACGGCGATCGCATTCGGAGCCACCAGTGTCCGGGTCGGATCGGCGATTTTCGGTACGCGCTGAGACGCTGCTTTGGTCGGGCTTCCTGTTCCCCTTAATGCCGCCTAGATTAGGTTTGCATGTCCTGGGGGAGGAGCACAGATGCGGAGCGGCTATCATCAGGCCTATGCGGCCTGGAAACGCGATCCCGAAGCCTTCTGGCGCGAAGCCGCCGCTGACATCGACTGGTTCAAGCCAGCGGAGCGGGTGTTCTCGTCAAATGACGGCGTGTATGGCCGCTGGTTTTCAGGCGCGGAAACCAATACATGCCACAATTGCCTGGACCGACACGTCGCTGCCGGCCGCGGCGGCGAGACAGCGATCATCTTCGACAGCGCAATGAACGGCGAGAAGCGCCGTTTCACCTATGATGAGGTGCTTCGTGAGGTGATGGCTATCGCAGCAGCGTTGGTCGAGCGCCGCATCGGTAAAGGCGATCGCGTCATCCTTTATATGCCGATGGTGCCGCAGGCGGTCTTTTCGATGCTCGCCTGCGCCCGCATCGGTGCGGTTCACTCCGTTGTTTTCGGCGGGTTTGCCGCCAGCGAACTTGCGGCGCGCATCGACGATTGCGGTGCGAAGCTGGTGATCAGCGCGAGCTGCGGGCTCGAGCCAGGCCGTATTGTCGCCTATAAGCCGCTGGTCGATCAGGCGATCGAGATCGCGCGTTCGAAGCCGGAGTGCTGTCTGGTGCTGCAGCGGCCGGAGCTTCGGGCAGATCTCGTCAGCGGTCGAGATCACGATTTCGAGGCGGCGGTGGCGCAGCATCGTGGCGATGAGATCGCCTGTGTCTCCGTCAAGGCGACCGATCCGCTCTACATCCTCTATACCTCGGGCACGACGGGCCAACCGAAGGGTGTCGTGCGCGACAATGGCGGCCATATGGTCGCGCTCAACTGGTCGATGCGGAATATCTACGGCTTGAAGCCGGGCGAGGTCTTCTGGACGGCATCGGATATCGGCTGGGTCGTCGGGCATTCCTATATCGTCTATGCCCCGCTGCTATCAGGCGTAACCACTTTGATCTTCGAGGGAAAACCGGTCGGCACTCCGGATGCCGGCACATTCTGGCGCATCGTTTCAGAATATCAGGTGCGGGTGCTGTTCACGGCGCCGACGGCATTTCGCGCCATCCGGCGGGAGGACGGTGATGGTGAACTGATGCGCCAATATCCCATGCCGGACTTGCGCGCACTGTTTCTTGCTGGCGAGAGGGCGGATCCGGAGACGTTGAAATGGGCCGAGCGCATGCTTGGCATACCCGTCATCGATCATTGGTGGCAGACAGAGACCGGCTGGCCGATCGCCGCAAATCCGCTCGGTCTCGGCGCCCTTCCCGTCAAGCACGGGTCGCCAGCGCTGCCGATGCCCGGCTACGATATCGCGGTGCTCGACGATGCCGGGCATCCGATCGAGGCGGGAACGCTCGGCAATATCGTCGTGAAGCTGCCCCTGCCGCCCGGCTGCCTGCCGACCCTCTGGAACGCCGACGAGCGTTTTCGCTCGGCCTATCTCGATGAGTTTCCCGGCTATTACAAGACGGCCGATGCCGGCTATGTCGATGAGGACGGCTATCTCTTCATCATGTCGCGCACCGACGACATCATCAATTGCGCCGGTCATCGGCTCTCGACGGGGGCGATGGAGGAGGTCTGTGCGCGTCATCCAGATGTCGCCGAATGCGCGGTCATTGGTGTGATCGATGCGCTGAAGGGTCAGGCGCCCTGCGGTTTCCTGGTGCTGAAACGACATGTTTGCCGTGACGCGACGGCGATCGAATCAGAGGTCGTGGCGATGATTCGTGATTCGATCGGGCCTGTCGCCGCCTTCAAGACGGCCATCACCGTTAACCGGTTGCCGAAGACGCGCTCCGGCAAAATCCTGCGCGGCACGATGCAGAAGATCGCCGACGGCATACCCTGGAAAATGCCTGCAACTATCGATGATCCAACGATTTTGGAGGAAATTGCCGAGGCGCTGCGCGGACGCGGTTTAGGCTCCTTGCCGATGTGAATTAAACTTTCGGTAAGCCTAATTGAGGAATTGTTAACCATGTTGATGCAAGCATTTGTTAACGGCAATGGCTTGCATAGCAGGCTTTGCATGACGCGGTCGCCGTTACCGGCTTAGTCCGGATTGCCCCTTTCTCAACGATTGTGGAACTGATCATGACAAGCATCCTCACCAACAACGCTGCCATGGCAGCGCTGCAGACTTTGCGCGGCGTAAACGATAGCCTCAAGGACACCCAGGGTCGCGTTTCATCGGGTTATCGTGTCGAGAAGGCGGCTGACAATGCCGCTTACTGGTCGATTGCTACGACCATGCGTTCTGACAACAAGGCGCTTTCGGCCGTCTCCGACGCGCTCGGGCTTGGCGCGGCCAAGGTCGATACCGCCTATTCGGCCATGGATAGCGCTCTCGATGTCGTCAGCGAAATCAAGGCCAAGATCGTTGCCGCCACGGAAAAGGGCGTCGACAAGACGAAGATCCAGCAGGAGCTCGACCAGTTTCAGGAGCAGCTGCTCAGCATCGCTCAATCGGCGTCCTTCTCCGGCGAAAACTGGGTTGCCGGCGCCTCCGGCACGAAGAGCGTCGTTTCGTCTTTCGTGCGCGACGGCAGCAATGCCGTCTCCGTCAAGATGACGGACTACGTGCTCGATTCGGGCACGCTTGGAAACGTGCTTTTCGGCATGACGAGCACCGGTGCGATCGAGACGTCCAGCGGTATCATCGGCACGGCCTTCAACGGAACCTATGGGGGCACGGTAATCGTCATGGCGTCAATATATGATCTCGACATCACCGGTTTCACCCAGGGTCAGCTTGACGCAGCCCTGACCGGTATCGAACTGGTTCTCGGCGCTATGACCGCTGCCGGCTCGGCTCTCGGGTCAATCTCGACCCGTATCCAGCTACAGGAAACGTTCGTCAGCGGCCTTCACGATTCGATCGACTCCGGCGTCGGTCGCCTGGTCGATGCCGATATGGAAGAGGAATCGAGCAAGCTCTCGGCTTTGCAGACGCAGCAGCAGCTCGCCATCCAGTCGCTCTCGATCGCCAATACCTCGGCGCAGAACATCCTCACTCTGTTCCGCAGCTAAAGCGCGTCGCGATCTTTCAGATTCGCTCTTCGCGCTTTAAGTCTTTGTTTTTCGCATGTCGTTATCGCAAAACCGCTGCACACTTTTGCGCGACATGCTTTGAAACAGGCCATCCGCAATAAAAAACCCCGCCGGTCAGCTCATATCGGCGGGGTTTTTCATGAGATGAGCTGATATCTCAGTACTGATCGTCGTCCTCGTCCTTCGGCGCCGAGCGCAGCGAGCTCAGCTTGCGGAAGACGGCGTCGGCGTCGATTTCCTTTTCCTTTTCCTCCTCGCGCTCGTAGCTCGGGGTCAGGCGCTCGGTGTCCTGGGCCGATTGCAGCGTCGCGCCAAGCTCGGCAGCGGTCGGCAGCGGACGGCCCTTGGAGGCCTTTTCCACTTCCATGTCGAGATCGATCTGGCTGCAGAGGCCGAGCGTGACCGGATCCATCGGCGCCAGGTTGGCGGAGTTCCAGTGGGTGCGCTCGCGGATCTGCTCGATCGTCGATTTCGTCGTGCCGACGAGGCGGGAAATCTGCGCGTCCTTCAGCTCCGGATGGTTGCGAACCAGCCAGAGAATGGCGTTCGGGCGGTCCTGACGCTTGGAAACCGGCGTATAACGCGGACCGCGGCGCTTGGATTCCGGCACCCGCACCTTCGGTTCGGAAAGCTTCAGCTTGTGGTTCGGATTGGCCTCGGCGCGGGCAATCTCGTCGCGGGAAAGCTGTCCTGTCGAGATCGGGTCGAGGCCCTTGATGCCCTGCGCCGCTTCGCCGTCGGCGATCGCCTTGACTTCGAGCGGATGCAGTTTGCAGAACTGCGCGATCTGATCGAAAGACAGTGCCGTATTGTCGACGAGCCAAATGGCTGTCGCCTTCGGCATGAGCAGTGTTTGAGCCATGGATATAGTCCTTCTATCGTCCGCGCCGGTCGCGGTCCGTGGATTGTCACCACAATGTCCGGGAAATATGGCGCTATATAACCGCACTGTCGCAGAATTGCAATTCTTCCGAAATGAAATGACCTTTGTCTAATTGCCGTGGCGATGCGAACTGCTATGAATTGCCGTGATTTCAAGTCCGGGCCCTGCATAGCTCACCTGGCCCGTCGCATGTCCCATGAGGAGGAGTTGCATGTCGGAGAAGATCTATCCGGTCACGAAGCCGGTGAAGGCGCGCGCCCTGATCGATAAGGAAAAGTACCTGAAATGGTACGAGGAAAGCGTCGAAAACCCGGACAAGTTCTGGGGCAAGCACGGCAAGCGGATCGACTGGTTCAAGCCCTATACCAAGGTCAAGAACACTTCCTTTACCGGTAAGGTTTCGATCAAGTGGTTCGAGGACGGTCAGACAAACGTCTCCTACAACTGCATCGATCGTCATCTGAAAACGAATGGCGACCAGGTGGCGATCATCTGGGAGGGCGACAACCCCTATATCGATAAGAAGGTCACCTATAACGAGCTCTACGAGCATGTCTGCCGGATGGCGAACGTGTTGAAGAAGCACGGCGTCAAGAAGGGCGATCGCGTCACCATCTATATGCCGATGATCCCGGAAGCGGCCTATGCGATGCTCGCCTGCGCCCGCATCGGCGCGGTGCATTCGGTCGTCTTCGGCGGTTTCTCGCCCGAGGCGCTGGCCGGGCGCATCGTCGACTGCGAATCCACCTTCGTCATCACCTGCGACGAAGGCCTGCGCGGCGGCAAGCCGGTGCCGCTGAAGGACAATACCGATACGGCGATCCATATCGCCGCCCGCCAGCATGTGATCGTCGACAAGGTTCTGGTCGTTCGCCGCACCGGCGGCAAGACCGGCTGGGCGCCGGGCCGCGATCTCTGGCATCATCAGGAGATAGCCACCGTGAAGGCGGAATGCCCACCGGTGAAGATGAAGGCGGAAGATCCGCTCTTCATTCTTTATACGTCCGGCTCGACCGGAAAGCCGAAGGGCGTGCTGCACACGACGGGGGGTTATCTCGTCTATGCAGCGATGACGCATGAATATGTCTTCGATTATCACCATGGCGACGTCTACTGGTGTACGGCCGATGTCGGCTGGGTGACCGGCCACTCCTATATCGTCTATGGGCCGCTTGCGAACTGCGCGACGACGCTGATGTTCGAGGGCGTGCCCAATTTCCCGGACCAGGGCCGCTTCTGGGAAGTCATCGACAAGCACAGGGTCAACATCTTCTATACGGCGCCGACGGCGATCCGCTCGCTGATGGGTGCCGGCGACGACTTCGTCACGCGCTCCTCGCGCTCTTCGCTGCGGCTGCTCGGCACGGTTGGCGAGCCGATCAATCCCGAGGCCTGGGAGTGGTATTACAATGTCGTCGGCGACAAGCGCTGCCCTGTCATCGATACGTGGTGGCAGACGGAAACTGGCGGTCACATGATCACGCCGCTGCCCGGCGCCACCGATCTGAAGCCCGGTTCAGCGACGACCCCGTTCTTCGGTATCAAGCCGCAGATTGTTGATAATGAGGGCAAGGTGCTGGAAGGCGCGGCCGACGGCAATCTCTGCATCACCGACAGCTGGCCGGGTCAGATGCGCACGGTCTATGGCGATCACGAGCGCTTCATTCAGACCTATTTCTCCACCTACAAGGGCAAGTATTTCACCGGCGACGGCTGCCGGCGCGACTCCGACGGTTACTACTGGATCACCGGCCGCGTCGACGACGTGCTGAACGTCTCCGGCCACCGGCTCGGCACGGCGGAGGTGGAATCCGCGCTCGTCTCGCATAATCTGGTTTCGGAAGCCGCGGTTGTCGGTTATCCGCATCCGATCAAGGGCCAGGGCATTTATTGCTACGTGACGCTGATGTCCGGTCACGAGGGATCGGATGCGCTTCGCCAGGAACTGGTGAAACATGTGCGGGCCGAAATCGGCCCGATCGCCGCGCCCGACAAGATCCAGTTTGCGCCCGGCCTGCCGAAGACGCGCTCCGGCAAGATCATGCGCCGCATCCTGCGCAAGATCGCCGAAGACGATTTCGGTGCTCTCGGCGACACGTCGACGCTTGCCGATCCGGCCGTGGTCGACGATCTGATCGCCAACCGGCAAAACAAGGCGACCGCCTGATACGTCGAGCCGCTCCGGCCGCCCCATTTAGGGCTTCCGGGAGGCTCTTTTGCTTCCGCGTATTCGATGCTTGCTTTGCCGCATCCATTCACAGGCGAAGCCTGAAAGATTGCCGGCGAGGTCACGCCCGCTAGATGCGACTGAAATACCTTCGGCCCAAAATTGCCATTAGCCGGATTCTGAGTTCCATTCTGCTGCGGCCGGAGAAGCCAACAGCAAATATTGGCTCAGAAATCGATCGTCCTGCCATTGATTTCGTAGTCGCCGAAACGCGCCGGCTCGGCTCCGCCGCGACCGCCAATCTCCGGCGGCAGCTCCAGCGGCTTCTGGTTCTTTCGCCGCTCCTCGGCTTCGGCAAGGGCGCGCCGGGCAGCTGGGGACAGCATCTTGCGCGGCAGCTCCGATCCCTCGGCCGTCGGCGTTTCGCTATTGTCGTTATCGGCGTCCTGCATGGCCGTCTCCTGCCGGAAATATTGAAAATGGCTGGTGAATAACCAAATCATAATGCGCCGGTGCCGGGATTGAAAGCTTGAGACGCCGAAATCTGAGATGGAGATCCGCCATGAACCTCGTTCGCACTGCCATGTTGCTCGCCTTCATGACGGCGCTTTTCATGTTTGTCGGCTTCCTGATCGGCGGTCGGGCCGGCATGATGATCGCATTCGTCCTTGCTGCCGGCATGAATTTCTTCTCCTACTGGAATTCCGACCGCATGGTGCTTTCGGCCTATCGCGCGCAGGAAGTCGACGAGCGCAACGCGCCGGAATTCTTCCGGATCGTGCGCGATCTCGCCCGCAATGCCGGCCTGCCGATGCCGAAGGTTTATCTTTACGATAGCCCGCAGCCGAATGCCTTTGCCACTGGCCGCAATCCCGACAATGCCGCCGTCGCCGCCTCGACCGGCCTGCTGAGCGCCTTGTCTGCCGAGGAGGTCGCAGGCGTGATGGCGCATGAACTGGCCCACATTCAGAACCGCGACACGCTGACGATGACGATCACGGCAACGCTTGCCGGCGCGATCTCCATGCTCGGCAACTTCGCCTTCTTCTTCGGCGGCAACCGTGAGAACAACAGCAATCCCCTCGGCTTCGTCGGCGTCATCGTCGCGATGATCGTGGCGCCGCTCGCGGCCATGCTGGTGCAGATGGCGATCAGCCGCACGCGCGAATATTCGGCCGACCGCCGCGGCGCCGAGATCTGCGGCAATCCGCTCTGGCTCGCTTCGGCGCTCGGCAAGATCGCCCGCGGTGCTGCCCACGTGCCGAACGAGGATGCCGAGCGCAACCCGGCGACGGCGCATATGTTCATCATCAATCCGCTCTCCGGCGAGCGCATGGACAATCTGTTTTCCACGCATCCGAACACGGAAAACCGGATTGCCGCGCTGCAGGACATGGCGCAAAGCGGCATGAATGTCTCGACGTCGCCGGCTCGTGCTGCTAATCCGTCGCGCAAATCGCGCTCTGTTCCGGATACGGGTCTTGGTCGCGGTGGTTCGCAACCGCCAAAAGGTCCGTGGTCTTGAATTCAGACGGCACGAAGAAGCCATTCCGCAAGCATAAGCCCTCCACCGAGCGATCTGCTCCGGCAAAGCCTGGCTTGCAGGCCCGCGCCGCGGCGGCAAAAATTCTTGCTGCCGTCGTCGACCGCAAGCTGCCGCTCGACGGCGCTCTCGATCATGAACACGGCAATCCGGCCTATAGAGCGCTCGGCGAAAGCGACCGGGCGCTCGTCCGCGCCATCCTGAACACGACCCTGCGCCACCTGCCGCGCATCGATGCCGCGATTGCCGGGCTGCTGGATTCGCCGCTGCCGGAGGGCGCAAGGGCGCTGCATCACGTGCTCGCAATCGGGGCGGCACAGATCCTCTATCTCGACGTGCCGGATCATTCGGCCGTCGATCTCGCCGTCGAGCAGGCCAATCAGGATCCGCGCAATCGTCGTTTTGCCAAGCTGGTCAATGCCATTCTCCGCCGGCTCGGCCGCGAGAAGGAGCAGGTGCTCGCCGAGATCGGCAAGGTCGCGCCGATGCCGGCCTGGTTCATTGCCAGACTGGAAAAGGCCTATGGCCGGGACGCGGCGCTGGCGATTTCGGAATCCCAGCTCGAACCGGCGGCAATCGATCTGACCGTCAAGTCCGACCCCGAAGGCTGGGCGAAGCGGCTTACCGGCGTCGTCCTGCCCACGGGCGGCATTCGTCTCGCCGCCTTCGATGGCGGCATCCCCTCGCTCGAAGGCTTCGACGAGGGCGCGTGGTGGGTGCAGGATGCGGCGGCAAGCATACCGGCGAAGCTTTTCGGCGATCTCTCGGGCAAACGCACCGCTGATCTCTGTGCTGCGCCCGGCGGCAAGACGGCGCAGCTCATCCTTGCCGGCGGCGCAGTCACCGCGCTCGACCAGTCGGAAAGCCGGCTGAGACGGTTGCGCTCGAATCTCGACCGGCTCGGCCTCAAGGCGGAGACGATTGCGGCAGATCTGACGACATTCGAACCGACGGAGCGTTTCGATGCGATCCTGCTCGATGCCCCTTGCTCTTCCACCGGCACGACACGCCGGCACCCTGACGTGTTGTGGACCAAGGGACCTGAGGATATCGCCAGGCTGGCGGCGCTGCAGGAACGGCTGCTGCGTCATGCGCTGACATTTCTGAAGCCGGGCGGCACGCTGGTTTTTTCGAATTGTTCGCTCGATCCTGTCGAGGGCGAGGACGTCGTCGCCCGTGTTCTTTCCGATACGGATGCGGTCGAGCGCGTTCCGATCGGCGCCGGTGACTGGCCGGGCCTCGAGACGGCGATCACGCCGCTCGGCGAATTTCGCACGCTTCCCACCATGCTGAAGATGCCTGACGGCATCGGCTCCGGCCTCGACGGCTTCTATGCGGCTGTGCTGCGGCGCGTGGCCTGATTTGCGAGGCGTGAGCGTTCGCGGCGATGTAGCCTATGCGAGGTGCCGCATAGCCTCGTGTCACGCATGCCGTTCTCTCCCAAACCGCCGGCATGATTTCGGGTGAAACGCGTTAATTTGCGTATATTCGAACCTTGTCACGAATTAATTCATTGCGGACGATGAAATCGGCCGCTTTTCACCTATTCTTAACCACGAGGGTCAATAGACAATAGAATATGCAGTCCGGTCGGCGTTTTGCGAGCATGTATGTTCGGGAGGCTTGGCGGCGCGCCTTGCGCCGCGTCGCGTTGCTGCGCCTGAAGCTCTTTCGTCATTCGATCAAGGTGCCGGAGCGTCTGATCGTCGCGCCGACCGATCTGCGCAGCATCGATCCGCACGTGGCCGACGAGATCCTAAACGGACGTTTTCTCCTGGCCGGGCGCATGCTGGAAACGAACGGGAAGTCGCCCTTCACCTTCACCCTGCCATCGCGACCCTTCGCGACCCGTCTTCACAGCTTCGGCTGGCTGCGGCATATGCGGGCGAACAAGACGGAGCGTAGTTCGGCTGCCGCCCGTGCGATCGTCGACAGCTGGCTTTCCATCCATGCCGGTCGTATGGAAGGGATTGCCTGGGAGACCGACGTCACCGCCCAGCGCGTTATCGCCTGGCTGTCGCATTCGCCGGTGGTGCTGCAGAATGCCGACCGCAGCTTTTATCGCCGCTTCATGAAGTCGCTGGCGTTCCAAGTGAGGTTCCTGCACCGGATGGCGCCGTTCACCCTCGGCGGCCTGGAGCTGTTTCGGCTGCGTATCGCGCTCGCCATGGCTTCCGTGGCCATGCCGGCGCGCGCCTCTACGCTCAGAAGGGCGGCGCAGGCGCTCGACCGCGAATTCGATAGCCAGATTCTGCCGGATGGCGGCCATGTGTCGCGCAATCCGCGCGTCGGGCTGGAATTGCTGCTCGATCTGCTGCCGCTCCGGCAGACCTATGTCAATCTCGGCCATGACCTGCCACAGAAGCTGATCTCCGGCATAGACCGCATCTATCCGGCATTGCGGTTCTTTCGCCATCAGGACGGAGACCTGGCGCTCTTCAACGGGGCGACCTCCACGCTCGCAAACGAGCTGATGTCCGTGCTGCGTTATGACGAAACCGCCGGTCAGCCGTTCAAGGCTTTGCCGCATTCGCGCTATCAGCGGCTTTCCGGGGGAAAGACGGTGATCATTGCCGATACCGGCACGCCGCCTTCAGGAGGCGCGCTTCGCACCGTGCATGCCGGCAGCCTCTCCTTCGAGATGTCGTCCGGCCGTCATCGCTTCATCGTCAATTCGGGTTCGCCGAAATTTGCTGGGCACCGTTATGTCCAGATGGCGCGCACGACGGCGGCGCATTCGACAGTTATCCTCAACGACACCTCGTCCAGCCGTTTTTCGCCCTCGCCCTTCCTTAACCACGCAATCAGCGAACCGGTGAGGACAATCACCGTCGAGCGTGCCGAAACCGAAGATGGACGCGACGGCATAAAGCTCAGCCATGACGGTTACCTCAGGGTGTTCGGGGTGCTGCACGAACGTGAGCTGACACTCAATGCCGCAGGTTCGATCGTGACCGGCCGCGACCGGCTCGTTCTCCGCGAAGGATATGAGAGTGACGAGCCGCTGAAGGCCGTCGCCCGTTTTCATATCCATCCATCGATCGTCCTACATCAGAGTGACGGTGAGTCAGTGCTGCTGACGGCGCCGGACGGCGAAAGCTGGCTGTTTTCCGCACCCGGCAATGAGGTGTTGATCGCCGAGGACATCTTCTTTGCCGACAGCTCCGGCATTTGCGGCTCGGACCAGATCGAGATCGATTTCGATCTTGCCGAGAAGACCGAAATCCGCTGGTTTTTGTCCCGCAAAGGCTAGAAGCGGATGATTTTAGGCCGAGTGGCCAAAATCGGGATCGCATCCACAGCAAGGAAGTAAAGTACGATGCCGTCCAAAAATGGCTCGTGCTTTTTGGCGTCATGCGCTGACGCCTGTTTGCGCGGCGGCAAAGCTGTGCTAACGCGGCGCCAGCATGCGAACATCCCTTGCGGATGTCCTCCCGAAGCCCGAACGGAGAAGGTTTCATGGCCGTCATTTCCAAGAAGATCCCCGCCCCCGACAAGGTCGAAATCAAGACCGCGCTCATCTCCGTCTTCGACAAGACCGGGATCGTCGACCTCGCCCACGCCTTGTCTGCCAGAGGTGTGCGCCTGCTTTCGACCGGCGGCACGTTTAAAGCGATCACCGCTGCCGGTCTTGCCGTCACCGATGTTTCCGAAATCACCGGCTTTCCGGAGATCATGGATGGGCGTGTGAAGACGCTGCATCCAACGGTGCATGGCGGCCTGCTGGCGATCCGTGACGACAGCGAACACCAGGAAGCGATGAAAAAGCACGGCATCGAGGGTATCGACCTCGCCGTCATCAACCTCTACCCCTTCGAGGAGGTGCGCGCAGCCGGCGGCGACTATCCGACAACCGTCGAGAATATCGACATTGGCGGTCCGGCGATGATCCGCGCATCGGCCAAGAACCATGCCTATGTGACGACCCTGACCGATCCGGCCGATTATGCCGAGCTGCTGGAGCAGCTTTCCGCAGATGACGGCAAGACCGCCTATGCTTTCCGCCAGCGTATGGCGGCCAAGGCCTACGCCCGCACCGCCGCCTATGATGCAATGATCTCCAACTGGTTTGCCGAGGCGCTGTCGATCGACACGCCGCGCCACCGGGTCATTGGCGGTGTGCTGAAGGAAGAGATGCGTTACGGCGAAAACCCGCATCAGAAGGCCGCCTTCTATGTGACCGGCGAGAAGCGTCCGGGTGTTTCGACGGCCGCTCTTCTCCAGGGCAAGCAGCTCTCCTACAACAATATCAACGATACGGATGCGGCCTACGAGCTCGTCGCCGAGTTCCTGCCGGAGAAGGCACCGGCCTGCGCGATCATCAAGCACGCCAATCCCTGCGGCGTCGCCACCGGATCGAGCCTGGTCGAGGCCTATCGGCGGGCGCTCGCCTGCGATTCCGTTTCCGCCTTCGGCGGCATCATCGCGCTCAACCAGACGCTGGATGCCGAAACGGCCGAAGAGATCGTCAAGCTCTTCACCGAAGTGATTATCGCGCCGGATGTCACGGAGGAGGCAAAGGCGATCGTCGCCCGCAAACCGAACCTGCGGCTGCTGTCTGCCGGTGGCCTGCCCGATCCGCGCGCCGCAGGTTTGACAGCGAAAACCGTTTCCGGCGGCCTGCTCGTCCAGAGCCGCGACAACGGCATGGTCGAGGATCTGGAACTCAAGGTCGTGACCAGGCGCGCGCCGACGGCGCAGGAACTGGAAGACATGAAGTTTGCCTTCAAGGTCGGCAAACATGTGAAGTCGAACGCCGTGGTCTATGCCAAGGACGGCCAGACGGCCGGCATCGGCGCCGGCCAGATGAGCCGCGTCGATTCCGCCCGCATCGCCGCGCTGAAGGCCGAAGAGGCGGCCAAGGCGCTCGGCCTTGCAGTGCCGATGACGCATGGTTCGGCAGTCGCCTCCGAAGCCTTCCTGCCTTTTGCCGACGGTCTTCTGTCGATGATCGCGGCAGGGGCGACGGCGGTTATTCAGCCGGGCGGCTCGATGCGCGACCAGGAAGTCATCGATGCCGCCAACGAACACGGCGTCGCAATGGTCTTTACCGGCATGCGCCATTTCCGGCACTGATCGGGTGCCGGCCGTCGGCGGCCGGCGCTCTTCCTCGAGCAGGTTCGTCCCTATGCGCGATCGGCCGGATAGGGCGTGCGGATCAGGAGCACCAGGCCGCCGGCGAGGAACAGGATCAGCGTTGCCATTCCAAGCCGCGGTGATCCGCTCATATAGGTCACCAGCGAGAAAAGCAGCGTCGCCATGAAACTCGTGGCGCGCCCCGAAAGCGCGTAGATGCCGAAGTAGCGGCCGGCTTCCTCGATGCCGACGCTGCGGGCGAGATAGGAGCGTGACGAGGCCTGCACCGGCCCGAAGGCGAGCCCGATCAGCAGGCCATAGAGAATATAGGCCTTTTCTGCAGCCGTACCGAAGAGACCGCCGGAATCTGTCGCCGGCAGCGGCATCAAGCCGAACAGGGTGTAACCCGGCCCCGTCGAGATGATGCCGATGGTGGCGAGCAGCAGCATCGTAAGGCTGATGACGACGGTGACCTTCGAACCGACGCCCTTGTCGATGCGACCGGCGATCAGGCAGCCGAAGATCGCAACGACATTCAGGATGATGCCGTAGATACCGATCTCGATCGTCGCCCAGCCGAACATGCCGGCCGCGAAGATACCGCCAAGGATCAGCAGCCCGTTGACGCCGTCCTGATAGATCATGCGGGCGATGAGGAATGTCAGGATGCCGCGGCGCTCCCTGAGTTCACCAAGCGTATTCTTGAGTTCCCGCAAGCCGGAGCGGACGGCAGTGCCGAAGGGAAGACCCCTGCCGACATCCGGTGTGAAGAAGAACATCGGCAGGATGAAGATCAGATACCAGACGGCCGAGATCGGCCCGGTGATGCGGGCATCCTGACCGGTCTCAGGATCGAGGCCGAATAGCGGATCGAGACCGAGGATGGTCTTGCCGGTCTCGGGGCTCGCCGCCAAAAGCGTGACGACGGCAATGAGCACGATTATGCCGCCAAGGTAGCCGAGCCCCCAGGCGGTGTTGGAGAGCTTGCCGACCTCGTGCTTGCCGACCAGGCGCGGCATCATCGAATCGTTGAAGACGATCGAAAACTCGGCCGAGATCGAGGCGAGGATCATGAAAATGACGGGATAGAGAACAGGCGAACCGGGTGCGGCGAACCACAGGCAGAACAGGCTGGCGATCTTGATGATCGCGAAGAAGCCGATCCAGGGTTTGCGTGCGCCGGACTGGTCGGCGATCGAGCCGAGGACGGGTGAGAGCAGGGCGATGATCACCGAGGAGATCGTCGCCATGTTGCTCCACGTCGTCTGCGCGGAAACCGGGTCATCGGTCAGGCGGGAAACGAAATAAGGTCCGAAGATGAAGGTTGTGACCACGGTGAAGAAGGGCTGTGCTGCCCAATCGAAGAACATCCACCCCCAGATGCCCTTCTCCGTGGCCTTTGGCGGTTGCGTTCCTGTCCAGTCAATGCGATTCAACATCCGCTCCTTGTTTTGACGCGGACTGTCTCACCTCACCCGGTCGCGCGCAAGATCGGTCAGGATACCTGCAGCAACGGTAATACGCGCGAGATTGGGATCGCCGCCGTCGCTGAGGCTTGAAAGCTCCTCGAGGATACGGTTGATGCGGATACGATCCTGTGCATGCCAGGCTTGAACGGGCAGCTTTTCCTTGCCGTGATCGGAAAGGGCCGAGATGACGATGTCGCGCCTTGCGCTGGCGATCTGGTCGATGCTGCGGGCAAGCGCCAGATTCTCGTAATGGTCTGAGGTGAGGATCCGCCCGCCCGCCGCCAGCAGCCTGCCGATACGGAAGGTCTGCGACACGGCGATGTAGTTCTCGGCGGCGCGCACCAGGGGTTCGCCGGTGCGCTCGGCGATCTGCATGATCTCCGGCACCAGTGCGAAGATCGGGAGGCTGGCGATCTCGGCGGCGAGTTTTTCGGGCAGGCCCGCCTGGCTGTACTCCGCCTGGCGCACGGCGACCTCGCCGGCCACCTGTCCGGCGAAGGCGGTTTTCAGCTTCTTCAGGGCTGCCTGGAGCCGGCTAATCACTTCCGCCATATCGGCCTTGGTCATGCCCGTTTTCAGCAGCAGGCGCGTCAGCACGATAAAGCTGTGGCTGATCTCCTCGTAGATGCGGTTCTGCATCTCGCCTGATATCTTGCCGTCCAGGGCGTCCGTCCCGGCCCAGAGGCTGGTCAGGTCGAAACCGTCTCGAGCGACGATTGCGGCGCGCACCACTTCCGGTGCTGAAGCCGCCGTTGCGTCCATCATGGCGACGGTGAAGCTCGGCCCGCCGCGGTTGATCGCCTCGTTGGCAAGCACCGTCGCGATGATTTCGCGCTTCAGCCGGTGGCCGGCGATATCGCCGGCGTTCGACTTCTGCATCTTGACGGGGAAATAATTCGAAAGCGTCGCGATGAAATAGGGATCGTCAGGCAGATCGCTTGCGGCCAGCGCATCGAAGAGCACGATCTTGGCATAAGACACCAGCACGCCGATTTCCGGCCGGGTCAGCGGCTTGCCAGCGGCATAGCGTTCGGCGAGGGTCTGGTCGTCCGGCAGCGTCTCGACCTTGCGATTGAGCTGCTTGGCGCCTTCCAGAACCGTCATGAAGCGCGCAAGTTCCAGGCCGTTTGCCGTGCCCTTGCGTTCGGTCAGCGAGATCGCCAGCGACTGCAGGTAGTTGTTGCGCAGCACCAGGGTCGCGACTTCGCCGGTCATCGAGGAAAGAAGCTGGTCACGTTTTGCGCGCGTCAGGCGTCCGTCATGCATGGCGGCTGCCAGCGCGATCTTGATATTGACCTCGACGTCCGAGGTATTGACGCCGGCCGAGTTGTCGATGGCGTCGGAATTGCAGCGCCCACCTTTCAGACCGTAGGCGATGCGGCCTTTCTGGGTAACGCCGAGGTTTGCGCCCTCGCCGATCACCTTGGCGCGCACCTCCACCGCGGTGATGCGGATCGGGTCGTTGGCGCGGTCGCCGACTTCGGCGTCGGTTTCGGACGGCGCTTTCACATAGGTGCCGATGCCGCCGAACCAGAGCAGGTCGACCGGGCTCTTCAGGATCGCCGTCATGATCTCGAAGGGCGTGGCCACAGCCTTGTCGATGCCGATCGCGGCAACCGCTTCCGGCGTCAGTGTGACCGATTTCGCTGCGCGGGAAATGATCATTGCACCCTTCGACAGCACGCTCTTGTCGAAATCCTGCCAGCTTGAACGCGGCAGGTCGAAGAGCCGCTGGCGCTCAGTCAGCGTCTTTTCCATATCGGGGTCGGGATCGATGATGATGTCGCGGTGATCGAAGGCGGCAATAAGCCGGATCTTCGGAGAGAGCAGCATGCCGTTGCCGAAGACGTCGCCCGACATGTCGCCGACGCCGGCGACGGTGAAGGGCGTCGTCTGGATGTCGATGTCCATTTCCCGGAAGTGGCGTTTCGCGGTTTCCCAGGCGCCGCGAGCGGTGATGCCCATCTTCTTGTGGTCGTAACCGGCCGAGCCGCCGGAGGCAAAGGCGTCGTCCAGCCAGAAGCCGGCTTCCTGCGCCAGTGCATTGGCGGTGTCGGAAAAGGTCGCGGTACCCTTGTCGGCGGCGACGACGAAATAGGGATCGTCACCGTCGAGCCTGACGGTATCCTTCGGCGGGACGATATCGGCACCCGCTATATTGTCGGTGATCGAAAGCAGTGTGCGGATATAGGTCTTGTAAGCCTCGCGGCCGGCATTGAAGATCTCGTCGCGGCTGCCGCCGACCGGGAGCTTCTTCGGATAGAAGCCACCCTTGGCGCCGACCGGCACGATCACCGCGTTCTTGACCTGCTGCGCCTTGACGAGGCCGAGCACCTCGGTGCGGTAATCCTCGGCGCGATCCGACCAGCGCAGGCCGCCGCGTGCCACTTTGCCGAAGCGCAGGTGCACGCCTTCCACCTCGACGCCATAGACGAACATCTCGCGGAAGGGTTTCGGCTGCGGCAACCCGTCGACCAGGTGTGGATCGAGCTTGAAGGCCAGCATCGGCTTCGGCGAACCATCCGGGTTCTTCTGGAAATAATTGGTGCGTAGCGTCGCATCGACGATGTTGACGTAGCGGCGCAGGATACGGTCGTCGTCGAGGCTCGGCACGTCGGCAAGTTCAGTCTCGATCGCCTGGTGCAGTTCGGCAAGCTTCTTGACGCGGACCTTCTCCGAAAGCCTGGTGTCGAGCGTGTCATGGAAGAGACGAAAGATAGCGGCGGCAACACCGGGATATTTGTCGAGCGTCGTGGCGATATAATCCTGCGAATAGGCGATGCCGGCCTGGCGGAGATAACGCGCGTAGGCGCGCAGCACGTTCGCCTCGCGCGCCGAGAGCCCGGCCGAAAGGATAAGCCGGTTGAAGCTGTCATTGTCGATCGTGCCGGCGAAGGCGGCGACGAAGCCTTCCTCGAGGGCGGCGCCGTAACGATGCAGATCGATCTCGCCGCCATTGCGGGCCTCGAGCTCCATATCGTGCAGCACGACGAGTTTCTTTTCTCCATCGGCGGCCGGCACCCCGATGTCGAAAGTGCGTTCACTGACGACGTTGAAGCCGAGATTCTCGAGAAGCGGCACGCGGCGCGACAGCGCCAGCTGGCCGCCGGCGTGGAAGATCTTCAAGGAGAGGATGCGGCCCTGTTCTTCCTGACGATGGTAGAACTGGATGCGCAGCGGCTCGCCGGCGGCGCAGGCACCGATATCGGCGAGGTCGGCCACGGTTTCCTCCGGCGTGAAGGAATCCTGGAAAGCTTGGTCGACGGATATCTTCGGGGCCTTGGCGCCGGCCAGCGCCTCGAAACGGTCGTCCCAGCGGGCCGTGATTTCGCGGATCACCTGCTCGAGCTTTGCCTGCGGAATGCGTGGCGTCTTGCCGCCCGAGCGGCCGATGATGAAATGCACGCGCGCCACGCCGCCCTCCGGGAAAGCCGGGTAATAGGCGGAGACACGGCCGTCGTAGACAGTCTTCAGATAGGTGCCGATCCGTTCGCGTACGATCGAGTCATACTCCTCGCGCGGCACGTAGACGATCACCGAGACGAAGCGGTCGAAATGGTCGATGCGCGGCAGGACGCGGACGCGCGGCCGATCGGCCAAGTCGTTGATCTGTTCGGCAAAACTTGCAAGCAGCGTCGTGTCGATCTGGAAAAGGTCGTCGCGCGGATAGGATTCCAGCGTGTTGTCGAGCATGCGGCCGGAATGGCTCATCGGGTCGAAGCCGAAATGTTCCTTCACCTTCTCGATCTTGGAACGCAGCAGCGGGATTTCCGAGGCGAGCGAGGTATAGGCGGTCGAGGTGAAAAGGCCGACGATGCGCAGCTCGCCGGTGACGTTACCCTCAGCGTCGAAGCGCTTGACGCCGACATAATCCATATAGGCCCGGCGATGGACGATCGATTTCACATTCGCCTTGGTGACGATCAGGAAGTCGGGGCCGTCGAGGAAGGCGAGGATCTCAGGCGTTGTCGTTACGGCGTCCTTGCCGGTGCGCAGCACCAGAACATCGGGATTGGAGAGGATGCCGAGGCCTGCACCCTTGTCGCGTTCGACCCTGGCATCGGTCCCCTTGCCGGAATAGACATATTCCCGCATGCCGAGGAAAGTGAAATTCTCATCGCGCAGCCAGGTCAGGAAAGCGACGGCTTCGTCGCGATCGGCCTTCTTCCGGCTGGCGCCATTGGCCGCAAGCTCGGCGATCACTCCGTCGATCTTGGAAAGCATCGGCTTCCAGTCGGAAACCGACAGGCGAACCTGTTCGAGGACTTTTTCGATGCGTTTGACGAGATCGGCGGCCTGGGCGGAATTGAGGGGGGCAATATGAAGCTGGATATGGCTGACGCGGTTGGCCGGATCGCTCGGGTGATCGGCGGAATACATCGCCGGCGCCTTGCCCTTTTCCATGACCAGGATGGGATGCACGGCCATGAACAGGTCGCGATAGGTGCTTGTCACTTCGCCCATGACCGATTCAAACAGAAAAGGCATGTTCTGGTCGGTGACTGAAAGTACCGAGACGGCGATGCCATCAGGCGTCACATCGGCAATCGTGTCGATGCTGACGCGGGGCGCCTTGCCGTTCCAGGCAGCAAGCTCCTTTGCCGAATGCACGGCGGAGAGCGCCAGCATTTCCGGCGTATAGAGTTCGAGATCGTCATTGCTTGCCCGGCCGAAGAGAATTTCCGGATCGAGATGCGCCTCGCCTGTCGCCTTGGCGATCTTGCGCGCGCTTTCGATCTGCTTTTCCCGTTTCGGATTGTGTCTGGCAGCCATGGATCGCCTCCCTCAATGTCTGATTTTTTGCAAGCTAGCAGAAGATTCTTCGAAAAAATCTCTAAAAGAGAGGTCCGAAGGATTGTTTTGACGCTTTTTTGGCGCTGGAAAAGAGAAATTGTAAGAGATTTTCCGCTTTCTTCGCCAAGCGAAAGCGAAAGTCCCGTCTTCCGGTTTTTCGTTCCGCCGAACATTTCCACGCCCGCATGAAGAATGGTTGACAGCGTGGCGTCAAAAAGATCATCAAACGCGGTCATCATTCGGATCTTGGATATCATGTCGGAAAATGCAGCGGGCGCAGTCATCGTCATTTCCAGCCATGTGGTGCGGGGCTCGGTCGGAAACCGGGCAGCCGTCTTTGCGCTGGAGACGCTCGGTCATCCGGTCTGGGCCCTGCCGACCATCGTGCTGCCCTGGCATCCCGGCCACGGCCGCTCGACGCGGCTGACTTTTGCGGAAACGGATTTCGATGCGGCAATCGACGATCTGATCCGCGCGCCCTGGATCGGCGAAGTCAAGGCGGTGCTTTCGGGCTATTTCGGCAATGCCGCCCAGGCGCGCTCGGTCGCCCGGCTGATCGGCGCGCTGAGACAAAACAATCCCGAGCTGCTCTATGTCTGCGATCCCGTCATGGGCGATCTCGGCGGCCTTTACGTGCCGGAAGCGACCGCTGAGGCCATTCGCGACCATCTCATTCCGCTCGCCTCGCTCGCGACGCCGAACCGCTACGAGCTCGCATGGCTTTCGGGGGCAGCCCTCGAAGACAACAGTGCGATCATGGAGGCGGCGCTCGCGCTCGGACCATCGCGCATGCTCGTCACATCGGCGGTGCCGATGATGGCGGGCGGTACCGGCAATCTCTATCTTTCCGGCCGTCACGCCCTTCTTGCGGAGCATCGCGTTGTCGACAACCCGCCGAATGGTCTCGGTGACCTCATCGCCGCCGTCTTCCTGTCGCGCCTGCTTTCCGGGATCGAGGACGAAAAGGCGCTGCAGCTTGCCACCGCCAGCGTCTTCGAGGTGCTTGCGCGTGCCGTCAAGCGCGGCAGCAACGAGTTGATGCTGGCAAGCGATGCTTCCAGCCTTTCGACGCCGATGGCCATGGTGCAGATGCGCCGGCTCGTGCACCCGGCGCAGCGGCGGAAAAAATGACGCATTTGCCAATGCGCTCATTTTGCGGTGCAGCAGTTGATCTTGTCTTCCGCGCGCGCTAATCCAGAAGCATGCAGCGTTTTCCAAATCCCCTTCTGGACGGCTATCGCAACTTTATGAACGGGCGTTATGCCGATGCCCGCGACAGGTATCGGCAGCTTGCCGAAAACGGTCAGAGTCCCCATACGCTTGTCATTGCCTGTTCGGACTCTCGCGCGGCACCGGAGCTGATCTTCGATGCCGGCCCCGGCGAATTGTTCGTCATCCGCAACGTCGCCAACATGGTGCCGCCCTACGAGCCGGACGGTCATTTTCATTCGACGTCGGCCGCACTCGAATTTGCCGTGCAGGTGCTGAAGGTCTCGGATATCGTCGTGATGGGCCATGGCCGCTGCGGCGGCATCCGCTCAGCGCTCGATCCGAATGCCGAGCCATTGTCGCCCGGCGATTTCATCGGCCGCTGGATGTCGCTGGTCAAACCTGCCGCCGAGCAGATCCAGAGCAACGACGTGATGACGGCTGCCGAGCGGCAGACGGCGCTGGAGCGTGTCTCCATCCGCAATTCGATCAACAATCTCAGAAGCTTTCCCGACATCAAGGCGCTCGAGGAAGCGGGAAAGCTTCATCTCCACGGCGCCTGGTTCGACATTTCGACCGGTGAACTCTGGGTCATGGACGCCGAGACACGCGACTTCATTCGTCCCGAAATCTAGGGACATGCCAGTTTATCAGTTTTTTAAGGATTGTTGTTAAGCTTGCCGTCAATTGGTCGCGCACGACCGACGTTTGATCACCGTGGCGATTGGCGATGAAGTTCGAAACCATCAAAAGGGTTATCCTGGCCGCCATCATGCTGCCCTTCGTCTTCATGCTCATTGAAGGCGTCGTCGTCATACGTTCTTCGGTCAATCAATACTGGAACCTCGAAAAGGACCGGCAGTTCGCCGATGTGCTTGCCCGTGGCGGGTCGATCGCCGCCACGGAGATTCTGACCGAAATTGGCGCCACCCGCCGCTACCTTGCACATCCCAGCAGCAGGACTGCCATCGACATGCAGCAAAGCCGGGTGACGCTCGATCGCGAACGCCGCGCTTTTTATGCCAGCCTGCCCTCCCGCGATGCGCTCGACGAGGGGCTCGTCGGCGAATTATCGATCCTCAGCCTTGCCTACAGCCGTATCGTCGCGGCGCGCAGCGCCGTCGACCAGGGGCGTTATACCGGCAGCGATCCCGGTTCCATCTACTGGTATGCGGCTCTCAAGCAGCTTGCCGTCGTCGATGCGCTTTCGCCGCTGATCAGCGATCCGGTGCTGCTTGAGAAATCCAACCAGCTGATGGGCATCCTGCTGACCTATTACGGCGAAAGGCTGATCACCGGGATCGGCACCCGTTATCTCGACCAAGGGGCTTCCGCCAGATTGCCGGTGGAGCTCTTCGTGCAGGGCAAGGTCATGCTCGGCGAGGGCATGGATCACATGGTTTTCCATTCCTCCGCGCCGGTCGTGCGCCACATCGTTGCTTATCTCGGCCGCAGCAGCCAGGTGAAGGCGGATGCGATCACCGATGCCATTCTCGCCGGATCGCGGCCGACACGCGCCGTGCATGACGTCTGGGCCGCCGCGCAGAGCGAGCGCATGAGCTTCCTGCAGCAGAAGATGATCGAGGCCGCAAAGGATATTCACGAGACCGGCGAAAACCTTTCGACGCGCTCGCACATACACCTGACGCGGATTCTGGCGCTGTGTGCCGGCCTGCTGATACTCGCCACCTTGGTGCTGCTGCTGGCGGCAAAGGGCCTGCGGCTGATCGACCGGCTGACCCAGGATCGGGAGACGCTGGTGGGGGAGTTGCGCAGCGCCGCCCAGACCGATCTTCTGACCGGCCTTTACAATAGGCGCGGCTTCGAGGTCGCCGCATCCGCACTTCTCACACAGGCCGAGCACGGATCACGCTGGATTTCCGTCGTGCTGTTCGACCTCGATCATTTCAAAAAGATCAACGACGTTCACGGGCATGACGCCGGCGATGCCGTGCTCCGGCATGTCGCGGGCGTCGCGCGTGAGAATTTTCGTTCCTTCGATCTGCTGGTGCGCCATGGCGGCGAGGAGTTCCTGGCGCTTCTGCCGGATTCGACGCCTGACGATGCCGCAATCGTTGCCGAGCGTGTGCGGCTGGCGATCGAGGCGGCGGAAATCCCCCTGCCGAGCGGCGATGTTCTCAAGATGACGGCGAGTTTCGGATGCGCCGGACGGGCAAATGAAGCCACCAACCGGAACTTCGAGGATCTGGTCAAACGCGCCGACCTGGCGCTTTACGCCGCCAAGGCCTCCGGCCGCAATTGCGTTGTCTCGGGACCAATCCTGCCGGCCCCGGTGCAGGAGAAGCGACGCAAGGCGGCGTCCGGCGGTGGCTTTGATTCCCGCATATGAAAAACGCCGCATATTGCAGCGGCGTTTTGGCGTATTCTATCGGGCCTATCTGCCGTCGATCTGCTGACCGATATAGGCGATGGCCTGCTGGTAGACGCTGGCGGCGTTCCAGCCCTGGATGGCGACGAAATTCGGCTCTCCCGGCTGATAGCCGGCGCCGGCGCGCCAGCCGTGGCCCTTGAGGAAATTCGCCGTCGAGGCCAGTGCATCGGCGCGGGAACCGACCATGTCGACGCGGCCGTTGCCGTCGCCGTCGGCGCCGAAACGCACGACATTGCGCGGCAGAAACTGCGTCTGGCCGATTTCACCATGGGCAGCGCCCTTGGCCTGCGGGCTCAAATAACCCTCGGAGACGAGCTGGAGTGCTGCATAGAGCTGGTCGGTGAAATATTGCGAACGACGGCAGTCATAGGCAAGGGTCGAAACAGCCGACAGCGTATGCTGGTTGCCCATATAGCTGCCGAAACCGGTCTCCATGCCCCAGATCGCAATCAGCGGGCCGGCCGGAACGCCGAAACGGCGCTCGATCGAGGCAAAAAGCGCCTGATTGGCGGCCTTCATGCTGCGGCCGCGGGAGATGATCGTGGCACCGCCGCGCTTCTGCATGAAAGCGTCGAAGGAGAGCTTGAAGCTCTTCTGGCCGCGGTCGGCGGCAATCGTCGGCCTGTTGTAATTGACGTTGGCGAAGGCGCGGTCGAGGACCGAGCGACTGACGCCGTTTGCCGCCGCTTCCTGCTTGAAGTCGGCGACCCATGCACCGAAACCGCTGCTATTATTGCCGCATTGAGCGCCCTGGGCCGCTGCCGGCAGCGCGTGGAGGACGCCCGCCGCCGTAAACGCCGCCAGAAAGAATGTTGTCATGCGCATGAGAAACCCCGCTTCCGATCCACTGAAGCGCGCCGCGGCCGATCGGGCCCATGCGACGCGCTCAAAGTCTTCGTTCTGTTCATGTCGCTGTCCCGAACCGCTGCACGGTTTTGGACGGCATGCTTTGGCTTGATGCCGGGCAGAATGCCAGCCGAAGGCGATCTTGTCACGATCACCTTTTTCAGCAAGCGCCTATGGACAGAAGTGTCCATAATTCGGCAAAAAGCCCTGCCTTCATCATCAGCAGGGCTTTAGCATATTATGGTTTACAAATGGTATCAGGCAGCCTGCTTGCGCGGCTTGACGAGACCACGATTGACGAGCAGCTCGGCGATCTGGATGGCGTTCAACGCAGCGCCCTTGCGCAGATTGTCGGAGACCACCCAGATGTTGAGGCCGTTTTCGACCGTCGCATCCTCGCGGATGCGCGAGATGTAGGTTGCATCCTCGCCGGCGGATTCATATGGCGTGATGTAGCCGCCATCCTCGCGCTTGTCGATGACGAGGCAGCCCGGTGCATCGCGCAGGATGTCGCGGGCCTGGTCGGCGGTGATCTCGTTTTCGAATTCGATGTTGACCGATTCCGAATGACCGATGAAGACCGGTACGCGCACCGCCGTGCAGGTCACCTTGATCTTCGGGTCCAGCATCTTCTTCGTCTCGGCCAGCACCTTCCACTCTTCCTTGGTGTAGCCATCCTCCATGAAGACGTCGATGTGCGGGATGACATTGAAGGCAATACGCTTGGTGAACTTCTTGTTCTCGATCGGATCGGCGACGAAGACGGCGCGCGTCTGGTTGAAGAGCTCGTCCATGCCGTCCTTGCCGGCGCCGGAGACCGACTGGTAGGTCGAGATGACGACGCGCTTGATCTTGGCAAAGTCGTGCAGCGGCTTCAACGCCACCACCAGCTGGGCGGTCGAGCAATTCGGATTGGCAATGATGTTGCGCTTGGTGAACTGGCTGATGGCATCCGGGTTCACTTCCGGCACGATCAGCGGCACGTCGGCGTCGTAGCGCCAAGCCGAGGAATTGTCGATGACGATGCAGCCCTGCTGGCCGATCTTCGGCGAGAACTTCTTGGAGACCTCGCCGCCGGCCGACATCAGGCAGATGTCGGTATCGGAGAAATCGTAATTCTCCAGATTGGAGACCTTCAGCGTCCGGTCACCGTAGGAAACCTCGGTGCCCTGCGAACGCGAGGAGGCGAGTGCCACGACCTCATCGGCGGGGAAGCCTCGCTCGGAGAGGATGTTGAGCATCTCCCGGCCGACATTTCCGGTCGCTCCCGCAACTGCTACTTTGAAACCCATTTCTCAAGCTCTCTTTCTCTTCTCTCCTCTTGTCCGGTGAGGGGAAAGACGCGATTAATCGCGTCTTCCTGTCCCCAGCCGAGCCGGGGAGAGAGCGGCAGGCCAGAGACGTCAGACGGTTTTCGTCGTCGTTTTGGCCTTGGTTTTGGAAGAAACCGGAACGGCAATGTCCACCCCGGCAACTCGTGCCCGGTCATTGCATTCGGCAATGGCGTGTTCGTCGCGAACCATGGAGATTCCTTTTCCGCTGTTGCTCTTAGAAGGTTTTCCACAGGAGTCAAGGTTTTTGCGCTCAGAGCCGGCATGCGAAAGCGGCGGCCGCAATGCTGCGACGTTTTGTCATGCCGCTGTCATTCTCGGGAGGTATCCCGGCCCGGTTGTTAATGTCTGCAACGAAAACGGGGGTTTTCCATGCGTACGCTTCTTGCCGCCTTTGCGGCCACCACCATCCTTGCGGGCGCCGCTCAGGCGACGACGGTTTATCCGCTTGATCGCGCGACGATTCTTGCCGGTTCACCGTTCGATTTCAAGGTCGAGCTCAACAAGCAAGTCAAGCCCGAAGACGTGAAGATCACGGTCAACGGCCAGGACTACAAGACCGTCCTCGGGGGCGAGGCGCAGTTCGTCGAACTGGAAAAAGGCAAGGATGACAAGGCTCTCGGCTCCGCTATCCTGCTGCGCGGCCTGAAGATTTCCGCCCCCGGCGCCTATAAGGTCGAGGTCGCTGCCGGCGACGAAACGAAGTCCGTTACCTGGAACGTCTACGAAACCGCGGCTCAGCCGAAGGCCAAGAACATCATCTTCCTCTTGGGTGATGGGCTTTCCGTTGCGCACCGCACCGCCGCCCGCATCATGTCCAAGGGCATGACCGAAGGGAAGGCCAATGGCCGGCTGAACATGGACGACCTCGATCGCATGGCTTTCATCGGCACGTCGGCGACGAATGCGGTTGCCACCGACTCGGCCAACACCATGTCGGCCTTCATGACGGGCCATAAGACGGCCGTCAACGCACTCGGCGTTTATGCGGACCGTACGCCGGCTCTGCTCGATGATCCGCGTGTCGAAACCTTTGGGGAAGCCGTTCGCCGCACGACCAAGAAGTCGATCGGTATCGTCGCGACCTCCGAAGTCGAGGACGCGACGCCAGCTGCGGTCGTTTCCCATACCCGCAGCCGCAACGACAAGGCCGACATCGTCGGCATGCTGCTCGAGGTGAAGCCGGAAGTTATCCTTGGCGGCGGTTCGGCCTATTTCCTCGGCAAGGAGGTTGCCGGTTCGAAGCGCAAGGATAACCAGGATTACATCAAGCTGTTCCAGGATGCCGGCTATAAGCTGGCGACCGATAAGAACGAGCTCGCCGCCAATGCCTCGGTTGAAGGCAATCTCCTCGGTCTCTTCCACACCGGCAACATGGACGTCACGCTCGATCGAGAGTTCCTGAAGAAGGGCACGGTCGATAAGTTCCCGAACCAGCCGGGCCTCGTTGATATGACCAAGGTTGCGCTCGATCGCCTCTCGAAGAATCCGGAGGGTTTCTTTCTGATGGTCGAAGGCTCCTCCATCGACAAGATGTCGCATCCACTAGATTGGGATCGTGCGGTCATCGACACCATCGAATTCGACAAGGCGATCGGTGTTGCCCGCGAGTTCCAGAAGGCCCATCCTGATACGCTGATCGTCGTCACCGGCGACCACACCCACGGCGTATCGATCATCGGTACCGTCGATGATGAGAAGCCCGGCACGGAAATGCGCGAAAAGGTCGGGACCTATGCCGAGGCTGGCTTCCCGAACTACAAGGACGAAAACGGCGACGGCTATCCCGATAAGGTCGACGTCAGCCGCCGGCTGTTCCTGAGCGCCAATAACGGCCCCGATCACTACGAGACCTTCCGTCCGAAGCTCGACGGTCCGTTCGTTCCGGCTGTCCAGAACGAAAAGAAGGAATATGTCGCCAACGAGCAGTATAAGGATGTTCCCGGCGCGGTCTTCGTTCAGGGCAATCTTCCGAAGAGCAGCGAAAGTGGCGTCCATGCGGTCGACGACGTCGTCCTGCAGTCGGCAGGCCCGGGTTCGGAAGAATTCCATGGTTACATGGAACAGAGCGACGTCTATCGCGTGCTTGCCGACACCTTCGCTCTCGGCGCCAAGCAGACGAACTGATCTGAATCCGGCAAGGCCGCTTGCCGGCCTTGCCCCTTTCGTCGATCATGGTCCCGGCCGTTCAGCGGCCGGGACTTCATTCTTGGAGATCGCCATGGAAAAGCTCCCTTCGCTGCATCTCAGCCGCCGCGGCCTGATCGGCGCCATCGGTACGCTAGCCTTTACCGCTGTGGCTCGCCCGAGTTCTGCTGCGGATTCCTCGATCAGCTTCGATGAACTTTACGGCAAGTTCGGCGTGCTCGGCCTCGAATTTTCCGACAAGGTGAAGCGCCTTGCCGGCAACGACGTCAGCATGAAAGGTTTCATGGCACCGCCGTTGAAAGCCGAGGCCCAGTTCTTCGTGCTCACCGAGGTGCCGATGTCGCTCTGCCCCTTCTGCTCCTCGGATGCGGATTGGCCGGACAATATCGTCGTCGTCTATCTCGGCGAGAAGCAGACCTTCGTGCAGCCGCGCCAGACGATAGAAGTGCGCGGCACGCTGGAATACGGTTCCTGGACGGACCCGGACACCGGCTTCGTCAGCCTGCTGCGCCTCCGCCAAGCCGAATATTCCGCTGCCTGAACGATATGCTCGCTCTTGATATCGAAAACCTTTCCGTTGCCTTCCGGGGCCTGTCCTCGCCGGCACTGGCGATCGGCCGCCTGTCGATCGATGCCGGCAGCAGGGTCGCCATTACAGGCGCTTCCGGTTCCGGCAAAAGCACCTTCGTCAATATCGTTGCCGGGCTGGAGCGGACACGCCAAGGCCGCATCCGCTGGAACGGCGAGGATATCGCGAATTTTTCAGAAAGCCGGCGCGACCGATTCCGTGCCGCCAATATCGGCCTGGTTATGCAGGAGTTCCATCTCTTCCCCGGCCTGTCGGCGCTGGATAACGTGCTGCTGCCGGCGCGTCTTGCCGGCGCCGCCACGGATGATGTCATCGAGCGGGCGCATTCGCTTTTGAGCACCGTCGGTCTTTCCCGTCCGGGCCAGAAGATCGAAACCATGTCGCGCGGCGAGATGCAGCGCGTGGCGATCGGCCGGGCGCTGCTGCGCAAGCCCGGCGTCATCATCGCCGACGAGCCGACCGCAAGCCTCGATGCCGAAAGCGGCGAGGCGGTCGGCGATCTCATCCTCGATCTGGCCATCGCCGAAGGCAGCACGCTGATCGTCGTTTCACACGACCAGCGCTTGGCCAGCCGCCTCGATCGGCGGATCACCTTCGGTTCCGGCCGGATCAGCGAAGATTCCGCGGCAACGGCAGGAGAAGCTGCATGATCCGCTTCATCCTTTCCGATCTTCGTCGCCTTTGGGCGGGATCGCTGGTGGTCGTGCTGCTGGTGGCGCTTGCGACCGCGCTCGGCGTTTCCGTCGTCCTGCAGGAGCGGGCGCTTCGTCTCGGCAGCGCACGCGCTGCCGACAAGTTCGATCTTGTCATCGGCGCCGGCGGCAGCGAGACGCAGCTCGTGCTGTCCTCCGTCTTCCTGCAGCCCTCGCCTTTGCCGCTGATGCCGGGCGAAGTGCTGGGCAAACTTGCCGCGGATCCACGGGTCGATTGGGCAGCTCCGATCGGCTTCGGCGATTCCTTCTCCGGCTATCCGATCATCGGCACGACGACCATGCTGGCGCAGAACCTGTCCGGCGGTCTAGCCGAAGGCAAGATTTTCGGGCGCGAGGGCGAAGCCGTGATCGGCGCCGCTGTCAAGCTGTCGCTCGGCGGCGAGATCAAGCCGATGCACGGGTCGCTGGAAGAGGGCGGCGAGACCCATACCGAGCTCGTCTATCATATCGCCGGCCGCTTGCGGCCGACCGGCACCGCCTGGGATCGGGCCATTCTCGTTCCGATCCAGGCCGTCTGGCACATCCATGGCATGGAGGCGGAGGAACATGCGGAGGGCGGTGCCGAAGCCGAGCACGATCATGAAGTGGCGTCCGGTACGGATAGCGCTGAACATGGTCATGCGCATGAGAAAGCCGGCCCTGATCACGATGGGCATGAGCATCACGGGGAGGCCGATCCGGATGCCGCGCTGGATGAGAGCTGGACTGCGGGCGCTCCCGGCCTTCCTGCCATTCTCGTCAAGCCGAAGACGATCGCCGATGCCTACAAGCTGCGGCAGGACTATCGTAGCGGCAATACCGTCGCCGTCTTTCCCGGCGAGGTGCTGACCAATCTCTACGCCACGCTCGGCGACGCCAAACAGATCCTCGTCGCGGTCGCCTCCGGCGCGCAAGCTCTCGTCGCAGCCTCGCTAGTGCTGGTCACGGTCATCCATATCGGCCAGCGCCGCCGTCAGATCGGCGCACTCAGGGCCTTCGGTGCCCCGCGCGGCGCGATTTTCGGCATCGTCTGGCTGGAATTCTTCTTCCTGGTGGCGGTCGGCATCGCACTCGGATTCGTACTCGGTTATGCCGCGGCCCTCATCTTGTCCGGCATGTTCTCTGAGACGAGCGGGGTCGCCATGCCGGTCGGCTTCGCCCGTGAAGATGCCGGGCTTGCAGCGGTGCTGCTTGCCTTTGCCACGATTCTTGCCGCGCTGCCGGCAGTACTCGCCTACCGGCAATCGCCGGCGCAGGCGCTAAGAGCATAACGGATCCACATCACAACCGCCGTGAAACCTCCGGCTGCTCTATCGCCACGGGCGGCGGAGATCTTGATGCGCATGACAAAGCGTGGCGCCATTAGACTAAAGTCATAATCCGAAAGCATCTCTCTTTTTGATCTGTCGTTTCTGGCACACTCCCGTCAGGCGTGTCGCGGCCAGGGATATGCTTTGAGGAGAAGTAGGCCGCACGCGTTGATCATCACTCTGTGGAGGACAGACAATGGCAAATGTCGCAAGCATCGACGGCGCGAAGGCCGGTCCGATGACCGGCGAGGAGAAGAAGGTCATCTTCGCCTCGTCGCTTGGCACCGTTTTCGAATGGTACGATTTCTATCTCTATGGTTCGCTCGCCACCTATATAGGTGCGACCTATTTCACCCAATATCCCGAGGCAACGCGTAACATCTTCACGCTGCTCGCCTTTGCCGCCGGCTTCCTGGTCCGCCCCTTCGGCGCGCTGGTGTTCGGCCGTCTCGGCGATCTCGTCGGCCGTAAATACACCTTCCTGATGACGATCATGATCATGGGTCTGTCGACCTTCCTCGTCGGCATCCTGCCGGGTGCCGCCACCATCGGTATCGCAGCCCCGATCATCCTGATCGCGCTGCGCCTGCTCCAGGGTCTGGCGCTGGGCGGTGAATATGGCGGTGCGGCAACCTATGTCGCCGAACATGCGCCGAACGGACGCCGCGGCTACTTCACCTCATGGATCCAGACGACGGCGACGCTCGGCCTGTTCCTGTCGCTGATCGTCATCGTCTTTGTTCAATATCTGATGGGTGCGGCTGAGTTTGCCGCCTGGGGCTGGCGCATTCCGTTCCTGCTCTCGTTCGTTCTGCTCGGCATTTCCGTATGGATCCGCCTAAAGATGAACGAATCGCCGGCTTTCCAGCGGATGAAGGCGGAAGGTAAGGGCTCCAAGGCGCCGCTGACCGAGGCCTTCGGGACATGGAAAAATGCCAAGATCGCGATCATCGCGCTGCTCGGCGCCACCATGGGCCAGGCGGTCGTCTGGTACGGCGGCCAGTTCTATGCACTGTTCTTCCTGCAGAACGTGCTGAAGGTGGACCTGTTCTCGGCCAATGTCATGGTCGCCATCTCACTTCTCCTCGGCACGCCCTTCTTCGTCATCTTCGGCGGCCTCTCCGACAAGATCGGCCGCAAGCCGATCATCATGGCTGGCCTTCTCATTGCGGCGGTGACCTATAATCCGCTGTTCAAGGCGATGACGTGGACGGCGAACCCGGGGCTTGCCGAAGCTCAGGCTTCGATTCGGGCAACGGTGACGGCTGATCCGGCCGATTGCAGGTTCCAGTTCAACCCGACCGGCACGGCGAAGTTCACCAGCTCCTGCGACGTGGCGACGGCGTTCCTGACTAGGAACTCGGTGCCTTACGACGTCGTGCCAGGTACCGCCGGACAGCCGGCAACGGTAAAGGTCGGCAACGCGACGATCCCAAGCTTCGACGTCGCTGCCGCCGGCGACAAGGCGAAGGGCATGACTGCGGCCTTCGAAAAAAGTGTGAACATTGCGCTTCATGATGCTGGCTATCCGCTGAAGCGCGGTGTCGCCAAGGTGCCGGATTCCAAGCTCGATGTCTTCATCGCCGCCAATCCGGAACTGGCGCTCAACGCCGATACCGTGCGCGCCGGCGAGAAGGAAGCAATGCCGGCAGCCAAGTTGGTCGAAGGCAAGCTGCTGACGGCGGATGAGGCAAATGGCGTCACCGACATGGCGGTCTACAACATCGCCAATGGCGGCACCTTCGCCATGACCGCCGATCCCGCCCGCGTCAACTGGATCGGCACGATCGCCGTGCTGTTCGTCCTCGTCCTCTATGTGACGATGGTCTACGGCCCGATCGCCGCTCTGCTGGTCGAGCTTTTCCCGACCCGCATCCGCTACACCGGCATGTCGCTGCCCTATCACATCGGCAACGGCTGGTTCGGCGGCCTGCTGCCGGCGACGGCCTTCGCGATGAGCGCTGCCGCGGGCGATATCTACTACGGTCTCTGGTACCCGATCGTCTTTGCGACGATCACGCTGGTGATCGGCCTGATCTTCCTGCCGGAAACGAAGAACAGGGATATCCACGCCATGGATTGAGCGGCGGATTGAGCCCAATCCTTGCTTGAGAAAATAGGCCCGGCGCTCACAAGGCGCCGGGCTTTTCCATATTACAGCGCCGCGCGTCTTTTCGGACGCGCAAAGGACGCTGTAACATTTTGAATTGCGGCATAGTTTTATCCTTAAATCGATTCCGATTTAAGGAATTATGCAGTGCGAAACAGCCGCTTCGAGAGCGGCCAGCCATCCGGCGCCAGCGTGAAGAGCAAGCCGCAGCGGGCAAAGACAATCGCCGTCAGCAGCGAGAACCAGCCGCCGAAGGCAAGGCCGGCGATGACGTCGCTCGGATAATGGGCGCCGACCATGACGCGCGTCATGGCGAGCCAGATGGCGCAAGCGATGAAGGCAACACGGTAGCGCGGAAACAGCAAGGCGAAGGCGGCGAAGAAGGCGCCGACCGTGGTGGAATGGCCGGACGGGAAACTTTCGAAAGCGGAATGGCCCGAAAAGGGCGCGAAGGAAAACATGCCGTAGTCGTGGAAATGATCGGGACGCGCCCTGCCGATCGCACGTTTCAGCAGATTGGCGAGAAGTCCTGAGAAAACGACCGTGGCGAAAAGATAGGCGCCGATCCAGCTGACATAGAGCGCCTGCGCCTTGGAGCGCGCCGTCTTCAAAAGCTTGTAACCGGCCCTGCCCTGAAAGAACAGCAGGATGCTGGTGTAGATCAGCCAGGCGGAATCGCCGAAACCGGTCAGCAACTCGCCGAGGTGTTTCACCGGTGCGGGAACTTCGCTGGCGCCGATCGGCGCGTCGAAGAGCAGCATCGAAAGGATCACGGCATTGAGCGTGACGAAAAGGCAGGCCTGCCAGCGCAAAGGCGGCAGGCCAGCATCGCTCCGGCGCCAGCGCCTGTCCAGGGAAGCCCAAAATGCCCGCATTTCGTCGTCCGTTCGAATTTGTCCGCTCGTTAAAATCCGGCGCAAAAATACACGAGATTGTGGCTAGGAATAGTCCGTTTGGGATAATTCGACCAAACCGGTCCGGCGAGCGCTCTTAAGAAAAAAGCCCTCCGCATGCATCATGCGAAGGGCCGGAACTGTTTCACGTGAAATATCAGGCGGAAAGCGCCTTGAACTCGGCGAGGATCGCATCGCCCATCTCGACGGTGCCGACCTGCCTTGCGCCATCGGCCATGATGTCGCCGGTGCGGATGCCCTTGTCGAGCACGTTGGCGATCGCCTTTTCCAGATCGTCGGCTTCCTTCACCAGATTGAAGGAGTAACGCAGGCACATGGCGAAGGAGGCGATCATGGCGATCGGATTGGCGATGCCCTTGCCGGCAATGTCGGGGGCCGAGCCATGCACCGGCTCGTAGAGCGCCTTGCGCTTGCCGGTCTTGCCGTCGGGCGCGCCGAGCGAGGCCGACGGCAGCATGCCGAGCGAACCGGTCAGCATGGCGGCGACGTCGGAGAGCATATCGCCGAAGAGATTGTCGGTGACAATGACGTCGAACTGCTTGGGCTGGCGCACCAGCTGCATGCCGCCGGCATCGGCCAGCATGTGTTCGAGCTGGACGTCGGAATATTTCGCCTTATGCGTTTCGGTTACCACCTGGTTCCAGAGCACGCCCGACTTCATGACGTTGCGCTTTTCCATGGAGCAGACGCGATTCTGCCGCGTGCGGGCCATTTCGAAGGCGACGCCGGCGATGCGCTCGATCTCGTAGGTATCATAGACCTGCGTGTCGATGCCGCGCTTCTGGCCGTTGCCGAGGTCGATGATTTCCTTCGGCTCGCCGAAATAGACGCCGCCCGTCAGCTCGCGGATGATGAGGATATCGAGGCCTTCGACCAGCTCCGGCTTCAGCGACGAGGCCGCAGCAAGGGCCGGATAGCAGATGGCGGGGCGCAGGTTTGCGAAGAGCTGCAGATCCTTTCGCAGGCGCAAGAGGCCGGCTTCCGGGCGCACTTCGTAAGGCACGCTATCCCATTTCGGACCGCCGACGGCGCCGAACAGAACGGCATCGGCGGCAAGCGCCTTCTGCATATCGGCTTCGGAGATGGCAGCGCCATGCGCATCATAGGCGCAGCCGCCGACAAGGCCTTCGTCGGTGACGAAACCGGCATTCATCGCCTCGTTCATATAGGCGATGATCTTGCGGACCTCGCCCATGGCCTCGGGACCGATGCCGTCACCCGGCAGCAGGAAAAGATTGCGCGCTGTCATGAAACCCTCCTGGGAAAAACAAGTTGCGGTTTCTTAGACCCCGGAAATGGGCATTTCAAGCGACAGAAGCAGTGAATCGGTACGCTTCGCTCTTCGCCGCGACGGTTGCTCCTGCGTCCGCAAACGGATTAGAACGGTGACCCTATCTTTATCCTGGATGGTTCCCATGCCTTTCGCGCCTCTCCACCTCGATACGCCCTTGCTCCAGACCGCACTTGGCTACAGCGCCAGCGGCAAACCGCTCTGGCTGAAGCTCGATGCGCTGCAGCCTTCCGGCAGCTTCAAGCTGCGCGGCGTCGGCCGGCTTTGCCAGCACGAGGTGGAAAATGGGGCGCGCGAAATCTTCTGCGCTTCCGGCGGCAATGCCGGCATTGCGGCGGCCTATGCCGGCCGGGCGCTCGGTGTGCCGGTCACGATCGTCGTGCCGGAGACGACGGCGGCCGACGTACGGCAGACGATTGCCGCAACGGGCGCGAATGTCCTCGTTCATGGTTCGGTTTTCGATGAGGCCAATGCCCATGCGGTCGAACTCGCCCGGAGCCGCAAAGCAACCTATGTGCACCCCTTCGACCATCCGCTTCTGTGGGATGGCCATGCCACGCTGATCGACGAGGTGGTGGCGAAAGGGGCAAAATTCGATTGCGTCGTCACCAGCGTCGGCGGCGGCGGGCTGCTTGCCGGCATCGTCGAGGGGTTGAAGCGCAACGGGCTCTCCGAGGTACCTGTTATCGCCGTCGAAACGGAAGGGGCGGCTTCACTTCATGCCAGCCTCAAGGCGAATGAGCGTATCACCCTTTCCGCCATTACCTCGATTGCCAATTCGCTCGGGGCGCGGCAGGTGGCGCAGCATGTCTTCGACCTGCCGAAGCAGCATCCGATCGAAAGTGTTGTCGTCAGCGACGCCGATGCCGTTGCCGCCTGCCTGAAATTTGCCGATGCGCAGCGCATTCTGGTCGAGCCGGCCTGCGGTGCGGCCCTTGCGGTTGCCGATGTGCATGCCGGGCTGCTTCAGCGCTTCGATAATCCGCTTATCGAAGTCTGCGGCGGCATCGGCGTGTCGCTCGAAAAGCTTGAGGCCTGGAAAGAGAAATTTCTTTGATGTGCCGGAAAAGAAAAAGCCGGGCAAACACCCGGCTTGATCGGTAACCGATTGGAAGGGCTCAGGCTGCCCAGGGGTGCGAAGCGGCGTTCTTCTTTTCGAAGCTGTCGATCGCCTTGCCCTTTTCCAGCGTCAGGCCGATATCGTCGAGGCCGTTCAGCAGGCAGTGACGCTTGAACTCGTCGAGATCGAACTTGATCAAGCCACCATCGGGGCCGGTGATCTCGAGGTTTTCGAGGTCGACGGTCAGGATGGCGTTGGAGCCGCGCGAGGCGTCGTCCATCAGCTTGTCGAGATCTTCCTGGCTGACCTTGATCGGCAGGATGCCGTTCTTGAAGCAGTTGTTGTAGAAGATGTCGGCGAAGCTGGTCGAGATAACGCAGCGGATGCCGAAATCCAGAAGCGCCCAGGGCGCGTGCTCGCGCGAGGAGCCGCAGCCGAAATTGTCGCCGGCAACCAGGATCTTGGCATCGCGATAAGCCGGCTTGTTCAGCACGAAATCCGGGTTTTCTGAGCCGTCCTCATTGTAGCGGGCTTCCGCGAAGAGGCCGGTGCCGAGGCCGGTGCGCTTGATCGTCTTCAGATAATCCTTCGGAATGATCATGTCGGTGTCGACGTTGACAACCGGCAGGGGCGCTGCAACGCCCGTGAGCTTCACGAATTTATCCATGACCCATGCTCCATTTCAGCAAATCTACTTCCTGAATTTGCATCTAGTCCAGTTTTTCGCCGAAATGAAGGAGAATCTTTCACAGATGGCGGCCACGCGACGTTTCGCGCGGTCCGCCAATTGCGCCTGTCCCTATTTGGACGGTGCGTTCAACCCCCAGAGGACGCCGAACGGATCACGAAGCTGGCCGTAGCGGTCGCCCCAGAACATCAGTTCCACCGGCATGACGACTTCGGCGCCGGCGGCAACCGCGCGATCCCACCAGAAATCGATATCGTCGATAATAAGCTGGATGGCGAAGCCTTCATGGCCTTTGAAGGGGCCGAATTCGGGATAGGCATCCGACAGCATGAGGGAGCTGCCGTTGATGTAGAGATGCACATGCATCGTTCTGCCGTTTTCGTCGACCGGCACGCGATAGGCCTCTTCCGCGCCGAAAGCCTTCGTGTAGAATTCCGCAGCTTTCACCGCGCCATCGACCGTCAGATAGGGCAGCAGGCCGTTCTTGACCGGTGGCATCTTGGTCGGGTTGCTCTCTGTCGTCGCATCCATGCTTGTCCTCCATTCGTTTTTTGAACGCCGGCTGAATGCCTGGCTGCTTCAAGGACGTAGCATGGAAGCGTGATCCGACAGTGTCGGCCGAAATCTTTCGGCGAACCAAAATTTTCAGCGAAAAGGTGATCAGAGATCGATGATCGTGCCGCGGCCGTCGTTCCACACCCGCATCTCCGGCTTACCGTTATTTGCCTTGGCGCGGACCGGAGCGGGCTTCATCTTCATCGAAAGCGCGCGTCCGACCATGAGCACGGTCAGGATGCCGCCGACGGCAAGCGTCACCGAAAAGGTGAGAAGCAACATGGCCACGAAAACGGTGGCGCCGGCAAGCATGAGGAAGATGGAGCGAATGTTCTGCATGTTAGAGACCTTTCTTCGGAAAGGAATGTGGTCCTTCTCTTTCCTCTCTGCAAGGCAAGCATGGCTTTTTGTTGTTCTGCTAGATGTTCTGGGGTGGGCTGCTTGCTTCGGCTTTCAAAGCTTGGCACTAATTCGCCATGAGCCGAAACCCGACGACCCGCTCCATCCGCCTGCGCCGTTCGGTGCTGAGCGTGCCTGCCATCAATCCCCGCGCCCTCGAAAAAACCCATGCGGTCGATTGCGATGCGGTTATCTTCGATCTTGAGGATTCCGTGGCGCCGGAAAAGAAGGCGGAAGCGCGGGACAACCTGAGGAATTTCTTTTCGGCTCGGCCGCTCCAAGGCAAGGAGCGGATCATCCGCATCAACAGTCTGTCCACCGATTTCGGCCTGGCGGACATGGAGCTGGTGACGGCGCTTGGTCCCGATGCTGTGCTGCTGCCGAAGGTCGACGAGCCGCAGGATGTCGTGGCGCTCAGTGACCTTCTCTCCGAGGCCGATGCACCGGAAGATCTGCGCATCTGGGCGATGATCGAGACACCGCGCGGCATCCTCAATGCGGCGGCGATCGCCGAAGCTGGGCGCACGCCGGGCTCACGGCTCGATTGTCTCGTCGTCGGGCTCAACGACCTGCGCAAGGAAACCGGCGTGCTGCCGCAGCCGGGGCGGAGCTATCTCGTGCCGTGGCTGATGCAGGTCGTCCTTGCGGTCAGCGCCTACGGGCTCGATGCGATCGACAGCGTCTTCAACGATTTCAGGGACGAACAGGGTTTCGATGCCGAATGTCTGCAGGGCCGGGCCATGGGCTTTGCCGGCAAGATGCTGATCCATCCGGCGCAGATCGAGCCCGCCAACCGCCATTTCGGCCCGGATCAGGCAGCGATTGCGGAAGCGGAGGCGATCATATCGGCCTTTGCCGATCCCGCCTCCGACGGGCTGAACGTCATCAATGCAGGCGGACGGATGGTCGAGCGGCTGCATCTTGTCCAGGCGGAAAGTCTGGTCCATAAAGCGCGTCTGATCGCAGCCCGCCAGGCTGCAGCACGAAAGACGATGTGATGAAACTCTACCGCTTCCTGACCGGTCCCGACGATGCTTCCTTCTGCCACAAGGTCACCGCCGTCCTCAACAAGGGCTGGTCGCTGGAGGGCTCGCCGACCTATGCCTTCAATGCCGCAACCGGTGCGATGCAGTGCGGCCAGGCCGTCGTCAAGCATGTCGAAGGCAAGGACTACGATCCTGAGATGAAACTCTCCGAGCAGTGAGGTTTTAGCGCTCGGCGGCTTCCTCGGCGCTTGCCTCGATCCGCTCCATGTCATCGTCGCTCAGCCCGAAATGGTGGCCGATCTCGTGGATCAGGACGTGGGTGATGATATCGCCGAGTGTCTCGTCGTTTTCAGCCCAGTAGTCGAGAATGGGACGGCGGTAGAGGCGGATGCGGTTCGGCATCTCGCCGGTTTCCAGCGTGAAACGTTCGGAAATGCCCCTGCCCTCGAAAAGGCCGAGCAGATCGAAAGGGGTTTCCAGCGCCATGTCCTCGAAAACGTCGTCATCGGGGAAATCTTCGATCTCGATCGTGAGGTTGGTCGTCAGCTGGCGAAATTCATCCGGCAAATGGCTATAGGCCTCCATGGCCAGCGACTCGAAGGTGCTGATCGTCGGCGCATGGCGGTCCCGCCAATCATCGCTCTGGTCTATGCGGGCCATGAATATTCCTTCCTTTGCGGGCCCATATAGAACCTTTATTGCCGATTTTCGAGTGCGGAATCAAAGGCAGGAATATTTTCATAGAAAATGGCCGTTGACTCTTCATTAGCTCTCTGGAATCTATAAGAACATAACAGGAACAAGACGGATCGGAGAACGCCATGGCGCAGCACGCCCTGGCGCGCGAGCGGCTTTTTGCGCTCCGCGAAACCATCGCCAGACTGGAGGGAAGGCCCGCGCCGGCGCTTGCCGCAGCGGAACGGGAAGCCCTGGCGGAAGGACGTAAGACCCGCCAGGAGCGCACGCTGCCGCCCCTGCCGTTTGGGGTGGAGGTTCTCGACGGGGCGCTGGAAGGCGGCCTGCCGCTCGATGCGATCACCGAATTCCGTTCCGCTCTGTCTCGCGATGCCGGTGCTGCAAGCGGGCTTGCGATGGCTGTTGCCGCGCGGCTGCAAAAACAGGAAGCGGATGCCGGCTGCCTTCTGCCGTTGCTCTGGATCGGCGATGCCGTCGGCACGCTGGAGGCCGGCCGTCCCTATGCCCCCGGGCTTCGGGATTTCGGACTGAGCCCGGAGCGGTTTCTCCATGCGGCGCCGCGCAAGCTGGACGAGGCCCTCTGGCTGGCGGAGGTGGCGGTGGAAAGCGCTGCCTTCTCGGCCGTCATCTTCGAAGTGCGGGGCAATCCCGTCCATTTCGGCCTGACCGAAAGCCGCCGGCTCAGTCTCAGGGCGCATGCCGCCCGCCGTCCGCTCTTTCTTGTCCGTCAGGCCGGAGCGGAGGAGGCAAGCAGTGCGGCCTTCCGTCTGCATGTCGAACCAGCCCCGTCCGCTCTGCGGTCGTTGCCGGATGGATCGACACTTTCCGGCAGCATCGGCAATCCGATTTTCCGTCTGACGCTGGAGAAGAGCCGCAGTCCGGCCCCGCTCTCCTTTCTTCTGGAGTGGAATCCCCATGAACGCGAATTTCTCCCTGTCGCCGAACCAAACCTCGTTCGTCCTCCAGGCGAACAGTCAGCGCATTCTGGCGCTCAGCTTCCCGCATCTGCCAACGGACCGCATCGCCCGCAGGCGATGGGGGCTCTCCTGGCGTTCGAAAGGGCGTCCTGAGACGCCGCCTATCGTCTGTTCCGGCAAGCTCAACAATGCCATGCGGCTGACGGCACTGGACGAGTTGGCCGAGAGGCTGGGGTTGAGGAAGGATCTGGGCGTTGCCGAAGCGCGCGCCATGTACCCCATGCTCGAGGTCGCGGAAGAGGATCCGGCGGCCGACCGCCGGTTGCTGGAGGCAATTGCCGACTGGTGTGACCGCTATACGCCGCTGGTGGCGTTTGACGGCAAGGACGGCCTGTTTCTCGACATTAGCGGCTGCGCCCATCTTTTCGGCGGTGAAAAGGCGCTTCTCAAGGATGTGCTGTCGCGGCTTTTTCATATGGGGTTCGATGCCCGCGGCGCGATCTCATCGTCGCCCGGCCTTTCCTGGGCCGCGTCCCGCTTCGGGCAAGGCGGCGTGATCGAGGACGAAGAGACGGAACATGTGCTGATGTCCTTGCCGGTTGCAGCCTTGCGGCTGGAAGGACAAACCGTCGATGCCTTGAAGAAGCTCGGTCTGAAATATATCGGCGACGTCATCGATGCGCCGCGAGCGCCGCTGACCCGCCGGTTCGGCCCGGAGCTGCTTCTGCGTCTCGACCAGGCGCTGGGACGTGAAGAGGAGCCGGTCTCGCCCCGGCGTCCTGTTGCCAGCCTCTCGGCCGAAAGCCGGCTGATCGAGCCCATCGGGACGGAAGAGCAGATCCTTGCCGTCACCAGGCAGGTCGCCTTATCGCTGCAGCCGTCGCTGGAGGCGCGGGGGGCTGGCGGGCGGGTGTTCGAACTGGTCCTGTTCCGCGTCGACGGCAGGGTCTTTCGTATCTCCGTCGGCGCTTCGCAGCCGCTTCGCGAACCAAAGTTCATCGCCGGACTTTTTTCCGAGCGATTGCAGGCGGTCTATGACGATCTCGATGCCGGCTATGGTTTCGAGATCCTGCGGTTGAATGTGTTGCGGCACGATCCCTTCAACGAGACGCAGGGTGATTTCGAGGGCGACCGGCAGGGGGAGATCTCGCTTTCGGCCTTCGTCGACCGGGTCTCGGCCCGGCTTGGTGCGGATTGCCTGCAAAGCTTTCAGCTCCGCGAGAGCCATGTGCCGGAACGCGCCGTCATCACGGTTCCTGTGATGGAGAGCCTTCCCAGGCGGAAGGCAGCGCAGGACATCCAGCTTCCTTTCCGCGAAGAGCGCCCGCTGCGGCTCTTTGCAACGCCGGAGCCCGTCGAGACCATACTTGCCGAAGTGCCCGATGGTCCGCCGCAGATCTTCCGCTGGCGGCGCATTCAGCATCAGGTGGCAAGAAGCGAAGGGCCGGAACGGATTGCCATGGAGTGGTGGATCGATGGGAATGAAGCCGAGGCGCGTGACTATTTCCGTATCGAGGATGAGACCGGACATCGCTTCTGGATCTATCGGCGGGGCTTTTATGGTCAGGAGCTTGATCCTCGCTGGTTCATGCATGGCGTGTTCGCATGACAACCGTGCGCGCATTCTTCGAGATCGGCACAAGGACGAATTTCTCGTTTCTTGAAGGCGCCTCTGGCCCTGAGGAGATGGTCGTGCAGGCTGCTCGTCTACGGCTCGGCGGTCTCGGGATTGCGGACCGGAATTCGGTTGCAGGCGTCGTGCGGGCGCATGCGCAGGCGGAGCAGCTTGAGGAGAGATACAAGAACAGGGATGCGATTATGGCCCAGGCGAAGAAGGAAGGAAAAGAGGAGGAGATCTTCGATCCCATCCGGATTCAGCCGGGCGCCCGTCTCGTCTTTTCCGATGGAACGCCTGATATCCTCGCCTATCCCTGTAACCGGCGGGGCTGGGCGAACCTTTGCCGTCTTCTGAGCGCCGGTAATCTGAAGGAAGAAGCGGTCAAGGGAAGCTGCATTCTAACGGAAGCGGAGCTTATGAAATGGGGGGACGAGATGATGCTTGCCCTCGTTCCCGATCGCATCCTTGTCGATCATCAGGCGGGTCAGTCGACGCTGGAGGATTATCTGGAACGGTTTCGCAGACGCTTCCGCAAGGCTTTTTTTATGGCGCTGGCGCCAGCCTATGACGGCCGCGACAGGCAGGTCTTTGCGGTGCTTGCCATGCTTGCTGCCCGAAACCGTGTGCCGCTGATTGCGACCAACCAACCACTTTACCATCATCCCGAACGCCGGCCGCTTTCGGATGTCGTGATCGCGATCCGGGAGCATGTACAGATAGCGCAAGCCGGATTCCTGCTGGCGCCAAATGCCGAGCGCTACCTCAAGGATTCACGTGAAATGGTCCGGATCTTCCGGGACTATCCTGATGCGGCCGAGAATACGCAGGTATTTTTCGACAGGCTGACCTTTTCGCTGAAGGAACTGGAGCACAATTATCCGCCAGAAAACGATCCCGGCGAAACGCCGCAGGAGACACTCGAAAGGCTGACGAGAGCGGGAGCCGCAAGACGCTATCCCAAGGGTATACCGCCCAAGGTGGCGCAACAGATCGATTATGAGCTCAAACTCATTGGGGATAAGAAATATGCCTCCTATTTCCTGACGGTGCATAGGATCATCCAGCACGCTCGCTATGAACTCAAGGTCTTGTGCCAGGGACGTGGATCGGCGGCAAATTCGGTCATCTGCTATTGCCTCGAGATAACGGAAGTCGATCCTCAAAAAAGCACACTGCTCTTCGACCGCTTCATTTCGATGGATCGGGACGAACCACCGGATATCGATGTCGATTTCGAGCATGACCGGCGTGAAGAGGTCATCCAGTTCATCTATAAAAGATACGGCATAGAACATGCTGGGCTGACGGCGGGGGTGACGACCTACCGTACGCGCTCGGCGGGCCGCGAGGTCTCCAAGGCCTTCGGGCTGTCGGAGGATGTCCAGTCGGCGATCAGCAGCCTCGTCTGGGGCTGGTCGGAGGATAATCTCTCGGAGCGGGACGCGAAGGCGGCGGGTCTCGACGTCAAGGATCCGGTGACCCGAAACGTTCTTCAGTATGCGTCCGAACTTCTCGGGTTCCCGCGCCACCTCACCCAGCATGTCGGCGGCTTCGTCATCACGCGCGATAGGCTCGATGAGGTGGTGCCGATCATGAAGACGGCGATGCCGGATCGCTACATGATCGAGTGGGACAAGGACGACCTCGATAACGTCAAGATCCTTAAGGTGGATGTGCTGGCGCTCGGCATGCTGACCTGCCTGCGGAAGGCCTTCTCGCTGCTTGAATTGCATTACGACGTGAAGAAGACGCTCGCAGACCTCGGCAACAAGGAGCATGGGGACGAAGGCGAGCCGGTTTACGAGATGATGGGCCGGGCCGATACGCTCGGCGTCTTCCAGATCGAAAGCCGGGCGCAGATGAGCATGCTGCCGCGTCTTAAGCCGAAGGTGTTCTATGATCTCGTCATCGAGGTGGCGATCGTGCGGCCAGGACCTATCCAGGGCGACATGGTGCATCCCTATCTGAAGCGCCGGGAGCAGCGGGCCAAGAACATTCCGATCAAATATCCGAGCAAGGAGCTGGAAACGGTTCTGGAAAGAACCCTCGGCGTGCCCTTGTTCCAGGAACAGGCCATGCAGATCGCCATTACCGCCGCAGGCTTCAAACCGGCGGAAGCCGACAAGCTTCGCAGAGCGATGGCGACATTCAAGAGAACCGGCACGATCGGCAATTTCGAGAAGCGATTCATCGAGGGAATGGTCTCAAAAGGTTATGGCCAGGAATTCGCGCAGCAATGTTTCAACCAGATCAAAGGCTTCGGCGAATACGGTTTTCCGGAAAGCCATGCCGCCTCCTTCGCGTTGCTCGTCTATGCCTCCTCATGGCTCAAGGCCTATTATCCCGATGTCTTCTGCGCGGCGATGCTGAACTCCCAGCCGATGGGGTTCTATGCGCCGGCGCAGCTGGTGCGGGATGCACGCGAGCACGGGGTAAGGATCCTGCCGGTCGATATCAATGAATCGGACTGGGATTGCGTTCTGGAAGAGGCCAGCTTCGATCGGAATGCCGTCGATTTTCGGCATCATGAGATGCGCGAGATCATCAAGACCCGGCATGCGGTGCGGCTCGGCTTCCGGCAGATCAAGGGCCTTTCGACAGACGATATGGAACGGCTCGTCAGCAATCGAGGCAAAGGCTACAGTTCGGTGCGCGATCTCTGGCTGCGGTCCGGTCTACAGAAATCCGTCATCGAGCGACTGGCGGATGCCGATGCGTTCCGATCCCTCAAACTGTCACGACGCGACGCGCTCTGGGCGGTGCGGGCGCTGGATGTGAGGAGCGCAACCGAAGAGCTGCCGCTTTTCGAGCAGGTCCGTCATGTCGACCTCCAGGCCGAACCTGTGACGAAACTGCCGGAAATGCTGCCGGGAGAGCAGGTCATCGAGGACTATCGTTATCTCTCCCTGTCACTGAAGGCGCATCCCGTCTCCTTCCTGCGTGAGGAATTGTGCAAGGCCGGCATCACACGCAATGTCGATCTGTTGAAGGTCGCGAACGGAAAGAGGGTGACGATCGCGGGCCTCGTGCTGGTGCGCCAGCGGCCGGGTTCGGCCAAAGGCGTGATCTTCATGACGCTGGAAGACGAGACCGGCGTGGCCAATGTGATCGTCTGGTCGAAAATGTTCGACAAATACCGCTCGGTCGTGATGGGCGCCCGGCTGGTGAAAATCCGCGGCAGGCTGCAAAGCCAGAGCGGGGTGATCCATACCGTCGTAGAGCATATCGAGGACATGACGCCGGCGCTTGGTATCCTGCAACGCGAGGCCCGGCGTTTCGGCGTCTGCGAGCGGGCAGACGAGGTGCTGAGGCCGGGTGCCGATCAGCGGCAGAAAAAGCTTGTAAATGTGCAGGAGAGGGCCGAGCTGGAAAAACGAATGGTTGCCACAGGCCGCCATGCGGGTGCGGCGGAAACCGCTGAGGTAATGCCGCGCGGACGCAACTTTCATTAAAAATGCATTGCAGCGATCAGACCATGCGGCGCGCCTTCATTTGCCTATGGCGTCATCATCCTGAAACCGCTGCATAATCCCGGACGATATGCATGAAGGCCTCACCGGACACCGCTGTTTGATGCTGCGGGACTCGAATTTTTTCTTGACAGCCACCATCTTCTTTAGCAGAAAACACGATAGTCAGTGTCATGTTTGGAATGAAGACGTGCTCGTCTGCAGCTGCAATTATATAACCGATAAAGAAATCCGGGAGGTTATCACCAACCTTCTCGATGAAGACTGTTGGCAGCTTATCGTGCCTGCGAAGGTCTACCACGCCATGGAGAAACGCGGCCGCTGCTGCGGCTGTTTCCCCAACGTGGTCGACATCATTATCCAGACAACCGAGGAATATCACGCCCGTCGCCACTCGACGGAGACCGAAATATTTGATTTCATGTCCCGCTTGAAACAATTCCATGAGGAAAACAGGAGAGCGGACATTGAAAGGCGACAAAAAGGTCATCGAGCGGCTTAACGAGGCGTTGTTCCTCGAACTCGGTGCGGTCAACCAATACTGGGTTCATTATCGTCTTCTTGAGGACTGGGGCTACACCAAGCTCGCCAAGAAGGAGCGCGCCGAATCCATCGAAGAGATGCACCATGCCGACCGGCTTGTTGCACGCATCATCTTCCTCGAAGGCCATCCCAATCTGCAGACTCTTGCACCTCTGCGCATCGGCCAGAACGTCAAGGAAGTTCTGGAAGCCGATCTTGCCGGCGAGTACGACGCCCGCGCGGCCTACAAAAAGTCGCGCGATATCTGTCATGACGCCGGCGACTACGTTTCCATGAAACTCTTCGAGGAGCTGTTGGCGGACGAGGAAGGTCATATCGACTTCCTCGAAACCCAGATCGACCTGCTCGAGAAAATCGGCGAGAGCAAATACGGCCAGCTCAACGCCGATTCCGCCAACGAAGCCGAATAGTATTCGAACCAGATGCCGGCCGCCCATGGCGGCCGGTGTTAGCTATCGAATTATCCGCTGCCAGCCACCGCGATCGGTCGCATCAAACCGGATCGAAACCGGTGCCCCTTGTTTCCATCTGCTGAAATCAAAAACGGACCTGATCAATCGCGATCATGCTGTATCGATCAGTCTTCCGATTGTAGGGCTCTGCTAGATGCTGGAACTCGGCCACCACCTGGTCGTAGACGGCGCGCTTGAAGGGCACGATCAGCCCCGGCAGTTGCTGCATCGGCTTCCATTCCCAGGCATCGAATTCCGGTTCATGGCCGCCAGGCGGCGGATTGATGGCGATCTCGCCGTCGTCGCCGTCGAAGCGGAAGGCGAACCAGCGTTGCGTCTGGCCGCGGAATTTTCCTCTCAGCCCGATGCCGATCAGGGCCGGCGGCAGATCATAGTTGATCCACTCTCTCGCTTCGGCAAGCAGGGTCACCGTCTTCATGCCGGTCTCCTCGTAAAGCTCGCGATAGGCGGCGTCCAATGGATTCTCGCCCTTGTCGATGCCCCCCTGCGGCATCTGCCAGAGCTGCGGCGAGCCGTCATATTCGGAATTGCCGTCGGAGATGCGTCTTCCCGCCCAGACGAGGCCATCGCGGTTCAGGATCATTACGCCGACGCAGGGGCGGTAGGGCAGATCCTCGGCTTTCACGGTCGCCTGGCTCATCTTCTTCTCCGTTCTGGGATTCTTCTCAGGGATTCCTCTCAAGGATCCATCTCAAGGATTGTTCTCAAGGATTCTTGGGGTCGTTGGAAAGGGCGGCAACGCCGACGATCTCGATGCCGCGCATCGCGGCCTCCTCGCTCCATTTGGCGATGGCGTCAACGCTCTCATCGAAAGCCGAGGCGACGCCGATCGCCTGGCCGTTCTTGCGGGCGATGCGCTCGAGCTCGTCGAGTTTCTTCAGGACGGCGTTGATATCGAGCTGGCCGTCGAGCTGCAGGTCGGCGAAGGCATAGGGCAGTTCGGTTCCCTTGGCGATCGCCGCCGTCTTCGACTGCGCCGATGTGCCGTCGTCGAGAAACAGCAACCCGCGCTTGCCGATGTCGCGCATGACAGGTTCCATGGCGGCGGGATCAGACAGGAAACGGCCGCCGAGATAATTCATGACGCCGGTATAGTTGGTGATCTCGCCCATCGCCTTGTGCAGGTTCTCGATATTGCGGGCAGCCGGTTTCGTGGTCAGCAACGTTTCCGGCCCTGGATCGTTCGCCGGGTAATCAAAGGGTTCGAGCGGCACCTGGAGAAGGATCTCGTGGCCGCCGCGGCGGGCTTCCTGCATCCAGCGCTGCAGGCTGTTGCCGCTTGCAGCAAAGGCGAAGGTGATCTCTTCGGGGAGTTCGGCGATGGCACGCTGCGTTCCGGTCTGACTAAGCCCGAGGCCGCTGACAACGATGGCGATGCGGACGCCGCGCGCGCCGGACGAGGGACGCGCATATTGATCCATCGGCCGCCGGCCATCGGGGCCGACGATCGGCAGCCTGCCAAAAGGCGTCTCTTCGAGCAGCGCTTCATTGGGCTGGGCTGCCATGCGCGGATCCTGGCCGATCTGCATGGCGTCGACCAGCACCGGCCCGCCGCCGTCGCGCGGGCGGGGACTGTATTTGGTGACGACCGAGCCGTCGCCGGTGACCATCTGCTCGACATTGGCACCCGAGCGCGGGTCGGCGCGCGGCATGCCGTCTGCCGCTTGGCCGGTGGTGGCAGTCGGCGGCTGAGCGGTATTGGCAGGGGGTGTTGCGGCTTGTTCGGCCGCCGGCGGTTTGGTGCGTTCGAGCCCATCGCCGCGAAATGCCGTATAAAGGGAAAAGCCGCCTATCGCGAAAAGGCAAAGACTGGCGGCGATACGACCGAGGCGCAGGACACCCGGGCGCCGGCGGCCAGTTTTGCGGTTGCGGCCCAAAGGCGCATGCAGGTCCGTTCCCAATTTTTTGCCCGCTCCAAAACCGGGAAACAGCAGAAAGGCTCAAGGCCGGGCGAGGTGCCCGGCCTTGAGTTGATTGATTACTTGGCGACGACGGCCTTGTCCGGGTTCGGCGGGAAGGCCGGATCGGTCTTCTTGCCGCGCAGAAGGTCGAGCGCGTAGTTCAGCTGAACGTCGTCCTTCGGATCCGGCGGCACGTAGGCAACGGAGCCCGAACCTTCGTCCGTCTCGCTCTGGCCCTTGATGTGGCCGCGCAGGCTGGATTCGCCTTCGGTCACCATCTTGCCCTGCAGTTCCTCCGGCAGCGGCTCCTCGACCTTGATGTCGGGGGTGATGCCGGTACCCTGGATCGAGCGGCCCGACGGCGTGTAATAGAGTGCCGTGGTCAGGCGCAGCGCGCCGTTTTCGCCGAGCGGGATGATCGTCTGGACGGAACCCTTGCCGAAGGAGCGCGTGCCGAGAACGGTGGCACGGCGCAGATCCTGAAGCGCGCCGGCGACGATTTCCGATGCGGAAGCCGAACCGCCGTTAATCAGCACGATCACCGGCTTGCCATCCGTCAGGTCGCCCGGGCCGGCATTGAAGCGGCGGGTTTCATCCGGATTGCGGCCGCGGGTCGAAACGACTTCGCCACGCTGCAGCAGCGCATCGGAGACATTGATCGCCTGGTCGAGCAGACCGCCCGGATTGAGGCGCAGGTCGAGGACATAACCCTTCAGCTTGTCGGCCGGAACGGTGTCCTTGATCTTCTTGATCGCCTTTTCCATGTCAGGATAGGTCTTCTCGGTGAAGGAGATGATGCGGAGATAACCGACATCGTCCTCGACACGCGACTTGACTGCCTGGACGGCGACGACGTCACGGACGATCGTCAGCTCGATCGGCTTGTCGGCACCCTTGCGGATCAGCGTCAGCTTGATCGGCGTGTTGACAGCGCCGCGCATCTTCTCGACTGCGTCTTCCAGCTTCAGGCCGCGCACGGACTGGCCGTCGATCTCGGAGATGTAGTCGCCGGCGAGAACGCCGGCCTTGGCGGCGGGCGTATCGTCGATCGGGGTAATGACCTTGACCAGTTCGTCTTCCATCGTGACTTCGATGCCGAGGCCGCCGAACTCACCCTTGGTCTGGGTGCGCATGTCCTCGGCGTCCTTCGCATTCATGTAGCTCGAATGCGGATCGAGCGAGGAGAGCATGCCGTTGATGGCGTTCTCGATCAGCTTGTCTTCCGCTGGCGGCGTCACATATTGCGCACGCACACGCTCGAAGACATCTCCGAAAACCGAAAGTTCCTTGTAGGTCGAGGATCCGGCCGCTTCTGCCGGCACACCCGCCGAGTAAATGACGCTCATTGCGGTCGCACCCATCAATGCGCCGACCAGAACAAGAGAAGCCCTACGAATCATTGCGTGCCTTTCCAGTGTCTTTGGCGGTCCACCACGGCCGGGAATCGACCGGTTTACCGTCCTTTCGAAATTCAATGTAAAGCGTTGGCCGGTTCGTTTCCAGCGCCAATGCAGTTGCGCTTGCCACTCTTTTCGCGCCCATCACGGCAAGCGGCTCGCCGGAGAAAACGAATTTTCCCTGACGGGTATTGATCGTATCCATTCCCGAGAGAACCAGGTGGTATCCATCGCCCGCGTCGAGGATGATCATCTGGCCGTAACTGCGGAATACGCCGGCGAAAACCACCAGACCATCCGCAGGCGCCGTCACCACTGTCTCTGGATTGGTGGCGACCGTCATTCCCATGGCCTCGTGCCCGGTGCCGTCGGCATCGCCGAACTGGCGCAGGATATCGCCCGCAACGGGCACCTCCAATTTCGCCTTCAATTCTCCGAAGGGATATGCGGGCGCAATGCGGTTTTTATCGGGCACGCCGCTGTCGGCAAGCGCCTTGGCCTGGGCGCGCTGCTCGTCCGTCATAAGCTTGCGGTTCTCCTCCGCCTGGCGGGCGGCAGCGGCGGCATCCCGCACCGAAGCGATCTCGGATTCCATCGAGGCGACGAGGCCTTCAAGGTTGGTCGCCTTGCCCGCCAGCTCCTCGGAGCGTTTCCTTTCAGCCGCGAGTTCGGCGGCGTTGCTGCGGCTGAGCTTGTCGTTTTCGGCAAGCAGCAGGTCCATGCGCCGCTCTTCCTCGATGCCGTTGGTCATCGTCGCGGTCAGCGAGGTCTTCTCGGCAGCACTTGCGGTCTGCAACTCGGCGAGGCTTGCGAGGTCTGCGGCAAGCTTGTCGGTCTCCTTGCGGATGCCGGGCACGACGGCGCCGAGCAGAATGGCGCTGCGCACGGAGGCGAGCGCATCGTCGGGGGTGACGAGCAAAGCCGGCGGCGGGTTGCGGCCCATGCGCTGGAGCGCTGCCAGCACCTCGGCCAGCAGGCCGCGGCGCTCATGCAGGGAACGGCGGATGCCATCCTCCTTGACGCCGAGATCGGCAAGCTTCTTCTCGCTTTCGAGGATCTGCTTTTCGAGCGCCTTGCGGCGGGCTGCGGAATCAATCAGTGCCTGGCGGATGCTTTCCGTGCTCTTTTCGAGATCGGCGATGCTCTGCTGAAGCGCGCTCACCTTGTCGGTGGAGAGGCTGATCGTTTTCGACAGGGTTTCGAGTTCGGCACGGGTCTGGTCACGCTTGGCGGCAAGTTCAGCGGCCGGATCGGGCGGCGGCGGCTCGGTCGCCGGCTGCACTGCGGATTGTGCTGCCTCGGGCGCGACATCCTGCGCCCGGACGATGAACGGATTTGCCGACACGACAATCACCGCCACACCGACGCCGGCCGCGATGGCCGGCAGGATCATGCGGTGTCGCCTGGTGGATGCTCTCGTCATGCGTGTTGGGGCACTTTCTCAAATCGCGCGGAGACTAAGCTGATTTGATGCGCTTTGCCATAACGTTTGAAGGAGAACGGGTGGCCAAGCAAACACGGCTGCGTGACATTGCGACGCATTGGCCGACGCATCAGGCCGATGTGGCATCAGACGCGGTGATAGGGGTGGCCGGACAGGATGGTGACGGCACGATAAAGCTGTTCGGCGATCAGTGTGCGCACGAGCTGATGCGGCCATGTCATTTTGCCCAGGCACAGCGTGGCGTCGGCACGGTCGTAAAGGGAGGGATCGAGGCCGTCGGCACCGCCGATTGCGATGGTCAGCTCGCGCTTGCCCTGGTCACGATAGGAACCGAGCAGGTTTGCGAAGGCTTCGCTGTCGAGCGCCTTGCCGCGTTCATCGAGAAGAATGAGGATGCTGCCATCGGCAAGCGATTTCAAAAGCATCGCCGCCTCTTCACGTTTGCGGGTTTCCGCATTGGAGGCGCGGCTTTCGCCAACTTCGGCAACGCGGGTCAGTTCGAGGCCGACGGCGGGGCCGGCCTTGGCGAAACGGTCGAAATAACGGGCGGCAAGATCCTTTTCTGGGCCGGACTTCAGCCGTCCCACCGCAAAAAGACCTATTCGCATTCATCCGCTCCCGCTCATGCGGCACATCGGGCGCACACTACGCCACCGGCCGGCTTATCTGTTTGCCGGCCAGCCAATGCCACGTCTCAGGCGCCGCCTGTCAGTGCCGTGTTTCTTCATCCATATCCGGAGCCGCCCACATCTTTTCGATGTTGTAGAACTCGCGGATTTCGGGCCGGAACACATGCACGATAATGTCACCGGTGTCGATCAGGACCCAATCGCCGCCTTCCTGACCTTCGACGCGGGCCGTACCGAGGCCGTCGTCCTTAAGGTCGGTGAGCAGGTGATCCGAGATCGCCATGACATGCCTGTTCGAGCGGCCGGAGACGACGATCATGTAGTCTCCCAGCGCCGATTTTCCGGCAATGTCGATGGTAACGATATCTTCAGCTTTGGAGTCCTCGAGGCTGGCGAGGACGGTTTCTAGGGCACGGGCGGCGGCATCGGCGCCACGTTCCGCACTCTTCGGGATAACGGCGAGCGTTTTTCCCTTGGCGTGTACTGTTGTCAGTGCTTTCCCTTTCCTGGAATGACAAACTATGCACAACACGAGATCCGATCGAGACCGGATCATGGTTAAGATAGGCATCAAACCATTAATGTTTCAAGACATGCTAAGGTACGGAACGGCCGAAAATCCGATCTGCCGTTCGAATTGAAGTATTTGACTGCTCTGGGCGGCCTTGTGCGGGCGGTGTACAGTTTCCCTGCCGCAGCGTAAAGTGCGGCAAATTCCACGATCTCCAGATTCAATGACCGACTCAGCCGCAAAAACACTCGTGCCCGTCCTGCGAATCAGCTTTCCGGACGAGGATCGCCTCGGCCATGGCAAGATGGAACTGCTGGAGCATATCCGCCAGACCGGGTCGATCTCGGCGGCCGGGCGGGCGATGGACATGTCCTATCGGCGGGCATGGTTGCTGGTCAGCGAGATGAACCGGATGTTTAACGAACAGGTGGTGGAATCGCAGCGCGGCGGGCAGAAGGGCGGCGGCGCGGCGCTGACGCCGTTCGGCGAGGAATTGCTCGGGCGTTTCCGCCGGATGGAAAGGACGATGCGCACGAGCCTTGCCGAAGATCTCGCCTGGCTCGAGGCCAAGCGCAACCTGCAGCAGGGCGAGCGCAGCTGATCAGGCCTCCAGGGCAACTGTCTTGATGACGGCGAAGACCGCCCTTCCCGGTCGAAGATCGAGACGCTCGCAGGAGAGCGTCGTGATCCGGGAAAGAATGATATCGCCGCCGCAATCGAGCCGGATTTCCACCGTTCCGTCCTCGGTCGACGACATCCCTTCTATCCTTGCTTCCAGGATATTCAGCGCGCTCAGCCCCTCGGGCCTTGCGGTCGCCAGCATGACATCGCGGGCAGGAATGCGGATGCGGACCGATTTGCCGGGCGCAAGGGCGGCTCCGGGAATATGGAGCTGACAGGATTTCAGCGCGACCGTCGATAGACGGTGCCGCGCATCGAAGCTTTCTACGGTGCCTTCCAGCAGTGCGCCCGCTTCCCGCCGGTCGGCGGCGGCGGAGGGGCGGCTCAATATGTCGATAGCGGGGCCGGTCGCTTCCACCTTGCCGTCACGCATGACGACGACTTGGTTTGCCAGCCGCGCCACCTCGGCGATCGAATGGCTGACATAGACGATCGGGATGTCGGTTTCGTCGCGCAATCGCTCCAAATAAGGCAGGATCTCGGCCTTGCGCGCCTCGTCGAGGGCGGCGAGCGGCTCGTCCATCAACAGCAGGCGAGGCGAGGAGAGAAGCGCGCGGCCGATGGCGACGCGCTGCTTCTCGCCGCCGGAGAGTTTCGAGGGGCTGCGCTCCAGCAGCGTCTCGACGCCGAGCAGGTCGACGATGCGATCGAAGCTCTCGCCGCGCGCCGTTCTCGCCGCGAACCAGCGGCCATAGAATAGATTGGCGCGAACGCTGAGATGCGGGAAAAGCCGCGCTTCCTGAAAGACATAACCGAAGCGGCGGCGATGTTTCGGGACGAAGATGTCGGTTTCGGTTTCGGTCAAGGCCTCGCCGTCGAGGACGACGCGGCCTTCGTCCGGGCGGGCGAGGCCGGCGATGATGCGGATCATCGAGGTCTTACCGGAGCCGGAGCGGCCGAACAGCGCCGTGACGCCACGCTCGGAGGTGAAGGCGGCATCGAGCGAAAAGGCGCCGAGCCTCTGTTTTGCCTCGACGATCAGCGTCATTCCGGGTCGATCCTCCGGCCGGCGAGACGGGCGAGGAATTCGGAGGCGAGCAGGGCGGCCATGGAAATGACGACGGCGACGAGCGTCAGGCGGAGCGCGCCGGCATCGCCGCCCGGCACCTGGGTGAAGGTGTAGATCGCCGCCGACAGCGTCTGGGTTTCGCCGGGAATGTTGGAGACGAAGGTGATCGTCGCGCCGAATTCGCCCATCGCCTTGGCAAAAGAGAGGATCATGCCGGCGATGATGCCGGGCAGGGTCAGCGGCAGGGTGATCGTCAGGAAGACCCAGACAGGGCCGGCGCCGAGGGTTCCGGCCGCCTCTTCCAGCTTGCGGTCGACCGCCTCGATCGACAGGCGGATGCTGCGCACCATCAGCGGAAAGGCCATGATGGCGCAGGCCAAGGCCGCGCCCGTCCAGCGGAAGGAGAGAACAATGCCGAAATACTGGTCGAGCAGGCTGCCGATCGGACCGCGGCGGCCAAACAGGATGAGGAGAAGGAAACCGGTGACGACCGGAGGCAGGATCAGCGGCAGGTGAACGACGCCGTTCAGCACCGACTTGCCCCAGAAACGACCGCGGGCAAGCAGCAGGGCGACGAGGATGCCAAGGGGAAGGCTCGCCAACATGGCGACAATCGAGACGCGCAGGCTGAGCAGGATCGCCGTCCATTCCTCATTGCTCAAGCCCAGAGCGTCCAGCAAGCGCTTCTATTCCTCTCAAAAATGAAGGCTCGCACATGCAAGCCGTTTGTTGACAAATCTTGCTCTTTACCCGGCGTCATCCTCGGCCCTGTGCCGAGGATCTGCTGCATATCCAAATCGACCGGATGCAGATGCTCGGGACAAGCCCGAGCATGACGATAGAGTAGTTAGCTGTCTTCGTCAGTAGACTGAAGCATCGTGATGTGAGCGTCAGGTCAGGCACTGACGTGCAAATCCGCAGTCATTTCAGGCTCCCGACTATTTCAAGATGGTGAAACCCTGCGCTGTGAAGAAGGCGGCGGCCTTGTCGGATTTCAGGAAGTCGAGATAGGCTGCGGCATCCGGGTTCTGGCTCGAAGCCAGGATGGCGATCGGATAGATGATCGGCGGGTGGGAATCGGCCGGGAAGGTGCCGACGATGGCGACACCCTTATCGGCTGCGGCATCCGTCTGGTAGACGATGCCATAAGGCGCTTCGCCGCGCGAGACGAGGGCAAGGGCGGCGCGTACGCTTTCGGCGCCGGCGACCTTGGTTTCGACCGATTTCCAGACGCCGAGCTTTTCGAGCGCGGCCATGCCGTATTTGCCGGCCGGAACCGATTTCGGCTCACCCATGGCAAGCTTGCCGTCACCGAGGAGCCCGGCGAGGTCGAAGCTCTGCTTGATCTCGATCGGCTTTGCCCTGTCCTTTTCCGTAACGAGCACAATCTTGTTGCCGAGCAGGTTGGAACGGGTATCGGCCTTGATCAGGTTCTTCTTGGCGACGTAATCCATCCAGTCGAGGTCGGCCGAGATGAAGATATTGGCGGGGGCCGCGTTTTCGATCTGCTTGGCCAGCGCGCCGCTCGCCGCATAGGAGGTGACGGTGTCCTTGCCGCTTTCCTTCGTCCAGGCGGCATTGGCGGCGTCGAGTGCATCCTTGAGGCTCGCCGCCGCAAAGACGGTGAGTTTTTCGGCTGCGGCGGCAGGCGCCGGAAGCGCTGCTGCGCCAAGCCAGAAGGCCATGATCGCGGCGGTTGCCAGTTTCATCCATCGGCGGCGGTTTTGCATGATTTCTCCCAGCTATCGAAATATTGCAACAAATATAACGGTCGGTGCGCCCTGGCTAGGGATATATCCAACAAAATATAACCGTATCCGGCGCTCGCGTTCGGAGCGGCGCAATGTTCAAGCATTCGTGAGGTGCATGGCTTCCGCCGAAAGTGAGATTGGCAGGGGCGAAAATACCTGGGCAGTTTGCAAACCGCAAGGACCTCTGGCGGCAGGGATGCTTCCTTTAATTTTTGCTAATAAAAGCGGCAATGGCGAAACCAAATCAGCCCGGAGATTTGCATCCGATGCATTGCTGCAATGCACCAATCGATATTCATCTTTCTTCGAAATATGGTATAACACACTCATCGAAACGGCTTCTCCTCCTCCCATAGCCGTTCGGTAGGATCGACAACACTCCTCCTCCCAGTTGTCGATCGAGTTTATAAGCCCGACGGATCTCCTCCCCCGTCGGGCTTTCTCGTTTTCGGGATCTTCTGAAATCAGGCTGGCGCATGCGTCTTGCTGGGCGCGCGGCGCTCTATTCGGCGTCGCGGTGCGAAGAGCCGTTGCGGATTGCCGTCGAGCTCAGGCCGGAGCGCGGCCCGTGGATGAAGGTCCAGGCCGGGGCACGTTTCTTCCAGAGAACACGGGCATCATCCTCGTCGACACGGGCGAAATCGAAGGTCCTTGCCATTTTCGAGGAGAGGAAGGACAGCGTCGCGCCCGGCCGGTCTATCACCGCGATCGGGAAGGTGCGGGCAATCTCCTGCCATTTCTGCCATTTGTGAAAGGTCTGCAGGCTGTCTGCGCCCATGATCCAGATGAAATGCACATGCGGATTGCGCGCCTTGACGCGGGCAAGCGTGTTGGCGGTGTAGCTGGTGCCGAGCGTCTGTTCGAAGGCGGTGACCTTGACGCGCGGATCGGCGGCAATACGTTCACTTTCGGCAATGCGCTCGGCAAGCGGAGCCAGCTGGTTGCGGCTCTTCAGCGGATTGCCCGGGGTGACCATCCACCAGAGCTGATCGAGGCCAAGCCGCTTGAGGGCGATCTCGGCGACGAGCGCGTGGCCCTGATGCGGCGGATTGAACGAGCCGCCGAACAGACCGACGACCATGCCGCGCTCGCTGTGCGGCATGCGGAGATAGCGCCGGTCCACATCCTCAATCGTCACGTCAGGGCCGCGTCTGTCCGGCACCGTGCACCCGATATTTGAAAGAGGTGAGCTGTTCGACGCCGACCGGGCCACGGGCATGCATCTTGCCGGTGGCGATGCCGATTTCCGCACCCATGCCGAACTCGCCGCCATCGGCAAACTGCGTCGAGGCATTATGCAGCAGGATCGCCGAATCGACCTCGGTGAAGAAACGCGCGACGACGTTAGGGTCCTCGGCTATGACCGCCTCGGTGTGGTTCGAGGAATATGTCTGGATATGGGCGATGGCGCCCGATATGCCGTCGACGACGGCAACTGAAATGATCGCATCGAGATATTCGGTCGACCAGTCCTCCTCGGCCGCGGGCTTCATGCTGGGTGCAACCTTCAGCACCGTTGGCGAAGCACGGATCTCGCAGCCGGCCTCCGTCAGAACCTCGAGCAGCGGCGTCAGATGCGTGCCAATCGCAGCACCATCGACGAGCAGGGTTTCGACTGCGCCGCAGATGCCGGTGCGGCGCATCTTGGCGTTGACGATGATCTTTTTCGCCATTTCGATATCGGCCGAGGCATCGACATAGATGTGGCAAAGACCTTCGAGATGGGCAAAAACCGGCACGCGGGCCTCGCTCTGCACGCGGGCAACCAGGCTCTTGCCGCCGCGCGGCACGATGACGTCGATCGCGCCGTCCAGGCCGCGCAGCATGGCGCCGACGGCGGCGCGGTCGGTGACCGGCACGAGCTGGATAGCATGCTCTGGAAGTCCCGCCGTCTTCAGGCCCTCGACCAGGCAGGCATGGATAGCCTGCGATGAACGGCGCGAATCCGAGCCGCAACGCAGGATGACGGCATTGCCCGCCTTGAGGCAGAGGGCGCCGGCATCGGCGGTGACGTTCGGCCGGCTTTCGAAGATCACGCCGATGACGCCGAGGGGCGTACGGACGCGCTCGATCTTCAGGCCGTTCGGCCGGTCCCAGGCAGCGATGACTTCGCCGACCGGATCGGCAAGGGCGGCGATGGCGCGAATTCCCTCGGCCATTTCGGCGATGCGTTTGTCGTTCAGCGTCAGCCGGTCGACGAAGGAAGCGAGCATCTCGGTGCCTTCGATGTCCTTCAGGTCCTTGGCGTTCTCGGCAAGAATACGCGCCTTGTTTGCCAGGATCGCATCGGCCATGGCATTCAGCGCGCTGTTCTTGGCTTCGGTGGACGCAAAGCCCAACGGTCGTGCGGCAGCCTTTGCCTTGCGGCCGATGTCGTGCATCAGCACGTCAATGTCAGGGCCCGGCGCAACGGTATCAAGCATAGCTCGCGTCCTTCTTCTGCCTTTCCGATTTCGAACCGACCTGCGCGGTCATCACCATGTCGTCGCGATGGACCATGGCGGCGCGCCCGGCATAGCCGAGAATGGCCTCGATCTCTGCCGACTTGCGGCCGGCGATCCGACGGGCGTCGTCGGCATCGTAGCTTACCAGACCGCGGGCGATCTCGCGGCCGGCCGGGCCGATGATCGCCACCGTGTCGCCGCGGCTGAAGAGGCCGGAAACGCTGCGAACGCCGGCAGGAAGCAGGCTCTTGCCGGCCCCGAGGGCGACGACGGCGCCGTCATCGACATGCAGTTCGCCGGCCGGCTGCAGCTGTCCGGCAATCCAGGTCTTGCGGGCGGTAACGGGTGTGCCAGACGGCGCAAACCAGGAGGAACGAGCGCCGTTTTCGATCGCCGACAGAGGGTTGTCGGTCTTGCCGGAGGCGATGATCATGGCGCAGCCTGATGCCGTCGCAATCTTGCCGGCATCGATCTTGGTGCGCATGCCGCCGCGCGAAAGCTCGGAGGCCGCGCCTCCGGCCATCGCCTCGATTTCCGGGGTGATTGCGGCAATCGTCTCCAGGAAGGCTGCGTTCGCATCGAGATGCGGCGGCGCGGTGTAGAGACCGTCGATATCGGAGAGAAGAATGAGCAGATCGGCGCCGGTCATCGTCGCGACGCGGGCGGCCAGCCGGTCGTTGTCGCCATAGCGGATCTCGCTGGTGGCGACCGTGTCGTTCTCGTTGATGATCGGCACGGCGCCGATCTTCAAAAGCTGATTGATGGTGGCGCGCGCATTGAGATAACGGCGGCGCTCCTCGGTATCGCCGAGCGTCAGCAGGATCTGGCCGGCGACGATCTCGTCGCGCGACAGGCTTTCCGACCAGGCGCGCGCCAGCGCGATCTGGCCGACGGCGGCGGCCGCCTGGCTTTCCTCCAGCTTCAGCGCACCTGACGGCAGGTCGAGCACCGAGCGGCCGAGCGCGATTGCGCCCGAGGAGACGACGAGCACGTCGATGCCCTTGGCCTTCAAGCCTGAGATATCGGCGCACATGGCGTCGAGCCAGGCCTTCTTCAGCCCGGCCTTGCGGTCGACCAGAAGCGCGGATCCGATCTTGATGACGATGCGGCGGTAGCGGCCAAGCGGCTTACGGCTGGTCATCGTCCTCGTCCCCACCCTTGTCCTCGCCCTCATCGGTGACGATCATGTCGCGATGGCGCAGCTTCGGCACCTTGGCCGGCTTCTCCTCGGTATTGGCTTCGACGATGATGTCGCGCAGCGCACGCAGCACCTCGGTCATGCCCTTGCCGGTGACGGCCGAAATCTGGAACGGCATCTTGCCGCAGGCCTTGGCCAATTCCTTGGTCTTCTTCTTCAGTTCGGCATCGTCGAGCACGTCGATCTGTGACAGCGCCACGATCTCAGCCTTGTCGGTCAGATCGTTTCCATAGGCTTCAAGTTCGTGCTTGACCGTCTTATACGCCTTGCCGACCTTTTCCTCCTGGGCGGAGATGAGGTGGAGCAGCACGCGGGTGCGCTCGACATGGCCGAGGAAACGGTCGCCGATTCCGACACCTTCATGGGCGCCTTCGATCAGGCCCGGAATGTCGGCCAGGATAAATTCGCGCTCGTCGATCGTGGCGACGCCGAGATTGGGATGCAGCGTCGTGAAGGGATAGTTGGCGATCTTCGGCCGGGCGCGGGTGACTGATGCCAGGAAGGTCGACTTGCCGGCATTGGGCAGACCGACGAGGCCGGCATCGGCAATCAGCTTCAGGCGCAGCCAGATGGTTTTTTCCTCGCCGGGCAGGCCGGGATTGGCCCAATCCGGCGCCTGGTTGGTCGAGGTCTTGAAATGGGCGTTGCCGAAGCCGCCATTGCCGCCATGGGCAAGGCAGTAACGCTGGCCCTCGACGGTCAGGTCGCAGATCAGCGTTTCCTGATCTTCCTCGAAGATCTGGGTGCCCACGGGAACCTTGAGCGTCACGTCGCTGCCATTGGCGCCGGTGCGGTTCCTGCCCATGCCATGGGTGCCGATCGTCGCCTTGAAATGCTGCTGATAGCGGAAATCGATCAGCGTGTTCAGGCCGTTGACGGCCTCGACCCAGACGTCGCCGCCGCGCCCGCCATCACCGCCATCCGGGCCGCCGAACTCAATGAATTTCTCGCGTCGGAAGGAAACGCTGCCGCCGCCGCCGTCCCCGGACTTGATATAGACCTTTGCTTCGTCGAGAAATTTCATTTTACTTCCAATATCCAGTGGCAGTTGGACGGCCCGTCTTGGCCCATTCGATATAGGCGGTTCCGACAGAGGTCAAAGATTATCGTGAATTTTGCGAGCTATAACATACAGTACGGCTTCGGTCTCGACGGCAGATACGATCTGGCGCGCATTGCCCGGGGCCTCGAGGGAGCCGACGTCATCGCGCTGCAGGAGGTGACCCGCGGCTTCTCCCGCAACGGTTTCGCCGACATGGCGGCCGATGTTGCAGCCTTCTTTCCCGACTATTTCTGGGTGTATGGGCCGGCTTGCGACATGCATGTCGAGGCTGATGAAGGTGGGCTTCAGCCGGTGCCCGGCACCCGCTTCCAGTTCGGCAATATGGTGCTGTCGCGCTGGCCGATCGTCTCGACCCGAACGCTGCTTCTGCCGCGCAGCCGGACGATCGGCAAGATCAACCTGCAGCGCGGCGCAACCGAGGCGGTGATCGACGCACCCGGCGGGGCGATCCGCGTCTATTCCGTGCATCTCGACCATGTCTCCGCCGACGAGCGCATCCGCCAGCTGCAATTCTTGAACACGCATATCAATGCCTTCGTCCAGGAGGGTGGGTCGCTGACGGGGGGTGGTGAATTCGACCTGCCGGAGCCGCCGCTGCCGGAGGATTATATCATCATGGGTGATTTCAACATGGAGCCGGAATCGCCGGAATATTGCGCGCTTGCCGGGGCTGGCGGCGGATATTACGGCCGCGTGGCGAGGATCGGCACGCCGGTCGACGCCTTTGCGGCGCTGGAGGCCTACTCTCCGGAGAGCTACAGCTGGATGGATCCTGAGGATCACGGCAAACGCATGCATCTCGATTATTGCTTCGTCAGTTGCGGCCTGCAGAGCCGGTTGAAATCCGCCCGGATCGATACGCAATCCGTCGGTTCCGACCACTTCCCTCTATGGGTCGAGATCGGCGATTAAAGGAGACGCCGCCGGTGCGGCGACGTCTCGAGTTTGATCAGGCAACCTTCCGTGGCTGCAGCATGCCCGGCTGCAGCACGGTTTCGATGTGCGACACCATGGTGTTGCGGGCGAAACAATAGATTTCGCCGCAACCCGTCATGCGGAAACCGAGCTTCTCCTGCAGTCGCAGCGAAGCCGGGTTGTCGGCGAAGACGCCGGAATAGATCGGCGTCTCCGGCATGCGGCGCGAGAAGCGCTCGATGATGGCCGCCACCGCCTCGCTCATATAGCCGCGCCGCCAGTAGTAGCGGTTCAGCCAGTAGCCGAGGTGCCAGCGGCCGTGGCGCAGCTCGATCGAGACGTTGCCGATATGGACATCGTCCTTGCCGGTGATCGCCAGCGGCCAGTCGGGCAGGGTGCCCGAGGTGACCGGGATCAGCCAGTCCAGCGCATCCTGCCGGTCGAACGGCGCGGGTACGCGGGACAGCATGCGCGTGACCGCGAAATCGGAGAGTGATTCCGCGATATCAGGCGCATCGCTCAGCCTGTGGGGGCGGAGCGTCAGCCTGGCGGTCGAGATGACCGGCGCGGGGCCGGGCATCATCGGCTTGACCTCTGGCCTTTGCAGCGCAGTCGTGCTCATGCGATGTTCCCCCAGCTTCTGAGGGACATCCAGGTCTTGCGGTCGAGCCTGTACCATTCGACCGGCACGTTGCTGCCGAGCGCTAGCGAGGCGGCGAGCCCCGAACCCTGGAACTGGAAGCCGCACTTCTGGATGACGCGGCGCGAGGCGACATTCATTACCCGGCAACGGGCGTCGATCTGATCGACGTCCTGACGGGTCCTGAACACCATATCGACCAGGGCATGGCAGGCCTCGGTCGTATAACCCTTGTTCCAATAGGGCTCGCCCAGCCAATAGCCGATCTCGACGGTCTTGCCGTCCGTCTGCGGTTCCACACCGCAGCAGCCGATAAAGGCGCCGTTTTCGGCCTTGGTGATCGCATAGACGCACTTGCCAATCTCGCCATTTTTCGTGCGACGCACGAAGTCGGCAGCATCATCGGCGGTATAAGGGTGCGGCATACGCGATACCATGGTGGCGACTTTGGCGTTATTGGCGAGATGGGCAAGGGCGTCGATGTCTTCTTCGTGGGGCGCGCGCATGACGAGCCTTTCCGATAACAAGACAGGGCAATCGGTCCTTAACCGTTCCGGCCTCAGCCGCTCCGTGGAAGACCGCTGGTCTTCCCGGGGAGACCGTGATTGGTCTACCCTTAACAATTCGCCTTGCATGGTTCAGTCCTCCTTGAGGGGTAAAGAAAAAGGGGAGATGGCGCCCCATCTCCCCTGTTTTCTAGACTGAACCTGATACGGCCAGCCGGGTCGATGAGACGCCGGCTGTTTTTGAGCGCTACCGGCTTATTCCGCTGCTTCCGCTTTCGGCATGACAGACACGTAGACGCGACCGTTGGCCTTCGTTCGGTAGTTCACATTGCCGGCGGTAAGCGCAAAAATCGTGTGATCCTTGCCGAGGCCGACGTTGGAACCCGGATGCCACTCAGTACCGCGCTGACGCACGATGATGTTGCCTGCAATGACGGCTTCGCCGCCGAACTTCTTCACGCCAAGGCGCTTGGACTGAGAATCGCGACCGTTGCGCGAGGAACCGCCAGCTTTTTTGTGTGCCATTGGAGTTCTCCTTTAAACCTTGTCCCGTTGATCTTACTTGGCAGCCACGATGTCCGTGATACGGACGACCGTGTGATGCTGACGATGGCCGCGCGAACGCTTCGAATTCTGACGGCGGCGCTTCTTGAAGGCGATGACCTTCTTGCCGCGGTTCTGTTCGACGACTTCTGCCTTGACAGAGGCGCCGGTAACGAAGGGCGCACCGATCGCAGCGTCGGCGCCTTCGCCGATCACGAGCACTTCGGTGAATTCAATGGAGTCGCCAGCGGTTGCTTCCAGCTTTTCGATGGTCAGCACGTCGTTGGCTGCCACACGGTACTGCTTACCGCCGGTCTTGATGACTGCGAACATTTTTTATCCTTTCATGTTCGTTCCAGCGCTCCCCGCTCATCCAGCAGGTGGCTGTCTTTTTATCAGTCGAAGTTAAGCAGGGATTTCAGAGGTCTAATCCTCGAACTCGTCCTGCCGGTGAAGCCCCGCGCGAGCGCCGGACGGCCAAGGCGCGGATTTCTCCAAACCTATTGCGAAGCCGAGATACGCGAGTGACAAAAAGGTGTCAAGGCAAAAGGATGGAATGCTTCGACTTTTCGGCTTGCCAGCCTGTCATTTGCCCGTTATGAGAACGCCCGCGCCGAACAAGCGCCGACCAGACCGCGGAGAGGTGGCAGAGTGGTCGAATGCACCGCACTCGAAATGCGGCATACCTGCAAGGGTATCGTGGGTTCAAATCCCACCCTCTCCGCCATTGGCCCTCGACCGTAATAGGTGCCCGCGTCCTCCTGCTATCCTTCGATGTTTCGGCGAAGCCTACGTAGAAGTGGACGTCGAGATTGGCCGTCTCCTTGACCATCTGCGCAGACACGCCGCGCGGGCTCAAGCCGCCGTCGTCAGAGCCATATGCTGCAGCCCGGCTGCTTGAGGTGAGCGGTGCGCGACCGATTGCGGCCGGCGCCGAAACGGCCGTGCACCACGTCGCGAAACTCGTCGCAGACGCGCAGCGCACCCAAGACATAGGTGACGAAAAACGCGATCGTCTCCACCGCGAAAGTGCCAGGCGTGATGCGGTCGAAGGCCCATGGCCCAGACTGTCGCGGCTCTCATGGACGGGTGATCCTATAGATCAGCAAATTATTCAAATCCACAAGCTTGGTTGCAGTCCTGTCCAGGTAGTCGATAACCCCATCATGATGCTCGATGAACAGCCGGCCGTTCTTGTCGGCGGCGTTCTTGGCCACGCCGAACAGATCCGCGCCCTGCGCGCGCAGTTCCTCGAGCTGCGCGATCGCGGTGGCGTCATCCGCAACGAATTTCGACCATTCGGCATCGCCTCCGCCAGGCGGGAACACCCAGCCGCGCGCCCTGCTGTAGTAGACTGCGACGGGATCGCCGACCTCAGGCGCGATGGCGACGACGAGGTCGCCCGGTTGCGCCAACCGCGCCAGTTCCTCGCCGAGCAGCTTACCGTTCATGGCGATTGGCTTCTTCATCGTTCTGACCAGGGGCAAGGTCGACCAGGCAAGCGCGATGGCCACGATGAAAATCGAGCGAAGCACCACCGACGGTGTTAGAATGGTTCTCGATGCAAGCGTTGCCAGAAGAAGCGCGCCGTGGCCGCAGAACATAGCAACCGGCACATGGAAGATGTGGAGATTCCACACATTGCTGGTGATCTCGCCCGCCGCCGCCAGATAGATGATTAGGGCCGCAGCCAGCCACACATAGGGAATGGCCGAAAGGGTGCGTTGCTTCGGGTCTTCGGCGGGGCTGGGCGGTAACCACAAGCCGACCGCGAGCAGCACCATGAACGGATAGCCGTAGAACCACAAAACCGAGGTGTTCCATACGGATTTGAAGTAGAAGCTGTTCCTGTAGTATGTCCAGAAGCCGAAATCCCAGATATAGCCGCCGGTGCCGGCGATATGAAACGGCGGATAGCTGCGGCCGAGATAAATCGCCCAGCTGAAATAAGCGCCGATGATGGCCAGGCTCAAAAGCCCCGACAGGAAGACCCATGTCGCGTGCTTTCCTTTACTTTCCAGAATCCAACAGACCATCAGATAGAAGATGACAGCGCCGGCCGCGATGCCGGGTGGCTTTGACAGCACGCCGAGCGAGAAGCTGACCGTGGCGAGCGGCAAGAGCCAGCCGCTGCCGCCGGCCCAGTATTTGGCGAACAGCCAGACGCCAAGAGTGACCAAGGCCAGCATAGCGGGATCGGGAAGAAACGAACTGTCGATCATGATCGCCGCCGGCATCAGCGCGTAGGCCAGTGCCGCCGCGTGGGCGTGCATCTCATCCCAGCATAGCGCCGTTAGCCTGTGGAGCGAAAATACTGTCACCAGACCGAAGGAGGCCGCAACCGCGCGGCCGAACCAGTCGTGCCAGCCGAAGAGTTGGTAGAGCAAGGCGGTCAGATAGCTGACGATCTGAAACTCGCGGCCCTGATAGCTTGGCCCGGGTCCGGTCCAGCTGACCTCTGGAAAAAAGATGTTCCAGCTGCGCTGCTGGAAATTGTCGGCCATCATTGCGGTGCTTATCTCGCGCCAGCTGAAGCTGTCGACCAGCGGCAAGGTGATCTTATGGAACCTGAAGATGATGGCAATAAACAGGATCCCCAGCAAGATCACCGTGTTGAGGCTGGGGTAATTGCGAGCAGCCATGTCCCAGTCGCTCGTCTGCTGCTGACATTGCTGACCTTCGGCCCGATTCAATTTCGGGTCGTCGTTCATCTGAACTGTGTCCTTCCCACTGACGCCGGAGACGGCGCAATACGCGCCGGCATCGGATCGAGAGAAAGATTAGGCTGAGCGGAATCTCGCCGTCGGCGCGGTCGGCTGCGGAGCGGCTCGTAGGCTTCACCGAGCAGCGGCTTGGAAGGCTTGCGGGGCGGCTTTGTCATGACGGCAGTTCATCAGCAATGTCTTAAAAAGCAATTAGCCCAGATTCATTACCGACTCCATCCGCCATGCGAACACAATAAGGGCATCGGCGAGACGACTCAGCTTGATAGTCTCAGGCACACGGCCAGCGTCAATTGCCCCGCGCCTTCTTCACCCAGGCGCCAACCTCATCGCCGCTGCTCATGTCGGGCTGCACCAGCCCGTCGATCATGAAAGTCGGCGAGACATGGATGCCGTTCTGCCGGGCATATTTGCAGTGCCACTTGATCTCCCGGTCGAGATCCGGGATTGCGAAGGCTTCTTTCAGCTTGATGCCGCTATAGCCTTCCAGGCGCTCGATGATCTGGTTCGGCGTGACGTTCATATTCGGGCCGCCGGCATGGCGTTCAAACTCGAACTCCTCGCGATGGGCGGCGATGGCAGCCATCACCTTCTTTGCAGTTTCCTTGCCGCCTTCCAGAGTCGAAGCTGCGATGATGCAGCGGACAAGGACGCCGGAATACATGTGCCAGGGTTGCGACTGCAGGCGGATCTTCACGGTGATCTTGTCTTCGCCGGCCTGGCTCAGCAGTTCGTCGAACTTGTTGAACGCTCTGACCGAATAGGGGCAAGTCGGCTCCAGAAAAGCTTCGAAGATGCGGGGTCCAGTGCCCCAAGTCAGCGGATCTGCATGCCAGGAAGTGGTCGTCATGGAATTCCTCTCTGAGGGTAAGGTATCCGGAGAAACTTAGGTCACCAGGCTCCAGAAGCCATGCTTCTTGCCGTGCCGACGTTTGAGTTCCGCGACATAGACGTCATGGGGTCTGGTGTTGCCGAAGTCATCGATATGAGGCGCAAGCGACGCGCAGTCCGCGAGATGCCTCGCCGCATGCTTATGGCGGCTGGACCGGCCGCTATCGAGCGTGAAATCGATCATGGAGCGCAAGAGAATGGTTGCCGCAAGCGGATGTTTCTCTGCCAGAGCTTCGGCCGCCGCCGGCATCAGCTCATAGAGATCGCCGTTCAGTTCCGCCTTCCGCCTCATCACGAGTTTCGCTGCCTCGGCAGGTGCCGTCCAATTCAGGAAAAATGTAAGTGCTTGGTGGACGTCCGGGAAAGCCTGGGCATAAGCGAATGCCTTCTCCTCCGCCTCCAGATCGTCGAAGTCCGGCAGTCGCTTGAGGAAAGCCTTCAGGTGCTCGCCATGCAGCGACTGCTCGAAACATGTCCATCTGTAGGTTTGGGCCTCCTCGGTGCGCCCCAGGGCCTCGAGCGTCTCGACGCGCGCGAGCTGCCATTCGAATGGCATGTCGGCCTGGCCTGTCGTATCGACCTCATTCAGCGCCTCAAGTGCTTCCTTCGCCCGGCCGGCCGAGACCAGACGATTGGCGATGTCGGCCGCAATCATCGGCATCTTGCGCGTTTTCTCGGATTGCTGCGCGATGTAGGCATCAACATCGCCCTGGGCGTCGGCAATTTCCTGCAAGGCTATGCGCACCGTCAGATCTCGCTGAGTGCCGTAAATCTCATCTTCGTAAAGGGGGCCTCCGCTGCCCCAGCCGATGATCTCGCGCTTGTCTTCCGTAGGCTTGTCTTTCGGCTCCTTGGACCATTGGACGAAGAGGGTTTTCAGGCAATCGAGACCATCCTTTCCGAGAGCTGGCGCCATCGCCGCAATCAGGTTGTCGTACTGGCCGTAACCATCGTCTTGCACGGCTTTGAACACCTTCTCGGCCAGGACATTGGAGTCGATCTTGGCGGACGCGGCGATTGCGGCAGCATCCTCGCAAGCCTGATGAAAACTTTGGATGAGAGAACCGCTGCTCTCGTTGGATCTCTCAAAGATCGAATTCGCCAATGCGAGGAACTGCCATATCAGTTCGAAAGCTTCTTGGGGATCATCGGCGGCAACGGTCTCTGCGATCGTTTTGCGCTGCGTTTCCAGATCGCTCTTCAGCGCCTTCACTTTGCGCCAGTTGATGACGGTGCGAGCCCGGGCAATGCTCGCAAGCCGCTTTCGCACCTCACGCGCCACCTCGGCGCCGCCGTGATTGCCGGCAAGCTCCATTCGAAGCCGTCGCTTGTGGGCGGCACTGCCCAGGCTGACCTCGATCAGCAGCTCGGCGAGGCGCTGCGCACCAAGGGATTCGAGATTCTTCGCATTGAGTGTCGTCTTGGCTGCCATCGGTCATCGCTGTCGTTTCTGCGATGACCCTATCCTGGAGGCGGTACGAGGCCAAGGTCCCGGAATGTGTGCACGGGATAATCCTTCGGCACCTCGCTATTAGCTAAAAACTAACGCTGCCTCGTAACGACTCCTAAAGCCGGTTTTGGCACCTTGTTGCCTGTCGAATATTGCTTCCAAATTTCTCGCTGGGGTTGATTATGAGTCATAATAAAGACGCCTGGGTCAGCCAGCGCGCTTATTCACTATGGGAATCGGAAGGCAGGCCGGATGGGCGCGGGGAAAGCCATTGGGCGCAGGCGCTCAGGGAGTTCGAGCAGCTGGAGCTGACGAAGGCCTCGCCTGATGGAAACGACCTCATCGAGAAGCTGAAGGCAGCCGGGCGGCTGATGCGGATCTATGACGAGGCGGCGCCCGCCGTCGAGAACGACCGGCAGTTCAAGGCGGCCCGCTAAGCCGTATTTATCAATCTCTGGATGCCGAAATATTCAGCGGCATTCCAGGCGAACGACCGGTCTCGCCGGCAGGCGTCTTGCCACTTCGGCAAAACCGGCATCCAGAAACATCGATAGCGTTCCCGGATAGATCTCGGCTCCGTTCGAAGCACGGGCTGCCTGATCGACAGGATAGGCTTCGAGACATTCAGCGCCGTTCGCGCTTGCGAATTCAACGGCGTGTTTCAATAACAATCGCGACAGACCCTGCCGCCGGAACGGCTTGCGGACGATGAAGCAATTGATCGACCACACCGGCCTGTCGTCGACCGGCGCGAAGGGTTTTGAGCGGCGCAGCCGGTCGAATACGGCGCGCGGCGCCACACCGCACCATCCGGCCGGCTCGTTCTCGTGATAGCCGAGAATGCCCGGCGGGCGCGGCGCGACGACGAGGTTTCGAAACCAGCTGCGATTTCCCTCGCCCCAACCTGCCTTGTAGTCGGCATTCGGAAGGTACCAGTAGGCGCAGCGACAATTCCGGCCGCCGGAGCAATCGTCGAAGACTGCTTCTATATCGGTCAAGCGGTCGGCAGTGGCGGGAAGGAAAGAGAAGCGATCCGGCATACGGGGAGATTAGGCGCGGGTGGGCGATTGGCAAGACCGCTCACCCCGTTCTCCAACGCTACTGACGGGCGGCCCAGCTCAGGCCACGCCGCAGGATAAGCGGCATGTAGGGATGGTCGAACTCGGCGGCGACATGGCCGAGAGCGGAATAGAAGATGCGACCGGCGCCGAAATGGCGCTTGAAGACGACGGGCATCACCACATTGCGGGCTGCCGGATCGTAGGCGCCGGTGAAGGTGGTGGTCGCGAGGACTTCGACGGTCGGATCGTAATGGAGATAATATTGCTCCGAACGGTAGTCGAAATCGGGAATGCCCTCCATCACGGGGTCGTCCTGGCGGGTGACGGCGACGCGGAAGTCGATGATATTGCCGGGATGGGCGACCCAGGTGACGCCGGAGACATAGCGGAAAGGCGCGCTTTCCTTGAAGGACGTGGCGAGCGCGCCATGATGGCCGGCAAGCCCGAGCCCGCCACGCACGGCTTCGACGAGGCCAGCGGCATGCTCCTTCTCAAGCTTTTCGCCGGTAATGATGGGCACCAGCAGATCGGCCTTCGCCAGCGTCGGAGATCCGAACACGCCGAGATCGCCGGTTACCTCGACGGTAAAATCGTCCTCGCGCAGGAGGTCGGCGACGATATGAGCGCATTGTTCCGGTTCATGACCTTGCCAGCCGCCCCAAACGACCAATGCCTTCCTCATTTGCGCGCTCCCTGCCTGATGGCTGCAGACCGTTGATCATCATATGGTGGTGCAAGCGCCTTAGATCGGGCGGCTATGCAAATCACGCGAATAATTTATGTTTCCTCCTGATCCGGCACAATTGCGCAGGCGGCGGATCGCACCCGGGCGGGCGGCTTCGGCATTTGACGTATTGTCCGTTTGCGGCGATCGCAGTTCCTTCTTTTTATTGACGTGTATCTCGTTTAGGTTTCTCCCATCTCTCATGAAGAATAAGGGTGGTGCATGGCAGGTGAAACGGTTCTTGTCGTCGGCGGCGCCGGCTATATCGGCTCGCATACGTGCCTCGACTTGGCGAACAAGGGCTATACGCCTGTCGTCTTCGACAATTTTTCGAACGGCCATCGCGAGTTCGTCAGATGGGGGCCGGCCGAGGAAGGCGATATTCGCGATCGCGCTCGTCTGGATGAGGTGTTGGCCAAGCACAAGCCGGCGGCGATCCTGCATTTCGCGGCGCTGATCGAGGTCGGCGAATCGGTCAAGGATCCGGTTTCCTTCTACGAGAACAATGTGATCGGTACTTTGACGCTGCTTTCGGCGGCACAGGCGGCCGGCATCAACGCCTTCGTCTTCTCCTCCACCTGCGCCACCTATGGCCTGCCGCAGAGCGTGCCGCTCGACGAAACGCACCGGCAGGTGCCGATCAATCCTTACGGGCGGACGAAATATATCGTCGAGCAGGCGCTTGCCGATTACGACCAGTACAGGAGCCTGCGCTCCGTGGTGCTGCGCTATTTCAATGCGGCTGGCGCCGATTTCGAGGGCCGGATTGGCGAATGGCATCAGCCGGAAACCCATGCGATACCGCTAGCGATCGACGCGGCGCTCGGCCGCCGCCAGGGTTTCAAGGTGTTCGGCAGCGACTACGAGACCCGCGACGGCACCTGTGTGCGCGACTATATCCACGTGCTGGATCTTGCTGATGCGCATGTGCGCGCCGTCGAATATCTGCTGAAGGGGGGCGATTCCGTCGCGCTCAATCTCGGCACCGGCACCGGTACGACGGTCAAGGAATTGCTCGGCGCCATCGAGGAGGTGTCGAACCGGCCTTTCCCGGTCGAATATATCGGCCGCCGCGAAGGCGATTCGCATACGCTGGTCGCCAATAACGACAAGGCGCGCGACGTGCTCGGCTGGGTGCCGCAGTATGATCTGTCTGAGATCATCCGCTCCGCCTGGGACTGGCATGCAAAATCCAACCAGCATTGAGCCAACTAGCATCGAGAAAGCGCGCCGGCCGAACATCCTGCTGATCACGGCGGACCAGTGGCGCGGTGATTGCCTGTCGGCCGTCGGCCATGCCTGCGTAAAGACGCCGGGTGTCGATGCGCTGGCGCGCGAAGGCACGCTCTTCCGGCGGCACTATGCCGGGGCGGCACCCTGCTCACCGGCGCGGGCCACACTTTATACCGGCCTTTACCAGATGAACCACCGCGTCTGCCGCAACGGTTCGCCGCTCGATGCCCGCTTCGACAATCTGGCGTTGGCGGCCCGGCGGGCGGGATACGACCCGACGCTGTTCGGCTACACGGATACGGCGCCCGATCCGCGCGGGATGGATGCCGGCGATCCGCATCTGACGACCTACGAAGGCGTGCTGCCGGGCTTTACCGCCCGCCAGCTTCTGCCCGAACATGAAAGACAATGGCTCTCCTGGCTCAGGTCCCGCGGCCATGGGGATGCCGTCGGCCGCGATATCCATATTCCCGTCGGTGCTGGAGCCGGCGACATTTCCGATGCGGCGCCGGCCTATTCGCGCGACGAGACGCAGACGGCTTTCCTGGCCGGCGAGTTCATTCGCTGGGTGGGCGAGCAGGACAGGCCATGGTTCGCGCATGTCTCTTTCTTACGTCCGCATCCGCCATTCTCCGTGCCGGAGCCGTTCAACCGAATGTTCAAGCCGGGCGAGGGACCGGCTTTTGCCCGCGCGGCAAACCGCGAAACGGAAGAGAACGGTCATCCCTATCTCGCCTATGCCATGCCACGATCTGACAGGGGCGACTTTATCCACGGTGCAACGGGGCCGCTCAGCGGCTGGAACGCTGAGGATTTCGCCGCGATCCGGGCGATTTATTACGGCATGATATCAGAGGTCGATGCGCAGCTCGGCCGCATCTGGCAGGCCCTCAAGGGTGCGGGCGCCTGGGACGATACGCTTGTTATCTTCACCTCCGACCATGCCGAGATGGCGGGCGATCACTGGATGCTCGGCAAGGGCGGCTTCTTCGACGGCAGCTATCATATTCCGCTGGTGATCCGCGATCCCGCAAGCAGTGCTGGGGTCGTCGACAAATTCACCAGCGCTGCCGATATTTTTCCGACACTTTGCCAAAGGCTCGGCGTCGACGCGAAGAACGGGCTCGACGGCCGGTCGCTCATGCCGTTTGTCAGGGGTGGCAGCGGACAGAACTGGCGGGACGCGGCATTTTGGGAATTCGATTTCCGCGACATTGCGCATGGTGAGGCCGAGCGGTATTTCCAGCTGGGGTCCAACGAATGCAATCTCGCGGTGATCCGCGACGCGCGGATCAAATATGTGCATTTTACCGCATTGCCGTCGCTGCTCTTCAATCTTGCCGATGATCCGATGGAGCTCGACAATGTCGCGGCGGATCCGGCCTATGCGGCGATACGGCTCGACTATGCCGAGAAGCTGCTGTCGCTTCGAGCACGGCATCTCGATCAGACGCTCGCCTATACCGAACTGACGGAAAGAGGGCCGGTGACCCACCGGCCCTGAGTTGGTCTAGCCGAGATAATCGCGCTTGCCGATCGGTGCGCCTTGGTTGCGCAGGATGGCGTGGGCCGTCGCGACGTGGAAATAGAAGTTCGGTAGGGCGAAGGTGGCGATATATTCGTCACCCGGCAGCACGATACCACTCTTTCCCGGCAGGGTGATCTGGCGGGTTTCTGTGCCTTCCAGCGCTTGTGCCGAGAAGCCGGCGAGATAGGCGTCGGTCTTTGCGAGGCGCTCGCGTAGTTGGTCGAACGTCGTTTCGTTATCTTCGAATTTCGGGGCGTCGGTCGCCGTCAGGCGGGCGAGCGCAAATTTGGCGCTGTCGCTGGCGCGCTGATACTGGCCGGAGAGCGGCAGCATGTCGGGCGCCAGGCGAGCGGCGACCAATATGGCAGGATCGATATTCTTTTCCTTCGCATAGGCTTCGGCCTTGTCGAGGTAGGTTTTCAGGCTGGCGAGGCCGCGCTGGAATATGGGAACGGTGAGGCGATACATCGAAATGGACATCTGTCCTGTCTCCAAAATCTTCAAATGATTGGGTCGCGGCGAGAGGTCGAAGGCGTTTGCGGCCGTGAGCCCGTCTTCGACCCTCCCATAGATGGATGCTCGCCTGGTCTTTCACAACAGAGGGAATGCGGGCGTCGGTAGTGAAGCCCGCATGGCATTGCGCTCTCATCCATATCTCGTCGCCGCTAAAGATACTTGACGCCGTTCCCAGAAAATGGAATGAATATTCCGCATAACAGATTTAACGGTTTGTTTGTTCCGTTTTGCGGAGCGCCGCGGGAGAGGCGGCGCAGGGAATTGCGGCTTCAGAGCAAATGCCTGGAGCTCCGGCGTGAGGAGGGTGCAGCCGGGCACCGCTTTGTGGAGGAAGTGAAAATGAAAAAGTTTATCCTGGGCACTGCGATGGCGCTCGTCATGTCGACGGCGGCTCACGCGGAAACTGTCGGCGTCTCGATGGCGAAATTCGACGACAATTTCCTGACGGTTCTGCGCAACGGCATGACCGATTATGCAAAGACACTCAGCGGTGTGACGCTGCAGGTCGAAGACGCACAGAACGACGTTTCCAAGCAGCAGAGCCAGATCCAGAATTTCATCGCCTCAAAGGTCGATGCGATCATCGTCAACCCTGTCGATACCGATGCGACCACGGCAATGTCGAAGCTCGCGGCCGATGCTGGTATTCCGCTTGTCTATGTCAACCGTGAACCGGTCAACGTCGACACGCTGCCGGACAATCAGGCCTTCGTCGCTTCCAACGAGCAGGAATCCGGCACGCTGGAAACCAAGGAAATCTGCCGCATTCTCGGCGGCAAGGGCAAGGCCGTCGTCATCATGGGCGAGCTCTCCAACCAGGCTGCGCGCATGCGGACCCAGGACGTTCATGACGTCATCAAGACGGATGAATGCAAGGGTCTGGAGATCGTCGAAGAGCAGACGGCGAACTGGGACCGCACCCAGGGCGCCGACCTGATGACCAACTGGCTTTCCAGCGGTATCGAATTCGATGCCGTGATCTCCAACAACGACGAAATGGCGATCGGCGCCATCCAGGCGCTGAAGGCGGCCGGCAAGGATATGAGCAAGGTCGTCGTCGGCGGCGTCGACGCCACGCAGGACGCGCTTGCCGCCATGCAGGCGGGTGATCTCGACGTCACGGTGTTCCAGGATGCCGCCGGCCAGGGAAAGGGCTCGCTCGATGCAGCGCTCAAGCTCGCCAAGGGCGAAAAGATCGAAAAGAAGGTCTACATTCCCTTCCAGCTCGTCACGCCTGCCAACGTCAAGGACTTCGTCACCAAGAACTGAGGCGAACGCCAAACAGGATGCGGGCTTTGCCCGCATCCTTTTCGCCTACCAGTATCCGGAGGAGATGATATGGCCGTCAGCCCGACAACCATGGCCGCCGTGCGCGCGAGCGGCGCCGTCCCGAATGCGGAATATCTCTTGAGCGCCGAGGGTGTCCGCAAGGAATTTCCTGGTGTCGTCGCACTTGACGACGTGCAGTTTAAGCTGAAGCGCGCCTCCGTGCATGCGCTGATGGGCGAAAACGGCGCCGGCAAATCGACGTTGATGAAGATCCTCGCCGGCATCTACACGCCCGATAAGGGCGATATTCGCCTGAAGGGGATCGAGATCCAGCTGAAATCTCCGCTCGACGCGCTGGAGAACGGCATTGCCATGATCCATCAGGAACTGAACCTGATGCCGTTCATGACGGTCGCAGAAAATATCTGGATTCGCCGCGAACCGAAGAACCGCCTCGGCTTCATCGATCACGGCGTGATGCATCGCATGACCGAGGAATTGTTTGCCCGGCTCAATATCGCCATCGATCCCGATATCGAAGTCCGGTTCCTGTCGGTCGCCAACCGGCAGATGGTCGAGATCGCCAAGGCGGTTTCCTACAATTCCGACGTGCTGATCATGGACGAGCCGACTTCGGCGCTGACGGAGCGCGAGGTCGAGCATCTTTTCCGTATTATCCGCGACCTCAGGGCCCAAGGCATCGGCATCGTCTACATCACCCACAAGATGAACGAGCTTTTCGAGATCGCCGACGAATTCTCCGTCTTCCGCGACGGCCGATATATCGGCACGCATGCCTCGACCGACGTCACCCGCGACGACATCATCCGCATGATGGTCGGGCGCGAGATTACCCAGATGTTTCCCAAGGAAGAGGTGCCGATCGGCGAGGTCATGCTCTCCGTCAAGGATCTGTGTCTCAACGGCGTCTTCAAGGATGTCTCGTTCGAGGTCAGGGCCGGCGAAATCCTCGGCGTGGCCGGCCTTGTCGGTTCCGGCCGGTCGAATGTCGCCGAAACACTGTTTGGGGTGACGCCGGCAAGCTCCGGCTCGATCGAGCTCTACGGCAAGCCGGTGACCATTTCCTCGCCGACCGAGGCCATCCGCAACCGGATGGCGTTCCTGACCGAGGACCGGAAAGATACCGGCTGTCTGCTGATCCTCGATATTCTCGAGAACATGCAGATCGCCGTTCTGCAGGACAGATACGTCAAGGGCGGCTTCGTGCAGCAGGGCGCAGTCGAGGCAACCTGCGAAGACATGGCAAAAAAGCTGCGCGTGAAAACGCCCAATCTTTATGAGCGGGTGGAAAATCTTTCGGGCGGCAATCAGCAGAAAGTGCTGATCGGGCGCTGGCTGCTCACCAATCCGCGCATCCTCATCCTCGACGAGCCGACGCGTGGCATCGATGTCGGCGCCAAGGCGGAAATCCACCGGCTGGTCACGGAGATGGCGCGAGACGGTGTGGCGGTGGTTATGATCTCGTCCGAGATGCCCGAGGTTCTCGGGATGAGCGACCGCATCATGGTCATGCACGAGGGACGCGTGACCGGTTTCCTCAATCGCGACGAAGCAACGCAGATCAAGGTGATGGAGCTGGCTGCGCAGTGATGCGTTGACGGCGATTGCCCAAGGGAGGTTTGACATGACTACCAAGGCAGCAGAGGGTGCGGCTCCGCTCGCAACCCGGCAAAGGCGGCGGCGCATACCGACGGAACTCAGCATTTTCCTCGTGCTCGTCGGCATCGCGCTCATCTATGAAGTGCTCGGCTGGATGTTCATCGGCCAAAGCTTTCTGATGAATTCGCAGCGTCTGACGATCATGATCCTGCAGGTCTCCGTCATCGGCATCATCGCCGTCGGTGTCACGCAGGTCATCATCACCGGCGGCATCGACCTTTCGTCGGGTTCGGTCGTCGGCATGACGGCGATGATCGCGACAAGCTTCGCCCAGTCCTCGACCTGGGGACGGGCCGTCTTTCCCTCGCTGACCGACCTGCCGGCTTTCGTGCCCATCGTCGTTGGTCTGCTGATCGGGGCGGCTGCCGGTCTCGCGAACGGCGCGCTCATCGCCTACACGAAGATCCCTCCGTTCATTGCAACGCTTGGTATGTTCGTTTCGGCCAGGGGCGTGGCGAAGTGGTATACGAAGGGACAGCCGGTTTCCGGGATCACGGAGCAGTTTCATTTCATCGGAACGAAAGCCTGGCCGGTTGTCGTCTTCTTGGTCGTTGCGCTGATCTTTCACATTGCGCTGCGCTATACGCGTTACGGAAAATTCACCTATGCCATCGGCGCGAACCCGCAGGCCGCACGCGTCTCCGGGATCAACATCGAGGCGCATCTCGTCAAGGTCTATGTGATCGCCGGATTGCTCGCCGGCCTTGCCGGTATCGTCACGGCGGCCCGTGCTGAAACCGCACAGGCCAGCATGGGTGTCGGATATGAACTCGACGCGATCGCTGCGACCGTCATCGGCGGCACTTCGCTCACCGGCGGCGTCGGGCGCATCACCGGCACTGTCATCGGCACCATCATTCTCGGCGTCATGACCTCCGGCTTCACGTTCCTCAGGATCGATGCCTATTACCAGGAGATCGTCAAAGGCCTTATCATTGTCGCGGCGGTGGTCATCGACGTCTACCGACAGAAGAAGCGACGCAAGCACTGATCTCTCATAGTTTTTACGGGGGCTTCGGCCCCCGTTCTGTTTTCCGCACCGATCACGGATTTTAAAAAAAAGAGGTGGCGATTTCCGTCAGCTTTTCTATTCTGGCCGCTTCATTCGCCCGACCGGGCAGCGCAGGAAGACAGATGCAATTCGTATTTGATGGTCACAACGACGTTCTCCTTCGACTCTGGACACATTCAAAAGACGGCAGCGACCCGATCGCGGAATTCGCAGACGGCACGACGGTCGGCCATATTGATGCGCATCGGGCTAGAGAGGGCGGTCTTTCAGGCGGTCTCTGCGCCATCTACATCCCCTCAGGCGATCTCGTCTTCGCCGATCCGGATGCCAGCGGTCGCTATGTGACGCCGATGGCGGCCCCTCTCGATCCGCTGCCTTCTCTTGCCATCGCCAATGAAATGGCGGCGATCGCACTACGGCTCGATCAGGCCGGCGCCTGGCGGCTCTGCCGGACGGTGAAGGATATTCGCGGCGCCATGGCGGATAACATTTTCGCTGCCGTCATGCATATGGAAGGCTGCGAGGCGATCGGCGCCGATCTCTCGGCGCTCGAGGTATTCTATGCGGCGGGGCTGCGGTCGCTCGGGCCGGTCTGGAGCCGGCACAATGTCTTCGGTCACGGCGTGCCCTTCGCCTTCCCGATGTCGCCGGACACGGCGCCGGGCCTCACCGATGCCGGCTTCGCGCTGGTCAGGGAATGCAATCGCCTCGGTATCCTGATCGACCTTGCCCATATCACCGAGAAGGGTTTCTGGGACGTGGCGAAGAAGACGGACCAGCCGCTGGTCGCCAGCCATTCCAATGCCCACGCCCTGACGCCAGTCGCGCGCAACCTGACGGACAGGCAGCTCGATGCGATCCGCGAAAGCCGCGGGCTCGTCGGCATCAATTATGCCACCGCCATGCTGCGCGCCGACGGCCGCTCGGACAGTGATACGCCGCTTGCCGACATGATCCGCCACATCGACTATCTTGTGAACCGCATCGGCATCGACTGCGTGGCGCTCGGATCGGACTTTGACGGGGCCACCATTCCTGAGGAAATCGGTGATGCAGCCGGCAATCAGAAGCTGATTGCCGCTCTCAGAGAGGTTGGCTATGCTGACGCCGAACTCACGAAACTTGCCCGTGAAAATTGGCTTCGCATTCTCGCACAAGCTTGGCGGGAGGGTCACGCCTAAAGCGTCGCGCGCGCCTCTGGACGCGCTGAGAACGCACCATAGTTTTAATGGGCATGACCGCAAACGCTTCGTAATCAATCAAAACAGGGGAACAAACCATGATGATGACCAAGCTCAGCCGCAATTTCCGTATGCTTTCCGCGGGAGCTGCGCTTTCACTGCTGATGATGGCCGCACCCTCGGCCTTCGCCGAAACGCCGAAAGATACGCTGGTCGAAGGTTTCGCCATCGACGATATCATCACGATGGATCCGGGTGAGGCTTTCGAGCTTTCGACCGCCGAAATTACCAGCAACAGCTACAGCCTGCTCGTCCGTCTCGATATGGACGACACGTCGAAGGTGAAGGGTGATCTGGCCGAAAGCTGGAGCGTTTCCGATGACGGTCTCACCTATACGTTCAAGCTGAAGTCAGGCCTGAAATTCGCCTCCGGCAACCCGATCACCGCCGAAGACGTTGCCTGGTCGTTCGAGCGCGCCGTCAAGCTCGACAAGAGCCCGGCCTTCATCCTCACCCAATTCGGCCTGACCGGCGACAACGTCACGGAAAAGGCCAAGGCGGCCGATGCCAGCACCTTCGTCTTCACGGTCGACAAGGCCTATGCGCCAAGCTTCGTGCTCAACTGCCTGACGGCAACGGTCGCTTCCGTCGTCGACAAGAAGCTGGTGCTGGAGCATGTGAAGGCGGTGACGCCCGATGCCGATCACAAATACGACAACGACTTCGGCAACGAATGGCTGAAGACCGGCTATGCCGGCTCCGGCGCCTACAAGATGCGCGAATGGCGCGCCAACGAAGTCGTCGTGCTGGAACGCAACGACAATTATTATGGCGACAAGGCAAAGCTCAACCGCGTCATCTACCGCTACATGAAGGAAAGCGCTGCCCAGCGCCTGGCGCTCGAAGCCGGCGATATCGATATCGCCCGCAACCTCGAGCCGGGCGACATCGACGCCGTTTCGAAGAATGCCGATCTCGCGACAACGAGTGCGCCGAAGGGCACGATCTATTATGTCAGCCTGAACAACAAGAACGAGAACCTGAAAAAGCCGGAAGTCCAGGAAGCCTTCAAATATCTGGTCGATTACGATGCGATCGGCGCAACGCTGATCAAGGGTATCGGCGAGATCCATCAAACCTTCCTGCCAAAGGGTCAGCTCGGCGCACTCGACGAAAATCCTTACAAGCTCGATGTCGCCAAGGCCAAGGAACTGCTCGCCAAGGCCGGTGTACCCGACGGTTTCTCGATCACCATGGACGTGCGCAACAGCCAGCCGGTGACCGGTATCGCTGAATCCATGCAGCAGACGCTGGCGCAGGCCGGCGTGAAGATGGAAATCATCCCCGGCGACGGCAAGCAGACGCTGACCAAATATCGTGCCCGTACGCACGACATGTATATCGGCCAGTGGGGTTCGGACTATTTCGACCCGAATTCCAATGCCGACACCTTTACCGGCAATCCTGACAATTCCGATGCCGGCACGGTGAAGACGCTCGCATGGCGCAACAGCTGGGAAGCGCCGGAGCTCGACAAGCAAGCCAAGGCAGCACTTCTGGAACGCGACGCCGCCAAGCGCGCCGCCATATATCAGGACATCCAGAAGAAGTACCTGGCAAACAGCCCCTTCGTCTTCATCTTCCAGCAGACCGAGGTGGCCGGCTACCGCAAGAGCGTGAAGGACTTCAAGCTGGGTCCGAGCTTCGACACCAATTTCGTCGGTCCGATCGGCAAGGAATAGTCCGGCAGGATTGGTCGCTTGAGCACCGTCGAAACAACGCAGGAGGCGCGGCCCCGAAAGGGCCGTGCCGGCGCCTTTGCAAAGGCGCTAGGGCGGTTTCTGTTTGCCGCCGTCACCACCTATTTCGGCCTTCTGGCCGTCACCTTCTTCATCGGCCGCGTCGTGCCGATCGATCCCGTGCTCGCCATTCTCGGCGACCGCGCGCCCAACCATGTCGTCGAGCGCGTACGCCAGGAAATGGGCTTCAACCTGCCGCTCTATCAGCAGTTCTTCATCTATATCAAAGGCATCCTGTCCGGCGATTTCGGCAATTCGGTGCTGACGACCAATCCTGTCATGGTCGATATTCGCCGGGTGCTGCCGGCGACAATCGAGCTCGCAACGTTCGGAACGCTCATCGGCGCTTTCGTCGGCGTACCACTCGGCGTTCTCGCCGCGGTGCGCCGCGGCAGCCTCGCCGACCAGGTGGTGCGCGTCGTCGGCCTCGTCGGCTATTCGGTGCCGATCTTCTGGCTGGCGCTGATCTCGCTCGTCATCTTCTATGCGCAACTGCGCTGGGTGGCCTTTCCGGGCCGCATCGACATCGTCTTTGAATATACGTTCACGCCGATCACCGGCCTCTACCTCTTCGACAGCGCCTGGCAGGGGCAATGGGACGTCTTCTATGATGTCTTCCGCCACATCATCCTGCCTGCCTCGCTGCTCGGCTATTTCTCGCTCGCCTATATCAGTCGCATGACGCGCAGCTTCATGCTGAACGAGCTTTCCCAGGAATATATCGTTGCCGCGCGCGCCAAGGGGCTTTCGGAAACGCGGGTGATCTGGGGCCATGCGCTGCGCAATGCCGCCGTGCCGCTGGTCACCGTGATTGCGCTTTCCTATGCCGGCCTGCTTGAAGGATCGGTGCTGACCGAGACCGTCTTTTCCTGGCCGGGCATCGGGCTCTACATCACCAATTCGCTGCAGAATGCCGACATGAACGCCGTGCTCGGCGGCACGATCGTCATCGGTACGGTCTTCATCGGCATCAACCTTCTGTCCGATCTTCTCTACCGGACGCTTGATCCGAGGACGCGAAACCGATGACGGCCAATGCCAGCCCATCTCCTGCGATCAGCCGCCGCGAATGGCTGCTTTCCGACCGGCCGCAATCGCGCCTGCAAGCCCGCCTCGGCCGTGCCTACGTCACATGGCGGCAGTTCACGGCCAACAGGCTCGCCGTCGTCGGCCTGCTGATCATCGTGGCGCTGCTTTTCATCGCCGCCTTTGCCGATTTGCTCGCCACGCACAATCCCGTTGTCGGCGATCTGCGCAATGCCCGCCTGCTGCCGCCCGGCACGGGGGGATTCTGGCTCGGTTCGGACGACCAAGGCCGCGATATCTATTCACGGCTGATCTACGGATCGCGATTGACGCTGCTCGTCGTCGTGCTGGTCGCCGTCATCTCGGCGCCGGTCGGGCTGATCGTCGGTACGGTCTCCGGTTATGCCGGAGGCTGGGTGGATGCGACGCTGATGCGCATCACCGATATTTTCCTCGCCTTTCCGAAGCTGGTTCTGGCGCTCGCCTTCGTCGCAGCGCTCGGTCCCGGCATTCAGAACGCGATCATCGCCATCGCCATCACCTCCTGGCCGCCCTATGCCCGCATCGCGCGCGCCGAGACGCTGACGGTCCGGCGTTCAGACTATATTTCGGCGGTGAAGCTGATGGGCGCCTCGCCTTTCCGCATTATCGTGCGCCATGTCATGCCGCTCTGCATCTCCTCGCTGATCGTGCGCGTGACGCTCGACATGGCGGGCATCATCCTGACGGCTGCCGGTCTCGGTTTCCTTGGTCTGGGGGCGCAGCCGCCGCTGCCGGAATGGGGTGCGATGATCGCCTCGGGACGGCGCTTCATCCTCGATCAATGGTGGGTCGCGGCCATGCCCGGCATCGCCATCCTTATCGTCAGCCTCGGCTTCAATCTCCTCGGCGACGGCCTGCGCGACGCGCTCGATCCGAAGGAGAGCGGCCAATGACGACACTTCTGACCGTGGACAAGCTCAAGGTCAGCTATCCCACGCGCACCGGCGTGATCGAGGCCGTGCGCGACGTCTCCTTCACGCTCGGCAAGGAAAGGCTCGGCATCGTCGGCGAATCCGGTTCCGGCAAGTCGCAGACCGGACGGGCAATCATGGGTCTGACGCCGAAACACGGCGTCGTCACGGCCGAGAGGCTTAATTTCAACGGCATCGATCTCATCAATGCGTCGGCCGGCGAAAGGCGCAGGTTGCGCGGCAAGCGCATCGCCATGATCCTGCAGGATCCGAAATATTCGCTCGATCCCGTCATGTCGATCGGACGGCAGATCTGCGAAACGCTGCGCACGCACGAGAAGGTCGGCAAGGCGGAGGCGCGCGAGCGCGCGCTTGCCATGCTGGAAGCGGTGCAGATCCGCGACCCGAAACGTGTCTTCGACCTGCATCCGCACGAGGTCTCGGGCGGCATGGGGCAGCGCGCGATGATCGCCATGATGCTGATTGCCGGGCCGGAACTGCTGATTGCCGACGAGCCGACCTCGGCGCTTGACGTGACGGTGCAACTCGACGTGCTGAGGATCATGGACAGGCTGGTGTCCGAGCGCGGCATGGGGCTGATCTTCGTCTCCCACGATCTGAGGCTGGTCTCTTCCTTCTGCGATCGCGTCATCGTCATGTATGCCGGAAAGATCGTCGAGGAGTTGGCGGCCGCCGATCTCAAACATGCGCAGCATCCTTATACGCAGGGGCTGCTGAACTGCATGCCCGAGATCGGCGCGAACCGTCATCCGTTGCCAGTGCTCGACCGCAAGCCGGAGTGGGCGGCATGAGCGCAGCTCTCGAGATCGACGATCTCAGTGTCGTCTACGACCATTTTCATGCGCTGAAGGATGTCAGCATCACTGTCGAACGCGGCGAATCCTTTGGTCTCGTCGGTGAGTCCGGCTCGGGAAAATCGACCTTGCTGCGGGCCGTTGCCGGACTTGCGCCGGTCAGCGGCGGCGCGATCAACATCGATGGCGAGCCGCTGAAAGGTTCGAAACGCAGCAAAGTCTTCTACCGGCGGGTGCAAATGGTCTTCCAGGATCCTTATGGTTCGCTGCATCCGCGCCAGACGATCGACCGGCTTCTGCTCGAACCGCTAGCAATCCACGGCATCGCCGACGGCGAGAAGCGGATCGCCCGCGCGCTTGACGAGGTCGGCCTCGGCAATGGTTTCCGTTTCCGCTACCCGCACCAGCTCTCCGGCGGCCAGCGCCAGCGCGTGGCGATCGCCCGGGCTTTGATCGTGGAACCGTCGATCCTGCTGCTCGACGAGCCGACATCGGCGCTCGACGCCTCGGTGCAGGCCGAGGTGCTGAACCTGCTGGAAGAGATCCGGCGCGACCGCAAGCTCACCTTCGTGATGGTCAGCCATGATCTCGGTGTCGTCACCCATATGTGTGAAAGGCTCGCCGTGATGCGCAACGGCGCCGTCGTCGAGCGGCTGAGCTCGCAGGAACTGGCGCAAGGCGCGGTTCACGAGGATTATACGAGAAATTTGATGATCGCGAGCAAGGGTTTCGTCAAAGCCTGAAAGTCAATCTTTTCAAACCGTTGAAAAGAAAAGACCGGCGGCGGTGTTAAGGATAATGCTTCCCTAAAAGACGACCATTCAGCTAGACTATTGACAGCTGCCTCGCTTCTGTCATGATCCCGTTAACGATTGTTAGCTTTCGTGATCGATGGAGGTTGATGCATGTTCTTTCTCGGTGGGATGACCATGGGTTACCTCGATCCTCCTGTTCGAGCCGATCGCCGGGAACAGATTTCGGCATCCATTCCTGCGGAAAAGGACCGTCGGCTGATCGAGACTTCCTCCAACCCGTCGCAGAACGAGAACGCCGTCGAGCGCTCGTTGATCTGGGCATGGCGCACGCTCTGCTAAAAGGGCTGGTTGAATTTTCTCTTCCGCTCGCTCTGGACGGAAATTTATCTCTACCTACTTGATAGAGAAAATAAGAATATAAGCGCGAGCCGCACAACCGGCCGCACGAGAACAACGGAGGCGACATATGGCAGATCTGGGTATTTCGCATGCTCACGTGAACCAGTATGGTTCCGTACCGACCAAGAAGCCGCTGACCACGCGCCACAGGCTTCAGACGATGCTCCATGGAGCGATCTTCACTGCGGCATTCCTGTTCGTCGTAGCCATGGTTTGCGGGGTCGTCGGGTAACCCGACGGGTGATGAGCGTCGGCAGATGCCGGCGCTGCGGCGGTTTCCGCCTGAATTCCGGAACATTTAATTTGTCTCGGCATTCTCCTGACGCTCGAATGTCAAAAGGAGAGTGGTCACGAGACATTTTGTTGTGGTGATCGGGCATTCCGATCCCATCATTCTTCTATACTTTTTTCACACCATCCAAAACACGCCCGAGTGACCTTGATCTCGAGCGGAAGCGGCGTGGGCCACAACCGCCCAAATCGCCACCAGACGCATGGTCAGGCGATCATGCGTCTTTCGTTTTTCTGGAATCGAAGAGCTCTTGCATTGCCGGAACCAGGTGCCGGTATTTCGGTCATTTCCACTGCCCAGACAAGCTCGCCGGGCGGCGGCGCATGCCTCTTGACTTGAATTTTCCCGAGGGTGTCCAAATTTTCGACATGGCTTTCGCGCAGAGGGTATCGATGGTCTTGATCCCGTCGGGTCACGTCCTGAACAGGGCGTAGCCCGTTTGCATTGCTTGGCCCGAGTGTCGTTCACCCCGGCTTCATCGATCTTTGAAGAATAGGGCTCCGTTCATGTAGCAGTCATGATAAGCAGTGCAAAAGGCTGAGCAAAACAGCCATAACTTTGTTTGGATCCAGAACCGAACCCATGTCTATTTCTCATCTTTCTCCGAGCCTTCCGCGCGAACCCGATATGAAGCAGATCGATCACAACGGTTCGATCCGTTCGACCTATCTTTCGATCGAGGACATCAAGGCGATGGGCGATGCGGTCGCCCGCAACGGCGTCGACCAACTGCCGGCTTTCGCACCTTTTGATTTCTTCGCGCGCCATAAGGAAAACGAGAAGGAAATCCTGCGCGTCTACCGGACCACGGCGACCGACGTCGAGGCCGGCGAGACGATCACGCCGGCGGCAGAATGGCTGCTGGACAATCACTATATCGTCGAAGAGGCGATCCAGGAGGTGCGGCGCGACTTCCCTCGCCGTTTCTATCGCGAATTGCCGACCATGGTCGTCGGCGGCGTCGAGGTACCGCGGACCCTTGTGCTTGCCTGGCTCTATGTCGCCCATACCCACAGCACGATCTCGCAGGAAAGTCTGACCGCGCTGGTCGACGGCTTCCAGGCCAGCGAGACGCTCAGGATCGGCGAACTCTGGGCGTTGCCCTCCCTCGTGCGCTACGTGCTCGTGGAAAACCTTCGCCGCATTTCGAGCCGTGTCGAAGCCAGCCGCCGGCTGCGCCGCCGCGCCAACGAGGCGGCCGACGAATTGGTGCGCCTGACGGACCCAGCCGGGGCGGCCGCCTATCTGAAGACGCTGGAACCGCTTGCCGAAGACAATACCTTCTCGACGCAGTTCCTCTATCGCCTGCGCGACGGCTCGCAGACATCGAGCCTGGCGATCACCTGGCTCGACGAGCGGCTGGAAGAGCTCGGCCGCAACACCGAAGAGGCAACGACGGCCGAACACAGCCGGCTCTCTTCCGGCAATGTGACGATGGGCAACATCATCCGCAGCCTTCGCGAGATCGACGATGCCGAATGGTCGGTCTGGGTCGAGCAGGTCAGCCATGTCGACAAGCTGCTCTGGGAGCATTCGGATTACGGCATCCTCGATTCCGGCTCGCGCAACAAATATCGCAAACAGATCGAGAAGCTGGCCAAGCGCTCGCCGCTGTCGGAAATGGAAATCGCCCAGTTGGCGCTCGACATGACCGATGCCGCCAAGGCCTCCGACGAGCCGCAGCCGCATGAACCGAATGTCGGCGGCTTCCTGTCGGGCGCACAGCGGCCGAAGCTCGAGGCGCGGGCGAATTATCGCCCGACGGTCACCCAGCATTTCGTGCGCGCCGTGCGCCGGTTCAACTGGCTGGCGATTGCCGTGCCCGTCATGCTGCTGACGGTCATCGCCATGGCGATCGTCGGCAAGTTCATGGCGAATGCCGGCATGGGTGCGGTCGAAATCGCCCTGCTGCTGATCATGTTCTCAGTGCCGGCGTCGGAGGGGGCGACAGGTCTCTTCAACACCTTGCTATCCTTCTTCGTGACGCCGGCGCGCCTCGTCGGCTACGAGTTCAAGGAAGGCATTCCGGAAGATGCGCGCACGCTGCTCGTCGTGCCCTGTCTGATCTCGAACCGTGACAGCGTCGACGATCACGTGCGCAATCTCGAGGTTCATTATCTCGCCAATCCGCGCGGCGAGATCTATTTCGCGATGCTCAGCGACTGGCCGGACAGCGACGTCGAGGAAACGCCTGCCGATCTCGAGGTTCTCGACTATGCGCGACGCGAGATCGCCAATCTCTCCGCCCGCTATGCCTATGACGGCAAGACGCGTTTCTATCTGTTGCATCGCCGCCGCCTCTACAATCCCTCGGAAGGCGTGTGGATGGGCTGGGAGCGCAAGCGCGGCAAGCTGCACGAGCTGAACATGCTTCTGCGCGGCGACCGCGACACGACCTACCTGCCGGGCGCCAATACCGTGCCGGCCAATGTGCAATATGTCATGACGCTCGATGCCGATACGCGCCTGATGCGCGATGCCGTCACCAAGCTCGTCGGCAAGCTCTATCATCCGATCAACCGCCCGGTCATCAATCCGAAAACCGGCCGCGTCGAAAGCGGCTATGGCGTGCTGCAGCCGCGTGTCACGCCGTCGCTGACGACGGGCAAGGACGCGTCGGTCTTCCAGCGCGTTTTTTCGATCAACCGCGGCCTCGATCCTTACGTCTTCACCGTTTCCGACGTCTATCAGGATCTCGCCGGCGAAGGCACCTTCACCGGCAAGGGCCTTTACCATGTCGATGCCTTCGAAGCGTCGCTGAAGGGCCGGATCGACGAGAACTCCGTGCTCAGCCACGATCTTCTCGAAGGTTCGATGGCGCGTTGCGCGCTCGTCACCGATCTCGAACTGGTCGAGGATTTCCCGATCCGCTATGAGGTGGAAACCTCGCGGCAGCATCGCTGGGCGCGCGGCGACTGGCAGCTTCTCCCCTACATGTTCAATCCGAAATACGGCGTCACGGCACTCGGCCGCTGGAAGATGTTCGACAATCTGCGCCGCTCGCTGACGCCGATCGCCTGGTTCTTCGCCTCCGTGCTCGGCTGGTATTTCATGGGTCCGCTCGGCGCGCTCATCTGGCAGATTCTGCTGATCTTCTGCCTCTTCGTCGCGCCGACGCTGTCGCTCATCAACGGCATCATCCCGCGCACCAGCGATATCATCGCCCGCGCCCATCTCTATACTGTCTGGTCCGATATTACCGCCGCCAATGCGCAGGTTGCGCTGCGCATCGTCTTCATCGCCGATTCGGCTTGCATGATGGCGGATGCGATCGGCCGTTCGCTCTACCGCCTGTTCGTCAGCCGCAAGCTGATGCTGCAATGGCGGACCGCCGCCAGCGTTCAGGCCGGCGGCCAGGGCACGTTGATCTCCTACTACAAGGCGATGTGGCATGCACCGGCGCTGGCTCTGCTGGCACTCGGTTTTGCTGCGCTTCCCGGCGATAACGCTTTCCTCGTCGGCATTCCCTTCGCGCTGCTCTGGATATTATCGCCGGTTGTGGCCTGGTATGTCAGCCAGTCGGCGGAGACCGAGGACCGGCTCGAGGTCGCCGATTCCGTGTCGAGCGAACTGCGCAAGATCGCCCGGCGCACCTGGCGTTATTTCGAGACCTTCACGACGGCCGAGCAGAACTATCTGCCGCCGGACAATGTCCAGGAAACGCCGCATGTGATCGTCGCGGCGCGCACCTCGCCGACCAATATCGGCGTCTATCTGCTTTCCGTCGTTTCCGGCCGGCATTTCGGCTGGTTCTCCTTCGAGGAGACGCTCGAGCGGCTGGAGCAGACGATCGCGACGATCGATAGAATGGAGAAATTCCGCGGTCACCTGTTCAACTGGTACCACACCGATACACTGCAGACGCTTGGCCCCCGTTACGTCTCGGCCGTCGACAGCGGCAATCTCGCCGGTCATCTGATCGCCATTTCGTCGGCCTGCCGCAACTGGGCCGAGGCGCCGTCCGCCCATATGCAGGGCAATCTCGACGGCGTCGGCGACACGGCCGGCATTCTCGGCGAAGTGCTGGCGGACCTGCCCGACGATCGCAAGACCGTGCGCCCGCTGCGCCGACGCCTGGAGGAGCGCATCGTCGGCTTCCAGAACGCGCTTGCCGCCGTCAAGCGCGAGCACGAATTCGCCTCGATCCGCATCATCAATCTCGCCGTTCTCGCGCGCGACATCGAGAAGCTCGCCGCCAATCTCGACCATGAGGTCAAGTCGAAGCAGAGCGAAGAGGTCACCCTGTGGGCGGCATCGCTGGTGAAGGTCTGCGAGGCGCATATTTCCGACAGCACCTTCGATCTTTCCAAGGTCGATGCGCTGAGGCCGCGGCTGGTGGCGCTGCGCGACAAGGCGCGCGATCTCGCCTTCTCGATGGATTTCGGCTTCCTGTTCCGGCCGGAGCGGCGTCTGCTGTCGATCGGCTACCGCGTCGAAAGCGGTGAACTCGACCAGGCCTGCTATGACCTTCTCGCCTCGGAATGCCGCCTGACCAGCCTCTTCGGCATCGCCAAGGGTGATCTGCCGACGGAACACTGGTACCGCCTCGGCCGCCAGGTCGTGCCTGTGGGGTCACGCGGTGCGCTGGTTTCCTGGTCCGGCTCGATGTTCGAATATCTGATGCCGCCGCTCGTCATGCAGGAGCGCGGTGGGGGTATTCTCAACCAGACCAACAATCTGGTCGTCGTCGAGCAGATGAATTACGCCCGCAAGCTCGGTATTCCCTGGGGCATTTCGGAAGCGGCCTTCAATGCCCGCGACCATAACCTCAATTATCAGTACACGAATTTCGGCGTGCCGACGCTCGGCCTGAAGCGCGGTCTCGGCCACAATGCCGTCATCGCGCCTTACGCCTCGCTGCTCGCCGCCCAGTACGACCCGCCGGGGGCGCTTGAAAACCTGCAGAGGCTGCGCAAGGTCGGTGCGCTTGGCAAGTTCGGCTTCCACGACGCCGTCGACTTCACGCCGACGCGCGTGCCGGAAGGCAAGAAATGCGCGGTGGTCTACAATTATTATGCCCACCATCACGGCATGTCGATCGCGGCGGTCGCCAACGTTGCCTTCAACGGGCATCTGCGCGAGCTCTTCCACGCCGATCCCGTCATCGAGGCGGCAGAGCTCCTGCTGCAGGAAAAGGCGCCGCGCGACATTCCTGTCATGAGCGGCAAGCATGAATCCGACACGCCGGCCAGCATCCAGGACGATCTCCTGCGGCCGGAACTCCGGAAGATCAGCGATCCGGCTTCGCGCGACCGCGAACTCGTGTTCCTGTCGAACGGCCATTATTCGCTGATGCTGACGGCGACGGGCGCCGGCTATTCCCGCTGGAACGGCCTTGCCGTATCGCGTTGGAAAGCCGATCCGACCGAAGACCGCTGGGGCAGCTTCATCTTCCTGCGCGATACCGCCACCAATGAATGGTGGTCCACAAGCGCCGAGCCGAAGGGTGTCGAAGGCGAAAAGATCAAGGTCGAATTCGCCGACGAGAAGGCGCAGTTCACCAAGACGGTCGGCGACCTCACCAGCGAGGTAGAGTGCATCATCGCGACCGAGCATGATGCCGAGGCCCGCCGCGTCACCCTGCTCAACATGGGCACGGAAGACCGTTTCATCGAGGTCACCTCCTATCTCGAACCGGTGATTACCTCCGACGATACCGACAATGCGCATCCGGCATTCGCCCGCATGTTCGTCAAGACAGAGATCGGCAAGCGCGGCGACGTCATCCGCGCCGAACGCAACAAGCGCGATCCGAACGAGCCGAACATCAGCATCGCACATCTGATCGTCGACAACGCCGGCGACACCCGCCATACCGAATTCGAGACCGACCGGCGCAAGTTCATCGGCCGTGGCCGCAGCCTTGCCGATGCGGCCGCCTTCGATCCAGGTGCTACGCTTTCCGGCAGCGACGGCTTCATGCTCGATGCCGTGATGTCGCTGCGTCGAACCGTCCGCGTACCGGCCGGCAAGAAAGTCAGCGTGATCTTCTGGACGATTGCGGCGCCAAGCCGCGAGGAAGTCGACAAGGCGGTCAATCGCTACCGTCATCCCGATGCCTTCACTCACGAGCTCGTCCAGGCCTGGACACGCACGCAGGTGCAGATGCGCCATGTCGGCGTCACCTCGCAGCAGGCGGCGGCCTTCCAGCATCTCGGACGCTATCTCGTCTATCCCGACATGCAACTGCGCAAGGACGAGGCGACCGTCGAGGCCGGCCTGCAGTCGCAATCGGCGCTCTGGCCGCTGGCGATCTCCGGCGACTTCCCGATCTTCACGCTGCGCATCAACGACGACATGGATCTCGACATCGCCCGCGAGGCGCTGCTGGCGCAGGAATATCTGCGCTCGCGCGGCGTCACCGCCGATCTCGTCATCATGAACGAACGCGCCTCTTCCTATGCGCAGGACATGCAGCATGCGCTCGACGCCATGTGCGAAAACGTGCGCCGCATGGGCCAGGCCGACGGATTGCGCCAGCATATCTTTGCGGTTCGCAAGGACTTGATGGAGGAAAGCACCTACCATGCGCTGATCGCGGCTTCCCGCGTCACGCTGCATACCAAGAACGGCAAGGTGGTCGACCAGATCAACCGCGCCGTCGCGCTGTTTGCACCCTCCAAGGAGGAGCTGCAGGAGATGGAACGGGTCGAGCGCAACAAAGCCCCCGTCAAGCGTATCGCGCCGGTGCCGCCAGCTGTCGTGCCGGCCGTCGTCATCGAGGAGGAAGGCGATCTCGACTTCTGGAACGGCATCGGCGGCTTTGCCCGCGACGGACGCGAATATGTCGTTCGGCTGCCTGGAGGTCATGCGACGCCGCAGCCCTGGATCAATGTCATCTCCAATGACAGATTCGGCTTCCACGTGTCGGCCGAGGGCTCCGGCTTCACCTGGAGCGCCAATTCGCGCGACTATCAGTTGACCTCCTGGTCGAACGATGCCGTGGTCAACCGTTCGGGCGAGGCGTTCTATCTCACCGATCTGGACAGCGGTGCCGTCATGACGCCGTTTGCAGCGCTTTCCCCCCGTCCGGACATCCGTTTCGAAGCTCGCCACGGGCTCGGTTATTCCGTCTTCTCCAGCGTTCAGCACGAGATCGCGCTCGAGTTGACGCAGACGATCGACCGCGAAAAGCCTGTGAAACTGCAGCGCCTGCGCCTGCGCAACACCGGTTCGGCCAGCCGTAAGCTGCGTCTCTACGGTTATGTCGAATGGGTCCTCGGCAGCAATCCGGCACGCACAGTGCCTTTCATCTTGTCGAGCCATGACGAGGAGACGGGGGCGCTGTTTGCCACTAATCCCTACAGCATCGATTTTTCCAACCGCACCGCCTTTTTCGCGGCGAGCGAGACGCTTTCGAGCTTCTCGGCAAGCCGGCGCGAATTCATCGGCAAGGCGGGAACGATCCAGACGCCGCAGGCCGTCACCTCCGCCGCTGCCCTTTCCGGTACGACCGATCTCGACGGTGATCCGGCTGCGGCTGTTGCGATCGACATCGAGCTCGGCGCCGGCGAGGAGCGCGACTTCACCTTCTTCCTCGGCGATACGCCGACGGAAGAAGAAGCGCGCGCCGTCATCGCCGATATCCGCAAGGCTTCGTTCGACGATGCCGTCGAGGCAAACCGCGCCTTCTGGCGGGACTTCACCGGCAGGCTGCAGATATCGACGCCGGATCGCGGAATGAACAATCTCGTCAACACCTGGCTGCCGTATCAGAGCCTCGGCTGCCGCATCATGGCTCGCACCGCCTTCTACCAGGCAAGCGGCGCCTTCGGCTTCCGCGACCAGCTGCAGGACACCCTGGCCTTCGTGCTGCACGAACCCTCGCTTGCCCGCCGGCAGATCCTGAATGCCGCTTCGCGGCAATTCCGCGAAGGCGATGTACAGCATTGGTGGCTGCCCGGAACGGGTGCGGGCGTGCGCACGCTGATCTCGGACGACGTCGTCTGGCTCAGCTATGCAATCCATCACTATTGCAGCGTCACCGGCGACAAAGACGTGCTCGACGAGGAGATCGCCTTCCTGGAAGGGCCGGCACTGCTCGAAGGCCAGCACGACTCGTTCTACAAGCCGGAAATTTCCGAGGACAAGGCGAGCGTCTACGAACACGCGGCGCTGGCGCTCGATCTCGCCATCGCTCGCAAGGGGGCAAACGGTCTGCCGCTGTTCCTTGGCGGCGACTGGAACGACGGCATGAACCGCGTCGGCATCGGCGGGCGCGGCACTAGCGTCTGGCTCGGCTGGTTCCTGGCGGGGGCATTGCGCTCCTTCATTCCCTATGCCGAAGAGCGCGGCGACACGGCCCATGCGGAGCGCTGGTCGGCGCATCTTACCGAGCTGAAGAAGGCGCTCGAAACTGCGGCCTGGGATGGCGGCTACTATCGCCGCGGCACGTTCGACGACGGTACGCTGCTCGGCTCCCGCGAAAGCCTCGAGTGCCAGATCGATTCGATCGCGCAGTCCTGGAGCGTGCTGTCGGGCGAGGGCGATCCCGCGCGCGCTGTTACGGCGATGGAAGCCGTGCTCGATCAGCTGGTCGACGAGGATGCCCGCATCATCCGGCTGTTCACGCCGCCTTTCGCCAATTCCGCCAAGGATCCCGGCTATATCAAGGCCTATCCGCCGGGCGTGCGCGAAAACGGCGGACAATATACCCATGCCGCGACCTGGGTTGTGATGGCGCTGGCGGAGCTGAAGCGGGGCGACGATGCCTTCCGCTGCTTCCAGATCCTCAATCCGATCACCCATGCGTTCGACAAGGCTTCAGCGGAGCAATACCGCGTCGAACCCTATGTCGTGGCAGCCGACGTCTACGGACATGAGCCCTATACGTCGCGCGGCGGCTGGACCTGGTATACCGGGTCAGCCGGCTGGCTCTACCGGGCCGCCGTCGAGGGCATCCTCGGTATCCGGCTGAAGGACGGCCGGCTCTATGTGCGCCCGTCGCTCCCTTCCGAATGGGACGGTTTTGCGGCAGAGGTGGAGCAAGGCGGCGGCAAATACCGCATTTCGGTCTCAAAAGCGTCCAATGACAGCGGCTACACTCTGTCGATCAACGGCTGCGAAGTCACCGATCCCGAAGAGGGATATCCGCTCGGATAACAGCGTTCTCCACGCTGAAAAACACGGCGATTCGCGACGGCCAAAAGGGAACCCTTTTGGCCGTCGTCGCGTTTGCAAATCGGATAATAAGGAGAGACTCATGGCAAGCACGCCGACCGAAGCCATCGTCACGGGGCGCAGTTCCCTATCCGCAGCTGCGCCAGTGCGTGACACGAGGCTGGACGTCTTGCGCGGTGTGGCCCTGATCATGATCTTCATCAATCATGTTCCCGGACAGATCTTCGAATATGTGACGACGAAGAATTTCGGTTTCTCCGATGCCGCCGAAGCCTTCGTGCTGATCTCGGGCATTGCCGTCGGCCTTGCCTATGGGTCCCGCTTCCAGCCGGGCAACCGGCTCACGGTGGCGATCAAGGCGGTAAAGCGCGCCTTCACGCTCTATCTCGCCCATATGATCACCACCTTCATGACGCTGGCGCTGTTCATCTGCGGTGCCTGGCTGTTCCATCGGCCGGGATTGCTGGTTGAAATCAATATCCTGGCGGTTCTGATGAACCTGAAGGAAGGTATTCCGGCGCTGCTCCTGCTCGGCCACCAGATCGGCTACAACAATATCCTGCCGATGTACGGCGCGCTGATGCTGATGGTGCCGATCATCCTGCTGTTGAATGCGCGTAGCCCTTGGCTGGCGCTCGGCGTATCGGCCACGGTCTGGCTGCTTGCGGGCATCTATGAAGTGGCGCCGCACAACATGCTGATCGAGAGCTACTGGTTCCTCAATCCGCTCTCCTGGCAGTTCCTGTTTTCGATCGGCATCGTCTCGATGCTGCATATCAAGCGCGGCGGCACGATCCCGCAGCATCCGCTGCTGCTGACCGCTGCCGCCGGTTACGTCATGCTGTCCTTCATCTGGGTGACCGGCCATCTCTGGATTTTCGGCAACTCGCTGGCAGCACTTGGCCTGCCGACAGTCATCACCGGTTTCGACAAGACCTTCCTGTCGCTGCCGCGGCTGCTGCATGTGCTGGCGCTGACCTATCTCGTTATCAGCATCCCGGCGCTCTCGCGCATCCTGCGACGTCCTGCCGACCATCCGCTGACGATCCTCGGCCGTCATTCGCTGAACATCTTCGTCGCCGGCACGATCCTCGCCATGATCGGCCAGGTGGTGCTCTACATCACCAATAAGGACCAACTGATCGGTCCGCTCTTCGTGATTGCAGGGATCGCGATACAATTCGCCTATGCCTATTATCTCGAGCGCAAGCGCCAGCAGGGCAAGGTCAAGGGGAAACTTGTCGCCGATACCGCCACCATCCCCGTTCCCGTCCGCATTGGCGGGACGGCAAATGCCTATCGCCGGAACGATCGGAAATAGGGCTCGGATTTGCCCGACATGAAGGAGCCGGCGGCCGATGGCCGCCGGCTCAATTGTGAATGAGGATGTTCACCAACTTGCCGAAGGGATCGCGTACATAGAAGCGCCTGACGCCCCAAGGCTCGTCGGCCGGGCCGTACTCGATCGGGAAGCCTGAGGCCGACATCGCTTCGAAAGCAGCATCGAGGTCGTCGACCTCGATCGAGAGGTCCGGCACCTCCGTTCCGGAACCGCCTTCACTGGCGATGCTGAGCTGAACGTTCATCGAGCGCGCGGCGCCGAACGTCGTGATCCACCCGTGATCCATGATGACGTCAAGACCAAGGATATCCTGATAGAAGCGTCGGGCCAGGGTGATATCCGCTGCCTGGATATTGGCGACGATGCGCAGGACCTTCATGGGTTTGCTCCCTATGCTCGTTGACTGGCGAAGGTTAGGGAAGATCGGCGGGGTGATCAATCCGCCCTGGGAAGCGGAGACGTTGCTGCGTGTGATACCCTCCTCTACCCTGCCGGGCATCTCCCCACAAGGAGGGAGATCGGCAAGGAGCTTGCTCCCCGTGAGGCGTCAACCGCTCCGGTTGGCGTGCTAAATCCCTTTCAGTTTAGATTCATGTGACGGCTAGTTGTTTGGGGAAGCCGTCGCGCCCATCCAATCTCCCCACCTGTGGGGGAGATGCCCGGCATGTGTCCGACCCGGATAGATAGGTAACAGAACGGACCGTTTACATAGGTGACAGTTCTCTGACAGCCGGGAGGCCCGGCGATGGTTTGGAGAGAGACTGGCATCATGGACGAGCGGCTGCGCTTTGTTGGGGAATGTCTTGCGGGCGAGGAGACGATGACGGCGCTGTGTGCGGCCTACGGGATATCGCGCAAGACGGGCTACAAATGGTTGGAGCGGTATCGGGCGCTCGGGCCTGCGGGGCTTATCGACCTGCCGCGGGCGCCGCTTGAGCACGGGCGGGCAACGGTGGCGGAGCTGGTGGCGCGGATCGTGGCGGAGAAGGAGGCGAATCCGCAGTGGGGGCCGAAGAAGGTGCTGGCGCGGCTGAAGCGGTCGGCGCCGCAGCTTTGCTGGCCGGCGGCCTCGACGATAGGCGAGATCCTGAAGCGCCACGGGCTGGTCGGGCGCCGGCGGCATCGCTGGCGGGCGGCTGGTTGCGGCCCGTTCGCGCCGGCCAACGGGCCCAATGCGGTGTGGAGCGCCGATTACAAGGGCTGGTTCCGGACCCGCGATGAGCGGCGCTGCGAGCCACTGACGGTGATGGATACGGCGAGCCGCTTTCTGCTGGCGCTGGAAGCCTGCGCGACGCCGGCCGAGGCAGAGGCCTGGCCGGTGTTCGAGCGGCTGTTTGCCGAGCACGGACTGCCGGAGCGCTTTCGCAGCGACAACGGTTCGCCCTTCGCGGCGATCGGCGTCACCGGGCTGACGACGCTTGCTGTCCGGTTCATCAAGCTCGGCATCGGCCTGGAGCGCATCCAGCCGGGCAAACCGCAGCAGAATGGCCGCCACGAACGCTTCCATCTGACGATGCTGCCGCTGGCCATGGCGCCGGAGGTCGACCATGCCGCGCAGCAGGCGGTCTTTGACGCATTTCGCCAGAATTACGACGCCGAGCGTCCACACGAGGCGCTCGCTATGGACGTGCCTGCTGATCATTACCGACCGTCACTGCGGCCCCTGCCCGACCACCTGCCTGAACCGGACTATCCGGCCGAGGCGGCGGTGCGCCGGGTGCGCTCCAATGGCGAGATCAAATGGAACGGCGACCTCGTCTATGTCGCAGCAGCGCTGGCCGGCGAGATCGTGGCGATCGAGGAGAGTGAAGCGGGCATCTGGACGCTACGCTTCCATGCCCATCCGCTCGGCATCATCGACAAGAAGACCAAGCGGCTTGTCCGCCCCAGCGCCCTGCAACCCCGACCAGCCGGCGCAGGGGCGGACACTGGTTTACAAGGGGGAGAACTGTAACCCATCTATCCGGTTCAATCTGTTACCCATCTATCGGCTGGACACAGGGCAGAGGGGGGTGTCACACGGTAAGGCGCCGCTTCCAGGGCTCAGCCAAACAAAAAGGCCGGAAGGGCGTCACCCTTCCGGCCTTTATCTTGAACCCGAACCGATCAGGCGGCTTCGGTGGTATGGGCCTTGCGGACCTCTTCGTCCGTCAGGATGCCGCTGGCGCGCAGCAGGGCGGCGAAGCGGCCGTTGCTGTGGCTGAGTTCGTCGAAGCTTCCCTGTTCGACGACACGGCCGTCATCCAGGAAGAGCACCATATCGGCTTCGCGGACCGTCGACAGGCGGTGGGCGATGATGAAGGTGGTGCGGTTCTGGCGCAGATTGTCGATCGCGGCCTTGACGCGGGCTTCGGTCTCGACGTCGAGCGCCGAGGTCGCCTCGTCGAGCACCAGGATCGGCGCGTCCTTGAGGATGGCGCGGGCGATCGCGATGCGCTGGCGCTCGCCGCCGGAGAGCTTGTTGCCGCGTTCACCGACATGCGTATCGTAGCGATCCTCACGGGTCTCGATGAAGTCGGCAGCGGCGGCGGCTTCTGCTGCACGGCGCATTTCCTCTTCACTGGCGCCTTCACGGCCAAGGCGGATGTTGTCGCTGATCGAACGGTTCAGCAGGCCCGCATCCTGGAAGACGGTGGCGATGTGGCGACGCAGCGACTTGCGGGTCACCTTGGTGATATCGGTGCCGTCGACGAGGATCTTGCCGCCCTGGGCATCATAGACACGCTGCAGCAGGTTGACGAGCGTCGTCTTGCCGGCGCCGGTCGGGCCGACGATCGCGACCGTCTGGCCTGCCTTCACCGAGAAGGAGACGTTGTGCAGGCCCTGCGAGCTGTTGCCGAAGCCGAAGGACACGTCGCGGAACTCGATCGCACCCTTGACGTCCTTGATCTCGCCGTTGCCGGCCGGCTCTTCACGTTCACGCACCGAGTCTTCCAGCGCATAGAATTCCTCGAGCTTGGAACGGGCCTCGAAAATCTGCGTAGCGAACTGGCGCATCAGGTCGAGACGGCCGATCAACAGGTTGGCAAAGCCGATGAAGGCGATGACGTCGCCGACGCGCAACTGGCCGGCCTGGACGAGCATAGTGCCGATGATCAGGACCACCATCATCGCGATCGTCGACGCCATACGGTTCAGTGCGCTGGCGATCGCCCACCAGTCGAGGACCGGATATTGGGCTTCGAGCAGACGGTCGGCAAAGGATTTCAGCGCCCTGGTTTCAGCCTCGATGCGGTTGTAGCTGTGCAGGACCGAAACGTTGCTGATCGAGTCGCTGACATGCGAGAAGACCGTGTGATAATGGTTCTCGACCGAAGCCTGGCCGTCCTTGGTGCGGCTCATGACGGCGCGGCCGATCAGCCAGTAGGCGATGGCGAGCACCATGAGCACGGCGGAAAGGCGCAGGTCCATCGACATTGCGGTCGGTATCAGAAGGGCAAGCGCGATGACCGTCGACAGGTGGTTGCGCATGAACTCCAGCCAGAGGCCAAATAGCGTCTCGCAGGCGCGCAGCAATGTATGCAGCGCGTTGGAGGTACCACGCTGATGGTGCCAGCCGAGCGGCATGGAAATGATGCGGCCGAAGGCTTCCGTCAACAGCGTCGCCCGCCGGCCATGCGCCAACCGGTCGGCCTCGCGGGCCACCAGGACGAAGGCAATGGTGTTGAAGACGGCGAAAGTCGCCCACATGAAGAGGATGGGCTTGACCTCACCCTTGCCCGAAATCGCATCGATGATGCGACCGAACAGGATCGGCTCCGCGATGGTGATCGTCGCAAGAACAATGTTTGCGACAACGACCAGGGATACGCGCAGCTTGTAGGCGCTAAGATAGCGCAGAGCCCTTGCATAGACCTTGAATAGCGTCACGTGGAACCTCTTGTGCATCTGCGAAAACGGGATGATGCGATGCTACAAAAGGCTACCTGAACGGGCGATTAACGGAGTATTCAGGGTTCAATCGATGGGATGATTAATACGATCATACTATCGCAGGATGCGACGAGATGGCCATGGCGCCGAAATTGCCGTTCGGCTATATCTCGCAACAATTTGCGCTTGCATTTTATTAAATGTTTAGCACAGCATTAAATTACAGACTGCATATATTGAAGACCGTTTCGCGACCAGTTTGACCAGCCGCCGACGGCCTCATGCGGGCATCAGGTCCGGGCAAGGGCATTTTTGTGAATATTAATTCGTTAATTCAATTACTTGTAATTCTGGAAGAATGCTCAAATCCTGAAGCCGTCGTCACCGAGGTGGAGCAGATCCTCCGCCGTTGCGGCTTCGAATATTACGGCCTGCTGCGCCATGTGCCGCAGAATCCGGTGCAGCAGAATCCAGAGCCCTGGGCTGCGGCGTTGGCCGGCCGCTGGCCGGAACAATGGCCGCAGATATATACCGCGAAAAAATATGCGCTGATCGATCCGATGGTGCGCTATCTCGCCCATGCGCAGCGCCCTTTCCGCTGGCGGGAGGCGATGGCCGCCTTCCACAAGGACGCGTATCATCGCCGCATGGAGCAGATGATGGTCGATGCCTTCGGGCATGGGTTGGAGGACGGCTACATCTTTCCGATCCACGGGCGCAGCGGCATTCTCGCCAGCCTTAGTCTCGCCGGCAAGCCAATCGAGCTGTCGCCGGTGGAGATCGCGTTGTTGGAGGCGGTGGCGCGCAAGGCCTTCTGGCGGTTGCTCGATCTGAAGGGCGAGGCGCAGGCACTGGAAACCGTGCTGCTGGCCGACACGCCGCTGACGCGGCGCGAGATGGAAATCCTGCATTATCTCGCCGAAGGCATGACTTCGATGGAGATCAGCAAGATGCTGAAGATCTCAAACCACACCGTCGACTGGTATATGAACGGCCTGCAGGACAAGCTGAAGGCGAAAAACAGGCAGCAGGCGGTGGCACTTGCCTTCCGTCATGGCCTGATAAGTTAAAGCAATCCGCTTCTCATCGAAGCGGATTGCTCTGGTTTTTATTTTTGCGCAACTCCGGACGGAAACCGTTTCGCACTTTTCCTGGAGTTGCTTCAGAATGTCGAAAAATTGCATTTTCGCAGTCGCAAGATAAATTGAACTTTCTGTGACAAGAAGTTAAGAGTTTCCTTCGCGGGTGCAGCATTCCCGCGTCTGAACGTCTGAGGAGACCGTTTTGCCCATTTCCAAGATTCTCGTTGCCAATCGCTCTGAAATTGCCATCCGCGTGTTCCGTGCGGCCAACGAACTTGGAATAAAAACGGTGGCGATCTGGGCGGAAGAGGACAAGCTGGCGCTGCACCGCTTCAAAGCGGACGAGAGTTACCAGGTCGGCCGCGGCCCGCATCTTTCCAAGGACATGGGCCCGATCGAGAGCTATCTGTCGATCGAGGAGGTGATCCGCGTTGCGAAACTCTCCGGCGCCGATGCCATCCATCCCGGCTACGGCCTGCTGTCGGAAAGCCCCGAATTCGTCGATGCCTGCAACAAGGCCGGCATCATCTTCATCGGTCCGAAGGCCGATACGATGCGCCAGCTCGGCAATAAGGTCGCAGCGCGCAACCTGGCGATCTCGGTCGACGTTCCCGTAGTGCCGGCCACCGGGCCTCTGCCAGACGACATGGCCGAAGTGGCGAAGATGGCGGAGGGGATCGGCTACCCCGTCATGCTGAAGGCCTCCTGGGGCGGTGGTGGGCGCGGCATGCGCGCGATCCGCGATCCAAAGGATCTTGCCCGCGAGGTGACGGAAGCCAAGCGCGAGGCGATGGCGGCCTTCGGCAAGGACGAGGTCTATCTGGAAAAGCTCGTCGAGCGCGCCCGCCATGTCGAAAGCCAGGTCCTCGGCGATACGCATGGCAATGTCGTGCATCTCTTCGAGCGTGACTGCTCGATCCAGCGCCGCAACCAGAAGGTCGTCGAGCGCGCGCCGGCGCCCTATCTCTCGGAGGCGCAGCGCCAGGAACTCGCCGCCTATTCGCTGAAGATCGCGGCGGCGACCAATTATATCGGTGCCGGCACCGTCGAGTATCTGATGGATGCCGATACCGGCAAATTCTACTTCATCGAAGTCAATCCGCGCATCCAGGTCGAGCATACGGTGACCGAAGTCGTCACCGGCATCGACATCGTCAAGGCGCAGATCCACATTCTCGACGGTTTTGCGATCGGAACGGCGGAATCGGGCGTGCCACGCCAGGAAGATATCCGTCTCAATGGCCATGCGCTGCAGTGCCGCATCACCACGGAAGATCCGGAGCATAATTTCATTCCGGATTACGGCCGCATCACCGCCTATCGCTCAGCGTCCGGTTTCGGTATCCGCCTCGATGGCGGCACCTCCTATTCGGGCGCGATCATCACCCGCTTTTATGATCCGCTTCTCGTCAAGGTCACGGCATGGGCGCCCAATCCGTCCGAAGCGATCGCCCGCATGGACCGGGCGCTGCGCGAATTCCGCATTCGCGGCGTGGCAACCAACCTGACCTTCCTCGAAGCGATCATCGGCCATCCGAAGTTCAGGGATAACAGCTACACGACACGCTTCATCGACACGACGCCGGAACTCTTCCAGCAGGTGAAGCGCCAGGATCGCGCCACGAAGCTCCTGACGTATCTCGCCGACGTCACCGTCAATGGCCATCCCGAGGCCAAGGACAGGCCCAGGCCGCTGGAAAACGCTGCCGAGCCGGTGGTTCCCTACGCCAACGGCAATGCGATCAAGGATGGTACCAAGCAGCTCCTCGACACGCTCGGCCCGAAGAAATTCGGCGAATGGATGCGCAACGAGAAGCGCGTGCTCTTGACCGACACAACGATGCGCGACGGTCACCAGTCGCTGCTCGCCACCCGCATGCGCACCTATGACATCGCCCGCATTGCCGATACTTATGCGCATGCGCTGCCAAATCTTTTGTCGCTCGAATGCTGGGGCGGCGCGACCTTCGACGTCTCCATGCGCTTTCTGACCGAGGATCCGTGGGAACGCCTGGCGCTGATCCGCGAGGGCGCGCCGAACCTTCTGCTCCAGATGCTGCTTCGCGGCGCCAACGGCGTCGGCTACACCAATTATCCCGATAATGTCGTCAAATATTTCGTCCGCCAGGCGGCCAAGGGCGGCATCGATCTCTTCCGTGTCTTCGACTGCCTGAACTGGGTCGAGAACATGCGCGTCTCGATGGATGCCATTGCCGAGGAGAACAAGCTCTGCGAGGCGGCGATCTGCTATACCGGCGATATCCTGAACTCGGCCCGTCCGAAATACGATCTGAAATACTACACCGACCTTGCGGTCGAGCTCGAGAAGGCCGGGGCGCATATCATCGCGCTCAAGGATATGGCGGGCCTTCTCAAGCCTGCGGCTGCGAAGGTTCTGTTCAAGGCACTGCGCGAGGCGACAAGCCTGCCGATCCATTTCCACACGCATGATACATCGGGTATTGCGGCCGCGACCGTTCTTGCCGCCGTCGATGCCGGCGTTGATGCCGTCGATGCCGCCATGGATGCGCTTTCCGGCAATACCTCGCAGCCCTGTCTCGGCTCGATCGTCGAGGCGTTGCGTGGTACGGAGCGCGATCCGGGCCTCGATCCGGAATGGATCCGCCGCGTCTCCTTCTATTGGGAAGCGGCGCGGAACCAGTATGCCGCCTTCGAAAGTGATCTGAGAGGCCCGGCATCCGAAGTCTATCTGCATGAAATGCCGGGCGGCCAGTTTACCAACCTCAAGGAACAGGCCCGCTCGCTCGGCCTCGAGACCCGCTGGCATCAGGTGGCGCAGGCCTATGCCGACGCCAACCAGATGTTCGGTGATATCGTCAAGGTGACGCCGTCTTCCAAGGTCGTCGGCGACATGGCGCTGATGATGGTGTCCCAGGATCTGACGGTTGCCGACGTCGTCAGCCCCGACAAGGAAGTCTCCTTCCCGGAATCAGTGGTCTCGATGCTGAAGGGCGATCTCGGCCAGCCGCCGTCAGGATGGCCGGAAGCGCTGCAGAAGAAGGCGCTGAAGGGTGACAAGCCCTATACGGTGCGCCCCGGCTCGCTGCTCAAGGAGGCCGATCTCGATGCGGAGCGCAAAGTCATCGAGACGAAACTCGAGCGTGAGATCAGCGACTTCGAATTTGCTTCCTACCTGATGTATCCGAAGGTCTTTACCGATTTCGCACTCGCCTCCGATACCTACGGCCCGGTCTCGGTGCTGCCGACACCCGCCTATTTCTACGGTCTCAAGGACGGCGAGGAGCTGTTTGCCGATATCGAGCGCGGCAAGACGCTCGTCATCGTCAACCAGGCGATGAGCGCGACAGACAGCCAGGGCATGGTGACCATCTTCTTCGAGCTCAACGGTCAGCCGCGCCGCATCAAGGTGCCGGACCGGGCCCATGGGGCGACGGGTGCCGCCGTCCGCCGCAAGGCGGAGCCCGGCAATGCCGTTCATGTCGGTGCGCCGATGCCGGGTGTCATCAGCCGTGTCTTCGTCTCGCCCGGCCAGGCCGTCAATGCCGGCGACGTGCTCGTCTCCATCGAGGCGATGAAGATGGAAACGGCGCTGCATGCGGAAAAGGATGGCACGATTTCCGAAGTGCTGGTGCGGGCCGGCGATCAGATCGATGCCAAGGACCTGCTCGTCGTCTACGCAGGCTGAAGGGCGGCCATCCTTCGCAAAGGCGCCCATCAGCCGACTTTGCGAGCTGGCTCCATTCACTCGATTGTGTACGATCGGCCTGTCAAAAAGCTGATTTTTCGAAGCCTTCGCGCCTTGCCCGGCGCGGAGGCTTTCTCATAGACTTGCGCTCCCACCATCCGCCCCCCAAGACCCATCAGGAAATGATATCCATGAGCAAGTTGAAGATTGCCGTCATCGTCGGCAGCACGCGTATTGGCCGTTTTGCCGAGCATCCGGCCAAGTGGATTGCCGCTATCGCCGCCGAGCGGCAGGACATCGAGGTCGAGGTTCTCGACCTGCTCGACTACCCCATGCATTTTTTCGGTGAGCAGCGTGCCACGACCGCTGAAAGCGAGACGGCAGAGCGCTGGAAAAAGAAGCTGCGTGAATTCGACGGCTTCATTTTCACCGTCGCCGAGTACAATCACGCTCCGACGGCGGTTCTGAAGAATGCCATCGACCTCGGCGAGTTCATCCACAAGCCGGTCGGCTTCGTCGGTTACGGCGGCGTCGGCGGTGCACGCGCGGTCGAGCATCTCCGGCTGATCTTCGTGGAAATGGGCGCGGCTTCGGTAAAAACGGGCGTGCATATCGCGCTTGGCGAATATCTCGGCGTCCTCAAGGAAGGCAAGAGCCTCAGCGACTACGCGCATCTCAACGAAGCGGCGAAGAACCAGCTCGACCAGCTCACCTGGTGGGGCAATGCGCTGAAGGCGGCGCGCTCGGTCGTCACGGCCTCCTGAGTGGAGTTCCAGCGATGCCGGGATGTTCGCATCTCGGCATGGCTCAGATATCGTAAGTATGGGCGGCGTTGATCGTCGAGATGAAACGTTTGGTGCGTTCGCGCTCCGGCGCACTGAAGATTGCTCTGGCGCTGCCCGTTTCCACCACGCTGCCGGCTTCCAGGAAAACCACGTCATTGGCGATCTTCGATGCGAGCCGGAGATCGTGGGTCGCCATCACCATCGTCGTGCCTTCGCTGGCAAGTTGGCCCAGCACATCGACCACTTCGGCCGAAAGCTCGGGATCGAGGGCGGATGTCGGCTCGTCACACAGAAGCACGCGCGGCGACGGCGCCAGCGCGCGGGCGATCGCGACGCGCTGCTGCTGGCCGCCCGATAGTGTCGAAGGCCAAGCATCGGCCTTGTCGGTCATGCCGACCTTGGTCAGCAATTCCATCGCACGCTCGCGGGCCTTTTGCCTCGGCCATCTCAGCACCGTCACCAGGCCTTCCATGACATTCTCGATCGCAGTCTGATGCGGGAAGAGCTGGAAGTTCTGGAAGACCATGCCGGTCTGGCGGCGGATCTTCTGGATCGCCGGCCAGCTCGTTCGTTTGCCCGGTGCAAAGGCCAGCGTTTCCTCTCCGAGGCGGATGGAGCCGGCGGTCGGAATTTCGAGCAGGTTGATGCAGCGCAGCAGCGTGCTCTTGCCGCCGCCGGAAGGCCCGACCAGCGCGGTGACGCTGCCTTCGGGAATACGGATGCTGATATCCTTGAGAATGACCGCGTCGCCGAAGCGCTTTTCGATGTTGGAAAGCTCGATCATGCATTTGCCTCCAGCATGCCGCCGTACCGGGCGAAACGGCGTTCCAGCCGCACCTGCAGCTGTGAGAGGACGGAGCTCAGGACGAGATAGATCAGCGCCGCTTCGATATAGAGGATCAACGGCTCATAGGTGGTTGCGACGATGCGCTGTGCGGCCTGGAAGAGCTCGGGCACGGTGATGGCGGCGGCAAGCGAGGTATCCTTGACCAGCGAGATGAAGGTGTTCGAGAGCGGCGGCACGGCGACGCGGGCCGCCTGCGGCAGGATGGTGCGGCTCATCGCCTGGCGCCAGCTCATGCCGATCGAATAGGCCGCTTCCCACTGGCCCTTCGGCACCGAGGAAATGACCGCGCGGATGATCTCAGAGCTATAGGCGCCGATATTCAGCGTGAAGCCGATGAGGGCGGCCGGAAAGGCATCGAGCAGGATGCCGAGGCTCGGCAGGCCGTAGAAGATGACAAAGAGCTGCACGAGCAGCGGCGTGCCGCGGATGACCCAGACGTAGAAGCGGGCGAGGGCCGCGACGGGCGCCGGGCCGAAAAGCCGGCCGATGGCGGTGGCGAGCCCGAGCGCGAGGCCGAAGATGAAGGACAGCAGGGTCAGCGGGATGGTAAAGATCAATCCCGCCCAGAGGAGCGAGGGAAGGGATTCCGCCATCAGTTGGAGCCAGTGCGGCAAGGGTATTCCCTCTCGTCGGTTGGTACGTGGAAGTGGCATACCCCTCCCCAACCCCTCCCCACAAGGGGGAGGGGCTTAGCGGAGGCCCCGGCGCACCAAATAGCGACCGTACTGTTGGCTGAGAGGTTGTTTTGAGATGAGAACAGTGCGGCATCGAAGCCCCTCCCCCTCGTGGGGAGGGGTTGGGGAGGGGACTTTTTCTTGAACGAAGCTTACTTGGAAACGTCCTGGCCGAAATACTTGTCGGCGATCTTCTTGTAGGTGCCGTCGGCCTTGATGTCGGCAAGCGCCTTGTTGATTTCGGCAAGAAGCTCCGGCTCGTTCTTGCGGATGATGACGCCGGAATAGTCGGCGTTTTCCTGCTCGGCGACGATCTTCACCGGCGCGTCCGGCTTGTGCTTCTTGAAATCGAGGAAGGAGAGGCTGTCGTTGATCGTGGCGTCGGCGCGTTTGGTCAGCACCAGCTGGATCGATTGATCGAAACCGTCGGTGCCGACGAGTTCGGCGCCGGCTTCGGTTGCGAGCTTGCCGAAGTTGCTGGTCAGCGATTGGGCGGCCTTCTTGCCCTTCAGATCGGCGAAGGACTTGATGCTGTCGTCGCCATCGCGGGCGATCAACACGGCCTTGGAGGCGATATAGGGCTCGGAGAAATCGTATTTCTGCTTGCGGGTTTCGGTGATGCCGACCTGGTTGATGACGGTATCGTAGCGTTTGGCGTCGAGGCCGGCGATCAGGCCATCCCACTTGCCTTCGACGAACTCGGCCTTGACGCCGAGCTTGGCGGCGATCGCTTCGCCGATCTCGACGTCGAAGCCGACGAGCTTGCCGCTTTCGTCATGATAGGTGAAGGGCGCATAGGTGCCTTCGGTGCCGATCTTGAAGACGCCAGCCGATTTGATGGCGGCGAGGTTTTCACCGGCATGCGCAGGCAGGAGGGCGGCAGCCTGAATGAGGGCAGCGGCGGCGACGGTTTTCAACCAGTTCATTGTTTTATCCATCCTTGGGAGGTTGTCATCGGGGTGGGGATAGTTTGCAGAAAATTAGGGCGCCGGAAGCGTAGAAAACTGCGAATAAAAGCAGCAACTGCAAATATTTTTCTCAAGCGGCCGTTTGAACCATGAATCCTGCAGAAACAGGCATCAGGCCGTGATGCGGCGGCGCAGCTTTTCGCTGACGATGATGATCAATCCGGCGCCGAGAATCATCGCCGCGCCGACGACCACATTGGGCGTGGGGATATTGGCCCAGATCAGATAACCCAGGAGGAAGGCCCAGATGAGAGAGCTATATTCGAATGGCGCAAGCACGGAGACGGGCGCCTGGCGCATGCCTTCGAAAAGGGCGAACTGCGCGCAGCCGGCAACGACGCCGGTGGCGATGAGAAGCGCGAGCTGCGTCATATCGGGTGTCCGCCAAGTGTAGAGAACGGCAATGCCGGTCATGGCAAGAAAAAAGACGTTGGAAACGGCGAGCTGGATAATCGTCTTCTCATGCAGCGAGGTCTTGCGCAGCAGCACCATGGCGCAAGCCCAGAGAACGGCGGCCTGCAGCGCCAGATAGACCGGCCAGGAGATGGTGAGGCCGATCGGATTGCAGGCGATCAGCACGCCGACGAAGCCGACGCCGACGGCAAGCCAGCGCGCCGGCGTGACCTCCTCTTTCAGGATGAGCCATGCAAGCAGGGTGCCGACGATGGGTGCGGCGTAATAAAGCGTCGTTACTTCAGCCAGCTGCAGGCGGCTTGCGGCGGAATAATAGGAAAGCCAGGCAGAGAGAAGAAGGATGCTGCGGACGATCATCGGCTTGATGATCGGCGATGTCATCGTTTGATGGACGAGCTTGCCGCGGCCATAGGCGAGACAACCGACAAGGATGGTGAGACTGCGGAAAAACAGGATCTGCCAGACCGGGATGGTGACCGTCAGGATCTTGATGATCGCGTCATGGAAGGTGAACGCCATATAGGCGACGCTCGTGAGCAGAATGCCCAGGCTGACAGAGTTTTTCACGGAAATGCACCAGATGGCGGATATGCCGGCGGGAATCGAGAATATGCGATCGGTAACCCCCGGCCCTCGGGCCGGTCAAGAGGCCATATTTCGCTTTGTTTCATAACGTCAGAAAACGTGTGATCGTGCATATTGCCTGCACGGTTATCAGCGTTTATGCATGTTTTCATGTCTGATGTATAGATCCGGTAGAAACATGCAGGATTTTCTGTTGCGAGAGCGCCAAGGCGTGATTTCCGAGAGGCTGCGGCTGAATGGCCGTGTGCTGGCGACGGAGCTTGCGCTCGAATTCGGTGTCTCCGAAGATACGGTGCGGCGAGATCTGCGCGAGATGGCGGCGGCAGGGCTCTGCGAACGAGTTTATGGCGGTGCATTGCCGGTCTCGCCGGCGCACGGAAGCATGACGCAACGCATCGGCTTTGCCGCTGATCGGAAACAGGCGCTGGCGCGCGCTGCGGCAAAGCAGATTGCCGCCGGTTCGACCGTGTTTTTCGATGCCGGCAGCACCAATCTGGCGATTGCCAACGCATTGCCGGCCGAGCTTGCGCTGACGGCTGCGACGAATGCGCCGGCGATTGCCGCAGCGCTGATCGACAAGCCTGGCGTCAACGTCATTCTGATCGGCGGGATGGTCGACCGGCAGACGGGCGGTTCGCTCGGCGCCAAGGCCTTGCGGGATATGGAACAGATTTCGCCCGATCTCTGCATTCTCGGCGCCTGCGGCGTCGATCTCGAAGCCGGCATCACGGTGTTCGGCTTCGAGGATGCGGAATTCAAGCGGTTTGCGACGTCCAGGAGCAGAAAAGTGTTGGTGGCTGCAACCTCGGAGAAATTCGGCACTGCCGCCCCCCATAGCATCCTGCCGGTTGCCCATTGCGAATGCCTGGTCGTCGAGCACGATGCAGATCCGGCCATTCTCGCCCGCTACCGCGAGCGCGGATGCAGAACTGTTCTCGCCGAGAAAACGAACTGAGGCGACGTCATAGAGTTTAGGGAAATCGGGTGGGTGAAAGCCCGGCAATGAGGAAGACCGAAAAATGGACAGTCATGTAAGTGCGCCACCGGGAGCCCGGAGCGGCTTCATTACCAGAAGCAGGGCTGCAGTTTCCCTACTCTTCCTTATGAACGGTTTTGTCGTCGGCTGCTGGGCTCCGAAGATCCCGGATTTTGCCGAGCGTCTGGCGCTGACCAAGTTCGAGCTTGGACTGATGATCCTGGTCTTCGGGGTCGGCTCTCTGGTCATGATGCCGATCGCCGGTGCACAGATCGCCAGACATGGCTCGCGTATCGTCGTTCAGGTCCTGGCCGTCTGCGTGCTGCCGTTGCTGCTGGCATTGACGCTCGCGCCAAATGTGCTCACCGGGGCAATCTCGCTCTTCCTGTTCGGCGGCTTCATCGGCGCAATGGATGTGGCGATGAATGCCAATGCGGTGTCGGTCGAGAAATCCATGCGCCGCGCCATCATGTCGTCCTGTCACGCTTTCTGGAGCCTTGGCGGACTGATCGGCTCCGGTCTCGGCGGCATCGTGATCTCCAAACTCGGCGTGCTCGGCCATGCGCAACTGGCGACGGTGCTGGCGGCAATCTTCCTTGCCGTCGCCTGGCCGATGATCCTTGCGGATCCACCGCATCCCGACACCAAGAAGGAAAAGACGAGGCTGCCGATGGTGCCGCTGCCGTGGCTGCTCGGATTAATGGCGCTGTTCAGCATGGTGCCGGAAGGTGCTGTTCTCGACTGGGGCGCGCTCTATCTTCGGCAGGAAATGGATGCGTCCGTCGCGCTTTCCGGTCTTGGTTTCGCAGCCTTTTCGGCCACCATGGCAATCATGCGCTTTGCCGGCGACCTGGTGCGTGACCGCCTGGGCGGCGTCAAGACGCTACGCATCTGCACTTTGTTTGCCATTGTCGGCATGCTGCTTGCAGGTCTGGCGCCCAATGCCGAGCTTGCCATCCTGGGCTTTGCTTTTTGCGGTATCGGCATTTCCAACATGGTGCCGATCGCTTTCTCGGCGGCGGGCAATATTCCCGGACTCAAGCCCGGCATCGGCATCTCGGTGGTCACGACCATGGGCTATTCCGGCATGCTGGTTGCGCCATCGTTGATCGGCTTCGTCGCCGAGCATATCGGTTTTGCCGTCGTTTTCATGGCGCTGCCGGTGTTGCTCATCGTCGTTCTGCTGCTGTCCAACCTGGCCCACTACGCCGATGAGACCTCGGGAGGCGGTCACTGAGCCGCCTCCCAACAAAAGTGATATCAGGGGCGGTTGACAAGCAGCCGGCCTTGATCCACCTGAAAAGCACTGTTTTTAGGGGTGCAAGAACTCTTCATGTTGTCAGCCGCCGATTTTGATCCGAAACCGCGCCGCGCTTCCGTTGCCGTCGATGTCGGCGGCGTCATCGTCGGCGGCGGGGCGCCGGTCGTCGTGCAATCCATGACGAACACCGAAACGGCCGATATCGATTCCACCGTCGCGCAGGTCGCCGCTCTGTTCCGGGCGGGTTCGGAGCTGGTGCGCATTACCGTCGACCGCGACGAGAGTGCGGCCGCCGTGCCGAAGATCCGCGAGCGGCTTCTGCGCCTCGGCATGGACGTGCCCTTGATTGGCGACTTCCACTATATCGGCCACAAGCTGCTTGCCGATCATCCTGATTGTGCCGCGGCGCTGGCTAAATACCGCATCAATCCCGGCAATGTCGGCTTCAAGGACAAGAAGGACAAGCAGTTCGCCGAGATCATCGAGATGGCGATCCGCTATGACAAGCCGGTGCGCATCGGCGTTAACTGGGGTTCGCTCGATCAGGATTTGCTGACAGCGCTGATGGACCGGAACGCCGAGGCTGGGTCGCCGCTTTCGGCCCGGCAGGTAACGCGCGAGGCGATCGTGCAGTCGGCGCTGCTGTCGGCAGCCCTTGCCGAAGAGATCGGCCTGCCGCGCAACCGCATCATCCTGTCGGCCAAAGTCAGCCAGGTTCAGGACCTGATCGCCGTCAATTCCATGCTCGCCGAACGCTCCAATCATGCGCTGCATCTCGGCCTGACCGAAGCCGGCATGGGCACCAAGGGCATCGTCGCCTCGTCGGCGGCGATGGGCTTCGTGCTGCAGCACGGCATCGGCGATACGATCCGCGTGTCGCTGACGCCCGAGCCGAACGGCGACCGCACGCGCGAAGTCCAGGTGGCGCAGGAAATCCTGCAGGTCATGGGCTTTCGCCAGTTCATACCTGTCGTTGCGGCCTGTCCCGGCTGCGGGCGCACGACGTCGACGGTGTTCCAGGAGCTTGCCCAGAACATCCAGAACGACATCCGCAAGAACATGCCGGTCTGGCGCGAGAAATATCCTGGCGTCGAGGCACTGAACGTTGCCGTCATGGGCTGCATCGTCAACGGGCCGGGCGAAAGTAAACATGCCGATATCGGCATTTCGCTTCCGGGCACTGGCGAAACGCCGGCCGCCCCCGTCTTCATCGACGGCCGGAAAGCGCTGACGCTGCGCGGTCCCAATATCGCTGCCGATTTCGAGGCGCTTGTCGTCGACTATATCGAGAAGCGTTTCGGCCAGCGGACGGCGGCGGAATGACCGACCGCAACTTCGGATGAGCCAGTACTGGTCGCCAATCGTCAGCAAGCTTCAGCCCTATGTCGCCGGGGAGCAGCCCCGTACCGCCGGCTTGGTCAAGCTCAATACCAATGAAAATCCTTACGGGCCGTCTCCGAAGGCGCTCGAGGCGATCCGGGAAGCGGCGGACGATCGTCTGCGGCTCTATCCCGATCCCACTGCTTCGGAATTGCGCGAGACGATCGCGGCGCGTTTCGGCCTGACCGCGGAAGAAGTATTCGTCGGCAACGGCTCCGACGAGGTTCTCGCGCATGCGTTCCAGGCGCTGCTGAAACACGAGCGGCCGCTTCTCTACCCCGATGTGACCTACGCCTTCTATTCGACCTATAGCTTGCTATACGGCGTCGAAGCGATCGAGGTGCCCGTTGACGATGGGTTCCGGATCCGGCTGGCCGATTACGACAGCCCCTGCGGCGCGATCATCATCCCCAATCCGAATGCGCCGACCGGCATCGGCCTGCCGCTCACCGGCATCGAGGCACTTCTTGCCGCCCATCCGGATGCGGTCGTCGTCATAGACGAGGCCTATATCGATTTCGGCGGCGAGAGCGCCGCCGGGCTCGTTTCAACCTATCCCAACCTACTGGTGATCCAGACCCTGTCGAAGTCCCGTTCGCTTGCCGGTCTGCGCATCGGCTTCGCGCTGGGGCAGCGGCCGCTGATCGAGGCGCTGGAGCGGGTCAAGGACAGTTTCAATTCCTATCCACTCGATCGTCTGGCGCAGCTTGCCGCGACGGCGGCGATCAAGGACGAGGCGTGGTTCGAGAGAGGCCGGAGGAACATCATCGCCAGCCGGGAAAGCCTCGTCTCTGAACTTGAAGCTTTGGGTTTCGAGGTCTTGCCGTCGCAGGCGAATTTCGTTTTCGCAAGGCACCAAAGCCGTTCGGGCGCAGCATTTCAAGCTGCTCTGCGGGAGCGCGGCATTCTCGTCCGGCATTTTGCCAAGCCGCGTATTTCGGACTTCCTGCGGATCAGTATCGGCACGGATGAAGAGTGTGCCCGTCTGGTTTCCGCTCTCAAAGAGATACTGGCGGCCTGACCTGTCGCTTCAGCTCTTCCGGTCGGCGATGAAATGCGCTGCAGAAGTGAGGATCGAGGCACGGGCGCCGTAAGGGGCAAGCAGCGCTTCGGCATCGCGGACGTGCTCACGGAGCTGGGTCTCGGCCCATTCCATGCCGCGCAGGGCGACGAGTGTTCCCTTGCCGCGGGCCGCATCCTTGCCGGTCGCCTTGCCCATGGTCGCCGCATCCGAAGTCAGGTCGAGAATGTCGTCGGCAAGCTGGAAAGCAAGACCGATCTTTTCGCCGAAGGCGCGCAGGCGGCGGCGATCTTCCGGCGGGCTTGCCGAGATGACGGCGCCGGCTTCGCAGGCGAAGCGGATCAGCGCGCCCGTTTTCATCGCCTGCAGGCGGATGATGCCGGTCTCGTCGGGGGCCCGCTTTTCCGCCGCGAGATCGAGCGCCTGGCCGCCAGCCATGCCGCCGAGACCGGCTGCGCGGGCAAGGGCCAGCACAAGCGATGCCTTGCTCGTATCGGCAAGGGTCGTTTCCGGCGCGGCGATGATGTCGAAGGCATAGGTCAGCAGGCTGTCGCCGGCGAGGATCGCTGTCGCTTCGTCGAACTTGATGTGGACCGTCGGTTTGCCGCGGCGCAGGTCGTCATCGTCCATGGCCGGCAGGTCGTCATGCACGAGGGAATAGCAGTGGACGCATTCGAGCGCGGCGCCGACGCGAAGTGCCGCCTCGGCGTCGCCGCCGAGAAGGGCAGCACTTTCGACGACGAGAAACGGACGTAGCCGCTTGCCGCCGTTCAGCACGGCATAATGCATGGCATCGCGCAGCGTCTCGGGCCTGGCGATTTCATCGGAAAGGGCACTCGGCGAAAGCAATAGGTCGAGCAGCGCCTCGATGTCGCGGGCGTTGTTCTTCAGCCTCGTCTCGAAAGTGTCCCGGTTCGCGTCCATGGGCGCTGTTTGGCATGAGCGCCCCCGGGCTTGCAACGGAATTGTCGATGGCGGCAGCAAGATTCGCCGCGCACTCTGGCATAAGCTCCGCACAGGCGTTATGAGAACGACAGGAGCGAAATCGGACTGGGGACATTGGATATAGCGCCGGAGAGAGAGGACAGCGTCGACATGCCGGTTCGTCGGCGATGGTTCGGAGACCGGCGTGTGTTGAAACGCATTGTTCTTGCCGTGCTGATCGTGCTGATCCTTCCCTATGCGCTGATCTTTTTCTATCTGCTGCCCTTCATTCACCCCGTCTCGACGCTGATGCTGCGTGATCTCGTGCTGCTGCGTGGCTACGACAGGCAATGGGTGTCGCTTGATGACATCGCCCCGGTTGTGGTGCAGTCGGTGATGATGTCGGAGGACGGGCAATATTGCTTTCACGGCGGTGTCGACTGGGTGGAAATGCGCATGCTGGTCGAGGATACGCTGAAAGGTCAGGCGACGCGCGGCGGCAGCACGATCCCGATGCAGACGGCGAAAAACCTCTTCCTCTGGAACGGCCGCTCTTTCGTACGCAAGGCGCTGGAACTTCCGCTCGCGGTGACCACGGATTTCGTCTTGTCGAAACGGCGACTGATGGAAATCTATCTCAATATCGCCGAATGGGGTCCCGGCATCTACGGCATCGAGGCGGCGGCCCGACACCATTTCAAGGTGCCGGCCTCGAAGCTGACGCGGCGCCAGGCATCGCTGCTTGCCGTCTCGCTGCCGAACCCGATCGACCGCAATGCCGGCAAACCCGGCCGCGGCCTTCGCCGGCTCGCCGGCGTGATCGAGAGACGCGCGCAAGGTGCGGGCGATTACATCAAGTGCATCTATGATTGAGATCAGAACTTGTCGTTGGAAGCGGTGACCGTCATCTGACATTCGTGGTTCTGCCATATGGGCGAATGCCGTCCCAACCAGAGCCGCGAGTCGCCCATGAACATCACGACGTTTTCGCCCGAGCTTCTCTTCTACTCGAAGACGCACAATCCGAACCCACCCACGCATCTCGGCAGCCGCTATCGCAAGGTCGGCGGCTTTCTTCCGGAAGCCGGCAACACCATCGTTTGCCATGCCGAGAAAGGTACGCAGACGCAAAGGGTGCTGATCGAGGCGCGTGAGACATATCTGGCGATGCCCGAGGCCTCGCAGTTCCTCTTCACGCCGATATCAAGCATTCACATGACGCTTTTCGAAGGCGTGATCGAAACCAGGCGCCGGCAGGATTACTGGCCGGGCGATCTGCCGCTCGATACACCGATCGAAGACATGACCGAGCTGATGGCGGCCCGGCTCGAAGGTTTCTCGGTGTTCGATCCCTTCAAGGTCGCCGTCGTCGAAGCGCGTCCCTCGGGCCTGCTCGCGGGGCGACCGAGAACGACCGCAAGGTCATGCGCGCCTGGCGCAATGCGCTGGCCGAGCTTCTGGGCTATCGCCAGCCGAACCATGACGACTATAAGTTCCACATGACCTTCGCCTATGCGATCGAACGGCTGGAGGACGAAGCCTTGCCACGCTGGCAGGCAATGCTCGATGACGTGGCCGACCATATCCGCCGCAAGGCCCCTGTTCTCGAGCTGACCCCGCCGGCATTCTGCGTGTTCGAGGACATGAACCATTTCCACGAATTGCTGATTTTCGACTTCGAAGCCTGAACGGGAGAGGCCCATGGATAGACCGACGCTCTACATCGCCAACAAGAACTACTCCTCCTGGTCGTTCCGGCCCTGGATGGCGCTGACGGGCGCCGGCGTCGATTTCGAGGAGGTCCTGATCCCCTTCGACTATCCTGGTGGCAATCCCGATATCAAGGCGATTTCGCCGACCGGGCGAGTGCCGCTTCTGCAGCACGGCGCATTGAAGATCTGGGAATCGCTGGCGATCATCGAATATGTCGCCGAGCTTTATCCGGACGCCGGCCTTCTGCCGAGGGATCGCGCCGAGCGGGCGCTCGCCCGTTCGGTTTCGATGGAAATGCTGTCGAGCTTTCGGGCGCTGCGCAGTGCCTGCCCGATGAATATCCGCCGGCCGAAGGGCGGGATCGTGTTGCCGGATGGTGTCGACGCCGATATCAGCCGCATCGAGACGATCTGGCGCGACCTCCTGTAGCAATCCGGCGGACCGTTTCTGTTTGGTGCGTTCAGCGGGGCGGATGCGATGTTTGCGCCTGTCGTCAACCGGTTCGACATTTATGATCTCGTCAGCCAAAACGATACGCTGGCCTATATGGAGACCATGAAGGCGCATCCGGCCTGGCGGAAATGGGAAGAGGCGGCCCGCGCCGAGCCTTGGATCGTGCCGGAAGACGAAGTCTGAGCCCGGAATCGGCGGCTTCGCAAAAAATACGCATGGGGACTGGTCAAGGTCACCCCTTGCATGTATAAGCGCGCCAAATTCCGAAATCGCGACATGTCCGTTTCGGCCGCCAGTCTGGCCGTGGGAATGTTTTGCCCGCAAGTGGAGTAAGAGAAATGGCTGTACCGAAGAGAAAAACAAGCCCGTCCAAGCGCGGTATGCGCCGTTCGGCAGACGCCCTGAAGGCTCCGACCTACGTCGAAGACAAGAACTCCGGCGAACTGCGCCGCCCGCATCATATCGACCTGAAGACCGGTATGTATCGCGGCCGCCAGGTTCTGACGCCGAAGGAAAGCGCATAATTTCCCGATCCGGCTTGTCCGATCGAAGTTTCAAGGCCGGCGTCATGCCGGCCTTTTGCATTTCGACAATATAATATTTGCAATGACTTGCGGTGGGGCACGGGTTTGCGGCAGTATTCTTCCATGATGCACTGGGAGATTGCTGATGATAGCCGCCATGCCCCTAATGATTATCCCGTTTATTCTTTACAATCTTGCAATGCTGGGCCTGATGGGCGATGGCGGCATTCCGGCACTGCAACATGATATCATCGTGCTGTCGATGATCTCGGGCGCGATCTGGAGCATGGCGCTCGGCGATCTTTTCATCGTCATCGCACTTGTCGTGCTGTTCTTCGAAATCCTCAAAGCGACCAGAACCGGTCCCGGCAATCTCGTCAACCACATGCTGTCGATGCTGGTGTTCATCGCCTTCCTGGTCGAGTTTTTGCTCGTCCGGGATGCTGCGACGCAGGTCTTCTTCATTTTGATGACGATCGCTCTGATCGATGTCATCGGCGGTTTTGCCGTGTCGATCCGGAGCGCCGGGCGGGATGTCTCGATCGGATTATAGGTTGTCGAGTTTGTTCTGAAGGGCGCGGAGCTGTTCCTTCAGTTCATCGATATCCTTGGCCTCGGCCTTGCGGCTTTCCTTGGCAGGCGGCGTCATGAAGGGCGAGAACATCTGCATCGCCTGCTGAAACAGCTCGGTGTTGCGGCGAACCTGGTCCTCGACCATCTGCATCGGCAACTGCAGGTTCTTGCCGAGCGGCGTTTCGCCGAAGGCGCGGTTTACCTGCTCGCGCATCTGGGCCTGTTGTTCGGTGAAGGAGCGCATCGAATGTTCGAGAAAGCTCGGCACGACCATCTGCATCTGGTCGCCGTAATAGGTGATGAGCTGGCGCAGGAAGGAAATCGGGAGCAGCGTGTTGCCGGTCTTCGATTCCTGTTCGAAGATGATCTGGGTCAGCACCGAATGGGTGATGTCATCTCCGCTTTTTGCATCTTGTACGGTAAATTCTTCGCCCTTCTTCACCATCTCCGCCAGGTCTTCCAGCGTCACGTAGGTGCTGGTGCCCGTGTTGTATAGGCGGCGATTGGCGTATTTCTTGATAACGATCTGACCCTCATGCTTCGCCATATCAGTCTCCTGAACCCCCGTCTGATTTATGGATATTCCTCCATTTAAGACTGTAAACGCAAAAGAAGGCCGGTGACAATCTCTTTGTGCGATGCGGCAAACCTTTAACAGAGCAGATGAATCGGGCTTTGACGGGCTTTGCCTAAAAATGACGGCAGCCGGTCTTCGCGTTTGACTTGTGCTCCAAGCTTTGCCAGTTTCCACTTATGTAAGTGAGACGAAAACGAGGAGCGTCCCCATGAGCAATCCATCCATCGTCATCGCCAGCGCAGGGCGAACAGCAGTCGGCGCCTTCAACGGTGCTTTCGCGACGGTCCTCGCGCATGAGCTCGGGGCGGCCGTCATCAAGGGCGCGCTCGAGCGCGCCGGCGTCGATGCCGGCGAGGTGGATGAGGTGATCCTCGGCCAGGTGCTTGCCGCCGGCGAGGGCCAGAACCCGGCTCGCCAGGCTGCGATGAAGGCCGGCATTCCGCAGGAAGCGACGGCCTGGGGCGTCAACCAGCTCTGCGGCTCGGGCCTGCGCGCGGTCGCGCTCGGCATGCAGCAGATCGCCACCGGCGACGCCAAGATCATCGTTGCCGGCGGCCAGGAATCCATGTCGATGGCGCCGCATGCCGCGCACTTACGCGGCGGCGTCAAGATGGGCGACATGAAGATGATCGACACGATGATCAAGGACGGCTTGACCGACGCCTTCCACGGCTACCACATGGGCATCACCGCCGAGAATGTCGCGCGCCAGTGGCAGCTTTCGCGCGACGACCAGGATCAGTTCGCGGTCAGCTCGCAGAACAAGGCGGAGGCAGCGCAGAAAGCCGGTCGCTTTGTCGATGAGATCATCCCCTACGTCATCAAGACACGTAAGGGCGACGTTACGGTCGATACTGACGAATATATCCGTCACGGCGCGACGATAGAGGCGATGGGGAAATTGCGCCCGGCCTTCGACAAGGACGGCACGGTCACGGCCGCGAACGCGTCCGGCCTCAACGATGGTGCCGCTGTGGCGGTGCTGATGAGCGAAGCGGAGGCAGTCCGGCGCGGCATCCAGCCGCTCGCCCGCATCGTTTCCTGGGCAACGGCGGGTGTCGATCCGCAGATCATGGGCACCGGACCGATCCCGGCTTCGCGCAAGGCGCTTGAGAAGGCCGGCTGGTCGGTGAACGATCTTGATCTCGTCGAAGCCAACGAGGCCTTCGCGGCGCAAGCCTGCGCCGTCACCAAGGATCTCGGGTGGGATCCGTCAATCGTCAACGTCAATGGCGGAGCGATCGCGATCGGCCATCCGATCGGCGCCTCGGGTGCGCGCGTTCTCAACACGCTGCTGTTCGAAATGAAGCGCCGCGGCGCGAAGAAGGGTCTCGCCACGCTTTGCATCGGGGGTGGCATGGGTGTGGCCATGTGCTTTGAAGCGCTTTAAATAGCATACGATCCAGGATTGATTGAAGATCCCGCCACGCGGTGGGGCGAAAAACAAAAGGGGAGCGGAACATGAGCAGAGTGGCTGTGGTCACCGGGGGTACACGCGGCATCGGCGCGGCAATATCCATGGCACTGAAAAATGCCGGATACAGGGTCGCGGCCAACTATGCCGGCAACGACGAAAAGGCCAAAGCCTTCCACGACGTTACCGGCGTTCCGGTGTTCAAATGGGATGTTTCGGATTACCTCGCCTGCGGTGAAGGAATTGCCAGGGTCGAAAGCGAGATCGGGCCGGTCGAAATCCTCGTCAACAATGCCGGCATCACCCGCGACGCGATGTTCCACAAGATGACGCAGCAGCAATGGCACGAGGTGATCAACACCAACCTCACGGGCCTGTTCAACATGACGCATCAGGTCTGGACCGGCATGCGCGACCGCAGCTTCGGCCGTATCGTCAATATCTCGTCGATCAACGGGCAGAAGGGCCAGATGGGCCAGGTGAACTATTCGGCGGCCAAGGCGGGCGATCTCGGCTTCACCAAGGCGCTGGCTCAAGAAGGCGCGAACAAAAACATCACCGTCAACGCCATTTGCCCCGGTTACATCGGAACGGAAATGGTGCTTGCCGTGCCGGAGAAGGTGCTCAACGAACGCATCATTCCGCAGATCCCCGTCGGCCGTCTCGGCGAACCGGAAGAGATCGCGCGCTGCGTCACCTTCCTCGTCTCCGACGATGCCGGCTTCATCACCGGTTCGACGCTGACGGCCAATGGCGGACAGTTCTTCGCCTAGACATTGCTTCTTCGAGTGGACAGTACGGATTAGATTCAAAGCAATGGCGCGTCCGGCAGGACGCGCCATTGCTGTTTATCGACGTCTCTCGGTGATGCCGGCGGCGATCTTGTGGCCGAAGTGGTCGTGCGTTTTCGGGAAGATCAAGAGCGGCAGTCTGTGTTCGGACGTCGCTGTGGCCGAACTCTTGCCGGCACTTTACGCAGCGCAGGATCATCGGTGCTGAGGGCTGATATCGCGGTCGTCAGGAAAGCCGACGTGATGAGAACGGCGACGAGGGAATTCAGCAAAATCTGAATCATGGAAGTGTTCCTTTCCGGTGCGCTGGGCGGCTCTGCCTTTCCGTTGCGCTCGTGAAGGAAATATGTGCCTGCCCGTTTGACGGCGCCAGATTTGACTTTCGCAACCGATTGTCAACGTCTCGTTGACGGAGCAAAAAAACGGGCGCCGAAGCGCCCGTTGGGAGTCCGATATGCTTTGCCGATCAGCGGCAACGAGCCTCGTAGCGGCGGCCGTAGCGGTCGCGATAGACACAGTAGCCGCGGCGTTCGACCGACTGGCCGATCAGAGCACCGGTCAAACCGCCGGCAACGGCGCCGACGGCGGCACCACCCCAGCTGTTGGTGACGGCACCGCCAATGACCGCACCGGTGCCGGCGCCGATCGCCGTACCTTGCTCGGTCGCTGTGCAGGATGCCAGGGCGCCGACGAGCGCACCAATAAGAACAATCTTCTTCATCATGTCGTAACTCCCCAGGTTAGTTGGCCTTTAGATGCGGCCCATTAGTACAAGGATAATGATAATCACGAGAACTAGCCCCAAACCGCCGGAAGGTCCATAGCCCCAGCCACGGCTGTAACCCCAATTCGGCAAGGCTCCGATCAAGAGCAGAATGAGGATAATAAGAAGTATCGTGCCAAGCATGGTGTGTTTCCTTCATTTCATCCGCAATTTGGATGGACGAGAAACACGCATTGGCGATTTTTGTTCCCGGTTAAGCTCTGGAAATGTGACGAAGCCTGATTCACGGTTTAATTTCCGTCACCTCGGAAAATTACCGCTATGGTTAAAAAGACATTTAAATACAATATGTTGCGGTGAACAAAGCGAGAAAGTCACGATGTCGCCGATTCGTCAGCGATTCGTTCCGTTTTTGATCGGCGCGCCACAATTGGCCTCCCCGGCTTAACGCTGTCTGAATCCGGATCCCAAAAGATTAATGTTGGTGCGGCGCGAGGGCTCTGCCGCTGATCCGCGTCTAGTGTCCGGGCCTGATAGCGCTACCAGATGTGGCCGTGAACGAAAGGCGAAAACGACGGAGTGAGCGATTCGTCTCCGATTCGTTCAGGCTTTGGTCGAGAGGTTAATTTCGGGCGGATTTTTGCCTGTTGAAAATCGGGCGAAGACCGTCACTCGCAACGGCGAAAATGCGAACCGGAGAGAGTCTGACGATTCAGCATCTAGTGGGAAAAAGTGATTCAAAATCAATACTTAGCCGTGAACAAAAGCTGAATCAGCGTGAGTCATCGATTCGTCGCTGATTCGTTCTCACGCTGTTCCGAATCGGAAATTCGGGCGTTCCGGGCGACTCGCAGAGGTCGTAATCGCCGAGCCATTTTGAAATCTGCCCTTGCGTTTGCGGCGGCAGCTGTCCATGTGTTGTCCAGCTTCCATCGAGGAGCCGAGATTTTCCTGGGGCCACCCCGCCTCATTTGCATGGACCCATGACTCTGACTTCGCAGCCGATGATTCTGAGTGGGCGCGGTGTGACCGCGGTGCTCGGGCCGACCAATACCGGCAAGACCCATTATGCCATCGAGCGCATGGTCGCGCACGGGACGGGCGTGATCGGCTTGCCGCTCCGGCTGCTGGCGCGCGAGGTCTATACGCGGGTGGTCGAGAAGGTCGGCGTGCAGAATGTGGCGCTGGTCACCGGCGAGGAAAAGATTTCGCCGCCCAATGCGCGTTTTTCCGTCTGCACCGTCGAAGCGATGCCGCGCGAAACCAGGGCCGCCTTCGTCGCGATCGACGAGGTGCAGCTCGCCGGCGATCTCGAGCGCGGCCATATCTTCACCGACCGCATCCTGCATCTGCGCGGCCGCGAGGAAACGCTGCTGCTCGGCGCGGCGACGATGCGGCCGATCCTGCAGCAGCTCCTGCCCGGCATCAATATCGTCGAGCGGCCGCGGCTTTCGCATCTTTTCTATGCCGGGCAGAAGAAGATCACTCGGCTGCCGCAGCGCTCGGCCATCGTCGCCTTCTCCGCCGACGAGGTCTATGCCATCGCCGAGCTGATCCGCCGGCAGCGCGGCGGCGCGGCGGTCGTGCTCGGCGCGCTCAGCCCGCGCACCCGCAATGCGCAGGTGGCGCTCTATCAGGCGGGCGACGTCGAATATCTGGTGGCGACCGATGCGATCGGCATGGGCCTCAACCTCGATGTCGATCACGTCGCCTTTGCCCAGGACCGGAAATTCGACGGTTACCAGTTTCGCAATCTCAATCCGGGCGAACTCGGCCAGGTCGCCGGGCGCGCCGGACGGCACGTGCGGGACGGAACCTTCGGCGTCACCGGCCAAGTCTCGCCCTTCGACGAGGAGCTGGTGCAGCGCATCGAGGGACACGAGTTCGACAACGTCAAGGTTTTGCAGTGGCGCACGACCGAGATGGACTTCTCCTCAATCGCATCGCTGCGCGCCAGCCTTGAGGCGGGACCGCGCGTGCCGGGGCTGACGCGGGCGCTGCCTGCCGTCGACCAGCAGGCGCTGGAACAGCTTTCGCGTTATCCCGAGGTCATCGATCTCGCCGACAGGCCGGCGCGCGTCGAAAAACTTTGGGAGGCTTGCGCGCTTCCCGACTATCGGCGTATCACCCCAGCACAACATGCTGATCTTATCTCGACCCTCTTTTCCGATCTCGTCCGCTATGGCACGGTGAATGAGCAGTTTCTTGCGGAGCAGGTTCATCGCTCCGATCGAACAGATGGCGAAATTGACACGCTTTCGGCGCGAATCGCGCAGATAAGGACCTGGACCTACGTTTCGAATCGGCCCGGTTGGCTTGCCGATCCGACACACTGGCAGGAAAAGACGCGGGAAATCGAAGATCGATTGTCCGACGCGTTACATGAAAGGTTGACGAAACGCTTTGTTGATCGCAGGACATCTGTGCTCATGAAGCGCCTGAGAGAGAATGCGATGCTGGAAGCTGAAATCAGTGTGAATGGCGATGTCTTCGTTGAAGGACATCATGTAGGGCAGTTGAGCGGATTCCGTTTCACGCCGGTGGCGGGAACGGACGGGCCGGATGCCAAGGCGGTTCAGGCTGCGTCGCAGAAGGCGCTCGGGCTCGAGTTCGAAGCCCGCGCGGCCCGGATGCATGCCGCCGGCAACAGCGATCTGGTGATCGGTTCGGATGGGCTGATCCGTTGGCTGGGCGATCCGGTGGCGCGGCTTTCGGGCAGCGATCATATCATGCGTCCGCGCGTGATCCTGCTCGCCGACGAGCAGTTGACGGGCAATGCCCGCGACCATGTTGCCGCCCGCATCGAGCGCTTCGTCAATCATCATATCAGCACGGTGCTGAAGCCGCTCGACGACCTGTCGCGCGCCGAGGACCTGCAGGGTCTCGCCAAGGGGCTTGCCTTCCAGCTCGTCGAGAATGTCGGGGTGCTGTTCCGCCGCGACGTGACCGAGGAGGTGAAGTCGCTGGACCAGGAGGCCCGTGCCTCCATGCGCCGCTACGGCGTGCGTTTCGGCGCCTATCATATCTTCGTTCCCGCACTTCTGAAACCGGCGCCGGCCGAGCTCATCACACTGCTCTGGGCGCTGAAGAACGACGGTCTCGACAAGCCGGGCTACGGCGATCTCATTCCTGTGCTCGCCGCCGGCCGCACCTCCGTCGTCACCGATCCGAGCTTCGAGCGGATGTTCTACAAACTCGCCGGCTTCCGTTTCCTCGGCAAGCGCGCCGTGCGCATCGACATCCTGGAACGGCTTGCCGATATCATCCGTCCGCTGCTGCAATGGAAGCCCGGTCAGAACAACCGTCCGGAGGGCGCCTATGATGGCCGCCGGTTCACGACGACGACGGCGATGCTGTCGATCCTCGGTGCGACGCTCGAGGACATGGAAGAAATCCTCAAGGGTCTCGGCTATCGCGCCGATGCCGTGAAGGCGGAAGAGGCATCGGTCCATCTTGCGGCGCAGGATGCGGCCTCAGTGCCTGCCGCCAGCGCGCAAACGCCTGCGGAAGAGACAGCCGAGAAGGCCGATCACGACGATGCCGATGGCGCCGCGGAAGAGACTGCTGCCGAGCCATCCGCAACCGAGGCGGCTTCGGCGGTTGCCGACGCGCCGGTGACGGAAGCGGTTGAAAGCCCCGCTCCGGCCGAGGCGATCGAGGCATCCGCTCCGGCGGAAGCCTCTGCTTCCGGGGAAACCTCCGCTCCTGTGGAAGCGGTATCGGCTTCCGGAGAAGCAGGATCTGCTCCTGGGGACGCCGGCGAGCCGACGGAACCGAAGCCGGTTCTTCTGTGGCGTCTTGGCGGTCGCAACGACAATCAGCGCCAGGGGCGCGGCGGACATGGCGAACGCCGTGGCGGCCAGGGCGAGCAGCGCGGTCAAAACCAGGAGCGCGGCGACCGCAATCGCCGGCCGGGCGGCGGTGAAGGCGGCGAGGGCAATCGCGGCGGCGACGGCCGCGACAACAATCGCCAGAATCGTGGCAAGGAAGGCGGCGGTCGCGATGGTGGCCGGCCGCAGCAGGCAAGAGGCGACCGCAACAACCAACCACGGGGCGACCAGCCGCGCGGCGACCGGCAGGACCGTGGCGATCGCAAGGATCGCGGCGAGCGTAACGACCGCAACGACCGCAACAACAATCGTGGCGGCTCGCAGCCGTTGCGCTTCGAGGCCAAGCCGCCGCGCAAGGAGAAGCCGATCGATCCGGATTCGCCCTTTGCCAAGCTTGCAGCTCTCAAGGAGCAGATGAAGAAGTAATCATGAGCGGGGAGACACAGCCGACAAGCGGTTCGCGCCAGCGCATCGACAAGTGGCTGTTCTTCGCGCGCATGGTGAAGTCGCGCTCGCTGGCACAGAGCCATATCCAGTCGGGCCATGTGCGCATCAACGGCGAGCGTTGCAGCCATCCAAGCCAGATGGTCAAGCCGGGCGACCGTATCGAGCTGACGCTGGAACGGCGCGATGTCGTTCTCGTCATGCGCCTTGCCGGCGAACGGCGGGGGCCTTACGAGGAGGCGCGCCTGCTCTACGACGACCAATCTCCGCCGCCCGATGAGGCAAAACGTCTCACGCCCTACGAGCAGGCGATCCGGGCCACCGGCACCGGCCGTCCGACCAAAAAGGAAAGACGTGCAATCGACAGACTGATGTCGGACGAGGATTAGAAAACTCTGTCTGCGGCGGCGGCTTTTGCAGATCGTTTATCCTTGAAATCCGGCGCCAAAGCCGATACGTCACTGACAACCTGCCGGAAGCGTGCTTGCCTCCCAAGCCTGCTCACGCTTTTCCTCCGGCACGGGGATAGGCGCGACGTTCCAGGTTGCCCGGCCCCATCCGCATGGAAATCCTGGAGTTCTTCATGACCTATGTCGTGACCGACAATTGCATCAAGTGCAAATATACCGATTGCGTGGAAGTCTGCCCTGTCGACTGCTTCTATGAGGGCGAGAATTTCCTCGTCATCCATCCCGACGAATGCATCGATTGCGGCGTCTGCGAACCTGAATGTCCCGCCGAGGCGATCAAGCCCGATACCGAGCCGGGCCTCGACAAATGGCTGAAGATCAATACCGAATATGCCACGATCTGGCCGAATATCACGGTCAAGAAGGACCCGTTGCCCGAGGCCAAGGAAATGGATGGCGAGACCGGAAAATTCGAGAAGTATTTTTCGGAGAAGCCCGGTTCCGGCGATTGAGACAGCGCGCACATTCGGCCTCCGGATTCGGGCGACCGCAGGGCGAAACGTTTTAAAAGCTGCGTGAGGCATATGGGTGACATGTGTTGCCCGCATGACTCAAGCGAAGCAAATTATTGATTTCCTCATATTTTTATGATAGGTTTCGTCTACTGTTCCATTTGTGGCATAACGCATGCCCAAAACCATCACGAAAGCAAAACAAATCCGTACACGGTTTCCGTGACATATCAACGCTTTGAGCGCCGGGTCCCAAGATCGTGCGCAAGAAGTCTTTGCTTTTGCCCGATGGGACCAGAGTGAAGTCACCCGACGGATACTACCGTCTCACCCGGGCCTGACTGACCCGGCTCCGGCCGCCGCCGGAAGCGTAACAGGGAGTTTTTGAATAGAATGACGACTCAGCAGAAAAAGCCTTCTACAGCACGTCACGGCTTCAAGACCGGTGAATCGATCGTCTACCCCGCTCATGGCGTCGGTACCATCACCGCTATCGAAGAGCAAGAAGTTGCCGGCATGAAGCTCGAACTTTTCGTTATCGATTTCGAGAAGGACAAGATGCGTCTGAAGGTTCCGGTCGCGAAGGCGATGAGCATTGGTATGCGCAAGCTTTCGGAAACGGATTTCGTCGAGCGTGCTTTGAAGGTCGTGCAGGGCAAGGCGCGCGTCAAGCGCACCATGTGGTCCCGCCGCGCCCAGGAATATGATGCCAAGATCAATTCCGGTGATCTGATTTCCATCGCTGAAGTCGTGCGCGATCTGTATCGTGCCGAGAACCAGCCTGAACAGTCCTATTCCGAGCGCCAGCTTTATGAGGCTGCGCTCGACCGCATGGCGCGCGAAATCGCCGCCGTCAACAAGATGTCGGAAACCGAAGCCGTTCGCCTCGTCGAGACCAATCTCAACAAGGGTCCGAAGCGCGGCAAGGCGATCGAAGAAGACGATTCACAGGACGAAGCCGCATAAAAGCGACCCCTGTTTTCTATCAAAAAACCCGGCCTTCGCGCCGGGTTTTTTTATTGGAACTTTTTCCCGACTCCCGCGTTTATCACACGTAATTGCGGACTGCTCGTCGGGCAACGGCCTCAACGGGCGAACTGCTATTCCGTCAATGTTCGATGAGGAGCGGATCATGCCTTTTCTAGATTGCCCATCCGGCAAAGTGAAGAAACAGGTCCAGCCCGGCCGTCTTACCGGCACATGATGAAAAATAGGGCCTCCCCCTGAAAAGTCCAGGGCGAGGCTTTTATGCATTCAGAACCCATTCAATCCGGACAGCGATGTTCCGGGATATGAGTTTTATTGTTCATTTCAGGGCGAGAGGCCTGCTTCGGGAGATCGAAATGAAGAACATGTCTGCAGATCGGCGCATGATCAAAATCGCGATGGCCGCTCCTTATCTCGCCCGTCAGGAAGAGCACGATCTCGCCACCCGTTGGAAGGATCACGACGACCGCGGCGCGCGCAACCAGATCGCCATGGCCCATATGCGCCTCGTCATATCCATGGCCGGCAAATTCCGCAATTTCGGCCTGCCGATGAGCGATCTGGTGCAGGAGGGCTATGTCGGCCTGCTCGAGGCCGCCGCCCGCTTCGAGCCGGAACGCGACGTGCGCTTTTCCACCTATGCAAGCTGGTGGATCAGGGCGTCGATCCAGGATTATATCCTGCGCAACTGGTCAATCGTGCGCGGCGGCACGAGTTCGGCGCAAAAAGCGCTGTTCTTCAATCTGCGTCGTCTGCGCGCCAAGCTCGCCAAGGGTGACACGCAGCTGACGCTGCAATCCATTCATCAGGAAATCGCCGCGGCTCTCGGCGTCAGCCTCTCGGATGTGCAGACGATGGATGCCAGGCTTTCCGGCAACGACGCCTCGCTGCAGGCGCCTTCGGTCTCCGGCGATGCCGAGAGTGCAGAGAAGATGGACTTCCTCGTCAGCGACGATCCCCTGCCGGACGAACAGGTGTCCAACATGATCGACGGCGAGCGTCGCCGCGTCTGGCTCGCCTCGGCGCTGAAACATCTCAACGAACGCGAGATGAAGATCATCAGCGCCCGGCGTCTGGCGGAAGATGGTGCCACGCTCGAAGAGCTCGGTGCCGATCTCGGCATTTCCAAGGAGCGCGTGCGTCAGATCGAAAGCCGGGCGATGGAGAAGCTTCGCAGCGCGCTCGTCAGCGCCGATCCGCATATGGCGGCCTACGCCTGATCCTAAAGCGCGTTGCGATTTAGGTCACTGTCGCAAAACCGCCGCACAGTTTTGCGCGAGATGTTTTATCCCCTCCAGCAGCACAGACTGGCCCGGCGCAAGCCGGGCCTCTTTTATTCGGCGATGATCTTGACGCGATCGCCTGTTGCAACAGCTGCACCCGTGGGCAGGGCGTTGATGAGCTTGAAGAGATCGAGCTTGCGGTCTGTGCCCATCATGCGGGCGGCGAGCGTCGAAATGTTCTCGCCCGGCCGGACGGTGACGACGCGGATGCGCAGCGGCTTCAGCGAGGCGGCCTCTGCCGGCGTCATGCGGCGGAAACTCGCGCGCAGCACATTGGCCGTTGGCTCAAGGGCGCCGCTGCCTTTCGGCACGGCAGTCAGGAAACGGAAGATCTGCGAATTGTTGCGGATCACGGTCACATCGAAATCCCAGCGGTCGGCGCTGGCGCGCGCGGTGGCTGCTTCCATGCCGTTGATGGTGATCGGCTGGATGGTCGACGGGTCGAGCCCGGTCACCCAGCCGCTGGAGATATAGTTGGTGAGGCTCTGGTTCTGATTGTCGGCGACGCCGTCGAAGCGGACGGCGATGTCGTTCGGGCCGGTGGCCATCACCGCTTCGACCTTGTTGTCGATGTGGAAATCCGGCGGCACGTCGAAACGGATGCCGAGACCGCCATGCAGGAAGGTCTGGCCGCGCACATAGCCTTCTTCCGGGCTGTCGCCGTAGAGCAGTCCGTCTATGCCGTCGAGATAATAATTGCGACCCTTGTCGCCGACCGAGCCTTCCTGGCCGAAGGCGCGGGCGTGGGTGCGGGCAAGTTCTATGCGCTGGGCCGAATTCGGATGGCTCGACAGGAAGTCAAGGCTCTGGTCGGCTTCGGGATCAACCGACATGAAGCGACTGTAAGCGGCCATCGAATCGAGGAACCTGGCGGCGGCATAGGGGTCGTAGCCGGCTTCGCCGAGCATGCGCACGCCGATGACATCGGCCTGCAGCTCCTGCTGGCGGGAGAAGGCGGCGAGCCGCAGCTTGCCGCGGGCAAGCGCCTGCTTGCCGGCGATGTCGCTGGAGAGGACCTCGGCGACGACGCGGCTGGCGATGACCTCAGCCTCTTCGCGCTTCTGCCGCTCGATGCCGTGGTTCGCGGTCACATGGCCCATTTCGTGCGATAGCACGGCGGCGACTTCCGAGGCGTCGTTGGCAAGCGCGAGCAGGCCGCGGGTAACGTAAAGATAACCGCCCGGCAGCGCGAAGGCATTGATCGCCGGCGAATTCAGGATGGTGATGCGGTAGGACTGGCTCGGGTTTTCCGACACCGCCGTCAGCGCGCCGGCGATGCGGGCGACGAGGCGCTCGGTTTTGGCGTCCTTGTATTCGCCGCCGTAGCTCGCCACGATGCGCGGATGCTCACGAGCGCCCATCGCCGCGCGGGGATCGTTCTTCTGCACCTCGTCGACGATCTGCGGATTGGAAGAAGGCGAAACACTGGGCTGATAGGATTGGTCGATCAGCGATTGACAGCCATTCAGGGCCATTGCGAGGGCCGAAAGCAGCATCATGCGACGCGCGAAGCGCCGCGGCGCGGAGATGGCATCACTGGAAAGCGCGGGCGATTTCCACGTCGTCAAGCTGTCCAGTCTGATTCTCCGCATCATGTCGCTGTTTTGCCGGTTTGCCGCAGATTCGGACCGACCGTGGCAAGGGGAACTCAACAGGTGCGCACCCCTGATCTCGCGCTGCACAATCGGCCGATACAAGTCGTTGCTGTAGCTGATTTACGCATCGGTTGCATAGCGAGACTCTGTTTAAATGTGGCGCCGTTGCATTTTAGCAAGCCTCAGGCATTAAGGCTTCCCTTCGCTCGGATGAAATTATGGCGAAAGTTCCGTCACAAAGCGGAGATTCGTCGACGGCGCGGAAAAAGAACGGCCCGATTGAAGCAACCGGCTCGATAGCAACAATCCTGCGAGAAAATTGCAACCCTTGATATGGGCATCGAGAAAAACGCCTCCTGATGACGCATTCTCTCGCAGTAACGATTCGATTATTCGGCAGCTCCCGCCGTCGTGGGTTGCGGATTCGTTATCTCGCCGGCGCGGGGCAGTTGCACGGGTTTCAGCATGATGGCTGCGGCAAGGCCGATCAGCGCAATGGCGCAGGAAGTCATGAAGAGCGGCGAGAAAGCGGCGGCATAGGTATCGGCGACGGCCTGGCGGCTCGCTTCGGGAAGGGCGGCCATCATTTTCGGCGTCAGCTGCTCGATATCGGCGACGCCGGGAATGGAGACGCCGACCTTGCCGAGCTCAGAGGCGATGATGGCGCCATAGATGGAAATGGCGATCGAGGCGCCGCCCATGCGCGACAGCGTCACCGAGCCGGTGGCGGCGCCGACGTCGCGGGCGGGTGCTGCATTCTGTACGCCGATGACGGGAACCTGCTGGGCAAGGCCGATGCCGATGCCGTGCAGCATCATGACCGCGCCGATGACGGCGATCGGCGTTCCGGCGTGGATCTGCGACATCAGCGCAAAGGCGATGGCGCTGCAGGTGAGGCTTGCGATGGCGAAGGGTTTGTAGCGCCCCGTCTTCGAGATGATGCGGCCTGCGGAAAGCGACCCGCAGACGAGGCCGCCGGTGAGAAGGATGAAGAGCAGGCCGGCGGCAGACGGCGAAAGGCCGGTCGTGGTCTGCAGGAAGAGAGCGAGATAATTGACCATCCCGATGGCGATGGCGCCGCCCATGATCGAGATCACCAGGAGCAGGCTGAAGGTCGAATTGCGAAACAGCTGCAGGGGAACGATCGGTTCGGGCGCGCGGCGCTCGACGAACACCCAGGTGACGGCGCAGACGACGCCGAACGCGACGATGCCGATACTCTCAGGCGAAATCAATGCACCAAACAGTTCGCTGCTGTCGGTGGCAAGCACGATGCTTGTCGTCGTCATGGCAAGCAGAAGCGCACCGGCATAATCGATCTTGGGGCGGCGATGCGGTTTGCGGTATGGCAGCATGAAGGCAAGGCCCGTGAGCACGATGAAGCCGATCGGCACGTTGACGAGGAAGATCGAGCGCCAGCCGAAGAGATCGCTCATCGTGCCGCCGAGCACCGGGCCGATCGCGCCCGATGCCATCAGCACGAGGCTGGAATAGCTTTGGTAGCGCGCGCGCTCGCGCGGCTCGAACAGGTCGGCGTTGACGGCGAAGATCGACACCATGATGCCGCCGCCGCCAAGGCCCTGCAGCACGCGGGCGGCGATCAGCGTATTCATCGAGACCGCAAGGCCGCAGACTGTCGATCCGACGGTGAAGATCATGATCGCCGTCATCATCACGTATTTGCGGCCGAACAGGTCGCCGAGCTTGCCGTAGAGCGGCATGACGGCGCTCAGCGACAGGAGATAGGCCGAACCGATCCAGCCGAAGCGCTCGAGATGGCCGAATTCGCCGACGATCGTCGGCAGCGCCGTGGAGACGATCTGATTATCAAGCGTCGCCATGAACATGGCGGTCATCAGGAAGAAGAAGAGGATAAGCCGGCGACGAGGATCCGTCACGAGCGGCGCAGGCGCGAGTTGCATGTCCATGGGAGGCATCGTTCCGGGTTGATGTCCTTTTATGTGCTAACAGCATATAGTTGTCAATGGCACATTAATGACATCGGCATATTCAATTTTTGAATCGGCTCTGTTATGGTCCTGTGATGAGCGACGTTCTGACCAAGACCCCTTCTGCAGAGCCGGCCGAGCCGGATCGTGAAAACGTGCCGCGTATCGGTCGGAGCATGGCGCGCATGCGGCTGATGACCGGGCGGCGGCTGATCGGCCGGCTGGCGATCCAGAGTGCTGCACCGGGCCTCGAGCTTTCGCATCTCGACGTGCTCGATGCCGTGCGCAGGGCGCAGCCTGCCGGTGAGGTCACGGTCGGCATGATCGCGGAGATGCTGCGCATCGATCCGTCACGGGCAAGCCGGGTGGTGGCCGACATGGTCGGGCGCAACGTGCTGCGCCGCGAGGCCTCGCAGGCCGATGCGCGGCGGATCGTCGTCGTCATGACCGAGGTCGGCCAGGACCTGCTTGCCGAGATCGTCGCGCAGAAGCTTGCGATCATTTCCGAGATCGTTTCCGACTGGCCACAGGAAGATGTCGAGCGCTTCGCAGCGCTTTTCGAGCGCTTCATCGGCGGCTACGAGGCGGTTTTCCTGTCGCGCGACAAGGATACGCCGGGCTGAGGCAGACGCCGGCGTTCGCCGGCCCTTCCCCTCGACCCCTCGTTTGCGCTAAGGGCAATGCCCATGAGCCAATCCACCTTCACCATTCTCCTTGGCGGCGAACTCAGCCTGACGGAGCGCCTGCGCGATGCCATCGAAGACAGCCGCTTTATTGCGGCGGATGGCGGCATGCGGCATGCGGCAGCACTCGGTACTACGCCGGAGCTCTGGGTCGGCGATTTCGATTCGACGCCGGCCGATCTCGCGGGTGCATTTCCCGATGTGCCGAAACAGCCTTATCCGGCAGCGAAGGCGGCGACGGACGGTGAAATCGCGGTGGCGGAAGCAATCGCGCGGGGTGCGCGGCGGCTCATCCTCGCCGGTGCGCTTGGCGGCGAACGTTCCGACCATGCGCTTCAGCATCTGCTGTCGGCCGTCAGCCTGGCGGAAGAGGGTTTTGACGTACTGCTGACCTCGGGCAAGGAAGAGGCGGTGCCGCTGGTTGCCGGTACGATCGAACTGGACCTTCCCAAAGGCAGCCTGTTTTCCGTGCCTGGATTCAGCGAGCTGAGAGGGCTTACCATCGAGAATGCGCGTTATCCGCTGGCAGATTTCCATCTGCCTTTCGGCTCGTCGCGCACCATTTCCAATGTTGCGGAAGGCAAGGTTCGCTTTTCGCTCCGCAGCGGCCGGGCAATTGTGCTCGCCCGGCCCTATGATCTTTCCGGAGTCTGATTTTTGGCCCCTCCCATTCTGAAACTCGACGATATCTTCCTGAGCTTTGGCGGTGCACCGCTTCTGGCCGGTGCTGGCCTGCAGATCGAGCCTGGTGACAAAATCTGTCTCGTCGGGCGTAACGGCTCGGGAAAATCGACGCTGCTGAAGATTGCCGCCGGCCTGGTCGAGGCGCAGTCCGGCGAGGTCTTCCGCCATCCGTCCTCGACGGTGCGTTATCTCGAACAGGCGCCGGATTTTGCCGGCTTCAACACTGTGCAGGCCTATGCCGAGGCCGGCCTCGGGCCGGGCGATGACCCATATCGTGTCACATATCTGTTGTCGCATCTCGGGCTGACCGGCGACGAAGACCCGAGAATGCTGTCCGGCGGCGAATCGCGGCGCGCCGCCCTTGCCCGGGTTATGGCACCGGAGCCGGACATTCTTCTGCTCGACGAACCGACCAACCATCTCGACCTGCCGACCATCGAATGGCTGGAAGGCGAGCTGCAAAAGACGCGCAGCGCCTTGGTGCTGATCTCGCACGACCGGCGTTTCCTTGAAAAAGTCTCGACGGCAACTGTCTGGCTCGACCGCGGCACCTCGCGCCGGCTCGACAGAGGCTTTGCGCATTTCGAAGCCTGGCGCGACCAGGTGCTGGAGGCCGAGGAGCTGGAGCAGCACAAGCTCGGCAAGTCGATCGAGCGCGAGGAGCACTGGCTGCGCTACGGCGTCACGGCGCGGCGCAAGCGTAACATGCGCCGTCTTGGCGAGCTGCAGACGATGCGCTCGAACTATCGCGGCCATAAGGGGCCGCAGGGCACGGTGCAGGCGACGGTTTCGGACGCGCAGGAATCCGGCAAGCTGGTTATCGAGGCCGACAAGATCACCAAGAGCTTCGGCGAGCGGGCAATCGTCACGCCGTTTTCGATCCGCGTGCATCGCGGCGACTGCATTGGTCTCGTCGGGCCGAACGGCGCCGGCAAGACGACGCTGCTGAAGATGCTGACCGGGCAGCTTTCACCCGATAGCGGCATCGTCAAGCTCGGCACCAATCTGGAGATTGCGACGCTCGATCAGAAACGCGAGGATCTCGATCCCGAGGATACGCTTGCCAATTATCTGACGGATGGGCGCGGCGAAAACCTGCTCGTCAACGGCGAGCAGCGCCATGTCACCGGCTACATGAAGGAATTTCTGTTTCAGCCGGAACAGGCGCGTACACCGATCAGAAACCTCTCCGGCGGCGAACGCGCCCGGCTGATGCTGGCGCGCATCCTTTCGCGCCCGACGAACCTGTTGATCCTCGACGAGCCGACCAACGATCTCGATATCGAAACGCTCGATCTCCTGCAGGAGATTGTCGCCGGCTTTCCCGGCACCGTCATTCTCGTCAGCCATGACCGCGATTTCCTCGACCGCACCGTGACCTCGACGATCGCACCCGCTGTGCCGGATGCGCCTGATGGTCGCTGGATCGAATATGCCGGCGGCTACTCGGACATGCTTGTACAGCGCAAGGGCGCGCTCGAGGAGCGTAAGAGGGCCGAAAAGGCGGCGGAGAAACCGAAGACGCAGCAAGCAACAGCTTCAGGCAGCTCGAAGGTCAAGCTCTCCTTCAAGCAGAAATTCGCACTGGAAAACCTGCCAAAGGAAATGGCGAAGGCCGAAGCCGAAATCGCCAAGCGCGAACAGGTGATGGCAGATCCCAATCTTTTCACGCGCGATCCAGCAACCTTCAACCGGCTTGCCGGCGAGATGGAAAAACTGCGCGCCAGCCTGACTGACATGGAAGAGGAGTGGCTGGAGCTCGAAATGCTGCGGGAAGAGCTGGAAGGCTGAGATTTTCTCAAGGCTGAAGGCTCACTTTTCCTTGATTCGTCAGTGTGTCGTCCTGCGGCATAAGGTGCCGTCCGGCAGCCGGGGATATTGCCGATCGCAATGGCGACAAGGAAAAGTCATATGACTCGCAAGCCTCATTCCCGTTTTCTCACAGCACTTACTGCCGGCAGCCTCGTGGCGCTTGCCCTGTCGCAAGCCGCACAGGCGCAGGATGCCCAGCGCATTCGTGTTCGCGGCGCAATCGAAAGCCTCAGCGGCGATACGCTCGTCGTCAAGACGCGCGAGGGCAGCGATGCGACGATCGCGCTGAAATCCGGCTGGAAGATCGGCGGCATCAAGAAAGCCTCAGTCGAGGATATCAAGCCCGGCGATTTCGTCGGTGTGGCTTCACTTCCGAAGGGCACGGGCCCGGACGGGGCGATCGAGGTGCTGATCTTTCCGGCATCGATGAAGGGAACCGGTGAGGGCAACCGTCCCTGGGATGCGCAGCCGAACAGCCAGATGACCAACGCGACCGTCAGCAATGCCGTCAAGTCCGTCGACGGCCACACGATCACCCTGACCTATCAGGGCAAGGAAAAGACCATCTCGATTGCCGATGGCACGCCGATTGTGACGTTGGCGCCTGCGACCAAGGATGATCTGAAACCCGGGGCCGGCGTCGTCGTCACCGGCGAGAAGGCGGCGGACGGCAGCATCTCGGCCAGCCAGATCGCCGTCGGCCTCAACGGCATCACGCCGCCGATGTGACCAGCGCCTCAAATCCTTGTCTTAATGCATGCCGTCATCCCAAAACCGCTCCACACTTTTGGGCGGCATGCATTAAAGCGCCGGCGCGGGCACGGCGGCAGCGCCCGCACTGGCGCTGGCGCCGGTCTGGACGGCAGGCGGCTCCTCGGATGCTGACGGCAGCGCCTGCAGATGCAGCACGCGCGGCCTCAGCGCCTCGAGATAGGCCTCGGAGCGGCCGATATAGATCATGCCGCTTTCGGGCATCGAGGTGAGCAGTTTGGCCATCGTTTCCTGTAATTCCGGCTCCATGCCTTCCAGCACTTCGTCAAAGATGATCCAGCGCGGGCGCACGAGAAGCAGCCGGGCAAATCCGATCGCTTTCTGCTGGTCGCCGTCGAGCATCTTGTCCCAGCGGGCGCGGGTATCGAGCCTTGCGATCAGCGAATGGAGACCAACCTTGTTGAGGGCCGCCTCGACGGCGGCTTTCTCGTAGGCTTCGGGACGTTCGGGAAAGGCCAGCGCCTCGCGCAGCGTGCCGCCGGGAACATAGGCAACCTGCGGAACGAAGAGCATGTCGTCGATTGGCGGCAGGCCTATCGTGCCGCTGCCGCACGGCCAGAGGCCGGCCATCGCCTGGAAGAGCAGCTTGCGATTGACGCTGTGATCGCCGTTGATCATGATCTTTTCGCCGGCCTTGATCACGACATTGGTTTCACGCAGGCGGAAACCGCCGCATTCCTCGATGTCTTCGCCGACCTTGGCGACGATCACCACATCCTTCAACGTCAGCGTGTCGGGCGCGGTGTTTTCATAGGCGATGCTGTCCTTGAGGTCGAAGTCCTCTTCCATGTCGAGCAGCGCCTGGCGGAAATCTGTGACGCGCATCAGCGTGGCGCGCCATTCGGCGATCGGGCCGAAATTGGAGACATACCAGCGCAGCGCCGTGTTGACCTGGTTGAAGGCACCGACCGACATCATCAGCTGGCCGAGGGTGAGGCCGCCGGAGAAATAGGCGGGGGCGGCAACGATGATCGGGATGACGATCACCAGCCAGCCATAGCCGGCCGAAACCCAGGTGAGATTGGTATTGGCCATGGCGAGCCGCTTGACGACTGTCAGGACCGAGCTGATATCGGTGTTGATGCGCCGACGTTCGTTCTCCTCGCCGCGGGCAACGGTAATCGCCGGCATGTTTTCATTGGCATGCATCAGCGTGAAACGAAGCTCGGCTTCTTTCGAAAAACGGTCGGCATTGAGCTTGACCAGCTTGCGGCCGACGACCTGGCTCAACACCGAGGCGGAAGCGGCATAGAAAATCGCCGCCCAGACCATGTAGCCTGGAATGGAGAAGCTATGGCCGCTGATGCGGAAGATGAAGCCGCTGGAAAGCTCCCAGAGCACGCCGATGAAGCTCACCAGGAGAATGGTCGACTGCAGCAGGCCGAGAACCAGTCCTGTCGTGCTTTCGGCGAGGTTGCGGGAATCCTCGTGCAGGCGCTGGTCCGGATTGACGCCGATCAGGCCGCTGGAGGCAAGCCGCAGCGCCCGCTTGCGCTTCAGCCACTGGTCGACGAGATCGCGTGACAAGCCTTCGCGCATATAGAGCGCCGTCATCTGGTTCAGCCAGGCCTGCAGCACGTTGAGCAGCAGCAGCGTGCCGGCGATCATCGCGAAGATTTCGAGTTGGTGGAAGAATTCGCCGAGGTCGCGGCGCTCCAGCGAGTCGTAGAAGGGAGCATTCCACTCGTTCAAAATGACCTGGCCGTAGGACGTCGCCAGGATAACGAGGATCAGCACGGTCGCCAGAAACAGCACCCTGCCACGCACTTCCGAATACCAGAATGCTGAGAACATGACGCCGAGGCGATATGTCAGGCTGAAATCATACCCTACCCTATCCTGCCTCCGGATGCCCGGCCTCCCCTCGATTTTATCTGCCATTACGCTTTTCCAAATCGCCCATACCCTTATAAATAACATGGTGGCGTTACCGGTCTATCAACAGATTCTATCAGTCATTAAAGTGTGATGATGCTTGCATGAGTCTCTCCTGCATGCTTTCGCCAGTTGATTCGCAATCCGACTGGGTCTAATTAAGGCCTCCGTGGTGATTTGGCCGGCCGGCTTGCAGCCACGTTAAAAAAGTCGCTAAAGGGCCGCGTGCGGACCGGTAGCGATTTTTTTCGCCGCCGGTTTTTGTTTTTGATCGAGTGACCGCAATGCCCATCAAGATCCCCGATACGCTGCCCGCCTTCGAAACCCTGGTTCAGGAGGGTGTGCGGGTGATGACCGAGACGTTGGCGATCCGTCAGGATATCCGACCGTTGCAGATCGGGCTGCTCAATCTCATGCCGAACAAGATCAAGACCGAACTGCAGATGGCCCGCCTCGTCGGCGCCTCGCCGCTCCAGGTGGAGCTGTCGCTCATTCGCATCGGCGGCCACAAGGCGAAGAATACGTCCGAGGATCATCTTCTAGCCTTCTACCAGACCTGGGAGGAGGTAAAGCACCGCAAGTTCGACGGCTTCATCATCACCGGGGCGCCGATCGAGCTTTTGCCCTATGAGGACGTCACCTATTGGCCGGAGATGCAGGAGATTCTCGACTGGACGGAAACGAATGTCCATTCGACGATGAACGTCTGCTGGGGCGCGATGGCGGCGGTCTATCACTTTCATGGCGTTCCGAAATACGAGCTGAAAGAGAAGGCCTTCGGCGTCTACCGTCACCGCAACCTGAAGCCTTCGTCCATCTATCTCAACGGCTTTTCCGACAATTTCGAGGTACCGGTGTCGCGCTGGACCGAAGTGCGCCGCGCCGATATCGAGAAATCCGAAAGCCTGGAGATCCTGATGGAGTCCAGCGAAATGGGCGTGTGCCTCGTGCATGAGAAAAGGGGCCGGCGGCTCTACATGTTCAACCATGTCGAATATGATTCCACCTCGCTTTCCGACGAATACTTCCGCGACGTCAATGCCGGCGTGCCGATCAGGATGCCGCACAATTATTTCCCGCATAATGATCCGGCGCTTGCGCCGCAGAACCGCTGGCGCAGCCATGCGCATCTCTTGTTCGGCAACTGGATCAACGAAATCTACCAGACGACGCCCTTTGATGTGGAAGAGATCGGCACGGATCTCTGACCGTTGCCGATCGTGCCTCGAGCCCGCTGCACCACTGCTGCGGCTTTTTCTTTCTGATCCGCCGGTTGCGGATTGAAGCAAATCCGGGCAGGTTCCTGTCCCGAAGCCTACCACACCGCGCGTCTTCGTCGGACGTGCAATGCACACTTTGAATCGCTGCAAATTCCTCAAATCGATTCCGAATTGAGGAATTTGCAGCAGAGATAGAATGGACGGTCGATCATGTCGGATAAGTTGGAGCGGGACGTTTTCGGGCAGACGAAGGCGGGCGAGACCGTCTATCGCGTCGTGATCAGGGGCGGTGGGCTGACGGCCAAGATCATAAGCTGGGGCGCGGTCATCCAGGATCTGCGCCTGGAGGGACATGACGCGCCGCTGCAGCTCGGCTTTGACGATTTCGACAGCTACCCCCTCTATTCGTCCTATTTCGGCGCGACGCCCGGCCGCTGTGCCAACCGCGTCGGCGGGGGCAGGTTTGCGCTTGACGACAAGGACTATCAGCTCGAACTGAATGAAAACGGCCTCACGCATCTGCATGGCGGCAGCGACAATATCGCCAAACGCAACTGGACGATCGTCGAGCACGACGTCGACCGCGTGGTACTGAAGATCGTCGATCCCGATGGCCGCGCCGGCTATCCCGGCAATTGCACCATCCAGGCGACTTTCTGGGTGCACGGCAATGGTGAACTGTCGATCACCTACGAATCGACCAGCGACCAGCCGACGCTCGCCAATGTCTGCCAGCACGCCTATTTCAATCTCGACGGCCGCGACGATGCGCTTGGCCATGACATCATGATTGCCGCAGATCATTATCTGCCGACCGATGAGAAGCAGGTGCCGACCGGCGAGATCCGTTCCGTCGAGGGCACGGAATTCGATTTCCGCGAGATGGCGCCGATGAAACGTTTCGTCGGCAGCGAACAAGTGTCCTACGACCATAATTTCTGCTTGTCCGCCGAGCGTACCGCCAAAAGGAGCGTCGCGCTTGCCCGCAGCCTGTATTCCGGTGTGTCGCTGGAAGTGCGCAGCACGGAGCCAGGTGTGCAGTTCTATGCCGGCTTCAAGCTCGATGTCGCGGCTCCCGGCATCGGCGGTCGCAAATACGGCCCATTCGCCGGCTTCTGCCTGGAGACGCAGGTCTGGCCGGATGCCATCAATCACCAAGGTTTTCCGAATGCGGTCCTGCGCCCCGGCGAAGTGCTGCGCCAGGAGACGGATTATATCTTCACCAAGAACTGAGCATCCTCCAGCGCCGGCGCGTTTCTAAACGCGCGGCGCTGCGGACGCACGACTGTCAAATTTGAGCGCTATGAAACCCTTCTGGTTCGCCGGCGAGGGTTTTTTCGTTCCGTGTTCGATTCTGCCTTGCCGATTGGTTCTATATAGGTTCTATTGTGTGCCCATGGATAGAACCAGTCTGATAGCGGAACTGAACAGCCGCGGCCTGCGCAACGAGGCGCTGACCGGGCCGCTCTACAAGCGGCTGGCGCAGACGCTGACCGGCCTCATTCAGGAAGGGCTGCTGAAGCCCGGCACCGCGCTGCCGGGTGAGCGCGACCTTGCCGAGGCTCTGAAGCTCGGCCGTGTCACCGTGCGCACCGCCTATCGCGATCTGATGGCATCCGGCGCACTGGAATCGCGCCACGGAAGCGGTACTTTCGTCTCGAGCAGGGTGGAACGCATGGAACAGTCGCTCTGGCGGCTTTCCTCCTTCTCCGCTGACATGCGTTCGCGCGGGCGTCTGCCGGCCGCACGGATATTGTCGCGGGCGGTCAATACGCCGTCGCCGGAGGAATCCTTCCTGCTCGGCCTCGGCGGTGACGAGCCAGTGCTGAGACTCGACCGCTTGCGCCTTGCCGACGGTCTGCCGCTGGCGATCGAGCGCGCCGTGGTGCCGATCAAGTTCCTGGGGCACGATGCCGGCGGCGAGGGATCGCTCTACGATGCGCTGACGGCCAGTGGCCACAGGCCCGTGCGCGCGCTGCAGCGGCTGACAGCGGTCACGCTCGATCCGTCCTCCGCCGCGATCCTGAACGTCAAGGCCGGCGCGCCGGCGCTTCTGATCGAACGTGTCTCGCGCCTGGAAGACCAGCGCGTCGTCGAATACACCCGCTCGCATTATCGCGGCGATGCCTATGATTTCGTTGCAGAATTGAGAATCGGAGATGACCTATGAATGACAACCAGTCGCTGATGCTGCAGGAAGCCGGCCAATCGCCCGAGGTGGTCGCCACGCTGCTCGAAAAGGAAAAGCCGGTCTTTGCCGAGATCGCCCGGCTGTTTTCGTCCGCCCGCCCGAGCGTGGTGACGACGGCGGCACGCGGCTCCTCGGACCACGCCGCCACCTTTTTCAAATATCTCTTCGAGATCACCTGCGGCGTTCCGGTCGCCTCGGTCGGCCCGTCGATCGCTTCGGTCTATGGTGCGGCGCTGCATCTGAAGGGCGGCGTCCATTTCACCGTCTCGCAGTCGGGTGCCAGCCCCGACATCGTCGCGCTGCAGGACGCGGCGAAGAAGGGCGGAGCGACGACGATCGCCGTCGTCAACGTCGCGGACAGCCCGCTTGCGAAACAGGCCGATATCGTTCTCGGCCTCAATGCTGGCGCGGAAAAGAGTGTCGCGGCGACAAAATCCTTCATCGCCTCGGTTGCAGCCCTTTCCGGGGTAACGGCTGCGATCGGCAGTGCGTCCGATCTGCAGGCCGCGCTCGGCAAGCTGCCGGAGGCGCTTTCGGCAACTGCCGGCATCGACACGGCGGCAGCCGAGGAGGTGCTCTTCAACGCGACCTCGCTCTATACCGCCGGCCGCGGCCCGGCTTTCGCGATCGCGCTCGAAGCGGCGTTGAAGGCCAAGGAGACCTCCGGCCTGCATGCCGAGGCCTTCTCGCTGGCCGAACTGATGCATGGTCCGATGCGCCTGGTGCAGCCGGGCTTCCCGATCGTCGCCTTTGCGCCCGACGATGCGGCCTTCGCCAACAATGTCCAGGCGCTGGAACGCCTGCAGAAACTCGGCGCCACCACCGTCGGCTTCGCGGCGCAGCCGCTCGCCGGTGTCCATCTGCGCGTGCCGACGACGGGCAGCGGCCTCGTCGATCCGCTGGTATCGCTGCTCGTCTATTACCGGCTGATCGAGTCCGTGACGCGCCGCAAGGGCTTCGATCCCGACAAGCCGGCAAACCTGCTCAAGGTGACGGAGACGGTCTGATGGCCCGCAAGATCTTCCTCGGCGCCCGCATCTTCGATGGCGAGCGTTTCCATGACGAGAAAGCCCTCATCGTTGCCGATGGCCGCGTCGAAGCGATCGTCGCGAGAAACGACCTGCCGCACGGCGAGGTGGTGACGCTTGCCGGCGGAGTTCTGTCGGCCGGTTTCATCGACGCACAGGTCAATGGCGGCGCCGGGCGGATGCTGAACGACGAGCCTTCTGTCGCCTCGATGGACATGATCGCCGGCGGGCACCGGCCCTATGGCACGACGTCGCTGCTGCCGACGCTGATCACCGATACATCAGAGGCCTCCATTGCCGCGATCGAGGCGGCCAAGGAGGCAGTGAAAGCGAACCGCGGCGTCGCCGGCCTGCATCTCGAAGGTCCGCATCTGGCGCCTGCGAGGAAGGGCGCGCATCTGGCCGAACTGATGCGGCCGGTGGAGGATCGCGACGTCAAGGCTTTCATCCGGGCGCGCGAGGCGATCGGCACGCTGCTCGTGACCATGGCCGCCGAGCAGGTGACGGTTGCCCAGGTGCGCGAGCTTGCGGAAGCAGGCGTCACCATCAGCATCGGCCATTCCGATTGTTCGAGCGAGGCGGCGGAAGAACGTTTCGATGCCGGCGCGCGGGGCGTCACGCATCTCTTCAACGCCATGAGCCAGTTGGGACACCGTGCGCCCGGCCTCGTCGGCGCGGCGATCGATCATCCCTCGACCTGGTGCGGCATCATCGCCGATGGCCATCACGTCGATCCGAAGGCCCTGCGCACGGCGCTGCGCGCCAAACGCGGCGAAGGCAAGCTGTTTTTCGTCACCGACGCGATGTCACTCGTCGGGTCGGAGAAGGATTCGTTCACGCTGAACGGGCGCACCGTCCGGCGCGAAAGGGGCGGCTTCTGCTCGAAGCTGGTGCTTTCCGACGGCACGCTGGCCGGTTCCGATGTCGACATGATCTCGACGATCCGTTACGGCGTCACCTATCTCGACCTGACGCTCGCCGAGGCTTTGCGCATGGCGAGCCTTTATCCGGCCCGGTTCCTCCGGCTTGCCGATCGCGGCCATCTCTCGCCGGGTACGCGTGCCGATCTCGTGCATCTCACCGATGCGCTTGCCGTCACCGCCACCTGGCTCAGCGGCGAAGCGGCCTGAACGCTAAGGCGCGTCGCGATCTTTGAGATTCGCTCTTCGCGCTTTAGATCTTTGTTTTTACGCATGTCGTTATCGCAAAACCGCGGCACACTTTTGCGCGACATGCTCTAGGAGAAATGGGATGACCGACATTACCGATGCCTATTTCTCCAACCTCATCGGCCGGCTGGAGGAACTGAAGCGGACGCTTGCCCGGCCGATGGCGCAGGCAGCAGCCGTCATCCTCGATGCTGCCCGCGGCGACAAGCGTGTCTATGTCTTCGGCACCGGCCATTCGCATATGCTGGCCGAAGAGGTGCACTATCGTGCCGGCGGGCTCGCCTTCACCGTGCCGGTGCTCGTCGGCTCGGCCATGCTGCATGAGGGCGCGGTCATCAGTTCGGTTTATGAGCGCACGCAGGGCCTGGTGCGGCCGATGCTGGAGCGTTACGGCATGCAGCCGGGCGATGTCATCATCATCGCTTCCAATTCGGGTGTGAACGCCGCGCCGATCGAGGCCGCCGACTATGCGCGCGAAATCGGCGCAAAGGTGATTGCCATCACTTCGATCGCCTATTCCTCAGCGATCGCCAATGGCCGCCGGCGGCTCGCCGATGTGGCCGATGTGGTGCTCGACAACGGGCTGCCACCGGGTGACGCCGTTGTCGATCTCGAAGGCACGGGGCTTCGGGTTGGGCCAGTCTCGACGGCGGTCGGGGTGACGGTCATCAATGCGATCTTCGCCGAAGTCGCCTCGGAGCTTTCGAAATCCGGCGATGCGCCAATTTATCTCAGCGCCAACATGCCGGGCGCTGCCGAGATCAACCAGAAGCTCGTCAAGAAATACCGGCCGCGCAACCCGCATCTCTAGAGCATGATGCCGAAAAGTGTGAGCGGTTTTCGGACGACATCATGCTCTAACTATTTCATTTAGAACAGGATACAAAAAAGGCCGGCGTGAGCCGGCCTCTTCGGTAGGCTGAAACCAGGATCAGTCCTTGGCGCGTTCAACGTAGGAATTGTCTTCCGTCGCGATGACGACGCGGGTGCCGGCATTGATGTGCGGCGGCACCATGGCGCGCACGCCGTTCGACAAAATCGCCGGCTTGTAGGAGGACGATGCCGTCTGGCCCTTGACGACCGGTTCCGTCTCCATGATTTCGAGCGTGACGTGGCGCGGCAGTTGGAGCGCCAGCGCAATGCCCTCGTGCATCGAGAGGATGCAGGACATGCCTTCCTGCAGATAAGCCTTGTCGTCACCCATCGTGTCGACATCGACGACGACCTGATCGTAGCTCGCCGGGTTCATGAAGTGGAAGCCTTCGCCGTCTTCATAGAGAAACTGGAAGGAGACGTCTTCGACGAAGGCGCGCTCGACCTGTTCGGTGGTGCGCCAACGCTCTGAAACCTTCACGCCGTCGACGATGCGGCGCATGTCGACCTGGGTGACCGGCGTGCCCTTGCCCGGATGAAAGTTCTGGGCGGTGAGAACGACATAGAGCTTGCCGTCGACATCGAGAACGTTGCCCTTGCGGACCGAAGAGGCGATGACCTTGACCATAAGACTTCCTTGTAACTCGGCTTTCGGCGTCGTAGATGACTGTCGAGACGACCCCGAAGACGCAAATGTTTTTCTTTGGGGCGCAACTAACCTAAAATCCGGGAAATAGCCACCCCCCATACCGGTCTCTCCGGCGAAGAAAGCTTGGAATGAACTCTTCGGCGAAAGCGTCCCCCTGGTGGACCCCGTCCGTACATGCCGACCGCCGTCCGTTCCTGATCGGACGCAATGCGATCCAGGCGGCGTTGCGCGGGTTTTTCGCGCGCGAGGATTTCATCGAGGTGGATACGGCGGTGCTGCAGATCTCTCCCGGCAATGAGGCGCATCTGCATGCCTTCGCCACGGAAGCACTGACGACGGATGGGCAAAAGGCGCCGTTTTACCTGCACACCTCGCCGGAGTTTGCCTGCAAGAAGCTGCTTGCGGCGGGCGAGGAGCGCATCTCGTGTTTTGCCCATGTCTATCGCAACCGCGAGCGCGGGCCGCTGCATCATCCTGAGTTCACCATGCTCGAATGGTATCGGGCCGGCGAAAGCTACGAGAGCCTGATGATGGATTGCGTGCGGCTTCTGGCGCTGGCGGCCGAAACGGTAAAGACGGGGAAGCTTGCCTATCGCGGCGCCGAGAGCGATCCTTTCGCCGGGCCGGAGCGGATCAGTGTTGCCGAAGCGTTCGAGCGTCATGCCGGCATCGATCTTCTCGCCTCGGTCGCCGCTGACGGTTCGACCGATCGCGACCATCTGGCGGCCGAGCTCAGGCGCGTTGGCATGCGTGTTGCCGATGATGACGGCTGGGCCGATCTCTTCAGCCGGGTGCTGGTCGAAAAGATCGAACCGCGTCTCGGTTTCGGCCGCATTACCATCCTCGACGAATATCCGATCTCGGAGGCTGCACTTGCGCGTCCCTCGGCACGCGACCCCAGGGTCGCCGAGCGTTTCGAACTCTATGCCTGCGGCGTCGAGCTTGCGAATGGCTTCGGCGAACTCACCAACGCTGTCGAACAGCGGCGACGGTTCGAGATCGAGATGGCCGAGAAGGCGCGGGTCTACGGCGAGACCTATCCGATCGACGAGGATTTCCTCGCCGCGCTGTCGCTGATGCCTGACGCAAGCGGTATCGCGCTCGGCTTCGACCGGCTGGTAATGCTGGCGACGGGAGCATCGCGCATCGACCAGGTGCTCTGGGCACCGGTTGCGGAGGTTGGAAGATGAATGTCGTCAAACCGATCAAGAGCGTCGACAATCTCGTGAAGGCCGGGCTGGTCGCGTCTGCCGATCGCGCAACGCTCGAAGAGGTTGCAGCGCGTTACGCGATCGCATTGACGCCCGTCATCAGCAAGCTCATCGACCGCACCGATCCCAATGATCCGATCGCTCGGCAATTCGTGCCTGATGCAGCCGAACTCACGATCGCCCAGGAAGAACGCGCCGATCCGATCGGCGATCATGCCCACAGCCCCGTCGAAGGCATCGTTCATCGTTATCCCGATCGTGTGTTGCTCAAGGCCGTGCATGTCTGCCCGGTCTATTGCCGCTTCTGCTTCCGGCGCGAAATGGTTGGGCCGCAGGGCCTCGGCACGCTCGATGCGGCGGCGATGCAGGCAGCTTTCGATTATATCCGCGGTCATGAGGAGATCTGGGAGGTCATCCTCACCGGCGGCGATCCGCTGGTGCTTTCGCCGCGCCGGCTCCACGAGATCATGGAGGCGCTTGCCGGCATCGCGCATGTGAAGATCATCAGGTTTCACACGCGTGTTCCGGTCGTCGATCCAGAGAAGATCGATGAGTCGCTGATCGCCGCGCTGAAGGCGAGCGGGAAGACGGTCTATGTGGCGCTGCACGCCAACCATTTCAGCGAACTGACGCCGGAAGCGCGGGCCGCCTGCGGCCGCCTCGTCGATGCCGGCATCGCCATGGTCAGCCAGTCGGTGCTGCTCAAGGGTGTCAACGACGATCCCGACGTGCTCGCGAAGCTGATGAAGGCCTTCGTCGAAATCCGCGTCAAACCCTATTACCTGCATCATCCTGATCTGGCGCCCGGCACCGGCCATTTCAGAGTGACGATCGAGGAGGGGCAGGAGATCGTCGCGGCGCTGCGCGGGCGGATTTCCGGGCTCTGCCAGCCGGCTTACATCCTCGATATCCCAGGCGGTCACGGCAAGGCCGTCATCAGCGGAAGCGCGATCCGGGCGACAGGCGACGGATGTTATTCCGTCAGCGATTATCGCGGTGGCGAGCATTCCTATCCGCCCAGCGATTAAGACAAAACGCGGCGTTTTGCGTGTCATTTCTGTACTCGCCACGCCAGAAAATAGAGCGTGTCGCAGCTTCGAAATTATCTTAAGTCATTGATATTAAACGGTGTTTACGACAGTACGGGAAGGATCGCTAAAATCCTAACAATGAGCCTTAGTCATATTTAACTCAATTAATTAGCGGAATGTTCTGTTTTCCGCACTAAAAGAACGCTCATGACAAGGCGATGAACGCCGGTTCGGGATCATGAGAATCTTGGAGTGATGGGATGAATAAGGCAATCCGCGACCTCGTAGCTAAATTCGGCAAGCTTCCTGGATCGATCGACCAGGTCGCCGACGACGCCGATCTTTATGCGGCAGGTTTGACGTCCTTTGCTTCTGTGCAGTTGATGCTTGGCATCGAAGAGGCCTTCGACATCGAATTTCCCGACAATCTCCTGAACCGCAAATCCTTCGCGAGCATCTCGGCGATCGCCAGGACCGTCGATCTCATCCGGGACAGCCGGAAGGTCGCCTGATGAATTTCCCCGTCAAGATCATGCAGGACGGTCTTGTCGCAAGGGTGGCCCGCGTCGCCGAAATCGCGGCGAAACACGCGGATACCGTCGATGCCGAAGCCCATTTCCCCCGGGAAGCCGTCGATGCAATGAAGGCCGAAAGGCTGCTCGGCATCCAGGTGCCGCGCCATCTCGGCGGCGAATCCGCCTCGATCACCGAGATCGCCGAATTGTGCTCGATGCTCGGCCAGGCCTGCGCCGCAAGCGCCATGGTCTTCGCCATGCACCACATCAAGCTGTCGAGCCTCGTTGAACACGGCGCCGACAGCGAATGGCATCGCAGCTTCATGCGCCGCATCGCTGCCGAGCAGCTGCTGATCGCATCCGCCACCACCGAAGGCGGTATCGGCGGAAACCTGCGCAACAGCATCTGTGCGGTCGAAGTCGAGGGCGACATGTGCCGCCTCGAAAAGGATGCGACCGTCATTTCCTATGGCTCGCATGCCGATGCCATTCTCATCACCTCGCGTGCCCACGCGCAGGCGGCTTCCTCCGATCAGGTACTCACGGCCTTCCTCAAGGACCAGTACACGCTCGAGAAAACGCATGTCTGGAATACGCTCGGCATGCGCGGCACCTGCTCCGATGGCTTCCTGTTCAAGGGCGAAGCGCCGGCTTGCCAGATCCTGCCGAAGCCTTTCGCGGAGATCGCCGCACAATCCATGCTTGCTTCCTCGCACCTCTTGTGGAGCGGCGTCTGGTACGGCATCGCCGTCGACGCCGTTGTGCGCGCCCAGGCTTTCGTGCGTGCCGCAGCCCGCAAGGCGCCGGATGCCCAGCCGCCGGGCGCGCTGCGCCTCGCCGAGGTTTCGAACCTGCTGCAGATGGTGAAATCCAACGTGGTTGCCGGCCTCAAGGCCTATGAGGATGCCAAGGCTGATGCCGACAGGCTGTCTTCGATGGGATTTGCGGTGGCGATGAACAACGTCAAGATCGCTTCGTCCGAGACGATCCTGGAGATCGTCAACCATGCCATGCTGATCTGCGGCATCATGGGCTATAAGAACGGCACGCCCTTCAGCCTCGGACGCCATCTGCGCGACGCGCATTCCGCACAGCTCATGATTTCGAATGATCGCATCCTCGGCAACACGTCGAGCATGCTTCTTGTCCATAAGCAGGACACTAGCCTACTGGGGTGACAGTCATGGATATGCAGACCTCGTTTCTGGACCGGCTTTTCGAATCCGGTCTGCTGATCGATACCGGCATCGACGGGCTCTACGGTCGTAGCGGCCAGTTCGAAGACGTGATCGCTGCCTTCGAGCGCCTGATCGATACGTTCGGCGGCACCGATGGTGCCGAAGCCATGCGCTTTCCGCCCGGCATGAACCGCGCCTTCTTCGAAAAGAGCGGCTACATGAAGAGCTTTCCGCAGCTCGCCGGCACGGTGCACAGCTTCTGCGGCAGCGAGCTCGATCATGTCAGCCTGCTGCAATGCATGGAAGTCGGCGAAGACTGGACCAAGGGACAGGAGGCGACCGACATCGTGCTGACGCCGGCTGCCTGCTATCCGCTCTATCCGACGATCGCCAAGCGCGGCAACCTGCCAGAGACGGGCGGCCTCTTCGACCTGCAATCCTATTGCTTCCGCCATGAGCCGTCGAAAGACCCGGCCCGCCAGCAGCTGTTCCGCATGCGTGAATATGTCTGCATGGGCACCGAGCTGCACGTCACCGATTTCCGCCAGCGCTGGATGGATCGCGGCGTCGAGATGATGAAGGCCGTCGGCCTCGAGGTGACGATCGACGTTGCCAATGATCCGTTCTTCGGCCGCGCCGGCAAGATGCTCGCCAATAATCAGCGCGACCAGAACCTGAAGTTCGAGCTTCTGATCCCGATCACCTCGGCTGCCAATCCGACCGCCTGCATGAGCTTCAACTACCATCAGGATGCCTTCGGCACGAAATGGGGTCTCAATCTTGAAGACGGCAGTGTCGCGCACACCGCCTGCGTCGGCTTCGGACTGGAGCGCATCGCTCTTGCCCTCTTCCATCATCATGGGCTCGATGTGAAGCAATGGCCGGCCAGCGTACGGAAAGCGCTGTGGGGCTGAGCAAATCGATGACATCGGTATTTTCGGGGGTATTTTCGGGAATCGACCCGGAAACCTACCGGGCGCATGCGCTGCATTCCGGCGAGCGCGCCTGGCCGGAAACCAATTGCTATGTCGATCTCTGGATCGAAGTGCTGGCGACAACAGGTGTTGCGCCCGAGGCGATGCTGGGTTTTACCCTGACGCAGGATTTCGAGGGCGACCAGTTCACTTTCTTCAAGGTGCCGCTCGAGGATCTCGAAGCGCTCTACGGCATTCGTGCGACTGAGCTTGCCATCTACGACCGTGTTGAACGCCATGTCGAGGTTCAGATCGCGCGGGGCCGTCTCTGCCTGATCGAAATGGATTCCTTCTACATGCCGGATACCCGTGGAACCGCCTACCGGCAGGAGCACGGCAAGACGACGGTTGCGATCAATCGGCTGGACGTTGCGGCCAAGCGCGTCGACTATTTCCACAATGCCGGTTATTTCCGTCTCGAAGGCGAGGATTTCGACGGTCTGTTCCAGCTGCAGCTGACGGAAAACGACCCGCCGTTCCTGCCCTACACGGAATTTGCCCGGTTCCCGGAAAGACCCGCTGATGAAGCGCATCTGCGTTCGACCGCGCGGCGGCTTGCCGGCTTTCACTTCGCCCGGCGTCCCCGCGAAAATCCGATTCGCGCCTTTGCAAGCGTTTTTCCGCAACAGGTCGAAGCGGTGGCGGAACGGCCGTTCGGCTTCTTCCACAAATACGCCTTCAACACGCTTCGCCAGGTCGGCGCCAATTTCGAGCTGGCGGCCGATCATCTCGCCTGGCTCTCCCCTGATGAATTCGCGGCTGCCACGGAGCATGCCAGGCGTATTTCGGAGGTGGCGAAATCGGTGCAGTTCCAGCTTGCCCGCGCCGTCACCCGCAGGAGGTTCGAGCCGCTGCAGGCAGCACTTGATCCGGCCGCCGATGCATGGGATTCCATGATGGCGTCGCTTGCGGGGCGAATCTGAGGCCGGAGATCTGACCATGCGGGGGCGTTTGGCGAGCATCGGTGCCGAGGAAAGTCTACTTTCCGAAGGCTGGAACCTGATCCTGACGGAGCCGGGCGCCTGCGCCGTGCCGCACGACATCCCGCTCTCCGCACAGTTCATTCCAGCACCCGTTCCCGGCACCGTTGCCGCCGCGCTTGAAAAAGCCGGGCTCTTCGATCGGGAAAATCCCGAGTCGCTGAACACGCGGGACGCCTGGTATCTATGCCGGCTTTTCGATGCCGAGCCTGGCGACGCGAACCTGCGTTTCGAAGGGCTGGCAACGCTTTGCCATGTCTTCCTGAACGGCCAGGAAATCCTGTTTTCCGAGAGCATGTTCACGGCGCACGAGATTCCGGTGACGCTTTCGGGCGGCGATGAACTGGCACTGTGCTTCCGGGCGCTCGGCCCCCGCCTGTCGGAGCCGGGCGCGCGCGCGCGCTGGCGTCCGCAGATGATCACGCCGGCGGGCTTGAAGAATTTCCGCACGACGCTGCTCGGCCATATGCCCGGCTGGTGCCCCGATATCCATGCCATCGGGCCATGGCGGCCGATTTCGATGGTGCGGCGTGATCCTGTCTCGATCGACAATGTCTCCATCCGCGCCGTATTCGAGGAGAGTGGTGTCGGTCGCCTCAGCGTTTCCCTGCATAGCAATGCCGAGGATCCGGCGATGCTGCTGCGCTGCGGCGGGATGGAGCAGCCCTTCGAGAAGGTCGGCGACAGTCATTATTCGGCTATCCTCAAGCTTTCCGACATCGAGCCCTGGTGGCCGCATACGCATGGCGCTCCGCGCCTCTATGAGCTGATGCTGGTTTCCGACGGCGTGGAATATCCGCTCGGCAGGACCGGCTTCCGGCGTATCGACGTCGACCGTGGTGCCGATGGCGATGACTTCGCGCTCCTCGTCAACGGCGAACGCATCTTCTGCCGCGGCGCGGTGTGGACGACGGCTGATATCGTGCGATTGCCGGGCGGGCGGGCGGATTATGAGCCGTTTCTGCGGCTTGCCGCTGCAGCCGGCATGAACATGATCCGCATCGGCGGCACCATGGCCTACGAAACGCCTGATTTCTTCACGCTCTGCGACGAGCTCGGTCTGCTCGTCTGGCAGGATTTCATGTTCGCCAATTTCGATTATCCGCGCAACGACAAGGCTTTTCTCGGCCACGTGCATGCGGAGGTCGAGGAATTTCTGCACGGCGTGCAGGCGTCGCCTTCGCTGGCCGTGCTCTGTGGCGGCAGCGAAATCCACCAGCAGGCGGCCATGCTCGGTCTGCCGGCGGAATTCTGGAGCGGACCGGTCACCGATGAAATCATTCCGGCGGTCGTCGCGCGCATGCGCCCCGACGTGCCCTATGTCCCGAACTCGCCCTATGGCGGAGCGATGCCCTTTTCGCCCAATGCCGGTATCGCCCATTATTACGGCGTCGGCGCCTATATGCGACCGATTGCGGATGCGCGCCGCGCCGATGTGCGTTTTGCTTCCGAAAGCCTCGCCTTCGCGCATGTGCCGCAGCAAAGGACGCTGCAGCGTCATCTCGATGTGCCCGCCGTCCACAGCCCGCTGTGGAAGGCCCGCGTGCCCCGCGACCGCAGTGCATCGTGGGATTTCGAGGATGTTCGCGATTTCTACCTGCAGCTTCTCTACGGTTTCGATCCGGCCCATCTGCGCCGCGAAGATCCGGAACGCTATCTCGATTTCTCCCGCGCCGCGACCTGCGAGGTGATCGAGGAGACTTTTGCCGAATGGCGGCGCAAGGGCTCCGCCTGCAATGGCGCGCTCGTCTGGACGCTGCAGGATCTGCTGCCCGGCCCCGGCTGGGGAGTGATCGATTCCACCGGAGAGCCGAAGCCGGTCTGGTATGCGATGCGCCGTGCATTCCGGCCGGTGCAAGTGGTCTTCACCGACGAGGGAACGAACGGTCTCGACGTGCATGTCGTCAACGAGACGGATGCAGCGCTCGATGTCGAGCTCGAGGTTGTCTGCCTGCGCGGCGGAAAACAGCAGGTCGTCAGCGGCAGCAGGGCCTTCAAGCTGGCGGCAAGAGACACGGAGCGCCTTGCCTGCACCGCGCTGTTCGGCGCCTTCTTCGACACGACCTATGCCTTCCGTTTCGGGCCGCCGGCGCATGATGCAAGTGTGGCGCGCCTGCGCTCGCTGGCGGACGGCGCCATTCTCGCCGAGAGCTTCCACTTCCCGTGCGGACGGGGGAAGGCGCTGCATGACGCAGGGATCGAAGCATCATTCACCAGAGACAGCGACGGCTGGTTCGTTGACCTCAGGACCGACCGGCTGGCGCAATCTGTGCATATCGACGTCGAAGGCTATCGGGCCGACGACGACTGGTTCCACCTTGCCCCCGGCGCGATGCGGCGCGTGAAGCTCCACGCGCTGTCCGGCGTGGAAAGCGATATTCCGCCGGCAGGTGAGATCAGAAGTCTAGGCAGTTCGCATCGCGTCGCGTTCTAGAAAAGAGAGAGCATGCTGTCGTCCGAAAACCGCGCACACTTTTCGGCATCATGCTCTGGGGCTGACGCCCCTGCGAAGGATGATGCCGATCGATTGGGAAAGACCGTGATTTGAGAACGATATACCGCTTTCTGCGTGCGCATGTTCTGCAGCGGCTGATCCCGCGGTCGCGTCTTGCCTTCAATCCGCGCAGGCCGGTGGAAATCGTCGGCTATCTCTCGATGGCGGTCGGCGTCGGGGAATCGGCAAGGCTCTGCGCCGGCGCTCTATCGGAGGCTGGGCGGGCGATTTCGCTCTCCGACGTCAGCACCCATCCTGATGAGAATTCCTTTGCCGGATGGATGCCGTCGCATCTCTCCACCGAACCCACGGGGAGCCGGATCTGGCATCTCAATCCGCCGATGCTGCCGCGCGCCATCCTGAAGAAGGGCGTTGCGAATTTCACCCGCGCCTTCAACATCGGTTATTTCGCCTGGGAGCTCGAAGTCGTGCCGGCCGAGTGGCGCAATGCGATGCATTACATGAATGCCGTCTTCGTGCCGTCGGAATTCACCAGGCGGGCGATTGCGCCCCTCACTGCGGCACCGGTCATCGTCGTTCCGCATCCTGTCACCGAGAAGCCGGCGACCGAAGGCATGCGCCAGAAATTCGGCATCGAGGAAGACGCCTTTCTCGTCAGCTTCATCTTCAGCGCCGGCTCCTCGATCAACCGGAAAAATCCGCAGGCCGTCATCGAGGCCTTCCGGATATTTGCCGCCGAATGCCCCAGCGCCTTCCTGTTGATGAAGGCCAGCGGCGATATCAACAAGGATGAAGGCCTGCGCGAATTGGTCGCCTCGGTCGCGGGCAATACCCGGATCAGGATCGTCACCGACAGGATGTCGGACTCCGATATCAACGGCCTCATCCGCTGTTCAGACGCCTATGTTTCGCTGCATCGTTCTGAGGGTTTCGGGCTGACGGTGGCCGAGGCGATCATGCAGCGTACGCCCGTCATTTCCACGGCCTGGTCGGGCACGGTGGATTTCTGCGATCCCGACAATAGCTGGCTGGTTGCCTCTCCCCTCATTCCGGTGGTCGATACCCATCCCGAATTTGCCGGGCTCGAAGGCGCGGTCTGGGCCGACCCCTCTCCAGAAGCAGCGGCCGCGCACCTGCAAGATATCTTCCGCACACCCGAGCGTGCACGAGAGAAGGCCGAGAAGGCGCGGGAGTTCCTGCTGCGTTACCTCTCGGAAAACAGCTACGAGAAAGCCCTTCAGACGCTGGCGGCGATGCAGGCCAGCTAAGGTGCCACTCCGCTTTATTTTAACATTTTCGCATTAGAGATGGCGGGTATGCGGCTTTAGAGCATGTCGCGCAAAAGTGTGCAGCGGTTTTGCGATAACGATATGCGTAAAAACAAAAACCTAAAGCGCGAGGAGCGAATCTGAAAGATCGCGACGCGCTTTAGGCCGATCCTGACGGATGGACAGATGTCGAAGGGTATTATCGCAAACTCGGTGATGAACGCGGCGGCAGGCATGCTGCTGCTTCTGACGGGCTTTGTTTCGTCGATCATAACCGCGCGGCTGCTCGGGCCGGAAGCCAACGGCATCGTCGCCTTCTCGCTCTGGCTGGTGGTGACCGGCGCCTCGATCGCCGAGCTCGGCTCCAGCATCACGCTGCTGAAGACGTTGCCGCAACTTTCGGCGGAAGGCTTCGACGCGCGCCGCCGGCGGGGTTTTGCCGCCATCCTCGTCAGCTTCATGATGTTCTCGACCGTCGTGCTGCTGGCGCTCTACGCGCTGTTCTTCCTGACCTCCGAAAAGATGCACTGGGCCGACACGGCACCTTCCGTCGCTCTGGTCACGGGCGTGCTGTTCTTCATCCAGGCGATCGGATCCTTCGTCAAATTCTACCTGATCGGCGAAAAGAAGCTGGGCGCCTTCTTTAAGCTGACGGTCGCCGTCTCGATCGTGCAGCTTGCCGGCGTTGCCGTCGGTGCTGTTTTCTACGGCGTCGAGGGCGTTCTCGTCGGCTATGCGCTCGGCCAGCTCGTGCTGTTTTTCGCCACGCTGCCGATCCTTCTGGCGCGGCGCGACTGGTGCGGGGTCTCGCTGAAATATCTCGCCTCCTCCTCCGTCATCCTGTCGATCCAGTTCATCATCGATTCCATTTTCCTCAACCGCCTCGAGCTGCTCTTCTTGCAGCAGTTCTGGTCGGTAGAGATGGTCGGCTATTATGCCGTCGGCCTGTCGATCGCGAATATCGCGCTGCAACTGCCGATCCAGATGACCGGCAGCCTGCTGCCCTATTATTCCGAGCGGCGGCACAGCAGCGACGATTCGACATTGCCGGTCGAGGTCTTTACCGCCGTTACCCGCAGCATGGCCTATATCGTGCTGCCGATGAGCCTCGGGCTTGCCGCGATCTCCAGCGAACTGGTGCTCGTGGTGTTCGGCGAAGTGTTCCGCCGCAGCGGGACGGTGGTGGCGCTGCTTGCGCTTGTTGCTCCCGCCTATACCTTCATGCAGATCCTCAGCCTCTACCTGCTGTCGATGGACAGGGCCCGCTCTCGCCTGAAGATCAGTGTAATAGGTGGCCTACTGATGGTAGCGGGTTGTTTACTGATCGTACCTAGGCTTGCGGCCGAGGGTGCCGCACTCGTGCGCATCCTCGTATTCGTTGCGATGTCGGTGATGATGATCAGACAGACAGGATTCGGATCCCAGCTTTCGGGTCTCTACGCAAGCTTGACGAAGGTGACGCTCGCCTCCGTGCTGTGTGCTTGCGGAGCGATTTCGGTGCTGGAATTCGTCGAGGGTCCGGCCGGATTGGTCGGCGCGATCATTGCCGGTACATTCTGCTATTTCGCGGCATTGCGCGTGCTGCGCGCCGTGCCCGGCGAGGATGTCGAAGTCATGCGCTCCATTCTCGACAAGATGCCGTCCCTGCTGCGGCGACCGGTCGGCCACGCGATCAATTTCATCGCGCCGCGGCTTCCGGGCGATCCCGATCGCGCCAAGGTCGCGCCTGGCGAATTCTCGCTCGAACCGGCCGAGGGTGCGGGACGCAGTGCTGCCCTGCCTGTCGTCTTCGACGGCACGATCGGGCTGTTCATGCCTGAAAATCCTCTCGCCAAGAAACGGTCGGCCGCGGTGCTCTTCGTCAGTCCCTGGGGTTTCGAGGAGATGTGCAGCCGTAAATTCTTCCGCGTCGCGGCGGAGCATTTCTCGGATATCGGCGTGCCGAGCCTGCGCTTCGACTATCGCGGCACCGGCGATGCGCTCGATTTCGGCGCACTGCCGGCGAGGCTGGAAACCTGGGAAGATTCGATCCGTGCGGCCGCCGATAAGCTGAAGTCGCTCTCCGGCTGCGACCGCATCATCCTCATCGCCCAGGGCCTCGGTGCTACGCTTGCCCATCGCGTCGGTTCCTCGATCGAAGGCGTCGACAGCCTCGTCATGCTGGCGCCGGTGCTGAGCGGCCGGGCCTATCTGCGCGAACTCAACATGTGGTCCAAGATCATCGATGCCGATCTCGGCCTCGGCAAGGAGCATGTCCAGACCGCGAAGGTGCAGATCGCCGGGCTCGTCATGCCCGAAGAGATCGCTGCCGAGCTCGGCAAGCTCAACATCGCCTCGCCGCAGGGGCTCGCAGCCTCCCGCTACCTGATCCTCGAACGTCCCGCCAAGGCCGAGGATACCGGTTTTGCCGATGCGCTGAAGGCGCTTGGCGCCGATGTCGAGCAGAAGGCTTTCGAAGGCTATGACGAACTCGCCACCAATCCGCTGTTTGCCAAGACGCCGATGGCTGTCGTCGCACTGCTGACGACGTGGCTGGAAACAACGACGACGGCGACATCTGCCGTCCATTCACCGGCGGTGATCGACAACCAGCCGCTTGCCGGCGATGGTTTTGCCGAAACGCCGGTCCGTTTCGGAAGCCACAATCATCTGGTCGGCGTCGTCAGCCAGCCGCTTGGCGAGATCAAGGGCAATGCCGTGCTCTTCCTGTCGACGGCCTATGACCGGCATGCCGGTTGGGGACGGACGACGGTTGATATGGCGCGCGAGCTCGCCCGCCAAGGCGTCGTTTCGCTGCGCTTCGATTCCGCCAATGTCGGCGACAGCCCGCCGCGGCCGGATGCGCCGGAACAAGTGCTTTATTCGGATACGCAGACCGCGGATGCAGTCGCCGCACTCGATCTACTCGAAAACGTCGTCGCCGGTCCCGTCATGGTCGCCGGCCGATGCAGCGGCGGTTACGTCGCCTTCCGCGCCGGCGTCGCCGACGAACGGCTGAAGGCAGTCGTGTCGATCAATCCCTTCGTCTATTACTGGGATCCTGACATGCCGGTGCGCCGCGAGCATGTCGTCTCCGTTCCTCGTAGCCTCGATGATTACAGCCAGCGCCTGGCCCGGCTCGACACGCTGAAGCGGCTGCTGCGCGGCCAAGTGGACGTCGTTGCGGCGCTGCAGAATATCGTCATCGCCGCCGGCCGGCGGCTGTCGCCGTGGATCGCGCCGCTACTCGAGCTGCTCCCCGACCGACGCCATATCGCCCGCGAGGTCCGGCACTCCTTCGCGCTGTTCGGCAAACGCAAGGTGCCGCTGACGCTGATCTACAGCGAGGGCGATGTCGGGCTCGACCACGTCTATTTCCACTTCGGGCCGCGCGGTGCCAGGCTTTCCCGCTATCCGAACGTGCGGCTGCTGATGCTGCCGGATGCCGACCACAATCTGACGCCGCCACAATCGCGCAAATTCGTGCTCGACGAGATCATCCGTCTGGCGAAAGCATAACCGGCGATTCTACAGCGCCGCGTCGTTTCACACGCGCAATGCTGTAGCTTATGCGGCAGGAAGACAGGATCAGATGCTTTTCGCGGCGACGACATCAAGCGATCTGTAGAGATCGATGTAACGTCCGGCGACGATATCCCAGGAATAGCCGCGGGCGGCGTCGAGAAGCTCGGCGCGAATGGCGTCCGGCTGGCGCGAAAGAGTTTGATGGGCCGCTTCGATCGCCGTGGCGGCGCTCTCAGGATTGGTGAAATCGGCGAGCATGAGAACGGGATGCCGGGCGGCAAGCGTAACAAATGCATCGTTGGCGTTCAGCACCGGCAGGAGGCCGGCGCTCATCGCCTCCAGCGCCACCAGGCCGAAACCTTCATATTCCGAGGCGGAGGCGAGAATCGAGGCTTCTGCGATGATGCGCCGGATGGTGTCGTTCTCGGGCGACACATGCAGGGTGACGCGGCCGGACAGATGACGGCTTTCGATTGCGCCTTCGACATCCGCCCGGTTCAGGTCGGATTCGGCGCCGACGATGTCGAGATGCCATTCCGGATGGCGGGTCTTCAACATGGCCATCGCATCGAGCAGGTGGTCCAGCCGCTTGTTCACCGAGAAGCGGCCGATCGTGACGATGCGGCGCTTTGCCCGGCGTGAAGCGGTGTCGGCGAACTTGCCGATATCGGCGCCGTTTTCGATCAGCAGGCTGTCGGGCACGATTTCTGAAAACTGCTTGAGGTCGGAGGCGCTGCAACAGACGACGCGACGATAGGCCATCGCCGAAGCGCGGGTCAGCGTCCGGAACCAGATCTTCTTGATCGCCGCGTATTTCCGCGTGTGGAAGAAGCCGCCATGGGTAGTGACGATCATCGGTTTTCCGTGCAGCAGCCGGCCCCAGGCGAGCGCGTCGAAGAAGAAGTCGATGGCATGGACATGGACGAGATCGGCATCGGCGAGATGGCGGAAAACCTGCGGTGCCAGTGGATAACGGCTGGTGCCAAACCAGGGAATGCGCACCACCTCGATGCCGTCGATATCTTCGCGAAGCGGCAGCTTGTCCTCTGGCGCGGTGAAGAGCGAATCCAGCGTGACGACGCGCACGCGATAGCCGCGGCGCACGGTCTGGCGGCCGAGATTGGCGACGACGTCTTCCAAACCGCCGCGATTGGGCAGGAACTGGCGCACGACATGGACAATCAGCGGTGCCGTTTCCAACTGCGGCTTCGCGCGCGCCCTATCCGCCTCGACGATCGACATTTTCCACCTATCGCTACACGTGCCGGCCCGCGCTGATGCGGGCCTGTGATAACAACGACCAGATATGCTCGGCGTTAAGGCGCGGTTTAGGCGACCGCTTGCCAGGGCCAATCTTCGCGAAAAAGGTTAACCGTGTCTGACGGGAATTCAGAGCGTTTCCGTTTTTCTCGAATCACGGAAACGCTCTATCTCTTTTGTTTTCGAGCAATTCCGGACGCAAAACCGCTGCGCACTTTTGCTGGAATTGCTCTAGAATGCCTTGAAGGTCAGCGTCGTCAGCGAGCGGACGATGCCGGGAATATTGGCGATGTTGTCGTTGATGAATTTGCCGATATCCTGGCCTTCCTCGATATAGACCTTCAGCAGCAGATCGTAGTCGCCGCTGGTCGAATAGAGCTCCGAGACCAGTTCGGTCTGGTAGATGGCGTCGGCAACATCATAAGTCTTGCCGGGTGCGCATTGGAGCTGGACGAAGATCGGCTTCATGGAGATTTCCTGCAAAGTTGTTTGGAGCGCATAATGGTCGAAAGCGCCATGCCGATGCAAGCCGTTCGTCACGCAGTCGGGCTGGCGGCCGCTTCTGCGACGATCCAGTCGCGAAAGGCGGCAAGCGGCGTATAATCGGCGCGCTCGGCCGGAAAGGCGAGATAGTAGCGCTCGCGGCTTTCCATTTCACGGTCGACAGCGGCGACGAGATCGCCGCGCCTGATCTCATCCTGTATCAGGAATGTCGGCAGCAGGGCGACGCCCAGGCCGGCGATTGCCGCCTGCGCCGCCGTGGCGAACTGGTCGAAGAGCATGCCGTGCACGCTTTCGAAAGAAACGCCGTTGCCGGCGAACCATTGCTCCCAGGCGTCGGGACGTGTCGTCAGATGCAGAAGCGGAACGGCGAGCAGATCCTCCGGTCCGGAGATCGCGTATCGCTTCAGAAAATCCGGACTGCAGGCCGGCACCGTGCGCTCCGACATCAGAAGCGCGAGTTCGGCGCCCGGCCAGTGCGGGTGGCCGAAATGGATGGCGGCGTCAATCGAATCGAGGCGGAAATCGAAGGGCGAAAGCCGGGTCACCAGATTGATGGTCACGCCGGCATTGGCGGCGAGAAAGCGCCCCAGGCGCGGCGCCAGCCAGCGCGTGCCGAAGGTCGGTAGGATGGCAAGATTGAGCGTGCCGCCATGCGGATTGGCGCGCAGGTTCAGCGAGGCACTCGATATCCGCCGCAGCGCCTCGCGAATCTCGCGGGCATATCCGTCGCCGGCAAGCGTCAGCCGCATGGTCTGGCGTTCGCGCAGGAAGAGCTCGACGCCAAGCTGCTCCTCCAGTGCGCTGACCTGACGGCTGACGGCGCTCTGCGTCAGATCGAGTTCGCGCGCCGCTGCCGTCACGCTGCCGGTGCGGGCAACCGCCTCGAAGGCGGCGAGATGCGAAATCGATGGCAGAAAACGTCTTGATGTCAGCATGGTCATTCCGTTTCAGAATGGGCTATTTCCGAAATAGCGATATTTGCGGCTTTGTCGCGCGTGTAAAGAGGTTCATCCTGCAAAAACGGAATGAGCCGGAGTTTCCCAATGCCGCAAGCCTTCGTTTCCCCAGACCGCATCCGATCGCTGTTCACCGAGGCGATGTCGCAGATGTACCGGGCGGAGGTGCCGCAATACGGCACGCTGATCGAACTGGTGGCGGATGTGAATGCCGGCTGCCTCGAAAAGGATCCCGATCTGCGCGATCGCCTGGCCCAAGCCGGCGAGCTGGAGCGCATCGATGTCGAGCGTCACGGCGCCATCCGGCTCGGTACGGCCGACGAGCTCTTCACCATTCGCCGGCTGTTTGCGGTCATGGGCATGCAGCCGGTCGGGTACTACGATCTTTCGGTTGCCGGCGTGCCGGTTCATTCCACCAGCTTCCGGCCAATCGACGAGGTGGCGCTCAACATCAATCCGTTCCGCGTCTTCACCTCGCTGCTGCGACTGGAACTGATCGAGGACGAAGGGCTGCGCGGTGAGGCCGAAGCCATTCTGGCGAAACGGCGGATCTACACGCCGCGCGCCGTCGCGCTGATCGAGCGCCACGAGCAAAAGGGCGGCCTGACCGAGGCAGAAGCGACGGAATTCGTCGCCGAGGCGCTGGAAACCTTCCGCTGGCACGGCGAAGCGACAGTCAGCGCCGACACCTATAAGCGGCTGCATGATGCGCATCGGCTGATCGCCGACGTCGTCAGCTTCAAGGGGCCGCATATCAACCATCTGACGCCGCGCACGCTCGATATCGACGCGGTCCAGGCCCGCATGCCGGAACGCGGCATCACGCCGAAGGCTGTCATCGAAGGGCCGCCGCGCCGTCATTGCGATATCCTGCTGCGACAGACGAGTTTCAAGGCGCTGGAGGAAACGATCGCCTTTTCCGGTGATGACGGTGCGATTCAAGGGACGCATACCGCCCGCTTCGGCGAGATCGAACAGCGTGGCGTGGCGCTGACGGCGAAGGGCCGGGCGCTTTACGACCAGCTGCTCGCCTCGGTTCGCGGCGAGGTGCAGGTCGGCGCCGGCGGCGCCAAGGCCGGCGCCTACGATCACGAACTCGCCGAGCGTTTCAAGGCACTGCCGGACAGCTGGGATGAACTGCGCGACCAGGGGCTGGCCTTCTTCCGCTATTCGGCGACGCCTGCGGGCATTGCCGCTGCGGCCGGCAGCCCCCTGCCCGGTGATCCGGAGGCGCTGATCGCCTCGGGTTACCTCGCCTTCACCCCGATCGTCTACGAAGACTTCCTGCCCGTCAGCGCGGCCGGCATCTTCCAGTCGAACCTCGGCACCGACCAGCAGCAGAACTACGCGACCCGCTCGAACCGCGACGCCTTCGAGGCAGCACTCGGCGCTACCGTCCAGGACGAGCTAGCGCTCTACGCCGAACGCCAGGCGGCATCGCTGGATTCGGCACTGGAGGCGCTCGGCCTTGTGGGCTTGCCGTTGAAGACCGTTGCGTGAAATGGCAGGTTCAACACCTTCTTTTATGCATTAGAGTATCCGCGACTTCGCTCTGATCGGACTGAGCCATGCTGAATGATCCGCGCTCCCACGGCCTCTGGGAAAAGACAGCGCCCGAACCGCCGACGACCTCGCCTCTCGAAGGCACGGTATCGGCCGATGTCGTCATCGTCGGCGGTGGTTACACCGGCCTCTCTTCCGCCCTGCATCTTGCCGAAGCCGGGTCGAAGGTGGTGTTGCTGGAGGCCAAGGAGATCGGTTTCGGCGGTGCCGGGCGCAATGTCGGGCTGATCAATGCCGGCATGTGGGTGATGCCGAACGATCTGCCCGGCGTGCTCGGCCCGGTGCATGGCGAACGTCTGCTCGATCTGCTCGGCAATGCGCCGAAGCTCGTCATGGAGCTGATCGACAAACATCAGATTGCCTGCGAACTCGAACGGAACGGCACGCTACATTGCGCGGTCGGCGCGGATGGGCTGAAGGAGATCGAGGATCGCGCGGCGCAGTGGTCCGCCCGCGGCGCAGCCGTGACGCTGCTCGATGCGGCGGAAACGGCAAAACGTATCGGCAGCGATGCCTATACCGGTTCTCTGCTCGACAAACGCGCCGGCACGTTGCAGCCGCTTGCCTATGCGCGCGGCCTTGCCCATGCCGCCGTCAAGGCCGGCGTCGCCATTCATACGTCCAGCCCGGTCGTTGCAACGGAGCAAAACGGCAGCCGCTGGATCGTGAAGACGGCAAGGGGCGCGGTCAGCGCGGACTGGATCATCGTTGCGACCGATGCCTACAGCACCGGTCCTTTCGAGCAGGTGCGCAACGAACAGGTCTATCTGCCCTATTTCAATTTCGCCACCGTGCCGCTCGGCCATAATCTGCGTCAGTCGATCCTACCGGGGCGGGAAGGTGCGTGGGATACCAAGGAAATCCTCTCCTCCTTCCGTATGGATGAGGCCGGCCGTCTCGTTTTCGGCAGTGTCGGGGCGCTGCGCAATACCGGGCTTGCCGTGCACAAGGGCTGGGCCAAACGCGCATTGAAGCGGCTCTTCCCGGTGATCGGCGATGTCGAATTCGAGTGCGAATGGCATGGCCAGATCGGCATGACCGACAATGCGCTGCCGCGCTTCCACAAATTCGCGCCTGGGGTCGTCGGCTTTTCGGGTTACAATGGCCGCGGCATTGCACCCGGCACGGTCTTCGGCCGCACGCTGGCGGAGCATATCCTCGGCCGGCTTCCGGAAGCTGATCTGCCGCTGCCGCTGACGGCACCCAGCGAACCGAGCTTCCGTGCGCTCAAGGAAATATGGTACGAAGCCGGCGCTCAGGTCGCCCATTTCGCCGATGCCCGCTTCTAAAGCACAATAAGATTGGAAACACGACAATGACCATCGCCGTCCTCGATCTCGCCACCGAAACCGCCAAGCTGCTTGCCGAACTCGGCGTCGATGCCGGCCGCTATCACGGCGGCACGCTTTCCGTCACCTCGCCGGTCACCGGCAAGGAAATCGGCAAACTCAGGGAACATTCCGTATCCGAGACGAAAGCGGCGATCGAAGCGGCGCACCAGGCCTTCCTCGAATGGCGTGGCGTGCCGGCGCCGAAGCGCGGCGAACTGGTCCGCCTGCTCGGCGAGGAACTGCGCGCCTCCAAGGCGGCGCTCGGCCGCCTCGTCTCGATCGAGGTCGGCAAGATCACTTCGGAAGGTCTGGGCGAAGTGCAGGAGATGATCGACATCTGCGATTTCGCCGTCGGTCTTTCCCGCCAGCTTTACGGCCTGACGATCGCCACCGAGCGCTCCGAGCACCGGATGATGGAAAGCTGGCATCCGCTCGGTGTGGTCGGCATCATCTCCGCCTTCAATTTCCCGGTGGCCGTCTGGTCGTGGAATGCGGCGCTTGCGATGGTCTGCGGCAATTCCACCGTCTGGAAGCCTTCGGAAAAGACGCCGCTGACGGCGCTTGCCGTGCAGGCGCTGTTCGAAAAGGCGCTGAAGCGTTTCGTCGCCGAGGGCGGTAGCGCACCGGCCAATCTTTCGACGCTGATCATTGGCGGCCGCGAGGTCGGCGAAGTGCTGGTCGATCATCCGAAGATCCCGCTGGTTTCCGCCACAGGCTCGACGGCGATGGGCCGCGCCGTCGGTCCGCGCCTGTCGCAGCGTTTTGCCCGCGCCATTCTCGAACTCGGCGGCAACAATGCGGCGATCGTCTGCCCGACGGCCGATCTCGACCTGACGCTGCGCGGCGTCGCCTTCGCCGCCATGGGCACGGCCGGTCAGCGCTGCACGACGCTGCGCCGTCTCTTCGTGCATGAGAGCGTCTACGACCAACTGGTGCCGCGCCTGCAGAAGGCCTACGGCTCCGTCACCATCGGCAATCCGCTCGAGACCGGCACGCTTGTAGGACCGTTGATCGACGGCCAGGCTTTTAAGAACATGCAGGCAGCGCTTGGTGAGGCGAAATCGGCCGGCGGCACGGTGACCGGCGGCGACCGCGTCGAAACCGGCTCGACCGAGGCCTTCTACGTTCGCCCGGCGCTTGTCGAAATGCCTGATCAGACCGGCCCGGTCGAGCACGAGACCTTCGCGCCGATCCTCTATGTGATGAAGTACAGCGATTTCGACGAGGTACTGGCGCTGCACAATGCCGTGCCGCAGGGGCTGTCGTCTTCGATCTTCACCAACGACATGCGCGAGGCCGAAACCTTCGTCTCGGCGCGCGGTTCGGATTGCGGTATCGCCAACGTCAACCTCGGGCCATCGGGGGCCGAGATCGGCGGCGCCTTCGGCGGCGAGAAGGAAACCGGCGGCGGCCGCGAATCCGGCTCGGATGCCTGGAAGGCCTATATGCGCCGCTCCACCAACACGATCAATTACGGCAGGACGCTGCCGCTGGCGCAGGGCGTCAAATTCGACGTCGAATAAATCCGGCTCGCGAACGGGAAGGCGGTGCTTCCAGGGAGTGCCGCCTTTTTTGCCAAAGCAAGATTTATTCCCTGGTAATATGAAATATTTGGTCAAGATATTGTGATGTCTTTTCCGGTCAAGCCAAACTTGAAATTGGTAGTCAGGAAAAATATACGCCTCTAATCGCCCTTGGAGAGCTCGGGTGACATCGCTACGGAGGCCATCATGAACACTGCTCTTAACCGTTTTTCCCTCGCGCTTGCCGCTACGCTTCTTTCCGCCACCGCGCTTGCGGGCAGCGCGCATGCGCAGGACGAAGGTCTCGTCGTCTACAATGCCCAGCACGAGAGCCTGGGCCGCGAATGGATCGATGCCTTCACCAAGGAGACCGGCATCAAGGTCACCATGCGCCAGGGCAGCGACATGCAATTCGCCAACCAGATCATCCAGGAAGGCGACGCCTCTCCGGCGGATGTCTTCCTGACCGAGAATTCGCCTGCCATGACGCTGGTCGATGGCGCGGGCCTCTTCGCTCCCATCGAAAAGGAAACGCTGGATCAGGTTCCGGATCAATATCGCCCGGCTGACGGCATGTGGACCGGAATTGCCGCCCGCACCACCGTCTTTGCCTATGACAAGACCAAGCTCACCGAAGACAAGCTGCCGAAGTCGCTGCTCGACCTCCAGGATCCGGCCTGGAAGGGCCGCTGGGGTGCGGCACCTGCCGGCGCCGACTTCCAGGCTATCGTCGCAGCCCTGCTGCAGCTGAAGGGCGAAGATGCCACCAAGGCATGGCTGAAGGGCCTCAAGGACAACGCCACCCCCTACAAGGGCAACAGCGTCGCCATGAAGGCCGTCAATGCGGGCGAAGTCGAAGGCGCGGTCATCTATCACTACTACTGGTTCGGCGATCAGGCGAAAACCGGCGAGAACAGCAAGAATGTCGGCATGCATTACTTCAAGAACCAGGATCCGGGCGCTTTCGTCAGCGTTTCGGGCGGCGGCGTCCTGAAGTCCACGCAGCACATGAAGGAAGCCCAGGCTTTCCTGAAGTTCGTCACCGGTAAGGCAGGCCAGGCAGTTCTCAAGGACGGCACCTCCTATGAATATGCCATCGGCAAGGATGCTCCTTCCAACGACAAGCTCACTCCGCTTGCCGATCTCAATGCGCCGAAGGTCGAAGCTTCGACCCTCGACAGCAAGAAGGTCGTCGAACTGATGACGGCCGCCGGCCTGATCTAACCTTTCTGCCGCAGGCGTCTTCCGGCCAAAACTATTGCTTTTGGCTCAAGAAAACCTTAGGGCATGACGACATCCGGCAACCGCCTTTCAAAGGCGGTTGCCTTCCTTTTTCAGCGTGTAAAGGCATCGGCCTTGCTGCAGGACAACAGATTGCTCGCATCCGGCAACGAGGCGCCGGTCGCGCCGAGGGCCACGCGAATGGTTTTGCCGCGCGGACGCATGCCGCATGCTTCCGTGATCCTGCTTGCAACCGTCGTCGCGATCTTCAGTCTCGTGCCGCTCGGTTTCATCGGCTGGGTAACCTATGATGTCGGCTGGGAAACGGTGAAGGCCCTGGTCTTCCGGCCGCGTGTCGGCGAACTCCTCGTCAATACGGTTCTCCTGGAATCGATCACCATTCCACTGTCGATCGCGCTTGCCGTGACGCTCGCCTGGCTGACCGAGCGGACGGACATTCCTTTCGCGCGGCTCTGGGCCTGGCTGGCGATCGCTCCACTCGCCGTGCCTGCCTTCGTGCATAGCTATGCCTGGGTCAGCCTCGTTCCCGGCATGCGCGGCCTGCAGAGCGGTGTCTTCGTCTCGGTCATCGCCTACTATCCGTTCCTCTACCTGCCGGTCGCCGCAGCGCTGCGCCGACTTGATCCGGCCATCGAGGATGCCGCGGCCTCGCTGGGCCTTAATCCCTGGCGCGTCTTCTTCCGCGCCGTGCTGCCGCAGCTGAGGCTTGCCATCTGCGGCGGTTCGCTGCTGATCGCGCTGCATCTGCTTTCGGAGTACGGCCTGTTCGTCATGATCCGGTTCGACACGTTCGCGACTGCGATCGTCGACCAGTTCCAGTCGTCCTACAACAGCCCGGCCTCCAACATGCTCGGCGGCGTGCTTGTCGCCTGCTGTCTTTTTCTACTCGGCTTCGAGGTGCTGGTGCGCGGCAACGAACGTTATGCCCGCGTCGGCTCCGGCTCGCCACGCCCGACGGACCGCCGCCGGCTGGGCTGGTTGGTGGTGCCCGCCGTTTTGCTACCTGTCATCCTGGCGGCGCTGACGCTCGGCGTGCCGTTGGTGACGCTTGGCCGCTGGCTCTATCTAGGCGGCACCGATATCTGGCGCGTCGAAGTCGGCAGCGCCTTCCTGCAGACGATCGTGCTTGCCATTGTCGGCGGCGTGCTGGCGACGATTGCCGCAGCGCCGATGGCCTGGCTTTCCGTGCGGGCTCCGGGCCGCTTCCAGCGTGTGCTTGAAGCCTGCCACTATTATGTCGGCTCGCTGCCGGGCGTCGTCGTGGCGCTGGCGCTGGTGACGATCACCGTGCGTCTGGTGCTGCCGCTCTATCAGACCTTCGCAACGCTCATCGTCGCCTATGTGATGCTTTTCCTGCCGCGGGCCATGGTCGGGCTGCGCGCCAGCATCGCCCAGGCGCCGGTGGAGCTGGAGCGCGCGGCGATGGGCCTCGGCCGCACCCCGGGCCAGGCGGTGCGGCAGATCACCATGCGGCTTGCCGCACCGGGAGCGGCCGCCAGCGTCGCGCTGGCCGCACTCGGCATCACCAATGAACTCACGGCGACACTGATGCTGTCGCCCAACGGCGTCGATACGCTGGCGACGAAATTCTGGTCGCTGACCAGCGAGATCGATTATGTCTCGGCCGCCCCCTACGCCTTCATGATGGTCGTGCTGTCGCTGCCGCTCACCCTGATGCTCTATACCCAATCGAAACGGACCGCCGGCCAATGACGCTGCTCACGATCGAAAACATCAGCAAGCGCTATGGCCCCGTCCAGGCGCTGAAGGATATTTCGCTCGAGGTCTCGGCCGGCAGCCGCACGGCCGTCGTCGGCCCGTCCGGTTCGGGCAAGACGACGCTGCTGCGCATCATTGCCGGCTTCGAGCAACCCGATGTCGGCAGGGTGACGCTGGATGGCGACCTGCTCGCCGACGGTCCGGCGACAGTACCGGCGCACAAGCGCGGCATCGGCATCGTCTCGCAGGACGGCGCGCTGTTTCCGCACTTAAGCGTTGCCGATAATATCGGCTTCGGCTTCGAACGAGGGGCTGCGGATCGCGAGAAGCGCGTGCTCGAGCTGCTCGATATGGTCGAGCTCGACCGTGGCATGCTGGTCCGGCGTCCGCATCAGCTTTCCGGCGGCCAGCAGCAGCGTGTGGCGCTCGCCCGTGCGCTCGGCCGCAAGCCGCGGCTGATGCTGCTCGACGAACCTTTTTCGGCACTCGATACCGGCCTTCGTGAAAATATGCGCAAGGCCGTTGCGCGCGTGCTGCAGGCGGCCGGCATCACCACCATCCTCGTCACTCATGACCAGGAAGAGGCGCTGACCTTTGCCGATCAGGTGGCGGTGCTCAGGGAAGGACGGCTGATCCAGGCCGGAACGCCGCAATCATTATATCTGCATCCGCGCGATCGCGAGACGGCACTGTTTCTCGGTGATGCCGTGCTGCTTCCCGCCATCATTCGCAACGGTTTGGCAGACTGCGCCCTCGGCCATGTCGCCGTCGAAGGCAGTCGTCAGGGCAAGGCGGAAATCATGCTGCGGCCCGAGCAGATCCGCGTCGTTGCCGATGATGGCGATCGCAACTATGGCGGGCGTGTCGTTGAGGTGGAATTCGGCGGCGCGGTCTGCACGGTCGCCGTCTCGCTCGAAGGCGTGGCGCTGCCGCCGATCCTGATCAAGACCTCAAGCGTCGCCCTTCCGGCGCGAGGCGACCTTGTTCGCCTCGATATCGCCGGTAAGGCGCATGTCTTCGAGAGCTAAACTAAAAGCCCGCACCTCCTATTGGACGCGCGGGCTCTATCACTTTCGATTTCCGGGCTTGGCGCTAGCCGAACTTGCGCACCACTTCTTCCGGCTCGATGCCTTCGAGCCAGCCGCCGGTAAAGCCGGCACGTTCGAGCCCGAGGCGGATGACCGGCGATTGCCGCATCAGTTTCCAGATGAAATCCGAACGGTCGTTCTCGATGGTCATGACGACAAGGCCCTGGTCGATGCCGACGGTGCGGTCGTCGACCCAGCCTTCCGGCCGCTTGGTCTTGACCGTCGGGTTGAAGCCGCCAGGAAAGCCGCCTTCCAACAGCAGGTTCGGATAGGTGGTCAGAAGCGCCTTGGTGCCGTCGAGAGCCGCCTGCCGGTCGTAGGGCAGGCAGGCAAGTGCCGCCCAGGGTGCGATCGTGCCGTCATCGGGGCCGAGCGGTGCGCCGCGTGCGGCGTAACCCAGCACCTTCGGCTGGCGGCCGCCGCGCATGCGCCGTGTCGGCGGCGGACCGTCACAGGCGGAGAAACCCCAGATATTCTTGTTATAGCCGACGAACTGGCCGGGATTGCGCTCGGCATAATCACGCTGGACGTTGATCATCACCTGCGTGTTGCGGAAATAGTCCCAGTTCCGCTCCGCCATCGGCTTGTCCTGAATGGTGCGGAAATCGATCCAGGCATGCGAAAAGAGGTGGATGAAGAGCGGCCCGGCATAGAGATAGGACTGCTCGCCGTGCAGCATCCAGGAATAGCTTGACGTAAAGGCGTCGTAGCTCGATTGCGGGATCGGGTGCGTCGGCGAAGCGAGCGCCAGTGTATAGAGGATGATCGCCTCGTCGAAGCCGTGATAGCGCCAGCGCAGGAAGCCGGAAGAGGGCTTCCAACCCATGGCAATAGTGTCGCCCTTGTTCAGCGCCCAGCGCCAGTCGACGCGCTCGTAGATGAAGGTCGCGAGCTCACGGATTTCGGTTTCCGTCTCGTCGTCTTCGCGATTGAAATATTGCGCAGCCGTCAGGATGCCGGCGACGAGCAGCGCCGTGTCGATGGTCGAAAGCTCGCTATTCCAGGCGCGATGGCCGGAATCCATGTGCAGGAAATGATAGAAGAAACCGCGATGGCCGGTCGCGTGGCGTTCCTCGCCCTGCCGCGCCTCGGCGAAGAACCGCAGCGTATTGACCGTACGCTCAGCTGCTTCCTCGCGGCTGATCCAGCAACGCTCGACACCGACGGGATAGGAGGAAAGCGCAAAGCCGACGGCTGCGATGCTGCACGGAACCCCGCCGATCGATGTGTCCGCCACAAGGCCATTTTCGGGATTGGTATATTTCAGGAAGTACTTGAACGCCGAATGCTGCAGCCTGTCGACGAGCGCTGCATCAATGTCTTCAATCCGTTGCAGCATAGGCTCCTACCCAACTGTTGCATCGCCCCATGCTTCAACATGGTGGCCGTCCCCGGGCAAATCAAACCTTTTTGATTCGCAAGGATAAGAGAACACAAAAGGGTGGAATCGGTCGTTAATAATTATCGGTAAAATAATATCTAGCAGAAGTCATATAAGCGGTGCAGCAAAAAGACGGTCCGCGCGCCACCGGCACGGGTTATTTTCCCGCAACACTTGTTTTCCTTATGCTTTGGAGAGCGGGTTTTCACGTTCAGGCGGCTTCATCGAGCCGCACCAGATGACCTGCCGACACTTCCCGATATCGGCGCGGCGGCGCGACGTAGCCAACCGGGCGAACGGGGCTCTTGAGCTCGTCGGTTCCGAGGTTGCGCTTGATACCGCGCCGTGAGGGATCGGGAACAGGCACGGCTGCCATCAGCTTCTTCGCGTAGGCGTGCTGCGGGTTGCTGAACAGTTGCGCGCGCGGGCCGATCTCGACGATTTCGCCGAGATACATCACCGCGACCCGATGACTGACCCGCTCGACCACCGCCATGTCGTGGGAAATGAACAGGAAAGCGAGGTTGAGGCTTTGCTGCAGGTCCATCAGCAGATTGCAGACCTGCGCCTTGATCGACACGTCGAGGGCCGAAACGCTTTCGTCGGCGACGATCACCTTCGGATCGAGTGCGAGCGCGCGGGCAATGCAGATGCGTTGGCGCTGACCGCCGGAGAATTCGTGCGGATAACGTTTCATCATGTCGGGTTTCAGCCCGACGCGTTCGAGAAGATCGGCCGCCTTTTCGCGGGCCTGGGCGCCGGTGCCGAGGCCGTGCTCCGTAATCGGTTCGGCGACGGCGGCGCCGACGGTCATGCGCGGGTTGAGGCTGGCGAAGGGATCCTGAAAAATCATCTGGATGCTGCGGCGCATCCGTCTGAGACTGGCCGCGTCAAGGCTCAGCACGTCATAGCCGGCGAGGCTGACGCTGCCGCCGTTCGGCTGGACGAGGCGGGTGATCGAGCGGCCGGTGGTCGACTTGCCGCAACCGGATTCGCCGACGAGCGACAGAGTCTCGCCCTGGAAGAGATCGAAGGAGACGTCCTCGACCGCATGGATGGCGCCGGTCTTGCGGCCGAGCAGGCCGCCGCGGATATCGAAACGGGTAACGAGGTTCTTGACTTCGAGGATCGGCGTCCGGCGGCGGTCGACGGTATCGGCCACCTCGACCGGCTCGCGGCGTTCGCCGGTCGTGGTATCGACGACGGGGAAACGCAGCGGCCATTTCCGGTCGGCCATCGAGCCGAGGCGCGGCACGGCCGAGAGCAAAGCGCGGGTGTAGGGATGCCTGCCGCGATGGAAGATGTCGTCGGTGGTGCCGGTTTCCACCGCCTCGCCGCGATACATGACGATGGTGCGGTCGGCGATTTCGGCGACAACGCCCATGTCATGGGTGATGAAGAGCACGGACATGCCCTCTTCTTCCTGCAGCATCTTGATCAGATCGAGGATCTGGCCCTGGATCGTCACATCGAGCGCCGTCGTCGGTTCGTCGGCGATCAACAGTTTCGGCCGGCTGGCGAGCGCCATGGCGATCATGACGCGCTGGCGCATGCCGCCGGAGAACTGGTGCGGATATTCGTCGAAGCGCGAAGCGGCGTTCGGGATGCGGACCTTTTCCAGCAGGCGCACGGTCTCGGCTCGCGCCTCGGCCTTGCCGATATCGCCGTGGCAGGTGAGCGCTTCGGAGATCTGGCGGCCGATGGTGAAGATCGGGTTGAGGGATGTCATCGGCTCCTGGAAGATCATGGCGGCGTCGTTGCCGCGCACCCGGCGCATCTCCTTTTCCGAAAGGGTGAGAACATCCTTGCCGTTCAAGGTGATGGCGCCATCGATGCGGCTCGATCCTTTGGCGAGAAGCCGCATGATCGAAAGGGAGGTGACGCTCTTGCCCGAGCCGCTTTCGCCGACGATCGCCACCGTTTCTCCCGACATGACGTCGAAGGAGACGTCGCGCACCACCGGCTTCCAGTCGCCATCGACGAGGAAGGCGGTCGTCAGGTTCCGGACGGAAAGAACCGGGGAGGCGGAGGCTGAAGAAACATCACTCATGTCGTTGCCTTGTTCTTATCTGGGTTCATGTCTTCAAAGGCGTGGCGAAGGAGGCGGATGGCCTGCCTTCGGCGATGCGGGCTGCTTCAAGAGCGGCGATCTTTTCATCGATTTCGCGCCGGTCAGTCATTCCGTTCGGATTTTCCCGCGTCGCCATCGTCTCCGCGACATGCAGGTAGCGTTCACCCGCCACCGCATGGAGGCGGACAAGCTCGGCGAGCGGATCGGGATGATCGTCGGCGCGGAGGCTCAGCCACGGATAATCCTGGTCGCGATGGATGACGAGGGCGGCGGACTGCCTGCCGCGCTTGTCGCCGCCGGCATCTTCGCCTGCCTGCATCGCCAGCAGCAGGCGTTCGGCCAACGGCTTGTCCATCGCCTTGTTATAGGTGGCAAGCGTCTCAGTGATGACGTCGGGACCCGCGAGCATGTTGCCGGCGACCGAGACGTTTTCGTCGATCAGATGCCCTGCCCAGTCGATGCATGCGGAGCCGGTGAAGGCGGCGTTGTGCCCCTTCGCATCGATGAGGTGCAGCTGCCGTTGATTGCGGCCGGCGTCACGCGCGGTCAGCTCGGCGATGATCTCCTCTGTTGCCCTGCCTGCAGCCAGCAGCGACAGTCCGTCGACGCCGTAAAGCGGGCTGACGAAGGCCTGCGTGGCGACGGCGCCGATGCCGCCGCGAATATGCGGCACGAGAGCGCCGACGGCGAAGAAGCGGCTCGCGACGGCGATGCCGAGATGACCGGTCAAGGGATCACGGGCGACGATCGACCAGGTCATGACTATCTCCCGATCGCATAGGCCTGCATCAGGCGCGGGGTGGCCGCGGCGCGCAACAGCCCATCGGCATCGCGTCTCGCGGCGGTCAGCCGGCCGATCGTCCAGGGATCGGCGACCGTCAGCTTGTGACCCTTGCGGCGCAGGGCATCAAGGACATCGGGACCGAAATTCGCTTCCGCCATCAGGCTGCCGGGTTCGCGAGTGCGCGGATAGAAGGAGCCCGGAAAATGCGAGGTGTGGAACAGCGGCTGGTCGATCGCCGCCTGCAGGTTCAGCTTGTGATGCGCGTAGCGCAGGAAGAAGGAGAGCTGCCACTGCTCCTGCTGGTCACCGCCGGGTGTGCCGAAGGCAAGCGTCGGGCGGCCCTCATAAAGGCCGAGCGACGGCGTCAGCGTCGTGCGTGGCCGTTTGCCCGGCGCAAGCGAGGTCGGCAGGCCCGATTTCAGCCAGAACATCTGGGCGCGGGAATTGAGGCAGAAGCCGAGGCCGGGCACGGTCGGCGAGGATTGCAGCCAGCCGCCGGACGGGGTGACGGAGACCATGTTGCCGTCGCGGTCGATCACATCGATATGCACGGTATCGCCGCGTTTTTCGGAAAGATGCGCCATGGTCGGCTCGTAGACGGCGCCGGTCTTGGAATCCGCGCCGAGCATCTTCATCGTCAGATCATGCTGCGCCTCGAAGCCTGGAACGATGCCGGGGCGAAGATCGAAGGAGGCGTCCGCGCCGACGAGCTTGCGGCGCTCGGCGGCATAGGCCTCCGACAGCAGATGCGCGACGGGGATCTCCGAAAAATCAGGATCGCCGTAATAGACTTCGCGGTCGGCGAAGGCGAGCTTCATCGCTTCGACGACGGTATGGACGAAATCGGCGCCAGCGGGGGCCATCGCGGCGAGATCGAAGCCTTTGAGGATCGAGAGGGTCTGCAGGAAGACCGGACCCTGGCCCCAGGGGCCGATCTTGGCGATCGTCCAGCCATGATAATCATAGGTCAGCGGCTCCTCGATCGTTGCCGACCAGTTCGCCATGTCGTTGGCAGTCAAAACGCCCTTGTGGCGGTTGCCGCTCGCATCCATCACCTCGGCGGTCTTCAGATAGTCGTCGATCTTCTCGGCGACGAAGCCGCGATAGAAGGCGTCGCGGGCCGCCTCGACCTGCGCTTCCCGGCCGCTTTTCACTTCCGCCTCGGCGATGATACGCTTCCAGGTTTCGGCAAGCACCGGGTTCCTGAAATTCGCATGCGCTTGGGGGGCGCTGCCGCCAGGCAGCCATGTCTCGTAGGAGGTCGGCCATTCCTTCTCGAAGAAGGCGGCGAGCCCCTTGATGGTGGCGGAGACGCGCGGTAGCATCGGATGGCCGTGCTCGGCGTAATAGATCGCCGGTTCCAGGACATCGCGCACGCTCATCGAGCCATAGTCGCGCAGCATCAGCATCCAGCCATCGAAGGAGCCGGGGATGACGGTCGCAAGCAGCCCGTCGCCGGGGATCAGGCTCAGGCCTTCCGCCGTGTAGTGTCCGATCGTCGCACCGGCGGGGGCGGGGCCCTGCGCGCAGATGACCTCGACCTTGTCCTTTTTCTCCGAATAGATCACCGCCGGCAGGTCGCCGCCCGGACCGCAGAGATGCGGCTCGACGATCTGCAATACGAAGCCCGTCGCCACTGCCGCATCGAAGGCGTTGCCGCCTTTTTCAAGAATGCTCATGCCGACGGCCGAGGCGATCCAGTGCGTCGAGGTGACGACACCGAAGGTGCCGAGGATCTCGGGACGGGTCGTGAATGCGGTCATGTCAAATGTCCTTTCGAGAAATCATGCTTCGCGCGGATCAAGCGCATCGCGCAGGCCGTCGCCTAAGAGATTGAAACCGATGACGACGAGGAAGATCGCGGCACCCGGCCACATCGCCATCCATGGCGCCTGGGAGAGGAAATTCTTGGCGACGTTCAGCATTGAGCCCCAGCTCGGCGCTGGCGGTTGTTGCCCGAGACCGAGAAAGGAGAGGCTCGCCTCGGCGATGATCGCGGTGGCGATGGTCAACGTCGCCTGCACGAGGATCGGCGCAAAGACATTCGGCAGGATATAGCGGGTGATGATGCTCGAGGACCGGAGGCCGATCGAGCGGGCGCCCTCGACATATTCCTCGGTCTTGACCGAAAGCACCTGGCCGCGCGTCAGCCGCACGAAGACGGGCATGGCCGAAAGGCCGATCGCGATCATCGCATTGGTCAGGCTCGGGCCGAGAAAGGCTGCAAGCGCGATCGCGGTGATGAGGAAAGGCATGGCCAAAAAGGCCTCGGTGATGCGGGAGATCACCATGTCGATCCAGCCGCCGAAATAACCGGAGATAAGGCCGAAGGGCACGCCGATGACAACGGCGATCGCGACCGAGAAGACGCCGGCCATCAGCGAGGCCTGCGCGCCCCAGATCATCCGGGAAAGAATGTCGCGGCCGATGTCGTCGGTGCCGAGCCAATGGGCGGCGGAGGGCGCCTTGCGGATCGCCGACCAGCTTGTGGCGTTCGGATCGGGAATCGGAAGAAGGGGCGCGGCAATAGCGAGGATCGCGAAAAAGGCGATGATCGCAAGGCCGACGAGGGCGCCCTTGTTGGCCTTCAGTTTCCGCCAGGCGCGGCTCGGCGTGCGGTCGATCGCGGAGGGAATGCCGGTCTCTCCGATCGCGGTCATAGAGCGGCCCTCATGCGCGGATTGAGCAGGACGTAGAGAATGTCGGCCAACAGATTCATCAGGATGAAGCCGATCGCGGTGCAGATCACTACGCCCTGGACGACGGCGTAGTCACGGTTGAAGACGGCGTCGACGATGAGCTTTCCGAAACCCGGAATGGTGAAGATCTGCTCGGTCAGCACGGCGCCGGCGAGCAGTTCACCGAAGAGCAACGCGGTCAGCGTCACGATCGGAAGCATGGCATTGCGGAAGCCGTGTTCGAGCACGACCGAGCTTTCAGCAAGCCCCTTGGCGCGGGCGGTGCGGATGTAATCGGTGCTGAGGACGCTCAGCATCGCCGAGCGGGTATGGCGCATCAGCGTCGCAGCCAGCGCGTTGCCGAGCACGAAGGAGGGCATCAGCATGGTTTCCAGCGAACGCAGCGGATTGCTGAAAAAGGGCTCGTAGCCTGATGCCGGCAGCCAGCCGAGATTGACCGAAACCAGGAGGATCAGCATGATGCCGAGCCAGAAATTCGGGATCGACAGGCCGGTCAGCGCGATGATGTTGGCGAGATAGTCGATCATCGTGTTCTTCTTGACCGCCGCCAGGATGCCCATCGGCACGCCGATGACAAAGGCGAAGATCATCGACATGATGGCAAGCTGGATGGTGACCGGCAGCTTTTCGCCGACGAGCTGCAGAACCGGCTGGTTGGTGCGTAGCGAGATGCCGAGATCGCCCTGCAGGGCAGCACCCAGCCAGCGGACATATTGATAGGGCACGGGATCGTTCAGCCGGTATTTCTCGCGCAGGAATTCGAGAACCTGCGGGTCGCGTTCCTCGCCGGCCATGGCGAGGATTGGATCGCCGGGCAGCAGCTTCTGCAGCGAGAAGACGAAGACCGAAATGATCAAAAGCGTCGGTATGGCGACCAAGAGCCGTTTGGCGATATAGGTGTACATGGGCGATCCTGACACGACTAAAGCATGTCGCGCAAAAGTGCGCAGCGGTTTTGCGATAACGACATGCGTAAAACAAAAAGCTAAAGCGCGTGAAGCGAATCTGAAAGATTGCGACGCGCTTTAGAATCATGCGGCAGACGGTTTCCGCCGCATGATTTGCTTATGGTCAGCCGGCTTTCTTGACGCCGACGAGGCGGATCATGCCATCCGGCGACGGAACGAAGCCGGTGATGTTCTTGTGCAGCGCCCAGATCCAGGACTGGTGGCCGAGATAGATGATCGGCAGATCGTCGTTCAGGATGACCGCGGCGGCATCATACTTCTGCTTGCGCACGGCATCGTCGGTCGATGCACGGGCTTCGTTCAGCAGCTTGTCCACTTCGGGATTGCAGTATTTCGTGTCGTTGATGCCGCCCTTGCAGGTGATGAACTGATGGATGTTGCCATCGGGATCGACGCGGCCGGACCAGTCGGAACGGCTGAGCTGATAGTTGCCGGCGGTCTGCTCGCTCAGCAGCGTGGCGAATTCCGTCGATTTCAGGCTCACGTCAAAGCCGGCTTCGCCGACCATCGACTGGATGATCTGCATCATCTGCATGGCAACGGGATTGTTCGGGATCTGCAGCTCGATCGGCACACGGTCGAAGCCGGCTTCCTTGATCAGCGCCTTGGCCTTGTCGAGATCGCGGGCGGGGACGGGAATATCCTTGTCGAACCACGGGCTGCTCGGCGGGAAGGGCTGGTTGCCGGAGACGGCCGTGCCTTCATAGACGATCTGGTTGACGGCATCGCGGTCGATCGCCAGCGAGAAGGCCTGGCGCAGGCGCTTGTCCTTGCCGAAAGGATTGTCGGCACGCGCGCCGTTGCCGATATTGGTGTAGAGCGCCATGTAGCCGGTGCCGACGGCGTCGGCATAGACCAGGCTCGAATCCGCCTTCACCGCTTCAGCGTCGGTCGCCGCCAGACGCTCGATCATGTCGAGATCGCCGGACCGCAGATTGGCGAGGCGCACCGTCGTATCCGGGATCGGCAGATAGGTGAGCTTGTCGATGAAGATCTTGTCCTTGTTCCAGTAGTCCTGGAACTTTTCGAGCACGATGCGGTCCTGCTGGACGCGCTCGACAAACTTGAACGGACCGGCGCAGACCGGGTGATCACCGAACTTGGCGCCGAGTTCCTTGGCGGCCTTCGGCGAGACGATCATGCCGGCGCGGTCGGAAAGCTGGGCAAGAAGTGTGACGTCAGGCGCCTTGAGAGTGAACTTGACCTCGTATTCGCTTGTCGCCTCGACCTTTGCGACCGAGCTGAGTTCGCTCTTGCGGCGTGATTCCGGCAGGGTGACGTTGCGCTCGATGGTGGCGACGACGGCTTCGGCGTTGAACGGGGTCTCGTCGTGGAACTTGACGCCTTGGCGCAGCTTCATGGTGAGCTCTTTGCCGTCGGCCGACCAGCTCCATTCGGTGGCAAGCTGCGGCACGATCTTCAGGTCCGGTGAGACGTCGACCAGCTTGTCGCACATCGCGGTATAAACGATACGGCCGACGAAGGTGCGCGACTGCGCGGGATCGAGCACGTCGGCATCGTCCTGCAGGCCGATCTTCAGGTCGCCGGCGAAGGCAGGAAGCGCAAACAGGGCGCCGGCGACAGTGGCAGTCAGCAATTTGGCGATCTTCATTCCATTCTCCTCTGTTCTGTTTGTTTGGTTTTTGCTTCCATTCCGGCGGTTATGGCCCGCCCGTCTCTTTTCTCCCTGCTCACCTCCCTGCTCAGGCGAGGGTCTTGTCGACCTCCGTTTCGCTGTGATCGAGCGAGGTGATGCGGACGAGGCTTTCCTGCAGTGTCAGCAGATGCTGGCGCATCGCTTCGCCCGCCCTGGCAGGATCACGAGCGGCGATCGCATCGACGATCGCCGTGTGCTGGTTAAAGGTGACGGGCCGCGTCCGGCTGGCGCTGCGGGCTCGCTCGCGGATCGTCTGCCATGCTTCGTCCTGGCGCACCCGGTTGATGACGTCGAAGATGGTGAGGAAGAAACCGTTGCCGGCGCATTGGGCGATCTGGCGGTGCAGCGCCCCGTCCCAGAGTTCGCGCCCGTCGGCATCGGTGCTTTCGTAGATCTTCTTCACCAGATCATACATGCGCTCGATATCGGCGGCCTTGGCACGCATGGCGGCAAGCTGGGCGAGCTGCGGCTCGATGCGCAGGCGCACTTCCATGACTTCCATGAGATCGGTGCCGGCCACGATCGAGCCGACATGATCGCTCCAGCCGTCGGGGCGCGGGCCGGCATAGGTGCCGGAGCCCTGGCGGCGCCAGATGCGACCCTCGGCCTCCAGCACTTCGAGGGCGCGACGGACGGCACGGCGGCCGACGCCCAGCATTTCCGAAAGAGTGCGCTCGGTCGGCAGCTTGCCGTCGGCGTCGAGACTGTCGGACCGCAGGAGGGCCCTCAGCCTCTCCAGCGCGTAATTCGAATTGCCCTGCGTCTCATCCATCGGTATTCGCTTTAAATGGTCCGTACCAATTTTCTATTGGTTCAGTGCAAACCAAATCGTGCCGACCGTCAAGCGCTTTTTTGTGCAAATCCAAATCTGCCCGTTTTTTGCTCAAATCCCGCTATTGCCGCGATACGGGAAAACAGTCGATCGCAGCGACGGGGCGGCGCCGCGATCGACACTATCATCCAGAAAAATGCAATTGGTTCAAGCTCAGGCCGGCGTCGAGCGTGCGGAGAGAAAGACCTGCGGTTCGAAAGCAAAATCCTTGTCGAAGGGGTAGGTCGGATGCTGCTTGCGCAGCCGCGGCAGGCGCTCGACAAACTGGTCGACGACACCTGTTGATAGCGCCATCAGGTTCGGATTGGCGAGCGGCGCCAGTTCCGGCGAAAGATAGCCCGATTTGACGACGATGATGCTGGCCTGGTGCGGGTCGAGACCGAGCCGGGTGAAATCGACAATGTTGTGATAGGGCCGGCGTTTGGCGGAGAGCACGAGATCGATACCACTGATCGAAACCACCGCCTGGCGGTCAGAGGGATCTGAAGTTTCGTGCAGGAATTTGACCGTGAAGCGGGCGATGACCGGCTTGCTGCCCTTGGTATCGAGCGAGGCGCCGACGCTGAGCTCCAGTTCCGCGCCGATGCCTGCGGCATAACAGGCCTCGGTCGCCGCCTTGTCGGCGATGCCGGCAAAGACGACGCCGGTGGCGCCCCTGGCAATCAGCTCTGCCAGTACATCAGCCCGGTCCCCGACGCCGCCGCCTGTGGGGTTGTCGCCGGATTCGGCAAGCACCACTGGCGCGGTCGGGCTTGCGATCGCCCGTTCGACACATTCCTCGAGCGAACCTGTCTCGCAGCCGAAGACGAAGTCTTCACGCACGTCCCAATAGGCCTTGGCGAGACGTTTGGCCTCTCGCTCCAGCACGGCGCGGTCGGTGCCGGTCATGATGGCGGCGGCGGTGGCGCGCGGTTCGTCGGCCCAGACATAGCCGACCATCAGCGATGCATCCCAGACGCCGTCGATCGCGTCGATCCCGGGCAACATGCCATAGAGGCTCTTTGCCGGCTCATCGACGGTGCTGGTGCGCTCCCCGGGCAGCACGACGGGGATCGGCGCCCAGAGGACGACCGGCCTCTCGCCGGTCTTCAGGCTCCTCACCAGCATGGAGACGGAGCGGCGCATCGTCTCCTCGACATCGATATGCGGCGCGGTGCGATAGGTGGAATAGATGTCGAGCGCATCGATGATGCGCTGCGTGACATTGCCGTGCAGGTCATAGCTTGCCGAAACCGTGCAATCCTTGCCGACCAGCGCGCGGGCAGCAACGATCCAATCGCCTTCGGCATCCTCCATGCCCTCGACATACATGGCGCCGTGCATGGCGAGGTAGAGACCGTCAAGCGGCAGCATCGGCTTCAGCCGCTCGAGGAATTCGCCCTTGAAGGCCTCGTAAGTGGCCCGCGAAACCGGGCCACCGGCAATGGCCCGGGCATGGATCGTCGGCAGGAATTCGGCATCGTAATCCTTGAGGAAAGCGAAATAGGGCGCGGCCAGCAGGGCCTCGCCGCGCACGACGCGAAAATCTTTCTCCTCGTTCAGGACGGGATTGTATGTGCTGCACTCGGTATGAATGCCACCGACGGCGATGCGCATGGGAAACCTCAGATGTTGGGAGCAATCAGGACGTTATGGGCGGCGATGCTGGCAAGTACCTCGTGACTGATGGCCCGCGGAAGCTCGCGCTGCGATGAACTGAATATGGAGGGCTTTTGATCCGAAGACATACCGTCCTTATCTGGCCGATGATAGTTCGCAAAATGAATCGATCAACGGCAATTAAGTGAAAATCAACTGCTGCGGCAATCGACCTTTACAGTGACACTGTCGGGTTGCAGGCCATCGGTTATTCTGCGCCTTTCATCTAACTTAGGGGCAGGCGAAGGAGGCGTAGTTGATGCTCATAGATACCCTTTAGCAGCGTCCTTGGTTTCAGCCCCGTCCATCGTCGAAAAGATTGACAAAATTTATAGTTAGGTGAGATTGCACCAACACAACGCGCGGTCACAATGCCAAGTCCCTTCCTATATTCGACAAATCCATGGTTTGCTTTGGAAGTCTCTCGGAGGTATCGAAATGGAGAAACATATGCATGGTGCAGTGAATATTTCTCCTCGGCGGATCAGGCGATTGGTACAGCGGCTAGTTTGATAGCGGCGTCGTCAGATCCCAAGACTATTTATGAGCAACTGGCGCATGCGATTGATACTGACGATGCACACGATGCCAGGATCCGGGGATATAAGAGCACATTCAGAAAGCTGGCTGCAAACTGGCTGGTTGAGGGTTCTATTTCACAATCGTCTTGTGACGAAATTAAAGCATCTTGCCGCTCCCAAAGTTTTAGAATTTGGCGGCCGGTCCTCTACATAATACCAAGGTATCGGGTTGAAGCTCGCCTGCAAGAAGTTCCACTTAGGAAAAGGGCTGGGCAAGGTATGGAGTATATTCTTCCTTCGCTCGACTTGGGCGAGATCGACGTGATCGAACTTCCCCGACTGGGGCGAAGATGATGGATTTCGAAAGCCTAACGAACCTAAGCAGACTGCAAGCGCAGGGCTTTTTAGCGCGTGCAGGACTTTATCTTTCGAGTGACGGTACGAATCCTGCTGCGAAGTCGGTTCTTGATAACGAAGAAAATATGCGCGCCGAACTTTTATCGTCTTTGCGTCAAAGAGCGCGCAGCCGTCTCGGCAACGCCAGGCTTGAGGAGGTCGATAAGCTAGTTGAAGAGTGGATTGACGAACAGATTGAGGCTGTCAGTGAAAAGCCCGATGAGGAGGCTGCTCTCGAGCGCCTTACCCGTGACGGTGTATTGCCCTTGGACGCATATACTCTGGAATTCGGAGAGCAGTACCTTCGGAGTCAAGCGAGATTCTCTATTGATGATAGAGCACTCGTAGCAGAAGCCACGCGACACCCTGATTTTGAAGAACAATTTCAAAACCCTAATGGCAGTGTGTCCCTCGTAGGGAAGTGGGTAAACACGGGCACACCTGACGCCTTCTTTTTGATAGCGACTCTGACGCTCGCAGATAGAAAGAGTTCAGTTATTGGTAGTTGGAGGCTTTATCCGGGAGACGTATCATTTTTGCACGTTCATTCGCTTCCAGATGCACTAGAACGATTTGCCCTAGCATTTGGAGTAGATTTCCAAATGGGGACGGAGCGTGGCAAATTCATCCGGCATGCCTATTTACCGGTCGGGTCAAAAATATCCATCGCGCATTCGGATGAGGTTGAGGTTTCAAGCATCGCCCGCTTCGATCAGCCATCCAATTCGACTGAAATATATTTTGCTTTTTCGGTAAACATTGATCGATATCGGAAGATGCTCCAACGAAGGACCAAACGACACCAACAGCGTAACGAACGAAATTAGCCTGCTCCATTGCTTTTTTGGCTGAGCAGAAGCACGTCTTTGGCTCGTCAGCTTCATGCATTGTGACCTGGGATATATCGACCTGGAGCAGAGGACTTTGTAAACCATCGACAACCCATTCGGCACGTGGTTGTCACCCATGTCTTAGGTACGCTCTGATACTTATGTCTTCGGGACAATTTGGAAAACTGGAGCGGGCGAAGGGATTCGAACCCTCGACCCCAACCTTGGCAAGGTTGTGCTCTACCCCTGAGCTACACCCGCTCAATCCGCATCGGTCCGGGGTAGTTGTTGGACCGTGGGCGCCGCCTCGCGGCGACCGGCGCTATATGGCCTAACGGGTTTTCAAATGCAACAGAGAAATGACGGGGAGGCGAAGAAAAATTCTGGTGTTCGCAGACGCCCGGCGGAAAGGCCGCAAATGCGGGGCAAAGCGTCGGTCGCAAAGATTGCCAAACGATGTGGACCGACTTAATCAGGACGCCTCGCTTTTTTCCCTTCCTGTCCAATGGATTGCCCCATGTCCGAAAATGCCCCGAAGACAAGAGAAGAATTGTTTGCCTTTCTCGATGGCCTCGGCATTGCCCATAAGACGATGGACCATGCGCCGGTCTTCACTGTCGCCGAATCGGTGGCCCTGCGCGACGAGATCCCCGGCGGCCACACCAAGAATCTTTTCATCAAGGACAAGAAGGACAGGTATTTTCTGCTGACCGTCGAGGAAAATGCTGCCGTCGACCTCAAGCAGGTGCATAATGCCATCGGCGGGTCCGGCCGGGTTTCCTTCGGCAGGCCGGAGAAACTGATGGAGTATCTCGGCGTCGTTCCGGGTGCGGTGACGGCCTTCGGCGCGATCAACGATACTGCGGAGAATGTCACCTTCGTGCTCGATGCCGAGCTGATGGCGCACGAGATCGTCAACTGCCATCCGCTATCCAATGATGCGACGACCTCGATTGCGAGCAGCGACCTTATCCGTTTCATGGAAGCGACGGGACATAAGCCGCTTGTCTTGAAAGTGACGTCCTGACATACGATTTTAGCGCTAAAGCGCGTCGCGATCTTTTAGATTCGCTTGCCGCGCTTTAGTCTTTGGTTTTGCGCGTGTCTTTATCGCAAAACCGCCACACAGTTTTGCGCGACATGCTTTAGCAAAGACGCCGGCAGGATCGGCGCGGCGGGAGATACCTATGAGCGGCAGCGACAACCCCTATAACGGTTCCTTCGGAAATCAGATGACGGCGACGACAAGCTTTAGTGCTGCGCCGGAACCCGCGGCTGCGGCCGGCAGCTACATCACGGAGACGACGACCGCGAATTTCGCCAAGGACGTCATCGAGGAATCGCGCAAGCAGCCGGTGCTGGTCGATTTCTGGGCGCCCTGGTGCGGTCCGTGCAAGCAGCTGACGCCGGTATTGGAAAAGGTGATCAACGAAGCCAAGGGCCGCGTCCGGCTGGTCAAGATGAACATCGACGATCATCCCTCGATCGCCGGCCAGCTCGGCATCCAGTCGATCCCCGCTGTCATCGCCTTCGTCAACGGCCGTCCTGCCGACGGTTTCATGGGCGCGGTGCCGGAAAGCCAGATCCAGCAGTTCATCGACCGGATCGCCGGTCCGGCCGGCGCCGACGAGGCGGCCGAAATCGAAGCCGTGCTTGCGGAAGCGGCGGAACTGCTTGCCGCCGGCAATATCAACGAGGCCGCTCAACTCTACGGCGCCGTGATGCAGGCCGATCCCGAGAATGCCAAGGCGCTTGCCGGCATGGCCGAATGCATGATCGCTGCCAACCAGCATCAGCGGGCACGCGAAATTCTGACGGAATTGCCGGAAGAGCTGGCGAAAGACGCCGGCATCCAGGCCGTGCTGATGAAGCTTGAGCAGATCGAGGAGGCCCGCAAGCTCGGCGATCCTGTTGCGCTCGAGCGCGAACTGGCCGCCAATCCCGACGATCACGAGGCACGGATCAAGCTTGCCAAGATCCGCAATGTCGAAGGCCGGCGCGACGAGGCCGCCGACCATCTGCTGCTGATCATGCGCAAGGACCGCGCCTTCGACGATGATGGCGCCCGCCGCCAGCTGTTGCAGTTCTTCGAGGTCTGGGGCTTCAAGGATCCGGCGACGGTTGCAGCACGCCGCAAGCTTTCGGCGATGCTGTTCTCGTAGGGCGCACCGCGGACGGTCTATCGCATTGAATCCGGGCATGATCCTTTCCGAAAACCGATTCCGATTTTCGGGGTATTCGCCACTGCATAATTCCTTAAATCGGAATCGATTTAAGGATTAAATTATGCAGCGATTCAAAGTGTTACAGCGTGTTTTGCGCGTCTAAAAAGACGCGCGGCGCTGTAAGTTCGAGCATCTGCCCTTGCGTTTTCGGACGAGGGCACCACATTCTCGTCAGGACGGGCAAGCCCGTTACAAGAATGCGGGACGGTTTCATGCAAGTCGGGAATGCCAGATACCTGAAGCCGGGCGATCTGCCTGATTCAATCGCTGTCTTCCCCCTGACCGGCGCCCTTCTCCTGCCGGCCGGGCAGCTTCCCCTCAACATTTTCGAGCCGCGCTATCTGGCGATGCTGGATGCGGCCCTGACCGGAAACCGGCTGATCGGCATGGTGCAGCCGGCACTCGGCGAACACGAGGACAAGGGCGGCGAGCCCAACCTTGCCGCTGTCGGTTGCCTCGGCCGCATCACCTCCTTCGCCGAGACCGGCGACGGGCGCTATATCGTATCGCTGACCGGCGTCTGCCGCTTCCGGTTGCTGGAGGAGAAATCGACCAGCGATCCCTTCCGCATCTTCCGGATCGCCCCGTTCATCGCCGATCTCTCGGCCGCAAACGAGGAGGAGGCGGTCGACCGCGCAGCGCTTCTCACCGCCTTCAAGGCCTATCTCGATGCCAACAAGCTGGAGGCAGACTGGGAGAGCGTCGAGCGGGCGAGCAATCTGACGCTCGTCAATTCGCTGGCGATGATGTCGCCCTTCGGGCCGGCCGAAAAACAGGCGCTGCTGGAGGCGCCCGACCTGAAGACGCGGGCCGAGACGCTGATCGCCATTACCGAAATCGTACTGGCGCGCGTCTTCGGTGACTCGGACACGGTTCTGCAGTAGACTTCAGCGATGGACGAAAAACTCAGCCGCGTCGATCCAAAGCTGCTCGATCTCCTGGTCTGCCCGCTCTCCAAGGGCCGGCTTTCCTATGATCGCGAGCAGAATGAGCTCGTGTCGGAAAAGGCGCGGCTTGCCTATCCGATCCGCGACGGCATTCCGATCATGCTGGTGTCCGAGGCCCGCCGCCTCGACGACTAAAACGCGTCGCGGTTTTCCGTCCGGAATTGCGTAAGAACAAAGGTTAAATCGTCTGGCCGGCAAGCAGGCGCGGATTGTCCTTTGCCGTCGTTCCGGCCGCCTGGCCGATGAAGAAAGATTTGAGACGCGGCAGCCGGTCGACGATGCCGAGGCCGACGTCGCGGGCGATGCGGATCGGCGTCGAGTCGTTGGAGAAGAGCCGGTTCAGCACGTCCGTCGTCACCCCCATGCGGAAAGTGTCGAAGCGCCGCCAGGTCTGGTAGCGCTCGAGAATGTTGATCGAGCCGATATCGAGGCCGAGGCGGTCGGCCTCGACCACGGTTTCGGCGAGTGCCGCCACATCCTTGAAGCCGAGATTGAGGCCCTGACCCGAAATCGGGTGGATGCCGTGGGCGGCATCGCCGGCCAGCGCGAAACGCGGCGCGACGAAGGAACGCGCCAGCGTCAGGCCGAGCGGGAAGGCGCGCTTGTCGCCGATGACTTTCAGGCTCCCAAGCTTGTGGCCGAAGCGGCGTTCGAGCTCTTCCTCGAAGATCAGGTCGTCGGCGGCGACCAGCCGGTTGGCATCCGGCGTGCGCTCCGTCCAGACGAGCGAGGAGCGGTTGTTCTTGAGCGGCAGGATGGCGAAGGGGCCGGCCGGCAGGAAATGTTCCTCGGCGCAGCCGTCATGCGGCCGCTCGTGTTCGACGGTCGCAACGATGCCGGACTGGCCGTAGTCCCAGGTGACGGTCCTGATGCCGGCGAGATCGCGCAATTTTGAGCGCACGCCGTCGCAGGCAACCAGCAGGCGGGTTTCCAGCGCGCTGCCGTCCGAAAGCGTGACGGTGACATGGGTGTCATGGGTCTTCAGCTCCGTGGCGCCGAGCCCATGGCGGATATCGATGCCGAGCCGGTCGCAGGCGCCGCGCAGTGCTGCGACCATGGCAACATTCGGGACCATGTGGGCGAAGGGCCGGCCCTCGGCCACTTCGCCGTCGAAGGTCAGAAAAACCGGACGCACCGGATCGGAGGTCTTGGAGTCGGTGACGATCATTTTGGTGATCGGCTGGGCTTCCGGCTCGATCTCGTTCCAGATGCCGAAGACCTCGAGCATCTTCGCCGCCGCCGCGATGATGGCGGAAGCGCGCGTATCATTTTTCCAGACATGCTCGGGGGCCGCCTCGACGACGGCGACATTCAGATGCGGCGCGGCCTGTTTGACCGCGACAGCGGCGGAAAGGCCGACGTACCCCCCGCCCACAACCAGCATGTCCAGCATCGCGCCGCTCCCGTACCTTGTGCCTCAGATGTGCTCTATATAGATCATCGCAACTTCACTTCCTACCGCTGGGAGACATAGAAAATGACGGGCGAAACGACCGGGCCTTCGGCGATGGAGACGCTGCTTTCGACGCTCGACCTGGAGCCGATCGAGGTCGACATCTTCCGCGGCCGCAGCCCCAAGGTCGGCTGGCAGCGGGTCTTCGGCGGCCAGGTGATCGGCCAGGCGCTGATGGCGGCGCAGCGCACCATCGAGGGCGAGCGTTTCGTCCATTCGCTGCATGCTTATTTCATGCGTCCCGGCGATCCCTCGGTGCCGATCATCTACCAGGCGGAGCGCATCCGTGATGGATCGAGCTTCAACACGCGGCGTGTCGTCGCGATCCAGCACGGCAAGGCGATCTTCGCTCTGTCGGCCTCCTTTCAGGTGGAGGAGCCAGGCTTCGAGCACCAGATCGCGATGCCTGAGGTCGAGATGCCGGAGGCGCTGCTCGGCGAGCAGCAGATCAAGGAACAGTATCTCGCGCACGCGCCGGAGGCGATCCGAAAATACTGGCAGCGTGAGCGGCCGATCGAGATTCGGCCCGTCTCGCTGACGCATTATTTTTCCGACAGGAAGCTCGATCCGAAGCAGGACGTCTGGGTGCGCGCCACCGGTCCGGTTCCCGACGACCGGCTCTATCAGGCGGCGGTGCTTGCCTATCTTTCGGACATGACGCTGCTCGATACGTCGCTCTATGCGCACGGAACGTCCATCTTCGACCAGAGCCTGCAGGTGGCGAGCCTCGATCATTCCATGTGGTTCCACAGACCCTGCAAGCTCGACGACTGGCTGCTTTATACGCAGGATAGTCCGTCGGCTTCAGGCGCCAGAGGATTAACCCGGGGTAGCTTGTTTACACGATCGGGTAGCCTGATCGCATCGGTCGCGCAGGAAGGCCTGATTCGGAAAAAGGCAAATGAATAAAAAGTGTGCAACTTTGTAAATTTGCGCGTTATTTGTGCGCTTATTGGCCGATCATTTGCCTGTTTATTGGCACTCTTTATTATAACCTTTATTTTTCAATAACTTACGACCTGCCTTGAATCTGGCACGCCCCTTGAATGTGTATTGGCCGGTCGCTGTTCAGGAACGTCAGCGGCAAGGAGAGTCGGCTCCGCGCCGAGGATAACGAAGGATGGGAAACCAGATGAAAATTGTGATGGCCATTATCAAGCCGTTCAAGCTCGATGAGGTCCGCGAAGCCCTTACGGCGATCGGTATTCAGGGGCTGACCGTAACCGAGGTGAAGGGCTACGGGCGCCAGAAGGGGCACACCGAAATCTATCGCGGCACCGAATATGCAGTCAGCTTCCTGCCGAAGCTCAAGATCGAAATCGCGGTTGCATCGGAACTCGTCGACAGGGCGGTCGAGGCCATTGCGGCATCGGCCAAGACCGGCCAGATCGGTGACGGCAAGATCTTCGTCTATTCGATCGACCATGCCGTGCGCATCCGTACGGGCGAAACCGATTCAGAAGCGCTGTAAGAACGGCAGATCAAGGAGCTTTTTCCAATGTCAATTTCGAAGTTTTCTTCCACCTTTGCGCGTCTTTGCGCAGCTTCAGCCGCCCTTCTGGCGCCGGCCGTCGCTTTCGCGCAGGAGGCTGCCCCAGCCGCGACCGCCGCTGCTGCTCCTGCTCTCATCATGGACAAGGGTGACAATACCTGGATGCTCGTCTCTTCGGCGCTCGTCCTGCTGATGACCATCCCCGGCCTTGCGCTTTTCTACGGCGGTCTCGTCCGCGCCAAGAACATGCTCTCGGTGCTGATGCAGGTCTTCATGATCACGGCCGTCGTGGCGCTGATCTGGGTGACCTACGGCTATTCGCTCGCCTTCACCGACGGCGGCTCGCTGAACAGCTTCGTCGGCGGCTTCTCCAAGGCGTTCCTCGCCGGCGTCAACACCTCGTCGCTCGTCGAAACCTTCTCGAAGGGCGTCGCCATTCCGGAATACACCTTCATCGTGTTCCAGATGACCTTCGCCTGCATCACGCCAGGCCTGATCGTCGGCGCATTCGCCGAGCGCATCAAGTTCTCGGCTGTCATGCTCTTCGTCGTGCTCTGGGTCACCTTCATCTACTTCCCGATGGCACACATGGTCTGGTTCTGGGGCGGTCCGAGCTCCTACACTTCGCCGGCTGGCCTGATCTTCTCCTATGGCGCAATCGACTTTGCCGGCGGCACGGTCGTTCACATCAATGCCGGTATCGCGGGCCTCGTCGGCGCCATCATGCTCGGCAAGCGCACGGGCTATAAGAAGGAAATCATGGCTCCGCACTCGATGACGCTGACCATGGTCGGCGCCTCGCTGCTCTGGGTCGGCTGGTTCGGCTTCAATGCCGGCTCCAACCTCGAAGCCAATGCCTACGCTTCTCTCGCCATGATCAACACCTTCGTCGCAGCGGCTGCCGCCGCTGTGTCCTGGTGCATCGTTGAAACCCTCACCCGCGGCAAGGCTTCCATGCTGGGTGGTGCTTCCGGCGCCGTCGCCGGTCTCGTCGCCATCACCCCGGCGGCAGGCTTTGCCGGCCCGATGGGCTCGATCGTTCTCGGCCTCCTCGTTTCGCCGGCCTGCTACTTCTTCGTCGATGTCGTGAAGAACAAGTTCAACTACGACGACAGCCTCGATGTCTTCGGCGTCCATTGCGTCGGCGGCATCATCGGCGCTCTCGGCACCGGTATCCTGGTCAACCCGGCGCTCGGCGGTGCAGGCATCGTCGATTATTCGACCGCCGATTTCGCAGCCTCCTATGCCGGCACGGCAACCCAGGTCTGGAACCAGGCCAAGGGCGTGCTGACGACGCTGCTGTGGTCGGGCATCGGCTCGGCGATCCTCTACAAGATCGTCGACGTCGTCATCGGCCTGCGTGTCACCGTTGAAGCCGAACGCGAAGGTCTCGACCTTTCGACCCACGGCGAAGCCGCCTACCACTCTTCCTGATCACAGGGTTTGCGGCGCCCGGCAGAAGGGCGCCGCTTCACAGCCCGTCGCGGCCTATTTAACCATAGACCGCATTTGGCCCGAACCTTTCAAGGTTCGGGCTTTTTTCATTTCCCGGTTCGGAACGCACGTCCAGGCATGCATGGTTAACATCGCTTTAACCCGGCTCTGATTAGGTAGAGCGGACGCATTTTGGCATGGCGAAGCTTCGGCGATTCGCCTGCCCAGGCATTGGACGGGTTAGACACATGGCAAGAAGCACGTCGCCGGCGATGGATGGCCGTCCGGATCGGTTCTCCTTCTCGGCATTCATGCTGCGGCAGATCCAGGCGCTCATCGGCTTTGCGATCTTTCTGCTGCTGGCGTTCTGCGTCGCGGCGCTGGCGACATGGAATGTTGCGGATCCGAGCTATTCCTATGCGACCGCCAACCTGCCGACGAATATTCTCGGTTACAGCGGTGCCGCCTTTGCCGATATCGTCATGCAGTTCCTCGGGCTTACCAGCGTCGTTTCGATGCTGCCGATCGTCGCCTGGGCGCTGACGCTGATCTCGGGCCGCCGCTTCAGCCGTATTCCTGCCCGTGCCGGCGCCTGGTTCGGCGGTTCGGTGCTTTCCTGCGCCGTCCTCGGCTGCTTTCCGCCGCCGCTCACCTGGCCGATCCCGAACGGCATCGGCGGTGTCATCGGCGACATGATCCTGCGTTTTCCCGCACTCTTCGTCGGCGCTTATCCGACTGGCACCTTCGCCATGGTCGTCGGCTGCATCTTCGCCGCGCCGACCGCCTGGCTGATGCTCTTTGCATCAGGGCTCGTCGGCCGCAGCGACGCCGACGAGGAGATCGAGGAGGATTACGTCGATACGCGCAGTAGCAAGGCCCGCGTCGTTGGAGACGAGGACGAGGAGGAGGACGAATCCCGCTGGGTCGCTCTCAGCGGCGCCGTGACGCATGCCTGGTACATGAGCCAGGGCCGACTGCGCCGGCTCTTCGGCATGGGGCCGCGCAAGCGGCGCCAGGGCGATTACGAATCACCTTATGATTTCAACGATGACGAGTTCGGCACGCTGAACGAACCCGTCCGCGCCAAGGCGCCGACCGTCCGCGGCGAGCGCATGGAGCCGTCGATGGAACCATCGATGGGGGCAAGGGCGGCTTCGCCGCGGCGCATCGTCTCCGCACCGTCGCTGTCGATCGATGACGACGATGATAATGACGACGACCTGCCCTTCGATACCGATATGCCGCCGCGCCCGGCCGATATCCTGCCCGACGACGATGACGACGACTGGATGATCCGCGCGCCGGCAAAGGCGGCCGGCAAGCCGGAACCCCGCGTCGTCCCCGTGGTCGCGCGTCCGAAGCCCAGTGCCCGCATCGAGCGGGAGGCGCAGGGCTCGTTCATCCGTCCCGAGGGTTTCCAGCTTCCGTCGATGCATCTGCTCGCCGAACCGAAGAATGTGGTGCGCGACTCCACGCTTTCGGCAGATGCACTGGAGCAGAATGCCCGCATGCTCGAAGGCGTGCTCGAAGATTTCGGCGTCAAGGGCGACATCATCCATGTCCGCCCCGGTCCCGTCGTCACGCTCTACGAACTGGAGCCGGCGCCCGGCATCAAGTCGTCGCGCGTCATCGGCCTTGCCGACGACATCGCCCGCTCGATGAGCGCGATTGCCGCGCGCGTCGCCGTCGTGCCCGGCCGCAACGCGATCGGCATCGAATTGCCGAACCAGACGCGCGAGACCGTCTATCTGCGTGAACTCATCGCCTCCCGGGATTTCGAGGGCAGCAAGGCGAAGCTCGCCATGGCGCTCGGCAAGACGATCGGCGGCGAAGCCGTCATTGCCGATCTCGCCAAGATGCCGCATCTGCTCGTCGCCGGCACCACCGGCTCCGGCAAGTCGGTCGCCATCAACACGATGATCCTGTCGCTGCTCTATCGCATGACGCCAGAACAGTGCCGGTTGATCATGATCGACCCGAAGATGCTCGAACTCTCCGTCTATGACGGCATCCCGCACCTGCTTTCGCCTGTCGTCACCGATCCGAAGAAGGCCGTCGTCGCGCTCAAATGGACCGTGCGCGAGATGGAAGAGCGCTACAAGAAGATGTCGAAGATCGGCGTGCGCAATATCGACGGCTTCAACACCCGCGTCGAGCAGGCGCTGTCGAAGGGCGAGGCGATCTCGCGCACGGTGCAGACCGGATTCGACCGCCATACCGGCGAGGCGATGTACGAGACCGAAGAATTCGATCTGCGGCCGATGCCCTATATCGTCGTCATCATCGACGAGATGGCCGACCTGATGATGGTCGCCGGCAAGGACATCGAAGGCGCCGTCCAGCGTCTGGCGCAGATGGCGCGTGCGGCCGGCATCCACGTGATCATGGCGACACAGCGTCCGTCGGTCGACGTCATCACCGGCACGATCAAGGCGAACTTCCCGACCCGCATCTCCTTCCAGGTGACCTCGAAGATCGACAGTCGCACCATCCTCGGCGAACAGGGCGCCGAACAGCTGCTCGGCATGGGCGACATGCTCTATATGGCGGGTGGCGGGCGTATCCAGCGCGTGCACGGTCCGTTCGTTTCGGATGTCGAGGTGGAAGAGATCGTCTCCTACCTGAAGACCCAGGGCTCGCCGCAATATCTCGACGCGATCACCGCCGATGACGACGAAGACGGCGATTACGGCGGTGGCGGCGGCGGTCCGGCCGGCACGTCCAATCTTTCCGAATCGGAAGATCCCTACGACCAGGCGGTCGCCATCGTGCTGCGTGACGGCAAGGCGTCGACCTCCTACGTCCAGCGCCGGCTCGGCATCGGCTACAACCGCGCCGCCTCGCTCGTCGAGCGTATGGAGAAGGAGGGCATCATCGGACCGGCCAACCATGCCGGCAAACGCGAGATTCTCGTTCCGACCGAAGGCGACATCCTCGACCGCTGACATAACAGGCATATATTTCCGATGCAGCCGCTTTTGCGGAAACCTGATAGCATCGAAGCCGTTACCTCTCGCAGGCCGATCGCAACGCCTTGAAGACGCCGCCTTTCGGCAGCATGCAGATCGCATAAAGGAGATTTAGATGAGTCACTCCGATACCTTCCTCTCCGGCCTGACGGTAACGCGCCGCGACCTTCTCGGCGCCTTTGCCGTCGCGGCGATGGCGAGCGCCATTCCCCTCGGTGCTTACGCGCAGGCGGCAGCTCCCGCCTCCGGCACCGCGCAGGCGATCGCCGATCATTTCTCCGGCGTCACGACGATGCAGGGCGAATTCGTGCAGTTCGGTCCGCGCGGCGAGCAGACCGGCGGCAAGTTCTTCATCCAGCGCCCCGGCAAGCTGCGCTTCAACTATGACGATCCGTCGCCGATGCGGGTGATCGCCGACGGCAAGAACGTCGCCATCGGCAATACGAAGCTGAAGACCTGGGATCTCTATCCGCTGTCCAAAACCCCGCTCAGCCTGCTTCTGGCGCAGCGTATCGATCTGTCGGCCGGCATGGTGAAGGGTGTGAAGGAAGAGTCCGACCTGACGACAATCGCGCTCGGCAACAATACGGTGTTCGGAAACTCGACCATCACCATGATGTTCGACCCGAAGACTTACGACCTGCGTCAGTGGACGATCACCGACAATCAGGGCAAGGACACCTCGGTGATGATCTTCAACGTCAAAACCGGCATGCAGTTCGACGATCGCGTCTTCCGCGTGCCCTATGAGACCATTCCAGGCACGCCTCAGTCGCGCGATTGAAACCTTTTCGGTTGATCGCTTGATGCTTTTGCGCGCGTCTAGTTCCTTCGCGCCCGCCTTTGTTTTAAAGCCCTTTCATGAAAGCGCGTCGCGTCGAGCCGGGGTTCGGCCGGCATGCGGGGCATTGGACGCGAGAGGGTATGGGGCATGGGTTTTTCGATCACCACCTGGAACATCAATTCGGTGCGGCTGCGCATGCCCATCGTCGAGCAACTCGTTCTCAAGCACAGGCCCGATATCCTCTGCCTGCAGGAAACCAAGGTGACGAACGAGCTGTTTCCGGCGGCGCCGCTCAGGGCGATGGGCTACAATCACATCATCATCCATGGCCAGAAGGGCTATCATGGCGTGGCGATCGCCTCGCGCATTCCGTTGACCGAGGATCACCGCCAGGATTATTGCGGCGTCGGCGATGCACGCCACATCTCGGCGATCTTCGAGCACGGCAATCGTCGCGTTCGGCTGCACAATTTCTATGTCCCGGCCGGCGGCGACGAGCCGGATCGCACGATCAATCCGAAATTCGGCCACAAACTCGATTTCATCGAAGAGATGAAGCTGCTGAAAGCCAATGGCGAGGCCAACACCTCAGCCATCCTCGTCGGTGACCTCAACATCGCGCCGCTGGAGCATGACGTCTGGTCGCACAAGCAGCTTCTGAAGATCGTCAGCCATACGCCTGTCGAAACCGAGGGGCTGCTCGAGGTGATGAAGCGCGGCGCCTGGCTCGATCTGATGCGCCAGCATGTGCCTGCCAGTGAGAAACTCTACACCTGGTGGAGCTACCGCGCCAAGGATTGGGAGGCCGCCGACCGCGGCCGCCGTCTCGACCATATCTGGTCGTCGTCGGATCTCGGGCCGCATCTCAAGCGAATCGAAATCCTGAAGGAGGCGCGCGGCTGGGACCGGCCCTCCGACCACGTACCGGTCACGGCGCATTTCGATTTCTAGAACGATGCGGTTCAGCTTTTCGTAAAAGCGCAAACCGCTCTACAGGGATCAGCTGAAGCGGTAGAACTGGCTTGCGGCCTTTGCCGCGAGTTCGGCGAGATTATCGCGGATCCGGTTCTCGATCAGCCGGGCTGCGTCCGGATATTCTTCGATCAGCCGGTGGAAGAGAGCGCGAGTGATGCGGATGATGCTGGTATCCTCGCGCGCTACCGCGGTGAACTTGCGCTCCACCAACGTCACCAGCGCCAGCTCGGAAACCAGGGTTCCCGGACCGGCGATCCCCCCTGTCCTCTGCATGCCGTCGCTGCTCGTCGCGCTCAGCTCCAGGCTGCCGCTGAGGATGACATACGCGCTCTCGGCGGGCGAACCCTGGCGAAACAGCATCTGGCCGGCAGCGATCATGCGCCGGTCGGCGCCGAAGGCGATCAACCGCAGCTGATCCTCGTTCATGTCCTTGAACAGAGGAAGCTGCGCGAGCATGTGGATGTCGTCGGTCAGCGCCATGCGGGCTTTTCGCCTTAGAGCAATTCCAGCAGAAGTGCGTCGCGGTTCTGCGTTCAGAATTGCGTGAAAACAAAGAGATAGGGCATTTCCGTGATTCGGAGAAAAACGGAACTGCTCTAGGGTATGATCTTGTAGCCGCCGTTTTCCGTGACGAGGATTTCGGCATTGGAGGGATCGCGCTCGATCTTCTGGCGCAGGCGGTAGACGTGGGTTTCCAGCGTATGCGTCGTCACGCCGGAATTATAGCCCCAGACCTCTTCGAGCAGTATGTCGCGGGTGACGACCTTCTGTTCGGCGCGGTAGAGATAGCGGATGATCGCCGCTTCCTTTTCCGTCAGCCGGATCTTCTGGCCGTTGTCGGTGGTCAGGAGCTTCTGGCTCGGCTTGAAGAGGTAGGGGCCGACGGTGAAGGTCGCGTCCTCGCTCTGCTCATGCTGGCGCAGCTGCACGCGGATGCGCGCGAGCAGCACGGCGAACCGGAAAGGCTTGGTGACATAATCGTTGGCGCCGGCTTCGAGACCGAGGATCGTGTCCGAATCGGTATCGTGGCCGGTCAGCATGATGATCGGCGCCTTGAAACCGCCCTTGCGTAGCAGCTTCACTGCCTCGCGGCCGTCCATATCGGGCAGGCCGACATCCATGATCAGCAGGTCGATCGGCATCGAGCGGGCGGTCGCGACACCTTTGCCGGCGTTGGCTTCCTGCAGAACCGTGAATTCCTCATACAGCGACAATTGCTCCGTCAGCGTCTGTCGAAGGTCATCGTCGTCATCCACCAGAAGAATGGTGCGTGCGGTCATGCCGTTTGCGTCCTCATGTTAAGTCCCCTAGTCCTACGCCAAATTCCTGGTTTGGCAAGGATCGGGCAGCGGGCTGTTGCCGGGTCGGTTTCGATATGATTTCAATCGAAGCCCCAGACAAGGCACGACATGCGAGAAAAATGGAAAAAGCAAGGCAGAGGCGAGGTATGACGCCGTCGACGATCATGGTGCGTCCTGCGCCGGGGCGCAAGAGCCGGGCGATCGTCCGGCTTGGCGCCATCACCGTGCCTGCTGCGATCGGCCGCTCCGGCCGCACCGTGATGAAACGCGAGGGCGACGGCGCCACGCCGATCGCCTCGATGAGGCTGATGTCCGGCTTCCGGCGCGGCGAGCGGAACGGCCGGCTCGTCACTCCGCTTTCCATCCGCCGCATTCGCCCCGACATGCTCTGGTGCGATCAGTCTGACAGTGCCAGCTACAACCGCCTCGTCAGGGCACCGTTCAGCGCAAGTCACGAGGAGATGCGGCGCAGCGACGGGCTCTACGATATCTGCCTGGTGATGGACTGGAACATTTCCTCGCGTGCGCGCAATCGCGGCTCGGCGATCTTCTTCCATCTCATCAGGCCAGGCTACGAGCCGACGGCGGGCTGCGTGGCTGTGAGCCTGCGCGACATGCTCCGCCTGCTGCCGCACATTCGAAAGGGAACGATTGTCCGCGTCCTTTGATTGTCTTCCGGATGCGGCTGCCTATATGTTTCCAGTGACCGAACGCTCCGGCTGAAATGCGTTCCGGGACGTCCGCGCGCGCGGGCGCAAATCATGCCTCGTCCAATTCTTCAAACTCCCGGAGATATATTGTGACCGCTCAACCCATCATCACTTTCCATGACGGACATTCCATTCCGCAGGTCGGCCTCGGCGTCTGGCAGACGCCGCAGGACATTGCCGCTCCCACCGTGCGCACGGCGATCGCCGCCGGCTATCGTCACATCGATACCGCTTCCGGTTACGACAACGAAGAGGGCGTCGGCGAAGGCATCCGCTCTTCCGGCCTCGACCGCAAGGACATCTTCGTCACCACCAAGCTCAGGAATACCGATCAAGGCTATGACAATACGCTGCGCGCCTTCGACGGCAGCCTGAAGAAGCTCGGTTCCGAATATGTCGACCTCTACCTCATTCACTGGCCGTCGCCGCATCGCGGCCTTTATACGGAGACCTGGAAGGCTTTCGCCCGCATCCGGGAAGAGGGCCGCGCCCGCTCGATCGGCGTGTCGAATTTCAATCCTGAACATCTCGAGCGCATCATCGGCGAAACCGGCGTCGTTCCCGTCATCAACCAGATCGAGCTGCATCCCGATTTCCAGCAGAAGGCGGCGCAGGAGGTTCACGAGAAACTGAATATCGTCACGGAATCCTGGAGCCCGCTCGGCCAGGGCAAGTTCATCTCGAACGCTGATATCGGCGAGATCGCCAAAAAGCATCAGAAGACGCCGGCTCAGGTCATCATTCGCTGGCACATCGATACCGGCCTCGTCGTCATCCCGAAATCGGTGACGCCGTCGCGTATCGAAGAGAATTTCCAGGTGTTCGATTTCAAGCTCGATGCCGACGACATGGCCGAGATCGCCAAGCTCGACAGCACCAACGCCCGCATGGGACCGGATCCGATGACGGCAACCTTCTGATCGTCGTCTCGATTTATTGCCAGGCCAATGAAGGGTCGTCCCGCAAAAGACCGCATGCGGTAGCCGTTTTATAAGGCGACCGAGGCGGGCGGCATAAAATGTGAAGCCCACCGATGCGCCGCGGCATCGGTGGGCTTTTGATTGTCATCCGTTTTGACGGATCAGTTCCACTCACGGATATCGACGAAGTGCCCGGCGATCGCGGCTGCGGCGGCCATTGCCGGCGAGACGAGGTGCGTGCGGCCCTTGAAGCCCTGACGGCCCTCGAAGTTGCGGTTCGAGGTCGAAGCGCAGCGTTCGCCCGGCTTCAGGCGGTCGTCGTTCATGGCAAGGCACATCGAGCAGCCCGGCTCGCGCCAGTCGAAACCGGCGGCCTTGAAGATCTTGTCGAGGCCTTCGGCTTCCGCCTGTTCCTTGACGAGGCCGGAGCCCGGCACGATCATCGCGTCGACGGTTGGGGCAACCGTCTTGCCTTCGACGACCTTGGCGACTTCGCGCAGATCCTCGATGCGGCCGTTGGTGCAGGAGCCGATGAAGACGCGGTCGAGCGTGATGTCGGTCATCTTCGTGCCCGGCTTCAGGCCCATATAGTCGAGCGCGCGCCACTTGGATGTGCGCTTGGTTTCGTCCGGAATGTCGTCCGGGTTCGGAACGATGCCCTGAACGGAGATGACATCCTCGGGCGAGGAGCCCCAGGAAACGATCGGCGGCAGGCTGGCGGCATCGAGCACGACGACGCGGTCGTAGTGAGCGCCCTCGTCGGTCTGCAGCGTCTTCCAGTAGGCGATCGCCTGTTCCAGTGCCTCGCCCTTCGGTGCACGCGGCTTGCCCTTGATGTATTCGAAGGTCTTTTCGTCAGGGGCGATCAAGCCGGCGCGGGCACCGCCTTCGATTGTCATGTTGCAGATGGTCATGCGGCCTTCCATCGACAGCGCGCGGATCGCTTCGCCGGCAAATTCGATGACGTGGCCGGTGCCGCCGGCCGTGCCGATCTCGCCGATGATGGCAAGGATGATGTCCTTGGCGGTAACATGCGGCGGAAGCAGGCCGTCGACCCGCACCAGCATGTTCTTCGCCTTCTTCTGGATCAGCGTCTGGGTCGCCAGCACATGCTCGACCTCAGAAGTGCCGATGCCGTGCGCCAGCGCGCCGAAGGCGCCGTGCGTCGAGGTGTGGCTGTCGCCGCAGACGATGGTCATGCCGGGCAGGGTGAAGCCCTGTTCCGGACCGACAATGTGGACGATGCCCTGGCGCTTGTCGCTTGCCGAATAATATTCGACGCCGAATTCGGCGGCATTGGTGGCCAGCGCTTCCACCTGGATCCGGCTTTCCTCGTTCTTGATGCCGAGATGGCGGTCGGGCGAGGTCGGAACGTTGTGGTCGACGACGGCGAGCGTCTTTTCCGGCGCGCGAACCTTGCGGCCGGTCATGCGCAGGCCTTCGAACGCCTGCGGCGAGGTCACTTCGTGGACCAGGTGGCGGTCGATGTAGAGAAGACAGGTGCCGTCTGCCTGTTCGTCGACCAGATGATCGTCCCAGATCTTGTCGTAGAGGGTACGCGGTGCGCTCATGGCGTTAAGTCCGTTTTTCTAAAGCTTTTGGAAAATCGAGAAATGGCAGATCAGGCTCCGCCGGCCGTCATTCGATCAACGAAGTCGGCTGTTGAGCGCACCGGACACGCACGCAAAAAACCGCGCCGGCAGGCGATAATGGTCCTGCAGCACGAAAATATGCGCACCAATGCATCTGAACTTGGATTCCATGGCCCTGCATATAGCGATTTTTCGCGGCGGCTTCAATTTGAATCATCAGCAGACGCTCTGCGGCCTCTCAGCGGCGCGGCGGCTATTGATCGCTTACCGCGACTTCATCCATTTCTCCGTCCGCCGCAGCGCCAGCGACAGGCCGATCGTCAGGATCAGATAGATATAGGTGACGATCGAATAGGTCTCGAAGAAGCGGAAGGAGCCGGCGGCATAGACCTTGCCCATCTGGGTGATGTCGGCGACGCCGAGCACGGAGACGAGCGAACTGTCTTTCACCATCGAGACGAAATCGTTGGAGAGCGGCGGGAAGATCACGCGGATCGCCTGCGGGAAGACGACGGAGCGAAAGCGCCGATAGCGCGACAGGCCAAGCGCCTTGGCCGCCTCAATCTGGCCGAGATCGACCGACTGGAAACCGGCCCGGAAGATTTCGGCGATGAAGGAGGAATAACCGACCGTCAGCGCGATGATCGCTCGCCACATCAGCGACAGATCGCGCACCAGGATGGGCTCGGCCACGCCGGATGTCACCAGCGGTGAAATCAGGAAATTATAGCCTGCAACCAGAGCCGGCGCGCCGACGAAGGCGACGTAGAACAGCAGCACGAGGATCGGTATGCCGCGGATGATCTCGATGTAGAATCGCGCAATCTGACGCAACACCTGGCTGTCGGCCATGCCAAGCAGGCAGATGCCGAGACCGAGCACGGTGGCGAGCACGAAGGCGACCAGCGTGACGAAGACGGTGATGCCGACACCGTTGACAACGGTGCGGAAGACCTGGGCGTATATATCGTTGGCGACGATGACGGCGGCAAGCACGATGCCGATCGTGACAAGGGCGACCAGCCACCAGGGATAGTCGTCCTTGACGTGTCTGTCGGGAGATGGTCGCAGGGCCATCAATAGTTGCTCGGCGTCATTCGCCCATCTTGTAGTCGAGGAACCACTTCTTGTTCAGCCCATCCAGCGTGCCGTCGGCTTTGAGTGCGGCGATGGCGGCATTGACCGGGGCGACAAGGTCGGACCCTTTCGGGAAGATGAAGCCGAAATCCTCGGTGCCGAGCGGTTCGCCGATCAGCTTCAAGGCGCCGTTCGAGGCATCGACATAACCTTTGCCGGCAGTGCCGTCGGTCAGCACGACGTCGACGTCGCCGGCCTTCAGGGCCTGGACGGTGGCGCCGAAGGTTTCGAAGAGTTTGATGCGCGGGTTCTGCTCGTTGCCATCCAGCACTTCATAGACGGCGGTGTAGAAGGGCGTGGTGCCGGGCTGCGCGCCGACCAGGCCATCCTTGAATTCGCCAAAGGACTTGGCATCGGTGAAGCGGTTCTCGTCGCCGCGCACCAGCATGAACTGCTGAGAGCGCATATAGGGATCGGAGAAATCCACTTTCTGCTTGCGGTCTTCCTTGATGGTGATGCCGGTCATGCCGATGTTGTACTGGCCGTCGGACACGGCCTGGATCATCGCGTCCCAGCTGGTGTTCTGGTATTCGACCTTGAAATTCAGCCGCTTGGCGATCTCGTTCATCGCATCATATTCCCAGCCGATCGCCTTGCCGGATTTCGGATCGACGAATTGCAGCGGCGGATAGGCATTCTCGGTGACGACGACGACGCTCTTGCCGCCGAGATCGGGCAGCTCGGCGGCCGATGCGGCGAGGGGTAGAAGAGCAAGGGCGGCGAAGCTCGCAAGAACGGTACGGCGAAACAACATTGAACGGTTCCCCAAAATTGAACGGCAAAAACTGTCACGGAAGGCCTGCCGAAGGCAAGGCCGCCCACTGCGTGCCCGAGCAAAAAATAGAAAAGGCGACCCGAAGGCCGCCTTTCCAAGCAAAGAATTTTGCGTAGCGCAGATCTTATTCTGCTGCCGGTTCCGCTGCAGCGGCGGCTGCTTCTGCGGCGGCCTTTTCAGCAGCGGCCTTGGCTTCCGCAGCTTCTGCTGCTGCCTTCTCGGCGGCGAGCGCCTGGGCGGCTGCAACCTTTTCAGCTTCGATGCGTGCCTTTTCCTCGGCAATGGCGGCGCGCTCGGCGTCGTTGAGCTTGCGGGCGCGGACGCCGGTGTCTTCAACGATACGGGCAGACTTGCCGCGACGGTCGCGCAGGTAATAGAGCTTGGCGCGACGGACCTTACCGCGGCGAACGACGTCGACGCTTTCGATCATCGGCGAGTAGACCGGGAATACGCGCTCGACGCCTTCGCCGTAGGAGATCTTGCGGACCGTGAAGTTTTCCTGCAGGCCGCCGCCGGAGCGGGCGATGCAGACGCCTTCATAGGCCTGAACGCGGGTACGGGTGCCTTCCGTGACCTTCACGTTGACGCGGACGGTGTCGCCCGGGGAAAATTCGGGAAGCGTGCGCTTGGCTTCGATCTTGGCGGCCTGTTCGGCCTCAAGCTGCTGAATGATGTTCATCGTCTTAACCTTTGGTTCTTCTGAAACAGCCAGAGCGCTCGACACTGATCCTTCGGAACTGGCCTCAGGACTTTGCCCGTCAAGGGCGGGAGCGGATTCGCCATTCTTTGTTTGCTGGCAGACGGGGATAAACCCCATTTCCGCGTGCGCCAATACACGAAAGGCCAGGGCTTGTCATCCCTTGGACGGCATTTTTGTGAAAAGGGCTGCGAAATCAGCCGTTTTTCTCGCTTTACAGCGCCGTGCGTCGTTTTCAGCCGCGCAAAGGACGCTGTAACATTTTGAATCTACGCATCGTGCTTTGCGAAATTCGATCCCGATTTTCCGGGCGATGGGCTAGCCTTTTTCCAGCAGATCTGGCCGCCGCTCCCGCGTCAGCCGCACGGCTTCCTGATGCCGCCACTTTTCGATGGCGCCGTGGTTGCCCGAGGTGAGGATCGAGGGGATTTCCCAGCCTTCCCATTCCTGCGGCCGGGTATAATGCGGATGTTCCAGCAGTCCGCCTTCGAAGCTTTCGTGCAGGCCGGAAAGAACGTTGCCCATGACACCAGGCAGGATGCGAATAATCGCATCGAGCACGACCAGCGCCGCCGGCTCGCCGCCTGATAGGACGTAGTCGCCGATCGAGACTTCTTCCAGTCCGCGCGCCTCGATCACCCGCTGGTCGACGCCCTCGAAGCGGCCGCAGACGATGATGACGCCGTCGCCCGCCGCGAGCTCGCGCACACGCTCCTGCCTCAGCGGCCGGCCGCGCGGGCTCATCAGCAGCCGCGGGCGGGTATCGTTTTCTGAGGCGCTGTCGATTGCGCGGGCGAGAATGTCTGGTTTCAGCACCATGCCGGCGCCGCCGCCGGCGGGAGTGTCGTCGACTGTGCGGTGTCTATCGGTGGCGAAGTCGCGAATCTGTACCGTGTCCAGCGACCATTGCCCCCGCTCCATCGCCTTGCCGGCGAGCGAGAAGCCCAGATGCCCCGGAAACATTTCCGGATAAAGTGTCAGCACGCTCGCCCGGAAAGCCATGGCGTCACTTCTTCTTTTTCGGCTTGTCCGCGGTGAATTTCGAAAGCTCTTCGGGATCGTCGGCCAGACCCGCCGCCAGCGGATCGATCAGCAGCGTGCCGGCCTCGAGGTCGATCTCCAGCACCGAGGCTTCCGAGAAGGGGATCAGCACCGGGCGTTTGCCCGGACCTTTGAGTTCCAGCAGGTCGCCGGCGCCGAAATCGAAGACGCCGGTGACGGTGCCATAGCTGACACCCTTGTCGTCGCGCGCCTCGAGCCCCTCGAGATCGGCATAGTAGAACTCGTCTTCGTCCAGCTCCTCGTCCGGCAGGTTGTCCCGCTCGATATAGAGTTCAAGCCCGTTCAGAGCCTCGGCGGCATTGCGGTCGTTGACGCCGCGGAAACGGACGACGACGACATTCTTCATCTCGCGGATTTCGAGGACTTCGAAGCTGCGGCCATCCATGCTGTGCAGATGGCCGTAATCGCCAAGCGCGCCGGGATCGGCCGTATAGGCCTTGGCGCGCACCTCGCCCCGGAGGCCCTGCGCGCCACCGATCGTCGCCATCAGAACGGGGTTTTCAAGCTTGGTCATGGGTTCCTTCATGTGAAGCCGAAAGACAGGTTTCTCATAAACGAAGTGCGTGCGATTGGAAACGAAAACGGGCGGCATGTCGCCATGCCGCCCGCTCTAAGGAAAGTCGCGATTATTCCGCGGCGTCGGCAGCAGCAGCGGCGTCGGCAACCTTCTGAGCCTTTTCGGCGGCGCGTTCCTGGGCGCGCTTGCCAGGCTTTGCCTTGACCGGGTTGTTCTTGACTTCGCGCTTGGCAACGCCGGCCTCATCGAGGAAGCGCAGAACGCGGTCGGTCGGCTGGGCGCCGTGTTCGATCCAGTGCTTGATGCGCTCGGCGTTCAGCTGAACGCGCTTCTCATCGTCCTTGGCAAGCATCGGGTTCCAGGAACCGAGGTTTTCGAGGAAGCGGCCGTCACGCGGGCTGCGCGCATCAGCGAGAACGACGTGGTAGTACGGGCGCTTCTTGGAACCACCGCGGGCGAGACGAATTTTCAGTGCCATGTTCTTTACTCCTTGGGCTTTTCTTGACCGCTTTCTTGAGCGGTACGGTTATCGGGCTGCAGCGCTCTGTTCAGCGTGATCCGCAGCGATCTGCTCATGATGCCGGATGACTTCCTTTATGACGAAGTTCAGGAACTTCTCGGCGAAATCCGGGTCCAGATTGGCGTCTTTCGCCAGCTGGCGAAGGCGTTCGATCTGGTATTCCTCGCGCGCCGGGTCGGCCGGCGGCAAATTGTATTTGGCCTTCAGCACGCCGACCTCTTTGGTGCAGCGGAAGCGTTCGGCCAGCATGTGCACGAGAGCGGCATCGATATTGTCGATCGACTGACGATAGCTCGCGAGCTGGGCTTTGACGTTTGGATCAATCATGGGGCAAGCGATCCTTTCACTTCTTCTTCGGCAATCCGGGCAATCCCGGGAAACCACCGCCAAGGCCCGGCAGCTTGGCGCCGCCGAGGCCCGACAAACCACCCGGCAGACCGCCGAGACCGGGCATACCCCCACCCGGCTTTCCAAGCCCCGCCGCTTCCGCCTGCTTCTGCAAGGCCTCGAGCTGTCGGGGATCGATATTCGAGAGATCGGGCATGCCGCCACCCATGCCGCCCATGCCGCCGCCGAGCCCCATCTTGCCGGCAAGGCCGCCCATCATCTGCTTCATCATGCCGCCTTTGCCCTTGCCGCCCATCATCTTCATCATGTCCGCCATCTGGCGGTGCATCTTCAGAAGCTTGTTGATGGCGGCGGCATCGGTGCCGGAGCCGGCAGCGATGCGCTTCTTGCGCGAATGCTTGAGCAGGTCGGGATTGGTGCGCTCGGCCTTGGTCATCGACTGGATGATGGCGATCTGGCGGCCGAAAAGCTTGTCGTCGAGGCCGGCTGCGGCCATCTTGTCCTTCATGCCGGCCATGCCGGGCATCATGCCCATGATGCCGCCCATGCCGCCCATCTTCTGCATCTGGCGCAGCTGGTCGGCGAGGTCGTCGAGGTCGAACTTGCCCTTGGCCATCTTGGCGGCCATGGCGGCCGCCTTCTCGGCGTCGATGTTCTCCGCCGCGCGCTCGACGAGCGAGACGATGTCGCCCATGCCGAGGATGCGGTCGGCGATGCGGCGGGGATGGAATTCCTCCAGCTCGCTCATCTTCTCGCCGACGCCGATCAGCTTGATCGGCTTGCCGGTGACGGCGCGCATCGAAAGGGCGGCACCGCCGCGGCCATCGCCGTCCATGCGGGTCAGCACCAGACCGGTGATGCCGACACGTTCGTCGAAACTGCGGGCGAGGTTGACGGCGTCCTGACCGGTGAGGCTGTCGGCGACCAGCAGGATTTCATGCGGGTTCGAGCGCTTCTTGATGTCGGCCATCTCGACCATCAAGGGCTCGTCAATATGCGTGCGGCCGGCGGTATCGAGGATGACGACGTCGTGGCCGCCGAGCTTTGCCGCCTGGACGGCGCGGGCGGCGATATCGGTCGGCGACTGGCCTGATATGATGGGCAGCGTGTCGATATTGGCCTGCGCACCGAGCTGGCGAAGCTGCTCCTGGGCTGCCGGACGGCGCGTGTCGAGCGATGCCATCAGCACCTTCTTCTTTTCGCGCGTCGACAGGCGATGGGCGATCTTGGCCGACGTCGTCGTCTTGCCGGAGCCCTGCAGGCCGACCATCATGACGACGACCGGGGCCGGGGCATGCAGGTCGATGCCGACGCCTTCGCCACCCAGCATCTCGATCAGTTCGTCATGCACGATCTTGACGACCATCTGGCCGGGCTTGATCGACTTCAGGATCTCGGCGCCGACGGCCTTTTCACGCACGCGGTCGGTGAAGGAACGCACGACGTCGAGCGCGACGTCGGCCTCCAGCAACGCACGGCGAACCTCGCGCAGCGCTGCGGAAACATCGGCTTCCGAAAGCGCGCCACGGCCTGTCAGTCCATTCAGAATGGATCCAAGACGGTCCTGGAGGTTTTCAAACATCGGCTCTTCCTTGATACGTTTCGGGCGGGTTCTTACCTGCCCGGAAACGTCGTGCTTTTCCTTGACGAAAACAAGACGCAAAGCCAAAAAGCACCCGAGGGCGCATCGCGCTGTCGGGTGTTGACCTCCGGGATCTCAGGTCCCGGTCGGCGGCTCGGAGTCATGTGGCTCGTCGCGGATTGGGCGCGATAAACAGGAAAGCCGCGCGAAAGTCAAGGCGATGCGGACAAATGACCGCATGACGGACTTCTCAGAAGCCGTATCACCTAGTGGTTGCAGCCAAAGTACATATTCAAACAAACCGATGTATCAGCCTGAGTAGTCCGCCATACTTCCAGCTTTTGCCGATAATTATTCCAGTCGGGGCCCGAATTCGCTGTCAACGCCAGTTGCAAATTATTCGGCTTATGATTCTACTTTCTACTTAAGTGCGTCCTGTAAAATGATTCGTGAATATCCTTGATGCCGAATGAATCGGCGGAGATATCGAATGCTAAATGCTGATATTGAGAGCTGGGCGCTGGCGCGGGCCCATCATATTGTCCTGAACGAAGGCCTGAATCTTGCGAAGGCGGCACAGGATCTGGATCGCAAGCGGTCCCGTTCGCTGGTCTACGAGCTGAGAAAGGTCATCACCGCAGCTATTGTCGAAGCCCATGCTGCGTCCTTCGATCCCGACGGGGCACAGCGGTAAAAGCCGAACTGCCTCGAAAGGGTCGGCAGACCGCACGCCTGTCCGGCACCCACCCACTGGTAATTCCTTCGCATTTCCGCCATATACACCGGAAAGACAGACGGAATGGTACCATGAGCGCAACGGTCGAATTCGCGAGGATGAACGGGCTTGGCAACAAGATCCTGGTCGTCGATATGCGCGGCCGGCCGGATAAGGTGACGCCGGCGGCGGCGGTCGCGCTCAATGCCGATCCGCAGACTGAGTTCGATCAGATCATGGCGATCCATGATCCGAAGGCCGAAGGCACCGATGCCTTCATCGATATCCTGAATTCAGATGGCTCGAAGGCGCAGGCCTGCGGCAACGGCACGCGCTGCGTCGTGCAGGCGCTTGCCGCCGAGACCGGCAAGAAGGCCTTCACCTTCCAGACGGTTGCCGGCATCCTGAATGCCGTCGAGCACGAGGACGGGACGATCTCCGTCGATATGGGCCGGCCGGTCTTCGATTGGGACAAGATCCCGCTGGCGGAAGAATTCCACGACACCAGCCGCATCGAGTTGCAGATCGGCCCGATCGACAATCCGGTGCTGCATTCGCCTTCGGCAATGTCGATGGGCAATCCGCATGCGATCTTCTGGGTGGACAGGGACGTGATGTCCTATGATCTCGCCCGCTTCGGACCGTTGCTCGAAAACCACCCTATGTTTCCCGAGCGCGCCAATATCACGCTGGCGCAAGTGACCTCGCCGACATCGGTGACGACGCGCACCTGGGAGCGCGGCGCGGGACTGACGCTTGCCTGCGGCTCGGCTGCCTGTTCCGCCGCCGTCAGTGCTGCGCGCACCGGCCGCACCGGCCGCAAGGTGACGATCAATGTGGCAAGCGCCAAGCCGCCGGCCACGCTTTCCATCGAATGGCGCGAGCGCGACGATCATGTCATCATGACCGGCCCGGCCGAATGGGAATGGTCGGGCAGGGTCGATCCTTCGACCGGTCTCTGGTCGCGCGATGGTACCCGAGAGGCGGAGGCGCAGTGAGCGGCATCGAGGTCATTACCTTCGGCTGCCGCCTCAACACATATGAATCCGAAGTGATGAAGGCGCAGGCTGAAAAGGCCGGGCTCAACAACGCCATCCTGGTCAATACCTGTGCCGTGACCGGCGAGGCCGTGCGCCAGGCTCGCCAGGCGATCCGGCGGGCACGGCGGGACAATCCGCATGCCCGCATCATCGTCACCGGCTGCGCCGCGCAGACGGAAAAGCAGACTTTCGCGGCGATGGCAGAGGTCGATGCCGTGCTCGGCAACGAGGAGAAGCTGACGAGCGCTTCTTATCGCAGCCTGCCGGATTTCGGCGTTTCGGCCGAAGAGAAGCTCCGCGTCAACGACATCATGAGCGTCAAGGCGACGGCGCCGCAGATGGTCAGGCATATCGACGGCCATGTGCGCGCCTTCATCCAGGTGCAGAATGGCTGCGACCATCGCTGCACTTTCTGCATCATTCCCTATGGCCGCGGCAATTCCCGCTCCGTACCGATGGGAGCCGTCGTCGATCAGGCCCGCAAGCTCGTCGACGGCGGTTATTGCGAGATCGTGCTGACCGGCGTCGATGCCACCAGCTATGGCGGCGATCTGCCGGGCACCCCGACGCTCGGGCTTTTGGCGAAGACGCTGCTGAAACAGATCCCCGATATCCGCCGCCTGCGGCTTTCCTCGATCGACAGCATCGAGGCCGATGCCCATCTGATGGATCTCATCGCAGACGAGCCACGTTTCATGCCGCATCTGCATCTTTCGCTGCAGCATGGCGACGACATGATCTTGAAGCGCATGAAGCGCCGGCATTTACGCGCCGATGCGTTGCGTTTCATCGAGGATGCGCGCCGCCTCCGCCCCGAGATGAGCTTCGGCGCCGATATGATTGCCGGCTTTCCCACCGAAACCGAAGAGATGTTCGAGAATGCCGTGAGGCTGGCCGAAGATGCTGGCATCGCCCATCTGCATGTCTTCCCCTACAGTCCGCGTCCCGGCACGCCCGCCGCCCGCATGCCGCAGCTCGACCGGCCGCTGGTCAAGGATCGCGCCGCAAGGCTGCGCGCCGCTGGACATAGGCTGCATCAATCCCATCTCGATGGGATGATCGGAACCCGGCAATGGCTGCTTGTTGAAAACAATGGCCTGGCGCATACGGAGAACTTCACGCTGGTCGCTGCCCCCGGCCTCCGTCCCGGCGAACTTGTGCCGGTCACGATCACCGGCCACAATGGCAAACATCTCGACATGCAATTGACGGCCGCAGCCGCGGCCTGACTTTCACGGAATCCCCATGGCGCTCAGTTTCATCAAAAAGGTCTTCACCTTCGGCAAGCCGGCTGAAGAACCTGTGCCTGCGGCCGTGGAAAGAGAGCTGGAGCGGCGTTCGCGCGACGAAGATCTGCCGGTTGCCGACGATCCGGTGCTGGCCGAGGAAATGGATACGGCCGGCGGGCCGGCCGCCGATATTGACGAGGGCGGGGTCGAAGCACCGGTTGCTGACGATGATGTCGAATCCTCAATGCTGCCAGCTGCGGACCAGCTGAGCGATATGGGTGTCGTACCGCTTTCATTGCTGGAAGCCGAGGCGGCAGCGGAGGTGGAGGCTGAAAGCCAGACGGTCGCCGAACCCGTTACGGAAATACCCGCTTCTGTCCCTCCGGAACATTTCCCCGACGAGGCGGGAGATTCTCTGGAGACCGGAGCGCTAGAACAGCCGGCTGACCTCGAAGAGATCGTCGAAAAGCTTCCGGAAGAGATTCCGACTGAGCCGGAAGAGTTTCCAGCTGAGGATGATGCAGGGCTGGATTCGCCCTCCCAGCCAATCTCCCCATCTGTGGGGGAGATGCCCGGCAGGGCAGAGGGGGGTAGCCCCGCGGCAGAACCGGAGAGTGGCTCTCCCATCCTCCCCAAAGGCTTCGCCACCGGCCCGAAGGTCGTCGAGCCGGAGCCGGTTGCCCTGCAGCTGAGGCTCAGCTGGTTCCAGCGTCTCCGTAACGGCCTTGCACGCACATCCTCGCAACTGACCAACCAGATCACCGCGCTCTTTACCAAGCGCAAGCTCGATGACGAGACGCTGCAGGATCTTGAGGATCTGCTCATCCAGGCCGATCTCGGCGTCGAGACCGCGATGCGCGTCACCGATACGCTCTCTTCCGAACGCTACGGCAAGGATGTCACCGGCGAGGATGTCAGCCGGATCATGGCGTCCGAAATCGCCAAGGTCCTGAAGCCGGTCGCCAAGCCGCTGCAGCTCGACCTCTCGCACAAGCCGCATGTCATCCTCGTCGTCGGCGTCAACGGCACCGGCAAGACCACGACGATCGGCAAGCTTGCGGCAAAGCTTTCCGGCGCTGGGCTGAAGGTGATGCTGGCTGCCGGCGATACTTTCCGTGCGGCGGCGATCGAGCAGCTGAAAATCTGGGCCGACCGGACGAAATCCGAATTCATCGGCACCAGGCTCGGCGCCGATGCCGCCGGCCTTGCCTATGATGCCTTCGAACAGGCAAAGGCGAAAAAATGCGACGTGCTGATCGTCGATACCGCTGGCCGCCTGCAGAACAAGGCAGAGCTGATGGCCGAGCTCGAGAAGATCGTGCGCGTGCTCGGCAAACTGGATCCCGATGCACCGCATACCGTGCTGCAGACGCTCGATGCCACGACCGGGCAGAACGCGCTCAGCCAGGTCGAGATCTTCCGCAACGTCGCCGGCGTCAACGGGCTGATCATGACCAAGCTCGACGGCACGGCGCGCGGCGGCATCCTTGTCGCCATCTCCGCCAAGCACAAGCTGCCGGTCTATTTCATCGGCGTCGGCGAGGGCGTCGAGGATCTGGAACCGTTCGAGGCCGAGGATTTTGCCCATGCCATTGCCGGACTTGGGCAATGATGCCACAGATATGCCGCCGAAAGCCTGCAGGCCACGGCCGGAAACAGGTTTCCAGGAAAACAGGTTTGAAGAACGCATGAGCACCGAAAGCGATATTACCCCGTCTGCTGCCGACCGGCATCATCCGCTGCTGAAACTGGCGCTGGAACTCGGGCCGCTGATGATCTTCTTCTTCGCCAATCTGCGTGGCCAGTGGCTGGTGGAGACGTTTCCTGCTCTTTCCGAATTGGGCGGACCGCTGTTCGTCGCGACCGGCCTCTTCATGGCGGCGACGATCATCTCGCTGATCGTTTCGAAGATCGTGCTCGGCCATCTGCCGATCATGCCCTTCGTCTCCGGCATTGTCGTCGTCATCTTCGGCTCGCTGTCGATCTGGCTGCAGAACGAGACTTTCATCAAGATGAAGCCTACCATCGTCAACGCGCTCTTCGGGGTGGCGCTGCTCGGCGGGCTGGCCTTCGGCAAGTCGCTGCTCGGCTATGTCTTCAACGCCGCGTTCCAGCTCGACGCCGAGGGCTGGCGCAAGCTCACCATCCGCTGGGGCATCTTCTTTCTTTTCCTTGCCGTGCTGAACGAAGTCGTCTGGCGCAATTTTTCCGACGGTACCTGGGTCGCCTTCAAGGTCTGGGGCACGATGCCGATCACCATCATCTTCACGCTGGCGCAGATGCCGCTGGTGCTGAAACATAGCGTCAAGCTGGAAACGGAAGGCGAGAAGTGAGCGCTGTCGACGTAGAGTCTCGCGTAAGACACCAGAACTTCTGGTTTGTCGCCTGCCTTGCGGTGCTGATCATTCAGATCGCTGCCGAATTTATGATGGGCCGCGTACCGATCTGCGCCTGCGGTTATGTCAAACTGTGGGAGGGTGGGGTCAATACCAGCGGCAATTCGCAGCATCTGTCGGATTGGTACACGCCGTCGCACATCATCCACGGATTCCTGTTTTACGGCCTCGCGCATCTCATCCTGCGCCGCAAGCCGCTGGCGGCAAAGCTGCTGCTGGCGCTCGTCATCGAATCCGGCTGGGAGCTGCTCGAAAACTCCCCTCTCATCATCGACCGTTACCGTACGGCGACGATCGCGCTCGATTATTACGGCGACAGCATCCTGAATTCGGCGATGGACACCGTCTTCATGTGCGTCGGCTTCTTCTTCGCGCGTCGCGCACCGGTGGCGCTCACGGTTGCGATCGCCATCTTCTTCGAGATTTTCACCGGCTACATAATCCGCGACAACCTGACGCTCAATGTTGTGATGCTGATCTGGCCGGTGGAGGCGATCAAAGTCTGGCAGGGCGGGGTGTAGGGTTTCTTTGTTCTAACTTTTGTGGATCACTCAGTCAGGAAGCCGGCTTCCCGAGCGCCTTTTCCATCGCAGGAAAAAGCCCTTCCTTCAGGCTGATATCGTCGAAGGGGCCGACGCGCTTGTAGAGGATCGTGCCGTCTGGCCCGACCAGATAACTTTCCGGAATGCCGTAGACACCCCAATCGATCGCTGCCTTACCGTTCGGATCGATGCCGATCGCCCGAAAGGGGTTGCCGAGTTCGCCGAGGAAACGCAGGGCGTTGTCGCTCTGGTCCTTGTAATTGATGGCGACGATGTTCAGCCGTCCGTCTTTTGCCAGCTCTTTTAATAGCGGATGTTCGTCCCGGCAGGGGAGGCACCATGAGGCGAAGACGTTGACGAGGGTCAACTTGCCCTTGATTGCGACATCGGTCAGCGCCGGCAGGTTGGCGCCGTCGAGCGGCGGCAGGTTGAGCGCCGGCGCCTTGGTGCCGATCAGGGCGGAGGGAATTTCGGCGATATTCTTGCCATGGAAATCCTGGTCGTAGAGCATCTTTGCGGCCGTGGCCGCAATACCGCCGAAGACGACGAGCGGCAGCAGCGCCAATGCGTAGCGGCTCAGCCCTCGCGGCTTGGCGGCGGTGTTTTCGGGCGTGTCGTTCATTCGCCATCCCCCACACTGTCCTTGGGGCGCGCCGAACGGCGGCGGATGCCGGCAGCCTCAAGGGCTGCAAGTTCGCTGCGGCGGGCGCGGCCATCGGCCCAGGTCCAGACCGTGACGGCGATCGTCACCAGGGCTGCAAAGCCATAGGAGGCGTAGACGTAGAAGGCATGCGTCACGATTATTCCTCCCGGCTCGCCATGCGGGCGGCAAGACGGCGCTGGGCGGCAATGCGGCGGCGCCAGATCTCGTTCCTCATCGCCATGATGTGCAGCGTGAAGAAGAGCAGAGTGAAGGCGATCGCCATGACGAAGAGCGGCCGCAGGAATTCCGGATCGATCGCCGGGCCGTCGAGGCGCAGCACGCTTGCCGATTGGTGCAGCGTGTTCCACCACTCGACCGAGAATTTGATGATCGGGATGTTGACGAAGCCGACGAGGATGAGCACGGCGCTGACGCGCGCCGCCTTCGACGGATCGTCGATGGCGCGGCTGAGCGCGATCAGCCCGAGATACATCAGGAAGAGGACGAAGACGGAGGTCAGCCGCGCATCCCAGACCCACCAGGTGCCCCACATCGGCTTGCCCCAGAGCGAACCGGTGACGAGTGCGAGCAGGGTAAAGGCGGCGCCGAGCGGGGCTGCGGCCTTGGCGGAGACATCGGCCAGCGGATGGCGCCAGACCAGCGTACCGATCGCCGAGACGCTCATGATTGTATAGCACATCATCGAAAGCCAGGCCGAAGGCACATGCACATACATGATGCGCACGGTCTCGCCCTGCTGGTAATCGCCTTCGGTGGCGAAGCTCAGATAGAGGCCGACCGCGAAACAGAGGGCGGTGATGCCGGCCAGCCACGGAATGGCGCGCGCCGCCAGCGTCAGAAACCGCGTCGGGTTGGCGAGATCACTGAATTTGCTGATGGCAAGGCTCGTTTCGCTCATGTCCGCTTCCTTACCTTGATCCGGCTTTTCCCGCAATCGAATGGCCCATCAATCCGCTGTGTTTCGCAGCGCCAGGGCGGCTGCTGCCGGGCCGATGACGGCGAAGAAGAGTGTCAGCGCAATGAGGATCAGGAAGGGCGGCAGGAAGGGGGCGGGATCCTCGACTGCGGCATAGGTGGCGCTGACGCCGAAGATCAGCACCGGAATGGTCAGCGGCAGCACGAGGATCGAGACCAGCAAGCCGCCGCGGGGCAGCGCCACGGCAACGGCAGCACCGACGGCGCCGATGAAGGTGATGGCGGGCGAGCCGACCAGCAGCGTCAGCATGGTCGCGCCGATTGCCGTCTCGTCCATGTTCATGAAGAGGCCGAGCAGCGGCGAGGCGATGACGAGCGGCAGGCTGGTGGCCGTCCAGTGGGCGAAGCATTTGACCAGCACCGTCAGGACGAGCGGTGTTTCCTGCATCAGCATCAGGTCGAGCGATCCGTCATCGCGCTCGGCCTGGAACAGGCGGTCGAGGCCGAGAAGGGCGGCGAGCAGCGCGCCGATCCAGACAATGGCGGGCCCGATGCGCGCCAGCAGCTTGAGATCGGGACCGACGCCGAAGGGAATGACGGCGACGATGGTCAGAAAGAACAGCACGCCTATCAGCGCGCCGCCGCCGGCGAGAATCGAGAGCTTCAGGTCACGGAGGAAGAGGGCGGTCATGCGGGGCGGCTCTCTGCATGTGCGGTTAACGGGGTAGCTACGTCGAGAAGCATCAACCCCAAATCCCCGCATCCACGCCGGCAAAGCCCGTCATCTTCAATTCCTGCGAATTCCTCAGCCCCAACGGTTGGTGCGTCGCCACCAGCACGATGCCGCCCTTTGCCAGATGCGCCGCGATCAAATCGGCAAGCAGCCGGTCGGCGCTGGCATCGAGTGCCGCTGTGGGTTCGTCGAGGATCCAGACGGGGCGGTGGGCGACGAGCAGTTTGGCGAAGGCGAATCGCCGCTGCTGGCCGGCGGAGAGATAACCGAAGGGAAGGTGGGTGATGCCGGAAAGGCCGACCGCTTCGGCGGCGTCCTCGACGGCAAGGCCGGCGTCGCCGCCTGTATTGCCGAGAAAGGCGCGCCAGAAATCGAGGTTTTCTGCAACCGTAAGTTCATTCTTCATCGCATTTCTATGGCCGAGGTAGTGGCTTACTTCGCCGGCATGTCCGTCTGCCCCGCTCTCTCCATCGTGGAAGATGACGGTGCCTTTTTCCGGCCTCAGCAGGCCGGCGGCCACACGCAACAAAGTGGACTTTCCCGATCCATTTCTACCGGTCAGCACAAGCGCCTCGCCGGCTGCCAAGTGAAAGGAAATGTTAACGAAAATGAGTTCCTCACCGCGCCTTGCAGCCAGATTTTCGGCGGTGAGATGCATGCGTCGGCTCTTTCCTGGTTTCGGCTTGCTGCGGGGTCAAAAAATGTCCGATTTTGACTGTGCTCGGGTATGGCAAGTTTTTAGGAAATTATCTATAAGACCTGCAACCACGCCAGCGGTCGGCGTGAATTTCATCCTTGCGCCGAACTTGGAGCGTCTGTTCCACGTGCGGACAGCGGAAATGGCCGTACCCGCATCCTGATGTGCATTAAGTGCATAGGCGTTCGCACGACTGTGTTGGCTATCAGAAACGGGGTATCTCGTGTCTAAATCTCTTGACAGTTTCAATTGTCGTTCCACGCTTTCCGTCAACGGGAAGGACTATGTCTATTACAGCCTGCCCAAGGCTGAGGCAAACGGTCTGGCCGGCGTGTCGAAGCTTCCCTATTCGATGAAGGTGCTGCTCGAAAACCTGCTGCGCTTCGAAGACGGCCAGTCGGTCACCAAGGAGCACATCCTGGCCGTTGCCGAATGGCTGAACAATAAGGGTGCGGTCGAAAACGAAATCGCCTATCGCCCGGCGCGCGTGCTGATGCAGGACTTCACCGGCGTTCCCGCCGTCGTCGATCTTGCCGCCATGCGCGACGCGATGGTGTCGCTTGGCGGCGATCCCGAGAAGATCAACCCGCTCGTTCCCGTCGATCTCGTCATCGACCACTCCGTCATCGTCGACGAATTCGGCACGCCGCAGGCTTTCGCCAGGAATGTGGAGCTGGAATACCAGCGCAACGGCGAGCGCTACCGCTTCCTGAAGTGGGGCCAGCAGGCCTTCAAGAATTTCCGCGTCGTGCCTCCCGGCACCGGTATCTGTCATCAGGTCAATCTCGAATATCTCGGCCAGACCGTCTGGACCAAGGAAGAAGACGGCGAGACGATCGCCTATCCGGATACCTGCGTCGGCACCGACAGCCACACGACGATGATCAACGGTCTCGGCGTTCTCGGCTGGGGTGTGGGCGGTATCGAAGCGGAAGCTGCGATGCTCGGCCAGCCGGTCTCGATGCTGCTGCCCGAAGTCATCGGCTTCAAGCTGACCGGCAAGCTCAAGGAAGGCGTCACGGCGACCGACCTCGTTCTCACCGTCGTGCAGATGCTGCGCAAGAAGGGCGTCGTTTCGAAGTTCGTCGAATTCTTCGGCCCCGGCATGGACAACATGCCGCTCGCCGACCGCGCGACGATCGGCAATATGGGTCCGGAATACGGCGCCACCTGCGGCTTTTTCCCGGTCGACGGCGAAACCATCAATTACCTCACTATGTCCGGCCGCACGCATGACCGGATCGCCCTCGTCGAAGCCTATTCGAAGGCGCAAGGCATGTGGCGTGACGGCGACGGTTCCGAGCTCGTCTTCACCGATACGCTGGAACTCGATCTTAGCGACGTCGTGCCGTCGATGGCCGGCCCGAAGCGTCCGGAAGGCCGCATTTCGTTGGAGAACATCGCGACCGGTTTTGCCGGCTCTATGGATGCCGACTACAAGAAGCCCGGCCAGCTGAACAACCGCTATGCGGTTGAAGGCACCGACTTCGATCTCGGCCACGGCGACGTGGCGATCGCGGCCATCACGTCGTGCACCAACACCTCCAACCCGTCAGTGCTGATCGCCGCTGGCCTTCTTGCCCGCAACGCCGTTGCCAAGGGCCTGAAGACGAAGCCGTGGGTGAAGACCTCGCTGGCACCTGGAAGCCAAGTCGTCGGCGAATATCTCGCCAAGTCGGGCCTGCAGGCCGATCTCGACAAGCTTGGCTTCAACCTCGTCGGCTTCGGCTGCACCACCTGCATCGGCAATTCCGGCCCGCTGCCGGCACCGATCTCGAAGACGATCAACGACAAGGGCCTTATCGTTTCCGGCGTTCTCTCCGGCAACCGCAACTTCGAAGGCCGCATCTCGCCCGACGTGCAGGCGAACTACCTCGCATCCCCGCCGCTCGTCGTCGCTTACGCGCTCGCCGGCACGGTGCAGATGGATCTGACCAAGGAGCCGATCGGCGAGGACCAGAGCGGCAATCCTGTTTATCTCAAGGACATCTGGCCGACCTCTAAGGAAGTCCAGGAATTCATCCTGAAATACGTGACCCGCGAACTCTACGAAAGCAAATATGCCGATGTCTTCAAGGGCGACGTCAACTGGCAGGCCGTCCAGATCCCGCCGGGTCAGACCTATGCCTGGGACGACAATTCGACCTATGTGCAGAACCCGCCCTACTTCGTCGGCATGGGCAAAAAGGGTTCCGGCGTCTCCGACATCAAGGGCGCCCGCGTTCTCGGCCTGTTCGGCGACAAGATCACCACCGACCACATTTCGCCGGCCGGTTCGATCAAGGCGGCATCGCCGGCCGGCGCCTATCTCATCGACCACGACGTCGCCGTTGCCGACTTCAACCAGTACGGCACGCGCCGCGGCAACCATGAAGTGATGATGCGCGGCACCTTCGCCAATATCCGCATCCGCAACCATATGCTCGGTCCGAACGGTAAGGAAGGTGGCTACACCATCCACTACCCGTCGAAGGAAGAGACTTCGATCTACGACGCCGCGATGCAGTACAAGCAGGAAGGCGTGCCGCTCGTCATCTTCGCCGGTGTCGAATACGGCAACGGCTCCTCGCGCGACTGGGCTGCCAAGGGCACCAACCTGCTCGGCGTCAAGGCGGTGGTCGCCCAGTCCTTCGAGCGCATCCATCGCTCGAACCTGGTCGGCATGGGCATCATCCCCTTCGTCTTCGAAGAGGGCACGACCTGGCAGAGCCTCGGCCTCAAGGGCGACGAACTCGTCACCATCGAAGGTCTGGAAAAGATCAAGCCGCGCGAGAAGAAGATCGCCAGGATCACCTATGGCGACGGCACCGTGAAGGAGGTTCCGCTGCTGTCGCGCGTCGATACGCTCGACGAGGTGATCTACCTCAACAATGGCGGCATCCTGCAGACGGTTCTGCGCGATCTCGCTGCCTGATTTTCAGAGCATGATGCCGAAAAGTGTGAGCGGTTTTCGGACGACATCATGCTCTTCTTCTTTTATGTAGATCCGGATTCAGATTTTAGGCCGGGTCGGCCTAAAATCATCCGGATCTAAGAGACTCACACGATAATCGCCGCCGGAGAGCAGTTTTCCGGCGGCTTTTCTTTGCGGCGACAGTATTTTAACGGGGCTCACGATGATTTGTTTTACGCAAGTTCCTGTCGAGCTACGTCTCACCCGTTCGTGACTTTTCGTTTGGACCCGGAAGGATTATTCGTACGTTCATATGTCAGGGCCCCCGGTTCAAACATGCCGTCGGCGCTGAAAAAGAGGTGCAGGTGAATGTCCCCCCGTTTTTTGATTCCGCTGATCGCCGGCGTTGTTCTCTCAGGCCCGCTGCAGGCCGAAGACGGCACGCCGAAAGGTGTCGTCGAACTCTTCACGTCGCAGGGCTGCTCCTCCTGTCCTCCCGCTGATGCCGCTTTCCGCAAGCTGGTGAACCAGGGCGATGTCATCGCGCTCGCCTATCATGTCGATTACTGGAACTATCTCGGCTGGGCCGATACGCTGAGCTCCAAGGAAAACACCGAGCGGCAGTATGGCTATGCCAAGACGATGGGCCGCAGCAACGTCTACACGCCGCAGGCCATCGTCAATGGACGCGACCATCTGGCCGGCGCCGATCTGAATGGCATCAACAGCAAGATCGACACCTATAGCAGCGAAGGCAACGGGCTGACCGTTCCGATCAGTGCCGCGATGCGCGGCGACGAGCTGGAGATCAAGATCGGCGCGGGACAGGGCAAAGCCAATGTCGTGATGGTCTATTTCGATAAGGAAAAGACGATCGACGTCGAAAAAGGCGAGAACAGCGGCCAGAAGCTCTCCTATCTGCACAGCGTCACCAATGTCGAAACCGTCGGCATGTGGGATGGCAAGGCAACCAGTCTGACGCTGCCGGCCAGCGTCCTGCAGCGGCCGCAGCTCGAGGGCTGCGCCATCCTGCTGCAATCGGCGACCGCAGACGGCGATCCGGCTGCGATCCTTGGCGCGACCGTGGTGATGGCTGGCAAAAATATCTGAGATTCCATCCGGTTTCGGATGAAGTGCCGGGCGGCCCGGCTGAGCGTATTCGGGGCTGGGGTTAAGGTCGATACGCTCCGCCGGGCCCTTTGGCGCGCTGGCGCCAAACCCGAATTCATAAATCTCCTGCAAATGAGGCGCTGTTTTGACTGAAATGCGGCGCTGCCGAGAAAGCGTTGACCTGTCCAGCGCATCATACTTTCCGAAAATCGAACCCAACTTTCGCAAGGCATGATGCGCTGACTCGAAGTGCTAAAGCGTCCTTGCGCGAGAGACGTGCGGCGGAATGTGACGGCCGGCACTCTTGCAATTTGCGGCGGCTCGGGCAAACTGTCACCCTCCTGTCACATGTGGAGGCCTTGTGAGACTGATGACAGATCAGCCGGATTTGCGACACGGCGAAAGCCGTTCCGTCGACCACAGTTCCTCAGTCGTCGTCGATCTCAGGGAATACAAACAAAGCAAGGACCCGCTTCCGGTGACCTTCCACCGGCGCGAACTGGACGCGATCCTCTGGATCTACGGCCGGATGGTCGGTGATGGTGAATGGCGCGACTACGCCATCGATCACCTGAAGGACAGGGCGGTCTTTTCCGTTTTCAAGCGTTCCGGCGAAATGCCGCTCTTCCGCATCGAGAAAAACCCGAAGCTCGCCGCCAAGCAGGGCGCCTATTCCGTGATCAGCGTCAACGGCACGATCCTGAAGCGCGGTCACGAGCTGAACCAGGTGCTGAAGGTCTTCGACAAGGCCCTGAAGCTCGTCGACAAGTAAGCCGAATCAACCAGTAAACAGCGTGCCGGGATAGGCTGACGGGTCCGGATCGGTGCTCATGCCTTCGCCGAGGACGCGCTGCATGAACATCGTATCCAGCCAGCGGCCGTGCTTGTAGCCGGTGCCCTTCATCAGACCAACCTCCTCGAAGCCGGCCGTGCGATGGAGCGCGATCGATGCGGGACTGGCGCCACCGATGACGGCCGCCATCTGACGAAAGCCGAGGGTGGTGCAGCGGATGATCAGTTCGGCGAGCAGCGCCTTGCCGATGCCGTGGCCGCGGGCTTGCGGCGCCAGATAAATCGAATCCTCGACCAGCCAGCGATAGGCAGGACGCGTGCGGAAGGCCGAGGCATAGGCGTAGCCGAGCAAGGCCCCGTCCGTGCCGATGGCTGCGATATAGGGATACTGGCTGACGATGGCCGCAAAACGTTGCGCCATCTCGGCCTCGGAGGGCGGGACGATCTCATAGCTGGCGACGCCGTTCAGGACCGATTCGCGATAGATATCGGCAATGGCGGGAATATCGGCGTTCGAAGCATCGCGCAGGAGGAAGGACATTTCAGCAGCATATCCATAAGGGCGGCAAGGGCTTTCTAAAACCATTCCGTGAAAGCCTACGCAACAAAAAAGGCGGCCGAAGCCGCCTTTTCGATCTCAGTCGGTCCTGCTTATTTACGGTTGCCCATGAACTGCAGCAGGAACATGAAGAGGTTGATAAAGTCGAGATAGAGCGTCAGCGCACCCATGATCGCCTTGCGACCGGCCACGGCGACGTCATCGGCTTCCAGGTACAATTCCTTGATCCGCTGCGTATCGTAGGCGGTGAGGCCTGCGAAGATCAGCACGCCGAGCACCGAGATCGCGAACTGCACGGCAGACGATGCCAGGAAGATGTTGACGATCGAGGCGATGATCAGGCCGAACAGACCCATGATCAGGAACGAGCCCATCGCCGACAGGTCACGCTTCGTCGTGTAGCCGTAAAGCGACAGCGCGCCGAAGGAGGCAGCGGTGACGAAGAAGGTCTGAACGACGCTCTGGCCCGTGTAGATCAGGAAGATCGACGAGAGCGACAGGCCGACGAGCGCGGCGTAGACCGCAAAGGTCGTCTGGGCGGCGGCCACCGTCATGCTATTGATCCGGAAGCTCAGGAAGAACACCAGAGCCAGCGGCGCCAGAATGACCACCCACTTCAGCGGGCTCACATAGATCGCCTGACCGAAAGCGGTCAGCTCACCATTGGCGAAGGCGAATTGGAACGACAGATATGCGGCCACCCCGGTGATCGCCAGACCCAGCGCCATCAGGTTGTAGACCTTGAGCATATAAGCGCGCAGGCCTTGATCAATCATCTCGCCGGTCTGAGCGCGGCTTTGATAGTTACGAAGATCAGCCATAGTTTCCTCTTACAAGCTCCGATGGAGATACGGTGTCGGGGTTTTCGACCCGGGCGCCGCTGCGGAGCTCCAGCATGCCTGTGGATAATATGAGGCTTTCGCGCATCGCAAACAAGAGGCTTGCAAAGGCTCGGCTGGTTAAATCGCCGTAAGGTGAAGGGTTTGGGTGCCGCTGGCCGGTCAAAGCTCGCGCAAGACGGGGGCCGCCTTCTGCCCAAGGATGCGCCAGGTGCCGATAAGACCGATGCCGACGGTGAGGACGAGCGCGGTCACCAGCGTCAGTCCCGCCACGTCGGGCAGAAAGGCCGAGGGCAGGCGCATGATGCGGGCGACGATGAACCAGGCGGCGGCGCTGCCAGCGATCAGCGCGAAGATCGCGGTCGCCAGCCCAAGGATCAGATATTCGTAGCTGAAGGCGCGGATCAGCATGGCGCGCGTGGCGCCGAGCGTCTTCAACACCACCGCGTCGTGGGTGCGCGCCCGGTTTCCGGCGGCAAGCGCGCCGGCAAGGACGAGGATCGAGGCGATGAGGGCAACCGAGGCTGCGGCGCGGATCGCGGTCGCAAGCTGTGCGACCAGCTGGTTGACGATATCGATCGCGTCCTTGACGCGCACACTGGTAATCGTCGGATAGGTGTTGGTGACGGATTTCAGGATCGCCGCATCTTCGGCCGGTGTCGAAGAGGGATCGGTCAGCGTCGCGAGCCACGCATGCGGGGCGCCGCGGAAGGTATTCGGCGAGAAGACCATGACGAAATTGATCGACAGCGATTCCCACTCGACGCGGCGCAGATTGGCGATCTTCGCCGTGATGTTGCGGCCGAGCACGTTGACGGTCACCGTATCGCCGATCTTGAGGCCGAGCTCATGCGCCTCTTCCGAGGAGAAGGAGACGAGCGGCTCGCCGCTGTAATCCTTGTCCCACCATTTGCCTTCGGTGACGGCGGCGTTCTCCGGCAGGGTTTGGGCATAGGTGATGCCGCGATCGCCGTTCAGCACCCAGCGGCCGGCTGCCGGCACGTTCATCTTGGTGACGTCCTCGCCGTTGAAGGCGATGATCCGGCCGCGCAGCATCGGCACTTCGACGAGCTTGCCCTGGGGCGCTTGGCCCTGGACGAGATCGCGGAAGGCACCGACCTCGGCGCTCTGGATATCGACGAAGAAGAAGTTCGGCGCACCCTCGTTCATGCGGCCGGTCAGCTGCTGGCGCAGGTTCCCGTCGATCAGGGTCAGCGTCACCAGCAATGCCAGGCCAAGGCCGAGCGAGAGCACGACCGAGGGCGTCAGTGCGCCGGGGCGGTGGATGTTGCCGATCGCAAGCCGCAGCGCCGGCGAATTGACGCGCGGGCTGCGGCGCGCGAGCCAGGCGATCAGGGCGGCGACGAGGCGCAGGACGACGAAGGCGAAGACGATCGCGCCGACGAAGACGACGGCGATGAAGCGGTCATAGGCGGTGAGGATGGCAAGGCCGGCAAGGGCGGCCATGAACAGGGCGGCAAGCAGGATGTAGGGCCAGGAGGGCAGGTGGCGGGCCTCGAAGCCCTGCTCGCGGAAGAGTGCGGTCGCCGGCACTTCGCGGGCATGGCCGAGCGGCAGGATGGCGAAGGCGAGCGTCGTCAGAATGCCGAAGAGCGTGGCAAGCAGCAGGGCGCCGGGATAAAGGGTCGGCGCGGTCGAGACCGGCAGGAAATGTGCCAGGAATTGCGCGGCGAGCATCGGCGACAGGGCGCCGATGACGAGGCCGATCAGGATGCCACCGAGAGCGATGATGGCGATCTGGAAAAGATAGATCAGAACGACGACCTGCGCCGGCGCGCCGAGACATTTGAAGGTGGCGATGGTGGTGCGCTTGGCATCGAGGAAGGCGCGCACCGCATTGGCGACACCGACGCCGCCGACGATCAGCGCGGTGAGGCCGACCAGCGTCAGGAACTGCGAGAAGCGGGTGATGTTTTCGGTGAGCGAGGGCGCGGCGCGGTCGCTGGTGCGGATCGCCCAGCCGGCGGAGGGAAACTCCTTGGAGGCGCGCGCCTGGATGCCCGACATCGCGCCCTTGTCGTCCAGCCGGATCTTATAGGCATGTTCGACCAGGCTTCCGGTCTGGATCAGCCCGGAGGCTTGGAGCGCCTGGCGGCTGACGAGCAGACGCGGCGCAAAGCCAAAACCTTCCGACAGTGCATCCGGCTCGGTTTTCATCGTGCCGGTGATGCTGAGCTTGACGTTGCCGAGCAGCAATTCGTCGCCGACCGCAAGCCCGAGCCGATCGAGAAGCAGTGGGGCTGCGACCGCACCATAGGTGCCGCTTTGGCCCGAAAGCAGAGCTGCAAGCGGATAGTCCGGCTCGGCGACGAACTTGCCGTAGAGCGGGTAGGCGTCATCGACGGCCTTGACCTCGACCAGCGCCTGATCGGAACCGTCGGGCTTGCGGGCCATCGAGCGCAGGCCTGTTGACAGCGAAACGGTGCCGAGGCCTTCGAGGAAACCTATTTCCTGAGGTGTGGCTTCGCGGTTGTTGAGTTCGAAGCGGACGTCGCCGGCCAGCAGTTCCTGTCCCTGCGAGGCGATCGTGTCGGTGATCGACTGCGAAACGGAATTGACGGCGGCAATCGCGCCGGTGCCGAGCGCGATGCAGGCAAGGAAGATATAGAAGCCGCGGATGCCGCCGCGCAGCTCGCGCAGCGCCAGGCGAAAAGCGAGCGAGACGCGTGGCGTGATGATCCTCATGCGATCGCCGCTTCGCTGCGGCGGGCGGCGCTGTCGCCTTCGATCCTGCCGGAGCGGACGCGAATCTGGCGCGAGCATCGGTTTGCAAGCGAGACGTCGTGGGTGACGAGAAGTAGGGTCGTGCCGCGTTCGGCCTGCTTGGAGAACAGAAGGTCGGCGATCTGGCGGCCGGTCTCGGTGTCGAGATTGCCGGTCGGCTCGTCGGCGATCAGCAGGGCAGGCGAGGGGGCGAGCGCCCTGGCAATCGCCACGCGCTGCTGTTCACCGCCGGAAAGCTGACCGGGATAGTGGTTCAGCCGTTCGCCGAGGCCGACCGATTTCAGCTCGCGATGAGCGATCTCGAAGGCGTTGGCGACATTGGCGAGCTCGAGCGGCACGGCGACGTTTTCCAGCGCCGTCATGTTGGCGATCAGGTGAAAAGACTGGAAGACGATGCCGATGTTGCGGCCGCGGAAATCGGCGACCTGGTCCTCGCTGAGGCTATGGAGCGGCGTGTCATTGATGTTGATCTCGCCGCTGTCGAGCCTTTCCAGCCCGGCAAGCACCATCAGCAGGGTGGATTTGCCGGAACCGGAAGGGCCGACGATGCCGACGGATTCGCCGGCCGCAATATCGAGATCGATGCCCTTCAGCACATGGACGGAGGCGGCTGCGCTGCCAAGGGTCAGATCGGCGCCCTTCAACTCGATAATGGTTTTTGCCAACAGAAATCGCCCTATATAAGTCGGTAATCGAAAGGCCGCATAACGGCACTTCGCCAATCTAGGGAAGCTAGCATGAGATTTAAAGTTGCCGCCCTTCAATTCACCGTCATCGCCGTCTCGCTGATCCTTGCCACTGCAGCCAATGCCCGGACGATCAATCTCGTCGGTTTTGGGGATAGTTTGATGGCGGGCTATCAATTGCCGCTCGGCGACGGCTTTCCGGAAAAGCTGCAGGCGGCCCTGAAGGCGAAGGGGCTCGATGTCACCATCGCCAATGCCGGGGTCTCCGGCGACACGACGACAGGGGGCCTTGCACGCATCGACTGGTCGGTACCCGACGGCACCGATGGGGTCATTCTCGAACTGGGCGCCAATGATGCGTTGCGTGGTATCCCGCCGGAGGAGAGCGAGAAGAATCTCGATCAGATGATTACCCGGCTAAAGGAGCGCGGGATTGCCGTGCTGCTCGCCGGTATCATAGCGCCGCCGAACATGGGAGCGGATTATGCCGCACGATTCAACCCGATCTATCAGAAGCTTTCGGAAAAACATGGGCTTCCCCTCTATGCCTTCTTCCTCGACGGCGTCGCGCTGGAGGCTGAGTTGAAGCTCGAAGACGGCATGCATCCAAATGCGAGAGGTGTCGACGTCATGGTCGAAAAGATGGAGCCTGCTGTCACAAATTTCGTCGAAGCGATTTCTTCTGTGAAGAATTAGGGGCTTGCGCGGTTGTTGATTGCATGATTCCGTGTGAGCACCTGCAAAAGATTCGGGGAGTGCTCGTGATGCCGAGACTGTTTACCGCCCTCGAAATTCCGCGCAATGCGGCGATGAGTCTTTCATTGCTGCGCGGTGGCCTCCCCGGAGCACGATGGATCGATGTGGAGAATTACCACATCACCCTGCGCTTCATCGGTGATGTCGATGGCCGGACGGCCGATGAAATCGTTGAACGCCTCGACCGGATCGACCGACCGGAATTCCAGTTCCGCCTCGAAGGCATCGGTTCGTTCGGATCGAAGAAGCCGCACTCGGTTTGGGCCGGCGTCTCGCAATCGCCTGAAATGCATGCGCTGCAGGGCGAGATCGAGCGCATCTGCCAGCGCATCGGCCTGCCGCCCGATCCCCGCAAATTCATGCCGCATGTAACGCTGGCGCGGCTCAAGTCCTCGCGGCTCGATGATGTCGTGCAATATCTGGCGGGGCGCGGTAACTTCCATACTTCAACGTTCACCGCGCCGCGCTTCGTGCTGCTTTCGTCGCGCGAATCGGTCGGTGGCGGGCCTTACCTCACCGAGGAAGTATTCCCGCTGCACGAGGCGCGCTCGACGCCCAGCGTTTCGAGCAGGCTGCTGCAGCCGGTCAAGAGCCTGGTGTAGACCAGCTCGAAACCACCTGGGCCGCCATAATAGGGATGGGGGATATCCTCTCCGGTTCCCAGCGCGATATCACCAAAGAGACGGATATTCGCCCCAGGCGGTGCGCTCTTGCTAAGAGCCGCCAGGTTGTCGCGGTCCATGGCGAGGATCAGATCGAAATCCCTGAAATCCCTCGGCTGGACGCGGCGGGCGCGCTGTCCCGATATGTCGATGCCGTGACTTTTCGCGGTGGCGATCGAACGCCGGTCGGGCGGCTCGCCTTCATGCCAGCCGCCGGTGCCGGCGGAATCGACCGTAAAACCGCCGGTCAAGCCTGCCTTGGCGACGAGATGGCCAAAAATTCCCTCCGCGAGCGGAGAACGGCATATATTGCCCATGCAAACGAAGAGGATGCTGATGCGTTTCATCGGTAACCTGTCGACAGAGAAGAGGACCATGGCATGAAACGGGAAAGACTGGAACGGGCGGCGGCCGAGGCGGAACTGGCCGAGCTTGCAGGCTGGGCGCTCAATGATGCGAGTTCTTCGATATCGAAGACGTTCAAGTTCGCAAATTTCATCGAGGCTTTCGGCTTCATGACGGAGGCAGCACTTGCGGCCGAGAAGCTCAACCACCATCCCGAATGGTTCAATGTCTATTCCAGGGTGGATGTGACGCTGAACACGCATGATGCCGGCGGGCTGACGGAGCTGGATTTCAAGCTCGCCAAAGCCATGGAGAAGGCTGCGGCGCGCCGTATCGATTGAAAGCGGGGCCGATTGAAAGCCGAAGCGCCATCACCATATGTTCGCTTGGACGAAAGGGATGCAGGGATGGACGAGGTCAAATTCGGGGAAATCCTCTTGCCGGGCGACGAGGACACCCAGAGCCGGCGCGAGAAAACCGTAAGGCAGAAATTCTGGCCGACGTTCCGGCGGGCGGTGCGGCAGATCCCGTTCTCGCGCGATGTCGTCGCCGGTTTCTATTGTGCGCTCGATTCGCAGACGCCAACGAAGGTGCGCGGCGTGCTGCTTGCGGCACTCGCCTATTTCGTCATGCCGGTCGACATGATCCCGGATATTTTCGCCGTCATCGGCTTTTCCGACGACATCGCCGTGCTTTCGGCGGCCTTCGCCATGGTGCGCGGCCACATCCGGCCGAGCCACTACGAAGCGGCCGACCGCGTTCTCGCCGATCGGCCGGAAGAAGCGATGAAGACGATTTAACGCGTGTCGCGTCCAACCGGGATGCGACCGCTTGTTTCATGCGTGTCGTCCTCCCAAAACCGCTGCACACTTTTGGGCGACATTGCATCAGGCGATTTCGCGTTCCAGCACCTTGCGGAGCTTGCCGAAGGCAAGCCGGATACGTGACTTCACCGTGCCGAGCGGCAGCCCGGTTGATTCGGCGATCTCCGAATGCGATTGACCGAGGAAGAAGGCGGCGCGCAGCATGTCGCGCTGTTCCTCCGGCAATTGACCGACGGCGGCGCGTATCTTGGCGTCGCGATCGTCATTGGCGATGATTTCTTCCGCGCCGATATCGGCCGGCGGCTGCAGGGCCGGATCAGTCTCATCGAAGACGCGGGTATTGGCGCGGCGCTGCATGTCGATGCGGCGGTTGCGGGCAATGCGGAAAAGCCAGGTCGAGAGGGAAGATCGCGTGGCATCGTAGAGCTCTGCCTTGTGCCAAAGAACGATCATGATCTCCTGGACCAGTTCCTCGGCCTCGCCTGATGTCATCCTCTGGCGCATCAGCCAGGCCTTCAGGCGGGGTGCGAAATAGTCGAACAGGATGGAAAAGGCCTGCTGGTCGCGATCGTCCGCGACGGCCTTCGCGAGGGCAGCGAAACGCTGTCTTTCCTCGGCATCCATATCTCCTCACCAGCCCCCTGCGGCAATAATTTCGTCCCGGATTTCCAAGTCTTACTGAGGTACAACGGATTTTGGAAAGGTCAAACTCTTGCCTGAATCTTTGTGTCTTAAATTCAGCCGAACGGACGGCCAGTGCCATCGGGGCACGGTGTCGCGGCCGATACCGTCAAAGGGACGAAAATTGACACTCGAGCTGAAATGACACAGGCAGATACAAATCGCAGCTATTGTTGACCATTTGGTAACCTGAATTAAGTCAAAATAAAGCAGATCGTGATTATGCGGCGCCCGCTATGATCGCTTCGGGCCTTGAATCGCAAGAACCGGCAGGAATCCATGTTTGTAAAAAGTATCGTATCCGCTCTCGCACTCACCCTCGTCATGGCCGGAGTTGCGACAGCGCAGCAGGCCGCGCCGAACCGCATCCAGCAGTTCCAGGCATGGGGCGCCTACTCCTACAAGTCGGGCAACAGCACCGTCTGCTACGTGCTGTCCGTTCCGACGGCAAAGCAGCCGGCAAGCGTCGACCACGGCGACAATTTCTTCATCGTCTCGCAGCGTCCGGGCCAGAACATCTCCTACGAACCGCAGGCGATGATGGGCTACACGGTCAAGGAAAATTCGAAGATCAACGTCGTCATCGACAACAAGACCTTCGTGATGTTCACCAAGGACAAGGCCGGCTGGGTCGAGAATGCGGCGCAGGAGCCAGCCCTCGTCGCGGCGATGAAGACCGGTCATTCGATGACGGTCAATGCCGTTTCGCGCAAGGGCACCGGCACCTCCTACAGCTATTCGCTCTCGGGCATCTCGGCTGCGCTGAAGCAGATCGAAACCTGCAAGTAAGCGGTCCTTTAGGCCGAAGAGTTTCATGGGCCGGCCTTGCGCCGGCCCATGCCGTTTCCATCTATGGTGACGCGCGGGCAAAATGATGCTAAAGCCGGCGCCAACAGCGGACAGATCGCGATTTCAGTCGCCGTTCCGCCATTCAACTTCTGCCGATGTGCTGTCATGCGCCCGCAGGTCTTCCGGCTTACCGCTGAAGTCCGCGGGGTTGCGAGGAGCAGCCACATGTTTGAAATCGGGATGAATGCCTATGTCCGTCATGGATGCGATCGTTGTCACCAAGCCGCAGGCGCGCACGTCCGCTAACCTCGAGAAGCCTTCCCTGATCGGGCTGTCGCGCGAGGAGATGGGGGCGGCACTCCGGGAAAAGGGTGTGGCCGAGAAGCAGATCAAGATGCGCGTCTCGCAGCTGTGGAACTGGATCTATGTGCGCGGCGTCTCCGACTTCGACCATATGACGAATGTCGCCAAGGACATGCGGGAGATGCTGAAGCAGCATTTCACCATCGCACGTCCCGAGATCGTCGAGGAGCAGGTTTCGAACGACGGCACGCGCAAATGGCTGCTGCGCTTTCCGCCGCGGGGCGCCGGGCGTCCCGTCGAGATCGAGGCCGTCTACATTCCGGAAGAGGGCCGCGGCACGCTCTGTATCTCAAGCCAGGTCGGCTGCACGCTCACCTGTTCCTTCTGTCATACCGGGACACAGCGTCTGGTGCGCAACCTGACGGCGGAAGAAATTCTTTCACAGCTGCTGCTCGCCCGCGACCGGCTTGGGGACTTTCCGGACCGTGAGGCGCCGCAGGGTACGATCATGCCTGCCGAGGGCCGCAAGGTCAGCAACATCGTCATGATGGGCATGGGTGAGCCGCTCTATAACTTCGATGCCGTCAAGCAGGCATTGCTGATCGCCACGGATGGTGACGGCCTGTCGCTGTCCAGGCGCCGCGTGACGCTTTCCACCTCTGGCGTCGTGCCGGAGATCTTCCGCACCGGCGAGGAGATCGGCGTCATGCTGGCGATTTCGCTGCATGCGGTGCGCGACGATCTGCGCGACATTCTGGTGCCGATCAACAAGAAGTACCCGCTGAAGGAGCTGATCGAAGCCTGCCGGACCTATCCGGGCCTTTCGAACGCGCGGCGCATCACCTTCGAATATGTGATGCTGAAGGATGTCAACGACAGCCTGGAAGACGCCAAGGGGCTGATCAAGCTCTTGAAGGGCGTGCCGGCGAAGATCAACCTCATTCCGTTCAATCCCTGGCCCGGCACCAATTATCAGTGTTCCGACTGGGAGCAGATCGAGAAGTTTGCCGATTTCATCAATTCGGCAGGTTATGCCTCGCCGATCCGCACGCCGCGCGGCCGCGACATTCTTGCCGCCTGCGGCCAGCTGAAATCGGAATCGGAACGCATGCGCAAGACCGAACGTCTGGCCTTCGAGGCGATGATGATCGCCAATCACGGCGCCGACGACTGATCAGCAAGTTTGATCCTCGCTACAATTCTCCGCGATTGATTTCAGGGGGCGCTTTTCCTAAAAGTGCCCCCAAAATCATTCAGGAGGATCCCCATGCGCCCGATTTTGCTCGCTCTTGCTGCCACTTTGGCCCTTTCCCTGCCCGCGAAGGCTGATGACGTCACCGTCGCCGTGACGGCGATCGTCGAACATCCGGCGCTGGATGCGGCGCGCAAGGGTGTTCTCGATGCGCTGACGGCTGCGGGCTACAAGGAAGGGGAGAACCTGAAATTCGTGTTCGAATCGGCGCAGGGCAATCCGGCGACGGCAGCCCAGATTGCCCGCCAGTTCGCCGGCGACGAGCCCAATGTCATCGTGCCGATCTCGACGCCCTCGGCCCAGGCCGTCGTCTCCTCGACGCGTGACATTCCTGTCGTTTTCACGGCCGTCTCCGATCCGCTCGGCGCCCAGCTCGTCAAGAATATGGACAAGCCGGGCGGCAATGTCACCGGGCTTTCCGACATGTCGCCGGTCGGCGAGCATCTAGCGCTGATCAAGGAAATCCTGCCTGATGTGAAAAGCATCGGCTATCTCTACAATTCCGGCGAGGCGAATTCCGTTTCGCTGCTCGCCGTGTTGAAGACTGAAGCCGAAAAGGCTGGCCTGAAGGTGGTCGAATCGGCCGCCACCAAGTCGGCCGAGGTCCAGGGTGCTGCACGCGCGCTCGTCGGCCGCGCAGATGCGATCTACATTCCGACCGACAACACGATCATCTCCGCGCTTGAAGGCGCTGTCGCGGTTGCCGAAGAGAGCAAGCTGCCGCTCTTTACCGCCGATACGGATTCGGTTTCACGCGGCTCGATCGCTGCCCTCGGCTTCAACTATTATGATGTCGGCAAGCAGACCGGCGAGATCGTCGTGCGTGTGCTGAAGGGCGAGAACCCGGGCGACATCGCGGTCAAGACTGCCGCCGGCAGCGACCTCGTCGTCAACAAGGCGGCGGCCGTGAAGATGGGGGTTACGCTGCCGCAGAGCGTGCTTTCCCGCGCTACCAAAGTCATCGAATAAACAGGGCGACTGCTGCAGTCGCTGATCGAGTTTGCAGCCGCTCCCGTTCCACACGGGGGCGGCTGATAGTATTAAAAGCCTGATGTTTCGCGCAGGGCGCGGAGCGGAAACGGATAGAAGAGGGGCGGAAGCCTTGAGCCAAATCGCATTCTGGGGGGCCGTCGAACTCGGACTGGTCTATTCCTTCGTCGCCCTTGGGGTCTATCTCGCCTTCCGTGTTCTGGATTTCCCCGACCTGACGGTCGATGGCTCCTTTCCGCTTGGTGCGGCGGTGACGGCCGTGCTGATCATTGCCGGCGTCAATGCCTGGCTTGCGGCTCTGATCGCCATGGTGGCCGGTGCCGCCGCGGGCATGGTGACGGCACTGCTCAATGTGCGCTTCAAGATCCTCAATTTGCTCGCCTCGATCCTGACGATGATCGCACTGTTTTCCGTCAATCTGCGCGTGATGGGCAAACCCAATGTCGCCCTCATCAATGCCGACACGATGATCAGCCCGTTCTTCGGCCATGGCCTTCGCGATTTCTACGTGCGGCCGCTCTTCGTCGGTGTTCTTGTCGTCATCGCGCTCATCCTGGTCTGGCGTTTCCTCGAGAGTGATGCGGGACTGGCAATGCGGGCGACTGGCGCCAATGCAAGGATGGCGCGGGCCCAGGGCGTCGATACCAGCCGGCAGATCTATCTCGGCATGGCGATCTCGAATGCGCTGGTGGCGCTCGGCGGCGCGCTGTTTGCCCAGACAAACGGCTTTGCCGATGTCACCTCGGGCGTCGGCACGATCGTCGTCGGGCTTGCTGCCGTCATCATCGGCGAGACGCTGCTCGGGCGACGCGGTCTGCTGATTGCGTTGATCGGCTGCGTGCTCGGATCGATCCTCTATCGCATCGCGATCCAGCTGGCGCTTTCGAGCGACGTCATCGGCCTGCAGGCGTCCGACCTCAATTTCGTCACCGCCGTGCTGGTGACCGTGGCGCTCATCCTTCCCCGTTTGCGCGGAGGTGCCGCGTCGTGATCAACCTCAAGAACATCAAGGTCGTTTTCGGGCGCGGCACGCCGCTGCAGAAGCAGGCGCTCTCGGGCGTCAGCCTGACGATCGAGGAAGGCTCCTTCGTAACCGTCATCGGTTCCAACGGCGCCGGCAAATCGACGCTGCTCGGCGTGCTCGCCGGCGATGTGCTGGCAAGCGAGGGGCAGGTGCTGATCGGCAATGCAGACGTCACGCGCAAGACGACGGCGGCGCGCGCCGGGCTCGTCGCCCGTGTCTTTCAGGACCCGTTGACCGGAAGCTGCGGTGCCTTGTCGATCGAGGAGAACCTGGCGCTTGCGGCGCGCCGCGGCGAACGGCGCGGGCTTGCTTCGGCGCTTGGCGCAAAACGGCGCGACCATTTTCGAGAGAGGATCGCCGAGCTCAATCTCGGGCTCGAGAACCGCATGAAGGACCGCATGGACCTGCTCTCCGGTGGCCAGCGGCAGGCGGTCTCGCTCGTCATGGCGACGCTGGCGGGCTCGGAAGTGCTGCTGCTCGACGAACATACGGCGGCGCTTGACCCCGGCATGGCGGAATTCATCATGGGCCTGACCCAGAAGATCGTTTCCGAGCGCAAGCTGACGACGCTGATGGTGACGCATTCGATGCGCCAGGCGCTCGATTATGGCCACCGCACCGTGATGCTGCATGGCGGCGAGATCGTGCTCGATGTCGCCGGCGACAGCCGCAAGACGTTGCAGGTCGAGGACCTGATCGCGATGTTCCGCAAGATGCGCGGCCAGACGCTGGATGACGATGCCTTGCTGATCGGTTAGCGGGCAGCTGATCGTTTCACGACCCGCGGGCGGATCGACCAACCGACCGCGGGCGAATTGCTGCTGAAACACGAATGGCGCTGCGATCCAAATATCAGATCCTCTGCTGAAAGAAGATGATATCGGTGATCACATGCCGCTCGTCCTCAGAGGCCAGCCGGACCGTCATCAAGAGCAGACTTCCACCAGCACGCGATGGCCGTACTGGTTGAGCCATTCCGGCTGGCACTGATCCGGGTAATAGTCGTCATCGCCGAAGAACAGACGATTTCTATCATGGAAGGCGAAACGGCCGTCGCGGTGTCCGCCAAAATGATGCGCTCCGAAGCCGCGATGGGCGAAATTGCCGCCGCCCATATGCGCACCACCGCCGAAGTGGCCGCCGTCATGCGAGAAACCGCCACCGCCATGGCCTCCGCCGCCGTGAGCTAAGGCAGGTGTTGTCGCTGTAAGGGACGTGGCGGCAAACGTCAGCGCAACAACTCCTGCTGTTATGATATTGCGGAACGTAATCATGGACTTATCCTTTCAAGGTAGCTCCTCGTGAGCCGTAAAGGATATGTGGGCAGCGAAGGTGGCGTGGCCTAGCCACAATTGGCGACTTACGATCATATGTTGATCACAAGTAATCGCGCGAAAGGCATGGAATAATTTTGGACGACGACGAAATTCGCGGCCACTCCCTGCTCCGGCGTGGCGTCTCGCGAATGTTGGTGTCGTTGGCGGCGGATCGTGTCACGACCGCGGGCGGATCGATAAGCCAACCGCGGGCGGTTTGCTTCGCAACCGCGGCTATCTCGCCTGGGTGAGCAGGATCTTCGCGGCAAAGATCGAGAAGACGCCGGCGAAGGTATAGTCCATGCCGCGCAACACCTTCCTGTTGTTCTGCAGCCAGGAGGCCAGCCAGTCGGCGGCAAAGACGACGCTGGCGTTGACCGGCATGCCGATCAGGATGAAGCAGAAGCCGAGGAAAAGCAGCTTGTGTGTCACGGCGGGATCACCGGCGCTGACGAATTGCGGCAGGAAGGTCATGAAGAAGATGATGACCTTGGGGTTCAGAAGATTGACCCAGAAGCCCGACGAGATGTTCGAAAGGGCGGTGCCCTTCTGCTCCTCGACCTTGGCGACTGTGAGCTTCGAACCGAAGCGGATCGCCTGCACCGCCAGCCAGAGCAGATAGGCGGCACCCCCGGTCTTCAGGATCAGGAAGGCGGTCGGCGAGGCGGTGATCAGCGCCGAAATGCCGAAAGCGACCAGCATGGTGTGGACGACGATGCCGAGGCTGGTGCCGACGACAACGAAGAGCGCTGCCTTTTTGCCCTGGGCCAGCGCGCGGCTGATCGACAGCGTCATATCGGGGCCTGGGGTCGCCGCGAGCAGCAGCGTCGCGGCGGCAAAGGCGAGAAGGGTCGGCAGGCTGGGCAGGAAGTCCATGACACACTCTGAAAGCCGGAAAGGATCTGGGGATCTCTTACCCGGCTTTCAGAAAATTACCAATCAAACCTTCTAGATTCGAATGATTTTAGGCCTGATCGGCCTAAATCATTCGAATCCAAGTCAGAGAAGTAGAGCATGATGTTACCCGAAAACCGCGCACACTTTTCGGCATCATGCTCTGGTGCCGATTACTTCTGTTCGAGAAACGCCTTGAACTTGTCAGCATAGTCCTTGTGCCAGCGTGACAGCGGCGGTCGGTTCTCGATGATATCGCCGGCCGCCCAGGCCATCCGGCGTTCGTCGACCGGACGCGCCACGTCATTGTCAGGGCACAAAATATAGAAATCGCCGCGTTCCAGGCTTTCGACCATGAAATCGACCGTCTGCTCGGCGGTCCAGGCGGCGGCCGGTTTTTCAGCGCGGTCGCCCTTGGTGAGGCCGGTGAAGACGAAGCCGGGGATCAGAAGATGGGCGGAGATCTTTCCGCCTTCGGTGTTGCGAAGCTCATGCTGCAATGCTTCGGTGAAGACTTTCACGCCAGCCTTGGAGATGTTGTAGGCGGGGTTGCCGGGCGGCGTGGTGATGCCCTGCTTGGAGCCGGTGTTGATGATCAGGCCCGGCTCGCCATGCGACAGCATCTTCGGGCCGAAGGTGCGGGTGCCGTTGATCACGCCCATCAGGTTGACGGCGAAGATATTGTCCCAGTTCGCCTGCGGGCTGAAGATCGAGGTTTCCGGGCCGATGCCGGCATTGTTCATCAGCACGTGCACACGGCCGAAACGCTGGAGTACGGCGCGCTCGAGCGCCTCCAGGGATTCCTTGACTGCGACGTCGGTCTCGACCGCCATCACATTTTCCTCGCCGGCAATGGCCTTGAGTTCGTTGGCGGCGTCGGCCAGCCGATCGCCGCCGAGATCGGCGATGGCGACGCTCATGCCGCGTCCGGCGAAATATTTCGCCGCGGCAAGGCCGATGCCGGAGGCGCCTCCGGTGATGACGGCAACATTGGATGTCTTGAAAATGTCTTGAATATTCGTCACGGGGCAGCCTCTCCTCGAGCATTTGCGGACGCTGGCGAATATGGGCTCCGCTTTCGCGCTGTCAAACGCTATCGACACCATCACCGTCGCACTTGGCCTTGCGTCACGCGCCAATCTCGCTAAAAGTGCCGCGACACCGGGTTTTGCCGGCCTTTTATGCAACGGACCTCATCATCATGGCATCATACAAAGACGTGAAGAAAGTCGTTCTCGCCTATTCCGGCGGCCTCGACACCTCGATCATCCTGAAGTGGCTGCAGACGGAGCTCGGCGCCGAAGTCGTCACCTTCACCGCCGATCTCGGCCAGGGCGAAGAGCTGGAGCCGGCGCGCAAGAAGGCCGAGATGCTCGGCATCAAGGAGATCTATATCGAGGATGTGCGCGAGGAATTCGTGCGCGATTTCGTCTTCCCGATGTTCCGTGCCAATGCCGTCTACGAAGGCGTCTACCTACTCGGCACCTCGATCGCCCGTCCGTTGATTTCCAAGCATCTGATCGATATCGCCAAGAAGACCGGCGCCGATGCGATCGCCCACGGCGCGACCGGCAAGGGCAACGACCAGGTCCGTTTCGAACTGTCCGCCTATGCCTTGAACCCCGACATCAAGATCATCGCGCCGTGGCGCGACTGGGCGTTCAAGAGCCGCACCGATCTGCTGGCCTTTGCCGAACAACATCAGATCCCTGTTGCCAAGGACAAGATGGGCGAGGCGCCGTTCTCCGTCGACGCCAACCTTCTGCATTCCTCTTCCGAAGGCAAGGTTCTCGAAGACCCCTCCCAGGAGGCGCCTGAATATGTGCATATGCGCACGATCTCCCCGGAAGCCGCACCCGACAAGGCAACGACCATCAAGGTCGGCTTCGAAAAGGGTGATGCGGTTTCGATCAACGGCGTGCGCATGAGCCCGGCGACGCTCTTGGCGACACTCAACAATTACGGCCGCGACAACGGCATCGGCCGTCTCGATCTGGTCGAGAACCGCTTTGTCGGCATGAAGTCGCGCGGCGTCTACGAAACTCCAGGCGGCACGATCCTGCTCTCGGCGCACCGCGCCATCGAATCGATCACGCTCGACCGCGGTGCTGCCCATCTCAAGGACGACATCATGCCGCGTTACGCCGAGCTGATCTATTACGGTTTCTGGTTCTCGCCGGAGCGCGAGATGCTGCAGGCGTTGATCGACAAGAGCCAGGAGCATGTCGAAGGCGAAGTGACGCTGAAGCTCTACAAGGGCAATGTCATGGTCATCGGCCGCGAAAGCGACAAGTCGCTCTATTCCGACAAGCTCGTCACTTTCGAGGACGATCAGGGCGCCTACGACCAGAAGGATGCGGCCGGCTTCATCAAGCTCAATGCGCTGCGCCTGCGCACGCTCGCCAAGCGCAACCTCGTGAAGTAATCACGGTTCGCCTTCGAACCGGAATGAGCCCGCCGGCATTGCCGCGCGGGCTTTTTCGTGGGGTGAGGTAGCAAACGCCACCAAACTCTTAGAGCGTTCCGGATGGCCGGATTGCACCAACAACGGACATCGGCTCGGCTTGGATAGACGACCGCTAGGGGGCCAGCGGCTTTCGGTGCCGCGACTTTCGAAAGTCGCCATTGCGACATTGCTGTCTCCAGCGGGGTCGGAATTCTGTCCAGGGATTCGCGCCGGGGACGCCTCGAGGGGCGTCCCGATGGCGCATCTGGTTATCCCAATCGTCGCCGTTCAGCGGCCACCCATGACGGACACCATCGGCTGTCCGGTGCCCCAATCCTTGTAGAAAATCTGCGCGCCGTCTTTCGTCTTCTGTCGTATCGATGATGCGCATGTGACCAAAGATCTTCAGACGCTGCCGGTGCGCATAGTCCATCAGGAACAGTGAGACGCGGTCATTCGCGCGCACATTGCCCGTAGTGATGTATTGCAGGTTACCGCGAAAATCCGCAAAGCCCAGTGTCGATACATCGACGGTGGTGAGAAAGCCCGCGGGCCCGCCACGGTATTGGACATAGGGCCATCCGGTGTCCGAGACACTGCCGAGATAGAAACCATCGCGCGCCCTGATGAAGGCCGTTTCCGACGGACCGAGGCGCTGGCTCTGCCGAGTATTGGCGGCGTGGCCGCGCGCCTATCTGCGCCCACTGCGCCGCGCTGCCATAGTGTTCCTGCGTTGCCGCGACGGAGGCCGTCGTGGCGATACTGAGATATCTGGTGCTCATACCGTTTCTACCCTCGCGACTGCCGGAGCGGACTTCAGTTCTGTAGGGCCCAGTCCGCCACTTGCCAGCGCATCTGCCCGCGGTCGGCGACGACACGGCCGAGCCCTGGGAAGGGCATGTGCGTGGCGGCGATGAGCGCGCCTTCCGAAGCGGCGCGAGAAAAAAAGCGGTCGCGCATCGCTTTGGCCGCTGCAGGGTCCTGCTCGAACAGGAAGAACACATCGGTCGCCCCGGGATGCACGACCGGAAAGATCATATCCGAAACCATGATGAGGCTCTGCCCGTCATCTTCGACCCGCACGCCGATATGGCCGGGTGTATGGCCGGTAAGGTCGACAATTGAGACGCCCTGCACAATCTCACGCTCACCGTCAATCGCCTGGAGTTTCGGGTAGAGGCGCACGACCTCCTCCGCCATCTTGAAGCTGGTCTGCAGATAATCGGGCGCGCCGCTGCGCTTGGCCGGATCAGTCCAATGGGTGACGTCGCGGCGATCTATATAGAGTTCCGCCTTGGGGTAGTTGTTCTTGCCTCCGAGAATCAGACCGCCCATGTGGTCCTGATGCATATGCGTCACGATCACCGCGTCGATCTGGTCGCGCTGCAGGCCGAGCGCGGCGAGCGCCTGCGGCAATTGCCCGGTTTGCCCGATCGAGCCTGCCGCACCGGCATCGATCAGGATGCGGCGCTCGCCATCCTCGACGAGATACTGGTTGAAAAGGAACCGCACCCCACTCGGCCGGGCGGTGAACTGCGCGACTGCCGCCTGTTCGACCTCCGCCGCGGTGCGCCCCGGAAAATAACCATAGGGCATATCGGCATACCCATCCGTCAACGCCGTCACCGTAAAGCGACCGATGCGGATCTGCGCGAGCGGCGTAACGCTCACCGGCGCGTTGGCGGTATCCTGCGTCGCGGCAAACGCAGACGCGCCTCCAATCATTCTTCCGCCGAAGAGGCTCCCCCCGAGGAGGCCGAGAGGGAGAGCGCTTGTAAAGGCACGACGCGAAAGTTGGGGCATGACGTCTTTCCTGATCATTGGCAATACGGGAGCCGGGCAGCGCCCTTGGACGACGTGAAAGCTATGATATCCACAAACAATAGGGTATCCTACCATTTTTGGAACTTTCCTCTCAGTTTGCGGAAGGATTGGATGGATCGTTTTGAAGCGATGTCGGTACTGCTGGCGGTGGTCGATGCCGGCAGCCTTTCTGCCGGGGCGCGGCGACTGCATGCACCGCTCGCCACGGTCAGCCGCAAGGTCGCCGATCTCGAAAAGCACCTTGGTGTGCGCTTGGTCCTGCGCACCCGCCGCGGCCTCGCCGTGACGGAGGAGGGGCGCGCCTTCGTCGCCGCGTCACGTCGCATTCTGGAGGAACTGGACGCGGCGGAGCGGCAGGCCAACGGCGATTATGGCGCGCTGCGTGGCGGGCTGCACGTGACCGCACCGATTGCCTTCGGCGAGCGCCATCTGCTGCCAATTGCGCTGGAATTCCTGAAGGAGCAACCCGATATCAACCTGCGCCTGACCCTGGTCGATCGGCAGCTAAGTCTGGCGGATGAGCACGTCGATGTGGCCCTGCGGATCGGGCATCTCGCGGACAGCGCGCTTATCGCAACGCGCGTGGGCACCGTCCGCCGGGTGATCTGCGCGAGCCCCGACTATCTCGCCCGCCGAGGAGTGCCTCGTCAGCCGGATGACCTCGCCCAGCACGACGGCATAAGTTTCCAGGGCTTCGCGACCGCGCCTGAATGGCGCTACCGCCGGGATGGCGCGGCCTTTGCCGTCGAGCCGCGCTCCAAACTCGCGGTCAACACGACGGAGGCTGCCATTCAGGCTGCGCTGGCCGGTATCGGCATTATCCGCGTTCTGTCTTACCAGATCTCCGATCAGTTGCGCTCCGGCGCGCTGCAGGAATTGCTGACGGAGTTCGCACCGGAACCGCTGCCGGTGAACGTTGTCCATGGACCAGTCGACCCCCTGCCGCTGAAGGTGCGGTGCTTCCTCGACTGGATCAGGCCCCGCCTACGCGCGCGGATGGCTTACTAGCGTCCCCGCTATCCAGGCGCACCTCCGTTGATGGCGGTCAAGTACACCGTGCGAATGCTGCAAGGTAGCTCGCCTTCCCTAAGCACCTAACATGGCGGCTTTCCAGAAAGATCCAAAGCGTTCTCTAGGACTGCAACGAGGGCGCAGAACTGCCGTTGATTGGAGGTGGGAACATAATCTTCGGACAGGCAGCGGAAATAATTTCCGGGAAGGCGCAATGGTCCCCCAGGTTCTGAGCTCTGGCCTGATGGCATGGGGACTTGTACCTTCGGTGCTTCAAGAAGACATTCAGCATTGCTGCCACAGGCCCCGGAGCGGACCCCGCAGCCTGCACGTCGGCTGCTCTTGTCGATCGATCTGCGATGTATTTCACATGTGATATTGGTTATTGTCCTGGGGCTGTGAGCGGTTTCATTAAGCGATCGTTCACGTATTCAGAAGCCTGTGCGTTTGCGTCCGGAGATTCGGCCGTGCTTTCATATTCCTTTGGTCCGTATGTGCTTGTGCCAGAGCGGCAGTCGCTGATGCGTGATCAAACGACCGTTCGTGTCGGTAGCCGCGCGCTCGAAATTTTGGCAGCGCTGATCGAGCGTCCGGGCGAACTGGTGGGCAAGGCTGAGCTTGTGTCGCGCGCCTGGCCGGATACCTTCGTCGAGGAAAGCAATCTGAAGGTGAACGTTGCAGCTCTTCGTCGGGCGCTCGGCGATGCTCCGGACGGCACGCAATACATAGCGACAGTGAGCGGTCGGGGCTATCGTTTCGTCTTTCCCGTAAGTGTTTCCGGGCAGAGTGACGCTTCCGCGACGGCGAGGTCTCAGGATGCCCGTGCGCATAACCTGCCGGTTCCAACAACCCGTTTAGTGGGAAGAGACCATTCTGTTGATGCGATCCGCCGCACTCTTGAGGCATCGCGCCTCCTGACGATCGTTGGCCCGGGTGGCGTTGGCAAGACGAGGCTGGCTCTCGCAATCGCTGGTCGACTGACCGCGGCCTTTGAGCATGGAGTATGGTTCGTTGATCTGGCGGCCGTGAACGACGCAACGCTCGTACCGACGTCGATCGCAACGGCGATGGGGTTGAGGGTCCACTCGGCAAACATCAAGGCGGCGATCGCCGCCTTCGCGGCCGACCGGGAGTTCATGCTTGTCCTCGACAATTGTGAACATGTTATCGAATCGGTGGCCGCCTGCACAGAAACGTTGCTGGCCGCTGCAGCAAGGGTGCGTATTCTCGCCACAAGCCGCGAACCGATACGGGTTCCCGGGGAGCAGGTCTATCGCCTGCCGCCGCTCGATGCACCGCCCGAGATGTCCAGACTGTCCGCGGCCGAGGCTTTGACGTTCCCTGCAGTCGAGCTCTTCGTCGAGCGCGCAGCCGGAAGTTGCGACGATTTCATGCTCAACGACGGGAATGCGCCGGTCGTGGCCGAGATCTGCCGCAGGCTCGACGGGTTGGCCCTTGCGATCGAACTCGCCGCGCCTCGACTGGATGCGTTCAGCGCAAGCGAGCTTCTTGGTTTTCTTGCCGAACAATCTCATGTGCTGAGCGATAGGCGGTGCGGCGACTCCCGTCACCACACCTTGGCAGCGACGCTGGGCTGGAGTTATGGCCTGCTCGCCGAGCCTGAACGCGTTCTGCTGCGACGCCTCTCGGTTTTTGCCGGCGCCTTCAGTATCGAATCCGCCTGCGCCGTAGCGGTCGACAGGGGGCGCGCCCGCTCCGATTGCATTCACGCCGTCGCGAACCTCGTTGCGAAATCGCTTGTGTCGACAGAACGAGGAGAATTCGGGACGCAGTATAGATTGCTCGATACAACCCGCACATACGTGCAGCAGAAACTGGCCGAAAGCGGCGAAGACGACAGCCTGCGCCATCGCCACGCCGAACACCTCCTCGAACTCGCCAAACGCGCCGAGGCCGAATGGAAAATCCGACCGACGGCCCACTGGCTCGCCGACTATGGGCGAAAGATGGATGATATCCGCAGTGCCTTGCGCTGGGCGCTTTCCGGGAACCGCAATGCTGCCCTCGGCGTGGCGCTCACGGTCGCCGCTCTCCCGTTCTGGGAACATCTTTCACTCATGGAGGAGTGCCGCGCGGCGGTGGAAATCGCGCTCAGCAGCCGCTTCACAAAACTTCGAAATGCAGGTGACGATATGAAGCTGCAGTTTGCATATGGCACGGCGCTGCTTCACACCCGCGGCCCGCTGCTGGAGGTCCAGGCAGCTTGGACCAAAGCGCTGGGCTGCGCAGAGTCGCTCCGCGACACCGACTACCGGCTCAGATGCCTCTGGGGATTGTGCGACTATTTCACATGGACGGGCGACCATCGCTCGGCCCTTGCGATGGCGGAAAAGTTCAGAGTGCTGGCAACGGATCGTGGCGACGTCGATGCCCGCAATAATGTCGACAGGCAGACGGGAACCGCTCTGCGGTACCTGGGCGAGCTTGCTGAGGCGCAGCGTCACCTCGAACGAATGATCGCCCGATACATTCCTCCTGTGGCTCGCTCGGACATCGCGCGGTTTCAGTTGGACCCGCGATCGGCGGCGCGTGGAACTCTTGCGAACGTCACCTGGCTGCAGGGGCATCCAGAAAAGGCGGTTGCCATGGCGCAGCGTCAATTGGAAGAGGCGCGGGCGGCGCAGCACGCCCTCGCGCTCTGCAATGCCGTGGTCCACACGACCTGCCCCATCGCGCTACTGACGGGAGACCTCGCCGCCGCGGAGCGCCTGCTTGTCGGCATCGAAGCACATGTCGCGGAACACGCGATGACAGTTTGGAGTGCCATGAGCCGATGCCTACGCGCGGAGTGGCTCCTGCAGAGTGGCGATGCATCGGGACTGCCAATGTTGAGAAGCGCGCTCGATGAGCTTCTTGCGGTGCATTTCCGCATGCGGTGCCCATTCTACATGGGCATTTATGCTGCGGCTCTGGGAACGCGTGGAGACGTTGATGCAGGGAGAACCGCCATCGACGAGGCAATCGCACTTTCGGCATCAACTGGCGAGACTTGGTGCATGCCGGAACTGTTGCGCATAAAGGCGGATTTGTTGAGCAAGGAAAGCACCCACCGGACGGCAGAAGCCGCCGAAGCACTTTATATGCAAGCACTCGATCTGGCGCGGCGCCAGGGCGCGCTGTCATGGGAACTGCGGGCAGCAACGGCTCTGGCCGATCATTGGCTTCGGACGGATCAAGGCGCAAAGGCTGCCGGAGTTCTGGCGCCGGTCTACCGACGTTTCAAAGACGGGTTCGCCACCTGCGATCTTCTCAAGGCGCGCACGCTTCTCAATGGTTTGGGAGACGCCGGCAAGAGACGCGTTGCCACCGCCTCCTACGCTCCGTAGCGGTAACACATCTAGTCCCGAGCAGTAAGCGATCGCGTTCGACGATCCAGGATCAGCAACACCGGTGCGATCACGGCAATGCCTGCAAAGATCGAGAAGGCCTTGAAATAGCTGGCGCCATCGGCCGCTGCGATATGTAGCAAGGCCGGTCCGAGACCTGCGCCAAACGTCAAAGCCATGTAATTGATCCCGAAGAGCTTGCCGAAGCTTCGCATCCCGAAGCGTTTCGCCAGAAGATAGCCGATCGCGTCGCCCTCCGCTCCAGTGGCGAGGCCGAAAAAGACGGCGCTGACATAGACCGGGATCAGGCCATCGGAATTCAACAGAACAAGATGGCCGACAACGGGTGACAGAAAGGCCAGGCTGGTCAATGGGACGGGAGGAAATCGATCAAGCAAGGCCCCGAAACCGAGACGCATGACAATGAAGGACACACCCACAAAGCTCATGACCAAGGCCGCCGTTGCCGGATCGGCTCCGCGATCCGCTAGCACGACAGGGAGTGAGATAGACCCGGCCGCAGCGGCGAAGTAGTTGAGAAAGAACGCGCCCAGCATCAACCAGAAGCTTGCCGTTTCCACCGCTTGGCGAACAGTGTGGCCCTCGCCCCCTGCGCGGTCGGGTCGCTGAAGCACGGGTGGATCACGAATAACGAAAAGCGCGACGGGAAGCGTGACCGCCATCGATATCAGACCGGCTGCCATGAAGGCAAAGCGCCAGCCCCACTCGGAAATCAGGAATGCAAGGAACGGAGGAACCGTTGCGATCCCAAGCCCCACGAAGGAAAGCATGACACCCAGTGCGAGACCGCGTCGCGCGGAGAACCATCCGACCACCACATAGGTGTAGGGCACGCCGGTCTGCGCGGCACCCACAAGGCTTGCCACGGCGACGGCCACGATGAATGTGGTCAGATTCTGCGATGCAATTCCGACCCCGATCAGGCCGATCGCCATCGACACGGATGATACGGCAAGCACCCGGCGCGGACCGAACCGATCCGTCAACGCCCCTACTACAGGCGACATAAGACCGTTTACGATGGCTATCGGTGCGACGACCGCCGCCACCACGGTCCGATCCCAGCCGGTATCCGCGGTGATTGGCACGATGAAAACGCTAAAGCCATAGATCAGCACGATCCCGATGCTGAAATACATCCCCGCGCCGGACCCCAGCACGATTGCAATCCGTCTGGCCCGCCCCGCTGTCGTGTCCATTTCCATGTGAACCCTTGTTGGCGCCGGTCGGGGGCCGCAGTCCGCTTGCAGCAAGACACCAGGTTGTCGGCATCGTGCTTAGCGGATCGCTGCTCGATTCACCAAATTTCACCGATCTTAACGCCCCTCGCAAGTGCTGGAGCGCTAATATTCGGGCAGTCACCCCCCGAACAACAGGAGGCATCGATGTCTCGCGAGCAAAGACCAGATAACCAACCGGACGACCCGAAGCGCCGCGCCATCCTTCGCGCCGCCGGAGGAGTTGCGATCGGCGGAATTACCGGTGCCCTCTCGGTCAACGCAACTGCGTCCGCGCAAGAAACGTCCGTCGCAACCCGCGATTCAAATTCGCTCGGTGCCCGGCTCCAGGGCGTACAGCATTTCGGCTTGACCGTGCAGAACATGGAACGCGCGTTCGAATTTTACACGGCCGTACTCGGTGGGACCGAAGTCTTTCGCCATGGAGACTTTCAAGGCGACGCCGTGCAGAACACGCTGCTTGCCGACCAGGAAATCTTGGCCAATCAGCTCGGCGTCAATCCGCGGACAATCGGCGTGCCCGATCTGAGGGGCGGCGCTCAACGGCTCGATGTGCGATTCATCCAGTTCGACAACGTCGTGATCGAACTCCTGCAGTATCGCGATGCCGACCAACCGATGGGCGGCCCCAAGGCTTTCGCTGAACCCGTGGAGCACATGAGCCCGGCATTTCCCCGCATGATGCACATCTGCTTCTACGTCCGGGACGATGTCGACTTCAACCAGTTCATCGCCGATCTCGAGGCGGAGTCCGCGCAGCGCGGCATGACGCAGGTGCGGGCAAATCGCATCATACGTGTTTCGACTGAAGACGAACGAAAGGAGGCCCCCCAGAGCGCCAACACCAATAAGGTGACCGTTGCGCCATCGGACGGCTGGGAACTGATCTATTGCAAGGGGCCGGAGGGGGAGCAACTAGAATTCGTGAAGGCGCTTGGACCCGTGAAAAAGCGGTTTGCCGATGCATTGGCGGCGCATCTGCAACTTGCAAGCGCGAAGTAAGCGCAAAAGGCATCAGCATCACTTTGCAAGCCAGCACCCGGATTTGGCCAGCGGGCCATCTTACCGCGCTTGGCAAGATAAGGAGAAACGACATGATCACAACGCTGCGGCTGCAGGCTTCGGCTATTCTGCTCGGGGGCCTGCTCGCGGGACCCGTTCTCCAAACGGAAGCGCTCGCACAGGAAGGCCCGGCCCAGGGCTATGCCAAAATTGCAAGCGGGGCCTATTCGGTTGTTGCCGAGGTCCGTGCCAAACCGGGCAAGGAGGCCGAACTACGGGCCGTCACGCTTCCTCTCATTGACCTTGTCCGCAGCGATCCCGCAAACCTCGTCTATTTTCTTCAGGAGAATCGTGAGATCCCCGGACACTTCATCTTCTACGAGATATTCGCCAACGAAGCCGACTTTGAGGCTCATAACGCCATGCCATATGTGAAGGAGTGGTTTGCCAAGCTGCCCGAACTCGCCGATGGCGGAGTGAAAGTGATGCGAATGCAGATCCTCGCGCCGGCTGGCGACTAGCACACTTCCCACGAAACTAGACGTCGGCGAACGAGGGCCATCGCGGATTGCTCGGAGAAGAACACGCCGCGCCGCAGGCGCCGCTTTTGCACACGACACCATCAAGCCAAGAAGGAGCTGCGAGATGAGACTCAAGGGCAAGGTTGCATTGGTCACAGGAGCCGCAGGTGGTATCGGTTTCGCAGTCGCGGATCTGTTCAATAGCGAGGGCGCCATCGTCGTCGCCGGCGACATCAAGCCGTCCGAAAAACTATATCCCGACGCAGTCGAAGCAATGACGCTTGATGTGACCAGCGAAGAGCAATGGGCAACGGTCGTTGCCGCGATCGTCAGGAAACATGGCCGACTTGACGTGCTTGTAAACAATGCCGGCATTATCGCCTACGAGCCGCTCGACAAGCTGGAGATGAAGGACTGGCTGAAGATGATCGCCGTCGACCAGACTGGTGTCTTCCTCGGCATGCGGGAAGCAATTCGCGTCATGCGCAAGCAGCAAGCAGGTTCGATCGTCAACATCTCCTCGATCTGGGGCAGTGCAGCGGTTGCGGGTGCGCATTCCTACCATGCCGCCAAAGGTGCTGTCCGCAACATGTCGAAAAACGCGGCGATGACGTACGTATCCGACGGGATCCGGGTCAACTCCGTGCATCCGGGCTTCGTACACACGCCGCTGACGGATGCACAGGCGCCAGAGCTCAATGAAGCTGTCATCGCGGCAACCCCGATGAAGCGCGGTGGCAGGTCGATCGAGATCGCCTATGGCTGCCTGTATCTAGCTTCCGAGGAGGCAAGCTACGTTACCGGCGTCGAGTTGAACATCGACGGCGGTTACCTTGCCCAGTAGCGCAAGAGACATGCGGGTCATCGCGGACGGCTCTGTCTTGCGAGCCGCAGAAGAAGCGGCAGCGGTGCGCCGAGATCAGTCAGACAACTTGATCCTGACCGGGATCCTTGTTCCCTCCATTTTTCGGGAGCGTCTTGGGGCAAGAGTCGGGAACGAATCCATACGCGCAGTCGTGCGCGTCAGCAGTGAATGTCTGCTTTCGATTCCGTTAGCGCAAACGCCAATGACTGGATTGAGGGCGCAAGGCCGCCATCTCTTCGACAACGAAAAAAGTCCGCTACGAGCCGAAAGCCGCCGCCAGGTAGCGCTTGCTACCTTACCTAATCCCGCATTTCATTGCAGTGCAACTACCCTTGACGGATGGCCGTGATCGCTTAGTCTGCTGTCATCATCCTCCGGAGCATTTCCATGACGCAGTCTTTGCTCTTCGGCGCCTTTCTGGCGGCGCTCTTTTACGTGCTCATTCCGGGACCCGCCTTTCTACAACTGCTCGGCATCGGCGCGGGGCAGGGCCGCAAGGCCGGCGCCCTCTTTATGATGGGGCATCTGGTCGGGGACCTCATCTGGTCGTCGCTGGCGCTGATCGCGATCGTCGGCGCAAAAACGATCGGAACCTTCGTCTTCGACCTGCTCGGCCTTGCCTGCGGTTTCTACCTCGCCTGGATCGGCTGGAGCGCCGTCAATGCCAAGCCGAAAGCGGAGGGGCAGGCGCTTGTTGTGGTCGAGCGGCCGTTTCGCCGCGGTCTGATCTTCGGCGTCACCAATCCGAAGGGTTATCCGGTGGCGCTCGCCACCTTCACCGCACTCGTTGCAGGCTCGGCCGGCGCGCTCGATTTCGAGGCGTTGCCGGTGCTGCTCGTCGTGTCGTTCGTCGGTTTCGTGACTGCCGACATCATCCTGATCGGCATCATCGGCGCCGGTACGGTGCGGCGCTTCTATCGTGCCCATGAGCGGTTGATCGTGCGCTGCTCGGGCGTGCTTTTCATGGGATTTGCCGCGCAGGCGCTCTGGCACGCAACGCCCGGCCTGCTCGGCTGGCGCAAGGCCTGACCTAGATTTTCGGCATCATGGTCCGATCAGCCATCCAGGAAATTGACGATCGATTTCAACGTCTGGACCTCATTGGGATCGCCGATCGACATGGCGATCTGCAGCTGATTCTTGTAATAGTCGAGGAAATTGAAGCTGGTGCCGTCGGTGACGCTGGAGAGATCGATGATGTTGCCGAGCGGATCGATCGCATGCATCGGTAGCGGTTCGGAGATCGCGGCGTAGGTATTCTGATCGATCAGGCCGCTGTCGAAACTCTGGCGTGCGTAATTGCGCAGCTCTCCAGGGCTGACCGCGGTGAAATCCGGGCCTTCGCCAACATCGTCTTCGATCTGGAACGAGGCCAAGGCGGGAGCTCTGGTCTCGATTTCAATATCAGAGGTCTTCGAACTTTTTGCGTTATTAGGATTGTTCTTAAAAAGCAAACTCTGAGAAGACCGCACAGAAAAAATTTCCATGGCGCATGTCCCCTTACAAGAAGAACATCAGAAAACTAGCGCCTGCGCGTGATTCGCGTCAATCGTTAACGATTGGTTAATTTTCACGTATCAATTGTTGTCCACCAGAATTGGCAGGCGCCCGCCAAATTTGGCAGGCGGGGCAAAAGGTCCTTCCCGGCAACATACCAATTCTACGACAGCCCTCCTATATTGACGATCCATCTGCATGCCAAAAGGAATTCTCCGATGCCTTCTCCACATGACTTTAATTCGGCGCTGGTGACCTGGGACGGTCTTCACGGCCTGCCGCGTTTCGATGCTGTTGATGACGGTGATTTTGCCGCCGCCTTCGAAGCCGCGCTTGCCGCGCATGAAAGGGAGATCGACGAGATCGCCGGAAACGGCGATGCGCCGACATTCGACAATACGGTCGTGGCGCTGGAGATTGCCGGCGACGCGCTGTCGCGTGTCTCCGCGCTGTTCTGGAACAAGGCGGGCGCGCATACCAATGATGTGATCCAGGCTCTGGAGCGGGAGATCTCGCCGAAGATGTCGCGCCACTATTCGAAGATCGGGATGAATGCAGCGCTTTTTGCCCGCATCGACACGCTCTGGGAGAACCGCGAGAGCCTTGGCCTGACGCTCGAACAGACACGCGTGCTGGAACGCCACTGGAAAGGCTTCGTCAAATCGGGCGCCAAGCTTGATAAGGCCGAGCAGGAAAAACTCGCGGCGATCGATGAAAAGCTTGCCGGCCTCGGGACGCAGTTCGGCCAGAACGTGCTGGCCGACGAAAAGGCCTGGGCACTGGTCCTTTCGGACAGCGCCGAGCTCGAGGGCCTGCCGGAATTCCTTCGCGACGCGATGGCGGCAGCAGCGCGCGAACGCGGCGAAGAGGGCAAATATGCGGTGACGCTGTCACGCTCGATCATCGAGCCCTTCCTCACCTTCTCGGAGCGCCGCGATCTGCGCGAGCAGGCTTTCAAGGCGTGGGTGGCGCGCGGCGAAAATGACGGTGAGACGGACAATCGCGCCGTCGTCAGGGAAACGCTGGCGCTGCGCCACCAAGTGGCGACACTGCTCGGCTACGGCAATTTCGCCGAGCTGAAGCTCGACAACACGATGGCGAAGACGGCGGATGCGGTGAACGGCCTGCTCAAGGCCGTCTGGGCGCGGGCGGTGAAACGCGCCGGCGAGGAGGAGGCCGATATTGCGGCGCTGATCACCGAGGAAGGCCGGAACCACGAGGTGATGCCCTGGGACTGGCGCCACTATGCCGAAAAGATCCGGGCGCGGAAGTTCGATTTCTCCGAGGCCGAGCTCAAGCCTTATCTGCAGCTCGAGAAGATCATCGAAGCCTGCTTCGACGTGGCCGGCCGGCTGTTCGGCATCTGGGCCGTCGAGAAGAAGGGCGTGGCCGCCTATCACCCGGATGTCAGGGTGTTCGAAATCAGGGACCGCGAGGACAAGCTCGTCGCCCTGTTCCTTGGCGATTATTTCGCCCGCAGCTCGAAACGCTCAGGCGCCTGGATGAGCTCGCTGCAATCGCAGCACAGGCTGGAGCTGAAGAACGGCCGCCACGGTGAATTGCCGATCATCTATAATGTCTGCAACTTCGCCAAGCCGGCGGAAGGCAAGCCGGCGCTGCTGTCGCTCGACGATGCCCGCACGCTATTCCACGAATTCGGCCATGCGCTTCACGGCATGCTTTCGAACGTCACCTATCCCTCGGTTGCGGGCACCGGCGTCTCGCGCGATTTCGTCGAGCTGCCGTCGCAGCTTTATGAGCACTGGCTGACGGTGCCCGATATTCTGAAGCGCTATGCCGTGCATGTCGAAACCGGCGAGCCGATGCCGCAGGCCCTGCTCGAGAAGGTGCTTGCAGCCCGCACTTTCAACGCCGGCTTCAATACGGTCGAGTTCACTTCGTCGGCACTGGTCGACATGGCGTTTCACACGAGAACAACCGTCGAAGACCCGATGGCGGTGCAGGGCGAGGTGCTGGCCGAGATCGGCATGCCGAAGTCGATCGTCATGCGCCATGCGACGCCGCACTTCCAGCACATCTTCTCCGGCGGATATTCGGCCGGCTATTACTCCTACATGTGGTCGGAGGTGCTCGACGCCGATGCCTTTGCCGCCTTCGAGGAGACGGGAGACGCCTTCAACGGAGAGATGGCGCGCAAGCTCAAAGAGAATATCTATTCCGTCGGCGGTTCGGTTGATCCGGAAGACGCCTACAAGGCGTTCCGCGGCAAGCTGCCGAGCCCGGATGCGATGCTCGTCAAAAAGGGACTTTCGACCTTCGAGCAATTGACAGGCAGCGACGCCTAAGACAATTTGATGACACGCTATGATGCGGCGGGGCGACAGCCTTGCCGCAGCTTTTGCGCGTTCCCCCCTTTCGCAACCGCAAAAAAAACTGTATGGACGCCCCAAACTAATAGGCGCGCCCTCTAGAGCGTGCGCCCCAGCCTCAGAGATTTCACATATGTCACTTCGCAATATCGCGATCATCGCGCACGTTGACCATGGCAAAACGACCCTGGTGGATGAGCTTCTCAAGCAGTCCGGCTCGTTCCGCGAAAATCAGCGTGTCGCTGAACGCGTGATGGACTCGAACGATCTCGAAAAAGAACGCGGCATCACCATTCTCGCCAAGGCGACCTCGGTGGAATGGAAGGGTGTCCGCATCAACATCGTCGACACCCCCGGCCACGCCGACTTTGGCGGTGAAGTCGAGCGCATTCTCTCGATGGTGGATGGCGCGATCGTTCTCGTCGACTCCTCTGAAGGCCCGATGCCGCAGACGAAGTTCGTTGTCTCCAAGGCGTTGAAGGTCGGTCTTCGTCCGATTGTCGCGATCAACAAGATCGACCGTCCTGATGGCCGCCACGAAGAAGTCATCAACGAAGTCTTCGATCTTTTCGCCAACCTCGACGCGACCGACGAGCAGCTCGACTTCCCGATCCTCTACGGTTCCGGTCGCGACGGCTGGATGAACGTCAATCCGGAAGGTCCGAAGGATCAGGGTCTTACGCCGCTTCTCGACCTGGTGCTCAAGCATGTTCCGGAGCCGACCGTCCACGAAGGTCCGTTCACGATGATCGGCACGATCCTCGAAGCCAACCCCTTCCTCGGCCGCATCATCACCGGCCGTATCAATTCCGGTTCCATCAAGCCGAACCAGGCCGTGAAGGTTCTCCACGCCGACGGCAAGACGATCGAAACCGGCCGTATTTCCAAGATCCTCGCCTTCCGCGGCATCGAGCGCACGGCAATCGACGAAGCGCATCAGGGCGATATTATCGCGATTGCCGGCCTTTCCAAGGGCACGGTTGCCGACACCTTCTGCGATCCTTCGATCACCGAGCCGCTGCAGGCGCAGCCGATCGATCCGCCGACTGTGACCATGTCCTTCATCGTCAACGATAGCCCGCTGGCCGGCACCGAAGGCGACAAGGTGACGAGCCGCGTCATCCGCGACCGTCTCTTCAAGGAAGCGGAAGGCAACGTCGCCCTGAAGATCGAAGAAGCCGAAGGCAAGGATTCGTTCTACGTATCCGGCCGTGGCGAACTTCAGCTCGCCGTTCTCATCGAAACCATGCGTCGCGAAGGCTTCGAGCTTGCCGTGTCGCGTCCGCGCGTCGTGATGCACAAGGATGAAAGCGGCCAGCTTCTGGAGCCGGTCGAAGAAGTCGTCATCGACGTCGACGAAGAACATTCCGGTGTCGTCGTGCAGAAGATGTCCGAGCGCAAGGCCGAAATGGTCGAGCTGCGTCCGTCGGGCGGTAACCGTCTCCGCCTGCGTTTCTACGCACCGACCCGTGGCCTGATCGGCTACCAGTCGGAGCTGCTGACGGATACGCGCGGCACGGCGATCATGAACCGCCTGTTCCACGACTATCAGCCCTACAAGGGTGTGATCGGTGGCCGCGTCAACGGCGTGCTGCTCGCCAACGCTCCCGGCGAAGCTGTCGCCTATGCGATGTTCAACTTGGAAGATCGCGGCCCGATGATCATCGAGCCGGGCGAAAAGGTCTATGCCGGCATGATCATCGGCATCCATTCGCGCGACAACGACCTTGAAGTCAACGTCCTGAAGGGCAAGCAGCTCACCAACATCCGCGCCGCCGGCAAGGACGAAGCGGTGAAGCTGACGCCGCCGATCCGCATGACGCTTGATCGCGCGCTCTCCTGGATCCAGGATGACGAGCTGATGGAAGTGACACCGAAGAATATTCGTCTGCGCAAGATGTATCTCGACGCAAACGATCGCAAGCGTTTCGAAAAGACGAAGGCGGCGCTCTGAGAGCCTAGAGCGCGTCGCAATCTTTCAGAAATCCTTAGAAACCCCGGCCTTCGCGCCGGGGTTTTTTATTGTGCGCCGCGTCGATTCCATCTTGTGACAATCGTTAAAAAAGCGTTAACTTTTGATCATCGTCCACATATCAAGTCTGTGGGCAATCGATCACAATGCCTTTGTGCATATGGTTAGTTGCCTTCGGCGGGACCAGAGTAAACGTTATGAAGACGTTGTCGATCGATGTCCGGCGGGCCGAGCCGCAAGATGCCCGAGCCATATCGGAAACACACAGGCTTGCCTGGCAACACACCTATGCGGGCATCATTCCGCATCGCGCACTGACGCAGATGATCGAGCGGCGCGGCGAAAGCTGGTGGCGCAAGGCGACGCGGGGACCCGCAACGCTGCTGGTTCTCGATGTTGCCGGAACGGTCGCCGGCTATGCGACGCTCGGCCTCAACCGCGCCCGCGCTCTGCCGCAGGAAGGCGAGATTTACGAGCTTTACCTTCGCCCCGAGTATCAGGGCATCGGCCTCGGCAGAATGCTGTTCGGCGAGGCGCGCCGGCTGTTGAAGTCGCTCGGCTGCAACGGGCTGGTCGTCTGGTGCCTCGAGGATAACGAGACCGCCAGCCACTTCTACCGCAATCATGGCGGTGTCGATTTCTGCGAAGGCATGGAAAGTTTCGACCACAGGCAATTGAAGAAGATCGGCTTCATCTGGAGCTGAACGGTCTACGCACAATTCAAAGTGCTGCAGCGCCCTTTGGTGTCCGAAAAGACGTGCGGTGCTGGAGTCAGCGGTCGCCTATCTCCTATTAGAAACTTTTGATGTGAATGTGACCCGGTGCAGTCAAGCATTGGTGCTGTGCCATGTTGCGTTGCCACATGAAACTGATTATCTGGCTGCCAGCACATTCAACCTCGCGGGAGTTTCTTATGCGCATCGACGCCATTTCAATCGGTAATAATCCACCTGAGGACGTCAACGTTATCGTCGAGGTTCCGGTCGGCGGTCATCCCATCAAGTATGAGATGGACAAGGAAGCCGGCACGCTGGTGGTCGATCGTTTCCTCTATACGCCGATGACCTATCCGGGCAATTATGGTTTCGTGCCGCACACGCTGTCGGAAGATGGCGACCCGATCGACGTCCTGATCGCCAGCACCCGCCCGCTGGTTCCCGGCTGCGTCATCAACGTGCGTCCGATCGGCGTCCTGAAGATGGAAGACAATTCCGGCAAGGACGAGAAGATCATCGCCGTGCCGTCGCCGAAGCTGACGCTGCGCTATGAGAAGGTGAAGGATTACACCGATCTTCCCGAGATCACGCTGAAGCAGATCGAGCACTTCTTCGAGCACTACAAGGATCTGGAGCCTGGCAAGTGGGTGAAGATCTTCGGCTGGGGCGACTCCAAGGAAGCCGGCGAACTCATCCTCGAAGCCGTCGAGCGCGCCAAGAAGACGAAAGGCTGATTGTTCAGCCTAAAGATATCTCGAGCTTTTTTACCAAATCCTCCGGATCGCCGTCGATCCGGAGGATTTTTTTGCGCGCGGTCTCACCCGAGACGAGACTGACGCTTGATTTGGGAACGCCAAGTGATCCGGCGACGAGCAGGATGAGGGCCTTGTTGGCCTTGCCTTTCTCGGGCACGGCGGTGACGCGAACCTTCAGATGCGGATCGCCTTCACCGTCAGCCTCGACGCCATCGATTGCGTCACGCCCGCCATTTGGCGTCAACCGTATGGCGAGGCGGACATGGTCGTCAAATTGCTTCCAGGGACGGTTCAAATGCGAACGCCGAAGAGCGGCGCGATGCTGGTGGCCAGCAGCATCCGGATGAAGAAGATTATCAACAGCAGAATGATCGGCGAAATATCAATGCCCCCGAGATTGGGCAGCAGGCGGCGGATCGGACGTAGAACAGGCTCGGTGACGTTGTACAGGAACATCCCGATCTGATTGACGAACTGGTTGTTGGAATTGATGACGTTGAATGCGAAGAGCCACGAGAAAATAGCGCTGGCAATCAAAATCCAAATATAAATTTGCAAAGCTAAATCAATGGTTGCCAACAGCGCATACATCGTCATCTCCAAATCGTTGTTGACAGACATGTAGACATTGGCGACTAAACGGGCAAGTGCCGTGTGGAAACGCGCGGTGAATCATGTTTAACGGGCGGCTTTGCAGCTATTTCGGCGCCCGTCTCCTCGGAAAACCTCCATGTCGTTTTCGCCCACCGGAGACCGTTTTGCCGCGTTCCGGCATTCGTCCTACACGCGGTTCTTCTTCGCGCGCTTCCTGCTTTCCTTCTCGCAGCAGATCGTCAGCGTCGCCGTCGGCTGGCAGATGTACGACCAGACGGGCAGCGCGATCTATCTCGGCTTAATCGGTCTCGTGCAGTTCCTGCCGTCGCTGCTGCTCATCCTCGTCACCGGTTCGGTAGCCGATCGGTACAATCGCCGGGCGATCGCGGCCCTCTGCTCGATGGTGAGCGCGCTCTGTACGCTGGCGCTGCTGGTTATGACTTTAATGGGAACCTTTACGCCGCTGCCTGTCTTCGCGGTGCTTTTGATCTTCGGCATCGAGCGCGCCTTCATGTCGCCGGCGGTACAGTCGCTGGCGCCCAATCTCGTGCCGGAGGAGGTACTCTCCAATGCGATCGCCTGGAATTCGTCGTCCTGGCAGCTCGCGGCAATCACCGGGCCGGTGCTCGGCGGTCTGCTCTACGGTGTCAGTGCGCCGACTGCCTATACGGTAGCGGTGATCTTTTCCGTGCTCGGTGCCGCCCTTCTCTACATGATCCCGAAACCTGTGCAGAAGACTTCGGGCGAGACCAAGAGCTGGGCGATGATCCTCGGCGGCTTCAGTTTCATCCGAGCTGAAAAGGTGGTGCTCGGGGCGATCTCGCTCGATCTCTTCGCCGTGCTGCTCGGCGGGGCCACGGCGCTGATGCCGATTTTTGCGCGCGATATCCTCACCCTCGGTCCCTGGGGCCTCGGACTGCTGCGCGCCGCACCCGGACTTGGCGCCATCGTCATGGCGATCTTCCTTGCTGCCTATCCGCTCAAATATCGCGCCGGCATCTACATGTTCATCGGCGTCGCCCTGTTCGGTGTCGGAACGATCATCTTCGGCATATCGACCAATACCGAGGTCTCGATCGCGGCGCTGGCGCTGATGGGGGCGGCCGACATGGTGTCGGTCTATGTGCGCGAGAGCCTGATTGCGCTCTGGACGCCGGATCAGCTGCGCGGCCGCGTCAATGCGGTCAACATGGTCTTCGTCGGCGCTTCTAACGAACTCGGGGAATTCAGGGCGGGCACGATGGCGGCGATCTTCGGCGCGGTGCCGGCGGTCGTCATCGGTGGGGTCGGGACGCTTGTCGTGGCGGCGATCTGGGCGTCGAGTTTCCCCAAATTGCGCCGGATCGATACGCTCGACGCGCCTACCCCAGCGCAATCGATTTAAGGATTAGAGCCTTTCCTGGTCAGCTTGAACCATTCTGTTGGCTCAAACGGAGTCGGATGGTCGACCGGCCGGCGCGTCGTAGCCCAGCTCTACGGCCAAGCCGGCCGGTCGATCAGCCGGCCCGTTTCAGCCAACCTCCCGCAGATTTGCGTGGCAAATCTGCAAGACTTAAAATCGCCGGACGCACTTGTCGCTTCGCATGGCGAAGCGGTGCGGCCGGTGGGCCGGGCATCTTTCCGCCAGGATCAGAGGCGATCGGCTCGGACGTACCAAGAGGTATGCCTTTCGCCAATCGCCTCTGCCCTAACGAAAACCTGCTCCGGCAGAATGCTTCAATCTGACCAGGAAAGGCTCTAAGCGCGAAGAGCGATAGAGGACGCCGCCTTCGCCGTCTTTCCTTCGAAGACGATGTCGAGGAATTCGGTCAGCCAGGCTTTCAGCGGCGCGTCGAACAGCATGCGGCCTTCGAGATGTTCGCGGCCCTGCTGGGCATTCGGCAGGATGAAGCGATGGGCGCCATGCACGACCCAGCGATGCATCATCACCCGGGTCAGTTCGGCATGGAATTGCAGGCCCCAGGCGTTGCCCTCGTAGCGGAAGGCCTGGTTGGGATAGGCATCGCCTTCGGCCAGCAGGTCGGCGCCGCGCGGCAGCTCGAAGCCCTCGCGGTGGAAATGATAGACCATCTTCGGCCAGTGCATCAGCAGGCGGCCCTTCTCGGTCGGGTGCAGCGGATACCAGCCGATCTCCGTCGAGCCGTCGGCATTCGACTGCACCTTGCCGCCGAGATGACGGACCAGCATCTGCGCGCCAAGGCAGATACCGAGATAGGGGCGCTTTTCCCGGAGCGGAATGTCGATCCAGTCGATCTCCTTCTTGACGAAGTCATCGGGATCATTGGCACTCATAGGCCCGCCGAAGACGACGGCGCCGGCATGGTCTTTCAGTGTTGTCGGAAGGGGCTGGCCCAGAACCGGGCGACGGATATCGAGGCGGTAGCCCTTTTCGACGAGCAACTGGCCGACGCGGCCGGGGCTCGACCGCTCCTGATGCAGGACGATGAGGATCGGGCGCCCGTCGCGGTTCGGGTTTTGCTCAGTCGGCATCATCTTGCGCAACCTGGACATCCGTCACCCTGGCGGCGGCCTCCTGCCGCTTCTGGATGCGCTCGCGCGAGGAGACGCCGAGCAGATCGGCGATACGCCAGATCACATGGTCTTCCATCTCGCTGCGTTCGCCATCGGCATAGACGATGTCCCAGAGGATGCCGATCAGCTCCAGCCGTTGCTCGGTATTGAGATGGCGCTTCAGGTCGGCGGTGAAGCGATAATAGTCGACGGCGGAGCTTTCGGCCTCGAGGCCGGCGGCCATCAGAGCATCGAGCTGCTTGCCGTCGAGCGCATACTGCTCCTTCAGGAGCTTGCGCAGCCGTTTCTTCTCGCTGGCTTTGATCTGGCCGTCGGCCTCCATGACCTGCATGCAGAGCGCTGCCACTGTGATGCGCGGATCATCAGGGGCAAAACCTTTCTTCGGGTGGTCGGCGGTGAGATTCTGGAAGAATGCCTGAAAGCGTTCGAACATGCGGTTTTCGTTCCATTTCAGAAAAGACGGAGCCGTGTCTTGGGTTCCGGTTCCACCCTGGGATCGCGAACGCCGGGATCATCCGGCAGTCCGCCAAAGAAAGGTTTCGCCTCGCTCGGCGCCGGCGCTTTATCGCTCACGGCCGGTTCGGCGGGTTTCGGTTTTGCCGATGCCGGTGCTGGTGCCGGCGTGGGGCGCACAGCCTCGGCAATCGTCGCGGCGCGTTCCAACTCAATGATGCGATGGTCGTTGACCGGGCTTTCCGGCCTGACGTCACGCAGCGGCGGCAATGTCTTCAAAGCCGTTTCGATCGAGGCTGGCGCCGAACCGTCTTCGAGTGCACCCTCGATCTGGCCGAAGGGCGCCTTCCATTCGAAGGCGTCGAGACGGCCGGTCACCGGCGACACCGGCAGCCACTTGTCGGATACGAAGCCGTCTGCCACCCAGGCCGGATCGCGCGGCGCCTTGAGCGCCTGGGCCAGCCAATGGCGCACGCGGCCCTGGTCTCCGGTCTCGGCTTCTTCGATGTCGGCCAACAGCAGGTACGCGGCTTCACGCGGCTGCATGCGCGCCGCTGCCTCCGCCTTCGCGCGAGCCTTGGCGAATTCCTGCGCGTCGAGGGCTGCCTGGGCGACGACGAGAAGCGATTCGACGTTGTTCGGGCGCTGCCCTTCCAGCCGTTCGGCGCGCTTCAGCCGGTCGAGCGTGGAATCGCCGCTGCGGGCCCTGACATAGGCTTGGCCGATCTCAGGATGAGGTGCCGATTTCCATGCCTGTTCGAGGATCGAGGCGGCCTTGCGCACGCCGCCTTCGCGAAACAGCGCCTTTGCGGCGATGAGGGCGGCCGGAATGAAATCGGCGGCAAGCTTCAGCGCCTGCAGAGCGTCGTCGCGGGCACCCGTCGGGTTGCTTTCCAGCTTCTCGCCGGCGCGCGCCGTCAGGAGCACGGCGTGCAAACGGTTGGCTTCGGCCTTTTCGACGACGCGGGCGGCCTTCTGCTGTTCGAGCAGGCGGATCGCATCGTCCCAGCGGCCGGCCTGGCTGCGATATTCGAGCGTCGCCTGTGCGGCCCAGGGAAGATATGGCGCGTTGTCGGCAGCCTTTTCGGCATATTGGCGGGCGGCCTCGTTGGCCCCGAGACGGCGGGCTTCCAGATAGAGGCCGCGCAGGCCGAGTTCGCGCGTCTCGGGATCGTTGGCCATGGCCTCGAACTTGGCGCGCGCCTCATCATGGCGACCTTCGATCAGGGCGGCCTGGGCCTCGAGCAGGTTGATCAGCGGTTCCTGATCGGCGCGGATGAGGCCACGCGAGCGGGCGGCCATCTTGCGGGCAAGCAGCGCATTGCCGGCGCCGGCGGCGATCAGGCCGGTCGACAGCGCCTGATACCCGCGGTCCCGCTTACGGGCGCGGAAATAACGCGTCACCGAATACGGCGAGGTCCAGACCAGGCGGACGAACCACCAGGCGATCATCACGGCGGCCACGAGGGCGATGATCGCGCTGGCGGCGACGATCAGCTTCGTCTGGTAGATCTGACCCTCCCAGATCAGCGAGAGGTCACCGGGACGATCGGCGAGCCAGGAGAAGCCATAGGCGAGAAGCAGCACGAAGAGGGCGAAGACGACAAGGCGGATCAGCATGGTCTTATCCTTCCTTGCCGGTGCCGGAAACCGCTTTCGACAGCGCCCCGCCGACCAGCTCCTCGACGCGAATGCGGGCTTCGAGCGATTGCTTGAAGGCGGCGGACGCCTGTTTGCCGAGAGCCGGCAGGTTGTTCCATTCGGCGGAGGCGCCGGGCAGGTCGCCGCTTTTCACCTTGTCCTCCATACGGGCGGCAATGGCTTCGACGCTTTCGCCCTCGATATTGCCGACGGGACGGACGCTCACCAGCGACTTGGCGCTCGACATTAGCCGGTCCGACCAGCTTTGGTTCGGGTCCGGCTGGTTGACGGCTTCGACGATCGCGGTGGCGACATCGGGAACCTCGCCCACCAGCTCGGTGCGTGAGGGAATGCCGGTCTCGGCAAAGGCTTTGAGGTCGGCGACGGCTGGATCGTCGGGCGCGACGCCGGCGAAAGTGTCGAGTTCGGCCAGGAACGGGCCACCGCGATCGATCGCCGCCTTCAGGGCGGCAGCGGCGATCGCCCGGGCAACGGCGACGTCCTCGCGCGGCTCGTTCAGCTTCTTTTCGGCCTCTTCGAGGCGCTTGCTGATATCGGCGCCGCTCGTCGTCTGCTGCTCGGATGACTGGGCAAGCGTCGAGCGCAGCTGGTCGACCTGACCGGTCAGTTCCGCAATCTTCTGGTTGAGTGCATCGACATTGACAGGATCGGCCGGCGTGTCGGCCGCGGGAGCCCTTGCAGCCGTTTCCAGCGCAGCGACGCGTTTCGCAAGCTCACCGTCATCCGTGCTCGCCGGATTGGCGGCAAGGTTGGCGACGGCCTGTTTCAGGCCGTCGATCTCACCGGCAAGATCGGCAGTCTCCGGCGAGGTCGTCTGCGGCGCAGAGGAGCCCGGGAGGTAACCGGCATACTGGATGGCGCCGGCGCCAAGCAGCGCTACGAGGCCGCCGAAGATGCCGGCGGCAATCAGACCCGAGGTGCCGGCGCTCTTCGGCGCGGGCTGTTCAGGAGGAGGAGGGGTAAAGGAGGGTTGCGGGGCTACCGGTTCCTCTTCCGGCACATCCGTTCCAGGCTCGTCTTCATGTTCGGCATGCGACGCAGCTTCGGATTCGGGCGGCAGGCCGACATCGGCAGCGGCGGTCCCGTCGGCATCGCCGGTTTCGTTGTCTAACGGTTTTTCTGTATCGGCTGCAGCGGCAAATTCCTGTGCATCGAGGTCGATCGTGACCGGCTCGTCGGCGCTCTTCGAATGGCGTGGCGGGTTTCCCGATACCATGAGGTCCTCTTTATTCTGCATTGCAACGAAACTAGACAGTGATGCCAGTTAAGGGAAGAGGTTAGATCAAATTTGGGCGGTTAGAGCCTTCAAAGGAGCGACAAAAGGCTTTTCTCATCCGGCATCGGCGAAATCACTACGTTTTTTCGGAGTGCCGCCGGAACGCCCTCCGCCACCGCCTCGCTGAGGCAGAAAAGGCAGATTTCGCTGTGTTCCGGCACAGCGGATCGCAGTTTCGGCACGCGAAAGAAATCCTCGGCCGTCTGCCGGGAATAGAAGAGTATGGCCTCAGGGCGAGACCTTGAGAAAATCGCTTCGATCTCGGCCGGGCCGGGAACGACCGGCTGCATGCGATAGCATTCGGTGACGGAAAAACGGATGCTGCGTTCGCGCAATCCTGCTTCGAAGGTTTCGGCGCGCGGCATGCCGGCAAGATAGAGTAACCCGTCGGTTCCTCGCGCCGCGACGAGATCGGCGAGATCACGGCCGTTGCCCTGGGATGAGGCGACGGATCGGAAGCCAAGGCTGCGCGCCTCTTCCGCCGTCGTTTCCCCCACTGCAAAAAGCAGGCGGGCAAGATGCGGACGAAGTTTCTCCCCGAGAGCGGAGAGGACCCTGATGGCTTCGGCGCTGGTCACGGCGATTGCGCCGCTGGTGGTTGCAAGCGCGGCTAGGGCGGCGGCGCTGTCGTGCAGCGGCTGACGCAGCGGCAGCAGCAGCGGCTCGTGGCCCATATCGCGCAAACGTTGTGCGGTTCTAGTCGCCGAATGCGCGGGGCGGGTGACGAGCACACGCATGGCCGCTTCAGTGCCAGTCGTCGAAAAAGGCGCTGCCGGCTCTGGCACGTACGTCCTGGCCGGCGCGGGTGCCGAGCGCTGCCGCATCGCGGCGGTGGCCGTCGGTCGTCACCGCATGCTGGCTGCGGCCGTCGGGGGTGATGATGAGGCCGGAGAACCGGATCAGGTCGCCTTCGCAGACGGCATAACCGCCGATCGGCGTGCGGCAGGAGCCGTCGAGTGCGGCGAGGAAGGCGCGTTCGCAGGAGACGGTGTCGAAAGTCGGCGAGTCGTTGACCGGCGCCAGCAGATCGTCGACCCTGGCATCGCCGATGCGGCTTTCGATGCAGATCGCTCCCTGCGCCGGCGCCGGCGGGAAGGTGTCGGGATCGAGGATATCGGTCAGCACGTCGACCTTGCCGAGGCGTTTCAGGCCGGCAAGCGCCAGCAGGGTCGCATCCACCTCGCCCGCTTCGAGCTTGCGCAGGCGCGTTTCAACCAGGCCGCGGAAGGTGATGACGTTGATATCCGGCCGCATGCGGCGGATCAGTGCCTGGCGGCGGAGCGAGGATGAACCGACGGTGGCGCCATGCGGCAGGTCGATCAGTTTGCGCGCGGTGCGGCCGATGACGGCGTCGCGGATATCTTCACGCGGCAGGTAGGCGGAGAGATAAAGCCCCTCGGGCAGCTTCGTCGCCATATCCTTGGCGGAATGCACGGCGAAATCGAGCTCGCCGGCGGTAAGCTTCTGTTCAAGTTCCTCGGTGAACAGGCCCTTGCCGCCGATCTCGGAAAGCGATCGGTCGGTGATACGGTCGCCCTTGGTCGTCAGCACGACGATCTCGAACATGTCCTCGGGCAGATGATGCGCCGCCATCAGCCTGTCGCGGGCCTCATGCGCCTGGGCAAGCGCCAGCGGGCTGCCCCGCGTGCCGATCCGGAAAGGTTTTGTTTGCATCCGCTCTATTCCGTTGTTACCGGAGTTCTCGTAAACGGGTTTCCATCCCATCGCAATCAACGAACAGGCTCTATGGTTCCCTTTCTGCGCATCCTTGGCATCGAAACGAGCTGCGACGAGACCGCCGCCGCGGTTGTCGAGCGCGATGCGGAGGGGCATTCCAACGTGCTGTCGGACGTCGTGCTTTCCCAGCTCGACGAGCATAGCGCCTACGGCGGCGTGGTGCCAGAGATCGCCGCACGCGCCCATGTCGAAGCGCTGGACGAGCTGATCGAGGAAGCGCTGAAGCGCGCCAATGTGTCGCTCAACGATGTCGACGCCATCGCCGCCACGTCGGGGCCGGGGCTGATCGGCGGGCTGCTGGTGGGGTTGATGACCGGCAAGGCGATCGCCAGAGCCGCCGGCAAGCCGCTCTATGCGATCAACCATCTCGAGGGCCATGCGTTGACGGCGCGGCTGACGGACGGGCTTTCATTTCCCTATCTGATGCTGCTCGTCTCCGGCGGCCATACCCAGCTCATCCTGGTGCGTGGTGTCGGGCAGTACGAGCGCTGGGGCACGACGATCGACGATGCGCTGGGCGAAGCCTTCGACAAGACGGCAAAGCTGCTCGGCCTGCCCTATCCCGGCGGCCCGGCGGTGGAGCGGATGGCGCAGGCCGGCAATCCCGATCGCTTCGACTTTCCGCGGCCGCTGGTCGGCGAGGCAAGGCTCGACTTTTCCTTCTCCGGCCTGAAGACAGCGGTGCGACAGGCGGCGCAGGATATCGCGCCGCTTAGCGATCAGGACGTGGCGGATATCTGCGCCTCGTTTCAGAAGGCGGTTTCGCGGACGCTGAAGGACCGTATCGGCCGCGGCCTGCAGCGGTTCAAGACGGAGTTTCCGACGACATTCCCTGCTACTGGCCCTGCTACTGGCGAAAAGCCGGCGCTCGTCGTTGCCGGCGGTGTCGCCGCCAATCTCGAACTGCGCGGCACGCTGCAGGCGCTGTGCGACAAGAATGGCTTCCGCTTCGTCGCGCCGCCGCTCAGGCTTTGCACCGATAATGCCGTGATGATCGCCTGGGCGGGATTGGAGCGGATGGCGACCGGTGCCGCGCCGGATACGCTCGACGTGCAGCCGCGTTCGCGCTGGCCGCTCGATTCCAATGCGGAAACGCTGATCGGTTTCGGAAAACGAGGGGCCAAGGCATGAGCGAAAACATCGCCGTCGTCGGATCGGGGGCTTTCGGCACGGCGCTTGCCGCCGTCATCGCGCTTGCCGGCCGCAGCGCCGTGACACTTGTCGGGCGTAATCCGTCACTGATTGCCGATCTGAAGGCGGAACGGCTGCATGATGCGGTGCTGCCCGGAATTCTCCTGCCCGATGCGCTGGAATTTTCCGCCGAGGCGGATGCGATCGCTGGTGCCTCCATCGTGCTTTTTGCAATGCCGTCGCAGGCGCAGGCCGATGCGGCGCGGCAATACGGTCCTTATCTTTCCAAGGATGCTGTCGTCGTTACCTGTGCCAAGGGTATCGAACGGGCGACCGGCAATCTTTTGACCGACATGCTGGAACGGGAACTGCCGGACCATCCCGTCGCCGTCCTCTCCGGCCCGGGTTTTGCCGCCGATATCGCCAAGGGCCTGCCGACGGCTATGGCGATTGCCGCAGCCGACATGGAAATCGCGGAACGGCTCGCTCAGGCGATTTCCGGGCGGACCTTCCGGCTCTACGCTTCCAACGACCGGATCGGCGTGCAGCTCGGCGGCGCGCTGAAGAATGTGCTGGCGATCGCTTGCGGCATCGTCGAAGGCCGTGGCATCGGCGATTCCGCGCGTGCGGCGCTGATTGCGCGCGGTCTTGCCGAGATGTCGCGTTTCGTCGTCGCCCAGGGCGGGCAGGCGGATACGGTGCGCGGGCTTTCCGGCCTCGGCGATCTGGTGCTGACGGCAACGAGCCATCAATCGCGAAACCTGCGCTTCGGCATCGCGCTCGGGCGCGACGAAAAGACCGATCCCCTGCAGGGTGCGCTGGTGGAAGGCGCGTTTGCCGCCTCCGTCGCCTCGCGGCTTGCGGCGGAATTGAAGGTCAGCATGCCGATCACCGATGCCGTTTCCGCCATCATCGACGGCAGGCTCGATATCGCAGAGGCGATAGAGCAGCTGATGACGCGTCCGATCACCACCGAATAGGAGACAGACATGCTTTTCGCCCTTCTTTGCAAGGACAAACCGGGACATCTGAACGTGCGCATGGATACGCGTCCGACGCATATCGAGTATCTGAACAAGCTGAATGCGGAGGGCACGCTGAAGATCGCCGGCCCGTTTCTCGATGACGACGGCAAGCCCTGCGGCAGCCTGATCATCGTCGAAGCGGAATCGAAAGAGGCGGCGCGTGCGCTTGCCGATGCCGATCCCTATGCCGAGGCCGGGCTGTTCGAAAGCGTCGACGTGAAGGCCTATAACTGGGTCTTCAACAAACCGGAGGCGTGAGCATGGCGCATTGGCTCTATAAATCCGAACCCGCCTCCTGGTCGTGGGAGCAGCAGAAGGCTGCCGGCGAAAAGGGCACGGAATGGACCGGCGTCCGCAACTATCTGGCGCGCAACAATATGCGGGCGATGCAGATCGGCGACAAAGGCTTCTTCTATCATTCCAATGACGGGCTGGAGATCGTCGGCATCGTCGAAGTCTGCGCCCTGTCGCATCCCGATTCTTCCGCCAAGGGTGATCCGAAGTGGGATTGCGTCGATATCCGCGCCGTCATGGACGTGCCGAAGCCGGTGACGTTGAAGGACGTCAAGGCGAGCGAGAAGCTTGCCAAGATGGCGCTCGTCACCTCGATGCGGCTTTCGGTGCAGCCGGTGACCGAGGAAGAATATCTCGAAGTCTGCCGCATGGGCGGATTGGACAATCCGCCGCGTTGAAGACCGATCCGCAAGCCTTCATCCGCGCCAATACCAGCCTGATGCCGCCGCCGCATGTGCCGGAGATTTCGCTCTATCTGGCGAGCGAGGCGCATGAGCTCTGGTTGAAGACCGAGGAGGAGTTGGAGGCGATCGGCCTGCCGCCGCCCTTCTGGGCTTTTGCCTGGGCAGGCGGGCAGGGACTGGCGCGCTACATTCTCGATCATCCGGAAACGGTGCGCGGCAAGCGCGTGCTTGATTTCGCCAGCGGTTCCGGCCTTGTCGGCATTGCGGCTGTGATGGCCGGCGCCCGGGAAGTCACGGCCGCCGATATCGATCCCTGGACGGAAGCCGCAGTCCGGCTGAATGCCGCAGCCAACCGCGTTTCGCTCGGATTTACCGGCGCCGATCTGATCGGGCAGGCCGTCGATGCGGATATCGTGCTTGCCGGCGACGTCTTCTACGACCGCACTTTCGCCGATGCGCTCGTTCCCTGGTTCGCCAAGCTGGCAGCCGACGGCAGGTGGGTGCTGGTCGGAGACCCCGGACGCAGTTACCTGCCGCGGGATCGGCTGGAATTCTGCGCGGTTTATGAGGTGCCTGTAACGCGGGCGCTGGAGGATAGCGAAATCAAGAAGACGACGGTGTGGCGCTTCGCTCCTTAGGTCGGATCGACATTCAGGTTTCGATCATTCGCGATCGCCCGGACCAAAAGACGTCAGCCGGCGATCAAAGCTGTTTCATACACCATCGTCGCGGCGGCTAGATCGGCCAACGCCGTTCCGACTGCCTTGTAGAGAGTGATCTCATCGTTGGACGTCCGCGCTGGAATATCCCGGCGACACAGCTCGTCAAGTGTCGCACGCACTGCATCCGTAGAAATGACGCCGGCCCTGATCGGCTGAACCAGATCGCCTGCTTCGTGAAGAGCTTCGTGAGTGTCGATATAGACCGATGAGCGCCGAAGCGCCTCGTCATCGGCCTCGCGCATCGCCGGGGTGAAGCCGCCGATCAGATCGACATGGGTGCCCGGCCGCAGCCATTCGCCCCGGATAAGCGGTGCTGTCGCCAGCGTCGCCGCGCTGACGATATCGGCTTGCCGCGCCGCGGTTTCCAGATCCGTGACGGCAGTGGCCTGGAGCCCCTTTTGCCGGAGGCTCTGCGCCAGCCGTTCCGCACTGGCGGGATCGATATCCCAGATATCGACATGCGTGATCGGCCGGACGGCGCGGTAGGCATCGGGGATGAGGCTCGCGACGCGGCCTGCGCCGATCACCAGCAGACGGCGTGCGTCTTTTCGAGCAAGATAGTCCGCGGCAAGGGCTGATGCCGCTACCGTGCGGCGCGTGGTGATCGTGTTTCCGTCAAGTAGCGCAAGCTGCATCCCGGTCCGACCATCATAGAGCATGTAAGTCGAGGTCAAACCGGGAATGCCGCGCACCGTATTGCCGGGAAAGACGGTGACGATCTTGATGCCAAGGTAGCGCTCCGACCGGTGCGTTTCATGCCAGGCAGGCATCAGAAGCAGCGTCGCATCCGGCTCGCCGCTATTGGCTATCGTGTGGTGATGCCGTACCGGCACAACGCAGCCTTCGGCAAATGCTTGCCGCAGGGTCGCGACCAGCGTGCCGAATGGTAGGAGCTCGCCCGTTGTCCGGGCATCGAGAATACGGATTTGGGTGTCGGTCATTGAAGCGATCTCTCAGGAAGTTCTGACTGCTGGATAAAGCGAGTTCTGTGTGATTGAACGAGAGCCGCGTCGCCGCTGCGCGGCGCACCAGCTTTTCAACCGGCATCGGCCCTTTGGACACTCTGTTGCGATCGGAATGCGGAGCTACTCGGCACCGCTCAGCCAAACGCCGCTTTCTTCTCCAGAATTCTGGCGTATTGCGTCAGCGGATAGCACAGGGCGAAGAAGATCACCGCGACGAGACCGTAGACCTTGAAAGGTTCGAAGGTCGCGTTGTTGATGGCGTTCGCGGTTTTCAGCAGTTCGTCGAAGCCGAGGATCGAGGCCAGTGCGGTGCTCTTGATCAACTGGACCAAGAACCCGACAGTCGGCGCGCGCGTGATCCGGAAAGCCTGCGGCAGGATGACAAGGCGAAGTTCGAGGAGACGATGCAAGCCCAGGCTGGCTGCGGCGTCCCATTGCCCGCGCGGCACCGCCTCGACGCCGCTCCGCCAGATTTCGGCAAGATAAGCGCTGGCGTAGAATGTCAGGCCGCAGACGGCGGCGGTCCATGACTCAATCCGGAAGCCGAGCATCGGCAGGCCGAAGAACATCAGAAACAGCTGCATGAGGAGCGGGGTTCCCTGAAACAGGGCAATGTAGCCGGACGCGAAGCTGCGCGGCCAGCGCGTTTTCGATATGCGTGCAGACAGGATCGCCAGGCCAACGATGGCGCCGCCGGCAAAGGCTGCGAGCGAAAGCATAAGGGTCCAGCGTGTCGCGAAGACAAGATTGCGCAGAATGTCCCAGAAGGTGAACTCAATCATGCCAGACCGGCTCCCAGAAAACGGCGCTTCCCGGCGAAAAGGAGCCGGCGAAGTGCGGCGGACATCGAAAGGTAGATCAACGTCGCCACCAGATAGGTCTCGAAGGAGCGGAAGGTGCGCGACTGAAGCAGATCGGCCTCCTGCGCCAGCTCGCGGACGGATATTTGCGAAACAACCGCCGATTCCAGCATCATGATGATGATCTGGCTCGTCAGCGCCGGAAAGATGATGGCGATCGCTTGCGGCAGGATGATCTTGAAGAACACCAGCCGAGGCCTGAGGCCGAGTGCCTGCGCCGCCTCTTTCTGGCCTCTCGGTATGGCGTCGAGCCCGGCCCCGACCACCTCGATCGTGTAGGCCGCCATGTTGAGGGTCATGGCAAGGACGGCGGCAGTGATCGGATCGAGGCGAATGCCGAGGCTAGGTAAGCCAAAGAAGATGAAGAACAGCTGCACCAGGAATGGCGTGTTGCGCATGATTTCCACATACAGGCCGACAGCCTTGCGCAACCATGGATAAGGCCCCCGGCGCGCAGCCGCGCCGAGAACACTGAGAACGATCCCGAGGACCGATGTGGAGACCGTCAGTGCAAGCGTCGTGCCTGCGCCATAAGCCAGAGCTCCCATTCCGTCCCAAAGCCAATTGAAATCGAGGCTGTATCTCATCGCTTGTCCTTTGGAGCCGGATGATCCGGGCCGGGCCGGCCCGAAATCTCGATCCGCCTCTCAACCAAAGAATTGAAGCATGATGCCACCGCAATCGCTTGCAGTTTTCGGCATCATGCCCTGGTGAGTAGGAGGCCGTCTTCGTCAGTCCTTCAGGTTTTCAGGGTTGAGCGGCGCTTTCAGCCAGCTCTTCGAGCTTGCGTCGAGCGAACCATCGGCGATCATTGCGGCGACGCTGTCATTGACAGCCTTCTTCAGGCCTTCCTCGCCCTTGCGGAGCGCGATGTGCGAGGGGGAGCTGAGGAGCTGGAATTTCTGCTCCGGCTTCAGTTCGTCCTGTCGTGCCAGAACCTGCGCACCAACATCGTTGCCGACCACCATCAACTGGGTCTGGCCGGATATGAAGGCCTGGATGACCGAATTATAGTTCTCGAAACGCTGGATCGCAGCCGAGCCGGGGGCGACGGCCGTCAGCGACGTGTCTTCGAGCGTCCCACGATTGACGGCAACGGTCTTGTCGGCGAGGTCTTCCTTGCCACTTACCTTCAGCGCAGCCGGGCCGATAACGGCGATGTAGTAGGGGGCGTACGCGGCGGCAAAATCGATAACCTCTGCACGCTCCTTCGAATAGCCGACGCTCATCAGCAGGTCGACACGGTCGTCGTTCAGGTAGGCGATCCTGTTCTGGCCAGTAACGCTCACGAGATTGAGTTTCACGCCGAGCCCGTCGGCGATCTTCTGGGCGACGTCGACGTCATAGCCCTTGATGCTCATATCGGCGCTTGCCGAAGAGAAGGGCGGGAAATCGGAGAAGATGCCGATGTTGATCTCGCCTGCGGCCTTGATATCGGCAAGTTCGTCGGCCTGCGCGGCCCCTGCCAGGATGCCGAACACGGCAATTGCCGCGGTGGCGGTGTAGCGCAATTTCATAAGAGCAGTCATGTCGTTCCCCTTTTTGAGACGTGTTGTGCGACAGGTGATGGATGGCAGCGGGCACGAGGCACGCTGCCGTTGTGGAGCTGGTTCTCAGGTCACCTTTGTCCTGACCGCGGGACTGAACATCGCGAGGCACAGGAGTTCGAAAAGGACCTGCGCGGCGATCTGCGCGGTGTTGGTGGTGTTGTCGTATTGCGGCGCGATTTCCACGACGTCGCCACCGACGAGGTTGATGCCCTTGAAGCCGCGCAGCAGGGTTAGGGCCTCCCTCGGCTGAAGCCCGCCCACTTCTGGCGTGCCGGTTCCCGGAGCGAAGGCCGGATCGAGGCTGTCCACATCGAAACTGAGATAGGTCGGACCGGCGCCGACAACCTCCAGAGCCTTTGCGATCACGGCCTTGAGCCCCATCTCCGCCACCTCTTCCGCGTGGATGACGGTCATGCCGGAGGCAAAGGAGAACTCCCAGAGATATTCGGCGCCGCCGCGGATGCCGATCTGGATCGTACGCTTCGGATCGAGCACGCCCGCCAGAACCGCCTCGCGGAAGGGCGCGCCGTGGTGGAACTTGGAGCCCTCATAGGGACCAGCTGTGTCGCAATGAGCGTCGATGTGGATCATGCCTACCGGCCGGCTGGCCGCCAGGCCCTTGAGAATGGCGCCGGAGATCGAATGGTCGCCGCCGACCGACAGCGGGATAACCCCGGTTGCCGCGATCATCCGGTAGCAGGCCCCGATGTCGGCATGGCACTCGGCCAGGCCGAACCGGCTGCGCATCGGCACGTCGCCGACATCGGCGACCTTTAGCCCTCCCATCGGCGCGACACGCAGAACATGCTCGTAGGGGCCTATACGCTCGACAGCCCGGACGGCTCGCGGCCCCAGCCGCGCGCCGGCGCGATTGGTGACGCCGAGGTCCATCGGCACGCCGATCAGAGCCACGTCAAGCGCCTCGAGCACCTCGGGCCGCAAGCCGTTCTCGATGAAACGGGCGTCCAGAAAGGTCGCAGGATCGGCGAAGGGCCATTTGCGGCTGTCGCCGTCCTTGAATACGCTCGCCGCCACGGCGCGGAAGTGCGGATCTTCCATCTCCCCGCCTGCAGCGCTGCCGAAGCGCTTTCTCAAGTCTTCCAGAAAATCCCGGTCAATGGTCAAGGCAGGCTCCCACGGTCTTGATGCTGACATCATCATCAGCGCCGCCCGCTTCTCTTGGAACCGCGAAAATTCGAGAGGGGATATAACGATTCTTGATAGACCAGGTCTGCCGAGGCTCCGCGATGCGGCTAGCGCGTCCATCGGTATATTCAGAAAACTTTATAACCCGGCGAGAATTTCCCACTACCGCGGTTGGCAACCTCCAAGCAGTCTGCCGACGTCGTGACACTCGGTGCCTTCAGACATGTCGTTCTAGAGCTCGTCAGTGGCGACCGCATAATCTCGGCTTGCCCGAACCGTCCAGACATAGCCTTCGCTCGCGGGCAGGAGATCAGTGTTTCCATTCCGCCCGAGGCATGCGTTCTCTTCGCACGATAAGCTGGCATTGATGGGGCCGCAGCCTGCACTGCGCCCGGGGGCTAAGGGTCACCAGTTGCCGGAAGGACATGGTTCGTCCAATATCCACTTACGGGCAGAGAGGCCCTCGGCTCTCGAGCGCCACAAAGTATGGAATGCGGCTTCTGATGCTTGATCTTGATTCCTATCTGCTTCGTGCATTTCTGACCGTCGCGGAAATCGGCACCGTCAATGGAGCAGCCGTCAAGCTGAACAGAACACAGGCGGCCGTGAGCATGCAGATCCGCAAGCTGGAGGAGCTTGTCGGCGTTACGCTGTTTTCGCGTTCGTCAAAGGGCCTCGAGCTTACGAGTCATGGGCAGATCATGCTGGCTTATGCCCGCGAAATGGTCGCCCTCAGCGACGAGGTCGGGAAAAGGCTGACAGGCAAGATGATCGAGGACCGCATTCGCCTCGGCGTCGTTGAGGACTTCGCAGCCGGCCACCTGATTGACATCCTTAGTGCCTTCAGAGCCCAGAACCCGAAGGTCGAGATCGACATCATCGTCGAGCCGAATCGCCGCCTCGCCAGCCTGTTTGAAGACAGGAAGCTGGATCTCGTGGTTTGCGACATCACCTGCCTCTCGCGAAAACCGACCCTGATCTGGACCGAATATTTGATGTGGACGGTCAGATCCGACTTCGTGGTGGATGCCGAAAAACCGCTTCCCATCATCATGTTCGAGGAGGAGTGTCCCTGGACGCTTCCGACGATTGCGGCTCTGTCCCAGCGGAACATCAAGTGGAAGACGGCGTGCGTCGCATCGACGCTGGTCGCCATGGCGACCGCGGTTCGCGTCGGTATCGGTATCGCACCAATGATGCTCACGACGAAACCGGAGGGCTGCCGGACACTTGACCGATCGGCGGATCTGCCCGGTCCGGTGCGCATCGAGATCGGTCTGTATGCTCAGTCCGAGACGGCCGAAGGCGCGCGCTATCTTGTGGACTTCATTTCGCGGCATACGGCCATATTGTCCAGCTAGAGCATGATGCCGAAAAGTGTGATCGGTTTTCGGACGACGTCCTGCTCTAGGAGCGTTCAGCTTCCATTATATCGGGTCAATTTAATTCCCTCTACCGGAGTGGTCAGCGAAGCCCCACAGTGATCGGATGAAGGGTCGACGGCCCAATCTCGAGCATTCATGGAAGTCTGCGAATACGATGATGGGGCAAGCCAAAGTTGACGAAACTCTCCTCGCGGATGCCGCCTATCTGCCCGGCCAGGTCGCAAACCTGACGAGGGGAGCGAGCGTGACGGCGCAGACCAACGAAATACTGGAGCGCATCAATGACATGCTGCTGCGCGAAGGTACCGACAAGTCAGAAATCATTCTCGCCAACATCTGGCTCAGGGATCTTGCCTCATTCGAGGAAATGAACAGAGCCTGGGATGCTTGGATGCCGGATAGCGGAACGCCACGGCGGGCGACGTTTGAGGACAATAATCTCCCGCCGATGTGCGCCATCCGTATTGACGTAGCCGCGTCGCGAAAGAGTGGGGCCGGGCACATTTGAGCCGCCTGTGTTCGTCATCGTGCCCTAAAGCGCGTCGCAATCTTTCAAATTCGCTCCTCGCGCTTTAGGTCTTTGTTCTCACGCATGTCGTTGTCGCAAAACCGCTGCACACTTTTGCGCGACATGCTCTAAGGCCGGATGACGCAGACATTGGCCTCATAGTCGCAGGGATCGTCCTGCACGGCGACGTCGATGACCTTTGCTTTCGGTGCTAGCAGCTCCGACCGTGCTGTGGGATAGCCATAGCTGTCGCCGCCGACATAGGTTCCGCCATCGGCCTGATAGACGTAAGACGTGCCGGCATAAGTGTCGCCACCACCACCCCGCGCCTGGGGTACGACGACGATGAGATTGTTGCGGGCGACGCGATTGGTCGCCGGCGATGAAAACTGTTTCAGGAACGGCATCCGTTCTTTGCGGTTCCGATATCGATAGGCGTTGTCGAAACGGACGCCGCGATCGCGCCAGCCGATACGTTCGCCGAGGAGTAATCCGCCGTGGAAAGCGTGACGATGGCCGGGAAAGCGATGATCGTTGCGGCGGTCGCCGGCTTCGGCGGGAAGTGCAGTAAGCACGGACAGGGCAAGCAGGGCGACTGCGGACAGACTGCGAAACATGGGTGGCCGGCCTCCGGAATTCTGATCCCTAACAAATCGTTAACGCCAGATTGCGCCAAAAGCCGAAGCTTGTCTATTCAGGTCGGACAACCGGCACAAAATTTGAGCGGAAAGGGCCAGTTTTGTTAGCCCGCAAACTTCCCGGTAACGCGAATCGATTAAATTAAAAGCAGACAGCGATTGTGCTTGTCGTCGGCGTTCCCGGTGATTAAACGTCGCAATTGATGCAACGCACACAGAGAATTTTGTCATTCGTGTGGTTGACTGAGCATGCTCCGAAATCCGGGAGCGCAGAGAAGCCGCCGCGAGGTTCTGATGGCGAACGTGACAAATAACCGGCCCCTATCGCCGCATCTGCAAATCTACAAACCTATTCCCACCATGGTCATGTCCATCGTCCACCGCATTACCGGTGGCGCGCTCTATGTCGGCACGCTGCTCGTCGCCTGGTGGCTGATCGCGGCGGCAAGCGGCCAGGGCTCCTACGACTGGGCCAACTGGGTGCTCGGCAGCCTTCTCGGCAAGCTCGTGCTTCTCGGCTATACTTGGGCGCTGATGCACCACATGCTCGGCGGCTTCCGCCACTTCATGTGGGATCTCGGCTATGGCTTCGGGAAGGAATTCTCGACCAAGCTCGCGATCGCCAACATCATCGGGTCGCTCTGTCTGACCGTGCTGGTCTGGGTGGTCGGCTTCCTCATTCGCTTCTGAAGGTCCTCTCATGGATATGCGCACCCCCCTCGGCAAGGTTCGCGGGCTCGGCTCCGCCAAGGACGGCACGGATCATTTCTGGCGCCAGCGGCTGACGGCCGTCGCCAATGTTCCGCTCATCCTCTTCTTCGTCATCTTCATGCTCGCCTATGCCGGCGCGCCCTATGCGGATGTGGTTCGCGCCTTGTCGAACCCCTTCGTCGCGGTCGTCATGGGGCTGATGGTGATCTCGGGCGTCATCCACATGAAGCTCGGCATGCAGGTCATCATCGAGGATTACGTGCATGGCGAGTTCGGCAAGATCGTTCTCCTGATGCTGAACACGTTCTTTGCGACCCTGATTGCCGGCCTCTGTCTCTTCGCCATTCTGAAAATCGCATTCGTAGGATAAGCTGACATGGCACCGACTTCACCCGCCCAGAATGGCAAGGCCTACAAGTATGTCGATCACTCCTACGACGTGATCGTCGTCGGCGCCGGCGGCGCCGGGCTGCGCGCCACGCTCGGCATGGCCGAGCAGGGTTTCCGCACGGCCTGCATCACCAAGGTATTCCCGACCCGCTCGCATACGGTCGCGGCCCAGGGCGGCATCGCCGCTTCGCTGCGCAACATGACACCGGATAGCTGGCAGTGGCACCTCTATGACACCGTCAAGGGTTCCGACTGGCTCGGCGACGTCGACGCCATGCAGTATCTCACCATGGAAGCGCCGAAGGCGGTCTATGAGCTCGAGCATTACGGCGTGCCGTTCTCGCGCAACGAGGAAGGCAAGATCTATCAGCGCCCGTTCGGCGGCCATATGCAGAATTACGGCGAAGGCCCGCCGGTACAGCGCACCTGTGCCGTTGCCGACCGTACCGGCCACGCCATCCTGCATACGCTCTACGGCCAGTCGCTGCGCAACAATGCCGAATTCTTCATCGAGTATTTCGCGCTCGACCTGATCATGTCGGAAGACGGCAGCCGCTGCACCGGCGTCGTCGCCTGGTGCCTCGATGACGGCACGATCCATCGCTTCGCCGCCAAGATGGTGGTGCTGGCGACCGGCGGCTACGGCCGCGCCTATTTCTCGGCAACATCAGCCCATACCTGCACCGGCGACGGCGGCGGCATGGTGGCGCGTGCCGGCCTGCCGCTGCAGGACATGGAATTCGTCCAGTTTCACCCGACCGGCATCTACGGTTCGGGCTGTCTGATCACCGAAGGCGCGCGCGGCGAAGGCGGTTACCTCGTCAACTCCGAGGGTGAGCGCTTCATGGAACGTTACGCCCCTTCGGCCAAGGATCTTGCTTCGCGCGACGTCGTTTCGCGCTGCATGACACTGGAAATCCGCGAGGGCCGCGGTGTCGGCAAGGCGAAGGACCACATCTTCCTGCATCTCGATCATCTCGATCCGGCCGTTCTTCATGAACGCCTGCCGGGGATTTCCGAGAGTGCCAAGATCTTCGCCGGCGTCGACGTCACGCGCGAGCCGATCCCGGTTCTGCCGACCGTTCACTACAATATGGGCGGCATTCCCACGAATTATTGGGGCGAAGTGCTGAACGCCGACGGTGCCAATCCGGAACGGATCATCCCCGGCCTGATGGCTGTGGGTGAAGCTGGCTGTGCCTCGGTGCATGGCGCCAACCGTCTCGGCTCCAACTCGCTGATCGACCTCGTGGTCTTCGGCCGGGCCGCGGCGATCCGCGCCGGCGAGGTCATCGACCGCGCAGCGCCGATCCCGCATCTCAACGTCGCAGCCTGCGACCAGATCATGGACCGTTTCGACGATCTTCGTCATGCCAGCGGCGGCACGCCGACGGCGGAACTGCGCGAGAAGATGCAGCGCGCCATGCAGGAAGACGCCGCCGTCTTCCGCACGCAGGAATCGCTGGAATCCGGTTGCCAGCGTATCTCGGCAATCTGGGGCGAGATGAAGGACATCAAGGTCACCGACCGTTCGATGATCTGGAACTCGGATCTGGTCGAGACGCTGGAGTTGCAGAACCTGATGGCCAACGCCATCACGACGATCTACGGCGCCGAGGCCCGCAAGGAGAGCCGCGGTTCGCATGCACGCGAAGACTATACCGAGGGTGCATTCGCCGGTCGCGACGACGTCAACTGGCGCAAACACACGCTCGCCTGGGTGAACGAGGCAGGCGACGTGAAACTCGATTACCGGCCGGTCCACACCGAGCTCATTGCCGAAGGCATCGATCCGCACAAGATCGAGCCGAAGGCGCGTGTATACTGATCTCAAGAGGAACCGGACATGGTTGAACTCGCTCTCCCCAAGAATTCTCAGATGCGCGAAGGCAAGGTCTGGCCGAAGCCGGCGGGTGCCAAGAACACCCGCGAATTCCGCGTCTACCGCTGGAGCCCGGATGACGGTCAGAACCCGTCTATCGATACCTTCTATATCGATATCGACGATTGCGGGCCGATGGTGCTCGACGGTCTGCTCTACATCAAGAACAAGATCGATCCGACGCTGACGCTGCGCCGCTCCTGTCGCGAGGGCATCTGCGGCTCCTGCGCGATGAATATCGACGGCACGAACACGCTCGCCTGCACCAAGGGCCTCGACGATATCAAGGGCGCGGTGAAGATCTATCCGCTGCCGCATCTGCCCGTCGTCAAGGATCTGGTTCCAGACCTCACCAACTTCTATGCCCAGCATCGTTCGATCGAGCCGTGGCTGAAGACGGTGTCGCCGGCGCCGGCCAAGGAATGGAAGCAGAGCCACGAGGACCGGCAGAAGCTGGACGGCCTCTATGAATGCATCCTCTGCGCCTGCTGCTCGACCTCCTGTCCGAGCTACTGGTGGAACGGCGACCGTTATCTCGGTCCGGCCGTTCTGCTGCAGGCCTATCGCTGGCTGATCGATTCCAGAGACGAGGCGACCGGCGAGCGCCTCGACAATCTCGAGGATCCGTTCCGCCTCTATCGCTGCCACACGATCATGAACTGTGCGCAGACCTGCCCGAAGGGCCTCAACCCGGCCAAAGCGATCGCCGAAATCAAGAAGATGATGGTCGAGCGCCGGGTTTGATCAGCATGCATGCCGATGGCGGAATGACGGCTTCAATCCCGAAGCCGTCACCGAAATCTGCTCGCGGCTCCTCAGTGGTGCGCGGATAGGCAGCCGATCGGCCTGCACAACTCTCTGTAGCGCTAGTCCGAGACATTACGCGGGTTCGAGCGCGATCCGGACAGAGATGAACGCGCGCAACACCTTGCTGACAAATTCTATGTGCAGGAAGTTTTGCAGCGGGACAGTTGAACTGTATCGTTTTTCGGTTAGTTGTTGTCACGGGCAATTTATGCAGCACGACTTGATTAACCAAAGCGAGTTACGATAATCGGACTTGTCTCACGCCCGTTTCTCTACGGCGATAGCCGAATTCAGGAGTATGATGATGCAGTTGCGATATGCGATGACAGGTCTGGTGGTGGTTCTGTCGCTAGCCGGTTGTCAGCGTACGGCATATGATTACAGCTCCAACGCCAGTGCCGGCCCGGCGCCGTTGACGGCGCAGCCGGTGCCCTCGGTGCAGGGTGGGCAGCTTCCACCGCCGACCGGCAGCTCGCAATTTCCGGCCGCGCCGACGACGACGGCACCGATGCCGGGCGCTCAGCCCGGCGCAATGGCCGCGAATGCGCTCGATATCACCAAGGAATCGATGGTCGGAAGCTGGCGTGTCAACGGCAGCTGCGACATGTTCCTGACGCTGACCAATCTCGGCAGCGGTTCGCGCGGCGGAACGCGTGGCTGCGTCGGCGAGCTGACGGCGATGGGCTCCTGGGAGGTCGCCGGCAAGCAGGTGCTGCTCAAGGACCGCTCGGGCAACCAGCTCGGAAGCGTCTACAAGACGGCCGACAACCGCTTCGAGGGACAGACGAGCACAGGCCAGTCGATCAGTCTCAGCCGGTAAATGTTCCGGCGGGTCTGCGCCATTTACTGACAGGCGGATATGCCCTCATGCAACCAATGCCGGATTATGCGCTCAGCGTCTGCGAACAGCTTAAAGCGCTGACCGCATCGGGCGCGCTTCAGGTCGATTCGGCCCAGATGGACGTGGCAAAGAGCCTCGACCGGGTGCTTGCCGGGCTGAAGCAGCGGCGGCCGGCGGCAAAATCGAGCGCGCTCGGCTGGCTGTTTGCCGCCAAGAAGAAATCCGCCGACGGCATCAAGGGGCTTTATATCCACGGTAGCGTCGGGCGCGGCAAGACCATGCTGATGGACATGTTTTTCGCCATGGCACCGTGCAGGAAGAAACGTCGGGCGCATTTCCACGAATTCATGGCGGATGTGCACAACCGGATCGCGGCGCACCGGCTGAAGCTCAAGAACGGCGAGACGAGGCAGGCCGATCCGATGCCGCCGGTCGCCGCAGCGCTCTACGACGAGGCACAACTGCTCTGCTTCGACGAGTTCACGGTCACCGACATCGCCGATGCGATGATCCTGTCGCGGCTGTTCTCCGAGCTTTTCGCGCGCGGATGCGTGCTGGTCGCGACCTCGAACGTCGAGCCCGACAATCTCTACCGGGATGGTCTCAATCGCGGCCTCTTCCTGCCCTTCGTCGCCTTGCTCAAGCAGCATGTCGATGTCGTCACCCTGGATTCGCCGACCGACTACCGGATGGAGAAGCTGAGCAGCCAGCCGGTCTATCTGGTGCCGATCAACGAGCATAACGACATGGCGATGGACGCGTCCTGGACGCAAGCGCTGCATGGGCGCAAGGCGCAGCCGCTGGATATCCCGATGAAGGGGCGCCACATCCATGTGCCGCTCGCCGTCGACCGCATGGCGCGGTTCTCTTTCGCCGATCTTTGCGACAAACCGCTCGGGGCGGTCGACTTCCTGGCCATCGCCGAACGCTTCGATACGGTCTTCCTCGATCACGTTCCGTTGCTCGGGCCGGAAAAGCGGAACCAGATCAAACGGTTCATCATACTTGTCGATACGTTCTACGATCATGCCGTACGGCTTTACATTTCCGCGGCGGCCATGCCGGAGGAACTGCTGCTGCACCGCCGGGGCACCGAGGGCTTCGAATTCGACCGCACGGCATCGCGCCTGTTCGAGATGCGCAGTGCGGAATATCTTGCGCTGCACCATGAAAAACGCGCCGCAGAGTAACAATTTGATGACAGAATACCTTACGTTTACGTAAGAATTTTTGTATCTAAACGATTGAAAACGCTGCATCAAAATTAATGGATTGCCATTTTTGGGCTTTGGGTCTATGCGATTGCGTCATTGGGCGGTGCCTTGCGCGTCCGTTCGACGAATTTGATCGCAAAGGAAACAGCGAAAATGGCGCGTAACAAGATCGCACTCATTGGTTCTGGCATGATTGGTGGCACGCTGGCGCACCTCGCCGGCCTGAAGGAACTGGGCGACATCGTTCTCTTCGACATCGCGGACGGCATTCCCCAGGGCAAGGGTCTCGATATTTCCCAGTCGTCGCCGGTCGAAGGCTTCGACGTCAATCTGACGGGCGCCAGCGACTATTCCGCGATCGAAGGCGCTGATGTCTGCATCGTCACGGCGGGTGTCGCCCGCAAGCCCGGCATGAGCCGCGACGATCTTCTCGGCATCAACCTCAAGGTCATGGAGCAGGTCGGCGCCGGCATCAAGAAGTATGCGCCGAACGCTTTCGTGATTTGCATCACCAATCCGCTCGACGCCATGGTCTGGGCGCTGCAGAAGTTTTCCGGTCTTCCGGCCAACAAGGTCGTCGGCATGGCCGGCGTTCTCGACTCCTCGCGCTTCCGTCTTTTCCTCGCCAAGGAATTCAACGTGTCCGTCCAGGACGTCACGGCCTTCGTTCTCGGCGGCCACGGCGACACGATGGTGCCGCTCGCCCGCTATTCGACGGTCGGTGGCATTCCGCTCACCGATCTCGTCACCATGGGCTGGGTCACCAAGGAGCGCCTCGAAGAGATCATCCAGCGTACCCGTGACGGCGGCGCCGAAATCGTCGGCCTGCTGAAGACTGGCTCGGCTTATTACGCCCCGGCCGCCTCGGCGATCGAGATGGCCGAATCCTACCTCAAGGACAAGAAGCGGGTTCTGCCCTGCGCGGCCCATCTCTCCGGTCAGTACGGCGTCAAGGACATGTATGTCGGCGTTCCCACCGTCATCGGCGCCGGCGGCGTCGAGCGCATCATCGAGATCGATCTCAACAAGACCGAGAAGGAAGCCTTCGACAAGTCCGTCGGCGCCGTCGCCGGTCTCTGCGAAGCCTGCATCAACATCGCGCCTGCCCTCAAGTAGTCGCTGGGCTGAAGTAATCGAAACAGGGATACACCCATGAACATTCATGAATATCAGGCCAAGGCTCTGCTGAAGGGCTATGGCGCGCCGGTTGCCGAAGGTGTGGCTATTCTCAAGGTTGAAGAAGCCGAGGCCGCCGCCAAGTCGCTTCCCGGTCCGCTTTACGTGGTCAAGAGCCAGATCCATGCCGGCGGCCGCGGCAAGGGCAAGTTCAAGGAACTGTCACCGGAAGCCAAGGGCGGCGTGCGTCTCGCCAAGTCGATCGACGAAGTCGTCGCCCATGCCAAGGAAATGCTGGGCAACACGCTGGTGACGGCGCAGACGGGCGAAACCGGCAAGCAGGTCAACCGCCTTTACATCGAAGACGGCGCCGACATTGCTCGCGAGCTCTATTGCTCGCTGCTGGTCGACCGCTCGGTCGGTCGCGTGGCTTTCGTGGTCTCCACCGAAGGCGGCATGGACATCGAAGCTGTCGCCCACGACACGCCTGAGAAGATCCAGACGATCGCCATCGATCCGGAAGCCGGCGTGACGGCTGCCGACGTTGCTGCGATCTCCAAGGCTTTTCAGCTCGAGGGTGCTGCCGCTGAAGACGCCAAGACGCTTTTCCCGATGCTCTACAAGGCCTTCGGCGAGAAGGACATGGCTCTGCTGGAGATCAATCCACTGATCGTCATGAAGGACGGCCATCTGCGCGTCCTCGATGCCAAGATGTCTTTCGATGGCAATGCGCTTTTCCGTCACGACGACGTCAAAGCGCTGCGCGACGAGACCGAAGAAGACACCAAGGAAATCGAGGCCTCGAAGTGGGACCTCGCCTATGTTGCGCTCGACGGCAACATTGGCTGCATGGTCAACGGTGCAGGCCTTGCCATGGCGACCATGGACATCATCAAGCTCTACGGTAAGGAGCCGGCTAACTTCTGCGACGTCGGCGGCGGCGCCGGCAAGGAGAAGGTTGCTGCAGCTTTCAAGATCATCACCGCAGACCCCAAGGTCGAAGGCATTCTCGTCAACATCTTCGGCGGCATCATGAAGTGCGACGTCATTGCCGAGGGCGTGATTGCCGCGGTCAAGGAAGTCGGTCTCAAGGTTCCGCTCGTCGTGCGTCTCGAGGGCACCAATGTCGAGCTCGGCAAGAAGATCCTGAACGAGTCGGGTCTGGCGATCACGGCGGCTGACGACTTGGACGATGCGGCCAAGAAGATCGTCGCGGCGATCAACGGCTAATTTTGAAGGATCTGAAAGAATGTCTATTCTCGTCAATAAAGACACCAAGGTCCTCGTTCAGGGTCTGACCGGCAAGACCGGCACGTTCCACACCGAACAGGCGCTTGCTTACTACGGCACCCAGATGGTCGGTGGTATCCATCCGAAGAAGGGTGGCGAAACCTGGACCGGCGCAAAGGGCGAAAGCCTGCCGATCTTCGCAACCGTTGCCGAAGGCAAGGAAAAGACCGGCGCCAACGCGACCGTCATCTATGTTCCGCCGGCAGGAGCCGCCGACGCGATCATCGAGGCGATCGACGCCGAGATCCCGTTCATCACCTGCATCACCGAAGGTATTCCGGTCATGGACATGGTGCGGGTCAAGGCTCGCCTCGACCGCTCCACGTCGCGCCTGCTCGGTCCGAACTGCCCGGGTATCCTGACGCCGGAAGAATGCAAGATCGGCATCATGCCGGGCTCGATCTTCCGCAAGGGTTCGGTCGGTATCGTTTCCCGCTCGGGCACGCTGACCTATGAAGCCGTGTTCCAGACCTCCAACGAAGGTCTCGGCCAGACGACGGCCGTCGGCATCGGCGGCGACCCGGTCAAGGGCACCGAGTTCATCGACGTCCTGGAAATGTTCCTGGCCGACGAAGCCACCCAGTCGATCATCATGATCGGCGAAATCGGTGGTGCGGCTGAAGAAGACGCAGCCCAGTTCCTCAAGGACGAAGCCAAGAAGGGCCGCAAGAAGCCGATGGCCGGCTTCATTGCCGGCCGTACGGCCCCGAAGGGCCGCACCATGGGCCATGCCGGCGCTGTGGTTTCCGGCGGCAAGGGCGATGCGGAATCGAAGATCGCGGCGATGGAATCGGCGGGCATCAAGGTATCGCCCTCTCCGGCCCGCCTCGGCAAGACGCTGGTTGAAGTCCTCAAGGGCTAAGCCACCTATATAGACCGGGCGGAGGAACGGCATCTGCGCCTTCCGCCCGGCCTCGACAACACGAGACCAGCAGATGCGCCGCGGACAGGCGGCAATCGGAATGCGGCAGCCGGCCATCAAGCCGGCAAATTCATCAAAGTCAGGAGGCGGACGGAAGCGTCCGCATATCACCATGGCACGGCAAGAAGCCAACGAGCAGTTTCAGATCACCTCGTTTCTGGATGGCGCCAACGCTGCCTATATCGAGCAGCTCTACGCGCGGTACGAAGAGGATCCGGCATCGGTCGATGATCAGTGGCGGTCCTTCTTCAAGGCGCTGGAGGAGGATCCCAGCGATGTGAAAAGGGCGGCCAAGGGCGCTTCCTGGCGCAAGAAGAACTGGCCGCTTCAGGCAAGCGGCGATCTGGTATCGGCTCTCGATGGCGACTGGGGCATCGTCGAGAAGGTGATCGAGACCAAGGTCAAGGCCAAGGCCGAAGCTCAGGGCAAGCCTGCCGACAGCACCGAAGTGTTGCAGGCGACGCGCGATTCCGTGCGCGCCATCATGATGATCCGCGCCTACCGCATGCGCGGCCACCTGCATGCCAAGCTCGACCCGCTCGGCATCGCCGCTCCCGTCGACGACTATCGCGAGCTGTCGGCGGAGAATTACGGTTTTACGGCCGCCGATTACGATCGAAAGATCTTCATCGACAACGTGCTCGGCCTGGAATACGCGACCATCCGCGAGATGATCGAAATCCTCGAGCGCACCTATTGCTCGACGCTCGGCGTCGAATTCATGCATATTTCCAATCCTGAAGAGAAGGCCTGGATCCAGGAGCGTATCGAAGGACCGGACAAAGGTGTGGCCTTTACGCCGGAAGGCAAGAAGGCGATCCTTGCCAAGCTCGTCGAAGCCGAAGGCTACGAGCAGTTCCTCGACGTCAAATTCAAGGGCACGAAGCGTTTCGGTCTCGACGGCGGCGAATCGCTGATCCCGGCGCTGGAGCAGATCCTCAAGCGTGGCAGCCAGCTCGGCCTCAAGGAGGCCCTGTTCGGCATGGCTCATCGCGGCCGCCTGAACGTGCTCTCCCAGGTCATGGGCAAGCCGCACCGGGCGATCTTCCACGAGTTCAAGGGCGGCTCGGCCGCTCCCGACGAGGTCGAGGGCTCGGGTGACGTCAAGTACCATCTCGGTGCGTCCTCAGACCGCGAATTCGACGGTAACAAGATCCACGTTTCGCTGACAGCGAACCCGTCGCATCTCGAAATCGTCGACCCTGTCGTCATGGGCAAGGCACGCGCCAAGCAGGATATGAACGCCACCGTCTGGGACGGTGACATCATCCCGCTTTCCGAACGCGCCAAGGTTCTGCCACTGCTGATCCACGGCGACGCGGCCTTTGCCGGTCAGGGTGTCATTGCCGAAATCCTCGGCCTTTCCGGTCTGCGCGGACACCGCGTCGCCGGCACCATGCATGTGATCATCAACAACCAGATCGGCTTCACCACGAACCCGGCCTTCTCGCGCTCGTCGCCCTATCCGTCCGACGTCGCCAAGATGATCGAGGCGCCGATCCTGCACGTCAACGGCGACGATCCGGAAGCGGTCGTTTATGGGGCCAAGATCGCCACCGAATTCCGCATGAAGTTCCACAAGCCTGTGGTGCTCGACCTGTTCTGCTACCGCCGCTACGGCCACAATGAAGGCGACGAACCGTCCTTCACGCAGCCGAAGATGTACAAGGTGATCCGCGCCCACAAGACCGTGCTGCAGCTCTATGCGGCCCGTCTCGTCGCCGAGGGCCTGCTCACCGAAGGTGAAGTCGAGAAGATGAAGGCCGATTGGCGCCTCCATCTCGAGCAGGAGTTCGAAGCCGGCCAGCAGTACAAGCCGAACAAGGCCGACTGGCTGGACGGCGAGTGGTCGGGCCTGCGTACGGCCGACAATGCCGACGAGCAGCGCCGCGGCAAGACCGCCGTGCCGATGAAGACGCTGAAGGATATCGGCCGCAAGCTGTCGGAGATTCCTGCGGGCTTCAATGCGCACCGGACGATCCAGCGCTTCATGGAAAACCGCGCCAACATGATCGCCACCGGCGAGGGGATCGACTGGGCGATGGCCGAAGCGCTCTCGTTCGGCGCGCTCTGCGTCGAAGGCAGCAAGATCCGCCTCTCCGGCCAGGATTGCGAACGCGGCACCTTCTCGCAGCGTCACTCAGTTCTCTATGATCAGGAAACCGAAGAGCGTTACATCCCGCTCGCCAATCTTTCGCCGACGCAGGGTCGCTACGAAGTCATCAATTCGATGCTTTCGGAAGAGGCCGTGCTCGGTTTCGAATATGGCTATTCGCTTGCCCGCCCGAATGCGCTGACGCTCTGGGAAGCCCAGTTCGGCGATTTCGCCAACGGCGCGCAGGTGGTCTTCGACCAGTTCATCTCGTCGGGCGAACGCAAGTGGCTGCGCATGTCGGGCCTCGTCTGCCTGCTGCCGCACGGCTATGAAGGTCAGGGTCCCGAGCACTCCTCGGCCCGCCTCGAGCGTTTCCTTCAGCTTTGCGCGGAAGACAACATGCAGGTCGCCAACGTCACGACGCCGGCGAACTACTTCCACATCCTGCGCCGGCAGCTGAAGCGCGACTTCCGCAAGCCGCTGATCCTGATGACGCCGAAGTCGCTGCTGCGCCACAAGCGGGCGGTCTCGACGCTTGCCGAAATGGCCGGAGAGTCAGCCTTCCATCGCCTGCTCTGGGACGATGCCGAGGTGATCAAGGACGGCCCGATCAAGCTGCAGAAGGACAACAAGATCCGCCGTGTCGTGATGTGCTCCGGCAAGGTCTATTACGATCTTCTCGAGGAGCGTGAAAAGCGCGGCATCGACGACATCTATCTCTTACGTGTCGAGCAGCTCTATCCGTTCCCGGCAAAGGCGCTGATCAACGAGCTGTCACGCTTCCGCAATGCCGAGATGGTCTGGTGCCAGGAAGAGCCGAAGAACATGGGCGCATGGTCGTTCATCGACCCCTTCCTCGAATGGGTGCTCGCCCATATCGACGCGAAGTACCAGCGCGTCCGTTATACCGGCCGTCCGGCCGCCGCCTCGCCGGCGACGGGCCTGATGTCCAAGCATCTGTCGCAGCTCGCCGCATTCCTCGAGGATGCATTGGGCGGTTAAAACAAGGGGGGCGCAATGGCTTATTTCTTTCTGAGACTGCAGCCGCCGCGCCCCACTTTCCCGCATGACGGGACCGGGGAGGAAATGGCGGCGATGAAACGCCATGCCGAATACTGGCATCGGAACGCTCTTGCGGGATCGGCGATCATCGTCGGCCCCGTCTTCGAGGGTGAAGGCGCCTGGGGCATGGCGATCGTCGAGGTCGAGGATCAGGCGGCGGCGCAGGTTCTTGCCGACGGCGATCCGATCATCGCTTCCGGTTTCGGTTTCCGCTTCGATATCCTGCCGATGCCCTCGATCATCTCGCGGCCGCCCGCCGTCTGAAACGCATAAACGAAAACACACGAAATCAGGATCTGAACAATGGCCACAGAAATCCGCGTTCCAACTCTCGGTGAATCCGTCAGCGAGGCAACCGTCGGCACCTGGTTCAAGAAGGTCGGCGACGCCATCAAGGCCGACGAGCCGATTCTCGAGCTTGAAACCGACAAGGTGACCATCGAAGTTCCCGCACCCGCCTCCGGCACGCTTTCGGAAATCGTCGTCGCCGCCGGCGAGACCGTCGGCCTCGGCGCGCTGCTCGGCCAGATCGCCGAAGGCGCTGCCGCTGCTGCCGCGCCGGCTGCCGCTGCACCGGCCGCCGCGCCTGCCCAGCCAGCGCCAGTTGCCGCTGCTGCTGCTGCGTCGTCATCGAGCGCTTCCGTCTCCACCATGCCGCCGGCACCGGCAGCTTCTAAGATGCTTGCCGAAAACAACCTTTCCGCCGATCAGGTCGACGGTAGCGGCAAGCGCGGCCAGGTGCTGAAGGGCGACGTCATCGCCGCCGTCGCCAAGGGTATTTCCGCTCCGGCGGCCGCACCCGCGGCGACGCCTGCCGCCGCGCGCGGCCCGTCGACGGTCGAGGATGCCTCGCGCGAAGAGCGCGTGAAGATGACGCGCCTGCGCCAGACGATCGCCAAGCGCCTCAAGGATGCGCAGAACACCGCCGCCATGCTGACCACCTACAACGAGGTGGACATGAAGGCGGTCATGGACCTGCGCAACAAGTACAAGGATATTTTCGAGAAGAAGCACGGCGTCAAGCTCGGCTTCATGGGCTTCTTCACCAAGGCGGTGACGCATGCGCTGAAGGAATTGCCGGCCGTCAACGCCGAAATCGACGGCACCGACGTCATCTACAAGAACTACTGCCATGTCGGCATGGCTGTCGGCACGGACAAAGGGCTCGTCGTTCCTGTCATCCGCGACGCCGACCAGATGTCGATCGCCGAAATTGAGAAGGAACTCGGCCGTCTTGCCAAGGCAGCCCGTGATGGCTCGCTCTCCATGGCCGACATGCAGGGCGGCACCTTCACCATCACCAATGGCGGCGTCTACGGTTCGCTGATGTCTTCGCCGATCCTCAACGCGCCGCAGTCCGGTATTCTCGGCATGCACAAGATCCAGGAGCGGCCGGTCGCGATCGGCGGCCAGGTGGTCATCCGTCCGATGATGTATCTGGCGCTGTCCTACGATCACCGCATGGTCGACGGCAAGGAAGCGGTCACCTTCCTCGTGCGCGTTAAGGAAAGCCTGGAAGATCCCGAACGTCTGGTTCTCGATCTCTAAGGGAGCGCTTTCGATGCGGAACCAGATCATGCGAGCGGCGCGCCTTCTCCTTTGCGCTGCCGCCGCGCATGTCCCGGCCTCCGCATCGGCCGCCGGCTGGGATATCGGCAAGGCAAGCAGCAATTTCGAGTTGGTGGCGCTCAGCGATGCCGAACTCTCCGGCCGGTCGATCGGCGTCATCCACATGGGCAATGTCGAGCTGACATCGGGGCGCATCGTTGCCGCCGATCCGCTTGCCCAGCCCGACCGTCCGGCGCTCGCAAGAACGGTTGCGCCAGGCGACTATCCGGTGACGCTCTACCAGGCCTTCGGGCGCGTCGCCGCTGCCAGCCTGCGGTTTGCCGAGGGTAAGCCGGATCATTGGGAGCTTGCGGTCCTGCCCGGGCAGGACCCGGCGACGCTGAAGGACGGCGAGATCTTCGGCTACCCCGTCGATGCCGGCCTCGGCTGCTACATGGATGCCGATACGCTTGGTTTGATCGGAGAGCGCGAAGTGCAGGTGCAGGCGCAGAAACCGGATTCCGACGTCAACTATTACGACGACGTGCTGGCGTCGGACCTCGACACCAACAAGGGCATCTATGCGCTGCACCGGCCAGTCGCCGGCAGACGAGGCAATGTCGCGGTGTTCTGGAGCGGCTGGGGCGACGGTTTCTATCCAGTCTTCTGGGGGCTCGACAGGGATGGCCGCGCGCTGGTGCTGCTGACGGATTTCAGCGTTGTCGAGAATGCCGACGGGCGGAAGGAGCCGAAGCTGCAATGAACGGAAGGACCGGGATCACGACGAGACGGACAGGCGTGGCTGCAATCGCAGCCGCCGTGTTTTTCGCCGTTCCGGCGTCCACCTTCGGCGCCGCATGCAAGCAGGAGCAGGCCGTCTACGGCGATCGCGACGGTGCGTATGAATTGCGCTTTGCACCGCTGAATTCTGCATCGGCTGCCGCCAGCAACCAGTTCAAGGTCAGCGCGCTGAAGACACCCGTCGTGATGGACGGTTATGTCATGCCATCGGAAGATCCGGTGCGCGCCATCGGCATCCTGATGTTCAACTGCCCCGAGGGCGACGCGACCGGCGCCGATCTCGATGCCTGCACGGTCTGGCAGGGCGCCGTCTATGGCATAGATGCCGATGGCGAGATGGACAATCTGCAGCCCGAAGGCGCTGCGGCGGCCGAAAAACTCGTGCTCCCCGGTCTTGGTCCCGCCATCCGCGAATCCAGCGCCTGGGGCGAGGGCAAGGCCGTGGTGGCACCCTGGGACGTGCTGACATTTAAGGAGTGTGCGACATGAGCGATACACCAGTTGTTCTCATTACCGGCGGAAGCCGGGGTATCGGCGCTGCAGCTTCACGGCTCGCTGCACGTCAAGGCTGGCGTGTCGCGGTGAACTACGCCGCCAACCGCCAGGCCGCGGATGCCGTCGTGGCCGCGATCGTCGAGGATGGCGGCGAGGCCGTGGCAATCCAGGGCGATGTCGGCAAGGCTGCGGATATCGTCTCGATGTTTACGGCGGTCGACCGGCATTTCGGCCGGCTCGACGGGCTCGTCAACAATGCCGGCATCGTCGATTATCCGCAGCGCGTCGACGAGATGTCGGCAGAGCGGATCGAGCTCATGCTGCGCGTTAATGTGACCGGCTCGATGCTCTGCGCCGCGGAGGCCATACGCCGCATGTCGAGCCGGCATGGCGGACAGGGCGGCGCGATCGTCAATATTTCGTCGATGGCGGCGATCCTCGGTTCGGCGACGCAGTATGTCGATTATGCCGCTTCGAAGGCGGCGATCGACACGTTCACCGTCGGCCTGGCGCGTGAGGTCGCTGCCGAGGGCATCCGCGTGAATGCGATAAGGCCCGGCGTCATCGAAACCGACCTCCATGCCTCCGGCGGTCTGCCGGATCGGCCGCGCGAGCTGGCGCCGTCGATCCCGATGCAGCGCGCGGGCACGCCCGAGGAAGTGGCGGATGCGATCCTCTATCTTCTTTCGCCTTCGGCTTCCTATGTAACCGGCGCGATCCTCAATGTGAGCGGCGGCCGCTAGAACGACAGGGCGAAAAACAGCATGCAGTATATTCTCGAATTCCTCGGCCTGATGGCCGTCTTTTCGATCTTCATCGTCGTGCCGGGCGCCGATTTCGCCGTTATCCTGCGCCAGAGCATCGTGCATGGGCGACGCACCGCCATCATGACCGGGCTCGGCATGGGCTTCTCCCTACTTTTCCATATCAGCTACACCATCCTCGGCCTCGGCCTGATCCTGTCGAAATCACTGATGCTGTTTGCCGCCATCAAATGGGCAGGCGTCGCCTATCTGGTCTATCTCGGCATCAAGTCGTTCCGCGAACCGGGCTTCAAGGTGAGGGATATCGAGGTGACGGCCGAGGACCGCAAGCCGGTCTCGATGCTGAAATGCCTGGGCATGGGCTTCATCACCAATGCGCTGAACCTGAAGCCGGTGCTATTCTTCCTGTCGCTGTTTTCGACGCTCGTGCACCACGACACGCCGGCGCTGATCCAGTTCTCTTACGGCATCGGCATGGCGATGGCGCTGGTCGCCTGGTTTGCCGGCGTCTCCTATTTCTTCACGGTCAATGCGATCCGTGACCGCTTCATCGCCAGCGGCAAATGGTTCAACCGCATCACCGGAGCGGCACTCGTCGGCTTCGGCTTCCGCCTCGCTTTGTCGCGCGCGGCCGATTAAACGAAAAAATCCAAAGGGAAAGAAGCAATGTCCTACGATGTGATCATTATCGGAACCGGCCCGGGCGGCTATGTCTGCGCCGTCAAGGCGGCCCAGCTTGGCCTCAAGGTCGCCGTCGTCGAAAAGCGGGCGACCTATGGCGGCACCTGCCTGAACGTCGGCTGCATTCCATCGAAGGCGCTGCTGCATGCCTCCGAAATGTTCCATCAGGCCGGCCACGGGATGAGCGCGCTCGGTATCGACGTCCCGGCGCCGACGCTCAATCTCGGCAATATGATGGCCCACAAGGATGCGACGGTGAAGTCGAATGTCGACGGCGTCGCCTTCCTCTTCAAAAAGAACAAGATCGATGCCTTCCAGGGTACCGGCAAGATCGTCTCGGCCGGCAAGGTCTCCGTCATCGCCGATGACGGCAAGGTGCAGGAGATCGAAGGCAAGAACATGGTCATCGCCACCGGCTCCGACGTCGCCGGCATTCCCGGTGTGCAGGTCGAAATCGACGAAAAGACCATCATCTCGTCCACCGGCGGCATCGCGCTGGAGAAGGTGCCGGAAACGCTGATCGTCGTCGGCGGCGGCGTCATCGGGCTCGAGCTCGGTTCCGTCTGGTCGCGCCTCGGCGCCAAAGTCACCGTCGTCGAATATCTCGACACCATCCTTGGCGGCATGGACGGCGAAGTCTCCAAGCAATTCCAGCGCATGCTCGCCAAGCAGGGCATCGATTTCAATCTCAGCGCCAAGGTCACCGGCGTCGAAAAGGGCGACAAGGGCGCAAAGGTCACGTTCGAGCCGGTCAAGGGCGGCGACAAGGTGACGCTCGACGCCGAGGTCGTGCTGATCGCCACCGGCCGCAAGCCCTATACAGCGGGCCTCGGCCTCGAGGAAGCCGGTGTTACGCTCGACAATCGCGGCCGTGTCGAGATCGACGGTCACTTCAAGACCAATGTCGACGGCATCTATGCGATCGGCGATGTGGTCAAGGGTCCGATGCTGGCGCACAAGGCGGAAGACGAGGGCGTGGCGCTTGCCGAAATCCTCGCCGGACAGCATGGCCATGTGAACTACGAGGTCATTCCGAGCGTCGTCTATACCCAGCCGGAAATCGCTTCGGTCGGCAAGACCGAGGAAGAGCTGAAGGCGGCAGGCATCGCCTACAAGGTCGGCAAGTTCCCGTTCACGGCGAACGGCCGGGCGCGTGCGATGCTGGCGACCGACGGCTTCGTCAAGATCCTTGCCGACAAGGAAACCGACCGGGTGCTCGGCGGCCATATCGTCGGCTTCGGCGCCGGCGAGATGATCCACGAGATCGCCGTGCTGATGGAGTTCGGCGGTTCGTCGGAAGATCTCGGCCGTACCTGCCACGCGCATCCGACCATATCGGAAGCAGTGAAAGAGGCTGCGCTCGCAACCTTCTTCAAGCCGATCCATATGTAATCTTACATATTCGTAACAAAGCATGCAGCCGCTTGCCGGAAGGCAGGCGGCTGTTTTAGTTGTTGCATATCGTTGAGTTCAGCATCCGTGAAGGTCCAGAAATGCAGCAGCCGTCCATCGTGAGTTACAGCCTGAGCCAGCGTCTTCTTCACTGGGCCGTAGCGCTGCTGATCTTCTTCAACCTGCTGTTTCCCGACGGCATGAATATCTGGCATCGGCTGATGCGCAGAGGCCAGGTACCGACACCGGAGCAGATTTCGTCGGCGAATATCCATGCCTATGTCGGCATCGCCATCCTGCTGCTTGCCGTTCTCAGGCTCGGGCTGCGTTTTACCAAGGGCGTCCCGGACGAGGTCGCACAGGAGCCGGCGATCTTCCGTCTTGCAGCGAGGCTTGCCCATGCCGGCCTCTACATCCTGATCTTCGCGATGCCGCTTTCGGGCATCGCCGCCTACTATTTCGGTATCGATCCCGCCGGTTCGTTCCACGCGGATGTCCTGAAGATCATTCTCTGGGCGCTGATCGCGGCGCATGTCGCCGGCGCCCTCGTCCATCAGTTCCATTGGAAAAGCAATGTTCTGCGCCGCATCACGCTCGGCTGACCGCCGGCGCCCTCAGTTCACCGCAGTCACAGTGAAGCCCTGCTGGCGCAGCAGTTCGATGACACCGTCCTTGCCGGGCAGATGCAGGGCGCCGACGGCCATGAAGACGTTGCCGCTGTCGAGGATGGGCGCTGCGCGCTCGGCCATCACCTTGTTGCGGTCAAGGATGACGCGCTGCTCGAAGGCGGCATAATCGCTGTTTTCGCCTTCTTCCTCCGGTGTCACGGTTTTCAACATCGGCATGGTCATGCCGATGTCGCCGGAAAGGTAAAGGTCGGTCATCGTCTCGACGACATCGCTCATCTTGTCGCCAAGTTCCAGCGTCTGGATCAGGGATTTCAGATGGAATTCGACCGGCAGATCGGCCATGGCCTGGATCTGCTCGGCAAGGGTTTCCAGCCCCTTGACCTGCTTGCCTTCGGCAATGGCATCGGTGGCGATCTTCTGGTCGAGGAACTGCGCGCCTTTTGCCTTGCGGGCGATTTCGCAGGCCGGCAGGGCGACGGCGCTCGAAATCATCCAGGGCCGCATGCGGGAAACGGCGCTGATCGGGATACCGCGCTGCTTGAGGCCGGTTTCGAGACGCTTGTAATCCTCGGGAGAAAGCAGCTTGTCGATCGTCGTGCCGTCGGTGAACATCGTCAGCTCCGGCTTTGCGAGCAGGGCGGCGGTCGCCTTCCGCTCATCGAGGATCTCGTCGGATTCGATGATGATCGTGTCGGCAGCGTCATGGGCTGCCTGGGCGCGCGGCGGCAGGGCAAGCACGCGCGGATCGGTGACATGCATGCTGCCGAGCAGCCACGAGGATGCAAGTCCAGGCTTTTCGATCTTCCAGAAGATGCCCTTGCCGTTCGGCGTGGCATCGGCTTCCTTCAGCGCCTCTGCGTAGCGGGCAGGGTCGTTCTGCTGCAGCTCGACCATCAGGTTGCGGCCGGTGCAGGCGACGTCTTCGGCCGCGGCCGGCCTTGCAGTCAGGAAGGCGGCAAACAAGGCGGCAAGAAGCAGCATGTGAAAGGCTGCGATCAGCCAGAGCAACAGATTGGCCGGCACTGCGAGGTAAGACGTCTGGCGGCCGATTGATGTCGTCATGATGGGTGTTCCGATCACATGCCTTGTGCGTTTCATGCTCTACGCCCGGCTTGCGCATATTCCTTTAAGAGAATGCGTTAACGAAACCTAAAGTGCATCACATCAAATCGGATTCATGGCGATGCACTTTAAATCAACGCATCGTGCTTTCCAAAAATCAATTCCGATTTCCGGGCCGATGCGCTAGGCGCGCGGATGGGCCCGATCATACACCTCGAGCAGCCGCGATGCATCGACGCCGGTATAAACCTGTGTCGTGGAAAGGCTGGCATGGCCGAGCAACTCCTGGATAGTGCGCAGATCACCGCCGCCGGCAAGCAGATGGGTGGCGAAGGAGTGGCGCAGTGCATGCGGTGTCGCCGTCTCCGGCAGGCCGAAGGCGCTGCGCATCTTCTGCATGGTGCGCTGGATGATCGCCGCTTGCAGCTTACCACCGCGGGCGCCGCGAAACAGCGGTTCTCCGCTTTCGAGATGATATGGGCAGAGCGCTCGGTATTTCTCGACGGCGTCGAAGACCACAGACAGCAGCGGCACCAGCCGCGTCTTGTTGCCCTTGCCGGTGATGCGCAGCGTCGTCGCGCCCTTCTGCAGGGCGGCGGGAGTCAGATCCAGCGCTTCGGAGATGCGCAGGCCGCAGCCGTAGAGCAGCGTCATGACAGCGGCGTCGCGCGCAGCAATCCAGGGTTCGTCGTGGAGTTGAGCGTCGTCGCTGACGACGGTGATCGCCTGGGTGTCCGACAGCGGCTTGGGCAGTGATTTCGGCTGCTTCGGCGAGCGCACCGCGCCGGCGCCGGCGGCGTTGACCAGGCCCTTCTTTTCGAGATGGCGCAGCAGCGAGCGAAGACCGGCGAGATTGCGGCCGAGCGATCGGGCACCGGACCCCTGCTTGCGCCGGGCCGCCAGGAAGGCGCGGAAATCAGCGGAGCGCAACTCCCTGATATCGCCAAGCGTCGCCGGGCCGGCGAGATGGCCGGTCAGAAAGGTCAGAAACTGGCGGGTATCGCGCTCGTAGGCGTCGAGCGTGTGCTCGGAAAGACGGCGCTCACTGGCGAGGTTTTCGAGCCATGCGGCCCGTTCCGCCATCAGGCGTTGATCGGCGATAACAAGCAGTTCGTTCACGTTGCTGGCCTTGATTTTGCCTTCAAGTCCGCCAATTTGGAGCAGGAACAGTTATGGAATTGCTAATGCCGGCCAAGCCTTTGTCATCCTTCGATCATATTCTACTGCGATAGCTTATTCCCCATAGACAGGATCTTTCATGGCACGGCGCGATTCCATGACGGCTTTCGGACAGCTCGCGGAAGCGATCGCTCTCGTTTCACAGGGAAAGCCCGGTCATATCGTCGATACGCTGATTGCCGAACGCGGCCAAAGGATCGTGAAAAATCCGCTCTGGCCGGTCATGCGACCATTCCTCTATACGCTGCTGCGTTACAACAAAGCGCTCGAATTCGCCAATGCGGTTGCCAAAATGCCGGGCTTCCAATCGTTCGAATATCTGAGCGACGTGCTGAAGCTCGACATCGGCATCACCCATGGCGAACGCATTCCCGATACCGGCGGCTTCATCCTCGTCAGCAACCATCCGACCGGCATCGCCGACGGCGTTGCCGTGTTCGATCTTTTGAAAACGCGCCGGCCGGACATGATGTTCTTTGCCAATCGCGATGCCATCCGCGTCAATCCGCGGTTTGCCGAGATGATCATTCCCGTCGAATGGCGGGAGGAGCATAAGAGCAAGCTGAAGGCGCGCGAAACGCTGCAGCTGACCAACCATGCGGTGAAGGAAGGCAAGGCGACAGTGCTCTTTCCCTCAGGCCGCATCGCCTATTGGGCGAACGGCCGGCTGAATGAACGTCCGTGGAAGACCTCGGCTGTCGGGCTGGCGCGCAAATACAATCTGCCGATCCTTCCCGTCCATGTGACGGCACGCAATTCCGGCCTGTTCTACTGGTTGGCGAAATGGTCGACGGAACTTCGCGACATGACGGTCTTTCACGAACTGCTGAACAAACGCGGCGACCGCTTCGATTTCGTCATCGGCAATCTCATTCCGGCCGAACAGCTGGACGGCGACCTCAACGAAGTGACGAAGGCGCTGGAGAAACATACGGTGCACGACATGGCGGCCGATGGCGACGCGAGTTTCGTGCCGGTCGGCCTGCCGGTTGCGGCGACGCGCCACGAGATTCCGGTTCCTGCAATCTAACCACCGGCATTGCCATGACAATCGATATCCGCAGGCTCCGCGATCGATTGCCGCGGGAGATCGCAGATCTCGAAAGGGAGGCCCGGCGGGAAGGCTATCGCCATGTCGCCCGCCTTATCGACGAATGGTCGATCGGCGATAACAGGTTCGAACATCACGGCGAAAGGCTGCTTGGCGCCTATGTCGATGACGCGCTCGTCGGCATCGGCGGCATGACCGTCGACTCCGCCATATCAGGGGCGCTGCGCATGCGGCGTTTCTACGTTCGTCCCGCAATGCGCGGGCGCGGCATCGGCCGGATGCTTGCCCTGGCTCTGCTCGACCATGCGCGTTCCTTCTGCACCGTCGTCACCGTTCATGCGGGAAACGATGGTGCGGCGAGGTTTTGGGAGTCGCTCGGGTTTCAGCCTGACGGACGAGATGGACATACCCATCTGCTCGAGCTGCAGCGCCATAGCGATGATCCAGCGACTTCGGATTTGCGCCGGTGTGTCACACCCCGATCTCCTTGAGGCGGATGGCTTGGCGCGCCAGCAAGCGCTCGACATCGGCAATATCGAGCGGCGAGAGCTTGGCGCCCGGCTTGCGCAGGGTGGCGGACTTGATTACGCCGCGCTTGGCAAGCACATATTTGCGCGAGGCAAGACCGATGCCCTGCTGCTGTTCGTAGCGGGCGAGCGGCAGATAGGCATCGAAGATCGCATGGGCGCGATCGGGATTTCCGGCTGCATAGGCCTCGACGACGCCGACCATCATCTCGGGATAACAAAAGCCGGTCATGGCGCCATCGGCGCCGCGGCCCATCTCTTCGGGCAGGAAAAGCCCGCCATTGCCGCAGAGGATGGAGATGCGCCGCATGGCGCCCTTGTCGCTGGCGGCGCGAAGCGCTGAGATCTTCGAAAGACCCGGCCAGTCTTCATGTTTGAGCATGACGCAATTCGGCACCTCGTTGACGATGCGCTCGATGACCTTAGGCGCGATCGTCACATTGGTGGTGAGCGGATAATCCTGCAGCACGAAGGGCGTATCGCCCAGGGCCTCGCCGACCGACTGGTAGAAGGCGAAAGCCTGATCGTCGGTCTTGACGGTCCAGGGTGGCGCGACCATGACACCGGCCGCACCCTCACCCATGACGGCTTCGGCGAGTTCGCTCATCGGCGCAAGCCCTGGCGCCGAAACGCCGACGACGACGGGAAGGCGCCCGTCGAGGCGCTTCAGCACCCGTTCGACGACTGTTCGCGATTCCTCGGCGGTCAGCTTCGGAGCCTCGCCGAGCTGACCAAGCACCGTCAGGCCGGTGACGCCGGCACCCTCATAGAAATCGACCATGCTGTCGATACTGGCGAGATCGAGCGCGCCTTCCTCGGTGAAGGGGGTTACGGCGATCACATAGACGCCCTTGGCATCTTCAGTCAGTCTGGCCATTGGTGCTCTCCAATTCAGCGGCCGAAGAACAGCGCTTCGGCATTTCGAACAAAAATCTTTTCAGCAATCGCGGAGTCGTCGATGGTGGCCTGCATGGTCTCTACCAGCTCAGTGTCATCGGGCATGCCGTCCCACAATTCGGTGTGCGGCCAATCGCTGCCCCAGAGCAGCCTTTCTGCATGGCTGGCGGCAAGAGCGCAGGCGACCTCGGCAAAACCGTTGTAATTCACATCCTTCGTCAGACGATAGGGCGCGGTTACTTTGACGTAGGCCTCGGCTCTGTCCATCAGTCTTTTCAGGGCATCGACATGCAACGATCTCGTCTCTCTGGCAAGCGGAATGAAGCCGAGATGGTCGATAACGATGGGCAGACGGATGCCGGACAGCGTTGCCGCAATATCGGAAAGTTGTTCGGGATTGATCTGCAATTGCAGCGACCAGCCCAGAGGAGCAATGCTTTCCGCCAGTGTCCTCGCGGCGGCGAGCGGGAGGCCGCCCTTGTTGCGCGTATTGATCCGCACGCCGCGCACGCCGAGCCGGTCAAGCCGCTCTATCTGGGTCTCTGTCGTTTCGGGATCGATGACGACAATGCCGCGCAGACGATCTGGATAGGCGGCAAGCGCCTCGAGCAGCACCCTGTTGTCGAGGCCATAGACGCTTGGCTGCACCAATACGCCCTTGGCGATGCCAAGGCTTCCGGAGAATTCGATCCAGTCGGAAATCGTCGCAATGTCAGGCGTGTAGCTGCGTGGGGTGTTGAGCGGAGCGCCGGCGCGAAAGACGTGGAAATGCGTATCCACCGTGCCTTGCGGCAGTGCGGCCCGCGGCAGCCGCGTCAGCGGCCGGCGGGGCAGGCAAAGCGGTGTCTCGATATCAGCGGCGCTCATCGCGCGTCGAGCTCCTCGCTTTGCAGGAAGTCGAAGTCGGCGCCTTCGTCGGCCTGGAGCACGCGCTCCTGATAGAGCTTCGCATAGCCGCGCGACGGCGCAGGGGGCCGATTGACGACATCAAGCATGCGGCGATCGAATTCCGCCTGGTCGATATCGAGATCGATACGCCTGCCCTCGACGTCGAGGCGAATGCGATCGCCGGTGCGGACGATGGCCAGAGGGCCGCCATCGGCCGCCTCAGGGGCGATATGGAGGATGATCGTGCCGAAGGCGGTGCCGCTCATGCGGGCATCGGAAATCCGCACCATGTCCTTCACGCCCAGCCGCGCCAGCTTGCGGGGAATGGGTAGGTAGCCGGCTTCCGGCATTCCGGGCGCACCCTTTGGTCCGGCATTGCGCAGAACCAGAACGTCATCGGCATGGACGTCGAGATCGTCGCTGTCGATGCGCAGCGTCATATCCTCGACGGAATCGAAGACGACGGCGCGTCCGATATGCTGCAGCAGTTCCTTGGAGGCAGCGGATTGTTTGATGACGGCGCCGCGCGGCGCAAGATTGCCGTGCAGGACGGCGATCGTTCCGATCGGCTTCAACGGTTTCTCGACGGTGCGGATGATGGTCTGGCCCGGCTCGTCGACGACATCGTCGATGATCTCGCCGATCGTTCTGCCGTAGACCGTCGGAGCGCTGCCGTCGATTTCATGGCGCACCGCCTTCAACAGAGCCGGGACGCCGCCCGCCTCGTGGAACTGCTCCATATAATGCTGGCCGGAGGGCTGCAGGTCGACGAGCAGGGGAATGCTTCGGCCCAGCCGGTCGAGTTCGGCCATGTCGAGGCGCAGGCCGAGGCGGCCGTTGATTGCGGCAAGATGGACGACGGCATTGGTCGAGCCGCCCATCGCCTGCAGCGCGACGAGACCGTTGCGGATTGCCTGCGGCGTCAGGATAGCGCGCACCGTCGGTGCAGCCTCATCCATGGCGAGACGCGCGGCGACACGGCCCGTCTCCTCGGCGAGGCGAACACGTTCGGATTCGACGGCGGGCGCCGAACCGGCGCGAGGGAGGCAGAGCCCCATGACTTCGGTCAGGTTCGCCATGGTGCTCGCCGTGCCCATCACCGTGCAGGTGCCGATCGAGCTGGCCAGCTTGTTGTTGACCTCGGCGATCTCGGCATCGTCGATCTCTCCGGCGCGGAAGCGTCCCCAGAAGCGGCGGCAATCCGTGCAGGCGCCAAGCCGTTCGCCCTTGTGGTGGCCGACGGCCATTGGCCCGGTCGGCAGGAAGATCGCCGGTATCTCGCTGCTGGCGGCGGCCATGATCTGGGCCGGCAGGGTCTTGTCGCAGCCGCCGATCAGGACGACGGCATCCATCGGCTGGGCGCGGATCATCTCTTCCGTTTCCATCGCCATCAAGTTGCGCAGATACATCGAAGTCGGCGAGGCAAAGCTCTCGTGGATCGAGATGGTTGGAAACACCATGGGCATCGCACCCGTCAGCATCACGCCGCGTTTGGTTGCCTCGATGAGTTGCGGCACATTGCCGTGACAGGGATTGAAATCACTGTAGGTATTGGCGATGCCGACGATCGGACGGTCGAGCGCATCGTCCGAATAACCCATGGCCTTGATGAATGCTTTGCGCAGGAAAAGGGAGAATCCCTGATCGCCATAACTCGTCAGCTTGCGGCGAAGACCGTTCGACAAACCTGTTCCTCCCTCGCCAAATTGATCCATGGCCGTGGTGTCAGCGTAGAGGGATACGGAGGATTGTCAATAAATAAGATGGTGTCACTGTATCGTATTTTTGGATTTCTTCGGCGATCACCATAAAATACAACGGTAATCTCCGCAATTCGTGCTTTCGTCCAGCAATCAGATGATTGGCTTTTGCGAGGAAGCAGGATAGATTATTGATAAAATGGGATTGAATGCGGAGGAAGCGCCATGATGGGAACGGAACGACGGCGTATCGGCATTATCGGTGCCGGCTGGGTCAGTGCCTACCATCTGCCTGCATGGATGCGGCAATCGGAAAGAGCCGAGGTCGTGGCGATTGCCGACCCGTCGCCGAGCGCCGTCGAAGCCCGGCTTGCCGCCTTCGATATCGTGCGCAGCTATGCGAGCGCGCAGGCGATGCTGGATGCCGAGCAGCTCGATGCCGTTGATATCTGCGCGCCGCGGGAGTTTCATGTCGAACTGGTCCGGCTGGCGGCAGCAAAGGACCTCGACATCATCTGCCAGAAACCGCTCGCGCCCTCTTACGGCGAGGCGGTCGACCTGCTGGCAAGCCTTTCCGGCAGGGGCAGGCTGATGATCCACGAGAACTGGCGGTTCCGCGCTTATTATCGGCGGCTGAAGGCGTGGCTCGACGAGGGGCTTGCCGGCGAGATCCGGCAGGTGCAGTTCGAATTCCTGTCCAGCGGCATGATAGCGGATGCTGACGGGAGAAGGCCGGCGCTGATACGCCAGTCGTTCTTCCGGACGCAGCAGCGATTGCTAGTCATGGAAGTCATGATCCATCATCTCGATACGCTGAGATATCTTCTGGGCGAGATGGAGGTGGTCAGTGCCCGGCTTGAGAGGAGCAATCGCGATATCGTCGCGGAGGATGTCGCAAGCGTCGTCCTGCGCCGACTCAGCGACGGCGTTCTCGTCACCATCAATGCCAATCTCGCCGTGCATGGCGCGCCGCTGGCGCCGCGCGATCACCTCCGCATCTTCGGGGCGCGCGGCACGCTTGAACTTAACGGCAATCTGCTCTCGGCTGAGGGTGCGCAGCAGCGCCGGGAGAGCTTCGATCCTGACGAGACCTACCAGGGCGCCTATGACGCGACCATTGCGCATTTCCTCGACAGCCTCGACGGAAGGGTGGCGATGGAGACATCGCCGGGCGATAACATCAAAACGCTTGCTCTTGTCGAGGATATCTATCGCCTGAGCCGGTTCGACCCGGAACGCAATCCACTATAACATGGCCCACCGCCATCAGAGGAGATGACATTGCAGACGCTCAACGAAAGCCGCGAAGACGGCATCGAGCATGATGATCTAAGTATTGCCCGCGCGCTGGAGGAAGACATCATATTCGGGCGGCTCGCGCCCGGAACCCGCCTGACCGAAGACACGCTCCTTGCCCGCTTTCATGTCACGCGCCATTTCGCCCGGCAGGCGATCGTGCAGCTCGAGACGATGGGCATCGTCGTTCGGGAGCGCAACAAAGGAGCGACCGTCCGCTCGCTGACGGCTCGCCAGGTTCAGGAAATCTACGACGTTCGGGAATTGCTGCAACGGCAGGCAGCACTGTGGATAAAGCTGCCGGCACCCGAGGCATTGATCGAGGAACTGCTGGCGCTGCACGAGGAGCATGGCCGGCACGTCGAATCCGGCTATCTCAGGGGTGTGCACGAGGCCAACGACAAGTTCCACCTGACGCTCTTCGGCGCCTGCGGCAATGCCCATCTGGTGCAATCGATCGAGCTCTATATGCGGCTCAGCCTGCCGGTGCGCGCCAATTCAATGTCGAGCAAGGAATCGTTGCGCATCTCGCATGAGCACCACCGGCTGATGATCGAGATGCTGCGTGGTGGGGATAATTGGGTCCTCGCCCAGCTCTGCGTCGACCATCTGCAGCCGAGCAAGAAACGTTATCTTGCCTATGTCAGCGACAATTGACCGGGTCGTTTGAAAGGGAGCGCAATCATTCGATTGCGCTCCCTTCGCCTACCGGCTCACCAATCGAGGCGCAGGAGAGACACGCCTTGACGCGGTAGGGAGACCTTGAGGGCGATCTTGCCGTCATCGACCTTGACCGACGCCTGACCGTCGATCTCGGCGAGCTTTCCCGAGGCTTCCAGTCTGGCATAGTCTTCGCCGGCCGGATTCTGCGGCTTGCCCATCGCTTTCCAGACGCCGAAGGCGTTGGAATGCTCCTCGTCCATCCTGAAGTGCTTGAGCGAGGCGGACTTGTCGCCCCAGCCGTCGAGATTGACCGCGATATTGGCGGACGGCCCGGCTTCATCATCGTCGTGGTAGTGCCAGACGAGAATGGAAACGCCCTTGTCGTCGCGGGTTGCCGCGACGTTCACATCGGGCTTGCCGCGAACGCCATGGCTCATGATATCTTCGATGTCGCGGCGATAATCGCTTTCCGATTCCAGCCATTCGCCGCCGAGTTTGCCGAGCATGCGGAAGCCGTTGAGAACAGCCTTGTCGACGCCGTTGGTGGCAAGATCGCGGAAGCCGTCGAAATAGGGGTGGTCGTCGAAGAGGAAGGCCCAGGTGACCGCGCCTTCGATGTGGATGTTGGCGCGTCGTGCAAGCTCGTAAGTGCGGATCATGCTCTCGACGACATAGACGCCGTAGAGCGGACCGTTGCGATAACCGTTCTGAGGATGGACGCGCGCAGAGCAGGCCGCACAGCCTTCCGGATCGGATTCGCCGATCACCACGGGCAGGTGGCGGAGTTCCGGAAACTCGTTGATGATGGCAAGATTCGTCTCGATGTCGCGGAGCTGTTTGTGCAGGCCCATCCGCACGTGACCCTCGTAGATCACGGGATTGCCCTTGGCGTGGAAGGCGAGGAAATCGATCGGCGACTTGTTGTCGACCACGTGCTTGAGGAAGGCGCGCAGAAAGGTCTGGGCTTTTTCGTTGGCAAAGGCGCCGCAGGTGTGCGGCCCGCCGACACGGGCATTCGGAAGCGCGCGCTTCAAGGCCCTGGCGCTGACATCATACATTTCGCAGAATTGCGGGATGGTGCCGGTCCAATAGTGGCCGTCCGGTTCGTTCCAGACTTCCCACGGCCAGCTGGAAACGACGTCCTCACCATATCTTTCGGCAAGATGGCGCGCCCATGCTTCGATCAGGTCGCCCCATTTCTTCAGGTCGTTTGGCGGGGCCGTCCAGCCGGTGGTGATCGTTGCGTATTTGTCGGCCGGTTCCCATTGGTGGCGATAGGGACCGTCGAAATCGGAGAGCGCTTCGGGCGTGAAGCCGATCTGGATGAGCGGAATGTTGCCGGCTTCGACATAGGCGTCGAAGATCTTGTCGATCACCGTCCAATCATAGACCGGATTGCCGTTCGCATCCTCGGTATAGGCATTGGTCGAACCCCATTTGAGGGCAGGCAGGCCATCGCCGCTGGTTAGAAGATTGTGCGCGCGGATGCGGGGTGGCTCGGGGCTGAGCTCTGTCAGTTCCTTGAGCAGCTTCCTGCCGTGCGGGGAGTAAGTGTAGTTCGGCTCGTCGTATCCGAACCAGTTCCACAAGGGTTCGTATTTGCCGGTTGGCCGGTTGGCGTGAACGGAGATTGTCACGTCATAGGGGCTGCTCATCCTGATGTCCTCTTGAACGGTCATGCCAAAGCCTCCTCCCGAAAGCAGGCGACCTGTCTGGTGATGAAGTGCGGCATCTTGGGAGGGCGCCGCGCTCGCCGCAAAAGCTAAGCCAAATGCTCACTTTGTCAATAATATAAAAAAGCCGATCATCGCCGCGCATCAAAAATGCCTGAAAATGCGCTATTTTTTACAGTTGGCAAAATTATCAGTTGCCGTTTCTCAAAAAATTGTCGATAACTATGGCGTGAGTTCGCCCGCCGCCGAGGAGTGCATGTGTCCCTGCGGCACGTGCAGGCGGGGTTCGCTGGACGCTATCGTCAATTGATTACGGGAAGCGCTCGCCGTGGCGAGTTGAGGAGGAGGAACATCCGATGAAGTTCCGTAAATATGCAGCCATTGCCTTATTGTCGCTCATGGCCCTTCCGGCATTTGCGCAGGATTTCATTGCCGGCATACCGCGCAACGAAACGCTGATCATCCAGGGCACGCCGCAGCAGAATGCCGACTGGTTCAACCTCTGGGCTCCGGGCGGCGGGGCGGCGGCAAACCTCAACGGCCTGCAGCAGCTGACCACCGATACGCTGTGGTTCATCAATCCCGAGGGCGGCAAGGATGCCTGGCAGAATGCGCTGGCCAGCGAACCGCCGAGCTACAACGCCGATTTCACAGAGATGACGGTGAAATTGCGCAAGGGCATCTTCTGGAGCGACGGTGTCGAATTCACCAGCGACGACGTGGTCTATACCGTGCAGACGCAGATCGATCATCCGGGCATGGCCTGGAGCGCGCCCTTCACCGTCAATGTCGCGAGCATCGAAAATCCGGATCCGCAGACGGTCGTCTTCCATCTGAAGAAGCCGAACTCGCGTTTCCATACGCTTTTCACCGTGCGCTGGAATGCCGCCTGGATCATGCCGAAGCACGTCTTCGAGAAAGCCGCGGATCCGCTGTCCTTCAACAACAATCCGCCGGTTTCGCTCGGGCCCTACCAGCTGCAAAGCTATGACAAGGGCGGCAACTGGACGATCTGGAAGTTGCGCGACGACTGGCAGCGCACGTCGATCGGCCTGGCTGCGGCACAACCGCCTGAGGTCAAATACGTCGTCTATCGTGCGGCCGGCAATCCGGAAGCTCGCGTCATCGAACAGCGCAACCACAATCTCGACGTCATCAACGACATGGCGCCCGAGGGCATGTTCTCGATCATGCGCGACAGCAAGAGCACGGCCTCCTGGCTGAAGGGCTTTCCTTTCGCGCATCCGGACCCGACGCTGCCTTCCGTTCTCTTCAATACGAAGAAGGCGCCCTTCGACAACAAGGACGTGCGCTGGGCTCTCGCTCTGCTTATCGATATCCGCGAAGTGGCGCTCGGCTCCTACCGCGGCGCCGCCAATATCGCAGCCCTTGCCACGCCACCGACGGGTTCTGCCCCGGACGATTATTACGCACCGATGCAGGACTGGCTGACGAATTTCGAGCTCGACACGGGGTCCCGCAAGATCAAGCCCTACGATCCGAACATCTCAGGCCAGATCGCCAATATGGTGCGCAGCCAATGGGCCGATCAGATCCCGACCGATCCGGCCAAGCTGCAGCGTACATTCGGCTTCGGCTGGTGGAAAAAGGACGTTGAGGCTGCGACCGAGCTGTTGCAGAAGGCAGGCTTCAAGAAAAGCGGCCGCCAGTGGGTGAAGCCTGACGGCACGCCCTTTGCGATCCGCCTGCAGGTGGAAGGCGATGCCATCCCGACGCTTGCCCGCGCCGGCACGGTGATTGCCCAGCAATGGACACAAGCCGGCATCGCGACCAAGGTCGATGTCGCCGGCCCGACCAATGGCCAACGCCTCAGCACCGGCGACTTCGAGGCGGCGATCTACTGGAGCATCGAGACCTGGGGCGGTCATCCCGACCTCTCCTTCTTCCTCGACAGCTATCATTCGGAGTTCATCAAGCCGGTCGGGCAGATCCAGCCGCCGCGCAATCTGCAGCGCTGGCAGGATCCGCGTCTCGACCAGATCATCGAGCGCAATCGGTCGATCGCCTTCGATTCGCCCGATGTCGCCAAGCTCGGCCAGGACTTCCTGAAGCTTGCCGTCGAGGAAATGCCGATGATCCCGCTGATGGCCTACAACAAGTTCGCACCGCTCGATACGACCTACTGGACCAACTATCCGAGCGCCGACAATCCCTATTCGGCCTCGGGTCCGAACTGGTCGAACATTCGCTACATGGTGGTCGGGCTGAAGGCCAATCCGGATGCGCCGAAGCCTTGATCGAGGCACAACAAAGGAAACAGCCGGCCGCCGGCTGTTTCCGTTCTGCTATTGAAGGGTCGATGTCATGAACGGCTTTCTGATCTATGCGGCAAAACGCTTTCTGCAATTTCTCTTCGTGGTCTTCACCGGCATCACGCTGGCCTTCCTGATCGCGCATTTTTCGCCGGTCGATCCGATCGAGCAGACCGTGTCGCTGTTGACGAGCTTCGGCTCCACCGATCCGCAGGCCGTCGAAATCCTTCGCGAATCGCTGCGTGAACTCTACGGCACCGGCGGCCCGCTGCTGGAGCAGTATTTCACCTTCTGGGGCCGCGTCCTGACCGGCGATTTCGGCCCGTCTCTCTCCTCTTTCCCGACCCCCGTCATGACCGTTATCGGCCGGGCGCTGCCCTGGACCGTCGGGCTTCTGACGCTCGCAACGATCATTTCCTGGATCATCGGCAATTTTCTCGGTGCGCTTGCCGGTTACTTCCGCAGCAGCAAGCTGCTGAAGGTTGCCGGCATCCTCATCATGGCGCTACAGCCGATCCCGACCTACATCATCGGCCTCAGCCTGGTGATCCTCTTCGGTTTCATCTGGCCGATCCTGCCGATCAGCGACGGCGCGCAGGTCAATCTGGCGCCCGCCTTCAACTGGGCCTTCATCAGCTCGGTGATCGAACACGGCATCCTGCCGGCCCTGACCCTCGTGCTCGTCGGCATCGGCGGCTGGTTCATCTCGATGCGCTCGCTGGTTTCCAACATCGTCACCGACGACCACGTCGTCTATGCCGAACTTGGCGGGGTGCGCTCGCGCAGCATCTTTTCGCAATATGTGGCGCGCAATGCCATGCTGCCGCAGGTCACCGGCCTGGCACTCAGTCTCGGCAACGTCTTCGGCGGCGCCGTCATCGTCGAATTCGTCTTCAATTATCCCGGGATTGGCAAGCTTCTGATCTCCGGCATTTATTCCGGCGATTACAGCCTCGTGCTCGGTGTCACCACAATCGCCATCATCGCGGTTGCCGCCGCGGTCTTCGTGATCGACATCATCTATCCGCTGATCGATCCACGCGTGAAACTGGGGTAATCCGTGATGTTCAAAGTCCTCAGAGACCTGCTGCGCTACAACAAGGAGTTCCTGCTCGGAACCATCCTGATCTCTATCATTCTGGCGCTGATCGTGGCGTCGTTCTTCTCGCCCTATGACGAGAATGCCATCTATGTCGTCGCGCCCGACATGCCGCCTTCGGCCGAATTCTGGCTCGGCACCACCTCGCGCGGTCAGGAGGTTTTCTGGCAGATCGCCGCCTCGATGCGCAATACGCTGTTCTTCGGCATCATCGTCGCCTTCGTCAGCCGCATCATCGCCATCGCCGTCGGCCTGATCTCCGGCTATATCGGTGGGCGGACCGACCAGATCATCATGGCGGTCAACGATACGCTCGGCGCACTGCCGAACATTCCGATCCTGCTGCTTCTGGTCTTCGTGCTCCGCGACCAGATGACGTGGTTCATGCTGGCGATCACCGCAGCGCTGCTCGGATGGACACATGACAGCCGCCTGATCCGTTCCGTCGCCCTGTCTCTCCGTCAGCGGGAATTCACCCGGCACGCGGTCTTCTCGGGCATGCGCACACCGCAGATCCTCATCCGCGAACACCTACCCTATGTCATGCCGATCGTCTTCTTCACGACGATGAACAACATGATCTGGGCGATCGGTCTCGAAGTGACGCTCTCGGTGCTCGGATTTTCCGACATCAACCGGCCGACGATCGGCGGCATGATCTACTGGGCCAATGCGCATTCCGCGATGGTATCGGGCATATGGTGGTGGGTCGCCTTTCCGATGCTCTTCGTCGTCATCCTCTTCCTCGGCCTGTTCATGCTCGCCATGTCGGTGAACGAATATATCGACCCGCGCTCGCGGCTCGCCCGCATGGGAGCTTGAGGAGATGCAGAACCTGATGAGGACGCAGCCTTTGACCCTTGCCGAAAACACCATGGACGCACTGACGATCGACGGGCTGAAATGCTATTACGTCAACGACTATTTCGGTGTGCGGCGGGAAATCCGCGCCGTCGACGATATCAGCCTGACCATCCGCAGGAACGAGATCTACGGTATTGCCGGCGAATCCTCGAGCGGCAAGACATCGTTGATCAAGACGCTGGCCGGCGCCATCCGCCCGCCGATGCGCGTCGTCGGCGGAACGGTGAAATTCAATTTTGCCGACGGGCCGATCGATGTCTATGGCGAACCGGCGAAGATGAAGGCGGCACGCTGGCGTCACCTTTCCTACATCATGCAGGGCTCGATGAACGTGCTGAACCCGGTCAGGAGGGTCAAACACGCCTTCACCGATTTCGCCTCCCGCCATATGAACCTCGATCCCGCCGCCTTCCGGGCGCGCGTCGAGGCGCATCTTGCCAGGCTGCATCTGGATCCGCATGTGCTCGAGGCCTTTCCGCATCAGCTTTCGGGCGGCATGCGCCAACGTCTGACGATTGCTCTCGCCACTGTCTGCGAGCCGGAATTCATCATCGCCGACGAGCCGACGACGGCGCTCGACGTGCTCGTGCAGCAGGACGTTCTGGCGCTGATCAAGGAAGTGCAGGCCCGCATGCAGTCCTCGGTCATCTTCGTGACCCACGACATGTCGGTGCATGCCGCCATCACCGACCGGCTTGCCATCATGTATGCGGGACGGCTGGCGGAGGAGGGGCCGACGCAGGCGATCTTCGACAATCCCCAGCACCCCTACACCGTCCACCTGATCGGCAGCCTGCCGCGCATCGGCGACGTCTCGACGCGAAAGAGCCTCAGGGGCAAGCCGCCGGCACTTTCGGATCCGCCTTCGGGATGCCGTTTCCATCCGCGCTGTCCGATCGCGATCGACAAATGCGCGCGTGAAGTGCCGGCCATGCTGCCGAGCGCGACGGGAGGGCGGGTCGCATGCTTCCGTGCCGGGGAGTACCAGATCCAATGAGCAGCCATTTCCTTCTCGAACTCGACCATGTGACCAAGCTCTTTCCGATCGGCGGTTTCTTCTCGCGCGAAAAGATGAAGGCGGTCGACGATGTCAGCTTTGCGCTTACCGCCGACAAGCCCGAGATATTCACGATCGTCGGCGAATCCGGCTCCGGAAAATCGACGCTGGCGAAAATGATCCTCGGCAGCGAAAAGGCCGATCGGGGCAGCATTCATTTCGACGGTACGGATGTGAGGGCGGTGCGTTCCCGTAGGGATCGCGAGGCTTTCATGGCCAAGGTCCAGCCGGTCTTTCAAAATCCGTTCGAAGCTTTCAATCCGCTGACGCGGATCGACGAGTATCTGCTGGCCACCGCCCATCGCTTCAAGGGAGCAAGGAGCCGCGCTGAAAAGGAGGCGCTTGCCGACATTGCCCTCCAACGCGTCGGCCTGTCGATGGCGGAGATAAAAGGCCGCTTCTCGCACGAGCTTTCAGGCGGTCAATTGCAGCGCATCGCCGTCGCCCGTGCGCTGATACCCGAGCCGAAGCTGATCGTGGCGGACGAGCCGGTCTCGATGGTCGACGCATCGCTTCGCATGTCGATCGTCAATCTCTTCCGGGATCTGCGTGACGCTCTCAACGTCTCGATCGTCTACATCACCCATGACCTTGCGACCGCCTATTACATTTCCGACCGCGTGGTGATCATGCGCAAGGGCGTGGTGGTGGAGAGCGGCGATGCCAGGGACGTGCTGGAACATCCGAAACACGCCTATTCGATCGCGTTGAAGAACGCTGTTCTGCCGCCCGATCCTCGTGAGGCATCGGCGATCCTGCGCCTGCGGCAACGCAATGCCGGGACAAGTGAAGCCACTTCCGACAGTGGCGACCGCCTTGCCAAGTGAAGCGCAATTTCTGAGCTTCATCCTTTAAATCGTCGCGACGACCCGGAACGCGTCGCTCCGTCTTTGCGGTTCCAATTCGATCGATTTGCGGGCATGGTCTCGCGCGATGAGCACAGATTCGTCCGATCTCTTTGGCGCGCTTTTCGAGGCACCGCCCGCGAACCGAACGGTTCCCGTGCTGGTGCCGATGCCGGCGCCGAAACCCTATTCCTATTCGGTGCCGGATGGCATGGCGGTCGAGCCCGGCTCGGTCGTGCAGGTGCCGCTCGGTCCGCGGCAGGTGATCGGCGTCGTCTGGGACGGCGGCGAGGACGGCGTCGATCCGAAGAAGCTTCGGCCGATCAGCCATGTCTTCGACTGCCCGCCGCTTTCGAGCGAGATGCGGGATTTCATCGATTGGGTGGCGACCTATACGCTCTCGCCGCCCGGCCTCGTCGCGCGCATGGCGCTCCGGGCGCCGAACGCCTTCGAGCCGGAACCGATGGTGGAAGGGTTGAAGCTCGTCGGCGGCGAACCGGAGCGGATGACGCCGGCGCGCGCCCGGGTGCTTGATACCGCCTCCGACGGCTTTTCATGGACACGCAGCGGCCTTGCCCATGCGGCGGGTGTCTCGACGAGTGTCGTCGATGGGCTGATCACGCTCGGCATCTTCGAGACTGTATTCCTGCCGCCGCCGCCGGTCGTTGCGATGCCGGATCCGGATTTTGCCGCCGCACGTCTCGAAGGGCCGCAGAAGCAGGCGGCCGAAGAGATCGTTTCCGATGTCGGCAAGGGCGAATTTTCGGTGTCGCTGATCGACGGGGTGACCGGCTCCGGCAAGACGGAAGTCTATTTCGAGGCTATTGCCGAGACGCTGAAACGCGGCAAGCAGGTGCTGATCCTGCTGCCGGAGATCGCGCTGACGGCCAGTTTTATGGAGCGCTTCCAGGACCGCTTTGGGGCAAAGCCTGCCGAATGGCATTCCGATCTTGCGCCGCGCATGCGCGAAAAGGTCTGGCGCCAGGCGGTGACCGGCGAAGTGCGCGTCGTGGCGGGCGCCCGCTCTGCGCTCTTCCTGCCCTTCGAGGATCTCGGCCTGATCATTGTCGACGAGGAACACGATCCCGCTTACAAGCAGGAGGATCGCGTCTTCTACAATGCTCGCGACATGGCCGTCGTGCGCGGCCGCATCGGCGATTTTCCCGTCATTCTGGTGTCGGCGACGCCGTCGGTCGAAAGCCAGGTCAACGGGCAGAGCGGGCGCTACAGCACCGTCCACCTGCCGACGCGTTTCGGCGATGCGGCGATGCCGGACCTGCATCTGGTCGATATGCGCAGGCACGCGCCGGAGCGGGGCGGCTTCCTGTCGCCGGTGCTGATCCGGGCGATTGGCAAGACGGTGGAGAAGCGCGAACAGGCGCTGCTCTTTCTCAATCGGCGCGGTTATGCGCCGCTGACGCTCTGCCGGGTCTGCGGCCATCGGTTCCAATGCCCGCAATGTTCGAGCTGGCTGGTGGAGCATCGTTTCCGCAAGCAGCTGCAATGCCATCAATGCGGCCATGCCGAGCGCACGCCGGAGGCGTGCCCGGAATGCGGCACACTCGACCATCTCGTCGCCTGCGGGCCAGGCGTCGAGCGCATCGCCGAGGAGGTCGAACGACATTTTCCGGAGGCGCGGACGATCGTTCTCTCCTCGGATATCATGGGCGGGGTGAAGCGGCTGCGGCTGGAGTTGGAAGCGATCGCCAAGGGCGAAGCCGATATTGTCATCGGCACCCAGCTCGTGGCCAAGGGCCACAATTTTCCGCTGATGACGCTGGTCGGCATCGTCGATGCCGATCTTGGCCTTGCCAATGGCGACCCGCGCGCCGCCGAGCGCACCTTCCAGCTTTTGTCGCAGGTAACGGGCCGGGCCGGGCGCACGGGCCTCAAGAGCCATGGGTTGCTGCAGACCTACCAGCCGCAGCATCCTGTCATGCAGGCAATTGTCTCGGGCGATTCCGACGCCTTCTACGAGCGTGAGATCACCGAACGTGAACGCGCCCTATTGCCGCCCTTCGGCAGGCTCGCCTCGATCATCGTTTCGGCTGAAACCCGCCACGACGCCGAAAACCATGCGCGCGGCATGCGCAACGCCGCACCGCAGGTGTCGGGTATCTCGGTGCTCGGCCCGGCCGAAGCGCCGCTTGCGCTGGTGCGCGGCCGCCACCGCTTCCGTCTTTTGGTCCACGGCCGGCGGAACTCGGACATGCAGGGGTTCCTGCGGGCGATGCTGTCGCAATCGCCCAAGGAGCGCGGATCGGTGCAGGTGCAGCTGGATATCGATCCGCAGAGTTTTCTCTGAATGATGACGCCGCCATTCCCTCCTTTTTCCGCCCATGCCATAAAACACTGATTCATCCGGGTGATTTGGGGCTGATGCATGGAGTTTTACTTTCCGACCGAGCTTGGCGAACAGCTTGCCTTTTGCTCCGCCGCTTTCACGGCACTCGCCGGCTTCATCATGATGTTCGCGCCGGGCCATACTTTCCGTCTTCTCGGTCTGCAAGCGCAGGAGGGGCGGCCGGAAGGTTTTGGCGAGGGACGCTCGATGGGTGGTTTCTATCTCGGTTTCGGGCTGTCGGCGATCATGCTCGCCCAGGACTGGATCTATATGGCGCTCGGCGCCTCCTTCGCCATGGCTGCCTTTGCCCGTGTCATCTCGATCCTGTCCGATAAGGGGAGTAATCTCGTCAACTATTTACTCCTGGTTGTGCAGATCGCTTTGGCCGCGCTACCGCTGCTCTACGTTTTCGGCTTCACCCAGACGTGACTCTCGCTGCCGGCAGACGGCTTCTTCGGCCTGCTTTCAGGCCATTGCGCGATTTTGCAGACAGAAATTCATGTGAAAGGCGTATTCGGGCATTACGCGTGTTGCGAGTCCGAACATCCTATGTTAGACGGACCCCGAATTTCGGAAGAAGCAAGAGGCTTCTCTTGTGATTTCTGGGGGAAATCAAAACGAATTCAAGATCATAGGTTCGGCGCCCGCCGAGAGCCGGATTTTGGGTTGAAATCAGGGAAATTTGTGCCAGTGGCAGACACGTCCCAGCTTACTTCTGGTGTTGCCGAGCGCTATGCCTCGTCGCTTTTCGAACTGGCGCTCGAGCAGGGCGTCGTCGACAGCGTAACCGCCGATCTTGACCGTTTCCAGGCGATGCTGGATGAGAGCGCCGATCTGAAGCGCTTCGTTGCAAGCCCGGTTTTTTCCGCTGAAGACCAGCTGAAGGCGATCGTCGCCATCAGCGAGAAGGCTGGCATCAGCGGTTTCTTCGCCAATTTCCTGAAGGTCGTGGCGCGCAACCGCCGCCTGTTTGCCCTGCCGGGCATGATCAAGGCCTTCCGCATCATCGCCGCGAACCATCGCGGTGAAATCTCCGCCGAGGTCACCTCGGCGCATGCGCTTTCGCAAGCGCAGGAAACCGAATTGAAGGTGGCACTCAAGAGCGTTACCGGCAAAGACGTGACGATTGCCGTCACGGTTGATCCGTCAATTCTTGGTGGTCTGATCGTGAAGGTCGGGTCCCGTCAGATTGATACGTCTCTTCGTACCAAACTCTCTACCCTTAAGCTCGCATTGAAAGAGGTTGGCTGATGGATATCCGCGCCGCGGAAATTTCCGCAATTCTCAAAGACCAGATTAAAAATTTCGGCAAAGAGGCAGAAGTCTCGGAAGTCGGCCAGGTTCTCTCCGTCGGTGACGGTATCGCTCGTGTCTATGGTCTGGACAATGTCCAGGCCGGTGAGATGGTCGAGTTCCCGGGCGGCATCCGCGGCATGGCGCTGAACCTCGAATCCGACAATGTCGGCGTCGTCATCTTCGGCTCCGACCGCGACATCAAGGAAGGCGACACCGTCAAGCGGACCGGCGCCATCGTTGACGTTCCGGTTGGTCCGGAACTGCTCGGCCGCGTCGTCGACGCGCTCGGCAATCCGATCGACGGCAAGGGCCCGATCAACGCAACGCGCCGTTCGCGCGTCGACGTCAAGGCTCCCGGCATCATTCCGCGCAAGTCGGTTCATGAGCCGATGTCGACCGGCCTCAAGGCCATCGACGCGCTGATCCCGGTCGGCCGCGGCCAGCGCGAGCTGGTCATCGGTGACCGCCAGACCGGCAAGACCGCGATCCTTCTCGATGCCTTCCTCAACCAGAAGGCCATTCACGACAACGGTCCGGAAGGCGAAAAGCTTTACTGCGTCTACGTCGCCGTCGGTCAGAAGCGTTCGACCGTCGCCCAGTTCGTCAAGGTGCTCGAAGAGCGCGGCGCACTGAAGTATTCGATCATCGTTGCCGCCACCGCTTCCGATCCGGCGCCGATGCAGTTCCTGGCTCCGTTTGCCGGCTGCGCTATGGGCGAATATTTCCGTGACAACGGCATGCATGCGCTGATCGGCTACGACGACCTGTCCAAGCAGGCCGTGTCCTACCGCCAGATGTCGCTGCTGCTGCGCCGCCCGCCGGGCCGCGAGGCCTATCCGGGCGACGTTTTCTACCTGCACTCGCGCCTGCTCGAGCGCGCTGCGAAAATGAACGACGACAAGGGCGCCGGTTCGCTGACCGCTCTGCCGGTCATCGAAACGCAGGGCAACGACGTGTCGGCCTTCATTCCGACCAACGTGATCTCGATCACCGACGGCCAGATCTTCCTTGAAACCGACCTGTTCTACCAGGGTATCCGCCCGGCCGTGAACGTCGGTCTGTCGGTTTCCCGCGTCGGCTCGTCGGCGCAGATCAAGGCGATGAAGCAGGTTGCCGGCTCGATCAAGGGCGAGCTCGCCCAGTATCGCGAAATGGCCGCCTTCGCCCAGTTCGGTTCGGACCTCGACGCTGCGACGCAGCGCCTGCTGAACCGTGGTGCACGCCTGACCGAACTCCTGAAGCAGCCGCAGTTCTCGCCGCTGAAGACGGAAGAGCAGGTCGCGGTGATCTTTGCAGGCGTCAACGGCTATCTCGACAAGCTGCCGGTCGCTTCGGTCGGCAAGTTCGAGCAGGGCTTCCTCTCATATCTGCGTTCGGAAGGCTCCGCCATCCTCGACGCGATCCGCACGGAAAAGGCAATCAGCGACGATACCAAGGGCAAGCTCACCGCTGCTCTCGATAGCTTCGCAAAGTCTTTCTCGTAATCAGGCCCTAAGTTAGGACGGATCACGGATGCCTTCACTTAAGGATCTGAAAAACCGGATCGCCTCCGTCAAGGCGACGCAGAAGATCACCAAGGCGATGAAAATGGTCGCCGCGGCGAAGCTTCGGCGTGCGCAGGAGGCGGCCGAGGCCGCCCGGCCTTATTCGCAGCGCATGGGTGCGGTTCTGGCGAACATCGCCAAGGCCGTCACCGATGCCGACGGCGCACCGACGCTGATGACCGGCACTGGCCAGGACAAGGTCCATCTGCTGGTGGTGTGCACGGCCGAACGTGGTCTTTGCGGCGGTTTCAACTCGCAGATCGCACGCTTTGCACGCGAACATGTCCGCAAGCTACTTGCCGAAGGCAAGACGGTGAAGATCTTCACCGTCGGCAAGAAGGGGCACGACATCCTTCGCCGCGAATTCGCCTCGCTCATCATCGAGCGCAAGGAATTGCGCGACGTCAAGCGCGTCGGCTTCGAGAATGCGGACCAGATCGGCAAGCGCATCATCGAGATGTATGCTGCCGGCGAGTTCGACGTCTGCACGCTGTTCTATTCCGAGTTCAAGTCGGTGATCAGCCAGATTCCAACGGCGCAGCAGCTCATCCCGGCTTCAACGGGAGCTGTGCAGACCGAAGATGCCGCACATGCAGGCGCCGTCTACGAATACGAGCCGGATCCGGCATCGATCCTCGAAGATCTGATCCCGCGCAACATCTCAGTCCAGATCTTCCGGGCGCTCCTTGAGAACGTCGCAGGCGAGATGGGCGCCAAGATGAGCGCTATGGACAATGCGACGCGTAATGCCGGTGAGATGATCAACAAGCTGACGCTGAGCTACAACCGCCAGCGTCAGGCGCAGATCACCAAGGAACTCATTGAAATCATTTCGGGCGCGGAAGCGCTCTGAGGCTAGGAAAAGAGGGTCAGAAAATGGCTGAGGCAGCTACCCCCAAGATCGGCTCTGTCGGCAGAGTCACCCAGGTTATCGGCGCCGTCGTCGACGTTGCTTTCGAAGGCGAACTGCCGAAGATCCTGAACGCGCTGGAAACCAGCAACAACGGCAACCGCCTGGTTCTCGAAGTTGCGCAGCACCTTGGCGAAAACGTCGTTCGTACCATCGCGATGGACTCGAGCGAAGGTCTCGTCCGCGGCCAGGAAGTCGCCGATACCGGCGCGCCGATCATGGTTCCGGTCGGTAACGAAACGCTCGGCCGCATCATGAACGTCATCGGCGAGCCGGTCGACGAAGCCGGTCCGCTGGTCACCGCTCACAAGCGCGCCATCCACCAGGATGCGCCGTCCTATGTCGAGCAGTCGACGGAATCGCAGATCCTCGTCACCGGCATCAAGGTCGTCGATCTTCTGGCTCCCTATGCACGCGGCGGCAAGATCGGCCTCTTCGGCGGCGCCGGCGTTGGCAAGACCGTTCTGATCATGGAACTGATCAACAACGTCGCCAAGGCGCATGGTGGTTACTCGGTTTTCGCAGGTGTCGGTGAACGCACCCGCGAAGGCAACGACCTCTACCACGAAATGATCGAATCGAACGTCAACAAGCATGGCGGCGGCGAAGGCTCGAAGGCGGCACTTGTTTACGGTCAGATGAACGAACCGCCGGGCGCCCGCGCCCGCGTCGCTCTGACCGGCCTGACGGTCGCCGAACACTTCCGCGACCAGGGCCAGGACGTTCTGTTCTTCGTCGACAACATCTTCCGCTTCACGCAGGCAGGTTCCGAAGTGTCGGCTCTGCTCGGCCGCATCCCGTCGGCCGTCGGTTATCAGCCGACGCTCGCAACCGACATGGGCCAGATGCAGGAGCGCATCACCACGACGACGACCGGCTCGATCACCTCGGTTCAGGCCATTTACGTTCCGGCCGACGACTTGACCGACCCGGCGCCGGCGACCTCGTTCGCTCACCTTGATGCAACGACGGTTCTGTCGCGCTCGATCGCTGAAAAGGGCATCTACCCGGCGGTCGATCCGCTCGACTCCACGTCGCGCATGCTCGATCCGCTGGTCGTCGGTGAAGAACATTACGACGTCGCCCGTAAGGTCCAGTCGACGCTGCAGCGCTACAAGGCCCTGCAGGACATCATCGCGATCCTTGGCATGGACGAACTGTCCGAAGAGGACAAGATTGCTGTCGCCCGCGCCCGCAAGATCGAGCGTTTCCTGTCGCAGCCGTTCTTCGTCGCCGAAGTCTTCACCGGCTCGCCGGGCAAGCTGGTTGCTCTCGAAGACACGATCAAGGGCTTCAAGGGCCTCGTCAACGGCGAATACGATCATCTGCCGGAGGCTGCCTTCTACATGGTTGGCTCGATGGAAGAAGCGGTCGAAAAGGCCAAGAAGCTCGCAGCTGCTTAATGAGCGATGCGCTAGACGAGATATTCTGCTGCGACTCCCTGAAAGGGGTCGTGGCGGATCTTCCGGAACCAGCAGCGCCGACCGTCTATCGCGCCGATAATGGCGTGCTGATGATGGTGGTGGGTCTGGTCCAGAGCGAGGAAGGCCTCGGTTATCTCGACCAAGCGATAATGCACTGCCCGTTCTGCGGGACTAAATTGCAAGATGCGAAAGCCATAGCCGAGAAGGTAAGTCACTGATGGCTGACAATTTCAACTTTGAGCTCGTTTCGCCGGAGCGTCTGCTGCTGTCGGAGATGGTGACCGAGGTCGTCATCCCTGCGACTGAAGGCGAGATGACGGTCATGGCAAACCATGCGCCGACGATGACGACGATCAAGCCGGGTGTCGTGAGCGTGCGTTCGGCCTCCGGCAAGAAGCAGGACTACGTCGTTTTCGGCGGTTTTGCCGATATCCTGCCGACCGGCTGCACATTGCTTGCCGAATCCGCGGTTCCGGTCGAGGAACTGCACAAGGACGAGCTGACGCGTCGCATCGAGGCCGCCCGCAAGGAACTCGAACATGCCGAGCTGCACGAGCACAAGTCGAAGCTCGAACACTTCATCATGGAACTGACGCACCTGCGCGGCGTCGTTCAACAGGACTGATCGCAATCGAAATCATTGCGATGATGAAAGGCGGCTGCAACAGCCGCCTTTTTTGTGTTTGTTCAGCTGTCGGGGATACGGCGGGCTATGTCCATCGGACGGTCTGAAATGAAGACGCGGGGCCGATATGGCCGCTTTGCCGGATCGGTCTCAGAAGCCGGTGCCGCCGCGCAGCTCGATGACGACGGTCTTGAACAGAATCTTCAGGTCGAGCAGCAGGCTGAAATTCCTGACATAATAGATATCGCAGGCGATGCGAGCGCGGGCTTCCAGCGGTCGTGCCGTCGGGCCGCGCCAGCCGCGTGTCTGCGCAAGGCCGGTGATGCCGGGGCGCATGATGTGGCGATGGTGGTAGTCCGGCACCAGTTCCTCGTAGAGCTGGCCGGCTGCCCGCATATTGATGGCGTGGCAGCGCGGGCCGACCAGTGACATCTCACCTCTGAGGACGTTGAAAAGCTGCGGCAGCTCGTCGATATTAGTCTTGCGGAGCACCGCGCCGATGCCTGTCACCCGGCTGTCGCCCTTGACGGTCTGTTGAATGCCGCTCGGATCACAAGCCTCCGCGCGCATCGACCGGAACTTGAAGACCGTGATCTTCCGGCCGTTCAGCCCCCAGCGGATCTGGCGGAAAAACACCGGACCGCCATCGTCGAGTTTGATGAAAAGAGCGATTGCCAGAAAAAGCGGCGCCAGCACGGCGAGGGCGCTGACTGAGGCGACGATGTCGATCAACCGCTTCACGCCCAGTCGTACCGCCATCTTTCGTTCGACAACGGAAAAGCTATCCGGCTGGCGAATGTTGGAGTTCGCTATAACCAGGGTCTTGGTTTTGTCCTGACGCTGAGACGGATCGAAGCTTGAATTCGTCTTCGAAGTAAAAGCATTCATTACGCAAGGTCCACAAGTTTAGATGCGGTACTGAACAACAAGGAGACAGATACATGGTCACGTATCGTTTGTCATCGGTATAAATAGGAATTTAGTAACCCTAAAGACGCCAAAAATGGGAGTATTCCGCGTTAACCTTAATGCCTGTAGTTGCGCTTATCGGAACTTTATACTTTGAAAGGAGTAGCCCGATTGGATTGACGAGATGTCAGCCGGTTTCCGAAATGGATCGCCGGCTTTTCCAGCAGCGCGTAGCTGAGGGTTGCGACCAGAAGGATGAGCGCTGCCGCCAGTCCGCAAGACTGCAGCCAGCCGGTCACGACATTTTCCGAGGAAACGCCGAACGAGCCCGGGTCGAGCCTCTTGATCAATATCAGGATGATCTCCTGCCAAATATAGATGCCGAAGGAGATCTTTGCGATGTAGCGGACAGGAGCGTTGTCGAGCAGCCTGCCCAGCCGTTGCGAATGGCTGAGCGAAACGAGCGCCGTTGCGACCGCCAATGGAAAGACCGGAAAGCCATAGGGGATTTCCAGCCAGCCGTAAGCTTCGGCGGAGCCGCCAGGCGATATGACGAGGCGGTAGGCGGCAGTGGCGAGGCCGAGGAGCGCTGCGGCATCGAACCAGGAGGAGCGCCTTGCGGGGAGCATGACCTCGACGCCGGCGGCAAGCGCGCCGAGCGCGAAGACGGCGAAGAAGCCGATCGGATTATATCGCGGCATCCACTCCTTCGCCCCGCCCCGCAGACCGTACTGCCAGCCGCGTTCGATGTCGTCGAGCGGAAAGAGGGTCAGGATCAGCACATGGGCAAGGAGTACGCCCGTGATGACGCAAAGCCATGCGAAGCGAGCGAGGAACGGGCGACGCCTCAGGAGCGGCAAACGAAACAGCAGGAAGAAGCAGACCGGCAGGAGTACATAACTGGTGACCTCGAAGGGAATGGACCAGAGTGGCCCGTCGGCCTCGACAGGAAAAAAGGTGCGCCAATGCCACTGGCTCATGAACAGCAGCCCGGAGACGTAGCGGAGCACAAGCTCAGGCGTCAGCGGCAAGGCAAGCAGCGTCAGGCTGAGCGCGAAGCCGACGGTGGCGGCGAACCAGAAGCCCGGAGCGATGCGCGCCGCCCTGCGGATCGTGTAATGCCGGAGGCTCGGCATGTCGCTGCCCGCGTCGAGCGCGCGCCAGAAGGGATGGGCGAGCAGAAAGCCGCTGAGCACGAAGAAGACTGCGACGCCGAAATTGCCGAAGCGGAGGATGTTTGCGGCCGGTCCGAGTTCGTCGGGGATTCTGCGCATATCCAGCCGCAGCGCGAAGTGGTGGGCGAGCACCAGCAGACAGGCCGTCGCGCGCAGAAAGTCCGCTCCGGCCAGTCTCTCCTGTTGTCGCATCCTGCCTCCCCACCTTGCCCAGAGCATGATGCCGAAAAGTGTGAGCGGTTTTCGGACGACATCATGCTCCACTTCTTTGATTTAGATACGGATTCAGGTCTTAGGCCGGATCGGCCCAAGATCTGAATCCGTATCTGGGATTTTGCAGCGGAAAGCCGCGACGGGCAAGGCAGGCGTTGGGCTCAGTCGAGAAGTTCGTTGGTATAATAGGTGGAAAAGTCCGGCTTCTCCTTGAGTGCGGCGCCATTGGCATCGACCAGAATGCCGTTCTCGAGCAGGAAGCCGCCGAGGGCCTCGGCCTTTGCCGGATCGAGCGTACCGATCACGCCGGCCTCGGATTTCAGGAAGTGCCCCTCGATCAATGCCTTCTGAGAAGCCTTTACAAGTTCCGCATTCATCAGTGCGCCGTTGCTTCCAGAGATCAGCAGGTCGCAGGCTTCGTCGGGATGGTCGACGGAGTAGGCATAACCCTTTCGTGTTGCCTGGATGAAGGCGCGGGCGTGTTCCCGACTTGCGGAGAGATAGGCGTCGCTGGAGACGATGACCGTCGTCTGCTCGTCGGGAATGCCATAATCGGAATAGTGGAAGCGGCCAATCTTCCGGTTTTCCAGTTCGGCGGCGATGCCTTCCCAGGTGTAGATCTCCAGCGTGAAATCGATCGAGCCATTGTCCAGCGCCTCGTAAGCGGAGGTGCCGAGGGTGACGGTCTTGACGTCGCCTTTGCCGCCGTCATTGCGGATCATCGCGGAGATCAGCGCGCTCTCCCAGGTGCCGCCAAAGCCGCCATAGGTCTTGCCGTCGAGGTCTTTCGGGCTCTTGATGTCGTCGCGTCCGCCCTTGAAGATCAGGCGTGCGGTTTCCGTCTGGACGACGCCGTAGACCATCTTCACGTCACCGCCGCCAGCGCGCTGCGTGAGGGTCTCGATCTCGCTGCTGATGCCGAAATCGGCAACGCCGTTCGACACCAGCGTTCCGGCGCTGGTATCGGTGAAGGGAAGAATCTCGACATCGAGCCCGGCATCGGCATAGAAGCCCTTCGCCTTGGCGACATAGATGCCGATATGGTTGGTGTTGGGTGTCCAGTCGAGCGCGATGCGAACCTTTGCGGGCGCCGATTGGGCGAAGGCCGGGCGGCCGGCGAGGCTTGTCGCGATGGCGGCGAAGATCGTCTGGCGACGGGTGAGAAGCAGCATGGTGACCTCCTCAGGTCTCTAGAGCATGATGCCGAAAAGTGTGAGCGGTTTTCGGACGACATCATGCTCTAACTCTTTAAATTAGAACAGGATTCAGATTTTAGGCCGGCCGGCCTAAAATCATCCTGTTCTAGCGGATGAAGCAGGGTTTGCAGGATTTCGGTTTCGATCGCCTGGGCCGCCGGCGAGCCGAGATCGGCAATGCTTCTCGGACGGGGCAGGGGAACGCGGAATTCGCGGATGATACGCGCCGGACGGGCCGAAAGCACGTAGATCCGGTCGGAGAGGAACACGGCCTCGCGAACATCATGGGTGATCAGCAGCGCCGTCCAGCGGTGTTCGGTCCACATGCCCTGCAGCCATTCCTGGATCTGCGTACGCGTCAGCGCGTCGAGCGCGCCGAAAGGTTCGTCGAGCAGCAGCATGTCCTGGGTCTGGACAACGGTGCGCAGCAGCGCGGCGCGCTGGCGCATGCCGCCGGACAGTTCGGAGGGATAGTGGTGTTCGAAGCCGGCAAGGCCGAAGCTCTCGAACAAAGGCGCCACAGTGGCGCGGGCCGCGCGACGGCTCATGCCTTTCACCTCGAGACCGAGTGCCGCATTGTCGATGATCCGGCGCCAGGGCATCAGCGCATCGCGCTGCGGCATGAAGGCGAAGGAATGCGGCGCCTGTTCCAGCGGCGCGCCCTTGAAAAGCATCGTGCCGGTATCGGGGCGCAGAGCCTGTGTCAGCAGTCGCAGCACCGTCGATTTTCCGGAACCGGAGGGGCCGACGATCGATACGAACTCGCCGTCTGCGACGGTGAGCGAAATATCGCCCAGCACCTTCATGCCGTCGAAGGACTTCGAGATGTGGCGCAGTTCAACCATTCCATCGCTCATCGGCGCTGCTCCCCGGATGGTTGCCAGGGCATGACGAGGCGCTGGATCATCAGCGTCGCTCCGAAGAGGCAGAGTGTCAGCACGGCGCTGACGACGACGGCGGCGAGCACGAGATCGGGACGGAAATTGTTTTTGGCGTTGAGGATATAGATGCCGAGGCCGCGGGCGGCACCGGCATATTCGGCAAAGATCGCGCCGACAACGGCATAGGTGATCGAGATTCTGAGGCCGGCGAAAAAGTAAGGCAGGGAGGAGGGAAGCCGTGCCAGGCGGAAAATGCGCCAGCGGCTCGCCTTCATCGAATTCAGCAATTCGGCGATGTCGCGGTCGGTTGATTCATAGCCCTGCAGCAAGGCGACGAGCAGCGGGAAGAAGGTGACGAGCGCCACCAGCAGCACCTTCGGCAACAGGCCGAAGCCGAACCAAAGGACGACGAGGGGCGCGATCGCCACCAGCGGCAGGGTCTGGCTGGCGATGAAGATCGGCAGCAATGCCCGGCGCATGAAGGGCACGAAATCCATGAGGATCGAGGCGGCGAAGGCGAAGGCAAGCGACAGGGCGAAACCACCGAGTGTCGCGCCAAGCGTCGGCCAGGTGTTGGCAATCAGCGCCTCGCGGTTCAGCCAGCCCTGGATGACGATGCGCGAAGGCGCCGGCAGGATGGAAGGTTTGATGCCGGAAAGATCGACATAGAGTTCCCATGCCGCCAAGAAGACGCAGCCGGCGAGCAAGGCGGGTATGCCCCGGTAGAGAGCGGTGCGGAGCGCGGCAAGGCGCGATTCCGATGGTTGCGATGGTGTCATCAGCGTTCGATTTCAGGCTTTCGTCGGGCTATTCGCGGAAACCGTGATGTCGAGGGTCACATGTCCCGCGGGGTCGCCGAAGCGAAAGAAGGCCTCACGAATGGTGGCGAAGACCGCGCCGGCGTCGCCACCGAGCCTGGTGCAGAAATTCTTGGCGCGGTCGAAGGTGCCGGAGCGCTTCAGGAAGTCGATGCAGCCGTAGATCTCGTCCATATGGGTACCGGTTCCCATGACGTAGAGCGAGAATTGCGCAACGGTCGGCTGTCCGGTCTCGGCGGTGGTTTCAACGGCGGCAAGTGCGGCTGTTATACGCTCGGCAAGCGGCTCCGCCTGACCGAGGGAAGGGTTGACGCCGCAGATGGCGTCGTCGGGCTCGCCGGGGCAGCCGCGTGAAATGGCAGCGGACAGCACGCAATGCTCGCCGGTCTTTGCTGCAGCGACGAAAAGATCGTGCATGGCGGCGAAGAGAATGTCAGGCGGGCCGACCAGCAGCGTGGAGATGTCATCGGTCTCGATGCGCAGCCGGTCGCGATAGGGATCGAGCGCCTTGACGGCATCGAGAATGATGCCGACGAAATTGTCGGACATCGGGTAGAGTGACACTTGTGCGCCTGAGAACATCTGAACCTCGCTCCGCTGGCATTACCCAGATCAGCTTTGAAGGGTCCAGAGGCTTGCGCCTCACATCTCAGCCCCGGCAATACGGAGCTCCCCTGTTATTTGCGCGGAAACTATCACCGGGGTTTTCTCCCCGCAACCGCAAAATTGCGAACCCGTCCGTGCGGTCGGAATGAACCGGATGTGACGGAAAACACCCGGGCGGAGGATCTGCCCGGGTGTTCCCAAAGGTTCCGTACCTGCCGGGAACGGAACCGGAGCCCTTCGTCTCAAGCGGCGATATCGGCGTAGGGATGATCGCCGCGCGCGGCAATGAGCGCCCGCGTCCACCATTCCAGCCGCGCCATCATCCGGTCGAGCGTGTGCAGAGCGTCGCTCGGATCGTGAAGCCGTCCGGCGACGTCGAAGCGGCTCCATGGCGCGGAAAAGCTGACCGAATCGCGGATGGTGACGGCGTGGAGTTCGGCAAAGACCAGTCGCAACTGTTCGACGGCGCGCAGGCCACCGGAAATGCCGCCATAGGAAACAAAGGCGACCGGCTTGCCCTGCCAGGGCTCGAAAAACAGATCGATGGTCGATTTCAACGCGGCGGTGAAGCTGTGATTGTATTCCGGCGTGACGATGATGAAGGCGTCGGCCATGCCGAGCCGCCCGGCGAGCCTGTCGATTTCGGGGTGCGCCATGTCACGGTCGGCCGGCAGCGCAAAATCCAGCGGATCGATGATGTCGATATCGAATTGCGGGAAGCGGACGAGTTCGTGCGTCAGCCATTTGACCACCCGGTCGCAGATGCGGCCCTTTCTCGTGCTTCCGTAGATCACCGCCAGCCTGATGGATGTTTTCATGCGTCGCTCCTTCTCGCGATTGGGCTTTACGATTGCTGGAGCAAGGCTTATAAAACCTCAACTAATCTTGAGGTCAAGAGGCGATGAATACGATTCCCGCAACGCCGCTCGGCAAGCTCCTGACAGTCGGCGACGTGGCGGAACGCAGCGGCCTTGCCGTCTCGGCGCTGCATTTTTACGAAACCAAAGGGCTGATCTCGAGCATTCGCTCCCGCGGCAACCAGCGCCGCTACGGACGCGACGTGCTTCGCCGGCTCGGCATCATCAAGGTGGCGCAGCGCGTCGGCATTCCGCTTTCGGAAATCCAGGCGGCGTTCGAGTCCCTGCCGCAGGGGCGCACGCCGACCGTCGCCGATTGGCAGACGCTGTCGGCGCTGTGGAAGGATAATCTCGACGCGCGAATCAGGCGGCTTAGCCTGCTGCGCGACCGTTTGACCGGCTGCATCGGCTGCGGCTGCCTGTCGATCGAAAGCTGTCCGTTGCGCAATCCCTGCGACCGGCTCGGCAAGGAAGGGCCGGGTGCGCGGCTTCTCGAAGCCGAAGGCTAGTCTTCGTTGGAAGGTGACGTCTTCCCAGAAAGATCGATGCGCGCCTTCCTTTCGGTCGGCACGCTCATATGTTAAGGGCGAATGACGCAACCGGCGGCACTGTCCGCGAGGAGGACGGCTTCGTGTTCCATCCCAGACTGTTCGAAAATCGCAATGTCGTGGTGACTGGCGCCGGCCGCGGCATCGGCCTTGAAGTGGCCCGGCAGTTCCTGGACTGCGGCGCGAAGGTGATCGTCCATACCGGGCGCAAGCCGGGACGCGACCTGCCGGATTTCCTGCTGACGGCTGAATCCGAAAGACGGGCGCTGCTGCTTAATGCCGATTTCTCCGCAATCGGTGGGGCAGCGAAATTTGCCGAGGATGCTCTCGCCTTCTTCGATAAGGTCGATGTGCTCGTCAACAATGCCGGCACCATGCTTGGCCGTTTTCCCGCTGCCACGCTCACTGACGCAGAATATGAGGCGATCGTGCGGCTCAACCAGACATCGGTCGTGGCGCTGACCCGGGCGCTGTTGCCGGCATTGAAGGCGGCTGAAGGCGCTGCCATCGTCAACACGGTTTCGATTTCGGCGCTGACCGGCGGCAGCCCCGGTTCCTCGATCTATTCGGCCTCGAAAGCCTTCGTTGCGACCTATTCCAAGGCGCTTGCCCGTGAGCTGGCACCGGACGGAATCCGCGTCAATTGCGTGTCGCCAGGAACGATCGAGACGGATTTCCATGAGCGCTATTCCTCCCGCGAAAAGCTGGAGCAGACAAGAAAATCCATCCCCCTGCAGCGGCTCGGCACGGCGGAGGATTGTGCTCCCGCCTATCTGTTCCTGGCCGCTCCTGCCCTCTCGGGTTACATCACCGGACAGGTGATCGAGATCAATGGCGGTCAGCTTATCTGCTGATTTACTTGGACCTTTTTTGGCATTTCTTCATTTTGACCAATTCGCTTCTGCGAATATGCTATTGTGCTGATCTACCTCATTGCCGTCCTTCCGAGATACCGAATGCCGTTGCCCAAACCCAAGCCGGGGATGACCGGCCACGAATTGCACACACTCGCTGGAAAAGCCCATGAAGCGAGCGACCTGCTGAAAGCGCTAGCGCACCAGACCCGGCTTCTGATCCTCTGCATACTGGCGAACGAGGAGCGGACGGTGAGTGAAATCGAAAATATCCTCGGCATACAGCAGGCAATGGTCTCGCAGCAACTGGCGCGGTTAAGGCTCGAAGGCCTGGTCCATACGCGCCGTCAGGGCAGGCTGGTCTATTACAGCATCGGCAATGTCAGCGTGCTTGCCTTCCTCGAATCGCTGTTCGATCTTTTTCCGGCTGCAGAAAACAGTTAGAGCATGATGCCGAAAAGTGTGCGCGGTTTATCGGACGACATCATGCTCTATTTCTTTGATTTAGATCAGGATTCAGATTTTAGGCCGATCGGGCCTAAAATCATCCTGATCTAGCGATCGCCCTTGCGCAGCACGGCTGCTGCGTCAAAGATGAACTGACCCGGATGATGTCACGCCGGATCGGGAGACCGGATGATCGACAAGCTGGAATTCTTCATCGCCCTTGCCAATGAAAAGCATTTTGGCCGCGCTGCGGAGGAGTGCGGGATTTCGCAGCCGACGCTTTCGGCGGCCATCCGGCAGCTCGAGGATCAGCTCGGCGTCATGCTGGTGCAGCGCGGTTCACGGTTCCAGGGGCTGACGCCCGAGGGGCAGCGTGTGCTCGAATGGGCCCGGCGCATCGTCGGCGATGCCCGCACCATGCGCGAAGAGATGCGCGCCGCGCGCCGCGGTCTTTCCGGCCACATCCGCCTCGCCGCTATTCCGACCGCGCTCGCCATGCTTTCGCGCATCACCACACCGTTTCAGGAGAGGCATCCCGGCGTGACGTTTTCGATCGTCTCGCGGAATTCGCTGCAGGTGCTGAGCATGCTCGAAAACCTCGAAATCGATGCCGGTATCACCTATCTCGAAAACGAACCGCTCGGCCGCGTCACCACCGTTCCCCTTTATGCCGAGCGCTATAATCTGATCACGGCTGCCGGCAGCCCGTTATCCGATCGCGACAACGTGACCTGGCGGGAGATCGGCGATCTTCGGCTTTGTCTATTGACTGCCGACATGCAGAACCGTCGGATCATCAACCGGCACTTGATGGAAGCAGGCGCCACGGCACATCCGACGCTCGAATCCAACTCGATGATCGTGTTGTTCTCGCATGTCAGGACCGGACGCTGGGCGAGCATCATGCCGCGCAACGTTGCAAAATCCTTCGGATTTCCAGTGGAAATCCGCATGATCCCGATCGTCGAGCCGGAGGCGCATCATCTGGTCGGCCTTGTTGCGCCTTATCGCGAGCCCTTCACGCCGCTTGTGTCGGCCTTGCTGCATGAAGCGAGAGTGCTCGTGCAAGATGAAGAACTTTGATAGAGAAAACCTATCAAGCAACGAGATAGCTTTATTGATCGCCGGCTGCTTCCCTGAAATGGTGGTTACGGAATAGCACTCGGCTGGGGAGGCCCGCTATTTCGCAACGAGCAAGCCGCTGGGAGGGCTGCCTTATGACCATTCATATCGCCGAAGGCGATATTGCAGCGCGCACCCGAGCCATCGTCGCCGATCTTCGCTTTCTCGAAGGACCGCTGCTTCCCATTTTGAACGAGGTTCAACAAGAATTCGGCTATGTGCCGCAGGAAGCCATGCCCGTTATCGCGGAGGAATTGAACCTCTCGCGCGCGGAGGTGCATGGCGTGGTGACCTTCTATCACGACTATCGCGACCATCCCGCCGGCAGGCACGTGCTGAAGCTCTGTCGCGCCGAAGCCTGTCAGTCGATGGGCGGCGATGCGCTGGCCGAACGCGTCAAGGCGCTGCTCGGCATCGATTTTCATCAGACGACGCTCGATGGCAGCGTGACGCTGGAGCCAGTCTACTGTCTCGGGCTCTGCGCCTGCGCGCCGGCGGCGATGCTCGACGGCGAGGTCTATGGCCGGGTCGACGATCGGATGGCGGCGGAACTCGTCGCGGAGGCACGCCGATGACGGTCAGGATATATGTTCCGCGCGATGCCGCAGCGCTGGCGCTCGGGGCCGAAAAGGTGGCAAAGGCGATTGCCCAGGAGATCGCCGCCCGCGGCTTCGATGCCGAGATCGTGCGCAACGGCTCGCGCGGAATGTTCTGGCTGGAGCCGCTGGTCGAGGTCGAGGTTGCCGGCAAGCGCATCGGCTATGGACCGGTGAAGTCAGAGGATGTGCCTGATCTGTTCGATGCCGGGATGATTGATGGAGGCGAGCATCGGCTCTGTCTCGGGGAGGTTGAAGACCTCCCGTTCCTCAAGGAACAGACCCGCCTGACCTTCGCCCGCTGCGGCGTCACCGATCCACTTTCGCTTGGCGATTACGAGGCGCATGGCGGTCTTGCCGGCCTTCGCCGCGCCGTTTCGATGACATCAGCCGATATCGTCAAGGAAGTCACCGATTCCGGCCTGCGCGGACGCGGCGGCGCCGGCTTTCCCACAGGCATCAAGTGGAAGACCGTTCTCGATGCCGTCGGCGAACGCAAATATATCGTCTGCAATGCCGATGAGGGCGACAGCGGCACCTTCGCCGACCGGATGATCATGGAGGGCGATCCCTTCGTGTTGATCGAAGGCATGGCGATATCAGGGCTCGCCACCGGGGCGACCAAGGGTTTCGTCTATACGCGTTCGGAATATCCGCATGCGATCGCGGTGATGACCGAGGCCGTCGGCCTCGCGCGCCAGGCCGGCATTCTCGGACTATCGGTGCTCGGATCCGGCCGCGCCTTCGATATCGAGGTGCGCATCGGCGCCGGCGCTTATGTCTGCGGCGAGGAGACGGCGCTGCTGAACAGTCTCGAGGGCAAGCGCGGCGTCGTGCGTGCCAAGCCGCCGCTGCCGGCGCATAAGGGGCTGTTTAACTGTCCGACCGTCATCAACAATGTGATCTCGCTGGCTTCAGTGCCCGTCATCATGGAAAAGGGTGCGGCCTTCTATCGCGATTTCGGCATGGGCCGCTCACGTGGCACCATCCCGCTGCAGATTGCCGGCAATGTCAGATATGGCGGCCTCTATGAAACGGCCTTCGGTCTTTCGCTCGGAGATATCGTCGACAGGATCGGTGGCGGTACAGTGACGGGACGGCCGGTCAAGGCCGTTCAGGTCGGCGGACCGCTCGGCGCCTATTTCCCGCGGGCGCTGTTCGACACACCCTTCGACTACGAATCCTTCGCTGCCAAGGACGGGCTGATCGGCCATGCCGGCATCGTCGTCTTCGACGACACGGCCGATATGCTGAAGCAGGCGCGTTTCGCGATGGAATTCTGTGCCGTCGAAAGCTGCGGCAAGTGCACGCCCTGCCGCATCGGCTCGACGCGCGGCGTGGAGACGGCCGACAAGATCGCTCACGGGATCGAGCCGGAGAAGAACCGGGTGCTGCTTGCCGATCTCTGCAACACGATGAAATTCGGCTCGCTCTGTGCGCTGGGTGGGTTCACGCCCTATCCTGTCATGAGCGCCATGACGCATTTCCCGGAGGATTTTTCGCCGGCACCTCTTGTGGAGGCGGCGGAATGACGCGTTTTTCATGGAACGCCTGCGCTGACCTCACCATCTCAAGCAAGGAGACCAATCATGTCTCTCATCCATGAAATCGACTACGGCACCCCCGCTTCGAAATCCGAGGCCATGGTGACGCTCACCATCGACGGACAGCAGATCAGCGTGCCGGAGGGCACCTCGATCATGCGCGCCTCGATGGAGGCCGGCATCAAGGTGCCGAAGCTCTGTGCCACCGATATGGTCGATGCTTTCGGCTCCTGCCGGCTCTGCCTCGTCGAGATCGATGGCCGCAACGGCACGCCCTCCTCCTGCACGACGCCGGTGGCGGCAAACATGGTGGTGCACACGCAGACGGGGCGATTGAAGGATATCCGCCGCGGCGTGATGGAACTCTATATCTCCGACCATCCGCTCGACTGTCTCACCTGCGCGGCCAACGGCGATTGCGAATTGCAGGACATGGCGGGCGCCGTCGGCCTGCGCGATGTGCGCTACGGCTATGAGGGTGACAACCACGTCAAGGCGCGCAGCAATGGCGACATCAATCTGAAATGGATGCCGAAGGACGAGTCCAATCCCTATTTCACCTATGATCCCTCCAAATGCATCGTCTGTTCGCGCTGCGTGCGCGCCTGCGAAGAAGTGCAGGGAACCTTCGCGCTGACGATCGAGGGGCGCGGTTTCGGTTCGCGGGTTTCGCCCGGCATGCACGAGAACTTCATCGAATCCGAATGCGTCTCCTGCGGCGCCTGTGTCCAGGCCTGCCCGACGGCAACGCTGACGGAGAAGTCGGTAATCCAGATCGGCCAGCCGGAGCATTCGGCCGTGACGACCTGCGCCTATTGCGGCGTCGGCTGTTCTTTCAAGGCGGAAATGCGCGGCGAGGAACTGGTGCGCATGGTGCCGTGGAAGGACGGTCAGGCCAATCGCGGCCATTCCTGCGTCAAGGGCCGCTTCGCCTATGGCTACTCCACCCACAAGGACCGCATCCTCAATCCGATGATCCGCGAAAAAGTCAGCGATCCCTGGCGGGAAGTGAGCTGGGATGAGGCCTTCGCGCATGTGGCGCTGGAGTTCCGCCGCATCCAGTATCAATACGGCCGCGAGGCGATTGGCGGCATCACCTCGTCGCGCTGCACCAATGAGGAAACGTATCTGGTGCAGAAGCTGATCCGCGCCGGTTTCGGCAACAACAATGTCGATACCTGCGCCCGTGTCTGCCATTCACCGACGGGTTACGGCCTCGGCCAGACCTTCGGCACGTCGGCGGGCACGCAGGATTTCGACAGCGTCGAGCATTCCGACGTCGTCATCGTCATCGGCGCCAATCCGACCGACGGACATCCGGTGTTCGGCTCGCGGCTGAAGAAGCGGCTGCGCCAAGGGGCCAAGCTCATCGTCATCGATCCGCGCCGCACCGATATCGTCCGCTCGCCGCATATCGAGGCCTCCTATCACCTGCCGCTGAAGCCCGGCACCAATGTCGCGGTCATGACGGCGCTGGCGCATGTGATCGTCGCCGAAGGGCTTTTTGACGAGGCGTTCATCCGCGAGCGCTGCGACTGGTCGGAGTTTGAGGATTGGGCGGCCTTCGTCGCCGAACCGCAGCACAGTCCCGAAGAGACCGAGATCTTCACCGGCGTGCCGGCGGCGGATCTGCGCGGCGCGGCGCGGCTCTATGCCAAGGGCGGCAATGGCGCGATCTACTATGGCCTCGGCGTTACCGAACACAGCCAGGGCTCGACCACGGTGATCGCGATCGCCAACCTGGCGATGGCGACCGGCAATATCGGCCGTCCCGGCGTCGGCGTGAACCCGCTGCGCGGCCAGAACAATGTGCAGGGCTCCTGCGACATGGGTTCCTTTCCGCATGAATTGCCGGGCTACCGACACATTTCCGACGATGCGACGCGCGATATCTTCGAAAAGCTCTGGGGCGTGAAGCTCAACAACGAGCCGGGCCTGCGTATTCCGAACATGCTGGATGCGGCAGTCGACGGCACCTTCAAAGGCATCTACATCCAGGGCGAAGACATCCTCCAGTCCGATCCCGATACCAAACATGTCGCGGCCGGGCTTGCGGCGATGGAATGCGTCGTCGTGCAGGACCTGTTCCTCAACGAGACCGCCAATTACGCCCATGTCTTCCTGCCGGGCTCGACCTTCCTCGAGAAGGACGGCACCTTCACCAATGCGGAGCGACGCATCAATCGCGTGCGTAAAGTGATGTCGCCGCGCAACGGCTATGGCGACTGGGAAGTGACGCAGAAGCTTGCCCAGGCGATGGGGCTCGACTGGAATTACAGCCATCCGTCGGAGATCATGGACGAGATCGCCGCGACGACCCCGAGCTTCGCGATGGTCTCCTACGACTATCTCGAAAAAATGGGCTCGGTGCAGTGGCCCTGCAACGAGAAGAACCCGCTCGGCTCGCCGATCATGCATGTCAACGGCTTCGTGCGCGGCAAGGGCAAGTTCATCCGCACCGAATATGTGGCGACCGACGAGCGTACCGGTCCGCGCTTCCCGCTGCTTCTCACCACCGGCCGCATCCTCAGCCAGTACAATGTCGGGGCACAGACGCGGCGGACGGAGAATGTCGCCTGGCATGCGGAGGACCGGCTGGAAATCCATCCGCACGATGCCGAGCAGCGTGGCGTTCGCGACGGCGACTGGGTGAAGCTCGGCAGCCGCTCCGGCGACACGACGCTGAGGGCGCTGATCACCGATCGCGTCGCGCCGGGTGTCGTCTATACGACCTTCCATCATCCAACGACGCAGGCGAACGTCATCACCACCGATTTCTCCGACTGGGCGACGAACTGCCCGGAATATAAGGTGACGGCGGTGCAGGTCTCGCCCTCCAACGGGCCGAGCGAATGGCAACTCGAATATGACGAGCAGGCGCGGCAATCGCGCCGCATCGCCGGCAAGCTCGAGGCTGCGGAGTGACGATGCGAGGGCGGCTCTGTAAACAGGAACGCGCATCATGACCTTCACCGCCACCGCCCATGCCCCCGAAACCGCCCGCCGCAACGGCATTATGCACACCGGTTCGCGCATCGTGCCGGAAGAGGTGCCGATCGCCTTTTCCTATGGCGGCAGCTCGCATGCGGTGATGATGGCGACGCCTGATGATCTCGAGGATTTTGCCGTCGGCTTCAGCCTGACCGAAGGGATCATCACCGGGCCGGCGGAGATATCGGGCATCGAGGTCGTCGAGGGCGAGCAAGGGATCGATGTGCAGGTGAGCCTGGTCGACGACGTCGCCGATCGGCTGCGGGCACGACGCCGCAGCATGGCGGGACCGGTCGGCTGCGGGCTCTGCGGCATCGAATCGATCGAACAGGCGGTACGGCCGGTGCCGGATGTCTCGACATCGCCGCTGGCGCTGTCGCATGCGGATATCGTTCGCGCCGTTTCGCTTCTGAACGAGGCGCAGCCGCTGCACCGTGAGACGCGGGCGGTGCATGGCGCCGGGTTCTATCTTCCCGGCAGGGGGTTGATTGCCGTGCGCGAAGATGTCGGCCGGCACAATGCGCTGGACAAGCTCTGCGGCGCCGTTATCGGCGCTAGTGAAAGAGGCGGGGACGGTGCCGTTGTCGTCACCAGCCGGCTCTCCGTCGAAATGGTGCAGAAGGCAGCGATCCTCGGCAGCCCGGTGCTCATCGCCATTTCGGCGCCAACGGCTCTCGCTATCCGCACGGCCGAAGAAGCCGGCATGACGCTCGTCGCGCTGGTGCGTGGCGAGGATTTCGAGATTTTCACCCACCCGCACCGCATCTCGCCCGGAAGCATTGCCGATGTCGCATGATACCAAGACCAAGCTCGTCTATATGGCAAACCAGATCGCCACCTTCTTCAAGAGCCAGCCGGAAAGCGAGGCCGCCCAGGGGGTCGCCACCCATATCAACAAATTCTGGGACCCGCGCATGCGGCGGCAATTGTTCGAAATTCTGGAGAATGAGGAGAACGGCCTGGACGCGCTCGTGCTTCAGGCCGTTCCTCTTATCCGAAAGCCGGAGCCGGTAACACACTAAAGCGCGTTCCTCGCGCTTTAGGTCTTTATTTCAATACTTAAGTCCCAGAAACCAGGATCGGTCCATGCAGGAGAGGAAGCAGGAGCAACCTGCCTACGCATGTGCCGGTGGCAGTAAAAGCTGAAATCAAACCAGATTTGAATCAAGGAGGAGTTTTCATGACTGCAGCGGAAACACGTACAGACGGGGCGTTGGCGGGCCTAGGCCTGCTCGATCGGGAAAGGATCGTCGCAAGGCCCGGGTTCAATCGGTGGCTGGTGCCGCCGGCAGCGCTCGCCATCCATCTCTGCATCGGCATGGCCTATGGTTTCAGCGTGTTCTGGCTGCCGCTTTCCAAGTCGCTCGGGATCACGGCCTCGACGGCCTGCCCCGATCTGACACTCGCCTCGGCGCTGTTCACCACGACCTGCGACTGGCGCGTTGCCGACCTCGGCTGGATCTATACGTTGTTCTTCGTTCTGCTTGGTTCGTCCGCCGCCATCTGGGGCGGCTGGCTCGAGCGGGCCGGTCCGCGCAAGGCGGGCGTCGTTTCTGCCTGCTGCTGGTGCGGCGGCATCATCCTCGCCGCGATCGGCGTCATCACCCATCAGCTCTGGATGATGTGGCTGGGTGCCGGCGTCATCGGCGGCATCGGTCTCGGCCTCGGTTACATCTCGCCGGTCTCGACGCTGATCAAGTGGTTTCCCGACCGGCGCGGCATGGCGACCGGTATGGCGATCATGGGCTTCGGCGGCGGTGCGATGATCGGCGCCCCATTGGCCAACCTGCTGATGAATACCTTCAAGACCGACAGTTCGGTCGGCGTCTGGCAGACCTTCATCGTCATGGCGGTGATCTATTTCGTCTTCATGATGGGCGGCGCCTTCGGCTATCGCATTCCGCCGGCCGGCTGGCGTCCCGAGGGTTGGACGCCGCCTGCAGCCAAGAGCACGATGATCACCACCAAACATGTGCACCTGCGCGATGCCCACAGGACCAAACAGTTCTGGCTGATCTGGGCGGTGCTTTGCCTCAACGTTTCGGCCGGTATCGGCGTTATCGGCATGGCCTCGCCAATGCTGCAGGAAATCTTCGCCGGCTCGCTGATCGGCCTGCCGGATGTCGGCTTCGCCCAGCTCGACGCCGGCCAGAAGGCATTGATCGCCACGATCGCTGCCGGTTTTGCCGGCCTGCTGTCGCTCTTCAATATCGGCGGGCGGTTCTTCTGGGCGTCGCTGTCTGACAAGATCGGCCGCAAGAATACTTATTATTGCTTCTTCCTCCTCGGCATCGTGCTTTATGCGCTGGCACCCACTTTCGCGGGCATGGGCAACAAGGCGCTGTTCGTTCTCTCCTTCGGCATCATCCTGTCGATGTACGGCGGCGGCTTCGCGACGATCCCGGCCTATCTTGCCGATATTTTCGGCACGCAGTTCGTCGGCGCCATCCACGGCCGGCTGCTGACGGCCTGGGCAACGGCCGGCATCGTCGGGCCCGTCGTCGTCAACTATATCCGCGAAGCGCAGATCGCCGCCGGCGTTGCGCCCGGGCCAACCCTCTATACCGGCACCATGTATATCCTCGCCGGCATGCTGGCACTGGGGCTCATCGCCAATGCGCTGATCAGGCCGCTTTCGGACAAGTGGTTCATGTCCGATGACCAGGTCGCCGCGCTGCAGGCGAAGTCGGCGGCGGTCAATGCCGGCCCGACGGGTTCCTTCGGCATCGGCACAGGCGGGCTGGACGCCAAGGCGATGCTTGCCTGGGCCGTCGTCGGCATTCCGCTGCTCTGGGGTGTCTGGGTGACGCTGAGGGCAACCTTCGCGCTGTTCGGATAAGCAAAAGTGCCGCCTCGCGGCGGCACAACCAATCCAGTGAGGCTGTCGTTTTCCCGCAGCCTGCTGCTTGTTCCGCAATAAAAAACCGCCCGTTGCCGGGCGGTTTTCGAATATCCGAATTGTATCGACCGGATCAGGCGGCCAGTTCATCCGTCTCGTTTTCCTTGAACATCTTGGCGAGGTTCAGGAAGCAGATCATGCCATTCTCCGAGGCGATGATGCCTTCGCAATAGGCGCGGTCGAAGGAGGCGGTCACTTCAGGCACCGGCTGGACCTGGCTGGACGAGATGGTGAGAATATCCGAGACGCGGTCGACGAGCATACCGATGACCATGCTGTGAACCTCGGCGACGACGATGGCGCTGCGCTCATTGGCGACCGTGCTCTTCATGCCGAGCTTGAAAGCAAGATCGATGATCGGGATCACCGAGCCGCGCAGGTTCATGACACCGATGACATCGGCCGGTGCATGCGGGATCGGCGTCGACGGCGCCCAGCCGCGGATTTCGCGGATGGTCGTGGTCTTGACGCAAAATTCCTGGTCATGCAGTCGGAAGGCAATAATTTCGAGCGTATCGCCGCTGAAGTTAGTCGAATTGATCGTGGCCATTAGAATTCTTCCCAACTATCGTAAGCCAGGGCAGAAGCGGATGCGCCACCATTGGCGCGGACAAGCTTTGCCTTCATACCACGCGATGGCTTTGCGCTCGGCGAAGCATCGTTACGGTTATCGATGACTTTAGCGAAAGAGTGTTGCCCAAATCTAAATTGAAAGACGAGATTGAGAAGGTTTTTAAGCTTCGGATGAAGGCGAGGCAGTTTGCTGCCGATCTCCTCCAGCCGATATTTTTGCAGCAATTCAAAGTGCTACAGCGTCCTTTGCGCGTCTAAAAAGACGTGTGGCGCTGCAGTCGGGATTCTAAAGAAGAATTTCGCCGATTTACTCAGCTTATCGTCTTTTCGATCTGCGAGACCGCCCAATCGACCTGCTCTCTTGATATGACCAGCGGCGGAGCGAGGCGAATCGTGTGGTCGTGGGTGTCCTTGGCGAGAAGGCCGCGCTCCTTCAGCGCATGGCAATATTGCCGTGCGCCGCCGGCTTCGGGTTCCAGCTCGATGGCCATCATCAGGCCGCGGCCGCGCACGTCCCTGACGATATTCGAGCGGATCGACCTGAGGCCTTCGAGGAAGTAGTCGCCCATAACAGCGGCGTTCTCGATCATGCCCTCTTCCGTCAGCACCTTGAGTGCTGCGCGCGCCACTGCGCAGGCGAGCGGATTGCCGCCGAAGGTCGAGCCGTGCTGGCCGGGCTTCAGCACGCCCAGAACTTCGGAATTCGAAAGCACGGCCGACACCGGATAGAAACCGCCGGACAGCGCCTTGCCGATCAGCGTCACGTCGGCCTCGATGCCTTCGTGTTCCTCGGCCAGCAGCTTGCCGGTACGGCCGAGGCCGGTCTGGATCTCGTCGAGGATGAGGATGACGTTGTTTGCCGTGCAAAGCTCGCGGATGCGGGTGAAATAACCCGCTGGCGGGATGATGACGCCGGCTTCGCCCTGGATCGGCTCGATCAGGGCGGCCACGGTATTGGCGTTGATTGCGGCGGCGAAAGCCTCGGCATCGCCGAAGGGAATGATGCGGAAACCTGATGTGTAGGGGCCGAAACCGCTGCGGGCGTCAGGATCTGTCGAGAAACTGATGATGCTCAGCGTCCGGCCATGGAAATTATCGGCGCAGACGATGATCTCCGCCTTGCCCTCCGGTACGCCCTTGACCTCGTAGCCCCATTTGCGCACCGCCTTGATGGCGGTCTCCACCGCTTCGGCACCGGAATTCATCGGCAGGATCTTGTGCGATCCGGTGAGAGCGGCGAGCTCTTCGTAGAGATAGGCGAGCTGATCATTGCGGAAGGCGCGGGAGGTGAGTGTCAGCCTGCCCGCCTGCTCGACCATGGCGGCGAGAATCTTCGGATGACAATGGCCTTGGTTGACGGCGGAATAGGCCGAGAGGCAATCGAGATAACGGTTGCCGTCGGTATCCCAGACATAAACACCTTCGCCACGCGTCAGCACCACGTCGAGCGGCTTGTAATTATGGGCGCCGAGCCGTTGTTCCGTGGCGATCAGTTTTTCCGAAGTGTTCATGGCCGTTCTCCCACTAATCTTGTTTCAACACATGTCGTTTTCGCAAAACCGCTGCACACTTTTGCTCGACATGCTCTTATGCGGCGCGTGTCGGGCGATCGAAGATGCGGCGGCCGAACAGGCTTGCCGTCAGCTCCACCAGGATGCGGGCGCTCTTGCCGCGATCGTCGAGAAAGGGATTGAGCTCGACGAGATCGAGCGACGAGACGAGGCCGCTGTCCGAAAGCATCTCCATCACCAGATGGGCCTCGCGAAAGGTTGCGCCGCCAGGCACCGTCGTGCCGACGCCGGGGGCAATCTCGGGATCGAGGAAATCGAGGTCGAGGCTCACATGCAGCAGGCCGTTCGCCTTGGTAACGACATCGAGGATCTCACGCATGATGGCGCCGATGCCCTGCTCGTCGATCGCGCGCATGTCGAAGACGTTGACGCCGTGTTCGTGGATTTCCTCGCGCTCGCGCGCATCGACCGAACGGATGCCCACTTGGAAGACATTCTTCGGATCGACGAAGGGGCGGTCCTTCGGCAGGATCTCGGCGAACTCCGCCTCGCCGCAGAAGAAGGCGACCGGCATGCCGTGAATATTGCCGGAGGGCGAGGTGGCCGGGGAATTGAAATCGGCATGGGCGTCGAGCCAGAGCACGAAGAGCGGGCGGTCTTTGCTGGCGGCATAACGGGCCATGCCGGAGACGCTGCCCATGGAAAGGCTGTGGTCGCCGCCAAGAATCAGCGGAAAACGGCCGGAGGCGGCGACGTCGTGGACGCTGCTTTCGAGGGCGCGCGTGAAGGCGCCGACGATCCTCAGATTGTGGGCTTTCGGATGGTTCGGCAGATCCATCGCCGGCACGATGCGCAGATCGCCGAGATCGGCGACGTCATGGCCAAGCTCGATCAGCGTCTGGTCGACGCCGGCAATGCGCAGGGCTGCGGGGCCCATGGCAGCGCCTCTGCGGCCGGAGCCTTCTTCCAGCGGCGCGCCGATGAGGGTGACAGATCGCGATTGGGCATTCATGTGGAGGGCTCCGTGTTGAGGCCTGTTTCGGCCGATAGTGGGATAAAGGCCTGGCGGCAAAAAGATGGAAAAGTGTCAGAAATTGACTATGATTGCGCAGATTGATAAACCTATTTTGACAAAGTGATCAGCGTGGATGATCTCGACACCGAACTTCTGAGTGCGCTTCGCCATAACGCCCGGATTTCCGTCTCTTCGCTTGCGGCGATGACCGGCGCATCACGGGCGACGGTCGCTGCCCGGATCGACCGGCTGGTCGCCAGCGGCACGATCGTCGGCTTCACCATCCGCACCGGTCATGAGACGCGCTCCGCCGGCGTGCGCGCCATCGTCATGATCGAGGTGCTCGGCAAGCTCGCCGACAGGGTGGCCGATCAGCTGCGGGGCCTGCCGCAGGTGCGCGCGCTGCACAGCACCAACGGCAAATGGGATTTCGTCGCCGAGCTCGAGGATCGCGACCTTGCCGCCTTCGACGAGACACTGCGCCGCATCCGGCTGATCAACGGCATCAATTCGACCGAGACCAACATCCTTCTCAAGACCAGCAAGACCGGTTTCTAAGCCGGCTTAAAGCTTGTGCATGCTGTCCTCAAACTGCTGCACAGCTTCGGGCGAGATGCATCAGTATTCCCGTTCGTAGACAATGCCGGCTTCGCCCTCACCGTTGCCACCGGCCCCTCCGCGCAGCTTGACGCCGCGGCCGACATCGAGGTTGATCACCGCCTTGGCGCCGGCCGAACCGCCCTGCTGCAATTCGAAATAGGTGCGGTCATTGAGATAGCGGCCGACGCTGACGCTCGTCTGGCCCTTGGAATCGGTGCTGACGTCGAAATCGTCGACGCCGAGCTGGTTGCGCAGGCCTTCGAAAAGCGAGGTGGAGCGGTTGCCGGCCAGCTGACTGACGGCGTCGGCGAGCTGGGCGATCTGCACCGGCGAGAGCTTCGACATCGACTGGCCGAAGATCAGCTGCGCCAGCACCTCGTCCTGTGGCAACTGGGGTGAGGAGGAAAAGGTGATCGCCGGGTCGGTGGCGAGGCCCGCGACGTCGACGGTCAGCGTCGTCGAGCCGGAGGCCGAGGTCGCTTCCATATCGAGCGCCGGCGTCAGATCACCGACAAAGGTGATCCTGCTCTTGTCGGAGAAATCCAGACGGCGGTTGAGAATGGTCATGCGGCCGCGGCGCATGGTGAAACCGCCGGTCACGATGGGTGCAGCCGCCGTTCCGCGGATCGTCACCAAGCCGCCAAGCTCGGCATCGATGCCGCGGCCGCGCACGAAGATATGCGAGGGCGCGTCGATTTCGAGATCCAGCGTGATCACGGAGGATTTCTCGCCGGGTTTCCGCTCGCCGTCATCGCGTAGCTGCGCAATGACCGCCCGCGGCGCATTCTTGTGCCGGATGTCGATTTCTCTCAGCGAGGTCGGCAATTTTTCCGGGACCGTGATCGAGGTCTTGTCCAGCCGAAGCTTGCCGCTCAGCGTCGCATTCATGATCGGCCCCCGCAGGCCGACCGTGCCATTGACGGTCGAGACGACAAGGGTTCCATCGACATAGACCGCCTTGTCGAGCTTGATCGAAATATCGGCGGGAAAACCGCCCGCCGGCTGGATGCCGATGGTGCCGCTGGCGGAAATCGTGCCGCCGCCGCCAAGGTTGCCGCTGAGGCGCGATATCACGGCCTGGCTGCCATTGAAGGTCACGGTCGCCGTCAGATTGTTGACGGCCATATTGCGCCGGACGTCGACGAGCTTGGCGCCATTGGTCGAGACCGTGCCGTTGATGACGGGTGCTGCGGCCGTCCCGCCGATCTGCAGGTTGACGGTGGCGACGCCGTCGGCGACGAAGCCCTGTTGCGCAAGCGGGGCGCCGAGCACAGCGAAAGGAAGATTGCCTGTGAAGCGCATGTCCATGGCGCGATTGCCTGAAATCACCACGCTGCCGCCGCCCTTCAGCGACATGCCGGCGTCACCGGCAAGGCTGGTGTCGACTGTCAGCCTGTTTCCGGCAAGTTTGCCCGATGCGCCGATGGTGAACGGCGAAAGGCCGGCACCTTTTGTCTGGCTCGTCGCCGCGTTCTTCCAGTCGACCTTGAAGTCGACGGAGGGCGCCGATAGCGCGCCGGTGGCCTTTGCGGTCGCTGAGACCGCACCCTCAGCGGCAAGACCGGGAACGAAGCCGTTGGCGATGCCGGCCGGAACATTGGTGGCGTTCGCCGTGACGTCGACCGAGCGGATCGACGTACCGGCGATGGCAAGATTGCCGGCAGCTTTCAGCGCGATGCCGCCGCCGCCAGTAAGGTTGGCGTCGAAATCCAGGCTGTCACCGGCGTATTTTCCCGTCGCCGCCAGCGCAAGGCGGGACAGGCCGGCAGCCTTGGTGTGGTTGGTCGCGGCATCTTTCCAGTTGAGCTTGAAATCGACGATCGGATTTGCCGGCGTTCCCGACGTCACGGCGCTTGCCGAAAGCGTGCCTTCGGCACCGAGACCGGGAACGAAGGCATTTGCGATATTTGCCGGCAGCGCCGGAATATCGGCATTGATCGAAAGGTCCCGGATGGCCGTTCCCGCGATCGTGACGCCGCCCGTCGCCTTGGCCAACACGCCGTCCTTGCCGGCGAGATTGGCGTCGAAATCGACCCTGTCATTGGCGAACTTGCCGGAAGCTGCAGCACTCAGGCCCGAAAGGCCGCTGCTCTTGGTCTGGGCGGTCGCAGCGTTCTTCCAGTCGAGCTTGAAATCGACCGCCGGCTTCGGAAGCGCGCCGGAAGCGGATGCCGTTCCCGAGACGGTGCCTTCGGCGGCAAGACCCGGGACGAAGCCGTTGGCGAGGCCTGCCGGAAGGTTGGCGAGATCGGCCTTGACGTCGAGGTTGCGGACCGACGTGCCTGAAATCGCAACATTGCCGGCGGCCTTCAGCGAGAGGCCGTCCTGGCCGGCGAGATTGGCATCGAAATCGAGCCGGTTATCAGCGAAGCGTCCCGATGCGGCAAGTGTGAGGCCCGAGAGGCGAGCGCTTCTGGTCTGGCTGGTCGCAGCATCCATCCAGTCGAGCTTGAAGTCGGTTTTCGGTGCGGCGGGTGTCCCGGCGGCGGACAGGGTGCCGGAAATCGTGCCGCCGGCCGCCAGATCGGGAACGAAGGCATTTGCGAGACTGGCCGGGAGCTTGGCGATCTCGGCATCGACCTTGATGCTGTCGATCGCCGTACCGGCCAATGCGACATTGCCCGTGGCATTCAGCGAGAGGTCTTTATCGCCGCTGACTGCCGCATTGAAATCAAGCTTGTTGTCGGCAAATTTTCCCGATGCGGTCACGCCGAGCGCGGCAAGGCCGGCACGTTTGGTGTGGCTCGTCGCAGCATCTTTCCAATTGAGATCGAAATTGGCGGTCGGGGCGGAAAGAGAGCCGCTGGCCGAGACCGTTCCAGAGATCGCGCCGTCGGCGGCGAGATCGGGGACGAAGCTGTTTGCGATATTTGCAGGGATATTTGCCAGCGCGGCGTCGACCTTGACGTTGCCGACCGTCGTGCCGGTGACGGCGATATTGCCGTTAGCCTTCAGCGAGACGCCGTTGGCGCCGCCGATCACTGTATCGAAATCGAGCTTGTTGTCGGTGAATTTTCCGGATGCCTTCAGGCCAAGATTCGCAAGGCCGGCGCGTTTCGTCTGGCTCGTCGCAGCGTTTTTCCAATTGAGATCGAAATTGGCAGTGGGAGCAGCGAGCGAGCCGGAGGCCGCTACCCTTCCTGAGATCGTCCCTTCGGCGGCGAGATCGGCGACGAAGCTGTTTGCGATGCTTGCGGGGACATTTGCCAGCGCGGCGTCGACCTTGACGTTGCCGATCGTCGTGCCGGTGATGGCGACATTGCCGTTTGCTTTCAGCGAGAGGCTGTTGGCGCCGCCGATCACTGTATCGAAATCGAGCTTGTTGTCGGTGAATTTTCCGGATGCCTTCAGGCCAAGATTCGTAAGGCCGGCGCGTTTCGTCTGGCTCGTCGCGGCATTCTTCCAATCGAGATCGAAATTGGCAGTGGGTGCAGCGAGGGAGCCGGAGGCCGCCACTTTTCCTGTAATCGTGCCTTCGGCAGCGAGATCGGGAACGAAACCATTGGCGATACGGGCAGGCAAGTTGAGGATATCGGCGTTGACATCCAGCACCGGTGCCTTCGGGTCGGCGAGCGCGACATTGCCGGCGGCCTTGAGCGAGAGGCCGTCATTGCTGCCGACCGTCGTGTCGAAATCGAGCTTGTTATCGGCGAATTTGCCGCCGGCGGTGATGCCGAGCGGTGCCAGGCCCGCCCCCTTGGTCTGGCCGGTCGTCGCATCCTTCCAGTCGAGCTTGAAGTCGGCGACCGGTGCTGCCGGCGTTCCCGTCACGGCAATCGTTCCGGAGATCGTGCCGCCGGCTGACAGGTTCGGCACGAAACCGTTGGCGAGCGCTGCCGGCAGCTCGCGGATGTCTGCATCGATCTTCAGCGTTTCGCCGGCAGAACCGGTAACGGTCACCGAGCCGGTACCGGTTTTCAGCATCAGTGCGTTCAGGCTGGCGGCACCGCCGCCGATGGCGACCTGCGTCGGTGCGGCAAGCTCGATCGGGATATTGCGGGGGCTTGCCGAGAAGCGATCAAGGTTCAGGTGCATCGTGCCGCCCGCCGCTTCGATATTGCCGGTGGCCAGCACGGGATTGCCGTCATAGGCAGCGTCGAGATCGAAATCGGTATGGTCTTGCTGCTTGGTAAACCTAAGCGAAAGGCCGGCGAGCCTGTTCGTTCCGGCACTCACCTCCTCGGCCTTGACCGTGCCGTTTGCCGCAAGGGCTTTGAGATCGCTGACCGTGACATCGATATCCGGCTTGACGATGGCAAGCGTATCACGGCGGATCGCGCCGCCGGTCGCAAGCAGCTTGAGCGCAATCCTGCCGCTGTCGCTGCTGACGCCGAGCGACCCCTTGAGATCGCCTTCGGCCTTCTGTCCGCCGAGTGCGGCGAGCAGGCCGACATTGGGGAAATCGAAGGTCAGTGCGCCTGTCGGCTCCAGGGAGGGCGAGAATTCAACGTTGCCGGTCAGCCGGTTGCCGCCGATATCGGCGGTCAACGCCGGAATGCTCGTCTTGCCGTCCTGCGAGCGGATGTCCCCGTTGATGCCGATCGGCTGGCCGTCGATCGTGCCGGTGGCGGCGATCCTGCCCTGCGGGGCCTTGGGATCGGCGAGACCCGACAGGTCGATATTGAGGTTGCCGAGCACGCGGTCGGCCATTTCAAGGCTGGGCGCCTTGAGATTGGCCGTCACGGAAATTGCCGGGAGTTCACCTCCCACTCTCAATGCATAGCCCGCCCCACCGCTGGCGCCGGGGATGAGCTTGCCGATATCAGGCAGCCGGCCGGAGAGATCGGCGTTCAACATCCCGCCGTCGAGCGCGACGTTGCCGGCGGCTTCGAGCGTGCCGGACTTCAGGACGAGGTTGGATAGCGCGAATTTTGACGGGATGGTGCCGACCACCTGGCTCTCGAGCGAGATCGGCCCGTCGAACCTGTCTGTTGCCGCAGCCGGCAGGGCTGCCGGCTCGATGGTGAGCTTGAGGTTGCCGGTCAGGGCCTGGTCCGTCAGCCGATAGGAGCCGTTGAGGCCGCCGTTGATATTGGCGCTCTCGACGGTGGTGCCGTTGAAGCCGATACCACTGGGCGAGATCTGCAGCGGCGAGGCGATGGTGATCGGGCCTTGGACCGCACGATTGAGGTTCGGCTCGGCAAAGGTCGCGTCGCCGGCAACAAGGCGCAGCTGGACGCTGCCGGAACGGGCGGCGAGATTGAAGGCGTCGCTCTTGGCCGTCAGCTTGACGTTGCCGATATCGGCCTGCGGCAGGGTTGCGGTGTCGAGCGAGCCGCTGACGTTCAGTCGGGCGGCTTGCGCATCGCCTGTTAGTGCCAGGTTGAGGCCTGATATAAGGAAGCGCGCTTCGCCTTCGGCGAGCGGCCAGCGGAAATCGACAGGCCCCGACGTGCCGAGCAGATTGGCGTTCAGGCTGTTGTTGCCGGCCGGATCGAGGGTGCCCGAGGCGGCGATTACGACGCTGCCGGTGGCGATATTGCCGGTCTGGATATCGATCTTGCCGTGATTGTCGAAGGTGGTGGCAAGATCGATATTGGTCTGGCCGGCAAAAAGCGGCCGGAATGCCGATGGAAGCAGGGAGCCCAGGTCACCGCCACCCTTGAGGTCGAGGTGGTGCAGCCCGTCTTCCGTAATCTGATGCCGGGCTTCGATTGCGGCGCGCTGCTGCCCGTCGAGGGCAGCCTGCAATTTGCCTTTCCAATCGGATATCGGCCCCTGGCCATCGAGATCGATGTTGACGGCCGGGCTGTCCGGCAGGCCGAGAAAGCCTGCCAGCAGTCCGCCCTTCGGCTCGGACAGCTGTGCCTTCAGCCGCAGCCGGTTTTCGGCTGGCGCAAAAGCGATATCGGCGGCAAGCCGCGCATCCGGAACCGCGTGACGGCTGACATTGACGACGGCCTCGCCGCCATCGCCGTTCGCCGAAAGGCTGCCTTCGGCGGCGAGCGCAAAGGCGCGGCCGGCAAGCGGTGCGGCAAGTTTGATATCGGGCAGCGCGACGCGGTCTATATCGACCTTGATCGGAAGGCTGAATCCGCCGGAATTTTCGGCCTCGGGCCGTGAGGGCAGGGTGCGCACCGGCTTGCGCAGCACGTTGATCGCTTCGATCTCGAAGCGTTTGGCATGCAAGGTTCCGGTCAGCAGCGCAAGCGGATTCCAGTCGATCGCGACGCCGTGAATTTCCGCAAAGACGCCCCTGGTGTCGGAAATGGAGATCTCGGCGGCGCGAAGCCCGCCGGTCAAAAGGCCTTGCGGTTCGCGAACCTCGATCGTCATGTCGCGATTGGACAGCGTGGAGGCTATCTTTTCGGTGACGATGCGGGCGCCAAAACTGGTGAAGCCGAAGATCGCCAGTGCCACGACCGCGAGAATAAAGGTGGCGCCGACGACATAGCCGGTGAGCCGTACGATCCAGTTGACGATTTTTGTCAGCGTTTGCATCGGCGCGGACACTACCCCGTTTTCATGACGGCCCACAGATCGGAAAACACGAGCGGAATCGGCAATCCTAGAAGGATTGGCCGATACCGGCGTAGATTCCGTAATCTGTGCCATCTTCGTACTTGTTCAGCGGCATGGCAAAATCAAGCCGCAGCGGGCCGAAAGGCGTTGCATATCGTATTCCGGCGCCGGCGCCGGCGCGGATATCGGAAAAACCCGGAAAGGTGCTGTCCGATACGGTGCCGACATCGATGAAGGGCACGATGCCGATCGTATCGGTGATCTTGATGCGGGCCTCCAGCGAACCGGTCACATAGGAACGGCCGCCGGTGGGATCGCCATCGTCGTTATAGGGCGAGATTTCCTGATAGCTGTATCCGCGCACGGAGCCGCCGCCGCCGGCAAAGAAGCGCTGCGTGGCGGGAATATCCCCAATGCTATCGCCGCCGATCAGGACGCCGGCGGCAACCTTGCCGGCAAGCACCACGCCGTCTTCCTGTCCGAACGGCAGATAGCCGGAGATCGAGCCCTCGAATGCTGCATAGGGCGTGGCGTTGAAGATCTCGTAGCCGGGCTTAGCCGAGAGCGTCGCGCGATAACCCTCCGTCGGGTTGAACTTGTCGTCACGTGCGTCGCGATCATATTGGATCGGCAAGGTGAAGGTCAGATAGTCGTTCGTGCCGAAGGCGTCGTCGTCGCGCTCCCAGCTGACCTCGCCGCTCGCCGAGACGGTGTCCTGGTCGGTCAGTTCGTAGGAAAGGCCGAGCGAGGCGGTGACGAGCGTGGCGTTATAGGCATCCGGATTTTCGGTCTTGGCGACGATGCCGGCCTTCAGCGTGGCGGCGGGAAAGAAGGCGCCGGGTTTGGTGAAGAGGATGCCGGCGGAATAGTCGAGGCTGCCGACATCAGTCGTTTCGCCAAGCCGCGAGACCGCTCCCTCGATCCTCAGCGTTTCGGCTTCGCCAAAAAGGTTGCGGTGGCCCCAATAGCCCTGAACACCGAAGCCGTCGGTGGTGGAATATTGCGCGCCGACGCCGAAGTAGCGCCTCTTGCCCTCGGAAACCTCGATCGTCATCGGCAAGGTGCCGTCCGATGCCAATGCGTCTCCTTGGTGAATGGTGACGCTCGAAAAGACACCGAGGGCGCGAAGGCGCTCGCCGGCTTTCTTCAGCGTTTCCGGGGAATAGGCTTCGCCCTTGTTCAGCCGGGAATAACGCTGGATGAAAGCTGGCTTGACAGTCTTCTCGCCGGTGACGCCGACATCGCCGATCGGAGCGATGGGGCCTCCCTCGGCAGCAAGGACGATATCGACGGTATCGCTGTTATGATCGGCGACGACCTTGCGTTCGGTCAACTTGGCGAAGGGTCGGCCTTCGCTCTTCAATTGTTCGACGATCTTGTCGCCGGCTCTGATGATGGCGAGCGAGCCGGCCTGCGCGCCCGGGGCGAGATCGTAATCAGCGGGATTATGGTTTGCGGCATCGCCGCCGAACTGGACCTCCCTGACCTTGAAAACGGGGCCGGGAGCAATGGCGACAGTGACGGGGATCGGCCCGGACCGGTCGAATGTCGGATTGGGCGGCAAGTCGTCAATATTCTTGCCGTCGATGGTGATCGTCACCAGGCCGCCATAACGGGCCTTTTCATACAGAGTGGCGATCAGCCGTTCCCGGTCGTCGCGCGCCTTGACGACGATGCCAAGATCGCCGGAAACCGGCAGCTTCTGGTCGCTGACGAGACGGGAACTGTTTTCCAGCGCTTCTTTCAGGTCGGGATCGGCGGTATCGGCTTTGAGGTCGACCTGGTAGCGCACCGGATCGGGCACCTGTTCGCCTTCGTCTTCCTCTTTGCCGAAAATGGTGATGCCGAAAAGCTTGAAGGCGTAAGCGTCGCCGATCAGCACCGGTGAGAACGCAGCTGCCGCTGCGACCACCATCATGGTGCCTGTTCGCCGATACGCATTACCTGTTTTCGGGCCTGTCCCTCTGATCCGCATCCGCCGCTTTTGGTTATGTCTACATTGAAGCTTCGTTGCCCAGCCATGAACAGCTTAGCGACAAAATCGCGCGGGGTGTACCATTTTAAATTGCCAACGCGCTAATTTAGCACAAAAAATCCCGGACCTGTGTCCGGGATTTCCTGAATTTGCCGGTTTAGAGTGCTCTCAGCGCGGGCAACTATCGATGTAGCGGCGGCCGTAGCGGTCGCGATAGTAGCACTGGCCGGGCTGCTCGGCGACGCTGCCGATGAGGGCGCCGGACACGCCGCCGATAGCAGCGCCGACTGCCGCGCCGCGAACATTGCCGGTGACTGCGCCACCGATAACGGCACCTGATGCAGCGCCGATGCCGGCGCCCTGCTGCGTCGGCGTGCAGCTTGCGATCGACAGGCCGATCAATGCGAGTATGACAGCTTTCTTCATCTTTTCTCTCCGAGGTTGTTGCCCAGCGGGCAAAGGCCGTCCCTTTTTATTTTTTGTCAGGCTAGACCGAAAACTATGTCGGAAGAAAGGGTTGTCCACCGCTGCGCTGATTTTTTTGCGATACGGCTGTTGTAGCCTTTTGCACGGCCCGCAAACTTCGCTGCTTTCTGCCGGATCAATTTGAATGATCGCGGCTGGCATATTTTTTATCTGGAATCATTCAAAAATCTGGGCCTTTTGCCGCAGTTGATGTTAAAGCAAAGGGTAAGCATTGACGCGCGGACGTCCAGTCATCAAGAACATCCGCGCGATACTGGAGCATATGATGGATTTCGAAGCGTTTTTCAAAAACGAACTGGACGGGCTTCATACCGAGGGCCGTTACCGCGTTTTTGCCGATCTCGAGCGTCACCGCGGCAATTTTCCCCGCGCGACGCGTTACACCGCGGATGGCCAAAAGGAAGTCACGGTCTGGTGCTCCAACGACTATCTCGGCATGGGCCAGCATCCGAAGGTGATCGAGGCAATGAAGAACGCCATCGACCACTGTGGCGCGGGTGCGGGAGGCACCCGGAATATTTCTGGCACCAACCACCATCACGTCATGCTCGAGCGTGAGCTCGCCGATCTGCACGGCAAGGAAGCAGCGCTGATCTTTACGTCGGGCTATGTCTCCAACTGGGCGGCGCTTGGCACGCTCGGCGCCAAGATCCCCGGCCTCATTATCTTCTCCGACGCGCTGAACCATGCCTCGATGATCGAAGGCATCCGCTATGCCAAGTGCGAAAAGGTGATCTGGAAGCACAATGACGTCGCCGATCTCGAAGCCAAGCTCAAGGCCGCCGATCCGAAGGCGCCGAAGCTGATCGCCTTCGAGAGTGTTTATTCGATGGATGGCGATATCGCTCCGATCAAGGAGATTTGCGATCTCGCCGACAAATATGGCGCGATGACCTATCTCGATGAAGTGCATGGCGTCGGCATGTATGGCCCGCGCGGCGGCGGCATCGCCGAGCGCGAAGGGCTGATGGACCGGCTGACGGTGATCGAGGGCACGCTCGGCAAGGCTTTCGGGGTGATGGGCGGCTATATCGCCGCTTCCACGGCACTTTGCGATTTCATCCGCTCGTTTGCCTCCGGCTTCATCTTCACCACGGCGCTGCCGCCGGCGCTTGCCGCCGGCGCCGTCGCCTCGATCCAGCACCTGAAGGTCAGCCAGTTCGAACGCGCCCGCCATCAGGATCGTGTCCGCAAGCTGAGAGCGCTGCTCGACCAGCGCGGCATTCCCCATATGCCCAATCCGAGCCATATCGTGCCGGTGTTGGTCGGCGATGCGGCCAAGTGCAAGTGGATCTCCGATCTGCTGCTCGACAATTGCGGCGTCTATGTCCAGCCGATCAACTATCCCACAGTGCCGAAGAAGACCGAGCGTCTGCGCATCACGCCAACGCCGCTGCATTCCGACGCCGATATCGCCCATCTGGTCGAGGCGCTGCATTCGCTCTGGTCGCGTTGCGCGCTCGCAAGACACGTCGCCTGATTTTTCGATGATCGCGCGGTTCGAACCGTAGTTCAGGGCCTCCACCGGAGGCTCTGACAGCGATCGGTCTTGCTCCCGCAAGACGCTGCAACAACCTCCCTTTGCCCGTTCAAGATCATCCGCTCTGCGCTTGGCCTTAGCACCGGCGACACATCGCAATCGGCCTGACCGATGCGTATGGATCTTTCCCTGTGGTTGTCTCCTGCCGCAACTGCGTTGCCAATCCGAGCTTAGGTGAGAAAACCTTTTCTCACTTGACATGATGGTTGGTAAAAGCTTTTCTCAGATCACTTCAGAAGGAGGACGTTCTGAACATATCGGGAGGAAAAAGAGGCAGGATCACCATCCACGAGGTGGCGGCTGCTGCTGCGGTGAGCATCTCGACGGCGTCAAAAGCTCTCAACGATACCGGCCGGATGGGGTCGGAAACGCGCGAACGGGTGAAACGGATCGCCGCCGAAATCGGATACCGGCCGAATGCGCTGGCGAGAGGTCTTCTCAGCAAACGCAGCTTCACCATCGGGCTGCTGACGAACGATACCTACGGCCGTTTCACGCTGCCGGTTATGGCGGGTATCTCGGACGCTCTCGTCGACCACGGCGTTTCGGTCTTCCTGTGCGCCATCGAAGACGATCCGGCGCTCGCCCAGATCCATGTCGACGCAATGCTGGACAAACAGGTCGACGGCATTATCGCGACGGGAAAACGCCTGGATCGGCGCCTGCCCGTCGATCTTTCGAATTTGCATGTGCCTGTCGTCTACGCATTCACGGAGGGGACGCAGAACAGTGTCACCTTCCGTTCGGACGACGAACAGGGTGCGAGACTGGCTGTGGAATGGCTGATGAAGATCGGCCGCCGGCGGGTCGCGCATGTCACCGGGCCGCAGGAGTTCTTCTCGGTGCGGGAGCGTGCCGGCGCCTATCACGAGGTGGCAGGTCACCGCGAGCCGGTGCTCTACGGCGTCTGGTCGGAAAGCTGGGGGCATGACGCGGTCGAGCAGCTTTGGAAGAGGTCGGGAGAAAAACCGGATGCACTCTTCTGCGGCAATGACCAGATCGCCCGAGGTGCTGTGGATGCGTTGCGCGAGCGCGGCGTCAAGGTGCCGCAGGACGTCTCGGTCATCGGCTTCGACAATTGGGAGATTGTCGCGGCCCAGACGCGGCCGCCGCTGACGACGGTGGACATGGAACTGAAGGAGCTCGGGCGGCAAGCTGGATTGACGGTGCTTGCGCTTGCGGAAGGACGGCCTGTCGACCCGGGAGTGAGGAAATTGCCGTGCCGGCTGATCGTTCGGCAGTCATGCGGGGGTAAAGCCCCCCGGGAATGAGAACACGAGAATGAGCAAAGGCGCGAGGAGATGCGCCATATCGGGAGGAGTGTCATGATCAAGCGTCTATTGGCGGCGACCAGCATCGCTACCTTGTGCCTGTTTTCGGCCGCGTCAGCCGCCGAGAATGTCGAAATGTGGGTTCGTACGGGGATCGGCGACGCCTTCAAGAAGGTCGTCGAAGCCTATAATTCCGGTCACGAGAACAAGGTCGTGATGACCGAGGTGCCGTTCTCCGAACTCGTGCAGAAATATGCGACGGCGATCGCCGGCGGACAGGCGCCGGACGCCCTGTCGATGGATCTGATCTATAACCCGGCCTTTGCCGCGGCCGGCCAGCTCGAAGACCTGACGGACTGGGCAAAATCCCTGCCCTATTTCAACTCGCTTTCGCCATCGCATGTTCGCCTCGGCACCTATCAGGACCGGATCTACGGCCTGCCGCTTTCGGTCGAGACCTCCGTCTTTGCCTGGAACAAGGATCTCTACAAGAAGGCCGGTCTCGACCCGGAAAAGGCACCGGCGAACTGGGACGAAATTACCGCCAATGCCGAGAAGATCCGGGCGCTGGGTGACGATACCTACGGCTTCTATTTCTCCGGCGGCGGCTGCGGCGGCTGCATGATCTTCACATTCACGCCGCTGGTCTGGGGTGCCGGCGTCGATATCCTGTCGGCCGACAGCAAGACGGCAACGCTCGATACGCCTCAGATGCGCAAGGCCGTCGATGTCTACCGCAACATGGTCAAGAAGGACCTCGTGCCGGCGGGAGCCGCCAGCGACAACGGCGCGAACTTCCTGACCTTCACCAGCGGCAAGATCGGCCAGCAAAGCCTCGGCGCCTTTGCCATCGGCACGCTGGTGACCGAGCATCCCGATATCAACTTCGGCGTAACCCTCATTCCTGGCGTCGACGGGAAGCCTTCGTCCTTTGCCGGCGGCGACAACTTCGTGATCACCAAGGGCACGAAGAAGATCGACGCGGTGAAGGAGTTCCTCGAATATGTTTATTCGATGGATGGCCAGAAGATCATGGCGAAGTATGGCAGCCTGCCGACGCGCGGCGATATCGCCGACAAGGTGCTTGAAGGCCTCGATCCGCGCATGCAGGTCGGCCTGAAGGCGATCGGTGTGGCCAAGACCCCCTATACGCTGCAGTTCAACGACCTGATCAACAGCGCCAACGGGCCATGGGCAAGCTTCACCAACGCCGCGATCTTCGGCGAAGACGTCGACGGCGCGTTTTCGAGCGCCCAATCGGAAATGCAATCGATCATCGATAGCGGCCAGTAGACTCTCCCCCGGCCGCGGCCGGGGAGCGGTGGCAGCTTCCCGGCCAATCTCACTCGACAGATGCGGAGCGTTTTGATGACCGGTTCCGGTTCAGAGATTCTATTGCCTCGGCGCAGGCGACGGCGCAGATCGAACTGGCGTGGCCTCGTCTACATCGCGCCGGCCATGGCGCTGGTCATCGTCTTCTTTATCATGCCGGTTCTCTTCACCGGATGGATGAGCCTGCACAACTGGCCGCTGATGGGAGCGTCCCGCTGGATCGGCTTCAACAATTATTTCCGCATGGCCAACGATACCCGTTTCATGACGGCACTGAATTTCACGGCCTATTACACCGTGATCGTCACCATCGCGATCTTTGCGATCGCCTTTCCGCTGGCAATCTTCGTCGAAAAGGAACGGCAGTTCGTCGGCGCCTACCGGACGATCATCTTCCTGCCCGTCGTGGTCGGCCTTGCGACCGCCTCGCTGCTGTGGGTCTGGCTCGCCAATGTCGATAGCGGCTTCATCGGCCCGGCCTTGAAGGCGCTCGGCCTGGTCGAAAAGAGTCCCAACCTGCTTGCGACCTTCGACACCGCCTTTCTGACGATCGTGGTGATGGTCGTCTGGAAGATCGCAGGCTTCACCATGATCATTCTTTTGACCGGGCTTCAGGCCATTCCGTCCGAGCTGACGGAGGCTGCCCGCATCGACGGCGCCGGCCGCTGGCAGCGTTTCCGGCATCTGACGCTGCCGCTGATGCGCAAGACGATTGCGCTGGCGCTGATCGTCTCCGTCACCGGTTCGATCCTCGCTTTCGACCAGTTCTACATCATGACGTCAGGCGGACCGCAGAACAAGATGATCTCGGTGGTCTACTACATCTTCAATCAGTCCTTCGTGTCGTTCAATCTCGGTTATGGCGCAGCACTCTCGATCGTGCTTCTCGCCATCCTGATGGCGATCAGCATCGTGCAGCTCTGGCTGCTTCGCGTCGGGGAGGAGCGTCCATGACCACCTCAAGGGAACGCCGCGCGCGCAAGGCCATCCGGACGAAGTCGGCCTATCATCTGACCGGCATCGCTATCTCGATCTTCTTTCTCGCCCCCTTCGTGATCACGCTGTTGTCGTCCTTCCGGCATGGCACGGAGGCCAGCCTGCCGCCCCTGCCGCCATGGCCGACCTCCGGCGTCAGCATTGATTCCTACGCGCTGCTCGATACGTTCGGTGCCGGCATCTGGCGGCACATGATCAATTCGCTGTTCGTTTCGGTCGCCACCGTGGTGCTGACCGTCGCCGTCAGTCTGCTCGCCGGCTACGGCTTCTCGCGCTACCGGTTCCCGATGAAGAATGCGCTTTTCGTGCTGATCATCGCGACACTGATGATCCCGTTCCAGTCGATCCTGACGCCGCTCTTCATCATCCTTGCAAAGCTCGGCCTCAACAATTCGCTGCTTGGGCTGACGCTGGTCTATGTGACGCTGCAACTGCCCTTCTCGGTGTTCATGATGCGCAACGCCTTCGATGCCGTGCCGAAGGAGATCGAAGAGGCCGCGCGCATCGACGGCGCGCGCGACCTCAGGCTCTTGGTCCGGGTTCTTCTGCCGCTGGTGCTTCCCGGCGTCGCGACGGTCGCGATCTTTGCCTTCCTCAATGCCTGGAACGAGTTTCTCGCCGCACTCGTGCTGCTCTCCAGCAATGAGAAATACACCCTGCCGGTGCTGATGACGGCGGTTCGCGCCGGACGGCTCGGCGCCATCAATTGGGGAGCGGTCCAGGCCGGTGTCGTCGTCATGACGATCCCCTGCCTGATCGTCTTCCTGCTCCTGCAACGCTACTACATGCGCGGGCTGATGGCCGGCGCGGTGAAATGATCTTAGAGAAAGTGGAGCCCATGACCAAGCCAAGCAATGACCGCCAGTTTCGTCCCGTCGCCGTTCCCAATGTGGAACTCGGCGGCTTCTGGGGCAAATGGCAGGACGCCGTCTGCAATTCCACTGCCGAGACCCTGCTCGACCGCTGCGTCGAGGCCGGTATGCTCAAGGCGATCGACGTCAGCCAGCCGAGCCCGGGGGTCGTCATTCCCATTCAGCCATGGGGCGGGACGACGCAGATGTTCTGGGATTCCGACCTCGGCAAGTCGATCGAAACGATCGCCTATTCGCTCTATCGCCGACCGAACCCGAAGCTCGAGGCGCGCGCCGACGAGATCATCGACATGTATGAGAAGCTGCAGGACGAGGACGGCTATCTGAACGCCTGGTTCCAGCGCGTCGAGCCGAACCGCCGCTGGACCAATCTGCGCGACCATCATGAGCTCTATTGCGCCGGCCATCTCATGGAAGCTGCGGTTGCCTATTATCAGGCGACCGGCAAACGCAAGCTGCTCGACATCATGTGCCGCTATGCCGATTACATGATCAAGATTTTCGGCCATGGCGAAGGCCAGATATCAGGCTATTGTGGCCACGAGGAAGTCGAGCTCGCGCTGGTCAAGCTCGCCCGCGTGACCGGAGAGAAGAAATATCTAGAGCTATCGAAATACTTCATCGACGAACGCGGCACCGAACCGCATTTCTTCACCGCCGAGGCAAGCCGCGATGGCCGCGATGTCTCTGAGTACCACCAGAAAACCTATGAATACGCGCAGGCGCACCAGCCGGTGCGCGCGCAGACAAAGGTCGTCGGCCACGCGGTGCGCGCCATGTACCTCTATTCGGGCATGGCCGACATCGCCACCGAATACAAGGACGATAGCCTGACGGCAGCGCTGGAAACGCTCTGGGACGATCTGACGACCAAGCAGATGTATATCACCGGCGGCATCGGGCCGGCTGCCTCCAACGAAGGCTTTACCGATTACTTCGATCTGCCGAACGATACCGCTTATGCGGAGACCTGTGCCTCGGTAGGCTTGGTATTCTGGGCGAGCCGCATGCTCGGCCGCGGTCCGGATCGGCGCTATGCCGACATCATGGAGCAGGCGCTTTACAACGGTGCACTGCCGGGGCTTTCGACGGACGGCAAGACGTTCTTCTATGACAATCCGCTCGAAAGTGCCGGCAAGCACCACCGGTGGAAGTGGCACCATTGCCCCTGCTGCCCGCCGAACATCGCCCGGCTGGTGACCTCGATCGGCTCCTACATGTACGCCGTTTCGGATAATGAGATCGCCGTGCACCTCTATGGCGAAAGCACCGCGCGGCTGAAGCTGGCCAACGGCGCCGAGGCGGAACTCGAGCAGACCACCAACTATCCGTGGGAGGGCGCGGTCGTCTTTACAACCAGGCTGGAAAAACCGGCGCGGTTTGCTCTGTCGCTGCGCATTCCGGACTGGGCCGAAGGCGCAACTCTCAGCGTCAATGGAGAAATGCTCGATCTCAACGCCAATATGCGCGACGGATATGCCAGGATCGATCGTGAGTGGGCCGCGGGCGATCGTGTCGCCCTCTACCTGCCGCTGGCGCTTCGGCCGCAATATGCCAACCCGAAGGTGCGCCAGGATGCCGGCCGCGTCGCATTGATGCGCGGCCCGTTGGTCTATTGCGTCGAAACCACGGACAATGGCGAAGACCTCAACGCCATCGTCCTGCCGCGTGAGCTCTCCACAGCCGAAACCGTCGTGCTGAAGGATCTCAACGATGCCGTCGCCATCGATCTCAAGGTCGAGCGCGAGGAAACATCGAGCTGGGGAACAGCGCTCTACCGCAAGGCGCCGGCCGAAAGGCAGGTCGCCACCGCGCGTTTCGTGCCCTATCATCTCTGGGACAACCGCGCGCCCGGAGAGATGCTCGTCTGGGTCCAGTCGGACAGATAGGTCTTTTTGGGGATGACCAACGGTATGGGTAACAAGAGCGTCGTGCTCCAGGACGTGCGAAAAAGCTATGGCAATCTGCAGGTGGTTCACGGGATCGACCTGACGATCGCAGAGGGCGAATTCGTCGTCTTCGTCGGCCCTTCCGGCTGCGGGAAATCGACGCTTCTTCGCATGATTGCCGGCCTGGAGGACGTGACCGACGGGGAGGTCGAGATCAAGGGACGTATCGTCACCGATCTCGATCCATCCGAACGCGGCATCGCCATGGTGTTTCAGTCCTACGCGCTCTATCCGCATATGAGCGTGCGCGACAATCTGGCCTTCGGGTTGAAGATGGCGCGCACGAATGCTGCGGAGATAGAGACCCGCGTCAAGGCCGCTTCCGCGATCCTGAAAATCGACCATCTTCTCGACCGGCGGCCGGGACAGCTTTCCGGCGGCCAGCGGCAGCGTGTGGCGATCGGCCGGGCGATCGTGCGCAAGCCCGACGTCTTCCTGTTCGATGAGCCGCTGTCCAATCTCGATGCCGAACTGCGCGTTTCCATGCGCATCGAGATCGCCCGCCTCCATCGCGAACTCGGCAACACGATGATCTATGTCACGCACGACCAGACGGAAGCGATGACGCTTGCCGACAAGATCGTCGTGCTACGCGACGGCCGCGTCGAACAGGCGGGAACGCCACGGGAAATCTACGAGAATCCCTCCAATACCTTCGTGGCGGGCTTCATCGGCTCGCCGAGGATGAACCTGCTCAATGCCCGTTGGGGTGAGGGCGGCCTGGTCGAAGTCGCCGGCCGGCAGATCGAAAGCGGCCTGCCGCCGGCGGACAGGCCGGTTGGTGGCGCAGTGACGCTCGGCCTGCGGCCGGAGCATCTGAAGGTGGCCTCCGATCTATCGGGCAGCCTGACGGCCAGGGTCGATTTTTCGGAATATCTCGGGGGAACGCAATACCTCTATTGCCAGCTTGCCGATGGCCAGTCACTCACCGTCGAGCATCGGTCACCGGTCAGTATCGCGGCGGGCGAGCAAGTGAGCCTGCTGTTTGAACCGTCGGATTGCAGATTGTTCGACGAGGGTGGGAACCGGTTGCGCTAATCGCGACCGCCAGGATCACAGACGGGCGACCACTCGGCGATCGCCCCGTTGGAACCTCACTCGGCAATCGCTAGTGTCATGAGCTCCGCCGCCCTTTGCCGGGCTTCCCTGTCGGCGGCGAAGACATCGTCCATGCCGGAAGCCGGCGGCAGGCCGGCCAGATCGTCCATGACCCTCTCGGTGACCTCGGCCATGGCGAGGAAGGAGAGCTGCCCTTCGATGAAGGCTTCGAGCGCCACTTCCTTGGCGCCGTTCAGCACCGCGCCCTGAACACCGCCGCGCGTCATCGCCAGGCGCGCGAGCCGCAGTGCTGGAAACCGCACCTCATCCGGCGCCTCGAAATCCAGCCTGGCGAGCTTGGCGAAATCCAGCCGCTCGACCGGCAGGTTCGGCCGGCGCGGAAAGGACAGGGCATAACCGATGGCGGTGCGCATGTCGGGCGCGCCGAGCTGCGCCAGCACCGACCCATCGGAATAGCCGACCATGGAGTGGATGATCGATTGCGGATGGAAGATGACCTCGATCTGTTCGGGTCTGAGGCTGAAAAGGTGCCGGGCTTCGATCATCTCCAGCGCCTTGTTGAACATCGAGGCACTGTCGATGGAGATCTTCAATCCCATCGACCAGTTCGGATGGGCGCGGGCGGTTTCCACCGTCACATCCGCCATGTCACGCAGCGAGACAGTTCGGAAGGGGCCACCCGACGCCGTCAGGATAACCCGCTCGACGGCGTGGCGCTGGTTCTCTTCCAGAACCTGGAAAATCGCGTTGTGCTCACTGTCGACCGGAAGCAGCCTGCCGCCGCCCGCCCGGATCGCTGCGATAAAGAGATCGCCGGCCGATACCAGGCATTCCTTGTTGGCAAGGGCGATATCGGCGCCGCGGCGGGCCGCGGCAAGGGTCGGCGCCAGGCCTGCAGTGCCGACGATTGCCGCCATCACCCAGTCAACTTCCCGGTCCGCGGCTTCCATCAGCCCGGATTTTCCCGAAGCGACCGCGATGCCGGTGCCGGAAAGTTCGCTCTTCAGTGATTCGTAATGGCGGTCGTTTGCCGTCACCGCCAGCCGCGCGCCTGATAATTTCGCTTGCCGGGCCAGCAATTCGACGTTGCCGCTGCCGGTCAGCACGGAGATTTCGAAGTTCTCCCGTCCGCCCAGGTGATCGACGACATTGAGTGTATTCTGGCCGATCGAACCGGTCGAACCGAAGATGCTGAGGCGCCGCGGCGCGCTTTTGCCGGTCATCATATGGAATTTCGCGCAAAATTTCTCTCGTAGGCTCAGGCTCTACTAGGCTTTGGAGGGGGCGGCAAGTGTGCGGTGCAGCAGATTTCAACCCCTGAGGGGTTTACAGAGCAGCGGCCGGATGTGATCCTTATAACATTGCTGGCGGATTCGGTTCCGCCGCGGCCGGTGATGGCCGCATGGCAAGTCGGGGCGCTGCGGCGTCCATCGAAGAACAGGCACTCAGTGCCGCCGGCCTTTCGGCCATACATTAAATCGAGGATGAAACCGGGATGGGCGGCTTGGCCGTGATCCCTCGTCGCGTTCGTTGAGAACGCTTTCATATGCGCTGCTGCCGACTTCCGCGCAGCATCCCTGTGGCAGGTCAAAACGTTTTTACCTTCATGACGACATTCAAATTAGCATGCATCCTTTTCGCCATCCTGCCCTCGCTCACCGCCGCAGCGCGGGCGGACGACCTGCTGATCTGGTCGCCGGCCAAGCTTTCGGACCGGTCCTATAAGGCGACGGTGGGTTTCCGCCTGCCGGCGGAATGGGAAACGAGCGCTGGCGCTGACATCGCGCTGGCCTCGACCAAAGGCGGAGCGCTCCTGCCCGATTCCGAACAGGCAATGCTTTGGGGCAGGATCACCAGGACGAGTGTTACCCCGGCAGGCCGGTCACAGCGGGGTGCCAGCGTCAGCGTCGATACGCTGCGCGGCAGCGGCGCGCTGACCCTCAGCCGCTCGCGCAGCTGGATCCTGTCCGATTCGCTCGACATGCAATCGAGCCGATCCATCAGCGTGCAATATGACGCGGTCGAGGCCCGGCAGGCGTCGGTAACGGCAACGCAGGCGCTGAAGCTGGTTCATCCCTGGACGGGAACCGCGCTTTCGGCAGGGACAGGCGTCAGCAATGCCAGCGGCGACTTCTCGAGCACGGTGGGGGTCAGCCAGACCATTCTGCCGAACCTCAATCTCGATGCCTCGGTCAGCAATCCATTTTCGGGAGGTGAGGCGGGCAGCGTCAATCTCCGCTATCGCGTCAACTGGTAGCGGGGGCTGAACCAAACTCCGCCGATCAGCGTTTCCTACGAAGCTTTCACGGAGGAACGGATCATGGTTTTCAAGGAGCAGACATTTCACGGGCTCGAACCCGAGATGGAAATGGAGATCGCCAATCGTGCGGCGGTCGAATCGGCTGTCGCCAATGCGCTGGCGATTGCCGGCGGCATCGATGCGTCGGATGTCGAGGTGACGATGGAGAACGATCAGATCGTGCTGAGCGGCACGGTTGGCACGGTGGGCGAAATTGAACGGGCAACCGCGGTCGCCAAGGCGGTCGAGGGCGTGGACACGGTGCAGAACCGGATCCTGCTTGGGGGATCGTCGCTCGACGGCCCCACGTTAATCAACGGGGCCGCTCCGAGCTCTACCGGGCGAGGACTATTTCCACATCGTCGCCGATAAGCCGATCAACCGGCGAAGCGTTCGACGAGGAAGGACGAGCCGGCCAGACGATCCGTTTTCTGCGCGGCGACCGACCCCTGCGGCTGGTAGGCGATGGCAAGCAGCACGGCGCTGACGGCGACATAGGCGATGGCCAAAAGAGTCATCTTGATACGCATGATGAATACTCCTGTTCCACACTAAACGCGGCTGATATTGCCAAGTTCCTCATCTGCGAGATCTGGGCGAGATCAAATGGAAAAAGCCCGGCCGATAGGATCAGCCGGGCTTTCCTGCATAAGGTGCCTTAGCGGCAGATTCGGGTTTCCTTGACGACCGTATGGCCGTGACGGCGGATTTTTTCCGTCTTGGTGAAGCAATCCTGGGAGACGTGGCGCGGCCTCGTGTGATGGCGGTAATAGGGCCGTTCCGCGTGGCGGTAATTGGGGCGCGCGTCATCCGTGGTGATCGTCACACTTGCCGCCTGGGACGGCATTGCGGAAAAGATGGACGCAGCAGTGAGCGTGCAGGCAAGGATAATCTGTTTCATGACGAGCCTCTCTTTCTGAGTTGGTCATTCTGGGTTGGTCATTCTGGGTTGGTCAGGGCATCAACTCACCGGAAGCGCCGTCGGTTCAATCACATAGAGTTACCGATTGTGTCGACGGCAGAAACCTTTCCGGCCGCGGATCGTTAGCGCTGGGGGATAGCCGGAGGCATCGATCATGGGACCGATTGCAAGGATCATCACCATCGTCGCCGGGCTTGCCGCCGGCACGGTGTTTTCGCAGGCGCCGGAATTTGCGCAGCAATATCGCCAGCGGATCGGCGGGGCGATCGACGAATTGCGCGTCATCGTCGAGGATTTCAACCGCCAAGCCGCCGAGCACCATCTCGATCGCCAGCAGGCGCTGAACACCTACGCGCAATCATCCGACGATTTCCTGCGCGACCGCGGCGTTTCGATGCAGAGCACGATCACGCGCTACGAAACGCTGCTCTCGCAGCAGCTCCACCTCGGCACCGCCGCACCCGTCGCCAAGCCCTTCGTTCTGATGCGGAATGCCGATGACGTCGTTTTCGCCAATACCTGGCGCGACTTCGTACCCGGCGTGCCCGTCAGCTTTGCCGGTCTCGTCTGGGGCGCGATTGGATTTCTCGGCGGCTGGGTCGTGGCTGCACTGCTGGGATTGGGTGCGTGGCGGGTCACGAGGACGCGGCGAGTCCATCGTCAGGTGCGGTGAACCAATCGGTGGCGAACGTGGCACCGGCCCCGGAACGTAATGATATCAGCCAAGCTTTGCGCTGAAATGACCCCCGCCAAACTTCGGCGGGGGTCATCGATCCCCTCAGGGAACCGAACCATATATTGATCGTCACCAGGAGATGGCGAGGGCCAGCAATTGAAGTCGGAGTAGAGCAGCCCGGTAGCTCGCTTGGCTCGTAGCCAAGAGGCCTAAGGTTCAAATCGTCCCTCCGCAACCAACTACAACCCGTCACCTTAACCGGTCGGCGGGGTTTTCTATCTCGCCTCGCTTGTCCTCACGCGGTTGCGCCTCTTATATGCTCCCGAAGAGCGAACAGAGGGCATCTAATGAACGACAATGAAGAAGCGGTAACGGTTCTTAAGCTCGATATCGAACTGAACTTGACCGGCCCAATGCAGGCCTTGGTGAACAAGCAGGCGGCTGCTCTGCTCCGATCCGTGGCTGACCGGCTTGAAAAGGATGACCTCCAGGACGGATTTGAAGAGATCAACGACGAGAACGGCAACCAGATCGGAGAGATCTACGTCGACTACTCGGACATGATCACTTACTAGTCGCAATTCAGCACAGTCTGATGGCCAAAGCGACGGCTCGTGACCGGCAAAAACGCTGCGGTCCACCACGCTAATGCTCCTCGCCGCCACTGGCCTCTCGATTATCCGCTGCAGGGCCAGTTCCTCTTCGATGTCAAACAATCCGGTCCGCAGCGCGTTTACCACTTGATCGCTCACTCCGGCATTCAAGGCGCCGGCGTCGCAGTGGTCACGGGTGATATGTGGCTAGGGTCTGCTCGAATGGCTGGCACAGACGATGATCGACGAGGCGAAGGTGAGGGGGAAGACGACTTTCGCCCAAGACCAGGCCTTGCACATCATCTGCAAGGCCATCTGGCTCGCCTACCTCGTCTTGTTCGCAACGCTCTCGCATGGTGCGTCTATCTCGCTCTGGTGGCGCTGACGTTCGGTCTGGCATCTCTACCAGGATGGTGGCCGTTATGAGCGGGAAGATCGAGCGCGGCACGCTGCTGGTCATTTGCGTCTGCGTTGTACTCGCGCTGATATGGATGTTCTGGCCGTGATCCGACCCCTGCCGCGTGACGACATGATCGAAGACACCGGCATCCGCTTCGAACCCGCCCATGATCTTCTCGAATGGCGCGGTCATCGAGGAGGCTTTAAGCCTTATCGGGGAAGTAGGGGAATGGTCGCTGCCTCGTGCCCTGCTTTCGCAGTCCTTGGGCGTACGTCCGAAACGTCGCGACCTAACCGTAAGATAGCCAAACGCTTCCCTGAAACAAGGCGATGGGAAGGGCAATTCCTTTCCGACCTGGGACTGAGGAAGCCGGAGTTCGATGATGCTGCTCTTATGAAAACAAGCAACATGTTGCATGGCATGTTACACGGATTAGCCGTGTCCTCAGGGGAACACCGGCAAATGCAGGGAATCCCAATGCAACACGAGTGCGACACGGAGGCAGGCAATTATAGATCTGCGTGATTGAAAAGACTGGTGATCCCGGCGCGATTCGAACGCGCGACCCCCAGATTAGGAATCTGGTGCTCTATCCTGCTGAGCTACGGGACCACTGGAGTGCCATGCATACAAAAGGCTTGGCGCGAAGCCAAGCCTTAATTGTTGCTAGAGCATGTCGCGCAAAAGTGTGCAGCGGTTTTGCGCCAAGGACATGCGGAAAACAAAGACCCAAAGTGCGGCAAGCGAATCTGAAAGATCGCGACGCGCTTTAGAGACCGAGGCGTTGTTCGGCAAGGCGGACCCAGTAGGAGATGCCGTGAGCGATGGCTTCGTCGTTGAAGTCGTAGGCGGGGTTGTGGAGGCCGGCGCTGTCGCCGTTGCCGATGAAGATGAAGGCGCCGGGACGGGCGTTCAGCATGTAGGAGAAATCCTCGCCGCCCATCATCGGGTCGATCTCGGCGTTGACGTTCGCCTCGCCGGCGATGGCGCTGGCGGTGGCGACCGCGTGCTCGGTCTCATCCGGGTGGTTGACGGTGACGGGATAGTTGCGGTGGAAGCTGATTTCAGCCTCGGCGCCGTGGGCTGCGACCAGGCCCTCGATGATCTGCCGGAACCGCGTCTCGGCGAGCGTGCGCACCTCGGGGTCGAGGGTACGGACCGTACCGGCGAAGGTCGCATCGTTCGGAATGACGTTATGGGCAAAACCGGCATTGAACTTGGTCACCGAGACGACGAGCGAGCGTAGTGGATCGGCGCTGCGCGAAGCGATCATCTGCAGATTGGCGACGATCTGGGCGCCGATGGCGATCGGGTCGATCGTCCGATGCGGCTGGGCGGCGTGGCCGCCGCGGCCCTTGACGGTGACGGTGAATTCATCGGTCGCCGCCATGATGGCGCCCTTGCGGGTGGCGAACTGGCCGACCGGCAGGCCCGGCAGGTTGTGCATGCCGTAGACCTCTTCGATATCGAAGCGCTCCATCATGCCGTCCTTGACCATCAGATTGCCGCCGCCGCCGCCTTCTTCGGCGGGCTGGAAGATGACGGCGACATTGCCGTTGAAGTTGCGGGTCTCGGCCAGATATTTCGCGGCGCCGAGCAGCATGGCGGTGTGGCCGTCATGGCCGCAGGCATGCATCTTGCCCGGCGTCTTCGAAGCCCAGGGCTTCCCGGTGATTTCGGTGAGCGGCAGGGCGTCCATGTCGGCGCGCAGGCCGACCGTGCGGGAGTCTTCGCCCTTGCCCTTGATCAGGCCGACGACACCGGTGCGGCCGATGCCGGTGACGATCTCGTCGACGCCGAATTCCTTGAGTTTTTCGGCGACGAAGGCGGCCGTGTTTTCCACCGCGAAGAGGAGTTCGGGCCGGGCGTGGATGTGGCGGCGCCATTCGGCGACCTCGTCCTGCAACTCCGCGGCTCTGTTCAAAATCGGCATATCGGCGTTCCTGTTATGAAATCTCGACAATCTTTCATCGCATCACAAGGGTGTGAGGCTCACGGAAATTACTTAGTCAATGACCTTTGCCATGTCATAGCCATATAGGCTAAATAGGGGAAGATTTCGAGATTTTCCTGATATCTGAAGGACGAACCGTGCCGACGAGCCACTTCCGTTTGTTTGCTGCCTTGCGGCCGCTTTCTTTCGTGTCAGCGGCGACTGCCGTTTTTCTGGCCTCCGTTCCGCTGGCCCAGGCCAATCCGCACATTCTCGTCGATGTACAGACCGGCCGCGTGCTCGAGCATGAAGAAGCCTTCCGCAAATGGTATCCGGCCTCGCTGACCAAACTGATGACCGTCTATACCGTGTTCGACGCGATCCGCGCCGGTCAGATCAGCCTCGATACGCCGGTCGTCATCAGCAAACGCGCCGCCGCGCAGCCGGCCGCCAAGATGTATTTCAAGCCGGGCCAGAAACTGACGCTCGACAGCGCATTGAAGATCCTGCTGGTGAAGTCGGCCAACGACGTGGCGGTCGCGGTCGCCGAAGCCATCGGCGGCACGCAGGAAGGCTTCGTGACGCGGATGAACGGCGAGGCACTGAAGCTCGGCATGACGGATTCGCACTTCGTCAATCCGAACGGCTTGCCCGGCAAGGGCCAGTATACGACGGCACGCGACCTTGCGGTGCTGACGGTGGCGCTGCGCCGCGATTTTCCGCAATATTCCGGCTATTTCTCGCTGGAAGGGTTCACCAATGGCCAGCAGAACGTGCCGAACCTCAACATGCTGATCGGCCGTTTTGCCGGCGCGGACGGCATGAAGACCGGCTTCATCTGTGCCTCGGGCTTCAACCAGATCGGTTCGGCGACGCGCAACGGCCGCACGCTGGTCTCCGTCGTGCTCGGCACCGACAGCCTTGCAGCCCGCGCCGATGCGACGGCGAATCTTTTGCAGAAGGGCTTCACCACCCAGCCTGCCAGCAACGACACATTGGGTTCGCTGAGACCCTATGGGTCGGGACAGGACCAGGTGACCGACATCAGTGCCGATATCTGCAGCGCCAAGGGCGCCAAGGTGCGCAGCGAAACGCGCGACGAAGTCGGCCGCATGAAGGTGCAGTCACCCTATATCCAGCCGATGGACCACGATCCGCAATTCGTCTTTGCCGGCCTCATTCCGGGCCAGGATCCGCAGCCGGCCGCGCAGCCGGAAAAAATGGCGCGGGGCGATACCGCTGGAGCGATCGCCAATGTGCCGGTGCCGATGCCGCGCCCAACATCCTTCTAAGCTTTAAGGTAAAAAGACATGAGCGCGCTCAACGACAGGATTCCGGTCACCATCCTGACCGGCTTTCTCGGCGCCGGCAAATCGACGCTGCTCAACCGCGTCCTCAAAGATCCGGTGATGAAGGATGCGGCCGTCATCATCAACGAATTCGGCGATGTCGGCATCGACCACCTGCTGGTCGAAAGTTCCGGCGACTCGATCATCGAGCTGTCCGATGGCTGCCTCTGCTGCACCGTGCGCGGTGAGCTTGTCGATACGCTGGCGAACCTGATGGACGCGGTGCAGACGGGCCGCGTCAAGCCGGTCAAGCGCGTCGTCATCGAGACGACGGGCCTTGCCAATCCTTCACCGGTCATGCAGGCGATCATGGGAAATCCCGTCATCGCCACGAATTTCGAGCTTGACGGCGTCGTCACCGTCGTGGACGCGGTGAATGGGCTGCAGACGCTCGACAATCACGAGGAAGCGCGCAAGCAGGCGGCAGTCGCCGACCGGTTGATCGTCTCGAAAAAGGCGATGGCCGAGGCGACGGATGGGCTGGAAAAGCGGCTGCGGGCGCTCAATCCGCGTGCCGTGATGATGGATGCCGACAGCGCCGAGGCGGGCAGCGCCGCGGTGCTGGTCAACGGGCTCTACGATCCGGCGACGAAGATCGCCGATGTCGGCCGCTGGCTGCAGGACGAGGATGCACATGGTCACCACCATCATGATCATCATGGTCATGCGGATCAGGACCCGCATGACGTCAATCGTCACGATGCCTCGATCCGCTCTTTCTCGATCATCGAGGAAAAGCCGATCGATCCGATGGCGCTCGAGATGTTCATCGATCTTCTGCGTTCGGCCCATGGCGAGAAGCTGTTGAGGATGAAGGCGATCGTGTCCGTTTCCGACCGGCCGGATCGACCGCTGGTGCTGCATGGGGTGCAGAGCATTTTCCATCCGCCGGTGCGGCTTCCCGCCTGGCCGGGGGAAGACCGGCGCACGCGCATGGTGCTGATCACCCGGGATCTGCCGGAAGCCTTCGTGAAGGATCTCTTCGATGCCTTCCTCGGCAAGCCGCGCATCGATATGCCCGATCGTGCGGCGCTGTCGGACAATCCGCTCGCCATCCCCGGCATGCGGATTTAAACCGTTGATTTTTGTTGTGGCGCGATCTTCTTCAGGTCTTGCGTTTAAGGATACTTGAAAGCCACTTGGCCTGCTGGCCGCTGAGAAGGCTGCGATAGCGCTCCTGGCTTGCCGCCAGATGGGCGCGCATGGCGGCGCGGGCGGCTTCCGGGTCCCCGGCAGAAATCGCCTTCAAAATCGCCAAATGCTCGCGCTGCAGGCCTTCCTGATAGTCACGCGACAGCGTGCTATCTGTACCCCAAGGCGAGGCGACGTCGCAGGGGATGGCCCGCATGCCAAGCGCATCGAGAACTTCGACATAATATGAATTATTGGTGGCAGCCGCGATTTCCCGGTGGAAGGCGAAGTCGCTCTTGCCGGTTGCTTCGCCGCGCTCGAGCAGCCGGTCGAATTCGAAGAATGCTTCCTGAATCTGCGCTTCCTGAGCCGCATTGCGCCGTAGCGCAGCAAGCCCTGCGCTCTCGATTTCCAGCCCCATGCGCACCTCGATTATGTTGAGTGCATGGGAAACCTTGTTGCCGACATCGGCGCTGATCGAACCGAAGGCAATCGTCGGATGGTTCTTGACGAAGACGCCGGCGCCTTGCCGCGCCTCGACGAGGCCGTCGGCGGCAAGGGTTGCAATCGCCTCACGGACAACGGTGCGGCTGACGCCGAAGAGTTCGCCCATCCGGGTCTCCGTCGGCAGCTTTTGGCCGGGCGCGTACACTCCGGACACGACCTGAGCGCGGATGGCCGAAACGACGCCTTCGGAAAGTTTAGGCCTTCGCTCGACCCTGAAGTCTACGGCTGTGTCGGTCGCCATCTCGCACTCCTATTTGAACACGCTCGGCAGCCACAGCGAAATCGCCGGGATGTAAGTGACCAGCCCGAGCACCACAATGCCCGCACCGTAGAACGGCCAGATCGAGCGCATGGCCTCCCAGACAGTGATCTTGCCGACTGCACAAGCCACGAATTGCACCGCGCCGACTGGAGGCGTGTTCAGCCCGATGCCGAAATTCAGGATCATGATCACGCCGAAATGCACCGGGTCGACACCGTAAGCCTGCGCAACCGGCAGGAAGATCGGCGTGCAGATAATGATGGTCGGCCCCATGTCCATAAACGTGCCGAGCACAAGCATGAGGACATTGAGCAGGAGCAGCACCGTCAGCGGATCGTCGGCGACGCTCTTCATCCAGATCACCAGCGAGGCAGGCACCTTGAGGAAGGCCATCAACCAGGAGAAGGCGGCGGCTGTGCCGATAATCAAAAGCACCATTGCCGTCGTGCGCACGGCGCCCTGCGTGGCGTGAACGAAGTCTCTCCAGCTCATCTGCCGGTAGACCAGGAGAGTTATCAGCAGCGCGTAGAGCACCGCGATGCAAGAGCTTTCCGTCGCAGTGAAGATGCCGGACCTCACCCCGCCGAAGATGATGGCGATCAGCAGAAGCCCGGGGAGTGCGACGGCGAGCAAATGAGCCACCATGACGAAGCCGGGAAAGGGCTCCGTCGGATAGCCGCGCGAGCGCGCAACGATGTAGGCGGTCACCATGAGCGCGACCGCGAGCAATAGTCCGGGTAACACGCCGGCGGTGAACAGGTCGGCGATGGATATCTTGCCGCCGGCAGAGATCGAATAGATGATCATGTTGTGGGAGGGCGGCAGGAGCAGCGCGATCAGCGCTGCCATCGAAGTGACGTTCACCGCATAATCGGCGCCATAGCCGCGCTGCTTCATCTGCGGGATCATCAGGCCGCCGACGGCTGCGGCTTCTGCCACCGCCGAACCGGAGATGCCGCCGAACAGCGTGGCTGTGACGATGTTGACCTGGCCGAGGCCGCCGCGCACGTGGCCGACCAGTGATGCGGCGAAGGCGACGATGCGGCTGGCGATGCCGCCGCGCACCATCAGATCGCCGGCGTAGATGAAGAAGGGGATGGCGAGGAGCGAAAATACGCTCATGCCGGAATTCAGCCGCTGGAAGATGACCAGCGGCGGCAGGCCCATGTAGAGCACCGTGGCGAAGCTGGCGACGCCGAGGCAGAAGGCGATCGGCGTGCCTATCAGCATCAGGGTGGTGAAAACACCGAACAGGATCCAGAGTTCCATCGCGCTAGACCTTCAATTTGACGTTCGGATCGGCATTGATGTTTTCGATCTCGACGGCGATTTCCGCCGGCAGAATCTCATCCAGCGCATCGTCAATCGGTTCGCCGGCGAGGCGGAGCACGATGCGCTCCAGCGAGAAGATCACGGCAAGCACGCCGCCGCCTGCGAGCGGCAGATAGTCAAACGCGCCGGAAATACCCAGCGACGGCAAGGTGGTGTTCCAGGTCAGGCTCATGAGCGCGCCGCCGTACCAGATCATGCCGGCGCCGAAGGCGAGAATGACGACGTCCGAGATCATGCGCAGGACGCGCTTGCCGGATTTCGGCAGGACATAAAGCAGCACGTCGAAACCAAGATGATTATTCTCCCGGATGCCGACGGCGGCGCCGAGGAAGATGAACCAGCTCATCAGCATGACCGAGCCCGGCTCCGTCCAACTCGGCGAGTCGTTCAGCACATAGCGGCAAAATACCTGCCAGGCGACAAAGACCGTCATCAGCACCAAGCCGGCGCCCGCGAGCCAAAGGGCGGCGTTGCTCAGGCGTGTCAGAAAATTGACGACGGGTGTCAGGTTGTTCGACATAAGGGCCTCGTCGAAATTGGGCGCTCACTCTCCCTTGGCGGGAGGAAACGAGAAAGATGTGCACGAAGCGGCGGGTGAACCGGGGTGGCGATACCTGTCCACCCCGATAACCGACGCCGCTTTCCGCAAAAAGGAAGGCAAGCTGTGGCTATTGCACAGCCTTTACATCCTCGACCATCTTCTTCAGCACGTCGTCTTTCACGTGCTTTTCATAAACCGGGGCCATGGCGTCGATGAACCCCTGCTTGTCCGGCATGGTGATCTGGGCGCCGAGCTTTTCGACATTGGTGCGCGATTCAGTGACCTTGGCTGACCACAGCTCGCGCTGCTTGGCGACGCTGTCCTTGGCTGCCTGTTTGAAGACCGCCTGATCCTCCGGCGTCAGCTTGTCGAACGCCGCCTTGTTCATGACGAACACCTCCGGCAGGATCGTATGCTCGTCCAGCGAGTAGTTCTTTGCCACTTCGGCGTGCTTGGCGGTGTCGTAGCTCGGGAAGTTGTTTTCCGCGCCGTCGATAACGCCCGTTTCGATCCCCGAGTAGACTTCTCCATAGGGCATCGGCGTGGCATTGGCGCCGAGGGCCGCCACCATGTCGACGAAGATATCGGACTGGATAACGCGGAACTTCAGACCTTTCATATCGGCAACTGAATTGATCGGCTTCGTTTTGTTGTAGAACGAGCGCGCGCCGGCATCGTAGAAGGCAAGCACCACCAGACCGGCCGGTTCGAACGCCTTCTTGATCTGCTCGCCGATGGCGCCGTCCATGACCTTGTGCATGTGCTCTTCCGAACGGAAGATATAGGGCAGAGCCGGAACGATCGATTCCTTCACAGTGCCGTTGAAGGGCGCCATTGACACACGATTCAGCTCGATTACGCCGGAGCGCACCTGCTCGATCGTGTCTTTCTCCTCGCCGAGCTGGGCGGAATGATACACTTCGAGGGAATAGCGGCCCTGCGTGCGCTCCTTCAACAGCTCGCCGAAATATTTGACGCCCTCGACTGTGGGATAGCCGTCCGGATGAGTATCGGACGATTTCAGCACCGTTTGAGCGGTGGCCGCGCCGCTCATGAATGAGGCGGCAACCATAAGCCCGGCCGCAAGTCTAACGAAATTTTTCATGCTCTCCTCCCGTTTTGCATGACGATTAATTCTCAGAGTCGGTATCCCCGGCTTTGCGACTTAGAGGAAGGTCCTCTGCACGCTTCGCCTCCTTCCAGCGACATTTCCACAACCGGGCACTGATGGTCCGGCACGAAAGGCTGCGCGAGTTGGAAGAGGCTCATCGAGACATACCAACATGGCTCAGCGTGCCCATCGGGTCCGATGGAGCAGCTGCTTACCTCTACACGCGAACACTGTCGCTCTTCTCGTGGAAACAGAAGACTTGGATCGATAGCCTCCTCTAGTCTTGCCGTTCCTCCGACCGGCTCACTATGGCTAGAACCTGTAAAGTATAATGTCAACATACAAAAGCTGTGTAGTTGTATGATGAATTTTTCGCGGTGGCTTGGTCTATTTACACTGACGTGCTCGGCGGATCGCTAGTCCCATGCCTTGGGTTGGCAGAGATGTGCACCGCAAAAATCTAGGGTCGGATACCTAAGCGTATCGCGATCTTTCAGATTTGCTCATCGCGTTTCAGGTCTATGTTTTTACGCATCTCGTCATCAGTTTTGCGCGACGCGCTTCAGCGCTTGCGGATCAGGAAGCGGTGGCCGCTTTCGGTCTTTTCCGTCTCGACCAGTTCGTGGCCGTCCTCATTGCAGAAATGCGGCATATCGATCACGGCCAGCGGATCGGTGGTGTCGACGCGAATGAGCGTGCCGCTCGCCATGGCGGCGAGCTTCTTGCGTGTCTTGATCACGGGGAATGGGCATTTCAGGCCGCGAAGATCGTAGAGAACGGGGTTCAAGCCGTTCAGTTCCTCGCCCAGAATTTCCAGAACGGCTTCTTTGCCGTGGCTTCCGCCGTTTCCTGCGGTTCGGGCGCCGCAAAGGCCAGCGGGTTCTGCATCGGCACCGGCACGACCGCAGGTGTCGCGGCCGCGACTGCCATTGCCGGCGGCTGGGTAGGTGCTGCAGGCGTGGCGCCCGGCGCGGACTTGGCGGCGAGGCCCTGCGCGGTGCGCTTGGCCATCATGTCTTCGAGTTCGGCGACCTTGACCATGCGGCCGGCTTCCAGCGAGGTGCCGGTCGGGGCGTAAGCAAGTTCGCGGCCCTTGCGCAGCTTGGCGACCACGGCCTTGCGCTCGGCTTCCGTGGGATCGTACCAGGCCATGCCGTCAAATTTGCTCATCGCCTTGGCATAATCGGTATCGTAGCTCTTGCCGTAGGAGGCGAGGGCGGCCGTCAGTGCCGGCGGCGTCGACATAGCAGGGCACTTGCCGGCGGCGTTGAAGGTGCCGCCGTCGGTTGCCTGCTGATTGAAGACGTATTTCTTCTCGCAGACATTCACCTCAGGCGGGCGCTTCGTCACTTCGAAATTGTCGTAGCCGACCTTCAGCATCTTCCAGAAGTCGTAACTGCTGTCGAGGCGATGCTTGACCATGTTTTCCGCCGTCATACGGAATGGGAAAGCCTGCAGCTGCACCGTCGCCTGGCCGCCCTTGAAAGCGTCGCGGGCAAACGCGTAGATCTCCAGCACCTGCTGGTCGGTCATCGAATAGCAGCCGGAGGACGAGCAGGCGCCGTGGATCATCAGATCGGAACCGGTGCGGCCGTTCGCCGCGTCGTAGCGGTTCGGGAAGCCGGTGTTGATCGCCAGATAATATTTGGAATTGGGGTTCAGGTTGGCGCGCGTCAGGTCGTAGAAACCTTCCGGCGCCTGCCGGTCGCCGGTCTTTACCTTCGGACCGAGACGGCCGGACCAGGCGCAGATTTTGTAATCGGCGATCTTGTCGAAACGGTTGTCGGTCTTCGCCTTCCAGATCTCCATGGCACCTTCTTCCTTGAAGATGCGGATCATGATCGGCGAATTGCGGTCCATGCCCTTGGCGGACATCTGCGCGAGGATATGGCTGGGAAGCGGCTGCTCGACCTTGTTCTTGACCTTGGAAAGATCGACCTGCGCGGTTTCCAACGCGTCATTGCAGCCGGACAGAGCCAGCGCCATGAGGGAAATATAGGCAAAATGACGTATGCGCATCCAAACTAGCCCATAAAGATAATGCGACCCGGTCCGCCTATGGAATCCGGGCATCAGAAGGAATCATAGGCGGCTTATACTTTATAAATCCTTACCAGCCTATGACGTGCCTGGAATATCCCCGCAAGCGCGAATGCTACAGATAACATCAATGTGGCCAAGATTTGGCCCCAATCGGCGAAGAGCCGAATGTCCGTTAGAGATTGCGGCCCATGGCGAGGAATTTCTGGCGGCGGTCGTTGCGCAGCTGCTCGCCGGAGCGGGATGCCATTTCGGCCAGAGCATTGGCGATCACGTCACCGGTTGCGGCTATCACGCTGTCGGGATCGCGATGCGCGCCGCCGAGCGGCTCGGAAATGATGCCGTCGATGACGCCGAGCGTTTTCAGGTCCTCGGCGGTGATCTTCATGTTGGTCGCCGCTTCCCGGGCGCGGGTGGAATCGCGCCAGAGGATGGAGGCGGCCCCTTCCGGTGAGATGACGCTGTAGATCGAATGCTCGAGCATGTAGACCTTATTGCCGGTGGCGATGGCGATGGCGCCGCCCGAGCCGCCTTCGCCGATGACGACGGAGACCAGCGGAACCTTGACGCCGAGACACATTTCCGTCGAGCGGGCGATCGCCTCGGCCTGGCCGCGCTCTTCGGCGCCGACGCCGGGATAGGCGCCTGCCGTATCCACCAGCGAAATCACCGGCAGGCCGAAACGATCGGCCATTTCAAGAATGCGGATCGCCTTGCGGTAGCCTTCCGGGCGCGGGCTGCCGAAATTGTGCTTCAGGCGGCTCTTGGTGTCGTTGCCCTTTTCCTGGCCGATGACGGCGACCGGCTGGCCGCGGAAACGGGCAAGGCCCGCCTGGATCGCGGCATCCTCGGAAAATTTGCGGTCGCCGGCGAGCAGCGTGAATTCCTGGAACAGCGTCTTGGCGTAATCGACGAAATGCGGGCGCTGCGGATGGCGGGCGACCTGCGTCTTCTGCCAGGGATTGAGCTTGGAATAGATTTCGACGATCGCCTCGCGGACGCGAACCTCCAGCCGGCCGATCTCATCGGTAGTGTCGATGCTCTCGTCTTCCGTTGCGAGCTTCTTCAGCTCGATGATCTTGCCTTCGAGGTCGGAGATCGGCTTTTCGAAGTCGAGATAATTGTGCATGAGGTGCGTTTCCGTTCCTTGTGCCCGGGGCGTTTTCCTGGCTCCGCCCCATGTCGCCGGTCCTATTCGTGCTTTTTCGCCTGTTTGGCAAGGGGGTGATGCGTCTGGACAAGCTGCTGCAGCCTCTCTTCGAGGACATGTGTGTAGATCTGCGTGGTCGAAATGTCCGAATGGCCGAGGAGTTCCTGCACGACACGCAGATCGGCGCCGTTGGCCAGCAGGTGGCTGGCAAAGGCGTGACGCATGACATGCGGCGAGATCAGCGACGGCGTCAGGCCGGCGCGGATCGCCAGGTTCTTGAGGTCGCGGGCGAAAACCTGGCGCGGCAGGTATCCCTCCTTCGAGGCGGCGGGAAACAGCCAGGGGCTTTCCTGCGGTTCCTTCGCCGCTGCATTTTCGGCCGCCAGCAGGCGCCCGTAGGATTTCAGGGCTGATATCGCCGATTGCGACAGCGGCACCAGCCGCTCCTTGTTGCCCTTGCCGCGGATCATCAGGAAACGGCCCTCCTGATCGAGCACGCGGGCGGGAAGCGAAACGAGTTCGCTGACACGCATTCCGGTGGCATAGAGCAGTTCCAGCAGCGCCAGCATGCGCAGGCGCTGCAGCTGGCCTGGAGCCGCATCCTCTGCCTCGGCCTCCGCTTGCGAAAGCAGCCTGCCGACCTCTTCGACGCCCATCGTCTTCGGCAGCGGACGGCCCTTCTTCGGCGCGTCGAGTATGCCTGTGGGGTCGTCGGTCCTCAGGCCCTCGGCATAGAGGAACTTGTAGAACTGCCGCATGGCGGCAAGCCGGCGCGCCTGGGACGAGGGTTTGAAGCCCTTTCGGGCGAGCGAGGAGAGATAGGCGGCGAGATCGGCGGAGGCGGCTTCGGTGAGCCGTATGCTGCGCTCCGTCAGGAAGGAGCGGACGTCGTCGAGATCGCGCTCATAGGATTGCAGCGTATTGGCGGCAGCACCCCGTTCGGCGCTCATCATCTCCAGGAAGGATTCCACATGGACGCGGCCGAGATCCACCATGCCGGTCACTTCCTGGTCGTGTCGATCGTGCCCGTCGCGGGCGGATTGACCCGCTCGGACGGAATGCGGATCGTGACGTCGCGCTGCTGCGGCTCCACGAAGGTCACAAGCGCCAGCATCGCTCCGTAGACCGTCCCGGCGAGGATCGCGCAGACGAACAGGAAACGGAACAGGGTCGGCATCAGGTAACTCCTTCATGCTCGCTTCTGTTATAAGAAGCCTATCTGCAAGTGCAAGAAGCGGTATTCAAGCCATGATTCCCTTGCCTGCGACTTGACGCTACACCTGCATTTGTCGATACGGTTTGCAAACAAAGTGTGAATGGACCGATGAGTGAACCACTGCTGACCGTTGCTGACAGCTTGAAAGACAGAGCTCGCGCCGCGCTCGGTTCACGCAATCTCATCCTTGTCGGCCTGATGGGCGCCGGCAAATCCTCTGTCGGGCGCATCGTCGCCAGCCAGCTCGCCATTCCCTTCATCGACAGTGATCTCGAGATCGAGCGGGTGTCGCGCATGACGATCGCCGAGCTTTTCGCCGCCTATGGCGAGCAGGAGTTCCGGGCGCTGGAAGCGCGGGTGATCAAGCGGCTGCTGAAGAGCGGGCCGCGTGTCGTCTCCACCGGAGGCGGCGCCTTCATCAACGACCGGACGCGCAAGCATATCAAGAAGGGCGGCCTTTCCGTCTGGCTGAAGGCCGATCTCGACGTGCTGTGGGACCGGGTCGCCAAGCGCGACACGCGGCCGCTGCTCAAGACCGAAAATCCGAAGCAGACGCTCGAGGGCCTGATGAATGCGCGTTATCCGATCTACGCGCAGGCCGATCTCACCGTGCTTTCGCGCGACGTGCGCAAGGAAATCATGGCCGACGAGGTCTTAAAGGCCGTGATCGAAGCTCAGAAGGAAAGTGCAGCGTCATGAATGCGATAACCTCCGCCTCCGCCATCCGAACGGTGCATGTGCCGCTCGGCGAGCGCGCCTACGACATCCTGATCGGGCCGGGGTTGATTGCGCAGGCCGGCGCCGAGATCGCCTCCCGGCTCAAGGGCCGCAAGGCGGCTGTTGTCACCGACGAAAATGTCGCTCCGCTCTATCTCAAGGCGCTCGTCGCAAGTCTGGATGAAGCGGGTATCGTTTCGGCTGAGGTCGTCCTGCCGGCCGGCGAGAAGACCAAGAGCTTCGAACATCTGATGACGGCCTGCGACAAGGTGCTCGAAGCCCGCGTCGAGCGCAACGATTACGTCATCGCGCTCGGTGGCGGCGTCATCGGCGATCTTTCGGGATTTGCGGCCGGCATCGTCCGCCGCGGCGTGCGCTTCGTCCAGGTGCCGACCTCGCTTCTGTCGCAGGTCGATTCCTCCGTCGGCGGCAAGACCGGCATCAATTCCCGCCACGGCAAGAATCTGATCGGCGTCTTCCATCAGCCGGATCTGGTTCTGGCCGATACGGACGTGCTGAATTCGCTGAGCGCGCGCGAATTCCGCGCAGGGTACGCCGAGGTCGCGAAATACGGGCTGATCGACAAGCCGGATTTCTTTGCCTGGCTGGAAGCGAACTGGAAGGCGGTTTTTACCGGCGGCTCCGCGCGCATCGAGGCGATTGCTGCGAGCTGCCAGGCGAAGGCCGATGTCGTCGTTGCCGACGAGCGCGAGAACGGTCAGCGGGCGCTGCTCAATCTCGGCCATACCTTCGGTCATGCGCTGGAAGCGGCGACCGCCTATGACAGCTCCCGCCTCGTGCATGGCGAGGGCGTTTCGATCGGCATGGTGCTGGCGCATGAATTCTCCGCACGGATGAACCTTGCAAGCCCCGACGATGCGCGCCGCGTCGAGCGGCATCTGAAGGAGGTCGGCCTGCCGACCCGCATGTCCGACATTCCGGGCGAACTGCCCCCAGCCGAAACGCTGATGGACGCGATCGCCCAGGACAAGAAGGTCAAGAGCGGCAAGCTCACCTTCATCCTGACGCGCGGCATCGGCCAGTCCTTCGTCGCCGACGACGTTCCGGCGTCCGAAGTGATCAGCTTTCTCCGGGAAAAACACGCCTGATGTCGGTCGAAGGCGCTCTGGCATTTCTTGCGACATACTGGCCGGAGATCCTTTCGATCACGGCGCTGGTGCTCATGTCCGCCTTCTTTTCCGGCTCCGAAACTGCGTTGACCGCCGTTTCGCGCAGCCGTGTCCATACGCTCGAGGTCAACGGCGACGAACGCGCCGGCCTCGTCCGGCAGCTGATCGAGCGGCGCGACCGACTGATCGGCGCGCTGCTCATCGGCAACAATCTCGCTAACATCCTGTCCTCCTCGATCGCCACCAGCCTCTTCCTCGGGCTGTTCGGCAGTTCCGGCGTGGCGCTTGCGACGCTTGCAATGACCGTCATACTGGTCATCTTCGCGGAAGTGCTGCCGAAAAGCTGGGCGATTTCGGCGCCTGAGCGCTTCGCACTCACCATCGCGCTGCCGGCCAAGCTCTTCGTTGCCGTCGTCGGCCCGGTTTCCTCCTTCGTCAATGCGATCGTGCGGCAGATTCTTTCACTGTTCGGCATCAATCTCTCACGAGAGACATCGATGCTGACGGCGCATGAGGAGCTGCGCGGCGCCGTCGATCTGCTGCACCGCGAGGGATCGGTGGTGAAGGCCGACCGCGACCGGCTCGGCGGCGTGCTCGATCTCAGCGAGCTGGAATTGTCCGACATCATGGTCCACCGCACCGCGATGCGGGCGATCAACGCCGACGATCCGCCGGAAGCGGTGGTGCGCGTCATCCTTGAAAGCCCCTATACGCGCATGCCGTTGTGGCGCGGCACGATCGACAACATCATCGGCGTCGTCCACGCCAAGGATCTGCTGCGGGCGCTTGCCGAGCCGAACATGGAGCCGCAGTACCTCGATATCGGGAAGATCGCGCAGAAGCCGTGGTTCGTACCCGACAGCACCAACCTCGAGGACCAGCTCAACGCCTTCCTGCGGCGCAAGCAGCATTTCGCCGTCGTCGTCGACGAATATGGCGAGGTGCAGGGCATCGTCACGCTGGAGGATATTCTCGAGGAAATCGTCGGCGACATTTCCGACGAGCACGATATCGAGATACAGGGCGTGCGTCAGGAGGCCGACGGTTCCGTCGTCGTCGACGGCGGCGTGCCGATCCGCGACCTGAACCGGGCGCTCGACTGGAACCTGCCCGACGAGGAGGCGACGACGATCGCCGGCCTCGTCATCCATGAATCGATGACCATCCCGGAAGAGCGTCAGGCCTTCACTTTCTACGGCAAGCGTTTCGTCGTCATGAAGCGGGAGAAGAACCGCATCACCAAGCTGCGCATCCGCCCGGCCGGGGAAGACGGCGCAAAGCCCAGCTGATTCCAGTCATTCAAATTGTTACAGCGTCCTTTTGCGCGTCTGAAAAGACGCGCGGCGCTGTAGGATTGCGGGCCGCCAATGCCTATATAGGCTTTGGTGCCGCTACCAGCGGGTCGGTTCGCCGGGTGCTGCCGGTTCGACCGCCAGCGCATGCAGGCCGGCATCGAGCTCCGGTTTCAACAGGTCGGTGATCGCCCGGTGGCGCGCCAGCCGCGACATGCCGGAGAATTTTCCGGAAACGATCCTCACTCGCATATGGGTTTCGCCGGTGCCGGTGATATCAGGCTGGTGGCCGGCATGCAGATGGCTTTCGTCGATGACGCTTACGCGTTCGGGCGCGAAGGCTTCGACAAGTTTTTCTTCGATGCGGGTTCGCAGGGTCATCATCCGGTCTTGCTGGTTCGCGAAAAGGGTACCTACCAAGCCAGCAACATTCCTGTTTGTCAATTCTTGTTGTCGCTTCGCGACAGCCCCATAATTAGCGCCGTCATGAGACTTGATTCCAAATATTTCGATCGCATCCGAACACGCCGCAAACGCGAGCCAGAGACAGAGCAGGCGCCGCCTACCTGTCAGTGGGACGGGTGCGACAAGAAGGGGGCGCATCGCGCTCCCGTCGGCCGCAATGCGGAAGGCCAGTTCTTTTTGTTCTGCTTCGAGCACGTCAAGGAATACAACAAGGGCTACAATTATTTCTCCGGTCTTTCGGACGGCGAGATCGCGCGTTACCAGAAAGAGGCGATCACCGGTCACCGGCCGACATGGACGGTCGGCGTCAACAAGGCGGCAAAAGACAGTCCGCTGCATTCGGAGATCCGCTCCGGCGCCTATACGCGTGTTCGCGATCCCTTCGGCTTCGTCAAGGAAGGCGGCAAGGGCAGCGGGCCGCGTTTTCCGCAGGCGCGCAAGCTGAAATCGCTCGAAACCAAGGCCTTCGAAACGATGGGCCTCGACGCCAATGCGACGTCGGCGGAGATCAAGAGCCGCTACAAGGAACTGGTGAAGAAACACCATCCGGATGCCAATGGCGGCGACCGCGGCTCGGAGGAGCGTTTCCGCGCCGTCATCCAGGCCTATCAATTGTTGAAGCAGAACGGTTTTTGTTAATTCCCGTCCTTGCTCTTGGGCTTCAATCGGGTATGGTCCAAATCGGCTGAGGCCGCAGGCAAACGCGGCTCATATTTGTGCGTTTTCCCGACATCGCCTCCGCCGACCTTCCGGACGCGGCGTTTCTTGTCCGGGACTCTTTCAAGAATGCTCGCACGCGGTCATTATCCCGCCGAGGTTTCGTTTCAGTCCCGGAGAAGCATCGCCGACGTTCCGACCTGGACGGGCGCGGAATAAAAAAACGCGGCGTCACGGTTGCGACATGGCCTGAGACAGTATGGCCGGGTGGCATCACCCGCCTTGGAGACATGATGAGCAAGATCGACCTTGATATTTCCGAACTGCCCGATACCACCGTTTCGGTTCGCGAGGCCTTCGGCATCGATTCCGACATCCGCGTTCCCGCCTACAGCAAGGGCGACGCCTATGTGCCGGACCTCGATACCGACTACCTGTTCGACCGCGACACGACGCTCGCCATTCTCGCAGGCTTCGCCCATAACCGCCGCGTGATGATTTCCGGTTATCACGGCACGGGCAAGTCCTCGCATATCGAGCAGGTGGCGGCGCGGCTCAACTGGCCTTGCGTGCGCATCAACCTCGACAGCCATGTCAGCCGTATCGATCTCGTCGGCAAGGATGCGATCGTCGTCAAGGACGGGCTGCAGATCACCGAGTTCAAGGACGGCATCCTGCCCTGGGCCTACCAGCACAATGTCGCGCTGGTTTTCGACGAATATGATGCCGGTCGCCCCGATGTGATGTTCGTCATCCAGCGCGTGCTCGAATCCTCCGGCCGCCTGACGTTGCTCGACCAGAGCCGCGTCATTCGGCCGCACCCGGCCTTCCGCCTGTTTGCGACTGCGAACACGATCGGCCTCGGTGACACGACCGGCCTCTATCACGGCACGCAGCAGATCAACCAGGCGCAGATGGACCGCTGGTCGATCGTCACCACGCTGAACTACCTGCCGCATGATCACGAAGTGAATATCGTCGCCGCCAAGGTGAAGAGCTTCGGCAATGACAAGAACGGCCGCGAGACGGTTTCGAAGATGGTGCGCGTCGCCGACCTGACGCGCGCTGCTTTCATGAACGGTGATCTCTCGACCGTCATGAGCCCGCGCACGGTCATCACCTGGGCCGAAAACGCTGAGATCTTCGGCGATCTCGCCTTCGCCTTCCGCGTCACCTTCCTCAACAAGTGCGATGAGTTGGAACGCCCGTTGGTCGCTGAGCACTATCAGCGCGCCTTCGGCGTCGAGCTGAAGGAAAGTGCCGCCAACATCGTTCTCGGGGCTTGAGACCGACCGATCATGGCAGCTCGCGGTGACAATTCGAAAGCAAAGCCCGGCGCGCCTGTCGACGTCGAGCCATTGCGCCGGGCCATAACCGGCTGCGTGCGCTCGATCGCCGGCGACGGCGATGTCGAGGTGACCTTCGCCAATGAACGGCCGGGGATGACCGGCGAGCGCATTCGGCTGCCGGAACTTTCCAAGCGGCCGACAGCGCATGAGCTGGCGGTCACCCGTGGTCTCGGCGATTCGATGGCGCTGCGGCTCGCCTGCCATGACGAGAAGGTGCATGCGACGATGGCGCCGCAGGGCTCGGACGCCCGGGCGATCTTCGACGTGGTCGAGCAGGCGCGCGTCGAATCGATCGGCGCGCTGCGCATGGAGGGCATGGCGTCGAACCTGCGCTCCATGACGGAAGAGAAATATTCCAAGGCGAATTTCACCGGCATCGAGCGCCAGGAAGACGCACCGGTCGGCGAAGCGGTTGCGATGATGGTGCGCGAAAAGCTGACCGGCCACCGCCCGCCGGCCTCTGCCGGCAAGGTGCTTGATCTCTGGCGCGGCTTCATCGAGGACAAGGCAGGGCCTGAACTCGACAACCTGTCGAACGCGATCAACGACCAGCAGGCCTTCGCCAAGGTCATCCGCAACATGCTGTCGGCCATGGAAATGGCCGAGGAGTACGGCGACGACGACAGCGACGCCGACAATGACGACCAGTCGGAGCAGGAAGACCAGCCAAGCGGCGACGAACAGGACCAGGACGAGGTCGACGAGGATGCCGGCACCGATGCCGCCCCCGTCGAGGACAGTGAAGTCGCCGACGAGCAGATGGAGGAAGGCGAGACCGAAGGCGCCGAAATCTCCGACGACGACATGATGGAAGAGGGTGAGGACGATTCGGAAACGCCGGGCGAGACCCGCCGGCCGAATACGCCTTTCGCCGATTTCAACGAAAAGGTCGATTATCACGTCTTTACCGAAGAGTTCGACGAGATCATCACCGCCGAGGAGCTTTGCGACACCGCCGAACTGGAGCGCCTGCGCGCCTTCCTCGACAAGCAGCTGGCGCATCTGCAAGGTGCGGTCGGTCGTCTCGCCAACCGGCTGCAGCGCCGGCTGATGGCGCAGCAGAACCGCTCCTGGGATTTCGACCTGGAAGAGGGCTATCTCGATCCGGCCCGGCTGCAGCGTATCATCATCGATCCGATGCAGGCGCTCTCCTTCAAGATGGAGCGCGACACCCAGTTCCGCGATACCGTCGTCACCCTGCTCATCGACAATTCCGGCTCGATGCGCGGCCGGCCGATCACGGTTGCCGCCACCTGCGCCGACATTCTCGCCCGCACGCTGGAGCGCTGCGGCGTCAAGGTCGAGATCCTGGGCTTTACGACCAAAGCCTGGAAGGGCGGGCAGGCACGCGAAAGCTGGCTTGCCGGCGGCAAGCCGCAGACGCCAGGCCGCCTCAACGACCTGCGTCACATCATCTACAAGTCGGCCGACGCGCCGTGGCGGCGCGCGCGCGCCAATCTCGGGCTGATGATGCGCGAGGGCCTGCTCAAGGAAAATATCGACGGCGAGGCGCTGATCTGGGCGCATAATCGCCTGCTCGCGCGCCGCGAGCAGCGCCGCATCCTGATGATGATCTCGGACGGCGCGCCGGTGGACGATTCGACGCTGTCGGTCAATCCGGGCAATTATCTCGAGCGGCACCTGCGCGCCGTCATCGAACAGATCGAGACGCGCTCGCCTGTCGAACTGCTGGCGATCGGCATCGGCCACGACGTGACGCGCTACTATCGCCGCGCCGTGACGATCGTCGATGCGGACGAGCTTGCCGGTGCGATGACCGAGCAGCTTGCCTCGTTGTTCGAAGACCAATCCGTCCAGCCGCGCGGCGGCCGGATACGCCGTGCCGGCTGACGCCGCTGGAAGAATGATGGTCAAGCGCCTCTGCCGTGCGGCGTCGATCGCTCTCTGCATCGCAGCCGGCGCTTCCTCGTCATGGGCCGGCGACGACGTGCTGGTCATTAGCCGGCAAATCTCCGATTTCAGGAGTGGCTCTTCGGAGACGCAATTCGGTTCGCTGGAATTTCTCGGCGGGCTGGAAATGGTCTCCAGCAGAGCGCTATTCGGCTCGCTCTCCTCCATCCGTTTCCGGCCGGACCAAAAACATTTCGTCGTCGTGCTCGATACCGGCCAGTGGCTGACCGGCAGCATCGAGCGCGACGTCAAGGGCAGGCTTTCCGGCCTTTCGGATGTCGAGATCACGCCGATGAAGAACGGTGCCGGGGTGAGCTTCGAAGGCAAGGGACATATGGATGCCGAGGGCCTGGCGCTCGATGGCGACCGGATCCTGGTCTCCTTCGAGCAGGCTCATCGCGTCGATGTCTATCCCGATCCTGGCTTTGCCGGCTCGGGAGCGATCGCCGCCCTGCCGATCCTCATCCCGCGAAAGATGCTGGACGACAACCGCGGCATCGAAACCATCACCGTGGCGCCGGCATCCAGCCCGCTGCGGGGCGGCGTGGTCATCGTCTCCGAACGCGGTCTCGACAGTGACGGCAATCGGTTGGCAGCCATTCTCAGCGGGCCGCTGAAAGGCCGTTTCTCGGTTAAGCGGGACGGCAGCTTCGACATCACCGACGGTGCCTTCCTGCCGAACGGCGACCTGCTGCTGCTGGAGCGCCGCTTCAACATGGCCGAAGGCATCGGTATGCGTCTTCGGCGCATCAAGGGCGCCGACATCAGGCCCGGCGCCGTCGTTGACGGCGAATTGCTGCTGGAAGGTAATTTCAACTCGCAGATCGACAATATGGAAGGGCTCGATGCTTTCCAAGCCGCCGACGGCACGACCCATATCATTCTGGTGTCGGACGACAATCATTCGATCCTGCAGCGCAATCTGATGCTGGAATTTCGGCTTTCGGAAGAGGCCGCGTGGTCAGCGCCGAATTCCCGGAAGCGGAATTGATTCTAGCCATCGGCCCGAAAATCGGAATCGATTTTCGGAAAGCACGATGCCTAGATTCAAAATGTTAGAGCGTCCTTTGTGCGTCCGAAAGGACGCACGGCGCTCTAAAGCGCGTCGCGATCTTTCAGATTCGCTTGTCGCGCCCTAGGTCTTTGTTTTTACGCATGTCGTTGTCGCAAAACCGCTGCACACTTTTGCGCGACATGCTCTAGGCGTCAGACTGATGTCATATGCCTCGGCTATCCCCCGCGGCATCGGGAAAGCAGCCTTCGGAGGGAAATTCATGGTGCATATCCATGTCATGGGCGCGTCCGGTTCCGGCACGACATCGCTCGGCCGTGCGCTTGCCGAAAAGCTCGATATCGCCCATCTCGACACCGACGATTTCTTCTGGTTGCCGACCGATCCGCCGTTCACGATGCCGAGGGATGCCGACGAGCGCATTGGGCTGCTCCTCGATGAGGTGGCGCGGCACGAAGGCTAGATTCTCTCCGGATCGGCGCTCAAATGGGGAAGGCCGATTGAGCCGCTCTACGATCTGATCGTGTTCCTCAGGATCGACCCGGAACTTCGAATGGCGCGCATCCTTGCGCGGGAGATTGCCCGATACGGAAACAGGATCGGGCCCGGCGGCGACATGGAAGTTAAAAGCGGGGAATTCCTGGAATGGGCGGCCAGCTACGATACGGCCGGTCCCGAACGCCGCAGCCTTGCGGCACATGAGCAATGGCTGGAAACACAGACAGCGCCGGTGCTGCGGCTCGATTCATCGCTAGGTATCGACGATCTGACGGCAGAGATGCTGCTGCATCCGGCCATCGCCGCCGGCGCGGTCCGGCGGCGTCTGTAACTTCAATTAGCTGGCGCGAGCAGCCTGCATCGGCCGCAGCACACTCATCAGCGCGCCATAAGGCAGCAGCATGACGAGGCCGACGATCATCTTCACGGCGAAATCGCCGATCGCCCAGGAAATCCAGCGCGGAGCCTCGGTGGCCAAGACGCCGAGGACGGGGGCTGCTTCCAGCGCGAAGGGATCGTTCGGGCCGAGGAAGACGAAGAATGCGGCGAAGGACAGCGAGAAGAACATCACCGTATCGAGCGCCGAGCCGATCAGCGAGCCGACCAGCGGCGCGCGCCACCAGGCCTGGCGGCGAAGGCGGTTGAAGACGGCGATATCGAGCAGTTGGCCGGCGAGATAGGCCGAGCCGGAGGCGATGGCGATGCGCGGCACCGAGGTGAAGAAGGAGAGCGTCACGCCGACGACGAAGCCGGCAAAGACGACCTTGCGGGCTGCCTGCGGGCCGAACTGGCGGTTGGTCAGATCGGTGATCAGGAAGGCGATCGGATAGGAGAAAGCGCCCCAGGTCAGGATGTCGGCAAGGTTGATGCCGGCGACTTCGGCGTTCAGCGGAAACTGGACGAGGAAGTTGGAGGCGACGACGACGAGCGTCATCAGCGCGACATAGGCGATGGTATAGCGGGTCTTCAGCATTTTTTTATCCTGGGTGATGCCACCAGTTGGAGGAGCAAACCGGCAAAGCAAAAGGCTTGTCCGGTATTATCCGTTCAAGCCTTTTGAAGCCGTATGAAAGAAGGGCAGAAGCTTACGCAGCAGCGGCTTCAGCGGTCTTCTTGGCGATCTGACGGCGCAGCAGGCGCGCGCGCATCGACAGTTCGTTTTCGCTGGCCTTCAGCAGGAAGGCATCGAGGCCGCCACGATGCTCGACGGAGCGAAGAGCGGCAGCCGAAACGCGAAGACGATAACGCTGGTTGAGAGCGTCGGAAATCAGCGTTACCTGGCACAGGTTCGGCAGGAACCGGCGCTTGGTCTTGTTGTTGGCATGGCTGACATTGTTACCAGTCAGGACGGCCTTGCCGGTCAATTCGCACACGCGGGACATGGAACACCTATTCTTGTTTTTCTCGGGCCATCGAATTGCTATTCCCGGCAAAGCCAGGCGCGCAATCCAACGGGCATGATTGGAAAGTTGCGGTTCTATAGTCAGACAGGCTGCTCGCGTCAAGCCAAACCTTGGCCTTTCCCGCAATTCTGTCAAAAAGCTGCTGTTTTCTTCCCTTCACGGCAGGAGTATAGAGCGCTCAGCAAGGGCCTGCCAGCGCGCAGCAAGACAAGGCTTTTTTCCATGGCTCATTCGGGCAGACGGATTTTCATTTCGGCCATCGCCGCACTTCTTGCCATACCGGCATCGGCCGCCGAAATCCAGCATCGGACGGAATACCGGGTGGCGCTCGCCGGGCTGCCGATCGCGCGCGCCGCGTTCCTGACGCAGATCGAGGACGATCACAGCTACAAGATCGCCGGCGACATCAATTCCGCCGGTCTTGCCGATCTCGTCACGACGATTTCGGCCAGGACCAGCGTCACCGGCGTCGTGCGCAAGAACAGGCTGCAGGCCTTGAAATATTCGCTCTACTACAAGAGCGGCAAGAGGAAGGCCCGCGTCTACGAGGTCAGCTACCGCAACGGCAACATCATCTCGGCGACGACGACACCGATGCCGAAGCGTCCGAAGAACTGGATCGACGTCACGCCGCGCGACATGCGCTCGGTGCTCGATCCGATCTCCGGCCTAGTGTTCACCGGCGATACCAAGGTCTGCTCGCAGACGCTGCCGATCTTCGACGGCGAGACGCGCATGGATCTGGTGCTGTCGCCGAAGGGCGACGAGGATTTTTCGACTAATGGCTTCAAAGGCAAGGCTATTGTCTGCGGCGTGCGCTTCGTGCCGCGCTCGGGCTACAAGAAGGGCCGCAAGGATATTGACTATCTCAGCAAGAGCAACCGCATGGAAATCTGGTTTGCCAAGTCGGACGCGGCAAATGTATACGCTCCTGTCTATGTGCGCATTCCAACCGAATATGGAATGGTGACGATCACTGCCGTCAAATACGGCAGCAACAGCTGACGGGGCTTCTGCCTCCGTGAAGGGGGACAGGTGAAGCTTCGCGCGACGTTGATCGGCTTTACGGCCATTCTGATGTGGTCGTTCCTGGCGTTGTTCACGGCCGCCTCCGGCAAGATGCCGCCGTTCCAGCTTTCGGCCGTCTGCTTTGCGATCGGCAGCATTCCCGGCCTCGTCGTGCTTACCCTCAATCCCTCGCGGCTGGCGCTGCTGAAGCAGCCGGCCAAGGTCTGGATAACGGGTATTTCAGGACTGTTCGGCTATCACTTCCTTTATTTTACCGCGCTCCGGAACGCGCCGGCAGTGGAGGCGGGGCTGATCGCCTATCTCTGGCCACTGCTGATCGTCGTCGGTTCGGCGCTGCTGCCGGGCGAACGGCTGCGCTGGTATCATGTGGCAGGTGCGCTTGCCGGTCTTTGCGGCACCTTCCTGATCGTTAGCCGCAACGGCATAGATTTCGACGGCGCCTATGCCATTGGTTACGGCGCTGCCTTTCTCTGCGCCTTCACATGGTCCGGCTATTCGCTGGTGACGCGGCGTTTCGACGCCGTCTCCACGGATGTCGTCACCGGCTTCTGCCTTGCGACCTCCATCCTGTCGCTCTTCTGCCATCTCGGCCTTGAGACGACCGTCTGGCCGGAAACGGTTTTCGAATGGGTCGCCGTCGCCGGGCTCGGGCTCTTTCCGGTCGGTGCCGCCTTCTACGCGTGGGATTACGGCGTCAAGAACGGCGATATCCAGATTCTCGGCGCGGCAAGTTATGCAGCACCTCTGCTTTCGACGCTTATTCTGGTGCTGTTCGGATTTGCCGAGCCGAGCTGGCGCATTGCTCTCGCCTGCCTACTCGTCACCGGCGGGGCGGTGCTGGCTGCCCAAGAGATGTTCCGCCGCAAAGTTCCGGCGCAGTCCGCGGCGGCAGAATAGCCTCAGCTGCTGGGTTTCCAACCGGGTGGGGCTATCTCGAAGCTCGAGAATTCGAAGCCGGGTGAGACGGTGCAGCCGACCAAAGTGAAATCGCCGAGGGTTTCGGCCGATTGCCACCAATTGGCGGGAATGAGTGCTTGCGGCCGCTCGCCGGCAGGAAGATTCGTTCCGAGCGTCAGGGTCTCGCTTGCCGTTCCGTCTTCCGACCGGTGCAGCGAAAGCGGCGCGCCGGCATAATAATGCCAGACCTCGGCCGCGTCATGGACACGATGCCAGTGCGAACGTTGCCCACTGGCCAGCAGATAATAGATCGCCGTCGAATGGCCGCGTTCTCCGCCCGCCGTATCGCGGAATGTCTGCACGTACCAGCCACCTTCGGGATGCGGCTGCATGCCGAGTTCGCGGATGATGTCCTCAGGCGACATCAGAAATGGTCCTTGCGCTTGCGGATCTCTGCAAAGACTTCCTCGTTGGTCTTGCCTTCCATCAGCAGATTGCGGCGGATCGCCGGATCGGCGGCGCGCAGAAACGGGTTGGTTTCCTTTTCCAGCCCCAGCGTCGTCGGGATGGTGAATTTGCCGTCGGCGCGCAAGGCCTCGATCTCGGCGGCGCGGTTCTTCAGTCGCTCATTGTCGGGATCGACGGTCAGCGCGAAGCGGGCATTGGACAATGTGTATTCATGGCCGAAATAGATGGCGGTCTCATCGGGCAGCACGGCGAGTTTCTGCAGGGAGTGCCACATATCGGCGGCCGGTCGTTCGAACAACCGGCCGCAGCCGAGCGCAAACAGCGTGTCGGCGGCAAAGAGCAGCTTGTCATCGACGAAGTGATAGCAGATGTGGCCGGCGGTGTGGCCGGGCGTCTCGATGACGTTGACCGTGTGATCGCCGAAAAGGAAGCTGTCGCCATCGGCCATCGTCCGATCGAGGCCGGGAATGGCAATGGCCTCGTTGATCGGGCCGATGATCTCGCAGCCGAACTGTTCCTTCAGCGCCAGGTTGGCAGTGACATGGTCGGTGTGATGATGAGTGGTGAAGATATGGGTGATTTTCCAGCCGCGACGTGTCGCCGCTTCCAGGATCGGCGCCTCCTCCGGCGCATCGATCGCCGCGGTAAAGCCTGTCTCCGGATCGTGCACGAGAACGCCGAAATTGTCGGTGCGGCAGAGAAAAACGTCTAATTCCAAAGGTTTCATCGTTCAATAATCCCTTATCCCAGGAGTCTCGCGGAAATGTAGAGGTTCCGGCCTTGAAGTCCAACCGCCCGCTGATAACATTTGTCGCAATGCACGCCGATATCGTCGACTTACGCCAGTTCTATCATTCCGAGCTCGGACGTCTTGCCGAGCAGTCGATCGCCATGGCGCTGTCCTCGCTCTGGGTGCGGCTGCCGCAGGAGCGTCTGGTCGGTCTCGGTTATGCCGTGCCCTTCCTCGACCGCTTCCAGGCCGATACCGAGCGCACCTTCGCCTTCATGCCGGCCGGGCAGGGCGCGGTGAACTGGCCGATGGGCTCGCTCTCGACGACGGCGCTGATTTTCGACGAGGAACTGCCGCTGCCGGATTCCTCGATTGACCGTGTGCTGATGGTGCATTCGCTGGAATTCGCCGAAAGCCCGCGCGAGACGCTGAAGGAGCTCTGGCGGGTGCTGGCGCCGGGCGGACGGCTGGTCATCGTCGTGCCGAACCGGCGCGGCGTCTGGGCACGTATGGAGCATACGCCCTTCGGTTCGGGCCGGCCCTATTCCCGCGGTCAGTTGACAAATCTGCTGCGCGAGACGAATTTCACGCCGGGCGCGACGGCTGAAGCGCTGTTCTTCCCGCCCTCGAAGCTCAGAACCATCCTGCGCCTGCGGCGCGCCTTCGAGCGGATCGGCCGAACGCTGTGGCCGGCCTTCTCGGGCGTCATCATCGTCGAAGCGCAGAAGCGGCTCTATCAAGGGCTGCCGGTTGCGGCGCGGGCCTCCCGCCGCGTCTTCGTGCCGGTTCTCGCACCTCATGGCGTGCCGACCACACGCAACAGCTGATGCCGAGCCGGCGGTCTCCAACTGCTTGTGTCACGCCCATGGCTCTCGACAACAATCGCATTCCGCTTTAATGCCACTTGGTGTTTTTCAGCCCGGATTTCCGGCAATTCCAAGGTCGAACCCATGAGCGTTGAGATGAGCAAGCCCGTTCCGCGTCCCGGTATTCTCGATATCGCAGCCTATGTGCCGGGCAAGGAACATGCGCCGGGTGTTGCCCGTGTCTACAAGCTCTCGTCCAACGAAACGCCGCTCGGCGCCAGCCCGAAGGCAATCGAGGCCTTCAAGACGGTTGCCGACAATCTGGGGCGTTATCCCGACGGGCAGGCGATCGAACTGCGCGAGGCGATCGCCGCCGTGCACGGTCTCAATCCGGCAAACATCCTCTGCGGCAACGGTTCGGACGAGCTGCTCGGCCTGCTCTGCCATGTCTATCTCGGCGCCGGCGACGAGGGCATCATCACCGAGCACGGCTTCCTCGTCTACAAGATCCAGATCCTGGGCGCAGGCGCCACGCCTGTCGTCGTCAAGGAGAAGGACTATACCGTCGATGTCGATGCGATCCTTGCCGCGGTGACGGAGAAGACGAAGATCGTCTTCATCGCCAATCCCGGCAATCCGACCGGCACCTATGTTTCCGTTAGCGAGATCCGCCGCCTGCAGGCCGGACTGCCGAAACATGTCGTCCTGGTGCTCGATGCGGCTTACGCCGAATATGTGCGCCGCAACGATTATGAAGCCGGCATCGAGGTCGTATCCTCCAATGCCAACGTGGTGATGACCCGCACCTTCTCGAAGGCCTATGGTCTTGCGGCGCTGCGCGTCGGTTGGATGTATGCGCCCGCCGAGATCGTCAACGCGCTGAACCGTGTGCGCGCGCCGTTCAACTTGAACGCACCGGCAATCGCCGCCGCCGCCGCTGCCATCCGCGATCAGGCCTTCATCCAGCAGGCCGTCTCCTTCAACCAGATGTGGGTGGAGACGCTTACCCAGGCGCTCGAAGCGATCGGGCTGAAGGTGACGCCGTCCGTCGCCAATTTCGTCCTCATCCATTTCCCCGAGATCGACGGTAAGCGCGCCGCGGATGCCGACGATTTGCTGACGAGCCGCGGTTACATCCTGCGCGCCGTGCGCGGTTATGGCTTCGCCAATGCGCTGCGCATGAGCATTGGCCCCGAGGAGGCCAATCGCGGCGTGATTGCCGCGCTCACCGAATTCATGGGTCATCAGCCATGAGCGTGCAGTTCGATCGCATCGCGCTGATCGGCATCGGCCTGATCGGCTCTTCGCTCGCCTATGACATCAGGCGGCTTGGCCTTGCGAGGGAGATCGTCGTCGCCACACGCAGCCCCGATACGCTGAAGCGCGCGGAAGAGCTCGGTCTCGGCGACCGCTACACGACATCGTCGCAGGATGCCGTCACGGATGCCGATCTGGTGATCGTCTCGGTGCCGGTCGGCGCTTCGGAAAGTGTGGCGAAGGAGATCTCGGTAAACCTGAAGCCCGGGGCGATCGTTACCGATGTCGGTTCGACAAAGGCTTCTGTCATTGCGCAGATGCTGCCGCATATGCCTGATAATGTGCATTTTATCCCAGGCCATCCGCTGGCCGGCACCGAAAAATCCGGCCCGGATGCCGGCTTTCCCGGCCTCTTCGAAGGCCGCTGGTGCATCTTCACGCCGGTCGCTGGCACCGACGAGGTGGCGTTGAAGCGGCTGCGCAGCTTCTGGGAAGCGCTGGGCTCGAAGGTCGACGAGATGGATGCCGAGCATCACGACAAGGTGCTCGCCATCGTCTCGCATCTGCCGCATATCATCGCCTACAATATCGTCGGCACGGCCGACGATCTGGAGACGGTGACGGAATCGGAAGTCATCAAATATTCCGCCTCCGGCTTTCGCGATTTCACCCGCCTTGCCGCCTCCGACCCGACGATGTGGCGCGACGTCTGCCTGCATAACCGCGATGCGATCCTCGAAATGCTGGCGCGCTTCTCGGAGGATCTCGCCTATCTGCAGCGCGCGATCCGCTGGGGCGAGGGCGACAAGATTTTCGAACTCTTCACCCGCACGCGCGCTATCCGCCGTTCGATCGTCCAGGCCGGCCAGGATGTCGACGCGCCGGATTTCGGCCGCCACGCGCTAGACAAGAAGTAACCGCCGCGATGGTGGAGGTGGCAAGCGCCGACCAGGCGGATATCGACTGGCTGGTGCGCGAGGATGCCAGCGCCGGTGAGGCATGGGTATCGCGCTGCGTCGCGCTTGGAGAATATCTGGTTGCCAGGAAGGCCGGCGAGATTGTCGGTTTCCTCCGCTTCTCCCGCTTCTGGGGCAGGGTTCCCTATATGGAAATGATCCGCGTCCTGCCCGGCCACCGCCGGTCGGGCGTTGGAACGGCGCTGTTTCTCGCCTGGGAAGACGCCATGCGCGGCGACGGCGCCCGCCTGCTGATGACGTCGAGCGAATGCGACGAAAGCCGGCCTCAGGACTGGCATCGCCGCAATGGATTTTTCGAAACCGGCACGATCGAATTGCCCGGCCTGCAATCGGTCCCAGAAGTCTTCTTCATCAAGCGCATAGCCTAAAGCGCATCGCGTCGAACCGGAATCATGCAAGGCGCTTCAGGCCCTTTTCCTATTTCCTATGCATCCCGTTATCCCAAAACCGCTGGACACTTTTGGGCGAGATGCATCAGATCGGCGGAATCCGGCCGAGCGGGATGAAACCGCTAACGGTGGCATTGCCGCGATTGACGACGAGATCGACAGAGACCTTGTCGCCGCCGCCGGCAAGCGACTTCAAGAGCTTCGTTGCCGTGTTGACGGTCGAGGCGATATCCGGAAAGGCCTGTTTCAGGCTGTCGCCCCAGGGGCCGAGCTGTTCGATCTCCAGCTTGAATTTTCCCGAGAGCAGACCCTGTTCGTCAAAGGAGAAGGGGCCGGTCAGCGTCATCACCTTGCCATCGCCGATGTCGGCGACGATGCGGCGGAGTTCACCGGTGGCGCCATTGAGGCCGTTCGGATCACTGCCGTCGATCAGGCCGGCCTTGCCGGCGACGGTCAGATCGATGCTGGCAGACAATTTCGGGAAGATCTGCGGCCAGTCCTTGATCGCCGTGTTGGCGTCCTGCACGGAGATCGCGCCGTCGAGATCGGCGCCGTTCTGGCGCAGATGAATTTCGGTGCGAGCGGCATCGAAGCTCATGGTCTGGCCGGTGTAGGAGGAGACGGCCATCGCCTTCAGACCCTCGATGACGGTCGAGCTGCGGTCGATGCCCTGCAGCCTGGTTGCAAGACTCGCCTGCAGGTTCGTCCATTGGGCCGAGATCGAAAGGCCGTTGCTGGTGCGGATTTCGGCCGGCGAATCGAGTTCCCAGACAATATCGCCGGGTGCATAGACCTGGGCTGCCGAGCGCAGCGCGCCGAAGGTAGCGGAAACGCCGTTGACATTGTCGTCGACGTCGATCTTGGAGCAGAACAGGCCGATACGGAAGGGATAGCCGCGGAATTCGATATCGGAGCATTCGCCGCTGACGCCTGCCTGGTCGCGGGGCGCGATCGCTTTCAGCACCGTGGTCTTCAGCGCCGACGCCGCATAGAACCAGCCGCCGGTATAAAGCGCGATCACCAGGAGGACGCCTCCACCCAGCAACCAGAATTTCTTGCCGCTGCCGGATTGGCTGCTGCCGGATTGGCTTGACGCTGCCATGATGTTCTCCAATGGTGAATCGCAAATGTGATTCCGGTCTGGCGTGCGATATGGACGAATTTTGGGTATTTGGCTACGGTTCGCTGATGTGGAATCCGGGCTTCGAGTTCTTGGAGCGGGCGGAGGCCCTGGTCTACGGCTACAGGCGTTCGCTCTGCGTCCGCTCCTTTGTCCATCGCGGCACCCACGACAATCCGGGCCTGGTTCTCGGCCTCGACAGGGGTGGCGCCTGCCGCGGCATGGCTTTCCGCATTTCGCCGGAAAAATGGGATGAGGTGATTGATTATCTCCGCGCCCGCGAACTGGTCACTAATGTCTACCTGGAGCGCCGGGTGCGGCTGCAGCTGGCCGGCCGGCGCCGGGTGGAGGCGGTCGCCTACATCATCGACCGCGAGCATGAACAATATGCCGGCGCGCTCGATGCGCTTGCGGCGGCACGGGTGGTGAACGAAGCAAAAGGCCAGTCTGGTCCGAATGATGCCTATGTCTTCAACACACTTACGCATCTGAAGCAGATGGGAATTCGCGACCATTGGCTGGAGCAGGTCGTCAACGAAGTGAAGCGGCTGCGCGCCGCCTGATCTCAGCCAGTTGCCGCGTTCAATTTGCGCAGCTCGCCCAGTCTGTCGACCGCCGTCGGCGGGAGCGGCAGATGCGGATTTTGCGCGACGGTTTCGAGCAGAAGCTCGTCGCTTGCCCGCTCCGATACCTCGATCAGATGGGCGAAAAAGGCGTCCGGATCCATTCCCGGCATGATCGGCGGCAGGATCCTCACCTTGAAATGGCCGGGATAACGACGAATGCTCCGCCGCGGCCAGAAGAGGCCGGGATGCATGGCGACCGGCACGACGGGGAGGTCAAGGTCGCGGTACATGCGGGCGATGCCGTATTTATAGAGCGGCTCCGCGCCCGGCGGGCGGCGGGTGCCCTCGGGATAGATGATGAGCTGGCGGCCGGTCGAAAGCTCTTCCTTCGTGCGTTTCAGCACTTCCACCATCACCTTGCCGCGGGCGCCGCGATCGACCGGGATCATGCGCTGTTTCTTCGCATACCAGCCGAAGAGCGGAATCCACATCAGTTCGCGCTTCAGGATGTAGACCGGGTCCCTCAGCCAGGGCAGCAGTGCGTAGGTATCCCAGAAGGACTGATGCTTCGGCGCCAGGATGTAACTGCCGTCAGGCAGGTTCTCCAGGCCCTCGATCTCGAAGGTGGTGCCGACGATGACCCGCATCAGCCAGTGGTTGGAGCGCGCCCAGTTCTTCGGGATCGCATAGGCGATCTTGCGCGACACGACGAAATAGTAGGGCGAGAGCACGATCATCCGGATAATGAGGTTGGCGTAGAAGATCGTGTTGAAGAGAACGGAACGCAGGGCGATCATGAAACTTTCCCGAGGCATGCTCACGCGACCGGCCTACACGATATTGCCCGCCATAAAAAGCGTTTGATGACGCCCTGATGTAAAAGCCCAGAGCAATTCCAGCAAAAGTGCACAGTGGTTTTGCGTCCGGAATTGCGCAAAACAAGAAGATAGAGCGTCCGTAGCGCGTTCTATCGGACGCGCGGTGCTCTATTCTCGGCCGGACGCACTTGCCGAGCGCAACCCGGTGTGGCGGCCGAAGCCGGTGATGTTGCGGGCGCCGGTCAGCAGCACTTTTACATATTCGGCCAGCATGACGCGCATCGCATTCGGATCGGTGAACCAGTTGCGGCTCTTCAAATCCGAGTTGACCACGGGATAAGCGATGAACTCGATGTCGGGATCGACATAGGAGAGCTCGGCGAGGCTTCGCGGCATGTGGTAGTTGTTGGTGACGATAAGAACGCTGCGGTATCCCTTGGCGTGGATCCAGTTCGAAGCTTCCTCGGCATTGCCGATCGTGTCGATCGCATCGTAGCCGATATCGACACAGCAGGAGAAGAGATCGGCCGAACCCTGCGTCATCTTGCGGATCTGCGCCGGTGTCGTCGTCGGGTGGACTCCGGAAATGAGCAAGCGCTTGCCGGCACCTTTCTGCAGCAGCTCCACGGCCTGGTCGATGCGCTGGTAGCCGCCCGTCAGGACCACGATCGCATCCGCTTTCGGCTCGGCCGGCGGCTTCAGCGTCGTCACGGAATCGGCGAAACGCAGAAAACCGCCGAACACCAAGGCGATTGCCAGCAAGCAGGCAAAGCCGCCCCAGCGCAGCAGGCGGCGGATCGGCCCGCGCCGCGGCGGCAAACCTGCCGGGCGATCAAGCCCAGGGTCCTGATGAATCGGGTTGGGTGTCGTATGTCCCATCGTCATGAATCGTGATTATACGCTGATTGCGGCGCGGAACAGACGCTTTCATGGCAAAACGGCACGGTCACAATCAACTTCCGATGCCGTCGGTGCGTGTCGGGTCCGAGCGTAGCGTATCGATTTCGTAGATCGTCCGCATGACGGTCAGCCGCGCGGTGAAAGTGGTCAGGAGCGCGATGACGATCATCGTCGCGAAGATGCCGGCATAACCGAGCACGCCGACGGAAAAGGTGCCGAAGAGCGCGGTCGCCTGGTCCGTTTCGGGAGTGGCGAGGGTGCGGCTCTGCCAGAAACCGGCGGTGGCGAAGAAGAGCGCGGCAAGCGCGCTGCCGATCGCCGAGCCCTTGAGGCTGATCTTCAGGAAATGCTTCTGGAATTCGGTGGCGACGAAGGAGCTTTCGGCGCCGACGAAATGCAGCACCTCGACGACGTGCCGATTGCCCGACAACGCGCCGCGCGTGGCGAAGACGACGGTGAGCACCATCGCCGTGAAAACCAAGAGCAGGATGCCGGTGCCGATCATCACCGTCGTGCGCGCCATGGACACCAGCCGGTCGACCCAGGTGCGGTGATCGTCGAGGGTAGCCTGCGGAATGCTGTCCTTCAGCAGCGCCCGCATCGAATCGAAATCCGGTGGATTGCTCTCGTCGATGGTGATGATGACGAGGCGGGGAACGGGCAGATCCTTGAGATCGAGACCGGGGCCGAGCCACGGTTCGAGCAGCCGTGCGGTCGCCGCCTCGTCGACGATCTGGCCGCTCTTGGTGCCGACGAAGGTCAACGCCAGGTCGCGCGCCTGCGTCAGCGCCTTTTCCATGTCGAGATTGTCGTCCGGCTTGATCTGGATGGTGATCTCGCGCGAGATCTGGCTCTCCCAGCTTGCCGCCGTCGAGCGCACCATGCTGACGCCGCCGAGCGTCAGGCAGGCGAGAAAGGCCATGATCGATATCACCACCATCAAGGCGCTGCCCTGGATGTTGGAAGGCGGCAGGATCGGCGCGGTCGGACGCACGCGCAATTCCGGCCGCTTCTGCTGGGTCTTGGCAGACGCCTTCTCGGGGTTTCTGGACGGGGGCTCAGTCATAGATATCGAGATGCCCCTCTGAGAGGATCATTCGGCGGGCTTCCACCTGCTCCATCAACGCCAAGTCATGCGTGGCGATCACGACCGCCGTGCCGAGGCGGTTCAGCTCGAGGAAAAGGTTGAGCAGGCGCTTGGCCATCGGCGGGTCGACATTGCCGGTCGGTTCGTCGGCCAGCAGCACTTCCGGCCGGTCCATCAGCGCCCGGGCGATTGCGGCGCGCTGCTTCTCGCCGCCGGAGAGTACGGGCGGCAGCACGTTGATGCGTTCGCCGAGGCCGACCCATTTCAAAAGTTCCAGGACGTCGGTCTTGTAGGAGCTCTCATCCTTGCCACGCACCCGCAAGGGCAAAGCGACATTCTCATAGGTGGTGAGATGGTCGAGGAGGCGGAAATCCTGGAAGACGATGCCGACGCGGCGGCGCAGAAGCGGCAGTTCGGGGCGGGGAATTTCGGAAATATCGCGCCCGAACATACGGATCAACCCGCGCGTCGGCTGCAGCGACATGAAAAGCATCCGCAGCAGCGACGTCTTGCCGGCGCCCGATGGGCCAGTCAGGAACTGAAAGGATTTCTTCGGAATGTCGAAGGTCAGGTCCCGGAGGATTTCCGGGCCCATGCCATAACGCAAACCGACATTCTCGAAATGGATCAACGGGCAGCTCAGTCTGTTGTGGGTTTCACCGCACGACTTGTTAACCAACACCGTTAACAGCCGGTAAATTTTGCTGGAAAGACGCCCGTTTGATGGCGATCTTTGCGAAGCATTAACCATTAAAATTTACGACTGAGCAGGATTCGTTTCAATGCCAAGATTTCCCCTGGCAGCGAAACCATGTGGACATCTGCGAGGCAGCCACCATGGAAGCATCCTCCTTCAGTCGCCGGACGCCGGGCCAGGCCTATGATTTCCTGCCGCCGGAACCCGCCAACCGTCGGTACCGCTCGGCGCGTCCTGCCGATATCTCCGACGCCGAATTCGTCACCCTCGGCAAAGTTCGGCCCAGGGAATTCAATGCAAGGACCTATAACGACAACCGCAAGCGCATGGCTGCCGCAAACGCCGCACAGCCGCCGCTCATGCCGGCAATGGCTGCTTCCGTTCTGCAGACCGTGGAATCCTGGCTGCAGCGCGCTTCGATGCGGAGCTTCGCAGCGCTGGTGCTGGCGCTCGTCGTGCTCGTCTTCGGGCTTGCGGGTGGTTTTTCCGGCCTTTCCGGCGAGCGAGCCACTTCCGGCGCATCGCTGCATTTCACCCATGTCACAGTGACGCCGCGTGATGCGAACGGCATGCGCGTGCTCGTCATCAACGGCATCATCGAAAACGACAGCGGCACGACGCAGACGGTGCATCCGATCCGTGCCGATCTCGTGACCGACGAGCGGCTGACCGCAAGCATCGTCATCAACCCGCCGGCCGATGTGATCTATGGCGGCCAGAGCCGGGGCTTCTCGGCTCGCGTCCAGCATGCCGGCGGAAAAATGCCGGAGGTCCGTCTTTCCTTCCTGCCACAGACGTAACAGGACATGGGATGGGGCCGACTTTCGCGCCACGGTCGCGCCAATCCCGTTAATTTCATGGCCGGCGAGGCTGTTTCAGGCTCGCATATGTGCTAACGGCTTACCCTTCTTTTCATGGAGCAAGCCCTTATGCCTGTCGTGCGCGGAAAAAACATCGAGCCGCTCTTCACCGCCGAGCAGATCGCCGAGCGCAATCATTCGATGGCGCGGGAGATCGCCAACGGCCCGACCAACGACCTGCTCGTCATTGCCGTGCTCAAGGGGTCCTTCATCTTCGCCGCCGACCTGATCCGCGCCCTGCATGATAGCGGGCTTGCCCCGGAGGTCGAGTTCATCACGCTGTCGAGTTACGGCATCGGCACGGTTTCGCAGGGTGTGCGCATCGTCAAGGATATCGACAGCGACGTGCATGGCCGCGACGTCCTGCTGATCGACGATATCCTCGAATCCGGCCGGACGCTGCTCTTTGCCAAGGAACTGCTCTTCGAACGTGGCGCGCGCAACGTCACGATCGCCGTGCTGCTCGACAAGCGCGTCAAGCGCAAGGAAAAGCTGGAGGCCGACTATGTCGGCTTCGAATGCCCTGACTATTTTGTCGTCGGCTACGGCATGGATGTCGCCTATGCCTTTCGCGAACTGCCCTTTGTCGGCGTGGTTACCGGGGACGCCTGAGCTGTTGCCTTCAAGACGGGTTGTTAACCATCTCGTCCATCGCTTCGTCATCTTTACCGATCGAAAAGGAAAGTCTGGTGATTTCCGTCGCGGGGCTGATACGGAGCGATGCACATATGGCAAGAATTCTGATTACGGAAGACGAGGACTCCCTGCGGTCCTTCGTGGCCCGAGCCCTGCGGCTTGATGGCCACGAGACCGATGAGGCGGCCGATGGGGCCGAGGGCTTGGAGAAGCTCAAGGACGGGGTCTACGATCTGCTGCTTTCAGATATCCGCATGCCCGTGATGGACGGCATTGAACTCGCCCATCAGGCAAAAGACGCTTTTCCAGGTCTGAAGATCCTGCTGATGACCGGTTACGCCGAACAGCGCGAGCGGGCCGACGATCTTGCCGAAAAGATCATCGACGTCGTCGCCAAGCCATTCGCGCTTCCCGATATCCGCAAGGCAGTCGCCCGAGCGCTTGTCGCTTAGAGCAAGGATGTCCGACAAGCGTAGTTTGGGGCGAATCATGCTCCATTTCTTTGATTGAAATCACGATTCAGATGCTAGAGTGGCTCAGCTTTGATCGAAGCGCAGAACCGCTCTAGCTTTTTGTTTTTACGCAATTCCGGACGGAAAACCGCTATGCACTTTTCCTGGAACTGCTCTAGGCCGGTTCGGCCCTGGAATGATCTTGTTCTGACGCGCCTGCTGTCCATCGCGTTGCGGTGAATGGCCTACTGAATGTCCAGCAGCCGCTCGAGATAACGCCGTTCCATTTCCTGCGGCGGATTGTTGCCGAGCTTTTCGCGAATCGCGTCCAGGATTTCTCGTGCCCGCTGAACGTCGATTTCATCAGGCACCTTCACGTCATCGCCGAAATCAGGTCCCTGGGTCCGGCGTGGCCGGCCGAGTGGGTCGCGGCCGTTCTGGTCGCCCTGGCCCACCTGGCCGTTTGGACCTTGACCCTGCTGGCCCTGCTGCGCCTGCATCATCTGGTTCATCATGTCGCGGGCGCCCTGGCGAAGCGCTTCGAGCGCGCGGCCCTGGCCCTCGACGGCCGGTTGGCCGCGGCCCTGGCCGAGTTCACGGCCGGCACCTTCCATTTCGCGTTGCGCCTGGCCAAAGCCCGGGCCGGGCTTCATGCCCATCTCGCCGAGGCTCTTCTGCAATTCGCCGAGCTGCTTGCCGAGCGCATCCTGCTGAGCGCGCAGCTGTTTCAGCGCCTCGCGCAGCTGCTCGGCCGTCATCTGGTCGGAGGGCTGCTCACCTTCCTTGCCTTGCTGGCCCTGCTGCTGATCCTGGGGCTCGCCATTCTCTCCCGGGTTCATCTCGTCGAGCAGCGGGTCGTTCTCGCCCATGTCAGGCTCGCCGCGCTGCATGCGGTCCCTGAGCTGCTGATCGAGCCGGAAGGTCTGTTCCATCAGCTTCTGCTGGTCGCGCAGGATCTCGCCGAGCTTGTCCATCTGTTTGCGGGCTTCGCTGTTTTCCTGGCCCTGCTGACCGCGCTGCGGACGGCCCGCCTGCAGGTTGTTCATCATCCGCTGCAATTCCGACAGCATCTGCTGGGCCGCGTCACGATTGCCGGAGCGGGCGAGATTCTCGATCTGGTCCATCATCCGTTCCAGATCCTGCTGGCGCAGGATATTCTGCGCATTCTGGTTCGGCTGCATCGGCGCGTTCTGCATGCGTTGGGCGAGCTCGGTCATATAGTCCTGCATCGCCTTGCGCAGCTCGTCCATCAGCTTCTTGATCTCCGCGTCGGGGGCGTTGCGGTCCAACGCGTCGGCAAGCTTCTGCTGGGCTTCGCGCAGCTTGCGCTCGGCCAGCGAGAGATCACCGTCCTCCATGCCGAGGGCGATCTCCCAGAGATATTGGGCCGTATCCTTCAGCGCATCCTCGCCCTTTGCGAGCTTCATGCGCGTCAAGGCGGATTCGAGCAGCAGGTAGTTGGTAAGCTTGGGGATCGTCTCCTCGGGACGGATGGTCAGCGCCTCGTTCAGCGCGATTGCCTGCGGCATCTTGCGGGTATCGAGCGCGAAGACCTGCCGCTCCTCGGCGACGGCCGCGGCAAGCGGCTCGTTGAAGGGCCGCGACGGCAGCACCATCTCATGCGGCGGGCTGCGTCCGGTCTGGCCGGCGGCATCCTTGGCGACGAGGGTGACGCGCACGCGCTTGCCGGCAAGCGGATGTTCGGTCAGGTTCCGGCTGGTCACGCCCTTGGCGTCGCGGGCGTTGCGGCGGGGGATATCCAGCCGGTATTCCGGCAGCGGATAGAGCGGCGTTGCCGTCGGGTCGGCTTCGACGGGAACGATCTCCGCATGCGCCTCCTGGACGCCGTAATCGTCCTTGACGGTGAAACCGATTTCGAGCGCCCCGTTGACGCTGGGCTTCGGCAAACCGTCAAAGGCAATCTCCGGCGCCTTGTCGGGAAGCACGTCGAAGCTCCAGCGGCGGCCGTTGACCTCGAGTGCACCATTCTCCTGAAGCTTCATCATATGCGTCTGCGCGACGAGAGCCTGGCTGGCCGGTGCCGCCGTCTGCTGCTCGCTAGCTGATGCCGCCGTCTGCTGCGGTTTGGTATCCGCCTGCACGGCAATATCCTGGGCCTCGCCGTTCGCCTTGCGGAACACGACCTTTTCGGCCGTCTTTCCGCCGCTGACGCGGACAGTGAGGCCTGAAAACTGCGGAATGCCGATCGGCGCCTGCTCGCTGCCGTCAGCTGTCAGGTAAACCGGTGCGCGGCCGGTATAGGAAGGCGGCGTCACCCAGGCGTCGATGCGCACCGCCGGATCGCTGACCACCGGCTCGGGTGCTGCCTGCAATGCGTCGCGGATCGAACCGCCGTTGATCGACAGCGAATAACCGAAGGCAGTGACAAGCAGCAGCGCCGGGACGGCGCGCAGCGCGAAACGGTCATGCGCGGCAATATCAGGCCGCGGCAGTCCGGCATCGAGCGCTGCGATCTTTTCGGCCATGCGCGTCTGGTGCTCGCGCCAGAGCGCCCGGCCGAAGGGCGTATCGAAGGCCGGCTCGTCTTCCTGGACGGTGACCGGCTGGTGCGGCAGGCCGTTGCGCTCTTCCAGCATGCGGTCGGCTTCTGCGACTTTCGGCCAGCGCAGGGTGCGGAAGGGGAGGAGCGAGACGAGAAAAGCGGCAGCAAAGGCGATGAGCAGCAGGATGCGCAGCCAGTCCGGCACGCTGCGGAAGAGGCCGAACCAGGAAGCGCAGAGATAAAAGGCGATGACGGACAGTACCGGCATCAAAGGCGGCAGCAGCTGCTCGAAAAACAGCACGATGCGCGCCAACAGACGTTTCGTCGTCACCAGCCGGGCAAGCGACGGACGGAACGCAAATGCACCTTTCTTCTGCCGCGAGGGGCTTGTCATCGGTCCGGTCTCCGCGATCTGGCGTTCTGGAACAGAGGGCGCTTCCGGCGATTGCGGGGCAATACGCTCATGAACGAAAGGATAACACTCTTTGTGGCGAAGGCGAGGGCGAGCGGCCGGTAATACCGGCTTTTCACGTTTATTCGCCAAAAAGTGATGGCTTGTTCAGTCGAGCCAGGCCGGAACGGAGTCGAGGCTGATCAGTTCGGCATAGGTTCTGCGCGGGCGAATCGTATGAAAATCGCTGCCCCTGACCAGAACTTCGGGCACCAGCAGGCGGCTGTTATAAGTGCCGGCCTGGACCGCGCCGTAGGCGCCGGCAGTGCTGACGGCCATCAGGTCGCCGGGCTTCGGCATCGCCATCTCGCGGTCGAGCGCCAGATAATCGCCGGTCTCGCAGACGGGACCGACCACGTCGGCGCGGATGCGGGGCGCGTTTGCCGCCGAAATCGTCACGGGGCGGATCTCGTGAAAGGCCTCGTAGAGCGTCGGGCGGATGAGATCGTTCATCGCGCCGTCGACGATGACGAAGGTCTTTTCGCCGCCATCCTTCACATAGAGGACTTCGGTCACGAGGATGCCGGCATTGCCGACGATCAGGCGTCCGGGTTCGGTGATGATCTTGCAGTCCAGGCCGCGCAGCTGATTCTTGACGATTGCCGCATAGGCATCCGGCAGCGGCGGCGGATTATTGTCATCCTTGTAGGGAATGCCGAGGCCGCCGCCGATATCGACGTGGTGGATGGAGTGGCCGTCGGCGCGCAGCGTCGCCACAAGATCGTGCAGCAGTTTGAAGGCATCGTCGAAGGGTTGCAATTCGGTGATCTGGCTGCCGATATGCATGTCGATGCCGGTGACCTCGATGCCCGGCAGCCTGGCGGCATGGGCATAGATGGCGCGGGCGCGCTCCCAGGAGATGCCGAACTTGTTTTCCTTCTTGCCGGTCGAGATCTTGGAATGCGTCTTTGCATCGACATCAGGATTGATGCGGAAGGAGACCGGCGCTTTCTTGCCCGCGCTGACGGCACGCTGGTTGAGGATCTCAAGCTCGGGCTCGGATTCGACGTTGAAGCAGTAGATACCGGCCTCGAGGGCGAAATCCATCTCGGACGGCGTCTTGCCGACACCTGAGAACATGATGCGGTTTGGCGGAATGCCGGCGGCAAGCGCGCGGCGCAGCTCGCCCTCCGAGACGACGTCGATGCCGGCGCCGAGGCGGCCCAGTGTCTTCAGCACCGCCTGGTTCGAATTCGCCTTCATCGCATAGCAGACCATGGAGTCCATGTCGGCGAAAGCTTCCGAAAAGACGCGGTAGTGGCGCTCCAGCGTTGCGGTGGAATAGACGTAGAACGGCGTGCCGACCGCCTTGGCGATCTCGGGAACGGGGACGTTCTCGGCATGAAGGACACCGTCACGGTATTCGAAATGGTTCACGGGTTTGTGCCTTAAAGAAGGGGATCGAGAAGGAAGGGCTTGTCGACGGTTCCCGGCCGTTTCGTCGGCTTGGAAACGTCGCCTCCCTTGGTTGCCGCAGCGCTCGGCGGATCGAGGTCGCCCTTGCGCCCGCATCCGGCAACGGCAAGGCCGATGACGGCGAAAACCGCCGTCAGGCGGACGAGGTGCGGCAAGCTCTTCATGGATATCCTCTTCTGCGGCATTTGATGGCATCATTCATATCGAACGATGGACATCTTCATAGCGAAGTTTATCCGCCTTGTGCACCCTGATTGTTGGCGGTCTTTGCGCACCCCGCAGAAGGGCGCGGCGGCTTTTCGCCACGCCTGGTATCTCTTAGTTGCGGGCGCGCCAGAAGGCGATCTGCCTGCGCACTTCGGACGGTGCCGTGCCGCCGAAGCTCTTGCGGCTGGCGACCGAGGCTTCGACCGTCAGCACGTCGTAGACCTTGTCGGTGATGTCGGAATGGATCGCCTGTAGCTCGGAGAGTGGCAGTTCGGCAAGGTCGCAGCCCTTGCTTTCGGCGAGTGCTACGGCGCGGCCGGTCACGTGATGGGCGTCGCGGAAGGGGAGGCCCGCTTCGCGCACCAGCCAGTCGGCAAGATCGGTCGCCGTCGAATAGCCGGAGCCGGCCGCCGCCTTCATGCGCGCGGTGTTGACGGTCATGTCGCGCACCATGCCGGTCATGGCGGCAATTGCCAGTTCCAGGCTCTCGGCTGCGTCGAAGACCTGTTCCTTGTCTTCCTGCATGTCCTTGGAATAGGCGAGCGGCAGGCCCTTCATGATCGTCAGCAGCGCCACCAGCGAGCCGTTGATCCGGCCGGTCTTGGCGCGCACCAGTTCGGCGGCATCCGGGTTCTTCTTCTGAGGCATGATCGACGAGCCGGTCGAGAAGGCGTCGGAAAGGCGCACGAAACCGAATTGCGGGGTCGACCAGATGACGATCTCTTCCGCCAGACGCGACAGGTGCATGCCCGCAATTGCTGCGATCGACAGGAATTCTATGGCGAAATCGCGGTCGGAGACCGTATCGATGGAGTTGCGGGTCGGCTCGCGGAAACCGAGGGCCCTGGCCGTCATGTGGCGGTCGATCGGATAGCCGGTGCCGGCAAGTGCGGCGGCACCGATCGGGCTTTCATCCAGATGCTCGATGGCGTGGCGCACGCGCGAGCGATCGCGGCCGAACATTTCGACATAGGCCATGCAGTGATGGCCGAAGGTAACGGGCTGGGCGGTCTGCAGATGGGTGAAGCCCGGCATGACGCTTTCGGCATGTTCTTCGGCGCGATCGAGGAAGGCCGCGATCAGGCCGGTCAGCATCCGCTCGGTTTTCTGCAGCTCTTCCTTCACCCAGAGACGGAAGTCGAGCGCCACCTGATCGTTGCGCGAGCGGGCAGTGTGCAGGCGGCCGGCCGCCGGTCCGATCAGCGTCGCCAGGCGTGCTTCGACATTCATATGGATGTCTTCGAGCTGACGCGAGAATTCGAAATTGCCACTTTCGATTTCTGACAGGATCGTGTTTAGCCCGTGAACGATCTTGTCCTTATCTTCGGCGGAAATAATCCCCTGATGGGCAAGCATTGTCGCATGGGCGATGGAACCGCGAATATCCTGCGCGAATAGCTTCTTGTCGAAACCGATCGAGGCATTTATCTCCTCCATGATCGCGTCCGGGCCGGAGGCGAAGCGCCCACCCCACATTTGGTTGGAGGATTTGGTGTCCGTGTTGTTCTCGGCCATTGAAGATGCCCGTCCTGGAGAATGAAATGACGACGAAAAAACCCTTCGGCCTGCCGTCCGGAAAATTGATCGCAATCGCCGCCGTAGCAGGTGTCGTTGCAGGTGCGGCAGCGGTATACGTGAAGGAGACGGGGATTGGCAATGGGATCGGCAGCAGCGCTTCGGCCGAATGCTCGCTGGCGAAGGAGCGTGCTGCCAATCTGGCGCCGCTGATGAAGGGGCAGGTGGCCGCCATGGTTGCCGCCACCGAGCCGCGCAAGCTGACGGCGGTTTCCTTCAACGGGCCGGACGGCAAGCCCCTGACGCTCGATCATTTCGCCGGCAAGACCGTGCTTCTCAATCTCTGGGCGACATGGTGCGTCCCCTGCCGCGAGGAGATGCCGGCGCTGAACGCGCTCGAGAAGGAGATGGGCAGCGACCGGTTCCAGGTCGTGCCGGTCAATATCGACACCGGCGACGACGAGAAGCCGAAGACTTTCCTGGCCGAGACCGGCGTCGATGCGCTGCAGTTTTACCGCGACAATACGATCGGCGTCTTCAACAGCCTGAAGAAGGAAGGCCTTGCCTTCGGCCTTCCGGTGACGCTACTGCTCAACGACAAGGGCTGCCTGATCTCCGCCATGAACGGCCCGGCCGCCTGGGATAGCGAAGACGCCAAGGCGTTGATCAAGGGTGCGATCGGGTCGTAACGACGTTGATCAGGAGTCCCCATCTCCTCTCATGAGGAAGACGCCTGCGATTCCGATAAGGACGCAGCATTGCAGCAGGAACATGGGTGTTTCGGTCGACATGGCATTTCCTCCCGTTCCCGGCAAGGAAAGCATTTCGCGGGCGTTCGGTCCATTCGCCCTTTCTGGTGATGGTCTGCTTACCGCGTCGGGACCGGCACTTCCCCGCGATAGTCATAGAAGCCGCGGCCGGACTTGCGGCCGAGCCAGCCGGCCTCGACATATTTTACCAGCAGCGGGCAGGGGCGGTATTTCGAGTCCGCCAGGCCGTCATGCAGCACCTGCATGATCGAGAGGCAGGTGTCGAGGCCGATGAAATCGGCAAGCTGCAGCGGTCCCATCGGATGATTGGCGCCGAGCTTCATCGCCGTATCGATGGCGTCGACCGTGCCGACGCCTTCATAGAGCGTGTAGATCGCTTCGTTGATCATCGGCAGCAGGATGCGGTTGACGATGAAGGCCGGGAAATCCTCGGCGACGGTGATGGTCTTTTCCAGCGTGCCGACGAATTCCTTGGCGGCGGAAAAGGTCTTCTCGTCGGTCGCGATGCCGCGCACCAGTTCGACCAGCTTCATCACCGGCACCGGGTTCATGAAATGTATGCCCATGAAGCGTTCGGGGCGGTCGGTGGCGGCAGCAAGCCGGGTGATGGAAAGGGAAGACGTGTTGGTGGCAAGCAGCGCTTCCGGCTTCAGGACCGGACAGACCTGGGTATAGATCTTGCGCTTGACCGTTTCATCCTCGGTCGCGGCCTCGATGACGAGATCGGAGGGGGCGAGGTCATTGACATCGGACGAGCCTGATATGAGCGACAAGGTCGACTTGCGTTCCTCTTCGGTCATCTTGCCGTTCGTCACCAGGCGGGCCAGGTTGCCGTTGATGGTGGCAAGGCCGGATTCGATGCGGTCCTGCGAGAGATCGTAGATGTGAACCCTGTAACCTGCGGCGGCCGAAACATGCGCGATGCCGCAACCCATCTGGCCGGCACCGATAATACCAATATTCTTCAACACCGCATTCATCTCCAAACCCCGCACGGCATTCGCCCCCGCGCCGCCGCATTTTTCTAGCAATACTGCCGGACGAAGGATCGCCCGGCAGCAGTAGTAGCCCGATAAAAGATAATTTTCCAGTCATTCGCACGTGCGAAAGAAAAGCATTTGACGCTGTCAGAGCGCCTTTTGCAATTCCGGCAGGGCGTCGAAGAGATCGGCGACCAGTCCGTAGTCGGCGACCTGGAAGATCGGCGCCTCCTCGTCCTTGTTGATGGCGACGATGACCTTCGAATCCTTCATGCCGGCCAGATGCTGGATGGCGCCTGAAATGCCGCAGGCAATGTAGAGCTGCGGCGCCACAACCTTGCCGGTCTGGCCGACCTGCCAGTCGTTCGGCGCATAGCCGGCATCGACGGCAGCACGGCTGGCGCCGACGGCAGCGCCGAGCTTGTCGGCGAGCGGCAGGATGACCTCCCGGAACTTCTCCGCCGAGCCGAGCGCCCGGCCGCCGGAGATGATGATCTTGGCCGAGGTCAGTTCCGGCCGGTCGGAGGCCGACAGCGCATCGGCGACGAAGGTCGAAAGCCCCGGATCGGAAACCGCCGGGATCGCCTCGATCGGCGCGGAGCCGCCGTCCGGTGCGGAGGCAAAGGAAGCGGTGCGCACGGTGATCACCTTTTTCGCATCGCTCGCCTGCACCGTCTGAATGGCATTGCCGGCATAGATGGGCCGCTTGAAGGTATCGGCAGAGATCACCTCGATGATCTCCGAGACCTGGGCGACATCGAGCAGGGCTGCCACGCGCGGCAGCACGTTTTTGCCGACCGAGGTGGCGGCGGAGATGATCGTGTCGTAGCTGGCGGAGAGCGAGACGATCAGATCGGCCAGCGGTTCGGCCAGATTGTTGGCGAGTTCGTCGCTTTCGGCGAGCAGCACCTTGGAGACGCCGGCAAGCTTGGCGG
>NZ_MZMU01000010.1 GCF_004123835.1 Rhizobium leguminosarum | reverse complement strand
CACCGAAAAGCCCATCTGCCAAACTGGACCCACATGTACAATTGGCATCGTCCTCATGGTAGCCTGAAATCAAAAACACCCATCGGTCGCCTCGGTCTCAACCGAGACAACCTGTTGAGGCTCCACACCTAGAGCGGTTTATGTTTTTGCCGCCTTGCTCTCCGGGACAATGCCCGACTCCACGCCTAACTCTGCCAGTGGCCGAAACATCCACATGGAAAGCCGCGCCTTGCCATATTTTGCGATCAGGGACCACTTCGGCTCATTGAATTCCGCCCAAGCAGCGATCCTTGGAGAGCTGGCGGAAGCCATTTTGGGCATATGTCCATAGCACGATGCATAGTCAGCACGCCCAGATACCAGAAGCTCCACAATCGCCAGAGAACAATTGAGATAGATTATTTAGCAAATATTAATACAACTGAAGAATGCTTTGGCGGCGCACTGCAGTCGGGGGTATTGATTAAATGCAGACTGCTGCATCGAAGGCATAACGAACAAGCGGCTATGCGAAGCTTTCACGCAGGAAGCGATCGCGGCAATCAGCTGATATCGGCCCATGACGAGGTACGCGACATGCCTGCACCTCATTTTCGACGCACAACGCTGTTCGGCGCGACAATAGCGACGATCCTTCTCGGCGTCGCCGGCTCTGCGAGCACCAGCTTCGCTGCAGTTGTCGTTGGGGAGACGTATCGCATCGATACCAGTTCAAAATCCGCTGCCGGTATCGAGGCGATGAAAGCCGAGTACCGGCGGCCGGACTCGATCCTGTTTCCTGCGGATAATCCTTACACGCCGGAAAAAGCGTCCCTCGGCAAGAAACTCTATTTTGACCCACGTCTTTCGTCGACTTCCGCGCAGTCCTGCGCCAGCTGCCATAACCCGGGTTTTGGCTGGGGAGACGGGCTGTCCGTGGGCGTCGGCCATGGCATGGAGAAGCTAAGCCGCCGCTCGCCCACTGTCGTCAACGCTGCCTGGGGGGCAATTTTCATGTGGGACGGGCGCGCTGCCAGCCTTGAAGAACAGGCGCTCGGGCCGATCCAGTCCGCCCGTGAGATGGACATGCCGATCGATCGTCTTGTCGATCGCCTCAACTCCATCTCCTCATACGGGTCGCTGTTTGAGAACGCTTTCCCAGGCGAAGGGGTGAACCCCAACACGCTTGCAAAAGCGATCGCCGCTTATGAACGAACCATCGTCTCCGAACAAGCGCCGTTCGATAGCTGGGTTGAAGGAGACGAGCAGGCGATCTCCGAACAGGCGAAGCGCGGTTTTGTCGTCTTCAACACAAAAGGTCAGTGCTCGTCCTGTCACGAGGGCTGGAACTTCACCAATGACGGCTTTCAGGATATCGGCCTTCCCAGCACCGATATCGGGCGCGGGCAATACCTGCCCGACATCGTCAAGATGCAGCATGCCTTCAAGACGCCGGGTCTACGCGAGATAGCCAGCCGGGCTCCTTACATGCACGATGGGTCTCTTGCCACGCTTGAGGATGTCGTCGAGCACTACGCCCAAGGCGGCATCGACAGGCCAAGCCGTTCCGATCTGATGAAGCCGCTCGGCCTTACGCCGCAGGAAAAAGCCGATCTGATCGATTTCCTCAAGACCTTGACCAGTAACCTCAGCCCTACGGCAGTGCCGACCCTGCCTCGCTGAAACCTGTCAACCCGGATACCAGGAAGATACCATGCGCCAGCTGATCTTGATCACCTTCATAGTTCTCACCGGTTTTTCGATGGGTGCGCTGGCGGCCAGCTTGACCATTCATCAGCAGGGCCGCAAGTTTTCCTCTGACAGCGTCAGTATAAAGGCAGGTGAGAAGCTCACATTCGTGAATGACGATACGGTTCCCCATAATATCTACTCGGCCAGCAGCGGAAACGAATTCAACCTCGGATCACAAGCCCCTGGAACGTCGACTGATGTAACCTTCACCGAAGCCGGCGACGTGCAGGTGCTATGCGCAATTCATCCGCGGATGAAGATGGCCGTGAAGATCACAAATTAATCTTGCGGGCTGTTCCCAGGGGAACCGTAATGTCGATTCTCTACAAATTTTTCGGGGCATTCAGTATCGTTGTCGCCCTTGCCTGTGGGCTGGCGTTCTATGGCATTCGCAGCATATCCAGCACGGGCGATCTTGTCGTAGACCTCTACGACGGCCCGCTGATGGGGATCAATTATGCGCGCTCGGCGCATGCGGCATTGAACGAAGCCCGCCTTCTTCTGCAGCCAGGGCCTGGCGAGGCTCCGCCGAAGGAAACTGCCGAAAAGTTCGAAAAACTGCTCGCGAATATTACGGACAACCTGCAAATAGTTCGCGAGCGGGTTAAGACAAAAGACGTCACGGTCGCCTTGGAGCAGGCCGAAAGCCGGCTTCGCGACTGGTCGAACGCGGAACTGCAAATTCTCAAACCTCCGACAGGTGGTTTGACCACTATCCCTGCGCCATTTGCGATCACCCGGAAAAGTGAAGCCACCGTGGCCGCTCTCGACGATTTGGTGGAGATCGTCGCCGCATATGGCTTCGACTACCGAATGCAAGCGGAAGCGAAGGCAACGGCGGCGCGTGCCACCATGCTGACGCTTGCTATAGGCGCGGCACTGGCAGGGCTGACGCTTGCGATCGCTTTTGCCTATTCCATGAGCAAACCGATCTTTGCCGCGATGCGGGTCGCGGAACGTGTCGCAACCGGCAATTTCACAGACAAGATCGACATCCGCCGCCGCGATGAGCTCGGCCGTCTTCTGAACTCGCTGGCGGCCATGCAGAGCACGCTCAAGGCTCGCGCGGATGAAGATGAGGCCGCCAGGATCTCAAAGGAGCGGCTGACACGAATGCTCGCCGCACTTAACGCAACCAACGAAGCGATCATGCGAGCGAAAACCCGCGAGCAGCTCTTCGAATTCGTCTGCAAGGCGGCAATTGCCGGAGCCAGGTTTACATCGATGACCATCGCGGTGGCAGAACCGGGAAGCGAGTTTCTTCGCATAGCAGCGGTGGCCGGTCCCGGCGCCAAGGTGCAAAAGGGCCTGAGGATTGCCACTTCCGACGCCTATCCCGAGGGAAGAGGATTGTCGGGAATAGCCTTCCGCGCAAAGCGTCCCTGCATCAGCAACGATTACCTGGCCGACGTTCAATCCCAAGCCTTCCACGAAGCCGTTCGCCGCACGGGGACGAAATCGGGTGCAGCCCTGCCCCTGCTCAGCCAAAACAACGCGGCAGGTGTCCTGCTTTTTCTGTCCGCCGAGATCGGAACGTTCACGCCGGAGTTCGTCGAGCTGCTGCAGCGGCTTGCTGCAAACGTTTCCTTTGCGCTCGAAGGTTTCGACCGCGCCGATGAAAAGGAAAAGGCCGAAGAACGCATCAAATATCTCGCCACACACGACAACCTGACCGATCTGCCGAACCGGGCGATGTTCAACCAGCTGCTGGGTTTCTCGATGCAGGAGGCGAGGCGCTACGATCGGCGATGCGCAGTTCTGTTCATCGATCTCGACAGGTTCAAGATCATCAATGATACCCTTGGTCATGCGGCAGGTGATGCCCTGCTGATCGAGGTTGCGCGCAGGCTCCGGAGCGGCGTGCGCAAGAGCGATGTCGTCGCCCGACTGGGTGGCGACGAGTTCGTCATTCTCCTCAATGAGATTACCGAAATCCAACAAGTGGCAACCATCGCACGCAATCTGCTTGCGTCGGTCGACAAAACCATGGATCTCGGCGGACACGAATGCGGCGTTACTGCCAGTATCGGCATCGCGATGTTCCCCGAGGACGGCGACAACGAACAGACATTGATGAAGAACGCCGATATTGCGATGTATCTTGCCAAACAGGAAGGCAAGAACGACATCCGGTTCTTCTCGACCGAGATCGCAACGCAATCCGTCGATCGGCTGATGCTGGAAGCAGGCTTGCGTCACGCTCTCGACCGAAACCAGCTCTGCCTTCACTACCAGCCAAAGCTTGATGTCGTGACCGGGCGCATAGCGGGCGTGGAGGCTCTGCTGCGCTGGAACCATCCGGAACTTGGAATGCTTCCGCCCATGCGGTTCATACCGCTCGCCGAGGAGACCGGTTTGATCGTCGCGATCGGCCGCTGGGTCTTAAAAACAGCTTGTGCGCAGAATGTGGCATGGCAGCGCGAAGGGCTTCCCCCACTTTCCATGGCAGTCAACGTCTCGCCACGGCAATTCCTCGATGAAAATCTGTTGCGGGACATCGATGATGTGCTTGCCGCCACCGGAATGAATCCCAATCTTCTCCAGATCGAGATCACCGAAAGCATGGTCATGCTCAATGTGGACCGGGCAATTCAATTGCTTGATTCCATTCAGAGCCGCGGTGTCCGGCTTGCGATCGATGACTTCGGCACCGGCTATTCGTCGATGTCGTTGCTGAAGCAGTTCCCGATCGACACCATCAAGATCGACCGGTCCTTCGTTCGCGATCTGCCGCACGGCTCCGAGGACAAAGCCATTGCCCAAGCGATCATCGCCATGGGCAAAGCGCTCGGATTGACGATCGTTGCCGAAGGGGTCGAGACGATGGAACAGAATGCATTTCTCACTCAGAATGCATGCGATGAAATCCAGGGCTTCCTGTTCAGCAAACCTCTTCCGTCGGAGAATATCGCCGAACTGCTCCGGCTCCAGCACGTCGATGCGCCAAGTCTTCAGCCGGAATTGAGCAACATCATATTGGATAGCGGCAAACAAGGTCACTGGATCAGCGAACCGGTCTCGGCGAGGGTGGAATAAATTCCATTCCTTGCCACAAGGGCCGGCGGCATTTCGCTTCAGTCAAAACATGAACCGCTCTAAGCGCGCTCTTCCCAGACCTTTGCAAGTTCTATGATCGTGCGGACTGCCTTTTCCATGTCCTGGCGGCTCACCCATTCGAGCGGCGAGTGGAAAGCATGGCCGCCGGCGAAAATGTTCGGGCACGGCAGTCCCATGAAGGAAAGGCGCGAGCCATCCGTGCCGCCGCGGATGCTGCCGCGCACCGGCGTCATGCCGGCCCGGCGCACCGCCTCGATAGCGTTCTCGACGATCTCCGGGTGACGATCGAGCACCACCTTCATATTGCGATACTGTTCCTTCACCTGGAAATGATAGGTCGAGCCGGGATAGGCTGATATCACGTCCTTGACGATGCCTTCGAGCATCGTTTCCTTTTCCGTGAGCCCCTTGTCGGTAAAGTCACGGATGATGAAGCTCAGCAACGCCTTCTCCATCGAGCCGGTCACGCCGGTCGGATGGATGAAACCCTGCCGACCTTCCGTGGTCTCGGGGGCAAGATCCCTCGGCAGCCGGTCGATGATGGCGCCGGCGATCTTGATGGCGTTTTCCATGCGGTCCTTGGCGAAACCGGGATGGATCGCCACGCCTGATATGCTGATCTCGACGCCGTCGGCCGAGAAGGTCTCATCCTCGATATGGCCGGCCGTCTCGCCGTCCATCGTATAGGCGAAGTCGGCACCGAGTTTCTTCAGGTCGACCTTGTTGACGCCGCGCCCGACTTCCTCGTCGGGCGTGAACAGGATCTTGATCGTCCCGTGCCTGATATCGGGATTGCCGACGAGCATCTGAGCCGCGGTCATGATTTCGGCCAGTCCGGCCTTGTCGTCGGCGCCGAGCAATGTCGTTCCATCGGTCGTGACGATGTCGTTGCCGATCTGGTTCTTCAGCTCGGGATGATCGCTGACCCGGATCACCCGGCCCGTGTCGCCGGCAAGCTTGATATCCCCGCCGGCATAGTTCCTGACGATCTGCGGCTTGACATCGGTGCCGCTGAAATCGGGTGCCGTATCCATGTGCGAGCAGAAACAGATGACCGGCACCGTCTTGTCGCTATTTGCCGGAATGGTCGCGTAGACATAGCCGTGTTCATCGAGATGCGCGTCCGCAAGACCGATGTTCAGCAGTTCGTCGACCAGAACCCGGCCGAGATCCTTCTGCTTGCCGGTGGTCGGTTGCGTCGACGAGGCAGGGTCGGATTGCGTGTCGATAACGACATAACGGAGAAAGCGGTCGAGAACAGTGTCGGTCATGGCATCCAATCCAGCAAGATCACACGGACGATATAGCCCTCCTGGGCGATGCGGCAAAAGATTTTTCCGCTCGCAGCACGTGAGGAATGACCCGTTCAATCCGTTTCATGCGCTCCTGTCGGATGCCGGAATCGATACCACATGCGAAACCAGCCGGACGTCACTGACCTCATGCACGAGCAGGGATGGAGCGTCGATCACCGGAAGATCGGCCCGACCTTCCAGCAGAAGCGGATTGGGCGGGCAGAGGGAGCCGCAGGTCTGGACAGGGATCGACCCCAGGCGACCAAATGCGGGTCGGTGAACATGGCCGCAGAGAATCGCCAGCGGCAGCCTGTCCATCGCCTCCAAAGTGCTGAGAAGCGCAGTGCTGTTCCTGCATCCGACCTGGTCCAGCACCTCGATGCCGATCCTGAATGGCGGTTGATGCATGAACAGAAGGGCGGGCGCCGTCACGTCGGCAAGCGCGCTCATCAGCCACGGCAGATGCGGCAGGACGTCGCCGTAGCTCTGACCGGCGACGGTCACATCGACACCGAAGAGGGTCAGCCCATCGATGGCTGCCCGGAAATGCATCGGTCCGGTCGCACTGATCCATGGGTCGACGGCGGCAAGTTCGGAGCGCATCAATTGCAGATCATCACCGTTGCCCGGCAACAGGTGGACAGGGCAGTCCAGCGACCGCAGGCTTTCGGCGACCAGGCGATAGCCTTGCCGCCATCCGTCGTCCACCAGATCTCCGGTGACAACAAGCGCATCCGGGCGGAACGTCCTCAGCCAGCCTATCGCCCGCTCCAGCGTCCGGAGCGACGAAAGGTCCGGCCTCGCATGGATATCGGATATCTGTGCAACAAGCATGTTCTGCCTCCCCGCCCCCGCCGAAGACAGTATGCCAAAACCGACAGCAACGGGCCACCGGCCCAGTGGCTCAGTCGACGCGTTTTCCTTCGCCGTCGAACACGTGCAGATACTGGGGTGGGAAGGCCACATTGACCTTCGGGCCTGCCTTCAGCGCTTCGCGGTTCAGCGTGAAGATCTTGAACGGCAGACCATGCAGGGCAAGGTGGAGGATGATGCCGAAGCCTGTCGGTTCGACGAGTTCCACATCCGCGGCAAGCCCCGCCCCGCTGTCGCTCATCAGCACATGCTCCGGCCGGATGCCGAGCGTCACCTTTGCGCCGTCTGAAAGCGGCAAAGGTTTTGCAAGCGGCACGATCGTGCCGTCCTTCAGCTTCACGCCGCCTGCATCATAGCTGGCCTCGAGGAAATTCATCCCCGGCGAGCCGATGAAGCCGGCAACAAAGAGATTGGCGGGGCGGTCGTAAAGTTCCAGGGGACTGCCGACCTGCTGGACCACCCCGCCATGCATGGCAACGATCCGGTCCGCCAGCGTCATTGCCTCGATCTGGTCGTGGGTCACGTAGATCGAGGTCGCCTTCAGGTCGCCATGCAGTTTCTTGATTTCGGCGCGCATCTGTTCGCGCAGGCGCGCATCGAGGTTGGACAGCGGTTCGTCGAACAGGAAGGCCTTCGGCTGGCGCACGATGGCGCGGCCCATGGCGACGCGCTGGCGCTGGCCGCCGGAAAGCGCCTTCGGCCTGCGTTCGAGCAGCGGATCGAGGCCGAGCTTGGCGGCCGCCGCGGCGACCGCGCTTGCAATCTTCTCCTTCGCCACCTTCCGAAGCCTGAGGCTGTAGCTCATATTGCCGGCGACGTTCATATGCGGGTAAAGCGCATAGGACTGGAACACCATGGCGATGTCGCGATCCTTGGGATGCAGCTCGTTCACCCTATTGCCGGCGATGCGGATTTCGCCACCGGTGACCTCCTCCAGCCCGGCGATCATCCGCAGCAGCGTGGACTTGCCGCAGCCGGACGGACCGACGAGCACGACGAATTCGCCGTCCTGGATTTCCAGGTTGACGCCGTGCAGCACCTGCACATGGCCATAGGCTTTGTGGATATTCCGGATATCGATCGATGCCATTTGTTTAACCCTTGACCGCGCCGGCTGTCAGGCCCTGGACGAGATAGCGCTGGATGAGCAGGAAGAAGAGGCCGGCCGGAATGAGCGCCATGACGCCCGCCGCCATCATCTGCCCGAAATCCACCGAGAATTTCGAAACGAAGGTGAGAAGGCCGACCGGGAAGGTCGCCGCGTCATTGCCGTTGATCAGCATCAGCGCGAAGAGCAGCTCGCTCCAGGCGGCAGTGAAGACGAAGCCGAGTGTGGCGGCGATGCCCGGCAGCGTCAGCGGCAGGATGATCTGGCGAAACGCCGTGAACTGCGTCGCCCCGTCAATCTTCGCCGCCTCTTCGAGATCCCTCGGGATGCCGTCGAAGAAGGACTGCATCAGGAAGGTGGCGAAAGGCACATTGAAGGCGGTGTAGACGATGACGAGCCCGGTCAGGCTGTTGGTCAGATGTAAGGGTGACAGGATCTTGAAGATCGGCGCCACCAACATCACCAGCGGAAACATCTGGGTCAGCAGCATCAGGGCGACGATCCAGTATTTTGCCCGGAAATTGAAGCGCGACAGCGCGTAACCGGACAGCGAGGCGCAGATCGTCACGGTGACGGCCGTCGAGGCCGAGACGATCAGGCTGTTCTTGAAGAAGGTCGGAAAGGCGCTGTGCCGCAGCACGAAAGCATAGTGATCCCATGTCGTGCGCGACGGCCACATGCGCACGCCCTCGCTATAGAGCAGATCGTTCGGCGTCACCGACACCTTGAGCAGCCAGAACAGCGGAAAGAGCGCGAAGGCGATGTAGCAGAGGATCGCCAGACGGTGTGCGATGGTGGGAATGACGGATCGTTTCATGATCTCAATCCTTGTTCAGCAACGTCTGCCGGAGCAGGATGATCAGCATCGAATAGGCCAACAGCAGTACGAGCAGCACCAGCGCGATCGCCGAGGCATAACCGAAATCGAGCCGCCTGAAGGCTGTCGTGAAGATGTAGCTGGCGACGATCTGCGTCCGGTCGGCCGGACCGCCATTGGTCATGACGACGATGAGATCGGCGAAATTGGAAATCCACACGGTGCGCAGCAGCACGGTGATGGCGATCGTTGGCGCCAAAAACGGCAGGGTGATCGAGCGGAAGCGCTGGAACCAGCCGGCGCCGTCGATCGACGCCGCCTCATAGAGATCGCGCGGGATCGCCTGCAGCGCGGCAAGCAGCGTGATGGCGAAGAAGGGAATGCCCCACCAGACATTGGCGACGATCGGCCCCCACATCGCATAGTTGGGATCGGACAGGATATTGCCCGGCTCATGCATCAGCCCGAGGGCGAAGAGCCAATGCGGGATTGGCCCGATGACCGGATTGAACAACCAGGCCCAGTTGAGGCCGGCGAGGAAAGACGGCACGGCCCAGGGCAGGAAGACCAGCGCCTGCGCGATTGCCCGGCCCTTGAACGGCTTGTCGAGCAGCAGCGCCAGGATCAGCCCGAAGACGAACTGCAGGACGACGGAGGCGCCCGTCCACCAGAGCGTGTTCCGCAACGCCCCGTAAAAGGCGGCATCGCCGGCAAGCTCGCGGAAATGATTGAGCCCGATGAAGCCACCGGAAAACGGATTGAGCAGCTGGATATCGCGGAAGGCGTAGGAAATCCCGACGGTCAGCGGCACCAGCATCACCGCGATGATCAGGATCAGCGACGGCGCGCTGTAGAGATAGGGCTCCGAAGCATCGGCAACGCGACGCAGCCATGGCCTGCGGTCGCGACGCATGTCGAGCGTATCGGCGGAAATGGTCATCGGTCTGCAATTTCCATTGTCTTACCCGGTTGGGAATTTGTGATGCTTTTGAATGGAGAGACCCGGAGCCCCCTCATCCGACCCTACGGGCCACCTTCTCCCCGAGGGGAGAAGGGGAACGGAAAGGTTGCGGCATATTCCCTTCTCCCCAGCGGGGAGAAGGTGCCGGCAGGCGGATGAGGGGGATTCTGGCTCAAAGCCCGCTATCTGCTACTTCTTCGCCAAGAACTTCTGCTGCGCCTTGGTGAGGTATTCCGCCCACTGGTCGGCCAGATCTTTCGCCGAGATATCGCCGAGCAATGCCTGCTGCGAGGTCTTGATCGCCAGCGAATCCTTGAAGAAGGCGAATTCCTCGAGGTAGGTCGGCATGACTGTTGGTACCGTGTTCGGGTCGGCCAGTTCCTCGAACCAGCCCTTGAACTGGTCACCGGCATAGAAGGGATCCTTCTCGGCCGCCGTATAGGCCGGCAGGGCGCCGATGCGCTTGTTCCACTCGATATTGCCTTCCGGCCCTTCGAGGGTGGCGATCAGCTTCCAGGAGAGGTCCTTGTTGCCGCTGGTCGAAAACATCGACCAGCCGCCATAGCCGATCGTCGGGAAGGACTTGCCATCCGGACCCTTCGGCAGCGGCATGACGCCGAAATCCTCCTTCTTCATGCGTTCGGCAATGGCGATCAGCGCATCGGGATCCTGGTCGAGGAAAGCGCAGGTGCCGGAATAGAAGCCGGCAACGACTTCGTTGAAGCCCCAGTTGACGCTGTCCTTCGGCGCATAGCCCTTCTTGTAGAGGTCGACCATCCATTCGATTCCCTTGGCCCAGCCGGGGCTGTTCATCGTCGAGGTGCCGTCGTCGTTGAAATACTTGTTCGAGCCGGCCATCGTGGCGGCAAAGATCATCCAGCCGTTGAGGCCGCCCGCTCCGCCGCGCATGCAGTAGCCGTATTTGCCTGGCAGTTTGGAAACCTTTTCCGAAGCGGCGGTGAATTCCTCCATCGTCTTCGGCGGCGCGGCGACGCCGGCTTCGGCAAGCAGCTTCTTGTTGTAGAACATCGCCCTGAGATAGAAGCCGTAGGGCAGCATATAGGCGGTGTTCTTGACGTCGCGGCCGAGTTCGAGCGCGCGCGGCGTCAGCTCCTTGGTGTGCTCCCACTTTTCGAGGTAGGGCTCCAGGCTCTCGAGCATGCCGTTATTGGCATAGAGCGACAGCCAGGTATCGGGCATTTCCATCACATCGGGCACGTCGCCGGCCGACACCATAGTGGCGAATTTCTGGAAGGCTTCGTTCCAGGGCAGCGAGATGATGTCGACCTTGGTGCCGGGATTGGCGGCTTCGAATTTGCCGACGATCGATTTCAGCGTTTCGGTGCGCTCCGGGCTGGTGATGACTTCGACGAGCTTCAGCGTCGTATCGGCAAAGGCCGTACCCGCCATCATCGAAGCAAAGAGCGTCGAGATTATTAGTTTTTTCATGGCTCAGTTCCCCCTTTTTAGGTTCTTGGGTTTCAGGATTGCGAGGCGGCGGCGAGCGCCTCCTCGATGTCTCTCCACAAGGCCTCGGTTCCTTCGAGACCAACATGGAGGCGTACGGATCGCGCATGGATGCCGAAGGTTTGCGCAGAATTCGGCTGCGCCTTCTGCTGCAGCACCACCTCGCCCGGTACGATCAGGCTTTCATGCCCACCCCAGCTTACACCCAATTTGAAGAGCTTGAGATGATCGGCGAAGGTGCGGATATCGACGCCGTCGCGGAAGATGAAGGAAAACAGGCCCGAGGTGCCGTTGAGCCCGGCGGGCAGGCGGTTGGCGAGCCCCGGGTGGCAGACCGCCTCCACAACGTCGAGCTTCTGCAGGCGCCTGGCGATTTCGAGGCCGGATGCCTCATGAGCCCGCATGCGCAGCGGCAGCGTGCGCAACCCGCGGATCAGCAGCCAGGCGTCGAACGGCGAAAGCTTGCCGCCGAGATAGGGATAGGCCTCGGCCTTGACGCGCGCAATCATCGCCTTCGAGCCGGCGATGACGCCCGCCACCACATCGCTGTGGCCGCCGAGATATTTCGAGGCCGAATGAATGACGAGATCGACGCCGAGTGTCAGCGGCCGCTGGAAGAACGGGCTTGCCCAGCTGTTGTCGATTATCGAGATGGCGCCGTGTTGTCTGGCGAGTGCGGCGAGGGCGCCGACATCATGCGCCTCCATCACCCAGCTCGTCGGGCTTTCCATGTAGAACAGCTTGGCGCCGGGCAGCGCCTTGGCGACCGCCTCCTCGTCGCGCCCGTCGACATAGGTCACCTCGATCTTCATCCGCTTCAGGATGGTGCCGAACAGCCGGAAGGCATCGGGATAGACGTGCTTGACAGCGACGATGCGGTCGCCCGGCTCGACGAAGCTCAGCACCGCCGACGAAATCGCCGCCATGCCGCTGGCAAAACCCAGCGCATCCTCGGCCTCTTCGAGCTTTGCCAGCATCTCCTCGAAGGCGCGCACCGTCGGGTTCAGGCCACGCGTATAGATCGGCCGCACCTTCTCGCCGCGATAGGAGGCGATCATGTCGTCGTAATCGGAAAAGGTGAAAAGCGAGGTCTGGAAAATCGGCGGCACGACGGCGTCTGCGAAGTTGCCTTCGTCATGCGCGGTGATGAGGGAAGCAAGATCGAACGGTTCTGCGCCGTTGCTCATTTGGACATTTCCTTGATGTCTTCCTCGACGATATCGAGAATTTTCAATGTTTCGGCACGCGCCGCTTCGGGATCCCCGGCAGCGATCGCGTTAAAAAGGGCGCGGTGAAAGGGAAAGGACCGGCGCGCGAAATCCTGCCGGTCGAAGGGATGCTCCCAGAAACGCTCGAAGGTCTCGCGCATCTGCTCGAGAAGCTGGCGAAACAGCGGATTGTGGGCGGCGTCATAGACGGCGAGATGGAAGGCCAGATCCTCCGGCCCGGAGGTGCCCTTCTCCAAGTGCACCCGCTCCATCGCGTTCAGCTTTTCCTCGATGACGACGAGGTCCTTTTCGGTGCGCCGCCGCGCCGCGACCATGCCCGCCTCGCATTCGATGCCGCGGCGGACCTCCAGCGTCTGCAACAGCACGTCGCGCAGATGAACCGTGTCGAGCGACAGCGGCATGTGGATCGTCGCCCTGGAAACCGGTTTCAGCAGATAGGTGCCGCTGCCCTTGCGCGTCTCGATGACGCCGAGCGCCTGGAAATGGCGGATCGCCTCGCGAATTGTCGAGCGGCCGACGGCAAGGGCTGCCATCAGCTCGCGCTCGGCCGGCAACCGGTCGCCCGCCTTCAATCGCGCTTCCTCGACATAATCCGCCAGCGCATCGGTCACCTGACGCGCGCGGTCCATGACCGGAAGCGGCCGGATCACCGGCCTGTCGCTGCTATTTGCCTTCATGGTTCCCCATTTTCTTATCAGGCAGCCGACCTCGAGAATTGGTCTGACATCTTAGCATTTCTCAAAGAGGGGAACGCGTCAAGGGGTGTTTGTTCGTGTCGAGTGCGTTAGAATTTCCGGAAATTTCAGGGTGATTTTCGAGGTACCCAGCTTAAGATTTTCGAAGATCAGGATGGTAGCTATTTTTGGGATTTTTATCCTAAGATGGTTTCGCTGGCATTGAGTCGCTCGCGTCGCAGTCGGAGAATGAGCACACACTGACATCGAGGATCAGGGCTACGCGGGTGCCGAAGACCAACGAGTCTTCAGGCGGAAGCGACTGAACAGCCAAGTTTCTTGCAGGCTATCACGCGTCTTCATGCATTTCGCCGATAACGATGGTCTGGACAGACCCGGCGAACTCATAATCTAGTTTCCAACGTCCTTCGTCCTGGCGGACGAAAAAAAACGTCGCCCCGTCTCCGGGAGGCGGTCGGGTGGCTGTCACGGTGCATCCATAGTCAACGGCTGAGTACTCAAACTCAAAGCACTCCCGTTCCACGATATCTTCGTCGATGCTGTTCGCGAAAGGGTACGGAGCGTACATTGCCGCGGTATGAATTGAGTGGACGGTGGTTATCAGGTTCCCATCGTCTTTGCCTGTCAATTGGGCACTCGCAATGCAGCCTCTGTGCTCGTCTCCGGAGAGGAACACGACATGTTGGATGCGCTGAGAAGCAATAAATCCTAGAACCTCTGCCATGCTGGCGGGATATCCGTCCCAACCATCCGAATGCAGCGCGCTCAGGTTGCTAGATGTGAGACGGGCATCGCGCTGAATTGCGCGGCGATGGCGTGGAAGGAACATCGCGGGTGTCACGATAAACTTGGGTCCGGGGCGCGAGTCCTTGAGCCAGCACTTGAGCTTTCCCATCGTTTCGTTGTCGCCGGGCTGAAACAAATGTGCGCGCTCGAGGCTTGCATCGACTCTACGATGTGACCTTTCAGTCCGGGTATCCAGCATAAAGAAAGGATACCCGTCGAACTCGAACGCCTGCAGGTCCGCGTTCATCCCGCGTTGGTATTTGCGGAACGCCTTCTTGCCGGCCCTCAGCTTTTCTTGATTGCACTCAAGATCCGGGTCGGAGAGTGGCTCCCAGTTGTCGTCGATTTCGTGGTCGTCCAAGAGCATGAAGGATGGAATGCGACGTAGGACGTTGCGTACGCTTGGCTCTCTCAACCAAGTCTCGTATGGAAGCCGATAACGATCATCCTCCTGGGCTGGATCGTAGAGGCCGGCAGTCGGATCCACATACACCTGATCCCCAACGAAGAGGGCGAATTTCGGTTTGATGCCCTTAGCAGCATCGACCCGTTCGCCAACGCGGGAGTATGATCGGTAAGCAAGCGCTGCATCCACAAAGCCTGCGGGGTATTGGCACGAGGCTATGATGAAGCTTGTGCCGCTCGGCAACGGACCCACCGGAGCCGCCTGGGGAGGATCGTACGGGACAACTCCGTCCATCAGATCGCGCCCGCCTTCGACGAGTCGGTCCAATGCTGCCTGCCCAAATGAATCGCCCTGCTGCAAGGACGTGGGAACGGCGCTGGCGTTCTGGTCGGGTCGCGACCGGTTGACCGCGGCCAGCGCAGCTTCCGAAAACCGTTCGAAAACCCGATAGTCAAATCCCACAACTTCCTTTGTGGGATCGGCGTTAGACCTTAGGTGGTCCGCTTCAAAGACCTTCTCGTCTTTGGAAACTGCATAGAAACTTTCCGGAACGAATGGCGGCGTGACTCTGTCCTCCGCATAGGCGAGGAGCACAAGCAGTGCATTGCCGGGGGAACCCGGCATGGACTGCGGAAGCGGCGCTTCGAAAACAGCCCAGCCGTCCTTTTGCAGGTCTGGTGACCAGTAGATCATCATGTGCGTCGTTACGTAGCTTAGGTCCCATGGCAGGCCATCCGGCCTGCCGATACCATTCTCATCGACCCGAACGCGCAACATGATGACGGCCTCTGCTCTCCGCAGATAAGGCACCGACCCGAGTCGTATGACGAGAGCAGTTCTGCCTTGCTGGGGTTCCACCGTAAGGACCGGCCCGATCCATGGCGGGTATGCCGTGACCTCGGTGTCGGGCGTGCCGGCCTTCGGAAAATTCGAGTCGAGGAACTGCTCGATTCTTCTCAGCGTCGCGTGCCTTGGCTTTCCCACCACCGCGTCTTGATGGCCCGCACCTTTGTTGAGGAACGGCTCATCATAGATGCGCCCTGCGTCTTTCAGAACTTTTCGCATGCGGTCCACGGTTGAAGGATGAGTGAGGCCGGTATCCGTGCCATGAATGCTGAGAGTCGGAAAATTCCAATGAGCCGCGAAATTATCGCGCGACACGAGTTCATTCTTGCCATGGAAATCCGTCATCATGGCGTAGCGCACGAAGTGCAAGGTCTTCGATACGGTCTTTAGGCTCATGGCACCGAAGTGTTCTTTGATAAATCGGAGTGTGTGCGGATCCATGTTCGCAGCATTGAAGGCACGGCCGTAGAGTGCATCCATACGATGACGCGTGCGTGTCCATGGAGTTCGCTTCCACGGCCAAACCGGATTCTCAATGTCGAATTCTTCGATTGGATAAGGAAGCGTCGATAGTACCCGATCCCAAAGGTCGTCAGCAAGAGTGGGACTCTGCGGATTGAAACTGTAGGCATCCGGCAGAAACTCAAGCAGATAACGCAAAACGTAGGCGCGGAAAATGTTGGCCGGTGTGAACACCATCAGAGGACCGACCTGAATAAACGCCGCGCGGTCCACTATCTGGCCCAACTTTCCCGAGAGTGCGGCAATGCTGAAGTAGACCGCTCCCATGCAGTGAGCGATGACATCGACCTTGTTGCCGTTTGCCTGTGAGGCGACGAACTTCAAAACGGTGGTGACGTCCTCCGCGCCCACTTGGTCGAAACTCCAAGCATCCGCCGCGGTCGGATGCGCGGGACTTATCCTTAAGTCAGCAATCCAGACGTCCCGACCCGTCTTCCAGAAATAGCTGGCAAAGTTCGGATCTACAGCGTGGTGGGCGAATGTCGTTCCACCTGCGCTGTACCCGTGAAACATCACCAGCGGTCGCTTCGCCGTACCAGGATTTGGATATCGGGTCAGCAGCAACTTAGCCGTAGACGTGTTGCCTCCGAGATCGGGCTTTCTGGGTCCGATGACAATCGTTTGCCTCACCGCTTGGACGGTACCGCCCCCAGGTATTTTGAGAACGGCCGGTGGCCTGAAGTCAATGGGTTTCGTTGGCCCTGTGTCCTTGTCAGGGGCACGGAAACTCCAGATATGCAATCCGAGCAGAAGCCGTAGGAAGAAGCCGAAGAAGGTGGCGAGTTCAGCTAGAGCGGCGACGCCGTCGCGCTGCCTAGTTATCCGGAAGAGCGGCACTCCCAAGCGAGCGAGATAGTTGGGGTCAAGCCTCAGCACCCGTTCCGCCGGCGTTCCCTCGGCCGCCGGAAACCTCTCCAATGCGACCTCCATGAGTTGCCGCCAGGGATTGCAACGGCGTTCGTACGTGAATCTCTTTGTGCCAACAATGCGGTGGTCGTCGGGGGACAATGCGAGGCCCTTGTCAGGCTCCCCTACCTCAAGTTCATATACGAACGCCCTGATTTCGCCCGACCGGCTGGCGATCGCCAGGCCCGATCGGACACGCTGCCAGAACCCTGGTCCTCCATCCCCATCGACGAGCGCTTGGTAGACATCACGGAGGCCGCGATTCAGCAACCACGCGCTGCCTGCGCGCCAAATCCTTCCGACCACCCATGTCGCTTGACGCTCAAAGATACGAAGAGTGCCCGTTAGCGGCGCGCTAAATTCGGCTGCCTCATCGAATTGGTCTTCCTTAAGTCCCGAAGGAGCCCAGGTCTGCTGGAGTAAGTTCCACTTCTTGACGGGATAAATCCGGAGCATACTTCGCACTGAATGCGTGGATGCCTCAGAAACCTTCAAGGTTGTGCTGTTACTCGCACCGGAAATTAGTTTGGCAAGCTCTGTCTGTTCAAAGCGAAGTGTAATCTCCACTATTTTCTCGACAACCGATCCATCGTTACCTCGCAGGGGTACCGGGCCGACGAGCCGCTCAATGCACTCGACGGCGGTGCCCGGTTCTGAGAGGGCCTTGTCTGTATCGCGGAAGGTGGGCCTGCTCAGCTCCGCAGTTGAACCGGCTTGTGGCGGTAGTTGATAGCCCCAATTATCTGCCAAGTTCTCAGCCGCACGAAGTGCGATTGCAGCGATGGTCAAAGCAGGATTCGTGCCTAGTGCAGTTGGTACAATCGAGCCATCTAGCACCACTAGCCCATCATGGACCGGAACACCGTCATCCGTCGAGAATACTCGACCGAGGTGGTCGACGACCCCGTCGCCCCCGCAATTGCCCATGGTACACCCTCCGAGCGGGTGTACGGTAGTGAGCGGACCGCGCTTGTTCTGCAGCAGCCACGACATGTTGTCGGGGAGTAGCTTCCAAAAGGGGTTCGGGATCATGCGCCCGCCAGAGGTTCCTATGAATTCCGCAAGCGTATTGACCTCCTTGTCGAACACGGGGTGATCCGGCAGTTCATCCCAACGCATCCTTGCGGTGCCATCGTCCTCACAACGTCTTTCGGCATCGAGTTCGAGATGCCCGGCAGCTCCATCGTCGGCCATCACCGCATAAACGGCCGAATTCTGCACTCGGGCAGCAGGAGTTGTATAGTTATCGTTCGGGAAGCCTTGCTTGTGTTTCGTCCAATCGATCTGATCGAGGCTGTGAAGCGCATCAACTGTAGAGAAGATTTCGGTAAAGGCGATGCGCAGGCTTGCCGGGACCGACAGTTCTTCGATCAGCACCCCCGCATCCTGGCGCAGATCAATGACGCCCGTAATGGTCGGACCGATTGCGCGCTTCGATGGTTGCACGGCCTCGTCGGCGACCGTGTTTACGGAAGTCGATGTGGCGTAGTCGGTTATCAGCATGTCGCCGTTTGTGGAACAATGATTTCCGAGGTGAGGAGCTGAGAGTGACAGGCCGAGTTCCTGCGAGCGTTTCATAATCTCGTAAGAGCCCAACGTGCCCGCGGCCACGATTACCTTGCTCGCCCGCACCCTCAGGACTTCGCGATCGCGGGCTCTCAGGGTCGCGTTAGTGTAAACGCAATTGACGATCCAAAATCCATTACCTGGTTCAATGCTGAGGACCGTTGCGCCGCTGAATATTTCCGCGCCATGCTGCTGCGCGGCCACGAGCAGGTTCACGTCAAGTGAGTTCTTTGCCCCGAAATTGCATCCGGTTGCGCAATCGCCGCAGCGCCGGCACTTGCTTAGCCTCACGTGGCCAGAACTCAACGTCTCCCGCATCGCAACGGTGATAGCTGCGTCGCGAAAATTCGACGGGGCGACCTTCCGTATCGACCGATACTTTTGGGGAGGGCCATCCGGGTGCTTTTGTATGGTGTTAAGGTCATCCGGAATTCCTCCTCCGAGCAGCTCGCGAGCTCGCTCGAAATACTCCATCCAGGTGCCGAGACTACTGAGCTGATGTGGCCACCGCTTCTGGAATACGCTTTCCAACGGGATTTCCAGAACCCCGGCATTAATAAGGGACCCACCGCCGACGCCATTTGCCACGACCGTTGTCACTTCCGGCCCGATACGAACATCGAAGAGCCCCTCTTTGTTGCCGTCACGGCGGACGTGCCGCGGCAATTCCGCTAACCCGCTGGGAAAGGAGCCGGGTAGATATTCTCTACCTCGCTCCAGCACTCCTACCTTCAAAACCCGGCCCCCGGTGGTACGTCCAGCCAAAGTGAATGCGGCCATGGCTCCGCCGTAGCCGCTTCCCACGACTAACACATCAAAATGGAGATCCTCGGGGGCTTTGCGCACCCGATCGATGAGCCCCTCGAATCCTTGCGAGATCCAAGCTGTCTTGGAATTGTTATCCGTGCTCATCCGACCCTCCGCAATTCGGCGGTGTCGTGCTAACGGCAGGACCGCAATGATCGCGACACTCGACGGCACTTTCGTTTTGCACGCCAGGAATGCTTCAGGAGATATCTCGTGCGACCGCTTGATTGGCCGGGGCGCACGAGAATGGAGTGTCCGCTTCCCCCTTAGCGATTGCTAAATAATATGCGAGAGTGCCAAGCTCGGCGAGAGGAATTTGCACTTTGACGCGAAAAGTGCTTTTCGCGCGACCCTTGTTCACGCCCGGACTCGTGCCATGGAAGAGATTGCGAAAACGCTCGAAGGCTTTCTGCCACTGGACCTGCTCCGTCGCATCCACGGCGCTCGCGGAGAGCGGCCTGCGTCGGTAGAGTTCTCCGCTGCGGTTATATTTGTGGATGTTTCCCGGTACACGGCGCTCGTCGAACAACTGGCCCGGCGCGGCAAGGAGGGGCTCGCTCAGATTCCACGGCTGCTGAGTCTTTCTTATGCACGCTGCGCGGAACTCATCTGCGGCCAGGGTGGCGAGGTGCTGTATTTCGCCGGAGATTCTCTTCTCGCCTATTGGGACGCCGACAAGACGGGACTTTCCAGTGCCGTGAAAACTGCGGCTGACTGCGCGCGAGCTATCTGCGAGGAGAGCCGAAACGGCGCAATATCCGAGTCCACCCCGGAGCGACCGACGCTTCATATCGGCGTTGGTGCAGGGCAACTGTGGATAGCGGCGGTTGGAGGCGAGCCTGTCTGGAATCTGGTCGCGGCCGGTGACGCCGTAAGGCAGGCCGCCCGATCTCATTCTCTGGCTCGCGGCTGGGAATTCGTGCTGTCCCAGGAGGCTTCCATAGCGTTAGCGGGCGAGAGCCTGGTGGGAACTGGCACTGCCGAGGGAATTCCTTCCGTACGGTCGCTGGATCCCGAGTGGCTCATTGGGTTCCTTCCGATGCCGTTGCAGGAAATCCTAAGAGAGTCGACCCCAATTCTGCCGAAGGAAGACGAGTGGCAACTCGATGCACGCAAGAGCAGCCAGCGAATCGTACGGCCGGACGCCCTCGCAGAAATCAGACCGGTTTCCGTAGTCTTCGCGCGAATCAGTGGGCTTGAAGACCAGCGTGCGAGCGCCTTGGCTGCGCACCAAAAGGTTTCTGCCTCTCTGCAGAGGATATCGATCCAAAATGGCGGGCCTGCCGGCGAACTGCTGTTCGACGACAAAGGGCTCATTTTTATTTCGGCGTTCGGTGCACGGGGCGCGTTTCACCGCGACGACCCTACTCGCGCCATCCTGACCGCCCTCTCCATCCACCAGAGCGTCAAGCAGCTCGGCCTTATTGCCTCAATCGGGGTGGCCACGGGCGAAGCGCTTTTCCGCGTCGTGGGCAGCCTACGTCGCCGGCAGTTGATGGTCCTCGGTACGCCGGTCAATCGGGCGGCTCGCCTTGTTGCTACTGCGTCCGACGATGTAATCTGCGACGAGCCGACGGAGCGCGCGAGCCGGGCGGCATACACGTTCGACCGGTGCGGCAGCCTGCAGCTAGAGGGTCTCGGAGACATTGCATCTGTTTTCCGCCCGCTCGAACTCAGCTTCAAACCGACGCCCCAGTCGATACTCATAGGGCGTGAAGGCGAAATCGCATTTTTGGACAATGTCTTCCAGGAGGTAAGACAGGGCGATAGTCGACTTGTTATGGTAGTAGGTGAGCCGGGCATCGGGAAAACAAGGCTGATCGCAGCGTTCACGGAAAACCTGCGCATGGCTGGCATCGATGTCTCGGTCTCCCCTGCCGAGCGCGACGATCGGCGCAGTTCGCTTCTGGCTTGGCGGCACGTGCTTGAAGGCCTTCTGGGGCTGCCGCCCAATGCCGAGGGATCCGTCATTCTCCAGGGCATCAACGCGCGACTGCATGCGGCGACCTGGATAACGGACCGCCTCCCGTTGCTCAGCGACGTTCTCTCGATCGATATTCCTCAGAATGAAGGCACACGGCATCTGGAAGGCGCTCATCGTGCCGACGCGATGATGCGCCTTCTTGGCGATCTGGTGGGAGCCCTCGCACCGCGCCCGCTCGCGCTTGTGCTAGAGGACTGCCAGTGGCTGGACTCCGCCTCATGGCGTCTTGTCGAGTGGGTCCTCGGGTCGGTCCCGGCATTGTTGCTGGTGCTTTGCATACGCTCCGGGGAAATATCTGACGAGTTCCTGCATCTGCGGAGGCGCACCGAGGCAGCGAATGTCAACGCTCCGTGGTCGGAGGCAGACGACGTCGCAAGGATGTGCCGGATCCTTGAGCTCGACGAGTTGAACGACACCTCGATAAAGGAGCTCGTCGGCCAAACGCTGGGAGACGAGCGTCCGCATGACGAGCTCGCCGGCCGAATTGCAACCCTGTCAGGAGGTAATCCCTTCTTCGCGGAAGAAATTGCCCTGACCTTGAAAAGCGAGGGATTGATCGCGGTCCGAGACGGACTGTGGCGTCCCATCCGGCCACTTCAAGACTTATATCATTTCGAAGGCGTCGAACGGGTGATCAGAGAACGGATCGACCGCCTTGACGGCACCTCTCAGGATGTCCTCAAGGCCGCCGCGGTTGTTGGGAGGTCATTTAGCATTCTCGAACTTCAGGCGCTCCTGCGTGACGAGGTGGGCGAGCACAGCCTGCGTCTTGCAGTGGAAAGGCTGGTGGATGCGCATCTCGTTCGCCAGTTCGGCCAAAGCGGACGTTATGAGTTCCGTCACGATCAGACGCGGGACGTGGTTTACGGGTCCATACCCACTGACCTGCGTCTCGAGTTGCATGAAAGGTTGGCTCACTGGCTCGAGTGCAGTCAGCTCGAAACTCTGGGCGGCGATTTGTCCCTGCTGGTGCAGCACTTTGAGGCATCGAACAACAAGGAAAAAGTCGTCAAGTATGCCGATTTAGCGGCCACGAGGGCGCTGCAAATGGGAGCCTTTCGGGAGGTCGAGGCCTTCCTGAACATTTGCATGGCTCACGAGGCGAAGGACGCGAATTGGTCACCTGAGCAAAGACTTCGGGCTGTTCAGTGGCGCAGGAAACTCGCGGAGGCCCACTACAGTCGCGGCGACATCCATGCTCAAGGCGTCGCGATACGAAGGGCGCTCAGCATGGCCGGGCACCCTGTTCCGAACTCTTCTGCGATGACATTCGTCCGTTTCACCGCTAACGCCGCTCGGCTTGCTCTTCAGCAGCTTATGCCGTCACATTTCTCAAAAATGATTGGTCGCGAGGACCTGCGAGCATGGGAGCGCGAGATGGCACGCTGCCTGAACCAGGCGGCCACGGTCGACTACTTTGAACTGCGTTTTACACGCGGGATGTGCAATCTATTCGAGGCCGTGTCACGGGCGGAGCGCACAGGATGGACGATAGAGCTGGCCATCGCTTCGTCACAACTCGCCTGCGGCTTCGGAATCATGGGACGACGCAACGTTTGCCAATATTTTATGGCCAAGGCAGAGCGGATAGCAATCGAACTCAAAGACCCCGCGATCCAGTCGCACGTGTATGGCATCGACGCGCTCTGGCAGGTCGGTCGCGCAGAATGGGCGGCGCTGGATAGGAGGATTGCGCAGGCTCAGGAACTCTGCGTACGAGCAGGAGACCAGTTGCGGTGGTGCAACGCGGAGACGGTGCGTTTCTGGTCGTTATATTACCGCGGCGATCAATCCGCGCTCGACCCGTCCGCCAGCGCGCTTTTGGCGCGCGCTCAGAACGCTGGGAATATCCAACAGGAGATCTGGGCTCTTCGGTGCAAGGCGCTATGCGCGCTGAACGCTGATCAGCCAAGAGTGGCCGTCGACATTCTTCGTCTTATTACGTCGGCAATGTTCGGGTCAGTGGATCAAGCAGCACAAATATCGGTAAAGGGGACGCTTTCCTTGGCGCTCGCTCGGACGGGCAACCATGCGGAGAGCGTGATCGCCGCAGCCGAAACTCTCCGCCTGCTGAGAGCGTCGAACCGCCCCACTTCCCATAGCACCCTGGTGGGCCTCTCGGGCATATGTGAAGTCTTCCTACGCGGCCGAGAAGCCAATCTTTCTCGTGAGTACGAAGAATGGCGGCAGTGGGAGGCGCAGGCGATCCGAGAACTCAGGCGGTACACCCGAGTGTTCCCGATCGGAGCACCTCAGCTCGCGTTGTGGTACGGCATGTCCCTTTGGCTGGAAGGACGCGAGGACTATGCGACCTCCATCTGGAAGGAGGGAATGGCTTTGGCGCAACGCCTGTCGCTCAGACGCGACGAGGTGATTATTGCCGCCGAGTTGCGTCGACGACGGGACCGCTTGTAGAACGCTGGCAGCGTAAATCGCCGCTGGAAGACTGCCCCGCCACCTCTGGCTACCATTCGAGAAGCGCACTTCTCGACCGGATCAACTTTCCGATCAAGCAACCATTGTGACGGGTATTATTCACAGGCTCGATTGTCTTGTGGCAGTATTCTAAGTTGCGCCATTCGATCTCATCGGCGAGCTGGAGTTCGCCGAGGTGGTGGACGACCGTAAGCGGTGTCCCGCTTCCATATTTGACTGAGGTGCGCCGTGGAACCGGCTCTTTCTTCAGATGTTCCTCTCGATCAGCAGGGAGCTCTCAAATGACCTACGTCGCATCGCCAAGCTACGACCGTAACGACGCCAGCCGCGCTTCGAACCTCCGTCAGTGTCTCGATACCGCCAGACACCACCTCGATGAGACTTCGCACAACTCGGAAACCGAGAAAATCGAAACGCTCGTGGCTTCCGCCATCGAGGCGGGTTGGGAAGAGGATGAAGTGCGCGAGGCACTGAGCGCCGGCGACGAGCAGGGAGACAAGATACAGGAGCGCAAACCACCCGTCCCAACGATTGGGGTGGTCCCTTCGTCATCTTTCTGACCAGTGGCGGACGCTAACGCGGTCCGGGCAAGCGGCGCCATGTATCTCGCCGCCTAATCACCTGTGCGGATAGTTGGCCAATCGCTACCACTTTGGCGCCGAGTGGTGTTCCGTCGGGCGTGCTCAAGACGCTCGATGTCCGGCAGGACCAAAGCGCGCAGAAGCGGCCCGCGCGTTGGATCTCCTGGCTCTGGAGGCCGGTCGGCAAGAAGACCCGTCCAAACCCTCCGGCGTGATCCTCTCTCCAGCAAACCATCTGACTGTGGCCTGACAATTGTCGGCGCCGACCTAGTTAGTCACCGACGGCCGGGGATGGCGACCGTCGGGCTTTTGAAAACTCGAAATCAACGACAAGAGGATAAGTTGATGAAAAGGACGTTCTTATATTATTGCGCTTTAATATCCGCGCTGTCGGCGGTGACAGCGCCCATTGTCGGCGCGCCGGCTCTCGCCGAAGAGTTTGTTGCTTCGCAGAGCAAGACGGTCGTCGAAACCAACAAGGGCAGTCTCGTCGGCGCACTCGACGATGGCATCTACAGCTATCTTGGCGTTCCCTACGCACATGCCGACCGCTTCATGCCGGCGGAAGAGGTCGCGCCTTGGAAAGGCATCCGTCCTGCAGTCACCTATGGTGAGAACTGCTTCATCCCCCGAATGAAGGAAGTGGCCGGCGACGAACTCTTCAATCCGCACCGCTATCTGCCGATGAGCGAAGCCTGCCAGTTCCTGAACATCTGGACGCCAGCGATCAAGGACGGAAAGAAACGGCCGGTCATGGTTTGGATCCATGGGGGCGGCTTCACCAATGGCTCCGGCATCGAGCTGACCTCTTATGACGGCCATAATCTGAGCAAGGACGGCGATGTCGTCGTCGTCACCCTCAACCACCGGCTCAACGTGCTCGGCTTCCTCGATCTTTCCGCCTATGGCGAGAAGTACAAACGATCGGGCAATGCCAGCGTCACAGATCTCGTCGCTGCGCTGAAATGGGTCCACGACAATGCTGAAGCCTTTGGCGGCGATCCCGGTAATGTGACGATTTTCGGCCAGTCCGGCGGTGGCTACAAGGTGCGCGCCCTGATGGGGACGCCTTCGGCGAAGGGCCTCTTCCAGAAGGCGATCGTTCAGAGCGGCTCGCGGACCGATTCCGTCATCGATCAGGCGTCCTCGCGGAAGGTGGCCGAATTGACGCTCGCCAATCTCGGTCTCAAGGCCAGCGACATCGACAAGCTTGCCGACGCGGACTATTACGATCTCCTTGCGGCAGCCGACAAGGCCGTCAAGGAGGCGACCGCCCAGGGCGCGAAGGACGCCCGCTATGCACCCGTTCAGGACGGCGACTACATTCCGGCAAACCCTGTCGGGACACAGTGGGTCGACCAGGCCAAGGACATTCCCCTGATGGTCGGGAACACCCTCAACGAGTTCGAGACGGTGATCAATCACAAGGCGGGCGAGCTCCTTGCCGACAACAAGAACAACTGGGACGAAGACAAGTCTCAGGCCAAGCTGAAGGAGCGCTTCGCCGACAAATCCGACGCGGTCGGCAAGGCATTCATGGCGGCCTACCCCGAGAAAAAGATCGCCGACGCCTATTTCCTGGATCTGCGCTTCCGGCCGGGCGCCATCCGTGATCTCGACCTGAAGGCGAAGCAGAACGGGGCTCCGGTCTACTCCTACATGTTTGCCTACGAGTCACCGGTCCTGGATGGCATTGCCATGGCCTGGCATTGTGCGGAACTGCCCTACGTGTTTGCCAACGCCGCCCTGGTTAAGACGTCGACCGGCGGTGGCAGCGATGCGCTCACGCTTTCCAGGAAGGTGAGCCAGGCCTGGGTCAACTTCGCGCGCAACGGCAAGCCGAGCGCCGAGGGCTTGCCCGACTGGCCGGCCTACACAACCGACAAGCCGGCGACCATGGTTCTCGACAAGCAGTCCCGCGTGACAGTCGATCTCGATCGCAAGCTGCTGCAGGCTGCAGGCGCCCTTTAACGCCAATTGGACATACAGCGCCGGCTGGCATAGACCCGGCCGGCGCCGGCAGCGGCTGGCCGTGGGTCAGCCATCGACATCCGTGGAGATCGTCACCTCCTTGAAGGCGTCGAGCTCAGCCAACCGCTCGACTAGTGCTTTGCGGATCGAGGCATAGCTGCCGGCGCCGAGCGCCAGCCGCTTCGGAGCCGAATGTTGTTCGGCAGCCTCGATCATCGCCTGCGCCATCTTGACGGGGTCACCCTTGGCTTCGAACGTGCCGTCGGCGATGGCGCGGCGGATTTCGCCGGCGGCGTCGCGTCATAGGCTTCCATCGGTTGCGGCGCGACCAGGCCGCGCCCGAAATCGGTCCGCGCCGGACCTGGCTCGGCGATGATGAACTCGATGCCGAAGGGGGCGACCTCCTGCGAAACGGCTTCGATGAAACCTTCGATGCCCCATTTGGTCGCATGGTAGAGGCTGAAATTCGGATAGGCGATCTGCCCGCCTTCCGAAGACACCTGCAGGATGCGGCCGCCACCCTGCGCCCGCATATGCGGCAGCGCTGCCCGGGTCACCTGGATCGAGCCGATCAGGTTGGTATCGATCTGATGGCGGATCTGTTCGTCGCTCACCTCCTCCGCAGCGCCGAACAGGCCGTAGCCGGCATTGCTGACGACGACGTCGATCCGGCCCATCGCTCCAAAAGCGGCGTCGACGACTGTGCGCACCGCCCCATCATCGCTGACGTCAAGTGTCGCGATCCAAAGGCTGTCGCCGTAACGCGACGTCAAATCGTCGAGCGCTTCCGGCCTGCGCACCGTCGCCGCGACGCGATCGCCGCGCGCCAGCAGTTTTTCGGTCATGATGCGCCCGAAACCGGAGGAGGCGCCCGTTATCATCCATGTCTTTGCCATTGTCTTAGCCCTTCATGCCGCGGGATTGCGGCTGCTCTTGAAGTTAAAGATAGATAAGCCTATTCCTGCTTCCATCCGTCGAATGCTGCATGAGTTGGTGAATTTTAGCCATGAATTACAAGCCGACCCTTGCCGATCTGAGAGCCTTGTCTGCCATCGTCACTCATCGCAGCTTCCGCAAGGCCGCTGACGAGTTGGGCCTGTCGCCTTCGACGCTCAGCCATATGATGCGTTCGCTCGAAGCAAATATGGGCGTTCGGCTTCTCAACCGGACGACCCGCAGCGTCGCGGCGACGGAAGCCGGCGAGCGCCTCGTCACCCGTCTGACGCCACTGTTCAGGGATTTCGATCTGGCGCTCGATGAGGTCAACGAATTCCGCGGCCATCCCAGCGGCACATTGCGGATCAATACCAGCGAGATCGCCGCGCGGGTGCTGCTCGATGCCGCCGTCCCGACCTTTCTCACCCGCTATCCCGACATATCGCTCGATCTCGTCACCGACAATCGGCTCGTCGATGTCGTTGCCGACGGTTTCGATGCCGGCATAAGACTTCGCGAGGCGGTGCCGCTCGATATGATCGCGGTGGAATTCGGCGGCGATACCCGCTTTGTCTCCGTCGCTTCGTCGGCCTATCTCGCCGCGCATCCGGCGCCGCAGACACCGGACGAATTAAAGACCCACGCCTGCATCCGCTTCCGGCTGCCAAGCGGCAAGCTCTTCCGCTGGGAGTTCGAAAAACACGGCCACGAGCTTGCCGTCGACGTTCCGGGCGTGCTGACGCTCGACCATGTCGAGCTGATGGCGCAGGCAGCGGCAAAGGGGCTCGGCATCGCCTATGTCTCGGATCGCACCGCCCGGCCGTTTCTCGAAAGCGGCGCGCTCATCACCGTGCTGGACGACTGGTGCCCCGTAATTCCGGGCCTCTGTCTCTATTATCCCGGCCACCGTCACGTGCCGCAGGGTTTGCGGGCCTTCATCACGGTGCTGACCGAGGTCGAGCGTCACGGTCGATAGGCCGCCTTGGCCGAGTTTTGCCGATATCGGCCGCCTTCAGAATGCTTCGATCCGGGAGCTGATCCAGCGAACAAAGAGTGAGGCAGGCGGGGCGAGCCGCTCAAAGCTGCGCGCGACCAGCCAGTAGGCGCCGTGGACAACGGCAAGCTCGGACAGGCGAAGCAATCGGCCCGCCCTGATCTCTTCTTCGGCGAAGATATCGTCCATCAGCGCTATGCCCTGCCCGCGCAGGACCGCCTGCATGACCAGCCCGCCATCGGCATAAACCGGCCCCCGCGCGGTTTCCGGCATGGTGATGCCTGCCGTCTCGAACCAGCGGAACCACACGTCGCGGGTCTCCTCATGCAACAGCGTATGACGGAGCATGTCTTCCGGGCGGTCGATCGCAGGCCCTGCCTTGAGCAGCGCAGGTGCTGCGACCGGCACCATCCTGGCATCGGCAAGATGTCCGCTCTCCGTCCTCGGCCAAGCAGTCACGCTGGCGCTGTGGCGGATGGCGATCTCGGCCTGCCCGCCCCGGAACTCGATCAGGCGTGAATCGGCGTCGATCGTCACGTCGATCTCAGGATGCCGTTCCCGAAACTCCGGCAGGCGGGGAACGAGCCAGCACGCTGCAAAGGAGGGTTCCGCGCTGATCGTCACCGCTGCCGTTGCCGGCCGGCTGCGGATTTCTTCCAGGCATTCGTCGATCCGGTCGAAGGATAGCGTCAGGATCGCCAGCAGCTTGTTGCCCGAGGCGGTCAGATGGACGCCGCGATGGCGGCGCTCGAAGAGCGCTTCGCCCAGCAGCGTCTCCAGCTCGCGGATCTGCCGGCTGACCGCCGCCTGCGAGATGAACAGCTCCTGCGCTGCCAGCGTGAAGCTTTCGAGACGGCCGGCGACCTCGAAACTCCGCAAGGCCGTCAATGGCAGGCGTCCGCGTTTCATCCATAACCTCAAGTCATTCGAGGCCGACGATAAGCTCGTTTGAAGGCGCGAGGCAAGAGGCGGCATATGATCGCGAAGGAGAGATATCGATGCGCAGACGGATATTCGAGATCATATTGAACGCCATCCGGCTGGCGACGTTTCAGCCATGGCCAGGTGAAAGCGCTGGCCGAAGTGACAAATGCGACAGGACCCACTGTCGCCATGACATCAGCCCGGCACGGGTTCCAGATCGATCAGCGCCTTGATCGGCAGGTGGTCGGAGGCGATACGTGCGAGCGGCGTATCATGGGCTTCCACCTCCGAAATGATCCCCTTGCGGTTGGCGATGATCCGGTCGAGCGCCAGAAGCGGCAGACCGGCGGGGAAACTCGGGACGGCGGGCGGCAGCGGTCCAAAGGCGGATTGGAAGGTGTTGAGCGAAGAACGGTCGCCGAGCCGCCATTCGTTGAGGTCGCCGAGCAGGATGGTCGGCATCTCGTGCCTGTCTTTGATGAGCTCGACCAGTGTGCGGGCCTGCTGGGCTCTGTTGTGACGCAGCAGGCCGAAATGCGCGGCTATGATGCGCAGCACCCCGCCCTGCTCCAGCTCGATTTCGGCGACCAGCGCGCCGCGCGGCTCCAGCCCCGGCAGCTTGACCTGGTGCACGTCATGCACCAGCCCCTTCTTGAAGAGCACGACATTGCCGTGCCAGCCATGCGCCTTCGCCATGCCGGCAACTGGCACCGGGATCAGCCCCGTCTCTCGTTCCAGCCGGCCGAGATCGAGAATGCCGGTGCGCTCGCCGAAGCGTGTGTCGGCCTCCTGCAGCGCGATCACATCGGCGCCGATTTCATGGATCACCCGGCTGGTGCGCTCCGGATCGAAGCGGCGGTCCGTGCCGACGCATTTGTGCACATTGTAGGAGGCGATCAGCGTTCCCGCACTGCGCGGCCTTGCCTCCGTATGGGCTGCGTCGAGCCGCTTTTTCCTGCTCCTGATCGAGGCGAGAATGCTGGCGGGAAGGTTGTCTTTTCTGCCGTGCATCGGAAGGCGCACTTGTTCCGTTGATCGAAAAGGCTACTCACTCCGCAGTATAGGCGGCCGAGCGGAACTTGCCATGTCCGATCACAAAAAATCCGTCAGAGATAGGGCGAACCCAGCCATAGCACCTTCTCGAGCAGCCGTACCGCGAAGGGTCGCGCGCGCAGGCTCTCGAGCGTTACCGGCGTTGCCGCTTTCAAGGTTTCCTCGATGTGCTCGTCGATCTCGGCGGCGAAGCCCTCGTTCAGCACTTCGAGATCGACCTCGAAATTCAGCCGCAGCGAACGCGGGTCGAGATTGGAGGATCCGACATAGGCCCAGGTGCCGTCGATCGTCAGCAGCTTCGAATGGCTGAAGCTGCCGGTGGAGCGCCAGATACGGCAGTAGTTCTTGAGGATCTGATCGAATTGCGCCGTCATCGCCCGGTCGACCAGCACGAGGTTGTTGAGCGCCGGCACGACGATATCGACTTCGACGCCGCGCCGTGCCGCCGTCACCAGGGCACTGATGAGTTCACGGTCCGGCAGGAAATAGGGCGACATGATGCGGATCGATTGGCGCGCCACGGAAAAGGCGCCCATCAGCATTTTATGGTTGGTCTCGACGCTGCGGTCCGGGCCGGAGGCGACGACGCGCATCAAGATGGGATCGCCGGGGCTGCGCTGCGGCGGTTCGATGCGCCAGGCCTCGTCGTTCAACAATTCCTGCGTCGAGAAGCGCCAGTCTTCGGCGGCGAGGTCGAAAAGATCGGCCACGACCGGGCCGGTGACGCTGAAATGCGTGTCGTGGGCAAAGCTCTCGCCCGTCGCCTCCTCGCTGAAGCCCGCCCTGATGTTCATCCCGCCCGTCAGCGCAATTTTCCCGTCGACGATCAGGATCTTGCGGTGGGTGCGCAGATTGGCATAGGGCAGCCGCAAGCCCATGATGACATTGCCGTTGAAGACAGCGACCGTGACGCCGCCTTCGCTTAGATGGCCAAGAATGCTCGGCACCGAATAACGCGCACCGACCGCGTCGATCAGCACCCGGACCTCCACACCACGCCTGACCGCCGCAATCAGCGCATCGGCGATGCGAAGGCCGACCGCATCGCGGTCGAAGATATAGGTTTCGAGCAGGATGCTGCGCGTCGCCTCGTCGATGCTTGATTTCATCGCCGCATAGGCCTCGTCGCCGGTCTCCAGCATGTCGATCGTATTGCCTGATGTCAGCGGATTGCGCGTCACCCGGTCGCCCAGTGTCTGCAGCGCCGCAAAGCGGCGGCCGAACTGGCTGATCACCGTCTCGGCCTCGGCGTCGAAGGTCTCCAGTTCGTCGAATTCGGCCGCAAGCAGCAGCGCGTCGCGGCGGACACTCAACGATTTGCGGCGGATGCGGTTGATGCCGGCAATCGCATAGAGCAGCGCGCCGATGATCGGAGACAGGATGATGACGCCGACCCAGCCGATCGCGGCGCGCACCTCCTCCTTGGTCATGGCGGCATGGATCGCCGCCGCGGCCCCCATGGCGATCGAAACGACAAAGAGGATATGCGGCCAGTAGGTCGACAGGAGATAGAACATCGCTGGCGAATATAGCCGCGAAACGGCGGCGTTCAATCAGGCGGCCGCTCTCCCATGACGCGAATTTTTTCACCGTGACCATTTTGCCGGCCGGCGACCGACCGCGAATGCGCCGAAGCTATCCGCCTCCTACCCATTTCCGAAAGCGCGCATTCCCTAGCGGGAACAATGCCGGCACAGATCGATTGATCCCGAGGAGACTGAGGATCGCCATCATGAACATAGCTGCAAATGTCGGTCCGGCCCTGGCGCTCGAAGTGGCGGATGCCGACAGCATTGCCGAACTCCGGCGTCAGGCGGAAGGCTGCACCCGTTGTGATCTCTACAGGAATGCCACGCAAATCGTCTTCGGCGAAGGCCCTGTGAAAGCCGAGATCGTCCTCGTCGGCGAGCAGCCGGGTGACCAGGAGGATCTGACCGGCAGGCCTTTTGTGGGTCCCGCCGGCCGGCTGCTCGATCGCTGCTTGGAAGAGGCCGACCTCGACCGCCAGCGCTGCTATGTCACCAATGCCGTCAAGCACTTCAAGTTCACGCCGCGCGGCAAACGGCGGCTGCATGCAAAACCGAATGCCGGCGAGATCAGGCGTTGCGCCTGGTGGCTCGGCGCAGAGCTCACATCCTGCAGCCGAAGCTCGTCGTGACGTTCGGCGCAAGCGCGCTTTATGCGCTGCTCGGGCCGAAGGTGAAGCTGACGCCGGAGCGCGGCCATATCCTCTATCCGGCAAACCGTCCGCCTGTCCTGGTCACCATCCACCCCTCCTATCTCTTGCGCATTCGCGACGAGGCGGAGCAGCGCCGGCAGCGCTGGGATTTCGTCTCAGATCTGCACAAGGCGGTGGAGTTTCGGCCCCGGTGAAGGCCGATCCTCAACCCTAATATGCTGCGATGCGAAATATTTCCGGTTGCGGCGCGATTTCGCTTGAAAGAGTTCCACTCCTCTGGAACCATCCGAAGAGTATCGCGTTCGAACGACGGCATCATGTGACTGGAGATCAGCGATGGCAGAAACTCGGGAAGAGTGGATCAAAAAACGTGCATATACCCTCTGGGAAGAAGAGGGTTATCCGACAGGGCGAGATTCCATCCATTGGGAACAGGCACGACACGAGCGCGACACGCTCGAGGGTTCTGCTGCGTCTTCCGACGGCAAGGAAATCAAGCCCAAGGCGAAACGCAGCGTGACGGGCAGCAAGACGAACGGCGTCGTGACACCGGCACCGAAACGGACTGCGAGCCGCAAGACGGCGTCCTGAACACCGGAATACCGAGCACGTCGAGAGAAAAGGGCGTCGTCGCGACGCCCTTTGATCCTTCTTTGTCATATGCCTGAATTAGTTGTGCTTTATGGAATTTCAGAGGTGGGCTTCCATGCGGGGGTGAACAGAGGCCGGATGACGCTGCAAGCTTTGAGGCTTCCGAAAAAAATTGAACCTTCGCCCGATAACGGGGAACAAGAAGATACGATGACTGTTTATGGCGGAACGGGGAAGTTGCCATGAACAACGGTCATACCGAAATCCTCTTTTTAACCAGCAACCGCGTTTCGACTGCGATCGTGTGAAGGATGGAGATGTCGCTCCTGCTCATCGCCGCGTTGCTCTACCTCGGTCTCGCGCTCGGATTCATCCTTGTCGTCGACAATCTCGTCGGGCTGGTCTTCCGCGATCCGCGCGCGCCGGTGCAGCTGGTCTCCGTCTACATCGGCCGCGCCTTCGCCGCATCGCAGAAACTCTATCGAAAGTAACAGCCCGCAGGCGCCGTCCGCAGACTACTAAAACTGTTGAACGCCCGGCAGTTAAGGATATTTCGACCGCGCCCTTTCCCTCCTATCGGAAGCCTCTATGTTGACGGTTTGGAAGGGCTGAAGCCCGAGGTGGCCGATCACCCCGGCGCGGCTGACGACAAGAAAGCGATTTTGAATGGGAAGCGTCGGGAACGGCTGGCCGAGAGCCGGCGGCGAAATCGGCGAATTGTTACGGCATCCGGCTTTCCACGCCGTCGGTCTCGGTCCGGTCGAAAGCTGGCCTGCGTCTCTCAAGCATATCGCCGAAATGGTGTTGAATTCGCGCCAGCCCAAATTCGTTGCCTGGGGTCCGGATCTCGCTTTTCTCTACAATGACGCCTATGTGCCGGTTTTCCCGGAGCGGCATCCCGATGCCCTCGGACGACCCTTCCGTGAGGTCTGGGCGGATATCTGGGAACAGTTCTCGCCGATTATCGCCAGCACTCTGGAAGGCAGTTCGCAGCTCTTCAAAGAGCTGCTCATCCCGATGCGCCGCGACGGCCGTACCGAAGACACCTGGTTCACCTTCTCATACACCCCGCTGCGCGACGATGACGGCAGGGTCGCCGGCATCCTCTGCGCGGCCCTTGATGTCACCGACCAGGTGTCGGCCAAGCGCGGCGAACAGAACGCGTTGGAAGAACTGCGTGCAAAATCGGAGGCGCTTGCGGTCGTCAACCGGGCGGGTGCGGCGATCACCGCCGAGCCCAGTGTCGAACGCCTCACCCAGATTGTCGTCGATGCCGGCGTGACACTGACCGGCGCGGAATTCGGCGCCTTCTTCTACAATGTCGATGATGGCGAGGGCGGCAGCTACATGCTTTATGCGCTCTCCGGTGTCGATCGGAAGAACTTCGAGAAATTCCCGATGCCGCGCAATACCAAGGTCTTCGCGCCGACTTTCAACGGCGAAGGCATTATGCGCTCCGACGACATCCTGCTCGACCCGCGCTACGGGCAGAATGCGCCGCATGCAGGCATGCCGAAGGGGCATCTTCCGGTCAGGAGCTATCTTGCCGTGCCGGTGAAATCACGCGACGGCAGCGTCATCGGCGGCTTGTTCTTCGGTCACGGCCAGCCCGGCCGTTTTTCCCAAGCGGCCGAGGCGAGTCTCGTCAGCCTCGCCGGCCAATCGGCCGTCGCGATCGACAATATCCGGCTCTTCCGTGCCGCCAAAGTCGAAATCGACCAGCGCCGCGACATGGAAGATCAGCTGCGGAAACTCAATGAAATGCTCGAGGTCCGCGTCGCCGCCGAGATTGCCGAACGCCAGCAGGCCGAAGCAGCACTGCAGCAGTCGCAGAAGATGGAATCGATCGGCAAGCTCACCGGCGGCGTTGCCCATGACTTCAACAATTTGCTGCAGGTGATCTCAGGCAATCTGCAGCTTCTCGGCAAGGACGTGGCAGATAACGGCCGGGGCAAGGAACGTATTTCCAACGCGCTTGCCGCCGTCGAACGCGGCTCGCGGCTGGCAAGCCAGCTGCTCGCCTTCGGCCGCCGCCAGCCGCTGGAACCGAAGGTCATCAACATCGGCCGTCTCGTCACCGGCATGGACGACATGCTGCGCCGCGCACTCGGCGAGGAGATCGAAGTCGAGACCATGGTCTCCGGCGGTCTCTGGAACACCTTCGCCGATCCGATCCAGATCGAGAACGCACTGCTCAACCTTGCGATCAACTCCCGCGACGCGATGGATGGCGCCGGCAAGCTGACGATCGAGGTCGGCAACGCCTTCCTCGACGATTCCTACAGCCGCACCCATCCTGAAGTCACCGCCGGCCAATATGTCGTGCTGTCGGTCACCGATACCGGCTCCGGCATGGTGCAGGAGGTGATGGAGCAGGCCTTCGAGCCCTTCTTCTCGACCAAGCCGGAAGGCAAGGGCACCGGTCTTGGCCTGTCGATGGTCTATGGCTTCGTCAAGCAGTCCGGCGGCCACGTGAAGATCTACAGCGAGATCGGCGAAGGCACGACCGTCAAGCTCTACCTGCCACGCTCGTTCCAGAGTGAGGATCGCATCACCAATGTCGACAGCGTGCCGGCAACCGGGGGCACGGAAACCATCCTTGTCGCCGAGGATGACGAGGGTGTGCGCACGACTGTCGTCGAGATGCTGACGGATCTCGGCTACTACGTGCTGAAGTCCAAGGATGCGCAAAGCGCGCTCACCGTTATCGAAAGCGGCGCCCATATCGACCTGCTCTTTACCGATGTCGTCATGCCCGGCCCGTTGAGGAGCCCGGAGCTTGCGCGCATGGCGCGTGAGCGCCTGCCCGATATCGCCGTGCTCTACACATCGGGCTATACCGAAAATTCGATCGTCCATGGCGGCAGGCTCGATCCCGGTCTCGAACTGCTCTCCAAGCCCTATACGCGCGAGGAACTCGCCCGCAAGATTCGCCATGTGCTTGCCAACCGGACGCGACGCCGCCAAGGGGCAAGCGATGCCGCAGCGCCCGCTCCCAAACAGCCCGATATCGCCGGTGAGAAGCTGAAGCTGCTGCTCGTGGAAGACGACGCCTTCATCCGCATGGATACTGCCGAGATTCTGCAGGATCTCGGCTATGACGTCATCGAGGCTGATAGCGGCGAACGAGGCGTGGAAATCCTCGGACACACCATCGTCGATATCATCGTCGCCGATGTCGGCCTGCCCGGCATGTCGGGTCCGGTCTTTGCCGCCAAGGCGCGCGAGGCCTTTCCGTCGGTCGGCCTGGTCTTTGCCACCGGCAACAGCAGTCTACCGGATGCAAACCGCTTCTCCGGCTCGGTGCTGCTGTCAAAACCTTTCAGCAGCACCGCGCTCGAAAGGGCCGTCAAGACCGCCGTCCAGCAACGGCCGATCGGCTAAAGCACTTCCGTTTTTTGTGAATGGGCGCCGTCGAACTCGGGATATTTGCGGATCAGATCCACCTCACTCATGCAGCTGTCATCGCGCGCCGTCAGTTCGATCGAGATCGTGTCGGTAGGGTCGAGACGGCCGTCGTCGTGATAGACGGGAATGCGCGCGCCGCTCTGGCTGACCAGCACGGCATCTCGCTCGAAACCCCTCTGCAGCAGCCAGTCGCGCGGCGCCATCAGGCGGATGTCGACCTCGTAGGAACGGCCCTTCCCTTCTTTAAGGCTGACGGTATAGGTGACCGGCGATACCTGGCCGTTCACGTCGATCGCGCCGTTTCCATCGGCTTTGACGATGTGTTTTTCCATGTTCTCGGCTCCTTCTTATGTGCGGGCCTGTGTGCAGGCTTTTCCCATCGGAAACCTGATAAAACCGGCTTTTGTTCCGAATCCAGGCGTTGCGGCAATGATCGTGGCCGGAACTTTTGTGCTCCTGACCGGTTCAGTCCCTTTGCAAACCGACCACCAATGAAAGATCGGCAACCGGGGGCGTGCCATCGGTCGCATCCGGGAAAAGGGATTTTCGACATGGCCAAAACCAAGAAGAAATGGTCGCAGGACGTCACCGGACACAGCGATGCGATGGGCCTGAAGGAAGGTGTGTTCAAATCGGACGATCCGAAGAAGATTGCGCGATCCGTCAAGCACTCCGCCGAGGAGAGCAATCGCCGCAAGTCGAGCCCTTATCGCGCCGCCATGTCGATGCCGGCGCGGAACCCTTGAAAAGGCCAAGGACGAACTGCGAAAAGACTTCGATCGTCAACCGAAGGATTGAGCAGACATGGCCTATGAGCTTTATTATTGGGACGGCATCCAAGGCCGCGGCGAATTCGTGCGGTTGGCGCTGGAAGAAGCCGGCGCCGACTATATCGACGTGACCCGTCAGCCCGGGCGCGGGACAGGCGCCATGATCGACATCATGGAGAGCGAAAGCGAACCGCACATTCCGTTCGCCCCGCCCTTCCTGAAGGACGGCGACCTGATTATCCCGCATGTCGCCAACATCCTGTTTTATCTCGGTCCGAAGCTCGGCCTTGCGCCCGAGGATGAAGGCCTTCGCCATGTCGTCAACGGCCTGCAGCTGACCGTCACCGATTTCGTCGCCGAAGTGCACGATACGCACCACCCGATCGATATGTCGCTCTATTACGATGACCAGAAGCCAGAGGCAAAAGCCCGCTCGGCCGCCTTCATCCGCGACCGCATTCCGAAATTCCTCGGCTATTTCGAGCGTGTGCTGCGGCGGAACCCGAAAGGCGCCGACCATATGGTCGGCGATGCGCTCACCTATGTCGACCTCTCACTCTTCCAGGTGATCGAGGGCCTGAATTACGCCTTTCCGAAAGCCATGGTGAATCGCAAGGCGGAATATCCCGCCCTGCTGGCTCTGCATGATGCGGTGGCGAAACGTCCAAACATTGCTCGCTATCTCGCCTCTCCCCGCCGCCTCGCCTTCAACGAGGAAGGGATTTTCAGGCATTATCCCGAGCTGGACGGTGCGGGCTGAGTTAAGAGCAATTCCAGGAAAAGTGCGAAGCGGTTTTCCGTCCGGAATTGCGTAAAAGCAAAAGGATAGAGCCGTTCATTCGAGCGGCACCGCCGCATCGAAGAAATTTCCCCACGGGTCTTCCGGCCGGGTCTCCAACCGTTGCGGCACGTTGCCGAGTGTGAAAGCAGCCGGACCGGTGACCTCGTTCAAATCAGCCCAATCGAGCGGCATGGAAACCGGCGCACCCGATCGCGCCCGCGTCGAATAGGCCGCGACCGCCGTGTTGCCGCGGCCGTTGCGGAGATAATCGATGTAGATATGCCCACCGCGTTTTGCCTTCGTCGCGGTTGCCAGATATTTCTCCGGCGCGTCGGCCGACATGCTTTCGGCCAGTGAATGGGCGAAATCCTTCACCTCCACCCAGCCGGCCTTCGGCGCAAGCGGCGTCACCACATGCAGCCCCTTGCCGCCCGACGTTTTGACGAAGGCAGCCAGGCCACGGGATTCCAGCCGTGTCTTCAATTCAAGCGCTGCTGAAATCACCGCGCTCCAGGCCACGTCCTGCCCGGGATCGAGGTCCATAGTGATCATGTCGGGTTTTTCCCAATTGTCGGTCGTTACGCCCCAGGGATGTATTTCGAGCACGGCCGATTGCACCAGCGCCACGAGCCCGTTGAAATCGCCGATGTGCAACAACTTTTCGCCGTCCGCATCCTGCGGGTCGGCGATCTCCTCGATATGCGGATTCATCCCCTTCCAGGCATGTTTCTGGAAAAACCGCTGGTGGCTTTTTATCCCGTCCGGCAGACGCAGCAGCGCCAGCGGCCGATTGACAACATAAGGCGCCATGAACGGCCAGACCGCGGCGTAATAATCCGCGAGCGCCTGCTTGGTCACGCCCTCATCCGGCCAGTAGAGCCGGTCGGGATGGGTCAGCGATACGTCCGATGCCGGCGGATGTCTGGGGCTCATTCTTCGATCTCGCGTGTGAGGAAATCAAGTAGCCTGTTTTCCTCGGCCCGCAAGCCCCGCAGCGGCTCGTTGCCACTCTCGACCAGCGGATGATCGTTGCCGGCAAGCGCGATGATTGCGGGATGGATATAGCTCGAGCGCGAGATCGCCGGTGTGTTGTGCAGCGCCTCGGCCGCGGCTTCCGACATCTGCTTTACCGTCGGCCGACCGCCGCCGACGATCGTCTCACGTGCCGCCCCGAAGGCCGCCAGCGATCCGGCCCAGGTGCGGAAGGTCTTCGCCGAAATGGGAATTCCCGATACTTCGGCCAGATAGGCGTTCAATCGGCCGGAATCGATTGGCTTCAGCGCCCCGCTGTCATCCTTCCAGACGAAGAGCTTGCGGCCGGGCAGGTCTGCTATCTCCTCCAGGATCTTCTGCAGCCTGGGATGCTTGAGGCTGCGCTGGACGCGCTTGCCGCCCTTGGCGCGGAATTTCAACTTTATCTGCCCGTCGACGATTTTCAGGTGGCGCTTCAGCAGCGTCGTTGCTCCATAGGTGCCGTTTTCCCTGACATAGGCCTGGTTGCCGACGCGTAAGTGCGCCTCGTCGAGCAGCGTCGTCAAAGCCGCAAGCACGCCGTTGACATCCTCCGCCCCGGTGTCGAGATGGCGCAGCACGGTGCGGCGTATCTTGGGCAACGCCCGGCCGAACTCGATCAGCTGATGGAATTTTCCCGCACTTCGGAAGGATTGCCATTCCTTGTGGTAGCGGTACTGCTTGCGCCCGCGCGCATCGAAGCCCGTCGCCTGCAGATGGCCGTTGTCGTAGAGGCAGATCCAGACATTTTCATAGGCCGGCGGCAGACCGAGCGCGCCGATGCGCGCCCGCTGCAATTGGTCGGCAAGCGTTGTGCCGTCAGGCATGACATAGCTGAAACCCTTGCCTTTCCTTCGCCTGCGGATGCCCGGTTCGGTATCGCTGACATAGACAAGGCCAAGTTCGGTGATCGTTTCGGCATTCATGCTGTTAAAGACCTGCTACTTATCGCGGCGGCCGAACTGGAACCACCGTCGGCGCTCGGCCTTGGTCGCGTCCTTCGGCGGCTCGGTCTGCCCCTTCGGTGCGAAGACCGCCACGCTCTGAGCATAGACGATGACCGGGTTCTCCGGCTCGTGAACCTCGAAGGCATCCGTCTCCGTCCCCGTGTCGAGAATCCTCGACCACTGTTTCAGCCCGTTCACAACAGGCAGGTGAACCTCGCAGTCGCCGCCGGCATTGAGGATGAGGAAGAGGTCGTCCATCGTCTCGGTGTCCGGTGCATTCACACTCCTTGAGACATAGACGCCGAGCACCTGCAATCCGTCGTCGTTCCAGGCCCCATCGTCCATGAAACCGCCGTCCGGCTTATACCAGGCGATCTCGATGCGGCCGTCCTCGGCGGTCTCGCCGGTCAGGAACCGCTCCTGCCGCAAGACCGGATGGGCCTTGCGGAAGGCGACGGCCTGCCGGCAGAAGTCGAGGAAGGGATCATCGAGCCCCGCCCAATCCGTCCAGCCGATCTCGTTGTCCTGGCAATAGGCGTTGTTGTTGCCGCCCTGGCTGTTGCCAACCTCATCGCCGGCAAGGATCATCGGAACGCCCTGGGAGAGCATCAGCGTCGCCATCATGTTGCGGCGCCTCCGCGCCCGAAGGCTGTTGATGTCCTCGTTATCCGTCACGCCTTCGGCACCCATATTGTCCGAATGATTGTCCGAATGTCCGTCCCTGTTATCCTCGCCGTTCGCGTCATTATGCTTGTCGTCGAAGGACACCGTGTCCATCAGCGTGAAGCCGTCATGGGCCGACAGCAGATTGATCGATGACGTCGCGCCGCGATCCGAGTGGTTGAACTGTACCGCCGAGCCGGTGATGCGTTGCGAGATCTCCGACACCATGCCGCCATCGCCCTTCCAAAAGCGGCGCACGTCGTCACGAAACTTGTCGTTCCACTCACGGAAGGGATGCGGAAAGCCGCCAACCTGATAGCCGCCATCGCCCACGTCCCAGGGCTCGGCGATCAGCTTGACACCGGCGAGGATCGGATCCTGGCGGATGGCGCCGAAGAACAGGCCCTGCCGATCGAATTCCATATCCTGGCGACCGAGCGTGCTGGCAAGGTCGAAACGGAAGCCGTCGATATGCATGACGCCGACCCAGTAGCGCAGGCTGTCGAGCACCATGCGCATCACCATGGGATTGGCGGCATTCAGCGTGTTGCCGGTGCCTGTTGTATCGAAGGTGTGGCGGGGATCGTCGGGTGAGAGGGTATAATAGCTGGCATTGTCGAGCCCGCGGAAGGAGAGCGTCGGGCCCTTCTCGCTGCCTTCAGCGGTGTGATTGTAGACGACATCCATGATGACTTCGATGCCGGCGGCATGGAACTTCTTCACCATGGTCTTGATTTCGGTGATCTTGTTGCCGGACATGTAGCGCGATTGCGGCGCGAAGAAGCCGAGCGTCTGGTAGCCCCAGTAATTGCTGAGGTTGTTTTCCAGGAGATAACGATCGTCGAGGAAATACTGGATCGGCAGCAGCTCGATCGCCGAGATGCCGAGCTTGACGAGATGGTCGATGATCGGATCGCTGCACATGCCGAGAAAGGTGCCGCGCAGCCGGTCGGGCACCTTCGGATGCGTCATCGTCAGGCCGCGTACATGCGCCTCGTAGATGATCGTGTCGGGCCAGGGACGGCGGATTGCCTCTTCACCCGCCCAGTCGAAATCCGGATCCTGCACCACGCCCTTGATCATGAACGGCGCGCTATCACGTTCGTCGAAGGAAAGATCGTCCTTGCCGATCTGGTAGCCGAACAGTGCGTCGTCCCATGTCAACTCGCCCGTCACCTGCTTCGCATAGGGGTCGAGCAGCAGCTTGTTCGCATTGAAGCGATGACCAGCTTTCGGATCGTATGGACCATGGGCGCGATAGCCGTAGACCGTCCCCGGGTTGACGCCGGCGATATAGCCGGACCAGATATCGCCTTCGCGCTTTGGCAGCGGCAACCGTGCGACCTCCTTCTTTCCATCAGGCGAGAAGAGGCAGAGCTCAATCTGTTCTGCATGAGCTGAGAACACCGCGAAATGGGTGCCCGAACCCGTATATTCCGCCCCGAGCTCCGGCTTGAGGAAGTCGAGTTCTGAAAATGAATAGCTCATAATGCCCCGCTCGATAAAAAGACCATGCGGGAAACGTAACGGCGGCTCGAAAGTTCCCTTGCCTTGCAAGGGAAGATCGCTGGAAGAGGCGGAGACTAAGGCATCAACTGTCCGCCGTTGACCTCGATAATCTGTCCGGTAATGTAACCCGACAGGGTCGGCGAGGCGAGGAACAGATAGGCCCCGACGCAATCCTCTGATGTGCCGACGAAGCCCATCGGGATCGATTTGCGCTGCAGCTCCATCTGCTCGTCATTGGTATAACGCTCGTGAAAGGGTGTGGCGATAACGCCCGGCGCCACCGCGTTGACACGGATCCTGTCGGCGACGAACTCCTTGGCATGACCGCGCGTGATCGTCGAAACGAAGCCCTTCGACGCTGCATAGAGGATCGCACCATTGCCGCCGCCGTTGCGCGCGGCGATCGAGGTGGTGTTGATGATGAAGCCACCCTGCTTCCTCAACCACGGATGCGCCGCACGCGTTGCCGCCAGCACCGAACGGGCGTTGAGGTCCATGACCGCGGCATAATGCGCGTCGGTATATTCCGAGGTCGGCTTGCGCCCCAGCATGCCGCCGGCATTGTTGATAAGCCCGTCGAGATGGCCGAAGGTCTTCGCCGTCTCCTCGACGACGCGTTCGGTCTCGCCTTCCCTCGAAACGTCGCCCTGGATCAGATGCACCGTGCCGCCGGCAGCCCGGATCTCCTCTGCAAGCTTCTCCGCCGGTTCGCGGCTGGCATTGTAATGCACACCAACCTTGGCCCCTTGAGCCGCAAAGGCGCGGGCGAGTGCCGCACCGATCCCGGTCGAGGCGCCGGTGATCAGCACGGCCTTGCCGGACAGGTCCGGCAGCTTGATGGATGCGAGCGATTGCGCAAGTTCGACCATGGCGACGATTGCCTCCCGAAAAACCAAGGACATAGGTGATGAAACGAATAGGAGAAGTCTTATCAGGGGAAATCGACGAAGGGCAATGCACGAAAGCGGGAGATTGCATCGCCATGGGAGCGCTACGCGGTCTTCATGCAAGCGGCCAACGTCACCGACGGCCGCCTGAAAAAACCGAGAAGAGTCTCGTTACGGCGCCACGCCAAAGGCCGGCCGTGGCTCTTGGCGGGCGAGAGGCGGGAATGCCAGCGCTATCGCCGCAGCCCCCAGCCCAACCATCGCGGAGCCGATGAACAGCCAGGAATAATTGGCGAAAGTGTCGAATATCCAGCCGCCGATGAGAGGGCCGAAGGCCATGCCGAGGCTGGAGAGCATCGTTGCTGCACCGAAGACCGTGCCGATGATGCGCGGCCCGAAATATTCCCGCGCCAGCACGGCATAGAGCGGCATCACACCGCCATAGGCACTGCCGAAGACGATGGCGAGCGCATAGAATTCGCCGAGTTGGCTGACGAAGAGATAGCTCGCAAGGGCTGCCGCCTGCACCAGCAGGCCGGCGACCAGCACCGGCTTCACCCCGATCCTGTCGGCAAGGCTGCCATAGAGCAACCGGCCGCCCAGTCCCGCCAGGCCCTCGACGCTGTAGATGCTGACGGCCGCCATCGGTGCTACGCCGCAGATCGTCGCATAGTTCACCATGTGGAAGATCGGCCCGGAATGCGCCGCACAGCAGGCAAAGAAGGTCAGGCCAAGCACGATGAATTGCGGCGATCTAAAGACTTTCGACAGTTGCGGCCGGGCGCCGTCGGCCGCGAACTCGGTTCCGGTGTCAGTGGTCTCGGCAGGCGGGCGCCTGACCAGAAGCGCGGCCGGCACCAGCAGCACCCAGGCAGCAATGCCGATGATCAGCATGGCCGGCCGCCATTCATAGGCCGAGATCAGCCAGCGCGCGAAGGGCGAGATGGTCATCGGCGCAACGCCCATGCCGGCCGAGACCAGCGACACTGCAAGGCCGCGGTTTTCGTCGAACCAGGCGGTCGTCGCCGCGATCATTGGCGCGAAGAACGTGCTGGCGGCCAGTCCGACAAGGATGCCGTAGGTTAGTTGGAATTGCAGCAGCGTCTCGGTGCGGCTCGCGAGAACCAGTGCCAGGCCGAGCAGAATGGACCCGATCATCACGACGATGCGCGGACCGAAGCGGTCGCTTGCCGCCCCCCAGAAGAAGCCGCCGAAACCCATGACGATGAAGTTCAGCGTCATCGCGCTCGCTATGCCGACATGCGACCAACCGGTCGCCGTCGCGATCGGCTCCTGGAAAATCGCCAGCGAGAACATCGCGCCGAGCGCGACGCATGTCATCAATGCGCCCGCGGCGACGATGACCCAACGATAGGAAACACCCATGGCTACACAACCTCCATGCCGACAGAGTGATCGCGACGCATGCGGCAAGCCTACCGCATTTCGCGCCCGCGATCTCAAGACGTTTGGGCCGCGGCGGATTCGACAGCGCGCACATATCTTTTTTCCGCGTGTAAATTGCTCCAGGCATCAATGGCGATCATCGTGCATAGGCTTTGCTCGAAATTAAGTCGATGCTAAAATGTCGCATTGGACAGCAGTCATTCGAGGCACGCACCCTCGCCTGTCAGCTGAGGGGAATTTTCAAGTGACATCAAACATTTGATTTGTGACGGCCTTGGGGGAGGTGATCATGATGCGAATGTGCCTGACATGTCTGCCTTTGCTCTTGATGACCATGATCGGGTCTCTTGACGCGACCGCCGCAGAAAACGGCCGGAGACTGGCGCTCGTCATTGGAAACTCAACATACGAAACCGCCAGTGCGCTCCCCAATGCCACGCGCGATGCGCGTGCGTTCGGGGCTTTCCTCTCCGCCCAGGGATTTGATGCAGACATCGTCGTCGATGCGAACCGCAGCCAGCTTGCGGAAGCCGTCGCGCGTTTTTCGCGCAAGATCACGGCCGACGACGTAGCACTTTTCTACTACGCCGGGCACGGCATGCAGCTTCGCGGCGAGAACTATCTCGTCGCCACCAACGCCCGGCTTGCGAGCGAATTCGACGTTGCTGCAGAGACGCTCGCTCTGGAAGACGTGATGCGGGCGATTGAAAGGAAAGCCAAGATCACCCTCGTCTTCCTGGACGCTTGCCGCAACAATCCGCTGGCCAACCGCCTCAACGAAGAGATCGAGGGAGCAAGCAGAAGCCTTGCGACGCGAGGGCTGGCGCCGGTAGAAACGGAGAGCGCAGGCACCATGATTGCTTTTGCAGCCGCGCCCGGCCAGGTCGCAGCCGACGGGCGTGGCGAGAACTCCCCCTTCACCACAGCGCTGGTGAACCATCTGGCGAGCCCGGGGATTGAAATCGGCACCGCGTTCAAACGGGTGATCCGCGATGTTCGAACAGCGACCGACGGCAAGCAGTCGCCACAGATTCTGTCGTCCCTATCGCTCGAATTCTATTTCGCGCCCGCCCTGCAACAATCGGAGCAGTCGCCAATCGTCACACCGACGGTTGATCCGAAGGCAACAGAGGCCGAGGCTGATTTTCAGAAAGCCTTGCGGATCAATACGCCACGCATCTGGACGTTTTTTCTCGCAAAGCATCGCAGCGGCGAAAAGGCCGATGTCGCCCGGCAGATGCTGTCAGTCATGCAGCCCAATGCTGTCGCCTCGCTGTTGTTCCCGACGCCGGAGCAGCGCGAGACCGAACTTACCCTCAACAAGGCGAAGAGAAGTGAGGTCCAGCTCGCCCTTGCCGCAAAGGGCTTCGGCACAGGAAACGCCGATGGCGTGTTTGGTGCGCAGACCCGCAGCGCCATAAGCGACTACCAGAAATCCGCCGGCCTTGCCGGTACCGGTTACCTCAATGAACCGACGGCAAAGGCGCTCGGGATCAACGTGGTCAGGGCCGCGGACGGTCTTTATTCCTCGCCCGCGGCGAGGCGGTATCTGCGGAAGGATTTCGAAGGACTGGAAACAGATGAGCGTGTCTGGAAAGTCATCGACTGCGCTCCACGGGAGGAAAAGGTCTACGGTTCGCTCCAAGGGCATATGTACGCGGTGATGTATTCGCAATCGACAACGTGGAAATTGGCGGATCTGGCGGCCAAGCGCTGCGGCGGACATCTGGCGACGATCACTTCGAAAGAAGAGAACGATTTTATCGTCTTGCTCTTCAGCAAGGACGACCGCCTCGTCGATTCCGAATATGACGCATCCCGGAACGAGACAAACAGACATGGACCGTGGATCGGCTTGATCCAGGACGAAAGCGGCCGGGAGCCCAAAGGCAGCTGGCGCTGGGTGACCGGCGAGACGATGACATTCACGAAGTGGCTGCGAGACATGCCGAACGAACACAAACCGGGCGACGATTTCGGCATGTACTACGCCAATGCTTCCGGCAAACGCGATCCGAAGGAATTGCGGGTCGACAGCTGGGACGACATGGGTCCATCGAATTCGTCGCACAGCTTCGTGATCGAATTCGAATGACAGCTAGAGCCTGCGAAACATCACCAAAGCGTCGACATAACCCTGCGTCGGATGAAGAAACACGCCGGGGAGACGGCCAACGACATCGAAGCCGAGAGACTGCCACAGCGCGACCGCACGTTCATTGCTGCTGACGACGAAATTGAACTGCATGGCTCGAAAGCCTCGCGAGCGGGCATGCTCCAGGGAATGGTCATGCATCAGCCGGGCGACGCCGCGGCCGCTCGCAGCAGCATCGGTCATGTAGCCGCAATTGCAGACATGCCGGCCACCGCCGGCCTGATTGGCCTTGATGTAATATGTGCCGAGGATCACACCTTCCTCTTCGGCGACGAAGGTCTCACGGTCCGGTCCCCACCAGTAGGCAAGCGCATCGGTTTCCGAGAGATCGCGATCGAGCGCATAGGTCTCGCCGGCGCGGATCGTCGGGCCGATGATCCTCCAGATAGCGCCTTGATCGTCATATTCCGCGGGTCGGATCAGCATGCCGGGTTTTTTATCGAAGCAGAGCGCAGCACGCAACGCTGCGCGCGCTCAAAGTCTTTCGAGCGCGGCTGATTATATCGTGCCGGTCACCGATGCACGCTGTCGACAGCGAATACGCGCGGTCTCCACAAGCTCCAATGCCATTGTGCCGGCGATGCGGCCTGAGATGCAGAGCGAAGGGGCGAATAGGGCGCAAATGTCAGCAACCAGGATCAAGCACCCCCTCAGACCCTATGGCAGAAACAGGCGTACTGGCAGTTGACCCGCAGGAGGTTCTCATGAACGACACGATCCCTTCCGCCCTTTGCACGGACAATGACGGCGCTCAGCGTCGCAAGCATGAACATTATACAAGGCATTCTGCCTTTAGCGCGCCCGGCCGCCATTCCGCGCTCCTCGACATGCTGCCGTCCGATCCGGGCGGCGTCGCCCGCACGGTCCAGGCTTTGCTGATCTACGAACACGCCGCAGAACCACTCTATGGTTACAAGGTTCCCGAAGCGCGCCGCGCCGAAAGCCATATCCGCCCGATCGAGAAAATGGTTGATGCGTTGCTAGCGCTTGACGATCGCCCGCTCTCCTGCGCCCGGCCGCCCGAGAAGCGTCTGGTTGGCATCTGCCGCCATTACATGTTACTTTCCGTCGCAATCCTTCGCCAGCACGGAGTTCCCGCCCGAGGCCGCGGAGGCTTCGGCGCCTACTTTAATCCAGGCAAGTTCGAAGATCATTGGGTCTGTGAATACTGGAAAGCGGGTGATGGGCGCTGGGCCCTGCTGGACAGTCAGCTCGACGAGGTTTTCATCCGGAATCTCGAAATTGGTTTCGACATCCATGACGTCCCGCGCGCCCAATTCTTGACCGCGTCCGAGGCTTGGCGCAGATGCCGCAGCGGAGAACTCGATCCGAACCTGTTCGGCATCGAGTTTGAGCAGCTTCGTGGTCTGTGGTTCATTGCCGGCAACCTGATCCGAGACCTCGCCACCATCAACGGTCGCGAAGTCCTGCCCTGGGACGTGTGGGGTGCACAACCCGCACCAAATTCAACGCTTTCGGACTCCGAACTGGATTTCTTTGACGAGGTCGCCTTGCTTACGGCCGATCCGGATGCAGATATCGACGCGTTGAACCGGCGATTTTTCAAGGATACGAAACTACGGCTGCCCGAAAGCGTCTTCAACTCATTGCGTGAGCGTCAGGAAAGATTGTTAGAGGGCTGAGAGGCTGCGCGGAGGGTCGAAGATTGCAGCTCCCCGCAAGGACCCTAGCTATCCTGCCACCATTCTGCCCTGCCGCATCGGCCGCGACGGGAAGTCCGATGCCAGGATTTGCGCGTGTGATATGATGGGCTTGGCGCTGTAGCACCGTGATTTGGAGATGTGGCGACGTCTCGGGATCTGACGTGTGGCGCCCTCAAATCCTTTCCAGTGCGATCGCAATCCCCTGCCCGACACCGATGCACATGGTCGACAGCGAATAACGTCCGCCGGTTTCGGCAAGCTCCAGCGCCGCCGTGCCGGTGATGCGGGCGCCCGACATGCCCAAGGGATGGCCGAGCGCGATCGCGCCGCCATTGCGGTTTACCCGTTGATCGTCATCGGCTATCCCGAGTTCGCGCAGCACCGCCAGCCCCTGGCTGGCAAAGGCCTCGTTGAGCTCGATGACGTCGAACTGGTCCTGGGTCATGCCGAGCCGCGCCATCAGCTTGCGCGAGGCCGGGATCGGTCCGATGCCCATCACCCTCGGCGGAACCGCGGCGGCCGCGCCGCCGAGGATGCGGGCGATCGGCGTCAACCCGTATTTTCGCGCCGCCGCTTCGGAGGCGACGATCAGCGCCGCCGCGCCGTCATTGACGCCGGAGGCATTGCCCGCCGTCACCGTGCCGCCTTCCTTTTTGAAAGGTGTCGCGAGTTTCGCCAGCGTTTCGATCGTCGTCGCGCGCGGATGCTCGTCCTTGTCGACGATAACAGGATCGCCCTTGCGCTGCGGGATGACCACCGGAGTGATCTCCTTCGCCAGGCGTCCGTTTGCCTGGGCGGCGGCCGCCTTCGCCTGGCTTCGCACCGCGAATGCATCCTGATCCTCGCGGCTGACATGATAGTCTTCGGCAACGTTCTCACCGGTCTCCGGCATGGAATCGACGCCGTACTGCTTCTTCATCAGCGGGTTAACGAAGCGCCAGCCGATCGTCGTGTCGTGGATCTCAGCCGCGCGTGAAAAGGCCGTCTCGGCCTTCGGCATGACGAAGGGCGCGCGCGACATACTTTCGACGCCGCCTGCGATCATCAGCTCGGCCTCGCCGGAGCGGATGGCGCGCGCCGCCGTGATTACCGCATCCATGCCGGAGCCGCAGAGCCGGTTGATCGTCGTGCCGGGAACCGTGATCGGCAGGCCGGCAAGCAGCGCCGACATGCGCGCGACATTGCGGTTGTCCTCGCCCGCCTGGTTGGCGCAGCCGAAGATCACGTCGTCGACCGCTTCCCAGTCGACGGCGCCGTTGCGCGTCATCAGCGCCTTCAAAGGGATAGCGCCGAGATCGTCGGCGCGCACTTGGGAAAGCGAGCCGGCGAAACGGCCGATCGGCGTTCTGATATAGTCGCAGATAAAGGCTTCGGTCATGGCTTTTCCTCAGAGTTGCGGGACGTCGAGGTCGGCAACCGGCCCGTCGACATGCAGCGGCGCGCCGGTCATGGCCTGCAATTCCTCCTGCGACATCGCAGCCAACTTCTCGCGCAGGACGAAGCGTCCCTTCACGATGTCGATGACGGCATGGCTGGTATAGACGCGGGTGATGCAGGCGACGCCGGTCAGCGGGAAGGTGCAATTCTCCACCAGCTTCGGCTCGCCTGTTTTGGTGACATGTTCGGTGATGACGCAGACCTGCTTGGCGCCGTGCACCAGGTCCATGGCGCCGCCGACGGCCGGCACGCCCTTGCTGCCCACCCGCCAGTTGGCGAGGTCACCGCTCTGGGCAACCTGATAGGCGCCGAGGATCGCGACGTCGAGATGGCCACCGCGCACCATGGCGAAGCTGTCGGCGTGATGGAAGAAGGCAGCACCCGGCTTCAGCGTCACCGCTTTCTTGCCGGCATTGATCAGATCCCAGTCCTCCTCGCCTGCCGCCGGCGGTTCGCCGAAATTCAGGATACCGTTTTCGGTGTGGAAGATCGCCTGACGGCCGGGCGGCTGATAACGGGCGACCATTTCGGGAAAGCCGATGCCGAGGTTCACATAGGCGCCGTCGGCGATGTCCTGCGCGGCGCGCCAGGCGATCTGCGCATTGGAAAGCTTGATGTCTTCCCGGGTGTTGATGGAGCTGTGATCGATGGTCATACGTAGGCCACTCCGGCTCGAATGAGCTCTTCTTCCTGCTGAGGATTGGAAACAGCGACGACGCGGTCGACGAAAATACCGGGCGTCACCACATGCTCTGGATCGATGCCGCCGGCCGGCACGATGGACGAGACCTGGACGATGGTCTTCGCCGCCGCCATGCACATCAGCGGATTGAAGTTGCGGCCGGCCTTGTTGTAGGTGAGATTGCCCTGGATGTCGCCGATCTCAGCCTTGACGATCGCGAAGTCGGCCTTCAGCCAGCGCTCCTGCACATAATGGCGGCCATCGAATTCGGCGATGACCTTGCCGTCGGCAAGTTCGGTGCCGTAGGCCGTCGGCGTGTAGAAAGCCGGGATGCCGGCTCCGCCGGCCCGGATGCGCTCGGCAAGTGTTCCCTGCGGCACCAGCTCGAGCTCGATTTCACCGGCCAGATATTTATCGGTGAAGGCGCGCGGATCCGAGGAGCGCGGGAAAGAGCAGATCATCTTCCGGACCAAGCCGGCATCGATCATCGCAGCGATACCGATGCGCCCGTTGCCGGCATTGTTGTTGATCACGGTAAGGTTCCTGGAGCCCTTGTCGATCAAGGCATGAATGAGCTCGATCGGCGCGCCCGAGCCACCAAAACCACCGATCATCACGGTCGCGCCATCACCGATTTCAGAGACGGCTTCCGCCGTGCTCCCGACTGTCTTGTCCATGCGGGATCTCTCCTTGGCTAGATGCGGCCGGGAATTCTCCATCCCGCCCCTCTGGCGTAGACATAAAGCGCGGCATCTCAGGCGGCAATGTATTTTGTGCGATATTTGACATTTGTTCGTATATCGCACAAATAAGGAGCGGTCGGGCGCAGCCCGAGCAATCGATCCAGTGAATCGATTGCAGCGACGAATGCCCGAAGCGCAAGCGAAGGGCGAAGCACCATAGAACGCGTTCCGACAGGCAACCCAACACAGGAGCCCACCATGCGCGAAACGGATTTCGTCAGCGGCTTTGCCCGCGGCCTGAAAGTCATCGAAGCTTTCGGCGAAACGCGGCAGCGGCTTTCGATCGCCGAGGCCGCCAAGCTGACGGAGCTCGACCGCGCCACCGTGCGGCGCTCGCTGCTGACGCTCGCCGAACTCGGTTTTGCCGATTATGACGGCAAGTTCTTCACGCTGACGCCGAAGATCCTGCGGCTTGGCCATGCCTATCTCGCGGCGACGCCATTGCCGGCGCTGCTGCAGCCGCATCTCGATCATCTCTCGGAAAAGGCCGGCCAGAGCGCCTCGGCCTCGGTGCTCGACGGCACCGACATCGTCTATATCGCCCGCGCCTCGCAGCGCCGCGTCATGTCGATCAATTTGACCCCCGGCAGCCGCCTGCCCGCCTACTGCGCCTCGATGGGGCGCGTGCTGCTCGCGGCCCTTAGCGAAAGCGAGGCGCGCGCCATCCTCGCCCGCAGCGAGCTGAAGCAAAACACGGCGAATACCAGGACGGATCCGGACGAACTCATTGCCGAATTCCGCCGGGTCCGCGCCGAGGGTTACGCCATTATCGATCAGGAGCTGGAGATCGGACTCTGCTCCATCGCCGTGCCCATCGACAACGACCGCGGCGAAACGGTCGCGGCGATCAATATCGGCGCGCCGGCCGCCGTCGTGCCGGCGGCGGAGATGAAGGAACGCTATCTGCCGCTGCTGAAGGAAACACAGGCTGCGTTGCGGCCGCTGCTGCGCCGATAACGATCAGCTTGGTGACAGAGCGGCCCCAGTCAGCGCCGGGGCCACTCGTAATCGGTCAATGCGTCAAGTCGAGCGCGGCTGTGAGGTCGCCCATCGGCGGCTGGTCATTATTGCGCAGCGCCTTGTCGCGGGCGAGGATGCCGGGCAGCACCGGCAGATCGTAGCGCGTGGTGATGAAGCGGATGATCGACGTCGTGTCGTACTGGGTGTGATCGACCATCCCGCCGTTGGCGAAGGGCGAGATGATGAAAGCCGGAATACGGTTGCCCGGGCCCCAGCGATCGGCCTTCGGCGGTGCGACGTGATCCCAGAAGCCGCCATTCTCGTCATAGGTGACGATGACGAGCATATGGCCCCATTGCGGGCTCTTCTCGAGGTGGGAGACGATATCGGCAAGATGCTGGTCGCCGCTCGAAACATCGGCATAACCGCCATGTTCGTTGAGGTTGCCCTGCGGCTTGTAGAAGGAAACCGCCGGCAGCTTGCCGTCGTCGATATCCTTGAGGAAGGCTTCGCCGCCAAGGCCGCCATCCCTCAGATGCTCCGCACGCGCCGGGGTGCCAGGCGCGAAATTGGCGAAATAGTTGAACGGCTGGTGGTGGAACTGGAAGTTCGGCACCGGGGTAGCATTCTTGCCATCAAGGGCTGCCTGCCAGGCGCCGCTATACCAGGCCCAGCTGACGCCCTTCAGCGATAACAGGTCGCCGATGGTGATTGCATGCTGCGGCGGCAGCGTCGTTGCGGCCGCCGGATCGGCATAGGCCGCGTCACCATCCTTGGCCGGCGGATTGGCGCTCGGCTGGTAGGGCGGCTGCATGGTGTTGACGGCGTAGAAGTCAGGCGTCAGCGTGCCGTCGGAGACGAATTTCGGTGCGCCCTCCAGCGCCGACTTCGGCGCGTTTTCCGCGACCGTCAGCGACGTGCCATCCGCATCCACCTTGGCGATGGTCGGCTTGGCCGGGCTCTTGTCGGCATCCGGATAATAGGGCGTGCAGGCGCAGACCAGCGCGAAATGGTTGAGGAACGACCCGCCGAAGGCGCCCTGGAAGAAATTGTCGGCAATGACGTATTTCTTGGCGACCTGCCACATCGGCAGGATGGAGCCGTCGTAATGGCCCATGACGAGGCTGCCGGAATCGGCCCAGGCGACGAACTTGTCGTTCTTGCCGCCGTCGATCTGCATCTGCTCCTGGTAAAAGCGGTGCCAGAGGTCGCGGGTGATAACCGAAGGCGCCTGCGCAAAACCCTGCGGATCGTCGATCGCGAAGGAGGCGTTGGCGAGATGGGCCGACTGCGCCTCGGTGACGGCAGGCGAGACACCCTTGGCGGTGAGGCCGCCCCAGGCCGGCGGCAATTCGGACAGCGGCTCGCCGTCCCGGTCGAGCTGGCGGGCGCGATCGGCGGTCGCGTTCGAGAGCCCGTCGGCGCCGGAAAAGCTGCCGTAGAGATTGTCGAAGCTGCGGTTTTCGGCATAGATGACGACGACATTGTCGATCTTGTCGTAGCCGGCGGGCGCCGCGTGGGCTGCCGTCGCCATGGCAAACGGCACAATGGCCGATCCGGCGAGACAGATGGAATGGAGGAGTTTCAGTCTTTTCACGGGGAGTACCTCATGGCTAGGGGCGTTGGCTAGAGGGAGCGGAGAACGCTCGGGGGGCACCCTGACGCTAATCCGGCCGTCTATCAACTTTGTGACATCAGGGGTTGCCGTGATGCCGCAGGGAATAGCCGTCATCAATTTGTTGCAACCAGGTTCGATCATGGAGGAAACCAGTCTTAAGCTATTGGAATCCTTATCATGGCAATCACGACCATCTGGCTTGTGCGGTCCGGCCTGGCCATGAGCATGGGTGCTGCAGCGCTCTGTCTGGCCATTCTTCCCCTGCGGCAAAGCAGCGCGGCGACCGCCGCCGGCGTGCATCCCGGACCGATGTCGCGCACCGAAGCCTTCGCCCGGGCCGAAACGCTCACCGCACTCGGCCGCAAGATATTCTCAGATCCCTCGCTGTCAGCCTCGGGGCTCCAGGCCTGTGCTTCCTGCCATGATCCCAGTCACGCCTTCGGCCCGGCATCGGCCGTGCCGGTGGAAATGGGCGGCGAACATGGGGACCAGCCGGGGCTGCGCGCCGTTCCGACGCTGCGTTACCTACAGGCAGTGCCTGCTTTCACCGAGCATTATTACGATTCCGAGGACGAGGGCGACGAAAGCGTCGACAATGGCCCGACGGGCGGCCTGACCTGGGACGGCCGGGTCGATCACGGCGCCGATCAGGCGAAGATCCCGCTGCTCTCGCCCTTCGAGATGGGCAACAAGGATGCGGCCGCCGTGGTGGCGAAGCTGCGCAAGGCCGCCTATGCCGACGACATCAAGGCGGCCTTCGGCGAAACGGTGTTCGACAATCCTAAGGATGCCTTTGATGCCGCCGCCGAGGTCCTCGCCACCTTCGAGCAGAGCGGCCCGGATTTTTATCCCTATTCCAGCCGCTACGACGCCTTTCTCGCCGGCAAGGCGACACTGACGGCGCAGGAGCTGCGCGGACGACAGCTGTTCGAGGATCCGGCCAAGGGCAACTGTTCGAGCTGTCACCTGAGCGAGCCGGCCAATGACGGCGAGCCGCCGCAATTTTCCGATTTCGGCTTCCTCGGGCTCGCCGCACCGCGCAACACGGCGATCCCGGCCAACAGCGACCCGAGCTATCATGATCTCGGTCTTTGCGGCCCTCAGCGTACCGACTTTGCCGGACGCAGCGAATATTGCGGCCTGTTCCGCACCCCGACGCTGCGCAATGTCGCGTTGAAGAAGAGCTTCCTCCACAATGGCTATTTCCACTCGCTGCGCGACGTCGTCTCCTTCTACGCGACGCGCGACAGCGATCCCGGCCGCTGGTATCCAAGGAATGGCGACGGCACAGTCCGGAAATATGACGACCTGCCGCAGGCCTATTGGGACAATCTCAACCAGGACCCGCCCTTCGGCAGGAAGCCGGGCGATGCGCCCGCCCTCACCGATCCCGAAATCGACGACATCGTCGCCTTTCTCGGAACCCTGACCGATGCCGACCTGCAACATGATGCGACCGGGCATTGACCCGGGCCAGCGGACCTGTTGTGGACCTGCCAGGCTGAGGACGGAAACGCATCTCGGTCATTGCTTGAGAATATGCAATCGGTGATTTATATGCGTCATCGATGAATAGAGGTAGCGATGGCCAGCATAACGATCAGGAATCTCGCCGATGCCATTCGCGCCCGCTTGCGATCGGTCGGGGGAATTGAGCTCGAAATTCCGCCCCGCCAGCCGATCCGAGACGCGCCGAACTTTGACGCGTAACGTTCCAGATACCAACGTCATATCGGAAGTCGGAAGGGCTTCACGTTCATTCATGGCGGCTTGAAACCAAGCCGCTATCTTACAAAACAGTCGAAGCATTCCCACTTGATGTATCATAATATCCGATATACATCATTTCATCGGAAATGGTGGGGGGATGATGGAACGCTCGTTTTTGACGATTGCCGCCGGCGAGAATAATGATGCGATACGCGCGCTTTCGGCGCCGGCGCGGCTGGAGATGCTCAAGCTGCTCTGCGCCAAAGGGCCGATGAATATCAACGATATCGCGCGTGCTCTTTCTCTTCCTCAATCGACCGTCGCCACCGGGATCCAGATTTTGGAAGACGCCCGGCTGGTCGATTCCCAGCTGACGAAGGCGCGCAAGGGAAACCAGAAGATCTGCTCGGCGATCTACAGCGAAATTCTGATCAGCTTTGAGGAAAGTGCCGCCCAAAGGGCCAACAATATCATCGAAGTCGAGATGCCGGTCGGGCTCTACACCAGTTGTGACGTCCATGCGCCATGTGGTCTTTGCTCCACCGAGAGCGTCATCGGCCCTCTCGATGTTCCCGACTATTTTCTGGATCCGCAGCGCATGCAGGCCGGGCTCGTCTGGTTCGGCAGGGGCTATGTGGAATATAAATTCCCCAACAACGCCAAGGTGTTGAACAAGGATATCCGCGCCATCGAATTTTCGTTGGAGTTGTCGTCGGAAGTGCCCGGCACCAATCCGGATTGGCCCTCCGACATAACCCTCTGGGTCAATGGAATGGCCATTGGAACCTGGACGTCGCCCGGCGACTACGGCGACAAGCGCGGCGCCTTCACGCCGGCATGGTGGAAGCTCGAGGGCTCGCAATATGGTATGATGAAGACCTGGCGTATCTCCACGCGCGGAACCTTCATCGACGGTGTCGCCGCCTCGAATGTCACGCTCAGCGACCTCGCGCTTGCCCAGCATTCCTCCATCCGGCTCCGGGTCGGCATCGCGGAGAATGCCGGCCATACTGGCGGCGTGAATATATTCGGTCGCGGCTTCGGAAATCACGGACGCGATATCATCATGCGACTGCATGTCTGAAATATCAAAATCGGAAATCTTGATTTACATATTACGCTTCTTTCCAGTTTTGACGACCGATAAAATCTGTCAAACATTTGTAATAAAACAGCTTTTTCGGCATATCGGATTAGTATGATTAAAACCGCAACGCAGTTGACAGAACAACATTCCTGATATCAAGTTAGAGGCAAGAAAACAAAATACCTGATATATAAACGGGAGGATCCGTTGAAGACGAACGTCGTTGTCCACCGCGATTTCCGCATCGCGACCATTGACTCCAGGCTCTATAGTTCATTTCTCGAGCATCTCGGCAGAGCGATCTACGGGGGCATTTATGAGCCCGGACACCCGACGGCCGATGAGGACGGATACCGGCAGGATGTCCTCGATCTGGTCCGTGAGCTCGACACGCCATACTGCCGCTATCCCGGCGGCAACTTCGTTTCGGCCTATAATTGGGAAGACGGCGTCGGCCCCCGTGAGGAACGCCCAGTGCGCCTCGACCTTGCCTGGCGCACCCGCGAAGCCAATCAGATCGGCGTCAATGAATTCGTCGACTGGTGCAAGAAGGCGAATACCAAGCCGATGCTTGCCGTCAATCTCGGATCACGCGGCCTGGATGCCGCCCGCAATTTCCTTGAATATTGCAATCATCCTGGCGGCACCTACTGGTCGGATCTGCGCCGCAAGCACGGCTGGTCCAATCCGCACGATGTCAAATTGTGGTGCCTCGGCAACGAGATGGATGGTCCCTGGCAGGTCGGTCACAAGTCGGCCTATGAATATGGCCGGCTGGCGGATGAGACGGCGAAGGCCATGCGCGGCTTCGACAAGTCCCTCGAACTCGTGGTCTGCGGCTCGTCCAATTCCGATATGAAGACCTATCCCGAGTGGGAAGCCCAGGTCCTCGAGCAGTGCTATGACAGCGCCGACCATATCTCGCTGCATATGTATTTTGCCAACCGCGAGAAAAATACGCTCAACTATCTCGCCCGCGCGACGAAGCTCGACCGCTACATCACCACGATCGGCGGCGTGATCGACTACATCAAGGCGAAAAAACGCTCGAAGAAGACAATCGGCATTTCCTTCGACGAATGGAATGTCTGGTATCATTCCAACCAGCAGGACAAGGAGATCCTGGCGCGCGACGAATGGCCGGATGCGCCGCATCTCTTGGAAGACATCTATAATTTCGAGGACGTGCTGCAGGTCGGCGGCATCCTGAACACCTTCATCCGTCGCTCCGACCGCGTGCGCATCGCCTGCATTGCGCAGCTCGTCAACGTCATCGCCCCGATCATGACCGAGGACGGCGGTGCGGCTTGGCGCCAGACCATTTATTACCCGTTCTATTACGCCTCCAGATATGGCCGCGGCTCGGCACTGCAGCTGGTCGTCGATGGCCCGACCTATGACAGCGACGAGGAGAACGACGTCCCCTATCTCGACGTATCGGCAGTCCATTCCGAGGATGGCAAGACCCTGACCTTCTTTGCCGTCAACCGCCATCCGAGCACGGCGCTCGATCTCGATGTGCGGCTGGAAGGCTTCGGAAGCGCCCGGGTGGTCGAGCAGGTGGAAATGATCCACGGCGATCTGGAAGCCGTCAACACGGCAGCGCGGCCGCAAACGGTCGCCCCCGTCAATGTCGAGAGTGGAAAGATCGAGGATGGACGGCTGCGGGCGGCGCTGAAACCGTTCTCCTACAACGTCATCCGGCTGTCGGTATGACAGCCACCGCCGGGTAAGCCCCGATTGGCCACCGGCTGAGATTTCGGCTCACTGCGAGGAGGCAGGGAGCCGGAGGGATGGTTCACCGAGGTCCTGGACCTGACTGTTCAGGTCCTGAGGCCTCTGCGAACCGACAACCGCGACGTGCCCATGCGTGCCTTTGCGGCCGCCGTATCGTCGCTTTCTAGGGAGGAGTTCATGCAACAGTGGAAGAGGCTCGCATTTGGCGTCGCGCTGGCCGCACTCGGCCTGACAGCGACGGCCAAGGCCGATGACTACACCTCCTTGCCGCGCAAGGAGACGCTCATCGTCGAAAATCCGGAAGGGACGATCAAAAATCCCGGCTGGTTCAACATCTGGGTCAATGGCGGCGGCGGCGTATCGACCGGCCTGCAGCAACTGACCATGGATACGCTCTGGTATATCGACCCCGAACAAGGACTTGGCGGCGCGACCTGGGACAATTCGCTGGCTGCCGACAAGCCGCAATATAATGCCGACTTCACCGAGATGACCGTGAAACTGCGCAAGGGGCTCTTCTGGAGCGACGGCGTGGAGTTCACGGCAGACGACGTGGTCTATACCGTCAAGACGCAGATGGATCACCCCGGCATGATCTGGAGTGCTGCCTTCTCGGTGCAGGTGGCAAGCGTCGAGGCGACCGATCCCTCGACTGTCGTGTTCAAGCTGAAGAAGCCCAATTCGCGCTTCCACGCCATCTTCACCGTGCGCTGGAACGGCGCCTGGATCATGCCCAAGCACGTCTTCGAGAAAGTCGAAGATCCGCTTCGTTATGATTTCGCCAATCCCGTTTCGCTCGGCGCCTACAAGCTCAAGTCCTACGATCCCCAGGGCAAATGGTATACCTGGGAGAAGCGTGACGACTGGCAGCGGACCTCGCTTGCCCGCTTCGGCGAGCCGGCCCCGAAATACGTGACCTATACCGATCCCGGCCCGCCGGATAAACGCACCATCGCTCAGCTCGAGCATAATCTCGACATCATTCACGACAACACGCCTGAGGGCATGTTCACGCTGAAGGAAAAATCGAAGTCGATCGAGACCTGGTTCCCGGGCTTCCCATTCGCCCATCCGGATCCGACGCTTCCGGCGGTGATCTTCAACACCCAGAATCCACCCTTCGACAACGCCGATGTACGCTGGGCGCTTGCCCTGCTGATCGACATCAAGGCTGTTGACATGGCGAGCTACCGCGGCGCTGCGACGCTGTCGGCGCTCGGCGTGCCGCCGACGGCGGCCACGATGAAGGACTATCAGGCGCCGATGCAGGATTGGCTGAAGAATTTCGAGATCGATACCGGCAAGAGCAAGATCAAGCCTTATGACCCGACGGTCGGGCAACAGATCGCCGATATCCTGCGCAAGCAGCCGAAGTTCAAGGACCAGATCCCGACCGACTCGCAGGCAATCAGCGGTGCCTTCGGCTATGGCTGGTGGAAACCGGATCCGAAGGCTGCCGGCGAACTGCTGGAGAAGGCAGGCTTCAAGAAATCTGGCGGCAAATGGCTGACCCCTGATGGACAGCCCTTCAAGATCCGGATGACGGTGGAAGGCGACACGCGCTCGGTCTTCACCCGGGCAGGCACCCTGATCGCACAGCAGTGGGCTGCATTCGGCATCGACGCCAAAGCCGTGCCGGCCGCGAAACTTTGGCAGGTGGCACTCCAGCCCGGCGATTTCCAGGTGGCGATCGCCTGGAGCGTCGAAACCTGGGGCGGCGACCCCGACCTGTCGTTTTTCCTGGATAGCTGGCATTCGCAGTTCGTGGCCAAGAAGGGTGACAATCAGCCGCCGCGCAACTGGCAGCGCTGGAGCAATCCGGAGCTCGATAAGATCATCGAAAGCATTCGCGGCATCAGCGCCGACGACCCCAAGGGCGTCGAGCTCGGCAAGGATTATCTGAAGCTGGTCGCCCGCGAAATGCCGACGATCCCGCTGATGTCGTATAACGTCTTCACCTCGATGGATACGACCTATTGGACCGGTTATCCGACGATCGCCGATCCCTATACCGATCCGGTGCCGAATTGGGCCAACTCCAGGCTGATGATGGTCAAGCTGAAGCCGGCACAACCGAAATAATCCTCCCAACGCCGGCGCGAGTGTTGCGCGCCGGCCCCCTAATCGACGGGCATGTGGCATGTCCGTCGATCCTTTCCACTTGATGAAGGGAACCAGAGAGGAACCACCGCCCTATGACGTCCTATCTGATCTTTGTGCTGAAGCGGTTCGGTCAGTTTCTGCTAGTCGTATTCCTTGGCGTGACCATCACATTCTTCGTCACCCACCTGACCCCGATCGATCCGGTCGAAGAAAGCATAGGCGCCATCACCCAGATGGGGCAATCCGATCCGAATGCGATCGAACTGATGCGCCAGTCACTTCGCGAGCTTTACGGCATGGAGGGCTCGATCTGGCAGCAATACCTGAATTTCTGGCTGCGGCTTGCGACCGGTGATCTCGGTCCCTCGCTCTCGGCTTTTCCCACGCCCGTTTCCACCATCATCCTGCGGTCCCTGCCCTGGACCATCGGGCTGATGACGGTGTCGACGCTCATCACCTTCGTACTCGGCAATGCGATCGGCGCGCTCGCCGGCTATTACCGCAAGGACATGGTGCTGAAAGCCGTTAGCCTCGTCTTCATCGCCCTGCTTCCCATTCCCTATTACATTCTGGCCTTCGTGCTTCTGATTGTGTTCGGCTATCTCTGGCCGGTGCTGCCGATCAATGGCGGTTACGAGATGAATGCCAATCTGGACCTCTCCTTTGCCCTCGTCCTCGATATCCTGAAACACTCGATCCTGCCGGCCCTGTCGCTGATCATGGTCGGCGCCGGCAGCTGGCTGATCGGGATGCGCGCGCTCGTTTCCAACATCATCACCGAGGATTACGTCGTCTTCGCCGAGCTCGGCGGCGTTCCGAAGCGAAAGATTCTGCGCTCCTATATCGCCCGCAATGCCATGGTGCCGCAGTTCACCGGGCTTGCCATGTCGCTCGGCGCGATCTTCAACGGCACGGTCATCACCGAAATCGTCTTCGGCTATCCGGGCATCGGCAACCTGCTGATCGAAGCGGTGCATGCCGGCGACTACAGCCTGGTGCTCGGCCTCAGCGCATTGTCGATCGTCGGCGTCGCCGCCGCGGTGTTCATCATCGACATTCTGAGCCCGCTGATCGATCCGCGCATCAAGGTGGAATAGAGCATGTTTACGATCGTCCGCGACCTCGCGCGCCAGAATATGGAATTCCTCAGCGGCCTGCTGCTCTTTGCCGTCATCGTTGGCTTGATAGTGGTGTCCTATTTCTCGCCTTACAGCGCGACCGACATCTATCTTCTGCCGCCCGACATGCCGCCGGATGGCGAATATTGGCTCGGCACGACATCGCGCGGCCAGGACGTTTTCTGGCAGCTGACGACCGCGCTTCGCAACACCCTGTTTTTCGGCATCGGCGTCGCCTTCATTTCACGCATCATCTCGCTGGTCGTCGGCCTCGTCGCCGGTTATGCCGGCGGCGCAGTCGACCGGGTGCTGATGGCCATCAACGACAGCGTCATGGTCATCCCGCAATTTCCGCTGCTGATCCTGTTCTACTTCGTGCTGAAGGACAGCATGACCTGGACGGTACTGATCGTCATCATGGCCTCGCTCGGCTGGTCCTATGATGCACGCCTCATCCGTTCGGTGGCGATCAGCCTGAAGACGAGATCCTTCACCACCCAGAGCGTCTATTCGGGCATGAGCATGCGCAAGATCCTCGTCGAGGAGCACCTGCCCTATGTTCTGCCGATCGTCTTTGCCACCACGATGAACAACATGATCTGGTCGATCGGCATGGAGATCACCCTGTCGGTGCTGGGCTTCACCGATATCGAGACGCCGACCATGGGCATGATGATCTATTGGGCCAATGCCCATTCGGCGCTGATATCAGGCATATGGTGGTGGGTGGCCGCCCCCGTCGCCGTCATCGTCGTCCTCTTCCTGGCGCTCTTCCTGCTGTCCATGTCGATGAACGAATACAATGATCCGCGCAGCCGGCTGAACCGGATGGGAAATTAGTATGGATCCTTTGGTCGAAATCGAGAATCTGAAAGCCTATTACCGTGCCTTCCTCTACGGCGTCGATCGCGAGGTGCGCGCCGTCGACGATATCAGCCTGACCATTGCCCGCGGCGAGGTCTATGGCGTTGCCGGTGAATCGAGCAGCGGCAAGACGACCTTGATCAAGACCATCGCCGGCGCGATCCGGCCGCCGCTGAGGGTCGTGTCGGGAAAGGTGACATTCCATTTCGACGGCGGCACCCAGGATATCTACGCGATGAAGCCGGAAGAGCGCCTGGCGCTGCGCTGGCGGCATCTGTCCTATATCATGCAGGGTTCGATGAATGTGCTCAATCCGGTGCGCCGGATCCGTCATTCCTTCACCGATTTCGCCTTTCGCCACATGAAAGTCGGCAACAGCGAGTTTTTCGAAAGGGTCGCCACCCATCTGCAGCGGCTGAAGCTAGATCCGCATCTGCTCGACGCCTATCCCCACGAACTGTCAGGCGGCATGCGCCAGCGCATGACCATTGCACTGGCGACGATCCTGACTCCGGAATTCATCATCGCCGACGAACCGACGACCGCGCTCGACGTCATCGTTCAGCGCGACGTGCTGTCGATGATCCGCGAAATCCAGCGCGAGATGGGCTCGTCCTTCCTGTTCGTCACCCATGATATGGGAGTTCACGCGACGGTCTCCGACCGCATCGGCATTGTCTATGCCGGTCGTCTTGTCGAAGAAGCGCCGACCGCCAAACTCTTCAACATGCCACTCCACCCCTATACGCAGCACCTCGTCGGCAGCCTGCCGCGCATCGGCGATGCGACGTCCCGCCCTTCGCTGGAGGGGCGTCCGCCGAACCTCGCCATGCCGCCGGAAGGCTGCCGGTTTCACCCGCGCTGTCCGAAGCGCATGGAGATCTGCTCGCAGAAGGTTCCGCCGCTCGTCACCGTCGAGCCGCAGCGGCGCGTGGCGTGTTTTGCCGTTACGGGAGATCAGGTTTGAGCGCTCTTCTTAGCCTCTCGCATGTCACGAAAGTCTATCGCCAAGGCGGCATGCTCGGCCGGCGCCTGATCACGGCGGTCAAGGACGTCAGCTTCGAACTGGGCGCGGAGCCGGAGATCCTCTCGATCGTCGGAGAATCCGGCTCGGGAAAATCGACGATCGCGGCCATGATCCTCGGCCAGACCGAACCAACGGAAGGCGAGCTTGAATTCAGCGGCAGGACCGTCGCCGTCCATAGCCGATCCGAACGCAAGGCTTTCATGAAAGAGGTGCAGCCGGTTCTGCAGAACCCCTTCGAAGCCTTCAATCCGCTGAAACGTGTCGATCGTTATCTCTTCGAGACCGCCCGCAATTTTTCGTTCTCGGGAAAACGACCGGACCGGCAGCAGGCGGAGAAGATGGCGGATGCCGCGCTCGTCCATGTCGGCCTGACCCTTGAAGAGGTGAAAGGCCGGTTTCCCCACGAATTGTCGGGCGGCCAGCTTCAGCGCGTCGCCATCGCCCGCGCACTGATCCCGCAACCCCGCCTGCTAGTGGCCGACGAACCGGTCTCCATGGTCGATGCATCACTGCGCATGGCCATCGTCAACCTCTTTGGCCGTCTGAAAAACGAGCTCGGTCTTTCCATCGTCTACATCACCCACGACCTCGCCACCGCCTATTACATCAGCGACAACATCATCATCATGCGTAAAGGCGAAATCGTCGAGCGAGGACGGGCCAGGGCCGTGTTGGATGATCCGCAGCATCCGTATTCGCGGGCGCTGAAGGACGCGGTGCTTGCTGCTGATTTCAGCGTGGCGACGTAAGCCTGCAGGGAGGATGCGCCGTCCTAACGCTTTTCCCCAAGAAGCGCTCGCCAGGCTATCGGGCCGCGCGGTGATCCGCGTCTCTCATATGGCTGAGGAAAAGACGGCTCACGCCGCCTCCTCCTCGTTGAGGTCCGGCTGCAACGAATGGAGGTAGTCGACGGCCCGTTGCGCATGCGCTGCCGCCGAAAAGATGGCGCGCTTGTCGTGGCCGAGAACCCTGAGCCAGCCATCGAGATAGCTTGCGTGGTCGGGTCGTGGTTCGAGCTCAGGGACGATGCCAAGATCGGCGCAGAGAAAGCAACTGCCGAGTTCGGCATGGGCCGCAACGCAGTGGAGGACGGCAAAGTCATTGCGGGCGGCGCGCGAGCCTGGCAGGACCAAAGGCCGGGGCAGGACGCGAGGCCGCAATCTTAGTGGGAGGTTTTGACGGAGGCAGACGTGGCAAATCCGCGAGGCGGCAGCCGCTTCGGCAAGCCTGCTGATCTCCTGGCGGAGTTCATCGTTCTCATTCATGGTGAGTCCTCATAGGCTGGATGCATACATTCTCGAAGGCGGCCTCTAGTCGAACTGCTCGCCGTGACCGATCTGCTCCTTCACGGCATCTCCAATCGGAGGATCGGCGGCATCGGGGTCGGCGCTGTTGGCGTCCTTCAGGGACTTGGCAGCTTCGAGCAGCGCGACGGCGATCTCCTGCGTGCCCCAACCAGCTTGGTTCGCCGTGGCGACGACCTCGTCCAGTGCATTCCGGGCAGGGTCCTTCGATTCTTCGAAACGCTGTGCAGGATCTTCGGTCGTCGGCGATGGAAACGGCATGGTCATCCCTTTCGATTGCGAGGTAACCCGTGAACCTTCGGACAGTTCCCATCGGCGCCTTGACGGATCAAAACGCGACTCCACTCTCTCCGGCATGAAGCTTGTGGTTCCACCGCCTTTCGACCCCCGACGATTCTTTCATTTCGTCTTCAAATGCGTGGTCATCATGCCATTCTGTATCCTGTTGGCCCCAACCGGGATTGCTGCAGTATTGGACCGACATGAACAACCTCTGCAAACGAAAATGGTTCGATTCCCAAGGGAGTGATGCAGCAGGAGCCGCGCCGCATGGCGGAAAAGGCTCTGACAGCGGTGATCCACGAGGCTTATATCCAAGGTGTCTCGAGCCGCTCGGTGACGACCTAGTCAAGGCCATGGGTATGAGCGACACTCGAAGAGCCAGGCCTCAAGGCTTCGCGAGGAGTCGACGATAGACGGCGACGGCCAGCCGCAACCGTGGCGGCTGAGCCCTAGTAGCCGGTCATCTCAAGATACCCGACACCTGACGTGGAGCCCGTGAAGTTTATCGGCCCCTCCCAATAAGGCGTCGAGGTTGCCATCCAGGACTTCTCGTTCAACGGTTTGGTCGTGATATCAAGTGACTTATCCGGCACGCGTATACGCCACTCTACCGGAATCTGGCGCCCATCGACCGTTGCCTTCCGTGTCGGCTCAAGGTGAACGTCGTCTTTCGATAGAGGTGTCGTTCGCCCATCCCCGGATATCCAGTTCGCGGAGACGAACCCGTCCTTGTCATCACGGAGGCGAAAGGCCATCAGCTTGTCACCGGAATCCATATGCAGTGAGAACCAGTCCCAGCCCGTCTGATTGGACGCGAGCGGCTGCGACGACCACTCTCGATCGAGCCAAGCCTTCCCGGTGACTTCGACCGGCGCCCCGGACATCGTGATTGTCCCCGCCACCTCATAGAAGGGCTGCGAGTAGTAGTAGCTCGCCTGTCCGTTCGCCGACTTCACTGAAAAGCCGTTGTCACCCTGAAGAACGAGCGGCCCGTTGGCCCTGAGGTCGAAGGTATAGCTGAAGTCCGGCCCGCCCGCGGAGATTAAAAGGTTGCCTAAGGCGTCCGAGCCAGTTCGCTCGGTACCCTCCATCCGCCAGTCGTCTATCCACGCCCGAAATGGCGTTGCCTGAACGCCCGCCTGCCCGACGCCTCCCCGGCCCAAGCGCTCTGCAACATACTGATGGCCTTGGGTGGTGATCGCTGCATGCCCGATCCAGACTTGCGGATCCGCGAAACCTGCCTTGTCTCCCGGAGCCAGCGCAGAGCGAAAGAGCGTCCACTGCGCTCCATATTGCCTGCCATCCTCATCTTTGAGGTTGGCGGTCACATACCACCACTCAATCCGATAATCAGGATGAGCGCCATGATCGGCGGGGAAAGAAAGACCATTGCCACGCTCCGGGATCGCAAAACCTTGCGCATTCGATCCCAATCCGGCGAAGCCCTGTGCGGACGCCGGACCGCTTACGCAGATCATAGCCGCCGCTATCAAGACCGATGCTAACTTTCTACCGTTCATTGGTGAAAATCCTCAGCAGGTCCAAAGGACTAATCGAGCCGAGACGCCGAACCGGCACCAGCACCGACAGCAATGCAGCGACGAGAGCGATTGTTCCCAGCCAAAGCCAATCCATTGGAAACACCATCATTGGCAATCGCCAACCAAAGGCCTCCACGTTCACGATCGCAAGCAGGACCCATGCCAGGGCAAGACCGACCGGGATCGCAGCCACAAATGTTCCCAGCCAGAGTGCAAGTGTCCGGACAACTTCGTAGAGCGCTAGATCCCGTCGCCGTACACCCATTGCCCACACCGGCGCGAGCTGTGGAAGCCGAATACCAGACAGCGTCAGGAGGCTTGAGAACATGGCAAATCCTGCCACAGCAAGGGTGAAGACGTTCAATGCGCCCGTCACCTTGAATGTCTGATCGAAGATGGCTCTCGATTGCCGCTTAAGCGAAGCCTGGTCAACAATCGCGCTACCCGAAATGCCAAACTCCTCGACCAACTGACGCTTCAGATCCTGGGCATGCTCGGGAGCAACTCGGACACCGTAGCGAAGTTTCGGGACATCGGGGTAGTGGTCGACCAGGGTATTGATCCCGACGATCACTTGTCCATTCGGGTTCCCATAGTCCGAGTATACGCCGACCACGGTCGCCCTCCAACCTCCAGGCATGAGCAATGGCTGGCCGATCTTGGCTTCGCCGCGACGCCACATCTGTTCATTGATGAGAGCGCCCTGCCCGACGGCGATCTTATCCCAAACGTCATTGTCTGAAGCGATCAAGGGCCAGTGCTCCCGATAGGTCGGATCGTCGGCGATACCAAAGATCTGGATTTGCTCGCCAAGCACCTCACCGTCAACGCTCCAGATGGGCAGGAGTGCCGTCGAGCGTTGCGGAAGCCAGGCTCGGAGCCGCGCAGCTTCCTCCTCATCCTTGGCAGTCACGTAAAGCTCGGCGGCCAGGCGCTGATCCAGCCATCCGATGAACGTCAGCCGGAAACTGGATACCATCGTGCCAACGCCGATGTTCGCCGACAATGCCAGCAGCAGAGCCATCAACGCCAGCGACAGGCCGGGAAGCTGTATGCGAGTGTCGGCCCAGAACCATTCCATGAGGGCGCTCCGTGCCAATCGCTGCGCTGCGGTCAGGATGACGGCGAGAAGTCCAGGCAGCATCAGAGCTGTTCCAAGAAGCAGGCAGCCAAGCACCGCAAAGCCCGCCACCAGCCCGGACGCAGCAATCGCCAGGATAGCAGCCAAGATGAGCAGAATTCCACCCGTTCCGGCTTGAAAGGCAAGCGATCTGGCCGACTCTCTTGCCCACGCTCGCGGCTGGGCGGCGTCCAAAATCGGCAGCTTCCAAACCCGCCACAGGCTCTGAGCTGACGAGACAGCGGTTCCTCCAAGAGCAATCGCCAGTCCAGCCAGCCACCACTCCGGCCGAATGGATAGCGAGCCTGACACATTGGCGCCGTAGAGGCCCCTGAGGGTCGCGGCGACACCCGGCATCAGGAGCCATGCAATGACGTAGCCGAGTATGACGCCGATGAACCCGGATATCAGCGCCAGCATCGAAAGCTCGATCAGGAGCATCGTGGTCAATGCTCGAAGGGAGACTCCAACCGATCGAAGTGTACGGAAAGTGCCTCGACGCTGTTCGAAGGTCAGACCCGTGGCCGAATACACGATGAAGAGCCCAACGACGAACGAAAGGAAGCCGAAAGCCGTCAGGTTGAGGTGAAAGCTGTCTGTGAGGCGAGCGACGTCTGGTTGATCAGCCGGTTCTCGTATCGTCAGCCCGGGCACAATCCGGTCGAGAGCTTCCGTGGTGACCTTCTGATCGGCTGCGACCACCAGACGGTCAATCTTCCCGTGCTTTTCGAGCAACCTGTCAGCAACCGATATGTCGACAAAGGCGGCGCCGTCGGGAATATTGCCATCTATTTTGACGGTCATATCCGTGCTGCCGCGCAGACGCTCGGCAGTCGCGCTGGACACGAGCAACTGTCCGCTGGCTGAAAAGAAGCCGGTTAGGTCTGAACCGCTGGCGATGGTCTCGGTGTCCCTTGGCATCGTCAGAGGCTCGATGCCGACCAATCTGATCCTGGTGCTTGCGAAGCGGTAGCTGCCTTCGATCACGGGCGAAACATTCAAACCCGCTCGACGTAGGCTGCCATAGAGCTCGCTAGCTATGCCATCACCGTCCTTGGCGACGATCTGCCTAAGGCCGCCTTGCTCCAAAACCGATGCTGCCCGGGCATAGCTTGCTCTCGCCTCGGCATTGATAGCCTGAACGCCGGACCAGAGAGCTGTCGCAAGTGCAATCCCCATGACGAGCGTCAGAAGCTGGAGAGGTCTCCGACGCCAGTGTGACAGCAGGGCTGCAAATGCAACGAAATTCATTCGGCAATTTTCCCACCGCGGAGGACCACCGTTCGGTCCAGACGACCTGCAAGCCTCATCGAGTGAGTGACGAGAAGCAGAGCTGATCCCACTGTCTGGGCCAGGCTGAGCATCAGATCGAGGACGGCATCGCCGGTGTGCTCATCCAGGTTGCCCGTTGGCTCGTCCGCAAGGATGAGAGGCGGTCGGGCCGCCAAGGTTCGCCCGATTGCAACGCGCTGCTGTTGCCCTCCGGAAAGCTGCTCGGGATATCGGGCGGTGTGTTCGCGCAGCCCCAACTTCTCGATCAACTCTGCTTCCCAAGCGTGATCGTACCGGTTCGCGAGCTTGGCGTGGAACGAGATGTTGGCTGCGACGGTCAGTGATGGAATGAGGTTAAACTGTTGGAAAACCAGGCCGACCCGAGTCCTCCGATATTCTGCCCGTTCGTTTTCTGCAAATAGCGCCAGATCGTTGCCGTTCATCACGACCGAGCCGCTGTCCGCACGGTCGAGCCCGCCAGCCAGATGCAGCAATGTGCTTTTGCCACTGCCGGACTCTCCGGTCAGCGCAACACTTTCCCCCGCAGCGACTTCCAGGTCGATGCCCTTCAGGATCTCGATTGGTCCCTCGGCGGTTGGATAAGATTTTCTAATACCTGAGAGGGCGAGGGTCATGTCGGTCTCTTGAACACGGAGTTTGCGGGATGCAAAAACCCTCGGGTGACCTAAGAACTTTCGCGAGGGATCACAAGATCCGTGCAACAGCACGAAAACAAGAGATTCCTGGCCATTGCTTGATCAATAGCCAGTAGAAGTTGTCAGCCTCAGCCTAAACGTCGACCTTGCGAGCAACGATGCGCGACCGCTTTTCCGACCAGACCCGAGGTCTCCGGCTTGACTATCAGGCCCTAGGGACCCTGCACCCGATTACGTCAGCGGCCTTGTTCCTGGTTAGGTCAACAAGACGACAGTGTCGATTTCTGCCGGCATCGCCTTCTTCGGTCGAAGGCAGATTGACCGGGATCGAGGCCAGCGTTTTTCATCTTCGCGAGGAGGTCAGCGACGAGAAGGATAACGCCCATGAAAGCAGATCGGTGATCCACAGCGCCTTGACGAGCAGGCGAGGCAGATCGCCCTTCTCGACATGACGCTGGCCTCACCGGCGGTGGAATGATTGCCATGCCAGTGACGGCGGAGGCGGCGCTGCGGCATTGGTGGAGGATCTGATTCTTGACCACTCGACTGGGAGCCACAAACCGAAAAGGCCCCGCAAAAAGTGGCGGGGCAAGTTTCAGGAGCAGATATGAAAAAGGGGCTCGCTGTTTCAGCGTTTTTCATATCGACGAGCGAACCCCCGTGCCAAAAGTTCCGCAAACATTCCGAGTTTACGCTAAAAGAGGCTCCGCCTTGCGGCGGGGCTAGTTGGGTTTGCGAGTGGGCCGCAAGAGAGTCGAAGTGCATGGCTGTAATAATACAATCTTCACGGTCCGAGGACTTACGATCGACGGAGCCTAATGTTCCCGCGCCGGGAGGATTTTTTTAATCGGTCGCACCAGTCGTTTCGCTGCTTGGGGCGGGGGTTGGCGCTGGATGCCGGAGGCGTCAATGAGGACGGTTCTGCAAAGTTTGAGTTGACCGCTTTCGATGGCGAGGCGACAGTTGCAACCTGCAGCGAGGCAGGAGGAAAAACGATGGACGACACAGACCGCTGGCGCGACATGGCAAGCGCACCGAGAGACGGTAGCCGGATCCTCGTCACGATTCGCCCGTCCGAACAGGGGCCGGCAGAAGTTGACCTCGCATATTGGTCGAATGGCGATCAGTTCGGTGCAGAAGGCTGGCGCGCCTCTGATTCCTCGCCCGGGCACATCATCGAATATGCCGAGCCGGAATTGAAGTGTTGGATGCCGATGCCCTCGGCCAACCTCAATCGCACCTCGATGCCCTCCCCTTGGGAAGGCGATGATGACCAGGAGCTCCACGGGTCAGGAATCTGAGAACTCGCTGCCATATTGCAATGTTTCGATGCGCGGCGGGTGGCAAATCCAGTTGAGACCCGAGACCGCCAACTCAGCGGCGCCTTAAAGGCAGCCGCGCGAACGGCGTGTCGTCGATAACCGGCGACCGTTCCACTTCAACGGTATCGCTCGACACTGCGCGGCCGGGCGCAGCCCGCAAACTTGTGTGCAACCTCATGCTTCGCCGGTTTTATGATCATAGCGCCGATCTGTTCGGCCAGCAGCAGATGCCTGCCCAATCGTGATTGGACATCGGCTGCGACCTGAGCGACGCTGTTTTTGGGAGGCGGACCATCTATTTTTCCGGATAGGAGGCCGAAATGGAACAGTACGCACTCGATCAGTTGAAAACCATCGCAACGGTCAGCCCGACCTGCAAGCGCCTTGAAATAGCGCGGCGCGAACGGCTTGAACGGTGGGCCGAAAGTCTCGAACGCAGCCCCAGACCGTTTCTCAAGACGCTGCACGAAACCGAATATCAGCCGATGGCAGATCGGCTTGCTCTCAGGGATGACGGCACCCCGATCTCCGTTGCATTCGCTGATCCCATTCTGCGGGCGGCAGGAATGGAAAATGATAGCTATGGAGAAGCCAAGCGGTTCTTCGAACTCAGCGACGAGCAATTGCATGATCTTGTCTGCTTCTGCCATTTCGGTGAACGCGTCAGCGCGGCAGTCGTCGCCCGCCGTTTGCGGAAGATGTCAGGCTCCAAACCAGACGGGTTTTTCGCTCAGCTTCGTGCGTGGTTCGCCTGACTGAGACTAAAGGCCACCATCTGACGTGCTGGTCGGGGATGCATCGATCCCCGTCGGGTCGTTGCTCCTGCGGCATCGACTATCGCTGACATTTTGAGGGGCAGATTTCTGAAGCAGTTGGTTCCTGCTGGTCAGCAGGAACCAACTGCTTCAGCGCTGGCCGACCACGCCCCCTAGGGACTTGCGTCAGGGCGTTCACCAGCAGCACCCACATCCATGTCAGCGTGCTGGGGAAAGATGCCTCGCCGAGCGACTATCCAGTCAGGGAGAGGCTTGGAGAGGCCGTATCGCTACTTACCGCCAGCTAACCACGCGCTTGCCATTGTAGGTGATTTAACGGAAAATCCTCGGCATGGCCCTTGAGGCCTGGGCAGCCTGCCATGATCGGAGAACGCCGTGCCTCTGAAAAACCTTTTGGCCGCAGCAGCAATCGTCTTCATGACACTCGCAGGATGCGCAACTAGCGGATCGGACAACACAACCTATGCACAGCCGCAGGGGATAGGCCCAGTTCGCGGTGAGATAGGCGGTTACTAGCCCATCGAGAGTGTTTCGACCGCTTTAGAAACACGGCCTGGCTGTTTACGACGAACCAACCTCGGCGCTCGATCCGATATCATCGTCGCTGTCCGCGGAGGAAGGCATGACGATGATGCTGGGCCGCAGCCGACGTGACAAATGCAGAGGCGTCGGTTCCGTGCGACAGTAGGGCTTTAAGCCTCAATATTGTCGAGCATCGAATTCCTCAATCGTTTCCGGGTCCTGCTTATATTCCCATTGCACACCGTTCAGCCGGCGCCAGATTTGTCCCGATGGGTTTCGGCCGGCGGCGTCGACGAGTGGCACCGGGAGGAGTGACTCGTGCTTGTGCCAGAGTGTGACGTCAGTGACGCTAGCCTGCTTGGGCTTCCGGAACAGGTTGAAAAGGAGTGCGAAGTCCATGGCCGATTTTCCCCAAGGGATCCGACTATAGGGATTTTTTGGGTACTTTCAAGTACCATAATTTTGGGAACCCGACGCGCGGAAAATATCGGCGCCGCTGCTCACGAGTAGCATGCGTCATAGATCGAACAAAGGTCAGCTAGGGGCCTGATTGCGAACGCAGCAAAGAGGCCTCTGAGGTAGCACAGACGTCTCCAATTCTAGAAGCGCCTACATATCCGCGTTGTCGTTGAACGGCAGTCCGCGAGTTCTCCATTCGTCCCTCAGTATATCTTCCAGGTCCTCGACCGTGAATTCGTCGAAGTTTGCCCAGAGCTGCACGGCCAGCGCCTTCAAATTCGACGTTGTTTCTGAGTCAGCTTCGGCCGCCGCGGCAAGCCGATAGATTTCCTGGCGGAGTGCATCGCTCTCTGTCATGTCGCTCCTCATGGCACTGCGCCAGCGCCTCCTGTTCGATGGCAGGCAACGAACAAGGTAATCCCTAAGTTTGTCGCAGGATGCCGGCCTCCTTCGCCGCAGCCTCAAACGCAGCTCGCGCTTCCGCACCGGGAACAATGCCATTTGCCGCGTCCAAGCATACCTTCCGCGCTGTCGCGTAGCTCGCGCTTCTGTTGTCGGGCCAGTATTTCTTCAAAAATGCGACCGCCTCTCGAGCGCTCCTGATGACGTGAAAACGATCATCTATCTTCAATTCGACGTTCGCATCCCAGATGCTGATCATGGCGTCCTCCGTGGGGCAGGCTTCCCACAAACGTATATTAGGAAGATCTGTTCCAAGCGGACGATCCGGCCGGAATTTTGGCAGCAGCATGAGGCTCTTTCGTTTTAACCCAACAACCGCTCGCAATAGCCGTCTCTGTTGCGCTGCGTCCTACCGCCGTGCTTCGAAAGCTTCGCCTTATCTTCGGTTAAGCGCCTTCGATTCGGCTCTGAAGGTGCATTCAAGAAAGTGGTGAAGGATGTCGATCCGGCCATGCGAGTCACGTCCCCAAATCGCAAAACGCCCCATCTCCACGCAAAAAGCCCCGCGGTTGTTGCGACCGCGGGGCTTCTTGACGCCTCACCCGGGAGAGGGGGTCAGGCGGCCTGTACTTTGCGGGCCGTGCGTGCCCATTCGGGCAGCCAGTCGCCGTGGGTGGCAAGCAGATCGTCGACCAGCGACCAGATCTGGTCGAGGTCGAGTTCGGCGGCCGTATGCGGGTCCATCATCGCGGCGTGGTAGATGTGCTCGCGATTCTCCGTCATCAGCGCCTGCACCGTCAGTTCCTGGACGTTGATATTGGTGCGGATCAGCGCGGTCAGCTGCGGCGGCAGGTCACCGATGAAGGTCGGCTGGATGCCGGAGGCATCGACGAGGCAGGGCACTTCGGCGGCGCAGTTGGTCGGCAGCGAGGTGATGCAGCCATTGTTGCGGACATTGCCGTAGATCACCGAAGGCTCACCGGTCCAGACCGAGTTGATGATCGAGGAGGCATATTCCTTCGACGGCGCGACCTCGATCTTGTCGGCCGAGCGATAGGCTTCCGCCTGCCCTTTCCAGCGCTCGATCTGCTCGATGCAACGCTTCGGATATTCATCGAGCGGAATGCCGAATTTCTCGATCAGGTCCTCGCGGCCCTCCTTGATGAAATAGGGCGTGTATTCGGCGAAATGCTCCGAGCTTTCGGTGACGAAATAGCCGAGCCGCGTCAGCATCTCGTAGCGCACCTTGTTCGGGCAGCGCGGGTTCCAGCCGGGCTTCGGCGCCCTGCCCTCGCGATAGGCGCGCAGCAGGTCGGGATAGAGGTTGCGATAGGACCCGTCCGGCTGGCGATGCTCGAATTTGAGATAGAAGGCCATGTGGTTGATGCCGGCCGCCCGGTAGCGGATTTCCTCGTAGGGGATGTCGAGGTCATGCGCCAGTTCCATCGCCGTGCCCTGCACCGAATGGCAGAGGCCGACCTGGCGGATGGTCGGATATTTCTCCGATATCGCCCAGGTGTTGATCGCCATCGGGTTGACATATTGCAGCATGATGGCCTCGGGGCAGACGGCGAGCATATCCTCGCAGACCTTCCAGAGATGCGGCACGGTGCGAAGCCCGCGCATGATGCCGCCGACGCCGAGCGTATCGGCGATCGTCTGGCGCAGCCCGTACTTCTTCGGCACTTCGAAATCGGTGACCGTGCAGGGCTCGTAGCCGCCGATCTGGAAGGCGACGACGACGAAATCGGCGCCCGAAAGCGCCTTGCGCTGGTCGGAATAGGTCTCCGCCTTCGCCTTCACCCCGAGCGTCGAGATCAGCTTGTTGACGACGACGGCGCTTTCTTCCAGCCGCTGCGGATTGAGATCCATCAAGGCGATCGTCGCACCTGACAGCGCGGGCCGCTGCAGCACGTCGCCGACGATGTTCTTCATAAAGACGGTGGAGCCTGCTCCGATGAACGTGATTTTGGGATTTGCTGCCATTATAACCTCCGGCATTCGGCAATTATGCTACGTCGAAAGCGGCCTTGACGAGCCGTTCGGTGTAGGCGGTCTTGGGATGGGATAAAACTTCGTTGACAGGGCCTTCTTCGACGATCTTGCCATGCTGCATGACGATGACGCGATGGCAGAGCGCCCTGACGACCTTGAGATCGTGGGAGATAAACAGGTAACTCAGGCCGCGCTCGTCTTGCAGCTTGCGCAGGAGTTCGATGATCTGCGCCTGGACGGAAAGGTCGAGCGCCGATGTCGGCTCGTCGAGCAGGATGAATTCCGGTTCCAGCGCGATGGCGCGGGCAATGGCGATGCGCTGGCGTTGGCCGCCGGAAAATTCGTGCGGGAAGCGCGACAGGATATTGCCCGGCATGCCGGCGGCAATCAGCGCTTCGCGCACCCGGTCCTGCCGTTCGGCCTTGGTTGCGCCCAGCCTGTTGACGACCAGCCCTTCCTCGATGATCTGGCCGATCGTCATGCGCGGATTGAGCGATGAGAAAGGATCCTGGAACACCACCTGCATGCGGGCGCGCAAGGGCCGCATCTCGGCCCTGGAAAGGCCGTGGATCGGCTGATGGTCGAAATGGATCTCACCGCTGTCGGGCGTGTTCAGCCGCAGGATCGCCTGGCCGAACGTCGTCTTGCCGGAGCCGGATTCACCGACCAGCCCCAGCGTCTCGTGACGGCGCAGCGTCAGGTCGAGGCTGTCGACGGCGACAAGCTCGCGCATCGCCGGCTTGAGAAAGGTACCGTGACGCATCATGAAGGAGACGCGCACGCCCTTGGCATCGAGGATGACATCCGACCCTTCGGGCAGCGGATTGGCCTGGCCACGCGGCTCGGAGGCAAGCAGATGCTTGGTATAGGCGTCCTGCGGATTGGCAAACAGCGCTTCGGTGGTGTTGTGCTCGCGCACTTCGCCGTACTGCATCACATAGACGTAATCCGAGAACTGCCGCACGACGGTCAGGTCGTGGGTGATGAGGATGACGGCCATCCCCAGTTCCTTCTGCAGGTTGCGGATCAGGTTGAGGATCTGCGCCTGCACGGTGACGTCGAGGGCCGTCGTCGGCTCGTCGGCAATCAGCACATCCGGATCGTTGGCAAGCGCCATGGCGATCATCACGCGCTGGCGCTGGCCGCCGGAAAGCTGATGCGGATATTGCATGAGCCGCGCCGCGGGATCGGGGATCTGCACATGTTCCAGCAGTTCGAGCGCGCGCTTTTGCGCATCCCTCTTGCTGATCCGGCGATGCACGCGGATCGCTTCGACGATCTGGCTGCCGATCGTGTAGATCGGGTTCAGCGAACTCATCGGCTCCTGGAAGATCATCGAGATGCGGTCGCCGCGCAGCTTGCGGCGCGCCCGCTCGGAAAATTTCAAGATGTTGCTGCCGTCATAGGCGACCGTCGATTTCTCGGAGACGACGGCGCGCTTCGACAACAGCCCCATCACCGTTCGCGCCGTCACCGATTTGCCGGAACCGGATTCGCCGACGATCGCGATCGTCTCGCCGCGATAGAGCTGAAAGGAGACGTCTTTGACGGCTTCGACCATGCCGTCCTCGACCTTGAAATTCACCGCCACATTGCGGGCGTCGATAATCGGCGTGTCCGAACGGCCATCATGGTCGTGGCGGACGGGCGGGGCAAAGGAATTGACCAGTGCAAGAGCCATATCAATCACCTCAATAAGGATCGACCGCGTCGCGCAATCCGTCGCCAAGCGCATTGAATGCGAAGACGGTGACGAGCACGAAGCCGACGGGGGAGAGAATCCAGGGATAGGAGCCGATCACCGAATAGGTCGCCGTGTCCTGCAGCATCAGGCCCCAGGAGATCAGCGGCGGCTTGACGGCGAAGCCGAGGAAACCGAGGAAGGATTCCAGCAGCACGACGCTCGGTATATGCAGCGTCACCGCGACGATGACGTGGCTCATCACATTCGGGAAGATGTGCTGCATGATGATGCGCGTGTCGGTGGCGCCGACGGCCATCGCCGCCCGGACATAATCGATGCGGGCGAGTGCCAAGGTCTTGCCGCGCACCTCGCGCGACATCTGCGCCCAGCCGAGCGCCGACATCACGGCGATGACGAAGGCAAGGAAGACGTTGGTCGGCGCCGTCACCGGGATCAGCGAGGTCAGCGCCAGATAGAGCGGCAGTTGCGGGAAGGCGAGCACCAGCTCGACGAAACGCTGCAGCCAGACATCGAAGGTGCCGCCGAAATAGCCGGATACCATGCCGACGGTCGTGCCGATGATGGTGACGATGAAGACCACCGTCAGGGCGATTGTCAGCGAGATGCGCGAGCCGATGATGGCGCGCGACAGCACGTCGCGGCCGAACTTGTCGGTGCCGAGGAAATGCACCGGCTGGCCGTCGGTCGAGCCGAAAAAGTGCCGGTTGGCCGGGATCAGGCCGAGGAGCCGGTATTCGGCGCCCTTGACGAAGAAGCCGAGCAGCCGCGGGTTGTCGTAGTCGATACCGACGATCGGCTGGAAGGTGACCGGGTCGAGCTCTTCGGAATCGGAGAGCGCGTAGACGCGCGGCTGGAAGACGAAATTGCCGTCCTTGTCGTGGAAGCTCATCATCTGCGGCGGCGCGAAGCCGACATCGGTCGCCTTCGGGTCCATCGGCGCGAAGAAATCGGCAAAGATCGCCATGAGGAGCAGCAGCACGACGAGCATCAGCCCTGCCATGCCGGTCCACGAGCGCCTCAACCGGCGCCAGACAAGGGCGATATAGCTTTCATGCCCACGCGATTGTTTTTTGGTCACGATGTCGGTTGTCGGCGGCGTTGCAGAAGAGTCGAAAGCCAACATCTCAGGCTCCTCCATATTGGCGGACACGCGGATCGAGCAAAGCGAGCAGCATGTCGGCGATGATGTTGCCGACGATCAGCGTCGCCGACAGCACCATCATGAAGGTGGCGGTGACATAGACGTCGCCGACCGCCATCGAGCCGACGATCGCTGGGCCGACAGTCGGCAATGCGAAAATGATCGCGGTTTCGATCTCGCCGGTCAGCATGTAGGGCAACACGACGCCCTGGTACATCACCAGCGGGTGCAGCGCATTCGGCACCGCATGGCGCATCACCACCGCTGCGCCGGAAAGCCCCTTGGCCTTGGCCGTCTCGACATATTGGGCATTCAGCGTATCGAGCAGATTGCCGCGCATGACGCGCATATTGTAGGCGAGCCCACCGAAGGTGGCGATCGCCACGACCGGCCAGACATGGTGAACCAGATCGACGAATTTCGCCCAGGACCAGGGCGCCCCGCCATATTGCGGCGAGAAGAAGCTGCCGATCTCGGAGACGTTAAGCTGGAAGACCAGGAGATAGACGATGATCAGCGCCATCAGGAAGCGCGGCACCGTCATGCCGAGGAAGGAAATCCCCGAAAGCAGGCTGTCGATCCAGCTGTATTGGCGCGTCGCCGCCCAGATGCCGAAGCCGATGCCGAGCACCGAGGCGAAGAGGTGGCAGACGAGCGCCAGAAGCAATGTCCGCGGCAGGCGTTCACCGACGACATCGGCCACCGGCTTGTTGTAAAACATGCTGTAACCGAAATCGCCGCGCGTCACGATCCCGCCGATCCAGTTCACGTATTGGACGACCAGCGGCTTATCGAGACCATGTTCGACCCGGTAGAGCTGCGCCTGCGCTTCGGCCTGGGCATAGGACGCGCCGCCCTGGTTGATTAGCTGGGAGCGGATGTAATCGGCGTAGTCGCCAGGCGGGGCCTGGATGATCGCGAAAGTCACCACGCTCAGGATGAACAGAATGGGGATCGCAGAGGCTATGCGCACGAGCAAGAATCGTAACATCGAACGGTTCGCTTCTCCTTGCCGCCAGTCGCTCCTTGTCAGCGCGGCCGGCTTGTTGGTCATATCAGGCCGCGCGCCACGCGCGGCCTGGAGCTCACTTCAGCTGGGAGGGAACTCTCCAGCGTCGCATCACATGCGACGCGCTTTAGCTCTTTGTGTCCTGATGACAGGCATCAGTTAATCGGGCCCTTTTCGCCGGGCTTGCCGGGCAGCTGCTCGGGGAACAACTCGTATTTGCCCTGCTTGTCGGCGGCCACCCACATGCGTTCGCGGATCACGGAGTCTTCAGCCCAATTGAACATCATGATCGGCGTACCCTGAGGCACGTTCGAGAACCGCTTGTTGATGATCAGCGCGCCCGGATATTCCGTCAGGCCCACAGTGTTGACGTGTTCCGTCGAGATCTTCTGATACTGCTTCATCAGATTGACGCGGTCCTCGTTGCTCTGGCTCGTCCTGAACTTGTTGATAACGTCGACAAGCTCCTTCTCGAACGGCATCAGATCAAGCTGATCATCCTTGCCGGCGCGATGGTGCCAGCTGGTGCGCGGACCGACAGGGGCAAGCTGTTCGGTATTCTGCACCACCGACGAGAGTTCCGTCGTGTTGCGCTGGATCAGCCAGTCGAAGCGGCCGGCATAATGGGCGTCGTCACGCTTGGCACCGTCGAGCGCGTTGATGACGATCTTCAGCCCGAGCTTCTCCATCTGGCCGACGACACCTTCGGCAAGGCTCTTGTCGGTCGTGTACTGATTGTTGATCAGCATGACGATTTCGACATCCTTGCCGCCGAGCGTCCCGGCCGGGAAGTTCAGGATGCCGTTGCCGTCGGTGTCCTTGAGACCGGCTTTCGCGAGTTCCGCCTTGGCGCCCTCAAGATCAAAGGGGTAGTAGACGGTCGAGTTGCGGTCGTAGAAGCTGGTGCCGGAGGAGAGCCCACCGGGATAGATCGCGGTGAACGGTCCCTTGACCAGCGAGTCGCCGATTGCCTTGCGGTCGAGCGCCATGGTGACGGCCTTGCGGAAGTCCTCGTTGCGGTTCAACTCGCGGATCGCCTCACCGCGCTCGTCCGGGTTGCCCCAGCCGTTGGCGGAGAAGTTCATGCGGAGATTGTAGCCGATGAGGCGCGGGCCGAAGGCAAGGCGGGCGGGCGCCGTTTCTTCCGCGGCACGCTTCAGCGATGCGACGAAGTTTTCCGGCTGCTCGAGGTTCGAGATGTCGGCGGATCCTGCCACGGCCTGAACGTCACGGTCGGCCCAGGTCGAGAGCTTGTAGTGCAGCTCGTTCAGATAGGGCAGTTGATCGCCCTTCTCGTCGACCTTCCAGTAATACGGGTTGCGGCGCATGACGATGATGTCGTCCGGGCGATATTCGACCGGTACCCAGGCGCCCATGACCGGCATGTTCATGAACTCGGGCGGGAAGGCGTTCTTGAACTGGTCGTAGGTGTTCTTCGAATATTTCGGATGCTTCGGCTTCAGGATATGCGACGGACCCGGGCAGAAGTTCGGATAGGACATCGTATAGAGATATTGTTTCGGAAACGCCTCCTTGAAGGTCCATTCGACGGTGTAGTCGTCGACCTTCTTCAGCGTCGTCCCGGCGCCGAAGGCTTCCGGCGAGGCGCCGCCGCCGAGCGGCGAGACGTTCGGGTCGATGACTTCATCGTCCCAGTAGAACATGATGTCGTCGGCGTTGAATGGCGCGCCATCGGACCATTTGGCGCCTTCGATCAAGTGCATGGTCAGCTTATGGCCGTCTTCGGACCAATCCCAGCTCTTGGCGAGGTTCGGCAGCGGCTCGGTGTCTGAGGCCTGCACCTGGAACAGCGGCGCGGTGCGCGTCAGGCATTCGGAGAGGCCGATATCGATGCCGCCCCAGCCCTGCGTCTGGCCGGCGCCATAGTTCCAGCCTTCCGGCCGGCCGCCGATGACGTGGCGCATCGTATCGCCGTAGACACCGATGCCGTCGGGCATATTGCCTGTCTTGAAGACCAGCGGCTCCTTCGGCAGGCGGTCCTTGACCGGCGGCAGCTTGCCGGTGGCGACGAAGTTCTTCGTGACCCAGTCGGGCTCGTGATATTCGGGCAGCGCCTTGAACTCCAGGATGGAGTCGCGCGCGACATAGTTGATCTTGCCTTCGGCGGGGAAGTCCGCCGGCGCCGGCGGAACGGTTGGCTCGGAGGCATATGCATTCAGCGCCGCGGCTGAGACGCTGAGCGCCAGTCCGGCCAGAATGCCTACGTTACGGAAATTCATCATCGTTTCTCCCTCTTGTTCCGGAGCACGGCTCACGCGGCTCCTTTTCCTCGAACGACATGAAAGCGGGCCTGACGCCATGGACTTCCCTCCCGGAAACCCATGACGACCCATCCTTCAAGAAAATCAGACGGCCTGTTTCAGCGCCGCCTTTTCCGCGCGCAGCTCCTCGATCGAGCGAACGTTGCGGCGTGCGGCCCCCGCCCAGTCGCGGGTCTGCACCTTCGATTTCGACAACCGCTCCTTGGCGGCCGGCACGGCATGCGCATATTGCGGCAGCCAGCGCGCCTGGGCAACGACCATTTCATCGACCATCTGCCAGACCTCTTCCGGCGTGGAGACGGCGCCGACCAGCGGATCGTGCAGCACGGCAAGCTTCAGCAGGTCGATGTCGCCCGATATCGCCGCATGCACCGACATGCGCTGGACGTTGATCGAGGCGATGCAGGTGGCCGCACAGGCTTCCGGCAGGGTGACGCCGGAGACCATGTTGATGCCGAAGCGGTCGACGAAGCCCGGCGATTCAATGATCGCATCGGACGGCAGGTTGGTGATGACACCATTGTTCTTGACGTTGAAATGGCCGCGATAGACCCGGTTCGTTTCCAGCGCCTCGAGGATATGGCTGGCATGTTCGTTCGAGCGCTTGGCGGGATCGATCGGCTTTGCGGCGGATTCCAGGAATTGCGGATATTCCGTCTCGAACCAGTTGCGCGTTTCGGTGGAATGGCGGAGATAGCCGCCGGTTTCGCCGTGGATCCAGTCGGACATGTCGATCCAGCGGGTGATTTCGTCCGGCCGCTTGCGGTACCAGGGCAGGTATTCCGAGAGATGGCCGTTGCTTTCGGTGGAATAGACGCCGAAACGCTTCAGCACGTCGATGCGCAATTTCTCCTGCTGCGAATAGACCGGATGCGCCTCGAAGGCGGCGATCAGCTCGTCCTTGCCGATCCTGCGGCCGTTGAGGCGCAGGTCGATGAACCAGGTCTGGTGGTTGATGCCGGAGCAGATATAGTCGAGCTCGCTCAGCGATTTCGCACCGAGCACCTCGGCAATCTGTTCGGCGCCATGCTGGACACCGTGGCAGAGACCGACGGTATCGACCTTGCCGTATTCGATCGCCGCCCAGGTGTTCATCGCCATCGGGTTGGCATAGTTCAGGAATTTCGCGCCGGGCTCGGCGACCTCGCGGATATCCTTGCAGAAGTCGAGGATGACCGGGATGTTGCGCTGGCCATAGAGGATGCCGCCGGCGCAGATCGTATCGCCGACGCACTGGTCGATGCCGTATTTCAGCGGGATTCTGATATCATCGGCATAGGCCTCAAGCCCGCCGACCCGGACGCAGCTGATGATGTAGCGCGCGCCTTCCAGTGCCTGACGCCGGTCGGTCGTCGCCGTCACCTTCGTCGGCAGCCCGTTCGCCTCGACGACGCGGTCGAGGATCGCCTTGATCATTTCGAGATTATGTTCGCTGAGATCCGTCAGCGCGAATTCGATGTCGCGAAACTCGGGAACGCACAATATATCGGTGAACAGCTTCTTGGTGAAACCGACGCTGCCCGCACCGATGATAGCGATTTTGAAACTCATGATCTTCACCTCGACCCAATCGAATGCTAAGGAAAAGAAGGCCATGGAGGATCGGGCCGCATGCTGACGCATGTGGCTGAAAACGCCGTAAAATCTGCCTTTTTCCTCCCGGCCGCTCCATCGGCCGTGGTCTCTTCCTCTTGTCGGTCGGGATTATGCCCGAAATCGGCAGGGCGACCAGAGAAGGATTATGCTTTCAGGGGTAATTTTGTGCTGCAGGATTTGATCGCCAACGGACAGTCGATGAGGACGGTTTCGCTGCCCCGCGGCCGCCAGCGATTGCACGCCATGCCGACCAGCGCCGGCTATGAAGTGCGCGAGAACGAGAGCTATGACTGGGACGGCCGTCGGCGCGGCCAGACCCCCTTCACCGTACTGCAGCACACGATCAGCGGCAGCGGCCAGCTGCGCTACCAGCACCGCAACTATCGCCTTCAGGGCGGCGACACGCTGCTCGTCCTGGTGCCGCACAATCATCGCTACTGGCTGGAGAAGGGCGACCGCTGGGAATATTTCTGGATCTCGATGAATGGCGAGGAAACGCTGCGCATCCACCAGATGGTGCTGTCGACCGCCGGCCCGGTGCTGAAGCTGCAGCCCTCGACCATCGATCATCTGGCCGATTGCAGCCTGCGCCTCGTCAAGGGCGCGACATCGCCGGGTGCTGCCTCGGCGATTGCCTATGAAGCGGCGATGGCGCTTTACGACGATGTCTTCGGCTCGCCGGCCTTTGCCGCCGAGCTCAGCTTCATGCAGCCGGTGATCGACCATATCAACGCCAATCTCGAAAAGCCGCTGCCGGTGAGCGAACTCGCTGGCATCGTCGGCCTCAGCCGCGCGCATTTCTCGCGCAGCTTTGCCGAGAGCGAGGGCATGCCGCCGGCCGAATTCGTGCTGCAGCAACGCCTGCAGCGCGCCGTCAAGCTGCTGACCAAGGCCGACTTCCTGCCGGTCAAGGAAGTCGCCATCATGTGCGGCTTCGAAGACCCCAACTATTTCTCCAAGGTCTTCCGCCGCGTCTACGGCACCAACCCCACCGAATTCCGCACGACGGGCATGTATGCCAGCATCGGAAAACTGAGATAGCCGGTCGTCCCGATCGGCGGACCTTGGCTTCAGGCCCGGACCTCGAACACCATGTTGAATGGCGTTTCCGTGGCGCGACGGAAGTGCGTGAACCCGGCGTCGAGCGCGACCTTTCGAAGCTTCATTTCTCCCGCCTGCGCGCCGAGCCCGAGCCCGACCTCCTGGGAGAGGGACGCTGGCGTGCAGATCATCGTCGACGCGCCGTAATAGACGCGGCCGACCGGATTGAGATTGTCCTTAAGATGGTCATGGGCAAAGGGCTCGACGATGAGCCACGTCCCGTTCGGCCCAAGCGTGTCCTTGACATGCCGGCCGGCGCCGACCGGATCGCCCATGTCGTGAAGGCAGTCGAACATGGCGACCATATCATAGCCGCGCCCCGGAAAATCTGCCGCCGAGCCCTGCTCGAAGGTCACGCGGTCGGCGACATCAGCATCCTGGGCAGCAGCCTTTGCTCTTTCGATCGACGGGCCGTGATAGTCGAAGCCGGTGAAGCGGGAGGCGGGATAGGCCTGCGCCATCAGGATGGTCGAGGCCCCATGACCGCAGCCGACATCGGCGACACTAGCGCCGGCCTTGAGCTTTTCTTCGACCCCGGCCAGAGCCGGTATCCATTCGGCGACGAGATGGCTGTTGTAGCCGGGGCGAAAGAACCGCTCGGTCCCGCGAAACAGGCAGGTGCTGTGCTCATGCCAGCCGAGACCCTTGCCGGTGCGGAAGGCATCGGCGACCTTTGCCTCGTCCATCCACATGGATTGGACGACTTCGAAGGCGCCGACGAAAAAGGCGGGGCTGTTTTCCTCGGCAAAGACCATCGCCTGCTCCGGCGTCAGGCTGAAACGATCGGTCTTTTCATCGTAAGCGACATAGTCCGCAGCCGCCTGGGCGCTGAGCCACTCCCTGAGATAACGCTCCTTTATGTTAGTTTTCGCGGCAAGATCCTGGACACTCATCGGCGTTCCGTCGGCCATTGCCTTGTAGATTCCGACCTGGTCGCCAAGCACGACCAATGCCCCTGACATGGCGGCGCCGACGTCGCCAACAAGACGACCGACAAGCGCATCGAGTTTTTGCATATCTGGCTCACGCATTGTTACCTCCCGGGTGCGTGATGAGAACAGTCTAAATTAGATCTTAATAATATTCAGTCAATCAACCTGGTCGTTCGATAGATGAGCGCGGAGTATTAAAGGTCGAAGAATGGAATAGGCGGGCCCACTCCAGCGCTCACAACATGCTGTGCCGTCATGGACCTGCTCTCATCATGGCTTGTATCGAGATTGCGTTTTTAATATAATCTGCTCGAGGCAGAATCACACTTTTGATGCAAGGTTATTGTTTTGTGTCTATCTTCCGCTCAATGCCGCGCTGCTCGTGCCCTTTTGGCATGGTCTCAGGACGATCTCTCATCGGCCTCAAAAGTCGCCAAGGCGACGATTGCTAATTTCGAGGCCGGAAAGCGCTCTCCCTACGAACGAACCCTTCAGGACATGAAACACGCCCTGGAAGGTGCAGGCGTTGTTTTCATCCCTGAAAATGGCGGAGGGGCGGGTGTTCGCCTTGCAAAACGCGCCGATGCCTCGATCGACACGAATGAGACCGAGACGGTTCAATATGAAGAATATCTCGAAAACGACGCACCGCCCGGTGCAGGTGGCTGAATGATGGCAAAGAAAGAGAAGCTCGAACACTCCGAACTGGCGGGAGAATTCACCGATGACGGGATCACCGTGCTCGTCGATATCTTCCGCACATCCGGCAGCAATGAAGACTGGACGATGGAGGTGGTCACGCAGGCGGAAGATCTGATCCGCTGGGACGAGCCATTTGCGACTGACCGGGATGCCTTCGACGAATTCCTAGCCGTCGTCGCGCGGGATGGCATTCGATCGTTTCTCGAAGATGAAGAGCCATCCGTGCATTGAGGGATATTCGTGAAAAGCATCAATGATCTGGTCGCATCGGCGAAAACCGTCTGCGATCGATACCGGGCCGGGCGGATGGAGCGCGAGACCGTGCGGGAATGGGTTCTCGGACTTGGCGCCTATCCGCCGCCGCATGGAGATCGGGTGCGGGAAGCAGCGGAATGGTTCCGGCTGCACAATCGTGAGCCTGTTTCCGAAGACATCGTGCTGGTGGACATCGACCGACTTGCAGCGATTGCGGCGCCGTGATCCCGGGGGTGCTGGCGCTGTTTTGCGGCTGCCTCGCCGCCTCGATCCGGACTGGCGCAATTACGCCGTTACTAGGCGGCGTAGGACCAATCACGATCGCGCGCCTTATGCATAATACCCTCATCGCAGCGTCCATGCGGAGCGGTCTGGGGGTCTGCTGTTTCGGCAAATGTGACACCCCTACCGCTGACATGGCTCCTGCATCTCACGCGCGAAGCGTACGTCAAGCGCGGTTAGGTCATTTTAATTCGTGCGATAAATAGAAGGAACAGCACGTGGCAGCATTTCCGGAAAAGGCAAAGGTCGTCATCATCGGGCTCGGCGGTATCGTCGGCGCCTCCATCGCGCATCATCTCGTCGAGCGCGGATGGGACGATATCGTCGGCATCGATAAGTCGGGCATCCCGACAGATATCGGCTCGACAGCCCATGCCTCGGACTTCTGTTACACCACGAGCCACGACTATCTGTCGGTCTGGACCACGCAATATTCGATCGATTTCTACGAGAAGATGGGCCATTACGCCCGCATCGGCGGCCTCGAAGTGGCGCGCACCGGCGACGATACCTGGATGGAGGAAATCAAGCGCAAGCTTTCCTCGGCACGCGCTTTCGGCACTCGCGCCCATTATGTCAGCCCTTCCGAGATCAAGGAGAAGTTCCCGCTGATCGAGGAAGATCAGGTGATGGGCGGCCTTTACGATCCGGATGCCGGCCTCGTCATTCCGCGCTCGCAGACCGTTGCCGGCAAGCTGGTCGATGCCGCCGAAAAGGCCGGCAAGCTCAAGGTGTTCGGCAACACGCCGGCCAAGTCGCTGATCGTTGAAGGCGGCCGCATCAAGGGCGTCGTCACTCACCGCGGCACGATCATGGCCGACCACGTCATCGTCTGTGCCGGCCTCTGGGGGCGCCTGATCGCGGAGATGGTCGGCGAAGACCTGCCGGTCATGCCGGTCGACCACCCGCTCACCTTCTTCGGTCCGTATAACGAGTTTGAAGGCACCGGCAAGGAAATCGGCTTCCCGTTGCTGCGCGACCAGGGCAACTCCGCCTATATGCGCGATACCGGCGACCCGGCGACGACGGAGGGCGGTCAGATCGAGTGGGGCTATTACGAAGCCACCAATCCGCGGATGTGCCATCCGCGCGATCTTCTCGAAAAACACGAAGCCCGCCTTTCGCCCTCGCAGCGTGACCTCGAGATGGAACAGATCATCGAGCCGCTCGAGCGCGCCATGGAACTGACGCCGATCCTCGGTGAACTCGGCTATAACGAGGGTCATTCCTTCAACGGCCTGCTGCAGGTTTCCGCCGGCGGCGGCGCATCCTGCGGCGAGAGCCAGAAGGTGCGCGGTCTCTGGTATTGCGTTGCCATCTGGGTCAAGGACGGCCCGGGCTATGGCAAGCTGATCGCCGACTGGATGACCGATGGCCGTACTGAAATCGATCACAACAGCATCGACTACGCCCGCTTCTATCCGCATCAGTTGACGGAAGAGTTCATCGAGGGCCGCTGCTACGAAGCCGCCCAGAAGATCTACTTCCCGGCTGTTCACACCCGCGAACCCTATGCATCCGGCCGAAACGCCAAGCGCTCGCCCTTCTACGAGCGCGAAAAGGAGCTTGGCGGCTACTTCATGGAACTTGGCGGCTGGGAGCGTGCGCACGGCTACGCCGCCAACGAGCACCTTCTGGAAAAATACGCCGACCGCGTGCCGGTTCGCGAGAATGAATGGGACAGCCGCCATTTCTGGCGCGTGTCGAATGCCGAGCATCTGGCGATGAGCGAGGATTGCGGCATCGTCAATCTCAGCCACTTCCACATGGTCGATATCGAGGGACCTGACCATGTCGAACTGATGGAATGGCTGTGCGCCGCCAAGGTCGGCGGCGACGCAAACATCGGCAAGGGCATTTACACCCACTTCCTCGACGACGAAGGCATGGTGCGCGCCGACTTCACCGTCTTCCGCTTGGCCGATCGCTGCCGCCTCGTCAACGGCGCCGACGCCGGCCCACGCGACCTGCACTATATGAAGCGGGTCGCCGAAGACCGCGGCCTTGACGTGGTCATCACCGACGTCTCGGAAAAATTCGTGACGATCGGCATCTGGGGTCCGAACGCGCGCGACACGCTGAAGAAGGCCGTGGCCGATCCGGCCGGGCTCGATCAGGAAAACTTCGCCTTTGCGGCGATCAAGCCGATCGAAATCGCGGGTAAGCCCGTCACCGCCTTCCGTATCTCCTATGTCGGCGAGCAGGGCTGGGAATTGCACATGAAGTACGAAGACGGCCTCGCCGTCTGGGATGCGCTGCGCGCGACCGGCGTGATGGCTTTCGGCGTCGAAACCTATGCAAACTCGCGCCGCATGGAAAAGAGCCTGCGCCTGCAGAACGCCGACCTCCTGACTCAGTACAACCTGATCGAAGCCGATCTCGCCCGTCCGAAGGTCAAGGAAGCCGGTTTCCGCGGCAAGGCAAAACATCTGGAATACAAGGCGCGCGAGCACCAGCCGGCCATGCTCTGCACGCTTGTGATGACCGAGAATACCGACAAGTCAGGCGTGAAGCGTTATCCCGTCGGCAACATGCCGGTCGTCGATCCCGCCACGGGAGAGGTTCTGGTCGACGAGCTTGGCCGTCGGTCCTACACGACCTCGGTCGCCTACGGCCCAACGGTCGGAAAGAACATTGCCTTGGCCTATTTACCCTGGTCGCATTGCCAGGTCGGACGCAGGCTGAATGTCGAGTATTTTGCCGAGACTTATCCGGTGGAGGTTGTCGGCGTTGGGTACAAGCCGATTTATGACCCGGAAAATCTGAAGCCGCGCACCTAAGCACTCAAGCACTTGTGGCGCTGCAAGCACGTGGCGCCACAAACATGAGGTTGAGCCGCTTGGCCGGGGATCAGGCTGAAGCCTGCGTGGAATTTCACTGAAGCGCTATATGCCGTCATCGCTATCGGCGTCGGCGGCAGCGTCAGGCGCGCGGCTCGGAATGAACCGCTTCGAGATCAACCAGCAGCCGAGCGCCCATAAAGCCCCGGCACACCATCCGGCGAAGACGTCCGTTGGGTAATGGACACCGAGATAGATCCGGCTCAAACCGATGATCACGGCAAGGAAGACGCCGGCGCCCATGGCAAAAATCCGCGTAGACCGGTATCGCTGTGTCCGCGCCAGCAGCGCCCCAAGCGTCAGATAGGTCACCGCCGAGACCATGGCATGTCCGCTTGGAAAGCTGAGATCGCTCACTTCGACCAGATGCGGCACGATATCGGGGCGCGGCCGGGCGACAAGAATCTTCAAGAGCGTGCTCGCCAGCCAGCCGGTCAGCACCGAGGAAAAGACGAAGATCGCGATCGGCCAGCGCCGGTCGAGCAGAAGATAGACGGTGACGAGAACCGTCATCAGCGAGAGAACGGTGATGCCGCCGAGGCTGGTGATATCGTCGACGGCATGCGTCAGCCAGCCAGGCCCGATCGGCACGGCAAGTTCGCCCGGCCGTCGCAAAGCCAGCAGGATCGCCTCGTCGAAGCGGAATGTCTCGCCCTCCAGGACTTCACTCGTCAATCGCTGGAGCACAAACAGCCCACCCGCGACGGATGCCAGCATAATCAGCGTCAGCGGCTCATAGGCGGTAAGCCGTGTCAAAAATCCGCGTCGTTGAACCTCGGACATGCCTGTCATCAAACTCCGTTCACATGTTGTCGACCCCCGCCAGATTGGCAATGCAAACCCAGGATTCAAGGCCTTGCGGCATACAAAGACACTCGCGAGGGTGGCCGCCGCCTGATCTGGACATGCTTAGTAGCAAAAGCTCAACCTTCTTTTGCTATCGCTGGAGCCTATTGCGTTGGAGGTGATTTCGGCGATGAAAATTCCGACAGTGGTGGTTCTGATGGCGGCCCTCCTGCAGCCGGTCTCAGCCTTCGGCGAGACCGAATGGATCGGCGGCGCGAGACAATGGTCGGTCGGTTTCGCCAACGAGAGCCCGCATCCCTATTGCCGCCTGTTGTGGGACAGCGAGATCGGCAAGACCATGGAATTCCGCCAGAGCGCGACCGAGACGTTCTGGCTGGTCGCAAAGACCACATGGGACATTCCGGCCGGCACCAAGACCGAGGTGACGCTGACCGATCGTACGGCGACGAAAGTCATCGCTGCCGATTTCTTCGACAAGAACACGCTTCGCCTCTGGGGTCCGGCCAGCAAGGGGAGCGCCGGACTGAAGAAGATCATCAAGAATTCCTTTGCCGGAATGCCTGACGTACAGATCAGCTTTGCCGGTGACGAAGGCGACTGGACACTGCCGCTCTCGCGGGTGGAGCAACTCTACCCGACCTTCGTCCAATGCCTCAAACGTCTCGAGGCCGGCGAAAAGCCAAAGCAGAATTCCGAAACCCAGCCGTTCTGAGACCGACTATAGTGGCGGCGCCGTATTGCGGATCAGGCTGCGGACAGCCTCGATATCGCCGTTGAGCGGCCGATCGTCGCCATAATGGGAAACATGTTGCCGCACTGCCTTGTAGACAAGGTCTGTGCCTGCCGCCCGCGGCGCGGTGGCCGCCAGGACATCATGCGCCTGGGCAGCCGCCATCAATTCGATCGCCAGGATATATTCGGCGTTGTCGATGACGGTGAGCAGCTTGCCGGCGGCGGCCGTCGGATGCGCGAGAAAATCCTCCTGCAGGCCGGAGGTCAGTCCGCCGTCCATGGCCGCGGGTGCGGCAAGGCGGCGGTTCTCGTTGCTGAGTGCGGCAGCGGTATATTGGGCGATCATGAAGCCGGAATGGCTGCCGGCGTCGCTGGCGAGGAAGGGCGGCAGGCCGCTCACCAGCGGATTGACGAGCCGATCCATGCGCCGTTCGCTGATCGCGCCGATCTGTGCGAGCGCAATCGCCAGGCTATCGGCCGCCTGCCCGAGCGCCGGGGCAACGGCATGCGCCTCGGAGGAGACGACCGGGTGTTCCGGCGTGCCTGAGACAGCAGGATTGTCCGTCACCGATGCAAGTTCCTGATCGACGACGCGGGCGGAATTGTCGAAGACGTCGCGGGCGGCGCCATGCGCATGCGGCACCGAACGAAGGCTGAGCGCATCCTGCGTGCGCCGGCCGAAAGCGGCGGCGACAAGGCCGCTGCCCTGAAGCCGCGCGCGCAGGGTCGCTCCGACTTTCTCTATGCCAGCCGATGGGCGCAGCGCCAGCACGGCCGCATCGAAGGCGGCGATCTGGCAGCCTGCCGCTTCCAACGTCAGCGCTGCGATCGCATCGGCCCAGTCGAGCAGCCGTTCGGCGCGGGAAAGCGCGACAGTGGTCAGGCCGGTGGCGCAAGCGGTGCCGTTGACAAGGCTCAAGCCCTCCTTGGCGCCGAGCACCAGCGGTTCGAGGCCGATCGCGGCAAGCGCCTCGCGACCGCTCATGCGCCGGCCGCCCAGTTGAGCGCTGCCTTCGCCGATCAGAACAAGGGCAATATGGGCGTTGTGGACGAGATAACCGGCAGAGCCCTTGGATGGCACATCGGGAATGCAATCATGTTCCAGCAGGGCCGCAAGATGCTCGACGATCTCGCGCCGCACGCCGGAATGACCATGAGCGAAATTGGCAATTTGTGCTGCGATGATGGCGCGCACCTCGCGGGCGGCCAGCAATGGGCCGACGCCGCAGGCGTGGCTGAGCACGATGCTGCGCGACAACAGGCTCTGCGAGGCGCGATCGACCACCGTATCAGCCAGTGCCCCGACGCCGGTATTGACGCCATAGGCGCGCACCCCCGTCTCGACGATGCGCGCAACGATGCGGCTTGCCTGCTCGACGCGCGCTGAGGCGGCGGGCGACAGCGCAAGCGCCTCCCCTGCCCCGACGCGCGCGACATCGCGCCAGGTCAGCACTTTATCGATGGTGATCGTCATTGACCGCTTCCGAAGTGGCCGATGAACTGGCGGAAAGCGGGTGTGGCGCCACTGGTAAACATTTCGTCCGGCTTGCCGCTGCTTTCGATCAGCCCTTCGCGCATGAAGACGACGCGGTTCGAGACGTTGCGGGCAAAGCTCATCTCGTGGGTGACGACCAGCATGGTCATGCCTTCCTCGGCCAGCGCGCGCATGACGCGCAACACCTCGCCGACAAGCTCCGGATCAAGCGCCGAAGTCGGCTCGTCGAACAGCATCACCTTCGGCTTCATCGCCAGCGCGCGGGCAATCGCCGCACGCTGCTGCTGGCCGCCGGAAAGATGGGCCGGATAGGCATGACGTTTATCGGCGATGCCGACCTTTTCGAGCAGCGCTTCGGCCTCGGCGATGCAGTCGGCGCGCGGCCGCTTCAGCACATGGATCGGACCCTCGATAACGTTCTGCAGAATCGTCATATGGGACCAGAGATTGAAGGACTGGAACACCATGCCGAGCTCGGAGCGGATATGGTCCACCTGCTTCTGGCTGGCCGGCTTGCTCCGCCCGTTCTTGTGCACCATGCGGATCTCCTCGCCGTCGACCCAGATCTCACCGTCGCTTGCGGTTTCGAGCATGTTGATGCAGCGCAGAAAGGTCGATTTGCCGGAGCCGGAGGCGCCGAGCAGCGAAATCACATCGCCGTCTTCCGCATCGAGGGAAATGCCGCGCAAGACCTCGTGCGTGCCGAAGCTCTTGCGGATATTGCGGACCGATAGTCGGGTTACGCCTGGCATGAGTGCTCCAATCGGGTCAAAAGCCGCTCACGCCTTCAGCGCCTGCGGGGCCGCGCGGCGGTGTCGGGACAGCGAATATTCAAGCAGAGCCATGCCCTGCAGGATGATGAAGTTGAGGACGAGATAGATGATCGCCGCACAGAGAAAGACTTCCATCGTGCGGTAGGTCTGCGAGATCAGCCGCTGGGCGACGCCGGTGACCTCCCAGACGGTGACGAGGCTTGCGAGCGCCGTCGATTTCATCATCAGCACGATCTCGGTGGAATAGGCCGGCAGCGCGTGGCGAAAGGCGATCGGCGCCAGGATACGACGGACCAGCAGGAAGCCGGACATGCCGATCGAGCGCGCCGCTTCGATCTCCTTCGGCGAGACGGCGCGAATGCCGCCGCGGAAGATCTCCGCCGTATAGCCGGCGGTGCAGAGCGCCAGCGACAGCACGGCGCAGACCATCGGCTCGCGCAGGAATGGCCAGAGGAAGGAATAGCGGATGAAGCCGAACTGGCCGAGGCCGTAGAACACCAGGAACATCTGGATCAGCAGCGGCGAGCCGCGGAAGATGAAGATGTAACCCTTGGCGAAGCTCGTAAGCACCGGGTTGCCGCTGGTGCGCATCCAGACGATGACGAGCGCCAGCAGGCCACCTGTGACGATCGACAGCGAAAACAGGATGAGCGTCGTCGGTACGGCCTTGAGCAGGGTGACCATGGTCGAGGCGATGAAGGTGAAATCCATTGTCGCCTCCTTACGCCTGGCCCATGGCGGATGCCGGCATGCTGCGATTGGCGCGGCGCTCCGCCCCGTTGAAGATGCGGTCCGAAAGGCTGGTCAGGAGCAGATACAGGCAGCCGCCGGCGATGAAGAACAGGAAATATTGCCTGGTCGAGCCTGCCGCCACCTGGCTGGTGCGCATCAGCTCGGCAAGCCCGGTGACGGAGATCAGTGCCGAATCCTTGAGACTGAGCTGCCAGACGTTACCGAGGCCGGGAATGGCGAGGCGAAACACCTGCGGCATGATGATGCGGCGAAGGCGCATGCCGCGATGCATGCCGATCGCCGAGGCGGCTTCGAGCTCGCCCTTGGAGATGGCAAGGAAGGCACCGCGGAACACCTCCGCCTGGTAGGAGCCGGAGATGATGCCGACGGCAAGCGCGCCTGCGATAAAGGAGGGCAAGCCGAGGAAACCCTCGTAGCCCATCGCCTGGCCGATCGCGGTGACGGCCGAGGAGCCGCCGAAATAGATGAGATAGATGATCAGGAGTTCGGGCACGCCGCGAAACACGGTCGTATAGACGTTGCCGAGCGAAACGAGGATAAGATTGCCGGAGAGTTTCGCCGCCGCGACGATCGCGCCGAGCACCGCGCCGATCGCCAGCGCCGTGGCCGTGACGGCCAGCGTCATCAAGGCGGCGGCAATGAGCAGCGCGCCCCATCCCGTCGAGCCGAAGCCAAGCAGTTCCAAACTTGCCATATCGTCCGTTCCCCGTCCGTGGCAGTGTTTTGCGGATTGACACCAGAGCATGATGCCGAAAAGTGTCAGCGGTTTTCGGACGACATCATGCTCTAACTCTTTTATTTAGAACAGGATTCAGATTTTAGGCCGATCCGGCCTAAAATCATCCTGTTCGAGCATGCCGTCTCCGGCGATAAAGCCGGAGACCAGTGTCTGCGGCCGAAAGACCCAAACGCTTATTCCTGCGGGCTGACGTCCATCTTGAACCACTTCATCGACAGGGTCTTGACCGTGCCGTCGGCAAGCGTCGACTTGATCGCCTCGTTGAACTTGTCGCGCAGGTCGGTATCGGCCTTGCGCAGGCCGAGACCTTCACCCTCGCCCCAGATCGAGCCAGCGATCTCTGGGCCGGTGAAGGCGAGCGTGTCGTTGGCGGCCTTAAACGCGTTGGCGAAATAGACGGCATCATCGAAGCCGAGGTCGATACGGCCGTTCTGCAGGTCGAGGTCGCGATCAGCGCCGGTCTTGTATTCCCGGATCTCGGCGATGTCGCCGAAATTGTCATAGACGAACTTGGCGTAGACGGTGGCCGCCTGAATGCCGATCGTCTTGCCCTTGAAGACTTCCTTCAGCGCGTCGATCTCCTTCACGCCGGTCTGGCCGGGCGTCATCTTGATCGTGGCGCCGGTGCCGGCGGCGTTCGCCAGCGGGCTGTCCTTGGCGGCGGCGAAGGCGGCGGGCGTGGCGGCATAGGGAATGGTGAAGTCGATGATCTTCTTGCGCTCTTCGGTAATCGATAGCGCATCCATGATGACGTCGAACTTGCCGGCGTTGAGCGCCGGGATCATCCCGTCCCAGTCGGAGGCTACGAGCGTGCATTCGATCTTGGCGCGTTCGCACAGCACCTTGGCGAGTTCCGGCTCGAAGCCGCCGAGCGTGCCGTCGGCATTGGTGAGGTTCCAGGGCGCATAGGCGCCTTCGAGTGTAATAGTCGCCTTCGTCCAGTCCTTGGAAAAGGCAGGCGCGGCGAAGGCGGAAAAAGCCGCCACGCCACAAAGCAGGATTGCGCTGAATTTCATTTGTGAATTCTCCTCTGGAGTTGAAACAGACCTTGCGGCACCACGGCCGATCTTCGCCGGCTTGCCCTTTCTTGTCCTATTTTTCTCAAAGGACCGATTGGGAGGTTGTATATGGTACCATATGAGATATTTTGTGATATGCAAGAGGGAAAGTCGAATTATGTGGCGAATTCCATTCGTGCAAAAGGAATAGGCAATGAAACGTCCCGGCGAGATGAAGCGCGAACTGGCGGAAAATGACAGCACCCCGCTCTATGCCGGCGTCAAGCAGGTGATCCTCGACCGCATCCAGAGCGGCGAGTGGCCGCCGAAATACCGCGTGCCCTCGGAAAACGAGCTGGTCGTCGAACTCGGCGTCAGCAAGATGACCGCCAACCGGGCGCTGCGCGAACTCGCCAACGAGGGCGAACTCATCCGCATCCAGGGCGTCGGCTCCTTCGTCGCCGAGCGCAAGGGTTATTCGGCACTGTTCGAAGTCCGCAACATCGCCGAGGAAATCGCCGAACGCGGCCATGTCCATGAGGCCGCTGTCGTCGTTCTCGCCCAGGAAACCGCCTCTCCCGAGGTTGCCGATGCGCTCGAATTGCCGATCGGCGCGGCGGTTTTCCACTCGCTGATCGTCCACAGCGAAAACGGCGTTCCAGTGCAGATCGAGGACCGCTTCGTCCATCCGGAAGCCGCCCCAGAATATCTCGCTCAGGATTTTTCGACGCTGACGCCGAACGCCTATCTGACGGCCGCCGCCCCGCTCAGCGGCTCCGAGCATGTCGTCGAGGCGGCGATGCCGCAGGCCTGGGAATGCAAGCTCTTGACCATCATGAAGACCGAGCCGTGCCTGACGATCCGCCGGCGCACATGGTCGGCAAAGCAGGTGGTCTCGACCGCCCGTCTCGTCTATCCCGGCCACCGCTACCGGCTCGAAGCGCGCAGTGGCAAGATGTTCGAGGAATAAAAACACTGCCCATGTTGTATATGGAACATGGGCACTTATTGGGATGCCGGCGTGAAACGGGCCACCAATGCATGACGATCGCCCGGATAGGTGAAGCGCACATGCGTCACCGGGCCGGCGCCGCTCCAGGTGCGGCGTTCGACCACGAGGCAGGCGGTATTGCGCGCTATATCGAGGACGGCGGCCACTTCGGCATTGGCGGAGACGGCATGGATGCGGTGTTCGGCCGTGCTCCACGGCACCTGGTTGAGCAGCCACGGACCCGGCGCCATCGTCAGGAAATCGGCATCGGCGGCTTCAGGAACCGTCGCAAGGCTGATCAGCCGCTCCTCCAGACAGAAGGGCCGCATGCCGGCATTGTGAATGCAGACGACCTCGACGACCGATGAGGCGACCGGCAGTTCCAGCCTTCGACTGTCATCCGCCTTGGCTTTGCGGCTGGTCTTCTTCAAAACCGCATAGGAATAGGGCAGGTTCAGCGACTGCACCTCGGCCTTGATATCGTGGATTTCGAGAATGGCCGATTGCGCCTGCGGCTGGGTGACGAAGCTGCCGGACTTCTTGCGGCGCTCGATAAGGCCGGCCTTGGCGAGCTGGGTCAGCACCTTGTTCACCGTCATGCGCGAGCAGTCATACTGCGTGGCGAGATCGACCTCGAAGGGAATGCGGTGCCCCGGCGGCCAATCGCCCGAGACGATACGACCCTCGATGTCGCTGAGGATGCGCTGATGCAAGGTGGGATCCCTGCTTTGGTTCATCGACACGTTCCGATTGGTCTCCCGCTCTAATTCGAATGTCCGGATAGGAAAAGCTCTTTTTCAGGCGGCCAGCAATTCACCCATGACAGCCAGAAAACGCCGGTCGATGGCGTCGCGCTTGAGATGGCGACCGCCCTTAACCTGCTTGCGGCCGCGGGCCCAGACGCAATCGACGGAAATGCCGCCTGCAAACAGCCAGTGATCGAGGATCTGGTCGCCCGTGAGGTAGGGAATGGCCGTGGCATCGAGCGAAACAATATCGGCGTGATGGCCCTCGACGAGGCCTGCCGGTGCTTTCAATGCGGCACCGCCGCCGGCAAGCGCTTGGCTGAATAGCGAAAGCGCCGTCGAACCGCCGGGTGCTGCGACGACGTTGCGGGCGCGAAGCGCCAGGCGCTGCGAATATTCGAGCTGGCGCAGTTCCTCCGGCACAGAGATCAACACGTTGGAATCCGAACCGATACCGTAACGCCCGCCCTCTTCGAGAAAGAGCGGCGCGGCAAAAGCGCCGTCGCCGAGATTGGCTTCGGTGATTGGGCAGAGGCCGGCGATCGCGCCGCTTTTCGCCATCCGCCGCGTTTCGTCCTCGGTCATGTGCGTCGCATGGATCAGGCACCAGCGCTCATCCACAGGCGCATGATCGAGGAGCCATTCCACTGGCCGCGCGCCGGACCAGGCGATGCAGTCCTCGACCTCCTTCACCTGCTCGGCGACATGAATATGGATGGGACCGTCGCCCGCCATCGGCACGAGCCGTGTGAGCTCGTCCGGGGTTGCGGCGCGCAGGCTGTGCGGCGCCAGCCCGAGCTCGGCGCCATCGAGCCGGCCGGTCACTGCCCGGCATCCCTCCATCAGCCTTTCGAAGCGTTCGAGCGAATTGATGAAACGCCGCTGGCCGTCGATGGGGGCAGCTCCGCCGAAACCGGAATGGGCATAAAAGACCGGCAGCAGCGTCAGGCCAATACCGGTCTCTTCGCTTGCCGCGCCGATGCGTTCAGCAAGCTCGGCGATATTGGCGTAAGTGCCGCCATCCCTGTCGTGGTGGAGATAGTGGAACTCGCCGACGCGGGAAAAACCGGCCTCCAGCATTTCCGCATAAAGCTTGGCCGCGACCGCCTCGACATGCTCCGGCGTCATCGCCAGGGCAAATTTATACATCACCGTGCGCCAGCTCCAGAAGCTGTCATTTGCCGGGCCGCGCACTTCCGCAAGGCCGGCCATCGCCCGCTGGAAGGCATGGCTGTGCAGGTTCGCCATGGCGGGAAGGAGGAGAGCGTGGCGTTCATCGCCGGGTTCGGGAGCAGTGCCGATTTCGACCCGCGCGATGCGCCCGGCTTCAAGCGTCAGCCGCACATCCTTCTGCCAGCCTTGCGGCGTAAGCGCCGTGTCTGCGTGAAGTGTGGTCATGACCTTCCCTCTCCTCTTGCCGTGCCGCCGATCTTTCTTTTCCAGAAAAGCGCACAACATTTCTCTTGTCACCTGTCGATTATGTATATACATGTTTTGGCATAAGGAAAGGCGCAAAGCTGATGACCGGGAACATTTTTTCAGAGGAAACCTCGTCCGCAAAAGCCCGCCCAGTGCTTTGGCGCAATGCGCGGCTGGCCACGCTGGCGCCGACGCAAGCAGGGCTTGGTATCGTCGAAAAGGGCGCCGTGCTGATCGAAAACGGCCGCATCACCTTTGCCGGCGCCGAAAGCGACCTGCCGGCATCGGCCATCGAACATTCCGACATTGTCGATCTCGAAGGCCGCTGGGTAACGCCCGGTCTCGTCGACTGCCACACCCATATCGTTCACGGCGGCAACCGCGCCCGCGAGTTCGAAATGCGCCTTGCAGGCGCGACCTATGAGGAGGTCGCACGCGCCGGCGGCGGCATCGTCTCTTCGGTGAAGGCGACCAATGCGCTGTCGGTCGAGGAGCTTGTCGCCGAGGCTCTGCCGCGGCTCGACACGCTGCTTGCCGAAGGCGTGACCACGATCGAGATCAAATCCGGCTACGGGCTGAACCGGACCGGTGAAGTGAAGATGCTGCAGAGCGCCCGCCTGCTCGGCCATATCCGTCCGGTCCGCGTCGCCACCAGCTATCTCGGCGCGCATGCGACACCTGTGGAATATAAGGGTCGCAACGGCGATTATCTCGATGATGTCGTGCTGCCCGGTCTCGACGACATGCATGGCCTCGGTCTTGCCGATGCCGTCGACGGCTTCTGCGAGGGCATCGCTTTTTCCACGACCGAGATCGCCCGCGTCTTCGACAAGGCCAAAGCGCTTGGCCTGCCGGTCAAGCTGCATGCCGAGCAGCTCTCCAATCTCGGCGGCGCCAGGCTCGCCGCATCCTATGACGCACTTTCAGCCGATCACCTCGAATATCTCGACGAAGATGGCGTTGCGGCGATGGCCGCAGCCGGCACCGTCGCCGTGCTCCTGCCCGGCGCCTTCTACGCCATCCATGAAAAGCAGAAGCCGCCGGTAGAGGCGCTGCGACGGGCAGGCGTGCCGATCGCGATCGCCACCGATTGCAATCCCGGCACCTCGCCGCTCACCTCGATGCTGCTCACCATGAACATGTCGGCGACGCTTTTCGGCCTCACCGTCGAGGAATGCGTCGCCGGCGCCACCCGCGAAGGCGCCCGCGCGCTCGGTCTGCTCGACAAGACAGGAACGCTCGAACCCGGCAAATCCGCCGATCTCGCCATCTGGAATATCGAAAGCCTCGCCGAGCTCGTCTACCGCATCGGCTTCAATCCGCTTCACACACGCGTCTTCAAGGGCGAAAGGAACGGCCGATGACCATCACGCTCCACCCGGGCTCCGTCTCGCTCAACGATTTGGAAATCATCTACTGGACCGGTGTGCCGGCAAGGCTCGATCCCGCTTTCGACGCCGGTATCGCCAAGGCCGCCGCCCGCATCGCCGAGATCGCTGCCGGCAATGCGCCGGTCTACGGCATCAATACCGGCTTCGGCAAACTCGCCTCGATCAAGATCGACAGCGCCGATGTGACAACTTTGCAGCGCAACCTCATTCTGTCGCATTGCTGCGGCGTCGGCGGGCCGCTGCCTGAGAATATCGTGCGGCTGATCATGGCACTGAAGCTGGTCTCGCTCGGGCGCGGCGCCTCCGGCGTGCGGCTGGAGCTGGTGCGGCTGATCGAAGGCATGCTGGAAAAGGGCGTCATCCCGCTGATTCCGGAAAAGGGCTCGGTCGGCGCCTCCGGCGATCTTGCGCCCCTTGCCCATATGGCGGCGGTGATGATGGGCGAGGCCGAAGCCTTCTTCGCCGGCGAACGCCTCTCGGGCGCTGAAGCCCTCGAAAGGGCCGGCCTCAAACCAGTGGTGCTCGCCGCCAAGGAGGGCCTGGCGCTGATCAACGGCACCCAGACCTCGACGGCGCTTGCGCTCGCCGGCCTCTTCCGCGCCCATCGCGCCGCGCAGGCGGCCCTGATCACCGGCGCGATGTCCACCGACGCCGCCATGGGCTCTTCGGCGCCCTTTCATCCGGATATTCACACATTGCGTGGCCATAGGGGCCAGATCGACACGGCGGCCGCGCTTCGCGCCCTGCTCGAAAACTCGATCATTCGCCAGAGCCATATCGAGGGCGACGAGCGTGTGCAGGATCCCTATTGCATCCGCTGCCAGCCGCAGGTCGACGGCGCCTGCCTCGATCTGTTGCGCTCGGTTGCCCGCACGCTCGAGATCGAGGCCAATGCGGTCACCGACAATCCGCTGGTGCTGTCGGACAATTCCGTTGTCTCCGGCGGCAATTTCCACGCCGAACCCGTCGCCTTCGCCGCCGACCAGATCGCGCTCGCCGTCTGCGAGATCGGCGCGATTTCGCAGCGCCGGATCGCACTGCTGGTCGATCCCACCCTCTCCTACGGGCTGCCGGCCTTTCTCGCTAAGAAGCCGGGCCTGAACTCCGGCCTGATGATCGCCGAGGTCACCTCGGCGGCGCTGATGTCGGAAAACAAGCAGATGTCGCATCCGGCCTCGGTCGATTCAACGCCGACCTCGGCCAACCAGGAAGATCACGTCTCGATGGCCTGCCACGGCGCCCGCCGCCTGCTCGGCATGACCGAGAACCTGTTCGGCATCATCGGCATCGAGGCGCTGACTGCCGCCCAAGGCGTCGAACTGCGCGCGCCGCTGTCGACCAGCCCGGAACTCGGCAGGGCGATCGCCACGATCCGCACCAAAGTTCCGAGCCTCGACGTTGACCGCTATATGGCAAACGACCTCGCCGCCGCCGCCGACCTGGTGGCGACGGGCGCGCTGAACGCCTCGGTTTCGAATGGTATTCTGCCGGTTCTGGAGGGTTGATCGTGATGGTTCTGCACTTGGTACCCCCCTCTGCCCTGCCGGGCATCTCCCCCACAAGGGGGGAGATCGACTCGCAGATGGAATCTCCCCAGACAATTGATGTTGGAACAAGCGGGTCCGCCCAGCTGATCTCCCCCCTTGTGGGGGAGATGTCCGGCAGGGCAGAGGGGGGTAACGCCCCAAACGCCGGAGCGCTCTGCCCATGACCACCCCATACGAAATAACGCGGGGCACCTCCCCCATCATCCTCGGCTTCCCCCATACCGGCACCGACGTGCCACCTGAGATCGCCGACCGCCTCAACGACAACGGCCGCATCCTCGCCGACACCGACTGGCACATCCACCACCTCTACGACGGCCTGCTCGACAATGTCACGGTGGTGCGCGCCACCTTCCACCGCTACGTGATCGACGCCAACCGCGATCCCCAAGGCGTCAGCCTCTATCCCGGCCAGAACACCACCGGCCTCGTTCCCCAGACGGATTTCGACGGCAAGGCGATCTGGAAGGATGGGCAGGCGCCTGATGAGGCCGACATCGCGGCGCGGCTGCGGGACTTTCATGCCCCCTATCATGCCGCCCTTGCCGCCGAGATCGAGCGCGTGAGAGCAATCCATGGCGTCGCAATCCTCTACGACTGCCACTCGATCCGGTCGCACATTCCCTTTCTCTTCGAAGGCAAGCTGCCGGATTTCAATATCGGCACCGATATGGGCAAGACCTGCGACAGCGCGATCGAGCAGGCGACGCTGACCGTCGTCGAAGCCGCCGAAGGCTACGACGGCGTGCTCAATGGCCGCTTCAAGGGCGGCTGGACGACACGCCACTATGGTCGGCCCGACACTGGTGTGCACGCGATCCAGATGGAGCTCGCACAATCGACCCATCTCCAGACCGAGACTGCGCCCTTTGCCTACGACGCCGCCAAGGCAGGCAAACTTCGCGTTCATCTCAAAAACATTCTGGTGCGCATCGAACAGATTGCGCCAGGCCTGAAACGATAACGATCTCTCGACAGGGGAACCGCCATGAACAATCCACGCCACAATATCCGCGAAATCCGCGCACCCCGCGGCAACGATCTCAATGCCAAGAGCTGGATGACCGAAGCGCCGCTGCGCATGCTGATGAACAATCTCGACCCCGACGTCGCCGAAAATCCGAACGAGCTCGTCGTCTACGGCGGCATCGGCCGCGCCGCCCGCACCTGGGAGGATTTCGACCGCATCGTCGCAACGCTGAAGACGTTGACGGAAGAAGAAACGCTGGTCGTCCAATCCGGCAAGCCGGTCGGCGTATTCCGCACCCACAAGGATGCGCCGCGGGTGCTGATCGCCAATTCCAACCTCGTACCGCACTGGGCGACCTGGGATCATTTCAACGAGCTGGATAAGAAGGGCCTTGCCATGTACGGCCAGATGACGGCCGGCTCGTGGATCTATATCGGCACGCAGGGCATCGTCCAGGGCACCTACGAGACCTTCGTCGAGGCCGGCCGCCAGCATTACGGCGGCGATCTCAAGGGCAAATGGATCCTGACCGGCGGCCTCGGCGGCATGGGCGGCGCCCAGCCGCTCGCCGCAGTCATGGCGGGCGCCTGCTGCCTCGCCGTCGAATGCAATCCCGACTCGATCGATTTCCGCCTGCGGACCCGCTATGTCGACGCCAAGGCCGAGACGCTCGATGAAGCGCTTGAGATGATCGACCGCTGGACCAAGGCCGGCGAGGCGAAATCCGTCGGCCTGCTCGGCAATGCCGCCGAAATCCTGCCGGAGATGGTCCGCCGCGGCATCCGCCCCGATATCGTCACCGACCAGACCTCGGCGCACGACCCGATCAACGGCTACCTGCCGAAGGGCTGGACGATGGCCGAATGGAAGGCGAAGCGCGAAAGCGATCCGAAGGCTGTGGAAAAAGCGGCGCGCGCCTCGATGCGTGAACATGTCGAAGCGATGATCGCCTTCTGGAATGCCGGCGTGCCGACGCTCGATTACGGCAACAATATCCGTCAGGTCGCCAAGGACGAAGGCCTCGAAAACGCCTTCGCCTTCCCGGGCTTCGTGCCGGCCTATATCCGCCCGCTGTTTTGCCGCGGCATCGGCCCCTTCCGCTGGGCAACCCTTTCCGGCAACCCGGAGGATATCTACAAGACCGATGCCAAGGTGAAGGAATTGCTCCCTGACAACAAGCATCTGCACCATTGGCTCGACATGGCCAGGGAGCGCATCGCCTTTCAGGGCCTGCCGGCGCGCATCTGCTGGGTAGGCTTGGGCGACCGCCACAAGCTCGGTCTCGCCTTCAACGAGATGGTGAGAACAGGCGAACTCTCCGCCCCGATCGTCATCGGCCGCGACCATCTGGACTCCGGCTCCGTCGCTTCGCCGAACCGCGAGACCGAAGCGATGAAGGACGGCTCCGACGCCGTTTCCGACTGGCCGCTGCTCAATGCCCTGCTCAACACCGCCTCCGGCGCCACCTGGGTGTCGCTGCATCACGGCGGCGGCGTCGGCATGGGCTTCTCGCAGCATTCGGGCATGGTCATCTGCGCCGATGGCACGGACGATGCCGCAAGACGCCTCGAGCGCGTGCTCTGGAACGACCCGGCGACCGGCGTCATGCGCCACGCCGATGCCGGTTACGAGATCGCCATCGACTGCGCCAAAGAAAAGGGCCTGCGCCTGCCCGGCATTCTCGGGAACTGAGCCCCATGAGGATCCTGCGCGTCGGCGATCACAAACGCATGCCCTGGAAAAACGGCAAGGGAGAGACGGTGGAGATCGCCGTCTTTCCACCCGGCGCTGCGATCAACGACTTCGACTGGCGCATCAGCATGGCGACGGTCGCAGAGGACGGCCCGTTTTCGATCTTTCCCGGCATCGACCGGACGCTGGCGATCCTCGATGGCAACGGCATGGTACTCGATGTCGCAGGCAGCTTGCCGGTGCTGCTGACAACGGCAAGCGAACCCCTGGCCTTCCCGGCGGATATCGCCGTCGCGGCCAGGCTCCAGGACGGAGCGATCACCGATCTCAACGTCATGACGCGCCGTGTCGGGCTCGCCCATACGCTGATCCGCATCGACGTCGATGGCAGCAAGACCGTGCCGCTGCCGCCCTCGACATGCCTGTTCCTCTGCCATCGCGGCACACTCTCATTCCGGCGGGACGGCAAGAACGGCGCGCTTGCGGCCGGCGATGCGCTGCTGATCGAGGACGCGGCCGCAACCGTGCTGGAAATCGATGGCGAAGCCAAATCTTATCTCGCCTCGGTCACCACAGGCTGATCTTCGAACAACGAATTGAAAACATTAAACAATCGAGGATTTGGCGAAGCATCCGCATAAACCATCGCCATCTCGGGCCATGGACGTCATTCCTCGTTTCGGTCTAAACTTCGCCCTTCTGATGCAGAAGAAGACCTAGACTGCCCGCAACGTGCCGGGGAGCAAGGGAGCAGGCGTGACGGATCCATACGATATTCTCGGCGTTGAACGCGATGCGGACGAGGCGCAGCTGAAGGCCGCCTATCGGCGCCTGGCGAAGGTTGCCCACCCCGATTCGGGTGGTGATTCGGAAGCCTTTGCCACTCTGCAGAAAGCCTATGGGCTGCTTCTCGATCCGGTCCGGCGCAAGGTCTACGACGATACCGGTTACGATGTCGAATTCGCCGATGCGGCCGAATTGCAAGCGCTCGTGATGATCGAGAAGCTCGTCACCGATGCGGTCCTCGACGAGCGCGCACCCGGAAGTTTCGATCCCGTCGCCGTCATGCAGGACAGCCTTTCCGAAGAACTGCGCAAGGCGCGTTTCAGCAAGAGCGAGCTCGAGCGCCACGCCTCGCGCATCGGCCTGCATCTGGAACGGCTCGAAAAACAGTCCGGCCGCGATGTGCTCGCCCACATGTTCCGCGCCCGCATCGAGGCGATCTCCAAGGCGGTCGCGGAAACCGAGGCGAAGATCAAGGCGACGGAACGCGCCGCCGACATGCTCAGCGGCTATGTCTACGACATCGATCCGCCGCCGCTGCCGGATGCCGCGGTCACCAGCATCGAATGGGTCGAGGCCTCAAGAAACCGCTCGACCGGCTGACGCAGCGGCCGGCCTCAATAGGACAGCTTCGGATACCAGTCCGGCGCCCGGCCCTCCGGCGTCGTGTCGATCACGGTCCAGAGCGGCATCAGGTCGGGGGCGCCGCGAGGATCCTCGCCGGGATCGGACGTCACGTCGCCCATTTCCTGGCTCCAGAAATGGCGGATGGTGCCGTCGCGGCGCGTGAAGACATTGTAGGCTGCGTCATCGCCGCCGCCCCTGCCGATGGCGTGGTAGTCGCGGCTGTAATCGCCCGTCGTGTCGGAATAGAGCGGCAGGTGGTGCCAGCCGCGCTCTTTCTTGAAGGCGAGCAGCCTGCCGATCGGCGACAGCGCGACGACGGCAAGGGCGGCGCGCTGCTGGATGTCAGGCACCTCGCCGTCCCAGGCCGACAGCAGCGAAGTGCACATCGGGCATGGGCGCTCGCGTTCCGGGCCGAACATATAGCTGTAGACGATCAGCGCGTCCTTGTCGGCAAAGAGTTCGGTCAGGGATATCGGTCCGCCGGCGCCCTCGAAGCGATAGTCCTTCGTCACTTCGCCGCCCGGCGGCAGCGCCCGACGCTGTTTCGCCACGCGCTCGATGTGCCGGCGCAATTCGATCTCTTCGGCGAGCAGCGCGTCGCGCGCGATGCGATATTCCTCACTCTCATTGGGAAACCGGACGCCGTTCTTGGCCGCAAGCATGGCGGCGGGTATCAGATGCTGATTATCCATGACGATATCCTCCTTCTATTGCCTTAGGACGTGCTGAAGCCACGACCGGGTCGCAGCACATCATTGCAAGGACGATCGGCTGATGCGAAAATCGACAGAGCCGACGGAAGATATTCGCCCCGCGCTTTGGCGGGCTAGGCGCCCGGATCGCCAAAGCCAAGCAGAAGATCGCGCGTTCCGAAATGCGGATCATCGAACCCAGCCGCTCATTGACCTGCGCATGCAGCGGAACCAGAGTGCTGTATCATGAAGGAGCCCGTGAACTCAAATCACCGTCGGCTGCGAAACTCAGTGAACGGTGATCACCGGAATGCCAGCTTCGTCGGCGGCACGGATAAGCGCTGCCCGCGCGTCCTGAGCCGGAATTTCCCCATGAATTGCATTTCGGCACGCCCTAATCGCTATAAGATATTCTTCTCCGTCGTCGATCGGCCAGCCAACTGTCAGCATCTCGGCAGCCTGGCAAAGGGTTGCGACAAGCTTGTATTTTTCCGGCCCATTCACAACGAGCATCAGAGGGGCAAACTCTCCGGATGTGTGCCAATTCATGACATTAGGTCTCCCCACGGTAAACATATTAGTAACCGTGCAAGAACCGTTCCGTGATCTTCGCAGGCGTGCCGAAGCTCGTTTCGGCGGCCGCATAATGGAAAGGAGAACATTTGTTAAAGGGCGCTTTAGTCGCCTCAGCATCGCCCGCGTCAGCATGGGCACCTGTTGGCAGGGAAACGGTTGCCGGCCTCATTACCCGCCATGCTGAAGCCACCAAAGCCGCCGACATCTTTATGCCAGACGTCCTCCCCGGTCTTCTGCCTCCGCAACTCCAACTGATCCGCGGCGGTATCAGCGAACGCGGTGTGCCTCTGCAACCGGAAACACTTCACCAGCAGAGCGGCAAAAAGAGATCCCGTAGTCGCCTCCTGCTCCGGCACGACAGACGCGGGACTTCCCGCTCTGTTGCCAATGCATGAGTCTCTTTCCCGTAGTTGCCAACCTACCGCAAGATTGCCTTTGACACGTCGCGATAAACAATATATCTATACGGTTATATAGCCATGTGGTGATATATGAAAAGCAGCCTCGATGCGATTTTCTCCGCACTCTCAGATCCAACAAGGAGAGCAATTCTTGGGCGGCTTGCTCACGGCAAGGCGACCGTGGCCGAACTCGCAGATCCCTTCGAGTTGTCTCAGCCTGCCATTTCAAAGCATCTCAAGGTCCTGGAACAGGCCGGATTGATCCGCTCCGGCCGTGAAGCGACTTCGCGTCCCCGCGAACTTGAGCCGGACGCATTGAAGAAAATCTCTGATTGGATTGGCGATTACAGACGCTTCTGGGATCAGAGCTTTGATCGTCTCGATGGCTATTTGTCCAAGGTACAAGGATACGAAGATGACAAATCCGGAGACTGATACTGACAACGCCCGCGATCTGGTTTTTGTACGAAGGTTCGATGCCCCATGCGATCTCGTTTTCAAAGCATGGACCGACCCGAAAGCGCTAGCGCAATGGAGCGGTCCTCACGGTTTCAAGGCGGTGGGCGACCAGCTTGAAGTCTGGCCCGGCGGTAGACACCGCGCCTGTCTGATAGCGCCAGATGGAGAGGAGCACTGGGTTAGCGGAAAATACCTTGAGGTCAAGCCTCCGCACAGGCTTGTCTTCACACATGCCTGGGAGATCGGAACCGGCGAAAAAAGCCCGGAAACAGTCGTCACCATCACGTTAAAGGAAAGCGACGGAGGAACGGAAATGACGTTTCGGCAAAGTGGATTTGAAAACGCATCATCACTTAAGGGTCATGAAGTTGGTTGGTCGCAAAGCTTCGAGCGACTGGGCGTTTTTCTGGGGGCTACATCCGAAGGGCCGGATCATGCGTAAGGCGGCGATGAAGCTCTATTATTGCGAGACGCTCAATCCCCGGAAGGCCTGCGCCGCCGCTCGTTTTCTCAAAGCCGACGTCGAGTTCGTCAGGGTTGACCTGGCAAGCGGAGAACAGCGCACCGCAGAATTCCTGGCGCTTAACCCGAACGGGAAAGTCCCGGTGCTGCAGGATGATGCCGGAACTTTATGGGAAGCGAACGCCATCATGTGCAGGCTGTCTGACAGCGTCGAATCGGATTTTTGGCCGCATGACCACCGGCAGATCGACGTGCTGCGCTGGTTGAGTTGGGATGCCAGTCATTTCACCCAGCACGGGGCAACGCTGTGGTTTGAAACCTTGATCAAGCCGTTGTTCGGCGGGGAGCCTGACGTCGCCGTGATCGAAGATGCGAAGACGAGCTTCCGACTACATGCTCGCGTGCTCGACGACCATTTGGCCACCAACAGCGTCGCGGTCGGGAAGACACTGACTGTGGCAGATTTCGCATTGGCCGCTGCACTTCCTTATGCGACTTCTGCTGAGATTCCACTTTCCGAGTTTACGCATATACAGGCGTGGTACGAACGGCTTGAACAACTAGATGCGTGGCGAAACCCTTTCCCGGCGTAGCAAGGTGCGGCCGCTGTTCCGTGCTTATTATTTCCGCCCACATTTCTACAAGTTTTGCCGGTAATTCGCTCCACGGGGCCTCGCTTCTCCGCCGCTGGAATCCCTTCCGCCATCAAACGACAAGACGAAAGCGGTGATATGCGCAAGGGCTGTAAAGCAAAAAGGGCGCTCGACCCTTGCGGGGAGCGCCCTTATCCTGTCGGACAACGAACAGTTCGACGACGTCGATACCGCGCGCATCCATTTTTCAGGCAGGACGGGTATATGGACCCTTTCCGCCGGGGTTTCAAGAGGCGGTTCTGCGGTTTTGCACGACAATTGACCCTAGTCGATCAGGAGGCGACCCCGGTGATCGGATTGACCACAGGTCGTTCGCTTTTGTCCCTGACCCCAGCCGGCTGCACCGCCGGCGGCGCCATCGATTCTGCGTCTGCGGGCTCCGGCTTGTCGGGAACGGCGCCGACATCTTTGGGGCGCCGCTGCTCGGGCTTTACGTTTTGATCATTCGTCGACATTGTCAGTCTCCTTTCCAGGAAGAAGTCACGGCCGTCGACATGGTTCCGGCGATGGGATGGAGGATTACCGATGCTTGACAGGTTTCTGCTGCAGGGGCCTCAGGATGCGCGCTTCACCATCCTTCTTGCGCATGGCGCCGGCGCGCCGATGGATTCGGCATCGATGACATCGGCGGCAAATGCGCTCGCCGGTGTCGGCTTCCGCGTCGCCCGTTTCGAATTCGCCTATATGGCCGCCCGCCGCACCTTAGAAGGTCGCAAGCCGCCGCCACGCGCCGAAACGCTCAATCCCGAATACGAGGCGGCGATTGCCGAGCTCGGCGCCAGCGGCCCGCTGATCATCGGCGGCAAGTCGATGGGCGGCCGGGTCGCCAGCATGGTCGCCGACGATCTCCATCGTCGGGGGAAGATTGCCGGCCTGCTCTGCCTCGGCTATCCCTTCCATCCGCCCGGCCAGCCGGAGAAGCTGCGCACCGGCCATCTCACAGGGCTGACGACGCCCGCCCTGATTTGCCAGGGAACACGCGACGAATTCGGCACACGGGACGAGGTGCCGGGCTACGATCTGTCCGACAGGATCGAGATCCTCTGGCTGGAGGACGGCGACCACGACCTCAAGCCGCGCAAGACGATCTCCGGTTTCTCCAGTGCCGATCACCTCGCCACGATGGCGAAAGCGGTGAAGGCGTGGGCCGAACGACTGCCGGCTTGAGCATCACCATACCCCCGGCGCGGCAGGCGCCTGCGGTTGCCGTTGTCAAGCTGCAAGCTTCCTGACATCGATGCGCCGGTCGGTGGCGGAAACGGTGATTTCGAAGTGGTCGGCCTGCACCACGTCGCGAATATTGCGCGGCCGGTGCGCGACGATCGCCACTCCGCCTTTCAGCCGGACACTGTCATAGAGGATACCGGCGCCGCCGCTCGAGCGCACCTCTTCCCCCAGCACCTGCGACGCCGCATAGCTGGTGCCGTCATAGACATCGGGCCGCAGTCGCTCTTCGCCGCGAATGTCGAGGTAATCGCCGATGAGCGTGGCCGAATAGCTTCGATAGGTCCGTGCCATCGTCGCCACCCCGCGCGCGACAGTCTCGCGCCGGAGATGATGGCCAACCTCGGCGGCGGCTGTGCGGAGATCGTCGGCGGCATACCAGGCGCCGAGATCGGGGCCGTTGAAGCGCATGCCGCCGGGTGCGACATGCAGGAAGGCCGCCATCACAATGCTGGCATTGGCAACGCCGTAAACCCATTCGTCCCTGGGAAGACGCTGAATGCGGTCGGCGACAAGACGGTCGTTGGTCCAGCCGACGAGTTCCATCACGGCTTCGAGATCGGCCACCCTCGTCACCGTCTCAAAAAGTCCGATTGGCGGAAATTGCGAGGGGATCAGCCGGTACGACGGACGCGGCGCCTCTGCAAAACGATCCCTCACCGGAAGACGATGTCCGTATCTTCGTAGGGCGTGAAGGCTTCGTCGAGCATATTCGGCTGCATGTAGAGACCACCGCGGGCGCCATCCAGAAACCGGCGGACGGTCATCAACCCGTCCTGGGTCCCGTTGGTCGCGACATTAATCGGCGGATGCCCGCTGAAAACGAGCGCCTGATGCGGTTTGCGCAGCCAGGCGACGCCGGCGCGTTCATCGGAAAACAGCACGCCGAGCGCCTGATGGATGCCGAGCACGGCCGAGATGCGGGTCAGCGTATCGACATCGAGCGTGAAAGCGCCGTGCTCGCGCGCCTGTTTGGCCCAATTGTGGTAGGTCGACCGGGAGGGATAGCCGAGCATGAGCAGACGCTGCTCCTCGCTCAGCCCCCAGAGATCGGCGATCGCCAGAAAGGTTCGCAGGGCCGGGGCGCTCAGCCTCTTGCGGTTGGCCGGAGCAAACCGCTCCATGTCCAGCCGCTGTGGCCCCTGGTCTTCCCGTTGCTCACGTCGCGCATTCTGCATGAAAGCCTCCTGTCTTGAATTAGACATAGTCCAAATCTGGGCATACATCAAGCAAATTTAAAGGGCCGCCTCGCCTGCCGCCTCCCGAATCGTCTGCATCAGGATCGATTGCGGCAGTGACGGCACGGCATCGGCGCGCATCGTCAACCCGACAGGCCCCTTGGTTTCGCCGGTATCGACCGGCAGAAGCGCCAGCCGCCCGTCGGCGACATCGCCGGCCACGACGCCGTTGGAAATGATCCAGATCGCATCGCTTGCCCTGAGGAAAGCGCGGCCGAAGGAATCCGATACCGTCTCGATCTGGTTCGGCAGGCTGGAGACGCCGTTGGCGATGAGGAAATTTTCGACGACCGGCCGGATGATCGAACCGCGCGTCGGCATCAGCACCGTATAGTTGCCGAAGCCGGCAAACAGCGATTGCCGGCCGTCGAGCAGCGGATGGCCGGCGCGCACGGCAAACACCACCTGCTCGGAATAAAGATGTTCGAAGGAAAAGCCCGCCATCTTCTCGGCGCCGGCCAGACGTCCGACGACGACATCGAGATCGCCGACGCGAAGCTGCTCGAGGAGCACCGCGTTCTCGCCGGTGACGATCTTCACCCGGCTCCAGGTCTTTTCCTTGAGGAACAGTTCCATCGCCCGCGGCATGATGCGCGATGATACCGTCGGCAGCGCGCCGATCCGGATCGGCGGCGCATCGGCGAACTGCTCCTGCGAGACGGAATCGAGGCCCTGGCGCAGCGCCGTCAGCGCCGCCCCGGCGTGCCGCAGGAAGACCTCGCCGTAGCGGGTGATTTTGATGCCGCGGCCGTCGCGCTCGAAGACATCGACACCCAGCACCTGTTCCAGTTCGCGAATCGTCTTGGTGACCGCCGGCTGGCTGACATGCAGCAATTCGGCGGCCTTCATGACGCTCTTCTGCCGCGCCACCTCGACAAAGGTTTGCAGATGGCGGAACTTGACCCGGCTGTCGATCATCGTTCGCATAACTCCAGGGTTATCGAAACGCCAATAAATATCATTTTACTTAACCGGATCAACCAGTCAATTTCACCATTCAGGAGGAGAGTGACGTGCAATTCGCCCGCATAAACGACGTGACGATCCATTATCAGATCATTGGTGCCCCTGCCGACAGGCCGGTGATCGTCTTCGCCAATTCCCTGGGCACGGATTTCCGCATCTGGCGCGACGTCGTGGTGCGGCTTGCCGGCGAATTTGCCATCGTGCTTTACGACAAGCGCGGCCACGGCCTTTCCGATGTCGGCCAGCTCCCCTCGTCGATCGAGGACCATGCGACGGATCTCGCCGGCCTTCTCGATCTGCTGTCGGTCAAGGATGCCGTCATCTGCGGCCTGTCGGTCGGCGGTCTCATCGCCCAGTCGCTCTATCACCGCCGCCCGGATCTGGTCCGCGCGCTCATCCTCTGCGACACCGCCCACAAGATCGGCACGGCGGAGAGCTGGAACGCCCGCATCGCCGCCGTCGAGCAAAACGGCATCGGCAGCATCGTCGACGCGGTCATGGAGCGTTGGTTCACGCCCGCCTTCCGCCGGCCCGAGAGCACCGCCTATGCCGGCTATTGCAACATGCTGACGCGCCAGCCCGTCGAGGGTTATGTCGCCGCCTGCGCCGCGATCCGCGATGCCGATTTCACCGAGGTCGCAAAGACGATCACCGTCCCGACGATCTGTATCGTTGGCGACCAGGATGGCTCGACGCCGCCCGATCTCGTGCTTTCGACCGCGAAGCTGATATCAGGCGCTCGCTACGAAGTGATCCGCGATTGCGCGCACATTCCCTGCGTCGAGCAGCCGGAGGCGCTAACGGCGATCATCCGCGCCTTCCTCACATCCATTCCGCCTGGAGAAGTCAGCCCATGAATGAGACCGCGTCCCCTTCCGAGCGCTATCGCCAGGGCATGGCGACCCGCCGCGCCGTGCTTGGCGACGCCCATGTCGACCGCGCCGCCACCACATCGACGGAGTTCGACCGCCCCTTCCAGGAGCTGATCACCGAAGCTGCCTGGGGCCATGTCTGGTCGCGCCCGGCGCTGACGAAGCGCGAGCGCTCGATCATCACGATCGCTCTGCTTGCCGCGCTCGGCCAGGACGACGAGGTCGCCATGCATGTGCGTGCCACCGCCAATACGGGGGCGACCCGCGAGGATATCTGCGAGGCGCTGTTGCATGTGGCGATCTATGCCGGCGTTCCCGCCGCCAATCACGCGATCAAGATCGCAAAGCAGGCTTTTGAACAGATGGACGCCGAAAAGGCGGCCTGAGGGAGGAACATGTCCGAACGACCGAACCGCAAGCCCGAGATCGGCGGCTTCTTCGCCCGCGACCGCGCCTGGCATGCGCCGGCGCTGACCCCCGGCTACAAGACCTCCGTGCTGCGCGCGCCGCAGCGCGCGCCGCTCTCCCTCGACGGCACGATTTCCGAGACCACCGGTCCGGTCTTCGGCCATTCGATGATCGGCGAACTCGACAACGACCTGATCCTGAACTACGCGCAGCCCGGCGAAAGTGCGATCGGCGAGCGCATCATCGTCCATGGCCGCGTGCTCGACGAGCGCGCCAGGCCGATTGCCGGCGCCTTGGTCGAGTTTTGGCAGGCCAATGCCGGCGGCCGCTATCGCCACAAGAAGGAAACCTATCTGGCGGCGATCGACCCTAATTTCGGTGGCTGCGGCCGCGCCATCACCGACGAGGACGGCCGCTACCATCTCCGCACCGTCCGCCCCGGCGCCTATCCCTGGCCGAACGGCATCAACGATTGGCGTCCGGCCCATATCCATTTCTCGATCTTCGGCCATGGCTTTGCCCAGCGCCTGATCACCCAGATGTATTTCGAAGGCGATCCGATGATCTGGAAATGTCCGATCGTCGGCACCATCCCCGACAAGGCGGCGATCGAGCAGCTGATCGCGCCGCTTGACTGGGGCAACACCATCCCGATGGATTCACGCGCCTATAAATTCGATATCGTGCTGCGCGGCCGCCGCTCGACGATGTTCGAAAACAAATTGGAGGGCAACTGACCATGCAGCAGCTCGGCTACCTCAAGGAAACCCCATCGCAGACGGCCGGTCCCTATGTCCATATCGGCCTGACGCCGAATTTCTGCGACATAACGGGCGTCTACGACACCGATCTCGGCATCGGGATGGTCAACGACAAGACGCTCGGCGAACGCATCACCGTCACCGGCCGGATCTTCGATGGCGCCGGGGCGCTGGTGCGCGATGCGGTCATCGAGATCTGGCAGGCCGACAGCGCCGGCCTCTACAACAGCCCGTCGGAAATGCGTGGCGCCGCCGATCCCAATTTCACTGGCTGGGGCCGCTGCCCAACCCGCGCTGAAGACGGCGTCTACAGCTTCGAGACTGTCAAGCCCGGTCGCGTTCCCTTCAAGGACGGCCGCAGACAAGCCCCGCACATCACCTTCTGGATCGTCGCCCGCGGCATCAATATCGGCCTGCACACGCGCATGTATTTTCCGGAGGAGACGGAGGCCAATGCCGCCGACCCGCTGCTTTCCCGCATCGAACATCGCGAGCGCGTCGCAACGATGGTCGCCACCCGCGACGGCGCAACCTGTCATTTCGACATCTATCTGCAGGGTCCGAAGGAAACGGTGTTTCTGGATATTTGAGGGTGCGCGGGCGGCTCGTTCGGAGAGTTCGGCGCAAGTAGCCCCCTCACCCTGCCCTCTCCCCGAGGGGAGAGGGGAACAGTGCTACAGAGAGTATCTGCCCATAAGGCGCCGACGCCGCCCCGAGTCCCTTCTCCCCAGCGGGGAGAAGGTGGCGGCAGCCGGATGAGGGGGCCACCACCACAAACGAGACGTCCATGACCGCATCTCCCTTCGACCACCCCTTCCTTTCCGGCCTGCTCGGCGACGATGAAATCGCGCCCTATTTCTCTGCCGAGGCGGATATCCGGGCCATGCTCTCCTTCGAGGCCGCGCTCGCCAAGGCCGAAGCCGCTCACGGACTCATTCCTGCCGAAGCGGCAAGGCGCATCGCTAAAACTTGCGCTGCCTTCTCGCCCGATGTCTCCAGTCTTCGATCGGCAACGGCAAGGGACGGTGTCGTCGTTCCCGATCTCATCAAGCAGCTGCGCACTGATGTCGGCGAGGAAGCGGCAAAAAGCCTGCATCTCGGCGCGACCAGCCAGGATGTCATCGATACCAGCCTGATGATCCGCCTGAAGGCCGTCGTCTTCCTGTTTGCCGGCCGGCTTTCCACTATTGCCGCGGGGCTCGATGCGCTGGATCGCCAATTCGGCCGGAATCGGCTGATGGGTCATACCCGCATGCAGGCGGCGATCCCGATCACCGTCTCCGACCGCCTCCGTGCGTGGCGGGAGCCGCTGGCGACCTATCGCGACCGCCTGACCGAACACAGTTTTCCCGTCCAGTTCGGTGGTGCGGCCGGCTCGCTCGACAAGCTCGGGTCGCAGGCCGCCGCAATCCGTGCCTCCCTCGCACAGGAACTCGGCCTCACCGATGCACCGCAATGGCAGAGCGGGCGTCTGCCGATCGCCGATATCGCCGGCCTGTTCGCGTCGATATCGGGCAGTCTCGGCAAGATGGGCCAGGATATCGCGCTGCTTGCCCAGGCCGGCGATGAAATCGAAATCTCGGGCGGCGGCACCTCGTCGGCCATGGCGCACAAGCAGAACCCCGTTTCCGCCGAAGTCCTCGTCTCGCTCGCCCGCTTCAACGCCACGGCTTTATCGGGCGTCCACCAGTCCCTCGTCCACGAACAGGAACGCTCGGGCGCTGCCTGGACGCTCGAATGGCTGCTGCTGCCGCAAATGACGATGGCAACCGCCGCCAGCCTGCGACTGGCGAAGGAGCTGACGGGGAATATCCGGCGGCTCGGATCGCTTTAGCTCAGAACCTGAAGTCCGTGCTTCTGCACGATCGAGAGCAGTTTCAACGCGATTCCGCTCGGCCGCTTGGCACCGCTTTCCCACTTCTGCACCGTGGATTCGCTGGTATTGAGATATCGTGCGAAAACCGGCTGGCTGACGTGATTGCTTTCCCGCAGTGCCTTGATCTCTTCAGGATCGAGTTCGCCGGGCGAAACGAGGCAACTTTCGTCGAAGGAGCGCATCGTTTCCTTGTCGATTGTGCCGGCGTTGTACATGGCCTCGACTGAACTGTGGATCGCTTCGAAAGCATCGCTTTTGAATTTACGCTTCGTCTTCATCATCTACCTCCACGAGCGCGCCGGCTCGAAGTTCGGTTTCGATATCGGATGCTGTTTTCTTGCGGTACAAAGCAGCAAGCGCCTTGAAAGCCACTAGCTCCGCGTCATCGATATTCGCGCGATCCTTCTTGGCGAAAAGATAGGCGAACACCCAAAACCGTCCGGCATTCGCCAAGACGATCGAACGATGACGGTTGTCTTTCAGACGCTTCTTGAAGACACCGCCGCCCAGATCGTCGGCCTTGCCTTCCGCTACCTGCCTGATAGCTTCGCGCAATTCCGAATCCGATATATGCGCCTTGCGCGCCGCCTTGGTAAACCAACCCGTCTTGTATATGCGCCCGACCATAGGTTTATGTAGCACCAGGTGCTATACTTATCAAGACGAGCGTGACCTCCGCTCGCAAGCTTTTCTTCCCCCCTCAACGGAGCAGCCTCGTGACCTTTCCCCTTTTTGACCTCTCCGGCCGCCGCGCCCTTGTCACCGGCTCCAGTCAGGGCATCGGCCGCGCATTGGCGGTCGGGCTTGCCGAGCATGGCGCTTCGATCATCATCAACGGCCGCAACGCGCAGAAGGCGGAGGCCGCCGCCGAGGATATCCGTCGCAGCCATCGCCATGCCGTCAGCGCCGCCTTCGACGTCACCGATGCCGAGGCCAGCCGCACCGCCATCGCCTATATCGAGGCGGAGATCGGCCCGATCGACATCCTCGTCAACAATGCCGGCATGCAGTTTCGCACACCGCTGGAAAACTTCCCGGTCGACAAATGGGACGAGATCTTCAAGACCAATGTCTCCAGCCTGTTCTATGTCAGCCAGCCGGTCGCCCAGGCGATGATATCGCGCGGCCGCGGCAAGATCATCAACATCGCCTCCGTCCAGGCCGAACTCGCCCGCCCCGGCATCGCACCCTATACCGCCACCAAGGGCGCGGTGAAGAACCTCACGCGCGGCATGGCGACCGACTGGGCGAAATACGGCCTGCAGGTCAATGCGATCGCGCCCGGCTATTTCCGCACCCCGCTCAACCAGGCGCTCGTCGACGATCCGAAGTTCTCCGGCTGGCTGGAAACCCGCACGCCGGCCGGCCGCTGGGGCGAGGTCAAGGAGCTCGTCGGCGCCGCCGTCTTTCTCGCTTCGGATGCCTCCTCCTTCGTCAACGGCCACATGCTGACCGTCGACGGCGGCATCACGGCCTCGCTCTAGGTCACCGACTCATCAAGCGCATCCAGATTTTGGCTGAAGCGAGTTTGACGAGAGCAAGGTAGTGTTCGCGTCAACGGCAACCACATGTTCCCGCTCGTCGACCGGTTCGGCACCGGCTACGTCACCATGGATCGGGTGCGCCAGCAGTACGCCGATCCCGGAAAGCTCAACGGTTACGCCTGACGCTCCGAAGTCCCTACTCTCCAACGACTTCGCTGAACTGCACGATGGGTACGATGTCCGTATAGTTGGCGACGTCCGCGCTTATCTCCGCGCGGTGGGGACCGAGGGCCTCCTGGAATGTCTCAAGGGCCGGCGAGTAGACGTGACACGCCGCGACGAACTCCGGCGCGCTTCCAGGTTCGCGACCCCCAAGGCCCTTATCGATCTCGTAGCGGAGGCAGATATCGCCGAGCCGTTCCTGGATCAGTGGCATGTGTCTGGTGCGGTAGTAATCGTGATCGAACTTCGAGCCGCCATCGGCCGGATAGTAGACGCTCATCTTGATCGTGGTCGAGCTCCTGTCTGAACGCCTCTCCGAGCGTCCGTGGGGACTATTTAGCTCACCGACTCGTAACGCGCATCCAGATTTTGGCTGGAGCGAGTTTGGCGAGAACAAGGTCGTTCGAAAACCGCTCACACCTTTCGGCGTCGTGCGCTGAATTCGCATCATCCGAGTTTGGCAATCGCCCGCAGATTGTCGGCCGTCGTCGTCGGGAATTCGAAGAATTCGAGATAGGCGGGGATCTGTTCGAACAACATATCCGTGCCAACCTGAAATGCGCAGCCGCGCGCCCGCACGGCCTCGAGAAAAGGGGTTATCTCCTTCGTCATCACGACTTCGCCGACGAAGGTCGATGGGGAGATGCGGTCGATGTCGATCGGCAGCGGGTCACCCCGTCGCATTCCGAGGGGTGTCGCGTTGACGACGATGTCGAAGCCTGCCGGATCGGCGGAGCCGACCGTCACTTCAAGGTGCGGATAGTATTTCTTCAGCCTGTCCAGCAGCGCGGTCGCGGTCGCCTCGTTGGCGTCGAAGATGGCGAGATGCTCCACGCCCGCCTGCGCCAAGGACGCTGCGATCGCCGAGCCGACGCCACCGGCACCCGCAATGAGCGCATGGGCTCCCTCGACCTTCTTACCCTTGCGCAATACGCCCCGAACGAAGCCCTCGCCATCGAACATGTCACCGATCAGCCTGCCGTCCGAACCGAGACGGACCGCGTTGCACGAGCCGGCGACTTTCGCGTTGGTCGACGTTTCGTCGAGCAGCGCCATCGTCGAAATCTTGTGCGGCATGGTGATCAGAGCACCGTGGATATTGGATAGCCGGAACAGAAGCTTCAGAAACGCCGGATAGTCCTCCGGCCGGCAGCCCATCGGCACGACGACGGCATCAATTCCATTCTTCTCGAAATACGGATTGTAGATCAGCGGCGCCTTGAAGGACTCCGTCGGATAGCCGAGGTGCGCGATGAGTTTGGTCGTCCCGGTGATCATTTGGTCAGACTTTCTGGGGATCGGAAGAGGCGCTGGCGTCCGCGAGGTGGATCATCTGTCCCCAGCGCGCCGATCTATTGATCGCCTCGACGACCCTGAGCGTGGCGAGGCCCTCACGGCCACTCACCAGAGGCGTGGCATCGCCACGAATGACGTCGCAAAAATGTCTGAGCTGAACGCAAAGGGGATCGGCTGCTGCGTAAGGCACACGCTCCTGGGCAAGCTGCTCCAGCCAGTCGGGCCTCGAAGGGCTCGTCCAAAGCGTCAAATCGGGAATTCCGAGCGATCCCTTGGTGCCGCCGATCTGGTAGCAGAATTGATCGTAATGGGGAAAAGCGGAGTTCTCACCGGTGGTCGTCTCCCAGCTCCAGGGCGCGGCCACGGCATCGCTGCCGTTGAGGGTGGCAAGCACCCCGCTTGCAAAACGCAGCGTGACGACGGCCGTATCCTCGACGGCATGGTTCCGCACCGCGTGCGATTCCATCGCATGGACGGCTTCGACCTCGCCGAAGAGATATCGGAAGAGATCGACATCGTGGATCAGGTTGACGAAGACCGGGCCGGCGCCTGCTTCGCGCCGCCAGGGTATATCGAAATAGTCGTCGGGCTTGGCGACCCAGAACGTGCCGTGCACCGCGATAATCCGGCCAAGCCTTCCGCCGTCGACGATCTGTTTGACCGCCTGGATCATCGGATTGTGGCGCCTGTGATGGCCGACCAGCAGCGGTATGCCTGCTTTCTCGCCGGCTGCAACCAGCGCTGCTGCAGCATCGACATCGTCGGCGATCGGTTTCTCGATCAGGACGGGGATGCCGGCGGCGACGATCTCCATTCCGTTCTCGACGTGAAGCTGGTTCGGCGTTGCCACGATGACGCCGTCAGGCCTGTCCTCGACGCGGATGTCTAAGAAGCTCCGGTACCATCGGGCGCCGACAGACTCGGCGAAGTCGCGACCGGCGGCGGAAGGATCGATCACCGCCGAGAGAACGGTTCCGGGCTCGGACATGACACGCTCGACGTGACGCCTGCCGATCAGGCCGGCTCCCATGACTGCAATCTCCAGCGGCTTCATTGCCGGCTCCCGGAATCTGCCAGAGGTATATTTGTCAGACGCATCGACTTGACCCCTTACTTCCGCAGGATTTCTCCGAGGAATTTCCTGGTTCGCTCATGTTGTGGGTTCGTGAAGAACTCGGCCGGCGGGGCTTCCTCGACGATCGCGCCGCTGGCCATGAAGATCACGCGATCGGCGACCTGGCGGGCAAAGCCCATTTCGTGCGTGACGCAGATCATCGTCATGCCCTCGTCGGCCAGCGCGATCATCGTATCCAGCACCTCCTTGACCATCTCCGGATCAAGCGCCGACGTCGGCTCATCGAACAGCATCACTTTCGGCCGCATGCAAAGCGCGCGGGCGATGGCGACACGCTGTTGCTGGCCGCCCGAAAGCTGCACCGGATATTTGTCGGCCTGCTCCAGGATCTTGACCCGCTCGAGCAGCCCGCGTGCCCGTTCCTCGGCCTCCGCCCTACCGACGCCGGCCGCCTTCATCGGTGCCAGCATGCAGTTCTGCAGCACGGTCAGATGCGGAAACAGATTGAACTGCTGGAAGACCATGCCGACCTCGCGACGGATCGCATCGATGGTCTTGGCCTGATTGCCGAGAAGAATCCCGCCGACGCGGATTTCACCTTTTTCGTAGGTCTCGAGATGGTTGATGCAGCGAATGAGCGTCGACTTACCGCTGCCGGAGGGCCCGCACAAGACGATCCTCTCGCCACTGCGAACCGATATGTTGATGTCGCGCAGGGCTTGAAAAGCGCCATACCACTTCTCCACCCGCTCCATGGTGATCATGGTTTCTGCGCCTTGAGCGGGACTGGGACTGGTCATCGGTAGAACTCCATATTGGCGGGCTGGACCGCGTCGAGGACGAGGAATGCGGATCAGCGCGCGGAGGCGGCGAACTTTCGTTCGAGGCGGGCGCCAAGAATCGTCAGTGGGCAGCACATCAGGAAATAGAGAATGCCGACGATGCCGAAGACCGTCAGCGGTTGGAAAATCTGGTTGGAGATGATGTTGCCGGCCCGCGTCAGCTCGGTGAAGCCGACGATCGACGCAAGCGAGGTGCCCTTGATCAACTGCACGAGGAAACCGATCGTGGCTGGCAGCGAAATGCGCAGCGCCTGCGGCAGGATGACATCCTTCATGCGCGAGATGTATCTCAGGCTGAGAGCCTTTGCCGCTTCCGTCTGGCCGCGCGGAACCGCTTCGATCGATCCGCGCCAGATCTCGCCGAGATAGGCGCTGGCGTGCAGCGTCAGTCCGATGGCGACGGCCACCCAGGCATCGAGCATCAGCCCCACCAGCGCCAGGCCGTAATAGACGACGAAAAGCTGCATCAGCAGCGGGGTTCCCTGGAAGACGGCGATATAACCGGCCGTGACGCGTTCCAGCAGCGGTATGCCCGAGGCACGGGCAAGGGCGACGCCGAGCCCCGCGATGCCGCCGCAGACAAAGCCGACGGCGGACAGGAGCACGGTCCATTTCAGGCCGATCAGGAGGAAGACGAATTCTTCGTGACCCATGGAATTCCTCCTACTTGACCGGATATTTGAAGTAGCGCGCCGAAAACAGCGCGAAGATGCGCATCATCAGCCAGGAGATCACGAAATAGAAAACCGTGACGGTGAAGTAGACCTCGAAGCTGCGGAAGCTCTCCGACTCGATGCGCTGCGAAACGGACGTCAGTTCATAGGCCGAAATCGCCGATGCAATGCTGGTGGTCAGCGTCAACAGGACGAACTGGCTGGTCAAGGACGGATAGATCGCCCGCAATGCCGGCTTGAGGATGATCAGCCGGAAGACCTGAGCCTTGTGCAGACCAAGCGCCAGACCCGCTTCCATCTGTCCCTTCGGGATCGACTGGACGCCGCCACGAATAATCTCGATCGCGTAGGCGCCGCCGTTGATGCCGAGCGCGATAATCGCCGTCGGCGTCGGATCCAGCCTGATGCCTGTCAGCGGAAGCGCGAAGTAGATGAAGAAGATCTGCACCAGAAACGGCGTGTTGCGGATCAACTCGACGAAGGCGATAACCAGCCAGCGCGCCGGCTTCAGGGCAGAGTCGCGCAAGGCAACGCCGCCAATTCCGATCACGATCGCCAGCAGCATCCCACAAATGGCAAGCAAGAATGTCCCGAGGCAGCCGAGCAGAAGGCTCGGCAGGCCATCTATGACCGGGGTGAAATCCAACTTATAATTCATGGCGATCCTTCTGGTCCGTCTTCCTGAAAAATTCAGTCCCGCTTGACCATTCCAGCCATCGCCTGGACAGCGAGTTCGTAGCCGTCTGCTCCAAAACCGATCATGATGGCCGTGGCAACGCGTGAGATCAGCGAATTGTGGTAGATGCTTTCGCGGGCATGAACATTGGAGATGTGCAGTTCGATCTTCGGCGGGTCGAACATTTTCAACGCATCGAGAAGGGCGATCGATGTGAACGTATAGCCGGCAGGATTGATGATGATGCCACAGGCGTCGGTCCGGGCCTGGTGCACGCTCTCGACCAGTTCGCCCTCGAAATTGGTCTGCCGAAACTCGACGTCGAATCCCAGGGCCTTTGCCTTGGTCACGCACCGTTTCCTGATGTCGGCAAGAGTCGTGGTTCCATAGATCGCCGGCTCGCGCTGACCCAGCAGGTTCAGGTTCGGTCCGTTGAGCACAAAGATGGTTCTGGTCATGTTGCGCACCTCAAACGGGGCAGAGCCTTAAGCATGGCGGTTGCGTTGCCGGGCATTGCATGCCCGGCCTTGCTTAGTGAGGGTTGCCTCTTTCCGGACGTCATCCTCGGCCTTGTGCCGGGGATCTGCCGCCGTAGATGCTCGGGACGAGCCCGAGCATGACGGAAGAGTGGCTGGCAGGCGCTGTAATCAGCCGGAAGGCCGGGCCTCGTCCGCCTTTGCCGTTGGCTCAGTTCGCCGCGAACGGAATGCCTTCCAGCGTTTCAGGAAATTCCGGGACCGGAACCTTCATCCACTTGTCGTAGACTGCCTTGAGTTCGCCGTTGGCCTTGATCTTGTCGATGAAGGTGTTGAGCGCCGCATTGATTTCCTTTTCGCCGAGACGCGTACAAGCACCGTTGTAGAGCTTCTGGAATTCAAGCTTGTTTTCGAATTCGCCCGGACGGGCCTTCTCCACCCGGTCCATGTAGAAGATGTTGCCACCAAGCGTCTCGACCTGGCCGGACACCAGCGCCTGGACGCTCGCGGCGTCTCCATCATAGCGGCGGATGGTCGTGCTCGCCGGTGCGTTCTTGGTCACCTGCGTGTCCTGGGCAGCCCCCTTGGCGACGCCGACTGTGAACTTGGCCATGTCGTCATTCGTCTTGATCTCAGCCGATTTCGGACCAATCAGAACGATGGCATTGGCAACATAGGGCTTGCTGAACTGCACCGCCTTTGCACGATCCGGCAGCATCGCCATCGTTGCGAAGAGAACGTCGACGCGGCCGGCCGTCAGTGCGGGAATGCGGTTATTGACTTCAAGCGGCACGAACTCGACCGAAACACCCAGTTCCTTGGCAAACAGCGTTGCGATGTCTGCATCGAGGCCGTCCTGTTTGCCGCCGCTGGTCACAAAGCCCCAGGGCGGGTTGTCACCCTGAATTCCGACGATGATCTTGCCGCGAGCCTTGATTTCATCAGGCGTGATGGCGGCGGCCGGTTGCGCCAGGGTGACGGCAGCCACCAGGGCCGCGGCTCCGAGCATCGCGTTTCGGCGCGTCAACATAGATTTGAACATGTGATTTCCTCCTCCTTTTGGCGGTCACTCGACCGGACAGCCACCTCACCTTTTGACTGTGAGAGGAATGATTGCCAGAGACGAGTGCTCAAATCAACAGAGTTTTTCAAAATCATATGAGAATTTATAATAAGACACGCTATTTGAATTCCTCACGACATTTGCCATAATAGTAGCGAGCGATTTTCCGGGACGCATCGCCGTGTTGGGCGCTCGTTTAATCTCGCACGGATATCGGAAGGGCTTTGACATGAGGACCTCGATTGCGACTGTAACGATCAGCGGCGAACTCCCGGAGAAGCTCGAGGCGATCGCCCGAGCGGGCTTCGACGGCGTCGAGATCTTCGAGAATGATTTCCTCGCCTTCGACGGAAGCCCGGCTGATGTCGGAAAACTCGTCCGCGACCATGGCCTGGAGATCACCCTGTTTCAGCCATTTCGTGATTTCGAGGGCATGCCGGAGCCGCTGCGAAGCCGCACGTTTGACCGCGCGGAACGGAAGTTCGACGTGATGCAGCAGCTTGGAACGGATCTGGTGCTCGTCTGCTCCAACGTCTCGCCGGCCGCCATCGGCGGCATCGACCGGGCGGCGGCGGACTTTCATGAACTCGGCGAGCGTGCCGCCAGGCGTGGACTGAGGGTGGGCTACGAGGCGCTTGCCTGGGGCCGCCATATCAGCGACCACCGCGACGCCTGGGAGATCGTCCGTCGCGCCGATCATCCGAATGTCGGTCTTATCCTCGACAGCTTTCACACTTTGTCGCGCAAGATCGACGTCAATTCGATCCGCTCGATTCCCAAAGAGAAAATCTTCATCGTCCAGCTTGCCGATGCTCCGCTGATCGACATGGACCTGCTCTATTGGAGCCGCCACTTCCGAAATATGCCGGGTGAAGGCGACCTCCCCGTCACGGCGTTCACCGAAGCCGTCGCGGCAACAGGTTATGACGGGTATTTCTCCTTGGAAATCTTCAACGACCAGTTCCGAGGCGGTTTGTCGCGTGCGATTGCGGCCGATGGCCACCGCTCCCTGATCTATCTTGGTGATCAGGTACGCCGCCATCTCGGCATCGGCAGCATGACCGGAGCGGCGATGCCGGAAAGGCCCTCCGTAAAGGGGGTCGGCTTCGTCGAGTTTGCCACGGACGAACAGGATGAAGTCGAGCTGGTTGCATTGCTGCGCACCCTCGGATTCAAAAAGACGGCAATCCACCGCACGAAGAAAGTCTCTCTTTTCGAGCAGGGCGAGATACGGATCCTCGTCAATGTCGATCAGGCAGGATTCGCCAATGCGGCCTACGCCGTTCACGGTACTTTTGCATATGCCATGGCTCTGGTCGTCGACGATGCCGCCAAGGCCTATGAGCGCGCGCTTGCCTTGGATGCCGAGCCATTCACCCAGCCTGTCGCGGAGGGTGAGCTAGAGCTGCCTGCCATTCGGGGCGTGGGAGGCGGGATCATCTATCTCATCGACGACAAGAGCGCATTGGGTCGCTTCTCGGAAATCGACTTTCAGCCGGTCACCGATGACAGCGACGCGCCGTCGGCAGGCCTTTTGCGCATTGATCACGTCGCCCAGACGGTCGGTTACGATGAAATGCTCACCTGGCTTCTGTTCTACACGTCCATTTTCGAGACGCGGAAGACCCCGATGGTCGATATCATCGATCCGGCCGGGGTGGTGCGCAGTCAAGTCCTCGAGAACGACACCGGGGCGCTGCGCATTACCATGAACGGCGCCGAGAATCGCCGCACTCTGGCGGGACATTTCATCGCCGAGAAATTCGGGGCCGGCATCCAGCATCTGGCGTTTATGACCGACGACATCTTTGCAACCGCCGAAAGTCTTCGTGTTTGCGGTTTCAGATCGCTGCACATTTCGCCGAACTACTACGACGACGTCGAAGCCCGCTTCGGCCTCGATCCTGCATTGACCGAGCGGCTGAAGGCGGAGAACATCCTCTATGACCGCGACGAGCATGGCGAATATTTCCAGCTCTATAGCGGAACCTATGGGGAGGGTTTCTTTTTCGAGATCGTCGAGCGCCGCGGCTACCGCGGCTACGGCGCCCCGAACGCAATTTTCCGGATCGCCGCTCTGAAGAAACTGATGCGACCGGAGGGAATTCCGAAAGACGCCTTTTGAGACTGGCTTAGTTAGAGAATCTGGCCGCTCTTCAGCACATGGTCAACGCCGCTTTGAACGTGCCGTCTGACGACGTCGGTCGCGCCAGCGACGTCGCGCTGAATGGAAAGCTCAAACAGAAGCCTGTGGTCATCGACAACTGGCTTTCCGCGAAAACTCTCGGCCAGCATATGGTAGCGGAGAAAGCGGTCGAAGACGGACGACAATGTCGCCATCAGCGTCGCTGAATTGCAGGCCGAGACAATCGCCTGATGGAACTCCCAGTCGTATCGGACCCAGTCGACGGTCCGCGAGACGTCGCCCGCGAGGAGCTTGCGTTCCGCGGCGGCCAGCCGGTGATGGGCAGCGACGATGCGCCCCTCCCATTCAAGATTTCCGGCAGCGAAGGCAAGGCCGATCGCATGCGTCTCAAGAACGATCCGGAGGTCGGCGAGTTCCAGGAGTTCGCGGCGCGAAGCAGGGCTGACTTCAAAGCCACGCTGCCCCTCGGCGACAACGAGGTTTTCCGTGGTCAGGCGGCTCAGGATTTCGCGCAGCGAAGAAATCCCGATGGAATAGCGTTCCTTTGCCTGCTCCAGCTTGATCTTGGCCCCCGGCGGCAATGTGCCCGATATGATATCCTCGCGTATCTGCCGGAAGACGACATCGCTTACTGTTTCAGCCGGGTCGTGGACTTGCTTGAGCATGGCTTTTCCTGGTTCTGCCGAAACATATTCTGTGTTGGGTAAACTTAAAGCTCGAAGGGAAACGTCCGGATCATTCTATTTCAGCGTCCCTCTTGCCAGCGCATGTTCGACCCCGCCCTGGATATGCAGCACGAGCACCCGCTTGGCCGTCTCTGCGTCACGTCGCAATGCTGCATCCAAAAGCTGCTGGTGTTCATTGGCCGCGACATCGCCTCGATAGGACAAGGCAACCATCTGATACCTGAGATATCTGTCGAAGATCACCGAATGCGTCTCCATCAGCAGTTTCGATCCACAGGCGGATATCAGCGCTTGGTGAAACTCCCAGTCGTAGCGCTTCCAGTCCTCGGCCCTGCTGGTGTCGCCGGATGCCATCACCTGTTCCATCCGAGCCAATTTGTAATGCGCCGATACCAGGGGAGCTTCCCACTCCACGTCGCCATGCACGAAGGACTGCTCCAGGGCATGTGTTTCCAGCAGAAGCCTCAGCGCCGCCGTCTCCTTGAGGTCTGAAACCGACACCGGGGACACTTCGAAACCTTTCTGCCCCTCGGCGAGGACAAGTCCCTCGGAGGACAGCCGGTTCAGCACTTCCCGAAGTGTGCTGATGCTGGTCTCGTAAGACTCCTTCAGGCTTTCCAGCTTCAATTTTTGTCCGGGAGCCAGCCGGCCAAAAATGATGTCGGCCCGAATGCGCCTGTAGCTGCTCTCGGCAATGGTCTCGTTGATAACCGGCTGCAGCATAGCGACTCTCTTATATTTCTTGTATCGTCGGATATATCGCCTTTTGGCATTCTCAATCAAGGAAACATTCGCGGAATAGGAACCCCAATTTTCTCATATGATGCGGATTTTCCCGGAGAACGCGGGAGAAGTCGGGGCGGTAGGACTGACCACAATAAACGTGCCCCATGCTGTCGGGCCTGGCCCTTTGGCGCCGGCTTTCGTGCTGCTCTTAAAATTGGACTTTCGGCTAGACTTGGCGGCAATTGTTTTTTCAATCGCGCGCAACCATCTAATAGGCATGACTTACGGGAAAATGTCCCCACCCTCAGCAGCGTGTTTACCGAAAACCAACCATACTGGCTTGCTTTCCGAGCCGAAAGCCGATTGCTTAGGAAAATCTACTTCTTCTTCCGCTAGCGGTTAGGAGAATACAAAGGGGAACAGACAAACCCGTGGAATTCTGCTGCTTCGCATCGAGACGAACTATGACTACGATGGCGACGCGGGAAGGCCGGTTTGAAGAACGATGACGACAGAACTGTTTCAGGTAAAATTTTGGGGCGTCCGCGGCAGTATTCCCGTGTCAGGCCCCGAGTTCGATCGCTACGGCGGTAACACTTCCTGCATCGAGATTCGCTGCGGAGAACATCGGATGATCTTCGACGCAGGCTCCGGCCTGCGCGAGGCCGGGCTTTCGATGCTCGCCGACAGCGTCAGCGACGTCGACCTGTTTTTCAGCCACTGCCATTATGATCACATCATCGGTCTGCCTTTCTTCAAGGCAATCTATTATCCGTCGATCAACGTCAACATCTGGTCCGGCCATCTCGATGGCAAAATGAGCACCCGGGAAATGGTCGAGCAGTTCATCAGCCCGCCCTGGTTTCCCGTCAAGACCGATATCTGTCAGGCGACGATGAATTTCAGCGATTTTCATGCCGGTCAGGTGCTGAACCCGCGCCCGGGCATTGAAATCAAGACCTTCATGCTGAACCATCCGGGCGGCGCCATCGGCTACCGCATCGAATGGCAGGGCCGTTCGATCGCTCTCGTCTATGACATCGAGCATATTCCCGGCAGCTATGATCCGGTCTCGCTGGAGATGATGCAGGACGCCGATCTCGTCGTCTACGACTGCACCTACAATGAAGACGAGATGCAGCGTTTCAAGGGCTTCGGCCATTCGACCTGGCAGCATGGCACCGAGCTTGCGAAGATGGCAGGCGCCAAGCGCTTCGCGCTCTTCCACCACGCCCCTTCCCGGACGGACGAACAGCTGGCGCAGATGGAAGCGCAGGCGCAGGCCGCCTTCCCCGAATCCTTCGCCGCGCGCGACAATCAGACTGTAGTGATCTAGCAGGCTGCTGAAGGCCGGTTCGTCTTGTGCAGTCCGAAGCTCTTCGGCAGAGAGCCTATCTATCGACCTGAGCAGGTTTGCGACGTCTCGACGGAACAGATGCTGGGCCGGACCGTTTTCCCCGCAGCGCAAAATCAACGAAAACAGGATCAGTCATGACCGTGCTTTCCGGAAAGTGTCTCTGCGGGCAGGTGCGTATTTCCGTCCGAGGCGAACCTTTACGCGTTGGGATCTGTCATTGTACGGACTGTCGGCAGGAAAGCGGTTCGGCCTTTACCTTCTATGGCATCTGGCCCGCCGGCCAATTCGAACATTCAGGGGAAACCGCCGCATTCCAAGGTCGGCATTTCTGCACAAGTTGCGGTTCGCGCCTGTTTTCCGCCGATGGTCAGGAGGCGGAAATCAAGCTTGGAATCCTCTCCGAAGCGCCGACGCCGCTTGTGCCGAGCTACGAACTCTGGATCAAACGCCGCGAGCCGTGGCTGCGGCCAGTGGAAGGCGCCGAACAGTATGACGAAGACCGAAAATGAAGAACGGTTCTGAGGAGGTTCCCGTGACCATTCTTGTCCGACATCGCTGGATTACTGTTGCCGGCGTCGAAACCTTTTACCGTGAGGCCGGCCGGGAAGATGCTCCGGTCTTATTGCTGCCGCACGGATATCCCTGCTCTTCCTATGAATTTCGCAATCTCATGCCGCGCCTTGCCGACTGCTGGCGCCTGATTGCGCCTGATTTCCCGGGTGCGGGCTACAGCGGCACGCCGGATGATTTCGACTACAGTTTCGATGGATACGCCGCCTGGCTGGAGGCCTTCGTCAGTGCGATGAATGTCGACTGGTTCGTCCTCTACCTCCACGACTTCGGCTCGCCGATCGGTGCCCGGCTGGCGATCAGAGGCCCTCGGCGCATTGCGGGGCTGATCATACAGAATGGCGATATCCCCTATGAAGATGCCCTTGGACCGAAATATGCGGATATCGAGGCGACGTGGACGCTTCCGAGATCGGAGATGAGGAGGGTGCTGGCGGAGGCGATCAGCGAGGAGACTTTCAAGGAGGAGTTCCTCAACGATCTGCCGCCTCCTCTGGCCGATACCATCCCGCCCGATCTCTGGAAGCTGCATAGGTCGCTGATCACGCCGCGGCGCAAGGAAATCGCCATAGACCTGATCGCCGGACTGAAGGAGAACCGGGCCTGGTTTCCGGAACACCGCAAATACTTGCGCGAATACCGGCCGCCCACCTTGATCGTCTGGGGTCCCAACGACCACTACATGCCGGAAAAATCGGCGCGGGCCTATCTGCGCGATCTGCCGGATGCCGAACTCCATCTGCTCGGCGGCGGGCACTGGCTGCTCGAGACGCATCTCGATGGCGTCGTCGCGCTCATGCGCGAGTTCCTTGAACGGGTTCACGCGCCTGAGCCTTGAGAAGTGTCGCCGCCGGCGACCAGCGGACGGCGGGATGCCGGCCCGTCGTCGCAAACAAGGCCGACAGGAAATTCCATGCGGCCGTATCATGCGCCAGATGGTGAGTGAGCACGCCGACAGGCTCGTCGCTGCCGGCAAACCGGTGGCAAAGCTCGGCGACCAGCTCGGTCACCAATTCCTCCTCGCTCCGTCCGCCGCGCGTGCCGTGCCAGTCGATGATGTCGACATGGGTGTTGAGAAGCGGCATCGGGCCGTCCTGCTTTGCCCGCCCATAGACCGAAAGTGCTGCAAATCCGAGGGCCGGCAGCGCCGGAATGAGGGCCGCGTCGATCCGGTTCCACGGCGGCACCAGCACCGGCAGGAAGCGGGCCGGATGCAGCCGCTCCAGTAGCCGGAACCCGTCACCCAACTCGCCGAGCACGGCCTCCGCCGACCGCTCGCCGCCGAGTTCCTGCTTCTTCGCCTCCGGCCCCGCATGGTTCGTATGAGACCAGCCATGCACGGCGACAACGACGGCTGTTTCCCCTGCCAGCCGCGCGGCCAACGCCTCGCCGGTCAGGCCGGGAATGACGGCGAGCGTCAGCGGAATCTCGCTTTCACCGGCCAGCGCCATCAGCGTCTCCAGCGCCTGCGTCGGCTCGACGGCGTCGTCATCCCGCAGCCAGAACCGCGCCACGCGGCCGACGGCCTGCCAGCGGTCAAGCTCGCGGCGCAAGGGGTCCCAGGCCATTCTGTCGGTCATCACGTCACTCCTGTTGCTGCGCTGTCCCGCAAAATTCCGTTCAATAGCTGCGCCGCCATCGCAAGCGAGCGTTGCCCAAGCACGAAGCGCCGCGCCGCCTGTCCCATGGCGTCGCGCCTTTGCCTGTCGTCAAGCAGGGCAGCCACGGCCTCGGCATAGGCGGCGACATCACCATCCGGCGTCAGCAGGCCGGTCGCGCCAGCCTCGACCACCGCCGGCACGCCTGCCGTTTCCTGTGCGACGACAGGCAGGCCGGCGGCCTGGGCCTCCAGATAGGCAAGACCATAGGCCTCGCCGCAGCCGGGCCAGACATAGATACCGCCGCGCCCGAGCAGTTCGGCGATCTGAACGGCATCCCGCTCGCCCAGCCATTCGATGCGGCCGGCAAGGCCGGCAAACAGCACCTGCACCTCCTGGCGCATCGGACCATCGCCGATGACGGCAAGCGTCCAGGGCCGGTCTTCGATCAGTCGCAACGCTTTTGCAAGCATCGTATAACTGTCCATCTTGTCGCCGGCCCGCATCATCGCGACCGTTATCAGCCGGCGCGGATCAGGCGCCGGCGACACCCTCTCGAAGTGCGCGGTGTCGATGAAGGGTTTCAGCCTGGCAAGCCGCGCCTGCGGAAAGGCGGTTGCAAGCCCGGCCCGGTCGCGCTCGGTGAAGCTGATATTGACCGCCGCCCGCATGATCGCCTCGCCCACGAGCTTCTGTGAAGCAGCCCAGCCGGTTCGGTCGCGTTTTGCCGCATAGGAGGCTTCGGCAGTGACATAGGGAATGGCGAATTCGGCAGAAATCGCCGGCCCGAAGGAATCGGGCGATTTGTAATAGGGGTGGTAGCAGAACCAGAGTTCCGGCCGCGGCGCGGATTTCCATCTTAGCCACAGCCGCTCCAGTTCGGCGGAGATGGCGGGTTCGAGTGCCTCTGCCGCCTCCGGTGTCGAGGCATAGGTGCGGAATTCGGAGGCGATGTCGACCTGATGCCCGCCAAGTTCCAGCGCCCGGATCAACAGTCGCGCCATCAGCCGGTCGCCCGACGGCACCGGATGGTTCGGCGATTTCATCGGCGCGTAGAAAGCCACCCGCATTGACACCTCACGTAAGACAGACTGTTTACAACTGGCACTCGTGCTATCACGAAAAATTCCGCTATTGTCCCTTTCCCTAAAACTTGCGCATAAACATATGGAATGTGATCGCGATCGAAGCAATCTCTATGGGCCTGCGGTTACATCGACAAGAACGGGAATGAATGACGACGGTCTCGGCCACAGGGTTTTTTTCGGAACGTACGATCAGAAGGGCGAGGCTCGGTTCCGGCCTCGTCATTTTCATCTTCGTCCTGCTGCATTTGTCGAACCATGCGATTGGCCTGATTTCCGTCGCTGCCGCCGATAAAGCCGCCCACCTCTTTCTGGCGATCTGGCGCAATCCTCTGGGGACCGCCATCTTCTATTCGTCGGTCCTCATCCATATCGCGCTGGTGCTACGCGCCATCTACATGCGCCGCAGTCTCGTCATGCCGAAGGGGGAAATGGCGCAGATCGTGCTCGGCCTGATGATCCCGCTGCTTCTCCTCGATCATGTCATCAGCACGCGCATCGCCCACGAGTTCTATGGCTACATCGACGACTACGAGACGGTCGTCGGTTCCCTGTGGATCAGGTCTCCAGCAAACGGCGCGCGGCAGGCGCTCGCCGTCGTCGCCGTCTGGATCCACGGCTGCATCGGCATCCATTTCTGGCTGCGCTACCGCTCCTGGTACCCAGACTTCGCACCGCTAATGCTGGCGCTCGCCATCCTCGTGCCGGTGCTCGCGCTGCTTGGCTTCGTCGAAATGGGCCGGACTCTTGCCGATCCTTCCTACCAGCAGTCCATGACGATCGGCGCTTACAAGGAGGGCATCAACACCCGTTACGCCTCGAACCCGGAAGTTCACCGGCAGGTCGCCATGATCCGCGCCGGGCTCTACGGCGCCTTCTCGACCTCGCTGCTCATCGTCGTCGTCGCCCGCGCCCGGCGCAAGCTGAAAGAGCGGCTGGACCAGGTCGCCGTGCATTATCCGGGCGGCGAGGTGATCCGCGTGCCGCGCGGCTTCTCCGTGCTGGAAGCGAGCCGGCTCGGCGGCCTGCCGCATTATTCCGTCTGCGGCGGCAAGGGTCAGTGCTCCACCTGCCGCGTGCAGATTCTCGGCGACTACGAAAGCCTGCCTGCCCCCGACAAGATGGAACAGACGACGCTGAAGCGCATCAATGCGGGCCCGGATGTCCGGCTCGCCTGCCAGCTTCGTCCGAACCGCGACATTGCCGTCGCGCCACTTCTCGTGCCGGCGATCGAGGCTGCACTTCCCGCCAACAGCCAGGAGACGAGCCCCGGCCGCGAGCGCGAGATCGCCGTGCTCTTCGTCGATATCCGCCATTTCACCACGCTGACGGAAACCCGACTGCCCTTCGATGTCGTCTTCCTGCTGAACCGCTATTTCGCCATTATCGGCAAGGCGGTGGAGCAGTCGGGCGGACGGCTGGACAAGTTCATCGGCGACGGCGCCATGGCGCTCTTCGGCCTCAACACCGCGCCGGAGGAAGCCTGCCGCCAGGCGCTCAACGCAGCAGCGGCGATCGTCGCCGAGATCGAGAAACTCGCCGCCGAGCTGGCCGACGAACTGGCGCTGCCGCTGCGCATCGCGATCGGCATTCACACCGGCCCAGCCGTCGTCGGCACGATGGGATACGGCCGGGTGCGCAGCATGACGGCGATCGGCGATACCGTGAATGTTGCGAGCCGGTTGGAAAGCGCTGCCAAGGAATTCGAGGCGGCGATCGTCATCTCCGAACCGGTGGCGAGCCTTTCCGGCGCCGATCTTTCCGGCATCGAAAGCCGTGAAATCAGTGTGCGCGGCCGGGCCCTGCCCTTGAAAGTCTACGTCATTCCAAGAGAGAAAGCGGCAAAGCCGCTCGAAGGAAAAGACTGATGCCCGGCAAGCCCTGGCTGACCGCCAAATACTGGAGCCGTCGCCTGCGCAAGGCGCGCAATGCGGCCGCTTCGCGTTTCTTCGACAGCCGCTTCGGCCGCCGCCTGCTGATCGAGAATATCGGCCCGCGCGTCGTCTCGATGACGGTCGACGCCGGCGACCATCTGATGACCTTCTCGCCCGCCGACTATATCGGCCGCAAGGTTTTCCGGAAGGGCCATTTCGAGCGCGAGGCCGTCGACCGGCTGATCGTCATCCTGCGCGAGCGCGGCCTCTTGCGAAAGGACGCAACGCTGCTCGAGATCGGCGGCAATATCGGCACCCAGACCGTCTATTTCGCCCTCAGCGACACCTACATCAAGATCGTCAGCATCGAGCCCGATCCGCGCAATTTCCCGCTGCTTACCCTCAACATTCGCCAGAACCGGCTGGAGGAGAAGGTCCGGCTCGTCAATTGCGCCGCCGGCGAGAGTGAAGGCGAGATCGACTTTTTTCTCAACCTCAACAATCACGGCAAGAGCAGCGCCATCCGTCAAAGCCCGACAGACAAGAGGATCAGCGTGCCGGTGAAGCCGGTTTCCGAGATCCTTGCCGGACTTTCGGTCGATCCGGCCGCGATCGGCCTCGTCTGGATGGATATCGAGGGCTACGAGCCGGTCGCCTGCCGCTCAATGCAGCCGCTGCTTGCCCGCCGCGTGCCGCTGTACATGGAATTCACGCCGCTGTTCTACGGCCCGGAAGGAACGAAAGCCTTTATATCCACGCTGTCCGGCTTCTACGAGGATTGCCTCGTCCTCTTCGAGGACCGCGAGGTGGAGATGAAGGTCCGCGACCTGCCGGGCGAGTTCGATCAGTACAACGTGCTGTTCCTGCCATAGAGCAGATTCGACTTATTCCGGTCATATCCGGCCGCCGCCGGCTGGTTCAACCGTTGCGGCAATGCGCTCTATCGCTGTCGTCAGAGAAATCGTGCCGCGCCGGCGTTCGCTGTCGTTCTGGTGCATGAACAGGCCGTTGGCGATTCCCTCATACATGCCGAGAAACGCCCTGGCCACCTCGGGGGGAAGGCCTTCCTCGGCGAGCAGCGCGGCGCGGCGCTCCGGCGGGACAAGCACCGGCACCACCGGGCGGCCGAGAACCTCCGCGAAGGCCGACGCCACATCGCCAGCGCTCCAGTCTTCCGGTCCGCTCAACTCAACGACCCGCTTCCCGGTCCATTCCTCGCGCAACACGATTGCCGCGGCGCGCCCGACATCGATTGTGCTCACCATCGGAATTCTCTGGGAGGGTTCGAGAAAGGTCGGCAGCACGCTTTGCGACATGACAGCTTCCGCCACCTCGCCCCAGGTCTCGATAAAATAGCCCGACCGCAGGAAGGCGGTCGCCGGCGCCACCCCATCAAGTAGCGCCTCGAACCGGTTGAGGGTGGCGATGACGCCAGTGCCGGAGACATGCTGCGCTCCGATGGACGACAGGACAACGGCCTTGGGCAGACGCGCCCGCCGTGCTGCATCGGTCAGCGCCGCGCCAAGTTCTTCAGTGCGTGCATAGGGATCATCGCTCACCGGCGGCGGATTGAGTAGGAACGCTCCCGACGCGCCCTTCAGCGCCTCGGCCATCGCCTCGGCATCCTCGATGCTCGCGACGGCCACCTCAGCGCCGAGGGCTGTCCACTTTTCACCCTGCTCCTTGCAACGCAGGACGACACGCACGGCCTCGCCGAGTTCGATAAGGGCGCGCGCTACCTCGCCGCCGGCCCGCCCGTTTGCTCCAAGTACAACATACATGATTGCCACTCCGTCAGCTCACTCGATAGAGGAACCAATAGGCGCGGAGTTGTCATGCGTCTAATGCATGATGTATATAGTGAGCATGCACCAAGTGAATTTACGCCGGATCGACCTAAACCTGTTGGTGGCGCTTGAGGCGCTGCTGGATGAGAAGAACGTCACACGGGCCGCCCACCGGCTCGGCTTGAGCCAGCCGGCCGCGAGCCGTGCGTTAGGCCGATTGCGCACGCTGTTTTCGGACGCGCTGCTGGTCGATGGGCCGGGCGGCTACGTCCTCAGCTCTCGTGCCGAAGAGGTGCGTCCGGCGCTGCGCAGGATACTGGCAGGCGTAGGAGAATTGTTGGAAGCGAACTCGTTCGATCCCGCGACGGCGACGGGTCGAATCCGGCTGCTTATGCCTGATCTCCAGGCCGCCACGCTCACGCCGCATTTGCTCGCTCGCCTTGCCCGCGAGGCACCGTCCCTCGATCTCGATATTGTCGCGCCGGGCACGAACGGGATCGAAGCGCTGGAGCACGGCGTGGCGGATGCGATGGTGGCGCTGATCGACGACGCGCCGGCCGGCATTCGTCGACGCGGCCTCTATGACGAAGAACTCGTGACGCTCATGCGGGCGCATCACCCTGCGCTCGCCGAAAAACTCACGCTCGACCGCTTTCTGGCGCTTGAGCATATCGTGGTGAGCGTTACCGGCGTCGGGCTTGCACCTGTCGATGAGGTACTTGCGCGGATGGGGCGAACGCGACGAGTGAAGCTGCGCGTGCCGAACTTCTTCGCGGCGGTCGAGATCGCCGCTCGCTCGGACCTCATCATGACCCTGCCATCGAGCCTGGCACGAGCCGCCGCCAACATGAGGCGCTTCGTATCGTTGCCGCCGCCCCTCGATCTTGGGATCTTCACGATGAGCCTCGCCTGGCACGCGCGCCAGCAAGACGCGCCCAGGCATATATGGTTGAGACGTGCCATTGTCGCGGCGGCGATGGATATGTCATCGGCGATTGACGTTGGAAGCTGAGTCCGTAAGCGCGCTGTCTCTCGCATAACTCCTCAAGCCGACTCCGCGTTTATCGAAGATGCTTTAGATGTCTCCTTGAGCGCACAAGTCGCCAGAGGGGAAATATGCGTATGCCGCATATATCGCAGCAGGGAACAGAACACTCAGGGAGAGGAGGCGGGCAATTTCGGGCGATGTGGCTCGCTTCAAACCAGTTTCTTCGCCTCTGATCGCGAATGCTCATGATATTTGTTTTCGCGAAGCGTGCCGAAAAGCTTCAAGCTTTCCAGATGCTCGCGCTGGGCGCGGTAGAACTCATTCAGGAAAACCAGTTCCTGGCCGCGCTTCACGGTGTCTTCATACCGGATCCTTCGGGTAATGGTTCGCACGATCTGTTCGATCTCTTTGTGATTGGACGTCTTTGTCGAGTCGCGAAGCACGTCCTCCAGGGTCTGCAGCTCAAATTTGCCGTAGATATCGAGATGCTCGGCCAAGAATTCGAATTCCGCCTGCGACGAGACGGCGGCAGGAGCAGACAGCGCGAGGTCGGCGAGCAGCACGGAGCGCGGAGTGTCGACCACCAGGGTGCCGGCAATGATGTCGCCAAGCCTTTGCCGGCGTCGGTTGGTGAAGGGGACGATGACCACCACTAGAAGCCAGAGGCTCGTCAGACCGTTTTCCCAGGCAGACTGCGTGCCGACCGAAGCCAAGAGGCCCATGGGGGCGAAAATCTCCACCTGTTTCATCAGGTTGCGTGCAGTCACCTGGTGCGGCGTCAGCCGCCGTCCGTCCATGTTGATGACACGGATCCCCGTGATTTTTTTTCCGAGCGTGCGTCCGTTCCAGATGAGCTCCGAGAGAATGTAGTAGGGGGTCTGCACCAAAAAACCGAGCATCACCAAGAGCATCGCCTCCGCCGTCATGGGCAGCACGCCTGTAAAGAGGATGGCGATAGCAACGATGAATATGATGATCGAAGTAAAGACGATGTCGAGGAATTGCGCGCCGAAACGGGTTCCGATCGAGGCAATGGCGAAGGTGATCGGGACGCCCTCCGGCGGGATGAACTGCTCGACGCGCTTGCCTTCCTTGTCTGTTCGGTTCATCGCACTACCTCACGCGAAGCTTTGCTTTGGCGACCTCCAAGCAGCAGCCAGCTCACCCAGAAGAGGCCCATCCCCCAACCGATGACGATGCGCCAGAGCGGATCCTGTATCAGCTGGCGCAGGAACCCTTCGATGAAGGCGGCGGCGACGAGCATCAGCGCCGCCAGGATGGCGAGCTTGACGGCATCATGCGCCTGGTGGCGCAAGGCTTCCTTTCGCGTTCTGGCACCGGGAAGGAGAACGGCAAGTCCGAGCCTTGCCCCACCGGCGCAGGCAATGGCGATAGCCGCAAGCTCGGTGACGCCGTGGATCGAGAGCCAGGCGAAGACGTCGTAACCCAGCCCCCTCTGATTAAACATCGCGAAGAACGCGCCGAGGATCAGACCATTGTAAAAGGTCAGGATGAAGCTCGGCACCGACACGAAAACACCCAGCGTGAAGATCAGGATGACGATGGTGGTGTTGTGAGAAAAGAGAAACGCGGAAAATGCGGCCAGCCGGTCGCTGTCATGCCCTTCATCGCCATAGATGGTCGAGCGGAGGTACTCGGTCGAGGCATCAGGCGTGCGCTGGTCGGCCATCTCGGGCGGCACCAAGGTATAGAACCAGCTCGGGTCGTTGGTGCAGAGCCTGTATCCGGCCAGCGCGCCTAGAATGAGCGCCAGGAAGCCGATGAACAAAGGCAGGGCAGAGCGCCGCACGGCCTGGGGAATGCCGTGCAACAGCAGGCGCGACATCAGGCCGCCCAGGCTTTCCTGCGGGGCGTAGACGACGAGATAGGCCCGAGCGCAGAGGCTTTCCAGATAGGCGATCAGAGCGCGATCGAGAGAGATATCGCGCGCCACGCTCAACGAGTTCATCGCCTGCCTGTATCCGGTGGCGAGATTGCGGACTTCATCATAGCCGAGCGTGGCTGCGCCCCCTTTCTCGGCACGCGTCACGAGTTCGTCCAGTTGACGCCAGTGTGCCTCGCGCTCCAGCCGGAAGCGGGCCGAGCGAAGCGTATCGTTCTGAACAGCCGCGGCATTCGCCGCAATACCCTTCTCTATCCTGCCGTCGATACCGATATCCATCATATCATCTCACGGGATTTGATTTCGATGTAGCGCGCAATGAGATCCGAGGTCAGTGCCTCCGGCGTACTGTCGAGGCAAAGCACGCCGAGACGCGCCAGCTTTTCCATGACGGCGCGCCTCTCCTGAAGGATCTGGCGCGCCGCAACCGATCGGGCGACGGCATCGAGCGTCGTTTCCTCGGGTTCGATGAGCTTGGCCAGCATCGGATCGCGCAGGGCGACATAGACAACGAAGTGATGCCGGGCGAGCACCTGTATGTTCTCGATCATCAGCTCCGCCGTGATGGTGTCGACGAAATCGGAGAATATCACAATCAGCGAACGTCGCTTCAGGCGTCCCGAAAGGTGGGTCAGTCCCAGCGTATGGTTGGTCTCCTGCGTTTCGTAGCGCAGACCGGCGCACACCGTCTGCAGCCGCGGAAAGGCTGCTCGGCCGGGCAAGGCCGGCACGAAGAGACGCGGGCGGCTGTCGAAGCTATAAAAACCCACAAGATCGCCGGCAAGGCCTGCGCCCCAGCACATGGCCAGCGCCGCATTGATGGCGCGATCGAGCTTCGTGAAGCCGGCTAGCTGTTCGGCCATCAGCCGTCCGGAATCGACGCAGAGGATGATTTGGTGGTTTCGCTCGGCCCTCATCTCGCGCACGACGAGACTGCGCATGCGCGCCGACCGCTTCCAATCGATGCTGCGCGGATCCATGCCGCTTACAAATTCACGCAGCTGGTGGAACTCCGATCCTTCGCCACGCAACCGCAAATCCTTCTGGCCGGCCTCCAGCGGCAGGATCTGGGTCTTGATCGCTCCCGACAGCACCGGCGATATGTCGGGCTGGACGGCGATCTCTTTCCCGACGGGCATCTTCGCGATCATCTCGAGCAGCTTCAATCGCGATGGCCACTTCAGCCACAAGTCGTTGATCGCGTATCGTCCCCGCCGGGTCAGATGAAGGTCCAGAGTGGCCTTGACCTCCCCGGCACCCGATGCTGGGTTGAGCCATCTGATTTCGTCGACGACCAGCTCGGGAGCGAGATCGAGCCGGATTTCGATTTTCTGAGGCAGCGCGCCCTTTCGCGGCCGGATGCCGACCGTGAACGCGGTGGTGTGGCCGACAAAGCCTTGCGGCGGCAGATCGAAATCGATCGTCATCCTGCCCGCCAGGTTGGAGATGACCAGATCGGCGACCGTGAGGGCTGCAAGAACAAGCCACATGAGGAGCAAGAGGTAGCTCATGTCGCGCCACCACACGCTGGTGAAGACCGTCACCGCGGCGGACATCAGAACGAGCGCGATCAGAGTGGAGGATGGCCGCATTTAACGGGGCGCATCCACGCGGTTCATGATATTGCGCAGCACCTCGTCCGGCGTGCGCCCGTCAATTTCCGCGGAGGGCGAAAGCACGATGCGATGACGTAAGGCAGGCACCAGCAACGCCTGGACATCGTCCGGCAAGCCGTAATCCCTTCCCTCGAAAGCCGCGCGCACGCGCACTGCCGATGCAACAGCGTCGGCCGCGCGGGTGGACGCACCGTAGAGAATGTCGGGATCGGAGCGGGTGGCGCGCACCAGGTCGACGATATAGGTCAGGATCGTGTTGTCCAGATGGATCGCATCGATCAGCGCCCGCCCTTCGGCAAGTGCGGCACTGGTGACAAGCGGACGGATGCCGGCATTGCGCAGGTCTGATTTCAGCGCCTGCGTCGCGTGTTTGGACAGAATGGCAATTTCCGTATCGCGGCTGGGAAAATCGACGACAAGCTTGAACAGGAAGCGATCGAGCTGTGCTTCGGGCAGAGGATAGGTGCCCTGCTGCTCGATCGGGTTCTGTGTGGCAAGCACGAAGAAATCCGGCCCGAGGGAATAATCGGTTCCGTCAAGCGTGACCATCCGCTCGTTCATCGCCTGCAGCAGGGCCGATTGCGTCTTCGGCGGGGCGCGATTGATCTCATCGGCGAGAAGAATGTCGGTAAAGACCGGGCCCTTGGTCAGGTGGAACTGATTTGTCTGGAAATTGAAGAGATTGACGCCCAGAACATCGCCGGGCATCAGGTCGGGCGTGAACTGGATGCGCCGATATTGCAGCGCCATGGCGGCAGAGACCGACCGGGCCAGCAGGGTTTTGGCCGTGCCGGGCGGACCTTCGACCAGGCAATGTCCGCCGGCAAAGATCGAGATCAGGACGAGATCGATGATCGCATCCTGCCCCTGCACCGCTTTGCCGATTTCGCCACGAACCGCAGCGATAAGATTGCGAAATTCACCTAGATCCAAGGTCAGTGCTCCCCAGCGATTTTCTAAAAATTTCGAGGTTGCGGTGCAGATCCGCCCGCGTCATCCGATGTCCACGATCAATCAGCGCCTGCGCTGACGAATGCAGTGCCTTCGCCGCCGCCTGATCGCGGCGCGCCAGGCGTTGAAACAGCCGCTCTATGCCCGCCTCGTTTCCGGCTCCGGGGCCGAAGACCAGTTGCGCCTTGTCCGCCAGCAGATGCAGCACGAACTGTCCGGTCATTCGGCCATCATTGCCCGACAGGCGCAGCAGACGCGCCGTCGCCTCGATCGCGGCGGTCTTCGACAGCTCGGTGTTTGCGGATGCCTCCGGCAAAGCCGGCCCGAAGCGATGGGCCCCGCGCCAGAAACAAATGGCCGCAACGACGAGCAGCACTCCCCAGATGACGGACAGCGGATAAGCGAAAAACCGCTTGAAATCGGAGGCCGAGCGCTCGTAAGTCCGGCCCTCATCCACCGGTTTCTCGCTATCCAAAGGCAAGCCGGCCGTATCCAGATAGACCGGCCGTTTCTCGCTCGCACCGCGCAACAGCGTGACGAGCGACACGGCAAAGGAGGCGTTATCGGCGAGAGCCAATCCGTGATTGTTCAACAGGTCCGGATCCGATAGCAGATAGACGTTGGGGTCGTCCTCGCCACGCAGGAGCAGTGCACCCGATGCCGTGCCCGCGAGCTCCTCCCAACCGCTCGGGAGGCTCGATCGTTCGAAGGTTTGCGCCTGATAGAGGGCGATCTTGATGGGCTGGCCCGATTTCAGCTGCGGCTGCGCCTCTGCAAAATCGGTGCTGCTGCGGGCGAAGCCAAAATCTGAATAACCGATCGTGTCGAGTTCGCCGCCGATATCGGCGAGATCGACCAGTCTCGATGTGCTGGCAACACCATCCGTCGACACGCTGCCGCGCCATTTCGGCAAAATGATCAGCGTCGGCAGCGCATAGCGGTTTGACTCCCGGATCGGGCTTTCCGGGCCTGCGTCATCCGCTTCCTCGTTTGCCTGAGGTGCGACAGCCTCGCCTTGGCCTATCGACAAGGGAATGATCCGCAGCGAGATTTCCGAACGTGCCCGGGCGACATGGGGATCGGATCGGACGACAGGGATACCCTTGGCTTGCAGCCACGATTCCAACCCCTTGTTGCCAAGCGGCGAGCGGTCGAAATCGCTGCCGCGCGACAGCACAAAGACTGCCAGCGCCGCCAGCACAAGCAACAGCCCCAGAAACAGAAGAGGCCCCGAGTTACGCATTGGCCACTCGGCCCGATGACAGCAAGCCGCGCGCCGTAGCGAGAAGGACGCCGAAATGGCTTTCCGCGAGCGTGCGGCCGCCGTAGTGAACGAGTTCCACTGCAGTCAGAAAATTTTCGAGGCGATCGCGGTCGGGCATGTTTTCCGGCAGGCGGGCGAAAACGGCCCGTTCCGTATCCGAACGGAAAAGCCGTGTTCCCGTCACATCAGCCGCGTGAAGCAGGCAATGTCTGAGCAGCAGGACCAGCGCCTGCCGGCGATCCGCCATGGCGGCAATGCGTAGCAGGAAGTCGCTCGGCTTTTCCTGGGCTTCGTCTGCGGATGTGCGCCAGCTTTCCGGCGCCTCACCCTGCCGCTTGATGTCGCGTGGAGCAGACGAGAGCAAGACACCGCCATTTCCGAAGCGTATCCACAAGCCGACGGCCACGATGAGACCGACAAGCACGATGGCAACCGCCAGAGGACCACTGACGACCGGCTCTCGCGGGATCATCAACGGCTTGCGTTGTGGCGACGATTTGGTCGTATTCGACGCCGGTTCGGGTTTTACAGAGGCGTCGCCATAGACGAGCGTGCAGCGCAATCCATTCAGCTGGCACTGCGAGGCATAATCGGCTCCGGCGGCGCTCCTTTGATGATCGCCGCCGCCCACCTGCTGACTGTCGCTGTCCTGCGCCTGTACGGGCGAAAACTGAGCTGAGGTGGCGAGCAAAGGAGCCACCAGCAGGCCGAGGTTGCGGATGGCCATGCTCTAGGCAAAGACCTCTGCTCTTATTTCCGGACGCAGCGGATCCGGCCCGAACTTGTTTGGGCCTTCTGTGCCCCTGAGCACGGTAATCACCAGCATCGCGATGCCCGCAATGAACCCGACGGCGGGAATCATGCTCAGGATAAACAGTGCGAGATACCACCAAGCGGAAATGTTGCGATCATGGAAGCGGCGAACCTGAAGAGATATCTGCGGCAAAAACATTGCAAGCGCGAACAATCCGCCAACGCCCCCGAAAGCGAATAACAGCGACGAAGGTCCATCCTGAGTATCGGAAAAGGCACCGGCCAAACCGGCCACGATTAAAAATGCGATCAGTACAAGCACGTAGAACAGCTGAAACCACCAGAACTCCGAGCGGGAGGCCCGGCCAGAGAAGGTTGCATATTTCTGCGTCAGAACTGTCCGAACAGCTTCAGTAAACCCCATTTTAATACCCCCGTTTCTGCTCGCTGCAAGCGCGGTGATCCACGGTCTCACCATCGTCTTGCTTGATAGTCATTCAGATCAAAACAGCTACAATTCAAACGTAGAAATTGCAATAAGTCGGTTGCATCGGCTCATTATTTTAAAAGCAATGATTAACGCGTTGAGATTTTCACCCTCGAGGGTTACGAGGGTGGACGTGAAGGTCCTTGACCTGCTGGGGAAGAATTCAATCCGTTTAACTTGCTGTTTCTGCCTTAGGCGACCGACTGCATGACAAGCGATTGATGGCAGTGCACGCCGGCGAGCACGCCTGAGGCGGAGGCGAGCGTGGCATTGTGCATGGCGCTTGCCGCATCGCCGGCGGCAAAGACACCCTTGATGGTGGTTTCCTTGTTGTCACCGGTCCGGATGACCGGCCCGAACGGGCCGTCGTCGAAGGTGCAGCCGAGCTGGTCGGCAACCGGGCTCGCCATCGTCGTTTTCGGCGCGACGAAGACGGCATCGAGCGGCACGACGCGGCCATCGGCGAGGCGAACGGCCTCAAGCTTCGGATCGTCGCCCAACAATTCGACGATAGGGCTGCGTTCGACGCGGACGCCACGGGCGGTCAACTTCACCAACTGCTCTTCATCGGGCTCGAACAGCGTTTGGCTGAAAAAGGTGGTTGTGCCCCAGTCCGGGATCATCATGGCCGAATGGGCCGAATGCGGATGGTTTGCGAGAACGCCGAGCTTGCCGCCGCCGACCTCAAAACCGTGGCAATAGGGGCAGTGCAGCGCGGAGCGGCCCCATCGCTCCTTGAGGCCGGGGATTTCGGGCAGCGTGTCGCTGACGCCGGTTGCGAGCACGATGCGCGCGGCTCGTTCTTCACCGCCGTCTTCGGTGCCGACGATGAAGGCGTCACCATCGCTTTGCGCCCGGACGACTTTCCCCTCGCGGATGGTGATGGTCGGATAAAGCGAAAGCTGCCGTTTTCCCTCCCGCATGATCGCCGCCGGCGTTTGTCCATCCTGGCCGAGGAACCCGTGCGAGGCTTCAGAAAAACGATTGCGCGGCGCGCCGGCATCGACAAGCAGAACCCGCCGCCGCGCCCGGGCCAGTTGCATGGCTGCCGACAGGCCCGCAAAATTTCCGCCGATGATGATGGCTTCGAACGGCATGGAATTCTCCTCGGATATTGAACTCATGGATCAACATAAGTTACATGAGATGGCGCCGTCAAGTATCATGTTACTTGTCTTGTTACGATTTGCTTGCGATAATGACCCGCCCGATCGACAGGAAGAGAATCATGCGCAATGACAGCCGCCTTTCACGCATGCTGCACGTGCTGATCCACATGGATAAGCACCAGCATTCGGCGACCTCCGACATGATTGCCAAGATGCTGAACACCAATCCCGTCGTCGTCCGCCGCACCATGGCCGGCCTTCGCGAACAGGGCTACGTCCGCTCCGAAAAGGGCCATGGCGGCGGCTGGACGCTGGTGCGTCCCTTGTCTGACATCACCCTGCTCGACGTCTACCGCGCCATCGGCGAACCGCATCTCTTCGCCATCGGCCCAGCCGATGATCAGCCGCAGTGTCTGGTGGAACAGGCGGTGAATATCGCTCTCGGCGACGCGATGAAGGAGGCCCAGGCCCTGCTCCTGCGGCGGTTGGACAGCGTGACGCTGGACAAAATCGCGGCCGACTTCGAGGCCAAACTGACCGCACACCCGGCCACATCCTATTCCTGCGCCTCCTGAGCGGTCGCAAGCGCACAAGGTGTGTCGTTTTCGCATCACTTTCCGTCAGGTTGCAAATATCCGCTTGGCAATAGCGAATTGGTTCGGTAGAAAACGCTCACCGCTTTAGATCGAACAAGGGAGGCGTTGCATGACACCAGCATTCATCGAAACCTTCCGATGTGGCATGTCCCGACACTAGGTCATTGCCATTCGCGGCCCGCCTCGGGCGCGCCACATGCGGTTTTCTCTTCCTTCATAGCCCGATTGATCCGACGGGATCATTTCGTCTCCCGCTCGGGCTGTGCCGTCTAACTCTCGATTTTGAGGACCGGTTGCCGAAAGACGGGCCGGGCTGGTTAAAATGACTCGCAAGAAGCTCGATTTCCGCGCCGATGCCTATCGCAACGTGCTCGGCTTTGTTTTTCAACACTGGCGCCATCGGCCTGGTTTGGTGGGCCTTATCGTCGTGCTGGTGATATTAAGCACGCTCGCCGAAGTCATGGTGCCGGTGTTCTCAGGCCGGATCGTCGATGCCATCGCCGGCGGCAATGCGGCTGATGATGCGCTCAGCGCCTTTGTCGTCGTCGTGGCTCTGGGCATGACCAGCGTGGCGCTGCGCTGGTTCATCTTCAACGGCATTATCCGGCTGACGCTGCGCACCATGGCGGACGTGGTCAATAACGGCTTCCACAAGGTGCAGCGGTTCTCGACCGACTGGCACGCCAACAGCTTTGCCGGTTCGACGGTGCGCAAGATCACCCGCGGCATGTGGGCGCTCGACTCGCTCAACGACCTGCTGCTGGTCGCCCTGCTGCCCTCCATCGTCATGCTGGTCGGCGCCAGTATCGTGCTCGGCAGCTACTGGCCGGTCATGGGCCTGATCGTGGCCGCGGGATCGCTGATCTACATCGGCGTGACCGTGGCGCTTTCCATGGGTTTCGTGTCGCCTGCGGCAAGACTTGCCAATGCCTGGGACACCAAGCTCGGTGGTGCGCTGGCGGATGCCATCAGCTGCAATGCGGTGGTCAAAGCCTTCGGCGCCGAAAACCGCGAAGAGGCACGCTTGCGCCACGTGCTGGCCAAATGGGACAGCCGCACACGACGGACATGGAAGCGCGGCACAGCGAGCGGCACGATCCAGGGCTTCATGATGGTTTCCATGCAGGCCGGCATTCTGGGAACGGGCCTGGTCATGTGGCGGCAGGGACTGGCGACGCCTGGCGACGTCACCTTCGTGCTGGCCATGTTCTTCGTTCTGCAAGGCTATCTGCGCAATGTCGGCCAGGACATCCGCAATCTGCAGCGGGCCGTCAACGACATGGAAGAGCTGGTGCTGCTCGACAAGATGCCGCTCGGCATCGAGGACAGGCCGAACGCCACGCCGATCAGGATTGGCGAAGGCGAGATCGTCTTCGATCGCGTCACCTTCCAATATGGCGCTCACCCCAACCCGCTTTATGAGGACTTCTCCGTCACCATCAAGCCGGGCGAGCGCGTGGGACTGGTGGGGCATTCGGGCTCGGGCAAGACGACTTTCGTCAAGCTCATCCAGCGCCTCCACGACGTGACGTCGGGCTCGATCCGCATCGACGGGCAAGATATCGCGGGGGTCAGGCAATCAAGCCTGCGCGGCCAGATCGCCATCGTGCAGCAGGAGCCCATCCTGTTCCACCGCACGTTGGCTGAGAACATCGCCTATGGCCGGCCGAACGCCTCGCGCCGCGAGATCGAGCAGGCGGCGAAACAGGCAAGCGCCCACGACTTCATCATGGACCTTCCCAAGGGCTATGAGACGATGGTGGGAGAGCGCGGCGTCAAACTGTCGGGCGGCGAGCGGCAGCGTGTCGCCATTGCCCGGGCTTTCCTCGCCGACGCGCCGGTGCTGATCCTCGACGAGGCGACGTCGAGCCTCGACAGCGAGAGCGAAGTTCAGATCCAGCAGGCCATGGAACGCCTGATGAACGGCCGCACCACGCTGGTCATCGCGCATCGGCTGTCGACGGTCAGGGCGCTGGACCGGCTACTGGTCTTCGACAAGGGAAATATTGTCGAAGAAGGCGACCACCAGGCGCTGATCCGGCTTAACAACGGCATCTATCGCCGGCTGTTCGAACGGCAGGCGCTGGAACTGACCAAGGGTCTGGTGGCGTGAACCGCAATACGCCAGGGCTGATGCTCTGGCGTATTACGTCCTGCGATAGAGGAAATAACGGCCTTCCTTGATGCCATTGGGCAGCGGCAGTGCCATCAGCTCGGGATGCTCCAGCGGCAGGCCGCTGACGGCGATGCCGTTATGGGCAAGCACGCCGGCCATCAGTTGCGGCAGCCAGGTCAGCGTCACCGCGTCGATCTCGTCATGACCGGTGCCGATATCGGCATGGGCGAGTGCTGCGCCGATGCCGACGAAGGCCTGGCCGGACTCGCGGATATTGCCGGTCACCATGTCTTCTATCTCTGGTGTCGAGGCCGAATAGGAACGGACTTCCCAGTCGAAAGCGACGATGCGCCGACCGGGAAAGTTCTCGCGCAAGTGATCATAGGTGCGGCCGTTGCCGAGGCCGAACTCCAGCACCGGGCCTGGCGTTTCCCCCACCAGATCGGTGATCGAGTTCAGAATGTCGCGTTGGGCCGTCAACCGGCGAATGAAGCTGTCGAGGCGGCTCATCGTAATCCGTATCCGTGATGAAAATCGTGAGCGCGTGCTAACACATGAAACCTTGCCAAGTCGATTGCCGTAAATGGGAATTGGCGTTGCAGTGGCGACATGGGTCTGTGCTAAGCTGGACGATATGAAAACCGTGACCGACGAAGATTTCTTTGCCGCCGTGCCGCTCTTCAGCGAATTCGCGGGCGTGACCGATGCTGCCAACTACCGGCCACTGCCGGACGGTTGGGTGCTGGCGCTGGCCGACATCGTCGGCTCGACGCCGGCGATCGCCGCCGGCCGTTACAAGGACGTTAACATGGCGGGCGCCAGCGTCATATCAGCGGTGTTGAATTCCGTCGGCAAGGGCGATTATCCCTTCGTCTTCGGCGGCGACGGCGCGCTGATTGCGCTTCCGGGGTCGCTGGAACAGGCAGCGCGCGACGCACTTGCCGCCGTGCAGGTCTGGGTCGAGGAGGATTTGGGCCTGGTGCTGCGCATCGCCATCGTGCCGGTCGCCGACACCCGCGCCGAGGGCCTCGACGTTCGCGTCGCACGTTACTCCGCAAGCCCTTATGTCACCTATGCGATGTTCTGGGGCGGCGGCACCAGCTGGGCTGAAAAACAGATGAAGCTCGGCCGGTACCGTGTTGCCCGCGCGGCCCCGGGAACGCGCCCCGATCTCAACGGCCTTTCCTGCCGCTGGAGCCCGATCGACGCCAGGCACGGCGAGATCGTCTCGATCATCGCAGTTCCCGGCGAAGGCCGGCCGGGACAGGAATTCCGGGACCTCGTCAACGGCATCGTCGCCATCACCACCGAGCAGAACCGGGACAGCCATCCGGTGCCGGCTGATGGTCCGAACCTTGCCTTCTCGCTGCACGGCATCAACCGCGAAGCCAAGGCCACCGCGCCGGCTGGCCGGCGATTGCGGCAGAAGCTCATCATCTTCCTGCAGCTCGCCATCACGGTCGTGTGCTACAAGCTCGGCATTCCACTCGGCCGCTTCGACGCCCGCCGCTACAAGCGCGACGTCGCCGGCAATTCCGATTTCCGCAAGTTCGACGACGGGCTGAAGATGACGATCGACGTCGACGCCGAACACCTGAAACGGATCGAGACGCTGCTGGAAGCGGCGCGGGCCAAGGGCATTGCGCGCTACGGCCTGCATCGGCAGGCCTCGGCGCTGATGACCTGCTTCGTGCCGACGCCGATCTCGCGCGACCACATGCATTTCATCGATGGTGCGGCCGGCGGTTATGCCGTGGCCGCAAGCCGGATGACCGGCAAGGTGCTTTCTACAGCGCCGCATCAAACCTGATTCATGCAACGCGCTTTGGCTCTTTGTTTTGATGTGTGTCGTTATCGCAGAACCGCTGCACACTTTCTTCCGATCGTCCGAAGAAAAGTAAACCCGTCGCTTTGAGGGCGACGGGCTGATCTCGCATGGGTTTATGCAACGACTTTATCGGGAACGGCAACGACCGGTTCGGGTGGTTTCCTTGTCGCCGTCATCGTAGGCAATACCGATCTTCTCGCCGCCAAGCGAGGTGATCTTGCCTGCATACCAATCGCCGGCACCCTTGTAGTTGCACTCCACCTTCATCCCGATGACCCAGTTGTAAGGGCGCACGTCGCTCAAAGGAACGGTTTCCTTATCGCCGTCATCATATCGGATGGTGACCTTCCCGCCGGAGGTGTTGTCGATAACGCCAGGGAACCAATAACCGGCCCCCTTCCAGTTTCCGAGAACCCAGTCGCCCTTCGTCTGTGCAGATGCGACAGAAACGCCGGAGCACATGACACCGATGGCGATGGCCGCAGCAACAAAACTCTTCAAGATATTCCTCCCTCAGAACTATTCCAATCCGCCCCCGAAATGGTTGTGGCGAGCTCGGCATGTTTAAAGCGTAGGGATGAAGTCTGCCTTAACAAAAGAAATCTGCGCGGATTAATACTTCGAGTTGCTGTATAATTCCTTAAATCGATGTCTATGGAATTTCGATCACGCCTCGGTGACGTGTTCGTGCATCTTTCGGATCATCGCGATCACCAGATGCGCCAGACAACTATCCTTCATAATGAAATCGGCACTGGATGATTTCCAATTGCTGGTTGGAGCCCTTACCTGTGACGCAGTACACGAGTCGATGCTCTCCAAGGATGCGCCTTGACCAGAATCCCGAGAGATCGCCCTTCAGCGGCTCCGGCTTTCCAAGACCTTTAAAGGGTGACCTTTTTGTATCCTTGAGCAGTTCATTGATTTTCTCGACCATCTTCTGGTCGGTTTTCTGCCAGTATTCGTATTCTCCCCAGGAATTCGGGGTCCATAGCAGCTTCATGTCAGAGAGTTGGATCGCTCTCTATCACCTGGCCCTTGCGAAGCTGTCCGATACTTTCGCGCAGCCGGGCGGAATTGGCAGGCGTCGAGAGCAGGTGCAGCGTCTCTTGCATACTCTCGTATTCGCCTTCGGCAATTAGGACCATTGCTTCCGAACCTTGACGGGTCACGAGCAGAGGAGCCCGAGAAGACAGGACCTGATCGAAATAGGTTGCAATGTTCTGCCGGAACTCCGTCAAACGAACATGTGCCACCGAGCATCCTTTCCTGGTCACCAATGTACGTATATGTGTACATATTTCTTCAAAAGTCAAATACGCGGTCGTGTTTCCGTCACGCCTTGATGAGGTGATCGGCCGAGAGGCCGAGCCGGTTGAAGACGTTGCGCGTGTCGACGATCAGCGCCGCATTTTTCGACAGAGCCGCATAATCCACCCTGTCGTGATCGGTCGCGACCAGCACCGCATCGTAGCCGGCAATGGCGTCCGGCGTCAGCGTCACCGATTTGCGGCCCTTCAGCGCCTGGTATTCGCGCGTCGGCGGGATCTCGGCGACGAAGGGATCATGGTAATCTGCGTGTCCGCCACGCTCCTCGATGATCTCGATCAGCCGTAGCGACGGGCTCTCACGGATATCGGCGACATTCTTCTTGTAAGCGAGCCCGAGCACCAGCACCCTGCTGCGGCTCAATGCCTTGCCGGCGCGGATGTCGAGGGCTTCGGCAAGCTTGCCGACGACATAACGCGGCATTGCCGAATTGATCTCGCCGGCAAGCTCGATGAAGCGGGTCGGCAGCTCGTACTCACGCGATTTCCAGGTGAGATAGAAGGGATCGATCGGGATACAATGGCCGCCGAGGCCGGGGCCGGGATAGAAGGGCATGTAGCCGAAGGGCTTGGTCTTGGCCGCGTCGATGACCTCCCAGACGTCGATGCCCATGGCCGCATAGACGGTCTTCAGCTCGTTGACGAGGGCGATGTTGACCGAGCGGAAGATGTTTTCGGTGAGCTTCACGGCCTCGGCCGTCGCATTCGAAGAGACCGGAACGACGGATGATACCGCCGCACCGTAGAAGGCCTTCATCAGCGCCAGTGCCTCGGCGCCGTCGCCGGCGACGACCTTGGGAATCGTGGCTGTGTGATAATGCTGGTTGCCGGGATCCTCGCGCTCCGGCGAAAAGCCGACGAAGAAGTCCGCGCCGGATTTCAGCCCGGTGCCTTCGAGAATGACTTTCACCACATCGTCGGTCGTGCCGGGATAGGTGGTCGATTCCAGCACGACGAGCTGACCGGGGCGCAAATGCGCGGCGATCGAGCGCGACGTCGCCTCGACGAAGGAAAGGTCGGGATCGCGATGCTTGGTGAGCGGCGTCGGCACGCAGATGATGACGACGTCGCACTCGGCAAGGCCAGCGAAATCGGTCGTCGCCTTGAAGCGGCCCGCATCGATCTCGGTGGACAGCGCCTCGTCGCTCACCGCGTCGATATAGGAGCGGCGGGCATCGAGCGCCACCATCTTGGAGGGATCGATGTCGAAGCCAGTGACCGCAAAGCCGCTGCGCGCCACCGCCATCGCCAGCGGCAGGCCGACATAGCCGAGGCCGATGATGCCGGCACGGGCCGTGCGGGTTTCGATCTTTTGCAAAAGCGTATCGAAGGAGGAGCTGGCCAAGGCGGGATCTTTCAAACGGGGAAGAGAAGGCTGATCTAATGCATGATCCAGGCAAATTAAACCCAGGCGCCGATCTTCCTCTTATCGCCGGCGGTGCTGCTGTCGTGTTCGCGCCCGTGGCTGCCCCTCACTCGGCTGCCGCCACCTCTAGTCGGGTCGGTGCCCGTAGGGCGGATGACGGGGCTGACGAAGCCCGCGTAAAAATCGCAGCTGCGCTCGTATTCCTGGCTGGCCTTGCTCCAGAAGCCACCCCACGCTCCGTCATCCTCGGGCTCGGCCCGAGGATCTACGCTGGCCTCTATCAGGAGCGGGCATGGATCCCAGGCTCATCAAGGCTTGGGATGACGGAGAGTGGCGCCTGTTTTTGCCAAACTCACCGTCGGCGCAGCGGATGATGCGTCACACTTCCTGGCGCCGATCTCCAGCAGGACAACACCCTTAGCCGGGTGTGGCGGAAATGACTCAGGCCGCGCCGTTTGCTGCAACTTCAGCGCACAAAAAAATGCCGATCCATTGTTTCGCATTTGCAGCATCCCTATTTTGAGTTTTGATAATGAACCACCGTGAAAGGACTACCCGTCCGATCCCGCTATGGGGAGCTGAGGGGCGCCGCTGCCGGGCTTTCGGCAGATCGTTGACACAATAATACCGCTCGTACATCCTGATTTCCTTGGGACCTGCGCATGAAAATGTGCCGGCCGAGGGACTTTTGGCTCTTGGGGATGGCGTGCCTTATGAGGATCATACCGAGAATGAGCACGATCGAATCCAGCGTGTCCTCCATCCTGTTGGACCGGGTCGCTGAATGGCTGACGAACTCTTCGCTGGCCGGAGACGAGCTTGAAAACATCGTGCGTGGTTTCTGCGAAAGGCTCACTGCTGCGGGCCTGCCGCTTGCGCGCGTGCATCTTTCTTTTTCGATGCTGCATCCGCTCTACGATGCGCTCAGCTTCACCTGGCGGCGCGCCAGCGGCGTCACCATCGAGGGCTTCCGCATGCCCGCCGGCCAAAAGCCGGACCGCTTCCTGCAGAGCCCATATTATTACTTGCTCGACAACAATCTGCAGCATATCCGCCGCCGGCTGATGCAAGAAGGGCCGAACGAATTCCCGATTTTCGAGGACCTGCGCAAGGACAGCATCACCGATTACCTGGCCTTCGTGCAGCCCTTCGGCGACGGCTCGGTGCAGGGCATGATGGGTTCCTGGTCGACGGACCATAACACCGGCTTTTCCGACGACATGATCGATGCGCTGCTCAGGATGCAGAACCATCTGGCGGTTGCCGCCAAGATGGCGGTGCTCGGCAAGCTCGCCAACAACATGCTGACCACCTATCTCGGCGGCGACGCCGGCAAGCGGGTGCTGAACGGCCAGATCCGCCGCGGCGACGGTGAGACGATCCGCGCGGCCCTCGTCATGGGCGACATGCGCGAATCCACCATGTATGCCGAAAAGGAAGGCCGGCAGGCCTATATCGACACGCTGAACCAGTTCTTCGACGCGATCGCCGCCCCATTCAACCGCAATGGCGGCGAAATCCTGAGTTTCCTCGGCGACGGCTTCCTCGCCGTCTATCCTTGCGGACGTCACAAGGATCCATCGAAAATTGCCTGCGAGGCGGCTCTTTCGGCCGTCCATCAGGCCCAGGCGCGGGTCGCCGAGCTCAACAGGGACCGTGAGCAGAAGGGCCTGACCAGGGTCGGCTACGGCATCGGCTTGCATGTCGGCAACGTCATGTTCGGCAATGTCGGCCTCAAGGACCGCCTGACCTTCTCCGCCTTCGGCTCGGCGGTCAACGAGGTCCAACGTCTGCAGATCCTGACCAAGAAATACGGCCGCGAGGTCGTCGCCAGCCAGGCCTTCGCCGGCTATTGCGGCGGCGAATGGACGACGCTCGGCGAAGAGAAGCTGCGCGGCATCCGTCAGAAGGTGACCGTGCTGCAGCCGCGCGCGCCGGCGCCGGCAATCAATGTCGACGAGAGCTTCCGCGAGGCCGTGCAGAACGGACTTTCAGAAGCCGAGCAGGTCATTCTCCTGCATCGCGACGCCAAGAATCAGGTCAAGCGCACCAGCATGGAGAAATTCATCCAGTAAGAGCTTACAACCCCTGTCATAATCTGCGCGTCTCGCCCGGGGAACTTCGGCGGGACATGCTGGTTTATCTATGATTGTCATCAGCTAGACACCCTGTTTGCGGTACGATAGTGTGCCTTAACGGGAACATAGAAGACTGGGGAATTTCATTGGTATGGCGTCTGCAGCGGATCTGTTGCGTATTGAAAATCTCGACGTCTCCTTCTCGGTTTTCGGTGACCGGCTACGCGTCGTAAAGCAAGCCAATCTTCGTATTCTTCCGGGCAAGGTCACCGCTCTCGTCGGTGAATCCGGCTCAGGAAAATCGGTGATCAGCCAGTCGATCATGGGCATCCTGCCCAATCCGGCCAAGGCCTCGGGCAGCATCCTTTTCACCGATCCGCTCGACGGCAGCACGACCGATATCCTGTCCTTTCCGCGCGACAGCGAGGAAATGCGCGACCTGCGCGGCCGCCGCATGGCGACGATCTTCCAGGAGCCGATGACCTCGCTCTCGCCGCTGCATACGATCGGCAATCAGATCAGCGAAGTGCTGCTGATCCATACCGAAGCCGACAAGCAGGAAGCCCGTGAAAAGACCGAGGAGATGCTCGGCCTGGTCGGCTTCTCCAATCCACATCGCACCTACGACATGTATCCGTTCGAACTGTCCGGCGGCATGCGCCAGCGCGCGATGATCGCCATGGCGCTGATCTGCAAGCCGGCGCTGTTGATCGCCGATGAGCCGACGACAGCGCTCGACGTGACGATCCAGGCGCAGATCCTGGAACTGCTCCGCGAGCTGCAGGCCAAGCTCGGCATGGCGATGCTGCTGATCACCCACGATCTCGGCATCGTCGCCAACATGGCCGACGAGGTGGTCGTCATCTATCACGGCGAGATCATGGAGGCCGGGCCGGTCGAGGATATCTTCCGCAATCCGCAGCATCCCTATCTCAAGGGCCTGATGGCCGCCGTCCCGCATTTCGACATGAAACCCGGCGAGCGGCTGAAAGCGCTGCGCGATGTAACGGTCAATCTCGAGTCCCTGGTCGGCAAGAAAAAGCCGCTCCAGGCAGAGGCGCCGGGCATCCTGCTTTCCGTCGCCAATCTCTCGAAGACCTACAAGACACGCAAGCGCAGTTTCTTCGGCAAGCACGAAGCCACAGTCTTGCGCGCCGTCGACGACGTCAGCTTCGACATCTGGCGCGGCGAATGTCTCGGCCTGGTCGGGGAGTCCGGCTGCGGCAAGACGACGCTCAGCAAGATCCTGATGCGCGCCATCACGCCGGACAGCGGCGCGGTGGTGTTCAATGACGGCAAGGAGGTCGTCGACGTCCTCTCCGTCAAAGGCGCCGAACTGCAGGACATGCGGACCAAGATCCAGATGGTGTTCCAGGATCCGGTCTCCTCGCTCTCGCCGCGCATGACGGTGCGCAACATCCTGAGTGAACCGCTCGAGATCCATGACCGCGGCGACAGTGACGAGCGCAAGCGCAAGGTCGAAGGGCTGATGGCGGCAATCGGCCTCGACAAGCGTTATCTCAGCCGCTATCCGCACAGTTTTTCCGGCGGCCAGCGCCAGCGCATCGGCATCGCGCGGGCGCTCGCGCTCGGCCCGAAGCTCGTCATCCTCGACGAGCCGGTCTCGGCGCTTGACGTCTCCGTGCAGGCGCAGATCAACAACCTGTTGAAGGACCTGCAGAAGGAACTGGGGCTTACCTATCTGTTCATTTCGCACAATCTCGCCGTCGTCGATTACATGGCCGACCGCATCGCGGTGATGTGCAAGGGCCGCATCGTCGAGATTGCGCCGCGCGAGATCATCCTGCGCGATCCGGTGCACCCCTATACGAAATCGCTGCTCGCCGCCGTCCCCTTCCCCGATCTCGACCGGCCGCTCGATTTCAAGGCGCTTAGGGAAAACGGTGCCGCCGACAAGCAGAATTGGGGGGTGACCTTCACCGCCGAGCATGACGACGCTTCCGAACTTGCCTATGCCGACCTCGGCGACGGGCATTTGGTGCGCGCCCGCAAAGGCGCCGATGCCAAGGAGTTGCGCTGATGGTGACGCGTCGCACGTTTCTCGGCGGCCTCGTCGGCGCGGCGATCGCGCCCGCGGTGCTTCGCGCCGGACAGGTCGGCGAGCCGGAATTCCTGAAGGAGCGGCTGACAGCAGGCAGCTTGCCGCCGATGGCCGAACGCATTCCCGTCCGCCCACGCATCGTCAACCTGAAGGAGATGGGGCTCGAACCGGGTGCCTACGGCGGCACGGTGCGCACCATCATCGGCAGCCAGCGCGACATCCGCTTCATGACGATCTACGGCTATGCCCGCCTGGTCGGCTACAACAAGCACCTGCAGTTCCAGCCGGACATCCTGGCCGGTTTCCAGTCCGAGGACGACACGGTCTTCACCTTCACGCTGCGCGAGGGCCATAAATGGTCCGACGGCCAGCCGTTCACGGCCGACGATTTCCGCTACTGGTGGGAAGACGTCATCCTGAACGACAAGCTGACGCCCGGCGGCGGCGCACTGGAGCTTCGTCCGCACGGCAGCCTGCCGCGCTTCGAAATGCTCGATCCGCTGACCGTGCGTTACACCTGGGAAAAACCCAACCCGATGTTCCTGCCGACGCTGGCAGGCCCGCAGCCGCTCGTCATCTTCGGCCCTGGTCATTATCTCAAGCAGTTCCACAAGAAATTCCAGCCCGACCAGGCGAAGATGGACGAGCTGATGAAGACCTACCGCGTCAAGAAATGGCAGGATCTGCACATCAAGATGGCGCGTTCCTACCGTCCGGAAAATCCGAACCTGCCGACGCTCGATCCCTGGCGCAATACGACGCCGCTGCCGTCCGAGCAGTTCGTCTTCGAGCGCAACCCGTTCTTCCACCGCATCGACGAGACCGGCAGGCAGCTACCCTATCTCGACCGCTTCATCCTCAACGTCTCCTCCTCATCGATCATCGCCGCCAAGGCGGGGGCAGGCGAAGCCGACCTACAGGTGACCGGCATCGATTTCAACGACTACACCTTCCTGAAGGAGGCCGAGAAGCGCTTCCCGGTGAAGGTCAATCTCTGGAAGCTCGCGCGCGGCTCGCGCATCACGCTGCTGCCGAACCTCAACTGTGCTGACGAAGTGTGGCGCGGCCTTTTCCGCGACGTGCGCCTGCGCCGCGCTTTGTCGTTGGCGATCGACCGGCACGAGATCAACATGGTCGCCTTCTACGGCCTCGGCACGCCAAGCGCCGATACCGTCCTGCCCGATAGCCCGCTCTTCAAGCAGGAATATGCCGATGCCTTCGTGAAGTTCGATCCCGACGAGGCCAACCGCCTGCTCGACGAACTCGGCTTGACCAAACGCGGCGACGACGGCATTCGGCTGCTGCCGGACGGGCGTCGCGCCGAGATCACCGTCGAGACCGCCGGCGAGAGCAATTTGGACACTGACGTGCTGGAACTGGTGCGAGATCACTGGGCCAATATCGGCCTGGCGCTCTATACCCGGACCTCGCAGCGCGATGTCTTCCGCAATCGCGCTATGAGCGGTTCGATCATGATGTCGATCTGGTACGGCCTCGACAATGGCGTGCCGACGGCCGACATGTCGCCGGCCGGCCTTGCGCCGACACTCGACGATCAGTTGCAATGGCCGCTCTGGGGCATGCATTACCTCTCCGCCGGCCAGGAGGGGGTCGCGCCCGACCTGCCGGAGGCAGCCGAGCTGGTCAACCTGCTCAGCCAATGGGGCTCGACGGCGAAATTCGAGGAGCGCCAGGTGATCTGGCACAAGATGCTGTCGCTCTATACGCAGCAGGTATTCTCGATCGGCCTCATCAACAGCACGCTGCAGCCGATCCTTCGCGCCGCCAAGCTGCAGAACCTGCCGGAAAAAGCGCTCTACGGCTTCGATCCCACCTCCTATCTCGGCGTCTACATGCCGGATGCATTCTGGTACAAGGAGGCCTGAGGCGTGCTCAGATACATTCTCTGGCGCATCGCCGCCATGGTGCCGACGCTCTTCGTCATTTCGGCGCTGGTCTTCACCATCATCGAGCTGCCGCCCGGCGACTTCTTCGAGAGCCAGATCGCCGAGCTGCGTGCCTCCGGCGAGACCGCCAACCTCCAGGAAATCGAGGAGATGCGCCAGCAATACGGCTTCGACAAGCCGGAGATCGTGCGTTATTTCTACTGGGTCGGCGGCATGCTGCACGGCGATTTCGGCTATTCCTTCGAATATCAGCTGCCGGTCTCCGACGTGGTCGGCGATCGCCTCTGGCTGACGATGCTCGTCTCCTTCACGACGATCCTGCTCACCTGGCTGATCGCCTTTCCGATCGGCATCTATTCGGCCACGCACCAGTACAGCTGGGGTGATTACGGGCTGACGTTCCTCGGCCTGCTCGGCATCGCCATTCCGAACTTCATGCTGGCGCTGATCCTGATGTATTTCGCCAATATCTGGTTCGGCATCTCGATCGGCCACCTGATGGACCAGCAATATATCTCGGCGCCGATGAGCTGGGAGAAGGCGCGGTCGATCCTCTCTCACCTGTGGATCCCCGTGATCATCGTCGGCACGGCCGGCACGGCCGGCATGATCCGGCGGCTGCGCGCCAACCTGCTCGACGAGATGCAGAAACAGTATGTCGTCACCGCCCGCGCCAAGGGCCTGCCGCCGCTGAAGGCGCTGGTCAAATACCCGCTGCGCATGGCGCTCAACTTCTTCGTCGCCGATATCGGCTCGATCCTGCCGTCGATCATCTCGGGCGCCGAGATCGTCGCGATCGTGCTGTCGCTGGAGACGACGGGGCCGATGCTGATCAAGGCGCTGCAGAGCCAGGACATGTATCTCGCCGGTTCCTTCCTGATGTTCCTGGCCTTCCTCAATGTCATCGGCGTGCTGATCTCCGACATCGCGCTCGGCTTCCTTGATCCCCGCATCCGTCTGCAAGGCAGGAGCACCAAATAATGTCGCCCCTTCCCGCACCCGGCGCGCCGCTTCCGCATTACGTCTCTACAGCTCCTTTCGATCCGCTTGCGACCGAATCGATGACGGCGGCGCAATCGCGCATCCATCTCGCCTCGCAGAAGCAGCTGATGTGGTGGAAGTTCAAGCAGCACAAGCTGGCTTTGATCTCCGGCATCTTTCTCGCCGCCGTCTACCTAATGATCCTGATCGTCGAGTTCCTGGCGCCCTACGGCCTGCACACGCGCAATGTCGATTTCATCCACGCGCCGCCGCAACCCATCCACTTCTTCGACAAGGGCAGCTTCGTCGGTCCCTTCGTATACGGCCGCAGCATGACGCTCGATCTCGACACGCTGCACCGTGTCTATACGGACAGGCCGAACGACGTGCAGCCGATCCGCTTCTTCTGCCGCGGCGATGCCTACAAGTTCTGGGGTCTCGTCACGTCGAACTATCATCTCGTTTGCCCGGCGATCGGCGGGCAGATGTTCCTGCTTGGCACCGACCGGCTCGGCCGCGACGTGCTCTCGCGCATCCTCTACGGCGCGCGCATATCGCTGACGATCGGTCTGATCGGCATTTCGATCAGTTTCGTGCTCGGCATCGTCATTGGCGGCCTTGCCGGTTATCGCGGCGGCATTTTCGACCTCATCGTCCAGCGCCTGATTGAAGTGCTGCAATCGCTGCCAAGCCTGCCGCTGTGGATGGCGCTGGCCGCCATCATGCCGGTGACGTGGAGCCCGATCGTCATCTATTTCGGCATCACCGTCATCCTCGGCATCATCGACTGGACGGGGCTGGCGCGTGCCGTACGCTCCAAACTCCTGGCGCTGCGCGAGGAGGATTATGTCCAGGCCGCACAGCTGATGGGCGCCAGCACGCCGCGCATCATCGGCCGGCATCTAGTGCCGGGCTTCATGTCGCATCTCATTGCTTCGGCGACGATTTCAATCCCCGGCATGATCCTTGGAGAGACCGCGCTCTCCTTCCTCGGCCTCGGCCTTCGTCCGCCGATCACCAGCTGGGGCATTCTGCTGACCGAGGCAAAAAGCGTCAGCGTCATCGCCTTCTATCCATGGCTGCTCTATCCGATCATTCCTGTTGTTCTTGTCATTTTGGCGTTCAACTTTCTGGGAGACGGCTTGCGTGATGCGGCAGATCCCTACAAATAGCAGGAAACGCGGCGGCGCATCACGGCACCGCCCCCACCTCTTGGCCTCCGGACGGTGGGGGTACTAAATATGTTGCTGAGCCCAGAAGGGATGCCCATGTCCAGACGTCTCGAAGATGCGCGCATCCTCATGTACAGCCACGATACTTTCGGTCTCGGCCATCTGCGCCGCTGTCGCGCCATCGCCCATGCGCTGGTCGAGGATTATCGCGGCCTCAATATTCTGATCATTTCGGGTGCCACAATCGCCGGCGCCTTCGACTACCGCGCCCGTGTCGACTTCGTGAAGATCCCGAGCGTCATCAAGCTCCGCAACGGCGAATATACCTCTCTCGCCAGCCATATCGACCTGCACGAGACGCTGAAGATGCGCGAATCGAGCATCCGCCACACGGCCGAGACCTTCCAGCCCGATATCTTCATCGTCGACAAGGAACCGATGGGGCTGAAGGGCGAGGTCGAGGATACGCTCGCCTATCTCAAGGCCCGCGGCACCGTTCTGGTGCTGGGGCTTCGCGAGATCATGGATGCGCCGCATCTGCTCGAAGCCGAGTGGAAGAAGAACAGCATCATGCAGAAGATCGACCAGTATTACGACAGCGTCTGGGTCTACGGTCCGCCGGATTTCTACGATCCGCTGATCGGCCTCGACGTGCCGCAAAGCCTGCGCCGGAAGATGGATTTCGTCGGCTTCCTGCAGCGCAGCGTCTCCAGGGGCAAGACCTCGATCAACGCCCGCAAGGATAATTACATCCTCGTCACGACAGGCGGCGGCGGCGACGGCTCCGATCTCGTCCACGACGTCATGAACGCCTACGAGGCCGACCCGACGCTGACGCAGAAGGCGCTCGTCGTGCTCGGCCCTTATATGCCGGCCGCCGAGCGGGCCAAGCTGGTGCAGAAGGGAGAAGCGATCCCCTATATCGAGGTGATCGAGTTCGATAACCACATGGAAGAGCTGATCGACGGCGCCACCGGCGTCGTCGCCATGGGCGGCTACAACACCTATTGCGAGATCCTCTCCTTCGACAAGCCGGCCCTCATCGTGCCGCGCGTCAAGCCGCGCGAGGAGCAGCTGCTGCGCGCCCAGCGGGCAAGCGAGCTCGGCCTCGTCGACATGCTGCTACCGGACCAGTCGGTCGACCCCACAATCATGGCCGAAGCGCTGAAGCGCCTGCCCTCCCGCCAGCCGCCGTCGAAGAGCGGCGGCAATATGCGTCTCGAAGGACTAGACCACATCTCGCAGACCGTCGGCCGTTGGATCGACGGCCGCGGCAGCCACCTTTCCCTCGTCGGCGCGGAATAGAGCAAAGCCTTGCCGCCACGCCGCAAGATCCTCGTCGTGCTGAAGGGCTATCCCCGCCTTTCGGAAACCTTCATCGCCCAGGAGCTGCTCGGCCTCGAGAAGGCCGGCTTCGACCTCACGCTGATTTCGATGCGCCGGCCGACCGACAAGAAGCGCCATCCCGTGCACGACGAGATCCGGGCGCGCGTCGTCTATCTGCCGGAATATCTGCACGAGGAGCCGATCCGCGTGCTGAAGGGTCTCATCGCCGGTTTCTCCAAACCCGGCTTCAAGGCGCTGATGAAACGCTTTCTCGCCGACCTCAAGCGCGACCTCTCCCGCAACCGCTTCCGCCGTCTCGGCCAGGCGCTGGTGCTGGGGCGCGAATGGCCGGACGAGGGTGAATGGCTGCATGCCCATTTCATCCACACACCGGCCTCGGTGACGGAATATGCAAGCATCCTCACGGGCACGCCCTGGACCTGTTCGGCGCACGCCAAGGACATATGGACGTCGCCCGACTGGGAGCTGAACGAGAAACTCGGCAGCGCCCGCTGGACCGTTACCTGCACCAGGACGGGCTACGACCATATGCGCACGCTGACGTCACGCAAGGCGGCCGTGCACTTGAGTTACCACGGTCTCGATCTTGCCCGCTTCGGCCATTTTGCCGGCGAGCGCTCGAACCGGACCGGCAGCGACCCCGACGACCCGGCCTTCATCCTCAGCGTCGGCCGCGCGGTCGAGAAGAAGGGCTACGACGTGCTGCTGCGGGCGCTGGCGCTACTGCCTGCCGACCTTAACTGGCGCATGGACCATATCGGCGGCGGCGAGGAGCTTGCGAAACTGAAGGCACTGGCCACCGAACTCGGCATCTCCGACCGCATCGTCTGGAAGGGCGCCATGTCGCAGGAAGACGTGCTCGATCATTACCGCCGCGCCGACCTCTTCGCGCTTGCCTGCCGCATCGCCGCCAACGGCGACCGCGACGGCCTGCCGAACGTCCTGGTCGAGGCCTCGAGCCAGCGGCTCGTCTGCCTCTCGACCGAAGTATCCGGCGTGCCGGAGCTCCTGAAGAACGGTGAAAACGGCCTCGTCGTGCCGCCGGAGGACCCGGCGCTACTGGCCGGAGCGCTGGAAGCGGCGATCCGCGACCCAGCACTGCGCAAGCGCCTCGGCGACGCCGCCGAAAGCCAGGTGCGCGAATATTTCGACTATCACTCCAGCATCAGACAGCTCACCGGCCTGTTCGAGGCCGAATGGCAGAAGGCGTTATGACGGCACCGCGTATCTTCTTCTACGTCCAGCACCTGCTCGGCATCGGCCACATAGCCCGCGCCAGCCGCATCGCCAATGCTCTGGTCAAGGACGGTTTTGATGTCACTGTCGTGACCGGCGGGCTGCCGGTGCCGGGCTTTCCCGGCGAGGGTGTGAAGACCGTGGCCTTGCCGGCGGTCGTTGCCAGCAATGCCGGTTTCTCCGGTCTCGCCGATGCAGATGGCCGGCCGGCGGGCGAGGATTTCCTCAACGCCCGCCGCGAACTGCTGCTTGACGCCTTTCATGCAGTAAGGCCCGATGTCGTGATTATCGAAGCCTTCCCCTTCGGCCGGCGACAGATGCGCTTCGAATTGCTGCCGCTGCTCGAGGCGATCGAAAAGGCCGAACCCCGGCCGAAACTGTTAAGCTCGGTGCGCGATATCCTGCAGGAAAACCGCAAGGCCGGCCGCGACGCGGAGACGGTCACGCTGGTCAGGGATCATTTCGACGCCGTGCTCGTCCATGGCGATCCCGATTTTGTCAGGCTCGAGGACACTTTCCCGCTGACAGCCGAGATCGCCGACAGGCTGCGTTATACCGGCCTCGTCGCAGCCCCGCCGGCGCCGGAACCGACCGAGACCTTCGACATCATCGCATCGGCGGGCGGCGGCGCGGTCGGCGCCGCGCTGATCGGCGCGGCGAAAGAGGCGGCAGGGCTGCTGCCGGACAATCTTCGCTGGCTGCTGGTCGCCGGCCCGAACCTGCCCGAGGCCGATTTCGCCGCGCTGTCTGAGGACGCGGCCCCGAATGTGACGCTGGTGCGCTTCCGCAAGGATTTTCCCTCGCTACTGCGCGGTGCGAAAGTCTCGATCTCGCAGGCAGGCTACAACACGGTCGGCGACCTGCTGCGCACCGAATGCCGGGCGATCCTCATCCCCTTCGTCGCCGGCGGCGAAACCGAGCAGACGGTACGCGCCGAACGGCTGCAGACGCTCGGCCTCGCCGATATCCTGCCGGAAAACGGACTGACGGCGGGCCACGTGAAAGAGGCGGTCGAAAAGGCGCTCGCCGCACAGCCACGGGGGCCGGTCTTGCTCGACCTCGACGGGGCGGAGAAAACCGCCCTCATCATTCGCTCCATGATTGCCGAATCCCTCGCCTAATCCAAAATTCCTGTGATATAAGCAATGTTCCGGCGAGAATCGGCATTTTTGCAGCCGGTCGCTTCGCCTTGTTTTCATTGCGATATCGGCGGTCCGGCTGCATGATCCTGTTCTCAAAATTCCTTCCCGTCCCGGCGCCCGGATCGCGCCCCCGGAATTTCCCAGCAAGCTGACGGTTAGCCATGGAAAAAAGCCTCGCCCGCTACATCTGGAAGAACACGCGGCTGCAGCAGCTGTGGATTCTGGCTGTCGTCGCCGCATCGATGGTGCCCTACTTCCTGTCCTTCGACCTGCCGAAGCAGATCGTCAACGGACCAATCCAGGGTGACGGCTTCGAAGGTCCGGGCGCAACGCAGACTTTCATGCACATTGCCTACGACCTGCCGCTGATCGGCCATGTCGAGTTCTTTCAAGGGTTGCAGCTCAACCGCTTCCAGATGCTGATGGCCCTCAGCCTGGTGTTTCTGGCGCTGGTAGTGCTGAACGGCCTCTTCAAGTTCTACATCAACACTTATAAGGGCCGGCTCGGCGAGCGCATGCTGCGCCGTATCCGTTTCGAGCTGATCGACCGGGTGCTGCGCTTTCCGCCCATTCACTTCAAGCGGGTGAAATCGGCCGAAATCGCCACCATGATCAAGGACGAGGTGGAGCCGATGGGCGGCTTCACCGGCGATGCCTTCGTCTCCCCTGCCCTTCTCGGCGGCCAAGCGATCACGGCGCTCGCCTTCATCATCGTCCAGAATTTCTGGCTCGGCATGATCGCCGCCGGCATCGTCGGCGTCCAGGCGGTCGTCATTCCCCGCATGCGCAAGCGCCTGCTGGATCTCGGCCGCCAGCGGCAGCTGACGGCGCGCGAGCTCTCCGGCCGCGTCGGCGAAATCGTCGAGGGTATCGGGACGATCCACGGCAACGACACATCCAACCTCGAACGCGCCGACATCGCCTCGCGGCTCGGCCGGATCTTCTCGATCCGCTACGACCTTTACCAGTGGAAGTTCCTGGTAAAGTTCATCAACAACTTCCTCGCCCAGGTCACGCCTTTCCTGTTTTACGCGATCGGCGGCTACCTGGCGCTGCAGGGCCGGCTCGACATCGGCCAGCTCGTCGCCGTCATATCAGCCTACAAGGACCTGCCCGGTCCGCTGAAGGAACTGATCGACTGGGACCAGATGCGCCAGGACGTGCAGGTGAAGTACCAGCAGGTCTACGAGCAGTTCAATGTCGAGCCGCTGATCGACAGCCGCATCCAGGAACTCGCAACCGCCCCGGTCGGCGCGCTGACGGGCGCATTCGTCGTCACCAACCTGTCGCTCTCCGACGACAGCGGCGCCCGCCTCGTCGACCACGTCTCCGTCGAGATCAAGCCGAACGAGACGGTGGCGATCGTCGGGCCGAACGGCAGCGGCGCGGAAGCCTTCGCCGAAGCGCTCGGCCGCATGGTCTGGCCGGACGCCGGCCGCATCACCATCGACGGCCGCGATCTCCTGGACATGCCGGAATCGATTACCGGCCGGCGGATCTCCTATGCCTCGTCCGACACCTTCTTCTTCCACGGCACGCTCGCCAGCAATCTGCTCTACGGCCTGAAACATGCGCCGATGACCGATCCCGTTTACGACGAGCGGGAAGCGCTTGAGTATAAATGGCATTCCGCCGAGGCGGAGAAGGCCGGCAATCCGACGCTCGACCTCAACAGTGACTGGGTGGACTACAAGGCGGCCGGCGCCAGCGGGCCCGAGGACATTCTGAAAGCGATCCGTCCGGTGCTCGACGCCGTGTTGATCTCGCAGGACATCCTCGATCTGGCGCTGCGCTCGACCGTCAACACCGACGTGCATGTGGCGCTCGGCGGCCACGTCGTCGCGCTGCGCGCCTCGCTCAGGGATCGGCTGCGCGACGAGGGGCTCGACACGATCGTCGTGCCTTTCGATTTCGATGCCTATAACGCCCAGGCGACGGTCGGCGAGAACCTGCTCTTCGGCACGATGAAGCGGCCATTGATGACCAACCGCAGGCTTGCCGCGCATCCCTATTTCCAGCAGCTCTTCCGTGAGACCGGCCTCAGCACCGATCTCTACGCCATGGGCCTCGAGATCGCCGAGAACGCGGTGGAACTCTTCCACGACCTGCCGCCGGACCATCCCTTCTTCCAGCAGCTGACCTTCATGACGGCGGATGACATTCCGACCTACCAGGCGCTGCTGCAGAAGCTGCAGAGCCGCCGCTTCGAGGACGCCACGCCCGAGGAACGTTCGGCCATCATCCGGCTGAGCTTTGCCTATATCGAGCCGCGCCATCGCTTCGGCTTGCTGACCGACGAGCTCATGGACAAGATCGTCAGCGCCCGCAAGCAGTTCCACGAGCATATTCCGGCCGATCTCGCCGAGCTGATCGAGCGCTACGACGCGGAGCGTTTCACCCCGTCGGCAAGCCTGATGGACAATGTGCTCTTCGGCCGTATCGCCTATCAGCAGGCCGACGCCTCCGACCGCATCCGCGGCATCATGGGCGAACTCTTCGATGCGCTCGACCTTTATGACGACGTGCTGTCGATCGGCCTCGAATTCGACGTCGGCTCCGGCGGCAAGCGACTGACCATGGTGCAGCGGCAGAAGCTGAACCTTGCCCGCGCGCTGTTGAAGCGCTCGGACTATTTCATCTTCAATCGGCCGCTGTCGGCGCTCGACCAGCGCGTTCAGGATCAGATCACCCGCAACATCATCGAAGGCCTGCACGAAGAAGGCCATCGGCCGGCGATCATCTGGGTGCTCTCCAATGCCCGGCTGGCGGAGATGTTCGACCGGATTCTGCTCTTCGACCGCGGCGGATTGGCGGAAGCCGGAAACTATCCGGAACTTTCCGAGAAAAACGGGATGTTCAAGGAACTGTTATCGTAATATTCTATAGGGGCGGCGATGGTGGGTGTTCCCGATGGGGAACGCCTCGGAGTTTGAAGATGCCTGGTCCTGCGGACCCTGCGTCAGGGGATTGAAACGCTCATGCTGTTGAGAGACGAAGTCGAAATGCTGCGAAGGGTGCCGATCTTTTCAAGGATCGCGCCAGCAAAGCTCAAGCTTTTGGCCTTTACCTCCGACCGCATGACCTACAAGGCCGGGCAGAACCTCTTTCATCAGGGCGATGTCGGTGATGCCGCCTATGTCATCCTCTCGGGTACCGCCGATATCGTCGTCTCCTCGCCGGCGGGCGAGATCAAGGTCGCCGACGTCGAACCCAATTCCATCGTCGGCGAAATCGCCATCCTCTGCGATGTCTCGCGCACGGCAACGGTGCGCGCCACATCGCCGCTCGAGGTGCTACGCATCAGCAAGGAGCACTTCCTGAAGCTGCTCAGCGACTTCCCCGAGATGGCCGTGGAAATCATGCGGGTGCTGGCCGACCGCCTAAACCACACCACCGCGGAGTTGACCGCGGCCCGCGCGGCAAAGCAGCCGCAGATGGCGCAGTAAGGTTTCAAATCAAGATTTGGGCGGCCATTTCTGCGCGCCGTGGACGAGGCGCAAAATTTCCACCTGTTGGATTTTCTGGCGAACACGATAGATCACGATAAAAGATGTGCGTGAAATGACCAGTTCGCGCGTTCCATCAATTCGTCCGGGCCGGCCGATCTCCGGCTGATCGATGAGCAAATCGGTCTGACGCTCGATCTCATCAAGCTGGCTTATCGCGGCGGCGACATTCTGGTCGGCGATAAACTGAATTGCTTTCTTGCGATCTGATGCAGCTTTCGCACGCCAGACGAGCTTCACTTGGTCTCGCCCTTAAGCCGCGCCAGCAACTCCGCCCGTTCGCGCGCCATCTCTTCCTTGACGACTTCGTGCGGGATCCAGACCGTACTGGGATCATCGGCCTCCCGGATCGCTTCCTCGACCTGTTCGCGGAACCACTTGTCGTATTCCGCCGCCTCATGGGTCCGACGCAGAGCTGCGGCCCGGTCCGGCCGCGATGCCGTCCCCGGAGCGTAATCGGCCGCATCGACATCGAACTGCAAGATGCCGAGATCCTTGAGATAAGAAACCAAGGTCTCCATGCGCTTGAACACGCGCACCTGCCGGCTGCGTTGAGCGGCGAGCGGGCGCTCGGCCTTGCCGTAGCGGATGACGACGGACCAGCCGCCGGTTTTACCGACGACATGCGCGGCATTCACCGCGCCCGCTTCGACAAGGCGGGAAAGGGTAGAATGATCGATGGTTTCCGCTGTCATCGCATATCCTCGCTGATCGCGAACATGATATGCATTTAATTATAGATTGCAATGCATTCAATAATTGGAATTGCGCAGCCGAAACCAAAGCCGGCTTTCCCGCTACTGTCCGATTCGCGCCGATAGCTGCCCCTCACCCTAGCCCTCCCCGTAAACGGGGCGAGGGGACGTGCCCTGCGAGAGGGCGGCGGGGGACGGAGGTTGCGGCATTGTCCCTTCGCCCCGTTTACGGGGAGAAGGTGCCGGCAGGCGGATGAGGGGCCGGCATCCTGGGCGTGCAGCCTGTCCCGTTCGAATCCACCTATTCGCGCTGTTCCAGCGCCCTGCTAAAGGCCAGCGCCGCCAGCGTGCAGATGGCGCCGGAAAGCAGGTAGTAGCCGACGAAGGGCAGGCCGAAGCGGCTGGAGAGACCGAGCGCCACCAGTGGTGCAAAACCGGCGCCGATCAGCCAGGCGAGGTCCGAGGTGAAGGCAGCGCCGGTATAGCGATAGCCGCGGCCGAAACGGGACGAGATCGAGCCCGTCGCCTGGCCGAAGGAAAGTCCGAGCACGCCGAAGCCGATGATGACGAAGGCGTCATGGCCGCTGTTGCCGGATGCGATCAGGCTCGGCCCGATAAAGCTGAAGACGGCGATGATAACGGCGCAGATGGCAAGCTGGGCCCGCCGGCCGATACGGTCGGCGATCAGGCCCGAGGCGATGATAGTGAGGATGCCGACCACGGCGCCGATCACCTGCACCACCATGAAGGCGCCGATCGGCTGGTTGCCGTAAAGGCTCATCCAGCCGAGCGGGAAGATGGTGACGAGGTGGAACATCGCAAAACTCGCGAGCGGCACGAAGGCGCCGATTAGAATGTCACGGCCGTGAACGCGCAGCACGTCGAGGATGGGTGCTGCTTCCAGCTCATGCTGCTCCAGCAGCGTGCCGAATTCCTTGGTCATGACGAGACGCAACCGCGCAAACAGCGCCACGACGTTGATCGCGAAGGCGACGAAGAAGGGATAACGCCAGCCCCATGAGAGGAAATCCTCACTGGAAAGATTGGCGACGAAATAACCGAACAGCGTGCTTGCCAGCGCAAAGCCGATCGGCGCGCCGAGCTGCGGGATCATCGCATACCAGCCGCGGTGCTTGGCCGGCGCATTGAGCGCAAGCAGCGAAGCAAGGCCGTCCCAGGCGCCGCCCAGCGCGAAGCCCTGGCCGAGACGGAAAAGCGCCAGCAACGCGATAGACCAGACGCCGATCTCGTTGTAACCCGGCAGGAAGGCGATCGAGGCCGTGGAGCCGCCGAGCAGGAAAAGTGCGATGGTCAGCTTGGTGCCACGGCCGTACAGCCGGTCGATCGTCATGAAGACGACGGAGCCGACGGGGCGGGCCAGGAAGGCCAGCGAGAAGATGGCGAAGGAATAGAGCGTGCCGGTCAGCCTGTCCGGCGCGAAGGGGAAAATCAGCTGTGGAAAGACCAGGACCGAGGCCAGGCCATAGACGAAGAAATCGAAGAATTCCGACATGCGGCCGATCACCACGCCGATGGCGATGCTGCCCGGCGAAACCGGTTTGTCGTCGTGAATGCGCCGCGCGTCGCGTTCCAGCGACGACGACGACGGTCCGTAATTCGATGTTGTAGCCATAAACGCCTCCCTCGTTGAAGCGCTTTCGCCAAGGCGCCTCAGCGTGATCTTGATCAAACCTGCAGGCTTATCAAGTCCGTAAGACCTAAATAGTTCATCATCGCGGCTCAAAATGAGGCGTGAATGGAAAAAATAGCGTGATCACGAGCGCGATTTTCCCATGGGAACGCTGGCGTGGCCGGCTCTCGCGGATATATTGATTGAAACATGCGCTCGCGAAGAATCCTTCTTGATTTCATCAGGATTTCAAAGCTGTAGTGCAACATGATTTGTGCCGCAGTGCGGCATGCTTGCTGCACTGCGACCAAACACCTCATGTCGCTATCAGGTTCAGTGCGTTAGTCGCGGAACGAACGAAACAACAAGAGCTTAGAGACGTGCCAAAACTCATGAAGTTTTCCCGCCTTCTATCCGTCTTGCCGCTGCTTTTCCTGGCAGGATGCAACATGGTGGTCATGGCGCCTTCCGGCGACATCGCCGTGCAACAGCGCGATCTCATCGTCATCTCGACGGTGCTGATGCTTCTGATCATCATACCGGTGATCTTCCTGACGCTGTACTTCGCCTGGCGCTACCGCCGCTCCAATACGGCCGCCACCTACGCGCCGGAATGGCACCATTCGACCCGTCTCGAAATCGTGATCTGGGCAGCACCGCTTGCGATCATCATCGCGCTCGGCGCCGTGACCTGGATTTCCACCCATAAGCTCGATCCCTATCGCCCGCTCGACCGCCTCGATGCGGAGCGCCCCATTCCGGCCGATACCAAGCCTCTGACCGTCGAGGTCGTGGCGCTCGACTGGAAGTGGCTGTTCTTCTATCCCGAACTCGGCATTGCGACCGTCAACGAGCTCGCTGCCCCGGTCGACATGCCGATCAATTTCAAGATCACCGCCTCCTCGGTGATGAACTCCTTCTACATCCCTGCCCTTGCCGGCCAGATCTATGCGATGCCCGGCATGGAGACGAAGCTGCATGCCGTCATCAACAAAGAGGGCGAGTATGAGGGCTTCTCCGCCAATTACAGCGGCGCAGGCTTCTCGCATATGCGCTTCAAATTCCACGGCCTCAACCGGGAGGGCTTTGACGCCTGGGTGGCGCAGGTCAAGCAGCAGGGCACGATGCTCAACCGCGACGCCTATCTGAAGCTCGAGAAGCCGAGCGAGAAGGAACCGGTGCGTTATTATGCCGGAGCCGACGCCGACCTTTACAACGCCATCCTCAACATGTGCGCCACTCCGGGCAAGATGTGCATGAACGAGATGATGCACATCGACATGATGGGCGGCGGCGGCAAGGAAAGTGCCGAGAACCGCGAGAAGCTGCGATACGACGACCGTCATGCCGACGAAGGCATCGTGGCGCCCGCCGCCACCGTGCCGGCGACAGGGGCTCCGGCACGCAGCGAGCCTGCGGAGCGGACCGACGGCAACAGCATGCAGCACGACATGCCCGGCATGCCTAGCACGCCCGGAATGGACATGCAGCATGAGGGTCACTCCATGCCCGGCATGAGCAATGGCGCCGATCCGGCGCCGGCGCAGCTCAACAATAACAATTAACCTGGCGCTTTGCGTCGCAAGACATAATGAACGGGTTGTTCCATGTTTTCCAATCCTGACCTCCTGAAGTTCGTCTTCGGCCGGTTGACCCTCGATGCCATCCCCTATCACGAGCCGATCCTGGTCGTGACCTTCATCGGCGTCGTCATCGGCGCCATCGCGTTGCTCGGCATCATCACCTATTTCAAGTTCTGGGGCCCGCTCTGGCGGGACTGGATCTGCAGCGTCGATCACAAGAAGATCGGCATTATGTATGTGATCCTGGCCGTCATCATGCTGTTGCGCGGCTTCTCCGACGCGATCCTGATGCGCATCCAGCAGGCGATCGCCTTCAACGGTTCGGAGGGCTATCTGCCGCCGCACCACTACGACCAGATCTTCACCGCCCACGGCGTCATCATGATCTTCTTCGTGGCGATGCCCTTCGTCACCGGTTTGATGAACTTCGTGGTGCCGCTGCAGATCGGCGCGCGCGACGTCTCCTTCCCCTTCCTCAACAACTTCTCTTTCTGGATGACCACCGCCGGCGCTATCATCATCATGCTGTCGCTGTTCATCGGCGAATTCGCCCAGACCGGCTGGCTCGCCTACCCGCCACTGTCGGGCGCGGCCTATAGTCCGGGCGTCGGCGTCGACTATTATATCTGGGGCCTGCAGGTGGCCGGCGTCGGAACGACGCTTTCGGGCATCAACCTGATCGCCACCATCGTCAAGATGCGTGCTCCGGGCATGACCTTCATGAAGATGCCGGTCTTCACCTGGACGGCACTCTGCACCAACGTGCTGATCGTCGCCTCCTTCCCGATCCTGACGGCGACGCTGGCGCTGCTGTCGCTCGACCGTTATGCGGGAACGAACTTCTTTACCAACGACCTCGGCGGCAATCCGATGATGTACATCAACCTCATCTGGATCTGGGGTCATCCGGAGGTCTACATCCTGGTGCTGCCGGCCTTCGGCATCTTCTCGGAAGTGGTCGCCACCTTCTCCGGCAAGCGCCTGTTCGGCTACGCCTCGATGGTCTACGCGACCTGCGTGATCATGATCCTGTCCTACATCGTCTGGCTGCACCATTTCTTCACCATGGGCTCGGGCGCCAGCGTCAACTCCTTCTTCGGCATCACCACGATGATCATCTCGATCCCGACGGGGGCGAAGATGTTCAACTGGCTCTTCACCATGTATCGCGGCCGCATCCGCTATGAGGTGCCGATGCTGTGGACGGTCGGCTTCATGGTGACCTTCGTCATCGGCGGTATGACCGGCGTCATGCTTGCCGTGCCGCCGGCCGACTTCGTGCTGCACAATTCGCTGTTCCTCATTGCCCACTTCCACAACGTCATCATCGGCGGCGTTCTCTTCGGCATGTTCGCCGGCGTGAACTACTGGTTCCCGAAGGCGTTCGGTTTCAAGCTCGATCCCTTCTGGGGCAAGATGAGCTTCTGGTTCTGGCAGATCGGATTCTGGTTCGCCTTCATGCCGCTCTACGTGCTGGGTCTGATGGGTGTCACCCGCCGCATGAGCCAGTTCGAGGACCCGTCGATACAGATCTGGTTCATCATCGCCGCTTTCGGCGTCGGCCTGATTGCGCTTGGCATTGCCGCCTTCCTGATCCAGATCGTCGTCAGCTTCATGAGGCGCGAGGAATTGCGCGACGACAGCGGTGATCCCTGGGACGGCCGCACGCTGGAATGGTCGACCTCCTCGCCGCCGCCGGAATACAACTTCGCCTTGACGCCTGTCGTGCACGATCATGACGGCTGGTACGACATGAAGAACCGCGGTTATGCGCGTCCGCTGGAAGGCTTCCGGCCGATCCACATGCCGAAGAACACCGGCACCGGCGCGATCCTGTCGGGCATCAGTATCGCACTCGCCTTCGGCCTGATCTGGTACATGTGGTGGCTGGTCGTCGTCTCCTTCGTCGCCATGCTCGTCGTCGCGATCGGCCATACTTTCAACTACAGACGCGACTTCTACATCCCCGCCGAAGAGGTAACCGAAACGGAAGGCAAGCGCACCGCGCTGCTTGCCGAGCAGGTGTGATGACCATGAGCGATCAGACCATCGACACGGCCGAAAAGCCTGAATTCTACCTGACGGAAGACCATCATCCGGAAAACAGCACCAATCTCGGCTTCTGGCTCTACCTGATGAGCGACTGCCTGATCTTCGCGGTGCTGTTTGCAACGCACGGCGTGCTCGGCCGCAATTATGCCGCCGGCCCCTCGCCCGCCGATCTCTTCGATCTGCCGATCGTTGCCCTCAACACCTCGATGCTGCTGTTCTCCTCGATCACCTACGGCTTCGCGATGCTGCAGATGGAGCGGAACGCAAAGGCGGAAACGCTGTTCTGGCTTGGTGTGACCGGCCTGTTCGGCGCGGCTTTCATCGGGCTCGAGCTCTACGAGTTCATCCACCTGATCCATGAAGGCGCCGGGCCGACGCGCAGCGCCTTCCTCTCCTCCTTCTTCACCCTGGTCGGCACGCACGGGCTGCACGTCACCTTCGGCATCATCTGGCTGATCACGCTGATGGTGCAGGTGTCGATGCACGGGTTGATCGAGGCCAACCGCCGCCGCCTGATGTGCCTTTCGATGTTCTGGCACTTCCTCGACGTCGTCTGGATCGGCGTCTTTTCCTTCGTCTATCTGTTGGGAGTTCTCGGATGAGTTCGCAAGCACCTGCACATGAGGATGCCCACGAGGCTCATCACGGCCACAGCCACGGCCACCAGGCCGGCCATGGCACGTTCCGCAGCTACATGACGGGCTTCGTGCTCTCCGTCATCCTGACCGCCATTCCCTTCTGGCTGGTCATGTCAGGCGTGTTCGCCAGCCCGACGCTGACGGCGGTGCTGGTGATGGGCCTCGGGGCGATCCAGATCGTCGTCCATATGGTCTTCTTCCTGCACATGAATACCAGGAGCGAGGGCGGCTGGACGATCATGGCGCTGATCTTCACCCTCATCATCGTCGCCATCGCGCTCTCCGGTTCGCTCTGGGTCATGCATCATCTCAACACCAACATGATGCCGATGAGCCCCGAGATGATGAAGAACATGCCGTGACGGTCACCAAGGGTCGGCGGCAGCGTCACCCGCAGGCTCCCTCGGAAAAATCGGAAAGAGGGCGTCATCGGGTAAAACGCGCGATCTTCGCCGTCTGTCTGGTGCTGCTTGCCGCGGCACTCGCGGCACTCGGCACCTGGCAGGTTGAGCGCCTCGCCTGGAAACGCGACCTCATCGCCCGCGTCGACCAGCGTGTGCATGCGGCACCCGTGCCGGCCCCGGCACGCGCCGACTGGAACAAGGTCAATGCGACCGATGACGAATACCGGCGGGTGACCGCGGTGGGGATGCTGGCGAACGACAAGGAGACGCTGGTCTATGCCTCGACCGCGCTTGGTCCGGGTTATTGGGTGATCACGCCGCTGTCGCTTGCCGACGGTACATCAATCCTCGTCAATCGCGGCTTCGTGCCGACCGACAGGCGCGATCCGGCCTCGCGCCGCGAGGGTGAAGTCTCAGGCCCGGTCGGGATCACCGGGCTGATGCGGATGACGGAGCCGAAGGGATCGCTGCTGCAGTCCAATGACGTCGTAGCCGACCGCTGGTATTCGCGCGATGTCGCAGCGATTGCTGAAAAGCGCGGCGTCAGTGCAGTCGCGCCTTATTTCATCGACGCCGATGCAGCTGCCAATCCGGGCGGCCTGCCTGTCGGCGGCCTGACTGTCATCGATTTCCCGAACAACCATCTCGTCTACGCGATCACCTGGTACGGGCTGGCGGCGATGGTACTGGCATTGCTGGTGTTCATTCTTCGCGGCGAGAGGGCCACTGCATAATGCAGCAGTGCTCAGCCTTATGAAGCGATCCGGCTGATCGCCTCCGCGAGCTGCGCCTGCGAGAAGGGCTTGCCGAGGCGCGGCAGGTCGACGATGCCGGCCCCTTCGGGGATCTCGGCGTAACCGGTTGCGAGGATGATCGGCATATCAGGCCATTCGTCGCGGATCGCCTGGGCGAGCTGCGCGCCCGTCATGCGCGGCATGGCATGGTCGCAAATCACCAGGTCGACCTGCTGCTTGTGCAGGATGTCGAGCGCCTCGGAACCCGCCATCGCCTCGAATACGGTATGGCCGAGATCCTCGAGCATCAGTGTCGTATTCATCAGCACTAGACCATCATCATCGACGGCAACGATGCGCAGCCGGGGCGTCGCGTTTTCCTCCTGCCGCGGTCGGTCGGCGGTGGCCTCGGTCGTCTGTTCAACACTTGCGACCGGGAACCACAATTCGACCGTCGTGCCTTCGCCGAGGCTGCTCTTCATCATCAGCCGACCACCGGACTGGGACGCAAGGCCCTGCACCATGGACAGGCCGAGGCCGGTGCCCTTGCCGACACCCTTGGTGGTGAAGAACGGCGTGATTGCCTGCTCCAGCGTCTTGGCATCCATGCCCTCGCCTTCATCGACCACCGCGATGCGGACATAGCGGCCAGGCGGCAGCGGGCTCTTGCCTGACGACACCGATTCCTCGGAAGCGCGAAGCACGATCCGGCCGCCGGATGGCATCGCATCGCGGGCGTTGACGACGAGGTTCAGGATTGCCATCTCCAGCTGGTTCGGATCGGTCATGATCGTCGGCAGCCTGACGGGGAACGAGGTCTCGATCACGGTGAGCGGGCCGAGCGAACGGCTCAGAATATCCATCATACCACGGACCAGTCCGGAGACGTCGATCGGCTCCATGTGCAGTTCCTGCCGGCGGGAAAAGGCCAGCATGCGCTGCGTCAGCGCGGCACCCCGCTGGGCGCCCTGCATGGCGTTGTCGACCAGCGATGTCAGCGAGAGATCCTGCGGCATGCGCTTCTTCAGGATTTCGAGACTGCCGAGCACAGCCATCAGCAGATTGTTGAAATCATGGGCGATACCGCCGGTCAATTGACCGATCGCCTCCATCTTCTGCGACTGGAAGAGCTCTTCGCGCGCCTGCTCCAGTGCCCGCTGGGTCTCCATCTTCTCGGTGATATCGCGGGTGATCTTCGCGAAACCGAGCACATCGCCTTCGTCGTCCCGAATGACGTCGATGACGACGCTGGCCCAAAAACGGGTGCCGTCCTTGCGGACGCGCCAGCCTTCCCTCTCGAACCGGCCCTCGGCGCGCGCAATGTCGAGCGCGGTCTGCGGCACGCCGGCTTCGCGGTCCTCGGGGGTATAGAAGGTCGAGAAATGCCGGCCGATGATTTCTTGCGGTCGATAGCCCTTGATACGCTCTGCGCCGAAATTCCAACTGCTGACATTGCCGTCGGGATCGAGCATGTAGATCGCATAATCCGAGACGCCCTGGACGAGCCGGCGGAATTGTTCCTCGCTCTGGCGGATCGTTTGTTCAGCTGCTCTGCGTTCGGTCAGGTCACGGGTGATCTTGGCATAGCCGATGAGCTCGCCGGAGGGACGACGGATCGGATCGATGATCACATGCGCCCAGAAGCGGGTTCCATCCTTGCGCTGGCGCCAGCCTTCCCCCTCGAACCGGCCGTGCTCCTCCGCCGTGGCGAGCGCGCGCGCCGGTATTCCCGCGGCGCGGTCCTCTTCCAGATAGAAACGGGAAAAATGCTCGCCGAGAATTTCGGAAGGTTTGTAACCTTTGAAGCGCTGGGCGCCGGTATTCCAGCTGGTTACGATGCCTTCGGGGCTTAGCATATAGATGGCGTAGTCGGTGATGGCATCGACCAGAAGGCGAAAGCGTCCCTCTTCGTTAAGAGACGTATCATGTCGATTCAATACTTCCATCGGCCCCTCGGAGTCACCAGCGCTTTATAACGCCGCGGCAGGCGGATGGTTCCGATTCAGCCTCAAATTTTCAGACGGCCTTGACCTGCGGATAGAACCTCTCACTGATCCGCTCGGCAGCGGCATAGGCCTGCGAGACGATCTCCGGCACGAGATCGATATCGGGCAGGCTTCCGAGACCGAGCGGGCCGACGGCAAACAGCCCGGCGACCGTCGAACCATCCTCCAGGAAGGGCTCACCGCGCGCATTGACCGCGAGCCCGAGCGAGAGCTCGTCCGGCATGGCGAGGCCGGCGGAAAGCAGGCTTTGCATCAGCGGCGCTGAAAGATCAGGCGCCTGGCAGCGGCAATCGATGATGCGCTCGGCATGGATGACTTCCTCGGCAGCGGAACCGGCCGGCGTGAAGAACAACCCGCTCAGGCCCCGGCGGCCGGCCCGGCCGCGGCGCAGCACCGTGCGGCCTTCGGCGAGCTCGCGTTTCAGCCGCAGGTGCATAGCCTCCGGCAAGCGGTTGCGATGGCTGTCGTAGATTGCCCTGAGATGGCGGTTGAACTGATGCTTGTCGCGCGCCGGCAGCGAGCGCCAGAGCGAGCGGGCATGTTTTCTGAGGCCGTTCATCACCGATTGCCAGCTTCGCCCCGCTTCCTCCGCCTCGCGACAGGCTTCACGGATGAAGCGGACGATCTCCGGCAGGCCCCGAGGCAGCGCTTCGGCAGGGAAGACCGGATCGGCGGAATTCGGCGTATGGCTCTGGGGCAGGAATCCGCGCCGGGAAATGATCGTCACCTGGCCGGCATAACCGGAATCGCGCAGCTGCAGCAGCTGGTCGACGACGCGGATGCCGCTGCCGAGCAACACCGCATGCGGCCGCGCGACGAGGCGCTGGGCCCTGATCGGCGAAACGTCCTCGCCGCCGGCATCCGGCGCAGTCAGGCCGTAGCCGGTGGCGAGGATGACGGTATCAAACAGCGGATTAGCTGGATTGGCGCTTTCGAGCAGGAAGCGGTTGCCGTGGCTCCTGCGGATCGCCACGACCGGATCGTTGCAGACCTGGACGGTGATGTCCCTACGCGCGGCAAGCGCTTCCGAAAAGCGCTGGTAGACATAATCGCTGAAGATTTCCTTCGGCACGAAGATCTGCCGGAATCCGGGAATGGCGGCCGGCACGGCGGCGCGGAAGGCGGCGTTGCCGCAGAGCCAGTCGTTGAAATCGTCGTTGTCGCCGACCGAAACAGAGAGATCGCGGACGCGGGTATTGAGGATCGTCGAGGAGCGAGCCGAGGCCAGCGCCTGCCCACCGCTGACCGACGAATTCGGATCGAACAGTTGCAGGTGGAAGGGCGCGCGCACCGTCTTCATCAGCGCGATAGCCGTCATCATGCCGGAAAAGCCGCGCCCGACGATCGCAATGCGCGGTACGGCTGATATCTGCGCCGCCGCGTTGGCTCTGGCGGAAAAAAGTCCCTGAACCGTCATCGCAACTCCTTTGCGGCTTCATCCGCACCGTGGGTCGATCAAGGTTTCAACGCATAAAACAGCGGTTCACGCGTTGATGAGCTCATGCGGCCATTCACAACACCTGCCGCGGCATCGGGTCCGAACCAGCGGCCCCGCAAGAGAACTGGGGGAGCAATTAGGCTCGTCCATAGTCTATCAAACTAGTAGTGTATGAAAGCGCTAAATGGCGCAGGTGGCAAGAGGTTTGTTGCCACATCACTTCAAGTGATTGAAATACAACATAATTTAGAAATGTTCCGTGGAAGTCTGGGCGAGTTTTGCATCCCGGACTGCGAATTGATCTTAAAACGTCAGCTCGGCAGCGCCCTCAGCTGCCCTCGCCCGGATATTGTTTTGCCTTCAGCAGGCCCGCCAGATGCACCGTGTTGCGCGCCAGCATGTCGACGGCTTTCGTCACGACCTTCGGCACCTTGTCGAGATCGACGAAATTGGTGGAACCCATTGCCTCGCCGACCCAATAGGCGACCGCGTTGGCCGGAATGGTGAAGCCGACGTCGTTCAGCGCCTGGTAGAGCTCGGCCGACACATGATGGGCGCCGTCCTCGTTGCCGACGACGGCGACGGCCGCGACCTTGCCATAGGAAACCATGCGGCCCTGATCGTCGGTCTCCTCGAGAAAGGCGTCCATGCGCTCCAGCGCCCGCTTGCAGACACTGGATGGCTGACCGAGCCAGATCGGCGTTGCCATCAGCAGGATATCGGCGGAGAGCACCTTGGCGCGAATGTCAGGCCAGTCATCGCCGGCGCCTTCGTCGGAGGTGACGCCCGGCTTGACGTTGAAATCGGCGAGCCGGAGCACTTCGGTCACAACGCCGTGCGCGGACATCGCCTTGTCGATGAGGCCGATCATCCGGTCAGTCGAGGACGCGTCCTTGGCGTCGCTGCTCTTCAGCGTGGCGTTGAGGGCGAGAGCTTTCAGCGGCATGGGTCTCTCCGGTAGCGGTCGGCGGTTGGCATTCGCCAGCTGCAACCAGTTCGCGCACAGATTGTTCCAGCCGGGATGCGAGGAGACCTCACGTAAAAATAACCAACTGGTGAATTCTTTACTTGAACCCCCAAATGGAATCGGCAAAAGTGAAGGTGCAATCAATCCCTTCATGGATTTGCCGTCTTTTCGGGCCAGCGTCCGACCACACATCTATTGGAAAAAATACCGTGAGCAGCGATGCGTTAACACGCGCGACGAAGCCTTCGGCTTCGATGGCGCTTGCAACTGCGGCAGGCTGGGGCCGAGGCCTCTTCACATTGGTGCGCATCACCATGATGGCCTTCCGCCACCCCTGGCAATCCGGCTTTGCGATCGGCGCCACGCTTGTGGCCTCCACCTTCCAGCTGATGATCCCGCGCCTTCTCGGCCAGGCGGTCGACCATACGCAGACGGCGATGAGCGGTGGTGCGGCGGGTCTGCTGGCACAGGACGCGCTTTTGACCACGGCATTGCTGCTGCTTGGCGCCAGCGTGCTGCGCGGCCTCTTCACCATGGTCCAGAACTATTACAGCGAAGCGGTCGGCCATCACATCGGTTATGAGTTGCGGCTGGCCTGCTACGAGAAGATCCAGCGGCTCTCCTTCAGCTTTCATGACACCGTTCATTCCGGCGACCTGATCACTGTCGGCCTGCTCGATCTCGAAGGCGTGCGCATGTATTTTTCCACCGCACTCGTCCGGATGATCCTGCTGTCGATCCTGATCGGCATCGGCGCCTATATGTTGCTGTCGACCGATATCGTGCTCGGCCTGCTGGCGCTCTCCTTCGTGCCCTTCGTCGGCTGGCGCTCGTCGGTGACGCAGCTCAAGCTACGCGCCACCTGGCTCGACCTGCAGGAGCGGCTTTCGGTGCTGACCCGCATCATGGAGGAAAATCTCGGCGGCATTCGCGTCGTCCGCGCCTTTGCCGCCCACGAACACGAGATCTCTAAATTCGAGGCGGCGTCGAAGAGCGCGCTCGCACTCGCGCATCAGCGCGTCGGCATCCGCGTCACCAATACCAGCGCCATGACCTTCTCCTTCTTCGCGGCGATGGGCCTCGTGCTCTGGGTCGGCGGCGGCAAGGTGATGTCGGGCGAGATCACCGTCGGCACGCTGGCCTCGTTCCTGACCTTCATGACCATCCTGCAGATGCCGGTGCGCCAGCTCGGCCTGATGGTCAATGCCTTTGCCCGCGCCTCCACCTGCGGCTCACGCCTCTTTGCCCTTCTCGACCTCGACATCGCGATCAAGGATGCGCCGGATGCCAAGGAATTGGCGGTGACGGACGGCGTGCTGCGCTTCGAGAATGTCAGCTTCGCCTATCCGGGTTCCGAAAAGCGCACAGTGCTCGACGATGTTTCCTTCGAAGCCAGGCGCGGCCAGACGATCGGCATTGTCGGGCCTCCGGGCAGCGGCAAGTCGACGATCGCGCATCTCATTCCCCGCTTCTACGACGTCAGCGGCGGCAAAATCACGATCGATGGCCAGGACATCCGCAAGGCGACGCTGCAATCGCTGCGCCGGGCGGTTGCCGTCGTGCAGCAGGACTCCTTCCTGTTCACGACGACGATCGAGAACAACATCGCCTATGGCGATCCGTGGGCGAAGGAAGGCCGCATCGAACGCGCCAGTGAAAGCGCCCAGCTGCACAATTACGTGCTCGGCCTTCCCATAGGTTATGGCACCGTCGTCGGCGAGCGCGGCGTTTCGCTGTCCGGCGGCCAGCGCCAGCGTCTTTCGATCGCCCGTGCGCTGATGCTGAAACCGGCGGTGATGGTATTCGACGATTCGACGGCGGCAATCGACGCCGCCACCGAACAGCGCATCCGCGGCGCCATGCGCCGCTATGCCGCCGACCGCGTGACGATCATCGTCGCCCACCGCCTGAGCTCGCTGATGCATGCCGACCAGATCCTGTTCGTCGAAGACGGCCGGATCGTCGAGCGCGGAACGCATGAAGCGCTGCTTTCGCTCGGCGGGCGCTACAAGGCGCTCTACGACTTGCAGGTGCGGCCGGGCGACGAGGTCTTGAGCGCCTAGCAAGAATTCCCTTCTTCTGCCCACCGGGGAGAAGAGTGGACAAGCAATGACTATGCAGGCCACCTGAAGTGATGGCCGCGGGAGGAATGGCATGGCCGAGGAACTGGAAACCGAGCGTCCCGACGTTCGCGAGGATGGACGCCGCCCGCCGCGGGCGGTGGTCGGTTCGCATCGCGTCGAGGAGGAGATGTTCGGCAAGGCCTTCGACGGCAACATCGTCAAGCGCATCTGGGTTTTCGTTCACCCCTATCGCCGCCAGGTCCTCTGGTCCGTCGTCGCCGTTCTGACCTTCACGATGATGCAGCTCGCCATCCCGCTGATCATCCGTTATGCCATCGACCACGGCATGTCGCCGGGCGGCAACCATTCAGCCTTGGTCTGGTCGATCGTCGCCTTCACCATCGCCATCCTCATCAATTATGCGGCAAGTTACGCGCAGGAGACGCTGGTCGGCGGCGTAGCCGAAGAGGTGCTCTTCGATATCCGCAAGGCGATGTTTTCGCATCTCCAGCGCGTCTCGCTTTCCTTCATGGACAAGACCGAAGTCGGCCGGCTGATGTCGCGCCTGCAGGGCGACGTCAACTCGATGCAGGAATTCCTCGAAACCTCGGTGCTCTCCGTCGGCGACATCGTGCTGCTCTTCGGCATCGTCTTCGTGATGCTCTATCTCGATTTCAAATTGGGACTGCTGACGCTCTCGGTGCTGCCGGTGCTCTTCATCGTCCGGCTGTTCTGGCTACCGCTGGCGCGCAAATCCTTCATGGCCGCGCACGAGACCAATTCGGTCGCGAACGGTGCGCTTGCAGAAGCGATCCACGGCGTGCGTGCCGTCCAGAGCATGGATAGGCAGGGCGTCAACTTCACGCTTTACGACGACAAGGCGCATGCCAACCTCAAAACGCATCTGACGGCGGCGCGCTATGCGCAGGTGATGGTGCCGATCGTCGACAGCCTGACCGGTGTGGCGATGGCGCTCGTCATCGTCGTCGGCGGCGCCCGCGTTCTCAATCAGGCACTCGATGTCGGCGTGCTCGTCGCCTTCCTGTTCTACATCCAGCGCTTCTTCGACCCGATCCGTTCGCTGACCCTGCAATATTCGGTGATGCAGCGCGCCATGGCGTCGGGCCAGCGGCTGACCGAAGTGCTCGACGTGCCTGTCGACATCAAGGACGCGCCCGACGCCAAAGCCTTGTCGCGCGACATGGACGGATCGGTGGAATTCAAGGACGTCGTCTTCGGCTACAATCCGAAACATCCGGTGCTGAAGCACGTCAGCTTCAAGGTCAATCCCGGCGAGACGGTAGCGCTGGTCGGGCCGACAGGGTCCGGCAAATCGAGCTGCATGTCGCTGATCCATCGCTTCTACGACGTGCAGCAGGGCCAGGTGCTGGTCGGCGGCGACGATGTGCGGGCGCTGACGCAGGATTCGCTCGGAGCGCAGATCGCCATGGTGCTGCAGGAGCCCTTCCTCTTCACCGGCACCGTCTTCGAAAACATCCGCTACCACAAGCTGGAGGCGACGCGCGAACAGGTGATCGAGGCGGCCAAAGCCGTCGGCGCGCATGACTTCGTGATGCGCCTGCCCGATGGTTACGATAGTGTCCTCGGCGAGCGCGGCGGCAACCTTTCGCTCGGCCAGCGCCAGCTTTTGAGCTTTGCCCGCGCATTGGTGGCGGACGCGAAGATCCTCGTCCTCGACGAAGCGACGGCCAATATCGACAGCTATACCGAGATGCTGATCCAGAAGGCGCTGGTGAAGCTGCTCGAAAACCGCACCGGCCTCGTCATCGCCCATCGCCTCGCGACGATCCGTGAGGCGGACCGCATCATCGTGCTGCAGAACGGCGAAATCATCGAAAGCGGCGACCACCGCCAGCTGATGAAGAACGGCAAGCTCTATTCCAAGCTCTACAACCTGAACTACTCCTCCTTCGACGACATTCCCGAAGACGTGCTGGAAGAGACGACGGCAGCGGAGTCGGCGACCTAGCATCGTGCGAGGATTGAAAGTGTTAGAGCGACCTTTGTGCGTCCGTGAGGACGCACGGCGCTCTAATCTCAGGATATGCATTAATGGCTGTCGCAAAGTTTGAACGAACAAACGCCTTGCTGCCGCATTTATTTCCTATCGGGGGACGAGTGCCACTGAGGAGAATGTTATGAAGAGAGTTATTAGCAGCCTGTTGATCGCAACGGCCCTTGTTGGATCGGCCATTCAGCCCGCTGCCGCGCGTGATCGCCATCATCACGATGACACGGGCCGGGCTATCGCTGGCGGCGTTGCCGCAGGCGTCGTCGGCGGTCTGATCGGTGGCGCGATCGCCAATAGCGGCCCTCGCTACGTCGATGGTCCGCGTTATGTCGATGGTCCCCGCTATGTCGAACCGGCGCCGAGATGCTGGTATGAGGACCGCGATGTCCGCAACCGCTATGACGGCGGCTATCATACCGAAACCGTGCAGGTCTGCGAGTAGCGGGCGGACCTTACCTCCTATGGCGTCGCGGATCTGATGATTCGTCGCCGCCGCTGATTTTCGCCCATCAACCGAGGCTGCATCCGCCAGCCTCGGTTTTTTTCTGCTTGGGCCAATGCAGTTGGTTCGCAGTCACTCCCCACAGCAAAAATTTCTGGCTGCTTCGTCCACCTGTCATCCGGCTGTTAGAAACGACCAATAGCTGAAAGCCGATGAATGATGGTCCAGTGAATGGCGGCAAGACGCCAAAGAAAGAACGCATGCGCTTCGTCAGCGCCGAGCAGGTGGCGCAATTGGCGGGCGTTTCGCGCTCCGCCGTCTCGCGTACCTTCACGCCGGGCACCAGCGTGGCGCCTGCAACGCGCGAAAAGGTGCTGCGGGCGGCGGAAGAACTCGGCTACCATGTCAACGACCTGGCGCGCGGCGTGCTTGCCAACCAGAGCCGCCTCGTCGGCATCGTCGCGACCCGGCCGGAAGTGGGTTTTCGCGCACATCTAGCGGCAGCCCTTGCCAAATGCCTGATCAAACGCGGCAGCATTCCGATCCTCATCAATACCGGCCAGACCGAAGATGAGCTGCTCGCCGCCCAGAAGATGCTGATCGGCCATCGTGCCGAGGCAATCATCATCCTGTCCGGCTCGCCGCCGGCGAGTTTCTTCGAACTCGCACAGCGAAATGGCCAGCCGCTCGTCGTGATCGGCCGTTCGGAACTAGGCGCCGACCATGTGCGCGTCGGCAACTCCGAGGCCTCCCGCAAGGCGGCGACCGCCTTTTACGAAAGCGGCAGACGGCGGCTGGCGGTCATCGGCTCCAACACCGGAACGCCTTCCATCATCCAGCGCGAAAGCGCCTTCCTGTCGACAGCCGAATCGCTCGGCACATCCGTCGTCGTCGGACGCGGCGGCGATTCCGACTATGACGGCGGCGTCACCGCCGCACGCGCGCTCTTCTCGCAGACAATAAAGCCAGACGCCGTTTTCTGCGCCAACGACCAGATTGCCTTCGGACTGATGGATGTCGTGCGCCTGGAAGCGCGGCTGCGCATCCCCGAAGACGTCGCCGTCATCGGCTTCGACGACGTACCGGAATCCTCCTGGCTGAGCTATCAGCTGACCACCTTCCGCCAGGATCCGTTGACCATGGCGCAGCGCGCCGTCGAGCTGATGGAGCGGCGGCTTGAAAACCCGGGCTTGCCTCCGGGTTACGAACGCGTCATTCCGGAGCTTGTCATCCGCCAGAGCTTCAGACCCTGACCCTCCCCCACGGCTTTTCGCAGGCTCCATCCTGTGGCAAGAAGGGTTGACGGTTTATTTGACGCATGTCGTTATCCCAAAACCGCTGCACACTTTTGGGCGACATGCATTGGGGAGGAAGATCGCCGGAGATGAAGGGAATTCGCCAGCTCGCCGAGCATCTCGACATTTCGATCGGGACCGTGTCCCGCGCGCTGAACGGCAAGCCCGACGTCAACGACGAAACGCGCCGGCGCGTGCTCGCCGCCGCCGAAGAGCTCGGTTACGTCGCCAATCAATCGGGCCGCAGCCTTCGCCAGGGCATGACCAACGTCATCGGGCTGATGCTCGAAGTGAGCCGCGAGACGGTCGAAAACAGCGACGACTTCTTCCTTGGCGTCACCGACGGCCTGCAGAGCGTCTTTTCCCGCCACAAACTCGATCTCGTCATGCTGCCCTGCCCCGATGACGAGGACCCGCATGAATATCTGAAGCGCATGGTGGCGCGCCGGCTTGTCGACGCGCTGATCCTCTCGGCGACACGACGCACCGATAGGCGCATCGAGCTTCTGGAAAAGGCCCGCATCCCCTTCGTGGCACTCGGTCGTAGCGCGTCGGGCGGCAGCTACACCTGGATGGACCTCGATTTCGAGGGCGTGGCGGCGCGCGGCGTCGACCGGTTGGTCGCCAAAGGCCATCGGCGGATCGCCGTGGCCGCCCCCTCCTCCGACATCAATCTCGGCTATCTCTTCCTCGACGCCTACCGCCAGGCGCTTCAACGGCACGATATTCCCTTCGACCCGGCCTTCGTCATCCGGGTCAAGTCGAGCGAACAGGGCGGCTATCAGGCCGGCCACGAATTGCTGATGATCGAGCCGCGGCCGACGGCGATCATCCTGATCCACGAACTGATGGCGATCGGGCTTTACCGCCGGCTTGCCGAGGCCGGCATCGTGCCCGGCCGCGACCTCGCCGTCGTCGGTTTTCGCGAGGAGCCGCGCACGCATTTCCTGCAGCCGACGCTGACCTCCTTCCGCATGTCGCTGCGCGATCTCGGCGCGCAGCTCGGCGAAACCCTGCTCGCCACCATGCCGGCCTATGCCGATCACTATCCGCAGGGCGCCCGCAACAGGATCTGGCCGCTGGAACTCGTTCCCGGCGAAAGCGACGCGTTCACGCTGACGGCCTGAAGCCCGTCGCGTAGAGTACTTTTGACGGCTTGATCAGACCCGGCTCGGAGCCGCCGAATGCTCCCTGTGCGACAGCTGACGCGTGACGACGAAGACCAGCAGGGCTCCGGCAGCCAGGCAGGCCGCCAGGAAGAACATCGGTGCGATCGTGCTGCCGCTCGCTTCCTTGATCCAGGGCACGACGTTCTGGGCGACGAAACCGCCGAGATTTCCGACCGAATTGATGGCGGCAAGGCCGGCTGCAGCACCCGCCCCCTTGAGGAAACGTGAGGGCAGGCTCCAGAACACCGGCTGGGGCGCGAAAATCCCGGCAGCGGCGACGCAGAGGAAGGCGAATTGCAAAGTGTGGTTCGGGATCAGCGCCGAGAGCAGCAGGCAGGCGGCGCCGATGAAAGCCGGAATGACGATATAGGGCGTCTTCGATTGCGCCTTGTCGGCCATGGCGGGAACGGCATAGAGCGCGATCGCGACCAGCACCCAGGGAATGATGTTGAGGAAACCGTTCACCGTGTTGCTGACGCCGAAAGCCTTGACGATGGTCGGCAGCCAATAGCTGAGGCCATAGGCCGAAAGCGGAAAGGCGATATAGCAGAGCGCCATCAAAAGGACACGCGGATCGATGAGCGCCTTGAAGCCGTTTCCGGCATGCTCGCCCATGCCGGCATTTTCGGAAGTGAGCCTTCGTTCCAGCCACTGCTTCTCCTCGTCATTCAGGAAGCTTGCATTTTCAGGCCGGCCGGGGAGATAGAAGAAGGTGAAGATGCCGGCGATCACAGCCGGAACGCCCGTCGCCAGGAAGACCCACTCCCAGCCGGCAAAGCCGTAGAGACCGTCGAGATCGAGCAGCACACCGCCGAGCGGCGCACCGACGGCATTGGCGATGGCGCTGAAGATCATGAACAGCCCGACCATCCTGCCGCGATAGGTCGACGGAAACCATAGCGTCAGCAGATAGAGGACGCCGGGAAAGAAGCCGGCTTCGCAGACACCGAGTAAAAAGCGCAGGATATAGAACATCGTCGCGTTCTGCGTGAAGGCGAGCGCGATGGTGACGATACCCCAGGAGACCAGGATGCGGGCGAACCAGACACGGGCGCCGAGCCTGTCGAGGAAGAGGTTGCTCGGCACCTCGAAGAGAAAATAGCCGATGAAGAAGAGCGATGCGCCAAGACCATAGGCATATTCGCTCATTCCAAGGGCATCGACCATCTGCAGCTTGGCGAAACTGACGTTCTGCCGGTCGATATAGGCGATGAGATAAAGGATGCCGAGAAACGGCATCAGCTTCCAGGTGATTTTCGAGATCAGCCGCTTCTCGTCGACCATAAGTATTCTCCGGTATGACCATGCTTGGGGATCGGGTTAAATAGCGCGGCCAGCCGATATTCAATCGGGCGCGGCATTTTCTCGCAGCCGCAACCCTGATGATGTGACCGTACCCGAAGCCGGGTACGGTCACTTTGATCATTCGGCAGCGGCGACGGCGGCGCGGCGGCCAATCGTCGCCTGGGTCAGCACGAAGGCTGCGAAGGCGCAGAGCGCGATGCCGGCGGCCATCGGAACGGCTGTGCCGTCGAAGAAGACGCTCGATATGACCATGGCGACGGCGGCGATCACGAAATGCAACGTGCCCATCAGCGACGAGGCGGTGCCGGCGATCTCGCCGTGATCCTCGAGCGCGAGCACCGCGCTCGTCGGGATGACGAGGCCGAGGAAGCCGTAGCCGATGAACAGGAAGGTCGCCAGGACAGGCAGCTGGTTGAAGCCCGCGGCCATCACCACCGCCATGACGACCATGGCAAGGGCAAAAGCGCTGACCGCAATCCGCATGACGCGCACGAGGCCGAAACGCTCGCCGAGCCAACCCGTCGCCTGCGATACCGCGAAAAAGGACACGGCATTGATCGAGAAGGCGAAACTGTATTGCGTCGGCGTCAGCCCGTAATGCTGGATCAGCACGAAGGGCGAGTTGGCGAGGTAGACGAGGAAGCTGGAAATGCCGAGGCCGCCGATGAAGGTCAGCGTCAGGAAATTGCGATCGGCAAGCAGCAGGCGGTAGGCCGCCATGGCGCTCTTCAGACCGCTGCCGCTGCGTTCGGCCGGTGAACGGGTTTCGTCAAGCTGGGTGGCGAGCAGGACGAGGCCGATGAAGGCGGCGATGGTCACGGCCCAGAATACGCCGCGCCAGCCGTAGAATTCGATGACGGCGCTGCCCGTCAACGGCGCCAGGATCGGCGAGATCGAAAAGACCAGCATCAAGAGTGACATCAGGCGGGCGGCCTGCACACCGGTATGCATGTCGCGGACGATGGCGCGCGGAATGACCATGCCGGCGGCACCGCCGATACCCTGAACGAAACGGAAGGCGATCAGCGTTTCGATATCGGTCGCCAGCGCACAGCCGATCGAGGCGACGGAAAAAAGGCCGATGCCCAGATAGAGCGGCAGCTTGCGGCCCCACATATCCGACAACGGACCATAGACCAACTGGGCGAGCGCAAAGGAGATGAAGAAAGCGAGAAGGGTGAGCTGGGTGACATTGTTATCGGCATGCAGGTCCTGTCCAATGGACGGCAGCGCAGGCAGATACATGTCGATGGCAAAGGGCCCGATGGCCGACAGAAGGCCGAGAATGAGGGCAATGCGAAAGAAGGGAGCCGTCATAATGGTGATCTTTCATAAAAGCGCGGCGGAGGTACCGGATCGTCGCTCCGCCACATTGCTCTCAGGGTTGAATGATGATCGTTCGCGCGAAGACGAAGTTGGGAGCTCAAATCTCCAGCGGAAGCCAAGAGTGTCAATAAATTTGGACACAGATGTAAATCTAGACGCCATTGTCTAAAACGTCAAGACGTCTTATCTTCGCACTCATGAAAGATCGCATGACATCGGCAGCCCGGATAACGGGGCATACGCAGCGCGGACAATGCGCCAAGCGCATGTCGATCCTCGATGCCGCGGCCGACGTATTCTGCCGCCAGGGCTTTGCCGGCGCCAGCATCGACGAGATCGCCGCCGTGGCCTGCGTATCCCGCCAGACGATCTACAATCACTATCGCGAGAAGGAGACGCTGTTCGTCGCAGTCATCGAAGATGTCATGAACCGCGCCAACGCCATGCTCTTCTCTGTGTTGTCGACCTTCCCCGATCGTGCCGACAATCTGGAGGACGAGCTGACGGCGTTTGCCGTGCGCCTCAACAAGAACTGCATCTGCAACCACGACGGAAAATTCCTGCGCAAGCTGGTGCAGACCGAAGGCGAGCGATACCCGCACCTCTTCGAAAGCTGGCGCCAGCAGGGACCGGGCAAGCTGACCACCGCACTGTCCGCACTTTTCGGACGGCTTGCCCATAAGGGCGCGCTCACCATCGACGATTTCGACGTCGCGGCGAGGCAGTTCGTGGCACTCGGCAATGCCGATCTGCAGATGATGATCCTTCTCGGAGGCACACCCACCGATGAAGAGCTGGAAAAGGCGGCGCGCAACGCCGTCCATACCTTTCTCAAGGCCTATGGCAGACCGGAGGCGGAAGAGGCCGACCATCCGCCGCAGCTCGCAGCCATATCCGGCTGATCAGGCCTTTACGTCAGGCCCCGTCCGATCAGGCAAAGACCGTCATTTGTGATGGTACGACCGCAAACATGCCGACACGGCGCGCGGCAAGATATTTCACCAGCTGTTCGACAACCGAAGGCATGACCGGCTTCTGGACCACGCCGACCGCGCCCTTGACGCCGTCAGCCACCACTTCGGGATTGCCGGTCATGAAGACGACGGCAATGCCATGCTCTTGCGCCAGCTGTCGGCCGATCTCAGGCCCTGTCGGGCCGTCGGCAAGATTGATATCGACGAAAGCGATATCGGCAAGCGGCGCCAGCCGCAACGCCTGTTCGCGATCATTCGCAAGGCCCGCGACCTGCATGCCCATGCCTTCCACCGTCGCCTCGAGATCCAGGGCGATCAGGAATTCATCTTCGACGATCAATACTCTCTGTTTCATGAGATCATCTCGTTGCCAGCGCCGCACAACATTGGTGGCCATGATACGTCCCCTTGGTTACGCCTGTACTTCTAAAGAGGGATCCGCTCCGGCAGCCTATCCCACGCGAAACTCACGGTGGTAACGGGCGACTCTATGATATGTTCCGCAGTGGAACGTGATTTCCTGTATTTAAGATATTGTTAACGTTGACAAATCCTTAAAGTGACGGATTTGAAGCAAAAAGAGGCGCCCGGAGTGTTCGATCTCAAGTGTGCGCCTTCTGGATGAGGGGGCGATAGGACGGTATAATCCTTCCGTTTGCTTAAAGATGAGAATCATATTGAGAAACAAATTTATCGTTTTAGCCGCCGTGCTCATCAGCATGTTCGCCTACACGAAATTGATGGCCAAGGTCGGCTCAGGCTCGCCACCTCCCGATATGTCGTTGGAGCAACGGGCCGACCTCATTCGCGTTTACAAATCCGAACGTCGCATGGTCCTTTTCAGAGGCGAGACTCCCATCTCAACATACCGCATTTCTCTTGGGCGGGCTGCCGATGAGGGTCCCAAGCAACGAGAAGGTGACGAGAAAACACCTGAAGGCCATTATGAAATTGACTGGCGAAAATCCCAAGTCCATGGCGCATCTGAGCCTGCACATTTCATATCCAAATCCGGAGGATCGCCGCAACGCTCAGGCGAATGGCTTTCCTCCCGGCGGCAATATCATGATCCACGGCCTTCCCAATGGCTGGGGCTTATTCGGAAACGTCCATCAACTACTGGATTGGACGGATGGGTGTATTGCGGTCACCAACGCGGAGATGCGCGATATTTGGGCCCGGGTCCCCAACCATACGCCGATAGAAATTGTGCCCTGAACTATCGCTCTAAGCTGTCGGCTTCATCAGCTCTTGGTTTTCAGCACGAGGACCGGTTTGCCGCGGTAGTCGGCGGGAAATAACGACTTCAGGTTCTCGATTTTCGGCAGGTCGTTGTAGACGATATAGGGATAGGTCGGATTGAGCGTCAGGAAATCCTGATGATAGGCCTCGGCCGGATAGAAGCCGGTGGCTTCAGACACCTTGGTGACGATCGGCTGCGGGAAGACATGCGCTTTGTCCAGCTGGCCGATATAGCTCTCCGCAACCTTGCGCTGCTCGGGATCGGAGACGAACAGCGCCGAACGGTATTGCGTTCCCTGGTCCGGTCCCTGGAAATTCAGCTGCGTCGGGTTGTGCGCTACAGAGAAGAAGATCTGCAGCAACTTGCCGTAGGTGACCTGTTTCGGATCGAACGTCACCTGGACGGCTTCGGCATGGCCCGTCGAGCCGGTGCTGACGGTTTCGTACTGCGCCGTTTTGGCGTCGCCGCCCGCATAACCGGAGACGGCGTTCTCGACACCCTTCACGTGCTGGAAGACGCCCTGGACACCCCAGAAACAGCCGCCGGCGAAAATGGCAGTCTCGGTGCTTGAGCCGGCCACCTCGTCAACGGCGGGCGGCGGGATGACGACGGCATCCTCGGCCGCGTCCGCCACACACACGCCTAGCGAGAATAAAGTGGCGGCAAGGAGCGCGGCAAGGCTCCTGCGGTGGGAAGACGTGGACATGGCGCTACCTCCTGCGATTGCCCAAATCCTTGCTCATCCCCGCCAAAGCCGCAAATCACAAGGCGGTCACTCACGCCGATGTGACAGCCAGACGAAAGCGCCTGTGCGAACATGAAACAGCGCTCAACTTGAGTTGACAATCTCGCGAGGAGTGAGGAGAGTGCCCGCCGGTCAGAGCCAGCATTTCCGGGGGGAACCTATGTCCGTGCGCTCATTCTTTGCTTTCGCGACAATCGCATTTTCCATGATCGCCATCAGCTTTCCCGCCGCCGCTGCGGATACCAAGCGCGACATCCAGACGATCAAGGACGCCGATTTCTTCGGCTTCGATCTTCGCACCGAGCAGAACGTCTCGCTCGATCAGTGCAAGACCTCCTGCATCGGCGACAAGAGCTGCAAGGCCTTCACCTACAATCCCAAGGTGAAATGGTGCTTCCTGAAATCCGATTTCAAGACGATGAACGCCTTCCCCGGCGCCATCGCCGGCAAGATCGTCGAAACGGCCGGCCAGCAGGAGCGGGATATCGGCGCGGCGCCGCGCCTGACCTTCCTGAGCAACGATCTCATCCAGCAGGCCCACGACTTCAAGGACAATCTTACCCTCGCCGACGACCAGCAGGGCCAGGGCGTCGACAGCCTGACGGCCAACGCCCGCCTCGACCTCACCGCCAACAACCTGGCCGACGCGCTGAAGTCCTTCCATGGTGCGCTGTCGATCACGCCTGACGATGCCGATCTCTGGCTCGAAACCGCTCGCGCCGCAGCGTCGCTCGGCAGCGCCGAGAGCAGCACAACGGGACAAGCGGTGGTCGACGCGCTGAACGGCTACGAGCTGACGCGCACCAAGGCCAAACGCGCCGAGGCGCTGACCGTGCTCGCCACTGCGCTGGAGCGGAACGCCAATTACCGCCCGGCGCTCGACGCCTACAAGGCGAGCCTGGCACTCGTCGCCGCCGAGGATGTGCAGGCGGCCTATCTGCAGCTGAAATCGACGCGGGGCTTCCGCATCACCGAACACACGGTCGATGCCGACAGCGCCACGCCGCGCGCCTGCGTCACCTTCTCCGAAGCGCTCGTCAAGACCACCGACTACACGCCCTTCGTGACGCTGAACGGCGAAGCGCCGAAGGCTTTGGAAACCAAGGACAAGCAGATCTGCGTCGAGGGACTGACGCACGGCCAGACCTATAAGATCGGCTTCCGCACCGGCCTGCCGTCATCAGTCGACGAAGCGCTCGAAGCAGCCGTCAGCATCGACGTCTATATCAAGGACCGCAGCCAGATGGTGCGCTTCACCGGCGACAGCTTCGTGCTGCCGTCGACGGCGCGCCGCGGCATCCCGATCGTCTCGGTCAACATGGCCTCGGCCAACCTCAAACTCTACCGCATCGGCGATCGCGCCATTGCACCGCTGCTGACCAATTCGCAGTTCCTGAGCCAGCTCGACGGCTACAGCGCCCAGAACATCCAGGATCAAAGCGGTGAACTCGTCTGGCAGGGCTCAATCGACATCGCCAACGAGCTCAACAAGGACATCGTCACCAGCTTCCCGGTCGACGAGGCGCTGCCCGAGCGCAAGCCCGGCATCTACGTGATGACAGCAACGGCGGCAAACGGCCCGGCGCAGGAGTGGAATTCGCAGGCGACGCAGTGGTTCCTGGTCTCCGATATCGGCGTCACCACCTATGCCGGCACGGACGGGCTCAACGTCTTTACCCGCTCGCTGGCCTCGGCAAAGCCGATCGCCGGCGTCGAGCTGCAGCTGCTCGCCAAGAACAACGAAGTACTCGGCACCGCGACGACCGACGCGGACGGCCGAGCCACATTCACCGCCGGCCTGATCCGCGGCACGGCGGCGCTAACGCCCGCCGTCATTGCCGCCACGAACGGCACATCGGACTACGTCTTCCTCGACATGACGCGTGCCGGCTTCGACCTTTCCGACCGCGGCGTGACCGGCCGCGCAGCACCCGGTGCGATCGACGTGCTGACGTTTACCGAACGCGGCATCTACCGCGCCGGCGAGACGGTGCATGCGCAGTCGCTCGCCCGCGACACCGATGGAAACGCCATCGAGAAGCTGCCGCTCACCTTCATCTTCAGCCGCCCCGACGGTGTCGAAGACCGGCGGATCGTCAGCCAGACCAGCAATCTCGGCGGTTATACCGTCGATTTCCCGACCCAGGAAAACGCCATGCGCGGCACCTGGACGATGAACATCTATACCGATCCCAAGGGCAGCGCGATCGCCACCAAGAGTTTCCTCGTCGACGATTTCGTGCCCGATCGCACCGACATGGAGATCAAGACCGAGTCCAAGGAAGTCGGTCCAGACACACCGGCGACGATCACCGTATCGGGCAAATATCTCTACGGCGCCCCAGCCGCCGGCCTGACGCTCGAAGGCGACGTCGTCGTCAAGCCGACGCGTGAGAGTGCGGCCTATAAGGGCTTCCTCTTCGGCCTCGCCGACGAGGAGGCGAGCGAGGATTCGCGCCAGCCGATCGGCGGCCTGCCGGAACTCGATGAGAATGGCGAAGCCTCGACGGATCTCACCATCAGCGAGCTGCCGGCCACGACGCAGTTGCTCAACGCCACTGTCTATATGCGCATGCAGGAGGCGGGCGGCCGGGCCATCGAGCGATCCCTGACCATTCCGGTGAAGAACGAGCGCGCTTCGATCGGAATAAAGCCGGAATTTTCCGACGATCTGCAGGAGAACTCGATCGCCAACTTCACGGTGATCGGCGTCAATGCCGCCGGACAGAAGCAGGAGGCGAAGGGCCTGCGCTGGAAATTCTATAGTCTCAACCGGCAATACCAATGGTATCGCGAGGGAACGGCCTGGAAATATGAACCGGTCTACACCGCCGAGCAGATCTCCAACGGCAGCGTCGACGCGACGATGGACGGCGGCAAGATCTCCGTGCCGGTGACCTGGGGCCGCTATCGCCTCGAAGTGGAAAGCCCGGATGCCGACGGCCCGACCTCCAGCGTCGAATTCGACGCCGGCTGGTTCGTGACCTCGACCTCGACCGAAACGCCCGACGGGCTGGAGATCGCCCTCGACAAGAGCAGCTACAAGATCGGCGAAACGGCCAAGCTGAAAGTCACCTCGCGTTATGGCGGCGAGCTGATGGTGACGGCCGGAACCGAAAAGCTGGTTGCCGTACAGAACGCCACGATCGGCGAGACCGGCGGCGAGGTCGACATCCCCGTTACATCAGATTGGGGTGCCGGCGCCTATGTGACCGCCACGCTCTTCCGCCCCGGCGACGCCCAGGACAGCCACATGCCGATGCGCTCGATCGGCATCAAATGGCTGAAAATCGATCCCGAACAGCGGGCGCTGCAGGTGACGCTCGACACGCCGGAAAAGATGTTGCCGCGCGGGCCACTGGACATTGGCCTGCAGGTGGCGGGCGCCGGCGCCAACGAGGATGCCTATGTGACGGTTGCCGCCGTCGATGTCGGCATTCTCAACCTGACGCGCTACGAACCGCCGAACCCGGAGGACTGGTATTTCGGCCAGCGCCAGCTCGGCCTTGAAATCCGCGACCTCTATGGCCGCCTGATCGATGGCTCGCTGGGTGCGACCGGCAAGCTCCGGACCGGCGGCGATGGCGGCGCCATCGCGCTGCAGGCAAGCCCGCCGACGCAGAAACTCGTCGCCTTCTTCTCCGGGCCGGTGAAGCTCGACGCAGAAGGCAAGGCCAATGTCTCCTTCGACATCCCGCAGTTCAACGGCACGGCGCGCGTCATGGCGGTCGCCTGGTCGAAATCAGGCGTCGGCCACGGCGTCAAGGACGTCATCATCCGCGATCCCGTTGTGGTGACCGCAAGCCTGCCGAAGTTCCTCTCCCCCGGCGACAAGGCCAATCTGCGCCTCGATATCGCCAATACCGATGCGCCGGCCGGCGACTACAAGCTGCAACTGACCGGCAATGACGCGGTCGGCATCGAAGAAGCGTCCGCCTCGCAGACGATCCGCCTCGAGGCCGGCGCGAAATCCGAGCTGACGCTTTCGCTCATCGGCAAACAGCCGGGCGCCGGCAGTGTCTCGATCAATCTCTCCGACGCTTCCGGCCTTTCGCTCGACCAGACGGTCGACGTGCCGGTGCGCCCGGCCTCCTTGCCGATCACCGAACGCAGGGTGCTGGCGCTGAAGCCGGGGGCAAAGCTCACCGTCGACAAGAACCTGCTGGCCGACAGCGTGCTGCCCGGCGCTTCGATCAGCGTCAACGTCACCCGTTCGGCCGCCTTCGATATCCCAGCCCTGCTGATGACGCTCGACCGCTATCCCTTGGGATGCGCCGAGCAGACCACCAGCCGGGCGCTGCCGCTGCTCTACCTCGCCGAAGTGGCGAAGCAGGCGGGCATGGAAAACGACGAGGATGTGCAGAAGCGCGTGCAGGATGCGATCTACCGCGTGCTCTCCTATCAGGCCTCGGCCGGCAGCTTCGGTCTCTGGGGACCGGATTCGGGCGATGTATGGCTCGATTCCTACGTCACCGATTTCCTGACGCGGGCCCGCGAAATGAAATATGACGTACCGGAAAGGGCTTTCGTGCAGGCGCTCGAAAACCTGCAGAACACGCTGTCCTACACAACCGACATCAAGGGCCAGGGCGACCAGATCGCCTATGCCATCTACGTCCTTGCGCGCAACAAGAAGGCCGCGATCAGCGATCTGCGCTACTATGCCGATACGATGATCAACGACTTCCCGACGCCGCTCGCCAAGGCGCATATCGCCGCCGCGCTGGCGCTCTACGGCGATGCACAGCGTTCGAAGACCATTTTCCTCGACGCGCTGCAGATGTCGGAGCAGTCGATGGTGTCACGCGTGAACCTGTCGCGCACCGATTATGGCACGATCCTGCGCGATGGTGCGGCGATCCTGGCGCTCGCCGCCGAAAGCCGGCCGGTGCCGCCCGTCATCCCGGAACTCGCCAAGGCGGTCGGCAAGGAATGGGAGCGCAGCAAATACAAGAGCACGCAGGAAGAAACCTGGATGCTGCTTGCCGCGCGCGCCATCCAGGGCGGTGACGATGGTCTGAAGGTCGATGTCAATGGCGCCGCACACACCGGTGCCTACATGGCACGCATGACCGGCGATGCCCTGGCCGACCATCCGTTAACGCTGACCAACCAGACCAACGACGCGGTTTCGGCTGTCGTCACCACCGTTGCCGCCCCGACAGTGCCGCTGCCGGCCGGCGGCGACGGCTTCCTCATCGAGCGCAGCTATTACACGCTCGACGGCGAGCAGGCGAATGTCAGCGAGGCGAAGCAGAACGAACGCTACGTCGTCGTCATCCATGTGCGCGAAACCAATGACTGGCCGTCGCGCATCGTCATCACCGACCTTCTGCCCGCCGGCTTCGAGATCGACAATCCCAATCTCGTCGACAGCGCCCAGATGACGAATTTCGATTGGATCGGCGAGATCTCCGCTGCCCATACCGAATTCCGCTACGACCGCTTCGTCGCCGCCTTCAACCGCGCAGCAGGCGACAATCGCGAATTCAACGTCGCCTATGTCGTGCGCGCCGTCACCCCCGGCACCTACGACCATCCGGCCGCAAATGTCGAGGACATGTACCGGCCGGAGCTTTCGGCCCGCACGGCGACCGGCAAGATGGAGGTCGTGGCAGCGCAATAATGAAGCGGTGGCACAAGTTTGCGATCGGATCCGCGGCCGGCATTGCTTTTGCCGGCGCGGCTCTCTTTGCGCTCGACGCTGCCGACAAGGCCTATCCGCCGCCACTGGACAGGGCGAATGCCGTGTCGGCCGAAGTGCTGGATGCCGATCGGCAATTGTTGCGTGCGTTTGCGACGTCGGAGGGCCGATGGCGGCTGAAGACGACGGTCCCCGACGTCGATCCGCAATTCCTGCGCATGCTGATCGCCTATGAGGACCAGCGTTTCTACGACCACCGCGGCGTCGACCCCTGGGCGCTCGGGCGCGCTGCCGTGCAACTGATCAGCAATGGCCGCATCGTCTCCGGCGCCTCGACGCTATCGATGCAGGTGGCGCGGCTGATCGAGCCGCGCGAAGGACGCTCGCTTTCGGCAAAGCTCCTGCAGCTGGTGCGCGCCGTGCAGATCGAGCGGCGGCTGTCGAAGGAGGAGATTCTCGACCTCTATCTGACGCATGCGCCCTATGGCGGCAATCTCGAAGGCGTGCGGGCCGCAAGCCTTGCCTATTTCGGCAAGGAACCGCGCCGCCTGACGGTCGCCGAGGCGGCGCTGCTCGTCGCCCTGCCGCAATTGCCGGAACGGCGCCGGCCGGACCGCAATCTCAAGGCGGCCGAGGCCGCGCGCAAGCGTGTGCTCGACCGCGTGGCGGTCGCCGAGGCCGTTGGCGACGGCGAAGCGGAGCGAGCTGAAGGTGTTGCAGTCCCATCGCGGCGCATGCGATTGCCCGCACTGGCCGCCCATGTCGCCGAAGCGGCGCTGCGCAAGGAGGCGACGGTCCTCAAGCATCAGACGACGTTGAAGAAACAGGTGCAGCAGGGGCTGGAGGCGGTTGCGCGGGCAGCGGCCATGAAGCTCGGGCCGAAGCTTTCGCTCGCCATGGTGATGGCGGATGCGCAAACCGGCGCGATCGTCGGCGAGGTCGGCTCGGCCGATTATTTCGACGCCAACCGCTCCGGCTGGATCGACATGACGCGCGTCAATCGCTCGCCGGGCTCGACGCTGAAGCCCTTCATCTACGGGCTCGCCTTCGAGCAGGGCCTGGTGTCCCAGGAGACGATCATCGAAGACCGGCCCGCCGATTTCTTCGGCTACCGGCCGCGCAATTTCGACATGAGCTATCAGGGCGACGTCACCGTGCGCGAGGCGCTGCAGCTTTCACTGAACGTGCCGGCCGTCAAGCTGCTCGATGCCGTCGGCCCGTCGCGGCTGATGGTACGCTTCCGCCGCGCCGAGGTACGCCCGGTGCTGCCGCCGAATGAGACGCCGGGGCTTGCGATCGGGCTTGGCGGCGTCGGCATCACCCTGAAGGATCTGGTGCAACTCTATACGGCGCTCGCCAATCGCGGTCAGCCGGTTAGGCTCGGCGACGGCGTCACCGGCGCACCGGCCAAGCTCGACAGCGAACCGCTGCTGGAGCCGGTCGCGGTCTGGAACGTCGCCGATATTCTCTCCGGCGTCATTCCCCCCGCCGGCGCGCCGCAGCGCGGCATCGCCTACAAGACCGGCACGAGTTACGGCTATCGCGACGCCTGGTCGGTCGGCTATGATGGGCGTTATGTGCTCGGCGTCTGGGTCGGACGGCCTGATAACAGCGCCGTGCCGGGGTTGACCGGCTACGGCACTGCCGCACCGATCCTGTTTGAAGGTTTCGCCAAATCCGGCATTGCGACGACGCCGCTGCCCCGCCCGCCTGCAGGCGCCGTGCGCATCGCCCAGTCCGAGCTGCCGATCAGCCAGCGGCGTTTCGCCCTCAATGCCAGCGGCCTGCTCGCCTCCGGCCGCGAGGCCGCGCCGCAGATCATCTATCCGCCCGAGGGCGCGCATGTCGATCTCGGCGCTGGGCAAGGCAGGCTGTCACCGCTGATGCTGAAGCTCCAGGGCGGCCGCGCGCCCTTCCGCTGGCTTGCCAACGGCAAGCCGCTGCCCGACCTCTCCCGCCGGCGCATCCAGCAATGGCTGCCCGATGGCGGCGGCTACTCCAAACTGACCGTCATCGACTCGGCCGGACGCGCCGCAAGCGTCGGCGTCTTTATCGACTAGCGCATCGTGCTTTGCGCGTCTCAAAAGACGCGCGGCGCTGTAAGGGAACAAAAACCCCGCTGCAACCGTTCGGGAGGGTCTCTTTCCAACATCAGCGGCCTCATGACACTCCCGACAGCGACCTACCGGATACAATTCCGCAACGGCATGACCTTCGATCGCGCCTGCGACCTCGTCCCCTACCTCAAGACGCTCGGCATCAGCCACCTCTACGCCTCTCCGATCTTCACCGCCGTCAGTGGCTCGACCCACGGCTATGACGTCACCGACGCCAACGAAATCGATCCGGCGCTCGGCGGCCGGGCCGGATTCGAGCGGCTGACGGTAAGCCTTTCCGCCGCAGGCATGGGATTGATCCTCGACGTCGTCCCGAACCACATGGCGGCCTCGCCGGAAAACGGCTGGTGGCGCGACGTACTGGCATTCGGCCGGCAGAGCGCCTATGCCCGCCACTTCGACATCGACTGGAGCGAACCGCTGACCCTGCCGCAGCTCGGTCAGGATTTCGATCGCGCGCTGGCCGATGGCGAGCTGCGCATCGCGCTCGACGAAACACATGGCAATTTCGCGCTCGGTTACTTCGAGACGCTGTTGCCGTTAAACCCCAGCAGTTACGGCGCACTCGCCAACCGGCTCGATGACCCGGTCGCAACGAGAATGGCGGAGGCTGCGGCCGTGACGTCAGGCGAGGACTTCGCCCGGGCGATGCGTGACATTCTTTTCGAAGGCGGCGATGGGGCACTCCTCCGGCAAAAACTCGAAGACGTCTCGTCCGACCGCGATTTCCTCAAAAGCCTGCTTGAGGGACAGCATTGGCGGCTGACCCACTGGAAGGATGCGGCACGGCATCTGAGCTATCGCCGTTTTTTTGAGGTGACCGGCTTGGTCGGCATCCGCGTCGAAGATCCAGCCGTGTTCGCGGATATGCACCGGCTGGTGATCGAGCTGGTGCGCCATGGCAAGGTCCAGGGCCTGCGCATCGACCATGTCGACGGGCTCGCCGAACCCACGGCCTATCTCGACAGGCTGCGGGAGGCGGCCGGACCGGACACCTATATCGTCGTGGAAAAGATCCTCGGCACCGGTGAGGTCCTGCCGGAGAGCTGGCCGGTCGCCGGCACCACGGGATATGAATTCATCGCCGCACTGAGCGAGCTGTTCATCGACTCCGGCGGTCTGCGCATATTGGACGATGCCTATCGCAGCATCGCCGGCGACACGGGTGATCTTGAGACGGGCCGGCGAATTGCCAAGCGTCTGATGGTCGAACGCAATTTCGCCGGCGAGACCGACAGGCTGGTGTCGATCGCGGCAGGTATCTTTCCCGAGCTAAAAAGAGACGAGATCGCCACCGCGCTCAGCGAGTTGCTGATCGCCTTTCCCGTCTACCGCACCTATGGCGACGGCGGCCCGCTTTCCTGGCAGGATTCAGCGGTGCTTGCGGCGACCGCCTCGCAAGCCATGGCGCGGCTCGACGATCGGCGTGCATGCGACCATGTGCTGAAGCTTCTCGAAGGCAAGGTCGAAGGTGACGCGGCCCACGACTTCCGTATCCGCTTCCAGCAATTGAGCGGGCCGGTGATGGCGAAGGCGACAGAAGATACGTTGTTTTACCGCTATAACAGGCTGCTTGCCGCAAACGAAGTCGGCGGCGAACCGGGCAAGGCGCCTGGCGGCCCGGAGGAATTCCACCGCCGCATGGCCGAGCGGGCGCGGCTGCAGCCGCATGGGCTTTCGGCAAGCGCCACCCACGACACCAAACGCGGCGAGGATGCGCGCGCGAGGCTTTATGCCCTGAGCGAGGGTGCGGATGTTTTTGCCCAGGCGGTCGAGCGTTGGCGAGAGATGAACCGGCCGTGGCTCAAGGATCTGCCGGAGGATGCCGCGCCGGAACCAAATGTCGAATGGATGCTTTATCAGGCGCTGGCCGGCATCTGGCCGGAGGATTTCGACAGAGGACAGACGGAAGAACTCCGCGAACGCTTCACCGATTATGCGGTCAAGGCGGTGCGCGAGGCAAAACTGCGCAGCGGCTGGACGGAACAGGATGCCGCTTACGAGGAAGCGGTCACCACCTATGCTGCGGCGCTGGTTTCGCCTGACAATGATGTCTTTCTCGAGGATTTCGAAAGGGTGCTGCAGCCTTTCATCGCGGCGGGTTACCTCAACAGCCTGTCGCAGACGCTGCTCAAGCTGTCGGCCCCCGGCATTCCCGATATCTACCAGGGTGCGGAGGGCTTCGATTTCAGCCTCGTCGATCCCGACAACCGCCGGCCGGTCGATCATCTGCGGCTGACGGCCTGGCTTGATGAAGCCGGGCCGATCGCCAGGCTGCAGGCGGCGGCGCTGAAGCAGCGCATCGTCGGGATCGGCCTGCAGCTGCGCCAGCGGCACGCGGACCTCTTTGCGAGAGGCGACTATCTGCCGCTGAAGGTGACGGGCAACCGGCGCGACCATGTGCTTGCCTTTGCCCGGGTGCATAAGGGTGATTTCGCCATCGTCGCGGCGCCGCGGCTGATGTTCGGTTGGCTAGATCCCGGCGTGCTCTTTGCCGGCCCGGAGTTCTGGGAAGATACGGCGATCGCCGTCCCCTCACCGCTCCACGGTCTGAAGGCGGATCTGGTGACCGGAAAGACGATCGAGCCCGGGGGCAGCATTTCGGTCGCCGCCCTGCTGGGGAGCCAGCCGGTTGGGCTGATTACTCCAATCTGAGGATCAGCCGCCGCAAAAATGGCGTCCATGAAAATAGTGCTTGACCTTCCAGTCGCTGGAAGGTTGATAAGCATATCCAAGCGCCCCTCCGGGCGCCGGAGATAGTCATGGATATCAAGCACGAACACGATCACCATCACAGCCACGCCGATGGCGATAATCATTGCCATTGCGGCCATGAACAGGAGAAGGCTGAAAGCGCCATGATCCGTGATCCTGTCTGCGGCATGACGGTCGATCCGCAAGCCGGCAAGCCCTCGCTCGATTATAACGGCCGCACCTATCATTTCTGCTCGGAGGGCTGCCGGACGAAGTTTGCGGCGGCACCTGAGGATTACCTCACCGCGAAGGACCCCGTCTGCGGCATGACCGTCGATCGCTCGACGGCGAAACAATTCCTGAAGCACGAAGGCGAGAAATACTATTTCTGCTCGGCCGCCTGCCAAGCGAAGTTCGAAGCTGACCCCGCAGCCTATCGCGACGGTAAACGCCCGGCGGCAAAACCGGCGCCCAAGGGTACGCTTTATACCTGCCCGATGCATCCTGAAGTCATCAACGATCGTCCGGGCGACTGCCCGAAATGCGGCATGGCGCTGGAGCCGACGGGCATTCCGCCTGATGACGAAGGCCCGAACCCGGAACTCGTCGATTTCGTCAGGCGGCTCTGGGCCAGCGCCATTCTCGCTATACCGCTGCTGGCGCTGAGCATGGGGCCGATGCTCGGCCTGCCGCTCCGGGAAGCGATCGGCGAGCCGCAGGCGACGTTCATCGAATTGCTGCTGGCAACGCCGGTGGTGCTCTGGGCGGCCCTGCCCTTCTTCCGCCGCGCTTGGGCGTCGCTTGCCAACCGCAGCCCGAATATGTGGACGCTGATCGGTCTCGGCGTCGGCACCGCCTATCTCTACAGCGTCGTCGCCACGCTTGCACCCGGCATCTTCCCGATGAGCTTCCATGGCCATGGCGCGGCCGTGCCCGTCTATTTCGAGGCGGCGGCCGTCATCGTCGCGCTCGTCTTCGTCGGCCAGGTGCTGGAATTGAAAGCGCGCGAACGCACCGGCTCGGCAATTCGCGCTTTGCTCGACCTTGCGCCGAAGACGGCGCGGCGCATCGATGCCGAGGGTAGCGAGAGCGACGTGCCGGTGGACGATCTCCAGACCGGTGACCGGCTGCGCGTGCGCCCCGGCGAGCGGGTGCCGGTGGACGGCTCTATCCTCGAAGGCCAGTCGACCGTCGACGAATCGATGATCACTGGTGAGCCCCTGCCCCTGGAAAAGTCGAAGGGCGACCCGCTGACCGGCGGCACGATCAACAGGAACGGCACCTTCGTCATGGCGGCCGAGAAAGTCGGCGCCGACATGGTGCTGTCGCGCATCGTCGACATGGTCGCCAAGGCGCAACGTTCGCGGGCGCCGATCCAGGGTGCGGTCGACCGGGTGTCGGCCGTCTTCGTGCCGGCGGTGATCGCCGCCGCCATCCTTGCCTTCCTCGTCTGGGCCGCGATCGGGCCGGAGCCGCGCATGGCGAATGCGCTGCTTGCCGCCGTCGCCGTTCTCATCATCGCCTGCCCCTGTGCGCTCGGCCTTGCGACGCCGATGTCGATCATGATCGCGACCGGGCGCGGCGCGCAGGAAGGCGTGCTGATCAAGGGCGCCCAAGCGCTGGAGCGTTTTTCCAAGGTCGACACGCTGATCGTCGACAAGACCGGAACGCTGACTGAAGGCCAGCCGAAGCTTACCGATATCGTCGCCTTCGGCGGAGTCGAGGAAAACAGGCTGCTGTCGCTGGCGGCAAGCCTGGAGCGCGGCTCGGAACATCCGCTGGCCGAAGCGATCGTTTCCGGTGCCGAGGAGCGCGGCGTCCCCTTCGTCGAGGTCACCGGATTCGAGGCAAAGACCGGCAAGGGCGTTCAGGGCCTTGCCGGCGGCACGTCGGTGGCGCTTGGCAATGCGGCGATGCTCGCCGATCTCAGCATTGATCCGGCGGTACTTGCCGAGAAGACCGAAGCCCTGCGCGGCGACGGCAAGACGGTGATGTTCGTGGTGTTCGACGGCGCGCTTGCCGGTCTTGTCGCCGTTGCCGACAGGATCAAGCCGACGACAGCAGCCGCCATCAAGGCGCTGCACCAAAGCGGTCTGAAGATCATCATGGCGACGGGCGACAACGAGCGCACGGCGCGTGCGGTGGCAAAGAGCCTCGGCATCGACGAGGTTCGCGCCGATCTGCTTCCGGAAGGCAAGAAGGCGCTGATCGACGAGTTGCGTGCCGAAGGCGCCATCATCGCCATGGCCGGTGACGGCGTCAACGACGCGCCGGCGCTTGCCGCCGCCGATGTCGGCATTGCCATGGGTGCTGGCGCCGACGTCGCGATGGAAAGCGCCGGCATCACATTGGTGAAGGGCGATCTCACCGGCATCGTCAGGGCGCGACGGCTGGCGGAGGCGACGATGCAAAACATCCGCCAGAATCTCGGCTTCGCCTTCGGCTATAATGCGCTCGGCGTGCCGATCGCGGCCGGCATACTCTATCCGATCTTCGGGCTGCTGCTGTCGCCGATGATCGCAGCGGCAGCAATGAGCCTGTCGTCCGTCTCGGTCATTGCCAATGCGCTGAGACTGCGCTTTGCAAAATTATAGGAGATGGCGATGAATATCGGCGAAGCATCGGAACGGTCCGGCCTGCCTTCCAAGACCATCCGCTACTACGAGGATATCGGTCTCATCCGCCCCGAAAGGGGCGGAAACGGCTATCGCGACTATGCCGCAACCGACATCCACAAACTGCGCTTCCTGCAGCGCTCGCGCGGCCTCGGCTTTTCGGTCGAGGAATGCCGACAATTGCTGGCGCTCTACGAGGACAAGGATCGGGCGAGCGCCGACGTCAAGGATATTGCCGAGACCAAGCTTGCCGAGATCGACCGCAAGATCCGCGAACTGACGGAACTGCGCCGGACGCTGGAGCATCTCGTGCATGCCTGTCACGGCAACGACAGGCCGGACTGTCCGATCCTCGAAGAGCTTTCGGACGGCGGCTGACCATTTCAGGCGACCTGCATCAGGAAAGCTGGGGCATGTTCTGGTTGGCTGCCTGCGCGGGTTGAGCCCGCTCGTCGGGCTCCTCGTCTTCGCCGTCGTCCAGCACGCCGTCATCCAGCCGATGCTTGATCGCCAGCGCATAGATCACGTCGAGAATATTGCGGTCCCTGAGATGAGGATCCATCAGGGCGAGAAGCGAGGCCCGGACGATCTTCTTGCTGGTGGCCTTCGGACAACGCGCCTTGACGAAATCATAGAGCGCCTCATCCGTCAGCCCTTCCATGGCGCCGTCCACGAGAGCTTCGTAGACTCGCTTCTTTTCCTTCATTCTTGATTTTCCCCTGCAAATCAGCGGCGTCATGATCTGTCATGTAATTGTCATAAACAATCGCGGATTTGAGGCACCTGTCCGCTTGAGAAGACTATTTTGATGATGATCCGGCGACGGTCTTCGGTCCGTATGATTTTTTTACGTCCGCCGGGAATAAAACCCGCCGCACTTGCGTATACTCAATCATGGAACGCAGAGAACGCCCCTTCGACGTCATCGGACAGCTTGCAGCGCTGAGGCGCTACGCTCGCTCGCTGGTGCGCAATTCGGACGAGGCGGAGGATCTGGTGCATGATGCGCTGGTGCGCGCCTTCGAGAAGCGAAAGAGCTTCCGCAGCGGCGGCAACCTGCGCACTTGGCTGCTCTCCATCCTGCACAATGCCCATATCGATCGTCTTCGCCGGAACCGGTCGCTGACGCGCCGCCACGATGAGGCGGCTGTCGAAGCCGAGCAGTCACTGCCGGCCGGCCAGGAACATGCCGTGCGCCTGCAGCAGGTGCGAGATGCCTTCTTCGACCTGCCGGAGGAACAGCGCGAGGCGCTGCATCTCGTTGCGATCGAAGACCTTTCCTACCAGGAAGCCGCCCAGGCGCTCGGCATTCCTGTGGGGACGCTGATGTCGCGTATCTCCCGCGCCCGCGCTCAACTGCGCGAATTCGAGGAGAAGACCCCGCGAGTTTCGCATCTGAGAATCATCGGAGGGAACGGCAATGAAAGCAATTGATCCGATCCTCGATGCCGATCTCGACGCCTATGTGGATGGCGAGCTCGATGTCGCCCGTCGCATCCAGGTGGAATCCTATCTTTCCGAGCATCCGGCGATTGCCGCCAAGGTCATGGCCGACCTCAGCGTCAAGGGCGAACTGCGTCTGGCGCTGGCCGGCGAAAGTGCCTTTGGCCGCCCCGAGACCCGCGATGCCGCCCGCCGGCTGGAACGTGGCCTTTCCTATGGCCGCATCTTCCATTCCATGCAGCGCATTGCCGCCGTCGGCATTCTGATCGCGGCCGGCTGGGTGGCGCATAATTCCTTCGGCGCCTTCTCGGCGACTGAGGTGGTGGCATCGGTTCCGGCACCCGCCTATGTCGAGGATGCCGTTCGCGCCTATCAGACCGCGGCCCTGCGCCAATCGATGCCTCCGCAGACGCCGGCCACCTATAGCGCCGACGATATTCGCGCCGCCACCGCGATCGTGATGCCCGAGCTGCCTAGGGATTGGAAGGTCGCCGACGTGCAGATCTTTCCGTCCGAATTCGGCCCCAGCGTCGAGATGGCGATCGAACAAGCAGATGGAAAGCGACTGTCGCTTTTCGCCGTCCGTCCGGGCGCCTTCGAGGTCAAGCCGGTCAGTCATCTCACGCTGGAAAAAGCAGAAGCCGCCTATTGGCAGATCGGCGAGGTCGCTTATGCGCTGATCGCCGACGATAGCGGTCTCAATCTCGACCAGGCGGCTGAACGGCTCGCCCGCTCGCTCTATTAATTCAAACCGAGGAGATCAGCATGAACCCGATCAATCCCCGCTACGGTGCCGTCGCCGGCTCCCAGGCCCTCTTCGACGAAGGGCTGCGCCAGCATATGCTGCGCGTCTACAACTATATGGCTCTCGGCCTTGTCATCACAGGCCTCGTCGCCTTTGTCGTCGGCTCGACGCCGGCACTCTATGTCCCGATCTTCGGCTCGCCGTTGAAGTGGGTGGTGATGCTTGCTCCGCTCGCCTTCGTCTTCTTCTTCTCGTTCAAGATCCAGACGATGTCGGCCAGCACCGCACAGATCACCTTCTGGGCCTTCTGCGCCGTGATGGGCCTGTCGCTCGCTTCCGTCTTCCTGGTCTTCACCGGAGCGAGCATCGCGCGGACCTTCTTCATCACCGCCACAATGTTCGGCGCCACCAGCCTCTACGGCTATGCGACGAAGCGTGATCTCTCGCGCATGGGCTCGTTCCTGATGATGGGCCTCTTCGGCGTCATCATCGCCTCGGTCGTCAACATCTTCCTGGGTTCGAGCGCGCTGCAGTTTGCGATCTCGGTGATCGGCATCGTCGTCTTCGTCGGCCTCACTGCCTACGATACGCAGAACATCAAGGAACAGTATTCGGAAAACTTTGATCAGGAATCGAACCAGAAGCTTGCCGTCTTCGGTGCGCTCTCGCTCTACCTGAACTTCGTCAACATCTTCCAGCTTCTGCTCAACTTTACGGGCGAGCGGGAATAGGACTGCGCTTCTGGGGGCAATGGAAGCGCAAGAGCGCCTGGTCTGCAGTCTGTGACAGGATGGCCGACTGGGTGCTCACCTAAAGGAAACGGCCGGGCCAACGCCCGGCCGTTTTCGTTTTCAAAGCCCATCGCGTCAAATCGGAATCATGCGACGCGCTTTAAGTTTTTGTTCTATGCATGTCGCCCAAAACCGCTGCACACTTTTGGGCGACATGCATTAGATTATGCCCCAGGCGCGATAGCGGCCGCGGCCGGTGATTTCACGAATGCCGATGTCGTTGACGAGGTTCAGCGCGCCGCGCGGCGTGATGCGCAGATGACGGGCGATCATCGCCGCCGAGACCATTGGCCGCGACAGGATGAAATCGGCAAGCTCCGGCAGGCTGCTGTTCGAACGGCGGCCGCGAAAGCGCAGCTCCATCTGCGTGCGCGCCAAGGTCAAGCGGTCGATTTCCTTGAGGCCGGCCACAGCACCCAGATGCATCGCCTCCAGAAAGGCTTGCAGCCGCGTGGCCCGATCGCGCGCCCGACGACGCTCATGGCGCACCAGCTTCAGCCCGCCGTAAAAAGAAAACAGATGCGAGGCGACCTTGTCGCGGGCGCGTAGATGGCTTGCGACCAGAAGACCGCCGAGCCAGTGCTGACGCCGCAATGGCTCGATCCTTTCCCAGGCTTCGAAGAGGATGATGGCGCCGAGAACCGGCGGCAAGCTATCGGCCAATGGCTGGACGCTTCGCCACTCCGCAAGCCGCTGTTCTTCGTCCCACTCGTCGTCACCGAGCAAACCGAGAGGATCTTCGTTGCGCCTTGCCGGAGTAACGGCGGCCGTCTCGCTTGCCGGCGTTTTCCCTGTATGGATATCGAGCAGCTTCTGCGAGCGGGCAAGCAGCGCATCGATCTCCGCCATCTCGGCAGCGAGCGGCCCGTCCTCATCCTCGCCCTCTCCGTCGGTCTCGAGCGGAACTGCGCCGCTCTTGGCGTCCTGCGCCTTCCCCTCCCCTTCCCCGCCGGTCGCAGTCAGCGTCGCAAGGCCCGAGACGCCGAGTGCCCAGGAGGGATCGCCGGTCCAGATGCGCCGACGTGCCCGCAGCACGGCATGGGCGATCGTCAGTTCGTGGGTGGGAGCGCGGCTATCCATATGCGCATCATGCAAAACGAGATCCTCGACATGCACGAGTTCGCCGGCCACCCAGAGCGCGCCGGCAGCGTCGAAAAAATGGCTGCGTTCGGCAAATCCCTCGCCGACCGGCGAGCGCAACACCCGTTCGTCCAGTCGCGCCACCGCATCCTCCGCAGCGGTAAGGGAGGAAAGCAGGGTTTGAAGCATCGTACCGTCGATATCGTAGCGCATTGTTAAGCTTTACGGTTTTTCACAAATGGAAGCAAAACGCGGGTTTCCTTCCGCCATCTATGACATGGTTAACAGCGTATTTCAACAAAACTGCGGAAAAGGAAGCCGTTAAGCTGGCAGATCGACCGGCCGCATATCCTTCTAACCGTCGCAGCTGGCGCGAAACTTTTTCATAGCGGCTCATCCGGTTTTCCTCGCTATCGGACCATTTGCCCGCATCAGCGCCATCAGCATCGGTCCGAGCGAGAATTCGCCGCGCTCCGCCCGCCGCGTCAGATCACGCAGGTAGCCGCCGGCCGAGTTGATATGTCCGCCCCTTTCCAGGATGCAGGCGATCACAGTGGCGGCGTTTTCCGGCCCCATGACATCGCAAGCCAGCTGATAGGCGCTGGGGCTGACGCCAAGAGTAGAACGGACGATGACGGCCGCGGCCATCAGATCGCGCCAGCTGCCAATGCTGCCGCCCGGGCCGTAAGCGATGATCTCCGGGCAGGCCTGCAACACCATGGCAAGGGGGAAGGATTTCGGCGGCTCCCGCCACGGCTGCGGTTCTTCCTCCGGCTTTGCGCCCTGCTTCGGGTCGAAGCTTGGTTCAAGTTCAGGATTAGGGTTTGGGTTTGAATTATGTATGTGCCGACCGTTTTGGTTATCATTGCCGTCTGTTTTTTCTGTTTTCGACTTCGATTTCAGCGTCTTGACGATTAATTCCCGGAAAGCTTCGAGATCAGCCAGCAGGCTTTCCATCTCGGCAACTGAGGGGCGGCGCGGCAGGCTTGTGGAAAGCAGATTGAAATGCTTCTGCATCTCGATCCATTCGCCGGCAATTTCCTCTTCCAGCGCGATCTCGATGAGCTTGGTGATGTCACGCCGGCAAAGTGTCAGCCGCTCCCTCAGGCGCTTCCATTCGAGTTTGGCGGCCATCACCTGAGCTGCCTGCGCCTCGATCTCACGAGCGCGCACCAGGAGTGGCGCCAAGCTGAAGCCATAGGCCTCACCAAGCCCGCCCTCGCCGTTGCGACGGGCAAAACGTTTCCCGTTCGGACTATCCCGCCGGATGATCAGGCCGGCTTCCACCAGCATCGCCAGGTTCCGCCGCAACGTCGTGCCGGCCATGCCGTGCGTGCGAAGCGACAGCTGCTCGTTCGACGGAAAGACGACGAAGCCGTTGGCCTCGGCAATCTCGTTCTTCGGGTAGAAGGTCAACAGCGCGTTGAGAACAGCCAGGGCACGGTCCGTTACGCCGACCATGTCCTTTGCTTCGCAGAGCGCACGAAAAATCTTCCACTTGTCGACCGAAGCGTCCGGATCGATCTTGCTGGTGCTTTCCTGACTTGCCAGCATGCCACGCGTCATCGATCGCCGCCCAAAGGGCGTCGATATATATTGAGGCTCCATGTCCCTCACCTTTTTTCAAGGCAAAAGAAACCTACCACCCAAAAGGATGCCGAAGACGCTTGACAGTGATTCGAGGAAGTGCGATTCTCAGATTGTCCAGATATGAGAAAGGCTTCCGCGGCGGCAACGTTCGGAGGCTTTTTTCTTTTGCGGTCTACTCTCCTGCTTGCAATTTGCCGGCCCGATAGGCTTCGTAAAGCTCATCGAGACGGCGTGAAATATAAGCGCCGAAATCCGGCGCTTCGCCGGTCTTCAACGCGATCGTGAAGGAATTGCCGGCGCTCTTGATTCGGCCGGCAATCTTGCCGCCGCTCTTCGGCTTCCAGTCATATTCCGTGGTTTCCGGCTTCGCCTCTTTCTTGGCGAGCTCGGCAACCAAAAGCTCGAAACGGCGGTCGCTCTCTTCCGCCATGAAACTTCCCGAGGCAATGAGCTTGGCAAGCCGCGCGGCTGTCATCCCATTCCAGTCCTGGGCAAGCGCCATCCACCTGCGTCGCCCGATGCCGGGTGCGGCTCCGACCGACCTGACGATCTCGGCGGGAATGGCTTTTGCGACGGATATCAGCTTCGATAGCTCCGTCTTATCCGTCGACAGCGCTTTCATGATGACCGGACGCTCAAAACCCTTGAGCTCGAGATTGAGGGCAAAGACTGCGCGCTCGATATAAGAAAGGTTCCGACGCGCCGAATTCTCAATGCCCTGCGCGATGACGACATCGGTATCGTCGAGCTTGCGGACGATCGCCTGCACCTTGAGCCCAAGCAGCTTGACCGCCTGCAGCCGGCGATGGCCGTAGGCGATCTGGTAGCGGTCCTCATCATTGGGATGGCGGCGAACGAGGATCGGCACTTCCTGGCCGCTCTCGGCAATCGACTGCACCAGCTCGTCTTCCATATCGAGCGGCTGGTCGGCAAGGCGGTCGCGGACGAAGGAGGAATCGATCAGATCAGGATCGAGTTCGACGATGCGTTCACCGGAGAGCAAGGCCTCCTGCATCGCCCTGCTCTCTTCCTCCATGCGGCCAAGGGTCAGCGCCATCGTCCGAACCGGCCCGGCCGATCCGCGCGAAGATGGCTCCTCGTAGTTGGCCGCGGCCAACTCCTGCGCCGTATCGTCGAAAAGACCTTTCAGACGATCGCGTCTGCTCATGCTCGACCCCAGGCTTTGTGAATACCGGCGAGAACCTCGCTGTTGGCGGCATTGACCGATTCCAACGCCCGGTCATAGGTCGAGCGGCGCACCTGCCCCTTCTCGATCTCGTAGAGCGTCTGCTTGGTCAGACCGACATCGGCGATCGCCGTCGATTTGAGAATGGTCGCCGTCAACACGTCATCACTGAAGAGGCTGCGCAGCAGCGCAACGATCTGCGACTGCGGCGCATCGAAAGGTTCGTGACGAGTGACGACATATTTGATGAAATCGTGCTGCAGGTCGCCGCCGGCCTTGCGCACGACGGAAAGCAGATCCGAAGTCATCAGCAGGAACTGCGACATGGAAGCGACATCAACCATCTGCGGATGGATGGTGATGAGCAGCGATGTCGCGGCGCAGACGGCGCCAAGCGTCAGATAGCCAAGCTGCGGCGGGCAGTCGATCACCACGATGTCGTAATCCGCCTCGACCTCGGCAATGGCGATGCCAACGCGACGGAAGAACAGCTCGCCAGGTCGCTGCCGGTCGTTCAGTGCCCGTGGCGTCTCATGCTCGAACTCCATCAGTTCGAGATTGCCCGGCACCAGATCCAAACCGTCAAAATAGGTCTTGCGAACGATCTCCTTCAGCGGCTTGCGGCCCGCATCGTAACGGATTGCGCCATAGAGCGTGTCGCCCTCGGAAAGATCGAATTCGGGCTGAACGCCGAGCATGGAAGAGAGCGAAGCCTGCGGATCGAGATCGATCGCAAGCACCCGGTAACCCGCCAGCGCCAGATACTGCGCCAGATAGAGCGTCGTCGTTGTTTTGGCCGAGCCGCCCTTGAAATTGGTGACGGCGACCGTCTGCAGCTTTTCGCCAGGGCGACGCCACGGCTGATAGGAAAGCGCGTCTTTCGGCTTGAGCTTCGCCATATACTGGCGCAATTCGTTAATCTGGCCGAGCGTGTAGGAACGCCGGCCATTCTGGGCAAGATCCGGCTGCGGTCCCTTGCCATCCAGTGAAAGCTGGCGAAGATAGCCGTCCGAGACTCCGATCATCTGGGCGGCCTCGCCGGAGGAGAATGTTCGTAGCGTCTTTTGCGAGAGCGGCGGAAACAGCTTGTCGCGGAGGAGCTTCAGTTGCCGCGAAAGCTGGTTCGCATGCCGCTCGATCCGTACATCTGTCGTCGATACGCTAATGTTGTCCAAAACACCCAATCCTTTTCGATGCGCTTTTCTGTCAACATAGCGTCAAAAAGCGTATCGAAAGTGACACGATTCGGGATTTGCAGCAACAACAGGGCTCCGGTGCCACCCACAGGCCCGGTTGGCCGCGGCCAACTCCCTGTTCTGCCCTTGCGGCGAGCTGGCTTTTTCGGCAAGACCGCCAGGACTCAACGGGGGAGTATCCGCTTGAAGCATATCCATATCATCGGCATCGGCACGGGCAACCCGGAGCACCTGACCATACAGGCGATCAACGCGATGAACGCGGCCGACGTGGTCTTCCTGCCGGTCAAGGGCACCGGCAAGGAAGAGCTCGCCGAAATCCGGCGGGATATCTGCGAACGCTATACCACACGGCCGGCCGGCAGGATTTCAGAGTTCGCGGTGCCGCAAAGGCAGACGGCAGACAAGACCTATGTGCAGAGCGTCGACGCCTGGCATGGCGAGATTGCCCGCATCTATGGAGAACTGATCTCCGGTCTCCCGGATGATGGCAGCGGCGCCTTTCTGGTCTGGGGCGATCCCAGTCTCTACGACAGCACGATCCGCATCATCGAACGCGTCCGCCGGGAAGGCCGCCTGGATTTCGATTACAGCGTCATTCCCGGCATCACCAGCATCCAGGCGCTGGCGGCCAGCCACAGGATCCCGGTCAACCTCGTCGGCAAACCGATCGAGATCACGACAGGGCGCAGGCTGGCGCAGGGCGGACTTCTGGCCGACAGCACCGTCGTCATGCTTGACGGCGAACAGGCTTTTGCCAAGATCGATGATCCCGACGCCGAGATCTTCTGGGGCGCCTATCTCGGTACCAAGGACGAGATCGTCAGATCAGGGCGACTTGGCGACATCGCCACCGACATTCTGACGCTCAGGGCCGAGGCCAGGCAGCGGCACGGCTGGATCATGGACATCTATCTCCTGCGCAAGGGACGGGATTTCGACGAATAGCCAGTCCGAAACCTTCCAGCATGCTTTGCCGGCCCGGCTGCGATCATGTAAGAAGTGGCCAGAGGATCGAGGATGAGCATTAGGGCCGCAAAGGCGAGCGACAGGACGGGCGAGGCGGATCTTCACGGTCGCCCGGCGGCGAAGATGCGTAGGCGCGGCGCCTGCCCCGCCCTTGCCGCACCCATGCAGACCGGCGATGGTTTGCTGGTACGGCTGCGGCCGGTCGGCGGCGCGTTGACGCTGTCGCAGTTCGCAAACCTTGCCCGCTCCGCCGCAGCACATGGAAATGGCATTCTCGAAATCACCGCCCGCGGCAATCTGCAGATCCGCGGTCTTCGGGCTGAGACCGTCGGACAGGTCGCTGCCGATATCGATGCCGCCGGAATCACCGTGCCGGACGGGCCGGTGATCGAGACATCGCCGCTGCACGGCATCGACCCGGAAGAGATAAGCGATCCGGCCGCAATGGAAATGGCCTTGCGCAGCACGCTCCGCGATCAGCTTGCCTCACCGCAGCTCGCGCCGAAGCTCTCGCTCGTCGTCGACGGTGGCGGATCCTTCGGCTTGTCAGCACTGTCCGCCGATATTCGTGTCGTCGCGCAATCCCACACAGATTGGCTTGTCGCGATCAATGGCGACGGTGAAACTGCAATGCCGATCGCGATCGGTCCTCCGGAGGCGGCGATATCGACCGTCGGCGAAATTCTGAGCCTGTTGGCGATCCTCGGGCAGGGCAGGCGGGCGAGAGGTATCGATCCAGCGCTTCTGCGGGCGCGTTTTCCCGCGATGGATGGCATTCAGCTCAATCCGTCCCGCGCAGCAGGGATGCCGCTTGCCGGCTCACACCGGCTCGCCGACGGCAAAATCATACTCGGCGTCAGGCCGGAATTCGGGCAGATGAGAGCGTCAGATCTGATCGCTTTGCTTGACCTGGCCAAGGCCCGCGGCGCAACAGCCATCCGACTTGCGCCCGGTCGCGGTTTCTTCCTCATCGGGCTTTCCGCCGATACAGTGCCGGCTATGCAGGTGGCCGCCGGCGGACATGGCTTCAGCACCCAGCCCGGCGAGAATACCGAGTATATTGCCGCCTGTGCCGGCGCCGGCGCCTGCGGCTCCGCTTTCTACGAGACGCGAACTCTGGCGCGCCGCCTCATTGCCGCGACACCTGCCCTTTTCGACGGTTCGCTGACGCTGCATCTATCCGGCTGCGCCAAGGGCTGCGCTCATGCCCGGCCGGCGTTGACCCTGACGGGCTCGGCGGAAGGTTATGGCCTCATCCTCAATGGGCTTGCTGCGGATCAGCCGGACGAACGGATCGCTGGCGGTCGGATCGATTTCGCTATAGAGAGGCTCGCCCGGTCCATCGAAGACAACAAAGACGCTGGCGAATCGACCGCCGCCTGCCTTACACGGCTTGGCGCAACCGGCGTTTCGAAGGCGCTGCGACAGGAATAGGAATGCCAGACTACGATTATATCCGCAGCGGCGATGCGATCTACGAGCGTTCCTTTGCCATTATCCGTGCCGAGGCCGATCTTTCGCGCTTCACCGACGATCAAGCCGAAATCGCCGTGCGCATGATCCATGCCTGCGGGCTGGTCGAGGCGGCGGAGCATTTCCTTTTTTCCGCCGATTTCGTCAGCGCGGCGCGCGACGCGCTGAAGGGCGGGGCGCCGATCTTCTGCGACGCGGAAATGGTATCTCAGGGCGTCACCCGGGCGCGGCTGCCGGCGCTGAACGAGGTGATCTGCACGCTGCGCGATCCCGCGACACCGGAGCTTGCGCGCGAGACCGGCAATACGCGCTCGGCCGCCGCCATGCATCTCTGGCTCGATCGGCTCGGCGGCAGCGTTGTCGCGATCGGCAATGCACCGACCGCCCTCTTCCATCTGCTCGAACTCCTGCGCGACGGCGCCCCGAAACCCGCGGCGATCCTCGGCATGCCCGTGGGCTTCGTCGGCGCCGCCGAATCCAAGGATACGCTGGCGGATAATTCCTACGGCGTACCCTTTGCCATCGTCCGCGGCCGGCTCGGCGGCAGCGCCATGACGGCAGCCGCCATCAATGCATTGGCGAGGCCAGGCCTATGACCAGAAGCAGCCGTCTCATCGGCGTCGGCACGGGTCCCGGCGACCCGGAGCTCCTGACCCTCAAGGCCGTCCGCGCCATCGAAGGCGCTGATGTGATCGCCTATTTCGCCAAGCAGGGCAGGGGCGGCAACGGCAAAGCGATCGTCGAACCGCTGCTGAAATCCGGGGTGACGCTGCTGCCGCTCTTTTATCCGGTAACGACCGAAATCGATAAGAACGACGAACGCTATCAGAGGCTGATCACCCAATTCTACGACCAGTCTGCCAAAGCTGTTGCCGGGCATCTCGATGCCGGGCTGACTGTCGCCGTTCTCAGCGAAGGTGATCCGCTCTTCTACGGCTCCTATATGCACCTGCATGTCAGGCTTTCCAAACGCTACCCGACGGAAGTGATCCCAGGCATCAGCGCCATGTCGGGCTGCTGGTCGCTGGCGGGCATGCCGATCGTCCAGGGCGACGACGTGCTTACCGTACTGCCCGGTACGATGACCGAGATCGAGCTGACGCGCCGCCTTGCCGATACGCAAGCCGCCGTCATCATGAAGGTCGGCCGTAATCTGCCGAAGATCCGCCGGGCACTGGCGGCCGCCGGCCGGCTTGCGGACGCCGTCTATGTCGAGCGCGGCACCATGGCGAATGCGGCGATGGAAAAGCTTGCCGACAGGACCGACGGCGATGCACCGTATTTTTCGATCGTGCTGGTGCCGGGCTGGGAGGGCAGCCGATGAGCGGCAGGCTTTTCGTGATCGGCACCGGTCCCGGCAACCCCGAGCAGATGACGCCGGAAGCTTTGGCCGCTGTCGATGCGGCGACGGATTTCTTCGGCTACGGACCTTATCTCGACAGGCTGCAGCTCCGCCACGATCAGCTGCGGCATGCTTCGGACAATCGCGAGGAGCTCGACAGGGCAGGGGCAGCACTCGCCATGGCAGCCGACGGCGCCAAGGTCTGCGTCGTCTCCGGCGGCGACCCCGGCGTCTTCGCCATGGCCGCCGCGGTCTGCGAAGCGATCGAGAACGGGCCGGCCGCATGGCGCGCGGTCGATCTCATCATCCTGCCCGGCATCACGGCGATGCTGGCCGTGGCGGCAAGAGCAGGCGCTCCGCTTGGCCACGACTTCTGCGCCATATCGCTGTCTGACAATCTAAAGCCTTGGAATATAATAGAAACCCGGCTTGTATTGGCGGCAAAGGCAGGTTTTGTCATCGCGCTCTACAATCCGATCAGCCGGGCGCGGCCCTGGCAGCTCGGCGAAGCCTTCCAGCTGTTGCGCGACCATCTGCCTGCAGCAACGCCGGTTATTTTCGGGCGGGCGGCCGGGCGGCCCGACGAACGTATCGCCGTCCAGCAGCTGTCGCAGGCAGATGCGTCGATTGCCGATATGGCGACCTGCATCATCATCGGCTCCGCCGAGACACGCATCGTCACGCGGCCAGGCCGGCTGGACCTCGTCTATACGCCGCGTTTCATGGCGGGAGGGAATAGGTGATTGATCGCCGCCAGCGCCGCCTCGACAGTGTCGACCGCCTTGACGATCGAGGCCGGCGCGCGCGTCACCATCATCACCTCGATGCCGAGCAGGCGGGCTGCCTCGATCTTCGCATAGGTGGCGGCACCGCCGCTATTCTTGGCGACGATGACGTCGATGTCGTGCTGCCTCAGAAGATCGCATTCACCGTCCAGCGTGAACGGACCACGCTCGAGGATGTACTCGACATTATCAAGCACAAGCGGCGGTTCGACGGGATCGACGCTGCGAACGAGGTAGTGATGCTGCGGCGCGGCTTCCGCATGATGCGCGCCCTGCCGGCCCGTCGCCAGGAAGACATGGCGGGGGGAGGGGCCGAGCGCTTCGATGGCAGCCGGAATGCTCCGCACGTCCCGCCAGCGATCGCCGGCCATGCGATGCCATTCGGGACGGCGCAGAGCGATGGCGGCGATGGCGGTGGTCTCAGCCGCAAAAGCGGCATTGGCCGAAATGCGCTCGGCGAAGGCGTGCGTGGCGTCGATCAACAGGTCATATCCGCCGGCCTTCAGGAAATCGGCAAGTGCGGCAGCGCCGCCGAAACCGCCGATGCGAACCGGAACCGGCTGCGTGGCCGGTTTTTCGGTGCGGCCGGCAAGCGACAACAAAACATCGCAATCATCCCGCGCCGCGAGCGCCTCGGCCAGCAGCCGCGCCTCGCTGGTGCCGCCGAGGATCAAGATGCGGGGTCTTCCCATGTCTGATGTCGCTCCTGCGTCGGGCCAGCGCTGGCTGACTATTATCGGCATCGGCGAAGATGGTCCAGAAGGGCTGGGCGAGGAGGCGAGGAGGCTGATCGCGACCGCACCTGCCGTCTTCGGCGGCGCGCGACATCATGCACTTGCTGCCTCGCTGATCACAGGCGAAAAGCTTTCCTGGCAGAGCCCGTTCGAGCGCTCGGTCGAAGCCGTCCTTGAAAGGCGCGGCACGCCGGTTGTCGTGCTCGCCTCCGGCGATCCGTTTCTCTACGGCGTCGGCGCAACGCTCTCCCGCCATGTGGCGGCGGAAGAGATGCGCACCATCCCCGCACCCTCGGCCTTCAGCCTTGCCGCGTCCCGCCTTGGCTGGCCGCTGCAGGACGTCGCGACGATTTCGCTGCATGGAAGGCCGATCGATCTGATCCGGCCGCATCTGCACCCCGGGTGGCGCATCATCGCGCTGACCTCGGACGAGAAGGGACCCGGCGAACTGGCTGCCCTGCTGGCTGCTGCTGGCTTCGGTCAGTCGCAGCTTACCGTGCTCGAGGCGCTTGGCGGCGCTCGGGAACGGCAAAGAAGTGCTGTGGCGACGGATTTCGACCTCCTTGACATCAATCCCTTGAATGTTTGCGCAGTCGATGTTGCGGCAGGGGAGGGAGCTCGCATTCTGCCTTTTGCCGCCGGGCTCGAGGATGAGCTGTTCGAACATGATGGGCAGATCACCAAGCGTGAAATCCGGGCGATGACGCTTTCGGCGCTTGGCCCCCGTCATGGCGAACTGCTCTGGGATATCGGCGCGGGCTCGGGATCGATCGGCATCGAATGGATGCTGGCCGATCCGTCGCTGAAGGCGATCGCCGTCGAGCAGTCGCCGGAGCGGGCCGCACGTGTCGCCCGCAACGCGTCCGCTTTCGGCGTGCCGCATCTCGCCGTCGTCGAAGGTGCAGCGCCTGATGCGCTGAAGGGCCTGCCGCAACCGGATGTGATCTTCCTCGGCGGTGGCGGCAGTGAGCAGGGTGTTATCGACACTGCGATTGCCGCGCTGAAGCGGGGAGGGCGGCTCGTTGCCAACGCCGTGACGCTGGAAATGGAGGCGGTGCTGCTCGCCGAACATGCCAAACGCGGCGGCTTCCTCACGCGGATCGAAATATCGCGCGCCCAGCCTATTGGCGGCATGAGCGGCTGGCGGCCGGCCATGCCGGTGACGCAGTGGCGCTGGACAAAAGGATGACGAGATGACGGTGCATTTCATCGGCGCGGGGCCAGGTGCTGCGGATCTGATCACGGTGCGTGGGCGCGATCTCATCGCCCGGTGCCCGGTCTGCCTTTATGCCGGCTCGATCGTCTCGCCCGAACTGCTGCAATATTGTCCGCCGGACGCACGCATCATCGATACGGCGCCGATGTCGCTCGATGAGATCGAGGCAGAATATCTTCGCGCTGCTGCGGCCGGCCAGGATGTCGCCCGCCTGCATTCCGGCGATCTCTCGGTCTGGAGTGCGGTGGCCGAACAGGTGCGCCGGCTTCAAAAGCACGGCATCGACTATACGATGACACCTGGTGTTCCGGCCTTTGCCGCCGCAGCCGCAGCCCTCGGGCGCGAGCTGACCATCCCGGCCGTGGCGCAAAGCCTGGTGCTGACCCGCGTTTCCGGCCGCGCGTCACCGATGCCCAACGACGAGACACTGGCGAAGTTCGGCACGACGGGCGCCACGCTAGCGATCCATCTGGCAATCCACGCACTGAAACAAGTGGTGGAGGAATTGACGCCGCTTTACGGCGTCGACTGCTCTGTCGCAATCGTCGTCAAGGCCTCCTGGCCGGACGAACGCATCCTGCGCGGCACGCTTGCCGATATCGAAGCAAAGGTTGCGGCCGAACCCATCGAACGCACGGCGATCATCTTCGTCGGCCCCTCGCTGGCAGTGGAGGATTTCCGCGAAAGCTCGCTCTACGATCCGGCCTATCAGCGCCGGTTCAGAGGCAGGGAATAGCTTCAGGCGACCGGGCGGATATCCGTCCTGGAAAAATCATTGCCTTTGAAAAGAAGGGGCTCGTGACGAGCGACAGCGAGCGCATAGGAAAAACAATCGCCGAAATTCAAGGCGGCGGGATGGCGGCCTTTGCCGTAACGTCGCCAGGCATGCCGTGCAGTCTCGGCGAGTCCGGCACCGACGGGAACAATCTCGGCATCGATTCTGTCGAGAAACAAATCAAGTTCATGGCCACCCGTCTCGCCATATCGCGTTTCAATAACCATGGAAGCCTCGAAGACCGCGGCGGCGGACACCAACCGCACCGGATCGCCGGCAATTCTATCGAGGAATTCCGCAGCCTCCGGCTCCCTGAACAGAACGGCAAGGATCGCGGAGGTATCGATCACCATCAGGTCGGCAATCCATTCTCGTCATAGCCGAGAATGTCGTCGGCGCTGCGATTGTCGAGGATCGGCAGCGCCTGGATCCGGTTCTGGATTGCCTCGACGTCGCGCAGCAGTTCCTCCTTGCGTGGACGACTGCTGACCCGCCGCAAACGCTCCTCAAGCGCGCGCCGGGTCGCCATTGTAATGTTTTCACCAGTCTTTTCCGCAAGCTCGCGGGCGAGCTTTTCGGTAACAGGATCTTTGATGTTGAGAGCCATGAGGATACCTAGATACCTAGTCGGTACATTCGTACCTAATCCGGCTCTCTCTTTCAATTCAAACCCGTGTGCTGAGATAATCCATGCTGGCGCGAAGCGCACCGGCCGGGTCCTTGACCGCATGAACTTCCGCTGCGAAGGGCTCGAAGGAGAACGGGCCGGCATAGCCCGCCTGCAGTAATGCCTTGATCTGCCCGGCATTATCGAGCCGGTCGTCGCCGTCCACGAGCACGCGATGGGAATCGCGCATATCGGCAACGGAAACGGAAGGATCGCTGACGCCGGAGATGTGCACGAGGCCGGCCAGCTCAGGGAAGGTCGCCGCTTCGCCGGCAAGGTGATGGTGGAAGGTGTCGTGGACAAGCCTGAAGGTCGATTCCGCGCCGAGCTCCCTGATTGCCTCGGCCGCCTCGGTCTTCGAGCGCAGCGAGCAGATCTCGAAACCGAGCGGCTCGACGAGACCGATAATGCCGGCTTTCTCGAGCATCGGCTTCAGCGCGGCCAGAGACTGGCGCAGATTGACCTGCCGTTCGCCATCGGCGCAGCCGGTGCCGTCGTTCTTCGGCACGAGCACGAGCGCCTTGGCGCCCGACGCGCTGGCATAATCGATCAGTTCCTGCGCTTCGGCCGCCCTTGTCGCGTTCCACTCGTTGAAGCGCTGCAGGGCATTGATCGAGATGATCGTTAGCCCATGGCGGGCGGCAGCCTCCTTGATCGCTTCGGGCTTGGTGCCGTCAAGGATGGCATTGCCGGAAAGGTCGTTGCGGATCTCGACGGCATCGATGCCGAGCGATCTGGCCAGTGCGAAAAAGTCGTCGATGGCGAGCGACGGTGCGGCCATGTGGTTGAGCGCAAAACGGATCGACGTCATGATTGATATCTCCTCCTGATCTCCGCGTCACGGCGGAGCAGTCCTCGTGAATGGGTCAGCGAATTTCTATCGGAATTAACGTCGCAATCCATCCGTCATTGCCGGCGCTCGCTTTCATTGCTGAGAGAATTTCCAACGAAATGATGGAATTCCATCATTGTTTAGATGTTCTCAGAAATATGAATATCGAAAGGCAGGAAGAGCTGCCCGGGAACCGCCGTTTCGCCGTTTTCGATGGCGCTGGTCATCAGCACCATCAGCTCCTTGCAGAGGGCGGGCAGGGGGGTCCCGATCGCCATGGCGACGATATCGTCGGCAAGACCGGCTTTGCTGTCGGGAGTCAACTCGTTGACCACGAGCACGATCTTGCCGCCGACGCCTTCTTCGCGGAACGCCGAGATCGCCCCCTCCATGCCACCGCCGCAGACATAGAGGCCGACGAGATCGGAATGTTTCTGCAGCAGCGTCAACGTCGCCTCATGGGTGATTTCGGCAGTCTCGAGATTGATCAGCGTGTCGACGACATCGAACTCCGGCGCATTCTCGCGAAAATAGGAGCGGAAGCCGATTTCCCGCAGCTCATGGCCGTGAAAGCGGTGGCTGCCGACGAAACAGGCGACCTTGCCGGGCTTCTTCGCCGTGCGCGCGATCGTCCAGGCGGCGGTGCGCCCGACCTTGCGGTTGTTGACGCCGACATAGGCGTCGCGCACGCCGGTGGCGAGATCGGAGAGCAGCGAAAACACCGGAATGCCGCGCTCCTTCAGCTCTTCGACCGCCGTCGTCACCGCCGGATAATCCGGGCCGACCAGAGCAACGGCCTGGTTGCGGGCGCCGAGCGTCTTGATCTTTTCGACGATCGCAGCCGGTGTCGCGGCTGACGGAAAGTCGATCTGCGTCTGGATGCGCGCCGTCGTCAGCGCCCGCGCTGCGGTTTCGATCTCACGCACGAAGCTCTGATAGAAAGGCTGCATCGGCTTCTGCAGCAGGAAGGCGAGCTTGTATTGCGGCAGATCCTCGAAGACGCGCTGCTTGATCAGGCCGACAGCGTGATAGCCGATCGACTGTGCCGCATCATAGACCCGCCGCGCCGTTTCCTCGCGCACGCGGTGGCGAGCGTTGAGAACGCGATCGACGGTGGCGACGCTGACGCCGGAGGCGCGGGCGAGATCGGATATGGTGGGACGGCGCATCGGCGTTCCTGATGGATTCAATCATGAATGCAAGCCATTCATGACGTATTTTGATAGATTATATCAAACCTGCATTGAGCGCTTTTCAAAGTCAACCTATTCTCCCAGGCAAGGGCACGGGAGGCGGATAATGGCGACCCAGACAAAGCAGCGTGACTACGACCTTCTCGGCGAAAGCGGCCGCACCGCCGTCGAGACGGGGCTCGCGGCAGCCGAATGGTATCACACCGATATTCCGCGCAAGGAGATGAAGGCGCTGATGCAGCGCTCCGATGCGCCGGCGATCCGCGACACGGTCATCTGGCTTGGCAGCATGGTGGTCCTCGCAGGGCTCGGCATTTATTTCTGGGGCTCGTGGATCGCGCTGCCCTTCTTCCTCGCCTATGGCGTGCTCTACGGCTCGGCCTCCGACAGCCGCTGGCACGAATGCGGTCACGGTACCGCCTTCAAGACGCGCTGGATGAACGATGTCGTCTACCAGATTGCCTGCTTCATGATCATGCGCAATCCGGTGACCTGGCGCTGGAGCCATGCGCGCCATCACACCGATACGGTGATCGTCGGTCGCGATCCAGAGATCGCCGTCATGCGGCCGCCCGATCTCTTCCGGCTGGTGCTTAATTTCTTCGGCATCCTCGACGCCTGGCATGCGGTCGTCGACATGCTGCGCAATGCCTTCGGCGGCGTCAGCGCGGCGGAAAAAACTTTCATCCCCGAGATGGAGCAGCCAAAGGCAATCCGCATCGCCCGCATCTGGCTGGCGATCTATCTGGCGACGATCGCCGCCGCGATCGCCATGGGTTCGATCCTGCCGCTGATACTGATCGGCCTGCCGCGCCTCTATGGCGCCTGGCACCATGTGCTGACCGGTCTGCTGCAGCATGGCGGCCTTGCAGACAATGTGACCGACCACAGGCTGAACAGCCGCACGGTCTATATGAATCCGATCAGCCGCTTCATCTACTGGAACATGAACTACCACGTCGAACATCACATGTTTCCGATGGTGCCTTACCACGCGCTGCCCCAGTTGCACGCGATGATCAAGCACGACCTGCCGGCGCCGAACCCATCGATCTGGTCCGGCTATCGCGAGATGATCCCGGCCTTCCTGCGCCAGCTGCGCAACGAGGATTATTTCCTGAAGCGCGAACTGCCGGCGACCGCGCGGCCCTATCGCGAGGAATTCCACAACGAGCTGGCCCCGGCGGCGCAATAAAGACAATCGAGGGAGGACAAGATGAGCGGAAATTGGATCCAGGTCTGCGACAAGGATGAGATCGACGAGGAGGATGTCATCCGCTTCGATCACGAAGGGCGCACCTTCGCGGTCTATCGCAGCCCGGACGACGAATTCTTCGCGACCGACGGGCTCTGCACACATGAACATATCCATCTCGCCGACGGGCTTGTCATGGATGAGATCATCGAATGTCCGAAGCATAACGGCCGCTTCAACTACAAGACGGGCGAAGCCAAGGGCGCGCCGGTCTGCGTCAATCTCAAGACCTATCCGGTCAAAATCGAAGACGGCGCCGTCTTCATCTCGCTCTGAGGGAGGCCGGCATGGTTCATTACGTCATCCTGGGCGCGGGCGAATGCGGTGCGCGCGCCGCCTTCGCCTTACGGGAAAAGGGCTTTGCCGGCGAGATAACGCTGGTTGGCGCCGAGCCGCTTCCGCCCTATGAACGGCCGCCGCTTTCGAAGGCCGGCTCCACCGATGCAAGCGATCCGAAATTTATCGCCGCGGCGGAAAAATACGTCGAAAACGGTATCCGGTTGCTGACCGGCGTAGAGGCAAGGGATTTCAATACCGCATCCAGGATCGTCACCCTTTCGGACGGTACGGCGCTTTCCTACGACAAGCTTCTGCTTGCGACGGGTGCGGCCCCGCGTTCTTTCCCCGGCGCGCCGGAGGGCAGCCGGCATATTCGTTCGCTGAGGACCCATCACGATGCGGCGGCGCTGCGGGATGCAATGAAGCCGGGACGGCATATCGCCATCATCGGCGGCGGGTTCATCGGATTGGAACTTGCGGCAACGGCGCGGCTGCTCGGTGCCGACGTCACCGTCATCGAGGGGCTGGAACGCGTGCTGAAGCGTGGCGTGCCGGAGGAGATCGCCGATCTGCTCACGGAGCGCCACCGCGCAGAAGGCGTCGATATCCGCTGCGGCGTGTCTATCGAGACGCTGACTGCGGAAAACGGCAAAGCCCTGATCAGATTGTCGACCGGCGAGGTGATCAAAGCCGATCTCGTCCTCGTCGGCATTGGTGCACGGCCGAATGTCGAGATCGCCGAAAGAGCGGGCCTCACCATCGACAATGGCATTGCCGTCGACACCCATCTCCGGACCTCCGCACCTGATGTTTTCGCGGCCGGCGATTGCTGCTCCTTTCCGCTGTCGATCTATGGCGGCCGGCGGGTGCGGCTCGAATCCTGGCGCAATGCCCAGGAGCAGGGCACATTGGCCGCGGCCAACATGCTCGGCCTCGACGAAGCCGTATCGGCCGTGCCGTGGTTCTGGTCGGATCAATACGACATGACGCTGCAGATATCAGGCCTTGCCGAAGGGGCTGCCACGCATCAGCGCCGCGAGCTCGGCGCAGGCGCTTTCATTCTCTTCCATCTCGACGCCAGCGGACGATTGATCGCTGCTAGCGGCATCGGACCAGGCAATGCGGTAGCGCGCGATATCAGGCTCGCCGAAATGCTGATCGCAGCACGCGCCTATCCGAACCCGGCAGCACTCGCAGCCAGCGACATCAAGCTGAAATCACTGTTGGCCGCCTGAGCCGCCCGATATTTTCAAAGGAATTGATGATGAAAAAACATAGACGCGCAACCGTCGCCGATCTGCTTTCGGAAAAGGGCAAGCGCCAGCTCACCATGCTGCGCGTCACCTCGCTGGAGGAGGCGGAAGCCGCCGAAAAGGCGGGGATCGACATGGTCTCCGTGCCGCCCTCGCTGCTCGGGCCGGTCTTTCGCGAGATCGCCCCCACGCCCTTTGCCATTCCGGGGCTCGAATATGGCGACCATGTTTCGGCCGAGGACTATCTGCGTGCCGCCTTCGCGGCATTGAAGGCGGGCGGCGATGCGGTCTATTGCGCCGCAAGCCTGCAGACGATCCGGCGCATGCGCGACGAGGGCATCCCGGTCTGTGGCCATCTCGGACTGATCCCTTCGAAGGCGACCTGGACCGGCGGCTTCCGCGCCGTCGGCAAGACGGCGGCGAGTGCGGCCGAGATCTGGCGGCAGACCAAGGCGCTGGAAGAGGCCGGCGCCTTCGCCGCCGAAATCGAAGTCGTGCCGGGGGATATCGCTGCCGCCATCAGCAGCAACACCTCGATGCTGATGATCTCCATGGGTGCCGGCAGCGGCTGCGACGCCCAATATCTCTTCGCTGACGACGTGCTCGGCGCCAATCGCGACCACTATCCCCGCCATGCCAAGATCTATCGTGACTTTGCCGCCGAACACGACCGGCTGCAGCGCGAGCGCATCGCCGCCTTCACCGAATTTGCCGAGGATGTCAGGACCGGCACCTATCCGGAAAAGCGCCATCTCGTCGGTATCGACGCCGCGGAACTGGAAATCTTCCTGCAGCGGCTAAAAAGCGAGACGGGCAATAGCTGAGGGCAAACGAGTTCTATTGCCTCGATGATGTGGGAAGCGCCGTAAAGGCGCTTCCTCTCCATTGGCTTCCGTCCCGGCCTGTGTCAGGAATTATCCGTTCGATTCATTCGGAACGGAGTATTCGGTCCCCTGTGACGATCGGCTTTGCGCATGCGGAATTGATTGCGGTGCTCGTCGCGGTGACGGGGGACGAGCCGCGCGTGATGACCATCCGCTCCGGCAATGCGCTGCCGTCGGGGCCTTTCGAAATGGGTCATCGCACCCTGCAATCTGGCCTGCGCGAATGGGTGCAGGAGCAGACGGAACATCCCGTCGGCTATCTCGAACAGCTCTATACCTTCGCCGACCGCGACCGGAACAACGACATCCCAGGCGGGCGGACGATCTCGATCAGCTATCTCGGCCTCGTCAACGAGCAGTCGGGCGCCGGCCGGCCGGGATGGCACGGTTGGTACGAATATTTCCCCTGGGAAGACCACCGGCAGGGCCGGCCAGCCGTGCTTGGCGAGATCATGGCGCGTCTGAGGAGCTGGGCCGATGCCGATCCGGGAAGACGCGACCATCGCCATCGCCGCGCGGATTTCACCTTCGGCCTCGACGGCGGCGGCTGGAACGAGGATCTGGCGCTGCAGCGCTATGAACTGCTTTACGAGGCGGGGCTCGTCTCGGAAGCCGGATGCGGGGCGGAGGCCAATCTCGGCCGCGCGATGTTTGCCGATCACCGCCGCATTCTCGCAACCGGAATCGCCCGGCTGCGCGCCAAGATCAAATACCGCCCCGTCGTCTTCGAGCTGATGCCGGAGAGCTTCACCCTGCTGAGGCTCCAGCGCACCATCGAGGCCTTGGCGGGGCTGACGCTGCACAAGCAGAACTTCCGCCGCCTCATCGAACAGCAGGAATTGGTCGAGGAAACCGGCGGCACCGAAAGCGAAACCGGCGGCCGGCCGGCCAAGCTTTTCCGCTTTCGCCACACCGTGCTCGAAGAACGGGCGCTGGCAGGAACGAAATTACCGCTCTCCCGCAATTGACATATGCTCACCGTGAGAATATCTCTTTGGCTATGATATGCTCAAAGAGAGCATAATTAGGAGCCGGTCATGAATTATCCTGTTTCCGCATCCTCGCTCTACGAGCGCGTCAGCCGTGTCATTCCCAAAGCGGAATGGATGATGTTCGAAAATGACGTCGACGCGATCCTCGAGCTCAAGCGCCGCCGCAACGCCGTCATTCTCGCGCACAACTATCAGACACCGGAGATCTTCCACGGCGTGGCCGATATTGTCGGCGACAGCCTGGCGCTCGCCCGCAAGGCGATCGAGGTCGATGCCGATGTCATCGTGCTTGCCGGCGTGCATTTCATGGCCGAGACCGCAAAGCTGCTGAACCCCGGGAAAACAGTATTGATCCCGGATCTCGGCGCCGGCTGTTCGCTGGCGGATTCGATCACGCCCGAGGATATCGCCCTGCTGCGCCAGGCCCATCCCGGCGTGCCCATCGTCACCTATGTCAATACCTCGGCCGCGGTGAAGGCTGCCTCCGACATCTGCTGCACCTCGGGCAATGCCAAGCAGGTGGTAGAATCGCTCGGCGTGCCGAAGGTGCTGATGATCCCGGACGAATATCTGGCGCGTAACGTCGCCCGCGAGACTGATGTCGAGATCATCGCCTGGCATGGCCATTGCGAGGTGCATGAACTCTTCACCGCCGAGGACGTGCGCCAGCTGCGCGAAAACCATCCCGGCGTAACCGTGCTCGCCCATCCCGAATGCCCGCCAGAGGTGGTGGCCGAAGCCGATTTCGCCGGCTCCACCGCTGTCATGTCGGATTATGTCGGCAGGCAGAAGCCGGCGCGCGTCGTGCTGCTCACCGAATGCTCGATGAGCGACAATGTCGCCGTGCACCATCCCGATGTCGAGTTCATTCGCCCCTGCAATCTCTGCCCGCATATGAAGCGGATCACGCTGGCCAACATCCGCGCCGCCCTCGAGGAAAACCGCCACGAAGTGACGGTCGATCCGGCAATTGCCGTGGCTGCGCGCCGCGCCGTCGAGAGGATGCTGGCGATATGACCGAGCTTCTCGACCATCTTGCCGGACGCACGGTGATCGTCGGCAGCGGCCTTGCCGGGCTGATGACCGCGCTGACCCTGGCGCCGGAACCCTGCGTCATCGTCACCCGCGCCGCACTCGGCGCGGAGACGTCGAGTGCCTGGGCACAAGGCGGCATCGCCGCCAGCGTCGGCGCCGACGATAGCGCGGCGCTGCATCTTGCCGATACGCTTGCCGCTGGCGACTGCCTCTGCGATCCGACGATCGCCGCCGGCATCATTGCCGAAGCACCAGTTGCAATCGCCGCGCTGGAGCAGGCCGGTGTCCGTTTCGACCGGAATGCTGCGGGCGAACTTTCGCTCGGGCTGGAGGCCGCTCACAGCCGCCGCCGTATCGTCCATGCCGAAGGCGACGGCTCGGGTGCGGCGATCATCGCCGCGCTGATTAAGGCGGTGATGAAAACGCCGGCTATATCAGTGCTCGAAGGCTTCGAGGCGCGGCGGATTCTGATGGATGGCGAGCAAGTCACCGGTCTGCTCTGCGCGACCGAAAATGGAGCCGCCATTCTGCCGACTTCAAGGGTGGTGCTCGCCACCGGCGGCATCGGCGGGCTTTACGACGCGACCACCAATCCGATGGGCAATTTCGGCCAGGGGATCGCGCTCGCAGCAAGGGCCGGTGCAGCGCTCGCCGATATGGAATTTGTCCAGTTCCATCCGACCGCGCTCGATTCACGCCGCAGGCCGCTGGCGCTCGTCAGCGAGGCGGTGCGCGGCGAGGGGGCCTTGCTCATCAACGAACGAGGCGAACGGTTCATGGCCCGCATACCAGGGGCCGAGCTTGCACCGCGCGACGTGGTGGCGCGGGCGATCAGCGCCGAAATCGCCCGTGGCGGACGAGTCTTTCTCGATGCCCGGGATGCTCTCGGCAGCCGCTTTGCCACGCGCTTTCCTGTCATCTCGAGCCTTTGTGGCGAGGCCGGCATCGATCCGGCGAAAGACCTCATTCCGGTGCGACCCGCCGTTCACTATCACATGGGCGGCGTGGCCACGGATGCAAATGGCCGCAGTTCGGTTCCCGGTCTCTGGGTCGCCGGAGAGGCGGCCTCGACCGGCCTGCACGGCGCAAACCGGCTTGCCAGCAATTCGCTGCTGGAAGCGGCTGTCATGGGCGTGCGGGCGGCGCGCGACATTTCAGGCATGCCGGCGAGTGGTACCGGCACCATCTCCGCCGGGAGACTGCCGGCGCCGGCCGATGCATCGCTCGTCCGGCCGATCGTTTCGCGCCATCTCGGCGTGCTGCGCAATGCCGGCGCCATTCAGGGGGCGATCGCCGCACTGCTGCCGCTTGCCGAAGGCAACGGCCCGGCCGCCGATCCGGCCATCGTCGCGCTGCTGATCGCCGTCTTTGCCAGCCTGCGCATCGAATCGCGCGGCGCCCATGCCCGCACCGATTTTCCGCTGAAGCTCGCCAACGCCAACCGGCGCCAGATGCACCTTTCCGACGTTCTGGAGATCGCCCGCGCGACCCCGCCCTATGCCCTTGCAAGGAGTGCCTGAGATGAGCCTCGTTGCCCTTCCGCGCCTGATCGTCGAGCCGCTGGTGCGGGCTGCGCTTCTCGAAGATCTCGGTCTTGCCGGCGATATCACCTCGGCATCGGTCATCCCCCGGGATCACCGCTCGACGGTGGTGATGGCTGCGCGTCAGCCGGGCGTGATCGCCGGCCTCGATGCCGCCGAACTCGCTTTCGCTCTCGTCGATCCCGAGATCGTCATGCGCCGCCATCTCCAGGATGGCGACGCGGTAAAGCCTGGCGACGTGATCGCCACCATCGAAGGCCCGTCGCGCGGCCTGCTGAGTGCCGAGCGCACCGCGCTGAATTTCCTCGGTCACCTCTCTGGCATCGCCACAGTGACGGCAGGGATCGCCTCCGCCATCAGGGGCACCAAGGCTTCCGTCGCCTGCACGCGCAAAACGACGCCGGGGCTCAGGGCGCTGGAGAAATATGCCGTGCGGGCCGGCGGCGGTATGAATCACCGCTTCGCGCTTTATGACGCCGTGCTGATCAAGGATAATCATGTCGCCATCGCCGGTGGCGTCGCTGAAGCGATCCGCCGGGCGCGGGCCGGCGTCGGCCATATGGTGAAGATCGAGGTCGAAGTGGACACCCTCGATCAGCTGCATGAGGCGATGGAGCCCGGCGTCGACGCCGTTCTACTCGACAATATGACGCCGGATCAGCTGCGCGAGGCCGTCGCTATCGTCGCCGGCCGAGCCATCACCGAGGCATCCGGCCGGGTCACGCCGATAACGGCTGCCGCAATCGCTGCTTCCGGTGTCGACCTCATTTCCGTCGGCTGGCTGACGCACAGCGCGCCGGTGCTGGATATCGGGCTCGATTTCGTCGAAGCCGAGACCGCGACGGAAACAAGCCCGAAACGGATTGCACAGGTGCTGTGATCTATTTCACGGCGGAAATAACCTGCCGCCACAACACGCAAACCGCATCCTCACGAAAGTGTTGGCAAAGCATTGCCTCTCCGTGTGGCGCGAGAATATGCAAATATTCGATGAAACTTCTTCTTTTTAAAGCAAAGCCGCTATGCGCCGGCCTCTTATGGCTCTAACATGGTTTGGACTGGCCGGTGCGCTTGTGCGCCTTGGCTTTCAGGGGTGAGAACCGAGATGCGACGGACATCCGGCAGATGCTGACGAACAGGCTGTGCCTGCTCGGAAGACCGCGATTGCTGGCGGCGGGGAGGGAACTCCCCTTGCCGGAGAAGTCTTATTTTCTCCTCGCCATGCTCGCCGCCGAACCCAATTTCGAACTCGACCGCGAAACCGTCAGGCGACAGCTCTGGCAATCGGAACTGCCGGAAAAACGGGCCGGCAGCCTGCGCCAACTGCTGGCGCGCATCGAACAGAGCGTTCCCGCCGGCCTTCCACAGCTGCTTGCCCCGACCCGAACCCATATCGGCCTTGCCGATGGCTGGGAGGTCGATGTTCATATCCTGAAACAGAAAGGGCCACTCGCACCCGAAGACGGCGGCCTGCTGAACGGCGAATTGCTCGAAGGCGTCAAATCGCCGACGCAGGGCGCCGAGGACTGGCTGACCTTTGAGCGCCAGCGTGTCGACGACTTGCGCTCCGCTCATCTCACCCGGCTGGTCGAGACATCGGAAGACAGATCTGATGAAGAGCAGGTCACGCTTGCCAGGCGCCTGCTGGAACTCGACCCTGCCAGCGAGACGGCCTACCGCGCCTTGATGCGCACCTATGTCAGGATGAACGATCCGGCAGCGGCGCGTCAGGCCTATCTGAAGTGCAAGAGCCAGCTGAAGGACGACTTCGACACCGAGCCGGAAGAAAGCACAACCGCTCTTGCCCGCGAACTTAACCTGGTGCCGGCAGCACAGGCAACGTCGGGACATTCTCAGTCGGCGCTTAACCTTTCCGTCAGTCCGCTTGGCCAGCCGCGTATCATCATCCTGCCGCCGGAAAGCATTTTCACCGATCCGCTGATGGAGCGCGTCGGCAGGGCGCTTCTCGAAGACGTCACCATCGGTCTCAGCCAGCAGCGCGGCTTCAAGGTGATCGCGGCGCATACCAGCCTGGAGATCCTCAGCCGTTCGATCGATCCGTCGCGTGCCGTGCCCGGTCCGCTCGACCTCAGCTTCGACTACGCGGTCTACGTCACCATCCAGGGCCGCGACGAGGATGTCTTTGCGACTTGCCGGCTGACGCGGACGACGACATCGGAGGTGATCTGGGCCATCGAACTTCCGCTGGTCATGCAGAAGATCAGCGAATCCTTCGCGCATCTGACGCGGCGGATCGTTTCCTCGCTCGCCGACACGATCGAGCGTCACGAACTGGCGATGCCGATCGGCGACGCGCCGCCGTCCGCCTACCGCCTCTACCTGGAAGGCAAGCGGCTGATCGCCCATACCGATCTGCAGCATCTGCGCCAGGCGCGCAAATGGTTCAAATCCTCGCTCAATCGTTATGAGCATTTCTCTGCCGCCCATGCCGGCATGTCGCGCGCGCTCGGCATGGAATGGCTGATCCGCGGCATGCGGGACAAGGAACTGCTCGACGAGGCGAACGGCGCTGCCCGGCAGGCGCAGCAGTCCGACCCGAACAGCGGCCGGGCCTATCGCGAGCTCGGCTTTGTGGCGCTTTATCGGCGCCGCTTCGACGAAAGCCTGGAATATTTTCAGCAAGCCCAGGATCTCAATCCCAACGATGCCGACATCCTCGCCGACTATGCCGACGCGCTTTCCCATGATGGCGATTTCGATCGAGCGCTGGAGCTCAGCCGCGCTGCCTTCAAACTCAATCCGCTGCCGCCGGACTATTATTACTGGAACCTCGGCGGCATCCACTTCATGCGCGAAGAGTATGAAATGGCGATCGAGGCGCTGGAACCGGTGAAGACGAAGCAGGCGACGGCCCGCCTGCTCGCTGCCTCGCATGCCATGGCAGGCGACACAGGCAAGGCCAGGAACTACGCTAGGGTGGTGCTGGAAAACTTCCCCGATTTCCGCAGTGAGGACATCCGTCATTTCGTCCCCGATCGCGATCCCGCCTATACGGAACCGCTGATACAGGGCCTGCATCTTGCCGGCCTTCCCTGATGCACCGCCTTTTAATGAAGCCTGTAACGCTTAAATGACGCAGGCAATGTTTCTTTCCGATGGTTAACGGCAGCAAGGCGCTGCCTGACCAATCGGAGATGAAATATGAAGACGAATGCTGAAACCACCACAGCTCAGACACAGTCGCTGCGCTTCTCTGCAGCCGCCAAGGCAGCCATGAAGCAGGACGAGCTCAGCGTTTCCACCAATGCGCTCGAGAGCCTGACGCATGCGCTGAGGTTCCGCTAAGGAACAGATCGGCATGTCCGCTTTCACCGACCTTGAAACGCTTGCCGGTGACCTTAAACGATCATCGGCCGGTGTCAGCGATTATCATGACCGCGCCGTCACGCCGGCTCAAACGCTTGCAGCCATCAGGCCGCATTTGCGCGAATTCGGCATTACGCGCGTCGGTCTGTTGACGGCACTCGACGTCTTGAATATCCCCGTCGCCTTTGCAACGAGGCCGAACAGCCATACGCTCTCGGTCTTTCAGGGCAAGGGTATCGACAACGATGCCGCCATGGCCTCGGCGGCGATGGAGGCGGTCGAGACGCGGATCGCCGAAATTGCCCCCGCCGACCTGACGCAGGCGACGGTCGAGAGCATGCGGGCGGAGCGTGCCGCCATGATCGATCTCGACAATGTCGCACGCTGCGCGCCCGACGAGATCGGCAGCAGTCCTATTCCGTGGTGCTCCGGGCTCGACATTCTTTCCGGCAGCAGCGTCTTCGTGCCCTGGTGGCTCGTCGGTCTCGATCATCGCGGCGAGAGGCCGCCGGGCTTCGAGCAGTCGAGCGATGGGCTTGCCTCCGGCAACACACCGTCCGAAGCGGTCCTGCATGGGCTTTGCGAGCTGGTGGAGCGCGACGCCTGGGCCTTGACCCAGCTGAAATCGCCCGAGCGCCTGAAGGAGAGCCGCATCGACCCCGCCTCCTTCGGCGATGCGGTCATCGACGTCATGACCGACCGGATCACCCGCGCCGGCATGAAACTGCTGCTGCTCGACATGACGACGGATATCGGCGTTCCCGCTTTTCTGGCCGTCATCATGCCAGGCAATCTTTCCGACCGTGTCGACGCGCGCTGGTCGCATGTCTGCGGTGGCTGCGGCTGCCACCCCGATCCCGTGCGCGCCGCGCTGCGCGCCATCACCGAAGCGGCGCAGAGCCGGCTGACCGCGATTGCCGGCAGCCGCGACGATTTCTCGCCGCGCATCTATCAGCGGCTCGACAGGAGTGCGGCAATGCAGCAGGTGGTCGAACTCTGCGAGGGCGACGGCCGGATGCGCTCGTTCCAGGCCCGCGATCGCCGCCCGGCGACGATCCAGGACACCATCGACCATATTGCCGACCGGCTGGCGGCGAGCGGCATCGAACAGATCGTCGTCGTGCCGTTCCCGCATCGGGCCCTGCCGGTCTTCGTCGTCAGGGTGATCGTGCCGGGACTGGAGGTCGATATTTCAGGCCAATACATCCAGCTCGGCCTGCGTGCGGTCAACACCATCAGAGGAGCCGAATCATGAAGGTGCTGTTCGTCGGCCCGAGCCTTGGCAGCGATCTTGCCGCAGCAAGAGCCATGTCTCCCTGCATCGATTTCCGGCCGCCGGCCGCCGCCGGCGACATCTTGAAGGCCGTTCAGGACGGCGCCACCGCGATCGGCCTCGTCGACGGCTATTTCGGCGACCTGCCTTCGGTCTGGCACAAGGAAATACTTTACGCACTCGAACACGATGTCGCCGTTGCCGGCGGGGCCAGCATGGGGGCGTTGCGAGCAGCCGAATGCGCCCCCTTCGGCATGGTCGGGCTCGGCTCGATCTTCGAAGATTATGAGTCCGGACGGCTGCTCGACGATGAGGCCGTCGCGCTGGTGCATGCGCCGCAGGAGCTCGGCTGGCTGCCGCTTTCCGTTCCCTGGGTCGATTTCGAGCCGACGATCGATGCGCTTTACGCCAGCGGCGAGATTTCGCCCGGCGAGCGCAAGAAACTGCTGCTTGCCGGCCGTTTCCTGCACTTTTCCGAGCGCACCTATGCGAAGGTGGCCGACGAGTGCCATTTCCGCAAGCCGCGCCGCGACCACATCCTCGCCGCCATTCGCAAGAACCGCGTCGAGCGCAAACGCAACGACGCGCGACTGGTGCTGGAATGGCTGCGCCGGGACAAATTCCTCCCCGTCAACCGTGACTGGCGCTTTGCCGCGACCTCACATTGGGAGCTCTTGCACGCCGAAGTCACGCGCAATGCGGTTCCTGTAACGCTTGAATAACGGTCGCGGCGGAATGATGCAGCAGTGATGGAATCGTAGGGTTCCACGACCAAAGAGGCGGGAACGATGTTTGATCAATACAACGAGGGTACCGGCAGCGAATACGCAAGGATCTTCCGGCTGCTGTCGGCAGCCAAGGAGGAGGCTGAAAAGCTTCAGCTGCGCAATCTGATGCACCTGACGAACATGGCGCTGCTGCAGGTCGTCATCGATTGGGACGGCATAGATCCCGACAGGGAGCTTGACGTCAATCTCGAGAAGCTGCTCGGCAGCAAAGCCAAGATCGCAATGAAGGATGCCAGCGAGAATCTAATCCTGATCGATCGCCATTGACCTCATGCGGTCCGTTCGGATCACGTGAAGGACAACCGGTCTATTCGGCCGCTTCAGTATCCAACTGTTCGGTGTTGGCAATCGCCTGGACGAGCTTCAGGATCTTTTTACGAAGCGCTTCGTTCTTGATCGAAAAGAACGCCGCATTGAGAAGGACGCCTTCGCGCGAAATAACGAATTCCTCGCTCGGAGCGGGGTTGTCGTTGGCATTATCAGGGGTCGACAGGTCGTCGAAAAACGTCCGGACATCGACCTTCAGCGCGCCGGCGATTTCGACCAGCATGCTGGCGGAAACGCGGTTGGAGCCCTTTTCGTATTTCTGGATCTGCTGGAACGTTACGCCCACACGATCGCCCAGTTCCGTTTGAGAAACTTTCCTCAACAGACGCTGGATGCGGATCGTCTTTCCGACGTGAACATCGACGGAATGCGGTTCTTCTTTCATCTCATTTCCCTTCTGAAGGCAGCGGACAAGGGGTTATTCGCCATATCCGTGTCAACAACTTTTAGCCGAGATAAATAAGGCTAGCAATTGGTTGCATGTAGATAGAGTTAAGCCCGAAAATCGGGCCATTTTTGTCTCGGAATGGTACAAAAAGCATGCCGGATTGGCACGTCCAGGAGACCGGTCGCTTGATTTTGTGACGTCAGAGCGACCAGAGGCGCTGTGCATTGGCGAAAAGCAACTTCGAGCGCTCTGTCTCGCTCACGCCGGAAAGCATGGCATGGGTCGCCGCAACCCAGGTAGAGAGGCCGCCACCGAGCGTGCAGACCGGCCAGTCGCTGCCCCAGACGACGCGGTCCCAGCCGAAACTTGCGATCACATGTTCGATATAGGGCTGCAGCGTTTGCGCCGTCCATGTCTTCGCATCGGTATAGGCGACGACGCCGGAGACCTTGCAGACGACGTTCGGCCGCCGGGCAATCTCCGATATGCCGGCCTTCCATAGCTGGAAGGCATCCGAGCGGATATCCGGCACTCCGCAATGGTCGAGCACGAATTGCACATCAGGCGCAAGATCGGCGAGGGCGGTCACACGGCTCGCCTGATGCGGCAAGGTGCAAAGGTCGAAAGTCAGGCCGCTGCCGCCGATGCGCCTGATGTTTTCGCGGAACAGGGTACCTTCGGAGACATCATCAGGCACGACATGCAGCACGCGGCGGAACCCCTTGACGAAGGGATCGGCCTTTTGCCGCTCGAGATAAGCGGCAAAGCCTTCCTCTTCCGGCCGGCAGGAGACGATGGCGCCTGCAATCAGACTGCCTTCCTTTTTGGCGATCCTGGCGACGTGATCGGTCTCGGCCTGCATCGCGGTGGGATCGACGTCGACCTCCATATGCAGCACCGTGGTGATGCCGCAGCGCCCGGCCTCTGTCGCATAGGTCTCGTAGAGGAAATCATGATCGAGATCAGGCGCGCCGGAGAGCCAGGGATAGGGCAGCGCCGACCGATCGATGATATGCAGATGGGTGTCGATGAACACGCTCTTCTCCTCCAAGAGTAGGCTTCCCGCAAAGCTATCCCTGGTGAATGGTTTGTTCAAATAGAAATTCTCGGGGTCAGCGTTTGCTGTGTGAGAGGTAAGCGGGGAACGGAGAGGCCGCGGCGTGTCCTCTTCTCCCCTCGAGGGGTCGAGGGAGGGTTGATGCCGATGGCTCAACCCAGACAAAGGTGCCCGTAGGGCGGATGATGGGGCTGAGAAGCCCACGTGAAAATCGTAGCTGCGCCCATATTCCTCGCTGCCCTTGCTCCAGAAGCCCCCCACCCTCCGTCATCCTCGGGCTTGACCTGGCTTGACCCGAGGATCCACACCGGTCTCTCTATCAGCAGTGGGCGTGGATCCCAGGCTCATCAAGGCCTGGGATGACGGAGGGTGGGGGTCTGTTTCAGCAAACCCGCCGTCGAAGCAGCCGTCACATTTCCTGTTCCAACGCGGTGCCGTGTACCCGTCAGCCAGAGTTGACGACATCGGCGCCGGCAAGCAGTGAAAGCTGGGCGGCCGCCTTCTGCACCAGCGTGATCGCCTGGGTGATATCGGGAGCAGAGGGCGCATTGACGAGCGCGATGAAGGGGCAGGTGAGGGCGGCGATGCAGCGGCGGTCCGGCCCGAGAACGGGAGCGGAAAGATTGTAGACGCCTGATGTCTGGGCGCTCGCCATCATCTCGTAGCCGCGCTCGCGGATCTGGTGGAGACGATCGTAGAATTCAGGGCCGAGTTCGATGTCCGAGCGACTGCGCACATGTTCCGAGATCATCATCTCCCGCTCCTCCTCGCTGCGGAAGGCAAGCAGCACATGCCCCGAACCGGTGTCGAAGAGGCTGATATGGGCGCCGATGCGGATCGAAAATCCCCAATAGTCCGGCGCCTCCTGCTGGGCGATGACGACAGCCGCGCCGCGATCGAAGACGGCGAGATGATTGGCCTGGCGTGTGCGCTGGGCAAGATCGCGCATCAGCGGCGTGGCGTAAGAGGCGAGCCGGCGCACCGGCGCGTGCAGCTGCGCAAGGCCGAAGAGTTTCAGCGTCAGCGAGTAGCGGTCGCCATCCAGGCGGGTGACGTAACCGCGGCGCACCAAACGATCGAGCATGCGGTAGAATTCGTTGGGGCTGCGGTCGAGCCGCTTGGCGATATCAGCCTGGGTGAGACCGCTGTCGACGCCGGCGAGCAGCTCCAGGATATCGAGGCCCTTGTCGAGGGCAGGAGCACGATAGCGGTCGGACTCGTCCGTCTCCATTCCTTCCTCCTGTGAATATCATTCTGCATATACGCAGAACCGCAGCCGGAAAAGGAAAACTTCGCACTTGACCCTTGGTCAATCGTCTGTTTGTCTATAAACAGACAAATCATCACTGAAGAGCAGGACGGCGTTAGGAGGAAGACCATGCAGCGCATGGGAATGGTCATCGGCCCTGGAACTGGCGAAGGTCGTCGAAGACAAGCATCCGCATGGTCGGTCGGCGGGATCCGGCGCTGGTCTGCCTTTGCAACGGTAGCAACTCCTCCATTTAAGACAGAGAGCCGCGCGCATCTTGCCAGAACCCGGTCGAAACGCGCAAAGAGGGCGAATGGCGGACGATGATGGACAAGGCGTTCCATCACGACCGAGCTTCGCCAAAACATGAACCGCACTCCATCGTCCAGCGTAGACAATTCCAGAAAAGGCCCGTGATATGACAAACAGACTTTCCGGCAAGACCGTTCTCATCACCGCCGCCGGCCAGGGCATCGGCCGGGCGACGGCGGCAGCCTTTGCCGCGATCGGCGCCAAGGTTCACGCGACTGATATCAACACCGAGGCGCTGGCGACGCTTGCCGCCGAAACTGGCGTTTTCACCCATCAGCTGAACGTGCTCGAAGAGGATGCGGTCAAAGCTCTGGTCGTCGAAATCGGCGCCGTCGACGTGCTGTTCAACTGCGCCGGTTTCGTCCATGCCGGCTCGATCCTCGAGATGAAGGATTCCGATCTCGAATTCGCCTTCGACCTCAACGTCAAAGCGATGATCCGCACTATCCGTGCCGTGCTGCCCGGCATGATCGAGCGCAAGGACGGGGCGATCATCAACATGGCCTCCGTCGCCTCCAGCATCAAGGGCGTGCCGAACCGTTTCGCCTACGGCGTCACCAAGGCGGCGGTGATCGGGCTCACCAAAGCCGTCGCCGCCGATTACGTCGGTCAGGGCATCCGCTGCAACGCCATCTGCCCCGGCACGGTGGAAAGCCCGTCGCTGCAGGACCGCATGCGGGCGCAGGGCGATTACGACGCGGCGCGCGCCGCCTTCATCGCCCGCCAGCCGATGGGCCGGCTGGGCTCGCCGGAAGAGATCGCCGATCTCGCCGTCTATCTCGCCGGCGCGACCTACACGTCGGGCCAGGCGATCGCCATCGACGGCGGCTGGACGATCTGATCTCGGCTGACGCGGCCGGCAGTCCTGCCGGTCTTATATAATCAGCCCATACAATTATAATCGGGAGGAACAATCATGACCCGCATCACCGACCTTCGTGTCTTCGATCTCCGCTTTCCCACGTCGCAAAGCCTTGATGGATCCGATGCGATGAACCCCGACCCGGATTATTCGGCTGCCTACGTCATTCTCGATACGGATGCGCCGGGCCTTGCCGGCCACGGCCTGACCTTCACCATCGGCCGCGGCAACGACATTTGCTGCATGGCGATCGAAGCGATGCGCCATCTTATCGTCGGCGCCGACCTCACAGAAGTTCTCGCCCATCCCGGCGCCTTCTGGCGGCATCTGACCAGCGATAGCCAGCTGCGCTGGATCGGCCCGGAAAAGGGCGCCATTCATCTGGCGACCGGCGCGGTCGTCAATGCCGTCTGGGACCTGCTTGCCAAACAGGCCGGCAAACCGGTCTGGCGGCTCGTCGCCGAAATGTCGCCGGAAGAGATCGCCGATATCGTCGATTACCGTTATCTCACCGATGTGCTGACGCGCGACGAGGCGGTCGAGATCCTGAAGCGTGCCGAGGCGGGCAAGGCGGAACGCATCGCCGTCCTCGAAAAAGAGGGCTACGCCTGCTACACGACCTCGGCCGGCTGGCTCGGCTACGGCGACGAAAAGCTGCGCCGCCTTTGCCAGGAGGCGATCGATGCCGGCTTCAACCATATCAAGATGAAGGTCGGCCGCGACCTGGAAGACGATGTCCGCCGCCTCAGGATCGCCCGCGAGGTGATCGGCCCCGACCGCTACCTGATGATCGACGCCAACCAGGTTTGGGACGTCGGCCAGGCGATCGACTGGGTCAAGGCGCTCTCCTTCGCCAAGCCCTTCTTCATCGAGGAACCCACAAGCCCCGACGATGTCGCCGGCCACCGCAAGATCCGTCAGGCGATCGGCCCGGTGAAGGTCGCGACCGGCGAGATGTGCCAGAACCGCATCATGTTCAAGCAGTACATCGCCGAGGGCGCGATCGACATCGTGCAGATCGACTCCTGCCGCATGGGCGGGCTGAACGAGGTTCTCTCCGTGCTCTTGATCGCCGCCAAGTTCGACCTGCCGGTCTGGCCGCATGCCGGCGGCGTCGGGCTCTGCGAATATGTGCAGCATCTGTCGATGATCGACTACGTCGCGGTGTCGGGCACCAAAGAAGGCCGCGTCATCGAATATGTCGATCATCTGCACGAACACTTCCTCGACCCCTGCCTGATCGAGAACGCCGCCTACATGCCGCCCACCCTGCCGGGCTTCTCCATCGAGATGAAACCGGCCTCGATCAGCAACTATACGTTTCGAGGCTAAAGCATGTCGCGCAAAAATGTGCGCGGTTTTGCGATAACGACATGCGTAAAAACAAAGACTTAAAGCGCAAAGGGCGAATCTGAAAGATCGCGACGCGCTTTAGGGCATCGACATTCGCGCGCCTGGAGCACCGAGCATCAGCTTGCGGCCCACGCACTCGGCGCCCCGTCACCGCCACGAGATCAGCGACCTCGCAGACGTCCCGAGCGAGGCGCAGCGATTGATCGGGCGTTAACTGCCGCCGATACCGCGAGCACATTCATCCCGGCAGACCCGCGAGCCTCAATCCCTCGCGGAGCCGCAACACATCATGCTCGTTGTAGAGATACGAGACATCAACAAGCCAGTTCACGTAGTCGGCGGGACCTGCCGTCGCCGCTCCGCACCACCTTCTCCTAATAACATCAACGAACATTTTTCCGCATTTCTCAGCATCATCGATCCGACCGAGATGACCGTAGGACGCTGCGCGCCATGCCATGTCTCGCGGCTCTCTCTCGGGCGTGTCAAAAGTCCGCTGTTCCAGAAGGGTCGCGGCCTCACTGTATCGTTCTGCAAGGAACAGAAGACGGGATTTGTAGTAGTTATACCAACTGGGATGTAGCGGGTTCAGCCGGTACGCGACCTCGGCGCCGGCCAAGCCTTTGAGCGGTCGCCCCAGCGCTCCTTGCATCCACGCCCACAGGATCAGAATAGTGGCATCATTGGGATTCATCGACTTTGCGAGGTCGAGTTGATGCTCCGCCCTTTTGAAGTCTCGCCAGGTCAAACAAATGTAACCCAGAGTGCATTGTACCCGAGGATCGCTTGGGTCCAAGGCGAATGCCGTTTCGGCCGATCGAAGCGCCTTGATCCGGTTATCGTCACGTTCCCTTGGGATACCAAGGCCTCCTTTCGAGGCGCGGTTAAGGTAGATATAGGCGAGACCTGTATGGGCGCGTGCAAAAGTAGGGTCCGCCTTGGCAGCGCTTTCAAACAGCGCCTCGGCGCGCTCCTGTGCTCCCGGCCGGAAGTCGTCGGAGAGGCGGTTGCCCTGCAGGAAGAGATCGTAGGCTCGCACGTCTTCCGGACGGCGTCTTCGAGAGGTGAGTTCGTTGTCGTCTATGACGCGTTGCGCGACCATGGCTACGATGCTGCGCGCTATCTCTTCCTGGGTGGAGAAGATATCCTCCATGGAGGCGTCGTAACGCTCTGCCCAACGATGAGTGCCGCCTTTTGTTTCGACAAGCTGCACCGCGATCCGGATCCGATTGTCTGCTCGTCTGACGCTTCCCTCGACCACGTAATCCGCGCCGAGAATGTGACCGATCTCACGCAAGTCACCCGTCCGGCCGCCTAACGCGAACGACGAGGTTCTTGCGATCACCATGAGTTCGGTGAACCTGGCAAGCTCGATGATGATGTCTTCGGTGATTCCATCGCTGAAATACGTCTGCTCAGGGTCACCGCCCATGTTTTCAAATGGAAGGACTGCGATGGTTGGTCCAGTGGATCTTGAGACGTCGGAAACGGCAAACTTCGATCCGCTCAGCGGAAGATGGTACGCCTTGATTGGGCGCGTGATGTTCTTGAGGCGCTGCTCTCCCGCGTACTCGATCGTGGCGTCGATTTTCCCCGCGAGATGTTCGTACGCTGCGCCGGAGATTAGAACATCACCCGGCGGGCACAACTGCTCCAGTCGCGCCGCCACATTAACTCCGTCCCCTAAGATGTCGTCACCGTCTACCACGACGTCGCCGAGATTGATTCCTACGCGAAAGACGATCTTGCTCGTGGGATCGACGAGATGCTGATGGCTCGCCACGGACTTCTGCATTGCGATCGCACAAGAAACAGCCTCGACCACCGAGATGAACTCCGCGACCAGACCATCGCCCATTAGTTTGACGACACGTCCAGCATGAGCGGCGATAACCGGACGTAACGACGACGTCATCAAGCTGCCGAGAGCCGCAAGCGTTCCGTTCTCGTCCGCCTCGACTAAGCGAGAATAGCCGACGACGTCCGCGATTAGAATAGCTGCGAGCCTTCTCTGCAACGACCCCTCCAGTCTTCGCCCATCTTTTTGGACTCGCGAATTCGACATGACCATAACACATATGGCTAATCTGGGATGGAAAGGAACTCCCTCATCAGGAGAGCACGATGCGAGGATTGAAAATGTTTCAGCGCCCTCTTTCCTAAACTAAAGCATGTCTCGCTAAAGTGTGCAGCTGTTTGCGACAAAGACATTCCGAAAAAAAGATCTCTGGAGACTACTGTCAGCGGAATGCTCCAAGCTGACCGACGAGAGACTCCAAGAAAACGTCACCATAATTGACGTATCTGCCCTCAGTCGCATGTTTGTTTCCTGATTTCCATAGTCTTTCCCGCTCGGGACAGGCTTCCAATCTAACGGGACTGCTCCAATTCACTTGGAGGCGGCGAAGCTTGCTTTTTAGAGCGCCGAGGAATAGTTTTGAATTGTGAATGCGGAGGGGGCCCAGCACCAGCAGGCCAGCAAATTTTATTGAACTTAGACAATAGAATGTTTGCGATCGAGCCATGCCCAAGTTTCACCACGTCAAGAGACTGTGCGCTTATCTGCTGATCGTCGCAGCAATGCTGCTGTCGATCGGCACGGTACATGCCGCCATCACCGAGGAGAGCGGACGCCGCGTCGCCCTCGTCATCGGCAACTCGGTCTATAAGACGCTGCCCTCGCTTCCCAATCCTGCCAATGATGTCGAAGAGGTCGCGACCACGTTGCGCGCGGCCGGTTTCGACGTGACGATCGGCGTCAATGTCGACCGCATCGGGCTCGAAGATACGGTGCGCCGCTTCCTGCGTTCGACCAGCAATGCCGAGGCCGGCCTGATCTACTATTCGGGCCACGGCATCCAGGTGGGCGGCCAGAATTTCATCGTGCCGGTCGATGCGACACTGGAGACGCCCTATGACGTCGAGACGCAGACCATGCCGCTCGACCTCATCCTGAACCATCTCAAGCAGAATTCGCGGGTACAGCTGATCTTCCTCGACGCCTGCCGCAACAATCCCTTCAATGCCCAGAAATTCTGGATGGCGGAAAAACTGGAACCGGTCGGCGCCACACGCGGACTTGCGCGCATCGACAGCGATCTCGGCAGCCTGATCGCCTTTTCGACCGAACCCGGTCAGGTCGCGCTCGATGGCACCGGGGCGCTCAGCCCCTATTCCGAATCCTTCATCAAGCGGGCGAGCGAACCCAACAAGGAAATCCGCCAGGTCCTGACCGATGTGCGCCGTGATGTGATCGCCATGACCAACGGCAAGCAGGTTCCCTGGGAAAACTCCTCCCTGATGGACAGCTTCTATTTCATTCCGGCGCCGCCGCCGCCAAGCGTCGAACCGATGCAGCAGGTGAGCGTGCCGGAGGGTGCGGCCACGACCAAATTGCCGATCGCCCCGCCGCATGACGAGACCGGCTCGGCGCTGCTCGTCACCCTCAACCAGCTTCCCAAGACCGGCAAGCTCAGCTTCGACGGCAAGCCGGTCGAGCAGGGCGCGAAGATGCCTGCCGCGGCACTGACGGCGCTGACCTATGATTCATCAGGTGTTGCCGCCGGAACCGTCGGCCTGATCGGCTATACCGTCAGCGACCCTTACGGCCAGGCGACGCAGGGTGTCGTCGCGATCACCGTCTCGGCGGATGCCGGCGCCAAGCTCGCCCAGCTCGAACAGGAAAAGCAGGTGCGGCTCGCCGATGCCGACGCCTATCTGAAGACCCTGCCGCGCGACGTGGACACGACGATCGGCGTCGGCCCTGTTGAAGCCAGCCTGCCGGTCGTGCCGGCATCGGCCGCGGAGATGACCTTCAAGGTCGCGGCCCTGCCCGACAAGGGCACGCTGCGCGCCGGAGACCGGGTGATCGGGCTCGGTCACGTGCTCGAAGCAGCCGATATTCCCGCTCTTTCCTATGAGCCGCAGATCGGCACCGAAAACCAGCCTTTCGCCCTGACGCTGCAGGCCGCCAACGACGACTTGCCGCCGGCGACCGTCACTTTCAAGCCGACGCTCGACGCCTGCGACACATCAGCCGCAGCACCACTCGACCTGCAGGGCGTGACAGCAGGCAAGCTGCCGAACGAGATCGACCCCGATGATGCACTGCCCGCCTGCATGGAAGCAGTGAAGGCCTATCCCGAGGTGTCGCGCTTCGTCTATCAGCTCGGCCGTGCCCAGCTTGCCAACCGCGACGCCAAGACGGCTTTTGCGACGATCAACAAGGCGATGGATGCCGGGCATGTCCGGGCAATCTATGAACTGTCGAGCCTTTACGAGTTCGGTGCCTCCGTCCCGCGCGACGCAGCCAAGGCAAGCCAGATCGCCAAGGGTGGTGCGGCCAAGGGCGATCCCTTCGCCCTGCATAGCTACGGCAAGGCCCTCTACTACGGCCGCGGCACCAAGGCCGATCAGCAGCTGGGGTTGCGCCTGATGCTGCAGGCCGCCGATCTCGGGCATACCTATGCGATGAACGAGCTCGGCTATATCTTCCTGAACGGCGTCAACGTTCCGGCCGATCCGGAGCGGGCTATCCGATTCTACGAGGCCGGCGTCCAGCGCAACGACATCTATTCGCTGAACAATCTCGCGCTCGTCTACCGTTTCGGAAAAGGCGCTCCGGAGGATCTCCCGAAAGCGCTCGACCTTTTCACGCGGGCGGCGGAGGGCGGTCAGCCCTATGCGCCGACAAACCTCGGGCGCATGTATCGCGACGGTATCGGCGTTGCCGCGGACAAGGCGGAAGCGGTGAAGTGGCTGGAGATGGGCGCGGAACGCGGCGATTATTGGGGTGCTCTCGACCGCGCGATGCTCGCGAAGGAAGAGGGTGCGGACGCTGACAGCCTTGCGATCGCGTCCCGTTATTTCGCGCTGGCGACCGCCATCAACATGCCGGGCAGCGGCGATCCGAAGAACCAGGCGCTGGCGGAACTCAAGAGGATGCCTGGCGCCGCGAAGAAAAAAGCGGAGACAGCCTTTGCCGCCGAGCTGACCGCTCAGGAAAAAAAGGCAATTCCGAAGACCAAGTCGCTCGATGACAGGCTCGTCAAGCTCGCCAAGGCGACCTGGGTAAAACGAAATCCGAGGTACGATCTCTTCTGAAACGGCGGTCCGGGGGCGCCCTACATGAACAGCAAGCTAATCATCCGTGTCCTATTGTGCTCGACATTCATCGCAGGCTCAGGCGCAATCCTGCAGAGCTGCATCTTCGATCCTGGCGCCAGGACGCTGTTCGCCAGCGAAGAGCCGGCGGCCAGGAGCGCCACGCCGACCAGGAGAACCGCGTCCACCGTCAGAAGAGTGCCCACAACGAGCAATCAACCGGCTTTCGCTCGCTCCGAGAACAGTTCCAGTGGGAATTCCGGCGGCGGCGGCATGGGTGGCGGCTCTGGCTCTAGCGGTTCTTCTGGTTCGAGCAGTTCATCCAGCTCCAGCAGTTCATCGAGTTCCAGCGGGGGCTGGTCCGATCGCCGCCTGAAGACCGATATTCGTCGGCTCGGCACCTCGGCCGAGGGCATACCAGTCTATGCCTTCCGCTACATCTGGGGCGGCCCGCTGTTCGTCGGCACGATGGCGCAGGATCTATTGGCGATCAGGCCTGGGGCAGTTATCGAAACCGCATCGGGTTACTACATGGTCGATTACGACAAGCTCGATATTGCGATGATCTCGCTGCCGGAGGATGCGTCTTCGCTGACCGCTGAAGCAGCGATGGCGCTTGCGACTCGGGCGGCACGGAAACGCTCTCGGGGCTCCGTTCAGCCGGCAATGTAATCGAGAAGGCCGAGCGCGTGCCGATACCGCAGGACAGGGATACCGAGACCGGCAGCCCTCTTGTGAGCCAGGCGGCGACCCTTGCCGGAGTTCTTATCGGCATTTCGCTCTCGACCTATCTCCAGCTTGAGCCCGGCAAGGCAATGGCGCTTGCCGTGTTCTGCCTTCTCCTGGCGTGGATCGCCGTCGACGGCACATTCGCTGCTCGTTCGACCTGGGTATCGCGAAAGAGACGAGACGAGGCTCCCGCCATTTTCTGGCGTCGCATCGGAACGAAGCTTGTGGGCCTCGCCGCGCTGCTTGGCGTGGTCGTCATCGCCTGTTCGGTCTTTCCGTTTTTCACGCAGTCGTCGGCGGTCCGATGGATCGTCGAGGCTGGCCACACCACTATTCCCCTTTCCATCGCACTTGCCGGCGCAACCATGCTCTACGTCGCGGTCACCGATCTGGTCGCGGAGGAGCCCGACGATTATCTCAATCAGGTCGGGCGCGCGGTGTTGATGCAGGATTTTCGCGAGGAGGACGTGCTGTTCGCATTGCGCCTGCTTGCGATCAAGTGCTTCTTTCTCGTCCTGATGTTCTCGGGCGGCATGGCAGCTCTTTCCAATCTTGCCGAGAAGCCGGCCTGGGCGTTTCCGCCGCTCTCGGCGGCCTGGTTCGAAGGCCTCTTGCAGCTCGCCTTTCTTGTCGACGTCGTGCTTGCCGCCGGCGGCTATGTCGCGACTTTCAAGCTTTTCGGATGGCATGTCAGGGCAACGGAGACGACGGCACTCGGCTGGCTCGTCTGCCTCATCTGTTATGAGCCGTTCTTCCCTGCCATCTCGCATGCCTTCGTGCCCTATGGCGAGGGGCCGGGCTGGGAGACCGTGATCCAGGAAGGCTCGGCCGTCTTTATCTTCTGGAGCGTCGCGACGCTGTTCTGCACCGTCATCTATGTCTGGGCGACCGTCGCTTTCGGGCCGCGATTTTCAAATCTCACGCATCGCGGCATCATCACATCGGGCCCCTATCGCTTCATGAAGCATCCGGCCTATGTCTCGAAGAACATCGCCTGGTGGCTGGTTGCGATCCCAGGTTTCCTCGCCAGCGGCCTTGCGGAAGGGCTTGCCCGGGCCGGCATGCTGGCGATCGTCAGTCTTATCTACCTGCTGCGCGCGCGAGCGGAAGAACGCATGCTGAGCCGGGATCCTGCCTATCGGGACTATGCCGAGCGCGTCGCGGCGCACGGGCTTCTGGCGATGGCGAAGCGGCGGCTGGCGCTTACAGCGCCGCGTGTCTGAAAAGACGCGCAGAGGACTTAAACCAGAGGGAGATCGGCGGGAACGCATCCCCAATCTCCGTCGTCCTCGGCCTTGAGCCGAGGACCCATGCCGCAGCTGCTGGTGGGTGCGGTATGGATGCTCGGCTCAAGGCCGAGCATGACGGAGGACGGAGTGGCGGACCAATCACGGCGCGGACACCCGCGTAAGGAACGAGGTCCGCACCCATCAAATAGTAACGTGAGGGCCCAGTTCCACCACGCGGTGGGCCGGCAGGCGGAGGTAATCCGAGGGGTTGGCGTTGGCAAACGCGATGTAAAGCCGATCCTGCACAGCGCATGCCGGACTTGGCGTCCGATACAGCATGCGGCGGCCACTGTAATACTTTGAATTATGCAGCAGACCGGCGTGACGCTTCCGCCGTTCAGCCGTCGAGCCCCTTGAAGCGCACCGGCTGATAGCCGCGCATCAACAGGCTGCCGAGCGAATAGGTATTGCGGCAGACGCGACCCTTGCAAGCATTCGGCGAGGCCTCCATCACCTCCACCTTCTTGTCGGCCGTGAAGCGCATGAACAGCAGCACATGCGAGCCCGGCTTGTTCAACGCGTCGCCCGGCCGCATCGACCAGGGGTCGGAGAGGCGCTTGGTGATCCCGGGGATGGCCCGCGTCGTCACGTGCATCTTCAGGCCCCAGGCGTCGCTGACGAAACCGGAGCAGTCGACGCCGAGAATGTTGGATTGCGGCGCGCTCTTGGTGCAGACGTTGCCGGCGGTCTGGCCCTTTTCCACGCCGCCGATGAAATTTTCGAGCGGTGTCTTGCAGCCCCAGCAGTAGGGAACACCCTTGACCGTCTGTCCGCGCTTGCCGATCAGGTAGATCGGGCGGCGCAGCCGGTTCATGTTGACGCAGCCCGGGCCGGGATCCCTGCCATAGGCGGTTGGTGTCACCCGCCAGTTCAGCGTCTCGAAGCCGATTGCCCGCTCGATGACGTCGCTGCGCGATTTCGGCACGATCGCCACCTTCGGCGTCTTGCCGGGCTTGCCGGCATTCGGCTGCTTGGTGGGCCGAGCGACGGCAAGCTTGCGGCCGGGCTCCCGGCCGTCGAGCCGCAGCACCTGCGCCCGGCTTTCCTGCGAGCGCAGATAAAGCACATCGCCGCGCGGACCGATCGCCACGAAGCGCCTGGAGAATACCGTGCCCGGTTCGATCGGCAGGTCGTAGACCCGGTCCATCGCGCCGTTCGGCGTGAAGCGCACCACCAGCATGCCGGTGCGCTCGGGCCGGTCGGCGGGCACGAGCTCGACCAGCGCATAGGGCCTGCCTGTCGTGTCGATGTCGAGAAGTTCGACGGTGCCGATCCGCCCTTCCGAGGCGAGCTGCAGCGAAAGGAAATTCTCCTCCGAGCTGCTGCGCCGCAGCAAGATCTCCGCCTTGTCGTTTGCGGCAGCCGAGACCTCGGCAACGATATCGCCGAGCCCTCGGCTCGGCACATATTGAATGATCGGCGGGCGGGCCTCGGGCCGGCTGGTGCTGCGACCGATCTCGTCGATGATGCTGTTCAGCGGCCCCGGCGATACCGAGCCCATGGAGGCGAAGACCGAGCGGGTGTAGTCGTCGGCATCACCGCCGCCGTCGACGGCGCGCAGCGTCTGCGACCGGCCGTCGGCATCGGTGGAGCGCTCGAGCGGCACGACGCCGTCCGACCAGAGGTAAAGTTCGTTGTGGACGACGGCGAGATCCTCCGGCGTCGCATTTTCCGGCAGCGGCAGGATCTCAGGCTCGGCCTGCGAGCGTTCGGCATCGACGGCGAGCACGCGGCCGTTGTTCTGGTCGAGGATGTAAATGGTGCCGTCGTCGCCGACGGTGATCGCCGCCGGCCCGGATGCCTCCGCTTCCTCGTTGGAAGAGATGATGCCGACCGAACGCGCGCCGTCGCCGCCGCGAAGCTCGATGATCGTCGTATCTTTGGCGAAAACCGGCGAGGCGACCGCAAGTGCCGCGGCAAACAAAATATGCGACCCAAAACTACGCATTGCCTCGACCCCCAAGGACCGTCACGTCTTTCAAAAATGGTAGGCTAGATATGGCTCGTCAGCAAGTCGTTGCTTTCCAAACGATTTGGAGATCTGCGCCGGCGATAGTACAAGAACATCGTCTCGAAGATTTGTCGGCAGGAAATGCTTATGCTGGAATGGAACGGTGACGAACTGGCGCTCGACATAAGCTTGCTGGAGCAGGTTCGCGCGGCGAGAATAGGTTTCTCAGACCGCGTCTGCGCCGCCTCGGCCAGCAAGGACGACAAGCATCTGGCGCAACTGCGCTCGGAGCCGACCTATCTGATGGCCGAGTTCCTCTATTCGATGAAGGTCTTCGGCATCAGCACCGCCGAAGATATCGAACGCTTCGCCGATCTGCACAATGATTACGTGGTTTCGCTCACCCGCGATCCGGCCAAGCTGCAGCGTCTGGGGCTTTCACAGGATCGTGCGCTCGCCTCGATGTTCACCGCCGACACCAAGCCGCGACTGATCCAGAACTGGGCAGAAAAAGCCGGCGCGATCGACCAGTCCAACCTCGCCCGTTTTCTCGTCGCGGTGATGTCGAGCGAGACCTGCCGCAAGACGTTGATCGATTTCGAGACGGCGGGCTTCATGCAGCGCAAGCGCTCGCCCTACGGCACCATGGTCGTCTGGTCGACCGGAATGATCGAGGAGATTTTCGGCGAGATGCTGCGCGATCTGCGCCTTGGCCTGCAGCAATTGAAGATCCTCTGATCTCCAGCCGATTTCAACCCTCCCAATCGATTGGCACTGAGCGCCGTTGCCTTCCTTCCGGCCTCTCCCTATTGTCGCTCTGCTTGCGCTATTGCGGCGCGCATCAGGTTGATAACGGATGTGACGACGATGACGAAATCCTGGCTCATAACCTTGTCGATCAGCCTTCTGCTGGCGCTGCAGATACCGGAGCTCGCGCATTCCGGCCCGGCCGAAGACGCGCTTGCGGCGCGAAACCCCTCGCTTGCGGCGCTGCGCCAACATGACGAAAAGGCCTTTGCTGCGGCGACTGCGATCATCGCCGAACACGAACGCGCCAAGGGGCTGACGCCCGGCGAGGCGAAGCTGCCCGACGCGACCTCGCCCGGCCGCGACATGGGCTCAGGCCCCGGCAAGGAATTCACGGTCGACAATCCGGATATTCTCTGGCTCTACAATTCCTCGCCCGAAGGAATGAGCGATCTGATCTCGATTTTGAAATCAGCCGGGCAGAAACCCAAGAACTAACCATCTCCTCGCAGTTGAACGGACTATAACGGGCCCCGGATATTCCAGAGCGTGAGTCTTGCTCACGTCTTTGCCTTGGCGGATTCTTCCAGGCTCCAAATAATTTGTAACCCTCCCTCAAGCAAGACAGGCGAAGCCATCCCAATTTCGCCAGTCAGTGCTATTCTCATCTTCAACACAGTGTGAGATGTTCGAAGAGGAGGTTTTTCAATGCCGAACCGCAAAGCCATCCTGGCAGCAGCCACCTTTCTTTCGTTCTTTTCGGTGGTTCCCGCCGTCGAGGCGCAGAACGAACGCACATTAACCGAAGCGCCGGCGCAGACCGGGCCCGTCAGCATCACCTTCGATCGCGCTGAAGCCAAATACGCCATCGGCGAAGCTGTCGGCCTCTTCATCCAGTCGACCGAGAACGCCTATGTCACGGTGCTGAACGTCTCGCCGAACGGCGCGGTCGTGAAACTTTTCCCGAACAAGTACCAGACCGACGCCCTTGTCGGCGCCGGCAAGCGCGTGCAGGTGCCGGATCCGGCAAGCGGCGCCAAGCTGCAGGTTTCCGGCCCGGTCGGCCAGGAGCAGATCAAAGTCTTCTATTCCTCCAAGCCGCTCAACATCTTCGCCGATCTCGGCAGCAGCGGCGGCGGCATGTTCCGCTCGATCGACGGCGGCATGGATGCCGTTTCCCGCAGCCTTGAAGAAGCCCGCAGCCTCGGCACCAAGATCAGCAGCAAGACGCTGATGCTGACGACGGTCGATAGTCCAGCTGCCATCCCGCCCGTCGCAGCCGCCCCCGCAGCGAAACCGGTCGAGCAGGCTGCAAAACCGCCCGTTGCGCCGAAACCTGCGGCCGCTCCGAAGCCGAAACCGGTAACGAAACAGGAAGTCGCCAAGAAGCCGGAAACGGTGGTGGAAAAACCGAAGCCGGCTGCCCCGAAAAAGGTCGCGCCGAAGCCTGTCGAACAGGCCACCCAGCAGCCGCCGAAGAAATACAAGATCGTCACCAATCTGGCGCCCGGCCAGGAGCTTGCCGCCGACGAACTGGAGCTGATCGGTCCGGCCGACACCACCTCATCCACCCGGCCGACCCAATATAAACAGCCGACGCAACACAAGCAGCCGAGCCAGTCTTCGCAGACGAAGATGCCGAAACTGCCGATGCCGCAGATCAAGATGCCGCAATTCAAGCTTCCCGGCGGTTTCAGTATCAAGATGCCGCAGCTAAACCTCGGCCGTTCGGCAGAACCTGATCAAGCCGGCGAGGAGATCGAGGTAGCGAACGCCGATACGCCTGTTTGCACCACCCTTCTCGACAAGCTGAATACCGCCGTTGCCGCCAAGGATATCAGCGCTGCCGCGGCTGAGGCCGATGCGATTGCCGTCAGCGCCGATTGCGGCCAGTTCCAGGTGAATGCCCAGCGCCGCGTCGCGGCCCTCAGGCTTTCCGCTGCCCAGGAGATGATGGCCGCCAACCAGCCGGTCGCCGATTACGAGCCGCTGCTTGTCGCCGCCGACAGCCCGCAGGTGCTCTGGCAGGCCTCCGCCACGCTCGGCGAGATCTATTTCTCCGCACGCCGCTTCGCCGATGCCGCCGCCGATTACCAGCAGGCGATCGAGATCATCAAGAACGAGACCCGCACGCCGAAGGCGCCGCCCGCCGAGACGATCTCCGATCTCATCCAGCGCGCCGCCCAGGCCCGCATCCTTGCCGCCAACCCGACGAGCGACAATCCTCAAGGCAGCTTCGTGCCGGCCGAGAAGGATCACCGCAGCGGCGTGCTCGGCGGCATCTATTCCGAGAATGTGCGCGGCATCGTGCCGGTCTCCATTCCGGTTCCGATCACCTTCGATTTCAACAAGTCGAGCTTCACCTCGATCGGCACCGAAGCCGCCCAGGAATTGCTGGAGGCGCTGAAGGAGCAGAAGCCCGGCCGCATCATCCTCGTCGGTCACACCGATCGCCGCGGCGGTGACGACTATAATCAGAAGCTGTCCGAGCGCCGTGCTCAGGCCGTTGCCGATTTCCTGAAGAGCCACGGACTCGACGCCACAATCGACGCCGAAGGCCGCGGAGCTTCCGAGCCGGTGGACGTCACGGCAACCGCAAACCTCACCGAAGACGATGTCGATGCGCTGAACCGCCGCGTCGAATGGCGCCGCGAATAGGCCGGGCGAGGGGGAAACTGGCCATGACCGCATTCGTTTCCATGGCCGCAGCACTTGCCCTCCTCGCCATGGCGGCCACCGACAGCCTGGCAAAGGTGATCGAGGCGCCCGAGCGTGGTGCGGTCAGGGCCGTGCTGATCGGCATCGACCTCTACCGCAACGTTCCGCCGCTGCACGGCGCCGTTGCCGATGCCGAGGATCTTTCGCTTTCACTGCGCTCGGTCGGCGTCGAGGACATGACGCTGCTGAAGAATGGTGCTGCCGATCGCGAGGGCATCTTCCATGCGATCGAGGCCGTGACGGAACGGGCAGGGCCTGGCGACCTGATCGTGCTCGGCATCGCCGGCCACGGCTCGAGCGAGCCCGAGCGCGTCAAGGGTTCCAAACCGAGCGGCCGCGACGAGGTCTATATCCTTGCAGGCTTCGACACCCGGCTGCCGGGATCGCGCGAGCGCATCTTCGGCGACGAATTCAAGACGCTGATCCGCAATCTCGAGGCCAAGGGCGCCGATGTCGTCTTCATCGCCGATACCTGCCATGCCGGCGGCATGACCCGCGACGTCGATCCGCGCGGCGCCGAGATCACCTGGCGTCAGGCGCCTTCCTATACGATCGAGGAGGACGACCTCGCGCCGATTTCGACCACGGCGGATGCGCTGTCCACCGGCTTCGATTTCAAGCGGCTGACCTTTCTCGCCGCCGTCGACGAGAACACCAAGTCGCCCGAGATCACCATTCCCGGCATTCCGCAGAAACGCGGTGCGCTGAGCTATGCCACCGCTCGCGCTTTCGAAGGGGCAGCCGACCGGAACGGCGACGGCGCCGTCAGCCGCCGCGAACTGTTCGAATATGTGCGCCAGGCGGTCTACCAGTTCACCAACCAGCGGCAGAACATCTTTACCGAAAGCCCGCCCGGAACCGATCTCGATCGCGCCGTCGTCTATAATTTCGAAGGGGCGGGGGCCCAGGCGGCGGCGGAGACATCAAACGCTCCGCTGCCCGCCGAGCCCGCGCCGATCAGCGTTGCCGCCCTCGGCTCCGAGCCGGTGCTGCAGGGGATCGATCCCGCCGTCACGCCGTTCAAGCTGACGGAGGGTGCTGATGCCGAACTTCTCTTCGATCCGGAAAAACACGAGGCGATTGCCGGCGGCGATGTCGTCGCCTCCGGCGTCGGCGCCGGCGACATGCCTTTCGTCATCGACCGGATGGCCGCGCTCGATGCGCTGAAGCGGCTGTCGGAGACAAACCCGCAGACCGTGCGCGTGACGCCTTCCGATACCGTCCATCGCGAAGGTGAACGCGTCGGCGTCACGGTGTCCGATATATCGGGCCGCAAGCTCGCACTCTTCGACGTCACCGGCGATGGAACCGTGCAGTTCCTCTATCCCGGCGAGAAGGAGGTCGATGCTGAGATGTCTCAGACCTTCGATCTCGATCTTTCCGTCGTCGCACCTTTCGGCACGGACCTGCTCGTCGCCGTCACCTCTGAAACCCCGATGCCCGAACTTATTGAATTCCTGAAGCAGAACGACAGGCGCCGCACCGCCGGCAATATCGCCAAGCGCCTCGGCGAATTCCTGCCCGAAGGTGCACGCGTCGGATTTACGGTCCTCTATACCTCCGCCGGAGCCAAGCTATGAGCACGTCGATCAGCAGGGTCCTCAATATTGCGTCCGTCGTGCTGCTTCTGGCTACTCCCGTGCTGGCGCAGCAGGATACCGATTTCGCCGGTGAGGATGGCGGGCGTGTCATCGGCGGCCAGGCCGCCAAGAAGGGCGAATGGCCCTGGCAGGTAAAGATCCTGGCACCCGACCCCGAACAGCGCGGCCGCTTTGGCGGCCATTGCGGCGGCTCGCTGATCTCACCGCGCTGGATATTGACGGCCGCCCATTGCGTCACCAGCGGCCGCTCCGGCAAGCAGGATCTCTTCGCCCGCGACCTGCTGATCGTCGAGGGCAAGTCGAAGATCGACAAGGTGATCGCGGTCGACGGGCCCGACAAGCCGGGCCTTGCCGTGGAAGAGGTGATCATTCACGAAGATTTCGACCGCAAGGTCTTCGCCAACGATATCGCCCTCATCAAGCTGAGCGAGCCCGCTAAATCGAAGCCGGCAATCCTTGCCTCGACCTCCGATGACGAGGTGGAGGCCGCCGGCCACCCGGCCGTCGTCACCGGCTGGGGCTACACCAAGGCCGATCACGGCTGGGACGACAAATACCTGCCGACCGAGCTGCAGGAAGTGGAACTGCCGATCGTCCCGCGCGAGGACTGCCGCGCCGCCTATCGCGACAGTTCGATGCGCATGAACCCGATCGACGAGCGCAATGTCTGCGCCGGTTATGCCGAAGGCGGCAAGGATGCCTGCCAGGGCGACAGCGGCGGGCCGCTGGTCGCCCAGCGTCCCGACAAGCGCTGGATCCAGCTCGGCGTCGTCAGCTGGGGCGCCGGCTGCGCCGAGGCCGAACATTACGGTGTCTATACCCGTGTTGCCGCCTTCCGCGACTGGATCGCCGCAAAGACCGACGGCGACGTGCCAAACGTTGAAGGACCTGCCGCCGGCGATCAGGTCGCGTCCACCACGACCAGTGGCGGGACGAAACAGAGGAAGTCCGGACAGGAAGAGGCGAATCTCGCCATCACCACCCCGCCCGCCGGCACGACCGAAACGCCTGCTGCCGACACGCCGGCTAACCAGCCCGCCGCCGACGAACCAGCCGTTCAGCCACCAGTCGTCCAGACGCCGGTGATCGAAAGCTCGCCGGGCGACCGCGCGCTGCTGATCGGCATCGACGACTACGAGATGCGCGAGGCGAAGCTGACCGGTTCCGCCACCGATGTGAAAGCCATGCAGGTCTTCCTCGCCAAGACGCTCGCCTACCGCCCGGAGCAGATCCACACGCTGACCAACCGCAAGGCGACCCGCGAGGCAATCCTTGCCGAGATCGACGACTGGCTGGTGCGCCAGTCGACGCCCGGAAGCCGCGTCTTTCTCTATTTCAGCGGCCAAGGCTCGGAAGAAATGGGCGCGGAGGCGACGACCAGCCCGACGCTGGTGGCAGTCGATGCCAAGCTGGTGCGCGAGGGCGGCAAGGTGACCGTCACCAACCAGATCCGCGAAACGGAGATCGCCGCCCGGCTGAACAGCCTCAAGGACCGCCGCGTCACGCTGCTGATCGATGCCTGCCATGTCGGGCCCGGCAGCCGCAGCGCGGTGGCCGCACCCTCCGGCACCGTGCGTTGCCTCGGCCCGGCGCTGGCAGCGCTCGAACCGCCGAACAAGTCTGGCAAGGAAGCGAAATTCTCCTTCGGCGGCGAAAACGCCATGGTCTGGTCGGCCGTCAATTCTGGGCAGTGGGCCCTTGTCGACCGCGAGGCCAAGCCGGCGCTCGGCGTCTTCACCCGCCACTTCATCGAAGGCGTGCAGGATGGCGTGGCGCGCGCCGCCGACAAGCCGAATGTCAGCAATGCCGCGCTTCTCGATTATGTCCGGCGCAAATCCGACGAATATTGCCGGACGCATGCGGGAGACTGCCGCTTCACCCCGGTGCCGCAATTTTATGGCCAGCCGGATGCGCTCGGCCGGGATGTCATCACCGGCGAGGAGGCAAAGACGCCCGTCGCCGCCGTCGAGAACACGCTGAAGAGCGACAACGAGGCGGGCGTCGCCGTCGACGTGCTGCCCGGCACCGCGGTCAGCATCGGCGACAAGGTGGCGATGCGTGTCTCCACCAAAAAGTCCGGTTATCTGATCCTGGTCGATATCGACGCCTCCGGCAAGCTGACGCAGCTTTACCCGAACAAGCGCTCGATGGGCCTGAAACCGACGGCCAAAAGCGGTGACAGCCGGCTTGATCCAGCCCGCCCGGTCGTCGTGCCCGATGCGCGCAATCCCTATACCGGCTTCGAATATGTGGTGGAGGGGCCGGCCGGTGTCGGCATGGTCGTCGCCATCCTCAGCGACAAGCCGATCGAAGTGCTCGACCTGCCCGATGTGCCGACGCCGCTCGTCGGCCAGCGCGCTGCCTTCAACTATGTCTACGATCTCGCCCGAAGCCTCCGGATCGTCGGCGACGACGAGAACGGCGCCCAAGGCAAATGGTCGTTCGATTCCAAATTCTATCGCATCCGCTGAACAGGAGCGAACCATGCCGAAATCCACTCTGCTGGCGGGTCTTGCCGCTTCCCTGATGACGCTTGCCCCAGCTCATGCCGGCGACAGCAGTGCGATGCTTGCCGCACAAGCAGGGCTTGCGGCCGAACTGATCGACCGTACGCTGGCAAAGGAGGGTGCTGCCAATATCATGGTGTCGCCGGCAAGCCTTGCCGCAGCACTCGGTCTCGCAAGCCTCGGCGCCTCCGACGAGGGCAAAGCCTCGATCGCCAAGGGCCTCGGCTTCGGCGGCGAGGTGAAGGGACCGGAGACGGTGCTTGACGCAATGACCCCGGGAAAGCCGGCAGCGGCCGATGCGCCTTTGACGACGGCGGTCGCGATCGTCTTCGACGACAAGCTGGTGCTCGTCCCCGATGCGCTCTCCATGCTCGCCGGCCACAGCATCAAGCCCTCGATCGAGGATCTCGACGGACCGAAATCGGTCGAGCACATCAATGGCTGGGTCAAACAGGCAACGCGAGGCGCCATTCCCGTCATCCTGGACGCACCGCCCGGCGGCGGCTTCGTCAGCCTCGGCGCGCTTTCCTTCAAGGCGCACTGGAAAACCTCCTTCGATAGGGAAAGCCCGGCAAGTCCCTTTCAGCGGCCGGACGGGTCGACGATTTCGGTGCCGATGATGCATCTTGCCGGCGATGGGCAGAAATTCCGCTTCGACGAGAAATTCACCGCCGTCGACCTTGCCTATGCCGGCGAGAGCTACAGCATGGTCGTGGTGGCGGCGCGTTCCGGCAAGGGTGTAGGCGGCGCGGACCTGAAGGCGCTCACTTCCTGGCTGCAAGGGGAAAAATTCGAAGCCGCCAAGGGCGAAATCTTCCTGCCCCGCTTTTCCCTGAACGACGGGCGTGATTTGATGCCGGTACTCAATGCGATGGGAGTGGCGCCCGAGAAGGCCAAGGATGCGGGTTTCCCGGGTTTCACCAAGGAAAACATCAGCCTGGCGCGCGTGCTTCAGAAGACGATGATCAAGGTTGACGAATACGGCACGGAGGCAGCGGCAGCCACGGCTGTTATCACGGAACGCAGCATCGATCCGAAGCTTGTTCGTGTCGTGGCCGATGCCCGTTTTGCCTTCGCGCTTCGCGATACAAAAACCGGCCTGCTGCTCGCCGCAGGCCTGATCGGCGATCCGCTTCTGGTGGGCGAATAGAGTTCGGTTTCATGAATGCAATGAATGCAGGGGGACAAGTGCATGAGAAGTGATCTGATCGCCCGCTACACGATCGGCGAGCCGGTCTATGAGAACGAGTTCATCGTCTATCCGGCCCAGGACAAGCGGATGGACCATGCGGTCTTCATCGTCGCGCCCGATATGGCGCTGAAACTGGACAAGGCGCGTTTCGAGCGGGTCTGGACCTCCATCAACGAAGCCAAATCGCTGACGGCGCGGCGCTTCGTCGAAATCGAGGACCTCATTCCGCCGTCGCCGGAAGACGACAATTTCTATATCGTCGAGAAGCGGCCGTCGAAAACGCTGCATCAGTATCTCGACGAAACCGAAATGGTGGCTTACGAACGCGCAGCCGAGATCGGCCGCCACATCCTCGAGGGCCTGGCGACCCTGCACGGCGCCGGTTACGCCCACAATGCGCTGACGGACCAGTGCATCTACGTCTCCGAGGATTATTCCGGCCTGTCGGTCCGGATCGGCAACCTGCACCTGATCTCGAAGATCGGCGAGCACATCATCCCGCCCTATGTGCCGGAATTCGGCGCGCCGGAAATCTATGCCAGCGGCACCTTCTCCGCCTCCGCCGCGCTCGACATCTACGCCATGGGCATGATCGCCTACAAGCTTTTCCTGCCGCGACAGACCTATGCCAGCGTCTTCGACAGCGTCATGGTCTGGGAAGACGAGCACCAGCGCGAGCAGAGCTGGAAGAACATCCATCTCGACCCTTCCAATATCTTTCCCCGCCTCGATGTGCTGATCCCCGGCTTTCCCGAAGGTCTTGCAAGCCTTGTGGAAAGGATGCTGAGCCGCGACCCCTCCGCGCGACCGCGCACGGGCGCCGATGCGCTGGGCGAATTTGCGCGCGTGACGACAGGCATCCAGCCGATGTCGTGGGATCCGCGCGGCGGCATGCCGCAGCAGCAGGACACCCCGAAGCCAAAAAAATGGACGCCTGTCAAAATCTCCATCATCGCAGCACTGCTGCTGATCTGCATCGGCGTCGGCGTCTTCACCATCCCGAAGCTGCTGGCCCCGGATCCGAAGCTCGTCGCCGACGTCGGAACCTGGAAGAAGGAGGCCGAAAGCCGCAAGCAGAAGGCGATTGCCGCCAAGGCGCCGGAGCGCCCGGCCAGTGACCAGGCGAAACTCTCCTATGACACCGGCGCCGCGGCGCTGACATCGGCCGATGCCCTGCTCAAAGACGAAGATTACGAAAAGGCCCTTCCGGGCTTCCAGACGGCCGCCATCAATCTCGGCAATGCGTTGATCGGCATCTCGAAGGAGAATGCCGAAAAGGCGAAGGCTGCCGCTTCGGCCGCCGGCGGCGACAAGGCGCCAGGTTTTGCCGAGGCCGACGCCAAGATGAAGACTGCAGCCGACGCCGCCACCGCAAAGCAGATGCATGCTGCGGTCGGCGCCTACGACGAGTCGAAAACGACGTTTGACGATCTCGCCAAGGCGCTCACCGCACTGACGTCGGCCGAAAAGGACGCGGCGGCCAAACGCGAAACCGTCAATCGCATCGGCGCCGGCGATAGTCCTGACGTCGTCAAGGCAAGCGGGCTGATGACCGAGGCCAAGGCCAAGGCCGAGCAATGGCAGATGCCGGCCGCGACGTCAGGTTATGGCGACGCCGCCAAACTGTTCGACGCCGTCATCGCCGATGTCATGGCGGCGAAGGACGAGGCGACGGCGCTGAAGCAGAAGGTCACCGATCTCAGCGCCTCGATCGCAACCCGCGCAGGTGCTGCCGATCCGACGCTTGCGGCTCTGGCGCCGAAGATCGGCGAGGCCGACGGCCGCTACACCGCGGAGGCCTATAAGCTCGCGATCATCGCCTACCAGCCGATCCTCGCCGATCTTGAGGCGCTGTCGGCACGCGGCTTCTGCCCGGTTTCGCAGACGCTTGCCTTCGAGACCGTGCCGGCGGGCAGTTATTCGCTGGAGAATGTCCGGCTGATGACCTCCTCGATGCAGGAACTCGGCGGCATGCTCGGCGTCGCCAATGGCGCCGTGAAGATCGACAAGTCCTTCTGCATGCAGACGAAGGCCGTCACCCGTGCCGAGATGGCGGAATATTACACCGCCAATTCCGATCCCGCCGCAGCCCAGGCCTATACCGACAATCCGCAGCAACCGGCCGACGACGTGCCGCTTGCCGTCGCCCAGAACTATACCGCTTGGCTGTCGAAACAGCTGAACGCGCCCGTCCACCTGCCGTCGGCGACGGAATGGATGGCAAGTGCGGCGAAGATCACGCCGGAAAAACTGCCCGATAACGGCGATATCATCCTGCAATGGAGCGCCACACCCTGCGAGGCCGGCGGCAATGTCGCCTTCATGGCGCAGGAAGGCTCGACCTTCGTCGTCTGCTCGGATGCCTCGGCCGGCGGCATCTTCCGCGTCACCGCCGAATTGCGGTGAGCGCGGTGAAACGTGGGACCGAATAGGGAGGGCGTGCGCCGCTGACACCGGGGCGGGGTAATCTGCTGCGAACCCGGAATGCGTCCATCAGTGCAACACTTCGACGGAGCGTAGGGCGCTCCGACCATAAGGTTCTTGAGCGCCCTTTCTTCTTCATCCGGCCGCTCGCGCTGAAGCGGTACATCTCGACATTTTTCAATTCCAAATTACAAATTACGCGCGTATATTGAACATGGGGACTGCAGTATCCGTGCCTTGAGGGGTCGAGGACAATGTGCTGGAACACATCATCAGCATTCACGCCGGTTGGGTTTGCTTTGCGAGGCCCGGCATCTCGCAAGATCGTATGGACGCTGGGCGACGCGGCGCGTCTCCTGATCAACGACTGGCCTTGCGATGACGGCGAGGAATATGTGGCTGCCGTCAAAGCCTGCGTCGACGCATTGAGCGGGAAGATTCCCCCGGAACAATTCCGGGAAGCGCTTCTGCGTGCGGCCGATGAGGCGGGTATCGCAGCTCTATCACTCGTCCGGCAGGGAGTGGGAGAGCGACGACCGGACCTGCCTCCAATGATGCGAACATAGGTCTTATTTCAAGGCGGCCACCTGCCTATCGACGTCAGGTTTGCGCCAAGAAGCGGTCATTGGGAAGCCATTGCGCTCGTACTCAGGCTTTGGTCGCCTCCGCTCTGGTCGTTGGCTTCAGCAGGATGATGAGAAGCAAGCCGGCGACTATGAGTGCCGCGCCTTCGAGATGATAGCGTTGCAACTGTTCGCCGAGGAACAGGTAGGCGAGCACGGCGATAAAGATCGTCTGGATGTAAAGCAGCACGCCCGCCCGCGCCGCCCCCAGGGCCTCGATGCTGCGATTGAAGAGATAATACATAACCGCGCCGCCCGGGATCGCGACATAGCCGAGCGCGATAAGGCCGCTGGCATTCAGCGTCGAGCGCTCGTCGGAGACAAGCTCAAACAGGTAGAAGGGCAGCGCCGTCAGCACCGCTGCACCGAGGAGCAGCACTAGGAGCGCAAGGCGATTCACATCGAATTTCGCCCGGCGGAGCAGGACGGTATAGAGGCTGAAACAGAACGCGCCAGCGACGATCCACAACTCCCCGGGATTGAGATCGAGACGCAAGAGCGCAGCCGGGCTGCCCTTGACGATGATGACCACGATGCCAAGAAAGGCGAGGATCGATCCGATCACCTGCCAGCGTCCCATCGGCTCAGCCAGAATGAAGCGGGCAAGAATCATGGTGATGATCGGGATCAGGGCGATGATGATGCCGGCGGTAGTGGCATCGGCATGTTCGAGGCCGACAAAAATCAGGCCCTGGCAGATCGCAAGCCCCACACCGCCGATGGCGAGCAACTCGAGGCCACGAGCCCGCACAAGGGCGACCATGGCGCCGAAATGCTGGTACACGATCGGCAACAGGATCGCCCAGGCGATCAGCACGCGCCAGAAGCAAAGCGCCCAGGGCGGCATCTCCGAAGAGACCCATTTCGCGGCGATATAGACGCCGGCCGACAGCAGCCAGCAGAAAACCCCCACGGAATAGGCGGCTGCAAGCGAACCGCCCGCCGCCTGTTCCGTCCCGACCGTGTCGCGATGGACCGCCAAGACATGTATCGCCATGGCCCAGTTATGCCACAGTTCCCGTGTGCTGCACAGATGAAGGCGGCGGTATCCCCGGTTGCGAAGCGTCATTTGCGGTCATTGCGGCAATTGCCGAATAGGTTATCCTCCGCGCGTATCCAGGGGTGCGGCTTATGACTGATACCTCCCGACTGCTTCAACTCGCAGTGGAAGACAGCATCGCCTGGTGCAGTAGGATTTGTTCTGCACATGGATCCAACGAAACTCGGTCTTCGGAGGCCTGGGCGAATTTGGCTATTTCGCCACCGCTTTATCCGAACATAATAACCCGCGAAAAGGCGTTCAGAACGAAGTTGTTGAACTCACTCACAAAGTTCGTGAAGCCAATCACTCTCGAAAGTGGGGGATCAAGGACAGCTTCGGAGACCTGACTCTCACCGAGCAGGGTTTCGAACGAATACTCGCTGGGCATTGGTACGGTGGGACGGTTTCGAACGGCGAGTCTGTCGGCTGGAAGACCGTAACTTCCCCAGCCGAATTGCATTTATGGGAAAGAGCTTGGGGTTCTCCTGACGACACCATTTTTCCTAGCACCTTACTTGAAGATCAGAGGATAACCTTTTGGTTCAAGGGTGAGCTTAGCGCAATCGAATCTGGCTTTATCAGCTTTGACACCGGATTTTCGCTCGGATTATCAAACTGGTTCTCCCTCAAAAGCCAATCATTCGCGCAGATGGCAGTGTTGCAAGTTGCAGGACCGGCTTCTCAAGGGCTACCTATCGTATGCTGGTCTAGGGACGATATTTCCGGTGAAGATATGGGGCTGGCAAAACTTGGCCCTCTTCAAGTCTGGATATCTTAGTAATCAGTGAGCGATCCCTTGATCGCTTTGGGCCAAGAGCAGTCAGGGGATCGCGTCCGCTCTTGGCGCTGAAAGCTGTCCGTTCGTCAGTCGTCGAAAACATGTTGAGCAGCGCAAATAAGTGATGATCAGGAGTATGGAAATGAGGGAAATTGCATGGGGAAACGACGACGACGGGATGCTTCTTGGGGCCAGAGCCCACGACGCAAGATTGATTTCGTTGGAGTTTGTGAACCGTCGCCATCTACTTTTAACTTTAAGGAGAGTTGATGGAACGGAAGTAAAACTCTCGTATGAGGGAGTTCAAGAAATTTCCCTGGGGCAAATTTGGAACGATTCGATCGTCATCGATATTTTCATCTGGAGCGTTGAAAATGTGCCGGCTTCGCAGTCAGTAGATGTCGGATGGAACGCGTTGTTTCAGGGGCGGGCAGGCCTCCAATATCTTGAGGAGGATATAAGAAAAATAATCGATCGAGATAGGTCACAGTTTTTGTCCATCATAGGCTTCGTCAATGGCACATCAACGGCGGTGGTTTGCAAGATCCTGCGCATCTCAGAAGCTTGAGGGCAATGCCATATTGTTTCACCAGCGCCCGGACAAGACGCTTGTCATTGAACTCAGGCGTCGCAACCAAAATCAACAACGTCACGCATCGAGCGTACCTAGTTTGGCAGTCGAGATCAGCTCCTTGAAGTGAGTAACAATTCTACCTTCGCGGCTAGCGTTCTCGGCTTCCCAACCGAACTTCCACGCGTCGTGACGCGCAAGCCAATCTCCCAGAGCAGCGCTATCACCAGTCGGCATCCTATGGGCCGCAAGGTATGGGTTCTCGTGAGCCTTCAGTCCGAGCACCCGCGCCCTTGAGCCTGCTTCCTGTAAATCGATCAGCTCTTCAATTGTCATACGCGATCCCCCACCATGTCGTCGACGGTAGCATCGCGGTCCGTGCATGCAAGCGAATGCTAAATTATGGGTTAATTTGGGACAGTTGCGATTGGAGAGCGCCTTCGATGGCTATCCCGCAGCCCGAGCGTGCCTGCTTTGGCCCCCACAGCCCTCATATGTCCTCTTTCAGGATTTCATCCAAGACGTGCCTTCACAGTGTCCTGTTTGATCAAAGCTCCGCGATCAGCGGCGCGCCACCGGCTTCACCGCAGCCCGCCGCTGCAGCGCGAAACGCGCGGCGGAGCAGTTGACGTCGGGAACGAGATCGTAGGTCTGTTGGTAGAGGCTCTGCGCCAGCGTGTTGTTCCCGCGTGTTTCCGAGGCGAGGGCTGCGAGCGCCGTGCGCTTGTAGGCCTCGACGATCGGTTCGGCGGCCTTTGCCAGCGCGGCGTCATCAGACGGCTCGGCTGCCAGCGAAAGGGCGGCATAGGTTGCGTCGCCATCCCTGCCGACACGGCCGCCGACGGCTCCGTTGAAGCTGGCTTCAGAGACCTGGCGCATGCGCCGGGCGTTCTTGATGCATGTCGGAATGCGGGCGGCTTCCGCGTTGATGCGCTCGGCCGTCGGGCCACCGTCGGCGCTGCCGCTGTCGGAGAGGATCACGTAGCCGATGATGCCGACGATGGCGAGATAGGCGACACCCATGCCGGCCAGAAAGGCCGGCTGCTTGAGGAGCGATTTTTTCGGCTTGCCGTCGCTCGTCTTGGAGGCCTCCTTCTTCGGCGCTTCCTTGGCGGCGGCCTTGACGACGAACTGAAATTCGACGTCCTTGCCGAGACGGAAGCTGTCGCCGGCTTTCAGCGAGGCGGTCTGCAACAGCGCTTCACCGCGCAGCATGATCGGGTTCAGCCCCATGCGGCGAATGATGAAGCCGCCGTCGCTCTGCCGCTCGATGCGCGCATGGATCGGCGCCAGAAATGGATCGTCGACGACGATATCGGCATTAGCAGCCCGGCCGATCGACATTTCCGGCCGGTCGAGCACGTGGCTGCGGCTCTGGCCGCCGGGACCGGTCTGCAGAAGGCTAGGCTTGTTTCCGCGAAAGAAGGAAAAGACCATGATCAGAACATCCCACTCGACATCATCTCGACAATTGCAGGCGCCAGCACCAGAAGCAGGATCGATACGACGATCATCATCGCCGGCATGACGATCTTGGCCTTCAGCTTTTCGCTGGCCCTGTCGGCCTTTTCCCAGCGGCGGAAGCGCAGGTCGCGCGCGTGTTCGCGCAACAGCTCGACGCGGTTGCTGCCCTCGACTTCGCCCTGGATCACCGCACGGATGACGCGGATGACCTCCTCGGCTGTCATGCGGCGCTCCAGCCGCTGCAGCGCCTCGATCATGCCGGTGCCGAGCGCCACGTCCTTCAGCGTCTGTTCGATCTCCTCGCTCATGACGGTGCCGGGCGCTGCCTCGGCATAAAGCCTCAGGCTTTCCGGCAGCGTCGCCTGCGCCTGCTGCGTCATAACGACGAGATCGAGGAAATAGGGAAATTCGCGCGAAATGCGTTCCTTGCGATCCTGCGCCTTGTCGTCGGCGACGACCCAGAAATAGACGGCGGGGATCAGGCCGAGGATCAGCCCGGCCACGAGCCCGCCGATCACGCTGCCGCTGGCGATGCCGAACAGCAGGCCGAGCAAGACGAAACCGAAGAGGCTGAGAACCACGAGAAGCGCAATATACTCCCGCCCCGTGACGCCGCCGAAGGGCCGGCCGGCATAGATCAGCTTCTGCTCGAGCTGCGCGCCGTAATCGGCCAGAAGCGGCTCGAAATGCGTCAGCACGAATTCGACCGGCGTGCGCATGCCGATGCTGTCGACAATGTTCGGGGGCGGACCGTCGCCGCCTGCGGACCGGCGCACCACCTGAATGCTGCCGAGCATATCGCCGATCCACCAGACGAACAGCGCAGCGGTGATGCCGGCGAAGACGACGGCGATCGGGGCGAGAGGTATCTGAGACATCATACCGACACCTTCATCATCGAGCGCATCCAGAAGAAACCGGTCGCATAGAGTATGGCGCCGACGATCGCGATGACGATGCCGATGGCGTTGCCGAACACCTTGTCGATCAGCTCGGGCTGGCCGAAGAAGATCATCAGGATCATGAACAGCGCGCCGCCATTGACGACCCGGAAGTTCATGCGTGCCTGCGACGACGAGGTGGTGATCTTTTGATCGAGCTTCCAGATTTCCTTGAAGGATTTCGACATTTCCGTCAGCGGCTCGGAAATGTCGCCGCCCTGCCGGGCAAAGAGACCGAGGGCTGCATCGACCATCTTGAAGTGCAGGCTCGGCACGTTGCGGCCGTGGCGGTCCAGCGCCTCGACCAGGCCGATGCCAAGCTTCTGTTCGCGGGCGATGCGCTCGAACTCGCGCGAGGCCGGCATCTGGCCGCTATCGGCCACCGCATTGACGGCGATGGCAAGCGGCTTGCCGGTGCGCACCGCCGAGACGATCTGGTCGACGGCATAGGGAAGCTGCGATTCGATCTGCAGCCAGCGGCGCTGCAGAAAATAACGGATCACGCCCTTGGGCAGGAAGAAGGCGACCGGGATGGCAATGACCAAGCCGAAGATCGGCCCGAAGATCAGCGAGATCACCACGAAGACGACGATCGCCGTGATGCCGTAGGCGAGGATCATCGTATAGGGCGGAACGGCATCGCGCCCGAAGACCTGCGCCGCCTCACTGGCGAGCGCAATGTCACGTTCGGTGGCGCGCAGCAGCGGCGCCGGCCAGCGCACCGGCGCGCCCCAGACGAGCAGTCCCGCTGTTACAGCGCCGAGGGCGACCGTAAAAATCTGCAGAATGCTGATATCCATGGCTTCCCCCTCAGAGCAATTCCAGGAAAAGTGCGAAGCGGTTTTCCGTCCGGAATTGCGTAAAAACAAAAACTTAGAGCGGTTCTGCGCTTCCGCGAAAACCTGAACCGCTCTAGACGAACATATCCAGTTTTTCGATCTCGCCGTCCTCTCCAAACTCGACGAGTTCGGCGACGAAGCTCGGCAGGTAGCCGGTGAAGGCATGCACGGCCTGGCCGCCGGCGCGGCCGACGAGATTGAAGATCGGCTCGACGATGATGAGGCCGGTATCCGGATCGATGCCGATCACTTCGGAAATCTCGGTCACCGCGCGCCGGCCGTTCGCCAGGCGGTTGAGCTGCACGACGAGCTCGACGGCGGCAACGATCTGCTGGCGGATGGCCATCACCGGCAGCGAGCTCTGGCCCTGCAGCACCATCACCTCCAGGCGGGTCATCATGTCCTGAGGTGTATTGGCATGCGCCGTCGTCATCGAGCCGGCATGGCCGGTGTTCATCGCCTGCAGCATGTCGATCGCCTCCGCACCACGGCACTCGCCGACGATGATGCGGTCGGGGCGCATGCGCAGCGCGTTGCGCACGAGGTCGCGGATGGTGACGCTGGTCTCGGACTCCGCCGTCTTCGGCCGCGATTGCAGATAGACGACATGGATGCCGTCGAGCTGCAGTTCCGACGTGTCCTCGACGGCAACGACGCGCTCGCCGACCGGAATGAACTGCGACAGGCTGTTCAGCAGTGTCGTCTTGCCGGAGCCGGTGCCGCCTGACACGACAATGTTCTTGCGTGAACGGACGGCAGCCTCGAGGAAAGCGCGCATCGGCTCGCTGAGCGCGCCGGCGGTCACCAGCTTGCTGATATCGAGCCGCGACTTGCCGCCGAACTTCCGGATCGTCAGGCAGGCGCCCTTGACCGCCAGCGGCGGAATGACGGCGTTGACACGCGAGCCATCCGGCATGCGGAAGTCGGCCATCGCCTCGCTCTCGTTGATCGAGCGGTTGGAATCGACGGCGATGCGCTCGATCACCTTCATCAGCTGCCGCTCGTTGGCGAAGGCGAAAGGATACCGCTCCAGCAGGCCGAATTTTTCCACGTAGATCTCGTCATAGCGCGTCACCATGATTTCCGAGATCACGTCGAGATCCATCAGTTCGGAGATCGTCCCCCAGCGGTACATCAGCTCCTCGATATTGGAGCGCAGGTGCATATGGGCGATCTCGTAGCGGTCGCCGGCGTTGAAAAGAGCCTGCCTGGACTGGAAGGCGGCGCTGAAACGCGTGTCGAGCTGGGCGAAGTCCGAGCGGGTGGATTCGAAATTCAGCTTGAGCTGCAGGGCCGAAATCAGCGCCTTGCCGACGTCGAAAAGGCGGCGATTATCCTGCTCCTCGCGCGAGAGGCTTGCGGCATTCGACGAGGCGTCACGCCGCCCCGTGCGGGCGATACGTTTTGCCAGCCACCGATAGACGGCGTTTTTGATGACGAGGATGACGAGATCCTGCGGAGCGCCGTCGAGGGCCTCCTTGATGAACATGTCGAGGCGCTCGCGGATTCGGTTTCGCGTGTCCTCACGGCCGAAATCGGAAGATTTCACCAGCCGGTCATATTGCGTATCCTTCAGCAGCCGCTCGTGAATTTCCATCTGCAGGGCGAGCACGCGTTCCTGATCGGGAAATTGCGTGACCGCTTCGACGGCCGCGGCCGGCTCGACGAGCTCGATGGTGACGTTCGGCACCCAGATCGACATGCCCGCCGATACCGCAACCGGCGTGCCGGCCCGAAGCGGCTGGTCGTCGACGCGCGTCGGGTTGCGACCGTGATGCTGCACCGACCAGCCTTGGCCCGACTTCCGCAGCACGAATTGCGGCGAGGAGACGTGGCTGCCGCGCAGCCGCACCACGCCCGCCCCGGCGGGCAACGTCAACGTGCTGCTTTCGCCGACGAAATAGGTCTCGTTCGCCGAAAGCGGGATCACTTCCCGTCCGCTGCCGTCTTCATAGGAAATCTTCAACAGCATGGCTCATTCCCCCGCGACGGTCACATGCGCGTCCAGTTAATGCTCGGCAGGTCCTCGACGGTATTGTCGGCGGGGTTGCGCAGCACGAGATTGAGGCTGCCGTTCGACTGACCCATGGCAAAAATCAGCATTTCAGCTTCCGACGGCGTCACTTCGACGGTCACATTGTTGTAGGTGCTGTTGGCCTTGGTGACCGCGCCCTCCGCCGTCGTCGCCGCGCCGACGGCCAGCACTTTGACATTCTGCAGGAAGGTGCGGGTGACGACGCGGGTGCGCGAGCTTATGCCGAGTTTATAATCCTGCGCCTGTTTGCGGTAAGCGTTGACATCGTTCTCGTCGGCGCCTGGATACTGGGTGAGATAATTCTTCAGCATCTGCTCGACCGGCGACTGCGGCTGGGCTGGAGCCTGCGGCTGTCCGGCGGCCGGCGCCTGACCCGGGGCGGCAGGCTGACCTGGCACGGCAGCGGGCTGGCCGGGCGCTCCCGGCTGGGTCGCGGCGGCCGGCGCCACGGGCTCGACCGGTTCGTCGACCGTGCCGATTATATCGACATAGCTGCCCGGCTCGACGAAATGGCCGACGGCCGCGGCCGCGTTGACCGGAAGGGTCAGCGCCCGCTTGCCGGGCGCGATCATCGTCGTCAAACGTCCGCCGTCGGTATCGTCGAAATACTGGAAGAGCAGCACCGAGCCGGCCGGAATATCGCTCGCAGCCGTCCTGTCCTTCAGCCATTCCTGATAGGCGCTGGCGGCGGGAACCGCGAGTTTGGCGAGCGCCCCGAAGCTTTCCGGCAGCATCACCGGTTCGGCGAGCATGTCGGGCGTGATCGCCTGTCCCCGTGTGACCTTCCTGTCGGGCTGGAGCCGCATGAAGGCATAGGCCGTCTGCTCGTTCTTGACGCTCTCGGTCCAGAAATAGAGCAGAACGCCGGTGATGAGCCCGACGATGACAGCCGCGATGAGCTTCCAGTTCATGGTGTTATTCCTTCGACGAAGGGTTGCCTGATTTGAATGACTTCGACGGTCCGGCCGTCGGTTTTGCTTCTGACGTAAAGAACATTGGCCTCGACGCTGCCGCGTCGGCCATAAAGGGCAGTGACCCCGCCGCGCTGCGCCGGCGGCGTCTCGATGGAGAAGCCGTCGCGGGCAAGCAGATCGGCGCGCTGATCGGACCAGCGCGAGGCCGACAGCGTGCCTTTCGACACGACCGTGCGCGACGTGTGGCCCTTGTCGCGATCGCCGATATCGCTCAGCACCTCGACACCGGCCGGCGGACGCAGCGACTGCGGCAGCTTGCCGGCATCGGCCGGCGTCGCATAAGACGCCAGCGTTGCGGAAACATCGTCGAAGCGATTCATCAGCACTTCCGTAGAAGGCGCGCCGGCCGGACGGCGTATCATGATCGTCACGCCGGGTATCGGCCGACCGGCGGCGGGATTGGACAGATTCTTGCTGCGCAGGTAGGCAAGTGCCGCCTCGCCATCGCCGTCGAAAAACCGGACGACGATGGAAAGATCGTCGCGAACATTGCTGACCTTCGGAACAATCAGCATGTTTGCGGCAACCACTGCCGTCAGTTCGGCCTCATCGCCGCTTGCCGGAAGAGCCGGCCTCGTATTGGCGGCAAGTGTCTTCAGCCATTCATCGGTCAGTTCGGAAACGCTGCGGTCGCTCTGGTAGGGCGTGAACTGGAGCGGCTGACCGTTGACGACCAGATCGCGCGGTGACCGCTCCGGTACGCCGACGATACCGGCAAGAAGCGATTCCAGCGTCACTTTGACATTCTTGTAGACCTCGGCCTTGCCCGGTCCGGCAACAAGGGTGACGGCGAAACCCAAGGCAAGCACGGCAACGGTCAGCAGATGGGAAAGACGCTGTGAAGGCTGGCTCATCAGTTTTCCCCCGGAAAGATGCCGTCGAAAAGGTCGCCGGATTGGTCGGCAACACCGCGAATTATATCGCGAAGAGCAGGGTCATATCCCCGTTTCATCCTGTCGCCCTTGCTGGAGGCGAAGAGGGTCGAGTCGTCGACCGTGAACGTATCCTGCCACTTGACCCGCCTTATCGTATCGAAGTCATCGGAATCCCTGAACTTATAGATGCGGTCGGCGGTGGCGGTGACAAGCTGAGGCTTTTCATCCGTCAGATCGCCGACAAAGTCCCCGGGTTCGCGGTTGTCGCTGGCGGCTGTGTTCTTCACGTCTTCCCAGATAAAAGTCCGCTGCGGCTCGCCGCCGCCCTCATGAGAGGGTGTCCGCGAGCAGGTGAGGCTGTCGCGTCCAGGCAAGGCCGGCAGCGCCGGAATTGGAAAGGCACTGGAGAAATCCGACGTGCAGTCCAGCCCATTCGCCTCGGCGAAGGCGGCGTTGCGCATCGCAACCATGGTTCCGACCTTCTTGGTGGAAATCTTGTTCGCGTGGATGACGAAAATCACGATCAGCAAGATGACCGGCGCGGCGAGTACGAATTCGATCGAGGCAAGACCGCGCCTGTCGCCGTGCAGCCTCATCAGGAAGCCTCGGGCCGGAGCTCCGCCGGCATGTTCAGTGTGTGTTGACGGCAGCCCAGGCATTGGCTCCTCCCTGGTCGAAGACGCGCGTTAAGCCGGTAAAACTGTCGGCCGCCGGGCTCTGCTTGATGGTGTTCGAAACCTGGTCGATATTGTCGGCGAGTGTGGCGGGGGCAAGCGATGCGAGCCAGTCCTGCGTGTAGAGATCGAAGGCCGTGTAATTGTGAACCCAGCTCTGCGCCATGGCATAGGCGGACGCAGTCCTGTCTCTGAAGATCGCTCTCTGCAGACGGGCGCGTGGGCTACGGGACACGATGGCAAGCGAGCGATAATCCGTCATCTGGTCGCCAGGAGCGAACGGCGTGTAATTGCCAATAGTGCGACCTTTCAGCCAATAGGGACGCGGCAGCGACACCGGAGAGATACCGGAAACGGAGAGCGCGCCGCCCGTTACGCCGCAGACCTGGTCCCATATATCGTCGAAATACCGTGTGAAGGCGTTCTCATCCTTGGTCTGGGCATCCGAGTAACGCGGCGGCTCATCGATCGGAAGCTGGAACGGGTTGGTGACGCCGAGATCGATACCCAGCAGCTCGTCGACGGCCTCCACCGCGACATCGATCAGCAGCTCGGCGAAGAAGCCGAGGTCCCCCGCATTTTGCTCGATGATGGCCTTGAAGGGCACCCTGGTGAAATAGGCCGGACCGAAAGCCTCATAGAAGATATAGAAATTGACGAGCGCATCATCGATACCGCTCTCGTGATTGACGAAATCGCGGATATGGCCGCCATCTCCGCCACCGGCAGTCAAGGGGCCGGTCCCCTCGGCAAAGCCCCGATTGGCAAATTCGCCACGCACGAGCAGGCCGGGTCCGAAGGACTGCGTCCCCTTCGACATCGCCAGGCACATCTCGGCATAAGCCGAGCCGGCCGCCAGCGCACCGCGTTCGACGGGCAGATCGCCACCGGCCGCTTCCTCGGCTTGGTCACAGGTGGTGCAAGGTGGGTGGAACACGACATGGTCCGCACGGTTCATGTGCACCAGATTCAATGCTTCCTTGCCCACACGATCCGGAAAACTCTCGACCAGATAGTCGTTGAGCGCGTTCATGGCTTTGATAATGTCGTTTGATTTGCTGATCAGCCCCGGCGGATCATATTTTTCATGCGCGTTATAGATGTAGATGCCGGCTTCGAGAGCCCCTTTCATGCGCACGACCTGAAAAGCCGTGCAGGCAGCCTGGAGGATCTGTCCGATCAACGGAATCGGCACCTCGACCGGCCAGCTGGCACAATAGGGAGCGCCTGTCGGAAGCCGCCAATGCAACGGTCCATGCCCGGTCCCCATATAGCGTGTGAGCTGGCCGACGATCCAGGTGGAGCGGAAGCCAAGATCTATCATCGTCACCTCATAAGCGACAGAGGTCGCCAGGATGACGGTTGCCTGCGAAGAGGCGACGTTGTTCATCGCCATGATGTTGAGATAACGCGCTTCCCAGTCGGCATGGACGAGGGCGGCGGCATCGGCCGTGTCCTGCGTGCGCTGCTTGTCGTAGATCATCTGTCCCGTATTCAGGATCCAGACGATCATCAGGGCGAGCGCGATCGTCATGTAGAGAATGATCGGCGACAGGAAGCCGCGTTCGTCGCGGTGCAGACGCTTGATGAGGGTCGGTGTCATAGCAGGTTCACCTCCGCCGTCGAGATCGTGTAGTAGCGGCCGTCCTTCCTCTGGCCGCGGGCAAAGACCCAGCCGGCATATTCGAGCAGTAGGAAGCGCGCTTCCACCTTGGCGGTGACCGGCACATGCGGCGAGCGGTTGATGGCGGCATAGAGCGCCATCGGCGCGCGGTCGACGGTCACCGTGACGTTCTGCGGGTCGAACATGTAGCGGGCCTGGTTGCGCATCGCCCGCCAGTTCTTCGAAAGACCGGAGGCATCGGCAAGGCTTTTGAGCGCATCTTCCGGCGGCTGGCAGGCGCCGACGCATTTCAACTGGTCGTAGGGTGCGGCCGGGATCAGCGCCAGGCGGGCGGCAAGATCAGCCTTGCCGGCGGCGGCATCGTCGTCGCAGGTCTTGGCGTCGAGGCCGGCAAGGCTCCTGATGCTGATCGGCAGGGCCGGGCAGAAATAGACGCGGGCGCTGCGCGCCGCCGCATAGGCGGCATAATGGGTGAAGAGGTGGTTCTTGGCCAGGATCGTGAACTGGAAGACCACGAACATGAAGAAGACGAAGACCGGTGTCACAAGCACGAAATCCATCATCGTCGTGCTGCCGGAGATATCGCCGTGAAGCTCCGATATCCGGCGCCGGCGGGCGGAAAGCCGCGGCAGCAGCAGCATCGAGGCAAGCAGCATCATGGCGATCGCAAAGGTACCGAGGAGCGCGCCGTGATCCTCAGGGACCCAGAAGGTCCGCGAGTGCAGGATCGAACTCCAGAAGGCACCGTCGAAGATGGGGCGTTCGAGTTCAGCGCGCATTGCCGTTACCTCACGAGTGAAAGAGGGGTGAAATCGGGCATGAAAAGGCACCAGAGAAGTCCGAGAGCAGCGGCAACGCCGAAGCGGATGGTATGATGGGTTTCGCGCGGCTTCAGCACCGAAGCGGCGCCGCGGAAACCGGCGGGCAGGAGAAGCGCAAACAGTCCGACCGTTCGGGCCAGCACGTTCCACTGAACGCGCCGCGCCATCGAGAAAACGGCGATTACGCCGCCCGCCATCAGCGATGCAAGTGTGACGTCGATGGCGGGCCAGAGGCCAAGAATAGCGCCGAGCGCCGCCATCAGCTTGACGTCGCCGCCGCCGCAGCTTCCGGCTGCGAAGGCGATGATGAAGATCAGGCCGGCTGCAAAGAGGCCTGCGAAAGCAAGCCCTATCCCTGCGAGACCACCGCTGACTGCCGCCAACATGAACCCGCCAAGCAGGCAGGGATAGGTGACGGCGTTCGGGATATGACCGTGGCGATGGTCGAGCACCGCCGCGGTCATGGTGCAGGCGACGGCAAGAGCCGCCGCCGCAGGCATCAGGGTCAGATCGTAGTTCGTATCCATGGCACCGTTCCGCTTAATTGCCCGGCTCGGGAATTCTCTCGGCATCGGTAAGCGCATCGTTCTTTTCGCTGAACCATAGGGCGATCTTATTGCCGAATGCGAGCAGGATCAGCATCAGCGGAATGACGATCAGGGCGACGGCCAGGACGATCTGGGCCATGTCGCCGCGCTCGTCTTTGTGAAGTGCAATTGCGAGAGTCTTGAGTTTACCAAACATGTGATTACTCCTCATTCCCAGGTTTGTTTCGGTTCGAAGCCCTGGTGAAGGTGAACCAAGCATACGCTATCGATCCGAACGAGCATGTTGCTCGATCCAATGATATTTTCTGCTTCAGCTTATCTTCCCCGGCGGCCAACGTTTGTTGAGCAACACCATTAAGACCCAAGAGTGCGCCCAAGGCCAGCCCTCCGTCAAGCAAACGAAACGAAGGGTTCCAATTGTCTTGGAGGCATCGCCGGCACAATCGCAGTTGACGTCACATTTTCTCAACTAACCTCTTGAACAAGCTGCAGTTTTACCTGCATGGCCGAAGTTTTCATCAACCTTGCAAGGCCTCGTCTACTGCTCCATAATTGGTCAATTCTTTCAAAGCGATAGAAGAAACGGCGGGCGGCGATCATAATGACTGCCTGCGCGGGGCTCGGCCATGGCGTTGTTTGGCGATCTGGATTAAGCTTTCGTCAAATGGTGGGTATCGCCCGCCAGTCGATCCGGAGAGAGAACGATGGAAACGATGAGCAGCATCTTAATACTTGGATTGGTCCTCATTCCATTGATGATGTTCTTTCCGACTGCGGTTCAGATGATGGCGACGCTGTTCGGCATGAGCACGGTCCTGGTCGGGATGCCGCTCTGATGAAGGCCGTTTCCGACGACGCTGCCGAACAGGCGACCTTCCAGGTCCTGACCCGGGCGCTGGACAAGCTGCTCGGGCCGATCCGTTTTCTCCTCGATGATCCGAGCGTGTCCGAAATCCTGATCAACGGCACATCCGACATCTTCGTCGAAAGGCGAGGCAAGCTCGAACGCGCCGATGCGCGTTTCGCTAGCCGCGAAGACCTGGAATCGGCCGCGCGCAGCATCGCGCAGTTCTCCGGCAAGCGGCTGACGCCGGAGGAACCGAGCGTCGAGGCCCGTTTGCCGGACGGTTCGCGTGTGCAGATGATCCAGCCGCCCGCGTCCCGCACCGGGCTTTGCATCTCCATTCGCCGCTTTTTGAAAGAACATCGCAGCATCCACGATCTCGTCACCCAGGGCAGCTTGACCGACGAGTCGCTGACGCTGCTGCAGGCGGCCGTCGGGCTGCAGAAGAACGTCATTATTTCCGGCGGCACCGGCACCGGCAAGACGACGATGCTGAACGCGCTGTCGGAAGCCTTTGCCGACCACGAGCGCATCATCGTCATCGAGGACACGTCCGAACTGCAGATCCGCAAGGAGCACGTGGTCTATCTCGAAGTGACGAAGCCCGACCGTTTCGGCCGCGGCGGCGCCAGCATTCGCGACCTGTTCCGGTCGTCGTTGCGCATGCGGCCCGACCGGGTCATCGTCGGCGAATGCCGCGGCGGCGAGGCGCTGGATATGATCCAGGCGATGACGTCAGGCCACAGCGGCAGCCTTTCGACGGTGCATGCGAACACGCCCTATGACTCCCTGCACCGGCTGGAAACGCTGGCGTTGATGTCCGATATCGACATGCCGCTTCGGCCGCTGCGCGCTCAGATCGCCTCGGCGGTCGACGTCGTCGTGCAGATCGCCCGCTTCAAGCGCACCGGCCGGCGCCGGGTGATCGAGATTTCCGAGATCAAGGGCCTGAACAATGACGGCCAGTATATCGTCGAAAGCATCTACAAGCTCGAGGGCGACGGCCATTCCAATCCCGATGGCGCACTGCTGTGGACCGGTGTCGTGCCGAGCTTTGCCGCCGATGCGCTGGAAGAGCTGCAAGGCGCCGCGCGCCCCGAATGGGTCGGCGCCGCCGCGCTGCATACAGCTTAAACCTATTGGCGGACGCTACTTGAGAACTGTCTGCCCGACTTTCGAAGCTTGGTAAAACAACCAATTCCACCGGCCCCTCGTCGGTGTCCGGATGTGTCTCGTAGAGGATTATATAGGAGCCTCAACGAGCATGAATGCGGTGGGACGGACACTCAAAGTCGCTGTTCAAGCTGAGCAATAGGGAAACGCGTTTAACGGTACAATTGCAAATAGTAATCATTCAGAAGTTGAATTGCGATCCCATCCCGGCTAGTCCAAATAGAGCACCTAATCCGACGCGCCGGAGAGAAAGACGATGGATGGACTGCAAACTCTTCACGATGAAAGGCCTGCAGCTGACGGCGAACAACTAAGCCGCCAGGAGCGGAGATGCCTCCAACTTTACTTGAATGGGCTCAAGGATGCCGACATCGCAAGGAGGCTGAGCCTTTCGATACATACAGTACGCATGCATCTCACCCGTGCACGTCACCGCTTGCACGCGCAGTCGAGAGTTGAGGCTGTCGCCAAAGCCCTTAGAAGCGGAATCATTCATGCCAGCCTTCTACTTCTACTGAATTTATCGTTTGCTCTTGGCATGTTCCTTGACGAAATAAGCCCGATAATTTGATGAACGGGAGAATGAAATCCCAAATTTCGGAGAATGCCATTTTTGATGAAACACCATTTTAGGGCATAAAATCATACTATCAATCCTCAAAATACATGACTTGTCGTAGATTGCACGCAGCAAAAATTCATCCCACGATTTAATTATACCCTCGTTGGGGACGGGTATTTCGGGGACGTGCGGACATGCCAATTCACGATCGCGAAGCTCCTGGTGGAGCTCTCGGACTCCTTTCATGGCCCATTGCCGGCGCAGCGGTCTTTTCAGGAATTATCAACATTCTTGGCTTTACCGCTCCGCTTTTCATGTTGGAAGTGTACGATCGCGCCATTCCGAGCGGTAGCGTCCCCACCTTGGTCGCCTTGATGCTTCTTGCTGGCGGTCTTTATGCCTTTTCAGGTCTGCTCGATATCGTCCGGGGTCGGACGATGAATCGAATAGCTGGGACGATGGACGCGAAGCTCACCCAGCGGGTGTTCACCGTCATTGCAGGATCGCCGTTGCGTATGCGCAATGGCGGCGATGCGTTAAAACCCGCCCAGGAAGCAGATCAGGTTCGGGCCTTTCTTGCCGGGCCCGGGCCGGCCGCCCTTTTCGATCTCCCATGGATGCCCGTGTATCTCTGCGTCTGCTTTTTGTTGCATCCAATGATCGGATGGCTGGCGGCTGGCGCTATGATCGTGCTGGCAGGCCTGACCATTTTGACAGATTGGCAAACCCGCTCGTTGACGCGACAGGCCGCTGCGGCCGTCGCGCGACGCAATTGCTATGGCGAAGCCGCGCACGCCAATGCGGAGGCAATGGCGGCAATGGGAATGACGAGCCGCGCAACGGCCCGATGGGACGAGGCGCATTGGCGCTTCACAACGATCCAACGTCAGGTAGGCGATATTGCCGGCCTATTCTCGGGGATGTCAAAAACTGTACGCTACATGGTCCAATCGGGGTCATTGGCGCTCGGCGCTTTCCTCGTGATCCAGGGTGATATGTCGGCTGGCTCGATCGTAGCCGCTTCGATTATTGTTTCCCGCGCGCTGTCGCCAATCGAGCAAGTCATCAGCAACTGGAAGAATCTTTTGGCTGCGCGGCAGGCTTGGCATCGACTGAAGGAGGCGTTCGTCTTGTTTCCGGAGGAACAGCCACGGACGACACTGCCTCCCCCGTCATCATCACTCACAGTCGAAGCTGTTTTCACGTCACCGCCGGGGGAGCGCCGCATGACCGTGCAAAACGTATCGTTTCGCGCCGATCGTGGAACGGTTATCGGCATCATCGGTCCGAGTGCATCCGGCAATCGACCTTAGCACGCGCGATCACAGGCGTGTGGCCCTTGGCAAGAGGAGCCGTTCGTCTTGACAACGCAAGCCTTGATCAGTGGTCGAATGATGAACGTGGCCGACATATCGGCTATATGCCTCAAAGCTCGAATCTCCTTCCCGGCACCATTGCGGACAACATCGCTCGCCTGGAACCGGAACCGGACCATGCCGCGATCATCGCAGCAGCGCTGGCAGCCGGTGTACATGAAATGATTGTCGGGCTTCCGAACGGCTACGAAACTGAAGTTGGCGATGGCGGTCTCAACCTATCTGGCGGCCAGCGCCAGAGAATTGCCCTCGCCAGGGCGCTCTACCGCGACCCCTTCCTGATCGTGCTCGACGAACCAAATTCCAACCTTGATGGAGAAGGCGATGTTGCTCTCGCCAAGGCCATAGTAGGCGCCCGCGCCCGTGGTGCAATCGTGCTTGTCGTCGCCCATCGAAGCAATATCCTCGCCCTCGTCGACTTTCTGCTCGTCATGGAGAACGGCGTAGCAAAAGGCTTCGGACCCCGCGACGCGATTCTCAAATCTATCCAGCAACGTCAGCTAAAGCCGGCGCGTACGGCGCCCGGACCGGCTTTGACGGTCATTGATGGCGAGGGGGCATAAGAGATGAGTGGAGTTACGCGGCTCGATCCCATCGCCCATCGCTCGAAACCAGACAATGTGCAGACCCTTACGCGGTCGCTGCGCAGGCATTTGGTCGCCGGCGTCGCTGCGATCACGCTTCTATTCGGCGGGGTGGGTGGTTGGGCTGCCACGACGGAGCTTTCCGGCGCAGTGATCGCCTCGGGGCGTCTCGTTGTCGAAGGCAGCGTAAAGAAAGTCCAGCACCAGGTTGGCGGCATTGTAGCGGAACTGCTGGTGCGAGAAGGACAGGTCGTTGAGGCCAGCGAAGTCGTTGTTCGCCTCGATGCAACGGTCACGCGCTCGAACCTTGCGGCGGTCGCCACCAGCCTAAATCAGCTTCATGCGCGTAAGGCCCGTCTCAAGACCGAACTTGACGGGCTCGTGCAGGTGGAAACACCGCTGGCGTTGCACCAACGGCTTTCGCCCGAACAGGCGGAAGCCGCAATGGCGACGGAACGGAGACTGTTTCGGGATCGAACCGCCGCGCGTGACGGACAAAAGGCGCGATTGCGCGAACAGACCTCGCAACTGCGGGAACAGATCTCCGGGTTGGATGTGCAACAGCAGGCGAAGACACGGGAGATCGCGCTCATCGGCAAGGAGCTGGAGGGCCAGCATCGCCTGTTTGACATGGGGCTCACATCGATGAACCGCGTCAACAGCCTCGACCGCGATGCGACCCGGCTGGAGGGCGAGCGCGGTCAGCTGGTCGCTTCAATTGCGGCGACGAAGGGCCGTATCGCTGAAATTGAATTGCAGTTGCTTCAGGTTGATCAAACCATGCGGGCGGACGTGGCAACAGAGTTGCGGGATGTCGAAACAAAAGAATCCGAACTTGTCGAGCAAGAGGTGGCTGCCCTCGACCAGCTCAAGCATATCGAGGTCAAGGCGCCGATTGCAGGCACCGTCCATCAATTGTCGGTGCACACCATAGGCGGTGTGGTCACTCCTGCCGAGACGTTGATGGAGATCGTCCCGCGCGAAAGCCTGCTCACCGTAGAGGCTAGAATCCGGCCACAGGACATCGACCAGGTCGCACCCGGCCAACCTGCAACCCTCAAGTTTACGGCATTCAACAGGAATACGACGCCGGACCTGAACGGCTCCGTTCTGCGGGTCGCGGCCGATCTGGAGACCGACGACAGGACGGGGATCAGCTTCTACCGGGCGTCTATTTCCATTCCGGCTTCGGAACTGGGTCTCATCCAAGACCTCAAGCTCCTTCCGGGCATGCCCGTGGAGGCTTTTGTCCGAACCGATGACCGCACTGTGGTGTCGTATCTTATCAAGCCAATTCGTGATCATGCCGCGCGCGTCTTCCGCCACGACTAGTCGATCGGCTGTCCCGGCAGATGGGACAGCCCCAAAATATCTGAGCGAGGAAGTACCCCTTCGCGACGATGAGCAGGGCCATCGAGCCTACCCCAAACTTCAAGGAGTGAAATGCAATGGCGACTATCACCGGCGACAACAGTGCAAATTCTCTTCCGGGAACGAGCAGCCCGGACCTGATCTATGCCTATGACGGCAACGACACCGTCCTCGGCGGCGACGGCGGCGATTATATCAACGGCGGGCGAGGCAACGACAACCTCTACGGTGAGCTCGGCGATGATGTATTCGAAATCGGCGGTTTCGGCAGCGATATGGGCCTCAGCCCCGCAGGTGGCCTCAACAACGGTTGGGACAATTTTTTCGGGGGAGACGGATATGACACGATCCGCATCCTGCCGACGGCCGGCTACTCGTGGACGGCGATTATGATTAATTCGCTCAACAGCATCGAGGCGCTTGATAATACCAGCGGCGGACCCGGCTATGTCTTCTTCCAGGGCACGGTTGATTTCTCTTCGGTCGTTTCGATGACCAACATCACCCAGATCCAGGGTACGACCGGCAATGAGACCTTTATCGGCGGCGCCCTCGCTGAGACAGTGTTCGGTGATGCCGGCAATGACACGTTGAGCGGCAATGGCGGCAACGATCAACTCTCCGGCGATGACGGGAATGATAACCTCTACGGCGGCCTGGGGAATGATTTTCTGCTCGGCGGCACCGGAACCGACAACCTTTCTGGCGGCGTGGGAGATGATCGTCTCGAAGGCGGAGACGGAACAGATAACCTTTACGGTGATGACGGCGTTGACGTGCTGCTTGGAGGGGTGGGAACCGATAACCTTTACGGCGGCATCAACAACGACGAACTCTATGGCGGAAATGACGCAGACAAGCTTTACGGCGGCAGCGGGGATGATGTTCTGTATGGCGAGGCCGGCGCAGACCAGTTCTGGTTCCAGGTCGGCGAAGGCACTGATATCGTCTTTGACTATGTCGACGGAACCGACAAGATCGGCATCGGAGCCTCGATAGCAGGGATCAATCTGTACAACTACAACGGATCGGCACTGCTTGAATTCGTGGCGACGGGCGCGACATCAACGTATGCGTTGCTGAACGGCGTCGCCCCGACCGCCATCGACGGCACGGATTTCCTGTGGGCTTAACGTGATCGACGGGCCGCCGCCAATAAAATCTTTGGCGGCGGCCTTTATTCGCGCAAAGATTGCACACGCGCAAGACTATATTAATATTCGCATTGCAATCTAGCGGTATCCATAGATTCACGTTCGTTATGATGACGATCTCCAATAACGCCTCATGAGGATGGCGCTCAACAGAGAGGACATCATGGTTTCCGTTTCATCTTCCGCTGCTTCCGGCAATTCAACTGCGCTGACCCTTCTCAAGGGCTCTTCCCAGTCGGCCGCGGCGGCGACAAAACAGTCGGCCGCCAGCCAGATTCTGTCATCCATTTCCGGTGTCAATATTGATCCGCTGAAGCAGGCGGAAGGGCAGATCACCCGAATCCTGCTTGAAAGCGGCGGGCAGTTCATCATCGGCGGCGCGTTTTCAGACATCACCGGCACTGACAAGGACGACATTATCCGTGCAGGGCCGGGCAGCGGGGTGAACGGCGGGGACGGTGACGACATCATCAGCGGAAGCTTTCTGATGGATATCAGCGGTGGCACAGGAAACGATCAGATATCAGTCAGCACTGACAGCACGATCGACGGCGGCGGCGGCAACGACGCAATCTCTGTCGGCAATAGAAACACGGTGGCTGGCGGCGCAGGCGACGATACGATCTCTGCGGGGGGCAATAATACGATTGATGCGGGTGCCGGCAATGATACGATCTCTGCAGCATTCGAAAATACGGTGATTGGCGGTGTCGGCAACGATACAATTGGTGCCGCGCATCGCAATTCCATCGATGCCGGTGCCGGCGACGATACAATCTCTGCCGGGATCGGAAACACGATCACCGGCGGGACCGGGAATGACAAAATTACTATTAGCGGGCTCCAGGCTGAGAGTTACGGAAGCGGAAGCTCCGGATCGACCGTCAAGTTCGAGGTCGGCGATGGACAAGATTCCATAAGCCTGATCCAAAGCTCCTCCACCGTTGAGTTGGGAGAAGGCTTCACAGCTGAGAATACAAAGGTAACCATTACGGGCAACAAGGCTACGATTTCTTTCGACGGAAACGATAACGATGGAATCTCGGTGGATTTCTTCTTCGGCAGCGCGCTGACGCTCTCCTTTGCCGATGGCAATAGGCTGGAGGTCAAGCCAGGCGAAACGGCGATGCCGAGTTTCGTGTCATCATACGGACAAGTCTGACCAAGCGCCCTCGCCGAAAAGGTGGCGCGTTGCAAACCGTGCGATGCAACATTGAAGCCAGCATGGCTTTTCGGGCTCCAGCGATACGTGCTGGAACCCAGGCTCTCGTTATGATGACGATGCGCCGTCCTTTTCAGCGCTGGCCGCCATATGCGCTAGATCCTCCCAGAGGCTTTCGGCAAAGCTGCGCAGGACCGTAAGCTCGAAGCTGTCATCGCCGGTGCGGACGATCTGCACGGAGAGATGACCGATCATCGTCATTGCCGAATGGCCTTCCGGAAAGACGGAAGGATCGAGATCGACGGCAGCCCCCCTTGAGAGAAGTGCCCGCGAAGAACGGCCGGAAACGCCGATCCGCACGCGCCCGTGGCTCTGGTCCATGACGAAGGCCTTTCCCGCAAGCGCTGCCGCGAGAGCATCGAGGCTGGCGGGCACGAGCGGCTCGTCGCCGGCGACGAACCATTGCCGGAAACCCGCCCGGCGGATTGAACTTTTCGCAAAGCCTGCTTTCACCAGTTCCGCGGCGAGCGCGGACGGCTCGATTGCGCCGAGCACATGCAGGAGATGGCCCTCCGGCAAGGCTTCCAGCCGGACGCCTGACCCTGAGATGCCGTTATATGCCATGCCGGCCAGAACCGGTTTGTGTTGCGGAAGATCACGCATGGAGCTTCTCGTTTTCGGGATCGATGAAGACGGGATGGCAGAGCACTGCATCGGTGAATTCGTTGCGCAGGCCGTTCCAGACCGTCACCTTTTCACCGATGCGCTCCGGCCCACGCCTGACGAGCGCCAGGCCGATCGTATGGCCGAGCCCCGGCGAAAAGGCGCTTGATGTCACGTAGCCCTGGTCGTTTTCGAGCGTCGCCGCAACGCCGTCGGCGAGAATATGCGAGCCGGTGCGGAAACCGGTCGCCGGATTAAGCGGCTTGACGCCGACGAGGCGCGGCCGCTCGGGATCCTGCAGCCCTTCGCGGGCAAGCATTGCCTTGCCGATGAAATCCGGCTTGGTTGATGAAACCATGCGGCCGAAACCGAGGTCACCAGGCGTCACCGTGCCGTTGATTTCGGCATGGGTGACATGGCCCTTTTCGATGCGCATGACGCCGAGCGCTTCGGCGCCATAGGCGCAGATGCCATGTTTTTCGCCCGCCGCCATGACCGCATCGGCAACACCTTCGCCGTAGCCTGCCGGTACCGCCAGCTCGTAGGCGAGTTCGCCCGAGAAGGAAATCCGGAAGAGCCGGCCTTCGAGGCGGCCACCGAAGAGGGAGACCTTGCGGGCGCTCATGAAAGGGAAGGCCGCATCCGACAAATCCTCGTCGACGATCTCGGAGAGGATGGCGCGCGACTTCGGCCCCGCGACGGCCATTTGCGCCCATTGATCGGTCGAGGAGGCGAAGCAAACGTCGAGTTCCGGCCAGAGCGCCTGGGCGCAGAATTCGAGATGGGTCAGCACGCCGGCGGCAAGTGCGGTCGTCGTCGTCATGAAGAAATGCTCGTCACTGAACCGGCTGGTGGTGCCGTCATCATAGATGAAGCCGTCCTCACGCAGCATGATGCCGTAACGCGCCTTGCCGACGGCGAGCTTGGCGAAGCCGTTGCAATAGATGCGATCGAGGAAGGTCGCGGCATCCTTGCCTGATATTTCGATCTTGCCGAGGGTCGAGACGTCGCAAAGGCCGGCATTCTTCCGGATGTTCAGCACCTCGCGGTCGACGCTTTCGCGCCAGGTCGCCTCGCCGGCGCGCGGAAACCAGGACGAACGGTACCAGAGGCCGGTTTCGACGAAGACCGCGCCGTTCTTCTCGGCCCAGCCATGCAGCGGCGATTTGCGCGCCGGCTGGAAATGTTTGCCGCGCGATGTCCCGGTCAAAGCGCCGAAGGAAACCGGCGTATAAAAGGGCCGGAAGGTCGTCGTTCCCACCTCGGCGGGCGACACGCCGCGCGCCTCGGCAAGGATGCCGATGGCGTTGATGTTGGAAAGCTTGCCCTGATCGGTCGCCATGCCGCTTGTGGTGTAGCGCTTGGCGAGCTCGACATGGCCGTAGCCTTCGCGGACGGCGAGACCCAGATCTTTGAGATGCACGTCGTTCTGGTAATCGACGAAAGCCTTGCCCTTCGAGCCTTTGACCGACCAGAGCGGCTTTGCGTGGGCAGCCGTCTCGGAAGCCGCGGCAAAGGCCGGTTCCGCCGTGCCGAAACCGATCGCCTTCAACGCGGCCGCTGCCTTTGCAGCGCCATCACCGAGGCAGGTCGTCGTTTGCGCAAGGCCGGCAGCCGAACCGGCAACGGCAAGACCTTCCTGCTGGACGGGCGCCAGAAACGCCGAGGCCTCGTCCGACCATTGCGGTTTCGCGCCGCGATGGCAGGCAAGATGGATGATCGGGCTCCAGCCGCCGGACATGGCAAGCGCGTCCGCTTCGATCCGACGGGTGCCGGTTGCTGCCTCGACGCTGACGACGCGCAGGCGCTTGCCGCCGAACGCATCGATGATCCGGGCGCCCTTCAGTACTTCGGCGCGGCCCTGCCAGCTCTCGGCCGCATCCGCCCGGCTGTCGACGATCGCCGCGACTGCGAGGCCGGCGGCCTCGAGATCGGCAGCGGTGCGGTATCCGGCATCGTTGGTGGTGAAGATGACAGTGCTTCTGCCGGGCGCGACCGCCTGCCGGCTGAGATAGCTGCGCATGGCGCCTGCCATCATCACACCGGGAATATCGTTGCCGCCGAAGACGAGCGGCCGCTCTTCGGCGCCGGTCGCAAGGATCGCCTGGCGGGCGACGATGCGCCACAATCGTTCGACGGGGCGTTCCGGGTCGGGCATCGCCACATGCTTCTGCACCCGTTCGACGGCGCCGAAGACATTGTCGTCGTACCAGCCGAACACCGTCATGCGCGGCAGGCGGCGCACGTTCGGAAGTCCCGCCAGCTCGGCAAGCAGCTGTCCCAGAAGCGCGTCCGCCGGCTTGCCGTCGACAGAACCGCTGTCGGAAAGCAGGCTGCCGCCGAGTTCGGGTCCCTCGTCGGCGAGGATGACGCGCGCGCCGGCGCGGCCGGCGGTCAGCGCCGCGGCAAGACCGGTCGGGCCGGCGCCGATCACCAGCAGATCGCAATGCGCCCAGCATTTCTCGTAGCTATCGGGATCGGCCTCGTAGGAGGCCCTGCCGAGGCCCGCCGCTTTGCGGATCACCGGCTCGTAGAGCTTTTCCCAGAGGGCCGCCGGCCACATGAAGGTCTTGTAATAGAAGCCGGCGCTGAGGAAGGGCGACAGCAGCCCGTTGACCGCGCCGACATCGAAGCCGAGCGAGGGCCAGCGGTTCTGGCTCTTTGCCGTCAGCCCCTGGTAAAGCTCGATCATCGTCGCGCGCGTATTCGGCTCGGTGCGCCCGCCGCTGCCTGTCGTTACCAGCGCGTTCGGTTCGGCAGCGCCCGCCGTCAGAATGCCGCGCGGGCGATGATATTTGAAACTGCGGCCGACGAGCTGGACGCCGCTGGCAAGCAGTGCCGAGGCAAGCGTGTCGCCCGGATGGCCTTCGAGCGGCCTGCCGTCGAAGGTGAAGCCGAGCGTCGTGGCGCGATCGATGCGGCCGCCGGAGGAAAGACGGAAGCTCGTCATGCCGGTTCTCCGCCGAGCTTGGAAAGGGCGGCATCCCTGACGCCGTGGACCGCATGGGTGACGGTATCGCGTTCGACGATCAGCCAGCGGCGGCATCCGGAAGAGTGGTGCCAGTATTCGCTGTGCCGGCCCCTCGGATTGTCACGCAGATAGACATAATCGAACCAGGCCTCCGCACCGGCATCCGGCGCCGGCCGAGCAAGGCCCGCATCGCCGCGGATCGAAAATTCCTCCTTCGGTCGGGCGCCGCAATGAGGACAGGAAATCAAGCTCGCCATCTTAAATGTCCTCAGTGCAGATTGGGCTGGGCGCCGACGCCCTTTTCGTCGATCGGGTAGCCGCGCGCGAAGCGGTCGAGCCGGAAGGCGCGGGCGGTCTGATGCGGCGTATCGCGGGCGATCAGATGGGCGTAGCAGAAGCCGGAGGCGGGTGTGGCCTTGAAGCCGCCGTAACACCAGCCGGTGTTGAGATAGAGATTGTCGATATGGGTGCGGTCGATGATCGGCGAGCCGTCCATGCTCATATCCATGACGCCGCCCCAGGAGCGCAGATACCGCACCCGCGACAGCGACGGGATCATCGCCAGCCCCGCTTCGGCGACATGCTCGACCGAAGCGAGATTGCCGCGCTGAGCATAGGAATTGTAGCCGTCGATATCGCCGCCGAAAACGAGGCCGCCCTTGTCCGACTGGGACACGTAGAAATGCCCGGCGCCGAAGGTGACGACCGTGTCGATGAAGGGCTTCAGCCCTTCGGAAACGAAGGCCTGCAGCACATGGCTTTCGATCGGCAGGCGAAGGCCGGCCATATCGGCGACGACGGTGGAGTTGCCGGCGGCCGCAAGCGCCAGCTTGCCGCAGCCGATGAAGCCCCTGCTGGTCTCGACGCCGGTCACCTGGCCGTTCTCGGTGCGGATACCGGTCACCTCGCATTGGGTGATGATATCGACGCCGCGCTGATCGGCGTCGCGCGCATAACCCCAGGCCACCGCATCGTGGCGCACGGTGCCGCCGCGCGGCTGGAACAGGCCGCCCATCACCGGGAAACGGGCATTGTCGAAATCGAGGAACGGCAATTTCTTTCGCACTGCCTGCCGGTCGAGAAGCTCGGCGTCGACGCCGTGCAGCCGCATGGCGTTGCCGCGGCGCGTATAGGCGTCGCGCTGAGCGTCGGAATGGAAGAGGTTGAGCACGCCGCGCTGCGAGACCATGGCGTTGAAGTTGAAGTCCTGCTCCAACCCCTCCCAGAGTTTCATCGACAGCTCGTAGAAGGGATTGTTGCCCGGCAGCAGGTAGTTCGAGCGGATGATCGTCGTGTTCCTGCCGATATTGCCGGAGCCGAGATAGCCCTTTTCGAGGACGGCGATATTGGTGACGCCGAATTCCTTGGCGAGATAATAGGCGGTGGCAAGGCCATGGCCGCCGCCACCGACGATGATGACGTCGTAGTGCGGCTTCGGCGCCGGGTCGCGCCAGGCAGGCGCCCAGCTTTTGTTGCCACGAAGGCCGTTCAGGAAAATCGAAAGAGCGGAATAGCGCATGGGTCACCCCGGAAAGAACAGGTGCATGATGCCAGAAAGGGGAGGACGGACTTGCACAGAAGGGACATCAATCGCTAAGAAAGAGACATGTCCTCGCTTGATAGCAGAAATGTGCAGACGATCGGCTTCATCCTCATCCCGGGATTTGCACTGATGTCCTATGCCTCGGCGACGGAACCGCTGAGGGCGGCAAATCTTCTGGCCGGACGCGAGATCTATCGGCTGCAGGTCTTCTCGCCGGATGGCGCATCGGCGCTTTCCTCCTCGGGCGTCAGCGTCCCCGCCGAACCTCTGCCCGTCAGGGGCTCGGGTCTCGGAACGGCCTTCGTCTGCGCCGGCGGTTTGCCCCGCGACTGGCGCTATCCCGGCGTGCTTTCCTGCTTGCGGCAATTGTCGCGCGAAGGGGTGAGGATCGGCGGCATCTCGGGCGGGCCCTATCTGATGGCCGCTGCCGGACTGCTCGGCGGCCGCGACTTCACCATCCACTGGGAGCATGCCGCAGCCCTTCTCGAAGCCTTCCCGGACCTCACGCCGCGCCAGGCCCGCTTCATGATCGACGGCAACAGGATTACCTGCGGCGGCGGCATTGCGCCGCTCGACATGATGCATGTGCTGATCGCCGAGCGCATGGGGCCTGATTTCGCCCGCCGGGTCAGCGACTGGTATCTTCATACAGAGGTCAACGAACCCGCTGCACCCCAGCGCGCCTCGCTGGCGCAGCGTTACGGCGTCTATCATCCCGGTCTGCTCAGCGTTCTCGAACGGATGGAGGAGACGATCGAGATGCCGCTCGAGCGCGCCGCCATGGCGCGCATTGCCGGCGTCACCACCCGCCATCTCGACCGGCTCTTTTCGGCTCACCTCGGCAGTACCTACCTTGATCAATACCGCAGGATCAGGCTGCAGCATGCCCATCGGCTGCTGAAGCAGAGCCCGCTTTCCGTCTCGGAAATTGCGGTGGCCACCGGCTTTTCCAGCCTGAGCCATTTTTCCCGGATGTTCCGTATCGCCTACGGCATCGCCCCGCGCGCAGCGCGGCGGGAATAGGTTTTCTTCACGGTTGAGGAATTTTCACTATGACGATAGGGTTGCCTTTGGACAAAAGAGAAGGCGGCGGTAGAAAACCCATGAAATCCAAGCGTGCAGCGGCAGAGCAACCGGAACAGGCGCATAGTGGACGCGCTCCCTTTTCCCAGGACCCTCACGCCGTCCGCGAGCCGAAGGAAAACAACCTCGAAATGGCGATCGGCCACGAGGTGCGCGCCTACCGCAAGAAACTCGGCATCACGGTCACCGATCTGGCGGCCGCGACCGGCATTTCACTCGGCATGCTGTCGAAGATCGAGAACGGCAACATCTCGCCGTCGCTGACGACGCTGCAATCGCTGTCGCGGGCGCTCGGCGTGCCGCTGACCGCCTTCTTCCGCCGTTTCGAGGAACCGCGCAACGCCGTCTTCGTCAAGGCAGGCCAGGGCATCGAGCTCGAACGGCGCGGCACACGCGCCGGCCATCAATATAATGTGCTCGGTCATATCGACAACAATACCAGCGGCGTCATTGTCGAGCCTTACCTCATCACCCTGACGGCCGATTCCGACATCTTCCCGACCTTCCAGCACGAGGGGATGGAATTTCTCTATATGCTCGAGGGCGAAGTCGTTTACCGCCACGGCGACCAGCTTTTCCAGATGCAGCCGGGCGACAGCCTGTTCTTCGACGCCGATGCGCCGCATGGGCCGGAACAGCTGGTGAAACTGCCGAGCAAATACCTCTCGATCATCAGCTATCCACAGCAGAGTTCGAAGGGCTGACTTGCCTTAAAAGAAAAAATCTTTCTTCCAAGTTGAAAACCCAAAACAGACCTGCTAGTCCTTTCTCAACACGAACGGAGGTCTGGTCATGTGCGGAATTGTGGGTCTCTTCCTCAAGGATAAAAGTCTCGAACCGGAGCTCGGGGCACTGCTGTCCTCGATGCTGGTGACGATGACGGATCGGGGGCCGGACAGCGCCGGTATCGCGATCTATGGCGATGCCAGCGGCGACAATGCCAAGATCACCATCCAGTCGGCCAATCCGAAGAAGGATTTCGCCGGCCTCGAGGCCGAGCTCGGCCAGGCGGTCGGCGCATCGGTCGCCATCCAGGTAAAGAGCACGCATGCCGTCATCACGCTTGCGAAGGATCTGCTCGACGCGGGCAAGGCAGCCGTTTCGGAATTGCGCCCGAACATCCGCATCATGAGCAGCGGCGACGCCATCGAGATCTACAAGGAAACCGGCCTGCCGAAGGATGTCGTCTCCCGCTTCGCGGTCAATTCAATGGCCGGCACCCACGGCATCGGCCATACCCGCATGGCGACGGAATCAGCCGTCACGACGCTCGGCGCCCATCCTTTTTCCACCGGCTCCGACCAATGCCTGGTGCATAATGGCTCGCTGTCGAACCACAACAATCTCCGCCGCGAGCTGAAGCGCGAAGGCATGACCTTCGAAACCGAAAACGACACCGAGGTCGCCGCTGCCTATCTGACGGCAGAGATGGCCAAGGGCAAGAATCTCGGCCAGGCGCTGGAAGGCGCGGTGGATGACCTCGACGGCTTCTTCACCTTCGTCGTCGGCACGAAGTCAGGCTTCGGCGTCGTGCGCGACGCGATCGCCTGCAAGCCCGCTGTCATGGCCGAAACGGACCAGTATGTCGCCTTCGGTTCCGAATACCGGGCGCTCGTCAATCTGCCCGGCATCGAGAATGCCAGGGTATGGGAGCCGGAGCCTGCAACCGTCTATTTCTGGGATCACCAGAAGGTCGCTTGACCGGCGCCTCATGCGTATTCTCCAAGGGTTATCGAAACATGCCTGTCATTGATCTTGCCACTACGCCGTTACGTGAACTCAACAGCGCCCTGCACAACATCCAGAACGGTTCGAACGATCTTTCCTTCGAAGTCGTCAATCCGCGCGGCAGCCATTCGGTTGCCGTCGGCATCGATGCGCCGGTCACCGTCGATGTGAAGGGGTCGGTCGGCTATTACTGCGCCGGGATGAACGACGGCGGGACCGTCACCGTTCACGGTTCGGCAGGTCCGGGTGTTGCGGAAAACATGATGTCTGGAACCGTCGTCATCGAGGGCGATGCCAGCCAGTATGCCGGCGCAACCGGCCGCGGCGGCCTCCTTGTCATCAAGGGCAATGCGGCGTCACGCTGCGGCATCTCGATGAAGGGCATCGACATCGTCGTTCATGGCAATATAGGCCACATGTCCGCCTTCATGGGCCAGTCCGGCCACCTCGTGGTGCTCGGCGATGCCGGCGATGCGCTTGGGGATTCGCTCTACGAGGCGAAGCTCTTCGTGCGCGGTTCGGTCAAGAGCCTGGGTGCCGATTGCATCGAAAAGGAGCTGCGTCCAGAGCATCTGACGAAGCTGGCCGAACTTCTTGAAAAGGCGGGCGTGACCGAAGTGAGGCCCGAGGAATTCAAGCGTTACGGCTCCGCCCGCAAGCTCTACAATTTCAATATCGACAACGCTGACGCATATTAAGGCGAGGGACCATCATGAGCTATCACAACCCCTATACCCCGCCGCGCAAGTCCGCGACCTTCGACGATTACACGCTGGCGGAAATCCGCCGTGCAGCGGCGACCGGCATTTACGACATCCGTGGCGCCGGCACCAAACGGAAGGTTCCGCATTTCGACGACCTGCTGTTTCTCGGCGCATCGATCTCGCGCTATCCGCTCGAAGGTTACCGCGAGAAGTGCGACACGTCAGTCGTCCTCGGCGCACGCTTCGCCAAAAAGCCCATTCACCTGAAGACGCCGATCACCATTGCCGGCATGAGCTTCGGCGCCCTGTCCGGCAATGCCAAGGAGGCGCTCGGACGCGGCGCGACGATCGCCGGAACCTCCACCACGACAGGCGACGGCGGGATGACCGATGAAGAGCGCGGCCATTCACAGACGCTGGTCTACCAGTATCTGCCGTCGCGATACGGCATGAATCCCAAGGACCTGCGTCGCGCCGACGCGATCGAAGTGGTTGTCGGTCAAGGTGCCAAGCCCGGCGGCGGCGGCATGCTGCTCGGCCAGAAGATCTCCGATCGCGTCGCCAACATGCGCAATCTACCGAAGGGCATCGACCAGCGCTCGGCCTGCCGCCATCCGGATTGGACCGGCCCGGACGACCTCGAAATCAAGATCCTGGAACTGCGCGAGATCACCGATTGGGAAAAGCCGATCTATGTGAAGGTCGGCGGCGCGCGTCCCTATTACGATACGGCGCTTGCCGTGAAGGCCGGCGCCGACGTGGTGGTGCTCGATGGCATGCAGGGCGGGACCGCCGCGACGCAGGATGTCTTCATCGAGAATGTCGGCATGCCGACGCTCGCCTGCATCCGCCCCGCGGTCCAGGCGCTGCAGGACCTCGGCATGCATCGCAAGGTGCAACTGATCATCTCGGGCGGTATCCGTTCGGGCGCCGACGTGGCCAAGGCACTGGCGCTGGGCGCCGATGCGGTTGCCATCGGCACGGCAGCACTCGTTGCGATCGGCGACAACGATCCGCACTGGGAAGAAGAATACCAAAAGCTCGGCACGACGGCTGGCGCCTACGACGACTGGCACGAAGGCAAAGACCCGGCGGGCATCACGACGCAGGATCCGGAACTGATGAAGCGGCTTGATCCGATCGCCGCTGGCCGCCGCCTCGCCAACTATCTGAAGGTCATGACGCTGGAAGCCCAGACCATCGCGCGCGCCTGCGGCAAGAACCATCTGCACAACCTGGAACCGGAAGATCTTTGCGCGCTGACGATGGAGGCCGCGGCCATGGCCCAGATCCCGCTCGCCGGCACAAACTGGTATCCCGGCAAGGGAGGCTACTGATTTCTACTACCGGCCGGGCAAACGTCCCGGCCGTCTCGCATCCATAAGCGAAGTGTCTCGAAGAAATCCAAAGGGGAACGAGAATGACACTGGACCTTGCTGCTTTTGCCAAAGACAAAGGCATCAAATATTTCATGATCAGCTATACCGACCTGTTCGGCGGCCAACGCGCCAAGCTGGTCCCCGCCGAAGCCATCGCCGATATGCAGAAAGACGGCGCCGGCTTCGCGGGCTTCGCAACCTGGCTCGATTTGACGCCTGCCCATCCCGACCTGTTCGCGCTTCCCGATGCTTCTTCCGTCATCCAGCTACCCTGGAAGAAAGACGTCGCATGGGTTGCTGCCGACTGCGTCATGGACGATCAGCCTGTCGAACAGGCACCGCGTGTGGTGCTGAAAAGACTGGTCGCTGAAGCTGCGAAAGAAGGGCTCCGGGTGAAAACCGGCGTGGAGCCCGAGTTCTTTCTCATCTCCGCCGACGGCTCGGTGATTTCTGACCAGTTCGATACAGCCGAGAAGCCTTGCTACGATCAGCAGGCCGTGATGCGTCGCTATGATGTCATCGCCGAGATCTGCGACTACATGCTCGAGCTTGGCTGGAAGCCCTATCAGAACGACCACGAGGACGCGAACGGCCAGTTCGAGATGAACTGGGAATATGACGACGCTCTTCAGACGGCGGACAAGCACTCCTTCTTCAAGTTCATGGTCAAGTCGGTTGCCGAAAAGCACGGCCTTCGCGCCACGTTCATGCCGAAGCCCTTCAAGGGCCTGACCGGAAACGGCTGCCATGCCCACATCTCGGTCTGGGACGTCGATGGCAAGGTCAACGCCTTCGCGGACAAGGAAATGCCATTTGGGCTCTCCGCTCAGGGTAGGACCTTCCTCGGCGGCATCATGAAGCACGCCTCCGCGCTTGCCGCGATCACCAATCCGACGGTCAATTCCTATAAGCGCATCAACGCGCCGCGCACCACATCGGGTGCGACCTGGGCGCCGAACACCGTGACCTGGACGGGCAACAACCGCACCCACATGGTGCGCGTGCCGGGGCCGGGCCGCTTCGAGCTGCGCCTGCCTGATGGTGCGGTCAACCCGTATCTGCTGCAGGCGATCATCATCGCGGCCGGCCTCGACGGCATCCGCAGCCAGGCCGATCCCGGCCGGCACTACGATATCGACATGTATGCCGAGGGGTACCTGGTGAAGGACGCGCCGCGCCTGCCGCTCAATCTGCTCGACGCGCTGCGCGCCTATGATGCCGACGAGGGCTTGAAGCAGGCGATCGGGGCCGAGTTTTCCGCCGCCTATCTCAAGCTCAAGCATCAGGAATGGAATGCCTACTGCTCGCATTTCACCCAGTGGGAACGCGACAGTACGCTCGACATCTGAGTGGCTGGAAGCCTCCAATCACTGACGCGCCGGGGCGAACAAGCTCCGGCGTGATTACAGCGCCGCGCGTCTTTCAGACGCGCAAAGGACGCTGTAACACTTTGAATTGCTGCATAATTCCTTAAATCGATCCCGATTATAAGGAATTATGCAGTGGGCCCCTGCACTTGATATGGCGAAGAAAGTGACAGCATGAAGAACTTCGTACTCACCGTATCCTGCAAGTCGACGCGCGGCATCGTCGCGGCGATTTCGAGCTATCTGGCCGACAAGGGCTGCAACATCATCGACAGCTCGCAGTTCGACGATCTCGATACCGGCAAGTTCTTCATGCGCGTCAGCTTCATTTCGGAAGAGGGGCTTTCGGGCGCCGATATCGACACCGGTTTTGCAGCTGTCGCCGCTCCTTTCGAAATGGATTACGATTTTCACGACAGCGAGAAGCGCATGAAGGTGCTGCTGATGGTGTCGCGCTTCGGCCATTGCCTCAACGACCTGCTTTACCGCTGGAAGATCGGCGCGCTGCCGATCGATATCGTCGGCGTCGTCTCAAACCATTTCGACTACCAGAAGGTCGTGGTCAACCACGACATCCCCTTCCACCATATTCCCGTCACCAAGGCCAACAAGGCGCAGGCCGAGGCCCATATCATGGAAGTGGCCGAGCAGACCGGCACGGAACTGATCGTGCTCGCCCGCTACATGCAGATCCTGTCGGACGAGATGTGCCAGAAAATGTCCGGGAAGATCATCAATATCCACCATTCCTTCCTGCCGAGCTTCAAGGGCGCCAACCCTTATAAACAGGCCTACGGCCGCGGCGTGAAGCTGATCGGGGCGACGGCGCATTACGTCACCGCCGATCTCGACGAAGGCCCGATCATCGAGCAGGACACGGCGCGCATCACCCATGCGCAGTCACCCGACGACTATGTCTCGATCGGCCGCGACGTCGAAAGCCAGGTGCTGGCGCGCGCCATCCACGCCCATATCCATCACCGCACCTTCATCAACGGCAACCGCACCGTGGTCTTTCCGGCAAGCCCCGGCAGCTACGCCTCCGAACGCATGGGTTGAGACGGGTGGGGGAGGGCAAAGGCGTAGCCGCATGCGTTGTGCAGATGGTGAAGGTTGCAGCAAGTGCCGCCAAAAGTTTGGGAAATGCATGTCGGGCGGGGTTGCCACGGCGCGAAAGACGAATATAGTCAGGAAATAAATATTCCGTAGAGGAAACAAAAGGGAACGGACAATGGCTTTATCATGGCGTTTCTCCGTCTTGGCGGATCGGCATCGCGCTCTGGGATCGAAGCTCGAGGACTGGAGCGGCATGGGAACCGCCTGGACCTACGACAAGGACATGTCGGAAGAGCATGTCGCCGTCCGCACCAAGGCCGGCATCATGGATGTCTCGGGCCTGAAGAAGGTGCACCTGGTCGGCCCGCACGCCATCGCCGTGCTCGACCACATCACCACCCGCGACCTGACGAAGATCTACCCCGGCCGGTCGGTCTACGCGACCATGCTGAACGACCGCGGCCACTTCACCGACGACTGCATCGTCTATCGCACCGGCCCGAATTCCTGGATGCTGGTGCATGGCTCCGGCTCCGGCCACGAGGAACTCGTCAAGCAGGCTGCCGGCCGCAATTGCGCCGTGCTCTTCGACGATGACCTGCACGATCTGTCACTGCAGGGCCCGCTCGCAGTCGACTATCTCGCCAAATATGTGCCCGGCATCCGCGACCTCAAATATTTCCACCACATGCAGACGACGCTGTTCGGCGCGCCGGTGATGATCTCGCGCACCGGCTATACCGGCGAACGCGGCTACGAGATCTTCGTGCGCGGCCAGGACGCCGTCATGGTCTGGGACCGGATCGTCGAGGAAGGCAAGGAGATGGGCATCATCCCCTGCTGCTTCTCCGTTCTCGACATGCTGCGGGTCGAAAGCTACCTGCTTTTCTACCCCTACGACAATTCGCAGATGTATCCCTTCGCCGATCAGCCGCCCGGCGACAGCCTCTGGGAACTCGGCCTCGACTTCACCGTCAGCCCCGGCAAGACGGGCTTCCGTGGCGCCGAGGAACATGCTCGCCTCAAGGGTAAGGAACGTTTCAAGATCTTCGGCATGCTGATCGATGCCGACGGACCGGCCGATCTCGGCGACGAAGTCTTTGCCGACGGCAAAAAGGTCGGCGTCATTACCTGCCCGAGCTATTCGTCGCTGACGAAGAAATCCATGGCGATTGCCCGTCTGGACGTTGACAAGGCGGTGCATGGGACGAAACTCGAAGTCCGCGGCAAGACCGTGAAGGCAGGCGCCACCGCCCACACGCTTCCTTTCGACGATCCGGAGAAGAAGAAGAGGACCGCCGTAGGTTAAGGAGCACGCGAATGCTCGTTGCAGGCATCAAAAGCCGACCAGTCTACACAGGCTTGACCATCCAGCCGCGCGCCCGGCGGCACATTTTCGCGCTCGAAGGGGAGGGCGCCAAGGCTCTCCTCGATCAGCAGCCGGCGCTTGACGAAACGGCGCTTTCCCGCAGCGAAATCCTCTATGTCGCCCGCGGCTCGCAGGGTACCGGCCTGGACGAAGCGCTGCGCCGCCTCGGCGCCGACATGTTCTTCACGGCGCCGACGATCGCAACGCTGCTCTTCCGATTGAAGGGTTCGCTTGCCACTGCCCATATGGGCACGCGGCTTTATCTGTCGGGCACAGAAGGCTTCATCGGCCAGGCAATGCTGGTGGCGCTCGATTACGGCATGGATCATGCCTCCGTCATCACCGAGCATCGCGGCTCGCTGGCCAGACGCGTGCAATGTGTCCATTGCAAGGGCATCACCGACGACGTCACCACCAGCCCCTTTGCCTGCAGCCATTGCGGGCTGCCGCTTCTGGTACGCGACCATTATTCGCGCCGGCTCGCTGCCTTCCAGGGCGTCAATATCGACGCCGAAGAACCGGGCAGCGCGCCTGATCCGGAGGATTTGTTCCTTTGAGCGGTGGCACTGAAATTCCTGTCCGCGTGACGCGGATCACGCCGATCGCCGAGCGCGTCAAGCGCTTCCGTTTCGAGCGCCTTGACGGCAAACCGATGCCTTATTTCTCCGGCGGCGCCCACGTCATCGTTTTGATGAACGATGGCGGCCATATGCGCCGCAACGCTTATTCGCTGATGTCGCCGCCGCATGATTGCGCAGCCTATGAGATCAGCGTGCTGCACGTCGAGGATTCACGCGGCGGCTCCACCTTCATGCATGAGAAGGTCCGCGAAGGCGACGAGCTGAAGGTCAGCTATCCCGTCAACCTCTTTCAGCCGGACTGGCGCGGGCGCAAGCATCTTCTGATCGCCGGCGGCATCGGCATTACCCCCTTCATCGCGATGATGGAGCAGTTTTCCCGCGAGGGCGCCAATTTCGAGCTGCATTATGCCATCCGCACGCGCGACCGCGGCGCCTACTGGCGGGAACTCCAGGAGCGTTACGGCGGACATCGCATCAAGATCTATTGCGATGCCGAAGGCGGCGTCATCCCCCTGACGCGCCTGCTCGACAGCCAGCCGCTCGGCACACATCTCTATGTCTGCGGCCCGTCCGGCATGATCGACGGCGTGCTGAAGGCGGGACTGGACGCCGGCTGGCCGGAGCAGAACCTGCATTCCGAACGGTTCCTGTCGTCTCTACCAGGCAAGCCCTTCGCGATCGAGCTCCTGCGGTCCGGCAAGACCGTGAAGGTCGGCCATCACGAAAGCATGCTGGAGGCGATCGAGGCGGCGGGCGTCGACGCCCCCTTCCTCTGTCGCGGCGGCGCCTGCGGTCAATGCGAGACCGGGGTCGTCACCTGCGACGGCAAGCTGCTGCACCATGACGTCTATTTGACGAGCGAAGAAAAAGCATCCGGCCGCAAGGTGATGATCTGCGTTTCCCGCTTCGAGGGAAACACGCTGCATCTTGATCTCTAGCGGCATCGGAAGCGGAACAAGGAGACCGGACATGGCAATCGTCTTCAAGCAGGAAACCTTCCGGAACGATTTCAGCTATCGGAACAGCCCCGAAAACATCCGGCGTTTCCCGTTTCCCTTCGACCGCGACGAATACATGTATTCCGTCAATATGGAGCCGCATGTGCACGGCCGGGCGGGAACCGTCTACGAAAGCCTGATCGACGTCGACGAGCATTATGTCGCCGAGATGCACGACCGGGCGCTGGTGCTGAAGGAAGATCCGCTGCGCTACCAGGCGCTGCCGCACATGATGAGCGCGCAATGGGACACGCTCGAACTTTTGATGGAAGAGCAGGCGGCGGGTTACCCCGACCATTTCACGCTGATCCGCAACGGCGACCAGTGGCGCTGGATCAACCGCCCGCTCGGCATCGACGACAGCTTCACCTTTGGCGATGCCTCGACGCTGCCCTATGAGCCCTTCGAATATATCACCCGCCAGGCCCAGGGCGACTTCTGCATCGTCGACCAGCGCGACGCCAATCTCTGGATGGATGCCGGCATGGTGACGACTCAGGCCGACTGGTCGCTCGATTTCGATATCGGCATGAACTTCATGGAATGGCACGGGCCGGTGCCGCTCGCCCACCAGATCGGCGTCTTCGACAGGGCGCTGAAATTCCTGCTGAACCTGCAGCAGGGCAAGCCGACACGACGCTTCAACTGGACGATGACGATCAATCCGCGGCTCGACACCAGCCCGGAGAATTATCACAAATGGGGTCCTGACCGCACGACGGTGACGCCGGACAATGTCGGCGAGAAGGTGCATCTGCGTGTCGAATTGCAGAGCCTCTGGCGCTTGCCGCGCTCCAACGCCATCCTCTTCGTCATCCGCTGCTACCTGATGAACATGGAAGAGCTCGTCACCGTGCCGAAATGGGCGCGCCGCTTTCCGCGCGTGCTGAAAACGCTGCCGCCCGAGCTCATCGACTACAAGGGCCTCACCCGCTTCCGCGAGACGACGATCGACTGGCTTGCCAAATATGACGACGGGGCGCCGACCAGCCCCGGCATCTATCCGGACTGACACGCAGGACAATGCGATATAATCAAGAGGGGAATACTTCATGACAAGAGTAGCCGTCATCGGTGCCGGTCCTTCCGGGCTGGCGCAGCTGCGCGCCTTTCAATCGGCCGCCCAGAAGGGCGCCGAAATCCCGGAGATCGTCTGCTTCGAAAAGCAGTCGGATTGGGGCGGGCTTTGGAACTATACCTGGCGCACCGGCCTCGACGAATATGGCGAGCCGGTCCATGGCAGCATGTATCGTTACCTCTGGTCGAACGGCCCGAAGGAATGCCTCGAATTCGCCGATTATTCCTTCGAGGAGCATTTCGGCAAGCCGATCGCCTCCTATCCGCCGCGCGCCGTGCTCTGGGATTACATCAAGGGCCGCGTCGAGAAGGCGAACGTCCGCCACTGGGTGCGCTTCAGCACGCCGGTGCGCATGGTTCGTTTCGACGATCAGACGAAGAAATTCACGGTGACGGCGCATAACCGCGTCGAGGACCGGATGTATGACGAGGAATTCGACTATGTCGTCGTGGCATCAGGTCATTTCTCGACGCCGAACGTGCCCTATTTCGAGGGCGTCAAGACGTTCAACGGTCGCGTACTGCATGCCCATGATTTCCGCGACGCGCTTGAGTTCAAGGGCAAGGACATCCTGATCGTCGGCCGCAGCTATTCGGCCGAAGACATCGGCTCGCAATGCTGGAAATACGGCGCGAAATCGGTGACGACCAGCTATCGCTCGAAGCCGATGGGCTTCAAATGGCCGGAGAATTTCGAGGAGCGGCCGCTGCTGGTGAAGCTCGAAAACCGCACGGCGCATTTCCTCGACGGCTCGACCAAGGAGGTCGATGCCGTGATCCTCTGCACCGGCTACCAGCACCATTTCCCCTTCCTGCCCGACGATCTCCGGCTGAAGACCGCCAACCGCCTCTGGGCCGACAGCCTCTACAAGGGGGTGATCTTCGACAAGAACCCGCAGCTTTTCTATATCGGCATGCAGGACCAGTTCTATACCTTCAACATGTTCGACGTGCAGGCCTGGTGGGCACGCGACGTGATGATGGGCCGCATCACACAGCCGCCGGAAGAGGAGCTGAAAGCCAATTTCGACATGTGGCGCGCCCGCGAGGAAACACTCGAGGATGCCGAGCAGATGATCTGGTATCAGGGCGACTATGTGAAGGAACTGCTTGCCGAAACCGATTATCCGAGCTTCGACATCGAGGGCACCAACCAGACCTTCATGGAGTGGGAACATCACAAGGCCCACAACATCATGGGCTTCCGCGATCATGCCTACCGATCGCTGATGACCGGCAACATGTCGCCGACGCACCACACCCCCTGGGTCGAGGCGCTCGACGATTCCATGGAGGAATATCTACGCAACTGATGAGGCGGGCCTGCATTGCCGGAGGAGGGTGTTCGGGCACTCTCCTCCGGCATATTGTGAGCCGCGCCTTTGAGCGAGACGATTGCAACTCTTCTCTTCGGATGTGGCCTTCATGGATTTTCAAACGAGCATTCTCGGGCGCATGAACGGTTTTCTCTACCGCTGCCGTGCGGATGAAAACTACACGATGCTTGAGATGACCAACGGCATCGAGCGCATCTTCGGTTATCCAGCCGACGAAATCATCGGCAACCGCACGCGGACCTTCACCTCGATCATGTACGAGGAAGACGTGCCTCTGATGGACGAGATCGTCGGACAGGCGCTGGAGAGGCGCACAGACTGGACGATGGAATACCGCATCCGTCACGCCATGGGCCATCTCATCTGGGTCACCGAGACGGGCGGCGGCATCTGGGACGAGGAGGGTGAGCTTCTCTATCTCGAAGGCAGCATCATCAATATCGAATCACTCTATCAGCGAATCGACGAACAGACCTCCGGCATGCGCGTCACCGCCTCGAAGACCAATGAAATCCTGCAGTCGCTGCGTTACCTCAAGCTGCTCGCCGTCAATGCCGGCAGGCCGCCCGCGCCGGCACGGCCGGATCGGGCTTTGCGGTGCTTGCCGCCGAGATGCGCACGCTTGCCAACTCCTCGGAAGAGGCCGCACGCGCCATTTCCAACGCACAACGCAAGGCGGAAGGCTGAGCGTTACCCAAGCAGCGGTAGATTTGCGGCTAAGTTCAAACCCACATTATTAACCGTTCAGTGCTTCCATAGATTGCAACGCTTTTCCAATGGCTTGCGGTAATCCTGCGCTTGAAGAATCTCCTCTGATTGTGGGTAATGTTAAGGCCGCGTTAACTTTTTGTTAACCATAGCAGCGGTAGACATGGTCAACGATTTCTTCACATAGATGACCAAAGTGCTAACAGACGCTCGCTCTATCCGCATCAAGGGCCGCTCTTTCCTCGCGGTCATGCTGTCTCCGGATCTTCCGATCGATGATTGGTTGATCAGGCTGGACGATCTGGCCGCGCGTTCGGCCGGCTTCTTCCTCGGACGGCCTGTCGTGCTCGATCTGACGGACCTGCAAATCGACCGGCCGCAGCTGAAGGACCTGATCGCCGAACTTGCCAAGCGCAATGTCAGCATCATGGGCATCGAGGGCGCGCGGCCTTCGATCCTCGGATCCGGCATGCCGCCGGCACTCAAAGGCGGCCGGTCGGTTTCCGATATCGAGGTTCAGGCAAAGGAGCCTGCCGATCCGCCCGGCAAACCGGCAGTGGCAGAGACCCGCCCGGCCATGCAATCGATCGTCATCCGGGAGCCGGTGCGCTCCGGCCAATCGGTGATCTTCCCGGAAGGTGACGTCACCGTCATCGGATCGGTCGCCTCGGGTGCCGAGGTCATTGCCGGCGGGTCCGTCCATATCTATGGCGCCTTGCGTGGCCGAGCCATGGCGGGATCCATCGGAAACGCATCGGCGCGGATCTTTTGCCGCAAGCTCGAGGCCGAGCTGGTTGCAATCGACGGCATCTACAAAATGGCGGAAGACATGGCCCCCAATCTTCGCGGACAGGCTGTTCAGCTCTGGCTCGAAGACGACGCGATCATGGCAGAGAAACTGATCTGACGACAGCGCCGCGCGTCTCTTCGAGAGCCGCGAAGGACGCCTTAACACTTTGAATTACTGGGGCCACGGCAAAGGAGAGACAATGATGGGGAAAGTGATCGTCGTCACGTCAGGCAAGGGCGGGGTTGGCAAGACAACCTCGACCGCCGCATTGGGAGCGGCGCTGGCGCAACGCAATGAAAAAGTCGTCGTCGTCGATTTCGACGTCGGCTTACGCAATCTCGACCTCGTGATGGGCGCCGAACGCAGGGTCGTCTACGACCTGATCAATGTCATCCAGGGCGACGCCAAGCTTACCCAGGCGCTGATCCGCGACAAGCGGCTGGAAACGCTGTTCCTGCTGCCGGCCTCGCAGACGCGTGACAAGGACAATCTGACGGCCGAGGGCGTCGAGCGCGTCATCAACGACCTGAAGCGCTATTTCGACTGGATCATCTGCGACAGCCCCGCCGGGATCGAGCGCGGCGCAACGCTCGCCATGCGCCACGCCGATGTTGCCGTGGTCGTCACCAACCCCGAGGTCTCGTCGGTGCGCGATTCGGATCGCATCATCGGCCTGCTGGATGCCAAGACCGCCAAGGCCGAGCGCGGCGAGCGGATGGAAAAGCACCTGCTGCTTACCCGCTACGACGCCAACCGCGCCGAACGCGGCGACATGCTCAAGGTAGACGACGTCCTGGAGATCCTGTCCATCCCGCTGCTCGGCATCATACCCGAAAGCATGGATGTTCTGCGGGCATCCAACATCGGTGCGCCGGTCACGCTGGCAGACAGTCGCAGCGCGGCTGCTATGGCCTATTTCGATGCCGCTCGCCGGCTCGCCGGCGAGACGGTGCCGATCGCGATCCCAGAGGAAAAGAGGAATATTTTCGGCAAGATCTTCGGACGGAGGGCGGCATGAATATTTTCCGTCTTTTCAACAAACAGAGAACCGCACCGGCCGCCCGCGAACGGCTGCAGGTCCTTCTCGCCCATGAACGTTCCTCGGCGGGGTCGGACCTAGTTACCCTGCTGCGCGAGGAAATCCTTGCGGTGATCGCAAAGCATGTGCAGCTTGACCACGACAAGGTGCAGGTGACGATCGATCGCAACGAGTACGTCTCGACCCTTGAGATCGACGTCGAAATCCCGCTGAATGCAGCCGTGCAGGCCGCTTGAAAGAGAGCGCTGCCTGTCCTGACGACAGGCGGCGCTGACGATCAGGACTTTCTGGCTTTGCGATTGGCGTAACGCAGGTCGCGTTCGGCCTTTCGGGCAGCTTCATCTGCAATCACGCGAGCGATCCGGTCTTTGTCAGCTGCTTCGCGCGCGTCGATTTCAGCGCGCGCTGCGGCCTCGGCGGCAGCCTGACGTTCTGCTTCGGCGGCCTGAGCCCGCTCCAGCTCCTCGAGCTTGACACGTTCTCTCTGGGCGCGACGTTCTTCCCTGGCCGCGGCAATGGCTTGACGCTCCGCCTGCTTTGCCAGCCGAGTGGGTTCGGCTGTATCCTTGGCGTTGCGATACGCATTGAGGAGAGCCGCCTTGGCTTCGGCAGCTGCGCTGCGGCGATCGGAAAGCTCGTTGTTTTTGGCGTTTTTCAAATCTGTTTCCTGACTGTTGGATTTTGACCTTACGGCGCCGCGCGTCTTCAGACGCGCAAAGGACGCTGCAATACATTGAACTGCGGCATCATTTTATCCTGAAATCGAATCCGATTTAAGGAATTATGCAGCAGGGTCAGATTTTCTTTTTCCGCTTCGCGGCAGGCGCAGCCGTCGCTGTCAAGCGATCCTGCAATTCCTTGGCCTCACGGGCCTCGCGTAACCGCAAGGTTTTTTCCTCGCGAGCCCGCACTGTCGAGTCGATCTCTTCGACCGCGCGGCTTCGCTCCAAGAACTGCGATTGCACGTTTCCGAAGGCAATCTCCGCCTGCTTGCGTGATTTGCTGTGTGTCTCTGTCATATTCATCCCGGATTTTATTACAGCGCCGCGCGTCTCTCAGAAGCGCAAAGGACGCTGTAACGCTTTGAATTCCTGCATAATTCCTTAAATCGATTCCGCGTTTAAGGAATTATGCAGCAGCCCGCTGGCCGACTCAGCAAAAAGGCCAGGCAACGTGCCTGACCTCAATAGTATCATGCTTTCGACAGTGCCGGTACATCCGCGGTCAAAGGAAAGCAGATTTCAGTTTAAGCAGCTTGGAGATTGCAAGCGGACATTTTGCCCGACTTGTTATCGCGCTCAAGCTCGTAGCCGATCTTCTGGCCTTCGACGATTTCGCGCATTCCAGCGCGTTCGACGGCGGAGATGTGGACGAAGGCGTCAGCGCCGCCGTCATCAGGCTGAATGAAGCCGAAGCCCTTGGTGGAATTGAACCATTTAACTGTGCCAGTGGTCATAACAAACCCTTTCATAGCAATTGAACGACCGCACGTGCGGAAGCACGACGGATGATGATCTCGATTTTGAAGAGGGAAGTTCGTCCAGGGCACGTTGCCAGCGCGCGATAACAAAAGTCAAACAAGCAATATCGACATCCGAGATATAATCATTCAATCCAAATTTGTCAACTTTTAGTTTTTCAGGGTCACGCACTCAATATAAGGTTGCATGTCGGTCACCTTGCATGCCGCCGCTAAAACGTGCGGCTTCATCAACAGCGCAAGAAGCCGATCGCCGTCTCCCGACCTCCAAAGCAGGCATTACGAGCGCGGCCGCGTCTTCTGCGGGTCGTAATGCGAAAGGGGCACGATCGTCGCCGGCAGGCGCTTCTGATGGCCGTCGAGCTTGCCGATTTCGACCTCGGTACCGGGGCTCGCGTGCATCACGTCGATGCGGGCGAGCGCGATCGTCTTGCCGAGGATCGGCGAGCGCGTGGCGCTAGTAACGACGCCCACCTGGGCCCGGCCGATATGAATGCAATCGCCATGGCCGACGGCCTCGTTGGCCTTGATGTCGAGGCCGACGAGCAGATGGCGCGGATGCTCCTTGCGCCGGATGAGCGCCTCGCGGCCGATGAATTCGTCCTGCTTGGATTTCAGCGGCACCGTGAAGCCGATCCCGGCCTCGAACGGGTCGGTCTGATCAGTGAATTCGTGATGGGCGAAGATCAGGCCCGCCTCGATGCGGACCATGTCGAGCGCCTCCAGCCCCATCGGCTTCAACCCGTGCGGCTGCCCGGCCTCCCAGACGGCGTCGAACACCGTCAGCGCATCCTTCGGATGGCAGAAGATCTCGTAGCCGAGTTCGCCGGTATAACCCGTGCGCGAGACGACGACGGGGGCACCCTCGAAGCCGCCGATACGGCCGACGGTGAAGCGGAACCATTCAAGCTCGCTGATATCAGGCTGGCGCGGCGCCGTCCAGATGATCTCCTTCAGGATTTCGCGGCTTTTCGGACCCTGCAGGGCGATATTGTGCATCTGATCGGTCGAGGAGCGGACCCAGGCCTTGAAGCCTTTCTTCTCGGCCTGCTGGCGCAGCCATATGCCGCTGAAATCGTCGCCGCCGATCCAGCGGAAATTCTTGTCGCCGAGCCGGAAGAGCGTGCCGTCATCGATCATGCCGCCGTTTTCGTAGCACATGGCAGAATAGACGACCTGGCCGGTCGACAGTTTGCGCACGTCGCGTGTCAGGCAATATTGCAGCAGTTCCTCGGCATCCGGCCCCGTCACCTCGAATTTCCGCAAGGGCGAGAGGTCGATGACGGCGGCGCGCTCGCGGCAGGCCCAGTATTCCTCGACCGGCCCTTCGCTGGAAAAGCGGTTCGGCAGCCAGTAGCCGCGATATTCGGTGTAGTCCCGTGTCAACGCAGAGAGGCGGGGATGGAAGGCGGTTTCGCGCGTCAGTTCGGCGTCGGCATCTGGGGTCATGCGATAGGCCACCGCTCGTGAGAATTTCTCTTTTCCGGAAAAGGTGCGGACGTGGATATCCGTCGGATCCCAGCCGTTCGCAGCGTCGATATCGTCAGGGCAAGACGAGGAGACACAGACGAGATCGGTCAGCGCTCGCATCAGCACGTAATCGCCGGGACGCGACCAGGGCTCGTCGAGATAGAGCTGGTTGTTGTGGTCGATATTGGTGTTGTAGAAATAGTTCAGCGCTTCCCAGCCCTTGCGGCCGGCAATGCCGTAAGGCGCCAGCGCGGCGTTGAAATTGTCCGTGCAGTTGACGTGGCCGGGATAACCCATGTCGTCGTAATAGCGCGAATTGCAGGCGGTCGCGAAAGCGTCATGACGCCCGACCGTATCCTGGACGATCTCGACCAGCGGCTCGAAGTCGCGGTCGAAGGCCTTGGAGGGGAGACCCGGCATCGGATAGCTGCGGCCGAGCAGCGTGCGGGTGACGGTGGAATCGAGCGCGAGGTCGAGACCCTTGTCAACCTTGCGCGCGGCGAAGGCCTGGAAATCGGTACACTGGCGTCCATAAATGTCGATGATCTGGATGAATTCGCCGGCACGCACGAAGTAGGCTGCGGCGGTCGCCGCCCGGATGCGGATATCCTCGACCGGATCGGCGGCCGGTTCCGGCAGAGCGGAGGCATAATCGCGGATCAGCAGGCTGCGCTTGATCCTGACCTCGATCGGCGTCGCCGTATCCTGCGCCTCCGGCGACATGGCGCTGGCGGGCGCCGCGACGATCAGCAGGCCCTTCATGGAAATCGTGAAATCGGCGCGACTGCCCGGCGTCGATCCTGGCCCGAAGATGCTGAGCGCGCCGGCCACGGCCAGATCGGCGCCGCGACGCTGAAGCGCTGCACGCGTGCGAACAGCACTCTCATCCTCCGCTTGAAGAATGGCCTTCAAGCCCTCGGCTGAATTGCTGAAAGCCGTTCCGAGACCGGCGGCCAGGAAGCGCCCTTTCTCGTCGAGGAAGGAGATCTCGCAGACCTGTCCGCCCTCGCTGTCGACGGCGCTGACGCGATCGCCCGGCTCGACGCGTACGACGATCGATCCGCCGCCCTTTGCCCTGTAGCGCTCGGTTCCCTCCGGCAGCGTGGAAATGCCGGGATAGTGCACGAGGCTCGCAGCCGCCGGCCGCAGGCCCGTCATAGCAGGATGAAGTTCTCGCATGCTGCCCTCATGGGAGGATCGGCGTCCTCGGACACCCCACCATGCAGGTTACAAAATGCCCCAGGAAAGTAAAGTCGAGTTGACTAAAAAGAAAATATCTTCACTATGCATAAAGAGTTGAGACTCGGGGAATCCGTCGGGAACACGGATCGCCAAAACCATCCGGGCGGGCTTGAGACTGTCAGGGAGACACGTTCAGGGAGACGTACAAAGATACGTCCGGAACAAATAGAATGGGGAATTTCACCGATGACAGACGTTGTGGAGGCCGGGATTGCATCCGGCACCGAAGGTAAGCTTGTACGCGCGCTCGACTGGAAGGGCGCATTCTGGGTGGCTGCGGGCGTGCCGCCGCTCGTTCTTTTCTCTATCGGCGGCATCGCAGGCACGACGGGCAAGCTCGCCTTCGTCGTCTGGATCATCTCGATGGTGATGGGTTTCCTGCAGTCCTTCACCTATGCCGAGATCGCCGGCATGTTCGCCAACAAGTCCGGCGGCGCTTCGGTCTATGGCGCCACCGCCTGGCTGCGTTATTCTAAATTCATCGCGCCGCTGTCCGTCTGGTGCAACTGGTTTGCCTGGTCGCCGGTGCTGTCGCTCGGCTGCGCCATCGCCGCCGGTTATATCCTCAACGCGTTCTTCCCGATTCCGGCAGCGGATTCGCAGATGGTCCTCGACTGGATCTCAGCGCATGCCGCTTCCATCACGGCCGACAGCCCCCGCGTCGCCGAATATATCGCAGCCCATGCCGGCACCACGCCGGATGACGCCGTCAAGGCATTGCTCGGCACCGATGGCGTCGCTGCTCTAACGCCGGCGATCCGCAGCTGGTCGCTCTTGAGCTTCAACATTCCCTTCCTTGCCACCGCCAATATCAACGCCACCTTCTTCATCGGCGGCATCCTGATGCTGATCATCTTCGCCATCCAGCATCGCGGCATTTCGGAAACGGCAAGCGTGCAGAAGTGGCTGGCCATCATCGTGCTGGTGCCGCTGTTGATCATCGGCCTTTACCCGATCGTCAGCGGCCAGATCCTTGCCACCAACGTCACCGGCCTCGTGCCGCCGACAGCCGCCTATGCCGCTACCGACGGCACCTGGAGCAACGGCGGCTGGACGCTCTTCCTCGGCGGCCTCTATATCGCCGCCTGGTCGACCTACGGCTTCGAGACGGCTGTCTGCTACACCCGCGAGCTCAAGAACCCGAAGACCGACACCTTCAAGGCGATCTTCTATTCCGGCCTTGCCTGCTGCCTGTTTTTCTTCCTCGTGCCCTTCGCCTTCCAGGGCGTTCTCGGCCATGCAGGCATGCTGGCCCCCGGCATCGTCGACGGCACCGGCGTTGCCGAAGCGCTCGGCGGCCTGATCGGCGCCGGCCGGATCGTCACCCAGCTGCTCGTCGTGTTGATGATCATGGCACTCTTCCTCGCCATCATGACGGCGATGGCCGGCTCCTCGCGCACGCTCTACCAGGGCTCGAAGGATGGCTGGCTGCCGAAATATCTCGACCACGTCAACGAGCACGGCGCGCCGACGCGGGCGATGTGGACCGATTTCGCCTTCAATCTCTTCCTGCTGGCGATCGCCTCGGATGTCGGCGGCTACTTCTTCGTGCTCGCCGTCTCGAATGTCGGCTACATCATCTTCAACTTCCTGAACCTCAATTCCGGCTGGATCCACCGGATGGATTCCGGCCATATCGAACGCCCCTGGAAGGCGCCGACCTGGCTGATCGGCCTCAACACCGTCCTTGCCTTCGTCAACGCGCTCTTCCTCGGCGCTGGCGCCAAGGTCTGGGGTTATTCCAACGCGCTCTGGGTCGGTTTCATCTTCGCCGCCCTGATCCTGCCGGTCTTCGCCTATCGCCACTATGTGCGTGACGGGGGCAAATTCCCGGCCGGCGCGATGGAGGATCTCGGCCTGGTCGGCCAGGATCTCGGCGTCAAGAAAGCCGGCATCCTGCCCTATCTGGCACTCGCCGGCGGCCTGGCGATCGTCCTGATCGCCAACGTGATCTTCCAGCTTCCGGCCTAAAATCGCCTCCCAAGCAGAAGGGCCGAAAAGCCGCCATGGAAACATGGCGGCTTTTTTCGTTGGTAGTTGCAGACCGGGCGAGACGGCTCATCCGGCTATAGACGGAAGCTCAGCGGCCGCCCTCGATCTTGCGGTGGCGTTGGTTGATGCCGCCCTTGCCATAGGGATAGTCGAACGGTTGAGGGGCGCTCACATCGTTCAATCTCGCCATCTCGTCATCTGAAAGCTTGAGCTTCATGGCGCCGAGATTGTCGGCGAGCTGTTCGGGCGTGCGCGCACCGAGGATGACGGATGTGATCGCCGGCTGCGCCGCCGTCCAGGCGAGCGCCACCTGCGCCATGCTGACGCCATGCGCCTTGGCGATCTCCTCGACGACAGCGATAATCGCCCAGGTTCTCTCCATCGCATTGCGCGGCGCATAGGATTCGCCGCCGCGATTGGGATTTTCACCGAGGCGGGTGGCGCCCGTCGGCATCTCGTCGCGCTTGTACTTGCCGGTCAGCCAGCCGCCGCCGAGCGGCGACCACGGCAACAGACCCATGCCGGCATCCTGGCAGGCCGCGACGATCTCGAGCTCGATGTCGCGCACCAGCAGGTTATATTGCGGCTGCAGCGTCACCGGGCGGGTATAACCGCGCGCCTTGGCGATCTCCGAGGCCTTGGCGATGTGCCAGCCGACATAATTGGAGAAGCCGTAATAGCCGATCTTGCCGGAAGAAACCGCATCGTCGAGGAAGCGCAGCGTCTCTTCGATCGGAGTCAACGCGTCCCAGGCATGCATCTGGTAGAGGTCGATCTGTTCAACGTCGAGACGGCGGAGCGAATCGTCGAGCGCCTGACCGAGATGCCGGCGCGACAGGCCGATATCGTTGGGTCCGTTGCCCATCGGAAAACGCCCTTTGGTGGCGACGATCGCCTGGCGCGCCTCAGTCGGGCGCGCCTTCAGCCAGCGTCCGATGATCTCTTCCGACTTGCCGGCGCTATAGACATCGGCGGTATCGATGAAATTGCCGCCCCAGGCGAAATAATCGTCGAGCAGCTTGTGCGAGGCGGCCTCGTCGGCCTCCGCGCCGAACGTCATGGTGCCGAGGCAATAGGCGGTGACGACGGTCCCGCTGGGACCGAGCTTGCGATAATCCATTTCTTCCTCCTCATGCGGATACCCGCAGCCGACGTGCAAACGTCGGGGTAGAAGCCGGGGCTCCTGCAATCAATGACAATGACAATATTGTGCTTGAGGCGGCCGCTTGCCGCCGGATGACGTATGGCGCCCCAGGCTGGGAGCACAGGGCCGGGGGAGCATAACCAATCCCGCCCGCGCGACAAGTGAGAAAAAAATATTCCTGCCTGCGGTCGCAGCCGGCGACGATCACGGATTTTACGAAAACGAGCCGGCGATCCGATCGGCTGCGGCGGCGCCGGTCTCGTAGGCGCCGTGCGCCGTCGAATAACGCGATGTCGAACAGGCTTCGCCGGCAAAGAAGATCCGCTCGTCATGCGACGCGGCGAGATGGCCGCGTTGGTCGGAGGCACCGGGTTCGGCGTAGGAATAGGAGCCGCCGATATGGGGCGCTGCGGCCCAGGCCGACATTGCGGCGACTGACAGCTCCTTGCGGATATCCGCGCCGAAATGTGCCGCCAGTTCGTCTCCAGCGAAGGAGAAGGCAGCCTGTCTGCCTTGCCCCTCCAGATCATGCGCGAGGTCGCCGGCGAAATAGGCCTCGACGACGGGCGCGCCGAACGGCCGCAGTTGATAGGTGCCGGTCGCACCGCGACGGGGAGAGCCCAACATATGCGTGTCCGCCGGCAGCGCCTCCCGGTTTGCGAGCCTCAAGAAGAGCTTGTCGGCGAGCCCGAGCGGCAAACGGGCTGCTGCCTCGATCTTGTCAGGCAAAGGCGGGTCGAAGACGATCTTGCCGGCGGCAAGCACATTCGTCGAAACCGTCACCAGCACCGCTCGGGCATTGAGCACACCCCGGTTCGTCTCGATGCCGATACGGCCGGCATGACGATGGTCAATGCGCGTTACCTCCGTGCCGAGCCTTGCCCGAACCGGCTTGCCGTAAAGCGAGACCAGCGTTCCATAGCCCTCGCGCACCCGCCAGTCAGGGCCAGCGCCGGGATCGTATCTGTTGTAATCGACGACCGACGACCGCTCCAGTTCGGCGCCGGTGATGTAGGTGCCGACCGCCCGGATCTGGCCGTTCCAGGGATTGCCGGGTTCGAGCATATCGGCCATGGCTGCATCATTCCCCGCGTGGCTCTCGAGGCGCTCGAAGTAGGCGCCGATCGCCTGCCTTGCGGCACGCGCCTCCGCGTCATCCCGCTGAAGCCGCCGTCCGCCATCGTTCCAGGGCGCAGGCGTGCGGTCGACCGTCAGTCCGACCTCGCCAGCGATCGCAGTCCAGGCATTGGTCCGCGCGCCATGCAGCCAGCCGCAGCCGAGATCGAGCCCGATATCGGCAGCTTCCGGCAGGCTGACCGTCCAGGCGCGACCGCCGAGACGATCGCCAGCTTCAAGCAGGAGGATGGAAAGGTCCGGGCGGATTGCCTGCAGACGACGGGCGGCGGCAATGCCGGCTGCACCGGCGCCGATGATGACGACATCCTCCTCGGCATCCTTGCTGTTGTCACCAGGCATGTATTTTCCTTTGGTCGTGCGACGGTTAAGTGGAAAGGGTCGTCTCAAGCAAGCCCTGCTTCGCTATTGCAACTGCTCCAGCAGCCGCCGAAGTGCTGTACGCAGATCGTCCATTTGCTGCTGGCTGGTCAAGGCCGCCCAGCTTTCATCGACGTGCCGGCCCGCCGCCATCGCTATCGGCCTGACCCCCTGGCCCTTTTCCGTCAGAAACACCAGCCTGCCGCGCCGATCGTTCGGATCTGGCCGGCGCTCGACATAACCCAGGCGCTCGAGTTCTTCCACGGCCTGCGTCATCGTCTGCTTACGCACACGGGCGAGCTTGGTCAGCTCGCTAACCTGGATGCCCTCGGGCCGCGCGAAGGTGAAGACGTTGGCATGCGGCGGGCGGATATCGCCGTAGCCGGCCTCATCGAGTGCCGCTTCGACGGCCTGTGTCCAATGCTGATGGACCAGACGCAACAACAGGCCAAGGGACGAAGACGACATGAAACCCCGCGCAGAATATAGACAGGTACCTGTCTATATGATAAATGGACAGTCACCTGCCTATATAACACGAAAGCGCGGAGCTCCATATGCCGACCATCGATATTCTCACCTCGTTCATCTCCTACGAGGAACTGGGAGAGGGCGACCCGATCGTCTTCCTTCACGGCAATCCCACCTCATCGCATCTCTGGCGGAACATCATGCCCGGTATAGGGCCTGGCCGCTGCCTGGCGCCCGATCTGATCGGCATGGGACGCTCCGGCAAACCGGACATCGGCTATCGCTATACCGATCACATCGCCTATCTCGACGCCTGGTTCGATGCGCTTGACCTCGACGACGTCGTGCTCGTCGGCCACGACTGGGGCGGCGCACTGGCGTTCGACTGGGCTTCACGCCACGCCAAGCGGGTGCGCGGCATCGCCTTCATGGAAACCATCCTGCGGCCGATGAGCTGGGAGGATCTCCCAGGCGGCGGAAAGGCGCGTTATGAACTGTTGCGGGGTGCGGGAACCGGCGAAGCCAAGGTCCTCGACGAAAATTTCTTCATCGAACAGGCCTTGCATGCCACCACGCTGAAAGGGCTCAGCGAGGTCAATTGGGATGTCTACCGCGCCCCCTATCCGGACCGCGACAGCCGGCGCCCGCTTTTGGAATGGCCGCGCGCCATGCCGATCAACGGCGAGCCGGCCGATGTGGTCGGCAGGATCGAGGCCAATGACCGCTGGCTTTCCGCCAGTCCTCAAACTCCCAAGCTGTTGCTGACCTTCGACGGTCCCTCCGAAACGCTGTTGATCGGCAGCGCGATGATCTCGTGGTGTCGCGACAACATCGCCGGCCTGGATATCAGGGCTTGCGGGCCGGCACGCCACATTGCCCCCGAGGACCAGCCTGAGGCGATTGCCGCCGAAATCAAAAGCTGGATCGACCGAAAGGGGCTCAGAACAGCGCAGCGGAAGGTCGCGTCTCAGGCATGAAGAACTGCGTCGGCGGCGATTTGACAGACTGTTGCAATGTTGGGCGGGTTCATAGGTGGGATCAATCTGCCAATGTGAAGGTCCCATGCCACGTTTCGATCGACGACGCTTTCTTCTTGCCTGGCTTCGCGCGCCGCTGCGCATCGCCTCGATCACGCCGTCAGGCCCTCGCCTTGCGGGCCTGATGACCAAGGAAATTTCTGCGCTGACGGGGCCGGTTCTCGAACTCGGCCCGGGCACTGGCGTTTTCACCGCGGCCCTTTTGGAACGCGGCATTGCCGAACGCGATCTGACTCTGATCAAATACGAGCGGGATTTCGCCACGCTGCTTCAGGGCCGCTTTCCCGATGCCAGGGTGCTGCGGGCGGATGTGCGGCAGATGTGGAAGACGCTTTCCGGAAGCTTCTTCGGCGGCGTCGTCAGCGGGCTTCCGCTTCTTGCCATGCGGCCGGAGGACGTGCGGGCGCTCCTCGATGGCTGCTTTTCCAACCTCAGACCGCACGGTGCCTTCTATCAGTTCACCTACGGGCCGAAATGCCCGGTGCCCGTGGAAATCCTCGACTCCCTCGGCCTTGTCGCCACGAGGATCGGCTGGACGTTGCGCAATATCCCGCCGGCGGCGGTCTACCGGATCAGCCGCAGGTACCAGCCAATGATATTGATCGAGCAACGCCGCGCATGATGGCGGATACGATCCTTTGCTACGAGGCGGCGATCCGGCATTCGATGCGCGACAGGCATCGCAGACTTGCTCGAGGGTGATATGGTTTCCACCTATGGACCGACGGCCCCGATTGGCTCCCGATAGGCCCTCCGATAGGAATGTGAGATGCGCATATTACTGATCGAGGATGAACCTCAAATGGCCGTGGCGCTCCGGGGGGCGCTCACCAGGCACGACATGGTGATGGACCACGTCTCGACTCTATATGACGCCGAACTGGTGATCGGCGACGGCGCTTACGACGCCGTCCTCCTGGATCGGCAACTGCCTGACGGCGATGGCCTCGAACTCATTCCGAAGATCCGCAAAAGGGGGCTGACGCTGCCAATCATCGTCATCACCGCCAAGGGAGAGGTTCCAGACAGAATCACCGGCCTTGAGACCGGCGCCGACGATTACCTTGCCAAGCCCTTCGTCTTCGACGAACTTCTGGCGCGGCTGCGTGCCGTGATGCGCCGCTCCGAAACCTTGCGCCCGGCGCTGATCTCGATCGGCCGTCTTTCGTTCGATCCGACCTATTGCGACATCATCGTCTCCGGCCTGCGTCTGGAAATGCCGCGCCGGGAGGCGCTGGTGCTCGAATGCCTCATGCGCCGTGCCGGTCGCATGGTGCCGCGACCGGCCTTGATGGAAGCAGTCTTCGGCTTCGACGACGAGATCCAGTCGAACGCGCTCGATTCCCACATATCGCGGCTACGGCGCAAGCTGGCAGCATCGCAGGCAGGCGTGGTCATCAACGTTATCCGGGGCGTGGGTTATCTCCTGCGTGAAGCATCATGAGCAAACGATGCTCCTATTCGCTGCGCAAGCGCCTGTTCTGGCGGCTTCTTGCCGTGCAATCGGTCGTGCTCATCCTGGTGATGATCGTGCTGATTTCGGTTGGCAAGATATCCGAATTCAGATCGACGGAGGGCACGATCGAGATCCTGCGCCAGGCCGTCTTCCGCCAGCCCACCGGAGAGTTGAGCCTGAGGGAGACCGAGGATCTTCGACAGCTGCGGAAGGAGGCGCCCGATCTCTGGTACACCATACGCGACATGCAGGGACATGTTTTGACCGAGGGCCGGATTCCGGAAGAATATGCCGCAATCGGCAACACGCTCGATCATATCGGCCAGGCCAAGTTCGGCTCGAACCTCGGCGACCACGACCGTCCGGCCGCCCGGATGATGTGGATTGCGACGGATTGGGGACAGGTGCAGTTTCTGACGGGCACCGACGGCCCCAACTCGTCCACCTCCATCCTGCTCAAACTTTCGCTGGTCCTTGCGAAAATTGTTATTCCGATCGTCGCGGTGATGGCGTTGGGTGCGTTGATCGCGACGCCGCTCGTCGTGCGAAGGTCGCTGGTCGGGATCGACCAGGCCGCGCTCCAGGCCGATACGATCGATATCGACCAGCGTGGCGGCCGGCTGTCGGAAAACGATATTCCCGAAGAGATCGCGCCGCTGGTGCACGCCGTCAACCGCGCCCTCGGCCGTCTCGACGAGGGTTATGAGCGGCAAGAGCGGTTTCTGACCGACGCCGCCCATGAGCTGCGCACGCCGATCGCCATTCTGAATACGAGAATTGGATCCCTGCCGCACAGTTCGATCAAGACCGACCTCTTGGAAGATGCCGCAAGGCTTGCCGTACTCACCGAGCAGATGCTCGATCTTCAGCGACTGAAACAGGGCAAGGTCCAATTCTGCAATGTCGACCTCGGCCAACTGGCGAGGAAGGTCATCATCGAGATGGCGCCACTGGCCTTTGCCGCCGGTTATACGGTGCAGTTCGATGTCGACGGCGCCGGCGAGATCGAGGGCGATCCTCTGGCGCTGCAGCGCGCCCTGATGAACATCCTGCAGAACGCGATCAACCACGGCGGCAGGAAAGGCATCATCTCGCTGACTTCAGGCTGCAACTGGATCGAGGTCAAAGACGAGGGACCGGGCATCCCCGCCGATATGCGGGAGCGCATATTCGAGCCGTTCTTCAAGCGCCATCACGACGGACGCGGCGCCGGCCTCGGCCTCAATCTCGTTCGCGACATCCTGCGCATGCACGGCGGCGAGGTGACGATCGACAACCGCAGTCCCGGCGCGGTCTGCCGGCTGAGCTTCCCGCCGGACAAAACGGCAGACGCTGACACGCCGCCGCGCCTGGTTACTGCGTAATTCAAGGTGCTAAAGCGCGTCGCGATCTTTCAGATTCGCTTGCCACGCTTTAGGTCTTTGGTTTTGCGCATGTCGTTGTCGCAAAACCGCTCCACACTTTTGCGCGACATGCTTTGGAGCGTCCTTTGCGCCTCTCGAAAAGACGCGCGGCGTTGTCGCGCGATGGATTAAATCGCGTCTCCGTGACATATAGATTCGATGAGCGTGCACAGAGATTCGCAACTCGACATGTTTGCCAAGGCATCGCCTGCGATGGTCAAGGGGCGCGGTCCATCGCACCGGCGTCCATCGCAGCCGGTCGTTCACTCCGATGAAGACATGGCGCGGGCGCTCGAAGAGAGCGGCAACTATCGCATCTTGAGAAAACTGGAGGCCCGGCCGATTGCGCCAGCTAGGCGGCCCGGGTTTTCGCGGCTCGGCGTCATTCTCGATACGGAGACCACAGGTCTCAACCATCGCAGCGACGAGATCATCGAAATCGGCGCCGTCGCCTTTACCTTCGACGATGACGGCGCGATCGGCGATATCGTGGGCATTTACGGCGGCCTGCAACAGCCGTCCCGGCCGATCCCGCCCGAGATCACCCGGCTGACGGGCATCACCGATGCGATGGTCGAAGGACAGCTCATCGATATCCCATCGCTGAGAACTCTGATCGAGCCGGCGGATCTGATCATTGCCCACAATGCCGGGTTCGACCGGCCGTTCTGCGAAGCCTTCTCGAAGATTTTCACCGGCAAGGCCTGGGCATGCTCGATTTCGGAGATCGACTGGAGCGCCCGCGGCTTCGAGGGCACGAAGCTCGGTTATCTCGTCGGCCAGGCCGGTTATTTCCACGAAGGACATCGCGCCGTGGACGACTGCCATGCGCTCCTCGAAATCCTCGATCGAGAGCAACGCGACGGTGAAAGCCCCTTCACCGAGCTTTACCGCGCCAGCCAGCGCTCGCGCATCCGTATCTTTGCCGAACACAGCCCGTTCGAGATGAAGGACCACTTGAAGGCGAGGGGTTATCGCTGGTCGGACGGCAGCGACGGCCGCCTGAAGTCCTGGTGGATCGAAGTCGGCGAAGAGGATCTCGACGACGAGCTATCCTATCTGCGCTCGGATATTTACCGATGGGCCGAGGCGGAGCCGCCGATCGTGCGGCTGACGGCCTTCGATCGCTTCAAACTCTGACCGCGAAGCGGTTCGGATCCTGATTAGCTACTAGATATGGCGACCCATGCAAGCGCCGCATAGGTGCAGTGATGCATTGGCGCTGCAATAATCAGATGTCTCATACTATATACAACTCATCGAAGCGAACGAAGCGCCAAGGACTGGCAGCTAAGCTTCGAAAGCCCACGAAAGGGGATCATCATGAACGTAGCACGCTCTTTTAACAACTGGCGCAAGTACCGTCAGACGGTCGCTGAACTGGGTCGTATGTCCGCACGCGAACTGGACGACCTCGGCATCGGCCGCAGCGACATCCGCAACGTCGCCCGCGCAGCCATCGCCCGCTAACGGCAGCTTAGACCAAGCATCTTCAAAGACTATGCCAGCGCCTGCTTCCTCCCGAGCGGGCGCTTTGCTTTTGTGCTTCCGGCAGATGGACCAGGTGATCGAGCCTCCCGCTTTTCGCATAACGCATAGCTGCCCTGCAAAAAAATGCCTATCAACTGGGCAGGAAATAAGTATGATTATTTCTATCGAAGCGATGCACCTCCTCCCGCATCCCTTCGATGTACAGGCGCCCCATCCTCCTCCCGGGGTCGTCTGTGGAATGACAGCACTCCTCCTCCCAGCTGTCGTTCGGTTTTTTTCGAAAGCCTGCCGCACCTCCTCCCGCGGCAGGCTTTTTCGTTTTGGCCGATAGCACCGCTGGATCGCGCCAAGAACGACCGCTTGCGATCCATTGCTTGGATGATGGCGTCATCATCTCCGGAAATTTTCCTGTCTATCCCAAATCTGCTTCGTGCTCTTGCGGGCCTTACGTCTCCTCAAGCGCGCACGGACAAACATGTTGACTCCAAACTTGTCGTACAACTATGTAACCGGATGGATACCGCCGCCGCAGCGGAACAGGCCGGACAAGACCGGCTCCCGCAATAGCGACGACCCGTAGCGACAATGAAGCGGAAGGAAAATTGACATGCAGATCGACGTGAGGCACGCCTCCCATCCCGAGGCCGTGCGTGATTTCGACACGGAGACGCTGCGGCGTCACTTTCTGGTGGAAACCGTCTTCGCGAGCGGCGAGATCCGGCTCACATATTCGCATTACGACCGAATGGTCATCGGCGGCGCGACGCCGCTCGGCCCCGGGCTGACGCTGACGGCGCCGACGGCGATCGGACAGGAAACCTTCCTTGCCGAGCGTGAACTCGGCGCCCTGAACATCGGCGGTGCCGGCCGCATCATCGTCGACGGCACGAACTACGATCTTGCCAAATATGATTGCCTCTATGTCGGCAAGGGTGCCAAGGACATCAGGTTCGAGAGCGCGGATGTGGCCAATCCGGCAAAGTTCTATCTGGTCTCGACGCCAGCGCATCAAGCACACCCGACCGTATTGCTCACCCGCGAAAAGGCCCGTCACCTGACGCCGGGCGAAGCCGCGACGGCCAACAAGCGGTCGATCTATCAGTTCATCCATCCGGACGTCTGCCAGTCGTGCCAACTCACGCTGGGCTTCACCATGATCGAGCCGGGCAGCGTCTGGAACACCATGCCGGCCCATACGCATGACCGCCGCATGGAAGCCTATCTCTATTTCGATCTGGAAGCGGAGCAGCGTGTCTTCCACTTCATGGGCGAGCCGCAGCAGACCCGGCATATGCTTGTCGCCAACGAACAGGCGGTCATCTCGCCGCCCTGGTCGATCCATTCGGGCGCCGGCACCAAGAACTACAGCTTCATCTGGGCGATGGCCGGCGACAATAAGAGCTTCACCGACATGGACCATATCGCCATTGCAGATCTGAGGTGAGCATCGTGGCAAATCCCTTCGACCTTTCCGGCCGGGTTGCCGTCGTCACCGGCGCCAATACAGGACTCGGCCAGGCCATCGCGGCAGCGTTGGCGCAGGCCGGTGCGTCGATCGTCGCCGTCGGGCGCTCCTCGATGGACGAAACCGGAGCGCTGGTGAAAGAAGCGGGAAGCCGCTTCCATGTCGTCAAGGCCGATCTTGCCAGCATCGAACCGGTCAAGGGGATCGTCACTGAGACCATCCAGACCTTCGGCGGCCTCGACATTCTCGTCAACAATGCCGGCATCATCCGCCGTGCCGATGCGCTCGACTTCACCGAGGAAGACTGGGACGCGGTGATCGACGTCAACCTGAAGACCGTTTTCTTCCTGTCGCAGGCCGCCGGCCGCCACATGGTCGACAAGGGCAGGGGCAAGATCATCAACATCGCCTCGCTGCTCTCCTTCCAGGGCGGCATCCGGATTCCGTCTTATACCGCCTCGAAAAGTGGCCTCGCCGGACTGACCAAGCTGCTTGCCTGCGAATGGGCCGGCAAGGGCGTCAACGTCAACGCCATCGCCCCCGGCTATTTCGTCACCAACAACACCACGGCGCTACGCGAGGATGCCGACCGCAATGCCGCCATCCTTGCTCGCATCCCGGCCGGGCGCTGGGGAACGCCGTCCGAACTCGGCGGCGCCGCCGTATTCCTGGCATCGTCGGCGTCCGACTATGTGCACGGAACGGTGCTGCCCGTCGATGGCGGTTGGCTGGCTCGGTGATCGGTTTCACCAACCGATCGGGCCAGAAGCCCGAAGAGCGAATCTGATCGGCCCGACGCGCTTTGGGCCGCTGCCTACCGCATCGGCGTGGATGCGGAATGCGAACAGGAAACGGGGTCGGCACAGCCGCCTCGACACCAGGATTTCGAAACAGGATGGCAGATAAGGACAACGCGGTCTTCCATACCATTCAGCAGGCGCCGAACCTGCGCAGCAATCTTGCCGATATGTTGACGGCGCAAATCGAGTCCGGCGACCTGAAGCCCGGCCAGCGCCTGCCGACCGAACAGGCAATCATGACGGCGACGGGCGTCAGCCGGACGATCGTTCGCGAAGCGCTCGCCGCGCTGCGTGCGAAGGGGTTGATCACCACGCGGCAAGGCCTCGGGGCTTTCGTCTCGAACGATCCGACGCCCAGATCTTTCTCCATCATTCCCAACGACCTGCAGTCGATCGACGAGGTTCTGCGCGTGCTGGAGCTGCGCATGGGGGTCGAATACGAAGCCGCGGGTCTTGCCGCGTTGCGGCGCACGCAGGAGGATATCGAGCGTATGCAGGATCGTCTCGACGCCCTCGACAAGGCGCTCGAGGAGGGTGGATACGGCGCGCAAGAGGATTACGCCTTCCACAGATCCATTCTGGTCGCGACGCAGAATTCCTATTACGGCCGCCTCTTCGACACGTTCGGCAACATCATGGTGCCGCGGCAATGGGCGCGCTTGGACAAGATGACATCAGCCGAGCGCAAGCGCCATGCGGCACGCATGCGCAGGGAACACCACGCCATATTCGCGGCGATCCGCGACCGCGACGAGCTTGCTGCGCGCCGCGCCATTCGAAGCCACCTGTCGAAAAGTGCCGCACGCTTTGAAGAGCTGCGTGATGCTACGGCATAATCCTTTTCACATCTCAGGCTTCGGCTTCATCAGCCGCCGCCAGGCGGCGTGGTCAGTTTGCAGATCGGCGGAGGCGTGGATCGCGGGCAGAAGCGGTTTGCGTTTGCGCCGGCCGAAGCGCCGTTTGAAGCCGAGGATATTTTCGACGAAGCTCCGGGTGTAAAGGCCGGGGCCGCTTGAATAGATGCGCCATCCACCGTCGACGGCGATCTTTCCCGCCTTGACTCGCTGCCATTCGGCCGTTGCCTGATAACGATCATGGAAAGCCGCATCGCTGCTGCTGAAATAGGTGTTGCGCTGGCGCAGTGAAGCATGCGGCAGCGCTGATGTGACTGAAATCGGATTGACGACGGCGATCGCCTTCCAGAGTTCGTCCACTTCTGCCTCCAGCGCAAGTGTTTCGCAATAGCGCAGATGCGCATGCACATACATCAACCCGATCTCGCGGCCGAAGAAGGAGGAGGATTCGGCGCGGCGAAACAGCGTCTCAGGCCCGCCGGCATAGGTCGCGGGCTTTTCCATCAGCCGCACCCCGTCGGGGAAGAGCAGATGCTCTTTAATCAGCTTCATATGATCGCGTCTCTGAACCGGCGTGAAGAGGCCGCCGAGCATCGCCTGCGTCATCGAGATCAGCGAGTAATGCAGGCCGGTGCGCCGGTCGCTCGGGTGCAGCAGCAATTCGGCGCCGTCATGGCTGGGATCGAAGATACCGTAGCCGGCAACGACGCCCTCACGCACGAGATGGCGGTTGAAATCCCGGCGCATCGCCGTTGCGATCTTCCTCAAACCCTTGGCCTTGTCGCCGTGGCCGAGGCGGCGCAGGATCGCCGAATAACGGACGATCTGCTCGTAGAGCAGGGCAACGGTCCAACTGCTGACCATCCAGTCGCGCAGATGCGGATCGGCCGGCTGCAGGGAATCGTTCCAGTCTCCCTCGCCATAGCGGATCAGATGCGTTCCAGGGATGAAAGCTTCGCGAACGGTATCAAGCAGCTTCTCGACATGGATCGCAATGGTGTCGGGCTCCGGCGCCCGGGCCATCGTCTTTTCATCGCGCCAGGAGACTTTCTCGTCGAGGATGGCGAGATCGCCGGTCGCTTCGATATAATCGCAGAGCGCCTTCAGCGGCCAGACGACGATATCGCCGTGACTATCGCCCGCCCGGATGTTGGCATAGGGCTCCAGCATGAACCATTGCGGCCAGTCGCCTTTTTCCAGGTATTGTTCGCTGAAGACGGTCTTCAGCACCTCCTTGGCTTCCCGGTCATGCTCATAGGCGAGCAGGAATTCGATCGGGCCCTGGCATGCGTCGCGTGTGCCCCAGGCCGCACCCGTATATTGCTCGAGGCCGTGCGGTACGCTGAGATGCACGATCGCATCATGCGCGAGCCAGGGCAGCAGCGTCGCCTGCGCGGCAAGGTCGGGCGCGGTGCTGCCGATCGTCAGGCCGCGCACGGCGTTCCGCCAGAATTTTGATGCCGGCGCAAGCATGGCTTCATCGGTGACGCCGGCCTCATAACGCTGCGCCAGCCGTTCGGCTTCCGCCGCATCGGTCATCGAGCCGACGACAGCGAAAGAGAGCACCTGCGTCGCCCGGGATCGGAGCGCGACGAAAGCGCCGTTGCGTGTTACCCCGTCACTGTAGAGCAGTTCGTCGCCACCGATCTCCTCGATCGCATCGGGCGTCGAACTCACCAGCCAATAGGCGGCATCGGGATAACGCTCGCCCCAGAGCCAGGCCGGGTCCGGCCGGAAAAGAATGCGTTTGCCTGCCGTATCGAATTCGATCTGCCCGCCCGCGTCATATTCGCGCTCGCCGAGCACGATATGACCAAACACCAGGAAGCGGCACGGCTTGCCCTCGACGGAGACGGTCCACTGCATCGCCGCATCCTCGCCGGAGGCGACCGCCGACACGATGATTGTGCATTCGGGGAGGCGATAGATCCAGCGGCAATCGCTGAGCCCCATTTCGAAAGCCGACGGCACCGCCAGAAGCTGCCAGCCGGCGCCGACATCCGCCATGATGCGCAGCCCGCTGGCGCGGGTCAGATTGTAGGGGTCGCGGGAGACGGAAAAGAGCTTGTGAAAAGACGTATTGCCGATCGTCAGCTGGGCCGCGAAAATGCCCTGCATCCAGCAGGTCGCGGCAAGCGTCGCATCGTCGAGCAGCATGTTCTCACCGCTGCGGACGATCGCGCCGTGATGGCGCGCCACCATAAGCTCCTTGTCACGCAGGACCACATGGCGGTTCAAAACACCGTCCGACACGAAAAACGAAAGAAGCTTTCCGTCGACCCGCTCTTCCAGGCTCCGCTCCGGATAGAGCTTGCCGATCGCCTTTTTGTCCAGCGCCTCGGCCTTCAGCAGGGCAGCATCCTGCAGCAGGCTGCGGACCGGCGCTGCCTCCTCGATATCGGCGGCCGCACTGTCGGCCGCCGCGAGCTCGTCAAGCCGTGAAAGGGCGGCATCGCTCGACGACTCGGGATGATCGGCGGCAAACACGGCAAAGAAGGTCGCGGTCGCCCCGTTTGCCGAAGCGGAGAACGGTTTCGACTGGATGGCGGGGCACGCCGTCTCCTGCTGGCGCCGTTTGCTCGGCAGGCTGGTGCCGAAGGGGCCGACCAGCCGGTCGTCGAGGCGGTCGCTCGCCTGCACCAGCTGGATCGCATCGGTGGCATAGGCAGCCGCCCCATCGAGGCAGCCCTGCACGAGCCAGGGGTTGCGGGCACCCGACTGCTTGAGATTTTGCCGGTTCATCACAACGTGGCCGAATGTCTCGTGATCGGCGATATGGTGATCGACATATTGCGATGCATAGGCTTCGCTGTTCATCAGGAAACCGCGATCGCCGAGACCAACGTCCTGGATCAGCACCAGATCGACCGGCAGCGTCCCATCCTTGAGATGCCGGATGGAGGCACGCCAGAACCAGGCCGTTTCGGAGGGATGAAGCTCGAGGCGGACGTTGTAGCCGATATCGCCCGTTTTGCCGCTCCAGCAGAGGCTCGTCGCATCGTGCCCGAAGCTGCCATTAGCGCGTGGCCCGACAAGCTCCACCACCTCGGGCGCGGCCCCGCCGATGCGCAGATAAAGGCGACCGACGCCGCCGGCGAGCGGCGAGCCCTGGATCTGGTTGATCTGCACCGATCCCTTGTCGTCGGCGTATTCGATGGCAAACAGGGTGCCGTTCGGCAGGGCCGATATCGACAGGCCGGAACCGTTGCTGATCGCAAAGAGGCCAAGCTCGTCGCGTCGGGGCATTTGAAAACTGCGCGTAAGGTCCGTGGCCATTGAGATCTCGTCGATTGGCTTCAGAAGGGAACTGGAGGATGACGCAAAATGGTTGAGAGAAATCTTACCACTATCGCCGGTTCTCGATTAGGTCCTTGAAAGACAGGCCAGCCGATATCACTTGATGTTTCAATTCGAAAGTTGCACCGAGAGGTCATTGCCAAGGCGTCAAAGGAACTGAGGTCGACGGTGACGATGATGCCGTCAGGTTGCTCAATGGCGCCATAAGGCGGGAACGGAGTTCCCTATCATTTAACTTCAAGGCAAACTGGGACGGAAAGCGCTGATTCCGTCTGTGCGTGCTTCTTGACGCAACTCGCAGCTCCCATTCAACGAGGTGACTATTGACGCAGTTCTTCGAAACCACCCAAGGGATCATGGCAATGGGAGCGTTCATCGGCGCTGGCGGTTTAGCCGCTGGCTCCTTGCTTCCCATCGTCATCCGACTTGCGAAGTCTGGGATCAACCGGCGCCCGAAAGCCGAGGTTAGAAACCTGGCGATGCTGACGGTGCTGGCCCTGGACGATTTTGTCGGAGCCAGCTATGCGGCCGTTCACGACATGCCCGAATTCAATCCTATGGATGAAGGCGAATTCGCGTTTCACGTTCGCGATCCAACCCTTGCACTTCCGCACGACGCGAACTGGGGGCTTTTTAGTACCGAGCTTTCAGAAGAAATTTTGTGGTTGTCGAACCGAGTGAAAACCCATTCTTATGCGTTGGATAGTCTCGACCTTTCCAGGCCCGGATACGATGGCTTCTTCGAGCGACGCCAAGAAGGTTATGCTGGTCTGGCGGCTGAAGCGATGGACATTATTGAGCGTATGCTTGAAGAGTTTGACCTCACCCTGCCTGCCAAGCCAGAATATTATCGCCGGCGGGAAGGTCTCGTTTCAGCTATCCAAAAGGCTGGAGAAAACAACTCGCGGCACCCAAAGGCTCGCACTCTCGCGCACCCGAGTGGGTCAAATGTGCTGCAACTGTTCCCAAAGGCGAACGATGACGCCGAGTAAAATCAAGCGAAACCTCTGACACGGACTACTTTCGGCCGGATGATCCGCCATCGCATAGCTGCATTGCACAAAAAATGTTTTCCAACTGGTCAAAAAAGGAGCATAGTGTTCACAGCTGATGCAACACGACGGCTTTCCTCCCAGTTCCGTCGTTTCAGCTGTTCCCCTCTGGAGGTTTATACCTTCACAATTAATGGGCCACGGTTCTCCGTCGGCCCTCTTTTTTTTGTCTACGGACGGCCATCCGATGAAAATGTCGATTACGGATCAATACTGGCCAGCCGAATTCTTAGCTACCTGAAATCTTAAATGGGCCATGGTGATAGCTTTAGGGTGTCGACAATCGTCAGCAAGCCTGTCGCATCGTATCCGAGTGATATCTGGACTTTTACGGCACTGGGCCGAAATAGCTAAATATGTTGATTGAGAGCAGTGGGATCCTATCAAAAACTGTAGATCATGCATCTCGCATCCGGGTCGTTGACCTCGAAACAGCCGGGAATGGCCCGAATGATGTTTGCGAGATCGGCTGGCAGGACGTCGTGCTGGGCCATGACGGGGGATGGCGGGTTGATGATGAGCGCGGATCATTGCTTATAAATCCAGGGCGACCGATCTCTCCTGAGACGATGGCAATACATCACATCGTGGACGCGGAGGTCGCGACAGCACCTTTTTGGAAAGAAATCGCCTCCAGCGTCTTACGGCCGGAAGGTGGAGTGATCGCACTGGCTGCACATAGGGCAAGTTTCGAGCAGCGCTACTGCACCCCCAGATTTGCCGGCGGAGCGGCCTGGATATGTACTTGGAAATGCGCACTTCGGCTGTGGCCTGAACTGCCGAGGTTCTCCAACCAGATGCTCCGGTATCTGCGTATGCCCGAGGGACTGGTGCACACGATTGGCCTTCCCGCCCACCGCGCGATGCCCGATGCGTACGTAACCGCACACCATTTGCGGGACATGTTGAATGAATCCACCTTCGAGCAACTGGTGAAATGGAGCAGCGAGCCGGGCCTTTTGCCACGAGTACCTTCAGGCCCCGCGCGTGGCAAAAGCTGGGATCGGCTGGATATTGCGGCATTGCAGGCGTTCGCCTGCGATCGGGATGCCGACGTCCGCTTCAGCGCGGAGACGGAACTTCGCCGTCGTGGCGACGCGGACGTAAAAGTGGCTGACGAAGCTGAGCAGGGAACACTGCTTTAGGAGTTCTTCGGCTCCGGCAGGGGAAGGGACACAGCGGTGAGGGTTTGATGGCAGAACGAATGTCTGAACGCGCCAAGGGTGACATCGACGCCATTTTGGAACGGCTCTATCGGGTTTCCCCGGAGCTGGATAGAATTGCCGCCGATTGCGAGAGAGCTTTGCGGCTCAATGCTGAAGCGAGAGGCGATTACATTTCGCCACGAACCATGCAGGCGTTTGCCGAAATGCGCGATGCCGTAAGCGCGCTGTACGGCTCGGCGCAGAATGCGATGAAGGAAGCCGATAGGTTCTTTAAGCCGAAATAGTAGGTTAGATTTCGCTACGAATGCGCGATAGGGCCATGGAGCTCGACACGGCTGATGATTTCAAGCCATTCGCCAAGTTAACCGTTCATCTACAGGAGCTTAATTGATTCTCTTTAGAGCGGTTTCGTCAACCCTGGTTTTCACGTCGACGTTGGCCGCCTGGCAAAGGGCACTGAGAGCAGGGCGCAGCCGGTCAGCATGGCAATCACCATCCAGGCCTCGTTGATTGCCTGGACGCTTGCCGCGGTCTGGACCAGCGGATCGAGCAGCGCCGTGGTATCCGCATCGAAGCTGCCGCTATGCCCCGATATGGTCTGAAGCGGTGCGCCGACGAATGTCGCAGCCTCGACGTCTCCCGCTTGAAGACGGGTCCAGAGGACTTGTCCCAGCGGTTCCGAGCGCGTGTAGATGATGGTGTCGATCAGCGCGATGCCGATGGCCCCGCCGAGATTGCGCATCAGGTTGAAAAGACCGCTCGCGTCGGGAATGCGGTCTGGCGGCAGAGTGCCGAGCGCCAGCCGCGTCGGCGGCAGCAGGCAAAACATGATGGCGACGCCGCGCACGATCTGTGGCCAGAACATCGCATCGTAATCCGACCGAGGATCCTGAAAGGCGCTCATTCCGACCCCGATCGCAAACAGCGCGAAACCGGCGGCCGACAGCAGGCGCGCATCCATGCGCTTCTCCAGCGCGACCGCGATCGGTGCCGTGACCAGCTGCGCTATGCCGGTGACCAGCATCGTCACGCCGATATCAAGGGCATCGTGTCCCCTGATGAAAGCGAGGAAGACCGGCATGAGATAGACCGAACCGAAGAGGCCGATGCCGAGCACGAAGCTTAGAACCGAGCCGACGAGAAAGTTTCGATCGCCGACATTGCCGAGATCGACGATCGGCCTGTCTCGGCTAAGCGTTCGCCAGACGAAGACGCCGCCCGATGCAAGGCAGACGGTTAGCAGGCTGAGCACATAGGCCGAGATCCAGCCGCTCGTCGGCGCCTCTTTCAGGCTGAGTTCCAGGCTCGTCAGCGCGGTTGCCATCAGCAGGAGCGACAGACCGTCGAGATGCCTGAGTTCGGACGGATCAGTCGCCTGCCGCGGCAAGGACCGTGCCGCCAGGATTGCCGAGACGATACCGGGGATGATGTTGATCAGAAACAGCCAGTGCCAAGAATAGGTCTGCGTCAGCCATCCGCCGACGATCGGCCCGACGGTGGGTGCCAGCACCGCAAGCACGCCGGCGATCGTCGTCGCCAGCGCCTGCCGCTCGTTCGGAAAGAGAATGAACACGGCTGAAAATACCGAGGGGATCAGCGTTCCGCCGGAAAAACCCTGAAGCACCCGCCAGGCCACCAACTCGCCGAAGCTGCCGCTGGCCGCACAGCCGGCGGAGGCTGCGACGAACAGGCTGATGGCGGTAACGAACAGCCATCGCATCGTCAGCAGCCGGGTCAAGAAGCCGGTGAGCGGGATCGCCACCACTTCGGCGATGAGATAGGCCGTCTGTATCCAGCTCATCTGATCCGGATCGATACCGAGCGCCGACTGGATGGTCGGCAGAGATGTTGCCACCACCTGGACGTCGAGGATCGCCATGAACATGCCGACGCACATCGCCATGAAGCCGAGCCAGACGATGGCGGGCGTTTCATCAGGGCGGGCAGATTCAAGTCGTTCCGACATGCGATGATCCCGCGCGCTGCGTTCTCCGCCTCGGGTGCGAAGACTAAGGCCGATCGTGGTTGCGATCGAGACGACGGACAGCATGGCTCGGAAGTGAACCGCGATTTCGCCGATCGCGACACCATAGTTCGGATGAGGACAGGAGGGATAGGGACCCGCCGGCACAAATTTGCACGAGTGAGTTGAACGCGATCGAGCCTGACCGGGTGGGCCAGGCTCGATAGTATCATCAACGGATTTGCTCCGAGCGTCCTATATATCCGGCGCTTAGCTGCGGAAGAGCGACAGGATATTCTGCGACGACGAATTCGCAATCGATAGCGACTGGATCGCAAGCTGCTGTTGTGTTTGCAAGGCAGACAGTTTGCTCGACTCCTCCTCCATATCAGCGTCGACCAGCCGGCCCACACCCGAGTCGATCGAATCGGAAAGCGCACTGACGAAGTCTTCCTGCAGATCGATGCGCGTCGAGATCGAACCTAGTTGCGCACCGGCAGAGGTCATTGCCGACAGTGCGGATTCGATGGTCGACAGCGCCGACTGGATCTGACCGGTGGTGAAGTCGGTGATATCAAGCGAATAGACGGAATCGCCGTTTGCGTCCACGGTTCCGAGGATGCCGGACGCGGTATCGATCGTCCCGCTGCTCATGCCGAACAACACATTGCCCGTGGAGCTGGTATCCAGAGCGTATTCCGTCATTTTAACGGAAACGGCGCCGGAGCCGTCGCGAACGAAGGACGACACGACACTTTTTGTGCCATCCGCGCCCGCGACCCAGTTCTCACCCGAGAACGACGCCGACTGGGCAATGCTCAGCAGTTGTTCCTGAAGCTGACTGATTTCTTCCTGGACCTTGGACTTGTCGACCCCGTCCTCGGTCGCTGCGACAAGCTTGGATTTGATCTCGTCGACAACGTCGATCGCATTGTCCATGGCCGTATAGGCAGTATCGACTTTTGCTGCGCCGAGGCCGAGCGCGTCGGACACGGCGGAGAGCGCCTTGTTGTCGGACCGCATCGTGGTTGCGATCGACCAGTAAGCGGCATTGTCGGATGCAGTGTCGACCCGATAGCCGGTGGAAACACTATTCTGTGTCGTTTCGAGACTGGAGTTGATGTTGCGCAGCGTCTGAAGGGCAGACATCGCTGAATTGTTCGTATTGATGCTCGTCATGGGAAATTCGACCCGTTCATGAAGTGGATGTGTTGCATCCCGGGTGAATCCGGGCCGTGGCGAGCAGCCTCATGCTTATCGACCCGTGTTGCGGAAGATCAATTCGCCATCGTTGGGTTAATTATCGTACTTAAAAGTACCTTAATTGTTAACGCGAAGGGGCGAGGCGATATTTTTTACAGAAATACGATGCGAAGGCTCGGCTGCTTGATTTGCTGGCCATTTTTTCGGTGAAGGCCATGCCCAGTTAATGTGTGATGAGAGCCGACCCGGAGGGCGCTGCAGAAATTTCCTATCGGCAATTGACGTGCCGGCGGGAAACTGACTATCAATCTTAAATCAATTTGATTGACATCAAAAACACAGGGATCGCGGGATGAGGTTGAGCAAGAATGCACCCCGCGCCATATCCATCCGAGCCGGCTTTGCCGCAGCAACCGCTCCGACCAGGCTGGCCTACGCGATCTTCGGCAACGTCACACCCTCGGGCTTCTGCGAAAAGGCCGCTGGCGCCATGCCTACCCCCAATTCCGCTCCCGGTAGTACGCCGGAATACTCATGATCCGATCTTCAAGAGGAAAGAGTGACCATGTCCACACCGCGACCGAAAACCCTGCGGCTTGAAACCCTTTGGAACCCGCCTACAGACGGCAAGGAATTTTCCTACGTCCTGCGCCTCAAGAACCTCGGCGCCGAACCGCTTTCGAATTTCTCCCTCTGCGTGAGCGGCCCGGGCCGTGTCGATCCGGCCGGGCGCGTCGAAGGCGCCACGGTTTCGCAGCGGCTCTCGAATTTCACCGAATTCCAGCCACCGGCCAATTTCGTTCTCGGCGCCGGCGAGACGTGGACGATATCAGTCTACGCGCTGAGCTGGCAGTTCCGCCACTGGACGGACGGCGCGACGAGCGGTTATCTCGCTCTGGCCGATGGCAGCACGATCGTGCTCACCATAGAGCCGACGCGATCTTCGGTCAGCAACGCGCCGTTGAAGCGTGGTGCCGAGATCTATCCGGTTCCTGTCAATGCGCCCGTTCAGGTGTCGATCATCCCCTGGCCGAACCATGTGACCGTCACTTCCCGCCGGCCGCTGCCGGCCGGTTTTGCGCCGCAGGCGCAGAGCGCTGAAGGGGAGGCGGCATCAAGAAGTTTCGCAGCGCTAGTCGAGCATCTCTTCGCCGTCGAAGGCATCGTGCGGAGCGAGGCGGAAGGCGCGGTTCCGGTTGCCCTGAAGGACGCCGCCGGGCTCGGGCCAGAGGCCTATCGGCTGAGCTTCGAGGGTGAGGCGATCACGATCGAGGCAAGCGGCCAGACCGGCTTCCTCTACGGCCTCGTCACACTCGGCCAGATCTGGCGCGGTGCAAGGCTGCATCCCGAGGTCTTCCAGTTTCCGGCCGCAGGCGAGATCGTCGATGAGCCTTCGATGGGCTGGCGCGGCCTGCATCTCGACGTCGCCCGCCAGTTCTATGGCGCGGCCGAGGTCAAGAAGCTGGTGGCGGTGCTCGCTTGGAACAAGCTCAACCGCTTCCACTGGCACCTTTCCGACGACGAAGCATGGCGCGTCGAGATCGACGCCTATCCTGATTTGACCGCGGTCGGTGCCTGGCGCGGCCACGGTCTGGCCGTTCCGCCGCTGCTCGGTTCGAGCCCGGCCCGCACCGGCGGATATTACACCAAGGCGGCCATCCGCGAGATCGTCGCCCATGCCAAGAGCTTCGGCGTGGAGATCGTGCCGGAGATCGATGTCCCCGGCCATTGCTATGCCATGCTGCAGGCGATACCGGAGCTGCGCGATCCGGCCGAGGTCGGCAGCTATTATTCTGTTCAGGGCTTTCCCGACAATTGCATCAATCCGGCCCGCGAGAAGACCTATGAGATCGTCGAGACGATCCTCTTAGAACTCATCGAACTCTTTCCGTTCAAAACCATCCATCTCGGCGCCGACGAGGTTCCGCTTGGCGCATGGTCCGGCTCGCCGGAAGCGCTCGAACGTCTGCGCAGCGTGGCGGGCAACGAGGTTGCCGATGCGCATGCCAAGCGGCTGAACGTCGTGACCAATACCCATGGCGCCGACGACATTCACGGCTCGGGTGCTGCAATCCTGCAGGCGGAGTTCCTGAACCGCGTCCAGCGCTTCCTTGCGAGCAAGGGCTGCATCACCGGCGGCTGGGAAGAGGCGGCCCACGGTGATGTCATCGATAAGTCGAAGAGCTATCTCTGCAGCTGGCGCAATGTCGAGGTCTCGGCCGAACTTGCCGAGCGTGGCTACGAAATAGTCGTCTGCCCCGGACAGGTCTACTACCTCGACATGGCGCTCAGGCCCGACTGGGATGAGCCCGGCGCCAGCTGGGCGGGGACTTCGGATGCCGAGAAGCTCTACAATTTCGATCCCATCGGCGGCTGGACGGCGAGCCAGAAACAGAAACTCCTCGGCATCCAGGCCTGCATCTGGTCCGAGCCGATGACGGATCGTGCCGTTTTCGACCGCCTCGTCTTCCCGCGCCTTTCCGCACTTGCCGAAACGGGCTGGACGAAGCCGTCATCCAAGTCGTGGGAGCGTTTCAGGGCGCTCGCAGGACTGATGCCGCTGCTCTACGGGCTGCAGCAGTCGTAGCGCCCGAATCGGGCCACGGGTTTTGATTTGAGGATCACCCTTGCCATCGCCGGAGGCGGTGATGGCAAGGATACTGACATCGCTTTCAAAGGGCGTTGTCAGGTGCCGCTTCATCTGCCGCGGGCAGCTCGCATTCGGGTGCGGCGATACGAATAGGACGTGTCCCAATCGGCGCGCCGGTTGCGCGGTCGATGGTGACGGGATCGATCTCCGTACCGGTCTCAGCGTCGAAGAAGCGGGTGACTGCACCGCCGCCGCGGTGCTTGCGGCCCCAGGCGCCGATTGCAAACAGCACCGGCAGAAAGTCGCGGCCGGCTTCCGTCAGCACATATTCGTCGCGCGGCGGACGCTCGGAATAGCGACGCTTTTCCAGCAATCCTTCCTCGGTCAGCGATGACAGCCGCCCCGTCAGCATTGTCGGGACGATGCCGAGGCTTTTGCGAAATTCATCGAAGCGGGTCAGCCCCGCATGGGCGTCGCGCATGATCAGCATGCTCCACGCATCGCCGACGAGCGCCAGGCTGCGGGCGATCAGGCAGGGCTGTTCGGAAAGATTCTTCATGTCGATATCTTTTTAGTAGTGACTTGATATCGATTTGATAGTAACAGAATGCGCGTGGATGTTCCACGACAAAAACGAAGGCAGATGTCAATGAGCAAGAGAGAACGCGGCATTGCCCTGGTCACCGGGGCTTCCTCCGGCATCGGGCTGGTAACGGCGCAGGCCTTACTACGCGACGGTTACCAGGTGTTCGGCACCAGCCGAAAACCGATGGCCGACACCGCCGACGGCATCATCATGTTGGTCTGCGACGTCATCGACGATCAATCCGTGCAGAGCGTCGTCGACGAGATTCTGAAACGCACGGGACGGATCGATCTTCTGGTCAACAATGCCGGGATCGGCCTGCTCGGCGGCGCCGAGGAATCGACGACGGCGCAGGCCAAAGCCGTGTTTGACGTCAACGTCTTCGGCACGATGCGCATGACCAATGCCGTGCTGCCGAGTATGCGGCGGCAGCGTAGCGGCCGGATCGTCAACCTGAGCTCGATCCTTGGGCTGATCCCGGCGCCCTTCAACGCGCTCTACGCAGCGACCAAACACGCGATCGAAGGTTATTCGGAATCCCTCGACCATGAAGTGCGCACACAGGGCATCCGCGTCGTGCTCGTCGAACCGGGTGTCACCCGCACCTCCTTCGAGGAGAACATCACGCGCCCGGACCGGCCACTTGCCGTCTATGATGCAGTGCGCGCCGACGCGGAGAAGCTGATGCGCGAGATCGTCTCAAAAGGCGATGCGCCCGAGGTGGTCGCCGCAACTGTCATCCGGGCTGCCAATGCGGCCTCGCCCAAGCGACGCTACACGGCCGGGAAAGCAGCAGGACAAGTGCGTTTCATCCGCCGCTTCCTGCCCGAGTCCTTTGTCGACAAGAGCCTTCGGAAATTCAACAAGCTTCCCGATTGATCCTGGCTTGCCGCATTGTCGGCTCATCACAAAAACGAAAGATCGCCCTCATGAAAGCATTCCTGATCGATCGCTACAAGAAAGGCGGCGCCCTCAGGCTCGGCCAGAGCCCCGAACCGCAGCTGCGCGAGAATGACGTCATGGTCGAGATCCATGCCGCCAGCGTGAATCCGCTGGATGCCAAGATCCGGGACGGAGAGTTCAAGCTGATCCTGCCTTACCGGCTTCCGTTGGTGCTCGGCAATGATGTCGCTGGTGTCGTGGTCCGGGTCGGCGCCAATGTCCGGCAATTCAAACCCGGCGACGAGGTCTATGCGCGTCCCGGCAAGGATCGCATCGGCACCTTCGCCGAGTATATCGCCATCGATGCTGCCGATATCGCGCTGAAGCCCGCCAATCTCGGCATGGAAGAGGCCGCATCCATTCCACTTGTGGCGCTGACCGCATGGCAGGCGCTGGTCGAGCGCGCCAAGCTGCAGAAAGGCCAGAGGGTGCTGATCCATGCGGGTTCCGGCGGCGTCGGCACCATCGCCATCCAGCTTGCCAAGCATCTCGGCGCTCATGTGGCGACGACCGCGAGCACCGCGAACACAGCTCTGGTGAAAAGCCTCGGCGCCGACGTGGTGGTCGATTACAAGAAGGACGACTTCGAAAAGGTGCTGAAGGGCTATGACGTCGTGCTGAACAGCCTCGGCAAGGAGACGCTGGAGAAATCGCTCAGCGTGTTGAAGCCGGGCGGCAAGCTGATCTCGATATCAGGTCCGCCCGATCCCGATTTCGCCAGGGAAAATGGCTTCGGCTGGCTGCTGCAGCAGGTCATGCGCTTCTTGAGCTTCGGCATCAGGCGGAAATCGAAACGCCGGGGGATCGGCTATTCCTTCCTCTTCATGACGGCAAACGGCGCGCAACTCGGCAAGATCACCTCGTTGATCGAGACGGGTGCCATCCGCCCCGTCATCGATCGGGCCTTCCCGTTCGAGAAGACCAACGAGGCGCTGGACTATGTGGAGACAGGCCGCGTCAAGGGCAAAGTCGTCATCGCGGTGAAATGAGGCCTGGGAAGGCCGAAGAGCCCTCGGTTAAACCGAGCGGCTTTTGCAAGACGTCGAAGCGCGGATTGGTTTCGGAAAAGAGAAGTGCGGTCGAGCGAAGGGGCTTTCACTGTCGTTGCCGGTAGGTAGAGGGTGTGACGCCTGTGCCCAACTTAAATGCCCGTGTCATGTGGCTCTGGCTGCTGAAGCCGCAGGCCGAAGCGATCTGCGCTATTGGGTCCATGCCTGATAACATCGATTTGGCGCGCTCGACACGCCGGTGAGCCACCCAGCCATGTGGGGACACACCATAGCTTGCCCGGAACATCCGCTGAAAGTGAAAGGCGCTGAGCTGCCCGATCGCCGCCAGATCCTGCAAGCGGATTGTCTCACCGAGATGGGCCTCGATGTACTCCAGACTCCGGCGCCGCACATGAGGAGCGAGCCCGCCGCTGATCGCGCAGGGACGCATCCCGCCATAACGCGGATCAACGAAGAAATCGTTGATCGCTTGCGTCATCGCTTCTTCAGCCAGCAGATGACCGCCCGCCAACATCGCTTGCGTCATCTGCCGAAGCGTGCGCGCCAAGGCAGGTGCATCTGCGAAGGTCACTTCGGGAAGAGCCATGAGCCGAGCATCGCGGTCAAACGTCTCCGCAAACATCCGGCGCATCTGGTCGTCGGGAACATACAGATGGACGAATTGGGAGAAGTCGGTGATTTCCCATTCGGACGAGTGCTCCTGTGGCATGATGCACAGCACTCCCGGACGGCCGCGAGCGGCGGCGCTGCCATCCAGACGACGCGTTCCGGCGCCGCCCCTGAGATAAAGACTGAACGTATGACCGTTCGGCCGCTGATAGCTCATCCTGTCGTGTGCATTGCTCCAGATGGCAGCTGATCGCCCGAACCCCAAATCGATGGACTGTGACATCCGCGCAGTGGGAGATGCGGACAAAAACCTGAAAACCGAGGGGTGACTATATTTCACCAATTCTTCCCCACACCTGACCATGCCGCGCGAACAATACCGGCGGACGACCCGCAAGGCGAGCCGGAAGTCCGGGCAATTCGATTTCATAGCAAGAATCTGCAAGAGGCCTGCTCACGGTTCGCCTATTGGTCGGGAAACGAGGATCACTCCATGGCAAATGCCGCTCTTTTCATCGCCACCGTGCTCATATGGGGGACGACTTGGATCGCCATCGCGATGCAGGTCGGTCCCGTGCCGGTCCTGGTCTCGGTCTTTTACAGATTTGCGGTGGCAGCAGTGATCCTGGTCACCATCCTGGCCGTCATGCGGCGGCTCAAGCTCCCTGCCTTGCGCGATCAACCTTTCATCCTTGCGCAAGCGCTCTGCCTGTTCAGCCTCAATTTCATCTGCTTCTACAACGCCGCCGCCTCTATCCCGTCCGGGCTAATCTCCGTGATCTTCTCGCTCGCAACGATCTACAATGCCGTCAATGCGCGCCTCTTCTTCGGCGACCGCATTACAGGCCGCACGCTTCTCGCAGCCGCGCTCGGGGCAACTGGGCTCCTCCTCCTTTTCGGACAGGACGTTGTCGTCGATTTCGATATGGGCACGTTGAAAGGGATCGGGCTCGCAGCGCTTGGCACGCTGTTCTTCTCGCTGGGCAACATGGCATCGCGTCGAAACAGCGCGGCCGGAATTTCACCGCTGACCGCCAATGCCTGGGGCATGACCTATGGCGCGATCATTCTTCTCTTCCTGATTGCCGTGACGCAAACGCCGATCGTGGCGCCGCCCAACATCACCTATCTTGCCGCGCTGCTCTATCTCGCGGCAATCGGATCGGTGATCGGCTTCACCACCTACCTCATGCTGGTGTCCCGCATCGGCTCCTCACGCGCTGCCTATGCCACCGTGCTGTTCCCGATCGTCGCCCTGTCATTGTCGACGGTCTTCGAGGGCTACCACTGGACCGGCCTAGGCCTGATCGGCCTGGCGCTGACGCTTCTCGGCAACGTGGTCATCTTTGCGCGACCTCTAGCCCGTCGCCCGCCGCAGTCAGATGCGAGGCTGCCCGCAGGCGGATGAGAGGCTGGCCTCGGCAATCTCCCGGGCGGAGGTAGCTAGCCGAGCGGCTTTTGCAGGACGTCGAAGCGCGGATTGGTTTCGGAAAAGATCGGCAGGGCGGCGGCGCCGAGGATTGCCGTATCCTTGCCGGTCATGCCGATCATCACCCGAGGTACCGCCCGCTTCTGATTGGGGTCGATCGGGGTGTGCAGCGGCTCCAGCCGCTCTGCAAGCCGAAGCATCAGCGATGTCGATATGCTGCCGCCGAGCACGATGGTCTGCGGATCGAAGGCAAGTTCCAGAAAATCGACGGTCTGCCGCAGCGGGTGGACGGCCTGATCCAGCCAGGCGTCGAGACCTTCGCCGCCCTTGGCGATCAGCGCATCGAGATCGTCGGGCGACAGCTCCTCGGCATTGGCAATGCCCATGAATTCGTAGGCGACGGCCGGCGAAACGTAGCGATCCAGACAGCCGCGCTTGCCGCAGCTGCAGAGCTTGCCATGCGGTTCGACGATGACATGCCCGATCTCGCCGGCATTGTTGCGGCTGCCCTTGTAGAGGTGGCCATCGAGGAACATTCCGGCGCCGATGCCACCACCGCCTGCGAGAAACAGATAGACGAAGCTGGCGAAACCGCGGGCAACACCATGAAGACGCTCGCCGATCGCGGCCGCCGTCGCATCGTTCTCGACCAGCACCGGCACCTTTACCCGCTGTTCCAGCTCGTGCCCGACAGGAAAATCCTGCCAGCCGGGCAGGTTCAGCGGGCTGAGAGAGGTGGTGCCGCCATCGGCATAGCGGCCGGGCAGGGCCATCCCGACGCCGAGCAGCCTGTTCCGGTCGAAGGCGAAGGCCTGCTGAAGATCCTCGACAATGGACTGGAGAGCCGGCATCGCCGTTTGCGGATCGGGATGTTCGACGTGGCGCTCGATGCGCGCGCAAACGGCGCCGGAGAGATCCGTCAGGACCCCGCTTGCGCGCTGGCGGCCAAGTTCGAGGCCTATCGAATAGGCGCCGCGCGGATTGATGGTGTAAGGGATGATCGGCTGGCCACGCGCCAGCTTCTGCGCCTCGGACGGAACGAGAAGGTGCGATCTCTCCAGCTCCTCGACGATGTTCGACACGGTCTGGGCGGTCAGCGCCGTCATCCGGGCGATCGCCGCGCGCGACAAGGGACCGTTCGTGCGGACAGCCTCGATCACCACACGCCGGTTGTGAGACTTGGCCTGCTCGAGATTCGTGCCGGATATCGCCTTCATGTCGCCTTCAAAGGAAATGGTGCGTCACCCTTGTCACAAGACGAACACCGATGAAAGCCAGATTCTTCGTCACGTCCTCTTTGCCGATGGCGCCGGCTAGTGGGCTTTGCCTCTATGCAAGAGGCCGATGATCGTAATCCCCGCCAATCCCGTGACAGCGCTTAGGATCGCGGTTCCCGAATAGCCTGCCAAATAGGTGCCGGCGGCAAAGACCAGCGCGCCGATCCCGGCGCTGGCAAAAATATTGACGGAGATCAGCGCACTGCCGAGCCCCGGCCGGTCGGCGATCAGATCCTGCAGATAGGTGATCGGAATGGTGATGATCGCCGACGCTCCGATGCCGGCAAGCAAGGTGAGCGCATAGAGGTGCCACGGCTCGGAGGCAAAGCCGAGAAGGCTGAGGAACACGGCATAGATGATGGTACCGGCGGCAAGCGCCATCATCTGGCCGACCTTCCGCGCGATCCGCGACCAGACGATGATGAAGACGACCTCCAGCAATGCGACGATGCCGACCAGAATGCCGACGTCGCTCAGCCTGCCATGCGCAGCACCAGTGGCGATCAACGGCAGCAGGGCGTCATTGAGATGCAGCGTGCTGGTAATGAGCGCCACTCCGCAGATATGCGCCGAGATGCGCGGCGAAACCACCTGGCGAAGCGCGCCGAGATAGCTGAGATGATGAACTGCTGCCATCTCCGTTCCCGCCCGCTTCGGCAGGGCGAAGACGATGATCCCCTGGCAGAGCAGGCATGAGATGCTGGCAAAGAGGTAGGCCGGCAGCATGCTCGATGCGCCTGAGAGCAGCAGGCCGGTTATCCCTGGGATCAGCACCCAGGACAGCGAGATCATGGCGCGCACGCCCGAGTTGGCCGTCACCATGTCGCTTCGGTTCATGCCGTGCATCGCCGCGCGCGCATTGGCAAACAGCAGCGAGTTCAGCGCCCCGTAGATCGGCAGGGGCAGCAACCCGCTGATGACGAATATGGCCGCAGTCGGAAAGGCGTAGACCATGCCGTAGCCGACGATGCCGAAGAGGCAGGCGCCGATCATCGTCGACCGGTACTCGCCAAGCCGGTCGGCGAGATTGCCGAGGAGAATGCTGATGACGACGTTCACCGCCGCCGAGACGAAACTCAGGAAGGAATAGAGGCCGTCGCTCAAGCCCAATTCGCGGATACCTACGACCGAACGATAGGGTGCGGTCATCGCTCCCGCCATTCCGAAGGTGAAAATGGCGATCATGCTTGCGCGGATCGCCGGATTACGGAAGACGTCGGGGAAAAGGCGGCTCATGCGGTCATCGATCAGAAGTAAGCCGGCTTCACAACCTGCTCCTCTCGTCTTCCTCTAGAGCAATTCCAGGAAAAGTGCGAAGCGGTTTTCGTCCGGAATTGCGTAAAAACAAAAAGTTAGAGCGGTTCTGCGCTTCCATGAAAAAGTTGAACCGCTCTAGGTTTCAGTAATGTTCCGATTGCGAGAAGGTTCGCGCGAGTTCGGCCTGGCCTGCCGTGAGGCCGCAATCGACAGGCAGGCAGACGCCGCTGATGGCTGCGGCCTGGGGACCGGCAAGGAAGGCCACGGCATTGGCAACATCTTTCGGATCGACGACGCGCTGCAGCGGATACCAACGGCGTGCTTCCTCGAAAACATTCGGATTGGCTGCCGCGCGTGCTTCCCAGGCCTGCGTCTTCACCGTGCCGGGCGCGACGGCGTTGGAGCGGATGCCGAACTTGCCGTATTCCACGGCGACCAGTCGGGTGAAATGCAAAAGGCCTGCCTTGGCGACGCTATAGGCCGGGTGCCCGAAGACATGCATGCCGTTGACCGAGGCGATGTTGACGACGGAACCCTTCGAAACCGTCAGCATCGGCTCGAATGCACGGAAACATAAGAATGCCGCTTCGAGATTGAGCGCATTGTCCGCCCGCCAGATCGCTGGCGTCGTGTCGTGCAGGCTGGTCGCGCGGGCAGCACCCGCATTGTTGACCAGGGTGCGCACCACGCCGATGTCGGCGGCGCGTTTTGCCAATTCCGCGATGCTCGTTTCGCTGGTTACATCGCATTCGACGGCGACGAAGCGATTATCCGGCCCGAGCTTCAATGCCACGGCAGCCGCAGCCGCGGCATCGATGTCGGCGAGCAACACGACGTCGTGGTCATCGGCGAGCCGTCCGGCGATCGCCGCGCCGATATCGCCTGCAGCGCCGGTAACGATGGCAATCGACTGCGTCATTTTCTGTCGCTCCCGTTCATGAACCTCAATCTCCAAGCAATTGCCGGTCGTCGCCGTCACGGTGAATGACAAGCTGCTGCTTGATACGCCGAAGCGTGGTCGTCGCCTTTGGTTGAACGGCATAGGCGACCAGGCTCGACAGGATATCGATCGTCGCGATGTAGGCGATGCGCGTCGAGGTCGGGCGATAGATATTGTGGCCCTCGGGAAGATCGATCGGCACGACGATTTCGGCGGCCTTGGCAACCGGGCTGGCCGTCTGGGTGAGCGCGATCGTCTTCACCTTGGTCTGGCGGGCAAGCTCGAAGGCGCGCACCAACTCCATATTGCGCCCCGAGAAGGACGAGCCGATCAACACGTCGCCGGGCCTTGCCGCGGCAGCCATCATCAGCTGCATGCTGTGGTCGGAACTTGCCGTGATGCGAAGCCCGAGACGGAACAGGCGGTTCTGGAGTTCGTCGGCGATCATCGACGAATTGCCGCCCGACCCGAACGCATAAATCATATCGGCCTTGGCGATATGCGAAACGGCGGCTTCGATCGCGGCAAGATCGAGCGACCGATGCAGGAGAAAGAGCGCGTTCTGGGCCTTGGTGATGATATCCTGGGCGACATCGGCCGGATCGGTGCTTTTCGATTCCGGTTTCAGATAGCGAACGCCGATATGGGCGGTGCGGGCAAGCTGCACCTTGAAGTCGGAAAAGCTCTCGCAACCGAGCCGCCGGCAAAAACGCGTGACGGTCGGCGGCGATACCTCGGCTCGTTCCGCGAGCTCGATGATCGAGGCATTCACGGCAAACTCGAAGTCGTTGACGATGATCTCGGCGATGCGGCTCTCGGAGGGAGAGAGCCGGCCCTTGTCTTCCTGCAGCGTTGAAAAGATATCCAAGCCCGTCCCCCCGATAGTTCTCTATCTATCCTTCTTCTTATAGGCCACGCAGTCGATCTCAACCTTGCAATCAACCATCATCGACGATTGCACACAGGCGCGTGCCGGCGGATGTTCGCCGAAATACTCCTCATAGATTTTGTTGAAGGTCCAGAAATCGCGCGGATCATCGAGCCAGACGCCGACGCGCACGACGTCCTCGACGCCATATCCGGCTTCATCGAGGATCGAAAGGACGTTGGCGATCGTCTTGTGGGTCTGGGCGATGATGTTGCCGTCGATGATTTCACCATTTTCCATCGCAACCTGTCCGGAAACATACAGCCATCCGTCGGCTTCGACCGCACGTGCGAAAGGCAGCGCCTTGCCGCCGGCGCCGGTTTGAACAGTGCCATAGCGCTTGATCGGCATGCTGAAGTCCTTGCAAATTATTTTCTTGATAAGTTGACAAGTGACCATAGAAAGCAGAATTTGACCAGTGAAAAACACCGTTTATGAAAAGAATTTCAATCCGGGGCTGATATGCGCGATCCATTCCAGAATCCTTTCCCGTCAGACAGCGCCCGGCATGCCATCTGGGAAATGCTCGTTCCGCGCGATATCGATGCGTTTCTGGCGGCCGATTGGTCGATGGTGGAGCATGACTTCGTCGAAGAGGGCTTTATCGGTATCGATGCCCAGAAGCAGGTCAGCCCCGACAGGTGGCGTCTGGCATTTCCGACGCTGTCGGCCTATCGCCAGGAATGGCTGAGGCAGGCAAAGGATTTCGCCGAGCAGAGTTTCGCAGAAGATGCGCGCACGGCGATCTTCACCACGACGACGCTTGAGGATATCGAAATCGAGGGCGAAATGGCCCTCGTTCGCAAGAAATTCGACGGCGGCATTACCAAGACCGACGATACCCGGGACGTCCTGCAATGGCAGACGCTCTATTACTGCAGGCTTCACCAAGGACGCTGGAAAATCTCAGGTTTCACCGGCTACCTGCCGAACCCGATGGGTTGACGCGGGGTCGACAACACGAAGGCCACTTTCTTGCGCATTTTCACGGCAGCATTGGCGACCGAGACCAACACCTTTTCCCCGATCTGCGTGGATCGTCGCGCATTCGAAGCCTCTCTCTATGCCCCGCCCGGCCAGCATCCCGAAACACCAACGCTCTGCACCGCGCCGATCACCGTCGGAAGGCGCGTCACCCGAGAAAAGGGTTGGGAACTGATTGAGGGAACCGCCACCTGGGCCGATCCCGCAGGCCTCGTCAACCGGGCGACCTACGAGGAATTGCGTGACGAAATCCTCGGGCAACTCCGCGCGGCAATGCCTGTCGACGCCGTCGTCATGGGCCTGCATGGCGCCATGGTGGCCGCCGGATACGAGGATACCGAAGGCGATCTGCTGTCGCGCATCCGCGAGATCGTCGGGCCTGATGTCCTCATCTGCGCCGAACTCGATCCGCACAGCCATCTCACGGCAAAACGCGTCGCCGCTCTCGATTTCGCCGTCTATTTCAAGGAGTTTCCGCATACGGACTTCGTCGACCGCGCCGAGGATCTCTGGCGCATCGCGGTCGAGACGCTTGAGGGCCGGATCAAGCCTGTTATGTCGGTATTCGACTGCAAGATGATCGACGTCTTCCCGACATCGCGCGAGCCCATGCGTTCCTTCGTCGACAAGATCATGCAGATCGAGAAGGATGATCCGGACATCCTGTCGATCTCGGTGATCCACGGCTTCATGGTGGGCGACGTTCCCGAAATGGGAACGAAGCTGCTTGTCGTAACTGATAACAAGCCGGAAAAAGGCGCGGCTTTGGCACGTGAGCTTGGCCTTGAGCTATTTTCGAAGCGCGGCACCTTCATGGTTCCGCAGATCGACGAGAAGAAAGCCGTCTCACGCGCAATGACTGCCACCGCATGGCCGGTTGTCATCGCCGATGTCTGGGACAATCCGGGTGGCGGCACGGCAGGGGATGCGACTGTTATCCTCGGAGAGCTGATCGCTCGCGGCGTCACGAGTGCCGCGATCGGCACCATCTGGGATCCGGTGGCCGTCCAGATTTGTTTTGCGGCGGGCGAGGCGGCGGAAATTCCACTGCGCTTCGGCGCCAAGTCGGCGCCCGGCACCGGCAATCCCGTCGACGGCACCGTCAAGATCGTCAAGCTGGTGAAGAATGCCGAGATGCAGTTCGGCGAGAGCCTCGCACCTTTCGGCGATGCCGCCCATATCGTGCTCAACGGCATCGACATCATCCTCAATTCGACGCGCGCTCAAAGCTTCGATCCGAGCCTCTTTTCAGCGATGGGCATCGATCCCGCCCGGCAGAAGATCCTGGTGATCAAATCCACCAACCATTTCTTCGCATCCTTCTCGAAGATCGCGGCCGAGATCCTTTACTGCTCCGCCGGAACGCCTTATCCCAATAATCCGGCAACGACGCCGTACCGGCGGGCACCGAAGACCATATGGCCGATCGTCGCCGACCCACACGGGCCAGAACGCGGAGCTGCCTAGATGCATGACAACCGGTTTGCCGTCGTCGCCAAGGCAGGCGACAGGATCGCCGATCTCTCGACGCCGCGTCCTGTGATCGACGAAGACAGGCTGGCTGCAAACATAAGCCGCGTTCAATCCTATATGGATCAGCACGGGCTGAACTTCCGCCCGCATATCAAGACGCACAAGATCCCGGCTCTCGCCGTCGCGCAGGTCGCCGCGGGCGCCAAGGGCATCAATTGCCAGAAGGTGACGGAAGCCGAAGTCTTTGCCGAAGCCGGCTTCGAGGACATCCTCATCACCTTCAACATCGTCGGACCGCAAAAGCTCGAGCGGCTGGCCCAGTTGAACGAAAGGATTTCGGCCCTCAAGGTCGTCGCCGACAGCGAAGTGACGGTCGACGGGCTCGCGGCGCATTTCTCCGGCCACAAGCCGCTAAACGTACTGGTCGAATGCGATACCGGCGGCGGCCGCTGCGGCCTGCAGACACCGGGGGAGGCAGCCTCACTCGCCAAGCGCATCGCCGCTGCCGACGGCCTCACCTTCGGTGGCATCGTGACCTATCCGAAGCCGCAATCGGCGGTCGCCGTGGAAGCCTTCATCACAGAGGCGCTCGAGCATCTGACATCGGAAGGCATAACCTGCCCGATCATCAGCAATGGCGGAACGCCAAGCCTCTTCGAGGCGCATCTCGTCACCTCGGCCACGGAACACCGCGCCGGCACCTATATCTACAATGATCGCCAGATGGTGCGCATGGGCCACTGCACCGAGGACGATTGCGCCATGCACGTGCTGGCAACCGTCGTGTCACGGCCAAACGCCGACCGCGCCGTCATCGATGCCGGGTCGAAGGCGCTGACATCGGATCTTCAGGGTTTCAGCGATTACGGGCTGATCGTCGGTTATCCCCAAGCGCGGATTAGCAGCCTCTCGGAAGAACACGGCGTGATCGACCTGTCGAACTGCACCGGCCCCCGGCCGCAGATCGGCGAGAAACTCTTCATCATCCCGAACCACACCTGCGTGGTGTCCAATCTGTTCGACACGATGGTCTTCCATCGGGGCGGCATCGTCACCCGCGTCGAGGATATCGCGGCCCGCGGTCTCGTCTGGTAGGGGTTGGTTCCGGTTGAGGGCGAAATGGCCCTGACCGCCGAAGGCCGCAATTATCGGTGGATTGCTCGCGATCGGTATCAGCACGAATGCAGTCGCTGATATCGCACGACGTGCGCGCTGCGGATGACTTCCTTGCACCAATCGCGGACATAGGCTCTACGGTCAAACGTCCTCTTTTGGGGCCGGTAGCCGGCGGACTGGTTTCGGGGCGCAGGCGCTGAAAGCTGACATTCGTTCATCAGCGGCTCGAAGGCCCGCTTGACCCGCAGCAGACGATTTTTGCTGCCGCCGCGGTATGACTCGAATGACCAGTCTAGGCTGGGACAATTCGGGAAGCTTGCGTTTCCTGCGCGAACAAGATAGACACTGAACTATATGGTTCAGTATGTAACTCTTCCTCTCGATCTCGCGTTCGCGGCGCTGTCCGATGCGACCCGCCGCGGGATCATCGATCAGCTTGGGCGAGGGGACGCGTCGATCACCAGTCTCGCGGATAAGTTCCAGATGACGCTGACCGGCATGAAGAAGCACGTCCAGGTTCTCGAGCGGGCGGGGCTCGTCGTCACGCAGAAGGTCGGACGGGTGAGAACCTGCAAGCTTGGGAAGCGCGGGCTCAAGGCGGAGGCCGAGTGGATCGAGGCGCATCGCAAGCTCTTCGAGGCCCGCTTCGAAGCATTGGACGAAATAATCAGCGAAATGAAACGGGAGGGAAGCGATGAATCGGCAAGTTGACAGTGCAGGTGGTGCGCAGAACCGCACGTCAGTCGAGCGCAAAGGGGATCGCGAACTCGTCGTAACGCGGACATTCAATGCGCCGCCGAGCACGGTTTACAGGGCGTGGAGCCAGCCCGAGCTGTTCCAGCGCTGGTGGGTGCCAAAATCGGCACCCGGCGTTTCGCTCGTATCGTGCGATATGGACGTCCGTACAGGCGGCAAATATCGGCTGGAATTCGGCGCCGGCGGTTCGGACACCATGGCCTTCTACGGCAAGTATCTCGAGGTGGTGCCGAACGAGCGCATCGTCTGGACCAACGACGAGGGCGAAGAGGGCGCGATCACGACCGTGACCTTCGAGGACCAAGGCGGGAGGACACTACTGACTTTCCACGAGGTCTATCCGTCCAAAGAGGCGCTTGAGGAAGCACTGCAGGGCGGGGCGGCCGCATTGCCGGAGCAACTGGAACAGCTCGACGAATTGCTTTCCAGCATAGGCGAGTAGCGCGGGTCGGCGAACTCGCCTCGGGGAACGTCTGCTCTTGGGAAGTGACTCCACCGGCCTTTCCGGCCGGAGCGTTCAGTGCGCTGCTGTTCCGAGCGCTGCGGCTAGTACGTCGGCCAGGCCGCGCCCGGCGCTGCCGTCCTCATCAAGGCGCGGATTGTAGATGGTGATCTCGATACCGACTGCCTTGCCGCTCGCCAAGGCAACCCGAAGCGCGGTCCCTAACTCGTCCCACGACAACCCGCCCGGCATGCGGAAATCGACAGCCGGCATGATGACGTCGTCGAGGCAATCGGCGTCGAGATGGATGAAGAAGCCGTCCAGTTCCTCTCGCGTCAAGTGGTCGACCGCTTCGCGCGCGGCGGCCTCGATGCCCACCCGGCGCACGGCGGGAAGGTCAATCGCCTTGAGCTCTTTGGGAAGCGGCTGGCTTCCGTACTCCTCCTGATCCTTATGATCGCGATATGCGAACGCGACGGCGTCTTCGGGACGGACCAAAGGACCGCGACCTTCGATGTCGGTCAGGAGCGACGGGCCGTGGCCGGTGACGAAGGCAAGATCCATCGAGGCGCCCTCACTATTGGGTTCCGCCTCGGGCTGAAAGAAATCAGCGTTGCCGTCGATGAAGAACAGGCCGTAGCGGCCGCGCCGTCGAAACGCGAGCATCGAGCCCATTAGGATCGTGCAATCGCCGCCGAGTACAACCGGAAATTCGCCCGCGTCAAGCACCGCTTCCACCGCGTCGGCAAGCTTGGGCGACCACGCCGCAATTGCCCTGGCATTCAGGATACCGGTCTCGGGATCGGGCATAGGGTCCTTCGGAGGCACCGCCAGCCGCTCGGTTCGGTGCGCATGGATGCGCTCCGCAAGCCCGAGACCCAAGAGTTGGTCGGGCAAGTGCTCCACACCGTCGGTCGCCAAGCCCAGTGTAGAGGGGGCTTCGAGAATTGCATAGGGAAGGGTCGACATGCGCGCCTCCGTTAGCGAGTCATTTTGCGGAGTAGGTCACGACCTCGATCTTGTGACCGTCCGGATCGCGGACGAACGCTCCATAATAGTTCGCATCATAGTTCGGCCGCAGCCCCGGAGCGCCATCGTCGCTGCCACCATATTTTAGTGCTGCTGCGTAAAATCGATTGACCATCGAACGGTCCTCGACAGCAAAGGCGATATGAGTGCCATTGCCCACGGTCGCTGGTTTTCCATCAATCGGAACCTGGACGCTGAAATGAAACGTACCACTGCCGTAGCCAAGTCCACCCTCGTCCTCGGCCATCGGCACAATGCCGACGATGGGCAAAACGGCATCGTAGAAACGCTTCGAACGCGCAACATCATTCGTCCCAACCGAGACATGGTGGATCACAACTACCTCCGTTAGCTTTGTCCCCCTAACGGCAGCTTTTGAATCATTGTTCCCTCAAAGCCAACCGTTGTTTGTTCGGAAACTAAAGCAGGTGGCACCGACGACCGACACGAGGACGCAATGCTGCCATATCCCCCGGACGAACTCCGACACGGAGGCGGCCGGTTCAAGCCGCCGTCGGGTTGATCACGTTCATATCGATTTCGGTCAGCTCAACCCGCCGCTCGAAAGCTATGCCCGCCTCGTCGAAGAGGTGGCAATCTGCGGCATTGATGCCGGTCGCGACCGGCGCGTCCGCACGGATGCCAACGCTGCCCGGCAGCATGGCGCAGAAATTCTCGGACTCTCCGTTGAGCGAGGCGTAGGCGACCGTATTTGCCCCGAGGCGCTCGATGACTGTCGGGGTCACGGTAAAGACGATATCGCCGCCGCCAAGCTGGATATGCTCCGGCCGGATACCGAGCGTCAAAGCCTTGTCGGCCATGCCGTCGCGCGGCGTCACGGGAAGAACGGCTGTCTGGCCTTGATAATCCACCTCGACGCCATTGGCGCTGACGCCCTTGCAGGTTACGGGAAGAAAATTCATTTTCGGATTGCCGATGAAGCCGGCGACAAACTGGTTTGCGGGCTTGTGATAAAGCTCCAGCGGCGCGCCCGTCTGGGAGATATCGCCGGAATCCAGCACGACGATACGATCGGCCATGGTCATCGCCTCGACCTGGTCGTGCGTCACATAGATCATCGTCGCCTTCAACTGCCTGTGCAGCTTGGCAAGCTCGATGCGCATGTCGGCGCGCAGTGCTGCGTCGAGGTTGGAAAGTGGCTCGTCGAACAGGAATATCTTCGGTTCGCGCACGATGGCGCGGCCGATCGCGACGCGCTGGCGCTGGCCGCCGGATAACATGCCGGGTTTCTGCTGCAGCCGCTGTTCGAGGTGAAGGATGCGCGCCGCGTTTTCCACCTTGGCCTTGAGCTTTTCCTCTTCCATCCTTTCGACCCGAAGCGGGAAGGCGATGTTCTCGAAAACAGTCATGTGCGGATAAAGCGCGTAAGACTGGAACACCATGGCGATGCCGCGCTTGACCGGCGGCAGATCATTGACCCTGACACCATCGATGACGATGTCGCCCGCCGTCGTCGCGTCGAGACCGGCAATCATGCGCAGCAGGGTGGATTTGCCGCAGCCTGAAGGCCCGACGAAGACGACGAATTCGCCGTTCTTCACATCGAGCTGCACGCCCTTCAGAACTTCGTAGTCGCCATAGAACTTCTGAACTTTGTTGAGAAGGAGCTGTCCCAAAAATCTGTCTCCGCCGGCGGCCTTCGTCGCACATTCGATCATCGTGACTGCATAGTTCCTTAAATCGGATTCGATCTAAGGAATCATGCGGCAATTCAAGGTGTTACAGCGCCGCACTGCGAAAAGACATGCGGCGCTACAGGAGGGATCGCGGGCTGTTGCCTTCCGCGATCCCAAAGGTTCCAAGAGGCTTACTTGAACGCCTCGACTTCGCCGGCGGCCTTCTTGAGTGCGGCCTCCGGCTCGGCCTTGCCCGTCACCACGGACTGGATCATCTCGATCATCGAGTTCTGGAAGCCCTTGTAGTCGGTGAAGAGCGGCTCGGGACCGCCGTAGCTGATGCCGTCGATGAGCGGCTTCCAGTAAGGATCCTTAGCGACGAATTCATCGACCTTTGCAGACGGACGCAGCGGGGTGAGGCCGGCGCCGCCCTGCAATTCGTATTCGGACTGCACATCCGGCGAGGTGATGAACTTGGCAAATTCCGTCGCCTTGTCCTCGACACCCGAACCCTTGAAGATCGCCAGGCTGTCGGTGATCAGCAGCGTGCCGGGACCCTTGGCGTCGGGGCCAAGCGGCAGCGTCGTGATACCCCAGCTGATCTTCGTCGCCTTCAAGCGGTCGGCTGCACCCGAGCCTGCCTGGATCATCGCCACCTTGCCGTCGAGGAAGATGGCGCGGACTTCGTTCTGCTCGTAGGCGGTCGGGCCTTCTTCGGAGTAGGGGACGATATCCTTATAGGCCTTCAGCGCGGCGAGAATCTGCGGGCTGTCGAGCGTAACTTTGCCGTCGGCATCGATCACCGTGCCGTTGTTGGTGTAAACCCAATGCATGAACTGGTGCATCGTGTTGTCGAAGGTCTTGGCGGAGAGACCGAAGCCCGGAATGCCGGTCTTTTCCTTGATGGTCTTTGCCATCTCGATTTCTTCAGCCCAGGTCTTCGGCGGCGTTTCGGGATCGAGGCCGGCCTGCTTGAAAAGATCCTTGTTCCAGTAGAGCGCCTTGGTGGAGAACGCGATCGGAACGCCCCACTGAGTGCCCTCGAAGGTCACAGTGTTGACGATGTTCGGATAGTAGGTCTTCTTCTCGTCATCCGTCATCGGCACCGGAACGATAAGGTCGTTCTGCGCGAATTCCTTCAGCGTGCGCGAGCCGACATAGGCCATCGCCACCGGCGTGCCGGCGGCAGCGAGCGTCGTTGCCTTGTCCTGGCACTGTGCCCATCCGACGACCTCAGGGGCGACCTTCCAGCCCGTGTTCTTTTCTTCCCACTGCTTGATGTATTTGGTGTGGACCGGGTCGATCGTGTCGCCGCAATAGATCCAGCTGATTTCCTTGTCGGCCGCCTGGGCAGTGACGGCGGTCAGTGCCGTCGAACCGAGCAGAGCGAGCGCCATAAGGCCTGTCTTGATTGATATGCTCACGTCGTGACTCCCATTCTTGTGTTAGCTGTTCACTCGTTTTTTGATCTTATTGTTTCACCGCACCGGCGGTCAGTCCGCCGACAAGGTAGCGCTGAAGGAAGAAGATGACGACCATTGCCGGCGCGATACCGACGAAGGAAGCCGCCATCAGTTCGTTCCAGATGACCTCCTGCTTGCCGAAGTAAGCAAAGAGCCCCACCGGCAAGGGCATGTATTCGGTCTTCGAGTTGAACGTCAGCGCGAAGATGAATTGCTGGGCGTAAGCGCCGATGAAGGTGGTGATGGCGACGACGATAATCCCCGGCATCGCAATGGGCAGGATGACCCGGCGCAGCGTGTAGAAATGGCTGGCGCCATCCATATAGGCCGCTTCGTTGAGTTCCTGCGGAATACGGATCATGTAGGTGCGCAGCAGCCAGATCGCCGAGGGGATCAGGAAGGCAACGCCCGGCACGATCATGGCGAGATAGGTGTTGAGCACGCCGATGCTGCGCATCAGCCGGAAGAGCGGGATCAAAAGCACGGCGCCGGAAAACATGTTCACCGTCAGGAACGCGCCGAGCAGGATGCCCATGCCCCTGAATTCGAACTTCGCGAAGGCATAAGCCGCCGGAATGACGAGGCAGAGCACGATCAGCGTGACGATGATCGAGATGAAGAACGAGTTGAAGATATAGCGCCCGAAGCCAGGCACGCTGATCCACATCGTCCGGTAGGCTTCAAAGGAGCCGTTCTCCGGCCAGAAGCGATAGGGTGAGGAGAAGAGCTGGCTGAGCGGCTTCAGCGACACCAGGAAACCTTCGACGAAGGGCGACAGCACGAAGAAAAGAAACAGCGCGATGCCGCAATAGATCAGGATGATTTCCCACCAGCGGTAACGGTCGATCATGGCTGCATTGCTCATGCGCGTTTCTCCGGATTGAGGCGGCGGGTGACGCGGAAATAGGCGAAGCAGAAGAGCGACAGGAAGATGCAGATCAAAACGGCGCGCGCTGCACCTTCACCGTATTTCTTCGAGCCGATCGCGGTCTGATAGGTATCGATGATCATCGTCGTCGTCTCGCCGCTCGGTCCGCCCTGCGTCAGGATCCAGATGATGTCGAACGAGTTGAAGGTGGCGATCAGCGAGAGCATCGACATGGTGATGATCGCCGGCACCATCAGCGGCAGCGTGATGCGGCGGAAGCGGTACCAGCGGCCGGCGCCGTCGGTCCAGGCGGCCTCGTAGAGATCCTTCGGAATGGATTGGATCGCGGCCAGGAAGTAGATCGTCACCAGCGGCACGCCGATCCACACGTCGGTGATGATCGTTGCCCAGAAGGCGGTGTTTCCATAGGCGAGGAAGGCGACAGGGCCGTCGACGAGACCGAAGCGCTGCAGCATGCCTGATATCATCCCGAACTGGCCATTATACATCCAGCCCCACATGAAGATGCCGATCGCCATCGGCACGATCCATGGCGGCATGGTCAGCAGCCGGAACAGCGAGCGGCCGGGGACCGCGGCATTCAGCATCGTCGCACCGAAGGTGCCGATCACCATTTTCAGGGCGACCGAGAAGAACGTCCAGATGAAGGTGCGGATGATGACCTCGGCAAACCGCTCATTGAAGATCTTCTCGTAATTGGCCCAGCCGACCCAATTGGTGGTCTTCCTGAGGGACGCGTCGGTGAAGGACAGAATGAACGTATCGACCAGCGGATAGGCGACGATCGCCAGAACATAGAGCACAGCCGGAAGAAGAAGGATGCAAGCGAAGATGAAGGTGCTTCTTTGAACACTCATCTTGCCGTCCTCCTCAAGCCGCTCTTGCGTGAAGGGCTTCGTCGAAGCGGTCCCAGACGGGCCTGAGATCGACGACCGCTTTCTTCATCCTCGCTTCGTCCATCGCCAAGGCGAGGATGCCGGCCTCTAGCGCATTCAGGGTGGAAACAGGAAGTTCGAGCCCGGTGCGCACGCTTTCAAGCAGGTCGCTCGCCATCTGTTCATCGGCGCCGTAATGCTGGGAGAGCTCGGTGGCGGCATATTTGTTTTCGACAATCTTGTTGCCGGTCAGCTGTTCGTGAACGTCGAGATAGCCGCGCACGAAATCGCCTTCAGCCATGCCGCGCGAACCCATGATGGCGAAACGGCGGAACTGGTCGGGCACGTTCAGATTGGTGTGGAAGTTCATGCCGACGCCATTGGCATATTCGACGATCGCGACCTGATAGTCGATGATATCGGCATCGCTGTCGAAGACCTTGTCCGATCCCATCCATCCGCTCGGCTTGCGGTGGAAGAGCTCGAGGTCGTTGATGCCCTCGCGCGCCGGGTCGTTGGCCGGAATGAAGCTTTTGCGGCCGCCGAAACTTGCGACGCGCTCCGGCCGTGCGCCGGCGACTCCATTATAAAGATCGAGGTCGTGGCAGCATTTCTCCAGCATGAAGCTGCCGGAATAGCGCTCATAGCGGCGCCAGTCGCGCATGAAGAAGGCGCCGTGATAGGGCTCGATATGTTCGGAAGCCTCGATCGACACGATCTGACCAAGCTTGCCCGCGGTCTGGATGGCGCGGAGATCCTTATAAAGAGGAGAATAGCGCAACACGAGACCGACCATCAGTCGCTCATGGCCGAATTTTGCCATCAGATGGGCAAGTTCGATGCTTTCGGCGATCGTCGTGACGATCGGCTTTTCGCAGAAGACCTTGAGACCGGCTTGAAGCCCGAGCCGGATATGGTCGAGATGCAGGTGATTGGGGGAGCCGATCATCAGCAGATCGAGTTTTTCGGAGGCAAGGAGCTCTTCCGGCGAACCATAGGCCTTGCCGACTGAAATTCCCTTTTCCGTCAATCCGGGAAGTCCGGCGGGTTCCGGATCCACATAGCCGACAATGTCGAAGCTGCTATCGATTGCCTTGAAAACATAGCCGAGATAGCCGAGCCGGAATCCTAGCCCGATGATTCCCACTTTCATGCCGATCAGGTTCCCATTTAGTAATTTATTTTCTTTAAGTTGGGACAAAAATCGGGAGGCGTCAATAGAAAACGGGCATCGAAGCGCAAGCATGAAATTAATTTTCATAGATCGGTAGCCGGCGGTCGATTGCTGGCTGCGACCGGCCGGACGCCGATTGCCAATGGCAATAGTGCGCATCTCTTGAAGCCAGGGCGGCGAATTCGGCGCCTGTTGGCGCAGCCAGCAATCGCCATGGCAAACACACGCGGGACTCGCGAAATGTTGAAAAGACTCGTGAGTTTACGTGTGTAGGATGATGCGAGACCCGAAGGCACGGAGGAGCCATCATGACCCGTATGACAGCCAAGGATTTCCCTCAGGAACTTCTCGAACTCTACGATTATTACGCGCACGGGAAAATTACCAAGCGCGAGTTTCTCGACCGGGCCGGCAAATTCGCCGTCGGCGGGCTTACGGCAGCCGCCATTCTTTCATCGCTGAGCCCTGACTATGCGCTGGCGACCCAGGTCGAGTTCACCGATCCCGATATATCAGCTGAATACATCACCTATCCTTCGCCGAAAGGAAATGGAGATGTCCGCGGCTATCTCGTCCGCCCCAAAAACGCGACCGGCAAAATCGCCGCCGTGGTGGTCGTTCACGAGAATAGAGGCCTGAACCCCTATATCGAAGATGTGGCGCGGCGCGTGGCAAAGGCGGGTTTCATCGCACTTGCACCGGATGGCCTGACCTCGGTCGGAGGCTATCCCGGCAACGATGAAAAGGGGCGGGAGCTCCAGCAGAAGGTCGACCCGGAAAAGCTGATGAACGATTTCTTCGCGGCGGTCGAATTTTTGATGCACAGCGATCTCACCACCGGCAAGGTCGGCATCACCGGCTTCTGCTATGGCGGCGGCGTTGCCAACGCTGCGGCGGTCGCCTATCCGGAACTTGCCGCAGCCGTGCCCTTTTACGGCCGGCAGCCGCGTGCCGAAGACGTGCCGAAGATCAAGGCGCCATTGCTTCTCCATTATGCCGGGCTGGACAAGGGGATCAACGAAGGCTGGCCGGCCTATGAAGCGGCGCTGAAGTCATCGGGAAAAACATTCGAGGCCTACATCTATCCTGACGTCAATCACGGCTTCCACAATGATTCCACACCCCGCTACGACGAAGCGGCAGCCAAGCTCGCCTGGCAGCGAACAATCGATTGGTTTACGAAATACCTCGCCTGAGAAGGCCATGCTTAAACGATGATGCGGGCGGGGAGGCTTTCCCCGCCGTTTATCCATCTCCGTGGCTTGTCAAGGCGACTGACGGTCTGCAATCAGGCTCCAGAAGGGATCGTCGCCGGACAGGTTTTCCAAATCGGCAAGCCTGCGAAGCTGCAGGAAAGAGGCGCCGGACACATTCCGATTTCCCCAGCGCAAGCAGTCCATGAACTTAACTTCACGTTCATGAACGCTCATCGGCGCTTCCAGCGATCCCTTCGCATGCAAGCGGGACTTGTTCAAAATGCGCCCGTCGCGCATCGTGACCGTGACGACATGCGGCAGGCGCTCCACGCCTTTTTCCTCATCAGCCGAATAGGACTGCATTTCGATGCGCGGCATGAACTCCCGGATTTCCGGCCGCCCAATCTCCTGCCCTGTAAAATCCGAAAGGCTAAGAGATCCCTTGAGGAAAGCTGTCGCCAGGCAATATTGCATTGAGAAGCGGGCCTGCATCTCGTCGGTGGGCTCGGGATAAGCGAGGTTGCGGGCAGCGGATATGCCGACTTTCGTCTCGATCCTGGCAATGTCGCCCGCCAAAAGCCCATGCTCCTGCTTCAGATCCAGAAGCGCGTCGATTGCACGATGGGTGGAGGCGCAGCAGGGATGGCGCTTGGTCACCACACCCCGGCTTTCGATGATATGCTCCTCGTCGAATGTCAGGTCTTCCCAGCCCTTGGCATCATCGCCTCCGAAAAGATCGAGGAAGCCTTGCGGCCGTTCGAGGATATCCGCCCGCCCGCTCATGCCCGTAAGCGCCATGCGCGCCGCATCCACGGCATTGCGCGCGGCAATGCCGGCATGAAGCGGTTTGGCGGTCGTGCCGAACTGCCCTTTCGGGCCGCAGGCGAAGCTCGTCGCGAGGCTCATCGCTGCGACTAGGCTCTCTTCGTCGGCGCCGAGAAGCCTTGCCACGCCAGCCGCGGCCCCGATGCTGCCGACCGTCGCCGTTGCGTGCCAGCCCCTGTTGTAGTGAGAGGGATTGACGCCGAAGCCGACCGCCGCCTGCGCTTCCAGCCCGGCCAGATAGGCCTCGAGAAACCGTCTTCCGCTTGTCACCTTGCCGCTCGTCAGAACCGCCAGCAGCGCCGGCACCAGCACTGCGGAAGCATGCGCCCTTGCCGGATGGAAATTGTCATCGAAATCGAGCGCATGAGCCGCCGTTGCATTGATGAGTGCGGCGAAAGAGGGCGAGGCGGAGCCGCCGGTGACGAGCCACGCTTCGCCGCCTCCGGCGATTTCCCCATCGAAGGCGCGGGTGAGCGCGGCAACGCTTTCATCGCCGCTGCCTGCAATCATGCAGCCGATGGTGTCCACCGCAGCATCTCTTGCCCGATCCATCGCGAGGTTTGAGAACGTCGTTCGCGACAGGACCTGTTGCGCGATCTTCCGGAGAATGGTGGCCATTGACGAAAGTCTTTCCGTAAGTTTGGTTCTCAGCGGAAAATGTTCAACTTTCCGCAGGTCCGCAATCTTATGCGGTTTGCGGGTAGGGCTATCGACATTGGAGATAGAATGGCGCGCGACACGAGTGCGGCGATCAGCCTGAAGCATATCGAAGCCTATGACGCCATCGCCGCGACGGGCTCGACGATCGCCGCTTCCGTCGAGCTTGGGATCTCGCAATCGAATGCCAGTCGCTTGTTGCAGCAACTGGAAGACTATCTCGGCGTCCGGCTTTTCGACCGGGAAAAGAACCGGCTTCAACCGACCCGCGAGGGGCTGCAGCTCGGCCCGGAAATCCGTGCCATTTCCGACCGGCTGCGCGCCTTGAAAACGGCGGCGATGGAGCTCGAGAGCGGTCGATCGCGCGAGATCATGCTGCGGCTCGCCTTTCCCTCCAGTCTTTCCTCGACGCGCATTCCGAAGCTGCTGAAGAACTTTCTCGCGGCGAATGGTCCAATGCGCGTCGAAGTCGCATCCGGCAGCTATCTGGCAATTGAACGGATGGTGGCCGACGGCGAGGCCGATCTCGGCTTCGCGCGTCTGCCGCTGATGAGCCCGGGATTGAAACAGGAGAAGATCCTGTCGTCGCGGGTCATTTGCGCCCTGCACAAGGATCATCCCAAGGCCGGCAGCCGCCAATTGTCGGTCGCCGACCTGAAGGGGCAGGATCTGATCATGCTGAACAGGGAGCGACCGGTTCGCCACGAGTTGGAGGCGTTGTTCTACAAGGCCGGCATCCGTCAACGCCCCTTGCTCGAGGCACATTCGGTGGCGAGTGCCTGCGCGCTAGCCGCGCAGGGGCTCGGCATTGCGCTGGTCGGCGAAATCATCGCCCGCGAATATGCGACGCTGCCGCTGCAGTTCATTCCGCTCGAACCAGAACTGCCGGTTGCCTACGCGCTGATCAGCGGAGAGAAATTTCCGATGCCCAAGGCCGCCAGCCTTTTCCTTCAAAGCATTTCGGACTGGGCATGATGACGGTGCTTGAACTGTCCCGGGGGATCGCGAACGCATGAATATCAAGCAACTGGAAGTCCTGCGCACGCTTCTGGCGACGGGGTCGACGATTGCCACGGCAAAGACGATGGGGCTCAGTCAGTCGGGCGTCAGCCGCCTGCTCCAGCAGCTCGAGGCGGATCTTTCGATGTCGCTTTTCGCGCGCGACAAAGGCCGTCTCGTTCCGACCCCCGAGGCCCTGCTTCTTGCCCGCGATGCCGAGAACATCTTGCTGGCGGTCGATCGGATGTCGGGTCATGCGGAGGACTTAAGAAGTGGCGCCGCCGGCCCTGAGATCGTCCGCATCGGCCTGCCGAGCAGCATGTGGGAGCATTTCGCGCCGGCAATGCTGGTCGATTACATCAGCGATTTCCCCGGTGTGCGGATCGAAACCTTCTTCGAGACGACGACCGCGATCAACAAGCTCGTCGAGCAGAGGGTGATCGATTTCGGCTTTCTGCGCATGGAGGGCGAGAGCGGACCGGGCATCGAGGTCGAGCGCGTCGCCACCGGCGAAAGCGTCTGCGTCGTTCCAAAAGACCATCCTCTTGCGAAACTGGAGGAAATCACGGTCAAGAATTTGCGCGACGTTCCTCTCATTCTGATTGGCCGCCAACGGCCGAACCGCATGGCGCTCGACCAGACCTTCCGGCGCGCCGGCATCAAGCAGATCGTCAAAATCGAGACGCATACCAACAGTTCCGCCTGTTCCTATGTCGCGCATGGCCTTGGGGTCACGATCATCAGCAGCTTTTATGCCAATCTCTATCGCCACCTGCCGGTGGTTCACCGTCCTTTCGTGCCACGCGCGACCCAGGAATTCGGATTGGCAAGGGCGGTCGGGACGCCACTCTCGATTGCCGCCCACGCTCTGAGCGATGCCTTGAAGCGACAGATCCAGCTTTCGCAAAAAGACATTTAAAATCAAATTTTTAGCCTGAACTCTTACGCCAAGGCAGCCGCTTTGGTTGCGGTCGTATTCCGCATAGACTTATGACAGAATCGCATAATATTGCGGATATTTCTTCATTCGATCATAGTCTGCAGCAACGAAACCGATGGCGCCGGGCACTGTCCGTCGCCCATCGCGGGGAACAAAAATGCTGAAATTCGTTCTGAACCGCCTGTTGATGGCATTGCCGACGATCGTCCTCGTTTCGGTGACCGTCTTCACCCTGATCCGCTTCATACCCGGCGATCCGGCGGCACTGATGCTGGGTGATATGGCTGAGCCGGCCCAGATCGCGGCGATGCGCTCGGAACTCGGCCTCGACAAATCGCTGCCGGAACAGTTCCTGATCTGGACCGCCAATGTCGTCCAGGGTGACTTCGGCCGCTCGATCGTCAATGACGAGCCGGTTCTGCCGCTCGTCGCATCGCGCTTTCTGGTCAGCGCCGAAGTCGTCGTCGTCGCCGTGCTTCTGGCGAGCCTCATCGCCGTGCCGGCGGGTGTCATCGCCGCCTGGCGGCAAAACAGTCTGACGGACCTGGCGCTGGTCGGCACGGCCACGATCCTGCTGTCGATCCCGACATTCTGGCTCGGCCTCCTGCTTCTGCTTTTCTTCGGCTTGAAACTCAGCTGGCTACCGGTCCTCGGCTATGTCTCGATCGGCAGCAACGTCACCGGCGGCCTGCTCTACCTCGTGCTGCCGATCATGACCCTGGTCATTCATGAGATGGGTGTGTTGATCCGCATGGCACGCGCCTCGACGCTGGAAGTGCTGCGTCTCGACTATATCACCCACGCCCGGGCCAAGGGGCTTTCCGAGAGCGCCGTCCTCTGGCGGCACGCCTTCAAGAATGCCTTCGGCCCGACCTGGACAGTCATCGGTCTGATCCTCGGCAATCTGCTCGGCGGCATTGCCGTCATCGAGACGGTCTTCACCATTCCGGGGCTCGGGCGACTGATGGTCGACAGTATTTTTGCCCGCGATTACCCCGTGATCCAGGGTTGCCTCCTGTTCGTCTCGCTTTCCTATGTGCTGGTCAATTTGGTCGTCGACCTGCTCTATCCCTTGTTCGATCCGCGGGTAGTCGCCGAATGAAAAACGTCACCTTCAACGGTTTCATCGGCAGCACTCTGATTGCCGCATTGCTCATCTCCGCTGCGATCGGCCTTTTCTGGACCCCTTATGATCCGATGAAGCTCGGCTTCACGGCACGGCTGGCGGCACCAAGCGGCGCCCACTGGCTCGGAACCGACGAATTCGGCCGCGACGTGCTCAGCCGCCTGATCGTCGGCGCCCGGGCGAGCGTCTGGATCGGCACCTTGACGGTCACATTCGCGACGGTCTGCGGCACGTTGATCGGTCTCATCAGCGGTTACGCCCGCGGTTGGATCGATGCCGTCATCATGGCCGTCAACAATGCGCTTCTCGCCTTTCCGGGCATCCTTCTGGCGTTGGGATTGCTCGCCGTTTTCGGCGCCAACCAATATGGCATCATCTTCGCGCTGGGCATTGCCTATTCTCCCTCGATGGCCCGCGTTGTCCGGGGTGCCGTCCTGTCGCTGCGCGAGCGGGAATTCATCGAGGCCTCCAAGGTGATGGGCAATAGCGAGCTCTACACCATGTTCCGGCATATCCTTCCCAATTGCGTCGCCCCGATCACCGTGCTTGCGACCTCGATGTTCGGTTGGGCGATCCTTTCGGAAAGCGCGCTCAGCTTTCTCGGTCTCGGCGTTCCGCCACCGGCGCCGACTTGGGGCAACATGCTGGCTGCCGGCCGACCATTCATCGAACAGGCTGTCTGGCTGGGTCTGTTCCCGGGGCTGGCGATCGCCCTGACGCTCCTCGGCATCAATCTTCTGGGCGACGCTCTTCGGGACAAGCTTGATCCGCGGATGAGGGGGCTGAAATGACCAATAGAACGCTTTTGAATGTCCGCAACCTGTCGCTTCAGGTCACAGGGACCGGTGTGCAGGTCGTCAAGGACGTCAGTTTTGACATCGCCCCAGGCGAGATCTTCGGCATCGTCGGAGAAAGCGGATCGGGCAAGACGCTGGCAACACGCGCCCTGATCTCGCTGCTGCCGGCACCCATCAAGGTGATCGGCGGCTCCGTTGCCTACAAGGGACGCGACGTGCTTTCCATGAACGGCGCGCAATTGCGCCAATTGCGTGGTGCGGAAATCGGGGTCGTCTTCCAGGAGCCGATGACCTCGCTCAATCCCTCGATGACCGTCGGCCGCCAACTCGAAGAAGGGTTGCAGCTGCATACGAAACTTTCGCAGGAAGAGCGGCGCAGCCGGATCCTCGACATGCTGAACCGGGTCGGCATCCGCGACCCCGCCGGGGCGCTCGCTTCCTATCCGCATGAATTCTCGGGCGGCATGCGCCAGCGCATCATGCTGGCATCGGTCATGCTGCTGAAACCGGCGCTCTTGATCGCCGACGAGCCGACGACTGCGCTCGATGCCGTGATCCAGCGCGATGTCATGGAATTGATGGTGGAGTTGACGCAGGCGGAAGGCACCGCCGTGCTGCTGATCAGTCACGACCTGCCGATGGTTGCCCGTTACACGAACCGCATCGTCGTCATGGAAAAGGGCGTGATCGTCGAAGAAGGACGCACCGCCGATCTGCTCGACGCACCGCAGCGTGCCTATACGAAGAAACTGCTTTCCTCCCTGCCGTTCCGCGGAGAGACGCGGACGATCGACAAGACCAGGGCGCCGATGGTTTCGGCGCGGGATATCGTCGTCGATTATGCGGGCCGGCGGTCGCTGATGAAGAAGGCAACGCCGAAACGGGCGCTGCATGGCGTCAGCATCGATATCCACGAGGGCGAAGTCGTGGCACTGGTCGGCGGTTCGGGTTCCGGCAAGACCACGCTCGGCCGCACCATTGCCGGACTGGTCCGGGAGAGTGAAGGCGATATCCGGTTCAAGGGACGCAGCCGCGACGACGACTGGATGGACTATCGGCTGAATTGCCAGATGGTGTTTCAGGATCCTTATTCCTCGCTCGATCCGCGCATGACCATCCTCGCGCTCGTGGAAGAAGCGCTGCGGCTCGTTCCCGATCTCGACGCTGCGGCAAAGCGCAAGCGCGCCCTGGAGACGCTGGAGGAAGTCGGGCTTGGGTCCGACTATGCCGGGCGCTACCCGCATGAGCTTTCGGGCGGCCAGCGGCAGCGCGTGGCGATTGCCCGCGCCATTGCGCGCCGGCCGAAATTCCTGATCGCCGACGAACCGGTATCGGCCCTCGACGTGACGGTCAGAGCGCAGGTGCTCGAACTCCTGTCCGATCTGCAAAAACGCTACGGCTTTTCCTGCCTGTTCATCAGCCATGATCTCGGCGTGGTCGAACAGGTGGCCGATCGCGTCGTCGTCATGCAGGACGGCCGGATCATCGAGGAGGGCGACCGCGATACGGTTTTCGACAGCCCGAAGGAGGCCTATACGCAAAGGCTTCTCTCGGCCATCCCCGCTCTGGACCACAATGCTCAGGGCGGCGTGATCCTCAAATGGCGCCTGGAGAACTGACATGACGACGATGATTGAATCCGGAAAGCTCGCGGAGCGATTGAACGCGATCTGCGATGCGCAGCCGTTCGTGACGCGCTTCATGGTGCGTGCACTTGGCAGCGGCGAAACGATCGGCAGAGGCGCGGACGAGGAAACCCCTTCCGCCAGCACCCGAAAGACCTCGATCATGATGGCGGCCCTGAAGGCCGCGCATGAAGGCCGCCTGGACCTGGACGAACCGATCACCTACGAAAAACGTTTCGCCGAGGAAGTGGCGAGCGGGATGTTCCGCTATCTGACGCCTGGTATCGTCATATCGCTGCGCGATGCCATCACCGGCATGATGGTGCTGAGCGACAATGTCTGCACCAAAATGGTCTTCGAAAGGCTGACGCTCGAAGAGGTCGACAGCTATTGCAAGTCGATTGGCATGACGGGCACCAACCATCGCTTCCTCATCCCTCCCTTGGCGTTGTCGCCCGATCATTCCTTGAAGGCCGTCACCACGACGACGGCGCGGGATCAGGTCTATCTGCTGCAGACCATCCTGGATGCGCAGGATTCGCGGGAAGCCGCGGACCGGCTCGGCTGCTCGCAGGCGCTTTGCGCCTATGCGCTTCAAACCCTGAAGAACCAGATCCTGCGTTATGCCATTCCCTCCCGGCTGCCCTTCGGTGTGCTCGTCGCCCACAAGGGCGGCACGGGAAAGCGCGGCCGCATGAATGCCGGTATCGTCTATCGCGACGGGTCCCCTTTCTACATCATCGCCGCCTATACCGACGACGTGCCGCAGGAGATGCCGGACGGCACCCCCGGCTACACGGTCGCGCTTGAAACCATCGGCAGGCTTTCACGCGCCTGCTGGGATGAATTCCAATCCTAACGATCATAAAAAGAGGGTAGAACAAATGCACAAGCTTCTTCTTGCAGGCACCATGTTGATGGCGATGACCGGCGTGGTCGACGCCCGCGACATCGTCGTGGCTCAAAGTTCCGATCTGCGCAGCAACAATCCGGGCGTCAATCGCGACGGCAATACCGATGGCGTCATCCTGCATATCGTCGAAGGGCTCGTCGGCTATGCCAACAACGGCGAGGTCAAGCCGCTGCTGGCAAAGAGCTTCGAAGTCTCGGCGGACGGGCTGAGCTACAGCTTCAAACTGCGTGACGACGTCAAATTTCACAATGGTAAGACATTGACTGCCGATGACGTCGTGTGGAACTGGAACCGTTATCTCAAGCCCGAAACGAAATGGACCTGCCTTCCTGATTTCGACGGCAGCGGCAGCGTCCATGTTACCGGGATCAAGGCAGTCGATGCTTCGACCGTCACCATCACGCTGGAAAAGCCATCCGCGGTTTTCCTTGGCCTGATGTCGCGCCCCGAATGCGGTTACACCGGGATCATTTCCCCGGAATCGGTCGGCGCGGACGGAAATTTCGTCAAGCCGATCGGCACCGGTCCCTTCAAATGGGATGAATGGAAGAAGGGCGAGTATATCCATCTCGCCAAGTTCGACGATTATGTCTCGCCTCAGAACGACGGCAAGCCCGACGGCATGGTCGGCTCCAAACGCCCTCTCGTCGATGGCATCAAGTTCATGGTCATTCCCGATGCTTCGACCGTAAAGGCCGGCCTTCAGTCCGGTGTGCTCGATACCGCGGAGATTTCGCCGGATCTCATTCCCGAATTCAAGACGAGCGGCACGATGCAACTGATCGTGGCTCGCAACAACGGCAAAAACCTCTTCTACATCCAGACGCGCGACAAGGTTCTGAGCAATCCCGGCGTGCGCCGCGCCATGGCGATGGCGCTCGATCTCGACCAGCTCGTCGAGGCAGCCTCCAATGGCACCGGCGCAGCCAACGGTTCCATGGTTTCGCAAGACTCGCTCTATTTCGACGATGTCCAGAAGAAGCGTCTGCCCTACGACATCGACGCCGCGAAGAAAGAGCTTGCGGAGGCCGGCTATAAGGGCGAGCCGATTACCATCATCGCCAACAAGCGCAGCAACGTGCCAAGCTTCCCGGCCGCGGTGATGGCGCAGGCCATGATGCAGCAGGCAGGTCTCAATGTGCAGATCGAGGTGCTCGACTATGCGACGCAGGTCGATCGCCGCCGGTCCGGCAACTACCAGATCATCTCGCAATCGGTCGCGCCGCGGCTCGATCCGGCGCTGATGTACGGCTTCTATGTCGGCAACAAGGACAAGAACGCTTCCTTGATGTGGGATGACCCGAAGGCAGTCGAGTTGATGAAGGCCGCCTATGCGGAACCCGACCAGACGAAGCGTCAGGCGATCTTCGACGAGTTTCACACGCTGATGCTCAAGCAAATGCCAGGCATCTTCCTCTATGACATGGTCGATGTCTGGGGCGCGACCAAGAAGCTGAAGGGTCAGCCCGTCTGGCAATCGAATGCCCGTCTTTGGGAAGTTTCGCTCGACAATTGAGCCTGAACTGCCGCGCCCGGATGGTTCGGGCGCCGCCATCCTACTTCGACAATCAACAGGAGATCCGGCAGGCAGTCCTGCCGGGTCCGGTGCAACACGTCCCTGTGGCGGCAGGACAGCCAGCGAGGAATACCATGAATCTTGACGCGATCAGCTCCATTGCCGCGACGATCGAAAAGATGAAGCCGGATTATATCGCCCTCAGCGACAGTATCTGGGATTTCGCGGAGCTGAAATTCGAGGAGCGGCGCTCGTCGCAATTGCTGGCAAGGACGCTCGAGGAAAACGGCTTTGCCGTGCGCCGCGGCGTCGCAGGCATGGAAACGGCCTTCATCGGCGAATCCGGCAGCGGCAGGCCGGTGATTGCTTTCCTCGGCGAATTCGATGCCCTGGCCGGAATGAGCCAGACCGCCGATGTGGCCGAGCCTCTTCCCGAGGCGGCGGGAGCAACCGGTCACGGCTGCGGGCACAATCTGCTTGGTGTCGGATCGCTGATGGCGGCGGTTGCGCTTGCCCGCCACCTGAAGGAGAACAACCTGCCCGGAACGGTGCGCTATTACGGCTGCCCGGGAGAGGAGGGCGGTTCCGGCAAGACCTTCATGGTTCGTGCCGGCGCATTCGATGACGTCGATGCCGCCCTGACCTGGCATCCGGCTCCTTTCAACGGTGTTCGTTCAACGAACAATCTTGCCGTTCTCGAATATTATTATCGCTTCAGGGGTGTCGCCGCACATGCGGCCAACAGCGCCCATCTCGGCCGTTCGGCGCTCGATGCGGTCGAACTCATGAATGTCGGCGTCAATTTCCTGCGCGAACACATGCCGCAGGATTGTCGCGTTCACTACGCGATCACCGACACCGGCGGCAGGGCCGCCAATGTTGTGCAGGCCAGCGCCGAGGTTCTCTATCTGATCAGGGCGCCTGACATGCCGCAGGCGCTTGAGCTTGCCGGGCGCGTCGAGAAAGTCGCGCGAGGCGCCGCGATGATGACCGAAACCGCGGTCGAGATCGTGTTCGACACCGCTTCGACCAACCTTCTTCCCAACATCACGCTGGAAACGGCAATGCACGAGAACATGGTCGCGCTCGGGCCGATAGCCTTCGACGAGGGCGACATCGCCTTCGCCCGGAAGATCCAGGAAACCTTCACTGAGGAAGCGATCAGGAGCAGCATCCGCCTCTATCAGATCAAGGGCGATGTGTTCTCCAATGCCAAGGTCGATGGCTCGACGCCCTTGCACACCGGTCTGCGCGATTTCGAGGGACAATCGCATTTCCGGGCCGGATCGACCGATGTCGGCGACGTCAGCTGGGTGACGCCGACGGCGCAATGCTGGGCGCCGGCCTGGGCGATCGGCACCAATCCCCATACCTGGCAGGTCGTCGCGCAGGGAAAAAGCCCGGCCGCGCACAAAGCCATGGCGCATGCGGCCAAGACGCTTGCGACAACGGGGCTCGCATTGATGTCGTCATCCGACCTTCTGGCAGCCGCGACGGCCGAGTGGCGGGAAAAGACCAGCGGCAAAGCCTATGTGTGCCCGATACCTGACGATGTGATGCCTGCAACGGTTCACAGCCGGTAGTTCCCGTCTCGGTCTACTGTGACAGCGACCTGCATCGCACCCGCTTGCAGTATCCCATGAAAAAGCACTAAGGGTATGGAAGTCGAAAGCGCGGAACTGAGGCATTCACCGCTTTCGAACCTCCAACACGTCGGAAAAGGCAAAGATGACAAGCTCCGAATGGCGGGTGGGAGTGCTGTTTTCCAGAAGCGGAATTAGCGAAATTACGGAAACCGAGCACTTTCTTGGCACCGCACTTGCGATCGAGGAAGTCAATGCGGCGGGGGGCGTGCTTGGCAAGCCCATCGTTCCGATCGCCTATGATCCGGGCGGGGATCAAACCGCCTATCGCAATCTGGCACGGCGCCTGCTGGCCGATGACGACGTCAACATCATTTTCGGTGCCTCGATGTCAGCCAGCAGAAAGGCGGTACTGCCGATCGTCGAGCGGCACAACGGACTGCTGTTTTATCCGTCGATGTATGAAGGCTTCGAATATTCGGAGAATGTGGTCTATACCGGCGCCACCCTCAATCAGAACACCTTCGCGCTCGCGGAATACCTTCTCCGCCACCACGGACGCCGCATCCTCTTCGTCGGCGCGGATTATATTTATCCGCGCGAATCCAATCGGGTCATGCGGGATGTGGTAGAGGCAAAGGGCGGTGAAGTCGTCAGCGAGCGATATCTTCCTCTTCATGCCGACGAACAAACCTTGCGTTCGGTTATTTCCGATATCGTCCGTCTCAAGCCCGATGCCATCTTCTCGACGATCATCGGCCGACCGGCGCAGCGTTTTTACCGCATGTATGCCGAGACCGGAATCGATCGAAGGCGAGTTCCGATTGCCAGTCTGACCATGGCCGAGAGCGAGATTCGCGAGATCGGAGCCGAGGCCTGCACCGGCCATATTCTCTCGGCGACCTATTTCCAGACGGTCGAAAACGAGGCGAATGAGCGCTTCGTAGGGGCATTCAAAGCCCGCTTCGGCCAGGACTTCACCACCAGCGTCTGGTCGCAGCCGGCCTATGCGCAGGTTCACCTTTTCGCCCGCGCGCTTGCTCGGGCCGGCTCGCTCGAAACCCATCGCATTTCCGAGGAAATTCTCCTGGAAGACTTTCTTGCTCCGGAAGGCCGGATCAATTTCGACGCCGATACCCGCCACCTCTGGCTGCATCCCCGCATTGGCGTGGCGCGCGCCGATGGACTGTTTGATATTGCCTGGCAGGCGCCTGGCCCGATCCGGCCGGATCCCTACCTGACGGCTTCGCGGTTCGAAGACGTTTGGCTGGAGGCCTGAGATGGCGGGACCGAGCAGGATCGTTCAGGATCTGCGGCGCGCACGCGTTCTAGTCGTCCATCCTCGCGACGAGGACGGCGACGTGCTGATCGCCCACCTCAAGCGCCTTGGCTGTGAGGTCCGGGCCACCTGGCCGCTTCCGCCAGCCTTGCCTCCTGACGTAGACACCGTCTTTCTGCACGTCGAGGATGTGCATGTCGAGCACGCGCTGCAGATTATCGACCTCCAGCAGACGGCGATCATCGCCATCGTAACTTATGAGAGCCCGACCGCCCTCCAGGCGATCATCGATCTCAACGCTCACGGCGTTATCAGCAAACCGTTGCGGCCGCTCGGCATTCTGACGCAATTTGCGCTTGCACGTTATCGGCATAGCTACGAAAAACGGCTCGCCGGCAAGGTGCAGAAACTCGAGGAAACCTTGAAAAGTCGCCGGCTGGTCGAAAAAGCCGTTTCGGCGTTGCGGGTGATGAATGGTCTCGACGAGGAGGCGGCCTATAAGCTCTTGCGCGATCAGGCGACGTCAAAGCGCGTTCCGATGGCGACGATCGCCGAATCCATCATTGCCGCGCAAGACACCATGAAAAGCCTCGGACTTTCCATCGGCGCAAAAACTCAACCTTAGGTCGCCGAACCTGTGCCCCCTGAAGATGCCCGCTAAAGCCGCTTGACGGTCACATTCTTTCGTGCAAGCCTAAAGACAACGAGCAGGTTTGCTCGGCGGCAGGGCTGCCGCATTCACATCATGGCTATGTAGCCTCTGGTTCACGGATTGAATTCCGTGCCAGAGGTTTTTTGCGTTTGGAGACAAGATTGACCGTCAAGACCTCAGCCGCACGGACGGTAACCGTCGCAACCGTCCAATTCGAACCGATCGTCGGTGATCGCGCCGGTAATCTTGCGGCTATCGATCGGCTGGTGAGGTCGGCAAAGACCAGGGGCGCGGAGATCGTCGTTCTGCCGGAACTGGCCGATAGCGGCTACACCTTCCGTGACGGCGACGAGGTTGCGGCATTGGCCGGCCCGGTACCCGGCGGCCCGAGTGCCGAGACGCTCTGCCGTCTTGCCGAGGAGCTTCGCCTTTACATCGTCAGCGGCGTTGCCGAGCAGGATGGCGACCGGTTTTACAACAGCGCTCTTCTCTGCGGTCCCGAGGGATATATCGGCAAATACCGCAAGCTTCATCTATGGAACAACGAAAACCGTCTTTTCAGAAAAGGCGATCTCGGACTGCCGGTATTCGATCTGCCCTTCGGCCGTATCGGCATCGCTATCTGCTACGACGGCTGGTTTCCGGAAACATTTCGTCAGTTGGCGCTGGCCGGCGCCGAACTGGTCTGCGTACCTACCAACTGGGTACCGATGGCCGGTGCGGAAAGCGTTCCCGAGCCGATGGCCAATATTCTGCACAAGGCGGCCGCCCACACCAATGGTCTTTACATTGCCTGCGCTGACCGGATCGGCATCGAGCGTGGCCAGTCCTTCATCGGCCGCAGCCTAATCGTCGGCCCGCAAGGCTGGCCGATATCCGGTCCGGCCAGCGCCGATCGCGAGGAAATCCTCCTTGCGCAAATCGATCTGTCGAGCGTGACGGAAACCCGCACGCTCAACAGCTTCAATCATCTGCTCGGCGATCGCCGAGCCGATGTCTACGGGTAACATCGACCCACTCAAGAAAGGGGAACAAAATGCAAATGAAAACCATAATGCTGACGCTGGCATCTGCGGCATTCGCCACCGCAGCTTTCGCCGAGGATCCGATCAAGATCGGCGTGCCGGTCGGGCTGTCTGGCGCAAACAGCGTGGTCGCGCCGTCCGTCGTCCAAGCTGCGGAGCTTGCCGTCGAAGAAATCAATGCCAAAGGCGGCGTGCTCGGGCGGCCTCTGCAGCTTGAGATCGCCGACGACGCGTCAGGTGCGGCCGGCGCGCAAAAGGCCTTCGATTCCCTGATTTTCCAGAAGGAGGTGAACGTCGTCATCGCGATGGAGACGAGCGCTGCGCGCAATGCCGGCCTGCCGATCATTTCCAAGGGTGACGTGCCGTACATCTACACGTCTTTTTACGAAGGCAAATCCTGCAACGCCCATCTTTTCGTCGATGCCTGGGTTCCGGAACAGCAGGTCCCGCCTGTCGTCGACAATTTCATCAGCAAACAGGGCGCAAAGAAGTTCTTCCTGATCGGTTCGGATTATGCCTTCGGACGCGGCATGCTGACCTTCGCCAAGGGCTATATCGAAAAAGCCGGCGCTCAGATCGTCGGCGAGGAATATCTGCCGATGGACGGCAGCGACTGGACGGCGATCATCTCCAAGGTCCGCTCCTCGGGCGCCGACGCCATCATAACCTCGACAGCCGGTGGCGCACCGAACGTGACCTTGACCAAGCAGTTGCGCTCGTCTGGCGTCACCCTGCCTTACGGCAATCTCGCCGTTGACGAAGGCACCGCCAAGAGCATGGGCGCGGATGCCAAGGATATCTTCCTCTCCGCATCCTACGTCACCGGCATCGACAGCCCGGAAAACAAGGCTTTTCTCTCGGCCATGGACAAGAAGTTCGGCAAGGAACTGCGCACGCCGAACGATCTTTCCGTGCCGCAATATGAAGCGATCTACCTTTACAAGGCAGCCGTCGAAAAGGCCGGCAGCACGGATACGGCGGACGTGCTCAAAGCCCTCCCTGACGTATCCTTCACCGGTCCGCGCGGCAAGATCTCCATGAACAAACAGCACCACGCGCCGCTGACGATGTATCTTGGCCAGGTAAAGGACGATGGCAGCGTTGCAGTCGTCGATAGCTTCAAGGACGTCGATCCCGGCGATCAGTGCCCGAATCTCTGAAACCAGCGTGGCGGGGCAGGGTGCCCCGCCTCCAGCATCGGAGTTCTAGAAATGACGCTCTTTCTCGATATTGTCAGCACTGCGGCCATTCTCTTCATCGTTGCCGCCGGGCTGCTTGCGATCTTCGGCGTGCTGAAGATCATCAATTTCGCGCATGGCGCATGGCTGACCATCGGGGCCTACTGCGCTGTCGTCGTCAGCGGGTTCGGCCTCAATCCGTGGCTTGCCATTCCCTTCGCGTTTCTAGTCGGAGCGATCCTCGGCGGTGTTGCCGAACGGTTCATCGTGCGGCCTCTCTATCGCCGGCCGCTCGATGCCATTCTTGCAACCTGGGGCCTTGGCATCGTCATCGGCCAGCTGATCACGCTCTGGTTTGGCCGCGACGTGCAATTCACGCCGGCGCTGCTGCCCGGCACTTTCGATCTCTTTGGTACCGGCTACTCGGCCTACCGTCTTTTCGCCATTGTCGCGGCTGTCGGTCTGGGGCTCGGCTTCACCTTGCTGCTCGATGGGACAAGGCTTGGTCTTTCCGCCCGGGCGGTCATCATGAATGAAACGCTGGCGCGCGGACTCGGTATCGATACCGAAAAGGTGCGGCTCGCGACCTTCATGATCGGCACCGGCCTGGCGGCCCTTGCCGGCGTGCTGCTCGCGCCGCTGACCAGCGTCGATCCCAATATGGGTGTCGCCTGGCTGACGGGCGCCTTCATGCTGGTGATGGTCGCAGGCTCTTCTTTCGGTGCGCTTGCTGCCGCCTGCCTCATCTTCGGGGCCGCTCAGGTGCTTGTCAGCATCTATTTCAGTCCAATCCTCGGCGGCATCACCGTCGCCGTCCTCTGCGCAATCACACTGCGCATACGTCCGAAGGGATTTGCCCGTGCCTAACAGACAAAAACTTCGGCTTATCCTTCTTTTGGCGCTGGCGCTGACCGCTCTCCTGTTGATCATCTTCGGACCGATGTTTCTCGGCCGCTTCAGCCTCAACGTGCTGACGCGCTCGATGATCTACGCCATGCTGGCGATCACCGTCGACTTGCTCTGGGGCTATACGGGCGTTCTCACCTTCGGGCAGGCGGCATTCTTCGGCGTGGGCGCCTATGCCACCGCCATGGTCCTCACCCATATCGGCGCAAGCCCGGCGCTTTTCGTCGTCGCCCTTGTCGCCGCCGTGCTCGTTCCGCTCGTGCTTGGCCTCGCCGTTGGCTGGCTGTCGTTCTATCACGGATCGACACCGCTCTATGCCACCGTGATCTCGCTCGTGGTACCGATCGTCGTCACACAGCTCGTCTTTTCGGGCGGCACCTGGACTGGTTCCTCGAGTGGCCTCGTCGGTTACGAAACCCTCCCGCTCGGGCTTCCCGGCTATTTCCGCCTGTCGGGCGCGTGCCTGCTGGCCTTGGCCGTTCTTGCAATAGTCTTCGTCCGGTCGGACGCCGGCCGCCTGCTCGTCGCAATCCGCGACAATGAAGCCCGCGTTGCCTATCTGGGCATGAATCCCGCCCGGCTGAAGGTCGTCCTGACGGGCGTTCTGGCTGGCGTATGCGGCCTGGCTGGCTTCCTTTTTGCCAACGCATCCGGTGTCGTCGCGCCTGAGAACACCGGCTTCGTATTCGGAACCGAACTCGTCGTCTGGACGGCGCTCGGTGGCCGGGGAACGATTATCGGACCGTTGTTCGGCGCAATCGGCATCGATTATCTCAGCGCCAGTCTTTCGGGCGATCTGCCCTTCCTGTGGCAACTGATCGTCGGCGCGCTCTTCGTCGTGATGATCATCCTTTTGCCGGGCGGCCTCGCCTCCCTGGTGACGCGGTTCCTGCAGTCGGCGAACTCCAGCAGCATTCTCAAATCCTTGCCGACGCGCATCGTCGCCAAGGATGGTGCGTTGGCAGGCAAAAGCCTTCTGTCGATTCGCGGTCTCGGCAAGTCCTATGGCAGCTTCTCCGTCCTCAAGGGCATCGACCTTGAAATCGGCGCTGGAGAACTCGTCAGCCTGGTCGGCCCCAACGGCGCCGGCAAGACCACGCTGATGCGTTGTCTGTCGGACGGTACCCAGCAGATCGAAGGTCAGGTGGACATCATCGGTACGAATATCGCCGGTCGTGCACCCGAACGGATCGTCGCCCTCGGCGTCGGCCGAAAATTTCAGGTTGCCAGCATCTTCGACAGCATGACCATCGGCGAATGCCTCAAGATGGCGCGTTTCAGCCGCGAGAGACCCAACGCGATGCGATCGCTTGGCGAGATCATGCTGCCGGCAGCGGCAGCCGAGATCCTGACGCTCACCGGCATGGTTGATATGCTGGACAAGCCGGTGTCGCTGCTGTCGCATGGTCAAAGACAGGCTCTCGAACTGGCGATGGTCGTCGCTCTGGAACCACGCATCATTCTTCTCGACGAGCCGACGGCGGGTCTTACCAAGACCGAGCGCATGACCATCGGCACCATCCTCAAGAAACTGACGGACGAAATGGGTTTCGCCGCCATCCTGGTCGAACACGATCTGGATTTCGTGCGCGACATATCGAGCCGCATCGTGGTTCTCCACCAGGGTAAGCTCGTTCTCGACGGCACGGTGAATGACGTGGTCAATTCCGAAACGGTTCGCACCATCTACGCAGGAGGCGCCCGTGGCTGATACGTTCAAACTCAAGCTCAGCGGCGTATCGAGCGGATATGGCGCGGTCGATGTCGTCAATGGCGTGTCGCTCGCCATCCGGCCGGGCGAGATCTTCGCTCTCATGGGCAAGAATGGCATGGGCAAGACGACGCTGCTGAAGACGATCCTTGGCTTCCTGCGTGTCGGCAAAGGCAAGATCGAGGTGGACGGTGCTGTTATCACCGACAGGAAACCCGCGGAGCTGATCGCTTCCGGCATCGGCTACGCTCCTCAGGAATTGCCGTTGTTTCAGGATCTCTCCATCCGCGACAATCTGCGCCTGGCGCTCAAGGGTGATCGGGATCTGGCGTCCGCCCTGGAACGGGTCTACGGTTATTTCCCGTTCCTGAAGGACCGGTTGGCGCAGAAGGCAGGCACTCTGTCGGGAGGGGAGCAGAAAATGCTGATCCTCGCGCGGACGCTGATGCTGCGGCCAAAACTGCTGCTGATCGACGAAATCTCCGAAGGCCTGCAGCCCTCCGTCGTCCAGAACATCGCCAAGGCATTGAGGGACGACCGCGAAACGCGCGGCACGACCATCCTGCTCGTCGAACAGAACCTGGATTTTGCCCTTTCGGTGGCCGACCGTTGGGCCATTCTCAAACTCGGGGCGATCGAAGATGAAAGTCTCAATGGTCCAGATAGCCGCAGCCGTGTGCTGCAACATCTGAAGATCTAGGGAGCGAGGCAAGTGCAGGACCGATGGAATGCATTCATGCCCTATCCGGATGCAGAGGTCGGGCACGCGGCCATCGGTCCGCTTTCCGGCCTTCGACTGGCGGTAAAGGATCTTTTCGACGTTGCCGGCTATCCGACCGCGGCCGGCAATGCCACGGTACTCGCTGCCTCCGGCATCAAGACATCGACGGCGCCGCTGGTCCAGACGCTGCTCGATGCCGGCGCCTGTTTCGTCGGCAAAACCAATACGGATGAACTTGCCTATTCCCTGATCGGCGGCAACATCCATTTCGGCATGCCGATCAATCCGCGCGCTCCCCACCTCATCCCCGGCGGATCGTCGTCGGGTTCAGCCGTTGCGGTTGCCGCAGGCTTCGCCGATATCGGCCTTGGAACAGACACGTCCGGCTCCATCCGTCTGCCCGCCGCCGTCAACGGCCTCATCGGCTGGCGGCCGACACATGGAAGCCTCGACAACAGGGCGCTGCGTCCGCTGGCGCCAAGCTTCGACGTGCCGGGCTTCATAACGAGAAGCCTGGAACCAATGGCCGCGGTGATGAGCGCCATCGGCATTCCGGCGGCAAATGACCAACCATCATCTATTCTCATTGCCGAGGATATCTTCGCAACCATTGACGACGCGGTCGCCGACGAGATGATCGCCAGCCTTCGATCAGCGGGCATGCCTATTCGCATGACTAAAGATATCGCCTCGTTCAGCCTCGCCGATCTTGCTTTGGCGTTCATCACCATCCTGCAAAGGGAAGCCTGGGAAAGCAACAGAGCGCTCTTCGAGCGGAGCCCTGAAGCCATTGCGCCCGATATTGCGGCGCGTCTTCTGTCAGGATCTCGCCTGGACGAAGAGGAAGTGCGCGAGGCAGGCAGGATCCGCAAGCTGTTTTCCGCGGAGATCGACCGATTGCTCCGCGAAAATGTGGTTGTCGTTCTTCCGACATTGGCCATGAGCCCGCCAACCCGCGATGCCGAACCGGAACGCTTCGCCGCATTTCGTTCCGCCTGCATCAAGCTTCTGTGTCTTTCAGGCCTTAGCGGCTGCCCGCAACTGGCTTTTCCCATTATCAATTGTGCGGGAAATGTTTCGCTTTCCTTGTTCGGTGCAAGGAGCGCCGACAGGATGCTGATGAATATGGCCCGGCGACTAAAAGCTGAGTGAAAGAGCAAATGCGACGGGGAGGCTTTCCCCACCGTTCATCCGTCCCCATGGCTTACGACCGGCCCGGTCAGCAATGGCACCTGAATCGCAGCGCAACGCATGGCTATTGCGAACCGCCGGCTTTGCGTCGTCCCCGACTGACCATCATTCCGCCGATTATGAGAACAATTCCGGTCGCGTTCGCCCAAAACGACGCTGGAACGTCGCGCGCATAATCAAGCACCACCCCTGTTACCATCTGACCACCGATGATCAGCAGAGCCGAATTCACCGCGCCTATTCGAGCAATCGCCCAACTGCCCGCCGCCACGAAGATGACGCCGATGGGACCACCCAGATAGGCATACCAAGGCGCCTCGGCAGCACCCGCAGGAAGCAGACCTCCGACAAAGAGACCAAGGCAGGTGAGGGCAGCAAAGCCTATGGCATGGTTCCAGAAGGATGCGATCAGCGGCGTGGTCGATATGCTCAACCGCCCATTGAGCTGACGACTGAGGCCGACGAGCACACCACCCAGGCAGGCCAGGAGAATGAACACTGTCACGCCGCACCTCGCCCAAACAGTATAATGAGTGCTGCCCCGGTGACGACCAAGCCGAGCGCGGCGATGTCTCGTCTATCTGGGCGCCGCTTTGGCAGACCGAACAGTCCCCAGCTGTCGGCCGCGACGCTGAAGGCGACCTGGCCTGCCAAACCCAAAGCCAAGGTGCCGGAGAGCCCGAGCGGCGAGTTGACCGCCGTCGAGGTCAGAATGACCGTTGCCGCGCCGGATATCCCGCCGAAGTAGGCCCACCACGGCGCGTTGGGGGCTTTTCCTACCGTCGGCCTGCGCCGGCGGTGGACCACCAAAAGAAGAATGACGGCTGCGATGATGCCCGTGCCGTGGGCGGTCCAAGATGAGAACAGGGGATTGCCATAACGGGCCAATTCCCCATTGAGGTGCACCATGAAAGTCAGGAGCCCACCCGTGGCAAAAGCTCCGATGAAGTAGATGGGATGCGAATTACGTGCTTCGGTGGTCATTGCAGATCTCTGTCAAAGAATCGATTGCGCCCGATATTTTTCAAATTGCCACTACCACGCCGCGTCTTTTAGACGCGCAAAGGACGCTGCAGCACTCGCCTGGACGAATGCGTCGACCATATTCCTGATTAGGACGGTACGTCTCAGCGGATTTCCTGCCTGGCGTCAATCGTGGTCCGACAAACATCCTTTCCATTGACGAGCCCTTCCGGCAGATGGCTAATGGCCGGGTGTCGTCACTGCCTTGCAAGCACGGAGGATGCGATGCTGCTCAAGGGCGCACGAACGTTCGTGGTGCGGGATGCGGGAGGCTTCGTCGCACATGTCAACATGCCGGGCTGGTTGAAGCCGAAGCCGACCGATCACGGCCACGGCCCTCTCGCCATGGTCGTTGAATCCATCCTCGATCCTGGCCGCCTGATCGCCATGCACGAGCACAGAAACGATGAGATCATTTCCTGGGTGCCCGAAGGCGTCATGCGTCACGACGACAAGGCCGCGGGCCGGTTGGTGATCGACCGCGATCATCTGATGGTGATGAATGCCGGGGTCGGCTTCTGGCACTCCGAAGAGACGCTGGCATCCGATCCGCCTCTGCGAATGCTGCAGATCCTCGTTCGCCCTTATGCGGTCGATCTCGAGCCGAAGATCCAGCACGGGCCGATGCCAGCTGCCGCGGCAAACGTCTGGCGACACCTGGTCGGGCCGGAAGGGGAGGGCGCCGCCCCCTTCTATGTCCGCAGCGCGATCGACTTCTTCGACATGCGGCTGGACGCGGGCCTACGGGTGGAATTCCCGCAGAAACAAGGCCGAGACCTCTACTTCTATGTCTTCAGCGGTTCCGTTGTCGTCGATAGGCAGACGTTCGCCGAAGGCGAGCAGGGGCTGCATTTATCGGATGACAAGCTCGAAGTAGAGGCGCAGAGTGCAAGCACGTTGGTCGCGTTTCTGCTCGACCCGAACGCATCTATCACCAGGCAGGGGACTGTCGGCGACCACAAGAAGATCCCGCCGGCAATCATCATTCGCGCGTTCCTGCGATGGAGGAAATTTCGCCATATGTGGCGTCGTCATCTTTCGCATCGCCGCTCGAAGACCGAAAAGGCGATATGAATGGAACAAGGATGCCCCTAACGGGTTTCGAACCTTAGCGTTCAATAGGAGGAGCATTTCATGCCTACGGTTGCCGCCACACCCATCACCCCACCAGACCAGCACGTTGTAACAGCCCGCGAAGCCATCGAGCCGCTTTATGAGAAGCTCGAGCTTCAAACGGAATCGCTGGTCCTGTCTGCGGCGCTGGAAGCGGGATGGTCTTCGGATGAGGCAACCGAGGCGCTGGCGGCGCTTAGACTGCAGGATGCACTTTCCACCCTTGGACGAACGGCCTGACCGAAAAACTCCGAGAATAATCGACGTCTCCTGTCGGAGCACCGGGTATCAGTCACCGAACGGTCTCGCGCGGCGTGCTGACTAGCACGGCGGCTGCATGATTAGCGGCGTGGAGCGCGCCCTCCAGTCCGGTCCCACCTGCAATTTCAGCGGCCAACACGCCGGTGAATTCGTCACCGGCGCCATGGGTGCTGACAAGCTTTACCTTGATGGCTTCGATCAAGAATTCCTGGCCTGGCTTCGTCGCGCAGGCAAGGCCTTCGCCGCCCGCTGTGACGACTGCGGCGGGATACGTCTTGGCAAGCAGACGCGCGGCGTCGAGAGCGCCCGCGAGTGAGTCAAATACGGCGACGTCGGTCAGCTGTTCAGCTTCGATCGCGTTGACGACGATGACGTCGACCAGTTCGGAGAGTGCGGGAGGCAGATCGCGCGCCGGTGCCGCGTTGAGGATGACCCGCCCTCCGGCCGACTTCATCGCTTTGGCGGCGGCGACATTGGCGGCGTCGGGGACTTCGTTCTGCAGAACAAGGACACTTTGCTCGCCGAAGAGTTCCGCTGCTCGATCCACATCCGATTGTCCGAGGGTGAGATTGCTTCCGGACACAATTACGGCCCCATAGTCGCCCTCGCGGTCGAAGATCGCCACGCTCATGCCGCTCCCGCCACTGTCCCCTACCTTGACAAATTGGTGATCGACACCTTGCCGATCGAGATTTTCCACCAGCGCTCGGCCGAAGGCATCATCGGCAACCGCGCCGATCATCGCGGTCCGGATGCCGGTCTTTGCAGACGAAACCGCTTGGTTGCCGCCCTTGCCGCCGCACTTCGGATGCCAACTCTCCCCCGTCACTGTTTCGCCCTTTCGCGGTCGCGCCGGGCCATGCACCATGATGTCGTAGTGCAGGCTTCCAAAGACGATAACGGAGGGGGAGGCGGTCGTCATATGATCTTGTCCTTGCGTTTCGATGCTACCGCGGACATCGTTTTTTCGAGGTTCTTTTCCGCCGCGTCGTAGTTGCGTTGAGCGACCGCGACGAAGAGCGCGTCGAGAATGTTGAGCTGGGCGATCCGGGCAGCGGCGTTTTCGCCCATCAGAGGCGAACCCTGGGCCGTCGAGCAAAGAACGATATCGGCGATCTGGGCGAGCGGCGAACCACCGTAATTGGTGATGGCGACTGTCCGCGCGCCGCTCTTTCTGGCCAGCTGCAATGCGTCGATCACCGCCGTGGTATTGCCGGAATGAGAGAAGGCAACCGCCACGTCATCCGCTCCGAGCAACGACGCCGACATCAGCATCATGTGAGAATCGTCCTGCACATTCGCTCTCACCCCGATCCGCAGGAACTTATGGGCGACATCGCGCGCGATTTGGGCAGACCCGCCGACGCCGTAGAAATCCCTCTGGCCAGCCTTCGTAAGGAGGTCCGCCGCCCGGTCGAAAGCATCGACGTCCAAAATTGCCAGCGTTTCCTCAAGCGCATGGATCGAGGTTCGGAATACCTTCAGGATGATCTCCCGCGAGCTATCTTCGACGGAAAGCTCCTGATGCATCTCCGCCGTCGGAAGCTTGTTGTAGCTCGACACCGCCGAACGAAAATCCCGGTAGCCATTGAAACCGAGCTTCTTGGTGATCTTCACCACCATGGCTTCGGAGACCCCGGCCTCAGCGGCGATGTCCTTGAGCGCGGTGTCCTCCGAGAAATCGCGCAATCCAAACACCGTTTCCACGACCCGTGCTTCCAAAGGGGTGAGCTGCGGCATCATCATCCGGATGCGCGGACCCACCGCCTTGAGATCATTTGAAGAATTCATCCTCTACCCCTTGTGACGCGATCAATCATCATCGCGACAAGGATGATAAGACCAGTGGCCAGAAGTTGATAGAAGGCCTGAACGTTCATCAACGTCAGTCCGTTACGCATCGCGCCGAGGATGATCGCACCGAGGATCGTGCCGACGATGCTTCCTTTACCGCCCATGAGAGAGGCACCGCCGATCGCAGCCGCCGCAATCGCGTCGAGCTCCCAGAGATTGCCAAGGATCGGTTCTGCGGCACCAAGGCGACCGATCAGGATCATGGAGGCCAGGGCGGCGAGGACACCTGAGATCACATAGGCGGTGATCTTGGTGACAGCGATCGGCACGCCTGCGACGTAGGCCGCCTCTTCGTTTCCGCCGACGGCAAGCAGATATTCACCGAGAGGCGTCTTCTTGAGCAGGACCCAGGCGAGGAAGGCTACGACGGCGACCATGATAACGGGATTGGGGACGCCCATCAGGGAGCCGTTGAACAGCGCGCGAAAACCCTGGGGAACGCCAAGCACCGGATTTCCGCCGGTATAGATCAGCGCAATGGCCCGGTAAGTGCTCAGCGTACCGAGGGTGACGATGAAGGGTTGCAGGCCCGCATAGGCTACGAGGACGCCATTGACGAGTCCGCAAAGGACGCCAATCCCGAGACCGGCCAGGATCGCGAGCGGAACGGGTATTCCCGCAACAAGCAGCGTCGCCGTAATCACCGCCGCTATTGCCGCGGTCGGTCCGACCGAGAGATCGATGCCGCCGGAAATGATCACCAGCGTCATCCCGAGGGCGAGACAGGCATTGATGCTCGACTGCTGCAGGATGTTGAACAGGTTTCGCTGGGAGAGGAAGTCAGGAGCCAGCAATCCAAAAATGACCACGATGGCGATCAGTCCGATCAAGGTGCCGGCGTCTCGCACCGAGAACGATCCGAAGAGTCTGGAGGAGGGCACCGCGGCATTCTGGGTTATGTCAGACATGGAATTGTTCCTGTGGGTCATGCCGCGCCAAGGCGACTGTCGGCCTTCCCAACGGCATGGGAGACGATGGTTTCTTCGGAGAGCTTGTCGCGGCTAAGCTCGGCGACGACCGTGCCGTCGCGCATGACAAGCACTCGGTCCGAGACACGCATCACCTCCGGAAGCTCGGAGGAGACGACGATCACCGAATGACCTTCTGCAGCGAGGGCCTCGATCAGGTGGTAGATTTCGGATTTCGCACCGACGTCGATACCTCGCGTCGGCTCGTCGAACAGCAGAATGCGCGAACCCGCCGCCAGCCACCGTGCGATGATCGCCTTCTGCTGATTGCCGCCGCTGAATAACCTGATCTGCCGATCGAGCTGGAATGGCCGGAGGTTGACGCGCCTGAGTAGGTCTTCTGCAGTCCGCTTGAGCCTCCGATGGTTGATGATCCCGCCTTTCGAGAAGCGGCTCATGGAGGGCAGCGCCATGTTGATGGTGACGGACCGGCCTGGAATGATGCCTTCGCGCTTGCGCTCCTCGGGAAGGAGACCGATGCCCGCGGCAATGGCCGCGCGCGGATTGGAGAGCGTCAGCAGCTTCCCGTCGACCTTCACGGTTCCCGACGTCACCCTGTCGGCACCTGAGAGCGCGCGCAAGAGTTCGGTCCGGCCCGAACCGACAAGTCCTGCCACGCCCAGAACCTCACCGCTGTGAAGATCGAAGGATATGTCACGGACGCGCGGCGAATTGAGGTTCCGCACCTCGACGCTGACTTTTGTCGTTACGTGCGAGTGGTGTTCCTCGGCCAGGAGCTCGCGGCCAACCATCATCGCAATGACCTCGGCCGGTGCGGTCTTCTTCAGGTCGACCATCCCGACGACCTTGCCGTCGCGCATGACCGTGGCGCGCTGGCAGACCCGGAATACTTCGTCCATCTTGTGGGACACATAGATGATGGAAACGCCGCTCGCCGCCAGCCGCTCGATGATCTCGGCCAGTCGGTCGAATTCGCTGGGCGTCAGGCTGGACGTGGGTTCGTCCATGGCGATGATCTTCGCCTTGTCCAAGAGCGCGCGGGCGATCTCGACGACCTGCCGCTGCGCGACCTTCAGCGAGGAAATGGGGGCGGCGGGATTGATGGAGGGATCGATCATCGCGAGCGCCTCGGCTGCGCGCCGTTCCTGCTCCCGGCGATTGACCACGATGCCGCGGAAACGGGTCAGCGAGTGACCGAGGAACATGTTCTGTGCCACAGTGAGATGCGGCACCTGTTGAAGCTCCTGGTGAATCATGGCGATCCCGGCCAGACGAGCACTTTCGGGACGCTTGAAGTGATGGGCGGCACCGTCGACCCTGACTTCCCCTTCCGTTGGGCGAAAGACACCCGACAGGATGCGAAGCAGCGTGGACTTGCCGGCACCGTTCTCGCCGAGCAGTGCATGGATCTCACCGGGCGCGACGTCGAAGGAGACGTCCGAGAGCGCTTTGACGCCGGGAAAGACCTTGGAGATATTCTCGAACGCTAATCTGGGAGTAGCCATGAAAATCCAACCGTTTGAGAATTTGGACGGCCGGCCATGCCGGCCGTCCCGCGTGGAGGTCTTTAATTTCCAGCCGCTTTCATCAGCACCGAGCGCACATCGACACCTTCGCCTTGGAAGTCGTTGATGTTGTCTTTGGTAATGAGAGCCTGTGGTGTTGCGACCACGCGCGGCAGCTTCTGACCTGCGACGAGGCGGAGTGCGACCTCCATCGCTACCTCACCCGTCAAAACCGGGAAGCTGTCGACCGTACCCGTCAGTTCGCCCGCTGCGATCGACTTGTAGGCATCGGAGATACCGTCCGTGCCAAAGACGACGACCTTGTCCTGCAGGCTCGCAGCCTTCACAGCCTCGACAACGCCTAGCGCCATGCCATCATTGTTGCAGTAGAAGCCGACGAGGTCGGGATGCTGCTGGAGAATATTGGTCGCTGCGTCATAGGACATCTGGCGATCCCAATTGCCCGGCACGCTCGCGACGACGGTGAACTTGCCACCGTCCTCAATTGTGCTCTTGAAACCGTCGGTGCGCTGGACGGCGGCGTAGACCCCCGCCTGGCCTTCGATGATGGCGACTTTGCCACCATTGGCACGGTTGTCGATGAACCACTTTGCGACGCGGACACCGTTGTCGCGCTGAACGTTGCCGACATAATGTTCCGCCTGCGGGATCACTGCGTCATTGACGTTGACAACAGGGACGTTGGCGGCCTTGGCCTGCTCGATCACCGGCTGGAGATTGGCGTCGGTCTGCGGAGAGACCAGCAGGACATTGTAGCCCTGGGTGACCATGCCCTCGGCGATCGTCAACTGGCCGAGCTGGTCGCCTTCGCTCTGGGCCGCCTGATAGGCCACTGTCACGCCGAGCTTGTCGGCGAGCTTCTGGTACCCTTGGCCGAGCGAACGCCAATATTCATTGGTCAGCGTCTTGGAAACACCGCCGACCTTGAGGCCGTCGGGCAGCTTTGGCAGCACGCCGAGTTTGGCTTCCAACGCCGACCAGTCCATGCGGTCCGGCTCGGAATCCGAGTTCAGCGGCTTGAGTTCCTGTGCCGTCGCGATGCCAGCACAAAGGGTTGCGGCGAAAGCCACAGCGAAAAATCTCTTCATGTATTCCTCCCGGAGGGTTTGGTGGTTTAGTGCTCCGCGCCGAACATCAGCTCCTGTATGATGGCCTGCGTGGAAACGGCGTCCTGTCGGTCAATCGCGTTTGAGAGGCGATTGTCCTGCTCGAGGCGGTCGACGACCTTCAACATCCGCTGAACGGTCTTGATGTTGACCTCGCATTCATGAACCGGATCGAGCCCGGTCATATCGGGGAACGTATCGAAATAAATCGCGCCGTCATAACCATCGCGGCGAATCTGGCGGAGCAACTCGATAGTCTGAAGCGTGTGGACGGCACCAACCATCAGGCCGTCGTCACGCTTCGCATAGCCGTCATTGAGATGGACGCCGAGCACGCGGCTGTGGCGGGCGATCAAGGCGGCCGCATGTGCAGGTTGCTCGTCGGCATAGAGGACATGCGCAAAGTCCAGCGTGACACCGAGGTTCTTCGCGCCGACGTCCTTGATGGCGAGCAACGTCGTGGCCGCATCCGGCATCAGGCTATAGGAGCGAGGCTCATTCGGCTTGTACTCGATCGAGATCAGGCAATCGGAATCGTGCAAGCATACTTCACGGATTCCGTCGAGTTCGTGTTGCCACATCTTCGCATAGTCGGCCTGGAAGGAGTAGTCGAAGCCGTCCTGACCAAGCCATATCGTCATCAGCTTCGACCCCGCTTCACGGACGGCATCGATCCCTTTCTTCGTCAGATCGATCGCCTCGCGCCGGACGGATTCTTCCGGATGTGTGAAAGCGCCAAGCTTGAAGGCAGGATTTGTGTAGTAGCGCATGGCGAAGCCATTGATTAAAAGCCCGATATTGCCGAGTCTTTGAGCAAGTTCCGCCGGATTTTCATTTACATGGTCTGGATAGTTCAGGTCGAGGTCGGTCAGACCTTTCACCCGGGCGGCGCGTTCGGCCATTTGCATGACCGACGGCTTTGTGGACTGGCCCGGCCATTCCCGATGAGCAGCGGAAGCGAATGAATTGAGGCGGGTGGCAAAGCGTGTCGGGTTCAAGGCATCAGTCCCATCTGTGAAGTTGCGCACTACTTCACAGATTATAATGCATTTGTAAAGTATGAATCGCTTTTTTGATGCCGAAATTGTGTGCTGCATTGCGAAATGCAATCACCAACTGACTAGTTTTGCAGCAAATCGACGACGCTGAATGGGTTGGCTCAAGAGAACGAAGTGCAGCCGCGCTACCTGCCGTCAACAGCGCTATCTAAGAGCAGCGGAGGCATCACCGGCGGCGAAATGAAAGTCGAAACATAGCATCTCGACTATGGCTCATCAAATGAGGACGCTCTGACCGTCAAAGTCTTCCCGGCGGGGTCTTGCTGGAATATTAGCCCACCTTTGGCTTTCGAGTGTCCTGGGACATAGTCCAAGACGGTCTCGACGTTTTCAAGCACCGAACCTTGTTCTCGTATCTCGCCCTGGACGGTTACTTGCGACGCGGTCGCGCTTGAATCGTTTCGGATTTCGAAGAGGACTTGAAAGCCGCCCCCGCGCTTTTCGGTTTGCAACACGACTCCAACGAGGTTCGGCGAAGTATCACGGTTCACCAATGCATCCTTGCCGATCCAAGCAATCACGCCAAGGACAATTACGGCCGAGACGACGCCCGTGGCCCATTCAATCCAATGCGGTTCGCCTGCTTCCACATTTTTGTTGTTGGAGGTTTTTGTCATGGTGCCTCACAGGATCAGTCGAGCTGCCGCCGCGCCAATGGCAGCGGGAAAGCTCAAAACGACAACGGCCATCAGGATTTGGGTAGACCCGATGTCATCGGTTCTGTGGAACGTCCAGAGGCAATAGGCACTGATCAGACCGGCAATCACGTAGCCCGGCAGGGTGAAACGAACGAAAGCGTGCCAGACCGGCGTACCCTCGGCGAGATCGTGGCTCCCCTTAAAAGAAAGGGCGTAGACGAACCCATGCATGACTGCCAGCGAGGCGGCGATCATGATCAGGCCATGCCACGGCGTCATCTTGTACGAAAGCAAGACCATTTCCTCGGTGGGCGCGACGTTAAGGCTGAGGAACAAGGCGCCGACCGCCATCAGGAATAGCTCACCGGCGTAGCTCGTTTCCCGTTCGTGGACTGGGTCATCACTATCGCCATCCTTGGCATCGTCACCATCATCCGATTGGCCGCCAAGCTGGCTCCGACCTAGCATCGCGCCAATGCTGGCAGGTATGGCTTGGATGGCGATGATTCCGATAATCTCGTGCGGAGATTGGTCGTATTTCAGTACCCCCATGACGATGAGGATCAGTGCACTGCCCAGAACCCCAAGGCCGTAGGCAATGCTTGCGTCACGGATCGCTTGTCGCCAGGTCGACGTCCGCTCAAATCCGACCCGGTCCGAGAGAATAACGAGGAGGGGAATATTGACGATCAGCAAGAGAAACAGGCGGCTGCGGTCCATGTAGAAGCCGAGTTCCCACATTTCCATGGTCATGAACATCGGCAGCGCGAAAAGCAATGCTCCAGCAATACCGCGCGCAATCCCTGCAAAAAATTTGCTTCTATTAAAATCCTCATGCGTGGTCGCGACACTCAAGTTTGATCTCCCCCTAAATGAAAAACTCCCACCACCCGTAAACCGAGGCAGCGGCATTCAAAGCGACGCGCTCGCTGCAGAAGCGCGGGTTGGACGCATGAGCACCAGCGCCGCCGAAGCCAAAGCCGTCATGGACATCAAAGTTGACATGACTTTTCTCAAATGCTTCTCAGTTGCGAGATAGTGGCAGTTCCGACCGTACCTGCGAGAGTTTTGGTGTCGACACGGTTCGATATCGTGCCTCGACCAAGTTATAGATCCCGAACGCAGCCAAGCCGATAGCCACGACGAGGTAGAGAACAGCTCCGAAAGGAAGCTGTCTCACGAAGGTCAAGGCATCACTTATGCTTCCCGCCTGGCCCGAATCGACGGTGAAGGCCGCATAGCAAAAGAAGACGCCGACGATCACGAAAACGACCCCACGGGAAACCAGCCCATAGACGCAACCAATAACAGAGGTCGGCTTTGACCGAGCGTGAGATATCGCTCAAATCGCCGTGTGATACCTTTCAGCGCGGTAACAGCACCACCAACAACAAAACCGAGACCAATCGCACCAGCTAGGAATCGACCAAACGGCTGCGACATGGCCCAGGCTGCTAAGCCCTTTTCTCCGCCGTCGCCACCTGATCCAAAACCAAGGGCGTCCTGAAAGGCGTATATCGCCAACCCCATGTACGTCACGGCGCTCCCGAGAAGGGCGGCGCGGATCACGTAGCTTTTCGCACTGTGGTCATGGTTGTCTGCGTTTGCGATGGACTGGGCAAGCCGCCATGCTACAAAGCCGAGTAGCCCGAGCCCTATCAAGCCCAGCCACACCCGGCCCAATGGCTGTTCCAAGACAGCGTCGAGCGCTGATTTGGTATCGGCCTTTCCGCCGCCGAAGCTCGAAAATACCGCCAGCGCAGCAACGAGCAAAAACACAATACCTCGAGCGCTATATCCGGCCCGCGCAAGCCATTCTAATTTCGACCTGGTCATCTCTGTTTCCCCGCCGCGTTTTTTAACGAGCGCCCAGCAAAACAGTTCCGACTTCTCGCGGTGAATCTCTTCAACGAGGCAAGCGCCTCGAACTTTTATCGCAATTTTGATTGTCGGACGCCCACCGGAGGTTCCAAATGAAACGAGATTGCGAGCAGCGCGAACGAGCCTGCAAATCTGAGAGGACTAGGGTCGCCCGGAGGGTCGCCACGAGAAACAGCATGAAGCGACTGAGCAGAAGTGTGCTGTCCATGCATAAACGCGTGCTAAATATATTCCGGTTCCATAAGATAGATTACGCCACTTTTACAACCGGAGGATGAAACTCCTCTACTTCCAGACGCAACTGGCGCGACGCATCTTTTCAATGCCGCGCGGTCACCAATTGCAGGGTTGCTGCAACTCTTCGCCGAGCGCCTTCAAGAAGTTGCGGATCGTCTCCGTCCGTCTTTCAGCAATCGCCCGGCCGGATGCCGTCTGCATGGTTTCCGGCAGCTTGAGCAGCTTGACGGCGAAATGGTCGATCGCAAAGCGGCGGTCGTCGAGCGGACGCTCAGTGGCAAACGGATCGGCGCCGTCGAAAAGCGTGGTTCCGATCTTGCCGGCGATGAGGAATGTGCGCGCCATGCCGATGGCGCCGAGCGCATCGATGCGGTCCGCATCCTGAAGGATCTTCGCTTCGACCGTCGTCGGCGCAACATTGGCGGAGAAACTATGGGCGATGATCGCATGGCGTACGGCTTCGATTCTCTCTTCCTCGAAACCCAATTCCTGCAGAACCGGCACGGCGGCATCAGCCGAGAGTGTCGAGGCCTTCGCTCTGTCAGGTGAATTCTTCGGCAGGTTGACGAGATCGTGCAGGTAGGCGGCCGCCAAGAGAACGCTACGGTCCGCCTGCCCTTCCATATCCGCAATCTCAAGCGCCACCGACTTGACGCGCCTGATATGGTGGATGTCGTGGCTGGCGTCGTCATCGCCGGCGAGCCTTGCGAACGCCTTTTCGAGATGGTCGGTCAAACCTGTGAGATCCATGGTTTCTCTCCTTGCCTGTCAGGATTTCGTGGTGTCGCGGGATGAAAGGAACAAGGCGGCCGCTTCGCGCAGGCTGTTAACGACAGGCGCGCCGGTGCTTTCGAGGCGGGCGCGCGACTGCATGCCGGTAGCAACGAGGATCACGGCGAACCCAAGCGATCTGGCGGCCTCGTAGTCATCGATCGTGTCTCCGATCAGACAGGTATCATGGCGCTCCAGCCGGAGCGTCCGGCAGTGCCGGCCGAGGCTTTCATGTTTCGTCGGATGGCCGATGCCGGTAAAACCTTCGATCAGCGTGAATCGCGGGCGAAGGCCGTGGTTATCGACGAGCCTGTTCAACTGTTCCTGCGGCGCCATCGAAAGCAGCGACTGTGAGGCTGCGCCGGCAACGATTTCGAGTGCGGCGACGGCGTCTGCCGCCAGCGGCAGTTGGTGCATCAGGGCGCCGTAGCGATGATCATAGCGCGAGCCGAGATGATGCAGGTCGGCGGCTGTCGCCTCACGACCGAGCAGCGTTGAAAAATAACGGGAAAGAGGTCGGCAATAGTGATGACGCACCTCTTCGATCGTGACATCGGGAGCACCGAGTTCGGCGAGCGCTTCGATGGTGATCCGTGCGGTGATCTCGAAGTCGTCGAGCAGAGTGCCGTTCCAATCCCAGACGACATGGCGATAATGCCTCATGGATCCCCTGCCCCGCCCATACGCTGTCCGCTCGCCGAGAAAAAGTGGAGATGCTCCGCATCGACCGTGAGCGTCAGCCGCTTGCCGGCGGGCACCGGTACGGCGAGACGAGCCCGCAGCGCCTGATTGGCCGCCAAGAGATGAACGAGGCTGTCGGTCCCAAGCAACTCGCTCCTGACGACATCCGCGGTCAGGCAGAGCGATCGAGGATCGGGCGGAGCGATCCGCATGTCTTCGGCACGGAAGCCGAGGATCAGCCGTTCGCCTGTGGCGATCTCACGACCCGCGGGCAGCCGCATCTCCCCACCGTCGCCGAAGTGCAGGCTTGCACCCGCCCCTTCCGCCACAATCAGGTTCATCGAGCCGAGAAAATCGGCAACGAAGATCGATGCCGGGCGGCGGAAGATATCGCCAGGCGCACCTTGCTGCTCCACCGCCCCCTCGCGAAGGATGATAAGATGATCGGCAAGCGCCAGCGCTTCGGTCTGATCATGCGTGACGTAAACAGTGGTCGCGCCGATCTGCTGCTGCAGAAGGGCAAGCTCGGTGCGCATTTCGGCGCGCAGCTTCGTGTCGAGGTTGGAGAGCGGCTCGTCCATCAACAGCACCCGCGGACCACGCACGATCGCCCGGGCGATGCCGACGCGCTGGCGCTGCCCGCCGGAAAGCTGAGCCGGCACACGATCGAGAAGGCCTTCGATCCGTACCAGCCGGGCGGCGGCCTCGACGCGGCGCAGGCGCTCCGCCTTTGGAACAGCGGCCATTCTGAGCGGGAATGCGATATTTTCGGCGACGGTCTTGCTCGGATAGAGCGCATAATTCTGAAAGACCATGGCAACGCCGCGTTTCTGGGCATCGACATTGCTGACATCGGCATCGCCGAAGCGAATGGCGCCGCTGCCGATCGGCTCCAAACCGCACAGGCATCTGAGCAGCGTGGTCTTGCCGCAACCGGACGGGCCGACGATGACGGTGATCCTGCCGGCCGGGCAGGAAACGGTCAGGCCGTCGAGCACCGGCCGCGCCGCCCCCGCATAGGTCTTCGAAACCTTGTCGACGAAGATGGTCGGCGGCGCAAAACCGCCGCCGGCCGAAAAGCGAACATGCTGCATCATCTGTCCTATTGGCTCGAAAGCAATCCGGCCATCGTCGTTGCAAGTTTCTGAAGCCCTTCGCTCGCCGTGACGGTGCCGGTCAGGATTTCATACTGGATGTCGCCGAAAGCAGTCTGGAACTCGCTGTTGTTCTTGCCGGGCAGCGAATACCAGGCGACGCTCGGCTGCGTATTGATCGAGGCGAGCGTCGGGTTCTTGGCATAATAGTCACCAAGCAGATCGGCCTTTTCCGCAGCGGTGCGGTTATGCGGCGACGACGCAGTCGCCATCACGGTCTTTGCCACATTCTCCGGTGTGATCAGCGACAGCAACGCCTTGCAGGTCGCGGCCTGCTTTTCAGGATCGGTCGCCAGCATCACGAAGCCGTTGCTCGAGGCCGTCACGACGCGCGTGCCGCCATCCTTGATCGGCATAGGCGCGAGACTGACGTGAAAATTCACCTTGCCAGTCAGCGCTGGGAAGGACGACGAGGAGATCAGCAGCATGCCGACATCGCCGGCCTGGAAGAGGGCTGCGAACTGTCCCCAGAAGGAACTCGGAGCAATCGCCGGCATGTATCCCTTTTCGACGAGGCCGCGCATGAACTGCATCACAGCGATGCTCTCGGGGCTCGAAACAGCAGGCTTGCCGCCGGCATCGACGATCTGCCCGCCGGCGGAGCGCAGCTGCGCCTCGAAAAGATAGTCGTTCGGCATGTACATGAGGACGCCGAATTTATTGGCGGACTTGTCGGTGAGCTTTGCGGCAGCCGACTCGACCTCGGACCATGTCTGCGGCGGCCGCGACGGATCGAGACCGGCAGCCTTAAAGGCATCGTCATTGATGAAGAGCGCCGGCAAGGTCGTGTACCAGGGCATGGCGTAGAGCTTACCGTTGACCTTGAAGCCTTCCAGCAGACCGCTGTCGAGCTGCGCGGCAAGTTCAGGCGCTGATGCCAGGCAGTTGTCCAGCGGCTGCGCACGGCCTGAATCGACATAGGCGCGCAAGACGGCACCAGTGACCCTGACCGCATCCGGCGCAGTACCCGCGACGATATCGGCAAGCACCTTCTGTGTCGTATCGAGGTCGGAGCGGTTGTCGAGCTCGAAATTCACCTTCACATCACCGTTCTTCTCGGCAAAACCGCTGAAGATGTCCTTGAGCACATTGCCGTTCTGGCTGGCCTGGCCCGAGACGATGCGCACTTCGGTTTGCGCGAGCGCGGTTGCGGGCGCTGCAAGCGCGACGGCACAGGAGAATATCGCAGCCTTGACCGCGAAACGGGACGTCGTGGAACTGCTTTTCATCTTTACCTCCGAAGGGCTGTTGAATCTCAGTCGACCTGGCCCGAAGACATCGCCATCCCGGCGACGAACTGTTTCTGGGCAAGCAAGAATCCGATCAAAAGTGGAACGACCGTCAGCGTCGCGGCCGCCATCTGCGGCCCGTATTCCGCGCCGAGGTCCTGGTTGAGGAACTGCACGATGCCGAAGGGAACGGTGGCGGCGGCATCGCTGCGCAGCACGAAGGACGGCCAGAAATAGTCGTTCCAGTGCGACACGAAACTGAAGACGCCGAACGTGGCGATCGCCGGCCGGGCCATCGGCAGCACGATCGCAAACAGGATGCGGGCCGGCGAGGCCCCGTCCAATCGCGCCGACTCGAAGACGGAGGCCGGGATCGACAGGAAGAACTGGCGCAGCAGGAAGACGCTGAAGGCGGAGCCGACAAAAGGCAGGATCAGCGCCCCGAGGCTGTTGATCAGCCCGAGTTCCGAAAGAAGCACGAACACCGGGATGGCGGTGACTTGGTAAGGAATGAGCATGGCGCCGAGAACAAGCCACAGGCCTGCCGTCTGCCCGTGGAAATGCAGCCGCGCCAGCGCATAGGCTGCCGGGATGCAGATGACGAGCTGTCCGATGAAGATGGCAACGACGACGAGAATGCCGTTGAAGTAGTAGCGGGCAATCGGCACTTCGGTGAAGACCCGACGGTAATTGTCGAGCGTAATTGGGCCGAGACCGAGCATATTTCCCGAGAAGATCTCGTCCGCAGGCATCAGCGACGTCCGGAGCATCAGCCAGAAAGGCAGAAGCATGAAGACAGCGCCGATCGCCAGCACAGTATGAAGGCTGATCTGGCGTGTCAGCGCGCTGGAGCGATCCGTCATCATCGCCGCCCTGCCGCTTCGAGTGTCGACGTTGCCCACATCTGAATGACGGCGGCGACAAGGGCGAGCGCCAGAAGGATTAGCGCCACCACCGCGCCGCCGCCAATGTCGAAGAAATAGATGCCGCGTTGCCACATCAGGTAAGCCAGCGTCTCGGTCCGTTTCGACGGGCCGCCACCGGTCATGGTCGCGATCGTATCGAACACGCGAAGCGCGTTGGTGCTGCTAACGACGGTGGCGAAGATCGTTGTCGGGCCGAGCGCCGGCCAGGTCACGTGCCAGAAGCGACCCCATACGCCGGCGCCATCGACCCTTGCCGCCTCGGCCACATGTTTTGGGACGGTGGCAATACCGGCAAGATAAATGATCGCCACGAAGCCGATCTGCTGCCAGTTGCCGACGACGGCGACGGCCGGCAAAGCGAGCGTCGGCGAGTTCAGCCAGTCGCTGAGGCCGAGCCAATGGCCGATCGTCAGATCGACGACCCCCTTGCGCGCCAGGAACATCCATCGCCAAACCACGGACATGGCAACCAGGGTTGCCGCAACAGGCAGGAAATAGACGGCCCGCCAGAAGGCGGCACCGTGCGATAGTGCGTCGATCGCAAGCGCCACCAGCAGGCCGAGGATCAACGACGTCGGCACCGTCATTGCGACATAGAGAAAGGTAACGCCGATACTGTTCGATATCTCGCCGCGGCCGATCGCGGCGCTGAAATTGGCAAGGCCGACGAAACGGTGCGTGCCGGCCAGAATATCGATGTTGAAGAAGGCAAGGCCGATGGTCAAGAAGCCGGGCAGGATCGTGAAGGCGGCCAGCAGAAACAGCAAGGGCGCCATGAAGAGATAGGGTGCCGCCCTTGTCCAGCGTGCCGGCGGCAGCGGGAGCGGCGTCAGGATCGAGGTGAGGCCGCCGATTGATCCACGGTCGACGCTCATAAGAGAAACATCCGCTCGCCGGCCGCAATGCGGATATCGCCGCCGAATTCCGCCGCTGCCTCCCCCACAGCACTTTCGCCGTCGGTCGGTGAGCCAAGATGGCAAAGGACGAGGGTCTCCACTCCGGCGATCCGAGCAAGACGGCCGGCTTCACGCGGCGTCATATGGGCGCCTCCCGGTGCCTTGGCGCTTGAGAGGTGCGCATCGGCGAGCAGCAGTGCAGCACCGGCGAAAAGCTCGACAAGCTCTGCCCGCCAGCGCGTATCGCCGGTATAGGCAAGTGCCCTGTCGCCCGCATCGAGGCGCATGGCGGCCGTCACGATCGAATGATCGGCCGGCGCGGTGGTGATACGGATGTCGCCCTGGTTCCAGGCATCGCCCGGAACATATTCTTCGATGTCGAAGACCGTCAGGAGCCAATCCTCGCCCTTCTTCATGATGTCACGCAGAGCTGCATGCCCAGGACCACGATCTTCCTCGCCGAAACGCCAATTGCGATGATCGAAGAGGCCGGAGAATTGTTCGAGAAAGCGCCGGCCGCCGGGAGGAACGCGCAAAGGCAACCTGCTCGTCCGGCCGCCGCAGACCCATTCGTTCAGCAATCCATAGCCGAGCGGTATCAGGTCGAGGATGTGGTCGGGATGCATATGGCTGATGATGACGGCATCGAGCCCGCAGACTTCGCTTGCCGAAAACAAAGCCGTCGCGATGCCCGGTCCGCAGTCCAGCAATATCGCCTGGCCCTTGCCGCTCAGGCGGTATCCCGAGCATGGCAAGCCGAGCACCGGATAGCCCCCTGACGAGCCCAGAATGTCTAGTCTGGCTTGCATCGATTGTCCGGTCGCCTCTTGCCATGTCCCTCAAGCGGCACAGCAAGTATTGGGCGGATGTATCGCGTGGATGACATTTGGATCGGATTGTCATCGGCACTATAGAAAGCATCTATAGATCGGGTCCCTGCGTCACAAACAGCAAGGGGATCGAACCGGATGTCGGACGCCACGCTTTCGCCTGCCATCCTGCGCCGCATGCGCCGGCTCAGCCTACGGCAGCTGATCTATTTCGTGGAGCTGCAGCACCATGGCAGCTTCAGCCGGGCTGCCGTAGCCCTTGCCATCAGTCAGCCGACGCTCAGCCAGCAAATTGCCCAGTTGGAGGAGACGCTCGGCGTCGCACTCCTTCAGCGCGGCACCAAACTGCTGCGGCTGAGCGATGACGGAGAACTATTCCTCATCCGCTGCCGCCGCATTCTCGGGATGCTCGGGGATGCGATGGAAATGCTCGATGGCGAGCGAAGGACGAAGACACTGAGGCTCGGCATCCCCAGCTATCTCTCCTACTCCGCCGTGACCGAGCTTCTGCGGCAATTCCGTCAGCGCCAGCCGGCCGTCATTCCCTATCTCGCCGAAATGCCGGCCGAAGAAATGAGCCAGTTTCTGAACGAGGGCGAGCTGGATGCCGGCTTCCTCACGCTTCCAACACCGGCAAAACTGATGGAGGACATGCGCTCGCAGACGATCTGGGAAGCGCCCTACCGTGTCTGCCTCTCGCGGCAGCATCGGCTGGCGTCGAAGAAGATCCTTCGTGCCGAGGACCTCGCCGAACTCGACTTCGTGCTGGTGCCGCGCGACTACCATCGCACGCACTACGACTACCAGCTGAACGCCCTGCGGGGTCTCGGTATAGAGCCGCGGATCATCGATACCGACGTCAGCACGACCCTGTCGCAGATGGCGCTGGCCGCCGCAGGGCTCGGTGCCTGCCTGATTTCTCCGGGAACTGCGGCCATTCCCGACGATCTTGTCTTGAAAGAGACGGAAGCTGCGATCGGAACGCATGCCCTCGCACTATTCTGGCCGCCGGCCAGCAAGAACCCGTTGCTCAAATCCTTTTGCGACTGCGCAAGGAGCTTCGCCGCACAGGCAAAACAGTAAGCGCGCCATTGGTCGCTCGCTGCCGGCAAAGAGGTCACATGCCTGAAACACGGTCATCGTATCACTAATGGATGACGTAATTTTGTGCAGTACCCGAAGGGCAAGATCATGGCTATCGTGCAGTCATTCCGCCAGGGGCATCATCTCATTCAGCCTGGCCACGACGTCCAGGGATTTTTCAACCAGGTTTGTGCGTCTCTTTCGACGCGCCGCGCCAATCTGGTCATGGTCTGTCATGCGATCGGCAGCCTTCCGCCTTTCCTGCAGGCGCTGGAGCAGGTGGCGGATATCTCGGGCATTCTGGTGAAACCAAAATCCGCCCAGACCGATATATTGCGCCGAATTTCGCGCTACCATCGGACGGAAATCCTTTCCCGCGAAATCTGCGAGTCGCCCTTCAAGACGCAGGAGCTTCTCGACGGCATGACAGGCGGACGGGAAACCATTCTTGTCGATATTGGCGGCTATTTCTGCAAGGTACCGGCCTGGAAACAGCAAGGCTTTCTACAGAATATCGTCGGCATCGTCGAAGATACCGAGAACGGCCATCAACGCTATCAGAAGTCGGACCTCGCCGGCATGCCGGTTGTCTCCGTCGCCCGCAGCGCGACCAAGCAGCTTGAAGACTGGTGGGTCGGCCGAGCGATCGTCTTTTCGGCCGAGCGGCAGTTGCGCCATATCGGCGAAACCTTCCACGCGAAGAAAATCACCGTCCTCGGCTTCGGCAAGATCGGCTTCAGCATCGCCGACACCCTGCTTCGCCACGGCTACGACGTTTCGATATTCGACACCGACCCCTGCAAGCGGGTTCTTGCCAAGTGCCTCAACTATGCGATCCCCGAGCGTGACCGTGCGATCTCTGGCGCCGATGTCATTTTCTCGGCAACCGGCAATCGCGCTCTCAGCCTTGCCGATCTGAACCGGAAGAGCCGGCCGACCTTCGTCTTCTCGGCGACCTCAGCCGACGACGAATTCGATATCGATTTCAGCACCGCAACGAAAACCTACGGCGAGTTCTGGCAGTTCCCGCGCCGAGACGACAGGATGACGGATTTCTTCGCCAATCGCGGCAATGCGATCAATTTTATCGACGGCGGGGAAATCGGCCGCTACGCGCATATGGTGCAGTCGGCAATTGCCCACGGCATCGATGCGATCCTCTGCGGCGAGTATGCGCTCGGCGCGATATCCGAGCTCAGCCAAACCAGGGAGCGGCTGATTTCGTCGGCCTATATCTCCGAGTTCGAGCAGGACCGCAACTGAATGTCGACGTTGGAAATTCGTCTCGAGGCCTTCGTCAAGACATGCGTCGGCATCGATCCCGCCCACGACCTGCTTCATGTCAAGCGGGTTGTCGAAAGCGCAAAGGCGTTCGCGGCGGAGGAAGAGGAGCCGGCCAGACAGGATGTGCTGATTGCCGCCAGCTGGTTGCACGACGTCATCCGTCGCGAAAAGGATGGCGGCATCCGGGCGCCGTCATCGGTGCATTCAGCCTCGCTTGCTGCAGAATTCCTGCGCGAAGAGCAGCTTTTCGACGATGCTGATATAGAGCGTGTCTATCACGCGATTGCGGCTCACAGCTATACGGCAGGCATCCCGCCCGAGACTATCGAGGCGAAGATCCTGCACGATGCCGACCGGATCGACGCACTCGGCGCGATCGGTATCGCCCGCTGCATGATCGTCGGCGGCCGTTTCGGTGCGGCCCTCTATCACGAGGGCGAACCCATCCCAGAGGCTCGGGATATCGACGACCGGAAATTCATCATCGATCACTTCTACAACCGGCTGTTCAGGCTCGAAGACACATTCCTGACGAAGGCCGGCACCCGCGAAGCGGGGCATCGCACGCGCTATATGCGCGCCTATATCGAGGAACTCGAACGCGAGATGCCGGAGGCGCGTCTCTCGTAGTTGGTGTCGATGGGCGGCTGGGTTCAAATGCCGTTTGGTGATCGCAGCTCGTAGAGCACGTGACGGCGTAACGGATGCCCCTCGGCGAAATTGGGATGATTGAACTCACCGATCCGGCTCATCCCCAGTCGTTTCATCAAACCCCAGGAATTGCTGTTTGCGGGTACTGTGAAGCTGACGATGCGGTCAAGCTTGAGCTCGTTGAACGCAAAGTCGAGGGACCGTTCTGCCGCCTCGCGCGCATATCCGGCGCCGTGCCGCGACGCTGAAAGCCGCCAACCGATTTCGACTGCCGGGGCGAACGGCAAAGCCGGCGAAACGTTGTTGAGGCCGCACATGCCGATCAACTCCCCGCTTGCCTTCTCCTCCAGCGCCCAGAACCCCCAGCCATGATCCTCGAAATGACGGTCGATGCGGTCGAGCATTGCATCCGACTGTTGGTCGGTCAGAGGATTGAGATATCTGACGACGGCGGGTTCGGCATTGATCGCCGCGAAGGGCTTGCGATCCTGCTGTCGCCAGGGTCTCAAAATCAGACGTTCGCTTTCGAGCTTCATCGTCCCTCTGCGACAGATCCTACCAGAGCGTCATGTGACGGTTGACATCCTTGTAGAGCAGATAGCGGAACCGGCCGGGGCCGCCGGCGTAACATGCCTGCGGGCAGAAAGAGCGCAGCCACATGAAGTCGCCGGCCTCGACCTCGACCCAATCCTGGTTCAGCCGATAGACGGCCTTGCCTTCCAGCACGTAGAGACCATGCTCCATGACATGGGTTTCCATGAAGGGGATCACGGCACCCGGCTCTAAAGTCACGATATTCACGTGCATGTCGTAGCGGACATCGGCCGGATCGATGAACCGGGTCGTGCCCCAGCGTCCATCGGTGTCGGGCATTGCCGAGATGGGGTGCTGGTCCTCATGCGTGACGATCGCCGGTGGCGGCTCCAGCCCCTCGACCTCCTGAAATGCCTTTCGAATCCAGTGGAATTTTGCCGCAGTCGAGCCGCCGTTTTTCAGGCGCCAAACCGAACCCGCCGGAAGATAAGCGAAGGAGCCGCTGCGAAGCGCGTGGCTGACGCCATCGAGTTCCACCGTCACCTCGCCGTCGACGACGAACAGGACCGCTTCGGCCCGTTTATCGGGCTCCGGCCGGTCGCTTCCACCACCGGGCTGGACCTCCATCACATATTGCGAGAAGGTCTCGGAGAAGCCGGAGAGTGGCCGGGAGAGAACCCATGCCCGTGTCCCCGTCCAATGCGGAAGCACGCTGGTGACGATGTCGGTCATGACGCTGCGCGGGATGACCGCATAGGCTGTGGTGAAAACGGCCTTGCTGGAAAGCAGCTCGGTTTGCGGCGGCAGTCCGCCGAGTTTCGAATAATAGTCGTTGTTGTTCATCGGTCCGGATTTCCAGGCATTGGGCTATGCATCTGATTTATGCGCCGCTCATCGTCCAGGCAACTCCTAATTCGGCTCCTGAACGTCGATGCGGGCAGCCCGGCCGCGTTCCGAAATCCGAGATGCCCTGCGCGGCCATTCATCCAATCGACACGACACGGGCATAGGCTGCTGCAGCCATTCAAAGTGTTACAGCGTCCTTTGCGTGTCTGAAGACGCGCGGCGCTGTAAGACATCGACAACGGATCGAAGACTGCAATGCATGGTCGGATCAATCCAACCGCGCTCAGGCTGATGGATGCCTGCGAACATATCATGCGCGATATCAGCACGCTGGAGGAACTGACGGCCCGGCGGATTGCGGTGGCCGCCGATGCGACGCCGTCGGCGATCAGCTATCATTTCGGCTCGCAGGAGGAGCTGATCGTCGCGGTGGCGGAGCGTGTCTACCGGCGCCTCAATGCCGAGCGGCTGACGCTCCTCAGAAAGGCCGTCGAGCGCCGGCGGCCCGCTCCCGCCGATCTCGACGAGGTGATCGCCGCCCTGATCGGCCCGTCGATCCGCTGGAGCCTCGATCCGACATCGGGTTATCCTGTCCTGTCGCACTTCACCTCGCTTGCCCAGCGCAGCGGCGATCCGCAGCATTACCGCCGGATCACCGAGAATGTCGAACATCACAAAGCCTTCATCCCGCCTCTGAAACAGATCGCGCCCTGGCTCGACGATGTCGATATCGGCTGGCGGCTGAATTGCGCGCTCGGCATCCGCTCGCAGGTGACCCGCAGCCGCGAACGCACGGCGATCCTGACCGATCACCGGTTTGACCTCAGCGATCCCGAAGGCATGATCGAGGTCATCGCCCCGATGTTCCGCCGCCACGGCTGAGCGATCCCGGTTCGAACAGCGTTCGAAATTCGTCACGCCAGCGCAGCAAAGCTTCTCTAACGATCATCACGCAGCCGAACCGATCTTGAACGGAGATGCCCCGTGCAGCGCGAAACAACCTTCATCCATCTGACCGATCTTCACGTCGGCACCCCCGATGACGACCATCTCTTCAGCGACACCACCGAAACGCTGCGCGAGGTGCTCGATCTCGTCGCCACCGTGGCGCCGCAGCCGGAATTCATCATCGCCAGTGGCGACCTCACCAATCGCGGCGATGCCGAAAGCTTCCGCATGCTGAAGCGCATCATCGACGAGAAAGTCGACGTGCCGGTGATCTATGCGCTCGGCAATCACGACACCCGCCCCGGTTTTTACGAGGGCATGGAGGTCGAGACCGCCGATCCCGATGCGCCTTACGATCACGACCGGATCGTCGGCGGCATCCATATCGTCACCCTCGATTCGAGCACGCCAGGGCTGATTGGCGGCGCCATCGACCCCGAACAGTTCGAATGGCTTGAGCGCACGCTCGACAGCCATCCCGATCTGCCCAAGCTGATCGTCGTGCACCATCCGCCGGCACTCGGCGAGGCACCTGACGTCGCCCACTGGCGCACCATCCATTTCCCGCAATCCCAGCGGTTCGCCGAAATGCTGAAGGGCCGCAACATCATCGGCATCCTCAGCGGTCATATCCATCACGATCGCGTTTCGGTCTGGCACGGCATTCCCGTCATCGTCGGCACCGGCCAGCATGCGGCGACCGATATCCTGCGCACCGATATCCTGCGCATGGTGCGCGGCGCATCCTTCGGCATCGGCACCATCCGCCCCTCCGGTCTCACCATGGCCTTCGTGCCGCTGCCGTCCGACCGCGCCGAACTCAACACCTACCCGCTCGAGATGCTTCTGGAACGCGCCGTTCCCGTCGCTGCCGAATAACCACATCCGGAGAGACTAAGATGTTGCGCAGAACCACACTCAAACTGATGGGCGCACTTGCAGGTACCGCCCTGCTGCCGCTGCAAGCGTTCGCCGAGATGCCGGCGACGGTGGATGGCCCTGTCACCATCAGCTTCTATAATTACAATCTCGCATCAGTGAGTGCCGGCGCCGATGCCACCAAGGAGCTGCTCGCCACCTTCAAGCAGAAATTCCCCAATATCACCGTCGAGACCGTGGCCGTTCCTTCGAACGAGATCATGAGCCGCGTGCAGGCCGACATCGTCGCCAGCCAGCAGCCTGATGTCGCCCAGCTCGTCTTCCGCGATCTGATCTATATCTCCAGCGATCTCGGCGCCAATGCGCTGGAAGACATGGTGACACCGGTGGAGCTGAAGGACCATCTGACCGGCATGATCCCGCAGGGGCTGGAGCTCGGCAAGGTGGACGGCAAGACCTACGGCCTTGCCTACACTTTCTCGACGCCGATCCTTTATTACAATGCCGACCTCTTCAAGCAGGCGGGCCTCAACCCCGACAATCCGCCGAAGACCTGGGCCGACGTCAATGCCGCCGGCAAGGCGATCAAGGAAAAGACCGGCAAGGCCGGCTTCTTCCCCGGCGCCTACGGTCCTGCCGACGGCACCTTCGTCTATCAGGCAATCGTCATGTCGAACGGCGGCAAGGTGCGCAACGACAACAAGCTGACCTTTGCCGACGGCGATGCCGCCGATGCCGTCAAGATGCTGCGCGACATGGTCGACAGCGGCGCCCATGCCCGCCTCGACGTCGCAAGCCCGGCCGATACGATGGCGAGCGGCAATCTCGGCATGTTCCTCTATACCAGCGCCACTTACGGCAGCTTCAAGAAAGCGGCCAAGGACAAGTTCGATCTGCGCATGGCGCCGATGCCCGCTTTCGGCGACAAGCCGACGGCGCCGACCAATTCCGGCAGCGCGCTCTTCGTCTTCAGCAAGGATCCCGCCAAGCAGCGGGCTTCCTATGAACTGTTGAAGTTCCTGACCAGCAAGGAAGCCTATACGGTCATCACCAGCAAGATCGGCTATCTTCCGCTGCGCCTCGATATCGTCGACGACCCGCAATATCTCGGCGAATGGGTGAAGCAGAACCCGAATTTCCGCGCCAACCTGGAACAGCTTTCGCATCTGAAGGCCAATATCGCCTTCCCCGGCCCGAACTACCGCCAGGTGGAAAAGATGATGATGGATTCCGTGCGCGAAGCCGTCTTCGGCAGCGGCGATCCCAAGGCGGCGCTCCAGACCGCCGAGCAGGATGCCCAGAACCTGATGCCTTGAACCCTGATGCCTTGAACGAGGAGCCGCCGGCCGGGGCTTACCCTTCGGCCGGCCCTGTTTTGGGACGAATTCCATGACCGATATCCAGGCCGATCTGGCCCGACCGATGACGATGGAAAGCCGGCGCGCCCTCCCCCGCGAGCGAGGTGCGGGGGCTGCGCCGTGGTTCTATCTGGCGCCGGCGCTGATCCTGCTGCTGGTGTGGACCTATATTCCACTCGTCGAAGCCTTCCAGTTATCCTTCTACCAGTGGAACATGCTGCCGACCGCGCCGCAGCGCTTCGTCGGCTTCGACAACTACCGCCGCCTGTTTGCGCTTGCCGAGATGCGCACCGCGCTCTGGAATACGGTGCTTTATATCGTCGGCCTCTTCCCGATGTCGGTGGTCATTCCCCTCTTCGTCGCCATACTGACGCAGGATCTGCAGGGCTGGCCGCGCCTCGTCTACCGCACGCTGATCTTCGTGCCGATGATCGTCGCGCCCGTTGTCGCCGCCGTACTCTGGCGCTGGCTGCTCAACGACGATCACGGGCTGGTCAATCACTGGCTCGAAGCGCTCGGTCTCGGCCGCATCGGCTTCCTCACCGATCCCGATTATGCGCTGGCGACGCTGATCTGGATCACCGGCTGGAAGCTGATCGGCTTTTCGACGCTGCTGTTTTCCGCCGCCAACGCCGGCATCGATCAATCCTATATCGAGGCCGCGCGTATCGACGGCGCCAGCCGTTGGAAGATCATCCGCGATATCCGCCTGCCGCTGCTGTCGCCGACGATCCTGCTTCTGTCGATGATGACGATCCTCTTCGGCGCGCAATGGAGCTTTGCCTATATCAACGTGCTCACCAATGGCGGACCGCTGAAATCCACGACCAACATCTTCTATCTGCTCTGGGAATACGGCTTCGAGACGATGTCGGCCGGCTGGAGCGCTGCGGCCGGGATGATCACCTTCGCCGGTTTTGCCGTGATCGCCTTCGTCTGCCTTCGCCTGATGAAGAGGTATGCCGTCTATGACAACTGACCGCGACGGCAGCCCGCCAACCGCATCATCTCGTCCCCGCGCATACGAGACGCTGCCGGCGCGAACGCGCGGGGCCGGCGTGCATCTGATGATGATCGTGCTGTCGCTGCTGGCGATCTTCCCGCTCTACTGGATGGTGGCGACGTCGCTGCGGGCCGAGAACGACATCTTTTCCACCACGCTCTGGCCGTCGGCGCCGTCATTGGAAAACTACGCCTTCGTGCTGACGAAGATGCCGATGCTGCGCATTCTCCTGAATACGATGGTCGTGGCGGCGGCAACCGCGCTGTTCCAGGCCCTGACCGGCCTGCTCGCGGCCTATGCGCTGGTGCGCTGGCGCATGCGGATCGCCGGTGTCGTGCATGGGCTGATCGCGCTGTCCTGGCTCGTGCCCTTCCAGGTGACGATGATCCCGAATTATGTTCTCGCCTCGCGGCTCGGTCTGCTCGATACGCTTTCCGGCCTCGTCGTGCCGAATGCGGTCGCTGCCTTCGCCATCCTGCTGCTCTACCACGCCATGCGCTCCTTCCCGACCGAGATCCTGGAAGCGGCGCGCCTCGACGGCGCCGGGCACTGGCGCATCCTGTGGCAGATCGTTGCTCCGAACATGCGCGCGCCGATCGCCTCGCTCGGCATCCTCGCCTTCATCTCGGCCTGGAACGAATATTTCTGGCCGCTGCTGCTCTCGCGCAAGATCGAGAATTCCGTCGTCCAGATCGCGCTGCAGACCTTCATGACACAGGAAGGCAATCTCTGGGGGCCGCTGATGGCGGCGGCGACGCTGGCAAGCCTGCCCATCCTTGTCATCTATCTGGTGCTGCAGCGCCATGTCATCGACTCCTTCATGAAATCCGGAATCCGCTGATGAGCCAGACCTTCGACCGCCTCCTTGCTCTCGAGGGAGCATTCAACGTTCGCGATCTCGGGGGCTATGCCACCCGCACCGCGGAAACGACACGCTGGCGCTCCGTTCTGAGAGGGGATGGGCTTCATCGTCTCAGCGAAGGCGATATCGACACTTTGCTGGAGACCGGCGTAACGACGGTCATCGACCTGCGCAATGCTGAGGAAACCGCGGTGGAAGAGAACCCGTTCAGGTCCCATCCGGCCGTCCGCTTCCACAATACCTCGCTTTTCCACGGGCTGGCGCCGATCGACATAGCGGCCAGTTCCGAAGACGCGCCTTTCGACATGTCGATGCGCTACCGGGATGCGCTGGATACCTGCAGGGAAGCGGTCGGCGCGGTGCTGCGTGCCATTGCCGATGCGCCTGATGGTATCGTGCTCTATCATTGCAGCGCCGGCAAGGATCGCACCGGCATCATTTCGGCAATCCTGCTGTCGCTTGCCGATGTCGACGACGATGCCATCATCGGCGACTATGCCCTGACCGCAACGATTTCCGGGCCGCTGATCGGCAGACTGCGTGAAAAGGCGCTGGAGCGTGGCACCGCCCCTGCCCTGATCGAGCGTTTTCTCGCCTGCGAACCACAGACGATGCGGGCGACGCTCGATCATATCCGCCGGACCTATGGCGGTGCGGCGGACTATCTCACAGGGGTCGGCCTGACCCCGACCGATCTGGCCGCGTTGCGCCGACGGCTTCTCTAAACTTCGACCTCGGCTACCGCTCGGCCATGACCAGATGGCCCCGCCCGACTTCGCGATAAGACGTGGTCGCAGGCTGATAGTCGACCGGGCGCATCGGGCTCTTGATCTCGTCATTCGCCACCATCCGCTTTTCGTGGCGGCGGTCCGGATCGGGCACGGGCACTGCCGCGATGAGTTTTTTCGTATAGGGATGCTGCGGATTTTCGAAGACTGCGGCCCGCGGGCCGATCTCGACGATCTCGCCGAGATACATCACCGCCACGCGATGGCTGACGCGTTCGACCACCGCCATGTCGTGCGAGATGAACAGGAAGGCGAGGTTGAGGCTCTGCTGCAGGTCGAGCATCAGGTTGATGACCTGCGCCTTGATCGAGACGTCGAGCGCCGACACGCTTTCGTCGGCGACGATGACCTTCGGTTGCAAGGCGAGCGCGCGGGCAATGCAGATGCGCTGGCGCTGGCCGCCGGAAAATTCATGCGGATAACGCGCGGCCATCTCCGGTAACAGGCCGACCTTCACCAAAAGATCGGCGACGATATCTTTCGCCTCCCTCGCGGTGCCCATCTTGTGTTCGAGATAGGGTTCGGCGATCGCAGCACCGACCGTCATGCGCGGATTGAGGCTGGCAAAGGGATCCTGGAAGATCATCTGCACCGACTTGCGCATCTCGCGCAGATCCTTCCTGTCGAGGCCGAGCACCTCCCTGCCCTCGACGAGAACAGAACCGGCCTGCGGCTCGATGAGCCGCATGATGGCGCGGCCGGTCGTCGATTTGCCGCAGCCGGATTCGCCGACGAGCGACAGCGTCTCGCCAGCATGAAGATCGAAGGAGACGTTTTCGACGGCATGCACTCGGCTGGTCAGCCGGCCAAACAGGCCGGAATGAATGTCGAAACGCTTGGTGAGGTTCTTCACCTGCAGGACGGGCGTCGCTGCCACCGTATTGGCGACCTCAGCGGGAATGTCCGATTCACCCGTTGCGGTATTGACCACGGGAAAGCGCAGCGGCCTTTGCCTGCCTTGCATCGAGCCGAGCACCGGCACGGCTGACAGCAGCGCTCTCGTATAGGGATGTTTGCCTCGATGGAAGATATCGGCGGTGGCGCCGCTTTCCACCTGTTCGCCGCGATACATAACCACCGTCCGGTCGGCGATCTCGGCAACGACACCCATGTCATGGGTGATGAAGAGAACGGAGGTCCCCTCTTCGTCCTGCAGCGTCTTGATGAGATCGAGGATCTGGCCCTGGATGGTCACATCGAGCGCCGTCGTCGGCTCGTCGGCAATCAACAACTTCGGCCGGCTGGCGAGTGCCATGGCGATCATCACCCGCTGGCGCATACCGCCGGAAAAACGATGCGGATATTCGCCGAAGCGTGAGGCGGCCGAGGGGATGCGGACCTTTTCCAGCAGCCGGATCGTCTCAGCTTTGGCATCGGCCCTGCTCATATCGGAATGGCAGAGCAGCGCCTCGGAAATCTGGTCGCCGATGGTGAAGAGCGGATTGAGCGATGTCATCGGCTCCTGGAAGATCATCGCCACCTCGTTGCCGCGCACCTGCCGCATGGCATTTTCCGGCAGGGCCAAAAGGTCGCGTCCGCCGAGCATGACCCGGCCCTCGACACGGCTCGTATCCGCCTGCAGCAGCCGCATGATCGAGAGCGAGGTGACGCTCTTGCCCGACCCGGATTCGCCGACGATCGCCACCGTTTCCGCCGGAGCGACGGTGAAGGAGACGTCGCGCACGACCTGTTTCCAGACGCCGTCCACCAGGAAGGATGTCGTCAGCCTTTCGACGGCAAGAACGTCGGTCGTCGTCTGGATCGGTTGGGTTTGGGGGCTGGCCATGGCGGCTCCTCTTGCGACGGGTAAGCGGCGGATCAATCCGGCCAGCGCAGTGCACCATCGAAGCGGTGCCTGCTGCGGTTTTCGATCGGCGTTGCGATGATCTCGTTGGAAGCACGTGCCTTGTCGAGTTCCTGCGCCAGGCGCTCCGCGACGACCGTCTCCTCGCCCGGGTGCAGGTTGCAGGGGTCGAGGTAGAAATAGCGGTGCTCCACCTCGTGATCGCGCACGATGATCGGCGGGCTGCCCTTGGCAAGCGCATCGGCCAGATCCCAGGCGGTGATATGCGCCTGCTCGGGATCGACGATCAGGCGCAGCCGATCGAGCGGATTGTGGGTCGGATCGGGCTCGATAAGCGCGGTGAGGCCGGGGCGGCCGTCGAGCGTGCGCTTCCAGAGGTTGAGATAGCCGGTCTCGCGTTCCCGGATGCCGGCATGGTCGCGGCTTTCCCAGGCTTCGAGTGCCGCCATGACGCCGAAGATGCTCTCTTTGCCGACCTTCATGCCGCGGCCGATGCCCATGTTCTGCAGGAAGGCATGACGCACCAGCTCCTTCCTGCCGGCCACGATGCCCGAAGTCGGGCCACCGAGGAATTTGTGGCCGGAGTAAAGGGCGATATCGGCCCCCTGCTCCAGGAAAAGCCTGAGATCATATTCCGAGGCCGCATCGACGATGACGGGCACGCCCTTGGCATGAGCGATCTCGACGAATTCCTTGAGGTTCAAAAGGCCGTAGTCGACGACATGGTGGGAGACGACATAGACGGCGGCCGCCGTCCTGTCGGTGATGGCGTTTTCCATGTGGAAGCGATGCGTCGAGGTCGCCTGCCCGACAAGCACGACCTTGCCGCCGGCAAGCCGAATCGCCTGGTCGACCGGAGCGCCGTAACTGACGACATGGCCCATCTGCACCAGCACTTCGTTCTTCTCCGGCACCACATCCGGCAGCTTCTCGATCGCCAGCAGGTTGTTGCCGGTGATTGCGCCGGCGACGGCAAGCGAAATGCCGGCCGAGCAGGAGGCGGTGACGAAGCCCGCCTCGCTGCCGGTCAGCCTTGCGATGACGGCGCTGGCCTTACGCTGCAGGTCGTTGATCTCGACGAAGTGCGGCAGGATCGATGCCATCGCGCTGATCGCTTCGGGAACGACGATCGAGGCGCCGAGGCTGGTCATCGTGCCCGATACATTGATGACAGGGCGAAGGCCAAGCGACGGACGGATATCAGTGGACATGGAGGTCTCCAGGATTCTGGGTCGAAAAACGAAACATGGGGCGGTCGATCAAATGTGTCGAGCTCCCGTCAGCCATGCAAGGCGACGATCGCCTCGATCTCGACGGTGATGTTGCCGGGCAGCGAGCCGAAGCCAACGGCCGAGCGGGCATGTTCGCCTGCCGCGCCGAAGACTTCGATCAGCAGATCCGAGCAGCCATTGATGACGCTCGGATGATCCTCGAAATCAGGCACGGCATTGACCATGCCGAGCAGCTTGACCACCCGCTTGACGCGGGAGAGATCACCGAGCGCATCCTGCATGACGGCAAGCAGGTTGATGCCGGTCAGCCGCGCATGGCCGTAGGCCTCGTCGACACTGATCCCACCGCCGACCTTGCCGGCATGCATGAAACCGTCGGCCTCGCGCGGTCCCTGGCCGGAGAGGTAGAGCATATTGCCTTCGATCACGTGCGTGACGAAATTAGCAATCGGCGGCGGCGGCGGCGGAAGCGCAATGCCGAGGGCGGCAAGCCGTTCGTAAGGCGAGTTCTCGACCTTGCCGGCGGCGGTAGGAAACTGATTCACGCAAACTCCTGTCATGCAATTTTCGATTTGGCGAATTTCGATTGGGCCGACGCTTGATCGGCGGATCAGAGATCCTTGCGCAGTTTTGGATCGAGCATGTCCCTGAGGCCATCGCCGACCATCTGCAGCGACAGTACGGAGAGGATGATGGCGACACCAGGAAACAGCGTCATCCAGTCGGCCTGGCCGATATATTGGCGGCCGGCGGCGATCATCGTTCCCCAGGTCGGGATTTCGGGGCTAACGCCGAGGCCGAGGAAAGACAGGCCGGCTTCGGCAAGCATCGCGCTGGCGAAGAGGAAGGTGGCCTGCACGAGGATCGGCGACAGCAGATTGCGCAGCACATGCCGTGTCATGATGTGGAAGGTCGAAATGCCGAGCGCCCTCGCCGCCTCGACATAGGGGAGTTCACGAATGACCAGCGTCGAAGCACGAACGATGCGGGCAAGCCGCGGCGCATAGACGATCGACAGCGCGATGATCACGGTCGTCAACGAGGGACCGAGGGCAGCAACGAGCGCAATCGCCAGCAGAATATCCGGAAACGCCATCATTGCATCGATCAGCCGGGCGATCGGCGTATCGAGCTTCTGGAAGAAGCCGGCAAGCAGGCCGAGCGTCACGCCGATCACGGCCGACAGGGTCACGACCGCAACACCGACGAGCAGCGACAGGCGGCCGGCGAAGATCGTCCGCGAGAAGACGTCGCGGCCGAACTCGTCTGTGCCGAAGAAGAACATGCCGCTCGGCGGCTTCAGCCGATTGACGATGGAAAGCTTCGACGGCGAATAGGGCGCGACAAGAGGCGCGAAGACCGCCAGAAGCACGAAGATCGTCAGGATCAGCAGACCCAAGGCGACCGTCTTGCGCTTCAGCAGGCGCTTGACGAATTTGCTGCCTTCGCCTTCGACTGATTTGATTGCGATATCGGCCATCAGTAGCGCACCCTCGGATCGATCAGCAGATAGAGCATGTCGATTGCAAAATTGATCAGCACGTAGAGAGCGGCGATAACGAGCAGCGCGCCCTGGATGACGGGATAGTCGCGGCGCAGCACCGCGGAGACGACGAGATTGCCGACACCCGGCAGGCCGAAGACGGTCTCGGTGACGACGGCGCCAGATATCAGCACCGCTGCCGTCAGCCCGATCACCGTCAGGATCGGGATCAGCGCATTCTTCAGCGCGTGCTTGAGGATCACCCGGCGCTCGATCAGCCCCTTGGCGCGGGCGGTGCGGATATAATCGTCGCCAAGCACATCGAGCATCGACGCGCGGGTGAAACGCAGGATCAGCGCCGAGGAGACGATGCCGAGCGCAAAGGCAGGCAGCGTCAGATGATACATCCGATCGAGAAAGGTCGAGCCCGGACCGCCATAACCCGAGACCGGGAAGAGGTTGAGCCTGACGGCGAAGAACTGCATCAGGATCAGGCCGAGCCAGAAGCTCGGAATGCTGGCGGCAAACATGGCGAGCGTCGTTGCCGCCTGGTCGACGAAGGAGCCGCGCCGATAGGCGGCATAAATGCCGATCGGCAAGGCGATGATGCTGGCGATTGCGAGCGAAAACAAGGTCAGGAAGAAGGTCGGCTCGGCCCGATCGAGCAAGGCCGAGGTGACAGGCATGTTGAGGAAGATCGACTGGCCGAGATCACCTCTCAGCATCTGGCCGAGATAATAGACATATTGCAGGCCGAGCGATTGATCGAGGCCGAGCCGGGATCTGAGATCGGCAATATCCTGCGGCGTCGCATCCGGCCCGAGCATGACGGCGGCCGGATCTCCCGGTGTCACGCGCACGATGACGAAGACGATCGTGACGACGAGAAACATCACGACGATCATGCCGAACAGGCGCTGGAGGATGTAGCGTATCATGAATACCTGGCAAACCTTTGCAGATGCTGCAAAAAAGAAGACCGATACCGGCCACGGCGGGCCGGTATCGGTGGCGATACTTACTTCTTGATCGACGCATTCCAGAAATACGGCCACGGAGCCGGATCGACGCCTTCAAGCTTGGTCGATTCCGCCGAAACGGCGTTGAAGTCGCCGATCTTCATGAAGGGTGCGTCGGCATAGATCGCCTTCTGGACATCGGCCCAGAGCGCCACGCGCTTCTTCGGATCGACTTCCGAGGTGAAGGCATCGACGGCGGCCTTGCGGGCCGGCGTATCCCACCAGCCCGGCGAGCTGGTCGAGAGCGAGCCGATCAAAGCAGGCTCCGGCAGGAAGGGGCTATGGGTGATGTAGATATCCCAGAGCTTCGGATCGGTGCGGCGCTGTGTCAGCGTTGCCCAGTCCACAACCTGCATATCGACGGTGAAGCCGGCAAGCTTCAGATATTCGGTGGCGACCTGCGCCATCTTGTAGTGGAATTCATACTGGCGGCTGGTCAGTATACGGATCGGCTCACCATTGTAGCCGGCCTTCTTGGCGGCAGCGGCCGCCCCTTCCGGATCGGCGACGTTATAGGCGCCCTCGACGCCGGCATCCGTCGACCAGGCAAAGGTCTTTGGATAGATGGCGCCGTCGAGCGCGTAAAAATCCGTGTTGCCGAAGGCCGCGGCCAGCATGTCTTCCATGCTGAGCGCCTGACGGATCGCCTTGCGGACCTCGACATTCCCAGCAATACCTTCCTTCGTGTTGAAGACGAAGACGGGATAACCGAAGGGCTTCAGGATGATCGGCTGCGAGGCGGTGGAGGCCTTCAGCTTGTCGTAGGATTCGACGGGGATCGAGTCGACGTAGTCGTATTGGCCGGAAACGGCAGCCTCGACGCGGGTGTTCGGATCCGGCACCGGCACGAAGCGGATCTCATCGAGATACTGGTGGCGGGCGCCGCCATAACCATTGCTGTCGCCTTCGCGCGACTTGTAGTCGTCGAAGCGGACGAGCTGGATATATTGGTCGGCCTTGCGCTCCTTCAGCATATAGGGACCGGTGCCGATGAAGTCCTTCATCGGCTCGTCCTGCTTTTCGGACGGGATGATGATCGCGGCCGAATTGTTGAAGGCGAGCAGCGAGGTCAGCGGCGCATATGGCTGCTTCAGCGTGATCGTCACGGTTGCCGGATCGACGGCGGTGACCTTATCGATGAAGCCGGCCACCTGCTTGCCGCGCGAGGCGATCTTCATCCAGCGGCCAAGCGAAGCGACGACATCTTCCGAGGTCATGTCGGTATTGTCGTGGAACTTGATGCCGGTCCTGAGCTTGATCGTATAGGTTTTGCCGTCGGCGCTGATCTCAGGCAGGCTTTCGGCGAGCAGCGGCGTGACGTTCCAGCTCTTGTCGAAGGTGTAGAGCGTTTCGAAAATGTGCTGCGTAACGATGCCGACGAGATCGGCCGTCGACGACATCGGATCGAGCGTCGGCGGCTCGCCGATCGTCGCGACATTGATGACGCCGCCCTTTTCCTGGGCAAGGAGCGTCGAAGGCAGGGCGACGAGCGCGGTGCCGAGAAGGAATGCGACCAGTGTTTTCATGTTAGGGCTCCCGTTTAGTTCCACAATTATGTAATTCATCTTTTTGTAACAGAATAGGAGATGGATCGATCCTGTCAAGCAGGAGCGACGGATTATGCGCTCGGCGGATACCGAGACGCCGGAACAACACACAATCTTTGGCTGCGCCCGCCTGCAACAAGACCGCGCATTATGCCAAGGTGTGTCAATCGCCCTGCAGTGAGGCTTCAACGGAACGGGAAAATAGGATGAGCATCGATTTCAACGACGGCAAATGGCTGAACGAGCCGGCCAACTGGCTGGCGAACGAAGGCGGCCTCAGCCTTACGACCGATGAGAAAACCGATTTCTGGCGGGAGACCCATTACGGCTTCACCCGCGACAGCGGCCATTTCCTCGGCTTTCCCACAGCCGACAGTTTTACAGCGCAGATCCGCGTTCAGGGCGCATTCCGCACGCTCTATGACCAGGCCGGCCTGATGGTGCGCATCGACGAGAAATGCTGGGTGAAAACAGGCGTCGAGTTCACCGACGGCGAAGCCTTCCTCAGCACCGTCGTCACCGACGGCAAGTCCGACTGGTCCGTGGCACAACCCTTCAAAGAGCTAGAGGATTTCCGCATCCGCGTGACCGTTGCAAACGGCGCGATGCGCATCCAGGCTTCGCGTGATGGCAGCTTCTGGCTGCTGCTGCGGCTCGCCCCCTTCCCGGCAGCAGCGCACTACGAGGTCGGACCGACCGCCTGCACGCCGGAGCGCAGCGGCCTGACGGTCCGCTTTTCCGAATTCTCGATCGGCCCGGCGATCACCAAGGATCTGCATGATTTGAGCTAGAAGAGCGTCCTTTGACGGCTCTACCGAAAGAACAAGATCAAATGACTGCGAGTGCAGCGCAGCACACTTGACAAAGACAAGGTGCCTGTATTTTACTCAAGCCCGCGGATTAGGCAGAAGGCCGGCTGCATTGACATGACTCCGATAGTCTCTGGGCAGTTTCGCCCCATGACGCCTCATCGCTCGATGGGATCAGCGTCGTGGGGTTTTTGATGTGGTCACTTCATGAACGACGCGCTGAAAATCGGCATCCTCTTTTCGACCACCGGCCCCTACGGCTCGATGGGCCGCGACGCGCGCGACGGCGCCGATTTCGCGATGGCCGAATATGCCGGCGTCCAAGGGCTGGCGCTCGAACCGGTCTTCTTCGATCCGCATGCCGATCTTGCCGCCTATCTCGATGGCGCTCGCCATCTTCTGCGCGCCGGCTGCCGCCATATCGTCGGCACGATCACGTCCGCGGCACGCAAGGAAGTCATCCCGCTCGTCGAGAAACATGACGGCCTGCTCTGGTACATGTGCCCCTATGAAGGGTTCGAGGCCAACGAGAACGTCATCTATGTCGGCGGCTGCCCGAACCAGCATCTGTTGCCGCTGTTCGAGCACCTGATCCCGCGTTACGGGACAAGGCCCTATCTCGTCGGCGCCAACTATGTCTGGGGCTGGGAGATGAACCGGCTCGCCCGCGAACTGATTACCAATGCCGGCGGCGAGGTGCTTGGCGAACGCTATCTTCCACTCGAGGAGACCGCCGTCGAACGCATCGTCGCGGAGATCGCGCAGCGCCGCCCGAGCTTCATCCTCAACAATCTGATCGGCCCGTCGAGCTACGCCTTTCTGGAGGCGATCAAGGCCCTCGGTGATCGTGACCCGGCCTTCCGGGCGGAAAATTGCCCGGTCGTCAGCTGCGACCTGATGGAATGCGAGCTCGACGATATCGCCGCCGGTGCTGCCGCCGGCCAGCTTTGCGCCGCTTCCTATTTCGACAGTATCGCGACCCCCGAAAATGCAGCCTTCAAGGCCCGCGTCACCGAGCGTCACGGCGCCGAGCGGCGTGTCTCCAGCGTTTTTGCCAGCGCCTATACGGCCGTCCGGCTCTGCGTCGACGCGATCGTCGCTGCCGGCGGTGACGAGCCCAACGCCGTCCGGCGCGAGCTCTACAATAGATCCTGGCCGACCCTGTTTGGCGCGTTGGCGATCGACCGCGAGACCAATCATGCCGCCCTGCCCTTCCATCTCGGCCGGATCAACGCCGACAACGGCTTCGATGTCGTCGCCTCGCGGCCGCCGCTCGCCGCCGACCCCTATCTGACCGGCCGCAACCGGCAGGCCTTTCCGCGGCTCAGGGTGGTGTCATGAGAGAGACACCCAATTTCACCGGCTGGCAGGCGATGGTCCTGCATCGCGAGGACGGCAACACCGAAAGGCTGATTCGTCAGCTTCGCCTGCTTGGCATCCATGCAGCGCTGCAATGGGCGCCGCTTTCAGCCGCGGTACTGCCTGATCTCGTCATCGTCGATGCCGACCAGGGCTGGGACGATCTGCTGCCCTGGAACGGCGAAACGCCTGCCTCTCCCGTCGTCGCCCTGCTTGGTTCGGAAGCGCCCGGCCGCATCGCCTGGGCACTTGGACAGGGTGCCGGCGCGATCATCGCCAAGCCGATCGCCACATCGGCCGTCTATCCGGCGCTTGTCATGGCCGTCTCCATTCATCAGGAGCGCAGGGCGACTGCGGAAAAGCTGCAATATCTCGAAGAGCGCGTCCGGCTGCGGCCGCTCGTTCACGCCGCCGTCGAAAAGCTTCAGGCCGCACACGGCATCGACGAGGAGAGCGCTTACGCAATCCTGCGCAATTGCGCCATGCGCCGCCGCCTGCCGATGGAGCAGATATCAGCCTTCATCCTGGCAGGCGCCGAACCTCTGCCGGAGGCGGGCTGATGCATGTGCTGAAACAGATGATCCGCCAGCCGACGGCGCTCTTCGGCCTCATCGTCGTCACGCTCGTCATCGGACTCGCCATCGCAGCGCCGTGGATCGCGCCGTTCAGTCCAGACGAGCAGATGTTTGACGGCCTTTCGCTCGAAGGCGCGCCGCTGCCGCCGGGCGGCCCCTATCTCCTCGGCACCGACACGCTCGGCCGCGACCTCTTCTCGCGCCTGCTCTTCGGCGCCCGCACCTCGCTGATCATCGGCCTTGTCGCCAACGGCATCGCGGTGACGATCGGCCTCTTCGTCGGCATCGTTGCCGGTTATCTTCGCGGACTGCCGGGCAACATCCTGATGCGCTTCACCGATCTGATGATGGCCTTTCCGGCGCTGCTGCTCGCCATCGTGCTGGCAGCCCTTTTGAAACCGAGCCTCTGGATCGTCGCCATGGTGATCGCGCTCGTCAACTGGGTGCAGGTCGCCCGCATCGTCTATACCGAGACTCGCGGCCTGGTGGAGCGCGATTTCATCATGGCCGAACGCTCGCTCGGCGCCGGCCATATGCGCGTGCTCTTCATGCATATCCTGCCGCACCTCGTGCCCACGGCAATCGTCTGGGGAACGCTCGGCATCGCCACCACCGTGTTGCTCGAGGCCACACTCTCCTTCCTCGGTGTCGGCGTCCAGCCGCCGCAGCCCTCCTGGGGCAACATCATCTTCGAGAGCCAAAGCTATTTCCAGGCCGCCCCTTGGCTGGTCTTCATTCCGGGCGCGATCATCCTTCTGACGGCGCTTTCCTTCAATCTGGTTGGCGACGCGCTGCGCGACATTCTCGACCCGACCCAGCGCGGGAGGGGCTGATGGCGTCACTCATGCTCCGCAGGCTGGCGCAGGCGGCTCTCATCCTGCTCGGTGTCGCCGCAATCACCTTCATGCTGCTCTATGCTCTTCCGGCCGACCCGGCCCGCATGATCGCCGGCCGCAGCGCCACCGTCCAGACGGTCGCCAACATCCGCCATGAGCTTGGCCTCGATCAGCCGCTGCTGGTGCAATTCGGCACCTACCTCGGCAATCTGCTGCATGGCAATCTCGGCCGCTCCTATGCGCAGAAAACCGATGTCTGGACGCTGATCGCCGCCCGTCTGCCGGCGACGCTGACGCTGATGCTTGCCGGCATCTTCGTCGAGGTGGTGCTCGGCCTGACGCTCGGCACCATCGCCGCCGTGCGTCGCGGCGGCTTCGTCGACCGGCTGGTGATGATGGCCTCCTTTGTCGGCACCTCCGCACCGCAATTTCTCCTCGCCCTGCTGCTGCTCTATCTGCTGGCGGCAACGCTCGGCTGGTTTCCGATGAGCGGCTACGGCAGCTTCTCGCATCTCGTCCTGCCTGCCGTAACGCTCGGCATCTGCGGCGCCGGCTGGTACGCCCGCATGGTGCGCTCGTCGATGATCGACGTGCTGAACCAGGATTATGTCCGCACGGCGCGCGCCAAGGGCCTTTCCTCGAAGCGCGTCATCCTGCGCCATGCGCTGCCCAATGCCGTGCTGCCGATCATCGCCATGATCGGCATCGATATCGGCCAGTTCATGGGCGGCGTGGTCGTGGTTGAAGCGGTCTACGGCTGGCCCGGCATCGGCCAGCTCGCCTGGCAGGCAATCCAGCAGGTCGACATCCCGATCATCATGGGCGTCACCCTGACCTCGGCACTTGCCATCATCATCGGCAACCTGCTTGCCGACCTCGTCGCGCCGGTCATCGATCCGCGCATCCGAACACGCTGACAGCAACCAAAGAAGGGGAACCAAGATGTTCAAACGCTGGCTGCAACAGACGACCATGGCAACGATGGTGGCGCTCGCGCCATTGTCCGTCATGGCGCAGGAAACGCCCAAGCAGGGTGGCGATATCATCGTCACCTACAAGGACGACATCACCACGCTCGACCCGGCAATCGGCTACGACTGGGTCAACTGGTCGATGATCAAGAGCCTCTACTCCCGCCTGATAGACTATGCGCCCGGCACGCCGAACCCGGTTCCCTCGCTTGCCGAGAGCTTCACCGTTTCGCCCGACGGCTTGACCTATACCTTCAAGCTGCACAAGGGCGTGAAGTTCTCGAACGGCCGCGAGGTCGTCGCCTCCGACGTAAAATATTCGATCGAACGCGCCGTCGACCCGAAGACTCAAGGGCCTGGCGCCGGTTTCTTCGGCGCCATCAAGGGCTTCGAGGATGAAACCGGCGGCAAGACGACGACGCTCTCCGGCATCGAGACGCCGGATGACAGCACCGTCATCTTCAACCTCTCGCGTCCAGACGCCACTTTCCTGCATGTTCTCGCGATCAACTTCGCCTCGGTCGTGCCGAAGGAAGCCGTCGAGGCCGCGGCCGGCGACTTCGGCAAGAAGCCGGTCGGCTCCGGCACCTTCATCCTGAAGGACTGGACGATCGGCCAGCAGCTCGTTTTCGAACGCAACAAGGATTATTTCGTCAAGGGCGTTCCCTACATCGACAGCTTCAAGGTCGAGGTCGGCCAGGAGCCGCTGGTGGCGCTCTTGCGCCTGCAGAAGGGCGAGGTCGATATTGCCGGCGACGGCATTCCGCCGGCGAAGTTCCTCGAAATCAAGAACTCGGCCGACGGCGCGCAGATGATTGTCGACGGCGAACAGCTGCACACCGGCTACATCACGCTGAACACCAAGGTGAAGCCCTTCGACAACGTCAAGGTTCGCCAGGCGCTGAACATGGCGATCAACAAGGAGCGCATCACCCGCATCCTCAACGGCCGCGCAACGCCCGCCAACCAGCCGCTGCCGCCGCTGATGCCGGGTTACGACAAGTCCTTCACCGGCTACGCCTATGATGTGGCGAAAGCCAAGGCGCTGCTTGCCGAAGCCGGTTATCCCGACGGTTTCGAGACCGTGCTCTACTCCACCAACACCGACCCGCAGCCGCGTATCGCTCAGGCGATCCAGCAAGACCTGGCCGCTGTCGGCGTCAAAGCCGAAGTCCGGGCGCTCGCCCAGGCAAACGTCATCTCGGCCGGCGGCACGGAAGGCGAAGCGCCGATGATCTGGTCGGGCGGCATGGCCTGGATCGCCGACTTCCCGGATCCGTCCAACTTCTACGGCCCGATCCTTGGTTGCGCCGGCGCGGTCCCGGGCGGCTGGAACTGGTCATGGTACTGCAACGCCGATCTCGACAAACGCGCCGTTGCCGCCGATTCCATGTCCGATCCGGCAAAGGCCGCCGAGCGCACCGCCGCCTGGGGCAAGATCTTCACCGACATCATGGCCGATGCGCCGTGGATCCCTGTGATCAACGAACGCCGCGTCGTCGCCAAGTCGATGCGGATGGGCGGTGCTGACAATATCTACATCGATCCGACCCGCGTCATCAATTACGACGCGATCTACGTGAAGCAGTAAGCCCTGAAGAACAATGCCTTTCCGGTCCCAGCCGGGAAGGCATCATAAAATCGAGGGAGACATGACATGTGCATCGCCTGCACCCACACCATCCACCGCGCCCAGCATAATTTCGGCTGGAACAAGGATTTCACCCCCGCCATCGTCGCCAAGCCCGGCGAGACGATCCACTTCGAATGCATGGATTCTTCGGGTGGCCAGCTCGGAAGCGACGCGACGCTGGAAACGCTGAACGCGCTCGATTTCGGCAAGATCAATCCGGTCTCCGGCCCGGTTTATATCGAAGGCGCCAAGCCCGGCGATGCGCTGAAGGTGACGCTGCGCAAGTTCATTCCCTCGGGTGTCGGCTGGACGGCCAATATTCCGGGCTTCGGCCTGCTTGCCGATCAGTTCACGGATCCGGCGCTGCATGTCTGGTCCTATGACGCGACCAGCATGGTGCCCGCCCTTTACGGCCCGGGCGGCCGCGTGCCGCTGAAGCCCTTTGCCGGCACGATCGGCGTCGCGCCCGCCGAGCCCGGCACCCATTCCGTCGTCCCGCCGCGCCGCGTCGGCGGCAACATGGACATCCGCGACCTGACGGCGGGGGTGACGCTCTATCTGCCCGTCGAGGTCGACGGCGCGCTGTTTTCGATCGGTGATACCCATGCCGCCCAAGGTGATGGCGAAGTCTGCGGCACGGCAATCGAAAGCCAGATGAACGTCGAAGCGACGATCGAGCTCGTCAAGGATGCCAGGCTGCAAACGCCGCGCTTCACCACGACCGAACCGGTGACCCGCCATCTCGACGGCGCCGGCTACGAGGTAACGACAGGCATCGGCCCTGACCTGATGACCGGGGCGCGTGAAAGCGTCATGCGCATGATCGATCTTCTCGGCGCCGAACACGGCATGAGCGCCGTCGATGCCTACCTGCTCTGCTCGGTCTGCGGCGATCTCCGGATCAGCGAGATCGTCGACCAGCCGAACTGGGTGGTTTCCTTCTACTTCCCGAGGATCGTGTTCGCGTGAACGAAGCCATGCCAGCCGCGGCACCGGTGCTCAGCCTTCGCAATCTGAGCGTTGATGCCCGCACCCCCGAAGGCCGCAAGCCGGTGCTCCAGGATGTCAGCTTCGAGCTTGCAAGCGGCGAAACGCTCTGCATCGCCGGCGAATCCGGCTCCGGCAAATCGGTCACCTCGCTGTCGATCATGGGTCTGCTGCCGAAGGCGTCGCTGCGAGTCGCCTCCGGCAGCATCATGCTCGGCGAGCGCGACCTGCTCACGCTTTCCGACAGGGCGATGCGCAGCGTGCGCGGCGGCGATATCGCCATGGTATTCCAGGAGCCGATGACCTCGCTCAACCCGGTCATGTCGGTCGGCAACCAGCTGACCGAGGCAATCCGCGCGCACCAGGGCAGCGAGAATGCCGAGGCGGTGGCGCTGAAGATGCTCGATGCCGTGCAGATCACCGAGCCCGCCCGGCGGCTGAAGCAATATCCACACGAGCTTTCCGGCGGCATGCGCCAGCGGGTGATGATCGCCATGGCGCTCTCCTGCCGGCCGAAGGTGCTGATCGCCGACGAGCCGACGACGGCACTCGACGTCACCGTGCAGGCGCAGATCCTCAGGCTGATGCGCGAACTCAAGCGCGAATTCGGCACTTCGATCATCCTCATCACTCACGACATGGGCGTCGTCGCCGAAATGGCTGACCGCGTCGTCATCATGCAGAACGGCCGGATCGTCGAGCAGGGAACAGCGCTCGCCGTCTTCCAACGGCCGAAGGAGGCCTATACGCAGCAATTGCTCGCCGCCGTCCCGCGGCTCGGCGCGCTTGCCGGCACCGACCGTCCGCCGCGCATCACGCAGCGCGCCGTCGAGACGCTGCATCCGGACAGCACGCCGGTGCTGAACGTGCGCGACCTCACCGTCACCTATGGCAATGCCGCAAGCCGGTTTTTCAAGGGCAAGCCGCCGGTTGCAGCCGTCGATGGCGTTTCCTTCGATATCCTGCCGGGGGAAACGCTCGGCCTCGTCGGCGAAAGCGGCTCCGGCAAATCGACGACGGGCAAGGCCGTGCTCGGCCTCATCCCCTTCAAGGGCAACGTGCTGATCGACGGCCGCAATATCGCCGGCCTCAGCCAGCGCGAGATGCGGCCCGTGCGCCGCTCGGCGCAGATGATCTTCCAGGATCCCTATGCCTCGCTCGACCCGCGCATGGCCGTCGGCAAGGCGATCGGCGAACCGATGGTCATCCACGGCATCGGCAACCACAGTGAACGGCAGGACCGCGTCGCCGAACTGCTGCGCCGGGTCGGCCTGACGCCTGATGCGGCGACGCGTTATCCGCACGAGTTCTCAGGCGGCCAGCGCCAGCGCATCTGCATCGCCCGGGCCCTGGCTCTGGAGCCCAAGCTGATCGTCGCCGACGAAAGCGTCGCAGCGCTCGATGTCTCGGTCCGCGCCCGGGTGCTCGACCTGCTGCTCGAACTGCAGGAAACGATGGGGCTCGCCTATCTCTTCATCTCCCATGACATGGCCGTCGTCGAGCGCATGTCCCACAACGTCGCCGTCATGCGCGCCGGCCACATTATCGAGACCGGCACGCGGCGGGACATCTTCGAAAATCCGAGGGATGACTACACCCGCGCGCTGATCGCCGCGGTTCCGATCCCCGATCCGGAGGTCTATCGCGTGAAAGGGGTTCATGCATGAGCGCATTGCCGGAGCGAGTGTAGATCGGCGATCTTAAAGTCATTCGGATATTTAGTAAATATAGAGCTGCATTTCAGAAATATATTGCACCTATAGTTGTCGCTGTTATTCTTTCCAAAGAGGGAGGAGAACCGCATGGCGAGAGGGCCGCAGCCAGCACGGCCTCGGAGAAAATCCGAGAGCAACATTCAAGAAAACCTCGTCAAGACGCGGATCGGGGGCGATCTCTCGTCGTTCATGAAGGGCAAGACGGATCCCCCCACGGGGATCGGCAAGGCGAAGCACTTCGATGTCATCATCGAATTCAACCGCGACTTTCCGGGCGGCGTCACGACGGCACGGCAACTCCTGTTCGAAGCATTCCTGTTGTACCTCGACAGGATTGGGGCGACGGACGAGAGCAACAGCCTGCGGCGTTTCGGCATGTCGCCGCCGCTCGGCATGCCTGCGGTCTCGGAGGACAGCAAACTGGACCTCTCGCAGATGTTTTCGAATGGCAGCAGGATTGCCGCCAAATCCCTCTGGACCGACAGCTACGCCTTCGCGACCCTGACCCGGGAAGCCATTGACCGGCTTTCGAGCTGGACAATGCCCCAAAAGGATGACGACAAGAATAAGGGTGAAACCAAAAGCGGCAGCAAGAATAAGAAGACACCACTCGTCTACAAGATCTGGTGCGATCACAAGATCAAACGCTGCGTCTACGAATCCGTCAGGACAATCAAATGCGATGCGGCGCATGCATCCTTCGCAGCCAGCGGAAAGGGCATTGTCTGGGCAGTGGCCGATACCGGCATTGACGGGACACATCCGCATTTCAAAACACTGAGAACGCTCGATCTGCCGGACGGCCTCTTTCATCGGGATTTCACGGCCGACAATCCGGACCCGGCCGTGGCGCTGATCGACAATGCCGGCCACGGAACCCATGTTGCCGGCATCATAGCCGGCCGCACATCGGTGCTGGACGAACCGAAGACGGACGCGATCAAGAAGATCTGCGTGAACGCGGAGGTGCGCAACGAGGACGGAACCAAATCAACGGTCAAGGATACTCATGACGGCGTCATCACCGGCATGGCACCGCACTGCAAGCTGTTGAGCCTGAAAGTGCTGGCCAATGAGAAACAAGGCAAGCTCAGCAATCTGCTGGCTGCGATCGGCTATGTCCAGCGCTCGAACGACTACGGGCGCAATATCAAGATCCACGGCATCAATCTCAGCCTTGGCTATCCGTTCGATCCGGTCTGGTTCGCGGCAGGGCAAAGCCCGCTCTGCGTCGAGGTCGACAGGCTGGTGCGTTCGGGCGTCTGCGTCGTGGCCGCGGCCGGCAATGCCGGCTACGGCACGGTGACGCAATTCTCAGGCGCGCCGGAGCGCGCGGCCCATAGCGGCACGATCATGGATCCCGGCAACGCAGCGCTCGCCATCACCGTCGGCTCGACGCATCGCGACATGCCGCATACCTATGGCGTCTCCTATTTTTCCTCCAAGGGACCGACCGCGGATGGGCGCTTGAAGCCAGATCTCGTCGCACCCGGCGAGCGCATCATCTCATGCGCGCTCTACAACGGTGCCAAGCCAGGCGAAGCGCCGTTCCGGGAGGATACCGGAACGAGCATGGCGACGCCGCATGTCTCCGGCGCGATCGCCGCGTTCCTCTCGGTTCGGCGTGAATTTCTCGGCCAGCCGGAACGCGTCAAGGAGATCTTCGTCAGTGCTGCGACCGATCTCAAGCGGCGGCCGGAGTTTCAGGGCGCCGGCCTGCTCGATCTGATGCGAACGCTACAGGCTGTGTAAGGAGGACATATGGACACGCTTGGACCCTCGCCATTCCTATGGCTCGAATTCGACAAGAATGGCGCGATCGATCCCGCGATGACGGCAGGTCTTGCGGCGTTGCTCAACCAGCCCGGAACGACCGATCTGGTGGTCATGTCGCATGGCTGGAAGAATACCAAGGACGATGCCCGCAAGCTCTACGGGACGCTGTGGGCGAACGCCCGCAAGAAGCTTGCGCCTGACAAGGCGAGCCACACCGTCGTCGCCGGTGTCGTCTGGCCCGCCAAGGCCTATCGCACCGATTTCGACGAACAGACACTGGTGACGCCAGGCGGCGGCGGAACCCTAGCGGCAGACGGGACGGCATCGGACCCTGAGGATCTAGATGACAAGGCCTTCAAAAACGTGCTGAAGGATTTCAAGGATCTCTTCGGGCCGGATGGCGCCGCAACGGCCGAAAAGGCGCGGGCGGCAGCGAAGACGCTCGATGAAACGACGTCGTTTTTCCTCGTCAAGAACGGCAACGAAGCACTCGGTTCTCCGGGAACGGATTCCGAACTCAAAGCGGATTCAGCGCCGATTGTGCTCGCCATGGACGATGCCACCAGCGCCAAAATGCTGATGGAAGCTCTCATCGCGGCGCCGACCTTCAATCTTGAGAGCTCCGTCGGCAAGGCTCAAGGCCTCGGCGACGTCGTCTCGGGCCTGATCTCCGGCCCGAGAGCGGCGGTAGCGCGGTTTTTGAACCAGCTGACCTATTACGAAATGAAGAAACGCGCCGGCATCGTCGGCGGGGCGTTGACGAAAAGCGTGCTGTCGAAGCTCGTGCTGCAACAGCCGATCCGCCTGCATCTCGTCGGCCACAGTTTTGGCGCTCGGCTGGTCGCGGCGGTGGCAAACGGGCTCGCACCGATCCCGAAGCTGGAATTCTTCTCGCTCACTTTGCTGCAGGGGGCCTTCTCGCACAACGGCTTCGCCAAAGAGATCAAGCCGGGCCTCGCCGGCGCCTTTCCCGATGTCGTTGGCAAACCGACCGGCCCGATCTGCATCACCCACACCCACAACGATCTCGCCTGCACGCTCGCCTATGCGCTGGCGTCGCGGCTATCCCGCGATATCGCCAAGAGCATCGGCGATGCCAACGACGAGTTCGGGGCGATGGGGGCGAACGGTCCGCAACACCTGAAGGCGGGACAGGCTGTCGAGGACGATACGGATGCGGTCTTTGGGCCGCAGGCCGGCAAGGTCAACACCTTCCTGGCGGACAAGTACATCGTCAAGACGGCGGCGTCGGACGCCCATAACAATGTCGCCAACGAGGATGTCGGACGACTGCTGGCAAAGATCGTCGGCTGATCGCCTTTCGTGAAAAGGTGCGGTGCTGGTGGTCGTGGAATTGTCATTTTCGGGGTGACAGGCGCGCCGTTCTCTGCGAAAAAGAGCGCGATGAGAGACAGGGGCGTTCGTCGACAGACGGGCTGAGAAGCACCCTTCGAACCTGAACCGGATAATGCCGGCGGAGGGAGTCGCTCGGGGCCGCGGCACCGTCCGCACGAACCGCCCCGTGCCCGCCCCCGCCTGAAAGGGGCCATATGCAGACCAGGACCACACCAGGAGCGATGCTGAAGGCGATGCGCGAAAAGCCGCCGCTCGTTCAGTGCATCACCAATTACGTCGCCATGAATATCGCCGCAAATGTTCTGCTTGCCGCGGGCGCCTCGCCCGCCATGGTGCATGCCGCTGAAGAAGCCGGCGAATTCGCCGGGATCGCCAGTGCGCTGACCATCAATATCGGCACGCTGTCGGCGCAATGGATCGACGGCATGCAGGCGGCTGCGAAGGTGGCGACATCAACCGGCAAACCCTGGGTGCTCGATCCGGTCGCCCATTATGCGACGGCTTTCCGCCGCAATGCGGTCGCCGAACTGCTCGCCCTCAAGCCCACCATCATCCGCGGCAACGCCTCCGAGATCATCGCACTTGCCGGCGGAGAGAACCGCGGCCAAGGCGTCGACAGCCGCGATCCGGTCGAGCAGGCGGAAGGTTCGGCGCGATGGCTCGCTGAGCGGCAGCGGGCGGTCGTGGCCGTTACCGGCGCCGTGGATTTCGTCACCGACGGCGAGCGGGCCGTGCGCATCGAAGGCGGATCGGCCTTGATGCCTCAGGTCACAGCACTCGGCTGCTCGCTCACCTGCCTCGTCGGCGCCTTTGCCGCTACGGCACCCGAAGATATCTTCGGCGCGACGGTCGCAGCACTTGCAACCTTCGCCATCGCCGGTGAGGAAGCGGCCCTTGGGGCGGCCGGCCCCGGCTCCTTCTCCTGGCGCTTCCTCGATGCGCTGGCCGCGCTCGACGCCGAAACACTTGACGCAAGGGCAAGGATATCAGCCGCATGAAGGCTTTCAACCTTTCGCTCTATCTCGTCCTCGACCCCGATCTCTGCGCCGGGATCGGCATGGTCGAAACTGCGCGCCTTGCCGTTGCCGGCGGCGCGACCATGGTGCAGCTGCGCGACAAACATGCCGGCACCATCAGGATGATTGAGACCGGCCGCGCCTTGAAACAGGCGCTGGATGGGACCGGCGCCCTCCTCATCGTCAACGATGACGTCGAGGCGGCAATCGCCATCGGCGCCGACGGCCTGCATATCGGCCAGGAGGACATGGATGCGATGAGAGCGCGTGCGATGGTCGGCCCCGAGATGATCCTCGGCCTTTCGGTCGAGAGCGAGGCGCTTGCTAACGCGGTCGATCCTGATCTCATCGATTACACCGGCGTAGGGCCGGTGTTTGCGACACCGACCAAGGCCGATCACAAGCAGCCGATCGGCTTTGACGGACTTGCAAGGCTGGTAAAGGCCTCGCCAGTGCCATCGGTCGCGATCGGTGGGCTCAAGGCGGATCATGTCGCCCAAGTGTTTGCCGCAGGCGCCAGTGGGCTTGCCGTCGTCTCCGCCATCTGCGGCACGCCGGACCCCGAAGCGGCCACGCGCCGCATCGCTGCAGAAATTCGAAAGGTCCGCGCATGATCCGCAACGTTCTCTCGATCGCAGGCTCCGATCCCTCCGGCGGCGCCGGCATCCAGGCCGATCTCAAGGCCTTTTCCGCCCGCGGCGTCTACGGCATGGCGGTGCTGACCGCGCTGACGGCGCAGAACACGCAAGGCGTCAGCGGCGTGCATCTGGTGCCGCCGCAATTCGTCGCCGATCAGATCAATGCCGTCTTTGCTGATGTCCGCGTCGACGCCGTCAAGATCGGCATGATCGCCAATGCCGGCATCGCCGACGCCGTTGCCGGCGCGCTGGCTGAGCACCGCGACATTCCGATCGTCATCGACCCTGTCATGATCGCCAAGGGCGGAGCCGCCCTGCTGGCGCCCGAAGCGGTCGACGTGCTGACCCGCCGGCTGCTGCCACTTGCCACGCTACTGACCCCGAACCTGCCTGAAGCCGCCGCGCTGCTGCACCAGCCGGTCGCGACAAACCGCGCTGAGATGGCAGCGCAGGCCGAGCGCCTGCGGGCGCTTGGCCTGGCCGCAGTGCTGGTCAAGGGCGGCCATCTCGACAGCGACGAGAGCCCTGACGTGCTTGGCACGGCCGCCGGTCTGCACTGGTTCGAAGCCAGGCGCGTGCTGACCAAGAACACCCACGGCACCGGCTGCACGCTCTCCAGCGCGCTGGCGGCCGAGCTCGCCAAGGGCGCTTCGGCGCGGGAGGCCGTCGCCATCGCCAAGGATTATCTCGCCGGCGCGGTCGCGGCTGCCGGACGCCTCACCGTCGGCTCCGGCCACGGCCCGGTGCAGCATTTTCATGCGCTTTGGAAAGACGGCGAATAGGCACTCGCTCCACCAATATTCCGCCAATCGAAAACGGCCCGGCCTTCCCGGGCCGTTTTTGCGTTCGGCACCTACTTTGGTTGAAACCCTGGGGACAGCGGCGGCTCATGCCTTTGGCCGTTTGAAAAACCTTGTTGACAAGCTCGGCCAGATGGCCAAGTCTATGACACTAAAAGGGGATATATTCCGCAATAACGGAATAACTGGAGGAGTGACAGGTGCCAGACCTGCTTGTGAGCCTATATTCCACTGAGCTCGCCGACCTGAAACGCAAAGCCGGCGATGTCGGCGTCTCCATCCGTCCGGCCCTCCCCCCGGAACTGCATCTCGTCGTCAGTTGGGTTCGCGAACGGTTCAGCGAGAACTGGGCGAGCGAAGTCGCGGTCTCCTTCTCCCGCCAGCCCGTTGCCTGCTTGGTCGCCGTCGAAAGCGGCAAGCTCCTGGGCTTTGCCTGCTATGACACGACGGCGCGCGGCTTCTTCGGCCCGACCGGCGTCGACCCCGACGCACGCGGCAAGGGCATCGGGCTCGCCCTCTTTTCCGCCTGCCTTCAGACCATGAAGACGCTCGGCCACGCCTATGCCTTCATCGGCGATGCCGGCCCGGTCGATTTCTACGCCAGGACCGCAGGCGCAACCATCATCCCCGCCCCCGACATGGGCATCTACGAAGGCATGCTGAGAAGCGCGCCGAAATGACCATCTGATACCGGAGTTACAGAATTGTCCTCGACCCCGCTCGCCCTTTTCGTCGGCCTTCCGAATCCCACTATTTCGGATGACGAATTCGCCCTCTTTCGCGAAACCAATCCGCTCGGCCTGTTCGTCGGCCGGCGCAATCAGCGCGAGCCGGAGCAGACGAGGCGCCTGATCGAGCGCTTCCGCGAAGCCGTCGGGCGCGACGACGCGCCTGTCTTCACCGACCAGGAAGGCGGCCGCGTTCAGCATCTCGATGCCGGCCCCTGGCCGCTCTTCCGCAGCTTCGGCCAGTTCGCCGAACTTGCACGCCGCGATTTCGATCTCGGCAAAAAAGCACTGCGCCTTTCCTCCCGGGCCATGGGCGCGATGATGACGGAACTCGGCCTTTCCAGCGGATGCTCGCCCGTTCTCGACCTCGTCTTCGAGACGACGAGCGCGGTCATCGGCGCCCGCTCTTTCGGCCCTGATCCCGATTTCATCGCTGCCCTCGGCCGCGAGGTGGTCGATGGCCTGCTCGAGACCGGCAACATGCCTGTTATCAAGCACATTCCCGGCCATGGCCGTGCGACGCTCGACTCCCACAAGGAGCGTCCGGTGGTCAATGCCAGCCGCGAGACGCTCACCGCCACCGATTTCAAGCCCTTCGTGGCGCTGAAGGATACACCCTGGGCGATGGTCGCCCATGTCGTCTACTCGGCCTATGACGCGGAGCTGCCGGCATCGGTCTCGCCGATCATGCACGACGTGATCCGCAACGACATGGGTTATGACGGCGTGCTGATTTCCGACTGCATCTTCATGGAGTCGCTCTCCGGCACCCTGCCGGAACGCGTCAAACAGGTGCTCGACGCAGGCTTCGACATCGCGCTCCACAGCCATGGCGACATTCCGCAAAGCGAGGCCGCCGCCAAGGCTGCCCGCCCGCTGACGGAAGCTGCCCTGCAGCGGATCGCTGCCGGCAAGGCCCGCCTCGGCAATCTCAAGATCGATTTCCGCGCCGCCCATGCGCAAGTCGAAGACATGTTTGCAAGCGCGCTGGTCTCCTGACCGGCACGTCATCTCTCACCGCATAAGAAAAGGGGAATAGGACATGAAAAAATATCTTCTTGCCGCCGCAGCACTAACGCTGATTTCGGGTTCTGCCATGGCGCAGACGGTCCTCACAGTGAATATAGAACCGGCGACGACCTGGGTTCGCAACTTCAACCCGTTCAACCAGACCTCGTCGCGCCAGTCGACACTCGACTTCATCTACGAGCCGCTGGTCGTCTTCAACCGCTTCGACAGCAACAAGCCGGTCTATCGCCTGGCCGAAAGCTTCAAACTCTCCGACGACCTGAAGAGCATCGATTTCAAGCTGCGCCCGAACCTGAAATGGTCGGACGGCAAGCCGCTGACCACAGCCGACGTCAAATTCACCTATGATTACCTGAAGAAGTTCCCGGCGCTCGATTTCGTCAGCATCTGGACCTTCATCACCGATGTCCAGGCCGTCGACGGCCAGACGGTGCGTTTCACGCTCGCCAATCCGAGTTCGCTCGCCGCCGAGCAGATCTCGCAATTGCCGATCGTCCCGGAGCATGTCTGGAAGGACATCGCCGATCCCGTGACTTTCGCCAACGAAACTCCGGTCGGCAGCGGCCCGCTGACGGAAGTGCCGCGCTTCACCGGCCAGACCTACGACCAGTGCCGCAACCCGAACTACTGGGACAATGAGCACCTGAAGGTCGATTGCATGCGCTTCCCGCAGCTTGCCGACAACAACCAGATGCTGACCGCAACGGCCGACGGCACGCTCGACTGGGGCGTCTCCTTCATTCCCGATATCGACAATGTCTATGTTTCCAAGGATCCGGCGCATTTCCACTACTGGTATTCGCCAAGCAGCATGGTCGCCTTCCTGTTCAACCTGGAAACGGCGAACGAGAACAACAAGAAGGCCTTCAACGACCTGAAGTTCCGCCGTGCCGTCTCGATGGCGCTCGACCGCAAGACGATGATCGACGTCGCCGGCTACGGCTATCCGACGCTGAACGAAGACCCCGGCCTGATGGGCGAGCTTTACAAGAGCTGGTCGGACCCGTCCGTCAAGGCCGACTTCGGCAAGTTCGCAACCTATGATGCCGATGCCGCCAAGGCCCTGCTCGACGAGGCGGGCTACAAGGACAAGGACGGTGACGGCTTCCGCGACAATCCCGACGGCACCAAGATCTCCTTCTCGATCATCGTCCCCAGCGCCTGGACGGACTGGATCGATACCGTCAACCTCGCCGTCGAAGGCATGCAGGCGGTCGGCATCGACGCCAAGATCGAAACGCCGGAGGAAGCCGTCTGGACCGGCAACCTCATCAACGGCACCTTCGATGCGGCGATCAACAGCCTGCCGGCATCGGCTTCGCCCTATTACCCTTACAAGCGCGCCTTCAGCGCTTCGGACAAGGGCAAGACCCGCTTCACCGCGCAGCGCTGGTTCAACCCGGAGGTCGAAAAACTCGTCACCGAGTTCACCCACACAGCCGACCTCGCCAAGCAGAAGGACGCGATGAACAAGGCTCAGCGCATCGTCGCTGAAAACATGCCCGTGATTCCGGTGTTCAACAATCCGAACTGGTATCAGTACAACACCAAGCGCTTCACCGGCTGGTCGACCAAGGAAAACCCCTTCGTCAATCCGTCGATCTCGCGAACCAACCCGGCACGCCTGCTGAATCTGCTCGCTCTCGAGCCGGTCAAGTAAGCATCGCAATCCTCGGGAGCGGCGTAAAGCGCCGCTCCGTCACGACGGAGTCCCCATGGCTTTCCTGCTTCGCCGCCTCGTCTTCTACATGGCAGCCTTCATCGCGGCAGCGACGATCAATTTCTTCTTGCCCCGTCTGATGCCGGGCGATCCGGTGCAGATCATGTTCTCGAGCGCCGGCACGGAATTGCCGCCGGAAAGCCTGCAAGCGCTGAAGCTCACTTTCGGCTTCGTCGACGGTCCGCTCTGGCAACAATACCTCACCTATCTCGGCAGCATCTTCACCGGCGATCTCGGCCGTTCGATCAAATATTTCCCGCTGCCCGTCACCTCGGTGCTCGGCCATGCGCTCGTCTGGACGGTCGGCCTGATGGGCACGGCGACGATCGTGAGCTTCGCGCTCGGCACCTTCCTCGGTATCGTCGCCGCGTGGCGCCGCGGCAGCAAGTTCGATGTCATCGTCTCCGTCGGCGCGATCTTCGCCACCTCGGTACCGGCCGTCGTCACCTCGCTGATCGTGCTCTTCATCTTCGGCTTCACGCTCGGCTGGTTTCCGAACGGTTATGCCGCTGACCCATCGCTCGATCCGGCCTTCAGCCTGCAGTATATCGGCAGCCTCGCCTATCACGGCGTCCTGCCGATGGTGACGCTGTGCACCGTGCTGATCGGTGGCTTCACCGTCACCATGCGCAACAACATGATTAACCTGCTCGGCGAGGACTATATTGTCATGGCCCGCGCCAAGGGCCTTTCGGATCGGCATGTGATGCTCTGGTACGCGGCGCGCAACGCCCTGCTGCCGACCGTCTCCAGCCTTGCCATCGCCATCGGTACCATCCTCGGCGGCTCGCTGGTGACGGAGGTCGTCTATAACTATCCAGGCCTCGGCAATATTCTCTACCAGGCGATCCTCGCCCGCGATTACCCCGTCATCCAGGGCCAGCTCCTCATCATGACCGCGACCATGCTGATCGCCAATTTTATCGTCGACGTCAGCTATATCTTGCTCGACCCACGGCTGAAGGGAGCGTGAGATGAAGACCCTGCTTCGAAACCGCAAAGCTCTCGTCGGCCTCGTCATCATCGCCTTTATCGTCCTCGTCGCGATCGCAGCGCCGCTGCTGACGCTGTACGATCCCGCCGCCCGCACCGGGCGGCCGCACCAACCGCCGTCACTCGACCATATTCTCGGCACCACGCGCATCGGCCAGGATGTCTTCGCCCGGCTGATCTATGGTGCCCGCACCTCGCTTGCCGTCGGCTTCGGCGCCGGCCTGCTGATCACGCTCGTCGGCACCGCACTCGGCATCATCTCCGGCTATCGCGGCGGCAAGACCGACGAGATCATCAGCTTCTTCACCAATATGGTACTGGTCGTTCCGAACTTGCCGCTGCTGCTCGTGCTTGCCGCCTTCATCGGCCAGGCAAGCCCCCTCGTTATCGCCCTCATCCTCGGCGCCACCTCCTGGGCATGGGGCGCACGCGTCACCCGCGCCGAAACGCTCTCCGTCAAGCAGAAGGATTTCGTCAAATCGGCCGAGATGATGGGTGAGCCGCAATGGCGCATCATGACATTCGAGATCTTTCCCAACGTGATTTCAATCGTCGGCATCAATTTCATCGGCAGCGTCATCTTCGCGATCATCACCGAGGCGACGCTCGAATTCCTCGGCCTCGGTGATCCGAGAGCGATCTCCTGGGGCACCATGCTCTACAATGCGCAGAAGGCCTCGGCCCTTTCGGTCGGCGCCTGGTGGGATATTCTCACCCCCTGCTTTGCGCTCGCCTTCCTCGGTATCGGCATGTCGCTCTTGAACTTCGCCGTCGACGAAATCGCCAATCCGCGGCTGCGCACCGGCAATCATCTGAAGCGCTGGTCCCTCCTCGTCCGTTCCGGGGAGGGCCGCCTGTGACGCAGCCGCTGCTCTCGGTGAGGAACCTCACCATCGACTATATCGGCGAGGAGAAGGATTTTCGCGCCGTCGACGATGTCAGCTTCGATGTCGCGCCCGGCGAGGTCTTCGGCCTTGCCGGCGAATCCGGCTGTGGCAAGAGCACCATCGCTTTTGCCATCAGCCGCCTGCACAAGCCGCCGGCGCTGATCCGCAAGGAGAGCCGCATCCTGCTCGACGGCCGCGACGTGCTCGGCCTCGACCGGCAGGCACTCAGCGCGTTCCGCTGGCGCGAGGTTGCCATGGTTTTTCAGAGCGCCATGAATTCGCTGAACCCGGTGCTGCGCATCGAGACACAATTCTACGACATGCTGCGCACCCACAAGGGCATGAGCCGTGCTGCAGCCCGCGAGCGCACCGCCGAGATGCTGACGCTCGTCGATATCGCGCCGGATCGCATGCGCGATTATCCGCACCAGTTTTCCGGCGGCATGCGCCAGCGCATCGTCATCGCCATCTGCATGGCGCTCGATCCGAAGCTCGTCGTCATGGACGAGCCGACGACGGCGCTCGACGTCGTCGTCCAGCGCGAAATCTTGCAGCGCATCAACGAATTGCGGCGCAGCTTCGGCTTCTCCGTGCTGTTCATCACCCATGATCTCGGGCTGATGGTGCAATTCTGCGACCGCATCGGCATCATGCTATCAGGCCAACTGGTGGAGCAGAACACGGCCGAGGCGATCTACAGGACGCCCAAGCATGACTACACGAAAAAGCTCTGGGCCTCCTTCCCCTCGCTGCATGGAGGAGTGCTGTTATGACAGACGCCATTCTCGCACTCGACAGCGTGACCAAGACTTTTGGCCATGGTTCCGGGGCCGTGCATGCGGCGCGCGCCATCTCGTTTTCGCTGCATGCCGGCCGGGCACTGGCGCTCGTCGGCGAATCCGGCAGCGGCAAGACCACCTGCGCCTGCATGGCGATGCGCGAATATCTGCCGACGTCGGGCCGGATTCTCTACAAGGGCCGGCCTGTCGAGGCGGCGAAATCCGCCGAGATCGCCCGCTACCGCCGTTCGGTGCAGATGATCTTCCAGGACCCCTTCGCCTCCCTGAACCCTGCCCACACCATCGCCCATCATCTCAGGCGGCCGCTGAAGCTGCATCGCCCGGAGATCAAGGGGGCCGAGATCGACGTTGCGGTCCGCGAACTGCTGCAGCGCGTCAGGCTCGATCCCGATCTCGTCGCGCCGAAATATCCGCATGAACTCTCGGGCGGCCAGCGCCAGCGCGTCAACATCGCTCGCGCCTTGGCCGTCAAGCCGGAGGTGATCGTCGCCGACGAACCGACCTCAATGCTCGACGTCTCGGTGCGCCTCGGCGTGCTGAACCTCTTGAACGAGATGAAGCAGGAGATGAACCTCGGTCTGCTCTACATCACCCATGATATCGCCACCGCCCGCTATGTCGCCGAGGACATCGCCGTGATGTATGCCGGCCAGATCGTCGAATGGGGCAGCGTCGCCAAGGTGATCGACAATCCACTGCATCCTTATACCCGTCTGCTGCTCTCGGCCGTGCCTGATCCGGAGGTCCGCTTCGACGACCCGAGGGCCCGGCTGAGGCCCGACGAGGTGGACGACATCCGCCGCCGTTCGGCCGTGCCGCAGGACGACATCGTCGAATTCGAGCAGGATCATTTCATGCGGATGATCTGAGGCCGGCTTGCTGGCCTCATCTAGCGCCCTATGCTAGGGGACGGTCTCTTTCATATGAGGCGAAACCGTCATGCTGCCCTGGATCCAGCTCGATTCCGCGACCATTCCCGGTGAAAACGGCGAATTGCGGCTGAAGCAGCGCGGCAGCGAATTTTCGATCATGCTTGGCGCCAACGAGTTGATGCACAGCCGGCTTAGCGGCTCGGAGGAAGCGCTGGCAACCCTTTCCTGGGATCGGATCAAGTCGCACCCGAAGCCAAGGATCTTGATCGGCGGGCTCGGCATGGGCTTTACCCTGCGCGCCGCTCTCGCCGTCCTTCCTGAAGATGCCGGCGTCACCGTCGCCGAACTGGTGCCGGCCGTGATCGCCTGGGCACGTGGGCCGATGGCCGAGGTCTTCCAGGGCTGTCTCGACGATCCGCGCGTCGGCATCCATCAGGGCGACGTCGGCGAGGCGATCCGTTCCGGTAAGGGCGCCTATGACGCCATTCTGCTCGACGTCGACAACGGTCCTGATGGCCTGACCCGCAAATCCAACGACCGGCTCTACCATTTCGCCGGCCTTCGCGCCGCCGGCGACGCGTTGCGCCCCGGCGGCGTGCTCGCCGTCTGGTCGTCCGGTCCGGATCCCGATTTCACGCGACGTCTCAAGGGCAGCGGTTTCTCTGTCGATGCCGTCAACACGCGCGCCAACGGCAAACGCGGCGGCGCCCGCCACGTCATCTGGCTCGCCGTCAAGCCGGTGAAATGACGCTCAAGCAGAAGCGATCCTCCGGGCGGCATTGATGGCGCGGCGGGCGCCGGAGCGCAGTTGCGCGGTCTCGGCGCCGGCAATGACCAGATCGAAGCCGAATTTCAGCAGTTCGCCGGCCCGCTCGCCGTCGCCGGCGAAGGCGCAGGAGAATTTGCCATGGGCGCGGCAGCGCGAAACCGCATGCTGCATGGCGCTGTCGATCTCGGCGGCGTTCGGCGCCACCTGATCGCCGTTGGAGAGTGCAATCGAAAGGTCTGAAGGGCCGATGAAAATGCCATCGATGCCGGCAACGCCGAGAATGTTGTCGATCGCCTCGAGTGCTGCGCGGGTCTCGACCATGGCGATGGCGACGGTGAGTGCGTTGGCGTTCTTCAGATAATCATCGGCCGACAGGCCTGTATGGTTGAGCGCCAGCGACGGTCCCCAGCTGCGGTCGCCGAGAGGCGGGTATTTGGTGGTCTTGACGAAGGCTTGCGCGTCTTCGGCCGAATTGATCATCGGCGCGATGATGCCGGAGGCTCCGGCATCGAGCAGGCGCGAGGCGGAGGCGAAATCGCCGACCGGTATGCGCGCCAGCGCCGGCTTGCCGGCAAGCCGCACCTGGGCGACGGCATTCGCCGCCGAGGGCATGTCCCACATGCCGTGCTGCATATCCAGCACGATGGTGTCGAAGGCCTCCTGCACCAGGTGATTGGCGAGCGTGGCGTCGGGAATACCGATCCAGGCGGAGATCATGCCGCCCCGGTGCTGCCTGATCCGGTCCGCAAAGCCGTCGATTTCAGCTGCGCTCATACCATTCTCCTCAATTCGACAGGCCGCCAAGGGCCAGATATTTCACCTCGGGGAACTCTTGAATGTCGAATTCCCTCAAAGCCGTGCACGGATTGCCGGCTCATCCTCTCCGGCGCAGCCGTGAAATAATGACCGTCACGGCAATCCCCGCCGCAGCCATGATGCTCCCCCAGAGAATCCAGATGCTTTGGTTGATCATGAAACTGGACGCGGGATAGGGAAAATAACCGCTTCCCTGGGCGATCCAAATCAGCCCCAGGAGGATCATGAGCAGTCCAACGACGTATCCGACGGTTCGCGACATGCTTCGGCCCTTCCCTATGAATCGATGCCACAATGTCGATCGGCATCGGTCATGACAAGGCTTCTCTCCTGAGCGCGAACATATTCCGGATGCAATGACGCGCCAGCCTAGGTCCGAATGTCATGTCCCGCCGACTTCGTCCACCAGCCAGGTGCTGAGCCTCTCGCTATCAACATTTGCCGATCGCGGCGGTATCAGCCAATAACCGCGGTCCCGTGCTTCGAGCGGCGGCCCGGCTTCCACCAGCATATGTGTGGAGAGAAGCGCATCGACCAGCCCCATCCAGCCGATCGCCACGCCCTGTTCGCTGAGAGCGGCCTGGACGACCAGCGAGTAGGTGTTGAAGCTGACATCGCCGCGACCGGCATGGAGATCGCGAATGACGGAGAATTCGGCAAGATAACTTCGCCAGTCGAACCAGGGCGATGGCATCGGTGAGTCGAGATGGATCAGGGTCGCCTTGGCAAGCTGCTGCGGATCGTCGAACGGACCGTTGCGATCGAGAAAGCCTCGCGTGCAGACGGGCACGACCTTTTCCTGCAGCAGAAGCGATCCGATAGTGCCGAATTCCGCCTTTGTGCCGAAAACCACCACCACATCTGCGTCGTCACCAAAGCCGGGCTCAAGCCTCTGGGTCGCGACGATCTGTATATCCGTTTCCGGGTGAAGCAGGCGAAAGCCGTGCATGCGCGGGATCAGCCAAAGCGCTGAAAAAGCATAGTCGGTTCTCAGTCTGACGACCGGCCTTTGAGCCTCGGTGCGGAAACTGCGCGCCAGGGCATCGATGTCACCAACCGTCTTGGCCGTGACCTGGAAAAGCCGTTCGCCCTCCGCGGTCAACTCGACGCCGCGGTGCTGTCGGCGCAGCAGGGCGACGCCGAACTGCTCTTCCAGCCGCCGAATTTGATAGCTGACGGCGGGCTGCGTGAGGCCGAGAACTGCCGCCGCGGCCGAAAAGCTGCCGAGCCTTGCAACCTCCGAAAAGATGCGCATCCATCCCAGCTCAGGTCGGCGGTCTGGCATAAAAATTCCTTTTAGCAAGCATCAAAAAAAGCCATCTTTACAAGCAGGATGATAGTGGTTTTGATAAGATCTGCAAATAGCAATGGGCGTCCCCTTCCACCAAGACCTTCCCCGCCTTTGAGACCACAGGAGACAATTTCGCATGGTGCGTCCGAATATCCTCATCCTGATGGTCGATCAGTTGAATGGCACGTTCTTTCCCGATGGCCCTGCCGATTTTCTGCATGCGCCGCATCTGAAATCACTGGCAGAGCGTTCCGTGCGCTTCACCAACGCCTATACGGCAAGCCCGCTCTGCGCACCGGCGCGGGCCTCCTTCATGTCCGGACAATTGCCGAGTCGAACCCGCGTCTATGACAATGCGGCGGAATTTGCCTCGGACATTCCGACCTATGCGCATCATCTGCGCGCTGCCGGATACCAGACAGCACTTTCCGGCAAGATGCATTTCGTCGGCCCTGACCAGTTGCATGGCTTCGAGGAACGCCTGACGACAGACATCTACCCGGCCGACTTCGGCTGGACGCCCGACTATAGCAAGCCCGGCGAGCGCATAGACTGGTGGTATCACAATCTGGGTTCGGTCACCGGTGCCGGCATTGCCGAGATCACCAACCAAATGGAGTATGACGACGAGGTCGCCTACCACGCCGGCCGCAAACTGTTCGATCTCTCGCGCGGTCATGACGAGCGCCCCTGGTGCCTGACCGTCAGCTTCACCCATCCGCACGACCCCTATGTCGCGCGCCGCAAATTCTGGGACCTCTATGAGGACTGCCCGGCACTTGACCCGGCGGTTGCGCCGATTGCCTTCGAGCGACAGGACCCGCACTCGCAGCGTCTGATGAAAGCCTGCGATCACGACGCTTTTGACATCAGCGATGAGCAGATCAGGCGGGCAAGGCGGGGCTATTTCGCCAATATCTCCTATGTCGACGAGAAGATCGGCGACATTATCGGCGTCCTCGAACGGAGTCGCATGGCTGAAAACACGATCATCCTCTTTGCCTCCGATCATGGCGACATGCTCGGCGATCGCGGCCTCTGGTTCAAGATGAACTTCTTCGAAGGATCGGCCCGCGTTCCGCTGATGATCGCGGCACCCGGCTGGAAGCCCAGACGGATCGACCAGCCCGTCTCCACACTCGACGTGACACCAACGCTCGCCGGTCTTGCCGGGATCGATATCGCCTCATTGAAGCCATGGACCGAGGGCGAGGATCTGGCAGCGCTTGCCGAGGGCACCGGCAGCCGCGGCCCAGTACCGATGGAATATGCCGCAGAGGGTTCCGAGGCGCCGCTCGTCTGTATCCGCGACGGACGATACAAACTCTCGCTCTGCGAGAAGGACCCGCCGATGCTGTTTAATCTCGAGGCCGATCCGCAGGAGTTCGACAATCTGGCGGCCGACCCGGCGCATGCCGAGATCTTGGCAAGGCTTGTCGAACAGGCCGGCCGGCGCTGGAACCTTTCCGATTTCGATGCAGCCGTGCGCGAAAGCCAGGCGCGCCGCTGGGTGGTCTATGCGGCGCTGCGCAATGGGGCCTATTATCCATGGGACTACCAGCCCTTACAGAAGGCCTCGGAGCGCTATATGCGCAACCACATGGATCTGAACGTGCTGGAGGAAAACCAAAGGTTCCCGCGCTAGAACAGGATGTCGTCCGAAAACCGCTCACACTTTCGGCATCATGCTCTAGGAATGAGCAAGAAGTGCTTCTGATTTAAGCCGTCCTGCGCGCCGGCGCCTCGCGCAGAAAATCCTCGATGAACGCCTTTTGCAGCAGGATGCCGTCCCATTCGTCAGGGAAGAAGGGCGAGTCGTAGATCAGCGTGAAGGGACCGTCGTAACCGGCTCTCTCGCACATCTCCAGGCAAGTGCGGTAATCCTCGGCATCGAGGCCGATAACGCCATAATCGGCTTTGGCATGGCAGATTTCCGCCCGGCCCATGATATCGGCAAGGCCCTCGTATTTCGCCGGCGCCGCCCAGTTGCCAAGGTCGCCGTTGAGACCGACCTTGCCGTCCAGCCGGTCCAGCAGCCAGTTCATTTCGACCGGCGATGGTAGCAGGTCGAACCAGTTCTCGACGACGACACGCACGCCGCTGCCTTCGGCCTTTCCGGCCAGCCAATTCAGATGGCGGGCGGCGCGGGCAAGGTTTTCCTCCGTCGGCTTCTGCTTGCCGGCAATGACGCGCATCCTCTCAGCCCCAAGGGCTGCGGCGATGTCGATCCACTCCGCCATCCATTTTGCGTCGCGTTCGGCCGTCTCCGGATGGCTCGGATCGCCATCCTCGACGAGCAGCGTCTGGAACAGCACATTCGAGGCCGCCATTGCGTCACGCAATTCGCTTATATAGGCGGCGTCGAGGCTCGGCAGATGGAAGGAACAGACCTCCAACCGGTTGACGCCGCGTGCCGAGAGCGCCGCCGGCACGTCGATCAGCGCCGCGGCACCGGGGCCATAGGGTTCTTTCGGCGCAGCACTTTTGCCGGGATCGGGACTATAGGCATAAACGGCGCCGAGCAGCCGATGCAGCGACCATGTCGAAACCGCGAAACGTCCGTTTTGTAAAACCTGCACTTGCTTTCCTCCGGGATCTCCTCATGCCATCAATGGCAACCAAATCCCGGCGGTTCAATTGCCAATTCAGGCAAAATCGTCGCGGATGACCGCCTCGGCGGGAAGGGCGATCCCCAGCAGCGCCTCATCGCGATGGGCAGTAGCCGAAAGCAGCAGGCCGACCGGCATGCCTGATACACCCGTACCGCAGGGAATGGAAACGCCGCACCAGTCGAGGAAATTGCCGAGCGCGGTGTTGCGCAAGGTCTTGTTATTCGTCGCGAAGAACAGCTCGTCATCCTGCTCCAGCGGCCCGATCGGCGGAGCGACGTGGGCGACTGTGGGAAAGGCGATCAGCCGGTCGCCGACAAGGCGTTCGACATCGGCGATCAGGCGGCGGCGCGCCTCGAGGATTCTGAGGTAATCGGGCAGCGTCGTCTTGCTTCCGAGACGGGTGCGCATGACGACACGGTGATCCATCCTGTCCGCGTCCGGTCCGGCCAAGCGTTCCTGATGAAGCGCGAAAGCCTCCGCCGTTACCAGCGGACCATATCTCGTCATGAGATCGAATATCTCGTCGAAGGCGGGGATGACGGTGCGGGCAACCTTGGCGCCGGCCTTTTGAAGACGTCCCAAAGCTGCCTCGAACGCGGCGACGACGCCGGCTTCAGCGCCATCGAAGACGACATTTTCAGGCACGATGAGTTCCAGCCCCTGCAGGGGACGCGTGGCGACATCAGGCGCCGTCAGGCCGCGCATTGCCGCGTCGATCCAGACCGCGTCCCTGACGCTGCGGCAGAGCGGCCCCAGCGAATCCAGGCTCTTTGCCAGCGGATAGACGCCTGCCATCGCGTGGCGGCCGCGTGTTGCTTTATAGCCGACGATACCGTTGAAAGCGGCGGGAATACGCACCGAGCCGCCGGTATCGGTGCCCATGGCGACCGGAACCAACCCGGCCGCGACGACGACACCGGCGCCCGAGGACGAGCCGCCCGGAATGCGCGGGAGATCAGTGCCCCGCGGATTTATCGGCGTGCCGTAATGCGGATTGATGCCGAGGCCGGAAAAGGCGAATTCGCTCATATTGGTGCGCCCGACGGCGACCATGCCCGCCTGGCTGAGCAAAGCGACGACAGCCGCATCGCACTTGGCCGGCATGTCCTTTGCCAGAACGACGGAGCCCGCCGTCGTCGGCAAGCCTTCAATGTCGAAGAGATCCTTCCAGGCAATCGGAATGCCGTCCAGCAATCCAAGCGAGCGCCCTTCCCGCAGACGTCTCGAGGAGGCGCGCGCCTCCTCCATCGCCCGGCTTTCGAGCAATGTGGTGAAGACCGCCTTGTCGGCATAATTCGCTATGGAATCGAAGACCGCCTCGGCCACTTCGACCGGATCGGCCGCGCCACCTTGAATGAGGACGGAAAGCTGCGCGACCGACATCGCGCCGAAGGATTTGCTCATGGGACTATCCAGAAGAGAGATGTTCCTCTCTGGACTACCCCGGATCATTCCGGTGAACCAGAGCTTCACGATATTTTGCATTTATTGGTACGATTTTTTGAACACTGCGTTTGAAGATCGCCCCTTCAATTGCCACGATCGAAGACACACATGCTGCTCGCATGCGAAGCCGGCTCCGCACGAGGGTGAGAGTTTACTCTTGAGGGACCGGCTCCGCATGTGTTGCAGGAGTAATTAAAATGACAGATTGTGAAACCTTAAGCCGTCGCCAGGATATGGTGACCCTTCATGCGAAAGAGGATGAAACCGCCGGTTTAGGCGAGCGCGATTATGTAGATCATGTCAGCGCCCAGAAACTTTCGGCCTTCGAGCGCATTGTCGTAGTCGGAGCGCTGGTTCTCTTGAGCTTTGCGGGTTTTGCCGCATATTCTTCCGGCAATACGGACCCGATGACAACATCGGCCATTGCCGCTCCGGCCGGCGATAACATGCCGCCGCATCCGGCCTACGGCCATTGCCGCGATAGCAGCCCCTACGCTGAGAGGGTCTGCTGATAGCAAAACCACTGCATAATTCCTTAAATCGGAAACCGATTTAAGGATGAAATTATGCAGTCATTCAAAGTGCTACAGCGTCCTTTGCGCGTCTGAAAGACGCGCGGCGCAGTAGATCGCCGGGCGTGGAAACCTTGGCCCAGGCTGCATCGACAGCAGGAAAAGGGGAAAGGACCATCGCCGGCGACATCGACTACAAGCTTCACCGCTTCATCGACGCCCAGAACGGCGTCTACGAGCGGGCGCTCTTAGAGCTCAAAGCCGGACGCAAGACGTCCCACTGGATATGGTTCATCTTCCCGCAGATCGCCGGTCTCGGTACGTCGGCGATGGCCGAAAAATATGCGATCCGCTCGGCCGAGGAAGCCGCCGCCTATCTTGCCGATCCCATTCTCTCAAGCCGGCTGCTGCGCTGCGTCGAGGCGATCCTGTCCGTTGACGGCCGATCGGCGCACGAAATCCTGGGTTCACCCGACGACCTCAGGCTGCGCTCGTCGATGACCTTGTTTGCCGCGATCAGCGATCACGGTTCGCCCTTCCACCGGGTGATCGAGCATTTCTATCAGGGAAAATTCGACGAACGGACGATGGGAATCCTCAGCGCCAGCAAAGAATGATTTTATGCCGGTGGCCTAAAATCTGAATGCTGTTCCCAAATTAAATAGTTATCGGCCCGGCCTGCTTTCCAGCGTAGCAATTTCCTCGGAAATTTCGCTCAGCCGCTGACGCAGATCGCTGTCGGTGCCGTCATCGACCTCTTCCTCGCCGAAACAATAGCGCGCATCATGGAGCTCCAGCTTGGCTTCGAGCTCGGCGCGCTTGGCATACAGGCGTTTGAGATAGACGTAGTTCATCTCCCTGCCTCCACATCGCCCTCGGGTTAGTTTGAAAACGGTATGGAAGCGGTAAGGTTCCCCTCCCACACACTTGCGGTGGTCAGGCGAACGAAGCGATTGCCGCGTGGCAGGCTTTAGCGAAATGACCGCAGCAACCGGCAGCGCCCATGGCCTGGCGGCTGACGCGCGCGCCTTCGAGCAGCAGCGTCAACGTATCGGCAAGAAGCTGGGGTTCGCGCGCGCCGGCCGCCGAACAGAGCGCGGCCAGGCGATCACGCTGTTCGGCCTTGTGCCGTTCGATCATTTCGTGGGCGGGATGGCCCTCGCCCTTCAGCTCGATGGCGGCATTGGCGAGATCGCATCCGGCGGGCTCGCCGTTCAGACATTGCGCGCGCATCTCCACCCAGGCGTCCAGCTGGGCGCGCGGATTGCCGGGATAGGCCGATTCCAGATCGCGCCAGATGGCACCTGCCTTTTCGGAGGCGCGGCGAAGCGTCTCGCAGACGAGCTCGTCCTTCGAGCCGAAATGCCGGTAGAGCGTCATCTTGTTGGTCAGAGCCGCGTCGGCAATGGCATCGACACCGATGCCGCGGATGCCGCGCTCGCGGAAAAGCTCCGAGGCGGTCGAGACGATACGCTCCCGCGGCGGGATGCGATCTTCTGGAACGGCTGCGGAGATTTCATTCGAAGTTTCTGATTTTTTTGCGGACGTAGTCCTTGACATCAATGTGACCGATCGGTAACAAATGCATTGTTACTTACCGGTAACACCACGAAACGCGGAAGTCAATGCCGAGGGCATGGCGGCGGAAAGTGGAACACGGGCGACTGCCCACGAAAGGAGGACAACCATGACAAAGACCAGAGATGACCTGACGATATCCGAAGCCCTTCGCGACCCCCTGATCGCCATGGTGTTGCGCGCCGACGGCGTGAAGCTTGAAGACTTCAAGCAACTCCTGGAGACGGCCGCCCGCAAACGCGAACCGCGCTCGACATCGGTGGGTAACATGATCGGAGCGCTCGCAAGCCGCGCCAATCTGCCGGCAGTGCCCTGCTTCGGCTGAGCAAGCCGCCTAAACAGCTTGGGGATCTCTCCCTGCCCCCGTCAAGGGCTGCCGTCACAACCTGACGGCGGCCTTTGCCGCTTTAAAGCATATCGCGCAAAAGTGTGCAGCGGTTTTGCGACAACGGCATGCGTAAAAACAAAGACTTAAAGCGCAAGGAGCGAATCTGAAAGATCGCGACGCGCTTTAGAGGATCGGCTTGCCGCCGGTGACCGCGATTGTCGTGCCGGAGACATAACTCGACAAGGGATCGGCCAGCATCACATAGGCTGTTGCAAGCTCGGCCGGCTGTCCCGGCCGTTTCATCGGCACCTGCTTGCCGAAATTGCTGACGCTTTCTTCAGGCAGTGTCGAAGGGATGAGCGGCGTCCAGATTGGCCCGGGCGCCACCGCATTGGCGCGAATGCCTTTCTCGGCCAGAAGCTGAGCAAGGCCGGCGGTGAAATTCTGGATCGCGCCCTTGGTGGTTGCATAGGCAAGCAACGTCGGATTCGGACTGTCCGAATTGATCGAGGCCGTGTTGATAATGGCGCTGCCGGGCTTCATATGGGCGACGGCTGCCTTGGTCAGGTAGAACATCGAATGGATATTGACCTTGAAGGTCAGTTCCCACTCCTCGTCGCTGATCTCGTCGATGCTTTTGAAGCTCGCCTGATGCGCGGCGTTGTTGACGAGAATGTCGATACCACCGAGCTCCTTGACCGCCGTCTCGACGATCTGCCTGCAGTGGGCGGGATCCTGGATGTCGCCGCTGACGAGGATAGCCTTGCGTCCGGCCTGCTCGACGAGCCGTTTCGTCTCATCGGCATCCTCATCCTCGTCGAGGTAGGAGAGCACCAGATCGGCACCTTCCCTGGCATAGGCGATTGCCACCGCCCGGCCAATGCCGCTATCGCCGCCGGTGATGATCGCCCGCTTGCCCTTCAGTCGCTCGGAACCGCGATAGCTCTTTTCGCCGTGATCGGGAACGGGGTCCATCTGTGCCGTGAAACCCGGCATCGGCTGTTTCTGGGATGGGAAAGGTGGCGTGGGATAATTTGGCATCGTGACCTCCTGGGGTTCAGGGGGTCAAACTCGGGCTAAGGCTTGTTGTTCCAGCGGTGTTGCGGCGGAATGGCTTTTCGACCAGAATGACCAAAACTGGTCGGTCCTCGAGGATGCGTCATGGCAAGTGTCACGCTGGCGGAAGCAAAAGCCCGTCTCAGCGAATTGCTTAATCTCGTCGAAGCCGGCGAGACTGTCGAGATTTTGCGGCATGGCAAGCCGGTGGCGCAGATCGTGCCCGTGAAGACGCGCAAAAAACCGATCGACGTCGAGCAGCTGAAGGCAATGACCGCCTTGATGAGGCCGTCGTCCGGACCCATCGATTCCGCAACTTTTATCCGCGATATGCGCGACACCGATCGCTACTGATTCCTTACATCGATACATCGGCTCTAGTCACTGCCTGTATGATCGCGCAGCGATGGCTGGCAGAACTTCGATCCGAAGAGATCGCGGTCAATCCGGCTTGTGTCAGCGATCGTAAGGTTCGCCAAGATTCCTTGGCTATCTTCTGTTGCGATTTGCCTCTGCGACAGCTATGCCATAGTAATGTAACATAATCGTGTTTTTCATGAGGTGCGTGGAATTGGACGGAAAGACATCATCCACAGTTTACTCCGAAGATGAGGATGTTGCCGGCGAGACCGGTAGCAAGGGCGCGCGCCGCGCGCGCGTCAGCGGCATCGACCGGGCGCTTCAGGTGATCGATCATCTTTACGAGACCGGATCGCCGGCCGGCGTCTATGCTATCGCCAAGGCGGTGAAGGCGCCGCTGTCGACCGTTTACGTCATCGTCGACGATCTCGTCGAGAAAAACATGCTGACACGCCAGGCGGACGGCTCGATCTGGCTCGGCGCGCGGCTCTACCATTACGGCCTTGCCTATGCCAGGTCGCTGGATTTCATGAGCATCGCCACCCACGAAATGCACGATCTCTGCCGCCAGGCCGGCGAAACCGTGCAGGTCTGCGGCCGCGACGGCGACTATATGCTGGTACTGGCCATGGCCGACGGCCCGAGCCACTTTCAGGTGGCGTCCCGCGTCGGCACAAGGGTGCCGCTGAACTGGACGGCCTCCGGCCGCCTGCTCGTCGGCCACCTGGCCGAGGAGGAGCGCATCGAACTGTTCAAGCGCTGCGCCCGCTCTTCACCGACCGGCCGCGCCGAGATCGATCCAGGCACGCTGTCGGAAGCCGCCGGCAAGGCCTTCGAATCGCGCCTGTCGATCCAGGCCGGAGAATCGGATTATGCGGTTGCCTGCATCGCCTCGCCGATCTGCGATCGCGACGGCCAGTGCGTCGCCACCATTTCCATCGTGCTGCCGGAACAGAAGGCGTTTTCCGACGAGAACCACTATACGGCCCATGTGCGCAGTTCCGCGGAACGGATCGAAAAGCTGATGGGCTGGCGCAACCGCTGAGCATTGCGCCCTTTAGCGGGTCCTACCTGTAGGAATAGCCGTGGCTGTGGCGCACCAGCTTGCGCGCCCGCGGCACATAGCGGCTGGCGGTGAAGGCATCGGCGCCCATCACCGCATAGCGCGGCTCGAACAGCTTGTTGAGGACCGAAACGTCGCCGTTGGAATCCGTCGCCTCGAGGTCGGAATCGACCAGATCGAAAATGGTAAATTCCGCTTGCGAGCCGACCGCTAGCCGGTTCTCCATCGACAGCTTGATGACGGATGCCGGCGCATGGGTGACGGCTTCCACCACCTTGTCGAAAGGCATGCCGACGCTGAGCAGCTTCGACATCGTCGTCGCCAGATCCCAGACCGGGAAGTTCAGCGAATGGCCGTGAAGGTCGGTGGAGATCGAGAACGGCAGAAGTCCGCGCGCGATTGCCGCCTCGGCGACCTTGAAGGAGAAGGAGGCGCCGCCATGGCCGATGTCGAGACGGATGCCCTCGGAGGCGCAACGCTCGGCGAGATTGAAGAGGTCCTCGTCCTCCATGATGCTCGACCCGGCCTTGCCGTTGAAGCAATGGGTGACGACGTCGCCGGGGCCGAGGATCTCAAGCACCTCGTCATAGAGCGCCGGCGGCTCGCCGACATGCACCATCATCGGCACTTTCAAAATCTTGGCGATCTTCTTGCCGAGCTTGACCGGGGTGACGCCCCAGGACCCGGTGATGACATGGCTGGCCCGCACCTTGATGCCGACGATGTGCTCGCTGTTTTCGGCATAGACTTCGAGAATGCGGTCGAGGTCGATATCGCGGATATCCCGCAATTCCGCGACGCGGTTGCAGGCGACGAGGCCGATCGAGCCGAGATTGAGGAAGGCCTTGATGCGCTCGCGCGAGGGCTCGATGATATATTCCCGAAAGCCATGGAAATTCGCCTCACCGGCCGAACCGGCATCGACCAGCGTGGTGACGCCGCGCTCGACACCGCATTCGGACGGGCGGATGGAAATATCGGTGCCGCCGTGCCAGATATGCACATGCAGGTCGACCCAGCCCGGCGACATGAAGGCGCCCTTGCCGTCGATGCGCGTCACATCCTGCGAGACGGAAAGCGACGGACCGATCTCGGCGATCCTGCCGTCGGCATTGACCAGAATGTCGATTGCCCCCTCTGATGTGTCAGAGCCGAAAGCGATCGGTTTGACATTGGTGAGAAGAAGCGGCTTCTTCGCCTGGTCGCCGGACATGACATGCATTCCTTTCGAAGTCTTGGACCGGGGATCGCTCCTCGGTCATCCGTCTGAAATTCCATAGTTATGCTATATAAATCTTTATAATAGAATAAAGCCGAGGATGCCGCTGTCAAGAAAAATGACACGGCCGAAACCGCTCAGGAAATGTCAGCGGCGCGCTCCTTGCGAAGTGCGCCTATCTCGAAAGTCCGGAAAATTCGCGTGTGTTTTCAATCCCGAAGGATCGAATAGTCAAGCCGTTCCAGGTGATCGGGATCGGCGATGGCGTCGATCGCGGCGATCCTGCCATCGGCGATCGTCAGCGCCACGACGACGCGGAGCTGGCCCTGGATCTCCACGACGAATCCAAGCTCACCGCCGACGATGGCGATTTCGGCTGCCTGCGCCCGACCCTTGAAGGCTTCGGCCACGTGAGCTGCGCCGCGCATTTCGCCAATGGTGCCGAAGCGGGCGGCCGTCGCATCCGGCCGGAAGACGACGTCAGGGGCAAGCACCGCGATCAATCCCTCCAGATCGCCATTGCGCGACGCCGTCAGAAAGGCCTCGGCGATCGTCCGCTTGCGGCCGAAATCCACATCCGGCGCTTCGTCCACCCCCTGCACCCGGCGGCGGGCGCGGCTTGCGAGCTGGCGGGTGGCGGCGGACGAACGGCCGATGATCGGCGCGATCTCGTCGAAGGGCAGGTCGAACATGTCGTGCAGCACGAAGGCTACACGTTCGGCGGGCGCCAGCGTCTGCAGCACGACGAGCAGCGCCAGACCGACCGAATCGGCAAAGGCGGCTTCGCGCTCGGGATCGTTCGCCGGATCGGCGATCCCGGCATGGACAGGTGCCTCCAGCGGCTCTTCGCGCCGGGTCTTGCGGGCGCGCAGCATGTCGAGGCAGATGCGCGCCACCACCGTCGTCAGCCAGCCGCCGAGATTGCCGACCCCTGTCGTATCCGTGCGGCTGAGCCGCAGCCAGGCCTCCTGAACGGCATCCTCCGCCTCGCTGCGCGAGCCGAGCATGCGATAGGCTGCGGCCCTCAGATGCGCTCTGTTCGCCTCGAATTCTTCAGTCAGCCATTTTTTCTCGTCCATTTGTCACATTCCTCCGCTGCATTCCGTCAAGGCCATGACGAATGAACCCCGGCCGATGTGACAGCGCCGGCGGATCGTCAAACAGTAAACCTATAAAGGAGACTTATCATGCAGGAGAGAATGGGAAATCCCGCCCTCGTCCTTCCCGCGGCCATGCAGGCGCTGGCGGCTCTCAGCAAGGTGCCGGCCGAAACCGGCCTTTCGCCGAAGCTGCTCGAACTCGTCAATTTGCGCGCCAGCCAGATCAACGGCTGCAGCGTCTGTGTCGACGGGCACCCCCGCATTGCAAAGAAGCTTGGCGAAACGGACGAACGGCTCTTTGCCATCGGCGCCTGGCGCGACTCGCCCTATTTCAGCGATGCCGAGCGGGCAGCCCTTGCGCTGACCGAGGCGGTGACCCGCGTCAGCGATCGCGCCGACCCTGTGCCCGATGACGTCTGGGACGAAGCAACCCGGCATTATGACGGCAGGAGCCTCGCGGCACTTGTCATCGCCATCGCCAACATCAATGTCTGGAACCGGCTGAACATCGCCACCCGCCAGATCGCCGGGGCCTGGAAGCCGTAAATGGCGAAGTCGCCGGCAGCGCGTCACCCCTGCGCTGCCGGCAACCATCATCCCTAATCGGCAGGCTTCAGGCCATGCGAAACAATCGGTCGTTCAGATGATGCCGCCGCCGCCCGCAGCGGATGCCGGGCGCTCAGCCGCTACCTTCTTGCGATAACCGCTGGCGCGGTAGACGGCGATCGGGTCGATCGCGCCGCCGGCCCTGCGGCGGGCTTCGGCCAGGATAGGCTCGACATCGGCGCGATAGGCACGCTTCAGCGTTTCCGACGCCATCAGCGCGTCGTTGTCGTCCTGGAAACCGGAGAGCGCTTTGCGGTCGACGAGCAGTGCCTGCGCATAGGCGCGGCGGATTTCGTTGGCGCTGTTGATCAGGCTTTCGATCGGGTCGGTGACATTGTGCGACTGGTCGATCATATGGGCCGGGTTGAAGTCGTTGACGCCGCGCTGCTCGGCGTCAACCAGTTCATTGAAGACGAGGAACAGCCGGTAGGGATCGATCGCGCCGGCATCGAGATCGTCATCGCCATATTTCGAATCGTTGAAGTGGAAACCGCCAAGCTTGCCGAACTGGATCAGCCGGGCGACGATCATCTCGATATTGGTGTTCGGCGCATGGTGGCCGAGATCGACGAGGCAATAGGCCTTGGGGCCGAGCGTCTGGGCAATCAGGTAGTTGGTGCCCCAATCCTGCACGATGGTCGAATAGAAGGCCGGCTCGTACATCTTGTGCTCGGAGAACAGCTTCCAATCGTCGGGCAGCGCCTTGTAGATATCCGCCATCGAGGCAAGGTAACGCTCGAAAGCCTTGGTGAAATGGCTCTGGCCGGGGAAGTTCGAGCCGTCGCCGATCCAGACCGTCAGCGCCTTGGAGCCGAGCGCCTTGCCGATCTCGATGCATTCGAGATTGTGCTCGACCGCCTGCGCCCGCGTCGCTGCATCGGTGTGGCTGAGCGAGCCGTATTTATAGGAATGGGCCTGGCCGGGTGCATCGGAAAAGGTATTCGAATTCATCGCATCGAAGCCGAGGCCGAGCGCGTCGCCCTTGGCCTTCAACTCCCTGGCATCCGCCTTGTCCCAGGGAATATGCAGCGAGACGTTCGGCGTCGCCTGCGTCAGCTGGTTGATGACGGCGCAATCGTCGAGCTTGTCGAAGATGCCGCGCGGCTCGCCGGTGCCAGGGAAACGGGCAAACCGCGTGCCGCCGGTGCCGACACCCCAGGAGGGAACGGCAACGAAGAATTCCGCAACCTGGCGGGTGACCGCCTCAATATCGACGCCGCGACGGGCAAGCGTCGCACCCAGTGCCTCGTAGTCGGCTTTCAGCGCGGTTGCCCGCTTGTCGTTGTCCGTCGCGACCAGATCTGGCGCAATCCTGGAATCTGTCATCTATTCCTCCCTGGTCGCGAACCATAGGGCATGGTTCGCGTTCAAACGCTTACATGTCTTCAAACGAAGGAGCTACGATGGACGTTGTCCGCATTCTTCTTGCGATCATCCTGCCGCCCCTTGGCGTATTCTTGCAGGTCGGGATCGGCCTGCATTTCTGGCTCAATATACTGCTGACACTCTGCGGCTATCTGCCGGGGATCATCCACGCAATATGGGTGATCCTCCGGAAATAGCTCTATCCGTTTGCTTTACGCGTTCCGGGCGCAAAACCGCTGCACACTGTTGCTGGAATTGCTCTAGCGCGTAAAACTCTGCACATTGCCGGCATCGACGTTGATGATGTTGCCGGTCGATTTTGCCGAAAGGTCCGATGCGAGGAAGTAGATCGCCTCGGCGATATCTTCCGGAAACACGTTGAGTTTCAGCATCGAACGCTTGCGGTAATGTTCCTCGAGATCGTCCACCTCGATCTTGGACGAGGCGGCGCGCTGCTCGCGCCATTCGCCGCTCCAGATCTTCGAACCGCGCAGGACCGCATCCGGATTGACGGTGTTGACGCGGATGCCGGCATCCGCGCCTTCCAGAGCCAGGCAGCGGGCGAGATGGATTTCAGCAGCCTTTGCCGTGCAATAGGCAGACGCGTTCGGCGAGGCGGCAAGACCGTTTTTCGAAGCGACGAAAATGACATTGCCGCCGAGCGCCTGACGGCGGAACAGGCGGAAGGCTTCGCGCGAGACGAGGAAATAGCCGGTCGCGAGAATATCGATATTGCGGTTCCACGTCGCCAGCTCGGTCGCTTCGATCGGTGCGGAGGAGGCAATGCCGGCATTCGAGACGAGGATATCGATGCCGCCGAATTCGACGCAGGCTTCCGCGAAGGAGGCGATCACCGCATCTTCCTTGGTGACGTCGAGCCGGACGCTGCGCACGGCGTCAGCGCCGAACTTCTTGACGAAATCGGCTTCGGTGCCCTCTAGCGCTGCCTGGTCGATATCGGCAAGCACCACGCAGGCGCCTTCGCCGACGAGGCGTGCGGCCGTCGCCCGACCGATGCCGCCGGCGCCGCCAGTGACGAAGGCGACGCGGCCGGCAAGGCTCTTCGGCTTCGGCATGCGCTGCAGCTTGGCCTCTTCGAGCAGCCAATATTCGATATCGAAGGCCTCCTGCTCCGGCAGGCCCTGATATTCGGAGACCGTCGAGGCGCCGCGCATGACGTTGATGGCATTGACGTAGAATTCGCTGGCAATGCGAGCCGTCGCCTTGTCGCGGGCAAAGGACAGCATGCCGACGCCGGGAACGAGGAAGATGACCGGATTGGCATCGCGGATGGCAGGCGAATTGTCGTGCTTGCAGTCGTTGTAATAGCGGGCGTAATCGGCGCGGTAATCCTCCAGCGCCTTGTCGAGACCGGCGACAATCGCGTCGACATCCGGCTTGGCCGGGTCGAAATCGACGATCAGCGGGCGGATCTTGGTGCGCAGGAAATGGTCCGGGCAGCTGGTGCCGAGCGCACCGAGCGGGCGCAGATCGCTGGAATTGACGAATTCGAGCACTGCGTCCTGATCGTCGAAATGTCCGAGCTTGCGCTCCTGCTTGCCGATGCGGCCGCGGATCTCCGGCATCAGCCGCGCGGCGATGGCGCGGCGTTCGGCGACGGCCAAGCTCTCAGTGAGCGCGCCGCCGAAAATGGTCTTGCCTTCGGTCTTTTCGGCAAACCAGACGATCGCCTTGTTGATGATATCGAGCGTCAGCTCGTAGCAGGCCTTGGCATCGTTCGCCCAGGTGAAGAGGCCGTGGCTCTCGAGCACGACACCCTTGGCATTCGGGTTTGCGGCAACGAATGCGCCGAGATCGAGGCCGAGCTGGAAGCCCGGACGGCGCCAGGGCAGCCAGCCGATCTCGTCGCCGAAGATCTGCTGCGTCAATTCCTTCGAATTCTTCGATGCGGCGATCGCGATGATCGCGTCAGGATGCATATGGTCGACATGGGTAAAAGGCACGAAACCGTGCAGCGGCGTGTCGATCGAGGCGGCGCGGGCATTCAGGTTGAAGGTGCAGTGCGGCAGAAAGCCGACCATGCGGTCCTCGTCCTCGACACCCTTGTAGATGCCCTTCAGCGATTCCAGCTTGTCCTGGTAGAGCGTCGCGAAACCATCGAGCTTGATCGTGCCGACATCGCCGCCCGATCCCTTGACCCAGAGTACCTTCACATTGCCGCCGGTCAGCGGATCGGTTTCCAGCACCTTCGCCGAGGTGTTGCCGCCGCCATAATTGGTGATGCGCTTGTCGGCGCCAAGCAGATTGGAGCGATAGAGCAGCTTGCCAGGCTCATCGAGGCCTGCCGCATAAGCATCATCCCACCGGTTTTCCAGAAGCCGGACGTTCGCCGCCATGTCATCCTCCCATATGAAATCTTCATCGAGACACAAAGTTCGCGCCCCTTTTCGCTGACGGTATCGCTCATCAAAACGCAGCTTGTCAATCGAAAACGATCAAATTCGATTATTGTGCAGCGCAATATGAAAATTTATGATCGTTTTTGATTGACACATTGTCATATGTGCGAAATAAACGATCGAAGGAGGAGCCCCATGCACGAACGCGAACGCCATCGCATCATTCTGAGCGCCGTTCAGGAAAAGTCCGTCGTGACGGTTCAGGATATTTCCGAACTGACCGAGGCTTCCGAGGCGACGATCCGGCGCGACATCGCGGCTCTTCATGTTCAGGGCAAGATCCGGCGCGTGCGCGGCGGCGCCGAGGCCGTGCATCCGCCGCAGCTCGGCAATCTCGCCGGGCGCCCCTTCCGCGTTTCGGAATCGGTCAATATCGACAAGAAGCGCGCAATCGCACGCCAAGCCGTCGAGCTTTGCGATCCGGGCGACGCGATCATCATCAACGGTGGCACGACCACCTTCCAGATGGTGCACTTCATGGCGGCGCACCGCCTGCAGGTGATGACCAATTCTTTCGCCATCGCCGAACATCTGGTCAAGCATTCGAAGAACACGGTGACTGTGCCAGGCGGCGCGATCTATCGCGAGCAGAGCTTGATCCTCTCCCCCTTCGACAATGACGCGATCCGCAATTTCTACGCCCGCCGCTTCTTCATCGGCGCGCAGGGCGTCGGCCCGCTCGGCATCATGGAAGCCGATGCGCTGATTATTCAAAGCGAACAGAAGCTGATGCATCAGGCCGACGAACTGGTCGTCATGGCCGATTCCAGCAAGTTCCATCGCCGGTCGAGCCTCATTCTGTGCCCGCTCGAGCGTGTGTCGACGATCATCACCGATGACGGCATTCCAGAGGAAGCCGTCAGGATGATCGAGAATGCCGGCATCAGGCTCATTGTCGCGAGCCCGGTCGCCCAGGCAATCAAGGAGGATTCCTCGTCGGTCGCATAAGGCGCCGGCCAGGTGTGAAGAGTGTCAATCAAGTGGGAGGATGAAAGCATGAAACTCGCAAAGAAACTCGCAATCGGCGTGGCATTTGCCGTCGCCATGATGGCCGGCACGGCAAGTGCTGCCGACATCAAGATCGGTCTCGTCGTCAAGTCGCTCGGCAACGGCTTCTTCGATGCTGCCAACAAGGGTGCGCAGGAAGCCGCCAAGGAACTCGGCGGCGTCGAGGTCATCTATACCGGTCCGACGACGACGACGGCCGAAGGCCAGATCGAAGTCATCAACTCGCTGATTGCCCAGGGCGTCAGCGCCATCGCCGTTTCGGCCAACGATCCCGACGCGCTCGTTCCGGCGCTGAAGAAGGCTACACAGCGCGGCATCAAGGTCATCTCCTGGGATTCCGGCGTGGCACCTGAAGGCCGTATCCTGCAGCTCAACCCGTCGTCCAACGAGCTGATCGGCAAGATGTGCCTGACGCTCGTCAAGGACCATCTCGACGGCGGCAAGGGTGACTTCGCCATCCTGTCCGCCACGACCACCTCGACCAACCAGAACATCTGGATCGACCAGATGAAGAAGCAGCTCAAGGATTTCCCGGGCCTCAACCTCGTCACCACAGTCTATGGCGACGACCTCTCGGACAAGTCCTATCGTGAAGCCGAGGGCCTCTTGAAGGCGAACCCGAACATCAAGGTCATCGTCGCTCCGACGACGGTAGGCGTTCTCGCCGCATCGAAGGTTGTCGAAGACAAGGGCCTTGTCGGCAAGGTCTACGTCACGGGTCTCGGTCTGCCGTCCGAAATGGCCGGCGCGATCAAGTCGGGCGCCACGAAGGAATTCGCCATTTGGAACCCGATCGATCTCGGCTACTCCGCAACGCAGATCGCCTATCGCCTCGTCAAGGGCGAGACCGACGGCAAGCCAGGCAGCGAGATCGAAGCCGGCCGCATGGGCAAGATCAAGGTCGGCGACAACGGTGAAGCCGCCATGGCCGATCCCTTCGTCTACAATGCTTCGAATATCGACCAGTTCTCCAAGGTCTTCTGATCTGGGGCCGACGCATAAAAGCCCGGCGGCCTGATGGCCGCCGGGATTCTCATTCGACACTGGTAGAAGCTGATGAACGCCGCCTTTCAACAAACCGCCACGGACAGCAAACCCGGTGATGCGCCCGCCATTCTGGAAATGCGCGGCATCTCCCAGATCTTTCCGGGCGTGAAGGCGCTCGACAATGTCAGCATCGCGCTGCATCCCGGCACGGTCACCGCGCTGATCGGCGAAAACGGCGCCGGCAAATCGACGCTCGTCAAGATCCTGACCGGCATCTACAGGCCGAACGAAGGCGAGATCCTCGTCGACGGCCAGCCGGTGACCTTTGCCAGCGCCCAGGCCGCAATCGACGCCGGCGTCACCGCCATCCATCAGGAAACCGTGCTGTTCGACGAACTGACGGTTGCCGAAAACATTTTCCTCGGCCATGCGCCGCGCACGCGTTTGCGCACTATCGACTGGCAGGCGATGAACAGCCGCGCCAAGGCGCTGCTGACCGCGCTCGAAAGCAATATCGATCCAACGATCCGGCTGAAGGACCTCTCGATCGCGCAGCGCCATCTGGTGGCGATCGCGCGCGCGCTGTCGATCGAGGCCCGCATCGTCATCATGGACGAACCGACAGCAGCCCTTTCCCGCAAGGAGATCGACGATCTCTTCCGCATCGTCCGCGGCCTGAAGGAAAAGGGCAAGGCGATCCTCTTCATCAGCCACAAGTTCGACGAGGTGTACGAGATCGCCGACGATTTCGTCGTCTTCCGCGACGGCCGCGCCGTCGGCCAGGGCCGGCTGAAGGAAACGCCGCAGGACGAGATCGTCCGCATGATGGTCGGCCGTGACGTCGAGAATGCTTTTCCGAAGGTCGATGTCGCCATCGGCGGCCCGGTTCTCGAGATCCGCAACTACAGCCACCGCACCGAATTCCGCGACATCTCCTTCACCCTGCGCCAGGGCGAGATTCTCGGCATCTACGGCCTGATCGGCGCCGGCCGTTCGGAACTGTCCCAATCGCTCTTCGGCATTACCAGGCCGCTCTCCGGCACCATGATGCTCGAAGACCGCGAAATCACCATCCATTCGCCGCAGGACGCAATCCGCGCCGGCATCGTCTACGTGCCGGAGGAGCGCGGCCGCCACGGGTTGGCGCTGCCGATGCCGATCTTCCAGAACATAACGCTGCCCTCGCTCGCCCGCACCTCGCGCCGAGGCTTCCTCAGGGCGGCAGAAGAATTCGCCCTCGCCCGCAAATATGCCGAGCGGCTGGACTTACGCGCCGCGGCCCTTTCCGTCCCGGTCGGCACGCTCTCCGGCGGCAACCAGCAGAAGGTCGTCATCGGCAAATGGCTGGCGACGGCGCCGAAGGTCATCATCCTCGATGAACCCACAAAGGGCATCGACATCGGCTCGAAGGCGGCCGTGCACGGCTTCATCAGCGAACTCGCCGCCGAGGGCCTGTCGATCATCATGGTCTCGTCCGAACTGCCCGAAATCATCGGCATGTCGGACCGCGTCCTGGTGATGAAGGAGGGTCTCGCCGCCGGAATTTTCGAACGCGCCGAGCTGTCGCCGGAAGTGCTGGTGCGCGCCGCCACCGGCAATGCATGAGGCCCGCAATGCACAAGGTAAGAGCATGGCAAGACTGATCAGAAAACGCGAAACTCTGCTGTTCCTCATCATCGTGGTGATGATCGCGATCTTTTCGACGCGCGCTGCCGATTTCGCAACGCCGGACAATCTCGCCGGCATTTTCAACGATACCTCCATCCTGATCATCCTGGCGCTGGCGCAGATGACGGTTATCCTGACGAAATCGATCGACCTGTCCGTCGCCGCCAACCTCGCCTTCACCGGCATGGCGATCGCGATGATGAATGCCGCCTATCCCGACCTGCCGCTCGTCGTGCTGATCCTTGCCGCGATCGTCATCGGCGCCTGTCTCGGCGCCATCAACGGCTTTCTCGTCTGGGCGCTCGAAATCCCGCCGATCGTCGTGACGCTCGGCACGCTCACCATCTATCGCGGCATGGCCTTCGTGCTGTCGGGCGGGGCGTGGGTGAATGCCCACCAGATGACGCCGGTCTTCCTGTCGGTGCCGCGCACGCCGATCCTCGGCCTGCCGGTTCTCGGCTGGGTGGGCATCGTCATCGTGCTGCTGATGTATGTCCTGCTCAGATACACCCAGTTCGGCCGCTCGGCCTATGCGACCGGCGGCAATCCGACCGCGGCCGTCTATGCCGGCATCGATACGGGCTGGACGAAATTCCTGGCCTTCGTTCTGTCGGGCGCGCTGGCCGGCCTTGCGAGCTATCTCTGGGTGTCTCGTTATGCCGTCGCCTATGTCGATATCGCCAACGGCTTCGAACTCGACAGCGTCGCAGCTTGCGTCATCGGCGGCATCTCGATTGCCGGTGGCGTCGGCTCGGTCGCCGGCACCGTGCTCGGTGCGCTCTTCCTCGGCGTCATCAAGAATGCATTGCCTGTCATCGGCATTTCACCCTTCACGCAGATGGCGATCTCCGGAACCGTCATCATTCTCGCCGTCGCCTTCAACGCCAGGCGTGAGCGCAACCGCGGCCGCATCATCCTGCGCGACCGCGCCGCAGCCGAGATCAGAACGGAGGCAGCAGCATGAGCACCGTGTCCACACACGAAAAGCGGGTCATTCCCGACCGCCTCGGCACGCCTTTTCGCCGCATCGCCGCGAGCTGGGAAGTGCTGCTCTTTGCCGTCGCCGTGCTGATCTTCATCTTCAATTCGCTCGCCTCGCCCTATTTCCTCGATTCCTGGAATCTTTCGGACGCCACCTTCAATTTCACCGAAAAGGCGATGATCGCCTTCGCCATGGCGCTGCTCGTCATATCAGGCGAGATCGACCTCTCGGTCGCTGCGATCATTGCGCTCGCCTCGACGGCGATGGGCGCGGCAGCGCAGGTCGGCATCGGCACACCGGGCCTGGTCGCGATCGGCATCGGCACCGGTCTTGCCTGCGGCATCTTCAACGGCGTTCTGGTCTCGGTGCTGAAACTGCCGTCGATCGTCGTCACCATCGGCACGATGAGCCTCTTCCGCGGCATTTCCTATATCGTGCTCGGCGACCAGGCCTATGGCAAATACCCGGCTGATTTTGCCTATTTCGGCCAAGGTTATGTCTTCTGGGTATTCTCCTTCGAATTCGTGCTCTTCATCGTGCTGGCGATCCTCTTCGCCGTCCTCTTGCATGCGACGAATTTCGGCCGACAGGTCTATGCGATCGGCAACAACGACTTCGCCGCCCGCTTTTCCGGTATCCCGGTCGAGCGCGTCAAATTCATCCTCTTCCTGCTGACCGGCGTCATGAGCGGCGTTGCCGCCGTCTGCCTGACTTCGCGCCTCGGCTCGACCCGGCCGTCGATCGCCCAGGGCTGGGAACTCGAAGTCGTCACCATGGTCGTGCTCGGCGGCATCTCGATCCTCGGCGGCTCCGGTACCATCGCCGGCGTCGTCATCGCTGCCTTCGTCATGGGCCTCGTCACCTTCGGCCTCGGCCTGCTGAACGTGCCCGGCATCGTCATGTCGATCTTCATCGGCCTGCTTCTGATCGTCACCATCGCCATCCCGATCATCGCCCGTCGCATCAAGGTCATGAGCTCCCGATGACTTTAGAAAAACACGCCTTCAAGATGCAGCTCAATCCCGGCATGGAAGCCGAATACCGCAAGCGGCATGACGAGATCTGGCCGGAACTGGTCGATCTTCTGCACAAGTCGGGCGCCAGCGACTATTCCATTCATCTCGACCGCGAGACCAACACGCTGTTCGGCGTGTTGACACGGCCCGCCAACCATTCGATGGCAAGCCTGCCGGACCATCCGGTCATGAAAAAATGGTGGGCGCACATGGCCGATATCATGGCGACCAATCCCGATAATTCGCCGGTCCAGAGCGACCTGGTCACCGTCTTCCATATGCCATGAACGCCACCTCCTATCGCCGCATCGCCGTCCTCGATATCGGCAAGACCAATGCCAAGATCGTCGTACTCGACAGCGAGACGGGCGCCGAGATCGCCGTCCTGAAACGGCCCAATATCGCGCTCAAAACCGGTCTCTATCCGCATTACGACGTAGAGGCTCTCTGGTCCTTTGCGCTCGATGCGCTGAAGAGCCTTGCGCGCGAGCCCGGCTTCGACGCCATTTCGATCACCACCCATGGCGCATCCGCAGCACTCCTTGCCCGGGACGGCGCGCTTGCCATGCCTGTCATCGACTATGAACACGAATATCCGCAGGAAGTCCGTGATGCCTATACGCGGCTGCGCCCCTCCTTCGACGAAACCTTCTCGCCGCACCTCGCGATGGGTCTCAATGTCGGCGCACAGCTGCACTACCAGAAGACCACCTTTCCCGAGGAATTCGCAGAGGTTGCGACCATCCTCACCTATGCGCAATATTGGACGGCGCGGCTGACCGGTGTTGCCGCCAATGAGCTGACTTCGCTCGGCTGCCATACCGACCTCTGGAACCCGAGGGAGGGCCACTATTCCTCGCTCGTCGACAGGCTCGCCATCCGCGACCTCATGGCGCCGATCCGTTCCGCCTTCGATGCGCTCGGCCCGGTCCTGCCCGACATCGCCGCTGAGCTCGGCCTTGCCGCACCCGTGCCGGTCTATTGCGGCATTCACGATTCCAATGCCTCGCTGCTGCCGCATCTGGTCCATCGGGAGGCACCCTTCGCCGTCGTCTCCACCGGCACATGGGTCATCAATTTCGGCGTCGGCGGCGATCTCGATCATCTCGATCCGAAACGCGATGCGCTCGCCAATGTCGATGCCTATGGCCGCGCCGTGCCCTCTTCCCGTTTCATGGGCGGCCGTGAATTCGAGATCCTGTTGGCCGAGATCGGCCCTGTCGACGAAAAAGCCGCTCAGGCGGCAATCGGCCCGGTCATCGACAAGGGCATGATGCTGCTGGCGAATATCGCCTCCGGTTCCGGGCCTTTTCCGGGAAAGACAAGCCGCTGGATCGGCGCCGAAGAGGCAAACCGCGAGGAACGCTCTGCCGCCGCCTGTCTCTATCTCGCTTTGATGACCGATGCCTGCCTCGGACTGATCGGCGCAAAAGGCCCCGTTATCGTCGAAGGGCCTTTTGCGCTCAATGGGACCTATCTCAAGCTGCTTGCGGCCCTGACCGGCCGCGAGGTCATGGCCCTTCCGGGCTCGACCGGCACCAGCCAGGGCGCAGCCCTTCTCACCGGCATCCGGCCAGTATCGGGTGCCGAGACGCATGTTCCACCGGCCGATATCCCGGGACTGACCAGCTATCGCACCCGCTGGTACGCGGCGATGGAATAGGAGTCTTTCCAAAAGCGGCCTTGTTCGTCCCTGCCTTCTCGTTAGTGTGGCACCTCGAAAATCAGGTCGAGGAGATAGCATGACAGAGACATTCGATCCGCGCACGGTTGCAGCCAGGCTTCACAGCCTGCGACAGGCCGGCAGACAGGAGGCAACGAGCACTTTCCCGCTGCCCGCCGATCTCCATCAGGCGATGGAGGCACAGAATTTGCTCACTGCTGCGGACCGTATTTCGAGCAATGCCTGGAAGGTGACGGTCTCGCCGCAGGACCAGGCGGTCACCGCTCCGCTGTATCCCTATGTCGAAGCCGTTTCGGGCGCGGACATTCCCTGGTATCCGGGCCTGAAATTCGAAACCGAGATCGCCGTCCGTCTCGGCAGCGACCTGCCAGTCCGCGCGGGCGTTCCCTACAGCCGCACTGAGGTGGTCGAGGCGATTTCCGCTGTCTATCTCGGCGCCGAGCTGTTGGTCAGCGCCGTGAAGGAAAGCGGCAGCGTTTCGTTTCTGCTGTTCGTCGCCGACCGCCTCGGCAATAGCGGCTATGTGCTCGGCCCGGAGGTCGAAAAAAGCGTCGTCGATACCGCCGCCGGCACGCCGCTCAAGGTCACCCATGCCGGCCGCACGATCTATGATGGTCCGGCACAGCATCCGAAAGGCGACGTTCTCACCTGGCTCGTCGATTATGCCAATGACAGCTTGCGCCCCAGGACATCGCTGAAGGCCGGTGCGCTCATGACAACGGGCACGTTGAGCGGCGCGATCGAACTGACCGAACCCGGCGAGATCGACATTCTGCTCGGCAATGCCCGCCTCAGCTTCTCGGTGTCGAAGGTTTGATTTGACGCCGCTTTCCCCGGATTGGGAGCAGACTTGATCCCGGATTTGGTAATTGCCATCCGGTTCCGCCTGCGGTAATAAACTTGAGTACAAATTGAAGGTTTATTTCCGGCGCGTGGCCGGAGGCGGAAGTGGAAATGACGTTTCAACCGCGGATGCAGAACAAGATCCAGGGCTTCTCCGTCGTCGGCGTGCATCGCCGCCTGTGGAACGGCATCGTCGCCGATGTCTGGGACGTGGAATGCGCCTCTTATGCCGGCGGCTATTACGTCTCGCGCGATCCGCGGCTGTTCATCATGCTCGACAAGCGGGGACCGGGCAATTCGCATATCAAGCTCTCGCCGAAGGCGCAGGGCACCGTCCAGGACACGGAGAAACGGCCGATCTCCTATGTGCCGGCCGGCATGGAAGTCTGGGCCGATCTGACCGACGTGCATTCGGTGCGCCACCTCGACATCCATTTCGACGCCGAGACCGTCAGCCGCCGGCTGATGGAGGATATCGATCCGCGCCGTCTCGAAAGCCCGCAGCTTCTGTTTTCCGATGAGCGGGTGCTGTCGCTGGCACAGCTGGTCGCCGCCGAATGCCTCAATCCGGAGCCGCTGCACGATCTCTATGGCGACGGCCTGGCATTGGCGCTGATCATCGACGTCCTGAAGATCGCCAAGGCGATGCCGCGCAAACGCAGCAAGTTGGCCTCCTGGCAGCTTCGCCGCGCCACCGAATTCATCGAGGAAAACTGCCTGCGCAATATCCGCCTCGAGGAACTCGCGGCCCTGACAGGCCTGTCGCAGTCGCATTTCAGCCATGCCTTCAAGGCCTCGACCGGCATCGCTCCCCATCAATGGCAGACCAATGCCCGGCTCGACAGGGCCAAGCGGCTGCTTGTCGAAAGCGAAAATGCGTTGACGACCATCGCTGCCGAAACCGGCTTTGCCGATCAGGCGCATTTTACCCGCGTCTTCCGCAAGCATGTCGGCATCACGCCGGCGAGCTGGAAGAAGGCACAAGTTGCCTGATTGCAACGCTTGGCGGGCAATTGTTTGCAACGCGGAGAATTGCCCAAAAACGTTCAATTTTCCCCGATCGCGACAATCCACCCCGGTAAAACTGAGTTAATCACTCATCTTATTCAGGGCTTCGCCGCACGCAGGTATTGCGCGGCACGAGTGGGTATAGGACATATGCGCGGGCAGACCAGGGGTCTCATTTTCAAGGCAACTCTATTGGCAGGCGTGGCAACCGCCGGCCTGATCGCGGGCTCCGCCGCGGCACAGGAAGCGAATTCGACTGAGCTCGAACCGATCGTCATCCAGGGCGGCAGCGACACCGCCACCAGTCCGGTCAAAGGCTATGCCGCCAAGAACTCCTCCACCGGTTCGAAGGGCGACACCCCGCTCAACGAAATCCCGCAATCCGTCTCCGTCATCGGCACCCGTGAAATGGACGATCGCGGCATCACCAACAAGATCGACGAGGCGCTGCTTTATACGCCTGGCGTCACGTCGCAGCCCTTTGGCAACGACGGCGATACCGACTGGTTCTATATCCGCGGCTTCGACGCAACGCAGACCGGCGTCTTCTTCGATAATCTGACGCTGTTCAGCTATGGCTTCGGCGGCTTCCAGCTCGATCCCTTCATGCTGGAGCGCGTCGAGGTGCTGAAGGGTCCGGCCTCCGTGCTTTACGGCGGAGCAAACCCAGGCGGCATCGTCAATCTCGTCCGCAAGCGCCCGCTCGACGAGCCGCTGTTCTATACCGAGATCGGCATCAACAGCAACGGCAACGCCTTCACCGGCTTCGATGTCTCCGACAAGGTCGGCTCCAGTGGAACGATGAGCTATCGCATCACCGGCAAGGTTGCCGGCGGCGACAATTATTCGGATTTTTCCGAGGATCTGCGCGGCTTCATCATGCCGCAGCTCACCATTTCGCCGGATGACAGCACCAGCCTCACGGTCTGGGGTTACCTCGCCGGGCTCGACCAGGTGCATACCGGCAACGGCTTCTTCCCCTATGTCGGCACTGTCGAGGATGCGCCGTTCGGCAAGATCGACCGCGACGCCTTCTATGGCGAGCCCGACATCGATAATGGCAGCTATGTGCAGAAGATGATCGGTTACGAATTCGAACATGAATTCGACAATGGCATCAAGTTCTCACAGAATGCGCGCTACGGCCATCTCGACAAGCATGAGATCGGCCCCTACCTGAACGGCTGGGTCGGCGGCGTGCCGACGGGTCCGGACTACCAGCTGGCGCGCATCGGCTTCGAAGGCCGCTCGGGGGTCGATAGCTTCTCGATCGACAACCGGATCGAAGGCGAGACCGAAATCGGCGGCGCCACGCATAATCTTCTTGCCGGGCTCGACTACACCTATTATCGCCTGCAAAATTGGCAGGCCTGCTGCGGCTCCAATTCGATCAGCGCAACCGATCCCATCTATGGCACGACACAGGGCGCCAATTTCGTCTATGCCGACGGCGTCGTGACCAAGAACCAGATCGGTGTCTACGCCCAGGATCGGATCCATTTCGGTGATGGCTGGCTGCTGACGCTCAACGGCCGCTACGACTATGTCGATATCGACCAGAACGCCGAAATCGGCACGACCTACAGCACCAACGACAGCGCGCTCAGCGGTCGCATCGGCCTTGCCTACGAGTTCGACAACGGTCTGACGCCCTATGTCAGCGCCGCGACTTTCTTCAACCCGCTCGTCGGCACCGGTGTTTCCGGCGCGTTGAAGCCGGAAGAGGGCGAGCAGTTCGAAGGCGGCATCAAGTACGAGCCGGCCTTCATCGACGGCTCGCTGACGGCCTCGGTCTTCCACATCACCAAGCGCAACAACACGGTGACCAATCCCCTAACCTTCGCCCAGAGCCAGCTCGGCGAGGTGGTTTCGCGCGGCGCCGAACTCGAAGGCAAGGTCAATATCAACGAGAATTGGAAGGTTCTCGCATCACTCGCCTATACCGATATGGAGGTGACGGAGAACGACGCCAATCCGGCGCTGGTCGGCAATTCACCCTATATCGTCCCGAAGGTGACCGCCTCTCTCTGGATCGACTACACGCTGACGACAGGGGCTTTCGAGGGCATGAGTTTTGGCGCCGGCGTCCGCCATCAGGGCTGGTCCTGGGCCGACGAGGCCAATACCGAGAAGGTGCCGGCCGCCACGCTCGTCGACGCTGCGATCCGCTACGAGAAGGAAAACTGGGGCGCCTCGCTCAACGTCGCGAACCTCTTTGACAAGGAATATGTCAAGGGTTGCGGCGGACTGACCGTCTGCGGTTACGGCGATGCCCGCACCGTCACCTTCAAGCTCAGCAGGAAGTGGTAAGTTGACAATCTTAGTTTAGTTTTGCAGGAACCTGTGGGGAAAGGGAGGGCCTGCCCTTCCGGACCCGTTTGCGGCGCCGAACCTGGAGCAAACCATGCCTTCGCCTTTCCTTGCCCTCTCGCGGATAGATTATGCCATCGGGCCGAAATCCATCCTGTCCGGCATCGACCTGACGCTTGAGCGCGGCCGCATTTACGGACTGGTGGGGCCGAACGGTTCCGGCAAGAGCACGCTTTTGAAGATCATCGCCCGCCAGGTCGGGCCGAAATCCGGCGTCATTTCCTTCGATGGCAAGCCGGCGGGTGACTGGGGCAACCGGGCCTTTGCCCGGCACGTCGCTTACATGCCGCAATTCACGCCGGCGACCGACGGGATGACCGTGCGGGAACTTGTGGCGCTCGGCCGTTTTCCCTGGCACGGCACGCTTGGCCGCTTCACCGCGACGGATCGCAGCATGGTCGAGGAAGCGATCGTCCGCACCGAGCTCGAGGAATTTGCCGATCGTCTCGTCGCCAGCATGTCCGGCGGCGAACGCCAGCGCGCCTGGATCGCCATGATGCTGGCCCAGAACGCCCGCTGCCTGCTGCTCGACGAGCCGACGTCGGCACTCGACCTCGCCCATCAGGCAAGCGTTCTTTCGCTGGTCAAGGAACTCAGCCATGAACGCAGGCTGACTGTCATCATCGTGCTGCACGATATCAACCTCGCCGCGCGCTATTGTGACGCGATCATCGCGCTCAATCGCGGCCGGATCACCGCCGAGGGCACGCCCACCCAGATCATGCAGGCGGATACGCTGCAGTCGATCTTCGGCGTCGGCATGGGCGTCTTCCCGCATCCGGTTCGAAACGAGCCGGTGAGCTATCTGTTGTAGGCCATGGCTTTTTTGGCGTTCTTCTCCCGCAGGCAGTTTCTGGCCGCTGCGGCGGCCTCGCTCTCCACCCCCGCGCGTTTGCGGGCGGCGGAGGGCCTGCGCATCGCAACGCTCGACTGGGCGCTGCTCGAAACCCTGCTGGCAATCGGCGCGAATGTCGTTGCGGCAACCGAACTGCGGCAATTCCGCGAGGTGGCGGTCACGCCTGAAGTGCCGGCAACAGCCGCCGATCTCGGCCTGCGCGGCACGCCGAATTTCGAGGCGCTGCGGTTTGCCCGGCCGGAACTGATCTTCAACTCGAACTTCTATGCGTGGGCAGACGAACGCATGCGCGGGGTCGCGCCTGTGGAAAGCCATGCGATCTACAAACCCGGCGACAGCCCCTTTGCGCTGGCCGAGCAGGCCACACTTGCAATCGGCGAGCGTCTGCAGCTTGCCGCAGCGAGACAATTGACCGAAGAGCTTGCAGCCAGGCTCGACCGCTACCGGGCTGTCTTTGCCGCCGGCGACGGGCGGCCGGTGATCCCGATCAATCTCGGCGATGCCCGGCATTTCCGTGTCTTCGGCTCCGACAGCATGTTCGGCGAGGTGCTGAAACGCGTCGGTCTCACCAATGCCTGGCAGGCTGCGACCAGCTATTCGGCCGCAGCTCCCGTCGGCATCGAGATATTGGCATCGATGCCTGACGCCTGGATCGTCATGATCCCGCCACACCCGGCCGATGCGCTCGCCACGCTTTCTGCCAGCAGCTTCTGGAATGCGCTGCCGGCCGTGCGCGAGAAACGCGTGCTGATGCTCGGCTCGATCAATCCCTATGGCGCACTGCCGGCCGCTGCCCGTTTTGCCGATCTTCTGGCGGAGGGGCTCAGCCATACATGGAATGGTTAGCCGCGCCAGGCCCGCGCGAAGCTCGAGCACGCCCGTTATCGGCATGATCCTGGCCTTACTCTGCATCATTGTCTTCGCACTCCTCGTCGCGACACGTCCCGAGGTTCCGCACGACGATGCCGATGCAGCCATGCTGAACGGGGTGCTGCTCTGGAACAGCATCATGCCCCGGGCTGCGTTGGCCCTGATCGCCGGCGCCGCGCTCGGCCTTTCCGGCACATTGCTGCAGCGCGTCCTGCGCAATCCGATCGCCGATGCCTCCACGCTCGGCATCGCCTCCGGGGCGCAACTGGCAATGACGGCGGCAATGAGCTTCTCGCCCCTGCTCATCGGATTTTCGCGCGAGATGGCCGCCTTCGGCGGCGGACTCGCGGCTGTCGCCATCGTGCTGGCTCTGAGCTGGCGGCGCGGGCTCGATCCGGTGACCGTCGCGCTCTCTGGCCTTATCGTCAGCCTGATCGCCTCGGCCCTCAGCGTCACGCTGATCCTTTCGCGCGGCGAATATGCCATGTCGATCTATATCTGGGGCGCCGGTTCGCTCAGTCAGCAGGATTGGAACGGCGCGCTCTCGCTCGGCCCTCGGCTTATCCTCGGCTTTGCCGCCGCTCTGCTGCTAGTGCGGCCGCTCCGCATCCTTGCCCTCGACGACAGCGGCGCCAAGAGCCTCGGCCTTGCCCTGCATTCGACCCGCCTTGCGATCGTCGCACTCGCCGTCTGGCTTGCCGCCTCGGTGATATCAGAGGTCGGCGTGATCGGCTTCGTCGGGCTCGCCGCCCCTGCGATCGCAAGGCTTGCCGGCGCGCGCAACACCGGCAAACTGATGATGACAGCACCGCTGATGGGCGCCGGCCTGCTGTTCCTGACCGATTGCCTCACCCAGATCCTCGGCCCCGGCTTCACCGATCTGGCGCCGACGGGAGCCGCAACCGCCCTGCTCGGCGGTCCCCTATTGCTCTGCCTGCTGCCGCGCGTGCATTCCGTTTCGGCCATTGCCGCCCAGTCGAATGCAGCGCCGAACAGGCTCGCTAGGCCGCTTCTGGCCCTTGGGGCACTCTTTACTGCCCTCGCCCTGATCTTTGCCGTCGTCCTCACCCTCGGCCCTGCCGAGGACGGCTGGCATGTCGCGACCGGCTCGCTCTTGACCGATCTCCTGCCCTTCCGACTGCCGCGAACGATCGTGGCGGCCGGGGCCGGCGCCATGCTGGCGGCAGCCGGCTTCATCATGCAGCGCGTCACCGGCAATCCGATCGCGAGCCCCGAGGTGCTGGGTGTCAGCAGCGGTGCCGGTGCGGGTCTGACCGTGGCGCTCTTTCTCTTCGGATTCCCCTCGCCCATCATCATGCTGCTTGCCATGGCGCTCGGCGCGCTGGCCGCCTTCCTTACGATGATCGCCATATCAGCCCGCGCGCAATTCTCGCCGGAACGCATGCTGCTTGCCGGCGTCGGCATCGGCGCCTTCGGCATGGCGATCGTGACCATGGTGCTCGCCCAGGGCGATATGCGCGGCTATATCCTGCTCACATGGCTTTCCGGCTCGACCAACCGCGCCGGCGTCTTCGAAGCCTGGACGGCCATCATCTCGCTCGTCGTGCTGACAGCGCCCTTGCCCTTCCTCAGCCGCTGGCTGACGATCCTGCCGCTCGGCGCCGGCCCCAGCCGCGCCATCGGCCTTCATGTCGGGGCAAGCCGACTGGCGCTTGCCGTCCTCGCCGCGCTGATGACGGCGATCGCCTCATTCCTCGTCGGACCACTCAGCCTCACCGGCCTGATTGCGCCGCATCTTGCCCGCCTTGCCGGCTTCCGCGCCCCGGGCCACCGGCTGGCGGCGAGCCTCCTCTTCGGCGCCGGCGTGCTGATGGCGGCGGACTGGCTGTCGCGCGTCGTCATCTACCCCTACCAGGTGCCGGTCGGCCTCTTCGCGGCCCTGATCGGCGGCCCCTATCTTATCTGGCTGCTTTCGCGAAAGGAGGTTCAGCAATGACGGCTGAACGATTTACAGTATCCGGCGTCGCAGTCACCGCCGACCCCGGCAGAATGCTCGACGAGATCTGCACGCATTTCGTCGAGCACGGCACCGTCACCCGAAACGGCGACGCCGTCACAGTCGAGACGATGATCGGCAAGGCCGATATAAGTCGAGACGGCCAGGCACTCGCGATCGAGCTCTCCTGCCGGAGCGCGCGTGCGCTCCAGAATGTGCGGGCCATCCTTGCCGAACACCTCTTCGGCTTTGCCGGCGAGGAGACGCTGGAGCTCACCTGGTCCGATGCTCCAAAGGCGGACCGCCTGCCCGATCTGCGCGAAATCCGCGTCATCGGCGCCAAAAACATCACCCCGCATATGCGCCGGGTCACCGTCGCCTGCGACGATACCAGGCATTTTGCCGATGGCGGCCTGCATTTCCGCCTGCTCATTCCGCCGAAGGGGCGCCCGCCCGTCTGGCCGCGCTCCCTCTTCTCCCCAGCGGGGAGAAGGTGGCCCGAAGGGTCGGATGAGGGGGCCGCACGGTACGCCATTCATTGCCCTTCGCTTGCGCTCAGCGCATTCGCGGCTTGCCGCTCACCCCCTCAACCGCCTGCCGGCACCTTCTCCCCGCTGGGGAGAAGAGATTCGCGGCAGCGTCTCGGTCCCCCTTCTCCTCGGTAGGGTAGGAAATATCGGACCAAACGGGCACATGGTTGAGGTTGGCGAGTGTTGCAGACACTACCAAGGCTCACATCCGCTCGCGGAACATCTCTATGATGGCGGAAAAGTCCCTTCCGCCATTGCCCTGCTTTTCGAAGAGCGCGAAAAGCTGCGCTGCTTCCGCGCCGAGTGGCGTGGAGGCGCCGCTCGCCAGCGCCGCTTCCTGGGAGAGCCTGAGATCCTTCAGCATCAGAGCCGCGGCAAAGCCCGGCTTGTAGTCATTATTCGCCGGCGAGGTCGGCACCGGTCCGGGCACCGGGCAATAGGTATTGACCGACCAGCACTGGCCTGACGAGGTCGAGGCGACGTCGAACAGCGCCTGATGCGAGAGGCCAAGCTTTTCGGCGAGCACGAAGGCCTCGCAGACGCCCACCATCGAAATGCCTAATATCATGTTGTTGCAGATCTTCGCCGCCTGGCCGGCGCCGGCCTCGCCGCAATGGACGATCTTCTTTCCCATGGCCTCGAGGATTGGTTTTGCCTTCGCGAAGGCGTCTTCCGAGCCGCCGGCCATGAAGGTCAGCGTGCCGGCGCTCGCCCCGCCCGTGCCGCCGGAGACCGGGGCGTCGAGCGACAGGCAGCTTGCGGCCTTGGCCATCTCATGCGCCTTGCGGCTGCTTTCGACATCGATGGTCGAGCAATCGATGACCAGCGTGCCTTGCGCGGCGGACTGCAGGATATCGGTCCAGGCCGTCAGCACGTGTCTGCCCTGCGGCAGCATGGTGATGATGATCTCCGCGTCCTTGACCGCCTGGCTGGCATGGCTTGCCGGCTTGACGCCCCTCTCCTCGGCGGCCTTCAGCACCGAAGCCGCGAGATCGAAGCCGAGGACCTCGTGACCTGATTTGACCAGATTGGCGGCCATCGGCCCACCCATGTTGCCGAGGCCGATGAATGCGATCCTTGCCATGGTCTTCTCCTATCGATTGTCTTCGAGGATCATTGCTGCCGCCTTTTCGGCGATCATGATGGTCGGCGAATTGGTGTTGCCCGAGGTGATCGACGGCATCACCGAGGCGTCGGCGATCCTGAGCTTGCCGAGCGCCCGGAATCTCAGCCTGGGATCGACGACGCTGTCCCTGTCGGCGCCCATGCGGCAGGTGCCGACGGGATGAAAGATCGTCGTGCCGATCTCGCCCGCCGCCCGCTCCAGATCGGCCTCCGTCTGATAGGCAGGTCCCGGCTTGAATTCCTCCGGCCTGAAACGGGCAAATGAAGGCTGCGCGACGATCCTGCGCGTCAACCGTATTGAACGAACAGCTATGTCACGATCGCGTTGCGTCGAGAGGTATTTCGGGCTGATCGTCGGCTGGGCGGCAAAATCCGGGCTCGACAGATGCACCGAACCCCGGCTTTCCGGCCTCAGATTGCAGACGCTCGCGGTGATTGCCGGGAAAGGATGGACGGGATCGCCGAACTTCTCCAGCGAGACCGGCTGCACATGATATTGCAGGTCGGGCGTTTCCCGGTCCGGGCCCGATCGGGTGAAGATGCCGAGCTGGCTCGGCGCCATCGCCATCGGCCCGGAGCGGCGGACGAGATATTCGAGCCCGATCGCCGCCTTGCCGATCAGCTTCGTCGCCTTCTCGTTCAGCGTCGGAACGCCCGTCACCTTGTAGGCCAGACGCAGCTGCAGATGGTCCTGCAGGTTCTCGCCGACACCCTTCACCTCGGTGACGACATCGACACCCGCCCGCTGGAGAACCTCGCCCCTGCCGATGCCTGACAGTTCCAGGATATGCGGCGAACCGATCGAACCGGCCGAAAGGACGGTTTCTTTCGCAGCATAGGCGCGTTTCGCCACGCCACCATGCTGGAATTCGACGCCGGCAACGGCACCCTCCTCCACCAGTAGCCGCCGCACCTGCGCCTTGGTCAGGACGGTCAGGTTGGAGCGCCTCATCGCCGGGCGCAGGAAGGCCTTCGAAGTGTTCCAGCGGATGCCGGAACGCTGGTTGACGTCGAAATAGCCGGAGCCCTCGTTGCTGCCGCGATTGAAATCCGCAGTCTCCGGGATACCCGCTTCTCCGGCCGCCTGCTGAAAGGCATCGAGCACGGCCCAGCGCACACGCGCCTTCTCGATGCGCCATTCGCCGCCGGCACCATGCATCTCGTCTTCGCCGCGATAAAAATCCTCGGACTTGCGGAAGAAGGGCAGAACATCGTCCCAGCCCCAGCCGCTGCAGCCCATCTGCCGCCAGAGGTCGTAATCGCGCGCCTGGCCGCGCATGTAGATCATGCCGTTGATCGACGAACAGCCGCCCAGAACCTTGCCGCGCGGATAGCTCAGCGCCCGGCCGTTCAACCCTGCTTCCGGCGCCGTGGTGAAGCACCAGTCAGTACGCGGATTGTTGATGCAATAGAGATAACCGACCGGAATATGGATCCAGTGATAGTTGTCGCTGCCGCCGGCTTCGAGCAGAAGCACCCGGCTCTGGCCATCGGCAGACAGCCGGTTGGCGAGCACGCAGCCGGCGCTGCCTGCCCCGACGATGATATAGTCGTAACGATCCATGCCCCGCATGAGACTCCAGATGCTTGCCGCTTTCCCCTCCCCGCAGCACGGGGAGAGGAAGGGTCGCAGCGCCGCCGCCCGTCTCTTTCCCCGGAAAGAATAATTCTTTCCGGAAAGAGAGAGGTCCGCCCGTTCAGCGGCGATAGACGAAGCCCAGTTTCCGCCCCAGCCGCGAGGCGTAGAATTCGCCGATGATGCCGCGGCGGAAGATCAGCACGCAGACCATGAAGACGATGCCGGTGATGATCGTCACCGGGAATTCCGAAGTGGCGAGGTAGTTTTCCAGCACCACCACCAGCCCGGCGCCGAAGAGCGGGCCGATCAGCGTGCCGATGCCGCCGAGCAGCGTCATCAGGATCACCTCGCCCGACATCTGCCAGGCAACGTCGGTCAGCGTCGCGAACTGGAAAACGATCGATTTCACCGCGCCCGCGAGCCCTGCAAGCGCCGCCGACATGACGAAGGCGCCGAGCTTGTAGCGCGCTACGGAATAACCGAGCGAGATCGCCCGTTGTTCGTTCTCGCGGATCGATTTCAGGATCATGCCGAAGGGCGAATTGATAAAGCGCCAGATGATCAGGATGCCGACGAGAAAGACGGCCAGCACGAAATAATACATGTTGGTCGAGCTGTTCAGATCGATGAAACCGAAGAGGTGGCCGCGCGGCACCGACTGAATGCCGTCCTCGCCTTCGGTGAATTCCGCCTGCAGGCAGAAGAAGAAGAACATCTGCGACAGCGCCAGCGTGATCATCGCGAAATAGATGCCTTGGCGGCGGATGGCGAAGAAGCCCATGACGAGCCCGAGAAACGCCGCACCCGCCACGCCGATCAGGATGCCGAGTTCCGGCGGCAGGCCCCATTCCTTCACCGTATAGGCGGTGAAATAGGCAGCTCCGCCGAAGAAGGTGGCATGGCCGAAGGACAGGAGGCCGGTATAGCCGAGCAGCAGGTTGAAGGCACAGGCAAAGAGCGCGAAGCAGAGCAGCTTCATCAGGAAGATCGGATAGAAAAAGAACGGCGCCAGCAGCAGGAGCAGCAGTCCCGCAAGCAGGAAACCCGCCTGCACCGAAAGAGCGGTTCGGCTTTTTTCCGTTCGGATGGTTTCGGTGATGTCGGCCATGTCAAGCATCCCGTCCGAAGAGGCCCGCGGGCCTGATGAGAAGCACGATCGCCATGATGACGAAGATCACGATGTTGGACGCCTCGGGATAGAAGACCTTGGTCAGGCCCTCGGCGATGCCGAGCACATAACCGGTGATGATCGCGCCCATGATCGATCCCATGCCGCCGACAACGACGACGGCGAAGACGACGATGATCATGTTCGAGCCCATCAGCGGCGAGACCTGGTAGATCGGCGCCGCCAGCACGCCGGCAAAGGCAGCGAGACCGGCGCCGAGCGCGTAGGTGAGCGTCAAGAGCACCGGCACGTTGACGCCGAAGACCTGCACCAGCACGGCGTTTTCGGTGGCGGCGCGCAGGTAAGCCCCGAGCTTGGTCTTCTCGATCAGCAGCCAGGTGCCGAGGCAGACGACGAGCGAGACGACCACCACCCAGCCGCGATAGATCGGCAGGAACATGAAGCCGAGGTTCGCCCCGCCGGCAAGAGCTGCCGGCGTCGCATAGGGCTGGCCGGAAGAGCCGTAGAGATAACGGAAGGTGCCCTCGACCGCCAGCGCCATCCCGAAGGTGAATAGCAGGCCGTAGAGCGGGTCGAGATCGTAGAGCCGGCGCAGGAACAGCCGCTCGATGATTGCACCGGCAAGGCCGACGATGACAGGCGCCAAGATCAGCGACGGCCAGTAGCCGATGCCGGCATAGGTCAGCAGCAGGTAGGCGACGAAGGCGCCGAGCATATATTGCGCGCCGTGGGCGAAGTTGATCACCCGGAGCAGGCCGAAGATGATAGCGAGGCCGAGGCTGAGCAGCGCGTAGAACGAGCCGTTGATCAGGCCGATCAGCAGCTGGCCGAGCATCGCCTGCAGGGGAATGCCGAAGATCATCGTCATCTGGTCATACTCCCAGAACCTTATGCAGCGTATCCATGCGCTGCGGTAGTTCACCGACCGGGAATTCCGACACCATCTGCCCATGATCCATCAGATAGAAGCGATCGGCAATACGGCTGGCGAAACGGAAATTCTGCTCGACGAGCAGGATCGTCATGCCGCGCTCCTTCAGCGTCTTCAGCACCTCGCCGATGCGCTGGACGATAACGGGGGCAAGTCCCTCCGTCGGTTCGTCGAGAATGAGCAGCCTGACGCCGGTGCGGAGGATTCGAGCGATCGCCAGCATCTGTTGCTCGCCGCCGGAAAGCTTGGTGCCCGGGCTGCCGCGGCGCTCGTAGAGATTGGGGAAAAGCTCGTAGATTTCGTCGAGCGTCATGCCGCCCTCTGCCACAACCGGCGGCAGCAGCAGGTTTTCCGAAACGGTGAGCGTCGAGAAGATGCCACGCTCCTCCGGCACGAAGCCGATGCCCCGATGCGCCGTCTTGTGCAGCGGCACCTGCATCATATCGCTGCCGTCAAAGCTGATCTTGCCCTTGCGGGCCCGCACGATGCCGGTGATGGTGCGCAGCGTCGTCGTCTTGCCGACGCCGTTGCGGCCGAGAATGGTGATCGTCTCGCCTTCGGCCACACGCATGTCGACGCCGTGCAGGACGTGGCTTTCGCCGTACCAGGCATTGAGCCCCTGGACTTCGAGGAGAGTGGCCATCAATGCTCCTCCGTGCCCATATAGGCCACACGCACACGCTCGTCCTGGCTGACGGTCGCGTAGTCGCCCTCGGCGAGGATCTCGCCGCGCTGCAGCACGGTGACATGCTGGCAGATATTGGCGACGACGGACAGATTGTGCTCGACCATCAATACCGCGCGGTCCCGGGCGACCTCCCGGATGATCGATGAGACGACGCCGACATCCTCCTGCCCCATGCCGGCCATCGGCTCGTCGAGCAGCAGTACCTTCGGATCCAATGCCAGCGTGGTGGCGATCTCCAGCACGCGCTTGCGGCCATAGGAAAGATCGGCGGCGATGTGATGGCGCTCCTTGGAAAGTCCGACGCTGGCGAGCAGTTGCTCGGCGCGCTCGTTCAGCCGGTCGAGTGCGGAAAGCGGCCGCCAGAACTGTGTGGAAAGATTGTTCGGCCGCTGCAGCGCCACCCGCACATTGTCGAGAACGGTCAGATGCGGGAAGACCGCCGAGATCTGGAAGGAGCGCACCAGCCCCATGCGCGCCACTTTATCGGGCGGTGTTTTGGTAATATCGGTGCCCATCAGCGTGATCGTGCCCGATGTCGGCTGCAGGAATTTCGTCAACAGGTTGAAGACCGTGGTCTTGCCGGCGCCGTTCGGGCCGATCAGCGCATGCACGCTGGCGTCATGCACGTCGAGATCGACGTTCTTGACGGCCGTGAAGCCGCCGAAATCGCGGCGCAGGCCGCGGGCGCATAACACCACCCGCGGCTTCGCCAGAGTTTCAGTTGCGGAAACCGCCATCGTGCTTACTTCACCAGATCGCAGCCGCTCTTGGCGGGATCGATATAGGCTTCCTTGCCGGGAATGGTGGCGAGCACGTTGAAGTAATCCCACGGCTCCTTGCTCTCGGAAGGCTTCTTGACCTGCAGCAGGTACATGTCGTGGATCATGCGGCCGTTGGCGCCGACCGTGCCCCCGCGGCCGAAGACGTCGTCAACAGGCATTTCATGCAGCAGCTTGGCGACGGCTTCCGTCTCGTCGGTGCCGGCCTTCTGGATCGCCTTCAGATATTGCGTCACCGCCGAGTAGGTGCCGGTGTGGACCATGTTCGGCATCTTGCCGGTGCGGTCGAAGAACTTCTTTGCAAAGGCGCGGCTTTCGTCGTCGCGGTTCCAGTAAAAACCTTCCGTCAGCGTCAGCCCCTGCGCCGCCTCGAGGCCAAGGCCATGCACTTCGGCGAGTGTGAAAAGCAGCGCCGCCAGATGCTGGCCACCCTGGGTGATGCCGAATTCAGCCGCCTGCTTGATGGCATTCGAGGTGTCGAGGCCGGCATTGGCAAGACCGATCACCTTGGCGCCTGACGATTGCGCCTGCAGCAGGAAGGACGAGAAGTCCTGGCTCGACAGCGGATGGCGGACGGCACCGACGACCTTGCCGCCGCTTGCCTTGACGTAGTCGCTGGTTTGCTGCTCCAGCGAATAGCCGAAGGCATAGTCGGCGGTCAGGAAGAACCAGCTGTCCCCGCCTTGCTTGACGAGCGCGCCGCCGGTGCCGACGGCGAGTGCATGGGTGTCGTAGGCCCAATGGAAGCCATAAGGCGAGCAGGCCTTGCCGGTGAGATCCGTCGTCGCCGCACCGGTGACGATGTCGATCTTCTTCTTTTCCTTGCCGATCGCCTGCACGGCGAGCGCCACGGACGATGTCGTCAGTTCCATGATCGCATCCACCTGCTCGGTGTCGTACCATTGGCGGGCGATGTTGGAGGCGATATCCGGCTTGTTCTGGTGGTCGGCATCGACGATCTCGACCGGCACATCCAGCACCTTGCCACCGAACTCCTCGACCGCCATCTTGGCTGCCTCGACGGAAGACTTGCCGCCGAAATCGGCATAGACGCCCGACTGGTCGTTCAGGATGCCGATCTTGACCTTGCCGTCGGTCGCGCTCTGCGCGAGCACCGCTGTGCTGCTCGCAAGCAGAAATGCAACTGATGCAATGAGATTCTTTCGCATATTCTCTCCTCCCAGAGATTGGCCAAATTGCGGATCTGTTCAAATTTGGCCAGCCGCACTCCTCAGGACGACGGACCCTCACCTTACGATCACGGAAATTCCGCCCTGAGGCAACGGGTGATTTACAACTAATTCCAAACAGTATCTGTTCGTTTTTGAACAGAGGGGACGGCGATGAACAATCCACCGCAGTTTACTTGGGACGATCTGCAGTTTTTTCTAGCCGTCGCCCGCACTGGACAGCTGTCGACCGCGGCCCGCCAGCTGCGCTCCAGCCATGCCACCGTCTCACGCCGCATCGACCGGCTGGAGTTCACCCTCAAGGTTAAGCTGTTCGAGCGCAACCCGCGCGGCTATGTCTTGACCGCCATGGGCACGCGCTTCGTCGAGACGGCCGAAAGGATGGAGCAGGAGACCGAGCGGCTGCGCGCCGACCTCGCCGACGGCTCGATGGCGCAACGCGGCCTCGTGCGGCTGAGCGCGCCGGAGGGTTTTGCCAATTTCTTCTTCGCAACCGTGCTGCCGCAGTTTGCCGCCCAGCATCCGCATCTGGCGCTGGAACTGGTGACGATCCAGCAGATCATGTCGCTGTCGCGCAAGGAGGCAGATCTTTCCGTCGTGCTCGATGAGCCGAAGGGCGGGGCTTATTTCGCCGAGAAGCTGACGGACTACCACCTGCAGGTCTATGGCTCGCGCGACTATCTGGCGAAGGCCGCGCCGATCACCTGCCGCGAAGACCTGCTCGGCCATCCCTTCGTCAGCTATATCGAGGAGATGATTTTCGCGCCGGGCCTCGATTATCTGGGCGATGTGCATCCGCGCATCAAGCCGCAGTTTCAAAGCTCCAGCATCTTCGCGCAGCTCACCGCCACCAGAAACGGCCTCGGCCTCTGCATCCTGCCCTATTTCTTCGCCAGCCGTTATCCCGAACTCGTGCGCGTGCTGCCCGAGGAGATCGACCTCAAGCGCCATTACTGGATCACCTGCCATCGCGACCTGAAACAGGCGCCGCGCGTGCGCGCCGTCATCGATTTCCTGCGCGAGGCGGTGCGCGGCGAGGATGCGCGCTTCGTGCCACCCTATGTCACCGCCGCCGGCCCGGCACGCCGGGCAAGGTCGGATGTCTAGTTACTTCAGGAACTCGGCCCGGTGCGGGGTAAAGGCGTCGATCAGCCGGCCCTTTTCCAGCGCCCTGACGCCGTGGACGAGATTGGGGGGCACGATGAAGCTGCCGCCCTGCCGCAGCACCTCGGTCCGGCCGTCGATCGTCACTTCGAAGCTGCCCTCAGCGACATAGCTTGCCTGGATGTGCGGATGCGAATGCGCCGCACCCACGGCACCGCTCTCGAAGGCCACTTCCACCAGCATCATCTCGGGCAGATAGGTCATGATGCGCCTGACGACGCCGGGCTCGGGATTGACCCACTCGGCGCCTTCGGCCGATACGAACAGATCGCTTGACGACATTTCCGCCTCCTCATTGCAGAATCGATCGCGGGCAAAGTGGATCATGCCGGCGCTTTTGAAAAGATGGCGCGGCCCGTCTTTTCGAGACTGCCGCCTTCTGTTGACGCGGTCGGCTGGCGGGTCTATGGCCAACTTGAGCGAGGCAAGCCAGAACCGGGATGAGGAGACGCCGCCATGCAGCATACGCGCGAAGTTTTCGACTGGGCCGATCCGTTTCGGCTGGTGGAGCAGCTGACCAGCGAAGAGCGCATGGTGCAGGACACCGCCCATGCCTATGCGCAGGAAAAGCTTGCTCCCCGCGTTCTCGACGCCTTCCGCAATGAAAAGACCGATCCTGAGATCTTCCGCGAAATGGGCGAACTCGGCCTGCTCGGCCCGACGATCTCGCCGGATTATGGCGGCGCCGGCCTCGGCTACGTCGCCTACGGCCTGATCGCCCGCGAGGTCGAAAGGGTCGACAGCGGCTACCGCTCGATGATGAGCGTGCAGTCCTCGCTCGTGATGGTGCCGATCGAAACCTTCGGCTCCGAGGCGCAGAAGCTGAAATACCTGCCGAAACTCGCCACTGGCGAATGGATCGGCTGCTTCGGCCTGACCGAACCGGATCACGGCTCCGACCCCGGCTCGATGGCGACACGCGCCAAAAAGGTCGATGGCGGCTACAGCCTCACCGGCTCGAAGACCTGGATCTCCAACGCGCCGATCGCCGACGTCTTCGTCGTCTGGGCAAAAACCGAGGACGGCCTCATCCGCGGCTTCATCCTCGAAAAGGGCTGGAAAGGACTTTCGGCCCCCGCCATCCACGGCAAGGTGGGCCTGCGCGCCTCGATCACAGGCGAAGTGGTGATGGACGGGGTCTTCGTGCCGGAGGAAAATCTTCTGCCTGGTGTGACCGGCCTGAAGGGACCGTTCACCTGCCTCAACTCGGCCCGCTTCGGCATCGCCTGGGGCGCACTCGGCGCCGCCGAGGATTGTTATGCCAGAGCCCGGCAATATACGCTGGAGCGCAAGCAGTTCGGCCGGCCGCTTGCTGCCAACCAGCTGATCCAGAAGAAACTCGCCGACATGGCGGCGGAAATCTCGCTCGGCCTTCAGGGCTGCCTGCGGCTTGGCCGCATGAAGGAAGAAGGCCATCCGCCGGTGGAGCTGACCTCGATCCTCAAGCGCAACAGCTGCGGTAAGGCGCTGGAGATCGCGCGCGCGGCCCGCGACATGCTCGGCGGCAACGGCATCTCCGACGAATTCGGCATTGCCCGTCATCTCGTCAACCTCGAAGTGGTCAACACCTATGAGGGCACGCACGACATCCACGCGCTGATCATCGGCCGGGCGATCACCGGCATTGCCGCCTTTGCGAACTAGTGCATGCCGCCCAAAAGTGTGCAGCGGTTTTGGGACAACGGCATGCATAAAACAAAGACTTAAAGCGCGTCACATGATTCCGATTCGACGCGACGCGCTTTAGCGCATTGGCGCGAAAGGGCGAATTGCCACGCGCCTGACAATGTGCAACCTTCCCTCACGACGGCAAGAGCCGGCAAAAAGGGGGATCATGCATGTTTCTGCTTCTTGCATTGCTGATTGGTGTCATTGCCGGGCTTCGCGCCATGACGGCGCCCGCCGCCGTCGCCTGGGGCGCAGCACTTGGCTGGTTCGATGTCTCGCAGACGCCGCTTGCCTTCATGGGTTACCAGTGGACGCCCTGGATCTTCACGCTTCTCGCCGTCGTCGAACTGATCACCGACCAGCTGCCATCGACGCCGTCGCGCAAGGTGCCGGTGCAATTCGGCGCCCGCATTGTCACGGGCGCGCTGGCCGGCGCCACGATCGGTGCAGCCAGCGGCCTGCTTTTCGGCGGGCTGATCGCCGGCGTGATCGGCGCCGTCATCGGCACATATGGTGGCGCCGCCGTCCGCAGCAGGCTTGCCGCCTCCTTCGGCAAGGATCTGCCGGCCGCTCTCATCGAAGATGCCGTCGCCGTCATCGGCGCGGTGCTGATCGTGGGAGCCGTCGCATGAAAAGTTTCGACGCCATCGTTATCGGCGCCGGCCAGGCCGGCCCGTTTCTTGCCGCCAGGATGGTCGAAAAGGGCATGAAGGTGGCGCTGATCGAGCGCAAGTTCCTCGGCGGCACCTGCGTCAATGCCGGCTGCATGCCGACGAAGACGCTGGTCGCCAGCGCCCGCGCCGCCCATGTCGCAAGAAACAGCGCTGCTTACGGCGTCAATATCCCTGGCGAGATCGCCATCGACATGAAGGTGGTCAGGGCGCGCGCCGAAACCGTGACCATGAACGCCCGCAACGGCCTGATCGGCTGGCTTACCGGCATGGAGGGCATGACCGTTATCTACGGCCACGCCCGTTTTGAGGATCCGAAGACCGTCAGCGTCCACGGCGAGACGCTGACCGCACCGCGCATCTTCCTCAATGTCGGCGCGCGGCCGGTCATCCCCGACCTGCCCGGGATCAACGATATCGATTATCTCACCAGCACCTCGATCATCCATCTCGACACGCTGCCCCGGCATCTGGCCGTCATCGGCGGCAGTTATATCGGGCTGGAATTCGCGCAGATGTATCGCCGCTTCGGCGCCGAAGTCAGCGTCATCGAGCATGGTCCGAAGCTCGCATCGCGTGAGGACGAGGATATATCCGACGCGATCGCCGATGTCCTGCGCTCGGAGGGGATCGACATTCATACCGGCGCCAGCGACATCGCCTTCGCCAAGAGCAGCGACGGAATAACGGTCGCCACCGATTCAGCGAGGATCGATGCGAGCCATGTGCTGATTGCCACCGGACGCAAGCCGAACACCGACGATCTCGGCCTCGATGCCGCCGGCGTGATCACCGGCAAGCACGGCTATATCACTGTCGACGACAGGCTTGCCACCAATGTCGACGGCATCTGGGCGCTCGGCGACTGCAACGGCCACGGCGCCTTCACCCACACCTCCTACAATGATTTCGAGATCGCCGCCGCCAATCTCATCGACGGCGACGATCGCAAGGTCTCGAGCCGCATCCCAGCCTATGCGCTCTACATCGACCCGCCGCTTGGCCGTGTCGGCATGACGGAAAAGCAGGCGCGCGCCTCGGGACGAAGGATCATGATCTCGACCCGGCCGATGAGCCGCGTCGGCCGCGCCAATGAACGCGGCGAGATCAAGGGCTTCATGAAGGTGATCGCCGACGCCGAGACCAAAAAAATCCTCGGCGCGGCGATCCTCGGCATCGAGGGCGACGAGGTGATCCACGGCATCATAGACGCGATGAATGCAGGAACGACCTATCCCGCATTGCAATGGTCGGTGCCGATCCATCCGACGGTGTCGGAGCTGATCCCGACGCTGCTTGGAGATTTGAAGCCGGTTTAACCCTGAACTGATGCTTCAAAAAGCCGGCCGGGAACAGCTGGAGGCGGATTGCGTGTCTATCGAACTGCTGATCGAGAATTACGGCCTGCTGGCCATATTTCTGGGCGCCGCCTTCGAAGGCGAAACAGCCGCGTTTCTCGGGGGCGTGATTTCCCATCGCGGGCTGCTGACTTATGGGGCGGCGTCGCTTGCGGCAACGGCGGGCTCCTTCGCTGGCGATCAACTATGGTTCTTCGTCGGTCGTTATGCCGTTCAATGGGGCTTTGTCCGCCGGCTGATGGAAAAGCCGGCGCTGGCGCGTGCAACCCGGCTTCTGGAAAGATATCCCACCGGCTTCATCTTTGCGTTTCGTTTTCTGGTGGGGCTGCGCACGATCAGCCCGATCGTCATCGGGACGACGCGAATAGCGACCGGAAAATTCATCATCCTGAATGCCGTGGCCGCGCTGGTGTGGGGGCAGTTTTTCACGGCGCTCGGTTATTTGTTCGGGCACGGCATCCAACAGACATTGGGCCACCTTCCCCTTCATCGTCATCTGCTCATCGCAGTCGGAGCCGCGGCTGTCGTCGCAGCCGCGGCTCTTGCCTTTCGCAAGATGAAACTGAGCGCCAGGGACTCATAGGAGCAGACTGGCTCTACTCCATCACGATCTGCAGCTTCACGTCGCTCGGCCGCGCCTCAACGGCGCGATCAAACGCCTTGATCGAATCTTCGAACTTAAAGGTCTCGGAAATCAGCGGCTTCAGATCCACGCGTCCCGAGCCGAGCAGCGCGATCGAGCGCTCATACTGATGCGCGTAGCGGAACACCGTCTCGATGCGGATTTCCTTGGTGGATGCCGTCGAGACGTCGAAGCCGATCGGATTGACCGGCAGGCCGACGACGACGATGACGCCGCCCGGGCGCGGCAGCGCCATGATCGTCTCCCAGGCCTTCGGCGAGCCGGAGCATTCGAAGACGACATCGGCGCCCCAGCCGTCGGTCAGCCGGGCAACCTCTTCGGCCAGGTTCTTCTCGCGGATATTGACCGGAATGACGCCCTGGTACTGTGCGGCGATATCGAGCTTCGGCTGGGCGAGATCGGCGACGATCGCGCGGGCGCAGCCGCCGGCAAGGGCCGCGATCGCCACCATCGTGCCGATCGGCCCGGCGCCGAGGACGACGGCAGTGTCGCCCGGCGTAATCTTCGCCTTGGCGGCCGCCTGCATGCCGACGGCGAAAGGCTCGACCATGGCGCCTTCGGCAAAGCTGACATTGTCGGGCAGCTTGAAGGTGTAGTTGGCGGGATGCACGACCTCGGGCGTCAGCACGCCGTGGATGGGCGGGGTCGCCCAGAAGGTCACGGCCGGGTCGATATTGTACATGCCGAGCCGGCTTGCCTTGGAATTCGGATCGGGAATGCCCGGCTCCATGCAGACGCGGTCGCCGACTTTCAGATGCGTGACGCCGGCGCCGACCTCGACCACCGTGCCCGCCGCCTCATGGCCGAGCACCATCGGCGCGTTGACGACGAAGGGGCCGATCTTGCCGTGCGTGTAATAATGCACGTCGGAACCGCAGACGCCGACCGTGTGGATCCTGATCTTCACCTCGCCGGGGCCGGTTTCGAGCGGCAGATCGATATCGCGAAGCGCAAGCTCATGCTGGCGCTCGAGGACAAGCGCACGGACTTTGGTCATTGTCGGTTTCCTTCCCTAATGGCTTGCCCATGACTCCATCGGGCAGCGTCGAAGCCGACTATAAGGCCCGAAGCCTTCCCAGTTCAACTGGATTGCGAAGGCTTTTGCTCAGCAAATGAAAAAATGCTCACGCGGACTTGCCGAGGCTCCTTACCGGCAGCGGCTCGTCCGAAAACTGCGCCAGCCGGGTCCGATGGCGAGCGGCCTCAGAAGGGCATTTATAAGATTTTTATATAGATGGCCTGTCGTCCGTCTCGAACCTTTATGCGCTTCGGCTCCATATTGATGTCCGAGAGATCGAAAAGATCATCTCCACGCCAGAAAGCATGAAAGGCGGCCTCCCAGCGCCCTTTGTCTTGTCTGACTCCAAGAAGAACAACAGGAGTCACGATCATGATGGATATCATTCTACTCGGCACCGCGATCATATTCTTCGCGCTGTGCTTTGCCTACACCCGAGCCTGCGACAGGCTTTGACTGGAGAAACGACGATGACCCTCGATTATGTCTTGAGCGGTGCCGTAACCGTGTTTCTCACCGTTTACCTCACCTACGCTCTCCTTCGCCCAGAACGCTTTTGAAGAGAACTGGCTGCTTCTTGGTCGCGCATGCGCGACCAAGAAGCAGCCGGGTATTGAAAGTTTACCTCCATGACCCTCAACGGATGGCTTCAGATCCTGCTTTACTGCGGGATTGTCCTCGTGCTCGTCAAACCGCTCGGCGGCTACATGACGCGTGTCTACAATGGCGAGCGCACATTCCTCTCCCCAGTCCTCGTTCCGATCGAACGGGGGCTTTACCGTATTGCGGGCACAAGCGAGCGCGAGGAGCAGCATTGGACCTCCTATGCCTTCGCAATGCTGATGTTCAACCTGCTTGGCGTCCTCGTCCTCTACGCGCTCCTGCGCCTGCAGGACATCCTGCCCTATAATCCGGCCGGCATGGCCGCCGTCCCGCCGGAGCTTTCGTTCAACACCGCCGTCAGCTTTCCCACAAACACCAACTGGCAGAATTACGGCGGCGAAAGCACCATGTCGTATCTGACCCAGATGGCCGGCTTCACGGTGCAGAACTTCCTGTCGGCCGCGACCGGCATGGCGATCGCTGTCGCCTTCATCCGTGCCTTCGCACGGGCGTCGGGCAAGGCGATCGGCAACTTCTGGGTCGATATGATCCGCGGCACGTTCTACATCCTGCTGCCGATCTGTATCGTGCTGACCATCGTCTACGTCTATCTCGGCGTGCCGCAGACGCTCGGCGCCTATGTCAATGCAACCACGCTCGAAGGCGCGCAGCAGACGATTGCCGTCGGCCCCGTCGCCTCGCAGCTTGCGATCAAGATGCTCGGCACCAACGGCGGCGGCTTCTTCAACGCCAATTCGGCCCATCCGTTCGAAAATCCCGACGCGATCTCCAACCTCATCCAGATGGTCTCGATCTTCGCGATCGGTGCGGCTTTGACCAACGTCTTCGGCCGCATGGTCGGCAATCAGCGCCAGGGCTGGGCGATCCTTGCGACAATGGGCGTCCTGTTCCTCGCAGGCGTCATCGTCACTTATTGGGCGGAAGCTGCCGGCAACCCGCTGATGCACGCTTTCGGTCTCGGCGGCGGCAATATGGAAGGCAAGGAAGTCCGCTTCGGCGTCGCCCTGTCTTCGCTCTTTGCGGTCATCACCACGGCCGCCTCCTGCGGCGCGGTCAATGCCATGCATGGCAGCTTCACTGCGCTCGGCGGCCTCATCCCGCTGATCAACATGCAGCTCGGCGAAGTCATCGTCGGCGGTGTCGGCGCGGGCTTCTACGGCATCCTTCTGTTCATCATCGTCGCCGTCTTCGTCGCCGGCCTGATGGTCGGCCGCACGCCGGAATATCTCGGCAAGAAGATCGAGGCGAAGGAAATGAAGATGGCCGTTCTCGCCATCCTCTGCCTGCCGCTCGCGATGCTGGTCTTCACCGCGATCGCCACAGTGCTGCCCTCCGCCGTCGCCTCGATCGGCACGGCCGGCCCGCACGGCTTCTCCGAAATCCTCTATGCCTACACCTCGGCTGCGGCCAACAACGGCTCGGCTTTCGGCGGCCTGACGGGCAATACGCCCTGGTACAACATCACCCTTGGCTTGGGCATGCTGATGGGCCGCTTCCTGGTCATCATCCCGGCGCTTGCTATCGCCGGTTCGCTGATCGCCAAGAAGTCGGTTCCGGCCTCGGCAGGCACCTTCCCGACGGATGGTCCGCTCTTCGTCGGCCTGCTCGTCGGCACGATCCTGATCGTCGGCGGCCTGACCTTCTTCCCGGCCTTGGCGCTCGGCCCCATCGTCGAGCACCTGGTCATGATCGCCGGCCAGACCTTCTGAGGTGATGCCATGATCCTCCGTCACAGGCTTCGCAACGCCTTCCACTCACGTCCCGGTGCGCCGGGACGTGGGAATGGCCCGAGACCCCAAGCCTCCGACATCATCCTGGTGATGATGGCAGGCCTCCTCGTCATCGACGCCATCTTCAAAATCTTACAGGGCTGACCGGCTTCCGGTTCGCCATCCTCGTTTCAAAGCTGGAGTCTCTTATGAGCCAGGCAAAATCCGCGAGCGTCATGGATTCTCGCATCCTCATTCCGGCCGTGGGGGCCGCTTTCAAGAAGCTCAACCCCCGCGCGCTTGCCAGAAACCCGGTCATGTTCGTCGTGGCCACGGTCTCGGTGCTGACCACCGTCCTCTTCCTGCGCGATCTGGTGGCAGGCAACGGCAATCTCGGCTTCTCGTTCCAGATCAATCTCTGGCTCTGGTTCACCGTGCTGTTTGCCAATTTCGCCGAAGCCGTCGCCGAAGGCCGCGGCAAGGCGCAGGCGGATTCGCTGCGCAAGGCGCGCACCGAAACTCAGGCGAAGCTGCTCACCGCCAATAATGGCAGCGGCTATCGCATGGTGCCGGGCACCAGCCTCAAGGTCGGCGACCTCGTGCTCGTCGAGGCCGGCGACATCATCCCGTCGGACGGCGAGGTCGTCGAAGGCGTGGCCTCCGTCAATGAAGCGGCGATCACCGGCGAATCCGCCCCGGTCATCCGCGAATCTGGCGGCGATCGCTCGGCGGTGACCGGCGGTACGCAGGTGCTTTCCGACTGGATCCGTGTCCGCATCACCGCGGCTGCCGGCTCGACCTTCCTCGACCGGATGATCGCACTCGTCGAAGGTGCGGAGCGCCAGAAGACTCCGAACGAGATCGCGCTCAACATCCTGCTTGCCGGCATGACGCTGATCTTCGTGCTCGCGACGGCGACGATCCCGAGCTTTGCCATCTATGCCGGCGGCTCGATCCCGATCATCGTGCTCGTCGCCCTCTTCGTCACGCTGATCCCGACGACGATCGGTGCGTTGCTGTCGGCGATCGGCATCGCCGGCATGGACCGCCTCGTCCGCTTCAACGTGCTCGCCATGTCCGGCCGTGCGGTCGAAGCCGCTGGCGACGTCGACACGCTGCTGCTCGACAAGACGGGCACGATCACGCTCGGCAATCGCCAGGCGACGACCTTCCGCCCGGTTCGCGGCGTGTCCGAACAGGATCTCGCCGATGCCGCCCAGCTCGCCTCGCTTGCCGACGAAACGCCGGAAGGCCGCTCCATCGTCGTGCTCGCCAAGGAGAAATATGCGATCCGCGGTCGCGACATGGCAAGCCTCAAGGCCACCTTCGTGCCCTTCACCGCCCAGACCCGCATGAGCGGCGTCGATCTCGAAGGCGCTTCGATCCGCAAGGGTGCGGTCGATGCCGTGTTGGCCTATGTCAACGGCGACGCATCCTCGAAGAACGGCAGCGAGGTCGTGCGTGAACTGCAGTCGATCGCCGACGAGGTCGCCAAATCAGGCGGCACGCCGCTGGCCGTTGCCCGCGACGGCAGGCTGCTCGGCGTCATCCAGTTGAAGGACATCGTCAAAGGCGGCATCCGCGAGCGCTTCACCGAGCTTCGCCGGATGGGCATCCGCACCGTGATGATCACAGGCGACAACCCGCTGACGGCAGCCGCCATCGCCGCCGAGGCCGGCGTCGACGACTTCCTCGCCCAGGCAACGCCGGAGATGAAGCTGGCGCTGATGCGCGAGGAACAATCGAAGGGCAAGCTCGTCGCCATGTGCGGCGACGGCACCAACGATGCGCCGGCACTTGCCCAGGCCGATGTCGGCGTCGCCATGAACACCGGCACGGTCGCCGCCCGCGAAGCCGGCAACATGGTCGATCTCGACTCGGACCCGACGAAGCTCATCGAGATCGTCGAGATCGGCAAACAGCTGTTGATGACGCGCGGCGCGCTGACGACGTTTTCGATCGCCAACGACATCGCCAAGTACTTCGCCATCATCCCGGCGATGTTCCTGACCTTCTACCCGCAGCTCGGCGTGTTGAACATCATGGGGCTTTCGACGCCGCAAAGCGCCATTCTCTCGGCGATCATCTTCAACGCGCTGATCATCATCGCGCTGATCCCGCTATCGCTGAAGGGTGTGCGCTACCGTCCGATCGGCGCCGGCGCGCTCTTGTCGCGCAACCTGCTGATCTACGGTGCCGGCGGCATCATCGTCCCCTTCATCGGCATCAAGGCGATCGACATGACTGTCGCAGCCCTCGGCCTTGCCTAACTGAACATTCGAAGGAGTAAGACAATGTTGAAAGAACTTCGTCCGGCGGTCGTCATGATCGTTGCCACCACCGCCATCACCGGCCTTCTCTATCCGCTCGCCATGACCGGTGCCGCCCAGGCCCTCTTCCCGACCCAAGCGAACGGCAGCCTGATCGAGAAGAACGGCCAGGTGATCGGCTCGACGCTGATCGGCCAGGCCTTCACCAGCGACAAATATTTCCACGGCCGCCCTTCGGCCGCCGGCGACGGCTACAATGCCGCCGCCTCCAGCGGCTCGAACCTCGGCCCGACCAGCCAGAAGCTGATCGACCGCGTCAAGGGCGACTATGAGGCCGCCAAGGCGGCGAACCCGAACGCGGAGGTGCCCGCCGACCTCGTCACCGCTTCGGGCAGCGGCCTTGATCCTGACATTTCGCCGGAGGCTGCCTATTTCCAGGTGGCGCGCGTCGCCAAGGCGCGAAGCCTTGACGAGGCCAAGGTCAAGGCGCTGGTCGACGGCGCTGTCCAAGACCGCGAAATCGGCCTTCTCGGCGAACCCACAGTCAATGTTGTGGCGTTGAACCAGAGCCTTGATGCTTCTATGACTCAGTGAGTTTGGCAGGCTGGGGCGCCTCTGTGGGCCAGGGCGAGTTTGGCGAGAAGGCCCTCGGGCTTGACCCGAGGATCCATTGCCGTCGCCGCTGGTGGATGCGATGTGGATGCTCGGGTCAAGCCCGAGCATGACGGAGGGTGGGGCGGCTGAACTGACTTGATGAGGGATACGGAGACGCAAGGCGTCCCCCGGCAGCCATTTGCAGAAAGACCACACGCATGCCAGACGACAATCGCGACCAGGCCGGCAGGCCCTCGCCCGATGCGCTTCTCGAAAAAGCCCGGGCTGAGACGCGCGGCCGTCTGAAGATCTTTCTGGGTGCCGCCCCCGGCGTCGGCAAGACCTATGAGATGCTCGTCTCCGGCCGTGCCAAGATCGCCGACGGTCTCGATGTCGTCATCGGCGTCGTCGAGACCCATGGCCGCAAGGAGACCGAGGCGCTCGTCGCCGGCTTCGAGATCATCCCCCGTGTCGAAATCAGCTACAAGGGCCGGCCGCTCGAGGAAATGGACCTTGACGGCATCCTCACCCGCCGGCCCGATCTCGTGCTGGTCGACGAACTCGCCCATACCAATGCCGAGGGCAGCCGCCATCCGAAGCGCTACCTCGACGTCAAGGAATTGCTCGATCGTGGCATCGACGTCTATACGACGTTGAACATCCAGCATGTCGAAAGCCTGAACGACGTCGTCTCGCAGATCACCCGCATCCGCGTGCGCGAGACGGTGCCGGACTCGATCATCGACCTCGCCGACGACGTCGAGATCATCGATCTGACGCCGGATGATTTGATCAAGCGCCTGCATGACGGCAAGGTCTACATGCCGCGCACCGCCGAGCGGGCGCTGACCAACTACTTCACGCCAGGCAATCTGACAGCGCTGAGAGAACTCGCGCTGCGCAAGACCGCCCAGCGCGTCGACGACCAGCTGCTCACCCATATGCAGGCCCATGCCATATCGGGCCCCTGGGCGGCGGGCGAACGGGTTCTCGTCTCTGTCGACCACCATCCGCGCTCCGCATCGCTGGTGCGCTACGCCGCCCGCATGGCCTCGCGCCTGCGCGCGCCCTGGGCAGCCGTCTATATCGAGACCAACCGCTCGATCAACCTTAACGAAGCCGAGCGCGATACGGTCGCAGCGACGCTGCGCCTCGCCGAGCAGCTCGGCGGCGAGGCGATCACCCTCCCCGGTCGCGAAGTCGCCGAAGAACTCGTCCGCCATGCCACCGCCAACAACGTCACCCATATCGTCATCGGCGCCCCGAAGAAGCCGACATGGCGCGACTGGTGGGGCCACTCGATCACCGACGAGCTGATCCGCAAAACCGGCGAGATCAGCGTTCACGTCATATCGGGCAATGAGAAGGACGGCACCACCGCGCGCGGCGTCCGGGCGGCGGTCGCTGCGCCTGCGCTGGATTTCAGGGCCTACCTGCTGGCGAGCGGCTATGTCGCCATCGCGCTCGGGGTCAGCATCGTACTCGACCAGGTGCTCGACGTGCGCAACCTCGCCCTCGTCTTCCTGATGGCGGTGCTGACCTCCGCCGTCCTCCACGGCCTGCGGCCGGCGCTTTACAGCTGCATTCTCAGCGCGCTTTCCTTTAACTTCTTCTTCCTGCCGCCGCGTTACACGTTGACGATCAGCGATCCGGAAAGCGTGCTCGCGCTCTTCTTCTTCCTGGGCGTCGCGATCATCGCCAGCAATCTGACCGCGACCGTGCAGCGCCAGGCAGCGGCCGCCCGGCAGCGGGCGCGCACGACGGAAGATCTCTATCTCTTCTCCAAAAAGCTCGCCGGCACCGGCACGCTCGACGACGTGCTCTGGGCGACCGCCTTCCAGCTCGCCTCGATGCTGAAGGTCCGCGTCGTTTTGCTGCTGCCGGAAGAAGGCACCATCGTCGTCAAGGCCGGCTATCCGCCCGACGACACGCTCGACGATGCCGATATCGCCGCCGCCCGCTGGGCCTGGGAGCACAATCACGCCGCCGGCCGCGGCGCCGATACCCTGCCTGGTGCCAAGCGTCTCTACGTGCCGCTGAGAACCGGACGCGCCGCCGTCGGCGTCATCGGCCTCGACAGTGATCGCCGCGACGGCCCGCTGCTGACGCCGGAGCAGCAGCGCCTCCTCGACGCGCTGGCTGACCAGGCGGCCCTTGCCATCGAGCGCATCCAGCTCGTTGCCGATGTCGACCGGGCAAGGCTTGCAGCCGAAGCCGACCGGCTGCGCTCGGCGCTGCTCACCTCGATCTCACATGACCTGAAGACGCCGCTTGCCGCCATTCTCGGCGCCGCCGGCACGCTGCGCGACTATTTCGCCTCGATGCCGGAAGACGATCGCAGCGATCTGCTCTCGACCGTCGTCGACGAATCCGAACGTCTCAACCGCTTCATCGCCAACCTGCTCGACATGACCAAGATCGAATCCGGCGCGATGGAGCCGAACCACGCGCTGCATTATGCCGGCGATATCATCGGCAGCGCGCTGCGCCGGGCCGCAAAGATCCTCGATCATCACAAGACCGAAATGAGCATTCCCGCCGACCTGCCGATGGTGCGCGTCGACCCTGTCCTCTTCGAGCAGGTGATCTTCAACCTGCTCGACAATGCCGCGAAATACGCGCCCGAGGGATCGGTGATCCAAATCGGCGGCTGGGCCGATGCCGACAACGTCGTCGTGCAGGTCTCGGACGAAGGCCCGGGCATTCCGCCGGCCGATCTCACCCGCGTCTTCGACACGTTCTACCGCGTGCGAAAGGGCGATCAGGTGCGCGCCGGCACCGGGCTTGGCCTTTCCATCTGCCGCGGCTTCATCGAGGCCATGGGCGGCACGATCATCGCCGGCAACCGGACGGGCCGTCCGGGCGCCGTCTTCACCATCCGCCTGCCGAAACCCACCGACATTCCGAAACTGGATGAACTCCGATGACCGGTTCAGCCGTCAAAATCCTCGTCGTCGACGACGAGCCTCCGATCCGCAAGCTGCTCCGCGTCGGCCTGACCGCGCAGGGCTACGAGGTGCAGGAAGCGCCGAACGCCAGCGCCGCCCGTCAGTCGGTCGCCGACGTCATGCCCGACCTCATCGTGCTCGACCTCGGCCTGCCCGACAAATCAGGCCACGACCTACTGCAGGAGTGGCGCGACGAAGGGCTTTCCATGCCGGTCGTCATTCTGTCCAGTCGCACCGACGAGGCCGGCATCGTCAAGGCGCTGGAAAGCGGCGCCGACGATTACGTCACCAAGCCCTTCGGCATCAACGAGCTCGGCGCCCGCATCCGCGTGGCGCTGCGTCACCGCCTGCAGCAGCAGGGGGAAAAGGCGATCTTCCAGACCGGCGGGCTGTCGATCGATCTCGTCAAGCGCATCGTCAAGGTCGACGGCGCAGAAATAAAGCTGTCGCCGAAGGAATACGACATCCTGCGCGTGCTCGCCCAGCATGCCGGCAAGGTGCTGACACACCAGTTTCTTCTAAAGCAGATATGGGGGCCGGCGGCTGATGTGCAGTATCTGCGCGTCTATGTCCGGCAACTGCGGCAAAAAATCGAGCAGATTCCGGACCAGCCGCACTATATCACCACCGAGACCGGCGTCGGCTACCGGCTCAGGGAACCGGACTGAAGTCCCTTCCCTTCCGCTGCCCGAACAGTATCGAGCCCGAACAGCATCGAGAATGACATGAACCTTCCCAACATCATCCGGCCGGAACACACCTTCATCGGCGTGTCGGCGCCGACCAAATGGCGCGCGCTGCAGACCATAGCCGACAAGGCGGCCAAGGCTTTCTCGGTCGACGGCCAGACCATCCTGAAGGCGCTGGAAGCGCGTGAGAAGCTCGGCTCGACGGGGATCGGCAACGGCATCGCCATCCCGCATGCGGCGATCGACGGCATGACCAGCCCGCGCGGCCTTCTCCTCCGCTTCGCCCAGCAGTTGGATTTCGAGGCAATCGACGATATCCCGACCGACATCGCCTTCGTGCTGCTCTTCGGAGAAAACAATCGTGGCGAATATCTGAACGTGCTTTCCGCGATCGCCAGGCGGCTGCAATCGGACGGCGTGCTTGCCGCCATGCGCAAGGCAAGAACGGTCGACGAATTCTATTCCGATTTCATCGCCGATTCACGGGTGTGACGCCCAAAAACCGCTCACACTTTTCGGCATGATAAAAAAGGCGCGGCCCGAAGGTCGCGCCCGCTCGTCTGCAATTAGACTAAGTTAGAGCGGTTCAGCTTAACGCTGAACCGCTCTAATCTTTTGATTTTACGCAAGTCCGGACGGAAAACCGCTTCGCACTTTTCCTGGAATTGCTTTAGAAATCGCGCTGGAAGCGCAGGAAGCCGAACACTTCGTCGTCGCCTTCGTCCTCATCGTGATATTGCACGCTGAGCTTCGAACGCAGGTCTTCGACGATCTGGTAGTCGATGGTGACACCGGTCGTGTAAGCGCTGCCGCCGGTGAAGCCATTGCCGTCAGCCTCGAGAGCGATGTTTTCGAAGTACTGGAAGCCGGGAGTGACCTTCCACTTGTCGTTGATCTTCAAGGCGTATTCTGCTGCGATCGTCCATTCGGACTCTTCGTAGTAGTAGTTGGCGCCGCTTGCCCATACGCCGGCGATGCCGAGAGTGCCCGGGCCGATGTCGGCATAGACGATACCGCGGACAGCGACTTCGCTGGTGTCGGTGTCATAACCGGCAAGCAGGTAAGCGCTGATGGCGCCGGCCTTGTAGGAAACCTGGCCTGCGACACCGAAGTTGTTCGGGCCTTCGCCCGGCTTGGTGGCGTAGTCATCTTCCAGTTCGTCGACCGAAATGCCGGCCGCGAAAGCGCCGGACTCGTACTGATAACGGATCGAGTTGTGGGTCGTCTCGTTGCTGGCGAGCGTATCTGTCTCGCCGCTCATGTCGTCATCCCACCAGCTGTACAGCTTACCAGCGCGGAAACCGGCAATGTCGAGATAGCCCTCATCCAGCAAAGCTTCCTGATCGGAGGCGTTGTCGACATTGTAACGCAGCGTGATGACGCCGGTGAGCGTACCATACTCGGTGTCGTTCTTGGCCTGGAAGGTGACCTGACCGCGAGTCCAGAAGTTTACGTCGGAATCGCCGGAAATCTGCTCACCGAAGCGCACTTCGGTACGGATGTAACCGCCGATCGAAAGGCATGTTTCCGTTCCCGGAATATAAAAATAGCCGGTACCGTAGGCGTCGCAAACGCGAACATATTCCACGGGCTCGGGTTCCGCCGCCACGATGGCGTCGGCTGCGCGGGCTCCGGAGGCCGCGGCAAGGGCGGCAACGGAGGCAAAAAGGATAGTTCTGATATTCATTTTGAATGGCCCTAACAGGTTTGGAATGCGAGGCGCACTTCAAGGGATGCCCCCGCGTAGCGGTCGGTGAATACGGCCGCACGGAGGCCATATAGGAATCCGCAAGTGTCATCGCGGCAAAAACTTGTCAAAAATCAGCATCACCATGGCGCTTTAGTGGAGGAACTGTGGCCGAAAAAACACGGCTCGGCGCCAGGACGGCATCTGATACCAATTGGCCGCGGCCAACTTCGTCTATTTCAAAATTGCCTCTCAAATGGAATGACATTCTACCGGTAGTGCCGCAACCGGAAGAACCTTTGTTTCATTATACGACCGACTTGATAGAGTTAAGACAGAAACAGGAGGGTTCCCATGCAGACACAACGGCTCACCCGGCTCATCGCAGCGGCGGTCATGGCAGGCAGCTTCGCAATCGGAAGCATTGCTCCCGCATTCGCGGATCAGACGCTGCTTAACGTCTCTTACGATCCGACCCGCGAATTGTACAAGGATTTCAATGCCGCCTTTGCCGCCAAGTGGGAAAAGGACAGCGGTGAAACCGTGACGATCCAGGCCTCGCATGGCGGTTCCGGCGCCCAGGCCCGCTCCGTCATCGACGGTCTCGACGCCGACGTCGTCACGCTTGCCCTCGAAGGCGATATCGACGCCATCGCCAAGGCGACCGGCAAGATCCCGGCCGACTGGAAGACCAAGTTCCCCAACAATTCGACGCCCTATACGTCGACGATCGTCTTCCTCGTCCGCAAGGGCAACCCGAAGGGCATCAAGGATTGGGGCGACCTGATCAAGGACGATGTTCAGGTCATCACCCCGAACCCGAAGACATCGGGCGGCGCCCGCTGGAACTTCCTTGCCGCCTGGGCATGGGCCAAGCAGGCGAATGGCGGTGACGAAGCCAAGGCGCAGGAATACGTTGCGAAACTGCTGCAGCATGTTCCGGTTCTCGACACCGGCGCTCGCGGCGCCACGACCACCTTTGTCCAGCGCGGCCTCGGCGACGTGCTGCTCGCCTGGGAAAACGAAGCCTATCTTTCGCTCGAAGAACTCGGTCCCGACCAGTTCGAGATCGTGACGCCGGCCTTCTCGATCCGCGCCGACCCGCCGGTCGCCATCGTCGACGGCAATGTCGACAAGAAGGGCACGCGCAAGGTCGCCGAAGCCTATCTCAACTACCTCTATTCGGACGAAGGCCAGAAGATTGCTGCCAAGCACTACTATCGGCCGACCAAGCCGGAAGCCGCCGATCCGGCTGACATCGCCCGCTTCCCGAAGCTGACGCTCGCGACCATCGACGACTTCGGCGGCTGGAAGAGCGCACAGCCGAAATTCTTCGGCGATGGCGGGGTATTTGACCAAATCTACAAGCCGGCCCAATAATAGACTTCATGAAAGCACATAGCCCCACGCGGTGGCGGTTCAAGCGGCCGAGCGTCATTCCGGGTTTCGGAATGGCGCTCGGCCTTACCTTGACCTGGCTCACCCTTCTGATCCTCATCCCGCTTTCGGGCCTTGCCGTCCGGTCGAGCGCGCTCGGCTGGGAGAAATTCTGGTCGATCGCGCTCGATCCGCGCACGCTGAACGCGCTGCGCATCAGCTTTGGCAGCGCCTTCATCGCCGCGATCGTCAACGCCGTCTTCGGCATCATCCTCGCCTGGGTGCTGGTGCGCTACCGCTTTCCCGGCAAGCGCGTCATCGATGCCATGGTCGACCTGCCCTTTGCGCTGCCGACCGCCGTTGCCGGCATCGCGCTGACGACGCTCTACGCGCCGAACGGCTGGATCGGCCAGTTCCTGACGCCGCTCGGCATCAAGATCGCCTTTACACCGGCCGGTATCGTCGTGGCGCTGATCTTCGTCGGCCTGCCCTTCGTGGTGCGCACTGTGCAGCCGGTCATGGAGGAAATCGACAAGGAAGTGGAGGAGGCTGCGGCAACGCTCGGCGCCAATCGCTTCCAGACGATTTTCCGCGTGCTGCTGCCGGGGCTGGCGCCCGCCGTGCTCACCGGCTTTGCGCTCGCCTTTGCCCGCGGCGTTGGCGAATACGGCTCGGTCATCTTCATCGCCGGCAACCTGCCGTTCAAATCGGAGATCGCGCCGCTGCTGATCATCATCAAACTCGAAGAGTATAATTACGCCGCAGCGACCGGCATTGCGGCGATCATGCTGATCATCTCGTTCGCCATGCTGCTCGTCATCAATCTCATCCAGAGCTGGAGCAGGCGGAGGTACGGTTATGGCGCTTGATGCGACCGCTCAACCGGCAAAGCTGCGTTCGGTGACCACCGAAAACAGGATCGCGCGCTTCACCCTGATCATCCTCTCGCTCGTCTTCCTGTTGCTGATCCTGCTTCTGCCGCTCGCAGCCGTCTTCGTGGAAGCCTTTCGCAAGGGAGCCGGCCCCTTTCTCGAGGCGCTAGCAGACGCCGAGACCTTCTCGGCGATTCGCCTGACGCTGATCGTTGCCGGCGTCAGCGTGCCGCTCAATCTCATCTTCGGGGTTGCCGCCGCCTGGGCGATCGCCAAGTTCGAGTTCAAGGGCAAGGCCTTCCTGACGACGCTGATCGACCTGCCCTTCTCGGTATCACCCGTCATATCGGGCCTGGTTTTCGTTCTGCTGTTCGGCTCCAGTACCTGGCTCGGCCAGTGGTTCAGCGCTCACGACATCAAGATCCTGTTTGCGGTGCCGGGGTTGATCCTCGCCACCATGTTCGTCACCTTCCCCTTCGTCGCCCGCGAGCTGATCCCGCTGATGCAGGAACAGGGAACGGCCGATGAGGAGGCAGCCCTTTCGCTCGGCGCCAGCGGCTGGCAGACCTTCTGGCACGTGACGCTACCGAATATCAAATGGGGCCTGCTTTACGGGGTACTGCTCTGCAACGCCCGCGCCATGGGCGAATTTGGCGCCGTCTCGGTGGTGTCAGGCCACATCCGCGGCCAGACCAACACCATGCCGCTGCAGGTGGAAATTCTCTATAACGAGTATAATTTTACCGGCGCTTTTGCGGTCGCCACGCTTTTGGCCTTGCTCGCGCTCGTAACTCTTGTTTTGAAGACGCTGCTGGAAATGCGCTATAGCGCCGAAATCGCCGCCAGCCGACGGCACTGAAGGATTTGGAATGGAAGTACGCGTTCAAAACATTCGCAAGGAATTCGATCGTTTTCCGGCGCTGCACGATGTCTCGCTCGACATCCGCTCCGGCGAGCTGATCGCACTGCTCGGTCCTTCGGGCTCCGGCAAGACGACATTGCTGCGGCTGATCGCCGGCCTCGAAAGCCCGACGGAGGGACTGATCTTCTTCGGCGACGAGGATGCCTCGAAGAAATCAGTGCAGCAGCGCAATATCGGCTTCGTCTTTCAGCACTATGCCCTCTTTCGCTATATGACGGTGCTCGAAAACGTCTCCTTCGGCCTCAAGGTCAGAAACAGCGCGCGGCGGCCGCCTAAGGCCGATATCCGCCGGCGGGCGCTCGAACTGCTCGACCTCGTCCAGCTTTCCGGTCTGGAAAAGCGCTATCCGGCCCAGCTTTCCGGCGGCCAGCGCCAGCGTGTGGCGCTCGCCCGCGCCATGGCCGTCGAGCCGAACGTGTTGCTGCTCGACGAACCCTTCGGCGCGCTCGACGCCCAGGTGCGCAAGGATCTGCGCAAATGGCTGCGCGATATCCACGACCGTACCGGCCATACCACCGTCTTCGTCACCCACGACCAGGATGAGGCGCTGGAGCTTGCCGACCGCGTCGTCGTCATGAGTCAGGGCGCGATCGAACAGGTCGGCACGCCGGACCAGGTCTACGACAATCCGAATTCGCCCTTCGTCTTCGGCTTCATCGGCCAGTCGAACTGCCTCGAGGTCGAGGTGGCCGACAGCGACATTCGCTTCGAAGGCCGCTCGCTCGGCCTCAATGCCGACGGCGAGCCGGATGGCACGGCGCAGCTCTATTTCCGCCCGCATGACGTCAGGCTCTGCGAATCAGCTGAAAACTGTATCGCCGGCCAGCCGGTTTCCAGCCGCCGCGTCGCCGGCACCCGCCATATCGAATTGGATATCGGCAACGATCGCCCGCATATCGAGATCGAATTGCCGCCGAGCGAGGCCGACAGGCTCGACCGCAACCGGGTGGCTTTCAAGCCGACCCGCTGGAAACTGTTCCGCAGTTGATGGAGACGGGGCCGCGATCAACCGCGCCGCGCGTCTTTTCGACAGCAGCAAAGGGAGCCGTAACACTTTGAATTGCTGCATGATTTTATCCTTAAATCGATTCCGATTTAAGGAATATGCATGAGGTCACCGCCGGAATCGCATTTGGCGAGAGTCCCTTGGGCTTTTTGTGATCTAAGGTTGTTTGTATTTCAGTCATATGACGAGTAAAACGTTTTCACTTAATTACAAAGGGCTGGACTGATCCCATAGGAGGCACCTGGCGTTGAGGGCGGAGATTTCCTTTGGAAAATCCCTGATCGGGATTTTGTTCGTAGGACTGGCAGCTGCAAGCTGCACGACGACACCGAAACCGGCGGCAACGGCGGCGAACACCAAGACGAAGCAGGGTCAACCGGCAAAAGTCACGTTCAATTATACGGCTAAGGATCGCGACTGCCTGCAGCGCGCGATGTATTTCGAATCGCAGCATTCGGACGAGGACGGCTACATGGCTGTCGGGACCGTTGTCATGAACAGGCTCACCTCCGGCGCCTATCCCCCCTCAATCTGCGGCGTCGTGGCCCAGAAAAGGCAATTTGCGCCCGGCGTGATGACGCGAGAAGTCAAGCCGCAGGCGGAAACCGAGCTTGCGAGCGCGGCCGATGCGATCCTTATCAAGGGCGCCCGCCATCCTGCGGTGAAGGATGCGATGTTCTTCCACACCGATGGGCTGAAATTCCCCTACGACAACATGCACTACGTGACGGTCGCCGGCGGCAACGCCTTCTACGAGAAGCGCGACTCCAACGGCATGCTTCAAACGCCGCCGCCGCTGCCCTCCTACGAGGTGGCGATGAATTATGTGCCCGGCGAAAGCATGCTGCCGCCGCAATTCGAGGCCCTGATACCCTCGGCGGTTCCCGTTCCTCTGCCGGCTCCGGACCCCATGGCCACAGCGAGCACGGCGCAGATGCAGATCACTGCACCGGTGACCGCGCCGGAAACATCGCCGGTAACATCGGTCGAGCCCGAGCCGGGAATGCCCATCGCGATCCCCACGCCCCGGCCCGCCTATGACAGCGTGATGCTGCGTGAAAGCCTTCCGGCGAACGGCGGTTAAACCCGCCACGCTGGTGCTGTCATTAAGGCAAGAGCGCGCCTAGATGTGAGCTTTCAGGAGGTTGTCCATTCGGAGCGGATTTAGGAGACTGGAGTTACCACACCTCAGTTTTCCAGGATCACTCCGAATGAACATCCATAAGAATGCCCGACTGACACCGTTGCGTCGAGA
>NZ_MZMU01000020.1 GCF_004123835.1 Rhizobium leguminosarum | reverse complement strand
TCGACAGTTCCAACGACGCGAGCGTGGCCGTCGAGATCGACCGACCCGACGCCGTACTTAGCGGTTCCGCTGTCGATCGCCGCCGAGCCGGAGCCGAGGTGGAAGTTGTCGCTCGCTGCCCCCGCGAATTTCGGGTCGATGCCGAGCTTGTTGCCGTTCGCCGCGCTCGGCATCGCGTTGCCGCCGTCGGTCTTGACCGATGCCTGGCCGGCCGTGCCGTTGTAGGTGATGTTGTTGGCCCAGACGACGTTGTTGTTGGTGTAGCCGTCGGTCGACGTGTTATCGATCGCAGTGTTGTTCTTGTTCACCGATGGGTCCGCAACGGCGATGTTGTTGGCCCAGGTGTTGTTGCTCGACGCCGAGTTGCTGAGCTCACCGCGCCAGGTGCCGGTGTTCGCCGGGTCCTGATTGTTGTGGTATGCGGTGTTGTTTTTCACCGTGACGGAGTCGCTCCAGGTAACCTGGATGCCTTTGCCGCCGTTCTCGTAGACGAGGTTATTGTCGACCAGGGTCTTGAACGTGTAGTTCGGATGACCGCTCGTCTGCGTGCTCTGGAAATCGTCGATGATGATGCCGTTGCCGTCGGTGTGCGCACCCGACTTGGTGACGTTGTCGTGCGAGATGTTGTCCCGCACGATCGTCCGGTAGCCGTCGGTCGAGGTATCGCCGGTGATGTTCCGGTTCTGGTAAATCGAGATGCCCGAGAACCAGCCCGACGACGCGTTGTTGTAGGTCTCGTTCCCTTCGATGCGAATGAAGTCCGACTGGTTGAACTGGATGCCGGACTCGCCGCTGCCGTGGACCTTGTTGTTGAGGATCTGGACGTGGTGGACATTGTTCGCTTCGATGCCGTCGCCTTTGGCGCCGCCGATGTCAAAGCCGTCGATTGTCACGTAGTTGGCGTTGACACTGATCGCGTTCCACGAGCCCGCGGGCGGCCGGATCAGCGCCCCGCCGGGCACTTCCGAGCGCAGCGTGATGTCGGCTGCCGCCGAGCCGTCTTTGTCGATGTTAATAGC
>NZ_MZMU01000016.1 GCF_004123835.1 Rhizobium leguminosarum | reverse complement strand
TGTGAGCTTTCAGGAGGTTGTCCATTCGGAGCGGATTTAGGAGACTGGAGTTACCACACCTCAGTTTTCCAGGATCACTCCGAATGAACATCCATAAGAATGCCCGACTGACACCGTTGCGTCGAGAGGAAATGGCTTTGGCCGTTGCCGAAGGCCAGGTGTCCAAAGCCCAGGCCGCCCGCCTTTATGGTGTCTCGCCAAAGATCGTTTCACGCTGGCTCGAACGGTTCAGGGCACAAGGACGCGCCGGGATGGCGGACCGCTCATCCCGGCCCAAAATCAGTCCACGTCAGACGGGTCAGTCCTTGGCGGAGCGCATCGTCGCACTTCGCCGTCAGCGCCTGACAGGCAAGCACATCGCCATGGAAACAGGCGTGTCGCCCGCCACCGTCAGCCGCGTTCTCAGGCGTGCAGGCCTGTCCCGGATGAAGGATATCGATCCCGCCGAGCCGGTCGTGCGTTACGAATATGCCGAGCCGGGTGGTTTGATCCATCTCGATATCAAGCGCCTCGGCCGCTTTCATCGCGTCGGCCACCGCATCACCGGCGACAGGACCGGCCAAAGCAACTCGCGTGGTGTCGGCTGGGAATACGTCCACATCTGCATCGACGATGCCTCCCGCATCGCCTTTACCGATATCTTCCCGGACGAAACCGCCGTCAGCGCCATTGCCTTCCTCAAGGCGGCCGTCGCCTATTATCGGAGCCTGGGCATCACAGTCACGCGGGTGATGACCGACAACGGCTCCTGCTACAAGGCCAAGGACTTCGCAACGGCCTGCAGGGCACTCGGCCTCAAGCACATCCGCACCAAACCCTATACCCCCAAGACCAACGGCAAGGCGGAGCGCTTCATTCAGACGGCTTTGCGAGAGTGGGCCTATGCACGCGCCTATCCGTCATCCGAACACCGAAAAGCCCATCTGCCAAACTGGACCCACATGTACAATTGGCATCGTCCTCATGGTAGCCTGAAATCAAAAACACCCATCGGTCGCCTCGGTCTCAACCGAGACAACCTGTTGAGGCTCCACA
>NZ_MZMU01000005.1 GCF_004123835.1 Rhizobium leguminosarum | reverse complement strand
CGCCTTGAAAGGAGTCGAACCGCCGGCGCTACTATCAGATCTTTTCGAGCTCTGACAAATCACCCGTTTGAGCGCGTGGCATGCCTTTAGGGACTAACTATTTGAATTGCATCTCGTAAACCTATATCTTTCGGGTAACGAGCCAACATGTGACGCCCAAACGGCCATGAAGCGATCGTCGCGCCTGCCGCGGATCATCGCTGAAAGCAGGTTTCAGACACATCAAGCTTTGCCGCGGTATATATCATTCCTCTTGAATGCTCGAGCGACTTCATCCACGAATGGCTTCGTCAGTAAGCTAGTGCCGTTCGCTCCCCGGTCTGAATTAAAGCTTCTATCGGCATGCCGGGGACAGGTGTAACTTGCCCCAACCTCTCCCATTCGCCATCCAACACCTTGGCGCGCACGACATAATAGCTGAGACCCGAGCGTTGGTCAGATGTAAGATCCGCCGCAACACCTGTCACGACACCGTTCAATTCAGGCGTGTTCTGCTGGCTGAACGCAGAAAACCTAAGATGCACCGCTTGTCCTGTGGTGACCTGCTCGATGTCCGTCGGCATGAGCTTGTCCTCGGCGACAAGCGCATCGCGATTCGGGACGATCTGCATGATTGCCTCGCCAGGCGCAATAACAGCGCCAGATGCGTGGACGGCGAGTTGGTGTACGATACCTGCTTGCGGAGTGCTGGAAGCTGAGTGTTCGACCATTATCTCAGGCTCATAACTGGAAGAAGCGGCGGCGTATGCACAGCAGGACGGAAACATACCTCGGCACATTTGCGGAGAAGGATTTTGCGGCATTGCAATAATTGATAACGCACTGCAATATAACTGTCACAAATCTGTGCAGTTAGGGTGCCGTGCGATGAGGATTTGCATCTATAAGTCGGAAAGAGCACCTGAGCTTACCCTCTTGCTGCAAGAAGGCTTGCCTCTACCGCTCGATACCAAGATTGACAAATGGACCAAAATCAAGGTCGTCACCGACAGGGAAATGAGAGCAGACCTTTTGATTCAAATTGGCGGTGCGGGGTATGCGTTAGTTCGACTTGGCGCGATTAGACAACATTAGGCAAT
>NZ_MZMU01000023.1 GCF_004123835.1 Rhizobium leguminosarum | reverse complement strand
AGATCAGATCGGGGCGGGTGAGGGACAGCTTTCGGCTTTAGCTTTGAGACTATGCGATCGACCCCTCACTCTGCAGCGTCGAGCCTTGCGAGTGCCGCGTTGCGGCGTTCAATCACCGCCGGATCGTTCATGAAATCTCTGCCTCGTCCCGGCTTGCGGCCCCGCGGCGTGTAGCCGTTCTTCTCGCTGTTGTTCTTCACCTTCGGTATTGGAAGCTGCTCCTGCCGCTCCTTGATATAGGCCAGCACATCGGACAGCCTTTTGTTATCGGTAATCGCCGCATGCGTCACCCGCTGGTCCTTGTCGAACGTCTTGTAGGGCAGGGAATGACCTTTCCAGCGCACGTCCAGCCGGCCATCCGCAAAGGCATAGGTCTCGACATAACGGCCAACCAGGCCACGCGTCACCTCGGTCTCTTCCAGCATGATCCGCTGACGCTCAAACGAAAACGTCAACTGCGATCCGACATAGCGCTGCTCACGCTTGCACAGGATCTCGCTGAGCCGATCCGGCGCCAGATTTATCGGCCGGTGCAGGTCATCGGACCGGGCAGGGACAATCGCAAACCGGGCATTGTAGTCCTCCATGAAGCCCGGCAAAAACGCGTTGCCCGTCTCCATATCGCCGATATCCGCCAGCCGTAATTCCTTGACCAGCCGATCCTGCAGCGTCCGGTTCATCCGCTCGACGCGACCTTTGGCTTGACTGGAATTTGCGCAAAGAATCTCGATATTTAACTCACACAGTGCACGCCCGAACTGGGTCATGCCCTGGCCACCCTTGGCGTCCTTCTTCGCCACCCGGAATACCGAATGCTTGTCGGAGTAGAAGGCCACAGGCGCGCCGTGATCACGCAGGTAAAGCGCCAGCGCCTCGAAATAGCTGAAGGCACTTTCCGAGCGTACAAAGCGCAACTGCATCAACCTGCCCGTCGCATCGTCGACGAACACCAGCAGCGAACACGGATCACCGCGGTCCTCAAACCAGCGGTGCTCGGAGCCGTCGATCTGCACCAGCTCGCCATAGGCCTCGCGCCGTAGCCGCGGCTGGTGAAACGTCCGGCGCTGCTTGCGCGACAGCCAAAGTCCGGCCTCCGTCATCCAACCGCGCAACGTCTCGCGCGACACCCGCAATCCATCGCGTTCGGAAAGCTTCTCGGCGGCCAGCGTCGGCCCAAAATCCGCATAGCGTTCGCGAACCAGCGTCACCGCATAATCCCGAACACCATCGCTGATCCGGTTGTTCGACGGTCGGCCGATCGCCTTGTGCCGGATCGACGCCGCACCACCAGTGCTGATCCGCTCCAGCAGACGACGTACTTGGCGCGTACTCAGTTCAAGCACATGTGCCGCCGACACCATCGTCATCCGGCCGGCAATCACTTTCGATAGAATCTCGATCCGCTGTAGATCACGCTCGCTCATCGCTATCAGTCCCATCCGCAATCTCCTACGTCATCAAACGCGGGGAGAGTGACATTCCAACTTTGCAGAAACAGGACACTTCAACTTTGCGGCTACAT
>NZ_MZMU01000027.1 GCF_004123835.1 Rhizobium leguminosarum | reverse complement strand
TTTGCCTGGAAGGACGTGCCTGTTGCCGGCGGTGGCGGCGATGCGGCGATGACGGCGCTGAAGGCGATGGTTGCAGCCGGCACCTATCCGACAGCATCGCAGATGCTGGGCTATACCGTGCTCGATTATGCTCAGGCCGGCGTCATGGGCGACCTGACCGAGACGGCGAAGAAGGAAGGCTGGGACAAGTCGGTTCCGGCAGCCCTGCAGAAGTTCTCGGTCTATGACGGCAAGTGGGTTGCTGCCCCCGTCAACGTCCACTCGGTCAATTGGCTGTGGATCAACAAGGCTGTGATGGACAAGATCGGCGGCACTGAGCCGAAGACCTTCGAGGAGCTGATCGCGCTGCTCGACAAGGCCAAGGCAGCCGGTGTGATCCCGCTGGCGCTTGGCGGCCAGAACTGGCAGGAAGCGACGATGTTTGATTCCATCGTGCTGTCGACCGGCGGTCCGGAATTCTACAAGAAGGCTTTCAACGACCTCGACGAGGAATCGCTGAAGTCCGACACGATGAAGAAGTCCTTCGACAATCTGGCGACGATCATCAAATATGTCGATCCGAACTTCTCGGGCCGAGACTGGAATCTGGCGACCGCCATGGTCATCAAGGGTGACGCGCTGGTGCAGGTGATGGGCGACTGGGCCAAGGGCGAATTCGTCGCCGCCAAGAAGACTGCGGATGCCGACTTCCTGTGCTACCGCTTCCCCGGCACCGACGGCAGCGTGGTCTACAACTCCGACATGTTCGGCATGTTCAACGTTCCCGACGACCGCAAGGCGGCCCAGGCAGCACTTGCGACGGCAACGCTGTCGAAGAGCTTCCAGTCGGCCTTCAACGTCGTCAAGGGGTCGGTGCCTGCCCGTACCGATGTTCCCGACACCGACTTCGACGCCTGCGGCAAGAAGGGCATCGCCGACCTGAAGGCAGCGAACGAAGGCGGCACGCTGTTCGGCTCGCTGGCTCAAGGGTACGGCGCACCGCCGGCGATCGCCAATGCCTATAAGGATGTCGTCTCGAAGTTCGTCCACGGCCAGATCAAGACCTCCGACGAGGCCGTGACCCAGCTCGTCCAGGCGATCGACGACGCTCGCTGAGACCACTGTCGACGACAAACGCTTCCCCGCGTGCTTGCGGGGAAGCTTCAGGCTCCGCGCCGATCATGCGCGGACGATCATGCCTGGCCGATCATGCAGGGATGATCAGGCCATCATGCGGGGAGGAGATGACATTCCATGAGCACAGTTGCGACCACCGATCCGGTTCTGACGCCGAGGCAATCGACGGGGATCTCGTTGAGGGGCCGGCTGCAGGATGCGCTGCCGAAGATCGTGCTGGCGCCGAGCTTCGTCATCACCATCATCTTCGTCTACGGCTTCATCGTCTGGACGGCCTATCTCTCCTTCACCAATTCCAAGACCTTTCCCTCCTATGCGCTGACCGGCGCACGTGCCTATCAGCGGCTGTGGCGCTGGACCTTCGAGAGCGATCCGCCGTCTTCCTGGTACACTTCGATCACCAACATGGCGATCTTCGGCTTCCTCTATATCGGCATCTGCCTGGTGCTCGGCCTGTTGCTGGCCATCCTGCTTGACCAGAAGATCCGCGGCGAGGGCTTGCTGCGGCCGATCTTCCTCTATCCGATGGCGCTCTCCTTCATCGTCACCGGCGTTGCCTGGAAATGGTTCCTCGATCCCGGCCTCGGGCTGGAACAGACGCTGCACCACTTCGGCTGGACGAGCTTCCACTTCGACTGGATCAAGAACAAGGACTTCGTCATCTACACCGTCGTCATCGCCGGCGTCTGGCAGGCGTCGGGCTTCGTCATGGCGATGTTCCTGGCCGGCTTACGCGGCATCGACGGCGAGATCATGAAGGCCGCTCAGATCGACGGCGCCTCGCCCTTCCAGCTCTACCGGCGCATCGTCATTCCGCTGCTGCGGCCGATCTTCCTGTCGGCCTTCATCGTGCTCGCCCATATGGCGATCAAGTCTTATGACCTGGTGGTGGCGCTGACCTCGGGCGGCCCCGGCGGCTCGGCCTGGCTGCCGTCCAACTTCATGTATGAATACACCTTCAAGCGCAACGAGATGGCCGTCGGCTCGGCCAGCGCCATCATCATGCTGATGACCATCTCGGCGATCATCGTTCCCTATCTCTATTCCGAACTGAAGGAGAAGGCGCGATGAGCAGCGTCACCTCTCCGATAGCAACCTCGGCCGCAACGCTGCCGCAGGCCCGCGACAACAAGAACAGCAACAACACCCGCTGGATCGGCCGAACCGTCATCTACGGCCTGCTGCTGGTCTTCGCCGTCCTCTATCTGATGCCGCTCTTCGTCATGCTGACGACCTCGTTCAAGACCATGGACGAGATCCAGAACGGCAACATGCTGGCGCTGCCGCAATCGCCGACCTTCGACCCCTGGATCAAGGCCTGGGGCGAGACCTGCGTCGGGCTCACCTGCGCCGGCATCAAGGGCTACTTCTGGAACTCGATCAAGATGGTCGTGCCGGCTGTCGCGATCTCCACCATCATGGGGGCGCTGAACGGCTATGTGCTGACCAAGTGGCGCTTTCCCGGCCACACGCTGGTGTTCGGGCTGATGCTGTTTGCCTGCTTCATCCCGTTCCAGTCGGTGCTTTTGCCGATGGCGACGATCCTCGGCAGTCTCGGCCGCTTCGGCATGACGCTGCAGAACGCCACGGGCTGGAACTTCGGCTTCGGCAATCCGACGGTCAATCTGGTCTTCGTGCATGTCGTCTATGGCCTCGGCTTCACGACACTGTTCTTCCGCAATTTCTACGAGGCCTTTCCGACCGAACTGGTCAGGGCCGCCCAGGTCGATGGCGCCAGCTTCTTCCAGATCTTCCGCCGTATCATGCTGCCGAACTCGCTGCCGATCATCGTCGTCACGGTGATCTATCAGTTCACCAATATCTGGAACGACTTCCTGTTTGCCTCGGCTTACGCCGGCACCGGTGAATCCATGCCGATGACGGTGGCGCTGAACAATGTCGTCAACACCTCGACGGGCGTCGTCGAATACAATGTCAACATGGCGGCTGCGATGATTGCCGCCGTGCCGACGCTCCTCGTCTATATCCTCGCCGGCCGCTACTTCGTGCGCGGTCTGATGGCGGGCGCTGTCAAAGGGTAATCCATGGCCTTCCTCGAAATCTCCGGTCTCAGAAAACGCTTCGGCGCCGTCGACATTCTCAAGGGGATCGACCTCGAACTCGAAAAGGGCGGCTTTCTCGTGCTGGTCGGCCCGTCCGGCTGCGGCAAGTCCACCCTGCTCAACACCATTGCCGGGCTGGAGACGATCACCTCTGGCGATATCCGGATCGACGGGCGCGACATCAGCGGCCTGCATCCCTCCAAGCGCGATATCGCCATGGTGTTCCAGTCCTATGCGCTCTATCCGAACATGACGGTGGCGGGAAACATCGCCTTCGGCATGGAGATCCGCGGGGTTCCCAAGGAGGAGCGCGAAAAGGCAATCAAGCAAGTCTCCGACATGCTGCAGATCGGCCATCTGCTCGACCGCAAGCCGAGCCAGCTTTCCGGCGGCCAGCGCCAGCGTGTCGCCATGGGTCGGGCGCTGGTGCGCAATCCGCAGGTCTTCCTGTTCGACGAGCCGCTCTCCAATCTCGACGCCAAGCTGCGCGTCGACATGCGCACCGAGATCAAGCGGCTGCATCAGCGCATGGGCACCACCTTCGTCTATGTCACCCACGACCAGATCGAGGCGATGACGCTGGCAACCAAGATCGCCGTGCTGAAGGACGGCGTGCTGCAGCAGTTCGGCACGCCGGCCGAGATCTATAACAGCCCCTCCAATATCTTCGTCGCCGACTTCATGGGATCGCCGGCGATGAACCTGCTCAACGCCACCGTCGAGACCGGCGCCGGCGGGCTCGAAGTCTCGCTGGAGCGGCCGAATGCTGCCCCGCTCAGACTGCCTGTCATATCAGGCAATGACGGCCTGACCGCCTATACCGGCAGACAGGTGATCTTCGGCATCCGGCCGGAGGCCCTGACCGATCCCGATGGCGCCGACCGCAAGGCGCGCTCGCTGACCGAGGGCGATTGCCTGATCGAGGTGGTGGAACCTGCCGGCTCCGACACCTTTGCCGTCACCAAGCTCGGCGGCAAATCCGTCGTCGCCCGCCTGCGCGCCGATACCGGCATCGCTCCCGGACAAAACACCCGCCTCGCCTTCAATCTCGACAAGGCCGT
>NZ_MZMU01000006.1:2500-5000 GCF_004123835.1 Rhizobium leguminosarum | reverse complement strand
ACGGCCGCCGTTTACTGGGGCTTCGATTCAAAGCTTGCACCTCTCCTCTTAACCTTCCAGCACCGGGCAGGCGTCAGACCCTATACGTCGTCTTGCGACTTCGCAGAGCCCTGTGTTTTTGATAAACAGTCGCTACCCCCTGGTCTGTGCCACCCCATAATAGTTGCCTAGCATGGGGTCACGCTTCTTCCGAAGTTACGCGTGCAATTTGCCGAGTTCCTTCAACATAGTTCTCTCAAGCGCCTTGGTATACTCTACCTGACCACCTGTGTCGGTTTCGGGTACGGTCTATACGGTGGAGCTATTTCCTGGAACCGCTCCGCTGCCCATCCAATCCAATAAGAATGAACAACTTGTGCAATCCGTCACTACCACCAGGCCCACGAATATTAACGTGGTTCCCATCGACTACGCATTTCTGCCTCGCCTTAGGGGCCGGCTAACCCTGCTCAGATTAACTTTAAGCAGGAACCCTTGGTCTTTCGGCGAGAGGGTCTCTCACCCTCTTTATCGTTACTCATGTCAACATTCGCACTTCCGATACCTCCAGGAGCCCTCACGGGTCTCCCTTCATCAGCTTACGGAACGCTCCGCTACCACGTGTATTGCTACACATCCTCAGCTTCGGTGCATGGCTTCAGCCCCGTTACATTTTCGGCGCAAAGACCCTTATTTAGACCAGTGAGCTGTTACGCTTTCTTTAAATGATGGCTGCTTCTAAGCCAACATCCTGGTTGTTTTGGGATCCTCACATCCTTTCCCACTTAGCCATGACTTGGGGACCTTAGCTGGAGGTTAGGGTTGTTGCCCTTTTCACGACGGACGTTAGCACCCGCCGTGTGTCTGCCGAGTAGTACTCCCCGGTATTCGGAGTTTGGTTAGGATCAGTAAGACGGTGAGTCCCCATAGCCCATCCAGTGCTCTACCCCCGGGGGTATTCGCTCGACGCTCTACCTAAATAGATTTCGCGGAGAACCAGCTATTTCCGAGTTTGATTGGCCTTTCACCCCTAGCCACAAGTCATCCCAATCTATTGCAACAGATGCGGGTTCGGTCCTCCAGTTGGTGTTACCCAACCTTCAACCTGCTCATGGCTAGATCACTCGGTTTCGGGTCTAATGCAACAAACTAAATCGCCCTATTCAGACTCGCTTTCGCTTCGCCTACACCTACCGGCTTAAGCTTGCTTGTTACACTAAGTCGTTGACCCATTATACAAAAGGTACGCCGTCACCCTTGCGGGCTCCGACTGTTTGTAGGCATCCGGTTTCAGGTTCTATTTCACTCCCCTTGTCGGGGTGCTTTTCACCTTTCCCTCACGGTACTTGTTCGCTATCGGTCATGCACGAGTACTTAGGCTTGGAGAGTGGTCTCCCCATGTTCAGACAGGATTTCTCGTGTCCCGCCCTACTCTAGGACAATCATGATATCTACGCGTACGGGGCTGTCACCCACTACGGCCGCACTTTCCAGAGCGTTCCACTTTAATCACAATTGCCACTGGCCTGGTCCGCGTTCGCTCGCCACTACTTGCGGAGTCTCGGTTGATGTCCTTTCCTGCAGGTACTTAGATGTTTCAGTTCCCTGCGTTCGCTTCTTACACCCTATGTATTCAGGTGTAGATACCTTATCACAATGCTTGGAAACCTGAGGCGTCTTCGACGCAGTTAGTGAGTAGTGATTAGTCGGTAGTGAGCAGATTTCCTACTCACTAATCACTAATTCCTACTCACTCACGCGCCACCGGCGCATCAGATTTCCCAAGCATTTAAGGTGGGTTGCCCCATTCGGAGATCCATGGATCAAAGCTCATTCGCAGCTCCCCACGGCTTTTCGCAGCGTATCACGTCCTTCATCGCCTGTGCATGCCAAGGCATCCACCAAATGCCCTTACGACACTTAATCGTTCTCATTGCCAATGCTCATCCATATTTGAACTTCAGACCATCCGGACAATCTTGCGATTGCCGTGCGGCCAGTCCAAAAATCCGGTTACCTTTTACAACCGGATCATTTCATGATGCCATCGACGTGTTCGACAGGTCTGCTTTATTGGAGCTACGCCGAGCAGCTCGCTTGCAGCCTGTCTTAAGACCAGCTTCTCGAGATATGATCCGATACCGCGCGGTCAGGCAACGGTAATCCGATCGTCCGTCAGATGCCGTCCCTAAAGACAGCAAACAACACGCGATAAACCGCTATGCGGTTTACGCTGACGACCCAGAGTGACAAGCTTCCCTCCTACCTCCAATCCCTCCACCACATCCGGCCGGCTAGGCCATCCATGGGTTCACAGGAACTGGGCTCGGACGCCTTGGGCAGAACCCAAAACACCTGGAAGCCTCCAGATCAATCTTCTCTTCACAATGTATGCAGAACAAGCATCAGCCATAAGCCGATGCAAAACTTTTATTTCTTCAAAGGATATCTTTTTCGCCGCCAGCAACGATCCACCAAATACAGGCCAGAGGCCGTCGGCCATCATTGGCCGGTCCGTCCG
>NZ_MZMU01000021.1 GCF_004123835.1 Rhizobium leguminosarum | reverse complement strand
CACCGAAAAGCCCATCTGCCAAACTGGACCCACATGTACAATTGGCATCGTCCTCATGGTAGCCTGAAATCAAAAACACCCATCGGTCGCCTCGGTCTCAACCGAGACAACCTGTTGAGGCTCCACACCTAGCTCTCGATCTCCAGTGGGCCTTTTAGACGATGCGACCGTAGCCAATGCTGATATTTTTGCTGACGCGCGGTGGAGCACGTGAAGCGCAACCGCAACTCCGGGATTCGCGCATCCCAGGATACAAGCAAGGTCGTGATGGTAGAATGAATGTAAGGCTTTTTAAGCCGGCGTGTGGTCGCACGATGGGTGGCGAACGACTACCGCCATTTCTTGGTGAGAAAACCCGACGGGCCTTGAACGGGGTCGCTGTGGGGAATGGGTACTGACGAGATTTTTGCCAGCATTTCGCTTGATGCAGCCGAAGTCTGAATGTCGGCATACTGTCCCTCAGGATAAGCGCCGACGACCTGGAAGTCCGACGTGCAGCCGAGATTTTGGTGCCCTGTCCCGGCTGGAAGCACCAGACAGTCTCCCGCCGTGACCTTTATTGCGTGACCACCGGGACCGCCAATGAGAAGAGTGGCGCTACCCCGTGCGACACCGAGCACCTCATGTGCGCTGGTATGGTAGTGCTGATAATCGAAGACACCGTTTGTCCAGATGCCTGTCCAACCGCTTCCTGCGAAGCGATCTTCGAAATCACAAGATCCGTCGTCGCCAGAAAGCCCCTTGTAAAGTAATACCGGAAGGCGCTGATTGTTCGGGACCCGGTCGCTCGGCTCGAAAATTGTCGTTTCGACGTGCATGTTAAATGCCTAGGTTTCGGTTGCCGCGAGGGCGCGGAGCCGTTGAAGATGTTCACGCAGGTCTTTTGAGGCGCTCGTCACTGAAGTCTTCCGCGCTAATGGCTTCAAAAACTAAACCTTGGTGATTGCCAAAGGTTCCTCGACGCGCTGTAGCCTCGGCGAGGATATGGAGACCGCCGGATGCTTCGCGCTCCAAGCAAACACAAGAGAGGGCGCTCTGCGCCCCCCGATCCGGCTACGTGCGGCCTCGGCTAGTCAGTGGGCCAGCATCTCCTCGGCGATCTGCTTCCCATTCAGGCTCGAGGGGTAGTAGGTCGGCCAGTTAGTGACCTCATTCAGTAGGGCGGCGCGGTCATTGCCCCAATAAAGATGGTAGTGCTCGGCCTTCTCGGGGGCGACGATGTGATCGCTGAACTGGATGAACCGAGGTGCGGCGTCATCACCGACGCTTTTCCTGAAGATGAAACGAACCCCTCGATTACCTTTTTTGTAAGTGAGGATTTCGTGCCCATCCGTCTCGTAGTCTCCGGTCACGGAGTCCTTGCCGCGGAAAAACGTAACTTTCTTTCCGTTGATGACGATCCGGTCGACGTCGGTCTTGTAGCCCTTGTCGTAGTAGGCACGATATTCCCCGGCGCTCTTGTCGCCGTGTTTCGCCTTGTCGGCCATCACCGGATCCAAGGTTCCGTCGACAAGATAGGGATAGACTGATTGCCAGTCGCCTTCCCAGTCCGACAGTTCACGCGCCTTCACCTGATCGTCATCGAAATAACCCTCATTTACCGACCCCTTCTTATCGTGGGAATGGCTGTGGCTGTGATTGTTTCCCGAAGATGTCTGGGCGCCTGCCGTTCCTGCAAAAGTCAATGCTGCAGATACAGCCAGTGCGTAGCTGAGTGTTGTGATCGCCTTGTTCATTCACTGAGACTCTTTCGATTGGCCGGCACGGATCGTGCCAGTGGTGATGTAATAACATTACAAACGCCAATTAGCGTGCTTTGACTGCAAGCGCAAGATGCGCGTCGCCGGGGGATCACCATTCAAATGCATTACATCCAAGTAATCAGGAGGCGCCCATCGCTCCAAAAGCTCCGGCTCAAAGCCGTATCGGTGCCGAAATCCGGGATCGTGCTGGCGTCATAGGCGCGGTCTGCGAGCACGTGCTTGGCCGGCAGCCCCCTGACGAGAACACAGGCAGGAGCCGTATCATTCTTCGATTTGTTCGGGCTGCAACGCCGAAAGTCCCACGTGCGGCCGCTCTGTCTCCAATCTGCCGACAGGGCGGCCGCTTCGCACATTATCAGTCTTTGTTGCCGGCGGGCGCGGGCGCGGGCAGCAAGACCTGCTCAGCCGAATGCCTCGGTATCATCAGTTGTGCGAGAACGTCGTCGGCCGAGTGGCTCGAACTGCCAATGCCGGCCTCTCGCAGCTGGCGATCGAGGTCGCTGCCGTTTTCCAGTGCGGCCAGTTCAGCACCGGCTTCGATGCGGCCGGCAGTGATTTCCTGGCGTTTCTTGATACGTTCGAGACTTTCGACGGCGCTGCCGAGACGGGTATTGATGCCCGACTGGCTATGGGCAATCGCCGACTGAGCGCGCAGCAGCGACTCATTGGCTTTGACGTTCTCCACTTCGCGCTTCATCTGAGCGATGCGCGCTTCGGTCTCTTGGATCGTGCGCAGCATCTGCTGCTGGCGCGGCAGTAGCCGATCGAGCTCTTCCTGATCGCGCTGCACTTCGGCACGGGTCCCGGCAATGCGCTGAGCGAGACCCTGAGCCAGATCCGTGCGGCCCGCGGAGATCGCAGCGCGAGCGCTGTCGGTATCCTTGGTCTCCTTTGCGCGGTTTTCTTCAAGTCGGCGCATGACGCTCTTGTTGGACGCCATGATGCCGGCCAGATCGGATCGCGCACTGCGCAGCGACTGTTCAGCGTCGCGGATTTCTTGATCAAGAATGCGCATGGACTGGCTGTCGGCGGCCGCTTCCGCTGCCTCGTTGATGCCGCCGCGAATGGCGGTGAAAATCTTTCCCCAGGTGCTCACGCTGAAATCTCCCCGCTTTTCCATTCTTCAATCATGTGTGCCGCATCGACGGCATTGGCAACCAGAATCGCCACTTCCTCGACCACCGTCTCGGCCGGCGAGCGTGCTGACAGCGAGCCGAACAATTCATACCATTCCTCACCGTCGATCGTGGTGATGCCGAAGCTGGAGAGCGGCACGAACTTGTGCGTCTTCAGCACCATCCGTTCGAAGGCTTCTCGGTTGGGCACGTCCTTGCAGGGCACCAGAACTGCGCTGACAAGGATGTCGCGCTCCCCGCTCACTGCGACGAAGACGTCGAGATCGCCTTTTTCCTTCAGAGTCACGCATATGACGTCGCCCTGTTCGGGTACGGCTACATCCACATCGCCCAGTACCTCCGGATCGGCGGCGAACAGGCGCGTTAAAGTGGTGAGGTTCCAGGTCTCCAAAAAATCCTCCATCGGTTGGAACGTCGAAAATATCTGGGTAGTCGATATGCCACTTAAAGGTGGCGCGCTAAATAAATTTCGCTAGGCTAAGCGTTGGGAACGGGGGCCAATCGCGTGCCATTTATCGCTTCATTACTGCGGCGTGTATATCTCTCGCTCGGCGAATTGGCCTGGTCAGCCCTTTTTCTTATCCTCGTGATCCATCTGGTCGCTTCTTATCTGCTCTTCCTGCTAGCCGGCGAAGGCGACCTCGTCGGCAATCCGGTCGACTTTCTTTATTACTATATGGTGACGGCAACGACTGTCGGCTATGGCGATCTCTCTCCAAAATCCGGGCTCGGCCGAATCATGACCGTCCTGTTCGTTCTTCCCGGTGGCATTGCCATCTTCACCGCTGTTCTTGGCAAGTTGTTGACAACTATCGGCACGATCTGGAGAAACCGCATGCGCGGATTGGGTGATTACAGCGAACGCACCGGCCATATCATCGTCCTCGGCTGGCAGGACGGGCAGACATACCAGACGCTTCGGCTGCTGCATGCCGAACGACAGGCCAACGAACCGATGAGTGTTCTGGTTGCCAAGGACCTTCCGGAAAATCCCGCCAGCAATTACGCCGACTATATCAGAACGGAGCGGCTTGCCGATGCCGACGCTCTGGTGCGGGCCGGAGTGGCGAAGGCGCGCGCGATCATCGCGCGCGGCGCAAATGACGACGAGACGCTCGCTGCCGTGCTGATTGCCGAAGACCACGCGCCCAATGCCCATATCGTGGCCTATTTCGCCGACGACCGCACGGCGCAGATGGTCAAACAACGCCGGCCGCGTGTCGAGGCGGTGGGCTCGCTCGCCGAGGAGCTGCTGTCGCGTTCGGCCCGTGATCCTGGCTCTTCGGAAATCGCCGCACGGCTGCTGTCGGCGGCCTCCACCGACACGGCCTTTTCCCTGGCGGTTCCGCCTTTGCAAATGCCGCTACTCTATGGAGACGTGTTTTTAAGGCTCAAGCGTCAACATAACGTGACGCTGGTGGGCATGCTGAGCCAGGGCATGACCGACCTCAATTGCCGGGACGAGACGCTGATGCGGGGCGGCGAGACCCTTTACTATATCAGCGGAATGCGGCTAGATCCCGCTGCCATCGCTTGGGCTCGAATGGGAGAGGTATCATGATCGGCTGGTTCGGCAGAGACAAGAACGAAAGGCCCTTACCCAAAGAACTTGGCCCGTTGAGCGCTGCCATCGGCGGGGCGTTGGAGATCGATTTCCTCTCCCTCGAAGCCGAGGCTTTGGCCGGCCAGCCGGCCATGCCGCTGCCACGGAGCGGCCCGTTCATCATTGCCGCCTACGGTGAGGTTTCGCTCGATGCCGCGACGGTTCTGTCGCGCTACTACGATGAAGACCATCGGATGATTCAGGTGATGTCGACGTCGGGCCAGCCGGGTGATGTCGACGACATCAGCTTTTATCAGCCCTGGGATAGCGTCGTGCCTGCCGGGCAGGGCGAATGGAACCGCTGGACCGGGCCGGAGGGCCTGATCGGCCAGCCAACCTACGACGCCGACGGCATCCTCTATAGCCGCTTCTGGGGCGAAGGCCCGGAACGCACCCCATTGGTGGAGTTTGTCGAGAAGGTCGACGACGGTGAGGCGCAGCGCTCCATTCACCAGACCTGCATGCTGTATTATCGCCCGCTTGGCTCGGCGCGCGAAATGCTTTTGATCAATGTCGAGCGCGACCTCGATCTCGGACAGAGCCAGGCAGGCAGCTCGGTGGAATTTCTGATCGGCTACGGACTCGCTCCGGCCGATGTTCGCCGCGTCTGAGGAGATTCTATCAATTTCAACGGAGGACTTTTTCAATGCTCGATTACGTGGCGGGTCTGCCTGCCTTCCTCGGCTATTTCGCCGTCGGTCTTGCCGCCTATGGCGTTTTTGCGGTGATCTACACATTCTTGACGCCGCAGAAGGAAGTCCAACTCATTCGCGCAGGCAATCTTGCCGCCGTCACGGCATTCTTGGGCGCGCTTGTCGGTTTCAGCCTGCCTCTGGCTTCGGCCGCAGCCAATTCGGTCAGCATCGTCGACTACATCATATGGGCGGTGGTCGGCATTCTGGCGCAGATCCTCGCTTACTATATTGCGAATTTCACCATGACGGATCTGCATGAAAAGATCACTGCCGACAATATCGCCGCGGGCATATGGGGCGGTGGCATCGCGCTCGTCATCGGTATTCTCAACGCCGCCTGCATGACCTATTGAGGGGAGGGAACGATGCGCAGACGTAAGAGCGGACACAAACGACCTTTCCTGGCCCTCGGCACGATCGCTGCCTCGACCCTGGCGCTGTCCGGTTGCGGCGATCAGACTCCTTCGGAGACAATGTTCACCTCCGTCGACCAATGCGTGACTTCCGGCATGGACCGGCAGGTCTGCCAGGCCGGCTATCAGGATGCCATGCGGGCCCATCTCGCCGCCGCGCCGCGTTTCAATGGCATGGCCGCCTGCGAGGCCGAATACGGCTCGGGCCAGTGCACGGAACAGTCGGCCAGTGCCGTCCCCACCAATACCAGCGGAGGCGGCAGCTTTTTCGTGCCGTTCCTGACAGGCTACGTGCTGTCTTCCGCACTCAACAACATCGGCGACTATTACAATTATCGCCGGCGCCAGGAGGAGAGTGGCTCCTACGGCTCGACACCGATTTATCGCAATCGCTCGGGGCAAACGGTGACAACGACTGTTCGCTCGGGCGGCAACGACACCGCGATCGCGCCCTCGCGTCAGACTGTCAAGCCGGTCAACGTCAACACTCGCACCGTTGCCCGTCAAGGCTTCGGGGGCCGTTCGTCGTTCAGTTTCGGCGGCTGACATGAAGCGCATCACCCTTCCGGCGCGTCCTGATTGGCTTGACAAGGCGCGCGCCGTCGGCTTCGGGTTTCACGTCATGTATGGCGAGCCCTATTGGCTCGACGATGCCGCCTATACGTTCACGCTCGATGAGATCGAGATGCAGATCGAAGGGCCGAGCCAGGAACTGCACGACATGTGCATGGATATGGTCGGCGATATCGTCAGAAGCGAAGAGACGCTCGACAGGCTAGCCATTCCGGAGGACCTGCGCGATGTGGTGCAGCGCTCCTGGCAGCGCCGCGACCGGCACCTCTATGGCCGATTCGATCTTGCTTACGACGGCACTGGTCCGGCCAAGTTGCTCGAATACAACGCCGATACCCCCACTTCGGTGTTCGAGACAGCCTATTTCCAGTTCAACTGGCTGACCGACCAGATGGCTTTGGGTATCCTGCCCAAGGATGCGGACCAGTATAATTCCCTGCAGGAAAGCCTCGTCGAGGCGTTCGAGCAATTTTCCAAAGAGTCGATCTTCCACTTCGCGGCGATGACCGACAATGAGGAGGATCGCGGCACGACGGTCTATCTGATGGACTGTGCAGTGCAGGCCGGCCATCGCGTCGAGCTTCTGGACATACGCGAGATCGGCATCGATGCGCAGGGCCGTTACACCGACCTCAAGGATCGGGTAATCGACCGCTGCTTCAAGCTGTATCCGTGGGAATTCATGCTGCGCGAGCCGTTCGCCCGCGACCTCGTGCGTTCAGGCGATGTTTTCGTCGAGCCCGCCTGGAAGGCCGTGCTCTCCAACAAAGGGCTTCTGCCTCTGCTCTGGGAGCAGCACCCCAATCATCCCAACCTGCTGGCTAGCTATTTCGCAGACGACCCGGCGGCCTCGAGTTTGAGCGACTATGTGCGCAAACCACTGCTGTCGCGAGAAGGCGAGAACGTCACGATATTCCGAGATGGCCAGGAATTGATTTCCGCGCCCGGCGATTATGGTGACGAAGGCTTTATCGTTCAGGCCTATGCCGCGCTTTTCGAAAGCGATGGCGGCTTCGCCGTGCTCGGCAGTTGGATCGTCGGTGATCGCGCCTGCGGTCTTGCGGTCCGCGAGGACCGCTCGCGCATAACCGCCAACTTGTCGCGTTTCGTACCGCACGTCATCGTCGGATAAGAGGAGATGCCTCACGCCATGCGCGGCTATCTTCCTTTAATTGTCGAGCGATGCCGCCCCAGTTTCATCGGCGATAATCTCGACCCTGATGCCGGCCGTCCGCCGACGCACCTGGCGCGTACTAGATCAAGCACATGCGCCGCCGACACCACCGTCATCCGGCCGGCGATCACCTTCGATAGAATCTCGATCCGCTGTAGATCACGCTCGCTCATCGCTATCAGTCCCATCCGCAATCTCCTACGTCATCAAACGCGGGGAGAGTGACATTCCAACTTTGCAGAAACAGGACACTTCAACTTTGCGGCTACATCAACTGTGGCGGAGGAGTTGGAATGTCCGCTTCTGTGCAAAGTAGAAGTGTCACTTTGGGTTGGTGCACGGCCCGACGACCAGCCCCGATCTGACCGGCTGGTCCGGGTTGCAAGATCAGATCGGGGCGGGTGAGGGACAGCTTTCGGCTTTAGCTTTGAGACTATGCGATCGACCCCTCACTCTGCAGCGTCGAGCCTTGCGAGTGCCGCGTTGCGGCGTTCAATCACCGCCGGATCGT
>NZ_MZMU01000007.1 GCF_004123835.1 Rhizobium leguminosarum | reverse complement strand
TACGCCTTGTACTCACCGAAGTACTTCGTGATCGCTGCCGTCAGAGACGTCTTGCCGTGGTCAACGTGGCCAATCGTGCCAATGTTGACGTGCGGCTTGTTGCGCTCAAACTTACTCTTTCCCATTTTCGGGTCTCCGTTTTGCTAGTCCCCGAAGGGATCTAATTCTTGTTATCGGTCAATTGGTATTCCGGTCACTTCTGACCGGAATACTTTGCCTGGATTTCAGTTGCGACGTTCGACGGGACCGGCGAATAGTGATCGAAGGTCATCGTGTACTGAGCGCGGCCCTGGGACATGGAGCGCAGGTTGTCGACGTACTTGAACATGTTCGCGAGCGGGACGTTCGCGTTGATGACGACGGCGATACCACGGCTTTCCTGGCCCTGGATCTGACCGCGACGGGAGTTCAGGTCGCCGATAACGTCGCCAACGTAATCTTCCGGGGTGACGACTTCGACCTTCATCATCGGCTCGAGCAGCTGAGCGCCGGCCTTCCTGGCTGCTTCACGGAAGCAGGCACGCGATGCGATTTCGAAGGCGAGAACCGAGGAGTCGACGTCGTGGAAGGCGCCGTCGATGAGGGTCGCCTTGACGCCGAGCATCGGGAAGCCTGCGAGCGGACCCGAAGACAGAACGCTTTCGATGCCCTTCTGGACGCCGGGGATGTATTCCTTCGGAACGGAACCGCCGACGATCTTCGATTCGAACTTGAATTCGTCGCCGTCCGGGTTCGGTTCGAAGACGATCTTGACGCGCGCGAACTGGCCGGTACCACCGGACTGCTTCTTGTGCGTGTAGTCCTCTTCATGCGTCCTGGTGATGGTTTCGCGGTAGGCAACCTGCGGCGCGCCGACGGTTGCTTCGACCTTGAATTCACGACGCATGCGGTCGACGATGATGTCGAGATGCAGTTCGCCCATGCCGGCGATGATGGTCTGGCCTGATTCCTGGTCGGTCTTGACGCGGAAGGACGGATCTTCAGCAGCCAGGCGGTTGAGCGCCAAGCCCATCTTTTCCTGGTCGCCCTTGGTCTTCGGCTCGATGGCGATCTGGATGACCGGCTCCGGGAATTCCATGCGCTCGAGGATAACCGGCTTCAGCGGATCGCAGAGCGTGTCGCCCGTCGTGGTTTCCTTGAGGCCAGCGAGAGCCACGATGTCGCCTGCGAAGGCTTCTTCGATGTCTTCACGCGAGTTGGAGTGCATCTGCAGCATACGGCCGACGCGCTCGCGCTTGTCCTTGACCGTATTGATGACCGACGTGCCCTTCTCGAGCTTGCCCGAGTAGATGCGGGCGAAGGTCAGCGAACCGACGAAGGGGTCGTTCATGATCTTGAAGGCGAGCATGGAAAGCGGCTCGCTGTCATCGGCATGACGCTCGATTTCGGCTTCCGTCTTGAAATCGATGCCCTTGATCGCCGGGATGTCCATCGGCGACGGCAGGTAGTCGACGACGGCGTCGAGCAGCGGTTGCACGCCCTTGTTCTTGAAGGCGGTGCCGCAGAACATCGGATGGAACTTGACGTCGATCGTGCCGCGGCGAACCAGCGCACGGATCTGATCGTTGTCGGGCAGAATGCCTTCGAGGTAAGCTTCGGTGGCGGCTTCGTCGATGTCGACGACCGTCTCGATCAGCTTTTCGCGATATTCTTCAGCCTTAGCCTTCATGTCCTCGGGGATCTCGACAACATCCCACTGGGCGCCGAGCGACTCGTCGCGCCAGATGAGTGCATTCATCTCGACCAGGTCGATGACACCCTTGAATTCGGTTTCTGCACCGATCGGCAGCTGCATGACGACAGCCGTTGCACCGAGACGGGTCTTGATCATCTCGACGGAGCGGTAGAAGTCCGCACCGGTCTTGTCCATCTTGTTGCAGAAGATCATCCGCGGGACATTGTACTTCTCGGCCTGACGCCAGACGGTTTCCGTCTGCGGCTCAACACCGGCGTTGGCGTCGAGCAGCGCGATGGCGCCGTCGAGAACGCGCAGCGAGCGCTCGACTTCAATGGTGAAGTCGACGTGGCCGGGAGTGTCGATAATGTTGAAGCGGCGCATTTTGCCGTCACGACCCTTCCAGTAGGTCGTGGTGGCAGCAGAGGTGATCGTGATGCCACGCTCCTGCTCCTGCTCCATCCAGTCCATGGTGGCTGCGCCGTCGTGGACTTCGCCGATCTTGTGCGACTTGCCGGTGTAATAAAGAATACGCTCGGTGGTCGTGGTCTTGCCGGCGTCGATATGCGCCATGATACCGAAATTACGGTAGTCTTCGATCTTATATTCGCGAGCCATTGTGGACTGCCTTTCGATACCGTTCGGAATTACCAGCGATAGTGCGAGAACGCGCGGTTGGCGTCAGCCATCTTATGCGTGTCTTCGCGCTTCTTGACGGCGGAGCCGCGGTTGTTGGACGCATCGAGCAGTTCGCCGGAAAGGCGGTCAACCATAGTCGTTTCATTGCGCTTGCGGGCAGCAGCGATCAGCCAGCGAATAGCAAGAGCCTGGCGGCGCTCCGGACGAACATCGACGGGAACCTGATAGGTCGCACCACCGACACGACGCGAGCGGACTTCAACGTGCGGGGCAATGTTCTCAAGTGCAGAATGGAAAACCGTGAGCGGCTCCTGCTTGGACTTGCCGTGGACTACGTCGAACGCACCGTAGACGATGTTTTCAGCAACGGACTTCTTGCCGTCGAGCATGATGGCATTCATGAACTTGGTGACGACGAGATCGCCGAACTTCGGGTCCGGATTGATCTCGCGCTTTTCTGCTTTATGACGTCTGGACATATTTTGTCTCTTCAACCGTTAAGGCGCTTCATGACGCGGAGGACCTCGCGCAGCGCCGGATTATTCAAAAACCGAATTACTTCGGACGCTTCGCGCCGTACTTGGAGCGGCGCTGCTTGCGGTTCTTGACACCCTGGGTATCGAGAACGCCGCGGATGATGTGATAACGGACACCCGGAAGGTCCTTGACGCGGCCGCCACGGATCATGACGACGGAGTGCTCCTGAAGGTTGTGACCTTCGCCGGGGATGTAACCAATGACTTCGAAGCCGTTGGTCAGGCGGATCTTTGCGACCTTACGCAGAGCCGAGTTCGGCTTCTTCGGCGTCGTCGTGTAGACGCGCGTGCAAACGCCGCGCTTCTGCGGGTTCTCCTGGAGTGCGGGAACCTTGTTACGCTTTACGTTCGCCTGGCGAGGCTTGCGGATCAGCTGGTTTACGGTAGGCATTCAACCATCCCTTACGTTTTATCTCAGTACCCTTGCGGGCTTGAACTCGCGCCGTCTCCGGCAGTGACGTACGCTTTCCGTCAATGCGCAAAATATGGCCCGATCCGCTTCCGCAGATGGACCACAAGGAGCAGAGGACGCATAAAATATGCGTCGTGCGTGCAGCATCATGACTTCAACGTGCGTTTAGAACCTTGTTTGAGGTGAACTTCAGGGCGAGTCGCCCCGAACAGCCAAGCCTCACATGGGATCTGATGGCCGGGGTACTACTGGTTTCCACCCGTCTCGTCAAGGCCGGTTAAGAAATAAACTCGCCGTATCGCCTTGATATGCCGGACGAACGCCCTGTTTCATTCTTCTAGACGCATTCACGGCTGTGCACCAAGATAAAAACTTGGGCATTGCAGCAAAAGCAGTTAAGGAATCAGCAATTGCGGCGCTCGGCCCTCACAGCAGGATTCGAGCGACCGAATCGTCAAAGAGCCGAAGGACAGGCGATGATCACGACACCTGATAACGACAATAATTTCGACGGCCCGATGATCTTCATCATCATCGGCAAGGGCTACGAGTCCGACGCCAGCGAAGGCATCGACCTGCACATCATGCTGAAGGCGCCTGACGACGACACTGCCGTACGCGAGGCCTTGAACGCCCTTGCCGAGGAAGGCTTCATCGAGGCCGATCTCGACCAGATCGGCATGCTGACCGAGATCCCAGCCGAAGAACCGCACGCATCTGCCTACCAGGGCGCCGTCGAAGGCGAAGTCGCGATCATCCGATTCAACTGAAGGGAGCCGCCGCTCACGCTGCCGGTCGCCACAGGCAGCACAAGCGGAAGGCAGCGCCCTCTCTCCCCGCCAGACCAATCAGAGCAGACAAAAAACGAAAACCGCCCGGATCGCTCCGGGCGGTTTTTCAATTCGTCGACTTCAGCCGCGGATTATTCCGCAGCCGGAGCCTTTTCGGCCATGTCCTGCAGCATCGGCGTGGCGACCGCAGCACCGGTGCCCTTGCGGCGCTCTTCGAGGATCATCTCGTCGCGCGACGTGGCGATGCGGCGGATCTGGGTCATGGTTCCGCCAGTACCGGCCGGGATAAGACGGCCGACGATGACGTTTTCCTTCAGACCCTGCAGGCCGTCGGTCTTGCCGGCGATCGCAGCTTCCGTCAGCACCTTGGTCGTTTCCTGGAAGGACGCGGCCGAGATGAAGGACGGGGTCTGCAGCGACGCCTTGGTGATGCCGAGAAGAACCGGATCGCCGTAGGCTGGCTTCTTGCCCTGCTCGATCAGGTGATCGTTGACGTCTTCGAGCTCGATCCGGTCGACATTGTCGCCAACGATATAGGTCGAGTCGCCCGCATCGGTGATTTCCACCTTCTGCAGCATCTGACGGACAATCACCTCGATGTGCTTGTCGTTGATGACGACGCCCTGCAGGCGGTAGACTTCCTGGATCTCGTTGACGAGGTAGGAGGCCAGAGCCTCCACGCCCTTGATCGCCAGGATGTCGTGCGGAGCCGGGTTACCGTCGAGGATATAGTCACCCTTTTCGATATAGTCGCCTTCCTGAAGGTGGAAGGGCTTGCCCTTCGGGATCAGGTATTCGACAGGCTCGACACCGTCTTCCGCCGGCTCGATGATGACGCGACGCTTGTTCTTGTAGTCGCGGCCGAGACGGATCGTACCATCGATCTCTGCGATGATGGCGTGGTCCTTCGGACGGCGGGCTTCGAACAATTCGGCAACACGCGGCAGACCGCCGGTGATGTCCTTGGTCTTGGCGCTTTCGAGCGGCGAACGAGCGAGAACGTCACCCTGGGAGACCTTCGTGCCCGGCTCGACCGACAGGATCGCATCGACCGAGAGGAAGAAGCGGGCGTCACCGCCACGGGACAGCTTCGCGATATTGCCGCTGGCATCCTTGATGACGATCGCCGGCTTGAGGTCCGAGCCGCGCGGGGTCGAACGCCAGTCGATGACCTGACGCTTGGTGATGCCGGTCGATTCGTCGGTCGCTTCCAGAACGGAGAGACCGTCGACCAGATCTTCAAACTGAACGGTACCGGCCACTTCCGTCATCATCGGACGGGTGTAGGGATCCCACTCTGCCAGGCGCTGGCCGCGCTTGACCTTGTCGCCTTCGTCGACATGCAGCTTCGAACCGTAGGCCACACGCTGCGACGACCGCTCGACACCACGTTCGTCCAGGATCTGGACGGTCATGTTGCGGCCCATGGCAACGAGGTTGCCATCGGAGTTGCGCAGGATGTTGCGGTTCTTGATCTGCACCGTACCTTCGTACGAAGCTTCGAGGAACGACTGGTCGACCACGGTTGCCGTACCGCCAAGGTGGAAGGTACGCATGGTGAGCTGGGTGCCCGGCTCGCCGATCGACTGAGCGGCGATGACGCCGACGGCTTCGCCCATGTTGACCGGCGTACCGCGCGCGAGGTCGCGGCCGTAGCAGACCGAGCAGACGCCCGTCTGGATTTCGCAGGTCAGCGCCGAGCGGATGCGGATCGACTGGATGCCGGCCTTCTCGATTTCGACGACATCGGGCTCGAGGATCATCTTGCCGGCATCGACGATACGCTCACCGGTGACCGGATGATCGATGTCGTCGAGCGCCGTGCGGCCGAGGATACGGGCGCCGATCGAGGCAACCACCTGGCCGGCATCGACGATGGCGGTCATGGTGAGGCCCGTCTGCGTTCCGCAATCGACGTGCGTGACGATGCAATCCTGCGCGACGTCGACGAGACGGCGGGTCAGGTAGCCGGAGTTAGCGGTCTTCAGGGCGGTGTCTGCCAGGCCCTTACGGGCGCCGTGCGTCGAGTTGAAGTACTCGTTGACGGTCAGGCCTTCCTTGAAGTTCGAGATGATCGGAGTCTCGATGATTTCGCCCGACGGCTTGGCCATGAGGCCACGCATGCCGCCCAGCTGGCGCATCTGGTTCGGAGAACCGCGGGCACCGGAGTGGCTCATCATGTAGATCGAGTTCATCGGCTTCTGGCGACCGGTCTTCTCGTCGAATTCGACCGCCTTAATGCGGGCCATCATCTCTTCGGCGACCTTTTCGGTCGCCTTGCCCCAAGCGTCGACAACCTTGTTGTACTTCTCGCCCTGGGTGATGAGGCCGTCATTGTACTGCTGCTCGTATTCCTTCACCAGGTTTTCGGTGTCGGCAACGATCTTGGCCTTGGCATCCGGAATGACCATGTCGTCCTTGCCGAACGAAATGCCGGCGCGGCAGGCATGGGCGAAGCCGAGCTGCATGATGCGGTCGCAGAAAATGACCGTGTCCTTCTGGCCGCAATGGCGATAGACCGTGTCGATCATCTTCGAGATGTTCTTCTTGGTCATTTCCTGGTTGCAGATATCGAAGGGCACCTTGCCGTTCTTCGGCAGCAGTTCGCCGATGAGCAGACGGCCAGGCGTCGTCTCATAGATCTTCGAGTAAGGCTTGCCATCCTCGTCGACCGACTTGAAGCGGCCGCGGATCTTGGTGTGCAGCGTCACGACCTTGCTTTCGAGGGCGTGATGCAGCTCGCCGAGATCGGAGAAGGCCATGCCTTCGCCCGGCTCGTTCTGGTTGAGGATCGACAGATAGTAGAGGCCGAGAACCATGTCCTGCGAGGGAACGATGATCGGCGCGCCGTTGGCCGGATGCAGGATGTTGTTGGTCGACATCATCAGCACGCGGGCTTCGAGCTGAGCTTCGAGCGACAGCGGCACGTGAACGGCCATCTGGTCACCGTCGAAGTCGGCGTTGAAGGCCGTGCAGACGAGCGGATGCAGCTGGATCGCCTTGCCTTCGACCAGGATAGGTTCAAAGGCCTGGATGCCCAGGCGGTGCAGCGTCGGTGCGCGGTTCAAGAGAACCGGATGCTCGCGGATGACCTCGTCGAGGATATCCCAGACTTCCGGCTTTTCCTTTTCGACCAGCTTCTTGGCCTGCTTGACGGTCGAGGAGTAACCCTTGGCGTCGAGGCGGGCATAGATGAACGGCTTGAAGAGCTCGAGCGCCATCTTCTTCGGCAGGCCGCACTGGTGGAGCTTCAGTTCCGGACCGGTGACGATGACCGAACGGCCGGAATAGTCGACGCGCTTGCCGAGCAGGTTCTGGCGGAAGCGGCCCTGCTTGCCCTTCAGCATGTCGGAGAGCGACTTCAGCGGACGCTTGTTGGCGCCGGTGATGACGCGGCCGCGACGGCCGTTGTCGAACAGCGCGTCAACGGATTCCTGCAGCATGCGCTTTTCGTTGCGAATGATGATGCCAGGCGCACGAAGCTCGATCAGGCGCTTCAGACGGTTGTTACGGTTGATGACGCGGCGGTAGAGATCGTTCAGATCCGACGTCGCGAAACGGCCGCCGTCGAGCGGAACCAGCGGACGCAGATCCGGCGGGATGACCGGAACGACCTTCATGATCATCCATTCCGGACGGTTGCCCGACTCCATGAAGTTCTCGACGATCTTCAGGCGCTTCATCAGCTTCTTCTGCTTGAGATCCGACGTGGTGTCGGCAAGCTCGGCGCGCAGGTCGCCGGCGATCTTTTCGAGGTTCATCGAGGCCAGCATCTCGTAGATCGCCTCGGCACCGATCATCGCGGTAAACTGGTCTTCGCCGTATTCGTCGACAGCGAGCATGTACTCTTCTTCCGAGAGGAGCTGGTGCTCCTTCAGGGCGGTCAGGCCCGGCTCGGTGACGATGTAGTTTTCGAAGTAAAGGACGCGCTCGACATCCTTCAGCGTCATGTCGAGCAGCGTCGAAATGCGTGATGGCAGCGACTTCAGGAACCAGATGTGGGCAACGGGAGCGGCGAGCTCGATATGGCCCATGCGCTCACGGCGAACGCGCGACAGCGTGACTTCGACGCCGCACTTTTCGCAGATGATGCCCTTGTACTTCATACGCTTGTACTTGCCGCACAGGCATTCGTAGTCCTTGATCGGCCCGAAGATGCGCGCGCAGAACAGACCGTCACGTTCCGGCTTGAACGTACGGTAGTTGATGGTTTCCGGCTTCTTGATCTCACCGTAAGACCAGGAGAGGATCTTCTCCGGAGACGCGATCGAAATCCGAATGGAATCGAAATTCTGTGCAGGCACCTGCGGATTGAAAAGATTCATGACCTCTTGGTTCATGCCTGTCTCCTTCATGGGCTAAAGCGCCCTCAAAATGCGATGGTCGGCGGCAAATTCCCGGGAGCCGCCTCCCTCGCTTAAACGAGAATAACCGCTGGATGCGGCGAAACTTCCCTTCCGGGCCGACACGGATACGGCGCCCGGCGGGACCGGCGTGCGCCGCATTGGCAGCGCACGCCCTATCAAGTGCTTACTCGGCCGCGTCGGGCAGCTGAGCTGCCTGCGCCTCGTCAAGCTTGGTGTTCTCGAGCTCGACGCTGAGGCCCAGCGAGCGCATTTCCTTGACGAGAACGTTGAAGCTTTCCGGAATACCGGCTTCGAACGTGTCGTCTCCGCGGACGATGGCTTCGTAGACCTTGGTGCGGCCGGCGACGTCGTCCGACTTCACCGTCAGCATTTCCTGCAGCGTGTAGGCAGCGCCGTATGCTTCGAGCGCCCAGACTTCCATTTCACCGAAGCGCTGGCCGCCGAACTGCGCCTTGCCGCCCAGCGGCTGCTGGGTCACGAGCGAGTAAGGTCCGATCGAACGAGCATGGATCTTGTCGTCGACCAAGTGGTTGAGCTTCAGCATGTAGATGTAGCCCACGGTCACCTGGCGGTCGAACTGCTCACCGGTACGGCCGTCATAGAGCGTCGACTGACCGCTGTCCTTGAGACCTGCCAGACGCAGCATGTCGTTGACGTCGGCTTCGTTCGCGCCGTCGAAAACAGGCGTCGCAATCGAAACGCCGCGCTTCCACTGGTCGGCGAGACGCAGAACCGAGTCATCGTCGAACTCATGGACCTGTTCGGCCTTCGGGCCGTCTCCGACGACATCGCCGATGGTCTTGCGCAGCGGCTCAATGTTGCCATTGGCCTTGTATGCGTCGATCAGTTCGCCGATCTGGCGACCCATGCCGGCGCAAGCCCAACCCAGATGGGTTTCCAGAATCTGGCCGACGTTCATGCGCGAAGGCACGCCGAGCGGGTTCAGAACGACGTCGACATGCGTGCCGTCTTCGAGGAACGGCATGTCCTCCACCGGCACAATGCGCGAGACGACGCCCTTGTTCCCGTGACGGCCGGCCATCTTGTCGCCCGGCTGGATCTTGCGCTTTACGGCGACGAAGACCTTGACCATCTTCATGACGCCAGGAGGCATTTCATCGCCGCGCTGGACCTTTTCGACCTTGTCCATGAAGCGCTGTTCGAGGCGCGACTTGGATTCGTCGTACTGGCCGCGGAGCGCTTCGAGCTCGCTCTGGACCTTTTCGTCTTCGACCGCGAACATCCACCACTGCGAGCGGGGATATTCGGAGACGACGGCGTTCGAAAGCTCGCTGCCCTTCTTGAAGCCCTTCGGGCCGGCAATGGAGGCCTGGCCGCGCAGCATCTCGATCAGACGGCCGTAGACGTTACGGTCGAGAATTGCCTGCTCGTCGTCACGGTCCTTTGCCAGACGCTCGATCTCTTCGCGCTCGATCGCCATCGCACGTTCGTCCTTTTCAACGCCGTGGCGGTTGAAGACGCGAACTTCGACGATGGTGCCGTAAGTGCCGGGCGGCATGCGCATGGAGGTGTCGCGCACGTCGGAGGCCTTTTCGCCGAAGATGGCGCGCAGAAGCTTTTCTTCCGGCGTCATAGGGCTTTCGCCCTTCGGGGTGATCTTGCCGACAAGGATATCGCCCGGCTGAACTTCGGCGCCGATATAGACGATGCCAGCTTCGTCGAGGTTCTTCAGCGCTTCTTCCGAAACGTTCGGAATATCGCGGGTGATTTCCTCGGGACCAAGCTTGGTGTCGCGCGCCATCACTTCGAATTCTTCGATGTGGATGGAGGTGAACACGTCGTCGGCAACGATACGCTCGGAGAGCAGGATCGAGTCTTCGTAGTTGTAGCCGTTCCAGGGCATGAACGCGACGAGCGCGTTGCGGCCGAGCGCCAGGTCGCCGAGATCGGTCGACGGGCCGTCGGCGAGGATGTCGCCACGGTTGACCTCGTCACCAACGGTGACCAGCGGGCGCTGGTTGACGCAGGTGTTCTGGTTCGAACGCTGGAACTTCTGCAGGCGGTAGATATCGACGCCGGACTTGCCGGCTTCGAGGTCTTCCGTGGCGCGGATAACGATACGCGTCGCGTCGACCTGGTCGACCACGCCGCCGCGGCGGGCACCGATGGCGGCGCCAGAGTCACGGGCGACGACCGGCTCCATGCCGGTCCCGACGAACGGAGCTTCGGCACGCAGCAGCGGCACTGCCTGACGCTGCATGTTCGAGCCCATGAGCGCGCGGTTGGCGTCGTCATTTTCCAGGAACGGGATGAGCGCGGCTGCGACCGAAACGACCTGCTTCGGCGAGACGTCCATCAGGTTCATGCTGTCGCGCGGGGCGAGCATGACTTCGCCGGCATGACGGCAGACGACGAATTCGTCGACGAAGGAACCGTCAGCGTTCATCTCGGCGTTGGCCTGGGCGACGTAGTACTTCGCCTCTTCCATGGCGGAGAGGTAGAGCACGTCGCTCGTCACCTTGCCGTCGACGATGCGGCGGTACGGGCTTTCGATGAAGCCGTACTTGTTGACGCGGGCAAAGGTCGCAAGCGAGTTGATCAGACCGATATTCGGGCCTTCCGGCGTTTCGATCGGGCAGATGCGGCCATAGTGGGTCGGATGCACGTCGCGCACTTCGAAGCCGGCGCGCTCACGGGTCAGACCGCCCGGGCCAAGAGCCGAAAGACGGCGCTTGTGGGTGATTTCCGAGAGCGGGTTGACCTGGTCCATGAACTGCGAAAGCTGCGAGGAACCGAAGAATTCGCGGACGGCTGCGGCAGCCGGCTTGGCATTGATCAGATCCTGCGGCATGACCGTGTCGATCTCGATCGAGGACATGCGTTCCTTGATCGCGCGCTCCATGCGCAGCAGGCCGAGACGGTACTGGTTTTCCATCAGCTCGCCGACCGAACGGACGCGGCGGTTGCCGAGGTTGTCGATGTCGTCGATCTCGCCCTTGCCGTCGCGCAGTTCGACCAGCATCCTGACCACGGCCAGAATGTCGTCCTTGCGCAGGATGCGGACGGTGTCTTCGACGGTCAGGTCGAGGCGCATGTTCATCTTGACGCGGCCGACGGCGGAGAGGTCGTAACGCTCCGCATCGAAGAACAGCGAGTTGAACATGGCTTCGGCCGATTCCATGGTCGGCGGCTCACCCGGACGCATGACGCGGTAGATGTCGAACAGAGCGTCCTGACGGTTCTCGTTCTTGTCGGCTGTCAGCGTGTTGCGGATATAGGCGCCGACATTGATGTGGTCGATGCCGAGAACCGGGATCTCGTCGAAACCGTTCGCCAGGATGATGCCAAGCGTCTTCTCGTCGATTTCGTCGCCGGCCTCGAGGTAGATCTCACCCGTCGAGTAGTTGACGATGTCGCCGGCGAGGTAGTTGCCGTAAAGATCGTCGTCGGCGGCCTTGAGGGCCTTCAGACCCTTGTCGGACAGCGTGCGCAGCAGGCGCGGGGTCAGCTTCTTGCCGGCTTCGACGACGACTTCGCCGGTATCGGCGTCGACCATCTCGGTGATCGCCTTGGCACCCTTCAGCGTTTCCGGCTTGAAGGGAATGCGCCAGCCTTCGCCGTCGCGCTTGTAGAGCGACTTCGTGTAGAAGGTGTCGAGGATTTCCTCGCCGTCCATGCCGAGCGCCATCAGCAGCGACGTCACAGGGATCTTGCGGCGGCGGTCGATACGAGCGTAGACGATGTCCTTGGCGTCGAATTCGATATCGAGCCAGGAACCGCGATAGGGGATGACACGCGCAGCAAAGAGCAGCTTGCCGGACGAATGGCTCTTGCCCTTGTCGTGATCGAAGAAGACGCCCGGCGAACGGTGCATCTGGGAGACGATGACGCGCTCGGTGCCGTTGACGATGAACGTGCCGTTGTTGGTCATGAGCGGCATGTCGCCCATGTAAACGGACTGTTCCTTGATGTCCTTGATCGACTTCGCGCCGGTATCCTCGTCGATATCGAACACGATGAGGCGCAGCGTCACCTTCAGGGGTGCAGCATAGGTCAGGTCGCGCTGACGGCATTCGTCAACGTCGAACTTCGGCGGTTCGAACTCGTAGGACACGAACTCCAGCATGGATGCACCGGAGAAATCGGTGATCGGGAAAACCGACTTGAAAACGGCCTGAAGACCTTCGTCGGGTCGGCCGCCCTTCGGCTCTTCAACCATTAGAAACTGGTCGTAGGACGCCTTCTGAACCTCGATGAGGTTCGGCATTTCTGCGACTTCGGGGATCTTACCAAAAAACTTGCGTACGCGCCTGCGACCGTTGAACGAAAGGGTCTGAGCCATCGTCGCTCCTTCAAAATCTTGCACCCGGGCCTGCAACGGACGGGAACCGATGGCCAGTCGATCCCGTCAATCAATGAGTAGTTCAATCTCGTCCGACCCCAGAAAACGCTCAGCTCGGATTGCTGTGCTGCCCTCGGTGCGAGACCATCCTTTTGAAGAACCCATTACCCAAAAGCCGTTTCGACGCGGCTTTTGGGTAATTCGTTCAGAAAAACGGCAAATGGGAGGCAGTAGAGATACTGCCTCCCAAAAGCAGTTCAAGATTACTTGACGTCGGCCTTGGCGCCGGCGTCTTCAAGCTTCTTCTTGATGTCAGCGGCTTCAGCCTTGTTGACGCCTTCCTTGACAGCCTTCGGAGCGGCTTCGACGAGGTCCTTGGCTTCCTTGAGGCCGAGACCGGTGATGGCGCGGACTTCCTTGATGACGTTGATCTTGTTGGCGCCGACATCCGTGAGGATGACGTCGAACTCGGTCTTTTCTTCTTCAACGACAGCAGCAGCACCAGCACCGCCGGCAGCGGCAGCAACAGCTACCGGAGCAGCAGCGGAAACGCCCCACTTTTCTTCGAGAAGCTTCGACAGTTCTGCAGCTTCCAGAACGGTCAGCGAGGAGAGGTCGTCAACGATCTTTGCGAGATCAGCCATTTTACTAGTTCCTTTTGTTCGGTTCGAACCGGTTGATTATAAACAGCGAAAAACCGCCTTACGCGGCTTCGTCCTTCTTGGCGTAGGCCGCAAACACGCGGGCAAGCTGGCTTGCCGGTGCTGCAACAACCCCAGCGATGCGGGTAGCCGGTGTCTGGATCATGCCCAGCAGCTTCGCACGCAGCTCATCGAGCGAAGGCAGGGTCGCAAGCGACTTGACTGCATCGGCGTTGAGCGTGGTTGTTCCCATGGCGCCGCCCAGAACAATGATCTTGTCATTGGTCTTGGCGAAATCCATGACGACCTTCGGAGCGGTGATCGGATCGGTGCTGTATGCAATCAGCGTCTGACCCTTGAAGAGATTGGACATCCCTTCCGCTTCCGTACCCTGAAGGGCAATCTTGGCCAGGCGGTTCTTCGCGACTTTGACGGTACCGCCAGCTGCGCGCATCTTCGAACGAAAATCGTTCATCTGCGCGACTGTGGCACCAGCATAGTGGGCCACGACAACTGAGCCCGAAGCCTTGAAGACTTCGTTCAGTTCCGTGACGAATTCGCGTTTTTCCGCTCTTTCCACTGCCTATCTCCAGTTGGCGGGACCGAAAATGGGCCCGCCGGTTGCCTTTTGCCTCCTGGGATCATGAGAGATCCCAAGCGACGCTTGAGGATCCTGTCCCCCCGCGCTCTCGCGCCAATCAAGGCTAAAGAGGCACAAGGCATCCAAGGCTCGAACCGAATTCCTAGAAGCGAACTTCTTGCAATTCGGGTCTTACCCGTCTCATGCAGGCACAGTGATTAAGGGAAAACCACCTGCAATCTCGGACAGGATTCCGGATTTCTCCGGAATATTCCGGCCCCTTGCGAGGCCGGAAATTCAGTCGCCGGACTTAAAGCCCGGCCATAAACTTACGCAGCCGGAGCACCGGTGACCGAGCCGGGCTCGATCTTGACGCCCGGGCCCATGGTCGAGGAAATCGCCACGCGCTTGACGTAGTTGCCCTTGGCGCCAGCCGGCTTCGCCTTGATGACGGCGTCAGCAAAGGCGCGGATGTTTTCTTCCAGAGCCTTGGCGTCGAACGAAGCCTTGCCGATACCGGCATGGACGATGCCGGCCTTCTCGACGCGGAACTCGACAGCGCCGCCCTTGGAAGCCTTAACGGCTCCGGCGACGTCCATGGTGACGGTGCCGACCTTCGGGTTCGGCATCATGCCGCGCGGACCGAGAACCTTACCGAGACGGCCGACGAGCGGCATCATGTCGGGGGTGGCAATGCAGCGATCGAATTCGATCTTGCCGCCCTGGACGATTTCGACGAGGTCTTCGGCGCCGACGATATCGGCACCGGCGGCCTTGGCTTCGTCAGCCTTGGCGCCACGAGCGAAGACGGCAACGCGAACCGTGCGGCCCGTGCCGTTCGGCAGGTTGACAACGCCGCGAACCATCTGGTCCGCATGGCGCGGGTCGACGCCGAGGTTCATCGAGACTTCGATGGTTTCGTCGAACTTGGCGACAGCCCGTTCCTTGACCATGCCAATGGCCAGGGTCAGAGCGTAGAGCTTGGTGGGATCAACACCTTCGTTGATCTTCTGCGTGCGCTTACCAGCCATGATCTTAACCCACCACTTCCAGGCCCATGGCGCGGGCAGAGCCCTCGATCATCGCCATTGCACCTTCGATATCCGCTGCGTTCAGATCCTTCATCTTGGCTTCCGCGATCGACTTGATCTGAGCCTTGGTGAGGGAGCCGGCCTTGGCGCCCTTGCCGGGCGTCTTGGAACCGGACGTGATCTTCGCTTCCTTCTTCAGCCAGTAGCTGACCGGCGGCTGCTTCATCGCGAAGGTGAAGGACTTGTCCTGGTAATAGGTGATGACGACCGGGATCGGCATGCCCTTTTCCATTTCCTGCGTGGCGGCATTGAACGCCTTGCAGAATTCCATGATGTTAATGCCACGCTGACCAAGCGCCGGACCAATCGGCGGGGACGGGTTTGCCGATCCTGCCTTGACCTGAAGCTTGAGCTGGCCTGCAACTTTCTTAGCCATATCTCTCTGCCTTTCATGAACGGCCGGTCGCCCGGCCCGTGATGCCGGATCTCTCCGGCGGCTGCGGTTGCGTGGTGCGGATCCTTAGGGTCCGGCTAAGACCCCTCACCTTCCACGCGGGTGCGGACAAGGTCCGCAGGAAACAGGCCGCAAGGGCCAGCTTCCAGTTTCTGCAATCAGACCTTCTCGACCTGAGCGTATTCCAGCTCGACCGGCGTTGCGCGGCCGAAGATCGACACTTCCACCTTCAGGCGCGAACGTTCTTCGTCCACATCCTGAACCGTGCCGTTGAACGACGCGAACGGGCCGTCGGAAACGCGGACCTGCTCGCCGATCTCGAAGGTAATGGAAGCCTTCGGCCGCTCGACACCTTCCTGGACCTGACCGAGAATGCGCTCGGCTTCATAATCCGGAATCGGAACGGGCTTATTGTCGGAGCCGAGGAAACCTGTGACCTTCGGCGTGTTCTTGATCAGGTGGTAGGCTTCGTCCGTCAGATTGGCACGAACCATGACATAGCCCGGGAAAAACTTGCGCTCGGAATCGACCTTGCGGCCGCGACGCACTTCCACCACCTTTTCAGTCGGCACGAGGATCTTCTCGAACAGGTGCTCAAGCCCCTTCTGGCGAGCCTTGTTCTCGATGTCTTCAGCCACCTTCTTTTCAAAATTTGAATATGCGTGGACGATGTACCAACGTGCCGCCATTTTCATCTCCACCCGTATCAGTTGCCGGTATTCAGCACGAAGCTCAGAGCCCAGCCGATCAGCTGGTCAGCGGCAAAGAAAAACAGCGCGGCGAAAACCACCATCACCAGCACCATGACCGTCGAGATCATGGTCTCGCGGCGCGACGGCCATGTAACTTTAGACGTCTCGGAGCGAACCTGCTGCAGAAACGCAAACGGATTGGATTTGGATGCCATCGACTGCCCACGCAATTACGGCGCGTAAAGCTGAAACTATCAGCCCCACGCACCGCGTGTCTGTTGAACCCTAAATAAACACCGATTTCCGAATACACAAGAGGGAAACCGAAGTTTAACGAAATTACTTACCACCAATCAATCCCCGGCCGGAAATGCCGCGAGCATGTCCGCGCTATCCCGCATCAAGGAAATGGCAGGGGCAGTAGGGCTCGAACCTACGACCTGCGGTTTTGGAGACCGCCGCTCTACCAACTGAGCTATACCCCTTCATACCGATCATTCAGCGCCTAGGCCAAGGCCCGCAAATCGCTGCTGAAAAGCATGGCGCTCCCTTTAAGACGACGGCACGGGATTGGCAAGCACGATTTTCGATTTTCAAAGCCATTCTCCTGATATGCGAGCGATCGGCCTTTCAATCGCGAAACCACGGTCCGTTCAGACCTTCACATATTTCCGCCAATCGTGCTCTTCCTTAAAACCCAGCACCTCGCGGATCTTGCGGTTGGAGAGCAGGCCCTCATATTCGCCGATCTCGCGGGTGAAGGGCACGTTCGGAAAGAATCGCTTCGCAAGCTCTTTCGATGGCGTATTGGCAGAGACGGTGTCGTTGGCAGCGTTGAAGACCTGGTAGCCGAGGCCGTCCTTCTCTATGCAGAGATGGCAGATCTGCCCGAGATCGCGAGCGTCGATATAGCTCCAGGCGATACGCTTGCGCATCTCGGGATTGCTGAAATAGGTCGGAAACTTCTCGTATTCGTCAGGCTCGATGACGTTGCCGATGCGCAGCGCATAGATATCGAAGCCCGAACGTTCGGCAAAGGCGCGTGCCGTCTTTTCGTTGACCACCTTGGAAAGGCCGTAGGAATCCATCGGATTGACGTCGTAATCCTCCTCCAACGGGAACTGGTGGAAATCGCGATGGCCTTCGGCGAAGCAGACGCCGTAGGTCGTCTCGCTCGATGCGACGATAATCTTCCTGATGCCGAGCTTCACCGCCGCCTCGATGACATTATAGGTGCCCATCGTGTTGATCCGGAAGGTTTCGTTATCGGGCCTGATCAGGATGCGCGGGATGGCGGCGAAATGTACGACGGCGTCGAAGGGCTGCACGCCCCTGCCCGCATCGAGATCGGGAAAATCGCGATGCATCGAGAGCGCGTTGAAGACCTGACCGCTATCGGTGATGTCGGCGATGAGATTGGTGACGCCGGGGCTATCCAGCGGCACGAGATCGAGGTTGTGAACCTCGTAGCCGGCATTGACGAGCCACGGCACAGCATGGCGACCTGCCTTGCCCGAACCGCCCGTGAACAGAATACGTCTCTTCATGGAATATCCTCCGCGTCATGAAATCGGAGGCATAGATAGACGCTTCCGCGCGAAGAGCAAGCGAGCGTCATGCAAGGGCTCACCCCCGCGTCGCCAGGAGCATCCTATCCGGGAGCACCTGGCCGATCATTTCCGATCATCGCAGAACCCTGCGATGCTCGGCAAAGGTCGTCACTTGACGACACTTACCTCGCCAATCTGCACTACGGCAGACTGAACAACTTCTTGCGGTATTGCAGCGATGAAAAACATCGTGAAAACATACATCGCGAATATCGTCGCAGCGAATGTGGCCTTTGGAATCATCCGGGCTCTCCTCTTTGCAAGAAGGAGTCTGGACTACAATGATCCAATCACAAACCGGTTTCTGAACGTGAGATGAACAAAATACTGTGACAGGCCAATTTAACGATATTTTTACAACACCTGTTAAACCTACAGGAAGCCATGAAAATGAAAAACCCCGCTGTTTCCAGCGGGGTCTTCATAATTGCGGATAACTCGAAAGTTACTCGACGATCGACGCGACGATGCCGGCGCCGACGGTGCGGCCGCCTTCGCGGATAGCGAAGCGCAGCTTTTCTTCCATCGCGATCGGAACGATCAGCTCGACCGACACCGTGACGTTGTCGCCCGGCATAACCATCTCGGTGCCTTCCGGCAGTGTCACAATGCCCGTCACGTCGGTCGTGCGGAAGTAGAACTGCGGACGGTAATTGGTGAAGAACGGCGTATGACGGCCACCCTCTTCCTTCGTCAGGATGTAGGCTTCTGCCATGAACTTCTTGTGCGGCTTGACCGAACCCGGCTTGCACAGAATCTGGCCACGCTCGACGCCGTCAC
>NZ_MZMU01000013.1 GCF_004123835.1 Rhizobium leguminosarum | reverse complement strand
AGATTGACAAATGGACCAAAATCAAGGTCGTCACCGACAGGGAAATGAGAGCAGACCTTTTGATTCAAATTGGCGGTGCGGGGTATGCGTTAGTTCGACTTGGCGCGATTAGACAACATTAGGCAATTGCACTGCCTTGTTGCCGCGTTATCACGACACCACCGTCGCATCGCAAGGCTTTGTCTGCTGGAAACAAGCACCCTGGCGCTCCTGTGCAGACCGGCAAATTGCGGCCGGCATGAGCGTCAAAGCGAAGTCTTCATGCATTGCGCCAAGGTTTCCCGGCGTTTCCATCTTTGGACCCTGATCATTTTGGATCGCAGCGAAATGCCATCTCTCGTCAAGATCATCCTCGACGAAACGACCGGCGCACCGCCTGCGTATGCTGCAGGCAGTTGACATCTGTTGCCGGCGTCCGACCCAGCTGTTCCAGTTCGTGCAGAATGCGACCGAGGGTGAGAGTTCGGCGTTCATGATGATCGCGCCTCCACTGGGGTTCGATAGAGGATGACCCGACCGGTCGGTACGATCTGTGAGAGGAAATCAAAGTCGCGGACGTTGCCAGTCAGCACGCTCGCACCCAGCTGCCGTGCCTGCAAGAAAACCATGGCGTCATTGACGAAGCGGCACTCATGTCCCTCCCCCTTTGGCAGGTTGCTCAAGCGAAAGAGCAGACCCGCCAACACCCCGGCATGTCCCCAGATGGCTGTATCTGGGGCGTGAAGTCGGTGTTCCGGAATGTCTTCGACCGTCGCCGCGATCGTTTCGAGGACCGCTTTGGTAGAGGCGTGCTTGGGATCCAGTCGGCCGAAGGCATGGGTCAGCTCAGACAGGCAGACCGCCGAATGGTGGCATAGGCGATACGTAATCAGCCTATCGACCTCCACCGGCGAGCGCCCTTGAAGCACATCCAGATAGACGCTGGTATCCAGGAACAGAGGCCCTCCGATTGCCGGTTCGTCGGCAACCCAAGGAAGATCTTCGTCGGGCCTGCGCTCGAGCGACCCGACGTGCTTCTGGGGCTTTAGTGATCGGAGGGCTTCAGAGAGATCAAATCCCAAGATCGAAATCCGTCGGGATGCGGCCCTTGCGGCCCACCAGACGCGCGCCAAAGTCGTCTTCGAGAGCCAGCCGTGAAAGGGCCAATTCCAGCAGCTCGGTGTCGGAGGTAACATGGGCCCGCTTTTTGGCTGCCTCGATCAACTCCGACGGCACTCGCCCCGACAAGCGGGTATTCTTCGCCGTGCCAAGGAGACCGACGGCCTTCGCTTGCTCGAGTACGAGCTTATTGCGGGCCAACGCGATTTTCGCTTCGCTTTCCGCAGAAGTGCGTGGTTGGGTACCCATAAGATTCTCCTGTGTTGAACAGAATATAGATTGCGTTGAACGGGAAGGCAAGGTTCAATAGCGGTAGGCAGGTTGCGATCCGGGCGTTCGCGGCAAACCACCATGGGAATGACGACGGGGAGATTGATGGATTCTCTAGGGCCGTCGGCTGGGCGGCGCAGATCCTCAGAATGAAGGGCTCGACCGAAAACACAGCCATGGGTACTGAGCGCCGGTGACGAGCAAGGAGTAAAGAGCCGGAGCAGGAACCCCCTGTCCCGACTATCGGCGTGCCTATTGCACGGTTTGCTTGCCGGCTCGATGAAGACCGCCATATAACGCGCGATGACGTATGATTCGAAGATTTTCGTCGGCCTGAGGCCAACGAGCAAAAAATCAGCTCCGCTCCGCGAGCCTTACCAGTCGAAATGCCAGTGGGACGGTTGCGAAAGCGGCGGCGCCAATCGCGCGCCCGTTGGGCGAGATGCGGAGGGTTTGTACCTGGTGTTCTGCCCGCAACATGCGAGGGAATACAACAAGGGATATAATTTCGCGAGCAATCTGTCTGATCCGGTGACCGCCCGCTATCAGAGGGAAGCAGCAAACGGCAGCCGTAAGACGTGGGGGACCCGCCTTGATCAGGCGACAGAGATGCCGCTTCCTTCGACCGTTCGCTCCGGTACGGCAAAAGCCCTTAACGCACGCAAGATTGCTGCACGACATCAAGCTACGAAAGCTGATCTCCAGCGGCGTAAGCTCAAGGTATTGGAAGCAAAAGCCTTCGAAACGCTCGGTCTTTCGCAGGACGCGACGCCTGAGGAAATTAGACGACGCTACAAACTGATGCTCAAGATGCACCATCCGGACGCTAACCGAGGAGATCGAAACTCCGAAGATGAACTCCGGGCGGCAATCGACGCCCATAAGATTCTTAAGTTGAACGGGTTCTGCTAGATCTGAGACACGCTCTCTGCTGTCTATGATGAGTGTGAGCTGGAGGTTTTTGACAGATCGATGCAAAGCAACTCGGCAGCTGCCGTGCCGACGCTGCCGATCCCGCTGCTCGCCAAAATCCCGGTCATCGGCGAAGCGCTGTTCAACAGCCCCGTCATCACCTATCTCGCCATCATCCTGGTCGGGGTGATGGTCTATATCTACCGTTCCACCCATCTCGGATCGGCATTGCAGGCGGCCGGCGACAAGCCGGCGGCGCTGGATGCCGCCGGTGTCGACGTGGTGCGGACCCGCTCGGTCGCCGTGCTGTGCACGGCCTGTTCGCCGGCCTCGGCGGCGCTTTCATGGCCATTGTCGGCGCCGGCATCTTCGTGCCGTTCAAGACCCATGGTAACGGTTTCATCGGCATCGTGCTGGCCATGCTGGCCCGCGAGCGACCGGTCTGGGTTCTGTTCGGTGCGCTGCTGTTCGGCGCCTGCCTGTCGATGACCACGGCCCTGCAGGTGGCGGGTGTCGACATCCCCACCGACATCATCCAGATGACCCCGTTTGCCATGGTCATGCTGGTGCTGATCGTCGCCGGCCGCCGAGCCAATCTGCCGCTGGCGCTCGGCGCAAGCTACGTTCGCGGAGAGCGATGAGTCTCCCCGGCACTGTGCCGCTAGAAGTGATGGCCGCGCGCGGCCATGGGTGATCTCAGCGGTTTTGGCAAAGGCACTGCAATATCGGCACGGTCTTTTGTGGGTTTCGTCGCAACGCAGCTCATACTATTCCAGCCGGGCGAACGCGCAGACTTGTGATGGGGATGGCGCTGCAACCCGGCCTGGATCAGTTGTTCAGGCGCTGGAGCCTGAACAACGCCGTCGGTATAGGCCCGCCAGGCATATTTTGGGGCGGCGGGTGACGACACGGATCGACAACTTGGCGCGTCATCAGGGAGGTTCTGACTGGAGTTCAGCAACATCGCTAGAACCTCCCTGATGTCCTTTTAACAAGGATCAGGAGAATCTAAGCCGGATAACGCCGAGGGAAAGCCGGACCTAAGTCCGACTCGTGATCTCAGGACCTGCTGCTCATATATTGGTTCGAGGCAACATGAAGGTCCGTGGAGGGGCAAAGCAGGAGGAGAATATAAAATTCGGTTCCCACAATTACAATCACGAGCTGCTGATTGCAATGGAACTCAAGGCGGCCTTGACCGCCGCAGGGTTCCGGGTACTGGGGCCGCCTGCATCGGTCGACCACGCTCTTGATCTGGTCAGTGAGGAACGTCTCCATGCGGCGGTCCTATATTTTCGATCTCGTTGGCGAGAAAGTCACGCCCGTCGCTCTTGAGTTGCAAGCATTGGATGTCCCATTCGTCCTCGCCAGCGCGGTTCATCCGACTGAGCTTGCAGTCCCTCCGGTGCTTGCCGGTGTCGCCAATAGTGGAAAGCCGACGGACCTGAAAAGGCTTGTCGACGCGCTGAAGGCGTTTCAGACCCGGCCGTTGCAGCGGACTGAATTTGCCACCTAGTAGTTGACATCGGGCACCATGCACATGCTTTGCTCACGCAAAGACGCCTGCTGCGATGGCGGCGCTGATAAAGCGGCTTCGCGCAGTCTCTGCACTTCCATGCTGAACGAGCGCCTCAAGACACCGAAGCTTTGCTTCGCGGTAGACCTCGCTTTGGCATTCGGGCCAGCGATGGGCAAGCGCATCGAGCGCGGCATCCGGTCCGTCCACCCGCTCCCGGAAGCCGTTGCCGATCCTCACAAAAACCGGTGCCCGCCATGTCACCTTGAAATCTACTTCGATCACCTTGTCCATGTCATTCCTCATACCGACACCGGCTCCCACCTTTGCGCGCATGCGCGGGATGTCATCAGCGCGTCTTTGGCCTCCGCGTCGGTCTCGGTCGGAGCGGCTACGAGATCGAACCTACCCGCACGTCCTCGCACCAGACAGGATGTGGCCACGAACTTGTGCTCGGTCGTGCGCTCGCGGTTCGTCATGCGGGCTATCGCATTTTTCTTCCTGGTCGTGTCGGGCCACTGGAGCATACCTCGAATCCGCCGGCCATGCGTCGACCTGGAGCCTTTGCATTAGTGGATCTTCTCGGTGCCGCTGGGTGTCGTCACCATAGTCGGACCGCCGCCATTGCCTTGAGGCGTAGGATCGCGATCGGTAGCTTCGGGCGGCCGGCTGCCGCCGCCAGCCGGGTTGTTGTCGAACGTTCCGGCGCCGTGAGGCTGGGCGTTGATTTGATCGGGGGCCGTCGATGCCGTGGGTTTCGTATCGGTGTCGATGCTTTCTCCCCAGATCTCGGCCGCGCCCCAGGCAACCATCGCCAGCACGAGACCACCGACGAGCACCGCAAGCACAGGCTTGCCGTATCGCCCCTGTCTCGCGTCCGTCGCGTTCTCGGTCACCTGCTCGGGCTGGCGCTGCGACTGGTGGTTCGAATTCGTCATCATAAAAACTCCCTAGAGTGGACCGCACCAAACCGCGGCCCGATGCGGAAGTTCCAAAACTTTTCGCATTGCGGCTCGGCAAAAATCTCCGGAACATTTGCCGCGCGGCGAGGTTGGAGACGGCAATTCTTCTGATGGAGCCCCTATGAAAATCGTTCTCGCCTCCGTTCTAGTCTGGTTGACTGCGTTTTGCGCCTCGGCAGCAGACGACGCTGCCAAGCAGCACGCCACCGACTTCGCGGCGAAGGCCGCCATGTCCAACATGTTCGAGATCGAGGCCGCGAAGATCGAGATTGCGGAAGGAAAGGCTGATGACGCCAAACAGTTCGCGCAAGACATGATCAGGGATCACGGCAAGGCCGGGCCTGTTCTGAACGATGCCGCGAAACAGGACGGCATCGAACTGCCCGCCGCTCTTGACACGGAGTATACTGCGAAACTAGCCGCCCTCCGGCAAAGCGACGCCGCCAATCTTGATCAGGCCTATCTTTCCACTCAAGTGACCGCACATGAGGAAGCCGTCAACCTCTTCGACAGCTATTCAAAACAGGGGCCGGACGGGCAACTCAAGCGAACGGCTGCAAAGATCCTGCCGGACCTTCGAATGCATTTGACGCGAATCCGCGGCCTGACCTCAAAATGACGATGGGAGCGAACTGGCAGCCGGTTATTCAATCCCGTCCGGCCATTGTCATAACAACGCTACTGCCGCGACCATTGCGAAGGCTGAAACCACGCCGGCCGCAGTCAGACAAAGAGTGACGAATTGGGAGCCCCTTCCCATTTCTTTATTCCGGAGTTGATTGGTGCCGAGTATTACCGCAACAAGACCCGCTCCGATCCAGCACATGAGCGTCAGCGTTCCCAGAAGTATCGCCCACTCAGTTCCGTTCATCGTCATTCTCCTGGTTTTCAATTACGAACCTCAACGCTTCTCCAATGTTCCGGCACTCTATGGAAGGGTCGGGAACATTCGCCGCTGCGACATGTTGGGTGGTTCGAACCAATCAAGGAGACGTACGATGGCGTACGATCGGGAGCCTATGTCATCGGTGTACTTGCGTCGGTTCTCGCAACCACCACCAAATCCGCGCTGAGGATAGCGCATCGTCCGTTTGAGGAGATAGAAGATGAAAGCTCTATGCTGGCACGGCAAGGGGGACATTCGTTGTGACAGCGTCCCCGACCCCAAGATCGAGGATGGGCGGGATGTGATCGTAAAGATGACTGCCTGCGCAATCTGCGGTTCGGACCTCCACCTTATGGATGGTTATATTCCCTTTATGGAAAAGGGCGACATTCTAGGTCATGAATTTATGGGCGAAGTCGTGGAAGTCGGACGCGACAATAAGAAACTTAAAGTCGGCGATCGCGTCGTAGTTCCATTTACAATTTGCTGTGGCGAATGCCCGCAATGCCTCAGAGGCAACTGGTCAGTTTGCGAGCGGACCAACCGTAACGCTGATAACGCAATAAAAGCTTTCGGCTATCAGACGGCCGGCCTTTTCGGTTACTCTCATCTGACAGGCGCGTATGCGGGGGGGCAGGCGGAATACGTCAGAGTTCCATATGCCGACGTTTCTCCCATAGTGATACCAAACGGCATCCCGGACGAGCAGGCTCTCTTCCTCGGCGATATCTTTCCGACGGGATGGATGGCGGCTGCCAATTGCGAAATAGAGCCGACCGATATCGTCGCTGTGTGGGGATGCGGCCCGGTCGGCCAGTTCTGCATCAAGAGCGCTTTTATGCAGGGCGCCGCACGCGTGATCGCAATTGATAATGTGCCAGAAAGGCTGGCACTGGCACAGCTCGCGGGAGCGGAAATCATCAATTTCGATGAGATCGACGGCACAATACCCGGCTGCATTAAGGACATTACCGACGGTCACGGCGCCGACAAGTGTATCGACGCGGTTGGCGCGGAGTCTCATGCGACGGCGTCGTTCGATGCAGTGATCGACAAGGTCAAAGCCGCTACTTTGCTGGGGACCGACAGGCCCCATGCCCTCAGAACTGCGATCATGGCGTGCCGGCCAGGCGGCATTGTTTCGGTACCTGGCGTCTATGGCGGCTTTCTTGACAAGATCCCGTTCGGCGCCGCCATGAACAAGGGCCTGACGATCCGTACGGGACAGACGCACGTGAACCGATACTCGCTGGACCTCCTGCGCCGCATCGAGGAAGGCGAAATCGACCCTAGCTTCGTGATCACGCATCGCGCGACGCTGGAAGACGGTCCCGAACTCTACGAAACGTTCCGGGACAAGAAGGACAATTGCATCAAAGTTGTGCTGACGCCCTAATTAGAAATACACGAACGGTAAACGCGCTCACTCCGCCGGACTCGCGCGCGTAAACGGCGATGACGCGGCTTCCTCGTACATAACGATGTAGGCGATGCGCCGCGTCGAGCTATCCTGCCTTGAGGAGACCTAAGCCAGGCGCCTCACCCATGCCGTTTTGGTGGGCAGCCGTTGGCGCAGTACGTCCCTTCCGTAACCATGATAGTTTCCCTGAAGTTCTTTGCCGCTAGTAACGCGACCCACCTTTAGTCGGCTTGGGCAGCCCGGAACTTGCGCACTCTTGCATGCGATCCGCAGGTTTTGTCCGAGCACCACCGCCTGTGACCGCCACGAGACTGGTCCAGAAAAAGCCAGCCGCAATTCGGCCCCTGGCAAGCGCGCACAGGACGGCGTCCGTCTCGCGACGTGAGCAGTTCGGCAGCTGACTGAGCGACACGGTTTCTGATTGCATTCAAGTCCTTGGCATCCGCGGGACGCCACGCGATATTGCCCGCAACGCGGCCCAGTGATTGTTGCGACTGCGCACGTCGGGCCATGTCGGCGACAAAATCGAGATCTTCCTGGCTGACCGGGCTTTCATCAAACTCGGACAGGAAGAGCCGGTAGAGGACCTCCCGCAATGCCTTTGCTTGTTCAAGTTCTTTTTCAGCGTCAGAAGCAGATTTGCCAGCCTTGAGGAGCAAGGTGTCGCGTTCCTCGTCATTCATCACTTCGAGACGACAGGCCCAGGCCACGAGGTCATCGTAGCTATTCAAGAAATCCGGGCCCCAACGTTCACCGCGACTATCGACCGTGTTGACGAAGTCGAGTGCCGGATGACCGCCAAGAAGGCTGATGTCGCAGATCGTCTTTTGCGTGTTCATGACTTGAATATCGTTCTGCGGAACGATTTGAACAAGAGCGGGTTGTAACGAGATAACTAAATTTTACTCGTTACAATGATCGGAGCCCTCATGCTTACCTGCGTCAACAAAAATCAGCTGCGCTTTCTGATGCTGTGCGTGATCTGGGGGAGCACCTGGATCGGAACGAAGGCGGGCATCGAGGCCGTTCCGCCTCTCCTGTTTGCCGGCACCCGTTTCACCGCGGCCGGTATTTTGCTTCTTCTATATACGCTGGCCAAAGGCGAGACTGCTAGCTTCAAGGTGCAAGACGGCTTTCGCTTCGCCGTCGTCAGCATTTTGATGATCACGCTCTGCTACGGCCCGCTATTTTGGGGAATGCAATATATCGATTCCGGGACGGCCGCCGTTCTGGAAATGTCGCTAACCCCGATCGCACTCCTCGTGTTCGCTCTCCTGCTCAACGAAGAGACGTTGGATGGCCGTCGCATCCTTGCGATCGCTCTGGGGGTCTGTGGACTGGTCGTCCTGTTCTGGCCGGCCTCCGCCTATGTAAGTCTGCCCGCTGCTGAAGCCTTCCCAGGCGCGAGCCTATGGGGCGGATTGGCGGTTGCATCAGCGGCCTTCACCTATGGCTACGGCTCGGTGCTGGCCCGTCCACTTCTGCGAACCTATCCGGCCTTGTTCGTTTCAGGTGTGACGACCTTGGTCGGTGGCATCGTGCTGCTGATTGCAGCCCTGGCTTTCGAACCGGGGGCAGTTTCCGCCCTCTCCGGCGACTGGGGCACAGTCGCCTGGCTCGGCTGGTTCTTCCTTGTGATCTTCGGCTCGCTGATCGGCTACACGACCTTCATGCGCCTGCTGCGAGATATCGGCGCATCTCGCGCAGGTAGCTATGCCTTCGTGTCACCGGTGATCGCTGTCGCCCTTGGCGCCGCTGTCTTCGCCGAGCAGATCACCGTAATGGATGTAATTGGCATCATCGTGATGCTGAGTGGCGCCTACCTCGCCATGTCAGGAGCGCCAGCAACCGAAGCAGCCGCTTTTGAAAGTGAACCCGACTGGAAACGGCCTCACGAAGATCTCGACAACGATTCCAAACGCCAACTCCGCGCGTTCATCAAAGAGGGCCGGCAAGGCCGTGAGCTTGCAACCGGACCTGCCCTGAGCGACTGCGGTGAGCCTGAAAATCGTTCCGGAGGGCGTTAACATCCATTATGATGCGACCGCGCCGACCCTCTCTGCCGAGGCCTGCGAGACCTACTCTTCCCGCCGATATTCTCATCAGCCAATGGCATACGCCTGCTTGAGGTTTAGCTGTTCTCGCTGCAACGGCAAAGACCTGAAACGCAAACGCAGCTCCGGCTGGCGATTTCAAAAACCACTTCGATCAGACCGCTCAAGCCCGGTAAATTTCGTCGAAGTGAACGAGAGGGCCTGGGAGTTGGAACAAAGCCGGCCACTCAAGGTTCGTAAGTGCGGCAATCGCCGCTCGTTCAGTCATGGGAGGCTTCAGTGTCAAACGAATTCACAGAAATGGATGGCAGGCCAAGGCCGTCATCCGAGACATCACTGCAATCTGGGGATGCGATGTCGTCAGCGCGACCTTCCGCGTCACTCGCGGGATTGAAGGAGAAGTTGGCTGTGACATGACCGCCGCCAAGGACACCATAAAAGAAGGCGCCGATACTGCAGTCGAGAAGGTCAAAGAGGTGGTTTCCGATCAAACGAACTTCGCTGCCCGTCAGGTTGGCGGCGTGGCAACGGCGCTTGAAAAAGTTGGCGCTGAACTGGAAGCATCCGACCAACCGGAGGTCGGACGTTATGCCAAGCAGATCGGACGAAGCGTTCAAGGCTTTGCCACGCAGATGAAAGACAAAGACATCGGCGAAATAGCGGCGATGGCTGAGGAATTCGGCCGCAAGCAGCCGCTAGCGTTTCTTGGCATTGCAGCACTTGCGGGATTGAGCGCGAGCAGATTTTTGACTGCTTCCGCCAAGCGACCGCCAACACAAGCAACGAGGCGGACACCCCCGGCTACGCCCAGGGAGTCATCTGCGACGGGAGGCTACACCAATGGCTAAATCTCCTGACAGTGTTCCCCTTTCAGAGCTGATTGGCGGCCTCGTTGCCGATGTCACGGGCCTGTTACGCAAGGAAATAGATCTCGCGAAGACGGAGGTGTCCGAAAAGTTCTCGCAAGCGCTCAACGGCGTAGAAGTGGTTATTTTCGGGCTTGTCCTTGCGGTGGGCGCTGTGGGCGTCCTGCTGAGCGCCCTGGTTGCCGGGGTTGCGGCCTTCCTGGTCACTCAGGGTTTGACCGAAACAAGCGCCGGTGCGCTCGCCTCCCTTATGGTCGGCGTGGTCATCGCTCTCATCGCGTGGGCGATGGTCTCTCGAGGCCTCACTGCACTTCGTAGAAGCAACATGAAACTGGATCGAACCGCGACCTCGCTTCGCCGCGACGTCGACGTTGTGAAGGAAAAGATCTGATGGAAACTTCAACCGAAAAAACATCCGCGGACCTTCAGAGAGAGATTGATCAGGATCGCCAGCGCATCGGAGATCGCATCGACGCTATTCAAGAACGGATGTCGCCAGGCCAGTTGGTCGATGAGGTCCTTGCCTACGCAAAGGGCAGCGGCGGGGGAGAGTATGTTAGCAACCTCGGCCAAGCGCTGAAGGCAAATCCAATGCCCGTCGCATTGATGGGTGTGAGCCTTGCGTGGCTCATGGCCAAGGGGACCCCCGCAAGCCCGGCTGCCAGCCATCAGCCCGAACCTGAATATCCGCTATATCCGGCGAACGGCGCGGTCCGCCGTCTTGGCCCACCCGAGACCGAGAACGGATCCCGCTACAGTCACTTCGCAGACAGCTCTGGCAAGAGGCTTAAGGCGCTGACCGATGAAACCGGACATCGTGCGGGTCACTTCGTCGATGAAGCAGGTAAGACTTATCGCGGGTTTGCGGATGCCACCGGCAAACACGTCGATCAGATCAGCGACGAGACGGGTGCAATGTTCAACGCGGCAACTGGCTGGGCGGCGGAGAGATGGGAGCAGGCAAAAAGCGCCGCAAGCGGGATGAGTGCGCGTGCGTCCGCGGCCGCGAGCTCGCTGTCTACCCAATCGTCTTCAGCGGCGACAAGTCTCCAAGAGCAAACCAGCAAGCTCAACGAGATGATCCTGACGCAGTTCCGCGATCAGCCGTTGGTGGGGGGCGCTCTGGCTTTCGCCGTCGGAGCTGCTATCGGCGCAGCGTTGCCGCACACCGACACTGAAGACGAGTTGCTCGGCGAGGCTTCCGATGCCACTACCGACAAGCTCACCGCTCAAGCGCTGGACGTTGTCGACCAGGGCAAAGAGGTGGCAACGGAGGTCTACGAAAAGGCCGCTTCGATCGCCTCAGATGCCCACGATGCCGTCAAGGATCGTGTCGTCACTGAGGTCGATGCGTTCAAGGCAGGTGCGCAGGGCAGTGATCGCCAACCTACTTAACAGGGTTGACGACCGCGCGAAATCGCTACAGCGACAACTTTTTTTCATCGGCGCATGCGTCCTTGATGCAGACCAGCGCTTGCGGGAATGTAGCGAAGGCGCGGCCCTAAACGGCGGCGGCAATTCCGCGGGCGCTTGCTCTATCGTAAGCGCCCGGTGAGGACCGGTGAGGGCCGTCTTGCGAGGTTGAGACGGGTGCTGATGGCGGTGTGGTATTCCGCGGGAACTTTCACGCGGTCAGATTGCTGCGGAAAAGACGGCTCACACCGCCTCCTCCTCGTCGAGCTCCGGCTGCAAGGAATGCAGGTAGTCGACGGCCCGCTGCGCATGCGCTGCCGCCGAAAAGATGGCGCGCTTGTCGTTGCTTAAAACCTTGAGCCAGCCATCGAGATAGCTTGCGTGGTCGGGTCGTGGTTCGAGCTCAGGGACGATGCCAAGATCGGCGCAGAGAAAGCAGCTGCCGAGTTCGGCAATGAGCTCCTCGCGGGCGCGTTCGCTCCTGTCTTTCGCATAGCGGCTGAGATCGCGATCAAGCCGTCGTGGTGCCCCGGTCCAATGCGTCATCTCGTGACTGAGGACGGCGACATGGGAGGCGTCGTCCCGGAAGGCATTCAAGCATGGCATCTGGATGTAATCACGGTGGGCGGCGTAATAGGCCGCCGTTCCTCCGTGCCGGATCAGGGCACCGGTATTGGCAAAAAAGCGGCCGGCATCGCCGATACGGCTCATCGGGTCCTGGACAGGTGCGACGTCGTCAAAGCGGCCGTCGAGACCGGCGATCTGATTGGTGTTGAACACCGTGTAGGTCTTGAGGAATGGAATATCCTGCTCGATCTCAGTGCCTGTCTCGGTCGTCTCGGTGCGGGTGAACGAACTGGCGAAGACAATGGTTGTGCCGGTTTCGCCCTTGCGGACGGCGCCGCCGAGTTCGATTGCCTGGCGAAACGTCATCCAGCTTGATGAGGCAAAGCCGCGGGCGATGGCTTCGGACCAGAGGAGCAGGACGTTGATCCCGGTGTAGGGTTGGCCATTGTGGCGCAGTGGCCGGCTGACCTCGCCTGTCGCGTATCCCGTCGTCCAGGGTTTGGTCCATGGCCGCACGCCCTGTTCGAGATCGGCGATGATCTTGGCGGTGATGCGGTTGTAGATGTCGGATCGTTGATTGGATTGCTGCCTGCTCATGTCTGAACCTCCGTTTCGAGGTCGCGGCCATCGCGACCTGCTACGGCGGTCCGAAAGCCAGGCTGCAAGTGCTGCCTGCACCCGCAGGGCCGCAACGCAGTGGAGGACGGCGAAGCCGTTGCGGGCGGCGCGAGCCTGGCAGGACCTAAAGCCGGGGCAGGACGCGAGGCCGCAATCTTAGTGGGAGGTTTTTGACGGAGGCAGACGTGGCAAATCCGCGAGGCGGCATCACGGCGCTGACATCGCAGATGAACCGCAGCAAAGATGGCTTACCGGTCCGGCCTGACGATCGCCATTGCCCCGGCAGGATGTTGGCAGCCAGCCCCGGTAGATTGGCATGCCGCGCCTCATGTCGACCAGATCGACCTCGCCATCTGCCCGATCGATATTCTCGACGAGGGCTCCGGTCTTGAATTCCAGCAGATATTGCCCGGTCGCAATGTCGTGGCTTGCCGGATCACCCATCCCCTGCTGTTGAAACGCAAGCCGCCGCCGACACATCTGCTCGATTTTCCTGGATCGCGCCGCCGCCAGGCAGCCCCTTGCTGGCCGATCTGCGCAGCATGCTGCTCTCATTCGGTGCAACCGAGATCAAGATCCGCTATTCCGGCGGTTCGCTTATGAGCGTCGTTAATTATTTAAAAGCCGCGGACGCGCTGACCATCATGCCGCATAGAGTCGTCTTTGCGCTACGCAACGAAAGATCGATCACGGCCTTGCCTGTCTCCATCCCGCATCCGGAACGGGCGCTTGGCCTGCTCAAACGCTCCGACGCGTCTCGTATCCCGGCGGTTGATCATTTTGCCCGCCACGTGCACATGAGCTTCGATAATCTAAAGCACCTTATCAAGCGGCATGAGCAGTCGGTGGTCTGGGGGTCCTGAACGGATACGAACGGACATGAACCCTCGGCCTGCGATCATACCAAAGTCTGAAATGTTCAAAAGGACATTCCTGCCGGCCGTCGAAATCCAGCCCGCTCGCTACGAGAATTCGTTGCCGTGCCCCGGACCGTCGTCCAGGACGATGATCCCCTGTGGCAATGGTCCATGACTATTATCAAACTTTGATAAAATCAGCACCATTCTCAAAATTCGCAATCAGATTGCTAAAACAAATTTGGATTATCACTCCGGAGTGATCGCCTCCGCGTCCATCTTACGAAGGCGTCGGGGCTGCAGTAGAAGAGCCCATCCCTGCCTTTACAACTCAGGTAGCGCGTCGAATGGATCGAGCACTCGAACTCCTAGAGGTTGGAAATGACGCAGGTTGCGGGTCAAAACGATCAAGCCATAAACCTGGGCTGTGGCAGCTATCGCAATGTCCTGGAAGCCCGGCTGGTGGGCGCGAGCGTCATCAAGGATCTGACCGGCAGCATGCGCGCATCTCAGATCGAAGGGCAACAGCTTCTTCGAGTACAAATGCTCAATGCTCTCCCACCACTCTCTGAGTTGCCGCGCATTCACGGTAGCGCCTTCTCGCTCCGCCTTGACGATCCCCGATTTTACCTGTGCAGCAGAAATCACGGACAGGAATAGCTGTGAGCTGGCGATATCAAGCCATTCGATAACGCGTTCAAGATTTTGACGTTTGGACGGAGCAAGCGCAGATATGACGTTCGTATCGACCAGAAACATCAGAGATCGACAGGCCGGCTTGATTGAGTGCTTCGTGGTGGAATGTCGCACTCATCCCCTGGAAAGGAAGACAGCAGCCGCCCGAAACTCGGAACGTGCTTCAGCTTTTCATACTCCTCGAAGGAAAGTACCACGGCTTCCTTTCTACCGTGCCGGGTGATGATCGCAGGATTGCCATGAATAGCCTGATCGACAACGGCAGAAAGCGTTGCCTTAGCATCTTTGAGCTGGATCTCTCTCATGTTCGCCTCCAAATGGTGACTAGAGTAGTCATATAGCGAAGCTTACGCACTTGCGCAAGATGGCGACGATACCGCATCCTCTGGTCGAAGCTGCATCGCCCCAGCTCGATATTTTTTGTTCGACCCTCTGGGGATTCAGGACATTGAATGGATTCGGAACGCGGACGGAACGCCGAATGCAGTTTCGGGTCTTCGCATGCGGCCCCGCGACCTTGCCAAGATTGGCCAAGCTGTCCTAGCTAGAGGGACATAGAACGGCGCAGCCGGATTGTATCTGAAGCGTGGGTTGATGAGGCAACCAGTCCGCACGTTAATGGCGAGAGCCTGTTCTTCTACGGATTCCAATGGTGGCTCGGTCGATCATTCGTACGTCGACAGGAGATCAAATGGGTCTGCGGCGTAGGGTATGGCGGCCAAAGCTTGTTCATCGTGCCGGAATTGGAATTGGTCGTTGTCGTTATGGCCGGGCTTTACGACAATCCTGTTCTTCAGTCGGTCCCTGGAGAGGTCATCCTTCGCCGATACGCTCTGGCAGCGGCGCTTCCAGCCTGAACGCCAGCCCGAACACCATTGCCGGCTAAATGCCGGACTGCGAACGGTGCCCAGACCACGCGTCAGAAAATTTCGCACCGAGACCATCAGCTTCGCGTAACTGGTGTTCCGCTCAGACCTTGGCAGGATTGTTCCGATATTCGAATTCGAATGCCGCGATCCGTGGAACATGTTGGCAATTATTTGCCAACTGCAGTCACCCACATTTATTGGTCGGACGCGTCATAGGAACTCTAAAAGGTCGGGTCTTTATGCAACACGTCACAGTTATCAGCTGATTTAGCCGTCGGCTTATTGTCTTGCGTAGTTTTCTCCATTTTGATTCACTCGGGTCAAACGGAGACACTGCGATGAGTGATTTTGGAACACAATTCGCTATCGGCCTTGCGACTGCCGTTCCCGGATCGCGTTGTTGAAACGCTGCACGACATCCTCGGCAACGCCGAAAGAAAACATGTAATGTAACGGGTCCGCTGGCTGTTCCTTTATCGCGTATCGATGGAAGGGAAATGGAGACCCTCGTAGTTCTGTCTGGGCGACACCGTCTTCGATTATAAAACCGTCGATACGGCCGGCACCGAGCATCCCAATCAACTGATCATTGTCGTTCAATTCGACCAAGGTCACGTTGTTCTCTTTGTTTCTTACAATGCCCTCGATCTGTTCGCCATAGAAATTCCCGCGGAAGACCCCGATGGTGACTGGATCACTCACCGCCCTTTCGGACCGTATCCAGTCGTTCAGGGAAACCGAGTCGGCGTCGTCGCCGGCTTTGGGCCGGGTGACCAGGAGGAATTGTTCCTGACGGTAGGGGATCGAAAATCTGGCGAATTCGGCGCGTTCTGCCGCATACCCGGCGCCATACAGAAGTTCGAGCTCGCCGGCACCCAGCATTTTCAACGCACGCACCCAAGGTACCTGAAGGAAATCAAGTTTGCATCCGGTCGTATCGGCCGTCGACTTCAAGAGGTCGTACTCCAGACCGTGAAAATTCCCTCGCTCGTGCGTAAAGTAGGGGGGCCATTCATCCCAGCCAACGCGCAACTCGCAAGCGGCGTTGGCCAACCCCGGTGCCGCGCAAGTGCACAGGAAGACAAATCCAGCGAGCAAGAACCGAACGAACATTCCAAGGCGCCCCCGGTTGGGCTGAAATACATCTATCTGGTCAGCCGGTGTACCGAAGATGACTCTGGCCTCGGGTACCATGGCTGCGCACCTGATGCGCGAAATGGCCAAGGAGCAGCGTTCCTGCGAAGCACATCGTGACCGACACGCATGCTTGGCTCGTTCTTCGCGCCACGCGGCATGACACCCGCAATAATACCTCAGCGCCGCCCCGCGGAAAACAACTTTCCGTGTAGGCGCGCGTGCCGGGAGACCAGATCAAGATGCTTTGATCCGATTATTTGACCACATTCAGTGAACTGTTGGCGAATGATCCGGAATTCGCCAGCCGACTCGCTGAGTGCCTCGCATTGATCCGCTCCTTGCCGGAAAGCATGATGTCTGACCTCCTGGGCTTGAAACGCGAGCCGACGTCGTCGCCCAACGAGGACAGCATCGTTCGCCTGATCGGAGCCATGCTTTTCGAGGCCAACGACGAATGGCAGCGTCAGCAACGATACATGCAGGGCGAGGCCATGGCCGATCTCAATCCGCCAGCCATCGAAGTGGGAGAAGCCACTTCAGATTACACCGAAAGCCGCCTGATCATGACGGCCCGGGTTCCACACCCGAAATTACACCAACTTGACGGACGCTATGCGCTGATGCACCCTCCGATATCACCGGACCGGGATCCCGAGAAACGGCGACAAACGAAGGTCCTGTGCCACCAGGGTTCGCTGCTACGTCGAGGGAGCGCAAATTGGGCCAACCCATAGGATGGTTGTCGGATTTCGCGCGCAGGCTGGCGGCCCGTGCGCGAGAATACCTGAGGAAGCTCGCTGCGACCCGTCACAGCATTGGCGCACGCCTGCTGATCGGCATTCTGTTATTCAGCACGTTCGTGACCTTCGTCCTGGCCGGGATTCAGCTCTACACCGACTATCAGCGCGATGTAGCGGCCATTCAGTCAAGACTCGACCTGATTGGCAAGAGCTATCTGGACAGCCTGGCAGAGAGTCTTTGGGCGCTCGACGAGACACAGCTGCGACTCCAACTCATGGGAATCCTTCAGCAGGCCGATATTCGTGCCGCCAAAGTCCGCGACACCGGCATTTCAATCAAACCGCTTGTCGTTCAGGTCGGCGAGACCCCCGAGCCGCCGGTTGTTACGCGGGATTATCCGCTGACTCACACGGTGCAGGGGCAGGACAGAGTGATCGGCACACTCCGTGTCGAAGCCACGCTGGCCGATGCTTATTGTCGGCTAACGGATACTGCAGCAAGGGTTTTTGCGACTCAGGCAACTGAAATCTTTCTGGTCGCGCTCTTCATCATTTTCTTCTTCAACTATCTGGTCACGCGTCATCTGTCCGCGATCGCAGCGAAAGTTGGCAGCTATCGGATTTATGACTCGCCCTTGGAGTTGCGCTTGAAGCGCCGTCGACCGCGGCACGACGACGAAATGCAGCGGGTAACCACGGCCTTCAACTCTTTATCTCACAACTTGCATTCTGCCTTTCGCGACCTTGCCGAACGCGAGGCGCGGATCCGGTGCTTGGTCGATGCGAACATCATCGGCGTCTTCACTTGGCAGCTCGTTGGCCGGACGCCTGAGGACCAGGACGTTGCGTTTCGGGACGTCAATGACGCGTTCCTGCGGATCGTGGGATATGACCGCGAAGATCTTGTCAACGGTCCCGTCACCCAACGGACCCTCACCGCACCGGAATGGCAGGACCGCGCCCAGCGTGCGGCGGCCGAGATGAGGCTGACCGGTGCCTTTCAGCCATACGAAGAGGAATACATCCGGAAGGACGGGAGCCGCGTGCCGGTGCTGATTGGTGCGGCGCAGTTCGGCGAAACCGGAGAGCAGGGCGTTGCCTTTGTCCTCGATCTGACCGAACGCAAACGCGGCGAACAAGCGCTACAGCAGGCACAGGCGGAACTGGCTCACGCCGCCCGCATCGCAACCATGGGCCAGCTAACAGCATCCATCGCCCATGAAGTGAAACAGCCCATCGCCGCGGCGGTCACGAATGCCGAGGCCGCGCTCCGCTGGCTGGCTCGCCGACCGCCGGATCTGGAGGAGGTGCGGAAGGCACTGACCCACGTTGTTCAGAACGGCAATCGAGCTAGCGATGTCATCGGCCGAATCCGTGATCTGGTCAGTAAAACGCCGTCACCGAAGGAGCGCTTTGAGATAAACGGCGCGATCCGCGAGGTGATCGAGATCACCCGGGGCGAAGCGGTGAAGAACGGCGTCTCGGTGCGAATGGAACTCGGGGCCGGTCTGCAGCTCATCGAGGGCGACAGGGTGCAGCTTCAACAAGTGATCCTCAACCTGATGATGAACGCGCTGGAGGCGATGGCCGGCATGGCGGAAGGGCAGCGCGAGTTGCAGGTCACTACCACGGCCGAACCGGAAGGCGTGCGCGTCGCCGTGCGCGATTCGGGCCCGGGTCTGACGCCCGTGGCGGAAGAGCGGCTGTTCGAGGCCTTCCACACTACGAAGTCCAGCGGCCTAGGCATCGGGCTGTCCATCTGCCGTTCGATCATCGAAGCGCATGGTGGTCGGCTATGGGCCGAGGCCAACGAACCGCAGGGCGCCGTGTTTCAGTTCACACTGCCGGTCGAGCAGCATTCTGCATCGTGATCGACGCACCGCCTCCGGCCCAATAGTCTGACGGGTGATGTCAGGTTAACCGGAGTTGAAGTTGTTGGCTGCTAGTCCCTGAAGGTAGCGTCGCCTTAACTTGGGTCGGGCACAGGATGGCCACGATGGCGCCGGTTTATGCCGCGGTCGACAGGGTGATTTCAAGCCACGTGTTCGTGGTGGCGTTTCGCAGTTTGCGATGTTCAGCAGTTCGCTCCGGTTGCGGTGAAGATGGAAGAGGTTAGCGATCGGGCCGTGGATGGAGATGGAGCGCTGGCATTGCCCTGCCGACTTGAACCGGATCATGCCTCGTTCTCGTCGTCGAACAGCCAGATGCGAATTCTCCGCCCCGGTTATTCAAGCCCTTATGCGAGCGATGCTCGACACTGGACATGATTTCTCTTCTGGCGGCATCGTAGGATCTGAGCTTGTCGGTGATCATGACACGCGGTGCGACACACTGGCCCTTCAGGAGCTTTCGCATCAGCTTCAAGGCCGCCTTCTTGTTCCGGCGGCTCCGGATCAGAGCCTCGAGAACGTAGCCATCGGCATCGACGGCGCGCCATAGCCAGCGCAGCCGAACGGATTTCTCCAGTTCGTCGCGTTCGTTGATCTTGCTCGGGGTCGCGGTCGGTCATTTCAGCTCCAAGTCTAGGGTCAGCTCGGCGAAGGTCCGCGGCTGGAACAAGACGCCAGGCATGTCGACCCCAACATCACGCGACCGCCCTACTCCCTGAAGCTTGCCGTGCGAATGCAGGTGACGACGTCCTGAAGCTGGCGCCGGCCGGGCTCGTGGAGGAGGACGTCGTTGGTCACGACGGTGCGAACCTTGTACTTCGTCGCAAGATTGCTGAACTCGTGAAGGCGCATCTAGTCGTTGGGGCGGCGGCGCAGCGACAGTGACAGGTAGGCCCGGTCGCCGAAGAGATCGGCGATCTTGCGGAGCTGGACGGCGCATGCCTCGTCCGCGAGGTCAAGGCAATCGCTGCCGGCCTGACTTCGGGTATCGCGACGATGGTGGCGCATTCCGGGGGACCGCCGCTTGCGATTTATCTCCTGCCCCTCGGCCTCAGCAAGGACATCTACGCGGGAACGACAAGTATGTTCTTCACCGTCGGCAACGCAACGAAGGCGGTTCCATGGCTGCTGCTGGTAAAGCCCACTGCCGAACTCTGGGAACTGATGGCGATCTGTCTGTTGGCCATCCCCAGCAGGGTATCGCTTGGTTGGCGGCTGCACGGTGTTCTGGACCAGCGCCAGATCTACCGCATCCGCTACGGGTTGCTCGTCGTAACGGCGATGAAATTGCTGTGGGACGGCGTTTCGGGAAATTTGGCATGAACGCGATCACCCTCCTGCCGCGTGTGACAACGGCTCCATAACAGCGCGCAGTCTCGATCATTGAGGGATCGCTCCTTGCGAAAGCGGGACTGGCCGGTCGGACCGAGCTCGATCTGAACCTTCTCGCTTCGGCGGGCGACTTCCTCAAGTCTGAGCGACCCCACGGTCCGACCTGCCTCGAGCTCGAGTCCGGCCTGGACAAAGGGTGTTGATTTTCAGCGAACCTTGGCGCGGGGAAACATGCAGCTCCCGATCGTCTTCATCACCGGATATGGCGGCTTTCCCATGACCGTCCAAGCGATGAAATGGCCCCCGATCGAGTTCCTGACGAAACCGTTTCGCGACCAGGATCTGCTCGATGCAGTTCACCTCGGCCTGGCAACCGGGTGGCTTGAGGAGAAAAGGCGCTGGCGGCGTCGCGCGCGAGTTTCGATACCCTGACCCCACGGGAGCGCGAGATGATGGCTTTGGCGGTGACTGGACGGCTGAACAAGCAGATCGCCGGCGATCTGGGCGCGAGAGAAATTACCGTGGAGGTTCCCCGTAGCCAGCTCATGCAGAAGATGCGTTCCAAGTCCTTGCCCGAACTCGCCCGCATGGCGGACAAGCTAAAGCTCGCGCCGCGAAACCCGCATGGCATTAAGTCCGGTTAAAAACACAGAGACCCGTGTATAGGTCATCCCCTCCTCAATGGTATCCGATCCTTCCTCACGGTTAATAGTCAGGCTGGGGAGCGTACTGTTATGGTTAGTGCACATCTCCCGTGCGGCCGTTTCCCCAATCGGTCCCCCGAATGGATCAACATACCGTGTGGCACTTCGAGACGTAGAACCGCCTGAAAGACGGAGGCACTCTTCAGCGGCTTAAACTCGAAGGGAAGGCTTCGAAACCGAAGCCGGCTCTATTCACCATCGAGGTCCGGATCATGAGTAAGCTAGCAGCTATTCTCTTTGCAATCGCAACCGCTGCTCCGGCAGCGGCCCATGATGCGACGCCAACGGCGGCACAGCCGAACGGATGGACATATCCGTTTTCGTGCTGCAGCGGAATGGATTGCCGCGAAATCCGCGACCAAGCGGTTCTCGAAGGCCCTAGCGGCTATGTCATCAAGCTAACCGGAGAGCTGATAATATCGCGGGATACTCGCATCAAGAACAGCCCGGACGGGCAGTTTCACCAATGCACGGTGGCCGGCGAGCCTAAAGGTCGCACCATTTGCCTCTTTGTTCCTCCGCGCTCTTTCTGAGGATTTGGGACCATGACACAGGAAATCAAACGCATCGAAATCGATCTGGTCCCGTTGAACTCCCGGCGCATATCGGAAGGCTGGACCATGGTGCCAGGCTATCCGCTTCAGATGCCGCCAGATTGTCAATCAGCGCCGAATATTGGCTCGGAGGCACTTTTGATGATGTTTTCCGTCATGCGATCAAACGCGCCTCTCGGAGGTCAAGCTTTGCACGCCCGGACATCTGCCGTTACCCTATACGTGCCTGGGACGCTGTTCGGTCTTTTCTGCTATTGGCAGGAGCTTGACCGCCTTGTAAAGGCCATCGAGGAGCCGTCCCCCACTATACATTAGGCCGGACGATCGGCCTCTTCCCTATCGTCTTGTTTGTCCGATCCTGGGTGTCATCGAGCTTGCTGCTCAAGACTTCAACGCGGGTGAAGGGCGTAGAGGCAGTCATCAAGAGGCAGCAATGTATGCCTGCGAAAGGCGACGATGACGGCTTCTTCTTCAAGGGAGAGGATTGTCGAATGCGGGTCCTTCGGGCCTGTCGGAAGGTCGGCCAATGACGTCCGTCTCTTCCATTTGGCCACCGTCTTCTGATTGACCCCATACCGCTTTGAAAGCGCTCTCAGGCTCTCTTCACTATTTTGTATTGCTCGACGGATTGCCTCTGTCGTTGTGGCGCTCCCGTGTAGAACCTGGCCCATAGTGCCTCCCTCCATTCCAATGAAAATAATGCACCATCAAATGCCGGGACTAAACAGCTAGATTGCGTTGCCTTCGAAAATCCGGGCGAGCAGGATGCCGGTGACGAGCATGCCGACTGCTACGAAGATCGTATCACCCGGCGTGCCGATATGAGCGGCCCGACATTACAGCGCCGCGTCTTTCCAGACGCAAAGGACGCTGTAACACTTTGATTTGCTGCATCCTTAAATCGATTTCGATTTAAGGAATTATGCAGTGGCAAAGAGCAGGAAGGCGATGAGGAAATTCGCCCAGCCCCAGACCACATTGGCCGTCGGCGAGCTTCGCCGCTTGCGCGAAGGGGATGCGGAACGGCCTGCCGCTGACGCCGTTGACGAAATGCGGAACGCCGTTGGTCAGAAATGCCGCGGCGATGAAATGGGCGATATAGGCGATCCAGGGCAAAGGCTTCTCCGTTGCGGCACGAGTGGCGTCAACGGAGAGGAGAATGTGGCCGGGATTTTCGTGCCGGCAAGAGGAGGAGACACGACCGCCCGTGACGCTGCAGGCCCGCCGCCTGAAAGGCGACGGGCCGGCCAAGTCAGACAAGCAGGAAATCGTTGAAGTGAAGTCCTGCGAAATTGTCGAGATCGGCGACGTGGATCGCCGCGCCCGCTGCGCTTCCATCCGCGTCATAGGATAGAATGCCGCTGGCCTGATCGTAGATCAGCTTATCATCAGCCTCGAGCGCCTTCGTTCCCAGAACGAAATTCTCATCCGAAAATCCGGATAGGCTGAGCGCGGCGAAAATCGAATGATCGAGCATCAGCTTGTCGCCCGCCGCGGAGGAAAAATCCCGGATCTTGTCGACGCTGATATTGTCGGGCTTCACATCGAAGACGAAGGTATCGCCGCCGCCGCCGCCGGTCAGAATGTCTGCGCCGGCTTTTCCGAACAGCTTGTCGTTGCCGAGCCCGCCGATCATCTGGTCGGCGCCTTTGCCGCCATTGATCGTGTTGCTTCCGTCGTTGCCGGTGAGAACGTTGGCCGTGTTGTTGCCTGTCGCACTCAGATTGGCGGTTCCGGTCAAGACGAGATTTTCGATCATTCCGGCGGTGTGTTTCTGGTCGGCCAGGCTGAAGGAAGTCGAAGCCTTGACAGTGTCCTTGCCGGATGCACCTGTTTCATCGGCAAAATCGCCCGCATTGTCGACCACATAGGTATCGTTGCCGGCGCGCCCCGACATGTGGTCGGCGCCCGTGCTTCCATCGAGAACGTTGCTGCCGCTATTGCCGGTCAGCACGTCGTTGTAGCTTGAGCCAGTCAAGTTTTCGATGCTGATGAACTTGTCACCGATGGCATGCCCGCCCGATGCGGCGCCAGTCGCCAAGTTGACGTTGACCGCCGCCGAACCGGCATAGGTCGCCGTGTCGGTGCCGTTGCCGCCGTCCAGCGTATCCGCGCCGGCGCCGCCCTTGAGCACATCGTTGCCGCCGAGACCCTTGAAGGTCTCGTTGCCGTCGTTGGACTCGCCGCCGTCCGGCATGTTGTCGTTGCCTTCGGTGCCGGTGTAGTCCGGGGAGATCGGCGTCGGCGTCGGCGTCGGAGTCGGCGTCGGAGTCGGAGTCGGAGTCGGAGTCGTGGGCTGGCTGCCCGATTCGTAGGCACCGATATCGACAGTTCCAACGACGCGAGCGTGGCCGTCGAGATCGACCGACCCGACGCCGTACTTAGCGGTTCCGCTGTCGATCGCCGCCGAGCCGGAGCCGAGGTGGAAGTTGTCGCTCGCTGCCCCCGCGA
>NZ_MZMU01000012.1 GCF_004123835.1 Rhizobium leguminosarum | reverse complement strand
CACCGAAAAGCCCATCTGCCAAACTGGACCCACATGTACAATTGGCATCGTCCTCATGGTAGCCTGAAATCAAAAACACCCATCGGTCGCCTCGGTCTCAACCGAGACAACCTGTTGAGGCTCCACATCTAGCTATTCGGCGCGAAGCGACGCCTCATAGGCAAGCCGCACCCATTTCGCCATCAGATCGGGATCGTCGTAGGCCTCGTCGGGGATCGACCAGTAGGGCATTTTTACCGGCTTGCCCTTTTTGCCCTCATAAGTCCATTGCGTGGCGCCGGCGGCGGCAAACTCCGGGGCGCTCGTCTCGTCGGCCTTCAGCAGCATTTCGTCGCGCACTTCGAGCGCGATGATGCGCCCGAGATGATAGATGCCTTTGCCGCCGAACATGCGCTTGACGGTGACGGGGCCAAGCCCTTGAAACATTTCCTCGATCCCGGCATTGTCCATTCTCTGCTTCCTCGAATTCGCAAGCCGGATTACAGCGCGTGATAATCCCGGTTCAAATAGATCAGCGCCGGGTGTTTTTCGCTGAAGCGGACAGCCGCGACCTCGCCGAAGATGACATTGTGCGTCGGCATTTCCTTGATGTCGATCACCCGGCAATCGAAGGCGGCGAGCGCATCGAAGAGAACCGGCGCGCCGGTGACGAGTGTGTCGAAACGGGCGCTGGCGAAGCGGTCGTCATTGGTAAGCGCGGTGCGCCCGGAGAAAGCGTCGGCAACGGCCTGGTGATGGGCGCCAAGCGTGTTGAGCACGAAGACGCCGCTACGGAAGAAGATCTCGTTCTTCGGATTGGTGTTGTTGAGGCAGATCAGCACCGAGGCCGGATTGTCCGAGACCGAGCAGGCGGCGGTGATGGTGACGCCGCGACGCAACTCGCCCATCGCCGTCGTCACGAGCTGCACATGGCCGGCATACCGGCTCATGGCATCGCGATAAAGGCCGGGGTCGATATGCTGCCTGTTCAACACCTGCTTCTCCGTGCGCGCGCTTTATGCCTGGATTGTCTTGCCATCGCGCCAATATGGCGAGCATCGGTTACCTTTTCTACAATAGGACCGGTGAAAAGCGCTGTGTTGCGCTTGTTTTTCTTTGACGATCGCGGCCTTGCGGATAAAAGGGCATGGACGATGGCTAGGGATCTCCGCCTTTCATGATCAACCTGCGTGGCATAGCAGCTTTTCTGGCGCTGCTGGGAGCGGCGGCTGAAAGCCATGCGGCCGGCGTGACGATCGGTGTCGTCGCCCCTCAGAACGGACCGCTCGCCCTCCTCGGCGCCCAGATTGCCGCCGGCGCCGGTTTCGAGATCCAACAGTCCGGAAATACCCTCGTCGCCATCAACGAGACCTGCGAGGACAATAGTGGTGCCGCGGTCGCCGATGCGCTTGTCAATGCCAAGGTGCAGGTCGCGGTCGGCTTTCTCTGCAGCGAGACGCTGGAAGGCGCGCTGCCGAAGCTGAAGGACGCCAATATTCCGGCGATCACCGTCTCCGTGCGCTCCCGCATCCTGATGGAGGATGCGCTGAAGAACGGCTGGCCGCTTTTCCGGGCGGCGCCCGCCGACGGTGCCGAGGCGGCAAAGGTCATCGAGGTGATCCTGAAAGACTGGGCCGCCGATCCGATCGCCCTGATCGAGGACGGTACCATCCATGGTCGCGAACTGACGGAAGCGGTACGCAATGCACTGGAGCAGAACGGCCTGAAGCCGGTCTTTACCGACACCTACCGGCCGGGACAGGAACAGCAGATCGCCCTCGTCCGCCGCCTGAAACGGGCCGGCGCCACCAGGGTCTTCATCGGCGGCGACCGCAACGACGTCGCCGTCATCGCCCGCGACGCCAAGGCCGAGAACATCCAGCTGTCCATCCTCGGCGGCGATGCTATGCGCGCTGCCGACCAGCCGCTGCCGCTTGATGCCGGCGTGCGCGCCGTCGCCCTGCCAGAATACGCTATCCTGCCGGAAGGCACGGCTGCGGCCGACGCGCTGCGCGCCAAAGGCATCGAGCCGGAAGGTTATGTCCTGCCGTCGCTGGCCGCCGCCCTCATTGCCGGCCAGGCGGGACAAGCCGCCGCTGCGGCGGGCAAGCCACTCCAGGAGGCACTTCTCGACGCGACATTCCAGACGCCGGTCGGCACAATTGCCTTCACCGGTGCGCATGAACTTTCGCAAAACCCCTACCGCCTGCTCGAATGGCGGGGCAACGGCTTTTTTCCACCTGCCGCGCCGACGCAATGAGCGGCGCGCCGGCCTTGAATTCGGGCCCCGCGCTCAAATGGCGGCCCATACGGAGTAAGATTTGATGACGCTGCCCATTCGCATTGCCCCCTCGATCCTCGCGGCGGATTTCGCCAGGCTCGGCGAGGAGGTGCGCGACGTGACGGCCGCCGGCGCCGACTGGATTCATCTCGACGTGATGGACGGGCATTTCGTGCCGAACATCTCCTTCGGCCCCGATGTCATCAAGTCGCTTCGCTCCTATACATCAGCCACCTTCGACTGCCACCTGATGATCTCGCCGGTAGACGACTATCTCGAAGCCTTCGCCAAGGCCGGCTGCGACCGTATCACCGTCCATGCCGAAGCCGGACCGCATCTGCACCGTTCGCTGCAGACCATCCGCAATCTCGGCAAGAAGGTCGGAGTGACGATCAATCCGGCGACACCGCTCAGCGCCATCGAGAACGTGCTCGATGATGTCGATCTCATCTTGATCATGTCGGTCAATCCCGGCTTCGGTGGGCAGAAGTTCATTCCGGCGATGGCGAAGAAGATCGCGGCGGCAAAGTCACTGATCGGTGATCGGCCGATCGAACTCGAGGTCGATGGCGGCGTCACGGTGGAAACGGCGCCTGATATCGCGCGGGCGGGCGGCAACGTCCTCGTCGCCGGATCGGCAATTTTCAAGGGCGATACGGTCGAGGATTATCGCCGGACTGTCGCCGATCTGCGTCAGGCAGCCGAAGGGGCACGAGCATGAAAAAACGTCTGATCATCGGTGGCATGCTTGCTGCCGCATTTGCCGGCCTGCCCGGCCTGTCACTTGCCGGCGATATCGCCAATATTCAGCCGATCGGCTTTTCCGCCGACGGCAAGGTCTTCGGATTTCAGGAGTTCGGCATCGAGGAGAGCGGCAACCTTCCCTACTCCAACACCTATTTCATCGATACCGAAGACGGCCACTATCTCGAGGCCACACCCTTCCATACTGAACTGACCGACAAGGACGCCAATCTCTCCAAGGCGCGGCGGCAGAACCTGACGGCGGCGCGCAGCCAGATGGACAAATACGATCTTCTGACCAATCCCGGCCTGATCGCCGCCTTCAATCCGCCGACCGAACTCGGCTCCCCTTCGAAGACGATCCGGTACACGACGCTTGCGACTGATGGTCCGCCGAAATCGCCCTATACGCTCTCGCTCGGCGAAATGCCGGTCCCGACGCCGAAGGATTGCGCTGCGGTCAACAAACGGGTCATCGGCTTCAGCCTGCAGATGATCGAAAAGGAAGGCGCTCCGAACCGGCAGGCGGCGCGCCAGGCCACTGCAGTTCCGGCCGAGCGCGTATGTTCCGTCGAATACCGGATCGGCGGCGCCGTGGTCTATCAGCCGGAAGGCGGAAACCAGGTTCACATCGCCCTCGTCCTGGCCTTCGATGCCGACAGGAACGGACGCTGGATTGCCGTCCCGGTTCATCCCTGAGCCATGGATCGCCCAAGGACGGATCGCCCCCGGATGGATCGTCTAAGAGCTGCACGGCCGCCCTACCCTGACCTGATCGCCGGTGCGTTGCTTTGGGGCATGCAGATGCTCGCCGCCGCCATGCTCGGCCTTTACCTGCGCAATGGCCTGCAGACGAGCCGCCTTGCCGAGGTCGCAGCACTCTATTTCGCCGGCGGCCTGTTTGCCTGGCCGTTTGCCCTGCCGGTCGCCCGCTTCCTCGCCTTTGACAGGCCGCTGGAAACGCGTTTTGCCGCTTTTTTCGTGACGCTGACAGCGGCCACGATCCTGATGACCGCCTTCCTCTTCGCCATGGAATACCGGATGTTCTATGCGCGCTGGCATGCGCCTTTCGGCAGTATCGTCTGGGCCTTCCAGTTCGTCTTCACCAGTATCAGCGCCGTCTATCAGTTCCTGGTGATCGGCCTGCGCCTCTTCCTGCCGCTCGGCCTCGTCTGTCTTGTCGCAAGCAGCTATCATCTTGCCAAACGCATGCGTTGAGATTGCCGCCCGTCTTTGCTACAGGGGCCTAAAGCAATTTCAGCAAAAGTGCCCAGCGGTTTTGCGTCCGGAATTGCGTCTTAGACGCTCAAACCTCTTGAAGTGAAGGCAGCCGCCCATGATCCCGCGTTATTCCCGGCCCGAAATGGTCGCCATCTGGTCTCCCGAAACCAAGTTCCGCATCTGGTTCGAGATCGAGGCGCATGCCTGCGACGCGCTGGCCGAACTCGGCGTCATCCCGAAATCGGCGGCAAAGACGATCTGGGAGAAAGGCGGCGCCGCCACCTTCGACGTTGACCGCATCGATGAGATCGAGGCCGTCACCAAGCATGACGTCATCGCCTTCCTTACCCACCTCGCCGAGATCGTCGGCCCGGATGCGCGCTTCGTCCACCAGGGCATGACCTCGTCCGACGTGCTCGACACCTGCTTCAACGTCCAGCTGGTGCGCGCCACCGACATTCTGCTTGCCGATATCGACCGGCTGCTAGAGGCGCTGAAAAGCCGCGCCTTCGAACACAAGGACACCGTCACCATCGGCCGTTCGCACGGCATCCATGCCGAGCCCACCACCTTCGGTGTCAAGCTGGCGCTCGCCTATGCCGAATTCGAGCGCTGCCGCCAGCGCCTCGTCGCCGCCCGCGAGGAAGTCGCGACCTGCGCCATCTCGGGCGCCGTCGGCACCTTCGCCAATATCGATCCGCGCGTCGAGGAACATGTCGCCGAGGCGCTTGGCCTGAAGGCCGAGCCGGTCTCGACGCAGGTCATCCCGCGTGACCGCCACGCCATGTATTTCGCCACCCTTGGCGTCGTTGCCTCGTCGATCGAGCGGCTGGCGACCGAAATCCGCCACCTGCAGCGCACCGAGGTGCTGGAGGCCGAGGAATATTTCTCGCCCGGCCAGAAGGGCTCTTCGGCCATGCCGCACAAGCGCAACCCGGTTCTGACCGAAAACCTGACGGGCCTTGCCCGCATGGTCCGATCCTACGCCATGCCGGCGATGGAAAACGTCGCCCTCTGGCACGAGCGCGATATCTCGCATTCCTCGGTCGAGCGCATGATCGGCCCCGATGCCACAGTGACGCTCGATTTCGCCCTGTCGCGGCTTGCCGGCGTCATCGAGAAGCTGCTGGTCTACCCTGAGAACATGGAAAAGAACCTCAACAAGTTCCGCGGCCTCGTCCATTCGCAGCGTGTCCTGCTGGCACTGACCCAGGCCGGCACCTCCCGCGAGGACGCCTACCGCCTGGTGCAGCGCAACGCCATGAAGGTATGGGAACAGGGCAAGGATTTTCTGGAGGAGCTGCTTGCCGACGCCGAAGTCCGCGCTGCCCTCTCCGAGGAAGACATCCGCGAAAAATTCGACCTCGGCTACCATACCAAACACGTCGACACGATCTTCCGCCGCGTCTTTGGCAACGCCTGAGCGATCTGCAATCAACGATATAGCGGCGCCCGTGCGGGCGCCGTTTTTCTGCCGGCACACCTCTCCGTCGAGAATCTATCGAACGGCTTTTCCCCTCAATCGCAGCCTGATCATAACTGTGAAGTAGATGCATGCGACAAGGACAGAAGGCAGAGAAATAATTAGGAAAAAAGCTAACAAGGCCAGCCTCTGAATACTTCCACCTGACAACAACAAGAAGGCCGCCACAATCAGCAAAAAAGTTACTATAAAAATGATTGATGACCAAAGAAATGGCCGTGAATTTATTTCAATGTATTTAACGCGATAAAAAATAAACAATACAAAAACGATTGGTAGCGAAACAATAAACTTTAGAATAAACGCGATAAAGCCGATATCGTCGAAGAAAAATGGCAAATGACCTAGTGCCATTCCTATGAAATAAGCCTGAAAGAACAGTTCGACCTGCGGCTCTCTAAGAAGGGAGTCGTTCATTTTCCCCTACGGAGTTGGATTTAATGAACTTAATATAATTGCCGATCGTATTTCACAGTTTAGCTTTCTCAAGCGGCCGTTGTTTTTGCTTCGGTGCTTTGGCAACCACAGGACGCTTGCGTGCCTCCGCCTTTTTCGACGGTCCTGCATTCGCTGCCTCCGCTCCCTGCCTTTGGCGACCTTGGCGACCAGCTCGTCGAGCCGTTTCAGCTCTTCCTCGTCGAGATTTTCGATGCGATGAAACGGTTCTCGGCATGGATGCCCAGGCTCTTTTGGCTGAAGCCCACCCGGAGATCAGAAAAGCGTGGTTCTGGCCGACCGCTTGGAAAGAAGTAAGTCAGCACGGTCCCACAGCATCGTCACTGTTTTTGGCGGGAGTGGCGCAAAGCAAAAGACTTTAGCCCTGCAAAGGACGCTGCGATCAATCTGAAAAGCATTCCTTCTTCGATCGACGTCGCTTATCCTTCCTCGCGGACGCTGCTGCCGACTTTAATGGTCCTGCCTATGCTCGAGAAGAATACCGAGATCGCCGTTCCACTTTTTGTTCCTGCTTCTTTGCGTGGTTGCGCAACCTTTCAATGTCCCGCCTGATTTGCATAATGAAATGGTTGCACTCGCGGCTGACACATTTCTTTTTGGTCCGATGTTCCGAAGCCTTCGTTCGCTTCGGCAATGGATTACTCACACCACTGTCGAATGGCGTGTCTATTGGGGGAAAAGCGTGAATAAAATTCATTTAGCAAGAAGATCAATAATAATATTGTCTGTCGCTTATTTTATTTCTTTTTACTGCCTTCACAGGCAAGCAGCATATTACGAAAGCGTAAACGAAGAACTTTCCGATATTATTCGGTTTCGTGGCCCTTTGGCAGGAATGCTATTGATATCTCCACAGGTTTATCCGCTGATGATACTTGCTGGATTCTTGCTTCTCTTGAGGAATAGGGATGATGTAGTAAAGCAGCTAATGTGTATCTGGTCGGTAGTATTTGTACTTGGCTCAGCGTGGACCGCTCTGGTCATCTATTTAATTGAAAACGGCTAAATTTCAAAGGAGATATACCATGGCAGACCCGACATCGCTGTTCACACGGGAAACGACAGACTTTATCGTACGGAATGCATCTGAAGCCAATACCGCAGCTTTGTCCGTCAGCGTCGAGGTCAAGACCGGCAGCCGGCGTATCCTTGATTAACTCTATTCGCCGTTGGCCGAGATCGTATCTGAAGCGATGCAGGAGCGATGAGGCCTGTGTCCGACGAGTTCACGGTTCGCTGACCGGATTCAGCCGCTGACGCAGTGACGCCTGCCGCCCAAAATACGAGATCAACAATGACAACAGAGGTTCTAGTGAAGAAAGCATTTATTCTGTCGGTTGCCACGATGTGCGTCAGTGCAGCGTTGGCCAGTTGCACGACCACCGGTCCGGATGGATTGTCGCGTCATCAAAAAAATATCACCGTGGCAAGCGGTGAGCGCACCAAGCTTGGTGTCGCCTTCAGCCTCAATCCTGACTGCAGCGCCAAAGCAGTACCAGAGGTCCGCATCCGCGAGGCCCCGAAGCATGGCAAAGTGGAGAGCCTGCGCGAACTCGCGTTCCCCAATGGCAAGGGCGAATATAAGAAGTGCAATGGCACAAAGGTACTTTCGACGGTAGGGTACTACACGTCTGACAGGGGCTTTGTCGGCAAGGACAGAATTGTTGTTCGCACATCCGATAAAAACGGCCATGTCGATGAAGGTGTGCTGAATATCACTGTTGTGGAATAGTCATGCTGCGATGGTAGCCGGCATCGTGATCTCATGACGCCGCCTGGCCAATAACCAAACTTCGATACTGTGAGAACTCCCGTGAACATGCGACACGGGATTTTCATTGTTCGGCCCTCCTTCTCCTTGCTGGGGGACATGCCCAAGCTCATCAAGAGGGAGAATACCTCCGCATTGTGATCGCAGGCAGTCGGTAAGCCCATAAAAAATAACCGACCGATCTCTATCTCTGCTTCACCGGCTTGGCCGAAACCCGTCGTTTGCGCGCCTCCGCCTTTTTCGACGGCGCCGCATTTGCTGCTTCGGTTGACTCCTCTGTCCTGCAAGCCTCGCTCTCGCCCCTGCCCTTTGCGGCCTTGGCGACCAGCTGGTCGAGACGTTTCAGCTCCTCCTCGTCGAGATTCTCGATGCCGATGAAACGGTTCTCGGCATGGCTGGTCAGGATGATTTCGTTGAGCTTGGCCTGAATCGCCCGTGTGTCGCGCGTCTGGGCGTTCTGCAGCACGAAGACCATCAGGAAAGTGACGATCGTCGTGCCGGTATTGATGACCAGCTGCCAGGTTTCCGAATAATCGAAGAAGGGGCCGAGTGCCGCCCAGATGACGACGGCGATCAGCGCCAGGATGAAGATGACGGGTTTGCCCGCCCATTCCGATACTTTTGTTGCGAAGTGGGCAAACAGATGCTTCATCATCACCTCAAAGATCCTCCCGCAAAGTCCCGAGAGCATAATGTCGACGACATCATGCTCTCGGCTAAACAAACTCCGAGGCAAGTTCGAGGTTCCCAGGGATCTCAGATTCCCCCAGGGATCCGAGATTCCCGGGGGCGGGATTCCCCGCAGGCAGGGCCGTGGTTACACGGTGGCTTCCCGCGCAATAAGCTTGCGATAGAGATGCCAGGTCGCATGACCGAGGATCGGGATGACGAGCGCAAGCCCGGCAAAGACCGGGATCGTGCCGATGACGAGCAGCGCGGCGACGATCAGGCCCCAGAGCAGCACCGGCACCGGATTGAGAATAGTCGCGCGGATCGACGCCGTGACGGCAGCGACCGCCCCGACATCGCGGTCGAGCAGCAGCGGAAAGGTGATGACGGTCATCGCCAGCACGACGAGAGCAAAGACGAAGCCGATGAGATTGCCCCAGATGATCAACTGCATGCCCTCTGACGTGCCGAAGACCTGGCGGAAAAAGTCCGCCATGCTGCGCGGAAAGACCTCGCCGAGCAGATTGCTGTAGAGCGTCTGCGCCGTCACCAGCCAGACGACGAAGAGGCCGCAGAGCATCAGTCCGACCGCCACGATCGCTGGCAGCGCCGGCGAATGGCGCACGTCGAGCGCATGCTTCCATGAGGTGTCGAGGCCGGCCTCGCGCCGGCGACTGATCTCATAGAGGCCAATCGCCGCGATCGGGCCAATCAGCACGAAACCTGCCATCAGCGGGAAGACCATCGGCAAAAGATTGGCGCCCGAGGTCCACAGCGTCAGGAAGACGCCGGCGATCGGGTACATCAGGCACAGGAACACATAGTGGGACGGTTTCTCCATGAAATCGTCGTATCCGCGCTTCAGCGCGTCGAAGACGTCGGCGATACCGATGCGATTGACGACGGGCCGCGCTAAGCTTTCGCCAGCACCCGTCATGACGTGAAATGCCGCCATGGCTTTCTCCTCCTCAGCCGAGACCTGATCGGCGGCGGACAGCATCGGCGGACAAGCCGATACGAATTCCGCAACCGGCACTGGAGGAATATAGCAACTTTCAGGGCCTGTGTCGCTCCCTCCCTTGACATCCCCCTCTTGACATCTTGGACCAGCTTTCTCACATCGGCGGCATCATGAAAGCCTCAGACGCAGATATCCTCATCATCCCCGGTTACACCAACTCCGGCCCGAGCCATTGGCAGAGCCGCTGGGAGGCAAAACTCAGCACGGCGCGCCGCGTCGAACAGGCCGAATGGACAAAGCCGGTCCGCGAGGATTGGATCGCCCGCATCGCCGAGGAAGTGAACGCCTCGACCCGCCCGGTCGTTCTCGTCGCCCATTCGCTGGGCGTGCCCTCGGTGATCCATGCCATCCCGCATTTCCGCAACCGGGTGGCGGGCGCTTTCCTCGTCGCCCCGCCCGATGTCGCCAATCCCGACATCCGCCCGAAACACCTGATGACCTTCGGCCCCTATCCGCGCGATCCGCTGCCCTTCCCGTCGATAACCGTGGCCAGCCGCAACGATCCGTTCGGCACCTACGAGCATGCCGACGATGTCGCCAGCAGCTGGGGCTCCTTCCTCGTCGATGCCGGCGAGGCCGGCCATATCAATGCCGATTCCGGTCACGGCCCCTGGCCCGAAGGCACCATGGTCCTTGCCCAGTTCCTCGGCCGGCTCTCCGCCTGATTGCGGAAAAGACGCCGCCTCGCTTGTTGAGCAGGTGCTTTCTAAGTCTTTCTTAATGGAATGACAGCAGACTGCGCCGAGGTGAGATAAGCGAGAATGCCCGTGAAGAAAGCCCATACAGAGGCCGGCGATCCGCATGGCGATGCCGCAGCGGTTGAGGCAGGCATCGGCAATGGGGCAACCGACGATTCCGACCTGGCCGAGCGGGAGAGCCGCTGGAACCATGCGCTCGTCGGCTCGGGCCTCGGCGTATGGGATCACAACTACCGTCTCGACCGGAAATATTACTCGCCGACGTGGAAAACCATGCGCGGCATGGCGCCCGACGAGGAAGCCGCTGGCGATTACGACGCCTGGCTGCAGCTCGTCCATCCCGACGATCGCGATTTCGTCGTCCATGCAATCGACCGGCAGAACGCCGGCGATCCAAACTTCCAGATCTTCGAATATCGCGAGCGCCATAAGGATGGCCACTGGGTCTGGATCGAGTGTCGCGGCGCCTGCGTCGAATGGGACGAGAACGGCGTGCCGACGCGTATCATCGGCACGGATACGGATATCACCGCCCGCAAGGAAGCAGAGGAGACGCTGTCGCGTTTGTCGCGCCGGCTCGATCTGGCGCTGGAGATTTCCCGCATCGGCGTTTTCGAGGCCGATATCGAGCATGATGTCGTCGAATGGGACGACCGCCTCATTGCCATTTACGGACTGCAGGGCGCCTCGCGCCAGATTGCCAGCGACGCCTGGGCGAAAAGCCTGCATCCCGACGACCGCGAGCGCGTGCTTGGCTTGTCCGACCGCAGCGTCGAGAGTGGAAGCGATTTCCAGCAGGAATACCGCATCATTCGCGGCGACGGAGCCGAACGCGTCATCCGCGCCCGCTCGGCCTTCTTCGTCGACGGCAACGGCCACCGCAAGCTGATCGGCGCCAACTGGGACGTCACCGAGGAAGTCGCGCTCCGCAACGAGCTGCGGCGCGCCAAGGATCTGGCGGAAGCCCGCAACCGCGAGCTCGAAGCCGCCAAGGAGAGTATCGAGCACCTGGCGCTGCACGATTATCTCACCGGCCTGCCGAACCGCCGCTATCTCGACAAGATGCTGGGCGAGCGCTCGGCCGAATGCCGGGCAAAGGGCCTGGCGCTGGCGATCCTGCATATCGATCTCGACCGCTTCAAGCAGATCAACGACACGCTCGGCCACCGGGCTGGCGACGCCATGCTGCAGCATGCCGCAAGCGTGCTGAGGAATTCCGTCCGCGCCGCCGATTTCGTCGCCCGCATCGGCGGCGATGAATTCGTCATCCTCTGCGCCGTCGATCCAGCGTCGAAGAAGATCGCCGGCCTTGCCGAACGTGTTATCCGCGAATTGCGCAAACCCGTCAGATATGAGGGGCACGATTGCCGTTTCGGCGCCAGCATCGGCATCGCCATCGATAGCGGACCGACGCTCGACGCCAAGCAGATGCTGCTCGACGCCGATATCGCGCTGTATCGGGCCAAGGGCCTGGGTCGCAACCGCTTCGAATTCTTCTCGGCCGCTGCCCGCCGCGACATCATCTCCGCCAAGCACCTTGCCGACGAGATCCTGATCGGCCTCGAACGCAATGAATTCGTGCCCTTCTATCAGCTGCAGTTCGATGCCCGCACGCTCGATGTCGCAGGTGTCGAAACGCTTGCACGCTGGCAGCATCCGGTGCACGGGCTGCTGACGCCCGATCGCTTCCTCGATATCGCCGAGGATCTCGACGTCGTCTCGACCATCGACGCCCTCATCTTGGAGCGCGCCATTGCCGACCGTAAGACGTGGGTGAAGGACGGGCTGCCGATCCCGAAGGTATCGGTCAACGTCTCCGCCAGGCGGCTCGCCGATCCCGATCTCGGCAAGAAGCTCCGCGCCTTGAAGATCGAGCCCGGCACGTTCTCCTTCGAGCTGCTGGAATCGATCTCGCTCGACGATTGCGACGAGGCGGTGGTCGCCAACCTGAAAAAGCTGCGCAAGCTCGGCATCGACATTCAGATCGACGATTTCGGCACCGGCCATGCCTCGATCGTAAGCCTGCTGCGCTTGAGCCCGAAGACGCTGAAGATCGACCGCGAGCTGATCCGCATGCTGCCGCAATCGGCCGAGCAGCGCAAACTCGTCGGCTCGATCATCGATATCGGTCGCTCGCTGAACATCCTGGTCATCGCCGAGGGCGTCGAGACGGCGGAGCATATCCGCATCCTCGAAGAACTCGACTGTGACACGCTGCAGGGCTTCGCGCTCGCCCGGCCGATGCCGGCCATGCAGATCCCCTCCTTCATCCGCTCCGGCAGCTGGCGCCACGGGCAAATCGCCGCTCGCGCCTTGCAGGCGCAGCTTCGTCGCGCGCTGCGAAGCAGAGCCGCCAAATAAAAACCTGCATAAGCGGCTCGCCATTTCGCCTTCATTCCACCGTAGAGGAAAAAGCGCTAAACTCGTCTTGCGAATTCATTCGATTCTCTTGGCGGTATTCCGTAAAATCGGAAACCGGGCCGCGAAATCCGGAAACCAGGGAAGGAGCGACAGGCGGATTGTGAAACCCTCTCTTTTCCTTTAAGGGGACGCCACGAGATCGATCCACTCGCGCTATCCCAAGAGCGCCAACAACAGAGAATGACCACGATGAACCGTCGCCGCCGTATTTACGAGGGCAAGGCAAAGATTCTGTATGAGGGCCCGGAACCGGGCACTTTGATCCAGTTCTTCAAGGACGATGCCACTGCCTTCAACAAGAAGAAGCACGAAGTCATCGATGGCAAGGGCGTCCTCAACAACCGCATCTGCGAATATATTTTCAGCCATCTGAACAAGATCGGCATCCCCACTCATTTCATCCGCCGGCTGAACATGCGCGAGCAGTTGATCAAGGAAGTGGAGATGATCCCGCTGGAGATCGTCGTGCGCAATGTCGCGGCCGGTTCTCTCGCCAAGCGCCTCGGCATCGACGAAGGCGTCGTGCTGCCGCGCTCGATCATCGAATTCTACTACAAGTCCGACGCGCTCGACGATCCGATGGTCTCCGAAGAGCACATCACCGCCTTCGGCTGGGCAAACCCCGCCGAACTCGATGACATCATGGCGCTTGCCATCCGCGTCAACGACTTCATGACCGGCCTCTTCCTCGGCGTCGGCATCCAGCTCGTCGATTTCAAGATCGAATGCGGCCGCCTCTTCGAAGGCGATATGATGCGCATCATCCTCGCCGACGAAATCTCGCCGGACAGCTGCCGGCTCTGGGATATCGAAACCCACGAGAAGATGGACAAGGACCGCTTCCGCCGTGACCTCGGCGGATTGCTCGAAGCCTATTCCGAAGTCGCGCGCCGTCTCGGCATCATCAATGAAAACGAGCCCGTGCGCGGCACCGGCCCGGTTCTCGTCAAGTAAGGTAGGAAAGACAAAGTGATCAAGGCTCGTGTCACCGTCACGCTGAAAAACGGCGTTCTCGATCCGCAGGGCAAGGCTATCGAGGGTGCGCTTGGCGCCCTCGGCTTCTCGGGCGTCGGCCATATAAGACAGGGCAAGGTCTTCGACCTGGAGCTGGAAGGCGCCGATAAGGGCAAGGCCGAGGCCGACCTCAAGGCCATGTGCGAAAAACTGCTCGCCAACACGGTGATCGAGAATTACGCAATCGCGATCGACTGATGATCACAGACCCGTCGTCTGGCGGACTTTGAGGATTTGGCGTCATGATGAAAGCAAAGCTGGAGACGGAAGTCTCGAAATATATGAGCTATGTTTTGCGTCATGCGCCGGAAGCTGCGGGCTTGACGCTTGATAGCGAGGGTTGGGTCTCGTTCGACGAGCTCGAAAAAGCGTTGGCGTCGAAATATGACGTTTCCCGCGCCGAGATCATCGAGATTGTCGAAAACAATCCAAAGAAGCGCTTCACGCTCTCCGATAACAGAATTCGCGCAAACCAAGGTCATAGCATCGACGTCGATCTCGCATTGAATCCGGTCGAGCCGCCAGCGGCTCTTTTTCACGGCACGTCTTTGACGAGCTGGCAGTCGATCGAGCGCGAAGGCTTGAAGAAGATGCAACGGCACCACGTTCATCTGTCGGCAGATGTCGAAACGGCGAAAATCGTCGCAGTGCGCCGCAAGGGTGAACATATCATTCTGCGTGTCGACGCGGCTCGCATGTTTTCAGAGGGTCATTCTTTCTTTGTCTCCGACAATGGAGTATGGCTCGCAGAAAGCGTTCCAGTTCAATATCTTTCGCGAAACGCAGGGACCCCATGAAATCAGCCGTCGTTCAACTTCCGGGCCTCAACCGCGACCGCGACATGATCGCCGCCTTGACCAAGATCTCCGGCCAGCCGCCGGTGACGATCTGGCAGACGGAAACCGAGATCCCCGATGTCGACCTGATCGTCATTCCCGGCGGCTTTTCCTATGGCGACTATCTGCGCTGCGGCGCGATCGCAGCCCGCATGCCGGTCATGCAGGCGATCATCGACAAGGCTTCAAAGGGCGTGAAAGTCCTCGGCGTTTGCAACGGCTTCCAGATCCTCGTCGAGGCCGGCCTGCTGCCCGGCGCGCTGATGCGCAATTCCTCGCTGAAATTCGTCTGCCGCGAGATCAGGCTCGAAGTCGTCAATGCCGAGACGGATTTCACCCGCGCCTATGCGCAGGGCCAGGTCATTCGCTGCCCGGTCGCCCATCATGACGGCAATTATTTCGCCGACGAAGGAACGCTGGCCGCGATCGAAGGCAATGGCCAGGTGGTGTTCCGTTATGCCGAGGGCACCAACCCGAACGGCTCGATCAATGATATCGCCGCCGTCGTGAACGAAAAGGGCAACGTGCTCGGCATGATGCCGCATCCCGAGAACCTGATCGAGGCCGCCCATGGCGGATCGGACGGCCGTGGCCTGTTTGCCTCGGCGCTCGACGTCATCGCCGCCTGAGCCCTGCACGTCGTCCAAAACCGCGCGGCGGTCTTGGGCAACGGCATGCACCCGAAAATCCTTCCGTCCGGATCTGGAGCAAGATTGATGCGCCTTCGCCTCGCAAACGCCGCCCTGTTGACCGCTCTCGCAGCCATGCTCGCAGCTTGCCAGACGCCGGCACCGACGGCAGGCCCGAACCGCGGCGCGCTGCCGACGATGGAACGGGTGGCGCTCGGCGCCAATGCCTGCTGGTTCAAATCGGGTGATCCGGCCTTTGCTGCTTACAAGCTCGCGCCGGAGCTCAATTCCTTCTCCGGCCGGCCGCGGATCCTGCTGGTCCACAAGGGCAGCCCGGAAAGCCGGCCGCTGCTCGTCGTTCAGGCCGAGGGAAGCCCGTCGCGCCTGCAGGCCTTCGGGCCGATGATGCAGGAGCCCGTCGCCGGCCGCATCACCACCGACGTCAATCGCTGGTCGGCAGGCAACAAGGCCTGCAGCTGATCGACCCGGTCAGTTTCGAAGGCACGTTTCAGTCCCAAAAGAACGACTTGCTGACTTCGCGCGCCGCGTCGGACTGTGACACTCCGATATCCTTGAGTTCGGTCGCCGTCAGGCCTCTCAGCGCGCGCCGGCCTTCCCGCTTTTGATGCCAGAGAAGAATGGCCGCCCAGATTCGCTCCAAACGCGTCGTCGCCACGGCGGGTGCGTCGGGGAGGATGATCTGCCTTCTATCTTCAAAGGAGACAATCGGTACAATCGGCATTTTGATCTCAGGTAAGGCAGACATTCCAGGAATCCTCTCGGCTTGCCATTGGAATTGACTCATACGCTTGACCGATACAATGTGCCAATATATACAATTGTCACCATGACAAATTGGCTTCCCGATATTTCCCGCGGTTCTGGGCCGGTCTATCTCCGGCTTGCCGACAGCATCGAATCCGCCATAGCAAGCGGCGCCCTTCCCGCCGGCAGCAAGCTGCCGCCGCAGCGCAACCTTGCTTACGATATTGGCGTGACGATCGGCACGATCGGCCGCGCCTATGCGCTGGTGCATGAGCGCGGCCTGGTCGCCGGCGAAGTGGGGCGCGGCACCTATGTGCTGAACCGTTCCGAAACGCCGCCCGGGGAACAGATCGATCCGCTGACCGTCTCGCTCGGCGGCACTCGCGTCCAGGATGCGCCTGCCAACAAGATCCGTTTCGACACCACAGCCGCGCCCGATCTCGGCCAGGGCAAGATCATCGCTGGCATCCTCGCCGAGATCGGCGAGCAGCATCTCTCGGAAATCTCCTCCTATTCCCGAAGTTTCCCGCGCAACTGGTTCGAGGCCGGCCGCCGCTGGCTTGCCCGTAGCGGCTGGACGCCGGAGGTCGAAAACATCGTGCCGACGCTCGGCGCCCATGCGGCAGCAATCGCCGTCATCGCCGCCGTCTCGGCGCCGGGCGACAAGATCGTCTTCGAGGATCTCACCTATACCCAGGTCAGCCGCAGCGCCCGCCTTCTCGGCCGCCGCACGCTGACCGTCGATTCCGATGAGCTGGGCGTGATCCCCGAGGATTTCGAGCGGCTCTGCCAGCAGCAGCATCCGAAGATCGCCTTCCTGATGCCGACCGTCCACAATCCGACGCTGGCAATCATGCCCTATGAGCGGCGCGCGGCAATCGCCGCAATCGCCAGGAAACACAGCGTCTGGCTGATCGAGGACGACCTCTACGGCGGCATGGCCGACGACGATACGCCGCTGCTCGCCTCGATCGCGCCCGACCGCACCTTCCTCGTCAACGGCCTGTCGAAATCGGTCGCCGCCGGCGTGCGCGGCGGCTGGGTCGCCTGCCCGCCGCATTTTGCCCAGCGCATCAGGGTGACGCATAGGATGATCACCGGCGGCCTGCCCTTCATCCTGGCGGAGACCTGTGCGCGCCTCGTCGAAAGCGGCACGGCGCACGAGATCCGCAAAGAGAGCGTCAAAGAACTTTCCAGGCGCGTCCAGCTCGCCCGCGAGCAGTTGCAGGGTTTCGATTTCGAATCGCACCTCCACGCGCCCTTCCTCTGGCTGAAACTGCCGGAGCCCTGGATGTCAGGCACCTTCAAGAACGCCGCCTACCGCGACGGTGTGCTCGTCGACGATGAGGACGAGTTCAAGGCGGCCCGCGGCGAGAAAGCCTATCACCGCGTTCGCATCGGTTTGTCCTCGCCGAAGACGGGGCAGGAACTGATCTCGGGCCTGATGATCCTGCGCCGGCTGCTGGAAAATGGCGGATCCGCCTATGACGGCGAAATATGACGTGTTGCAAATACACGTCATAATTCGGAAAAAACGCCGGAGTCTATTCGGAGCGCTTTAGCGACTCAACCTCCGTGTTACCTCTTTGTTGTTCCCGTCTGATGCGAATCAAAGGACAGCAAATGAGGGTCGACTTCGGAAGGATCGCGTTGCGTTTTTTGAGTATAGCATCAGTGGCAGCGGCAGCCGCCGTCTCGGTTGCGGGCTCTGCAATTGCCGGCGAGCAGATATTCGATGAATTGCGGTTCGGCGTCTCGACCTCGGTGCAGTCGGGCCATTCCAGGGAAGACGGCGTCTTTCCGGAGATTACCGCTCTCTTCGATCCCTTCGGCTACGACACGGCGGTCGGCTGGCAGCAACAGCTGCTGCACCCACGTGTCCATCTCGGCACCTCGATCGGCACGTTGGGCGAGGCTACCCAGTTCTTCACCGGCTTCACCTGGACGGTCGATTTCACGAGAAGCTCTTTGCCGAAGCCAGCTTCGGTGGCGTCATCCATACCGGCGATCTCGAAGGCGATGATGACGGTCCGGAACTCGGCTGTCGTGTTCTCTTCCACGAATATGTGGGGGCCGGCTATCGTTTCAACGCCCACTGGAATGTCATGGCCCAGATCGCCCATTCCTCGCATGCCAATCTCTGCGACGGGCCGAACGACGGCATGACACGCGCCGGTCTGCAGATCGGCTACAAATTCTAGCCGCGACCACTTTTCATCGTGAGGAAGAAGTTGGCTGCCCGCTGTTGACGGCGGGCATTTTCCTGTCGCGCGCCGTCCCTACATAGGCTAAAGAGCGGAAAACGCGCAACGGCAGGGACTTTCGAGAGCTCATGACCATTCCAAACACCATCCCGATCACGCCGGAACTCATCGCGGGCCATGGCCTGAAGCCCGACGAGTACCAGCGTATTCTGGATCTGATCGGCCGCGAACCGACCTTCACCGAGCTCGGTATCTTCTCGGCCATGTGGAACGAGCACTGCTCCTACAAATCCTCGAAGAAATGGTTGCGCACCCTGCCGACCAAGGGGCCGCGTGTCATCCAGGGCCCGGGCGAAAATGCCGGCGTCGTTGACATCGATGACGGCGATTGCGCCGTCTTCAAGATGGAGAGCCACAACCACCCCTCCTATATCGAGCCTTATCAGGGCGCTGCGACCGGCGTCGGCGGCATCCTGCGCGACGTCTTCACCATGGGTGCGCGCCCGATCGCCGCAATGAACGCGCTGCGCTTCGGCGAGCCGGATCATCCGAAGACCCGCCATCTCGTCTCCGGCGTCGTTTCCGGCGTCGGCGGCTACGGCAATTCCTTCGGCGTGCCGACGGTCGGCGGCGAAGTCGAGTTCGACGCTCGCTACAACGGCAACATCCTCGTCAACGCCTTTGCCGCCGGTGTTGCGAAGTCCAACGCCATCTTCCTGTCCGAAGCCAAGGGCGTCGGTCTTCCGGTCGTCTATCTCGGCGCCAAGACCGGCCGCGACGGCGTCGGCGGCGCGACGATGGCATCGGCCGAATTCGACGAATCGATCGAAGAGAAGCGCCCGACCGTTCAAGTCGGCGACCCCTTCACCGAGAAGTGCCTGTTGGAAGCCTGCCTCGAGCTGATGCAGACCGGTGCCGTCATCGCCATTCAGGATATGGGTGCGGCCGGCCTCACCTGCTCGGCCGTCGAAATGGGCGCCAAGGGCGATCTCGGTATCCTGCTCGAGCTCGACAAGGTGCCGGTGCGCGAAGAGAGAATGACGGCCTACGAAATGATGCTGTCGGAAAGCCAGGAGCGCATGCTCATGGTGCTGCAGCCGGAGAAGGAAGAGGAAGCCAAGGCGATCTTCGTCAAGTGGGGCCTCGATTTTGCCATCGTCGGCTGGACGACCGACGATCTGCGCTTCCGCGTCATGCATCAGGGCGAGGAAGTCGCCAACCTGCCGATCAAGGATCTCGGCGACCAGGCGCCGGAATATGACCGCCCCTGGCGCGAATCCGGCAAGCACGCCCCCCTGCCCGCCAATCTCGTCGCCGCACCCGAAGATTACGGCCAGGCGCTGCTGCAACTCGTCGGCTCCGCCAACCAGTCGAGCCGCCGCTGGGTCTATGAGCAATACGACACGCTGATCCAGGGCAATTCGCTGCAGCTTCCGGGCGGCGATGCCGGCGTCGTGCGTGTCGACGGCCATCCCTCCAAGGCGCTCGCCTTCTCCTCCGACGTCACTCCGCGTTATGTCGAGGCGGATCCCTTCGAAGGCGGCAAGCAGGCGGTCGCCGAATGCTGGCGCAACATCACCGCGACAGGCGCCGAACCGCTCGCCGCCACCGACAATCTGAACTTCGGCAATCCCGAAAAGCCCGAGATCATGGGCCAGTTCGTTCAGGCGGTGAAGGGCATCGGCGAAGCCTGCCGCGCGCTCGACTTCCCGATCGTCTCCGGCAACGTTTCGCTCTACAACGAGACAAACGGCGTCGCCATCCTGCCGACCCCGACGATCGCAGGCGTCGGCCTGCTGCCGGACTGGCGCAAGATGGCCCGCATCGGCGCTGCCAATGATGGCGATAAGGTGATCATGATCGGCGTCGACGGCAGCCATCTCGGCCAGTCCGTCTATCTCCGTGACGTGCTCGGCAGTGCCGAAGGCCCGGCGCCGGAGGTCGATCTGTTCGCCGAGCGCCGCAACGGCGATTTCGTCCGCTCCGTCATACGCAACGGCCAGGCGACGGCCTGCCACGACATTTCCTCAGGCGGCCTTGCGGTGGCGCTCGCCGAAATGGCGATGGCCTCGGGCAAAGGCCTGACGATCGATCTGAGCGAAGGCAAGGGTGCACCGCATGCGCTGCTCTTCGGCGAGGATCAGGCGCGCTACGTCCTGACGTTGCCTGCCGATGTTGCCGATTTCGTCTGCGTCAATGCAGAAGGTGGCGGCGTTCCCTTCCGCCGTCTCGGCACGGTCTGGGGAACGGCGCTCGTCGTCGGCGATCTCATCTCGCTGCCGATTCAGCAATTGCGCGATGCCCATGAATCGTGGTTCCCTGATTTTATGGAAGGCCGCGGCGAACTTGCTGCGGAATGATGCGCAAGGAGTAACGATCATGGCCATGAAACCCGGCGATATCGAAGACATGATCAAGGCTGGGATTCCCGGTGCCAAGGTGACGATCCGCGATCTGGCAGGCGACGGCGATCACTACGCCGCCGAAGTCGTCGCCGAAGCCTTCCGCGGCAAGAGCCGCGTGCAGCAGCACCAGATGGTCTACGAGGCGCTGAAGGGCAATATGGGCGGCGTACTGCATGCTCTGGCCCTGCAGACCTCCGCGCCGGAATAGAGCCCGACGCAATCCGGATGACGATGCCCGGCCCTCAGCCGGGCATTCTCTTTTCGTCGGGATCGGCAAAGACCGAGGCCGGCATCGGCCCGGATGTCAGCAGCGTGAAGTCGAAGGGCGCCTGCAGATCGAGCCCAAGGACATATTGCCGGTGGACGCGCAGCTGGTCCTTGCGGATCTTGCGGTAGTGCTCTCGCGTCAGCATCTGCTTGACGCGGATCAGGATCATCTTCGCTTGAGGCGCATCCGCATGGCCGGAGACGGCAACGACCGGCACCTTGTAGAAATTGATCGAATCCGTCAGGCACTGCACGTCGAGCCAGGAAATCTCGGGACAGCGGGCGATCAGCCCGACGCGGGCGCGAAGCAGCGTTGCCGATGACATGAGCGCACATTGCAGGATGGCGCTGCCGAGCGTGGCGAAGACCACGCGCTTGCCCTTGAATATCTGCGGCTCCCTTTCCAGCAATATGCCGATGACATGGGCGGCGACGCTCGATCCCATGCTGTGCGAGGAGATCACATATTCGTCCGCCTCTTCCTCAAGCGCCTTACGCACGGCAATGGCCTGGTCTTCCAGCCAGTCGTTGAAATCGGCCCGGTCCATGCGGCCGAGCGCCACGGCCATTTCCCAATCGGCAAAGAGATGCAGCGTATGGAAGCGTTCGGAAAACGGCAGGAAGGCGAAGATGAAGAAACAGAGCGCCAGCGGTCCGCTCCAGAGCATGTGCCACGGCGAAAAGCTAAGAGCATAGGGCAGGATGGCGATCTGCGCCGTCAGCGCGATTGCCAGTGCCGTCAGCAGGAACGGGAAGAGGAAGAACAGGCCGAAGCGCCAGGCATGGCGGAAATATCCCCGCGTCCCGCCTTCCAGCATGATCTCGGCGCAGCTTCGGAAGCCTGCCATGATCTGGCTCAGCGTGTTCCCGGCACGCAGCCTGCGCACCAGTGTATCGTGATCGACCATATGGATCCGGCTCTTCGTCTGCCAGCCGGGGGAACCGGTCCCTGCCTCGGGCGCCGCTACCCTCTCAGCCGTCCTGACCTCGAAACTGACCGGATTGCTCCCCTCGTCCACTGGCCCCGTCTCGACCGAATAGCCCCAGACGGCGGCACTCTGCCTGGCCGAACGCTCGTAGCGTGCCCTGTGGGCAACGCCGTCAAGCGGCTCGAAGCCCGGGAAATGCAGGACGACCCGCTTCTCGATCAATTCCATTCCACTCTTCCGGCCGGGCGAATGGCCGGCATGTTGCTGCGATCCGGCTGCTGCGCCGCTGATATCGGCAAAAAGCAGCTATGGTCTCGAAGCCGTCTTGCTAACCGAACTCTTCCGGAATTCAATAGCATCCATGTCGTTTCCATCACGAACGGAGGGGTTTTGTGGCCGACCTAGTCAAAGAATTGATATCAGGCGTCGTCAACACCGTGCTGCAGGAGATCCTGAAGAAAACCACCGGCCGCGCCACGACGAAGCGCAAGAGGCGCAAGACACGCCCCGCCGCGACGACGACAGCTGCGCGCAAGGCGACCTCGGCCAAGCCCAAGCCCGCCCGCAAACAGGTCAGCAAGCGCCGCACCGCCGCCGGCCGCAGCCGCCAGCGTCGCAGCTGAGACGAGCGGCAAAGTCTCCGACCGTAACGCGACGGCAACAATCCTCAGCGAGGCCCTGCCCGAATTGGTCTTTTTTTGGTTCGGGCGGCTGGAATTCCTGGTGTCGCATGCTATCTAAAGGCAACGATTGAAACGGTGGGCCTTTAACCCGCCTGTTGAAAGGATTAGGTCCCATGAGCGGCATTCACGAATTCATCGACAACGAAATCAAGACCAACGACGTCGTCCTCTTCATGAAGGGCACGCCGCAGTTTCCGCAGTGCGGTTTCTCCGGCCAGGTCGTGCAGATTCTCGATTACATCGGCGTCGACTACAAGGGCGTCAACGTGCTCGCCGATTCGGAAATCCGCCAGGGCATCAAGGAATATTCCAACTGGCCGACGATCCCGCAGCTCTATGTAAAGGGCGAGTTCGTCGGCGGTTGCGACATCGTCCGGGAAATGTTCCAGGCTGGTGAACTGCAGCAGCATCTCCAGGAAAACGGCATCGCGGTGCGCGCCGCCTCCTGACCGGTCACCGGACGTCCGCCCGGTTTCCAAATCTGTTTCTTGAGTTCGAGGCGCTGCGGCCAGCAGCGCCTTGACCTGTTTATGGGAATTTCATTGTGACAGATTCTTCACAAGCCGTGTCCGCGGGCCGCCTGCCCATGGGCAGGCGAGAATTCATCGCGCTCGCGGCCTTCCTGATGGCCATTAACTCGCTGGCGATCGATATCATGCTCCCGGCCCTGCAGCAGATCGGCGCGAGCCTCGGCGTCGAGAGCGAGAACCACCGGCAATTCGTCGTCTCCTCTTATCTGCTCGGCTTCGGCTGCGCGCAGCTTTTCTACGGACCGCTTTCCGATCGCTTCGGCCGCCGCACACCGCTGTTGTTCGGCCTCGTCGTCTATATCGTTTCGGCCATCGGCATCGTCTTCGTTCCCTCCTTCGCCGGCCTGCTGGTGCTGCGATTCGTCCAGGGCATCGGCTCGGCGGCCACCCGCGTTATCACCATCTCCATCGTCCGCGATATCTATGGCGGACGGCAGATGGCCGAAGTCATGTCGCTGATCATGATGGTCTTCATGATCGTGCCGGTTATTGCGCCCGGCGCCGGCCAGATCGTCATTTTCTTCGGCAACTGGCACCTGATCTTCCTCTTCATCGCCACCATGGCGACTGGTATCGCCGTCTGGGCCTATCTACGCCTGCCGGAAACCCTGCATCCCGCCAATGTCAGGCCCTTCACCGCCCGCTCGATCTTCGGCGCCTTCAAGCTGGTGCTGACCAACCGCGTCGCGCTCTGCTACACCATTGCCAGCACCTTCATCTTCGGCGCGCTGTTCGGCTTCATCAATTCGGCCCAGCAGGTCTATGTCGGCATTTACGATCTCGGCGTCTATTTCCCCTTCGCCTTCGCCGGCGTGGCGATCTTCATGTCGCTGTCGTCCTTCTTCAATTCGCGCTTCGTCGGCAAGCTCGGCATGCGCCGCCTGTCGCATGGCTCGCTGCTCGGCTTCATCGCCATCAACACCATCTGGCTGATCGTCCAGATGGCCAGCACCGAGCCGATGCCCTTCGCTCTGTTCATCTCCTTCTTCGGCCTTTCCATGTTCCAGTTCGGCTGGATCGGCTCGAACTTCAATTCGCTCGCCATGGAGCCGCTCGGCCACGTCGCCGGCACCGCCTCCTCGGTCCTCGGCTTCATGAGCACGGTCGGCGGCGCCCTCATCGGCGCCGGCATCGGCCAAGCTTTCGACGGCACAGCACTGCCGATGGTCGCCGGTTATTTCGTCGTATCGATCATCGGGCTCGTCTTCGTGCTGATCGCCGAAAAGGGGCGCCTCTTCCAATCGCAGAACCCGGCCGTCTGAACGGCCAACCTCCTCCGCATCCGGGATTTCCATCACATGACGCCGCCGCATAAACCGCACCAGGAAAACCAGGGCTCCCGCCGCATCGGCATGGGCTTTGGCGAATTCGTCGTCACCATTGCCATCATGACTGCCAGCGTCGCCATGGCGATCGACAGCATGCTGCCGGCATTGCCCAATATCGGCCATTCCCTCGGCGTCACCAATACCAACGACGCGCAGCTGATCATCGGCGTGTTCTTCTTAGGATTCGGCGTCTCGCAGATATTCTTCGGCAGCCTTTCGGATACGTTCGGCCGCCGCAACATCCTGCTCGGCGGATTGGCCTGCTACATTGTCGGGATGTTTGCTGCAGCCGCAACCGGCAGCTTCGAAATGCTGCTCGTCATGCGTTTCGTTCAGGGTGTGGGCGGTGCTGCGGTGCGCATCACCACCATGGCCATGGTACGCGACTGCTTCGGTGGCCGCGAAATGGCCCGTGTCATGTCCTATGTGATGATCGTCTTCATGATCGTGCCGATCGTTGCCCCTTCCGTCGGCCAACTCATCATCCTCTATGCCAACTGGCACTGGATCTTCATCCTGCTCGGGATCATCGCTACCATCCTATTCGTCTGGGCTTTCCTCCGGCTGAAGGAATCGCTGCCGCCGGAAGAGCGGCTGCCGCTGTCGGTCGCCTCCGTCGTGGACGGCTTCAAGACCGTGCTCACCAACCGCATCACCTGCGGCTACATGATCGGCCTCACCATGTTCACCGGCGTCATCAGCGCCTATGTGATCTCCGTGCAGCAGGTCTTCGGCGAGGTCTACGGCCTTGGCGACTGGCTGCCGATCGCCTTTGCGGCCACCGCCGGCGGCATCGCCGTCGCCAATTTCGCCAATGGATTCTTCGTGCGCAAATTCGGCATGCGCCGCATCTCGCACGCTGCCCTGCTGATCTTCACGGCGCTGTCGGCTGTCGGCTTTTTCTATTCGCTGGCCGGCAAACCTGATTTCGCCATCGCCTACGGCATCTTCACCATCGTGCTGATGATGTTTGCCCTGATCGCTACCAACTTCACCGCGATCAGCCTCGAGCCGATGGGCAATCTCGCCGGCACGGCGACCGCCATCACCGGCTTCGTCTCGACGACGGCCGGCGCCATCCTCGGCGGCCTGGTCGGCCAGATGTTCAATGGCACGGTGCAGCCGCTCTTCGGCGGCTTCGCGTTTTTCGGCGCGGTGACGATCGCAGCCACCCTTTGGGCCGAAAACGGCAAGCTCTTCACCCACCCCGGCGACAGCCCGCAGCTCGATCCGGGTGCTGCCCACTTCTGAAATGGGAAATCTGTCGGAGCGGTTGATCCCCGGCGACATTGCATTAGATGGCAACTCGGCACGTTCCTAAATCTGGATGCCGCTGGAAGAAGGAGCCTGGTTTTGGATGCAGGATATCAACGTCTCCCGCCGCCATTGCAGGGCGAGATATTTCAAGTCAAACCGGATGCCGGCACTGGCGTTGTTGTACTCGGCGGCTCCAGTGGCCGCGTCGATGTGGCCCGCGCCAGATTGTTTGCGAGCCAGGGGGCAACGGTCATAGCGCTTCGCTGGTTCGGCGGCGAAGGCCAGATGCCAGGCATTTGCGAGGTGCCGCTGGAAACCTTCTTCGCTGCCACTGATTATTTGATCGAACTCGGTTGCAAACGCATCGTCCTAGTGGGGACATCGAAAGGCGCCGAAGCTGCACTGCTCACGGCCGTATACGATCCGCGCATCAGCTCGGTCGTCGCGATGAGCCCTTCGTCAGTCGTCTGGGGAAATATTGGTCCGGGGCTTGATGGCATCAGCTGGCCGGAACGCTCCTCGTGGTCATTGCGAGGCGCACCGCTTCCTTTTGTTTCGTCGGATCCAGAATGGGTGCGAGAATACAGAGACGAGCTGGTCGCCTATCGGGGCCTGTTCGAACGATGCCTTCAGGTGCACGAATCTGAGATCGACGCAGCGGCTATCCCTTTGGAGAGAACGAATGCCGAAATTCTGCTCGTAGCAGGATGCGATGACGCGCTCTGGCCATCAGACAAATTTGCCGCATCACTTGTTCGGCGGCGCGCAGGTTTTGGTTTTTCCACCCAGCTTGTGTTGGGAGAAGATGCGGGCCATCGCATTCTGCTGCCGGGCGAAACCACTTCCCGATCATCGCTGCGCGCTCATGGTGGAGGTGACGAGGCCGACGCCAAATTGGGACGACTCGCATGGGGACATATTCTTGAGATGCTATAGCGTGAGCGCTGCAGTGATTTGATCGATGGTTCAATCCATTGGATTGGCGCGGCAGTGCGCGAAAGGCACCCTCGATGGACGACCGAATTCTGATCAGGCCTTACGCGCCAGGCGACGTGGATGCGACGATTGAAATTTTTCTGCGCGCCATTCGAGAGGTCGCGTCGAAAGACTACTCACCCGCGGAGATCCAGGCTTGGGCAAAGGTGGAAGATCGCGGACTATGGGCAGAGCGAAGGATAAGCAGGCCTGCCTGGATCGCAGAATTTGACGAAGAGCCTGTCGGGTTTTCTGACCTGACCGGCGACGGATGCCTGGACATGATGTTTGTGCACCCCGAGTTTCAGGGGCTTGGAATAGCAAGCCGGCTATTGAGCAGAGTCGAAGACGAAGCCCCGAAGCTGGGGTTTAGCCGAATCTATACCGAAGCCAGCCGAACCGCCCGACCGTTTTTTGAGCGCAAAGGGTTCCGCGTCATAACGAAGCAAATCGTCGAGAAGCGTGGGCAAGGCCTGGAAAACTTTCTCATGGAAAAGCTCTACCAGTAATATGCGGCAGGTCGAGCGGTTGTTCAGACCGTGAACACCTCACGCCGCAGTACCTCCCAGGAGGCCTTGTCGGGGGTAATTAGCAGCCCGCCATCGAGATGATGCGGCAGGTAGGCCGAGCCGTCGAAGCGCGCCGCATAGGCGCCTGCCTCCTGCGCGATCAACGTACCGGCAAGGTGATCCCAAGGCATCAGCTTGTTGTACATGAGGTAATGCACATGGCCGCCGGCAAAGGTGCGGTATTCGTGGGCCGCACAGCGGTAATTGGTGAGGAAGCGTACCTTGGCGAGATTGCCGAGCACTTCGGCGCGCTTCTCCTTCGGCAGGTAGCCGGTGGAGGCCATGCCGACCATATGCTCCAGTCCCACGGGAGCTGCCACCGAGAGCCGCTCGGCGCCGCCATCCGGCCGCCGCAGCCAGGCGCCGCCGCCCTTTTCGGCCATCACCCAGTCGTCGCCCATCGGATCGTAGATGATGCCGGCAACCGTCTCGCCGCCGGAGATAACGGACGCCATGACGCCGAAGGCCGGGATGCCGGCGGCAAAATTGAACGTGCCGTCGACCGGATCGACGACGATCGCGAGATCGGCATGTTCGAGGCTGCCGAGCAAATCAGGATCGGCCGCGACCGATTCTTCGCCAAGGAACAGTGCGCTCGGCCAGAGTTGCGCAGCTTCCGCCTTGATCATCCGTTCCGCCTGCTCATCGGCCTCGGTGACGAGATCGGTCGCCTCGCTCTTGGCGCGCACGTCGTCCTGGCCGAGCCGGCGAAAGCGCGGCAGGATCTCCGCCTTTGCTGCACGGCGCAGTAGATCGGCAAGAACGGTCACGTCAACAGTCGAAGTCATCTCAAATCCTCACGCTTAGGTCTCCCAGGAGAACCTTAATCAGATGCCGACGATCTCGCGCCGGATAAGCTGCCAGCTCTCCTTGTCGGGTGCGGAGATGATTCCGCCCGCCGTCTCGCCGGGGCGATAGGGCGTGCCGTCGAATTTCGCTGTATGGCCGCCGGCCTCCTGATGCGCGAGCACGCCAGCCAGATGATCCCAGGGCATCAGCTTCGCATGGCCGATGAAATGCATCTTGCCGGAGGCGACCATCCAGTATTCGTAGGCCGAGCAGTTGAAGGCAAAGGTCATCCGGATCTTTGCCATGTTGGCGCAAATGCGCGCACGATCCGGGTCATCCATATGGCCCCATGAGAGGCCGCCAACCATCTGGTTCAATGTCGTGGCTTCGGCGACCTTCAGCTTTGTCGACTGCCCGTCCCGGCGTGTCAGCATAGTGCCCGCGCCTTTGATCGCCGTCACCGTGTCACCGAGAACGGGATCGTGAATGATGCCGGCGACCGTCTCGCCCTTGATCGTCACCGCTAGCATCGTCCCGAAGACGGGCAGCCCGGAGGCGAAATTGAACGTCCCGTCGACAGGGTCAATGACGAAGGCGAGTTCGGCATCGGCAAGTGCCGGCACGACGGACCGGTCGACGTCATAAGCCTCCTCGCCGACGACGAGCGCTGTAGGAAAGCGCTCTCTCAGCGCCGCGGTAATCCGGTGTTCGGCAAGCAGGTCCGCCTGGGTCACCAGATCGATTGCCGAAGTCTTCTCCGAAACATCGGCAGCGCCGAGATTACGGAAGCGCGGCATGATCTCGGCGCGCGCCGCCTCCCGGACGCAATCGCCGAGAAAGAGAATATCCTGGTCTGAAATAGTCATGCGAAATCCTGTCCGTCATACATTGAGCAGCCTGCTTAGCCGGCTTTTCATGAAGGATCGGTGACACCAAGGGTGGAAAAATCGAAGAGTTTCGGATCGAGCAGATGCGATGGGTTCACATGCGACAGCGCCCGCAGCATCGTATCCTTGCGGCCCGGCATGCGCCGTTCGATATCGGTGAGCATGTCCTTCATTGCGTTGCGCTGCAGCCCGTCCTGCGAGCCGCAGAGATCGCATGGGATGATGGGAAACTGCATGGCGACGGCAAACTTCGCGAGATCGTCCTCAGCGGCATAGGCAAGCGGCCGAAGCACCATCAGATCGCCCTCGTCGTTCAGAAGCTTCGCCGGCATCGAGGCGAGCCGGCCGCCATGGAAGAAATTCATGAAGAAGGTTTCGAGAATGTCCTCGCGGTGGTGGCCGAGCACCAGCGCATCGCAGCCCTCTTCCCGCGCGACGCGATAGAGATTGCCGCGGCGCAGCCGCGAACAGAGCGAGCAATAGGTCGCCCCCTCCGGCAACTTTTCCTTCACGATCGAATAGGTATCGCGATACTCGATCCGGTGCCGAACGCCGATCTTCGTCAAATAGTCCGGCAGCACGTGCTTCGGGAAATTCGGCTGCCCCTGGTCGAGATTGCAGGCGATGAGCTCGACCGGCAGCAGACCGCGCCATTTGAGATCGAGCAGCAGCGCCAGCAGCCCATAGGAATCCTTGCCGCCGGAAAGGCCGACCAGCCAGCGCTTCTGGCCCTTCAGCATGTCGAAATCGTCGAAGGCCTGGCGCACCTGCCGCAGCAGCCGCTTGCGCAGCTTGTTGAAGGAGACGGAACGCGGCGCATCGGCAAACAGCGCATGACCGCCGGTGTCGGCCTCGCTAATCTCCAACTCGTCGGCGATATTGGCTGCGATATTCATTGCTTCGTCCTACAGAAATTCCACACTTGCTCTAGCAGAAAGCCGCCTGGCAACACAGCGTCAATCGCCGAAAACCGACCAGCCGGTGCGCGCTGCGAGCATTTCCAGCGCCGCGGCGCCGAGCTGTGAATTGCCGACCTTGTTCAGCCCCGGCGACCAGACGGCGATCGAGGCAATGCCCGGCGCCACGGCGAAGATGCCGCCGCCGACGCCACTCTTGCCGGGCAGGCCAACATGATAGGCAAAATCGCCCGAGCCATCGTAATGGCCGCAGGTCAGCATCAGCGCATTGATGCGCCGCGCCCGCTTCGGCGAGACCACCGAATGGCCGGTCGTCGGATTGCTGCCGCGCGCCGCCAGGAACAGCCCGGCGCGGGCGAGCTGCTCGCAGCTCATCGACAAGGCGCATTGATGGAAATAAACGCCGAGCACGTGGTCGACGGGATGATCGAGATTGCGGTAGGCGCGCATGAAATTGGCAAGCGCGAAATTGCGGTATCCTGTCTGCGTTTCCGAGCGCGCCACCTTGTCGTCGATGGTGATCGACTCGTCATCGGCGAGATAACGCACGAAACGCAGCAGCTCGCCGATTGCCTCACGCGGCGCATGGCCGGCCATGACGACGTCGCTGACGGCGATGGCGCCGGCATTGATGAAGGGATTGCGGGGGATGCCGCCCTCGTGCTCGAGCTGGACGATCGAGTTGAAAGCCGATCCGGAGGGTTCGCGTCCGACGCGCTTCCACAGCCCCTCGCCGACCTTGCCGAGCGCCAGCGTCAGCATGAAGACTTTCGATATGCTCTGGATCGAGAAGGCGGTATCGGCATTGCCGACGCGATAGACTTTGCCGTCGACGGTGACGATCGCCATGCCGAACTGCTGCGGATCGACCTTGGCGAGCTCGGGAATATAGTCCGCGACCTTGCCCTCGCCGATCCGCGGCTGGATATCGGCGTAGATGCTATCGAGGGTCGCCTGCAAATCTGCCATTGCTTCTCTCCAGATCGCAAAAAAGCCGCTCGAAAGAGCGGCTTTCCGTATAGCGACGCATGCTGTTGTCTCGCAATCGGTTTCGACTGCGAGACGAATGCATTAACGCGAATAGAATTCGACGACCAGATGCGGTTCCATGACGACCGGGAACGGAACGTCGCTGAGCGTCGGGACGCGGCCGAAGGTTGCGACCATCTTGTTATGATCGACTTCGATATAGTCGGGAACGTCGCGCTCTGCGAGGCTGACGGCTTCCAGAACGATCACCAGCTGCTTCGACTTTTCGCGAACTTCGATGACGTCGCCGGCCTTGCAGCGGTAGGAACCGATGTTGACGCGCACGCCGTTGACCGAGACGTGGCCATGGTTGACGAACTGACGGGCAGCAAAGACCGTCGGAACGAACTTGGCGCGATAGACGATTGCGTCGAGGCGCGATTCCAGGAGGCCGATCAGGTTTTCAGAGGTGTCGCCCTTGCGGCGATCGGCCTCGGCGAAGATCGCGCGGAACTGCTTTTCGCGCAGGTCGCCGTAGTAACCCTTGAGCTTCTGCTTGGCGCGCAGCTGCACACCGAAGTCCGAAAGCTTGCCCTTGCGGCGCTGGCCGTGCTGGCCCGGGCCGTATTCGCGGCGGTTCACCGGCGACTTCGGACGGCCCCAGATGTTTTCGCCCATACGGCGGTCAATTTTGTACTTGGACGATTCGCGCTTGCTCATCGTATTTCCTTTCAAAGGTTTATGACGGTTTGTTGCCAAACCGCACGAAGGAAACACGCCCTCCTCTGGTCTCTACCAAGACCTGACAGGATGTTCCGGTTAGCGAACAGAAACGATCCACGGGACATGTCAAATGAAACACCGGGCATTGCTGCCCGGTGCTTGCGGCGGTCTTTAGAGGGCCGTCATGAAAATGTCAACAGCGGCTTGGCGTTGAGAAGCATGGTATTTGTCGCTATATTGCTGAAACGCCTTGGAGCAGCCAATGAAAACGACACTCGCGATAGATGACGACGTTCTCGACGCAGCCAGAGAGATAGCAGAACGCCAGGAGAAAAATCTTGGCGAAGTTATTTCCGACCTCGCCCGAAGATCACTGGAGATGCAACAGCTGGCACCTCGGCGTAACGGCGTGCCTCTTATCAAGAGAAAGCCCACAGGTCGAACGATTACGCCCGAATTCGTCAATGAACTCCGTGATGAATATCCGTGACGTTTCTTCTTGACGTCAATGTCCTGATTGCCCTTTTTGACCCCGACCATCTTTATCATGAACCTGCGCACAGATGGTTCCGCTCCCTTGACCGCGACAGTTGGGCGACCTGTCCGCTGACCGAGAACGGTGTCGCTCGCATTCTCGGCAATCCAAACTACCCGGATTCGCCTGGTTCTCCGGCGGAGGTTCTGTCCTTTCTGGCTGATTTTGCAAAATTGACCAATCATGTGTTTTGGCCGGACGATATTAGCTTGGTCACCAGCGATCTCATTGATCGAACAGCGTCATTCTCACCCAAGCAATTGAGCGACATCTATCTCCTTGCATTGGCGAAGGCACATGGTGGAAAGCTTGCGACCTTCGACCGTCGAATAGACACGGCTTCCGTGATCGACGGGACTGAAACGCTTTATCTCATTGAAATATAGTCGCCTATTCCGCCGCCAGCGGTTGGTCGCCCGTATCGGGCGCGTTGGCGTCGCCCGGCGCCGTCTGGCAGTCCATATCAGGGAAAGCGACGATACGCTTGCCGGAAAAATCGGCGTGCACGACGATGATGCCCTGCTCCTCGAAATAGCCGAGCAGGCGCCGCGCGCGGCGGGCGGAATGGGTGCCGTAGGCGCGGGCGATGCGGGCGTCCGACGGGCACGGCTCGCCGCAGACGGCGGCCTTGGCAAGCATCAGGAAGACTCCCTGCAGGTCGTCGGTGACACCTGAAGACAGCGACAGCGCCGTCGCCCAGGCATCGGTCGCGGCCGTTGCCGCATCGACGCCGGAACGCGAGATCGCCACGCGCCGGCGGAAATCCGGCAGCGCGATCGGCGGCCCCGGCACCCGGCGCATGCGGAGCCTTACCAGAAAATCCTGGTAGAGCACCGAATCGGTGCGGAAGGCGGATGCCGGATCGTCCAGTATCTCGGCCAGCGCGCCGGCAAGGCGCTCTTCCCGCTCCTCGGCGGAGACTTCCGCCTGGCTCGCCCTCGCCTCGGCTGGTACGGCCGATGCAGCCGGCGTCGAGCGCGAGAGTTCGGCCAGAATATCGGTCGTCGGCCGCGGTGCCGGCGCGGCGCGGCGCACCAGCGGGCGCTGGAATTCCTCCGGATCGGGCGTGAAGATCAGGTCTTCGACATCTTGCGGCGCATCCGGCAGCGGCATCAGCTTCGGGCTGGAAGAGCGCGCCGAGGTCTCCACCGCGCCGATCTGGATCGGCAGCGGCCGGCGCGACAGCGCAGGCCCGAGGGCAACGAAATTGCCGCGCTTCAGGTCGCGGAACATCTCGGCCTGGCGCCGGTCCATGCCGAGCAGGTCGGCAGCGCGCGCCATGTCGATATCGAGGAAGGTCCGGCCCATTAGGAAGTTCGAGGCCTCGGCCGCGACGTTCTTGGCGAGCTTGGCAAGCCGCTGCGTCGCGATCACGCCGGCAAGGCCGCGTTTACGCCCGCGGCACATCAGATTGGTCATCGCGCCGAGCGACATCTTGCGCGCATCTTCCGAGACATCGCCACCGACCGACGGCGCAAACATCTGCGCCTCGTCGACCACGACGAGAACCGGATACCAGTATTCGCGATCGGCGTCGAACATGCCGTTGAGGAAGGCGGCTGCAGCGCGCATCTGGTCTTCGAGATCGAGGCCTTCGAGCGTCAGTACGCAGGAAACGCGATGCTGGCGAATGCGGTTGGCGATGCCGGCAAGCTCCGCCTCGGTCCGCTCGCCGTCGACCACGACGTGGCCGAATCTGTCGCTGAGCGTGACGAAATCACCCTCTGGATCGATGATGACCTGCTGCACCCATTGCGCCGATTGCTCGAGCAGACGGCGGAGAAGATGCGATTTGCCGGAGCCGGAATTGCCCTGAACGAGTAGACGTGTCGCCAGCAGCTCCTCGATATCGAGCGTCGCCGGAGCGCCGGACGCCAGTCCCATATCGATGCCAACCTGCACGTCCAATTCCCCTTACAAATTCCCGGCCCGTCTCTAGCAGATTCGCAGGCATTGTTGTCGTCAAACCTTTAAGAACCCACAGGAAAGCCAGCCCAGGGAAATAAGGCTTCACACCGCCTCGCGCTCGACGAGGTCGCCCGCCATGTCCTTCTGCGTCGGAATCAGCAAACGTGTGCAGAGCAGGCTGACGAAAAGCGGCACCAGCAAGACCGCAAGCCCCGCGCGCAAGCCCAGGAGTTCGCCGAGAAAGCCGATGATCGGCGGCCCGATGAGAAAACCGGTCAGGGCTGCGAAGGAGAGCGTCGCAACGCTTGAAGCGGGCGGGCGATCAGTCAGCGAAGCGACGGCCGTCACCGCAAGCGGAAACCCAACCGAGACACCGACACCGACTGCGGCAAAGCCGAGTAGCGCAAGCGGCGTCGCCGGTGCAAGGAGAACGACGAGCATGCCGGCAAGCGAGGCGATGCCGCAGCCACGGGCAATGGCAACCGCGCCGAAACGGCTTTTCATGTAATCACCGCTGAAGCGCCCCGCCGCAACCATGAAAGCGAAAACCGAATAACCGAGGCCGGTTTGCGCGCCTTCCGCATTCATGACATCGCGGAGGTAGACCGCCGACCAATCCGCGATCGCACCTTCGGTCATCGTCACGCCGAAGACGAAGGCGCAGATCCCGAGCAGAGCAAGACTGGGCAGCTTGAAGCCGGTCATTGCCTGCGAATTCTCCGCATGGTGACTTTCCGGCAATTTCGGCAGGCGCAGGCTGGCAATCAGCGCAGCCGGCAGGACGACGAGCGCCGTGATCAGAATCGACCAGTGCGGCGAAAGCCCGATGGCTATGGCACCAACGCCGATCAGGCTGCCGGCCATGATGCCGAAGCTCCAGAAGCCGTGGCAGCGGCTCATGATGATCAGCCCCGTCGCCTTCTCCGTCACATCGGCCTCGACATTCATGCCGAGTTCCACCGTCGAAAGCGCGACCCCAACGACAATCAAGGCGAAGAATAGAAGCATGGCGCTGGGCGCGAAGGCTGGAAGCGAAACCACGGCAAGAAAGAAGATGAAACCATAGATGATCGCCATGCGCCCGCCGATGCGCGAGACGAGGCGGCCGGCAAACGGAAGGGTGATCAGCGTGCCGATCGGCAATCCCAGAAGTGCGACGGCGAGATCGGCGGTGCCGAGTTCAAGCTTCGCCTGGATATCAGGAATGCGCGGCAACCAGGCGCCAAAGGCTATCGGCTGCAGAAAGAAGATCAGCATGACAAGTCTTTGCAGCGGCACGGCGCATCCCTATGTCCTGAGCGGCAAACACCCGCCCGCGATTCCCCGCGGAGATCTTGCGCGATGACATCGGTGAAATAAAGCGCGCAGTGCCTTATCGCGTGCTGAGACCGAAACCCTGCATCAGTCGGCGTGTCGCAAAGTCGGGATTGCCGGATGTAAAGACGGCAAAGTCGAAATTGTCGGGGTGAACGGCATCGGCGATCTGCGGAACGAGTGTGCGCGCCCGCCGGGCAATGGCTTCTGCCGGATCCAGCCAGTCCACCGGCCAAGGCGCCAGTCTGCGGAAGAGATTGGCCATGAAGGGATAGTGCGTGCAGGCGAGCACGACGATATCGGTCCTCTGACTGTCCTTCTCGACGAAGCATTGGTCGATTTCGGCAAGCACGGCGTCGTCGGAGACGGCATCACCGCGAATATAGGCCTCCGCCATGCGCGCAAGGTTCTCCGAGCCGACGAGGCGGACATGACATTGCTGGGCGAAGGACTGGATGAGATCGCGCGTATAGGCGCGCTTGACCGTGCCCGGCGTCGCAAGCACCGAGACCAGGCCGGAGCGCGTGCGCTCCGCCGCCGGTTTGATCGCCGGCACAGTGCCGACGAAGGTCATCTGAGGAAAGGCGGCGCGCAGGTCGGCACCAACAAGCGTGAAGGCGGTGTTGCAGGCGATGATACAGACCTCGGGGTCGTGCTCCTCGAGCAGCCGGCCGAAAAGCCCGATCACCCGCTCCTTCAGCGCCTGTTCCTCCCAGCCGCCATAGGGAAAGCCGGCATCGTCGGCAACATAGATGAAGCCGCGTTCCGGCATCAGCACGCGCGCCTCGCGCAAGACGGTCAGCCCGCCGATGCCGGAATCGAAGACGAGGACGGGTTTCAGCTCATGCGTCGGCACTGTCATCTGGCGGTATTTCCTTGGTCGCGGTCGGGAACCGGCCGCCGCGCGGGCTCTTGCGCGAGAATCGGTCAAGGGAAGAGATGACGCCGCGCAACACGCTGATTTCCTGCTCCGTGAAAGCCCGGCGGGATAAGACAGCGCGCAGATTGTCGACCATTTTCGGCTTTTTCCCGGCAGGATGGAAATAGCCGCGCGCATCGAGCGCTTCTTCCAGCTGGTCGAACAGGCCGAACAGTTGATCCTTGGTCGAAGGTGTTTGCCCCATCGCCTGGAAGGGCACGGCGCCGAGATCCTCCATGCCGGATTTCATCCATTCATAGGACATCAGCAGCACCGCCTGGGCGATGTTCAGCGAAGCAAAGGCCGGATTGACGGGAAAGGTGACGATCTCGTCGGCAAGCGCCACTTCCTCATTGGTCAGCCCCCAGCGCTCGCGCCCGAAGAGGATGCCGGTGCCCTCGCCGGCGCGGAACCTCGCCCGAAGCGTTTCGGCGGCGATGACGGGCGAGCGCACCGGCTTATAGCCATCGCGCTCGCGTGCCGTCGTCGCATAGACGAAATTGAGGTCGGCGACCGCCTGTTCCAGCGTGTCGTAGACTTTGGTTGCCTCGATGACGTGATCGGCCTTGGAGGCGGTCGCCAGGGCTTTCTCGTTCGGCCAGCCGTCACGCGGATTGACGAGGCGGAGTTCTGCAAGGCCGAAATTCGCCATGGCGCGCGCCACCATGCCGATATTCTCGCCCATCTGCGGCTCGACCAGAATAATGGCCGGGCCCTCGGCCAGAAGTTGACGCTCGCTGTTCGTGCCTGCCATGGTCTTATCCCTGTTTCGAGCGCGCAATAGCCTCGCCCGCTGCAAACGGCAAGACGTCTGCGTCAGGATAGAGCCTTTCCAGCGCCGAACCGATCATTTCGAGCCCCGGCCTCGCGCCTTCGCGCGACAGCGGCAGGTGCCGGCCTGTCATCCGCGACGCCTTGCGCTCGATGAAGAAACAGGTCGAGCCGCGCGGGGCCGCATCCTTCATCAGCGCCAGATCCGACGCGATCAGCTTCTTCAGATCGTCGGCTGTCGCCGGCGCTGCGGAACTCTTCGCCAGGATGCGCGCCCAATAGGTGCAGGAGAGGAAGATCGCCAGCGTCTGGCGGATCTGGCCCGGCCGCGTCACCACCGACCAGGACGAGCCGAGCGGCCGGGCGGCCACCGTCACGTCGCGGTAGCAGGCATCGATCTTCTGCGACAGCGTAATCAGCGCAAAACCGCTCTTGCCCTCGCCGATCGCGATCAACAACTCGTCCAGCGCCTGGAACCAGCGGGCGAGTGCCGCATCGAGCGCGCCGCGCGTTCGGGCCGGGAAAACGAGGAAGGCGACCGCCGTTCCGGCCACCGCGCCGATCATGGTCTCGCCGATGCGCAGCTTCAAGAGATCGAGCGTCAGCACCCCAGTCATGCCGTAGACCAGGCAAAGCACGATCGAGATGAAGAAGGTCATTGTCGCATAGGAAACCTGGAGGAAATAGAAGGCGAGGAAGATGCAGACAGCGGCGACCGGAATGGCGATATCAGGCTCTCCCGAAATCAGCGTCGCCAGCACGAGGCCGATCGCAATACCGAATACCGTGCCGAGCGAGCGCGACAGCGCCTTCATCGCCGTGTCACCGCGCGAATTGGTGTTGGTGAAGACGAGGAAGGCAGCAAGCACCGCCCAGAACCAGCGCTCGCGCGACAAGAGCAGGCCGAAGCCCATGGCGAGCGCCGAGGCGAGCGTGATCTGCAGCGCCGAGCGCAGCAGCGGATTGGCGAATGAAAAGTCGATCTTCTCAGGCTGCGCCGTGTCCTTGACGGCATCGATGCCGGCAAAGCCGGAAGCCTGCCCCTCGCCAATCGCCTGCGTCAATTGCTGCCGCGCCTCGCCGAGCCAGAGCAGCGCCCGCACGGTTTCGCCTTGCGGCTCGTCCTTGATGGCTTCGGCCATCCCCTCATAGGTGGCGAGCTCCGCCTTGTCGGCCTCTATCACGGCATGGACGAGCGCAAAGGGCGGCAGGCTCTGGAAGCTCACCACGATCGCGCTCTCGGCGGCGAGATGCGCATCGAAGAGCCGGATCGCGAGTTCCGCGGCGGGATTGGAAGCACCGTCGAAGACGCCGGCCGCGGGCCGCGGGATGAAGGTCTCGGCCATCAGCACCACTTCCTTCAGCCGGTCTTCCAGCTGGCGCAGCTCCTGCCGGTCGGCCTCGCCGATATGACCGCTGCCGGCAAGGGTGGCGAGCTTGAAGAGGATCTGGTTGATGCGCCCCCTGACGCTTTCGAGCGAGCGCAACAGATCGCGCCGCCAATCGTCGGGCAGAAGCACCGCCCTCACCATATGGCCGACCAGCACCGCGACGACGGGGCCGGCCGCCACATCAGGCAGCTCGGCAAGCGAAGGCTGGAAATAGGCCCCCATGAAATAGGAGGTGAAGGCGAACATGCCGATCGCAAAGCCGCGCGGCCCGAACACGCGGCCCGCCGATGCGAGCGCGATCACCACCAGGAAGACGAGATCGGAGAGAAAACGGCGATCCTCGAGCCCCGCCGCAATGCCGACGACGGCAAGGCTCGCGACACAGCCGAAAAGCCGCGTCACCAGCTGGCGCGAATTGCCCTTGTCGCGCACCGCCACCCCGCCCTCGATCGACAGCACGATGCCGAGACCGAAGGCCGCCGTCGGCAGCGGTACGATCAACATCTGGATGGCGAATAGGATGGCGAAGGAGAGGACGATCGTCAGCGTCACCCGCGAAGCCATGCGCAGGCGCGAAAGCGCCGGATCGTCGGCAAGCAGCCAGTCGCGGAACTGAAAACCGGAAAACAAATGCAAGAGCCCCTCCTGCCGCAGAAGGATCGACAGATACCGCCGCAAGAACGGAAATCAAACCGCCCGAGAGCGAATCTCGATGCTCTCGAATGTCGCGCGCCTATTGGCCCTTGGCAATCAGCGCCATCGTCGTCTTCAGGGAATCGCGCGCCTGCGTTTCGATATTCTCGGTGACGATATCGTCGATGACGGGCTTTCCGCCTTCCTCGACCACCTCGAAACGAACGGTCGTATAGTCCTTGGCATCGGGCGCATGCGAGCAGGCGGATTTCTTGAAGCGCACGGTCACCTCGGCCACGCCGTCGACCACAGGCGCTGCCACCATCGTCAGATCCTCCAGCGGGCAGGCATCCTGGCCGTTGACGATGACGTCGTAGTCGAAGGGCGATATGCCGTCGTCGTCGACGGCGGGAAACTGCGCCGCCGCCTGGTATTTCGCGACGAAGTCGCGGCTGTAAAGATGGTCGAGCCGGCTCGCGTCGAAGATGTCGGTCCAGTCGCTGTTGTTGTCGGCCCAGTTGCTCCTGGTCGCGTCCATGATCTCCTTCACGGGAGCGATGATGTCGGCGGCGTGGCTGATGCCTGAAAAGGCAATAAGGCTTGCGATAACAACGGCGATTGTCTTCATGGTCGGATGTCCGGAGCGGCAGATCGAGGCGGACACTAACCAAATTCCGGCACTTGGCAATGGCGGCAAAAACGCATTGTCGTACCCCTTGCAGCTTTGCGTTCCCAGTTCACAATGCTATAGCGCTCCGGATCATATCACCCACCCGGGACGCCCGTCCCCATTGAAGCTCGAACGAGGCAGATACATGAACAAGATCAAGGTCGCCAATCCCGTCGCCGATCTCGACGGCGATGAAATGACGCGCATCATCTGGCAGCTCATCAAGGATAAGCTGATCCATCCGTATCTCGACCTCGACATCGACTATTTCGACCTCTCGGTCGAAAACCGCGACGCCACCAACGACCAGGTCACCGTCGATGCCGCCAACGCCATCAAGAAGTACGGCGTCGGCATCAAGTGCGCGACGATCACGCCGGATGAAGCCCGCGTCAAGGAATTCAACCTCAAGGAAATGTGGAAGAGCCCGAACGGCACGATCCGCAACATCCTCGGCGGCGTTATCTTCCGCGAGCCGATCATCTGCAAGAATGTGCCGCGCCTGGTTCCCGGCTGGACCAAGCCGATCGTCGTCGGCCGCCACGCCTTCGGCGACCAGTACCGCGCCACCGATTTCAAGTTCCCCGGCAAGGGCAAGCTGACGATCAAGTTCGTCGGCGAGGACGGCACCGTCATCGAGAAGGAAGTCTTCAACGCACCGGGCGCCGGCGTTGCCATGGCCATGTACAACCTCGACGAATCGATCCGCGAATTTGCCCGCGCTTCGATGATGTACGGCCTGATGCGCAAGTGGCCGGTCTATCTGTCGACCAAGAACACCATCCTCAAGGCCTATGACGGCCGCTTCAAAGACATCTTCGAGGAAGTCTACGAGACCGAATTCAAGGATCAGTTCAAGGAAGCAAACATCACCTACGAACACCGCCTGATCGACGACATGGTCGCTTCGGCGCTCAAGTGGTCCGGCGGCTACGTCTGGGCCTGCAAGAACTATGACGGCGACGTCCAGTCCGACACGGTCGCTCAAGGCTTCGGTTCGCTCGGCCTGATGACCTCGGTTCTGCTGACGCCCGACGGCAAGACGGTCGAAGCTGAAGCCGCTCACGGCACGGTCACCCGTCACTACCGCCAGCATCAGAAGGGCCAGGAAACCTCGACGAACTCGATCGCCTCGATCTTCGCCTGGACCCGCGGCCTGGCGCACCGCGCCAAGCTCGACGACAATGCCGAGCTCGCCCGCTTCGCCGCAACGCTCGAAAAAGTCTGCGTCGACACCGTCGAATCCGGTTTCATGACCAAGGACCTGGCGCTGCTGATCGGCCCCGACCAGCCGTGGCTCTCGACCACCGCCTTCCTCGACAAGATCGACCAGAACCTGCAGAAGGCCATGGCGTAAGCCGGCCTTTCCAAGATAACATCGAAGCGGCGGGGATTTCCCCGCCGTTTTCATTTTGGGAGAATGAACCGATGACGGCCATCCTGCGACCGCTTGAGCCCTCGGACCGCGCCGCTTGGGAACCCCTATGGGAGGCCTATCAGCGCTTCTACGAAGTGGTCATCCCGCTCGGAACCACGGCTCTCACCTGGGCTCGCTTCCACGATCCTGACGAACCGATGCACGCGCTCGGCGCCTTTGACGAAGATGGTCGTCTCGTCGGCATCGTCCATGCCGTCTTTCACCGCTCCTGCTGGCTGCCGCAATGGACCTGCTACCTGCAGGATCTCTATGTCGACAACAGCCAGCGCGGGCTCGGCACCGGTGCCGCATGATCGAGGCCGTCGCCGACCTCGCCCGCGCAAATGACGCAGGCAGGCTCTATTGGATGACCCACGAGACAAATGCAACGGCCCGCCGGCTCTATGACAGGATCGCCGAGCGCTCCGGTTTCATCCAGTATCGCAAGCCGCTCTGACGATTGGGGCTTGCAGGCAGACATCGCTGCCCTATTGATTCCGTGGGACGGAAAAACGGGAACACGAGGAGGACGTCATGACCGAAGAATTGGTATTCTATACGAACCCGATGTCGCGCGGCCGCATCGCGCGCTGGATGCTGGAGGAGATCGGCCAGCCCTATCGCACCGAATTCCTGACCTTCGGCGAAACCATGAAGGCGCCGGAATATCTCGCGGTCAATCCGATGGGCAAGGTGCCGGCAATCCGCCACGGCGACACCATCGTCACCGAATGCGCGGCGATCTGCGCCTATCTGGCCGAGACCTTCCCCGAAAAGGCGCTGGCGCCGAGGCCGGAGGAGCGCGCCCGCTATTACCGCTGGATGTTTTTTGCCGCCGGTCCGCTCGAATCGGCGGTGACGATGAAGGCTCTCGGCTTCGAAATTCCGAAGGAACGCCTGCGCATGGCCGGCTGCGGCAGTTTCGGCGACGTCATGAACACACTCGAGAAAGCCGTCTCTGCTTCGACCTACATCACCGGCGAGCGTTTCACCGCCGCCGACGTCTATGTCGGCTCCCATATCGGCTGGGGCATCGGCTTCGGCGGCATCGAAAGACGCCAGGCATTCCTCGACTATGTCGGCCGCATCAGCGAGCGCGAGGCCTACAAGCGGGCAAACGCCCTTGATGACGAAGCCATCAAGACCATGCAGGCCGCTTGAAAATTCCAGGCCGCGGAAGGGCGCCTGACCGTCCAGGGACGCGGCAGATCCGCCGCGCCCCCGATCGACGACTTTAGACAAGCGGCATGTGAATATCCGTCAGAAGCTCGGTCGGCGGCACCTCGCGCGGATTGTTGAGATATTCCTCGAACATGACCCTGTCCTTCAGCTGCCGGCCGGATTTCGGCAGCCATTCGGCAAAGAGCCACTGATAGGACTTGGACATGTCGGCATACGGACCCCTGTGGCGCAGCACCGCATAATTGCCGCCGTCGATCGTGCGCCGCTCGAAGGGTGACGCCGCCGGCACTTCGGCAGCGCCGGTGACGCAGGCGATCGAGCGCAGCTTTTCCTCCGGCACAAGATCGGGATCGTCGAGATAGACGCCAATCATCCGCATGTCGGGCTTGGCGAGGCCGCGGGCGTAAAGCGTGCCGAACAGCGTCTCGAAGGCCTTGTCGATCTGCATGTAGGAACCGGTATGGGCAACGCCGATCAACTCGATCGGCCCGATCTCGCGTATGGTAACGTCTAACATGGCTTTGGTCTTTCCGTTAGGTGAGGGCTCATAGGCTGTGTGGCTTCCCTCTTTCCGATAGCGGGCCGGCGGCATGCCGTAGACCGACTTGAAGATACGATTGAAGGATTGGAGATTGGGATAGCCTGATCGCTTCGCAATTTCGCTGACGGCAAGCTCCGTGCGGACGATCTCGCCCGCCGCGCGATGCAACCTGAGCCGCTTGACGGTGGCCGCCAGCGTCTCGCCGTAAATCGCCCGGTAGATCCTGTGCCAGTGATAGCTCGACATGCAGGCAATCTCGGCAAGGCGCTCCATATCCAGCTCCTCGTCGAGGTGGTCGTGAATATAGGCCGAAACCCGTCTCAGACGGTTTTCATAAAGTGCCCATGCCGTGTCGCCATTCATGTCGGAACCTCGTGCAAATCGATCGGCTTGAGAGAACCATAGTCCGATTTGACAAATCCTGCTGACTTGCTGGCTCCGGAGCACCAAAGTTCAAGAGAGCCTCATTCTGAGGCGCCCCACAGGGGCCTCGAAGGACGAGGTGGATGCTCCGGCATCACCCCAACCTCCCTCATTCCTGTGCTCGTCACAGGAATCCAGTGCGCCCAAGTCCTTGGGCGCGAAAGACTTTTTCTTTAGGTATTGATTCATTCACGGCGCGGACGCGCCGTGGCCGGATTCCTGTGACAAGCACAGGAATGAGGGAGGTTGGGGTGACGTAACCGGCAGTTCAGCCGGCAAGTGCCACGGCAACCGCCTCGATCGCTTCATCGGCCTTCGATCCGTCGGGGCCGCCGGCCTGCGCCATGTCGGGGCGGCCGCCGCCGCCCTTGCCGCCGAGGGCGGCAGATGCGATGCGGACGAGATCGACGGCGCTGTAGCGCTGCACGAGATCCGGTGTCACCGCCACGACGGCACTTGCCTTGCCGTCGCCGGACACGCCGACGAGCGCAACGACGCCGGAGCCGATGCTGGTCTTGCCGTCATCGGCAAGCCCCTTCAAATCCTTGGGATCGACGCCCGAAATCGCCTTGCCGAGGAACTTGACGCCGGCGACTTCGCGCACGGCATCGACCGAGCCGCCCTGCCCGCCGCCCATGGCAAGTTTGCGCTTGGCGTCAGCCAGTTCCTTTTCGAGCTTGCGGCGCTCGTCCATCAGCGCTTCGACACGCGACAGCACTTCGCCCGGTTGCACCTTCAGCGAGGCGGCAAGCGTCTTCACGCGTTCGTCCTGTTCGGCCAGATATTCGCGCGCCGATTCGCCGGTGACGGCCTCGATACGGCGAACGCCGGCGCCGACGGCGCTTTCGCCGAGAACGCGGATCAGGCCGATCTGGCCGGTGGCCCCGACATGCGTGCCGCCGCAGAGTTCGATCGAATAGGGCTTGCCGGCCTTGGCGCCGCGCACGCCCTCGCCCATCGCCACGACCCGGACTTCATCGCCATATTTCTCACCGAACAGCGCCATCGCGCCTTCGGCGATCGCATCGTCGACGCTCATCAGCCTCGTGGTAACCGGCGAATTCTGCAGCACGATCTCGTTTGCCATATCCTCGACGATCCTCAGCTCCTCGGTCGACATCGGCTTCGGATGCGAAACGTCGAAACGCAGGCGCTCGGGCGCGACCAGCGAACCCTTTTGCGCCACATGGGTGCCGAGCACTTCGCGCAGCGCCTCGTGCAGCAGGTGGGTCGCAGAATGGTTGGCGCGCAGCCGCGAACGGCGGGCATGATCGACCGTCAGCACGACCGCATCGCCGTCCTTGAACACGCCGTCGATGACAGTCCCCTGATGCACGAACAGGCCTTCGCCTCTCTTCTGCGTATCTGAAATCTCGATCCTGCCGTGGTCGGACGAAATCACGCCGGTATCGCCCATCTGGCCGCCGGATTCGCCGTAGAACGGCGTCTGGCTGACGACGATCTGCACCTTGTCACCGGCCTTGGCCTCGGTCGAAACCGCGCCCTCTTTGACGATCGCCTGCACGACGCCTTCAGCCGTTTCAGTGTCGTAGCCCAGGAATTCGGTCGCACCGTGTTTTTCCCTAAGCTCGAACCAGACGGTTTCCGTGGCCTTCTCGCCGGAACCGGCCCAGTGCGAGCGGGCTTCGGCCTTCTGGCGCTGCATCGCATCGGTGAAGCCGGAGATGTCGACGCCGATCTCACGGGCGCGCAGTGCGTCCTGCGTCAGATCGAGCGGGAAGCCGTAGGTGTCGTAGAGCTTGAAGGCGGTCTCACCATCCAGCATATCGCCCTTGGAAAGATCCGTCGTCGCGTCCGACAGAAGCGACAGGCCGCGTTCCAGCGTCTTGCGGAAGCGGTTTTCCTCCAGCTTCAGCGTTTCTGAGATCAGCGCCTCGGCGCGCACCAGTTCCGGATAGGCGCGGCCCATCTGCTGCACCAGCGTCGGCAGCAGCTTGTAGACCAGCGGTTCCTTGGCGCCGAGCAGCTGCGCATGGCGCATGGCGCGGCGCATGATGCGGCGCAGCACATAACCGCGGCCCTCATTCGACGGAAGCACGCCGTCGGCGATTAGGAAGGCCGAGGAGCGCAGGTGGTCGGCGATGACGCGGTGGCTGGCGCTGCCTTCCGCCTTGACGCCCATCGTGTCCTCGATGGTGCCGATCAGCGTGCGGAAGAGATCGGTGTCGAACACGCTCTGAACGCCCTGCAGAATGCAGGCCATGCGCTCCAGCCCCATGCCGGTATCGATCGACGGGCGGGGCAGCGGGTTGCGAACGCCAGGTGCGGTCTGCTCGAACTGCATGAAGACAAGGTTCCAGAATTCCAGGAACCGGTCGCCATCTTCCTCCGGTGAGCCCGGAGGGCCGCCCCAAACATTCTCCCCCTGGTCGATGAAGATTTCCGAGCACGGGCCGCAGGGGCCGGTATCGCCCATCTGCCAGAAATTGTCAGAGGTCGAGATGCGGATGATCTTGTCGTCGGAAAAGCCGGCGATCTTCTTCCACAGCGTCGCAGCTTCCTCGTCCTCGGAATAGACGGTCACCAGCAGGCGGTTCTTCGGAAGATCGAAGCCCTCGGTGACGAGCTTCCATGCAAGCTCGATCGCATTCTCCTTGAAATAGTCGCCGAAGGAGAAGTTGCCGAGCATCTCGAAGAAGGTCAGGTGGCGTGCAGTATAGCCGACATTGTCGAGGTCGTTGTGCTTGCCGCCGGCGCGCACGCATTTCTGCGAAGTCGTCGCCGTCGAATAGGGACGCTTTTCGAGGCCGGTGAAGACGTTCTTGAATTGCACCATGCCGGCATTGGTAAACATCAGCGTCGGGTCGTTGCGCGGCACGAGCGGGCTCGACGGAACGATCTCATGGCCGTTCTTCTTGAAATAGTCGAGGAAGGTCGACCGGATATCGTTCACACCGCTCATGCTATGCCCTTCAATGCTGCCGGAGGCAGGTAAATTAAATTCATCGGCTTTTAACGTTCGCCTCCGCCACTGTCCAGCAGACAAACAAAACCGGCCGCATTCTCATCAGGAATGCGGCCGGTTGGAATTGTCCGATGAGTTCAAGCGCGAAAATTACATTTCCGCAGCGGCATCGCCATCACCGTCATCCGGGTCCGGTCCGCCGTTCTGCAGGAAGCGGTCGGCGATCAGGCCAGCATTCTGGCGCAGCGACAGTTCGATCTCGCGGGCGAGGTCCGGATTGTCGCGCAGGAAAGTCTTGGCGTTTTCGCGGCCCTGGCCGAGACGCTGGCTGTTATAGGAGAACCAGGCGCCAGATTTTTCGACGATGCCGGCCTTGACGCCGAGATCGACCAGTTCGCCGGTCTTGGAAACACCCTCGCCATACATGATGTCGAACTCGACCTGCTTGAAGGGCGGCGCCATCTTGTTCTTGACGACCTTGACGCGGGTCTGGTTGCCGATCACCTCTTCGCGCTCCTTGACCGCGCCGATGCGGCGGATGTCGAGGCGCACGGAGGCATAGAATTTCAGCGCATTGCCGCCGGTCGTCGTTTCCGGCGAACCGAACATAACGCCGATCTTCATGCGGATCTGGTTGATGAAGATAACCATGGTGTTCGACTTGGAGATCGAAGCGGTGAGCTTGCGCAGCGCCTGGCTCATCAGGCGCGCCTGAAGGCCGGGAAGGCTATCGCCCATCTCGCCTTCGATTTCGGCGCGTGGCGTCAGTGCGGCGACCGAGTCGACGACGAGAACGTCGACGGCGCCGGAGCGCACCAGCGTATCGGTGATTTCGAGCGCCTGCTCGCCCGTATCGGGCTGCGAGATCAGAAGGTTCTGCAGGTCGACGCCAAGCTTGCGGGCATAGACGGGATCGAGCGCATGTTCGGCATCGACGAAGGCGCAGATGCCACCCTTCTTCTGCGCTTCGGCAATCGTCTGCAATGCAAGCGTCGTCTTACCGGAGCTTTCCGGCCCGTAGATCTCGATGATGCGGCCCCTCGGCAGGCCACCAACGCCGAGTGCAATATCGAGGCCAAGCGAGCCGGTCGAGATCGTCTCGATCTCGACAACATTCTCGTTGGAGCCGAGTTTCATGATCGAGCCCTTGCCGAACGACCGCTCTATCTGTGAGAGTGCCGCTTCAAGCGCCTTGCTTTTGTCCACCGATTTGTCCTCTACCAGCCGCAATGAATTCTGAGACATCCGATCCACCTTTAGGTTATTGAAGCCGCTCAAGCAATGTCGAGTTTGTACCCTATTTGTTCCATTCTCGCAATAGGCTATCAAACAGTTGAAAGAAAAAGGTAAAACGACACGTGTTCTGCATTTGTTTTATCAATGAAAAGCAACGACTTAGGCCAAAAGTGCCGACTCGGCCGCGGCAGGGCGCACCATATCGATTCGTCCTTCGGGCATCGGGAGAGCGGATCGGATGAAGAAAAAGATTCTTGTTCTCGGCGGTGCCCATATCGACCGGCGTGGCCGCATCTCGGGCGAGACAGCGCCTGGCGCCAGCAATCCCGGCACCTGGTTCGAGGAGCCGGGCGGCGGTGGCTTCAATGCGGCGCGCAACCTCGCAAGGCTCGGTTTTCAGGTGACGATGATCTCGCCGCGCGGCGGCGATCCGATGGGCGAGACGGTCGGAGAAGCTGCCGATTTCGCCGGCATTGACGACCGGCCCTTCGTCTTCCTCGACCGCAAGACGCCGAGCTACACGGCGATCATCGAGAAGGACGGCAATCTGGTGATCGCCCTTGCCGACATGGATCTTTACCGCTTCTTCGTCCCGCGGCGTCTCTCCATCCGCTGGGTGCGGGAGGCCTTCGGCGCCCATGATTTCGTTCTCTTCGACGCCAACCTGCCGGAAGAGACGATCGCGGCGATCGTCGCAAAGGCACATTCGCTAGGCAAGCCCGTTGCGGCAATCGCCATCTCGCCGGCCAAAGTCGTCAGGCTGAAGCCCTGCATCGGGGATATCGACTACCTGTTCCTGAATGAGGCTGAAGCGGCCGCCCTTGCCGGCGAGCAGCCGGAAGACGCCGCCGGCTGGCTACCTTTGCTGAACGAGATCGGTATCAGGAACGCCGTCGTCACCCGCGGCCGGCGTGAGCTCGTCGCGCTTTGCGAGGGCCGCGCCGTGACGCTGCAGCCGCCGATTGCCGACACCGTCGCCGATGTTACGGGTGCCGGCGATTCTCTTGCGGCTGGCACACTCGCTGCCTTGATATCAGGCCTGCCGCTCGAAGAAGCCGTCCGCCACGGCACTGCGGCCGCCATACTGACCGTGCAGTCGCGGCACGCCGTCAACGAAAATCTGACGCCCGATCTGCTGGATGAGGTGCTTGCCCTTGTTCCCAAGGTCAGAATTCTGCATTGAAGCGGCTAATTAAATAGTTGAGCATGATGTCGTCTGAAAACAGCTCACCCTTTTCGGCAACATGCTCTGTCGATCACAGGACAAGACCATGACCAAGCCCATCTCCCCTCTTCTGCCGATCGCCTATTCGAAGGAAGTCGCCAGCGCCAAGCAGCGCGGCGCGCCGCTGGTGGCGCTGGAATCGACGATCATCACCCACGGCATGCCCTATCCCGGCAATATCGAGATGGCCCGCAGCGTCGAGGCGATCATCCGCGAACAGGGTGCGGTGCCGGCAACGATCGCCGTCATTCACGGCACGCTGCACATCGGTCTTGAAGCCGCGGAACTGGAGCAACTCGCCAAGGCGACCGAAGTGATGAAGGTGTCGCGCGCCGATCTCGCCTTCGCCATCGCCGAGCGCCGCACCGGCGCCACCACGGTCGCGGCGACGATGATCGCGGCGGCGCGCGCCGGCATTCGTGTCTTTGCCACAGGCGGCATCGGCGGCGTGCATCGTGGCGCCGAGGAAAGCTTCGATATCTCAGCCGACCTCGAGGAACTGGCGCGCACCGGCGTCATCGTCGTCTGCGCCGGCGCCAAGGCGATCCTCGACATTCCGAAGACGCTGGAAGTGCTGGAAACCCGCGGCGTGCCTGTCGTCACGTATGAGAGCGAGGAATTCCCCGCCTTCTGGTCGCGCTCCTCGGGCATCCGCAGCCCGCTGTCACTGAACAGCCCTGCCGCAATCGCCAATTTCCAGACGGTGCGCGAGCAGCTCGGCATCGACGGCGGCATGCTCGTCGCCAACCCCGTGCCCGAGGCCGACGAGATCGCGCGCGAGGAGATGGAAATCTATATCGAGCGGGCGCTCGACAGCGCCGAGCGCGACGAAGTCACCGGCAAGGCGGTCACACCCTATCTTCTATCGACCATCTTCGACCTGACCGATGGTCAGAGCCTGAAGACCAACATCGCGCTCGTCGAGAACAACGCGCGGCTTGCTGCTGAGATTGCGGTGGCGCTGGGTGAATGAGGATTGACGGGGCTGGACGGAATCGCCTTATCAGATAGGTGGTGCCGTTCCAGCCCCCTCTGCCCTGCCGGGCATCTCCCCCACAGGTGGAGAGATGACAAGCGGCGAAATCTTCCCGCCACATCAACGTCTCGCTGCATTACAAAGGATACTTGGTTGGGGAAGCCGGTGCGCCCAGGCGATCTCCCCACCCGTGGGGGAGATGCCCCGGCAGGGCAGAGGGGGGCTTGCACGGCACAACGCTCGCCCTCCAGTCTCACTTCTCCCTCACCCGTCCAACGTCTCCTTCACCACAACAGCGAGCTGCTTCAGCGAAAACGGCTTCGGCAGGAAACCGAATTTCGCCTCCGGCGGCAGGTTGCGGGCAAAGGCATCTTCTGCATAACCGGAAACGAAGATGAATTTCATGTCGGGATAGGTCTTGCGCAGCTCGCGCAGCAGCGTCGGGCCGTCCATTTCGGGCATGACGACGTCGGAAACGACGATATCGACCTTGCCGTCGAGTTCTTCCAGGATGCTGAGCGCCTCGACGCCCGAGCCCGCCTCGTGCACGGTGTAGCCGCGCGTTTCCAGCATACGCTTGCCGCCGCGGCGCACCGCCTCCTCGTCCTCGACGAGAAGGATGACGGCCGATCCCGTCAGGTCCTCTGGCTGCTGCGGCGATACCGGCAGCGGTACCACTTCGGCCCCGGCGATGGCGCCGTCGATCGAGCCTGCTTCGGCGGCCACTGCCGGCTCTGGGATGTGGCGCGGCAGGAAGACCCGGAAGGTCGTGCCTTTGCCGACTTCGGATTCCGGCTGGATATAGCCCCCAGACTGCTTGACGATGCCATAGACCATGGCGAGGCCAAGTCCCGTGCCCTTGCCGACATCCTTGGTGGTGAAGAAGGGCTCGAAGATCTTGTCCATGATCTCGGGCGCGATGCCGGTGCCGTTATCGGCGACTTCGACAAGCACCATATCCTCGGCCGGCATGTAGGAGTAATTGAAGGCCGAGACCTCGGCGGCGGTCAGATTGCGAGTGCGCAGTGTCAGCGTGCCACCCTCGGGCATCGCGTCGCGCGCATTGACGCAGAGATTGATCAACACTTGCTCGAACTGCGAAAGGTCGGTTTTGACAGGCCAGAGGTCGCGGCCATATTGCACGTCGAGCTTGACATTGGTGCCGGAAAGCAGCCGGTCGACCAGCATGCGCAGGTCGCCGACGACATCGGTAAGGTTCAGCACCGAGGGCCGCATCGTCTGCTTGCGCGAGAAGGCGAGCAGCTGGCGCACCAGCACAGCGGCGCGGTTGGCGTTGCGTTTGATCTCTATCAGGTCGGCGAAACTGGCATCGGCCGGCCGCGCCTGCAGCAGCAGATGGTCGGAGGAAAGCAGGATCGCCGTCAGCACGTTGTTGAAATCATGCGCGATACCGCCGGCGAGCGTTCCCACAGCATTCATCTTCTGCGTCTGCGCCATCTGCGCTTCCAGCGCCTTCTGCTCGGTCACCTCGACGGCATAGACGATCGCTGCCTCCTCGGGCGCCTCGTCGCTCTGGTCGATGACGGCATTGACATAGAAGCGGAAATAGCGCGCCTCGTCGGTCGGTGTGCGGGTGTCGAGGGGCGCAATGTCGCCTTGCCGATCCTTGGCCGCCGCTAGCGCCGCGGCCAGCTGTGGCCGGTCGCTCTCCTGCACGATGGTTTCAAGATGCGGCGCCTTTTCGAGATCGTCGCGCGAGACGACGCCGGAGAACATCTTCAGGAACGGCGCGTTGGTTCGCAGGATGCGCCCGTTGCCGTCGACCGAGGCGATCGCCATCGGCGTATTGTTGAAGAAGCGGGTGAAGCGCATGGCGGCGGCCGAAGCGGACTGGCCGCCAGCATCGCTCTTTTCACGCGCCAGCACGATCGTCCGGCTTTCGCCGGGTGCGCCGTCGCGCATCGAGGTGACGCTGTGGATGATCTGCACCGGCAGGCTCTGGCCATTGCTCTTGCGCAGGTCGAGATCGAGCGTCACGGTCTTCTTCAGGCCGGGTTCGGCCTGCACCGACTGAATCAGCGCCAGCCCCTCGCCCGCCACGACGTCGCCGATCGTCATCGAGCCCGGCACGAACTTGGTGAGGTCGAGGCCCAGCCACTCGGCAAGCGTCGCATTCAGGTAGAAGATCTCGCCCTTCCTGCCGGCGGAAAAGAAGCCGGCCGGCGCATGGTCGAGATAGTCGATCGCGTTCTGCAATTCCTTGAAGAAGCGCTCCTGGTCGTCGCGCTCAGTGGTGATGTCGGTGATCTGCCAGATCTGCAGCGGCTTGCCGCCGTTTTCCTCCGGCTGCAGCAGCCGCGCCTTCAGCCGGTACCAATGGGCGCCGGAGCTGTTGCTGCCAGGCCCGACGGCGCGCAGAAGGCGGAATTCCTCGCGGCCTTCCTTGCCTTCGCGCAGGCCGTTGACCAGCCTGTAGAGCGCCTCGTTGGATTCGCGGTGGCGCGACAGCAGCGTTTCCAGCGTCTGCACCTCGGTCGCCTTGCGCGCGCCGGTCAGCGCGCCATAGGCGGCATTGGCATAGATGATCCGGCCTTTTTCGTCGGTGATCAGCGTACCGTCGGGATGGCTGTTGAGGAAGGCGCGCGCCAGGCTGTCGGACTGGTGCTGCGGCATCACTTCGATGAAGCCGATGACCGAAGACACCAGGAAGAAGATGCCGACCATGGCGAGCACGCCGAGACCGCCAAGCACCACCTCATTGTCGAGCGACTTTTTGAAGAAGACGAAGGCGCCGGCAGCCGCGATCAGCACGAGCGCCAGCAGAAGAATGCGCAAGACCGTGCCAGAACGCCCCCCACGATCCACAAGCGGTGCGTTATAGTCGTCGGCCTGACGCGGTTTCGTCATGTATTCCTCACATAAGCCCTCCCGCTTCGTAGCACGAACACGAAGCAGGAATCAGGCACTCTTTCCTTCTTAGCAATTTGCCGCGCCGGCAAAAACACCGCTAGCCGGCAAGACTGCTTGAATTCACAGGCAACAGCGCCATCTGCCCCAGAAGCCCAACGCTGCCACCCGTCCGCAAGGTCGCCCGGGTGCCAGGCAGCGGAACACGAAATCGCGTACTCCCGTCACTGGACAGCACCGGCGGCCCTTGCCTAAGGAACGGAAAAGTCGTCAATATGTGCCGAATGCGAAATGGAGTGAGTGACTATGTTGGATGATGTTGTCGGAGCTTATGGCAGCCGTTTCCTGCTTGCCGCCGGTGGCGTCGGTCTGGCGCTTCTCCTGCTCATCATCGTGCTCTGGGTGATCCGCAGCCGGGCGCCCTCTCCCTTCGTGCGCGGCGGCCGCAACCGCCAACCACGCCTGCAGGTGCTGGATGCCGCAGCCGTCGATGCCCGTCGCCGGCTGGTGCTGGTGCGCCGCGACGATGTCGAGCACCTGATCATGATCGGCGGCCCAAGCGATATCGTCATCGAAAGCCGCATCCTGCCGGCAGCGGCCGAACAGCCGGACAGCGCCAACCGCCCGCAGCCCGTCGAGCCGCGTCCGATATCCGTCGCGCGGCCGGAAACACCGCCGGTCTCGCCAGCGCGCCCGCCGGTCGCACCCCGTGTCGAGCCGGCCGCCGAGCCCACTTTCTCTGCGCCGGTTTCGCCAGAGCCGCGCCCGCGCCCAGAACCGTTGGCCCAACCGCCGGCCCCGCCGGCCGTGGCACCGCCGGTGGTCACGAGCCCTCTTCCGGCAGAGCCCGTGACAGCTCCGCTGTCGGCCGAACGCGACAATCCTCTGCGTGCCGTCCCGCCCCAGCCGCGCCCGCTGGAGCGTCCCGCCGCCCCCCCAGCCGCGCAGCCCGGACCGTTTCACGATGCCTCAAGTGCCGCCGAGATCCTCGATGCCGCCCGCCAGCGCGTGTTGCCTCAACAGCGAATCGAACCCGAGGTCTCCGCCCCGCCTGCCCGGGACATGCCGGCGGCCGCACGCGCCGCACCTGCAACGGCCGAAGACGAGGCGGCTGCGCAGTCGGCAGCGGCGACCCGTCAAGATTTCCAGCGGGTGCTGGAAGAGGAAATGTCGAACAATCTGACGGCCGAACGCATCGTGCCGGCGCCGGCAAACCAGGCACCCCGGCCCGGAACGCCGCAACCCGGAAACCTGCCGCGCCGCGATCCGGAAATGGCCCCGATCACCGGCGCCGATACCGATCTGCAAAAGGAAGTCGCCCGCATCTTCGGCGAGATGAGCGTCAACCGCGACAAGTGATCGGGTGCGACAAGTGACCGGGGCGCGACAAGTGAGCGGAAACGCACGTCCGACCTTCCTTCATCACCAAGTTGCATAAAAGCCGCAATGCGGCGACTTTCAGTTCCCGATGCGTCAGGGACTCCATCTTGTGCTGATAATTTGTTATCGCTCCGGTTGAAGAGCGTTGGCGCATCGAGGTCATACTTTGCCTAAGTAAATACCGGTCTCACTCCAGTTTCACCCGTACTGCCGGACAGCGACACGCTGACGGCGTATGAACATGTTCATCGGGTGGTGGCGAGAGACCGGTTTGGCATTGTTGACATGTGCCATGTGCAGCTCCGCTGTCTCAGCTCTTCCGCCGCCCAGAACATCGCCACACCGCGCCCGCAAGGGCTTTCTCACGCATCATCCTGGTGGACTTCCGAACGGAAGACCAACACGATATGTGCAATACCCTTCGGGTCCGATGGACCATTCTGCCGAAAACAGCGCCCCAGCCCTGGATTGTATGCAGCGGCTGCGGGGGCCTCAGAGCTTTCCGATGCAGTGACAAGATCCGGCTCAACGCCAATGGCCGCAAGCTCGATGCCTGGCTTATCTACAAATGCTCGACCTGCGAAAAGACGTGGAACCGTCCGATCTTCGAGCGTCGGAATGTTCGCGACATCGATCCCGCAGTCCTCGAGGCGTTGCAGTCCAACGATCCGGATTGGATCCGGGCAGAAGCGTTCAACCTCGAGGCTCTCAGGCGCAAGTCGCAGCGTGTCGACGAGTTTGCCGAATTTGAAATCGCAAAAGAGATGCAGCAGGAAATTGCCAATTGGACGAGACTGGAAATCGAACTGATGGTCCCGGTTCCAACAAGCATGCGCCTCGACCGCCTGCTGGCGTCCGAGTTGCAAGTTTCACGCACCCGGCTACAGGCTCTTCACGATGGTGGCATGCTGCGGACGGATTCGAATCGAGCCGACGTTTTGCGGCGGCGGATCAAGAACGGCACCAGGGTTGCAGTCGACGTCACCGCCGAGACCGGCCGGGAGCAATGGTGGAGGTCTGTGGCGACCGGAAGCTCACCGTAATTATAAAAAGCGCCGCGATCTGATCGCGGCGCCTATTTTGCTCTCATGCCTGCATGAAAACTCTCATTCGTCGCGATAGACCTTTTCGCGGCGTTCGTGACGTTCCTGCGCCTCGATCGACAGTGTCGCGATCGGGCGGGCGTCGAGACGCTTGAGGCCGATCGGTTCGCCGGTTTCCTCGCAATAGCCGTAGGTGCCGTCGTCGATGCGCTGCATTGCCGCGTCGATCTTCGAAATCAGCTTTCTCTGCCGATCACGGGCGCGAAGTTCGATCGCCCGATCTGTTTCCGACGACGCCCGGTCGGCGAGGTCGGGATGGTTTGCGCTTTCCTCGGCCAGATGGTCGAGTGTCTCACGCGCTTCTCTAAGGATATCATTTCTCCATGCAACCAGCTTGGCCCTGAAATAGGCACGCTGGTTTACGTTCATGAACTCTTCCTCTTCCGAGGGAACGTAATTGCTAAGATCGATCTTCTCACTCAACGCGATTCTCCTGAAGAACATCTCATCTGGCCGGGTGTATATCCCAAGCGCTAGTCGCGATTCAAGCCAAATACGACAGGTAAACAGATTTTTAAATCTGTTACAATTTTCGGCTAACGATCTATTTTGTCATGGTTATTCCGGCCGCCGTTTTTTGCTTCGCCTTCAAAACGCCGTGTTGTCAGCCACGTTTTAGGCATTTGCGGCCTAGCTGGCGATTGACGGCGACCAACCGCAACCGCTACTGAAAAGACCCGCCCGATCCTGGATTTGCCCATGACCGTACCGCTGCCTCCGCCCAACCGCATCTATCTCCTGCGTCATGCCGAGGCCGCCTGGGCCGAACCCGGACAGCGCGATTTCGACCGTCCGCTGAACGAAAAGGGCTTTGGGGATGCAGAGATCATCGCCGATAAGGCCGCCGACAAGGGCTACCGTCCCGATCTTCTGATCAGTTCGACGGCGCTGCGCTGCCGCGATACCGCCGGCGCCGTCCACCGGGCGATGGGCGTCACGCTCGACGTGCGGTATGTCGATGCGCTCTACAACGCCACGGTCGATACCTATCTCGAGATCGTCGATGCGCAGGATGAGGCGGCCGTCATGCTGGTCGGTCACAATCCGACCATGGAGCAGGTGCTGGAGGCGCTGATCGGTCACGAGGCGATGGCAAGCGCCCTTCCCGGCGGCTTCCCGACGGCAGGCCTTGCCGTCGTCGATTACGACGCTTCCGTCGCCGTCTGGCGCCTCGCCGATTTCGTGGTTGTCTGAAGACTTTCGCGCCGCTTCTTTTGCGGGCGGCGTACCTTTCCTATATTGCCGGCAGTCACCAACCGGAATCGCGCCTTGCCGCCACGCCTGACATCTTTTGCCGATGACGCCCGCATCGCCTTCGACAATCTCGCCGATCGGGCGAGCGGCCTTGTCAATCCGACCGTACGGCTCGGCGTCACCGGCCTCTCCCGCTCCGGCAAGACGGTCTTCATCTCCTCGCTGGTCCATAATCTGTTGAATGGCGGCCGCCTGCCGCTGTTCGAGCCGGTCCAATCTGGCCGCGTCTCGGCGGTACGGCTGGAGCCGCAGCCCGACGATGCCGTGCCGCGCTTCCAATACGAGGACCATATCCGCGCGCTGGTGAAGGACCGTATCTGGCCGGATTCGACCCGCGCCATATCCGAACTGCGCATCACACTGGATTATCAGAGCGCCAGCGGCTGGAACCGGCTGTTTTCGCCCGGCCGCCTGTCGATCGATATCGTCGATTATCCCGGCGAATGGCTGCTCGACCTGCCGCTGCTCGGCAAGGATTATCGCACATTCAGCGAGGAGACGATCGCGCTTGCCGAAACCGGCATCCGCTCCGAGCTGTCACGGGAATGGCTGGCGCTGACGCGCGCCACCGATATCCAGGCCGGCGCCGACGAGATGGTCACCCGCGACCTCGCCACCGCCTTTGCCGCTTATCTCAAGGCCTGCAAGGCCGACGAACGCTCGCTTTCCACCCTACCGCCTGGCCGCCTGCTTCTGCCCGGCGATCTCGACGGGTCGCCAGCATTGACCTTCGCGCCGCTGGCTCTGCCGCCGGACGGCCGTCACAGCCGCGGCTCGCTCTGGACGATGATGGAACGGCGCTACGAGGCCTACAAATCGGTGGTCGTCAAACCCTTCTTCCGCGAGCATTTCGCCCGGCTCGACCGGCAGATCGTCCTGGTCGATGCGCTGCAGGCGATGAACCGCGGCCCTGAAGCCGTGCAGGATCTGGAACGCGCGCTGACCGATGTGCTCGCCTGTTTCCGCCCCGGCACCAATTCGCTGCTCTCCTCCCTGCTCGGGCGCCGCATCGACCGCGTGCTGGTCGCCGCCACCAAGGCCGATCATCTCCATCATGAAAGCCACGACCGGCTCGATGCGCTGACCCGCCGCCTGGTGGATCGCGCTATCGACCGCATCGGCATGGCCGGCGCCGGCATCGACGTCATGGCGCTTGCCTCCGTGCGCGCCACCCGCGAGGCGACCGTCAAGCGTGACGGCCATGAATTGCCGGTCATCGTCGGCACGCCGATGGAGGGCGAAACCATCGCCGGCGAGCGTTTCGACGGTGAGAGAAAGACCGCGATCTTCCCCGGTGACCTGCCGGAGGATCCCGAAAGCCTGTTCGACCGCATCGCCTCGGGTGTAACAGGCCTGCAGCTGCCCGATGTCAACGTCGTCAGGTTCCGCCCGCCGCATCTCGAAGAAACCGGTGGCGGCATCAAGCTGTCGGTGCCGCATATCCGCCTCGACCGCGCCATGCAGTTCCTGTTCGGAGACCGTCTCGCATGAGCAAGCCCCCGTCCGATCCGCCGCGCCGCGCGCCCGCCGCCTTCATCTATGAGGACGAAGCCACCGAGCGGCGTGACAACGGCCGGCAAGGAGGTGAGCGGCGCAAGCCGGAAAGCTTCTCGGAGAATATCGTCGTGACGCCGGATGAGGACGATCCCTTCCTCAATCCCGACAAGGATCTGAGCGCGGTCCCCGTTGCAGCGCCGCGCAAGCGCCGGACCTCCTTCGGCAAGATCGCCGCCGGCGCCTTGGGCATCCTGCTGTCGCTCGCCATCGGCCTCTGGACCGATAGCCTGATCCGCGATCTCTTCGCCCGCGCCGACTGGTTGGGCTATGCCGCCCTTGCCGTGCTCGCAGTCGGCATCCTCGCCGTACTGGCCCTCGTCATCCGCGAGACCATCGGCATGATGCGCCTTGCCGCCGTCCAGACGATCAAGGCCGAGGCAGACGCGGCGATGCTCGAAACCCGACCAGTGAAGGCGCGCGCCGTCGTCGCACGCCTTACCACGCTCCTTTCCGCCAATCCGGAGACGGCGAAGGGCCGCGCGACGCTGAAGGCGACCGAGGGCGAGGTCATCGATCCCCCGCATCTGATCGCGCTAGCCGAGCGGGAACTGCTCGCTCCGCTCGACCGCAAGGCCCGCGCCCTGATCGTCAACGCCTCGAAGCGCGTCTCGATCGTCACCGCCGTCAGCCCGCGCGCGGTAGTTGACCTGCTCTACGTGCTCTATGAGGCCGTGCGCCTCATCCGCGCCATGGCCGAGCTTTACGGCGGCCGGCCCGGCACGCTCGGCATGTTCCGTCTGTTGCGTGACGTGCTGGCGCATCTCGCCGTCACCGGCTCGATTGCCGTTGGCGACAGCCTCGTCCAGCAGGTGCTTGGCCATGGACTGGCCTCGAAGCTTTCGGCACGACTGGGCGAAGGCGTCATCAACGGCCTGATGACCGCCCGCATCGGAATCGCGGCAATGGATCTCTGCCGTCCGCTCGCCTTCCGCGCCCTGAAGCGGCCGGGAATCGGCGATTTCATCGGCGATCTCACCCCCTCCATGTCGCCGCGCGGCAACAATCCTTGAACGAAGCAGCGAATAACCAGATTTCGCTTGCCCTAACGTAATACTGAAGAAATTTCAGTCGATTCAAGGCTCTAGTGACGATGTTTTAAAATCAATGCCGCGCAAAAGCCCTGTATCGCCTTGCATTTCGGCACAATCGAAAGAAAGGATTAACCATTCTTCGGCAAAACTTGCAGCCAGTTCGTGAGTGGTGTTTGCCAAGGAAAATCCATGTATTCGCGCAAGTTTCTCATCGTATGCGGCTTGGCCGCCGCGGCATTGTCTCCCGTCGCAGATGTCGCACCGGCAGCCACCGCTGCAACCCGTGACAAGGCCTTCTTCGATTCCGTCGCCGGCTCCTGGAAGGGCCCCGGCGAAATCGTCGCCGGCAAGTACAAGGGCACGAAATTCACCTGCAACCTGATCGGTGAGCCCACCGGCGACAGCAGCGCCGGCATCAAGCTCGACGGCACCTGCCGCGTCGGCGTCTTCAAGCAGCCGATGACCGCCGTCATCTCGCAGTCGGGCTCGAGCTACAAGGGCAAGTTCCTCGACGGCGCCGCCGGCAAGGGCCTTGACGTCGTCTCCGGCGCCGTCAGCGAGGATACCGTCGTTGTCGGCATCAACCGCGCCAAGCTGAATGGTGCGATGATTGCCCGCGTGCGCGACGACAAGACGATGAACGTCACCGTTTCGGTCAAGGTCGAAAGCCAGATGATCCCGGTGATCGGCCTGACACTGACCCGCCAGGTCGACGAGATGGCCGTCGGTTCCATCCAGTAGACAAACCGCACAGCGGATTTTCCTGAAGCGGCGGGTCTCCCGCCGTTTTCCGTTTCAGTTTCCCTGCTTCAGGCGCTCAGCCACCAGTCGCGACTGTCGTCGGCGATCTCAATGCCGGTCACCTCGGCATCATCAAGCCAGTCACTGACCGCCCTGCCCCTGACCAGAAGACCCGGCGCGATATCGGCAAGCGGCATCAGCACGAAACCGCGATCGGTCATGCGCGGATGCGGCAGTTCCAGCCGCGGCGCATCCTGGATCACGTCGCCATAGGTCAGCACGTCGATATCGAGCGTGCGCGGACCCCAGCGCTCGATGCGCTCGCGTTTCATCTCCCGTTCGATCGACAGGCAGACATCGAGCAAAGCCTCGGGCTCCAGCCTGGTCTCGACGGCAGCGCAGGCATTGAAGAAGAACGATTGGTCGGTCTTGCCCCAGGGCGGCGTGCGATAGAGCCGCGAGACCGCCGTAACCCGGCAGTCGTCCCGTCCGTCCAGCCTCTGCAGTGCCGCAGCCATCGCCTTCACAGGGTCGCCGATATTGCCGCCGAGACCGAGTGTGGCGGATTGCAATGCGACCTCAGGCAAAGTGTTCAACGCTCACCTGCACGAAATCGAGCACGCCGGGCACCGGTGCGTTCGGCTTGCGCACCGTGATCTTCGCCCGCCGGATCTGCGGGAATGTCTCGCAGAGCCCCTTGGCGATATCGAGCGCCAGGGACTCGATCAGGTAGCGCCGCTTGCCGGTGACGATCTGCTCGATCACGGTGAAGGCGATGCCGTAATTGACGGTATCGTTGATCGAATCGCTTTCCAGCGCCTCGCCGGCGACGACATCGAGCTCGGCATCGACGAAGAAGCGCTGGCCGAGGAATTCCTCCTCGTCATGCACGCCGTGGCGCGCGAAGAAGGCGCAGTTCTGCAGCGTGATCGTGTAGGTGGTCATGTCGGCCGCTTCCTCTCGAATTCCTGGCGCGCATTGAGCATAGCATCGGCGATCTCGAGCGCGTCCCTGTTGATTGCGACATTGTGCACGCGGAAAACCGCAGCCCCTTGAAGCCTGAGCAGCGCGCTGGTCGCAGCCGTCGCCGCATCCCGCCCCTCGGCCTCACGCCCCGTCACCGTACCGAGGAAGCGCTTGCGCGACGTGCCGGCGAGCAGCGGCAGGCCGAAGCGGGAAAGTTCGGAAAACCGCGCCATCAGCTCCAGATTCTCCTCCGCCGTCTCCTTGGCGAAGCCGAAACCCGGATCGAGCACGATGCGGTCGCGGCTGACGCCTGATGCAGCGGCGATCGCAAGCGACCGTTCGAGGAAATGCACCTGATCGGCAATCACATCGACGAGTTTTACCCTGTCGCGGCCGGTATGCATGATGCAGAGCCCGGCTCCGGTCACCGCAGAAATATCAGCGATATCGGGCTCCTTCTGCAGCCCGAAGACGTCGTTGACGATATGGGCGCCGGCACTGATGGCAAGCCGCGCCGTCTCGGCGCGATAAGTGTCGATCGAGATCAGCGCCTGGGTGCGCCCGCGCAGTGCCTCGATGACGGGCAGCACGCGCGCCTGCTCCTCGGAAGGGCTGACGGTTGCTGCGTTCGGCCGGGTCGATTCGCCGCCGATATCGATAATGCCGGCCCCCTCGCTCACCGCCCGCAACGCCTGTTCGACCGCCGCATCGACGGTTTCAAAGCGTCCGCCGTCGGAAAAGGAGTCCGGCGTCACATTGATGATCGCCATGATCACCGAACGACGGCCGAGTTCGATCTCCCGGCCATGGCCGACACGCCATATGCTGCCTTCGAGCCCTGTCACCAGACTTATCCCATTGATGACGAAAAAAGCGCCATCTGATATTGCGCTTGGGGTGGCTATGCCCCAAGCTCCTGTCGATTTCAACACGGGTTGCGTTCAGAATGCCGCTTGCAGTGCGTTATATGGTCGTTCCTATCGCCTTTTCCATTGCTCTTTCCCTCTGCGGCCCGTCGGCAGCCGAAGTGATCGCATCGAAAAGCTATTCCTATTTCGACATTCGCGGCAAAACTGCGGATGAGCTCGACCGCGAACTCAGCCGGCGCGGCCCGACGGCGAGCGGTTCCTCGGCACGCCATCCCGGCGCTACGAAGATCCGCTTCGGCGGCGAGGCAACCTATATTCAGAATAACGGGCGCTGCCGCGTCGGCAACGTCAAGGTCACGGTCCACACCCAGATCATCCTGCCGCGCTGGAGCAGCCGCAAGGGCGCCAGCAAGGAGCTGTCGATGATCTGGGACGCGCTGTCGAGCGATATCAAGCGCCACGAGGAGCGCCATGCCGAGATCGCCCGCGACCAGGCCCGCGCCATGGAGCGCGCCATCCGGGCGCTGCCGCGGCAGCGCAGCTGCGAAGCGATGCAGGAACTCGTCTCCGACAAATCAGCTCGCGGTATAGAGGAGCACGACCGGCAGCAGGCGCGATTCGACCGGGTCGAGGCGGTCAATTTCCAGAAGCGCATGCTGAGGCTGCTGAACAATCGAATCAACGGCCGAGCCGGCGCAAAATAAGGCTTTTTCAGTCGGGTTGCGAGCGGAAAACCTTAGCCGCGCAACGAAACTTGTGCGAAACTTGCACCCTCCCCAGCGATTGAATGGTCATTTTTCATCCTGGCAGACTCAACCGGACGCGTTAATATGAACACATTCGAAAGTTCAGCTACGGCATCTGCACTTTCATCGCTGGGTTCTCCTGGCGCGTTCCGAAGCCGCGGATGTTCCTCCCTCATCCGTAGGTAATGCGCCCGCCTCGCCTCGCTCGCTCTAGCGCGCGAGGCGTCTTTTTTTGGTATCGAATTTTTCGACGACGTTTCAAGCGCAGCGCGCTTCAGGCCTGGCGTTCCGGCACGTGCACCACGAGCCCGTCATAGACAGCCTTCATCCGGATCTGACAGGACAGCCGCGAGGTCGGGCGCACATCGAAGGCGAAGTCGAGCATGTCCTCTTCCATCGCTTCGGGCTGGCCGACCTTTTCCGTCCACTCCTCGTCGACATAGACATGACAGGTCGCGCAGGCGCAGGCGCCGCCGCATTCGGCCTCGATGCCGGGCACCGAATTGCGCACGGCATTCTCCATCACGGTGGAGCCTTGGTCGACGTCGAGGTCGAAGCGCGTGCCGTCGAAGGCGACGATGGTAAGTTTGGGCATCAGGACTATTTCCGGTCTTCAGGTGGGTGGGCGGATTTTCTTCCGACAATTCGACGCATCAGTCAATATTGGGGAAATTCGCCACAGCCTCGCAGATCGGGCCTTCGCCCGCCGTCTTCAAAGCGTCATCAGGGACGTCGCAAAAAGACCCGCGGTTCCGCAATGGAACAACGGGCCTCGTTCGAACGCTATCCTATGCACGTCGCCCAAAAGTACGCAGCGGTTTTGGGACAACGACATGCGTCAGATAAAAACTTGGAGATCAGCCGCGGCAGAGCTTCAGGATGAAATTCTCGGCGTCGATGACGGCGGCACCGAGCGCTGCCGTCGCGCCGGCATCGCCGCCGTTTTCCTCGACGGCTTCCGCCGTCTGCGATACGCGGAACGCGCCGACCGAGCTTGCCGCGCCCTTCAGCCGATGCGCGGCTGCGCCGATACGGATGGTTTCGCCGCTGGCAATATCCTGCAGGCATGCGCGGGCTTGGCGCGCAAACATCTGAAGGACTTCGAGTTCCAGCGTCTTATCGCCCATCGTCTGCTTTGCGAGATGGACCAGATCGATCGGCCGGACCTTGGAGGGACACGGTCCCTTTGCATTATCCGGCGCCTCGAATACGATGTTCAATGCTGCCATCTGGGCTGCCATTGCCAATTCTCCCGTCTCTGTCGTCCGCAGTTGCAACAGTTCTGCGACAGGAGGGTGGCCATCACGTTAAATTCCGGCACACTCAGGGCGGAAATCTCGCCATATGGTTAACATCCGTTAAATATCCCTAAACTATTGGCTTTTAAGCCGCGCCTGGGATTCAAAGGTGTTAACAACGGGTTAACGCGCCATGAATCTCAAGCCTTCATTAATTGTGTGAAGAGCCCAGATGTGTCACTACGATACTGGTGGAGCGGGTTTATGGTGCGCGCCTTTGCCGAGCGAGTGGATAATGGTAGTGTTTTGATACCTTCCGTTTGAAAAAGCGGCTATCTACTCTGAAATGACATGCTTATCCGTCCTTCGTTGGGATGGAAGGCTGGAACGGCAAAGTTGTTCCCGGGTGAGGCGGAAGCCCAGGATGCGCGGTTGGGCCGGCTGACAGTAACGAGGCATACCCGAATGGCGAACAACAAATATAACGAGTCGATTGAGGACAAGGCGTTCAAGGCATTGGACGAGGCGCTCCAGATCGACTTTAGCAAGGATAACGTACCGTCTCGCCGCGGCGACGCGCCCCAGGCCCCGGAGGCTAATGTGTCTGATCCAGTAAATGCGCGTAACCAGCAGGCCCAGGAAGAAGCGCAGCGCCGCAGCCGCCGCGGTGCCGCCGGCGAACAGACTTCCAGGGGTCCGGCCTTCGCGCCCGCCAACGATGCCAGCCGCAATACGCCCGCCTCGATCCTGAAATCCTTTGACGGCGCCTCCAGCCGCTCCGCGGTGCGCACCGCCACCCTGTTTTCCGTGCTTTGGGTCATGGCCGGCCTCGGCCTGATGTCGCTGCTTTATGCTCCGCAGATCTGGCAGATCCGTTCGCTCGCCGATCTCGTCGCCCTGCCCGGCGTCATCGCCGGCCTCGTCGGCATCATCATTCCCGTGATGATGTTCTATGCGTTCGCCATCATGATCTCCCGCGCCCAGGACATGCGCAACGCCGCCCGCTCCATGGCAGAGGTGGCATTGCGCCTGGCAGAGCCGGAAACCATCGCCTCCGAGCGCATCATGACCGTCGGCCAGGCCGTGCGCCGTGAGGTCTCGGCCATGAATGAAGGCATCGAGCGCACCATCGCGCGTGCCTCCGAGCTGGAAACGCTCGTCCATTCCGAAGTCAATGCGCTTGAACGTTCTTATGCCGACAACGAGTTGCGCGTTCGCGGCCTCGTCCACGAACTCGGCTCCGAGCGCGAGGCGATCGTCAACCATGCCGATCGTATCCGCACCTCGATCGGCAGCGTGCACGACCAGTTGAAGGAAGAGCTGTCGCTTGCGACCGAAGAGATCGCGGTGCGGCTTGCCACATCGGGCGAAGCCTTCGCCTCGCTGATCGATACGCGCGCCGCCACGATCCTGGAAAAGTCGGACAGCGCCCTTCAGTCGATGGGCAGCCTGCTCGCAGCCAAGACCGATACCCTGCTCCAGACACTGAACGCATCGGGTTTTGCGCTGGCCACCGAATTCGACAACCGCCTCGAAGCCCTCTCCGTCAATCTCAACGACCATGGCGAAAGACTGCTCAGCCAGTTCGAGACGCGCGCCTCGACCATGGACAGCAGCACCGAAAAGCTGAATGCGGCGCTGAACGAGCGCACGCACCAGCTCAACGAGATCCTGATTGCGCGCACCCGCGAGATCAATGAGAGCCTGACGTCAGGCGAACGCACCATCGGCGGCACGCTCGACGACGTGCTGTCGAAGCTGAACAGCGCGCTCGACGAAAAGGGCGCAAGCTTCCGCCAGAGCCTGCAGACCACCGCCGATGACGCCGTCATGGATCTCGACGTGCGCTCCGGCTTCTTCGAGGAGCGGCTGCAGACGACTGTCGCCCAGCTGTCGACCGCCTTCGATGAACGCGTCGCCGAATTCACCAGCGCCTTCGACAAACGCACCGGCTCGCTCGACACCAAGCTGATGGAGAGCCTCGCCCGTATCAACGAGACGCTGACCGGCGGCTCGGATTCGATCGACGGCATTCTGAATTCCGGCATCGACCGGCTCGGTTCGTCGATGAGCGACCAGTCGCTGGCGCTCGCTACCACGCTCGCCACCGGCCACGAAGTGCTGGAAAGCACGCTCGGCAACCGGGCGGACGAAATCACCTCGGCACTCACCAGCCGCACCGGCGAGCTGACCTCGGCGCTGCAGAGCGCGACCTCGGAAATCGCGCTGGCGCTTGCGACCGGCACCTCCGAGCTGCAGAACAACCTTCAGACACGCTCGGCCGAATTCCGCGACACGCTGCGTACCACCACCACCGATCTGACGACGGCCGTTGCCGCTGGCACCGAGCAGGTCACCTCTGCCTTCGGCGGTCGCGCCGAGGAGCTGAGCGGCGTCCTTACCGCCCGTGCGGCCGAAATCAGCGAGGCGCTTGGCACGGCCCACGGCCGTATCGACAGCGTCATGGCAGAGCGCGGCGGCGCATTGCTCGAGGCGCTGACCACCCATCACGGCCGCTTCGAGGAAGCGCTGACGACCCGCTCCGACGCCATCATCAATGCCGTCTCCGGCACCCATGACCGTCTCGCCGAGACGCTCGACGAAAAGGCGATGGCGCTGGCCATCTCTCTGAACGAGAGCCAGGCCCGCATCGAGGACACGCTCGAGACCCGATCCGAAGCTCTGTTGAACGCCGTCTCCGGCACCCATGATCGCCTCTCCGAGACGCTCGACGAGAAGGCGATGGCGCTCGCCATTTCGCTCAGCGAAAACCAGGCCCGCATCGAGGACACGCTGGAGACGCGTTCCGAAGCCTTCCTCAACGCCGTGTCTGGCACGCATGATCGCCTGTCGGAAACGCTGGACAGCAAGGCGGCGGCCCTTACGACCTCGCTCGACGAGCGCCATGCCCGCATCGAGGATGCGCTTGGAACGCGCGCCGAGGCACTGCTGAACACTGTATCCGGCACGCGCGACCGTCTTGCCGAGACGCTCGACGAGAAGGCCATGGCGCTCGCGATGTCCTTGAACGAGAGCCAGGCCCGTATCGAGGAGACGCTCGAAACCCGCTCCGCCGCCCTGCTGAACGCCGTCTCCGGCACCCATGACCGTCTCTCGGAGACTCTGGACGGCAAGGCGGCAGCTTTTGCCACCTCGCTGAGCGAAGGCCATGCCCGTATCGAGAATACGCTCGAAACCCGCTCCGCAGCGCTGCTGAACGCCGTTTCCGGCACCCATGATCGCCTCTCCGAGACGCTGGACGAAAAGGCGATGGCCCTCGCCATCTCGCTCAACGAAACCCAGACGCGTATCGAAGACACGCTGGAAACCCGCTCGGCAGCGCTGCTGAATGCGGTCTCCGGCACCCATGACCGTCTGTCCGAGACGCTGGACGAGAAGGCGATGACGCTCGCCATCTCGCTCAATGAGAGCCAGTCGCGAATCGAAGACACGCTGGAAGCACGCTCTGAAGCCTTCCTCAAGGCCGTGTCCGGCACGCACGACCGTCTCTCGGAAACGCTCGACGAAAAGGCGACGGCGATCGCCGCCTCCCTGAACGAGGGCCAGAGCCGCCTGCAGGACACGCTGGAGAGCCGCTCGGAATCCTTACTCAATGCGGTCTCCGCCACTCACGACCGCCTGTCCGAGACACTCGACGATCGGGCGATGGCGCTTGCCATCTCGCTGAACGAGAGCCAGAGCCGTCTCGAGGAGACGCTGACAACAGGCGCCGAGGCGATCACCAATGCGGTTTCCGGCACGCATGTCGGCCTGAACGGAGTGCTCGACCAGAAGGCCGCCGCCCTCGCCGCCTCGCTAACCGAAGGCCAGGCTCGCCTCGAGGAAGCCTTGGGCCACCGCACCGCCGCGATCATCGGCGCCGTAACGGCAACCCACGATCGGCTCACCGATACGCTCGATGAAAAGACCATGGCGCTCGCCATTTCGCTCGACGATAACCAGAGCCGCTTCGACAGTGTGCTCGAAGCCCGCAGCAACGCCATCATGGAGGCCGTCTCCGGTGCCGAAGCCCGAGTCGCCGGCGCCTTCTCCGACAAGACCGATGCAATCCGCACCGCCTATACTGACAATCAGCAGCGGCTCGAAAATGCGCTTTCCGAACATAGCGCCGCCCTCTCAGGCGTTCTCGATACCGGCGGCGCCCGCTTCGAGGATCTCGTCGGCGGCTTGACCGGCCGCATCGAAGGCCGTCTGACCGATGCACATACACGGCTCGGAGGCCTCGCCGACGAGGCCGCAGCGCGCATCGAGGGCGGGCTCGCCTCTGCCCATGAGCGCATCCGCACGACGCTCGAAGACCGCGCCAACGCCATCGATCTATCGCTGAACCAGGCCCATGCGCTGATCAGCGATACGCTGGCCGAACAGGCGACCAGCATCGGCACCTCGGTGGCGACAAGCGTCGGCATGCTCGAATTGTCGCTGGAGCACCGTGAAGCGGCGATCCGCCAGGCGATCGATGCCGGCGCCCAGACATTGGAAGATCGCATGCATGCCGGCGCCGGCCAGATCGCCGGCCGCTTCCAGGAGGCGGCAAATGCGATTTCAAGTTCCACCCAGAATTTCTCCGCCCATCTCGATCGGTCGGTCGAAAGCCTGACGGGCCGTTTTGAAGAAACCGGATCGCGCGTGGAATCCGGTCTTGCGGCGATCGAGACCCGCATCCGCGACGGCGTCGGCGGCGTTGCCGAAAAGGTCGAAGCGGCCAGCGGCCAGCTGTCCGGCGTGCTTGCCGACGGCGTCTCCCGTATCGGCGCGCTCAGCGACCATGCCACGCAGCGCATCTCGGCAACGCTCGAAGGCAGTGCTGCAAACCTCACTCAGGCGATCGACAGCCGCACCGCCAATCTGGCCGAGACGCTGGACAGCCGCACCACCAGCTTGACAGGCGCCATCGAGGGTCGCACCGCGAGCCTCGGCGAAACCCTCGACCGCGGCAACGAACGCATCGAGGAACGCCTCTCCACCATGGACCGTGCGTTGACCGTCGGCCTCGAGGCCGTCAACCGCACCATCGAAGGCAAGGCCGCCGGTCTCGCCTCGACGCTGCGCAGTGCGGTTGCCGACGCGGCTCAAGGAATGGAAGGCGAAGCGACGAGAACCACCGAACTGCTTGGCAAGACTGGCCAGCAATTCGCCGAGGATCTCAATGCGAAAAGCGACGAATTCACCCGCACCATGGATGAGCGCTCGTCACAGATCGTCACCCGCGTCGCCGAAGCTCAGAACCGGCTGGCAAGCCAGGCCGCTGCCGTTGCCCAGACCTTCTCGGAAGCCGGCAACGCAATCGTCAACAAGGTCGCCGAGGCCGAGACCATCGTCGGCACGCAGGTCAATGCCATCTCCAAGGTACTGTCGGATGCCGGCCAGTCTCTGGAGACACGCGGCAATGCCATCCGCTCGACCCTGTCGGGCGCCGGCACCGAGATTTCCGCCACCATGGCGGATGTCGACCGGGCGCTCGAAGCCCGCAGCAGCGCCATCCGCTCTAATCTTGAGGAGCGTGCCCGCGAGATCGATACGACGTTCTCCGAGATCGACCGGGCGCTCGAAGCGCGCGGCAACTCGATCCGCTCGACGCTCGAGGAGCGCACCCGCGACCTCAACTCGATGCTCGCAGGCCGTTCGGTCGAATTGACGCGCATTCTCGACGAGACGGCCCGCCCGATCATCGACCGCTACACCGATGCCGGCGAGCAGGCCGCCGCCCGCATCACCGCCGCGGCCAACCTCAGCGCCGACCGTCTGCGCGCCGAAAACGAAGCGCTCGCCAGCGCCGTTGCCGCGCGCACCGAGAATGTCGCCAATGCCGTCAGCGCCATCGAGAACAGCCTGGTCGGCAACGTCAACGGCCTCGTCGAGCGCATGTCGGAAAGCAGCGCGGCGATGGCGATGATGATGAACCGCGCCGCCGAGCAGCTGACCAGCGTCGATGGCCGCCTCGGCGATACCACCACGCGCTTTGCCGACTCCGCCACCAAGGCCGCCGAAATGGTCTCCGCCTCGACCAGGCTTCTCGAAGGCAAGGTCGATCGCCTCTCCGACATTTCGGGCCAGACGCTGGCGCAGGTCGGCGGCATCATCGGCCGCTTCGACGAACACTCCAAGGTTCTGACCCAGGCCTCGCAGCTTCTCGGCGCCGCCCAGTCCAACCTCGCCTCGACGCTCGAAGAGCGCGAGAGCGCTCTGCAGACGCTCTCGGTCGGCCTCGTCTCGCGCTCCGCAGAGATCGAAAAGACCATGCAAGGCCTCGGCAGCATGATCGAGACCGTGTTCGAGCGGGCAGAGCAGCGCTCCAGCCAGGTCACCGGCAATTTGCGCCAGGGCGTGCAATCCTCCTTCGCCGATATCGGCCGCATTCTCACCGAAACCGAGAAGCGCGCCCAGGAAGCGGCAGAGACGATGCGCGAGGCGATCACCCGCGCCGGCGACGACGCCAATACGACGATCGACGGCACCTTCGCCAATGTCGAGCGCCGGTCCGGCGATCTCTCCAATCGCATTCGCGGCGGTCTGACCGCCTCGCTGTCTGAAGTCGAGCGCATGCTCGGCGAAGCCGGCCGCGCCTCCGACGGCGCCGCCCAGCACATGCGCGAAGCGCTGCGCGAGGCGATCGATGATGCCGTCGGCCGCTTCTCCGGCGCCACCGAGGATATCCGCCGCTCCGCCGCCGACATCCGCAGCGAGCTCGACGCCACCCGCGCCGAGTTGAAGCGCGGCGCCTTCGATCTTCCCGAGGAAGCCAAGGAAAGCGCCTCGGCCATGCGCCGGGCCGTCGCCGAGCAGATCAAGGCGCTGCAGGATATCTCCCAGCTCGTCGGCCGCTCCAGCCAGCAGCTCGAGATCTCCGAGCCCGTCGCCCGCACACTCGCGCAGGTGCAGCCGGCCCCGCGTCCTGCCCAGCCGGTCGCGGCCCAGCCGCCGCAGCCGGCAGCACCGCCGCCGATCGAAGCGACAGGTCTGCGCGGAACGATCGCACCGTCTGCGCCGGCTGCCGCCCCCCAGCGCGCCGCGCCGCAGCCTGCCCCCAATCGACAGGAAACAGGGCGCCAGGAAACAGGCCGCCCGGAAACAGGTCGCCAAGAGCCGGCTCGTCCGGAAAGCGGCGGCTGGATCAGCGATCTCCTGCGCGGCGCATCGCGTGAGGAGGCCGCCGACGAGGCGGCTGCCCGCGCTCCGGCCCGCCCAGCGGAAACTGCTGCACCGACCGCGCGCAGCAACGACAGCCGCAATCCGCGCCACGTCGTCGAATCGCTGAACTCGCTCTCGGTCGATATCGCCCGCGCCATCGACCACGACGCCTCAGTCGATCTCTGGCGCCGTTATCAGCGCGGCGAGCGCGACGTCTTCACCCGCCGCCTCTACACGCTGAAGGGCCAGCAGACCTTCGACGAGATCAAACGCAAATACGACCGCGAACCGGAGTTCCGCACCGCCGTCGACCGCTACATCGGTGATTTCGAAAAGCTGCTCGCCGACGTCGCCCGCACCGACCCGAACCGGACGGTGACGCAGTCCTACCTCACCTCGGATACGGGCAAGGTCTACACCATGCTCGCTCATGCAGCAGGCAGGCTCGGCTGAGGCTAATGTGTGAAAACCGGAGCCGCCACGCGGCTCCGGCCTGACAGCTGACAAAGTCGGCCAACTCCTCTTTCGTCATGCTCGGGAGCACGGACGCCGCGGCATACCTTCTTCTCCCCAACGGGGAGAAGTGCCGGAGCGACAGCGAGGCGATGAGGGGGTGAGCGGCAAAGCCGCGAATGCACTGAGCGCAAGCGAAGAGCAATGAATGGCGTGCCGTGTGCCCCCTCATCCGACCCTGCGGGCCACCTTCTCCCCGCTGGGGAGAAGAAGGAGCAAGCCGCGCCGGCCCCGGCTTCCCGTATACTACCGATCGGCCGCTATGTTCCAGTTGTAGATACAGCGGTCGAGGCCGATGGCGATCTCAAGCACGAGAACATCGTGCTCGACGGCCGCTCCCTTCCTGGGCTGCGACCGGTAGCGCTGCGGAAAATCCGTGCGTCGCGAGATCGAGCAGACCTCCATCCACTTGTCACCATTGTCGACCTCGATATCCATCGTCACCTCGGAATAGGCCGGCAGCCGGTCGGAGGGTACGATCCGCGTCGGCAGATGGATCAGCGATGCGATCATGCGGCGGACCGGCTCGAGGCAGGCGGCGTGATAGTCGTTGCCGCTGTCGGCCGTGAAGGCGCATTGGAATTCGAGCTGCCAGAATTCCTTCAGCCGCATGTGTTTGGTCGGCTGTTCCTGCTCGCGACGATAGGATCTGCCGGCCTGCCAGACGCAAAGCGGCAGGCGTGTCTTCGAATGATTGCCGAGAATATGCTGCATATAGATATAGGTTGAGGGCGTGGTCTCCGGTCTCAGCACCAGCGCGGTATCGCTGGTGGAGAGCTGTTCCTGGATCCAGATATCGGCGTTCGAATAGGCGCTTGAAACCAGCGAGCGCGGCATCAGCGCCGGCGCCTCGACCCTCCTGACATCCCAGGCCGGATTGACGGATCTGAGAAAACTGCGGACCTCTTGCGAGAAGAAGCCGATCATATGATCGCGCAGATAGATCTCGCGCTCCTCCCAATGGACGAGCGAATTGACATGATAAATATTGAGCACGGTGCCTATCTCCCTGGCAACCTTGATTGACGTGGTGAGGGGCTTTACGTCCAGCAGCGCGCCGGACGCCTAGCGCCCTGACGTCACAACAGGACGCGAAGACCTCGTCCGCCAAAAGCGCGCACGATCGCGACCTGCGGGCAGGTGCGGTCATGACGGGAGAAAGGCGCGCGCTTCATGTTCATGGTGCATTTTCTACGTGCCGTACGCATCATTGTCAAAACCGAAGAGGGCGAGACAAAAGGAATCAGCTGTGGATGATCCTTTTTTTATTGCCCGCTGTCCTTCATTCCGTCACAAACTTTTCTGATCCGCTCATATTCAAACAGAACGGCTCACTCCGCCATCCAAACGACAGAGACAGCAACATTAATGACCAAGACGACATCCCGGCTCCTTGCCACCGCGCTCTCTTCCTTTTTCCTGGTGGGTGCTTTCACTCTGGCTCAGGCAGGCCAGGCAAGCTTCGTCGTGGATGTCCAGTCCGGCCAGGTCCTCGAAGGTTCCAACCAGGACGACCTGAACTATCCGGCGTCGCTGACCAAGATGATGACGCTCTATCTCGCCTTTGAGGCCCTGCATGACGGACGCCTCAACTGGGACCAGAAGCTCACCATGTCGGAAAATGCTGAGAGCAAGGAGCCCTTCAAGCTCGCTGTCGGCGCCGGCCGCAAGGTGACGCTGCGCGAAGCGGTCGAAGGAATTGTCGTGCTCTCCGCCAATGATGCGGCTGTGGCGATCGCCGAGCAGCTTGGCGGCACCGAACAGGTTTTCGCCAAGGCGATGACCGACAAGGCACGCCAGCTCGGCATGAAGGATACGGTCTTCAAGAATCCGTCGGGCCTTCCCGATCCGGAGCAGGTCACCACGGCGCGGGACATGGCGACACTCGGCGTTTCGCTGATGCGGGACTTCCCCGAGGAGTTCAAGCTCTTCTCCATGCGCGGCTTCCAGTTCCGCGGCATGAAGCTGCGCGGCCACAACAACCTCATGTATCGCTATGACGGCGTCGACGGCATCAAGACCGGCTACACCGACGCATCGGGCTACAATGTCGTGACGTCGGCGCTGAAGGATGGCCGCCGCGTGGTCGGCGTCGTCATGGGCGAAAAGACCGCGAGCATACGCGACGATAAGATGGCAAGCTTGCTGGACAGCACCCTGTCGCCGTCATCGACTGCTACCGCTTCAACGACACCGGGCAGCCAGCCGGGCGCGACGATGACGGATTCGCAACCGACGAAATAAGCGCAGATGCATGTCGCCTGAAACTGTGCAGCGTTTCAGATAGCGACATGCATGGGCAGAGACTACCGACAGGTTTTCGCTGCCGGTTATCTGAAGGCGACCTCCAGGGCGAATATCTTTCAAAAGTCGGTAAGGCTACGCATTGAGGTGCCGGCCTGGAAACACCGGATCAGATTGAGCGCAGCGTCCAGGTGACGATCTCGGAGGCAACCGTGGAGAAGGCGCGGTCGAGGCCTTTGACGAAGCCGTCATTGTCGCCGCCGGCCGGCACCATGGCGCGGAACACCTTCTGGGCGCGCACCGAGCCGTTGCGATCATTGAGTATCTTGGCGGAAATTTCGACCACCGCCTGGTTGCCGATCGAAGCGTCGATCTCGAAGGCGCGGATATCGGTGACGATCTGGTAATCGATCGCCAGCCCCTGCCCCGGCATGCCGACGCCGCCGACCTTGCCGGAATTCTCGAAGGCTTCCACCAGCTTCGACTGCACTATGCGCGGCAGCTTGTCGCCCCACTGCGCCTTTGAGAGATACTGGATTTCCGAAGGCGAAACACGGATGACGATCTGCTCGCTGTCGAGCGACCTTAGCGCCGTCGGGCTGGCGATCAGGATCTGGCGGGATTTGGCGGCGGGTCCGCTGCCGTCGACGGCGGCGGGCAGGTCATAGGTGTCGTTCTTGGCCGCGGTGCCGCACCCCGAAAGGATCAGCGCCGTCAGCGGCAGCGCGATCACCGTTCCCCTGATCCAAGAACGGCGCGACAACAGATGCGATGCGACCATATTAGGCTACCCCTGATTTCCCAGTTAACGCCGCGTCCGGCCGTCATATTGCTTCACCGTGTCCCCGCCGAAGATCAGGCGTTGCGGATTGCGGTCGAAGTTGGTGATCGTATCGTTCAGATTGCTCACGGTTCCGCGCATGTCGTTGACGAGAGTCTGCACGTCGCGCAAGCCGCCGCTCGAAAATTTCTGCAGATTGTCGGCAATCGGCCCAATGCGCGAATTCAGGTTGTCGGCGACCTTCTTGAAGGATTCCAGCGTATTGCGCGCTTCAGTGAACAGCGATTGCGTATTGTCGGTGCCGAGCAGCGCATCGACCTTGATGAGAATGCCGTCGATGCGGGTCGAGGCCGAATTCAGCTTGTTGGAAAGCTGCGACACGTCCTGGATCGTCTGGTCTATATCTTTCTGGCGCGCCGAAACCGTGTTGGCGACATCGCGGATCGAGGCGACGGCAGCGCGCGCATCCTTGGTCGCCTGCGCGATATCGTCGACGGAACCCTTCACCTTCGCCGGGTCGATCTGGGCAACGAGCGTATCGACGCGATCGAGTGTCGCCTGTGCCTGCTTGCCGAAATCGTTGAAGGTTGTGGCCGTCTGGTCGAACTTCTGGATCGTGCCCCTGAGGTCGCCCGAGGCATCGGCGACATTGGCGGTAATCTTCTCGGCATTGGAGACGATGTTGTCGATCTTCTGCGCATCGACCGCCTTGACCAGCGATTCGACCGCTTGAAGCGTCGAATCGACACGACCGGAGACCGCCTTCACCGTATCGGAGAGCTGGCCGACGCTTTGCAGGAAGGCGTCGATATTGCCGGAATTCTTGGCAAGCGCATCGGAGAACGTCTCGGCATTCTTGAAAGTCTCGGTCAGCGGCCCGCGCGAATCTTCGATGAAACCCTGAAGTTCGCCGACCGCGTCGTTGGCACGATCGAGGATCTTGTCGGCGGTCGCCAGAAGATTGGTGACACTCGACTGGTCGGCGACGATGACGGCGCGTTTGTTATTGTCGATCGCATGCTGGAGGATGCTTTCCTCGCCCTTGCGACCGCCCGAGAGTTCGATATAGGCAGCCCCGGTCAAACCCTGGATTTCAAGGGCGGCCTTGGTGGAGGGGTAGATCGGCGCATCGGTACGCACCTGAGTGAAGGCCAGCGAATATTGCGGATCGTCGGCATCGATCGACAGCGTCTGCACCGAGCCGATCTGGATACCGTTGAAGCGCACCGGCGAGCCGACGCTGAGGCCGTTCGCCGATCCTGGAATCCGAACGATCAGTTCCGTCATCGGGCCGCCGCGACCATACTCGGCCATCCAGTAAACGAAGCCGAAGGCAGCCGCGATCACCAGCACCGTGAAAAAACCGACAATCGTGTAATTGGCTTTGGTTTCCATCTTATCCGGTCACTTCCCGCTGCTGCCGTGCCGCGCGCCATTGTCCTGCGGCACGATCGACCGCGCCCGCTTACCTTTGAAGTAGGCCTGCACCCACGGATCGTCATAGGCCAGCATGTCGTCGATCGTACCTTCCACCATTACCCGTTTCTTTCCGAGCACGGCAATACGGTCGCAGACCGAAAACAGGCTATCGAGGTCATGCGTCACCATATACACGGTCAGTCCCAGACTATCGCGCAGATTGGCGATCAATTCGTCGAATTCGGCCGCACCGATCGGGTCGAGACCGGAGGTCGGCTCGTCCAGGAAGACGAGTTCCGGATCGAGTGACAGCGCGCGGGCAAGGGCTGCGCGCTTGATCATGCCGCCGGACAGTTCGGATGGATATTTGTCGGCAGCATCGGCTGCAAGCCCGACCATGCGGATCTTCAGATGCGCCAGCTCGTCCATCAGCGAGGTCGGCAGGTCGAGATATTCCCGCATCGGCACCTGGATGTTTTCCTTGACCGTCAGCGACGAGAACAGTGCTCCCTGCTGGAACAGCACGCCGAGCCGCATGTCGAGGGCGTTGCGCTGCGGTTCGTCGAGCTCGTCGAAATCCTGGCCGAGGATCTTGATCGTGCCGGAGCGGCGCGGCAGCAGCCGAAGCACCGTGCGCATCAGCACCGATTTACCGGTGCCCGAAGCGCCGACGAAACCGAGGATCTCGCCGCGATAGATATTGAGGTTGAGATTGTCGAGCACGACCTTGGAGCCGAAGCCGACGGTGACGTCGCGCGCCGACAGTACGATGTCCCTTTCGTCCTTGTCTTCCGTATCGATCGGTTTCTCGTCCACGCGGTCCGCCATGCTAAAAGTCGATCGCTGCATAGAACATCGCAAAAAGCCCGTCCATCAGGATGACGACGAAAATCGCCTTCACCACCGCGGCCGTCACATGCTGGCCGAGCGATTCCGCACTACCGCCGACCTTCAGCCCCTCGACGGCGGCGACGATGCCGATGACCAGCGCCATGAACGGCGCCTTGATCATACCTGAGAGCACCGTCGACAGGGTCACCGCTTCGTGCAGGCGCGACAGGAAGTTGGCGAAGGTGATGCCGGAATAGCCCCAGGCGACAGCGGCAGCTCCGCCCAACGAAGCGAAATTCGCCAGCACCGTCAAAAGCGGCAGCGCAATGGTCAGCGCCACCAGCCGCGGAAAGATCAGCACGCCGATCGGATTCAGGCCCATCACCTTCAGCGCGTCGATCTCCTCGCGCATCTTCATCGAGCCGATTTCCGCGGTGATCGCGCTGCCCGACCGGCCGGCGATCATGATCGAGGTCAGAAGCACGCCGATTTCGCGCAATTGCAGGATGCCGACGAGATCGACGACGAAGACCTCAGCACCGAAGTAGCGCAGCTGGAAGGCGCCCTGCTGGGCGATGATCGCCCCGATCAGGAAAGACATCAGCAAGATGATCGGAACGGCGCGAACGCCCATATGGTCGATCTGGTTGACGATCGAGGCCGGCGAAACACCACTGCCGCGGCCGAACTTCATCTGCGCGCCGCGCACCGCTGAGCCGAGGATATACATGGCGGCGGCGAAATTGTCCCAGACCTCGTAGGTCATTTTGCCGACCGGCGCGAAGATGCGCGTGGCAAGCGAGACTTTCTCCGTCTGTTCCGGCTCGGGCTTTGCCGGCTCCTCGGAAAACATCTCCAGCATTTCGTCGATATGCGAGTTGGTGCCTTCGAAGCGAACCGCCCTCCCGCCGGCCTCTTCTTGTTTCTTCAGCCGGCACAGCAGCCAGATGCCGGCTGTGTCGATCTCCGATATGTCCGAAAGGTCTACCGTCAGGTCGCCGGTCTTCTTCTGCAGGAGCTTTTCGAAATCGCGCAGCACCAGATGGATGTAGGCGCTGCGCCAATTGCCCTGAAGACGCACACGCTGTCCCGAGCCATCAGCCTGGTCGTCCACTTGCAGTGAGGCGGCGTTGCGATTCTCGGCGTTCAAGATACTTGTGTCTTTCAAGGCTTACAGCGACATTGCCGAATCGCGAAGCAGATCGTTCGCCCGGCGCGTCAATATACAGAAGCACCGTGCAATTTCCATGCTTGCAGGAGAGCAATAATGCCGCGCACCCTCGATATCCAGATGAATTCCTTTCCAATTGCCGGGACCTTCACCATCTCGCGCGGGGCAAAGACCGAAGCCGAGGTCATCACCTGCACGCTTGTCGAAGAGGGTACGCAGGGGCTTGGCGAATGCGTGCCCTACCGCCGCTACGGCGAGACCATGGAGAGTGTTTTCGCCCAGATCGAGGCGGCGCGACCGCTGATCGAGGCCGGCATTTCGCGCCATGACCTGCTGTCGGCCATGCCGCCGGGAGCGGCCCGCAACGCCGTCGACTGCGCCCTCTGGGACCTCGAGGCGAAGCAGACAGGAGACAGCGTCGCCGCCCGCCTCGGCCTTTCCGCTCCGCAACCGCTCACCACCGCTTACACCATCTCGCTCGGTGAGCCGGAGGTGATGGCTGCACAGGCGCGCGAACATGCCGGCCGCGCCCTGCTCAAGGTCAAGGTCGGCACCGGCGACGATGAAAGCCGCATCCGCGCGGTCCGCGCCGCCGCACCCGATGCCGCCATCATCCTCGACGCCAATGAAGGCTGGCCGGAAGCGGTGCTGGAACATCATCTCCATATCGCCGCCGAGGCGGGTGTGGCCCTCGTTGAGCAGCCGCTGCCGGCCGGCCGCGATGGGCTGCTCGCCGAAATCCGTCGCCCGCTCCTCGTCTGCGCCGATGAGAGCGTCCACCACACCGGCGATCTCGCAAGCCTTGCCGACCGCTACGACGCGATCAACATCAAGCTCGACAAGACCGGCGGCCTGACGGAAGCGCTGTCGATGAAGGCCGAGGCCGAACGGCTTGGATTCAGCATCATGATCGGCTGCATGGTCGGCACCTCGCTTGCCATGGCGCCCGCCGTTCTGCTCGCCCAGAATGCCGATTTCGTCGATCTCGATGGTCCGCTACTACTTGCCCGCGACCGCGAACCCGGCCTGCGTTACGCCGCTTCCCTGGTCTTTCCGCCCGAAACTAGCCTTTGGGGCTGAAGGTAATAGGCGAAGATAACGAGGCCGAGGCCGGCGAACGCCACCACGGCCATGACGTAATAGCTGACGACGCCGAGCCAGGCGTAGAGATAACCCGACGCCAGGGTCATCAGCGCCATCGCCATGCCGACATAGAAGAAATAGGCGCCCTGTGCCGAGGATTCCTGCGTCTCCTGCACCGTCGCCACGATCCGCCGCTGAACGCCGGTATGCACGAAGGCGTAGGTGAAGCCGTGGAAACATTGCAGCAGGAAGAAACCGGCAAAGCCCGTATTCATCGGAAACAGGATCCAGCGGCAGACGCTGACGGCGCAGCCGAAGCGGATCAGCGTCCAGGCGTCGAAGCGACGGCTGAGGCGCTTCGACAGGAAGAACACCGTCACTTCCGAAGCGACGCCGGCGCTCCAGAGCAGGCCGACCTCGGTGCCGGAAAAGCCGAGGTGATGCCAATAGATCGAGGAGAAGGCGTTGAGCACCGCATGGCTCGATTGCTGGATGGCAACGCCAATCAAGAGTAGCAGCAGGTGCGGCTCACGCAGGCCGCTGCCGGTGGTGGCCGGAAGATCGATCGGCTGGCCCCGCCGCCGCGTCGGCCCGATGCGCGGGCAGAAGATCGCCATGACCACGGTCATGATAAAGCCGAACATCATGATCGGCAGCACCATCCCCCCGCCCCACTGGTTGATGAGTTCGCCGCCAACCAGCGTCGAAACGATGAAAGCAATCGAGCCCCAGACCCGCATCGATCCGTAATCGAGTCCCCAGCGGCGCACGCCCGATATGACGATCGATTCGACGACCGGCACATAGGGCGCGAAGGTGGCGCCCTGCAGCGTAAAGACGATGAAGACAGGCCAGAAAGTCGTCGTCCAGTAGAGTGCTATCGCCGTCAGCAGCGACAAGCCGCCTGACCAGAGCAGCACGTCGGCGCGCTCCTTCATCCGGTCGGCGATCATGGCGACAACGGGCGCTACCAGCACGCGCACCACCATAGGAACGGCCAGGATGACACCGATTTCGTGATCGCTGAAGCTGTGGCCCGCAAGCCAGACGGGGAAGAACGGCAGGACAATGCCGTTGACGAGCAGCGGCGCGCAATAGGAAAGCGCGCTGAGCAGCCGGAAGCGCGGCGGCGCTCCCTCACCCGTCGGAGAATTTTGAGCGGGAATCATGGGTGGACCTGAAGGAAACTGGTCGTTGTCCTAACACACCACCCCGGAGGCGACTATTGCGAGAAATAGCCGTTCTGAAACGTTTTAGAAAATAAATAGGGCCTGTCGCCTGACGGTGACGGCTAAATTCCTACTGTAAAATTTCAAAGTGCGACGGCGTCCTTTGCGCGTCTGAAAAGACGCGCGGCGCTGTAAAGCGCGGCGCCAAAATCAGGCGGCCTGCGGGGCCAGCTCACCCTCGTCACGCATTTCGATGGCGGCAAGCGCCGGCACGCTGCTGGCGAGCGAACGCCAGGTGATCAGTTCGAAGGTGCCGTCCTCGTGTTCGGCAACCGCCGTGCAGCTTTCGACCCAATCACCGGTGTTGATGTAACGGATACCGTCCATATCCTGGATGATGGCATGATGGATATGTCCGCAGATCACCCCATCGGCGCCGTTTTTGCGGGCTTCCTCAGCCACGACGCGCTCGAATTCGCCGATGAAATTGACGGCATGCTTGACCTGCAGCTTCGCCCAGGCCGAAAACGACCAGTAAGGCATGCCGAGCCGGCGGCGCACCGCCGCCAGGATGATGTTGATGCGGATCGCCGTGTCATAGGCCCAGTCGCCGAGATAGGCGAGCAGTCGGGCGTTGCGGACCACGACGTCGAACTCGTCGCCGTGCAGGATGAGGTATTTCTTGCCGTCGGCGCCGTCATGCATCATACGCTCGACGACCTCGATGCCGCCGAAATGCATGCCCGGGAAGGCACGCAGGAATTCGTCGTGATTGCCGGGAATATAGACGACGCGCGTGCCCTTGCGCGCCTTGCGCAACAGCTTCTGGACAACGTCGTTGCAGACCTGCGGCCAGTACCAGCTGCGCTTCAGGCGCCAGCCGTCGACAATGTCGCCGACGAGCACGATCGTATCGGCCTCGTGGTGGCGCAGGAAATCCAGCAGGAAGTCGGCCTTCGCGGCCTTCGAGCCGAGATGGACATCGGAAATGAAGAGCGTGCGGAAATGTCTGGGTTCCATCATGTCTTTCACGAGCTGCCGCTCATGTCCCATCTTTCATCTAGCCTTCCAAAATCAGACTCGTGTTTCAGGAAGATGACAAGCTGGGGAAAAGCCCTGCAAACCTGTTCATTCAACGCGGGCCGGAGGCCCGTCGCCACGCGGGCAGTATGCCCGTCGCCGCCAGGTCCGGCGACAAGGTTGCCCTGTGCATTCAGGGCGTTCATGATGGCGCCGATTCCATATCCGACAATGCGGGATGGCTGATGCGTCTCTTTCTCGTTCGCCACGGCGAATCCCTCGGCAACATCAACGAACAGGCCTACCGCCAATTCGGCGATCACAACGTGCCGCTGACGCAGTGGGGCCATCGGCAGGCACTGGAGGCAGGCGGCGTGATCGCGTCCTATCTCAAGGCATTGCCGAGCGCGGGTTTCGGCAAGCTGCATATCTGGTATTCGCCCTTTCTGAGGACCCGGCAGAGCAAGGATGCGCTGCTCGAAGCACTGCCGGAAAGTTTTGTCGGCGATATCAGGGAAGACTATCTGCTGCGCGAGCAGGATTTCGGTCTCTTCACCGAAATCTACGACCACGCCGAACAGAAGCAGAAGTTTCCCGACGAGTTCGAAAAATGGGCGAGGCTGCGCAGCAACAGCGGCAAGTTCTACGCACGGCCGCCGGATGGCGAAAGCCGGGCGGATGTGGCCCAGCGGGTGCGCCTGTTCCTGCAGACCGTCATGCACGACGCCGAAAATGGCGACCACAACGTCGTGATCGTCGGTCATGGCGTCACCAACCGGGCGGTCGAAATGAACTTCCTGCACCGCCCTGTCGAGTGGTTCGAGCGCTCCGACAATCCCGGAAACGCCGATATCACGCTGATCGAGGGGACGCGCTCGCAATACGAGTCGATCCTCCTGCATCAGGCGGCCGACCGGCAACCGGGACAGGAAGGCGAACTGCGCGATGCCTATGGCGCCGACGTGACGATCACGCCGAAGCCGACCGCATAATTCCTTAAATCGGACCGGCGCAAAGGTGTGGCGAGTTGCGCAAGGCAACCCGCCAACTCTTCACCTCAGCTCGGCGATGTTACCGGCGCGGGCTCCTGCCCGGCCGGCGTCTCCTCATTCACTGTCTCCGGCCGCTTCGTCCTCAAGAGACGCAGCACGAAGACGAAGAAGACGGGAACGAAGAAGATCGCCAGCACCGTCGCCGAAATCATGCCGCCAAGCACGCCCGTGCCGATGGCATTCTGGCTCGCCGCACTTGGCCCGGTGGCGATCGCGAGCGGCACCACGCCCAAAGTGAAGGCGAGCGAGGTCATGATGATCGGCCGGAAGCGCAGACGGGCGCCTTCGATCGCGGCATCCATCAGCGATTTGCCCTCGGCAAAACCGTCCTTGGCGAATTCGACGATCAGGATGGCGTTCTTCGCCGACAGCCCGATGATCGCGATCAGGCCGACCTTGAAGTAGATGTCGTTGGACATGTCGCGGCTCATCACCGCGAGCACGCAGCCGATGACGCCAAGCGGCACGACCAGCATCACCGACAACGGGATGGACCAACTCTCGTAAAGCCCCGACAGCAGCAAGAAGACGAAAAGGATGCTGAGACCGAACAGGAACGGCGCTTGCGATCCCGATCTCAGCTCTTCCAGCGACTGGCCGGTCCATTCGAAGCCGAAGCCGTCGGGAAGTTCCGAGGCCAGCCGCTCCATTTCGGTAATCGCCGCCCCCGACGAATATCCCGGCGCCGGAGCGCCGGAGATACGCACGGAAGGGTAGCCGTTATAGCCGACGATCTGCGCCGGTCCCTTCTGCCATTCGGCGACGGCGAAGGATGATAGCGGCACCATGCCGCCGCCCGCATTGCGGACATTGAGCTTCATCAGGTCTTCCGCCTGAAGTCTGCTCTTGTCCTGCGCCTGCACGATGACGCGCTGCATGCGGCCCGAATTCGGGAAGTCGTTGACATAGCTCGAACCGAGATTGGCGGTGATCGTGCTATTGATGTCGGCGAAGGCGACACCGAAGGTATTTGCTTTTTCGCGATCGATAACCAGCACGAGCTGGGCCGAGTCAGGCATGCCTTCCGGGCGGATACCGGCGATGATGGGGTTCTGCGATGACTTGCCGATCAGCATTCCCGCCGCCTCTGTCAGTGCCGCCTGGCCTTTCGCCCCGCGATCCTGAAGGCGGAAGGTGAAGCCGTTGGTCGTGCCGAAACCTTCGATCGGCGGCGGCGACAACGCGAAGGATGTGGCGTCCTTCAGCCCAAACAGCTGCATGTTGGCGCGGTTGGAGATTTCCTGTACCGAATTGCCGGCGCCGCGTTCGGCCCAGTCCTTAAGCGTGACGAACACCAGGGCGGCGTTCGGTCCCTGCCCCGAGAAGCTGAAGCCCTGGATCGCGACGACGTTGGCAACAGCCGGCTCCTTCTTGAAGATCGCTTCGATGCTTTCAAGCGAGGCCACCGTGCGATTGCGGCTCGCCTCCGGCGGTCCCTGCACGTCGACGATCAGGAAGCCCTGATCCTCATCCGGCACGAAGCTGCTCGGCAGGTTGACGAAGAGGTAGCCAAGGCCGATGAGCAGCGCGACATAGACGGCCATCACCCGCCATGAGCGCTTGGCCAATCCTTCGACGGTGCGGGCATAACGGCCGGTCAGCCGGTCGAAGTTGCGGTTGAACCAGCCGGCGATGCCCTTCTTCTCGTGATGACCCTTGATCGGCTTCAGGAAAGTGGCGCATAGCGCCGGGGTCAGCGACAGCGCCAGGAAGGCCGAAAACAGGATGGATACGACCATGGTCAGGCTGAACTGACGGTAGATGATGCCTGTCGAGCCCGGGAAGAACGCCATTGGCACGAAGACGCAGGAGAGAACCAGCGTAATCCCGAGGATCGCGCCGGTGATCTGTCGCATCGCCTTCTTGGTCGCTTCCTTCGGCGACAGCCCTTCCACCGCCATCAGCCGCTCGACGTTTTCCACCACCACGATGGCGTCGTCGACGAGAATGCCGATGGCAAGCACCATCGCGAACATCGTCAGCACGTTGATCGAGAAGCCGGCGGCATACATGACAGCCAGCGTCCCGAGCAGCGCGACGGGCACGACGAGCGTCGGAATGATGGTGTAGCGGAAGCTCTGCAAGAAGATGAGCATGACGATGAAGACGAGCGCGACGGCTTCTGCAAGCGTATGCGCCACCTTCTCGATCGATGCCGAGACGAACGGGCTGGTATCATAGGGAACGGAATATTCGACGCCATCAGGGAAGAAGCGTGACAGCTCCTCCATCTTCGCCTTGACCAGATTGGAGGTGTTGACGGCATTGCCCGTCGATGACAGCTGGATGGCGATGGCCGCACTCGGCTGCCCGTTCAAGCGGGTGGAGAAGCTGTAGCTCTCGCTGCCCTCTTCGATGCGCGCGACGTCGCGCAGCCTGACGTTCGATCCGTCGGCATTGGCGCGCAGCACGATGTCTCCGAACTCCTTAATGTCGGTCAGTTGCCCCTTGACCAGCACCGTCGCCGTCAGGTCCTGCGAGATCGGATTGGGTGCTGCGCCGATCTGGCCCGCCGCCACCTGGGCATTCTGCGCCGAGATCGCCGCGCTGATGTCGGACGCGGTGAGGCTCAGACCGACCATCTTGTCGGGATCGATCCAGATGCGCATCGCCCGCTGCGAAGCAAACAGCTGCGCGCGGCCGACGCCCTCGAGACGGCGCAGTTCGCCGATGACGTTTCGGTTGAGATAATCGCCGAGCGCCACCTCGTCGGTCTTCCCGTCCGTCGAGGTCAGCGAGATGAACATCAGGAAGCCTGAGGACGCCTCCTCGACGGTGATGCCCTGATCCTTGACGGATTGCGGCAGCCGCGGTTCGACGCGGCGGATGGCATTCTGAACGTCGACGGAAGCCTGGTCGATATCGGTGCCCGCGGCAAAGGTCGCGGTGATCGTCATTGCGCCCGATGTATCGGAGGTCGACTCGAAATAGGAAAGGTGCTCGACCCCGTTCAGCTCTTCCTCGATCTGGCGGGTGACGCCCTGATAGATATCCTGCGGCGATGCCCCGGGATAGCTGGTGGTGATGCTGAGCTGCGGCGGCGCGACCTTGGGGTATTGCGCGACCGGCAGGAACGGCAGCGCGATCAGGCCGGCTATGGAGATGAAGATCGCAAAGACCCAGGCAAGGATCGGGCGATCGATAAAGAAACGTGCCATCGACTTTACTCCGGCTTCTTGGCGTCACCGGACGCGAGCTGGCCATCCCGCCACTCTTCCGGCGCGACCTTTGCGCCCGGCTGCAGTTTCTGGCTGCCGTCGACAACGAGACGCTCACCTGATGACAGGCCGCTTTCGACCACCCATTCATTGCCGAAGGATTGACCGAGCTCCACGTCACGCGGCTGTGCTACGTCTCCCTCCTGGACGACATAGACCTGCGCCTTGCCGTCGGCCGTGCGGATGACGGCGCGCTGCGGGATGAGGATTGCCTTCTCACGGACGGCCTGTTCGATGCGGACCCTGATGTAAAGACCCGGCAGCAGATCGCCCTTCGGATTGGGAAATTCACCGCGAAGGGTGACCTGGCCCGTCGTCGCATCGACGCTGGCACTGCTGAAGAGCAGCTTACCGGCTTCGCCATAGACCGTGCCGTCATCGAAGACGAGCTTGATGTCGGCCTTGCCTGGTTCGGTCGATGTGAGGCTGCCGTTCTCGACCGCCCGCTTCAGCGCCAGCAGGTCTCCGGAAGATTGCGTGAAGTCGGCATAGACGGGGTCGATCTGCTGGATCATGGCCAGCGCGTCGCCGGCGTCGGCCGTCACCAGCGCGCCTTCCGTCACCAGCGCGCCGCCGATGATGCCCGATATCGGCGCCCGAACTTCGGTATAGCCGAGATTGATCTTCGCTTCGTCGAGTGCGGCCTGCGCCAGCGCGACATCGGCATCGGCCTGGGCAAGGGCGACGGCTGCCGCATCGTATTCGATACCGCTGGCGACATCGCGATCGCGCAACGACTTCTGCCGCTCCAGTTGCTGGCGGGCATTCAGCTGCGTCGCCCTGGCGCGGTCAAGGCTTGCTTCCGCACTGGCCACGCGGACCCGGAACAATGCTGGGTCGATCCGATAGAGCACATCGCCTTGATGAACGAGGCTGCCCTGCTCGAAGATCCGCTGTTGCAGGATGCCGGAAACCCTGGCCCGCACTTCGGAAACGCGCGTTGCGGCAATGCGGCCGGGCAGTTCGCTGACCACAGGAACCGGGCGGCTGCTAAGCGTCAGGACACTGACGGCGGCAGGCGGCATCGCCCCGCCTTCCTGAGCGGAAGCCGGCAGGCCTGCACTGAGAAGCAGCGCCAAGGTCAGCGCGTAACGCAATGATTTCGTATGAAGAAGCATGGTCATCAGCCTTCCAGGTGGCCCCAATGTCGTCCAAAAAAGCACAGCCCGCCGACATGACGTTCGGCGGGCCTCTGAGCCGACAGATAGTCGATATTTTTCCGCTTTGCAAGATACCTACCGGTTGGTATGATAGCCTTATCACGTTCAGCGTGCCCATGGAACCGCGATCCCGGGAGTGATACTGATCGTCACGAAGCTCATCTCGAACACGAGTCATGCATTGGTAGATAGCCCCCGCAACAGAAAGAAACAGCCGGATGTCGTGCGGCAGGCTCTTCTCGATTGCGCCACCAAGCTGGCGCTCGAGCATGGTCTGGCCGCCGTCAGCCTGCAGGCTGTCGCCAGCGCAGCCGGCGTGACCAAGGGAGGTCTGTTTCACCACTTCCCCAATAAGCAGGCGCTTATAGAGGCCGTGTTCGACGGCATGATGGAAAACCTCGACCGCGAGATCGACGAGGAACTGGAAAGGGACAAGGGTGGCCACGGCACATTCACCCGCGCCTATGTCCGCACGCTGTTTTCCGACCGCGCCCTCAACAACAGCCCATGGTCGGCGCAAACCATGACCGTGCTTGCCGACCCCTACTCCAAGAGCCTCTGGCACAGATGGATGAATGACCGGCTTGTCAGGCACGCCGAAACCGACGCCGGAATGCGGCTCGAGATCGTTCGCCTGGCGGCGGATGGAGCCTGGCTTGCCCATGTTCTGAGACCGGACGACCATGCCGGCTCCGACGACACGGTTCTGCTGAAGGAATTGATCCAACTCACCGAGGGCTGACAAATGAACAACTTGTGACCGGTCGAAGACATCGCGCTTCGAACGCCCGGACATCATGCCGCCGCGCGTTAAGCAAACGCGCAGCGCAGGTTCCAATGCCCTGGTTTCACCCCCATGCCCATCAGGCAGCCCGCACAGCCGCCGTGGGTTTGACGTTCTGGTTCATCCGGAACAGATTGTTCGGATCGTAACGCCGCTTGATTTCGGCAAGGCGACCGTAATTGGCGCCGTAGGCGGTCTCGACGCGATCGCCTTCGTCTTCGGGCATGAAGTTGATGTAAGCGGTGCCGACAGAATGCGGCTTGGTAGCCTCGAAGAGCTCCCGCGCCCAGCCGATGCAGCTTCCGTCCATCCCGGCCTCCCGCCAGCGCGCATGCACATTCATGACGAAATGCGAGCTGCGTTGCGGAAATGCGGTGGCCTCGGTGGGCACACGCCCGGCAGCACCGCCGACATGGCCGATGAAGATCTCGCATTCCGGTCCGGGCAGCTTGCGCACGGCCTTGAGCAGCACATCGATCGCCGCATCCGAGAGCGAGGCGAAATCCTGGCTCTTCCAGTAATTGCGTGCACCGGGCGTGAGCAGCGGGTCGAATGCCTGCTGCCAGCCGGTAAACGGCACCGGGCCAACGACGTCGGCAATCGGATTTCCGATGGCGCGCAATCTGGCCGCCGCCTTTTCGCCCGCAGCGATGTCTCCGCAATAGCACATGGCGAGCACGACGATCTCCTTGCCGTGCCATTCGGCCGGAAGGAACGGCAGCGGCGGTGCCTGCCGCATCACCACCCAGCAAGTCAGCTCATCGGGCGCCGCGTCGAGCGCCTGCCGATATTCCCTCAGCACCTTCTCCGCATCGGCGAAGGGGTGCACGACCAGCCCGGCGAGCACCTCCGGATTGAGCGGGTTGAGTTTGAATTCAAAGGAAGTGACGACACCGAAATTGCCGCCGCCGCCGCGCAACGCCCAGAAGAGATCTGGCTTTTCCGTCTCGCTTGCCTTGACCAGCTCGCCGTCGGCCGTCACCACATCGACCGAGAGCAGATTGTCGAGCGTTAGGCCGAATTTGCGGGTCAGCCAGCCGAAACCGCCGCCGAGCGTCAGGCCGGCGATGCCGGTGGTGGAATTGATGCCGGTCGGCAACACCAGCCCGAAGGCTAGCGTCTCCTTGTCGACATCTGCAAGTGTTGCGCCCGGCTCGATCCTGGCGCGCCGCGTTTGCGGATCGACCCGCACCGATTTCATCGGCGACAGGTCGATAACGACGCCGCCCTCGCAGACGGCATTGCCGGCAATGCCGTGCCCGCCGCCGCGAACTGAAACGAGCAGATTGTTGTCGCGTGCAAAGCGCACCGCCCGCACGACATCGGCGGCACCGGCACAGCGCGCGATAAGCCCGGGCCGGCGATCGATCATCGCATTCCAGATCGCCCGCGCCTCGTTGTAATCCATATCCTTGCTGGTCAGGAGACTGCCGCGAAATCCGGCGGCAAAGGCATCGATGGCCACGTCATTGACCATCTTCTGACCCCTTTGCAGGGTCGTCAGGTTCAAATTGTCCATGATTTCCTCCATGCGACCGGCGCCCCGCACCGTCGCGGCGGCATCCTGCTCCTGTTGAGGTCGTCAAACAAGTTTCCCCAAAAGGATTAGCTAGCTGCAGCCGCATGACGACCGCTGGCATCAGGGTCGAGTGGTTGCGCGTGTGATACCCCCTCTGCCCTGCCGGGCATCTCCTCCACAAGGAGGGAGATTGGATGGACGCAACGATTTCCCCAAACAACGACGCATTGCCAACCTCTGCCGGCAGAAAGGGACTGACGATCCAACGTCCTGCCGATCTCCCTCCTTGTGGGGGAGATGCCCGGCAGGGCAGAGGGGGGTGCCACACAGTATACCCCGCCCACCTCACGAAAACTTCGCCGTTCCCCCATTTCCATACTGTCCCCCGTAGCCGATTGATGTATGGAGGAAACTCCAAAAAGACGTGCACGGAGGCGGCGATGGATCACCCGGAAAAATCGAAGACGGAAAAGAACCTGACGAGCGGCGATCTCGACGAACAGGCGCTTTTCTTCCACCGCTATCCTCGCCCCGGCAAGCTTGAGATCCAGGCGACAAAGCCGCTCGGCAACCAGCGCGACCTGGCGCTTGCCTATTCGCCCGGCGTTGCCGCCCCTTGCCTTGCCATCCGCGACAATCCCGAAATGGCGGCAGAATATACCTCGCGCGCCAATCTCGTCGCCGTCATCTCCAACGGCACCGCCGTGCTTGGCCTCGGCAATATCGGCCCGCTTGCCTCCAAACCGGTCATGGAGGGCAAAGCCGTACTCTTCAAGAAATTCGCCGGCATCGACGTCTTCGATATCGAGATCGACGCGGCAAGCGTCGACCAGATGGTCTCGACCATCGCCTCGCTGGAGCCGACCTTCGGCGGCATCAACCTCGAAGACATCAAGGCGCCGGAATGTTTCGACGTCGAGCGGCGCCTGCGCGAAAAGATGAAGATCCCCGTCTTCCACGACGATCAGCATGGCACGGCGATTATCGTCGCCGCCGCGATCCTGAACGGGCTGGAGCTCGCCGGCAAGAACATCGCCGACATCAAGATCGTCGCCTCCGGAGCCGGTGCTGCCGCCCTTGCCTGCCTCAACCTGCTTGTCATTCTCGGGGCAAAACGCGAAAACATCTGGGTCCACGATCTCGAAGGCCTCGTCTATGAGGGCCGCATCGAGCTGATGGATGAATGGAAATCCATCTATGCCCAGAAGAGCGAGACGCGCACGCTCGCCGAAAATATCGGCGGCGCCGACGTCTTCCTCGGCCTTTCCGCCGCCGGCGTGTTGAAGCCGGAGCTGCTGGCGCAGATGGCCGACAAGCCGCTGATCATGGCGCTCGCCAATCCGACGCCCGAGATCATGCCCGATCTCGCCCGCGCTGCCCGCCCCGACGCGATGATCTGCACCGGCCGCTCGGATTTCGCCAATCAGGTCAACAACGTCCTCTGCTTCCCCTATATCTTCCGCGGCGCTCTCGATTGCGGCGCCGAGACGATCAATGAGGAAATGAAGATGGCGGCCGTGCGCGCCATCGCAGCCCTTGCCCGCGAAGAGCCGTCCGACGTCGCCGCCCGCGCCTATTCCGGTGAGACTCCCGTCTTCGGCCCTGACTATCTCATCCCCTCGCCCTTCGATCCGCGCCTGATCCTGCGCATCGCACCTGCAGTCGCCAAGGCCGCCGAACAGAGCGGCGTGGCACGCCGCCCGATCCAGGATTTCGACGCCTATCTCGACCAGCTGAACCGCTTCGTCTTCCGCTCCGGCTTCGTCATGAAGCCGATCTTCACCGCCGCCAAGGCCGCCGAGCGCAAGCGCGTCATCTTTTCCGAAGGCGAGGACGAGCGCGTGCTGCGCGCCGCCCAGGTGCTGCTCGAAGAAGGCCTTGCCGAACCGATCCTGATCGGCCGCCCGCAAGTCATCGAGACGCGCCTGAAGCGCTACGGCCTGCGCATCCGCCCGCTGCAGGATTTCGAGGTCATCAATCCGGAAGACGATCCGCGCTTCCGCGAATATGTCGATCTCTATTTCTCCCTCGTCGGCCGCCGCGGCGTCATCCCGGAAGCGGCCCGCACGATCGTGCGCACCAACACCACCGTCATCGGCGCGCTGGCGCTGAGGCGCGGCGAGGCCGATGCGCTGATCTGCGGCCTCGAAGGCCGCTACGAGAAGCACCTGCGCGACGTCCGCCAGATCATCGGCAAGCGCAAGAATGTCCGCGATTTCTCCGCACTCAGCCTGATGATTTCGCAGCGCGGCGCCACCTTCTTCACCGACACCTACGTCACCTTCAATCCGACCGCCGAGGAGGTCGCCGAGGCGACGGTGCTGGCGGCCGAGGAAATCCGCCGTTTCGGCCTCACGCCGCGTGCCGCCCTTGTCTCGCATTCCAATTTCGGCTCGCGTGAATCCGAAAGCGCCACGAAGATGCGCAACGCCCTGCAGCTCGTGCGCGACGCTGCGCCCGACCTTGAGGTCGATGGTGAGATGCACGGAGAAAGCGCCATCACCGAAGCGCTGCGCAAGCGCGTCATGCCGGACACGACGCTGCACGATGAGGCGAACCTCCTGGTCTTCCCGAACCTCGATGCCGCCAACATCACCCTCGGCGTCGTGAAGTCGATGACCGACGGCCTGCATGTCGGCCCGATCCTGCTCGGCACGGCGCTACCCGCCCATATCCTCGCCCCCTCGGTTACCTCCCGCGGCGTCGTCAATATGGCTGCACTCGCCGTCGTCGAGGCATCGCAGCCGGCATAAGCCGGCTCCTAATTTCGTCATGCTCAGGCTTGTCCAGGGCATCTGCAACCGGTTGATATAAAACAGTTATCGGGCGCCTTGTAACGAAAGGCGTCCTTTATCCGCAAGCGCATCCGCTCGCTGATTACCGGCGATGCCGAAATGGCCTTTGCACCAGGCAATAGTCACCAGACCGTTCTGAGATAGCTGAAGGTCAACCGCTTTCCAGAGTTCCGCATTGGCGATCGTTCGGCTTCGGCCATTGCCATTCGGGCTGCTTTTCTTCCAGCCATTGTTCTTCCAGATATGTCGCCGGCTGTTGCAGCCTTTGACGGCGTAGATGGAATCCGACCAGATGGTCGCAGGTTCGCCTGTTGTTTGGCTATTGATCCATATTGCCGCGTTGAGGACAGCGGCCAATTCCATCGAATTATTGGCGGAATCTTCGACGCCGCCGAATCCGGAGGCGATCTCCACGGCATCGCGATAGACGACAAAAGCCCAGCCCCCTTGCCCGGAACCGGGCTCATGACAACCGTCGACAAAGACGTGGAGGCCGCGCTCGGCTCCCGTTATTCCGCCCGTTGTCGTAAGGGAGTGAAGCTCCTTGGAAATGCCCGTCATTTTGCGTCTTCTCGCTTTCGCTACGCCCGCCGCGCAGACCAGCGCGATTTTCGACGACCCTGCCCGCCGAAGCGGACATTGGAATTGCACCTCATTCGTCGTGTCAACCATTGACGATCGTGACGTCAGCGGTGCCTATTGCCGACGGGAACTGTCGGGGCAACGTGGGTCATGGACAATCCGTTAAGCAGTGCCGGTCGGCACGATCGAACCGAAACCGTTCGTCGTATTCTCAAGGTCAATCATGCCGGCGAGTTCGGCGCAATTCGCATCTACGGGGCACAAATCTGGATGGCCCGCCGGCTGTTTCCGGACATCGTGCCGGCGCTTTGTGACATGCGGGACGACGAGATCAAGCATTGCCGCCTGTTTCGAGAGGCAATGCCTGCCAGGGAAGCCAAGCCATGCCGCATCATGGCATTCTGGAGCCTCGGAGGTTATCTGCTCGGTTTCCTGACGGCCCTCGGTGGGCGCAACATGATCTGGATCTGTACCGAGGCGGTTGAGAGTACGGTTCACCGTCATCTGGAAGATCAATTGGCTTTCCTGGAAAGCCGCGATCCACAGCTTCATGGCCTTATTGCCTCGATTCAGGAAGAGGAATTGGCTCACCTTAGGGAAGCCAAGAAAAACCAGACAAGGCGCGGCGTCAGCCACGCACTGCTTCTGCCTGTCGTCGCCGCGCTTACCGACCTGATGATCTGGCTCTCGACATGGGGAGACTCAAGCTGGATGCGCGCCGAAATGGCGCGCTCCAGATAGGTCTAGCACGAAGCTGTCCCGGCCTCCCCTTATGGAAGATTGCCCGCATTCGCTGGATAAGATCGCAAAAATGCGCTAGGAATTTCTCCAAGCTTATTAAGAGAAACACGTTAAGAGACAACGCGCGGCGATCGAGGCCGCAATCGACCGATCGATTCTTTGCTCATTCCGGGACGACGCCGTGAAACGCCGAAACCTGTCTCTTGCCCTTCTCCTTGCCTTTGCGGCGCCTGCCGCCGCGCAAAGCAGCGCCGTCTGTGAGGACCTGCGCGGCCGCCTTGCCGACCTGCCGCGATCGATCGGCAATAACAACGGCCCGGAAGCCCGCCAATATTCCAGTGCCATGGCCGAACAGAACCTCGAGCTGCGCAAGGTTCGCAACGAGCTGCGCAGCAATGGCTGCACCTCAGGCAGCATGGTCGTGATCGGCGGCGAGAATGCCGATTATTGCGCCGAGCTCTCGCAGTCCGAAGCCCGCATGATCGACAATATCCGCTATCTCCAGGACCGCCGCAATGAACTGGCCGGCCAGAACGGTGCCGCTGACGGCGCGCGCCGCGAACTGATCGCCGCTCTCGACCGCAACGGCTGCAACAGCGAGAATTTCTACGCGCCTGGCGATCGCAGCGCCGCCGACCCCGCCCCAAGCGTCGAGGAACAGGCGATGCGCACCGATACCTTCATTCCGCTCGGCGGTGAAGAGGTCGATCCGCGTTACGGCCTGCCGCGGGCCGAGATGCTCTCGCCGGTCAGCACCATGTGCGTGCGCAGCTGCGACGGCGGTTTCTTCCCGATCAGCTCGAACGCCACGTCGGTCGATTTCGGCCGCGACGCCCAGACCTGCGCCAAGATGTGCCCGGGCATCGAGACCGAATTGTTCTATCGCGACGTGACGAGCACCGAAGCCTCGAACATGATCTCTGTCGCAACAGGCACGCCCTATAGCGCCATGAAGAACGCCTTTGCCTATAAGAACCGCACGCCCGGGGAAAAGTCCTCCTGCGCCTGCAATCTCACCGCCTATTACGAGGAGATGCGCGGCAAGCAGGCGGTGAGCGAATCGCCGCAGCAGGGCTCGATCACCACCATCCGCACCAATTCCCCGGCGAAGGATGCCGCAGCCGCCGCACCGCAACCATCCGTTCCCGAGCGCCCCTATGATCCGACGCAGAACCGCGTCCGTCAGGTCGGCCCGCAATTTCTGGCCGGCGATCAGGGCTCGATCGACCTCGCCAACCCGGCAACCCCCGGCCCGCAGCCGCAACAGCAGCAGTGATTGAACAGCTGGGACGGCGGTGGCGCAGCCATAGCGACGTTGTGCCAGGGTGCATGAGATGCGGCGATGTCACGTGAACGTTCGGCGGGATGTGAATGCGGGTCGCTTGAGCATGGTCAGTAGGTCGTACGGCCGCCGCTCAGGTCGAACGTCGATGCGGTCGTGAAGGAATTCTCTTCGGAGAGCAGCCAGACGACCATGGAAGCGATCTCACCAAGTTCGACGAAACGGTCGCGCGGGATGCGGACGCGCATATATTCGATAAACTCAGGTGTCAGCCCGTCCAAAATAGGTGTCCTTGCTGTGGTCGGCGTGACTGCGTTGACTGCGATGCCGGTCTTGGCGAGTTCCTTGCCAAGAGACTTCGTGAAGCCGAGGACACCGGCTTTCGCTGCGCTGTAGGCGGCGATGTTCGGATTTCCTTCCTTGCCGGCAACCGAGGAGATGTTCACGATCCGCCCGTAGTCGCGCTTCAACATGACCGGAACGACGTGCCGGCAACAATTGAAGGTTCCGGTGAGGCAGACATCGACTACGTCTTTCCACTCGCTGACATCGTATTCGATCGTGGGCTTTACCGGACCGGTAATCCCGGCGGAATTGACGAGCCCGTCGATACGGCCAAAAATCTCTTCGGTCGTCGCCGCCGCGTTTTTCACTGATACGGGATCTGCGACGTTGACGCCGAAAGCGACCGTGCCAGATCCGAGAGCGGAAGCGCTGTCCTTCGCCATGTTTTCGTTCAGGTCCCAGATGGCCACCTTGCCACCAGACTGGATGACGCGCTCTGCGATAGCGTAGCCGATGCCGCGCGCACCGCCTGTGATCACGATGATGCGTTCCTTCAAGTCGATCATGTTCATTAGGCCGTTATCCTCCGATTGAGCCGCCGATAGCCGAATATCCAATTCCGGGATTTCGCCTTCAGCGTATCGATATGAAGGTCAGGAATAAAGATATCTCGGCCTCGCTCGGCGTAGGCAATACCGACATCGGTTTGCTCACCTTGGCTGTCAATGGCGTCACTGTGCGATTGAGGCCATGCTCCACCGCACTGCCCTTAAGCATGTCGCGCAAAAGTGTGCAGCGGTTTAGCGACAACGACATGTGGAAAACAAAGACCTAAAGCGCAAGGAGCGAATCTGAAAGATCGCGACGCGCTTTAGGTGTTCAGTCCCCATCCATCATGAAAGACGAGTTCTTCGAGCGGCAGCCGCTGCCGCCAACCTTTGACGGACAGCTCCGGCTCGTCATAGAGCCGGTCGACGAAACCGGCACAGAGCCAGGCGACCACCTCGATATGCTCGGGTATGCCGAGAATAGTTTTCAGATCGCCTTCGCGAAAAATGCTGACCCAACCGATGCCGACCCCTTCCGCCCGCGCCGCCAGCCAGAGATTCTGGATGGCGCAGACGGTCGAGTATGAATCCATCTTCGAATTGTGGGTGCGCCCCAGCACCACGCTGCCGCTGCGGGTGGGATCGCAGGTCACGCATATGCCGAGCGGCGCCTCCACGATACCTTCGAGCTTGAGGGCGCGGTAGGCCCGCTGCCGCTCGCCGTCAAACATCAGCGACGCCTCCTCATTGGCGCTCGCAAAGGCGTCCCGGACGCGCGCCCGCACAGCGGCACTTTTCACCAGAATGAAATTCCACGGCTGCATGAAGCCGACGGAGGGCGCATGATGGGCGGCCGTCAGCAGGCGCTGCACAACATCGTCAGGCAAGGGATCGGGGCGGAACTGGCTGCGAACGTCGCGCCGCGTCATGATCGCGTGATAGACGGCCTCGCGTTCGGCCAAGGAAAAACCGGACGCCGCCGAAAGGGCATCCTCATCAAAGGGTCGCATCGTCAAATCCCCAACAACGCGACCGCCCCGCCGTCCACGCGGATCGGTCTATCTTGCCAGGCCGGTCTTCTGACTCGGCGTCATCCGTCTGCCGCAGCCTTCCCGGCAAAAAGCCAGTGGCGTGATGAAGCGGCAAGCGTCGGCCTTACAGCGTTGGGCACGTTCCGGTCTTGCACCGGATTCCCGATTCTCCCGCCGAGACAGCGGGCACCTGACGCCGCATCTATTTCAGGAAAGTGCGGTGGCGGCAAGCCGCGAGCAGGCGGCGATCAAGCAGAGCCTATAACTATTCTTCTTTTGTTTTCACAAAGGTTTGAGGTAGGAGAAGACGCCGCAGCTTGCTCCCCCTTCTCCCCAGCGGGGAGAAGGTGGCCTCGAAGAGGTCGGATGAGGGGGCCGCCCGGCAGAACGTTTGTTGTTGTGCTGAGCGAAAGCGAAGGGCAATGAATGCTGTGCTGTGTGGCCCCCTCATCCGCCTGCCGGCACCTTCTCCCCGCTGGGGAGAAGAGACAAGTGGCGCCGCCGCATTCCCAAATAGCCGGCGGAAGAAACAGGTAGCACCCCAACCCCGCGTCGGTTTGAAGCGGCGCAGCAAGCCCTTTCACCGATAGTTCCTTTGGCCTTATCGCCACCGAAGGCGTATGGACTGAGACAGTCCATCGCAGCCCGTGCCCCGCCTCACACCCATGATCCTTGCGGTCGCCCTGTTCATGGAACAGATGGATTCGACCGTGATCGCCACCAGCCTGCCGGCAATCGCCGCCGATATCGGTACCTCGCCGATCGCGCTGAAGCTCGCCGTCACCAGCTATCTCGTGGCGCTGGCGATCTTCATTCCGATCAGCGGCTGGATGTCCGATCGTTTCGGCGCGCGCAACATTTTCCGCATGGCGATCTTCGTTTTCATGATCGGCTCGATCGCCTGCGCCTTTTCCAACTCGATCACAGCCTTCGTCATCTCACGCCTGATCCAGGGCGCCGGCGGCTCGATGATGACGCCGGTCAGCCGCCTGCTGCTGGTCAGGGGAACGCCGCGCCACGAACTCGTCGATGCCATGGCCTGGCTCACCATTCCCGCTTTGATCGGCCCGATCATGGGTCCGCCGATCGGCGGATTCCTCACCACCTATCTCACCTGGCACTGGATTTTCTGGATCAACGTCCCGATCGGCGTGCTCGGCATCATCCTCGTCACGCGGTTCCTACCGACGGTCGAGCCGCGCAGTCCGCGACCGACGGACTTCCCGGGCTTCTTCCTGTGCGGCCTCGGCTTCTCCGGCTTCGTCTTCGGCCTGGCGGTGATCAGCCTGCCGGCCGTGCCCGTCATCTACGGTTACGTCACGGTTGCCATCGGCATCCTTGCCGGCCTCCTTTACCTCCTGCATGCCCGCCGCGCGCCCTATCCGCTTCTCGACCCGAAGATGTTCCGTTACCCGATGTTCCGGGCGGCGATCCTCGGCGCCTCGAATTTCCGCATGGGGCTCGGCGCCCTGCCTTTCCTGATGCCATTGATGCTGCAGCTCGGCTTCGGCCTGACGCCGCTGCAATCGGGCTCGGTCACCTTCGTCAGCGCGCTCGGCTCCATGGGCTCGAAATTCGCCGCCTCGCGCACCTTCAACGCCTTCGGCTTCCGCACCGTGATATCAATCACTACTTTGCTGGCGGCGATCTTCCTCGGCATCAACGGGCTGTTCACCGCCGAAACGCCGCTGTTCCTGATCATGGCCTGCCTGCTGATCGGCGGCCTGTTCCGCTCCATGGCTTTCTCGGGCGTTAACGCCATGGCCTTCGGCGATGTCGACGACGCCGACAGCAGCCAGGCAACCGCGATCAATGCCGTTGCCCAGCGTATCTCCATGGCGATGGGTGTAGCGATCGCCGGCGGCATCCTCGAAATTTCGAGCAGCTTCCACGGCGGCAGGCTGCTGGTCTCTGATTTCCACATCGCCTTCTTCAGCGTCTCGGCGATTTCGGCGCTGGCCTGCATCACCTTCCTGCGCCTGCCGCGCGATGCCGGCGCGGAACTGACGGCGCGCGGCCGCAAGCGCCGGCATGCCGAGCCCGAAGAGGCCGTGGCGGAAAATAGCTGATCTCCCTGGCACGTTGGAAGCGCTCCTCCCACCGCGGTGCGCAAGGCTCGGCACCGGCGGAAGCAATGGCGAATGGCACGCGTGTGCTCCAGCATCCCATTCTACTTTATAATTTATTCACACATCAAATACACACTGCGTTTGCGCGTTTTGGGTCGCTATCAGGACATGGGCATGAGCGCTCGTGATGTGACCGTCAGCGTCGATGCCCGTATTGAGACGCCGGTCGGGAACATGTCCGACTGAGCCGCAATTCTAGGCCGCCGCGGAATGTTCCAATTTTTGAAAACGATGCCTCTGACAGCCAAGCTGGCGGCGATTATCGTTGCCGTCAACCTCTGCGGCATTTCCGCCTTAGCCACCTATACCTGGATGTACGAAACCCGGGCGTTGATCGATGGCGCCAAGGCGAATTGGTCCAAGGATGCGGAGCAGTTTGCATCTCTGGCTGCGGGCGGCGTGAAATGGGGGAAGGCGAATGCCGTTCGCGAAGCTTATTCGCTCTACCGCGACGACCCCTCGCTTGATCTTGTACAGTTTGCCGCATTCAACGCGGAACCAGCCGCCGTCGATACGTGGACACGCGACGGCATCAACGGCTTGCCTGCACCTGCCGATCTGGCGAAGCGTCTCAGCGCAAAGCCGGAAAGGACGACTGTCGATGATAGCGGAACATCCGCAGGCGTGGTCACGATCATCGCGCCGCTTCCGCTGGACAAGTCAGGGAAGGCCGCCGGTTACATCGTCACGAATTGGTCTGTCGAAAAAATCGCTTCCCAAGTCAGGCAGAAGGTTCTCATTTCGCTGCTCACGCAGTCCGTGATCACCGCCTTGGCGGTCATAGCCTTCCTTCTCGCCATGCGCAGCCTCGTTGGCCGGCCCATCAGGATCCTCAGCGAGAGAATCAGCGCACTGCAGAAAGGCGATCTGGCCTCTCCCGTCACCTACAAGGAAAATGGCGACGAGATCGGCTTTCTGGCGCGCGCGTTGGAAGTTTTCCGTCATGAAGCGATAGCGAAGGTCGAACGAGAGCAGGCCGCCGCCGAGCAGAGCGCGTCGCTCGACGCCGAACGGGCGCGCAACGCATTGTTCACGGAAGAGGCCAGCAACACCCAGCGGCTGGTCATGACCGCTCTTGCAAACTCATTGGAAAAGCTTGCCGCAGGCGACTTCTCGATACACCTGGCCGATCTCGGTCCCGAATTCGATAAATTGCGGCAGGATTTCAACAACATGGTCGAAGCGGTCGCAGCCGCGCTGACAGAGATCAAGACCGCCTCCGTCGCGGTTGAAGGCGGGTCAAGCGAGCTGGCATCCTCCGCCGATCAACTCGCCAAGCGGACCGAGCAACAGGCGGCAGCATTGGAACAGACCGCCGCCGCACTGGATGAGGTGACCACGACAGTCCGAACATCGTCGCAGCGGGCCGAAAACGCCGGCAAACTGGTCGAGGAAACCAAGCGGAGCGCTCATGTCTCGGCAACGGTGGTGCGTGATGCAATCGGGGCGATGGACCGTATTCAGACCTCGTCGAGCCAGATCGGCCGCATCATCGGCGTCATCGATGAAATCGCGTTCCAGACAAACCTATTGGCGCTGAATGCCGGCGTCGAGGCGGCGCGCGCCGGCGAAGCCGGCAAGGGTTTTGCGGTTGTCGCGCAGGAGGTGCGTGAACTCGCCCAGCGGTCAGCAAATGCGGCAAAGGAAATCAAGAACCTGATCAACGTATCCGGCCAGGAAGTTGCCGCGGGCGTCGGGTTGGTGAATGAAACCGGCGACGCCCTGCTGAAGATCGAGGAGCAGATCAACCGCATCAGCGACAGTATCGCTTCCATCGTCCAGTCCTATCGCGAACAGGCGACGGGTCTGCAGGAAATCAACGGCGCGATCAACCAGATGGATCAGGCGACGCAGCAGAACGCGGCGATGGTCGAGGAAACGAACGCGGCCTGCCAGGAATTGCTGCAGCAGGGACGCGTTCTGCAGGACTCGGCCGGCAGGTTCGTCGTCGGCGCGTCTACGGCCAGCCAGACCAAACCCGTTCAACCCGCCCGCCAATCTCGTCCCGAACCCAGAGCCCTCGTACAGCGGCACGCAGGAAATGCTGCCGTTGCCGCTGCTCCCGGCGCCTGGGAGGAGTTCTGACCTCATCTTCGTCCAATAAGCCTTAGTTCTCAGCAACCGATAATCAGGAAGGAAACAGTTATGAAGAAAATCGTGCCCGCATTTCTTTTGGCCTGCACCGCATTTGCCGTGCCCATGGGCGTATCCATGGCACAGGATGCTCAGCTTGCCCCGATTTCCGACTACGTGACGAGCGACGTCAAGCCCTGGCTCAACGACCCTGCCATCATCGAGGCTGTCAAGGCGCAGAACACTGCCAACGCCAATCTCAGCGCAGCCGATGTCGACGCCCTCGACAAGAAGTGGCGTGCCGAAGTCGATGGCTCCGACCACTCGATGATCGACGGCGTGCTCAACAATGCCCTGTCGAAATTCCTTCAGGGAAAGAAGGAAGCTTCCGGCGGCAAGATCACCGAGATCTTCGTCATGGATGCAAAGGGCCTGGACGTCGGTCAAAGCGACATCACATCCGACTACTGGCAGGGCGACGAGGCCAAGTTCCAGAAGTCCTTCGGCGCCGGCAAGGACGCCGTCTTCGTCGATGAGATCGAAAAGGATGAGTCGACCCAGACGCTGCAGTCGCAGGCAAGCGTCACGATATCAGACGACAAGGGAACACCGATCGGCGCCATCACCGTCGGCGTGAACGTCGACGCTCTCTGATCTCAGGAACGACATTCGAAAGCAATGAAAACGCATATCGCCCGGAGCATGCACGGTTCGGGCGATATGCATAAGCAAAGACTTGCGAGACGTCGCATGAGCGAGATCGAGTGCGGCGTGCGTTCCTCGGGGGTATGTGCCCCGCAAGAAGGTCAGCTTTTCAGGCAGCAAATTCTACGTGACAATGCCTGGTCTTGGCGCTACACACGCCTCATGTCGATCACGTCAACCTACGCCTCGGGATTTTATTGGTACCGCTGCTCCCAGCGGATGCGGGTCCATGCGTAACTGAATTCGACGCGACGACAACCCGAACAGCCGCTAGTCTACCTGGCGGCTTTTTTGTGCCGCACGGTATGACCAACAGGAGCCTTACCGTGTCTGATACCATTGATGATCTGCGCATCGTCGAGATCACGCCCCTCACCAAGCCTGTCGATATCATTGCGGAAATCCACCGCAATACTGCTGTCACCGAGACCGTGACCAGCAATCGTGATGCGATCCATAAAATTCTCCAGGGCGAGGACGACCGCCTGATCGTCGTCATCGGCCCCTGCTCCATCCACGACCCTGCCGCCGCCAGGGAATACGCCGCACGGCTGGAAGAGCAGCGACGTCGCTTCGCCGGCGATCTCGAAATCGTCATGCGCGTCTATTTCGAAAAGCCCCGCACGACCGTCGGCTGGAAGGGACTGATGAACGACCCGCACCTCGACGGCAGCTACCGCATCGAGGAAGGGTTGAGGATTGCGAGACGCCTGCTGCTCGATATCAATGCGATGGGTCTTCCGGCCGGCTGCGAATTTCTCGACACGATCACGCCGCAATATATTGCCGATCTCGTCAGTTGGGGTGCGATCGGCGCGCGCACGACCGAAAGCCAGGTCCACCGGCAGCTTGCCTCCGGCCTTTCCTGCCCGATCGGCTTCAAGAACGGCACCGACGGCGGCGCACGCGTGGCGCTGGATGCCATCCTTACCGCCTCGCAGCCGCATCACTTCCCGGCGGTGACCAAGGACGGCCAGGCGGCAATCGCCTCGACGACCGGCAATGAGGACTGCCACATCATTCTGCGCGGCGGCAAGCGGCCGAACTATGAAGCGGCCGACGTCGAAGCGGTCATCGGCGAAGCCGTCAAGCTCGGCGTCGCCCCGCGCATCCTCATCGATGCCAGCCATGCCAACAGCGGCAAGCACCCGATGAACCAGCCGCTCGTCGTCAAATCCGTGGCCGCGCAGATTGCCGCCGGCAACAGCGACATCAAGGGCATGATGATCGAAAGCAACCTCGTCGCCGGCCGCCAGGACCTCGTTCCCGGCAAGCCGCTGGTCTATGGCCAGTCTATCACCGACGGCTGCATCGACTGGGCGATGTCTGTCGCGGTGCTGGAAGACCTGGCAAAATCCGCCCGCGAGCGCCGCCAGACCCGCGCTTAGGCCGCCGGGAAATAGCGGACATAGGCGAATTCTTCGCCGTCAGGTGACCAGCAGGGCACATTGATCGTGCCCTGCCCGCCAAAAAGCTCGAACAGCGTCTTCAGATTGCCGCCGTCCATGTCCATCAGCCGCAACCGTACGTCGAGGTCGCGCGGATGGTCGAATACCGACGGGTCGTAGGACAGGAGCAGCACCATGTCGTTGTTGGGCGACGGATGGGCGAACCAGTTGCCGTAATCGTCTGATGTCACCTGCTGGAGACCCGTGCCGTCGGGATGGACGCGCCAGATCTGCATCAGCCCGGTGCGGCTGGAATTGAAATAGATCCATTGGCCGTCGGCGGAATAGTCCGGTCCGTCATTGCGGCCCTCGCCATGCGTCAGCCGCGTCTCGGCGCCGCCGTCGACGGAGATGGTGTAGATATCGAACAGGTCGTCGCGGATGCCGCAATAGGCGAGCTGGCGCCCGTCCGGCGACCAGCCATGCCAGTAGGATGGCAGGTTCTCGGTGATCAGCCGCGGCGTGCCGCCTTCGATCGGCAGGATATAGATCGCCGACTTGCCGAATTCGGTCTTGTCGGAAATGACGATCTCAGTGCCATCGGGCGAAATGCCGTGATCATTGTTGCAGTTGACGGCAAAGCCCGTATCGACCTTGACCACCTCGCCGCCATCGAGCGGCAGGCGATAGAGCAGCCCGTCGCCGTTCAAGAGCAGGGTGGAACCATCCGGCGAGAAGTTCGGCGCCTCCACCAGCTTGTCCGTCTGCCAGACCTCGCGGCCCCTGCCCGTCCTGACATTGTAGATCTCAACCGAGCTGCGCATGATTCCTCCCAAAAATCCTACAGCGCCGCGCGTCTTTCCAGACGCGCAAAGGACGCTGTAGCGCTTTGAACTGATGCCGTCAGCGATCTCGATTGCGTCAGCGATCTCGATTGCGTCAGCGATCCCGGAAACGGTTGGTGATCGGATAACGCCGGTCGCGGCCGAAATTCTTCTTGGTGATCTTCACGCCGGGCGCCGATTGCCGGCGCTTATATTCGGCGAGATAGAGCAGGTGCTCGACCCGGTGGACGGTCGCGACATCATGGCCGCGCGCGACGATCTCTTCGACCGCCATTTCCTTTTCCACCAGGCATTCGAGGATATCGTCGAGAACGGGATAGGGTGGCAGCGAATCCTGGTCCTTCTGATCGGGACGCAGCTCGGCCGACGGCGCCTTGTCGATGATATTCTGCGGGATCACCTCGCCCGACGGCCCCAGCGCACCCGGCGGCACGTTTTCGTTACGCCAGCGGGAAATCGCATAGACCTGCATCTTGTAGAGGTCCTTGATCGGATTGAAGCCGCCGTTCATGTCGCCGTAGAGCGTGGCGTAACCGACCGACATTTCCGACTTGTTGCCCGTCGTCACCACCATCGAGCCAAACTTGTTGGAGATCGCCATCAGGATGACGCCGCGCGCCCGGCTCTGCAGGTTCTCCTCGGTGATGCCGCTCTCCGTGCCTTCGAAAAGGCTGGCGAGCGCGCTGCTAAAACCCGTCACCGGCTGTTCGATCGGCACGATATCGTAGCGGCAGCCGAGCGCCTTGGCGCAATCGGCCGCATCCTTCAGCGAATCCTCGGACGTGTATCGATAAGGCAGCATGACGGTGCGCACCCGCTCCTCACCCAGTGCATCGACGGCAATTGCCGCACAGATTGCCGAGTCGATGCCGCCGGAAAGGCCGAGCACCACGGTCTTGAAGCCGTTCTTGTTGACGTAGTCGCGGAAGCCGAGCAGGCAGGCGCGGTAATCGGCTTCCTCGCGCTCAGGGATATGCGCCATCGGCCCTTCGGCGCAATGCCAGCCGCTGTCGCCGCGCTTCCATGTCGTCACTGCAAGCGCCGTTTCGAACTGGCTCATCTGGAAGGCGAGCGACCTATCGGCATTGAAGCCGAAGCTTGCGCCGTCGAAGACCAGTTCGTCCTGGCCGCCGAGCTGGGCGGCATAGATCAGCGGCAGGCCGGTCTCGATCACCTGCTTCAGCACCACCTGATGGCGGATATCGACCTTGCCGCGATAATAGGGCGAACCATTCGGCGACAGCAGGATCTCGGCCCCGCTTTCGGCCAGCGTCTCGCAGACGCCGAGATCGCCCCAGATATCCTCGCAGATCGGAATGCCGATGCGCACGCCGCGGAAATTCACCGGCCCCGGCATGGCGCCCTGGTCGAAGACCCGCTTCTCGTCGAACTCGCCATAGTTCGGCAGGTCGATCTTGTCGCGCACCGCAATCACCTTGCCGCCGTCGAGCACCGCGACCGAATTGTAGCGCCCGGTCTTGTCCTGCCGGGGAAAGCCGATGATCACGCCCGGTCCGCCATCGGCGGTATCGGCGGCCAGGTTTTCGACCGCCTTCCAGCAGGCGCGGATGAAGGCGGGTTTCAGCACCAGGTCCTCCGGCGGATAACCGGAGATGAAAAGCTCGGTCAGGACGAGCAGATGCGCGCCCTCCCGTCCCGCGTCAATACGCGCCTCGCGCGCCTTGGCGAGATTGCCGGCAACATCGCCGACCGTCGGGTTGAGCTGGCCGATGGCGATGCGGAAGATATCAGAAAGAGCGTTTTCCTGTGTCATGTCATTTATTTAGCCTGCACCTTTCGCGACCGCAACACGTTCGCGCCGAAAGCGGCGTCTGGCGGTGACGAAATTTTTATGAACGGATCGTGCATGGCGCCCCGCGGCGGCGATACGCATTGCAATTTACCTCCGGAGCGGAATACTGGCGCCGAAAGCGACCGCATCGAAAAACGGGTATCGGAAACAGGCCATGTCTAATCTTTCGGACTTCGTGCACCATCATTTCGACAAACCGGCCAACGAACTCGGCGACGTCGAAAAGCGCGTGCTGGCGAAAGCGCACGAACGCAAGGTCATCTCGACCGACGTCAACGCCGCGTTCTCAGCCGACGCCTCCTTCGGCGAGCGCATCGCCGACAGCATCGCCCGCATCGGCGGTTCCTGGTCCTTCATCATCGCCTTCTTCGTTTTCCTGGTCGCCTGGACGGTGATCAACACCATCATTCTGGTGAGCGGCGCCTTCGACCCCTATCCCTTCGTCTTCCTGAACCTGATCCTGTCGATGCTCGCCGCCATCCAGGCGCCGATCATCATGATGTCGCAAAACCGCCAGGCCGAGCGCGACCGCTTCGAAGCCGCCAAGGATTATGAGGTCAATCTCAAGGCCGAACTCGAAGTGCTCTCCCTGCACCAGAAGATCGACATGCGCGTGCTGACCGAGCTGACGGCGTTGCGCGAGGACGTGGCCCGCCTCAGCGCCGAACTCGCTGCTAAAGGCTAAACCGGATTCACCGCATATTGCGGCAAGCCGTCCGATATCTCGTAGAAATCGCCCTTGTCGGCGCAGTAGATATGATGGCCGAAGGCAAGGCCGCTCGGCGTGTCGAAGGCGCCCGCCATGACCGAAATCTCCGCCGATCCGTCCGCCTGCCAGAACAGCGCGGAGCCGCAATTCGAGCAGAAGCCGCGCTGCGCCTCCTCGCTCGACCGGTACCAGCGGACCGCCTCAGTGCCATCAACCGAAAGAGCCGCGCGGGCCACGTTGACCGCGGCATAATAAAACCCGGTCTGCCGGCGGCACTGCGAGCAATGGCAGCCGACGACTGGTCCTGGCCTCGCCGTCGTTGAAAATCGCACGGCGCCGCAGAGGCAGCCGCCTGTATGCCGTTCGGTAATGATCGCTCTCCCGTTTATGACCGAACGTTGCCGCCGATCACTTGCGTCGTCAAATCCATTCCGCTCAACAAAATCATCAGAAATTTTGAGGATCGTCATACTTGGCCGGCGCGATCACCCGTGTTGCTTGTAGGCAACACCCGCCAACCTCCTCCCATCGCCGCATTGAATCGATGGCGGTTGTCGGCGATACTAACGGCTCAATTCAATCTCGGGAGACTGACATGAGAGCGACCCTGTCCGAACAGAAAGGAATAATCCCCCACAAGGACATTCAGCTTCATGAACATTTCGTTCTCCCGCGCGAGGAAAAGCTCGCGACGCCATAACGCCTTCCTGAACCTTTTCCGCGACGATCCCGCCGCCGACCGCGAGCGGCGTTGGTCGCGTATGCGCAAATTCCTCTCCTACTACCGTCCGCACCTGCCTTTGCTGCTGGCGGATCTGCTTTGCGCCATCCTGGTCGCCGGCACGGCGGTCGCCCTGCCGCTCTGCGCCAACATCGTCACGAGCCGGCTGCTGGCTCTGCCCGACGCGCCGCAGGCCTTCGCACAGATCCTTGCGATGGGCGGCGTCATGCTGGCCGTTCTGGCGGTCCAGATCGTCGCCATCTTCTTCGTCGATTATCGCGGCCACGTGATGGGCGCGCGCATCGAAGCGACGGTGCGGCAGGAACTCTTCGAGCACTGCCAGAAGCTCTCGTTCAGCTTCTACGACCGCCAGCGCACCGGCCAGCTGATGAGCCGCATCACCAATGACAGCCTGTGGCTGGGCGAGCTCTTTCACCACGGCCCCGAGGATCTTTCCATCGCCGTGCTGAAATATGGCGGCGCCATGTTGGTGCTGTTCTTCATCGATCCGCCATTGGCGGCTCTCATCCTGCTACTCACTCCGGCGGCAGTCGCCTATGCGCTCTATTTCAACCGGCACATGAACCGCGCGCTCGAAGCCAGCAAACGGCAGATCGCCGCCGTCAACGAGCGCGTCGAGGATGCGCTTGCGGGCATCCGCGTCGTCCAATCCTTTGCCAACGAGGCGCTGGAGAAGGAACGCTTCGCCGAGCAGAACCGGCGCTTCCTGCAAAGCCGCGCCGAGGGCTACCGCAGCGAGGCCTGGTTTTCGGTCGGGACCGAAACCTTCGCCCAGCTCGTCACCATATTGGTGATCATCGTCGGCGGCCTGCGCATCCTGGCGGCGGAACTGACCGTCCCCGACATGCTGACCTTCCTGCTCTGCGTCGCCGTGCTGGTCGATCCCGTGCAGCGGCTGGCGAATTTCGTGCGCCTCTGGCAGGAGGGTTACACCGGCTTCGTCAGGGCCATGGAGATCCTGGAGATAGCCCCGGATATCACCGATCGACCGGCCGCCCGTCCGATGCCGGCGCCAAGGGGTGAAATCAGCTTCACCGATGTCGCCTTCGGCTATGAGGCCGACGGTCCACGCGTGCTCGGAAAGCTGTCGCTCACCATCGCGCCCGGGGAGTTCGTTGCCCTGGTCGGCCCTTCAGGGGTCGGCAAGAGCACGCTTTGCGCGCTGATACCGCGTTTCTACGATGTCGAAGCTGGGGCGATCCAGATCGATGGCACCGATATCCGCGAGGTGACGCTGACCTCGCTTCGGCGCCATGTCGGGGTGGTGCAGCAGGATGTCTACCTCTTTGCCGGTACGGTGGCGGAAAACCTGCGTTATGGCCGCCCCGACGCCAGCGATGCCGAGCTGGAAGCGGCCGCGCGCGCCGCCAATGCGCACGACTTCATCATCGCCCTGCCCCAGGGCTATGACACCGATATCGGTCAACGCGGCGTCAAACTCTCGGGCGGCCAGCGCCAGCGCATCACCATCGCCCGCGCCTTCCTCAAGAATCCGGAGATCCTGATCTTCGATGAGGCGACCAGCGCGCTCGACAACGAGAGCGAACGGGCCGTGCAGCAGGCGCTGCTCAGCCTGGCAAACGGCCGAACCACCCTGGTCATCGCCCACCGTCTGTCGACCGTCCGCCATGCCGACCGCATCCTGGTCCTGACGGCCGATGGCATCGTCGAACAGGGCACCCATGACGAGCTCATGGCGCAAGACGGCGTCTACGCCAATCTGCACAGCGTCCAGGCCAGCATCTGAGCGTCTGGTGCGCCTCCACTGCAATAAAAAAGCCCGGCATCGCCGGGCTTTTCTTCACTCATTTGAGGCTACTGCATAATTCCTTAAAGCGGAATCGATTTAAGGAATTATGCAGCAATCCAAAGTGCTACAGCGTCCTTTGCGCGTCTTTTCAGACGCGCGGCGGTGTTGTCTCAGCCGTTGGCGACCATCCGCTTTTCGTCGCGGCCGCCCTTCATCCGCTCGGCAAGCAGGAAGGCGAGCTCGAGCGCCTGGTCGGCGTTGAGGCGCGGATCGCAATGGGTGTGATAGCGATCCTGCAGGTCTTCTGCGGAGACCGCACGGGCGCCGCCGGTGCACTCGGTCACGTCCTTGCCGGTCATCTCGATATGGATGCCGCCGGGATGCGAGCCTTCGGCACGGTGGATCTGGAAGAAGCTTTCGACTTCCGACAGGATCCGCTCGAAGGGACGGGTTTTGTAGTTGTTGAGCGTGATCGTGTTGCCGTGCATCGGATCGCAGGACCAGACGACCTTGCGGCCCTCGCGCTCGACGGCGCGAATGAGCTTCGGCAGGCTGTCGGCGACTTTCTCATGGCCGAAGCGGCAGATCAGCGTCAGGCGCCCGGCCTCGTTGGCAGGATTCAGGATGTCGATCAATTGCAGCAGGTCGTCGGCCTGCAGCGACGGGCCGCATTTCAGGCCGATCGGGTTCTTGATGCCGCGGCAATATTCGACATGCGCATGGTCGGCCTGGCGCGTGCGGTCGCCGATCCAGATCATATGGCCGGACGTTGCATACCAGTCGCCCGAAGTGGAGTCGACGCGGGTCAGCGCCTCCTCGTAGCCGAGCAGCAGCGCCTCGTGGCTGGTGAAGAAATCGGTCTCGCGCAGGCTCGGATGGTTTTCCGAGGTGATGCCGATCGCCTTCATGAAATCCATGGTTTCGCTGATGCGGTCGGCAAGCTTCCGGTAGCGCTCGCCCTGCGGGCTGTCCTTGACGAAGCCGAGCATCCACTGGTGGACGTTTTCGAGATTGGCGTAACCGCCCATCGCAAAGGCGCGCAGCAGGTTCAGCGTCGCAGCCGACTGGCGATAGGCCATGGCCTGGCGTTCCGGATTCGGAATGCGCGACTCCTCGGTGAACTCGATGCCGTTGATGATGTCGCCGCGATAGGCCGGCAGCGTCACGTCGCCCTGCTTCTCGACATTCGACGAACGCGGCTTGGCGAACTGGCCGGCGATGCGGCCGACCTTGACGACCGGCAGCTGCGCGCCAAAGGTCAGCACCACAGCCATCTGCAGGAAGGCGCGGAAGAAGTCGCGGATATTGTCGGCGCCGTGTTCGGCGAAGCTCTCGGCGCAGTCGCCGCCCTGCAGCAGGAAACCGTTGCCTTCGGCGACATTGGCGAGATGCTTCTTCAGACGGCGCGCCTCGCCTGCAAAAACAAGCGGCGGATAGCTGGCGAGCGTGGCTTCCGTTGCCGCCAAAGCGGCTGCGTCGGGATATTCGGGAACCTGCAGGATCGGTTTTTGCCGCCAGCTGCTCGGGGTCCAATTGTCTGCCATCTCACTCACCTGTTCTCACATCCATACCTCAGGATGCCCTCAATATGCGGCGGCTTATAGACCTTTAGGTCAGGCTTGCAAAGACCATTCGCCGAGAGTTGTCGCCTCGCCGCCGCCGCCCGCCCTGCTCTGGTTAAACCAGCATATACCATGTCGATTTTCCCATATTTTAGACTTTCAATGTAGAACGGAAAAGAGTTTCAACTTCGGGGACATGGCATGGCGATCCTTCCGCCCGGTTTCATATCGGACCGCTCGGGCAATTTCGGCATTATGACGGCACTGCTGATGGTACCGCTCGCCGGCGCGGCCGGCATGGCGGTGGATCTCGCCCACGCGCTGAGCCTGAGGACGCAGCTTTTCGCCGCCGCCGATGCCGCCGCCGTCGGCGCGATCTCTGAAAAATCCGCCGCCGTCGCCGCCGCGATGAAGATGAGTGGCGACGGCACGATCTCGCTCGGCAAGGACGATGCCCGTAGCATTTTTACGTCGCAGATGTCCGGCGAGCTGACCGACATTCATGTTGATCTTGGCATCGCCGTCACCAAGACCGCCAACAAGGTGAATTCGCTGGTCTCCTTCAGCGCCACCGTGCCCACCACCTTCATGCGCATCCTCGGCCGGGACATCGTCACGATCTCCGGCACGGCCACGGCCGAATACCAGACCGCCGCCTTCATGGATTTTTACATCCTGCTCGACAACACCCCTTCGATGGGCGTCGGCGCCACCGCAGCCGACGTCGAGACCATGGAAAAGAACACCAAAGACACCTGCGCCTTTGCCTGCCACGAAACCGAAAACAAAAACAATTATTACAAACTCGCCAAGAAGCTCGGCGTCAGCATGCGCATCGACGTCGTTCGCCAGGCGACCAAGGAGCTGACCCAGACCGCCGAGATCACGCGCGTTTCCGACAACCAGTTCCGCATGGGCGTCTATACCTTCGGCACCAAAGCCGAGGACGCCAAGCTGACCACGATATCCGAACCGACCGACCATCTCGACGAGGTCCGCGGTTACACCGACGCCGTCGATCTGATGACCATTCCGAGACAGGGCTTCAACAACGACCAGCAGACGAGCTTCGATAGCGCGCTAGACCAGATGAACACCATCATCCCCGTACCCGGCGACGGCAGCACGTCGACAACGCCGCAGAAGGTCTTGTTCTTCGTCTCGGACGGCGTTGGTGACAGCGAGAAGCCGAAAGGCTGCACGAAGAAACTCACCGGCAACCGCTGCCAAGAGCCCATCGACACCTCTTTCTGCAAGCCGTTGAAAGATAAGGGCGTCAGGATCGCGGTGCTCTACACTACCTACCTGCCGCTACCGAATAACAAGTGGTACAAAGACTGGATCAGGCCCTTCCAGAACGAGATCCCCACGAGGATGCAGGAATGCGCCTCGCCCGGCCTTTATTTCGAGGTGTCGCTGACCGAAGGCATCGCCGAAGCGATGAAAGAGCTCTTCCTCAAGGTCATCCGCGCGCCGCGCATCACCAGCTAAGAGGGCTCAAAGCCGTTTGCCGTCGCGGATCCGATAGCTCGGCGCATACATGGTGACGAGCTCTTCGGCCGCCGTCGGGTGCAGCGCCATCGTCCGGTCGAAATCGTCCTTGGTGCAGCCGGCCTTCAGCGTGATGCCAAGCAACTGCGCCATCTCGCCGGCATCGTGGCCGAGGATATGGGCGCCGACCACCTTGCGGCTCGCCGCATCGACGATCAGCTTCATGATCATCCGCTCGGCCCGCCCGGAAAGCGTGGCCTTCAGCGGCCGGAACTGGGCGCGGTAGACCTCGAGTTCGGAATAACGCTTGCCCGCCTCCTCTTCCGAAAGACCGACAGTGCCGATCTCAGGCTGCGAGAAGACGGCGGTCGGGATCAGCTCGTAGTCCGGCCGGGTCGGATTGTTCTTGTACTCGGTCTCGATGAAGCACATCGCCTCGTGGATCGCCACCGGCGTCAGCTGTACCCGATTGGTGACATCGCCGAGCGCATAGATGTTTTCGACATTGGTGCGGGAATATTCGTCGACGATAACGGCGCCGCGTTCGTCGACGGCGACACCGGCCGCCTCGAGGCCGAGGCCTTGCGTGTTCGGATCGCGCCCGAGCGCCAGCATGACGACGCCGGCTTGCAGCGTGCCATTGTTCAGCGTCTCCAGAATGAGCCCGTCCTCATCCTTCGACACCTTCTGCAGCGTGTCGTGGCAAAGGATGCGGATGCCCTTGGCGACCATCGCCTCGTGCAGTCCGCGCCTCAGGTCCTCGTCAAAGCGCGACAGGATCTCGGCGCCGCGATAGATCAGCGTCGTCTCGACACCGAGGCCATGGAAGATATTGGCGAATTCGACAGCGATATAGCCGCCGCCTGATATCACGATCGATTTCGGCAGTTCTTCAAGATGAAAGGCCTCGTTGGAGGAGATGCAGAGCTCGTGACCGGGAAGTGCTGCATGCGGATTCGGCCGTCCGCCGGTGGCGATGACGATCGTCTTTGCCGTCACCGTCTGTCCGGTCTTCAGCAGCAGGACCGTATGGGCATCGACGAGTTCCGCGCGCGTTTCCAGGATCTCGGCATTGGCGCCGGCGAGACCCTTCTTGTAGAGACCTTCAAGTCGGGCGATTTCAACATCCTTGGCTGCCACCAGCTTCTTCCAGTCGAAGCTGCTTTCGCCGACCGTCCAACCGAAGCCCGCCGCATCCTCGAAATGCTCGTGGAACTGCGAAGCATAAACTAAGAGCTTCTTCGGCACGCAGCCGCGGATGACGCAGGTGCCGCCGTAGCGATACTCCTCGGCGATCGCCACTTTCTTGCCGAGCGATGCGGCGACACGGGCGCCGCGCACGCCTCCGGAACCGCCGCCGATGACGAAGAGGTCGTAGTCGTAGGAAGACATGAGGAGCTCCGGAAGGGAATCGCAGGAAGGATGTTCCTGATATAGGGGCGATCGTCATGAAAACAAAAGCCCGCTCCTGCGTCATCCCGTTCCCATCGCCGAATCTTCATTGTAAAGGGCTGACCCCAGTCACCGTCTGCGGTTGACCCAGTCACCGTCTTCGGTTGACCAGTCACCGTTTACGGTTGACCCGGTCGGCCGAGGCTGGCAGGCAATCCATGGGATGGAAAAGAATGGCGGAGCAAAAGATGGATCAAACTCTCTTCAGCAACCTGTGCAAGGCTGGCAAATTCAAGGAAGCGCTCGGCCTCGCCATTCAAGGCCATGAGAATGAAAAATACACGCCGAGCCGCTTCTCGATCGACAAGAAGACGAGGCTGCCGATCTTCTATCGTGGCAACAAGCGCGTAGAGCCGGATGAGACGGGTGAATGGCAACTTGCAAAGAACCCGAACCCATAGGGGCTGAAATGCGGCGCATATGCGATGCCAATTGCATATGCTTAGCGATTGGCGCTGTCAGCGGGTAATCCGGAAATCCGTCGGGTTCCTCTCAAGCTGCGTTGCTTCCGTCTCGACGCTCGAAACAGACGCCCCCGCTGGCCCGCGCCTGAAACCCTCGATCATCGTCGAGATGGCGCTGTCGGGTCCTGCGATCACAGCGACGACGGCCCCGTCCTCTTCATTGCGAACCCAGCCCGTCAAACCGAGCCGTACGGCCTCATCGCGCGTCCAATAGCGAAAACCCACACCCTGGACCTTGCCGGATATCCGCACTCGGACGGCCCTACCGTGATCGGACATGTCTGCAGTCACCTGAAGCCTCGCCGGCAGCATTTTCCGCATCATAGCAAAAAAGCCCGGACGATGCCGGGCTTTCGCAAATTTGATGGGGCAGCCTTACTGCTGGGCAGCCGGTGCCGGAGCCGGAGCGGTCGGGCTGTCGGTTGCCGGCGGCGGCGCCTTGATGACCTTGGAAAGCTCGGCGTTGCTCTGCTTTTCCAGGTCGCGGGAAATGCCCTGCGCCCAGATGTCGGCAGCCTTCGCCGTCTCGCGCGAGGCGACCGGGCCATCGCGCAGCAGCTTCTTGCCGACGTCGGAATTATAGAAGTCGGCGATCGCCTTCAGCTCGTCGACGGTAAAGGTCTTGGCATAGGTGAGTGCCGCCTCCTTCTCCAGATCGCCGCGGCGCGGCGCCAGCGCCAGTGCCTGCGCGTCGACCGTCGACGAAATGATGTCCTGGTAGTTCGGCGAATCCTGGATCAGGCCGGCCTTAAGACGCTCGGCGAGACCGGGCAGGATGTTGTCGAACTGGGCAGTGGCGCCAATGGCGTCGATCGCCGCGCGAGACGCCTTCAGCTGGTCCTCGGAGACTTCCTGCGCCTTGACGGCGGAGCCGAAGGCAAGCCCGGAAAGAACGACGGTCGCAGCGGCGAGACGGCCAAGACCTGCAATGTTCATCATGAGTATATGCTCCTGTTATCTGTTTGCCTGCAGCGTGCGCGCACCCGCAGGACCGGCAATGATCGCAAGTGCCGCCATATTGATAAAGAGCCCGTGTTCAACGACGCCGGGTATGGAATTCAGCTCGCTCGAAAGCGCCTCTGCATCAGGAATGCGGCCAAAAGATGCATCGATGATGTGATGGCCGCCATCCGTGGTAAACTCTCCGTCACCCGACTGGCGCAGGTCGAGTTCACCGGAAAGACCAAGCCGGGCCGCGACCTTTTCGATCGCGATCCGCGTCGAGACGAGCCCGAACGGATTGACCTCGATCGGCAGCGCGAAGGCGCCGAGCGTTTCCACCAGCTTGCTCTCGTCGGCAATGACGATCATTCGCTCGGAGGCGGCCGCGACGATCTTTTCGCGCAGCAGCGCGCCGCCGCCGCCCTTGATCAGCCTGAGCGCCTGATCGACCTCGTCGGCGCCATCGATCGTCAGGTCGAGTGCCGGCAGTTCGTCGAGCGACTTCAGCGGCACGCCGAGTTCGACGCAGAGCCGCGCGGTTCGTTCGGACGTCGGAACACCTTCGACCCTGAAGCCGCCCGCGACCTTCTCCGCCAGCAGGCGAACGAATTCTTCCGCCGTGCTGCCGGTACCTATCCCGAGACGCATCCCGCTTTCCACATGGGCGAGTGCAGCCTCGGCGGCCTTGATCTTCATTTCGCGGGCATCCATGCGCCGCCAGCTCCGATTATTGCGTTGGATGTGCTGTTTACACGGCTCGCCTGGCAAACGAAAGTCAAAATCATCACGGAAAATGAAAAGCCGAAACAGAGGCCTGCAGCCCTCCCGGCCATCGCCGGACGTTGCTTTCCGCCGCATGATCGCCTACCTCAGGACGATCCATCGCTCCTCAAGACGACCATCGCTCAAAGAGACATGCCCTTGACCCCTGCTCCCGCTCACCCGGCGCTCGTCGTCTTCGATCTCGACGGCACCCTTCTCGATACCCATGTGGATCTGGTCGAGAGCCTGAACCATACAATCGCGGCCCTTGACCTCGAACCGGTCAGCTATGACGACCTCACCCATCTCGTCGGCCAGGGCGCCCGCGTGATGATCGAGCGCGCCTGCCGGCTGCGCGGCCATCCGCTCGAAAGCGACGCCTTGCCACCGCTGGTCGAGCGTTTCGTCGCCCATTATGCCGGCAATATGCCCGGCCGGACCGAACCCTATCCGGGCCTGGTTGCCGCGATGGACCGGCTGAAATCTCAGGGTTACCGCCTCGCCGTCTGCACCAACAAGATGGAAAGCCTGGCGCTCGGCCTGCTCGGCAAGCTCGACCTCACCCGATATTTCGACGCCATCACCGGCGGCGACAGCTTCGAATACCGCAAGCCCGACGCCCGCCACCTCACCGGCACCATCGAACGCGCCGGCGGCGACATCACCCGCACCGTGATGATCGGTGACAGCGTCAACGATATCGCGGTCGCAAGAAACGCCGGCGTACCCTCGATCGCCGTGCCTTTCGGTTATTCCGATGTGCCGGTGAGCACGCTTAATCCCGACCGCATCATCACCCATTTCGATGAGTTGACACCGGAGCTGGTGGAGAGGCTGTTGCGGGAATATGTGGAGAAGGTTGCCGTCTGAGGCTTGTCGATCAGGCCGATGTCTTTGCGACCGCGGCCCCCTCATCCGACCCTTCGGACCACCTTCTCCCCGCTGGGGAGAAGAGAGGAGCCAGCGGCACGGCTGCAACCGCATGAACTGCTTGATCAGGAGCGAGGCGTCGCCGCAACGTCCCTTCTACCCAGCGGGGAGAAGGTGCCGGCAGGCGGATGAGGGGCCATACGGTGCGCCCTCTCCTCGTATTTCTTGCACGCAGACACCCCAAAACAAACCGGGCGGCCCGAAGACCGCCCGTTCGCATAAACAATCAAATCCGATATCAGATCTGCGCCCCACGCGCCTTGCTCGTCGCATCAAAAGCCTTGTCGACATAGGCATCGCGGCCATAGACGTCGTCGAAATATTCCACCACGCCTTCCTTGTTCGGCCAGGCGGTGAAGTAGGAGACGTAGACCGGGATCTTCTGCGGCACGCGGACCGCATGGTTCTGCCCGCTGGCGATCTGCTTGGCGATGTCGTCGGTCGTCGTGCCGAGCACGGCGGCCGCCATCGCGCGCGGATCGGCAAGGCGCACGCAACCGTGGCTCAGCGCCCGCATGTCGCGCTTGAAGAAGCTCTTCGACGGCGTGTCGTGCATGTAGATCGCGTGGCTGTTCGGGAACAGGATCTTCAGTTCGCCGAGCGCATTGTCGCTGCTCGGCGGCTGGCGCACCGAAACATTATTGGTCGAGCCGTACCAGTCGACACTCGACGAGGCGACGGCGTGGCCGTTCACCTCGACCTCATAACCGAGCTGGTCGAGATAGTTCGGATCCGAGCGCAGCTTCGGCAGCATCTCGTTGATGATGATCGACTGCGGTACGCCCCAGAAAGGGTTGAACTCGACCGTCTCGATTTCGTCGTCGAAGAAATAGGTCTGGTTGTTCTTGCCGCCGACCACCACGCGCATCGACAGCTGTTCCTTGCCGTCATTGTGGTAGTAGACCATGTAGGCCGGCTGGTTGATCATGACGTAGCGGGAACCGAGATCCTCTGGAAGCCAGCGCGCCTGTTCCATGGCGACGATGAGCTTGTCGATCTTCGAGGCATTGGTATCGCCGCCGGTCATGGCACGCACTGTCGCCTGGCCGATGACGCCATCGGGCTTCAGCCCACGCTCTTTCTGGAAATCCTCGACCAGCGAGACGATATCAGGCGAATAGTCGATGCTGTCGGCGTAAGCAGCAAGCGTTGCCGCATGGTCGGTCCTCAGCGTTTCGGAACCGTGCTTGCCGATCGCCTTGATGATATTGGCGATCTCCGGCGAGCTGTCGCCAGGCCTCAGCAGCCTGTCGAGCGAAACGACGATTCGCTCCTCATTGCCGCCATCGGCGGCGCGAAGCTTGGCAAGCTCCGCCTTCAGCGCCTGGAACTGTGAACTATCGGGCGAGCGACTGGCGATATAGGCGCCGACATCTGGGCTCAGGCGGGCAAGCTTCAGCACCGGGGCCAGATTGACCATCTTGCGCTGGAAGTCGTGATAGCCGGAGATCTTGTTCGGATCGATGCGGCCGCGCACCGTGTCCTGCACGAAGGCGAGCACCTTGGCGGAGAGATCGAGCTCGAACTGTGTCAGCGCCCGGTCGCGGAAGGTGGGATCGGGATTGGCCGGGTCGATATCAGGCGTCTGGACGGCGTAATCCGCCGGGTCGAGGCCAACGAGGGCCGCATCGGCAAGTGCCAGCATCGCCGACTTAGCGCGGTCGTTGATCTGGTTGCCCTCGACCCAGACGAGCGGATTGCGGCTGTCGCCGTAATAGGCTTCGAGCGCCTTTGCGACGTCAGCATTGGCGCGGACCTTGGCCTGCGCCAGGAAACGGCGCTGCACGGCCGGCTCAGCGCTGGCATCACCGCTGCCCGAAACATCGGCAACCGCGCCGGTTACGACCGGATCGGCGAACCTGCCGGTATCGACGAACTGCAGCGTTTCGGTTTTATAGGTGTAATAGCGCGGACCGCTCACCTTCGGCAGCGGCGCTTCCGGGTCGAGCCCGCCGAGCGATCCGCCAACGCCGCCCCGCTGGCCTACGCGGCCGGGCGGCATCTGGTCCATGAAGATAGTGCTCTGGGTCCGCTGCCTGTCGCCGCGCAGCATATCCATCAATGTGTAAGCATGCGCGGGAACGGTGCTCATCACTGCCACGCCGCAGGAAATTGCCAACGCGGATGCCGCGCTTTTAAAAACGAAGGTCATATATATTCCAGTCCCGGTGTCATGCTGTTCTCAGCTCAAATCCCGCGAAACTCAAGCAGCGTAGGGCCTCATTGATCAGAAACCGGCCTGCGCCGCCAGCGCCGGCGGACTCAATTCTGTGTGACGGAGATCCTGCACGGCGCCGCCCAGCAGTTCACACAAAATTATGAAATTATTAGTTAATTTTTTACCGAATTTTTGCCAGCAGACCAGTGCGGCGAAAACGCCAGGACGCATAAAATTTCCAAAGTGGCCTAAAAGGCACGCCGAAAAGCCCGCGCAAACATGACTGCCGATTTCAATATTTCGCACGGCGTCCAGTTTTCTTGTCGGACTTTCCAACCTATAAGACCTCATCTTTCGAAAATGCCCGAAAACAGCATGTAAAGGGAAGGCAAGGCTGATGACCGCAACCCGCACCGAAACCGATACTTTTGGCCCGATCGACGTCGCTGCCGACCGATATTGGGGCGCCCAGGCCGAGCGTTCGCTCGGCAATTTCAAGATCGGCTGGGAAAAGCAGCCGCTGTCGATCGTGCGTGCGCTCGGCATCGTCAAGCAGGCCGCCGCCCGCGCCAACATGGCGCTCGACCAGCTCGACCCGGCCCTCGGCAAGGCGATCGTCGAAGCTGCGCAGGAAGTGATCGACGGCAAGCTGAACGACCATTTTCCGCTTGTGGTCTGGCAGACCGGTTCTGGCACACAGTCGAACATGAACGCCAATGAAGTGATCTCCAATCGTGCGATAGAAATGCTCGGCGGCGTCATGGGTTCCAAGAAGCCGGTGCATCCGAACGATCACGTCAACATGAGCCAGTCGTCGAACGACACCTATCCGACGGCCATGCACATCGCCTGCGCCGAGCAGATCGCCCATCACCTGCTGCCGGCCCTGAAGCACCTGCATGCCGCTCTCGACATGAAGGTCACCGAATTCAGCCACATCATCAAGATCGGCCGCACCCACACCCAGGATGCGACGCCGCTGACGCTCGGCCAGGAATTTTCGGGTTATGCCGCCCAGGTCGGCTCCGCCATCAAGCGCATCGAGATGACCCTGCCTGGTCTCTGCGAACTCGCCCAGGGCGGTACTGCCGTCGGCACCGGCCTCAATGCGCCGGTGGGTTTTGCCGAAAAGGTCGCCGAAGAGATCGCCGCCATCACAGGCATGCCTTTCGTCACTGCGCCGAACAAGTTCGAGGCGCTCGCCTCGCATGACAGCATGGTCTTTTCCCACGGCGCCATCAATGCGGCAGCCGCCGCCCTCTTCAAGATTGCCAACGATATCCGCCTGCTCGGTTCCGGCCCGCGCGCCGGCTTGGGCGAGCTTGCACTGCCGGAAAACGAGCCCGGCTCCTCGATCATGCCCGGCAAGGTCAATCCGACCCAATGCGAGGCGCTGACGCAGGTCTGCATCCATACCTTCGGCAACAACGCGGCTCTGACCTTCGCCGACAGCCAGGGCCATTTCGAACTCAACGTCTACAATCCGATGATGGCCTATAATTTCCTGCAGTCGGTCCAGCTCCTCGCCGACGCCGCCGTCTCCTTCACCGACAATTGCGTCGTCGGCATCGAGGCGCGCGAGGACAATATCAAGGCCGGCCTCGAACGCTCGCTGATGCTGGTAACCGCCCTCGCCCCGAAGATCGGCTACGACGCGGCCGCCAAAATCGCCAAAACTGCCCACAAGAACGGCACGACGCTGAAGGAAGAGGCGCTTGCCAGCGGTCTGGTGACGTCGGAAGAATATGATGCGATTGTGCGTCCGGAGACGATGATCGGACCGAAGTAGGAAGGTCGCATAGGCCACAGCCCCTCATCCGGCTGCCGCCACCTTCTCCCCGCTCGCAGGGAGAAGGGGATATGCCGCAACGCCTCGACTCCCCCCGGCCTATAGCAAGGCAAACAGCGAAAAATTGTCCATCACGACAGAATTGCCCATGAAGTCGAAACGGATTTCTTCGATGTCTTCGAGATTGACCTCGAGAGTGGGGCCGGTGACCTCGAGTTCCTGCTGATAGACGATCTGGCCGTCGTTCAGCGCGGTGAGCGTCAGGTGAAAGGGCGCTGCCGACAATTCGGCAATCGAAACGCTCTGAAAGGTGAATTCCCCGCCATCGAGCATTTTCAAGCTTACGGGCGCAGAACCCGGCGATAGAACGGTATCGCTGAAACCGTCCTCGGTGATGGCGTTGACGCCCGGGATCGTGTCGTAGACGATGCCGTTCAGAAGCGTCACCTCGTGGCTGCCATTCACCGAGAGCGCAAAGTTGCGATAGTCAGGCAGAGAGAAATTATCGGCCCTCGATAAGACGCCCAGATCGTCGAAATCCAGGATTTCGTGGTATTTTTCGCCTTCGTTGACGCCGTCGATCGCAAGGGTCAGCACGCCGAGGTCCGTGCCTCCTGAGCCATCGGACATCTTGAAGCTCAGCTTCTCGATGAGCTGATCGTATTTCGTTAAATTTTTCACGACGTCGAGCGTGTAGTCCAGCTCGTACTCGAAGTGACCGTCAGGTTTCAGTTTGAAGGTTCCGTATTCGCCCCTTATGATCGTTTCGTGGTCAGGCCCATGTTTGGCGTCGACACGCACGCCATTGACGAAGCGAACATACATGTCCGCTCCCTCTGGATCGCTGGAGAGGCGCAGCAGATTCCCACGGATCCAATTGTCTTCGAAAAAAACGAGAAGGTCGTCGACAGCAGTTGGCTTTGCATTTGTCATTGGAAGCCCCGGCAGGTTAACGCTGCCGGGAATATGTACTGGCCTCGAACAGAAGGCAACTTGAAGTCGTCTTTTTGTCGGACCGATTTCGACGGTTCGCCTCATCCGCCGCGCGTGGTCCTGATTGCTTTTGCCCCGCGGCGGATTTAGACCGGTTCCAATCTAGCGACGCCCTACCAGAAAGGTCACTTCGATGGCTGACGATCTCTTCCCCCTCGGCAAGGATACCACCCCCTATCGCAAGCTCAGCGGCGACCATGTCTCGGTCGACACGTTCAAGGGCCAGGAAATCCTGACCGTCGAGCCCGAAGGCATTCGTCTGCTTGCCGAAACCGCCTTTGCCGACATCAACCATCTGCTGCGCCCCGGCCATCTGAAGCAGCTCGCCTCGATCCTCGACGATCCGGAGGCGACCGACAATGACCGCTTCGTCGCCTATGACCTGCTGAAGAACGCCAACATCGCCGCCGGCGGCGTGCTGCCCATGTGCCAGGATACCGGCACCGCGATCATCATGGGCAAGAAGGGCCGCAGGGTCTGGACCGAAGGTGAAGATACGGCGGCGCTGGCGCGCGGCGTCATGGATGCCTATGAGAAGAAGAACCTGCGTTACTCGCAGCTCGCCCCCATCAAGATGTTCGAGGAAAGGAACACCAAGAACAACCTGCCGGCCCAGATCGACATCTACGAGGAAGGCACCGACGCCTATGAATTCCTCTTCGTCGCCAAGGGCGGCGGCTCGGCCAACAAGACCTTCCTCTACCAGGGCACCCCCTCGCTCCTGACCCATGACAGGATGATCGACTTCCTCAAGGAGAAGATCCTGACGTTAGGGACGGCAGCCTGTCCTCCCTACCATCTGGCGATCGTCATCGGCGGCACCTCGGCCGAGATGAACCTCAAAACCGTGAAGCTCGCCTCCACCCGCTATCTCGACGAGCTGCCGACCGAAGGTTCCGAGAGCGGCCACGCTTTTCGCGACATCGAGATGGAGAAGGAAATCCATAAGCTGACCCAGCAGATGGGCGTCGGCGCCCAGTTCGGCGGCAAGTATTTCTGTCATGACGTGCGTGTCATCCGCCTGCCCCGCCATGGTGCTTCGCTGCCGATCGGCCTCGGCGTCTCCTGTTCCGCCGACCGTCAGGCCAAGGGCCGCATCACCCGCGACGGCATCTTCGTCGAGCAGCTCGAAACCGATCCGTCGAAATACATGCCCGAGATCGACGAGGCGAAACTGTCGGAATCGACGGTGCGCATTGATCTCAACCGGCCGATGGCCGAGGTGCTCGCCGAACTCTCCAGGCATCCCGTCAAGACCCGCCTGTCATTGACCGGTACCATCATCGTCGCCCGCGACCTCGCCCATGCCAAGATCCGCGAACGGCTGGAAAAGGGCGAAGGCATGCCCGACTACCTGAAAAACCACCCGGTCTATTACGCCGGCCCCGCCAAGACGCCGGTCGGTTACGCCTCCGGCTCCTTCGGCCCGACGACGGCCGGGCGCATGGATAGTTACGTCGACCAGTTCCAGTCCTTCGGCGGCTCGATGGTGATGCTCGCCAAGGGCAACCGCTCGCGCGCCGTGCGCGAGGCCTGCAAGAAGCACGGCGGCTTCTATCTTGGCTCGATCGGCGGTCCCGCCGCCCGTCTTGCCCAGGACTGTATCCGCAAGGTTGAAGTATTCGAATATCCCGAACTCGGCATGGAAGCGGTCTGGAAGATCGAAGTCGAAGACTTCCCCGCCTTCATCGTCATCGACGACAAGGGGAATGATTTCTTCCAGGAACTGAATTTGGGGTGATGGGCCAGGTTGCGTTGCCGCCTGCTCTACCGTGCCGACGCCTTATCCGACGCGCTGACATCCCGCGCCGTCACCGCGTCGCCCACACCCACCACATCCCCGGCATCGACCCTTGCCAGGATCTCCGTGCGGAAAGCGCCGGCGAAGAAGCCGGTGTGCTCCAGCAGCAAGGTGCCGGCGGCGAGGACGGTGAAGGCGAGGATAGCGAAAGAAATATGACGGGAGGTTTCCACGATCTCACGCCCTGGCTTGCAGGCTACGATCGGGTTTGCCACCAAGAAATATCACGCCGAAATACCGGGCCTGCAATACGAAACGGCCAAAACCAGCTGTCGACAAGATGAATACGGTCTCCGGCAGAGAAGAACTGTAAGTTTTTCAGACACTGTACCCGCTCAGCGAGTATGCACTGTCTCACTAAAGATACGTTTTTCCATGGAGAATCATAGGCCTGATCGAAGTATTACCCCATGGGGCATTTGTCGTATGTAATCTTTGGTATATATCGCTTTAATCTTTTCCCAAGAAATTTAAGCTAACAAATAGAATATTGCCTTTGAATATATGAGGAGTTCGCCGGATGAATACGGCTGTCGCGCCCAAGGTGCCGGTTCCCGACGTTGCGGGTCAGATCACCTATGCCATGCGCTCCATGGGCGTCGCGCCGATACCGCGCAATTACCAGCTCTTCTACGAGGCCTATATCGGCTCCAATCCGGCCCTGACCCGCGAGCTCGCGGCCCTCGGCGGCCAGGTGACCCAGGCCGAACTCGATGCGCTCGGCGCGCAGCATTTCACCCACAGCCCGGCCCGCGTCTTCGACGATGCCCATACGCGCATTGCCGGCGAACTCGATGGCCTGCTGCGCATTCTCAGGCAGGAGCAGAGCTCGCTCGAAAGTTATACCAGGCTGCTCGGCGAGACCCACAAGCGCATCACCTCCAAGAGCAATGCCAGCGTCGAACTGATCGAAAACGCCATCGATCTCCTGAGCCAGGCGACCGGCGACACCATGGCGCATGGCGAACGCACCGTCGAGGACGTCGTCCAGCGCTCGCAGGAGATGGATCAGGTCCGCAAGGAACTCGACGAATACAAGCGCATCGCCAACACCGACTCGCTGACGCGCCTTTCCAACCGCCGCGCCTTCGACGACCGCCTCGCCGCCATTTTCGACAATTCGAGCATGCGGCCGGTGACGGCGCTGCTGCTCTGCGACATCGACAATTTCAAGAAGATCAACGACACCTACGGCCATCCGGTCGGCGACAAGGTGCTCGCCACCGTCGCCTCCGTCATCCGCAGCAATGTCCGCCGTGACATCTTCGTTGCCCGCACCGGCGGTGAGGAGTTCGCCCTCATCATCGATGGCAACACACCCGAGGAAGTGACCGCGATCGCCGAGCGCATTCGTCGCACGCTGGAGACGACGCCCTTCAAGAACTCCCGTACGCGAGTGAATTACGGTCCGGTTACCGTCTCGATCGGCATCTGCATGGCCTCCAGCGCCGGGGATGCCGGCGAACTCTATAGCAAGACCGACATCGCCCTTTACGGCGCCAAGAATGCCGGCCGCAACTGCACCATCCTCTATCAGGACGGAATGCAGAAGGATTTCACCAAGAGCTGGCTGATCTACAAGACGTGACGGCCCCCACGCTGTCACTGCCAGGTGACGGCGACAAGCTGCTATCCGGTCCGCGCCGCTTGCTCCCTCTTCTCCCCAGCGGGGAGAAGGTGCCCGTAGGGCGGATGAGGAGGCCGCACGGCACATCCTTCATGATTGCCCTTCGCTTACGCTCAGCGCATTCGCTCCTGTCGTCGCTCACCCCCTCATCGCCTCGCTATCGCTCCGGCACTTCTCCCCGCTGGGGAGAAGTGGTATGTGGCAGCGCCGTATTCCGTCAGGAGCCTGAGGGAACGGGCGAGTTCGCTGCTCGCGACGGCGAGTAAAAAGTCGGCGGCCACGGGCAGGATGCTTTTACCACATCGTTTTCGCCGCCCGCCCCGGCCATTCCCGGTCGTAGGTTTCCTGGTCGAAATCTCCGGTCGCGGCCTTCAGCATCTGCCCGGGCGTCGGCAGCTTCGCCGGATCGGCGAAGTGTTCTCCATTCCAGAGCTCGGCTCGCATCACGGCGCGCGCGCATTGGAAATAGACCTCGTCGATCGAAATGACGACGACGGTGCGCGGATGTTTGCCGTCCATCTCGAAGCTCGAAAGCAGCGCCTCATCGTTGGAGACGACGCCTCGGCCGTTGATGCGCATCGTCGTGTTCGAGCCGGGGATCAGGAACATCAGCGCCAGACGCGGATCGCGCACGATGTTGGAGAGCGAATCGACCCGGTTGTTGCCGCGCCAATCCGGCAGATGCAGCGTCTCGTCGTCGACGACGCGCACCACGCCGCCGAGATCGCCGCGCGGTGAACAGTCGAGACCCTCCGGCCCGACGGTCGCAAGCGCCGCAAACGGTGAGATCTCGATCATCTCACGATAGAGCGGGGTCAATTGCTTCGTCACCTTGGTGACGGAGGCCGGCGAAAGCCCGGCGCCATAGATCGTATTGAGCTCTTCGATGCTGCTGATGATTTTCATGAGGTCCCGCCGCGGCTTGATCTTCGCGACGGACGCTACAATGCCGCGCGCCTTGCCGGAAGCTCAAAAAACGGAATGATCTCCGCATCTTTTTTGATGCTTTCATCAGGAGCTTCACTCACGCCCCGATCGCCGTCGAGAAACGCCGCGATCGCGTCAAGAACCGGTGCGGCGCCGATGATGCGCCGGTGGCCGAAGCCGTTCGCCCAGAGAAGTCGAACGCCCTTTCCCGCCGCGCCATAGCGCCTGGCATGGAGTGACGACACCTCCTTGTCATCTTCGGCATGGATGACGAGCACCGGCCGGCCGATGACGCCCGCCGCCGCGCCGGCGTCGAAATCCTCAAGTCTCCGTCCGGTGACGCGATGGACCTCATTCTCCAGTGCCGCTTGCGCCGCAGGGCGAAGGCCGATCATCCGGCCGAAATCGGTAAACAGCCAGCCCATCTCGCTCGGCGCGCCGATCAGCACCAGGCGATCGCCGCCGACAGGGGCCGCGCCGGGCAGTAGGCCCGCCGCCGAAACCATCAGCGCCGCCCCACCGAAGGAATGGCCGATCGCCGCATCGAATGCCCCGAAGCGCGCCTCGGCCGCCGCGATCGTCTCGACGGCAAGCCCCATATGCAGGTAGCGCCCGCCCGAACGGCCGTGGCCGGGAAAATCGAGTGCCACGACCTCCGCGCCCGTCGCCGCAAGCATCGAGACGAGTTCGGCCATATATGCCGCGCTCGATCCCCAGCCATGCGTCACCAGATAGCGCTTGCGTTTGCCCCTCGCCCCGCCGTTCAGCCGATAGGCATGCGCTTGGCGCCCGCCGGCAAGCCGGAGGGTGAAGCGTTCGGCACCGGCAAGCCGGGCCGCGCCCGCTGCATGCGCCGCCTTCGCCTTTGCTCCCTTCGGCTTTGTCGATGGCGTCCGGCAGAACAGCTGGAACGCTGCTCTGCCTGCCAGATCAGGAGAAACCGCCTGCAGAATCGAAAACCCGAGGCGGGTGACGTCAAGCGCAAAGTTTGCCATAGTGGGATTCCAAAAGACTGTTCAACACTGAACAATAAAGTACAACGATGAACAAAAATCAATCCCTTCCCTGGGATCATCCGCGTTTTCGCAGCTGGATCGCGGTGGCTCGCGCCTGCCAGCTGATGCAACAATCCCTTGCCCGCTCACTTGTCGATCTCGACATCAAACCGCCGCACCTCGATATCCTGGTCAATCTCTATCGTTTCGAAGGCATCTCGCAGCAGGAGCTGGCGCGCAAGCTGCTGGTCGGCCGTTCCAACATGAGCATGCTGCTGCCGCAGATGGAAAAGCGCGGTCTGATCCTTCGCCGCGATGACGAGCGCGACAAGCGCGTGCTGCGCCTCTATTTGACGCCAGAGGGTCGAAAGCTGAGTGAGGAAGCCATGGCCATCCAGACCGGCCTCATCGACCACGTGCTGTCGGACGAGCCGATAGAGCAATGCATGGCGACCGCCGATTCGATGGAGCGGATCATCACTGTGCTGCTGAAAGATCTGCGCGACGAGGACTGATGTTCAATGCAGCGTCGGCGCGGCCTCCGTGCCCGTCAGCGAGCGATATTCCCAGGCGGCGACGACGATCAGCACCAGCGTCGCCAGAATGCCCATCAGATAGACCTCGATGAAGGGCGCGACAAAGGCAAGCAAGATCAAAAACACCAGGCCGGCGAGATGCGAGAGCGGCATCCGCCCGCTGGTCGCGCCCTTGAACCAGAGATTGCCGATCAAAAATAGGCCGGAGCCGCCGAGCACGGCCGCGGCGATACCAAGATTGCCGGTCTCATGCGGATGCGAGAACATGAACTCGACCGCGACCGCATGGACGATGATGCCGGCAAGAATTGGGATATGCCCATAGGTGAAGGCCTGCCGCGCCAAGCTTCCCGGCGTCTCTTCATGCTCGATGCGGTGGGCGGCGCGCCCGTGTCCGAAGCGGAAATACAGCCACCACATGGCGACCGTGCCGACGAAACCGGTAACGAAGACGACGCTGGTCAGTCCCGAGAACGGCAGCTCCGAAAAGGTGCGGCCGGAAACGAGGATCGCTTCGCCGAGGCAGATGATGACGAAGAGCGCGCAGCGTTCGGCCATGTGCGCGCCGGAAACGTCCCAGTCCCGCGCCGTCGAGCGGCCGAACCCCGGCACGGCAAAGCCCGCGGCCGGCCCGGCATATTCGATCGCAAGCGCAATCACCCAGGCGATCAGCCGGGCCTCGTGCTCGAGCAGCCCGCCGGCGATCCAGAAGACGCCAGCAACCACCAGCCAGGCGGTGATGCGGACGAAATTCAACGTGTTGGCGCGGTCGACGCGCGTCATCGCATAGGTCGTAAACAACGAGCGCCCGACCTGCATCGCCACATAGGCGCCGGCAAACAGCAACCCCTTGTCGCCGAAGGCCTCGGGAATGGAGGCAGACAGCAGCAGCCCGAGCATCATCAGCGCCACCAGCATGCCGCGCACCGGCATCTTGTCCGGATCGAGCCAGTTCGTCACCCAGGCGGTGAAGATCCACACCCACCAGACGGCGAAGGTCATCAGCGCCGCTTCGGCGGCACCGAGCGGCGTGTAGTGGGCGGCGAGCGCATGCGAGAGCTGCGAGATCGAAAAGACGAAGACCAGGTCGAAGAACAGTTCGAGGAAGGTCACCTTGTTGCCGCTGGCGCTGCCCTTGGCGCGCAGCCAGTTCTTTCCGTTCGTTTTCGCCATATGGCCCCCCGATGGCTGGAATTATGCGTCAATTGAAACTGATAGCGGCGCTCTCGTGAGCGTCAGCGCGGCTTCTCCGCCGTGTCGCGGTTCATGCCCTTTTCGCTGAGCTCGGCCTCGTAGGCGGAAAACAGCTCAGCGCCCCGTTCGCCGAGCTCGCGCAGATAGGTCCAGGTGTAGATGCCGGTATCGTGCATGTCGTCGAAGCCGATCCGGACCGCGTAATTGCCGGTCGGCATCATCGAGATGATCGCAACATTGCGTTTGCCCGGCACCGTCACCTTCTGCCCCGGCCCATGGCCCTGCACCTCGGCCGAGGGCGACAGCACGCGCAAGAGCTCGGCCGACAGGTCGAAGCTCTGGCCGTCATTGAAGGTCACCGCCAGCCGCTGCCTGTCTTTCGAGACGCGAAGTTCGCTCGGCCAGATATCGCTCATCATTTTGTCCTCTTCTCATGCGAGAAGTAGGCGCTGATCTTTTTCAGCGCAAGCTGAAATTGGCATGCTCGCGCGGGCTGTTTCCCTTGACGCGACAATAGCATATGCCCACATTGATGAGAGGTACGGAGATACAGGTGAACACCAGAGTTGGAACGACAGGCAATGCATCGCCGCTGGTGGCGGATGCACATCCGATGATCGACCCCTTCGGGCGGGCGGTCACCTATCTCCGCGTCTCCGTCACCGACCGCTGCGATTTCCGCTGCACCTATTGCATGGCAGAGAATATGACCTTCCTGCCAAAGAAGGATCTCTTGACGCTGGAAGAGCTCGACCGGCTCTGTTCCGCCTTCATCTCCAAGGGTGTCAGCAAGATCAGGCTGACCGGCGGCGAGCCCTTGGTGCGCAAGAACATCATGTATCTGGTTCGCCAACTCGGCCAGAAGATCGGCTCCGGCCTCGACGAATTGACGCTGACCACCAACGGCTCGCAGCTTTCCCGCCATGCCGAGGAGCTCTATGATTGCGGCGTGCGCCGCATCAACGTCTCGCTGGATACGCTCGACCCCGACAAGTTCCGCAAGATCACCCGCTGGGGCGATTTCGCCAAGGTCATGGAAGGCATCGACGTCGCGCAGAAAGCCGGGCTGAAGATCAAGCTCAACGCCGTGGCGCTGAAGGATTTCAACGATGCCGAGATGCCGGAGCTGCTGCGCTTCGCCCATGGCCGCGGCATGGATCTCACCGTCATCGAAACCATGCCGATGGGCGAGATCGAAGAAGACCGCACCGACCAGTACCTGCCGCTTTCGAAACTGCGCGCCGACCTCGAAGACCAGTTCACCCTTGCCGACATCGATTACCAGACCGGCGGCCCGGCGCGTTACGTCAGGGTCGAAGAAACCGGCGGACGCCTCGGCTTCATCACACCGATGACCCATAATTTCTGCGAGAGCTGCAACCGCGTGCGCCTCACCTGCACCGGCACACTCTATATGTGCCTCGGCCAGAACGACGCCGCTGATCTGCGCGCCGCACTCCGCGCTACCGAAGACGACGCCCTCCTCCACGCCGCCATCGACGAGGCCATCACCCGCAAACCCAAAGGCCACGACTTCATCATAGACCGCACGCATAATCGCCCAGCGGTCGCGCGGCATATGAGTGTTACGGGTGGGTGAGGCGCGGTCCCCGCGAAGCAGGGAGCGATCGATCCAGTGAATCGATCGCAGCGCCGAACGCCCTGAGCTCCGCGAAGAGCCGGGATACGGTGTAGCAGTCTCCCTCTTCTCTTCTCCCCAGCGGGGAGAAGGTGGCCCGCAGGGTCGGATGAGGGGGGCCGCGCGGCACAACCTTCATGTTGCCCTTCGCTTACGCTCCGAGCATTCGCGGCTTTGCCGCTCACCCCCTCATCGCCTCGCTATCGCTCCGGCACTCTCCCCGCTGGGGAGAAGACGTATGCCGCGGTGTCCGCGCCATCCCCATCACCCAGGCTTGCGCGCACAGATCGCAAACCGGTCCTGCACCATGCGCTCCAGCCCGCGCAGGAACGGCATCTTGCGCGCCTGCGCCCAATGGATGTCGGCAAGCTTGCGGTCGACGACGATGTCCGTAAAACCGGCTTGGCGCAGAAGATCGACCACTGCTTCGGCCGGCATCTGGCTGGAGAAATGCACGCGTGAGCGGATCTTCTGGTGCCGTGCCATCATCTCCGGCGTCATGTGGCTTGCCGGCGGTTTGCCTGTTACCTTCGTCCAGAGCTTCTGCAGGCCCTTGACCCAGGTTTCCTTGTCCATATTGCCGTCGAGGATCAGCACCTTGCCGCCCGGCTTCAGCACCGAGAACCATTCCTTAAAGGCCGACGCCGGGTCAACCAGCGTCCAGACGAGATGGCGATTGGTGATGACGTCGTAGCTGTCCTTGGGCTCCATGGTGTTTTCGGCGTCGCCGGAAACAAAGCGGATATCGGTGCCGCGCTTCTTCGCCTTGGCGCGCGCCTGCGCCAGCATCGCATCCGACCAGTCGAGCCCGGTGACCGCAAAGCCGACATCATGCATCAGATGCGAGATGACGGCGGTGCCGCAGGCGAGATCGAGCGCCGCGCGCCCCTGCCCCTCGCCCAGATGTTTTCTGATCAGCCGCTGCCAGCCTTTCCGCTCCGCTTCTGAAAAGATTTCATGACCGACGCTCTGGTCGAAGGTCGCCGCCCGCTCCGACCAGAAGTCACGGATTTCATCGCGAATGGAGTAGTTCGTATTCATGGAATTCATCTGAGGCACCCCGGCATCGGATCAGTTTGGAAACGCTCTAAAACATATAACTTGATTCATAAAGTCACATTTCTTATGCCTGCGGACATTATTCAGACCTCGGGGGAATTTCCAGATGAATTTCGTGAAAATGGTTGCAGTCTCCGCAGCGGCGATTGCGAGCCTGATGCCGCTTTCGGCCTGGGCGCAGTCCTTCACTGTCAAGGATGTCGCGGGTCGCGAAGTGACCTTCGACAAGCCGGTCGAGCGTGTGATCCTTGGGGAAGGCCGCATGCTCTACGCCGTAGCACCGATCGAGAAGGAAGATCCCTTCGCCAAGATCGTCGGCTGGCGCAACGATCTCTGGACCACCGACAAGGACGGCTTCAACGCCTATGTCGAGAAGTTTCCGAAGGGCAAGGACCTGCCCTTCCTCGGCAACCTGACTGACGGCACGCTGCAGACCGAAACAGTCGTCAAGCTGGATCCCGACGTGCTGCTGCTGCCGATCGGCAACAAGACGGCCGCCGACGAAGTGAAGCTCGAGGACATGCTCGCCGGCATCGGCGTGAAGATCGTCTATATCGATTTCCGCGAGCACATTCTCGCCAACACCGAGCCGAGCCTGAAGATCCTCGGCCAGATCTTCGGTCATGAGGACCGCGCCGAAGCGGTTGCCGCCTTCTGGAAAGAGCAGATGGCCCGCGTCACCGACAGACTGAAGGCCGCCAATCCGCTGAAGCCGAATGTCTTCATGTACCGCGCCGCAGGCCTTGTCGAATGCTGCGGCACCTTCGGTCCCGACAATTTCGGACTGATGGTCGATTGGGCCGGCGGCCACAATCTCGGCTCCGATTTCCTGCCTGGCTATACCGGCTCGATCAATGCCGAGCAGGTCGTCACCTCCAATCCTGATGTCATTGTCGTCACCGGCTCCAACTGGAGCCAGACCAAGAATGCCAAGGACTTTGTGAATGTCGGCCCGAATGCGGCCGCCACCTTCGACGACAGCCGCAAGGCTCTGAACACGCTGATGGAAAACCCTGCCTTCACCGGCTCCAGGGCGGTTGCCGGCGGCAATGTCCACGCGATCTGGCACCAGTTCTATACCAGCCCCTACCAGTTCGTTGCCGTCCAGCAGCTGGCCAAGTGGTTCCATCCGAACCTCTTTGCCGATCTCGATCCCGATGCCACCTTCAAGGAATTCCACGAAAAATTCCTGCCCGTCGCCTACCAGCCGGGTTACTGGGTCGACGCCAAGGCGGGGCAGTAATCCGAAATGGCCGAGATCGCCGTCATATCGATTGATGCCGAAACCGGGAGGGAGCGCTACCGCGCCCTCACCCGGCGCAAGCTGCTGATCCTTGCCGCCATGACGGCAGCGCTCTGCCTGTCCTTTGCGGTCGATCTCGCCTGGGGCCCGGCCCGCTATAGTCTCGGTGAAGTCGTCGCCGCCCTTCTCGACCCCTCCTCCGTGTCCGATCAGGTGCGGGCCGTCGTCTGGGGCATCCGCATGCCGGTTGCCGTGATGGCGATCGTCGTCGGCGCATCGCTCTCCGTCGCCGGCGCGCAGATGCAGACGATCCTCGCCAATCCGCTCGCCAGCCCCTTCACGCTCGGCATTTCGGCGGCAGCAAGCTTCGGCGCCGCACTGGCGATCGTCACCAGCGTTCCGCTTCTGCCTGTAGCAGCCGGCCTGCTCGTGCCGGTCAATGCCTTCATCATGGCGCTGATCGCCACGCTCTTCATCCATTTCGTCTCGCAGGCCCGCGGCGTCTCGGTACAGACGGTGGTGCTGCTCGGCATCGCGCTGGTCTTCACCTTCAATGCGTTGCTCGCCTTCCTGCAATATCTCGCCTCAGAACAGGCGCTGTCGGCCGTCGTCTTCTGGACGATGGGCAGCCTCACCAAGGCCACCTGGCCGAAGATCTGGGTAACGCTTACCGTTCTCCTGATCGCCCTGCCCCTCTTTGCACGTAACGCCTGGGCTCTGACCGCCATCCGCCTCGGCGAAGACAAGGCCGCGAGCTTCGGCGTCAATGTTCGCCGCATCCGGCTGGAGACCATGCTCGTGGTCTCGCTGCTTGCCGCAGTCCCCGTCAGCTTCGTCGGCACGATCGGTTTCGTCGGCCTCGTCGGGCCGCATATCGCCCGCATGATCCTCGGCGAGGATCAGCGCTTCTTCCTGCCGGGCTCGATCCTGTCGGGCGCGCTGCTGCTGTCGCTGACCTCGATCGTCTCGAAGTCGATCATCCCGGGTGTCGTCTTCCCGATCGGCATCATCACCGCGCTGGTCGGGGTGCCCTTCTTCTTCTCGCTCATCCTCTCGAACAGGAGCCGGTCGTGGTAGCGCTTCAGTTGCAATCGGTCGGCGCCTATCACGGCCGCAATCTCTTCGTCGAAGACGTGACGACGCCGGTGATGACATCGGGCGAGGTCGTGGCGGTGATCGGCCCGAACGCCGCCGGCAAGTCGACCCTCTTCAAGCGCATCACCGGCCTGCTCAAGGGGCCGGGCAACGTCATCGTCGAAGGCTCGAAGACAAAAAACGCCATCAGCTACATGCCGCAGGATACCTCGGCCAACGCGGTGCTGACGGTCTACGAATCCATCCTGCTTGCCCGCAAGCAGGGCCAGTCCTGGGCCGTCAGCGACAGCGACCTGCGCTTCATCGACGAGGTCATGAAGGCGCTCGATATCACCGCCATCGCCTTTCGTGATCTCGGCGCGCTCTCCGGCGGCCAGCGCCAGCTCGTCTCGATCGCCCAGGCCCTGGTGCGCGAGCCGGAGATCATGCTGATGGACGAACCAACCAGCGCGCTCGATCTTCACCGCCAGGTCGAAGTTCTCGACTTCATGCGCTGCCAGGCCCGCACCAAAGGCATGATCGTGCTGATCGCCATCCACGACCTCAACCAGGCGCTGCGCTTCGCCGACAAGGTCCTCGTCATCGCCAACGGCCGCATGCACGCCTGCGGCACCCCCCGCGACGTCGTCACCGCCGAGATGCTGCGGGAGATCTACAGGGTCGAAGCCCGGGTGGAGAAATGCTCGCTGGACCACGACCATGTGATTGTGGATGGGACGGCGCATTGAGATTGGCGAAATCAGTCTGCCTCATCAGTTGATCAATCGCTGCGCGGTAAACTTGTCCGTAACAAGCATGTCGATGACCCCCACGCGGAGCGCCCCTGCGATAGCGTCAGTCTTTTTGGACCCGCCGGCAAGAGCAATGACCCGGTCCACCCGTTCGAGATCCTCGAGTGGAAGCCCTATGACCCGGTCGTCCAGAGGTGTCTTGACCGGCTTGCCGTTTTTATCGAAGAAGCGAAGCGAGATATCGCCGACGGCTCCTGCTTCCGCGAGATCAGACAGTTCGCGAGACGAAAAGATGTTGCCGGACCGTGCGAGAAGTTCGGACGGTTCGACTGCTCCGATTCCGACGATCGCAAGCGTTATGCTGCCGAACAAGTCCATCGTCTCCCGAACGTATGGATCGGCCTGCATAAGAAATTTTGCCTCTCTGGACGTCGTAACGCCCTGCACAGCGAGCAGTTTTGGCTCAGCACCGGTCAGCCGAGCAAGCCGCGTGGTGAGCTGCGTCGCATGCGTCTGCACTGAAGGATCGCCCATGCCTCCAAGGGTTTGGACGACGTATTTCGCCTGAGCGCTCTTCAGGGGATGAATGTTCTCGACCATCTTGGAGATGGTCTGGCTCCAACTCGAAACGCCGATGATTTCCCCTGGCGCAAGCGTCACCTCCAAGAGATGAGCCGCTGCCTCGCCGATACGGGCCATGATGGCTCCGTCCCGATCTTCCGTACACTCAACGACGATCGCCTCCGGCAAATCATATTTCTCGCGAAGCGCGCTCTCAAGCTCGCTGTAGGTGCCAACGGGAGGGGTCACGCTGGTTCGCACAATATCTTCGGCCTCGGCACGCTTGAGCATGCGCGACACCGTCGCCTGCGACAGGCGAAGGTGCTGTGCGATCTCCGCCTGTCGCCGTCCCTCCAAGTGGTACATCTGGGCGACCCTTGAGATGAGACGGAGTTCATTGAGGCGAGTCATCGCTAATCCTAGGGTGAATTTTTATTCATCATTAGCCGTTGTTTCGCGTGCCGTCGAGCGGGCAAGTGCATCATTCCAAGTATCCAGAAGCACCGCTCGATCCACCGGTTCCGGGTCAATGATATGTGAGCTCCGGGGCAGCTCTGCGATAACCTGAAGATCGCTCCACAGGCCAAGTGAGAGACCCGCGAGATATGCGGCCCCCAAAGCCGACGCCTCGGGTGCTTCGCATTGGATCACGGGATGTTCGATGAGGTTCGAGACACATTGCATCAGGAAGCGGTTTTGGCTCGGTCCGCCGTCTACATAGAGCGCCCCGAGCTCGCCGCCGCTTTGTGCTCGCATGGCGGCGATCACGTCGTGCACCTGGAGGGCGATCGAGTCGGTTACCGACCGCGCCATTTGTGCACGTGTCGTATTGAAGTTGATCTGGGAAAACAGGGCCCGGGCGTCGGAATTCCAATAGGGTGCGCCCAGTCCCACGAATGCTGGCACGAAGCCCGGTCCGCCCGGTTCGGCGCTCGCCGCAAGTTCGACGAGGGCCGCCACGTCCGAAAGGCCGAGAATGCCCGCCATCCAGGGGAGACTGGCCGCGCAGACGAGAATATTGCCTTCGAAAGCGAAAGTCGGCTTTCCATGGAGACGCCATGCGACGGTCGTTGTGACGCCGTTGCGTGGAGGAATAAATTGCGGAAGCGTGGTCATCACCGACGAGCCGGTTCCGAAGGTTACCTTGCCATCACCCGGCTTGAATGCTCCATGACCGAACAGCGCAGCATGACTGTCTCCGATCACGGCCATGATCGGAGTTCCATCCGGCACGCCTGGCAACCCTTGCGTCCTGCCGAAGTCGGCAGAGCTGTCGAGTACCTCGGGGAGGAGCGCGATATCCACGCCGAAAATCCCGCCAAGCTCCTCGCTCCATCTCTGCTCCCGGAGATCGAACAACTGGCTCCTGGCGGCATTCGAAGCGTCGCAAACATGCCGGCGCCCGCCCGTCAGGCAGTGGACGAGCCAACTGTCGACCGTTCCCAGCCGTACCGATCGCCCGGCCCGAATACGGTCGAGCAGCCATCGGAATTTCGAACCCGGGAACATCGGATCCAGTGGCAGGCCTGTAAGCGCCTGCACACGGTCAAGGCGGCCTTCAGCAATGAGACGTTCGCAATCCTGTGCCGTCCGACGGCACTGCCAGCTTACCACCGGTCCAAGTGCTTCTCCCGTTTCGGCGTCCCAGGCAGTGACTGACTCGCGTTGATTGGAAATCGCCACGGCCTCGACAGCCACGTCGGGAGTGGCCTTCAGGCAGGCGTCGATCGCCTCGCAGACGGATGCGTAGAGCCGGCGTGGATCTTGTTCGACCCAGCCGGGTTTCGGATAGGTGATGCCGACTGGAGCCGAACCTCTGCCAACAATTTCTCCCTTTTCGGAAACCAGAACTGCCTTTGAATTGGTCGTGCCCTGGTCAATTGCCAGAATTGCCCGCATTCTATCCTCCCCAGATCAGACGGCAGCCGGGACGACAAAAAGCGTCCGGGCTGATCACGTCATCCCAGTTACTTGCGCCTGATCAGCGACTGCGCGGCGTCGGCGATTGCGGACGGCGCCATCCCGAATTCGTCGAGCAGGAACTCTGCCGAACCGGTCGGAGCGTAGACGCCGGGAACGCCGAGACGTTTCATCGGGACCGGAGCATTGTCGACCACCACTTCGGCGACCGCGGAACCGAGCCCGCCAAAGATCGAATGCTCTTCGGCTGTGACGATCGCTCCGGTTTCCTTCGCCGCGGCGATGATGGCGTCCTCGTCGATCGGACGAACCGTTGCAAGGTTGAGCACTCTGGCGTTGATGCCGCGTTCTGCGAGGATCTCGGCAGCCTTTAAGATTCGATGAGTCAAAGTGCCGTTTGCGATAAGGGTGACGTCAGAACCCTGGCGAAGGAGGTTTGCCTTGCCAAGTTCGAATTTGTGACCCTCCGGAAGAAGATCAGGCACACCTACGCGAGACAGACGCAGGAAACAGGGGCCGTTGTAGGCCGCGGCCCACTCAACCGCAGCAGCTGTTTCGATGCGGTCACAAGGCGCAATGACCGGAAGATTAGGCAGAACCCGCGTCCAGGCGAAGTCTTCGATCGAGTGATGGGTCGGGCCGAGTTCGCCATACGCCATTCCGGAAGAAATGCCGACCAGCTTGACGTTGGCATTTGAATACGAAATATCGGCCTTGATCTGCTCCAGCGACCGTCCCGTTAGAAACGGAGCGGCGGCGCACACGAACGGAAGGCGTCCGCCATTGGCGAGGCCTGCTGCAACCCCCACCATGTTCTGCTCGGCGATGCCGACATTGACGAGACGCTCTCCAAATTTCGCCTTGAAGCCGCCGAGCTTGGAGGAGCCCACGGAGTCGTTGCAGACGGCAACGATCGTTTCGTTTTCGGCTGCCAGCCGCTCAAGCGTAGTGGCGAATGCGTCGCGGCAATCGTAGAGCTTGGGTGCGTTTATTGGCGCGTTCATTACAGTGCCTCCGACAATTCTGCCAATGCGATTTCGTATTGTTCCTTGCTCGGTACCTTGTGGTGCCAGTCGACTCGGTCTTGCATGAACGAGATTCCATGGCCCTTGTTGGTGTGGGCCACGATGCAATGCGGTCTCGATCCCCGGTGTTCGAGGGCTGAAACGACCTCGCTCATATTGTTCCCGTTGATCTCGGTGACTTCCCAATCAAAAGCTTCAAGCTTCGGACGAAGCGGGGCGAGATCGTTGGTTTCCGCCAGGGCGGCGCCCTGCTGGAACCTGTTGTGGTCGATGACCAGCGTCAAGTTATCGAGCTTGAACTGCGCGGCCGCCATGATCGCTTCCCAGTTGGAGCCCTCCTGCATCTCACCGTCGCCGGTGACGACATAGGTGTGATATTTCGCACCTGAGAGTTTGGCGGCTTTTGCCATTCCTATTGCGACTGGAAGACCGTGGCCGAGTGGCCCGGTATTCGTTTCGACGCCAGGAACCTTGTTGCAATTTGGATGCCCGTTCAGCCTCGAATGCGGCTGCAAAAAGGTGGAAATCTCTTCCTCCGGGATGAAGCCGCGTTTTGCGAGCGTCACATACAGCGCGCATGCAGTATGTCCCTTCGAAAGAACGAACCTGTCGCGGTCGGGGTGCTTCGGTTGATCGGGCCAAACATTCAGCACACGAAAATAGAGGGCAGTCAAAATGTCGATGACCGACATTTCCCCGCCAATATGGCCGGCGCCCGCTTCAAAGACCGCCTGGAGATCGCGCAATCGGATCTCGCGAGCGACCCGCTCGAGTTCTGTCGTATTCATGGATTCCTCTCATGCATAAATATTCAGTTATCAATATTTTTGCACAAGACACCGATTAGTCAAGCCCTTTAAGTGCTACACCAACAGTTGCAAGTCTAGAAATCCTGTTGACAGCCGGAAAGCAACTTGTTAATGAATTTTCCAGCATCAGTGAATATTTATTCGCAGAATGAATTAGCAGTCAGCCTAGGCATAGGGAGGAACAATGGTGGCGCTCGATATCAATGAACACGGGCTTTCGTCCGGCGCCTGGTTGAGCAAGCTCAAGGGAGCCACCGGCCCGCTCGTGGGGCTGCTCGCGCTTTGCGTTTTCCTGAGCCTCAGCACTGACACGTTTCTTTCGGTTCGGAACGGTCTCAACATCCTCGATCAGATCACTGTCCTCGGCATCATGGCCGTCGGAATGACCTTTGTCATTCTGATCGGCGGCATCGATCTTTCCGTCGGCTCGGCACTCGCTCTTGCGATGATGGTCATGGGCTGGACTGCGAATGTCGCCGGCCTACCGTTGCCGGTCGGGATCGTTTTTGCTCTGGTCGCATCGGGCGTTTCGGGCCTGATCGTCGGACTTCTGGTGACGCAGTTCAGGGTTCCAGCGTTTATTGCCACTCTTGCGATGATGTCCGCGGCTCGCGGCGTCGCAAATATGATCACGGACGGCCAGCAGATCGTCGGATTCCCCGACTGGTTCATGATGCTGGCAATCGATCGCCATTTCGGCGTGTTGACAGCCACTGTGTTTCTCATGCTTGCGGTTGTTCTTGCGGCCTGGCTTTTCCTGCACTTCCGGTCCGAAGGTCGCATGCTCTACGCGGTGGGAGGAAATCCAGAAGTCGCGCGCCTTGCGGGTATCAACGTTCCGCTCGTGACGATTGGCGTCTACGTCGCAAGTTCAGTCCTTGCGGGGCTCGCAGGCATCGTACTCGCCGCCAGGCTGGATTCCGTCCAGCCGTCCAGCGGTCTGGGCTATGAATTGGACACCATCGCAGCGGTCGTCATCGGCGGGACTTCGCTTTCGGGGGGCGCGGGCGGTATCGGAGGAACACTGATCGGCGTTCTTATCATCGGCGTCCTTCGCAACGGGCTCAATCTTCTCAACGTCTCGCCATTCCTGCAGCAAGTGATCATCGGCATCGTCATCGTGCTCGCGGTCGGCGCGGAGACTATTCGTCGGCGTCGCGCCTGACAAACGAGGTCCGCCGCGTCGGCGGACCAGGAATTCCGCTCCAAGGGTTTGGGGCGGATCAATACCCCGAGGGGGAGGACATACCCGAGGGTTCCATCAAACAACGGAGGAAATACAATGAAAATTGCGCGCACCATGCTCGCGTCTGCTGCCCTGCTCGGTCTCATGCTCGGCCCCGTACATGCGGCGGAACTGAAGAAGCTCGGCCTGGCCGTTGCCAACCTTCAGGCAAACTTCTTCAACCAGATCAAACAATCCGTCGAAGCCGAAGCCAAGAAGCGCGGCATCGAAGTCATCACGGTCGACGCAAAGGGCGACGGGCCGACACAGGTCAACCAGATCCAGGATCTTCTAACCCAGAAAATCGACGCGCTGATCTACATTCCGGCCGGCGCGGCGGCTGCGACCGTTCCGGTCAAGCTCGCAAAGAGCGCTGGTATCCCGGTCGTGAACGTTGACCGCAACGCCGAGGGAGCACCCGGCGATACCTTCCTTGCAACGGATTCCGTCGCGTCTGCCAAGGCCGTATGCGACTACATCCTGAAGGAAGCCGGCGGCAAGGGGAAGATGGTCATCATCCACGGCCAGAAGGGCACAACGCCGGAAGTCGATCGTTCGAAGGGTTGCGCTGAATCTCTCAAAGCATATCCGGACGTCAAGGTTGTCGCCGAGCAGTTCTCGAACATCTGGAGCCAGGACGAAGGATTCCAGATCATGCAGAATATGCTGCAGGCAAATCCGGACGTTTCGATCGTGTTCGCCCAGGCCGACGGCCTCGCCCTTGGCGCCGCGCAGGCGATCAAGGTCGCCAATCCTTCCCAGAAGATCGTGGTTGGCGGCTTCGATGGTGACACCGCAGCTCTCGAAGCGCTCAGCAAGGGTGTCTTCAACGTAACTGCGACCCAGCAGACGCAGAAGATGGGCCGCGACGCGGTTGAAAACGCCGCCAAGCTTGTCGCCGGAGAAAAGGTGCCACCGGTCCAGCTCCTGGATGCCACGCTGACAACCAAGGAAAACGTCGCAGGCTTCATCGCCAACCATCCGTAATGAAGTTGAGGTCTTGAGGAGGTGTGCCGTGACTGATCCAGTTCTTTCCCTGAGGGGCATATCCAAATGGTATGGGCCGCTCCAGGTTCTGAAGAATGTCAGCTTGGACGTCTATCCGGGCGAAGTGGTTGCACTTCTCGGTGAAAACGGAGCGGGCAAGTCAACGCTATCAGGCATCATCGCCGGGTCACGCACACCGTCCGAAGGATCAATGACATGGCTGGGGCAGCCTTATGCCCCGGCCACCCCAAGGGAAGCGATCGACAAGGGCGTTGTCCTGATCCACCAGGAGCTGCAGCTTCTGCCGCAGCTGTCGATCGCGGAAAACGTCTTCATCGGACGTTGGCCGATGAAGAACGGCGTCGTCGACCGCGCCCAGATGGTTCGCCGGGCCCAGGACCAGCTCGCTCGATTGAACCTTCACATCCCTGCAACGCGGACGGTCGCCGGCCTTTCCACAGCAAACCAGCAACTTATCGAGATCGCCAAGGCGCTGGCTCTCAACGCAAAGCTCCTGATCCTCGATGAGCCGACAGCCGCCCTTGGCGGCGCGGAGACGGAAGCTCTTTTCGAACAGGTTCGGAAGCTTCGCTCAGAAGGTGTCGGCATCGTCTACATTTCCCACCGCATGGAAGAGATCAAGCGAATAACCGACCGGATCGTCGTTCTTCGCGATGGCGAGCGCGTCCAGGAGTTCCCCGACAGCGCGACACCGGTGCGAACGATCGTCGAGAGCATGGTCGGACGCCCGCTTGACCGCTTGTTCCCTGCCCTGCCGGTTCCGACTGACCATCCAGTACTCCAGGTGTCGGGGCTGTGCTCGCCGGACAACTCGTTCCGTGACGTTACCTTCGATGTGCGCGCCGGGGAAATTCTCGGAATCGCCGGACTGGTCGGCGCCGGCCGCACCGAACTTGTCCGCGCCATTTCGGGCGCGGACCCAATCAGTGCAGGTTCGATCAAGCTCGAAGGCGAAGAACTCAGGCTGCGCGATCCGGCGGATGCGATCGCCAAGGGCATCGTGATGGTTCCGGAAGACCGCAAAGAGCAGGGCCTCGTTGTCGGGCACCGGATCGGCGAGAACATTATCTATGCCAATCTCGACAAGCTGGGCGGGCGTTGGATTACGCCGAGCGTCAAGCGCTCGTTTGCAGATAAGGCAGTGGCCAAGTTCGGCGTGAAGGGCCGTGCGGAGCAATATGCCTCGGACCTGTCCGGCGGCAACCAGCAGAAGGTGGTCATCGCGAAATGGCTGATGCGCGATCCTAAGGTCGTCGTGCTCGACGAACCGACGAGAGGCATCGACGTCGGCGCCCGAGCCGGCATCTACGACATCATCGTCAATCTTGCCAAACGGGGCGTGGCGGTCATCGTCGTAAGCTCGGACCTCGAGGAGGTTCTCGGAGTCTCCAATCGCATTCTCGTGCTTGCACAAGGCAAACAGGCAGGCATTCTCAATCGTGACCAGGCAAATGACGTTTCGGTCATGGAGCTAGCCACCATCTAAACAGACAGAGAAAGGAAGAGCGGTGTCCGACATCACTCTGAACGCCCCGAAGCTTTTCGATCTCAGCGGCCAGGTTGCCATCGTTACCGGAGCCGGGAGCGGCATTGGGCAGCGCATTGCCATCGGCCTTGCGCAATGCGGCGCCGACGTGGCGCTGCTCGACCGCCGAACCGACGACGGATTGGCCAAGACGGCTGAACATACTCGCGCCGCCGGCCGCCGCTCGATCCAGATCGCGGCGGATGTCACGAGCAAATCTTCCCTTGGAGAGGCAATAGCACGTACCGAGGCCGATCTCGGCCCATTGACACTTGCAGTCAACGCGGCGGGCATCGCTAACGCGAACGCTGCGGAAGAGATGGAGGAGGACCAATATCAGACGTTGATGGATATCAACCTGAAAGGCGTCTTTCTTTCCTGCCAGGCAGAGGCTCGCGCCATGCTGAAGAATGGACGCGGCTCCATCGTCAACATCGCTTCCATGTCCGGTGTGATCGTAAACCGCGGGCTGAGCCAAGCGCACTATAACGCCTCCAAGGCGGGCGTCATCCATATGTCGAAGTCCATGGCGATGGAATGGGTCGACCGCGGCATTCGCGTCAACACCATCTCCCCCGGATACACGGCAACGCCCATGAACACCCGTCCCGAGATGGTTCATCAGACCAAGCTCTTCGAAGAGCAGACGCCAATGCAGCGAATGGCAGCGGTGGATGAGATGGTAGGTCCGGCGGTGTTCCTGCTGTCGAATGCGGCAAGTTTCGTGACCGGCGTCGATCTTCTCGTCGACGGCGGTTTCTGCTGCTGGTGATGCGATGAGAAAGCTCATTGCCGCCGCTGGAAAATGCACGGTCTCGCTTCCTCCCTGGCTGAGATCGAGGCGCTGAAGGGACCAACGGGTATGACGGCGTGCGATATCGTCGTCTGCCCGCCCTTCACGCCGATCGAACGGGCGGATGGCTCGGGGCGTCGTCATCGGCGCTCAAGACTGCCTGAATTTGCGACAACCGGTTGAGCTCTAATAATGATCGCATGGTAGGTCGCACCCAGCTTTGCTGTTTATCGACGGACACAAGGAAAGAGCATGAAACGCTTTGAGCAGAAGACTGTCGTCATTACCGGGGGTAGCCGCGGCATCGGAGCGGCGATCGCCAAACGCTTTGCGAAAGAAGGCGCCAATCTCGTCGTATCGGCCAATGAGGACCTGGTCCACGGCGTCGCCGAACAAATCCGGGCCGAAGGCGGCAAGGCGATCTCCTTCATCGGCGATGTCACCGACAAGGCAAGCGTCACCGCCCTCTATGATGCCGCCGAGAAGGAATTCGGCTCGGTCGACGTTTCGATCCAGAATGCCGGCGTCATCACCATCGCCCGCGTCGAGGACCTGACCGAAAACGAGTGGGACAAGGTCATGGCCGTCAACACCAAGGGCGTCTTCCTCTGCGCCCAGGAGGCGATATCAAGGATGCGCAAGCACAAGCGCGGCGGCCGCATCATCAACACCGCTTCCGGCCAGGCCCGCGACGGCTTCATCTACACGCCGCATTACGCCGCTTCGAAAATGGGCGTCGTCGGCATCACCCAGAGTCTGGCCAAGGAAGTCGCGACCGAGAAGATCACCGTCAACGCCTTCTGCCCCGGCATCATCGAGACCGACATGTGGGCCTATAACGACCAGGCCTGGGGCAAGCTGCTCGGCAACTACGCCCCCGGCGAGCTGATGAAGGAATGGGTCGAGGGCATCCCGATGAAACGGGCCGGCTCTGGCGAAGATGTCGCCGGCCTGGTGACCTTCCTCGCCAGCGATGACGCTGCCTATATCACCGGCCAGACGATCAATGTCGACGGCGGCCTGATCATGTCCTGATGCAGGCGCCCAAAAGTGCGTAGCGGTTTTGGGACAACGACATGTATCGAACAAAGAGCACCACCAGCGAAGTGCGGAAGGCGACACGGTCGTCGCCTCCGTGTGAACAGTGTGTCCATCGGCGTTAGGGCAGCTTTGCATTTTTGCCTGGTCGAGTGACCTTGCCATCCGCCTGTTTTTGATCCTATCTTTGAAGTGTTCTCAGGGCGGGGTGTAATTCCCCACCGGCGGTATCAGGAGCAATCCTGGAGCCCGCGAGCGCTTCCGGCACTACAGCGCCGCGCATCTTTCGGATGCGCAAATGGCGTTGCAGGCCGAAAGGTCAGCAGATCCGGTGAGATGCCGGAGCCGACGGTATAGTCCGGACGGAAGAGGACAACACGGGCAGTCGCACTCCATCCCGGAGTCGGCTGACGTTTGTTCGCCCAAGGGCAGAAGGCTCGCTCACGGATTGAGCCGAGCAGACCATGTCAGTCCGCTGACATAACCCTTGAAAGGCCAGACAGCATGACTATCGCAACAATTGAAGATGCCATTTCAGCCATTGCCAGCGGCAAGATGGTCGTCGTCGTCGACGACCAGAACCGGGAAAACGAGGGCGATATCGTGGTCGCGGCCGACGCCGTCACTCCCGAAACAATCGCCTTCATGATGACCCACGCTCGCGGCCTTGTCTGCATCGCCATGGAAGGCGAGCGTCTTGATGCGCTCGATATTCCGCTGATGGTGCCCAACAACACGGAATCGCAGAAAACTGCCTTCACGGTCTCGGTCGATTATCTCAAGGGCACGACGACAGGCATTTCTGCGGCGGACCGTGCCGCCACCGTCAGCGCCCTGGTGGACGATCGCGCAAAGCCCGCCGATTTCGCTCGCCCCGGCCACATCTTTCCGCTCCGCGCCAACCCCCGCGGCGTGCTCGGGCGCTCCGGCCACACCGAAGCCGCCGTCGATCTCGCCCGCCTCGCCGGAAGGATCCCCGCCGGCGTCATCTGCGAAGTCGCCAATGACGACGGCACCATGTCCCGCCTGCCCGAACTCACGCTCTTTGCCGAACGCCACAACCTGCCCCTCGTCACCATCGAGGACCTGGTCGCCTACCTCGACCGCCAGGCGGCAAGAGACGTACGCGAAGTCGCCTGATCTGCGCAAAGCGGCCAGCCCCGTCCTTCGAGGCCCCTGCGGGGCACCTCAGGATGAGGCTGGAGGGAGGGCGTGCCAAGCCCCACGGCACCACAACTAGCCCTCATCCCGAGGTGCGCAGGCCAAAGGCCGGAGCCTCGAAGGACGAGGGCGGGTGGCTGGGTCCCAGACGCGCACGGCTGGTTGCCACAGCACACCCTATTTCCTGCCCCTATGTCCGGCTGATCGAAACCCCACCATCCGCCAGCATCGCCGTGCCGGTCACGAAGCTTGACATGTCGGAGGCGAGGAAAAGCGCCGCATTGGCGATCTCTTCGGGTTTCGCCATGCGTTTCAACGCATGCAGCCCCTCCACGAAGGCGAGCACCTCCGGCGTGGCATCAGGCGCGTTGGTAATGCTGGCGGGTGTGTCGGTGCCGCCGGGAAGCAGTGCGTTGACGCGGATCTTCTGCGCTCCGAGTTCAGCGGCGAGCACCTGCACGAAGCCGATCAGCCCCGCCTTGCTCGCCGCATAGGCGGCCATGCCGGGCATGCCGACGGTGTGGCCGACGAAAGTCGAGGTAAAGATCAGCGATCCGCCGCCTTTTCCCATCGCCGCCGACTGGTGCTTGGCGCCGAGGAAGGCGGCGGTGAGATTGGTCTCGATCGTCTCGCGCCAGCCCTCCAGCGACAGCCCGGCGACCGGCCCCATCTCACCGATGATGCCGGCATTGTTGAAGGCGATGTCGAGCCGGCCGAAACGCGAGACTGCCGTCTCGACGAGCCTTGCCTGCAGAGCCTCGTCTCTGACATCGCCGGATATGGCGACGGCCTGACCACCCTCCGCCTCGATTTCCGCGATGACGGCATCGAGCGCGTCCTGCCGCCGGCCGGTGACCACGAGCTTGGCGCCTTCCCGCGCAAAGAGTTTCGCCGCCGCGCGGCCGATGCCGGAGCTTGCGCCGGTGATGATTGCGATCTTGTCGTTGAGAAGTGTCATATCGGTCTCTCCTGGGTTGTTGCGAGATCTGAGATGCTCAAAGATCAGGCGATGCAGCCACCCGTTTCCCGCGCAGGAAGAGAAAAACGCCTATGGCCGAACCGGCAGCGCGACGGCGCGTCCTCATCGACGCCTTGATTGCGGCGTCGGAAATATCGGAATTCACCTTATAAAACGGGGATTTGCGGAGAGTTGCGCCCACGCCTGTGGTGACATCAGTGCCATTGTGCACCGCATCATCGATTTATGCTTGGTGTGACATCCATCCGATTCCCTTCATACATCTTCGCGACTAAAAGGGGCGCACAGGTAACGGGAATCTCTTCATGCCGCGGTCACGCAATACTGAGGGCGCCATCTATATGACCATGGCGATGGCCGGATTTTCCGCAAGCGACGCTCTATCCAAATCGGTGATCGCCTATATGAACGCCGGCGAGATCATGTTTCTGCGCGGCCTCTTCACCAGCCTGCTCGTCTATCTGATCGCCTGGAAAATGGGGGCGCTGCGCTCCTGGCGCATCATGCTGCAGCCGATGATCATCTTCAGGATCATCTGCGAGATGCTCTCCGCCGTCACCTATATCACCGCGCTCGGCATGATGCCGATTGCCAATGCCTCGGCGATCCTGCAGTCGCTGCCGCTGGTCGTCACCTTCGGTGCGGCGCTCTTCTTCGGCGAGCCGGTCGGCTGGCGGCGCTGGTCGGCGATCCTCGTCGGCCTCGTCGGCGTGATGATCATCATCCGCCCCGGCCCTGATGGATTCACCGCCGCCGCCCTCCTCTGCGTCGCCGCGGTGCTGACGACGGCCGGCCGCGATCTCGCCACCCGAACCATCAGCCCGGAAATTCCCTCGCTGATGATAACCGTCATCACCGCCATGTCAGCCTCCTTCTTCGGTGCGCTGCTCATTCCGGTGCTCGGCGGCTGGCAGCCGGTCAGCGCCGCTGCCCTTGGGCATCTCGTGCTCGCTTCGGTGCTGGTGCTCGTTGGCTACCAGTCGGTCATCCTCGCCATGCGCACCGGCGAAATCTCCTTCGTCGCGCCATTCCGCTATACCAGCCTGATCTTCTCTTCTGTGCTCGGCTTCTTTTTCTTCGCCGAAGTGCCTGACAGCTGGACGCTCGTGGGGGCTGCGATCGTCATCGCCTCGGGCCTCTATACGTTCTATCGTGAGGCCAAGCGCCGCGTGTCGCCGATCGCGCAGGAATCCGCGCCGCGCGCGCCGGTTTGAGGAAGGATGATGGCTGAATTCTCGTTGGATAAATCTCTTGTAGCGGGCGTCGTATTGGCCGGCGGCCGCTCGCAGCGCATGGGCCGCGACAAGGCGGGCGTAATGCTTGGGGCCGAGAGCCTGCTCCGCCATGTGCTGACCCGCCTCTCGCAGCAGGCCTTGTTCGTTGCCGTCAATGCCGATGCCGCCGCCGAGGACGTGCCTGTCGTTCCCGACCGTTTTCGCGGCAAGGCCGGGCCGATGGCCGGCATCCATGCCGCCATGGTCTATGCCGCCGGCCTGCCCTCGATCACCCATGTCGTCACCGTCTCGGTCGATTGCCCGTTCTTCCCGGCCGATCTCGTCGCCCGGCTGGCGGCCGCAATCGAGCACCCGTCGCAGATCGCCATTGCCGCCTCCGAGGGCCGCAGCCATCCCGTTTTCGGGCTCTGGCCGGTGACGCTGGCCGCCGATCTCGAAGCCTGGATCGCCACCGACGAGAAGCGCCGCGTACGCGACTTCCTGCTACGGCATGACGTCACGGAAGTAGCGTTTCCGCTGCATCCGACCCGCGCCAGCTTGCTCGATCCCTTCTTCAACATCAATACGCCTGATGATCTGGTCGAGGCGGAACGCTGGCTGGAGGCCCTTCGCGCATGACCGCACCGAAAATCTTCGGTATCGCCGGCTGGAAGAACTCGGGCAAGACCGGGCTCGCGGTGCGGCTGGTGACGGAGTTCACCCGCCGCGGCTACAGGATCTCGACGATCAAGCACGCCCATCATGATTTCGACATCGACAAGGTCGGGGCCGACAGCTACCGCCACCGCCAGGCCGGCGCCCATGAGGTCACCATCGTCTCCGGCACCCGCTACGCCATCATGCACGAGCTGCGCGGCGCACCCGAACCCGAATTCGAGGAGATCCTCGCCCGTCTCGCGCCCTGCGATCTCGTGCTGATCGAAGGCTACAAGCGCGAACCGATCCCGAAGATAGAGGCCCGCCGGCTGGAGGCCGCCAATCGCGAACCGCTGGCGCCGAGCGATCCCCATATCTGCGCCATCGCCGCCGATCATGCGGTCACGGATACGGCCCTGCCGGTCTTCGATCTAGACGACACAGGCGCCATCGCCGATTTCATCGCTGACATCGTTGGCCTTGCACAGGCGAAGCTTTGAACCACCTGCGTCGCCGCCGGATCTAAGAAGCGGAGCCGTTTCGCTTGCCATCGCCTTGGCGATTTCCTTGGCGAGCTGAGCCTGATCATAGGGCTTTGCCAATCTCGGAAGATCGATGTCGGTACCGGCGGGAAGATCGGCGTAACCTGTCGCCAGCACGATCGGCAATGCCGGATGAATGTCCCGCGCGGCCTGGGCAAGCTGTGCGCCGGTCATACCAGGCATCGAATAGTCGGTTATGACAAGGTCGAAATGCTGGCCGCTGATCAATTCCAGCGCCTGCGAGCCGGAGTTTGCTTCGACGACCTCGTGGCCGAGATCTTCAAGCATGTCGACCGAACTCATGGCGATCAAGGCATCGTCATCGACCAGAAGGATCTTCAGTCTGGATGCAGCTTGCGGAACGGGCAGTTCCGCTTCGGCCGGCCGCTCGGGGCGCCGTTCAGTCGCCGGAAGCCACAGCTCGGCGGTCGTTCCAACCCCAGGCTCGCTTGTCAGAAGAAGTGCGCCATTGAGCTGAACGGCAAGTCCGTGGATCATCGATAAGCCGAGGCCCGTGCCCTTTCCGAGTTCCTTGGTCGAGAAAAACGGATCGACTGCCTTCTTCAGCGTCTCTGCGTCCATGCCGGTGCCGCTGTCGGCCACTCCCAGCACAAGATAGGCCCCCTCGCCGAGAGCGCCGTCATCGCCGGCCACCTGCTCCTCGCGCAGCGATATGGCCAACGTCCCGCCATCCGGCATCGCATCGCGGGCATTGACCGCAAGGTTGAGCAGCGCCAATTCGAGCTGGTTCGCATCCACCAGCGCCGGCGGCAGCGTCGCCGGCAGGGTGGTTTCGATGCTGATCGAGGATCCGACTGAGCGCCGCAGCAGGTCGTTCATGCCGGAGACCAGCTCGGCCAGATCGACGGGCTTGACCTGCAGATCCTGCTGCCTGGCAAAAGCCAGCAGCCGCTGCGTCAACGCCGCCCCGCGTCGCGCGCCCTGAATTGCCCCGTCGACCAAACGTGTCGCCTTGGCATCTCCGGCAACGTGCTTGCCGAGCAGCTCCAGATTTCCAAGAACGACCATCAGCAGATTGTTGAAGTCGTGTGCTACGCCGCCGGTCAGCTGGCCGATCGCCTCCATCTTTTGCGATTGGCGAAGCTGCTCCTCGGCTCTTTCACGCTGGGCGACTTCCTCGAGCAGGGTCTGGTGAGCGGCGTTGACCTCTTTGGTCCGTTCCCTCACACGCTCTTCGAGGTTTTCATTGAGCCGTCTCAGATTTTCCTCGATGGTCTTGCGGACGGTGGTATCGGAGCAGACGCCGACGAGTTTCCTGGCGGAACCATATCTGTCGGAATAAAGCTGCGCGTGGACCTCGGTCCAATGCAGCGATCCATCCGGCCAGATCGTCCTGTGCTCGATCGAATAGTCGCGTCCGGTATCGATCGTCTGGCGCAGGCGCGCCAGCACAAGATCCCGGTCGTCGGGGTGGATGCTTGCGATCAGATCGTCGCGCGTCACATCGTCATCCGGGCTGCGGCCGAAGACTGCCTTGCAGGTCGCCGAGGCCGACAAGGCCATCGAGGACAGTTCCAGCTCCCATGCCCCGAGACGGCCGGCGGCGAGTGCCGTCTGCAATCGCCGTTCTCCCTCGCTCAGAGCCTCGAGCCGGGCTCGCGCTTCGTATTGGCGCAGACGTCCCTTTAAAGCTGTGCGGGCAACGCTGATAAAGGACGTCGCATGGAACGGCCTCTCCAGAAAAGCGACATTACCGAGAACCTCGGAAAGCCTGGCAGCGGCTGGATTTCGTTCAGGTCCGCCACCGCGGCGGGTGAGGACGATGAACGGCAGGTCGGACCAGCTTGGCTGGGCGGCAACCCAGGCAGCAATCGGTTTCAGGTCACTGCCGCGAACGGCCTCTTCCGTCAACACGCCAACCGCGATGTCGTCATCCAGCGACGACGCGAAGAGATTCAAATCGGCAACTGCGATCGATGATAGTCCGGCCTCATCGGTCAAGGATGCCGCAACCTGGGCATCGCGTCCGGCCGGTGCATAGATCAGTGCCTTCGGGTTACTGGAATTAGGAATTGCCGCCGTCCTCACTGTCGGTTGGCAAAAGCGCAGCGGACTTTGCAACGAAGTCCGGGACGCCACGAAGCACCCCCTGAAAACCGACGATGGGGTCTCCGATCGTCAGGCCTTCCGCATCGATCCGATACTCCCGGATGGTGTCCTCGTGGTGGCCGGTCCTCTTCTTGATGACGGAGACCGCCCGCCGAACACGTCCCACGGCCTCGAAGTAACGCAGGAGGATGACGGTATCGGCGAGGTAGGTAACGTCAACAGGTGATTTCATATCGCCGACCAGTCCATGCTGGGCGACCGTAAGGAAGGTGTTCGCGCCTTGTCTGTTCAGATATTGCAGCAGCTCGTGCATATGCAATATCAGCGAATTTTCATCCGGCATCGAAGCCTGGTAGCCATTGATGCTGTCGATGATGACGGTCTTGGCGCCCGACCTGTCGACGCAGGTCCGCACGCGGTGGGCAAATTCGCCGGGTGACAGTTCCGCGGCATCGAGCTGCTCGATGTGCACCAAACCCTCATCCCTCAGTCCCTCGAGATCTATCCCGAGCTGTTTCAGGCGGGCGAAAAGCAAACCGAGCTCCTCATCGAAAATAAAGGCAGCCGCCTTTTCTCCGCGCGCGATGGCCGCCATCAAGAATTGAAACGAGAAAGTGCTCTTGCCGGTGCCGGCGGGACCGAGGATCAGTGTACTGGACCCTCGCTCGAGCCCTCCGCCCAGAAGAAGGTCCAGCTCTGCAATATTGCTGGGAAGCTGATCGCGAACATAATTCAACCTGTGTTCTGCGGCGACGAGACGCGGAAACACCACGACACCGCCGGTCTGGATGGTGAAGTCGTGGTAGCCGCCGCGAAAAGCCTGCCCGCGGTATTTCATCACCCTCAGGCGTCGCCGTTCGGAGCCGTAATTCGGCGCCAGCTCGTCGAGATGGATAACCCCGTGCACGACGCTGTGTACCGTCTTGTCGAGCGTGTCGGAGGTCAGATCGTCGAGGAGAAGCACGGTCGCCCCTTGTCGGGCAAAATAATGTTTGAGCGCAAGAATCTGCCGGCGGTAGCGCAGCGAGCTTTGTGCGAGAAGCCTTATCTCGGACAGGCTGTCGAGAACCACCCGGCTCGGCTTGATCCGCTCGAAGGCGGCGAAAATTTCTCTTGTCGTCTCACCGAGTTCAAGATCCGACGAATAAAGCAGGCTCTGCTGTTGGTCGGCATCCAGCAGGCTTTCCGGAGGCACGACCTCGAACACCTCGATATTGCCGTCGATGATCATGCCGTGGGATGCGGCGCCGGCCCGGAGTTCGGCGTCGGTTTCGGACAGCGTAATGTAGAGCCCGCGCTCGCCGACCCGTGCGCCCTCGATCAGGAACTGTAGCGCGATCGTCGTCTTGCCCGCTCCTGGATTCCCCTCCAAAAGAAACACGTGTCCCGGCGAAAGCCCCCCTGCCAGAATTGTGTCCAAACCGGACACCCCGGTCCGGGCTTTCGTGGCAGGTGCCGCAGTATTCATTCACTGTTTCCTTCAATTTCAAGTGTGAATTAGCGGCGAGCGAAGGAATGTCAAATCACTGGCGGGCATGATTTCACCTCCAGCAAGAGCCAATCGATTGAACGTTAGGTAGCTCGGATCTATGCCTGTCCGGACAGCTCGAAACGGCGAGACCTATCCCCGATAGCGGAGCGCATCGACGACGAGGGCGAATGCCGGCGACGTATGCCGGCGGCTCGGATAGTAGAGATGGTAGCCGGAAAACGGCAGGCACCAATCCTCAAGGACCCGCACCAGCCGCCCATCGGCAAGATGCGTCTCGACCAAGTTCTCCGGCATATAGGCGAGGCCCAGACCGGCCAGCACGGCATTCAGCCGGAGCGCTATATTGTTGAAGACCAACTGTCCTTCGACGCGAACCCTGAGTTCGCGCCCGTCCTTCTCGAACTCCCACGCATAAACGCTGCCATAGGTCGGCAGGCGCAGGTTGATGCAATTGTGATCCGTAAGGTCCTGCGGCGTCAGCGGCTTCGACCTGGTGTCGAAATAGGCGGGAGCGCCGACCACGGCCATGCGCATGTCGGGGCCGATGCGCACCGCGATCATGTCCTTCGCCACCTGTTCTCCCAGCCGCACTCCCGCATCGTAACGCTCCGCGACGATGTCGGTCAGACCGTAGTCAACGATGATCTCGACATTGATATCGGGATAATCAGGCACGAGCTTTTGCAAGGCGGGCCAGAGGACGGCATCGGCCGCATGCTCACCGGCATTGATGCGAATGGTGCCTGCCGGCTTCTCCCGGAACGCGCTCAAGGCAGCCAGCTCGCTCTCGATCTCGTCGAGCCGCGGGCCGATGGAGACGAGCAGGCGTTCGCCGGCCTCCGTCGGCGAAACGCTACGGGTCGTGCGTGTCAGCAATCGCAGTCCAAGCCGTTCCTCAAGCCCTCGGATGGTGTGGCTGAGCGCCGACTGCGACACACCGAGCTTGCCCGCCGCCTTGGTGAAGCTTTGAGCGCGCGCGACGGCGATGAAAGCGATGAGGTCGTTGACGGCGGGGCGCGCCATTTATGAAACTTTCTCATGGGTTCTTGCCGTTTATACTATCTAATCACGACCAAGCGCACGCGCTAAATATCCTGTCCCAGGCAGACGCATCTGCCCCAGCCAGACCTGTCCTGCCCAGGCGGACTTGTTCACCCGGACCCACCCCGACATTGGAAGGAAGACGAGATGGAGATCAAGCGAAGCGGTTCGCAGCCTTCGGCCAAGGGACCAGCCGATTGGTTTACCGGCAGCGTGCGTGTCGACCCGCTGTTTGCCGTGACCAGCCCCGCACGCGCGGCTGGCGCCAGCGTCACCTTTGAGCCCGGCGCCCGCACCGCCTGGCACACCCATCCGCTCGGCCAGACGCTGATCGTCACGTCGGGCTGCGGTCGCGTGCAGCGCGAGGGCGGCCCCGTCGAGGAGATCCGCTCCGGCGACGTCGTCTGCTTCGCACCGGGTGAACGCCATTGGCACGGCGCATCGCCGACGACGGCGGTGACCCATATCGCCATCCAGGAACAGCTCGACGGCAAGGTCGTCGACTGGATGGAGCATGTCACCGACACGCAATACCAAGGTTAGAAAAGGAAACTTCTATGCAGAAGCGTGAACTTGGAAAGAGCGGACTTCAAGTCTCAGCCATCGGTCTCGGCTGCATGGGGCTGAGTTACGGGTATGGCCCAGCGAGAGATATTCAGGAAGCGACCGCACTGATCCGGCGGGCGTTCGAACGCGGCGTGACCTTCTTCGACACGGCCGAAGCCTATGGCCCCTATAAGAACGAAGAGCTTCTGGGAGAGGCGCTCGCCCCCTTGCGCGAGGAGGTGGTGATCGCCACGAAATTCGGTTTCAATTTCGATGCCAATGGCGGCCAGAGCGGTATGAACAGCCGGCCGGAACAGATCCGCGCGGTGGCCGACCAGGCGCTGAAGCGTTTGAAGACCGATGTCATCGATCTCTTCTACCAGCATCGCGTCGATCCCGATGTTCCGATCGAGGATGTCGCCGGTACGGTCAAGGCGCTGATCGCGGAAGGCAAGGTCAGACATTTCGGCCTCTCGGAAGCGGGCGCCCAGACGATCCGCCGCGCCCATGCCGTCCAGCCGGTGGCGGCGTTGCAGAGCGAATATTCGCTGTGGTGGCGCGAACCAGAGCAGGAAATCCTGCCGACGCTTGGAGAACTCGGCATCGGTTTCGTGCCCTTCAGCCCGCTCGGTAAGGGCTTTCTGACTGGCGCGATCAGCGAAACGACCACCTTCGACAGCAAGGATTTCCGCAACGTCGTGCCGCGCTTCTCTCAGGAGGCGCGAAAGGCCAACCAGGCGCTCGTCGAGCTTCTCGCCGAGATCGCCGCCCACAAGAAGGCCACCTCCGCCCAGGTCGCCCTGGCCTGGCTGCTGGCGCAGAAACCCTGGATCGTGCCGATCCCCGGCACCACCAAGCTGCATCGCCTTGATGAGAACATCCAGTCTGCCGAGGTCGAATTGACGGCCGAGGATCTCGGCAATATCGAAAGCGCGCTCGCCACCATCAAGGTGGAAGGCGATCGATATCCCGCGCATCTGCAGGCAAGGGTCAACCGCTGAGAAAAGAAACGGCCGCCATCGTTTGCGGTCGCTTCTTCATTGATCGCATCATCGTCTGGGCGCCGGCGCATTCTCCTGGAAAGCCGGGATCGCCTCGAGCCTGCCGACAATCTCCGCGATATTGGGCCACAGGGCGAGATCGAAGCCCATGCGCCGGGCGCTGATCGCCTGCGGGAAGAGAAAGATATCGGCAATACCAGGCCGGTCGCCGATGGCGAAGGCGCCTTGCCTGCGGCCGGCGATCATCGTCTCCACAGTGGCCATTCCCTCGCCGACCCAGTGACGGCTCCAGGCGGCAATGGCATCGGCATCCGCCTGGAAGGCCGTTTTGAGGTGCAGGCCGATCCGCGGCGGCAGCAGCGCATGGATCTCGGCTGCGATCGCAAGCGCGATCGACCGCGCCAGCGCCCTGCCCTCCGCCGTGCCAGGCAGCAGCGGCGGTTCGGGCTTTATCTCATCGAGATATTCGACGATCGCCAGCGACTGGGTGATGAGGACGCCGCTGTCCGTCAGCAAGGCCGGCACCAGCCCTTGCGGATTAACGCTGCGATATCCGGCCTGCCGGCTCTCGGCCTCTTCGCCGAGGATGGTGACCGGCAGCGCTTCGGCCGTCAGTCCTTTCAGGGCGAGTGCGATGCGGACTCGAGACGTCGCCGAGGAAATTTCGTTCTGATAGAGTTTCACAGTCTTCTCCCTGGTGAGTCTAAAAGAGCAGTTGGAGCGGCGGCCGCTCCCATGAGGATGAAGCTGCGGATGCCGCCGTCACGAGGCCGGCAAGCGGCGACGGCTCCTGTGAGCTTACATCGTAGATGCAGGGCGCTGCGAAAATCGTCGCCCCCAGAATGCAGATGATCATCAGTCTCATTGGTTCCTCCATCGACGAGGCCCGACTGGCCTCGTCATGTTTTCTTTGGCGATCGACCCCATCTGTCAGGCAATGCTCAATTCGACATTGATATTGCCGCGGGTTGCTTTCGAATAGGGGCAGGTGCGGTGCGCTTCATCTACAAGCGCCCTTGCCAGATCCGCTTCGATACCCGGCAGGCTGACCTTGAGGCGAGCCTGCAGGAAATAGTCGCCGTCGGTCGCCCCCAGATCGACCTCGGTGTCGACGGCAAGATCTGCGGGAAGCCTGATCTTCTGCTTAGCCGCAGCAATGCCGATCGCGCCGATGAAGCAGGCAGACCAGCCGGCGGCGAAAAGCTGTTCGGGATTGGTGCCGGCGTGGTTGCTGCCCGGAGGCGAAAGCTTGATATCAAGCTGGCCGTCGTCGCTGTGCGAAGCGCCGTCGCGCCCGCCTGTCGTGTGGGTCTTGCCGGTATAGAGAACCTTGTCGATCTTTGTCATGGAACACTCCTTCTGTTGCGTCGCTCCAGGCGACTGGCCGCGCTGCGCGGCCGGGTTGACGGAGTGTGGTTTGAGCGACGGATATATCCGTCATGTTTCCGAAATCGCCCGAAATGTCACAAAACGTAGCATCCGATATCAAAGACATCTTTACATACAAACATCTCGAAATTTTGCGGTGACTGCCGACGTCAACGAATGGTGACTTCTGCCACCAGACCACCGCCGGCGCGATTGTAGAGCCGGAGCGATCCGCCGATCTTGGCCGTCAGCTGCTGGGCGATCGCAAGACCGAGACCGGTGCCGCCGGTTTCCCGGTTGCGAGATTGTTCCAACCGGAAGAATGGCTGCATGGCGGCTTCCAGCATATCGTCCGGAATTCCCGGCCCGCGATCCATGACTGTGATGACGATATCGTTATCGGCGCTGCGCCCGACGCTGATCTCGGCAGCACCAGCGAACTTCAGCGCATTGTCGATGAAGTTCGACAGGATTCGGCGAAGTGCATGCGGCTTGGTGAAGGCAGCACCCTGAACCAGCCCGACGACGGTGACGGCCTTTCCGGTATCCTGGTAGTCATAGGCTATGCTGTCGATGAACGAGGCGAGATCGATCCGGGCGCCCTTCTCGCCGTTGCCATGCGCGCTGCGCGCATAGGCAATCCCGTCCTGGACGAGACGCTGGATCTCGCCGAGATCATTCACCAGCTTGTCTTTCTCCGGCGACTCCTCCGCCATGTCGGCGCGCAGCCGCATGCGGGTGATCGGCGTCTGCAGGTCATGCGAGATTGCCGCCAGGATCTGGACGCGCTCTTCGAGGTAATGGGCAATCCTCTCCCGCATCGCGTTGAATGCCCTTGCCGCATGGGCGACCTCGCTCGGCCCCGCCTCGCTCAAGGCCGGACCGTCCTTGTTCGGGTCGAGAGCATCGGCGGCGGCGGCAAGCTCGCCGAGCGGCCGGATCGCCTGGCGAACCGCAAACCAGGTGCAGAGGATCAGCAGAGCCATCTGGACGATAAAGACATAAGGCAGCCATGCGGCAATCGGCATGACGCCCTTCGGCGTGACGTCGATCGTCAAGGGGCTTCCGTCGCTCAGCGTCAGATGCGCCTGCAGCCGGTTCACATCGCCTGGAATCCGTTCGATCCGGATTGGAAAGCGGTGCCCGATAGCCTCCTCGATCTTTCCTGAGATTTCTGCCCCTTTGCTTGACGTGTCAGGCACGCCGGGAAGGCCGGATCCGAGCACGAAACGGTAATTGCCGCGGCTCAGCCGGTCGAGCAAATCGCCACGCTCGCCGGGCGGAAGCCGATCGAGAACCGCAATCGATGTTGCCACGTCATTTTCCAGCGTGCCGAGCATCACCGCCTTGGCCGACATGTACCGCTCCATATAGAGCACACTGAAGGACAGACCGTAGGCGAAGGCCAGTCCGATTAGCAGGATCAGAAAGATCCGAGACCGCAACGTGCTCGGCCACGTCAGGCCCGAAGGCAAGGGGATTGCCGCCTTCATTGGCGCGGCTCCGATATTTCGACGGGAACCGAAAACACATAACCTTCGCTGCGTACCGTCTTGATATAGGTCGGCTCGCGGGCATCGTCGCCCAGCCGCTGACGAAGGCGGCTGACCAGGAGATCGATCGAGCGATCGAAGAGATCCGCGTCGCGCCCCTGCGTCAGGCTCAGAAGCTGGTCGCGATTGAGCACACGCTGCGGGTGATCGATGAAGACGCGGAGCAGACGGTATTCGGCGCCGCTGAGCGCAATCGCGGTCCCTTCCCTGTCGAGAAGGTGCCGGGCGACCGTATCGAGCCGCCAGTCACCGAAAGTCAGCAACTGTCCGGCCTCGCTGATCTGCAGGTTGGGCGGCAGCATCCGCGTGCGCCGCAACACCGCCTTGATGCGAGCGAGAAGCTCACGCGCAGCAAAGGGCTTGGGAAGATAGTCGTCGGCGCCCATCTCCAGGCCGAGGATTCTGTCCATCTCGTCGGTGCGGGCCGTCAGCATCAGGATCGGGATCGCCTTGTGCCGGCCGGAGCGCAGTTCGCGGCACAGCACCAGCCCATCGTCACCGGGCATCATAACATCGAGTACGATCAGGTCGACGGCATTGGCCTCGATAAAGCTGCGCATCTGCCGTCCATCCGCAGCAACGCTTGTCCTCAGACCGTTCTTCTGCAGATAGCCCGAGACCAGCTCGCGGATTTCGCGATCGTCATCGACGATCAGGATGTGATCGACATGATCCATATTTTCCGGTTCCTTACCGATAGAAGCGGCCGCGCCCTCCGCCCCATATCGAGGCGGTTGACACGACCTACGCATATTCCGCCGGCCGGAGCAACGAGGCCCTGCAGCCCGATACCGTCGACTTAAAAGCGATCAACGTCTATGACAGCCTGCGCGAAGGCCTGCGGCGCCTCCTGAGGCAGGTTGTGGCCGATGCCGCCGCCGATCGTGCGGTGCTCGTATCTGCCGGAGAATTTTCCGGCATAAGCGGAAGGCTGCGGATGCGGCGCACCGTTTGCATCGCCCTCCATGGTGATGGTCGGCACCGAAATGACAGGCGTTGTAGCAAGCGTCGTCTCATAGGCATCGTACTTGGCCTCGCCTTCGACAAGCCCCAGGCGCCAGCGATAATTGTGAATGACGATGGCGACGTGGTCAGGATTGTCGAAGGCAGCGGCCGATCTGTCGAATGTCGCATCGTCGAAGTTCCACTTCGGCGATGCCGTCTGCCAGATTAGCTTTGCGAAATCATGCGTGTTGCTCTCGTATCCCAGACGGCCGCGTTCGGTGGCGAAATAGAACTGGTACCACCAGGCAAGTTCGGCTTTCGGTGGAAGCGGCTTCTTGTTGGCCTCCTGGCTGCCGATCAGGTAGCCGCTCACCGATACCATCGCCTTGCAGCGCTCGGGCCAGAGCGCCGCCATGATGTTGGCGGTCCGCCCGCCCCAGTCGTAGCCGGCAATGACGGCCTTCTCGATATCGAGCGCATCGAGCAGCGCGATCATATCGGCGGCGAGCGCTGACGGCTGGCCATTGCGCGGCGTCTGATCGTCCAGGAAGCGGGTCGTCCCGTAACCGCGCAGATAAGGCGCAATCACCCTGTAGCCCGCCGAGGCAAGCAGCGGCGCGACATCGACGAAACTATAGATGTCATAGGGCCAGCCATGCAGCAGCAATACGACCGGGGCATCCGCCTTTCCCGCCTCGGCATAACCGATGTCGAGCACGCCTGCCTTGACCTGCTTCAGCGTTTCGAAGGACGTGTGGGTTCCCGCTTTGACATCAGGCAGGGATGCGGCGGGCGCTGATTGAGCGGCGGCCGTGCCGGCCACGCCGAATTCGACGGCCGCAAGGGCTATTGCCGTCATGCCGAAGAAACGGCGGCGGTGATGGTTGATTGGCTCTGACATCGGTCTCTCCTGTCGAATGGATCACGGTGCGGATATGACGTTGCGCTTGTATCCCCCATATGTCGCGACCCGTCGGTTTTTGAATGCGGATGTAGCTTCCGGCCGCCGGGATACATTCTGATACAATCGCGCCGACCGAGCAAAGCCTCGCACCGGCCGCGGCGCTTCCGCCACAGCCCGTCGCCGAGCGGCAGTTTGTATCGCTTTGTATCGCCCGCCCCCGACCGCAATAGTTCGGTACATTTCCCCGCGAAACCGGACACATCGGGGATACGTCCGCACGGCCATATCCCCGCCGTTGCTGGTTCAGGCCCCATCGCCGTCCAGAGCCCGATCAATCGGTTCAAAGGAAACGATGATGACACTTCTGATCATTGCCTATCTCGGAGGCGCGCTGACCATCCTCAGCCCCTGCATCCTCCCCATCCTCCCCTTCGTCTTTGCGCGTGCCGGACAGCCTTTCGTCAGGAGCACGCTGCCGATGCTGGCGGGCATGGCCGCCACCTTCGCGCTGGTCGCCACACTGGCCGCAGTCGGCGGCAGCTGGGCCATTCGCGCCAATGAATATGGCCGCCTTGCCGCCATCGTCCTGCTTGCCCTCTTCGGCGTGAGCCTGCTTTCGCCGCGCTTTGCAAGCACGCTTGCCCGGCCGATCGTCGACCTCGGAAACAATCTGGTGAACGCCAGCGGCGGCGGACGCGGCACCACGACAGTGAAGAGCGCGCTTCTTCTCGGCGTCGCCACCGGACTGCTCTGGGCGCCCTGCGCCGGTCCGATTCTCGGCCTTGTGCTGACCGGGGCCGCATTACAGGGCGCCAATCTGCAGACGACCTTCCTGCTGATCGCTTATGCCGCTGGTGCTGCAAGTTCGCTTGCCGTCGCCCTGCTTGTCGGTGGCCGCATATTCGCCGCCATGAAGCGTTCGCTCGGCGTTGGCGACAGGATTCGTCAAGGGCTCGGCGCTGCCGTCCTGGCGGGCGTCGCCGTCATCGCGCTTGGACTGGATACCAGCCTGCTCGCCCGGCTCTCCTATGCCAGCACCACATCGCTGGAACAGGCCGTGCTCGACAGGCTGCATGCAAAGCCGCTCAGTGGCGCATCTTCCGAGCTGGCGAGCAACGAGGTGATGATCGCCGCAGCTGATGAGAAGAAACCCTTCCGCAGCGACTTGCCCGTCGAAGGCCACGCCCCTTCGCTCGACGGCGCGGTCGAATGGCTGAACTCTGAGCCTCTCACCACGGAACAGCTGCGAGGCAAGGTCGTGCTCGTCGATTTCTGGACCTATTCCTGCATCAACTGCATTCGTACCATCCCCTATGTCAGGGCCTGGGCGGAAAAATATGCGGACCAGGGCCTCGTGGTGATCGGCGTCCACGCCCCGGAATTTGCCTTCGAGAAGAAGATCGGCAACGTGAAGAAGGCGATCGGCGACTTCCAGATCGGCTATCCCGTTGCGATCGACAATGATTACAGCATCTGGCGCGCCTTCGAAAACAGCTACTGGCCTGCCGCCTATCTGATCGATGCCAAGGGCCAGATCCGCTACCACCATTTCGGAGAAGGCAATTACAACAGGACCGAAAAGGCCATTCAGGACCTGCTGCGCGAGGCCGGCAGCCAGACGACGGCAAGCGCGCCGGTCGCGCCGGATGCCAAGGGCGTGGAAGCAGGCCCGGATCTCCGCAATATCCGCTCCGGCGAGACCTATCTCGGTTACGAACAGGCGGCGAATTTCGCCTCTCCGGAAGGGCTGCAGGCTGACCTGGCACAAAATTACACGATCGGCGAACCGGGCCTCAATGGCTGGGGCCTGTCCGGAACCTGGATCGTCGGCCGGGATCAGGCGACGCTTGATCAGCCGGGCGGCGGTATCACTTATCGCTTCAGCGCCCGCGATCTGCATCTCGTTCTCGGGCCTGGCGCTAGCGGCAAACCGATCCGCTTTCAGGTGAAGATCGACGGCAAGATGCCGGGGCCTGACCACGGTGCAGACATCGATGCCGACGGCAACGGCACGGTGACCGCGACGAGGCTTTACCAGCTTGTCCGCCAGTCCGGCCCGGTCGTCGCCCGCAATTTCGAAATCCGCTTCCTCGACCCCGGGGTGCAGGCCTACGCCTTCACATTCGGCTGAACCTGAAACGCATCAATATCCCGATCATCAACAATGACCAAAGGAGTGATAGTCATGAACAAACGTCTTCTTTTCGCTGCAGCGCTTGCATTTGCCACCACCGCCATCGCGTTCGCAGCAGAGGCTGCCGCGGTCAAGAACATCGTGATCGTCCACGGCGCGCTGGCCGATGGCTCGGGATGGCGCAAGGCGACGGACATTCTCGAGAAGCGCGGCTTCAACGTCACCATCGTCCAGCAGCCCATTACCTCGCTCGACGACGATGTGGCGGCGACCAAGCGGGTTCTCGACCTTCAGGACGGACCGGTCCTGCTCGTCGGCCACAGCTACGGCGGCATGGTCATCACCGAAGCCGGCAACGATCCGGCGGTCGCGGGCCTGGTCTATGTCGCGGCATTCCAGCCCGACAAGGGAGAAAGCCTGCTGAGCCTCGCCAGCTCGAAACCCGCAGGCAGCATGGATATAAAGGAAACGAAGGACGGCAAATATCTCTATCTCGATCCGGGCGCCTTCGCCGCGGCTTTCGCAGCCGACCTTCCGCAAGCCGAGGCCGATTTCATGGCAAAGTCGCAGGTCTTCGCCTCGAAGCAGGCATTCTCCGCCAAGATCACCCAGCCGGCATGGCGGACGAAGAAAAGCTGGTCGATCGTCGCCACCGAGGATCGCTCCATCAACCCCGAGCTGGAGCGTGACATGGCAAAACGCGCCGGCAGCGAAGTGACCGAGATCAAGGCCAGCCACGCCGTCTTCGCCTCCCAACCGGAAAAGGTTGCCGATGCGATCGAAACGGCAGCAAGGAAAGCCGGCGAGTAGCGCGCGCAGGAAGGTCCTAAGCAGTCGCGAGGATGAAGCCTCTGGTCGGAAGGCCACCCGACCAGAGGCGTGAGAAGTCGCGGCCGGCCAAGAATGTCGATCTCGTCGTCACCCGCTTTCCCGGGCACCATCCATGCAGTTTTGTGACTATTCCATCAAAAAATGGAAGATTGGTCACAAATTCTCATTTCAAATCGCCGGTTTTCTCTATAAAATAATTGAGACGATATGCCATGTTGCGCGCAACCGGGTGGTGCAGAAGCTGTAGCTCGGCGCAAATGCCGAATCGTAGGTCGAGGACAAACGAGATGGGAATGGCAGTTCCTTGTTAAATTTTCATCAAAACACTATTCCAGTGTAAACGATAAGGGAGACATGCGGTATGGATAGTCGCAGGGGCCGGCGCATCGCAGTCTTATCCGAGGCCCTTTCACAACATCGCATTCTGCACATCAAGAATGCTGCCGAGATCCTGGGTGTCTCAGAGATGACGGTGCGACGTGATGTCAGCGCCAATGCAGGCCAGTTCGCCTTTCTCGGCGGCCATATCGTCCCGACTGTCGAAACGGAAAACGATCCCTATGAAATTTCCAAGGCAGCCGACAGTCATGCCGCTGCAAAACGGCTAGTTTGCCAGCAAGCCATTGATTACATTCACCATGATGATACGGTGTTTTTCGATTGCGGCACCACCTTACCCTATCTGGTCGATCTTCTCCCAGACCGGATTCACATAACGGCGATCTGTTACGCCATGAATGTCGCCGATCGTCTGACGCGAAAACCAAACGTTCGCCTTGTTATGCTCGGTGGCCTTTACCACCCAGCATCGGCGAGTTTTTCCGGTGCATCGGGGCTGGAAATGCTCGATCAGCTTGTGATCAACGTGGCATTTCTTTCTGCAGCCGGTGTCGATGTCCGGCGTGGCGCGACCTGCGCGCATTTTCACGAAGCGGAGATCAAGAAAAAGGCGATGTCCCGGGCACGAAAGAACATTCTTCTCGCCGACAGCAGCAAAATCGGCAAGCTCAAGCCAGCCTTTTTCAGCGACATGAAGTCGTTCGATGTGGTCATTACCGAGAATGGCATGAACGATTTCGACTGAGAAATCCGTATTTTTTCCGCGTCTGTCGAAATCTAACTTGACGCGACGGCAAGCTGATGCAAATCTCACAAACAATGAAAAAAAACTCACATTTGAGTTGATTGTGAAGACCGCTTTCCGCTGCGCGCATCTGCACGTTAGCAACAGGATCTTCACGCCCTGCCCGGGAGGATTCTATTTGGAAACCGTTGCTGTTCACAATGCGGCAAACGCCCCCTCGCAATCGCCGGAGCGCACCCATAACCGGCCGCGCAATGCCGGTATGGAACTCGATCTGTCGTGGGTTCTTGACGCCCGGGTCAATCTGTCTGCCACCGAGCGCCGCGTAGCCTCGCTTCCCGGACGCCGGACCGTCAAAAAAGACGCGCAGGCAGCGTGGCTCCTGAAGGCGGTGACCTGCATCGATCTGACGACGTTGAACGGCGACGATACTCCCGAGCGTGTCAAACGGTTATGCGCGAAGGCGATGAATCCGATACGTGCCGACATTCTGGATTCGCTTGGCATGAGCGGCCGTTCGATCACCACCGGCGCCATCTGCGTCTACCATCGTTTTGTTGCAACGGCCGTCGAGGCGCTCGGAGATTCCGGCATTCCGGTCGCAGCGGTTTCGACCGGTTTCCCCGCCGGCCTCAGCCCGCACCACCTCAAGGTCAAGGAAATCGAGGCGTCGGTTGCCGATGGCGCGAAGGAAATCGACATCGTCATCACCCGTGAGCATGTGCTGACGGGCAACTGGACAGCACTCTACGAGGAAATGAAAGAATATCGCGCCGCCTGCGGTGATGCGCATGTCAAAGCCATTCTGGCGACGGGCGACCTGAAGACGCTCCGCAATGTCGCCAGGGCCTCGCTGGTCTGCATGATGGCGGGAGCCGATTTCATCAAGACTTCGACCGGCAAGGAAGGCGTCAATGCGACGCTGGCCGTGACATTGACCATGCTGCGGGCGATCCGCGCCTATCAGGAGCGCACCGGTATCAAGATCGGCTACAAGCCGGCCGGTGGCATTTCCGCAGCGAAGGACGTGTTGAACTACCAGTTCCTGATGAAGGACGAACTGGGGCGCGAGTGGCTGGAGTCCGATCTCTTCCGCATCGGTGCATCAAGCTTGCTTGCGGATATCGAGCGGCAGTTGGAGCATCACGTCACCGGTGCCTATTCGGCCCTCAACAGACACCCGATTGGATGATCCAGATGACTGTTGCAAAGTATTTCGACGAAATGTCCTACGGCCCCGCCCCTGAATCCGATATCGAAGCTCGCGACTGGCTAGCGCGCCACGCTTCCGGTTTCGGGCACTTCATCAATGGCGCGTTCGTGCCCTCCGCGTCGGGCAAGAACTTCGACACATTCGAGCCAGCTACCGGCAAGGTCCTGGCGAAGCTCGCGAACGGCGGCGCGGCGGATGTGGACAATGCGGTTGCTGCCGCCCGCAAGGCACAGGCGTCATGGGCGCGACTGCCGGGCCACGCGCGCGCGCGCCATCTCTATACGCTTGCCCGGATGATCCAGCGCCATGCGCGTCTGATTGCTGTGGTCGAGGCAATCGACAACGGCAAGCCGATCCGCGAAACCCGCGATCTCGACGTGCCACTGGCAGCCCGTCATTTCTATCATCACGCCGGATGGGCGCAGATCCAGGAGACGGAATTTGCCGATCATGTGCCGGTGGGCGTCGTCGGCCAGATCATTCCGTGGAATTTCCCATTCCTGATGCTGGCCTGGAAAGTGGCGCCGGCTTTGGCGCTCGGCAACACCGTCATCCTGAAGCCTGCCGAATTCACATCGCTGACGGCGCTTCTCTTTGCCGAACTGGCATCCGCGGCGGGCCTTCCGCCGGGCGTACTCAATATCGTGACGGGAGAAGGCGAAACAGGCGCGCTGCTCGTCGGGCATGACGATATCGACAAAATTGCCTTTACCGGATCGACCGAAGTCGGGCGCGTCATTCGCGAGCGTACCGCGGGTAGCGGCAAATCCTTGACGCTGGAACTCGGCGGCAAGTCACCTTTCGTCGTTTTTGACGACGCCGATATCGATGGCGCCGTAGAAGGGGTCGTCGACGCGATCTGGTTCAACCAGGGACAGGTCTGCTGCGCCGGTTCGCGGCTTCTGGTCCAGGAAGGCGTTGCCGATCTTTTCCACGAGCGGCTGAAGCGCCGCATGCAGACATTGCGGGTCGGTCAGCCTTTGGACAAGTGCATTGATATGGGTGCGATCATAGCGCCCGTGCAATTGACGCGTATCGAAGCGCTGGTGAAAAAGGGAGTTTCAGAAGGCGCGACGCTGCATCAGGCGAAGATCGACCTGCCGAAGGGCGGCAGCTTCTACCCGCCGACGCTTCTGAGCGGCGTGCAGCCGACATCGATCGTCGCGACCGAGGAAATCTTCGGGCCGGTTGCGGTCTCCATGACTTTCCGCACACCGGAAGAGGCTATCCAGCTTGCCAATCACACCCGCTACGGCCTCGCCGCGAGCGTCTGGAGCGAGAGGATCGGCTTGGCGCTGAACGTTGCGGCAAAGCTTGCAGCCGGCGTGGTCTGGGTGAATGCCACCAATCTTTTCGATGCCGCCGTCGGTTTTGGCGGCAAGCGCGAATCCGGATTCGGCCGCGAAGGCGGACGCGAAGGTTGCTACGAATATCTGAAGCCGAAGGCTTGGGTCGGTCGCAAGGCGCGAGCAGCTATGCCCGCACTTTCGCAAGTAAAGCCGGTTGCCAGCGATTTTGCCCTGCCAAGCATCGACCGGACGGCAAAGCTCTTCATCGGCGGCAAGCAGGCACGCCCGGACGGCAATTATTCCCGTGTCATCGCCTCGCCCAAGGGCAAGGCCATCGGGGAGGTCGGCGAAGGCAACCGCAAGGACATCCGCAATGCGGTGGTTGCCGCACAGGCCGCCTCCGCCTGGTCGAATGCGACCACTCATAACCGCGCCCAGGTTCTCTATTACATCGCCGAAAACCTCAGTGGCCGCGCCGACGAGTTCGCCTCGCGGATAACAGCGATGACCGGAGCTTCCGCAGCCAATGCAAACGCCGAGGTCGCCGCCGCGATTTCCCGTCTCTTCACCTACGCAGCCTGGGCGGACAAGTATGAAGGCGGCATTCACCAGCCGCCGCTTCGCGGCGTTGCCCTGGCCATGCCGGAAGCCATTGGCGTCGTTGGCGTCATTTGCCCGCCGGAAGCGCCGCTGCTCGGCTTTATCAGTCTGGTTGCGCCGTTGATTGCCACCGGCAATCGTGTCGTCGCGGTGCCGAGTGAGGCCTTCCCCCTTTCGGCCACGGATTTCTATTCCGTTCTGGAAACGTCGGATGTGCCTGCCGGTGTCGTCAATATCGTCACCGGGTCCGCGATCGAACTGGCAAAGATCCTTGCCGCGCACAATGACGTTGATGCGTTGTGGGCCTTCGGCTCGGCGGAACTTTCGACGACGGTGGAGAAGCTGTCTTCGGGCAATCTCAAGCGAACCTTCGTGGACAATGGCAAGGCGACGGACTGGATGGACAGAGCCGCTGCCGAAGGCGCGCTATACCTTCGCCGCGCTGTGGATGTGAAGAATATCTGGATCCCCTACGGAGAATAAGGCTCCAACTCTGGTCATCCGGGCGGGAGGAGAGCCGCACCGGCAGGCGCAAGCAACGGAATTTGAGGGAATCGCAGAGCTGTAACGGCGCTACGGTTGTCGGGCTCTGTTTTGCGGCACGAGGTGCTGCGAAATGATGCAATTAAGGGAGGACTTCATGCTGAAGAATATCGATCCGGCTCTGAATGCGGATGTGCTGCACGCGCTCCGGTCTATGGGGCATGGCGACACGGTCGTCGTTTCCGACACCAATTTTCCTTCGGATTCCATTGCCCGGCAAACGGTGCTCGGCAAGCTGTTGCGCATAGACAATGTGTCCTCTGCCCGCGCCATCGAAGCTATTCTTTCGGTAATGCCGCTGGATACGCCGCTGCAGCCGTCTGCCGGACGAATGGAAATCATGGGGGCGCCGGACGAGATCCCTCCAGTGCAGCAGGAAGTCCAGGCCGTGATCGACGGCGCCGAGGGCAAGCCGGCGCCGATGTATGGCATCGAGCGTTTCGCCTTCTATGAGGAAGCCAAAAGGGCCTATTGCGTCATCACCACGGGCGAAAACCGCTTCTACGGCTGCTTCCTGTTCACCAAAGGCGTGATTCCGCCGGAAACCGTTTGAGGGGAAACGAAATGAAGGTGGGTGTTTCGATCCTCGGGATTTTCGTCGCCGACACGGCCTATCTGGCCAAGCGCATGCCAAACGTTGGCGAGACCATCACCGGGACCGGTTTTGCAGTAGGCCCGGGCGGCAAGGGATCCAACCAGGCTGTCGCTGCTGCCCGCGCCGGTGGAACAGTCTCCTTCATCTCGAAGATCGGCCGCGACACCTTCGGCGATATGGCGCTGAAGACCTATGCGGAAGCAGGGGTGACGCCGAAGGTTGTACAGATGGACGATATGCCGACCGGCGCTGCCTTCATCTACGTCAATGACAGTAACGGCGACAATGCGATTATCGTCTATCCAGGTGCCGCAGGCACCATCGGCGTTGGTGATGTTGAGGCGGCCCGCGAAACCATCGAGCAATCGGCCGTTTTCGTGACCCAGCTCGAACAACCGGCTGAAGCGGCGCAGCGCGCCCTCGAAATCGCCCATGTGGCCGGCGTTACCACTGTTTTCAATCCAGCGCCGGCCGAGCCGTTTCCGGACACGATCTATCCGCTCTGTGACTATATCGTGCCAAACGAGACCGAGGCGGCGGCCATCGTTGGCTTTCCGCTCGACACGCTCGACGACGCCAGACGGGCTGGCGACGCCTTTCTTGTCAAAGGCGTGAAAGCCGCGCTGATCACACTGGGTGGTCGCGGTGTTCTGTATCATACGGCCGGGCAATCGGTTCATGTTCCGGCGGTCTCGTCGGGAGCGGTCATTGATACCACCGGCGCCGGCGACGCATTTGTCGGTGGCTTCTCGGCAGCGCTCTCGCGGGGCTTTAGTCCGGTCGAGGCCGTGCGTTTCGGCTGCGCGACCGCCGGTATTGCGGTGACGCGGCGGGGTACCGCGCCAGCAATGCCGACGATCGAAGAAATTGAGGCGCTTCTCCAGAAAGGAGGCGCGGCATGACCCGCAACGATCCGGTCAAACACTTTTTCATCTGGCCGGCGTTGCTGATCGTGCTGGTGATCTCGATCTTCCCGCTGATCTATTCGCTGACCACCAGCTTCATGAGCCTGCGGCTCGTGCCGCCGATCCCCGCGCATTTCGTCGGCTTCGGCAACTATGCGGAATTGCTTCAGAATCCGCGCTTCTGGAGTGTCACCTGGACGACGACGATCATCGCTTTTGTTGCGGTGTCGCTGCAGTATGTCATCGGTTTTTCCGTGGCGCTGGCGCTCAGCCGTCGCGTGCCTGGCGAAGGTTTGTTCCGGGTCAGCTTCCTGGTGCCAATGCTGGTGGCGCCCGTCGCCGTTGCACTGATTGCCCGCCAGATCCTCAACCCGACGATGGGCCCGCTCAATGAGTTGATGACCGCCTTCGGCTTTCCCAATCTGCCGTTTCTGACGCAGACCAGATGGGCTATCGGCGCCATCATTTCCGTCGAAGTGTGGCAGTGGACACCCTTCGTCATCCTGATGCTTCTTGCCGGGCTGCAAACCCTGCCAGAGGACGTCTACGAGGCTGCCGCGCTTGAAAATGCCAGCCCCTGGCAGCAGTTCTGGGGGATCACTTTCCCGATGATGCTGCCGATTTCGGTGGCTGTGGTCTTCATCCGCCTCATCGAGAGCTACAAGATCATCGACACGGTGTTCGTCATGACAGGCGGTGGGCCTGGCATTTCGACCGAAACGCTCACCTTGTTCGCCTATCAGGAGGGCTTCAAGAAGTTCAACCTCGGCTACACCTCCGCCCTGTCCTTCCTGTTCCTGATCGTCATTACCGTGATCGGGCTCGTCTATCTCGCCATCCTGAAGCCCTATCTGGAGAAGCACAAATGAGCGTGCGTGACCTCAAAGGATCCGGCCGCTGGTGGGCGCTCGCAGGCTGCCTACTCTGGCTAGCCTTCACCTTCTTTCCGCTTTACTGGGTCGCGATCACCTCGTTCAAGTCGCCGCTTGGGGTCGTCGGCGGGCCGACCTATATTCCATTTGTCGACTTCGACCCGACGCTGACAGCCTGGAGCGAGCTTCTGTCGGGCGCGCGCGGCCAGTTCTACAACACCTTCATCGCCTCGACGATCATCGGGCTTTCCGCATCGGTGCTGGCCACCTTCATCGGATCCATGGCAGCCTATGCGCTGGTGCGCTTCACCTTCGAGGTCAAGCTGCTGTCCGGCGTGATTTTCGTCGTTGTTGCCTTCGGCGGATATCTGCTCGGCCGTCATGTGCTGGGCTACGGGCAGGCTATTTCGCTGATCTTTGCCTTTGTTGCAGCGCTTGCGCTCGCCATCGGCTCCAGCCGAATGAAGCTTCCAGGGCCGCTCCTCGGCAATGATGATATCGTCTTCTGGTTTGTGAGCCAGCGCATGTTTCCGCCGATCGTCGCCGCCTTTGCCTTGTTCCTGATGTATACGGAAATGGGCAAGTTGGGGTTCAAGCTGGTGGACACCTATACAGGCCTCACCTTCGCCTATGTCGCCTTCTCGCTGCCGATCGTGATCTGGCTGATGCGCGATTTCTTTGCGGCACTGCCGGTAGAAGTCGAAGAGGCGGCGATGGTCGACAATGTGCCGTCGTGGAGAATTTTCTTCGGTATCGTCCTGCCCATGTCCAAGCCGGGCCTGATCGCGACATTCATGATCACGCTCGCCTTCGTCTGGAACGAGTTCCTGTTCGCGCTCTTCCTGACCAGTTCCAAATGGCAGACACTTCCCATTCTCGTCGCAGGGCAAAACAGCCAGCGTGGCGACGAGTGGTGGTCGATATCGGCAGCCGCCCTGGTCGCGATCATACCGATGGTCGTCATGGCGGGCATTTTGAGCAGGTTAATGCGGTCTGGCCTGCTTTTAGGAGCAATAAAGTGACCGTTCGACAACCCTAGTCATTGTTCAATTCCGGGAGGAAAACATGAAAAGATTGCTATTGAGTTCAACGGCCGCAGGACTACTTGCTGCGGCGGGCGTCACATCCGCGCTCGCCTGCGAACCGGACTACACCGGTGTCACGCTCACCGCCACGACGCAGACAGGCCCCTATATTGCCTCTGCGCTGCAACTCGCGGCCAAGGGCTGGGAAGAAAAGACCTGCGGCAAGGTAAATGTCGTCGAATTTCCGTGGTCGGAACTCTATCCGAAAATCGTAACCTCGCTGACCTCGGGCGAAGACACGTTCGATGTGGTTGCCTTTGCGCCGGCCTGGGCACCGGACTTCACCGACTTTCTCTCGGAAATGCCGAAGAATATGCAATCAGGTGCCGACTGGGAGGACATCGCGCCGGTTTACCGCGAGCAACTGATGGTCTGGAACGGCAAGGTCCTGTCGCAGACCATGGACGGTGATGCCCATACCTATACCTACCGCATTGATCTGTTTGAAAACGCGGAAAACCAGAGCGCCTTCAAGGCGAAGTATGGCTACGATCTGGCCCCGCCGAAGACATGGAAGCAGTATCTCGACATCGCTGAATTCTTCCAGCAGCCGGACAAGGGCCTTTGGGGCACGGCGGAAGCCTTCCGCCGTGGTGGCCAGCAATTCTGGTTCCTGTTCAGTCACGTTGCGGGATACACCAGCCATCCCGACAATCCCGGCGGCATGTTCTTCGATCCTGACACGATGGATGCGCAGGTCAACAATCCGGGCTGGGTGCGCGGCCTTGAGGAATATATCCGCGCCTCCAAGCTCGCACCGCCGAACGCGCTCAACTTCTCCTTCGGCGAAGTCAATGCCGCCTTTGCCGGTGGCCAGGTCGCGGAATCGATCGGCTGGGGCGATACCGGCGTCATCGCCGCCGACCCGAAGCAGTCCAAGGTCGCCGGCAATGTCGGTTCGGCATCGCTGCCGGGCTCGGACGAGATCTGGAACTACAAGACCAAGAAGTGGGACAAGCAGCCCGAGGTCGTCCAGACTTCCTTCATGGCCTTCGGCGGTTGGCAGGCGGCTGTTCCGTCGTCGTCCAAGAAGCAGGAGGCAGCTTGGAACTATATCCAGTTCCTGACGAGCCCAGCAGTTTCCGGTCAGGCGGCGATTACCGGCGGCACAGGCGTCAATCCTTACCGTCTTTCGCACACGACAAATACTGCGTTGTGGTCGAAGATCTTTTCCGAGCGTGAGGCGAAGGAATATCTTGGAAGCCAGGAGGACGCGGTGACCGCCAAGAACACGGCGCTCGACATGCGCCTGCCGGGCTATTTCTCCTATACGGAAATTCTTGAGATCGAGCTTTCCAAGGCATTGGCTGGAGAAGTGACGCCGCAGCAGGCGCTGGATACCGTGGCTGCCGGATGGAACAAGCTGACGGACGAGTTCGGCCGCGACAAGCAACTGGCAGCCTATCGTTCGTCGATGGGCCTGCCTGCGAAGTAAGCCCATCCTCAACATCCCATCCCGGCGGTGCCGGGATGGGATTAGACATCGTTGAAAGAAGAAGGAAACCATCGCCGCTTAGAGCGCCGTGCGTCCTTTCGGACGCACAAAGGACGCTCTAACTCTTTCAATCCTCGCATCGTGCTTTCCGAAAATCGATTCCGATTTTCGGGCCGATGCGCTGGGCCAGGCGATGGAATTCTCATGAAAAGGTTACAGCATGTCCCAGGTGCGTTTGGATCAGGTCACCAAATCCTTTGGTAGCGTTGAGGTCATTCCTCCGCTCGATTTGGCAATTGCCGACAAGGAATTCGTGGTTCTTGTCGGGCCTTCCGGCTGCGGGAAGACAACCACCCTGCGGATGATCGCGGGGCTGGAACAGACGACATCAGGGGAAATCCGTATCGGTGAGCGGGACGTTACTACGCTGCGCCCGGGTCTGCGCAATTGCTCGATGGTGTTTCAGAATTACGCGCTCTATCCGCATATGACAGTCGCCGAAAACATCGGCTACGGCATGAAGGTGCGCGGAACGCCGAGGCAGGACATCGATGCCGCCGTTGCAAATGCGGCGCGCATTCTCAATCTCGGTGCCTATTTGAAACGCAAGCCGAACGCGCTCTCAGGTGGCCAACGCCAACGTGTGGCGATTGGCCGAGCGATCGTTCGCCAGCCGGATGTGTTCCTGTTCGACGAACCGCTGTCCAACCTCGACGCTAAATTGCGCATTGAAATGCGAACAGAAATCAAGCTGTTACACCGCAGGCTCAAAACCACGATCGTGTACGTTACACACGATCAGGTAGAGGCGATGACGATGGCAGATCGGGTCGTGGTTATGAATCAAGGGCGGATCGAGCAGGCCGCTGATCCGATCACCCTTTATGAATCCCCGAAGAATCTCTTTGTCGCTGCCTTCATCGGCTCGCCAAGCATGAATTTCATCGAGGGGCGACTTGTGCAAAACTCCGGTGGAATTGCCTTCCAAGCTGAAGGTGGCGTCGACATTGCAGTTCCTACGCAAAAAGCCGAGCGCCTTTCGGCGGCAGTGGGACAATCAGTGGTTCTCGGAATCCGACCGGAGCATACTATGGTTAGGGATCCCAACGTTTCAACGGTGAGCCTTCAGGTCGCCGATATCGAGCCCCTCGGTCCATATACACTGGCGATCGGCAAGGTCGGGTCAGCGGCCTTTACTGCCCAAATCGACGCGTCATCGCGCGTTGGCCCGGATGACAGAATTAGCGTTCCAATTGATACCCAAAAAATGCACTTTTTCCTTAAAAGTACCGGAGATACGGTCGGCTAAGAAAGCACAGTGAGCTTATCCGGCAATCCACCAAAAGGGCATGCGGCCATCGCGATCTGCGGCGTACGCGGCGTCGGCAGCGCCGCATAGGCGCTATAGGGCGTCGCAATGCCTCGAAGATCGACGACAATCCGCTCCCTGCCGGCACCGCCCGCTGGCAGAAGAGCGAGCCGCACTTCTCCACCATCTTTCAAGCCACTTGGAAAGCAGAAGCAAGACCGAAATGCCCCTCCCCGGAAATGGGGAGGGGCAACATCATTACTTGTTGGCAGCGACCGGGCGGACTAGTGCCGTGACGCGGCGGATGGTGACGCGGCGGTTTTCCTGCTCGGGGGCCGACGTGTTGACCTTCAGGTAGTTCTCACCATAACCCTGCGTCGCGAGGTTCTCCGGCGCGATGCCGTAGACGTCGGAGAGCACGTTGGCGACCGATTCCGCCCGCTGGTCGGAGAGGATCAGGTTGCTCTGGTCTGAGCCGACAGCATCGGTATGCCCCTCGATCAGGAAGGTTTCGCTCGGATCCTTCTCGAGCACCTGGCTGATCGCGTCGGCGACCTTGCGCAGCGTCCGCGCCTGGGTCATCGGGATATCGGCGCTGCCGGTCGCGAAGGTGATCGTGTCGAGGTCGATGCGACGCACCTTGTCGCGGATACGGGCCGAGTACTTCACCTCATCCAGCGAATAGACGCGCTCGACCGGCTCGACCGGCGGCTCGCTCAGGAACTCGTAATAGTCCCGGTTCGGGTCGCTGCGAGTATCGATGATGTAGTCGCTGAGCGGTACGCGCAGCCGCATCGGCGGCAGGTCGGCGCCCGGATCCTCGAAATAGTCGCGGTCCGGATCGTCATAGAGGTCCTGCGAATAATAGAGCACGTCCTCGCGCCCGCGGGCATCGACGCGCGACCGCTGGATGATGTCGCCGTAACGGTTGCGGATCGTCACGATGCGATAGCCTTCCGGCCGCGTGATCGTCTCGCGGTAGCGGTCGCCTGACAGCTCTTCGTAGCTCGGCCGTTCGCCGTCGCGTAGGAAACGTCTGTCGTCGTCGCCGCGCACGATCGTCCTGTTGTCGTACTGGATGATCACACGGCTGTCGTCGCCGCGGTCATCGAAGCGCGCGCCGTCAGGACGGACGAATCGTGGCCGCTCATCGAGCTTCCTGCCCTTCTCGCGGGTCACCGCCTCGAGTTTGACTGGCGCCGGCGCTTTGGCGCCGCTCAAAGCCTGTGCATCGGCATCCGAGGTCGGCACCTTCACCTCCTGGCTGTCGGCGCGCTGCCTGTCGCGGTCGCGGCGGCCTTCCCGGCCCTTGCTGCGGTCGGCATCCTTGTCGCTGTCGAGCACGGCCGCACCGTTCTCCACGGGCAGCACGACGGTCTCGCTGCTCTTGGCCGGATCTGCGGCGATCTTCTTACGGCGCTCCAGCTCCTCGGGCGAAGCCTTTTCCGGCGCTGGAATAGCCTGCTCCACCTGCTGGCCGCCGCTGGCATCCGGCAGCGGCTGGGCAGTGTCAGTCGCGGGCGCGGTCGGCTGTGCGCCGGCGGGCTGTTCACCGGCAGGCTTTGCCGCCGTGCCATCCTTGGGCTTTTCAGCGGGCACGGCTTCCGGTGCCGCCGCCTTGCCTTCGGTTGCCTTGCCTTCAGTCGCCTTGTCTGTGGGTGCTTTGTCTGCTGGTGCTGCAGTCTCGCCCTTTGCCGGCTTTTTCTCGGCCGGCGCCTCGGCGGCGGGTTTTTCCTCGGGCTTGGCCGAGTCCGCAGTCGGCGTCACGGCTTCGGGAGCGGCAGGCTGAGCTTCTTTCTCAGCCTTGCCCTTGCTTTTATCCCCGCCCTGGGCCTTGTCCTGTCCCTTATCCCGTTTGCCGCCTTCCGGCTTGGCTTCGGGCTGTGCCTGCTCCGCTTCCGGCTGAGCTTCCTTTGCTGCCGGCTGCTGTTCGGGCTCGGCCTGCTGTGCCTCAGTCTTCTTCGGCTTCTTCGGTTTTTCCTGGGTTACCGGCTGCTCGGCCTCCGGCTTCGCCTCGGGCTGCGCTTCCGATTTGGCTTTCCGCTCAGGCTTGCTTTCCGGCTGCGAAGCAGGCTCCTCTTTCGGCGCTGCTTCGGCCTTGGGCGGTTCCGGCTCTGCCTTGGGTTCAGGCGCCGGAGCTTCCTTGCGCTCAGCCTTCGGCTTTTCCGGGGGCGCTTCCTGCTGCGCCGGCTGCTCGGCGGCCGGCGCCTTTTCGGCCGGGGCTTCCTCCTGCTGCTTGCGCTTCTTCTTCAGCAACTCCTCCTCGGAAGGCGCGTCCTGCGCCACCTCGAAGCTGCCTTGCTCGGCCTGTCGCACGACCGATGCCTGCGTCGCGACGTCGCGCACGGCAGCCATCGCCGTTGCCGGCTGCAGAGCCAGCGACAGAGAAAGCAACGGAAAAGCCGCGCTCGCGAACAATCTTGATTTCATGCCCATCGGGTTTCCTCGATCCTGTTTGAGCTTCTTGAGGCCGTCAGGCCCTGGTTCCGCCCCTAGCTGCGCATTGAGGCGAAACGGCGGAATGGCAATTGCCGAGCCGCCGATTTGTTCCGGTTCTAGGAAGTCGGGGATTAACCTCGCGTGAATGTTGCAGTCTGCCGGCGTTCATCTCGCCTGTTATTTGCACCGCACAATTGCGATGGGATTTGTGTTGCAATTCCATGAAAAAAAGTCTGATTATCGCCGCAAGGCGGTCTCTGCACCGTTGAACTGCGGCCGTCAGCCCAACAGAAAAAGGAGCGACGGCTACCAACAGAGAGGATCCTCATGCTTAATTCTACCCGTATCTTCGCGGCAGCCTCGATCGCGGCGATGTCCCTCTTCGCTGGCTCGGCCATGGCCGATGGCGAGAAATATGTGATCGGCACCGATTCGACCTATCCGCCCTTCGAATTCGTCGATGCCAGCGGTACGATCCAGGGCTTCGACATCGACATCACCAAGGCGCTCTGCGCTGAAATGAAGGCGGAATGCACCTTCGTCAGCACCGACTGGGACGGCATCATCCCGGCGCTCAACGCCAAGAAGTTCGACATGATCGTCTCCTCCATGTCGATCACGCCGGAGCGTCTGAAGCTCGTCGACTTCTCAAACAAGTACTACAACACCCCGCCGGCCATTGCCGTACCGAAGGATTCGACGATATCAGACGTCGCCGGCCTCAAGGGCAAGGTGATCGGCGCGCAGACCTCCACGACGCACGCCAACTATGCCGAGAAGCATCTCGCCGACACAGAGCTCAAGCTCTATCCGACCGCTGACGAATACAAGCTCGACGTTGCCAGCGGCCGTGTCGACGCCGTCATCGACGACGTCGTCGTTCTCTCCGAATGGGTCAAGTCCGACGCCGGCGCCTGCTGCAAGATCCTGACGACCCTGCCGGTCGACAAGGAAATCAATGGCAACGGCGCCGGAATTGCTATCCGTAAGGGCGACCCGCTCAGGGAAAAGCTGAACACAGCGATCGCTGCGATCCGCGCCAGCGGTGAATACAAGAAGATCCAGGACAAGTACTTCGACTTCGACGTTTACGGCGAATAAGAAATTCGCTATCTGGCCGATGAAGATAATGGCGGAAGGCTTGCTCTTCCGCCATTTTTGTTTGACAAAGATGGCAAGATCAAAACGGCAAAAGCCGTGAGGGGAATTCTCGCATGGGCGGATTATTTTCCGCGCTGGGCTCCTTCTGGAGCTGGATTGTGCATATTTTCGATCCGCTTTGCGGACCCGTTGGCATCTTCACTTGGTTAGGTCAGTCGACGATTCTTGCCTGTGGCGATACCGGCTGGGGCGATGAGATTGCGCTTGGCCTGCAGGTCACCGTTTCGGTGGCGATCGTTACCCTGCCGATCGGCCTCGCCATCGGCTTCCTGGTGGCGCTTGGCCAGCAGTCGGAGGAAAAGCCGCTGCGGCTGGCGGCCGGCATCTACACGACGATCTTCCGCGGCCTGCCGGAGCTTCTGACGCTCTTCATCATCTACTACGGCATGCAGATGCTGATCCAGTCTCTGCTGACCTTCGTCGGTTATGACGGGCCGCCGGTCGAGATCAACGCCTTCCTCGCCGGCGTCATCGCGCTTTCGGTCGTCTTCTCCGCCTATTGTTCGGAAGTGCTGCTCTCGGCCTTCCGCGCCATTCCCAAGGGGCAATATGAGGCAGGCGACGCGCTTGGGCTGCATAGCGGCCGCACGCTACGCCTGATTATCCTTCCGCAGCTCGTGCGCATCGCGCTGCCGGGCCTGACGAACCTCTGGATGGTGCTGTTGAAGGACACCTCCTACGTCTCGATCATCAGCCTTGCCGATATCCTGCGCCAGACGAGTGTCGCCGTGCGCGTGACCAAGGAACCCTTCTTCTTCTATGGTCTGGCCTGTTGCCTCTATCTGGTGCTCGCAATCCTCTCTTCCTTTCTGCTCGTCTATGTCGAGCGTTGGGCCAAGCGTTCGGAGGTCCGCCGATGAGTTACGCTGAAACGTTGATCCCGCCGCAGCCCGCACCCCGCAAAGTGATGAAGCCGATGACGCCGGCGCGCATGGCCGGCTATATCTTTGTCGCCATCTGGGCCGTGCTCGCAGTCCTTCTCGTCATTTCCGTCATCAATGGCTGGGATCCGGAAAAATTCACCCGCTACGGGCCGCGTTACCTCCACGGTCTCTGGATAACGCTGAGCCTCGTTTTCATTTCCGTCATCTGCGGCGCCATCCTGTCGCTGCCGCTTGCGGTGGCGCGCATGTCAAGGAACCGGGTGCTGAATGCGCTGGCCTACGGCTACATCTATTTCTTCCGCGGCACGCCGCTGCTTGCCCAGCTGTTTCTGGTCTATTACGGCCTCGGCATATTCCGGCCGCAGCTTGAGGCCGTCGGCATCTGGTGGTTCTTCCGCGATGCCTGGTATTGCGGCCTCTTTGCCATGACCATCAATACCGCGGCCTACCAGGCGGAAATCCTCCGCGGCGCCATCGAAAGCGTGCCGCATGGCCAGCACGAGGCGGCGAGTGCGCTGGGCATCCACAAGTTCATCGCCTTCCGCAAGATCATCATGCCGCAGGCTCTCATCGTCGCACTTCGCCCTTATGGCAACGAGATCATCCTGCTGATCAAGGGTTCGGCGGTCGTCGCCATCATCACCGTGCTCGACCTGATGGGCGAAACCCGCTACGCCTTCTCCCGCACCTTCGACTACCAGACCTATCTTTGGGCGGCGATCTTCTACCTCACCATCGTCGAGGCCTTGCGCCATCTCTGGGCCTGGATCGAGCGCCGCCTGACGCGGCATCTCAAGCGCTGAACCTTTAGCAGCACTCTCAGGACGATGCTGCCAAGCCATTGATATTAAAAAATAAATTGCTCTTTTACGAAGTATCTGCAAAGCTTTCGTTAACCACTCGCATGTTTCCATATCATCTAGCGCTAATAAGTGCGCGAGTGGGAACAAGAAGAAGCGGAATACGATGCACAAGGACATGGAAAAACAATTGAAGGGCTATGGTTTGACCACCGCCCAGATCCTCTACCGCCTGCCGGACCACCCGGTGATACTACAGACCTATGTTTGGCAGGATTACGACCTCGCCCCTGATTTTCCTGAAATGCGCGGCTTCCTGAAATTCTGGGAAGAGAAGCTGGACGGGCCGCTGCATTCGGTGCGCTACATCCACCGCCAGCTGATCTCGGCAACCGAGTGGCGGGCACTGAAGGGCGAGTTCATCCTGCACTGATCGGCTCTGGAGCATGATGCCGAAAAGAGTGAACGGCTTTTTCGCGTAACATCATGCTCACCGCATCAGACATGCGCTTCGCCATGGCCGAATTCGCCTTCGTCGCGATCCGGGCGCAGGGCGATACCGAGCATGCCGAGATAGAAGGCCACGACGGCTGCAATGACCGCAAGGCCGGGAACCGGCCCGAGCACGGCATTGTCGATGACATAGGCCCACGACTGCGCCTGCAGCGCCGGCATGCCCTCCGTCTGCAGTTTCGGCGTCGAGATCTTCAAGCACCAGGCGAGCAACAGGATGAAATACATCCAGCCGTAATTGCGCTTGAGCCGGCGGTGCATCGCCTCGGAGTAACTCAGCAGGAAGCGCGGCTTGCGCAGGCTGCTGGCGACTGTCACCGCCCATTCGCTGCCAGCATGGGCGTCAGGCGAAAGGATCTGTGCGAAATAGCAGCGCTCGATCTGGCGAATGCGGGCGCGATAGATATCGAAGAAGCGATAGCGGCGCGCCTCGATCATCAGAAGTAGCGTCACCAGCATCATCCCGAACAGCAGTACCCCGTGATGCGAGGTCGGCGTCGACAGCGACACCGAGAGGAGTGCTGCGACCACGGTGATCGCCCAGTTGGACGTTCGGTCGATGCGGTCGCGCCAACTCGTCATCCGCCCGAGTTCGCCGCGGTAGTAGTGGCTGAGCGTGTTGGTGACCTCGCCTGGCGTACTGGGAAGCAATGCCCGCACAACCTCTCCTTCCGGTGCCAATGACGTCCTGTCTTGCTCCATTTTCATGGCTTTTCCTCCCTTCGTCTTCTTTTCGGTCATTCTGCGCCCACAAGCGCGCCATTGCAAAACATCGAAAGCCGCCTTAGACGCATGCCTGAAACAAAAGGACGGCCTGAAACAAAAGGACGATGGACTGCGATGGCAAAGAAGATCGACGAAGAAGCCCTTGGCGAGGCCTATAACCGGGCGCTGGCGCTGGAAAAGGCCGGCGATGTCGATGCGGCCGTTGCAGCCTATGAGGAAGTCCTGGCACTTGATCCCGACGATCACGGCGGTGCGGCCGTGCGCATTGCCGCGATGGGCCGCGGCGAAACGCCTGTCAAGGCGCCCGATGCCTATGTCGAGACCTTGTTCGACCAGCATGCCGAGGTTTTCGAGGACGTGCTCGTCGAGCAGCTCGGCTATCACGTGCCGATGCTGGTGCGCCAACGGCTGCAGGCGCTGAAGCTCGGGCCATTCAAGCGGCTGCTCGATCTCGGCTGCGGCACGGGCCTCACCGGCGGCGCGCTGCGCGACCTCTGCGCTGATATCACCGGCATCGACATATCGGAGAAGATGGTCGAGATCGCCCATGAGAAGGATCTCTACGAGACGCTCTTCGTCGCCGAGGTCGAGGATTTCCTCGACGACAACGACGAGGAAGCCTTCGACATCATCGCCGCCACAGACGTGCTGCCCTATCTCGGCGCGCTCGAACCGCTGTTCTTCGGCGCCGCCGAGAACTTGATGCCGGGCGGCCTGTTCATCTTCTCGTCGGAAACCCTGCCCGAGGAAATACTCGCCGGCCGCGCCTACATGGTCGGCCCGCACCAGCGCTTTGCTCATGCCGACGCCTATGTCAGAGAACGCCTGACGGCCACCGGTTTCGAACTCGTCGAAATATCGGATATCAACGTGCGCATGGAAGACGGCCAGCCGACACCAGGCCATTTGGTGATAGCCCGGTATAATGGCTGACGCCAACATCTGATATATCGGCTGACGAATACTTGCACGGTTGGCGAAGTATCTGTTGCGCGATGCGTCACGACCTGATAGTTAGTCGATCGGTAAAGTTTACCGCAACGATAGGAAAGGTCGCCGCATGTCGCTCGTGCTCTATGGGCATCCGCTCGCCTCTTTCTGCCACAAAGTGCTGATCGCGCTTTATGAAAACGGCACTCCCTTCGAGAATCGCATCGTCGATCTTTCCGACGAAAGCTCGCGCGCCGATCTCTTTCGCTTCTGGCCGATCGGCAAGATGCCGCTGCTGCGGGACGAGGCGCGCGACAGCACCATCCCCGAGACATCGATCATCATCGAATATCTCGAGCAATATTATCCCGGCCCCGTTCGCCTGCTGCCGCTGGAGATCGACCGGGCGCTGCAGGTTCGCCTCTGGGACCGCTTTTTCGACCACTATGTCCAGGCGCCGATGCAGACCATCGTCAGCAATCGCCGGCGCCCCGACGGCACGACGGACGAGATCGAGGTGGGCGCCGCCAAGGCAACACTCGCGACCGCCTATGCGATGATCGAAAAGCAGCTCGCCGACAAACAATGGATATCAGGCGACGGCTTCACCATGGCCGATTGCGCAGCAGGCCCAGCCCTCTTTTATGCCGAGACTCTGGTTCCGTTTTCATCGGAACAGCCGAACCTTCGCGGCTACTACGATCGACTGCTGGCGCGCCCGTCCTTTGCAAGGGCACTGGAAGAGGCCCGCCCTTACTTCAAGTTCTATCCTTACAAAGAGAGACTGCCGGCCCGCTTCCGGGATGCGGCGGAATGATGGACGGCCAGGCGGATCTCGACCGCATGTTCCATGCACTTTCCGATCGCAGCCGCCGCGGCATGATCGACCGTCTCGGCCGCGGCCCGGCCTCCGTCACCGAACTGGCCGCGCCGCTCGCGGTTGCCCTGCCGACGGTGATGAAACATCTGCAGGTGCTGGAGGAAAGCGGCATCGTTTTCTCCGAAAAATCCGGCCGGGTGCGAACCTACCGCCTGCGGCAGGATGCGCTTGCCGCCGTCGAGCGCTGGGTGGAACAGCGGAAGATCCAATGGACGACCACCTTCGACAGGCTGGACCACTTTCTCGCCAATGAAACGGAGACCCTTCCCGAATGACGACACGATCCGCCGAACACGCCACTCTCGTCATCGAACGCCACCTCAAGGCGCCGATTTCCCGCGCCTTCCGCGCCTGGTCAACACCGGAATCCAAACGACAATGGTTCGCCTGCCATGGCGAGTGGGTGCCGCTGGACTACGGGCTCGATTTCCGCCCCGGTGGCACGGAAAGGAACTACGTCGCCGATACTGACGGCCTTCTGCACGCCTATGACGCCCATTATATCGATATCGTGCCCGATGCCCGCATCATCTATGCCTATGAGATGAAGCTTGGGGAAAGCCGCATCTCCGCATCGCTCACAACCGTCGCCTTTGAAGCCGAACCCGGCGGCACAAAAATGGTCTTCACCGAACAGGTGGTCTTCCTCGACGGCTACGCCGATAACGGCGCCCGCCTCCAGGGCACGGAGATCGGCCTCGACAACCTGGAACTATTCCTCGAGCGTGAGGAAAGCCCGATCCACTGATCGCATGTCACGCAAACCAAATCGCCTCGCATGAATCAAGTTTGACGCGACGCGTTTCAGGCGAAATAAGCCAAGCCTCAAGCGCTGCTTGGTTTCTTCCCCGAGCCGGCAGGACGAGCCGCGGCCCGCTTTGAAGTGTTGAGTGCGACAGCACCGCGAATGAGCGCCTTCAACGCCTCCTCGTCGATCTCGTCGCCCTCATGAAAATCGATGGCGCGCCTGGTATTGCCGTCAAGGCTGGAGTTGAAAAGGCCGGAAGGGTCCTCCAGCGAGGCGCCTTTGGCGAAGGTCAGTTTCACCACGCTTTTGTAGGTCTCGCCGGTGCAGATGATCCCGGCGTGCTCCCACACCGGAACGCCTCTCCACTTCCATTCCTCGACCACGTCGGGCTCGGCCTGCCTGATGAGGGTTCGGACCCGAGCGAGCATCACGCCGCGCCAATCGCTCAACTCCTCGATTCTCGCATCGATCAATCGAGAAGGAGAGTCACCGTCCTTCTCTTCGCTGGAGCCGCTCTTCTTCAGGGTTGCCGTGGCTTTCTTCATCGATATCTCCCCTCTGTCCCTTAAGTGCTGATGACCTGGCATCCGCTCACATTCGTTCACCGGGCAATTGGCTGGCTTGCTCCACCCAGGCGGCGAGTTGAGCCTCGTCGAGTTGGTCTTCCTCATGAATGTGGAAGTAACGCACTTCTTTTTGTTTGGACTCGCCGGGCGGGATGGGACTGAGCGACGTGCCGCGGAAGAAAGCGACCTTGATATATTTCGCGAAGCAATGAACGCCGAGGAACCAGCCCTGCCCTTCCATGCCGTAGAGGGGCGAGTTCCATTTCACGGCCTTATACACCCCGGGCACCGTGCGCGTGATGAGCGCGTCGAGACGGCGCCCGACGTCGCTTTTCCAGCCGGGCATAGCGGCGATGTAGGCTTGCACGGGAGCGTCGCCGTAACCCTTGGCGATCTGAGGGTTGCCACCCGAGAGAAGGACCGGCTCCACGGTATCGGGCTTGGCGGCTGCTGCGGTCTTGGATGTCTTCCCGGACATTGCCTTCACTCCTACCCTCCGCTGCGTCCCGCGCCGCGCCACCTGGTGGCATATGGCAGCGCGAACAAGTAGAGACCGGTGAGCAGCAGCAAGGTCAGCGGCAGCAGCGCCATGAGGCCCACCCAGACCGACGATTTCTCCTGCACCATCGCGATGATATTAATTATAACCGCCAGCGTAAAGGCAACGGACAGCCAACGGTGGATCTGCCGAAGCCAGTTATTCCAATTCAAGAGAACCTCCTGCGAAAACAAGCGAAGCGGATGGCGTGATCCGTTTTGGCAGCGGTCTCACTCGATGCGCGTCAGCACCTGCTCCAGCTTTGCGAAGAACTGCTGCCAACCGCTTTTGGCGCCCCCGTAAGCCTGCCGCTGATCCGGCCGGAAGCCCGACTGCTCCATGCGCAGTTGCGTGCCCGCGCCCGTGGGCGTGAGAGTCCAGGTGACGACACTTTCGAGATCATAGGCAGCCCAGGTGTAAGACAGGGTTTTATTCGGCTCGACTTCCAGGACCTGGCAGTCGACGGAGCCCCAATCCGCGCTCAGCTTGAAACGGTGATCCACGACCGGCACGAAGTCGTTCTTCATCAGCCAGTCCGCGATCAGATGCGGTTGGGTGAGTGCGCGCCAGATCTTTTCCGGCGGAAAAGGGATCTCTCGTTCGACGATGACGGAACGGGTTTCGTTTGAAATTTCGGTCATTGGTCCATCCTTTTCAATAGATCTTCCAGCTGGTCGAACCGATTTTGCCAGAAGCCCGCCATCTCACGTGTCCAGTCGACCAGCGGCGCCAGCGCACCGAGCTGGGCGCTATAGTGGGTCTGGCGGCCTTCATGGCGGTCGCGCACCAATCCGGCCTGCTTGAGGATTCCGAGATGTTTCGAGACGACCGGTTGCGAGACCCCGGCCCGAGCCGTCAGAGCCCCGACCGTCTTCTCTCCTTCGCGGCACAGCCGTTCGAAAAGAGCCCTCCGGGTCGGATCGGCGAGCGTTCTGAAGAGCACGTCTTGGGTGTCCGACATCTACAATCAATACCTCGTTGGCTATTGATTGATGTATAGCCATGGAGGTATGAGTGAGTCAAGGTGGACGTAAAACGACTTGAGAAAATAGTTATTGCTGAATTTGGAGCGCGTAGCAGCGCACCTTTGGCAGAGGCGCGTAAATTTCTCATACCCAAGCGCCTATACATTTTCGCCATGGGTCATGCATGCTGGCACCAACACGCCTCGCCTATGCCGAGGTCATGTAGCGTCGCGAACAAGCCGGTGCTCAATGGCCGCCGTCGGTGCCGAGAATCGCGGCAAGCAGCCGGCCTTCCAGCTCGGCGAGGCCAGGATGGCCGTGCCGGCGCGGATGCGGATAGGGAATGGGAAGATCGAGTGCGATCCGCCCCTCGTCGAGCACAATGACCCGGTCGGCGAGATGCACCGCCTCGCTGACATCATGGGTGACGAGTACGGCGGTGAAGCCGAGTTCACGCCAGACACGGTTGATGAGTTCCTGCATGCTGATCCGCGTCAGCGCATCGAGCGCGCCGAGCGGTTCGTCGAGTGCCAGCACGCCGGGCCGGCTGACCAGCGCCCGCGCAAGCGCCACGCGCTGCCGCTGCCCGCCGGAAAGCCGCGCCGGCCATTCTCTGGTCTTTTCGCTAAGTTGGACTTCGGCAAGCACAGCATCGGCCGCCTTTGCCGCCGCCCGACTGTCGATGCCGTCGCCGAGCCCGACCACCACATTGTCGGCGACACTAAGCCAGGGCAGTAGCCGCGGCTCCTGAAAGACGATGCGCGCGTTCGGGCTCGCCTGCGCCCCGTCGGCATCCTCGAAATGCGGCTCGCCGGCACTCGGCTCGTCGAGGCCCATCAGGATGCGCAGCAGTGTGCTCTTGCCGCAGCCGCTCTTGCCGATCACGGCGACGAACTGGCCGGCCGGAATATGCAGGTTGATGCCGCGCAGCACGCGGTTGGCCCCAAAACTCTTTTCAAGCCCCGTCAGGCTGATCGCCGCGGGCGCACTACGGCCCACTGCCGGCGCGTGTTCGCGCGCATAAGCTGGCTCTTCGGCGACGGCGTGAAAACGCTCATGTGCGATCGATGTCATGGCGTCTCTCCTACTTCTGATAGACCGGGTTCCAGGCGAGCAGCCGCCTCTCCAGAACCCGGGCGATGACATCGGCAAGCTTGCCGAGCACGGCATAAATGACGAGGGCGAGCACGACCACATCAGTCATCATGAATTCGCGGGCATTGTTGGCCATATGGCCGATGCCTGACGATGCAGCGATCGATTCCGATACGATCAGCGTCAGCCACATGATGCCGAGCGCATATCTGAGGCCGACGAAGATCGACGGCAGCGCACCTGGAAAGATCACCTTGCGGAAAAGCGTCCAGTTGCCCATGCCATAGATCTTGCCCATCTCGATCAGATCGCGATCGACATTGCGCACCCCGTGATAGGTGTTGAGATAAACCGGGAAGAGCACCCCGAGCGAGGTGAGAAACAGCTTCGATTCCTCGCCGATCCCGAACCACAGGATGACAAGCGGGATCATCGCCAGATGCGGAATGGTGCGCAGCATCTGCAGCGTCGTATCGGTCAGTTGCTCGGAGATGCGCGATACGCCATTGGCGATGCCGAGCAGGAAGCCGATCGAGCCGCCGACGAGAAGGCCGGCAAAGGCGCGGCCGGCGCTCACCAGCACGTCATTCGGCAACTGGCCGGAAACCGTCGTCGACCAGAAGGCGAGGCCGACATCGGCCGGCGACGGCATGATGCGCGACGAGATCCAGCCGACAGAGGAGGCAAGCTGCCAGAACGCCACTATCGCCACCGGCACTAAGTAAGGCGTCAGCTTCTCCAGACCGGGCAACGGCAGGCGCAGACCCGCCTGCCCGGCCTTTTCGGAAGCGACAGACCGTACGAACGGAGTATCGAAAGTCGACATGCATTGTCCTCGCGCTTATCGAAAGCAGGATGTCGCAAGCCGTAAGCGGCTTGCGACGGTGTCACGCTCGGCGTCTTCGTTCGAGTTCAGGAGCCGGAGACGACTTTCAGGTTGCCGCCATGGCTGCCGCCAGCGAAGACCTGCTTGCGGCCGAACTCGTTGTTGAAGCCCAGGCGCTGCTGCTCGCGGGTGATGCCGAGTTCCGGGAAAAGCAGCTCGGCGACGCGATAGGCCTCTTCCAGATGCGGATAGCCGGAGCCGATCACCGTATCGATGCCGATCTCCTGATACTCGCGAAGGCGCGCGGCCACCGTCTTCGGTGACCCCACAAGCGCCGTGCCCGCACCGGCGCGCACCAGGCCGACGCCGGCCCAGAGGTTCGGCGAGACTTCGAGCTTGTCGCGCCGGCCGCCGTGAAGGGCGGCCATGCGCTTCTGGCCGACCGAGTCGGACTCGTGGACGAAGCGCTCCTGCGCCTCGCGGATCGTATCGTCGTCGAGATGGCGGATCAGCCGCTCGGCGGCCTCCCATGCCTCCTCGTCGGTTTCGCGCACGATGAAGTGCAGGCGGATGCCGAAGCTCACCTCGCGGCCGCGCTCGCCGGCGGCCTTGCGCACCTTGGCGATCTTCTCGGCAACCTGTGCCGGCGGCTCGCCCCAGGTCAGGTACTTGTCGACGCGTCCGACGGAAAAATCGATACCGGCATCCGACGACCCGCCGAAATAGAGCGGTGGGTGCGGGTTCTGCACCGAAGGGAAGCCGAGGCGCGCATTGGTCGCCTTGATGTATTTGCCGTCGAAGCTTGCCGTTCCCTTTTCCAGCAGTTCCTCGAACACGGTGAAAAACTCTTCGGCATGGGCGTAGCGCTCGTCATGCTCGAGATGGATGCCATCGCCGGCAAGCTCCGCCGGGCTACCGCCGACGACGATGTTGAGCAGCAGGCGGCCGTTGGAGATGCGGTCAAGCGTCGTCGCAAGACGCGCGTAATAGGCAGGCGATGCCGTGCCGGGACGGATCGCCACCAGGAACTGCAGCTTCTCGGTCTTGGCGGCAAGGGCTGCCGCCGTCACGAAGGATTCTTCGCAAGCAACCCCGGTCGGCAACAGCACGCCGGAATAGCCGAGCCGATCGACGGCCTGGGCGATCTGCGTGAGATAACCGATCTCGGGCGCGCGGTTGAGATCGGCGGAGCCGAGATAGGTGCCGTCGCCCGATGTCGGGATGAACCAGAGGAAATTGATGGGCTCGGATGTGCCTGGGGAGATGGTGGTCATTGGAAGGCGGTCCTTTAGCTGTGGAATTCGAAAATCAACTCGCGTGGTCGAGATGGCTCTCTGCAAGCGGCGACACGCAGCCCGTCTGCCTTGCGCAGCGCCGCCGCCGCACAGATGCTTGGGAGGATCGTAGTGGCGGCGGAAGCGGCAAGAAGGCCGGCTGTCTGTCTATGCGCGAGCATCTGAAATATCCCTGTCGACCGGATTGGCAGTAGGCAGATGCCTTTCGGTGTCCCTCGATCGCGAGGATAGTGACATAGACTACCAATTAGATCGACAATATCAATTTGCTATTCTAATCCGTTTTGGGGAATATTTTTCCGGTTCGGCGGCAGGGAGGCTCTCTCCATGCCGCCTCGCGGAAATCTTGGGCCCTGGCCGGAAAATCAGCTTGCCTTGGGACGCCAGACGATATCGCCGGTCACGAGCTTCTTCGGCAGGATGCCGAGCCCGTGGAACTCGTCGGCGAGCGCCTGCTGATAGGCGGCGGCGGCATCGGTGATGGTCAAGACGCTGCCGAGGTCGGCGCCCTTGCGCGTCAAGGTCACGCGCGTCACGTCAACCGGCACCCCGGTGATCTCGGAAAGTTCCTTCACCGTCTCGTCCAGATTGCTTTGGGCCGACGTGCCGACCTTGGCAAGCTCATCGATCACATCGACGACCACCTGCCCATTGGCATCGGTGAAATCGCGATTGGCGAGGAAGAAACTGTAGGAGTCGACGATGCCTTCGGCGGTCGTCAGGATACGTGTCTCCGGATCGGCTTCGGCAATCGCCAGATAAGGATCCCAGATCGACCACGCGTCGATGCTGCCATTCTTGAACGCGGCAGCGGCATCCGGCGGAGAAAGATCGAGCTGCTCGACATCTTCGGGCTTCAGGCCTGCCTTGCGCAGAACCTTGACGGTTACATTATGCGCGCTGGAGCCGCGCTTGAAAGCGACCTTCTTACCCTTGAGGTCTTCAAGCGACTTGATGGGCGAATCCTTGCGCACGAGGATGGCCGAGGCTGACGGGCTGCCCTTGTAGAGACCGACATAATAGAGCTGCCCGCCGGCCGCCTGGGCAAAGAGCGGCGGCACATCGCCGGTCGCGCCGAAATCGAGAGCACCGGCGCCCAGCGCTTCGAGAAGCGGCGGGCCGGAAGTGAATTCCGACCAGCTGACGGTAATGCCGCGATCGGCAAGCCGCTTCTCAAGCGCGCCGCGCCGCTTGGCGAGCGCCAGCACACCGTTCTTTTGCCAACCGATACGGAATTCGCTGGCGGCAGCGCGTGCCGGCCTGACAGCCGGCAGGATTGCCGTGGCCGCGGCTGCTGCGAAAAGCCCGAGCGTTTGTCGACGTGAAATCATGACTTTCCCCTTTTTTGATGGTGTCGGGCCTGTTTTCGGCTGGTCGACCCCGTCAGTGATGAATGCCATGATGATTAAATCTATAATTTATATCGACACTTTTATTTGCAAGATTCCGCCTTTGCTGAAATTTTTCGGCCCGAAAATCGCCCTCAAGCGAAATTTTTTCGCGCGCGGCTTATGCTCATCTAACCCGGCTCACTCCCGACCTTCGGCGGCCAGCCGCTCCCGGATGAAGGTGGGGCCGCCGGCAAGACGCTTCGCAAGCAGGCTTGCGGGATCGACCATGCGCCAATAGGGCGTGACCGTCGAAACCGGCTCGCCCTTCTCCAGCGCGCCGTAGGACTGCTCAGCGATCGCACGCAAATGCCGCTGCACGGTCACCGGGCAACAGGCGTCCGCCCCATATTGAGCGGCAAGACGGCGGCGGAGGAGGCCGACGTCGGTGAGGGCGCCTTCCGGCGCCGACCGAATCTGCTCTGCGACCATCTCTTGCGATGGAATGAGCATCGCCTGCATTCCGCTGCGGCCTTTGCGCCGCGGCTTGATCGTCGGAATTTCCCTCATGTCACCTCCCGGAAACACTTTGCCTTCTCCCGATCTAGGGCTCGGCCGAATGGCGGCCAGCCTCATATGCGTCAATCGGAACGAAGTCCGGCTTCACGGGCTTTTCTGCTCCCGCCGTTTCGGTTAATCCTCGGGCCTGCACTTGAGGAAAAGGATAGGACATATGGCAAAAGTCGCGTTCATCGGTCTCGGCGTCATGGGTTTCCCCATGGCGGGCCATCTGAAGACGAAGGGCGGCCACGATGTTACCGTCTACAACCGTACCGCCGAAAAAGCCGCCGCATGGGCCGAGAAATTCTCCGGAAAATCTGCCCCCACCCCGGCCGAGGCCGCGGCCGGCGCCGATTTCGTCTTCGTCTGCGTCGGCAATGACGAAGATCTCCGCTCGGTGACATCGGGTGAGAACGGCGCCCTGCACGGCATGAAGCCGGGTTCGGTGCTGATCGACAACACCACCGCCAGCGCCGAGGTCGCCCGCGAACTTTATGCCGCGGCCAAGGAAAAAGGTGTCGATTTCATTGACGCTCCCGTCTCCGGCGGCCAGGCCGGCGCCGAAAACGGTGCCCTGACCGTCATGTGCGGCGGCGACGAGGCCGTCTTCGAACGCGCCAGGCCTGTCATCGACGCCTATGCCCGCATGGTTGGCCTGATGGGACCGGCAGGCTCGGGCCAGCTGACCAAGATGGTCAACCAGATCTGCATCGCCGGCCTCGTCCAGGGACTTGCCGAAGCGCTGCATTTCGGCAAGCGCGCTGGCCTCGATATTGAAAAGGTTGTCGACGTGATTTCCAAGGGTGCGGCCGGCTCCTGGCAGATGGAAAACCGCCACAAAACCATGAACGCAGGCAAATATGATTTCGGCTTCGCGGTCGACTGGATGCGCAAGGATCTCGGCATCGTGCTCACCGAAGCCCGCCGCAACGGCGCCAAGCTGCCGGTCACCGCCGTCGTCGACCAGTTCTACGGTGACGTGCAGGCAATGGGCGGCAATCGCTGGGACACATCCTCGCTGCTCGCCCGCCTCGAGAAATGATCGCCCCCTCCTCCGATGCGGCCGAATTGATCGCGCATCTCGAAACGCTGCGTTCGAAGGAGAATGTTGCCGGCATGGCGCGCTTCGGCATCGTCACCGATCGCGCCCTCGGTATCTCCAATCCCGATATCAAGGCGGTCGCCAGACTGGCGAAGAAGGATCATGTCAGGGCAATGCAGCTCTGGCGAAGCGATATCCGCGAAGCCCGCCTGCTTGCCCTCTACACAGCCGAGCCGAAGCGGTTGACAATGGAAGAAGCCCGAAATTGGGCAAATGATTTCAACTCCTGGGAGATCGTAGATTGCGCCGCCGATCTCTTCGTTGAAGCCCGGCTGGACGAGCTCATCTGGGACTTCGCCGCCGACGACCGTGAATTTATCAGGCGCACCGCCTTCGCCATGATAGCCGGTGCCGCCGTCCATCGGAAAAAGGAGTCCGACGCGACTCTCCTCACCTGGATGCCGCTGATCGAGGCCCATGCCGGCGACCCGCGAAACTTCGTGCGCAAGGCAGTCAACTGGGCGCTGCGCAGCATCGGCAAGCGCAATCTCGCCTGCCATGCGCCGGCACTGGCACTCGCAAAGATCCTCGCGGAAAGCCCCGATAAAACCGCCCGCTGGATCGGCAAGGATGCCGCCAGGGAACTGGCCGGCGAAAAGCTGTTGGCACGGTTGAGATAAGACGGGATGCCTGCTCGAGTAACTAAATCAATGCTGCCTGGACTTTTCGACCAGGAAATCGATCAGGACCCGCACCGCCGGCGGCATGCCCTTGGCCGTCGTGAAGACGATGTAGAACTGGCTCTCCTCCGACTGCCAGTCCGGCAGCACCCGCACCAGCTTGCCGGCCTGGAGATCGGCCTCGCAGGCACTTTCGAGCAGAAGCCCGAAGCCGAGGCCGGCACGGGCTGCGTCGAGGATGGCGGTCATACTGCGGCAGGTGAGCCGCGGCTGATGCCGAATCACCTGCTTGGCGTCATTTGGACCGACCAGTTCCCAGGTGTGGTACGACACCCATGACGTCATTGCCAGCGTCGGCAGGTCGGCGAGTTCGTCCACGCAATTCAAGTTGCCGCTACGCTTGCGCATCGTCAGGCTCGTCTGCGTCTCCGGCTCGTTGGTCGCCCTCACCTCGAGGTCGATCCGTTCGTTGATGAGATCGGCGCGCCGGTCGGAGCCGATGATCTGCAGCTTGATCTTCGGATAACGCTCCAGGAATTCGGGCAGGATCTCCCCGACCGAGATGTCGACGAGACCGAGCGGGCAGCCCATCCGCACCACACCTTGCGGGTCGGACTGAGCCTCGCTGACGATCGATTTGGCACGATCGGCCTCCTGCAGAATGGTCTGGCATCTTTCGTAGAAAGCCTGGCCGATTTCAGTCACCCGGAAGTGGCGGGTCGAGCGCTCTATGAGCCTCGCGCCAAGCCCTTCCTCAAGCCGGCTGACCCGCCTGCTGAGTTTCGAACGCGGTATTTTGAGATCGCGACTTGCAGAAGCGAAACCGCCGCTGGAGACGACAGCGGCGAAATAATAGTAGTCGTTGAGATCGTCCATAAGAACAAGCTATCCGAGAGTAGGAATGAATGCCGGCCCCCAGCAAGGGTTGTATCCTCTCTCCTAAAAAGCTGTGATCACATTGTCGGCATTGGATTTTCTTTTCGCAACTTGTTGCGGCAAAGTCAGCCGACACCGAATAGGACAACGGACAACCAGCCGCCCGCACGACAATTCTATCGGTCGATCCAGCACGTTGAAAAAATTGAAAACGGGGTGCCTCAAGAAACAAGGCTGGCAGGAAGCCGACATGCGATCGGCTCACCAAAAGCCATCGTGATCGACGGCCTTGAAGACGGTACACCAGAAACACTGCAAGGACGGCCCGGCAGGGAAGACCGGACCCGTCCCCGTAGCTGATCGGAGGTCACTCGGATCAGAAACTGATTGAAGTGCCCCCGATCCGAAGACCGGGAGCATCCACCAAGTGGATTAGAACGAACGCTGCAGGCGGAAGAAGCCCGAAGTGGAGTCGTCACCATCATCCGGATCGAGATACGATACGGTAGCCTTGGCGTAGAAGTTGTCGACGATCTGGTAATCAACCGTCAGACCGACCTTCCAGGCATCGCCGAGACCGTCGAAGTCATCCGGAACGACAGTGCCACCGCCGAAGTAGTTGCCGTAGTACTGGACGGCCGGGGTGATCTTGAGCTTGTCGGTTGCCTTGATAGCGTATTCAGCAGCAACAGCCCATTCAGCTGCGGAGTAGTAGGAGTTCGGGCCAGTGGAGTACACGCCGGCGAGGCCGAGCGTACCGGGACCGATGTCAACCGTACCCATTGCACGGATAGCGCCGTCTTCGTTGTCGACGTCATAGCCACCGGTGATCTGGTAGCTGAACGCACCGGCAGTGCCGCCAACGCCGAAGGCAACGCCAACGTTGTTGGCTTCTTCACCGAGCTTGTAAACGCCGTCTTCCAGTTCATCGACGCTGAGGCCAGCGTAGAAGGTGCCGCTTTCATACTGATAGCGGAGGGAGTTGTGCAGCGTTACGACCGAACCGATGTCGTCGGTTTCACCGGAGAGACCATCGTCCCACCAGCTGTAGAACAGACCGGCGCGGAAGCCCGCGACGTCGAGGTAAGCGGAGTCGAGAATGGCATCCTGATCGGTGGCGTTGTCAGCATTGAACTGCATGACGATGACGCCGGTCAGCGGACCATACTCGGTATCGCTCTTGGCCGTGAACTGAACCTGACCGCGGGTCACTGCATCCCAATCAGAGTCGTTGACATCAGCACCACCTGGGTTCTCGCCAACGTTGACCTGGAAACGGATGTAGCCTTCGATCTTGAGGCAGGTTTCGGTGCCCGGGATGTAGAAGTAGCCGGTGCCGTAAGCGTCGCAGACGCGAACATATTCAACCGGTTCCGGCTCGGCAGCAACGATAGCGTCAGCTGCAAGAACCGGCGTCGATGCTGCAAATGCTGCTGCTGATGCAAGCAAAACCATTCTGATGTTCATTTACCAATCCATTCCTTTGTCGATCGGAGCTGGCTTCAGATCGGGGAGTCGATTTGAAGCCGGCCCAGTTTGAACAGCCATCTCGGCGTGCGGATCGATCGAACCGCCAAACCGTCATCACATACGAGGCCCTATCAAGCAATTCACGATACTCGCCGGATGGGTCCCCTTGAGACACTTTCACCGGCAACGTGATTTTTATACAACAATTTCAAATGCTTAGATGAAAGACACACCGAAAGGCTCCGCGACGGAAATCCTCCATCGCAAGCCGCAAACGCTATACCCCCATTGTTAAATTCTCCACCGTCCAACCCCCGTCGAACATACTGGTGAAGCGCATAAATTCTACCGCCGGCTAACAAGCACAAACAAGGTGACGGTCTAGAACATGGTGTTCTGAATTCGATACCAATGAGACAATATTATGACATGTCGCCATTGGTTACATCGACCGTATCCCCCGGAATCCTTATCAAGCTATTCACTTTTCCAGGAATTTGGGCCGATTTGAGCGTTTTTTCGCTATTTTTGAGGCTTTTTTTGCAATCGCCGCCGGATATGCCAAAACCCGGTCTTTGCCGAACCGGCATTCCCGCGCGCGGCCAGGGTGTCACATCTCGCCTCCAACGGACATATCGCCGGTCAGACTGACGCCTGGTCCCAGTCCTCGTTGGATTTTGCAAGATTGCGTGCGGTCATCGCCGCACGCTGGACCTCAATCCTCGTTGGATTTGGCATTGTCGAGAATCATGTAGTCGAGCGGCAGTTGCGTCGAATACTTGATCTGCTCCATCGCAAAGGCGGAGGAAACGTCGCGAATCTCGATCTTGGCGATCATCCGCTTATAAAAAGCGTCATAGGCGGCAATATCGGGCACGACGACTCGCAGGAGATAATCGACATCGCCGCTCATCCGGTAGAATTCAACCACTTCGGGGAATTCGGCGACCACCTCGGAAAAGCGGCGCAACCACTCAATCGAATGGGTGGCAGTGCGAATCGACACGAAGACGGTGACCTTGGTGTTGACCTTCTCCGGATCGAGGATGGCGACTCGGCGCTTGATGACGCCGTCTTCTTCCATTTTCTGGATTCGCCGCCAGCACGGCGTCGTCGAAAGCCCCACTTTCTTGGCGAGATCGGCAACGGCAAGCGTCGAATCTTCTTGCAGAAGACGCAGTATTTTTCGGTCGAGGCGATCCATGCGCACAACAGTCCTTTCGAATTATTTTCTTTATATAACTCGATTCCGCGCAACGAAAAGAATTTTGTTTCAGGAAAGCAGCATTTTCGTCCGATTCTGCAAGACCGGGAGCAATTCTTGCTCGAACCAGGGATTGCGCTTCAGCCAGCCGCTGTTGCGCCAGCTCGGGTGCGGCAGCGGCAGCACCGCCGGCGATCGGTCGGACAGAAGACTGTCGCGCCACGCCCGCACCGTCTCGGTCATATTGTCCCGCCTTTCGCCGGCCATATGCCAGGCCTGCGCATATTGGCCGATGACCAGCACCAGTTCGATCTGCGGCATGGCCGAAATCACTCTTTGCCGCCAGAACGGCGCGCATTCGCGCCGCGGCGGCAGATCCGCACCTTTGTCGTCGTAGCCAGGAAAGCAGAAGCCCATCGGCACGATGGCGAATCGGTCTCGGTCGTAGAAGCTTGCCCTGTCAACGCCGAGCCATGATCGCAGCCGGTCTCCCGATGCATCGTCGAACGGCAGACCGCTCTCATGCACCCGAAGCCCGGGCGCCTGCCCGGCAATCAGGATGCGCGCGCTCGATGAGATCACCGCTACCGGCCGCGGCTCGTGCGGCAGCCGGTATTCGAGGCCTTTCGCCGGTGCGTCTCGACAGATGCGACAGGAGACGATCTCCTGCCGCAGCGTCTCCAGCATGGCTTCGTCGCTCATTGTTTTATTCCCATCCGACGATCTGCCCGATGAAGCGCAGGGCGCCGTCGAAAACGGAAGTCTGGCGCGCATGATCGCGCACATCGCGCGGCCGCTCGAAAGTCCCGGCCCAGAGACCCGCCGTCTGAGCCTTCGCCTCGGCCTCCTCCTTGTCATAATCGCCATAGGAGATGGCCATTCCCCGACGCACCATGGCGGCATTGATGTCGCCGGTCGCCCCGCTCCGGCAGACGACGAGCAGCCTGTCGTAGCGGTCGCGCCGGCTGCCCTGGCAAAGCGTTCCCGATACCAGCACCATCTCCTGCAGCGCCGCACGCGCCGCCCGCCCGCAGGCCCAGGCTTTCCCCGCCCGCTCGCAGCTCTGGTTGAGCTCCGGCGCATCGATGCCTTCGAGGCGCAAACGCTCGTCTCCCAATGCCAGACTGTCGCCGTCGGCAGCATGGAAGGCGCCTGCATGCTCGATTTTTGCTGCATCGTTGAACTTGGCGGCGATCAGCGCCACGAGTGCCAGCAGGGCAAAAGCTGTCACGCCGTCGCGAATCAAGCGCAGGCCCCGTGTCACGCTTTTGCCTCCTTAAAAAACAAATCCTTGGCAAAGATGGCAAACATCTTCTTAAGAATTGCCGGTTAAGCTCTTATCCACCCTGGGATGAAGTTTCAACGTGCACATGAGTACCGGCGTAAGCACATCGACCGACAAGATCATCGTCGACAGGTCGCGCAGCCACCGCAACAAGGCCGTTTCCAAGGCCGTGCGGCAAACGCGCGAACGTCTTCAGTCCGGTCATGCGTCCAATTCCTCCTTCGATCGTGACGTGCTCAACATGTATGTGGCGTCGGTGCTGCAGGGCGCGACGATCATGCCGCTCTTCGTCGTGATCATCACCGCGCTTGGCGTCTATTTCACCCAGAACACGCAATTGCTCTTCTGGGCGCTGCTGACACTCACCTGTCACGCCGGCAATATCCTGCTTGCAAGGCGCGCGCGCCGGCAGGAGATCACCTCCGAGAGCGCCCGCAAATGGCGCCGCCTGCTGCTTCTCGGCCAGTTCCTGCTTGGCTGCTGCTGGGCCGTCTTCGCCCTGCAGGGCTGCGACACCTGCGAGCCGTCGAGCTTCATTCTTTATAAGGGCGCGACGCTGCTGATCGCGCTCTCCGTCACGGCGATGTCGAACTTCATGCTGACGCCCGCCGTGCTCGCCGCCTTCTCGCCGGCGGTCCTGGCGCTCGCCGCCAAGAGCGGCCTGTCGCGCGATCTCCTCGAAATCAGCTTGACGGGGGCCTTCACCACCACCCTCGTCTTCTTCAATTACATCAGCGACCGGCTCTTCAAGTCGAACCTCAGGATCCTCTCCTACCAGTCGGAGAAGGACGACCTGATCGCCGAGCTGGAGGTGGCGAAATCGATGTCGGACGAGGCCCGCCGCCGCGCCGAAGAGGCAAACCTCGCCAAGTCGCGCTTCCTTGCCTCCATGTCGCACGAGCTCAGGACCCCGCTCAACGCCATCCTCGGCTTTTCCGAGGTGATGACGGCCGAAGTCATGGGGCCGCTCGCCAATCCGACCTACAAGGAATATGCCGGCGATATCCACCGCTCCGGCCAGCATCTGCTCGATCTCATCAACGAGATCCTCGACCTCTCCCGCATCGAGGCCGGCAAATACGAGCTGAGCGAGGAGGCGATCTCGCTTCTCGATATCACCGAAGATTGCATCGGCATGGTCCAGCTGCGCGCCCGCGCCAAGAACATTGCCATTTCGGACCAGTTCGAGCGGCAGTTGCCGGCCATCTGGGCCGACGAGAAGTCGATGCGCCAGGTGGTGCTCAACCTTCTCTCCAATGCCGTCAAGTTCACGCCACAGGGCGGCGAGATCCACGTCAAGGTCGGCTGGACGGCCGGCGGCGGACAGTACATCTCAATCAAGGACAACGGCCCCGGCATTCCGGAAGAAGAGATTCCCGTTGTCCTGTCGGCTTTCGGCCAGGGCTCGATCGCCATCAAGAGCGCCGAACAGGGCACCGGCCTCGGCCTGCCGATCGTTCAGGCGATCCTTGCCAAGCATGACGGACAGTTCCTGCTGAAATCGAAGCTGCGCGAGGGCACCGAAGTCATCGCCATCCTGCCCGCCAAGCGCGTGCTTCAGAGCCTGCCGGCCGTCGAGGAGGCTCAGGCTGTTGCGCGCAAGCGCAAGAGTTTTGCCTGATTCAGCGAAAGCATGATGCCGAAAAGTGTGAGCGGTTTTCGGGCGACATCATGCTCCAATTTTTGACTTGGATCCGGATGACTTCAGGCCGATCCAGCGTGAAATCATCCGGATCCAAAGAACAGGTGCTTGGCTAGGACGAAGCCGAGATAGAGGCAGCAGGCGGCGATCATGCACGTCACCGCGAAGGAGCCGAGATCCTTGGCATGTTTACCGACGATCGAAATCTCCGGCGAAATCCGATCGATCACCTCTTCGACGGCAGTATTCATCGCCTCCATCGAAAAGAGCCCGAGAAACAGAAGCACCGCGACGACAATCTCGCCGGCACTTGCACCGACGAGCGCTAGTGCCGCTATCGAAACGACGAAGAAACCGAGCTCCTGACGGAAGGCCGCTTCTTTCAGCACCCGCAGGAAGCCTGCCCAGGAATAGCTGGCCGCGGCGATGAAATGCCGAATTCCGGTCTCTTTCGTCACCGCAGGCTTCGTCAAGATGCTCTCCCCTCTTGCCGTTGCATCACAGACCGGGAAGAGCTTTGCCGTCCCCTTCGATGAGCGAATACGCAAATACCGAATCCATTTGAGCGGCGCAAGCGAACGCGTGCAGATCGGCGGCGCCGACCGCAGCCTCAATGCTTGTTGGTCACACCTGCCTGGGCGAAGGTCGCCATGCCGGAGTGACAGGCGGCGGCCGCCTTGACGATGCCGGCGGCCAGCGCCGCCCCGGTGCCTTCGCCGAGCCGCATGCCAAGCGCCAGAAGCGGCGTCTTGCCGAGCATCTCGATTGCGCGCAAATGTCCGGGCTCGCCGGAGACATGGCCGATCAGGCAATGATCGAGTGCCGACGGATTGGCGGCTTTCAGGATCGCCGCCGCTGCGGTCGCGACATAACCGTCGATCAGAACCGGGATGCGCTCCATGCGGGCAGCAAGGATGGCGCCGGCCATCGCCGCGATCTCGCGGCCGCCGAGCCGGCGCATGATCTCGAGCGGATCGTCGAGATGGTCACCATGCAACGCCACCGCCTTTTCCACCGCCGCGATCTTGCGCTCCAGCATCTCGCCTTCCGAACCGGTGCCCGGCCCCACCCAGTCACGCGCCGAGCCGCCATAAAGCGCATAATTGATCGCCGCCGCAATCGTCGTATTGCCGATGCCCATCTCGCCGATGCAAAGCAGGTCGGTGCCGCCGGCGATCGCCTCCATGCCGAAGGCCATGGTCGCGGCGCAATCGCGCTCGGAAAGCGCTGCCTCCTCGGTGATATCGCCGGTGGGATAATCGAGCGCCAGATCGAAGACTTTCAATCCGAGATCATAGGCGACGCAGATCTGGTTGATCGCAGCACCGCCGGCTGCAAAATTCTCGACCATCTGTTGCGTCACCGCAGGCGGAAAGGGCGTGATGCCTTGCCTGGTGACGCCGTGATTGCCGGCAAAGATCGCCACCAGCGGCCGGTTGACGGCAGGTGCGCGGCCCGTCCAGGCAGCAAGCCAGAAGGCGATTTCCTCGAGCCGTCCGAGCGCACCCGGCGGCTTGGTCAGCTGCGCGTCACGTTCGCGCGCCGTCACCAGCGCGCGGGCATCCGGCCCCGGCAGGTCACGGAGCAGGGTACGGAAATCGTCGAACGGCAGGCCTGAAACGCTCATCTGTGCGGTTTTCCTATAAATCCGGGTATTCTTGTTTTTTTCCCGCAAATCAGCTTCTTTGCGGGTGGCAACTCTCTTAAAGCGGGCGGACGAGGCGAACAACTCCAAAAGCGCCGCCGCGACCATAAGCCGAGACCACAAGCCAAGACCTCTGGCAGAACGAAGCAGAATGAAGATCAAGGACCATGCGGTCGACACCGCCCGCGCCGTCGCCTTCCTGAGCCGCATTCCAATGCCGCAATCGCTGTTCAAAGGCTATGACGGCAGGCTCGGCCGGCTGGTGCGCGCCTTTCCCTTTGCCGGCATCGTCATCGGTCTCGTCCCCGCACTCGCCCTCCTCCTCCTTTTGGGGCTGCGGGCGGACCCGCTGATGGCAGCCCTGATCGCGCTTTCCATCCAGGTCCTCGTCACCGGCGCGCTACACGAGGACGGTCTGGCCGATACGGCCGACGGCATCGGCGGCGGCAAGAGCCGCGAACAGAGCCTCCTCATCATGAAAGACAGCCGGATCGGTACCTATGGCGCGATAGCGCTGATCCTCTCCTTCGCGATCCGCGCAGCCGCGCTTGCTGTGATCGCCCGCCATACCGCGCCACTCACTGCAGCCCTCGCCATCCCCGCCGTCGCGGCTCTCAGCCGCGGCGCCATCGCCTGGCACTGGCAGCGGTTGGCACCGGCAAAGGCCGATGGCGTGGCCGCCTCGACCGGCCAGCCGGACGAGGCAGCGATGCAGTTTGCGCTCGCCTCAGCCGGCCTTGTCGCAGCGCTTCTGATCTGGCCTGCATTCGGCCTGCGGCCGCTGGTCGCAAGCCTGCTCGCCACCGGCATCGCAGGGCTCGCCTTCACTGCTTTCATCCGCCACAAGCTTGCCGGCCACACCGGCGATACGCTCGGCGCGACGCAGCAAATTTGCGAGATCGCCACTCTTTGCGCCCTTGCCACGGCTCTTTGAAACTCCGATATATCCTTCATGCAAACGCCCTGCATTCACCTCTGCTCCCTGGAGCCTACCACCGGATTTTGCGCCGGCTGCGGCCGGACTCTTCAGGAAATCGGCAGCTGGACGAGCTATTCCGACACTGAGCGAAGGCGGATCATGGCGCTGCTGCCGGCAAGGCTTGCCGGCGCCGCCAGGCTGTCGAACCCTATGAAAACAAGCCTCGCTGGTGGGCCGGAGCGGCCTTTATGATCCGTTTGACCGTCTTCCTCGTCGTGATCGGCATCGGCCTTGCCGTACTGATCGTAAACAATGACAGCAGCCGCATCCTTGGCCTGCAGAGCGATGCCTTCGGCCGCGTCGTCTACCTGCTGCCGATCGCGCTGATGCTGTCGGCCGGCATCTGGGCGAGCCGGCGCAGCGTCGGTGAAACGATGCGCCAGATGATGATCTGGCTGGTCATCATCCTGGCGCTCGTGACCGTCTATCTCTATCGCCAGGAAGCGCTCGGCGTCGGCAACAGGCTGCTCGCCGGCCTGGTTCCCGGCCGCGCCGTCGTCGTCACCACAAGCGAGGGCGGCCAGGAGGTCATCCTGCACAAGCTGCTGAACGGCCATTTCGAAGCCGATGTCGCGGTCAATGGCCAGACAATCGAGATGCTCGTCGATACCGGCGCCAGCATGGTGGCGCTGTCGCGCGAAGATGCCGAACGGATCGGCATCGACCTCTCCCGCCTCACCTATTCCATGACTGTCATGACGGCCAACGGCCGCGGCCGCGCAGCACCTGTCACGCTCGACCAGGTGGCGATCGGCCCGATCGTCCGAAACAATGTCGCAGCCAGCGTCTCCGAGGATGGCCGGCTCGACCAGAGCCTGCTCGGCATGAGTTTCCTGGAAACGCTGGGTTCGCTGCAGATGCAGACCGACGAACTGCGCATGCGCGATTAAGCCTCGCAGCGCTCATGATCCGCTGCCGCTGCGGGCGCCTTTACGGCAGCGGTCGGATCTGTCACCTTCAAGCGCAACAACAAGACCACAAAGAGCAAAAAGAAACTCCTAGTCTGGTGGCACCGCATGTTTGACCGGCCCTCGCCTCAGGCGAGGCCTTCACCCGTGGGTGCGACAGGAGTTTCGCAATGAATTCACTCTGGCCGATCGTCATCGGCGGCATTCTGCCCGCCCTGTTCTGGGGCATCACCGCCATCTTCCAGAAACAGAGCGCCACATCAGCCACCGGCTCCGCCGTCTATCTGATCGCCTTCGGCGCTGCCTGCGCGCTTGCCGGCATGATTGCCGCCCTGATCTGGCGCCCTGCCCCCTGGACCGCCGAAGGTCTCGGTTTTGCTGCCACCGCCGGTGCCTGCTTTGCTGTCGGCACCGGCCTCATCAGCTTTGCGCTTTTCACTTATGGTGTCCCGGTCTCGAAACTCGCCCCGATCTGGAGCTGCAACGTGCTGGTGACGCTGGCAATCGGCGCCGTCTTTCTCGGCGAAGCCTCCGAACTCGACATAATAAAGCTCGTCGCGGGCACCCTCCTCATCATCTCGGGCGCCGTCCTCGTCAGCAACGCCTGATGGGAACTGGCGCAATACGCAGCAACACAAGAAGAGCAGTTCGCCGCCCCGTGCTCCTGCGTTGCAGCCCGTTCCGCTTTGTTGATATCCTGCGTCACGGCGCCTCCGCGCCATACCGGAGCTCGATATGAACCCACGACAATTGAAGACATTCCTCGCAGTGATCCGGCACGAAAACCTCACGCGCGCCGCTGCCGAGGTCAATCTCGCTCAGTCGAGCCTCAGCGACCAGATACAGGCGCTAGAAGAGGAGCTGGGCGCAGAACTCTTCCTCCGCTCGCGCCAGGGCGTCGTCGCGACACCCGCAGGCGCGGTCCTCAAGGCCTATGCCGAAGAGATACTGGCGCTGAACGAGGAGGCGAAGGCAGCCATCAGTGCTGCAGCCGGCAATGCCGAACAGTCCGTCACCTTGGGTACGCTCGAAACCATCGCCGCCGAGCGGCTGGCGCCCTGGCTATCACTCTTTCGCAAGAAGAATCCAGACGTCGGCCTCAAGATCAAGATCGGTAACAGCGGCGAATTGCTGGCGCAATTGCAGCACGGCTCGATCGATGTCGCCTTCACCTTCGATCGCGGACAGCAAGATGAACGCTTCATGACGCGCCGAATCTGCAGCGAACCGCTGGTGCTGATTGCCGGCGGCGATTCGCAAGCCCGGCCACCCGCAAGCCTCGCGGCACTGAGCACCGTGCCCTTCGTCGCCACCGAAACCGGCTGCGTTTATCGGCACCTGTTCGACACTGCTTTTGCCGAAGCGCAGATCGCAGCACCTTCGATCGTCACGGAAGCCGACAGCATCGCGACGATCGTCCGGCTCGTTGCATCCGGCGCCGGCTTTGGCCTCGTCCCGCGCCTTGCGGTCGGCCCGGCCGCAACGCGGGGCAACATCGTCGAACTGCCGTGGCCGGGCAAACCACCCGCAGCCTCGCTGGTGATGATGTGGCGGCGCAGGCGCGTGCAGCCGCCGGTGCTTACCCACCTGCTGCAATCGGCAAGCGAAGAATTCTCGCCGTTCAGACCAGCCGATGTCCACCTTCGACATGCAGGATAGTGCCTGTCGTGAATCCGTTGCCGATCAAGAAGCGGATCGCATCGGCGATATCATCGGGCTGTCCAACGCGTCCAGCCGGCAGGCGCTGCGCCATCGCATCAAGTGTCGCCTGCTTGGCATCGCCGGCGACGAAGCTCCAGATCGGCGTGTCCACCCATCCGGGCGACACTGCGTTGATCCGGATCGGCGCCAGTTCGACAGCAAGCGCCCTGACCAGGCCCTCGAGCGCCGCATTGACGGCTGCGACCACCGATCCACGCGCCGCCGGCCGGTAGGCCGCGACACCTGACGTATAGGTAATCGATCCTGAGGGCGGCAGATGGGCGGCCCCGTATTTCGCCAGCAGCAGCGGCCCGTAGAATTTGCTTTCGACCACCCTTTGCGCCGCCGTAAGCTCGATCGTAGGCAGCATCTGATAGGCGCCTTCGATATCGGCCGCCGTGCTGACGATGTGATCGACCGGCCCGCTATTGCGGAACAGCGCCGCGACCTCTTCCTCGCGCGATATATCGACGGCAACCGTCGCCAATCCAGGATGCTCGCCGAGATCGCGGCGGGCCGCCGTAAGCTTATCTTGGCTGCGTCCTGCGATCGTCACCGCCGCCCCTTCCCCGAGCAAACGCCTCGCCAGCGCCAGCCCCATTCCGGAACTGCCGCCAGCAATCACAATCTTCGCGCCTTCGATCCTGATATCTGTCATCTGCCATCTCCTTCTCGGCTGATGCAGCAGATGCCTCGGATCAGAGCGGAAGAAAAACGGAAGAAACCGATGGTGTCATCGGGTTTTCCGATGGCGCTTCTTCAGGGCCGGATCAGTTCCGCAGCCGGTAGCCGGTCTTGAAGACCCAGGCGAGTGTCCCCAGGCATACCACCAGGAACACCGTGATCATCGCCAGGCTGATCGCCGGGTTGACGTCGGCGATCCCGTAAAAACTCCAGCGGAAGCCGCTGACGAGATAGAGCACTGGGTTGAGGTGGCTGACCGCCTGCCAGAAGGGCGGCAGCATGCTGACCGAATAGAAGCTGCCGCCGAGAAAGGTCAGCGGCGGCACGACCAGCATAGGAATGAGGTTCAACTGCTCGAAATTGCCGGCCCAGATGCCGATCATGAAGCCGAACAGGCTGAAAGTGATCGCCGTCAGCAGGAAGAACAGGATCATCATGAAGGGATGCTCGATCCTGACGTCAACGAAGAGATTGGCGGTCAGGAGGATGATGAAGCCAATGATCATCCCCTTGGTCGCCGCCGCCCCGACATAACCGAGCAAGATCTCCGTCATCGCAACCGGCGCCGAAAGCACCTCGTAGATCGTGCCGGTGAATTTCGGGAAATAGATGCCGAAGGAGCCGTTGCTGATGCACTGGCCGAGCAGCGTCAGCATGATCAGGCCGGGCGTGATGAAGGCGCCATAGGACACGCCCTCCACCTCCGGGATGCGCGAGCCGACTGCAGCACCAAAGACGATGAAATAGAGCGATGTCGAGATGACAGGCGAGATGACGCTCTGCAGCAGGGTGCGGCGCGTGCGCGCCATCTCGAAGAAATAGATCGATTTGACGGCCTCGACGTTCATTTGTCCGCTCCCACCAGCGCCACGAAGATGTCTTCGAGCGAGCTTTGCCGCGTCGAGAGATCCTTGAAATGGATATTGTTCTCGCCGAGCCGGGTCAGCAGTGCCGCGATACTTTCCTGCTCGTTACCAGCGTCGAAATCATAAGTCAGCCGGTTGCCGTCAGCCTCCAGCGTCAGCCCGTTGCCGGAAAAACAATCCGGCAGCCGGCGGAGCGGTTCGGTGAGATCAAGGATGAGCTGCTTGCGGCCCAGCTTGGCCATCAGCGCTGCCTTGTCCTCGACGAGCAGCAACTCGCCGCCGTTGATGACGCCGACACGGTCGGCGATTTCCTCGGCCTCCTCAATATAATGGGTGGTCAGGATGATGGTGACGCCGGAGGCCCGAAGCTCTTCGACGACATGCCACATGTCCTTGCGCAGCGTCACATCGACGCCGGCGGTCGGCTCGTCGAGGAAAAGGATATCCGGCTCATGCGAGAGTGCCTTGGCGATCAGCACCCGTCGCTTCATCCCGCCGGAGAGCTGGCGCAGCATATTGTCCTTCTTGTCCCAGAGCGAGAGCGCGCGCAGCACCTTCTCGATATGCGCAGGATTGGATTTCTTGCCGTGCAGCCCGCGCGAAAAGCTCACTGTATTGAACACCGTCTCGAACTGATCGGTGGTGAGCTCCTGCGGCACCAGCCCGATCATTCCGCGGGTGGCGCGGAAATCCTTCACGACGTCGTGACCGGCGACCAGCACCCGGCCGCCGCTCGGGTTGGCGATGCCGCAGATGATCGAGATCAGCGTCGTCTTGCCCGCGCCGTTCGGCCCGAGCAGCGCCAGGATCTCGCCCTTTTCGACGTCGAGATTGATGCCCTTCAGGGCCTCGAACCCATTGGAGTAGGTCTTGGTGAGGTTCTGAACGGAAATGATGGGGGCCATGCGGGACTCTTGCGGCTTCTCGGAAGTTACTTCGGCCCGCTATATAGTCCCTTTGTAACGCTTTAACATCCTTAAGCCCGTGAACACTGCATTCGCGCTGCTAACACAGTTGGCCCGCTGACCTGCTGACGCGGGCGAAGTAGCCGGCATCGGGTTTTCACAACGAGCAGCCCCTCCGGCGAAAAGAAAGGCAGCGCCGGTTTCAGATGTCATCATCCGGTGATCTTCATGCCCGATAAGGGAGCCGAGGCCAGCACCGGCATCCGCCCCGCCGCCCACCCCTTTGCGGAGCCGTCTCCGGGCGTTCTCGTTACGCCCCTTTTTCGCTGCCTCGGCATGTAGTCAAAGTTATTGTTCAGTCACGAAGTGCTTGGAACCGGCCAGTATCCCCTGTCCAGCCGCGTTCCGTCTTAGCCGGCCCTGCGCCGGCTTTCTTTTTGTGTGCTGGGAGTGCCAGAACGGACATCCCAACACGGTGGCCGCCCTCGCCCTTCGAGGCCCCTGCGGGGCACCTCAGGATGAGGTCGGAGAGAGGTCGCCACTCGGCAAACTTCAGCCTGCCAGATGCAACGCACAGCGATTAGCCCTCATCCTGAGGTGCATAGGCCAAAGGCCGGAGCCTCGAAGGACGAGGGCGGGTGACCAGGCACCCGTCCCTCACAACTCGTCATAAACAAACCAGTCGAAATCCGCGGACTTCGCCCGGCCTGATGTATCGAAGGCAAACACGCCGGCGAAGGCGCCGGTGAAGGAGCCGTGTTCGCCGCGTCCGCCTTCGTCGGAAATCACCCCGGCGTCGAGGACCGGGCCGATCGGCTGCCAGGCGCCCTTGCCTTCGGTCTGCCAGAAGAATTGCAAGTCGTTCTCGCGGATTTCCATGGCGAGTTGGACGCGGCCCTCGGCGGCAATCGCAACGCCGCTTTCGGCGGGAAAGCTGAGGCGTCCGTTCGGGTAATCGCCGTTGCAGGAGAGGATTGTCACGCAGCGGCCGAGTGTTTCGTGCAGCGTTACGGCGACCGCGTGAAACTTGTGGCGGTTGTAATAGTGCGTCAGGCCCGCCACCTGCTGATAGGTGTCGGGCGAGAACTCGATCACGGTTTCGGCGCGGAAACTGTGGTGTTCCTGGCGGCGGGCGACCAGCGACTGTTCAAACCAGGAGCCGATGCTTTCGCGCGCAATCAGACGCAGATGGCCGGGACGATCCGTCAGGTTGAAGATGCGCTCGGGCTCGGGCGTGCGCAGCCACTGGAAATCGGCAGGCAATGTGCCACCGTCGAAGTTGTATTCGCTGCGCATCGGCTTTTCCGCAGGCACCGCGCCGGAGAGGCCCGGCACATCGACATCGGGCACGGTGGTGCCGTTTTCGAGATAGAGCCAGTCGTCGTCACGCCAGACGCATTTCTGCAAGGATGTCTCGCGCCCCAGCGTGCAGCGCCGCTTCGGCGGCAGCGGACGGCCGCAAAGATGGGTGTGATAGGCTTCGCCCTCGGGCGTCTCGACATATTGACCGTGCCCTGCCCGCTGCAATACCGCGCCCGGATGATCTTTGGAGGTGATGAGATGCATGTTCGGATGCATCTCATAGGGTCCCTCGATCCTTCGCGACCGCGCCATGGTGACGGCATGGTCGTAGCCGGTGCCGCCCTCGGCGGTGGTCAGATAATACCAGCCATTGCGTTTGAAGAGATGCGGGCCTTCGACGAGGCCGAGCGGGCTGCCGGCGAAGATGTTCTTGATCGGCCCCTTCAGCGCCCTTGCCGCCGGGTCCCATTCCTGCAGCAGGATGCCGTCGAAGGCCGGCGATTTCGGCGAGCCGCCATAGCTTTCGGTGCGGTGGTTCCACTGCATGTTGACGAACCACTTGCGGCCGTCATCATCGTGGAAGAGCGAGGGGTCGAAGCCGGAGGAATTGACGTAGATCGGCTCGGACCATTCGGCCTCGATCGAAGGCGCTGTGACGATATAGTTCGGCGCGTCCTTGAAACTGCCGTCGAAGCGCTTGACGTCGGTATAGACCAGCCAGAATTGGCCGTTGGCGTAGGAAAGACACGGCGCCCAGATGCCACAGCTGTCAGGATTGCCGCGCATGTCGAGCTGCGATTTCCGCTCAAGCGGCCGGCGCACCAGCGTCCAGTTCACCAGGTCGCGCGAATGGTGGATCTGCACGCCGGGATACCATTCGAAAGTGGAGGTGGCGATGTAATAATCCGCGCCGACGCGGCAGATCGACGGATCGGGGTTGAACCCGGGCAGAATGGGATTGCGGATCATGACAGGGACTCCTCCGACCGGCGGTGCTTTTTGCTGTACGTACATCAGATTATAGCAGAAAGAGGCCCGGAAGACTTGCTTCCGGGCCTGACGTGACTATTCGCGCTCGGCGGACTTGGCCCAGAGGTTGATGTCGGCTTCGCGGGCATAGACGTCGATCTCGGCGAGTTCCTCGACGCTGAATTCGAGATTGTCGAGCGCCTTGACGCAATCGACGATCTGCGACGAGCGGCTGGCGCCGATCAGCGCCGAGGTCACACGGCCGCCGCGCAACACCCAGGCGATCGCCATCTGCGCCAGCGTCTGGCCGCGCCTTTCGGCGATCTCGTTGAGCTTGCGGATATTGTCGATGATCGAAGGGCGGATGTAGTCGCGCTTGAGAAAGTGGTTCTGCGCCGCGCGGCTGTCTTCGGGAATGCCGCCGAGATATTTCGTCGTCAGCATGCCCTGGGCGAGCGGCGAGAAGACGATCGAGCCCATGCCGACCTCATCCAGCGTATCGAGCAGCCGGTCGTCCTCGACCCAGCGGTTGAGCATCGAATAGCTCGGCTGGTGAATCAGGCACGGCGTGCCGAGATCCTTGAGGATCTTTGCGGCTTCACGCGAGCGCTGCGAATTATAGGAGGAAATACCGACATAGAGCGCCCGGCCGGAACGGACGATATGGTCGAGCGCGCCGCAGGTCTCTTCCAGCGGTGTTTCCGGGTCGAAACGGTGTGAATAGAAGATATCGACGTAGCCGAGGCCCATGCGCTTCAGGCTCTGGTCGCAGGAGGCAATCAGGTATTTGCGGCTGCCCCATTCGCCATAGGGACCCGGCCACATGTCATAGCCGGCCTTCGACGAGATGATCAGCTCGTCGCGAAGCCCGACGAATTCGGTGCGCATGATTTCGCCGAAGGCGGTCTCGGCGCTGCCGGGAGGCGGGCCGTAATTGTTGGCCAGGTCGAAATGGGTTATGCCGAGGTCGAAGGCCGTGCGGCACATATCGATTTTGCGGTCATGCGGCGTGTCGCCGCCGAAATTGTGCCAGAGGCCGAGCGAGACGGCCGGCAGCTTCAGGCCGGAACGGCCCGTGCGGTTATATTTCATTTTCGAATAACGGTCTGCGGCCGGTTGCCAGCTCATCTGAATGTCTCCTTGATAAAATAGCTATATGGTCGTCATGCGACATTATCGGCCCAAGAGATTGCCGACACCTGCCCCTCATCCGGCTGCCGCCACCTTCTCCCCGTAAACGGGGCGAAGGGACATCCGCACCGCCTTCCTCAACCTCAACCTCAACCTCAACGCCGCATTTGGCACGTCCCCTCTCCCCGTTTTTACGGGGAGAGGGTTAGGGTGAGGGGCAGCCACCGGCGCGAACCGGACAGCCGCAGGACAAGGCGCGCGTTCTCTCTACTTCAACAGCGCCTGCGCTTCTTCGATGCCAAGGGCGGCCGGTTGCGTGCAGGTCGTGGTCAGGTCGATGAAACGGCCCTCTTGGCCCGATTTCAGGATCGAGGTCATGACGTCGACGCCGTGCAGCGTCCGGTCGAGCGAGCAGCGCGCATCGCGGCCCTCGATCAGCGACATCGCCATGTCGGCAAGCCCGGCGGTGCGGTAATTGGCGCGCGAGCCGTTCGGGCTTTCCTGATTGATCTTGCCGAAGGGATGCTCCCAGGCCTCGAGCGGCTTTATATCCTTGTCGCGGCCGCTTGCCTCGACGGTGCCGCCGAAGAAATTCGGATCCGGCACATAGAGCGAACCGTCGGTGCCGTAGAGCTCCATATTGGCATGGCGGTGCGACCACACGTCCCAGCTCGCCGTCAGCGTCACGGTGGCACCGTTGACGAATTCGAGCAGCGCCTGGATCGTCGTCGGCGTCTTGACCGGGATGATCTCGCCGTTGCGTGGCTGGCTGGTGATGGTGCGTGTCGGCGACGCCATCGAGGTCATGCCGCCGACACGTTTGACCGGGCCGATCAGGTTGATCAGGTTGGCGATGTAATAAGGGCCGAGATCGAGGATCGGGCCGCCGCCCGGCAGGAAGAAGAAATCCGGGTTCGGATGCCACATCTCCATGCCGGGGCTCATCACATAGCAGGCGCCCGAAGTCACCCGGCCGATGCCGCCGTCATCGATGAACTTGCGGGCGAGCTGATGGGCGCCACCGAGGAAGGTGTCGGGCGCACAGCCGACTGCAAGGTTCTTTTCCTTGGCGATGCGGCGGAGTTCCTCGCCCTCTTCGAGCGAAAGCACCAGAGGCTTTTCCGAATAGACGTGTTTTCCGGCCTCGAGGATCGCCTTCGACACGCGGAAATGCGCATCCGGGATCGTCAGGTTGACGACGACGTCGATCTCGTCATTGGCGAGAAGCTCGTCGATCGTCTGCGCTTTGACGCCATATTCCTTGGCGCGCGCCTCGGCCGCCTGCGCGTTGATGTCGGCGCAGGCCAGCACTTTCAGCCCCTTGAAGAGCGGTGCCAGTGAGAAGTAGGTGGTGGAGATGTTGCCGCATCCGATGATGCCGACGCCAAGTTCCCTGGTCATGATGAAGCCTCAGTAGGTCTGGAAGGATGCGATCGAGCGGCTGATATTGCGGTCGATGTCATTCGGGTTATCGTGTTCGACGACATAGTGCTTGGCCTTGGTGGCGCGCAACGCCGTCATCAGCCTGGCCCACTCGACCTTGCCGTGGCCGACATCGGCCCAGCCGCTCTCATCCGTCGCTTCGCCGGCCGGTGCGATGTCCTTGACATGCACGGCGTTGATACGGGATCCAAGCTTCTCGATCCAGGCGAAGGGATCGGCGCCGCCACGGATTACCCAGGCGATATCGGCCTCCCAGGAAATGTCCGGCGCGCCCTCGAAGATACGCTCGATCGGCCGCGAACCATCCTGCAGCTTGAAGAATTCGAAATCGTGATTGTGCCAGCCGAATTCGTAGCCGGCAGCCTTGTAGGGCTTGCTGATCTCCTGCAGGCGCTTGCCGAAGGCGACCCAGCCGGCGGCGTCGGACGGGCGTTCGTCGGCGGCGAGATGCGGCGCATAGATCGAATCCATGCCGAGGATCTTGGCAATGTTCAGCGACTTCTCGACTTCCTTCTCCAGGAAATCGGGGCTGAAATGGCCGGTCGCCATGACCAGGCCGTTCTTGTCGAGATCGGCGCGAAGACTCTTCAGCCCGGCATCATCGAGATCGGCATAGATGCCGCCGAAGCCCTCGACTTCGGCATAGCCAGCCTTGCCGAGCTTTTCGAAGATCGCCGAATAGGGCTGGAAGTTGCGGGCGCTATAGAGCTGGTAGCTAAGTTTCGTCATCATGTTCTCCTTGGGCCTCGTGCCCATTCTTGCAAGATCAATCCGCCGACTGGCAGGAATACAGGTCGTAGAACCGGAACTCCGGAAGCGCGCCACGATCAAGCGGCCGTGCCGGGGTAAAGGTGATGCGGCGGCTCTCGCCGGCCGCAAGATCGAAGGCGTTGTCGGAATATTTGCCGTCGGTCTCGGTCTCGATCATCACGAAAAGCGCAAGTCCCTTCGCGGTGACGTTGATGTCGACGGAGCCATTCTCCTCGACATATTCGTGGGTGACTGTCAGCCCTGCGGGTTCCAGCTCCAGCGCCTTGTAGGTACCGTTGACATGGTGCCCCTCGCCGCCGGTGCCGTTCGACGCGGTGAAGCGCCAGGCAAGCAACGTTCCCTCGGGAATATCGGAAACGTCGATGCTCGTGGCAGTCACGGCCGCATCCGGCGAACATATGGCCTGTACGTCTCTCAGGTGCCGGCGTTCGCCCTTCGTCGTCAGCAGCGAGATCGAAAGGTCGACGCTGACATCGGCAAGCGTGTCGTTGACCAGCGAGAAGCGGACCGTCTTTCCGTCGTCGGAAGGAATGGCAGCGACCGCGACCGGCTGGAAGAAGCGCTTGACGAGATAATGCATCGCCTTCCAGCGGCCGCCATAGTCGAGGCTCGACCAGGAGGCGACCGGCCAGGTGTCGTTGAGCTGCCAGTAGATCGTGCCCATGCAATGGGGTTTGAGCGACCGCCAGTATTCCACCGCCGTCTTGATCGCCAACCCCTGCTGGATCTGGGAGAGATAGACGAAGTTCGGAAAATCCTTGGGGAATCGGAAATAACGGAACATCGTGCCGGCGATGCGCTCGTTGCCGCCGGCATTCTTCTGGTGCAGCTCCATGACCGGGGAAGCGACGTTCATGTCTTTCGCCTCGGCATAGGTCTTGATTACAGGCAGCGACGTATAGGACTGGAAGCCGAATTCCGAACAGAAGCGTGGACGCACCGAGCGGTAATTGTCGAACGACTTGTTCTCGTGCCAGACCGACCAGTAATGCATGTCGCCGGACCCGTCCGCATGCCAGGCATCGCCGAAATCGAGATAACCGGAAGCCGGGCTCGACGGCCACCAGAGCGCGCCGGGCAACGCCTTTTTCACTGCCTGCTCGATCGTGCGGTTGAGGCGATCATAGGAGACGAGATAGCGGTCGCGGTCCTTCCGCGATTCCTCGAACCAGGTGAGCGCTCCGACCAGCTCATTGTCGCCGCACCAGAGCACGATCGAGGGATGCGAGGAGAGCCGGCGCACCTGGTAGTCGACCTCGATCGTCACATTGTCGAGAAAGTCCTCGGTCGAGGGATAGAGGTTGCAGGCGAACATGAAGTCCTGCCAGACCATGAGGCCCAGCCGGTCGCAGAGATCGTAGAAATGATCCTGCTCATAGAAGCCGCCGCCCCAGACACGGATCATGTTCATGTTGGCGGCTTTCGCCGATTGCAGCAAATCTTCGGTCTTTGCAGGCGAAGACAGCGAAAACAGCGCGTCGGCCGGGATCCAGTTGGCGCCGCGGCAGAAGATCTCACGGCCGTTGACCTTGAAGGCAAAGCGGCTGCCGGCCGCATCCGGCGTGGTGATCAGCTCGACGGTGCGAAGACCGATCTGCTTGGTCACCTCATCCGTCGGCAATTCGACGGAAAGCCTGTAGAGCGCCTGCTCGCCGCTGCCGGAAGGCCACCAGAGGCGCGGATTGTCGATATGGAAGAGGTGGTTGACATGGGTCTCGCCGTTGACGCCGACATCCAGGCGCACGCGCTCGCCGTCGAGGTCGAAATAGACCTGGGCAATGTCTGGCCCCTTGGAAAACAGCGTCGCCGTCACTTTGAGATCGACCGAGCCGTCGTTATTGTGGGTCTGGCGGGTGACGACGTGTTCGATGCGCGCGGTTTCGAGCTTTTTCAGCGCGATCGTCCCGTAGAGGCCGAGCGGCGCAATGGCAATGTTCCAGTCCCAGCCGAAATGGCATTGCGGCTTGCGCAGCATGTTGCCGTCGGGGATCGGCGAGTTGCCCGTGCTGTAGGGAATGTAGAAGGGCTGCTGCTTCTGTCGCGCAGCAGCAATAGCGATGTTGGAGGCAAAGACGATGCGAATGCTGTTGTCGCCTGATTTCAGCATGCTGGAGACATCGGGCCGGTAGCGGCGGAAGCTGTTGTCGGCTTCGAGCGCCAGAAAGCCGTTGACGTGGACGCTGGCAACCGTGTCGAGATAATCGATATCGAGATACCAGTCGCCCTCGACCTCTTGAAGCGTGAAGCTGCGCTCGACCGCCCATTCGCGCTCGGCGACCCACTGCACCTTTTCCTCGTTGCGGCCGAAATAAGGATCTGGGATCAGGCTTGCGCGGTGGAGCGCGGTGTGCACGTCGCCCGGCAAGATGATCGCGGTGCGGATCTCACCGTCGACGGAGGCAAGCTGCCACGAACCGGAAAGGTCGATATTGGGAGTAATTGATCGATGCGTCACGATATCGTTTCCGATTTACGTTTTTGAAAGAGACGGCGCATGGTCGTCGTCCGGTAGCTGTCGTTTCGTGAGGGGCCGGCTTGGCTCCCTCTCTTCTCCCCAGCGGGGAGAAGGTGGCCCGAAGGGTCGGATGAGGGGGCCGCACGGCACGCCCTTCATGTTACCCTTCGCTTGCGCTCAACACCTTGGTCTCCTTCTGCCCACCCCATCCTCCGTCATCCTGGGCTTGACCCGAGGATCTACACCGCATCCACTAACAGCAGCGGCCATAGATCCTCGGGTCAAGCCCGAGGATGACGGAGGGCGGAGTTAGCCTTCTCGCCAAACTCGTCCCTGGCCAGTGGCCCCTACCCACAGAACCTCTTAAAGACGCAACTCGCTCTCGGCATCGAAGACCGAGGCGACCGTCATGTCGAAGCTGAGCTTCACCTTGGCTCCGACGTTGAAGCGGCGTGCGCCGTTGACACGTACCGACATCGTGTGACCGGCATGTTTCAGCCACAGCAGATTGTCCGCGCCCATCGGCTCCTCGATATCGACGGTGGCGTCATGTTCTTCGCCGCCGGTATTCTCGTTGACCTTGATGTGTTCTGGACGAACGCCGAGCACCACTTTGCGGCCGGGCTGCAGCGTCTCGCTAGCGTCGTAGGCAGCGAGCGAGAAAATGACGCCGTTGGCCAAAAAGGCAATGTCGTCGCCTGATTTGACCAGCTCGCCGTGCAGGAAATTCATCGACGGCGAGCCGATGAAGCCGGCAACGAAGAGATTGCGCGGCCTGTTGTAGATCGTCGTCGGATCGTCGAGCTGCTGGATGATGCCGCTCTTCATGATGGCGATGCGGTCGGCAAGCGTCAGCGCCTCGATCTGGTCGTGGGTGACGTAGATCATCGTGTTCTTCAGCGACTGGTGCAGGCGCTTGATCTCAACGCGCAGCTCCGAGCGGAGTTTGGCGTCGAGGTTGGACAGCGGCTCATCGAACAGGAAGACGTCGACATCGCGCACCAGTGCCCGGCCGATCGCCACGCGCTGGCGCTGGCCGCCGGAGAGCTCGGCCGGCTTGCGCTTCAGCAGCGGCTGGATCTGCAGGATTTCGGAGGCACGCGCCACCCGCTTGTCGATCTCGGCCTGCGGCACCTTGGCGACGCGAAGACCGAAGGACAGGTTCTTCTCGACGGTCATCTGCGGATAGAGCGCATAAGACTGGAACACCATGCCGATGCCGCGGTCCTTCGGCTCTTCCCAGGTAACGTTCTTGCCCTTGATGAAGATCTGCCCTTCCGAGGCGTCGAGCAGGCCGGCGATGCAATTCAGCAAGGTCGACTTGCCGCAGCCGGACGAGCCGAGCAGCACCAGGAATTCGCCGTCGTTGATGTCGAGATTGAGATCCTTCAGCACGCTGACCGCACCGAAGTTCAGGGACAGATCCTTGATGGAGACGCTTGCATTCATATTCATGAGATCAACCCTTCACTGCGCCGGCGGCGATGCCGCGGACGAACAGCCGTCCCGACACGAAGTAGACGATGAGCGGCACGAGACCGGTGAGGATCGTTGCCGCCATGTTGACGTTGTATTCCTTCACGCCCTGGACGGAATTGACGATGTTGTTGAGCTGCACGGTCATCGGATAGGTATCCGGCCGGGTGAAGACCACGCCGAACAGGAAGTCGTTCCAGATGCCGGTCACCTGCAGGATCATCGCGACGACGAAGATCGGCAGCGACATCGGCAGCATGATCCGCAGGAAGATCTGCCAGAAGCCCGCCCCGTCGACACGCGCCGCCTTGAACAGTTCCTCCGGCAGCGACACGAAATAGTTGCGGAAGAGCAGCGTCAGGATCGGCATGCCGAAGATCGAATGCACGACGACGAGGCCGGTCAGCGTGCCGTAGATGCCGATTTCGCGCAGGATGATGACGATCGGATAGATCATCACCTGATAGGGAATGAATGCGCCGACGATGAGGATCGAGAAGAAAAGCTCGGATCCTCTGAAGCGCCAGTTTGCCAGCGCGTAGCCGTTCACAGAGGCAATCGCGATCGAGATGATGACCGACGGCACCGTGATGCGAACCGAATTCCAGAAGCCGCGCGACAGGCCATCGCAGTTAAGCCCGGTGCAGGCCTGCGCCCAGGCTTTCACCCAGGGTTCGAAGGTGATCTCCATCGGCGGCGAAAAGATGTTGCCGAGACGGATTTCCGGCATGCCCTTCAGCGACGTCACGACCATCACATAGAGCGGCAGCAGATAGTAGAGCGCGGCGATCGTCAGTGTGCCATAGAGCATGATGTTGCGCGCCGACACCGCCGGGCGCGGCCGCGGGCCGCTGGGGCCTTCGCCGAGTTTCGGCGCGACGGCGTCGATGCCGGCTGCCGTGGTGTTGAGAGTTCCTACATCAGCCACGCTTGCGCCCTCCGCCGAATTCCAGATAGGCCCACGGAACGATAATGATCGCGACTGTGACGAGCATCATGGTCGAGGCAGCAAAGCCCTGCCCCAGGTTTTGCGCCTGGAACATGTAATCGTAGACATATTTCGCCGGCACTTCCGAGGAAATGCCCGGTCCGCCCGATGTCTGCGCGACCACGAGGTCGTAGACCTTGACGATGCCGGAGGCGATGATGACGATCGTCGTGATGAAGACCGGCCGCATCATCGGGATGACGATGAAGAGATAGGTCCTCCACATCGGAATGCCGTCCACACGCGCCGCTTTCCAGATGTCCTCGTCGATCCCACGCAGGCCGGCAAGCATCAGGCACATGACGAGACCCGTTCCCTGCCACAGCGCCGCGATCAGAATGCCGTAGATGACGATCTCAGGCGTATAGAGCGGATTGAAGGTGAAGCTCGTCCACCCGATCGAGCGCACCACCGCCTGAATGCCGAAGTCAGGGTTCAGAACCCATTGCCAGACGAGGCCCGTCACGATGAAGGACAGTGCAAAGGGATAGAGAAAGATGGTGCGGAAGGTGTTTTCGAAGCGGATTTTCTGGTCCATCAGCGCAGCGAGCATGAAACCGATGACCAGGCTGAAGATCAGCGAGAGGATGCCGTAGACGGCCAGATTCTCGATCGCCGTCACCCAGCGGGGTGCCGCCCATAGGCGCTCGTACTGATCGAAGCCGACAAAGCTCAACCGCGGAAGAAGTTTGGAATTGGTGAAGGAATAAAAAACCGTCCAGAGCGTGCCGCCGACAAAGATCACCAGCGCTGTCAGGATCATCGGAATGGACGCAATCTTGGCATTCAGATTGCGCAGTAACTTGTTTGGCCGGCCTGCTCGCGCTTGACCCGTCATAAACACTTCTCCTCAATCGCAATTGCGACAAGTAACAAAACGGCAAGGCGCCGCCTGTCGTCCCCACCTCCGAACCCGTCGAAGATACCGGAGGGACGCCGCCACCCGCCGGACCATCACCGACCGTCGTACCGATCCGGCCCCCATGGGAGCCGGACCGCAAGGCAGCAAGTCTGCAGATCAGTCAGCAGAAGCGATGATCCCGGCGAAACGCTTCTGAGCGTCTTCGGGCGTCATCGACGGATTGGCGAAAAATTCGGAGAAAAGGTCTTCCTTCTGCTTCTGGCTGTCGGCCGAAAGCAGCTGGTCGGTGCCTTGAATCACATTGCCCTTCTGAAGGATTTCGAGACCCTTCTTCATGCAATCGTTGGCGGCAGCAAGATCGACGTCACCGCGAACCGGCAGCGAACCCTTCTTCAAGTTGAAGGCAACCTGGGTCTTGGGATCGAGCAGAGTCTTGGCAAGCACGCCTTGCGCCTTGGACTTTTCTTCGTCCTTCAGCAGCGGGAAGTAGAAGGCGTCGCCACCCGTCGAGATGATCTCGTTCACGCCGAGGCCCGGCAGGCAGGTGTAGTCGGTGCCGGCCTTCTGACCGGCCAGCGCAAATTCACCCTGCGCCCAGTCGCCCATGATCTGGCCGCCGGCCTTGCCCGTGATGACAAGGTTGGTGGCCTGGTTCCAATCCTGGACGTTGCTGCCTTTGGCCATACGCCGAGCGTCGTCGGCGGCCTTGAACACCTTGGCGATTTCAGGACCGGCAGCAACTTCCGCATCCTTGTCCTTGAAGACCTTGTTGAAGGTATCCTTGCCGGCAACGGCAACCATCAGCACGTCGAAGGCGCCTGTCGCCTGCCACGGCTGACCGCCGACGGCAAGCGGAATGATGCCGGCCTTTTCGAGAGCCGGAGCCGCAGCGACGAACTCGTCCCAATTCTTCGGAACTTCGACGCCGGCCTTCTTGAAGGCGGCGTTCGAAAGCCACAACCACTGCCAGGAGTGGATATTGACGGGAGCGCAGTAGATCTTGCCGTCGATGGTGCAGGAATCGAGCAGGCTCGACGGACGAATGATATCCTTCCACTTCTCGGCGGTCGCCACGTCGGTCAGATCGCGCATCAGGCCAGCCTGGACGAGTTCCTCGGCCTGGCGCCCATGGTTGAATTGCGTCGCGCCCATCGGGTCGCCGCCGGTGATGCGGCTGATCATGATCGGGCGAGCAGTGCCGCCGGAGCCGGCGATCGCGCCGTCGACCCAGTGGTTACCGGTGGCGTCGAATGCCTTGGCGAGCTCGGCGACCGCTGCAGCCTCTCCGCCAGAAGTCCACCAGTGGGTGACTTCAAGATCGGTGGCATTGGCGGCTCCCAGCGGAAGCGCGACCGAAGTGGCAAGCAGGGCGGCCATTAGACGGATTTTCATGAGTTTTCCTCCCTCACTGAAACGTTGCCGGAAAAACTTAGATCAATCGATTTCCTCACGCAACTGCCCGCAGGCAAATTTTTCCGTGATAACCGGAATTGCTACTTCTGCCTGTTTACATCAGGAGCATTGCATCCCCTTGAAACGATACCCGGCCGCGCGTTCTCGCACATGCGTTTCCACTTTATCAATTTGAATTTGCGTAATAATTTCACACAAGAAATTTAGCCTTCCAATTCCATCTCTTCGCAATCGCAATAAAACAGAGCACGGATTGCCGATTCAACCTATACGTACAATGTTGCAATGCACACAACAAAAAGCACTCGACATTTCTACTGTATCGTTACAGATTGCATTCTTCAGGGAGGTGCGATTTTGGCATGCGGCGGGCTTACGACGCTGGAAAAAGCCTCTATAAGCGACACCAATTCGCGCAGGACGGCCTAAAGGGATGGAAAACAAGGGAAATTTCGGGAACGCGGCATCGACGCCGGCAGCGCGCGAGCGCCCGACGTTGAAGACGATCGCCTTCATGACGGGCCTTGGCGTGACGACGGTGTCGCGCGCGCTGAAGGATGCGCCGGATATCGGGGCCGAAACCAAGGAGCGCGTGCGCATGGTCGCCCGCCAGCTCGGCTACCAGCCGAACAGGGCGGGTGTGCGCCTCCGTACCGGCAAGACCAACGTCATCGCCCTCGTCCTCAGCATCGACGAGGAGATCATGGGCTTCTCGAGCCAGATGGTCTTCGGCATCTCCGAGGTGCTGTCCGGCACGCCCTATCATATCGTCATCACGCCGCATTCGCACAGCAAGGACCCGATGCTGCCGGTGCGCTATATCCTTGATACCGGCTCGGCCGACGGCGTCATCATCTCACGCATCGAGCCAGACGATCCGCGCGTAAGGCTGCTGAGCGAGCGCGGCATGCCCTTTGCCACGCATGGGCGCACCGATGCGGGTCTCACGCATCCCTTCCACGATTTCGACAACGAGGCCTTCGCCCATAAGGCGGTGGAAAAGCTGGTCAAGCGCGGCCGGCGCCGCATCGCCCTGCTGCAGCCGCCGAGCAAGCTCACTTACTACGCCCATATCCGCATCGGCTTCCAGACCGGCCTGCATGATTACGGCGCCGAGGAAGTGCCGCTGCGCATCAACACCGACGCCCCGCTCGCCGACATCCGCGACGTCGTCGAGGTGATGATGCGCTCGGCCAACGCACCTGACGGCATCGTCTGTTCAGCCGGCAGTGCTGCAATCGCCGTCAATGCCGGGATCGAGGCCGCCGGCAAGGCGCTCGGCCGCGATCTCGACATGGTCTCCAAACAATCGGTACCGATCCTGAACTGGATCCGCCCCGAGATCATCACCGCCCAGGAGGACGTCCGCCACGCCGGCCGCGAAATGGCCAAAGCCGTCATCGCCCGCATCGACGGCGTCGAACCGGAACTGCTGCAGAGCATTAGTCAGCCGACCTGGCCGGAGAGTGGCAGGTAGGCGGTCGGTTGAAGGAACGGACCGTCGGGCTCAAATCCGACGATCCGCTTTGGATCATCACCGGTCTTCGACGACGAAATTCACCAGTCGCCCCGGGACCAGAACTTCCTTGACCACCGTTTTGCCGTCGAGCAAGGCAATGACGGAGGGTTCGGATCGCGCCGCTGCCAGCAGCGCCTCGCCGAGGTCGGCGGCGGCTTCGAAGCGGTGGCGAACCTTGCCGTTGATCTGCACCACATATTCGCGGGTCTCCATCTCGATCATCGCAGGGTCGAAGGTCGGCCAGGAAACCCATGTCAGTGTTTCCCCGTGACCAAGCTTGCTCCATAACTCCTCCGCGATGTGAGGCGCAAAGGGTGCCAGCAACAGCACGAATGTCTCCACCACTTCGCGCGGACGCGCTGCTTCCGCCGTCAGTGCGTTGGCCAGTTCCATCAGCCGGGAAACCGCGGTATTGAACCGAATTGCTTCGATATCCGCCGTCACGGTCTTCACCGTCTGGTGGCGCAAGCGCAGAAGCTGCGGGCTGGAGGCCGCCTCCAGCACCACTGGAGACAATCCGTCGCTCTCGTCGCAGACAATACGCCAGGCACGCTCCAGAAACCGACGCACGCCGATCACGCCAGCGGTCTGCCAGGGTTTTGCCGCGTCCAGAGGTCCCATGAACATCTCGTACAGGCGCAAGGCGTCGGCCCCGAATTGATGGACGACATCGTCGGGATTAACAACGTTCAGCTGCGACTTCGACATCTTCTCGACGGCGCGCTGCACTTCGACCGATCCAGCCAACCATCTGCCCTCCTCTTCGACGACGGAAGACGGCGCGTAATACCGGCCCGCCGCATCGCGGTAGGAATGAGCAAGGATCATGCCTTGGTTGAACAACCGCTGGAACGGCTCTTCCGTCGAAACGACGCCGATGTCGTAGAGCACCTTATGCCAGAAGCGGGCATAGAGCAGATGCAGGACCGCGTGCTCGGCGCCGCCGACATAGAGATCGACCGGCATCCAATAGCGCTCGGCCTCGCGCCCGACGGGTTCGCTGGTGTTCTCCGGATCGAGGAATCTGAGATAATACCAGCACGAACCCGCCCATTGCGGCATCGTGTTGGTCTCCCGCCGTGCCGGAATGTCGGTGCCCGGCACGATTGTTTCGACCCAGGACTGCGCACGGGCAAGCGGCGGTTCGCCATCTGGCGCCGGAGCGTAGTCTTCCAGTTCAGGCGGCAGCAGCGGCAGGCATTCCTCAGGCAGCGGCATCACCGAGCCATCCGTCAGATGCAGCACCGGGATCGGCTCACCCCAGTAGCGCTGGCGGGAAAACAGCCAGTCGCGCAGGCGGTACATGACCTTCGGCCCGCCTGCGCCGTTCGCCTGCAGCCAGGCGATGATGGCGTATCTCGCCTCCGGCGAGCCCAGGCCATCCAGGAAGCCGGAGTTGACCATCACCCCCTCGCCCTCATAAGCCGCCTTTTCGATATCGTCCTCGCTGTCGATCACGCGAATGATCGGCAGCTCGTGCGCATGGGCAAAAGCGTGGTCGCGCGCGTCATGAGCCGGCACCGCCATCAGGGCGCCGGTGCCGTAGCCAGCCAGCACGTAATCGGCCACCCAAACCGGCAGCCGGGCTCCGTTGGCAGGGTTGATCGCATAGGCGCCGGTGAAGACGCCCGACTTCTCGCGCCCGGCATCGGCCCGCACCGTCTCTTCCAATCCTTCGGCCTCGGCAATATAGGCGGCCACTGCCTCGCGCATTTCCAGCTGGACGATGGCGGCAACTGCAGGATGCTCCGGCGCGAGCACGATATAGCTTGCTCCGAACAGGGTCTCGGGGCGCGTCGTGAAGACGGTGATGACCTCTTTGCCGTGCTCGAGCGGAAACCTGATTTCGGCGCCCTCGGAGCGTCCGATCCAATTGCGCTGCATGGTTTTCAGGTTTTCGGGCCAGTCGAGGCCGTCCAGCCCCTGCAGCAGCCGATCGGCATAGGCCGTGATGCGCAGCATCCACTGGCGCATCCTGCGGCGAATAACGAGATCGCCGGTCTCGACATAACGCCCGTCCTTGACCTCCTCGTCGGCAAGCACTGCGTTCTGGGCCGGGCACCAGTTGACCGCGATCTCCGCCTGATAGGCGAGGCCCTTCTCGAACAGCTTCAGGAAGATCCACTGCGTCCAGCGCACATAGGCGGGGTCGGTCGTGGCAAACTCGCGGCTCCAGTCATAGGAGAAACCCAGCCTCTGCACCTGCCCGCGAAACGTCTCGATATTGCGCTTCGTCGTGATATCGGGATGCACACCAGTCCGCATCGCGTGGCGCTCCGCCGGCAGGCCGAAACTGTCCCATCCCATCGGATGCAAGACATTGAAGCCGCACATGCGTTTGTAGCGGCACGTTATATCAGTGGCCGTATAGCCGAGAGGATGGCCGACATGCAGGCCCGCACCGGAAGGATATGGGAACATGTCGAGTGCGTAGAATTTCGGTCTGGCCGGATCGATTTCCGCTCGGAAGATATGGTGGTCGGCCCAATAGGCCTGCCATTTCGGTTCGATCTTTGTGGGATCATAAGGCATGCATTACTCCTGGCACCGGCCGGCTTTGCGGCGGCGTGTCCTGAAAAGTGGAGGCGTTCTTTGGTTCAGGAGCAGCTACGGCTGCCGGTGCTCCGGTGACGTCCGGCAGCCGCGGCTAAGTCGAAACGCGTGCGGAGTTGCGACGCAGAACGTCCGCACGACGCTCCGGACGAAAAAAGCGCGATGTGGCTTTTGAAACGATCTGGTGTTCATGGACGGTGGCTCAAGGCAAATAAGGAGAAAGCAAACGACAGTGTTAACCCGGCTCCGATCAGGAGGCCGTGGTGGTAAGTCGTGCGTCGCGTGCGCGAACGTCTGCTGCTTGAGTTGCCATAGTCATGAACCAAGAGTGCCCGATATGATCGCTCCTGCCAAGAGTGCATTGGCGCGAAAATCAGGATCTGTTCAAATCCCGCGGCGCGCTCTTTACCAGTTGATCGAGCACCGCGGCGATCTTCGGGTTACGCGCCTCGCCGCGCCGGCTAATCGCATAGATGCTCCGGTAGGTGGATGGCGCCAGCGGCTTGACGGTCAGGCCTTCGCCAAAATCTCGAAGCGCCAGTCCGGGCATCACCGAAATCGAACATCCGGCTTCGACAAGCGCGAACACGACTTCGAAACTGTCGCTAAAACCGTTGATGACGGGCTCGAAACCAATATCGCGGCAAGCCTGGCGGATGGCCATGGAATAGGCGCTGGAGGCGACGTCGAGCGCCCAATGTTCATCTCTCAGCTGTGCGAGTTCGATGACGGGGTCGTCCTCCAGCCTGTGGCCTGCGGGCAGAAGCACGAAAAGCTGGTCGCGGCACAGAAACAGCGTGTCGACCGTGCCCTCCCGCGTGTGCGGATCGAACGATATGTCGTCGGCAATGACGATATCGGCCTGCCAGGCCCGGAGCGCTGCCAGGCCTTCGGCAGGTCCCATCGTCGTCATGACGATGTCGAGATGCGGATGGTCGATGGCGAGCTGGCGCATCGCGGCCGGAATGAAGGAGGACGCCGCGGAGGGTTGGGCGGCGATCCGGAGGTCCCCGGCGACGATGTTCTGCAGCTCGGCAATATCGGTTTTGGCTTCCTCGACGACGGCGAATATCCGGTCGGCATGCAGGACGAGCCGCTGGCCGGCCGGTGTCAGCATCACCCCTCGCCCGCGCCGCTCGACGAGCGGGATTCCAACCTCGTCCTCCAGTTGGGCGATCTGCTGGGAAACAGCCGATGAGGAGATACCCAGCGCGTCAGCGACCGCCGCCATCGTCTCGCGGCGCGAAAGCTCGCGAAGTGTGCGCAATCGGAAGAAATCCAAACCTGTTTCTCCGGATGATCAATCGGCCATAATTTCTAACCTATATGCTGACTTTAATTAAGTGGACCTGAATAAAAAGCCATCCTACCCTTGGATTCTCACGCGGGCATCGGTTCAAAAAAAGCCAAGATTGCCCGCCATCTCATGAGACGAGTCGCGGGGATATCGACAGGATGCAGCAGAGCGGCGTGCCTTATTTCAGCCAATGGGAAACACCCGGCATGACGCTGCCGGTGCTTGCCGAGGGATCGCAGGCCTTGCTCAACGATCCGCTCTGGCGCCATTCGGGAGCCGCAACGATCGAGGAATATGCGCGCTGGGCGGTGAATGTCTGCGGCATGGCCTGCCTGAAGATGATCCTTGCCGCCCGCGGCGAGATCCATCCAACCCTTGAGCTTGCCCGCGACTGCACCGTCTATGGCGGTTATGTCGTCAACGAGATCGATGCATCGATCAAAGGGCTGATCTACGCGCCCTTCGTCCGCTTCGCCGCCGACCGTTTCGCGCTTCGCGCGGAGACGATGACCGGCGTCGAGACATCGGCCATTCCCGACCTTCTGTCGAGGCGGCGGTTTTTCATCGCCTCGGTGCATTCGGGCATCCGCTGGCCGGAGCGCGAGCCGCCGTCGAAGGGCGGACACCTGGTGCTGGTGACGGCAGCCTCGCAGGAGACGATTCGTTTTCACAACCCGTCCGGCCACGACGAAGCGAGCCAGGCCGATGTGACGCTGCCGCTTGCCGTCTTCGACCGCTTCTTCGCCAATCGCGGCATATCGGTCGACGCCTGACCCTTTTCAACACCAGATCGTTTTGGAGACTTTCATGACCCCTTCACCCCACAGGCTGCGCATTGCCGTGCTCTTCGGCGGCCGCTCGGCCGAGCATGAGGTTTCCGTGCTCTCGGCAACCAATGTCATGGGCGCGCTCAAGCCCGAGAAATACGACGCCGTCGCTGTCTTCATCACCCGCGACGGACAATGGCTGCTAAGCAGTTTTGAGGATGGCGTGCTGGCGACACCTTCATCGGGCACGGAAATCTGCCTCGTGCCGGGTGGGCGCGGCCGCGTGCTGGCGATCCCAAATCATGGCGCGCCCTATGAGCTGGCGCGGATCGACATCCTGTTTCCCGTGCTGCACGGCCCGCATGGCGAAGACGGATCAGTACAGGGCGCGGCGGAGGTGGCCCGCGTGCCACTCGCCGGTTGCGGCATCCTCGGCTCCGCCGCAGCGCTCGACAAGGACATCGCCAAACGCCTGCTGAGGGCGGCGGGCCTGCCGGTGGCGCGCGCGGTGACGATCCATGAGGGTGCCGCCCCTTCACTGGCAGCATTGGAAGGTGAGATCGGCCTGCCGCTCTTCATCAAGCCGGCGCGCCAGGGATCGTCGGTCGGTGTCGCCAAGGTCCATGCCAGTCAGGAATTTGCGCCCGCCCTCACTGAGGCCTTCCGCCACGATCGCACACTGCTCGCCGAGGAATTCGTGCGCGGCCGTGAGATCGAATTCAGCGTTCTGGAGGATGCGGCAGGAGAACTCTTCGTCTCCCGGCCGGGCGAGATCGTGCCGGCGGAGAGCCACGGCTTCTATAGCTACGATGCCAAATATATCGACGAGAAAGGTGCGGCGTTGAAAGTGCCGGCAGAACTGCCGCAGGAGGTCGAGGCTGCCATGCGCGACGTGGCCGCAAAAGCCTTCAGAGCCGTCGGCTGCGACGGCATGGCCCGCGTCGACTTCTTCCTGACGGATGACATGCGGTTCCTCGTCAATGAAATCAATACCATCCCCGGCTTCACCGATATCAGCATGTATTCCAAGGCGATGGCGGCAAGCGGCGTCACCTACGCCGAAATCATCGACCGCCTGGTGGACCACGGCCTGGCGCGCGCCCGACGGGCCGCCTGAGACGAGAGCTTGATGATGAACAGGCTGGTCTTGATTTCGGGATGTTCCGGTGGCGGAAAATCGACGCTGCTTACTGAACTTGCCGCCCGCGGTCATGCCATCGTCGAAGAGCCCGGCCGACGGATCGTCAAACAGGAACTCGAGGGCGACGGTGCGGCCCTGCCCTGGGTCGACATGGTGGCCTTCGCTCGTCGCGCGATCGAGATGGCGATCGCCGATCACGCGGCGGCGCGTGAGGAGGCGGGTTGGACGTTTTTCGATCGTGGGCTGATCGATTCGGCGGCAGCGCTGCAGCACCTGACCGGAGAACCGGTCCTGGAAAAATTGGGCGCCGCCCACCACTATCACCCGAGGATTTTTCTCACCCCGCCATGGCCCGAAATCTACACGACCGACCCCGAGCGGCGCCATGGCTTCGACGACGCCGTCGCCGAATATGATCGACTTGCCGCCATCTATCCGACGCTCGGCTACGACGTCGTCATGCTGCCGAAAATCGCGGTCGCCGACCGGGCGGATTTCATCCTCGACTGTCTCTCTCGGGAAACGAGGCAGCAGTAGACGAGATCGTCAGCGCCTGCGAAAGACGCACCACTGGAACGACTGCCGGCCACCGCCGGGTGTCGTGTGTTCCTCCCGCCAGTCACGCTGAAGCGCGAAGGTGGATGAGAATTCGGTCGCAAGCGCCACCGCGTCGTAACGCTGGACCGGCAAGCCGCTGCACCGTTCCGGCCCGTCCGGCGCAAAGGTCGCTATGATCACGACGCTGCCCGGCGCCGTGCCGGTTTCGAGCGCGCGTCGATAGGCCAGCCGCTGCTCGGGCTCGGTGAGAAAGTGAAAGACGGCGCGGTCGTGCCACACATCGTAATGGCGCTCGGGCTGCCATGAAGTGACGTCGGCAACCACCCAGGCGATCCGGCCGGCTTCATCCCGCAACCGCGCCTTGGCGACCTCGAGCGCCGGCGCGGCTATGTCGAGGACGGTGAGGTCGGACCACCCGCGCTCGACAAGCCGGTCGACAAGGCTCGATGCGCCGCCGCCCACATCGATCAGCGAGGCCGTTGCCGGCAGTTGCAGCTCGTCAAGCGCCCGCAAGGAAGGCCGGGGCGTCGGCTGATACCAGCTGACGCTGTCGGCAGATTTCGTGCGGTAGACCTCGTCCCAGTGCTCCCGCTTCTCGCCTGTCATCTGATATCCCCATCTCTTGCAGAGCCCGATATCCTACAGCGCCGAGCGTCTTTCAGACGCGCAAAGGACGCTGCAGCACTTTGAATTAGGCAGTAGCTGATCAGCATGTAAGAACTGGGACGTCTGCAACCAATCGCAGTGCGCCCAAGACCATGTTCCGCGTTTCAGGAAGCGAAATGGCGGTAAACGAGATCGGCAGGATCCGTTCGGGGGGCAGTGGGATCGAGACGCGCGCCCAGCCGCTCCGCAACGGCAACGGATGCGGCGTTGCCGGGAGCGATATAGCTGACGAGTGATGGTAGCTTGAGTGTCGCGAAGGCCCACTCGCGCAGCGCCAAGGCCGCTTCGGTGGCATAGCCCTCGCCCTCATATTCCTCATAGACGAACCAGCCCAATTCCTTCTCAGGAAAGAGCGGCCCGTGATTGATCCCCACCTGACCGACGCATTCGCCGGTTTCGCCAAGCTCGATCGTCAGTGCTCCATGCCCGAAAAGCTGCCAGAGAGCCACGTCGTGACAGAACATCCCCCATGCCGCGCGCAGATCGAACGGACCGCCCATTCCGACCGATCGCGGCGACGCCATGATCTGCGCATAGGCGGCGAAATCGTCGATCTCCGGCATGCGGAGCTTAAGACGCTCGGTTCGAATGGTCATCGCGCCCGTTTCGGACATGTCGTCGCCTTCTCTGTCAAGTCGGGTTTGGAGTTTCGGCCGTTGAACGGAATATTCTAGCTTTCAAATGCCGGGGCGAATTGCAACGTCCCGCTTGGCGGGGATCCGCGAAAAACAATCCGCTGCACGAGCCGCGTATCGAGGTCGAGATACTTCAGTTGTCCGTCGCTGCTGAAACCGACACGACTGTAGATCTCGGGATTGCCGATCAGGGCGCATCCGCTGGCGCCGATCTCGTCCAACAATTCGAGACCCCTTGCAATCATCGCCTTGCCGATACCCTGCCGCTGCCTCTCCGGCTTGACCGATATCGGCCCCAGCCCGAACCAGCCATCATGCGCACCGTCGATCGTCACCGGCGAAAACGCGACATGCCCCAGGATCTCTCCGCCCTGCTCGGCCACCAGCGATATCTTGAGATCGCCCGCCGCGCGAAGTCTGCGGACAATCTCCGCTTCCGTACCGTCACTGTAAGGCATCGGCTTGAAGGCGGTCGCGGTGAGATCATGGATCGCATCGATATCATCAGGCGTTTCGTATCGGATGAGCATCACTGTCAATTCCCTAAGCGCGTTATCGTCAAGGCTGCCCGTACAAACAGTGTTTTATCCGATTGAAACGAAGTGTCGTAGATGCCACGAGAAATCTCGCGAGATTCCGCTACCCCCTCTTCCGCAGAGGATTCCGAGGTTATAGACCTAAGCTCGTGGGCACCGTCCTGCTGATCGAAACATCGGAGCGTAACATCTGCTGGCACCGTCCGAAGGGTGTGTGCGTCTTCGCAATCAGAGGTTCTGCGATGAATGATATCGCCAATCACGGTGTTCGTTTCGGACGAATTGCCGCCATGCTGCCAGTCAAGGACATGACCAAGGCCTATGATTTTTACGCCAATGTCCTCGGCTTCAAGAATATATTCGAGAACGGCAATCCTGTCGGCTTCATGATCCTGAAGCGCGATCAGGGCGAGCTGCATCTCACCTTACAGCCGAACCACAAGGCTGCGGACTTCAATGTTGTCCACCTGATGGTCGACAATGTCGATGCCCTGCACACGGTTTGCCGGCAATATGGGCTGAGAATCCTCAAGAGCCTTCAGGACAAGGACTACGGATTGCGGGCCTTCGTGTTTGAAGACCCCGACGGCAACCGTATTGACGTTGGCCAACCGATTTAGGCAGACCGACGGGAGCTGGATGTGGAATGTGGATACGGTCCCCATCCAGCTTTCGCAAACGCCGAAATGTCGCGATGAACCGGGATCTAAAACCTCGACATGCCGGTTACTGCTGGGTGAAGAGCTGGTGAGAGGACTGGGTTTGGGCTTGAGTCCCTCTCACCCGTAGACATCACTCCTCGTAAAGCTCCAGCTCCTGCCCGCCAGACATGATCCTAAGGATATAGACGGTTTCTTCTTCGACGGTAAAAGCGATGCTCAGGCTCCGTTCGAAACCGACGATCCTCAGACCATCGCGAATCTCATCGCGAACCGTTCCTCGCTTTGGAAAGTTTTGAAAGGCTTCCAGAAATGCCCGAAGCCGGTCGATGTAGGCTTGGGCAATGGCCTCTCCCGCACGCGGCACAAGGTAATCCAACAGCGCGTCAACATCACGTTGAGCGGCGACACTGAGCCGGACGGTATATCTCATCCTTTGGTTTTGGCGGCGATGGATTTGATGCGCTTGTTGAAACCTTCAAAAGCATCATCAAGGGATACTGCCCGCTCGGGATGCGCCTTGATCTCGTCGTAAACAGGGGCGACCTCTTCGCGCAGCCAACGCTCGACCGCTGCATCACGCGCGGCAAGAGTGCGCAGCCCATCGCGGATGACTTCGCTTTCGGTGGCATACTCGCCCGAGGCAACTTTGGCCTTGACCATTTCAGCCATTTCGATTGGCAAGGTGATGCTTAAGGATTGGGTCGTGCGCATGGGCAGTCACTCTCGTTTCCCCATTCTTATGACATGAAGCACGATTAAATCCTACACTTTTCCCAACGCGACCAAGGCCCGCCACCTGCATCGAACCGCTCCCATCGTATCCACCACGGGGAAAATCAAAGACCAGCAAGCCGGGTTCCTCCAGCGGCAGCTGTGCCACAACCTGCCCTTCCGGGTTCAACACGGCGGTCGGCCCCCAGGCGATGCGCCCGTCGCGCTCGCCTGTCACGTCGGATGATATCAGCCACAGCCCTGTTTCGCGGCATCTTTCACCGCGAACCGCATTGTGTAATTCCTTGAATGTTTCCGCCTTCTCCCTCGGCATCATGTTGTTCGAGAGGCATAGGATCAGGGATGCACCAGATGCAGCGACCTTTGCCGCCGCCTCGGGAAAATTAGTGTCGTAGCAGATGTTGATCCCGAAGCGCAGGGCATCGATCGCAAAGAGCGGGCTCTCCTGTCCCGCCTCGAAAGCCCGTTCGCCGCGCAGCAGGTGGGCTTTCCTGTAACGGCCGAGAAGAACGCCGCGCTCGACGACGACGGCGGTGTTGAATAATCGCCCGTCATCGATCTCGATCAGCCCCATGACCAGCACCGGTCCCGACTTCGGCAACCGATCCAGGACCGCAGCGAACTCGGCCGATGCGAGATCGAGGGCAACACGCCGCGCCGATCGTTCATCGGTCAGGTAGCCCTGGAGAAAACCTTCTGGAAAGACCTGCAAAGCCACCCCATCAGCCTCGGCAAGCGCTGCGACCTTAACGGCATAATCCAGTGCCGCCCCAACATTCTCCCGAAATTCCGGCGTCTGCGCGGCGGCTATCCGAATGCTCGTCACTTAGATCTCCGGGTTCTCGGCCGCGGCATCTCAGCAAAAGGCCCGGCGCAGTGGCCGGGCCTCTCCTTGAAAATCGGAAAACCTCAGAAGGTCGAGGCACCGCTGCCCCAGGGGCCGTGGTGGAAATCCTTGCCGTCCAGGCGGTCGAAGCCGTGGGCGCCGAAGAAGTCGCGCTGTGCCTGGATGAGGTTTGCCGTTCCCCTGCCCTGGCGATAGGCGTCGAAATAGGTCAGCGCCGAGGTCAGCGCCGGAACCGGCAGGCCGGCGGCAATCGCGGCACCGACGACACGGCGGAGCGCCGGGATCGATTCCTTGACCATGTCGGAGAAGGCCGGCGTGACGATGAGGTTTGCCGCGTCAGGCGCCTTGGTGAAGGCCGAGGTGATCTCGTCGAGGAACTGTGAGCGGATGATGCAGCCGGCGCGCCAGATCCTGGCAATCGTCGGCATCGGCAGCGACCAGTTGAACTCGCGCGATGCTTCCGCCATCACCGCGAAGCCCTGCGCATAGGCGCCGATCTTGGCGGCAAACAGCGCCAGTTCCAGATCCTTGTTGAGCTCCGGCCCATAAGCGATCGGGAAGGACACGACCTGCGTTCCGAAGATCTTCTCGGCGGCTTCGCGCTGCGATTTCATCGAGGAGAGGCTGCGGGCGGCGACCGCGGCTTCGATCGCAGTTGCCGGAATGCCCATGTTCTGCGCCTCGATCGCCGACCACTTGCCGGTACCCTTCTGGCCGGCCTTGTCGAGGATCATGTCGACCATCGGGCCGCCGGAAACCGGATCGGTGGCGGCAAGCACCTTCTCGGAGATTTCGATCAGGTAGGAGTTCAGCCGGCCCTTGTTCCATTCGCCGAAGATGCCGGAGATTTCAGAGGCGCTCTTGCCGAGACCGTCGCGCAGGATGCCGTAGATTTCGGCAATCATCTGCATGTCGGCATATTCGATGCCGTTGTGGATGGTCTTGACGAAATGGCCGGCACCGTCATTGCCGAGCCAGGCGACGCAGGGCTCGTCATTGTAACGGGCGGCAATCGAGGTCAGCACTTTCTCGACACGCTTCCAGGACTCTTCGGTGCCGCCGACCATGATCGACGGGCCATGGCGCGCACCTTCTTCGCCGCCGGAAACGCCCATGCCGATGAAGGTCAGATCGGTATTCTTCAGCCGATCGAAGCGGGCGACGGTGTCGCGGAAATTGGCGTTGCCGGCATCGATCATGATGTCGCCCTTGGAGAGATGCGGGCGCAGCAGCTCCATCTGCTGGTCGACGGCCTCGCCCGCCTTGATCATAATGATGATCGGGCGCGGCGGCCGGATCGCATCGACAAATTCCTCGATTGTCTTGCAGGGAATGATCTGCTTCTTCAGATCGCCGGCGCTTTCGTAGAATTCGTCGGTTTTCTCCGGCGTGCGGTTGAAGACCGCGATTTTATTGCCTTTCTCCGCGATGTTGAGCGCCAGGTTGGAGCCCATGACCGCAAGGCCGATCAGTCCGATTTCTGCCTTTTCCACGACAAACCTCCGATGTGTCATTTGGACCGGTGTTGTGGCACTGTCTCGGTCAAACGGCAAGTCTCGCAAGGGTCTAATCGGTTCGCAAAAGCCAACGAAATGAGGCTTGCAATATCCCCGTTTGTCCGACAACCCACCGGCTGCCGCTTAATCCGAAGCCGCAAGTTTTTCGCGCGTCCTGCCCGTAATGCCCTATCTCATGTTATCATCAGTGCCTCGGGAGATATCGCATTGGCATCGGAAAAGCGGAAAGACACGGCTCTCCTGGCGACCCGCGCCGGCCGCTACCGCGAACATGCACCGCCGCCGACGCTGCGACGCCATTTCAGCCGCCTCTGGTCTCATGCGCTCCACAACGGACCGCCGGCAATGGTGGCGATCGTGCCGGATGGCTATTGCGATCTCCTCTGGATCGACAGCCGGCTGGTCGCCGCCGGCCCAGACAGGACGGCGGCCTTTCCCGTCATTCGGCCGGGCGCGACGGTCATCGGCGCACGTTTTGCGCCTGGCGCTGCTGCACCCTGGCTGAAGACGCCGCTCTCGGCACTGGTCGGCTGCTCGGTACCCCTCGCCGACATCGGCTGGAAGGACACTGCCGAATTCGAAGCGCGGCTTGCGGATTGTCCCGACCCCTCGGCCGCGATGGCGCTGTTTGGCCGCCTGCTCGAAGGGACCGCGCGCGATGCGGAGGAGCCTGCCCGCGACGCCGCCATGATCTTCGCCGCCGCCGACAGCGGTCGCCCGGCATCCGGCCTGCTCGACCGGCTCGGCATGAGCGAAAGGCAGCTGCGCCGCCGCTGCCACCATCATTTCGGCTATGGCGCAAAGACGCTGGAACGGATCCGCCGGTTCCAGCGTTTCCTCGACCTCTGCCGGAAGTCGGGCACGATGCCGCTTGCCCGGCTTGCGCTGGAAACTGGCTTTGCCGACCAGCCCCACATGACGCGGGAGGTCGGCGAGCTTTCGACGCTGACGCCCGCTGTCATTTTCGACCAGCTCGGCATGCGGAAAAGAGCCGACTGACCGTTTTGTTCAAGACGCTGCCGGCGGGTTTGTTATTCTGACGAAACCAAATGACAGGGACCTGCAAGCCATGACGACAATGCCCGCGAAAATCATCCACCGGTCGATCGAGCGCGATTGGCGCGACGTCTATGAATTCGCCGGAAAGCCGGAGAACATGCCGCTCTGGGCCTCCGGCCTTGCGACCGGGCTCGATCCGGACGGTGCCGACTGGATCGCCGATGGCGCTCTCGGAAAAATCAGGGTGAGCTTCGTGCCGGCCAATGAATTCGGCGTGATCGACCATACGGTGACGATCGAATCCGGCCTCAGGGTCTATAATGCCCTGCGCATCGTGCCGAACAGCGATGGCTGCGAGGTCATGTTCACGCTGCTGCGTCTGCCCGGCATGACCGACGCGCAGTTTTCCGCCGATGCCGCCCATGTCGAGAAGGATCTCGCCATGCTGAAAGCCCTGATGGAGAGATAGATGGCCGAGAAAACAGAAAACCACGACCGCCGCATCGACTATGTCGAATTCAACGTCGCCGACATCGCTGCCGCCAAAGCCTTTTACGGCTCGGCCTTCGGCTGGCGCTTCACCGATTACGGCCCCAATTATTGCGAATTCGACGATGGCCGGCTGAAGGGCGGCTTTACCGATTTCGGACCGGTGCGGCCGGGCGGCGGCCCGCTGGTCGTCGTCTATGCCAATGATCTGGAAGAAGTGCTGACCTCAGTCGAAAGAGCCGGCGGCACGATCTGCCGGCCGATCACCGATTTTCCCGGCGGCCGTCGCTTCCACTTCCTCGACCGCGACGGTTACGAGCTCGCCGTCTGGGCGGCTGCTTAGAGCAATTCCAGGAAAAGTGTGAAGCGGTTTTCCGTACGGAATTGCGTAAAAACAAAAACTTAGAGCGGTTCTGCGTTTCCATGAAAAGCTGAACCGCTCTAGCCAGACTACCCAAGGCAGCCGGATTGGTCAGGCAGCCTACGACAGCCGATCGAGATCTTCCATGACGAGCAGGGCGCCGATCACCGTACCGCCCGCATCGCGCAGCGGCGACATGCGACAGCGCACCTGCCGCGATTCGCCGCTGTCGGCCGAGCGGTCATAGGTATAGTCGGTCCGGTCGCCGGCAAAACAGGCGTCGAGCTTATGCTTGGCGCATTCGGCAAACCGCTCCTCGCCGATGAATTCGGAAAGGTGGCGCCCGATGAGCTCCATCGGCTTTCTGTTGAGATGGGCGCTGTTGGCTGGATTGGAATAGAGGTAGCGATAGTCCCTTGTCAGCACCGCCACGCGGTCCGGCAGGCTTTCGAGGATCACCGCATTGAGGAACTGACCATTGTCGGTATCCGGCACATAGGCTGGCGGCGGCTCGATGCGCACATCCTGCGGCGAAGGCACGCGCCAGTCCGGCCCATGCGCCCCGAAATAGCGGTCGAGCAGGTAGGAAAGCACCGACGTGTGCTCCGTGACGCTGGCGCTGTCGTCGGCATCCTGGCTGATCAGGTGGCTCACAAACTGCAATTGCATGTAGACTTCGAGCAGATTGGCTGCCCGGCAGGCGAGAATTGCCTCGACCAGCGGCTCGACATGGCGGTCGAGCGCCGTGACGCGCTGGTCGTCGCCCAGGCGTATGGCTTCCTCGATTTGCACGCAACGCAAAGAAAAAGCTCGAAAAAGCTCCAGCAAGACGCCTCCCATTCCCATTGCCCAAGAGACGAGTCCGAAACCTCACATGGCTGCATTTCCCAAAAATGCGCCTTCCGGTAGACATTATTCGCGTCTTGGTGGTGACGGGTAACATGAAGTGCCCTCAGTTTCAATCCGAGAGCAGCTGCCGCTTTTCACCGCTGATAAATGGGGGTGGACCTTTTTCAGAGTATGATGCCGAAAAGTGGGAGCGGTTTTCGGCATCATGCCGGCCTAAAATCATCCTGTTCTAAGGCGCGAGCGTCTGCTTGATCTGCCAGCGATCGTGATACCAGAGCCACTGTTCCGGGTATTCCCGCACCCAGCTTTCCACCTTGTCGTTGAGCAGCTGGGCGGCGGCCGGCAGGTCGAGATTGCCATTGGCGTCGCGGGGCATGTCCAGCCGCGGCTCGATTTCCAGCCGGTAGCGATTTCCGGGCAGTCGGATGCAGCGCGCCGGATAGACTTCGCAGTCGAACTGGCGCACCAGCTTCGGCAGCAGCGGATTGGTCTTGACGTCGCGACCAAAGAAGGTGCCCTTCAGCCCCTTGCGGAATTTCTGGTCGACCAGCACGCCCACCCCCTGGCCGGCTTCCAGCTGACGGGCGAGCGCGAAGGAGGAGCCGGCATGCGAGGGCACCAGCTTGCCCATGCGGGCGCTCCGGAAGTCGAACACCTTCTTGGCGACATAGGGATTATTCGGCGGCCGAAAAAGCACGGTGACGTTGAGCCCGAAGGCGGCACCCGCCACCGGCAGGAGCTCGAAATTGGCGGTATGGCCGGTAAAGACGATGAAAGGGCGCGGATTGTCACGCAGGTCGAGGAAGATCGGGACGCCCGACACCTCCACCCTGCCCGGCTCCGACTTTTCGGGATCATAGTCGAACAGCTGATCGAGGAAGACGTATTCAGCCGCAAGCCGCCCCATATTGCCCCAGCTGGCGAGCGCGATCTCCTCGATCTCGGCCTCGCTCTTCTCAGGGAAGGCGTTGCGCAGATTGGTCAGCATCAATCTGTGGCGGCTAGTCAGCCGGCCGAGGCGGCGCATCGTCCTGTCGGCAAAGCGGATCGCACCATCGGCCGGAAACAGCTTCAGGAAATTCAGGAAGCCGAACATCACCTGAGCCACCAGCCATTGCTGGAAATTCCTGAGCGCCAGAACGATCCGGGTGACGAAGAGCTTCACGCGGTCAATCCATCTTCAGGATGATCTTGCCAAAGATCTGGCGCGATTCCATCCGCTCCAGCGCCCGGTCGATATCGCTGAAGCTGACCTCGGTATCGATGACGGGATGGACGAGCCCGCGGCCCATCTTCTGCATCGCATCCGCCATGTTCTCCATGCGGCAGCCGAAGGAGCCGAAGAGTTTCAGCTGCTGCTGGAACAGCATCATGAGGTTCATCTCTGTGGAAACACCCGAGGTCGAGCCGCAGGTGACGAGGCGCCCGCCACGCTTCATGCAGAGCATCGAGCCCGCCCAGGTATCCTTGCCGACATGTTCGAAGACGACGTCGACGCCCTTCTTCTTGGTGAGCTTGCGCACCACGCCTTCGAAACGGTCGGTGCGGTAGTTGATGACGTGATCGGCGCCGAGCGCCTTGGCCTTTTCGATTTTGTCGTCCGAACCGACCGTGGTGATGACGGTGCAGCCGATCTTCTTGGCGAGCTGGATCGCCGCCGTGCCGATGCCGGAGCCGCCGGCATGGACGAGGATCGTCTCGCCCGGCTCGAGCTTGGCATTGTCGAACAGCATGTGCTCGACCGTGCCGAAGGTGACCGGAGCAAGCGCCGCGCCGATCGCGTCGACGCCGGGAGGGGCCGGCACCAGCAGGCGCGCCGGCAGGTTGACCTTCTCCTGCGCGAAGCCGTCGAGATGGAAGCCGTGCACGCCCGAGACATGTTCGCAGAGATTGTCGCGGCCCTCGCGGCAGGGGCGGCAGAGGCCGCAGGTGCGCGCGCCGTAGATGGAAACGAGCTGGCCCGGCAGCACGTTGGCGACGCCCGGCCCGATCGCCTCGACGACGCCAGAAGCTTCCGCACCGATGACCAGCGGCATCTTGCGCTTGGCGAATGCCATGCCGCGCCAGCCCCAGACATCGATATGGTTGAGCGCCACCGCCTTGACGCGCAACGTCACCTCGCCGGCACCAGGAGCGTCCGGTTCCGGCAGGTCGGTGATCTCAAGCTTGCGGTCATCGATCAGTTGCAAAGCGCGCATGGCAAAATCCCTCGCCTTCAAGACGGTCTTCTTGTTTTGAAATTGTCGCGAACCGCTTAAGCCGGTTCGAGCGCCATGACAAGGCTGGCATTCTGCCCGCCGAAGCCGAAGGAGTTGGAAAGCACGGCTGAAACCTGAGCTTCCCGCTTCTTGTTCGGCACGACATCGAGAACGATCGACGGATCGGGGTTGTTATAGTTGATGGTCGGCGGCAGCGTTCCGGTCAGCATCGTTTGCAGCGAGAACACCGCCTCGACGGCGCCCGCCGCCGTCAGCGTATGGCCGATCATCGACTTGTTCGACGAAACCGGAATGCCGACGAGCCGATCGCCGAACACGGCCGACATCGCGCCATACTCCATCTTGTCGTTCTCCGGCGTCGAGGTGCCGTGCGCATTGATGTAGCCGATGCCGCTCTCGTCGATGCCGGCATCGGCAAGGGCCGCGCGGATCGTCGCGATTGCCGGGCCGCCATCGGGCGACGACCGAGTGCGATGGAAGCTGTCGGCCTTGTCGCCGGCGCCCTTCATGATGCCAAGCACCTTGGCGCCGCGAGCGACCGCCGATTCCAGCGATTCCAGCACCAGCGTCGCCGCACCTTCGGCGATGACGAAGCCGTCGCGATCCTTGCTGAACGGCTTGGAAGCCTTGGTCGGCGGATCGTTCTGCGTCGAAAGGGCCGACAGCAACGAGAAGCGGATCAGCGCTTCGGCACTCAGCGATCCGTCGGTCGCGATCGTCAGCGCGCGATCCGTGCGGCCCTGGCGGATCGCCTCGATGCCGAGCTGGATCGCCGTAACGCCCGAGGCGCAGGCGGTCGATAGCGTGACGGGAAGGCCGCGGGTGCCGAACCGGTCGGCAAGACGCTCGGAAATCGCGCCAAACAGGGCCGCCTCATGGAAGGCCGGATCCGGACGCTGGCGCAGCGCCGTCAGGAAGCGCTCATAAGCATCACCCGGATGGTCGGAAGCCGGCGAACGGTCGGCAAGCTCGAAACGCGCGCTCCATTCCGGCTCGATCGGCGGGGCGGCGAGGAATAGCGGGCCGTTGAAATCGCCGGAAAGACCGGCATCGGCCAGCGCCTCGATCGTCGTTTCGCGGGCGAAGGCATAGGAGCGCTCGACGGCGTTCGGCGCCGGAATGCCGATGAAGTCGACGGTGCCGGCGATCCGCGTCGACAGGCCCTCAGTCGGGAAGCGGTTGATCTCGTGGATGCCCGATGTGCCTGACGAAAGCGCTGCCCAGTTGTCGCTGAGGCCCTGGCCGAGCGATGTGATGATGCCCATGCCGGTAACAGCCACGATCGGACGGCCGAGGTGATCTCTATAAGCGGAAGCTGTCATATCTCTCACTCCTCACGCATCTGCGGAAAGAACGGCAATGCCCTCGCCGCGCTGGTGTCCGACCGTGGTCACGACGGCGGCGGTGGCCCCTGCCCGCATCGGCACCTCATGAGCGGCATCGAACGGCGGAACCTTGGCCTTGCGGTCGACGGCAAGGGCTGCAAGCGCCAGACCCAGCGTGAACTGCGTCTCGATCGTATGGCCGGTGACGCCGCCGAAGCCGCGGATCGCAACGTCGGGCAATTGATGCTCGAGCACCGCCCGCTCGCGGGCGGCAAGATCGTGCATGCCGGTCGATCCGGAAAAGATCGCCGTGCTCTCAGTGGCAAGCCCGGCAGCCGGAGCCAAAAGCCGCTCCAGCCGGACTTCGAGATTGCCGGAATTGCGGTTGCCGCGGTCGCCCTCGACCGCGTCGATGACGGCATAGATATGGGCGCCGCGGGCTCTAGCATGCTTGCGCGATTCCAGTACCAGGAAGGCGCCCGCCGAACCGGTGATCATGCCGCCGCCGTCGCTCGGCTTGCGCGACCAGAGCGGCACCCAGTCGCCGCGCGCATGGGCGCCGATCGCTTCGGTGAGCAGGATCATATCGGGCCGCTCGGCCGCGAAGGCGCCTCCAACAAGTGCATGCGAGGATTCGCCTGATTTGATGCGGTAGAAGGCCGTCTCGACGGCGGATATGCCGGCCGCTTCCTCGCCCATGAAGGTGCGCGACGAGCCGGTGACCTTATGCACGATCGAGATATTGCCGGCGAGCAGGTTGGAAAGCTGGGCGAGGAACAGTGTGGGCCTGAGTTCCGTCGTCAGCTTCTCGTTGAGCAACAACTCGCGGTCATTGCGCTTCAGCGCCTCGTCGACGATCAGTGTGTCGACATTGATGTCGCGCTCGCCGCCGCCGGCCGCCACGATCATGTCCATAGTGCCGCAGGCTTCGATATCATCCTTGAAACCGGCATCGTCGAGCGCAAGGCCGGCGGCAAAGACACCGATGCGCTGCCAGTTCTCCATCTGGCGCTGATCGCCGCGCTTGGCAATCTGCTGCGACCAATCGATCTCGGGCAGTGGGTGCACCGGATAGGGCTTGAACTTCTCGGTCTCGACAATCGTCTTCGGCGTGCTCGCGGCCGAAAGCAGCGCAATATGCGCATCCTTGCCGACGCCCTGACAGGTGACGATGCCGATGCCCGAGATAACGACGTCGTTTGCAGCCTTGCTCATCCAATCACTCCCTGCGCCGCGATCGCTTCGAGAAGCCCGATCTCGCCGGCACGTTTCTTCACGATATCGCCGAGCGGCACCTCGGAAAACGGCATGGTGCGCAGTTTCAGCTGCGCATCGCAGACCTTCTTGCCGCCGCTAGTGATCTTAGCCTTGGTGACCGCGAAACCCGAACCGTCATGCTCGAGCACCGCCTCGATGTCGAGCACGGCTTCCGGTTCGACGAAGGTGCGCATCTTGGCGCCGTCGACGGTCATCAGGAAGGGCATGGCGGCAAAATTGGTGACAGCAAGCACCAGCATGCCGGAGGCCTGGGCCATGGTCTCGATCAGGAGCACGCCGGGAACGAGCGGCATGCCGGGAAAATGACCCTCGAAGACGGGGCTCTTCGCCGGCACGACGGATCGCGCCTTAAGTGTGCCCTTCTTCAGGTCCACCGCTTCGACGCGGTCAATCATCTGGAAATATTCCAGCAGCATTCGGATCCTCCGGCCCGACAGGCCAGATCCGCCCGCCGGTGACGCCTAAAACGCGTCTGGTTCGCACTTTAGGTCTTTGTTTTTATGCATGCCGTTGTCCCAAAACCGCTGCGCACTTTTGGGAGGCACGCACTAGTTAGGAACGAAACCGCCCGGCCGCCATATTCAGGGCGGCAGGGCGTTCAAAAAAGACTGTTATATCGCTCAGGCCTTGGCTGCTTTGAGCTCATCGATCTTGGCGCAGAGGTTCTTCAGCACGAAGTATTCTTCGGTGGAAACCTTGCCTTCGTTGACTTCCTGCGTCCACTTTTCGAGCGGGATCTTGATGCCGAATTCCTTGTCGATCGCAAAGACGATGTCGAGGAAATCGAGGCTGTCGATACCGAGGTCGTCGATCGTATGGCTCTCCGGCGTGATCGTCGCGCGGTCGATCTCGCTGGTTTCTGCAATAATGTCGGCAACTTTATCGAATGTAGCGGTCACGCGCTGTACCTCATGAAATGACGATTTAAACCCCCTCATAGGCAAATCCATTTCAAAAGCCAATGCTTTCGTCCCGGCGTTGCGGCAATTTGCCGGCTGGGTGTTGCCTAAACAGCAATGGAATGCCGGCCTTTGCCGTCACCCAGGGCGCGAGGCGATGCCGCTTTAGAAAGCCCGCCCTGTCGGCGGGGCGAAGAAGCCATCCGAATCAACCCCGCGGACGGCCTCGTGTCGACGCAGGCGCTTCCAACAACAGCCGGGCACGGAAACTTTGATCTGGATCAAATCGCAATCCCGGCGAAATTGATAATCATCAAGCCGCCCTGGAAGAAATCGGGATCGCCGAACCCGCAATCGCGGCGTAATCGTCGAGGGGCCTGGCATGCGCAGCCACACCGGCACACGCGGATTTCGAAGGGATCAGGACATGGACGTCCCACGCAGTGAGGTTCCCGAGGCCGGCACTCTCGGCGCCTGCCGTTCCTGCCAGGCGCGGCACGGCGTCGTCTGCGGCGCGCTGTCGAGCAGCCAGCTCCGCGAACTCGGCCGCCACTCGCTGCGCCGCAAGGTCGATGCCGGCAGTGAGATCATCGCTCAAGGCTCGGAAAGCTCTTTCTATTCGAACATCATGCGCGGGGTGGTAAAGCTCTGCAAGGTGATGCCGGACGGGCGCCAGCAGATCGTCGGCCTGCAATTCGCTCCCGATTTCGTCGGCAGGCCCTTCGTGCGCGAAAGCACGCTGTCAGCCGAGGCTGCGACCGATCTGCGTCTTCCCCCGTAACCTGCTCGACCGCATGATATCGGAGACACCGGAACTGCAGCGCAGCCTGCACAATCAGGCGCTGAAGGAGCTAGATGCCGCGCGCGAATGGATGCTGACGCTCGGCCGGCGCACCGCCGAAGAGAAGGTCGCAAGCCTGCTCCACCTCATCGCCACCCACGCCGAAACGCAAACGGCCACGAGCACCGCCTTCGACCTGCCGCTATCCCGCGCCGAGATCGCCGATTTCCTCGGGCTGACGATCGAAACCGTCAGCCGTCAAATGACCAGGCTGCGCAAGAGCGGCGTCATTCGCATCGAGAACTTCCGACATATCATCGTTCCCGACATGGATGAGCTGGAGCGGATGATCAGCGCGTAAACTGGGATCAGCTGCCGATTTCGGGTCAGGCGCTGATCTGAGATCAGCGCATAAAAGGGATCAGCTGTCGATTTGCTGATCCGAGATCAGCGCGTGATGACCACGCGGGTATTGGCAAGGCCGGCCTGCCGCGTCAGCGAGAAGAACTGCGCGGCATTGTCGGGATGCAGGCGAACACAGCCATGCGAGGCCGGCCGGCCCAGGCGCTTCAGGTCGAAGGTGGCGTGAACGGCATAACCGCCGTTGAAGAACACGGCGTACGGCATCGGCGCATTGTCGTATTTCCTGGAGCGGTGATCGCGCGACAGCCACTTGGCGCGCCACGAACCGGTCGGCGTGACATAGCCGTTGCGCGCGGTCGAAACTTTCCAGCGATACTTGACGAAGCCGTTCTCGGAAACAGTCATTGTCTGCTTGCCGATGCTGATATTGGCGACCAGCGTTGCTGCCTGAGCGGCAACGGGAGAAAACTGCAGCAATAAACTTGCGGCCGCAGCCGCCAAAATCGTCTTCATGATACCCTCTTATCGCCTTGGCGCAGTTTAATTGCGCCCCCACGAAAGAGAGACTACGGCAATACTTATTATATTGCTTTAATCCGAATGGTAATCACAATTCTAACGGCGCATGGCAGCAAGCGGGTGCGCCGCAGGCTTACTGAAGCTTGCGCTTCGCCCCAGCTTGATTGAGCTGCTGGTAGGCCTTGTTCATCTTCTCGCGGATCGAGGCCATGGTGCCGAGATTATGGCCGCAGGCGGCACAGGTGATGATGTCGGTCTCCCGGATCTCGGGCCGCTCGAACTTCATCTTGGTGCTCTTGCACTTCGGGCACGGTAATTCAACCTGAACTGTCATCGCTGTGTTTCCGGTCTGGTAGGGTTATGAGGCGTTTCGCATAAACGTTTGAGTGAGGGCTGTCTACCGGCGGCGTGGGTGTGCTGTGTCGCACCCCCTCTGCCCTGCCGGGCATCTCCCCCACAGGGGGGATTGGATGGGCGCAGCGGTTTCCCCAAACAACGACGGCTTTGCCATTCTCTGCCGGCAGAAAGTGACCGACGATCCAACCTCCTGTCGATCTCCTCCTTGTGGGGGAGATCCCCGGCAGGGCAGAGGGGGTAGCCGCACGGCACAACCCCACATCCCGCCTCATGGATCAAACTACAGAAAACACAAAAATAGCCCGAACGTAACACCGGCGAGCACCATGCAGCTGGCATAGAATACCGATACGCCATCCTCGATGTCACCTGACGTCGCCACGTCGCGGCCGGCGTCGTTGATCATCGGTTCACGCACGATGACACCGCCATAGATGCGCGGTCCGGCGAGCTGAACGTTCAGCGCACCTGCCATGGCTGCCTCCGGTCTGCCGGAGTTCGGCGAACGGTGCAGAGCCCCGTCGCGCATCGCCACGCGGATCGCCTCACGGCCGGCGCTTGTGCCCCGCCGGATCCAGGCGCCGGCGGCAATCAGCAGGATGGAGAGGCGGGCGGCCGGCCAGTTGGCGACATCGTCGAGGCGGGCGGCCGCCCAGCCGAAGTCGATGTATTTATCCGACTTATGGCCGATCATCGAATCCGCCGTGTTCAGCATCTTGTAGGCGAAGAGCCCCGGCAGGCCGAAGACGGTATACCAAAGCGCCGGCGCCACAACGCCGTCGGAGAAATTCTCGGCAAGGCTCTCAATCGCCGCGCGGCAGACGGCCGGCTCGTCCAGTGTCTCGGGATCGCGTCCGACGATGCGGGAAACTGCGGTCCGCCCGCCGGCAAGCCCCTCGTCGCGTAAGGCGACGGCCACGGCCGCAACGTGATCGGCAAGGCTTTTCTGCGCCAGGAAGATCGCCACCAGCCCGGTTTCCAGCAAGATGCCGACAAGGCCGAACAGCGCGAAGAACCGGTTGAACACGAAGCCGGCGGCCACCGCCAAAAGAAGCAGCGTCAGGATGGCGGCGACGCCGTTCGTTCGACGTTGCGAGCCCGTGAGGCTTGCCGGGTTGAGCTGCCGGTCGGCATAGGAGATCGCCGCGCCGAACATGACAACGGGATGCGGCATCCGCGACCACAGCCATTGCGGATCGCCGGCGATCCGGTCGAGTAGTAGCGCCAGAAGCAGTACGAGAAGGTTTTCGTCGATCGTCATCGCTCAAATCTCTGAAGGGCTTCGCCAAGCCGCCTGTCTGCCGCCGGATCGGGCGTCAGCCCGAAACGCAGCCAATCCGGCGCATAGTCGAACTTGCGGACGAGAATATGATGGCGGCAGAGATGCGTGTAAATGTCGCCGGCTCTCGCATCGGCGACAAGGGTGAAGAGCGCCGTCCCTCCTGAAATCTGCAACCCGGCGCCTTTCAGCACCGCATGCAGGCCGGCGCAGCGTTCATTGATGCGGTCGCGAATCGGAGAAACATCCGAGCGCAGCAGCGAACCTGCAATCGAAAGAGCCGGGCCGGAAACCGCCCAGGGGCCGAGCCAGTCTTCAAAACGTGCGAGAATATCGCTGCGGGCAATCGCAAAACCGAGCCGCAGGCCGGCAAGCCCGAAGAATTTGCCGAAGGAGCGAAAAATCACCAGATTGGAAAGCTGCGGCGCACGGGATGCAAGGCTGAGCGTCGGATCGGTATCGCCGAAGGCTTCGTCGACGACGAGAAGTCCGGCCGCTGCCTTCATCCTGTCGTGCAGGGCAATCAGTGTTTCGGGCGGCGATACTAGCCCGTCAGGATTGTTCGGATTGACGACGACAGCCAGCCGATGCCCGGCTCCGATCACGGCAATATCGTTAACCGCATCGACGGCAAAACCGGCCGAGGCGAAGGCGCGCGCATACTCGCCATAGGTCGGCGTTACCACGGCAACCCTGTTGTCCGTCACGGCAAGCCTGTTGTCCATGACGCCAACCAGCCTGCCCGCCTCGACGAGGCGCGGCAGAAGCTGGATCACCGATTGTGTGCCTGGCACCGGCAGCGGCAGGATCTCGCCGGTGCCATAGTAGTCGCGTGCTGCACGCCTTGCCTCATCAAAAAGATGCCGGTCCGGCAGGCGATGCCAGGCTTTTGCCGGAATGTCAGGTAGTACGACAGGGCACGGATTGATGCCGGTGGAAAGGTCGAGCCAGTCGTCCGCCCTGCCGCCGAAGGCAACGGCAGCCGCGGTGATGCCGCCGCCGTGGACGATCGGTGCGCTCATCCTGCAACTCCGGCAAGATCGATCAGATGCATGTAGGAGCCTGCCACCTGGTCGCGCCTGAGACCGGCGGCACCCAGATCGGTTCCGAGCGCATCCTGCACCTGAAAAAGCCGCTTGCCCTCGCCCTCGGAGACGACGGTGGAATAGTGGAACTCATGGGCCGTCATCATTCGCGCGAAGAAGGCACCGTCGAGCGGCACAACACGGCGATAGCCGAGATGGCGTTTCCGCTTGGCATAGCTGGTGACGACGGGCAGCAGGCCGAGCATCTGATGACGCTTGCCCTCCGCATCGATCAACCCGTCGCCGAGCACCATGTAGCCGCCGCACTCGCCGTAGATCCTGATGTCGCGCGCCGCCGCGTCGAGCATGCCGGCGCGGAAATTCTGCGCCTCTGCGAGCCGTCCGGCATGCAGCTCGGGATAACCGCCAGGCAGATAGATCGCATCGGCATCGGCAGCTGGCGGCTCGTCGGCGAGCGGTGAGAAGAAGGAGATCGCAGCACCCCGGCGGCGCCAGCCGAGCAGCATATGCTCGTAGGAAAAGGCAAAGGCGACATCGCGCGCCACGGCGATGCGGGCGCCGATCGGCATCAGGCGGTCGATATTGGCGGCCGACGGCCGGTTGAGCCCCTGCCTTGCAATGCGCAACAGGAATTCGAAATTGCATTTCTCGGAAACGGCATCTGCCGCATGGTCGATGAAACCGTCGAGCGTTGCGTGTTCACCGGCCTGCACGAGCCCGAGATGACGTTCCGGCAGGGAAAGCCCTTTGTCGCTGCCGATGACGGCGATGACAGGCATACGGATAGCTTCGAGCGCCTGCCGCAGCATCGCCTCGTGCCGGTCGCTGCCGACCTTGTTGAGGATGACGCCGGCAACCCGCACATCGGCACGGAAACCGGCAAAACCAGTAACCAGCGGCGCCACCGACTGCGACATGCGCGAGGCATCGACAACCAACACCACGGAAAGCCCAAGCTGGGCCGCCAGATCGGCCGCCGTTCCTCTTCCGTCAGCCGCCCCGTCGAAAAGCCCCATCATCGCCTCGATGACGAGGATGCGGTCGCCGGAACGGTGAAGGGCGGCATTGGCCGAGATCAATTCCCCGCGCATCGCCCAGGGATCGAAATTCAGGCAGAGCGTGCCGCTTGCGGCCGCATGGAAGGCGGGATCGATATAGTCAGGGCCGGCCTTGCCGGGCGCGACCGCGATGCCGCGCCGGCGAAGCGCCCGGAGCAGCCCGAGCGTCACCGTCGTCTTGCCGGCGCCCGAGGAAGGTGCTGCGATCAGGAGGCCGCTCATGCCCTCACCTTGCCTGACTGGCGGAACGGATCGGGTAGCAAGCGCCGCCCAGCCAGCGCACCGAGCCAATCGAGTGAAGCCCTGAGCCGCACCACCTCGCCGACGACGACGACGGCCGGCGGTTCAAGCCCTGAAGCGGCGACAGCCTCAGTCGCCTCTCCGAGCGTCGTCTCCAGCACCTGCTGCCGGCCGGTGGCGGCATTGCAGACGAAGGCGACGGGCTCGGACGGCAGCCGGCCTGCGGCGATCAGGCGGGCGCTGATCTCCGCGATATGCTTCATCGCCATGTACATGACGATGACGGGCGAACCTCGGCCGATCGCCTCCCAGTTGATTCTGTCGGGCACGATGCCCGAAGAATCATGGCCGGTGAGGAAGGTCACGGCATGGTTGATGTCGCGATGCGTCACCGGAATGCCGGCATAGGCAAGCCCTCCGATACCGGCGGTGATGCCTGGCACGATGCGGAAGGGGATATTGTGTTCGACCAGCGTCAACGCCTCCTCGCCGCCGCGGCCGAAGACGAAGGGATCGCCGCCCTTCAGCCGCAACACCCGCTTGCCGGCGCGCGCCAGCTCCACCAGCCGCAGCGAAATGTCGCGCTGCTTCGCCGAAGGCTTACCGCCGCGTTTGCCGGCATATTCCACCAGCGTTTCCGGCCGCGCCAGCGCCAGGCACTCCTCATTAACCAGCGCATCGTGGACGATAACGTCGGCTTCGGAAAGCCCCTTGGCGGCAAGCAGCGTCAACAGCCCGGGATCGCCGGGACCTGCGCCGACGAGCCAGACGCTGCCCGGCTCCAGCGCCGGAAGATGGGAGAATGCGGCATCGATCATCCCGCTGATCTAGGCCCCGTAAGGGGTAAGGTCAACGCCGCCAGCAGCGCCTCACTCGAAGTTGCTGAGATGATCAAGACTCAGTTTGCGAGGAAGCGGATTCAAATCCTCGGGAAATCCGAATAACACTATGAATTATTGTTGTATTGTCGCAGAGCCGGCTGCGCCGCAGCCGGCTCCCAAGCAGTCAGGCCGCAAGCAGCGTGTCGCGGATGAGGTCGATGACCTTCTCTGACTCGATGCCGGTGCAGATGACCTGGCTCGGCAAGCCGTCCCAGTCGCCCGGCGGAAAACGCCGGCCGTCCGGCTTGACGATGGTCTGGCCGTCGGCGATGCCGCCGCAGACGACGCGCACGGCGCCTGTAATCGACGAGAACAGCTCGGGCGCCACGACGTAAACGCAGGCGCAGCTGTCATGTACCATCATGCCGTCCTCGACCGAATGGCTGTAGAAATCGATATAATGCTGCGACAGCGCGTCGAGCAGCTTCACCGCCCCGTCGCCCTTCGCCGCCATCCCCCCGAGATAGCTGCGGCTCATCGTGGTGATGGATGTGACGTCGAGACCGATGACGACGACCTTCCACGGCGCGGTCATGACGATGTCGGCCGCCTCGGGATCGCCATGAATATTGGCCTCGGCGACCGGCGAGACATTGCCCGGCACATAGAAATTGCCGCCCATGATAACGACGTCCTTGACCAGCGTCGCGATCTCGGGGTCTTCCTTCAGCGCCAGCGCCAGATTGGTCATCCGTCCGACGGCGACGAGACGGACCTCGCCCGGATGGGAGCGCACGGTGTCGATGATGAAGCGATGCGCAGGGCGCGGATCGACGGGCACGTCGACCGTCTCAGGCACCGCGATATTGCCGAGGCCGTTATCGCCGTGCACCATGGCCGGCCATGCGCGATCCTCGCGCGTGTGATCGATGGTGACGCCAGCGCCCTTGGAAACGGGAGCTGCAATATTCCATTCGCGCTTGAGGAAGAGCGCATTGCGCGTCGTCGTCTCCACCGAGGCATTGCCGAAGACGGTAGTGATGCCGAGAAGGTCGATTTCGGGATGACGGTGCAGGAAGAGAAGCGCCATGGCGTCGTCGACGCCAGGGTCGGTGTCATAGATGACCTTATGCATGAGATATCCTCTAAATGTGAACCGCGAAGCTGCCGGACGGCGCCGCGAATTGCCGCCACCATAACGTCCACTAGGCTTTCTGCAACCCGCTGCAGGCAACTGCCACCGTCGCATGTGCAGATTTGATCTTGGCGACAGCAAGATCGGCATCCGGCCCCGCAGCCGCAAGCGCAGCGGCCTCGGCGACCCCATGGCAGCCGACGCGGGCAAAGACGATCGCAGAGGGATTCGCAAGCCGCGGAGTCTCCTCCTCCAGCCGCGGCGCGCCGAAGAAGACGGCAGGCACGGAAAAATGCGCGACAACGGCAAGGATCGCCGGCTCCAGTCTTCGGCTGTCGATCGAGGCAATGGCTGCGAGTTCCGCCGCGCGGATACCGGCTACATCGAGCGCCTCGATCGCAAGCGCCAGCACCTCGGCAGGCGACGTACCGCGCTCGCAGCCGAGGCCGAGCACGTAACGCCTCGCCCTATCGAAAGAGATATCGCTCATGGAAAACCGCCGCCGAATGCGCCTTGCCCGTGTCCTCGCAGCCATTGCAGCTTGGGGCGGCAAATGCAACAAGGCCGTCCGAAATCCCTGCCTGGAATACCACCTTGCCCGATATCGCCTTCCATCTGCTTCTGCTGCTCTGCGCAGCGGCTTTCTTTGCCGGTTTCGTCGATTCTATTGCCGGCGGCGGCGGCCTCATCACCGTTCCCGTCATGCTGATCGCGGGCATTCCGCCACTTCAGACCCTCGGCACCAACAAGGTGCAGTCCCTCTTCGGCGCCGCCTCGGCCACGATCGCCTACGCCCGCAAGGGCCATGTGCAGCTTGCGGAACAATTGCCGATGGCGCTGATGGCCATCATGGGCGGGGCGCTCGGCGCGGCACTCGCCACCATCGTTCCAGGCCAGGTGCTGCAGGCCATCATGCCGGTGCTCCTGGTGGCGATCGCCATCTTCTTCGCCGTCAAGCCGAACCTCAACGACCTCGACACGCATCGCCGCGTGACTCCCTTTACCTTCGGCCTGACGCTGGTACCTGTCATTGGCTTCTATGACGGCGTCTTCGGCCCCGGCACGGGCTCCTTCTTCATGTTGGCCTTCGTCACGCTCGCCGGCTTCGGCATGCTGAAGGCGACGGCCCACACCAAGCTTCTCAATCTCGGCTCGAATTTCGGCGCGCTGATCGTCTTCGCAAGCTTCGGGGCAATACTCTGGAAGATCGGCCTGTTGATGGGTGCCTGTCAGTTCCTCGGCGCCCAGCTGGGCTCGCGGCTTGCCATGCGCATCGGCGCAAAGCTCATCAAGCCGCTGCTCGTGATCGTCTGCGTCGCCCTTGCGGTAAAGCTGCTCGCCGACCCGGCAAATCCGCTGCGTGTCTGGCTCGGCGTCTGACCGAACCCTCGACCATCTTCCATTACCTCTGACGTAATTGATAAGATGCATCGCCTTCCCGCATGATCGGGCTGCCTGGAATTGACGGGCGATCAAAAGGAGATGACCCGATGAACGACGCAAACACCAACGCAGAGCGCTGTCTCGCCATCTGGAATGAGACGGATGCCGCTCGCCGCCGCGCTCTCATCGCCGAGAGCTGGAGCAAAGCCGCGACCTATATCGACCCACTGATGCGCGGCGAAGGCCATGAGCAGATCAACTCGCTGGTCGAGGCCGTGCAAAACCGCTTCCCCGGCTTCCGCTTCGCCCTGATCGGGGCGGCCGATGGCTACGGCGACAACCTGCGCTTCTCCTGGGGCCTCGGCCCGGAAAATGGCGAAGCGCTGATCAAGGGCACGGATTTCGCCGAGCTCGAAGGCGGCAAGCTGAAATCCGTCCGCGGTTTCATAGATTTGCTGCCGGAAGCCACCTGATGACGCTGACCGCCCGCTCCCTTGGAGACCATCTGCGCGAATGGCGCCAGCGCCGCCGCATGAGCCAGCTCGACCTCGCGCTGGAGGCGGAGATCTCGCAGCGGCATCTGAGCTTCATCGAGAGCGGGCGCTCGACACCGAGCCGCGACATGCTGCTGCATCTTGCCGAACGGCTCGACGTGCCCCTTCGCGATCGGAACCCGCTGCTGCTCGCGGCGGGTTTCGCTCCTGTTTTTGCCGAACGCGCGCTCGACGATCCCGCACTGGAACCGGCCCGTCGCGCCATCGACATGGTGCTGAAGGGGCACGAGCCCTTCCCAGCAATTGCCGTCGACCGCCATTGGACACTCATCGCAGCCAATGCGGCCATCGCTCCGCTGCTCTCAGCCGTTGCCGACCAGTCCCTGCTCACGCCGCCCGTCAACGTACTGCGCCTCAGCCTGCATCCGCAAGGATTGGCGCCCCATATCAAAAACCTCTCCGAGTGGCGCGCCCACCTTATCGGCAGGCTGCGCCAACAGTTCTCGGCTTCGGGCGATCCAATGCTGGACAAGCTTTTGAAGGAGTTGCTGTCCTATCCAGCGCCCAAAACTGCTGGCGAGGTCCATGCCGACTATGCCGGCATCGCTGTCCCTCTTCAGCTTTCGACCAAGGCTGGCTTGCTTTCGCTGATCTCGACAACGACGGTCTTCGGCACCCCCGTCGACATCACTTTGTCGGAACTCGCGGTCGAATCCTTCTTCCCGGCAGACGACGAAACGGCCGCCATCCTGCGCAGCCTCGCGCTCAACTGACCGCCTCAGAACTCGACGCCTGGCTGGCCCTTGATGCCGGAGCGGAAGGGATGTTTGATCAGTTGCATCTCGGTGACCAGATCGGCGATCTCGATCAGTTCCTCCTTGGCGTTGCGGCCGGTCAGCACGACATGCGTCAAGGCGGGCTTTTCGGTCTTTAAGAATTCCACCACCTCGTTGATATCGAGATAGTCGTAGCGCAGCGCGATGTTGATCTCGTCGAGCAGCACCATGGAATTGCGCTCGTCGCGGATCAGCTCCTTGGCCTTTTCCCAGGCGGCGGAGGCTGCGGCGACATCGCGGGCGCGGTCCTGCGTTTCCCAGGTGAAACCCTCGCCCATCGTGTGGAACTGGCAGAGATCGGAGAAATGCTTCTCGATCAGATCGCGCTCGCCGGTCCACATCGCGCCCTTGATGAACTGCACGACGGCGGACGGCTTGCCATGGGCGATGTGGCGGAAGATCATCCCGAAGGCGGAAGACGACTTGCCCTTGCCTTTGCCGGTATGCACGATGATCAGGCCCTTGCCGTCCGTCTTGGTCGCCATGATCTTGTCGCGCGCGGCCTTCTTCTTCGCCATCTTCTCGGCGTGGCGCGCGTCGTCTTTTCCGGTTTCGTTTCCCGGGATCTCGTTCTCTGGTGCTTCGTCGCTCATTGGTTCACCTCATTCTATCGTTCAGCGGCCAGGTCGAACCGGGCCGAATTGCTGCGCGGCGTCCAGAGGCTGCGGTCGATTGCTTCGCGCAGCCGCTCCCTCATCTCGTCGAATGCCGCTGGGTTCTTCTCGATCATGAAGTCACGCACGGCCGCATCAGTGACAAAGGCCTGGTAGACGGCCTCGAAATGATGTTCGCCGACTGCGCCCGTCGTCGCCGAAAAGGCAAAGAGATAATCGACGGTGGCAGCGATCTCAGCCGCCCCCTTGTAGCCGTGACGCATGACGCCCGCGATCCATTTCGGATTGACGACGCGCCCGCGCACGACCCGGCCGATCTCCTCTTCCAGTGAGCGGATCACCGGCTTTTCCGGCCTGGAATGGTCGTTATGATAGATCGAAGGGCGCGCGCCGGCGAGCTGCTCGGCGGCGGCGGCCATGCCGCCCTCGAACTGGTAATAGTCGTCGCTGTCGAGCAGGTCGTGCTCACGATTGTCCTGGTTCTGGATCACAGCCTGCACCGAGCGCAGCCGCTCCTCGAACAGGCCGCGCTCGGCCTTGCCCTCCTCGCCGGCGCCATAGGCATAGCTGCCCCAGACGAGATAGGCCTCGGCGAGATCGGCGCGCCGCTCCCAGCCCTTTTCGTCGATCAGCGCCTGCAACCCGGCGCCATAGGCGCCGGGTTTCGAGCCGAACACACGATAGCCTGCCCGGCGTTTTGCCGACACCTCGTCGAGGCCGGCGGCCGCAAGCCTAGCCGCCTCGCCGCGCATCCGCTCAGCGATGGGATTGTCGCCGACATCTTCCTCCAGCGCGCCGACGGCGCGGATCGCCTTGTCGAACAGCGCGATCTGCTCGGGAAAAGCATCGCGGAAGAAGCCGGAGATCCTGAGCGTCACGTCGACGCGCGGCCGCCCGAGCATCGCCGGTGGAATGATCTCGTAGCCGGTGACACGGCGCGAGCTCATGTCCCAGAGCGGCTTGACGCCGATCAGCGCCAGGGCCTGGGCGATATCGTCGCCGCCGGTGCGCATGTTCGAGGTGCCCCAGGCCGTCAGCCCGAAGGAGACAGGCCATTCACCGTGATCCTGCACATAACGGCGCACCAGCAGCTCCGCCGATTTCTTGCCGAGCTCGTAGGCGGCCGGCGTCGGCACCGCACGGCTGTCGACCGAGTAGAAATTGCGCCCGGTCGGCAGCACGTCCGGCCGCCCGCGCGTCGGCGCGCCGGAGGGGCCGGGCGCAACGAAGCGACCGTCGAGGCCCTTGAGCAGGCCGGCGATTTCGGCCGGGCCGCAGGCGAGGATGGAGGGCGTAAGACGGGTTTCGATCTCGGAGAGTACCAACCCGGTTTTAGACCAGAGGGCCGGGCACTCTATTTCGCCGGAGACGAACTTTGCAGCGAGCAGTTCGATGCGCTCGACGGTGTCGCCATTGGTGCGCCAGGGAGCGTCGAGAACATCCGCGAGGATATCAGGACGTGGGCCGGCCCAGGGAGCGGCCATGTCGGTGTCGAGAGGGTCGAAGGAGGAGGCACCCCCCTCTGTCCTGCCGGACATCTCCCCCACAGGGGGGGAGATGGAGGATGAGAGGTCTCGCTCCATCTCCTCGGACAACGGTACGGTATTCTCCAACGATTCTTTTGTGGGAAGCCCTAGCGACTTGCCGATCTCCCCCCTTGTGGGGGAGATGTCCGGCAGGACAGAGGGGGGTATCCCCCGCACGCCGCCCGATCCCGCATCCACAGCGATCGCCCGCTGCAAACTTGCATCCCCGCCCTCGCCCAACCCGCGCGGCACCCGCGCCAGCGCCACCGTCAAGTCCGTCAGCAGCCGCCTCTCGGGCGACACGCCGAACACATGCAGCCCGTCGCGAATCTGCATTTCCTTGAGGTCGCAGAGATAGGCGTCGAGCTTCTTCAGCGCCTCACCCTCGCTTTCACCCTTGGCAATGCCGGCATCACGGTCGAGGCCGATATCGGTCACCAGATCGAGGATCTGACGGCTGAGCAGACGGATGCGACGAGGATCGCCGCCGGAGGCCTCGTAATATTCGTCGACCAACGCCTCCAGATCCTTCAATGGCCCGTAGCTCTCGGCCCGCGTCAAAGGCGGCGTCAGGTGGTCGATGATAACGGCCGCACTTCGGCGCTTGGCCTGCGTGCCCTCGCCCGGATCGTTGACGATGAAGGGATAGAGATGCGGCAGCGGCCCGAGGATCGCCTCGGGATAGCAGCTTTCAGACAGCGCCAGCGCCTTGCCCGGCAGCCATTCGAGATTGCCGTGTTTGCCCATATGGATGATCGCATGCGCACCGAACTCGCGGCGCAGGAAAGCGTAGAAGGCGAGATAACCGTGCGGCGGCACGAGATCCGGTGAATGATAACTCTCCTTCGGATCGATATTATAGCCGCGCGCCGGCTGGATGCCGACAAGCACCTCGCCGAAACGGGCGAACGGCAGGGCGAAGACGCCCTCGCGAAAATACGGATCGTCTTGCGGATTGCCCCAGCGGGCTCTCACCTCATCCTGAATCTTATTGGGAAGAGATTCCAGGAAGCTGTTGTAGCGACTCAGGGAAAGCGTCTCGCGGATGATCTTTCCGTCGGAACCGGAATTGGTCGGCCCTTCCATCAGGTGGCGGATCAGCGCATCGCCATCGGCCGGAATCTCGGTGACCGGATACCCCGCCGCCCGCATAGCCTTCAGCACCTCGATGGTGCCGGCCGGCGTATCGAGACCGACGCCATTACCGAGCCTTCCGTCGCGGTTCGGATAGTTCGCCATGACGAGCGCGATGCGCCGGTCGCCAGCCGATGTCTTCCGCAGCCGTGCCCAGTTGGCGGCGAGTTCCGCCGTGTAGCGCACTCGGCCCGCATCGGGCTCGCTGGCAACGATATTCGTCTCGACCAGAGCATCATAGCGCGCCGCTGTCTTGAAGGAGATCGCCCGCGCCAGCACTCTGCCGTCGACCTCCGGCAGCGCCACGTTCATGCCGAGATCGCGCGCCGACAGGCCCTGCGAGGACGCCGCCCATGCCTCCCTCGACGAGGCCGAGAGGATCGCCTGCAGCACGATCGCCTCATTCGCCTCCAGCACCGTCGCCTGCCGGTCCGCACCCGGTGCGGAGACGGCAAAGCCCGTCGTGTTGATGACAACGTCGGGTTTCAACGCCGAAAATACGCTTTCGAGAATGCCTGTCGAAATCGGATCTTTGAGACTATAGGCAAAGACCGGCAGCGGCCGGAGACCGAGTGTCGTCAGCGCCTCGATGAGAGCTTCGATCGGTCCGGTTTCGCCGCTTTGGACGAGGGCGCGGTAGAAGCTGATGGCGACGATAGGGGAAGACGGTTCGAATCCCACTTCTTCCACCGAACTTGAGGTACCCCCCTCTGTCCTGCCGGACATCTCCCCCACAAGGGGGGAGATCGGCAAGTCGCTAGGGTTTCCCAAAGAAGAAGTGTTTGGGGATGCCGCACCTTCAGCTGACGAGATGGAACGAAACCTATCATCCCTGATCTCCCCCCTTGTGGGGGAGATGTCCGGCAGGACAGAGGGGGGTATCCCGAGCTCGGCGGATAAGGCGGGCACCACACGCGAAGACACCTCCGCAACAACCCGCCGCCATTCCTCAACCCCGATCAATCCCCGCCCCGGCCACCAAATACCGGCCTTCATCAGCGGCACGGCCGGCGCAGGCTTCTCGGCGCCCGACAGCATCGCCCCGGCATAATCGAGAAAGGCCCGCGCATTGGCATCGCCGCCCTCGATCAAATAGGCCCAGAGCGCGTTGAGATCGTCGAGATCGACATTCGAGAACGGAACCAGCCCGGCATCTGGCCTGGCATCGCCCGGCAAGACCGCAATCAGTGCACCGGAGCGGGCCGCCGCCGCATGCAGCGCCTCCAGCGCATAGTGGAAATAGCTGGCGCCGCCGAGTGCGCGGACGATGATCAGCTTGGCCTGCCGCGCCGTGCGCTCGACATAGGTGTCGACCGACATCGGATGCTTGAGGCTCATCAGGCTGGCGAGCCTCAGCGAACGTGCCGCCCCGCGCTCGCGATGGGCGGTTGCGATCGCGGCAAGCTCGCTGTCGGCCGCCGACAGAAACAGGATATCGCCCGGCGTCTGCCCGAGGTCGATTGCCTCCTCGCCGTCGCTGATTGTTCCCTGCTGGGCCAAAAGAAGATGCATCGCGTTACGCCAGCGCTTCGATCGCCGCCCTCACCGCATGCTGATCCATCTCATGCAGGCCAATGACGACGAGGCGTGTGCCGCGTTTTTCGCCAGGCGTCCAAGCGCGGTCGAAATAATGGTCGATGCGGCTGCCGACGGCCTGGAGCTGCAGGCGCATCGGCTTGCCTGAAACGTCGACGAAACCCTTGAGACGCAGCACGTCATGGGCGGCAATGATGTCCTTCAGCGCTTCGACGAAGCCGGCGGGATCGGCAATGGGTCCGAGATCGACGACGAAGCTGTCGAATTCATCATGGTCGTGCGGCGCACCGTCTTCATGCTCCAGCTCGTGATGCGACTTGCGATTGGCGACATCGTCCTCCGTGCCGATGCCGAGGCCGAGCAGGATGCCGGCCGACACCTCGCCATTCCGCGCCTCGATCATCACGGGCTTGCGCACCGTGCGGGAGGCGACCTCGTCGCGTACCCTGATAAGGCCGGCGGCATCGATCAGGTCTGTCTTGTTGAGCACGATGAGATCGGCGCAGGTGAGCTGATCCTCGAACAGCTCCTCGATCGGGCTTTCGTGGTCGAGCGATTCATCTTCGGCACGGCGCGCGTCGACGGCATCATGGTCGTCGGCAAAACGGCCGGCGGCAACAGCCGCGCTGTCGACCACCGTAATAACGCCGTCGACGGTCACCTGGGTGCGAATGTCAGGCCAGTTGAAGGCGGCGACCAGCGGCTGCGGCAGGGCAAGGCCAGAAGTCTCGATGACGATATGGTCGGGCCGCTGCTCGCGCTCGAGCAGCTTCGTCATCGTTGGAATGAAGTCGTCCGCAACGGTGCAGCATATGCAGCCATTGGTGAGCTCGATGATGTCGTCCTCGGTGCAATTCTCCGCACCGCAGCCCTTCAGCACGTCGCCATCGACGCCGAGATCGCCGAACTCGTTGATAATAAGCGCGATCTTCTTGCCGCCGGCGTTGGTGAGTAGATTGCGGATCATCGTCGTCTTGCCGGCGCCGAGGAAGCCGGTGATTACGGTTGCGGGAATCTTCTGCTGGTTCATGGACTTAACCCTTAATTTTCAGCGGCAGGCCTGCCGCGATGAAATAGACCTCAGTGGCCTTCGCCGCGATCGATTGGTGCAGCCGGCCGGCATGATCGCGAAAATCCCGCGCCATGCGATTGTCGGGCACGATGCCAAGGCCGACCTCGTTGGAAACGAAAACGAGCCGCGCCTTCCCGGCGGGCAGAAAATCGGCAAGTGCGGCAAATTCCGCCGCCATGTTCCGCTCCTCCATCATCAGATTGGTGACCCAGAGCGTCAGGCAATCGATCAGCACGATGCGCCCCTCGCCGTCTATGGCGGCGAGTTTGCCGACGAGATCGAGCGGCTCTTCATGCGTCGTCCAGGATGGGCCGCGATCGGTCTTGTGCTGGGTGATGCGCGCCTGCATCTCCTCGTCCCAGGCGCGGCCGGTGGCGAGGTAGTGGCGATCGAGGCCGGTGGCGACGACAAGGGATTCGGCGAAGCTGGATTTGCCGGAGCGCGCGCCGCCGAGGATGAAGACAGTGTTGGAGGGGGCAGCCGTCATGTGAAAGCGCTCTGTTGATGAGATAGGGCACGCCGTGCCGCCCCCCTCATCCGACCCTGCGGGCCACCTTCTCCCCGCTGGGGAGAGGAGGGAGCAAGCCGTGAGCTACGGCCGTTTCTCTGGTCTCTGCGGGATGAGAAGGAATAACGCGTTGCCGCATACCTCTTCTCCCCAGCGGGGAGAAGGTGCCGGCAGGCGGTTGAGGGGGTGAGCGACGACAGGAGCGAATGCACGGAGCGCAAGCGAAGGGCAATGAGCGGCGTGCCGTGCGGCCCCCTCATCCGACCCTTCGGGCCACCTTCTCCCCGCTGGGGAGAAGAGGAAGCAAATAGCGCCGCACCAGGCCGCGCTGAATTCAATCGTTCAGCCAAAACAACCTCCGTGCTGGCAGCGGGCATAGTGCCCAGGTGTGGGCTTCTCGCCCGGCACGCATGGCAGGTCTCCTGGCTCGCGGTTATCGGCCGCGATCGGGGCGGACCGGAAACCGGTCGCCCTGATCGTGCCAGCGGATCATCCTCGCCTTCCCGGCTGCATCGGTGAAAAGGTGGACGATTCGTAGACTTGAGAGGCGTCCGACCCCGGTTGATCACCATGCATATCCAGTGGCTTTTCCGGCATGTCGCCCATCCCGCCCGCCTGCATTATTGCAAGCCGCCGGCCGGAAAGGCCTGATGCCGGATGGAAGACCCTGACCGCTCTACAGTCGCGGGGTCGGCTGTGATGAAAGCGCCCGGCTTGGGTCCGCCCCGTCACATTCCCTTTTCATCCGGAAGGGCGCAACACCGATCCGGAACCATCCGTTATGTCAGGATGGTCAGTCGACCATCCGTTATCGGGATGGTTAGGCAAGCGCAGGGATGAAGTCAACCGGCCTTGGCGGCCGCCCGATCGCCAGCTCCGAGGCGTGGCTCGCCAAACACGACTTACCCTACCTAAAATATCGTCATTTATCAGAGACTTACGTCATCGAAATTTATTCCAACCGCCGGCTTTTCGCCGCAATTGTATCGCAAGCGGACTGCGCGACCATCTCCGCCCTTGACCGGGCCTCTCCCCGCCTAGTTGTCTAGCCATGCTTATGAAATTGGATCGGCGCAGTTTCCGCGCGCTGCGTGTTTTCTTCGATCCGGGACGCCTGCGGGCGCTGACCCGGCGTAGCGAGGTCGGCCTGTCGCTGGCGGGCGCCGTCGTCGGCATCATCTCGGGTCTCGCCGTCACCGGCATGAGCTACGTCTCCAACGAGCTGCATCAGCTGGTCTTCGGCATCGCCGACAGCGAACGGTTGAGCTCGTCCGAGATCGAGAACAAGCTGCTGCTGCTCACCGCCCCGGTTATCGGCGGCGCTCTGCTCGGCCTGTTGCTTCTAGTGCTGGCGAAACGCCGCAAGAAACCGATGGTCGACCCGATCGAGGCCAATGCGCTGCATGGCGGCCGCCTGTCCTTGACCGACAGCATCATCGTTGCCGTGCAGAACCTGATCTCCAACGGTTTCGGCGCCTCGGTCGGACTGGAGGCCGGCTATACCCAGCTTGCCGCCGGGCTCGCGTCGAAATTCGGCCTGAAGCTGCAGCTTCGCCGCTCGGACCTGCGCACCCTTGTTGGCTGCGGCGCGGCGGGCGCCATCGCCGCCGCCTTCAACGCGCCGCTGACCGGCGCTTTCTATGCTTTCGAGCTGATCATCGGCACCTATACGATCGTCTCGCTGACTCCCGTCGTCGTCTCCGCCCTTGTCTCCACCCTAATCGCAAGGCTGCTTGCGGGTAGCGATTTCACCATCGATATCGGCAGCTTCGGCTCGGTCGTGCCGGCCGATTATATCCCAGCACTTCTGCTCGGCGCTTTCTGCGCCGGTGTCGGCATCCTGATCATGCAGGGCGTCGCCTTTGTCGAGGAGCTGGCGCGCAAGAGTTCGATCGCCCCACCCTTCCGCCCGGCGCTTGGCGGCATCATCGTCGGGCTGTTGGCGATGATCTCGCCTCAGGTGCTCTCGGCCGGCCACGGCGCGCTGCATCTCAACCTTTCCCGTGACGTGGCGATCCCGACGCTGATCGGCCTCTTCCTCTTGAAATACTTCGCCTCTGCGATTTCGATCGGCTCCGGCTTCAGGGGTGGGCTGTTCTTCGCCTCGCTGTTCATGGGCGCCCTGCTCGGCAAGCTCTTTGCCTATTGCGGCCCCTATTTCGCCGATGCGACGCTGACGCCCGTCATCTATGCCGTGGTCGGCATGAGTTCGCTCGCCGTCGCCGTCATCGGCGGTCCACTGACCATGACGTTCCTGGCGCTCGAAATCACCGGCGATTTCCCAATCACGGCACTGGTGCTTGCCGCCGTCATCACCTCCTCGCTCGTCGTGCGTTCGACCTTCGGTTACTCCTTCGCCACCTGGCGCTTTCATCTTCGCGGCGAAAGCATCCGCAGCGCCCATGACGTCGGCTGGATCCGCAACCTGACGGTCGACAAGCTGATGCGCGCCGACGTCAAGTCGGCAAGGGCTGATATCTCGCTGGAGGAATTCAAGCGGGCCTTCCCGATCGGCTCGACCCAGCGCGTCATCCTCGTCGAGGAGAGCGACAAATATGCGGGCCTCGTGCTGGTGCCGGAGATCTACGCCAACCCGACCGACGCCCAGGACGAGGGCAAGACGCTTGCCGATTTCATCCACTACCGCAACGATTTCCTGCAGCCGCAGATGAATGCCAGGCAAGCGGCGGCGATCTTCGACAAGAGCGAAAGCGAAGCGCTCGCCGTCGTCAACAACCTGATCGAACGCAAGGTGATCGGCCAGCTCAGCGAAAGCTATACGCTGCGCCGCTACAGCGAAGAACTCGACCGCCGCCGCCGCGAGGTCTCAGGCGAGATCTGAGCGCCGTCGCGCCGACCGGATCGACGTTTCAGGATACGGCGTCGGCGAGTTTGAACACGTCGGCCCGCTTCGACACGCCACGCAATTCAAACGAACCCAGATACTCGCAGGCCACGGCGCAGGTGGTCGCGAAGCTCTCCGACATCAGCAGGTCTTGCTCAAGCGTGCCGCAGAGCTTTTCAAGCCGCGAGGCCTCGTTGACGGCGCTGCCGATCACCGTGAAATCAAGCCTGCCGCGCGCGCCGATATTTCCATAGAAAACCTCGCCGAGATGCAGCACGACATCGACACCGATGTCAGGACCTCCATCGCTCCTCCGCTGACCGTTCAGCACCTTGGTGGCTTCCAGAATATTCCTTGCGGAAGCCAGTGCGGCCATGCACGCCTTTTGCAGGTCTTCAGCATCGGTCGGAAAGATCGCCAGCACGCTGTCGCCCATGAACTTGAGGATCTCGCCGGAATTCTCCTCGACATGCCGGCCGATCAGCTCGAAATGCTCGTCCAGAAACCCGGCAATTTCGCCTGGCTGATAGACTTCGGTCAACGCCGTGAAATTCCTGAGATCCGCAAGCAGGATCGCAGCATTGATGGAGCCACCCTTTCCTCTCTGGATCTCGCCCGCAAGGATGCGCGCGCTTGTCTTGGCGCCTGTATAGACGGCAAGGATATCCGATGCGGTTTTCGATGCCGCGATGCGGTAGCAAGCCAGCCCCAACGCCGGGAAGAGCTTCGCGACGATCGCCAGTTGATCATCAGAAAATCCGCCCGGCCTATCGCTTGTGAGAGACAGGCTGACTCCGCGCAACGCAGCCTCCTTCGGAAACTCCAGCAGGCTCACAAGATGATCCGTGCCGCCACCATGCGCGAATTCCGCAAGCTGCGGGTAGTTATCGACACCCTCACCCTTGGCGATGTTCCATCGACCTGACGTTTCGCCACGGCCCAAAAGAAAATAGATCGGGGTCTTCTCGAAACTCAGCACTGCCGCACTGCCATACTCGGCATTCTCGATCGTGGTCGCACCGCCGCGCACGAAATTGGCCGAGACGCCGCCATACATGGGATGAATAGACGGCATCGCAATGCTTCCCCGCCAAATCGGAAAGCCATCCGCGATCAGCCGATCGCACAATCCGGCTATCAGCTCGCCAATATGCTCGGCTGTGATTCCATGTTCTATAAGCCACTGAATATGATTGTTAATTTCCGAACCTCCAAATGACCGACGCAGTTTATGGTCGGAAATCGGGCAAATGGACGGCGATGACCAACCGGGGCGTTGCCACATCAACCAATAGTCGAGTCAGGCAGATATTTCTAGCCATGGACTCCGGCAACGACGACCACAAGGCAGGCTGAGAGCAAGTGATACCTGCCGTTACCGTCATTCGGCTCCGACGAGAAGCAGTGAAGGGTGCCGCAGAAATGAAAGACGGTGCCGCAGCGCTTGCGGATATCTCACATCCTGACGGTCATGCCGCCGTCCACCGTCAGCACGTGACCGTTGACGAACGAAGCGGCGTCGCTTGCAAGAAACAGTGCCGCGCCGGCGATCTCGTCCGGGCGTCCCCAGCGCTGGACCGGGATGCGTTGGCGCACGAACGGCATCAACTCCTCGTTCGCGGCCATCGCCGCGTTCGTCTCGGTGGCAAACCAGCCGGGCGCAATCGCGTTGCTGGTGATGCCATACGGGCCGAATTCGACAGCCATGCCGCGCATCAGTCCGGTCAGGCCCTGCTTGGCGGCCGGATAGACGCAGTCGCCGGGCATGACGACATGGCCGCTGATCGAGGTCACCGCGATCAGGCGGCCGTGATTGCGTCGCTTCATCAACACGGCAGCGTCGCGCGAAAGCGTCATCGCCGCCGCCAGGTCGGTGCGCAGCAACTCGATGATGGCATCATCGTCGAATTCGGCCAGCGGCCGCCTGTCACGGACGCCGACATTGTTGATCAGAATATCCAGACGACCATGGATCTTGTCGATATCGGCCATCACAGCACGCTGGGCATCGCGGTCGGCGATGTCGAATGCGGCCGCCTCCGCCGTGCCGCCCGCTGCACGGATGGCCTTTACGGCGTCTTCCAGCGTCACCGCCGTGCGTCCGTTGACGATGACATGCGCGCCGGCCTCGGCAAGGGCGCGCGCCATCTCGAAGCCCAGACCACGCCCGCCGCCGGTCACGAGCGCCACCTGCCCTGCCAGTGAAAATCTATCCAGTACGCTCATAGTTTTCGTCGCTCTCAACCGGGTCCGTCGTGACAATTAATGGACTCAGTCAACTAATTTGGCAATAGCGGAACGACAAGACCGGATGACGCATCCGGCTTAACCGAGCAGGCCGGCCAGCCAGCGCGAATCGAGATGACGTTCCAATTCTCCGGCGATCTCGTCGAGCGCCTGCTCGACGCTCTCGCGGTAATTCCGCTGTTCGCCTGATAGGCCGAAGCTTTGAAGCAGCCGGGCGCGGTAGGCGTCGCTGCCGAAGAGGCCGTGCAGATAGGTGCCCATGATCCGGCCGTCGGCCGATAGCGCCCCGTCGGGCGCGCCGTCGATGATCGCCGAAGGCCGATCGCAATCCGGGCCGCGGGTGATGCCGAGATGGATCTGGTAGCCGGCAAGCGGCGCGTCATATTCGGTGGAGCGGGCCTGGCTGTTGCGCACGGTCTTTTCGGGCGCCATCTCGGTTTCGATGTCGAGCAGCCCAAGCCCCTGCGTCTCGAGCGTCCCGCCCTCGATGCCGAGCGGATCGTGCACCGTCCGGCCGAGCATCTGGTAGCCGCCGCAGATGCCGATCACCCGGCCGCCACGCCTGACATGCGCCTGGAGATCGCGGTCCCAGCCCTGCGCCCTGAAGTCGGCGAGATCCGATATCGTCGATTTCGAGCCGGGAAGCACGACGAGGCTGGCATCGGCGGGTATCCGCTCGCCGGCGCGTACGAAGACCAGCTCGACATCCGGCTCGGTCCGCAGCGGATCCAGATCGTCGAAATTGGCGATACGTGGCAGCACCGGCACGGCGATCTTCAGCGCGCCCGTCCCGCCCCTCGCCAACCGTTCGAGCACGACCGAATCTTCGGCCGGCAGGCGCGCAGCACTCCGCAGCCACGGTACGATGCCGAAACACGGCCAGCCGGTAAAGCCTTCGATGGCGCGGATGCCATCGTCAAACAGCGAGACGTCGCCGCGGAACTTGTTGATGATATAGCCCGCAATCATCGCCCGGTCGCCATCGTCGAGGATCGCATGCGTACCGACCAGCGAGGCGATGACGCCGCCACGGTCGATATCGCCGACGAGCACGACAGGCACGCCGGCCCGCGTCGCAAAGCCCATATTGGCGATATCGCCGGCCCTGAGATTGATCTCGGCCGGCGATCCGGCGCCCTCGACGATAACGAGGTCGGCCCCCGCAGCCACTTTTTCGAAACTCTCGAGCACGGCGCCGAGCAACTCAGGCTTCAGCCGCTGGTAGTCCCGCCCCTTCGCCTGTCCGAACACCCTGCCCTGGACGATGATCTGGCTGCCATTTTCCGATTGTGGCTTGAGCAGCACCGGGTTCATGTGGACCGAGGATGGCGTGCGCGCGGCCAGCGACTGCAGCCACTGCGCCCGGCCAATCTCGCCGCCGTCATCGGCGACCGCCGCATTGTTCGACATGTTCTGCGGCTTGAACGGCCGAACCGTCAGCCCACGATTGGCCGCCAGCCGGCAGAGCCCCGCGACCAGCACCGTCTTGCCGACATCGGAGCCGGTTCCCTGCAGCATGATCGCTCTTGCCATGGTGGCCCGCATTCGCCTCTCGTTCAGGCGAGGCCTACACTGGGCGGCAATCCCGGGTCAAGACTTGGCCTGGTCAAGACTTGGCCCCAGTCACGTTCCCCGCAAACGCGAAAACCGCGCATGGCCTTGGCTCTGCGCGGTTTGCCGAAAAACTCAGGCGTCTTCGCCCTTACACGGCGAAGCTCGCTTTCTCCGGTACGCACTACCTGAACCGGAGAAGCGGCGGTCATTGCTGCCACGACCCAACTGATAACGGCACATTCTTACCGGAGAGTTATTGAAGGCTTACGCAAATGTTAATTTTGATCTTTTTTGACATTCCGGTCGAAATTTCTGCCGAAGATCCGCCGCCGGTTGCGAAGAGCGTGCTTTTCGCCCGAGGGCGCCAATTTCGGGATGCTGACATAAATTCTTCGAATTCAATAATTTAGTCACGCAACCATGAGCAGAAGATGGTTGATTTCTGCGAGCGAACGCGTAGGCTCGGTCAAAATGCGCCATTGTTGAATAAGTCCTGCGACGAGTTGCCGGAGCCGCAAGCACGGACGGCGCCCAGGAACCGGAAAGCCTGTTGCGGTATCGCCCGGCAGGCATTTTCCCTTCGGGTGCCGGAGATACTTGTCGGTGAATTTCAGAGCCTGCTGCGCGTCTGCCTAAGAAGAATTCGGGGAATGACGATGAAGACGTTTCTGATTCCGGCCGTCTTTGCCGCGGCTCTTTCTACCGTCGCGCCGGCCGAAGCCGCCGAATGCGGCAGCGTTTCGATCGCCGAAATGAAATGGGCCTCGGCAGGCATTGCCGCAAGCTTCGACAAGATCATTCTGGAAAAGGGATATGGCTGCTCCGTCACGATCGTCGATGGCGACACCCTGCCGACCTTCGCCTCGATGAATGAGAAAGGCATCCCCGACATCGCCTCGGAATACTGGATCAATTCCGTCAGGTCCCTGCTCGATCAGGCTGTCAACAGTGGCCGGCTGGTACAGGGGGCCGAAATCCTGGCCGACGGCGCCGTCGAGGGTTGGTGGATCCCGAAATTCATCGCCGACGCCCACCCCGACATCCGCTCGGTCGAGGACGCGCTGAAGCATCCCGAACTCTTTCCCGCCGAAGACGACCCGTCGAAAGGCGCAGTTTACAACTGCCCCGCCGACTGGAGCTGCCAGATATCGACCACCAACCTGTTCAAGGCGCTTGCCGCCGACAAGAAGGGCTTCGAGCTTGTCGAGACCGGCAGCCCCGAACGGCTCGATGCGTCGATTGCCCGCGCCTTCGACAACAAGATCGGTTGGCTCGGTTATTACTGGGCGCCGACCGCCATCCTCGGCAAGTACGACATGACGCGCCTGAGCTTCGGCGTGGGCCACAACAAGAATGAATGGGATCGCTGTACCGCGGTTGCCGGCTGCGTCAGGCCCGAGCTTAATTCCTACCCGGTCTCGCGCGCCTTCACCCTGATGACCAGGTCCTTTGCCACCCGCGCCGGACCAGTCACGACCTATCTCAAAACCCGCAAATGGGACAATGCGACGATCAACCAGGTGCTCGCCTGGCAGGACGAAAACCGCGAAAGCAACGAGGATGCCGCGATCTATTTCCTTCGCAATTACGAGAGTCTGTGGACGAAATGGGTGCCAGTCGATGTAGCCGAGAAGGTCAACGCGAGCTTATAACGGCCAAAACACGATCAAGCATGGACGATTCGATGACAGGCAATGTTCCCTTTCCCGACCGCGATACCGTTGCGGAAAAGCTCGCCGCGCTGTCGGAGACCGACAAGTCCTATCTGGCGCTGCTCATGGAAAACGCTGCCCAGGACGACAACCTGCTCGACGGCCTGCGCCGCCATCTCGATCTTGCCGCCGGATCGCGTGTCTTAAACTCTCTGAAGCTCGAAAAACTGGGAATGTGGCTCGGGGCCCAAGCGCCGGATCGGCTGCAGATCCGGCTGATGGAAGCCGCCCGCTCTGGCCAGCATCCGGCCTACCAAGCCTTCCGGACCGGCCTCAGCCGATCCGGTGGCCTCGAAAAGCTCTATCCCCCGGTCATCCGTTAGGATGATCAGGACCGGTCATTTGACCCCTCGGTCAGTATCTGGTCAGGCAATCCCAGAAGGAATCTGAACCGTCATCACTTCTTCGCGGCGCGGTCGACTGAGCGGCCGGCATCCTGGGTGGCGTTCACGGTGTTTGCCGTATCCCTTCCTATGCCGCGGATCGTGTTGCCGCAGGAGGAAAGGGCAAGAAGAACCATCAAGGCTGCGGCAATTTTGGCCGTTGTCGTCATCTCGGATATCCTTGTTTGAAATCAACCCCGAACGGCGACAAATGCCGTCCGCGCCGATAACGCGCGACAAACCAAAAGGTTCAGCTGCTGAAAGGGTACCCGCTACGACAGCGCGTCCGATAGCACGCGCTGGCACTTTCGATCGGCGCATAATCCTGTCCGTGCGGCTAGGCGGCGACCGCCTTCGCTCTCTCGGCAAAGGCGCCGCGAATGCTGTCGGCCACCGTCTCGATCGGCCCCGACACCTGCGAGGCGGTCAGCAGGCGGATATCGAAGGCGCCGAGCTCCGGCAGCCCTTCCTGAGGCCCGAGGATCGCCATGTCCTCGTTGACATAGGACAGCGGCAGCGGCGCGATGGCGAGATCGGAAAGCACGGCGGCGCGCTGCGCCATCGTGTGGCCGCTGAGATAGGCGACGCGATAATGCCGCTTGTTGCGTTCGAGCTGGGAGAGCGCCTCCTGGCGCCAGATGCAGCCGTCTTCCCAGATCGAGATCGGCAGCGGATCCCGGCGATGCGCCGAACCGCATTTGGCGCCGGCCCAGACCAGCCGCTCGCGAAACACCACCTCACCGCCGGTCGGGAACGGCCGTGTCGCACAGTTGATCAACGCCAGGTCGAGCCGCTGCTCCTCCATGCGCTTCTTCAGCCCGATGCTCATGTCGATGGTCACGTCGACCATGATGCCGGGATAGCTTTCGGCGAAACTCTTCAGGATGCTCGGCAGCAGCCGTTCGCCGATATCCTCCGGCGCGCCGAGCCGCACGACGCCGCTGAGCTCCGGCATGATGAAGCGCGACACCGCCTCGTTCGACAGCGCCAGCATGTTGCGCGCGTAGGACAGCAACATCTCGCCGTGACGCGTCAACGACACCGAGCGGGCGTCGCGCAGAAACAGCGTCGCACCAAGTTGTTCTTCAAGCTTCTTGATCTGCATCGATACCGCCGATGGCGTGCGGAAGACTGCCTCTGCGGCGGTCGAAAAATTGCCTGTCTCTGCGATAGCCACGAAGGTACGCAGCACTTCGTTGTCAAGCAGCGGAATGGGACGGCGAAAGGGAATGCTCATCGTCGCATCTTTCAATTTTTCTGATTTATAACCCCATATCATTTTGTTTGATTGAATGTCAATTGAGCCTCACATTTCGAGCGTCGGCAGCTAAATGCAGCAAAGGAGGCCCGACATGTCTCAAACAAACATCTGGAATATCGTACAGGCCCTTTCCGCATTCAAGTCGCAGCGGCGCAGGGATGCGAACCATGAGCATGCGCTCCGGGAGCTAAGGCGCTTTCCGCCACATCTGCTGGCAGATTGCCAGCGCGAAATGGACACGCCTCGGCCAGTCAGTCGAGACGGTTTTGACCAAGGCTCGGGCGGGCCGGCAAATTGGGAAACACTCTACCGTCGAACAACTTGCGCGCCGTTCTGATCGTCCCCGCCCCTTGGACCGAGCCGTCTGCGGCCAGATCGAGGAACACCTCCATGTCACCTGTGGGATGCTCGATCCGGTAACGGCCGTCTGTGGAAGCATGTGCCAGTGCATGCGCCGGAGAACGGCTGAGCCGCGTCGCCGTCGCAACGGTGACCGCGGCGAGCACGCCGACCGAGGCGTGAACGCGGTGCGGAATGAAGCTGCGCGTGCCGATCGATCCGCCGGTTCGGGGCTCCGATACCAGGGTCATTTTGGGAACTGACGCGGAACTGACGTCGCCGAGATTCATCATCGGCCCCGCCTTGAGACGGATGGATTCGATGCGCTGCTTGAGGTGTTCGTCTGCTTCCAACGCCTCGCGGCTCTCCGTGCCTGAAAGCCCGAAGTCCGAGGCCCGCATGATCACGCAGGGCATGCCGTTGTCGATCAGCGTCGCCTCGACGCCGTCGATGACGTCGACCTCGTTTCCTGTCGGAAGAAGGGCGCCGCACATCGAGCCAGCAATGTTGACGAAGAGCAGCGGTATGGCAGCATGGCTTCCCGGCACGCCTGCGATTTCGGCCTTGCCCTGGTAGTTGACGCGGCCGTTCGGCGTCTCGATCCTGCTGACCGCGACCTCGCCGGAGTTCACCATATGGATGCGGACCGGCGTGACCTCGCCCGATGCCTTCACCAGGCCCCGCTCGATCGCTGCCGGACCGACGCCGGCAAGGATATTCCCGCATCCCTGCGCGTCGCTGACCAGCGCCTGATCGACGAAGACCTGCAGGAAAAGATAGTCGACGTCGGCATCCTCACGCGAAGAGGCGGAGAGCACCGCGACCTTTGATGTCAGCGGATCTGCTCCGCCGATCCCATCGATCTGCCGCGAGTCCGGCGAGCCCATGATGGCAAGCAGCAGGGCGTCCCGTTCGCCGGGATCCCCAGACAGGTCCTCGGCCAGGAAATAGGCACCCTTCGACGTTCCGCCTCGCATCCAGAGGCAGGCAATGCCGTCCTCATACATATTTGAGCCCCTTCTCCCGGAGCTTCGACCGCATGTCATAAATATCGAGCCCGAGTTCGCCGGCAGCGAGGCGTTGACGCTTGGCCTCCTCGTTCGCCACCCGTTTCTCGGCCGAGGCCAGAACCTCCTCGGCCTCGTTGAGCTTCACCACGCACACCCCGTCATCGTCGGCGACGATGATGTCGCCGGCTTCGATGAAGGCGCCAGCGCAGACGATCGGAACGTTGACCGAACCGAGCGTTTCCTTGACCGTCCCCTGCGCGGACACGGCCTTGGACCACACCGGGAACTGCATCTGGGTCAGATCCCTGATATCGCGGACACCGGCGTCGATGACGAGGCCGCGGCAACCTCGCGCCCGCGCCGAGGTGGCAAGCAGATCGCCGAAATAGCCGTTATCGCAGGGCGAGGTCGGCGAAAGCACCAGGATGTCGCCGGTCTTGATCTGCTCGATCGCAACATGGATCATCCAGTTGTCACCGGGCGGTGCGGAGATCGTGATGGCGGAGCCGGCGATCTGCGCGCCTGAATAGATCGGCCTCATATGGCTGGCGAGCATGCCTTTGCGCCCCTGGGCTTCGTGGACCGTCGCGACGCCTGATTTGGCAAGCCTGTCGATCACATCAGCTTCCGCCCGTGGTATGTTCTGTACGACGATGCCCATGCTTATGCTCCGTTCTTGTCCGCCGGCGGCGTGCCGTGGGTGTGGAATGTTTCGATCGTCCTCAGCCCCCAGGCCTGCCCCTTTTTCCGGTCGGCCTCGGTCCAGACGATCGGCTCCCAGTCGGGCGCCAGGATGAGACGCGCGCCGGCATTGGCAAGCTCGACGCGATTGCCGGCCGGCTCCCAGACGTAGAGGAAGAACGTGCCCTGGATCGCGTGTTTGTGCGGGCCGGTCTCGATGTGGACGCCGTTTTCCAGAAAGATGTCGGCCGCCCGCAGAATGTCGTCCCGCGTGTCCGTCGCATAGGTGACGTGGTGAAGACGAGCGTCGCCGCGGCCATGCTCCTCGGTGCAGGCAAGGTCGTAGCCCTTGTTGTTGATGGTGAACCAGCAGCCGCCTACGCGCCCGTTGTCGAGCTGGATCATCTCGGTCACCCGGGACCCCAGGCACGTCTCCATGAACCGCCTGAACTCGGAAACATCCGACGCCAGAAGATTAAGATGGTCGAGACGCCGGGGGTGGCATCCCCGACCATGATAGCGCTGCGCAATATTCTTCAGAGCCGGCTTTTCATCGTCGGGCGGTCGGTAGCGGACCGTGTCGTAATAGATTTCGAACACATGCCCGAACGGATCCTCGAAGCGAAAGGCGCTGTTATGGCCGAGATCGCCGTCGACCCATCCCAGAACCTTGTAGCCGCTCGCTTCGATCACCTTCACCCGCCGGTCGAGCGCCTCAGGCGAAGAGGCCCGATAGGCGATGTGCCCGACGCCGGTCGTGTGGTGGCGCGTCAGCTTCAGCGTATGGAACTCGTAATCGTCCCATGCCCTGAGGTAGGCGGAATTCTCGTCCCGGCCGGCAAGGCTCAGGCCGTAGACCCGCAGAAAAAAGTCGAGACTTTCTTCGAACTTGTTCGAATACATCTCGACATGCGCCAAGTGGGCAATGTCGAAACAAGGTTCCATCTATCTCTCTCCTCCCTTGGCCGGTCAGAGCTCGTCGACCGTGCGCGGAAAGACCGATTGAAAGCCTTCCGCTTATTGGGCGCCGCGTCCGCCGGACTGCCGCGCTGTCCGAAGGACAGGCATACGACCGTGACGTCGTAACCCCTTTGGCGTGTAGCGCCGCCGCGCCACCGCAGCGCCAGACGAAATCCGCAACATGGGCGCTGATGACGAGAGCCGTCTTCTTTTCCGACATGAATATCTCGTTCCTAAAGCGCGTCGCGATCTTTCAGATTCGCTTGCCATGCTTTAGGTCTTTGGTTTTGCGCATGTCGTTGTCGCAAAACCGCTGCACACTTTTGCGCGACATGCTGTAGTTGACGGGATTTCATGCCTCAGCCTGCCGTTTGCCAATTTGGAATTTGCGCCGATCTCATAAGTTTTCGCTATAGGAAAGCCGCTCAGCTGATCCCCGCCGGCAGCGAACTATAGCTTTTTCTTATATGTCGCCGATCATTTTGAAATGGGAATTTCCCTCACATCCGGACAGCCTAACGCCACGATCAGGCTCGAAGACGCATGTCGAGCCATCACATATCGACGCCTCCGCCGACAAGGCAGACGTCGACGTAGGGAGGATGCCCTCGCGGCAGGCGCGGCCGGGACCGCGCCTGCCTGCCCAATTTCACTTCGAGGAACGAGCTGCCTGGCAGCATCGGGAAAGGGAAAACCGATGTCGGCGATTGCAACGATCGGATTCGGCGAAGCAGCGCAGGCCTTTGTGTCGGGCTGGATATCCGAGAATGGCGCTGCGTCCCCCGGTAGGATCTCCACATTCGACATAAAGGTGGAGGATCCATCCCTGCGTGGCGATTTGCTCCGGGCCTGTTCGGATCTCGGCGTCGACTGTGCCGAAATTCCGGGGCAGGCATTGGCGGGCGCCGGCACCGTATTCAGTCTGGTGACTGCGGATCGCTCTCTGGAAGCTGCGGCGCGCGCCGCCGAATTCCTCGACAGGGACGCCTTGTATCTCGACTGCAATTCCTGCTCCCCCGCGACGAAGGCGGCGGCCGCCAAGCTCGTCGAAGCCGCCGGCGCCATCTATGTCGACGTCGCCGTGATGTCGCCTGTCCATCCCGCCCGTCATCGAACGCCGCTGCTGATCTCCGGATCACAGGCAGACCGCGCGCAACGCGTGCTCCTCGACCTCGGCATGAAGGTCCAGACGGCGGGAAACGAGGTCGGGCAGGCCTCCTCGATCAAGATGCTCCGATCGGTGATGATCAAGGGTTTCGAAGCGCTGACCGCGGAATGCCTGCTTGCCGCGCGCCGCGCCGGGGTCGAGAAGGCAGTGCTCGCCTCTCTCCAGGCTTCTGATCCCGGGATGGACTGGACCGCGCGCGCAGCTTACAACCTTGAACGCATGATGGCCCATGGGAGGCGGCGGGCGGCGGAGATGCAGGAAGTCGCCGCGACACTGAGGGAACTCGGCCTGCCGGACCGCATGGCCTCGGCAACGACCGACTGGCAGCGGCAGATCGGCGAATTGGACATCCGCACGGAGGAGAATTCTCTGGAAGCGCGGGCGGATGCCATTCTGGAGCGTAATTTGACTTGAATCCGACAGCATCTCAGGCATCGCAAGTCCAGCATAACCTCCGCCACCTCCGGGTCTTCCTGGCAGTGGTCGACACCAATTCCGTCACCCGGGCGGCCGATGTCTGCCATCTCTCGCAGCCTGCGGTCACGCAGGCGCTCTCCAAGATAGAGCGCGGCCTGCGCACGACCCTGTTCACCAGGACGCCGCAGGGACTGTTCGCCAATGCGCAGGGCGATGTCCTCGCAAAGCGTGTGCGAAGAGCCTTCGGTTTCCTCGATCCGGCCCTCAACGAACTCAGCCCGCGCCTTCGCATGGTCGCGACGACCTCGCAGCTGCAGGCCCTCGTCGCCGTGCGCGAGGCCGAGAATTTCACGCTTGCCGCTCGCAGGCTCGGCCTGGCCCAACCCACCGTTCACCGGGCGGTGACGCAGCTTGAGGAGGAAGCCGCCCGCCCGCTGTTCGAGCGGACCTCCTACGGCATCGTCGCCACCCGCGCCGCCGGAACGCTCGCACAGGCCGCACGCCTCGCCTTTGCCGAACTGGCGCAGGCGGAGGTGGATCTCGCCGAAACGCTTTCAGAGGAAGCAGGTCGGATCGTCGTCGGTGCGATGCCGCTTTCGCGCTCCTTCGTGCTTCCGAGAGCTATCGCCGAGTTCCGGAAATCGCGTCCGAACACGCCGATCCACATTCTGGAAGGTCCCTATGCCGATCTGCTTGCCGGCCTCAGGCGCGGCGAGATCGATTTCCTGATTGGCGCGTTGCGTGATCCCGCACCGATCGGTGACGTCGAGCAACGCTTCCTGTTCACCGATACGCTGGTCGTCGTCGCCGGCAGCAACCATCCGCTGACGGCACGCTCGGAGCTCTCGGTCGAGGAACTCGCGGCCTATCCATGGATCGTCGGCCAGCGCGGCACACCGATACGACGGCACTTCGACGCCCTGTTCGAGGGTCTGGACCACCCGCCGAAGAGCATCGTCGAATCGAGCTCGCTCATCCTGATGCGCGAATTGCTGAACGGAACGGACCATCTCGGCTGCATTTCCTACCTGCAGGCCCAGGCGGAATTGTCCCGCGGCCTCCTCAAGGCTTTGCCGCTCGACCTCAGCCACACGGCACGACCGATCGGCCTCACCCTGCGCATCAATTGGATGCCGACGCGCGCACAGGAACAATTCCTGAAGTTCGTCTCGTCGAACGAGGAGCCTGCCACCGAAACGCCGTGAAGCGGATCGGCGATCACAACCCGCCCAGCAGCTTGAACGCTATGATCCACATCGTGAAAGCGACGAGCGTTTCCAACACGCGCCAGGATGAGGGTTTCGAGAAGATCGGCCGCAGCCGCTTCGCGCCATATCCGAGCGAAAAGAAGAACAGGAAGGAGCCCGTCACCGCCCCGGCTGCAAAAGAAGCCTGCTCGCCCGGATATCGTGTCGATATCGTGCCGAGCAGCACCACGGTGTCGAGATAAACATGCGGATTGAGCCAGGTGAGTGCGAGGCAGGTCGCGAGCGTCTGCCGAAAGCTCGATGTTTTGGCTTCCCCGGCTGTCAGTGCGGCGGACGACCGCAAGGCGGAATAGAGGCTTCTTGCCCCGTACCAGACCAGAAATACGGCTCCTCCGTAGCGCATGACAGGATCGAGCCAGGGCATGAACCTGGCGATTTGCTGCAGGCTGGTCACGCCAAGCACGATCAGCGCGGCATCCGATAAGGCGCATGCGAAGCAGACGGCAAAGACATGTTCGTTGCGTAAGCCCTGGCGGAGGATGAAGGCGTTCTGCGCGCCGATGGCGACGATCAGGCTGAGGCCCATCATCAGGCCGGTTCCATAGATCGAAAAATTCATCTCTTCGGCCAACGCCCCTCATTTCGGTGAGGTTGCGCTATCGCTATTTCGAGAATTAGGCTAATTAATCCAGCTTACCCAGATTAAGCGAAACTAATCCATGCTCGACTATCCCGCTCTTCGCGCCGTCGCAACCATTGTCCAGACAGGCAGCTTCGAAAGAGCTGCGACCGCCTTGAACGTGACCCCTTCGGCCATTTCGCAGCGCGTGAAGCAGCTCGAAGAGCGTCTCGGCGTCGTCCTCATCGTCAGAGGCACGCCGTGCACGGCGACGGAAAAGGGAGAATGGCTCTGCCGCCATATGGAAAATGTCGGCATGCTCGAAGCCGAACTCTTCGGGCAACTGCCGGCCCTCGTCGATCCCGACGAACCACGCCAAAGGGTCACGCTTCAAATAGCGACGAATGCCGACAGCCTCGGGACATGGTTCGTCGAAGCCATCTCGAATTTTGCCAAAAGCTCTTCCTATCTGCTGAACGTCGCCGTCGACGACCAGGACCATACCGCCGAATGGCTCCAGCGCGGACGGGTGATCGCCGCCGTCACCAGCCTGGAAAAACCGGTCCGCGGATGCCGGCGTTTTGCCCTCGGCGTTCTGCGTTACCATGCAACGGCAACCCCCGACTTCGTCGCACGCTATTTTCCGCAGGGCGTGACATCAGAGGCGATCCGCAACGCTCCGGCGCTGACCTTCGATCAAAAGGACAGGCTGCAGAGCAGCTGGATCAGGCGAACATTCGGACGCGATCTCGATTATCCCACCCACTGGCTGCCTTCGCCGCAGAGCTTCGTCGAGGCCAGCCTTTCGGGCATGTGCTGGGGAATGAACCCGACCCAACTGACCTGCGAGCACCTCGCATCCGGACGGCTGGTCGAGCTGGTGCCCGACACGCCGCTCGATGTCCCGCTCTACTGGCAGATAAATCGCCTCGCCGCCGACCGCCTGGCGGATCTGACACGCGAAGTCGTCACCGTGGCCAAGCGCCGTCTTTGATGCATCACTCAAAAATGCAGCATCATCCCGGTGACCGTGTCGCTTTTATCAGACGTAAGCCGTGCGGCTGCCGAACTCGCTGGCCTCGTCAAAATTCGTGGTGCCGATACGCTCGCTTTCGCCGGAAAGTTCTTTCGGAGCGTCACCGGCAGGCTTCGATGCAGCAGACGCCTGACTTTGGCTGCTCTCGCTCGCTTCGAGCTTGGCAATCTTAGCTTCCAGCGTCGCGATAGATTTTTTGATTGCGGTCTTCTCTTGCTCGTCCTGCGTTTCCGACAGGGCTGCCTGCTTTTCGGCAAGCTGCGCCTCGAGAGAGGCACGTTGGTCAGACGAACTGGAAGACGAGGTTGAAACGGCTGAACTCAAAATGGTGGATGCAGAACTGGAAATTGCGCTGACCATGAGCATGACTTTCGATGATGGAGTGCCATCGTTCTAGCCACGGATGGTAAAGGTTCGATAAATAAAGTACCAAACGGTACCAAAATAATGAGAGCTACGCGAATAGCACTCTCCTATGCGATGGCGATGATTTCCAGTTCCTGGCCGCCTGTCTCCACCACATCGCCGACAGCCTTGCCCATCAGCAACCGCGCCACCGGGGAGACGTAGGAAATCGATCCGGCCTTGGGGTCGGCTTCGTCCTCTCCGACGATACGATAGGTCTGCACGCGCCCGTCGTCACGACGGAAAGTCACCATGCCGCCAAAGGCGACGGTGTCGATTGACGTAGGGAAAGGCATGAGCTGGGCGGTGCGAAGTCTTGCGGCTAAGTAGCGAAGATCACGCAAGGGATTGGCTGTCTGCCGCCGCCGTTCGTTCACGTCTTCGATGGTGATCGCGCCATCATAGGCCTCGCGAGCCTCTTTGAACTGCCGCTCGAGAGCCTTCAGTCCTGCTTCCGTAACAAGGTTCGGATGCGCCGAAATCGGACGATCGGGCAGCAGGGTTTCCGAAGCGGTTTCGAAACTCTCTTCCTTGGTAAAAGCGACGGCCAATCTCGGACTCCGTTTTAGCGCGATGCGCTCTTCTAGCTAATGGGCAAATTGCCTCGAAACGATTGTCAAAACCATACACCGACCGCGGATGAACCGCCAATCTTGCCTCATAGGCAGCCGTCGCCGGCGGCGGAGGCACGCTTTCAAGATCACGGCCCCGTAGCGGTTAAGGGACGGGAACGTCTTGACGCATGGCGGTTCGACATCTCTCATTTCGAGACGTGCTGAGGTTTGCCTTTCCTCTTGGTTGATGCGAACTCCTCGAGCTGTTTTTCGCTCATGGATTCGGCCATCTGTTTCGAGGCGCCTTTGAGTTCGCTCTTCGGCGTCTCGCCACGCTTGGCAGAAAGTGCGGCGCCTGCCGCCTTCTGCTGGGCTTTGGACTTGGCTGGCATATCGATCTCCTCTTGCTCAAATCAGCGACCGCCGGCTCAAAGCTTCCTGAGTTCGTCAGGCTTGTGTGCGGCGCGCTTTCCCGACCTGTCGCTCTCGACAATATATTGCGGCTCGGCTTTCGATGCCTTCACGCTGTGGCCTTTGATCGTCGGACCGGCCTGCTTTTTGACCACCCTGCCCTCGGTCTTTCCCTGGCTGGTATTCCAGCTGACCTCATCGCCCCTCTTTAGTTGCTTCGACATGGCGGGCTCCTTTATGAGCATGATGCCGAAAAGTGTGAGCGGTTTTCGGACGACATTATGCTCCCTGTTCCAAGGAGGCTGCGGCCCGCAAGCCGCAGCCGACCGGCTGTCAGTTGATGGTAGCCCATTGCATCCGGACATCCCTGGCGTTCTTCGACAGATGGACGTGAGCATCCACGTGGTCGACCCAATCCATCGGGATCAAGTGGTGCTTGCCGTCTTCCGAGTCGAGCTTCGTCAGCTTGATGCGCGTGGGGCCGTCGAGATGATCGACTGTGCCGATATGGGTGCCGTCGGCGGTCCGCACTTCCATATGTTCACGAATCTGATCTGCGGAAATCATCGTTTCCTCCTTTGCATTGTCAGGTACGAAGCGGCAACGAGGTGGAGCAGACTTGGTTCCCAACACGCGCAACCCTCGTTCAATCAGCAGTCACGTCCCAATTGTCACCCGGGTTGAAGGTCCTGACGCCAGCAGCTATTTTTTCGGTCTCCCGGCCGAGATCGGCCTGGTAGACCGTGCCGTTCGCGTTGACGACGAAGGTGTGCACGCCGGTTTCGCCATATCGGATCGGCCAGGCGATAAGGGCGAATCCTGCGATCATGTTGCCGTTGATCACATAATCGAACTCTCCGCCCGCGATGTTCGGTCCCTGGCCGTCGATGATCCTGTAGCGATAGCCGTAATAGCCTTCGCCGGCCTTGGCCTTATCAAGCGCGGCATTGTCTTCGAGAGCGTTGCCCGCCGGGCTATCCCCCTCGCCCAGATCAGGCGACCAATAGAGACCATCGGTTTTGCCGTCGCTGCTGATCAGTTTCTGGGCATATTCCAGAACGCCGTCGTCGTCGTGGTCGGCGGAAGAATATTCCTTTTGAGCGTCGACATAGGCCTGCATCGTGTCGATGGTCTGCAATTCGTTCTCGCCGACGCGACGATCGATGATCTCCTCGAACCCGGCATAGGTGTCGAAACTCCATTTGCCATCCTCGCCTTTCACGATCGGAAATGGCAGAGGCCATAATTTGTCGCCGATCTCGATGGTCTTGCGGTCATCGACGTCCTTCATGACGATCTTCTTCTTCGTGCCGTCCCGGATCTGTGCGTAGGTGTCCATCACGCCTTCGCCTGCCCTTGCTTTGGCTGCATCGATACCCAGCAGCGCCGTAAACTTGTCGAAATCATCAGCCGCCAGGGCCGCCTTGAAGGCGTCGACGGCCTGTTCCGGCGTCTCGAATACGGGCGGATCGCTCTGCGAGGCGAAGCCTGAGATGACGGTCGCATCGGATGGCTCTGCGGCAGATGCCGGAACCGGATCGGTGGCGAGAGCCGCAAGAGCGAACACCGAACCCAGAAGCATGTTTCTGACTGACTTTGTCATGACTTTCCTCCTTCTTCTGGTTATCGACGACGGCCGCCGCCGCCACCGCCGCGGCGCATTTCTCTGCCGCCGCCACCGCGATTGCCGCCGGCCATGGCCTGTCTGCCGCGGTTGGACTGCATCTCAGCGCGCCTGCCACTGTCGACCTGACCAAGGGCCGACGGCTTTCTGGGCCGGCTGTCGACCCGGGCAGCAGGCTTCGGCTTTGCGACCGGGCGTTTGGCGTTGACTCCGGGCCTTGCGTTTTCGGCAGCCCTGTTCGGCGTTCTTGCGTCGGGCCTGCGGTTCTGCGCAGCCTGCGCTACCTTCCCGCCCCCAGCCGCTGCTGTATTGCCTGCCTTGTTGCGAGTAGCATTTACCCTGTCCGCATCGATCTTGCTCTTGCGGACATCGTTGACACTGACTTTGCCTGGCTGGTCGCGGATCGTGTTCGCACGGTCGTTGCCTCTTGCTCCGACCCGGCTGCCGGCGTTCGCCTCGATACTGGTCCGGAAGGAGCTGCGGTCGATCTTGTTGAACTGCGCGCTGTCGAACCCGATCTTGCTGCGGTCGACGTTCTTCCAGTCGACGTCGTTGATATTCACCTTGCCGTTGATGTTGTTCAAACAGTTGTTGCAGTCGATGTCGACATTGCCGTTCCAGCGCCCGCCCCATACGCCCCAGCGGTTCCAGTCGACGGCGGCGGCCCACACCGCTCCCGTCACCACGCCCGCGAAAAAGGTGGCGGTCGGATAGTAGTAGTTCGGATACGGCTCGGAATAATAGCCGATAGGCTCGGCCACATAGTTCGGTTCATACAGCATCTCCGGCGCGTATTGCGGAACGTAGATCTTCTCAGGACTGGCGGAGACGATCACCACGTTGTCGTTCTCCTGGCTGACCTTGATCTTGTCATCGGTCTTGATGATGCCGTCGGCGACCGCTTTGTCGCGCAGTTGCTGTATGGCGATCAGAACGTCCTTCTGCTGGTAGGCAAGCGCCTCTCCGAGAGACTGCGTCCAGTCCAGATCCTCGCTCATCATCGTCACGATCTGAGGGTAATTCAGCAGCGATACGATGCTGCCATCCCACGTCGTCTTCGGCTTGAGCTTGGGCTGCTTCTTCAAGGTTTCGAGGAACCGGGCTGCTTCCACGACCTGTAGTGGATAGAGCGACGCCGACGTGACGAGCGCAACCAGTTCGTCCGGATATAGCGCGATCCGCGCCACCAGGATTTCGAGTTCGTCCTCGCTCAGCGGCGCCGGCGCGTCGTCTTCCGCCGCGACGGGACTGGAGGCGGCCGGCTCCTGCGCGGCGGCGGTCAGAGTCAGATGTGGCGAAAACGGGAACCCTGCAAAAGGCAGGAACAGGCCCGTGGCGAGTAACAAAGCGTGAGGTCTAGCCATCTCAAATCCTCCTTGCGGGCAGACATGGTGTGTAGGCTGTCGACTATTGTATCTTCGCTCGTGCCGCATACTCCTCCGAGTGGAGGAGGATTGATAGCTAAACATCGGCCAAGTCGTCTTTTGCTACAAATTTATAGCAAAGACAGCTCCAGGCGTAGTCGCGGAACCGATCTCTGACGTATGTTACAGTAACACACTTACAAAAGCGGAGTTCAGCGCGCAGGCTAAATCGACCGCGTGCAGGATCTCCCCTCTGCCTTTTGCGGGAGTGTAGATGGGCCGCCATACCTACCTCTCTTTCAGTTCAGCCGCTTGATCACGAAGTCATGGTCATGGACCACTGCCTCCTTTGAAGGCGATATGGCACGCCAATTATCAGTGACCGCGAGGGCGCGTGATGAATGCTGAATCCCAGCGCCTCCGGGAAGCGCGAGACGGAAAAGCCGACTGGAAGAAATGGGGTCCCTACCTGTCCGAACGGCAGTGGGGAACCGTTCGCGAGGATTACAGCGAGGGTGGCGATGCGTGGGACTACCTCACCCACGACCAGGCCAGGTCGCGCGCCTATCGCTGGGGCGAAGACGGTCTGGCGGGTATCAGCGACAGCAAGCAGCGGCTGTGTTTTGCGCTGGCCCTCTGGAATGGACACGATCCCATCCTGAAGGAACGGCTGTTCGGCCTTACCAACAGCGAGGGCAATCACGGCGAGGATGTGAAGGAGTACTACTTCTACCTGGATTCGACGCCGACCCACTCCTACATGAAGTATCTCTACAAATATCCTCAAGCCGCCTACCCCTACGACGACCTGGTGAACACCAATAGCCGGCGTGGGAAAGGCGAGCTCGAATACGAACTGATCGATACCGGCGTGTTCGACGCCGATCGCTACTTCGACGTCTTCATCGAATATGCCAAGGCAGCACCCGAGGACATTCTTGTCGAGATCACCATTGCCAATCGCGGTCCGGAAGCGGCCACCCTGCACGTGCTGCCGACATTATGGTTCAGGAATAGGTGGTCCTGGGGTGAAGAGGGTGAAAAGCCAACGCTGGAACGTGTGGAGCAGAATGACGCCCCGGCTGTGATCGCGGCCAAAGTCGCGCCCGGGCAGCCGGCGGACGCGACACGATATCTCTATTGCGACGGTTCGCCGGCACTGCTGTTCACCGAAAACGAGACGAACACGCAACGTCTGTTCGGCGTCCCAAGCACTACTCCGTTCGTCAAGGACGGGATCGACAGCTTCGTCGTGCGCGCTCGTACCGACGCCGTGAACCCGCAGCAGATCGGAACCAAGGCCGCGGCACATTACGTCGTCATCGTGGATGCCGGGCAATCCCGGACGTTGCGGCTGCGGCTCTGTGACGTGCCGCCGGCAGTATCCAAGAATGTCCGGCCAATGTTCGATCGTTCGTTCGACGACGCGATGCAGGCGCGGCGGCGCGAAGCCGACGAGTTCTACGCTTCGATCACGCCGCCATCGATGACGGCCGACGCCGCCGATGTCATGCGTCAGGCTCTGGCAGGCATGATGTGGGGCAAGCAGTTCTATCTATACGACGTGAACAGATGGCTGGACGAACACGGCGTCGATCCGTTCGATCCGAAGCGCCGGATCGAACAGCGCAACGTCGGCTGGCATCACATGTACAATGCCGACATCATCTCCATGCCGGACAAGTGGGAATACCCCTGGTATGCGGCCTGGGATCTGGCATTCCAGGTGATCGCTCTGACGATGGTCGATCCCGACTTCGGCAAGGATCAGATCGATCTGATGCTGCGCGAAGCCTACATGCATCCGAACGGGCAGATACCGGCTTACGAGTGGAATTTCGGCGACGTCAATCCACCCGTCCATGCCTGGGCGACGATCTTTACCTACCGTCTGGAGCAGGCGCGGTCAGGCAAGGGCGACGTCGCCTGGCTGCAGAGGTCCTTCCAGAAACTGCTTCTGAACTTCACCTGGTGGGTCAACCGCAAGGACCGATCCGGCAAGAATGTCTTCGAAGGCGGCTTCCTTGGGCTAGACAATATCGGGGTGTTCGACCGCAGTGCGCCGTTGCCGACTGGGGGTTACCTGGAACAGGCCGACGGCACCGCATGGATGGCGCTCTACTGCCAAAACATGATGGAGATAGCCACCGAACTGGCTCTCAAGGGCGCCGGCGGCGAGGAGATGGTGCTCAAATTCACGCAGCATTTCCTATGGATAGCCTCGGCGATGATCCATGCAGGCGATGAGGTCGGAATGTGGGACGAGGAAGATGGGTTCTTCTACGACGTCCTCCGCCTGCCGAATGGGCAGGCCCAGCGTCTCAAGGTCCGCTCGATGGTCGGCTTGCTGCCGCTTTGCGCCGCCACCACCTTCGAGGGCGACCTCTACCAACGGTACCCCGAGGTCACCAGGCAGATGAAGCATTTCTTCGATACGCGCCCGGAATTGATCGCCTTCATCCATGACCCGCGCAAGCCGGGTCACGCCAATCGTCAGCTCGCCTCGATACTGGACGAGAACAAGCTTCGTCGCGTGCTGTCGACGATGCTCGATGAGAACGAATTCCTCAGTCCTTATGGCATCAGGGCACTGTCGCGCTACCACGATGAGCACCCCTACGTCTTCCAGGTCGGCGATCATGAGCACCGCGTAGCCTATCTGCCGGCAGAATCCGACAGCGGCATGTTTGGCGGAAACTCGAATTGGCGCGGCCCGATATGGATGCCGATGAACGGGCTGATTATCCGGGCGCTGCTGCAATACTACAGCTACTATGGCAACGATTTCATCGTTGAATGTCCCACGGGATCCGGCCGTCACATGAACCTCTATCAGGTCGCTGAAGAACTTACCCAGCGTTTGTCGGCCATCTTCCTGCGAGGAAAGGACGGCAGGCGGCCCGTGTTCGGCGGGCAAGCCAGGTTCCAGGACGATCAGTACTGGCGAGACTGCCTGCAGTTCTACGAATATTTTCACGGCGACAACGGCGCCGGTCTTGGCGCGAACCACCAGACGGGCTGGACCGGGTTCATCGCGCGGGGGATGCATCTCTTCGCCTCGGGGTCCGCTGAGGCGTGGCTTGAACGCGCCAAGACCTCCTAGAGCAATTTCAGCAAAAGTGCGCAGCGGTTCGAAGAAAAACGGAAATGCTCTAGGCGCAAGTGCTCGGCGACGCCGACCGAATTCACGCCGGGCCGCTCGGTTCCGGCAAACGAGGAGTGGTCATCATGGAAAATTACTACGAGAACCGGCAATTGCCTCAACCGGTAATCCCAATCCTGTCACCGGTCCATCTGCTGAAGGGCCAGACTGCCCTCGTTACCGGCGCCAATTCCGGGATCGGTCGTGGGATCGCCCTTGCTCTGGGCAAGGCCGGAGCGAACGTGGTCGTCAACTACGTCACGGCCCCAGAGGACGCCACGCAGGTCGTCGACGAGATCCAACAGGGCGGTGGGCGCGCGCTTGCGGTCGCGGCCGACGTCTCCAACGAGGCGCAGGTCGAGGCGATGTTCGCCACCGCCATCGAGGAGTTCGGCACGGTCGACGTGTTCGTCAACAACGCCGGACTTCAAAGGGATGCCCCCTTTCACGAGATGACGAGCGCCCAATGGGACACCGTCATGAACGTCAACCTCAAGGGCGCGTTTCTATGTTCGCGCGCGGCCGTCCGGGAGTTTCTCCGGCGGGGCGTCCGGCCTGACGTTTCCGTGGCAGCCGGCAAGATCGTATTCATCAGCTCGGTCCATGAAGTCATTCCCTGGGCCGGACACGTGAACTATGCCGCGTCGAAAGGCGGGCTGATGCTCCTTATGAAAAGCTTGGCCCAGGAGGTCGCCGAAAAGCGCATCCGCGTCAACAGCATCGCCCCCGGCGCCATTCGCACGCCGATCAATACCAGCGCCTGGCAAACCTCGGAAGCCTACGCTGAGCTGATGAAGCTCATCCCGTATAAGCGCATCGGCGAGGCGGAAGAGATCGGCCGAACAGCGGTGTGGCTCGCGTCTGATTTCACCGATTACATCGTCGGCTCGACGATCTATGTCGACGGCGGAATGACGCTTTATCCTGGTTTCGAGACCGGCGGCTAATGCATTCGCCCAAAAGTGCGCAGCGGTTTTGGGATAACGAAATGCATAATCAAAGGCTTAAAGCGCGCAGCATGAATCCGCTTTGACGCGACGCGCTTTAACGTTTCAGGTCGCTGCCGAAGCAAAGTGCGTCATGCCGATATCCTCTTCGCGTTGCTGGTCCGCGGCCACAGGATCGCGGCAAAGAGCAGCGCGTAGATCAAGGCCGCCGCGACATAGACGATGCGGGTGGCGAAGGATTCTGCAGCACTCCCCGGCAGAGGCGAGACCCCGAGGCCGAAGAGGATCAGGAAGGTCGTCAGGGCGCCGGCAAATACCGGCGCGTCCTTCGAGCGGGCGGCTGCGCGCCCTCCGAGCAGGAGGACGACGACGAGAACGATGAGGAAGATCGAGAGGAGATTAGGGCGCAGCGACAGCGCGGCATACGCGACGGAGGCGAGCACGCCACCGAACAGATTGACGAGCACGAGCCCCATCGCTGCCCGCCCGCTCGCGCCGACGTCGAGCTGTCCGAGCAGCGACGCCACTGTTATGGGAATGACTGCCGCAGCCGTCAGGTTGTCGCTCGTCAGGCAGATCACGACGGAGCCCAAAAGGATGACCGTGTTTGCCAGCGCCCGAAGCAAGGCGGGCGGCCGCTCGTCGACCGCCACTGCCTCGACCTCCCCGGAGAGCGGTTCGGGAAAGACCGCATGGGCGAGCCACATCAGAACCGCGCCCGACAACACCCCGGCGACCAGGATGGACAGGATGGAATTGGCGAGTTCCTTATTCAGGATGCCGAGCAGCGGCACGATGATCGAAACGACGAGCACGAGAAAGACGGCCGGTCCTCCCTTTCCCGTCGACTGTGCGGCGAAGCACGCAAAATAAGTTAGCCCCAGGATCAGAAGAAACGGCGCCGGACGGTCGCCGAGCACGTTGGTCAGAACCATCATCGCCATCCCGGCGATCAGGATGACCATCGCCGCGCCGATGGTCTTCGCAAGCGGCATGGGCCGCGAACTTCCGAGCAGAAACTGGGCGGCAAAGAGCGGACCGAGGAAGGGCACGATAGCCCCCGCAGATACTGCGAGTGTGAAGCCGATGGAGACCGCGAACGCAACCCGAAGCCCCTTGCGTTTCTGCTCCTCGACTGCGGGGCTCCTCTCAGTTGACATATGTCAGCACCGACTTGATGCGGATAGAGAGCGATCCCCAGGCATTGGTGACCGGGTTGTCGCCGGTGTAGATGACGACGCTCGCCTGTGAGCCGTAGCGTACGCCGCCCTTGGGCCTCTGCGCCTCCTCGATGATGAGCCGGACCGGAAACCGCTGCGGCTCCTGGACCCAGCCGCTATCGCTCCGGATCGTCGGCAATCCGGTGTTCGGGTCCGTGCTGCCTTGCGATACACCGAAACCAACGCTCTCGACTTGCGCCGGAAACACCCGACCGGGAAGCGCGTCGAAAAGGACTTCCGCCCGGTTGCCGACTGCGACCTTCTCGAGGCTGTTCTCCTTGAAGGCGGCAGTGATCCAGATCGTGCCGGCATCGATGAAGGTCATGGCTGGCTGTCCAGCCGACACGACCTTACCGGTTGTAAGTTGGAGGTTGGTCACGACCCCGGCCGAAGGTGCCTGAACGGTGGTCCGCAGCAGATCGAGTCGTGCCTTTTCGAGCGCTGCCAGAGCTGCCCGGAGCTGCGGATTGTCATTTCCGCTCGGCCCGAGCTGCTCCTTTGCCTTGGCCAGCTCGGCCTCGGCACCGGTGACGGCTGCCTCTGACTGACCGAAAGCCGATTTGACTGAATCGGCCCTCGCCTTGGAATACACGCCTCTCTGCTGCAGCTCTGCGGCGCGCGCAGATTGTTCGCGAAGATTGTCCCGATCGACCTGGGCCGTGACGAGCTTTGCCTGCGCCGCATCGACAGCAGCCGTTGACGCGCCCATCGACTGGCCGACACTTGCAAGGCTCGCCTCGGCCTCACTGACCGCAAGCTCGTAGCGCTCGGGATCGATACGGAAGAGAACCTGATCGGCGTCGACCCTCGAGTTGTCGACGACTCCCACTTCCACCACCCGGCCGGTGACTTCGGGCGCGATGCCGACGATATAGGCCTGGACCTGAGCCTGCGAGGTCGATGGCGTGCGCCGCTCCATGAAGATGGAGAGGACGAACAGGACGAGCGCCAGCAGGACGACGATGAGGGCTATCCTGCGGAGTGGATTCCGAGGCGCTGGGGAAATGGCAGGCTCGTCCAAATTTTCGGAAACCACGGCAATATCCTTCGGAAGCGTTTCGTTTCGTGGAAGCGCAAAGTTTCAGCGCCGGACGTCTATCGCGATGGTCGTTACCAGGCGATGGAACGCAAGTAGGTAACCGTAACATACGCCGCGCGATGGCCGGCCGCCGGGGCCTGGTCGCGCATATCAGCGAAGTGGCGGTAGCGAGGCGTCAAGCGCGCCCTCTATCTCCTTGGAGAGTTCTGCGATCAGCTCCTGGTATTCGACGACGCGCTCGCCGCGCTTTGGATCGGTTGAGACGTTCCATTTCTGCAGCGCCGATTGGGCGTCGGCAAAGTCCCTGCAGATTTCCCGAAAGTCCTCACTGCGGGCAGAGAGATCATCGATCGCCTTGATCCTGGCTGGAAACTGCCGACGGACTGCGGTCATGCCTTCGTCCATGGTTCACTCCTCACGGCATTTGGACGCTGCCTCTGCAACGTGTGCCCAGCCCAATCTTCATGGACGCCGCAGGGTTCGTGGAGTATGTTACCGTAACATACAGTCTGGCAGTGACGTGACTCAACGGGGGATTGGGGCAGACATGCAGACGTGGATACCAGCAGAGGGGTCTGCAGCACCCATTCCTTTAGGGCCGGCGCCTCAAGCCGACGATATCAGGGAGCAACTGGAACGTGTCGTCTCCAGCCCCGAATTTCCAGGCGTCGGTCGCGCCGCAGCGTTCCTCCGCTATGTCGTCTCGGAAACCCTTGAGGATCGGGGCAACCGGATCAAAGCCTATTCGATCGCGATCGAGGTGTTCGGCCGGGATGCCGGCTTCACCCAGGACGATCCGGTGGTCAGGATCGAGGCCGGACGGCTGCGGCGGTCGCTTGAGCGCTATTATCTCGTCGCCGGGCAGCATGATCCTGTCAGGATCGACATTCCCAAAGGCGGATATGTTCCAACCTTCACCTGGTCCTGTCCGGCGTCAGTCGACACTGGAGACGAAGAAGCTGGCGAAACATCGCCCCCTGAGATCCGCTCCCGACCCTGGTGGCGCGCAAGGCGGATCTTGTTACCGGGTGCTGCTGCGCTCGCTGCAGTGGCTATTTCGCTATATTGGATCGGGCCGCGATCTCCCGCTCCGTCGCTCGAACGCGTTGCAAGCCTGTCGCCCGATCGTCCGGCCCTCGTGGTGGCCCCGTTTGCCAACCTCGGCGAAGGGCCGGAGGCGCAGCTCTACACTGCCGGCCTGACCGAGGAACTGATGACCATCCTGCCACGGTTCAAGGAGATCAAGGTCTTCGGCCGCGAGACGTCCAAGTCCCTCCCCGCGGATGTGGGCGCATCGGAGATCCGGGCCGAATTCGGCGCACGCTATCTCCTTGCCGGCGGGGTACGCACGTCGGGCAAGCGTCTTCGTGTGACAGCCAGATTGCTCGATACGTCGGACGGCGAGATCCTCTGGTCGGAGAACTATGACAATGATCTCGCATCGGGAGACCTGTTTGCGATCCAGACGGATGTCGCCAGAAAGGTCGCGACCGCCATCGCCCAACCCTACGGGGTCATGGCACAGGTCGACTCTGCCAGTCCGCCGCCTGATGATCTCGGTGCGTATGAGTGCACGTTGCGCTTCTATGCCTATCGTTCCGAACTGAGCGCCGAAGCGCATGCACGCGTCCGGGATTGCCTCGAGGCTGCGGTCGCGCGGTTTCCGAGCTACGCGACCGCCTGGGCAATGCTGTCGATCGTCTATCTCGATGAGGACCGGTACAAGTTCAATCCGACACCAGGCCAGGATTCAGCCATACAGCGGGCGCTCGATGCCGCCAGGCGCGCAACGCAGATCGATCCAAGCAATACACGCGGACTTCAAGCGCTGATGACGGCGCTGTTCTTCGACAGGCAGCTCGCTGAATCACTTCGGGTGGGCGAGCAGGCGCTCGCAACCAACCCCAACGACACCGAACTGATGGGCGAGTTCGGAACGCGGCTTGCGATCGCTGGCCAGTGGCAACGTGGAGCTGCCCTCCTGGATCAGGCCATCGCCCTCAATCCGGGCAGCGGCGGCTTCTACCGCGGGACGCGAGCCCTGGCCGCCTACATGCTCCGCGACAACCACACCGCCGTGCTGGAGATCAGGCAGGCGAACATGCAGAAGTTCCCTCTCTTCCATGTTGTCGCCGCCATCATCTACGCTGAGGCTGGCATGATGGACGACGCTCGCCGGGAAGGACAGGTGTTCGTCAGCATGCGACCTGACTTCCTCCCGAACATTGTAACGGAACTCGCGATGCGCAACATGCAGCCTGAAGATCGCGACCGTCTGATTGAAGGACTTCGCAAGGCGGGGATGACGGTGCCCGATCCGGATGCAATTGCGTCGAGCGCCGCCACTTCGGACCTGCAACCCCGCTGATACTGTCTCCCCGACCGTAACATACCCGATCATACGGGTAAGCCATCTCATCTTCGCATAGTCTCGCCCAGTGCCGACTTCGACCGCCGCCGCGCGTGGCGTCGAGGCCCGTACGAACTTGACAGGGCTATGAGGAACGCCAGTGAGCACAGCAAAATGTCGTGACGGCCGAATTCAGCCAAGCCTTTCCCCGGGTTTGAAATGGATTTCGGCTCTGCTGCTGCTCTGCGCATTGTCCGGATGCGGAGGCCACCCGAAGAACGTACTCATCCCCGTTGCCGATAGCGCGCCCAACGCCACCAAGGTCGACATGCTCGTGACCACGACGCGCAGCCGCTCCACGATCCAAGGCGAAATGTTCACAGGCGAGCGTGCACTCGCCCCGGCGTTTGCCGACATCACCGTATCCATCCCGCCTGCGAACGTCCGCAAGATCGGCGAAGTCGCCTGGCCGAGGCGGCTTCCATCCAACCCGGCCACCGACTTCGCGACCTTGAAAGCCGAGGAGATCACACGCGACGACGCCAAGAAATGGCTGAGCGCCTCGGTCAGGAAGAGCCGCGACCGCAGCGTGCTGGTGTTCATCCACGGCTTCAACAACCGTTTCGAAGATTCCGTCTATCGCTTCGCTCAGATCGTCAAGGATTCCGGTGTGCATAGCGCGCCCGTGCTGGTGACATGGCCGTCGCGCGGCAGTCTGCTCGCATATGGTTATGACAGGGAGAGCACCAACTACACGCGCAACGCCCTGGAGACGCTCTTCCAGTATCTCGCCAAGGATCCAGAGGTGAAGGAAGTCTCGATCCTGGCGCATTCCATGGGGAACTGGCTGGCGCTGGAAGCGCTTCGTCAGATGGCGATCCGCAACGGCCGCCTCCCTGCTAAGTTCGAGAATGTCATGCTGGCCTCGCCCGACGTGGATGTCGATGTCTTCCGCCAGCAGATCGTCGACATGGGCAAGCAGCATCCGAAGTTCACCTTGTTCGTTTCGCGAGACGACCGCGCGCTCGCGGTATCCCGCAGGGTATGGGGCGACGTCGCCAGACTCGGCGCCATCGATCCCGAGCAGGCGCCCTTCAAGAAGGAACTGGCCGACAGCCAGATCACGGTGATCGACCTCACCAAGGTCAAGGCGGGCGACAGGCTGAACCACGGAAAATTCGCGGAATCGCCCGAGGTCGTTCAGCTCATCGGCGCGCGGATTTCCGACGGCCAGACGCTGACCGACAGCAAGGTCGGGCTCGGGGACAAGATCCTTGCCGCGACGACGAGCACTGCGGCGGCGGCAGGCAGCGCAGCCGGCCTGATCCTTGCCGCCCCGGTCGCCGTCGTCGATGCCGATACCAGAGATAATTACGCCGGCCAGGTCAGCGGCCTCACAGGTCCCGTGGGTACGCAGCCGCGAGCGCCCGACTGCATTGCCGCAGGCCGGTCGAAGGAGTCGTGCCGGCAATGACGGCTTAGGAACCGGCAGGCGAACAGGTTCATCGAGATCAGGATAAACGATGTTATTACTTTCCAGGATCCGCATGTTTAGATCGCTTTTTACCGGGGCTGCCCTGGTGTCCGTCCTCCTTGGTGCTTCGATTGCCATGGCCCAGAGCGTGACGCCTGCAAGCCCACAGCCGGAAAGTGTCCAGCGCTTTATCGGGATGTTCTCGGATCCCGACGTCCAGCGCTTCCTCCAGCAGCAATCGCAAGCAGCCAAACCCGCGGCAGAGCCGCCTTTGGAAGTCCCGAACCGCGACCCTTCATTCTCCGAATTCGCGATGCGGTTCCGTGCCCACGCCTCCGGCCTTCTCGGCGCCATCCAGTCCTTTCCCCTGGAGACGATGCGCGGCGGGGCCGTACTCGAACGGGACATCCAGGCGAACGGCGGGACACGGCCGATCTTTCTGGTCGCGGCCTTCGTTGCCGTCGGGCTGGCCGCGCAATGGCTGTTCTGGTGGATCAGCGCCGGCTGGCGCTCCTGGATGGCGCGCGCGCCCTTTGCCACGGTTCGCGAAAGGTTGATCGCACTGGCTGCGAGGCTTCTGTGGGCGGCATGTTACGTCCTTTCCTTCGGCCTCGGCAGCATCGGCTTCTTCCTGCTGTTCCAATGGCCGCCTGTTGTCAGGGAGATCGTCGTCGGATACCTCTTCGCGATCGTCGTCTTCCGTCTGGCGAGCGCGCTTTTCGACGTGCTTCTGGCACCGCGAGCAGAGGAAGAGGGTCGGTTCCGTGTCGTCCCGATCACCAAGGATGCCGCCGGCCACTGGGCGAAACGCCTGGGCTATCTCGTCGGCTGGTATGCCTTTGGCTGGGTGACCATCCGCCTGCTCGGCACCCTCGGCTTTTCCGTACCGGCCCGGCAACTCGTGGCCTATTCGCTTGGCCTCGTGCTGCTCGTCATCGGCATCGAAGCAGTCTGGAGACGTCCGTCCCGATTGTCTACCGGCCAAGCCAGCCGGATCGGCCTGCGCGCACGGAACTGGCTCTGGACGGTCTACTTCGCAGCCGTCTGGCTGCTATGGGTGGTCGGCGCCATGAAGCTGTTCTGGATCGCGGTGGTCTGTGCCGCCCTGCCCGGGGCCATCGCCCTCACCAAGGCGTCGGTCAACAATATTCTGCGGTCTTCCGCTGCCGAAGAGGACGGACACAAGAAAGGCACCGTTGTCTCGGTGATCGTCGAGCGTGGTATCAGGGCAGCGCTGATCGTCGGAGCGATCGTTCTGCTTGCGGACGCCCTGGACGTCAGGCTGACGCAGATGACCATGCAGGATTCGCCGATTCTGCGCCTCGTTCGCGGCCTCCTCAGTGCCGGGATCATTCTCCTGATCGTCGATCTCGCCTGGAGCGTCGTGAAAGTCCTGATCGATCGCAAGCTCGGCGACACTGAGGCCGTCCTTGAAATCGGCAGCGAACGGGAGCGGCGGCGCACGCGTATCAGAACGCTGCTGCCGATCCTTCGCAATTTCCTGATGATCCTCTTCGTCGCCATCGCGATCATGATGGCGCTGTCGTCGCTCGGCGTCGAAATCGGCCCGTTGATCGCCGGTGCCGGCGTCGTCGGCGTCGCCATCGGCTTCGGGGCGCAGACCGTGGTCAAGGACGTCATCAGCGGGATGTTCTACCTGCTCGACGACGCCTTCCGGGTGGGCGAATATATCCAGAGCGGCAGCTACAAGGGCACCGTCGAGTCCTTCAGCTTGCGGTCCATCAAGCTCAGGCACCACCGCGGCGCGGTCTACATCGTGCCCTTCAGCGAGCTCGGAGCAGTCCAGAACATGAGCCGCGACTGGGTGATCGAGAAGATGACGATCACCATTACCTACGATTCCGACATCGAGAAGGCCCGCAAGATCATCAAGAAGATCGGCCTGGAACTGTTCGAGGATCCGGAGTTCAAACCGACCACGATCGAGCCGCTGAAGATGCAGGGGATCGACAGCCTGGGCGACTCCGGCCTGCTCCTGCGAATGAAGGTCATGACGCTTCCCGGCCAGCAGTTCACGCTGAAGCGGCGGGCTCTGCGGATGATCCATCAGGCGTTCAACGAAAACGGCATCAAGCTGGCCGTGCCGACCGTCCAAGTCTCAGGCGGAAAGGACGACGCTGTTGCTGCCGCTGCCCAGCAGACGCTCGCAGCGCAGAGTGCGGCGACCGCCGCGAACCCGGCCTGAGAGCGGCACTCTTCAGGCCATGAAACAGGACACGAAAGCAATGGGAGGAAATGCGATGAAGATCCTGGACATCCTGTCGCACATGCTTGCGACACTTGCCGTGCTGATGATGGTCTGCGCCCCCCTCTTCGTTCCGGCGACGGCCGAAGCCGCACGCCGCGGCGTAGCGGCATGCGGCCCGAGAGGCTGCGGTGCTGCGGCCTGCGGGCCGCGCGGATGCGCTGCAGTCGGGCGCACCCGTCCTGCCGTCCGGCCGCCCGTCCGGCGCGGCGTCGTGGTCGTCGCCCCGCGCCGCTACTGGCGACCGGGCACTGCCATCGCCGCAGGCGCCGCCATCGGCTTCGTCGCCGGAACTGCTGCCGTTTCATTGGCAGATACGCCGCCGCAGTCTGGTCAATGCTGGTACTACACCTCGCCCGCCAAGACGACGGGTTTCTGGGACGTATGCCCGCGCTGAGCGGCTCGCAGAAGACTGGCGAGCCCGTTTTGGTTCTCTTCGTACTACCCTCCCCAAAGTGGGCAGGGCCTCGATCTCCGCGCCACAAATTTTAGAGGGTACGTTCCATGGATTTCACAGTCATCGATGCCGCACTCGTCGGAAAACTTCTGCTGCTGCTTCTGATCGGCATGGGGCCGAAGATCGCCCTGGTGCCGTTTCTGGAAAAGACCCACGCCTTCGATACCGAAACCCAGGTGCGCATCGGCCGCCAGATGGTTCTGATCGCCGTCGTCACGGCGCTGATCCTTTTCGCCACCGGCGCTCTGCTGATGCGGCTTCTCCACATCACGGGTGGCGCGGTCGCCGTCGCCGGCGGCATCATCCTCGCGCTTATTGCCATCAAGATGGCATCAGGACCGACAGAGAAGCCGCATGACGACATTGCGGCTCCCGTCGATCCAGACAAGCTGGCCGTATTTCCGCTCGCCGTCCCTTACCTGCTCAATCCTGTCGGCATCACGGTCATCATCATCGCCTCCGGCGAAGTCGTCTCGATCGCCAGCGCGATACTCGTCATCGGTCTGATCCTGATCGTCGGCGCGTTCGACTATCTGGTGTTCACCAACATCGACAAGCTCGCCAAGCGCATGAAGCCAGTCACCATGATCGTCTCGGAGGTCGTCTTCGGCATCCTGCTGACCGCAGTCGCAGTCCAGCTGATCGTCGCCGGGCTTGGAAATCTTGGCATCATCACCCCAACTGCCGCACATTAGATGCGGATGATTTGCGGCCGGGCCAGCCCAAAAATCTGAACTCGGATTTATCAAAGAAACAGAGCCGAAAGCCGCCAGGTTTTCGGCATCATGCTCAGCTGGAATTTGCTATCCCCTGCGTGGAAGGCCCGGAGATTAAGGTCGGTGGAAAGACTGCAAAAACGTGTCACGGATGACCGCCGACACACCGCCATCATTCAATATCTCTGATGTTATCCATAAGTTCTATTCGTTTGAATGATGAGTTCCCAAGGCCCATATTGTGATCATGGACATGGACGAACCTCCCATCGAGACCATGCCTCTGACCCAAGAAAGGAACCGGAAAATGACCACGCTCACCTATCGCGGTGGTGGTAAGTCCCTCACCTCCGGCCAAGGCCGCTTCGACCTGGCACATTATGCCCGCAAGCTCACCCTCGCCTGGACACGCTGGCAGACGGCTCGCGAAATCGAAGCCATGCCCTTCGACATCCGCAAGGACATCGGCTGGCCGAGCACGGACGACAACAAACACCGGACCATGTAATGAATGCGACATTCCTCCCAAGATGAGGGCGGCGTCTGCACCACGCAACGCCGCCTTTTTCGTGGCCTGACCATCCATCCCTAAGCCATTTTCAACATTGAATTTCAGCCCCCTATCAGCCTGTCTTCTGCCTGCCCGCGGTCATTCCGGCGGTTTGACAGGCCAAATCGCCAGTCATGTCGCATATTTGCTCTTCCCGGCCGCATTTTTCCATGCCAGTGTCGCTTTCAGGACATCGGCGCGACGCATTCCGCGCAACGAATGTGTCATCGCCCCTCGAGCATGGATTTCGCTATGAACAGGATGCAGATCAAGAAGCGTTCGATAGTCTTCTTTATGGTACCGCAATTCACCATGCTGCCCTTTTCGGCGGCCGTGGACACCTTGCGCATCGCCAATCGCATGCTCGGCTATCAGGCCTATACTTGGCGGCTGACCTCCATCGACGGGGAAAAGGTCTATTCCTCCTGCGGCATCGGCGTCGAGGCTAATTCCTCGCTCGCAGAGGAACGCCGCCATCTCGGCGGCGAAAATCGGCCGGGTATGGTGCTCGTCTGTTCCGGCATCGATGTCGAACAGTTCAACAACAAATCGGTCAATGCCTGGCTGCGTGAATGCTACAATCGCGGCGTAGCCGTCGGCAGCCTCTGTACGGGCGCGCATGTGCTTGCCCAGGCCGGCCTCCTGAACGGCAAGCGCTGCGCCATCCACTGGGAAAACCTGCCGGGCTTTTCGGAAGCCTTCCCGCAGGCGGAGGTCTATGCCGATCTCTACGAGATCGACGGCAATCTCTATACCTGCGCCGGCGGCACCGCCTCGCTCGACATGATGCTGAACCTCGTCGGCGAGGACTTTGGCGAAAGCCTTGTCAACCGCATCTGCGAGCAGCACCTGACCGATCGCGTGCGCAACCCGCACGACCGCCAGCGCCTGCCGCTGCGCGCCCGCCTCGGCGTGCAGAACGCCAAGGTGCTGTCGATCATCGAGCTGATGGAAGGCAATCTCGCCGAGCCGCTGTCGCTGATCGAGATTGCCGATGGCGCCGGCCTCTCGCGCCGCCAGATCGAGCGGCTGTTCCGTCAGGAGATGGGCCGCTCGCCGGCCCGCTACTATCTGGAAATCCGCCTCGATCGTGCGCGCCATCTTCTGGTGCAGTCCTCGATGCCGGTCGTCGAGGTCGCCGTCGCCTGCGGCTTCGTCTCGGCCTCGCATTTCTCCAAGTGTTATCGCGAACTCTACCATCGCTCGCCGCAGCAAGAGCGCGCCGAGCGTAAGATGACCATGGCGACCGCTCGCCAGGCCGTCGCCGCTTGAGACAATAAGACAGCCGTCGCCGCTTGAGACATTAGAAAGGGGCCACCGCCTGAGGCAATCGTCGCCGCCTGAGATTAAGGCGGCGGCTTGGCCCCGCCCCGGAGGCGCTATTGCGCCGCCTCTTCCGTCATCCTGGCGTCGGAATAGACCTGGTTGCGGCCCCTGTGTTTGGCCATGTAGAGAAACTGGTCGGCGGCGTTGAGGTAATTCTCGAAGGTCTCGTAACCGCCGATCTCGGCGATACCGATCGAAATCGTGACGCCGAGTTCCTCGTCGTCGGCCGTGACCTTCAGCCGCGAAATGTCCGAGCGAATCTCGTCGCAGAGCTTGGTCGCGGCTGCCGAATCCATCTGTGGGAAGAGGATAGCGAACTCCTCGCCCCCGAGCCGCGAGAGAAGATTATCGCTGCCTTCGAAGATCGTAAACAGCCTGTTTGCGACAGCCTTCAGCGCCTTGTCACCGATCTCGTGGCCATAGGTATCGTTCAACCGCTTGAAATGGTCGATATCGAGAATGGCGACGGAGCTCGGCACTTTCAGCCGCAGGCACTCGTTCACCAGCTTCGGGCCGTTGTCGTAGAAATAGCGGCGGTTATAGAGGCCGGTCAGGTAGTCGCAGGCGGCCGCCGCCCTCAGCTGCCGCATCTGCGCCAGCGTTTCGGCATTGTTGGCGATGCGGCATTGCAGCTCCTCGGCGACGAAGGGCCGATAGACGAAATCGCTGGCGCCGGCCTTGAGGAAACTCGCCGACAGCATGCGGTCGTTGGAGGAGGAAACGCCGATGACGCGCAGCCTGTCCGAACCGAAACGATGGCGGATGCGCCGCGTCAGCTCGTAACCGCTCATATCGGGCATGTGGTGGTCGGTGACGACGAGCTCGATATCGCTATAGGCCTCGAGTGCTGCCAGCGCCTCGAGCCCCGAATTTGCCTCGACGACGAGATATTGCTGTGCCTTCAGGAGGTCGACGAGAACCTGGCGCGCCGAGACGACATCGTCGACGACGAGCACCCGCGTCTTGCGGTTGGAGATCGCCCGCCGGACGGTGGCGACCAGATTGTCGAGCGCGAATTCATTGTCCTTCAGCACGTAATCGATAACATTGCGCTCCATGATCTTGTTGCGCGTGTTGAGATCGAATGTCGCGGTGAAGACGATCGCCGGTATATCGTGCTCGATCGTGCAGTCGAGCGCTTCGCCATAGGGCGAATCCGGCAGGTTGAGATCGACGACGGCCATGGTGTAGCCGTGAGCGTCATCGGCAAGTTCCTTACGAAGAGACTTCAGCGACGGGCAGGATTTGACGGCAAGGCCGAGCTCCGTCTGGAACCGGTGACAGAGCACCGCGGAAAACATCCGGGAATCTTCAACCAGAAGTATTTTGAGCCCGCCGGAGCGCAGCCCGATACCATCTCGCTGGAAATCCGCTTGAAAAGCCACAGCCGCTACTCCCCGATGCGTCCAATGGGCTCGACTCGGCCCTCTCCCCGGTGGGGAAGATAACCGAGAGGCCGGTGCGCGTGAAGGGGACAAATAACGGCGATATTACCTGTAATTGCAGAAATTCGACGACTGTCCCCGACAGTGATATCCGCCCCCCTCGCGATACCGATACTGGAAGAGCCGTCAGGCAACCGCCCGTTCCTTGCGCATCGATTGAATTTGCAGCAGCGTATCGAGGTTCTGGTTGACGCGGCAGTAGAACTCCTCGTCGATGAAGGGGCGCAGCATGAAATCATTGCCACCGGCCTTCAGGAATCGCGCTGAAAGCAGCCGGTTCGAGGAGGAGGAAACGCCGATGATGCGCAGTTCGTGCGAGCCGATACTGGCGCGGATGCGCCGCGTCAGTTCGAAGCCATCGATGTCGGGCATGTTGTAGTCGGTGATGACAAGGCCGATATCGCGGTTGGCCTTCAGGATTTCCAGCGCCTTGCCGCCACTCTCGGCGACGCTGACACGGAAATTGTAGCGCTTCAGCCGGCTTGACAGCAGGGCGCGCGCAGTCGCGCTATCGTCGACGATCAACACGTGGTGGCGATGATTGGTGAGGAAGCGGCAAATCGATTCCGCCAGAAGGTCGACGGCGAAGATATTGTCCTTGAGGATATAGTCGACGATATCCTTGGCCATCAGCTTATCGCGCATGTTTTCATGGAAGGTGCCGGTGAAAACGATGGTCGGGATGGAGAGATCGACCAGATATTCGAGCGCTTCGCCGTTTTCGGCGCCGGGCAGGTTGATGTTCGAGATCGCCAGCGTGATCGGATCGGAAGACTTGTCGTAGGAAACCTGCAGATCCTCGAAGCTGCGGCAGATCTCGACATCAATGTCAAACAGCTCCTTGAGGCGTTTGCTGATCATCGAGGTGAATACGTTGGAATCTTCCGCGACAATAATACGCGCACCAGCAAACATTTCCCCGGAATATTGCATCCCCGAAATACCTAGAAACGCCATAGCAAACCTTTGATGTAAAATCTGTCCCCGGGTCAAACTGATACATCAATTGATTTGAATAATTATTAATCGGCGCGCCCTGTTCTAAACGAAGAGGCAGCCCAATAGGCCCGCCTCCGATTTCTTTGCGGATATGATTAAGAAATCAGGCGCGAAGCGCCACATTCTCGGCATCGAACAGGCTTTCGCCGACAACCGTCGGATTTAGACGATTTCCCGTGGACCTGTCCGGGTGGCACTGCTCAGCCGAAGCGATTATAAACGAGCCATCGACCCCGACCCGCCGACAGGTTCGCCCATGATCCAATCCGACCCGGTGATCGAATGGCTTCTCGACTCCGACCCATCGATCCGATGGCAGGTGATGCGTGACCTGCTCGATGCTCCGGCGCGGGAATGGATGACTGAGCGGGCCAAAGTCGAGACCGAGGGCTGGGGCGCCAGGCTGCTCTCCTGCCAGGACGAGGACGGGCAATGGGCAGGCGGCGCCTTCCTGCCCGCCGGTTTCGACCCGCGCGAGTGGAAGGAGCATGGCCAGCCGTGGACGGCCACAACCTTCTCGCTGTCGCAATTGCGGGAATTCGGTCTCGATCCCGCCTGCGGTTGTGCCAGGCGCACCGTCAAATTGATCGGCGCCAACGCCCGTTGGGAAGAAGGCGGCCAACCTTACTGGGAGGGCGAAGTCGAGGAGTGCATCAACGGCCGCACCGTTGCCGACGGGGCCTATTTCGGCGTCGACGTCTCGCCCATCGTCGACAGGCTGGCCGGCGAGCGTCTCGACGACGGCGGCTGGAACTGCGAGCGGATCAACGGCTCTGTCCGCTCGTCTTTCGCCAGCACCATCAACGTGCTGGAAGGCTTGCTGGAATACGAGAGATCGACCGGCGGCACGCCTCCGTCTCGAGAGGCGCGCAGGACGGGCGAGGAGTTTCTGCTGGCCCGCAACCTCTTCCGCCGCCTCGGCACGGGCGAGTCGGCAGACCAGCACTTTCTGCACTTCCTGCACCCGAACCGCTGGCGCTACGACATTTTGCGCGCGCTCGACTATTTCCGCGCCAGCGCGATCCTGACCGGCGCCGATCCCGATCCGCGCCTCGGCGAGGCAATCGACCACCTTCGTTCCAGACGCTTGCAGGACGGCAGTTGGCCGCTCGACGACAGCCCTGCCGGTCGGGTGTGGTTCGAGGTCGATGACGGGCAAGGCAAGCCCTCACGGTGGGTGACGCTCCGGGCGATGCGGGTGCTCAGATGGTGGGATGCCCAGCCCTCAATCAATGCCTGACGGCAATCCCAGCCCACGTAGGAAATGCCCCTCTAGCGCCCGCAGCAATTCGGCGCGGGCCGCGGGCGTCTCACCGATGCCGGGCTGATTGACCACGCCGTGCAGAGCGTTGAACAGAAACACCGCCGTAAAGCCGGGATCACTGACCGACCAGGCATTCTCGCCAGCACCGGCGGCAAGCAATTCGTTCAGATGATCAATCAGGATGTTGCGCGAAAGCCCCTCCCGCGTTGCAGGAGCGGCTGCCACGAAGGCGAGATGATGCAGCCCGGCCGCGTCGAGATAGCCAGTGGCGCATGAAGTCGACCAGGCCGCCAGCTTCCCGCGCCAATCCCCTTGCCGCCGTCCTTCGACTGCCGCGACGATGCCATCCAGCACACCCTGCACGAAGCGGGCGCGCAGCGCCTGGAGAACGTCGGCCTTCGAGGAAAAGTGCAGGTAAAAGGTGCCCTTGGCGACCCCCGCCCCGGTCGTGATCTCCTCGATCGTGGTCTGCTCCAGGCCCTTTTCCAGAAACAGCCGCTCGGCCGCGGTCATCAGCTCGTCGCGCCGCTCTTCGGGCGGCTTGGTTCTCGGTTTTGAAACAGGATTGTCCGGCATCGGCAGGCAGGCCTTTTATTGTTGACGGCGCGCGGGATCGGTCCTGTGCAGGTAGCCGGTAAACACGTCGCGCATGGCGGTGCTCTCGATCTGAGGCAGCAGGCGGCCGACTTCACCGCGATGATAGCCGCTGTGGGTCACGACATGGGCCAGCATCTCCTCGCGGGACATGCGCCCGCGTCCGCCATCGGTGAAGGTAAAGTCGATGATCTCCTCCATCTCCTCGGGACCTATTCGGGAGGTGTAGCCAATATACCACCGATCCGTGGCGCGGATATCGGACGACAGTTGCGCCAGCGGCGGCGCTTCGCGGCTCCAGTTCGCCTTGTAGGCATGATCCAGCCCCTGAAGATTGGCAGCGAAAATGCGATCAACGAGATGGGCGTGATTGAGCACACGAACGGCCGAGCGAAAGTCGTCGGATTGCGCCTCTGCGCCGAGTGCGCTGAGTGCGCTGAGTGCGCTGAGTGCGCTGAGCGCATCGAGAAGCTCGTCGTCAACGCTGGCTTTGTATTGGAACAGCGAGTTCAACAGGGTCTGCGCGGTCATTGCGATCTCCCGGGCGATAGGTGGATGGCTTCGGCATGACGCCGGCAGACTCCATTTATACAACTGACTGGTGGTCAGTCAATACAATCCGAGAGTCTCACTGCCACACATCTACTCTCAAGCGCAGCAGCCGCTCGTTGCCGATGACGGCCCGCAGCAGGCCGCTGCATTGCTGTTTTCCTCCGCCAGCCAGCGGTCGCGCGGCTTGCAGCTTGCCGGCCGCGGCGAAAGCGCAACGTGGACGGCGCCGGCGCGAAGTACCGGCATCGCCGCGCAGTACAGCTGTATCGGCTGCACGCCGTCGCTGACTTCGAAGGTGAGCTTGGCCGAACCATCCAACTGCACATGATCCGTCGCCTTGCGGATAATGGAATAGAACTTGCCGGCCGGCATATGCGTGCGGTCATCCTCCTCGATGTCCCAGAGCTGGATGAAGATCTCCGTCCAGGCCTCAGGATTCGCGCCGCAATCCAGACCGGAGAATTGGCCCGCCTTGACTTCGGTGACATGATAGCCAGGCTTCACCGCCTTGCCGTCATAATAGAAAATCAGCGGAGAATCCTTGGCGCCGGTAAGCACACTGAGCAGCAGGCCGAGATCGATGTCGTTCTCTTGAATTTTACTGTTGTCGATGACGTTCATTTGCGCTAATCCTCGTTTCAACCATTCAAGGATTATTGAAATATGGATCAACGTCAAGCCCTGATCGCATTCGGCGCGCTTTCGCAGGAGACGCGCCTGCACATCATCCGTATGCTGGTGGTCTCCGGCCCCGACGGCATGGCGGCAGGCGCCATCGCGGAAAAGGCGGAGGTCTCGCCGTCCAACATTTCCTTCCATCTGAAGGAGCTGGAGCGCTCCGGCCTGATTGCCCAGCAGCGTGAATCCCGCTCGATCATCTACACCGCCAATTACGAGGCGCTCGGCGGACTGATCCGTTTTCTCATGGAGGATTGCTGCGGCGGGAACCCGGAAATCTGCGCTCCGGCTGCCGCCGTCGCCGCATGCTGTGCACCTGCAACCAAGGGGGAACTACAATGACCATAGACCGCGTTTACAATGTGCTCTTTCTCTGCACCGCCAATTCATCCCGCTCGATCCTGGCGGAATCGATCCTCGAGACCGAAGGCAAGGGCCGGTTCAAGGCCTATTCGGCCGGCAGCCAGCCGAAGGGCGAGGTCAATCCTCTGGCGCTGAAGGAGCTTGCGGCGCTGGGTTATCCCTCGACCGGCTTCCGCTCGAAGAACTGGGACGAATTCGCCGAGCCTGGCGCGCCGGAGATGGACTTCATCTTCACCGTCTGCGACACCGCCGCCGGCGAGGCCTGCCCTGTCTGGATCGGCCATCCGATGACCGCCCATTGGGGCGTCGAGGATCCGGCAGCCGTCGAGGGCAGCGAGGTCGAGAAGGGCCGCGCCTTCGCGCAGGCCGCCCGCTTCCTCAAGAACCGGATCATGGCCTTCCTCAGTCTGCCGCTGAGCTCGATCGACAAGCTGGCGCTGGAAACGCACCTGCATCAGATCGGCGCCATGGAAGGCACGACCGCAAAACCGGCGACGGCCGGCTGATGGCGTCGTTCGATCTGCCGCGCCGTCTGGTCGCTGAAGCCCTCGGCACCGCTATGCTGGTCGCGACCGTCGTCGGGTCCGGCATCATGGCGACATCGCTGACGCAGGATGTGGGGCTTGCCCTGCTCGGCAACACGCTGGCGACCGGCGCCATCCTGGTGGTGCTGATCACCATTCTCGGGCCGATCTCCGGTGCCCACTTCAATCCGGCAGTCTCGCTGATCTTCGCAATGTCGCGCACGCTGGCGAGACGCGACCTCGGCGGATATGTCGTAGCGCAGTTTACCGGCGGCGTGATTGGCACGATCGCCGCCCACCTGATGTTCGACCTGCCGCTGATCGAGCTGTCAAGCAAGGTTCGCACTGGTGGCGCGCAATGGTTTTCCGAAGGTATTGCGACCTTCGGGCTGGTGGCGGTGATCCTCGCCGGCATCAAGTTCGAGCAGAAGGCGGTGCCGTGGCTGGTCGGGCTCTATATCACTGCCGCCTACTGGTTCACCGCCTCTACCTCCTTCGCCAATCCGGCCGTCGCTTTGGCCCGCTCGCTGACCGACACCTTCTCCGGCATCCGCCCGGTCGATCTGCCAGGCTTCTGGATCGCCGAAATATCAGGCGCGGTCGCAGCCCTTTTCCTGTTCACCTGGCTGCTGCAGCCAGGCGCGTCTTCAACCCTGTCGTCAGAGGCAAAGCTATGAACGTCACCATCTATCACAACCCTGCCTGCGGCACCTCCCGCAACACGCTGGCGATGATCCGCAATGCCGGCATCGAACCGACCATCATCGAATACGTGGAAAACCCGCCGTCGCGTCACGAACTGGGCAAGATGATTGCCGATGCCGGCCTGACCGTGCGCGATGCCATTCGCCAGAAGGATACACCTTACGCCGAACTCGGCCTCGACAATCCCGATCTAAGCGACGATCAGCTTCTCGACGCGATGCTAAAAGATCCGATCCTGATCAACCGGCCTTTCGTCGTCACCCCTCTCGGTACGCGCCTGTCGCGACCGTCGGAACTTGTCCTCGAAATCCTGCCGGAAACGTACAAGGGCGCCTTCACCAAGGAAGATGGCGAAAAGGTGCTCGATGCCGAAGGCAAACGCATTGTCTGATCTGCCCGCAGCATCCCCGGAACATCTGCGTCAACCGGATATGGATGCACTCAGGCCGGCGTTCTCGACGCACAAACCGCGCATCCTGATCCTTTACGGCTCCCTGCGGGCGGTGTCCTACAGCCGCCTGCTCGCGCAGGAGGCCGCGCGGCTGCTCGAATATTTTGGGTGCGAAGTGCGGATCTTCAATCCGGAAGGTCTGCCGCTGCCCGACGCGGAACCGGCGAGCCACCCAAAGGTCCAAGAGCTGCGTGAATTGTCTGCATGGTCGGAAGGCCAGGTGTGGGTCAGCCCTGAACGGCATGGCGCAATGAGCGGCATCATGAAAGCGCAGATCGACTGGATTCCATTGTCGGTCGGCTCGGTCCGGCCGACGCAAGGCAAGACGCTGGCGGTGATGCAGGTCTCCGGCGGTTCCCAGTCCTTCAATGCGGTAGGCCAGCTCCGCGTGCTTGGCCGCTGGATGCGGATGATCACAATTCCCAATCAGTCCTCTATCGCTAAAGCTTTTCAGGAATTCGACGCGGACGGCCGTATGAAACCCTCATCCTATTACGACCGCGTCGTCGACGTCTGCGAGGAACTGGTGAAGTTCACGCTGCTGACCCGTGATGCCTCGAACTATCTGACCGACCGCTACAGCGAGCGGAAGGAAGAAGCCGAAAAGCTCGAACAGCGCGTGAGCCTCAGATCCCTATGACAAGCACCGAACGACCGCCGGTAGCGGCCATTGCCGCGCTCGGGCTCACGCAGATCATCGGATATGGATCGCTCTATTACAGCTTCAGCATCCTCGCCCCCGACATGGCCCGTGATCTGGGTTGGTCATCGGAATGGATCTTCGGCGCGCTCTCCGCGGCCCTCCGATCGGCGGTCTTGCCGCACCTCTCATCGGCACGTGGATCGATCGCTTCGGCGCAGGCAGGATCATGACATCAGGCTCGGCGATTGCCGCCGCTGCCCTCGTCGCCTGCGCCTTCGCGCCGGGAAAGATCGCTTTCGTCGCGGCATTGATCGGCATCGAGATCGCCTCGAACCTGGTGCAATATGGCGCCGCCTTCGCCCTGCTCGTGCAGATCAGACCGCGCGTCGCCCAGCGCAGCATCACTTATCTGACCCTGATCGCCGGCTTCGCCTCGACCATCTTCTGGCCGATCACCACGGCACTGCACGCGCATCTTTCATGGCAGAACGTCTATCTGATCTTCGCCGCGCTCAATCTAGTGGTCTGCCTTCCCATTCATGCCTGGCTCTCCCATGGGGTCAGCGAAACCAGGAAACGGACCGGAGAGGTGGCCGCAAAACGCGTCGAGCCGAGCCTTCCGCCGTCGGTGCGCAGGCCGGCCTTTATCCTGATGGTGATCGGCTTTGCTTTGGAAAGCTTCGTGAACTCGGCACTTCTGGTTCACATGGTGCCGGTGATGTCGGCACTCGGCCTCGGTGCCATGGCAGTGGTGGTCGGAACGCTCTTCGGCCCGTCGCAAGTGCTGAGCCGCCTCATCAACATGGTCTTTGGCGAGAGCTTGTCGCAAGTGATGCTGGCGATCATCTGCGCCATCCTGCTGCCGGCAGCCCTTGTCATCCTCATCGCCACCGCACCCTCGGTGCCCGGCGCGCTGGTCTTCGCCGTCGTTTTCGGCCTCGGCTCGGGCCTTAACAGCATCGTCTACGGAACCTTGCCGCTCGCGCTCTTCGGAAGCGATGGCTACGGCCGGCGGCAAGGACAAATCATGTCGGTCCGTCTCGTCGTCTCCTCGATGGCGCCGTTCGCGCTCGCCTTCCTGATGGGCAATCTCGGCGTATCGTGGTCGCTGTCGATCGCTGCATTGCTCAGCACCGTCGCCGTTGCCGCATTCTTCGCCATTATGCGGCTGACGCGCCCGGTTGCCCGGCCGGAAACTGTTCCCAATCCCCGAGAAGCTTGAGCGCATTAATCAGGACAGGCGCTACTTGACGACGGCCGAGCCCTTGACGATGTCGACCGTCTCGCCGCCGTCGAGCCCGATGCGGTCGCCGTCGGGCGTTGTCATGAAGCAGCCGGAAGCACAGAGGTTTTCCGAAGCGCCGGCATCGACCACCACCTCGGCGCGTTGGCCGCCCTCGGTGATGACGAGCACGACGGCGGCTGGGTCGGTGTTGGTGATGGATGCCGCTTCAGCCGCGGGTGCGGCAAGCAGCGGGATAAGCAGAACGGCGGCAAACCTTGCCATCATGTGCGGCGGCGCTGGCGCGCCCTCCCCTCGAACGATCGGTGCTGCCCCCGGCAGCGATCCCGATAGTGGAGATCATGCACATATAGCTGTGAATGATGGCTGAATGACCCGTTCAGCCTTTCCGATTGCCGTCTGCCGTCTTGCTGCGCAATTGCCGCACCGGCAGCTCTTCCTCCTCCATGTGCGTGTCCGCCGAGTTTTCCTGCTCGTTGGGTTGATCCCTGCCCGCATCGGCAAGCGCGGGACGAGCCTCCCGATGGATGGTAAGGTCGGTCTGTGGCAGCGGGATCTCGATGCCCTCGGCCTTGAAGCGCTTGAGGATCTCGATCCTGAGATTGTTGCGCACCGCCATGCCGTCACCCATGTCGGCGAGGAAGAAGCGCAGCTCGAAATCCAGCGAATAGGGGCCGAAGCGCAGGAATTCGACATGCGGCTCCGGATTGCGCATGACGAGCGGAACCTTGGCCGTCAGTTCCAGCAGGATGTCCATCACCTGCTGCGGATCGGCGTTGTAGGCGACGGAAACCGGGATTTCCGAGCGGCCGATCTTGTTGCGGTGCGTCCAGTTGCCGACGAGGCCGTTGATCAAATCAGAATTCGGCACGATGATCGACTGCTTGCGGAAGGTCTCGATCTCGGTGGCGCGCACCGAAATGCGTTTAACGATGCCTTCGGCCGTGCCGGAAACGACATGGTCGCCGACCTTGAACGGCCGTTCGACGAGCAGGATCAGGCCGGAGACGAAGTTGGAGACGATGTTCTGGAGACCGAAACCGATACCGACCGAAAGTGCAGAAGCGACGAGCGCGAAGCTCGACAGGTCGATGCCGGCCGCCGAAACGCCGATGATCGCCGCTATGCCGACGCCGAGATAGCCGATGCCCGTCTTGACCGAATTGCGCACGCCAAGATCGACATGGCTTCTGGCCATCACATTGCCATCGAGCCAGCGCTGCAGCCAGCGCGTCAGCAGGTAGACGCCGGCAAACAAGAGAATGCCCGTGCAGATGCCGAGCAGCGAGATGCTGATACCGCCGAGCCTGACCTCGGTGAACAGCCGATAGGCAAGAATCTGCAGATCCTGCACATGGAAGCCCCAGAGCAGCAGGATCAGCGGGATGCCGACGAGAAGCGCCACCGCATAGATGGCAAGGCCGACGAGCAGGCCAGCCTGATCGATCGCCACCGGCCCGAGCTTGAAGCGGCGCGTCAGGAAGCTTGCGAAGAAGGTATCGCCGAAGCTTTCCTGCCTTGATATCGCCTTGCCGGAGAGCAGGCCGACATACATGGTGGCGACCAGCGCGCCGGTGATGATGAGCTGCGTGGCGACGAAGCGCGCGAGCCCGACATAACCCGTGAGCGCTGTGAGGATGAGGCCGGCGCCGACGACCCGCAGGATGATCGCCATGCCGCGAGGCCAATGCCTTCCCGGCGCATCGGGATCGCCGTTCTTCGCCAGCATCGGTCTGCCGAAGGAGACCGCGATCAGGATCAGGCCGATGATCAGCGCAGCAATCAGGCTTCTGACCACGGTCAGGACCAGCGGCGAGCCCATCGCCTCGCCGATCGTGCCGAACAGATAATCGAGCGCGTTGACGATCGCCATCGCCAGCAGGCAGTAGCCGATCGAGCGCGCGCCGAGATTGGAAAGCCGCACGAGCCGCCAGCGCGGTTCGCGCGGCGCGAAGATGGCGTTGACGAAGCGGCCGACGAAATAGACAAGCCCGATCGCCCCGAACAGGGCGCCAATGACAGGCGCGATATCGGGCCTCAGCACATTGAACCCGTTAAGGAAAAAGAACGAAGTGACGAGCAGCACCGAGAGCGCCAGCGTGCGGATCAACGTCGACCAGAAGGCGATCGACAGCCGGCCGATATAGGACGGATTCTCGACAGCCTCGTCGCGGCGCAGGTAGGAGCCGAACAGCCGGTAACTGCCGGAGAGTAGGATCAGCGCCGAGGCGAGCGACAGGAAGATCGCGGCAAACATTGGGAAACGCTTGAATTTCCAAACGAAGGTGGCCCAGCTCGACAGAGCGTGCGAGAATTCGCTGGCCTCGTGCACGAAGGCGCTGCCGGCATCGTCGAGCACCGAGACCGAAATCTCGGTGCGCCTGAGCAGCGTATCGGCAAACAGCCGCCGCCGCATCTCGGTGATCTCGTTGACGAGCTTCGTCACCGTGATCGAGAGGTTTTCGGCATCGCCCGTCAGCGCGTTGATCTGCGCGCGTTCGGCGGCGAGCGCGTTGCGCTCCTGGGTGACGATCTCGGCTTCAGGCGGCTGCCCGTCCTTCGGCGGATCGCCGATCTCGGCAAGCCGGTTCTTGATCTGGTCGAAACGCGGCCTGAGATTGACCGATATGGTGATGACGGCGCGGCTGAGCTCGTCGGCCTTGGTCGCAAGCCCGACCAAGGCATCGTCATTGTCGGCATTTTGCTTGACGCCGTCCTGAAGCGCCGTCAGCTGGACCTTCGCCTTGTCGATTTCCTTTGTCGCCTGGTCAAACGGCATATCGGCGAGCGGCGCCTGCGCCGCCGCCGGTGCCTGCGCCGCCGCCTGCGGCTCCTGCGCGAAGGCCGCAGCACCCTTGAAATGCGCGCCGGCGACCGCCAGCGTCAGCAGAAGAATGGTGCGAAGCAGGATCGGTCTCAGCCGCAAAAGCGCCTCCGGGAAAGGTTGTCGTCGGAATAGAATGCCAGCTTGTCTTAGTAAAGAAAGGCGACAGAAAGGCGGAAGCTCGCTGGAAACCCTCAGAAACCGGCATCGGGCCGGGAGAGATAGTCGCATTCCTCAGCCGTCGACTCGCGTCCGAGCATGGCATTGCGGTGCGGAAAGCGGCCGTAGGCGGCAATCACGTCGCGGTGGCGGATCGCATAATCGAGATATTCCGCATCGCCGAGCGCGCCGAACAGTTCCACCGATCGCTCCTGCTCCCCAAGGTCCTCGGCATGTTCGAAGGGCATGTAGAAAAAGGTACGGCATGCGGCCTCGACCGCCTGATCGGCGCCCGATGCAAGCGCGAGCTTGGCTTCCCGAAGTGCCAGCCCATCGGTCGCAACGGCAAGCGCCGTGCCGCGATAGATGTTGCGGGGAAACTGGTCGAGCACGATGACAGCCGCCAGCCGGCTCTCCGCATCCCCCCGCCATTCGGCGTCAACACCCGCGGCAAGAGCCAGATGGGTATCGCGGAAGCCTTCGCGGATCTCCACGTCGAGTTCCGGCGTCGCGCGAAACCACAGCTCCCGGCCGCATCGGATGAACCAGAAATCATAAACCTCCTTCGGCGTACGGATCGTCGTCATGTTTCCTCCCCTGGCGTTTGGTTTGTTGATGTTATTTCGGTAAGCTGTTGTACAAATAGGATAAGGGGTGCCGAGTGGCCCCCTCATCCGCCCTACGGGCACCTTCTCCCCGCTGGGGAGAAGAGGGAATCGAGACGTTGCCACGAATCTCTTCTCCCCAGCGGGGAGAAGGTGGCGGCAGCCGGATGAGGGGGCTGCACGGCACTCCCTTCCCATTGCCCTTCACACTTACCTACTTCCCCTCATGCAACGAAAACACCAGCGTCGCCTTGGTTCCGTCGTGGCCGGGGTCATAGGCGAAATCCGACTTCAGACTCGCCGCCATGGCCGTCAGAATGCGCGTGCCGAGGCCGGTTCCCCTGGCCGGGCTCGACGGGTCGAAACCGGCGCCGTCATCCTCGACGATGACGCGCAATGCCCCATCCGTCTGGTCGACGATGACACGGATCTCGCCCGGCACGTTGTCCGAATAGGCATATTTGAAAGCATTGGTGACGAGTTCGCTGACGATCAGCCCGAGCGTGATCACCTTGTCGGTCGCCAGATTGACCGGCTGCGCGGTGAGGACGATCCGGTGCGGCCGCTTGTCGTCGCGCATCGAGGTTTCGAGTTCGGTGAGCAGGCTGTTCAGATATTCATCGACCTGCACCGAGCCGACCTGCCGGTTGGTATAGAGCCGGCGGTGCACGCTGGCGATGGCGTTGATGCGCATCTGCGTTTCGTGCAGCGCGTCGATCGCAACCTGATCCGTGGTCATCGAGGATTGCATGCGGATCAGCGCACCGACGAGGCCGAGGCTGTTGGCGATGCGGTGATTGACTTCGGCCAGCAGCATTTCGGCAAGGTCGCGCTGCTGGCGGATCACCTCCTGCGCCTGCACCGTCTCGCGGCGAAAACGCGTCCGCTCCAACGCCTGTTCGAGGGCGGCGGCGAGCAGGTCGAAATAATCGGCTGAGATCCCCTTCAGCATGTAATCGTCGGCGCCGGCCTTCAGCGCCGCGACCGCGATGCTGGTATCGTCCGAACCTGTCGCATAGATGATCGGGGGATGATCCGGCATCGCCGTAATGCTGGGCAAAATGTCGAGGCCGGTCTCGCCAGCCAGGACATGATCGAGCACAACGGCGTCGATACCGCCTTCGCCAAGTCTTGCAAGGCCGGCAGCGCCGCTCTCGGCCCACTCGACCGAAAAGCCGCGCCGACGCAGGTTCTTCTGCATCAGGAGGGCAAGCCCCTCGTCGTCGTCGATATAGAGGATGTGGATCAGGGCATCCGCATCGCCGCTAGAATTGCTCATTCGGTCTCCCGGCGTTCTCTCGCAGCGACGACCGCCCGCAAGCGTCCGAGTCGTCCGCATGGCAATGTCGTATTGCATTGGCCGCATGGGGTAAACAGCGGTTATCCTTCGCTCTTGTCGCAGGCGGCGCGGAAGGAGGATGTCGGGAAGCCGGCATTTTCAGAACATGACCCTGGCGTGGGAGGATCCCTATGGAAGTCGTTGAAGGAGATGGGGAAACGAAAAACCTGAAATGAGATGCATGAACGCCGAGCGGCTCGATTGGTTCCGTGAATAAGCTAATTTTTCTGGAATTTCCGATGACCGGATACTTCGGCCCCCGCCTCTGCCGGCAACTGCAGGAAGCGCAGCGACGAGCCGACCCCGATCGCCCCGACCACGACGAAAGCCCAGCGGAAATCGGCAAGGACGGGATTGTCGGCACCCCTGAGAGCCGAGGCGATGTTGAGCACGGCCGCCGCCACCGCCACGCCGAGCAGCATCGATACCTGCTGCAGCATGCTCGACAGCGTCGAGGCCGAGCTTCGCTGCGCCGGGCCGATATCGGCGAAGGCGAGCGTGTTCAAAGCGGTGAATTCCATCGACCGCGACAGGCCGGCGAGGAAAAGCAGCGCGTGGATGAAAAACGGCGGCGTCTCCGGCGAGAGGAAACCGCAGCCGACGATCGAAAGCGCTGCGATCAACCCGTTGACCCCAAGCACCGTGCGAAAGCCGAAGAAGCGCAGCAGCGGCGTCGTCACCGCCTTCATGCTGAAATTGCCGAGGAAATAGACGAGCAGATAGGTGCCGGCGGCAATCGAGCTCAGGCCGAAGCCGAGCTGGAACAGCAGAGGCAGCAGGAACGGTGTCGCATTGATCGCCATTCGGCAGGCCGTGCCCGCCGACAGCGTCGACATCGAGAAGGTCTGGATGCGGAAGGCCGAAAGATCGAGCAGCGGATTGTCGACGGCGAGGAAATGCCGCGTCGCCATGACTGACAGCACGATGCCCGCCGCCAGCATTGATGTGATGGGCAAAAGCCCGCCGTCCCATTTGACCGAGAGTTCGAGAGCGGCGAGCAGGAAGGTCAGCCCGGCGGCGCTGAGCACGAAGCCCAGGAGATCCAGCCGGCCGGGATTGGTCTCGCGCTGCTCCGGCACGAAACGCAGCACCAGCGCGATGCCGAGGATGCCGATCGGGATATTGATGAGGAAGTTCCAGTGCCAGCTGGCATAGGTCGTGATGAAGCCGCCGAGCACCGGGCCGATCACCGGCGCCGTCAGCGCCGGCCAGGTGATCAGCGCGATCGCCTGGACCAGTTCCGACTTGCGGGCATTCCTCAGCACGATGATACGCCCGACGGGCGTCATCAGTGCGCTGCCCACCCCCTGCACGGCGCGCCACAGCACGAATTCCGCAAGGCTGCCGGACAGCCCGCAGAACAGCGAGGCGCCGGTGAAGACGGCGATCGACATCAGGAAGATGCGGCGCGCGCCGAACCGATCGCCGAGCCAGCCCGACAGCGGAATGAAGGCGGCCATCGTCAGCATGTAGACGGTGATGCCAATGCTCATCGATACCGGCTGCACGTTAAAGCTTGCCGCCATCTGCGGCAGCGAGGTGGTGACGATCGTGCCGTCGAGGATCTGCATGAAGAAGGAAACGGCAACGACCAGTGCCACGATCTTCGCCTGGCGGCCGCCTGCCGCCTCTTGCCCATTCTCGCTCGTCTCTGCCGTGGTCATCGATCTGCCAATGAAAATTCAGGATGACGCGGCAGGAAAACGGGAAGGAAGCCGATCGGAGATCTGCCGCGCGGAGGAGCGCGGACATGGAAAGCCGCGCACTGGCTGAATACGCCCGTTGCATCCGGCCGGAAAGGCTAAATCTCGCACTGCGCAGGAATATTCCCGATACGGCCCGATACCTAGAGCATGATGCCGAAAAGTGTGAGCGGTTTTCGGACGACATCATGCTCTAACTATATAACGTAGAACAGGATTCAGATTTTAGGCCGACCCGGCCTAAAATCATCCTGTTCTAGCGGCTTCGACCCAGGAAAGGATTCAAGAAAAAGGCCCCACCGAAGCGAGGCCAAGCTTGAACCGCTCCGGGGAAAAACAGGAGCGGCGTGCAGTCCATACCGTGCGATCGATGCGGCAACGAGGCCAGATGTCGCTGCATCGGTACGCTCGCCAAAGATTTTTTCGCGATCCGCCAAAAAAAGATCGCCCCAAACTATCCGCCCATGTGGTGCGACACCTGTCGCATTGCAGCAACGATTGGCGCTTGCAATGTTTATAAAAATGGATATCACTAAACATATTGCTAAACATGATGATTGAGGAGTTCATGTGAGCATTCTCTGAAGTGGGTGAACATGCGACGCCGGCGGGGAGCCGGCCCTTGGTTCTGGGAGGAACTTATGCAGAAAACATCGAAAGCCCTTTTCGGGCTAGCCACGGCATTCGTCATGTCGTCGGCAATGCCCAATCTCGCCAAAGCCGATGAACTGACGCTGTGCTGGGCCGCATGGGACCCCGCCAATGCGCTCGTCGAGCTGTCGAAGGATTTCACCGCCAAGACCGGCACGCAGATGAAGTTCGAATTCGTTCCCTGGACGAGTTATGCCGACCGCTTCCTCAATGAGCTGAACTCCCATGGCAAGCTCTGCGATCTTATCATCGGCGACAGCCAGTGGATCGGGGGCTCGGCCGAGAATGGCCACTATGTCAAGCTCAACGACTTCTTCGACAAGGAAGGCATCAAGATGGATGACTTCGTGCCGGCGACCGTCGTCGGCTACTCGGAATGGCCGAAGAACACGCCGAACTACTGGGCGCTGCCTGCCATGGGCGACGTCGTCGGCTGGACTTACCGCAAGGACTGGTTCGAAAAGCCGGAACTGCAGAAGGAATTCAAGGAGAAGTACAGCCACGATCTCGCAGCCCCGAAGACCTACGACGAGCTAAAGCAGATCGCCGAGTTCTTCCAGAAGCGCGAGATCGACGGCAAGACAGTCTATGGCGCCTCGATCTATACCGAGCGCGGCTCCGAAGGCATCACCATGGGCGTGACCAACGTGCTATACGACTGGGGCTTCCAGTACGAAAATCCGCAGAAGCCCTATGACATGGAAGGCTTCGTCAACTCGACCGATGCAGTCAAGGGCCTCGAATTCTACAAGTCGCTCTATGATTGCTGCACGCCGCCCGGCAGCTCAAACGTCTACATGGTCGAATCCGCCGACGCCTTCAAATCCGGCCAGGTCGCCATGCAGATGAATTTCGCCTTCACCTGGCCCGGCCTCTACAAGGACGAGAAGGTCGGCGGCGACAGGATCGGCTTCTTCCCCAATCCGGCTGAAAAGGCCCACTTCGCCCAGCTCGGCGGCCAGGGCATCTCGGTGGTCTCCTACTCCGACAAGCGCGACTCCGCCCTGCAATACATCAAATGGTTCGCACAGCCCGACGTGCAGGCCAAGTGGTGGGAACTTGGCGGTTTTTCCTGCCTGAACTCCGTCGTCAACGCGCCGGACTTTGCCAAGAGCCAGCCTTATGCCCAGGCCTTCCTGGACTCGATGGCGATCGTCAAGGACTTCTGGGCCGAGCCGAGCTACGCCTCGCTGCTGCAGGCCATGCAAAAGCGCGTCCATAACTACGTGGTCGCCGGCAACGGCACCGCCCAGGAAGCACTCGATGGCCTGGTGAAGGACTGGAGTGACGTCTTCAAGGACGACGGCAAGATCTAGTGCCCGACGGGACCGGCGGCATCCCTCTGCGCCATCCTCACCAGGTTGGCGGCCCGGATCGGTAGACGAGCCGGGCCGCCAGATCTCCCATATCCTAAAAGACCAGGTGAAAACTTGACTATTTCCCAATCCTCCATCGTCGAGAAGGCAGCCGATGCGACAGCAAGGGCAACGCCGGTCTCGGTCGCCCGGCGCGTCCGCGGCCTCTCCGACAGGGCGATCGCCTGGCTGTTCATTGCGCCTGCCATCACCCTGCTCTTGGCGATCAACATCTTCCCGCTGCTTTGGGCGGTCTATCTCTCCTTCACCAACTACCGCGCCAACCGGCCGAATGCGCCGGTCCAGGGCGTCGGCTTCGGAAACTACCAGCGCGTTCTGAACGACCCCGACATCTGGCAGGCAATGCAGACCACCGCGCATTTCGTCTTCTGGACGATCGTGCTGCAGACGGTGATCGGCTTCACGCTCGCCTATCTGATCGACCGCAAGTTTCGCGGCCACGCCTTCTGGACGACGATCATCCTGATCCCGATGATGCTGTCGCCCGCCGTCGTCGGCAATTTCTGGCGCTTCCTCTACGAGCCGCAGATCGGCCTCTTCGCCTATGCCGTGTCGCTGGTCACAAGCATTCCGACATCGGATATCCAGATGCTCGGCAACGTGACGCTGGCGCCCTGGGCAATCATCATCGTCGATACCTGGATGTGGACGCCCTATGTGATGCTGATCTGCCTCGCCGGCCTGCGCTCGATCCCCGACTATATCTATGAGGCGGCCGAGGTCGACCGCGCTTCGCCATGGCGGCAGTTCTGGTCGATCACCGTGCCGATGGCCCTGCCCTTCATCATGCTCGCCGTGCTCTTCCGCGGCATCGAGAATTTCAAGATGTTCGACATGGTGACGCTGCTCACCGGCGGCGGTCCGGGCTCGGTCACAGAGGTCGCCTCGATCACGCTGAAGCGCGCCGCCTTCGAAAGCTGGGCGACTGGCCGGGCCTCGGCCTTCGCCATCATCCTCTTCGTCGCGGTGTTCGGCCTCGCCAACATCTACGTCAAGGCATTGAACAAGGTGAAGCAACGATGAGCGCCGCCAATTCAGCCCATTCGGTCGTCGTACCGAGCCTCACCAGCAAGCGCATCGCCGGCACCACCGTCGTTCTTTATGCGCTGATCACCCTCATCCCGCTCGTCTGGATCTTCCTGACCAGCATCAAGTCGCCGCCGGATTCGATCAGCTATCCACCCAAGATCGTCTTTTCGCCATCGCTCGAGGGCTATTGCAACCTGTTCACCACGCGCACCCGGCAGACGCCGGATTATATCGCCTCGCTGCCGGCGCCGGTCGGCACCTGCGATGAGGTGACGCGCAAGCGCAACATGGTGATAGCAGGCCCGTCGAACTTCGTGCCGCGCTTCGTCAATTCGCTGGTGATCGCCTTCGGCTCCACCTTCCTCGCGGTCTTCCTCGGCACGCTCGCTGCCTACGGTTTTTCCCGCTTCAAGGTGCCGCTCGCCGACGACCTGCTGTTCTTCATCCTGTCGACGCGGATGATGCCGCCGATCGCCGTCGCCATCCCGATCTACCTGATGTATCGCGAGCTCGGCCTGTCCGACACCGCCTTGGGCATGATCCTGCTCTACACCGCCGTCAACGTCTCGCTCGCCGTCTGGCTGCTGAAGGGCTTCATCGACGAGATCCCGCGCGAATACGAGGAAGCGGCGATGATCGACGGCTATACGAGACTGCAGGCCTTCCGCAAGGTCGTGCTGCCGCAGGCAACGACGGGCATCGCTGCGACCGCGATCTTCTGCCTGATCTTCGCCTGGAACGAATATGCCTTCGCCGCCCTTCTGACATCGGGCGAGGCCCAGACCGCGCCGCCCTTCATCCCGACGATCATCGGCGAAGGTGGACAGGACTGGCCGGCAGTTGCAGCCGGCACGACGATCTTCCTGATCCCGATCCTCGTCTTCACCATTCTCCTGCGCAAGCAGCTGCTGCGCGGCATCACCTTCGGAGCCGTCCGCAAATGAGCCATCTGATAGAAACGCGCACCCGCACCCCTGCCCGTCCGAAACGGCCCTTCTTCCTGCGCCGTGGCCCGATGGAGGCCATCGCCACCGTGCTGATCGGGCTCGGCTTCCTGATGCTGTTTCAGCCCTTCCTGCTGGTGCTCTACACCTATTCGCTGGTCACCCTGCTCATAGGCACCGTCATGTTCATCATCGTCTCGAAATTCCCGGAGTGAACCATGGCGGATATCCGGATCGAAAATCTCCGCAAGGAATTCGGCAGCTTCGTCGCCGTCGAGGATTCGAGCTTCACCGTCCATGACGGCGAGTTCCTGGCGCTGCTCGGGCCTTCCGGCTGCGGCAAGACGACGACGCTTCGCATGATCGCCGGCCTCGAGCTGCCGTCGAGCGGCAAGATCTATCTCGACGGTGAGGACGTCACCTTCAACCGTGCCAGCGCCCGCGACATCGCCTTCGTCTTCCAGCTCTTCGCGCTCTATCCGCATATGAACGTGCGCAAAAATATCGGCTTCCCGCTGCTGTCGCAGGGCATGCCCAAGGCTGAAATCCGTCAGCGTGTCGAAGAGACCGCGCGTCTGCTGCAGATCGATCATATTCTAAACCGCTCGGTCTCCGGCCTTGCCGGCGGCGACCGGCAGCGCGTGGCGCTCGGCCGCGCCATCGTCCGGCGTCCGAAATGCTTTCTGATGGACGAGCCGCTCGGCACGCTCGACGCCGAGTTCCGCGAGATCATGGTCCATGAGCTGCGCGAACTGCACAACCGCATCCACGCCACCACCGTCTACGTCACCCATGACCAGCACGAGGCGATGGCGATGGCCGACAAGATCGCCGTCATGAACCATGGTGTCATCGAGCAATTCGGTACGCCGCAGGAGATCTACGCCAAGCCTGCGACCATGTATGTCGCCGATTTCATCGGCTCGCCGCCGATGAACTTCATGCGCTTCACCTCCGGCCTGAAAAGCGGCGACCGCTCCGTCCTGCTCGACGGCGTCGATGTTGCCGTTCCCGAGATCCACCAGGACATGGCCGAAAGCGAGCTGGCGCTCGGCATCCGGCCGGAGCATATCCGCTTCAGCGACGCCTCGCGGCTTCGCGGCGCCGTCTACGGCAGCGAATATCTTGGCACCAACCAGGTCGTCGCTGTGGAAACTCAGGGCGGGTTGATCAAGGCCCGCGTTCCCGCCAATCGCAGCTTCCAGATCGGCGAAAGGGTCGGCCTCGAATTCAACCCGGCGAAACTCGCGCTCTTCGACTGCACCTCGGGCCGCGCGGTGCCATCCTCGCTCTATCAGGAGACCCGGCATGGCTGATGTCGTCCTCAGGAACCTCGCCAAGCGCTTCGGCGACACCCAGGCTTTGGCCGACCTCGATCTTTCGATCCGCGACGGGGAATTCGTCGTGCTGCTCGGTCCCACCGGCGCCGGCAAGACGACAACGCTGCGGCTGATCGCCGGCCTCGAAAAGCCCGATAGCGGCGGTATCGAGATCGGCGGCCGCAATGTCGCGGCCGAAGCGCCCGCCGAACGCGACGTCGCCTTCGTCTTCCAGCAATATTCGCTCTATCCGCATATGACGGTTTACGAGAACCTCGCTTTCCCGCTGAAGGCGCCGGTCCGCAAACTCAGCACTGCGGAGATCGACCGGCGCGTGCGCGAAGTCGCGCGCATGGTCCGGATCGACCACAAGCTGGAGAACCGCTCGACCAGACTTTCCGGCGGCGAGATGCAGCGTGTCGCGATCGGCCGGGCGCTGGTGCGCCGGCCGGCGATCTATCTGATGGACGAACCGCTGTCCTCGCTCGACGCCAAACTGCGCGCCGAACTGCGCCTGGAACTGAAGCGTATCCAGAAGGAACTGGGCTCGACGCTGCTCTATGTCACTCACGACCAGGTGGAAGCCATGACCATGGCCGACCGCATCGGCATCGTTGCCGAGGGACGGCTGATGCAAGTGGGAACACCGCGCGAGATCTACGGCAATCCCGCCAACCTGCATGTTGCCGCCCGCCTCGGCCAGCCGCACATCAACCTGTTGCCTGCGGACCTGCTGCCGGGCGGCCAGCCGCCTGCGGGCACGAAAACAGTCGGTGCGCGCACCGAACATCTCGACATCGTTGTCGGCAAGGATGCCAATGCCGAGATCGACTGGATCGAGCATCTGGGCGACCAGAACCATCTGCACATCAGGGCTGGCAATCACAAGCTCGTCACACTTGCAGATCCATATCTGGCGATCGCGCCGGGCGACCGGATCAGTCTGACGCTGCGCGATCCGCTTTATTTCGATGCGGCTGGACAGCGCCTGTCCTGACCGGCAAACAGACATGATGATGGCATGAAAAACAAACAGACGGGTCTCAATCGATGAAACACTTCTTCAACCGCAGGGAAAACATCGTCACGGAAGCCTTGGACGGTCTGCTTCTGACGAACAGCAAGGGTCGTCTTGCCCGCCTCGACAGCTTTCCCGACATCAAGGTGATCCTGCGCGCGGACTGGGACAAGTCGAAGGTGGCGATCATATCGGGCGGCGGCGCCGGCCATGAGCCCTCCCATGCCGGCTTCGTCGGTAAGGGCATGTTGACGGCTGCCGTATCCGGCGAAATCTTCGCCTCGCCGAGCGTCGATGCCGTGCTGACGGCGATCCGCGCCGTGGCCGGCCCGAAGGGCGCCCTGCTGATCGTCAAGAACTACACCGGCGACCGGCTGAATTTCGGCCTCGCCGCCGAAAAGGCGCGCGCCGAGGGCTTCGATGTCGAGATGGTCATCGTCGCCGACGATATCGCCATCCCCGAGATCAACCAGCCGCGCGGGGTCGCCGGCACGCTGTTCGTCCACAAGATCGCTGGCCATCACGCCGAAAAGGGCGAGGACCTGAAGACGGTCGCAGCCCATGCCGCGGCTGCGGCCGGCGATATCGTCTCGCTCGGCATGTCTCTCTCCACCTGCAGCGTGCCCGGCCAGGCCCATGAGGACCGCCTCGGCGAGAACGAAGGCGAGCTTGGCCTCGGCATCCATGGCGAGCCGGGCGTCGAGCGCATCACGCTGCAGCCGGTCGCCGATATCGTCGCCACCATGGTGGCGCGCCTGTCGCCGACGTTGCGCGAAGGGGCAAGCCACTGCCTCCTCATCAACAATCTTGGCGCCGTGCCGCCGCTCGAAATGACCGTCATCGCCAATGCTGTATTGTCCTCGCAGCTTGCCGATCGCATCCGTCTGATCATCGGCCCAGCGCCGATGATGACCGCGCTCAATATGAACGGCTTCTCGCTGTCGCTGATCCGGCTGGATGCCGCGCGCGAGGCAGCGCTGACGGCCGCGGTCGAACCGCATGCCTGGATGCCGGCCGTCGAACGCCACGAGATCCACATCATCGCCGCGCCGAAAACATCAGCCGGATTGAACGGTACGGCCGTGGCCGGGGAGAACAGCCGCAACCGTCGCCTGATCACGGCGCTCTGCGAGCATCTGATCTCGCAGGAAAGCGAGCTCAACCGCCTGGACGGCCGCGTCGGCGACGGCGATACCGGCTCGACGGTGGCGACGGGCGCCCGCAGCGTGCTGGCCCGCCTCGAAACGCTTCCGCTCGACCGGCCGGCGGCAACGCTCGCCGCGCTCGGCGATATTCTCGGCACCAGCATGGGCGGATCGAGCGGCGTGCTGTTGTCGATCTTCTTCACCGCCGCGGCAAAGGCGATGGCCGACAAAGCCGATATATCTGCAGCCCTTCTTGCCGGGCTCGACAGGATGACGTTCTATGGAGGAGCCGCAGTCGGCGACCGGACGATGGTCGATGCGCTCTCGCCGGCTCTGCAGGCGCTCGCATCCGGCGATGTCGCCGCAGCAGCAAGGGCAGCCGCAGCGGGTGCCGAGTCGACGAAGACGATGATGAAGGCGAGAGCCGGACGCGCCTCCTATGTCGGCGAAAGAGACCTGGCGGGTGTCGCCGATCCCGGCGCTGTCGCGGTTGCCAGCGCGTTCGGCGTAGCGGCAAGCCTCGCCTGAGCGAGTAAAGTTTGAGAGACGCGCGGGAGACGCGGCGACAGGGAGAACGGCAGTGCAGGCGGAACCAGTGCTTGTGGCAGGATTGATCGAGGTGTGCCGCGCGACGATCGCGGAAAACACCGATCACCTCTGCGCGCTCGATCGCGCCATCGGCGATGGCGATCACGGAACCAACATGCGGCGCGGCTGCGAGGCGGTCAGCGCCGAAGGCGAGAGCCTGTCCAGCCTGCCCTTTCCCGACGCCGTGGAAAAGATCGGCCTGACCCTGGTGATGAATGTCGGGGGTGCGGCCGGACCGCTCTACGGCACGCTGCTGATGGAGATCGGCCGCGAGCTTAGGAAAAGCGAGGAAAAGGCCGATTTTTCGCTGGTGCTGAAACAGGCGATCGACGCCGTCGCAAGACGCGGTCGGGCGCATGCCGGCGACAAGACCCTGCTCGACGTGCTCTATCCCGTGCATGCGGCACTCGCCAGCCGCTCGCCGCTCGGCGCAATCGCCCGCAGGGCCGAGCGTTCCGCCAACCGCACTGCTGACATGAAGGCAATGCGCGGGCGCGCCGCCTATCTCGGCGACCGCTCGATCGGTCATGTCGATCCCGGCGCGTCGAGCTGCGCGCTGCTGACCACGGCGATCTGCCGCTATCTCGGGGAGCACCGTCCGCAATGAATGGAAAGACCACAAATGTGGGCATCGTGATCGTCTCCCACTCGCCGCTGGTGGCACGGGGCATCGCCGACATGGTCCGGCAGATGGTCGGCGACTGTGTGCCGCTCGCCTGGTCGGGCGGCAATGTCCATGGCGAACTCGGCACCGATGCCGGCGGCATACTGAGAGCGATCGAGGCCGCCTGGTCCGATGCCGGCGTCGCCGTCTTCGTCGATCTCGGCGGCGCCGAAACCAACAGCGAGATGGCGATCGAAATGCTGGGGCTTCCCCGCTCAGGCCTCGTCTCCATCTGCAACGCGCCGCTCGTCGAAGGCGCCGTCATCGCCGCCGCCGAGGCGTCGGGGGGCGCATCATTGGCCAAGGTCGTCGCCACAGCCGAGGAACTGTCCCCCTGATGACGAGCGGATTGCGTAGTGAAAAACAGGAGCCCGATCCATTGCATGTGAATTGCCAGACGGAGGTGGAAGTCAAGCACGGCGTCGGGTTGCATGCCCGCCCCTCCGTCACCTTCACGCGGCTTGCCAAGTCCTTCCCCTGTTCGATCGAGATCGCTGTCAACGGCAGCGACGTCTGGCTGAACGGCAAGAGCATCATCAAGATCATGGGCGCGAGAATCCGTAAAGGTTCGATCCTCCGGATCCGCGCCGACGGCATTCTCGCCGAAGAGGCGATCCGCGCGCTGAAGGAACTCATCGAGCGCAACTTCGATGAGGAAAAGAAACATGGCCGAACCGCTTAGGCTGAAAGCAAAGAGCGCATCCCCGGGCATCGCATCCGGCCCGGCCTTTCTCGCGGAGGAGACGAAGGCTCCTTCCGCTGCCGAACGGCCGGACGCTGCCACAGCACCCGGAACCGTCGGCGGATTCGGCGCGCTGGAAAAGGCGATCGACATCTCGATCAACGAACTCGAACACCTCGCCGAGGGCGCCGACGCCGAAAGCCGCGATATCATCGATTTCCAGATCGAGGTGCTGCGCGACCCGACGATCGCGGAAGCGACCGGCGCACGCATGGAAGAGGATCAGAACGTCGTCTTTGCCTGGGTCGCCACCCTCGACGCCTATATCGGCGAACTCGAAGCGGCCGACGAGGAGCAGATGCGGGCGCGCGCCGTCGATATTCTCGACATCAAGAACCGCGTGCTCGGCGCGCTCGCCGGCACCCCGATCGCCGATTTCCCGCCCGGCTCGGTCTTCATCGGCAAGGATATGGAGCCGAGCCGCTTTCTCGCCCATGACTGGTCGAAAGGCGGCGGCATCGCGCTGTTTGCAGGCAGCACCGCCGGCCACGTCGCCCTGCTCGCCCGGGCGAAATCGGTGCCGATGGTGGTCGGCACGGGCCGTTTTTCGGCCGCAGATGGAGATCCTGTCAGCGTGGATGGCGACGCCGGTGCGGTCACCCTGAAAGCAGGCGGTATGCTGATCCCGCCGCTGGCACCTGCACAAGCACCTACCGGCGATATGCAAACCGGCAGCAGTGAACTGCGGACGGCAGACGGCGTGCAGATCTTCATCTCCATCAACATCAACGATCCCGCCGAGATCGACGCGCTCGATGCAGCAACGGCAGGCGTCGGCCTGATGCGCTCGGAATTTTCAGTCACCTCGATCGCCGATGCCGCCAATGAGGAACGGCAGCTGGCAATCTATCGCCGGGCGCTGGAGCAAGCGGGCGAGAAGCCGGTGATCATCAGAATGCTCGATATCGGCGGAGACAAGCCGCTCGCCGGCCTCGAAGACCTGCCGGCTCTCTCCCCGGGCCTGCGCGGCGTCCGACTATTGCTCGCCCGGCCGGAAATCGCCCGCGTCCAGGCTCGCGCCCTGTTGCGCGCTGCCGTCTTCGGCAGGCTGTCGGTGATGTTGCCGATGGTGACCTTTCCCAACGAGATCGACAGGATGCGCGAACTGTTCCGCGAGGAAGCCGAAAAGCTCGGCCGCCGCGCCCTGCTCCACCGGATGCCGCCGATCGGCATGATGGTGGAGGTGCCGGCTGCCGCATTGATGCTCGACAAGTTCGGGTCGGCGGCGTTCTTCTCGTTCGGCACCAACGATCTCACGCAATATCTCGCCGCCTCCGCCCGCGACGACATCGACGCCGATGCCGGCAAGGCAGCGCCCGCCGTGCTCCGGCTGATTGCCCAGGCGGTGAAGCTTGCCGCTGGCAAGCCCACCAGCATCTGCGGCGACATGGCCGGCAATCCCAGCTATCTCTCGGGGTTGCTCGCCGCCGGCCTTCGGCATTTTTCCGTGGCGCCGGCCCGCCGTCCCGCGATAAGATCGGCGATCATCGGCCTCAACGCCGATGGCACAAGGGCAGCCGGAGAGTAGAATGGCGCGCGAAGACACCGAAGACGCCATTATCGCCTACAAGTCCATTCTGGCGCAGATCATCGACAACAGGCCATCGGGCACACGCCAGCGCCTGGCGACGGCGCTTGGAAAACATCGCAGCTTCGTCACCCAGATCACCAGCCCGACTTATGCGACGCCGCTGCCGGCGCGCCATCTCGCGACGATCGTCCGCGTCTGCCATTTCAGCGCCACTGAGGAGGAGCGCTTTCTCGAAGCCTATCAGGCCGCCCATCCCGGCAAGCTGCCGGATCTCGGCCATTCCGAGAAATTGCGGCACCTGTCGTTGATGGTGCCGGACTTCGGCGACGACAGGAAGAACCGCCTGCTGGAAGAGGCGATCTCCGATCTGGTGCAGAAGATCGTCGCGATTTCAGGGGCGAGTGAGTAGTGGTTAGTGAGTAGTGAGCAGGTTGACGTAACGTAATGCTTTTGGCCTCGGGAGGGGCTTGATGAAGAAGTTCATGAACACTGCGGAAACCATGGTCGCCGAAAGCGTCGAAGGCTTCGTGCGCGCCCATGAGGCCTTCGTGGTGTTCGGGCCCGAGCGCAAATGCATCCGCCGCCGCCATCTCACCCCTGGCAAGGTGGCGCTCATCTCCGGCGGCGGCGCCGGCCATGAACCGATGCATATCGGCTTCGTCGGCCACGGCATGCTGGATGCCGCCTGCGTCGGCCATATCTTCACCTCGCCGACGCCAAGCCAGATCATTGCCGCCATCGAAGAGGCCGATACCGGCGCCGGCTGCCTGCTCGTGGTCAAGAATTACGACGGCGACCTGATGAATTTCGAAATGGCGATCGAGATGGCCGGCGACCGCCACAGCCTCGACATGGTCGTCGTCAGCGACGATATCGAGACGTCGAGAATAGGCGAAGGCCCCGGCCGGCGCGGCGTCGCCGGAACGCTGATCGTCGAAAAGCTCCTGGGTGCTGCGGCCGAACGCGGCATGTCGCTGGCCGAGTTGAAGCAGCTTGGCGAGGGATTGAACACACGCATCCGCTCGATGGGTGTCGCGCTGAACGGCGTGACAGTGCCGCAGACCGAGCGCACGACGTTTTCGCTCGGACCCGACGAAATGGAAATGGGCGTCGGCATCCATGGCGAGCCCGGCCATGCCAGGCAGCCTTTCGCCGCCTCGGACGCCATCATCGATCATCTCTGCCAGACCATCGCCGGCGACATCGCGATGACGCCGGGCGGCAAGGCACTGCTCTTCGTCAACGGCCTCGGCGGAACCCCACCCGCCGAACTCTATCTCGCCTATAACAGCGCCCGCCGCTTCATCGAGGAGAAAGCCATCCCGATCGAACGCTCGCTTGTTGGAACCTACGTCACCTCGCTCGACATGCAGGGACTGTCGGTCACGCTTGCCCTGCTGACCGACGAGGAAATCGCGCTATGGGACGCCCCTGTGGCGACGGCCGCATTACATTGGGGCGGCATTCCGTGAATCTGCCTGCGGCCGATCTCGACAAATTCGTGGCCGAAACCCAGAAGCAAATTATTAACGCCTATTTGTAGCGAGCCCATTAGTTGTCCCCTACGGAAGAATATCCTTTACACATATTTTTCGTCAGCGAAAACCTCAGTTAGGTTTCCACATCCATCGGAATTCCAAGCTACAGAGAAGTACGACACCCCACACCAAGTCCGAATCTCTTTAAATCTACTATTTATTTTCTTCGCAGCGGCTACCCACTCAGAGGATCTTCGGATCTCATCATCTTCGTCGATAGTAGCTGTATCGAAGGGACCGTAAGACAACGAGCTAAAGCTCTCCTGATCCATCCACGATGAAAGCCGGCTAGCAGGCGTAGTAAGTGGAAAGGCGGCAATAACGTCGCTCTCAAAACTCCAGAAGAACCCAAGAAAACCAGAGGGAGGAGTGGGAAGGCTTGAACCTTCAATGTTTTGGTGACAAGTCAGGCCTGCCGCAGTCGCTTTAAATCCCGGCAAAAATACCAGTGCAGCGACAATAAGCCCGTAAAGACGAGGGCGACCGACAAACAAACTTATACCCCCCAATATTCAATCTTAAGCCGAGTAAATTCATCATATTTGCAGAACAAGTCTGATGCGGTTGTTAAACAACAACCAGAATACTAATCCTCTGCGTGCATTTTGATCGCCAAAAACGTTTTACGTTTGAATTACTCTTTGCAAATGTCAATGCTTCAAAGGCCGACGCACATAAAAACTACGACATTCATAGGTGCCGCTTACACCTCGGCGAGTTTGGATTGCATATGAACGCATCCCGAGGACGTCAGATGTAAAGCGGCGCCATCTTCCGCCAGGCGCCGGCGCGGTGGGCGCGTCCGTCCCAGACATGCAGCTGATGGCCGATATTCTTTTCACCAAGCAGCCGGCTGAGATAGCGGTTGTTGTCGAGGAAGGGGTCGGCATCGCCGATGGTGAGGACGATGTCGCTCTCGCGCAGCCTGTCTAGCCGCCAGTCGCTGCCAAGACCGGGAAGGAAATGCGTCGGCGTGTGGAAATAGACGCTGTCGTCGTAATAGCCGTCGAACAGGTCGCCGAAGGATTCTACCCTCATCGTCAGGTCGTAGCGGCCGGAAAAGGCGACGAGCTTGCGGAAGAGATGCGGATGGCGAAAGAACAGGCTCGCCGCCTGGAATGCGCCGAGGCTGCAGCCATGCACGATGGTGCAATCATGCTGGTTCTTCGCCGCCATCAGCGGCAGCACTTCGTGTAGGATATAATCCTCAAGGGCGCCATGCCGGCGGATGCGCTCGGCAGGGTGCCGGTGAAAGCCATAGAAGGTCTCGGCCGCCAGGCCCTCGATGCAATAGAGTTGAAGTTGCCCGGCCTGCAGCTTGTCGGCGAGGCTTCCGACCAAGCCGAGCTGCTCATATTCGAAGAAGCGCCCTTCCCGCGTCGGGAAAACCAAAACCTTGGCGCCGGCATGGCCGAACACCAGCATCTCCATGTCTCGATGCAGCCGCTGACTGTACCAGCGCAGATATTCGCGGTTCATGGCACCCTGAAAAACTGTCCCACCTTGTCGCGGAGAACCGCCTCTTGCTCTGCGCTGTCAGGATAGTCGAAATGCCCTGCATCCAGGATGAAGATTTCATTAAATTTTGGTATCGCATTCGCGACAGCAAACTGGCAGGGCGGCGCCACCGAAGGATCGAACAGCGCAACGGCAACCAGCATCGGCACCTTGATCCGCGAAGCGGCCGTTGCCGCATCGTAGAGCCGAAGCGTCTCGAGCACATCTGCGTGTTTCTTATGATACTCCTGCACCGATTGCGCGCTGCCGACTGTCGGCAAGGTCAGCCGCAACGGCTGATCCCCGAAGCTCGGCAGCGCCAGATGACCGCGATCGATGCGCTGGTCGTAAGCGATCGCCATCGCCCCGACACCGCCGCCGAAGCTGATGCCGCTATAACCGATATGCTCCGAAAGCCAGGGATAGAGCGCAACAAGCGTCGAAACCGCGAGCCAGATATCCTCGACGCAGCCGCCGATGATATAGGATTTCGGCTTGTCGATATCGTGGAGCACATGCCAGGAGGGATTCTGCGAGATCGGCGGACGAGCGCTAAGCGACAGCCCGCGGCAGCAGGGAAAAAGCACTGCCGTTTCCTTGACCGGCAGATCGAATTCAGGCCGATCCCGCCCGCCATAACCATGCCCGACGACGAGGCCGCGCCGCACCTCCCCCCGACGCGGCAGGATGAGCCAGCCGCCGATCCTGAATGAACCGGTCGAGATATAGACGAGATCGAGCACGTGCCAGTCGGGATGGGTGATCTTGCTCCGGCGCAGCACCGGCTGCGGATCGACCGCCAGCGCCTTGAGATAACGCGCCTTCCAGAAATCGTCGAAACCCGCAGCCGCCTCGGGCGGCTCGACCGCGAGAAGCTCCGCGAGATGCATGCCGTAGGTGGGATCGAAATCGAAGGGATGTGTCTTGGGAATGCTCATCCAAGGCTTTTCTCGTGAAAAGGCCGGTGGCGCAAGACTCTGCCTGCGCCGACCCTCAAAACGGCGCGGCCGGACAGCCCTCTATTGCCGCGAACCGTCAAAAAGCCCGCAGCCGATGGCGCGCGCCGCCTTGAGATGAGCGGCCACATCGTCCGGCCCGGCTTCGAGCAGCAGCTCGGATGTCACTACGGGGGCGCCGCAATAGTTGAAGATGCCGTGATCGATCTGCGTCTTCATGGCGCCGAAATAGCCGTGCCGCGCATAGGTCCCGGCATCGGCGCCGCCAAGCCCGACCAGATGCACCGGCAGACGGCCGAGCAGCTTCGCCACCCCGGTACCCGAGCGATCGTCATAAGCCCAGCCATTGGTGAACACCCGGTCGATCCATCCCTTGAGCAGCCCCGGCATCGACCACCAGTAGACGGGATAGACGAGCACCAGCGCATCGGCGCGGTCGATCCTCGCCTGCTCGGCGGTGACATCGGCCGGCACCGCCTCGTCCCTCAGATGCAGGCCGAGATCGGCAGCGGTGAACCGGGGATCGAAGCCCTCGGCCGCGAGATCGGCAAACTCGACGGAATGGCCGGTATCGGAAAGTGTGACACCTTCGGCAAGATGGGCGGCAACGCCGTGGGTGAGCGACCGGGGATCGGGATGCGCGACGACGATGAGCGCGTGCATGCAGAAAACTCCTATTGAATGATTGCGGACGGAAGACGCGGGCTGTATACCTTTGGTAAGCTACTTTCAGTAAGTTACTTTTGGTATATAGTGATGTCAAGCGCCGAAACAGCAGGGCAGCCGACCGATCCGCAACCGCGCCGCCGCCTGTCGCGGCAGGATCGGCATCGCCAGTTGCTCGACGTCGCTTGGCAGATCGCCCGTGACGAGGGAACGGAAGCGCTGACCCTCGGCCGGCTTTCCGAGCGGGCGGGCATAACGAAACCCGTGGTCTATGATCATTTCGAAACCCGCCCCGGCCTGCTCGCAGCGCTCTACCGCGAATTCGACGCCCGCCAGACGGCTGTGATGGACGCAGCCCTTGCTGCAAGCCAGCCGTCGCTCGCCGACCGGGCCACAGTCATCGCCACCTCCTATGTCGACTGCGTGCTTCTTCAGGGCCGCGAAATCCCCGGTGTGATCGCAGCACTTGCCGGCTCACCGGAACTCGAAAGGATCAAGCGCGAATACGAAGCGGCCTTCATCGAGAAATGCCGCATCGCGCTTTCGCCCTTTACCGGTGCCGGTACGATCGCCGCAGCCGGCCTCTGGGCCATGCTCGGCGCCGCCGAAGCCCTCTCCTATGCCGCCGCGTCGGGCGACATCACCGCTGTCGAGGCAAAGAACGAACTCTTCGAAACCATCGTCGCGATGGTGGCGAGAAGTATGGGCGGCGGCACACATCCCGATCACCTGCGCGATACGGCCGGCCTCGCATCGAGTTGATCCGGCGGGAATACCTGCATCGAATCCACCGCCCGCTTCGCCATCGGTTATCACGGGACCCTGGTGAGCGATGCGACGGCCGCCTTCTCGCACCAAATGATGCATGCTGCGCACAAGCTGAACGCCCGACCTACGCCCATGCTATTCTGATGACGGCCGAACTCATCGAAGTCTTGCCCAAGGCGTCTGCTTCAAAGGAGACAATGCCATGACTATGCTCTTCGAAATGCTCACAAGTGCCGGCTCGGAATCCCTGAACCGCGACCGGCGCAGGTTCCTGACCACCGCGGCGATCGGGATCGCCGCCGCGGGCGTGGCGAGCCTGCTTCCTTCCTACCCGGCATCGGCTGCCACGGGAGATGCGATTCGACCGTTCCAGGTCGACATTCCCGAGGCGGACCTCGTCGACCTTCGCCGGCGTGTGCTGACAACACGCTGGCCCGAACGCGAGACGGTCGACGACCAGTCGCAGGGCATACAGCTCGAAAAGATCAAGCCGCTCGTCGAATATTGGGGCACCGGCTACGACTGGCGAAAGGCGGAAGCGAAGCTGAACGCGCTGCCGCAATTCATCACCGAGATCGACGGCCTCGACATCCACTTCATTCACGTCCGCTCGAAACATCCGAATGCCCTGCCCGTCATCATCACCCATGGCTGGCCGGGATCGGTATTCGAGAACCTCAAGATCATCGGCCCCCTCACCGATCCGACTGCCCATGGCGGCCGCGCCGAAGATGCGTTTGACGTGGTCATTCCGTCGATGCCAGGCTACGGCTTCTCCGGCAAGCCGACCGGCATCGGCTGGGGACCGGACCGCATCGCGCAGGCCTGGGCGGGACTGATGAAGCGCCTCGGTTACAGCAGCTACGTCGCCCAGGGCGGCGACTGGGGCTCGCCGGTCTCCGGCGCGATGGCACGGCTCGCGCCACAAGGTCTACTCGGCATCCACATCAACCTGCCGGCTGTCGTGCCGCCCGAAGTTGCCGCGGTGCTCGCCGCGGGCGGGCCGGCGCCGCAGCGACTCTCCACCGAGGAACGCGCTGCGTTCGATGCCCTCAGCGCCGCAGCCAAGATGGGGAACAGGTCCTATGCCACGATGATGGGCACGAGGCCGCAGACGATCGGCTACGCCATATCGGATTCGCCGGCCGGCCTTGCGGCATGGACGCTCGGTCATCCAGGCTTCACGCACTGGACCTACGACAGCAGCGATCCCGAAAAGTCTCCCGACGAGGTGCTCGACGACATCACGCTTTACTGGTTGACCAACAGCGCCGCTTCCTCGGCCCGGATCTACTGGGAATATGGCGGCGGGCGCAGTCCCGTCCTTGCGGCCGGGGAGAAGACCTCCAAGATCGCGCTTCCGGTCGCCATCACCGTCTTTCCTGGGGAGAGCTATCAGGCCCCGGAGACATGGGCCCGTCGCGCCTATCGCAACCTTATCTATTTCCACAAGGTCGACAAGGGCGGCCACTTCGCCGCATGGGAGCAGCCGGAGCTCTTCTCCGCCGAGCTTCGAGCAGCGTTCAGGCCGCTGCGCCGACCGATATGAGAGGAGCGGCCCCTCGCCGCTCAGGGATGCTGCCGCCTGGTATGATTGACCATGATCGGCACCGGGGTCGCCTCCCTTGGCGCCAAGCTCACGGATTCCAGCCGCCGCTGCCATAGGGGCGCGTGATGATTTCAACCAGGTGGCCGTTCGGATCTTCGAAATAGACCCCGCGCCCGCTGTCGTGGTCATTGGTCTCGCTCGGCTTCCGCTGGCCGGGATCAGCCCAGTAGCGCAGGTTCCGCTCGCGAATTCGATCGAATATTGCCTCGAATTCACCGTCTCCGACCAGGAAGGCGTAGTGTTGGCGGTCGATCTCGCCTTCCGTATCCATATAATCGAGATTGGCGTCGTTGTCGGTCGTGACCATGTAGAACGGCCCCCAGCGCCGCGGCGCCGGCAGCCCCAACATTTCGGCCAGAAAATCTGCCGAGGCCTTGCTGTCGCGAGCCAAGAGGATTGTATGATTGAAGTGGATGGCCATAGCGGTCTCTCGCAAACGAGGTGAACTGCAACCTCGATGGAGGCTTAGCTCGGTTAACACCCCCGGCCGCCTCTTGTTCCGAACCTCGGCCAAACTTGACGCGACCGTCGCGGCATCATGGCCCATCACCAAAGCAAGTCGGTGACCAGCCGGCGAACGACCCTGAGGCTTCCCGGCCTCGGCATCAGTCCGTATTCTGCCCCGCCGCCGTGAGGATCAGCTTTGTGATCTCGTCCGGGTGGGAGATCAACGACAGATGGCTGGCCTGGATTTCAATGGTCTTTGCTCCCATGCGCTTGGCCATGAAGCGTTCGAGATCGGGATTTATCGTCCGATCCTCGGTCGAAACGGCATACCAGCTCGGCTTCGAACGCCAGGCGGCCTGTGTCGTCTTGCCGGTCAGCAGCGCCTTCTGGAACGGTTGCTGTACGGCATAGAGCACTTTCGCCTTCGCCTCCGGCAGGTCGCCGGCGAAATCCCGCAGGAATGCTTCCTCGCTCAGCCGCCCCTCGTCCCCGTCGAAGACGATGCCGGCGGACGCCGGCGGCGTCGGGAAGGTTTTGGCGAGAGCGGTATAATCCTCACCTGCATCCGGCGCCCGCGCCGCCACATAGACGAGCGCCGAAACATTCGGGTGCACGCCGGCCTCAGTGACCATCATGCCGGAAAACGAATGCCCGACCAGAACCGTCGGGCCATCCTGCCGGTCGAGCACCCGCTTCACGGCAGCGACGGCCTCGGGCAGCGTCGTCAGCGGGTTCTGCACCGCCGTGGCATTGAGCCCGGCCGCCTGCAGGCGCGCGATCACCTCGGTCCAGCACGAGCCGTCGGCAAACAGCCCGTGCGCCAGCACGACGCTGCGCGCCGTTACGGGAGCGGATGTCGCGGCCATCCCGCGGGTGGCAAGCAGAGAAGAAGCGGCGCCGGCAACAAGGGCGGCCGAGAAAGTCCGTCTGTTCATCATCATGATCTGGTTCCTTGTGCGTCCAGGAATTGAAGGATCGAAGGCATGTCGGCTCGGGACCGAAGAACGGAAGCCAAGTCAAAATCGGTTGGTCTGTGATGCCGTGTCGGAGCGGTTCGCTTGCCCGGCGCGCGCTGGCCTTCGTCGCGTTGCGGCTCCCGTCGTATTCAAATCGGTATTTGAAGCGGCTTCGTGTATGCAGAAGCCTGCTCGCTGGAAATTTATGTATTCCCATCCGATATAAAGTCAATTATTAAATACGTAACACCTTCGTGATGTCATCTGCGTATACGCTGAGCGCATCCACAACCGCATTTGCATACACAATCGATCGAGGTCGATGCTCAAACAGATCGGAGATGACGGAATGGCAAGTGGTTTCGAAACCGAGGATGACGGCGATGATCGCGGGTTGCTCTCCGACCGCATTCGCAACGCCCTGACGGACGAGATCGCCACCGGCACGCTGGCGGCGGGCGCAGCGTTGGACGAACAGCAGCTTGCCGATCGCTTCGGCGCCTCCCGCACGCCGGTTCGCGAAGCGTTGCGTCAGCTGGCGGCGGGCGGCCTCGTCGAGCTTCGCGCCCGGCGCGGCGGCGTCGTCGCCCGCATGACGCCGGAACGCATCATGGAGATGTTCGAGACGGTGGCCGAGATCGAGGCGGTATGTGTCAGGCTCGCCACCTACCGCATGACGCCGCTAGAGCGGAGCCACCTAATCGAACTGCACGTCCTCTCAGAGCCGATTGTCGAAGCCGGAAATTTCGACGCCTATGACAGCTTCAACCACCAATTCCATGAAGCCATCTATCACGCCACCCACAATAGCTTCCTTGCCGAACAGGCGATCGCCGTGCGCAACCGCCTGAACGCCTTCCGGCGCACGCAATTGCGCCAGGGCGAACGGCTCCGTCGATCCCGGGGCGAACACGAGGCGATCATGCAGGCGATCGCCGAAGGCGACGGCGAGATGGCATCCCGGCGCATGCGCGCCCACATGCTGAACGCCGCCACCTCGCTCAGCCGTTTCATCGAAACCAACAAGCCGGCGTAAGTTCGACGTTCCTACGGCACGGGGCAGTGGTATTTATAGGCGATCAACGTCGTCATCAGCTCGTCGCCGGTGGCCTCGCGAATGCCGGGATTCTCTTCTAGGAATGTACACAACGTATTGCCGATTGCTTCCGCGGTCGTTCCAACCGGCACACAGACGTTTACCCCAACGGAGTTGCCACTTCTCCATAACCGCTGATCGGCCGATCATTGCCCAACCGGAACGGCGCCGGAAAGTTAAACTTTGGCAATCATCGCCATTGCTAGGCCTCTTGCCGTTGCACATGCCGCCGCCGTCGGCTACATCATGCCGTCAATGGTCGGGTCACCCGGCCACGTAAGCGTTAACGTCACTCAACGCGTATGATCGAACGGCTTTGCGGCTTCGATCTGCGCGACTGTGTCCTGCGGATCGAGCTCAAAAAGCTTCTGAGGACACATGGATAACAATCAACTCAAAGATCAGACTTCACCGGCTCCCGGCATCGAACGGGTCCGCCACGACACGCGACGGCGCACTCTCTCGGTCGAAAGCGTCGTCGACATCACTCCTGGCATGCGCCGCATCTCATTGACCGGCGATGATCTCGCCGATTTCATCAGCCTTGCGCCCGACGACCACATCAAGATTTTCGTACCGGCCGCCGATGGCAGCGAAGAACGCCGTGACTACACGCCCCGCCGTTATGACAATATCGAACGGAAATTGATCATCGACTTCGCCTTGCATGAGGCAGGCCCAGTGACCCAATGGGCGATCGACGCACGCCCCGGCGACAGGCTCGAGATCGGCGGACCAAGGGGCTCCGCCGTGGTCTCCAAGACGATAAAGCGGTGGCTGCTAATCGGCGACGAAACCGCGCTGCCGGCGATCGGCCGCCGGATCGAGGAGAGCGGCGCCGGAACCGTCATCACCACAATCGCAGCCGTCACCGGCCCGTTGGAAGAGCAGACCTTCGAGACATCAGCCGAGCTGCACCTCCACTGGGCGCACCGGCCTCTCTCGCAGGCAACCGATTCCAATGCACTGCTGCAGCTCTTGAGCACGGTCGATATCCAGTCGGAGACCTTCATCTGGGTCGCGGCGGAAGCCTCGGTGACACGCGATATCCGCACCTACCTGCTGGAACGAGGTTGCCCACTCGGCTGGATCAAGGCATCCGGCTACTGGGTGTTCGGCAAGGCCGACACGACCGAGAAGTTCGGCTAGGCACCAAGGCGCCGACACTGGCCGCCGCTCTGGCAGCTGGGGCGACGGCCGGGAGAGGTTGTTCGAAAATAGCTGCCGATTCAGTTGCGATTTAATCGGATACGATATATATAAGTCCTAGCATTCAGCGCCTGGATAGGATGAAGTCATGCCCGTATCTAAAACCGCAAGACAGCCTGGCACGCCTGCACCCCCTTCCCCACAGGCGGGCAAGGATGGAAGGAAACTTTCCAATTTTCTGTGCTTCGCGGTCTATTCGGCAAATCTCGCCTTCGGCCGCGCCTATAAGCCGATCCTGGACGAACTTGGCCTGACCTATACCCAATATATCGCCATGGTGGCCCTCTCCGAAGAGGACGACCAGACCGTTGGGGTGTTGGGGGAAAAGATGTTTCTCGAATCCAACACGCTGACGCCCATCCTCAAGAAGCTGGAGTCGAATGGCTATATCACCCGTCACCGCGATCCCGCCGACGAACGGCAGGTGCGAGTCAGTCTGACGCCGGCAGGGCGCCAACTCGTGGAAACTGAACCCGGCAACGCGCTGCTTGGGGCCACCGGCCTCGGCGACGACTTTCCCGTCGTGCAGAAATCGGTGACGACGCTGCGCGACAACCTCCTGCGGTCAACGCAGGGCGAACCGGGGAAATCGTGATCGCGGCATCAGTCGACAGTTGCTGGCATAGCGGAGAAGACGACATGCCCGAGATCGCGATGGGCGCGCTGAGCCAGAACGGAACCGTTCTTCTGGCCAGACGCAGTTCCATGCACAAGGTGCACCCGGATCGCTGGAGCCTCCCGGGCGGCCATATCGAAGACGGCGAAGACGCCGAGACGGCAATGCGCCGGGAGTTGATGGAAGAAATAGGCGTGACGCCGCAGCGCTGGCAGTTTGCGGGAAAGTTCGTATCGGAAGGCCCGCCTGAGGCATCCGTCACCTTCCATGTCTATCGCATCGATCAGTGGCACGGCTATCCGCGGCTGGTCGATGACGAACACACCGAGCTCAGATGGTTTAACGTCGCCGCGATAGAAGGCGAAGCCGAGCTGGCGCCGCCTCAGCTCGGCAAAATGCTCGCAAACCTGGTCAGCCGGGAAACGGGGGAGCCCACTTAGATATCTTGGCGGTCACGAACCCGCGCCGGTTGGGTCCTGAGCCTACGGATCGTGATGCCGGACGATATCGCCAAGCGCACCTTCTTCCATCATTTCGGCGGCCCTGGCATAGCCGCCCCCCATTCCATCGAGGAAATGCAAGTGCGAATCCGGCCTGTCTGATGGCACGAGACAGGTCATCAGGGCATGCGACTGGCGGTGCAGTCCGAAGTTGATCTCGCCGCGCGCCCTCGCCGGAACGAGGATCGCTTCGACCCTGTCGATCTGTTCGCGCGTGCAGTCCAGCGTCAGACGCAAACCATCATCGAATTTGCGGAAATCCGAATTGGCGGCGACCGCCGACCAGCCTTTCGCATCGACCTGCTTCCCGCTGTCTCCGTGGGTGGGAATACCGCCGGGAAGCGGATGAGATTGGCGCGGTGCGGCATCGAAAATCGCAAGCACGCGCTTCGCCAGCGCCGCAAAGACCTCAGGGCTGGTGCGGTCGCGGGGCTCGACCAGCAGCGACAGGATCTCGCCCCTTTGGCTTGGAAACGGAGTCCAGTCGCAGCTGAGACCGGTCAGGTCGGGCCTCGTCGCGTAGCGGCCCGGCTTGACCAGATACCGGCCGTTCTTGATCTGCTGCTCCGCCCATTTGAGCCCGCCCCCTGCAAACATCGCATAGGTCGCGTTTTCCGAAGCCGCATAGCGCGCAACGCTCACGTCGCGCCCACTGGTGCGGATGTCGCGCACGGTGAGCAGCCCGATGCGAAGGGTGAGATCGAGATCAGTTCGTGCAAAGTTCGCGACCTGCCGCAACGCCGAGGTCGCGGCCATAATGCCGTGCGGCGGCAGGGCGAATGCCGCTCCGTCTCCGCGGAACACGAAGGGGAAGTCGAACGAGCCCCAGGCATTGCCGAGAGCAGCGATGATCGATGCGCCTGCGAAGTTGACGTCTTCATAAAGCCCCGCCTTGATCGCCAGCGTCGAGCTGACGACGTCGGTGATGCCGATCAGCCAATCGTCAGGCAACGGCTCGTAGGCATCAGGATCGAGCACGAGCGAGAACTCGTCATAGGCTCGGCGTGGCTGGACGTGGCTGTCGATCATGGCACGTTCTCCGGATGGGCGAGGTTTTCGATGCCTGCCACCAGGCGGGGTGGTTCTGCCGCTCGATCGACAGATCCTCACATCTAAGCCTTCGGGAAGAGGTCTACCCTCGCTCGATCAGACAAGCTTGGTCTCGACGTCGATATTGCCGTGTGTCGCCTTGGAATAAGGGCAGATGCCATGAGCTGCCTCGATCAGCTCCTGCGCGATATCGCGATCAATGCCGGACAGGCTGACATTGAGGCGCGCCCTCAGGAAGAAGGAGCCGTTGTCGGCGTTGAGAGTAATCTCCGCGTCGACCTCGGGACCGGCCGGCAGCGTGATCTTTCTCTGGGCAGCGGCAAGTTCGATGGCGCCGATGTAGCAGGCCGACCAGGCGATGCCGAACAGGTTTTCAGCGGCCGGATGCGGCTGCGGCAGCTTGATATCGATCGTCCCGTCGCTGCTGCGCGCGGAGCCGTCGCGGCCGCCGGAGATGTGGGTTTTGCCGGCAAAGAGAAGCTTCTCGGTCATGGTGATATCCTTTCGGTTTAAGTTTAATACGTATCCGATTAAGTCGGATGCGTTCTAATACGCCCCACCAAAACCGATGTCAACACATTCCGATTTAATCGGATGCGATTTATTTCCAAAGTTGGAAACGCGCCATATCCGGGCAACCCTCAGCGGCAGCTATGCGAACAAGCTGGCCCGTTGCGCAAGGTCACGTCTTGTCCGGGAATGGAGCAATCTATAGGCTCTGCCGACGAACTAGAGCGGGGCGCATCCTGTGAAGAAGCCCGGAGAGATGCCATGTCCTCCATAACAGCAGACAATGCGGGACAGTATGGCGACAGCCGGAAGCTTGCCGCGCGGGCTCGACTGCATAGCCAATATACCATCGCCGAGACCGCCTGGTTTCCGTGGATTGCGGCGCAATTGTCCCTGAAACCGGGCGATCGCGTCCTCGACGTCGGCTGCGGGCCGGCCTGGTTCTGGGCGGCAACTGCAGGTCTGCTGCCGGCGGACCTCGACCTGACGCTCGCCGACCTCTCACCCGGCATGGTCGACGAGGCGGTGGCGCGTTGCAGCGCACTGCCGTTCGGCTCCGTTCGGGGCTGCCAGGCCGACGCCGTCGCGCTCCCCTTCGAAGATGACGCCTTCGATGCCGTGATCGCGATGCATATGCTCTATCACCTGCCCGACCCGGTCGCCGGCATCGCGGACATGTCGAGAGTGCTGAGGCCTGGCGGCTTACTCGCGGTCACCACCAACGGCGCCGACAATATGCGGGAGATCTATGAACTGACGACCATATTTGGCAGTGCCCCATCCGATCCGGCTGCCGAAGCCTTCGGATATGACGCTGCCGAACGATCGATGCGGTCGCAGTTTGGAAACGTCAGCATGTCGCAGCATCCGGCAAGCCTGCGGATCACCGAGCCCGAGGATGTATTCCTGGCGCTCACCTCCTATCCGCCCGGCGATCGCGCCGGCGAAACTCAACTCATCAGCTTCCGTCAAGCCATTGCCGATGCGTTCAGGCAACGCAGCGGCGTGCTTGAGGTCCGCAAAGAGACTGCGCTGTTCCTGAGCAGAAAGACGGCCTGATCGGTGCCGTGGGGCGTTCAGACCTTCTCTTTCTTCCTGATTTTTTCCTTCGGTTCGACCGGTGCATCGGGCGTCGGCGCCAACAGCTTGCGCAGTGACGAGATCTTGTCCTTTACCAGCGGCCGGAAGCGCGTCGCGCGATAGGGCATGTCGGCCGCCCCATAACCTTCCGGCCCGTCGTCATTGCCGCGATTGATTTCCGCGAGTTTCACCCCGATGAACGTGCCGTCGATATAATGGGTGTATTCACCCACCCAGCGGATCGTATAGATCTCGCCTTTGCGGATCAGCTGGTCGATGCTGACATGCTTGAAGGTGTCGTTGATGCAGACGACCTTCTGGCCGACATGGAAATCATAGCTCATGGATCAAACTCTCGAAACGCAATCGGCTCGCCGATCTATAGCGTGCCCTGCGGCAGGGATGAACCCTTTTTTGGCAGCCAAGCCCGATGCTGCGACATCAACTGCACCTGCGCCGCATGGTTTAGGCGATATGCATCAGTCGCAATAGGCCTTGCCGCTCTTGCGGGAGCGAAGATCGAAGTGGAAGTGGTTCCAGTGCTCCGGGTTGCTGCCGGGGCCGAGCACGGTGTTGAAATAGCGGCAGCTGTCGCTGCGCACCGCCTTCAGCAACCGCCCCTCGCGCAGCGAGAACAGGCCCTTCTTGCGCACGTCGATCTCATGGCCGTTCTTCAGCACGAACTTGCCGACGTCGATGGCGTTGCCGCGGGCGTGTTCCGACATCGGATTGTATTTCTGCCGGCTGTTGTTCATGCGTCGGCAGGAATAGCCGCCGAGCGGCTGGATCGTCTTGATGCCGGACCAGTAACGGTAGCGGGCGGACGGCGCCAGTTCGTTCTTCACCCATTTGGCGAAGGCAAGCGTCACCTGGCAGTTCAGCGTCACGGCGGGGCGGACGCCGATATTGCCGGAAAGCCCCTTCAGCGACACCGGATAGGGTACCTGGCAGGCCGGCCCGTTCGAGATCGGCGGCTTGTTGTCGAAGAGTACGCCCATGCGCTTCAGCTCGCGCCGGCAGGCAAGCTCGGAGGATGGCATGACGCTGGGATCGACGGGTGCTGCCGGTTGGCTTATCATCGGATTGTTCGGCCGCAGCATCGCGACCTCTTCGCTCTCGTCCTCTTCGGGAACACGGGCCGGCGCCACCACTGGGCTGCCATCGTTCCAGGCGGGCCGGCTCATCTGTGCCTCGGCCGACGGCTGCGGTATTGGCTGCTGCGCGGGCTGGCGCATGGGCTGGTTGAGCTGCGTTGGATTATCGGTGCCGATGCCGTCGACAACCGGCTCGGTGGCGTTGCCCTCGGCGATCTGCTGATGTTGTTCCTGCGCCAGCCCGACGACCGGCTCGGCCCCGAGATCGTCATCCATGTTGACGCCGCCCGACGGGATCGCAAGCGCCTGCGTGCCGCCCCAGTTGCCGCTCGGTTGGCCTGCCGCCAGCGCCTCGTCGCTGTCGATCATCGGCAGCCTACCCCCCTGCGCCGGTGCGGCCCGCGCCCCCGGAGCGGTCCGCGCCGCGTGGCCGGTGCCGGCAAGGTTTGGCGTATCGACATAATCGACGGAACCCTGGCTATTGCCGACGGGCGCGCTGGAAACCGGATAGGAGGCCTGGCTCTCCACCGGCGCCATGCGCACGGCAGGCGCCATGCGCGCTGCCCCCCGCGACGGCGAAATCGAGCTGACCCTGGTGCCGTTATCGACATTGGCCGGCGGCACCAGCCCGTCGCTGATCGAACAGGTCGTCAGCGCCGCCGAAAGCAGCAAGGGCAAAAGGGATCGCCGAGGAAAGGAAACAAACGCCATACTCTTATCGCTTCCGCAGGCTGGCTGGGCAGTGACCGAAAAAACTCACTCCAATTTTAATTAAAAACGGTGAATGAAAACTTACCGGCACAATCTGAACGCAACGGAAATGAAAAAGGCCGGTTTCCCGGCCTTTCATCTCTACGTTTCCTCACGCTGCCCGTGTGTATCGGGCCACTGGCGGCGGCTCCCCACGCAGGCGGAAATTCGAAAGCAGCGTCTTCAGCTGGGTGCTCTCGTCGGCGAGCGTGCGGCTTGCCGCCGTCGTCTCCTCGACCATCGCGGCATTCTGCTGCGTCATCTGGTCCATGTGATTGACGGAACCGTTGATCTCGTTCAGCCCGGTCGACTGCTCGCGCGCCGCCGTCGCGATTGATGCGACGTGATCGTTGACCTGGTTGACCAACGCCTCGATCTCCAGCAGTGCCTCACCCGTCGAGCGCACCAGCGCCACCCCACCCTCGACCTCCGTTGCCGACCGGCTGATCAGTTCCTTGATCTCCTTGGCCGCATTGGCGGAACGCTGAGCAAGTTCGCGCACTTCCTGCGCGACGACGGCAAAGCCGCGGCCCGCCTCGCCCGCCCGCGCAGCCTCGACGCCGGCATTCAGTGCCAGAAGGTTCGTCTGGAAGGCGATCTCGTCGATGACCGAGATGATCTGACCGATGCGGTTGGACGAATCCTCGATCCGGCCCATCGCCGTCACCGCATTGCGGACGATCTCGCCGGATTTTCCGGCACTCGCCTTGGTCTCGGCCACCATCTCGCGTGCCTCGTTCGCCCGCTCGGATGCCGTCTTGACCGTCGCGGTGATCTCGTCGAGAGCGGCCGCCGTTTCTTCGAGTGCGGCCGCCTGCTGCTCCGTGCGCTTCGACAAATTGCCCGTCGCCTCGCTGATATCGGACGCGCTGTCGTTGACGACGCGGCTCGATTCGGCGATCGCGTGGATGACGCCGTTCAGCGCGTCGACGGCGGCGTTGAAATCGCCCCTCAGCTTGGCGTAGTCTTCGCCGATATCGCCGATCGCAACCGTCAGGTCGCCGCCCGCAAGCTTCTCCAGGCCGACACCGAGCGCCTGCATCGCATGGGTCTGCCGTTCGGAGGCAGAGCGCAGGCTCGCCTCGTTGCCACGGCGCTCTTCTTCGATCTGCCGCTGCCTCTCATCTTCCCGGCCGCGCAGCGCGCTGCGCTCATCGACGGAGTCGCGCAGCACCAGCAGCACCTTGGCCATCTGGCCGACCTCGTCGCGATACTCGCTGCCGGCGATCTCTACCGATGCCTCTTCGGCAGCAATCGCATTCATCGCTTTCCTCAGCCGGGCAATCGGTGCCGTCACGCTGCGCACGATGGCAAAGGCGATCGCGATCGTCGCCGCAGCGCCGATCAGGCAGGCCATCGTGGCCCAGAGCAAATTCTGGCGATAAAGCGCGGCAAGGTCGTCGGCATAGACGCCGGTGCCGACGATCCAGCCCCAGGGCTCGAAACCGGCGACATAGGAGTATTTCAGCACCGGCTCATCGGCGCCCGGCTTCGGCCAGAGATAGTCGACGAAACCCTTGCCGTCCTTCTTCACCTTGTTGACGAACTCGACGAACAGGAATTTGCCGGCCGGGTCCTTCATCTGCGAGATATCGGTACCATCAAGCGCCGGCTTGATCGGGTGCATCACCATTTTGGGATGCATGTCGTTGATCCAGAAATAGCCGTCGGCGCCGTAGCGCATCGCGCCGATCACGTCCTTGGCCGCCGCCTGCGCCTGCTCGCGGGTCATCGTGCCCGCCTGCTCCATCTTATAATATTTTTCGAAGATGCCGAGCGCCGTCGCATCCAACTGCGCCAGCCCTGCCTTCCGCTCGTCTTCCAGCTCGGAGTAAGAATAGTTCAGAAAGAAGACCATCGTCGCCGCGAGCACGGCAAGCGTGAAGCCAACGAGACAATAAAGACGGGTGGAAATCTTGACGTTGCGCATGAGGTTCCCAGCGATTCTTATAGGTGAAATCAATCGCATTCTGAATTGCCGGAATTACTGGAGCGTAAAGCTTAATTAGAAGAAGTTTAAATAACGTAAGGTCAGGTGACATCTCTAAAATTCAACCATTTGAAATCGAATGAAATTTCAATCGGCAACGGCAGCAACATTTTTCCCATCGGCCGTCCGTAGCGCTTGGTCTTGACGTCTTTTACAGCCCTCAGCCTTTGCACTAGGGTGCTTCGCAGTGAATCGCCGGCCCGACGCCACACCAGATGGAGAAGACTTGATGACCGATGCCGCCAAGCCGAGAGGCGAATTGACGCTGAGGACGCTTGCCATGCCAGGCGATGCCAATCCGGCTGGAGATATCTTCGGCGGCTGGGTCATGGCGCAGATGGACCTTGCCTCAGGCATCCGTGCGGCCGAGCGCGCCAAGGGTCGCGTCGTCACCGCCGCCGTCAAGGAGATGGCCTTCGAGCTGCCGGTCAAGATCGGCGACACGTTGTCCGTCTATACGGATATCGACCGTGTCGGCCGCACCTCGATCACGCTGTGCGTCGAAGCCTGGGCGCACCGCGCACGTTACGCCAAGATGGAAAAGGTCACAGCTGGCACCTTCATCATGGTGGCGCTCAACGAAGAGGGCAAACCGAAACAAGTCCCCGAAGAGTGACAGGCCAGGATCGAAAGCATGGAAACGGTCAGCTCGCCGGAGGTCTTCCTTCACATCAAGGTGGTGATGGGCATGGTCATCAGCCTTTCGCTTGCCAGGGTGCTCACCGGCCTTGCCGGCATCGTCCAGCATCCTGGTAAGGCCAAGGTCTATCCGATCCATCTCGGCTGGGCGCTGTCGATGTTCCTGTTCATCATCCATATCTGGTGGTGGGAATATCGCCTGCAGGCGGTGCCGGCCATCGGCTTCGGCATCTATCTCTTCCTCGTCTGCTTCTGCAGCCTGTTCTTCCTGCTCTGCGCCCTGCTCTTTCCTGCCTCGCTCGACGAATATGGCGGCTACGAGGAATATTTCATTTCCCGGCGCAAATGGTTCTTCGGCATCCTCGGTCTCACCTACGCCATCGATATTCTCGACACGGCGATCAAGGGCCATGAGCGCATCCTCTCGCTCGGCTGGGAATATCCCGCCCGCAACATCGTCTACATCATCCTCTGCGCCATCGCCGCCTGGACCCCCAACCGCCGCTTCCACACCGCCTTCATCACCGCCAACCTAATTTATCAGGTGAGTTTCATCTTCCGGCTCTATGATGTGCTGGGGTGAGAAGCGGCCCCGCAAAGCGGGAGCAATCGATCCAGTGAATCGATTGCAACGTCGAACGCCCTGAGCCCAAGCGAAGGGCCGGGCAGCGGCTCGCTCCACACCTTCATTTCAAGCCGCGGCCTCTCTCCAGCCTCATCCTGAGGTGCCCCGCAGGGGCCTCGAAGGACGAGGCTGGCCACCTGCTTCGCCGAATGCGGGTGCTGGCGCGGCATCCAGCCACCCGCCCCCGTGGTTCGAGACGGCCCTTCAGGCCTCCTCACCATGAGGGCTGGTCGGTGTGCCGCGCCTTCCTGTCACAAAATGTGGAGTGCCCCACGCGCCCATCTAAGCCAGACAGCCGCATAGTGCGCAGCGCAAGCACACACCCCGAGGATCGCGATGTGATGCAAAAAGAAGCCCGCGGTCGATTCCTGAAAGTCCCAGAAATCGATCGACGGCCGGCCGACGAGCCTATCCCCAATTCCCATGACGAACATGCCGTGGATACCGCACGCCACTATCGCGCCTGCGATCCCTCGAAGGACAGCGGTCCTGATCGCGTTCGGCGGCCCGACCCGCAACAGCCTGCCTGTGACGGTCATGATCATCGACCAGTGAAGGCCGAGATGGATGGCGGCGAGGATGAACGCCCAATAGGCCGCAAGAATGTGTATTTCGCGCGCAGTCGGTCCGCCGCTCACGGGAAGGAAAACAAACACCGTGCGCGATAGCAGCACGCTGGTCACCAGCAATGCGGCCATTGCCAGGGCAATCGAGATATTCGACGCGATTGTCACGAGGCTCGGTCTGCCGCGCACCGCCTTTGGAAGCCTGCTCCATCACCGCCTGTTAAAGACGTTGTGCGATAGGAGAAGGATGAACATGCCGGTGCCGATCAGCTCATGCGAGGTGTTGTCGAGCCACCAGTAGGCTAGCGCGGCCAGGAGCAGACCGGCGGCCGTGAAGTCGAGCAGGAGGCGGATCACGAAAAAAGGACTCATGATGCGACGCCCTCGCCGGAGATTCGATCCGGCCTAGTCAATGACGGCTCCGTTAAATTCCTTGAGAGCATCGAGGGTATAGAGGAAGTCTTCGTCGGCCCTGGACGAATGACAGGACTGGCATCGCGCCGTGTTCTCGGCCATGTTGACGCTGCCATCCGGCTTGAACCATTGGAACTGCCAGTCGCCGGTGCGACGGTCTTCGTCATAGTCGCCGCCCCAGCCGGAACCCTTTTCCATGACGAAGGTGCGATAGATTTCCCCGTCGCGGTAATCGACCAGCGCGAAGTGCGTGCCCGCGGGAACAGGCTGCCCGTTCTTCACGGCCTGGATGGCTTCCCTCGTCGTCATGATGTGCTCGGTCACGTTGCCGCGCCTGACGGTCGTATAGTGAACGAGACCTGCCAATTGGGGCAGCGTCGTCCGGTTCGGCTCGGCGTCGACTTGCCAGCCGACCAGAACCACGGCGCCTGCCATGGCAAAGAGAATGGAAATGCGCTTGATGAGATGACGCATGAATGTCTTTTCCTGGTTTTGTGCGGAAGATGTTCGGGCGGCCGGCTCCGGCAAAAGCGGAGGGCTACTCGCCTTATTTGCGTCCGAACACGTCTTTCGCGACGGCAACGGCCGACACGGCATTCGGCCAGCCGGCGTAGAAGGCAAGGTGGGTGATCGTCTCAACCAGTTCGTCCTCGGTCACGCCGTTCTGGCGGGCCATGGCAAGATGAGATCTGAGCTGGTCGGGCCGGTTCATGGCGATCAGCGCGGCCACGGTCACCAGGCTGCGATCCCGTTTCGAGAGCTGCGGGCGCTCCCATATGTCGCCATAGAGGACGTCATCGGTCAGTTCAGCCAGCTTCGGCGCGGTCGCGCCCATCAGCTGCTGGGCGCGCGAGCGCCTGGACTTGTCGTCCCCTTCGGCCGGTGTCTGAGCACTGACGGCGCCCGGCAGAACGGCCAGCATCATGCTGGCCGACAGCAACAGGTTTCCCAACAATTGTTTCATAGACTTCACCTCTTGAGTTCCAGGATCAGGCGGATGCTGCGCGAAGAATCTTCCAGCTTCGCGCGGCGCGATCAGTCGAGCTTCTTCTCGCGGAGGAAGGTCGAGACCAGATCGGCGATCTCCACGTTGTTCATGTCGGAGAATGGGAAGTGGGTGTTGCCGCGGATGCCGATCTCGGGAAGGTGCACGACAGTGACATCGCCGCCATGCTTGTTCACCGTATCGCGCCACAGGCGGGCCATTGCCAGGCGCACCCGCCAGCTGTCCTGCGCCGGCATCGTCGTCGGCTGGTCGGGGATGTTGTCGCCGTAATAGATGACGATCGGGATCTTCGTCAGCTTGATGAAGTCGTCCATCGGCACCGGCACGCCCTTCAGCGTGTCGAAGGCGCTCGGCATATCGGCGGGAACCTCGCCTGCCGGAAACACGAAGCTGCTGCCGGGTTCGAAGGCGACAATAGCTTTGACCTTGTCGCTCTTGATGGCCGTCAGCCAGCCGGGTCCGCCGCCCTGCGAGTGGGTGAAGAGGATGCCGGGGCCGATTTTCTCGAACAGCTTTGCCACCGCATCCGACACGACCTCCATATCGAACGGCCCGGTGTTCGGCGTCATCGCGCGGAAGTACTGGTTCAGCGCTTCCGGACCACGGGAGAATTGCACGCCGTCGAAATAGTTCGGCCAGGTGCCGACGCGAAACTGGTTGAACCAGAGCTGCTCGTCCGCTGTCGGCTTCACTGTTGCCTCCGCCATGCTCCGTCCGGCGCCGCCCCGGCGCGGCTGGTCGACGAGATAGGTGGAGAAGCCTCGACGCAGGAAGATGTTCTGGAAGCCTTCGCGGCCGTCGGGTGTCGTCTCCCAGGTCTTGGAGAATTGTCCGGCACCGTGCCACATCACGATCGGGTACTGACGCGGGTTTGCCGGCATCTGATAGAAGGCGAAGGCATGATCGCCGTGATAGGTCTGGCCTGCGGGATCGAGAGGTTTCAGCGGATCGAAGGTTCCGGGCGCTGCCGTGCTGGTTCCCCCGACGGCAAAACTGCCCTGCTCCTGGATGACCAATGGCTCGGGCTTTACCGCGTCGGCAGCCGTCGCCAATGGCGCGGCAAGCTGCGCAGAGGCAAGCAGCAATGCCGCCAAGGTGTTGGACAATCCATATCGCATGTCGGCTTCTCGCTTCGTTTCAGATGGCGAGAAGGTAACGGCTTCGGACGGAAAGGATTAGCCGGCCTGGACAGCTAGGGTCTATTAGGCTGACTAATTAATCACAAGCGGTTGATAAGCCGTGATGGAATAAAATCGGCACTACTTTCCTCTATAGCGCAGCGCATCGACGAAGAGGGTGAAGGCGGGAGATGCATGCCGCCTGTTCGGATAGTAGAGATGGTATCCTGGGAAAGGCTGGCACCAGTCCTGCAGAACTCGGATCAGCCGCCCGTCTTCGATGTAAGGCTGAACCTGATCCTCGGGCATATAGGCCAGTCCCAGCCCGTCCAGAACCGCGCCGATCCGCATGGCGATGTTGTTGAACACCGTTTGGCCCTCGACACGGACGCGCAATTCACGTCCATCCTTCTCGAATTCCCAGGGATATATCGTCCCGTGCGTCGGCAACCGCATGTTGATACAGTTGTGCGCCGTAAGATCCTGAGGGACATCAGGGCGCGGATGGTGCTCGAAATAGGAGGGCGCTCCAACGACGGCCATACATATCTCGGGGCCGATCCGGACCGCGATCATGTCCTTTGCCAATTGCTCGCCGAGCCGGATGCCGGCGTCGTAACGCTCGGCAACGATGTCGGTCAGGCCGTAGTCGACAATCACCTCGACATTGACATCGGGATTATCGGGGAGAAATCGCGCCAATGCCGGGGCGAGAACGGAAATCGCAGGATGCTCGCCTGCCGTGATGCGAATGGTGCCGGCCGGCCGCTCGCGCATTTCGCTCAAGGCGGCGATCTCGAACTGGATTTCTTCAAATCTCGGTCCAACCCGCTCCAGCAGGCGTTCTCCTGCCTGTGTCGGCGACACGCTTCTGGTCGTGCGGGTCAAAAGCCGAAGCCCCAGCTTCTCTTCGAGACCGCGCACCGTCTGGCTCAACGCCGATTGCGACACGCCGAGCTTGGCAGCAGCCCTGGTGAAGCTCCGCTCCCTGGCGACGGTCAGAAAGGCGACGAGTTCGTTGAAATTGTTGTCCTGGGGCATTCATTAGTCCGTCTTATAGGTGCATGCGCATTACAGCATCTAATCGAAAGCTGACACGAGGACTAAGCTCACGTCAACTCGATTGCGAGACTGGCTGCGCCCGCGCCGCGGAACAGACTGCCCCGAGCCTTAACAAAACCAGGAATGGATACGACCATGAAGAAGCGCACTATCGGCAATCTCGAAGTCTCGGCACTTGGTCTCGGCTGCATGAGCATGAGCGCCGCTTACGGCCCGCCCGCCGACGAAGGGGACATGATCAGATTGATGCGCACGGCTCATCAGCAGGGCGTTACCTTGTTCGATACGGCGGAAGCCTATGGCCCTTTTGTCAATGAAGAGCTTGTCGGCAAAGCGCTCGCACCGGTCCGTGACCAGGTGGTCATCGCCACCAAATTCGGCTTCGATATCGATCTGCAAACCGGTGAACGCCGCGGCGGCACGAACAGCCGCCCCGAACATGTCAAAGCGGTTGCCGATGCTTGCCTGCGCCGCCTGAAGATGGACCGCATCGACCTGTTCTACCAGCACCGCGTCGATCCTGACGTTCCGATCGAAGACGTGGCCGGCGCCGTCAAGGATCTGATCGCAGCCGGCAAGGTCAAGCATTTCGGCCGTTCCGAAGCTGGCGTTCAGACGATCCGCCGCGCCCATGCCGTCCAGAAGGTGACCGCCGTCCAGAGCGAATATTCGCTCTTCTGGCGCGGCCCCGAGGCGGAATTGCTGCCCACCCTTGAGCAACTCGGCATCGGCTTCGTGCCCTTCAGCCCACTCGGCGCAGGCTTTTTGACCGGCAAGATCGACGAGAACACCAAGTTCGATCCAAGCGATTTCCGCAACAGCGTGCCGCGTTTTTCACCCGAGGCGCGCAAGGCCAATTTTGCGCTCGTCGATCTCATCAAGCGGATCGGCGACCGCAAGGGCGCAACACCCGCGCAGATCGCCCTCTCCTGGCTGCTGGCCCAAAAGCCATGGATCGTCCCGATCCCGGGAACAACGAAGCAGCACCGGTTGGAAGAGAACCTCGGGGCAGTAGACGTCGACCTGCTCGCCGACGACCTCGCCGAAATCGACGCCGCCCTCGCCGGCATCGAGGTTCAGGGCGAGCGGCTGCCAGAGGCAGCACTGAAGATGACCGGCCGGTAAGGCCTCTCCCCAGCCTCGGCAAATGCGGATGCCGCTGAAGCCACCCGCCTGGCGGACTCTTTAGCTGACCGCCGCACCCTCTCTCCAGCCTCATCCTGAGGTGCCCCGCAGGGGCCTCGAAGGACGAGGCTGGCCACCCATTTCGCTGAATGCGGATGCCGGCGTGGCGCTCAGCCACCCGCCCCCGTGGTTCGAGACGGCCCTTTGGGCCTCCTCACCATGAGGGCTGGTCGGTGTGCTGCTCCTCCCCGCCCCCTCACGCCTTGAGAAACTGCGACCCCTTATCAAACCCCAGCCCCGGAAAAATCTTCCCCGTCAGATCATCCGCACTCACATCGAACTGCCGGTAGAGCATCGCCGCCGCCAGTTCGCGCACATCGGCGGTTGGCATCAGGTCGCGGTCGTCGAGCAGTTGGCCATCGCCGATGCCCGGCCAGCGGCCGAGGATGCGGCCGCCGTTGATGGCTCCGCCGGCAAGCAGCGCGCAGCCGCCGGTGCCGTGGTCGGTGCCGGCTGAGCCGTTCTGACGCACGGTGCGGCCGAACTCGGTCATGGCAAGCACCACCGTCTTTGCCCAGATCTCGGGCCCGAGCGTGGTCTTCAACGTATTGATTGCCTGCGAAAGGTCCTGCACCGGCCGCTTGAACTGGCCGGCCTGGCCGATATGCGTGTCCCAGCCGCTGATCGAGAAGCTGGCGATGCGGTAATCGCCCTTCAGCATGTTGCCGGCAAGGGCTGCCACATCGGCGATCTTGGCGCCGCGCTGGCCCTCCGGCTCGACCATCATCGAGGCGGTGTCGGCCCGCGTCGCCTCGGCAAGTGCTTCGGCGAACGGCGGATCGCCGGCATAGAGCCGCGCCAGGAACTGCATCTCGTCGCGAGCCGGCGCCAGATTGGAATCCGACGCCCAGACGTCGACATTGTTCGGCCCGGAGAGGATCAGCTCCGTCGAAGTGTTGATGTCGATTGCCTTGCGCGCATCCGAGCGCGGAATGACGGCGAGCGCCCGGTTCAACCAGCCGGTCTTTTCCTCGGCCACATGTTCGCCGCCGGATTCCAGCATGTCCTGCCCATCGAAATGACTGCGCTGGTCGCGATAGGGCGTCGACACCGCATGCACGAAGGCAAGCTCGCGGCTCTTCCAGAGCGGCATCAGCTCGGCGGCCGCTGGATTGAGGCCGAAATGCCCGTCGAGATCGAGAAGCCCGGTCTCGGGCGTCAGTGCCAGTGTCGGCCTGAGTGCCGCAAAGCCGGCATCGCCATAGGGCTGCACCAGATCCAACCCGTCCATCGCGCCGCGCAGCACGATGGTGACAAAACGGTTGTCGCTCGGCATCGCCGCGAAGGTGACCGGTGTGAAGACGGGGGCAGCGGCAAGACAGCAGGCAGAGGTCAGAAAGCCGCGGCGCGACAGCGAAATCCGGTTGATGGGCAGCGTCATGGGCGGGGCCTCCTAAGCAGGTCCGGAAAAGTGTCCAACGGTTTTCCGGAACCTGCGACAAAACAAAGGAGCTAAGCAGACGAAGCGTTGGCTTGCCAACGAAAGTCTGCTTAGCGGCGATTGAATTCGGGCGATGCCAGCACTAGCGTCAGTCCGCTGATCTTGTTCGGCGCCTGCGACACCACACGGATCGTCTCGTCGCGGGCGGCATCGGCAAGCGTCGATTTCAGGAATTCGCGCGGATCCTCGTCCCGGCCGAACTGTGCTGCAGTCCGCCTTGCCCAGGCCAACCGCTCGGCGAGCTGGCTGCCGGTGATCCAGGCGGAGAAGCCTTCCTCGAAACCAGCCGGGCTCGGCGGCAGCCAGGTCGGCTGGCCCATGCGCCTGAGCGCGCCCTGCCCCAGCGCCCTCGCCGTCCGGAACGCCTTGAGGCGCTTGTCCCGCGCCTCGCCGGCAGGATCGGTCGGCACCGGCGATCCTGCCATGCCGGGCGTGTTCGCCGCCATGTCGCCCTCGTCCGTGCCCTGCTGGTTGGCGGCCAGGAAGCTGCCGACAACGCCGTTGACGGGCCCCGCATTCAGCGCCCTCAGGCCGGCGACGATATAATCGAAGGGCTGGCGCGCCTTGGCGCCCTCGTCGCGCCAGGCGGCGGGATGGTCGAGCATGGCGGTGTAGACGGCAGTCAGATCGCCATCGGTCTTCTTCCAGGCTTCGGCCATATTGGACACCATGCCCTCGTCGGGCTGGTCGGCGATGAAATGCACCGCGAGCTTGCGGCTGATATGCACCGCCGTCTTCGGGTGGAGCGCGAGATCGTCGAGCATATCGAGATAATCCTCGCGCGAGCGCCTGCGCCCGCCATAGCTGACGCCGAGCACCTCATGTGCGCCGGGCTCGGAAATATTCGGCCGGAAGGCGATGTCCATCTCCTTGCGGTCGATGGTGAGCCCCGTTAGCACCATGGCCGCCGCCGTGACATCCGCCTGGCTGTAGCCGCTGCCGGCGCCGAGTGTGTGCAGCTCCAGCAGTTCCCGGCCGAGGTTTTCATTCAGCCCCTTGTTGCGCTTCATGCCGCCGGCCGAATCCGGCCCGAGCGAATCCGCCTGGTCGAGATAGATCAGCATGGCCGGATGGGCGGTGGCATTGCGCAAGAGATCGCCGAACCTGCCTGATATGAACGGCCGGATCGCCTCAGCCTCGTAGAGCGGCACGATGAGACGCATCGGCAGGCTCTTATTGGCGCTGGTGGAGAAATGATCGGTCCAGAAGGTCGAAAGCCTCTCGTAGAAGCCATACGGCGACAGCACCGCCTGCATCAGCCGCAGGTTCGCATCGTGCTGGAACTGCTGCTGCACTTGCCGCTGCACGCCCCTGCGCATCTCGCGCTGCGTCGTATCGTCGGTGACCGTCTTGGCGGCCTGCCGGATCTGCTTCAACTGCGCCTGCAGGCTGAGAATCGCCTGGTGGCGCATGTCGGGGCCGCCGAGGGGAAAGTCCGGCGTTGCCGCCGCCCCCATGCGCAGCTGGCCGATGAGATCGTCCTTGCTGCTCGGCGGCACCTCGCCCGGCCGGAAGCCATAGCCGAACCGGATCGCCGCCATCGTCGGGAAAGACAGGCTCATGGCTGTTCACCTCCTGTTCACTTGATGGTGACAGGGTCTCAACGAATTGCGACGCCAATCTGTAGGAAATGTGGCGTTTTCCCGACATGGACAATTTGTAATCTATTGAAAAGGCTAAAGTTTATGCACGGAAGATGAAGGATGCTCCGATTGCGATCAGCGCAAAGCCGATCGCATGGTTCCAGGTCAGGTTCTCGCCGAGCCAGAAGATCGAGAAGCCGGAAAAGACGATCAGCGTGATCACCTCCTGCATCGTTTTCAGCTGCGCCGTCGTATAGACCGCCGAACCGATACGGTTGGCCGGCACCGCCAGACAATATTCAAAGAAGGCAATGCCCCAACTGACGAGGATGGCGAGGAAGATCGCGCTGCTCTTGTGCTTGAGATGCCCGTACCAGGCAAAGGTCATGAAAATGTTGGAGGCAAACAGCATGACGACGGGCCAGACGGCGGCGGGAGAAAACGGCATGGGGTAACTCGGGGCTGTGGAGGGAAGGATCGATCCGGCGAGATGCCAGCGGGCCTTACCTAGCACGCCGCCATTCGACGGCAAGTCCTGCTAGCCTCGGACCAATCGTCTCACGTCACCAATGCGGGCCAGCGGCAGCTTGCACAGCGCTTGCCTTCCGGCATCACCCTGTTGCGGCCGGCGTTTTACGATGGCAACTGGGGTTGCAACGTGCTCAAGAGCTGAAAGGCCGGCAGCTGTCGCCGCCGGCCTTCATAACCGCAGGCAGCGCTAGATCCGCATCGCGCCATGCGGTTCCTCGGCCTCCTCCGTGCCGAAGCGGACATCCTTCTTCTCGTAGCCGAAGCCGGCAAGGGCCGCGACGACGAGCGCCACCACCGCCGCGACGATCAGCAACGCATAGGCATAATCGCCGTCCCAGCGGGCAGCCAACCCCGCCTGCAGCGTCGCATTGCCTGACGCCAGCAGGTTGCCGAGCTGATAGGCAAAGCCGGGGAATGTGCCGCGCACCTCGTCCGGGGACAGCTCGTTCAGATGCACCGGCACGATGCCCCAGGCGCCCTGGACGAAGAACTGCATCAGGAAGGCGCCGATAGCGAGCAGCACCGGCCCGGGCGCATAGGCCCAAAACGGCGCGACGGGCACGGCGATCAACGCGGCGATGACGATTGCCTTTTTGCGCCCGATCCGCTGCGACAGCGCCCCGAAGAACAGCCCGCCGCAGATCGCTCCGATATTGTAGACGATGGCGATCGCGCCGACCGTGTAGCTCGAATAGTTGCGCTGCGTCTCGAGGAAGGTCGGGTAGATATCCTGCGTGCCATGGCTGAAGAAGTTGAACGCCGTCATCAAAAGCACCGCCCAGATGAACAGCGGAATGTTTTCGCGCAAGACTGTCAGGAACGGCCGGCGCCCCTCGGCCTGCCGCTTCAGGAAGGCCGGGCTTTCCTCGACGTTGCGGCGGATATAGAGCACCAGCAGCGCCGGCACCGCGCCGACAAAGAACATGCCGCGCCAGCCGATGACGGGAAAGAGCAGGAAGAACACGATCGAGGCGATCAGATAGCCGGAGGGATAGCCGGCCTGCAGGATGCCCGAGACGATGCCGCGGCTCTCCTCCGGCACCGTCTCCATGACTAGCGAGGCGCCGACGCCCCATTCACCGCCCATGGCGATACCATAGAGCGCTCTGAGCACGAGAAACATCGTGAGCCCCGTGGAGAAGCCGGTCAGGAATTCGAACAGCGAATAGAGCAGCACGTCGGCCATCAGCGTGATGCGCCGTCCGTAACGGTCGGCCGCCAGCCCGAAGACCAGCGCGCCGAGCGCCCGCATGGCGAGCGTCAGGAAAATCGCCACCGAAACGGCGGGAACGTCGGTGTGGAATTCCTGGGCGATATATTTGAGAACGAAGACGAGAATGAAGAAATCGAAAGCGTCGAGCGTCCAGCCAAGATAGCTGGCGATGACGGTGTTGCGCTGCTGCGGCGTCAGCCGGCGCAGGCTTTCCAAAGCGGACATCTGATATTCCTCCGTCCGAAAGCGGCGGCGAGGCGGGCAATTCCGGATGCCGTCGGAAGGGGTGCCCGAAACGGGCGGGTGATGCTGTTGCGGCTGCGTTTGCAGTCGGAGACAGCGGGCAATAACGTCAGCAATGCTGCCCGTGTTCCATCACGATTGGCGTGATCGGCACGCACCTCAGCGCCACCATTGAAGGCATGGCACTTTCCAGCACCCTGCCTTTCACGTTGACGCATGCGGGCCACTGCCTGCCTCTTCTCCCCAACGGGGAGAAGTGCCGGAGCGATAGCGAGGCGATGAGGGGGTGAGTGGCAAAGCCGCGAATGCACGGAGCGTAAGCGAAGGCAAGCAAGGGTGTGCCGTGCGGCCCCCTCATCCGACCCTTTGGGCCACCTTCTCCCCGCTGGGGAGAAGAGGGAGCAGCACGATTCTCCCTTTAGAGGAGGTGGCGCTCCCGCTAATCAGTCCGCCGCCCGGCCCCGGCACGCCCACGCCACCGACGCGAACGACCGCGGCCCATCCGGATCGCCAGCCTCGTAAGCGGCCCTGACGGCGGCATCGACCGCTTTTCGCTTCGCCGGGTCCAGCCCTGCCACATACTTGCCGAGCGGTCCCTCGCCGGCGGCAATCGGCTCCCAATAGTCCTCGAAGGAGCCGTATTCCATCCGGATCAGCAGCGACGTCTCCTCGACGTCGACAAGACCCTGACCGACAAAGCTCTGCTTCATCTCCCCCGGCCGCATCATCGGCTGGAAGCAATATTTGCGGCGTAACGGCAGCGCGTTCTCATCGAGCATCGCCACCGTGTCCCACATCATCCGCATGCCGGACATGCCGCCATAATGATCCCAGACGGCGGCCGCGACCACGCCGCCCGGGCGCACGACACGAGCCATCTCCGACACCGCCTTTCCCGCCTCCGGCACGAAATGCAGCACCAGCAGCGACATCGCCCTGTCGAAGCGGCCGTCCTCGAACGGCAGCGCGCAGGCATCGGCCTGCTGGATGGATACGCGCGGGTCGGTATTGCGCCGCGTCGCCGCCTCGACGAAGACGGGCGAATAGTCGACGGCGACGATCTCCTGCAGACCCGGCGTTTCCGCCAGCGTGAACGCCAGGCTGCCGGTGCCGCAGCCGACATCGAGCACGCGATCCCCATCCGCCAGACCGGCGAAATCGATGAGCATCGGCGCCAGCCTCTTGCTCCAGCGCCCCATCAGCCGTTCATAACCATCCGCACTTTCGACATTGAAACTCGACGGCATCGAAGTCTCCCCCTTCAAGGACGCTGGTCTGCCGTCGAACAATAGGGTTACGCGGCAGCCGTCGCAAGTTGAACCGCCGTTCTCAGCCCACCCTAGCATCCGACCAGTAGCGCTTCAGCGACATCGTCGTCCGCCCGACCGTACAGGCGTGAGCGTGCGGTCGGCAGCGGGTGGCCATCGGCCACCCGCATATTAAACTACCTCCGCGCAGACATCAGAGCCGAGCCTCCAGCACCATGTTGAACGCCGTCCCGGTCGCGCGCCGCACCTTCGAGAAGCCGCCGGCCTTGAGCACCTCGGTCAGCTTTGCCTGTCCGGCCTGCGCGCCGAGGGCGGCTCCCACTTCCTGGCCGAGCGAGGCCGGGACGCAGGTGTTGGCCGAGGCGGCATAGAAGACGCGGCCGACGGGGTTGAGGTTGTCGGCCAGGCTGTCGCCCGCCATCGGCTCGACCAGCATCAGCGTGCCCTCCGGCTTCAGAGCCTGGGCGATATGGCTGACGGCGCCGACCGGGTCGCCCATGTCGTGCAGGGCATCGAAGATGGTGACGAGGTCGAAGCCCGAGCCTTCGAAATCCTGCGCGCGGGCGGTTTCGAACCGGACATTGCTCATGCCCTTTGCGTGGCCGCTCGCATGCTCGATCGACGCGGCATGGAAGTCGATGCCGGTGAATTCCGACTTCGGGAAGGCCTTGGCCATCAGCAGGGTCGACGAGCCGAAGCCGCAGCCGATATCGGCAACCCGCGCGCCGCGCTCCAGCTTCTCGACGACACCTTCCAGCGAAGGAAGCCAGCCGTCGACGAGATTGGCCTTGTAACCCGGCCGGAAGAAGCGGTCGGTGCCGCAGAACATGCAGTTGCACCGGTCCGTCCACGAAACGCCGCCGCCATGGCGGAAGGCATGGGTGAGCTTGGCGCGATCGGCATAGATGGCGTCGAGGGCGACAAAGCCGCCGATCATGTTGACCGGGCTGTCCTCGACGGCAAAGACCGCCGCCTGTTCCGGCGAAAGCGTGAACCTGCCGGTCGCCGCGTCATAGTCGACAAATCCCGATGCTGCCTGGGCGGCGAGCCATTCCCTGACGTAGCGCTCTTTTGTGTCGGTGGCCTCAGCAAGCTCGATCGATGAGATCGCTCCCCTCTCCGCCATCTTGCGATAAAGACCCAGCTCCTCGCCGATGATGACAAGGGGGGAATTCTGCGCCGCCCCGAGCTCATTGACCATGACGCCGAGCAGCGTCTGCAGTTTCTCGATATTCAGTTCCATTGATGCGATACCCTCTCCATCGGGCAGCGACATGCCGCCCGTTTCGAAGCGCCTTTTACGTGTTGCTAATGGTATGCAGCAGAGGCAGGATGGCCGCTATGAAGCCGATAGAGCCACATTCCGCCAACGCCAAGCGTCCCTTGCGGGTCAGCATCGTCGCGTTTCCGGAATGCGACCCCTCAATCATGTACGGCATCTTCGACACGCTCTGGATCGCCGGGGCCAACTGGAAGAGCAGCTCGAACGAGCCGACGAGCGAAGTGATGTTCGCGCCGCGCCTGGTCGCCGCCGAGCCTGGCCCGCTGAAGCTGATAACAGGCGTGACGATCATGCCGCAGGAAACGATCGACGACATCGAGGAAACCGATTACGTCCTTGTTCCGAACGTCCTCGTCGACACGCCGGAAACTATCAGGGCACTCGACCGTAGGCTCCTGAACTGGATTGTCGAGATGCATCGGCGCGGCGCGCGGCTGCTGGCGGCTTGCGGCGGATCGATCGTGCTCGCCGAGGCAGGGCTGCTGGAGGGGCAGCAGGCAACCACGCACTGGATGTATGTGCCTCTGTTTCGCAGCCAGTTTCCCAATGTCGAGCTCCGGGAAGAGCGTATCCTGGTGCAGGCCGGCGCCGGGCATTCCATCGTCTGCGCCGGCGGTGCATCATCCTGGCAGGACCTGACGCTCTTCCTCATCGCCCGGCATGCCGGAACAGCGGAAGCGATCCGCATATCGAAGATCTTCCTCTATCAGTGGCATCGCGACGGCCAGCTGCCCTACGCCTCGATGATCGCCAATGCAGATCACGGCGACGCCGTGGTGGGGAAGTGCCAGGAATATGCCCCGCTGCACTATCAGTCGGCCGATATCGTCTCCGAGCTGCTCCGGCTCTCCGGCCTACCGAAGCGGTCCTTCGACCGCCGCTTCAGGAAGGCGACGGGCTATTCGCCGCTCGAATATGTCCAGTGGCTCCGTGTCGAGGAAGCCAAGCAGATGCTGGAGATGGAGGACAGGCCAGTCGAGGAGATCGCGCTCGAAGTCGGCTATTCCGACCTCGCCTCCTTCCGCCGCCTGTTTCGCAAGCTGGCAGGCCTGACGCCCGGCGAATATCGTCGCCGCTTCAGGCTGCCCGCCAATGTCGAGGCGGCGCTGCAGGCAGCGGCGCCGATGGCGCGTGCCTGAGCACGATGCTTCGTTCGCAGCGTCCGGGAGGCGGATCGAGCCGATCCGCTTCCCTTCATATATCTCCAGCCGGTGACACCGGTGGCATCATCGGTGTCACGTCAAACTCACCCAGCCGCCTTGTCGAGCACACTCCAATCAAACCCCTTCGCCCAATCCGCATAACGATGCCAGCCAACCTCAGCAAAATCCCGGCGCAGGGCTGAAATATCGGCGTCGTAGCCGGTGCGGTTGAACCATTCGAACATCAGCGCCGTATCCTCGCTCTGCTGCCGTATCGCCGCGATCGGCAGCTCCTGGTAGCGGATCGGACGGCCAAGCGCTTCGGACAGGATCTTCGCCTGCTCTTCGCCCGACAATTCGTCGCCGGCAATGTCGAAGCGCTTGCCGAACACCTGCTCGCGCCGCTCGGCCAACACTGCGACGAAAGCCCCGATATCCTCGATAGTGATCTGCTGCAGTACGCGGGCGGGTGGCAAGGCCGCGGCATAGAGGCCCTGGCGCAGCCCGTCGATCGCCCATGGCGCCACGGTGTTTTCCATGAAGGCGACGGGCGCGCTGATCGTATAGGGAATTCCGAGGCCGGCGACATGCTTCTCGACGAGATACTTGCTGTCGAAATGCGGAATGCCGGTCTTCTTGTCGGCATCGCCGACGGAAGAATAGATCAGGTGGCCGATGCCGGCGGCCTTCGCCGCATCGGCGGCGATAATACCCTGGCGGGTTTCTGCTTCCGTTCCGGCCTCATAGCTGTTGCCCATCAGGAACATCGTGTCGACGCCGCTTGCGGCCTTCGCCACGGAAGCGCCGTCATTAAGATCGCCGGCGACGACTTCGACCCCTGCCGCGGCCAGCCGCTTGGCGCCGTCACTATCAGGCTTGCGTGAGATCGCCTTGACGCGGTGTCCCCGCGCGATCAGGGCGCGCACGACCGCGCCGCCTTGCTGGCCGGTGGCGCCGGTGACCAGAACGCTTCGTATGTTGCTCATCTGTCTGCTCCTTGTTGTGACCGATGGAGCAAAGTTAGGGCCTGCCGCATTGAACCATAATGGCCTATAATTGAGAAACATCGTACCACCACAGGATACAATGCTCGACCTCAACGATATCATGATCTTCGCCCGCGTCATCGAGGCCGGCAGCTTCACCGCCGCCGCCCGCCTGCTCGGCATGCCGAAGACGACGGTCAGCCGCCGTATCGCCGCGCTCGAGCGCGAACTCGGTGTGCGGCTGCTGCAGCGTACGACCCGTAGCCTCAACCTGACGGCTTCAGGGCGTCTCTATTACGAAGAAAGCAGCCAGGCGCTGCGCACCATCGAAGACGCCAACCTGCGCCTCGCCGAAGCGAGGGCCGAACCATCAGGCACGATCCGCATATCGGCGCCCGTCGGCTTCGGCGGCCATTTCCTCCAGGACGCGATCTTCGATTTCCTGGCGACCTACCCGAAGTCGAAGGTCGAGCTGCGCCTGACCGATGACAGGCTGAACCTCGTCGAGAACGGCATAGACCTCGCCTTCCGCACCGGCGTGCTGGAGGATTCGACGCTGATCGCCCGCAAGCTCGGCTCGACGCATCGAATTCTCTGCGCCAGCCCCGAATATCTCGCCCGCTGCGGCGCGCCCGATGGCCCTGATGATCTCACCCTCCACGACTGCGTCATCGCCGGCCAATCCGCCCATGCGCAATGGCTGCTCCAAGGCCCGCACGGCCAGGAAACGGTCTCGGTCTCGGGACGCTTCGCCGCCAATGAAATGCAGGCGGTCATGGCCGCCGCAATCGCCGGTTACGGCATCGCCCAACTGCCCTATGGCATCGGCGAAGCCTGCATCAAGGACGGGCGGCTATGCCGCGTGCTCGACGGTTACACCACGCCTGCCGGCGGCCTGCATGTCGTCTATCCCAGCAGCCAGCACCTGTCGCCCCTGGTCAAGGCCTTCATCGAACTGGCAGCCAGACGGCTGAGCGCCGTGGGAATCGGCGGCAGCGATGACTTCGTGATCGTATCAATGTAGGCGCCGGCGCTGCGGCACCCGATCCGGTTTCCCCAGGGGTTGCAGCCTGCTTCCCATCGATCGTTCACGAAGAGCTTGATCGGGGCTCCGATCTCGTTTCCGTGGAACTGGCGAACCCGCACAGGACGCAGGCGGTCGGGCTCGTCATGACGGACCGGTCACCACAATCGCCAATGACGAAGGCGTTGGTCAGCGCTCTGCGCGATGCCGACTTCGACACCGATTTTCGCTCTCGCCTGAAAGCGGCTTGATAGATGATACCTATCAATCGTTCCAAAGCTTTGATTTGCCCTCCGCCCCCTGGCATGAAATCATCCCGCTGTTGAACGATATCCCGGCAAAACGGGATGCAGCCTCGAGGAAACACCAGCGGCGCGCTCGCGAACCCATTCGACGAGACCCGCTGCCAGAACGCAACAATGGAATGGCGATGCGAGAAGAGCGCATTCCGGCGTGTTTCCGGCTGCCTGAACAGAGGAACCGACCATGGCCAAAGTATTGTGCGTACTCTACGACGACCCGATCGACGGCTATCCCAAATCCTACGCCCGTGACGACCTGCCAAGGATTGATCAATATCCTGGTGGTCAGACCTTGCCGACGCCGAAGGCCGTCGACTTCCAGCCCGGCACTCTGCTCGGAAGCGTGTCGGGCGAACTCGGCCTTCGCAAATATCTCGAGGCGAACGGCCACACTCTGGTGGTCACCTCGGACAAGGACGGCCCGAATTCGGCCTTCGAGCGCGAACTCGTCGACGCCGACGTGGTGATCTCGCAGCCTTTCTGGCCGGCCTATCTCACCGCCGAACGCATCGCCAAGGCGCCGAAGCTCAAGCTGGCGCTGACCGCCGGCATCGGCTCTGACCACGTCGACCTGCAGGCGGCGATCGACCGCGGCATCACCGTCGCCGAAGTCACCTACTGCAATTCGATCAGCGTGTCCGAGCACGTCGTCATGATGATCCTCGGCCTCGTCCGCAACTACATCCCCTCCTACCAGTGGGTGGTGAAAGGCGGCTGGAACATCGCCGATTGCGCCACGCGATCCTATGACGTCGAAGGCATGCATGTCGGCACGGTCGCCGCCGGCCGCATCGGTCTTGCCGTCCTGAAGCGCCTGAAGCCTTTCGACGTGCACCTTCACTACACCGACCGCCATCGCCTGCCTGATACGGTGGAGAAGGAGCTGGGCCTCACCTGGCATGCGACGCGTGAGGAAATGTACGAGGTCTGCGATGTCGTGACGTTGAATTGCCCGCTCCACCCCGAAACGGAGCATATGATCAACGACGAGACCCTGAAGCACTTCAAGCGCGGCGCCTATCTCGTCAACACCGCCCGCGGCAAGCTCTGCGACCGCGACTCGATTGCGCGTGCGCTCGAAAGCGGCCAGCTTGCCGGCTATGCCGGCGACGTCTGGTTCCCGCAGCCGGCCCCTGCCGACCACCCGTGGCGCACCATGCCACATCACGGCATGACGCCGCATATCTCGGGCACATCGCTCTCGGCCCAGACCCGCTATGCCGCTGGCACGCGCGAGATTCTCGAATGCTTCTTCGAGCAGCGGCCGATCCGCGACGAGTATCTGATCGTCGACGGCGGCAAGCTCGCCGGCACCGGCGCGCATTCCTACAGCGCCGGCAATGCGACGGGCGGCTCCGAAGAGGCCGCAAAGTTCAAGCGCACGTGATCTGAACAGGAGCCGGAGCCTCTTTCACTGCCAGAGGAAGTCCGGTCCCGTGCTCTGGGACGTGAGCTTGAGCGTCCCATCCGGCTGAACGACATAGGACTCGAACACGCGGTAGCCGAAGTCGCCAAGAAAGGTATTCTTGACCACCGTCCCCGGACGATAGGGCGAGTGAACGACCTTTCCGCCATAGGTGAGGCTGCTCGGAAGAGGCTGCGGGTCCCCTGCGCTGGCGCAGGCCGTGAGGGTGAGGAGAACGGCAATGAGCGCGTGTTTCATCCGGACTATCTCCTCTGCAAAGCCCAGCAGCCTGAATGACGTCGATCTCCTTCTATCACAACCGAGCTTGCTGCTGTTCACAACGCAGTCTCGCTGCTGTTCAGAACGCAGCCTTGCTGTCGAAGTTTTTACGTCGCTCCTCCGCCCGCGAGAGCGCACTGGCAATCCTCTCATGGGTGAAGGGCTTGGAGATCACATCGAGCGCGCCTTCGATACCGTGACCAACATTCTCGGGACTGCCGGTCACGAAGATGACGTCAACCCCATGGCGGTCGATCAGCCGGCGCGCGAGCTGGGCGCCGCTCAGCCCATCGGAGAGACTGAGATCGACGAGCGCGACATCGCTTCTATGGGCGTGGGCGAGAGCCTGCTCCACCGTCGAAACCGGCCCGATGGTCTGGTGTCCTGCTTCCTGGGCAATGCGTTCGAGTTCCAGAGCGATAAAATTCTCATCTTCAACGATCATGACCTTCATGAATAAGCCTCCTCATCAAAACCCGACTGGCAGGCGGGCTGCCGGCAACGGGTACAACGCAACCGCCCCCCGAAGTTTCCACTTTGAGATGAGTATGCTGAGAACCGGCGGTTCCGGTCGAGCGGAATGGCGCAGGTTTAGGGCGCGGGCAGCATCACTCCGCCCGCGCAAACAGCTCCCGGTCGCGGGCGCGGATGGGGTCGGTCCAGTCGCGCTCGAACCAGGGCTTGCCGCCGGGCTGGGGCGGGCGTTTAAGTTCCAGCGGGCGGGCGGCACCCTCTCCCCCTCCGGAGGCGACGCGGAAGACGTAGTGGTCGTACATCCTGAGCGCCTCGATCATGTAGCTGGTCGCCACCGTCCGGTCGTGGATGACGACCAGATTTTCGCCGTTCTCGTCATCGGCGGGGATCGAGAAATTGTAGGAGCCGAGATAGACCCGCGCCGTCGGTTTGTCGAAGTCGATCACGAGGAATTTGTGGTGCATCCTCGTGCCGCGCTGGTTGCCGTCGACACCTGACAGTCCCGAGGGCTCGGTCAGAAACGGCGGCGGCACGTTGCCGGTGAGCGCTGCCGAGCGGACCACCCGCCGGCGCTTGTCCGGGGTCAGCACGGTGAGGCCCAAATTGCCCGCCCTGACCTCCGCATCGGCAATACCCATGACGTGCACCGCTGGGCGCTCGAGGGCGCGGCCGAGCGCCGGGCCGATCGCGCCCTTGGTCATCTGGCCGAGGAAGGCGAGCGAAAAAAACACGCTGGATTGGGCGGTATCGATGTCGGCGCCGATCTCGTCCAGCAGGCCATTCTCCTCGCTGTGCGGCGAGAAGGCGACCTTGGCATCGATGCCATCGAGGCCAAGGTCGATCCAGCCGGCCGAGCTTGCCGAGCCGCGGAAATCGGCGGCGCGCCTTGCGGTAAAATAGCTCTCGAAGGCGGCTAAATAGTCGTCGAGCGCCTTGGTGCCATGGACGGCGAGGCTGTTATTCGATTGCACATAGAGGCCACGCCAGCTGAGATTGGTCGAGCCATAGAGCACGGTCTCGATGCCGCCGCCGCGCACCGCGATCGACTTCTGGTGCTGCAGGTTTGCCATATGCTGGCGCTTGACGTTTGCGGCACCGGCGGAGGCGATCAGGCGTTGCGCAGCCTTGGTTTCGGGCGAATCCGGCCGGCCGTGGCCGTCGGTGCGCGCGCTGTCGTCGATGATGATCCTGAGTTTCGGCCCAAGCGCTTCCAGCCGCTCGACAACCTCGGGGAGGTTGAGATCATAGGCGATGACGCGGACCTCGGCGCCAGCCTCGCGCGCCTTGTCGAGCAGCGAGAGCGTTTCGGCCCGCGCCTCGAACCCCATCCAGGCGAGCGCCCGCTCGGCATCGGCATGGGTTGGCAGGAACTCCAGCCCCTCATCGCCAACGGGCGGCACCAGCGTGATGATCGGCCCGCCGGCGGAGAAGTTGCGCACGAAAGCTTGGGACGAGACGAAGCCGCGGGTAAAGGCGACGTTCAGCTTGCCGGGAATGGTTTCGCGCATCAGCGCCAGCTCGGCTTCCTGGGCCTCGCCTTTCCTCAGCGCGCCTGCTGCATCCATGAACATGGGCGTGACGCGATAGGCGAACTTGCCGGGCAGATCGGCATTGAAGGGAAAATGCACCCAGCGGAATTTCTGGATCGGCGCCTCGGTGGTGCGGATGCCGTCATCGGGAACCGGCTGCCCGGGAAAGCCGATGCGATTGCGCACGTTCTTGAAGAAGTCCGTGCCCGGCTCGCGATACTGGATGGCAAAGCCGACGAAATCGACCGGCGGCCGACCGTCCTTCCAGTCCATACCGAGCAGCACCATGCCATCGCCGCGATGGATGGTCAGCGCAAAGAGTGACGCGGCATTCCTGCCGGTCACACGAAAACCCGTATCCATGCCCGCCTCCCCTGAAAATCGGCAAAACCTAGCATGGTTCCATGACAGTAAGGAGATGCTTCAGCAGATTTTGCGCGCAGAAAGTGCAAGCGACATGAATGCTGATGATGCGACAATAGCATACGTCCCGACATCTGCGATTTCGCAAAATGGGACTTCTGGTCTCGCCTCATTGACTGCTTTCACCCAGGAGACAGCGCTAACCCTGTGCATCTGGTATTGGATAATCGTGGACAAAACCGCCGCCCTGCATTAGAACATAACAGGAACACACTTACAGTTTTGTGGGGCAGCTACCTCGGTATTTGCCGCGAAATGCGGGGTAATGGACAAATGTTTGAAAAGTCATATGCTCAATTTATGAGGGAACAAAGAGCATTACTTACACTGACGCTGGATACCGACGAGCCGGTTGAACTTGGAGATTTCATCGGAGCTTTCACTTCACTGGCAAACGAGTTCGATCGCTTCGTAGAGACGGAGTATCCTGGCGCGCACAGCGATCCTAAAATGTATGTCAAAGAAGTCCGTCACGGTAGTATTGAGGCCGATATATTCACGGGCGTGAAGGCGATCGCTCCTATCGTCATCGCTCACATCGACCAGATCATGCTCCTTGAGGATTTTGTGCGGAGGTGGGGCGAGAGATTCAAGGCTATTTTGACCGGCGGCTATGCCAAAGGCCAGCTTGAATCATCATCAGAATTGAAAGATTGGGCAGACACCGCCAAGGCCATCGCGAGTGACCCTGCAGCATCACATACTCTGAAAGCAGCCTACTTTGAGGATGGAAAGAAAGAAATTCGAGCCTCGTTCATATTCAACGCATCTCAGGCTCGGACCGCCTTACAAAATATCGAGGATCGTAAGAAAGCGCTCGCCAAACCCGACCATCATGCTCACGAGAGGGTGCTTATGATATTTACCCGGTCGGACATTAATGACGCGGACGTTGGAAAATCATCCGGCGAGCGAGTCAAAATTGAAGAGCTATCCGACAAGAGCCTCTCGATTATGTACGGATCTGAAGTGGCTGAAGCCCGCATCAAACATGAAATCCGCGATGCTGACGAAAACGTCTATAAAAAGGGTTTCGTTGTAGACGTCCTTGTGAAGGTCAGGAGCGGCAAACCGGTCGCTTACTCGATCACGAACGTTCATGACGTTTTGGATCTTCCCGACTGATAAAGGGGTAGTAACCGTAGGTTTGGTTACAAGGGCCGTACGGATGAGTTCAGGAACTGGCTGTCAACGCCAGTTCCTGAAATTCCCGACAACTCCTCATAGTGGATCTTCGTGCTACGGCAGATCGTACGCCACCTCAGGTTGTCCTCCGACTTCGGGATGCACCGGAAGCTACTTCGCTTACGGTTTCGCATTCGCGCTCTCGGCCCTGAACGCCGCCTCGCCGGCATCTGACACCTCGACCCATTTCTTGTCGGGCTCGGCGTCCGGCACGTAGCTGTCGTGCCAGTTCCACCATTTGTAGGTCGGAGTCTGGGGATAGCCCTCGGGCGAATCCTCCCAGACCTCCTGGCGGCCGAGCGGCGTGATGTCGAGATAGTTCCAGGTACCGCCCATCTGCTCGTCGCCGCGGTTGTTGATGAAATAGGTCCGGAAGATGCGCTCGCCGTCGCGGTAGAACACGTTGGTGCCGTGCCACTCGTCGACGCCGAAGTCCTTGTCGAAGCTGTCGGTGATCGTGACCCACGGCATCGTCCACCCCATCCGCGCCTTCAGCCGTGCAATGTCGGCCTGCGGCGCACGCGAGGCGAAGACCAGCGTCGTGTCGCGGGCGTTGAGATGGGCGACATGGGCGACCTGATCGGCCACCATCGAGCAGCCGCGGCAGGCATGCTCGGGCCAACCGAACACGCCGGGCTCGTAGAAGGCGCGGTAGAGGATGAGCTGGTGTCTGTTGTCGAACAGGTCGAGCAGGCTGACCTTGCCCTGAGGACCTTCGAACGCATAGTCCTTCTCGACAGCCATCCACGGCATGCGTCGGCGCTCGGCGGCGAGCGCGTCGCGGGCGCGGGTCTCAGCCTTTTCCTTGACGAGCAGCTGCTCGCGGGCCGCCTCCCAGGCCTGCGGCGACACGACCGGTGGCTTGTGCATGGCTTGTCCGCTTTTTCCATTCTCGGCTGAAGCAGTCATGGCTTTCAATCTCCTCATTGGGGCGATTTCGCGGGCATGGAAGCCCGGTTCATCGCGCATTGGTCTGAGATAGTTTCGCATCGGAAATCGAACAGGGGGAGTAACAAGTGTGACCGTATTCCCCGAAACCGCCGGTCGCAGCCGCGGCGCGCGAGTGGGGTTGGCCGGAGCACGTCCATTAGCGTAATCTTGTTTACGAACGAGCCGCGTGCTAGAACGCAACAAAACGGCGCATACGAACCCTGATCAAACCGAGATCGTGCCCGTGAATGTTTTTATCGCGACTGTTGCTGCGCTTGTCATTGGCGCCACCCCATCATGGGCAGGTCCTTTGCACGAAGCGGCCAAGGATGGCGATATCGCCCGCGTCACACAGTTGCTGGACCAAGGCTCCGATCTGTCGGAGCTCGATGGGGCGGGCGAGCCGGCGCTGATTATCGCGTCATTGGCTGGCCATGCCGATGTCGTCGCTCTTCTGCTGGATCGCGGCGCCGATATCGAAGTTCGCAACAAGGGTGGGCTGATGGCACTGCACGCGGCAGCCTATGCTGGAAATCTGGAGGTGGTGAAACTGCTTGTCGCAGATGGAGCTGATGTCAACGACAGGAAGAATTTCTATCAGATGTCGCCGCTGCACGGCGCCGCCGAGGAGGGCCATACCGAGGTAGTGGCTTTTCTGCTGGCGAAGAGCGCGGATGTCGAAGCGACGGAAAGAAACGGATACACGCCTCTCACCCAAGCCGGGTGGCGGGCGCATTGGGATACGGCCGAACTACTCATGAAAGCGGGCGCTGTTTGCCAGAAAGCAGAGCTTGTGGGCGAACCGCTCTACAAGGAATGCACCAAACGGCAATAGCATTTCGCTGGAGTAACAGACCGCGTCCGGGAACGGAGCTTGTTATGTCTTATCATGTGCAAAAATACGGCCATGTGCAAAAATGCGGAACGCGGATGGGCGTGGCTGTTGGCGCCACGGTCATGCTGCTCTCCTTTCTTCAGCCCCCCTTCACTCAGGTTATGGCGGCCGAAGAGTTCGTCAATACCGGCTATTTCGGTGATATCGCGATCAAGGGTTATGACCCGGTCGCCTATTTCACTGAAAACCAAGCCGTCGAAGGATCCGATAAATATTCCCATCACTGGCTTGGCGCGACCTGGTATTTCACCAGCGCGGAAAACCGCGATCTCTTCAAGGGCGATCCGTCCAAATATGCGCCGCAATATGGCGGCTATTGCGCCGACGGCGTGTCTTTCGGGACGGTGACCACCAATATCGATCCGAAAGCCTGGCGGATCATCGAGGGCAAACTGTACCTCAGCTATGACCCTGGGGCGGCGGAAGGCATGGAGAAGAACCCGACCAAGGTCACCGACTCCAAGAAGCATTGGTCCGAAGTGCAGCAGACGCTCATTTCGGAGAAAATGCACACCGTCTGGCAGCAACCGGCCACGAAATGAAGTTGCATTGCCCGGCACGTCAGGGTGTGGGTGAAAAGAACGTCAGGGCGCGCGGCGTGACGTGTACGTATGGCCTGTCACGCTGCTCGTCGGAGGTGTTGCGATAAACAAATCCGCACACCATGCGGTCCAGGAAATAGCCGTCGAATTTCTCGCAGAGGCTGTCGCCCCGCACCTCGATCGTGCCGGTGATGTTGGTATTGGCGCTGCGATAGGCTGTGTTTCCTGCCCTGTCGAAATACTGCATGAAATCCGTGCCGTTCTTGTGCTTGCCGGCCCAGCTCTTGCCATCGACGAGATTGCGCAGGTCCGCCTCGCCGAGCCTGTCGGCCTGATTGCCTGTGAAACCGAAAGGCCATTCGGGAATGCCGGCCTTTCGCAATGCGGCCAGATGGCGCTGCAGATCGCCGTCCCGCCAGTAATCATAGAGATAGCTGTAATAGGTCAGATTGCTTTCCGGGAATAGCTCCAGCAGCTTTGCCGTCTCCGCGGCAGCCTTGGTTTCATTGCCCTGGTCTGCATAGGCCGCCGCCAGATATTCGCGCGCCGGCTCGACCTTCGGCAGGCTGTCGAGCGTCGGCTCTATCAGCGAGATCGCGCGCTGATCGTCGCCCGCGGTATAAAAAACGATCCCCGCCAGCAGTTGAAAGCTTGGCGCCGGCGATGGGTCGAGCCGCAAAGCCTTCTCCATCTCGGCGACTGCCTGCCCGCTGCTTCCGGTGTGGACCAGAATGAGAGCGAGGTTGGCGACAGCCTCCGCATCGTTCGGCTGCATCGCGACCGCCATGTTGGCGGAATTCCCTGCCTCCGTCTCGCGCCCATCCACCCACTGCAGCAGGGCAAGGACCGTGTGCGCCCTGGCATTGTTGGGATCCAGCTTGAGGGCCTGCCCGGCCGCATCATAGGCGATCTTGCGGGCGACGGCGGCCGACCAGAGGTAATTATAGTCGTTGCGCCAGACATCGACGGCCACACGCGCAATTCCCGCATGCGCATTGGCAAAGCCCGGATCGAGATCGATCGCCTTTTGGTAGAAGGACAGGGTCCGGCGATAGGTATCGACATCCCTGAGGATGAAACCCTCCTGCTCCGCCCTCATGTAATAATCATAGGCTTCGAGATTCTCGGTCGGGATTCGGGCCAGTTGATCCCGCTCGCGCGCGCTGAGCTTGACCGACAGCGCCAAGATGATCTTGCCGATCACATCGTCCTGAACCGCGAAGAGATCGGCATATTGGCGGTCGTAGCGCTCGGCCCAGAGCGAGAGGCCGGTGACCGCGTCGATCAGTTTGACATTGATCCGCAGCCGTGGTCCGGCCCGCTGCAAGGTCCCTTCGAGCACATAGTGGACGCCGAGTTCGGCGGCCACATCCTGGATCTTGCCGGCGGAGCCCTTTATGGCGAAGACCGAGTGGCGGGCGATGACGAAGAGACCCGATACTTTGGACAATTCGGTGATCAGGTCGTCCGTCAACCCGTCCGCGAGATGGTCGTGCTCGGTGTCGCCGCTGACATTGATGAAGGGCAGAACCGCGACCGACGGCCTGTCCGGCAGCGGATAAGCGAAACGTTCGCCGAGCGCTGGCGGTTTTGCCGGCATCCACGGCTGCCACCAGAGCGCGGCACCCGCAAGAGCGAGGACGACGGCCGCTGTTATGCCTGCAAAGAGGCGGCGCCTCGGCAAGCGCCTGCGGGTTTTGACTGTTTTGCCGGCGGCATTCGGGTCGAGCAGGACGTGATAGACGCGGACCGGTTCGGTGATATTCTTCAACTGCTGCTCGCCGAGCGAAGCGAAACCGACCGGCACCTTCGATTTCACCTGGTCGTATGTCGTTCCCGATATCGCGATGCCGCCGGGTTCCGCCAGCGCCTGCATTCGATCGGCGATATTGACGCCATCGCCCTGGATGTCGTCGCCCTCGACGATGATATCGCCGAGATTGATGCCGATCCGGAACTCGAGCCGGTGCTCCGGCAGGGCGGCCGCATTATGCATGGCTTTCAATTGCTGCACCTCCACCGCGCAGCGCAATGCATCGACGACACTATGGAATTCGACCAGCAGACCATCGCCCATGGTTTTGACCAACCGGCCGTGGTGACGCTCGATCGCCGGCTCGAAGACATCGTTCTGGTCCGCCTGGAAACGCGCACGGGTGCCCTCTTCGTCGATCTGGCTCAATTGACTGTAACCGACGACATCAGCGATCAGGATTGCTGCAAGACGGCGCTCCATCCCCGGTCTTTCCTGGAGAGCGAATGTATTGTTAACAATATCCTACAGGAGGTTCCATCGCGATGCTATCGTCGGTCGCAGGATATTCAACTTGCGGTGATGTGTCTGATAAGGATGGCGCCGGACGAAATACTTCAAGCCATCGTTGTCTTCGATGATTGGGAGAGTTGCTAAAAGTAACCGAGTATCGGAAGCTTGTTTTTTGGCTATCAGGCGATGGATTTGGAGATATGACGACAGCCTCTTCCATGGAGCCGGCCAGGCACGGCAGCGCCAGGATCTGCCGCGGCTGCTGGGACCAGATGCATATGCCGATCCCGATCGGCGGTCCGCTTGCCTTGCCCTTCCGCGCCTTCGGCATCACCCGCAGCAAGATGAACCCCGATATCTGCACGATCTGCGAGCGCTCCTTCCAATATGTCAAGAAGCAGCGCCAGATCACTGTCGACGCCACCATTCTCTTTGCCGATATCAGGGGCTTCACGGATCTTTCGGAGCGCATCGAGGCGGTGCAGCTGAGCGAGATCGTCAGCCTGTTCCAGGATCGCTGCGCCCAGGCGATCTGGGCGCATGACGGCATCGTCAACAAGCAGATGGGCGACGGCCTGATGGCGATCTTCAATTTCCCGATCGTCCGAAAGGATCACGCCGGCGCCGCGATCCTGGCCGCGCAGGAGATCCAGCGAAACTGCGCCGTAGCGCTGAACGGTCTGGCGCTCGAGGCATTGCCCGGCCGCACCCTCGGCGTCGGCGTCGGCATCCATTCCGGTGAGGTCCAGATCGGCGAATTCTCAAGCTTCCGCAGCGATTTCACCGCGATCGGCGGCGTCGTCAATCAGGCCGCAAGGCTGGAATCCCTGGCCGCCGCCGGCGAGATCCTGATCTCCTCCGAAACAGCGGCGAAGGCTGCCGATCTCGCCGCAGGCGCCGAAACGCGCATGCTTGTGCTCAAGGGCATCGAGCAGCCGGTGCAGGCAAGCGTGCTAGCCGAGCGCTGAGCTGCCAACCTCTTCCAAGCGTCTATATTGTCCTCAACGTGGCAGCCGCTGTTTCTCACGCTGTGATTGCCGAACGCGTCAGAGCGTAGCTACACCGATGGCGGCTGCAGCCACTGGAAGATGCCGCGGCCCCGCGACGCTGGAAGCATGTCGCGCCGCCGCTCAACAAAGCCTCGAACGGCGAAGCGGCCGACGAGGCGGGCGCACCAGCGGTTGACGCATGCAAGGGGCAGCGTTGCGGCGGGTGCTTCGAGGCTTCGCCCTCCGGGCTGCGCACCTCAGCATGAGGCCCAACAGCCTCGCCCTGAGGTGCCCCGCCAGGGACCTCGAAGGGCGGGGCGGGTGCGCCCCCGGCCGTCAACCTGGCAGCTTGCAGCCCTTGCTCATACCAGCGGACTGCATGGCCGAGACCTTGCCTTTGGACGCGGCAATCTCCCCTTCCTTGTCTCCCCCGGCGACGCTGCCGATGGGGACGCCGACGAGGAAGACACCGAAAGCATCGCCGTTCGCTGCGCTGATCTGCTGCTTGGACAGGTCGTCGAGCTTGGCCTTCTCTTTCTTATGTTCCGCTGCAAGCGCCTCGCAACTGAGGTTCGTATAGGCGGCCATCGGAATATCGACCTGGACGATGGCGTCAGGACGTTTGGCGCAGCCGGCCAGTGCCGCGGCCGCCGCGAATGCAATGATGATCTTGTTCATAAATGGTCCCCAATTCCCGCAGCAGCTGTAACATCGCCGCGCGCATTGCGGGAGGCGGCAGGCCATTCAACCACAGACTTTTATTTATCGGTCGGCTGCCACATACCTCTTCTCCCCAGCGGGGAGAAGTGCCGGAGCGATAGCGAGGCGATGAGGGGGTGAGCGGCAGGGCCGCGAATGTCCTGAGCGCAAGCGAAGGGCAATAATGAATGGCGTGCCGTGCGGCCCCCTCATCCGACCCTTCGGGCCACCTTCTCCCCGCTGGGGAGAAGAGGGAGCAAGCCGCGACCTCCGTTATCCCATAGATTGCGTTTCTCACAGCTTCCTAGTTTGGCGCGCTGCCCGCCCGTGCCCAAAACTATTCACACTTTCGAACACACAGTTCGTTTCCCTTTTGTACTCTTTCCCTCTTCACTTTCGCGCTGACTCTCTCCATATTCGCGCCATGGCCAAATCTCCGAAGAAATCCCCCGCCCCGAATGGCTTCGAGGAAGCCCCTCAATCGTCTTTTGAGGGAGCCCCCCTCTCAGGCTCGGTTGCCGATTGGGTGAAGCAGCTGGAGGCCGATGCCGAGGCCTCGGGCGTCGAGACCCAGCGCCAGATCGCCTCCAAGGCCGGCAAACATCGCAAGAAGGTGGAAATCGCCGCCAGGACGAAAACCAGCGACGGCGGCATCAGCGCGTCGAAATCGGCGCGCGGCACCTCGATGGGCGGCTCGACCGACCCGAAGACGCGCGCGGCCGCCGGCCTCAATCCTGTGTCGGGCATGGATACGACGCTGGAGGAAGCCTCGTCGCTGCAGGCTGGCACCGCCGTCACCGCCACGGTCGAAGCGCTGTCGGCGCTGATCGAGAGCGGCAATCCGCTGCACAAGAACGGCAAGATCTGGACGCCGCACCGCCCTGCCCGGCCCGACAAATCCGAAGGCGGCATCGCCATCCGCATGCAGTCGGATTACGAGCCGGCCGGCGACCAGCCCACAGCCATCCGCGACCTCGTCGAAGGCCTGGAGAATGGCGACCGCAGCCAGGTGTTGCTTGGCGTGACCGGCTCCGGCAAGACCTTCACCATGGCCAAGGTGATCGAGGCGACGCAGCGCCCGGCCGTCATCCTGGCGCCGAACAAGACGCTGGCCGCCCAGCTCTATTCCGAATTCAAGAATTTCTTCCCCGACAATGCGGTGGAATATTTCGTTTCCTACTACGATTATTATCAACCGGAAGCCTATGTGCCGCGCTCCGACACCTATATCGAGAAGGAAAGCTCGATCAACGAGCAGATCGACCGCATGCGCCACTCCGCGACGCGCTCGCTGCTCGAACGTGACGACTGCATCATCGTCGCTTCGGTCTCCTGCATCTACGGTATCGGCTCGGTCGAGACCTATACGGCGATGACCTTCCAGATGTCGGTCGGCGACCGGCTCGACCAGCGCCAGCTGCTGGCCGACCTCGTCGCCCAGCAATATAAGCGCCGCGACATGGATTTCACCCGCGGCTCGTTCCGGGTGCGCGGCGACACGATCGAGCTCTTCCCCGCCCACTTGGAAGATGCCGCCTGGCGCATCTCGATGTTCGGCGACGAGATCGACGCCATCACCGAGTTCGACCCGCTCACCGGCCAGAAGGTCGGCGACCTCAAATCGGTGAAGATCTATGCTAATTCGCACTATGTCACCCCGCGCCCGACGCTGAACGGCGCCATCAAGTCGATCAAGGAAGAGCTCAGGCTTCGCCTCGCCGAACTGGAGAAGGCCGGCCGCCTGCTGGAGGCCCAGCGCCTGGAGCAGCGCACCCGCTACGATATCGAAATGCTCGAAGCGACCGGCTCCTGCCAAGGCATCGAGAACTATTCGCGTTATCTCACCGGCCGCGACCCCGGCGATCCGCCGCCGACGCTGTTCGAATATATCCCCGACAACGCCCTCGTCTTCATCGACGAAAGCCATGTCACCGTGCCGCAGATCGGCGGCATGTACCGGGGCGACTTCCGGCGCAAGGCGACGTTGGCCGAATACGGCTTCCGCCTGCCCTCCTGCATGGACAACCGGCCGTTGCGCTTCGAGGAATGGGACGCCATGCGCCCCGACACCATCGCCGTTTCGGCCACCCCGGGCGGCTGGGAGATGGAACAATCAGGCGGCGTCTTCGCCGAACAGGTGATCCGCCCAACCGGCCTGATCGACCCGCCGGTCGAGGTCCGCTCGGCCCGCACCCAGGTCGACGACGTGCTCGGCGAGATCCGCGAAACCGCTGCCAAGGGCTACCGAACCCTCTGCACCGTGCTGACCAAGCGCATGGCCGAGGACCTGACCGAATATCTGCATGAGCAGGGCGTGCGCGTCCGCTACATGCACTCCGACATCGACACGCTGGAGCGCATCGAGATCCTCCGCGATCTCCGCCTCGGCGCCTTCGACGTGCTCGTCGGCATCAACCTTTTGCGCGAAGGCCTCGACATTCCCGAATGCGGCTTCGTCGCCATTCTCGACGCCGACAAGGAAGGTTTTCTGCGCTCCGAGACCTCGCTGATCCAGACGATCGGCCGCGCCGCGCGCAACGTCGACGGCAAGGTCATCCTCTATGCCGACCAGGTCACCGGCTCGATGAAGCGGGCGATGGAGGAAACCGGCCGCCGCCGCGAAAAGCAGATGATCTATAACCAGGAACACGGCATCACTCCGGAATCGGTCAAGGCCAGGATCTCCGACATCCTCGACTCCGTCTACGAACGCGACCACGTCCGTGCCGATATATCCGGCGTCTCGGGCAAAGGCTTCGCCGATGGCGGCAACCTCGTCGGCAACAATCTGCAAACCCATCTCAACGCGCTCGAAAAAAGCATGCGCGACGCCGCCGCCGACCTCGACTTCGAAAAAGCCGCCCGCCTCCGCGACGAAATCAAGCGCCTCAAGGCCGCCGAGCTTGCCGTCATGGACGATCCGATGGCCAGAGAAGAGTCAAAGGCAATGGAAGGCGTCAGACGGAACGCCAAAGCGACCCGCGAGTCCCTTCTCCCCGCCGGGGAGAAGGTGCCCAGCAGGGCGGATGAGGGGGCTACACCCTCCTACTTCTCCAGGCCCAGCCTCGACGACATGGGCCCAGGCACCGACACCACCACCCCTCTCTTCCGCAAACCCGCCCTCGACGAGATGGGCCGCGACATCGCCGACCCCGCCAAGAAAAGCCTGTTCCGCAAAAACGACCTCGACGAAATGACCGTCGGCCGAACGGAGAAGCCGGTCATTGGGGCGCTGCCGGAAAAGCCGGATGCCGCCAAGGGCACCAAGCGGTTTTCACCGCTAATGGAGGGACAGCCGGAACGCGATGACGTGCGGCCGGTCGTGCGGGGGAAGACGGGTGTTGGGAGCTATGAGGACCCGGGCGAGCAAAAGCGCAAGGGACGGACGAAGGGGAAGACTGGGCGGCCGGGGCAGTGAGATTCAAATGCTGCCGCAGCAGCCGACCAGTGCATAAGCGACTGTCTGCGGCTTCTGGCACCTATTTTTGCTTTGGCTTTTCCATGGCGCCTTCTGCCTCTGCGAGACGTTCGAGCAGAAAGGTGTCCGGCCCGACTTTAAATCGCGCGGGATTCTCTGGACTGCGCTTTTCAAGCGGTATTTCATATATCGTGAAATGCTCATGGATTGGTCGAGTTAGTACGCATTGCGCAACAATCTCCTCCCCAAATTCCAGCAAGCGAGTTAACGCTAGCTCTAAGTCGGGCAGAATCAACGAAGACTGCCCATGCTGTCCGTTGACGTCTCGTCTCCAGCACGGCGAAGCAATAGTCGGCCCGACAACACGGTAATTTTGAAGTATGAGGGAGCCGGAGTGGCCCCCAGGATGCTCCATGGCATTTCGACGTTTAACTAGCTCTGCAATCCATGTCGCATCGGCCCGAAACATCTGCGTAAGGCGATGCCCCGAACCATAATTGCATTATGCCCATGCTTCGGCTTTGCTAGCCAGACCTTTCTTGTCCCAGAAAATAGACGAATCTTCATTTAGATTTTCTCGATAAATTTTGTTGATCGGTGCAACGATATCTCGAAGATACTGCTTAGCTACCATCAGAAAATTTTCGACCTCGTCCTGTAAGTTTATCAGGTAAGGGATGGCCATCGCACCATTCCCAAAGATATTCCTTATTCCCGCAATTGCAGCTCGATCATTTTCTTTTAATTTTTCTAGGCAGTCATGACAGCGCAACAATTTTTTATGCAATTCAAATATCAGAGATGAGGCATCATCTCTTTCTACATCACTAATATCCACCCATTTCAGCAATTCTATACTCTGAAGCCCAAGTCGAGCAACGATAGGATTCGACGTCCCATGGTTAGATATACTTTGCATAGTGAATATGGGTTTTCGCATTTTTTCGATCCCGCCACAGGAAAAGCCTCGGCCGCTCAAGTGTACCACTCACGTCCCGCCAGATCGAAGCTCAACCTCATCCCAGCCAACTAGCAGCATCCATGGAACAATATTTTGGCAAAGCTTACGCGATAAGCTTGTTTGGATTCGCTCCAGACCGCCAGTTCCAATACAAACCTTACCCACTTAGCACAGTGACATGCACAGCAATGGGGCGTGCGTTGGGCTAAGTCAGCGCCCACCAAGCAATAAAGCCGGTGCCGGCAGCCCCGGCCGTCCTCATTCCGTCGATGATGCGATGCCGGAGCGTTCCACTGGGCGGGGCGCCGGCGGGCGCGGTGAGCGGGATTGGAACACCACCCTTGCAGGCGGATAGAAGGGGTGCTGCGTAAGCGTAAGCGCATTTTCGCCTGAATCCCAAAGAGATGTGCCCATGCCAGACCTCCGCATCGACCCCTTCCCCGCCGCCGCCGAACTCAACACCCTCTGGTCCGCCGCTTGGGACGCCCGCCCCGCGCGACTTCACCCGCGTCCTGTCCCGTAGCCTCGCCCGGTAGAAGACCGCCGCCCTCTTCCGACCGATGCGCAGCATCCGTCATTGATCGGCAACAGCTTTGCCCTAGCTTCTGCTGGCGGCCGGCCGCTGCGGCGGCTTCGGGGGACATGCATGAACGAACGCTTGAAACGCGCCGCGTGATTCCGGTTCGCCGCAACGCGCTTCGGCCGGCGGCCGGACGGTTGCCGCCTCTTTCGCCGGCGCCGGTGCCCAGCATGCGGATCATCAGTCTTTCAGCCTGCCTCGCCTTGATCCTCACGCCGGCGGCAGCTTATGCGGACACGACACATCAGGGAAACGCCGACATGTTCAAGACCCTTCTCTCGAAAATAGGCCTCCGCTCCGAAGCGCAGCCCATCTCTACCACGCCGCCCGAAACGCTGGCGCAGCTGCGCGACGCCGTTGCCGCGCGCCTGCGCAGCGAGCCCGAGGTCGAAGAGGTTACGACCGATCCCGCAGACCCCGCCGTTCTCCGGGTGCGATTTGCCAATGGCGGAAGCGAAGCCATAACGGGGACGGTCGATATCACCAATATCTACGGCAGGCTTTATACGCTCCGCAACGATCTGGACCGCGAGGCCGCCATCGAAAACCTCGTGCAGAGCGTTCTCGTCACGGTCCGCAGGCCGGAGCTCGACCTGCAGCATGTTTTCGCCAATATCCGCTTCCGGCAGCCTGGGAATGAGCAGGATGCGGCTACGTCCCTGGCGGAGGAACTTGCCGGCGACGTGGCGATCGTCTTGCAGCTGGACACGCCGCAGAGCCTGATCGGGCTCTCGCGCGCCGATCTCGGCGAACGCTCCGTCGCCGAAATCCGCCAGGCCGCACAGGGGAATATTCTGCGGGAAATGACGAAGCTCCAGGAAGAACGGGTCAACGATCACACGATCGCCTACCGGATCGACGACAACCCGCCGCTGACGCCGGCCATCGTGCTGACGGATGAATTCTGGGCGATGGTGGACAAGAATTTCCCGGATGGCGCCTTCCTGATCCTGCGCCAGCGCGACGAAGTCGCCGTAATCGACCGAAAAGTGCCATCCGCGCTGATCACGGCCCGGCAGCTGATCGACATGGCGAAACACCGCGGCGTCGACTTTCTCTCCGACAGGATTTTCGAGCGGCGCGACGGCCGGCTCGTCACTGTGACGGAATGAGCCTGCAACGTCGCCCGCCCTGGAAGACCTCCATGCCCACTGAAGGAAGGGAACCGCCCATGCTGGACCTGCGCATCGACCCCTTCCCGCCCGCCGCCGAACTGAACGCCCTCTTTTCCGCCGCCTGGGGCAGCCCGCACAACCGCGATTTTACCGCCATCCTGTCCCGCAGCCTCGCCCATATCGGCGCCTATCAGGACGGCCGGCTCGCCGGCTTCGTCAATGTCGCCTGGGATGGCGGCATCCATGCCTTCATCCTCGATACATCGGTGCATCCCGACATGCAGCGGCAGGGAATCGCCACGCAGCTGGTCAGGGAAGCGACGCGGGTTGCGAGGGACCGGGGCGCAGAGTGGTTGCATGTCGATTTCGAACCGCACCTGACCGGCCTCTACCGCGCCTGCGGCTTCAGACCCACGGAAGCAGGCCTCATCAAGCTGGCGTAAAGCCGGCGGCCGCGCTCGAAGCACTCCAAAACAATGACGGTCAACGGCAATGTTGAAGCAGACCGGCTCAAAGCCAGTTTTCCCACAGCTATTCCGGGAATTTAATATAATTTAAAAGACTAAAATATCACCAAGAGTTCTCTAATTCCAATTCGTAACCTGGTGTTTAAGCTTACTTTTCCGTTAAGAAAGCAATAAAAAAACACAATTACCCATTGAAAAATTAGTTGCGGATTGGCATAGATCCCCAAAGGGTTGTCGTCCGTTGAACCAGTAAGAACAGTTCTTCTAAGATTCCTCGTTTTACAGAATACAACGCATCTTTTGGAAAGTTTAATATGGCCCTCAATATTCTGGACACGAACGGCGCCACAGTTACCAAGACCGGCGCTGAGTTCGAAGCGTACGATGTTATTCGCAACTCCGAAGCCAATCCTCTCGCCGCCGTCACCCTCGCCGTTTCAGGTTCCGGCGTGGCAGATCTGGCCGACGAGCTGGGCTCCGTCTCTGCACACGTGATGGGCTCTTACTACGGCAGTGTGATCACGACGGGCGCGGGCAACGATACCATCTCAGGCAACGACGGCAATGACACGCTGAACGGCGGCGCCGGCGACGATGTGATCAGTGGTGGTAGCGGCAACGACAAATTGATCGGCGGTGGCGGTAACGATACAATTTTTGACGGTGGCATCCCCTGGCCGGGAACGGGCGAGCAGCAGCAACTCACCGACATCGACGCCGGTGACGGCGACGATTCCATAGTCGTGGAGAGATACAATCCACTGATTTCAGGAACAGTCGATGGCGGCGCCGGAATCGATACGCTGCAAACCTCGTCACTTGACGGTCTGACGATCAAGAACATCGAGGTCCTTCAAACCTGGCCAGACACGGTTAGGGGTTCGAGCGCGCAGTTCGAAAGCTTTGATAAGATCCTCGGGTCGACAGATCCGTTCCTCAACTCCTTCGCCTCTTTGGAGGTGACGGACAGCGCCCACCTCGATCTTTCCGACGAGCTGGCGGACCGCCGAGCTCATATCTGGGACTGGAACAATCCCTCCGGCGTTGACGTCAAGACCGGCGGCGGCGACGATGTACTCGAGGGCAGCGACGTCAATGACATTTTCGACGGGAGCGGCGGCAATGACTACTTCGCCGGCATGGACGGCAATGACAAATTGACCGGCGGCGCCGGCGACGACGAGATCGATGGCGGCGGCGGCACCGACACAGCTGTTTTCGCCGGCAATTTTGCCGACTATTCCCTTTCCCTGGAAAATTTCAACAGCATCGTGACGAGCGCGCTGGAAGGCACGGATACGCTGAAAGACGTCGAGTTCGCGCGCTTTGCCGATGGTGTCTACGATTTCGCCACCGGAACTTTCACCGTCGATAGTACCGAGCCGGGTATTCCTTTGAATATACTGGAGACGAACGGCGCCGTGATCACCAAGACCGGCGCGGAGTTCGAAGCTTACGACGTCATTCGCCACTCCGAGCTCAATCCCCTCGTCGCGGCCACCCTGGTCATCTCGGATTCCGGAACGGTAGACCTTTCCGACGAACTGGGCTCGGGCTCCGCCAATGTGAGGGGTTCGAGTGGCGACGATACAATTACGACGGGCGCAGGCAACGACACCATCTCCGGCGGTGACGGCGCAGACACGCTGAACGGCGGCGCCGGAAACGATCATCTCCATGGCGGTTCTGGCAATGACAAGCTGAATGGCAGCGCCGGCAATGACCAGATCTTCGGAGACGGCGGGAATGATGTCATCAGAGGCGGCGCCGGCAACGATACGATCACCGACGGTGATGTTGGCAACTTCTCTCCGGATCTCGGACTCGTGCCGGAAGTCTTGAACATCGACGCCGGCGATGGCAGCGATGTCGTTATTGTGCAGCCATTCGCTCCGTTGATTTCCGGAACAATCAATGGCGGTGACGGATTTGATACGCTGCAAGCACCCGATCTGAGAGGCCTGACGATCGAGAACATCGAAGTCCTCGACACTGCAAGATTTCAGGTTGCCGGTTCGAGCGTGCAGTTCGAAAGCTTTAATAGCATTGTCGGGTCGATCAATCCGTTCGACGTTGTTTCTCGCCCCTCACTGGCAATCACGGACAGCGCCCACCTCGATCTTTCCGATGAGCTGGGAGACCACGGAGCTTTTATCACCGGCTATGGCTCCAGCATTGACGTCAAGGCCGGCGGGGGCGACGACGAGTTTACGGGCACCGACGGCAACGACATTTTCGAGGGCGGCGGCGGCTACGACATCATCGATGGCGGCGCCGGCACCGACACGGCGGTCTTCTCCGCTAAGTTCGCCGACTATATACTCGGCTACCGCTACGACAACGAATCCCACATCGTGAGCAGCCTGGGCGGGCAGGACGCTGAGGATATCCTGACCGACGTCGAATTCGCCCGTTTTGCCGACGGCGTCTATGAATTCGCCACGGGAACCTTCACGAGCACCAATAACGCGCCGACCAACATCCAGCTCTCGAAAACCGCTCTCTCCGAGGACACCCCGATCTGGACCACGGTCGGCCTGCTCAGTGCCCGCGACGCCGATGGCGATGCCGTCACCTATACGCTGCTCGACGGCGGCGACGATCACTTCCGGATCAACGGCAACCGCATCGTCACCTCCAAGGCTTTGGATTACGAGACGGCGAAGTCGCACACGATCAAGGTCGCCGTTTCCGACGGCAAGGTCACGGTCGAAAAGGAAATCACGATCAACGTCCTCGACGTCAACGAAGCACCCGTCAACAAGGCGCCGACCAATCTCGCCTTCTCGCGCAACTCGATCTCCGAGAATATCGCGATCGGCACCTCGGTCGGCCTTCTCTCGGCACGCGATCCGGAAGGCGGCACGGTTAAATGGCGGCTGACGGATGATGCGGACGGCATCTTCAAACTCGTCGGCAACAAGATCCAGACAAAGGCTGCGATCGACTACGAAAGCACCCACAGCCTGACCTTCACCGCCGAAGCCTATGACGCGGCCGGAAACGTCACCAGCCACGATTTTACTCTGGCTGTGAAGGACGTCTTCGAGCCGTCGTTTGCGCTGGCGCATGAGGTATTGATCTAGCCGCAACACCGCCATTACGAAGCAGACCTACCTCCCGCAATGGCTCGGAAAAATTAGGCGCGCCGGCAGAAATCGTCGGCGCGCCCGCTTAAACGAGCATAACCGGGAACGGAAGAAAAGACACCATCCGTTCTGGCAGAGCGCAATGCATCTTCTGGAAAGTTAAAATATGGCTTTGAATATTCTGAACACGAACGGCAGCAACGTTGCAAGGACCGGCGCTGAGTTCGAAGCGTACGACGTAATTCGCTACTCTGCCACTAGTCCCCTTGCAAGAGTCACTTTGTCAGTCTCCGACTCCAGCACGGCAGACCTTGTTGACGAGTTGGGTTCGGTCTCGGCAGACGTGTCCGGCTCGGATAGTGCCAATGCGATCACAACAGGCGGCGGCAATGACACCATTTTCGGTCGTGCCGGCGCAGACACTCTGAGTGGTGGAGCCGGAGACGATTTGATCGACGGTGGCGATGGAAATGACGCCCTTTTTGGTGGCGAGGGTAGCGACCAGCTCTTTGGCCGCCTTGGAGACGATACCATCCGTGGCGGCGCGGGCGACGACACGATAGAGGATGGTTTTTATTATTCTGTTAACCCTGAGGTGTTCGACGTTGATGCGGGCGTTGGGAATGACACCGTGATTTTATCAAACAGTATCCACCCAAGTGTGTCTGGAACTATTGACGGCGGCGACGGTGCCGACACGTTGCGAGCCAGCTTTCTGACGGGTCTGACAATCAAGAATTTCGAGGTTCTCGAGTCTGGGGAACTCGGAGTTACCGGATCGGCCGCACAATTTGACAACATCGACAAGATTGTTGCCCAGAGCGACTCTGACATCGTCTTGAGGCTGTCGAGCAGCGCGCATGCCGACCTTTCGGGCAAATTAGGTACTAGTGGAGTCCAGATCTATGCGGCGGTTACCAGTATCAATGTGACGACGGATGCGGGCAATGACCGATTAGAGGGAACCGACGGCAGTGATGTTTTCGATGCCCGCGCCGGTGATGACGTTCTCAATGGCTATGGTGGAGATGACGCGCTGAGCGGCGGTGAAGGTAACGATCAGATCAACGGCGGCTTCGGGAAGGATGTCATCAAGGGTGGAGCAGGCGACGATTCTATCTTCGATGGTGAGACTTTCGGCGTTTACCCAGAAGTCTTAGACATAGATGCGGGCGAGGGTAACGACGCCATAATCGTGCAGACAGCCAATGGCGTGCTATCCGGAGCGATCGATGGCGGTACCGGGATTGATATTCTGCGTGCCCCTACGCTAACGGGTCTTACGGTCAAGAACGTTGAAATCTTTGAAACGTATGGCTACGTGATCGCCGGTTCCTCCGCACAGTTCGAAAGCTTCGACAAGATCGTCTTCGCGAACAATTCGACCGATAACTATCCCGTCTTATTGTCATTAACGGACAGCGCCCACCTCGATCTTTCCGACGAGCTGGGGGATCTCGGCGCTGTTGTTGGCGGCGATGTCTCTGGCATTGACGTCAAAACAGGCGGCGGAGACGACGAGTTTACGAGCACCCGCGGCGATGATATTTTCGACGGTGGCGCGGGCCTCGACATGGCCGTTTTCTCCGGCGATTTCGCCAGCTATTCCTTCGCGATCGACAATGGCAGCCATGTCCTGACCAGCGCCCTGGAAGGCAAGGATACGTTGATCGACGTCGAATCTGCCCGTTTTGCCGATGGCGTCTATGATTTCGCTACGGAAACCTTCACGCCCGCCAATAAAGCGCCGACCAATATTCAGCTTTCGAAAACTGCGGTCTCCGAAGACACGCCGATCTGGACCACGGTCGGCCTGCTAAGCGCGCGCGACGCCGACGGCGACGCCCTCACCTACACGCTGCTCGACGCCGCCGACGATCATTTCCGGATAAACGGCAATCGCATCGTCACCTCGAAGGCCTTGGACTACGAGACGACGACGTCGCACACGATTAGGGTCGCCGTTTCCGATGGCAAGGTCACCGTCCAGAAGGACATCACGATCAACGTGCTCGACGTCAACGAGGCCCCGCTCAACCAGGCGCCGACCAATCTCGCCTTCTCGCGCAGTTCGGTCTCCGAGAATATCGCGATCGGCACCTCGGTCGGCCTTCTCTCGGCGCGCGATCCGGAAGGCGGCACGGTAAAATGGCGGCTGACGGATGATGCTGACGGCATCTTCAAACTCGTCGGCAACAAGATCCAGACCAAGGCGGCGATCGACTACGAAAGCACCCATAGCCTGACCTTCACCGCCGAAGCCTATGACGCTGCCGGAAACGTCACCAGCTACGATTTCACGCTCGCCGTGAAGGACGTTTTCGAGTCGTCGGTTTCGAGCCTGTCGCATGAGGCATTGATCTAGCCGCGACTGGATTGCCCGCAACTAAGAGTTGCGTCGTGATCGGCTAAAACACAAAGGTGGGGCTTGCGACCAATGCAAGCACCAATGAAAGTTGTTTGGGGTTCTGATCGTCTATGGATACGTTGCGGAGGGATAGGTCGGTTCACCTCTCCTCCACGGCGCATCCGCGCCGTGAATGACTCTGAGGCAAGATAGAAACTCTCCTGCGCCCAGGGACCTGGGCGCACTGGATTCCTGTTACAGGCACAGGAATGAGGGTGGGTAGGCGGGGTGTACGCGCCCCAACCCCAAGCAAGCGCGCCTTTCATCAGCAGCGATGGCCGCGCCAAACCCTGGTAACCCTCCAAAAATGCCGCTCCACCTCAGCGCCCGATTCCGCTATGATTCACCACTCATCCGAGGAGAGCCCGCATGCGCCTGCCCACATTCATCCTCGCCCTCGCCGTGTCGGCGCTCGCAGCCTTGCCCGCATCGGCAGAGACCTACAAGACACCGAAAGCGCTGCTCAAGGCGCTCTACAGTTACAACATCGACAACAGCGATGCCGAGGCGCCCTCGCCTTATTCGATCTTCTTCTCCGACCATCTGAACGGGCTCCTCCAGGCCGATCTCGACAACACGCCGGAAGGTGATGCCGGCGCCATCGATTTCGATCCTGTCATCGCGGGTCAGGATGGCGTGGCGAGCGACGTCAGGATCGGCCAGCCGATCCTGCTGGATGACAAGGCCGAGGTGGAAGTGGAGTTCGAAAACGGCGAAGAGGTGACACTCTTCTACACCCTGGTGCGTGAACACGGCGGCTGGAAGGTGGAGGACATCGCCAACCAGAAGGGGGATAATCCGTGGAGCCTGAGCGGGTTGCTGGGTGATGGGCAGTAGACGGGAAGCCTTTGCGGTCTTGCCCAGGATGAGGATGGAGCGGACAATAGCACCAGCGGTAGAATAAAAGCCGCAGGCGCAAAGAGAGCCCTCATGGTGAGGAGGCCCAAGGGGCCGTCTCGAACCACGAGGGCGGGCGTGGAAGCTCCTTACCTGCATTCCACAAAGCCCCTATGCAGAATCGAAGGCAATGGCGCCGGTGGCCGCCCCCCGTCCTTCGAGGCTTCGCCCTGCGGGCTACGCACCTCAGGATGAGGGCGGAGCAAAGACGGCGCGAGGAACACTGGAGAGCAGACTCTGCGATCCTCTTCACCATGAGGGCTGATCGATGTGCCCTGCCGCTCCGACCGTCGCTCCTCAAAATCCACTTCCGACTATCGAACTGCCGCTCATCCCGTTTCGGCACGGAATCCCGATATGGCACAGCCGTGCAAGAATCCGTTAACCCATCGTCAAGTAACTGAATCTTCGGCATTTCCCGACATCGATGCGGGCATGGCACAATAATCCCGCTTGCTTTTTGCCCGAAATGCTGGCACGAATTGACTTACTCGGGCATTTGCATGCCGGTGACTGGACTGATGTGGTAATCCCTTCCGTTTGGAAGGCGGCGCGGGACTACCCGCCTACGTAGACGTTCTTTCCCCGTACGTGACTTCTCCGACTGACCCTTCGTCCCAATCGATCGGGGCGAAAGCTAAAGCCGTCCGCTTCCTCTCGGGGGCGCGGATACTACACAGACTAAGGGAAAAGGACGATCCCAATGGCCACCAAGGGCACCGTAAAATTCTTCAACCAGGACAAGGGTTTTGGTTTCATCACGCCGGACGGCGGCGCAAAGGACGTTTTCGTCCATATCTCTGCGCTGCAGGCTTCTGGCATCCAGTCGCTGCGCGAAGGCCAGCAGGTTACCTTCGACACCGAGCCGGACCGCATGGGCAAGGGCCCGAAGGCAGTCAACATCTCGGCTTCGTAAGTCAGATTTCCGCTCACGCGGCATGAACGGCGCTCCGCAAGGGGCGCTGTTTCTGTTTGCGGCGCGGCGACCATTTGTCGATCGCATTGGCAAGTGTTATATGCGCGCTTTATGGATGATCCCGCCCCTGCGGCGGTGCGCCGCTGCATTGCGGCACCCAGAGAACAACAAACAATGGAACGTCGATGACGCAGAAGTGGCCGATTTTTGCTGTCGCACCGATGATCGACTGGACGGATCGGCATTGCCGCTATTTCCACCGGCAGATCAGCCGTGAGGCGCTGCTTTATACCGAGATGGTGGTGGCCGATGCGATCATCCACGGTCCGCGCGACCGGCTGCTCGGTCATGACACCGCCGAGCATCCGCTGGCGCTGCAGCTCGGCGGATCGGACCCGGCAAAGCTTGCGGAGGCGGTGAAGATCGCCGAACCCTACTTCTATGACGAGATCAACCTCAATGTCGGCTGCCCTTCCGACCGGGTGCAGTCCGGCACCTTCGGCGCCTGCCTGATGCTGACGCCGGAGACGGTGGCCGCATGCGTCGCGGCGATGAAGGCAGTCGCGACCGCGCCGGTGACGGTGAAATGCCGGATCGGCGTCGACGAGCAGGAGCCGGAACAGGCGCTGCCCGAGCTTATCAGCCGCGTTCTCGATGCCGGCGCCGACGCGATCTGGATCCATGCGCGCAAGGCCTGGCTGAAGGGCCTGAGCCCCAAGGAGAACCGCGAGATCCCGCCGCTCGACTACGAGATCGTCTATCGGATGAAGCAGCGCTGGCCCGACGTCTTCATCGGCATCAACGGCGGAATCCGCACGCTCGACGAAGCCGCAGCCCACCTCGACCATGTCGACGGCGTCATGCTGGGCCGCGCCGCCTATCAGAATGCCGCGATCCTTGCCGATATCGACCAGCGCTTCTTCGGCGCGCCTGCGGCCGAACCGGACTGGGAGGCCCTGCGTGACCGGATGATGGCCTATGCCGAACGCCACATCGCCAGCGGCGGCCGGCTGCAGCACGTGGCCCGCCACATGGTCGGCCTCTTCACCGGCCTGCCCGGCGCAAGACGCTATCGCCAGATCCTCTCCACCGATGCCGCGAAAAACGGCGCCGGGCCGGAGGTGCTGGCGGCAGCCTTTGCGGCGGTTGATTTTTCGGGGACCGAGCAGGAAGCGGTCAGCGCCTGACGTAAGGTGATGTCTCGTCATGGCGCCGACGTGCGGCGTCAAGACCGGGCCATCGGCAGCAAGATCTTCTTTTCGATCCGGCCCGCCACCGAAAACACCAGAATTTCCGTATCCCTGCCGATCCTGCTGCCATCCATCAATCGGACGATATCGTCGACGCCGCCGACCGGGCTGCCGTCGATGGCGAGGATATAGTCGCCCTCCTGCAGCCCTCCCTTCGCCGCCGGCCCTTCCGGCTCGACGCGCCGGATGCGTACGGAGGTCGTCTGCACCGTGCCTGCCGCAAGTGCCACCCGGCGCGGCAGCACGATCGTATCGCCTGATATGCCGATGAAGGCGCGCCTGACCTGCCCATAGCGGAGAATTTCCGAAACCACGAAATTGGCCGTATTCGACGCCACCGCAAAGGCGATGCTCTGCGCGCCCTGAATGACGGCGGTGTTGACGCCGATAACCTCCCCGCCCGAAGACACCAGTGGCCCGCCCGAGTTGCCGGGATTGAGCGCCGCATCGGTCTGGATGACATCCTCCATCGGCCGGCCGCTGGCAGCCCGCATCGACCGGCCGAGCGCCGAGACGATACCGGCGGTAACAGTCCATTCGAAGCCGAGCGGGTTTCCGATCGCGATTGCGATATGCCCCCTGCGCAGGCGTTGGGAGTCTCCGAGCTTCGCCCAGGCGCCGGTGCTTGTATTGGCGCGAATGAGGGCGATATCGGTATCCACGTCCCGACCGAGTACGCGGCCCTCGGTAACGAAGCCGTCAGGCGTAGTGATGCGGACGACCTTGGCGTCATCGACGACATGGTTGTTGGTGATGATCAGGCCGTCAGGCGAGACGGCGAAGCCAGAACCATGCCCCTGCCGGCCTCCCACCCTCTCGATCCGGTTGACTGCCGGCCCAACGATATCGACTGCTGCAGCGATCGATTGCGAATAGGCATCGATCAGCGCCCCATCATTCTGAAGCGCTATGTCCTTATCCATGTAACCCATGATTTGATCCTCAGGCGGCAGTAACGGCCGTCCCGCCGCCGGCAAAGCGGTCGCGATTGCGACGGTTCGCCATTGTGCTGTTGTGTGAGGATTAGATGGTTGGGCGATGAACCGCGTTCAAGTGAGCGCCGGCAGCGGCATGCATGCGGCGGCAGAACGGGAACACACCTACCCCGGACAGATATATTGAACTACCCGGACGGATATATTGAACGAATAATAAAAAAATGGCTCATTACAGAGGTTCGTCTCGCCTATGACGAACCAGCCTGAGGTGGCCGACAGCCGAGATACCGTGGATTAAAAGAATGTTCGCAGCGCGAAACAGCCAAGCGAGGATCACCCAGGCCCCTCGCGTCATGCGAAATGGGCGGGTGCTACACCCATCTCGCGGAGACATACAAACTTCTGTCATATCAACAGAATAGAAAGAGGCATTCAATAAGCACATCAACACATTCCGAGCCGGTTGATCAAGTGCGACCTTCTTGCCCCCAGCCTCAGGCGCAACGGCGCTCGTGGTCTCGCCAATTCTGCCGGCAACGGCGCAAACTTCTGACCGCATTAATCCAACCAACCCCAACCAACGGAGCCAAAAGATGAGCACGGTTACCACCAAGGACGGCGTCGAAATCTTCTACAAGGATTGGGGGCCGAAGACCGCCCAGCCGATCATGTTCCATCACGGCTGGCCGCTATGCTCCGACGACTGGGATGCCCAGATGCTGTTCTTCCTTGAGAAGGGCTACCGGGTCGTCGCCCATGACCGGCGTGGCCACGGCCGCTCCACCCAGGTGGGTGACGGTCACGACATGGATCACTACGCCGCCGATGCCGCAGCCGTCGTCGAGCATCTCGATCTCAGGAACACCGTCCATGTCGGCCATTCCACCGGCGGCGGCGAAGCGACCCATTATGTCGCCCGCCACGGCCAGCCGCAGGGCCGCGTCGCCAAGCTCGTGATCATCGGCGCCGTGCCGCCCCTCATGGTGAAAACGGATGCCAATCCCGGCGGCCTGCCGATCGAAGTCTTCGACGACCTGCGCAAGCAGCTCGCCGCCAACCGCTCGCAATTCTATCGCGATCTGCCGGCCGGCCCGTTCTACAGCTTCAACCGGCCGGGCGCGAAAGTATCAGAGCCCGTCATCAACAATTGGTGGCGTCAGGGCATGATCGGGGGGGCCAAAGCGCATTACGACGGCATCAAGGCCTTCTCGGAAACCGACTTCACCGAAGACCTGAAGATCATCACCGTGCCGACCTTCGTCATGCACGGCGACGACGACCAGATCGTGCCGATCGCCGACTCCGCCCTGCTCTCGTCCAAGCTCCTGCAGAACGCCACGCTGAAGGTCTACGAGAAATTCCCGCACGGCATGTGCACCACCCACGCAGACATCATAAACCCCGACATCCTCGCCTTCATCAAAGGCTGATCCGTGATATTGCGGGGGCGCCGATCAGGCGCCCTGTTGCCACGATGGCTTGCCATCCTACACGCCGGCGTTCTGGCCACGTCGATCGATTGACAGCCAGAGACTCATTTTCCCATGAAACCGTTTTCGCCGATTTGCGTTTAGCGGCCATGAAAAGAGAACGTGAACCCTCATCAAAGGCTTACCGGCAGGATCGTTTCGAAAACACCGAGCGCGCCGCCAAGGAAACCATCGAGGCGGAGCAGCGGGCCCGCCGGGAAAAAACCAAGCGGCTGAAAGAGCTGCGCCTGTCGCAGCAAGGCGCCAAAGACCCCGCAACCAAATAGATCTCACGCTCGCACTATCCGGTCGACAGACCGATCGGTCTCATATTCATGCCCTGCCGCCCTCGCCCGCATCTTCCCGTGCGTGCCCAGAATTGTTTTTGAATTTCGGACCTTCGCCCATCTTGCAGAGCAAGGATCGCGAAATTATCTTTTTTTCACGAAAGCGATTCACGGCATCCAAAAAGGGCAGATTGCGATGTCAGACAAGCTGTTCAGCACGCGTGACGAACCGCTCGCCTCCGGAGATCTGGATGTGTGCAGGCGTGTCCATGAAGCTCTCTGTATCGGGCTAAAGATCGACAGATCAAGCAAGGAGGCCGGCCGTCTGGGCGCCCTCATCATCGAGCTGTACCGCCAGGGTGTGCACGACGAAAGCCAGCTCCGATTGCTGGCCGGCGGAAGGTGAGCCTGATAGCGCGAGACGTCAATTTACCTGCAGCTTCTCCCTCGGCGTCAAGCCTGGCCTGATCCGCCACTATCGCGGGATTTGGGTGCATCTTCCGTACAGCTTTGGTGTCGTGGATGTGGAGCGCCCAGTGACGGCTTGGTCGAAAGGCTACGAGCCCAAGGGCTCCCACCCGATCGGACAGGTCAGTCTCGACGCGGCGTGTCTGGGGTTGAGCCGGCTGTTCATGGAAGGACCGGTGGCCTGTGGCCTTGGCCCTGTGTTACCTACGTCAGCACCCACGCACACACCGCCTCATTCCATCCCAAAATGAAACCAATCCCCTTCCCCTGCGTTATCCCGTCGATAGATCCGTTTACCCAAGGTGAGTGAAATGAACAGATTCGCCATCATTGCCCTGTCGATAGCGACGGCCTTCTCCGGAATGCCGGCCTCGGCAGGCCCGGCCTTTGTGCCGGGGCCGGTGCAATCGGCCGTCCAGCCGGCGCCGGGAAATACCGATGCCCGGATCATGACTGTAGGCTGCAGCAGGTACTCCATCGTCTGCTCGCGTTACGGCGAGAGACGCAGATATGACGGCGACCGCCGCTACTATCGTGACCGTCACTACTATCGAGACGGCCGCTACGGCTGGGATCGGCGCTACGATCGGCGGTACCGCCGCCACGACAACACCGGCGCCATCATCGGCGGCCTGGCGGCCGGCGCCATCATCGGCGGCATCATCGCTTCGCAGCCGCGCGCACGTGCCTATAGTTCTGGTTCGCATGCGGAGTATTGCTATAGCCGTTATCGGTCCTATCGCGCCTCCGACAATACCTACCAGCCGAACTACGGCCCGCGCCGCCAGTGCCGCTAAACCGGCCGATCCATCAGAGCAAGCCTCGCATGAAGATGCGGGGCTTTTTCGATAGCCGAAGGCCCGTTGCGCGGCTTCCCAGGGACACCGTAGGACTGTCACGCCGCCAGCAAATCGCCTTGCCCCCTATCGACCAGCTCTATATGTATGAAAGCACGATACGTTAGCAGATACGCACATACATAACCCCTCCCCATTCCAAAATGAAACCTATTCCTTTCCCCCGCGTTATCCCCCCATACATCCGTTGACCCAAGGTGAGTGAAATGAACAAATTCGGCATCATTGCCCTGTCGATAGCGACGGCCTTCTCGGGAATGCCGGCTGCGGCAGGCCCGGTCTTCGTGCCGAGCCCGATGCTATCGGCCCAGCCGGCGCATCACGGTACCGATGCCCGGATCATGACCGTCGCCTGCAACCCATACTCCATCGTCTGCTCGGGCGATGGCGATAACCGCAGATCCAACCGGAACCGCGATCGCGACAATGACCGCGACCGCCACAGCTACCGCGATCGCGATCGCGACAATGACCGTGACCGCTACAGCTACCGCGAGCGCCGCTACGACCGTGACGACCGCTATGGCGGGGATCGCCGCTACGATCGCCGGTATCGCCGATATGACAATCGAAATGACAACAACGGCGCCATCATCGGCGGCCTGGCAGCCGGTGCCCTCCTCGGCGGCATCATCGCTTCGCAACCGCGCACGCGCGCCTATAGTTCGCATGCCGAATACTGCTATAGCCGCTACCGGTCATACCGCGCCTATGACAATACCTACCAGCCGAACTACGGCCCGCGCCGCCAGTGCCGCTAGTCCGGCCCATCCATAAGAGCAAGCCTCGCATGAAATGCGGGGCTTTTTTGATGGCCGAAAGTCTGTTGCACGGCTTCCAATCGCCAGTCGGGCGTGCTTGTGCGCGAGCAAGATTGGAGTCGGCCCGCTTGGTTAGGCGACGCGAACCTGGGTGCTAGATGACGTCTGGAGAAACAGCAAAGCCCGCCGGCCGCGTCGTGCTGTTGCAGCCGGATCTGGAAAACCTGTCGGGTTTCGAAGCGGCGCTCGCCACCGGCTGGTCTCCTGATCCGCGCCGCGCGCTCGACGAAGCCTATGTTCGCGGTGAGCTTCAGCGGCTGCGCCAGGATCGGGGGAAGTTCCTCGACGATCTCATTCCTGATGGCAGGCGGCGCGCCAGATCCGGACCGCCACCGCTGACCACCCGTCTGTTCTGGATCTGGGACGGCCAATTCTGCGGCAGCATCAGCCTGCGTTTTCAAGCGGGCACCGAGGTGCTGCCGCCCGAGGTGTCGGGCCATGTGGGATATTCCGTCGTGCCGTGGAAACAGCGCAATGGCCACGTGACCACCGCCCTGAGCCTTCTGCTGGCCGTGGCGGCGAAGGAAGGCCTCGACCGCCTCGTCATCCTCTGCAACGAGGACAACGATGCCTCGCGGCGCGTGATCGAGCGCAATGGCGGCGAATTGTTCATGCGCGGCCCGCATCCCTCCGACAGGCCCGATCAAATCAAACTGTATTTCTGGCTGAGGCCCGGAACCGCCGGCTGACATGAAGCGCGACGGATTTTCAGACGGACGGAGCACAAGCCTTGCCCGCCTTTGCTCCGTCCGTCCCGTCAGCCTGGGGCGAGGCTGAGTGCTGGTCGCGCAACGGCCGGCGCCGCTGCGCATCGTCTCTCAGTAGGTCGCGGCCGGTTTCGGCTTCTTCTCGGTCCATTGCGGCGGCGCGCCGTATTTGGCGGCCACGGCCCCCATCAGTCCGGGCGGCCGGCCGAAGGCGTCGCAGGCGGCGTATTTCGGTTTGCCACCGAGCCAGGATTTCATCCGCTGCCCCGACGGCAGCGAGATATCCAATCCCTTCGGCTCCTTGCCTTTGATCAGCATGCGAGAAAACTCGCTGCTGAATTTCGAAGCCAAGCTATAGGCATCGCCGACTTCGGAAACGCGGGGGTTGTTCTGCAGCGAGTTTGCCCCGCGCGACCAGACGATCGCCGCCCGCTGCACGCCACCGCTGTCGACGGCTTCCGCCTCGACCGCCAATCCGCCGAGGCCGGCCGGCAGCCGCGGCACGCCGACGGGCAGTACCAAACCGGTGCCGACGGTCACGACGGTCGAAACACCCGCCATCGCCTTGTTGGTCGGCACGATGTCGGTGACGACGGAGCGGATCGTCAGATCCGCCGGCTGACCGGCAGGGACCAGCTGGTATTTGTCGCTGAGCGAAATGCAGAGCGCCCGGTCCAGCGCGTTCGCCACCATCACGCGGTCGGCGTCCGATTTGACGCGGGTCGCGGCGCTGAAGGCGAAGGTCGTCGGCACGATGCTCACCGTCTTGGCCGGGCTAAGGCGCGTCCCATCGACATAGACGCGCGATTTCGACAGCTTGCCCTTCGGCGCGCCGAGATTGCCGTAGGAAGAAAGCGTGCCGGCCTCCTTCAGTGGCACCGAGCTGCACCCGGCCACTGCCATGGCGAGCGCCACCGGCAGAGCGAGGGACAAACCTCTCGACGCCCATGGGAAGGAAAATGGGAATGGATTGCTGCGCACGCTGTCTGGCCTCCGTCGCCGATAGCGCATAACCCCGAAAATTGAAATCGATTTTCGGAAAGGATTATGCGCAGGTTTAAAGCGCTAGAGCGTCCTTGGCGCGTCTTGTCGGACGCGCTGCGCTCTAGTGTCGGGCGAAAGTGGCGGTCGAGAATTGCCGCAGCATTACATCGTTTCCGTGAACGGATGCCGCCGGAGCAGGCCGGTCTATCCGAGGTTGATCGTCACGCGCGTCCCGGTCGCACCGCTTTCGATGCCGACCTCGCCGCCATGATTTGCAACGACCTGCTTGACGAGGCTGAGGCCGAGACCCGCACCCTTGCTCTTCGGGGTGACGCGGTAGAATGGCTCGAAAACCAGCTCGCGATGCTCGGCCGGAATGCCCGGCCCTTCGTCGGCGACACTGATCCGGCCGCCGCCCAAAGGAGAACCCGACACAGAAACCGTGATCATGCCGCCGTTGCCGCCGTGATCGATGGCGTTGCGCACCAGGTTGCTGACCGCCCGCGGCAGGGCGGAAGGGCTGCCGCGGCGTTTCAGACCTTCCACGTCGCTCTGAAAGGAAATCTGGTAACCAGCGGCAATCGCCAGCGGCGCCAGATCGGCAACCGTCATTCGGGCGATCTCGACCAGATCGACCGTCTCGTCGAGATCGGCCGCCTGATCGTTGCGTTCAAAGTCGAGGAGCTGTTCGGCCGCCCCGGCCAGCCGCGCCACGTCGTCGAGCAGCCGCTGCCGCTCGCGCCCATCGGGCATGCCGTCGATCCGCGTCTGCATGATAGCGATCGGGGTCCGAAGCTCATGCGCCGCGTCGAGCAGGAAGCGCTGGCGTTTCTTAAACTCGTTCTCAAGCCGCTCAAGCGTTCCGTTAAAAGCAATGACCAATGGTGCGATTTCCGTGGGAATACCATCCACCGGCAATCGGGCTCCTTGCCGGCGGGGATCGATTTCCGATGCCTTGCTCGCTATATCCTTCACGCCGGCCAAAGCGCGCGCTACGACGCGAGGGATCGTTAGAAAAACCCCGGGCAAAGCGATGGCCAAAAGTGGTGTGTAAATGAGGTAGGTTTTGCCGAGTATTGCCAGAAATGCGGAGCTTCTGCTGGCGTTTCCGCCGTACATCACTCTGTACTCGCCTTCTGCCGTGTCGACACGGTCGATGGAGGCGACCTCGGTCGTACCAGACGCCCCTCGTATGTCGGCGTCTTTGATGAGGTAGACGTACCGGGCTAGGTCCGCATAGGGCGCCGGTATTACGCCGTAGGAGGCCGTTTCTCCACTGGGTGTTGCGACGAAAAACCAGAGCCTGTTGTTCTCAGCCTTGAACGACCTGAGACGCGGGCTATCAGCTATGGCGATCCTGCCCTGCGAGTCACGCGTAAGAGCTTCCTCGAGGGCTGCAGTAAGCTGAACTTGCATTCCTTCATTGGGCGAGAGGATGCTGGTGGCGTAAATGCAAAGCCCGATGATCACCGTCGCAACAACAGCCACGAAAACGATACTGAGCTGCCAGCTGAGCGTCCACCAGAGTGAAAGGTTCGACTTGGTCGCCCCGCGCATCATTCTTCCTTCATGAGATAGCCGACGCCGCGGATATTATGGATCGCAACACCCGCACCGGCATCGATCAGCCGCTTGCGCAGCCGCGATATATGCGCATCGAGCGCGTTCGACTGGATTTCCTCTTCGTAATTATAAACCGCCGCCTCCAGCGTCGAGCGCAGCACGGTTTTCTCCTTGCGCCTTGCAAGTGCCGCAAGCACCAGAAGTTCGCGCCGGGGCAGATCGAGCGGCACCGCATCGACGGTGACGCCGAGATGCAGCGGGTCGATCACCATCCGCCCGGCCGTGATCTTGAGTTCAGCCAGTTCAGGCGGCCGGCGCAGCACGGCCCTCAGCCGCGCCATCAGCTCCTCGACCAGAAACGGCTTGCCGAGATAGTCGTCGGCCCCGAGGTCGAGCCCTTCCACCCGCTGCCTCGGCTCGTTCAGTGCCGTCAGCACGATGATCGGCGTATCCTTCCCCGTCCGCCTGAGCTCCGGAATGAAACTCAGCCCCTCTCCGTCGGGCAGGCGCCGGTCGAGCAGGATCGCATCGTAGAGGTTTTGCCGCGTCAGCTCGACGGCGTCTGCCAGATGCATCGTGTGATCGGTGACGATCCCATGTTTGCCGAGTGCGGCCGACAGCGCCTCGGCCAGCTCCCTCTCATCCTCTATCAGCAGTATCCGCATCGCCCGTCCATTGTCTCGCTCACCCCCTCTGTCTGCCACAAGGGTTGCGGCAGCATTGCGGAGCTTGCAAGGCAGCCGGTCATGCTGCTGCAATTGTTGAGGTCCAGCACAAAGAATATTCGCGGCAGCTGGAGATCAAGATGATCCGACCTATCCTCCGTCTCCTGACGAGACACTTCCTCTCCGCCTTCATCCTGGCCGCGCTGCTCGCAGCCCCGCTCGTCATTCTGCACACGCTTCACGAAAAGATGGCATTCGAGAACGGCCTGCTGATGGACGTCCGATGATGCCGCGAGCGAACCTCAGGCGGTCTTACTGCCTGCCATGCAATAGGCCGAGAATGCCTGAAGATAGGCCTGCACTCTGGAACGGTTCTCCGCTGCCTCGACGGCCTTGAACACCTCGGCCGGCTCCAGCTTCATCAGAGGAAGCCTGAGGAAAATATCGCCAGCGAACCGGTCGGTGATGATCGCAAGAACGGTGCGAAGACCCGCCAGCATATCATCGCCTCGATGCGATGCGTGCAGCAGGGCGATCGGCTTATGGACGATCTCGTCTCCTGACACGAGCCAATCGATCGCATTCTTGAGGCCGCCGGGAATGGATCGGACATACTCCGGGCTCGCAATGATCAGGCCATCGCTCTCTGCGATGACACCGATCAACTCCCGCACCGCCTCCGGTAGATTCTCCCCCTCGAGATCAGGCGAGAATACCGGCAACCGCCCCACGCCGTCGAAGATCGAAATCTCGATCTCACTTGGCGCAATGGCACAGACAGCCCGCAGCATGGCCGTATTGGTGGAATTGTGCCGGGCGCTGCCGGATATTGCGAGAATCTTCATGACCCCAACAGGAAATGATTGATCATGGCTGTCAACGCAAAAGGCTCGGCTAGGCTCGATTGAGTAGCGCCCAAAAAGCGACTTTTGCTTGAACTGGCCGAGCCCCGCGTTAGCCTGGATGCTGCTGCCGAATCGGCTGGAACCACCCTCGAGGAAATACATATGACGGCTTTGATCGAGGCGCGGGGCGTCAGCAAACGCTTCCGGCAGCACAAGAGATTTCCGGGTCTGCTGGGTGCGCTGAAGACGTTGGTGACCAACGAATATACGGAAGTTCTGGCCGTTTCCGACATCGGTTTCGACATCGCGGCAGGCGAAGCCGTTGGCTATCTCGGCCCGAATGGTGCCGGCAAATCGACGATGATCAAGATGATGACCGGCATCCTGGTGCCGAGCGCCGGCACGCTTTCGGTACTCGGCCGGACGCCGCATCTGAAACGGATGGACAATGCCCGCGAGATCGGCGTCGTTTTCGGCCAGCGCAGCCAGCTGTGGTGGGACCTGCCGCTGATCGACAGTTTTACCTTGCACCAGCGCATCTACGACATCCCCACCGCCCGTTATGCGGATAATCTCCGACGCTTCAGCGAGTTGCTGGATTTGACGCCCTTTCTCGACCGCGCGGTGCGCCAGCTCAGCCTCGGTCAGCGCATGCGCGCCGAGATCGTGATGTCGCTGCTGCACGATCCCAAGATCCTCTTTCTGGACGAGCCGACCATAGGGCTTGATGTGGTCGCCAAGGATGCCGTGCGGCGTTTTCTCGCCGAGATCAACCGTGAGCGCGGCGTCACCATCATCCTCACCACCCATGATCTGCAGGACATCGAGACCATCTGCCCGCGGCTGATTATGGTCGATCATAGCAGGCTCATCTTCGACGGTGAGTTGAAGAGCCTGCGCGCGGCATTGGGCTCGGCTCGGCGACTGACACTCGAATTTGCCAGCGACCCTGGACCGCTGTCGTTGCGCACCGCGGCCCTCGTCAGCGACGAAGGCTTGCGCAAGAACTATCTCATCGAGCGTGAAGACGTATCGCTGGTCGCAATCCTGTCGGAGGTGGGTAGCGGGCGCGACCTCAAGGATGTGGCGCTGCACGAGCCCGACATCGAAGAGGTCATCCGCACCTTCTACCAGCGCCGCAACGCCGACCAGCGTAGCAATGCCAAGGCCCGGGCATCATGAGCGCCTATTTCGCCTTCGCGCGCAGTGCCTTCCATTCGCAGCTCGCCTACCGCAACGAAGTATGGGCCAACATCTTCGGCAAACTCGTGCAGGTCTTCGCGCGCGTCGCCATCTGGCAGGCGGCCTATGCCGGCGCCGGCGCAATCGTGGTCGACGGGGTCTCCCTGCAGCAGATGGTGACCTATGCCCTGCTCGGCGGCGCTGTGATGGGCGCAACCCGCCCCGAAAGGATCATCGGCGAGATCGGCCGGTCGCTCAAAACAGGTGATGTCGCAGTCTGGCTGCTCAAGCCCTTATCCTATCCGCTCTATCTCTTCGCCAACGAATGCGGCAGCTTTGGTTATCGCCTGATGACCCAGGTCATTCCGACCGTCGCCTTCACCGCGTTGTTTTACGGCATGCTGCCGCCGGCAAGCCTGTTCGATGGCCTGATGTTCATCGCCTTCTGGGCGCTATCCTTTACGCTGCTTTTCCTGATGTCGGCTCTCTTCGGCCTCGTCGCCTTCTGGCTGATGACGAGCTTCTCGCTGGACTGGATCCTGGGCGCCCTGCTGCAGTTGTTCTCGGGCCTGCTGATACCGTTCTGGTTCTTCCCCCAACCGCTGGCCACGATTGCCCGCCACCTGCCCTTCGCCTGGGTGGTCTATTATCCCAATGCCGTCTATCTCGGCAGGCTTTCCACCGCCGATGTCTGGCTCCATCTCGGCCTGGGCCTTGCCTGGGCCGCGCTGTTCCTTGCCGGCGTCCTCTGGCTGTGGCGCTGCGCCTCCACCCGCATCACCGTGCAGGGAGGTTGATCATGCTCATGCATCACCTGCGCGTCCTTCCTCTGCTGGTGCGGATGCATGTCCGCTCCCAGATGGAATATCGCGGCGCTTTCTGGCTCGACCGTCTTGCGCAGATACTCTCCTATGGCAGCGTCTTCGCCACCATCGGCATCCTGCTTGCCCGCTTCGATACGCTCGGCGGCTGGACCTGGCCGGAGCTGGCGCTGCTGTTCAGCTTCCAGCTGCTGGCTTATTCGCTCGGCGCCGCGATGAGCTTCGTGCAATTGCGCGACCTCGAAGAACTCGTGCGGCTCGGCACTTTCGACACGCTGTTGGTCAAGCCTTTCAGCCCCTGGGCCTATCTGGTCTTTTCCGGCCTCAATATCGGTTATGCCGGCCATGTCATCCTCGCGGTGGCGCTGATGGGTTGGGCCGTTCTGTCCGTCGACTTCGCCTGGTCGGTCTGGTCCGCCTCGTTCCTCGTTGCCGCGCTCCTCAGCGCGACGCTGCTGACCGCTGCCCTCATCACAATGATCGGCGCCACGGCGCTGATCTGGGTGCGGTCCAACCACCTGTTCTCGATCTTCTTCGGCTTTTGGGAATTGACCCGCTACCCGCTCAATATTTTTCCGGGCGGCATCCAGACCATTCTCATCACCGCGGTTCCGCTGGCTCTCACCAGTTCGGTCCCCGTCGGCGCCCTGCTCGGCAAACCCATCCCGATCCTCGGGGACTGGGCCGGGCCTGTGGCTCTCGTGGCCGGCCCGATCTGGGTGTTGATATCAATCGCTCACTGGCGGTATGCCACCGGCAAGTACCAGGGCGCTGGCGGCTGATCGGGCGGACCGACCTTCCTCGATATCAGGATGCCTGCGACAACGATCTTGCGCGGACCTCGAGGAACGCCGCCGTCAGCTTAGCCAGCACCGGCGAGGTGCATGTGCCGTTGGCGCCACCGATCGGATCGGCGATGTGGATCTGCCGGAGATCCTCCATGAACTCGTCCCACAGCGGCGGCCCGCCTTCTTCGAGAAGCTGCGCACGGATGCTCAGTTCCTCGCTCACAGGCAGATGCCGTCGTCCCCAGGCACCGATCATGGCAAAGACGGGCACGAGCTGGATCGCCGGCTCCATGAGGCTGTAGATCGCTTTCTGGCTGTGGCTCGGGTCGTCTCGCTTGCTGATGAATCCGAGCGACAGCAGGCGCTTCAGCCTGGCGGCCAGAATGTTGGAGGCAATCCCCTCCTCCGAATGGGTCAGAAGATCGCGGAAATGGCGGCGGTTGCCGAACATGATGTCCCTGATGATGATGAGGCTCCACCGATCGCCCAGCACTTCCATCGTCAGGTTGATCGGGCAGCCCGACCGCAGTTCAATATCCACGGAATTCTCTCCTTAAAACTGGTTGCAATATAGGATCGCTTATGCGACAACGCAACTAGTTTCGGTATGCAATCAGGTGGAGGAGAGCAGCATGTCCAAGGTGCGTGTCGCAGCATTTTCCCTTTCCGTGGATGGTTTCGGCGCCGGGCCGGAGCAGAGCCTGACCGATCCGCTGGGTAAGCGGGGAACGGACATGTTCGAATGGTTTTTCCGTACCCGCACCTTCCGCGCGATGATCGGAAAGGACGGGGGTTCTGAAGGCGTGGACGAGGGTTATGCGGCCCGCGGCATGGCGAATTTCGGCGCCTTCATTCTCGGACGCAACATGTTCGGCCCTATCCGCGGCGATTGGCCGGATGATGCCTGGAAGGGCTGGTGGGGACCGAACCCGCCCTATCACGCGCCGACCTATATCCTGACGCATTACCCCCGCGAACCCATCGTCATGGAGGGCGGCACGACGTTTCACTTCGTCACCGGCGGCGTCGAGGAAGCGCTTGACAAGGCGAAAGCCGCAGCCGGCGGCAAGGATGTGAAAATCGGCGGCGGCGTCAGCACCGTCCGTCAGTATCTGCAGGCCGGCCTGATCGACGAATTGCACTTCGCATTCTCGCCGGTCGTGCTCGGCAAGGGCGAGGCGATGTTCACAGGCATCGACCTGCCGGCCCTCGGCTTCCGCGTCGCCGAGCATGTGACGACCGAACACGCCACCCATATCGTGCTGGCAAAATAAACGAGCCGCCGGTCGGGATCCCTTGGCGCTTCCAGATGGAATACCTCGGCCGCATCGAAAGCGTGCGCAACATCAAGACGGAACTCGCAATGCAGAGGATCAGGTAATCCTGGCAGGTACCGCTCTGACGGCCGCCTGTCGGGATCGTTCGGCTGTCACCAAACCGTGTCAAAATGGCCGTGGTATTGCTGTGGAATGAGCGTAGAGTAAACGCCATCGGATCATCGACACGACCGCTTGAGAGACCATAGGTGCTCTTGCCGCTTCATGGAGGGTACGAAGATGCTCCTGTCGCTCATCTCACTCAATGATGATGAAATAACCATCGTCACCGATGCCGTTCGGCAATGGTGCTGCGAGAGGAAGCTCGACATCGACAGCATCGAAGGACGCCACGCCATCACCGTCGCCGTCGATCTCGTCCAGATGAACACCGACCGCGACAGGCTTTTTGCCGAGCTGTCGAAGCAACTGGACCACCTGTAGGACCCTACTCCATCCATCGAAGCACCACAGCATTCTGCGATGACAGGCGGATGGGATGCAGCGCTTTCGCTTACCACTCCCCTCGCGCCGCCGCCCCGGAGCACCAGCATCCAGGAGCATGGGCTCAACAGAGCGCAGCCGGCCAGTCCCAAGCTGTTCGAGGTAGGCACAGAACATATCGGCCATGGCGTCGGCATAGGCTTGGATCTCGGCAGCGCTTCGGGGTAGGCTCGTTGCCCGGCCGAGCGCGCGTGCCGGCCGGGCAACGGCGCGTTTCATTGTCGGAGCGTCACCGCTGTACAGCGCCGTAGCGCAGCCCGTCGACCAGCAGGGACACCATACGCCGGGCATGTTCGGACCCTTGGGCGTAGGCGTGCATGCTAAGGCTTGCGGCCGCATTCAAAAGATCCTCAGCGGCGATGTCGGTGCGCACCTCGCCGGCGGCAGCGGCGGCGTCGAGAAGCGAGCGAAGGGCCGGCTGCAGCCGCTGCTGGAAGTAGGCGGGCAAGGCATCGAAGGCTGGGTTGCCGGAGTGCAGGGCCGCCGCAAGCCCACGCTTTGCCGCGATAAAATCCACGAAACGCTGCATCCATCTGGCCAGCGCTTCGCCCGGCGCATGTTCGGCGGCAAGGATCGGCGCAGCGTCGGCGCAGGCGTCGATTTCGCGGCGGAAGACGGCAACGACGAGGTCGGAACGCTCGGGAAAATGCCGATAGACGGTGCCGATGCCGACGCCGGCCTTCTCCGCAATCTCACGCACCGGGGCATCGACGCCAGAGGTCGCAAACACCGTCAATGCCGCCTGAAGCAGCCCGTCGAGATTGCGCTTGGCGTCGGCGCGCACGCGCCTGTCCGCCCTTTCCCCGGGTTTCAGGCCATCCTCATGCTCTTTTCTCTCGTCGCCCATCATTCACTCACTTGCAAAACGGAACATTGTTCCGTATATAAACGGAATACGGTTCCGTTTATGCAAGTTAACACGGCGAGACGGTGTTGGCCACATCGATGCGCACGAAGTTCGCCTCCCCAATAAAAGGAACAGACCATGCAATACCGCACGCTTGGAAGAACCGGCATCAAGGTCAGCCCCTATTGCCTCGGCGCGATGATGTTTGGCGCCGCCGGCAATCCTGACCACGAGGATTCGATCCGGATCATCCACAAGGCTCTCGATGCCGGCATCAACTTCATCGATACTGCCGATATCTACAGCCGCGGCGAGTCCGAGGAGATCGTCGGCAAGGCGCTCAAGGGCCGACGCGACGACGTCGTGCTCACCACCAAGGCGCATCTGCCGATGGGCGACGACCCAAACCGACAGGGCAATTCGCGCCGCTGGCTGATCCGCGCAGTCGAGGATTCGCTCCGTCGCCTGCAGACCGACCATATCGATCTCTACCTGATCCACCGGCCGGCACCCGATACCGATATCGAGGAGACGCTATCGGCCCTCACCGACCTGATACGGACGGGCAAGGTGCGCGCCATGGGATCGTCGACCTTCCCCGTCTCGGAGATTATCGAGGCGCAATGGGTTTCCGAGCGCCGTGGGCTGGCACGTTTCCGCGCCGAGCAGCCGCCCTATTCGATCCTGAACCGCGGCATCGAACGCGAGGTTCTGCCGGCCTGCGAGCGTTACGGAATGGGCGCGATGGTGTGGAGCCCGCTGGCGATGGGCATGCTCACCGGCAAATATCGCAAGGGTGCACCGCAACCCGACAGCGCCCGCGCCAAACGCTTCCCCAAGCAGATGAACGACGAGCGCCGGCTGGAGGCGGTCGAACGGCTCATCCCGCTCGCGCAGCAGGCAGGTCTTTCGCTGGCGCACATGGCGATGGCCTTCACCATTGCCCATCCCGCCGTCACCTCGGCGATCATCGGCCCGCGCACGATGGAGCACTTCGACGATCTGCTTGCCGGCGCCGGGCTGAGCTTGACGGACGAAATCCTCGACCGGATCGACGCGATCGTCCCGCCCGGCACCGACACCGGCCCGTTGGAGGCGGCCTATAACCCGCCTGCGGTAACGCAGCCGAACCTGCGCCGCCGCCCGATAGCGGCGCGCTTCGCCGCCTGACCGGCAGGGGTGAGGCCCGGTCCTGCAAAGCAGGAGCGATCGATCCAGTGAATCGATCGCAGGGCCGAACGCCCTGAGCCATGCGAAGGGCCGGGCAGCGACTGCGCCTCACGGAGGAGAAGTGGGCAGCAGCTCAAGTGAGCATCGCTTAAAGGCGCTTCTCAAAGAACGTGTCCGGGTATGGGTCGTCATTGAATCGGTCGATCTCACTCCAGCCGGTTCCGCGATAAAGCTGTGTTGCCTCGGGCAGCGCGCTATTCGTATCCAGACGCAGGAGCTTGATGGATAACTCGCGGGCGATGTTCTCGGCGGCCGTCATAAGGCGCGTTGCGAGCCCAAGGCCACGCGCGGATGGGGCAACCCAGAGCCTTTTGATCTCGGCGACCTCGCCGCCATTGCCCTTCAGCCCGACACAGCCGATCGGCAGGCCATCCGACATGGCCACCAGGAACGCACCGCGCGGACGCATCATATCCTTGGCGTCTGGATCGCGAGAAAGCGATACATCGAAACCCTTCTCGAAGCGGCGTGCAAGTTCGCCATAGTATTCGTTAAGACAATAGCTGGCGTCCTCGTGCCGAGGGTCTTTCTCCTCGAGCACGATCTGCTCACGTCTCAGCGAGGAAGCGACGATATCCATGGCACGCAGCAGTTCGTCCGGGCGGCGATGGCGCGCCAGAAATGTTTTCGCCTGCGCATTGGAAAGCGCTTCATAAGCCTGAAACTCAGAACGGCCGGTTTCGGTCAGCCTGGCAACGCGGCGGCGCGCGTCCTGAGGGTTCGGCACCGTCTCGATGAGCCCCTCCTCTTCCAGACTGCGCAGCAGGCGGCTCATCAAGCCAGAGTCGAGACCGAGATAATCGCGGATCACCGCAACATCCGATTGCCCCCGGCCGATCGAATTGAGGACGCGGGCAGCACCCAGCGGACGGCCGCGTCCGAGGAAAGACGTATCGAGAGCGCCGACTTCGGAGGTGACGGCACGGTTGAAGCGACGGACGCGAGAGACAGGATCGTAGGTCATATTGTCTGACTTTAGTCAGATAATTGATCCTGTCAATTCAAAGCACTTCCAGGGGACGCGCAAATGAGCTGCGCACTCCCGGCCGTCCGCCTTGCGCGCGCCCATCCCCTCGCCTATGGGAATAGCAACACTCCCAAGGCCTTCCCGTGTTCCGTTATGCTCTCCACGCCCTGATCGTTCTCATCGTGACGTTGCTGACGCAGATCGGCGGCATCTCCTATCTCGTGGCGCTGGCCGCCTCACGCGCCTGGGGTTTACGGCGATTTCTGGCAAAGCTTGCGATCTTCCTGCTTTGCTATGCCGGCGCCACCTTTGCCGCGGGCCTCGCCGCGCCGATCTTGGGGCGGGTTCCCCTCTCCTGCATCGCCGACGCCGCGGACCGGCTCGTGGTCCGCTCCCCGATCTATTGCCTGCTGAACCGCAACTACGTCAAACCCGAGGTGCACGATCTCGCAAAGGCGCTTGCCGCCCACATGGACAGGGAATTTCCTGGAACCGTCACCGTCGCGCTGGATGCGAATTTCCCCTTCGTGAACGGTTTTCCGCTGCTGCCGCATCTGTCGCATGCCGACGGGAAAAAGCTCGACTTCGCCTATTATTACAAGGACACGGACGGCGCCTTCCTGAATGGCGCCACCCGCTCCCCGATCGGCTATTTCGCCTTCGAGCAACCTGTCCCCGGCGACGAACTACCATGCGAAGGGCGCAACGACTGGCTCACCACCCGTTGGAACTTCGATGCGCTGCAGCCTCTGTTTCCGGCCTATCGGATCGAGGAACAGCGCACATCGGCGGCGATCGGCTGGTTGACGAGCGAAGGCGTGACGCGCTTCGGCCTGCAGAAGATCTTCATCGAGCCGCATCTGAAGAACGCGCTCGGCATCACCGACAGCCATATCCGCTTTCAAGGCTGCCGCGCCGCCCGCCACGACGACCATATTCATATCCAGGTCGACTAATGGCCCGCCTCTGAGGAGCGTCGCCGTGCGAAATAGATCGCCATCGTCATGTTGCGTTCGATGCGGCACTGCGGTCAGTTGGAATAGGTTGCTTATAGCCTGCGGAGGGCAGCTGGATCGAGCGTCAGCGTCCACGAGAAAAATTGCGGCTCGTCGGCAATGAAGCCGGTGGCGGCCAGTTCCCCGACACGGGCGCCAGAACCGGAACGCCTCTCCTCTGGGATATGGATCGAGCCACGACGCTATCTCAACGGCAGCTCGAAGCTTCGCTTCAGCGTTTCCATCGGCACGTCGGTCTTGACGCTGAGAACGCTCGGAATGCGCGTCAGGTGATCGGCCTGAAAACGCCAATAGCTGTGCAGATCGGCGGTGACGATCCGAAGCACGGCGTCGCATTCCCCTGTCGTCAGGTAGCATTCCATCACCTCGGGAAACCGCCTGACGGCTTCAGCGAACCGAAGCGTGACCTCGGCGTCCTGGGTCTTGAACCAGACGCGGGCAAAAACGGTGAGCCCCGCCCCGACCTTTGCAGGGTCCAGCACGGCGACGTAGCGATCGATGATCCCGGCCTCTTCCAAGAGCCGCACGCGACGCAGGCATGGCGAAGGCGACAGCCCTACTTCCTTCGCCAGATCGACATTCGAAATACGCCCGTCACGCTGAAGCACACGCAGAATATGGCGATCGATCGGGTCCAGGATAATTGGCATTAGATAGCTCCGATTGATGTCACAATGGCATGATATGCTAAACTTTCGCAATTTTACGGATGCTTCGCAAGCTCATTGCGCAGGACTTGGCCTATCGTTCCAGCATCGAGATGGAGATGGGTTGATGACGAAGATAGAGAAAATTGTGCTTTCTTATTCGGGCGGGCTGGATACCTCGATCATCCTCAAATGGTTGCAGGAAACCTACAGATGCGAGGTGGTGACTTTCACCGCCGATCTCGGCCAGGGCGAGGAGCTAGAGCCGGCTCGTGCCAAGGCGGAGATGTCAGGCGTCAAGGACATCCGCATCGTCGATCTGCGTGAGGAGTTCGTCAACGATTTCGTCTTTCCGATGCTGCGGGCCAACGCGCTCTATGAGGGGCAATATCTGCTGGGCAGTTCCATCGCACGGCCGCTGATCGCCAAGCATCTGGTCGGCGTAGCCCGGGAGGTTGGCGCGGATGCCGTTGCCCACGGCGCGACAGGCAAGGGCAATGATCAGGTCCGGTTTGAGCTGGCCGTCAATGCACTCTACCCATCGCTTAAGGTCATTGCTCCCTGGCGCCAATGGAACGTCCGCTCCCGCACGCAGCTTCTGGAATATGCCGAGAAGCATCATATCCCGGTGCCGAGCGACAAGCGGGGCGAGGCGCCGTTCTCGATCGACGCCAACCTGCTGCACACCTCGACCGAAGGTAAGATTCTCGAAAATCCGGCGGAGGTCGCGCCCGATCATGTCTATCAGCGCACGGTTGATCCGCTCGAAGCTCCCGACACGCCCGAGATCATTACCGTCGGTTTCGAGAGGGGCGATCCGGTTTCGGTGAATGGCAAGTCCATGACACCGGCCGCTTTGCTGACCGAACTCAATGGACTGGGCGGCCGGCATGGCATCGGGCGGCTCGATCTGGTCGAAAACCGCTTCATCGGCATGAAGTCGAGGGGAATATACGAAACGCCGGGAGGGACGATCCTGCTCACGGCGCATCGCGGCATTGAATCGATCACGCTCGATAGGGCCGCCGCCCATCTGAAGGATGAGATCATGCCCCGCTACGCCGAACTCATCTATAACGGCTTCTGGTTCGCGCCCGAGCGGGAAATGCTGCAAGCCTTGATCGACCAAAGCCAAGCCTTCGTCAGCGGCGAAGTGACGGTAAGGCTCTACAAGGGAAGCGCTTCGGTCATCTCGCGGACCTCTCCCTGGTCACTCTATTCAGCCGACCTCGTCACCTTCGAGGATAGCGCAGTCGCTTACGATCATCATGATGCCGAAGGTTTCATCAGGCTTAACGGCTTGCGGCTCAAGAGCTGGGCAGCCCGCAACGGCAGATGACCGGCCGATCTTACGTCGGCCAGCGCACTTAACGCTCGGCGGATACCGGACGAAACGAGCCGGTTCGGATACTCATAAACTGCGAGGGTCAGATGGGCCGATAGGTCAATGCCCACATTCACGGCACCTTCCCTCGTGGCTGACTGAAGCAGTCCCGGCATCCACGGAGAACCGCGAATCCAATTTCAAACGATTTTTAAAATAGACGCTCCACAAGCTAATCGATTTTAATTTTATCGTTAAAATTTTCTTGTTGCAGCGCAAAAGAATTTAGACATTAATTTGTGCGGATGCTCAGTTTATTCGTTGGAGAACTCGCATGACTGTGACATTTCCGCTAACAGAAAAGCGCGATGCCGAGACATTGCTGAAACACTTGACGTCGCACAATCTCAGCGTTCCGGGAAACTGCGTCGTGTCGCTGAAGGTGCACGTCGCCCAGGTTTCATCCTCTCATACGACCGCGCTCGGCACCGCCCGTACCGCCTGGTAGGGATTGATAGTCCCGCATCGCTGTCCATAATAGGACCGATTGCTGAGCCTGGGCTTCGCATCTCTGGAGGATATCGGCCCGACCGAAATGGCAGAACGCTTCTTCAGCCTGCCGGAGGGTGCGCCGGATCGCGGCGCCGGTTCCCATGTTCATATTCGCTGGGAAATAAAACATTCCCTGACCCGTCGGACGGCGGCATTCGAGCTGATCTCAGCCGTTGAAGACGACCCGCCCATCAAACCATTGCAATCCCATAAATAAACGCTTCATTGGCGATATGAAAGCGGACGTAGCACCAATGACCTATATCAAACACGGCATACTCGCCGCCGCCATCATGCTGGCAGCAACGATGACATCCTTGCATCAAGCGCATGCTGAACAATGCGAACAGCAAACCTTCGAAGAGGCGAAATACGTCGTCTGCACGCTGGAACCGGGCAAAGCCGACCTGCGATTGTTCTGGACGAACGCCGATGGCGCGCCATACCGCGCTTTTTCAAGCCTAGCCGGAGCCGTTCGCGCCGAGGGGCGAACGCTGACTTTCGCCGTTAACGCCGGGATGTATCGTGCCGATTTTTCGCCCATGGGACTCTATGTCGAGAACGGCAGGGAATTGAAACCCGCCAATACGACAGAGGCCAAAAGCTCCTCGGGCCAGGTACCGAATTTCTATAAGAAGCCAAACGGCGTATTCTTTCTGGGTGAGGCAGGCGCCGGGATACTCCCAACCCATGAATTTCTGAAGCGTCGGGCCAAGGTGCGGTTCGCCACCCAATCCGGTCCGATGCTTGTCATCGCCAACAAATTGAACCCGATCTTCATCGTCGGCTCGACAGACCGGACCCGCCGCAGCGGTGTCGGAACCTGCGAGCGCGGCGCGGTTCGCTTCGCGATCAGCGAAGACGGGGTGAATTTCCACGATTTCGCACGGCTCTTCCGCGACCATCTGAAATGCCCAGACGCCTTGTTTCTCGATGGCGGACGAGGCGTCGGAATTTACAATCCGGCAATGGGCCGCAACGACTGGTCTTGGCACGGCGGCTACGGCCCTATCTTCGGGCTCGTCGAATAGCGCACTCGCATTTGGCCAAAGGCCCGACAGCAGCAAGTTACCGTTTGCGCGGCAAGACTAGCCCCTCCCCGCACGCGCCATTTCGGCGCGCATCCAGCTCGAGTCGCCCCAGGTCGAGAGCCAGATCATCAGGTCGGTAAGGGCGCCGACGACGGGCAGGAGCAGGGCGTGGCTGAGGCCCCGCCCTTTCTGGCTGCTTTCGGCCGTCCTGAGATGCGCCAGTTCCTGTTCCTGGATCGACGCGATGAGGGCGTGAAGCTCGGGATCGCGCTTTGCAAGGAAAACCAACTGGTCTTCGAGATGGCGATGGACCGTGCTTTCGACTGCCTCGGTGCAAATCCAGATCATGTTGCGCCCGGCAAGCGCCGTCAGGAAGCCGAGCACAGAACCGCCGAGGCTCCAGAATGCCATGACACGACAGGGCTTGGCGCTCCTTGCAGGCATCGCCTCGCGAAACAGGCGGCAATGGTCGATCTCGTCCCGACGCATCTCTTCAAGCGCCGGCACGATGTCGGGAAACAGCCGCCGAGCCACCAGGATCTGAGCGCCATAGATCCTGATAGCGCCGAACTCGCCCGCATGGTTGACCTTCAGAATGCGACGGATGGTGACATCGGGGTCGCGCCTGCCCGACCTGCTCGACGGATTGATCATGACCACCCTGCTCCCGGTTCCCTTGCGCGCAATAGGCAGGACAGCCGCCGCCATCGTCAAGGGGGTGCGGCGATGGAGAAGGTCCCGTTCGCCTGCTCCTAGTCCGCTGATGTTATCCCGGTTTACGTGAGGACCCGCCGCTCAGGCCGCAGGCGAGGTCGGCAAGAGTTCGTCGATCTCTTCGGGAATGAAGCCGCCGGTCTGGCGTTTCCATAGGCGCGCAAACAAGCCGTCGCGTTCGACCAGTTCGTCCGGCCTGCCCTCCTCCACGATGCGCCCGTGGTCGAGCACAACGATCCGGTCCATCCTGGCGATAGTCGACAGCCGGTGGGCGATGGCGATCACCGTCTTTCCTTCCATGACCAGGTTGAGCCTTTCCTGGATGGCGGCTTCGGATTCGCTGTCGAGGGCGGAGGTCGCCTCGTCTAGCACCAGGATCGGCGCGTCCTTCAGGAGAACGCGGGCGATGGCCACGCGCTGGCGCTGGCCGCCGGACAGTTTGATGCCGCGGTCGCCGACGAAGGCCTCATAGCCCCTGCGGCCTTCGCTGTCGGAAAGATCGGCGATGAAGACATCGGCGCTTGCCATCTTCGCCACCGCTTCAATCTCGTCCTTCGTCGCCTCCGGCCGGCCGTAACGGATATTGTCGCCGACCGAACGGTGCAGCAGCGCGACGTCCTGCGCGATGACCCCGATGGCACGGCGCAGGCTCGCCTGGGTGACGGCGCGGATATCCTGCCCGTCGATGAAGATCGCGCCGTCCTTGATCTCATAAAAGCGCAGAAGCAGGTTGGCGAGCGTGGTCTTGCCGGCTCCGGAGAGGCCGACGAGGCCGACCTTTTCACCAGGCAGGACCGTCAGCGACAGATCATCGATGACAGGCTTGCCGGACTTGTAGGCGAAGCCGACATTTTCGAAACGGATTTCACCACGCTCGACCACGAGGTTCTTCGCATCCGTCCGATCGGTGATGGTGGGCGGTGTCGTCATAACAGGCATGGCATCCTTGATGGTGCCGATTGCCTGGAAGATCTGTTGGCCCATCTGCAGGAAGACGAAGATCTGCGACGACAGCCGGTTGAGAATGTAGACCGCTCCGACGAATTCGCCGATCGTGAGAAAGCCTTTGACGAGCCCGGAAAATCCAGTCGCCAGCATGGTCAGCCACAGCAGCGTGTTGAGAACCACGACCGTCAATTCCGACGAACGATAGATGCGCTGTTCGCTGTGCTGCGTCTGCACAGCCTTTCCTATGATGCGGCGGATCGCGCCTGCCTCGCTATCTTCAGCCGCAAACTGCTTGATCATCTGCATGTTGGTATAGAGATCGGTGATGGCGCCGGCGACCAGGCTGCGCTGCTTCGCAGTGCGGCGCGAGCGCTCGACGAAGGTCGGCACGATCCTGGCGGTGAATACGACATTGAGCACGATCCAGATGACGACAGGCAGGGCAAGCTGCCACGCGAGCGCACTCAGCAGGATCACGGAGCCCACCAGCTGCATCAGGAAGCGTGGGATGGACTGGAAGGCCGCGAGGATCTGCTGCTGGACGGCGGAAGAGACCTGCTGCAGCCGTGAGGAAACCTGGCCGGCATAGAGATCATGGAAGAAGGCAAGGTCCTGCCGCTCGACAGCCTTATGGCCCTGCCACTGAATGGCAGCCGGCATGCCGATGCCGAGCGTGTGCGATTTCAGCGTATTGAGCATGAAGGACATGATCGGCATGACCGGAAAAATCAGGAAGCCGAGAATGGTCAGCAGCAGCCATTCATCGCGCAGGAAGGCGGGAGCGCCGTGTTGTGTGACACCATCGACGATGACCGAAAGTCCCCAGACGATCGTCAGGTTGATCGCCTCGAACACCATGGAGCAAAATGCCAGCGCAATCAGCACACCCCGAAACATCGAGATGAAATGCAGGAGTACCGCCACCGGCCCCTTCGACGGTAGTGGCCGGTAGGGGATATCGAGCGGCCGGATCAGGCTTTCGAAAGGACGATAGATCGCATCTGAAATCGACATGGGCCACTCGGATTAAAATCGGGAGGAGGCGTGGACTCAGCTACGCAAGGTCGCAGAAAACCATCTCCAGACTGCAATCTCAATTATAAATTTCAGAAAATCTATGAAAGGGGCGTTGCCGCGAGAGCCGAGCCCACGGCAAGGCGATCGTTTTCAAATCCGGACGGACATCATTCGCCTCGCGCCAAGGCTGCGGCCTGTTCCAGCGAGATCTTCCCAACCAGGGGGTCGGCATGACGGTGGGCAAGCCGCCAGTCCGATCCACGCCGGCGATAGACCTGCGTGACGCGCAGCGACCAGTTCTGGTCCGGCAGGCCGCCAACCTCACCATGCTGTCGCTCGATCATCACCAGTACGATCAGATCGCCGCTGACATAGGACTTTTCCACCTCCAGGGTTCCGCCGCCGTTGCGAAAGTACCGGGCGAGTTCGGCCAGATGCTCGGGACTGTCGTCGAAGCCATGGCTGGCCGAGCCGCCGAATGGCTGCATCAGGGTGAAGTCCTCGTCGAGCCGGATGAGGCGTGCCCACCTCGTCATGTCGCCGGCCATGAAAGCCGCTGCCTGTTGTTCTGTGCGGCTGATGAGGCTTGGCAATGCCGCATCGGATCCCGGGGCGGCATGCGCGACGCGCCCTGTTGCAGCGATCGCCATCGTCAGGGCGGCTCGCCGGGATATGGTTGTGGCCTCGCGCACGGGTTGGTCGCCGCGCGCCGTTTTGTTTTTGAAAGAGGACATTGGATCTTCCCTTCGGTAGCCGGCAATACCGGAATGATGGTTATTTCCCACTTTCATGATGATGAATCCAATGATACGATTTCAGCGATATGCTGAACCAAATTGATCTATCCAGAATCGATCTCAACCTGCTCGTGCTGTTCGAGACTGTCATTGAGGAACGCCATGTCGGGCGTTCGGGGCAGCGGTTGAACCTCTCGCCTTCGGCCATCAGTCACGGCCTTGGTCGGCTGCGCATGCTGCTGGGCGACCCGCTGTTTCTCAAAACACCGAAGGGTGTCGTTCCGACAGACCGGGCCGAGCAACTTGCCGCACCCATCGCCGATATATTGGCACGTGTTCGCAGCGTGGTGGCGACAGCGGAGCCATTCGACCCAGCCCGCTCTCAGCGACGATTTACGATCGGGGCGCCCGATGGCGTTTCATCTGTGTTTTTGCCGCCATTGCTCGATCTATTGGCCAAGTCTGCTCCCGGCATCGCAATCAGCGTCCGGCAATTGCTGCCTAGACAGGGCGAGCCATCGCCTGATCTGGCTTGGCGCGATGCGTTGGCCGCGTTGGAAGCCCGCGACATAGACATCGCCATCATTCCTCAGGCCGAGTTTCCGGTCCGCTTTGCAAGCCTGCTGCTCTACGAGGAGGATTTTGTCATCGCTGCGCGTCAGGGCCACCGTTTTCTGAGAGATCAGACACTGGCCACCTACTGCGCCATGCAGCACCTTGTGGTCTCGCATCTGGGCGATACACATGGCTTTGTCGACAATGTGTTGGCCAGCCATGGATGCTCCAGGCAAGTTGCGCTGACGGTCCCGAACTTCATGTTCGCACTCGCCGTGCTTGCGGAAACCGACTTTATCTCGGCCTTGCCACGCCGCTTCGTCGAGATGCATGCCGCGCGGTTCGGCGTCATCAGCGTCAATCCTCCCCTGCCACTCGGACGCTTCGCCATCAACGCGACCGCACCGAAGGCGGCAATGCGTGACGAAGGCGTGGCCTGGCTCGTAAGGCTCCTGCAGGCATCCATCGACAACGCGATAGATAAAAGCCGCGCTGACAGCGGAAGTCGTCCGGCTCCCATAAAGGCGGGCACTTGAGCCGCCGATAGCATAAGACCTGGCACCTGGATCGCCCAATTGCGGTCATCGCGCGATTGAGGCAGGATGCCGTCCTTGAAGAGAGAGCAGGATCGAACCGACGCTCATGCTGACGGGCTCATGTCATTGCGGCAAGGCAAGCTGGAAACTCGAAGGTGATCCGGGCTCGATTACCGCCTGCAACTGCACGCTCTGCCGACGCTACGGCACGCTGTGGGCCTATGACTACGAAGGAGAGCGCATCGCTCTCACCGGTGAAACCGCCTCCTACACCCGCGCCGACAGGGACGAGCCGTCTCTCGAAATATTGTTCTGCCCTTCCTGCGCCTGTGTCTTGAGTTGGCGCGGCTTGCGGCTTCGAAACGATGGCCGCAGGCGCATGGCTGTCAATATCCGGCTTGCGCCGCCGGATATCGTTCAGGATCTGGCTATCGATCATTTCGATGGCCTGGATACGTTTGAAGACCTTCCGTCCAAGGGGCGCTGCGTACGCGATCTCTGGTTCTGAGCCGACCCGCGAAGACGCCACCGGGCCGGATCGCACCGGATACGAGCTCCTGGTAAAAGATCGTTCTGCGCGAAGCTGCCTCAGCCGCGCCGGGCGGCCTCGATCACCGCGACGTCGATCTTCCTCATGGTCATCATTGCGTCAAAAGCACGCTTTGCCTGGCCACCACCTGCCGCCAGCGCTTCGGAGAGGATGCGCGGCGTAATCTGCCAGGACACACCCCACTTGTCCTTGCACCAGCCGCACTCACTTTCCTGGCCGCCATTGCCGACGATGGCGTTCCAGTAACGATCGGTTTCTTGCTGATCGTCGGTTGCGATCTGAAAGGAGAAGGCTTCGTTGTGTTTGAACACAGGACCGCCGTTCAGGCCGATGCAGGGAATACCCGCCACGGTGAATTCCACGACCAGGACGTCTCCCTGCTTGCCGTCAGGATAATCTCCCGGTGCCCGAATAACGGCACCCACGGCGCTGTCGGGAAAAGTCTCGGCATAGAAGCGGGCAGCCGCCTCAGCGTCTTTGTCGTACCATACGCAGATCGTGTTCTTTGCCATTGCGCAGTCCTCTCGCTCTTCGTTTCGCATTGCCCACTGAAATAAGAGGCAAACCGTCTTTCTCCAGGCCAGGGAAGCGATTTCACGCGAACGATTGCGAAAAGAGAATCGACTATAGTCGCAGAGAGGAAGGGATAAGCGTGACCATCACCACTGAACAATTTCTTGCCCGCATTCGGCTTAATCCGGTCAACCATCTGCTCCTGGAGAAATTGCCGGCTCTGGGCCTGCCGCAATGTATGCTGACGGCTGGCTGCCTCTTTCAGACGGTATGGAACTTGAAGACCGGAAATGATCCAGAGCACGGCATCAAAGATTATGACATTTTTTATTTTGACGACCACGATCTCTCATGGGAAGCCGAGGACAAAGTGATCCGTCGTGGCAAGGCTTTGCTGGGTGACCTCGCAGACAAAGTTGACATAAAGAACCAGGCTCGCGTCCACCTCTGGTATGGCGAGAAGTTTGGCAAAGACTTCCCTGCCTTCAAATGCACTGAAGACGGCGTTGATCGTTATCTTATCTCCTGTACTCGGCTGGGAGTGAGAGTTCATGACGGCAGCCTCTACGCACCCGATCACCTCGACGACATGTGGCACGGCATCCTCAGGATGAACCCGCTCAACGCTCAGCCCGAATTGTTCGCCCGGAAATGCAAGCAATATCAGCAACGCTGGCCGTGGCTGCGTGTCGAGCCCGAGGCTTCAGTCGATTGAGGTCCAGTGAGTTCCTTGCTAGCTTTGAGCCAGTAGAAAAAGATCGGGTTCGCCTATATCGCTCCAATTGCGGTCATCATTGAACTGTCGCATGACCTAGCTGCTACAACCGCACCTCGGGCGGTAGCTCAGCTAATTGTTTCATCAATTCATTTAGGACAACGCCACTGATTTACCTGCTTCGCCACGGCGAGACCATTTGGAACACCTAGGTCGGTTCCAGGGCCAAAAAGATTCACCGCTTACAGAGCGCGGTATCGAACAGGCCGAACAGATGGCGAAGCTTCTGAAAAAGGAAATTGCAGGAAGCGAACAATCGTTCCAATTCCTTGTCAGCCCTCTCGGCAGAACGCAGGAGACCGCGGCTCGCATCGAACGGGTGTTGCCACTGGCGGCCCGTCCGGAATCGCGGCTAATGGAGGTGACCGTTGGTTCTTGGGACGGCATGACCAAGTTCGAGATCGACAACGAGTTTCCAGGAATGCTGGACGGGTCCAACGCTTTTGATTGGTATTTCAAATCTCCAGACGGGGAGAGCTTCGATGCCGCCTGTGCGCGAGCAAAGGACTGGATCGTAGGCATACATGGACCGACAGTTGCGATTTCTCACGGGCTGTTTGGCAGATTGGTGCGTGGTGTATATGCCGGCCTTTCACAGCAGGAAATGTTGGAATTGCCCGTTCCCCAAGACGGGTTTTATTGTCTTTGCGACGGTGAGTTCAGTCTGGTAAGCGGTTCGGCTGATATGATATCCGACGTCGTCGCTTAGGAAGGGTTCATCCCTGAGTGCCGGCCCGGCCGCCAATGCTGACTTATAGCGCGGCTCAAATGCCAGAGGTTGACGCCTCGACTTGCGAACATCGACTCTCAGGCCCCTCAGAGTGAGGCTCTTTTGGTGCTGCATCACCGGTGGAGTCGAGCCCCCGGTGATAAAACTTAACGCGGCTAAGCCACAGCAAAATCACTGGGCAAGCGCGTTGCATGGACGATGTTCGATACGGCTTTAAAACATATCCCGCCGGTCACTGCGCGGATCGCCGGCCACGCGATGCGGCTCGTAGAGGCCGCCCAGCGCTTTGCGCCGCCACGGCCGGGCAATATCGCCGTGATTGTCGTCGATATCGGCGAGCGATATCGCGGCCGTTCCATCCGCAGGGCATTGCGCTGCCCACCGGCCACCAGGCGCGACGATCCCGGAAGACACCGGATCGGCTAAACCGGGATGTGCCAGTATGGAGAAACTCACCCAGTACCTGTTGCTCGCCGCATACCCCTGCACCTCGGCGGCGAAGGAGGTATCATTGGCCGGCGTCCCCCCAGTGGACGAAAACAGCACGCAGTGGACATCGAGCCGCTCGTATTCGGTGAAAATTTCAGGAAAGTTGCACTCCATGCCGAGCGCACAGCCGAAACGGATGCCGTCGACCTCGAAGGTCACGGGGATCGAACCCGGCGTGTACATGAAGGAGATCTTGGTGTTGGACAGCAGCCGCTCGTCGTAACGCGTCACCAGGTCGCCGCGGTCGGAGACGACATAGAGGCTGTTGTGCGGTCGGTGCGGCACCGTCAGCGGATGCACCGAGCCGATGACAGTCCAGAGGCCGAGTTCGCGCGCCAGCTTGCGCGTTGCATCCAACTCCTCACGCAACACGGCCCATTCGAACCGCCGCCAATCGGACGGCCCGATCTCTCTCGGCCCGATTTCCGACATGATGCGCTTGTTCGGCGATGATGTCGTCCCTTCGGGAAAGTGGACGAGCCGCGCGCCCGCCTCTCGCGCCTGCCGCATCAGCAGGCGCATCTCTTCGCCGCTCCGGCGAAGCTTATCTGTATCGCGGGGATCGTCTGCATGCGTGGTCTGGGCCACGGCGAGACGCAAGCGTCTTGCCTCAGGCAGTGCATCGTTCGTCGATCTGGGAAGAACATGCATACGGGCGGCGGTGTAGGATTCACCCGTCTTGGCGGCGCGCGCACGCACCCGCCGTTTGAAATTTCCATTCTCAGTCATATCAGGGCCTCTCACGTTCCGGACGGCGTTCCCCAGCAACAGGCCCGAAACATCAGGACCAAGGATCACGACCCGAGACGAAAGTCCCTTTGCCTCCGGTTGAAGACCCTGCTGGGGAAGGTCCTGGGAGGTTCGGCGTTAGGCCACGCCGACACAAAGATGCCGAGGCGACCGCGATTCGTCAATTCGGGGAATGGCCGGAATCGGCCGGAGCCGAGGCCTACTTCGGGCGGTCCACCTTATCCACTCGCCATGGCGGATCGGTGCGGTTCGATCCGGCGAAATAAAGGATGATGCGGTTGCCGCCGGGGTCGAACAGCTCGGCTTCACGCCAGAGCCAACTCTTGTCCTCCGGCCCGGTGACGAAACGAAGACCAGCCTCGCTGAGGCTGCCGACCGCCTCGTCCAGGTTCTCGCACTCGAAATACACCGTGGTTCCGCCACCGCCACTTTCGCCCTGATGCAGAGAGAAGGTGCTGTCGCCGTCCGGGCAGACGAAGCGTGCATACCTGGGACGAGCGTCGACGATGGGCCTGAGACCGAGAGCGCAGTAGAAGTTCCAGCCTGCATCAAGGTCAGGCATCGTGACGGTTACCTGGTTCTGGCGCGTGATCTATCCTCTCAGCTGAGTTCGCCCAAAATTGTCCGGCGGCTTGGCACCACGACATTCATAAAACAAAGACCTGAAGCCGCCGGATGAATCAAATACTAAGCGCCGCAGTTTTAGTGTCATCGACACAAAACTCGTGTCAGACTGCGCAAGCCACGCACACGCCTGCGCGACGATCGAGAAGGCCCGAAACCATGCACAAGTTCACCGTATCAATCACCCGAGAGATCGAGGCCGATACCGCCGAGGAGGCCGCCTTGCTCATGTACCAGGAACTATCAACCGGACCGATCCCTGACCGCTACTCCGTCACCGACGAGACGAAGGTGGCCACGGAGGTGAAGCTGGACCGGGAAAAGGCCGACGAATTCGCCAGTATCGATCACACCGCTGACCCCGGCAACTGGTAAGCCTCAGCCGGCCATTGGAGAGCCCTGCTTTGCCCCGGGAGCGCAAGTGCGGTAGTTGCAGATACCATTCGCCGGCGTAATGCCGATGCAAACAGCCGTCCGTCGGAATATCGCGAGCCAAGGAAAGACCGTGATTTCACCAATCAAAATAGCCGTCGCCGGCGCGAGCGGCCGCATGGGTCGTGCCATCCTGCCGCTGCTGGCGGCCGATCCGGATTTTGCGTTCGTCGGCGGCATCGGCCGCGAGGGCTCCGCAGGCGCCGGGTTGATCGATCGTTCGGCCGCGATCGGAGCGGCCGACGTGATCCTGGATTTCACGACGGGACGTGCGGCCGCCGAACTTGCCGGTTTGTGCGCGTCGGCCGGTGGACCAGCCCTAGTGATCGGGGCAACGGGTTTTGAGCCGGATGAACTGGAACGGATCGCAGAGGCCGCCCGCACGATTCCGATCTTGCGCTCCGGCAATTTCTCCATCGGCGTCAACATGCTGGTCGGCCTCGTCGCCCAGGCCGCCCGCGCCCTTCCCGCGAATGGCTGGGATATCGAAATCCTCGAAGCCCATCACAACAGGAAGATTGACGCGCCGTCCGGTACGGCGCTGATGCTCGGCGAAGCCGCCGCCGAGGGCCGCGGGGTTTCCCTCGCATCCGTCGAGCGGCGCGGGCGTGACGGCATCACCGGTGAGCGCCCGACCGGCGAAATCGGCTTCGCCGTCTTGCGCGCAGGCGGGATCGTCGGAGAACACAGCGTCCTGTTTGCTGCCGCCGAGGAAGCCGTGACGCTCTCCCATTCGGCTCTCGATCGCGGCATGTTCGCCCGCGGCGCGCTCGCCGCCGCCCGCTGGATCGCAGGACGCGCACCCGGCGAATACGCCATGGGGGATGTGCTGGGGCTGGCCTGAGAAACTGGCTCACAGCATATCGAGGATTGCCGAGGCGACGACGACCTCGGTTGCAGCCAACCCGACGGAGCAAAACAGGGTCGTATCGCCAGGCGATCCTCGCCCTGCCGCTTTCCCGGCAATGATATCGGCAAGGTCGGCCATGCGATGTTCATTGCCGGAGCCGGCCAGGAAAAACGGCGAAGCATAGGCGCGCGCCTGTTCGGGAGAGTCCGTCGCGATCACGGCCGCGACATCGGCGAGATCCAGGCCGAGTTCGTATCCCTCCTGCGTTTTCGGGCCGACGGTGTTGATGTGCACGCCGCGCTTCAAATCCCTGGCATGAATGACGGGCGTTCGGCTCGTCGTCGCACAGATGACGATGTCGGCGTCATCGACGGCTTCAGAGGCGCTGCCGGCAGGCTCCACTTCTATACCCAAGGTGTGCTGCATCTCGTCTGCAAAGGCGGCGCGATTTTTCTCGTCGCGGCTATAGACGCGGGCGCGGTCCAGTTTTCGAACGGCGGCGGCCGCGGCAAGCTGGGTTCGTGCTTGCGCTCCGCTGCCGAGGATCCCGACGATGCTGGCGTCAAGTGCGCTGAGATGCCGGATGGCGAGCCCTCCGATCGCACCGGTTCTGAGGTTGCCGAGACGCTCTCCGAGAATAATGCCCTTGAGCTTCGCGTCGTCGGCCGACCACACTGCGACGATCTGCGAATGCTCCGCCCCGTCGAATGTTTCATAGACCCGGAAGCCCGCGAGCGGTTTGTCGCCGAGGATGCCGCCGACGGTAAAGACGAGATCGCCTCGATCGGGAAACGAAACATGGTGCCGGGGTGGAGAGATCAGTCGATTGCCGGCCCTCGCGAGAAAAGCGGTCTCGAGCGCATCGATCGCGACCGCCATCAGCGCGCTGCCGACCAGATCCTCGTCTTTCAGAATTTTCGTCACAGCCAAACCTCCAGCCCATGCCGGCATGCTGCAACCCCAACCCCACTTGAGGTCAATAGGCCAGGCAAGCCGACATGCGCTGAAACATCGGCCTGAGACCTAACCGACCAGACGGCGAGCCATCATGACGTCGTCGATCTCCCTGCCCTCCTCCAGAACCCCGCCGGGAATCCTGCCGATCTCGGAAAATCCTTCCCGCTGATAGAACCGGATTGCCGCCGGATTCTCCGCGCTGACGAAGAGTTCCAGTTGCAGGATGCCGATATCGCGCGCGTGATCGGCGGCAGCACTGAGCAGTCTCGCGGCAAGCCCCGTTCCGCGCAGGCTCCTTCTGACGTAGACCATGATGATCGTCGCGCGATGGGCCATCTTGCTCGACCGCTGTCGAAGCAGGCCCGTTATGCCAACGGGTTCGCCATCCTGAAAGGCGATGAAAACCGGCTCGTTCAGGCGATTGCGCCACTCCTCGAGAGAAAGAGCCTCCCAGTCCTCGTAGCGGCTTGCAAAGAGGGACGGTTCGGTGTGAAGCGCTTCCAGACGGATGCGCCGAAAAGCCTCCACTTCGTCTGCTTGGATATGCCTGATCGTCGTGCCGCTTCCATCCATCTGAACCTCCTGCAAGATGAGAGGTACTCTCAATACAGATGGTCCCAACCGTCAACCGGTGTCAGCAAGCTTCGTACTTCAGCCCATGCTCGGCGTTACGAGATCGAACGGAATCCATCATCTCAGCGCCGATCACTGCGCCGGGCTCCCCAGCCGGCCACCCTTCCGGACGACCGGTTCGCCGGTCGGACCAACCACCGATTGATCGGGCGGCCTCGTAGCCGGTTCGCCGGTTGGCCCGACCACCGGTTCGCGGGCTGGCCCGTCGACCGGCTGGCCGGTGGATCGGACAACCAAGGGATCGGCTGGCTGGACGGCGGATTGATCGGTTGTTCGCCTGGGCACCGGCTCGCCGGTTGGCGCCGGCATCGGCTTGCCGGTTGCCGCGTTCAACGGCTCACCGGTTGGTCGGACCGATTGCTCGGTTGGCCCGCCAACTGGCTCATCAGTTGAGCCGACCACCGATTGATCGGTTGGCTTGTCGCTCGTGAACGGTACAACTTCATGGATAATGAAGAGAAGAACTATCCCGACCAACGTGCATGTCAGCGCGTAGAGAAGGAAATATTTCAGTGCATATCCCTCGCTGATTGGCAGCGCCAACTTGACAATGGCGCAAATGATATTGCCACATCATTGAACGATACTTGAAGCGAAGGCAATCATTTTCAACAAGAGCCGCAAATTTGAGAAATGGACAACACTGGATAAGGTAATTATTGTATATATTTAGGAAGCCTCTCGCCGATGCTCAATTTGTCTTGAGGTCTCGGCAAGCACGAGAAGGCCCCGGAGCCCCGATCTGGGCCTCCCGGGCGAAGACAGCGTCGGCGATTGCTTGGCGCCAGCAGCCTGCTTTTGAGGGCAGCCCCTCAGGATCGGCGGCGGCAGGGGGATTCGCATGTCGGCAATCGCATCTCTGTTTCAGGAAGCCGCCCGGCTTGCGGCCGCGTTCCGGCAGGCAGCACGCGCCCGCCATATGCCCACCCACGACTACGCCGCCTCGCTTGCCTGTTTCGACGAGCCGCTGCCGGCGGCCGGTTCCGATATGCTTGATGTCATCAGGCGTCTTTCGGACGGCGCCGAACCCGGGCTGCATGCAACCACTGGGCCGCGCTTTTTCGGCTGGGTCATCGGCGGCTCCCATCCGGTCGGGGTCGCGGCCGATTTCCTCACCAGCGCCTGGGGCCAGAATGCCGGAAACCATGCCGCCGCCCCGGCCGCAGCCGCCGTCGAGACCGTCGCGGCGAGATGGCTTCTCGATCTCCTGAAGCTGCCGGCCGAAAGCTCGGTCGGCTTCGTCACCGGCGCGACGGTGGCGAACTTCACCTGCCTTGCCGCCGCCCGCGGCGAGGTGCTGCGTCAGGTGGGCTGGGATGCCGACGCAAAGGGCCTGTTCGGGGCGCCGGAGATTACCGTGCTGATCGGCGACGACGCCCACACGACCGTCTTCTCCGCGCTTCAGTTCCTCGGCCTCGGCCATGATCGCGTGCTGCGCCTGCCCACCGACGCCATGGGCCGGATCGACCCGACGGCATTCGTGGGGGCGCTCGATTCCATCGGCGGTCCCTTGATCGCCGTTCTTCAAGCTGGGCAGATCAATACCGGGGCTTTCGACAATTTTGGCAGGATCATCCCGCCGCTGAAGGCGAAAGGCGCCTGGGTGCATGTCGATGGCGCCTTCGGCCTCTGGGCGCAGGCGTCAGCGAAGACCAGCCACCTCAGCCGCGGCATCGAAGCGGCCGACAGCTGGGCGACAGACGGCCACAAATGGCTGCAGACGCCCTATGATTGCGGCTATGCGATCGTCCGCAACGAGCTCGCCCATCGCCGCGCCATGACGATCGCCGCGAGCTACCTGCCGCTCGCCGGCGAAGGCGAACGCGATCCTTCCCACTACGTGCCCGAGCTTTCGAGAAGAGCGCGCGGCTTTGCCACCTGGGCGATGCTGAAACATCTCGGCCGCGACGGCATCGCCGCCTTGATCGACCAGTGTTGCGCCTCAGCGCGGCTGGTGGCCGATCTCCTGTCGCAACAACCGGGCATCGCCACTCTGAACGAGGTGACGCTGAACCAGCTCGTCATCCGCTTCGGAACTGACCTGCCCTCCGAAGAAGGCGACGCGCTGACGCGAAAGACGATCGCAAAGATCCAGGCGGACGGCATCATCTTCGCCGGCGGCGCCAAATGGCGCGGCCGTGACGTCCTGCGCCTCTCCGTCACCAATTTCCAAACGACGTCAGATGAGGCCCAACTCGCCGCCCAAAGCATCATCGCCGCGTTCAAGAGTGTGAACCTGCGGTGACGCATCAACTCCCTTGGTGCGCCCGGACACGGAATTGTGCTATCGCGGGCCTCGCTCACCCCAAGAGAGATCGAAACGTGAAAAACGTCCTGTTCGTCTGTAGTCAGAACAAGCTTCGCAGCCCGACGGCCGAACAGGTCTTCGCGGGCTGGCCGGAGATCGAGGTCTCCTCGGCCGGCACGAACAACGATGCCGAAATCCCACTATCGAACGAGCTCATCGAATGGGCCGATATCGTCTTCGTCATGGAGAAAGCTCACCGTACGAAAGTCCAGAGCCGGCATCGCTCAGCCCTCAAGGGCAAACGGTTGATATGCCTTGATATTCCTGACGACTATGATTTCATGGACCCCGTGCTCGTGCAGCTACTGAAGGTCAAGGTACCCCGGCATCTCTAAACTCGGTCACGCGACCGCAAAATCGCCGCCCGCACAAGGCGGGCAATTCTTCCGTCCGTCCCGCTTTGCGCCAGTGGTGGCACTTGCGGCCAAGCTGCGGGACCGGTCAAACTTGTTGAGAGACATATTCCGGAAACTCGGCCGCACCGCGACTTAGGGCTTTCACCATCAGCAGGCCGTCGTCGAAGTAGCCGTTTCTCGCGTAGAACTGGTGCGTACGCTCCCTTCCCAGCACCATGGCAATACGGATCACCGCGCATTCAATCCGCTCCGCCTCCGCCTCGATCCACGCCATCATCTTGCCACCGATGCCTTGACTGCGCTGGGCGCTGTCTACCACTACATTGTCCGCCTCGACATACTTGCCGCACCACAACTGAGTGCCGGTCCAGAAACCCGACGCACCCACCATCCGTTCGTCGATGTAGGCTGCTATGCAGCGATAGTTGCCCTGTGCAAACATGGCTGAAAGTCGTTGGCAAACCACGGCCTCACTCAGGCGACTAACCTGGCTGTACAGCGGGAAAATTGTCATCGTCTGATCGAGGCCGACCAGCTCACGGATGATCACTTCGTCGGACACAGCAGCCCCCTATCCTCTCGATCGCATGATAGTGCACGCGAACTTGGTCATGATCCATAGGCGTGAACAACTTACAGTGGACGGCCTGTCTTCCCATTGTCACCCGCACCGCCTATAGCTCCCCGCCCATCCAGATCGAGCAAGGAGCAGAGCCATGAACGCCAATGATGTCGCCGCCCATTGGGAGAGCAATGCCGAGACCTGGACGCTCTATAGCCGCGCCGGTTACGACAAGTATCGCGACGCGCTGAACACGCCGGCCTTTCTGAAGATGCTGCCGCCGGTCGTGGGCCTTGCCGGGCTCGATCTCGGCTGCGGCGAAGGTTCCAACACCCGCGCCGTCGCTCGCCTCGGCGCCCGCATGATCGGTCTCGACATCGCCCCGACCTTCATTCGTTATGCCCGCGAGACCGAGGCGCAAGCGCCGCTCGGCATTGATTACGTGCTCGGCGACGGCCAAGGCATCGATTTCCCGGAGGCGAGTTTCGATTTCGTCACCGCCTTCATGTCGATGATGGACATGGCCGATCAGCGCCAGGTGCTGAAGCGCATCCACCGCGTCCTGAAGCCCGGCGGCTTCCTGCAGTTTTCGATCCTGCATCCCTGCTTCGTGCCGCCGACGCGGCGCAATATCCGCAATCAGGCCGGCGAGCCCGTCGCCGTTGAGATTGCCGATTATTTCGACGAGAGCGACGGCCGGGTCGAGCGCTGGATTTTCTCCTCCATCCCCGAGGAAGAACGGGCGACGCTGACGCCCTTTGCCATTCCGCGTTTTCACCGGACGCTGTCGACCTGGGTGTCGATGATCGTCGAAGCGGGGCTGACGATCGAAGCTTTCGGCGAGCCCATGGCGTCAGTCGAGGTGGCGCTCGCCGAGCCAATGGTCGCCGATACCCGCATCGCGCCGATCTTCCTCCACGTCAGGGCGCGCAAGACCTGAAAGCCGACTTGCCGGGCGGCTGCCGTCGAGGTTGGAACGATTTTTGAGAAGCCAAACTTTTTCCGGGAAAGCCCGAAACATCTGCGGCAAAAACTGCCTGCCTGCTTTATAGAAAGTTAGCCCCTTAAAAACCTCTATATCAACGTCAAGATATTGAATTCAATCATCTTTTGTAGACAAGAGGTTTTTAAGGAGCGATACTTCACCTTTTTCAGAAGCGATGCCTGCTCCCTTAGGCCGGCATCATCGTCGCACGGCGACGACCGAACTGGCGCGATATCTGGATAGCTGGACTCGGTTGGATTGGTTGCCGCCGAACAGGTAGACGTACTGCCGGCGCTGATCGATGTGATCGAACAGGCTCACATGAAAGCGCCGGCCGGTGCGGATCACCACGACATCCCCTCGCCTGGCGGAGCGGACGCCGACCGGCTTACCGAACTTCCTCCAGGACGCCGCCAAGTTGGGGTTGGGCGGCGGTTGCCGCGAAGATCGCTTGGCGACAAAGGCCAGGAACGCCCCGCACCACGATACCCTGCGCGGATTGATGCTGAGGAAGGAGATGGAGCGTTCGTGCATGCTTTTGTATCGGGACGCCGTAACGAGCATGTCTGCCTCACAGGGCACGGCAAGCGCCGTGAGGACGATGACGAGAATAACCTTCATAGTTACCCACCATTGTTTGTATAATGTTGAAATTCCGAAATGTGGCGAAGAATAAAACAGGCGCGGCAACGTAGATGCGAATTATGGCGTGATTTAGAAACAACTAATACTGGCATTTTGGCGGCAGAAATTTGTCCGAAGCGAGGCGCGAAGCTCCGTAGGCGAGCCTGCCTTTTGGCCGGACACGACCATCGAAACCCCGCAAAACATATGTTTTGCTGGGCCGAAAGGCTGGAAGTTTCGCCATCCCAACTAGGTCTATTCAGACGAGATGGACTGCGTTCGCAATGCTTGAGCAGCAAAACCATTCGCCAAGAGTTGACGACAGTGCGCGGAATTAGCTCCTCACCTATACGAGCTATATTTCCGATGGCCGCTAATAATACTTCGACGTGATGGGAAATACATCGCTCTCACCCAATTCACCAGCAAAAGCCGGAGGTTGCCCCTCCGGTTGCGGACGTGAATGAGCTTAGGACAGCGGAGGCCGGCGTGGCGTGTCAACCGTGTGGTTGCGCCGGTTCGGGTTGGCCTGTGACCGGGGCAGGATCCGCGGCAAGTGCCCTGGTGACCAGCAGTGCTGCGGCGAGAACAGGCACGACCGCCCAGTACGAAAAGCGGATGCCGAAGTGTTCGGCAACGAAACCGAGCAGTGGCGGCCCGGCGAAAAACACAAGGAACGTCGTCTGCCCGAGCGCTGCAACGTTGACGGGTGCGGGTCGATCCGTGCGTCGGGCCGCAGCCGAGATGGCAAGCGGATAGACCGAAGAACAGCCGATACCCGTCAGGCCAAAGCCTGCGAGCGCGACAACAGGATGTGTCGCCGTCGCAACCATGACAACACCGACGGCCGCGATCCCAAGGAGAGTGATTGCGACCGGCCGCGGATTGAAGCGGTCGATGACGGGGTCCATGCCGAGCCGTCCGATGGCGATGAGCAAGGAGAAAATGGTCACGCTGAGCCCGCCAACGAAGGGTTCGACCGCGAATACGTCGCGCATATAGATCGCCGACCAATCGACGCTTGCGCCTTCGGCAAGAAGCGGAGCTGCGCCTATCAGGCAAAGGGGCAGCAGCCCGATCGTCGGAAAAGCGATATGCGGACTATCTCCCGGGTGCGCGTCCTGCCGCTGGGGCGCGTTCTCGATCCTGGCGAAAACGATCGACCCCGCAACCAAGACGGTCACGAGGGTGATGAAGCTATGCAGTTCGATGGAGACAGCGGCCTGCCGCATGCCGGCGGCAACAAGGGCGGTGATGCAGAAGCCGAGGCTCCACATGCCGTGAGCCCGGCTCATGATGCGGTACCCGAGCAACGCCTCATGGCGATCGGTTTCGATATTGGCGTTGATCTCGAATGCGCCGGTGAAAATGCCGGCAATGAAGAACAACGGCACCGCCAGAAGAGCTGAAGGCATCCAGGGGATCAGCGCGAAAAACAGCGCCGCACCGAAGACGGTGACGAAGGCCGTGGTGCGCGCACCGAGCCTCTCGATGAGCCTCACCGAGAACGTCAACCCGCAGAGAACCCCGGAGGACATGACAGCGAGCAAAAGGCCCAGCTCTCCCTCTGTCAGGCTGAACTTGATTTGAAGGTCGGGCAACCGCGAGACAAACGCCCCCAGCGAAAGGGCCACGGCAAACTGAATGAAGAAAATGCGGTGGTGCGGCTTCATCTCGACACTCTGCTCCGATTGGGGCGAGATCGAAGCGGAGCGATCCCGCGGATAGCCGGACTTTCCGACGAAATGGCGCTAGAACAGGGTGATTTTAGGCCGGGTCGGCCTAAAATCTGAATCCTGTTCTACATTATATAGTTAGAGCATGATGTCGTCCGAAAACCGCTCACACTTTTCGGCATCATGCTCTAGCTCAAAAAGCCGCGCTCTCAGGATTGTCAACCACCCTTGCTGACAGTCTCTGTCAGCATGATACAGCCGCCGCTGATTTCACGCATGGTTGGCGGCCGCTGGTATTTCTGTAACGCGCAGCTGCTCGGTCCACGTCCACCTCCCCTCCCTCACAAAATTCGCACTCACCTCAATTTACTTGCCGTTCTGCAATCGGCATATGTTTGTGCCCATGGGCAAGTCGCACGAGAGGGGAACTATGGCGTCGACGCATATAAACAATACGGGTGCACGTGCCGGCTGGAAGGGCTTTGTCGGGCTGCTCGTCGGCGCGGTGATCGGCTTTGCCTTTATGCCGGACATTGCGCAGGCGGAATCCTTTTCGAAGCTTGAAAAGCAGGGTTATGCCGTCGGCAAACTCACCAAAGGCAAGGCCGGCGGCTACGGCTGGGTCGTTTCGAACAGCAGTAAGCGGTTCTTCTGCCGGCTGAATGCCAGCCTGGCTTATGTCAGCAAAAAGGAGATGGTGAGCATCACGTCGTCAGGACGCCTCATCAAGGTGGACCGTGCCACGTTCGAGGCAACGATCGGCGGCCCTGATCCGTCGATACCGCAATGGAGCGATCTTCAATCCGGCCACGTCAAGCCTGATGACGTTGGGAGCTGCGCGTCTGTTCGCTGATTGACGCAGAGTATCACGGGGAGCGCGACAAGGTTTGGAGTTTGCGCGCTCCCCGAATACACAACGCTCCCACGCCCACATCCGCCTCCACCCCCCACAAAAAATTCACACCCACATCAATTTACTTGCCGTTCTGCAATGCGGCATATGTTTGTGTCCATGGCCAAGTGGCATGAGCGGGGAACCATGACGTCAACACATGCAGACAATACGGGTGAAGGTGCTGGCCGAAAAGGCTTCGTCGGACTGGTCATCGGCGCGGTCGGCGTCGTCTATGGCGATATCGGCACCAGCCCGCTCTATGCCCTTCGCGAGGCGCTGAGGCCGTTTGCCGCCGATGGCGTACACGAAGCCGAGGTCATCGGTCTCATTTCGCTGATGATCTGGACGCTGACGATCATCGTGACCTTCAAATATGTGCTCTTCCTTCTCAGGGCGGACAATGACGGCGAAGGCGGCACGCTCTCGCTTCTCGCCCTCCTGATGAAGAAGATGGGGCGAAACGTGCCCGTGCTCTTCTTCGCCGGCCTGATCGGAGCAGCCCTCTTCATCGGCGATGCGATGATCACGCCGGCCCTGTCCGTCATGTCGGCGCTCGAAGGCCTGAAGCTGGTCACGCCGGCCTTTGCCGAATACGTCCCGCTTGCGTCGGCTGCGATCATGATCGTTCTCTTTGCCGTCCAGTCCCGGGGAACGGCCGCCGTCTCGATGTTTTTCGGGCCGATCACGGTCTTGTGGTTTCTGGCCATGGCAGCAGGCGGCCTGATCCATATCGGCGACGACTGGAGGATTCTTACCGCCCTCAATCCGATCAACGCGCTCTCGTTCCTCGCTCATGCCGGCACCGTCGGCCTCATCGTGCTCGGCGCCGTGTTTCTCACGGTGACGGGTGCCGAAGCACTCTATGCCGATCTCGGGCATTTCGGGCGCCGCCCGATCCAGATGGCATGGTTCGTGCTCGTCTTTCCGGCATTGCTCCTGAATTATCTCGGCCAAGGCGCGCTGGTTCTTAGCCATCCCGAAGCGGCCACCAATCCGTTCTTTCTGATGTATCCCGATTGGGCGTTGCTGCCGGTGGTTCTCCTGGCGACGATGGCAACGATCATCGCCAGCCAGGCGGTGATAACGGGCGCATTTTCGCTGGCCCGACAAGCGGTTCATCTCGGCTTCCTGCCGAGACTGCGCATCAAGTTCACGTCGGAGACCAACACCGGCCAGATCTACGTGCCGGCCGTCAATCTTCTCCTGCTGGTCGGCGTCTTGATGCTGATCTTTTCCTTCGGCGACTCCGAGTCGCTGGCGACGGCCTATGGCATCTCCGTGACCGGAACCATGGTAATCTCCACCATGCTGGTCTTCCAGTTCCTCCGGGCCGTCTGGGGCTACTCCCTCGTGCTCGCCACCCTCCTGCTGCTGCCGCTCTTCATCATCGAAGTCCTGTTCCTGGCGGCCAACCTTTTAAAGATCCACGATGGCGGCTGGGTTCCGGTCGCCTTGGCGCTGGCGATCATGATCCTGATGTGGACATGGACCCGAGGACAGGCCTATCTGAAGCGACTGCGGGCCAACAACGAGATCCCGCTCGATTCCTTCATCCGGTCGATCGAACGAAAGTCGGAGCATTCGCCGGTCACTGTTCCGGGAACGGCAGTCTTCCTGACCAGCGTCCCGGATCGCACGCCGAATGTTCTGCTCCACAATCTCAAGCACAATCACGTGCTCCACGAACAGAATGTCATCCTGACCGTCTGGACCGAGGACGAACCTTATGTTCCCGATAGCCGCCGCATCAGGATCAGCCAGCTCTCGCCGCGTTTCGTGCGCCTCGACATCACCTTCGGCTTCATGGACGACCCTGATGTCACCCGGGCGCTGGCTCTCTGCCGTGAGGGCGGCTTCAAGTTCGAGATCATGAGGACCTCCTTCTATCTCGGCCGCCGGAACCTCGTCAGGACGCCGAATACCGGGCTGCCCGCCTGGCAGGAGCGCATATTCATGGCGCTGGAAGGCTTGGCCATCGATCCCTCCGATTACTTCAACCTGCCGTCCAACCGCGTCGTCGAACTTGGCGAGCAGATTGCCATTTAAGGGCAGAACGCCGCTCGTCGGCGGCGTATCGTAATGCGTTGACGATGATATCGAAGGGCGCGAGGCGCTGAACCTCACGCCTTGGCCGAGATCGCGCTCAGTTCCTCGAGATCGAGATCCCGTTCCAGCTCGTCTAACGTTTCGTCGTCAATGTCGCCGGCGCGATGGAGGCGAATGAGTTCGCGGCGCCCTGATGCAACCGCTTCGAGAACGACGTCGAAATGAGCATGGAGCACCGGCACGTAATGCTCGGTTCTCTCGGCATAATCGACGATCGCTGTCGCCCTGCGCTGGTAGCGCTCCAGCAATTGCGGGTGGATGAGCGTTCCCTCTGCGTCATATGCCAGGTTTTGGACGATCCCGAGCTGCACCTGTGCCATGGCGGCTTCGGCTTGGCTCATTGTGAGGCGCGCTCTTTCCGTCTCCGGCGCCAGCCGCGCCCAGGCGATCACCCGCCTCAATGTCGTGCCCTGCACGAGCACTGTTCCGAGAATGACGGCAAAGGATGTGGCGAGGATGAAGTCACGGCCCGGGAACCCCTCGGGCAGGCTGAGCGCCAGGGCGAGCGTGATCACGCCGCGCACGCCTGCCCAGCTGAGAACCGTCGCGCCGCCAGCGCCGAGCGGCTGAGCTCGCGTCATCCCCAGGGCTGCACAGAACCTGATGACGAGATCGGAGGCAAAAACCCAGGCAAAACGCGCCACCACAAGTGTGACGAGGATCGCCAGCATCGGTAGTCCCATCGTCGCGATCACGGTGGTCAAGCCGCCGCCGCGTTCGACCACATCCCGCAGCGAGAGGCCGATCAGGGTGAAAACCGAAGCTTCCATCAGGAAGATCATCACGGTCCAGAACGACGTGCCGCGCATGCGCGTTGCGGCTGAAAATACGGTGTGCTGGTGCCAGGACGCGATCAGGCCGGTGGTGACGGTGGCGATGACGCCGGAAACATGCAGCAGCTCTCCGAGCAGATAGGAAATCCAGCCGAGCAGCACCGTGGCTGCGATGATCAGATATTCGTCGCCGAGACGCCGGATGAACTTGACCCATGCCGTTCCCACAACGACGCCGACGACGGCGCCGCCGAGCGCCAGCACGAGGAAGCTGCCGACTGCCTCCCCCGCGCTGAAGGCTCCCGTTGCGGCGGCGGCAACGGCAAAACGGAAAAGAACCAGGCCGGTCGCATCGTTGAGCAGGCTCTCGCCTTCCAAAAGAATCTGCAGCCGCCGCGGCAGCCTGACTCGCTCGAGCACGGCGCGCGCCGAGACCGCGTCCGGGGGTGCAACGATCGCGCCAAGGGCCGCGCAGGCTGCCCAGGGAAGCGATGGAAAGATAAGATGGGCCACGACGGCCACCACCGCACAGGTGAACAACACAGCGCCGATGGCCAGCGAGGCGATGCCGATCATATGGCGCCGCAACCGCGCGAGCGCGATGGCCCAGGCGCCGTCCATTAGGAGCGGCGGCAGGAAGATGACCAGCACCAGCTCCGGATCGACTGATATCGCCGGCAACCCCGGCACAAACGCCAGCAAGGCGCCACCCGTCAGCAGCGCGACGGACGGCGGCAATCCGAGCCTGTGGGCCGCATAGTGCAGCGCGATGATCGCAAGAAACATCGCGATGACGAGCTCGAACAAGTGGGTTGGTTCCATATGCCTCTGCCCTGGCTCGGAAACGAATTTTGGATACCTACTGCATAGTTCAAAGCGGAATCGATTCTAGGATAAAATTATCCGGCAATTCAATGCTTTACAGCAGCTTTTACGCGAATGGAGCCCAATGGGCGCCTTGGAGCAACCGTCCATCTGCTAACATCGGCAGAATACGCTTTCTCGTCAATCCGCCTGCAAACAGGAATGGCCGCTTCGGGACCCACCTGCCGTCTCGACGGGCATCTGATGCAGATGATTTCGTTGCCGCCGATCATTGCCGAGATTTAATTGGAATTTCCGGTCTACCCTCCTTAAATCCTGCGTCTTGAGGCAAAGGAAGACAGATGAAAAGGCGGACCCTTGTGCTTGGAGGTGCGGCCATTGTCGCATCATCCGTGGTTGCGGTGGCGATCTGGCCGCGGCGGCATGTCGTTGTTGCCGCCAGGACATTCGACTGGAATGGAACGGATTTCGTAAGCGGCGGCACAAAGTCGGTTACCTTGGAAAAGCTGCCCGAGGCGCTCTTCCGTACCCGTCCGAATTGCGTTGTGACCGTCGCCCAGACCCTTGGCCCCTGCCATGTCAACAATGTCCCGGCCCGTCAGGACATTTCGGAAGGAAAGGCCGGGCTGCCTATGCGGTTGGCCGTTCGGATCGTCCACGCGGCCGATTGCCGGCCGGTCGAAAATGCCGATATCGAAATCTGGCATACCGATCACCGCGGCATCTATTCCGGCCGCGAGGCTGCGGAGATGTGCACCTTCGGCGATGCCGAGGCGATCAGCGGTCTTGCCTTCCGCGGCCGCCAGCTGACGGATGCCAAGGGGCAGGCAAGCTTTTTGACGGCCTATCCCGGATGGTACAAGGGCCGCACGCCGCATGTTCATTGCCGCATCCTCGTCGAGGGCAAGGAGCTTCTCGTCAGCCAGATCTATTTCGACGATGTGCTGAGCGATATCATCTATGGTGAGCATCCCGACTATCTCGGGCGCCCTGCCCGCAATACGCGCAACGACGAGGACGGCCTCATCCCGGAGGATGCGGCCGACTACATGTTCGATTTCGAAAAGCTCGATAGCGGCGTGCTATCCGCTACCATCACCATCGGCCTCTCTGCCTGAGCGCGGCAGCGGCGGAGTTCCGCACACTCGGTCACGACGACCTCTCCGGCCGTGGAACCCGACACGAGGAAAGCGTCAAGGTCGGCATGTCGTCAGGGACTATATGCCCGCATACCATTCATAACCGCGATCCTCCCAGAAGCCGCCATTGCCGCCGTAAAGCTGGCCGAGATCGGCGACGGCTTCGATGCCGGTCAGGTATTTTGCCTGCTTGTAACCGAGCTGGCGCTCGACCCGGAGCCGGAGCGGCGCGCCGTGGGCAACTTCGAGATTGCGGCCGTTCATGGTGTGGGCAAGGATCGTCTGGGGGTGAAACGCATCGACGAGATCGATGCTTTCGTAATACCAACCGCTGCCGTCGAGCGTCTTTTCATATTCGTCGGCGCAGTGGAAGACGATGTAGCGGGCTTCGGGTTTCAGGCCCGCCGCCTGCAGCAGCGCGCCGAGCGGCACGCCGGTCCATTTGCCGATCGCGCTCCAGCCCTCGACGCAGTCATGCCTTGTGATCTGCGTGCGGGCCGGCAGGGCTTTCAGCTCGGCCAGCGACAATTGCATCGGCTTGTCGACCAGCCCGCCGACCTCGAGTTTCCAGCCCGAAAACCGCTGGTTCATCCAGTCCATATAGCGGGCATTGTCGGGCATGCTCGTGCCGTTGGCGCGGAAGGTCGGCGAGATATCGGCTTCGGTGAATTCGCGGGCGAGCGCGTCGTCGCCGAGCAGGAAGCGCTGCGTCTTCATGCTGAGGCCTTCGGCGATCTTCAACACCGATTTCGTCCGATCGTTTTCGACAAGGGCATCGCAGCCGGCGAGCCCCAGCGCTGATGCCGTCATGGTCGCGCCGATCAGGAAGCGACGCCTGGTGATGATGCGGCTCATGACTTTCCTCCCTGCCCGATGTCGTAATAGCCGGTGACCATCGAACGCAAATTGTTGAACACGCCCGAGACCAGCACCATCGCCACATGCACGGCGACGAAGGCGACGAGCGAGAAGGCGGTCAGGAAATGCAGCGTGCGGGCCGATTGCCGGCCGCCGAACAGATCGAGCAGCCAGGGCGCGACCGCGTTGAAGCCCGGCGACATGGTAAGCCCCGTTCCGATCATCAGCGGCAACAGCACGAAGATCACGGCGACATAGGCGAGTTTCTGCAGTGTATTATAGTGGCGGGCCTCGGCCCCCTTGGGAAAGCGCAGCCGGGCGTGGCTGACGATCTCATGGCCGAGATGCGAAGGCTTCAGCTCTTCGGCCGCCGGCAGCAGATCGCGGCGGAAATGCCGGCTGACGAAACCATAGGCGAGATAGATGAAGCCATTGATGACGAACAGCCAGGCAAAGAAGAAATGCCAGCGCCGGCCCGATGCCAGATCCTGGTAGCTCGGCAAGGTCAGCCAGTTCGGAAAGCCGCGCACCGCGGCCTCGCCGTCGACATTCGAAACCCCGAGAATGCCCGTCGTATCGAAGCTCAATCCGCCCAAGTGCGTCACGCCCTTCAGCGCATCGCCTTCCTGTACCGCCCCCATGGAAATGAAGGACGGATCGTTGTCGGCGCCGTACTGGCCCCAATAGAGCGCCGGATGGGCGTTGAATATCTGCAGGCCGCTGTACAGCAGCACCGTCATGCACAGCACGTTTACCCAGTGCGACAGGCGCACCAGCAGGCCATGGCGGTAGAAGAGCGTGCGTCCGCTCGCCATGCCGGCATCGGTCGTGGCCATTGTAGTTCCTCCGGATCGACATGAAAGGTCTTCGCGAGAAAGGACGCGGCCGCCGGCCAAATAGTTTCAGCGGCCGCGGCTAAAGCTTACTTCATCGCATCACAGGCCTTCATCATCGTGTCCTTCTTCATCGTGTCCTTCTCCATGCCGGCATTGTGCATGCAGTCGGCCTTGGTGCTGCCGGTCGCCATTGCGTCCTTCGACATCGCATCCTTGGACATCGCATCCTTCGACATCGTGTCGGTCTTCATGCTGTCTTTCTTCATGGCATCGCTGCTTTGGGCGCTGGCGGCGCCGGCAAGCGACAGGCCGATGACGAAGGTGCAGGCAGCAAGGCTGGAAAGGATCTTGGTCATGAGGGTCTCCTCGGATCGATTGACATGTCCGCCGGCACCCGCCGACGGCTCACAGTCCTGAATTCGATCCCCTTGCGAAGGCGGTTACAGCCTCACGCTTATGTGATAGCGCTACAGCACGCGCGTCTTTTAGAGACGCGCAAAGGACGCTGTACACTTTGAATTGCCGCCGGAAGATTTTTTGAACCCGCCTGTAACCAAAGCGTCATCCACCCGAATGATATTGCAGACGACATGACGAGCGCCCATTCGGAACAAGCACTGAAGATGCTGATGCTTCTTTCCCTCGACGGGGACGAGGCAGCCTATCGGCGTCTGCTCGTGACGTTGCGAACCCTGCTCGTCGGTTATTACGGCGGGCGGATCGGCACTACCGCGAAATCCGACACGGAAGATCTCGTGCAGGAGACGTTGCTGGCGCTGCATTCGCGCCGGGCGACCTATGACAGGGAGCGGCCGTTCACCGCGTGGTTCTTCTCGATTGCCCGCTACAAGCTGATCGACCATCACCGGAAGCATGGCGGCCGGTACAAGGCGGAAATGGAGCTGGACGAGGAGATCGAAGACGATTTCAGGGAGGATGCGATTGCAGCGCGCATGGATGTCGAACGGCTGTTGAACGGCCTGCCGCAGCACCAGCAGGAGCTGATCCGTCAGGTCAAGCTCGAGGGGCAGTCGGTGGCCGATACGGCAAGCCGCACCGGACAGTCGGAATCGGCGGTCAAGGTCGGCGTTCACAGAGGCATCAAGGCGCTGGCGGCAAGATTGCGAGGTGGAAAGTGAGAGAGACTGAGGACGTGATCGACAGCCTTGTCCGGGATCTGAAGCCGGTGCCGAGACATGCGCTCGAACGCCGCTTCGTGCTCGCCGTCCTACCCGCCCTGGCGATCTCACTCTTGCTGATGCTCATCGTTTTCGGCCTTCGCACCGATATGGCAGAGGCGCTGATGCTGCCGGTCTTCTGGATCAAGTCCGCCTACAACGCCCTGCTCGCAATCGCCGCCTTCGCAGCCGCTTACCGCCTGTCCCGGCCGGATGGCTCGGAAGGCCGCTTTTTCGGGATTGCCGCGGCCATCGTACTCGCCCTCGCCGTCATGGCGGTCATTCAGCTCGCTTTGTCGCCGGCCGCAAGCTACCCCGTGCTGGTGCTCGGCTCCTCCGCCCTACATTGCCCGCTGCTGATCTTTGCCTTTGCCATGCCGATCCTGATCGCAAATACCTGGGTTCTCCGTGGCGGCGCCCCGAGCAACCTCGGCATCACAGGCTTCATCGCCGGTATTGCCGCCGGCGCATCCGGCGCCTGGGTCTATTCCTGGTTCTGCACGGAAAACGGCCTGCCCTTCGTGACCCTCTGGTATTCGCTCGGCATCCTCTTGACCGGTGCAATCGGCGCGCTGCTCGGCCCCCGCCTCCTGCGCTGGTAGCACCGGCTGTTTGCGGCACTGCGCCACTAATCCTTCATCCGGCATGAAACCAGATGCAGCATTCCTGCGTACTAGTGAGGGGATGAGTCTTGCGTACCCCTGAATAGGAAAACACAGGCAGCGAGGAATGACGGCATGGTCAGGAAAGAAGGCGTAGCCTACCTCACCCGGCAAGCCGCGGAACAGGGGCTGGCCAGGCTGATGATGAGGCTGCCTGCGACGCGGGCAACGATCAGAGCAGTTGCGGCGAGCCAGCCTCATCTTTATGAATTATGTGGCGCCTACGGCGAAGCCTGCGTCGTCCTCGATCGCATGCGCCGGGATAGATCGGCCGATCCCGCAATCATCACCGAATATGAAATCATCTGCGCGGAAATCGAAGTCGACGTCATCAGGATCCTGCTCGGCGATCAATGAGACTTCGCAAGTGCCGGGCGGACTGCCGCCGCGATGATGCAACGCCATTTGCTGCCGGCATCCCCATCAGCTCAGCAGGTCATCCACATGGATGGAGACGATCAACGTATCCGTGTCGAAATGCAGCGAAGTCCCATCGGAGATCTTGTAGTGGAAGGTGTCGCTCACGTCTCCGCTGAGTCCGGCGAGCTTTGCCGCATCGGCCGTATAGGTGTAATCGCCGTCACTGTCGACATGGATGGTGCCGTATTGGCCGGTCAGCGTCACGCCGTCCTTGTCGACGAATTCGCCCTCGAAGCGGCGAAGCAGCAGGGTTCCATTGGCCGAGCTGTCGTTTTCGAGGAGATTGCCGTAATGGGCGCCATCCAGATCGGAGGAGATTTTCAGGCTGTCATGCGTTGCGACAAGCGCAGGCGCCGTGTCCGTGTGCGTCGTATCGCCGACCGCGAGACTATCGCTGCTCGCAAGCATCGTCGCCTGGGCCTCGTCGAGCGTCGTGTTGTTGCTGACGGGAAAGGTGTTCGCGGCGATGATGGCGGGAGATATGCTGTAGGGCCTGATATCGCTGGCGATGACATTGTCGTGGAAGGAGCCGGATGCCGGCCTGTCGACCTTCAGCGCTGCCTGAGACAGGTCGTCGAAGACGTTGTTGTGGATCTCGATACCCTCGCGAACATAACTGGTCGTGCCGGCGGCACTGACCACCACGCCCCATGCGCCGTCATGGATATAGTTGCCCGATATATCGTAGTCCCGCGTATTGCCCTGGTCGCCGAGACCGATGGCGTAGGACCAGCTGTAGCCGCCATAGCCTGAAATATCGTTGTCGTGGATAGCGACGTTGGTGCCGGCTTGTGCGCCGATCCCGAAGCCACCACCGATAATCGCGTTGTCCTCGACCAAGGCATTTACGGACCGAACGAGCGCGATGACGCCCTTCGGCGTAGCGGCGCCTGTCTGGTCGAGGTAATTGCCGCTGATCACGATATTGCTGCTGTCGTTCATCTGGACGGCATCTGCCGCGGTGCCGTGGGCGTTGGTGACGGTGTTGTTGAGAAAATTGACGCCGTTGACTTTTTCGATCCAGACGCCGTCGCCGTTCACGTCGTTGATCGTGCTGTTTTCGATGGTGATGTTCGAGCCGGTCCGGAAGGTGATCGAACCCGACTTGCCCGCCAGTCCGGTGTGATCGACCTCGACGTTTCGGACCGTCCAGTTCGAAACACTGCCGCCATAGATGGCCGCGCCGCCGGTGTCGGAGATCTTGATGTTCTCGATGACGATGTTCGATGCATAGAGGCTGTGGATGCCGTCGTTGGGGCTATGGATGACCGGCGCATCGCCGACACCATAACTGCCGATCGTAATCGGAGCCGCAACGCTGCCGGAGTATTTAAGGTCAAGCTGATCGTTGAACACGCTTCCGGCGGCGAGCAGCACGCTGTCGCCCGGCTGCAGTTTCAAGTTTTCCACCGCCCAGAACGACGAAAACGGCGTATCCTCGCTCGTTCCATTGTTGCTGTTGGAGCCTATCGCTGGATTCACATAATAGATTGCCATATCGCCTTGTTCTCGAAATGCCGCGCAGCCGTCTGAATCGGCTGCGACGCGTGGATCGGATGCGGTCGGGGCTAAAGGCCATGTCTAAAGGCCTTCGATATTGCCCTCACGACGGTTGGCAGACCCTGTGGGCCTGCCTTGGTCTCGAGAACGCCTGGCGGAGGCGGTATCCTGGAAATGACAACTTATACGAAAACAATCTACTAAATAACGACCGAAAGGTGAATGAACGATAATCGTACCCTCGGCGACGTATGGTCGCAGAGGTGAGACGTCCTGTTTCAGGTCAGTCGCAAGCCGGAAAGGTTGAGGCCGCATTGCAGCCCCTTACCCTCACCCGGCGGCAGCCGGATGAGGGACACTGCGGAGCCATTTGATGGCAAGAGCAACGCTTCCTCGGAAGGAACGCCTCCCGGCATAGCGCCGCTCCCGGCAGCCTCACCTCAGCTCAGCAAGCCATCCAGGTGGATGAAGACGGTCAGCGTATCCCCGTCGCTATGATGCGAGGTTCCATCGTTGATCCCGTAGCTGAACGACTCGCTCACATGTCCGCTATGGTCAGGGAGTTTCGTTTCATCGAGAGTGTAGGCATAGTTGCCTTCCCGGTCCACGTGGATCTCACCGTATTCGCCGGTCAGCGTCAGGCCGTGCTTGCCGACGGTTTCGTCCCCGAAGCGGCGCAGCACCAGGGTGTCATTGTCCGAGCTGTCGTTTTCGAGGAGATTGCCGCGATGGGCGTCGCCCGTATCGGTAAAGATCTTCAAATTGTCATGGACGGCGACAACCGCCGGATCCGCGGAGGCCTCCGTGACTGCCGCGGTCTTCGCAACCGGGCTTGCCAGCGCGGTCTCGACATTGGCGACCGTATGGTTGCCTTTGACGGTGAAGGTATGCGCGTCGGCAATGGCCGGCGATATGCTGGTGGCCTTGGTGCCGGTCTCGATCGTATTGTTGGTGAAGGAGCCGGATGCCGGCCTGTCGACCTTCAGCGCCGCCTGTGAGAGGTCGTCGAAGACGTTGTCGTGAACCTTGATATTCGTGCGGCTATAGCTGGCACCGATGGGCCCGCTGACGGCAACGCCCCACGCGCCGTCATGAATATGGTTGCCTGAAATATCATAGTCCCGCGCATTGCCCTGGTCGCCGAGACCGACGGCGAAGGACCAGCTGTAACCGTGATATCCGGATATGTCATTGTCGCGGATGGCAACGTTCTTGCCCGCCTGCGCGCTGATGCCGAAGCCGCCGCCGGTGAGCACATTGTCCTCGACCACGACATTCGTGTCCCGCACCAGCGCGATCACGCCCTTGGGGCTGCTGGCATGCGTCTGGTCGAGATGATTGCCCTTGATCAGAATATTGCTGCTGTCATTCATCTGCACGGCATCGGCCGTCGAGCCGCTCGCGCTGGTGACGGTGTTGTTGAGAAGCTTGACGCCGGCGACCTTTTCGATCCAGAAGCCGTCGCCTTTGACGCCCGATATCTTGCTGTCTTCGACCGTCACGTTCTTGCTGCTCCGGAAGGTGACGGCGCCTGCGTTTTCCGACAATCCCGTCTTGGCGATCTCGACGTCGCGGACCGTCCAGTTCGTGACACTGCCGCCATAGATGCCCGCACCGCCGGTATTCGATATCTTCAGGTTCTCGATGACGATGTTCGAGGCATAGAGACTGTGGATGCCGTCGCCGCTGCTGTGGATGACGGGTGCCGCACCCGTCCCGTAACTGCCGATCTTGATCGGCGCACTCTCGCTGCCGGAATATTTGACATCGAACTGCTCGTTGAACACGCTCCCCTTGGCAAGGAGCACGCTGTCGCCGGGTTTCAGCTTCAAGGATTCCACTTTGGACAAAGTCTCAAAAGCCGATTTCTGGCCCGTTCCGCTGTTGCGGTCGGAGCCAGTTGCTGAGTTCACATAGTAGACTGTCATATCGCCATGTTGCCCTGTTCGTCGGATCGCTATGTCGCCGCCGGGATCGACCAGGATCGGCCGATCGGATGCGGCGGGGGCAACCGGCCACGGCAAGAAGGCGATAAGATGTTGTCAATGGGGCAGAGGGCGGGCTCGCGGGCCTTATTCCACAGGCAATCGCGCAGGGTCTGATACGATGCCGGAAAGCTGCAACCTGTCCGAAAAACTTTTGGCACTGTAATTGCATAAATCCGAGGCTTCGCATCGTTCCTTGACGGCTGGCGGCACGGCACTCCGACTAACCGCAGCGGCCAAGCCCCGTCCTTCGAGGCCCCTGCGGGGCACCTCAGGATGAGGCTGGAGAGAGGTCGCACCTCGGAATGCGGTTAGACAGCAAGGCACACCGATCAGCCCTCATCCTGAGGTGCGCAGGCCAAAGGCCGGAGCCTCGAAGGACGAGGGCGGGTGATGACCGCGGCGCGATTTCACCCCCTCGCCTGTAACGCAGCCCTCAGCGGCAACCGCGTCGCCGCAAGCGCCGGCAGCGCGCCGCCGATGATGCCGATCGCAAGACCCAGCAAACCCGCAGTCAGGATGACGTCAGGGGTGACGTCGAGCTGGAAGGCCATCTTGGTGTTGTTGGCGCCCATCGTGCTTGCCTGCCAGCCGTCGAAGGCAAGACGTGAGGCGAGGATGCCGAACGCCGCACCCGCGACGGAAAGCAGCACGGCCTCGATCCAGGTCGCGGCAAAGGCCGGCAGGCGGCCGAAACCGAGCAGCCGCAGTGTAGCGATCTCGACGGTCCGGTCGGAGACTGAGCTCATCATCGTATTCAGCGCCCCGGCCGTGGCGCCGACCGCCATCAAAAGCGCAATCGGCCAGCCGAACAGGCGGATAAGGCTCTCAATGCGCTCGGCCTGCGCGGCATAGAGATCGGCCTCGGAGACGGCAGAGAGCGGCGGACCGGAGAGACCGGACAGGCGCGCACGCAACGTCGCCAATGCGCTCGCGGCATCGTTCCCGCCATCGAGCCGCACCCGCAGGCTCTGCACTTGCCCAAGCCGGTCGAAGGCCGATTGCACCGCTTCCAGATCCGCCCAGATCTCGGATTCGAAGGCGCTGCCGACTGAGGTGAAATGGCCGGCGACCCTCCAGTCGACCGCGCCGAGGCGCACCGTCTCACCGACGGCAAAGCCGGAGAAAGTCTGAGCGATGCGGGCCCCAACGACGATCTCGCGGGCGCCGGGCGAAAACAGCCGACCTTCAGAAAGCCGGGCGCGCTCGCGCAAGCCCGGGCCTGCCACGTCCATGCCCCTCAGCGACAACGTCTGGTCGGCACCGTCGCTTGCCCTGATATCGACGGGAACGACGGTCTCGCGCGATAGCATCAGCCCGCCCGCACCGTCGCCGGCAATCCCCGTGTCGCCGCTCACGGCGGCAAGGGTGCGGATCGCCTCGGCCGGCACATCCGAGCCGGTCTCCTGGTTGGTGCCGCCGCCGAGAATGACGGCGACATCGGGCGAGCCTGCCCCGGCAAGCGCGGCCTCGAAGCCGCGCGCCATCGCCAGGAAGCCTGCGAGCACCGCCACGACGAGGGCGACCGAGAGCACCATCGACAACGAGATCGCCAACCGCCGCGGCAGGCTGCCGAGGTTGACTCTGATCATGAGAAAGATCTGCTTGAGCGTTGATGACATTCGACTATCTCGTTCTGAAGGCGTTGACGATGGGCAGGCGAATGGCGCTGAAGGCGGGCAACAGGCCGGTCATGAGGCCGAGACCGGCAATGATGGCGACGGATTTCAGCAGCACCTCGGCGCTGAAGACGAGACCGAATGCCGGCCCGATCGAAAGCGTCGCGAGCTTGGCGAGAATGAGCCCGCCCGCGCCGCCGACGGCGAAGATGAACAGCGTCTCGCCGAGGATGAGCGCCATGATCCGCCCGCCGGAAAAGCCGAGCACTTTCATGACGCCGATTTCGAAGCGGCGTTCCCTCACGGCAAAGAGCATGGTGTTCACAGCGATCATCAGGATCGTCACGAAGGCGGCGCCGACCACGAGGCCGACGATCAGACCGACATCGGCGAATTGCCGGAGAAAGGCCTCGAGGAACTGCTTTTCCGATTGCGTCCTGGTCTGAGCCGCCGAATTGGCGAAGAGCGCGTCGATTCGCGCCGCAAGCAGGCCTGATGAAACGCCCTCGCGCGGGCGCACCACGAAGGCGTCGACCGTATCCTTGTCGCGGGCGCGGGCCGCGTTGATCGTGTCGTAGCGAGCGAGCATAAAATAGGTGTCGGTGCTGGCATCGGCCCCCTCGAAGATACCCGCGATCACGAAGCTCCAATCACGGCTGCCGTCCTCCTTCATGACCTGGCTGGTGACGCCGATGCGCTGGCCGACCGACCAGCCCTGCGCCTCCGCCAACGCCCTGCCAACCAGCACCCGGTCGCCGCCCTCCTCCAGCGCCGCGATCAGCTCCGGCGTCAGCCCGAGCTCCTTGCCATTGGCGGCGGCAATCGTGCTCGGATCGACGGCGCTGACGACAACCACATTCTTCGCGACTTCGACGAAACCGCGCATGCGCGCGGTATAGGCGACGGCGGCGACATCGCCATCGTCCGCGATCCTGTTCAGATAGGCGAAGGGCAGCGGCAGCCCCCGGCCCGATTTGTTGAAGACGCCGAGCAGATTGTCGCTGGCCCCTGCCGCCCCCTGGCTGCCGCTGACGAAGCTCGCCGTCAGCCCATAGATCAGGAAGGCGATGCCGACGGAAAACATCAGCAGCACGGCGCGCAGCCGTTTGCGCCAGGCATTGCGCCGCATCAGTTCGAAGAAGGTCATCGGCCTGCCCCCTCGGCGAATTCGCCCTTGTTGAGATGCAGCGTGCGCCGAGCGAAGGAGGCGGCCTCGGGATCATGCGTGACCATGATGATGGTCTTCTGAAGCTCGCGATTGAGAAAGCCCAGCATCTCGAGGATATCATTGGCCGATTTCCGGTCGAGATCGCCGGTCGGTTCGTCGCAGAGTAAAAGGTCGGGATCGCCGACGATGGCGCGGGCGATGCCGACGCGCTGCTGCTGCCCGCCGGACATGCTGGATGGAAACTGCCGCTGCCGCCCGGAGAGCCCGACCAGATCCATGACGGTCTCAACGCGCGCCCGCCGCTCCTTGCGCTTGAGCGGCTTCAACAGCAGCGGCAGCTCGATATTCTCGCCCGCATTCAGCATCGGCAGCAGGTTGTAGAACTGGAAGACGATGCCCATGCTGTGTGCGCGCCAGGCGGCTCTGGCGCCTTCGCCCATCTGCTCGAGATGGCTGCGGCCGATCCTGATCTCCCCTCCGTCGGGGCTGTCAATGCCGCCGAGCATGTTGAGCAGCGTCGATTTCCCCGAACCCGACGGCCCCATGACAGCGACGAAATCGCCGCGTGCAATGGAAAGGTCGAGCCCGGAAAAGATCGGGATCGTCTCCGCGCCGATCCTGAATGCCTTCCTGACACCGCGAAGCGCGATATAGGGTTCTTGAGTGTCGGTCATCGCTCTGCTCCTTGCTGATGGTCTGTGCTAACCCCGGCCTCACCCACCAGAAGGCGGATGCGCGCGGCCATGGCGGGACGCATGTCTGACGGCGGCGAGGAGAGTGCCAGGCGTAGCGTCACTGTCCCCTTCTCCCGCGAAATCATTGGCGCGATCTTCGATACTTCGACCGCAAAGGGCCGGTCGGGAAAGCCGTCGAGCACCGCCTCGCCACGCAAGCCCGACCGCATCAACGCGATATTCGCCTCGGCCACGTCGGCATCGATGACCATGGTTGCCATATCCGCAATCGCAAGCAGGCTTTCATTCTCCCGGACGCTGTCCTCTCTCGACAGCACGGTGTCGCCAACATGTGCGGTAAGCCGCGTGACGGTGCCTGATATCGGCGCCCGGACGGTCAGCGCTTCCACCTGCTCGCGCGCCCTGTCGATATCGAGATCCGCCTTGGCCACGTCCTGCCGTGCCTGCAGGGCGGCATTTTCGGCAGTGTCGAACGCCGTCTTCGCCTCCTCCAGCGTCTGCGCCGACATCGCATCGCGCCCGGCCAGCCGCTCGGTGCGCGTGAGGGAAGACCGCGCCTGCACCAATTCAATAGTCTTCGCCGCCAGCGCCAACTCCGCCGATTGCCGGACGATCTCGGCTCCCTGAAGCGCAAAGCGGGCGCCGGCATCATCGAGCCGCACCAGCACCTGGCCTGTGACGATCCTGTCGCCCGCCTCGACCTCGACGGCAACGATCCGGCCCTCATATTTGGAGAAGATGGTGGCGATATCGGGTGCCACGACGTAGCCGGAACCGGTGACTTCCCGGGACGGCAATGCCCTGTCCGCTGGATTATTGGAGGGCAGAGCCCGGATAGGACCGGCGGCGGGCACGTCGGTTCCATTGACGGATATCGCGGCCTCGTCCTTGCCTATGAGACCCGCAAGCACAGTCTCGATGCGCTCCAGCGTATCGGGCCGATAGAGAAGCGCCACCGCCAGCGATGCCGTCGCGACAAGGGCCAGCATTGCTCCTGGGATCACCCGCCGCCGGGTCTGACGATCCGGCGGTTCCGTCTTGAAGGCCGCGGGCTCGATCGAAAGCGATCTCAGCTTGGCGGCAAGGTCTCGGTCATGTTCTGATGTCGTGTTCATGCAGCAATCATCGCCGACCCGGCTCAGATCGCGACCTCAAACGCGTTTTAGGTGGTGCTTGATCGCGATTGTGTACGTGACGCGGAAAGTCACCCGGGTCAGCCCTCATGGTGAGGGTGAGAAGCGGAGCAATCGATCCAGTGAATCGATTGCAGTGACGAACGAAGGGCCGTCTCGAACCACGAGGGCGGGTGATTGCGTGGGTGCAGACTGGCTGGATGAAGCGCCGGTGGCCAGCCCCGTCCTTCGAGGCCCCTACGGGGCGCCTCAGGATGAGGCTGGAAAGAGGACAGGCGTCATTTCAGGGCGAAGCCGAAGAGACGCCTGATCCGCCCTTCCTCTCACGCCAGGCAAGCGGCGTCATATCCGTGACGCGGCGGAATTCGCGGTTGAAGTTGGACTTGGTCTGAAAGCCGACCTCGAACATCACCTCGGTCACCGATTTCTGGGTCGCGGCAAGCAGCCGACAGGCCTCGCCGATCCTGTAGTCATTGACATATTGCGAGACGTTCTTGTCCATCGCCCGGTTGATCGCCGCCGAGATCTGGCGGGCGGGAATGCCGGCCTTGCGGGCCAGCCGGTCGAGATTGAGATTGGCGTCGCGATAGAGTTTTTTTGCCTCCATCAGCGCATCGACCGTGGCGATCGTCTCCTTGTCTTCGGTCGTTTCGGACTTCAGCACCGCCTCCACCGTCTCGGCCGGCGCCCGGCTTCGGCTGGCGGCGGCTGCCGCAATACCGAGGATGACGAGAACCGCGAGATTGCTGACGCTGATCAGCGTCAGCGCATGCTCGCCATGCGCCCATGTGAAATCGAAAAAGACGAAGATATCGACCGAAGCCGACAGGCACAGCGCCGCCGCCGCGAAGATGATTGCCCGATAGGCCGGCACCGCTCCCTCGAAGGGCGCAAGCCGAAGCGCATCGGCGCCCGGCCGCATCAGAAGCAGGATCGCCAGGGCATAACCGACGAAGACAAGCACCAGCGCGATATCGATCACATCCCGCCAGACCACCATCAACAAGAGGATGACGGCAGCGGGCACGGCATGCAGCGCAATCCGCGCCGCCAGCGGCCGCCGGCTTGTCCTCACCAGCCTGGAAACCCCGGCATAGGCAAGCGGCGGCACCATCGCCGCGGTGACAGGCATGATCACGCCCACCGCCTGCACCCCGTAGCCCCAGCGCAGGCCGGAGAGGGCGGATTGCAGCACGGCGAGCAGAATCAGTGCCAGAAACGGCAGGTTGGGCTGCGCCTCCTCGTCGCGCCTGAGGACGGCAACGAAGAGGATGAGCAGCAGAAGAGCAACGACGAAGGGAAGAGGAATGAACAGCATGGCCTGGTAGGATCGGAGTGGCGAATAGATGGCCATCATTGCCGAGATCCTCACCCGGCGCGACCTCCATCATGTTTTAGGACGCGTTTTAGGCTGGGATTTTTTTATGAGCGATATGCCGTGCCATCCCTCATCCGACGGTCCGGGGCCGCCGTGCAGATTCTCCGTCGAGGGCAAGTGGCGACGATCATTGTGGCGAACCGTGCGCCGGTTGGCATTCCGCAATGGCGCGCCCCGACAGGCGAACGCGGATCATAAAATACCCTGCACGCGCTCTACGAGGGCCTGCCTAGCCGAGAGCGCTTTGCGCAGCGCAAATCCGATCGACCAAAGTATCGAGATCGCCCCTTGGCGGGCGGTTCTTGGCCAGGCGCTGCTTGAGATGCATGATCGGCTCCGCCAAAATTTCATCAAGGCTCTCGGCGCAGGTGAAGTCGCCCACCACGCTTTTGACCTTTGAATTGTCAAAGATCGCCGACCATGCCTTGTCGCCCCGCAGCGGCCCAACCCACTCCGGATTGTACCGGACCAGGGTGTCCGTCGGCACGTGTACGATCCTGGCCTCCACGCCCAACAATCTGGCGATCGTCTTCTGAATATCATCCCAGATATGGGCGCGGTCGGAGGTGATGTGGAAGATCTCGTTCAACGCCGCCGGCTTGCCGAAAAGCCCGACAAAGGGCACCGCGAAATCAACCGAGCGGGTCAGTGTCCAGGGCGTGTGGCCATCGCCCGCCACGATGGTGGGCTCGCCGTCCAGCATGCGTCTGGCCATGACGTCGCTGTCGCCCATCATGATCGGCAGGCCGGTGCGAACGGTGTGACTGGGACGGACGATGGTCCAGGCGAGATTCTCGGAATTCTTGAGCAGCGTCTCGCAGGCAATCTTGTCCTGGCTATAGCGCCAGTAGGGATTGATCGCCGGTGTCTGCTCGGTAATCACATAGTGGCGCGGCGGCTTTTCATAGACCGAAGCCGAAGAGATGAAGATGTACTGGCCGCAGTGCCCGGCAAACACATCGATGTCACGCGCGACTTGATCGGGCGTAAAGGCAATGAACTGGCACACGACGTCATAATTGGCCTTGGCCAAGTCTGCATAGGTGGGCGCCGCGAGATCGCCGACGATCGAGGTAACCCCCGCAGGCAGTGGCTCGCCTCTCAAGCTGCGGTTATAGACGCTGACATCGTGGCCCTGAACCACGGCGCGCTCGACGCATGGATATGAAATCTGGCCGGTACCGCCAACGAAAAGGATTTTCAAAGCCATGTGAAGGACCTCGGTGTCGGATGTAGCGGGGATATGCGGTCAGTCTTCATAGCGCGAAAGAAATCGGTCGTCTCCTGCAAAACACGTGCACCGGCTCACGTCGTTTGGGTCGACCTGTCCCGTAAACCAACGTGGTGGCATTCCGCATAAACCGATCGGACGACGTGAGGTTCGGCCGCAACCAGCCATTGCCGATACCGCGAAGATCTCTATCTCAAGCCAATAATGCCCCTTCTGTTTGAGATCAGCACAAGACGGAGGCTTTCTTGAAGGATTATCTGCCCTATGCAGCCGGGGTGCTGGCAGGATTATTGGTCGCCTTCCTCATGTCTGGCCTGTTGGCGCTGACGGAGACACCGCAGCTCGTGCTTTTCGCATTGCTGCCGGCCGTCGGTGGCGCTCTCGTCGAACGCGTTTGCCGTCGCCGGCCCAACAATTCTTGAAGGGTTCCATGGCAAGGCTGAAAGAAATCGTCATCGATTGCGACATTCCCTCGCGTGTCGCCCGGTTTTGGGCGGAGGCGCTCGATGGCTACGACGTGATGCCATATGACGACGACGAACTGGCCCGTCTTGCCGCTCTCGGATTGACACCCGAGACTGACCCGACCGTGATGGTCGAAGGTCCTGGAACCCGCCTTTGCTTTCACCTTCGTCAGGGGGAGCGTCCGGCCCGCAACCGACTTCATCTCGATATTGCCACCCCCGATCGGGCCAGGGAGGTAGAACGGCTTTTATCCCTCGGAGCGAGCTTCGTCCGCGAAGCGGATGGCTACACGGTCTTGAATGATCCCGAAGGCAACAATTTCTGCGTGGCGTCCGAATAGTCCGATCCGGGCCGGAATGTCTGGATCAGACGCGATTCAGGAACTCGATCACGCGGAGGGTGAGCAGCGCGGTCGCATCCGCATCATAGGACGGCAGCGAGCTGTCGGCGAAGTAGTGCTGATCGCCTGGGTACAGGAAAAGCTCCGCGTCCTCGACCTTTTCCACGATCTCGCGGGCGGCGTCGATGTCGCCCTCGCCGACAAAAATCGGGTCGTTGTCCATGCCGTGGATCTGCACCGCGACGCCGTCTGGCCAGGGTCCGAAGGCCCACTCGCCGCTGATCGGCAGGCAGGAGTAGAAGAGCAGAGCCCCGCGGGCGCCTGGCCGCGTCTGCGCCAGCTTCTGCGCCGGCAGCACACCGAAGGAGAACCCGGCATAGACGAGCCCGACAGGCAAGTCGTCGGCGAGGCGCACGCCGCGCTCCCGCATGGCGTCGAATCCGATCTCGCCGATATAGGCGATCCCCGCTTCGATGCTTGGGAATGTGCGCCCGTCAAACAGATCAGGCGTGTGCACGATGTGACCGGCTGCCCTGATATCGTCGGCAAACGAACGCACACCCGGGGTCAGCCCCTGCGCGTGATGGAACAACAGGATCTCAGCCATAAGGAGCCTCCGGGCGGAACGGTCGGGCGCATCGCCACTCTACAGCGTCGCCGCCTTGCCGGGAAGAGTGCGGACACGTTGCCGAAGCAACGTCTGCAAACCTGCCGAAAACCGATAGGCGGGAATTCCAAACCTCAATGGCGGGGCGGCATAGTTTCAGGCTTTGCCGAACCACTGCGATGCGGCCTGCGCGGCTTCCTCATTGTCAGGCACAGCCTCACCAGCCCACGCCACGAAGCCGTCGGGGCGCACGAGCAGCGCGCTCAGCCCCAGCCGATCCCTGGCGTCACTGACGACATAGGTGATCCCATTCCAGCGGCTTGCCAGCGCTTGCAGCGGTGCACCGGCGTCAAAGTCCAAAAGCAGGCCTTTGCCCTCCCTGAGATGATCGCCGAGCTTCGTGCCGTCGACCAGCTCGAAATCGGGAGCGCTGCGACCGACCAGCGGGTGATTGCCGCCAAGATCGTAGCGGAGAGACACACCCCAGACGCGCTCGGCAAAGTATGTCGCACCGTCACGCGTGTCGATCAGGTCGCGGATGATGGCTTCGAGCGCGCGCGAACTCCGGCTCGGCCGCATCAAAGCGACCTGGGCGCGCGACCAGTCGAGGATCTCAGCTCCCCACCGGATGCCGTTCGGAGAAATAGCTGTCGAGCAGGCCGTCCGGCGCATCGCCGCGGATCGTCGCCGCGAGCTTCCAGCCAAGGTTCATCGCGTCGCCGAGCCCGAGGTTCAGGCCCTGGCCGCCCAAGGGGGAATGGATGTGCGCCGCGTCACCCGCAAGCACCACCCTGCCCTTGCGGTAAGCCGTCGCCTGATAGGCGCGATCCGTCCAGGTGGTGGCAAGCTCAAGGCCCGTCACCGTGACATCGGTGCCGGAAACATGCCGCAACACCGATTGCACATGCTCCGGCGTGATCGGCTGCGTTCGGTGAAACGCGCCCCCGTCGAAATCGACCATCGCGATGGTGCCGGGCTTTTGGTAGGTATACATGCCTGTCGGCGTGTAACGGCGGCCCGGGACGAGCTTCTCCGCATCGGCCATCTCGACCTGAACGGAATAGCCGGTGAACTCGGGATCGGTGCCAACGAATTCAAAGCCGCCTGCCCTGCGCACGGTGCTTCGCCCGCCGTCACAACCGATGAGCCATCGTCCGCGAAAGATCTCGCCACCCGCGCGCACGGTCACGCCTCCGCCCGACTGGTCGAAGCCATCGACACCGAGCCCGCGCCGGATCTCGACACCCATCGCGCTTGCGCGAGCGGCCAGGACGAATTCGAGGTGCTCCATCTCGACCGCCATGCTGGTACAGGCCGGACCTGGCAGGCGATAGGGCCACGTCGAGGTGTCGATGGTGTCGTGAAAGAACTGAATGCCGGCGAAATGGCCGCCCGGGCGACGCGGCTGCTGCATCCAATGCGCTGAAGTCGATTGATTTTTTTCGCGCTGCGGCGCCATGATGTCATCCAGCAGCCCGCGACGGTAGAAGGCTTCGATGGTCGGCGCGGAAAGGCCGCGCATGCCGAACGGCAGCCGCTTCAACGGCGAATACGGGTCTTCGGCCTGCTCCAGCACCAACACCGAGAGGCCGGCCAGCCGCAGCTCGCAGGCCAGAAACAGACCGACAGGGCCTGCACCAGCAATCACAACATCATGAATCATAAGAAAATCGGGCATGAACTACTCCTTATGGTCGTTCGACCGGAGCAGTTCGTCGTTTTGAGAACCACACGGACGAACAATGGGACGCTTGAGCAGCGTCCGTGTTCGTCGTGGAGAACTCATGCACGAGGCAAGGAACAGAGCTTTCGTTTCCGAAAGGACTTGGGCCAACCACACCAAGTCATGCCTTTTCCGACATCGGCAACATAGCCGCGGGGCACTCGATCGGCAACAGAAGATATGCTCTGTGCGAAAACAGCTAATCGAACGTGGCAAACCGTTGGGCACCATTTTGGAATGCAAAAGCGGAATGAATATCGCTTTCCAGGACGCGCCCTCGCGACAGATCGGGGAGATCGGCAGGTGCGAAGAAACCGACTTCCGATGTTTCGATGCCCGCCTTCATCGTCATCTCTCCCGACCGCTCGCAAAGGAAGAACAGTTTATAGAAATCTCTCGCATCAGGGTCATATGCGGCCTTCGCCTTGTGTCGCACGCTGTACAAGTGGGTGGCAGAAACCTGAAGGCCCGCTTCTTCATGTATTTCGGTGACGACATTTTCCGATGCTGATCGTCCAGTATCCGCAAACCCACCGGGCAAAGTCCATCGGCCGTCGCTCTTTTCCCGCACCAGAAGGATTTTACCTCCTTCGATCAACGCCCCGCGAACGTCGACCTTCGGCGTGGCATAGCCTTTGGCAAAATCAGATACGAGACCAGGGATGCGCGTGATCGGCACATTGGCAAGGTCGGCCAGCATCGCGTGTGCGATGTCCGCTACCTCTTGGTATCGTTCACGATCGAATTCGTCCTTACAAAAGTAGAGCCCGGTTGAAGCGATCGCTTGGAGACGTTTTGCGCGAGATAGCCATAAACTTTCCATTGCTTGATCTCCATCAAACTGTCCACCCGAGGCGTACCGCGTGTGGACAACCGCCAGACCCTAAGGCCCCGCCCCAAAGAACGCCGCGAACGCTCGCGCATCAGGAGTCAGCCCCTGTGCGTGGTGGAACAACGAGACCGCAGCCATACGGATCCTCCGGGTGGGGCCGCCGGACGCACATTCGGCCACTCTACAGCGCCATCGTCGCATCAGGAAGACTGCGGACACGCCACGGAAGCCAAGCTCTACATGTGGCAGCAGGAACCGTTTCCGGTGTTATCAGGCGGTTGCAGGCGATTGTCGACGCTCTGGCTGTTTCCTTCCGGCGGCAGGTCCATGGCGATGTTGGATGCGAAGAAGCCGTTCGGTTTCAGCGTGAAGCCGGCATATTCCACGGGCATGATCGGAAAATCCTCGGGCTTGCAGACATGGGTATGGCCGAAGGAATGCCAGAGCACGACATCGGCATTCTCGATTTCGCGGTTCTGCTTGACATAACCCGGCAGGCCATCGCCGCCGGCATGCACGTTCGGATAATCGCCGCTCGCATATTTTTCGCTGGCATCGAAGGCCGTGACCCAGATGTGTTTCTTGGCGAAGCCGCCGCGCTGGGCAACGGTCGAATCCGGCTGGGCAAGCATAACAGGCGACGGCATGACGACAATCTTGTAGCCCGGCGCCTTGCCGACGCTGTTCTTTATGTTGGGGTTGGAGACTTTCCAGTAGCGACCGGTATCGCCATTGGCGAGCGCCGGGGAATCAAGTTCGCGCTTCAGCACACGGCTCCTAGTATCGAACACATTGCCGTAGGGATTGTCTTCACCCCAGGGACGCGGCACGAACTCATGCTCGGTTACGGTATTGCCGCCACCATCGACATCCATGTGCAGGCGCGCATTGAAGAAATGCTGGTGGGTCGGACCGCCGAGATTGTCATCGACCATGCCGCCCCATGGATAGGTTTCGCCAGTCGCGACCGCCGCCGTCTGGATGATGCCGGTGAGCTTGGCTTCGAGCTGGATCGTGCCGTCTTGGTAGAGATACCAGTAAAAGCCGTAATCGTAGTTGCCGACGGTTGCGAAGAAGGAGATGACGAGGCGGCGCGAACGGCGCACTTCGAAAATGCCGTTGCGGAATTCGTAATGCTTCCAGAGGATGCCGTAATCCTCCTCATGCATGCAGATGGCATTCTTCATGATGAAAGGCTGGCCGAAATCATCTGCCGCCGGCAGGTCGAAATAGTGAATATGGCCGAGGCAGTCGCAGCCGAGTTCGAGGCAATTGGCCAGGCGTCCGAGACCATATTCGCCAGCATCGAAGGCACTCTTCCAATAGTGGTTCGCGGTCGGATCGGCGTAGGGCACGACCATTTCAGTGACACTGGCGCGAAAGACGACGGGCCGTAGCCTGCCCTGATCCTTGATGCCGAGTTCATGCAGAACGAGCCCCTCGCGTGGGGTGAAACCGACACGGAAACTCCAGTTCTGCCATTCGACTTTCCAGCCATCGACAGCAAAGCTCGGCCCTTGCGGCTGAACGATATGCAGCGGCTTGAGATCGGGCCGCCGCTCCGGGAAGGTTTCGCGGCCATAATTGTGCTTCTTCCTCGGGACCGGAATGATCTTCTCATCGTCGACGAGATCGACCACCTGGTTGGTGATCAGGTCGACCACCGCCACCACGCCCTCGATCGGATGCGCATAGCCGTTGTCACGGATATCCTCGCGCCAATAGGACACGGCGCGGACGATGCGCTTTCCCTTCTCGAACTCGCGGCCAAAATAGCCCGAGGAAAAAGGATCGATCTGGATGAGCGGAATATCCTCGTCGGTAATGCCACGCTTCTTGACGGCAGCGATCCAGCGCGGATCGGATTTGACGGTGCCTTCAACGGTTTCGAATTCGCACAGCATGACCGGCGGTTGGCCATACGGCAGTTCATCGAGAGGCAGTCTTAAATAGGAGGACACTTTGCCGACGCTCACGTCTACGATGCCCTCGAAGGTTTCGCCATTGCTGATATCCATTGCCAGGATAAAGGCGAGCCGCGGCAACCTCTCGCCCAGGCGATGGGCGGCAAGATCCGCCTTGGTCGGCTCCTCCAGCCGGATGATCGGGAAGCGGAAGGTGGCTGCGAGTTTCTGTGTCTCCTTGAGTATGGCAACAGCACAGGCGATCTCCGCAAGGCTCAGAGGATCGAGCGGATGGGTGACTGCGACAACGGCGTCCATGGACATACCTCTTTGATTTTGGGCCTTTTGGTTTTGGGAGAGACGACGCACCATGGCGCGTCGCAAGCTGCGGTGATCAGGATCGACTGGAGCAGATCTGCGTCTCGATCATCATCTGGTCTGCATGAATGCAGAACAGCGAGCAGAAGGCGTGTGCCTCGACGGCAACCAGCAATGTTGCGCCGGCAAGGATCGCGACCGCGAGAACCAGAAGGCGATCGACGGGTGCAAGTTCGGCAACGGCACTCATTCGAAGACCTTTCCGAGGGAGGCGTAGAGAGCGGGCTTGGATCTCTTGATCCGGATCGCAAACAGCGCGCCAAGAATGCCCACCAGCACCATGGCGTAGGGGAAAGCCTTGACGATCAGGCTTTCGCTGCCGGAAAGGAGTGAAAGATTGGAACTGACCAGCACCAGCGAGCCCATGAGGCCGAGGAGCGCCAGCACTGGCGCGATCATCGTGGTCCAGGCGCTATTGCTGTTCGGCGTCTTGCGGAAGAACATGATGACCGCGACGGAAACCAGCACCTGCACCAGCAGAATGCCGATACCTGCAAGCGCTGACATCCATGAGAACACGACGGTGTAGGGATCCGCGCCGAAGGTTACGAATAGGGCAAGAACGACGGCTGCGATCAGACTTTGCAGAAGACCCGCAGCATAGGGTGAGCCATGTTTGGCGTGAACCTTGCCAAGCACCTTGGCGGCCAACCTTCACGGCCAAGAGCGAAGAAATAGCGGTTGAGCGTATTGTGGAAGGACAGGATGCAGGCAAACAGGCTGGTGATCAGCAGCACGTTCATCACCTGGCTCGACCATGGACCGAGCACGGAATTGGCGGCAGTGAAGTAGAAGCTGTCGAGGCTGGCAGCAGCAGAGGCCTGCACCTTGCCCTGACCATAGAATTGCACGATTGCCCAGGTGGAGAAGGCATAGAAGAGAGTGATGAGCAGCACGGCAACATAGGTGGCGCGGGGAATGGTCTTTTCCGGATCTTCGGCTTCCTCGCCGAAAATGGCCGTAGCTTCGAAGCCGATGAAGGAACTAACCGATGACGAAGACCAGCGCCCCGCCGAGACCGGGCGCAAAGACCGACGATGGCGCAAAGGAGGAGAAGCTGATGCCTTCCGGTCCGCCGCCTGAAAAGACGATGGCAAGATCCAGAACCAGCAATATGGCTATTTCGGCAATCATGCAGACGCCGAGGATCGCGCCTGAGAAGGCGATGTTGCGCCGACCGCAGACCAGCACGACGACCAGTGCCGCGAAGGCGAAGGTCCACCACGGCAGGACCAGCCCGAGCGGCGCTATGGCATTGGCCATGAAGAAACCGAACAGGCCATAGATGGCGATCTGAACCGCGCTATAGGTGACCAGCGCCATGAAGGCACCACCCATACCGGCCGGCTTGCCAATACCGTGGGTGATATAGGTGTAGAAGGCTCCTGCCCCGCCCACATGCCGGCTCATGGCGGTGAAGCCGACCGAGAAGAGCAGGTAGAGCATGCCGGCAAGCACGAAAGCGCCGGGAACGCCTGCGCCATTGCCGAAGGCAAAGGCGGCCGGCGAAGCGCCGACGACAGCCGTCAGCGGCGCGGCCGCGGCAACGACGAAGAACACGATATGGGCGAGGCCCACCGAGTCCCTGGCCAGACGACGCTCCGGCGATGATGGTGCGGCCATGCTTACTTCCAATGTCATGGAGAAACCCCTCTTTGCTTGTTTGTTGCCAAGAGGGTAAGCGCGGCGATCTGGCCTCGAAATTGCAATTTATGCCAATGAATCGATAATTCGCGCCACGAAGGTCACTGGAGACGCTGAAAATGGCAGTTGCATCGCATTTGATCAGCCGCATGCCCGCAGTTGCTTCAATTCGAGCCTCCGTCTTGATCCCGCTGGTGCAACAAATCGATAAAAGATCCGGGAAAACCGACCTTCTTCTGGCTTCGCACGGCATTCTGCGCTCACAACTGGAAGATCCCTACGCTGTCCTGCCCATGGCGCGTTATGTCGCGCTGTTCGAAGATGCCGCGACGATAACAGGCGAACCGGCACTGGGAGCCCGCATGGGCACCGGCTTCAAACCCGCCGACATCGGCCCCATCGGCATGCTCTTCGCACTCTCGCCGACCATTCGCAGCGCTTTCGAGCGGCTGTCGAAATATGTCAACGCGGTGCAAGGCGCGACCAGTTCAGGCGTGTTCGAGGAGAATGGCGATTTTGTCTGGAGCTACCGGATCGTCGATCCCAGCATGTGGCCGCGCCGGCAGGACAGCGAATTCACGATTGCCGCCTCCTGTCAGCTCGTCCGTTCGTGCTTCCGCCGTGGCTGGCGGCCGATCGAAATACAGCTCGAGCATCACGCCCCGCGCGACGCCGGTGTGCTGGAACGCATCTGTGGCGCGCCCATCCTGTTCGGCCAATCCGGCAACCGGATCGTCATGAACAAGGCGGAGGCTGACCGTGTGCACCGTGCGGAAGACAAAAGCCTGGTCGAAATCCTGGAGCGGCATATCGGCGATCTGGTCAACGAGCCAGCGGCCGGCGATGCCGTCAAGGAAAAGGTCCAGGCCCTGATCGGCATCTATCTCGGCCGAAAGCCGATCACGGTCGCAACGCTTGCGACCGAACTGAAGATGTCGCCGCGAAGCCTGCAGCGCCGGCTGTCGGAGGAAGGCGTGTCGCTTCGCGATCTCGTTCGCCAGCACCGCCAGACACTCGCCGCCCACTATCTCGGCGACCGACATGCAGCACCGATGTCCGAGATTGCGCGTGTGCTGGGCTATGCAGACAACACGGTGCTCTGGCGTGCGCTGCGCTCCTGGGAAAAGAAGGGGAACGCCCCATCATCGAGGCGTTGAACGAAGATGCACGGCAACGGAGACCGCCCGATTGCCGCTCTACGCCCGAGCACGGCATCGCAAACGCTCCTTTCCCGGACCTGTTGCGGTCGCATTGCTTTACCGGTGTTCGATTCCGGTAGGGGCATATGACCTGCGGGCCCAGCCAAGCCGGCGCGCGATCTGGCGCACCCCATAGGCTACCTGAACCGCGAGAAACACCGCGATCAAAACTGTGCCGTAAGATACGCCGGGTTTATACCAGAGGAGCACTTCTTGCGTGCTCCAAGCCGCCAAGACGGCAAACGCGGCCCATCCTAAGATTGATGACCAGACGCGAAATTTAGACATTTGCGCTGTCCTCACTTGAGCAATCGGCTTCCTAAGCATAACCCGGCCGGGCGGCTAGATCAATTCTGCTGGGCGCTGGTCACACACCCCTGCTGGTAGGCATCGGACAGCACGGCATGGTCATAAAGCCACCCGGCCCCACGGGCGAGAGTCAGGGCTCCGTCCACCTTGTTACGCGCAAAGGACGCTGTAACACTTTGAATTGCGGCGCTGAAACTTTACGGCGTAGCACCAAAGAATGCCAGCCGGGTGAAGATCGTGTAGTCCGCTTCCGATACCATCAGCGCCACGAAAACCAGCACCAGCAGCGGCGGCAGCAGGATGGCGTAGACGAGCGCCAGCCGTTCCCAGGCCATGTGCATGAAGACGGCGACGATCAGCCCGGCCTTCAGCATCATGAACACGAGGATCAGCGTCCACCTGAGATAACCCTGGATGCCGAGATAATCGACCATGTAGGAAAAGGCGCTGAGCACGAAGAGCAGGCCCCAGACGAAGAGATAGAGCCGGATCGGGTGCTGCTGTCCGGTGTGTGTTTGTGCATGCACCGTTTGGCTTTGCGCATGCGCCGTTGTCTCGCTCATGACGACCTCACCACAGATAAAAAAACGCGAAGATGAAGACCCAGACTAGGTCGACGAAGTGCCAATAGAGGCCCATGATCTCGACGGCCTCGTAGCGGCCTTTCCGGCTGGTGAAGAAGCCGCGCCGTTCCACGTCGAAATCGCCACGCCAGACCTTGCGGGCGACGATCAGCAGGAAGATGACGCCGATCGTGACGTGGGTGCCGTGAAAACCGGTGATCATGAAGAAGGTCGATCCGAACTGTGCCGCCCCCCACGGGTTATCCCAGGGGCGCACGCCTTCGGTGATCAGCTTCGTCCATTCGAAGGCCTGCATGCCGACGAAGCCTGCGCCGAGAAGGGCTGTGAGCAGCATCAGCATCGCCGTCATGCGGCGGTCGCGGCGATAACCGAAATTGACCGCCATCGCCATGGTGCCGCTGCTCGAGATCAGCACGAAAGTCATGATCGCGATCAGGATCAGCGGAACGTCCTGGCCGCCGATATGCAGCGCGAAGACCTCGCTCGGATTGGGCCATGGGACGGGCGTCGACATGCGGGCGGTCATATAAGCGATCAGGAAACAGCCGAAGACGAAGGTATCGCTGAGCAGAAAGATCCACATCATCGCCTTGCCCCAGGAGGCGGTCTTGAAGGCACGCTGATCCGAGCTGAAATCAGCGGCGACACCGCGCAGGCCGACCGGGCTGAGGCCTGGCTCGCCTTGTGTCTGGACAGGATGTGCCATCTGCAAATCTCCTAATTCAGAAGTGTGCGGCAGAGATCGACGAAATCATTCGCCCATCCGGCAAAGAGCGCGAAGAGCAACAGCCAGACGGCGAGCATAAAATGCGAGTAGATGGCGGAAAGATCGACGCTGAGGAGCAGCCTGTCCGTAGCCACATCCGTTGAAAATGCCCTGACCGTCGTGTGCGCGAGCACGGCAAGCCCGCCGAGGATATGCAGGCCGTGCAGCCCGGTCAGCATGTAGAAGAAGCTGTTGGAAGGGTTATCGGCCAGCACGTACCCGGCCGCCGTCAGCTCCCGCCATGCCTGGATCTGTCCGACGAGGAAGAAGATGGCAAGCGCAAGTCCTGCAGCAAGCGCCGGTCGCAGCACCTCCATGCGGCCATGTCCTGCTTCTCTTTTCGCCCATTGCAGGGCAGCGCTGCTCAGGGCGAGTGTGGCAGTGTTCACCCAGAGCAGCCGCGGAACAGGCGTCGCCCACCAGTCGGTCGACGCCATGCGCATGAAATAGGCGCTGACGGCAAGGCTGAAGACGGCGCCGACGACGCCGAGAAACACGAAGAGCCCGATTTTCACCGCCGGCGCCGGTAGCCTTTGCCGCTCGGCACCGTCATGACCCGGCAGCTGCACCGACCCGGTTTCAAGCCAGGGCTTCGAGGTCAAGCGCTGCCCGGAAAGCCACCAGAAGATAATGGCGGCGATTGCGGCAAGGAAAATCAGCATGACGTTCATGCATGGACCTCCCGTGTGACGCCGCCGCCTGACGGCACCGTCTGCGGAATGAAGTCCTCGGCCGCCCCCGGCACGCTGTAGTCATAGGCCCAGCGGTAGACGACAGGTAGATCCTTGCCCCAGTTGCCATGGGCGGGCGGCGTTTGCGGCGTCTGCCATTCGAGCGTCGTTGCCCGCCACGGATTGCCGCCGGACTCCTTGCCCCGGAAAAGGCTCCAGACCAGATTGAACAGGAAGACCATCTGTCCGGCCCCGACGATCAGCGCCATGACGGTGATGAAGATATTCAGCGTATCGGCCGAAGGCGGAACGAAGGCCGTCTCTCCCATCTCGAAGTAGCGCCGCGGCACGCCGAGCAGGCCGAGATAGTGCATCGGAAAGAAGATCGCATAGGTGCCGAGGAAGGTGATCCAGAAGTGGATATGGCCGAGCACGTCGTTCAGCATGCGTCCCGTCACCTTCGGATACCAGTGATAGATCGCCCCGAAGATGACGAGGATCGGCGCCACACCCATGACCATGTGGAAATGCGCGACGACGAACATCGTATCCGACAGCGGCACGTCGACGACGACGTTGCCGAGGAACAGGCCCGTCAGGCCGCCATTGACGAAGGTGACGATGAAGGCGAGCGCAAAGAGCATCGGCAGGGTCAGGTGGATGTCGCCGCGCCACAGCGTCAACACCCAGTTATAGACCTTGATCGCCGTCGGGACGGCGATGATCAGCGTCGTCGTGGCGAAGAAGAAGCCGAAGGCCGGGTTCATGCCGCTGACATACATGTGGTGCGCCCAGACGACGAAGCTGAGCGCGCCGATGATGACGATCGCCCAGACCATCATGCGGTAGCCGAAGATGTTCTTGCGCGCATGCGTGCTGATCAGGTCCGAAACAATGCCGAAGGCAGGCAATGCGACGATATAGACCTCCGGATGCCCGAAGAACCAGAAGAGGTGCTGGAAGAGGATCGGGCTGCCGCCGCCGTGCTGCAGCTGCGTGCCCATTTCGACGATGGCAGGCATGAAGAAGCTCGTGCCGAGCAGGCGATCGAACATCATCATGACGCAGGCGACGAAAAGGGCGGGAAAGGCGAGCAACGCCATCACGGTCGCGGTGAAGATGCCCCAGACCGTGAGCGGCATGCGCATCAGTGTCATGCCGCGAGCGCGCCCCTGCAGCACTGTTACCACATAGTTCAGCCCACCCATGGTGAAGCCGATGATGAAGACGATCAGCGAGGAGAGCATCAGCAGGATACCCCAGTCCTTGCCCCCAGGCGTGCCGGAGAGAACAGCCTGTGGCGGATAGAGCGTCCAACCGGCCCCCGTCGGGCCGCCGGGGGCGAAGAAGCCCGCGGCGAGGATCAGCACTGCGAGCAGATAAATCCAATAGCTCAGCATGTTGGCGTAAGGAAACACCATATCGCGCGCGCCGACCATCAGCGGAATGAGGTAGTTGCCGAAGCCGCCGAGGAACAGCGCGGTCAGCAGATAGATCACCATGATCATGCCGTGCATGGTGATGAACTGATAATAATGATCGGCATCGATGAAAGCGAAATAGCCGGGAAAGGCGAGCTGAATGCGCATCAGCCAGGAGAGCACCAGCGCCACCAGGCCGATTGCGATCGCCGTCACCGAATATTGCACGGCGATGATCTTGGCATCCTGGCTGAACACATATTTTGTCCACCAGCTTTTCGGATGATAGAGCTCGACATCCTCGACTTCGGCAGAGGGGATGGCGCCTGCGCTGTCGGATGGAATCTCGACCATAATCTCTCTCCCCTTCGTCTCCCAGCGGTCTGCGACCGCTGCGGGGTTCAGTTTGCCGGCGGCATCTCTCCCGATGACGCCGTAAGCTGGGTGAATGTCTGCTGCTGCCCGAGCCAGGTCTGGTAGTCGGCGTCGGCTTCGACCACGACGGTGCCGCGCATTTGCCCATGGCCGACGCCACAGAGTTCGGCGCAGAGGATGTCGAAGGTCCCTGTCCGCGTCGGCGTGAACCAGAAATAGGTGATCATGCCGGGTATCATGTCCATCTTGGCGCGGAATTCCGGCACGTAGAAATCATGGAGCACATCGACCGAGCGCAGCAATATGTGCACCGGCTTGCCGATCGGCAGATGTAGCTCGCCGCCTTCGATGATGACGTCATCAAGGCCGCTTGCATCGTTTTTATCAAGGCCGAGCGGGTTTTCGGGGGTGACGTCGCGCGTCTCGGCGCGGCCGAGCTTTCCGTCGGCTCCGGGCAGGCGGAAACTCCACAGCCACTGCTGGCTGACGACCTCGACCGATGCGGCATCGGCAGGCACCGTGATGAACTGGTTCCACACGATGAGGCCAGGCGCCAGCATCGCCGCAACGCCGACCGCCGTTCCCCCTCCCAGCAGCAATTCCAGCCTGCGGTTCTCGGGCTCGTAATGTGCCCGGTTGCCCGGCTTGTGCCGGAAGCGGAAGACGCAATAAGCCATGAACGAAACCACCGCCACGAAGACGACGCCGGTGATCCAGAAGGTGATGACGAGGGTGGTGTCGATATAGGTCCAGTTGGACGCAATCGGCGTCCACCACCACGGGCTCAGCACATGGAACAGCACGGAGCCGACGACAATCAGGACGAGGATCAGCACGACAGCCATGTCCGCTCCTCCTCGAGCAGGTCGACCCGTGAAACCGCATTCCGCAAAAAGTCCGTGTTTATTATCGCACAGATAGAAAATATCGGCAATTACGGCAATTTAGGCACGCGCCCCCGGGCCGCGACCCGCCATTTGGAGTATTGCCCATCACTTGGAATATTGCTTGAGATAGGCGATGAGATCGGTGATCTCCTGCTCGTCTTTCACGCCGACAAAGGCCATCTTCGTGCCCTTCACCTTCGCTCTCGGATTGTGCAGATAGTCGCGCAACACCGTCTCGTCCCAGACGAGACCACCCTCGCCGGCCGCCTTCATCCCGGCCGAATAGGCGTAATCGGGATGCGTTCCGGCCTTGCGGCCGAACAGCTTGTTCAGCGACGGACCGACCTTGTTCGTATCGGAATCGACGACATGACAGGTCACGCATTTCTTGAAAACGGCAGCACCCGCCGTCGCATCGCCCTCCTGCGCCCCGGCGTCGGCAGGGGAAAGAGCAATGACGGATGTGGCGATCAGCAGAACAACACGGTAATCCACGGCAAACCTCATCCTCCTCAAGGTCGCCAGCCACTCGCACCCTCCGCTATCTCTCGCGTGTGGGTAGTGGTTGTTATGGCTTAAAGCTTAGTCCTTCGTGGCAACAAGTCAATCGGCCCCACAATTTGGGCCACTTGAACGCCATCGTTAAGATCGAAAATCCGAACAGCTATCCTTCAATCCACGGCGTATTGGATATGATGCAGGCCCCGCGCTACCTCAGCTGCCGCCATTTGACTGCGCCCCGATCGAAAGCGCCTCCTTTACCGCCAACTCGGCCATGGCGAGCGCCGCCTCGCGGGTCCTGGCAGCGGCGATGAAGCGGCCGTTGTGGCAGAAGCTTGCGCCCTCTATGCCGCAAACCGCCTCCAGTGCGCCATTGGTGAGCCCGGCCCAGGCCGCCGGCAGGTCGGCCCTGAGCTCGAATCCCTCCTCGGCGCGGCGGATGCCGGTCACGCACCAATCCTTTTCGCGCGGGTGAACGACGAACAGCAGGTGATCGGCGCCCGCCTTGACGATGGCGGGACGGAAGGGCATGCCCCTCGGCAATTCCAGAACACGCCCCTGCCCCGCAGCCTCGATAGCCCGATGCACGATCGCCTCGGCGCGCAATTTTGCGGCACTCTGGGCAATCCTGGCCTCGACGAAACTGCGGGCAATAGCAAGGGCCGCGTGGAAGGCGCGATCGTCGGCCTCAGGGTCCGCTTCGTCGAAAACTGGTTTCAGGGTTTCCAGCAGCGCCGGCAGCGTCAGGCCGGCCAGCGGCCCGGATGGGCTGAGCGCGCCATTATCGGTCAGATCGACCGGCAGCACGAAGCTGGCCTCGAAAGAGCCATGCATCGCCTCGACATGTGCTTCGGGAAGGTCGGAGGCTGCGAGATAATCACGGCCGTAATGCTTCCAGATCAGCCCGAACGAGCTGTAGGGCTGGCCATCGTCACGCAACGGAGCGCCGCGCTGGTGGTGATCGAATATCCCGGCAGCAGGGTTATAGGCGCCGCCGACATCGTAGATGATGCGGTCTTCGCCCGGCGTGATCCATTCCGGCGCCCGGCTGCGGACGATACGCGCCTGTGGGAAAAGCCGGGTCAGGATGACGCTCGACAGCAGTTCGTCGGCATGGAAGCCACCGGAATGGGTGACGAGGAAATCGGGGATCATGAAAGGCCTTGTCGTTTTCGGCGGGTCCGCCTGGGTCAGCACCAGATAGCGGTTGGCGGATATGACGACAAGCCTCTATGGGATGAGGCTCTTGGACTTTGGCATATCGGCAACGGCAGGAACTGCAGCGCTGGAACAGGAAGAGCAAACCCGCGGCTTCCTCCACCGGCCCTTACGCCGTCACGCCGATTGCCCGCCTCGTGCTTCGAGGCTTCGCGCCGCGGCCTGCCGCATCTCTGCATGAGCCCTCCTAGAGCAGTTCAGCTTTTCATGGAAACGCAGAACCGCTCTAACTTTTGTTTTTACGCAATTCCCGACGGAAAACCGCTTCGCACTTTTCCTGGAATTGCTCTAGACCTTCGAGGCTCCTGCCTTTGGCCCGAGCATCTCAGGATCAGCCTCCCCCCGATGCGGCTCCTTCCACAACCAACCCTCTCACAATCTCCAGGAAGTGTTCGCCACTGGCGGACAATGCAGGTTGGCGCCATGCGGCGGCGATCGGCAGGGATGGCGGCTCGGGCAGGACGGGACGATAGGCGACGCCCGGCCGGGCGGCCTTGGCGATGCCTGCGGTGACGAAGCCGAGGCCGGTTCCGGCCGCGACCAGGCCGACCAGCGTCGTCATCGGCGTCACCTCCTGGACGATCCGGGGGCTGATGCCCTCGCCGCTGAAAAGGGCGATCACACGGTCGTATATGCTGGGGCCGATCGCCCGCGGCGCAAGCAGCAGGGGCTCGCCGGCCAAATCGGCGACGCGGATGACCGGCTGCTCCGCCAGCCGGTGCGTCGCCGGAAGCGCCAGCACGAACGGCTCGTCCGGCAGGGGGTGGATAATCAGATCGCGCGTCAGCGGCGGATGCAGCACGCCGAGGTCGATGTCACCCGATGCAAGGGCGGCTTCCAGCAAAGGCGAACTCATCTCGATGAGATCGACCTCGACTCGTGCATAACGGGCACGAAACGCCTGCACCGCCTCCGGCAGCACGCCGTAAAAGGCAATGGGTGTGAAGCCGAGCCGCAGGCGCCCGACCTCGCCGCGCACCGCCCGCATGGCCTCGGCCTTCGCTATGCCGGCCTGCCGCACCGCCTCGCGAGCCGGGCTGAGGAAGGCCGCTCCCGCCGGCGTCAGCGCCACGCCGCGGCGGTCACGCTCGAAGAGATCGGCCCCGACCTCTCCTTCCAGCGCCCGGATCCGCTGGCTGAGCGCCGGCTGAGTCAGGTTCATCCGTTCCGCGGCACGGCGAAAATGCAGATCTTCGGCAACGGCCACGAAACAGGCGAGCGTGCGGATATCCAAGACAGCCTCCTGATGCAAAATACCTATCACGGAAGGCGAAATTCCAATTGGAAAGTTATCAGCAACGGCGGCATTTTCAAAGGACCGCCAACAAGGGAGCAGGATCATGAACGGATCAATCCTCACCGCCGCGACGCTCGCCATTGCCTTTGGCCTCGCCGCGCCTCAGAGCATGCAAGCTGCCGAAGGCGCGCAAGCCGCGCCCGAGATTCTCAGCCGCGTTTCGGCGAGCCGGATCGCCGTCATCTCCGACGGTGATTTCCTCGCCCAAACCTATGGCACCGCTGAGCTTGCGCCGCAAAAAGCCGGCTATCGCGACCTGTTGACGATTATGTCTCCGGGCAGCGACAAGATCGTCACCGGCTCGATACCCATCTCCAATTCGGTAACCTCCGCGCCTGAAATCCTAGCACTCAGCGAAGACGGGCAAACCGCCTTCGTCACGGAAAGGCTGGGCGAACGTCCCGAGGGCGGCAACAGTATCAACGACCTGCCGCCCGGCCGGCAGCTCTTCGCGGTCGACCTTTCGGACGGTGCAGCACTCCGCCTCTCCGACACGGTGGAGATCGAAGCCTTCCCCGAGGCTTTGTCGGCCAGCCCTGATGGAGAGAGCGTTGCCGTCGTCTCCAACACGCCGGAGGCGAGTTTCGTCCAGATCGTCACCTATCGCGACGGTCGCTTCGGTCGCCTCGCGCGGTTCGACATCGCCGACCTCGGCGTGACCGGATCGGCGTCAGGCCTGCGCGGCGGTGTGACCGCGACCAACATCCACTGGCATCCCTCAGGCCGCTTCCTGGCCGTCAACATCAACACGCAGAACCGGGTTGCTTTCTTCGAGGTCACTGGGGCCGACGACACGCCCAGCCTGCGCTCCTGGGGCAATGTCGTCGAGGTTGGCGCCGATCCCTTCGTCGGCCGTTTCACGCCGGATGGGCGTCATTATCTCACCGCCAACTGGGGCCGGAATTTCACCGCCAAAAACCTGGAGGGCCGCATTCCGCAGACACCGTCGACGATCAGCGTCATCAGGCTCGCCGACCCCGCAGCATCGCCACAATCGGCCCGTCACGATCTCCGCGGCGGCGCCGAGACAGACCTTTCCTCCGAGGGCATCGCCATCAGCCCGGATGGCCGGCTCGTCGCCACCGTCAACATGCGCGGCACAGCCTTCCCGCCTGGCTCTGCCCGCTTCCATCGCAACGCAAGCGTTACGCTTCTGAGCTTCGACCCGGCAACCGGGGTCATTGCCAAGCTCGCTGACTATCCCTTCGAGGGCTCCCTTCCGGAAGGCGGCGCCTTCGATGGCACGGGAGACCATTTCCTCGCCACCGTGTTCCAGGGCCATGATGGCGCAGGGCCCGAGGCCGGCCCGGGCCTAGAAGTCTTCCGCGTCGGAAAAAGCGACCGGCCGACGCTTAATCGGCTCGGCCGCGTGCCGCTGCCGCACGGCGCCCACCATGTCGATCTCGCACCGTAGGGCGCCCGGAGATCGGCCTTGGTCATATCTCGGACGCGCTTTGCAGCCATCGCAAAGTCACCTATCTTTTGCGCCGTGGCAAATATCAGGCGCAACCCATCGCTTTTCTCGGGAATCTTGCGGCAGCGACCACGAAGGAAAACAGCCGTTGGATGGAAACCCATCAATTGCGCAGACGGCGAAGGTGACCAGATATTGTTCAAGGTCGGGCTGATGACCCCTCAAGCGACCTGGGCCAGGCCGAAACAGGCGGCATCAAAAGTAAATAGGACTTTTGCGAAAGCGGAAAGAGGCAGCGCTTGGAGATTCCTCAGCATTTTCATGTTGTCGAGACGGCCGGATGGCTTGTGAGCCACCGCATGAACTCCGCCCTTCCCGGCTACCTCATGATCAGTTCCAAGACCGACACCAACGATCTGTCGGATTTGTCCGAAGATGCTTTGGCCGAATTCGGCCCGTTGCTCGCAAGAGTTCAGAGCGCCCTGAAGCGGGAATTGAATGCGCAGCGCGTCTATATCAGCCGATACGGTCACATGCCCGGTTACCCGATCCATTTCCATGTCATCCCGATATATGGCTGGGTGGAGGAATTGTTCTGGAAGGACGCTCGCTATCGGTTGCTCGAGAATTTCGCAGAAGGACCGGGGGAAACCGCAACGGATGGCGCGGAACTGACGCTGTTTGTCTGGCGCGAATTCTGCGAACGCGCAGAGCCGCCGCCAGTTACGGGGCCATCGGTTTCAGAGGTCATCCAGTTGTTGCGGCAGGCAATGCGGTTTCCGGCGCCTCAAGCCTAAGACAGCGCCGGCATGCAGGCAGATTAGCCCGATCGCGGCCAGAGAATTGATCAGCAGAACATCAGCCGCCACCGATGTCGAAAACGCCCTCGGAAATCATACGTCTGCCCAGGAAAAAGGCCAATGAAGCCATATCTCCTCCTTGAGATCGAAATTCCCGGTCATCCCTCAATCCATGACATATTGAATATGATGCCGGCCATGCACGGCCGATTTCTGGACATGGGCGCGAACGCCGAAGACCCGGCCGATCATATCCTCCGTCAGCACCTCCTCTGGCGCGCCGGAGGCAACGACCTCGCCCTTCTGAAGCACCGCCAGGCTGTCGCAGAACATCGCCGCCAGGTTGAGATCGTGCAGCGCGACGATGCAGGTGATGCCGAGCTTCGAGATCAGCGAGAGAATGTCGAGCTGGTGCTGGATATCGAGATGGTTGGTCGGCTCGTCGAGCAGCAGTTCGCTCGGCGCCTGCGCCAGCGATCTGGCAATATGGACGCGCTGGCGCTCGCCACCCGACAGCGTCTGCCAGAGCTGGCCCGCCCTCTCCTGCATGCCCACCCGCGACAGGGCCTCGTCGACGGCGGCGTCGTCTCCGGCGCCCCAGGACGACAGCAGACCGCGATGCGGCGTGCGGCCGAGCCGCACCACATCACGCACGGTCAATTGCGTATCGGTCGTCGACTGCTGCTCGACGAAGGCGACGCGTCGCGCAAGGGCTGTGCGCGACAGCGAGGAAATGTCGTCCTCTCCGAGCCTGATGACGCCGCTGCGAACCTTGCGCAGCCGGCAGATCAATCGGAGCAGGCTCGACTTGCCGGAACCGTTCGGCCCGAGCAGGCCGAGCACCTTGCCCTTTTTCACGTCCAGGCTGACGCCGTTGACGATGACGGTGTCGCCCGCGGCAAAGCTGACCTGCTCGATGTTGATGCTCATGCGCTTCTCCGCACGCGATAGAGAATGACGGCAAAGGCCGGTGCGCCGAACAGCGCGGTAACGACGCCGATCGGCAGGATCTGCTGCGGTATGATGATGCGCGAAACGATATCGGCGCCGACCATGAAGATCGCGCCGCCGAGCGCCGTTGCCGGCAGCAGCCGCCGATGCGCCGGCCCGACGAGGAAGCGGGCGGCATGGGGAATGACAAGGCCGACAAAACCGATCGAGCCGACCATGCTGACGACGCTTGCCGTCATCGCCGCGGTCGTGCCGAAGAGCGCGATCTGGACGCGGCGCACGGAAATGCCGAGCGAGACGGCGGCATCCGTGCCGAAGGCAAAGGCGTCGAGCGCCCGCATATGGGCCATGCAGATGATGAAGCCGATGAGCGCGACCGGCACCGATAGATAGACATCCGGCCAACGCACACCGCTGAGCGACCCCAGAAGCCAGAACAGAATGCCGCGCGCCTGCTCGGCATTCGCCGATGTCGTCACCACGTAGGAAGTCAGCGCATTGAAGAGCTGCGAGCCGGCGACGCCGCACAGGATGATGCGCTCGCCGCTTCCCCCGACCCCCGTCGCCAGGAAGCCGACCAGCAGGAAGGCGATGACAGCGCCGATGAAGGCGCCGCCCGAGAGACCAAGAACGCCATAGCCGAAGCCGAGGATCATCACGCAGACGGCCCCCGTCGAGGCGCCGGCGGAGATGCCGAGCACGTAGGGTTCGGCCAGCGGATTGCGCAGCAGCGCCTGCAGAATCGCGCCTGAGAGCGAAAGCGACGCGCCGGCGCTGGCCGCGACGAGCGCGCGGCTCAGACGATAATCCCAGACGATGCCCTGGTGGATGCGGCTGAGTTCGAAATCCGTTCCGAACAGGCGGTTCGAGACCGCCTCCGCCGTCGTCGCAAGCGGGATCGCGATCTCCCCGATGGAAACGGCGAGACTGATCATCAGCCCGAGCAGGAGAAGTGCCGCAATGGTGAGCGCGGCAAGCGCCCACCATCCCTGTTGCCTGACCGACATTGCCTTCACTGCGCCAGACCGAAGGACTTGATGCCGTTCGCCAATGTCTCGATGCCGTCGATCGTGCGGATCGTCGGGTTCATCGACTGTGCGTCCATCATCACGAAGTGCTTGTTTTTGACCGCGTCCAGCTCTTTGGTCACAGGATCGTTCTCGAGGAAATCGACCTTGACCTTGGGATCGTCAGCCGCGTAACGGCGGCGGTCCATGGTCGCGAGCACGATGACGGCAGGATTCGCCTGGGCGATGGTTTCCCAACCCACCAGCGGCCATTCCTCTTCGGTGGTGACGACGTTCTTCGCGCCCACCGTCTTCAAAATATAGGCAGGCGCGCTGTTTTTACCGGCGATGAAGGCGTCGCCATTGACCTCCTTGCTGGAGAACCAGAAGACGACGGGCAGCTTCTTGCCCGAGGCGCCTGATATCGAAGCCACGGCATCCGCCTCGCGCTTCTTCAGCTGCGAAATCAGCGTATCGCCGCGCTCCTTCACATCGAAGATCTCCGAGAGCTCGGCGATCTCTCGGTAGATCAGCTCCATCGTGAACAATTCCCCACGCACGCCGTCGCCGCCATCGGTGTTGACCTTGGCGACGCAATCGGCCGGCGCGAGATAGGTATTGATCCCGAGATCCTTGAACTGCTCCCGCTTGCCGACCGAACCCTGCGCGCCGACATGCCATTCGAACTCGGCCGTCACCAGGTCGGGCTCCTGCCCGACGACGGATTCGAAGCTCGGATCGTTGTCGGCAAGCCGCTTTATCTTGCTGTTGGCCTCGGCATATTGCGGCAGCACTGGACCGACCCAGACGGCCGTTGCGACGATCTTGTCGGCAAGGCCGAGCGAGAACAGCACTTCGGTCATGCCCTGGCCGATCGAAACGATTTTGGATGGCGCCTTTTCGAAGGTCACCTGCTGGCCGCAATTGGTGATGGTCAAGGGATATCGGCTCGCGGCAAGGCTTGGTGCCGCAAGGCCGGCGAGTCCGAAGGCAAATGTCATGGTGGCGAGAATCTGGCGCATGGAAAACCTCGATGAAGGGAAAAATCACGGCCGTTCCGCGCATATGCGCGGACCGAAAGCACGCTTAGGCGTGCACTAGCCGCAGGAGGCCCAATCGAGAAGGATGTATGCCGGAATTCGGCGAAGGTTCAGCAGGTCAATCATATCTGTTCCTTGTCCGGGCATCCCCGCCCGGTTGATTGGATCGTGATTGACGGCAGGTCTCCTGGCTTGCGGATATCTGTCGTTTCATCCGCCTTCCCGCGATATCTCGCAGTGGCAGGGCCATGAGCCCTTCAGAGATGGCCAGTCGCTCGCCACTCCTGAGATGATCGACAATCCGCTTACAGTTGCGGGGGCAGCCACGGTCTCGGTCCCTGCTGGGTCTTCCTCACCGTGTTCCCTATTAATCCCCTTGGAGTCATCTTCAGGGAACCGTCGCACCCAGTTACGTCGCCTGCCCGCCCGACGTCAATAACTATTCCCGCCCATCATGCCGCCCCACCGATAAATGCGCCGCGCCGGCTTCACGCCGCCTTTACTGTGCAGACCGCGGGCCGCAGATGCGGTCTCTCTTTCGACGCAATCCCCACCCGACGATCACCGCGATCGCCCTACCCAAAAACATTTGACAGTAACACTGTCATTATGGCATTTATACTGCCATGAACGAAATGACACCGCCTCGCCCCACGGCCCGTGAAGAGTTGACGACCATAACGCAGGACCGCATCATGGAAGGTCTTGCCGCCCTGTTGCGCGCCGGTAGCGACGAGGTCACCTTCGATCTCGTCTCCCGCCAGTCCGGCGTGCCGCAGCGCACGCTCTATCGCTATTTCGCCAACAAGGAGACGCTGCTCGGCGCGTTCTGGCACTGGGTCAATGCGCTGATCGCCGTGCCGGCGCTGCCGGCTTCGCCTGAGCAAGTGGTGGCGCATATTCCCGAGCTCTTTTCTGCCTTCGACCGCGACGAGCCGCTGGTGAGAGCGATGCTGCACAATCCTCATGGCCGCGCGGTGCGGCTCGCCCATGCCGAGGCGCGGCGCGAGAAGTTTTCGATCGCGCTGCGCGATGTCACCGGGACGATTCCCGCAGAAGATGCCCGGCATCTGCTCGCCGCTGTGACATCGCTCTGCTCGGCTTCGGGATGGGAGAGCATGAAAGATAACTGGAGCCTGTCGGGCGCTGAAGCCGCGAAGGCCGCGCAATGGGCCGTGCAGGCCCTGATCGACGATGCACGCCGGCGTTCCCGCGGGACCGAGGCCCGCCAGCCGGCAACAATGGAAGGAGACGCGCGATGATTCATCACATGTCGTTCGGCGTGCGCGATCCCGGTCGCGTCGCCCGCGTGCTGGCGGAGCTCATGGAGGCGACCGCGCTGCGGGCGCCAACCCCGCCCTTTCCCCATGACGCCTGGCTCGTCGTATCGGGCGATACGAAAGGCTCCTTCCTCGAAATCCTGCCCGCAACCGCGGTCTTCGATCCGGACGCACCGCTCGGCATCCGCCAGCGCCCGGCGACCTTCGAGCCGGTCACCGCCCACGTGCTGGTCAGCGCGGCAGTGGACGCCGCCGCGATCGAGGCTGTCGCCGCCCGCGAAGGTTGGCGCGCCGAGCAGGTGGAAACCGGCCTCTTCCGGATCGTCAAGCTCTGGGTCGAGGACAACGTCCTAGTCGAATTCCTGGCAAAGGGTGAAGCCGATCGTTACATCGAAGCCTTCGGCCCCGTGGGTCTCCCCTCGCTCGACGGCAAATTGCGGGACCTCGAGGCAAAGCTTGGCGATGCCCTCGCGCAGAAGCTGCCGCCTGGCGTGCTGGAAAAAACGCTGGGGCATCCGCGGGCGTAGTAGTTGTCCCGGGCGGCGCAATCGTCCAGACGCCGTCGCCGCCCGCTATTCACTCCGCCCTACAACGCATCCAACGGTATCTTCAGATACCGCCGGCCATTCCCCTCCGGCTCGGGCAGCCGCCCGCCGCGGATATTCACCTGCAGCGCGTGCAGCATCAGCTTGGGCTTCGGCAGCGTGCGATCGCGTGCCTGGCGCAGCGCCACGAAACCGGCCTCGTCGATGCCTGCAACATGCGGATTGGCGCGCTTCTGCGCCTCCACCGTGCTTTCCCAGCGCGGGTGGCGGCCGCCCGGCTGATAATCGTGGCCGGAAAAGAGCCGGGTCTCCTCGGGCAGCGACAGGATCGCCTGGATCGAGCGCCAGAGGGCGGCAGCACTGCCGCCCGGGAAATCCGTGCGCGCCGTGCCGGAATCCGGCGTGAACACCGTGTCGTGCACGAAGGCGGCGTCACCGATCACATAGGTGATCGAGGCGAGTGTGTGCCCGGGCGAAAACATCACGCGGGCTTTAAGCGCACCGATCTCGAACGTGTCGCCATCGGCAAACAGCCGGTCCCATTGCGAACCGTCGGTTTTAAGCGCCGGCCAGTTGTAGATCTCCTTCCAGAGCTTCTGCACATCGGTGACATGGGCGCCGATCGCGGTCGGCGCACCGGTCTTTCCCTTGATGTAATGTGCAGCGGAGAAATGATCGGCATGCGGATGCGTGTCGAGGATCCACTCGACCGTCAGTCCCTCGCTTTCGATATGAGCGCGAATGGCATCGGCATTGGCCGTTGCCGTCGCCCCCGACATCTCGTCGAAATCGAGCACTGGGTCGATGATGGCACAGCGTTTCGTCGCCGGGTCGGAAACGACATATTGCACACTACAGGTGCGGGGCTCGAAGAAGGCCTTAACATGAGGCGCCTGCCCTGCCCGCTTTTCCAGCCAGCGGCGCGCGCCGGCAAGATCGAAGCCGAGGTTTTGACCGAAGGCCTCGACATCCCCGGGCTTCATACGCCCGTCCAGCACCTCGCCCAGCGCGTGGAGCGTCAGCGCCCGTGTGCCGCTCTTGCAATGGGCGACGACTGGCCCTTTCGCTTGCGCCATCGCCGCCTGGAAGGCGAAGATATCGGCCTCGGTAATCTCGGAGCCTTTCACCGGCACGAACTCGTAGGAAAGCCTGGCGGCGGCGGCCGCCGCCTTTTCCGCAGCATTGCCCGGCTGATCCGGCTCCTCGCCATCAGGCCGGGCATTGATGACGGCGGCAAAGCCGTCTGCGGCGAAAGCGGCGAAGGCTGCGGCGTCGGGCTGCCCCGCCACCGATAGCAGTTCATTGACCTTCACGCATGTCATTAAAGCCCCCGAAAGCCTCGCGCCGCCCTCGTCATGCAGTATCGCATGTATATCGACCCAATCACACAAGTATATTTCTGAGCGCAAGAATGCCGTAGATCAGGAAAACTTGAGCATGCCGGCGTAAGACGCTCCTCAACGCCCGCCCGACCCGGCTCTCCTCGGTCAAAACGACAGCGTCGCAGCACCTTCCTTGATCTCGGCATGCATGGCGCTGGCGCCGACGATGACGATCCCGTCGAGCAAGTCTTCCTGCGTATAACCGCGCGAGGTCACGCAGGGCGGGCAAGCCCAGATCGTGCCGCCGCGCTGCTGGAAATTCTCGATCAGGCTCGCCAGCGGATCGAGCGGCGGCACATGCGTCATGCGCTGGCCGCCCTTGCGCACCAGGTCGATCCCGGTGCTGGTGAGGAACACTGAAACCTTCAGCCCGGCGGTAATGCCGCCATTGGCAATGGTGAAGGCGACGGAGGACAGTTCGGATTCGATGCCCTTGGTAACAAGCACGACCAGTTTGTCGCTTTGAGTTTGCATAGTATTCTCCCAGTGCGTTGAAGTGAAAGCTCACCACGAGTGAGCAGGAACACCATAGGAGGGTGCGTGGGGCGCGTATTTGGCCGGAATGCGTGAAGCCTTGTCCGAAAATCCAGACGCTGCGGGAGTTGCGCGCGACGACGTGCTGTCGGCGCTGCTGTCGACGATCCGCCTTTCGGGATCGCTGCAGTTCTGCTTCATGCCGACGGGCGACTGGCAGACCGATGCCACGCCCTCGCTGGCACGCCTTTCGGCCAAGGCCTCGGGCACGATGCCGTTTCACATCCTCGTGGAGGGCCGCTGCTGGCTGAAGACGGAAGGAGAAGAGACCGAGCTGGAGGCCGGCGACGTGTTGGTCTTCCCCTTCGGCACCGGACATCAGCTCGGCGCCGGAAGAGACGGCATGCTGGTCCTGCCGACCCGCGATCTGCCGCAGAAGCCATGGCGTGAGATTCCCGTGCTGCGTTACGGCGACGAGACACAAGGCGTGCGGCTGCTCTGCGGTTATCTGCAGTGGGACGGGCTGAGCTTCGCGCCGCTTCGGCAGGCCCTGCCCAGATTGATCCATGTCAGGACACGGGCCGCCAATGATGGCGACTGGCTGCGCGCCACCATTCGCCAGATGGTCGAGGAGGTCGACAGGCCACGCGCCGGCGGCGTCTCGATGCTGCCGCGGCTGACGGAAATCCTCTTCATCGAGATCCTGCGCCACCAGATCATGATGGCCGAACCGCATGCGATTGGCTGGCTGGCAGCGCTCGCCGACCCGGCGCTGTCGCGCTGCCTCTCCCTGATTCACGACGATCCCAGATGCGACTGGTCGCTGGAGCAGCTGGCGGCGGCCTCCGGCCTCTCGCGCAGCGCCCTCGCCGATCGCTTCCAGACGATGCTCTCGACGTCGCCGATCCGCTATATTAGGGACTGGCGGCTCTACCTCGCAAGCGTGGCGCTCGCCACATCAGGCCAACCGATCGCGGCGATAGCTTACGAGGCCGGCTATGCCACCGAAGCCGCATTCAACCGCGCCTTCTCCCGCACCTTCGGCACCCCACCGGCCGCGTGGCGGGCTCAGGGCTGAGGATCCGATCGCCCCCTGATGATCGATCAGCGCCGTTGCAGGCCTGTCAATCCGAGGGCCAGCGTGATGTCGTTGATGATCCCCAATCGCGCTTCGATCACCGCGATTTTCTCAGGCGTATCGGCACCAAAAGCCTCGATATCGATGAACATTTGCTCGCAGCCGCCTGGCGTGACCGTGCCGAACATCTGGCCTGGTTCGTCGCCTATGTTTCGCCAGCTGTGCGGTACATGTGGCGGCAGAACGACGACGGTTCCCGCAGGCGCGTCGAACGCCTCGTCGCCGCATTGGAATCGATAGAGCCCGCGGATGACCCGAAAGACTTCGGTCTCCCGCGTATGCGTGTGCGGGGCCGGACCATGACCCGGCGGCGTGAAGGTTTCCCACATCCCGAACGCGCCGCCGGTCTCGGCGGCCGTAGCATGGATGACGATCCTCGCGCCGAAGGGCGTCCTCGCCACGCGCTCCTTGCCGGGTAAAGAGACGACGGCGTTCCTGAAACTCGACATATCCACCTCCCCCTCGATTGCGATCTTTGGGCGGAGCCCGCGCCTCACCCTTGCGGCGCCGGCTCATTGAGCATCGCTTCGATATTGTATCCGTCGGGATCGAGAACGAAGCAGGCATAATAGTTCTCTTCATATTCCGGCCGCGGGCCGGGCGCGCCATTGTCCTGGGCGCCGGCTTCGAGCGCGGCGCGATAAAACGCCTGGACCTCCGCCCTGCTCCCGACCCGGAAGGCGACGTGCAAACGCGTCAGAGGCGGCTTGTCGTCGGTGTGCTGGATCTCGAACAAGCTGCCGCCGACATCAAAGGCCCAGAACACGTTCTCCTTCCCGAAAGAGAGGCGATAACCTAGAGGTTCGAAAGCGCGTTCATAGAACAATTTGCTCTTCTCAAGGTCACTCGCTGCAATGGTGATATGATCGATCATGCCGTGCCCTCCCTATCGTTCCAGCGCGCTATCATAGTCGAAATCGCCGCGGCGGAAAAACAGACGACTGATGGCGAAGGGTGAATGCCAGATCAGCAGTCCCTGCCAAGACAGAGCGGACTCGCCCACGCCCGCAGCCCACCTGCCGCCGGACAGCAAAAGCCCCGCCAATCATTGACGGGGCTGTGCATGCTGAAAATCGGTCGGCATTACGTCCTGGGAGGAACGCAAGCCCGGGAAACGATCGCTCGCCTGTGCCTGATGGATCCCGCCCTCCGGCTTTCCAATCTCGCCGACGTGCTGCCACCATTCCGGCGACCGGACGATCGCAGTCGATATATCGAGGCTCTCAGGATGGCGGGACTGCCAGAGTAGCTGTCGCTTCAGCGGCTTCTTCAGAACGAAAGAGATCATGCCGGGCTATTACCGACCCCCTATCGGCTAATTGCGAAACGATGCTGCTTCGTGCGAAAATGCCGCGCGATGGATCACACGGGCGAAGTTCTCATTCTCACCGGACCGCCGGGCTCCGGAAAAACCACGACGGCCGAGGCGCTTGCCCGCGAGCCCGGCTCGCCGAAGGTCCATCTTCATTGCGACGACTTCTGGCACTTCATCAAGAACGGGGTGATCCCGCCCTATCTGCCGGAAGCGCATGAACAGAATATCGTTGTCGTCGACGTGTTGACGAAGGCGGCGACAGGCTATGCAGGCGGTGGCTACTTCGTCGTCGTCGACGGCATCGTCGGGCCGTGGTTCCTGGAACCGTTCCGGAAAATCGCGGCACCCCTCCACTACGTGGTTCTGCGCCCGCCGCTCGATGTCGCCATCCGGCGCTGCCGGGAGCGTGGCGGCAACACGCTGACCGATCCCGGCCCTATTGCGGCACTCCATCAGCAATTCTCGTCACTTGGCCCGTTCGAACAACATGTCGTCTCGACGGAGGGGCACGACAGGGAAGATACGTTGCGCACGGTGATCGAGGCTATGCGCAGCGGCACGTTTCGCCTGGCGTCATAACGCAAGCCTCTCAGCTTTTGGCGCAAGCAGCAGACACTGCCCGGATCCTCTTACCCAATCCCAGTTCGCCCTCTCCGAGCGAGCCGGGAAACTCATGAGCGGACTTCATAAGTTCATGCCTATATCCCCGGCTAATCGCCCCCGGACTTTGCCCTATCTTGGGATCAAACCTGGGAAGGAGGACTTGAAATGATCAAGCGCAAGCTCGGCCAAAGAGGCCCTGACGTTTCGGCAATCGGTTTCGGCTGCATGGGGCTGAACTACCATCGCGGGCCGGCGATGGAAGGCGGCGATGCCATTGCGCTATTGCGGGCGGCGCATGACCGAGGCGTGACCTTCTTCGACACGGCAGAGGCCTACGGGCCGTTTACCAACGAGGAACTCGTCGGCGAGGCGCTGGCGCCGATCCGTGATCAGGTGGTGATCGCGACAAAATTCGGCTTCAAGGATGGCCGGCCGGAAGTCGGCCTGGATAGCCGGTCGGAACGCATCCGCGTGGTCGTCGAAGAAGCCCTCAAGCGGCTACGCACCGATCACATCGATATCTTCTACCAGCATCGGGTCGACCTTGACGTGCCGATCGAAGAGGTGGCGGGCACGGTGAAGGATCTGATCGACGTCGGCAAAGTGCTGCATTTCGGCCTCTCCGAAGCTGATGCCGGCTCTATCCGCCGCGCCCATGCCGTGCAGGCGGTCACCGTCCTGCAAAGCGAATATTCGCTCTGGTGGCGCAATCCCGAACGGGAAATCCTGCCTGTTGTCGAGGAACTCGGCATCGGCTTCGTGCCCTATAGCCCGCTCGGCCGCGGATTTTTGGCCGGCAAGATGGACGAGAACACCAGTTTCGAAGGCGGCAACGACCACCGCAAGACCAATCCGCGCCTTTCGGCCGAAAATCGCAAAGCGAACCAGCCGGTGGTCATGCGATCGAGGCGATCGCCGCTCGCAGAAACGCGACCGCGGCCCAGGTCGCCATCGCCTGGCTGATGGCCCGCAAGCCCTGGATCGTCCCCATTCCCGGCACCACCAAGCTGCACCGGCTGGAAGAAAACATCGCCGCCGCCGACATCGCCTTCGCATCGGAGGAACTGGCCGAGATCGACGCGGTCTTCTCAGGCATCGAGATCCACGGCGACCGCTACTCGGGAACATCGACAGCCCGCGTCATGCGGTGAGCAGACGCCGACGCTAAATCCCCATGACAAGGGATCGATCAATTCGGGCGGCGGGAGCATTTCCTTCAGGTCCAGAGGATGGCGTTCGACCTCGAGGGCGGTGTCACTGCCTCCGATAAACCCGCAAAACCGCCCGCGAGACGCGGGCGGCTGCATAATCGTGCGGCATCCGCCTCAAGCGCGGATGATCAGTCCTGGCCCTGCAGGCGGTCCATCACCTGCAGCAGCAGATCAGCGCAGGCCTTCATCGGTTCATCCTCAGCGCATTTCAGGTCGATCCGGGTGTTCCCATCCTCGATCCGGAAATGCGCTGCCTTGGACGGCGGTGGCGGTGGCGGGCGATGACCGCGGAAACCACGGAAGCCCATGTCGCCTCTCCGACCATGCCAGCGGTAATCCGGGCGATCTCCCGGCCTCGCATCCGGCCGGTCCGTCATCTGCTCATCGTCATCAGGAGCGGACGGAGACGGCGGCGGAGGCGGCGAGCCGGGTTCAGCCGCTGCGGGCGGAGTCCCGGTGGATGGCGGAGCCGGCGGCTGCTGGGCGAAGGCAGTGCCGGCGAGTGCGGCAAGGGCAAGGCCTGATAGCAGAAGTCGTTGCATGGAAGCGTTCCTTTCGGAGTTATGAGGCGTGTCTGTTAACACCGCAGCGCGGCTTTGGTTCACGCCCGTCACGGCCTGTGATCGAAATCTGCAAATCGTCTGTGCGGAGGACCTTTCGGCGGACGCAGCGCTTCGGTTCGTCCATCCTGACGAACGAGGTAACTCGCATGCACGAAGCCGTCATCGAAGCGGCCCTGGACGGTGACGGCTTCATCCTGGGTGACGAGAGTGCCCTCCTCACCGGCCCGGCCGGTTTCAACAAGCGCCTTGCCGCTCTCATCCTGCAACACAAACTTGTTGCCGTAGATCTCGGCGACCTTGCCCTTGATGGTGACGAGGCTCGAAACCGGCATGGCTGAAATCGCCACCGGCGTCAGCGGCGCCATTTCAGGCGTGGGGCGCATCATCTTCACGGCGCCCGCGCCCCCGGCAGCACCGATGACAAGCGCCACGGCCGCGGCGGTAACGGGAACCGCCAGCCGGCGCCGGCGCGGCATGGGCGTTGCGCCCTCGGCATGTTCGTTGTCCTGGTCTTCGTTCGGCATATATCTGCGCCTTGCTTCAGTAACAGTCGCAATCTAGCCGCGCCGCCCCTCACCGGCCTGAACCTCTCCGTTCAGATTGAGTTAAGCTCGGCCCGATAGTTTCGGGCCGTTCCCGTAGATGAAAGCCCTGCCCCATGCGCATACTGCTCGTCGAAGATGACGAAGACCTGCGCGGCCGGATCGCCGCCGTGCTGCGATCGGAGAACTTCGTCGTCGATATCGCTCGCAACGGCGAGGACGCTCTCCATGCGGGTCTGACCGAACTCTTCGATGTCGCAATCCTCGACCTCGGCCTGCCGGGTAACGGGTTTGGGCTGAGTATCGTCAGCGAGCTGGCAGGGTTGTATGGGGGGTCGCTGGCGCTGGAGGCGAATGGGGCGGTGGGGTTGCGAAGTGTATTGTGTTTGCCGGTGGCGGCGGGGTCAGGGCGGTAGGCGTCGTGGCGGCGGCAATCCTCATGAACCGGACGACGCTTGAGGACGGTGTTATTGTTGGCCGTCCTTCGGACCCTTTATGTAATCACAGATTGACGTGAAATAGAGAGGTTGTCCGGCATGTTCGGCTTTTGATAAGCCGAATTCGACGACGAATTTCTTATCGTTGTACTTAATCGTCGAAGCGAGGAACTCTCCTAAACGACCGCAGTCTCCCATACCGGAACCCGTATACATCGATAGGTTTTTGCCCTTGAAGGTTCCCTTCAGCACTTTCTGGATCTCAAACTCGCCACGCGTCATCCGTATTGTTTCGCCGTCCGATCCGCCACCCGGCATCTCGACACCGTATGTCACCAGCTTCATGCGGCCCCTTACGACCAAATCGGAACTAGCGAAGCTCTCCTTCGTGGACATCTCTTTGCAACTACAGGCGGATGCTTCCGAGGCCGACAGCGCCAGCAAAACCGAGGCGGCAACCAAAACTGCGGCACGATATGAATTCATGGAAATCCCCCATCGACGTCACCTATGCGAATCGATTCATAGCATGACCGCAGATCGGGTTAGAATGATGAGATGATCGTCCTTAGTATGGCTAGAAACCGAAAAATTCCTGGCGACAATCGCCGCTGATGAATTCTAGCTGACTAGCTGACATGCAATGAATCCGAACATCAGTCCTGCGATGACGAAGATGAATGCGAGCAGGCAATTGCATCATTCGTTCAGCCCGAGACTATCTCTATCCTGGTTCGAACGCTGACGTTCGCGTCAGCAAGATGGACGAACACTTCTATATTTTGAATGAAAGCATCATTGACGCGTTTCCCTAGCGATCTCGTAGGGACGGATGCACGATCCGCCTGTCGCACCGGCGCGGACTGCACAGCCGGCGCGTTCGATAGTGCCTCCCCGGGAAATCGCTGCGATCACCCGTCGTTGATTCGCGATCACCTGTCGTTGATCGTCGGAAGGTGCGTTTCGACCTCTACGCGCCGCCGCTCATCCAGCGGCTCAATGTTCTTCTGCCAGAAAGCCTCGGCCTCCGGCGTGTCATCCTCCCAGTGGCGGATCTTGACGATATTATCATCGATCTTGGCCAGCCGTTTGCCGCCAAGCCGCAGATATTCATCCGCCAGTTCTTTCGATCGGGTCGTTTGCATGTCGTGCTCCTCCATAGGTGAACTGAAACACCGATCGTCATTGCCAAGATAGGCCGGCTCTCCCGCGATCGGGCGTCCCTGTTATCGGCGCTTCCGCGCGTCTTCCAGTTAAACAGCACGGGTGCGATCCTGGTTCCAATTCATGGGCCGACACCGGTCCGCGCATTCAGCTGAAGGAGTGGCCGCCACGGCGCCCTCCCCTCAAAGCAGCACCAAGCCCCCTTCCCGATAACCGCTCCCGCCGAGACGTCTTTCGCCTCGCCTCTGCCTTGTTGCTCGCGTATCCTGACGCCCGATTCGCCGTCCGCAAACGAGGGTGGGCATGAACGAAGCATCAAAGGAGAGCGCGATGACGGACGCCAAGGGCGGCATTTCTGGACTACGGCCGCATATTACAGTCATCGGCGTCGGCGGCGGTGGTGGCAATGCGATCAACAATATGATCGCGGAAAAGCTGGCGGGCGTCGAATTCGTCGCCGCAAACACCGACGCCCAGGTGCTCGCCACCTCCAAGGCGACGCGCCGCATCCAGCTTGGCGCGAATGTGACGGAGGGTCTCGGCGCCGGTTCGCTGCCTGAGGTCGGCCATGCGGCTGCCGAGGAGTCGCTCGATGAGATCATGGATCACCTGGCCGGCTCGCACATGTGCTTCGTCACCGCCGGCATGGGCGGTGGAACGGGCACGGGTGCTGCGCCTGTCATCGCCCGCGCTGCGCGTGCGGCAGGCATCCTGACGGTCGGCGTCGTCACCAAGCCCTTTACCTTCGAAGGCAACCGCCGCATGCGGACGGCAGAAGTCGGCATCGAGGCGCTTCGCCAGGCGGCCGATACGGTCATCGTCATTCCCAATCAGAACCTCTTCCGCATCGCTGATGCGAAAACGACGTTCGCCGATGCCTTCATGACGGCCGACCGTGTGCTCTATGCGGGCGTCGGCTGCATTACCGATCTGATCGTCAAGGAAGGCCTGATCAACCTCGATTTCGCCGACGTGAAGTCGGTCATGCAAGGCATGGGTCGCGCCATGATGGGCACCGGCGAAGCCTCCGGCGAGAGCCGCGCGATGAAGGCGGCGGAAGCGGCGATTGCCAACCCGCTTCTCGACGATATCTCGATGCGGGGCGCCAGGGGCGTGCTGATCTCGATCTCCGGCGGTTCGGATATGACGCTGTTCGAAGTGGACGAAGCGGCAAGCCGCATTCGTGACGAGGTGCAGGAAGACGCCGATATCGTCGTCGGCGCGATCTTCGATCGCAGCCTCGACGGCAAGTTCCGCGTCTCGGTCGTGGCGACCGGTTTGGAAGGCAGCCCGCTGCCCGCATCCGCGCCTCACGCCGCCGAGCAGGTTCAGACGCGCACGCTGCAGTAGCGCGGCTGCAATTCTGCTGATTTGTGTTTCCGAGGCTCCGGCCGATTAAACGCCCCGCCGTGAAGAGAACCGGCGGGGCGGCGTCGGCATTCGAGCGGTTAAGGCCCATTAGAGCGCGGTGCGTCCTTTCGGACGCACAAAGGACGCTCTAACGCTTTCAATGCTCAATGCTCGCATCGTGCTTTCCGAAAACCGATTCCGATTTTCGGGCCAACGCGCTAGACGAACAGGCTGTCCGAGACGTTGTGCACCACGGCGATTTCGTCGGTCATGCTGTTGGTGAGGTAGAGATTATCCGCCGCTGAGTCATAGACCACGTTGGTGGTGGAGTCGTCTCCCGGTATGGCGATGTTGATATCGACCGTTGTCTTGACCCCGGTCGCAAAGTCGAATGCCGTGCCGATATGCTCGCTGCCGGAGGAATCGCCGAAGAAGAACGTGCCGTTGACGGCAAAGCCGTATCCGAGCCCGCCGGCCGAAAAGGTCTTGGATTCGATCGGGTTCAGCGTGTCGGGATCGATCTTGGAGACTTGCCAGGTGGAATCATCGATGCGGCCGACGACGTAAATGCCGGTCGAATCCTGCATCGTATTGACGGCCGTGAATCCGCCCCAGTCGAACGTACCCGCCCCGTTCTTGCCGACAAGGCCGGGGATCGGGTCGCCCTTCTGATCGAGCGATCCGTCGCCGGCATCCCACTTTGCGAGATAGGTCTGATCGGGGAAAGGGTCCTCCTCGCCTCTCGCCTCGTTGGTTCTTCCGATGACCTCGCCGCCGCGGACCGAAAAATAGGTTCCGCCGATGTCATATTCGCCGAGAGAGATGGCGCCGCCGGCGTTGCCGGCCTCGAATGCGGAGGCGTTGTCGTAGATGCTCACCATGGAATCATCTGGGAAACCATTGCCGGAGCTGACGTAATACTTGCCCGTTAGCGGATCGACCGCGACCCCCTGGAGTTCGTAATGGTCCAGGAAGGGGCGCACCACATCCGCCTGGACCTCGACATGATTGGTGTTCAACGCCTTCCCGTCCGTCACGCCGTCGACGGTCAGGGTGATCACGCCGGCATCGGCGTGACCGGTGCCGTCGGAGACCTTGTAATATTGGAGTTTCTCCGTGACGTGCTCGCCGTCGTTGAGGTCCGCCTTCACGGCCGGATCGAGGTCGTAGGTGAAGCTTCCATCGCCTGCGAAATGGAAGGTGCCGAATTCACCCGCCACGTCGGTCGTCTGCCCTTGCCCCTGACCGGCAGGAATGCTCGTGCCCTCGACCGAACGCAGGAAGAGCGTGCCCGCCTCTCCTGCGTGATCATTGGCGAGCACGTTGCGGGCCATCTCGCTTCCTTCGCGGAAGGAGAAGGCGTCGTCGACCGCGACCGGCGGGCTCGTGACCCCGTGAATGTCGAGCGTGAAATGGCCGACATCGGTATTGCCGGAGCCGTCGGAAATCTTGTAGCCGATCTTCTCCGTCAGCGTCATTCCGTCAACGAAGCCCGCCTTGGCGGCCTCGTTCAGCGTATAGGTGTAAGAGCCGTCGGCCTTGACGTGGAACGTGCCGTATTCACCCTCGATATCGGTGATCGCACCATCCTTCTTGGCAAGCACCCTCTCGCCGTCGAAGAAGTTGAGAAACATGTTGCCGGAGCCTCCGGCCAGATCATTATCCAGCAGATTGCCTGAGATCACCTCATTCTCGGAAGCGCTCCTGACATCGTCGACCGCCACAGGTTTTGCAAACACTGTCATTGGATATCTCCTTCAAGATCCATTCGCCTTGGTCTATCGGAAGGAAAGCAGCCGGGGCACGGGAGGTCAATGGATTTTCTAGTATGAGTGGTATTTTAGCTTTTCACAGCTTTGTCATGCGTGGGCAGCGCGTCTCGGCGGCGCGCGGGCGACGCTGCCCCCGTCAATCGCTGACGGTAACTCCCCATGACGACGGATCGATCAATTCCGGCAGCGGGATCATCTCCTTGAGCTCGACCGGGCGGCGTTTGATCTCGACGGCGGTATAGCTTTCCCCATGCCCCCATCCCGAGAGGATGTCGAGTTTGAGAGATACGCCATCCGGCGTCAGGCATTCTTGTCTACCCGCGTCGGCAAGGCCGGGCGTCATGTTGAACCAGGAGCAAGTTTCTCCAAGCGCGTCACTGTTCCGTTTTAAGTCGACAATAATTGCTGGAAGCGGAACAAGGCTCAATCCAGAGCTTGCACTCTGCTTGACTTCTCGAAAAATTCAAGGTTTGTTCAAGCAAAAGTTGAGGGTTTATAGTGAAAAGTATTCTTACATATTCGATATTGGCAGTCGCGATGATCTCTCTTTCGAGCTGTACGACGACGTCAAATGTCAAACACGATTCTCACCGCATGACAGCACGTAGCGGCGAAAAGACGTTGGTGCTGCAGAACGCTCACCTCAATGGCGGCTGCAAGTTTATTGACTATCCCCGTGTAGATATCGTGGAGCAGCCCAAGCATGGGCGCACCGAGATTATCCACCAGCCGATTGTCGTCGATTCAGGCGGCATGAAGATGAAATGCGACAAAGTCAAAGCGAATGGCGTTGCTGTCTATTACACATCGCACCCAGGCTACGTCGGCAGTGACAAGTTCATTCTCAGGACGCCCGAAGAGCGTGGCCGCATCGTAGAAGGCGTGGCCGACGTGAAGGTCGTCAAGTAGGGGTCGCAATCGGCGCGCCGTTGCACACTAAGAATGACCGCTGATCGCGTTTGATGCAGCCGCCATTGTCGCGGGATCGAAGGATTTGCGATCGGCTGTTCATGACAAGCCGTCATATCGGTTTAGGAAAGGCTCCGGCGGCAGCCAGCATTTTTCATTCGGCTGAGGCGGATTTTCCAGAAGTTCGCGAATGCGCCGGTAATCGCGTTCCGATGGCTTGATGACCTCCGTTTCGGCGATGATGGCATCCGCCTCAGGCAATGCGGATTGCGTCACGAAATTGGCGGGATCGGGATTGCGAAGCGTCGCCGCCCGCAGCAGTCTGCTTTGGCTGATGCGGCAAGCCCAGGCTCATGCGCTCATTGTCTTCAACGGCCACTCTCGGCATCGCAGACGTACGGATGATGGTGACGCATTTCACCCCAGCAAACCCTTGATCTTCGCCGCATCCTCCGCCGTCGCCGGATTGTACACCACCATGCTGAGATCGGGCCGGCCGTCCACCTGGAAGGCGGAATATTCGAAGGAGAGCAGGCCGAGCACGGGATGTTTTATGTGTTTAGCGCCCTCGCCGTGGGTGCGCACGTCGTTGTCGCGCCACATGGCGAGGAATTCCGGGCTCTTGTGGCAGAGTTCGTCGATCAGCGGCTCCACCTCGGCGGCCGCGCCCGCGCGCGCCGCATCCACCCGGAAGGCGGCGACGACGAAGCGGGCGACGCTCTCCCAGTCGTATTGGGCGGCGCGCACGCGCGGATCGAGAAAAATGAAGCGCAGCACGTTGCGCTCTTCCGGCGGCAGGGCGCCGTAATCGGTGAGCAGCACGGTCGCCGCCCGGTTCCAGCCGACCACGTCCCAGATCGCGGTGCGGATCAGCGCTGGGCTCGGGTCCAGCGCGTCGAGCACGCCCTGCAATCGCGGCGTGATGCCCTCCTCCTTGCGATAGCGCACCTCCGGCGGCCGGCCGAGGCCGATCAGGAAGAGATGTTCGCGCTCGATATCGGTCAGCATCAGGGCGCGGGCGATCCGGTCGAGCACGTCGGCCGATGGCGCGCCGCCGCGGCCCTGCTCCAGCCAGGTGTACCAGGTCGGGCTGATATTGGCGCGGCTCGCCACCTCCTCGCGGCGAAGCCCGGGCGTGCGGCGGCGCTCAGCCGCAAAGCCGAGGGCGGCGGGATCGAGCCTGGTGCGACGGTCCTTGAGATAGGCGCCCAGCCGATTGTCCGCGGTGGTGAATGCACTCATCCTGTTAGCTTTTATACCATGATAAAGTCACTACTTTACCATGATATCAGCCCGTCCGATATCTGTCGCCTCAAATCAGGAGACATCGACATGCGCGTATTCGTCACTGGAGCCACCGGATGGGTCGGCTCGGCCGTCGTCAATGAATTGATCGCCGGCGGCCACCAGGTGCTTGGTCTTGCGCGCTCGGACAAGGGAGCGGCCGAACTGGCGGCATCAGGCACAGAAGTCCAGCGCGGCACGCTCGACGACCTGGAGGGCTTGCAACGCGGCGCGACCGGGGCGGACGGCGTCATCCACACGGCCTTCAACCATGATTTCTCGAAATTCGCCGAAAACTGCGCCGCCGACCGGCGCGCCATCGAAGCGCTCGGCGAAGCGCTGCGCGGTTCCAGCCGTCCGCTGCTGGTGACGGCAGGCCTCGGCCACGCGCCGGGCCGCATCGGCACCGAGAAGGACCCGCCGATGCCTTCGACCGAAACCTATCCCCGTGCCTCCGAAATCACCGCAGTATCGCTTGTCGCCCGCGGCGTGCGCGCCTCCACCGTCCGGCTCCCGCCCTCGGTGCACGGCCACGGCGACCACGGCTTCGTGCCGATCCTGATCGATACCGCCCGGCGGAAGGGCGTCTCCGCCTATATCGGCGACGGGGCCAATCGCTGGCCGGCCGTGCACAGGCTCGATGCCGCCCGCGTCTATCGCCTGGCGCTGGAGCGCGGCGCTGTCGGCGGTCCGTTCCTGGCGGTGGCGGAAGAAGGTGTGGCATTCCGGGAGATCGCCGAGCTCATCGCCCGGCGGCTCAACGTGCCGGCCGTCTCGCTGTCGCGGGAAGAGGCGGCAGAGCATTTCGGCTGGTTCGGAATGTTTGCCGGCTTCGACGTGCCGACCTCGAGCGCCCACACCCGCGCCCTCCTCGGCTGGCAGCCGGCAGAGCCCGGCCTGCTCGCCGATATCGACCACCAGGCTTATTTTGGTGGGTAGATTGATCCATTGCGGCGGCCTTCTGGTATGAGCCGCTGCTTTCCGGAGCTACGATGCATGCTTGCGTGGGCAAACCTCCATCTGTGGCATGCCTTTCAGGGAGTCGCGATAGGCTTGAAACTCCGCCTTGGCATCTCCGGCTTTCATATCCATCTGGCGCCACTGCTGCTCGGTGGGCTCGGGATCGTAGTAAAAGTCGGCATACGTTACGAACTTCTGGTCACCGGAGAACGTAAATACCGAATTCAAGGTAAATTTTCCCGGGCTTTGATCGGTGACAACAACCGAATTTTCCTTTTGCAACAGCGTGATATCCCGCGAATAAACCTGCGGCTCGTCGCCGCCGAACAGAATCATCTGATTATTGGAAAATCGATAATAAGCGCCTTGGCAATTTGTCCCTCTTTCATAGAGGTCGTTATCCTGAAGTCTTGCTATCAACGACGTCTGCTCGGCTCCAGCGCCGGATGCGAGCAATACCAAAATGAGTGTGCCCAAAGCCTCATCATAATCTTCCCTCTTGGCGCGAATAAACGCCCATTTGTCTACGGGATTATAGTCCAATGGGAAATTGGTATTGAAATGCTCGGTTAATTTCAATGCAAGTTTGCGGGCTCCTTCACGGATGCCTGAAGGGCTGACAACTCAAGCGTAAACGGCGCACTATGGACGCACCGTCCAACCGGACTTTATCCATGGCCTCGTTAGAAATAGCGCTGCCCTACCGCATGCGCCCCTCGTTCATATCGGCGGGATCGTAGTTGATGTCCCAGTCCTTACCGGCCTTCTTGCCCGGCGGGTTCTTGTTCACCGTGGCATCCTCCGAGCCGGTGATCACGGTCGGCTTGGCGCTGGCGACACCGGTACTCTTCCTGTCGGCCTGGGATTTGGCGAACTGGCCGGCGGCGTCCTTTTTCGGATTGCCCATGTCACTCGCCTTTCTGCTTCAGCGCGTCGGAGATGTCGTTCATCTCGGGGTCGCTGTTGTTCTCGCCGTTGGCATCGCGGTTTTTGTCCGGATCGTCCTTGGGTTTGAGATAGCCGCGCGGGGTGTTTCCCTTCGGCCCTTCCCAGCGGGGGGATTGATCGGTGGTGCCGGGTGCACCGTCCTTGGGGGTCGTCATGCCCATCTTCGTTTCTCCTTGTTGAGAAGGGAAAACCGGAAAGATCGCCAAGTGTTCCCGCCATTACCGGATCGAGGCAGCGTGGCGCAGCGGCGGCGGCGATGACGGCCAGGAATCTCATGGTGGAGGAACCGGCGGCCGGACGAAGGGTTCCCGGAAAATATGGAACGGTGTCGCCCGTGATCGGTTGTCCAGAGGTCGTGAACCTCGAAAAGGAGCCGAAAATGAGCAAGACCAACGTCCGTGAACTTCAGAAACGCGCCGAACGGCAGGTCAAGAACACTAGCGCCGGCGGCCATCTCGGCGGCACATATTTCGGGCAGCAACCGGACGGAAAAACCGCCTCGTCGACCAACAACGACAGCGCCAAGGCGCGGCCGAACGATGGAAGCAAATAAGCGCCGCAGGCGCGCCTCATCTTCTCCAAGCAAGAAACTCCTTTGCGCCCAGAAACCTGGGCGCATGACGTCGTGAAAGGGAAATCCCCCACGATCAAGGGCCCATTAGCGACGGGAGCGCGTGCTTGGAAGCGGCTTTGCGTCCGGGATTGCGCAAAACAGAAGACAAACCTTTGCGTGACTCGGAGAAAAACGGAAATACTCCGGTAGAAGGAGTCGCCTTGGGCGACCGCACTGCAGATGGGAGATTTCGGTGAGCCGCGCAATGGAAGCCACCCGCATCGGGTTCGTCTTATTCCCTGACCTGACCCAGCTGGATCTCACCGGGCCGTGGGAGGTTCTGACGCGCCTGCCCGGCGCCGATTGCCAACTCCTCAGTCATGAGCTCCGGCCTGTCAAAAGTGCGAGCGGCCTCACTATCCTTCCCACCCTGACCTATGTGGATTGTCCTCAGCTTGACATCATCGTCGTGCCAGGCGGACCGGGACACGTGGATGCCATGCAGGATCCAGGTCTCCTGGAGTTCCTGCGGCAGCAGGCGCCGCAATGCAGGTTCCTGACCGCCGTATGCACCGGTACGCTGGTGCTTGCGGCGGTAGGCTTGCTGATCGGATACAGGGCCACAACTCATTGGGCCTCGCTCCACCGGCTGCCGGTTTTTGGTGCGCTCGCCGCGGAAGACAGGGTGGTCCTGGACAGAAACCGGCTGACGGGCGGCGGCGTTACCGCTGGTATCGATTTCGGCTTTCGCCTCCTGGCCGAGCTTGGCGGCGTTGATCTGGCCAAGGAAGTCCAGCTGCAGATGGAATATGCACCAGAGCCTCCCTTCGCAGGGCATCCGAGCACCGCCGACGCCGATACGGTCGAAGTGCTGAAGGAACGAGGCTTGACGTTCTTTTCCGAGATCGCGCCTATCGATGCAAGCCTCGCCTCTCGAATCCGCTAACCGCCGAGCGTCTTCGGTGTGATCGGGGCGAAGCCGTCATAGCCTTGACACTCCCAAAGCTGCAAAAGCCAGGGCTATTCCGGAAGCCAGCGCCCTCGCCTGGTTCCAGACCTGCCATCGCTGCGAATAGTCCCGCCAGATATCCCGCGCCGCCGCGATGTCGCCAGGAACGGCAGTGGCGGCCAGTGCCTCGTTCATCGGTACGTTGACTGCAAATGTGAGCATCAGCCCGAAAACCAGATAGATGGCCGCCGCCGCGCAGAACCAGAAAGCCGCCGCTCCGCGGCCGCTAAAATGAGCGGCTGCAGCAGTCAGCCCGAGAATAACGGGCGTGAGGAAGAAGGCCGGGAAAAACACCGCGTTGCGGACCGACGCATTCATCGCCTGCATGGCCGCGATCGCCACCCGCGGATCGGTCCGGTCGAGCCCCCACATCGTCGAACAGACCCAGGCGTAGAAGAAGCCGAAGATCGCGCCTGAGAAGACGACCGATGTTACCGACAGTCCCAGAACCGTGCTGCGCATCGCTTTTCTCCAAATCCGTACTATTTTGTACGCCTTTACATAGGCGTATAAGATTGTACGGTTATCGTCAAGACGATGCGAGTGGCCGGAATGCGGGAAGACACGAAGACCAGGCGTCAAGCCGAGATCGAGACGGCGGCCTACGAGCTTCTGAAGGAAAGAGGCTACCGCAGCACGTCGATGCTCGACATCGCCAAGGCGGCGAAAGCCTCCAATGAAACACTCTATCGCTGGTACGGCGACAAGAATGGCCTCTTCAAGACGATGGTCGAAAGCAATGCCGGGGCGACGAAAGCGGCGCTCGATGCGGCGATAAGGGACGAGGTGGATGCCCTGGAAACCCTCGTCCATGTCGCACCGATCCTGCTTTCGATGCTGCTCGGCGACAAGGCAATCTCCCTGAACCGGGCCGCCGCCGCCGACGAAAGCGGCGAACTGGGAGCGACGATCGCTGCCGCCGGCCGCGATAGCGTCTTTCCGCTGATCGAGAAGCTGATCGGCCGCGGCCTTGAAACGACAGCGCTGGCGGCGCCATCGGCAGGTGTGGCGGCCGAATGGTTTCTAAGCCTGCTCATCGGCGATCTGCAGATCAGGCGGGTGAACCGCACGCTGCCGGAACCGTCGGACGAGAATATCCGAGCGCGAGCCGCCGCCGCCATGAGCGCGTTCAGAAAGCTCTGCGGCGCATAGAGCAATCCCAGCAAAGTCCTGTCACCACCCTGCCCGCGCAGATCGACGCTGCCGCTATTGATCGTCGACGCCTCCGCGCTAGCTTCTGCTCGCGGCCGATCGGCCGCTGGGGATACGATCTTTGGGCGAAGGCGGAGGGGCGACGTGGCATCCTATTCGATTGACGATGCGATCCGGGAACTTGCCCCGGCTCTCGGCAAGGCGCCGGCGGGCGCGGTCAGCGGCGATTGGACCGCCACCACGATGCAGGCTGGGCATTCCTCCCGGACGGGCGGCTACCTCGATGCCGAGGGAAAGCATGTCCCGGAGGATTCCAGGCATCCGCTCGACATCATCGCCGATGTCGTCGAAAAGCTCGAAGCCTCAGAGGTGCCGCGTTTCAACAAGGTGGTGATCCGCTGGAAAAAGCCGAAATTTCCGTTCATGCAGGCGAAGATCACGCTCGAAACCAGTTATGACCAGATGATCGTGCCACGCGGCCCCGACGACCCGATCTACGAGACCGCTGCCGCTGTGCGGCGCATCTTCTGGCAGAGCCGCGGCACGCTGCAGGAGGACTTTGCCGTCGAGCGCGGAACGGCCAACATTCACGCCCAGACGAAATGGTTCGGCCCGCATCGCCGCATCCTCGCCATCCATGCGCCGGAAAGGCTGACACTTGCCACCGACGGGCTGTCGACCCCTTGGGCCGGCATATCCGAGCCGGAGAACGGCGTCGAATGCGAGCTTTTCATGGAATTCGACGCCGCGACACTGGATGCGGCCGGGATCGAAAACTGGGCGAACCTGCTGATCAACATCGGAGACCTCGTGGCAGACGGTTATCGTGTCGCCCGCGATGTCGAGAAGCACGGCGCCATCCTGTTCTGCCGGCTGACCGAGGATTACCGCCCGATGACCCGCATCATGCTGAGCCGCGACCCCGGTCGCATCGACGGCCTGCCTTTCGGCTCCGTCCCGCTGATCCGGGCAACGCCGATCGCCGAAACCGAAATCGAGGGGCAGGACATTTCCGACGACTGGGGCGCTGCGGCGGCCCGCAACGCACTGGCCAAGCGCGGCATGGGGATTGATTGATGTCGCAGATGCCGGGCGCCAATGCCGGGCGATTATCGCCCGGCCGGCTCGGTCCCAACACTACTCCTGGATGTCGGGTTCGACGACCCTGGCGAGGTTTTGCAGCGACTCCTGCCAGCCGAGATAACAAGCCTCGGGCGGAATGACGTCAGGCACGCCTGCCTGTACGATATCCACCTCGGTGCCGACCGAAACCTTTTTCAGCGTCACGGTGACTTCCATTTCGCCGGGCAGGTTGGGGTCCTCGAACCTGTCGGTGTAGCGCAGACGTTCGCCGGGGACGAGCTCGAGATATTCGCCGCCAAAGGCGTGGCTATTGCCCGTCGTGAAGTTGCGGAAGGACATTCTGAACGTGCCGCCGACGACCGGCTCCGAATGATGCACGGTGCAGAGGAAGCCGTTCGGCGGAAGCCACTTGGCAAGCGCGTCGGCTTCCAGGAATGCGCGATAGACTTTGTCCGGGCTGGTCGCCAGAACGCGGTGCAAGCGTATGGTACTCGGCATGGTCGTGATCCTTTCTGGATTTATGGAATGGACGAACCTAGGACGGGCGTGGCTTGGCCGATCCGACACCGGATCGAATTTTTCTTCAAGAAAAATTGCTCCAGAGCATGTCGCGCAAAAGTGTGCAGCGGTTTTGCGACAACGACATGCATGGAAACAAAAAACCTAAAGCGTCAGAAGCGAATCTGAAAGATTGCGATGCGCTTTAGGCTATCGCGGCTCAACCAGGCATGCCATCGAACTGTGGAAGATCGAGCGGCCTTGCCCAGGCGAGGCGCCGCCTGGTGAACATTTCGACCCCGGGCTTGATCAGTTCGGGCCGGTCGAGGCTGCCGAGCGTCACGAAGACGAGGCCGGGAAAGCTTTCCAGGTTGCTGCTAAACAATCGGGCGCCGCAATCGGGGCAAAAGCTGCGGTCGAGCCCCTTGCCTGAATCGGCGATGTAATGAAACGCCTTCGGGCTGCCGCTGATCACGGTGAAATCATCCTGTGGCACGGCGAAGAAAGTGGCGACCTCGCCGCCCGTTGCCCTCTTGCAGTCCAGGCAGTGGCAGTTGGCGACGAAGTTCGGGTCGGTGTCGAAGGCAAATCTCACCTCGCCACAGGCGCATTGTCCCGTATATTTCCTCGTCATATCAGGTACCTCCCCTCCCATATTTGAATATTGGCTCTTCGCCGCCGTGCCACAAACGTCGTCGAAACGCGCCTGCGGCCGACGTCGGCACAAGCCGAGTGAGGAAATCTCGACCTCCTCGTGGACAGAAATCGCACCCAAGCGGCGAAGCTAAGCCGCGTCCTGCTTTCTCAAAGCCTCAAGCAGCGTCCGGGCGCCCTGCTTTGACGAAGCCGGGTTTTGGCCGGTGATCAGCAGGCCATCCTGGACGACATGCACACCCCAATCGGCCGTCTTCGAAAACTTTGCACCCTGCTCCTTCAGCACGTCCTCGAGCAGGTAGGGAACGACCTCGACCAAGTGCATGGCCTCTTCTTCGGAATCGGTGAACCCCGTGACGGCCCGGCCCTTGGCGATGGGCTTTCCATCCGGCGCTTTCACATTTGTGAGGATACCGGGGGCGTGGCAAACGAGCGCCACAGGTTTTCCCGCCGAAAGCATGTCCTCGATGAGCGACAGCGCATTGCGGTCGTTCGTCAGGTCCCAAAGTGGCCCGTGCCCACCCGGGAAGAACACGCTGTCATAGTCCGCCTGGTCGATTTCAGAAAGCTTGATGGTGTTGGCGAGCGCACCCATTGCGGCTGGGTCTCGTTCGAACCGTCTCGTGTCTTCCGTCTGGAAGGCCGGCTCGTTGCTCTTCGGATCGAGCGGAGGCTGGCCGCCCTTCGGCGAAGCGAGTGTGATGTCCACCCCGGCGTCGCGGAAAACGAAATAAGGAGCAGCAAGCTCCTCGAGCCAGAATCCCGTCTTCTTGCCGGTGTTTCCCAACTGATCATGCGATGTGAGAATCACGAGAATTTTCATTGCTCAGCTCCTTCAAGCCGGCCGGCGGACAACGCCGTCGGCGCCCGGATTTACGGTGAAATTCTGCCTGCAATCTCATGCTGAAACGGGAGAGGACATAGAGCGGCTGCGCTGCGAAACAAGCTCTCCCGCGCGGTGTTTGCTAGAATTGCTTTAGCCGAAGCCCAACCGGACAAACGGCGGTCGCCCGCGACATCCGTTCGCTGGGCTGAGCCGGCAGACGTCAAGGGCATTTGAAAAGCCTGACCGGCTTTCCCGGCCCGCGCTGGATGATGCGCTTGGCTTCCAGATCCAGCTGAACGGCCTTCAACCACCATCCGGCCTTGGCGCCGCCGGGGAATTCGACCTCGGAGAGATGCGGCAGGATGGCGATGTTTGCCTCTGCTACGGTCAGTCCGGGTGCCTTCTCAGGCAGCGCGGCCAGCAGAGCGTGGCGCATTGCCATGTATTTGGCTTTGTTGACCCGCTCCGTATGGTGCGGCGAGGTTATGCTTTCAATGAGGATTTTTTCGTCATCAGGCATCGATAGCTCCTTTGACAGGGATGTCGGGTACTTTGAAGCCCATCGCAATCCACGCGGTGAGAAGTCTGCCATAGAAGCCGGCCGTCGCCAGCGCGCCGGAAGGCACGTCATCGGGCACACTCGCGCGATCGGGCGCATTCTGGGTCATCGTGCGCAATTGGAGGTGTGGAAGCTCGTCCTGCTTCCAGAGATTGCCGTAGAGGCTAAGCCAGTGGCCACCTTTGAACTCCAGAAAAATGGGCGTGTTACAGCAGGATGCCAGGACACGTCGCGTTGAAGCATTGGGGCCGAGGCGGAACTCCCGCAGACTTTCGGTTCCGGCCAAAAGGCTGATCCGATCCTTGCGATAAAGCACGTAGCGCGTACCGCCATGGATCGTCCGGATCGCCTCCGGCAAGGGAAGCGTCTCCAGCCTGCCAGCCGCATCACTGCAGCTGTTGCAGTGGCATTCCGCGCTGATGATCGGGCCGCCGCGCACCTCAAGGTGAAAGGTTCCGCAGGCACAAGTCAGATGGGTTGTCTTGTTGTTCATGACATCGCTCGCTGTTGAGGGGCTTGGATAGTCGCAATCAAACTAGACCGTTTGGTTCCGTTACGAGAACTAGACGGTTCAGTTTGATCATGTCAAGTAGGGTTAGAGCGGAGATCGAGAATGTTGATACGGGGTATGGAAGCCGAGGGGCGGGCCGGCACTCGTTCGGAGCGCAAACAGGCGGCGATCGTCGGTGCCGCGGCCGAAGTCTTTCTGAGCACCGGTTATGCCGGAGCCAGCATGGACGAGATCGCCAGCCGGTCCGGCGTGTCCAAGCAGACGGTCTACAAGCACTTCTCCAGCAAGGAGGCGCTGTTCGTCGCGGTGCTCACCCAGATGATGGGCGAGGCAGATACCGCCGTTCACACCGGCCTCCCCCAGGTGGAGAACCGCGCTCAGCTGGAAGCCTATCTCCTTGACTATGCAGTCCGCCAGCTCACCATCGTCCTGACGCCCGGGCTGATGCAATTGCGCCGGCTCGTGATTGCGGAGGCGCCACGCTTCCCGGAACTCGCCAAGCTGCTTTACGCGCGCGGCCCTGCACGGGCGATCGAGGTCATGGGCAGCGCTTTCGAACAATTGGCCCGCAAGAAGCTGCTACAGTTCTCCGATGCAACGGTGGCCGCATCACAGTTCAACTGGTTGGTGATGGCCGACCCCGTCAACCGGGTCATGATGCTGGGCGATGCGGCCATTCCGATGAAGCAGGAGATTTACCGCCACGCCGAGGCGGCCGTCGCCACCTTCCTGGCGGCATTTCTGCATTCAGATCAGCGATGAACGACGCCGAAGGCCCGGGCATCACAGCGGCGGTGACTGCAATTTTCCGCACGTGCCAATAGGCCGGCGGTCACAAAGCCGCCGCTCAATCGTCAGCAAATCGCCCCGTTACCGCCGCACCGTGCCCTCTTAAAGGTTCCATCGTCGCGACCTCGCCCGGCCTTTGAGTGGCTGAGCGATCGACCGAGGCGGTCTTGCTGCCAATCAAATCATGCACTTGAAGAGGAATGAATATGATCACTCGTTACACATCTGTCGCAGCATTGAGCGCGGCAGTCTTCAGTCTGCTTGCTTTCAGCCCGGCATCCGCTGTCGACATGGCCCAGGCGCAACAGCAGCCGGCACAGGCGCAGCCGCCGGCGCAAGGCCAGACACCGATGCAGGGACAGCCCGGCGGCAACGGTGCGACGGCCCCCGTCAGCGATCAGAAAATCGAAGCCTTCGCCGTTGCCTATCTGCAGGTCGACAAGGTGAGACAGGAATATTCGGCCAAGATCGGCGCGACCAAGGACGAGGCTGCCAAGCAACAGCTGCAGGAGGAGGCCAAGAAGCAGATGGTCGATACCGTCCAAGCTTCTCCCGACATCTCCGTCGAGGAATACTCGTCGATCCTGACGGCGGCTCAGAGCGACCCGGCTCTGGCCAAGAAGGTTCTGGAAAAGATCGGCACGCCGCCGCCGGGCCAGCAACAACAGCAGCCGCAGCAATAGGCCGCGTGCAGCGCTTAGGTCGCCACGAATAGGCAGCGGATGCCTTGCCGTTCGCGCCGGCAGCAGTGCCCGCCATTTGCCGGGCTCTGCTTCCACCTTGGAAGTCGGCGAAGAGATCGGCTAGAACAGGAGGTCGTCCGAAAACCGCTCACACTTTTCGGCATCATGCTCAGGTTCAGTATTGCGATCCGCTCTTATTGTTCAGGTCGTGCCGTTCGGTGCCCGTCAGCGGCGGGTTGAAGATGCTGACGAGAACGAGATCCTGATCCTTGCCGCCGCGCAGATAATGCCGGTCGTGCTTGTCGAGCACGTAGATATCACCGGCGCGAATCGGAAAGACCTTGCCGTCCATATCCTCCACTTCGCCCTCGCCCTTGATGCAATAGCAGGCCTCCAGGTGATTGCGGTATTGAAGCAGGGCCTCGCTATTGGCGCGAACGACGGTATGGCACACCGTAAAGCCCATGCCGTCGTCCTTAGTCAGCAGGCGGTGGCTCGTGCCGTTGCCCCAGTCGACGAAACGCTCGGTGAGCTCCACCTCTTTCAGATTTCTGACGAACATCGTCGATTCCCCTGACAATTTATTAAGATGCAGCGATGATTCATTTTCATCGCCCGCAACAATTAGCTATTGAAATATCTGGTATTTTCAAATGATGATTTCTGCGTCATCTGTGAGGAAATTTTACAAATGCAGTTGCCGCCGTTGAACGCTTTGCGCGCATTCGAAGCCACGGCCCGCCTGATGAGCCTTTCGAAAGCGGGCGACGAGTTGCACGTCACTCATGCGGCGATCAGCCATCAGATCAAGCATCTGGAGGCCTGGCTCGGCCGCAAGCTGTTGCAGAAGTCTGGCCGCGGTGTTGCGCTGACCGCGGCCGGCAGCGAATATTACCGGGCCGTCTCCGGATCACTGGCGGCGATTGCGCAATCGACCGGCAATATGCGGCGCGATCACGACATGCGCGCCATCACCGTCGGCTGCATCCCCTCGATCGCATCGCGCTGGCTCGTCCCCGCCCTGCCCTCCTTTCAGGAAAGCGACCCCGATCTCGACGTCAGGATCGTCTATGCCCGCGCCGAAGAACGCTTCGACGACGAGAGCCTGGACGTGCTGATCACCATGGGCGAGGATCTGAGCGGCGGCAGGGAAAGCCGCCTGCTCTTCTCGCGCCGCAACCAGCCTGTCGCCAGCCCCCATTACCTCGCCAAACGCAACTGGACGATCGACGACGTCTCGCTCGCCGGCGCCGACCTGCTGCACGACGAATCCGTCGACGGCTGGAAGGAATGGTTCCGCAAGGCCGGCCAGAAAGCGCCGGAGCCGCTCCGCGGCCCGATATTCCAGGATTTCAACATGCTGGCAACGGCCGCGATCGCCGGCCACGGCGTGGCGCTCTGCCCCGTCGAAGTGTTCCGCCGCGAGATCGAACGCGGCGATCTGCTGGTGCTATCCGATATCGCGACGGCAGAAAACCAGGGCTATTACGTCATATCGAACAGCTGGGCAAAAAAACCGGTCCGCCGCTTCATCGATTGGTTCATGACGGAGTGCGGATCGGGCGCGTGAGATCTCGCGCCCGCAGCTCATCGAAGGGTCGCCGATGGATGCAGATAGGTCGCGATGATAGAGAGGCGTCATGAGCCATCCGTGAGCCAGTTGCCCAGAGGTTTGGGGGTTGTTAATCAGAAATGCCTAATGTAAATCTCAGCGTGCACAAGTTGTGTGGGAGTCGAACTGCTACGATATCTGGTTAGGACATTTGGCTAGGGAGAGGCTCGGACATGCGGAAAATTCGTGCGGCCCGCTCGGCCCTCGGACAAACGGAGGCAAAAGCTTCGAGCTCGATCGATCGGCTTTTGTTCTTTGACCGCGATTTCAATCCCGTCGAGAATTTGCTGGGCAATGAGCTGCCTGCTTCCGTCAAACCAGCAGTGTCGTTTTGGGAGCATTTTCCAGAATTGGACAAATCGGCGATTACGCTCGCTTTCCGTTCAATGGGTGACAGTGCCCAGCCTTTGCGAATATCCGGCGATCTTGGCGGGCCCGGATCGCATGGACTGACGATCTATCGGATCGGAAACCTGTTTGCCGTGGTTCGGTCCGAGGAAAGTCTTGACGATGAGCGCGCAACCCTTTTGCATCTGGCTACCCACGATCCGCTAACGGGACTGCCGAACCGACGCCAATTCGGCGAGGACCTGACTGTGTTGTTGCGGGAGAGCGCAGGCTCGAACGAGACTCTGTCCCTGATGCAACTCGACCTGGACGATTTCAAGCCGGTGAACGACACGCTTGGGCATCCTGCTGGCGACAAGGTTCTTCAATTTGCCGCAAGGCGTATTCAAGGCTGCCTTACCGGTGGTGACAGAGCCTATCGACTGGCCGGTGATGAATTCACCGTCATTTCCAGGGGCTCGGGACATCCGGCCAAAGCGCACCAGCTGGCAGAAGATTTGGTTGCTGCATTCAAAAAGCCCTTCACGATAGATGATATCGCGGTATTCGTCGGTACCAGCATTGGCATATCGACTGCGCCACCGGACGGTACAAGTCCGGAGCAGTTGATGAAGGCGTCTGACCTCGCACTCTACGCCGCAAAGAAAGACGGGCGCGGTCGGGCAAAAGCGTTTGATCCCTCAATGCTTGAATCTCTGGAGCAACGCGAACTGCTGCGCCGCAGCCTTCGCATGGCTTTGGTCCAGCAGCAATTCTCTGTTGAATACCAACCCATCGCCGAGGCCGGCTGCATTGTCGGCTTCGAAGCATTGCTTCGATGGCACCACCCCCTGCTTGGGAAGATTCCACCAACGGCATTTATTCCGATGGCCGAGGCCGATGGAATGATGCCGGAAATAGGCGCATGGGTTTTGGAGCAGGCCTGTCGCGAGGCGATGAAATGGCCGGAGAACTACCTAGTCGCGGTCAATTTGTCCGCGGCTGAATTCTTGACAAGCGGCCTCACTGATCGGGTGTCCCAGACGCTCGACCTGGTCGGGTTGCCGCCCGACCGTCTGGAGCTTGAGATAACCGAAACCGTGCTGCTTGAGCGGACCGTCAACAACATCGACACCCTGAATACTCTCAACGTGCTGGGGATACGAATCTCGCTGGATGATTTCGGGACCGAATATTCTTCGCTCAGCTATCTGAAGACATTCCCTTTCGACACGATCAAAATCGACAAATATTTCATCACCGACCTCGAAAGCGATCTGAAAAGCCAGGCAATCGTCCGCTGCATCGTTAACCTCGCCCATGACCTCGACATGCAGGTGACAGCCGAAGGAGTTGAGACGCCAGGTCAGGCGGAATGGTTGCGCAGCGTGGGCTGCGACAGGCTTCAAGGCTATTTGGTCAGCAGGCCGCTTCCGGTCAAGGCAATTGGCGAGTTCATCACCCGGGCGGAAACATCCCTAAGCCATGCCCTGCCGCAGTGAACAACCGATTTCGCCGTGTTTTTCGTGATTGGCATGCATCGACCTGCCGCAGGCAAACGAATGGAGGGTCTATTGGAAGAGGAAGCACCTAGCTTCGATGACTATGCATTTGCGCCGATGGTATCGCTGGAAATGAACGTTGCGATGTTCAAATCTCGATGGCAGTTTTGCGACCGGATCACGGAATATCTCTCGGACATTCTCGGCCAGGGTCACAGCGATCCCGCTCGATATTCGAATTTTCTTTCCGTCGCAGCCAACGAGCTCATTGAACTCGCTTTCCGTTCAACGGGTGAGCTGGGAAGGATACGTTTCAGTCTCTATCGGAGCGCGGCATTCAATCGGCTGAGAATTGCGTTTCCCGGCGAGGAAGCATTTGGCCGCAAACACACGAGTGCGAGATCAGGCGAATACCTGCCTGTCCCCGATACCGAGTCTGGATACTTGGTCATGAAATCCGATGGGACGGTTTTGCTCAGCGATTTGGCAACAATATTCCGCGCCGCTATACGAATTGAGAAAGACGGCGGACAAGGGATTCAAATCATTGCGGATTTCCCCTCGGCCGAGGACTTCCGATGAACCTGCTGCTGCGACCCTTCACGGTTTATTTTGATCCGACAAATCAGGAGCTGGTGCTGTCTGGCAAGATGCGGCCCGAAAGTCCCGCCGAGATTGGCGATGCTCTCGAGCTGGTGCAGCAAAGTTTGGGAAAATACGGCGGGGTCGTTTACCTCAACGTCAAACGTCTGACGCACATCAACATGACCGCCTTCGCCGCCCTGTCCGATGTTCTCGCGGCAAGCTGCCGGACCAGGCCGGAGAGGAAGATCGTCATCATTACGTCGAGCGTGGTGGCATGGTCGACCTCGTTATTCCAAACGCTTGCGGCATCACAACCAAACTTATCGGTCGAGGTCTACGATTCGGCATTCTATCCGGGCCAGAGCTTTGTCGAGGATGAGACTTTCATTCCCATTCTCCGTACCCAGACGAAAATGACATGGAGGCACGAACGCGAACTGCTGCCTCGCCACGGCCTGCGCAGCGGTCTTGTCATCGCCGATATCTGTTGCGGAATAGGTGATTTCGCGGCCTTAGTTCAACGGGAATTTAAACCGGCACGCCTTGTCGCACTGGATCATTCGGTGCGCAGCCTCGAATATGCCCGCAGGGTCGCCGCCGACTTCGATCTGCAGGGAATCGAGTACACCTATGGTGACGCCTCGCAAATGTTGCTGCGAGACAATCAATTCGACTTTGTGACCTGCCGTCATTCGCTGCAGATTTTCAACCGTCCCGAGATGCTCCTGCGGGAGCTTTACCGCATCTGCAAGCCTGGCGGCCGTGTCTACATCACGAACGAAAAAAACTCGCATTGTCTCGGCGAGCCGCATGCTGATTCCATAAAATGGACTTACGAAGAAGTCGCCAAACTGTTCAAGCACTTCGACATGGATGTCGAGATGGGGCCGAAAAGCCGCCATCTCCTTGCCGACGCAGGGTTTGATAGCATCAAGGTCGATTGCTTCATGGTAACGAACCTTGACGGCGATCCCCAGGACTTCGCAGACATCATTGAAGCTTGGGAAAATGTCTACGCGGGTGAGATGGCCGTCCGGCGGGGCGACTCATCAGATTTCATTCGAAGGTTCCGGCAAGGATTCAAAGATCATGTCTTTGCTGCTCTTCATCCCAAGGGTTATGCAGGCTGGCCGATCTGGGCAGCTTCCGGCCGAAAGCCGCTGTGATGGACGAGAGATCATCGAAGAGGCCGGCAAGATTAGGCTCATTTCGGGCAAAGTTCATCTTGGTCGTCGGTGGAGCCGTCCTCTTTGATCTGCTGGTCAGCGGTGGACTGGCGCTTTGGAATGTTCAGAGGCTGTCGCGCGACGCCACCCTCGAAGTCGGACAGGGTCTGGAAGCGGCAAGCCAAGAATACATCCGCACATATGCCGATTCCACCGCAGCACAGGTGAGTTTGCTCCTGCGGCAGGTTCACAACGACGTCAGCACCTTGGCGGGTGTGCTCCAGGCGCAGATCGACGATCCCGAGCGTAATTCCGTTGTCGGCGCGGCGATCGCCCGCACATCTCCCGGCAGCGTCAGCCTGTCCTACGATCAAAAGGCGAACTGGTCTCAGAACGCTCCGGGCTCAGTCTCCGTCGTCAGCGTCTGGAGTTACTCGCTCGGAGAAGACCACAACCCAAGACCCGACGTTCAGACCGATATCCAGACCAGCGCGGTTCTGGACCTTGTCGCACCGAGCTTGCTGCAGCACGGGGCTTCAAAGCTGCAGATGTACTACATCGGATCGAAAGAACGACCAATCTTCAGAACAGCGCCCTATACCGACCAGGCTCAGACCTTCGACCGCCTTTATCCTGGTCATAACGAGGCCAATTTCTGGGACTTCTTTTTTCCCGGACTTTATGAGTCCTGGCAAGGCTGGGCCAAGGATATGAAAACGCGGCCGGTCGCGGACGATATAACCCAGACAGCGCCCTATACGGACGCCATTACCGGAAAACTGATCGTTTCTTTCTTTCAACCACTATGGACAGCCGACAGGAAGGATGTCGCCGGGACGGCTGGCGCGGACATCACACTCGACCAGCTCGCGCAGACTGTAGAAAATGTGAAAGTGGCTCAGTCCGGCTTTGGATTTCTCGCAATGTCCGACGGAAACGTTGTGGCGATCAACAGCACAGGCGAAAAAACTCTCGGTCTGCGTTCTGCGAGCGATGCAAGCGGAAGCGGAGTGACCGGACTGGAGCGCTCCCTGAAGGGAAGCTCCCAGCCTGCGATAGCAAAACTGGCCCTTGATCGCGAACTGGGCATCCAACATTTGTTGTTGCAGCAGGAGGGTAACGAGGTTCCCTATATCGTTATCGTCAAGAAACTCCCCGCGACCAATCTCTGGTCCAGCGGCCCGGTTCGGCAAGAGGCGATGTCTCTTGGAGTGGTTGTGCCTGAACGAGAAATCCAGGCCTCGCTCTATGCGGCCCAAGCCAAAATTTCGGAAGCTACCAACCGGATCGTGATCTACCAAATCTTGGCGATCCTAATGTCACTGCTTGTTGTGGCTATAGCAGTAATTGCGGCTTCGAAACGAATAACGAGCGGAATCAGTGCACTTGCAAATGCCGCCAAACGGATTCAGGCGAAGGATTATTCGGTCAGGGTGGCCATAACAAGCAAAGATGAGGTCGGCGAGGCTGGTGAAGCATTCAACCGGATGGCCGAACAGATCAGCTATCACACGGAAAATCTCGAGCAGCTTGTCGAAGAGCGAACAGCTCAAATCGAAGATGCAAAGGAAGAGATTTCGACGCTGAACGCACAGCTCCAGCGAGAAAATAGACGTCTCGGAACAGAGCTGGCCGTCGCCGAGAGGATCCAGCTCATGGTTCTTCCGCTGCATCAGGAGCTTGAGGAGTTTCAGGCGCTCGAGATCGCCGCCTATATGAGACCTGCGGAAGAAGTCGGCGGCGATTATTATGACGTATTGAAGAGCGGAAAACGGTTGAAGATTGGCATCGGCGACGTCACCGGACACGGGCTCGAAAGCGGCGTGCTGATGTTGATGGTTCAGTCCGTCGCCCGCGCCCTGCAGGAAGCAGGAAACACCGATGCAGTCAAATTTCTCACAGACCTGAACAGCGCCCTGTTTAAAAACATAGTGAGAACTAAAATCGACAAGCATCTCACTCTAGCGTTTCTTGACTACGATGGAAAAGAGATGATCCTGTCGGGACAACACGAGGAAGTTGTCGTCGTGCGGGCGAACGGCGAGGTCGAACGCATAGACACCATGGATCTGGGGATACCGATCGGGCTGGAAGCCGATATTTCCGCGTTCATTAAAACCCGCGAAATAGCGTTCGAGAAGGGGGACCTCATACTCCTGCATACGGATGGTGTGACAGAAGCCGAAAACGACGCTGGAGAACTCTTTGGCATCGAACGTCTGTGCCGAGAAGCACTGCGCCTGAAGGATCAAAGCGCTGAGAAAGTCGTTTCCGGAATTGTAGCGACATTGATGCTCTTCATCGGATCGCAGAAGATTTACGACGACATCACGCTTCTCGCAGTGCGACATAGGTGAGACATGACGCCAACGGTGTATGGTATCGAATCTCTGGCGGGCATAAGCCTGGATTCAAGCACTCGCCTCACCTTAAACGACGGACCGCTTCAGCTTGGATGGAAGCACTCAGGAATGACTTCGGACTTTATAGCGGAGGTCATGGCTCTGCGATATTCTCGTTCAAGAAAAGACTATGTGCAGGCGCATCATGACATCGGATATCTCAGCAATGAGTTGATCGAAAATGCCGTTAAGTTTCGACAGCCTGGGGAGATCCTCATTGAAGCCGGCATATTCGACGGTACTTTTTTAATCAGGGTGAAGAACACGATCGATGGCGTGACATCCTTTCGCTTTCAGCAACTGCTGCATCGCCTTCAATCGAGGGACCCCGGGGAACTTCTTCTTGAGCAAATCGAAACCAATGCCATATCGGCAGAAAGCGGTTCGGGCTTGGGGTTGCTCACCCTTCTGAGCGACTACGACGCAAAAATGGCATGGGCATTCGAAGGGAATAATGACGAGCTTATCATACTGACGACGACTGCAGCCGTGGCGATGCCACCCTCCTCCAATCTGTGAGCGAAGAATGGAAATCAGCGACGAAAACTTCCGCGTATGGGCTGAGAAAAACGAGGTCTATTTCGATGGCGTATTCCGGCTGGCGGGACCGGACGCCTATGCGCCCATTTACTCATTGATATCAGGCCTGCTCCATGAGGGGCACAAACAGGTGACGTTCAACCTGACGGGTCTCGAGTTCCTCAATTCCTCCGGCATAAATCTCCTGGCCAAGCTGACGATCGAAGCCAGAAAGATGGGCGACCTCCTGCTCGTCGTCAAAGGCACCAGCCAATATCCCTGGCAAGCGAAATCGCTGCCGAATCTTAAGAAATTACACCCGCTTGTCGATTTGCGCTTGGCGTGATTCTCCTTCGGCCCAATCGGGACGCTTGCGTGAAGGCATCAGTCTTCGCTTACCCGCGCAGATATCGCCTCACGCCGGCGCCCGGCTGATGATGTGGATTTGTTAAGTATTTCAATTTGTTTAGGACCATAGTCCGACCGACATCGGACCTCGGACCGATGTGGAAGATGCAATCAAGGTCTAACCTCTGACATCTCAAGCGCGATGCACCCACACCGCGTTTGATGATCCGATCCGGAGGAAAATGATGCGGATAGCAACTTTGGCGTCCTTGGCCGCACTCTCGCTGGCCCTTGCAGCAAGCCCGGCAACCATTGCAGGCTTCGACATATCAGTGCTCGCAAAGGACGGCGGCAACGGGGGCGGAAATGGTGGTGGCAACGGCGGCGGCAACGGAAACAGCGGCAGCCACGGCAGCAGCAACCAGGGCAGTGGTTCAAACCATCGCAGCGGTGCAACCCATGGCAGCGCCAAATCCTCAGGCGTGAAAGGCAAATCCACCGAAGTAGGCAGCAAGTCCAAGGCTGACGAGACCAAAACCGTCACGAAAGAGAAGAACCTGTCGGCGCAACTTGCGGGCCTGAACTCTCTGAAGCGGAATTACAAGGCGTTGATGCATACGTCGGACCCACGCATGACCGCCATCGCGGCCTATGCTGTGGCTTATGCCCAATACGAACTCGACAATGGAACCGAGCCCGCACCCGATGACCCTCTGTTGGGGGACGAGGCGCTGGAGGACGCATTGGCTTCCGCAACGAAAACCGGTGAAGTCAGTCCAGCGGTTCTGAACCAGGCCAAAACCATTCTCGGGGTTGGCGACGCAAACGGGAAGATCGATCAAATTCGCACCTCGCTGGAGAACGCCGCGCCGGCGACATCAGACGAATAGCCGCGAATTCAGGTGCGAGCAGTGTGGAGCTGACAAGTATAGCTCCGCACTAAACTAAGAGAGCATTTCCGTTTGTTTGAGTACGGAAATGCTCTTTTTTTGTATATTTTCGAACGCAAACCGCTGCGCAGCGAGCGACGCCCGATTAGGGGGCCCCCGCTAAGTCGCTGTTCTTTGGAACCATCGGCACGCTTGTCGACTGGACGCGGTCCTGGTTGAACTTGTAAGCGGTGTGCCACTGTGTGGAGGACCAGCAGCCTTGCTAGGCATGGCAACTAGGCATCAAAAGGAGACGTCGCAGGTCACTGATCACTGTTCACATTCTGTTTTTGACTTCGGCCATATCGGCGGGGTGACTGTCCCATGATCCGCTTGAACGCCGTGCTAAAGGCGTGCTCAGACGAATATCCCAGCGACATCGAAATTTCGGCCATTGTTTCCTCGCCCTGTATCAGTTTCGTTCCTGCCGACATCATTCTCCAGCGGGCAAGGTAGGAGATCGGCGTTTCGCCGACGCGCCTTCGGAAGTACTGGGCGAAGCTCGTGCGGGACATCCCCGCCTTACGGGCGAGCTCTTCCAGAGTCCAGGCGTGCGAAGGATCTGAATGCATCGCCTTTATGGATTGCGCAAGTCTGGGGTCCGCCAACGCGGTGAACCAGCCCACCCCTCCCGGTGAACTCTCGAGGAACAGGCGCAGCGCCTGGGCAAGCATCATGTGAGAAAGGTTCTGCGCCACCTGAAACGCGCCGGGTCTCGCATCGCGCAGTTCGTCCATCATGAGTTCGATATAGAGTCGGAGCTTGGTCCTGTCTTGCGTCGACTCGACATGGATAAAGGGAGGCAATGCCTGAAGCATGACTTCCGCATGTCGGCCATTCACTTCGAAGCGGCTGCCGACGAGGAAGACGTCTCCGCCGCCATTGAAGGTCACCACTTCTCCGCTACGATCGGGATGGAGGGTTTGGCTCGCGAGTTCCGGCTCTGCTTCGAGATCGCTTGCGATCAGAGCCGGGCGTCCCGTCGGAAGGACGAAGCAATCGCCGGCCTTGAGAAAGACCGGTCCGTCGCTCTCTTCCATCGACAGCCAGCATCCGCCCTTCACGACTGCATAGCACTTTATGCGTCCTGCGAGGTCGTCCAGTATGAGCGCCCACGATCCTCCCGCATCGAATCCTGCGGTTATGTAGCTTTTCGGCTTCAGCAGAGCCAGCATTTCGGACAGCGGATCCATGCGGCACCTTGAACGATCACGAACAAAAAACGGATTTTTACTGATAGATCGTGCAGGCGAGCGTGTCTACAAGGTGGCATCGATGATACGGAGAACAAATCAAATGAAGGCTGCAGTTGTGAATTCCTTCGGCGTTTCGCCATCCTTCCAGGACTTCCGCGAACCGGAAGCAGGAGAAGACGAGACCGTGGTGACCGTCGATGCGGCAGCTCTTAGCCCCATCGTCAAAAGCTTGGCTTCAGGCCGACATTATGCAAGCGGCACCACCGCAGGGTTCGTTCCAGGCGTCGATGGCGTCGGGACCGACGCGGATGGACGAAGGGTCTACTTCCTCTTTCCGAAGGCCCCTTTTGGCTCCATGGCAGAGAAGTCTCTTGTAGCCAAGATCATGACTGCACCTGTGCCAGATGAGCTTGCCAGCGACCATGCAGCCGCGATCGTAACGGGCGCGCTTGCCTCCTGGATTGCTTTCTCACGCAGGGCCAAACTTCAGAAGGGTGAGACGGTCCTCATCCTTGGGGCGACTGGAGCTTCGGGCAGCCTGGCGGTCCAGACTGCCAAGCACTTCGGCGCAAGCAAGGTCGTGGCAGTCGGACGAAACACAGCGAAGCTCGATCGCCTTGACGCCGATGTGAAGGTCGCTCTCGACGGCGAAGCCGATACAGCTCTGCGGGATCAGTTTGATCGCGGTGTCGATGTCGTTCTCGACTTCGTATGGGGCGACCCAGCCGCCCGCCTATTGAGAGCGGCAACCAGGGATCGTGGTTCAAGAATGGGGGAACCGCGTCTTCGATACGTCCAGCTTGGCACGATGGCCGGCGATGAAATTGCCATCCGGGGAGATATGTTGCGCAGCACTGGCCTTGAGATAATCGGAAGCGGTATCGGCAGCGTGGCTGTCACAGACCTCGTTGCCGGGGCCGGCGAGCTTCTGGCAGTTGCACTACAAGCAGGTTTCGACACACAATTCACGAGCCTGCCACTGGACGCTGTCAAAGAGGCATGGAGCGGCGATGCCGACATCCGCTATATATTGATGCCTCGGCTATGATCTCTGCCTTCCATCTTGAACGAACGATTTCAGGCCGAGAGAGGACTGGCAGCTTCGAGACTCGAATCGTCAGAAGCGAATATTCAGGCTCCTTGGGGGCATCGACGTGATCTGACCCTGAGCGGGCTTTCGGAGCAACTGCGTCAAACGGACGACCGCCGACAGAACAGGCATTGCCCGGATCTGCACGGCGGCTCGCCCACATGAGACATCGTCCAAGATCGCTCCGAAAAGAAGCGAAAAGTTCCGTCTTGCCCACTGTCTTCCTGCTATAGTGGAGAAGAGGAGACGGCTCAATGGGCGAGAATCGCAAGCTGGCCGCAATTCTGGCCGCCGACGTGGTCGGATACAGCAGGCTCGCAAGCGCGGACGAAGATCGTATTCTGGCGAGGTTGCGGGCACTGCGTAGCGACCTGATCGATCCAACTATAGCTGTGCACAACGGGCGCGTGATCAAGCGCACAGGCGATGGGGCATTGGTCGAATTCCGCAGCGTGGTGGACGCCGTCCGCTGCGCCGTCGAGGTGCAGAATGCCATGGTCGAACGCAATGCCGGCGTGCCCCAAGACCGCCGTATTGAGTTCCGAATCGGCATCCATTTGGGGGATGTGGTCGAGGAAAGCGACGGTGACCTGATGGGCGACGGCGTCAATATCGCGTCGCGCCTGGAGGGCGTCGCAGCGCCGGGCGCAATTTGCCTGTCGGAAGATGCCTATCGCCAAGTCAAGGCGAGGCTCGATCTCTCCGTCACCGATCTCGGCAGCACACAGCTCAAGAACATCGCCGAGCCGATTCGGATCTATTCGCTCCAGGTCGGCGTCGCCGTACTGGCAAAGTCAACAGTGACCGCCTACGCCGCCGCTGGTCGCGTGCCAGCCGCATCGCCGCCGGCGCTCTCGATTGCCGTGCTGCCTTTCGCCAACATGAGCGGTGATGCCGAGCAAGAATACTTCGCCGATGGCATCTCCGAAGACATCATCACGGCTCTGTCGAAGCTGTCGCAGCTGTTCGTCATCGCCCGCAACTCGTCGTTCACCTTCAAGGGCAGGAACGTGAACGTCCAAGAGGTGGGCCGCGGCCTTGGCGTGCGCTACGTGCTGGAGGGCAGTGTCCGCAAATCGGGCAGCAGGGTGCGGATCACCGCACAGCTGATCGACGCGACATCAGGCGGCCATCTGTGGGCGGAGCGTTTCGATCGCGACCTGACCGACATCTTTGCCGTGCAGGACGACGTAACGCAGCAGATTGTCGGCGCGCTCGCGCTCAACCTCAGAGAGGGCGACCAGCAGCGGCTGGCTGCGGAGCAGACCGAGAGCCTGGAAGCGTATGACTGCTTCCTTCGGGGCCGTGAACACATGTGGAGGTTGACGAGAGAGCAAAACGCGCAGGGCCGGGAACTGTTGCAACGCGCCATCGAGCTTGACCCGAAATTCGTTCCGGCCTACGCGTTCCTCGCCGTCACACATGGGCTGGCCTACATGAACCAGTGGAGCCAATCGCCGTCGAAATCGCTTGAACAGGCGATTGAGGCTGCCACGCGGGCGGTGGCGCTCGACGATCAATATCCCTACGCACATTGGGCGCTCGGCGTCGTCAAACTGCACTTGCGACAGCACGACGTGGCCATCGCCGAGGCCGAACGCGTGATCGCGCTTGCTCCCAATTTTGTCGAGGGGTACGAGAATCTCGGCAACGCACTGCACTATGCCGGAAGGTCGGCCGAGGCGCTCGCCTATTTCGAACGGGCAATGGCCCTGAACCCCTATTACCCGGACCTGTTCCTTCACTTCTACGCACAGGCGATGTTTCAGCTAGGCAGGTACGAGGAGGCCGTCGTCATCCTGAAGCGGCGGCTCGTCCGTAATCCAGACACAGACGTCTCGCGAGTGCTGCTGGCGGCGAGCTATGGTCACTTGGGGCGCTTCGAGGAGGCGCGCGGTGAGTGGGCGGAAGTGTTCCGAATCAATCCCGATTATTCCCTGGAGCACAGGCGCAAAGTACTGCCCTACAAGAACCCTGCCGATTTCGAACGCATTGTGGACGGCCTGCGGCAGGCTGGCCTGACTAGCTGATTGTTTTGCCGCCAGCGGCAATGGGCCCTACCAGCTTCCCCGAGCGACGGGTGCAAACTCAACCGAGGCTAAAGCGGTTAACTTGTGCCCACCAATCATCAGCGAAACCCCGATGCTCAAAACACTCGGCATGAAGAGCGTTGACCTCAGCGTTCTTGAACGCTCCTCGCCATTCGGTCACGTACTCGGAAGGCTCATATTCTTGCGTTGATATTAGCTCCATGCGCGCCATTTGATTGGAGACGTCATTCGGCGTCAACGTCCGCTCTTTAAAATGGCCGCCAAAAGCGGCCCAACCGCTGAGCCAGCAGCAACCGGTATCGCTCCCACGCCATCCGGGTTACGATGCGCAGCTGAGAACGGGCGCGGGCGTCTCGTCGGACCACCTACGTCAGGAGGGCAGTGTGAAATCGCCAACAGTGAGAGTTATGGCCGCGGCCGAGGAAGATCTGGCGGTCGAAACGGTCATGCTGGCATTTGCAGCGGATCCTATGGCGCGATGGACCTGGCCGCACGCACACCAGTACCTTGCGGCCATGCCGCGAATGATCCGGGCGTTCGGGAGCAGCGCATTCTCTAACGGAAGCGCCTTTTGCACCGACGGCTATGCCGGGACGGCGCTGTGGTTATCGCCCGGGGTGCATTCCGACGAGGAAGGGCTTGGTGCGGTGCTCGAGAGCACGGTTGCGCGCTCTCTTGCCCCCGAAACCACGGCCATATTCGAGCAGATGGCCGCGTACCACCCGAGCGAACCACATTGGTACCTGCCCCTGATCGGCGTCGACCCGGCGCATCAAGGCGAAGGTCACGGCGACGCCTTGATGGCGTACGCCCTCGCACGGTGCGATCGCGATCACGCGCCAGCCTATTTGGAATCCTCGAACCCGCGCAACATTCCGTTCTACCGACGCTACGGCTTCGAACCGCTCGGCGCGATCCAGGTCGGCTCGTCGCCGACGCTCGTCCCGATGCTGCGGCGGCCGCGTTAAGCTTCAGTTCGATCAGATAGCTTGTGGCATACGGGTGCCAAGCGCGCGGCACAGCCGTGAAACGAGGCTGGAACGGACCGGCGAGAACCTTTGCCGGCGGGCGCCTAATAGTCGGGTTATAGGCGATGCCCGCTTTTAGAAGTAGGACGATGTAGCTTTGACGGCCGACATGGCGGCGCGAAGCAGCCCTATCGAACGGAACCTCTCGACGGCGGCACCCGGACATCATTGTTTAAGCCGGTTCCTGGCTTTCGCCTGCGCATCTCGGATCAGACCCGAGTACAGCTGCTCCTTGCCGGGATACCATGGCATCGTGCTTATCGAGGAGAAGCCTGGGATAGCTTCCATGTGGGTAAACATACGTCGGCGCATCGCTTCGTCGGGAAGCGGGCCGCGCATCGCCTGAAGATTGTCATTCATGTGGTCCGGGTTGGAAGTACCACACAGGACACAGGTTACGACGGGGTGGGCCATGACCCACTTCAGAAAGAATTGCGCCCAGGTTTTCGCGCCGAACTCGTTTGCGAACTCCGGTAACGGCTGACCTTCGACGACTTTCAGCAATCTGGCCTTTTCAAGCGGCAGGTTGATCAGGATGGCGACACCGTTGTCTGCGGCCGATGGCAGGAGACGCCTTTCGGCATTCCTGTCGAAGATGGAATAGTTGGTCTGCACGAAGTCGACCTCACCACTTTCGATGAATTTCGTGAGAGCCTCCTGGGCCGAAGCCTCGTGATGCGTGATACCGACGTGCTGAATTTTCCCTTCCCTTTTCCATGAACGAAGGAGCGGAACAACGACCTGCGCATTTGTGATACTGTGGCATTGCATCAGGTTGATCGTGTCACGCCAGGTCCGTAGCCTCGATTGCCGAAAGCTTTCCTCTGCATGGCTCTCGTCGCCCAGATATTCTCCCGTCGCCCAGATTTTGTTTGTCAGGAAAATTTCGGACGCTTCCGATGCCTCCCCCATGAACTGGCCAACGCTGACTTCGGCCGACCCATACAAGGGCGAGGTATCAACGACGCGGCCACCACCGGCGACATACCGCCTGAACACCTCCCGCAGGTCGTCCCGCGCTTCACCCGGTCGTTCGGTCGAATGTCAGGAATGTACCAAGTCCGAGGGCTGTGAGTCGCTCTCCCGTTTTCGGCACCGTGCGCGTCAGGACAGGCTCCGTTGCGGACGTCGATGGGAGCGGCGCGTCGCCTGTCGCGTATTGTGCCTTTGTTTCTGCTGCGATCGACGCGCTCGCGGCAGTCAGACCCATCGCACCCAGAAAGCGCCGCCGGCCGATTGTCGTTCCGGTCATGAGGAAACCTCCAGTTGGATTTCTGGTCAAAACTGCCAGCTTGCCGGAACCCAGGCGTAACCCATGTCCGTCTTGAGCATTCGTCCGAGCCCCGGGAAAGGGTAATGAAACCCAAGAACAAGGAGCCTATCGGTCGCAGCCATATCGAATATGCGGCGGCGCGACGCGAGCGCGGTATCCTTGTCTCTGTCAGGTCCGGGTCGCCATGGATGGTCGATGTTGACGACCGGGTGATAGGCAAGGTCCGCAGTGAGGAGCAGTTGGTCGTTTCCTGAGTGGACCAGGAATGTTGCCATGCCAGGCGTATGTCCTGGCGCAGCTATCGTGGTGAGGCCCGGCACGATTTCCGCACCTGCCTCGTAGAGCTCAATGTCCTTTGCGATCGGCTCGACGCTCCGTTTGATCGCCGCTGCAAACCGGTCACGAAAGTCCCGTGGTACCGGCATGTAGGAGAGATCGGGATCGTTGCGCACAAAAAAATCCCAGTCTGCGCGGGGTGCGTAGACGGTGGCATTGGGAAATGCTTTTTTGCCTTCGGAAGTGCTGAGATTGCCGACGTGATCAGGATGCGTGTGGGACACCACGATCGTGTCGATATCGCCTGCATCGAGACCGATGGCGGCGAGATTGTCGAACACACGCCCCGCATTCTTTCCCATCGTGGCCCCGGCTCCCGCCTCAAGCAATATCCGCCTGTCGGCGACCTCAAGCAGCAGCGTGTTGAGTTGAAGGGTCATATGATCGGTAGGAAGGAAAGCGCGACGAAGGACCTCCTGCAGTTCGGCCTCCGGAGCATCGTTGGCATAGACCGTCGGTGGGCCGCCGATCACGCCATCGCTCAAAACTGTCGCTTTGATCTGCCCGACCCGAAATCGATAATATCCAACATTACGGGTGTCCGGGCTCTGCACCTGCGCATTGCCTGATCCGGCTGAACCTCCGAGCAGCAGAGCGGACGTTCCGGCAACCGCTGAAACCATGACCGTTCGCCGGTTCAATGTGAGTCGATCCATTGCTTTTCCTTTCAGTCGACAATCCGCATGTGCGGTCGAGGTATTTAGATGACCGCAAATCACTGCGCTGATAAGACGAGGAAATCTACGCAGCTTGATAAGGTAGGCTTCGCAATGGATCAGTTTCGTTTGGATAGCCTGGATGTTTTTGCGGCAATCGTCAGGTGCGGCGGATTCAGGGCCGCCGCCCTGGAGCGAGGCGTTTCATCATCGGCACTCAGCCAGACAATCAACGCTTTGGAAGAGGCGCTCGGCATCCGCCTGCTCAACAGGACAACAAGAAGCGTTTCGCCGACGGAGGCGGGACAGCGTCTCCTGCAGCGCCTCGGTCCAGCTTTGACGGACATCCGTCTCGCAGTCGATGACCTTAACCAGTTAAAGGAAAACCCGTCCGGCACCCTTCGTATCAATGCGCCAGGCCCCGCAATCGATCACCTGCTCTGTCCGGCAATGTTCACCTTTATGGACACATACCCGGACATCAAGGTCGAACTCATCAGCGACGCAGCGGTCATCGACATCGTCGAGCAAGGCTTTGACGCGGGCGTTCGGTTCGGAAAGCAACTGGCACAAGATATGATCGCAGTATCGCTGGGACCATCGCTTCGATACGCGATCGTGGCGTCGCCGGACTATATTGCAAAACATGGCCTGCCTCTGACTCCCAATGATCTCGCCGGCCACGACTGCATTCGACGACGATTTCCCGGCGGCACACTGGTATCCTGGAAATTTGAAAAGGGCGGAGACGCCCTCGAAGTCTTGCCGGAAGGACGATTGACGGTGAGTTCGGCACACAACGAACTGCAGGCCGCTGTCGCCGGATGCGGATTGGCCCATATCTTCGAGGACTACGCCGCACCCTACCTGACGAACGGCCGGCTGACGGAGGTTCTGAAGGACTGGAGCCCCCTTTTGCCGAGCTGGTATCTTTATTACCCGAGCAAAAGACACTCCAGCGCCGCCATGCGAGAGCTGGTGAGCTTCTTGCGCTCCTACGATTGGAAGCTGTCCCGGATGCCGGCTTAATTGAACGGTCATGACCTACACCTGACTCACTTCTCGACCTGAAAGGACGACGCCGACGTTGACAGGTCGTGATCTGCGCGTCCGCGCCCGTGATATGGATCCTCGGCTCAAGGCCGAGGACCACGGAGAATGCAGCAGCCCTCGTCACGCTTTCGCTGGCGAGCGCAACTCACCCCGCGAGCTCGATGATCGCGCAGCCGTAGCCTTCGAGATCGAGCCTACCGGCAACCGGTTTTTCGTCATCGAGGAGATCACGGCCAGCGGGAACGCCGCCGATGGCGGCCGGCTGGTCGGTGTAGTTCTGGATGAATAGCAGCCGGCGCTCTTCGTTTATCCGCATGGTCACCTCGACGCCCTCGGGGAGCTCGCCAATCAGCGGCTCGATGCCGACGGGTGCAAATAGCCGCTCGGCAAGAGCTGCCGTCAGATCCGGGGTGAGATAGGTGCCGACATAGACCACCTGCCCCTTGCCGAGCTTGCGCGACGTCGCCATCGGCTGGCCCTCGGCATAGCGGTTGGACCAGGCCGCAACCACCTCGACATCGCTTGCGATCGCCAGGTTTTCATAGAAGTAGCCGCCGACCAGCTCGCGGTTGCCGATCTTGAAGCGGCGTTCGCGGCGGCGCGATTCCGCCGGTTTGTTCGGCGGAATGACAAGCCCGCCCGAACGCTCCATCACGTCGAAGAGCCCGTTGGCGCCGGGGGCGGCGAGACGGCCGAAATCCTCGACGCGTATGCCTGTGAGCTGCGACAGCGAGGTGCCGGGCGCGGTCTCACGAATGACGTGATTGTCTTCGTTGCGCGTGCCGGTGCGCGCGCCGATGACGACAGTGCCGCCCTGCTCGGCGAAGGATTTCAGCCTCTCGGTCCATTCGTCCTTCCACATCACCCAGTGGGGGACATAGAGCAGCTTCAGCTTGGAAAGATCGTCCTCGGGATGAATGAAGCCGCAGGCAATGCCGCGATCGTAGCAATACTGGTGCATCAGGATCGCATCGTCCTGCGGGCTCGGCAGACCGATCGGATAGGTCTTGTGCGCTTCCTGATTGTCGAAGTCGGATCCGGCAATGCCGACATCCATGCGCACATAGGTGCCGAGGATCTTGGGCGCCAGCGCGGTCATCTCCGTTGCGAAGCGCTTCGCCTCGTCATATCGATGGCGGGCGACGTCGTCGTGGTCGATGATGCCCATCCAATAGATCTCCGCGCCAAAATGCGCGGGGCGCCAGCGGAAGAACATCAACCCGTCAGCGCCGTGGGCGACCGAGGAGAGCGCCATGCGGCGCAGCTCGCCCGGCTCCGGCGTCAGCGTGCAGAAACCCGGCTGGCTGCCGAAGCCCGATTGCTGCTCGGGAACGATGTAGTTGCCGGAAAAACCGCGGCAGATATCGAGGTGCAGCGCCTGGACCTTGGCGTGGTTTCCGAGCCGTTGGAACTCGTCATAGAGCATCGGATAGATATCATAGCCGACGAAATCGAGATCGGTGGTGAACTGGCCGCGAAAGTCGATATCCCTGAGCCCCCCGAGATTGTGGAAGACGAACCAGGAGGGTTTCACGGCGCGCAGGATCTCCACCTGGTCGTGCTGGAAGCGCGCCGTCGAAAAGGCGAGGAAACGGTGATAATCCTGGAGGTGGCCGGGGCTAGGGAAGGTCGGGCCGAACTCGATCGGCAGCACCACCTGGTCAAAGCTGTCATAGGCCGTCGCCCAGAAATCGCCACCCCACGCCGTGTTGAGCTTGCTGATCTCGCCATATCTGCCGGCAAGGAAGGCCTGGAATTCGGTGAGCGTCGCCTTGGAAAAGCTCTCCGGCATGCTGGTGTTCAGTTCGTTGTCGGTCTGCCAGCCGACGACAAAAGGATTGTTGCGATAGTGCTCGGCCATCGCTTTGGTGATACGCCGGCTATGCTCGCGAAAGACCGGGCTTGCCGTGTCGCAGTGCTGGCGCGAGCCATGGCTCATCGGCCGGCCCTTGCCGTCGACCCTTAAGATCTCCGGATGCGCCACGGTCAGCCAGCGCGGCGGCGTGGCCGTCGGCGTGCACATGATCGTGTCGATGCCGTAGCGCCCGAGCATGGCGATGGCACGGTCGAACAGGTCGAAATCGAAGGTGCCGAGCTTCGGCTCGAGAATATGCCAGGCGAATTCGGCCATTCTGACCACGTTGAAGCCGGCCTTCGCCATGCGCTCGGCGTCGCGCTCCCAGTAGCTTTCATCGACGTGCTCGGGATAGTGCGGGGCGCCAACGAGGAAGCGGTCGGTGTTGACGGGGTTCCATACGGAGAGGGTCTTGTCGGACACGGTGATGTTTCCTGTGATTATCTATCGAGGATGGTTTTGCGGGCGCTGATCGTGCGTCCGCCATCGGATGAAAAGAGATAGAGTTCCCGGGCGTCGAGCTTCAGCGCCACGGTCTGCTCGGCGGCAAAGGGCGCCACGTAACTCAGCTGCACCGTGATATTGCCGGTGCCGCTCTCCGACGCGATGGTCTTGAGATTGCCGGCGTCGACATAGAGGATGGTTTCGCGGCCGAGATGCTCGACGAGCCTGATCTGGCCGTGGATCGCCCCGCCCTCGCCGCCATCGGCGACCATCGATATGTTCTCCGGCCGGACACCGAGCGTCAGGCTGGGGCCCCTCTGCAGCACCGTCGCCTCCGCCAGTTCCACCCTCACCGGCAAGAGGCCCGGCGCCGAAACCGTGACATTGCGGCCGGACACCTCGTCGACGGTAACGCCGAGGAAGTTCATCCGCGGGGCACCGAGAAAGCCCGCGACGAAGAGGTTGTCAGGGTTGCGGTAGAGTTCGAGCGGTGAGCCGACCTGCTCGATTATCCCCTGGTTCAAGACGACGATCCGGCTCGCCATGGTCATAGCTTCCACCTGGTCGTGGGTGACGTAAACCATGGTGGCGCCGAGTTCGGCATGCAGGCTGCTGAGTTCGACACGCATCTGGGTTCGAAGTGCCGCATCGAGGTTCGACAGCGGCTCATCGAAGAGGAAGACGTCGGGCGAACGAGTAATCGCCCGGCCGATCGCCACGCGCTGCCGCTGCCCGCCGGAAAGCTGCTTCGGCCGCTTCTCCAACTGGTCGGTGATCCTCAGGATCTTGGCTGCGCGCTGAACGGCCGCCTCGATCTCGGCCTTCGGGCGCTTGGCCATGCGCAAACCGAAGCCCATGTTCTCCGCCACCGTCATATGCGGATAGAGCGCGTAGGACTGGAAGACCATGGCGATGCCGCGGTCCCCAGGCTCCTGTTTGCTGACGTCACGGCCGTTGATCAGGATCTGGCCGGAGGAGATCTCCTCCAGGCCGGCGATCGTCTTCAAAAGCGTGGACTTGCCGCAGCCGGAGGGGCCGACCATGACGATGAACTCGCCTTGCGCTACGGAAAGATCGATGCCGCGCAGCGCATGATAGGCGCCGTAATTCTTGTTGATCTGTCGGAGTTCGAGACTGGTCATGCGTCCTGGCTCTCTGCTGTTGAAACTTGGAGGTAGAGGAGATCGCTCATCCCTTCACCGCCCCCATCGTCAGACCGGCGATGAAGTGCCGCTGCATCAGGAAGAACATGACGACGGGCGGCACGGCGACGACGATCGTGCCGGCGGAAATCAGGTTCCAGGCCGAGACCCACTCGCCGCGAAGATTGGCAAGGCCGGCGGTCACAGGCTTGACGGAGTCGCTGACGGTCAGCACCACAGCCCAGAAGTAATCGTTCCAGATGAAGGTGAAGATCAGGATGGCGAGTGCGGCAAGCGCCGGCCGCACCAGCGGGATCGCCACATGCCATAGGGTCTGGAAGGGAGACGCCCCCTCGGCGCGCGCCGCCTGGAACAGTTCATCGGGCAATGCCGCGATGAAATTGCGCATGAATAGCGTCGCAAAGCCGGTCTGGAAGGCCACATGGAAGATGATCAGCGCCGCCGTCGTATCGATCAGGTCGAGCCGGACCATCAGGTCGCGCACCGGGATCATCATGATCTGGTGCGGCAGGAAATTGCCGCCGACGAACAGCGCGAAGATCAGCATGTTGCCGGGAAAGCGATAGCGCGACAGCACATAGCCGGCCAGCGTGGAGAGCACCAGCACGCCGATCACCGAGGGAATGGTGATCGTCAGGCTGTTGAGGAAGTAGCGGGCCATCGGTGTCTGCGTGAAGACATCAGTATAATTGTCGATGACGCCGATGCCGGTCGGCCATCCCCACAGATTGCCGCCCATCACATCTGCGGTCGAGCGGAACGAGGTGAGGATGATCGCAAATAGCGGGCAGAGCCAGAGCAGCAGCACGATGACGACGGCAAGCACGTAGAGACGGCGCTGCCAGATGGCGGCATCGGGAATGGGACGAGGATACATCAGCCTCCCCTTTCTTCGGTATGGATGATGCGGCTGAGATACCAGACGATGAAGACGGCCATGATCACGAACAGCACCGAGGCGATCGCCGCGCCGTAACCGAAGCGGTAGGAGAAGATCGACTGTTCGAACATCTGGTAGGCGAGAACCGAGGACGAACCGAACGGGCCGCCGTTCGTCATCACCGACACCATGTCGAAGGAGCGAAGCGCTCCGACGACGGTGACGGCAATGGCAATGAAGGTGACCTGGGTCAACTGAGGCAGCACGATGTGCCGCAACATGTTCCAGCCTCTCGCCCCGTCGACCCGCCCTGCCCCGATCAGCTCTTCGCTCAAATTGTTGAGACCGGCGAGATAGAGCACCATGCAGAAGGTAATCTGCGGCCAGAGTGCTGCAATCACGATCGCGAAAGTGACGAAATGCTCGTCGGAGAGAACCGCTGGCGCCGTTGCCCCGAACGCCCTGAAGATCAGCGCCAGCAACCCGAACTCCGGCGTATAGACCCAGGTGAAGACGACGCCGACCGTCACGGAGGCAAGCACCAGCGGAATGAAGAACAGCGACTTCAGGAAGCGCATGCCGCGGATTTTCTGGTTGACCAGCAGCGCGATGGCGAGCCCGAGAGGTGGTGCCGCCATGAACATCACCAGCCAGATCAGGTTGTTCTTCAGCGACACGTAGAATTGCGGATCGTTGTAAAGCTCGACGTAATTGCCGAAGCCGATCCACACCATCGGGCCAAAGCCATCCCAGTCGTGCAGGCTGATCCAGAGGCTCCTGACGGCCGACAGCAGGATGACCGTGAAGAACAGCACGATCGCGGGCGCGATGAGCAAAGTCGGGGTGAGCCACCAACGCTGGCGGCGCCATAACATCAACATATCAGGAGCCTCATTTACGACAAAAGCAAGCGGCGACCTGCCCCTCATCCGGCTGCCGCCACCTTCTCCCCGTCAACGGGGCGAAGGGGATATGCAGCAACCTCTCGGTTCCCCACTAGCCTCTCGTATGGCACGTCCCCTCGCCCCGTTTACGGGGAGAGGGTTAGGGTGAGGGGCAGCCTCAAGGCGAAGAACCAGGCGTGGGCCGCACCCGCCCCTTAAATCTTGTAGATGCGCTTGCGCGTGCCTTCGAGGCGCGTCAGGATGGCGTTGCGCCGGTCGGGTTTGGCCATGAACTCTTGGAAGCCGACAAGACCCGCCTGCGCCATGTCGGGGTCGCTGTCGCGGTCGTAGTATTGCGACGTGCCCTGCACCGTCTTCATCGTCTCGACCGCGATATTCACCAGCGGATCCTTGCTCGGCGGCAGATCGCTGCGTGGCGGCACGTTGCCGCCCGGCTCCAGATAGGCCGCCAGATTCTCCGGCTTGTAGAAATAAGCGAGGAAGTCGCGTGCGCCCTGCTTGTTCTTGGCCTTTGCGGGAATGTGGATCGAATTGACCGAGAATTCCTCGAAGTGGCCGACCTTGGCGTCGAGCACCGGGAAGGTCGCATAGGAGAGCTGCGGCAGATCTTCGGCGGTGAAAGCCGAGCGCAGGAAAGCGCCGAGGTTCATCATGCCGGCCTTCTTCTGCGCCAGCAGCGCCGCGGCCTCCTGCCAGCCGAAGGACGTATGGTTCTCCGTGAAGAACCCCTTCGAAATCATCGCCTCCCACTGGTCGAAAACCGCCGTCAACGCGGGATCGAGATAGCTCATCTCGCCGTTCATCAGCGCCATATGCTTGTCGAGGCCGTTGACACGCAGGTTCATCTGGTCGAACCAGCCGGCCGCCGGCCACAATTCCTTGGTGCCGATCGCGACCGGCGTGATGCCCGCGGCCTTGCACTTGTCGCCATAGGCCATGAACTCTTCGGCCGTCTTCGGCACGGTCAGACCATGCTGCTCGAACACATCCTTGCGGTAGAACATGCCCCAGAGCGTGCCGCCGGTGGGAAGGCCATATTGTTTGCCCCCGTCGGTGACGGCGCCGGCCGTGGCACCCAGCACATCCTTGTACTTCTCCTTCTCGAAAAGGTCGGAGATGTCGTCAAACAGGCCGCGCTTGACGAAGGCGCGCATGCGGTTTCCCGAAAACCAGGAGCAGACGTCAGGCGCGCCGGCGACGAGATAGTTGCGAATGGCCGTCTTGTGGGCCTCGTGATCCATATTGTTGATGACGACGTTGACGCCGGCTTCCTTGCTGAAGCTTGCGGCGATCGCCTTCAGCGCGTCGAGCGCAGCGCCATTGTTTTCGGCCGAGATCATCGTGACCTCTTGGGTCTGCGCGATCGCAGGGATCGGAAAACTGCCGGTGACCGCAGCGGCAGACACCACGCCAGCGCCCTTCAGGAAGCTTCTGCGGGTCGTCGACGGAAATTGCTTCGAAAATGCCATTGAATTCCTCCCAGTTGATCGATCAACACCACCGTCCCGGCGCCTCCTCCACGAAGCGCTCGATCAGGCATTCAACGCTGCGATCCGCCCCGCGATCCCGGCGTATAATCCACCTGGCTGAGTTGATCGGCGGCCAAACTTATGCATATATCGAACCAGCCCGCAATAATTAATTTACAAAATTAAGGAATGTATCGTGAAGCTGAAAGGCGACCAGACCACGGCGAGAGCCATGAACCGACGCCTCATACTCAACCTCCTCCGCCGCGAGGGGCCAAGGAGCCGCGCCGATATCGCAACCGTCATCGGCCTCAGCCCCGCCGCCGTCACCTTCGTTGTCGCCGACCTTCTGGAGGAAGGCATCGTCATCGAAGGGAAGACCGTGCCCGGCCTCACCGGCCGCCGTCCGATCCCCGTGGATATCAACTACGAGCACGCGCTCGCCGTCGGCTTCAAGCTGATGGTCGATTCGGTGGAGTGCGTGGCAACCGACCTTGCCACCAACCCGGTCGCCGCCATGCGAGTAAGCCTCGACGGCCACGACCCCGATAAGGTCGCCGACCTGCTGGCGGGTACCGTGCCCGAACTGGTGAAACTCGCCGGCCGGCCCGACGCCAAGCTCGCCGGCATCGGCATCTCCATGCCCGGCGTCATCAACCACGAACAGACGGCCTGCGTCCGCAGCTACCGATTCAAATGGGACAATGTCCCCCTCGCCTCACTGGTCGCCAGCCGCGTCCATGTGCCGGTCTGGCTGGAAGACGACACCAATGCCTACGCCATTGCCCAGCAGCTCTTCGGGCTCGGCCGCCAGCATCGCAACATGGCGGTTCTGGCCGTTGGCGTCGGCATCAGCTGCGCGCTCGTCATCGACGGCAAGCTCTATCGCGGCGCAAACGGCGCGGCCGGCAAGTTCGGCCACACTCTCTATGAGGAGAACGGCCGGCTCTGCGAATGCGGCAAGCGCGGCTGTCTGATGGCCTATCACTCGGAAGCATCGATGCTGAGACGCTGGCGCGAGGAGACCGGCCGCGGGCCGGAGCAAGGGCTCGCGGAGCTCTACGAAGCCTTGGCATCCGGGGAAGCCGCCGCCCTCGCCCTCGTCGAGCATTCAGGCCGCAGTATCGGCACCGCCCTTGCCAATCTCGTCAACATCACCGACCCCGAAGTCATCGTCGCCGGCGGCGAAGCCGTCTCCCTTGGCGACCCCTTCCTGACGCCGCTGCGCGAGGCGCTGGCCGCCCGCACCTTCAGGACTGCCCCGCCCCTTCTGCCCGACTGGGAGGACAATTCCTGGGCCCGGGGGGCGGCCGCCCTCGTCACCCAAAAAATGTTCGATTTCGAATCCTCGGGCGGCGTTACGGATATTGCCAGCCTGACGGGTGTAAGGGTCTCGGGTTCGTCGTCGGCGGCGTGAGTGACGGTGCCTCGGTCCCCTTCTCCTTGGCCAGCGCGAGAGCCCATCCGTGGTACACCACCTCGGCAACCATTTGCCTCAATTCCCCAGCCAGCCCACCTCCCGCAAAACCGCCTTCGACAGCGTCTCGGGCGTCTTGCCGTCCGTGTGCATGACGATCATGCCCGTGGCGTCTTCGCTCGCCATGCGCCGGATTTGTCGAAGCGAGCGCTCTGCCTGCTCTTGCGCACCGGAGCCAACCTCGCGCTGGGCGAGGCGCGCCAGGATCGTTGGCTCCGTGGCGGCCAGGCGAACCACCGTGATCTCTGCGTCGGGTATGGCGGCCAGAATCCATCGCCGGTCGAAAGCGAGGTGCATCATGACGCCTGACATGATCAGGAGCGAGTGCCCCAAGGCCCGGTATGTCGACCAGATCGCCGCCAGGTTGATGCTGCTGACGTCGATCGTTCCAGGCAGGATTTTCTCGAGATCCTCCGGGCTGGGGCGCGGGAACACGCGATCGAGTTCGTCCGTTTCGACAACCGCATGCGCCACGCCTTCAGCGGCAAGCTGAGCGCTCATCTCCCAGCACAAGGTGGATTTTCCGACGCCGGCCGGCCCGGTGATCAGGACGATTTGCATGCCACCTCCTCATGTCGATGCAACGCTATTTCCTCAAATGACGGCAGGTTGGCAAGTGCGGCGCGACGGGACGTCTGCACTGCCTGGCAAAAAAATCATCCCCATGTCGCAAAGAGCAGCCGTTCTCCAGCCATTCAGCCTCATGCAGACCGACACCAAACCCGCTCTGCCGCAGATACACTGGCTTACAAAAATGCGGGTTTGCCGACACATCCCTGGTTCAATCATCGACTTAAATCCCGATGCGGCCGATGAGCCGACAAATGGTCAATTCAGGAAGGATGACACAATGAAAATGATCCAGGCTATCGCGCTCGCCCTTGTTCTCGGCGGCGCAGCTTCAGCACACGCGGAACAGCCGATACAGCGCACCGATCTCATCAAGAACGATATCGACGTGCCCGGCCACGAGGTCGTTCAGGTCCGCGTCGATATCGCCCCGGGCGTTCTCGCGCCGAACCACTCGCATCCCGGCGAGGAAGTCGCCTTCGTCCTCGAGGGCACGCTGGAATACCAGCTCGAAGGCAGTGAGCCGGTGACCCTGAAGGCCGGCCAATCCTTGTTCATTCCCACGGGCGTCGCTCACTCGGCGAAGAACGTCGGCAGCGGCAAGGCGTCGGAATTGGCGACCTACATCGTCCGCAAAGGGGCGCCGCTCGTCGTGCCTGCCAAGTGAACCGTTCGTATAATCAGTGATGAGGCCGGCACCACCTTTCTTCCCATTCCTGTGCTCGTCGCAGGAATGGAGGAACCGTGCGTTTGGCTGCCCATTGATTAAGAATTCGCTTTGCCGGCGCCGCCCTTCGGACCCCGTTGACCGGGAGAGGGTTAAGGTGAAAGGCGCGTCTGAGCCGAGCGACGACCAACAACACCGCTTGCGTGCGGCCGCCGTTTCGCCCTTGCGGTCGCCTTCCATTCACGGCAGCATGTCCGTGTCCTCAATCATCTGAACCTCTCACATCAGGAGGATTACCATGGCAACGTCGGAGCGCCCCTCCTTTGTCGTCCACTGGAGCGAGATCGAACGGCCTGACGACTCGCACTATGACGATGACGACGAGTTGATGAGCATCGGTGCGCCTTTCGGACGTTATTTCGGCCTGGCGAAATTGGGCATTCATCACGAGCGCTTGCCGCCTGGCCGGCGCACGTCCTTTCCGCATGCCGAGAGCGCCGAGGAAGAATTCGTCTATGTCATCGAAGGCGCGCCCGACGTCTGGCTCGATGGCCATCTCTATCGGCTGAAGCCCGGCGACGCCGTCGGATTTCCTGCCGGCACCGGGATCGCCCATAGTTTCCTCAACAACACGCAAGCCGAAGTGCATCTCCTCGTCGTCGGCGAGCGCCACGAGACCGAGAACCGCATTTTCTATCCACTCCACCCTCACCGCCGACCACTGCACGATGATTGGTGGGATGACCATCCAACCCATGCCCTCGGTCCGCATGACGGAATGCCGGACCTGGTGCGGGAAGCAAAGGGCCGAGGAAACAGCGAATAGATCCGCCAGGCCGATAGCCGGCCGCAATGGCGGCTTCGCGCAAAGCGGAGACCAACTTGTTTGGAGCTTCGACAGTTATGGGCCAAGGCCAGCCAACCGCAGCAGCTCATCATTTTCGTTTGCAACGCCTTCCGTCAGCCGGGCGGCAGCAATCGCGGGAAGCCAGGCCAGAATGCCGCTGACTTCCGATCCGGTGACCGAGGCGTAAGCTTCGACATAGCCCATCGCCCTGTCCGGCATCGCATGGTGCAACAGGACGTATGTTCGGCAGACATCGGCCAGAGGATTGCCGCAGCAGGCGTCGAGCCAGTCGACGATCATGAACCCCTGCCCCGACCCGTGAATATTCCAGGGGTGAAAATCGCCGTGACACACCCTGTCGCCATCCGGAAGGGAATCGAGTTCCAACAGGAGCCGCTTTCTGGACGCAGCATCCAGCCCCTCGGCTCGCCGGATCCTGGCGGAAAGCCTGGCCATGAGAGACGGCAACCCGTCGCCGGGTTTTTCGTGAATGCTTCGATGCAGTTGCGCCATGTCTTCAAGCGGCGCTCTTCCTGCCGTCGAGACGAATTGGTCGGCAAAACAGGAGCTGGGCGCGCGATCCATCAACACGCCCCAGCGCCCATCGAATTCACCGATCGCGTGGACCTTTGGCGTCGGCAGCGCAAGCCTCTCAAGGATCGACAGGTTCGCAGCCTCCCTGAATGACGAAGCCTTGGAGGCGGCTCGCCTGTACAGCTTCAGCGCCAAGGTGCCATATTCGAAGACCTCGGCCTCTTTACCCGAACCAAGGATCCGACCCGTTTCGGTCATTGCAGAGCCTCCGTCTGAATTCAGCAGGTGGATGGTGATCTCGCGAGAAATGCCGCGATCACCGCCATCGCAGTTTGCCACGGTCGACGAAAACGGGTGAGCGAAATTGTCGAGGCAGCACCTGTAGGTGGCACGCTTGGCCGGCGGCCACAGGCCTCCAAAGAGACGCCGGGCGCTTGCATCTGGATGCGCTCCATGCGTTGGATTCGTCCTTAAACTAATCCGGATAATTTGTCAGAGGAGCGTCGACGATGAAGACCGCCATCATATTCGACTGTGAATTTCTTTGCCTGGAAGGCTCGCAACGCAGATTTTGGTGCGCGGCCCACGATCCCGATCCTGTCATTGCGCAGATCGGTGCCGTCAAGCTTGGCCTCGAAGGCGAGTTTCCGATCCTCGATACGTACAAGTCCTATGTTCGGCCCATCGATCGCTTCGGCGAGAAGTATCCGCTCGATCCTTATTTCACCAATCTGACCGGCATCACCGAAGAGGATATCGACGCCCATGGCGTGGCGTTGGAGGATGCACTTTCCGGCATCGACAGCTTCTCGGGCGGCGCCCGGTTTTGGTCGTGGGGCAAGGACGAGTTGAACATGTTGGCCATCAGCTGCTATGTCGCAGGCATTCAGCCTTCCATCCCGGCCCGCCGCTTCGACAACGCCGTCAAGCTTCTCATCGCTGCGGGCATGCCGATCGAGGATTTGGCAAAGACACCCAGCAACAAACTGGCCAACTACTACGGCGTTGACCATCCTCCATTGCGTGGACATGACGGGCTCGACGACGCTCTGTCAATATCATACACGTTGCAGCATCTGATGAAGATTGGGAAATTGCAGCCCGAGGTTTTCGACCGAACCTGAGGACAGAGAGAGCGTCACGATCCTCCCCTACCGCGCAAACCTGCGGGCGCCGGCCACGCAGAGAATGACAGCGACCGTGACGGCGAGCATGGTCCAGGTCACGGGCTCGTGCAGCAGGGTTGCCGCGAGCCCCAGCCCGAAGAACGGCTGGAGCAGCTGCAGTTGGCCGACGGCGGCGATGCCGCCCTGCGACAGGCCGCGATACCAGAAGATGAAGCCGATCAGCATGGAAAACAGCGAGACGTAGGCAAGGCCGAGCAGCGCCGGCATTTCGATACCGGTGAAGGTTGCCGGCCGATGGAAAAGCGCGACCGCGACCGTCACCGGCAGCGACAGCACGAGCGCCCAGGAAATCACCTGCCATCCGCCGAGTGTGCGCGAAAGCTTGCCGCCTTCGGCATAACCGAGGCCGCAGACAACGACAGCCGCCAGCATCAGCAGATCGCCGACCGGCGACGCCGTCAGTCCCTGCGTCAGTGCGAATCCCGCCACCAGCGCGCTGCCGAGGACGGAGAACAGCCAGAATGCCGGCTTCGGCCGTTCTCCGCCACGGATCACGCCGAAGATCGCGGTCGCGAGTGGCAGCAGGCCGATGAAGACGATCGAATGGGCGGAGGTGACGTGCTGCAGCGCCAGTGCCGTCAATAGGGGAAAGCCGACCACGACGCCGAGCGCCACGACCGCCAGGGAGAGAATGTCGCGCCGGCTCGGCCGCTTCTCTCTAAAAGCGATCAGCAGGCCGAGCGCAAGAAAGCCGGCGATCGCCGCCCGCGCCACCGTGAGGAAGACCGGATCGAACTGCATCACCGCCACGCGCGTCGCCGGCAGCGATCCGCTGAAGATCACCACCCCGATAAAACCATTGATCCATCCCGATGCCATGCGGTCCATGGTGCACTCCTTCATTCTGTAGCTCTTATCGGCCAACACGGATGGTTAGGACAGTCACAGTCTGCTACAATTTCGCGAAACTGTAATGGTGCAGGAAGCAATACGGATGAACGAAGGACGCACACGCGTGGAGATGGTCGCCGCGACGATCAGGCAGCGCATCGCCGGGCGCAGCCTGACGCCGGGCGCAAAGCTACCATCCGTCCGAGGGCTGGCTGCGACGTTGAAGCTGTCGACTTCGACCGTCGTCGACGCCTATGAGCGGTTGGTTGCCGAAGGCGCGATCCTGGCAAGACCAGGCTCGGGATTCTACGTCGCCAACCAGGCAGCGCCCTTTGCGCTTGCCGAGGCCGGGCCGAAGCTCGACCGCGCCGTCGACCCGTTCTGGATATCGCGGCAATCGCTGGAGGCGGGCGAAGCCGATCTGAAGCCCGGCTGCGGCTGGCTGCCGCCTTCCTGGCTGCCGGGGGACGGTATGCGCCGCGGGCTCAGAACGCTTGCCCGCGCCGACGGGCCGGCACTTGCCGATTACGGCTCGCCGCTCGGCTTGCCGCAGCTGCGCCAGCTGATTTCGCGGCGCATGGGCGAACGCGGGATCGAAGCCTCCCCGGACCAAATCTTGCTGGCCGATTCCGGCACGCAGGCAATCGATCTGCTCTGCCGTTTCCTGCTGGAACCCGGCGACACGGTGCTGGTCGACGATCCCTGTTATTTCAATTTCCATGCGCTGCTGCGCGCCCATCGGGCAAAGATCGTCGGCGTGCCCTACACGCCGTCCGGTCCCGATATCGAGCTGTTTGCCCAAGTCGTCGCCGATGAGCGTCCGCGGCTCTACATCACCAACTCCGCCATCCACAATCCGACCGGCGCAACCTTGTCTCCCGTTACGGCTCACCGGGTTCTAAAACTCGCCGATCAGTTCGATCTGACCATCATCGAGGACGATATCTTCGCCGATTTCGAATATACGCCGGCACCCCGCCTTGCCGCCTTCGACGGGCTCGAGCGGGTCATTCACATCGGCAGCTTCTCGAAAACCCTGTCGGCCTCGGCCCGCTGCGGTTTCGTCGTAGCGAAACCGGAATGGATCGACGGCCTGACAGACCTCAAGATCGCCACCTCCTTCGGCGGCGGCCGGCTGACGGCGGAACTGGTGCTGACGGTCTTGAGCGACGGCAGCTATCGCAAACACATGGAGACGCTGAGACACCGGCTCTCCCGGGCGATGAGCGAGGTCTCGGCCAGGCTGAAGAATCTCGGCATAGAGCCCTGGCTGGAGCCGCAGGCCGGAATGTTCCTCTGGTGCCGGCTGCCCGACGGCATCGATGCGGCGGATGTGGCGCGGGCCGCCTTAGAAAAGAGGATCGTTCTGGCTCCCGGAAACGCATTCAGCCTGTCGCAATCGGCAACGAATTTCATGCGCTTCAACGTATCTCAGACGCTCGATCCTCGTGTCTTCGAGGTGCTCGGCGATATCCTGACGCAAGAGAGGCATTAGACGCAAAGGGCCCCCTTCGGCGACAACCGTCCTCGTACCAGCGCCATCCGCTAAGGCGCAGCGGACGCACCGCCTGACCCGCCGCGCCTCATACATACATTCATTTTTCTTTAAATACAGAATGTTAGAATTCGCACACCCTAAACGATCGACAAGTCTAAAACTTGGGCCTGATCATTGTTTCCAAGAAGGTGTTGCATGCGCAAGCCACAGGTTCGAACTTCGCTGATAATCATCAATGTAGCGTTTGCGTTGATCTTCCTGATTTTCGGGCTGTTTTCTCTTAGGAGCGTGCAGCAGGTTAACCAGGATACGACGGCAATCGCCAAGAACTGGCTGCCGAGTGTTTCGGTAGCCCGCAATATCGGCTTCGAGTTGGAACGCATGAAGTTCGACTACGCCAACCATATCATGTCGATCAGCGACCAGGCCATCGCCGCCGCAGAAACACAGATTTCCTCTCAGCGCACTGAGCTTGTCGACGCGATTGCGGCCTACCGGCCGCTTATATCCTCGCCGCGCGAAGCCCAACTGCTGCAGCAGATCGAAGAGCAGGCCGCCGGCTACCAGAAATCGTCCGAGCCTATGCTGGAAAAATCCCGCAAGAACGACAACGATGCCGCCAAGGTGATCTTCTATTCCGACATGGAGCCATTCGTCGACCGCGCGGAAGAGCTGGCCGATGAATTGCTGACGATCAACGTCAATGGCTCCGAGGCGTCCTACGAAAGCAGCCAATCGACCTACTCGAACATTCTCTGGACGACCTGGGCATTGACGGCACTGGTGTTTGCGATCGTCGCGGGCGCGATCTCCTATGTAGCAATCCAGATCTCGCGTCCGATCAACAAGATCACGCAATCGATGACCGGGCTGGCCGCCGGCGACACCAGCACGCAGATCCCCTATTCCAGCCGCACGGACGAAATAGGCGCGATGGCGGGCGCGGTGGAGGTCTTTCGGCAGACGGCGCTTGCCAAAATCAGAGCGGATGAAAATATCGAAACGAACCGGGCGCTGACGGAATCCGAGCGGCAGCGCCGCGAGCAAACCGAGCGCGCGCGGGCTGCGGCCATGGCACAAGCCACCAATGGATTGGCAGAGAGCCTGAAACAACTTGCCGGCGGCGATCTCACCGTTCAGATCAGCGAGCCTTTCGATGCGGATTTCGAGGGCCTGCGCCGGGACTTCAACGGCGCCGTGGCAAAGCTCTGCCAGACCCTCGCCAAAGTGGCAGGATCAGCCGTCAATATCGACGGCGGCTCGAATGAAATCGCCAATAGCGCAAACGACCTGGCGAAACGAACCGAACAACAGGCAGCGGCACTGGAACAGACAGCCGCTGCTCTCGATGAAATCACAGCCAATGTCGCATCCGCCTCAAAGCGCGCCGAGGAAGCGCGCGAGGTGGCCGCGCAGGCGAATGCCGGTGCGACGACATCAGGTGAGATCGTCAGCCAGGCGGTCCAGGCCATGAGCCGGATCGAGCAATCCTCCAGCCAGATTTCCAACATCATCGGCGTGATCGACGAGATCGCGTTCCAGACCAATCTCTTGGCCCTCAATGCCGGTGTCGAGGCCGCGCGCGCCGGCGAGGCAGGCAAGGGATTTGCCGTGGTGGCCCAGGAGGTCCGCGAACTGGCACAGCGCTCCGCGCAGGCGGCCAAGGAAATCAAAACGCTGATCCAGGCATCGGCGGGAGAAGTCGCGGCCGGCGTCGGACTGGTCTCGAAAACCGGCGAAGCGTTGAAAACCATCGGCGAGCTGATCGTTGCCATGAACCGCCATGTCGAGGCCATCGCCGTCTCCGCCCGGGAACAATCGGTCGGGCTGGCGGAAATCAATACGGCCGTCAACAGTCTCGACCAGACCACGCAGCAAAACGCCGCCATGGTCGAGGAGGCGAGCGCCGCTTCCGCATCGCTTGCCGACGAAGGCGCCACGCTTCGCCAGTTGATCAGGCAGTTCAATCTGAACGAGACCGCGCAGCAAAGCGCCTACGCCCTTCGCAGAACGGCTTGAGCCGGAGGAACGATCGGCCATCACGAAGCACGGGGTCTACCGGCTTCTCGAATAGGAATGCGGCCGCAGCGCCATTGCGCGATCTTCGATGCCGGCCCATTGAGAACAACCATCTGCTGAAAGATCGTCTTCCATCAGGGAAACCATTGCCGGCTGAACCGGCAATGGCAAAATCGCGCAAGGCGTGGAACGGGATATGTCGCGCAGCCCGCACGCACGTCCCACCGTCAAACGTCAGAACGACCGGTGAACCGCCTTGTCGTTGGCAAGGCGCGTCACGCAGCCTTCGAGCTTGGCGAGCAGCAGATCGAAGTCGAGCGGCTTCGTCAGATAGTCCGCCGCTCCGCCGCGCAGGCCGGCAAGCGTGTTTTCCCGGTCGGTCAGCGCCGTCAGCAGGATGAACGGAATGTTGGAAAGCTCCGGGTGATTGATCTGAATTTCCGCCAGAAGCTGGTGCCCGTCCATCACAGGCATCGAAATGTCGCTGATGACGATATCGGGCCATTTCGACAGGATCACTTCCAGTCCCTCGGCGCCGTTCGAGGCCTCGAGCGTCTTATAGCCGGCTTCGCTCAATTCTTCGACGAGGAGGTTCCGGATCTCGACTTCGTCTTCTATGCACAGGACTGTAACCATGAGCTCTTCCTTAAGCTGCGACTTGTTGATCCGACAATAGAAACTCTACTGGCAAAAGAATGGTGAATGTTGTGCCCTTGCCGAGCTCGCTGGTCACCTCGACGGTGCCGCCATGCAGTTCGACGACCTGCTTGACGACGTTGAGGCCGATGCCCGTTCCGGCAATACCCGTCGCGCTGCGGGCGCGATAATAGGGCTGGAATAGCTTCGGCAGATCCTCCGCATCCATACCGATGCCGCTGTCAGAGATGGCGATCTCCACCGTCTTCTCGTCGACCCGGGCGCGAACATGAATGTCAGGCGCGTTGGGCGAATATTTGACGGCGTTCGAAATCAGGTTGGTGAAGACCTGTTCCATCGCGCTGCGGTCGAACGTCAATACATCCGGTATTGGCTCAAGATCGAGATGGAACACATGCGTGCGGCTGAGATGGCGCTGCCTGTCGCAGCAGGTGACGAGCAGGGCTTTCAGATCGCCTTCGCTGCGCTTCAGTGTGATCTGTCCGGTTTCGAGCCGGCCGCTGGCGAGGATGCTCTCCATCAGGTCGACCATGCGCACGACAGCGCTTCGGATCACGCCGGCTTTTTCGTGAACGTAATCGCCGCTGACGCTGGTCGTCGAGCGGCAGAGCCGCTGAGCAGCGGCGTCGATGATGGCGAGCGGCGTGCGAAACTCGTGCGAAGCCATGGCGACGAACTGGCGCTGGAGCGCGTTCACCTGGCGCTCATGCACCAGCAGGCGGTCCAGTTCCTCTCGCTGCCTTTCGATCTCGGTCGTCCGATCGGCCACCATCTCTTCCAGATGGTTGCGGTGATGGGTGAGCTGCGCCTGGCTGTCCAGCAGGGTCAGCGAGGTGCGATGAAGACCTCGTCCGAGCCAGAACACGACGGCGATCAGCAGCGCCAGGCAGCCGAGCCCCGCCGGTGCGATCTGCCGAAGCAGCATGAATCCGGGCCGGATAGGCGGCCAGACGAGATAGCCGATCGTGCCGCCATCATGGGACGACACCGGCACTTGCGCCCGCTCGTCCTCACCTTTCGAAGGCGAGAAATGCAATCCTTCGAGCAGCGCATGATGGGCGATGCTTTCGGCGGTTTCTCCATCGATGAACTTGACCGAGACGGCGATGAACTCCTGGCCCGCTTCGATCTGCATCCTGGCCGAGGCCGGCAGAATGGGACGCGCGCTTGTTATCGCCGGCCTGTTGCCGATCATGATCGTCCGAACCGTGGCCAGTTGACCAATCGGTTCGGCGCCGGGCTCTGCAGCCCGCTCGACAAGAGCGGCGCGCATCTCTCCGGCGAAAGCGGTCATTTCTTGGCCGTCATCGTCACCGAGCCGTGGCGGCATGGCATCCGCGCCGTCGCGGAACGCAAACATCAGGCGATTGGTATCGTCGAAGATATAGGTCCTATCGTGCCCGAAATACCGGCTCGTCCACTGGCCGACATTGTCGAGCAGCCAATCATGGTTTCGCTGCTTGGCATAAAGGAAGGCATCATCCCATTTGGTGACGCTTTCCTGCTCCCGGGGAAGTGCCGCCAGCTGCTCTTCCAGTCCCTGCCGAACGAAGTCGGCCTGCCGGCGCAGCGACAGATCATCGACCTTCACCGCCGCGAGCCATGCAAATCCGCACAGCAACACAGCCGCAGCGCAGGTGAGCGTTACCAAGACGAACGTAATGTGGGATGTGAGCCCGACCTTCAACACCTGCAACCTTTTGATGGCGCCCCTTACCTGGAAATTGACACGCAAAGGTTGACGGACCGTGAATTATGCGCTCCCGTGCGGGTCTGCGGCATGTCTCCTATAGGCATTTCGCGACCTTGAAGGAGAAGCACATGGATGCAGCAGCATCGTCGGATACGTCAGGCATCAGGATCGAGCCGATCGCTGCCGCCCATATCGACAGCTTTCATCATGCGCTCGACGTGGTCGCGCGGGAGAAAAAATACCTGTCCATGCTGGAAGCAACTCCGCTGCCGCAAACACGTGAGTTCGTGATGGGCATGATTGCGAAGGGCAATCCGCAATTCGTTGCCGTCGCGCAGAACCAGGTCGTCGGTTGGTGCGACATCAGCCGGCATTTTTTCCCGTCGCACGCCCATCGCGGAAACCTCGGAATGGGGGTCCTTCCCGCCTATCGCGGCAGGGGTCTGGGACGAAGGCTCGTCCAGACCACATTGAAAGCGGCGCAGGAAGCCGGTTTCGTAAGGGTCGAACTCGATGTTTACGAAGACAACGCCCGTGCTATCGCTCTCTACGAAAAGATGGGATTTGCCCGCGAAGGCATCGCCCGGCGTGCGGCGCGCATCGACGGTCGGTTCATCGATGCGATCAGCATGGCGCTTTTGTTCGAAGAGCGCGGCCTCTCATAGATCCTGGTATCGCCGTCGATTTCTGAAAAAGCCCCAGCAAGCCAGAGCGATCAAAGTCGACACAAAATGCTCCGATACCTGGAATTCGAGATTGCAGAGATGAAGCCATAATCATCCCATGTGTACAACCGGCAGCAGGCTGCCCGATCCCAACGGTTAGTAAACACCAGCAGGCTGGCCTTCCAAAGGCAGAGTTGCGGTTGATGCAGAGCGCGCCGACTAGATGCGCTCAGTCGGTTCGACTGGATTTCTCTGCCCCCCGGATGTGCATTTCAAACCGGTCCTACTGAATATGCCCGATGCGGCACCCCCCACCTTAGCCACAGTATGCGGACATGAAGAGGACGTCTGAACGCGGGCGATCGGGTAACCGCCTGACCCTACCCACCTCTTCTTGGACCATGGGCATATGAAACGAAGAAAGGAACGGTTGGATGAAACTTTACTCTGCGCCCGGATTCTCCAGCTTGGCGGACCACATCGCCATGCTGGAGGCTGGAATTCAATTCGACCTGGTCAAGGTCGACCTAGAGACGAAGCAGATTGAAGGGGGCGGTCCATACATGGACATCAATCCGACGGGCTATGTGCCCGCCCTTATGTTCGACGATGGTGAGGTGCTGACCGAAAATGTTGCCATCCTGGCTTGGATCGCCGACCGCGCACCGGAGTTGGCACCGCAGGGTCATCTGGGCCGCGTCCGCCTGCTCGAGATGCTGAGCTTTATCGCAACCGAGATTCACAAGCGCTTTCCCACCTACCTATCGCTTCCGGAGGAAGCCAGGGAGCCGACGGGCCAGCAAATAGTGCACTGGTTCGGCTTCGTCGCCGGCCGACTTGAGCGGGGCTATCTGTTCGGAGAGACCTTCACGGTCGCTGATGCCTATCTTTTCCAACTCGCGTGGGGCGCAGCTCAACTCGGATTCACTCTGCCCGAGCCGCTAGGCGAATACATCGCACGGATCGAACAACGGCCGGCGGTGCAAGCCGCGCTGCACCGCGAGGGCCTGGCATGAGTGGGCTGATGATCCGCACTGACGGGGTCGAGCTCGCGACGCAGAGCTTCGGCAATCCGAACCAGCCGCCGTTACTTCTGATCATGGGCGGAATGGCGTCGATGCTGTGGTGGCCGGAGGAATTCTGCCGCCGGCTCGCCGAACGGGGTCGCTTCGTGATCCGCTACGACCAGCGCGATTCCGGCCTTTCGACCAAATATCCGCCCGGTCGGCCCGGCTACACTTTCGAGGACGCCGTCGATGACGTCTTCCGCGTGCTCGACGGTTACGGAATCCCGAACGCTCATATCGTCGGCTTTTCCCTCGGCGGCATGGTCGGGCAGGTGGCCGCACTGAAGAGCTCGGAACGCGTGCTTTCCCTAACGGCGATCAGTACCTCGCCGGTCGGTGTGGATACATCCCATTTCCCTCCGAGCGGCGAGGCCTGGCTGGAACATATGGCCGTGGAGGCGGACTGGTCGGACCGGGCGGACGCGGTCGCGTACCTGGTCGAGGATTTGCGCCTGACCGCCGGAATGGCACGTCCATTCGACGAAGCCGGAACTCGAGCCTTCCTCGAACGGGACTTCGACCGCTCCGGAGGCTATCTGAGCGCCACCAACCACAGCGTCCTCTTTGAGATCGGCGAGACATGGCGGGGCCGGCACAACGAGATGAACGTGCCGCTTCTCGTCCTTCACGGCACCGCTGATCCGGTCTTTCCGCCGACGCACGGAGAGACACTCGCGCGGACTGTGAAAGATGCGAAGTTCGTGAAGATCGAAGGTGGCGGCCACGAACTTCATCCCGGAGATTGGGAAGAGATCATTTCCGCCATCGACGAACATGTCGCAGGATCGATGTGCGTCTAGTAACAGAGGCAAGCCAATTGGGGATAGATGATATTGGATCGTGCCCGGCCACTCCCCTATCGGGCGAAAGCCTCGAACGGATTGTCGTGGGTCAGGCGCACCAGTGTGCCGTCGTCTATGCCCCGCCGTTTCAGTTCGGGCAGCAGGGCCGTGGAAAGATGGGTGTACGGCTTGGGTGTCCCGCCCATCGGCAGCGCCGGATCGAACCAGCCCCGGTCATGGCTCAGCAACAGGCGGTCGCCGCAGCCCGCCCCCAGCGCCTTGATCACCAGCTCCGCCACCTCGTCATCCCCGGCCCGGCCGACGTGGTCATATTCGATCCAGGCGCCCCGCTCGGCGACGGCGACATTATAGGCGAAGTCCTTTTCTTCCTGCGTATGGATCGAGATGAACCTGTCGGCCCTGTAGCCCTCTGCCTCGATGACATCGAGCTGATCCATGACGACCCGTCCTCTGATCGTATGACTGCCGATGACGGCGTCTGTCTGCGCCGCGGCGCGCGCGGCTGCGCGCAGGATTTTCGTCTCGAGCACCGTCATGCCGTCATCGCCGGCGCTGAGCTTGATCCAGCCTGCCTGGAACCCGGTCTCGTCGATCTGCTCCGTCAGCTCGGCAAGCATCCACGCCTCCAGCTCCTTCTCCGAAGCATGGCGGACCCATTCGGGAATCCAGGGTTCACGGTAATTGCCGGTGGGAACGACGATCGGAAAATCCGTCGCGAGCGACACGGCAAGATCGATATCCGCACGGCGTCCGACGCCGCCCGTCGAGCATTCGACCAGTGCCGTCACCCCGAGCTTCTTGATCCGCTCGATTTCGGGGGCCATCAGCCGAACGACGTCTTCGGTCACTGCTTCAGCATAACCGGGCTGGTCAGGCGTCCTGAGGTCGACGAAGACGTGTTCGTGCGGGAGGATCATCCCAAGTTCGGATTTGCTCTTAGGCCCAAGCGTCGTGCGCAGATATTTCAAAGTCTCTCCCCCTACGGTCACACCGGCTTTGCGTGCAGCCCTCGACCGATACCGAAGCCTCGACACTGCCGCGAAAGTAGATCGCTACATGACGAAATCAATTGCTCGCTCGATCGAAATTCTGACAACCTGACCCTTGATGTCGACTTCCGACCTGGGCGCTCCGGCAGCCATCCCGCTACCATTTCACACTGAACCCAACCTTCGCCCCGATGGCGTTGCTGTCGCCGAAGTCCTTGAGGCTGGTACGGGCAAAGGCTTCGCCGTTGACTGCATAGCGGTCGTCCGCCCAAGTGAGCGAGCCTCCCATCCCAAGGCCGCCCCAGAGCGCCTGGTTCTCGCTGACGAGGCTGGTCCCGGAGACATCGACATCCGAGCCTTCGAGGAAGTCGTAGTAGAGATTGGCGATGCCGTAGAGCTTCGAGCGGCTGGTCCTTCCGGAGCCATCCTTCCAGTCGCTGTCATAGTCGGCTGAGATGCCGAGACGGCCGGTCAGGCTGTCGCCGTCGTCGAGCGATGTGGCGGCGCCATAGGTATCGGTGAAGTCATCGAAACGCACGGAGGAATAAGCAAGCTGCGCCTGCGGCGTCAGCGACCATTGGTTGGTCAGCGCAATCTTCTGGCCGGCTTCGACGCTGAGCCCATAGCCCAAGCCGTCATTGTCGTCGGCAAGCGTGGTGTGAAGCGTCGAGGATTGGAGATCACTGCTGTACCAGGTCACGCCAGCCTGCGTATCGATGTAGAAGCCGCTGTTGCCGTACCAGGTCAAGGTGCCGTCGAAGCCGTAGCCTGTGGTGTCGATGTCGCCCTTGCCGAAGCGCGAAGAGACGTCTGCCGAGGCCGTATCGACATGAAAGCTGAGCCCGCCGATCAGCACGCCCGCCCCGCTTTCGTGCAGCAATCCGTCGACGCCGGCCTGCAGCGTCCAGCTGTTGACGTCATATTCGGTGCCGGACGTCGAGGTTTCCGGCTCGAAATGCGAATGCGTCCCGTCGATGCGGGTCCAGATCGCCTTGGAAGGGTCGTTCTGGGCGGCGTCGGCGGATTGGCCACCGTCCACCTCGCGGCCGCCGGTGCGCTGGCGCAGTGTGCCGAACTCATTGAGGCTCTGCAGCACGCCGGCATAGGCCTCGTAGAGCGGCACGGCAGGCGAATAGAGTGGGCCGGTCGCGGTGCCGGCGGCATCGAGAACGGCTGAGCGCAGATACCAGTCGCCGTCAGCCGGCGTGCTGACACCCCCTTGGTAAAGTCGATAGGCATAGGCGCCGCCGACAACGGCCTGATCGCCCTCGAACACATAGTCGCCGAGCAGCGAGAAGGAGCCGGCCGAGGTACCGCCGACATCGACGATTTTGATGCCCTCGACGGTTTGTCCGCCACCGCCTCCGAGGTTGATTACCTTGACATCGGTGGTGCCTGATGTGTTGCCGGTGACGACGAGGCGGTCGGTCGCGGATGTATCGTCGCCGAGCACGCTCTCGATCTCCAGAGTGCCGCCGCTGCCAATATAGTTGCCTGATATCGTCAGCGTGCCGATCGAATTGCCCGGTGCGACGGTGCCGGCATTGTCGGTTGTGCCGATTTGACCGTTGCCCTGCAGCCGTCCGGCGGCCTGGATATCGACCGTTCCGCCGACGGTTCCGTTCACCGTAAGCGTACCGTCATAGATGGTCCAGTTCGTGGCTGATGTATCCGTGCCGGTGAGAGTCCACGTACTGCTGCCGATCTTCTCGAATGTGTCGAAATTCCGGTATTGCGCGGCGGGCCCGATGGCGGAGACGTCGAAGCTGTCGGTGCCGGTTCCGCCGAGCCGCAGCGTGTCATTAGCCACAGCCGCATTGCCGACGACATTGCCTTCGATCACCGATCCGGCCTGCAGTTCCAGCGTGATGCCATTCGTTGCGCCCGCCGTCAGAAAGATCGCGTTGGCCTGTCCAGTGCCTGCGCGGATTGTCCCACTGTTAATCAGATTGAGACTAACGCTGGACGTGCGACCCAGGATTCCTTCCGCTCCGTTTCCGCCCTCGACCAACCCAGTGTTGACGATTGCGCCATTGGTCGCAGAGGAGACCATAATCCCGCTGCCGCCGACGGTGGCACCCGTCCCGCCTCGCACCGTTCCGTTGTTGGCGAAGGTAATGCCTGGGGCTGCGCTCATAAAAATACTTACGCCGCTCCCGCCGGCTCCGCTCAGGCCGGTTGCGCCCTGAATGATACCGTTATTGGTCACGCGTACGCTGTTCCGAAGAACGACACCGGGGCCAACGCTCGGCGTGGCGGACGGCAAATTGCCGCCCACGAAGTTACCCACCAATGTGAACGATCCTGTTCCGGACTGAAGGGAAAGAACGCCGCCGCTGGTATTGCCCGCGAGAGTGAACGCGCCTGTGTCGATGGTGATCGGTTTCGAGGGCGCGATCAAAGTGGCGGATGTAACGGCAAAAGTGCCGGTCAGCTGGATTGTGGCGGTCGGGTCGCGGTCAGCGTTCGCAGCCGTGATAGCAGCGTTCAGCTGCGCCTGACTGTTCGCCGTGTAAGTCGCCGCCGAAACCGGAGTTGCGAACGGACAGCCGAGACTCAGCGCCGCTAAGCAGATGCCTGAAAGAAGCTTCTGTTTCCTGGTCCTATGAAACACATTGCTCGCCCGCATATGCCGCCCCCAATAAAATGCTCTTAAAGATTGATTTAAAACAAGCTTTATCGAATCGGCAACTAAGCCGCGATTAAAATTGACGAGTGTTAAGAAATTATGATGGTCTCGGGCGCTAAAAATGGCCCTGAAGGCAAAGCCGTTGATCGGCCACCCGGCTGACGGCAGCCGAAACATCGCCGCACTTTGTTTTCCTTGCAGCGGCTGGCCGTCCCCCCGCCCACACCGCATCGACAACTTCGCCTTGTCTTTTTTGCCTCTCCCGGCCCTTCGCATAGCTCAGGGCGTTCGGCCCTGTGATCGATCCACTGGATCGATCACTCCCGCTTTGCGGGACCAGGCCTCACCCCGGCCGGCGCACCGCGCGAATCTTGCCGCTGCCGCCACCACCGCAGAAGAAGCAGTCGGCGCCGTCGGATTCGAGACCGGAGACGCCGGTGCCCTCGGGCATCTCCAGCCGCTCCAGCACCTCCCCCGTTTCGGGATCGATGCGCCTGACGTCGCTGTCGTCGCCCTCCCAGGTGCCGTGCCAGAGCTGGCCGTCGACCCAGGTGACGCCTGTCACGACGCGGTTGGATTCGATGGTGCGCAGGATCTTGCCAGTTTCCGGGTCGATCTGATGGATCCTGCGGCCCCGGTGCTGGCCGACCCAGAGCGAGCCTTCGGCCCAGGCAAGGCCGGAATCGCCGCCATTGCCGGGCGCCGGGATGGTGGAAAGGATACGTCCGGTCTTCGGGTCAATCTTGTGAATGACATCCTCGGCGATCTGATAGAGGAACGTGCCGTCGAAAGCCGTGCCGGCATGCGACGCGACCTCGATCGAGCGTACCACCTCGCCGCTTGCCGGATCGAGCGCGTTCAGCTTGTCGCCCGAGGCGAACCAGACGTGTTCACCGTCGAAGGTGACGCCATTGATGTGTTCCGCGCCTGGGAAAGGTCCGTATTCGCGGATGATCGTCGCTGTCGATTTCTTCATCTCTTCCATCCTGTTCGCCCGTAGGGCCATCTTCATCAGTCAGACCATACTAGTCGCTTGGCAAAGGTCCCGGGAGTAACAAGATCGTCGGGAAACCGGGTAGCGGCGGGCTCATCCAGCGCCGCGCCCGCCCGCGCCCCAAGGACTGCACCCTGCCTTCATCGGCGAGCGAATCCAGCGCCCGCTGCACGGTGCGCGGGCTGGCGCCGAGCGCGATCGCCAACGCCGAGCTCGACCACGCCTCGCCATCGGCGAGAAAGGCAAGCACCGCCCCATGCTGGCCTTCGACCAGCGGCGCCAGCACGGCGGTCTCTCCGGCACGGCGCGGCGAAAGCGCAAAGCCGCGTTTCGTCGCCGAGACCTCCGCCAATCCCCGCATTTCGGCACGCAGCCGGCCGATCTCGACGCGCAGCCGGGCACGATGCGATTCATCGGCATGTTTGCCGCGGAAAGCGCGCGCGATGAGTGTGCCGCGTGCCACATCCGCCGGCCAGGCTTCGGCAAGCGTCCGGGCGAGCGTGAAGAGCACCGGCCGCGTTGCCAGCGACACCGAAAGCTGATCGTCGCGCACGACATGGCGGCAGGCATCGACGACGAGCGTGCCCGAACCTAGCAGCTCTTCCACCTCCTCGAGCAGCAGCGGGCTTTCCCGCCAGCGCGAGATCAGCCGCGCCACGGGCGCGTTGAGCACGACGGCGGCATTTTCCACCTCCGCCGTCAATACGGGCATACCGGCCTCGCGCGCCGCCTGCCTCGCCCGGTCGAGTGCTGCACGCGCCGCTTTCGTCTGCAGGCGCCGGATCGCGATGCCCGCGACCACCAGCTCATGGGCAGCCCTTGCCGCCGGCGGCAGCGGCGTCGGATCGAGTGTTTCGAGCGCCCGCTCGGCCTCGTCGAGCCGGCCGATCAGCACCAGCCGGCGAAGCTCGACATTCCTGGCATGGGCGGCATTGATCCTGTCGCCATGCGCTTCGAGCACCTTGCGCGCAGCCTCCAGCTCCTTAGGCGGCCAGGTGAGATCGCGCGAGACCAGCGCGATCTCGGCCTCGGCGACCACGCAGCGGGCTCGCGCTATCGCCTCCCTTGGACCGAAAGCACGCGCCGCACTCTTCAGCAGCGCCTTGGCGCGGACGAGATCGCCGAGCTGCGCCATCGCGATGCCGCGCAGCGCCAACGCCGGCGCATCGTCGCGAAGGGCCACCCGCTTCAGCGCGCCGAGCGCATCGCCCACTGCCAGCGCCCGCGCCGCCGCCGTGATCAGCGAGTCCATTCAAATCCCGTCACACTTGTCACTCCCGCCATTCCCCCACTCGGCCTTAGATTTGTCGTCGACCGGCAAGCAAGCCTGCGCCGGATGCTACGACGAGAGACAGGCAAAGGAGAAGACCCATGACGGCACAGCTGAACACAACACGCCAGCAGTGGCTGGCAGCAAGGCTCGATCTGCTCGAGGAGGAGAAGGAACTGACCCGGCAGAGCGACGCGCTGGCGATGAAGCGCCAGCAATTGCCGCGTGTCAGGATCGACAAGCAATACCGCTTCGACACCGACGGCGGCAACGTCTCGCTGAAGGATCTCTTCGGCGGGCGCTCGCAGCTTCTCGTCTATCACTTCATGTTCGGACCGGATTATACCGAGGGATGCCCGTCCTGCTCCTCGATCGCCGACGGTTTCAACGGCTTCTTCGTCCATCTCGAAAACCACGATGTCGCCTTTTGGGCGGTCTCGCGCGCGCCGCTCGCAAAGCTCGAAGCGTTCAAGCGGCGGATGGACTGGAGCTTTCCCTGGGCCTCCTCCTTCGGCAGCGACTTCAACGGCGATTTCAGCGTCTGGTTCTCTGCCGAGCAGCAGCACCAGGGCGAGGTAGACTATAATTACCGCCGCGAACCGCCCGCGCCCGAACCCCTCCCAGGCAGGACTGTCCAGGAGTGGCAGCCCCGCGACAGCGAGGCCCCGATCGCTCAGATCGCCGCCATGACCGGCACCGACGTTCCCACCTATACCCGCGACCGCCCGGGTGTCAGCGCCTTTGAGCTCATCGACGGCGCCGTCTACCACAGCTATTCCAGCTATGCGCGCGGGCTGGACGGGTTATGGGGCATGTATCAATGGCTCGACCGCGCACCCAAGGGCCGCAACGAAACCGGCATCTGGTGGCGCCACCACGACCGGTACGGCAAGGAGTGACGCCGATGCTGCTCTCCGCCCATACTCCAGAGCGAGGCGACGGCAACGTCGCTCTCAACTCCGCCGAATGGCTCTCGCTGGCCGCCTCAGCAGACGCATCAGCTGCTAAGCCGAGCAGTGGCATCGCTAGCCCGGGCGGCCGGATCGCCGCCCGCGCCGGCGACTGGCTATCACTCGCCGCCGCTCCGACATTCGCGATCATGGCGCTGCTGACGGCCACGACCGGCAGCGCCGACATGATCTGCATGACGACGCCGGATGCCTTCCCGATCGGCGGAATGGTGCCCATGTACTTGCTGATGAGCGGCTTCCACCTGGCGCCCTGGCTGCGGCTCGCCGCGCCCTCTTCTCCCCAGCGGGGAGAAGATGCCCGTTAGGGCAGATGAGGGGGTGAGCGGCAAATCCGCGAATGCACTGAGCGCAAGCGAAGGGCAATGAATGATGTGCCATGCGGCCCCCTCATCCGACCCTTCGGGCCACCTTCTCCCCGCTGGGGAGAAGAGGGAGCAAGCCGCACTCCCGCTCAGCCGCGTCCGGCCTTACCCCCTTACCAAAGCGACCAAGTTCATGCCCTCACCTCGATAAAGTCGATCGGCCCGCCGGCAATCTCGTCATCGAACACCGCGCAGGAAAGCTTGCCGCCGAAGACGCAGCCGCTGTCGATGTTGGTGCGGTTTCCTGTCGTCACCGGATTGGACAGCGATGGTGTGTGGCCGTGGACCATGTGCTTGCCCCAATAGTCGCCGGACCAATCGGGAGGGAATCGTATCCATAGAAGATCCTGCTCGCTCTGCCGGTCCAGCGGAAATGCCGGATCGACACCGGCGTGGACGAAGATGCGATGCCGATCGACATGCGTGAGGGGACGATCGGCCGCCCATTGCAGATGCTGCGGCAAAACCCTGCCGCCATAGGATATTTCGGTCTCCAGCCCGCCGTTGCCGAGCCACACGGCTCTGCTCTGACCGTCGGCATAGGCAGCGACCATCATATCCTCATGATTGCCTTTCAGGCAGATCCATCTCCACGGCCCCGATGGACCGGCAATGATCCGGTCGAGAACACTTTTGCTGTCAGGCCCGCGATCGATATAGTCGCCAAGAAAGACAGCCGTCCCTTCAGGCGCATAAGCCTCGATCCGATCGATCATCCTTTTCAGCGGATCGATACAGCCGTGGATATCACCTATGGCGAATGTGTAGCGCATGTCTCATTTTTAGCGCCTGTCGGGGGCCAGGTGAAGTCCGGACCGCTGCCGGATCTCAACGCTGCCGGCAGAAAATCCGACTCGTTTCCCTGCACTTGCGGTGATTGCCTCGCCTCTGGCTTGAGTTCGCATATTGATCCCAGCATCGGCCATCGAGGACGCTGATCCGCGGAGGAATGTCGCCTCCATCTCCCCGCTTATAAACTCGCCCAACCTCCCCTCCGTCATTCCTGTGCTCGTCACAGGAATCCAGTGCGCTCACGTCCTTGAGCGCGGGAGAAGTGCTTCGTAGGATGAGAGTCCCTCACGTGGACACGCCGTGGCTGGATTCCTGTGACGAGCACAGGAATGACGGAGATTGGTGAGGCGCTTTCGCCTGAGATCCTGTCGGCACACCAGGAACAGCACGCCGAATGCTGGATGACTGCATGGCTGGAATGGCGCGTCGCAAGCGACGGCGCGCCAGAGCTTCGTGCCAAAGCACAATCGCCTTCACTCCTCGACAAAACTCCGGCCAATCGCCTCCCAGCTTGCCGAATCCGGCGCCAGCAGCAGCCTTCCCCTGGCCATTGCCGGGCGATAGGCTTCACCGCTGAGCAATGCCCCGTAGCCGCCGGCTTCTTGGTGGATCAGCACGCCGGCGGCGTGGTCCCAGGGTTTGAGCTCGGCGTTGAGCGAAAAGCTCATAGCGCCTGTTGCCACCGCCCGGTATTCATAAGCCGAGCAGCGCCATGTGGTCGTGCGGGCAAAGTGCAGCATGCTCCGAGCGTAGACCGGCTGCTCCTCGGCGGGAAACATATGCAGCGGCACGAAGCCGTGCATTTCCCCAATCGGCCCTGGCGGTGCGACGCTGAGCCGGGTCTGCGTGCCATCGCGGGCGATGTGCCATGCACCCTGCCCCAGCCGGGCGGCGAGGTAATCGCCGGTCACCGGATAGTGGATCAGCCCGGCCACCGTCTCTCCGCCGGAGACGATCGCCACGATCATGCCGAACAGCGGCAGGCCGTGGGCGAAATTCCAGGTGCCGTCGACAGGATCGATGATGACGGCGAGATCGGCGTCGCCAAGCCGCGTCAGAATGGCGGGATCGGCCGAAACCGCTTCCTCGCCGACCAGCAGCGCCTCGGGAAAGTGCGCCGACAGCGCTTCGTTCAGCCGTCGCTCGGCGCCGAGATCGGCATCGGTCACCAGATCGTCGGGCGCCGTCTTGGTGCGAATACCCTCGGCGGTGACGCCGAGGAAGCGGGGCAGGATCTCCGCCACCGCCGCCCGGCGCATATCCTCCATCACGGCCGAGAATATGTCGTCCGACACTTCCCTCATGCGCGGCGCGCCTCGATATAGGCTTTGAGCGCCGCGGGCTGGTCGGTCTGGATGACGCTGATGCCGGCTGCCATCATCCGTCCCCAGATTGCATCCGGATCTTCAAGGGCCGCACTGTCGGTCAAGCCGCAGCAGGAGACCGGATCGAGCGTGTTGACCCAGAGCGAGATTCCGGCGTTGCGCAGACGCTCGTGCTGGCCGGCCAGCGTCTCAAGCGCATCGAACTTGGCTTCGCACATGAAGGGGCGCGCCGCGATGACTGCCTTGGCTGTCTCTTCGGCGCTCCCGACCCTGAAGAACGCCTGGCCCATGAACGGAATGCCGTCCATGCCGGGCTGCCTGGCGAGCCAAGCCAGCGCCTCCGGCGTGCCGGCGCGAGCCTTGAGATCGACCTGATCGGCCATGCCCATCTCTTTGACCTTGGCGGCAACGATGCCCATCATCTCGAGGTCCTTGAGATCGAGATCGACGAAGATGCGGCCGCGCACGGTTTCGAGCACTTGTTCCAGCGTCGGAACGGTCTGCGTCGTGAACGGCTGGTCCGGCCCGCCATCGGCCATGCGCAGCCGCAGGCTGGTGATCTCGGCGATCGTCATCTCCTCGGGGATGCGGTCGATGCCGGCCATGCGCTCGAGCGTGTCGTCATGCAGGATGAACAGCACGCCGTCGGCGCTCTGGCGGATGTCCACCTCGACGATGTCATAGCCGCCGGCAATCGCATTCTCGATCGCGGCGAGGCTGTTCTCAGGAGCCTGATGCCAGGCACCGCGATGGGCGACGATGGCGCAGGAACGCGACGGGTCGGCAATATGGTCGATGTATTTCATGAGACTTCCTTTGAGTGCGCGCCGAGGGCGCCTGGTATGGCCCTGCCGCTTTCCGCATCGAAGAGATGCAGGCGGGTGGGAGGGAGATTGAGAGAGAGTTGGCTATGATCCGGTATCTCGACGCCGAAGGGTGTCGCGATCCTGACGACCGAGCCGGCGAGTTCGGCCGCCAGGATCGAATGCGAGCCGAGATCCTCGCGAAAACGCAAAGCGGCCGTGGCAGCACGCCCGTCCGCCTTGCTATCGATGAGGATATCTTCCGGCCGGATGCCGAGCTGATAGGCGCCTGTAAGCCGCGCTTGCGCCACTACCTGCCCGTCGGCGAGCCTGAGCACCGTGCCGTCGCCGATGACCGGCAGGATGTTCATCGGCGGCGCGCCGATGAATTTGGCGACGAAGACCGAGGCTGGATGGTGATAGATCGCCTTTGGCGTGTCGAACTGCTCGATCCGCCCCTTGTTGAGGATGAGGATGCGATCGGCCAGCGTCATCGCCTCCACCTGATCATGGGTGACGAAGACGGTGGTGGCGCCGATGCGCCGGTGCAGGTCGGCCAGTTCGACGCGCATGTCGTGGCGGAGCTGAGCATCGAGGTTGGAGAGTGGTTCGTCGAACAACAGCACGCCCGGCTCGCGCACGATGGCCCGGCCGATCGCCACGCGCTGGCGCTGGCCGCCGGAGAGATGCCCGGGCTTGCGGCCGAGATAATCGGAAAGGCCGAGCATCTTCGCTACCGCCCCGACCCGCTCGATGCGCTCGGCCTTCTGCATACCGGCGACCTTGAGGCTGTAGGCAATGTTGTCGAAGACGCTCATATGCGGATAGAGCGCATAGTTCTGGAACACCATGGCGCAGCCGCGATGTTTCGGTTCCAGATCCTGCACCTGCCGGCCGCCGATGACGATCGTGCCGCCGCTCACCCGCTCCAGCCCGGCGATCATCTGCAAAAGCGTGGACTTGCCGCAGCCCGAAGGCCCGAGCACGACGGTGAATTCGCCGGCCCGGAGCTCGACATCCATCGGCGGGATGACCACGGTCTCGGCGTCATAGGCTTTGGTGACATCGTTGAGCGTGATGTTGGCCGCGGCGGCGCGGATGGCCATGTCGATGGCGGTCATGGCTATTTCTCCGTGAGAACGAGGCCCTGGACGAGATAGCGCTGCAGGAGCGCGATCATCGCGAGCGGAATGATGGAAACGATGACGGTAGCGGCCATGATCATCGGGAAATCGGGGACTTCGCCGTCGGCATCGGGAACGAGCCGCGCAAGACCGACGACGGCCGTCTGCATATCAGGTGTCGAAGCGGCAACGAGCGGCCAGAGATATTGCGTCCAGCCGCTGAGGAAAGTGAGCACGAAAAGCGCGGCGAAGCTCGTTCGCGACAGCGGCAGCAGGATATTGAACAGGAAGCGGATCGGCCCTGCCCCATCCATGCGCGCCGCCTTGAAAAGGTCTTTCGGCAGGGTGAGGAAGAACTGGCGGAAAAGGAAGGTACCTGTGCCATGCGCCACAAGCGGCGCGACGAGGCCGAGAAGCGTGTTCAGCACGCTCCATTCGAGCTTCACCGGCGCACCGAAGATATTTGCGATCAGATCATTGAGGCCGGTAACGTCAAGCAGAGCATTCAGCGGCGAAAACACGTTCGCGGCCACCTGATAGGTGGTGATGACGCGGATATCGAGCGGCAGCATGATGGTCGCGAGAATGAGCGCGAAGACAACGCCCGCCCAGCGAATGCGGAAATAGACGATCGCATAGGCCGACAGGAACGACAGGATGCAGGTGAAGATCGCGACGCTGAAGGCGGTCAGCATGCTGTTGACCATCTGGATCGGGATATGCGTCTCGGCAAAAACCCGCGCCATATTGGAAAAAAGCGCGGTGCCGGGATACCAGGCAAGCCCGTTGCGCAGCATGAATTCATAGGACTGCGAGGCGGTCGCAAGCGTCAGGTAGAGCGGCCCGAGAATATAGACGATGCCGACGACGAGGATGAGGCTGGCTGCGATGTTGAGGGAACGTGCGTTTTCGATCATGGGTCACCGCTCATAATTGATGCGCCGGCCGAGGAAGAGGAACTGGGCGGCGGTGAGGAGGACGACGAAGACCATCAGGATCGCCGTCTGGGTCGAGGCGCCGGAAAGGTCGTAGCCTGTGAAGCCGTCGGTATAGATCTTGTAGACGAGCAAAGTCGTCGAGCCGCCTGGACCGCCCTTGGTGATCGTATCGATCAGCGCGAAGGCCGAGGTGACGCTCTCGGTGAACTCGAGCACCAGCGTCAGGAAGAGCTGCGGCATGATGAGAGGCAGCTGCACGTCCAGGATGCGCCGCCACGGCCCGGCCCCGTCCATCGCCGCTGCCTGGTGCATGGTCTTCGAGATCGATTGCAAGCCGGCGAGCAGGATGACGAAATTGAACGGGATGCCGCCCCAGACATGGGCTGCAATCAGCGTGATGAAGGCATCCGTGCCGTCGATGCCAGGCGCCCATATGCCGGGAAAAGCGCTGTTGAGCGGCGCCAGCATGCCGACGAAGGGATTGAAGATGAAGGCGAAGACGACGCCGATCGAAGCGCCCGCCACCCCCTTCGGCCAGATCAGCACGTTGCGCGCCGGCAGCGCCAGGCGGATCTTCCGGTCGGCCGCGACCGCAAGCACCAGCGGGATCAGCACCGCCAGCGATGAGGCGGTCACCATGAAGATGACGGTACGCCAGCCGGCCTCCCAGAATTCGGGATCGGACAGCACACGGGCGAAATTATCCCAGCCGACGAACATCGAACCGCCGCCGAATGGGCGCTCCAGGAAGAACGACCAGTAAAAGGCCTGAAAAATAGGCACATAGAAGAACAGCGCGATCAGCAGCATCAGCGGCGCTACCAGGAGAAGCGGCAGCCAGCGGTGGTTGAAGAGCGAAGATTCCGACGTCATGGAGAAGCCCTGCATTGGAAGACCGGCACGGGCGTATGGGCCCCATGCCTGACGCACGGGAGCGCTTGGGGCGCGCACCCGTGCGTGGGATGTCGGGATCACTGCAGCTTCACGCCCTTGTAGGTCTGCTCGAAGCGGCGCAGCAGCTCGTCGCCGCGTTTCTTGGCATTGTCGAGCGCCACCTGCATGGTCTCACCACCGGCGAATGCCTTTTGGGTTTCTTCCATGAACACCTGGCGGAACTGCACGTAGAAGCCGAGGCGGATGCCGCGGGTATCGGGCGTGCGCTGCTGGTTCATCGACTCGATGCCGACGGCGGCCGTTGCATATTTCGGGGCACTCGCCTCGCCGCTCTTGGCGATCGCATCCATCACGTCGTTGGTGACGGGGACGTAGCCGGTGGCGGCGGTCAGAAACATCTGCTGCTCGGGACGGCGCACGAAGTCGAGAAAGGCCTTGGCGCCTTCGACTTCGGCCTTATCGTGATCCTTCATGATGTAGATCGAGGCGCCGCCGACGAGCGTGTTGTGGCGCTCATAGCCCTCATACATCGGCGCCAGGCCGACGGTGATCTCGTACTTGCCTTCGAAAGCCTTGGCCGAGGCGGTATAGGAACCCGAAGAATTCTCCATCATCGCGCATTCGCCGGTGTTGAAGGCGGCGGTGAAGTTGCCGGCCTTGGTATCGGCATTGAGCTTGACGAGCCCTTCCTTGCGCCAATCCACAAGGTTCTGCAGATGCTTGGCGGCGAAGGTGGTGTTGAAGACATATTCGCCGTCAAGGCCGTCAAAGCCGTTATGCTTTGAGGCGATCGGCAGGCCGTGGCGGGCGGAAAACTGCTCGAGCACGCGCCATGTATCGCCGTCGGTGGTAAAGGGGCATTCATGGCCCGAAGCCTTCAGCTTGCGGGCAGCCTCGATGACCTCTTCCCAAGTCTCGGGCGCCTTCATGACGCCGGCTTTCTCCAGCTCGGTCTTGTTGGTGTAGAAGAGCAGCGTCGAGGAATTATAGGGCTGCGCGAAAAGCTTGCCGCCTGATGTTTCGTAATAGGCGCGTGCGCCGGCGATGTAATTGTCCCACTTGACGTCCGGCAGCACATCCTGGACCGGCACGACGGCATCCGACAGCATCAGGTCGAGCGTGCCGGCGTCGAAGAACTGAATGAGGACGGGATGGTTATGGGCGCGGAAGGCGGCGATCGCCTTCTGCATCGACACTTCGTAGCTGCCCTGGCCGACGCAGGTGACGTGATGCGCAGATTGCGCGGCATTGAAAGCGGCGCACTGATCCTGGATCGCCTTTTCGGCAGCGCCGGTATTGCCGTACCAGAATTCGATGTTGGCGGCCTGCGCAGAACACGCGCCCGCCATCAGCGCGGCCGCAGCCGCGAGAATGGAAATCTTCATCTTGCCCTCGCCTGTTTTGATAGCCGGGTTCATGCCCGGCACCGTGACGGCGCTTTATTACACACAGCGTGTAACAATTTGGTGACGCACACAAGACACTTGTCGCGGAACGAGGCTGCTGCTATAAGGTAAATGAGCTAAGTGGCCAGGAAGACAACAACAATTACTACACCTCTATAGTAATTTTTTTGACGAATGAGGTGTTTGATATGGCCTATTTTCCGGAGCCGCTGATCGCGCCGCACTTCCTGCGCGAAGGCGGCGGCGTCGTCTCCTCGAACGAGCGCGACCTGCTGAAGCTGATCTGGCGCAATCCCGGCCTTTCCCGGTCGGAAGTCACCGCCCACACCGATCTCACCCAGCAGTCCGTCTACCGCATCATCGACCAGCTAGAGGAGCGCGGCATCGTTTCCTTCGGCTCGCCGAAGCCCGGCGCCGGCCGCGGCCAGCCGAGCCCGACGCTTAGGCTCGACGGCCGCTACGCCTATTCCTGCGGCATCTCTGTCAACACCGACGTGATCGGCATCTGCCTGATGGATATATCGGGCAATGTGCTGGCCGAAAGCAGCATCGCCCTGCGCGAACGCACCATGGCCCAGGCGCTCGATCTCGTTCGCGAGCAGCTGATCGAACACCAGAGGGCGAACAATCTTTCCGAAGAGGCCTTCTTCGGCATCGGCTTTGCCATTGCCGGCTTTCACGTCAGCGGCACCCGCTTCAATGCGCCCCTCCCGCTGCATGAATGGTCGCTGATCGAGCTCGGCCCGCTGTTGTCGGAATTTTTCAACAAGCCGGTCTGGGTGCACAACGGCGCTAAGACGGGAGCCATCGCCGAATCCATGTTCGGCGTCGGCCGTTACATGAAGCACTTCGCCTATCTCAGCTTCAATTACGGCTTCGGCGGCGGCCTGATCACCAACGGCGAACTGCTGCATAACGGCATCGGCAATGCCGGCGAATTCTCAGGCATCTACGACGCCGAGGAAAACAAGCGCCGGCCGGCCTTGCAGTACCTGATCGAAAAACTCAACCGCAACGGCGTCGACGTTCCCTCGATCAGCTATATGCGCAGGCATTTCGATCCGAAATGGCCGGGTGTCGCGGAATGGGCGGATGAGGTGACGCCGGCCTATAACCGCCTCATCAATGCGATCTGGGCGATCTACGACCCGCAGTCGATCATCTTCGGCGGCCAGGTCCCTTACGCCCTGGCGCAAATGCTGATCGACCGGACCGAGATCTACGACCGCCCCCGCTACGGCGTGCCGCGCCCCCGCCCGAAGCTTGTCATCTCCGAAATCGCAAGCGACGCCTCGGCCATGGGTGCCGCAGTGACCCCGTTCAAATCGGCCTATTATTGAACCCGCCGCGTCCTCGCCCCCTCGAGCCCGAAACCGACTCCTACTCAGCGACTTACGGCAATTCCCTCTGCTTTTGCCTGAGGAAGCCAAATGGGCAAGTGGCGCTGGACGAGAAGTGCATTTTTCTCCCGGACCCGACGCAGGCGATTTTCGCCCGGCCGTTCCTGCGCTATGATCTGATTCTGGCGCAGCCCACGCCTCCCCCCTCCATCGGGAAAGCAGACTTCATGTGGGGCCACCTGAAACCGAACCGACTGTTCGAGCATGCATAAGGAGGGATTGCGGAAACCGCTCGCAATAGGAGGTTTATGAATGAAGATGTCTGCGCCACTCTATCACCTCAAGCGTAAAGCCAAGGCGTTGTCGCGCGCCGAGGACATACCGCTGCACCAGGCACTCGACCGCATAGCCCAAATCGAGGGATACAGCGGCTGGAGCCTGCTCGCGGCAAAAGCCTCGACGGAAGCGCCCGCCGGCAAGCTGTTTGCGCACTTACTGCCCGGCGACCTCCTGCTCGTCGGCGCCCGGCCCGGCCACGGCAAGACCCTGCTAGGCCTCGAACTCGCCGTCGAGGCGATGAAGTCGGGCCATCCCGGCGTGTTCTTCTCGCTGGAATACACCGAAAAGGACGTTCACGACCGCTTCCGCGCCATCGGCGTCGACCGGGCGCAATTCGAACACCTGTTCGAATTCGACGGCTCCGACGCCATCAGCTCAGCCTACATCGCCGAGAGACTGGCGTCCGCACCGCGCGGCACGCTCGTCGTCATCGACTATCTTCAGCTGCTCGACCAGAAGCGGGAGAACCCCGAACTCTCCGTCCAGGTCCGCACTCTAAAGGCTTTCGCCCGCGAGCGCGGCCTGATCGTGGTCTTCATCTCCCAGATCGACCGATCCTACGAGCGATCGCAAAGGCCCCTGCCTGATATCGCCGATATCAGGCTGCCGAACCCGCTCGACTTGAAACTGTTCGACAAGACGTGCTTCCTGAACAACGGCCAGGTGGCGTTTCAGGCTGCGCGGTAGGGCTTGCCTGATGCCACTCGCGAGCCTCACGCATGGCTCGCGAGCGCTTGCCCTGCTGCGGCAGATTTATCATACTGCCCGGCATGAGCGGATATGAGAGCCCTGTCGATTTCTACACGCGCCCCGGCCAGATGACATCGGCCGGGCCGCATGCCCCCGCCCTTGCAGCGCTCAAGGGCGTCGAAACCGTTGCTGCGGCCGTGCAAGGCGCGCTGCTGCATGAAGCCTGGGCTCCGCGCTACAATCAGCCGCTCACCCCGGCGCGAAGGGCGCAGTCACACACGCGGCCGGCGCGAGAGATACTCGATACGATCATGGAGATCGATCCCGCCCCGCTCGACATCCCACGCCCACCGGAGAAGCGCAGTATCGGCGTGTGCCGCCATTTCACCGTTCTAGCCTGCGCGGCACTCAAGACCCAGGGCGTCCCGGCACGTGCCCGCTGCGGCTTCGGCATGTATTTCGAGGCCGGCAAGGGCATCGATCACTGGATCGCCGAATATTGGGACGGAGCGCGCTGGGTGTCCGCGGACTTCCAGATCGACGATCTCCAGCGCGCTGCCTTGAAACTCGATTTTGATCCCCTCGACCAGCCGCCGGGCAAATTCCTCAGCGCCGGCGAAACCTGGCAGCGCTGCCGCGCCGGCGCCGCCGACCCCGGCAAATTCGGGATCTTCGACGAGTCTGGTTTCTGGTTCATTGCCATGAACCTCGTGCGCGACTTCGCCGCGCTCAACAACATGGAGATGCTTCCCTGGGACAATTGGGGAGCGATGCCGCAGCCCGAGGAAGAAATATCTCCGGATGGCTTGGCGCGCTTCGATCGTCTCGCCGCGCTGACGGTCGACGTAAACCAACGCTTCGGCGAGCTGCAGGCCCTCTACCAGGACGATACCGGGCTGCGCGTGCCGGCGCAGGTCTTCAACGGCGTGCGGCAGCAGATGGAGAATGTTGGCGGCACGTGATCGCGGTGGGGGTGACGCGCTTTCATCAGTCCGGCCAGGCCCCCATCCAGCGTTCGGCGCGCCACTCCGCCATGTGGCGGAAAATGTAGCACGACCGTCACCCCACCTCATCAAGCCAGTTCAGCCCAGGGCCGGCATCTCATTGGACTCGCCGCGCCGCTTGCCAAAGCTGGAAGGGATGACCAAGGTAGCGGCTTGGCTCCCTCTTCTCCCCAACGGGGAGAAGGTGGCCCGAAGGGTCGGATGAGGGGGCGACACGGCACTACGCCATTGATTGTACTTCGCTTTCGCTCAGTACATTCGCGGTTCCCGCTCACCCCCTCAACCGCCTGCCGGCACCTTCTCCCCGCTGGGGAGAAGAGACTCGTAGCAGCGCCTCGATCCCTTGATCCGATGCCGCCACACCGCACCCACCCAACTCCGATTGTCTTCCGCCCCAAAACTGTGCCATGACCCATCGACCCCAGACACAACGGATCAAGGTGCGCATCGGCATGAAGAAGATCGGTTTCCTCTCGTTCGGGCACTGGACGCCCTCACCCCAATCGCAGACGCGCTCCGCCGGCGATGCGCTGCTGCAGTCGATCGAGCTTGCGGTGGCGGCCGAAGAACTCGGGGCTGACGGGGCGTATTTTCGCGTGCATCATTTCGCCCGACAGCTGGCCGCACCCTTCCCGCTGCTATCAGCCGTCGGTGCCCGAACCAACCGAATTGAGATCGGCACCGCCGTCATCGATATGCGCTACGAGAACCCGCTTTATATGGCCGAGGATGCCGGTGCGGCCGACCTCATTGCCGGCGGCCGCCTGCAGCTCGGCATCAGCCGCGGTTCGCCCGAACAGGTGATCGATGGCTGGCGCCATTTCGGCTATGCCCCGCCCGAAGGCCAGAGCGAGGCCGACATGGCCCGCCACCATGCCGAAGTCTTTCTCGAAGTGCTCCGCGGCGAAGGGTTTGCCAAGCCGAACCCACGGCCGATGTTTCCCAATCCGCCCGGCCTCTTGCGCCTCGAGCCGCATTCCGAGGGTCTGCGCGAGCGGATCTGGTGGGGCGCAAGTTCCAACACCACCGCCGTCTGGGCAGCCAAGCTCGGCATGAACCTGCAGAGTTCGACGCTGAAGGACGACGAGACGGGCGAGCCGTTCCACGTCCAGCAGGCCGACCAGATCCGAGCATACCGCGCGGCGTGGAAAGAAGCCGGCCACACGCGCCAGCCGCGCATCTCGGTCAGCCGCAGCATCTTCGCGCTGGTCGACGACCGCGACCGCGCCTATTTTGGCTACGGCAACGACGGTGAGGACAAGATCGGCTTCATCGACGAGAAGACCCGGGCAATCTTCGGCCGCAGCTACGCTGCCGAGCCTGATGCCCTGATTAAGCAGCTCGCCGAAGACGAGGCGATCGCCGAGGCGGACACGCTGCTGCTCACCGTCCCCAACCAGCTCGGCGTCGATTACAATGCCCACGTCATCGAAGCGATCCTGACCCACGTCGCGCCTGCGATGGGTTGGCGCTAGCGCATCGGCCCGAAAATCGGAATCGATTTTCGGAAAGCACGATGCGTAGATTCAAAGCGTTAGAGCGTCCTTTGTGCGTCCGAAAGGACGCACGGCGCACTAATGTCCCTTCCGGGCAAGCCGTCTTCGTCGGCCAGGCTCCAGCGCTCTACGGCTCATGCGCGGTTCGATTTTTCCGCAGTCAATTTCCCCGTGGCGTGCTGGATGGCCGAGAAAAACAGGGCCGTCGTGATCCCGAACATCATCAGCCCATTGGCTGCCTGCAGCGGCCCAAGCAGCCGGATACGGCCGTCAAGCACCACGTCGCCATAGCCAAGTGACGTGAAGGTGACGCCCGAAAAATACATTGCCGTTTCGAAGTCCTCGAAGGCGCCGAGCGCGCGATATAACAGCGCCCAAAAAACGACTTGGAAGATATTGCCCAGCATGAGCACGATCATCAGAACTGAGAATTGCAGGAAGATCGTCCGCCAGGGCTTTCGGCCCATCGGTTGCGCGCGCGCGTGAGCAAAATAACGCGCGGCCAACGCTGAAGCCAGTGCCTGCAGTGCGAGGCACACCGACATTGCAAGCAGGCCGAGGCCGATAACCGTGATCATGGGGCCGGACCTTCGATCTGGGGGCCGTCCTCGACCGGACGCTTATGCAACCATTCCATCAGCAACACGAAGCCGACGGCGAGCAGCACGGGGCCTACAAATATACCAAGAAGGCCGTCGGCCAGCATCCCTCCGATGACACCGACCAAAATGACCGGCATCGGCACGTCCGATCCACGGCCGAGCATCAATGGTTTGAGAAAATTGTCGCTCAGCCCGGCGACGAAGGACCATATGGCGAAGACGATTGCCGGTGTCGTTGCCTCCGTGGCGAAGACATAGGCCATGACGGGCAACGTCAGCAGCAGCGGCGGTATCTGCACGACTGCCAAGAGAAACGTTACGAGCGTCAGAATACCGGCGGCCGGAACGCCGATGGCGAAGAAGCCAACGCCGACGAGCAGCGACTGGATCACCGCCACCCCGACCACGCCGACTGCCACGCCCCGGATCGTTGTGGCGGTCAGATGGATGAGCCGGGCGCCCCGCGCCTTGCTGTTGGTGACGAGCTCCAGCAGACTGAGGGCGAATGCCGCAGCACCCCTCGCATAAGCGACAAGCACGGCGGCGATCGCGATGGAAAGAACGAAGGACAGCCCGCCGGCGGCGAGGCCTCCAGCGAAAGATGCAAGCCACGCGGCAGGCTTGCTCAGCATCTGGCCGTATTGACGGAGCGCCGAGGGTAGGTTGGCGACAGTGAGCGACCAGCCCTCCGAGAGCTTCGCCCCGACGACCGGCAGTTCGGCAAGCCACGTTGGAGGCGGCGGAATTGTCAGGCTGTGGTTCTGCAAGCCGGAAACGAGCCAATAAATCGAAGATCCAAGCGATGTGACGACGACGAACATGGGCACCAGCACGACGGCAACGCCGACCATCCCGATCAGAAATGCCGACCAGCGATTGCCGAGCCGGCCCGACAGGCGCAGATGCAAGGGATGAAGCATGACCGCCAGGATCACCGACCAAAGCAGAATACCCAGGAAGGGCAATATGATCCTGGCGCAGACATAGACCAGAAGGGCGACGAGTCCCAATTGAACCGCTGCATGGACGATGGACGGTCTCGACGGCGCAAGATCGGCGTTCGATACGCTGGACGTCATTTTCCCCTCCCGGTCCGAAACCTCCGCAAACGAGCGAAGCCGGACGTTCACGAATCGGACAACGAAACCTTCCACCCGGTATCGGGCCTGCACTGAATGGTGCGGCGAAAATTTTGCCTAGGCGATGAAAGACCGTCTCCAACCCTCCGTCATCATACATGACTTCGTGAACACGGGATACGCCAGCCGCGCGTCTCGGTCTGCCGCAGCATCTTCGCGCCGGTCGACGACAGCGACCGCGCCTGTTTCGCCTGCGGCAACGACGATGGCGACAAGATCGGCTTCATCGATGAGACATTGCCCCGGCGCTCGGCTGGCGCTGACGCCAGTTGCCGGACTGTCAAACCCGCGGATACCTCGCGCGGAATTCGCGAGGACTGCAGCCTTCGCGTTCGTGAAAAACACGCGAAAAATAAAACGGATCATCCAGGCCGATCATGGCGGCCACCGTTTCGATCTTTTCGTCGGTGGTTGCCAGTAGCTGTTTGGCATGGTCCATGCGCGCCCGAAGCTGAAATGCCTTGGGAGGCAATCCGGTTTCGAGCGTGAACCGCCTGCGCAGCGTGGCCGGAGACATGCCGTGCTCGGCGGCAAAGGCTGCGAGGTCCAACGGTTGCATCGCCCGCCGCCGTAGCGTTTCCACGATTTTCGCCATGTCGGGCTTCTCCTGGGGTCGATCGACCGCGCCGCTTGCCTGTCTGGCGACTGATATGACGATGCGATGCAGCATCGATGCCGCCGACGCCTGCCCGAGATTGGTATCGTCAAGCAGATCGGCATGAAGCTTGCCGAAAAGACGCACCACCTCATCGAGATGATGCAGGGCGACGACGGGATGGCGCTCGGCGATGATCCTCAGCCTCACGAAGTCCCGCATGAAAGATCCTTCGAAAAGCGCCCAGCGCTCGTCCCAGCCGCCTGCGTCGGGGCCATAGGAATGCACACGGTTGGGAAACAGCCAGAACAGTGCAGGTCCGGTCAGGCTCATGCGGCCGGTGGCGGCAGTTTCCAGCCAGCCCTGCCCGCGCTCCACCAGCACGACGGCGAAACTCGGTAGTTTCCGGTCCGTCACCGCACGGCGGGCATGCTGCCTGCCGCTGCCGGTGACTGCCAGTCCGCCGGCCGCGCCGAGCGGCGTTCTATAGATGGCTTCGGTGTCTCTCATGGTGAGCGAAAAGTCCAGCTATGAATTTCCTCTATGTCGGTTGGCATGCCGGATCAGGTAATTGATGACAAGCCAACTCAAGCGACGGAGGAGTGAAATGTCAATTGCTGCGGAGGTCATACAAGCTCGCAAGATGGAATTTCCTCTTGCCGCAAATGGCAGAACCTTGCCTGCGGAGCGAACGGGCTGGCTCACGCCGACCGATCCCGGCATCGGTGTCGACGCCATCCGTCGCCGCTACCAGGATGATGGCTATGTCTGGCTGAAAGGCCTTCTGCCGCGAGCCGATGTCATCGATTTCCGCCGCTGGGTTTTCGAACGCCTCGCCGAAACCGGACTGGTCGAGCCCGGTAGCGATTTTTCTCTGGGCTTGGCGTCTGCCGGTGGCTTCGACAGGAGCCTGGCGGACCGGCGCCTGATGTCGCTCGTCCGTTCAGCCGCCTATGAAGGCTTTTGCGCGCAACCGCCGCTCGCCCGCTTCATGGACGATTTCCTGCAGGGCATCTCCTATCTGCACAAGCGCAAGCTCATGCGTTTCGTCCAACCGGGATCGCCGACGGCCACGCCCGCCCACTATGATCTCGTCTATCTCCGCGGTGGCACCAGCCGCCTGGTGACAGCCTGGATTCCAATCGGCGACATCCCCACCGAGATGGGCGGCCTGGTTTACCTCGAAGGCTCGCACGCGCTGGGCGTCAGGATGGAAGCCGAGTTCCAGGCCGCAAGCGGCGATCTTTCTGCGGAAGAGCGGATCAATGCCTATAACAGCCACATGGCGGAAGGCGGCTGGGTCTCGAAGGATCTCCCTGATATGGCGGAGCGCTTCGACACCCGCTGGCTCGCCGCCGATTATGAGGCCGGTGACGTGGTGCTCCACTCGCCCTACATGATCCACGCCTCGACCACCAATCAGGACCGCAGCCGGCGGCTGCGCCTCTCCACCGACATAAGATATCAGAATGTCGACGACGAGATCGACGTCCGATGGAACAACCACTGGAGCCTCGGTGATATGCTGTAGTCCGGCTTTCCAGGGCCTATTCGGCAGAACCCCGATCATCTGACCTCGATGTGCCAGCCGCGCGTTAGCCGGCATTGGCGGCCATGTTTTCCTTCCTGTTTGTCGTACCCCGGCCACCCTTGTTGACCGGCGACCGGTGCGATGGCTGCTATTAGCAGCTTGTTTGAGGAAGGCATGTCGACACAGAAGCGAGGCGGTCGGACCTTACTGCCGCGTTGGACGTTGATGCTCGGAACCTTGAATCGATCCCATGACTAAACGACTTATGGCTGTAACCGAACCGCTCGAGTTGCCTGATGCCACGTACGAACCTGAACGATATTCTGATCTTCATGGCCGTCGTCGATGCCGGAAGCTTTATCGCCGGCGGCCAGGCCATGGGCCTGTCGCGTTCGGCGGCAGGCAAGGCCGTCACCCGTCTGGAAGACCGGCTCGGCGCGCGCCTGCTCAACCGCACGACGAGGACGTTGAGCCTGACCGACGAAGGTCGGATGTTTTACGAGCGCGGGCTGCAGATCCTGGTATCGGTCGACGAGGCGGAAGCGAGCGTAGCGGGGCAGAACAGCACGCCGCGAGGCGTTCTCCGGCTTACCGTTCCCGATGCTTTCGGGCGGCTCGTCGTGCTGCCTTTGCTTGAAAAATATCTGCGGGCCTGGCCCGACATCCAGGTCGAGGTCAGCTTCACCGATCGCCTGGCCGACATTGTCGAGGAGGGCTTCGATCTGGCGATCCGGCTCGGCGCGACGGCGACGGACACCCGCCTGGTCTCACGCGTGATCGCGACCTATAAGGCGCGGCTCTGCGCCTCGCCGTCCTACCTTGCTGAGCGCGGCGAGCCGCGCGATATCGACGATCTCGCGGTCCACGACTGCCTGATCTTCGCCGGCCGCAATCAAAGGCAGGGCTGGCGCTTTCGCGGGGAAGGCGGTTCCTGGATCAAGGCGCAGGGCCGCAGCCGACTAAGGCTCGACAGCGGAGAGGCGATCCGCGACGCCGCCTTGGCGGGGCTGGGCATTGCACTGCTTCCCGATTTTCTCGTCATCGACGATCTCGCCGCCGGCCGCCTCCGGCAGATCCTGGCCGACTTCGAAACCGACGACGCAAAGATCGTCACCCTCTATCCCGACAAGCGCCTGCTGGAACCACGTGTCCGCCGCTTCATCGATCTGATCGTCGAAGAGCTTGGGCGCGGCTAGCTAGAGCTGGACGCTTCAGGCGAGGCCCCTGTCAAACCCGCGAAAGCTCTTCAGCGCCAGCGGCGCAAGCGTTGCCGCGAGATAGGCAATCCCCATCAGGAACAGCGCCGCGGCAAGGCCGAACGTGCTGATCAGCGCGCCGCCGGCGAGGCCGCCGAAAGGGATGAGGGCGAAGCAGAGGGCGGTGTTCAATGCTGTGACGCGACCAGTCAGCGGCTTAGGGATGCGCTCGAAGATGACGGCCGACAGGATTGGGTTGAGGAAGCCCGACGCGAATCCTGCGATGGCGAGCGTCGCAAAGACGAGGCCGATGGGCGCGTCCAGCGCCGGAACGAGAAAACGCGGAAAACCGGTCAGGAGGAAGGCCACCGTATAGACCATCAATCGCGGCATGCGCTCGCCGATCGCCGCGGCAATCGCCGCACCTGCGATCGAGGCGCCGGCGAAGGCGGCGAACATCGCACCGAGCAGCTCCGGGCCATGGCCGGCATCCCGTGTCCAGACCGGCAGCAGCACGGCATGATAGGCCTGGTCGAAGAGATTGGTAACCGCCACCATGGCGACGATACTGACGAGCACGGCATCGCCGCGCAGAAAGCGCCAGCCTTCGCGCAGATCCTCGATATAGGAAGCCCGTTCGACCGGTCGAGTTTCGGGCGCAGGCGTGCGTCGCGTCCCGGGTATCCCCGCGGCAACGATCAGCGCGGCCGCGGCGAAGGTGGCGGCATTGACGAGCAGCGCCTGGCCGGGGCCGATCAGCCCGATCAAAGCGCCGGCGCCGGCCGCACCCGCCGTCGAGGCCAGCCGCTCGATGGCGCTCGCAACGCCGGTCACTCGTTCAAGCGGTACATTGGCGAGTGTGGCGATATCGGGAACCATCGTCTGCTTGGCCGCATCGGAGGGGCCGCGCAGCACGCCCATGGCAAAGACGAGCGGCAGCAGCACCGGCATGCCGAGCATGCCGAAGAGATCGAGAAGCGGCACCAGAGCGACCACGAGCACCGAGGCGGTGTCGCAGATGATGGCGATGCTCTTGGCGCCGGCGCGGTCGATCAGCGGTCCGCCGAGCGCCTTGGCGATGACATAGGGCAGCATCTCCATCATTGCCGTCAGGCCTGTCAGCACCGGGCTGCCCGTCGTGCTCAGCACCAGCCAGGGAATTGCGATCGTCGAAAGCCGCGTGCCGGAGAGCGAGAATGTCTCCGCAGCCGCGAGCGCCAGGAACGGCCCGCGCCGTCTCATTGCTTATCCTCCCCTTCGCGATGCGGAACGCGGCCCGGATAGGGAAAGGCGTGCAACATGACATAGAAGGGAACCATGCCGGATTCCTGCGACGCCGCCTCCCCGAGCGACGGGGCCGCCCGCATCGCCTCCAGGATGATGTCGCGCAGCCGTTTCGTCAGGGCCTCGGCCTGTGCCGCCGTCATCGGGATGATGATGTCGTCGGCAGCCGTCGCCTTGCGCCATTCAGCCGGCAGCTCGGCATATTCCTCCAGCGCCTGCTGCATCTGGCCGACCTGCAGCGAGAGTGCGGCCTGGTTGAAGGCGATGTCGAGATCGAGCGCTTCCCCTTCGGCTTCACTTGGCGGCACCGAGGTCAGCTCATGGCTGGCGCGCCACCAGCGGTCGCGCCGCGAGGCATGCGGCGCCTCCTCGATGAAGCCGTACTGGGCAAGCTGGCGCAGATGATAGCTCGTCGCGCCGCTGTTCAGGCCGAGCCGCGCGGCAAGCTGCGTCGCCGTGGCAGGCCCATCGATCCTCAGCATGCCGAGCATGCGCAGTCGGACAGGATGCGTCAGCGCTTTCAGCGCGGTCGGATCGGGCACGACCCGGCTGAGGGTGCGGGGTGCGGTGACTGAGTGAGCAGGCTGCGGGCGCGGATTTTTCATGCCGGCAGCCTACTATTGCAAAGATATCTTTGCAAATCTTTCTTTGCATAAATGCAGGCACCCTGCGCGCGGCTCAGTCCTCCGGCAGGGTGAAGACCGCGCAAGGCTGGGCAATGCCGCGCAAGCTGTGCTCTCCGAGCGGCACGAGCACCGTCGCCGTATTCGCTGCAACCGCGCCCGAGATCAGCACGCTTCGGCCGAGCGGCTTGCACAGCCCTTCCAGCCGGCTGACGAGATTGACGGCGGGCCCGATGGCGGTAAAGTCCAGCCGGTCGGCTGCGCCGATATTGCCCCACAGGATCTCGCCGAAATGCAGCGCCGCGCCGAAGGGCAGCGGCGCCAGCCCCTGCGCCTGGCGTATCTGGTCGAGATGGACCATGCCGGCACGGCTGGCAGCAACCGCCCTGAGGGCTGCCTCGCAGGCTTCCCGGTCACCGTGGCCCACCCTTCCCGCGTCATCGGAAGCGCCCATGACCGGAAAGATCGCCAGCACGCCGTCGCCCATGAATTTCAGCACCTCGCCGCCGAAGGCGTGCACCGCGCCTGCGACGCGGTCGAACCATGCGTCGAGCGTCGCGATCATCGCGTGCGGCTCCGTCACCTCCGAAAGCGCGGTGAAATCGCGCAGGTCTGCGCAGAGAAGAGCCGCACGTATGGTCTCGCCGGTGCCGCGGGCAAGCTCGCCGGCCTGCACCCGGGCGGCACTACGCCGGCCGAGATAGGCTTCGAGCAGGGCTGCCCGCGCCTCCCGCGCCTCGAGCGCTGCGAGCGGTGCGGCGGCAAAACGCGCGACCTCGCGCAGCCGGTCGGCTTCGGCCGGAGCGAATGCGCCGGCCCCTGCCCGGTTGTCGATACCCGCCCAGCCGAGCATCGGACTATCCTGCGAAGGCCCTATTCGCTCCTCCCATACCGGCCCGAGCCCGGTCAGCCAGTCGCGCCCGGCCTCGCTCTGCGGAGCCGCGGCAAAGGCCAGCGCTTCGATGACAGCACCGGTTTCGGCCCGCCACAACCAGGTGCGCCTCGCAATGATCGGATGCGGCACCGAAAGCGTCAGCGTGCCGCCGGAAAGCGGCAGTCCGTCGGCCAGCAGCCGGCGCCCGAGCTCGGCCAGAAACCGTTCGGGACCGGGCGAGGCTCCGGCCTCGTCAACCAGCCAGGCAAGGGGAGACGGCAAATCCATACCGTGATCATGGCATGCCCTCCCCTGCAGCCGCAAGGACATCGCCGGGGTGTCGGCAAACCGACATCCCACACGTCCGTCGGGACACCGAGCAGCCTGTCGGCTCGAGGGCGTCCGCCCGCAGACGGCCGACATTAAAGCACGCCTCTCGAAAACCATTCACCGCGGTGGAAAAAGAAAAATAGACACTTTAAACTTGCGCGGCTTTGATTCCATTATAAGGTCGTTCGTCATCGTGTGATTGAGGGGTGCGATGGGTACGATATTCTGGCCGAAAGATCCGCTGGATGGGAATGACATGACGCTGCTGACGTCGATCCTTCGGCGATGGTGCGCACGCTACGAGATCGAGTTTACGGCAGACGAGAGCAAGCTGAAAGCGAAAGAACTCGTCGAATGGTTCGAATTCGGCGTCAAGGATCCTGTCGAGCTCGAAGAGCTCATTGACGGCAAGCACTGGCTCGTCAGCACGATTTGATCATATCGACCAATCGATACGAGCTGCCGGTCAGCGTCGGCAAACCTGTTTCATCAGAAAAGGCCGGGCGAAAATCGCTCCGGCCGTCATCCATCTACATCTCATCAAAACCTTAAGCATCAATCCCGCCAACGGCGGTCGCGATCCCAGCGCCTCTCATGGCGCCATCGCGGGCCATCCCAATCCCGGTGACGCCGCTCCCAGCCCCAGCGAGGAGGACCACCGTAGAAAGCTACCGGCGGTGGGCGGCGCCAGTTTCGCCGGCATTCGCCCCAGCGCGTCAGATGCCAGCCGCGACCGCACGCGTAGTCGACCGTTGTGATATTGCTCTGGACATTGATTGTCCCAATCGGCATCGCCTGCGCTGTGCCGAACGAGAGGCTGCCAGCGAGCAAGGCAGCCGCGATAGAAAGTGCCTTCATCGAGAACTCCATTTCAATCCAGCCGTCCACACCTTATGACCGCCAAATTGAACTGGAGATGAACTGCGCGTTCATGTTTGCGGGAGAAAAAGAAACGCTTCCGCACGGCCGCTCTGAGCGCTCGCTGACCGCTGTTGTCGCTACGGCAAGCGCTTCAGAGACGTTCCGCTGCCCGCAAAATTGTTCATGTCCTGCCGTAAAAAGGGTCGGGACCCGGATCACCCCCGGCGGCGACCTCGGTCAGCCGTCCGAGATAATGTGTCCAGCCCTCCGCATGGCCGGCGCATTGCTCGGCGCTCGGCAGGCCGCTATGGGTGAGCCGCAACAGCGTTCCGCCTCCCTGCTCGATCAGATCGATCTCGACCAGGCTCGACCCCGGCGGCACCACCTCGCTGCCGTCCCAGCCGAAGCTGTAGGCAAGGCGATGAACCGGCACCACCTCACGAAACGAGCCCCGCGCAAAGCGGGCGCCGGTGACGTTGACGAGATAAAGCCCGCCGGGCTGCGGCTCGACCTGCGCCTCCGTTCCCATCCAGCGCAGGATCTTTTCCGGGTCGGTCATCAACGCGAACACCGCGGCCGGCGGCGCCGCGATATGCGCCTCGCGGCGGACGACGAAGGGGTCTTGCATCTCGCTCTCCCATGGTTGCCACGGCCCTGCCCGCCGCGGATAGAGACGGTGCATCCTGTCCTGCCGTGCTATTCTGACGTGAATGTCCTCACTCATAGCATGTAGGCGCAAGCCCATCCTCCGCAAGAGGGCTTGCCCGTCGCGATTGACCAACAAACGAAATCGCCGCGTTTGGAGCCCCAATCCTGCATTAGCCGCGAAACATTTCAACCTATTGCCAGCCCGTCACCTTCCCCCTATTGTTCGCGCCGTTCTCAGGGCGGGGTGCAAGTCCCTACCGGCGGTATGCAATTTTTATTGCGAGCCCGCGAGCGCCTTCTCCGGAAGGGTCAGCAGATCAGGTGAGATGCCTGAGCCGACGGTCATAGTCCGGATGAAAGAGAACGTGCGTTCCTGCCGCCCTTGCGGCTGTCGGGAACGTTCGTGATCGCCTTGGGTGATGTGTCTGTTCGCCAAAGGAGATTACTGTGACACCCACCCGCTATGCCTTCGTCAAAGCCAGCTGGCACGCCGACATCGTCGATCGCGCCCTTGATGGCTTCCATCAGCTTATTCCGCTCGAGCAGGTCGATGTGTTCGATGTTCCCGGCGCATTCGAGATGCCGCTGCTGTCGCGCGATCTTGCGGCAACCGGACGCTATGCCGCTGTCGTTGCCGCCGCCTTCGTCGTCGACGGCGGAATCTACCGCCACGAATTCGTCGCCCAGGCCGTCGTCGATGGGCTGATGCGCGCCGGCATGGATACCGGTGTGCCGGTGCTGTCGGTTTCGCTGACGCCGCATCAGTATCAGGAAACCGAGCACCATAAGCAGATTTACCGCGCACATTTCGTCGAGAAAGGGCGCGAGGCAGCAAAGGCGGCTCTGACGATCGGCAAAACCCGCGCCGCTCTCGCCGCGTAGGAACTTCCCGCACGCCGGCTCGAAGAGCCGCAGGACGACAGACGAAGGTGGCGGGGAACAGGCCCCGCCGCCTTCGGATCGAGATGACCTTTACCAACCCGCGCGGATCGAGAGCGACGCGCCTTGCGTCGTAGCGGAATCCGCCAACACCGGCCAAATCAGACAGAATAATTGATTCGACGGCCTCACCGCGCTGTGGTCCACTGGCCACCGACATGTATCGCCATTCTTAACGCATCCAAAACCCCAAGGAGCTGAAGATGAGCAATGCACTGCGCAGCGAAACCCCCATTGAGACCCCGAGAACACAGCCCGTCGACACCAAGCTCGAGGTGGTCGTCATCCCCGTTTCCGACGTCGATCGCGCCAAACGTTTTTACGACGGCCTGGGCTGGCGGCTCGACGCCGACTTCGCCAATGATGCCGATTTCCGTGTGATCCAGTTTACCCCTCCCGGCTCCGGCTGCGCGATCATCTTCGGCAAGAACGTCACCGCCGCAGCCCCCGGCTCCGCCCAGGGGCTCTATCTTATCGTCTCCGACATCGAGGCCGCCCGCCGCGATCTCATCGCCCGCGGCGTCGAGGTGAGCGAAGTGTTCCATGACGCGGCCGGCGTCTATGCCGGCAAGGACGAACCCTATCTGTTCGGGCGGCTCCGCATTGCCGGCCGCGATCCCGATCACCGCAGCTATCGCTCCTTTGCCTCCTTCAAGGATCCCGATGGCAACGGCTGGCTGTTCCAGGAAGTCACCACGCGCCTGCCGGGGCGCATCGACGCCGACGGGACGACATTCACCAACTCAACCGATCTCGCGTCAGCCATGCGCCGTGCGGCGACCGCGCACGGTGAACACGAGAAGCGAAACGGCGGCAAACACGACGAGAACTGGCCGGACTGGTACGCCGAATACATGGTCAGCGAACAGGCCGGCAAGCAGTTGCCCTTATAGGCAAGGGCGGCGGCATCACGCAGACGGTGACATCATTTGAGAGGCGTCTCGGCGGCAACGGCGCGGCGCTTCATCGCGCCTTCTTGGTGCACAGCGGTCACCATACCGTCGAGCCGGTCCTGGTGACCGTTGATCGTGACCGTTGATCGTCGAATTGGGCGTGGCACTGGCCAGCTCCTTGCCGGCTTGGCGATCTGCGCCTCCTGAGTCAGGCCCGAACGCGGCCGCCCGAAAGATCTTCGAGAAGCCAAACATCAGACATCGAGCCACTAGAGGTCGACGGCGGCGGGATCTCAGCCGCCATACCACATCCGCCGCAGCAGGTGATCGCCGCGGACGAACTGGTGATATAGCGCGGCACCGGCATGGAAGACCAGCAGGCCGACAAGCAGGAAGGCGCCGAACCCATGCGGGCCACGCGGAGGATAGGCGGTGAAATCAGGCAGCGTGGCGCCGGCTGCGCCGAAGACGGCGGGAGCAGCACCGCTGAGGATCATCATTCCGATGCCGCTGGCAACCATGCCGAGAATGAAAATGTAGAAGGCGACGTGGACAAAACCCGCCAGCCGCTCCTGCCAGCGAGGCAATGCCTGCACCGGCGCAGGCTTGCGATCGAAACGCCACCACCAGACAATGCGAAGAGCCGTTAGAAGCAGGACGACGATCGCCATCGGAATGTGGAAACGCAACAGCCCGGCCTTGGTCGCGGCGTCCATGGCGTTGGCAGCCCGGAAGCCGGAGCCGAGCAGTGCCAGGATCAGAACCGCACTCAGCCAGTGGATCGAGACCGCTATTGCGCCATAGCGATCAGGCCTGCTCTTCAACATCTCCATGTCCTTCCAGTTTGCTGCGCAGCGCCTTCATGACGGCATGTGTGGTTTTGAGATCCTCGACCTGAAGCCCTTCCGAGAGCATGTCGACCCAGGGTGCCTGCAGGTGCATGGCGGTTTCATATGCCTGTTTTCCTTTGTCCGTCAGCACGACGAGCTGTGCCCGTCGGTGGTGCGGATTGGGCTGGAACGCCAGAAGTCCTTCCTTCCCCAGATCGTTGACGATGCGCTGGACGTTCTGGCGGTTGGCCCCCATGTCGCGCGCCAGCCATGCGACCGGTTGTGGCCGGCCTGCTGTGACGACGGTGCCGAGGACATGCCAGCGGGCGCTCGTCAGGCCGAGCCCGTCGACGAGCTTGTCGCCCGCGTTGATCATCCGGTTATTGAGCCGGAAGAGATCTAGAATGAGGTCGGTCAAAGCTGTTCCGGCCGGGGTCCGTTTGGGTTCGTGCATTTGTCACCATATATCTATATTGACATCATAGTGTCAAATTGAATATGTATCCGTATTACCAGATTGACATCATGTAACCAAATCAGATGGAGTCGACCATGTCGCTCATGCGCCCGATGGACCCTGCCTTCCCGATCGATCGCCAAATCGCGATCGATGCCTCCGCGATCGTCCTCATCAACCTCTTCACGCTCGACAAGGCCGACGAGCAGGCCTTCCTTGATGCCTGGCAGGCCGATGCGGCCTTCATGAAACGGCAGCCTGGCTTCATCTCGACCCAGATGCATCGCGCCATCGGCGAAAGTCCTGCTTATCTCAATTATGCCGTCTGGGAATCGACCGCCGACTTCCGGGCGGCATTCTCGCATCCGGAGTTTCGGGCGAAGCTCTCGGCCTATCCGTCCTCGGCGGTCGCCTCCCCGCATCTCTTCCAGAAGGTCGCCGTGCCGGGCATCTGTGTGGCGTAAGCAAAGCGGCGGTGGTGGAGCATGACGGAAGAGTTCCCTTACCCAAGGGGCTGAAGGGCAGAACCCTGACGCCCAGTCCTTGAGCGTCGGGATGATCTCGGCCTCCGGCTCGCCGGAAGCCGTCATTGCGATGCGGGAGACATCTGCGACGTCATCCAATCGGAAAATGCGAGCATGGCTGCTGTTGGCGGCCTCGATTGCAGTCGGGTCAGCCAGTAGCTCCCCAACGATATGGTCGTAGGAAAAGGTTGTTTTATAGCCCCCGATGACAGATGCCTGGAAAACATCGACGGCGGCGCCAGAGCGATCCCCAGTCCTTGCAGGGCGGCCTCCATCATCGCCAGGGAAGAGTCGAAGACGATACCGGCGTTTATCTGTGCCGCCGGCGGAACGTTCGCTGCGGCAAACCAGGTGCTCCATTCGTCCGCCCTGTAGCTCCGCAAAAGCGTCGCCTCGACCAGGTCTGCAGGCGACCTTAAACGCTCGGCCAATTTGGGCGTGCACAGGGGAGAGAGCGGAGCGTCGAACAGGCGCAGCGCCTGAGTGCCGTGCCAGGAACCGCTGCCGAATCGAATGGCAAAGTCCAGTCCCTCGGCCGCCATATCGACGCGATTATTGTTTGTCGAAACGCGCACATCGATGAACGGGTGCTGCCGTTGAAAATCCGAAAGCCGTGGCAACAACCAGCCGACGGCAAACGTTCCGACCACGCCCAGAAACAGCAATTCCCGCACCTGCCCGGCTTCAATCCGGTCCAGCGTGATCGCCATCTGATCGAAGGAATTGGTCAGAGTCGGCAAAAGAGCTTCGCCTTCTGCGGTGATTTTCAAGCCTCTTGGGAGACGTTGAAAAAGGGCAGCCCCCAATCGCTTCTCCAGGCTTTTGACCTGCTGGCTTACAGCGGCCTGGGTAACGCAAAGCTCGATCGCGGCACGGGTGAAGCTGAGATGCCTTGCCGATGCCTCGAAGGCCCTCAAGCCATTTAAAGGGAGGAATTGCCGAACCATCTTAGCCCTAGATTTTCTTGGATCTCCTCCGAGATATCATCGTTTGCTGCCGCAAAACAGTGTCGTTAAATGCCGTCCTCATGCGCCTTTGCGCTGATGAAGCTGCTCTTAGAGGATGAAGAAATGAAGCGTGATTGGATAGGAATTCTATCGGCCGCATTGGTCTCGACATGCATTTCCACAAGTGGCTTTGCGGCTGACGAGTTGAAACTGAAAGCGATCTCGGACGCCGCGATAAAACCAATCATGGATAAATACGGCATTCCGGGCATGGCCGTTGCCATCACCGCTGACGGACGGAATCACATCTTCAACTACGGCGTCGAGTCGAAGGACACAGGCAGGCCCGTCACCCCGGCGACCATGTTCGAACTGGGATCGATCAGCAAAACGTTTACAGTCACCCTTACATCCTACGCGGACGTGACCGGCCGACTTTCGCTGTCGGACAAGGCAAGCAAATATCTTCCGTCGATGAAGGGAAGGCCCTTCGGCGATGTCGTCCTGATGGATTTGGGCACGCACACGGCTGGTGGATTTCCGCTGCAAGTTCCCGATGAAGTCAAAACCGAAAAGCAGCTGATGGAGTATTTCGCAACCTGGAAACCCTCATATGCCGCCGGAACGCACCGAGCATACGCCAATCCAAGCATCGGCGTGCTCGGATATTTAACGGCAAAAAGCATGGGCAAAGATTTCGCAGCTCTTATGGAAGACCAGTTGTTTCCCTCCCTTGGATTGAAAAGCACGTTTATTGATGTGCCGAAATCGCGGATGGCCGACTATGCCCAAGGCTACAAGCGAAGCGGTGAGCCGGCTCGGATGACACCCGCCACTCTTTCGTCCGAGGCCTATGGAGTGAAATCCACAGCAAGCGACACGATCCGGTTCATCGACGCTAACATGGGTCTGGTCGAGCTGGACGAGAAGCTCCAGCAGGCGATCAATAATACGCATAGGGGATACTTCGATGCCGGCGCAATGACCCAAGACCTTATTTGGGAGCAGTATTCCTATCCCGCGACGCTGACGACGTTGATGGACAACAATTCCAGCGCGATGCTGAAGACCATTCCCGTCAAGCAACTGACGCCGGCAATGGAACCCCGCGACGATGTATGGATCAATAAAACCGGCTCAACGAATGGTTTCGGCGCATATGTCGCGTTCATCCCGAAAGAGCGAGTCGGCATCGTCATCTTGGCCAATAAAAACTATCCCAACGAGGATCGCGTCTCTGCCGCTTACCAGATACTGACTGATATAACTTCGGCGCGCTAACCCGGTAGAGCATGATGCCGAAAAGTGTGCGCGGTTTTCGGACGACATCATGCTCTAACAGGATTGAGATTTTGGGCCGACCCGGCCTAAAATCATCCTGTTCTGGCATCAGCGGTCGAAGATGTCCCGCCACTGCTTCTCACCGATCAGGCAGTCGGTGCCCGTCTCGGCGCCGGCTGTTTTCTGCACCGTCGCCGCCGGGGAAATGCCGCTGATCTCCAGCACCAGCTTGCGGCGCACGGCAACGGCGAAATCCTCTATTTTGCGGACCGGCAGCACAAAGGCGCCGGGACCGCCGATCACGCAATCCGCATAATATTTGTCGAGCCCGTTGGGCGCATCGGATGGCCGCAGCATGATGGCGAGGCCATTGATGATCATGCCGGCTTCTATCGCCTTGTCGCGGGCGGGGGTGACGGGATCGCCGGAATTGTTCGGCCCATCGCCGGAGACATCGATCACCTGCCGCCTGGACTGAAACGGACTGGAAACGATCATGCTGGCGCCCTGGGCGATTGCGGTGGAGATCGATGTGCGCCGCTGCGTGGCAATCGGCCGGGCTTCAAGTTTATCGGCAAAAGCAATTGCATCCTCTTCCGTCTCGATCACCTGCCAGTCGATGACGGAATCCTGGACGACATAACCTGCCCATTCGAAATAGCTGATGGCGATGCGGCCGGTCAGGCCGCCCTTTACCGCGTCGATGAATTCCTTGTGTTTGAGCGCTTCGACATAACCTTCGCGCTGGATGCCGATCTCCTCGAAGTCCATTGACCGCGAAGTGTCGACGGCAAGCACGAGGGTCACATCGACCTCGCTTCCCGCCGCTTGCGCGATGGAGACGAGGCCGGAAAGAACCATAAGCACCGCAAGTGTCGTCAGCATTGGCAATCCAATCCCTGCGCCATCCAAGCCAGCGAACTCTAACACAGCTTGGCCGAGGGAGGACGCTCGCCCACGCGCACGGCTTCAATTTTCGGTGATGGAATCGGAAGCCTTCAATGCAAGGGAAGCCACAAGGGGGTCTTCCATGCTTTCAACGCCTCGAGAAAGACCTGCAATCGGGCGGGCAGGAAGCGGCGCGTGGGATAGACGGCGTGCACGAAAATTTCCTCGGACGACCAGTCCGGCAGCAGGCGGACGAGTTCGCCTTTTTTGATCTGTTCGTCGCAATAAGTCGAAGGCAGCAGGCCGATGCCATGTCCGCGATAGGTGAAGGCGCTCACCGCATCGAAATCCCGGCTCGATACCGGCCCCGACACATGCAGGCGAACCGATTTGCGACCGTTCACGAGATGCCATTCTGCCTCGCCGTTGCGGCCGTTCAAGAGCACGCACTGATGGTCCTTCAGCTCTTCGGGCTTGGTGGGAGGCACCCTGCCCTTCAGATAATCCGGTGCGGCGACCAGATAGCGCACGCTCTTGCCGAGCCGCTGCGCCACGATGGAGGAATCCTTAAGTTCGCCGAAGCGGATGCCGAGATCGACATTCTCGGCGATCAGATCGAGAAACAGGTTGGTGACGAAGAGATCGATCTGGATATTGGGATAGGTCTTTAGGAAGGATGAGATGAATTCGTAGAAGACCTCCTGCCCGAAGATGACAGGCACCGAGATCTTCAGCAGACCTTCCGGTTTTCTCTGTGTCTCGGTGAGCGCCTGCTCGGCGTCGAGGAGATGGGCGAGCGGTTCGCTGCACCTGTCGTAATAGGCCCGGCCCTGCGCGGTCAGGCTCAGTTTGCGGGTCGTCCGCTGCATGAGCGTCACGCCGAGCTGCTCCTCCAGCGACGTCACCTTCCGGCTGACGGTCGATACCGGCATGCCGAGGGAAAGGGCAGCACGGCTGAAGCTGCCATACTGCGCCACCTTCACGAAAACGGCGATGTCGTTCAGATCGGCCATGCGCTAATTTTTGCATGAATGCAAAAGAGAATCCAGATATTTCCATCTAATCGGGTAATGGAGTTTTCGCCATATTCACCTTGCGAAAACAACCACAACCGGATGGAGGCGCATTCGCAGCAGCCCCATCTCGAGCGACCCCGCCTTTGCAACCGCAAGGCCCGCGTTGCCCGAACCAGATTATGGAGATCAGCATGACTACGAGAAAAACGGTCATCGTCACGGGTGCCTCCCAGGGTATCGGAGCCGGCCTCGTCAATGCCTTCATCGAGCGCGGCTACAATGTCGTCGCTACCTCGCGCCAGGTCAGCGCCTCGAAGGCTTTCCAAGCCTCGGACAGGCTGGCGCTCGTCGATGGCGACATCGGCGATGCCGAAACCGCAGCGCGGGTGGCAAGGACCGCAATCGATCGCTTCGGCTCGATCGACGCGCTCGTCAACAATGCCGGCATTTTTCTAGCCAAGCCATTCGTCGAGTTCACGATGGCCGACTTCCAGAAATTGTCCTCGACCAATCTCGAAGGCTTCATCCACCTGACCCAACAGGTCGTCAGGCAGATGCTCGTGCAGAAAACGGGCGGCAGCGTCGTCAGTATCACCACCCCATTGACCGATCATCCGATCGCCGGTTTCTCCGCCTCAGTCTCGATGATGACAAAGGGCGGTATCAACGCCATCTCCAAGAACCTGGCGATGGAATATGCGAACGAGGCAATTCGCTTCAATATCGTTGCTCCCGGTGTCGTGGATACGCCGTTGCACAAGGACAATCCGAAGGACTTCCTGAGGACGCTGTCGCCGATGGCAGGCATTTCCAACGTCGAGGAGATCGTCGATGCCGTCGTCTTCCTCACCGAAGCGCCGCGCGTAACCGGGGAGGTGCTGCACGTCGACGGCGGCGCACATCTGGGCAAATGGTAGACCATGCGAAAGCTGAGGCAGCCGGCGCGGAACGGCGGCTGCAGGAACTCGGCATCACGCTTCCCCCGCCGCCGACACCCTTCGGGGCCTATGTCGAAGCGACAAGGACCGGCAATCTGGTCTTTTTCAGCGGAATGCTGCCCGTCGTCGGCCATGAGCCCCGCTATATCGGCCGCGTCGGCGGTGCTTTGACGGTCGAAGACGGCAGGAAGGCCGCCGAAACGGCAACGCTGAGCGCGCTCGCAGCCGCCAAAGACTATCTGGGCTCGCTGGACAGCGTCGTCAGGGTCGTCAAGCTCGGCGTCTACATCGCGACCGAAGGCGATTTCCGCGACCATCCGAAGGTTGCGGATGGAGCATCCGAAATGCTGCTCCAGGTCTTCGGCGAGGAAAAACTCTCCGGCCGCGTCGTCCTCGGCGTCGCTAGCCTGCCTTTAGGTGTGCCGATCAAACTTGAACTTGTCCTCGAAGTCGGCTGAAAGCAGCACTGCTCCCCTTCTCCCCAGCGGGGAGAAGGTGGCCCGAAGGGTCGGAAGGGGGCCGCACGGCACGACATTTATTGCCCTTCGCTGACGCTCAGCGCATTCGCGACTTTGCCGCTCACCCCCTCATCTGCCTGCCGGCATCTTCTCCCCGCTGGGGAGAAGCGGGCTCGTGGCAGCGTCTCGCCTATCCGGAAGCGTGGAAGCGACGGTGAACGCTTCCCCCGCCTCCCCGGCGCGGAAGGTGCCGGCAGGCAGATGAAAGGGGGTGAGGAGTGCCAGCGACGAACGCCTTGAGCGGCAAGCGAAGGCAAATGAGGGTGTTAACAACGCCGTCACACCGCCACCAACAGCAGCACATAGGCGATCACACTCACCATCAGCCCGCGGAATGCAAAGGTGACGCAGCGGTATTTACTGCGGGCGATGGCGGAGAGGGTGTTGGCATTTTCGAGGTACTGATCGAAGAGGTAGCGCTCGTCGCGGCGAAGGGCGGCCTCGAAAAACATGTCGCGATGATCGGGCCAGGCGCCCCAGAATAGCGAGGTGGAGGTGCCGAGACGCCGCGGCAGCACAACAAGAATCGCCGACAGGATCGAGAAGACTGAGGCTGCCGCAAGCAGGCCTGAGAACAGCATGCTGCCCGGCGTGCCGCCGGTGTAACGCGTCAGGCTGAACACGGCCCTCACTTCGCTGGAGCTCACCAGAAAGGCGAGCATGAAAGTAAAAATATAGGCGGCCTTCTGGTCGGATATCTTGATCTGGTCATAAAATATGTCGTTGATTTTCTTGATATGGTCGAAGTACTCGGCACCGATGTCCCCACTCGACGGCTTGCTCAGCATAACCTCGGTCGCATTTTCGAATTCGCTCACGTGAATACTCCACCCCTAAAGTGTTTCCCTGATATTACACTTTGCGACGAAAGCAAGAACACGTGTGCAGCGCGCTTGACTTTTCCACTCTACACGGACAAAGGGGAAGCGGGGTGTGGGGTCGAGGACATGCGGGGTTATTCCAGTAACATCTGTCGCGTCGGGATGGCGCTTGCGTTTGCCGTGCCCGGTTTCGGGCGGCCGGCAGCGGCCGATCCCTTGCCGCGTGCAACACCGGTCGCCGGTTCCGTCATCGCCCGCAAGACCGGCGAAGAAGTCCGCTTCATCGACGTGTCGAACTGGCGTGTCGTCGACATCAATCAGGATCTCCTGACCGGCGACGTGTTGCGCACCAACGCCAACGGTCAGCTCGCCATCGTCTTTTCCGACCACACCCAGGTTCGCCTTGGCCGCAATTCCTCGCTGCAGGTCAAGAAAATGGCTGCGAGCGGCGATACCGTGCTCAATCTCCAATCCGGCACCATCTGGGCACGCGCCGAGCGTGGCGGCCAGGGCCTGACGGTGGAAACACCGGCCGCCGCCGCCGCCATCCGCGGCACCGACTGGACCATGACCGTCGAGGGCGCCAAGACCTCGATGATCGTGCTCGAAGGCCGCGTGGCGCTCAGCAACCCGCAGGGCAGCGTCGAGGTGAACGAGGGCGAAGGGGCGGTCGCCACCATTGGCCAGGCGCCGACCAAGATCATCAGCGTCAATCCCGATGACCGCGAACAGATGCTCTTCTATCTGGACTTGCGCGACGGCTTCGACCTGATGCCGACGTCGCCGCTACGGGCCGACCGCATGGCGACCGAACGCCGCCGCCTGCTGGCGCTGCCGCCGGAGCGCCGCACCACCGAAGACTGGCTGGAACTTGCCGAAGTGCAGAGCGCCTTCGACGGACGCCATGCTGCAGCCGCAACGCTGAAGAATATCCGCGATCGCAAACTGACGGCAGCCCAGCAGGCGCGCGTCGACCTGATCGACGCCACCATCGCCGGCTCGGAAAAGCGCTATGGCGATGCCGCCAAGCTCTTCCAGAAGGCCCTGCCGCATCTCGACCCGACACGCCGCAACATGGCCCAATATGGCGACTATTTCGCCCGTTCGCTGGCCGACCCCGCCCATGCCGAACAGCCGCCGGCCAACACCACCGGCCCCTATGGCGCGATCATGGAGGCCTATACGACAGGCTTCCTAAAAAACCCGCGCGCAGCGCTCGAAATTATAAAGAAAGCAGAGCAGCGCTATCCCGATGATCCGACCCTGCCGGCGGTCCGCGCCCAGTTGGCGGAGCTCACCGACGACCGTGAGCAGATGAAGGAAGCGATAGAACGCTCGCTGTCGCTCGACCCTGATCATCCGATGGCGCTCTCCGCCCGTGCGGGTTACAAGGCAAGCTATGAAAGCGATATCAACGGCGCGCTTGCCGACCTGAACCGCGCCATCGCGCTTGCCCCCGGTGCATCAGGCACGCTGAACTCTCTCGGCCTTCTGCAGAGCTCGCGCGATGCCAATGGCGAAGCGGAAAAGGCCTTCAAGAAGGCGATCGAGCTCGATCCGCAGGACCCGCTGCTGCACGCGAACCTCTCGATACTCTATCTCGATCAGGCGCGCATGAAGGAAGCCAAGCGCGAAATCGACACCGCGATCGCGCTTGATCCGTCCTTCGATCATGCCCTGCTTGCCCGCGGCCGCTATTACCTGCAGTCCGGCGAGCGCGACAAGGCGCTGCAAGATCTGCTTGCCGCCAGCACCGCCAATCCCGCGCATTCGCAGTCGCAGTTCATGCTCGCAGCCGCCCATTATGAAAAGGGCGACCGGCTTCCGTCCGAACAGGCGCTCGACAACGCCAACCGCCTCGACGATGACGATCCGGTCATCTCGTCCTTCCGCACCGCGATCGATATCGACGACTACGATTCGGATGGCGCGATCCGCAACGCGCAGGAATTCCTGCGCCGCTCACGCGCCCGCGGCGGCGATTACAGCGGCCTCGGCGCCAATGCGAGCGCCGGTTCGACACTGAACGACGCCTTCCGCCTGCAAGGATTGGATGCCTGGGGCCGCTATTACGGCGATGCCGTCTTCGATCCTTTCAACGGCACCGGTTATATCGATCAGTCGATCAAGGGCAGCATCTTTCCTTTCGTCAACGCGACCAGCTTCGGCGACGACAATATCATCCAAAACCGCGGCAACGCGTCGAGCTACTCATCCTTCATCCAGGGCCTGCTGCTTTCGCCACACATGCTTTCCGGCCGCTCGCGCTCGGTAACGCTATTCGATGTGCCCTTCATCGAAGGTTCGCTCGGCGGCGGCATCAACAGCGTCGACGGCCATACCAGGCGCATCGGCGAAGCCGATATCCAGGGCTATTCGAACGAGACCATTCCGATCAGCTTCTATGGCAACCTGACCTGGGAAGAGCTGGCGCTCGACCGCGACTACCAGGATTTCGGCGGTGTCCAGACGGATAACAAGCTGCTGAGCGCCAACGGTTATCTGACGGCAACGGTCACGCCCGATGATCGCGTGGTAGCCTTCGTCAACCACGGCAAGAATGATGGAGCGCTGAACGCCTTGTCGTCAAACACCGGGTTCATGGAACTCGTGTTCCGTGTCCCTATCCCGCTGCCTCTCTACACGACAGAGGAGACTGTACGAGAAAGCACGTATGCCGGCATCGGCTGGAGCCACACGTTTGCGTATGAAAACGTGTTGAATGGAGCATTGCTTTATTCAGGAAGCAAATCGAATACGAGCAGCGTGCTTGATGTCGACCTGGACCCAGTGTTTATCGGCAGAGGGGTTCCCTTCATCATTCCCTTTACCAACGTCACTCAGGAGACCGAATCCCAAACCTACATCGGCGCTTTGAGCCATTCCATAAGTGCCGGACCGTTGACATTTCGCTACGGCATCGAAGGCGGCTGGATGGATGCCAGCAGCACCGTCGATGCGACGCTGCTAGGCTTGACAGCTCCTCCCGATCATACCGAGAACACCATCGATATCGGCCGCGGCTATGTCGATGTACTGCATGAGATCACGCCGGACCTCAAGGGCGAATACGCCTTGTTCGCCACGCGCCTGGAGGGCGACGGCATCGATATCAGCCGGCTGGAGCCGCGCTTCGGCCTCGCCTGGGCGCCGGTTCAAAACCACTGGCTGCGTGCTGCCTTCATGCGTCAGAGCTTTGATATTGGAATTCCGACCCTTGCCCCCATCGGCGTCCTCGGGCTTCAGGCCAACCAGTTTTCCGCCAATCCGCAGGGCTACACGGATACGGTCGCGCTGCAGTGGGATGCCGAATGGACGGATCGATTCTTCACCTCGGTCGAGTATCAGCACCAGGAACTGCATGATTTCTCGATCGATTTTCCAATGATCTCGCTTCCGTCGGATACGAGCCTGCCGATCTCGCGCGGCAGCATCGATCGCGCTGCCGTCACAGCAAACGTCGTGCTCGGCCATGGTTTCGGCCTTTCGGCTACCTATGCCTATATGGATTCGGAAAACCGGGATCCGCTTGAGCCGATCTATGGCGGCCCCCTTCCCTTCATACCGCAGAATTCCGGGCAGATTGCGCTGACCTGGGTCAACGAAGCCAAGGTCAAGGCAACGGTTGCCGCCAACTATATCGGCGAGCGCGACGGCGATCGGTTCGGCACGAAACTCGACGATTACTGGAGCCTCGACGCCCACCTGGTCTGGGAACCGTTCGACAAGCGCATCGAGCTGGAGGCGGCCGCCTATAACCTGCTCGACGAGGACTTCGAGATCACCCCCGGTGTGCCCGGCTGGGGCCGCGCCTTCAAGGGCACGCTCAAAGTCCGCTTCTGATGCGGGGGCGGGACAAGCCTCGGCAGGCCAGGCAGATCAGGAGCCGCCATCTCAGGCTGCTGGTGCTGTCGCTAACGACGCTGATCGCCATCTCGCTCCTGTCGCGCCTACCCGCCTGGTCGCTGCTGGAGCTCAGAAGCTTCGACTATCTCTCGACCGTCGACGATCCCCGTCCGCCTCCCGGCGGACCCGTCATCGTCGCGATCGACGAACCCTCGCTTGCCGATATCAACGCGCAATGGCCCTGGCCGCGCAGCCTTCACGCTCAGCTCGTCACCCAGCTGCGCGCCGCCGGCGCCCGCGTCATCGGCCTCGACATCATCCTGGCCGAACCCTCGACCCCGGAGAACGACAACGCGATCACTCGCGCCGTCGGCCGGGATGTCGTTCTTGCCGGCGACGAGACGTTGATCGAGACGCCGCAAGCCTCGCAGCTGATCCGCACGACACCCCTGCCGCAGCTCACCGAGGCAGGTGCCGTGACTGGCATCGCCTCCGTCGAACTCAGCGGCGACGGCACCTTCCGGCGCATCCCGGGCTATGAGGACGGCTTTGCCGCCATGCTGACCAAGGTCGCCGGCGTGGCCCCCGAGACCTTGCCGGCCGGCCGCCTCATCCAAACCTTCGGCCCGGCCCGCAGCTATCCCACCGTCTCGTACTATCAGGCGCTCGACCCGAAGAACCTACTGCCGCCTGATTATTTCAAGGATCGCGTCGTGCTGGTCGGCCTCAGCCTGCAGAATGCGCCCGCCATCGATAAAGGCGGCGTCGATGCCTTCGCGACGCCCTATACCGTCCATACCGGCAAGCTCGTCTCCGGCGTCGAGATCCAGGCGACGATCTACGACAATATCCGCAGCGGCCTGTCGATCGCGGAAGCCCGGCTGCCGACGGTCGCTGCCTGCATCCTGATATCGGTGCTGCTTGCCGCCGCCACCGTCGGGCGCTCGACGGGGTGGCTGACGATCGTGACGAGCGCGGCGGCCCTCCTTGCCTTCGCCGCCGTCAGTGCCGCCGGTATGCGGCTAGCCCATATCTTCGTCTCGCCGCTTGGCCCGACGGTCGCCTATATCTCTGTCGTCTTCGGCCAGGCCGCCTTCGATTTTGCCGAGGAGCGCCGCAACAAGCGCCAAATCACCCGCGCCTTTGCCCAATATATCTCGCCCGATCTCGTCAAGCGCCTGTCGAGCGATCCCTCGCAGCTGAAGCTCGGCGGCGAGCGACGCACGCTGTCGGTGTTGTTTTCCGATGTGCGCGGGTTCACCACCATCGCCGAGACGCTGAAGGATGATCCGGAGCAACTGACCGGCCTGATCAACCGGTTGCTAACGCCGCTTTCCGACGTGGTGATGGATCATGGCGGGACGATCGATAAATATATGGGCGATTGCATCATGGCCTTCTGGAACGCGCCGCTCGACGACCCCGATCACGCCCTGCACGCCGTCAAAGCCTCGCTTGCCATGCAGGCGGCGATATCGAGCCTTAACCGCGAGCTGGAGCGAGAGGCGGCGATGCGCGGCGGCAGGCCGCATGTGTTGAAGATGGGCGTCGGCATCAACACCGGCGAATGCATCGTCGGCAATATGGGCTCGACCCGCCGCTTCGACTATTCCTGCCTCGGCGACAGCGTCAACCTCGCCTCGCGTCTCGAAGGCGCCTCGAAGAATTATGGCGTGGCCCTGCTGCTCGGCGAGGAGACAGCAAGGCTGGTCGCCGGCACCTACACCGTCGTCGAGCTCGATCGCATCATCGTCAAGGGCCGCACCGTGCCCTCGCCTGTCTATACCGTCGTGCACGATGCCGACGCCGAAGCCCTTGCCGCCCATCGGGCTTTCACGCAAGCGAAATACGCCGGCACGCTTGCGACATCCGACCCCGCCTTCGACAGGCTGGCCGCCGATATCCCCGAGCTCGCCCCCTATTACGCGATCGTCCGCGAGGCGCTGGCCGAGTCCGGCGAGGAATGACCGAGCAGAATGCAGGCAACGTAAATCGATACTATTCCAGGCGGCGCGCTTCCAGCGGCGCGTCCTGTCTGAACCCCTCGAAATAGCGGCCGCCATGCAGGGCAAGCTCCCGATCGGCCAAAGCCAGCAATCGGGCGCCGTCGCCCGCTGCCGCCAGTCTGAACGCCGCGTCGAATTCCGCTGCCAATTGTGCATCGAGCTTCCGCATCAGGCGCGGCGCCCACTTGCCGCGACCGGCCCATGCGCCGCGCCCGAGCAGGATCAGGTCGGCCAGCTTCTGGTAGAGGAGTGCGGCGATGGCGGCGACCTCTTCAGGCGGGCGGACGCCGCGCAGGTCATCGGCCAAATCCGTAACTTGGTAGCGCAGCATGTCGTAGTCTGCCCCGGCAAGAGGTTTCGGTCCTGCCGCCAGCATACTTTCCGCCTTTGCCTGGATGACGTGCGCGCTGTCGATATCCGATCCCACTATACAGCCCGTCGCGACCATGTGGGCCATGATGGGATAGCCGCTGTCCGCGTCCTGATGAAGGTAGTGCGCCAGCGTCTGCGGATCGTGGACGAAGGCCTCGACCGGAAACCCATCCGCGCTGAACGACTCCCGCCAGGCTCTTTGGAGCGACGGGAACACCACGACCAGGTCGATATCCGAAAAGGTGGTGCCTTCGCCGCGCATGATGGAGCCGGCGACATAGGCGAATGCGGCCCCGGCATAGCGGCTGGCGATGCAGTCGCGGGCGACGGCCAGCGCCTGCTCCGCAAGAACATGTTTCTGGATATCGTCCACGATCTCGTCCTCGATGCGGGAGACGAGCGGCAACAAAAAACCCGCTCGTTTCCGGCGGGTTGGTTTCAGCAGCAATGAACGGAATTCAGTTCACGCGTCTACCACCCACCGCAGCGCGGTGGTCGTGGACGTCGACGAAACTGCAAAAATCCTGCTCATGGCGGTAACGATACCGCTGGATAGTGATAGCGTCAATGCACCGGGCGCAGGCCAAGGACGCTTCCCCGGCGCGCCGGTTTCCGTCTAAGATGATCCGCAAAGCAAGACTCGAAACAGGAAGAGCCCGCCAATGTCCGATCCCGCCACCGTCATCCCGCTTCCGCAACCGGTGCTGCTGCCGGTCGATGGCAGCGCCGAGCGTTTTCCGGTGCGCCGCGTCTATTGCGTCGGGCGCAACTATGCCGACCATGCGATCGAGATGGGCCATGATCCCAGCCGCGAGCCGCCTTTCTTCTTCCAGAGAAACGCCGACAACCTGCTGCCGGCGGGCAAGGCCTTTCCCTATCCGTCACTGTCGAACGACGTGCATTACGAGGTCGAATGCGTGCTGGCGCTGAAATCAGGCGGCGCAAACATCGAGGCAGCGGACGCGCTCGACTGCGTCTATGGCTATGCCGTCGGTATCGATTTCACCCGCCGCGACCTCCAGGGCGAGGCAAAGAAGCTTGGTCGTCCCTGGGAGGTCGGCAAGGCCTTCGAACATTCCGCCCCTATCTCCCCAATCGTTCCGGCCAGCCGCCTCGGCCACCCCGCGCAGGCGAAGATTTGGCTGGAACAGAACGGCAAGCGCGTGCAGGACGGCGATCTCAACCAGATGATCTGGAAGGTGCCGGAGATCATCGCCGAACTGTCGAAGCTCTTCACTCTTGCAGCCGGCGATATCATCATGACCGGCACACCCGCCGGCGTCGGCGCGGTGGCCAGGGGCGATCGCATCAATTGCGGCATCGACGGCGTCGCCACGCTATCGGTCGAGGTCGTCTGAGGAGGAAGCCATGCCTGTCTACGCGCTTGGCGGATCGACGCCGAAACTGCCCGCCGCCGGCCTCTATTGGATCGCCCCGGATGCCAACATCATCGGCCAGATCGAACTCGGCGAGAATGTCGGCATCTGGTTCGGCGCCGTGCTGCGTGGCGATAACGAGCCAATCAGCGTCGGCGAAGACAGCAACATCCAGGAAGGCGTGATGGCCCATACGGACATGGGCTTCCCGCTGACGATCGGCAAAGGCTGCACCATCGGCCACCACGCCATCCTCCACGGCTGCGCTATTGGCGACAACGCGCTGATCGGCATGGGCGCGACCATCCTGAACGGCGCGAAGATCGGCAGCAACTGCCTGGTAGGCGCCAATGCGCTGGTCACCGAAGGCAAGGAATTCCCCGACAACTCCCTGATCGTCGGAGCGCCTGCCCGGGTCGTGCGCGTACTCGACGAGGCGGCAATCGAAGCCATCCGCCGCTCGGCGGAAAACTACGTCGCCAACTGGCAACGCTTCGCCCGCGATCTCAAACAGATCGGGTGACACAGGTAACGCGGAGGCGGTGGCGAAGCACCCCTCTCCACTCACCAGACTCCCGGAATCCACCGCCAGCGCACACGCGCCATATAATCCGCGTAACCCTCAAGTCCTCTCCGCAGCTCGGCCTCTTCCCCCAGCGTGCGGCCGAAGAGGACGACGACGAGCAGGCCGGCGGGGATCAGCGCGTAGAGCGATCCAAGCGACAGCGCCATGCCGGCGCTGAGCACGATGGCGGTTGCGTATCCGGGATGGCGGATTACGGCGTAGGGTCCGGTGTCGATCACCTTGTGGTCACGGTCGGTCTGAATGCGCACCGTCGGCTCGAAATGCCGGTTGACCGATTGCGCCCAGGTCAGGCCGAGATAACCTGACGTCATCAGGAGATAGCCGATAAACACGACCCAATCGGGTTGCGGCGCCCAGTGGAAACGTCCGTCGTCGAATGCGCCGACCGGAAGAATGGCGGCAAAGAGAATGATCGTCAGCGTCGCCACCACGGCGTCCCAGGATTTGGTACCCTTCTGGTATCGGCTGCGCGCCGCAAACAGCTCCGGATTCGTCCGCCAGATCCAGATGATTGCGACAGCAGTCAGCACAAGGAACAGGCCGAGAAAAATCCAGCCGCGCGGCCAGTCGAACGTGCCGGCGGGCCAAAACAGCGCTACAAACATGACGGCAATGGTGATGGCGAGCGATCCGAGCGATGGCGCCGCGGCGAATGAGTGACCGGGCCGAGTGTCCCGCCGCGTCATGATCGCTCTCCGTTCCATGACAGCGCCGAGCGTCCTCTTAAACGCGCAGAAGGACGCTGCGCATGGCGGATTTCATTGAAAAAAATCGCCTTACTCGGCGGCTTCGAGAAACTGGCTGTTTCGTGAGGATGAGGCAAGAGCCTGAACCCTGGCCTCGGCCTTGGCGATCAGCTGATAGAATTCGTCCTGCGCTTCGACATCCAGCTGAATGACGGCATTGACGTCGTCGGGCGTATCGCAAAGGCAGGCGACCGCAGAAATGGGACAGATGCCGCCGGGATAACGTCTGCCGGTGCCCGTATAGGCGCGACGTCCCCAACGCTCGGAATAGACCGTCTCTTCCCGCTCAAGCTGCAGGATCGTTCCCTTGCAGGCGATCACGATAGCCGCCTTGCCGTAGGCGAACCAGTGATAGTTCAGCCTCCGGAGAATATATTTGCCGGTGATATCTTCGCCAGCCAGTTCGGCAGGATTTTCAATCATTCTAATCATGACGGCTTCCTCAACGTTTAAACAATATCCGTCATGTCTTCGCGCGCAGCAAGTCAAAAAACGCTGCTTTTGGAGACACTTAGTCACAAAGTGTTTCCGATTCTTACATTAACCACGCGCCGAGCATCCCCTTGTGCACACAATTATTCGTCGAATTTCCCGCAACCTGCTACCGACTTCGCCATTGACGGCGACGTCAATGTTCCCTTGTGTTTTTCGACGAGGCTCCGATATGTCTCCCTGATTGGCCCGAAGACCGCGCCGTTTTCAATTCGAGAAACGGCCGGCTAGTTCGCCAGTCGCCATGAGCATGATGCCGAAAAGTGTAAGCGGCTTCGGATGACATCATGCTCTAACTCTTTATTTTAGAACAGGATTCAGGTTTTAGACCGATCATCCTGTTCCAGCGGGAGAATCTCATGGTCGACGCGATCAACCCCATCTCCGCCACCGCCGCGTCCGAACCCACCAAGGTCGGCACCAGCACCTCGATCGGCTCAGAACCCGACAATGCCTGGGTCGCCGCCCGCCAGTCGCAGATCACCGCCGATCAGCTGGCAGCGAAGAAGGCCGTGGAGAAGGAAGCAGTAAACGGTCTCATCCCGCACGCGGATCTGATCGTCGAAAACGAGGAGCATCCGCAAAAGCGGCACGGGCATGCGGCATCGAACGAAGGGAAAGAGGCCGGCGAACGGGGTGAACAGCCGGTCCTGTCAGGCGAAAGCGATCGGATCGGCACCCGCAATTTCGACGACGACACACCCTTCGGCGAGCGCGTCGCCATCATCTGATCGAAACGCAGACCGGAAGCCGTCTGCGCGATCAATTCGAGCCCGCAAGCTGGGACTCGATCGCCGACTTATCGAGCACCGACCAGACCTCGGCGATCTTGCCGACGCGAAATTCGTAGATGACGTTCTCGGTGAAGGAAAGGCGCCTGCCGTTCACATCGAGGCCGAGGAATTTTCCCTTCGGCGTGCAGTCGAAGCCGAGCCGGCATGCGATGTATGGCGGATCGCAAAGCCGCATCAGCACCTTGAAATAGAGATCGGGAATCTCATCGAAGTCCTGCTCGAGCATGGCGACGTAACCCGGCAGCCCGAGCCGCCGGCCGTTATGAACCGCATCGTCGCCGACGAACTGCCCGAGATTGGGCCAGTCCTGCCTGTTCAGGCATGCGATATAGCCGCGGTATATCTCCGCGAGTTCGGTTTTCGTCACGCGATCGCCCCTGGTTTGGGTTCTGCGGCAAAGATAGCGCCGGGATCTGCACTTACCAGCGGCGAACGCACCGCCTCGAGAGTTTCAGTTCAAGAGAACTCGCCTGCACGCCCGGCAAGGGCGGCAATGACGGCCCCAGCAAGGGCGGCTCTGAATCTAAGCCGGACTAAACCCGATCGCTTTGTGATCGCGTCTAATACCGTCGGGACCCGGCGGGCTCTGCCATCGCAATAGTCCCGAGGCGATCGTCTAGCGAACGCGAGGAAGCTTACGCCGCGCAGGCCTCGCACAATCCGCGGATCTCGATCGTCGTCTTTTCAGGCTTGAACTTCTGCCCGCGCACCCATTCCATCAGCCGGTGGTCGACCTCGTGGTCGTGGAACTCCGTCACCTGGCCGCAGCTTTCGCAGATGGCGAAGGCGACGATGCCGTGGCTGTGGCAGTCGTCGCCCGGATGGGCGCAGGCAACGAAGGAGTTGATGCTTTCGAGCCGGTGCACCACGCCATATTCGAGCAGCTTCTCCAGCGCCCGGTAGACCTGCAGCGGCGCGCGAAAACCGTGGTCGCGCAGCTTGTCGAGGATGGTATAGGCGCTGAGCGGCCCTTCGGCCTTTTCGAGCACGTCGAAGACCAGCGACTGGTTCTTGGTCAATTGCGGTGTCGTCATGAGCCTTGTCCTTGCATGACCGCGCGGTAGCGCCTGACGGGAAGCAGGCTGAGAATGAAGAGGATCAGCGCTGCGACCACGATCGAGGGGCCGGAGGGCGTGTCATAGGTGAGCGAGCCGAACAGACCGCCGACGACGGCCGCCGCCCCGATCAGCGAGGCGAGCACCGCCATGATCTCCGGCGTCGGCGAGAAGCGCCGGGCCGCAGCCGCCGGAATGATCAGCAGCGAGGTGATCAGCATGATGCCGACGATCTTCATGGCAATGGCGATGACCAAGGCCATCAGCAGCATGAAGAACAGCCGCGCCCGCTCGGGCTTCAGCCCCTCGGCCTCGGCGAGTTCGGCATTGACGGTCGCAGCCAAGAGCGGGCGCCAGAGCCAGGCCATTGCCACGAGCACGAACAGCCCGCCGCCCCAGATCAGCGCGATGTCGGTGGTGGAAACGGCAAGGATATCGCCGAACAGAAAGGCGATGAGATCGATCCGCACCCAGCTCATGAAGGCGACCATGACGAGGCCGATCGCCAGTGTCGCATGCGAGAGGATGCCGAGCAGCGCATCGGCCGACAGCGCCTGGCGCTTCTGCAGGAAGAGCAGCAGCACCGACACAAGGGCGGCGACAGCAAAGACAGCCAGTGTCAGGTTGAGTTCGAAGAGCAGCGACAGTGCGACGCCGAGCAGCGCCGAATGGGCGATCGTGTCGCCGAAATAGGCCATGCGCCGCCAGATGATGAAGCAGCCGAGCGGCCCGGTCGTCAGCGCCAGGCCGACGCCGGCGAGAATGGCACGCACGAAGAAATCGTCAAGCATGGCGCTCTCCCTCCGCATGTGTGTGCGGATGGGCGTGGTCATGGTGATCATGACTATGGTCATGCCCGGCATGGCCGTGATCGTGCTCATGCCCGTGCTCATGGTGATGTCCGTCGTCGGGGAAGCAATGGTCAGTCACCGTGCCGTCGGCATGCTGCACGCGCCCATCAGGCAGATGCGTATGATCGTGGTGATGGCTGTAGACGGCCAGCGTCTGCGCCGCCCGGCTGCCGAACAGGCGCACATATTCCGGGCTGCGGCTGACGGATTCAGGCGTGCCGCGGCAGCAGACATGTCCGTTGAGGCAGATGACCGTGTCGGTTTCGGCCATGACGACATGCAGGTCGTGCGAGATCAGCAGGATGCCGCAGCCGGTCGCATTGCGGATCGACTTGATGAGGTCGTAGAGGGCGATCTCGCCGGAAAAATCGACCCCCTGCACCGGCTCGTCGAGCACCAGCAGATCCGGCTTGCGGGCAATGGCGCGAGCCATCAGCGCCCGCTGGAATTCGCCACCGGAAAGATGCTGCACTTCGGCATCGAGCATATGAGCGATGCCGGAAGATTCGAGCGCCGAGAGCATGTCGCGCTCCGGCAGCGGGCCGGTCAGCGTCATCAGCCGGCGCACCGAAAGCGGCAGCGTCCAGTCGATCGTGAGCTTCTGCGGGACATAGCCGACCGTGAGGCCGGCCTTGCGCTCCACCCTGCCCTCATCAGGCTTCAACACACCGATCGCCGCCTTGGCACTGGTCGACTTGCCCGAGCCGTTCGGCCCGATCAGCGTGACGATCTCGCCGCGCGAGACGGAAAAATCGACACCGCGCACCAGCCAGCGGCCATTGCGCAGAATGCCGACATTTTCAAGCGAAACCAGCGGTTCGGCCCTGATACCAGCGGGGGTCTTTGCGGGAGAGAGCATCAAATTTTCCGAAAGTGCTGTTGCGTCCTGCTATTGCACACGTTATAGCATAACGCAATTGATGTAATAACATAACAATTGTAATTCAAGGGAAGCATATCGATGCAACGTGCCTTGGGGTCAGCCCTCAAAATGCCAGCTCTCGTAATCATGGGCGTCGTAGTCCCCGCCTTGCTCTTTGCTGGAACGATGCAGGCAGCCGATGCGCCCGTCGTCGTCACCTCGATCAAGCCGATCCATTCGCTGGTTTCGGCGATCATGCAGGGTGTCGGCGAACCTGAATTGATCGTCGATGGCGCCGCCTCCCCGCATACTTACAGCATGAAGCCATCGAACGCGCGTGCCCTGCAGGAGGCGAAGGTCGTCTTCTGGGTCGGCCCGAACCTGGAGGCTTTCCTGGAAAAGCCGCTCGAGGCGCTAGGCTCGAACGCCAGCGTCGTCGAGCTCGACAAGGCGCCTGATCTGACCAGGCTGCCCTTCCGCGAAGGCGGCGCCTTCGAGCCGCATGACGACGCCGACCACGACAGCGCCTCCGCCGATGATCATGATCATGATCATGATCACGATGCCGCCAAACCCGGACATGATGGCGGCCACGCCCATCATGATGATCATGAAGAACATGACCACGGGCACGGCGCCTTCGACACGCACCTCTGGCTCGATCCGATGAATGCGAAGGCGATGGCCGCGGTAATCACCACGACGCTGGTCGCCGCTGATCCCGCCAATGCCCTGACCTACCAGGCCAATGCCAAGGCGCTTGATGATAGACTGACGGCGCTGGACAAGGAGATTGCCGCCACCGTCGCCCCCGTCAAGGACAAGCCCTTCGTTGTCTTCCATGACGCCTACCAATATTTCGAGCACCGCTACGGCATCCGCGTCGCCGGCTCGATCACCGTCAGTCCGGAAACTATTCCCGGCGCCGAGCGCGTCTCTGAAATCCACCGCAAGGTCGGCGAACTCGGCGCAACCTGCGTCTTTGCCGAACCGCAGTTCGAGCCGCGCCTCGTCAAGGTTGTCACCGAAGGCACGAAAGCCAAGTCAGGCGTGCTCGATCCGGAAGCGGCGACGCTGAAGGCCGGCCCCGATCTCTACTTCACCCTCATGCGCGGCATCGCCGACAGCATGAAGGCTTGCCTCTCCGGCGCATGATTGCCGCGCGGTCTCGCGGAGAGAGCTGAGGCGGAAAGAGGCGGATGACCCCGTTCCGCCTTTTTTCGGCACCCTACATGTAATGATATAACATTAATATCAATGAGGTTCCCATGGACAACAGGCTTCCGGTCACGGTGCTTTCAGGCTTTCTCGGCGCCGGCAAGACGACGCTGCTGAACCACGTGCTCGCCAATCGCGAGGGCCTGCGCGTCGCCGTCATCGTCAACGACATGAGCGAAGTGAATATCGACGCCACGCTGGTGCGCGACGGCGGCGCCAATCTCTCGCGCACCGAGGAACAGCTGGTCGAGATGACCAATGGCTGCATCTGCTGCACGCTGCGCGACGACCTGTTGAAGGAGGTCCGCCAGCTCGCCGATCAGGGCCGCTTCGATTACCTCTTGATCGAATCGACCGGCATCGCCGAGCCCCTGCCCGTCGCCACCACCTTCGAATTTCGCGATGAGAACGGCCAAAGCCTTTCCGACGTCGCAAGGCTCGACACCATGGTGACCGTTGTCGACGCCGCCAACCTGCTTTCCGACTACGCCTCAGCCGATTTCCTCGCCGACCGCGGAGAAACGGCCGGCGACGGCGACAACAGAACCATCGTCGACCTGCTGGTCGAGCAGATCGAATTCGCCGACGTCGTGGTGCTGAACAAGATCGGCACGGCAACCAATGATGAGCGCGACGCCGCGCGCAAGATCATCACCGGCCTCAACCCGGATGCAAAGCTGATCGAGGCGGATTTCGGCAAGGTCGCCCTGAAAGACGTGCTCGGCACCGGCCGCTTCGATATCGACAAGGCCGAGACTCATCCGCTCTGGTACAAGGAGCTGCACGGCTTCCGCGATCACGTGCCGGAGACCGAGGAATATGGCATTCGCTCCTTCGTCTATCGCGAGAAGCGGCCCTTCCATCCGGCAAAGCTGCAGGCCTTCCTCGACCGAAGCTGGCCGGGCGTGGTGCGCGCCAAGGGCTTCTTCTGGCTGGCGACCCGGCCGCATCATGTCGGCGAGATCAGCCAGGCGGGCGCGATCGTGCGCACCGGCAAGATGGGCCTCTGGTGGGCGGCCGTACCCCGCGAACAATGGCCTGAGGAACCGGCCTTCATGCGCGCCATCGGCCCTTATCTCGACCCCGTCTGGGGCGACCGCCGCCAGGAAATCGTCTTCATCGGCGCCGATCCCATGGACGAAGCCTGGATCAGGAAGGAACTCGACTCCTGTCTTATCAGGACAGACGCCTTCGCGCCCGAGCGCTGGCGCGACCTGCCCGATCCTTTCGCCAGCTGGAACAGGCAGGCGGCATGAAGGCGCAGGCAATCAAACGCACTCTCTGCGTCTGTACCGAATGCGAACCGCTGCCGCCGATCGAAGGGCTTCATCCGCTTACGCATGAGGAGGATAGCGACGCTGAAGTCGGAAGACCAAGAGGTTTTCTCGGCATCATTGCTGAACGGGTCATGCCGTCACGCAGGCAACCCTGAAGCGGGTCATAACCGCCGCCAGGTCAAGAAGAGGAGGAAGGGCGCGAAACGGCTGCGCGCCCTCCCAGAGTCAAAAAGGCGACCGAAGCCGCCCTTCCTGATTTATCGACCGATCAGCGACCGGCAATAATACTGGAGATGACGCCGCTGGTGACGCCGATCAGCAGGTAGTCGTTATCGGCCCGCACCCAGCGATAGCCGCGCGGCGGAGGCGCCAGCCGGTAGCGGCGGTAGTCGTTGACATCGGAGAACCGGCGACGCTCGCTGGCATTGACGCGGTATCCCTTCTTCCAGTGCGACCGGACGACCGTCTTCTTGACGACCACCTTCTTCTGCACGACGACAGGCGGGCGGCGAAAATCGTCGGCGCTGGCCTGGGAAACAACCATCGGGGAAAGAAGGAAGGAAGCGGAAAGAAGAGCTGCAAAAATCTTTTTCATGTGGGGTTCCTCATGTTGGGCACGTGACTAAACTAGGGCCGAAAAGATGAACCGAAACTGAAATAAAAATTAAACTTTTGTAATGAAATCCGATAGCTAGGGACAGAAGCTTATATTTTAGATTAAACTTATACATTGTGACGAATATTCTGTCGCCGTCGGCGAGGCATCGGCGCCGCCGGCCAGCTTCAACGCATGACCGAAGAAAAGATTATTTGCGGAACACCTGAGGATGAGGCTGGGCGACGCCCCCTGTGCTCATCGCCTGGAAGGCGCCGCCGTGGAGGGATGTCCTGCTGCTGGCGGTGGCAGGTGCTCAGCGATTTGGCATAACGAGATGCATAAAAAAACTTGAAACGGGCGCATAATCGAGTTTCGAAGCGACGTATCTCGGGCACAGGAGAATTCTGCATATCCGGTGAGGGGACGATCAGACCAAGACAACGAAGACCACATGGAGGAAAACATGCCCGGCATCAGCATGCGCTACATCGTCGACGACGTCGACGCCGCGGTGGAATTCTACACGAGACATCTCGGCTTCTCCGTCGCACTTCGTCCCGCGCCGAGTTTCGCCATCCTGACCAGGGACGGTTTTCGTCTGTTCGTCAGCGGCATGACGGGACCGGGCGGAGCATCTCAAGCAATGCCCGACGGGCGAAAGCCGGAGCCCGGTGGATGGAATCGCATCCAGATCGAGGTCGGGGACCTGGAGGCGAAGGTCGCCGCGCTGCGCCAGGCCGGCGCGCGTTTCCGCAACGAGATCGTGCAGGGCATCGGCGGCAAGCAGATCCTGCTCGATGATCCGGCAGGAAACCCGATCGAGCTCTTCGAAGCGCCCAAGAGGTGAATGGCGCGCATGATCCCGCTCATGGCGGCCCGGCCTGGGCTTCTCCTGTCGCGAGAATGATCGGAGCGCCTTGCCACCGGTGTGCGAGTGTGTAGGAGTCGGATTCCCATCAATTCAAAGGCAGGGAAAACATGTCCGAATCCGCCGGCGGGCTCTCCGATTATATCGGGATACTAGCCGTGTTTCTTCTCGTCGCCGCCAATGGCTTCTTCGTTGCCGCCGAATTCGCCCTGGTGTCGGTCAGGCGCAGCCGCGTCGCCGAAATGGCCGCGGCAGGCCGCATGAACGCCTCGGCACTTCAGCGCGCCGTCGACAACCTCGACTCCAACCTCGCAGCCACCCAGCTCGGCATCACCATCTCGTCGCTCGCCCTCGGCTGGGTCGGCGAACCGGCGCTTGCCCACCTGATCGAGCCCCTGTTGTCATGGCTGCCCGGGCAATGGGCGACAGCGGGCGCGCATACTGTTGCCGTCGTCATCGCCTTCGTCATCATCACAGCACTTCATATCGTGCTCGGCGAGCTCGCGCCGAAGAGCCTGGCGCTTCAGCGCAGCGAGGCCACTTCACTTGCCGTGGTGCGCCCGCTCGGTCTGTTCCTGGTGCTGTTCAAGCCAGCGATCTTTGTCCTGAACGGCATGGGCAACCTCGTGCTGCGAGGCGTCGGTCTTCACGCCGGAACCGGTGAATCGTCGTTCCATTCGCCGCAGGAGCTCAAGCTTTTGGTCGCCGAGAGCCACGAGGCCGGCCTTCTCAACCAGGTGCAGCAGCAGCTCGTCGAGCGGGTGTTCAACATCGGCGAGAGGCCGATCTCCGACATCATGACCCCGCGTCTCGATATCGAATGGTTCGACGCCGACGACAGCGAGGCCGAGATCTGGAAGACGATCCGCGAATGCAGCCATGAGCAGTTGCTGGTCGCCCGCGGCTCGATCGACGAACCGATCGGCATGGTGTTGAAGAAGGACCTTCTCGATCAGGTTCTCGACGGCGGCAGGATCCGGCCGATGGAGGTGATCAAACAGCCGCTGGTGCTGCACGAGGGAACCTCTGTCGTCCGCGTGCTCGACAGTTTCAAGGCCTCGCCCGTCCGCCTCGCCATCGTCATCGACGAATATGGCAGCCTCGAGGGCATCGTCACCCAGACCGATCTGCTCGAAGCCATTGCCGGCGACCTGCCGGGAACCAACCAGGAGCCCGACATCGTCGTCAGAGAGGATGGTTCGCTGCTGATCGATGCGATGATGCCGGCCTTCGACGCCTTCGAACGGCTGGGCCTGCGCGATCGTCCGGATGCCGATTTCCATACGCTGGCGGGCTTCGCGCTGCATCAGCTCCAGCACATCCCCGAAGCCGGCGAAACCTTCGTCTTCGACAACTGGCGCTTCGAGGTGCTCGACATGGATGGCATGCGTATCGACAAGATGCTCGCGACGCGCATTTCCACCGATGGGGCGGAGGCCTAATTTACCGCCAGCGTCCAGAGCATTCCCGCGGCTGCGCAGGCTAGCAGCGTCGCGATCACGGAAGCCTTGAAGCGGAAGATCGCTATCGCCGCAGCGGCAGACAGCGCCATAGCCGCCGGCACGGCCGATTGCAGCACCGGAATATCGAGCCGCAAGCCGCCAAGGTGGACGGTCGCAACCTCGGCAAACAGCGTGTGCAGGGCAAACCAGATAGCGAGGTTGAGGATAACCCCGACCACCGCCGCTGTTATGGCCGACATCGCGCCGGCGAGCGCAATGTTACCACGCAGTTTTTCGATGAACGGCGCGCCGAGGAAGATCCAGAGGAAACAGGGCACGAAGGTGACCCAGCTCGTCAGTACCGCCGCAAGGGTTGCAGCAAGCATCGGGTCCAGCGCTCCCGGATCGCGGTAGGCGCCCATGAAGCCGACGAACTGGACGACCATGATCAGCGGCCCCGGCGTCGTCTCGGCCATGCCGAGACCATCCAGCATCTCGCCGGGTTTCAGCCAGCCGAAATGCTGCACGGCCTCCTGTGCGACATAGGCAAGCACGGCATAGGCCCCGCCGAAGGTGACGACCGCCATTTTGCTGAAGAAAAGGCCGATTTCGGTAAAGACGTTGTCAGCACCGAAGGTTGCGTAGAGCGCTGCCAGCGGAGCGAGCCAGAGGGCAAGCAGCACGGCCGAGATGCGCAGCGACCAAGCAAGATTCGGGCGCGCATGCGCCGGTATGCCTTCGCCGAGCGCCGACTCGGCATCCGACAGCACCGGGCCGCTTCCGGCCTTATGGCCGCCGCCCGTCTGGAAGGCGGCAAGCCCGAACCTGCCGCCGAGGAAGCCCGCAATGCCGGCCGCGAGCACGATCAGCGGGAACGGGACATGGAGAAAGAAGATGGCGATGAAGGCCGCAGCCGCGATACCGACCATGACGCGATTCTTGAGCGCACGGCCGCCGATGCGGATGACGGCCTGCACGACGACGGCAAGCACCGCCGCCTTCAGCCCGAAGAACAGGCCGGCGACGATGCCGACGTTGCCGTAAGCCGCGTAGATATAACTGAGACAGAGGATCGACAGGAACCCAGGCAGCACGAACAGCAGGCCGGCGACGAGACCGCCCACTGTCCGATGCATCAGCCAGCCGATATAGATGGCGAGCTGCTGCGCCTCGGGTCCGGGGAGCAGCATGCAATAGTTCAGCGCATGCAGAAAACGGTGCTCACCAATCCATCGCTTCTCGTCGACGATGATCCGGTGCATGACGGCGATCTGGCCGGCGGGGCCGCCGAAACTCAGGGCGGCGACGCGCAGCCACACCCTGAAGGCATCGCCAAACGAGACGCCGTGATGATGCCCCTCCCCCGCGACTTTCGCCGTCATTTTGCCGTCGGGCGCATTATCCGTCATCTCGACCATCTCATGCCCTCTTCTTCGGTGCCGGCCAGTTGTGGGTTTCCTCGGTCGCATCGCGGCACCAGCGGAAGAAGGCGTCGTAGAGAAGCATCCCGGCCTCGAGCTGTTCCAGATCGTCGGAATACATCCTGGAGAGGCCGAGCGAAGCGGCCAGCAGGCCCGCCGCCTCGGGCGCGAGATCAAGCCTTGCAGTATCCGCCGCCCTGACGATCCGCGCCAGGCCCAGAAGCGGTTCCGAAGCCAGTACGAACTCTTCGACCATGACGTCGAAAGTGCAGAATTCGCCCCGATGGCTCCAGAACACGTCTTCGATATCAAAGGGCGTCGCCCCGAAGCGCTCGCCGACGGCCAAAACCTCGGGCGCCGGCACGAACAAGAACACGGCGTTCGGATCGACGAAGCGCCGGATCAGCCAGGGACAGGCGATGCGATCGATCTTTGGCCGCGCCCGCGTCACCCAGACGGTGCGTCCCTGTATGTCCCGGCGCGGCAGCTTTTCCTCGGGCACCGCCGATCCGGCTACAATCCAGGCTTCGAATCCACCTTCGAGGCTTTCCGCGTCGATCCCGGCATGGCGGAGATAGGCGGCAACACCATGACTGAGCTTGCTGCCCTTCTGGCAGACCACGACGACGGCTTCGGCATCGACGCTGCCCGCCCAGGACGCGACCTCGGAATGGTCGCGCCGGATCGAGCCCGGCACCAGGCGCGGATCGAGCGCGAAGTCCTCCTCAGTGCGAACGTCGATAATGCAAGGCGCACCGGGGGTTCCGATGAGGCGGCTGAGCTTGTCGGGAGAAATTTCGAGAAATGACGGCATGACGCGTCCCTCCGTTGATCGGTTTTACTGGACGCGATTCTTCAGCATGACGCCTCGTGGGGTGATCGCGACCCCATACAGAAATCATTCGCAAACAGACCCGGTGGTGTCAAGCGCATTACGCCATGGCGGCCTGCCATCTGCCTCGGCGCCCGATCAGCCGGCATCTCTTCCACCGGGTCCCTGCCGGTCATCTCCAAGCGAGCCGCAGGCAGATGAGGGGGTGAGCGGCAAAGCCGCGAATGCACGAGGCGCCAGTGAAGTGCGAGAATGAAGAGTGCGAAAATCCAATCAGCACAGGCGCTTCGGCCCAGAACGGAACAAAAAGCCCACTTCGGCATTCTTCTCTCACCGAAAGAGGAGAAAGTACCATGACGTACGACCCCAATAATGCCAACGACCCGAACCGCCCGCTGAACCCAAATTTGGACCTGCGCACCACGCCGAGCGCGCGCAGCACTAATACCTGGGTTGTCTGGGTCGCTGCATTGGCCGTGATCGCTGTCGCTGCATTCGCCTATTCGCAGTGGAGCACCCCCGGCACATCCCCGGACACGACAGCCTCCACAACCCAATCAGAGCCGGCGCCGGCTAAGCCGATCGCTCCGACTGACAACAGCGCAACGCCCGCACCCGCACCGGCACCAGCACCGGCCACTCCGCCGGCTGCCCCTGCCCAGCAGTAACGCCTGCTCGGTAAAAAGGAAGCCGGCCAATGCCGGCTTCCCTTCGGCTGCGAGCTCTTGAAGATGTTTAAGTAAACCCTATTTAAGGGATATCATATCTGTCTCTGACGGCTGACCACGGATGTACTGGCAGCCGTTATCGAGACTGATTGAGGAAGGTCGGCGCGAGTTTCGCCCGGCCTTTTTTCTTGACCGTATTTGGCAACGCCTGGATCGGGATATTATTTCGGGATCCTGTTATAGAAAGACTGCGGATCGTACACGCACTCGTAGTCGAGGAGGCAGAGCTTGCCATTGGCATCCCTTACTCTTGCGGTGTCGTACTTGTCGCCGAGATTGCACCTGGCCGGCGGATAACGGAAGCTACGGCCGCCAAAGCCCATCCGCACAAAAACCGCCTTGTCCTTGCGGATGATCTGCGCAAGCTCCTCGCAGCTGTGATCTCTGGCATTGACCTCCACCGCCTCGACGGCAAGGGCTGCGGACGGAAACAACAGTGCGACGGCCAGAACAATGCTTTTCATGGAAACTCCTGATGTGAGAGAGCGAAGTTAGGGCACCGCTCCCTTGCCGCCAATCCGAGAATCACCCGAATTCTATCGCCTGAGTATAGCCCTTCCCTTTCAGCTCCCAGCACGTTTTAGAAATCAGCTCATTGCGGCAGCCATGTCTCAGCCGAAGCGCCTAAGGGAAATTATAGGGCGACGCCGGGTCGAAGACGCAAGCATAGTCGAGAACGCACTGCTTTCCCGCGGCATCGCGAAAACTGGTCGTGCTCCGCTTTTCGCCCATGCTGCATTGGGCCGGCGGATAGCGGAAACTGCGGCCGCCGAAGCCGACGCGGACAAAGACCTTTTTATTCTGACGGATGATCTGCACAAACTCGCCACAGCTATGATCGCCTGCTTTGACCTCCATTGCGCCTGCGGCAAAGGCAGGCAACGGCAGAGACAATGCGACGGCAAAAATAACGCTTCTCATAGACCCCTCCTGATACGCGAGAGGGAGATAGGGCGCGCGGATGAACGCGGCCAGTCCTGTGGACAGCGCGAACCGTGCCGCCTGCTTCGAGAACAGTTTCCGGCAGGCCGGAATATCCGGCCTGAGTTCGAATACATCAATCTTTTCAGGATATTTGGTGGGTGATGTAGGGCTCGAACCTACGACCCGCTGATTAAGAGTCAGCTGCTCTACCAACTGAGCTAATCACCCGTTCGCGCTTGGCTGCGCGGTGTGACGGGGCGTATAAACAGGATCGGCAGCCTTGTCCAGCGCATAGGCGAAATTTCTTTGGTTAATCGCGAAGATTTTTCTGCATGGCTGAAATGCAGCGCATAACCCCGAAAATCGGAATCGATTTTCGGAAAGGATTATGCGCGGATTCGAAAGGATTATGCGCGGATTCAAAGTGATAGAGCGTCCTTAGCGCGTCGTGTTGGACGCGCGGCGCTCTAATGCATGTCGCCCAAAAGTGCGCAGCGGGTTTGGGATAACGACTTGCATAAAACAAAGACTTAAAGCGCGTCGCATGAATCCGGATTGACGCGACGCGCTTTAATGAAATCAAAGGTCGAGCGTGCCGCTGGCCAGCCGCACTGCCTGGCCGCCGATCCGCGCGTTGGAGATCGCCCCGCCGTCGACATCGATATGCAGGTGGATGAAGGACGGCCGGCCCATCTCGACGCCCTGCTCGATCATGATCGGATGATGCCCGTCCGTCAGCCGGTCGAAATGGTGGATCGCGCCGGAGAGTGCGGCTGCCGCCGAGCCGGTGGCTGGGTCTTCGACGATCCCCATGCCGCTTGCGAACATGCGCGCATGGAACTTCGCCACGTGGTTGACGCCGCCGCGGCAGTAGACATAGGCCGAGGCAAGCGCGCCATCGACGAAGGGCACGATCTTTTCCCAGAGCTGAGGATCGAATTCCACCCGCTGCGTGGCTCCGACATCGTGCACCGGAATGAGCAGGAAGGGAACGCCGGCGCTCCAGACCGACGGGACGTGATTTTCGAAGCCGATCTCGGTCACCTTCAGCGATAGCGCGTCGGCGATGCCGAGCTTGTCGAGCGGCATGATGGCCGGCTGCGATTTGCGCGGCAGATCGAATTCGGCAAAGCTCGCCTCACCCTCTCTCAGCCGCACCGCGCAGCGCACCGGCCCGACATTTTCCTCGAGCACCGAGACAAGATCGCGCGTCGCAGCACCATGCGCCCGTTCGGCCAGCGCCACCGCCGTGCCGACCGTCGGATGGCCGGCAAAGGGCAGTTCGCGTCCGGGCGTGAATATCCTCAGCCGCGCCGCATAGGCGGGATTGGTCGAAGGCTGCACGAACACCGTCTCGGAGAGATTGATCTCCCGGGTGATCGCCTGCATCGCCTCGTCGCTGAGATCGTCTCCGTCGAAGATCACCGCCAGCGGGTTGCCCGCAAGCTTTCGATCGGTGAACACGTCATAGACGCTGTAGCTTCGCGCCACATCGGCCTCCTTGAATCGTCATCGCGCCGCCAACCTGCCCGACCACGCGAGCGAGTGCAAGGCGCTAAAACGCGTCACGTCAACCGGATTCACACGACGCGCTTTCGATCGTTGCGTGATGCGTGTCGTTATCCCGAAACGCTACATGGCTTTGGGCGGCATACATCAACTCCACTCGGCCTTACCGAAATACCAGTCGATCACAGGCAACATGGCGATGTTATAGGAATGGGCGGAGGGATCGGCCGAGCGGATCGCCACCGCGCCCGCGATCTCCTGATCCTCGGCGACGAGCATATGCCGCTCGATCCGCTCGATCATCTCATCCGCCGTCATGTCGAAGCGGAATAGCCGCAGCAGCGTCACCGTGCGCTTGTTATGGGTGGCGAACAGCCCCTCACCCGCGACGGATTCGGCAAGATCGAGCCCGGTCTCCTCATAGACCTCGCGGCGCATGTTCGCCTCGATGTCGCAACGCCCGTCGACGATATCCTCCGGCTCCAGCGAGCCGGCGGCGAAATACACCTGGCCGGGATTGGCGGTATGCGCGCCCATACGGATCGCCACCAGCGCGCCGTCCGAGGTTTCGAGCACCGGATAGGCGAAGATGTGAACGCCACCCTGACGCTGCGGCTGTCGGCGCCACCACATGAAGGCAGAAAAGGGAATGACGTGGCCCTCGCCCGCAATCCCGTTTTCACTGAGGGAGAGCCGTTGCTGAAACACCATGCGCCCGTCGAACAGCGCCGGGTTGGCGGCGGTCTCCCGCGCCCAGTTCTCCCCGATCGCCGCTTCTTCGGCGGTGACCAAAGGATGGGGACCGGGCAGAATGCGCAGATCCACGCCGGCAATCGGGAAGACCGTCGCCTCCGGCGGCCAGCCGGCAAAATCATCGGAAAAATTGATGTTGGTGAAATTCGCGTTCAAATTTGCATTCATGGGAGATCCAGTGTCATGACGACGGGGCAATGATCGGACGCCTTCGGCCTGTCCCAGCCGGTGCGCGGATAGCGCTCCACCTCCTGCCCCGGCGGGAAGATGGTGCGGTAGGGCTGGCCGCTGCGGATGATTTCGGGCAGGCGGCCGGCATTATGGGCGGCAAGTGCTGGCGAAAGCCAGAGATAGTCGAGTTGGCAAAGCCACTGCTCCTGTGGCCCGCGCGCGTGATAGAGCGTCCAGCGGTCGAGGGGGGCGCGGCGGCGCACGACATTTTCGGCAAAGCCGTCGCTACTGAAAACGTCGAGCGCGCTTTCGGTCTCGTTCTGATGTTCGAAGCGATAACCGGTGCCCCGGCGGCCGATGACATCGACACGCTCCTGATAATCGTTCATGTCTCCACAGATGGCGAAGCTCTTCGTACCGGCTTGCTCCGCACCGAAGCGATCCTCGATGATGCGGCGCACGGCGCGCGCCTCGGCGCGGCGGATCGGCATGGTCGATTGCCGCCCGTCCAGCCCGTCGCGCGGATTGCCCATCGACTTGAAATGCACGACGTAGAGCGAAAACGGCCGGCCACCGATCAGAAGGTCAAGCTCCAGGCAGTCGCGCTTGAAGATCTTGTCGTCGATGCGGTTGGTGAGCGCCAGCTCCTCATTGAAGAGATCGAGATCGCGATAGGTCGTCATCGCATGGCTTCTGATATCCCTGAGCTCGATCTTCTGGCCGTCGCGCGTTTCCTCGCGCATCAGCACGGCAACATCAATGCCGCGGCTATCATTGCCCTCGACCAGGTATTTCTGCCGGTAGCCGTTTCCGACCATGCGGAAGAGATAGCCGTATTCGAAGGCCTGAAGGGCAGCCATGTTGTCGACTTCCTGCAGGCAGAGGATATCGGCGTCAGCGTCGGCGATCGCAAGGGCCGACATCTGCCGCGTGTCGTCGGTCGCGGCAATCACACGCGCCTGCTCGAGCTGCTGATAGACACCCTCGCTCGACACCTCGAAAAGCTTGATGACGCGGTCCTGGCGCAGCTGGTTTCGGAAGCCGGTGAAATCGAAACGGGTGAGAAGATTTTCGACATTGAAGGTGGCGAGGCGAAGCGACATAGGAAGGATCCGGTTGCGGGCAGTACCTTATCCGGCAATAGCCGCGGGAAAAGATGGCAGGGCCAAGAAATATGCGAATAATCACTCCTCTTGGAGCCCCAGAGGCGATTGCTTGTGACTTGGGCCGCAGATATTCCGCCGCAAGCCTCGGATAGTTCTTAGCAGAGGACAATCGTCGTTCCGGCGCGGGGGCATTTCATGAAGCGGGTTCTTGCATCGTTTGCGGCTCTGACGTCCCTCGCCGGCGCGGCCCTTGCCGACACCTATGGCGCGATTGCCTACTCGCCGTCGACCCGCGCCATCGGCTGGTCCTATGCTTATGACAATCGCGGCGACGCCGAAACCGTTGCCCGGCGCAATTGCGACAGCAGCGCCAACGATTGTCGCATCGCCATCTGGTTCCGGAACGGCTGCGGCGCGGTGGCCGTCGGCCATCGCAGCGGCTGGGGCTCCGGCTGGGGTAATGATGGCCGCGAGGCCCAGCGCCAGGCGATCCGCAGCTGCAGAAAGCAAACCGGCAACTGCCGCGTCATCCGCTGGCAGTGTTCGGAGAGCGAATGACACTGGCGAGGCGCGATGTCTCAAAGCCGCCACGCCGCGCGCACCGATAGTCTGAGGCTGTCACCCGTCCGGACGGGAAAGCGGGAATTGGCCCGCAGCACCTGACTGTCGGCGAGGATCAGCTTCAGCGCATAACGCTCGCCCTCGAAGAGAACGGACTCGACCGTCGCCGCGATCCCCGCGCCGGCGGCAATATTCTCGCCAGAGACGATGACATCCTCCGGCCGAACGAGGACATCCATCCGGTCGCCGTCGGCAGTACTAACGGCGGCACCGGCAAACATCGGCTCCAGCGCCTGCCAGTCGAAGGCCCTGTTGTCACCAGCAGCACGCGGCAGCGTCACGATCGTGCCCCGCCCGATCAACCCGCCGACGATGCGCCCTTCCGGCCGCGCGTAGATCTCGGCCGGCGGCGCCACCTGCAGCAGCCGCCCTTCCGACATGACAGCGACGTCGGTCGCGAGCGCCATCGCCTCGCTCTGGTCGTGGGTGACATAGACCATCGTCGCGCCCGAGCGCTGGTGGAACTCGCGGAAAGTCTCTTCCATCTCCTGCTTCAGGTGCCGGTCGAGATTGGCGAGCGGCTCGTCGAGCAGCACCACGTCGGGCGAGGTCACCAGGCAGCGGGCGAGCGCGACGCGCTGGCGCTGGCCGCCGGAGAGATCGGCCGGGCGCCGTTCGGCGTAGTCGGCGAGTCGGACGGTGCCGAGCGCGTCGCGCACCTTCGCCCGGTAGGTTTCGCCTGATATCCCGCGCACCTTGAGGGGATAACCGACATTGTCGGCGACGCTCATATGCGGCCAGAGCGCATAGGACTGGAAGACCATCGCCATGTTGCGCTTTTCCGGCGGCAGCGACTGCGCGGCGTCGGCAAGCAGCCGCTCGCCGAGGTGAATCGAGCCGTCGGTGGGCGTCTCGAAACCGGCGATCATGCGCAGCACCGTCGTCTTGCCGCAGCCGGAAGGTCCGAGTAGCGCCAGGAAGCCGCCCTCACGCACATCGAGCGAGAAATCGCTGACGGCTGCGCGCCCGGTGCCGAAATCCTTGGCGACCCGGTTGAGGATCAGCTTCGCCATGGGACCACCCCTTTCGGCAGGCGTTTTGCCAGAAGCTCGAGCAGCAGCATCATGACGACAACCATGAGCACGACGAGCACCGAAAGCGCCGAGGCGAGATCGGAACTGCCGCTGTCGTCGAGATTGTAGATGGCGACACCGAGCGTCTGGGTGCCCGCCGACCAGAGCAGCGCCGAGATCGTCAGCTCGTTGCAGGCAATCAGGAAGACCAGGATGACCGAGGCGCCGGCGGCCGGTGCGATCAGCGGCACGATGATATCGGCAAGCCTGCGGAAGAAGCCGGCGCCGGAAAGCCGCGCCGCCTCTTCGAGCGCCGGGTCGAGTTGATGAAAGGCGCTGACCACGGGTTTCAAGCTGACGGCGAAGAAGGAGGAGAAATAGGCGATCAGGATGATCCAGATCGTGCCGTAGAGCGAGACGTGGAGGATCGGGATCGGTGCTGCGAACACCAGGATAAAGCACACCGCGATGACGATGCCGGGCAGCGAATATGGTATCTCGATCAGGCTGGCGACGATCCGCGACGCCGCATCCTTGCGCCGCGTCAGCGCATAGGCCGCAAGCACCGTCACCACCAGGAGACCAAGCGCGGTGGCTCCGGCGAGCGACAGCGAATTGATAAAGGCCGTGCGCGTCACCGCCTGCCGGAACAGGATCTCCTCGAAGGCATGCAGCGACATGGTCTTGAAGGTGAGCGGCACACCATAGGCCGGCACCAGCGCGCCGGCGACCAGCGCGAAGAATGGCGCCGCCAGCATGAAGAATAGGATGCCCCAGAGGAGCGGCTTGAAGACAAAGCGCCATGCGCCGAGCTCGAAGGCGGCGCTCGCCGCCGATAGCCCGATGACGCGGTAGTCGCGGCCACGCAATGCTCGGTCCTGGATCATCAATCCTGCGACCGAGATCATCGCAATAATCGCCGAGAGCACGGCGACGTCGCCGAAGGTGCGGCTGGTGAAAGCGGAAAACTTGGTGAAAACAAGCGTCGGCAGCGTGAAGATCGAGGCCGGAATGCCGAGAATGGCGGGAATACCGAAATTGCCGGTGCAGGAGACGAAGGAGATTGCCGCGCCCGCGATGATGCCGGGCAATGACAAGGGCAGGATGATGTCGCAAAACACCCGAAGGCTGGAGGCGCCGGAAAGCCGCGCCGCCTCGACGCCGTCGCGCGGCAGGGTCATCAGCCCGGCCCGGAGCGCCAGATAGACGAGCGGCGCATGCTGCACGCCATAGAGCAGCGCGATGCCGCCGACCGAGTAGAGCGGCTGCGGCGAGCCGAGCGGCGGGGCGATGGAGAGCGCCTTCAAGAGCGGGCTGGAGGGGCCTGACATCTGCACCCAGGCGAGCGCCGTTACCTGCGGCGGGATCATCATCGGCAGCACGAAGAAGAAGCTGAGCAGCCCCTTGGCGCGGATATCGGTCAGCGTCAGCAGGAAGGCGAAGAGGCAGCCGATGGCGAGCGAGATGATTGTGCCCAAAATGGCGGTGACGATGGTGTAATAGGTCGCCGACCAGAGCGAGGCTTCGCTCAGAACATCAATCACGCCGCCGCTGGCGAAGGCTGCGATCCCGACCATGGCGAGACGAGCGAGCGGCAGCACGCTGAGGAACAGGACGACGACGACGATAAAAGGAAACAGCCAGGCGGGCTGGCTGTTTCCGGTTTTGATGTATCCGTGCATGAAACGATCAGTTCGAGCCGTAGATGCCCGAGAAGGTCTTCAGATCCTGGTCGGTATTCTTCAGCGCCTCTGCGGCCTTGATCGGCAGGACCTTGATGGTGTCGCGTGCCGGGAAGCCGTCCGGCAGCTTCATGCCGTTGCGGGCCGGGATGTAGCCGAGCTTCAGGAAACCCTCCTGGCCCTTTTCGGAGAGCACGTAATCGACGAATTTCTTGGCGGCATCGGCATTTTTGGTGCTGGCAAGGATGCCGACCGGCTCGGTGACGGCCGAAACGCCTTCGCTCGGGAATACGAACTCGACAGGCGCGCCCTTGGCCTTCTCGCGGATCGGCAGGTAGTCGACGACCACGCCATAGGCCTTTTCGCCCGAGGCGACCGACTTCAGCACGGCGCCGTTGCCGCCGGCAGCGATCGCGCCGTTGGCCTGCAGCGACTTGTAGAAATCCCAGCCGAGGCCGGGAACAGCGGCAAGCGTCTGGGCGTGGATGAGGGCCGCACCCGAGGCAAGCGGGCTCGGCATGGTGACGAGGCCCTTGGCTTCCGGCTTCGTCAGGTCCTTCCAGCTCGCAGGCTTCATGGCGGCCGAAGTGTTGTACATGATGCCGGTGGTGATCAGCTTGGTCGAGTAGTAATAGCCGTCGGCGTCATAAAGGGCGGCATCGTACCCTGCGGATTCCGGCGACTTATAGGCCAAGAGCTTGCCGTCTTCCTTGAGGCGCTCCAGCGTCACCATGTCGGCGATGAGGAGAATGTCGGCAACCGGGTTGCCGGCCTGGATCTCGGCCTGGAGTTTCGCCATGATCTTCGGCGTGCCGTCGCGTACCCAGTCGACCTTGATATCGGGATTGGCGGCCATGAAGCCATCGACCGTTGCCTGCGCGTCTTCGTTCGGCTGGCTGGTGTAGAGAACGAGGTTTGCGGCAGAAGCCGGAATGGCAAAGAGGCTCGCGGCGAGAAGGGCTGCGGCGGAAACGATCGTTTTCATGGGAAGGGGTCCTCGGAATTGCGTCACCCTCCCTTATTAGGGATCGTTGACAGAGATGTGACAGGGCGCGTCGGTTGGTCCACGCCCTGCACCACTACTTTGTCATCGAGCAGTCGTAACCTCTCCAGGGCTGCTGTGTCGGCATCGAATGGAACGGGCTGAGCCCGGCTTTAACGACGGCGGCATTTTCAAGCCGAATGATCAGGCTCACAGCATCCGAGGGCCACGGCGCTCGCGCGCCGTGGCCCTCGGATCGAATACTACTTTGCGGCCTCTTCGATCAGTTCCGCCACCTTCTCGGGATTCGACACCATCACGACGTGGGAAGCGCCATCGACCACGACGATCCTCTTCGAGCCTGCCCGCTCGGCCATGAAGCCAAGGGCTGCAGCGGGGATGTTCTTGTCGCCGGTGCCGTAGACAAACCACGACGGCAGCTTCTTCCAGGCGGGCTCGCCGGATTTTTCGGTCAGGGCGGCCTCGGTGACCGGACGTTGGGCAGCCGCCATCAGGGCCGCCTGCTCGGCCGGCACGTCGCTGGCGAACTGATCGTGGAACTTGGCCTGATCGATATAGAGATCGACACCGCCGGCACTGAGCTTCACCGGGGCCGCAAGCGCTCCGCTCAGCGTACCGCCCGGAAACTTGCCGGCGAGATCTGCGACCGATTCTCCGGCATCCGGCGCAAAGGCCGCGACATAGACCAGCGACCTGACGTTGTCGTGGCCGTTGGCCGCGGTCGAAATGACCTGGCCGCCATAGGAGTGACCAACAAGGACCACGGGGCCGGCGATGCTGCCAACCACGTCGGAGACATAGGCAGCGTCGTTCGAAACGCTGCGCAGCGGATTGGCGGCTGCCACGACAGAAAAGCCGTCCTTGCGTAGGATTTCGACGACGCCGTTCCAGCTGGATGAATCGGCAAAGGCGCCATGGACGAGGACAACGGTCGGCTTGGCCGGCTGGGCAACAGCAGCACCGGAAAGAAGAGCGCCTGCCAGGGCGACGGCAGCAGCAAACTTAAACATTGGTCATTTCCTTTCTTCGGTTGAGTTTCAGAGGAGCCGAATCGGGCCCACAAGGGAATTCATGTGCTTGCGCATCTGTTGACGCGGCAAACCTCTGCAGCTTTCCATGTTCGGCGCATACTTTGTCAGCGATTTCTTTGTACACGATCTAATTAGGCCGCCTCATCTGCCGAGTCAATAGCTTGCAAACAGATCGCACACAAATTATATTGAGATCAGAGGAGAGCGTGATGAAAGACCCCACATCAAATGATCTCGCTGACGTGCCCAAGATCGATGAAATGCTTTGCTTCTCGATCTATTCGGCAAGCCACGCCTTTAACCAGCTTTACCGTCCCCTGCTCGACGAACTGGAACTCACCTATCCCCAGTTCCTCGTCATGACCGCCTTGTGGGCGCGCGACGACCGCACGGTGAAGGATCTCGGCGAGACGCTTTTTCTCGACTCCAGCACCCTCACTCCGCTGCTGAAGCGGCTGGAAAATGTCGGCCTCGTCACCCGTAACCGCAATCCCGCCGATGAGCGCCAGGTGCTCTTGCGCCTTACCAAGAAGGGACTGGCTCTCAAGAGCCGTGCCACCCATGTGTTCGACTGCATCGGCAAGGCCGTCGGTCTCGACGCCGAGACTGTCAGCAAGATTCGGGACACAATTGCTTCGATCCGCGACAACATTCACAACAGGGATAAGGGCGAGGCCTGACGCAGTGCCGCCTCCCCGCGTTGCTGCGACGATTTTCGTTCGACAAGCCGATAGCATATTGTACCATCCGTCTGCTGCCGGCACGCGCGATCGGCCATTCCGCCACGCGGCCCGAAGATGCAAGTGTCCGCTATCTTGCCTGAGCCTCACGCAGGCGTGAATACGCCGCCATTGCCATTCGGTCGCGCTGAGGTACGTCAATCCTGTTTCGATGAAGGAGGAAGTTTAATGGAATATCGTCAGCTCGGCCGTTCCGGCCTGAAGATTTCGACATTGACCATGGGCACGATGACCTTCGGCGGCGTCGGTTGGGCGAAGATGGTCGGCGATCTCGGCGTCTCCGAGGCGAAGAAGATGATCGACATGTGCATCGATGCCGGCATCAATCTGATCGACACCGCCAACGCCTATTCATCAGGCGAATGCGAAAACATCATCGGTGACGTGCTCTCCGGCAAGCGGCCGCAAGGGGTGTTGCTCGCCACCAAGGCCCGCTTCAGCATGGGCGACGGCCCGAACGACCAGGGTCTGTCGCGTTACCACCTGATCCGCGAATGTGAGGCGAGCCTCAAGCGCCTGAAGACCGATGTCATCGACCTTTACCAAGTGCATGAATGGGACGGCCAGACGCCGCTCGAAGAGACGATGGAAGCGCTCGACACCCTCGTCAAGCAAGGCAAGGTGCGTTACGTGGGCTGCTCGAACTATTCCGGCTGGCACATCATGAAGGCGCTCGGCATCGCCAACGAGCACCGATACCAGCGTTTCGTGAGCCAGCAGATCCATTATACGCTGGAAGCCCGCGACGCCGAATACGAGCTGCTGCCGATCTCGATCGACCAGGGTCTTGGCGTGCTGGTCTGGAGCCCGCTCGCCGGCGGCCTGCTCTCCGGCAAGCATCGCCGCAACCAGGCAGCGCCCGAAGGCACGCGCCAGTTCGCCGGCTGGACCGAACCGCCGATCCGCGACGAGAACCGCCTCTGGAACATCGTCGAGACGCTGGTCGCGATCGGTGAGGAACGGGGCGTTTCCGCTGCACAGGTGGCGCTCGCCTGGCTGATCGGCCGCAAGGCGGTGACGTCGGTCATCATCGGCGGCCGCACCGAAGCCCAGTTCCGCGACAACATCGCCGCCGCCGAGCTGAAGCTCACGGACGAGGAACGCAAGCGCCTCGACGCGGTCAGCCTGCCGCCGGTGATCTATCCCTACTGGCACCAGCTGAACACGGTTAGCGACAGGCTTGGTGAAGCCGATCTCGAACTTTTCGGACCGCATCTGGAGCAATAGGCGATAGCGGATCAAGCATTGCACGGCGGAAGACAAAGCATGTCGCGCAAAAGTGTGCAGCGGTTTTGCGACCACGACATGCTCAAATCAAAGACCTAAAGTGTGGCAGGCAAATCTGAAAGATCGCGTCATACTTTAGCCGTCACAAAAGATGCACTTTCGCCGTGTTAGCGTAAGATCCCGCCACCCCCGCGAGGTTCTCCATGCTGAAGAATTACAAGGTCCTGAAGGGTACGGCGAGCGCACTCGCCCTTGATGACGACAACGATCCCCATATCGAGATCCGCATCGAGGCGGACGGCGTCAGCTACCGGATCGCTCTGAATGTCCGCTCGAAGATGTCGCCGCACGACCTGCTCTATGCCAACATCGTCGATTTCAAGCATCCGGCACTGACGGACGCCCTCGAAGCCCTGCCGATGGGCCTGATCGACATCAAGGACCGTCCGGAGCTTGCGATCGACTATGTCCGCGGCGGGCTGATCGAGCGCGAGGACATGAATGTCGCGCCCTTCCAGCTCTCCGGCCCGAAGAACGATCTCAGGGAATTCATCGAGCCGATCGTCGAGGAAGGCATTGCCGATCCCGACATCCATTTCTATGCCTTCGGCGAGGCCTGGGGCCCCGAGCACAACAAGCCCGACCAATATTTCGATTTCGAGCCGGGCAACGGCATCCACGACATCCACATGAACCAGGGCGATGGCGGCAGCTTCAAGGCCACCAACGGGCCGAACCAGGACGGCGCGCTGCTCGTCCATTTCAACGATACCGACGAATGGGCGGCGATCTTCCTCTGCTTTCAGTCGCAGAACTGGAATACCGATGCGGCGACCGGCCATCCGGTTTCCGACAGCCGTGGCGGCCAGGGCCGCGGCGAAGGCACACGCCGGCCGCAGCCGATCGTCGCCTCGTCGCTGCGCATCGTCGCCGCGCTGATCAACCCGGTCAACGGCGAAGGCGGCACCGAGGCCGAAACGGTAACGCTCATCAACCGCTCCGACATGGAGGCATCGCTCGAAGGCTGGAAGCTGGAGGACGAAAACGGCAGGACCCAGACGCTGTCGGGATCGCTGAGCGCAGGCGAGTTGCGCACGATAGCGCTCGATGCCGCAGCCGGCGGCCCGCAACTTGCCAACCGGGGCGGTGACATCATCCTGCGCAATGCCGACGGTGCCGTGGCCGATCGGGTCGGCTACGGCAAGAGCGAGACGGCGAACGAAGGCTGGACGACGATCTTCTGATCAGGCCATCCACCCGGCTTGCTCCCTCTTCTCCCCAGCGGGGAGAAGGTGGCCCGAAGGGTCGGATGAGGGGGCGGCACGGCACGCCCGGCATTGTTGCCCTCCGCTTACGCTTAGTGCATTTGCGGCTTCGCCGCTCACCCCCTCATCTGCCTGCCGGCATCTTCTCCCCGCTGGGGAGAAGGGTATGTGGCAGCGTCTCGTTCAGCCGCCGATTTCAGCAGAGATCAGCGCGCTCAGGCGGCCGATGCCATCCTCGATCATTTGCTCGTTCGCGCAGGAGAAGCTGACGCGGAAGGTGTTGGCGCCGGAACCGTCGGCGAAGAACGCCTTGCCGGGCACGAAGGCGACCTTGGCGGTTTCGAGCGATTTCGCCAGCAGCTTGGCGCCATCCATGCCCTCCGGCAGCGTGATCCAGATGAACATGCCGCCTTCCGGCTTCGTCCAGCTGGTGCCTTCAGGCATGTATTTCTCAAGCGCGGCCAGCATGCAGTCGCGGCGTCGGCTGTAGGCGGCCTTGATCTTTGCGACCTGCGCGTCGAAACCGCGCTCGGCGACATCTGATATCGCCATCTGGTTGATCGTCGAGGAATGCAGGTCGGCCGCCTGCTTCATCAGCACCAGCTTGCGGATAACAGGCGCGTTGGCGACGATGAAGCCGACGCGAAGGCCGGGCGCCAGCGTCTTCGAGAAGCTGCCGCAATAGATCGTGCGCGTATCGTTGATATGGCCCTTCTCGGCGATCTCCAGCGCCAGGATCGGCGGGATCGGATCGCCATCGTAACGCAGCGACTGGTAGGCCGCATCCTCGATGACGGCGATGTCGAGATCTTCTGCAAGTGCCAGGACCTTCTTGCGGCCGTCAAGATCGACGGTTTCGCCGGTCGGATTGGAGAAGTCGGTGGAAAGATAGGCGAACTTTACCTTGCCGCCGGCAGCGGAAGCGGATGCATGGTAGGACTCGGGCGTCCGGTTGCCGTTCGGCGTCAGCTGGTCGTAGGCCGGTTCATAGGCATTGAAGGCCTGCAGCGCGCCGAGATAGGTCGGCCACGTCACGAGCGCGGTGTCATCAGGCGACAGGAAGAGCTTGCCGAGATAATCGAGGCCCTGCTGCGAACCGGACACGATGAAAACATTGTCGAGTTCGCAGGGGATGTCGAGAGCTGCCATCTGCCCGACCAGCCATTCGCGCAGCGGTTTGTAGCCCTCGCTGACCGAATATTGCAGCGCCGAGTTGACGGCCGCGCCGTCGAAGATATCGGCATAGGCCTGCTTGAATTCCTGATCGGGAAAGAGCGCCGGATCCGGAATGCCGCCAGCGAAGGAGATGATGTCGGGCCGGTCGAGAAGCTTCAAGAGCTCGCGGATCTCGGATGCGCGCATGCGCGACGAGCGCGACGCAAACATGGTGTCCCAGTTCAGCATGGGGTTTCCTCGTATTTTTCTATTCCCCCAGCAGACCATGCCGGGGTATTTATGTCAACAATACTGACCTATTTTCTTGTCATGGTGACAAATTCCGGATCTTGTATTCGAAAGCCTTGGAGGGAGATCAGCGAACGTCAGCCAATATCGAAGGCGCTCAATCCAAATTTGCTGCTCGACGTCGGCCACCTCAAGCGATTATTCCTCTGATCAAAGCCGAAACCGGCTGATTCAGACCTTTCCAAAACCAGCTCGGCGGCAGTAGTGTCGCCGCCACTATTCAATGTACTATCAAGGTGCCAGCAATGACCGTGACGTCGGCCTCTCCTGAAATCAAAATCGAACTCCATAAGTCTCCCGTCTCCGACGCCGACCGCATCCAGGCTCTGGAGACGCCCGGCTTCGGCAAGGTCTTCACGGATCATATGGTCCTGGCACGATGGACTGCCGACAAGGGCTGGCACGATGCGAAGGTTACGCCGAGGCGCCCTCTGGAGCTCGATCCTGCGAGCGCCGTGTTGCATTATGCTCAGGAAATTTTCGAAGGCATGAAAGCCTACAAGGCGGATGATGGCCGGATTCTACTCTTTCGGCCTGAAGAGAACGCCCGCCGCTTCGCGCAGTCGGCGACCCGCATGGCTATGCCTCCTGTGCCCGAAGAACTCTTCCTGAAGGCGGTCGAAGAACTGGTCCGCGTTGACAAGGCCTGGATTCCGTCCGGCGACGCCAGCCTCTACCTGCGCCCCTTCATGTTCGCCAACGAAGCATTCCTGGGCGTTCGTCCGGCTCAGGAATATGTCTTCTGCATCATCGCCTCTCCGGTCGGCGCCTACTTCAAAGGCGGAGCGAAGGCGGTCTCCCTATGGGTCGAGACCGAATACACCCGTGCCGCCGCCGGCGGCACGGGTGCGGCAAAATGCGGCGGAAACTACGCAGCCAGCCTCGTGGCGCAAGCGGAAGCCGCGAAGAAGGATTGCGATCAGGTCGTCTTCCTGGACGCAGCAGAGCATCGCTGGGTCGAGGAACTCGGCGGAATGAATGTCTTCTTCGTCATGAATGACGGATCGGTGGTCACCCCGCCTCTTGGCGGCACGATCCTGCCGGGTATCACCCGGGCCTCGGTGATCGTGCTCGCTGGAGAAAAGGGCCTGCGCGTCGAGCAGCGTCCCTACTCCTTCGCGGAATGGCAGCAGGACGCAACCAGCGGCAAGCTCGTCGAAGCCTTCGCTTGCGGCACTGCCGCAGTCCTGGCGGGCATCGGCCTGGTTCGACATGCCGGCGGCGAGTTTCTGGTCGGAGACGGACAGACCGGCAAGTTGACCAGCGAACTGCGCCAGCAGCTCGTCAGTCTGCAGAAAGGCGTAACGAACGATGAGCGCGGCTGGACGCGCCTTATCCCGGCCTGAACTCCGGACGTTCCCCGCGAATGGCGGCGTCAACACCGACTTGGTGGACGCCGCTCTCCGCCTCGCCCGCAAAGCCGTCGGGCTGGCGATCTATTCCGCCCTCGCCGGAGTTCGTTTCGATCTGCACGATACGATGTTCTTCGAGCCGACAGCCATTAAGCAATCCGCGAATCTCTTTCGAAACCGGGCGCCGCCCGGTTTTTTGTGGCCGATTCAGCCGGGAAAAACCATCGTCAACTTCCCATTTGGCGACCGAAATAGCACCAACGCCAAAACGGTTCGCCATTGACCGATGCCAAGTAAATTCTTACTATCTACTAATCGATAGAGGAAAGGTAAGAATGGCAACCGCAACCCTCTCTACAAAATTCCAGATCTCCATTCCCAAGGAAGTGCGCGAACAACAGCACTGGTCGGCGGGACAGGAATTCGTGTTCATACCGAAAGGCAAAGGCGTATTGCTGATGCCGGTCCCGACGCTTGCCGATCTTCGCGGCGTCGCCGAAGGAGCGGACAAGAAAAACTACCGCGACCGGAACGACCGTTTCTGATGCGTGTGATCGACAGCTCCGCATGGATAGAATGGCTGACGAAAAGTGCTGCCGGAACGCGGCTGCAGGCTGAAATCCCGGAACGCGATCAATGCATCGTTCCGACGATCGTGCAGCTTGAGCTGTCCAAATGGCTGGCACGCGAAAAGGACGAGGAAGCCGTCGACAGCTTCATCGCTTATACCGCGACATGCATGGTTGTTACTCTCGACACGACGCTTGCCCGCCGTGCTGCCGAAATATCGGCAACTCATAAACTCGCCACCGCCGATGCGATCATTTATGCGACCGCGGAGCGCCATGATGCCGATATCCTGACCTGCGACGCCCATTTCAAAGATCTCGAACGCGTCATCTATATCGATAAAAAAGACTGATCTGCATGTGACCCAAGCCCTCGACGGCGCGGCACAACGCTTCTATCACAAACTGGGAAACGATAATCTGGCATCTGGAATGGCTGAAAACCGGCATGTGCGGGCGGCACCGAATCCAATGGCGAAAATGACGATCTCGCTTCCGGATAATCTGGCGGAATACGTCGAAAACCGTGTCGCAAGCGGCAGATACAGCAGTGCCGACGCATTCCTGGCGGAGCTTATTCTGAAGGATCAGCTCCATCACAAGCTTGACGACGAAGAACTGCGCAACATCCTGAGGCAGGCTGAGGAAAGCGGCCCGAGCGATCGACGCATTCCCGACATCCTGTCGGAAACGAAGGCAAAGCTGCGTGACAACCACCTATAGGCTGACCCGAACCGCGGACTCTGTGCTATCAGGCATCGACGAATATGCTTGCCTCAATTTCGGCGAGGCGCAGGCAGACGCCTATCTTCTCGACTGGGACAGGATTTTCGTGCTTCTTTCGCATGCTCCCTCCATGGGAGAAGAATGCGACGAACTCGGCGTCGGCCTTCGCCGCCTCCTCCACATGCGTCACGTCGCCTTCTACCGGGTGACATCGGAAGGGATTGTCGTCATTGACATCATCGACGCCGACCGGCTTCCCGAAAGATATCTTCAATCCAATCGACGCCCGCGATCGGCCGAACAGCATGCCTCTTGACTGCACCTCCGCCTTTTACGGGGAAAATGCCGAGACATACGCCAAGCGGGCGCGCAGCCTGCCGAAGCGGCAGCTCGATGCCTTCCTCGCCGGGCTTGCGCCGGGTGCGGCAATCCTCGAACTCGGCTGCGGCGGCGGGCAGGACAGCGCCTACATGCTGTCGCAGGGTTTCGACGTGACGCCGACGGATGGCTCGACCGAGCTTGCAAGACAAGCGGAAGCGCTGATCGGCAGACCGGTCAGGGTCATGCTGTTCCAGGAGCTCGACGCCGACAGCGCCTTCGACGGCGTCTGGGCGCAGGCAAGCCTCCTTCACGTCCCAAGGCCCGAGCTGCCCGATGTCTTCGCCCGCATCCGGCGCGCCCTGAGAACCGGCGGCGTCATGCATGCGAGCTTCAAGGCAGGCGATGCGGAAGGCCATGACGGCTTCGGGCGTTATTACAACTATCCCTCCGCCGAATGGCTGTCGGAGCTTTTGACGAATGGCGGCTGGCGGAACATCGCCATCAGCGAAAGTGACGGCGGCGGATATGACGGCAAGCCAACCCGCTGGCTCACCGCCAGCGCACAACGATAAAGGCCGAAGCTTTCGCCCCGGCCCTCGATTCCTACAGTCTGAAAACTGCTTAGTTGACCGACTTGTCGACCAGCTTGTTCTTGCCGATCCAGGGCATCATGCCGCGCAGCTTGGCGCCGACTTCTTCGATCGGGTGGCTGTCGTTCAGGCGGCGGATGCCCTTGAAGCGCGAGCCGCCGGCGCGGTATTCCTGCATCCAATCGGACGTGAACTTGCCGGTCTGGATGTCCTTGAGGACGCGCTTCATCTCGGCCTTGGTCTCGGCAGTGATGATGCGCGGACCGGAGACATATTCGCCCCACTCGGCCGTGTTGGAGATCGAGTAGTTCATGTTGGCGATGCCGCCTTCATAAATCAGGTCGACGATGAGCTTCACTTCGTGCAGGCACTCGAAATAGGCCATCTCAGGCGCGTAACCGGCTTCGGTGAGCGTTTCGAAACCAGCGCGGATGAGCTCGACGAGACCGCCGCAGAGAACGACCTGTTCGCCGAAGAGGTCGGTTTCGCACTCTTCGCGGAAGTTGGTTTCGATGATGCCCGAACGGCCGCCGCCGACGCCGCAGGCGTAGGAGAGAGCGAGTTCAAGCGCATTGCCGGAAGCGTTCTGGTGAACGGCAACGAGGCAGGGAACGCCGCCGCCCTTCTGGTATTCGCCGCGAACCGTGTGGCCCGGGCCCTTCGGTGCGATCATGACGACGTCGACCGAAGCCTTCGGCTCGATGAGGCCGAAGTGAACGTTGAGGCCGTGAGCGAAGGCGATGGCTGCGCCATCACGGATGTTGCCGGCGATGTCGGCCTTGTAGATGTCGGCCTGCAGTTCGTCCGGGGTCGCCATCATCATCAGGTCCGCCCAGGCGGCAGCTTCGGCAACCGTCATGACCTTGAAACCATCGGCTTCGGCCTTCTTGACGGTCGGCGAACCGGCCTTGAGTGCGATGACGACGTTCTGGGCGCCGCTGTCCTTGAGGTTCAGCGCATGGGCACGGCCCTGCGAACCGTAGCCGATGACGGCGACCTTCTTGGCCTTGATGAGGTTGAGATCGGCATCACGATCGTAATAGACGCGCATTTGAAGTTCCTTCCCTTTGCTTGTCTTGTTGACTGTCATTAAAGCGGAATCAGCCGAGAACCGGCATCTCCGCCAGAACCTTGTCCGTGCCATAGAGCCTGAGGAAGGCGGTGACCGCCCTCTCCGCCTGGCGCGCGGTATCCTTGAGGCCCGGTTCGCCGAGCAGCATGCGCACATGCAGGTCGGAGACGATCAGGCCGTAGAGGGTGTGATAAGCCTCGTCGGCATCGGAAAAACGCAGGAGCCCTGCCCTTTTGCCGGCATCGATCAGCGCCATGGCGCGCCGGTCGATCTGGCGACGGCCGCGCTCGAGCAGCAGCTTGCCGAGTTTCGAGCCGTCGCGGTTCGACTGGCCGATCGCCAGCCGGTTCAGCGCCAGCGAGACGTCGCCGGCAAGCACCTCCAGCAGGTCACGTGCAAAAATGACCACATGGTCATGCAGGCTGGCCGCCGTCAGCCGCTCGCCATTGCGCTCGAAGGTGCGCACCTTGCTCGCCTGATAGGCGATCATCGCCGACAGCAGCCCGTCGCGATCGCCGAACCACTTGTAGAGGCTTTCCTTCGAGCAATTGGCGGCGCGCGCCACGCCAGAGGTCGTCAGCGCCTTCTCGCCGCCATCGACGAGCAATCGCAGCGCCTGCTCCAGAACGGCGTTCTGGCGCGGCGAAAATTCGCTCGGCTCTGCGGTATCGACGGACACGGTCACGGCTCCCATATACGTACCGTACGGTACGGTTCGTGAGGTTTATGCGATAAACCGGACGGGCCGTCAAGAAGCCCGGAGAGATTTTTTAATACGGGAAACCGTGATGAAATACCAGAATTGGATAGGCGCGAATCCTCGGCGATCGCATAATGTGCGCTACGCCATTTCCCCGGAGGCTTCGATGTCACGCCTGTCTGCAGCTCTTCTCCTGCTCGGAGCAATTCTCCTTGGCGGAGCAAGTGCTCTCGCGCAGTCCGACAGCGACGTCTATAATCGCATCGAAGAGCTGCACGGCGATGCCGTGGGTTTCGACCGGCCGCTGCGCCAGCTTGTCAAGGCGATGCGCTCGGTCGACGCCGAGGCCATCGCCGGCCTTGCCGAATACCCGCTGACGGTCAAGGCCAATGGTGAGACCTACGACGTCGAGAATGCCGAGGATTTCATCGACAATTTCGATGATCTCGTGATGCCGGAAACGCGCCGCGCCGTCGGACGCCAGCAATACGAGGATCTTTTCGTCAACAGCGACGGCGTCATGCTGGCCGGCGGCGCCGTCTGGATGGGCGCGATCTGCGAGGACAACGCCTGCGAGGCGAGCCATTGGGCGATCATCGCGATCAACAACTGATATCTGTCGAGGGGAAAAGGCAATGAGATACCGGATAGCCGCCGCGGTCATAATCGCAGCTCTCGTCGTCGCAGCCAATGCGCAGGCCGCCGAAACGCGCTGCGGCTGGATCGAGAATCCGACGCCCGCCAACTGGTGGCTGGAGGACGCGGAGAACACCTGGACGATCATGACCCAGGGCGACGATGCCGGCGAAGTGGAAGGCATGGAGCTGATCTCCGACATCTCCGAACATGACTATGTCAGAACCAACGGCAATTACGGCTATGCATGCGCCTGCATGAGTGTGGAAACGGATGGCAAGGACCGCATCACCCGCATCCTCTCCTTCCGCCAGCTAAAGCTCGCCAAATGCCGTGCCGACAAGGCGCTGAAATTCCCCGGCTGATCCAAGAAACGCCGGAGCCTATGATGCCGAAGCGCAACCGGCAGGGATCACGAGAGGCTCTGCCGGCATCGTCTTGTCGATCGCGTAAAGCTTTGCGAAACCCGCATCTTCGACCAGCGTTAGCCCCGCCGGCATCAAGGCGCCGACATAGCGGTCGGGGATATCGGCGTTGGCGACGAGGACGAAATCGAAACGCCTGCGCCAATCCGACAGGTAAGGCGTAAAGTTTCTATACTCCTGCATCATTGCCGGGCATGAAAGCACGCCGATCGACAGCAGATTGCCCTCGGGAACGGCGATCTCAGACCATGGCGACAGAACGGATAACGGCTGCTTGCCTTTTGCCGTGAAGAGCGTCGGCACGAAAGCATGCGAGAAGGGCACTGCAAGCGTCGGCAGGTGCCGGAAAGTATCCAACCCCCAGGCAAAATGCCGGTTGGAGTGGGCAAGACCGCTCACTGTCTCGGGTTCATGTCCCAGAGGCAGCACGGCTGCACCGGCCGGCACCTTTTTAAGCACGGTCTCGACAGCAGCAACATCCTTCTGTGCCAGCCACCAGGTCCAGCCGACCCAGCCGGTGCGGCCGAAGACCGCGAGATTGATGACGAGCGCCAGCAATAGCGCTTGCCGGCGCGTGAGATTGGCGAAGGGGCACACCATCGCCATGGCGACGAGCGCAGTCATGATCGGAAAGCGCCAACTGATCCATCCGGTGCCGAGCATGTGGCGAGGCGAAACACAAGACAGAAGTAGCAGGCCGCTGGCGGCGACGGCAAGCCCCGCATGGATGCGGATGTCACCCGCGCGTACGGCACGCGTGCAGATGAGGATCAACGGCAGAACCAGCACGACATCCACCACCGGGACATAGGTCGTGATGGCGGAGAGCAGATTCAGGACGATCAGGATGATGCCGTCGTTCCAGGCAAGGCCAAGGCCGTTGCCGCCGGCGTTGGGCAAAGCCGCCGTATGGAGATAGAGCGCGACTGGCGGCAGGACGCAGGCGCCGAGCGCCAGCGCCAACCGGCCGGCGAGCCTCATCAGAGCCGCCTTCGATCGCACTATATCGATGCGCCAGGAAAATTCGAGGCCGCAGACGATCGCCATATAGAAGCCAAGCGCGAAGAGATGCATCACCGTCAGCAGCAGCGCGGCGGCGAGCCGCCAGGCAAAAGCCAGGGCGGGATTTCCGCCCTGCAACCGCAGATCGACGCAGGCGAAGGCGAGCGCCATGCCGAGGCCGATCTGGAAGTTGATGAAGCCGCCGATCATGGTGGCGCACCAGCTAAGCGACAGCATCGCGGTCTGCCAATGGTGTCGGCCGCCGAAAAGCGCGCGGTGCAGGCCGATTGCCCCGAGCGGCGGCAGCACGATCGCCAGGAAAAGCAAAGCCCGCGCAAGCCTGTCGGCACCGACGAGCGGCCCCAGCCAGGTGGCCAGAACGTCGATCCCGACATTGGTGAAGGTGCGGTTCCAATCGACTGCATAGATCTCAGGAAACGGCTGCTCGCCGATCCCGCCCGAAAGGAGCCAGATACGAGCGTAGTGATTGGCGTAATCGAGAACCGGCGGAAAGGGAAACAGGAGAACCAAAGCCGCGGCAAGTCCGACGAATGCGACGATCGCAACGGTGGAATCCTGCCTGGCGATCGATTCCTCAGGCCCGGCTGCGGCCACAGCAGGCGCGGCAATCCGGTCCATTATCCGATCCGGCTGTTCTTTTGCGAGCGCGGCGGCTCTTCGGATGCAAAGGCCGCATCCAGCGCGGCGCGCTTGTCGCTGGCGCTCATCTCCGAGAAAGCGATCGACAATTCTGCCTGTTCACTGCCGCGCACGATCGTCTCGACCATGAACATCGGCCGCTTCTTGCTCTCTTGTACCAGACGGCCGAGATACTCGCCGATGATGCCGATGCAGATCAGCTGGATGGCGCTGAAGGCGCTGACCGCGGCCATGATCGACGACCAGCCGGTCACCGTCTCGCCCTGCAGCCAGCGAACGAAGGTGTAGACGAGCAACGCGATCGCGACGCCGGCGCTCATCATGCCAAGCCATGTGCTGATGCGCAGCGGCGTCGTCGAAAAGCTGGTGATCGCATCGAGCGCGAAATTGATCATCTTGCGCAGCGGATATTTCGTCGTGCCGGCAAAACGGGCGTCACGCTCATAGGGGAGAGCCACCTGCTTGCCGCCGATCCAGCTAACCATGCCACGGATAAAGCGATCGCGCTCCGTCATCGCCAGTAGGATATCGACGACACGCCGGCGCATCAGCCGGAAATCACCGGTATCGCGCGGAATGGTCACGGAAGCGAGCTTGGACAAAGCGCGATAGAAGAGCGAAGCGGAGGCCAGCTTGAACCAGCTTTCGCCCTGCCGGCGCGTGCGCTGGCCGTAAACGACGTCGGCGCCGCGCTCGATGATCGGCATCATCATCAAAAGCAGCTCTGGGGGATCCTGAAGATCGGCATCGATCAAAAGCACGCGCTCGCCCCGCGACGCGGAAAGACCCGCCGTCGCTGCCAGCTGGTGGCCATGATTGCGTAAAAGACGAACGCCGAGCACCTGCGGCACATCTGCCGCCAGATCCGAAATGATCTCCCAGGTGCGGTCGGACGAGCCGTCATCGACGAGAATGAGCTCGAAGGCATCGCCGGCGACACTGCGACCGGCAGCGGCAGCGCGGCGGCAGAACTCGCGCAGCCCTTCTTCCTCGTTGTGACAAGGCGCGACTATGGAAAGAAATGGTACTTGCGCCATGCTGACGTCGGTGCCTGCTTGATGGTTGGCGCCAGACTAGCGTCGAAAGGTCAAACATCCTTTAACGATTGGCTGCCCGTCGCAAGGCCGACTATTCCGCCGCCATGACCTCGCGCGCTCCGTCGATATCCCGGGCCGGCGAGGCGCCGTAGAGGCGGCTGTATTCGCGGCTGAATTGCGAAGGGCTTTGATAGCCGACGCGGTGACCGGCCGTGCCCGCATCGAGACGCTCCACGAGCATCAGACGGCGCGCCTCGTGCAGGCGAAGCTGCTTCTGATACTGCACCGGCGTCATCGCCGTGACCGACTTGAAGTGATGATGGAAGGACGACACGCTCATGCTAACGCGGTCGGCAAGGTCTTCTATACGCAGTGGCCGCGCGAAATTCTCCTTCAGCCATGCGACGGCGCGCGCGACCCTGTTGCTGTGGCTGTCTGCGGTGGCGATGTTGATCAGACGGGCGCCATCCGGCCCGGTCAGCACCCGGTAGAGGATTTCCTGCTCGATCAGCGGCGCCATGGCAGGAATGTCGCCTGGACGATCGAGCAAGCGCAGAAGGCGAACGGCAGCATCCAGGAGCTCCGGCGGAGCGACGTTCACCACCATCCCGCGCTGCCCGTCGGTATGGGCGGCCGGGCTCGGAATATCGATGCGACTGAGCAATTCCAGCAGCTTTTCCGAGTCGATTGTCAGCCCCAGGCAGAGATGCGGAACCTCAGGGCTCGCCTCCGTGACGCGCCAGGCGACCGGCAGGTCGAGCGAGGTCAGCAGATAGTCACCGGTCCCGTAGCTGATAAGTTCCGTGCCGAGGCGCAGGCTCTTGGCTCCCTGCAGCACAAAGGCAAAACAGGGCCGGTAGCTGCTGTGCAGCGGATCGCTGGGCTTGGACCGACGGCTGATGTGAAGATTGCCGATATCAGTCGCAAACTCGCCGTCACCAGCCGCGAAACGCATCGCGATATCGACAATTTCCTGGTAGGGGCTGAAGGGCAAAGTCATGCGGCAACTCTTTCTGTCAACTGTCTGACGCCGGCGATACCGCTCTTATCTAGAGTGCCTTGGCCATTTCGCAAACAGGCCGGCGCCTCACTTTTGCAGGATCGTGCAAAAAGCTGAGAGGATCGCTCTAACCCTCTGACGCAGTTCCGGGCAATAGTCCACCATCTCTTTCAACCCCCACCACAATCGAAAAGGATGGTTCCCATGCCTATTGCAAGAGGCTACGCCGCGACCGACGCTTCCAAGCCGCTGACCCCTTTCACCTTCGAACGCCGCAACCCGAACCCCGACGACGTCGTTATCGACATCAAGTTTGCCGGCATCTGCCATTCGGACATCCACACTGTCCGCAACGAATGGAAGAACGCCGTCTATCCGATCGTGCCCGGCCATGAGATTGCCGGCATCGTCTCGGCCGTCGGTTCTGATGTGACCAAATTCAAGGTTGGCGATCGCGTCGGCGTCGGCTGCTTCGTCGATTCCTGCATCGGCTGCGCCGAGCGCGACCTCGATCGGGAACAGTATATGCCGGGGCTCGCCGGCACCTACAACGACTTCGAAGCCGACCGCAAGACACGGACCCAGGGCGGCTATTCCGACTCGATCGTCGTTAGGGAAGGCTATGTCATGTCCATTCCGGACAATCTGCCGCTCGATGCGTCTGCGCCGCTGCTCTGCGCCGGCATCACGCTCTATTCGCCGCTGCGCCACTGGAATGCCGGCCCCGGCAAGAAGGTCGCGATCGTCGGCATGGGCGGCCTCGGCCACATGGGCGTCAAGCTCGGCGCCGCCATGGGCGCCGATATCACCGTTCTCTCCCAGAGCCTTTCCAAGAAGGAAGATGGGCTGAAGCTCGGCGCCAAGGAATATTACGCCACCAACGACCCGGAAACCTTCACGAAGCTTGCCGGCACTTTCGACCTGATCATCTGCACCGTAAGCGCCGAGATCGACTGGAATGCCTATCTCGGCCTCCTGAAAGTGGATGGTTCCTTCGTGGTGGTCGGCGCGCCGGAAAACCCGATCCCCGTGCATGCATTCTCGATCATCCCCGGCCGCAAGAGCATTTCCGGCTCGATGATCGGCTCGATCAAGGAAACCCAGGAAATGCTCGACTTCTGCGGCGAGCACAACATCGTCTCCGAGATCGAGAAGATCAACATCCAGCAGGTCAACGAAGCCTATGAACGCGTCCTGAAAAGCGACGTCCGCTACCGCTTCGTCATCGACCTCGCCTCGCTGGCGGCTTGAGAAAACGAGAGGCGGCTCGCGAGAGCCGCCTTTTTGATAACGGCATCCTCCATCCGTCCTCATGCTGAGGCTCTCGTGTACTGCAGCCGCAGCAGATATTCGACTGGTTTGAACGGATCGGGGCCTGAACGCTGGCGCGAACGTGGCGGGCCGGCCATCGGGGCATAATGATCGAAAGAAGTTTCCATGGTTCCCGCCCCGCTCGTCAGGCCCGGCAATTGTTGCTGGACGCTTTGGATCATTGCGGACGCCAGAGTGCCTTCGAGCCGCGCTACGCCATCGGCAATCACGGAACCCGTCGTCACAGCTGCCGATTTCGCAAGCAAGGTGAGCACGCCGCTCAAACTCTCCGCCGGCGCTTCGAGATGGAAACCGTCGACCGGCTCGCAGATGACGGTTTCAGCGGACGATAGCGCCGTTGCCAGCACCCAGGGCGTCAGCTGGCGGAAATCGGCGGCGGTGCTTGCCGGCGAACTGTGCCGGGCTGCCGTCATCGCCACGTGGCAATCGATGACCTGCCATCCGAAAACACCCTGCTTCAGCGTCTCGAACACGGTTTCCTCGACCGCCCGGTAAAAGGCTGCCGGCATCTGGCCGACATCCACTTCCAGCGCGAAGCTGTTGCCCGCGCCGGCAGGCCGCGGCTCGACCCGCAGGCCTACCGTCGCCAGGAAGGGATTGGGCTCCTTGAAGAGGATCTGCAGCCCTTCCCCGGTTCCCACAAGCCTTTCCACTAAGATGACCGTGCTTTCCTCGAACCCAGCCTCGAGACCGAAATCCGTCAGCAGGGTCGATTGGACGACCTCCTTCTGCACCTCGCCATAGAGCGACACGAAGACGTCGTCCGTATCGTCGTCCCGGCGCAGATTGATCAATGGATCCTGTTCGGCCATCTGGTTCAGCGCCAGCCAGAGCGCCGCTTTGTCGGAAGGCCGTCGGGCAAGGACGCGGGTTTCGAGGCTGGGCGGAGCAAACTGCAGCCGGCCGGCCGCGAGCAGGTCGCCGCCCACCGCATCCCCGATGCGTGCGCCGGCAAGGCCGCTTACACGCGCGATCTGCCCGGCGCGGAAGCTTGCGGCGCCATGAATCCGGCCGGCCTCGAAAACCTCGATCGCGGTCACCCTATCCGGGCCTTTGGGCAAATCCAGATATTGCCGCAGCCGGACCGTGCCTGACGTCAGATACATATAGGCCAGCTTTTCGCCGCCCCAGCCGCGTTCGATCTTGAAGATTGTTCCCGCAATCGGCCCATCCGGATCGAGGCGCCGGCCGGGCAATATCGTCGCAATGGCTGATGTCAGGGCCGGCACGCCGACGCCGGTCGTTGCCGCGCCTGCGAAGACAGGATGCACCAGACCCCTGGCGACCTGATCGGTCAGGCAGCGTCCAAGCCTATCCGCCGTCAGGCGATCGGGCGTCAAGATGTAATCGTCCAGCAGCGCCTCGTCATTCTCCGCGAGTGCTTCGCAGAGCGGCGTGAAAAGCGGTTCGCATCCGTGAACCAAAGCCACCACCCTGGCAAGCCTGCTGCCGGCATCGATCACGGAAGACATGGCGATGGGGCGAACGAGCAATTGGCTGGCAAGAGCGTTCAGCACGTCCTCATATTGGGCGCCGAGACGATCGACCTTGTTGACGAAGAAGATAAAGGGAACGCCAAGCCGCCGCAGCGCCCGCACCAGCACCCGCGTCTGGGCCTGTACGCCTTCGACCGCCGAAACGACGACGACCGCGGCATCCAGCAATCCGAGCACCCGCTCGACCTCGGCGATGAAATCCGGGTGACCGGGCGTGTCGATGAGATTGACGATCCTGTCGCCGATCGTAAACGACACCACCGCGGCTCTGATCGTGATGCCGCGTTGCCGTTCGAGTTCGAGAGTGTCCGTCTGTGTATTGCCGGTATCGACGCTGCCAAGCTTGTCGATGACGCCGGCGTTGAAAAGCAGTCTTTCGGTAAGGCTAGTCTTGCCCGCATCCACATGGGCGAGGATGCCCAGATTCAAAGTGCGCATGAACCACCAACTTCTCAGAATTTCGAATGTGATTTTCGTGAGAAGTGAATCGGCGCATTGGAACCTCTACCCGTTGATACGGCTGGATGCGTAACCCGCGGTGGTGGTTGGGAGACGCGGGCGGGATGCTAAGGCGATGTGGGAAGATGTGTCAAGCGTAGGCGTCCTTACTTAGAGGCTCCGGCCGTCAGCGTGTGCGCCCCAGGGCACAACGATCAGCCCTCATGGTGAGGAGGCCCACAGGGCCGTCTCGAACCACGAGGGCGGGTGGTTGGGTGCGTGCTGCATACCGATATCACCGGGTGAAGCGCCAGTGGCCGGCCCCGTCCTTCGAGGGCGCCTCAGGATGAGGCCGGAGAGACGTCGCATCCGGGGGCACGGCAGGATCGCCGTGGACGCACCGCAGCATATCTACCCCTCCTCCCGCAACGTCTCCCGCTGGGTGATCAGCCTGGCACTGTGCTGGCCGCTGAGGTAGATCCAAAGCCAACTCCAGGCGACGGAGAAGCGCGAGCGGGTGCCGATCAGGAAGTAGATATGGGCAAGGCCCCAGATCCACCAGGCGATCCAGCCCTTTAGTTTGATCCGGCCAAAATCGATGATCGCAGCGCTCTTGCCGATCGTCGCCAGGCTGCCCTGATGCCAGTAACGGAAAGGCGCCGGCGCCGGTTTGCCCGATATGCGGGCGCGGATCACTTTGGCGACGTAACCGCCCTGCTGCTTGGCGGCGGGCGCAATGCCCGGCACCGGTTTGCCATCCTCGCGCATGACCGATGCGGTATCGCCGACGACGAAGACGTCGGGCAGACCGGGCGCGCTCAGATCCTTCTCGACCACGACGCGCCCTGCCCGGTCGGCCGGCACGCCGAGCCATCGTGCCGCCGGCGAGGCGGTGACGCCGGCTGCCCAGACGATCGTCCGGCTGGCGACGAAAGTCTCGCCGATCTTCACGCCGTCGGCGTTGCACTCGGTCACCGGTTGGCCCAGATGGATCTCGACCCCGAGTTTCTCCAGCGCCTTCTGAGCATAGGCCGAAAGCTCTTCGGCGAAGGTCGGCAGCACCCGCGGGCCTGCTTCGACCAGAACGACGCGGGTCTTGCGCGTATCGATGTTGCGGAATTCCTTGGGCAGCGTGAAATGCGCGAGTTCGGCGATGATGCCGGCCAGCTCGACACCGGTCGGCCCCGCCCCGACGATGGTGAAGGTCAAAAGCGCATCGCGCACGGCAGGATCGCTCTCCATCTCCGCCTTCTCGAAGGCGAGCAGCACGCGCCGGCGGATCGTCGTCGCGTCCTCCAGCGTCTTCAGGCCCGGCGCCACCGGCTCCCATTCGTCATGGCCGAAATAGGCATGCGTCGCTCCGGTCGCCAACACCAGCGTATCGTAACCAAGAGTCATGCCGTTGCGTAAGGAAACCGTCTTCGCGCCACTGTCGACGCCCGTGACCTCGCCGAGCAGCACCGTCACGTCAGGCCGGTCGGCATAAAGGCGGCGGATCGGCCAGGCGATCTCCGAGGTGGAAAGAATGGTGGTCGCCACCTGATAGAGCAGCGGCTGGAAGAGATGGTGATTGCGCCGGTCGACCAGCGTGATCTTGACGCCCGCCCCCTTCAACCCGTTGACGAGCTGCAGCCCGCCGAAACCGCCGCCGACAACGACGACATGATGATCGCTCATGACCTACCCCTTTGCGCCATTTCGCTCAAAGCCAATGTGGCCCTCGCCGCGAAGGTTGCAACTGCCGTTTCGGCATAGCTCCCCTGCATCCCGGTCGGTGGAGCTTGCTCAATCGGCATATCCGACGGGGATCGCCGTGCCGCCCTTCAGATGCTCCATCGAGATCGACGCTGAAACATCGAAAAGCTCGATCTTCCGCACGATCTGCTTGTAGACCACGTCGTAATGCTCGACGCGCGGCAGCACGATCTTCAGGATATAGTCGTGATTGCCAGTCAGACGGTGCGCCTCGACGATCTCGGGAATGTCACTGATGATCCGGCGGAAGCTTTCCGTCCATTCGTCGGAATGGTGCGCCGTCTTGACCAGCGCGAAAACTGTCGTCGGCACGCCCATCTTTTCCCGGTCGAGTACGACGATGCGCCGGGCGATATGGCCGCTCTCCTCCAGCCGCTGGATGCGCCGCGAGCAGGCCGATATCGAAAGCGCCACGCGCTCGGCAAGATCGGTCACGGATATGCCCGCATCCTTTTGCAGCATGTCTAGAATGCGTCTGTCGCGATCATCAAGCATGTGTCGAACATAACCTCTCGCCTCTTTTTTGCAGGATTTCATAAAACGGCGCAAAATCCTATCACGTATCTGACGCTGCAGACAAACAAAGCAAACACGCCGCGTCGGGATTGCGGCATCATTTTCGAAAGTTCAGAAGCATGGAGAGCATGAAGAATGGAAACGATCGGACTGATCGGCGGCATGAGTTTCGAAAGTTCGGCGGTCTACTACCGCCTCGTCAACGAGATGGTGCGTGACCGCAAGGGTGGCCTCGCCTCGGCCGAACTCATCCTGCATTCGGTCAACTTCGAGGAGATCGTCGCCCTTCAGAAGGCCGGCGACTGGGATATGGCTGCCCACCGCCTCGCCGATGTGGCTCTGCGCCTGCAGATTGCCGGTGCCGGCTGCATCCTCATCTGCACCAACACCATGCATCTGATCGCCGACAAGGTCGCAGACAAGATCTCCGTGCCACTGATCCACATCATCGATGAGACGGCGAAATCGCTGCATGCGGCCGGTCGCAAGCGCCCGCTGCTGCTTGCTACCCGCTACACGATGGAGCACGGCTTCTACAGCAACCGTATGAAGAGCCTTGGCCTCGATATCATGGTGCCCGATGCTGGCGACCGCACGACCGTGCACGACATCATCTTCAACGAACTCTGCGCCGGCAAGGTGCTCGACAGCTCTCGCGACAAGCTCATGGCGGTGATTACCCGCGCCGTCGAGAATGGCGCCGATAGCATCATCCTCGGCTGCACCGAAATCTGCCTGATCCTCGACCCCGACCACCTGCCGTTGCCGGGCTTCGACACCACCGCGATCCATGCGCGGGCGGCGGTCGATTTCGCGCTTCGCGCAGACGAAGCGGCAAAAGAGGAAGCGGCCTGAAAGTCGCACTGACAATTTAGTTGACCCAGTCAACTAAATGCCCGACAAAGTCTCTGTTTGGAGATTTTTGCCAGTTTGCTGACACCTCGCTCTCTCCTCGGCGTCATCCTCGGCCTTGTGCCGAGGATCTGCCGCGTATCGACCGAAGGCAGATGCTCGGGACAAGCTCGAGCATGACGAAGGAGGAGTTGGCCGACTTCGCCTCGCAAAAATCTCCATCTGGAGATCATCATGTCCGATATCGCCCTTATCGAAAACGCCCGCGACTTCAACCGCTTCTACACGAACTTCCTCGGCCTCTTGAACAAGGCCTATCTCGACACCCCCTTCACGCTGACCGATGCCCGTATCCTCTTCGAGATCGGCTCGCATGACGGCGTCAGCGCCGTGGCGTTGGCCCGAGACCTGCATCTCGACGCCGCTTATCTCAGCCGCATCCTGAAGCGTTTCCGCGCTGAAGGGCTGGTCGAGACCAACCCCGATCCGACCGACCTGCGCAGCCAGGTCATTATTATCACCGACCGGGGACGAGAGCAGTTCGAAGAACTCGGCCGGCGCGCCAATGCGCAGATCGCTGCCCGGTTCGACAATCTCGCCGCCGGCGAACCAGAGGCAGCGGTCTCCGCGATGCATACGATCCGCGCCCTGCTCGACCCGGCGGCAAAGTCCGCGCCGGTTATCCGCGCCCACCGCGCCGGCGATATCGGCTGGATCGTTCAGAGCCAGGGCCGCTTCTACGCAGAAGAATATGGCTGGGATCTGCGCTTCGAGGCGCTGGTCGCCGAGGTCGCCGGAAAATTCCTCGCCAATTTCGATCCGGCCAAAGAATATTGCTGGATCGCCGAACGCGGCGGCGTCAATGTCGGCTCCGTCCTCGTCACCAACGGCGACGGTATCGCCAAACTCCGCCTGCTCTATGTCGACAAATCAGCCCGCGGCCTCGGGCTCGGCAAACTGCTGGTCGACGAATGCATCCGCTTCTCCAGGCAGAAAGGCTACCGCGAACTCTCGCTCTGGACCAACGACATGCTGGAAACCGCCCGCGCCATTTACGTCAAGGCGGGCTTCCGTCTTGTCTCTGAGGAGAGACATCGCATGTTTGGCCCCGAGGCGAACGGCCAGAACTGGGTGCTCGATCTCTAAATTTGCTGCGTCGCAGAAATTTCACTTGATTTGGAAACGCTCATTCCCTAATTAGGCGCCATGACCGTTGCCACCCTCACATCAGAAGCAAAGCCCCGCAGCCGTGGCCGTCCGCGCGAGTTCGATATGGACGCAGCACTCGATGCAGCCCTGCGCGTCTTTTCCGCACGCGGCTACCACGCCGCCTCCATCAGCGAATTGACCGAAGCAATGGGCCTTGCTTCGGGGAGCATCTACAAGGCGTTCAAGGATAAGCGCGGTATCTTCCTCACTGCTTTTGACCATTATCGAAAACTCGGCCGACGGCGCCTGGAAGCGATGATCGCGTCTGCAAAGACCGGTCGCGAGAAGGTCTTCCAGATGGTGATGTATTATACCGAGCTCTCCTATGGCGAAGCTGGCCGCAAAGGCTGTCTCGTCGTTGGCGGCGCCAACGACTTCGCCCTGCTTGACGAGGAAGCTGCTGCCCATGTCGTGACGGCCTTTGCCGCGGACGAAAAGCTGATGGCCGATCTCATCCGCATCGGCCAGGCAGACGGCACCATTCCGAAGACGGTAGACCCGGATGCCGCCGCCCTCGCCTTCCTCTGCTTTACCAAGGGCCTGCGCGTCATCGGCAAAACAGGACGCAGCAGGGAAGAGATGCTGTCCGCGGCTGAGGCCGCGATGAAGCTCGTGACCTGAACAGTCCACACCGTGGACGAGAGAAATACCGGCATTCGGTCAAGGATCGGGTGGCCGTAGCCAGCATTTTTGCATTCAATCCTTTCAGTCTTTGAATACCGGAGTTCCCGATGAGCGTTTCAGCCACCACGCCGGACAAGGCCATTCCCAGGACGCTATCCCCCTGGCTCACCTTCCTTTTCGCTGCCGCCTGCGGACTGGTGGCCGCCAATCTCTATTACGGCCAGCCGCTCGCCGGCCCGATCAGCGCCGATCTCGGCTTCACGCCTGCCGCTACCGGCCTGATCGTCACGCTGACGCAGATCGGCTACGGCCTCGGCCTGCTGCTGATCGTGCCGCTTGGCGACCTCACCGAAAACCGCCGTCTGGTGCTGATGCTGATCGCCGTCTCCGCCGTTGCGCTCATCGGCGCGGCGCTGTCCTCGACGCCCACGGCCTTCCTCGTCGCCTCGCTTTCTATCGGCCTTTCATCGGTCGCAGTTCAGGTTCTGGTTCCCTTCGCCGCCAACATGGCGCCGGATGCAACGCGCGGCCAGGTCGTCGGCAACGTCATGAGCGGCCTGCTCTGCGGCATCATGCTGGCCCGCCCCTTCGCAAGCTTCGTCGCCGAAGCCTCGTCCTGGCATATGGTCTATTACGTCACCGCTGGCGTCATGCTCGTGCTCGCCGTCGTGCTCCGCGCCAACCTGCCGGTCCGCCGGCCGACGACCAGGCTACGCTACGGCGAACTGCTCGCCTCCATGGGCCATCTGGCGCTCACCTCGCGGGTGCTGCAGCGCCGGGCACTCTATCAGGCCGGCATGTTCGGCGCCTTCAGCCTGTTCTGGACGACGACGCCGCTGCTGCTCGCCAGCCCGGCCTTCGGCCTGACGCAGAACGGCATTGCCCTCTTCGCCCTCGCAGGTGCTGCCGGCGCCGTCGCTTCGCCGATCGCCGGCCGGCTTGCCGACCGCGGCATGACGAAGATCGCCTCGACGCTTGCCATGCTGCTCGGCATGGCCTCTTTCCTGATCAGCCATTTCGCGGGGGACGGCTCGCTCACCGCTCTCGTGCTTCTGACGGCGGCGGCGATCATGCTCGATTTCGGGGTAACGACCAATCTCGTCTGCGGCCAGCGCGCCATCTATGGCTTGAACCCGGAACATCGCAGCCGGCTCAACGGCCTCTTCATGGCCACCTTCTTTGCCGGTGGCGCACTCGGCTCGGCCGTCGGCGGCTGGGCCTATGCGACCGGCGGCTGGACGATGACCGCCTGGATAGGCTTCGCCTTTCCAGCGCTCGCCTTCCTGCTTTTCCTCACGGAGGGGCGCGGCAAGGAAGCCTAGCTATCGGCGGAATCGAATCGCGAACGGGCGGCGCGGACGGCATCATGGTTCGCTTCCGCCCAGTTCAGAAGCTGCGACAGCGGCTGGTAGAGCGAACGTCCAAGTTCGGTCATCGAATATTCCACACTCGGCGGCTTGGTCGGGAAAACCTCGCGGTCGATATAACCATCCCTCTGCAGGTCGCGCAGTGTCTGCGTCAGCATGCGCTGCGAAATATCGGGGATCATCCGCCGCAGCTCGCCAAACCGATAAGGCCGATCCGCCAGCACCTCGAGTAGCAGCGTCGACCATTTGCCGCCGATCTGCTGCATCATGTCCCTGACCGGGCAATTGCCGAAATCCAGGCCGGCGAGATCGATCTCGCGCCGCGCCCCCGGCACCCTGTTCTTCAGACTGACGACCGCACCGCTCATCTGCTGGTTCCCTTTTGGTAACGTAGAGCTGAAAAACTGCCTCCTTTACACCGCCAAGTCAATTCCTATTCTAGTGTTACTCTCTTTTCGAGACCACCTGCACAACACAGAAGGAAACGACGTATGAGCGAAACCATCCTGGTCACCGGCGCTGCCGGACAGCTCGGCCAGCGTGTCATCCATCACCTCATCGAGACCTACAAGGTCGCTCCCGACAACATTGTCGCGGCAACGCGCCAGCCGGAAAAGCTTTCCGAGCTCGACAACAAGGGCGTCGTTATCCGCAAGGCCGATTTCGATGACCCGGCAGGCCTGGAAAAGGCTTTCGCCGGTGTCGACCGGCTGCTGATCATCAGCACCGATGCGCTCGACACTCCCGGCAAGCGCCTCGCCCAGCACAAGGGCGCCGTTGCGGCGGCCGTCAAATCAGGAGTCAAGCACATCGCCTATACCTCGATGCCGGCGCCGGACGATTCGCTCGTCACCTTCGCGCCCGATCATCTCGGCAGCGAAAACGCCATCAAGGCAAGCGGCATCGCCTATGCGATCATCCGCGATGCCTGGTATCACGACAATTACCTGCACGGCATGCCGCACAACCTGCAGGGCGGCAAATGGTATAGCGCCACGGGTGACGGCAAGGTCTCGACCATCTCGCGTGACGACTGCGCCCTGGCGATCGCCGCAGCCCTTGCCTCCGGCACCTCGACCAGCGCCACCTATACGCTGACCGGTGCGCAATCACTGAACAACCGGCAGATCGCCGCCATCGTCTCCGATGTCGCCGGCAAGCCGCTCGAGGTCGTCGACGTCACCGACGAACAGCTCGGCCAGGGCATGCGCAGCGCCGGCCTTCCCGGTTTCGTCGCCGACATGCTGGTTTCTGCCGACGCCAACACTCGCGCCGGCAAGTTCGACATCGTCACCGAAGACTTCACCAAGCTGACCGGCAAACCGCCGCAGCCGCTGAAGGACTTCTTCGTGGAGCATAAGGCTGCGTTGACGGCGTCAGGCAATGCCGCAGGTCATTGATCTCTCCTGCATCCCTGCGCAACATCGCAGGGATGCAATGCGCGTGAGAAAACTTCACGTCAAATGAGCCACTTACGTCGAAGCGGATTCGAGAGAGCTATCTTGCGAATTGACTGACGTCCGGGCTCCCTCTTCTCCCCAGCGGGGAGAAGGTGGCCCGAAGGGTCGGATGAGGGGGCTGCACGGCACACCATTCATTGCCCTTCGCTCTCGCTCAGCGCATTCGCGGCTCTGCCGCTCACCCCCTCAACCGCCTGCCGGCACCTTCTCCCCGCTGGGGGAGAAGAGACTCGTAGCAGCGCCGTATTCCTCTCCCATCCGTTAGAGCCCGAGGCAACGGACGAGTTGGCCGTCAAACCACCTGCCCGCAAGCCTGGCAGAAACGGCGCACCGTTTCCGCCATACCGTATTCCAGCGCATCGGCGGTCAGCCCGTGACCGATCGAGACTTCGGCGAGCGCCGGAATGCGCTTCACCAGCGCGGGCAGGTTCGCCACCGTCAGGTCATGGCCAGCATTGACGGCGAGGCCGATTGCAAGGGCTGCATCGGCCGTCCGTTCGAGCGCTTCGAGAATCGGGGCCGCCCGTTCCGGCGCGTCAAAGCAGCCACCATAGGGGCCGGTATAGAGCTCGATCCGGTCGGCGCCGACCGCCTTGGCGATATCAACCGCTTCTGCATCGCCATCGCCGTCGGCAAATAGCGACACCCGGCATCCCATCGTCTTCAGCCGCGCGACGGCATCGGTCAGGAACGCCTGGTGCTTACGGAAATCCCAGCCGTGATCGGAGGTCGCCTGCGCGGGATCGTCAGGCACCAGCGTCACCTGCTCGGGTGCTACCCCGGCGCAGAGCTCGAAGAATTCTTCGGTCGGATAACCCTCGATATTGAACTCGGCCTTGGGGAACTCGTCATCGATCAGGTTTCGGATGACGGGCAGATCGGAGAAACGGATGTGCCGCTGGTCGGGGCGCGGATGCACCGTCAGGCCGCTCGCACCGGATTTCAGCGCGATACGCCCGAGCGCTTCGACGCTCGGCCAGGGCAGGTCGCGCCGGTTGCGCAGCATGGCGACGGCGTTGAGGTTCACGGAGAGTTTGGCGGGCATGGCGAGATCCATCGGTCACGGAAATGGGAGGCCCTGCTTTTAAGCCAAGTGCTCCGCGATGGCCAACGAGATTCACAAATGGATGCCATACCAATCGCTGATGGGCAGCGAAATTACGCTGAGCATTTGCCGAACGCGTACCGCAGATAGTAAATCCCGTCACCTTTGAAGAGGACCGCGAGATCCCGCAGTGCAGCACATGTTTCTGTGCAACACACCCAAGAACCCGGCAAAAGATGCCGGTAAAGTTGCTATCCCATTTAAAAGAGATTATTTTTAGCACTTATAAAAAAGATCGTTCACGCATAACGTGGACATCGTATCGCGTAGAGTAGCCGCGTACTGCTTCTTTCCCACTGAGAAGAACGCCTAGAGGAAACCCCACTCGCCGCGCATGGGAAGCAACTGGCAAAACCGCATGAGGTGCAACAACATGCCCCAGGAGGGTTCATGCCAGACGGTTCCAAACGCCTGTTTGCCACCGCCGGTATCGCTTCGGAGGCCCGGTCGAAATACCGGTTCCTGCCTTCGGCCGCGCTACCGCCGGATCTACCGGACGGTCCGGTGCCCATTGCCGACATGGCAAACGCATTCGGCGTCACGCATAGGACACTGCATTTCTATGAAGAGAAAGGGTTGATTTCAGCCAACCGCATCGGCCTGATGCGGGTCTACGGCCAGGACGACGTGATGCGCATGGCCGTCATTACAGTCTGCCGCGAAACCGGCATGCCGATCGCCGTCATCCAAGAACTGATGGACGAACTCCGCAACGCCGATTCGCAGGAAACGGCCGAAGCGATGTTCCGCGAGGCCCTGCAGGTGCGCAAACGCGAACTGACGGCCGAGATGTCGACGCTGCACCGTCAGCTCCAGCAGGTCGGCGACCTCCTGGATTTCGACGGCAGCGTCGAGGCGCCGCTATTGAACGACAATCAGGACAGTGAAAGCCTGACCGCACAGGAGCGGCGTTGCCTGGAACTGATGGCCGAGGGTTATTCCACCCAGCGCATCGCCCGGGCGCTCGACCTGAAACATGACGAAACCCGTGACCTGGAAGCCGGAATTATCCTGAAATTCCGCGCCAACAACCGCTTCCAGGCCATCGCCAAGGCAGTTCTGCTCGGCATCGTGCAGGCTTAGTATCACCCGCCTAAGACACGGCCGCCACCGTTTCTTCCTCACCACTCCAGATCGGGAATGCGACCTAGTCGTGGGTGCGACTGGGATTAGCGGACGATCGTCAGCGTCTCCGCCGCGCGCGTGATCGCGGTATAGAGCCAGCGTTCGCGGGTATCGCGAAACGCCCAGCTCTCGTCGAAGAGCACGACATCGTTCCATTGCGAACCCTGCGCCTTGTGAACGGTCAGCGCATAGCCATAGTCGAACTCGTCGTAGCGTTTGCGGGTGTTCCAGGGAATCTCGCCCTCGACATCCTCGAAGGCCTGCTTCAGCAGTTTGATCTTGGCAGCTCCCCGGTCCATGTCGTCATCCTCTGGCCGGACGAGCAGATTGATGCCGGGCTTCGTCGTTTCCTTCGACGAGGTCATCACCTGCCAGAGCGAACCGTTGAGCAAGCCCTTGGCCGGATCGTTCCGCAGGCAGACGAGCTTGTCGCCGGTCTGCGGATAATCGGCATTGAAGCCTTTCAACTCACGCAGGCGCTGATTGTAGCGCCGCCGCGTGCGGTTGGTGCCGACGAGCACCTGATCGGCATCGAGCACCAGCTGCTGCGTCACCTCGTTCTTCGAGATCACCTTAGCCGTGCCGTAATCACCATACATCACCTCATTGCCTTCGCGCACCTGCATGGCGAGCTTGATGATCGGATTGTCGCGCGCCTGCCGGTGGATATCGGTGAGCAGATAGTCCGGATCCTGATTGGTGAAGTAGCCGCCGCCTGTGACCGGCGGCAGCTGGCCGGGATCACCGAGCACCAGGATCGGCGTGCCGAAGCTCATCAGATCCTTGCCGAGCGCCTCGTCCACCATCGAGCATTCGTCGACGATGATCAGCGCCGCCTTCGCGACCGGGCTTTGCCGGTTGATCGAAAACATCGGCGCGATCGAGGTCTTGCCTGTTTCCTCGTCTTCCACCGCCTCCTCACCGCGCGGCCGGTAGATCAGCGAATGGATCGTCCGGGCGTTGGAGGCGCCGCGTGAGCGCAGCACCTGCGCCGCCTTGCCGGTGAAGGCGGCAAACAGCACGTCGCCATCGACATTTTCGGCAAAATGCTTGGCAAGCGTCGTCTTTCCCGTTCCGGCATAGCCGAACAGGCGAAAGAGCGGCGAGCGCCCTTCCTTCAGCCATTTCGAAACAGCCTTCAGGGCTTCATCTTGTTGCGGCGCAAATTGCATGATCGCAGGACTTGGCAGGATTCGCGGGATTTAGGCAAGGCGGAAAACGGCAAATCGCCCGGCCGGACGATCATCAGTTCCACTGCCGGTCCGCGCCGCTCGCGCACATCGACGGGTCCTGCCCCATAGCGTCGGTGAGAAAATCCAGAACCGTCTTGACGCGCAGCGGCATGTTGCGCCGCGAGGGATAGACGACGGTAACCGGCAGCCGGCTCGGCTGGAAATCCTTCATCACGGGGACCAGCCGGCCGGCGGCGATATCGGGCATTGCGATGATGTGCGAAAGCACCGCAAGACCCGCTCCAGCAAGGGCTGCCCGGTGAATGGCGACGGCATTGCAGGCGGTCAACCGCGGCGAGATCCGGACCGATATGTCTTCCGAACCGTTCGAGAAGGACCAGGTATTGGCCTCGCCTGCCCTGTTGTAACACAGGCATTCATGGTCCTTGATCTCCTTCGGTGCGCGGGGAGCCGCCCTGCGCGCGAGATAGGCGGGAGCTGCAACGAGGAAGGCGGTCGTCCAGCCGATCCGCCGGCAGACGAGGCTGCTGTCGGCGACCTGGCCCAAGCGCACTTCGAGATCCAGGCGCTCCTCGATCATATCCGAGCCCTGCTCCCTGAAGATGAGTTCGACCGAGAGCTTCGGATGGGCGGCGAGAAGATCGCCGAGCCGCTCGCTGAGATAGAGGCCGAGTGGTGCTGGAACGCTGAGCCTGACCTTTCCCGAGGCCATGGCGCCGTCCGATCCGGCCGCATCGCCAAGCTCCTCAACCGCTTCGAGAATCCGCAGCGCCATCGGCAGCATCCGCTCCCCCTCTGCCGTCAGCGACAGGCCGCTCGTCGTGCGATGCAGGAGGCGGGTGTTGAAATGGCCCTCGAGGGCTGCGACCTGTCGCGAGACCGCCGGCTGCGTCACGTTGAGATCGTGCGCCGCCGCCGAGAACGAACCCGTCTCCACGACGCGCTGAAAGGTCCGCAATGCCGAAACGATATCCATCCCTGCCCCTCATACTTTTGTGCATAGGCCTTATGCAGCCAAACTAAGCGAGAATGACTTTACAGTCCAGCAATTAAGGATATCTTTTATCCATAAGGATACTTAATATCCTTAATTGAAGGAGAGACATATGACCCAGCGACTGAACTACGCCCAGCAGTCCCCCGAGCTTTTCAAGAAATTCATGGAATTCAGCATGGCGCTGAAGAGCAGCGTGATCGACGAGAAGCTGCAGGCCCTCGTCGAGATCCGCGCCTCGCAGATCAATGGATGCGGCTTTTGCCTCGATATGCATGTGAAGCAGGCCAAGATCCACGGCGAGACGGAACTGCGGCTTTACCACGTCGCCATCTGGCGGGAATCGAACCTGTTCGTTCCCCGCGAGCGTGCAGCCCTTGCCTGGACCGAAGCACTGACCAAGCTTCCCGAAGGCGGCATTCCCGACGAGATTTACGAACGGGTGCGCGGCCAGCTTTCCGAGAAGGAAATCTCGGACCTGACCTTCGTCGTCATGGCGATCAATGCCTGGAACCGCGTCAATGTCGGCTTCAAGACAGTGCCCGGCTCGGCCGACAAGGCCTACGGCCTCGACAAGGCAGGCCTGAACTAACCCTCGCAATTCCTTGAGAAGATTCAACTTTGACGCTGCCGCACTCCGGCAGCGAACGGAGATCCGTTATGAAAATCGTTGTCATCGGCGGAACCGGCCTCATCGGTTCGAAGACTGTCGAACGCCTGCGCAAACGCGGCCATGACGTGATTGCCGCATCGCCGAACTCCGGCGTCAACACGATCACCGGAGAAGGGCTGGCAGAGGCGCTCTCGGGCGCCGAAGTCGTGCTCGACCTCGCCAATTCGCCGTCCTTCGAGGATAAGGCCGTGCTCGAATTTTTCGAGACCTCGGGTCGCAATCTACTCGCCGCCGAAAAACTCGCCGGCGTCAAGCACCATATCGCGCTCTCCGTCGTCGGCACCGAGCGCCTGCAGGAAAGCGGCTATTTCCGCGGCAAGCTTGCCCAGGAAAAGCTGATCAAGGCGTCGGGCATTCCCTATACCATCGTGCATTCGACGCAGTTCATGGAATTCCTGAACGGCATCGCCCAATCCGGCACGGTCGGCCAGACGGTCCACCTGTCGCCGGTCCATGTGCAGCCGATCGCTTCCGACGACGTCGCCGACGCCATGGCTGATGTGGCGCTCGACCCCCCCGCCAATACGACGGTCGAGATATCAGGTCCCGAACGGGCCCGCCTCAGCGAGCTCGTCGCCCGTTATCTGAAGGCGATGAAAGACCCGCGCACCGTCGAGGTCGACGCCGAAGCGAGATATTTCGGCGCAAGGCTCAACGACCAATCGCTCGTCTCCGACGCCAATCCGCGGCTCGGCTCGATCACCTTCGAGCAATGGTTCGCAAAGTCCGCCCAGCCGAAGTGATTTCACTTGCCCTCAGGACGCGGCCGCTTGGGCGCGTCCTCCCCATCCAGATCCAAGGAGATTCCGATGATCAAAAAATCATTCCTCGCCGCCGCCCTCGCCCTTCTGGCCGCCACCGGCGTGGCCGCACATGACAGCAGCAAGGCTGCGAAGGTCACGCTCGTTTATGAGCACGAACTTCCGAACGTGCCAGGCAAGAGCATTAAGGGCGTGCTCGTCGAATATGGTCCGGGCGGCTTCTCCGAAGGCCACACCCATCCGGACTCGGCCTTCATCTACGCCACCGTGCTCGAAGGGTCGATCCGCAGCCAGGTCAATGACGACCCGGTCAAGGTCTATAAGGCCGGGGAGAGCTTCTCCGAAATGCCGGGCGACCGCCATGGCGTCAGCGCCAATGGCAGCGAGACCAAGCCCGCCCGCCTGCTCGCCGTCTTCGTCGTAGACACCGACCAGAAAGAGCTGACCTATCCGCTCCAGAAGTGACAGTTCACTCCTGCCGTCCGCGCGAAGCTCCGATGCTTGCGCGGGCGGCCGAGATGCTGAATCATGTGCCGCCCGCCCCTTCCGGAGACAGAGAGAGATGATCTACGACGCGCTCTTCGGCAAGCCGCTGATATCGCTGATAACAGTCGGCTTCGCCGGCATCGTCGTCTGGCATCTGCTTTCCCGGCAGCGGCCGACGACGCGGCTGGTGGTGCAGATCCTGTTCTTTGGTGTGATGACGCTGATCCTCGTCGGCAGCGGCATCGAACCTCATCGGTTTCAGGGATATGGCTCGGAAGATCCGCAGGCCCTGCTCGTCATCGTCGCAAAAACGCTCTGGTGGATCCATCTGGCATGGGCTGTCATCGGTTTCATCAGGCTCTATCTGGTGCTGGAGGGCAGTCCGCGAGAGGCTCGCCTGCTCCAGGATCTGGTCATCGGCGTCGTCTATATCGGCATGGCCCTGTCGGTTCTGGCCTTCGTCTTCGGCGTGCCGATCGGAACCCTCGTCGCAACCTCGGGCGTGGTCGCCATCATTCTCGGCCTGGCGCTGCAGAACACGCTCGCTGACGTCTTCTCCGGCATCGCCCTGACGCTCGGCCGGCCATACATCATCGGTGACTGGATCCTTCTCAGCGACGGCACAGAGGGGCGCGTCGTCGAAAGCAATTGGCGCGCGACGCACATCCTGACCAGCGCAAACAATATCGTCGTTCTGCCGAACAGTTTTCTGGCAAAGCTCGGCCTGACGAATGTAAGCCGGCCGGACGAGACCCATCTCTTGATCCTCACCATCCGCATCGCCCCGACGCGGATGCCGGCATCGGTCCGCCAAGTCATGGCAACGGCGCTTGCGAGCTGCAATTCGATCGTGCGCGAGCCGCCGCCGGTCGTAGCACTCAAGGGGCTGGATGCCACGGCGCTTGAGGTCGAGCTGCAGTTTCGGGTGACGAGCCCGAGCCAGCGGGTGCCGGCGCGAAACGAGGTGCTCGATCTCGTCTATCGCCACTGCAAATCCGCCGGCCTGCTGCTGGCCATTCCGCCGTCGGCGACGGTGCTGACCGCCGATCTGCCGACAGAAGAAAGCGCAAAGCCGCCGAGCGTAACGCCGCTTGCCCTGATCGAGGCCATTCCGGTCTTTACAACGCTGACATCAGATGAGAAGCGCAGGCTCGCCGAAACCACGACTGTCCGGGAGTTCCGCAAAGGCGATGTGATCGTGCGGGAGGACGAAATGCTCCCCTCACTGATGATGGTACGCGCCGGCATCATCGCGGCGCGGAACGCAGGCGAGGAACGCGGACGGCTCGCGCCGGGCGATTTTTTTGGAGAGACCGGACTGCTCGCCGGCATGCAGGAAGTCTGCACCCTGGAGGCTCTGACCCCCGTGACCGCCTATGAGATCGATCAGGAGGCCTTCGCGCCGCTGCTAAGCGAACGCCCGGCGCTGGCGGAAGAAATCGCCGACCACCTCGCCAGCCGCGCCGAGCGTTTCCGCAACGGCGCCTCCTTGCCTCCCGAACATGCCCGCAGTGCGCATGCCATCCTGAAGACCATCAGAACCATTTTCAAGGCGTAGAGATCGGCGCCCCGCTCAGCCAGCGCGCTTGAGCACCCATTCGAACGTGCTGCGCCAAATGTCGGCCGGCACTTCCTCGGACAAGGTGCCGACCAGATCGGAAAGCCGGACGCGCCTCAGCGTATCACGCCAGGCCTCGTCGGCCTCCCACATGATGCGCGCCACCGCGCATGGCTTGCTGTCGCAGTATCCTTGCGGCCGGCAGGGATTGTTCGCCCGGATGTTCGTACAGGTGAAGCTGCGGGCCTTCCCCTCGACCGCCTCGACGATCTCGAGAAAGTTGATATCCGAGGGGGTCTTGGCAAGCCTGTAGCCGCCACTCGGACCGAGCGTGGTCTCGACCAGCGATGCCTGCGAAAGGCTCTGCAGTGCTTTGGAGAGATATTCCTTCGGCAGACCATGAAGCTCGGCAAGCGCCTTGGTGGAAAGATACCTGCCCTCTGGCAGGCCCGCGAGAATGGCGCAGCAGTGAAGCGCCCACTCGACCTGGCTTTTCAGGATCATTCGGCAACTCGTATGATGGTTGGTTCTGCCAATGGAATTAAGGACATATCATATCCGAAAACCGGCACGATGTAAATGAGCTGCAAAAGCAGCGTGTTGCTGCCTGAACGGCGATGCGGGCTCCGATCTCCCTCAGCCCCCGTTCTCGTCCTCTCCCTGCGCCTGCTCATTTTCAATTCCGGCGATCAGCTTGCGCAGCAGCGCCGCGAGCGCCTCGCGCTCCTTTCCGTCAAGAGCCTGCAGAAACGAAGATTCGCTCGCCATGTCGGTGCGGAAGGCCTTTTCGGCGAGTGCCGCGCCCGCCTCGCTCAATGCCACCAATACGCTGCGCCCGTCACGCGGTGATTTCTCCCGGCGGATCAGGCCCGCCTTCTCCAGCCGGTCGAGCCTGTGGGTCAGGCCTCCCGAGGAGATCATCAAAGCCGAATACATGTCTGTCGGGGTCAACCGATAAGGCGGTCCGGAACGGCGAAGCGTTGCGATCACGTCGAATTCGCCGCGGTCGAGACCAAAATCGGCAAAGGTCGCCTCAATGCTCGGGCGCACCAGGTTCGACAGCCGAAAGGCCCGGCCCAGGATCGCCATCGGCTCAGTGTCGAGGTCGGGCAGTTCCAGCGCCCATTGCCGGCGCAGCCGGTCGACATGATCCTCGTAGGAGCCGTCTCCTTTAGTTCCATTCGTCATTTTCTGCCTCATATGCCACCACAGCCGAGACATACACCTTCCATCCACTTCAAGGAAGATATCTTGACAGGAAGACAGTTTTGAGGATATATCTTCTCACGAAGATAGTTTTGTGATCGCAGAGGGCACCAGCAGGAGGCACGTGATGTTCAGTATTCTTCGCCACCAGGAACCGCGACCCGATCAGAGCCGCACGGTCCGCTTCGAAGGCCGCGACCATGGCGGCGAGATATCGCTTTTCCTGGTCGACAATGAGCCCGGCCAAGGGCCTGACCTGCATGTCCACCCCTATTCCGAAACGTGGGCAGTCAGCAAAGGCGAAGCCGAATTCACCGTAGGCGACGCCAAGACCCGCGCCTTTCCCGGCGATATCGTCGTCGTGGCCGCCAACATTCCCCACCGCTTCGAGAATGTCGGCACCGGACGGCTCGAAATCGTCTGCATTCATGCCAGCGACACGATCGTGCAGGAGTTTGTGTGAGGCAAAGCCGCCTCAGAAGACAACCTCCGCAAGACAAAGGAAGAGGAGAGAACTGCAATGCCTAAGATGATCTTCGTGAACCTGCCGGCGAAAGACATCGCCGCCGCAACTCGCTTCTACGAAGCGATCGGCTGCAGCAAGAACGAACAGTTCAGCGACCACCAAGCCTCGAACATGGTCTGGTCCGAAGCCATTGTCTTCCACTTGCTGACACGCGACTTCTTCGCCACCTTCACGCCGAAGCCCGTCGCCGAAGCGCAGAAGACGAGCGAAGTGCTGATCGCGCTGACGATGGACAGCCGCCAGGATGTGGACGCTATCGTCGAGGCAGCCACAGCCGCTGGCGGCAGGGCCGATCCGCGCGCGCCGACGGACATGGGCTGGCTCTATAACCGTGCCTTCGAGGATCCCGATGGCCATATATTCGAAGCGGTGTGGGTCGACATGGCGGCAGCGTCTGCCTCGGCGCCATAACGGACGATACCTCTCTCCAGCCTCATCCTGAGGTGCCCCGCAGGGGCCTCGAAGGACGGGGCTGGCCACCGGCGCTGAAACCCAGCGATATCTGCACGCGGCACGCACGCACCTAGCCACCCGCCCTCGTGGTTCGAGACGGCCCTGCGGGCCTCCTCACCATAAGGGCTGATCGGTGTGCCTCGCTCCGCTCTCCAAGAGCGCGTCGATCATTCTCAACGGTTCGACCGCCTCGACGCAGCGGCCCCGCCATTTGCACAAAACTTTCGCTCCGCCTGGAATAAAACCACCTCCCCCCGTGTCTCATCTCAGGTATCGCAGCATTGCGTGCCCAACCCGAGGAGAGACATCATGACATCCGTGAAATTCCTGTCCGTCGCAGCCGCAGCCGCCCTTGCCGCGACCGCTGCTTTCGCCGCCCCTCCCGTCAAGGAAGTCGAATCCGCCAAGGGCAAGGTGCTCGCCGGCGAAAACGACATGACCCTCTACACCTTCAAGAAGGACGCCAAGGGCGTTTCCAACTGCTACGACGATTGCGCCAAGAACTGGCCCCCGCTGATGGCCGCTTCCGATGCCAAGGCCGATGGTGCATATTCGATCATCGAACGCAAGGACGGCACGAAGCAATGGGCCAAGGACGGCATGCCGCTCTATTACTGGGTCAAGGACACGAAGGCCGGCGACATCACCGGCGATGGCGTCGGCGGCAACTGGGATCTCGCCAAGCCTTGATCGCGAAGACCCCGATCACAAGCGAGTTGCCGGCGTGAAAACACCCGCACCAGAAACCTTCGAGGGCCAGATCCTGGCCCTCCTGCCCTCGCTCAGGCGTTATTCGCGCAGCCTGACGCGCTCGGATGCCGATGGCGAGGACCTGCTCCAGGATTGTGTCGAAAAGGTTCTCACGCGCCGCGGCCAATGGCGCGGCCTCAACCTGCGCGGCTGGGTCCTGACCATCATGACCAATCTCTACCGCAACGGCCGGCGCGGCAAGACGCGCGACGGCCTTGTCGAGATCGGTGCCGCAGAGAATCTGGCCGCGCCCGAACCGCCCGCCGATCCGCTGGAACGTGCCCGGCTGGACGATGCGCTGAACAGCCTTTCAGAGGAACACCGCGCCGTGCTGATGCTCGTGGTCATCGAGGGATACACCTATGGCGAGGTCGCCGCCGCGCTCGATATCCCAATCGGCACCGTCATGTCGCGCCTGTCTCGCGCCCGCCGGCGCGTCGCCGAGCGATTGAAGGCCGACAACATCATTACGCTTCGGAGACCGAAATGAACGAGACCAATCCGAGCGTCACCGAAGCCGACCTTCACGCCTATGCCGACGGCCAGCTGCCGGAAACGGCGCGCGCCCGCATCGAGACCTTCCTGGCCGACAATCCCGACGAGACGGCGATGGTCGCCGAATGGCAGGCGCAGAATTCAGGCATCCGATCGCTGTTTGCCGGTTATGAGAAGGCGAAGGACACCGATCCTCTGCTCGTCGTCCCCCCGCGCGCCGTCTCATCGGGACCGAATCGCTGGGCGATCGCGGCATCGGCCCTCCTCGTCTTCACGCTCGGTGCAGTCAGCGGCCATTATGGCCCTGCACTTCTGGAAAAACCGGAGTTGCAGCTTGCCGGCTCCGAAACCCTGCCGAAACAGGCCCAGACCGCGTTCACGGTCTATGCCGCCGAGGTTCGCCATCCCGTCGAGGTCTTCGCAAACGAGGAGGTCCACCTCGCCACCTGGCTTGGCAAGCGCCTGGCAATCCAGAACCTCAAGATCCCGAACCTGCAGCCGCTCGGCTTCAAGCTGGTCGGCGGCCGCCTGCTGCCGGTCGACGGCAGGCCGGGCGCCATGTTCATGTATGAAAACCAGGCCGGCGAGCGCCTGACCGTCATGGTCGGCCGCAACACGCAGAACCGCACGACGAGCTTCCGCTTCGCCTCATCAGGCAATCTCGAAACCTTCTACTGGATCGACGGCGAACTCGGTTATGCCGTCACCGGCGAAATTTCCCGCGAGACGCTGCGTCAGGTGGCCGAGGAATGCTACAAGCAGTTCCCGTCGTAGAGCAACTCCAGGCAAAGCGCGAAGCGATTTTGCCGGGAATTGCGTAAAAAAACAAAAGGGTAGAGCGGTTCCGCGCTTCTGTAAAAGCTGAACCACTCTAAGGATCAGCGCGAGGGATCGTTGCTGAGCTCGATTGGCCGTCCGTGCGGCGTCGCTTCCGCCGCCCGCTGCCAGCTCTGCTGCAGTGCCAGGATCGTTTCCGCATCGGCGATGCCGTTGTCGACGATGAGGTCGGAGAGTGCAGCCACCCAGCAGTCGAAATAGTCGCTGCCATCTTCGGCCCGGTCAGGCTTGTGCAATTGCGCGGAAAGCGTTTCAGCCCATTCGCTCCAGCTGAACAGGCCTTTTGCGTGCAGGTGCACGGTCATGGCAAAAGCTTCGGCCGCCCATGGCTCGGGAAAAACCGGCTCGCCCTCCGGCGACCTCGGCAGCCCGGACGATTGCGTCAGCGGCGATATCTCATGCCGGCTCAAGATAGCTCTCCCAGGCATCGATCGACACGGTCAGCGTCGGATCGGCATTTCCGCCCCAGATCTCCGCGCCGTCGAAAACGACCGTGTAGAGCCATTGTGGGTTTTCGCCCTTGCCATGTGCATTGTCGTCAGGGAAAACGAAAGAGCCCTGCACTGCCTCGACCACACCGGTCCTGGCCCTGGCATAACGCGGCAGACGCGTATGCGTCGCCGGATTGAAGTTCTTCGTCCTCACCGTCTCGCCGACCGCAAAGAGCGGTGCTGTCTCGACAGGACGATCGCAAGGGCCGCCTTTCGCCAGAACGCCGGGCACCATGTCCGCCTTCAGCACCCGCTTCGGAACGGCTCCTGGCTGCTGCGCATGACCGGACAGCAATTCCGCGCGTGTCGCAAAGCCATGCCGTTCGAGCAGCTTGTCGATGCCTCGGATCCAGATCTCGTAATAGCTGGCGGCGAGGTAATCGGCCGGCGGAATATTCTCGCGCGCATGCCGGCTTTCATCGATCGTCCATGCGCCGAAAGCGCCGCAGGAAAGCGTGATGCCGAGCGCCCGCTTTTCCCATTCGGCATGGAAACAGGGCTCGTCCTTTTCGGGCGCGACAGGACCGAAGCCCATCTGCCCGCCGAGATCGTGCGGTCCGTTCATGTGGCGCTCTCCGGCTTCCGGGCAACGGCCGTGCCGATCATCGCATCGCGGCTGACGAGGCCGGCGAGCGACTGCTCGTCCATGCCCTCTGTCCCTTCGGGCCGCTCGGGAATGACGAGGTAACGCAGTTCCGCCGTCGAATCCCAGACGCGGATCTTCTTGTCCTCCGGCAGCGTTAGCCCAAATTCGGCCAGCACGCCGCGCGGATCGATGACGGCGCGCGAGCGATAGGCCGGCGCCTTGTACCAGACCGGCGGCAGACCGAGCACCGACCAAGGATAACAGGAGCAGAGCGTGCAGACGACGAGATTATGGGTCTCGGCGGTGTTGAAGACGGCGCGCATATGCTCGCCCTGCCGGCCGGTATAGCCGAGGCTGGCAATGGCCGCCGTCGCATCACGCTTTAGCCAGTCGGCGAAATCGGCATTGTTCCAGGCCTTGGCTACAACATGGGCGCCGTTTCTCGGTCCCACCTTCGTCTCGTAAGTCTCGACGATCGCGTCGATCGACGCCGGATCGATCAGCCCCTTCTCCGTCAGCAGCGTTTCCAGGGCCTTCACGCGGGCCTGCATGTCGGAATAATGATTATCGTGATCGTCGTGGTGGTCATGATCGTGCAAGGCAATGTCCTCCCGAAACAACAGATAAGCGACTTACGCGCTTCTCCGGCAAGCCCTGAAAGGCGGGCGAAGTCCAACTCTTGCTCCCCTTCTCCCCAGCGGGGAGAAGGTGGCCCGAAGGGTCGGATGAGGGGGCCGCACGGCACACCCTTTATTGTTGCCCTTCGCTTACGCTTCGTACATTTGCGGCTTTGCCGCTCACCCCCTCATCCGCCTGCCGGCATCTTCTCCCCGCTGGGGAGAAGCGGAATCGTGGCAAGGCCTCGCACTTCCTCGAAGCCTCCTCCGTGGAAGCAGTGTAAACATCCTCCCTTTTATCACACGCCGCACGCTCGCCAAGCCCTCCTATCCCATTCATGCTTTTCCGCTAATCTCCCAACATGAACATCCTAATTCTCGGCGCTACCGGCTTCATAGGCTCCGTCGTCGCGGCCCGGCTTACGGCCGACGGCCACGTCGTGACCGGGATTGGCCGCAATCCGGCTCGGGCGCGGTTGAAACATCCGGCGATAGCTTGGCGGCAAGCCGATCTCTCCGGCTTGACGAAGCCCGAAGACTGGGACGATCTCCTCAAGTATCAACACGTCGTCGTCAATTGCGCCGGTGCCCTGCAAGACGGCCTGTCGGACAATCTGGCGGTCACCCAGGAAAAGGCGATGCTGGCGCTCTATTCCGCCGCGAAACGCTCGTCGCGTCCGCTGATCGTGCAGATATCGGCAAGGACGGCCGGAGCGGCGGGCGATCTTCCCTTCCTCGCCACCAAGCGGCGAGCCGACGAGGCGCTGGCGGCAAGCGGCCTGCCTTACCTCATCCTGCGCCCTGCCCTCGTTCTCGGCCGCAATGCCCATGGCGGTTCGGCGCTGCTGCGGGCGCTTGCCGCCTTTCCCCTGGTGCTGCCGCTGGTCCATGCCGAAAGTCCGGTCGAAACGCTTTCGGTGGACGATGTGGCGGAAGCCGTGTCGCGGGCGGTCTCCGGCGGCATCTCCGGCGATATCGATCTTGCCGCCGACGAAGTTCTGACGCTCGCCGATCTCGTCCGTCTTCACCGCCAGTGGCTCGGCCTGCCACCCGCCCGCGTGTTCGCTCTCCCCCGCTGGCTTGCCGGGCCGGTGACGTGGCTGGCCGATCTATCAGGACTGCTCGGCTGGCGTTCGCCGCTGCGCTCGACGGCGATGACTGTCATGTCGGAAGGCGTGCGGAGCTCGAAAGCGGAGAGCGGTCTTGCCACGACACCCGCGGCAGCGACACTCTCGGCCAGTCCGTCCGGCGTACAGGATCTCTGGTTTGCCAGGCTCTATCTTCTGAAGCCGCTCGTCATATCGGGCCTATCCTTTTTCTGGCTGCTGTCCGGTCTGATCCCGCTGCTGACGCTGGAGAAGACGTCCGCGCACTTCCTGGCGTTCATGCCTGAGGCCGCAGCAACGGCGCTGACGCTTGCAACCTGCCTGATCGACATCGCTCTCGGCGTAGCCGTCCTCCTTCGCCCGCTGGCGAAACGCGCCCTTCTCGGCATGCTGGCCGTGTCGTTCGCCTATCTTGCCGGCGCCAGCCTGCTCGAACCCGCACTCTGGCTCGATCCGCTTGGTCCCCTCATCAAGGTGCTGCCGTCGCTCCTGCTGACGCTCACCGCACTTGCCACCCTGGATGAACGCTGATGCTTGAGGAATGGCTGCTGCTTGCCCATGTCATCGGCGCGACCGTGCTCTTCGGCACCGGCGCCGGCATCGCCTTTTTCATGGTGATGGCGCACTGGACACGCGATCCCCGCCTGATCGCCCATGTCGCCAGCACGGTTGTCATCGCCGATACTCTCTTCACCGCCACCGCAGCCATTGTCCAGCCGGTGACCGGCTATCTGCTGGCCCGGTCGATCGGTTGGGAACTGTCGGAGGGATGGATTGCGCTGTCGCTGCTGCTTTATGTCGTGACCGGCCTGTTCTGGCTGCCCGTCGTCTGGATCCAGATCCGCTTGCGCGATCTTGCCCGCGCCGCAGCCGCGGCGGGAAAAGCTCTGCCGCCGGCCTATTTCAGCCTTTACCGCATCTGGTTCGCCTGCGGTTTTCCCGCCTTCTTCGCCGTCATCGGCATTCTCTGGCTGATGCTCATGAAGCCGGCAATCACTCTATTTTAGCATCGGCCAGAGGCTTAACACCAACAGCACGGCCATGCTGATATTGAACCATTTCAGTCGCACCGGATCCGAAAGCCATTCCCTCAGCGCCGAGCCGAAGCCGGCCCAGGTCGAAACGCTGGGCACATTGACTGCCGCGAAAGCGAGGCCGACGATCAGCACGCTCACCAGGTAGAGTTGCGGATTGGTATAGGTCGCCATTGCCGTGACCGCCATCACCCAGGCTTTCGGGTTGACCCACTGGAAGGCGGCGGCGGCGAGGAACGACATCGGCTCAGCGCCGATTCTGCCTTCGCTGAGCGAGCGCGACGAGGCGATCTTCCAGGCGATCCAGACGAGATAGGCGCCGCCCGCAAACTTCAGCGCCGTATAGATCACAGGTATCGTTTGCAGCAACGCGCCAAGCCCGAGGCCGACGCCGAGCAACAGCACGAAGAAGCCGGCACCGATCCCGAACATATGCGGGATCGTCCTGCGGAAACCGAAATTCACGCCCGATGCGAAGAGCATCATATTGTTCGGCCCCGGCGTGATCGAGGTCGTGAAGGCGAAGAGAACGAGGGCGAGAAACGTATCCAGCGGCATGAAACCTCCCGGGACCGGCCATCCTTCGTAGCCGATTTCATTTAGGTCAATGTAACTGTCCTAAATTGCTGATGCCATTGCATCATTGTCATGGTGACAGGATTACTTGAAAGATAAGAATTGGCGGCAATCTCCCCCAAATGGAAAAGATCATGCAAGACGACCCGATCCCGACGATCACCTTCCCGAACGGCGCGCAAGTGCCGGCGCTCGGCCAGGGAACCTGGGCCATGGGCGAGGATGCCGGCCATGCCAAGGCCGAGATCGAAAGCCTCAAGGCCGGCATCGATCTCGGCATGACGCTGATCGACACCGCCGAAATGTATGGCGACGGTGGCGCTGAAGAGATCGTCGGCCAGGCGATCAGGGGCCGGCGCGACGAGGTCTTCATCGTCAGTAAGGTCTATCCCTGGAATGCCAGCCTGAAAGGCACGATCGAGGCCTGCGAGCGCAGTCTCGAACGGCTAGGCACCGATCGTATCGATCTCTATCTGCTGCATTGGCGAGGCAACTATCCGCTCACTGAGACCATCGCGGCCTTCGAAACACTCAAGGCATCCGGCAAGATCGGCGCCTGGGGCGTCTCCAACTTCGACACCGACGACATGGAGGAACTGCTCCGCGTGCCCGACGGCGCCAATGTCGCCGCCAACCAGGTGCTCTACAATCTCTCCCACCGCGGCATCGAATTCGATCTGCTGCCCTGGTGCCAGAACCGCGGCATTCTCGTCATGGCCTATTCGCCGATCGACCAGGGACATATCCTGCACCATCCCGAACTGATCCGCATCGCCAAGGCCTATCAGGCGACACCCGCCCAGCTGGCGCTCGCCTTCCTACTGGAACGCGATGGCGTCATCGTCATCCCGAAGACCTCGAATGCCGAACGCGCGGCAGAAAACCGCGACTGCGTCTCGCTTGATATCACCAACGACGACTGGGATGCCCTCGACGCTGCCTTTCCGCCGCCCACAAAGAAAAAGCCGCTGGAGATGCTTTGATCTCCAGCGGCTCAGACTATTCACGCCTATCCGGTTATATGCCGCGACCTCTCGATTCCCTCTTCTCCCCCAGCGGGGAGAAGGTGCCCGTAGGGCGGATGAGGGGGCCGGCGACGCCGGTCTTTCCAACGATCCTTATGCGAGCTTAAGCCGCGTTGGTATCGTCGCGACCGTATTCACGATGCAACATTGCGGTGGCGGGGAATAGACTATCACGGAAAAGATGTCCCGTGTGGCCCCCTCATCCGCCTGCCGGCACCTTCTCCCCGCTGGGGAGAAGAGACTTTGCGGCAGCCTCTCCGTTCCTCACTCACCGAACAGCCCTGGCACAAGGCCGAGGATGACGCCGAGCAAAGGGCGATGCGAGATCACATCCCCTGCACGCCGCGGTTCATCGCCGCGATGCCGGTACGGCACACCTCGATGAGGCCAAGCGGCTTCATGATCGCCACGAACTGATCGATCTTCGACGATTTGCCGGTGATCTCCAGAATGAAGTGACCGACGGTCGCATCCACCACCTTGGCATGGAAGGCATCGGCAAGGCGCAGGGTCTCGGCGCGCATCTCGCCCTCGCCGAGCACCTTGATCAGTGCCACTTCGCGCTCGATCGGCCGGTCCTGGCCGAGTTCGCGGGCGCGCACCGTCAGATCGACAACGCGATGCACCGGCACGATGCGCTCGAGCTGCGCCTTGATCTGCTCCAACACCTGCGGCGTGCCGCGTGTGACGACGGTGATGCGGGAAAGATGCGCCTGATGCTCGGTCTCGGAGACCGTCAGGCTCTCGATATTGTAGCCGCGGCCGGAAAACAGGCCGATGACCCGGGCAAGAACCCCCGGTTCGTTGTCGACGAGAACCGAAAGCGTGTGGCTTTCGACGGCCGCCGTTTCCGGCGAAATGAAGTAAGCGGAGCCCGTGGGCTGTAGGTGAGCGTTCATGTCCTTGGTCCCTTCCCTTATTAGACGAGCGCGCGGCCCTTGGCGTCGATCGCATTGGCGACCGCTTCGTCGGTGGCTTCGTCCGGCAACAGCATTTCGTTATGGGCCTTGCCCGAGGGGATCATCGGGAAGCAATTAGCGAGATTGGCGACGCGGCAATCGAAGATGACCGGCTTTCTGACCTCGATCATCTCCAGAATGGTGTCGTCCAGCGCATCCGGCTTTTCGCAGCGCAGGCCGACGGCGCCATAGGCCTCCGCCAGCTTGACGAAATCGGGCATCGCCTCCGTATAGGAATTCGATAGGCGGTTGCCGTGCAGCAGCTGCTGCCACTGGCGCACCATGCCCATATACTGGTTGTTCATGATGAAGATCTTGATCGGCGCATCGTGCTGGATCGCCGCCGACATTTCCTGGATGCACATCTGGATCGAGGCGTCGCCGGCAATGTCGATGACGAGGCTGTCGGGATGGGCGATCTGCACGCCGAGCGCGGCCGGCAGACCGTAGCCCATCGTGCCGAGGCCGCCCGAGGTCATCCAGCGGTTCGGCTGCTCGAAGCCGAAGAACTGTGCCGCCCACATCTGGTGCTGGCCGACCTCGGTGGTGATGTAGGTGTCGCGGTCCTTGGTGTGGGCGAAGAGCCGCTCCAGCGCATATTGCGGCATGATGACGTCATTGCTCTTCGTATAGGCGAAGGAGTTGCGCGCCCGCCAGCGGGCGATATCGGTCCACCAGTCATCGAGGCGGCCCTTTTCCGGTTTCTTCGGCAGCGCCCGCCACAGGCGGACCATGTCTTCAAGCACATGCCCGACATCGCCGCGGATGCCGATATCGACCCGGACGTTCTTGTTGATCGAGGACGGATCGATATCGATATGGATCTTCTTCGAATTCGGCGAAAAGGCATTGAGACGGCCGGTGATGCGGTCGTCGAAGCGGGCGCCGATGCAGACCATGACATCGCAGTCGTGCATTGCCATGTTGGCCTCATAGGAGCCGTGCATGCCGAGCATCTTCAGCCAGTTCTTGCCTGAAGCAGGATAGGCGCCGAGGCCCATCAGCGTCGAGGTGATCGGGAAACCGGTGAGCTCGACCAGCTCGCGCAGCAGCTTGGAAGCCTCGGGGCCGGAATTGATGACGCCGCCGCCGGAGTAGATGATTGGACGGCGCGCATTCGCCATCAGCTCGATCGCGGCATGGATCTGGTTGAGGTCGCCCTGGATCTTCGGCTGGTAGCTCTTCTGGATCGCGTAATCGGCGGGCGGCGTGTAGGTGCCGATCGCAAACTGCACGTCTTTCGGAATATCGACGACGACGGGGCCCGGACGGCCGGACTGGGCGATGCGGAAGGCCTCGTGAATGACGGCGGCGAGCTGGTTGACATCCTTGACCAGCCAGTTGTGCTTGGTGCAGGGCCGGGTGATGCCGACCGTATCGCATTCCTGGAAGGCGTCGGAGCCGATCAGTGGGGTCGGAACCTGACCGGTCAGGCAGACGAGCGGGATCGAATCCATCAGCGCGTCCTGTAGCGGCGTGACGGCGTTGGTAGCGCCCGGACCCGAGGTCACCAGCATGACGCCGACCTTGCCGGTGGAGCGGGCGTAACCTTCGGCCGCATGGCCTGCCCCCTGCTCGTGGCGGACGAGGATGTGCTTGACATCCTCTTGCTGGAAGATCTCGTCATAGATCGGCAGGACCGCACCGCCGGGATAGCCGAAGATATGTTCGACGCCGTTGTCCTTCAGCGCCTTGAGAACGATCTCCGCTCCCGTCATCCGATTGCCTGCCGCCTGATTGTCCGTGCTCATCTGTCTGTTCCGTTTGATGCTGGGATTGCGTTTGTGGCCGGAAGCCCTGATTTTGGGCATAAAAAAAGGCCCCTGAGGAGCCTGTCATCTAGCGCATGGGTGGCTATCGCCGGATGGTTACACCATCCTGCCCATGCGCTTTCCCACCACGATAAGAGCCGTTGCGATTTTCATGGTCGGAAGTGATAGACAGAAAATTTCGCAGCGTCAACGCATGCCGCAATAAAAAACTGCCCCACGCCTGCATCCCCGAAAATCGATAGGATGAAGGATTTGTTAAAGGATCGACTTTATTCTTCTACGCTACCGCATGGAGTAGCCCTTTGCTCAACAACGACTTGCGCACGTCTGGCAAGGCAGGCGAGCATGATCGCCGCGATGGCCTTGCGCCGGGAAATCGCTTTCTCGGCCGCGTCGTTGCATGCAGCGGCTCCAGGGCGACGATTGCCGCCGTCGCCGAACAGGGCGGCACCGATCTTACCGAACTCTGGTCCGTGGGCCGGCTGATTTCGATCAGCGTCGGCCGCAATCGCGTCGTCGCGCTCGTCTATCAGATGAACACCGGCAGCCATGCCTGGGGCGAAGGCGAAGACAATATTTTCAAGATCGAGACCGAGCTGCTCGGCGAAGTCCGCGTCGACGAGGACGGGCGCGAGGAATTCTCGACCGGCATCTCGCGTTATCCCTATCTCGGCGCCATCGCGCACCGCATCCGATCCGCAGACCTGATGCGCATCTACGATGCCGGCCAGGGCACGACCGCCGTCATCGGCAAGCTGACGCAGGACGAAAGCATCGATGCGGCGATCCATATCCCCTCGATGCTCTCCAAGCATTTCGCCGTCGTCGGTTCCACCGGCGTCGGCAAGTCGACGGCCGTGTCGCTGCTCCTGCACAAGGCGATCGCGGCGGACCCGAAGCTGCGTGTACTGATCCTCGATCCGCATAATGAATTCGCCGCCGCATTTCCTCAGCACGCCGTCACCATCGATACTGATACGCTTGATCTGCCCTTCTGGCTGATGCGGCTGGAGGAGTTCGCCGAAGTCGTGTTTCGCGGCCGCCCGCCGGTGCCCGAAGAGCTCGATATGCTGCGCGATATCCTGCCGGAAGCCAAGCGCGCCTTCCGCGGCAGCGACAATTCGCTGGTGCGCCGCACGACGGAAAAAAGCTCGATCACCGCCGATACGCCGGTTCCCTACCGCATGGCCGATCTGCTGGCGCTGATCGACGAGCGCATCGGCCGCCTGGAAGGCCGTTCGGAAAAACCCTCTCTGCGGTCGTTGAAGATGCGCCTCATCGCTGCGATCAACGATCCGCGCTATCACTTCATGTTCTCCAACAACACGATCAGCGACACGATCACCGAAACCATCGCGCAGATCTTCCGCATCCCCGGCGAGAACCGGCCGATCTGTACCTTCCAGCTTGCCGGCATTCCCTCCGAGGTCGTCAATTCTGTCGCCTCCGTGCTCTGCCGCATGGCCTTCGAGGTGGCGCTGTGGAGCGAGGGCGCCATCCACATGCTCGTCGTCTGCGAGGAAGCTCACCGCTATATCCCCTCCGATCCGAGCCTCGGCTTCGTGCCGACACGCCAGGCGATCGCGCGCATCGCCAAGGAAGGCCGCAAATACGGCGTCTCGCTCGGCATCATCACCCAGCGGCCGGGCGAGCTCGACCAGACGATCCTGTCGCAGTGTTCGACGCTCTTTGCCATGCGCCTTGCCAACGACCGCGACCAGGAAATCATCCGCTCGGCCATCCCGAACTCGTCGATCTCGACGACGAGCTTCATCTCCTCGATCGGCAACGGCGAGGCGATCGCCTTTGGCGAGGCGATCAGCGTGCCGATGCGTATGCGTTTTTCCCGCGTCGACGAAAACCTCCTGCCGAAGGCGAGCAGCGCCAACAGCAAGCAGAGCGAGGAAGATCCGGATACGGTCGATTTGCGCAAGATCGTCACCCGCATGCGGGCGGTGACCGTCGGACCTGACATTTCAAATTTCCAGCAGAATTATGCCGCGTCCGTGGCAGGTTTCGACGAGACCGACGCAGCCGACGAGGATCTTGACGCGAAGCCATACACGCCGCCCGCCTCTTCCGCCGCGCCGCTCGAATCCTACCGCCGCGAACTGCTGCCGCAGACACCGCGGCTCGATCCGGCCACGTCACCTGCGATCGATCCCCGGCTGGACGCGCTCCGACGCGAGATGCGCCGCGACGAGCCGGTCTTTCCCCGGCCGACACCGCCGGCGGACCAGCCCGCCGTCTCCCGCCGGGAGCCCGGCACGTCGCTGCGCGAAAGCATCCTGAAAAAACCGCTGAGCAGCCTCTACAACAAGGATTGACGCTTCAGCTCGCTCTCCAGGGCGATCAGAGGCTCGACGGCCTCGAGCACACGCTGCCGCTCCATCGGCCCGAGCGGTAAAAGAGGGCGTGGGAGCTCTGCCCTGGCGAGTGAAAGAAGGTCGACCAGCGTGTAGACTACGCGAAGGCTTCCGAACGCCTTGAACGTTTGCCAGAGCGGCTCGAGAAGACCATCGAGCCGACGCACTTCGCCGCCCTCGCCCGCAATCGCGGCCTTGGTCAGGGCAAGGGCGACGCGCGGAAGCAAGCCGCCGATGACGCTGTACCAGGCGTCGGCACCTGAAAGCAGCGCTTCGGCCGCTCCCCAGTCACCGCTGTAGCCGATCGCAAGCCTGGTCTTGTCACGCAATGCCGCCAGCTCGCCTGCGAAATCGCCGTCAATAGGCAGAGGCATCTTCACGGCCCTGATCGTCTCGATATCGGATAGGCGCTGCAGAAGATCCCGGCCGAAGGTGAAGTGGGTCGTGCCGGGATTGTTGTAGATACAAAGCGGCAGCTTCGCCGCCTCGGTGACCGCCAGGAAATGCTCGTAGGCTTCGTCCTGGGTCAGCGGCGTGTAGGACACCGGCGCAAGCAGAAGGGCATCTGCACCGGCGGCCTCGGCATCCCTCGCCAGGTTCCGGGCGTGGTCTGTCCTCAGGGCACCGACGCCGACGACGAGGGGAATACGACCGCGAACGCACTCGACCGCAGCCTCGACGGCTCGCCGTCGTTCCTCGCGTGTGAGAAAGGCATAGATCCCTGTGCTGCCAAGAAGGCCTATCGAAGCGACGCCTGCATCACACAGGCGTTCCAACAGGCGGCAGAGGGCTTCCGTGTCGACCCGGCCATCCCTATCGGCGGGCGTTGGCGGAAAGGCCGAAAGGCCATGAAACGGAGAAGCGACAGACATGATGCGATCCTGAAAATCCGGTCAATGTGAGAACAGGAGGCGCGATCCGGCGCCCGCGAAGAAGACGGCGAGACTGCCCTCGATCCACCGTCGCGCACGGGCGTAGCCGCGCACCATCGGTGCCGTGGAGAAGAGCACGGCATAGCCGGCAAATATCGAGATCCCCAAGAGCACGCAGCCGCCGAAGGCCGTGACGGCCACCTCCGGCGAAGCGCCCGGCTTGAGGCCGAGCGACATGATCGCCACCCAGGCCAGAACCGACTTCGGATTGCCGAGATGCATCAGAACGCCGCGACGATAGAGCACGCCGAGTTGCGCGGCAGGCCGCACGGCCTCGCTTGCCGGCCTATCCGGGGCGGCGGCCGAGCGGGCCGCCCTCCAGGCGAGCCAGAGAAGGTACAGCCCGCCTGCGATCTTGAGGAATAGCAGCGCATGGGCATAGCGGACCAGGATTGTCGAGATGCCGGTGACCGCGATCAGCCCCCAACATGTCGACATCGTTATGACCCCGGCGGCAAGGGCGAGCGCCGGTCGACGTCCTTGCCGCATCGCCACATTCATGATGGCCATATTGCTTGGTCCGGGACTGCCTGCAGCGATTGCGTAGGCAATGTAGACGACGAGAAGATCCTGCATTTGCGTTTTTCCAGAAGTTTGCGCTCGCACGACCGACGATGACGAAGAATGCGCCATCGGGGAGCCGCCAATCTGCTTCCTTTTCCTCGAAAATTGGTTCATCGTGAAGCGCCATTTTTGAAGAATCTCTATGGACCATTTTGCGATGTCCAAACGGCGCAGCACCATTGAAATCCCATCGCTCAACGCGATCGATCGAACGGCTAACGTCGGCCGCCAACTTGCGCAGACCCTGCGGAATGCAATCGCCCGCGGTGAGCTGAGGCCAGGCGAACGCCTTCCTTCGACGCGCGGCCTGGCGGATTCGCTGAAGATCGCGCGCGGCACCGTCGTCGAGGTGTTCGATCAGTTGACCGCCGAAGGCTATCTCGAAGCGCGGGTCGGAGCCGGAACCCGTGTTGCCGCCGATCTGATGGACGCGACGACGGCACCCCCGCTTGCACCGGCGGTGCCGTCTACCGCGGATGCCGTCGATCTGCCTTCCCAAGCTGGCCGGCTGATCGCCATTGCCCGTGCGCTCACTCCGCACCCACCGGTTCCCTTCGCCATCGCTGTCCCGGCTTGCGGCGTTGCGCCCGACGACAACTGGCGCCGTCTCGGCAACCGCGTGCGCGCGTCGCGACAGGCCGCACCTTCGGGTTATCACGACCCTATGGGCTTGCTCGAACTCAGGCTTGCCATTGCCGACCACGTCCGGCGCGCGCGGGCCGTTCATTGCGAGCCGGAACAGGTCATCGTTACATCAGGCACCCAGCAAGGCCTCTATATGGCAGGCCGAGTCCTTCTTTCGCGTGACGATCCGGTATGGGCCGAGGACCCGGCCTATCCCGGCCTGACGGCAGTGCTTGACGATCTCGGCGTACGGACGCACCGCCTGCCGGTCGATGCACAGGGAATGAACGTGGAACGCGGCCTCGAGCTCTGTCCGCAGGCTCGCGCCGCATTCGTCACCCCGTCGCATCAATATCCGGTCGGGATGCCGCTCAGCATGGCGCGGCGCAATGCCTTGATCGCCTGGGCCGACCAAAATCGCGCCTGGATCGTCGAGGACGACTACGACAGCGAGCTGCGTTATGCCGGGCACCCGTTTCCCTCGATGCAGGGATTGCGTCCGTCACGCGTCATCTATCTCGGCACGTTCAGCAAGGTGCTTTTTCCTTCCCTGCGCCTCGGCTACGTCATCGCCCCTCCTCCGCTCGCGGAAGCCTTTGCCGGCGCCCGCGCCATTCTCGACCGGCATTCGCCGATCGCCGAACAGCATGTTCTGGCGGCCTATATGCGGGAAGGCTATTTCGAAGCGCATATCCGGCGCATCCGCGGCCTCTATGCCGAACGCCGCGCAGTTCTGCTCTCGGCGCTCGAGCGGGCCTTGCCTGAGGGCTGCCGCGTCCAGGAGAGCGACCAAGGCATGCATATTCTTCTATGGCTGCCCGAGGAGGTCGACGACGTGCAACTCGCAGCCCGCGCCCTCTCGGCCGGCCTCGCCGTGCGTGCGATCTCCCCGATGTATGCCGCGCAGCCGGCGCGCCCCGGCCTGATGCTGGGCTTCGGTGGATTTCCGCCGGACCAGTTGCAGGCGGCGGTCGGCAAACTCGTCAAGCTGCTGAGCCTGCAGATGTCTGAAGCGGGAGGCCGGCAACAAGCTGAAGCCTAAACTGTCAGCCGTTCCCAGCTATCGTCCATCTGGTTGCGGAACCATGTCATTTGCCGCTTGGCATATTGCCGCGTCGCCGCAGCCCCCTTCTCCAGCACCTCGTCGCGCGTCATCTCGCCCCTGACCATCGCCGTAATCTGCGACACGCCGATTGCCTTCATCACAGGCGCCTCGGCCGGCAGATCGAGCGCAAGCAGAGCCCGTACCTCGTCTTCCGCACCTTGCTGCAGCATTTTTTCGAAACGGCCGTTGATGCGTTGATGCAGCACAGCCCGGTCCGGCAGCACGACGATCTTGCGGGCCTCAGCCGCGTCGATCACCACCGGTCCCGACCGGCCCTGGAAATCGGCGATCGACCGCCCCGTCGCCTTCACCACCTCCAGCGCCCGGACAATGCGCTGCCCATCCTGGTGGTTGAGGCTTGCCGCCATGGCAGGATCGACCTCAGCGAGTTCGGCATAGAGCCCGTCCGGCCCCTCCTCCAGCAGCCGTGTCCTGAGTCTCTCCCGCAGCGCCTCCGGTATCTCCGGCATATCGGAGAGGCCACCGGTCAGCGCCTTGAAATAAAGCCCCGTGCCGCCAACGAAGACCGGCAGCCGTCCTGCGTCCCTGAGCCCCGGTAGTAGTGCCGAGACATCGCGCAGCCAGGCGCCTGTGGAATAGGCCGCACCTGCCGGGACGTGGCCGTAAAGATGATGCGGCACGCCCTGCATCTCTGCCTCCGACGGCCGCGCGGTCAGCACCCGCAGCGTGTCGTAGACCTGCATGCTGTCGGCGTTGACAACCGCGCCGTCATGGCGTCTGGCCAATTCGACGGCGAGCGCGGACTTGCCGCTGGCGGTTGGCCCGGTTATCAGGATCGCGTTCACTGTGCTCAGAAGGTTTTCCATCATGGCCCTCGTTGCCACGCTTGTTGCCAATCCGTCAAATCCCGTGCTGACACCCGCGATCGCCGAACAGGCGGCGAAGTCCGTGAAGGCTTCGGGCCTCTACTGGCTGGCCGACGGCATCGCCTGCGACATCGCGCTGCGCGACGGCACCGATGCGCAAGCGGCCGAGGCCAGTATCCTTGCCGTCATATCAGGCGCGCCCATCGACCTCGTCATCCAGGAGCAGGAGACCCGCCGCAAGAAGCTGCTGATCGCCGACATGGATTCGACGATGATCGGCCAGGAATGCATCGATGAACTCGCCGCCGAAGTCGGCCTGAAGGAGAAGGTCGCGACCATCACTGCTCGCGCCATGAACGGCGAGATCGCTTTCGAACCTGCCCTGCGTGAGCGTGTCGCCCTGCTGAAGGGGCTGCCGATATCGGTCGTCGACGAGGTCATCGCCAAGCGCATCACGCTCACCCCGGGCGGTCCGGAACTGCTTGCCACCATGAAGTCGAAAGGCCATTACACCGCGCTTGTCTCCGGCGGCTTCACCGTCTTCACCAGCCGTATCGCCGCCACCCTCGGCTTCGACGAGAACCGCGCCAACACGCTGCTCGAAGACGGCGACATCCTCTCCGGTTTCGTCGCCGAACCGATCCTCGGCAAACAGGCGAAAGTCGATGCGCTGAACGAAATTTCGGCAAGCCTCGGTATTTCGCCGGAAGAAGCGATCGCCGTCGGCGACGGCGCCAACGACCTCGGCATGCTGCACCTCGCCGGCTCCGGCGTCGCGCTCCACGCCAAGCCCGCCGTCGCCGCCGAAGCGCAAATGCGCATCAACCACGGCGACCTGACCGCCCTGCTCTATATCCAGGGCTATCGGAAGACGGATTTCGTGACGGTTTGAAGCGATGCCGCGCCAGAGGAGACATATGAGCAAGCAAACTTTGACGGACGAACAACTGGCCGAACTCCGCGCGCTCAATGCTCTTCCGGACAAGGAGATCGATACCAGCGACATTCCTGAAATCGGGGATGATCGCTGGCGGCTCGCACGGAAGGGCAAAGTCTGTAGGCCGGCCAAGTAGCCTGTCATCTTACTCCGGCTGAGAAGAGACGCAGGGCGCTGCAGCAGGTCTCTTCTCCCCGGCGGGAGAAGGTGCCGGCAGGCGGTTGAGGGGGTGAGCGGCAAAGCCGCGAATGCGCTGAGCGCAGGCGAAGGGCAATAGATAGGAGGTGCCGTGCGGCCCCCCTCATCCGACCCTTCGGGCCACCTTCTCCCCGCTGGGGAGAAGAGGGAGAAAGCCGCGACTGACCAATGTCAAGCAGTTGCTCTCTATTTGCCAGTCTCCACCGGGTCGTCTCACTCCATCGGCACCGCCACGAACCGCAGATCACCATTCGACGATGCGATCATCAGCTGGGCGTTGCGGCGGCCTTCCTGTTTCAGCGCCTGCACCTTGGCGGCGACTGCATCCGGCGATTTCATGAACTCCTGCGCCACCTCGACGATCACGTCGCCGGGCTTCAGCCCCTTTTCAGCGGAGGCGGAGCCGGGCGTCACTTCCGTCACGACGACACCATCGACGCTCTCGGCGATGCCGAAGGCCTTGCGCGTCTCGGCGCTCAACAGCGACAGCGACAGCCCGAGTACGTTCTTCGGCGTGGCCGCATCCGGCGGCACCTGGCCCTTATGCTGGTCGGGTGTATCAGGTGCAGGCTTGGCCTGATCGCCTGAATCCGGCTGGTCCATGTCATTGTTCTCGCCGGGATCCGGAGTGATCACGCCGTCGTCCTGCGAGCCGTCGGGTGCTGAATCGCCGGATGCAGCCGCCTGATCGCTGTCCTCGAGCCGGCCGAGCTTCACCTTGACGGTCTGCTCCTTGCCGTCGCGCAGCACCACGACGTCGACTTCCTTGCCGACGGTGCTTTCCGCCACGACACGCGGCAGGTCGCGCATTTCGCTGACGGTCTTGCCGTCGAATTTCAAAATGACGTCGCCCGCCTTGATCGAGCCGTCATCGACCGGTCCACCCTTGATGACGCCGGCGACCAGCGCGCCCTTTGCAGTGTCGAGCCCGAGGCTGTCGGCGATATCGTCGGTCACCGGCTGGATGCGCACGCCGAGCCAGCCGCGCCGCGTCTCGCCATATTGGCGCAGCTGCTCGACGACACCGGAAGCAAGCTCCGAAGGCACCGAGAAGCCGATGCCGATCGAGCCGCCGCTCGGCGAGATGATCGCCGTGTTGATGCCGATCACCTCACCCTTCATGTTGAAGAGCGGACCGCCCGAATTGCCCTTGTTGATCGCCGCATCCGTCTGGATGAAGTTATCGTAGGGGCCGGCATTGATGTTGCGGCCGCGCCCGGAAATGATGCCCACCGTCACCGAACCGCCGAAGCCGAACGGATTGCCGATCGCCATCACCCAGTCGCCGATGCGCATCTCGCTGGAATCGCCGAATTTCACCGATTTGAGCGGCGTCTTCGGCTCGACCTTCAGCACCGAGAGATCGGTCTTCGTATCCGTGCCGATCAGCTTCGCCTTCAGCTTCGAGCCGTTGGCGAAATTGACCTCAATGTCGTCGGCGCCCTCGATCACGTGATTGTTGGTGACGATATAGCCGGCGGGATCGATGACGAAGCCGGAACCGAGCGAGCTGACATTGTGGTTGCCGCCCTTGTTGCCTTGCTGCTTGTTGAAGAAGTCGTTGAAGAATTCCTGGAAAGGCGAGCCGTCGGGCGCGCGCGGCGCCGGACCCGCGCCCTCATCGTCCTTCACCTTCTGCGAAGTCGAGATGTTGACCACGGCGTCGAGCAGCCCTTCGGCGAGATCGGCGACGGAAGCCGGGCCGTTATTGGGCACGGCGGCCTGGATCGGAGCGGTCTGCTGTGGTGCGGCGGGTACGGGAGGCGTAGGAGCGGGAGCCGCCGTTTCCGGACTAGCCGGAGCGGGTGCCGTAACCCCGGGTGCGGTCGTCTCAGGCGCGGTTTGCGCATAGGCAATCCCGCTCACGCCGGCTTGCGCCAGGATTGCGGCGCTGGCCATAAGCGCGAGCGTTCGTCTGAAGGGCGAGCGAATCGTGGGGGCCATCAAGCTTCCTCATAAGGGGGTACATGCGCACATTGAGCATCAGCATAAGGCGGAATGATGGAGGGTGAAATCACCTTTTCGCGAAATCCCCGTGCAATGTGACGTGCCCTCGCAAAAGCCGGATCGTCACAATCATTCCACGAAAAAAGGGCCGGCGCTCGGGCCGGCCCTTCCAGAATTATCGGGCTCGTTTCTCCTGCCGTCAGTTCGCCGGCTGGGCGGGTGCTGCGGGAGCAGCTGCGCCGGGAACTCCCGGAACTGGCGCGGCCGGATTTGTCGGCTGCAGGGTGCCGGCGGCGTTGTCGAAATAGCGGAAGAATTCCGAATTCGGCGACAGCACCAGCGTCGTGTCCTGCGACGAGAGAGCGGAGGAATAGGCGGCCATCGAGCGATAGAACTCGAAGAAGGCTGGATCCTTGCTGAAGACTTCGGCGAAGACGCGGTTGCGTTCCGCATCGCCCTGGCCTCGAAGGATTTCCGCATCGCGCTGGGCGCCTGCGGTGAACTCGACGACCTGACGGTCGGCGATGGCTCGGCGCCGCTGGCCTTCCTCATTACCCTCGGCACGGATACGCTCGGCCTCGGCGAGGCGTTCGGACCGCATGGCATTATAGGTGTTCGGCGCAACCTCCGGCGAAAGGTCGGTGCGCCGGATACGAACGTCGTCTATATGCAGGCCGAGATTTTCGGCATCCGTGCGCAGGTCGTCGCGAATCTCCAGCATCATCGCCACACGCTCTTCCGAGAGCGCGGCATTGTAGTCACGCAGACCGTAGACGCGGCGGAGCGATGAATCGAGCTGGGCTCTCAACCGCGCTTCCGCGGCCTCGCGATCGCCCGATACCGTTTCGCGGAAGCGGCGAACATCCGCGATGTTATAGATCACGAAGGCATCGACGTCGAAGGTCTGGCCATCCTGAACCTGAACGCGAATATTATCGAGATCGAGCCTCAGCGCCTGCTTTTCGACCAGCTGAACGCGGTCGGCATCCATGAAGCCGAAGGGCAGCTTGAAATAAATGCCAGGCTCGGTCTTGACCGACTGGATCTGGCCGAAACGGACGACGATGGCCTGCTCGCGTGCATTCACCACGAAGATGGACGAATAAAGCCCGACCAGCACGATGGCGAGGATGATGAGAATGATGGGAAGCCTGTTCGATGTCATGACTCAACCTCCCTGCTGCGCCGGCTTGCCGAGCTCATTGAGCGGCAGATAGGGCAAGACGCCCTGCTTCTCGTCGATAATGACCTTCCGGGAATTCTTCAGCACCTGCTCCATCGTTTCGAGATACAACCGCTTGCGGGTCACGTCGGGCGCCTTGGAATATTCGTCGTTGATCGCCGTGAATCGCTGCGCTTCACCTTCCGCCTCCTTCACGACACGGTCCTTGTAGGCGGCTGCATCTTCACGGATTCTGGCCGCATCGCCTCGCGCCTGACCGAGCTTCTGGTTGGTATAGCGATTGGCTTCTTCGATCGTGCTGTCGCGGTCACGGCCGGCACGCTGCACTTCTTCGAATGCATCGGCGACTTCCCGCGGCGGCGCCACGTTCTGGATCGTCACGCCGGTCACGGTCACGCCCGCGCCGTAGCGATTCATCGTGTCCTGCAGGATATTGAGCACGTCCACTTCGATCGGCTGGCGATTGCTGCGGAAGGCGTCCTGCGCCGGACGCCGGCCGACGATTTCACGCATGGCACTGTCGGAAACCTGCTGCAGGGTCTCTGCCGGATTTTCGACGTTGAAGAGATAGGCCTTGGGATCGCTGACGGTATAGAAGACCGCGAACTGCACATTGATGACGCTTTTGTCGCTGGACAGCATCAAGCCGTTTGAAGACGAGGCCGAAGTCGCCCCGATATTCAGCTGCTGCACGGTCACCTTGACCGTCTCCACCGTTTCCATCGGCCAAAAGTGGAAATGCAGGCCCGGCATGGAAATCTCGTCCTTCGGCTTGCCGAACCGCAGTTCGACGCCGCGCTCGTCCGGCTGCACGACATAAATGCACTGGATCAGCCAGAAGACGGCGACAATCGCCACGACGATCACTGCCACGCCGCCGTTGAAGCCGCCGGGAATGATGTTGCGCAGCTGGTCCTGGCCGCGCCGGATGATATCTTCCAGATCAGGCGGTCCGCCCTTGCCGCCGCCACCGCGCGGCCGGTTCGGCCCCTGTCCCCATGGTCCCTGATTATTACCGCCGCCGCCGCCCCAAGGGCCGCCGCCGCCATTCTGATTGCTCCAGGGCATCAAAACCTCGTTGTTCGTTAAGTCTCGACGCATCCGAAACCGTGGGGGCTGACCGGCGGACGCGTTGGTGACCGTTATAGGTATCACCGCACCGGCTTTCAACGCAGCGTGAGAAACTTGGTCAATTTAATTGGAAAATAGTTCATTTTCAGGCGTAACGGCGTTCATAGACGATGAAACGCGTGGGATAACTGTCCTTTTCGCCGGCCGGAACCGCGATCGCCTCCCCCGCCTGCCAGATGTCGGGATCGATCGCGGGAAACGACGCGTCTCCGTCGAGATCGGCCTCGACATGCGTGATGCACATCCGGTCGGCAAGACCGATCGCCTGCGCATAGACCTGCCCGCCGCCGAGAATGCAGATCTCGTCGACGCCGGTTTCGAGCGCCAGCCTGTCGGCCGCCGTCATCGCCTCGGGCAGCGAATGGGCCATGGAGACATCAGGATGGTCTATCGCCGCTTGCCGCGAAATGACGACGTTCGGCCGTCCCGGCAGCGGCTTGCCGATCGAATCGTAGGTCTTGCGGCCCATCACGACAGGCTTTCCCAATGTCAGCGCCTTGAAGCGCTTGAGATCGCTCGAAAGCCGCCACGGCATGTCGCCGTCGCGGCCGATAATGCCGTTGCGAGCAACGGCGGCGATAATGGTCCTGCGAATGTCGGCCATGAAATATCCCGGATCAGACGGCGATCGGCGCTTTGATGCTGGCATCGGCCTCGTAGCCGATCAGCTCGAAATCGTCGAAGGTGAAGCCGAAAATGTCCTTCACATCAGGCTTGATGCGCATGAACGGCAGCGGCTTCGGCCGGCGCACCAGCTGCAGCTTCGCCTGGTCGAAATGGTTGTGATAGAGATGGGCGTCGCCGAGCGTGTGGACGAAATCGCCGGGCTTCAGCCCAGTCACCTGAGCCACCATCATCGTCAGCAGCGCATAGGAGGCGATGTTGAACGGCACGCCGAGGAAGATATCGGCCGAGCGCTGGTAGAGCTGGCAGGAAAGCTTGCCGTCAGCCACATAGAACTGGAACAGGCAATGGCAGGGCGGCAGCGCCATTTCGTCCACTTCGGCCGGATTCCAGGCCGAGACGATGTGGCGGCGCGAATTCGGATTGTTGACGATGCCTTTGACGAGATTGGCGATCTGGTCGATATGGCCGCCGTCGGGCGCTGGCCAGGAGCGCCACTGGGCGCCGTAGACCGGCCCGAGATCGCCGTTTGCATCGGCCCATTCGTCCCAGATCGAAACGCCGTTCTCCTTGAGATAGCGGATATTCGTCTCGCCCTTCAGGAACCAGAGAAGCTCGTGGATGATCGAGCGCAGATGCAGCTTCTTCGTGGTAAGGACGGGGAAGCCCTCTTCGAGGTCGAAGCGCATCTGGTAACCGAAGACCGAGCGCGTGCCCGTGCCGGTGCGGTCGCCCCGGTCGGAGCCCTTTTCCATCACATGATTCAAGAGATCGAGATATTGCTTCATGTCGCGCTGATTCCGTTTCGGCTAATTTAAGCCCTCGGAACCGGGAAACCAATCACCGGCGGGCATTTTCCCAATGTTTCTGATGGGTCGCATAACGCTTTTATGACGTTTGCCCTTTCCTTGGGCTGAGGAAACCACTATATCAGCCTTGCCGGCTTTCGGGTCGGCTATGGCGATAAATGAGCGGTGTAATAAACCTATTGGACCCGGGGGCGGTACCCGGCGCCTCCACCAAAAACCGGCGGTCTTAAAGGCCGGCTTTTGATGGGGGCGAAACAGGATCGACAAGGGTGTAAAGATCGTCTTTTTGCTCGGCATTGTACCGCCGTTATCGGGCTAAAATTGTAGTTGCAAACGACAACTATGCGGAAGCTCGTCTCGCTGCTTAATCGCGGTGTGACACTTCAATCAAAGTCCTAGTGGTTCGCACCTCTAGGCGGGGTCCGAAGGCACCTGGCAACAGAAGCCTTCACCTTCTCCCTGCCGCCGAAATCATGTATGCTGCTTAAAAACGTGACTCGGCTCCGGTCTTTCCCAAGGCGCCCGGACGTGGCATATAACCTTGTGAAAAGACTTCCGAACCGACGAAAGACAGGAAAAGCATGGGGCAGGATCATATCCGCTACGACATTCTGGCACAGGATGCACTTCGCGGCGTCATCCGCAAGGTTTTGGCGGAAGTCGCAGCGACGGGCCGTCTGCCCGGTGATCATCACTTCTTCATCACCTTCCTCACGGGCGCCACCGGCGTGCGCATCTCCCAGCACCTGAAGTCGAAATACCCCGAGCAGATGACCATCGTCATCCAGCACCAGTTCTGGGACATGAAGATCACCGAGACGCATTTCGAGATCGGTCTTTCCTTCTCAGACGTTCCGGAAAAGCTGGTCATCCCATTCAATGCGATCCGCGGCTTCTACGATCCCTCCGTCAACTTTGAGCTCGAATTCGACGTGCCGCTCGCCGATGGCGAGGAATTGCCGTCCGGAGAAATCACCGCCTATCCGGTGGATGCGGCCGGAAAGCCCGATGACGCCGCAGGCGCAAAACCCGTCGACGGCGAGGAGAAGAAACCGGGCTCCGTCGTCTCGCTCGACTCCTTCCGCAAGAAGCAGTGATTTGAAGGGAGGCCAAGCCTCCCTTTTTCGTGAGGGTCCAGGCAACCGCATGAGCGCCGAAATCATCAATCTGCGCCAGTTCCGCAAGAAGCAGGCCCGCTCCGAAAAGGAGAAGCAGGCCGAACAGAACCGCGTCTCCTTCGGCCGCACCAAGGGCGAGAAACAGCTGACCCGCAGCCTGAATGACAAGGCCGACAAAGCCCATCGCGACGGCCGGATTGAGACGGATGACGACGGCGCGTGACGCTTTCACGCAAAGCTTGAAAAGCCGGAATGGATTCTGCGATCAGCCACTTGCGCACTTTCCTTGAATCGATCTGCCAACCCACGCTTAATTTGATAGAACGTCATGAGCGCGTCGTCTCGGGCGCGCTGTGGCTCTACCTGGGATGTGAAGGCCTCATGATTCGCAAGCATTCGGCGACATTGCACGGCCATCGCACCAGTTTCTCGCTGGAGGATGAGTTCTGGACCGAGCTGAAGACGATCGCCGCCGCCCGTTCGATACCGCTCGCCGCCCTGATCTCCGAAATCGACGACCACCGCCCACCAGACAGCAACCTGTCCTCGGCGCTGCGCTTGCATGTGTTTTCCTGGCTGAAGGCCGGCGCTGGCCACCAGCCTTGATGCATGTTGCTCAAAATAGCGTAGCGATTTGGGACGACATCAATGAAAACAAAGACTTGAAGCGTCTTGCATGAATCAAATTCTATGCGCTTTCACTGCGCCTGAACGCCCGGCAGCTGATCGAAATTGAGCGGACCGGGCTGCGCTTGCCCACTGCGCCGTGCTGCTTCCGCCTCGGCCGCGGCTCTCGCCTGCGCATCCGCATCCGCCTTCGCTTTGGCTTCCGCCGCGCGTGCGGCCTCCGCCTCGGCAGCAGCCTTCTCAGCGGCTGCTTTCTGCGCCAGCGCGCGCAACCGCTCTTCCTCCGCCTGCCGTTGCTGCTCGATCTCGGCCGCCTTGATGCGCTCGGCGTCGTTGAACCGGTAGAGCGCTACCTCGCGGCGCAGCCGCTGTTTTTCGAGCACGACCGCCTGCAGCCGCTCGACACGCCGGCGCTCGCGCTCGAAGGCGCGCAGCGACAGATAGCTGGTGATACCGGTCACATCCATCGTCTTGCCGGGCGACGGCAGCATGCCGGAAAAATTCAGCCGGAGCGCCGGCTCGGCGCCGGAAAGCGCTTCCGTGCCAGGATTGAACCCCACACCCAGCGTCGCGCTGATCCGCTCTTCCGGCAGCGCGATCTGCGCATCGGCGGTGATGCGGGCGAGATCATTGGCGACGGTGACATTCTGCACCCTCAGCGTCCCGTCGGCGATGTTGAAGGGGATGCCGAGCGGCGGCAGCTTCGCCTCGCCGTTGCTGAGCAGCGTCTCGATGATCGGATGCACCTTGCCGGCATTGATCTGCTCCTGCATCGTATCGGTCGCGGCAAGCAGCGGCGGCAAGATGGCAAGGTTCAGCCCGCGTATGCTGGTATCGCCGAGCCTCAGTTCGCCCGAACCATTGAGCGAGCTGGCGATTTCGCCGATCGTCTTGCCCGAGGCCTCCATCGACAGTGACAATCCGAACTTGCCGTTGGCGATCGGCGCGCCGTCGCGCAGCCAGACGACGCCGGAAAGATCGGAATCGGCAAGCGCAAGCTTCGTCTGCAGGAAACCTGTGCCGCTGGCATTGGTGAAGAGCAGATTGCCGGAGAGCTTTCCGCCGTCCCAGTTGCCGGCCATGTCGTTGAGCTGCAGCTCGTCGCCCTTGTAGGTGACATTGCTGGTGAAGTCCGACACCGCCGTTTCCGGCAGGCCGGGCCAGAACTCCTTGGCCGCCAGCTTCACGTTGACGTCGAGATCCTTGAAGATGGGCAGCCCCAGCGCCGCCGTCGTCAGCTGACCGTTGGCGGGATCGACGATCTGGCCGAACACCGCCTCGCCGAGCCAGCCGGCATCGGCCTTGGAGAGTGTCAGCCCGCCGCTCGCGGTCGTCTTCGCAGCCTTCCGGTCGAAGGTCAGTGCACCGGAAAATTCGTTTTCGGCCGCATGTCCCTTGAGATCGGAAAAGACGATCTTGTCACTGTCGACGGCGGCATTGACCTGCAGGCCGAACGGCAGCCCGGTTCCGGTGTGCGGCAGGGCGATGCCGTTCATGATGAGATAGGGGTCGATATCGGCGCTGTCGAGCGAAAGCGCGATCTGGCCGTTCATGAAGGTCTCCGGCCGGACATCGACCTTGCCGTTGGCCATGAACGAGGTCCGGTCGGTCGCAAAGGTCAGCGCCGCGTCGGCGGGATCGTTGCCCGATGCCTTCACTTTCAGCGTCAGGCGGCCGTTGGCCCCGACATCGACCGGCAGCGGGTCGAGCCCGGCCTGGCCGAACAGGACTGATGGCACGGCGTTTTCGAGCGTCGCCTCGAGGCTCGTCGTGCCGTTGCCGGTCAGCGCCAGGAGGTCGGACATGCGGTAATCGAGATTGACGCGGCTGCCGTTCGCCACACCGGCAAGCGTCACGGTCAGCGCATTGCCCTCGTCGCCGCCGAGCGTCAGCGCGCCGCGAAGCGCCGTATTGCCGTACCAGCCGGCATTGCGCACCAGCCGGTCGAGCGCTGGGTGATGCGGCAGGTGCTCGCGCAGCATGGTGAAGAAGCCGCCGGGATCGGCCGATTTGAAGGTGATCTCGCCGGCACCCTTGTAATCGAGCAGCGAGCCTTCCGCCCTGCCCGTCGCCGTCAGCTCGGCGCCGGCGATATTCTTGATCGACAGCCGGTCGACGGCAAGCGCCCCGTCGGCGATCGTAAACGTGGTCTCCACATTCTCGGCACTGACGCCGAAGGCGGTAAACTTGTCGGCCTTGAGCTGGGCGGCGATCTTGTGGTCGAGCACGTTGTCGCCGGCATCCTGGCCGGTCATCAGCCCGCTCAGCGCCTGCAGCGCGTCGAGATCGAGCGTATCGCCGTTCAGCGCCACCGATAGCGTCGGCGTCTGGCCGGAGATTGCCTGGCGCTCCAGCCGGCCCTTCAGCGTCGCCGGTCCGATAGCAATCTCGAGATTTTCAAAACGCTGCAATTCATGCGTCAGGCTGACATTGGCGGAAAAGCCCGCCTGCCGCAATTGCCGGATTGCCGGATCGACCGAGCCGGCTAGCCAGGAGGCAAGCCCCGTCGGCTGGCTGGAGGCCACCAGGATCTGGCCGTTGAACGAAGGCTCGCCCTGAAGCAGGAGCTTGCCCTTGCCCTCCACCTGCGTGCGCCCCGGCAGCGTGCCGGTGGCGCTGTCGATCAGCCAGCCGGTGCCGGCCGGTTCGAGCTCCAGCTGTACGTCGCGCAGCGTCGTATCGCCGGCGACGATCGCCGGCAGCTTGACGCTCGCCTTGCCCGGCACCTGCGGGATCGGCACCTGCGCGACGATATCGATCAGCGAATTCAGCCTCTGGCGCGCCGAAACAGCGGGATCCCGTGTCGTCTTGCCGGCCGAGCCCTGATTGCCGATGCGGTTGACATCGATCTGCTGGCCGTCGGCGGTCAACAGGAATTCCGGCGCATTGCCGGTATCGAGCGTCGCCTCGCCGGTTATGACATAAGGGTCGTCCGTCGGGCCGATCTCCATCCGGTATTCGGGGATGCGGATGCGTTCATTGGTGAGCTCGAAGCGGCCCTTGACGCGCGGCGGCTGCTCTTTCTTGTCGGCGGGCTTGGCGCTGTTGCGGATTTCGATCGCGGCCGAAAGCTGGCCCTGATAGTTCGGCTTGCTGTCGACGAGCTTCAGCTCGCCGTCGAGATCGACGCTGACAGGGTGCTTGTCCGGCGAAAGCCTTGTGCGCATGCGCAGCACGCCCTTCTCGTCCGGCTGACTGCTCGAGATCGAGAAGCCGCCGTGCTCGCCGTCGAGCGCAGCGTCGCCCTCGATGCGCCAGGGGCCGGCCAGCGACTTTGCCGACATTTCCGCGTTGAGGCCGGTGATGCGACGCGAGCGACCCGACTGGTCGTCGATGAATTCGACCTCGCCGCCACTGACATGCACGTTTTCGAGAACGACCGTCCTTGCCGGTATTTCCGCGCGGCTGCCGCGCATCCAGTCGAGCGTGCCGTCCTTGAGCAATCGCAGGCGCACCTTCGGATTGACGACGCGCATGTCGAAGATCAGCGCCTCACCCGACAGGAAAGGTGCCAACTCCGCATCCATGGAGAACTGCTCGACCCTGACGATCGGCGTGCCGTCCGCTTCCTGGCCGACGCGCACGTCATGCAGCGTCACCGACGGGAACGGCAGCAGGCGCGCATCCACCGTGCCGTAGACGGTGACCTTCTTGCCGATGATGCGGCTTGCCTGATCCTCGAAATTCTTGCGGAAATCCGTCCAGTCGATGAACAGCGGCGCAAGCAGCGCCACAAACAGCACTACGACGATCACTCCCCCCAGAAAGACGAGGAACCGGCCTACCAATGCAAAGCGTCTCCATTCGGGATTCTGTTGCCGACACTAGAGCATGATGCCGAAAAGTGTGAGCGGTTTTCGGACGACATCATGCTCTAACTCTTTAATTGAGAACAGGTTTCAGATTTCGGGGCGAGCCGGCCTAACATCATCTTGTTCTAGCGCTATTCATGCCGGGGGCAAGGCCCAAGTTCATGAGAATGTTCCGTTTTCAGCCATGGTGGAAAATCTTGCCGGGATTGAAGATATCGTCCGGATCGAGCGCCTGTTTCACCTGTCGCATCAGATCCACCGCGCCGCCGAGTTCCTGTTCCAGAAACGCCATCTTGCCTTGCCCGATCCCGTGTTCACCGGTGCATGTCCCGTCCAGGTCGAGCGCCCGCTGGTTGAGTCGCTGCACGAAGCTCTCAGCCCTGGCGATATCTTCGGCACTGCTGTCGTCGAACAACAGCAACACATGGAAGTTCCCGTCGCCGGCATGGCCGACGATCGGCCCCAGCAGCCCGTGCTCCTCGATATCCGCCTGCGTTTCGGAAACACAATCTGCGAGCCTCGATATCGGAACACAAACATCAGTCGAAAGTGCGGCAAGCCCGGGCGCCAGCGCCCTTGCAGCCCAATAGGCGTCGTGGCGCGCCTTCCAGAGCTTCGTCCGCTCTTCGGCATTGGCGGTCCATAGGAATTCGCCGCCGCCGCATTCCGCCGCGATCTCGGCAAAGGCTGCCGATTGCAGCGGCACTGTCTCGTCGGTGCCGTGGAATTCGAGGAACAGCGTCGGGCTTTCGGCAAAGGAAAGCTTGGAATAGGCGTTGCAGGCCCGCATCTGCACCGTGTCGAGCAGCTCGATGCGCGCCACCGGAATGCCCATCTGGATCGTCATGATGACGGCATCGCAGGCGGCCTTGATGCTCGGAAAGGCACAGGCCCCTCCGGCGATCTTCTGCGGAATCGCCTGCAAGCGCAGCGTCACCGAGGTCAGAATGCCAAGCGTGCCCTCGGCGCCGACGAAGAGCCGCGTCAGATCGTAGCCCGCCGAGGATTTACGGGCGCGCCGGGCCGTGCGGATCTCCTCGCCATTGGCAGTGACGGCGGTGACGGCAAGCACATTGTCCTTCATCGTTCCGTAGCGCACGGCATTGGTGCCGGAGGCCCGCGTCGAGGCCATGCCGCCGATCGAGGCGTTGGCGCCGGGATCGATCGGGAAGAACAGCCCGGTATCGCGCAGGTAGATGTTCAGCGCCTCGCGTGTCACTCCCGGTTCGACGGTGCAGTCTAGATCTTCGGGATTGACCTCAAGCACCTGGTTCATGCGGCTGAAATCGATCGAAATACCGCCATTGGCGGCGTTCACTTGACCCTCCAGCGAGGTGCCGACACCGAAACCGATCACCGGCACCTTGTGGGTCGCACATGCTCTGACCGCCGCTTTCACATCCTCGGCGCTCTCGGCGAAAAGCACGCCGTCGGGCAGTTGCGGCGGGATATAGGTGGTCGTATGCGCATGCTGTTCGCGGAAGGACTGGCCGGTCTGGAAACGCTCGCCGAAGCTCTGCTTGAGAATGCCGAGCACCGCGGCAATTCCCGCCTCGTTGCGTGTGCCCGCCTTCGCGTCCTTCAGCGCCATCCCGTTGATCTCCCTGCCATTCCGCAGAAACCACATCGTGTTCCGCAGGTCAGGCTGGGTATGCGGCAAGTCACAGCGGCTGTCCAGTTAAGATTGGCAGAAGATTTCATTCCCCTTTTGTTATAGGCGGGTTGCTATAGCCAAGTCCGCCGTCCCCGCGCCTCAGACAATCGGCGGATTGAGCCGGGCAAAACCCTCCTGTCGCCGATAGGGGAAATAGGGATAGGGCGCCGTGACGGTGCTGACGGCGTCGAGCCTTTCGATCTGCTCCTTCGACAGGCTCCAGCCGACCGCGCCGAGGTTCTGCCTGAGCTGCTCCTCGTTGCGGGCGCCGATGATGACGCTCGATACCGTCGGCCGGCCAAGCAGCCAGTTTATGGCGATCTGCGGCACCGTCCGGCCGGTCTCACCTGCAATGGCGTCCAGCACCTCGACGATGTCGAACAGTTTCTCGTCGTCGACGGGTGGGCCGTATTGCGCCGTCTCGTGCAGCCGGCTTGCCTCAGGCAACGGCTGGCCGCGGCGGATCTTGCCGGTCAACCGTCCCCAGGCAAGCGGGCTCCAGACGAGGGCTCCCACACCCTGGTTGGCGCCGAGCGGCATCAGCTCCCATTCGTAATCGCGCCCTGCCAGCGAGTAATAGACCTGATGGGCGACGTAACGCGGATAGCCGTGGCGGTCGGCGGCGGCGAGCGACTTCATCAGTTCCCAGCCGGCGAAATTGGAAACGCCGACATAGCGGATCTTGCCTGCTGCAACGAGCCCATCGAGCGTCGACAGCACCTCCTCGACCGGCGTCGAGGCGTCGAAAGCATGAAGCTGCAAAAGGTCGATATAGTCGGTCCCGAGCCGGCGCAGCGCATCCTCGGTCGAACGGATCAACCGCGCCCGCGACGTTCCCCAGTCCTGCGGCCCCTCGCCCATCGGCAGCGCCGTCTTCGTCGAGATCAGCACAGCGTCGCGCCGGCCACGGATCGCCTGGCCGAGCACCTCCTCGGACGCGCCGGCCGAATAGACATCGGCCGTGTCGAAGAGATTGACGCCGGCTTCGAGGCAGATGTCGACGAGCCGCCGCGCTTCCTCGGCATCGGTATTGCCCCAGGCGCCGAACAGCGGCCCGCTGCCGCCGAATGTGCCCGCGCCGAAGCTCAAGACCGGCACTCTGAGGCCGGAGGCGCCGAGATTTCTATAGTCCATGGATCTGGCTCCTGTATTTCCTAAGAGATAGACCCCGGGCATTCGATGATATAGAGTGCCTACAAGCAAATCATTTGTGACTTGAATTCATCATGAGCCGTCAGGACATCAATCGCTCCGGCGAAATGGAAGTCTTCGTCAGCGTCGTCGAGCGCGGCGGCTTTTCCGCCGCCGCCGCGGCCCGGCGCATGACGCCGTCGGCCGTCAGCAAGCTCGTCGCCCGGCTGGAGACGCGCCTCGGCGCCCGCCTCATCAACCGCTCCACCCGCAGGCTCCAGCTGACGCCGGAAGGCTGTGCCTTCTACGAGCGCAGCATCGCCATCCTTGCCGATATCGCCGAAGCTGAACGTCAGGCCTCGACAGGCGAACAGGCCTCAGGCCGAATCCGCATCAACACCAGCGGCTCTTTCGGCAATCATATGCTGGCGCCGCTCTTGCCTGCCTTCATGGCGCTTCATCCGGCCATAACGCTGGATATTTCCCATACCGACAGGATAGTCGACCTGATGGAGGAGCGCGCCGATGTCGCAATCCGCGCCGGCCCCTTGAAGAATTCCAGCCTGATCGCCCGCAAGCTCGGCGCCACCGGCAAGATCATCGTCGCATCGCCGGATTATCTCTCGCGCCACGGCGAACCACGCTCGACCGCCGATCTCCGCCGCCATTGCCGCATCGGCTTTTCCTACGCCCGCGCCATCGAGGGCTGGCCGCTGCGCGACGGTGGCGAAACGGTAACGATCCCGATCACCCCGGGCCTGCAGGTGGGAGACGGCGAAGCCATGCGCCACCTCGTTTTGTCAGGCGCCGGCCTTGCCCGGCTCGCCGCCTTCACCGTGCGCGCCGATATCGATGCCGGCCGCCTGGTGCCGGTGCTCGAAGAGGCCAATCCCGGCGATCTCGAGGAGTTCTACGCCGTCTATATGGGCCAGGGCGGCCCGCTGCCGGCGCGCGTACGCACACTGCTCGATTTTCTCGTCAGCCATGTACGTTTCTGAGGCACCCCGCCCGAAACCGTTCAGCGGTTTTGGAAAGATGACACGCATAAAAACAACGACTTGAAGCGGTCGCATGAATCAGTTTCGCATTCCAGGGCGCCGAGAAGCCAGATTTCGCAATTGACCGCCCGCCTCGCGTCCGCCTATACCGACCCGCGTCAGTCGGTCCTTGCAGCCGGCCTCTCTTCGTCATGCCGGAGCCTCCTCCCATCTTCAGCCCGTAAGGGCTCGCGCCGGTCATGCTCTAACTGTTTGATTTAGAGCAGGATTCAGATTTTGGCCGACATGGCCTAAAATCATCCTGTTCTAGGAAAGATACGGGGATCATGTCATTCAGCGACGCGAGCCGCCTGCTGCGGGATGCCGGCCTGCCGAAATGGGCGCTGCTGCTGGCACTTTCGACCGCTCTCGTCGTCTTCCTCGAACTCTTCGCCCTGCCGGCCTCGCTGCTGATCGGACCGATGGTCGCGGCAATCGCACTGGCGTTGACCGTCGGCAAGGGAAAGCTTCGCGTGCCCTTCTGGCCGCTGCAGTTCGGCCAGGTCCTCGTTGGCCTGATGATGGCGCGCACCATCACCCCTGACATTCTCGGTACCATGGCGAAGGACGCACCACTCTTTCTGCTGTTCATCTTCTCGGTCATCGCCATCGCCACCGGCCTCGGCTGGCTTTTGACGCGCTGGCAGGTGCTGCCGGGGACGACCGCGGTCTGGGGTTCCTCGCCGGGCGGCGCCTCCGCCATGGTCATCATGTCGGAAGCCTATGGCGCCGATGCCCGTCTCGTCGCCTTCATGCAGTATCTGCGGGTCGTCTTCGTCGCCGTCGGCGCCTCTGTGGTCTCGCGACTGTGGGTGGCAGCCGATGGCGCCGAGCCGCCGCCGCTTGTCCTCTTTCCCGAGATCGACTGGCCAGCCTTAGCAGCGACGATGGCTTTTGCCGCCTTTTGTGCTTATGGCGTCCGGCGCCTGCGCCTCCAGGGCGGCACGATCATCGTGCCGCTCTTTCTTGGCGCCTTGCTGCAGGGCATGGGCCTCCTGAAAATTGAGTTACCGATGTGGCTGCTCGCCGTCGCCTATGCACTGGTCGGCTGGAGCATCGGCCTGCGTTTCACCCGCTCGATTCTCAAACACGTGGCGCGCGCCCTGCCGAGGGTATCGGCCTGCATCGTGCTGCTGATGGCGCTCTGCGGCTGCATGGCGGTAGCGCTTCACGTCTTCGCCGGCATCGATCCGCTGACCGCCTATCTCGCCACCAGCCCCGGCGGCGCCGATTCCGTCGCCATCATCGCCGCCTCCAGCGATGTCGACGTGCCCTTCGTGATGGCAATGCAGACCGGCCGTTTCCTGGTGATCCTGATGATCGGCCCGATGCTCGCCCGCTTCATCGCACGCCGTTCCGGCCTTGCGGAAAATCCCGCCTGATGCACGTCGCCCAAAAGTGCGCAGCGGTTTTGGGATAACGACATGCATAAATCAAAGACTTAAAGCGCGTCGCATGAATCCGGATCGACGCGACGCGCTTTAGAGCCCTGCTTGCGGTTGTGCGCGAGTGCTGCCCATTGGCCGGGAGTCATGCCGTAGGCCTTCTTGAAATGGCGGTTGAGATGGCTCTGGTCGGCAAAGCCGGTCGCCGCCGCCACATCGGAAATCCCCTCACCCGCACCGATCATCGCCCGCGCCCGCTGCAGCCGCCGCATCAGGAGGTAGCGATGCGGGCTGGTGGCAAAGGCCGCCCGGAAATGCCGCGACAGCGCAAAACGGTCGAGACCCGTCACCGCCTCAAGCTCGCCGGAATTCACTGCCCGGGTCGCATGTGCCTCAAGATAATCCCGCGCTGCCCGCGCCTGCCGCCACGCGACGAGGCCCAGCGGCCGCGGCGGCATGCGCGCATGCCGTGACAGCCCGCCCGTCACCTGCGATACGAAATCGTCGACGAAAAGCGCGTCCAGTTCGCGGTCGAGTTCGCCAAGTGCTGCCAGCAGCACGCCCGCTAGCGCGGGATCGCCGATCACGGGTTCATCGACAAAAGGCAGGCCGACGCCATCCGCCTTCAGGCATTCAAGAAGCAGCGACGGCTCCAGATAGAGCATGCGGTACTGCAGCCCATCCTCGGTCCCCGCCCCGCCGTCATGCTCCTCATCGGGGTGCAGCACGATCACCTGTCCTGGCAGGCTGAAGCGCCGCTCGCCGCGATAGCGGAAGGTCTGAACCCCCTTCAGAGTCACGCCGAGTGCATAGGTGTCGTGTCGGTGCGGCTCGAAAGCATTGCCTGAGAACTGCGCCTCGATGCGCTCGATGCCGGGAAAGGCCGGCGCAGCCAAGATGGCGTTGCCGGATGGTCCCGCGCACAAACGTTCAAGACCTTCGAAGACCTGCGGATGTAAGTCCTGGTTCAACGCGCCCGATACTCCATAACCCGTAATAGGTGAAAGACCGTCCGATGTTTGATACCAAAATTGCCGTCGTCCTGCGAAACAATCTTGCCGGCTGGCAGAAGCTGAACGTCACCGCCTTCCTGATGACAGGCATCGCCGGCCGGCATCCCGAGATCATCGGCGAAGCCTACAGGGACCGCGCCGGCAATCTCTACAATCCCCTATCGATCCAGCCGATCATTGTGCTCTCCGCCGACGAGGCGACGATGTCAGCCGTTCACCGCCGCGCGCTGGAGCGCGATATCACCAGCTCGCTGTTCATCGAGGAGATGTTTGCGACCGCCCACGACGCGGCCAACCGCGCCGTCTTCGCAGAATTTGCGCCCGAAGACGCCAAGGTGGTCGGCATCGCGCTGCGCGCCGAAAAGAAGATCGTCGACAAGATCACCAAGGGCGCAACGATGCAGCACTAACAGAAACGGCCGGGCTTAGCCCGGCCGTTTCAAAGGCAGTAAATTTGGTTCAGCCCTGCGTGATCGGCGCGATCTGGATCTCGACGCGGCGGTTCTGCGCGCGGCCGGCCTCACTCGCATTGGAGGCAACGGGTTGCGACGGACCGAAGCCGACGGCGGAGACGCGGCGCTGGTCGATGCCCTGGCCGCCGAGATAATCGGCAACCGAGAGTGCGCGGCGCTGCGACAGGTCCTGATTGTGCTGCAGGCTGCCGGTCGAATCCGTATGGCCGTTGACGTCGATCAGCGTCCGGTTGAATTTGCGCAACACGATCGCCACCGAATTCAGCGTCGGATAGAAGCCCGGCTTCACCGCGTCCTGATCGACGTCGAAGGTGATGTTCGACGGCATGTTGAGGATGATGTTGTCGCCGTTGCGGGTCACCGAAATGCCGGTGCCTTCGAGCTGGGCGCGAAGCTCGGATTCCTGCTGGTCCATGTAATTGCCGATCGCACCGCCGGCGAGAGCCCCGACGCCTGCGCCGATCAACGCCGCATTACGCTTGCCGTGGCCACCGCCGCCGACAGCCACGCCGACGAGAGCACCGCCCAGCGCGCCGAGCGCCGCGCCGCCGGCCGTATTGGAAACCTTCTGTTCACCGGTATAGGGATCGGTCGTCGTGCAGGCGCTGAGATAACTTGCTGCGACAGCCAGAAGTATGAATTTCTTGATCATGGACAGGACGGTCTCCGTTCAAAGCTGATGCGAGCAAATGGCAAGGATTGCGGCAAGAAAATGAAGATTTTCCCTTGATAGGGGAATTTCAGACGCCGAAACAGCAGCCATGTTGCAGCGATGCGCTGATATCACCAGTTTTCGCGAATTGGCAGCGCTCGACGTCCCGCAAGATGCGGCAGGCTACGACGATCAGCCCTCATGGTGAGAAGGCCCAAGGGCCGTCTCGAACCACGAGGGCGAGTGGCTGGATGACCCGCCTCTTTAAAAATTCTGAAACAGCTGCCGCACGGTGTCGTAGGTGGCGTTGGCGATGTTCAGCGATTGCAGGCCGAGCTGCTGCTGCGTCTGCAGCGCCCGCAGCCTGCTCGACTCCTCCTCCATGTCGGCATCGACAAGCCGGCCGATGCCGGCGGTGATGTTGTCGTGCAGTTTCGTGGCGAAGTCGTTCTGCAGGTTGATGCGCTTTTCCAGCGCGCCGAAGGCCGAACCGACCGTCGTCAGCTGCGTCAGCGCGGCATCGACGACGCTGATCATCTGGCCGATCTGACCCTTCGTCGTGCTTGATGTCACCGAGATCACCACCTGCCCGGTGGTGGTGCCGTTCTTGCTCGTCATCAGCACGTAGTTCTGCGCAGCACCGAGTTCGGTGGCGAAATAGGCCGATGTCAGCACCCCGTATTCGCCGGAACCGGTGGCACGGTCGTCGATCAGGTAGCGCGCGTCCTTGGAGGTCGTCGCTCCCACCGGCGTATTGTCGATATGGTAGCTCAGCATGCCGATCGAGATCGTGCCGTCGGCGTTGCGGATGAACGAGGCCGGGATCTGGCGCGGCTGCGTCGGCGTCGTATCGTTGGTGAGGACCACCCAGTTGTCGTTGTTGAAGGTCGCCGATTCCGAAACGCTGCGCAGTTGCTCCTGCAACTGCTTGATCTCTTCGTTGATCTTGTTCTTGTCGATGCCGTCTTCGGTCGCGGCGACCAGCTTGGCCTTGATCTCGGAGACGACGTCGATGACGCTCTGAACGCCGGTATAGGCCGTTCCCATCGTCGCTGCGGCCATGCCGAGCGCATCCTGGATGGCCGAAACCGCTTTATTGTCGGTCCGCGCGGTGGTGGCGATCGACCAGTAGACGGCGTTGTCGCTGGCTTTTGCGACACGCATACCTGTCGTGATGTAGTTTTGCGTGACCGTCATATTCCGATTGATATCGCGCAGCACATAAAGCGCCGCATCCACGGAGACGCGCTGATAAATACTCACGGGACTAAACTCCAAAACACAACAGCCGCAAACTGAACTAAAAATGAACCGTGCCGCACGGACATTCATGTCCGGGGTCGCTGAAACTCCAGCGCATTGCAGCCTTCAAGAAACGAAGAAGACCAGTCGGTTACTGGTAACAATCATTGCCGTTTATGCTTAACAAACGACTAAACTTCAAAAGTAATTTATCTTATTTCGCAAGGTTTCATACACCATAAGAAACGCCGCAGGAGGAGATCCGGCGGCGTTTCAAAATTGGATGAAAACCTTATTCGGCGGCCTGTAGCTGCTCGTCGTCGGGTGCGGCGCGCGCCCGTGTGGCAACAGACATCTCTTCGTGCAGGCGCGCTTCCTCGTGGGCGTGCGGCTTGGCGAAGCGGGCAAGCAGCAGATAGGCGACCGGCGTGATGAACAGCGTCACCAGCGTCGCGAAACCGAGGCCACCGACGATCACCCAGCCGAGCGCGATGCGCGCTTCCGCACCGGCGCCATGCGCAAACACCAGCGGCACGCCGCCGAGGATGGTGGCGATCATCGTCATCATCACAGGGCGAAGGCGCAGCGCGCAGGCCTTCTCGATCGAGGACCGCACATCCTCGCCCCGGTCGCGCAGCTGATTGGCGAATTCGACGATCAGGATACCGTTCTTCGCCATGACGCCGACGAGCAGCACCAGACCGATCTGGCTGTAGATGTTGAGACTGGAGCCGGTGATAACAAGTGCGAAGACGGCGCAGGCAAGACCAAGCGGCACCGTCGACATGATGATCAGCGAGGACAGCACGCTTTCGAACTGCGCGGCCAGCACCAGGAAGATGATGACGATGGCGAAACCGAAGGTCAGCGCCATGCCGCTCGAATTCTCTTCGAGCGTCGCCGCCTCGGCGAGCGGCAACAGGCGGGAGCCTGGCGGCAGCAGCGGCTCGGCGAGATCAGTCGCCTGCTTGACGGCATCGCCGAGCGACATGCCGTTCCTGAGGCCGGCGGTGATCGCCACGGAGGCGAGCTGCTGCTCGCGGTTGAGCTGCGGCGCGACCGACCCTTCCTTCATCGTGGCGATGACCGACATCGGCACGATCTTGCCGTCGCCGGTTTTCAGGAACACGTTCTCGAGGTCGGTCGGATCGTCGATCGGCCGCGTCGTCGAGGTCAGAAGCACGGGATAGGATTCGCCGTCGACGAAGACGTCGACCACCGAGCGCCCTTCGAGCAGCGATTGGATTGCCGTCGAAAGCCCGGTTATGTCGATGCCGAGATCCGAGGCGCGCTCGCGATCGATCGCCACCGATACCTGCGCCTGGCTGGGCTCGCTGGTCAGGCGCGGCGTATCATACTGGCCGGTGGCCTCGAGCGACTGAACCAGCTTGGCGGCCGCCGCCGTCAGCGCCTCGTGATCATTGCCGATCAGCGCCATCTGCAGACCACTGCCGGCGCCGCGGATGCGAAGGCTGTTCGATGAGATAGCATTGCCGCGCAAGGCCGGCACCCTGGAGGCTGCCTGGTTGATATCGCCGACGATTTCCGTCTGCGTCCTGTCACGCTCTCCCCAGGGGGCGAGCGTCAGCACCATGAAGCCGCTGTTCAGCGAACCGCCCTGCCCTGAGATCGAGAAGATATTGCGAATGTCGCCGCCATCGACCAGCGGCTGCAGATATTCCTCGACGAGCTGCATCTTGTCGCGGGTATATTCGAGGCTCGATCCCTGCGGCGTCGTCAGCCGCATCATCACCATCGACCGGTCCTCTTCGGGCGTCAGCTCGCTCTTCACCATCGAGAAAGCGACGAGTGCCGCACCGGCAAAGATCACCGAGAACAGGATGACGACGAAGGGCGCGTTGAGACAGCCGTGCAGCGCCCATTTGTAGAGATCGGCAAGCGCTGCGCCGAAACGGCCGAGTGCGCCGTGATCCTCGATCATCGGTTTGGTCAGCATGCGCGAGGCGAGCATCGGACACAGCGTCAGCGCCACGATCGACGACAGACCGACCGAGAAGGCGAGCACGAAGCCGAATTCGCGGAAGAGGCCACCGACCTGTCCCGGCAGGAAGGAGAGCGGAATGAACACCGCCGCCAGCGTCGCCGTCGTGGCGATGACGGCGAAGAACACCTCGCGCGTTCCGAGCACGGCAGCAGCGCGCGGTCCCATGCCTTCGGAGCGCCGGCGTACGATATTTTCGAGCACCACGATCGCATCGTCAACGACGAGGCCGGTCGCCAGCACGATCGCAAGCAGCGTCAGGATGTTGATCGAGAAGCCGACCATGTAGATCGCCGCCAGCGTGCCGATCAGCGCCACTGGCATGCTGACCGCCGGGATCAGCGTCGCCCGCCAGTCGCGCAGGAAGAGGTAGATGACGGCGGTGACGATGACGGCGGCGAGCACTAGCGCCAGCACCACTTCGTGGATCGCGCCTTGGATGAAGACTGCATCGTCGCTGGTGATGGCAATCGTCGTGCCCTCGGGCAGCGTCTTCGACAGCTGGTCGACGGCCGCCTTGATGCCGGTCGATATGTTCAGCGTATTCGACTGCGCCTGGCGGATGATGCCGAGGCCGATGCCCGGTTTGCCGTTGGAGCGCAGCGCCGTTTCGCCGTCGCGTGGCCCAAGCATCACCGTCGCGACGTCGCCCAGCCTGACGCGGTCCTGCAGGATGACGTTGGAAAAATCCGCCGGGGTCTGCAGGTTGGCGGTGGCGCGCACCACGATATCCTGCGTATTGCTCTTCAGCGAGCCGGCCGGCACGTCGAGTGCGGCATTGTCGAGTGCCTTCGTCAGGTCGCCGATGGTCAGCCCGCGGCTGGCAAGAGCCCCCTGGTCGACATCGACGCGGAAGACCTTCTCCTGGTCGCCATATTCCTCGACGTCGGCAACCCCGTCGACGGAGGCGAGGCGATCGATCACCTCGTTTTCGACGAGCTGGGTCAGGTCGTCCATGTTGAGATTAGTGGAGGTGACGGCAAGGCGCATGATCGCCGAGGAATCCGAATCCGCCTTGACGATCTGCGGCGCATCCGCTTCGTCGGGCAGGTTCTGGGTAATGCGGCCGATCGCGTCACGCACGTCGTTGGCGGCGACCGAGAGATCGATCGCATCCGAGAATTCCAGCGTCACCCGGCTCTGACCGAAGGACGAGGTCGACGAAATCGATTTCAGGCCGCTGACGCGCGCGACCGCCCCCTCTATCACCTTGGTCAGTTCCTGGTCGATCGTCTGCGGCGATGCGCCGTCGAAGGTGGTGCGCACGGTGACGACGGGACGGTCGACATCGGGCAGTTCGCGCACCTCGACGCCGACATAGGCGGCAAGGCCGGCAACGACCATTAGCGTGTTGAACACCAGCGCCAGGATCGGCCGGCGAACGAAAAGTGCGGTGAAGCTCTGCTTGCCCGACGCCCTGTCCTGATGAATCTCGGTCACGTTCATTGGGTGGCGACCTCCGCAGTCGCGGCGACATCGGCGCTCACGCGCACCGCCCCACCCTCACGCACGCGCTGCAGGCCCTGCGTCACGATCACGTCGCCGTCCTTGAGATCGGCTTTGACGAGCACGAAATCCGGGTTGCGCTGCACGATGCTGACCCGCACCTTATGCGACTTGTCGTCATTGACCTGCCAGACGAAGGAGCCCTGCGAATCCCACTGCACGGAGACCGGGTCGACAGCCGGATATTTGTCGCCAGGAAATTTCATGCTGACACTGAAGGACATGCCGGCACGCAGCTCATCGGAACTGTTGTCGATCCGGGCGCGCAGACGAAGCGTGCGGCTTGCCGCGTCGATGCGGTTGTCGACGGCTTCGACCACGCCCGAAAACACCTGCCCCGGCCTTGCCACAGACATCGCCTCGACCGGCTGGCCGACCGACACAGTATTGGCGAAGCGCTCCGGCACCCAGTAGTCGACGAGGATTTCCGAACGATCGTCGAGCGTGACGATCGGGATGCTCGTCGTGACGTTGTCGCCGATATTGACCGGCACGATGCCGACGATGCCGTCGATCGGCGCGGTGATGTTGCGCCGGGCGAGATTGAGCTCGGCGGCCTGCAGCTGCAGCCGCGCGCCCTGCTCGGCGATCTCCGAATCGAACACGTCCATGCGCGACACACTAGACTTGATGTTGTGATAGAGATTGGACTTCTCGACGGCGGCCTTGACCGCCACATCAGCCTGGCCGCGGGCGATCACCTGCTCCTCGCTGTCGAGCTTGGCCAGCACCTGGCCGGCCTTCACCCTGTCGCCCGACTTGATGAGGATTTCGCGGATCGTGCCGGATGCCTGCGGCGTGACCGCGACCGAACGGATCGCATCACCCGTGCCGATGGCGTTCAGCCGGTCGTTGACGATCCCTTGGACGACGGCCTGCGTCGCGACGAGAATGGTGTTGTTGCGCCCGCCGCCATTGCGGCGGTTCTGTCCCTGCCCTTGTCCCTCGCCACGCTGCTGCCCTTGCGCCCGGGCGGGAGCGTCGGCATCGGCCGTCTCCTCGGCCTTCGGCGCGATCTTGGAGACGATGCTGTCTGGAATGCCTGCATCGCGCATCGTATCGCCGGCGCCGGGCACGAAAAAAACCCACGCGGCAAAGCCGGCAATAATGACGATGAGCGAAAGTACAAACTGCTTCCAAAAGGCCATTCACGTCTCCGGAGGGACTCGAGGTTGGACCAGGGTCGGTCGAAAGAGGCGCTGCGGGATCGAGACTCCCGTCTGATGCGACAATATCGCGCGTTTACAGCTTACCGGCAAGCATAAGCAGCCGGCATTACCGATTTGTAATATCAGCAAAGAATGGAAATAACCCGGCCGCTCACTTTTGCTTGAATGAACACTGGCCCGTGTCTTTGATCCCGCCGATTGTCGAGCAAGATACCGTACAAAATCCCTGAGGATGCGGGTTGGATGCCTATCGACGGATCGACCACCGCACGCCCATGACAGCCGCAATCCCCAGTATCGGCCACACCGCCCAGAACTGCCCCGTCCAGGTGAAGAGGTTGATGCCGGCAAGGCCAAGCGCCAGGATCGCCAGCAAGGTGATCTTGCGGTTGAACAGGATCTGATCGCGGTTCCAGGCGAGCGCCGCGACGACAGCTAGCGCAAGCACCGGAAAGCGCGCCCAGAAAACGCCCTGCCACGATAAAAGATTGATGCCGATCAGGACGGCGGCGATGATGCCGAGCACGCCATACAGCCTGTGTCCGCCCGGTGCTGGGGTTGTGCCGGCCTTAGCGGCCGCCATAACTGGCGCCGGCTGCAGCCGCGCGGGGCCGGATCGTTCTGCAGATGGCGTCTCGTCCCTGGCATCGCCGATCTTCACCGCGTAGCTCGGCACGCCTTCATCGACATTCTTCACCATCAGCGGTCCGAGAAACTCGAAGCCGACCGCCACCTTGTTGCGGACCTGGTCATAGACGGTGCTCGATATCACGATGCCGCCTGCCGCAGCCGACGTCTGCAGCCGCGCGGCGATGTTGACGCCGTCGCCATAGATGTCGTCGCCCTCGACGATTACGTCGCCGAGATTGATGCCGATGCGGAAGAGCATGCGACCGTCGGCCGGGCGGCGGGCGTTGAAACCCGCGAGTTCGTTCTGGGTGTCGACGGCCGCGCGCACCGCCTCGACGACGCTCGGGAAATCGGCGATCAGCCCATCGCCCCAGGTATTGATGACGCGGCCACCATGGCTTTCGATCAGGCGCCCCATCGCTTCCCGGCAGCGCTTCAGGCTTGCAAGCGTCCCCTCCTCATCAGCCCCCATCAGCCGCGTATAATCCTGCACGTCAGCACAGAAGATCGTCGTCAGCTTGCGCCGCGTTTCACTCATGGTCTCTCGTCTCCGCGCTATCCGCCGCCGGGAAAGATCGCTGCAAAGGCTGAAACTGGTCGATTGGAGATCATGGGCTATTGCAACGGCGGTAAGTTACTAAGCCTTTGTGTTCGTTACCACCGATAATTGCTGATCGTCGACCCGCGTTTTCCGGGCATCAGAGGCGGCGTGGACGTTTCAACTTTCTTCATTCGCCCAGTCATCGATCTTCAAAGGCTCCGAAACACGAGCAAAAGCCTTGTCGCGCGTGACGAGGGTTGCGGTAGTTGCAACGGCATGAGCGGCAATCATCATATCGAGGGGCGCCAGAGTCACGCCTTTGGCTTCACAAGCAGCGCGCAGGTCGCCATAAGTTCGCGTGACATCGTTATCCCAAGGGAGAACGTCGACCCGGAGCAGGAATTGGCGGATCCGTTCCGACAGCGCCTTCGGATAGCCTCGCTTGGCAAGACCGTAGAACAGCTCCCCTTCGGTGATCGATGAGATGACGATGTCCTCCATCGGAAGCGCGGCCAACCTGCCGATGATCTCCGGCCGATCGCCCTTGATGACATGGCTCACCATATTGGTATCGAGCATCCAGGCCGTCATTCCTTCCAGCCCTCGAACGGATCACGGTCATGCGAAGGCTGGCGGCGATCGTCTGGCCCCAGGAAATCGTCCGGAACCTGATCCTTGCCATAAAGCTCAAAGAGACCATCCCACGAATCCGGCTTGCGTGACAGAATGACATCGCCGGTCTTCGGATCACGACGGACGAACACCTCGCTCTCCTCGAAGCGGAACTCCGCAGGGAGCCTGACTGCCTGGCTGCGGCCGGTCGTAAAAATCTTGGCTGTTCTAGTTGCCATGATGGCCTCCGCATTGCGATAGCTATCATGATATATACCGCTAGCCAGCGGCGAGCAAGAAGTCCGGGGCCTCAGAAAAAAAGCTGGATCACTGAACGATCTTGCGCGGGCTCGCCGCGTGTTCTCTCGCCACCGTGCTGGAACTGTCGATTTCCTGAAGCAACACGTCATAGCCCCAGAGATCGGCGAGATGCTGCAGGACGAGTTTCGTGTCATTTTCCTGAAGATAGCAGCCATTCATGACGATGTGTTGCAGCAACAGGCGGCGGTCGCCGGCGAGGTCGACATCGACGATATCGATTGCCGGATCGGTCCAGCCGATATCGTATTCGCGGGAGAGCTGGCGGCGGATGCGCAGGTATCCACGCTCATTATGGATCGCCGAAACCAGTACCCCCTCGGTCTGTTCCGGATCGTCGTAGAGATGGAACAGTCGCAACTGCCGGATCAGGTTCGGGCTCAGAAACTGGCTGATGAAGCTCTCGTCCCGGTAATTGGCCCAGATGTCGCGCAGGACCGCCATCGCATCGCCTCGTCCGGCGATATCGGGAAACCATGCGCGGTCCTCTTCCGTCGGCGTCGTGACGATCCTCTCGATGTCCTGCATCATCGCAAAGCCAAGCGCATAGGGATTGAAGCCCGAGAACCGCCGGTCGTCATAGCTCGGCTGGAACACGACGTTGGCGTGCGACTTCAGGAATTCGAGGAAGTTTCCGTCGCTGATCTGCCCCCGCTCGTGAAGCCGGTTCATGATCTGGTAGTGGACGAAGGTGGCGGTTCCCTCGTTCATCACCTTGGTCTGCCGCTGGGGATGAAAATATTGCGCGACATGCCGGACGATGCGAAGGATCTCGCGCTGCCACGGCTGCAGCCGCGGCGCCGACTTTTCCAGAAAGTATAGGATGTTGTCCTGCGGAAGACCTAGGGCGGCGCGGCGCTTTTCCAGGCCGCTGTCGCCCGCCTTCCGAGCCTTGCCGACGGGAACCGTGCGCCACAGGTCGTTGAACATCTGCTCCTCGTGGGCGCGGCGCTCCTGCTGCCGCTTCTCCTCCTGGCGAAGATCGATGGTGGTCTTGCCCGCGTATCGATGCACCCCGTGCGACATCAGCGCATGGGCTGCGTCAAGCGTGCGCTCGACGGCCGCCTCGCCGTAACGTTCCTCGCAGCGGGTGATATAACCCTTGGCGAAATCGAGGTAATCGAGGATGCCCTCCGCATCGGTCCAGAGCTTGAAGAGATAGTTGTTCTTGAAGAAGTGGTTGTGGCCGAAGGCCGCATGCGCGGTGACGAGCGTCTGCATCGTCGCCGTGTTTTCCTCCATCAGGTAGGAGATGCAGGGAGAGCTGTTGATGACGATCTCATAGGCGAGGTCGCGCATCCCCCGGCGATAGAAGGTTTCGTGATGCGCGAAGTGTTTGCCGAAGGACCAATGGCGGTAGAAGAGCGGCATGCCGGTCGAGGAATAGGCATCGAGCATCTGCTCCGAGGTGATGACTTCGATCTGGTTCGGATAGACGTCGAGGCCGAGTTCGCCGAGCGCGATCTCCTCGCAGGCGTCGTGGATGCGCTGCAGCGTTGCGAAATCCCAGTCGGCCCCCTCGAACAACAGCCGCTCTCGTGGCCTCATCGTCATAGTCATGGCGTCACCTTCGACTGTGCGTCACGTTTCTGGAAGAGATCGTGGAAAACAGGGAATATTTCGTTTCGCCGGCAGACCTTGCGCATCGAAAGCGGCTGCAGTTCGGAACGGATCCCGTCATAGAGCATCCAAAGCGGTGAGCGGGATACCGAGGAGTCACCGCCTTCTTCGCCGACTTCGATATAGGCGAAATACTGGCACAGCGGCAAAATCTCGCGCAGCAGCTGTCCGCTCAGGTTCCCGTCCGAATGGGCGTTGTCGCCGTCCGAGGCCTGGGCGCCATAGATATTCCATTCCGCCGGATCGAAACGCGCCGCGATGATCGTCCGCATTGCCGCTAGCGCACTGGAAACCAGCGTGCCGCCCGTTGCCGGGCCATAGAAGAAGGTTTCCTCGTCGACCTCCTCGGCCTTGTCGGTATGGCGGATGAAGACGATCTCCACTTTCTTGTAGCGCTTCGACAGGAAAAGGTAGAGCAGCAAGTAAAACCGCTTCGCCAGGTCCTTCATGTGTTCCGACATGGAACCGGAGACGTCCATCAAGCAGAACATCACGGCCTTCGCCACAGGCTTCGGCTCGTTTTCGAAGCGGCGATACCTGACGTCGAGCGGATCGATATAGGGAATGCGCCGGCTTTTTTCCGTCAGAGATTTGAGTTTTGCCTCAAGCGCCAGCCGGCTCTCGTCGTCTTCGCATTCCTCGATCTGCCGCTGCAGGGCTTCGATTTCTTCGCGGCGCGGACGGTGAAGCGCGACACGGCGCATCATCGCGAGCCTGGTAGTGCGACCGACGGCGATGTTGGACGGCGATCCCGACACGGAATAACCGGCACGGAAGGGAGTTTCCTCCTCAGTTTCGGCCAGGCGCCGCTTGGCAAGGTCGGGCAGTTCCAGATCGTCCAGGAACACATCGAGGAATTCCTCGCGCGTCAGCACAAAACGGAAGCCGTCTTCGCCGTCACCCTCACCCGCGTCTTTTGGCTTCCCGCCCTTGCCGCCGGGCGGGCGCGGAAGAATATCGCCTTCGACGAAGGCCCGGTTTCCAGGCAGGATATGATCGCGAATGCCGCCGTCGCCCCTTCTCAAGTTCGGTTCAGCCATTCCGTCGATCGGCAGGCTGATTTCCCCGCCGTCGAGCACATCGCGAATGTTGCGGTTTTGCAGAGAACGTTTTACCGCCTGCTGCACGGCGCCCTTCATGCGTCGAAGGAACCGCTGCCGATTTTCCAGACTTTTACCGCGCGGATTTAGCCGCCGGTCGACAATGTGCATAATGGCTCCGCATTAACTTGCCTGTTTGACGCGCATGTACCATTCCACAAGGCGTCGAACCTGCCTCTCGGTGTAACCCCGCGCGGCCATGCGCGAGACGAATTCGCTGTGCTTCTTTTCCGTTTCGGAATCCTTCTTCGATCCGAAGGAAATGACCGGCAAAAGATCTTCGACCTGCGAGAACATTCGCTTTTCGATGACTTCCCGGATTTTCTCGTAGCTCGTCCATGACGGATTCTTTCCGACGTTGGCTGCCCGCGATCTCAAGCAGAACTTGACGATTTCGTTACGGAAATCCTTCGGATTGGCGATTCCAGCCGGCTTTTCGATTTTCGTCAGTTCCTGGTTAAGGAGCTCGCGGTCGAGAAGCTGGCCGGTATCGGGATCCTTGAAGTCCACGTCTTCGATCCAGGCATCGGCATAATCCACGTAGCGGTCGAACAGATTCTGTCCGTAATCCGCATAGGACTCAAGATAGGCCTTCTGGATTTCATTTCCAATGAACTCTGCGTAACGCGGCGCAAGATCGGCCTTGATGAATTCCAGATATCGCTTCTCGACATCGTCGGAAAACTGCTCGCGGCGGATCGACTGCTCCAGAACATACATCAGATGAACGGGATCGGCGCCGATATCCGTGGTGTCGTGATTGAATGTGGAGGCGAGCACCTTGAAGGCGAAGCGGGTCGATATTCCGTCCATACCCTCGTCGATGCCGGCGGCATCCCGATATTCCTGGACACTGCGGGCGCGCGGATCCGTCTCCTTCAGGCTCTCGCCGTCATAGGTGCGCATCTTCGAGAAATATGTCGAATTCTCATGCTTGCGCAGACGCGAAAGCACGGAGAAGCGGGCCAGCATTTCGAGCGTCGCGGGCGCACATGGCGCATCGACGAGTTCCGATCCCTCGATCAGCTTTTCGTAGATCTTCTGCTCTTCCGTGACGCGCAGGCAATAGGGCACCTTGATCACGCAAATACGGTCGATGAACGCTTCGTTGTTCTTGTTGGCCTTAAAGGTTTGCCACTCCGCTTCGTTCGAATGCGCAAGGACGATACCGGAGAAGGGTATGGCGCCGATATTCTCGGAGCCGATATAGTTCCCCTCCTGCGTCGCCGTCAGCAGCGGATGCAGCATCTTGATCGGCGCCTTGAACATCTCGACGAATTCGAGCACGCCCTGATTGGCGCGATTGAGGCCGCCAGAATAGCTGTAGGCATCCGGATCGTTCTGGGAATAAGTCTCCAGCTTGCGGATATCGACCTTGCCGACCAGCGACGAGATATCCTGATTGTTCTCGTCTCCAGGCTCGGTCTTGGCGATCGCGATCTGGCGCAACCGCGAAGGCTGTACTCTGACGACACGGAAGCGGGAAATATCGCCCCCAAAATCATCGAGCCGCTTCAGGCACCACGGGCTCATCAGTCCGCTTAGGCGTCGCAGGGGAATGCCGTATTGCTCCTGCAGGAGCGATCCCATCGTGTCCGGGTCGAAGAGGTTGAGCGGACTTTCGAAAACGGGGCTGATCTCGTCACCCGCCTTCAGCACGTAGATCGGATGAAGCTCCATCAGCAGCTTCAGCCGCTCGGCCAGCGATGACTTGCCGCCGCCGACCGGGCCGAGCAGATAGAGGATCTGCTTGCGCTCCTCGAGCCCCTGCGCTGCATGCCGGAAGAAGGAAACGATGCGTTCGATTGTCTCTTCCATGCCGTGGAAGCCGACAAAGGCCGGATAGATCCGGATGGTCCGGTTCATGAATATCCGACCGAGGCGCGTGTCCCTGGCGGTGTCGACCATCTGCGGTTCGCCTATCGCGGCGAGCAGGCGCTCGGTCGCATTGGCATAGGCAAGCGGTTCCTTTTTGCAAAGGTCGAGATATTCCGCGATCGACATATCGGTTTCGCGACGCGCATCATAGCTGCGGGTGAACGCATCAAATACGGATTCGCTCAGCATGGGCCCTCCATTCAAGGTTAATGCCACAGGCTCTAGGTCGTCATACCAAGGAGATGGACACGACATTCCTAAGAATCAATAGTTTCGCAGGTATATTCCACGCTCACCGGCTGTTTCTGGCAATGCACAAAAACGTGCATGCACCGGTTATTTTTTTACTCTACGAAACTGTTTCTTATTGTAGTTGAGAAGGGTGCCATTGCGGTATCAGCACATTTCGCGACGTGACAGAAAGATGAAAAGGGTGTGCAATGTCGCCCGTGATTCGAGCACTGGAGAAATCGACGATTTGGCGGTCAAACTGCCCAAAGTCGATACGGGACAGCGTGTGCCATCCGCTACAGACATGTTGGAAAACGGGCGCATCCCAGCCATGCGCCCCGCATAGTGATCATGCACCCACCCGCGCGACTCAGCCGTTGAATGCCTTCTCCAGCGTGGCGACATCGATCTTGACCATGCCGAGCATCACTTTGGTCACGCGCCTGGCCCGCTCGCGGTCGCTGTCGGCGATCATCTCGGACAGCATGCGCGGCACGATCTGCCAGGAAAGGCCCCAGCGGTCCTTTAGCCAGCCGCAGGCCTCCGGCGTGCCGCCATTGGCGAGGAAGGCCTCCCATATCCGATCGATCTCGGCCTGGCTTTCCACGAGAATCGCGATCGAGAAGGAATGGTTGAAACTATCGAGCGGGCCGGCCTTCATCGCCAGGAAGGCCTGGTCGGCGAGCGTGAACTCGATCAGCTCGACACTGCCAGGAGGCCCGCTCGGCGTTTCCGCCGGCAATATGGTGGTGCGGCCGATCCTGGAGTCCGGGATAACAGACACGTAGAATTCGACGGCTTCGCGCGCTTCCTCGGCGAACCAGAGATTTGAAACGACCTTCGGCATGAAACGGCCTCCTTGTTGACGGGTGTTGATCCGGACTGCTGTCCGATGACCCAAGGACGCCCCACCGGCACCAGTTCCGACACGCCGCGATCGAAATTTTAGCTACGCCCGCCCGCATGGCGACCACAGCCGGGCTCGGCGGCGGCATTGCCGCCCGCAACATACCGCTTGGAATAGCGCCGGCTCGGGAATGAAAGCAGAACATCTTTTCTGGTCTTTCCTTCCCGAATCACTACATTACGCGCCATGAGCAATAGTTTCGACGATATGCCCTTCTTCGACGAAGAGCCGGGCGAGATGGCGCGCAAGCCGCAACCGCCTGCCGCAACCGCCGAAAGGGCGCCCGCCGCGGGTGGCGGCATCGCCGCCCGCGCCATGGCGGCTCGCGACGGCGGCAAGCGGCCGGATTACCTCGCCGGGCTGAACCCCGAGCAGACCGAAGCCGTCGAAACGCTGGAAGGCCCGGTCCTCGTGCTCGCCGGCGCCGGCACCGGCAAGACGCGCGTACTGACGACCCGCATCGCCCATATCCTCAACACCGGCCGCGCCTTCCCCTCGCAGATCCTCGCCGTCACCTTCACCAACAAGGCTGCCCGCGAGATGAAGGAGCGCATCGCGCTGCTCGTCGGCGGCGCCGTCGAAGGCATGCCCTGGCTCGGCACCTTCCATTCGATCGGCGTCAAACTTCTGCGCCGCCACGGCGAGCTTGTCGGCCTGCGCTCCGATTTCACCATTCTCGATACTGACGACGTCGTCCGCCTGATCAAGCAGCTGATCCAGGCTGAAGGTCTCGACGACAAGCGCTGGCCGGCCAAGCAGTTCGCCGGGATGATCGACACCTGGAAGAACAAGGGTCTCGGCCCTGCCGATATCCCCGAGGGCGATGCCCGCGCCTTCGCCAATGGCCGCGGCCGCGATCTTTATTTCGCCTATCAGGCACGCCTGACGACGCTGAATGCCTGCGATTTCGGCGACCTGCTGATGCATCCGATCGCGATCTTCCGCAAGAACCCGGATCTGTTGAAGGAATATCACGGCCGCTTTCGCTATATCCTCGTCGACGAGTACCAGGACACCAACACCGCCCAGTACATGTGGCTCAGGCTTCTCGCCCAACGCGCCAGGGGCGAGCCGCAGAACGTCTGCTGCGTCGGCGACGACGATCAGTCGATCTATGGCTGGCGCGGCGCGGAGGTCGACAATATCCTGCGCTTCGAGAAGGATTTCCCCGGCGCCAAGGTCATCAAGCTCGAGCGCAACTACCGCTCGACCGAACATATCCTCGGGGCCGCTGCCCATCTGATCGCCCATAATGAGGGCCGCCTCGGCAAGACGCTGTTCACCGACCGCTCCGATCCGGACGACGTCAAGGTGCAGGTCCACGCCTCCTGGGATTCGGAGGAGGAAGCCCGCGCCATCGGCGAGGAGATCGAGCAGCTCCAGCGCGGCAAGCATCTCTTGAACGACATGGCGATCCTCGTGCGCGCCTCCTTCCAGATGCGCGAATTCGAAGACCGCTTCGTCACCCTCGGCCTCAATTACCGCGTCATCGGCGGCCCGCGCTTCTACGAGCGCCTGGAAATCCGCGATGCCATGGCCTATTTCCGCCTGGTTGCTCAAGCCTCCGACGACCTCGCCTTCGAGCGCATCATCAACACGCCGAAGCGCGGCCTCGGCGACACGACGGTTCGTGCACTGCACGACTATGCCCGTGCCCGCGATATCCCGATGCTTGCGGCTGCTGCCGACATCATCGAGACCGACGAGCTGAAGCCGAAGGCGCGAAAGGCGCTCTTCGACGTGATTCAATCTTTCCGCCGATGGCAGGAACTGCTTGAAAATACACCGCATACCGAACTTGCCGAGCAGATTCTCGAAGAGTCCGGCTACACCGACATGTGGAAGAACGACAAAAGCGCCGAAGCCCCCGGCCGCCTTGAGAACCTCAAGGAACTCATCCGCTCGATGGAAAGCTTCGAGTCGATGCGGGGCTTCCTCGAACACGTCTCCCTGGTCATGGATGCCGAGACCAACGAGAACCTCGACGCCGTGTCGATCATGACGCTGCACTCGGCCAAAGGCCTGGAATTCGACACCGTTTTCCTGCCCGGCTGGGAGGAAGGCCTCTTCCCGCACCAGCGCTCGCTGGATGAGAGCGGCCGCGCCGGCCTGGAGGAGGAACGCCGCCTCGCCTATGTCGGCATCACCCGCGCCAAGCACCGCTGCCACATCTGGTTCGTCTCCAACCGCCGCATCCATGGCCTCTGGCAATCGACCCTGCCCTCGCGCTTCCTCGATGAACTGCCGGAAACCCATGTCGAGATCGCCGCAATGGAGCAGAGCTACGGCGGGTACGGCCGCGGCGGCTACGGCCAATCCCGCTTCGACAAGGCCGAACCCTTCGCCAACTCCTATTCCACTCCCGGATGGAAACGCGCCCAGGCCAACAAGACCGACGCCACACGCGACAATTGGGGCACCCGCTCCGGCCACGCCGTCGAACGCATCGGCTACGGCGAAAGCGGCCCGAAGGGGCGCACGATCGAGGGCGAGCTGGTGGCGAAATCGACCTCGTCGGAACCATCGAGATTCACGCTCGGCGACCGCGTGTTCCACCTCAAATTCGGCAACGGCAATATCACCGGCATCGAAGGCAACAAGCTGACGATCGAGTTCGACCGGGCCGGACAGAAGCGGGTATTGGACGGGTTCGTCGAGCGCGTGTGACCTCGCATCAACACGGCGCGAAAACGTTCACCCGAGCATCCGCATCCTTCCGAGCCCGAGAATATCGTTGATCAGAGCGATGCCTATTCCCGCGGCGACGATTCCCAATCCGATCAGAAAGAGCCGGCGAGACCGGTCATATTTGGCGGCAAACAGAGAGTCCCGCGCCAGCAAATCGGCAAAGACTTTCACCTGGACAGCGATTCCCACGGTCAGGAACAGCATCGGCGGAATATCGATGCGGCTCCAGTCGTTGGGATTGGAAACCCAGACACTGATGAAATTAAGCGAGAAACCGAGGATGATCCCGGCCGCCGTCAGCGACCCGTTGCGAAACGTCGCATCGATCTTTTCGTCGGGATCCGGCTCTGACATGGCTTCGCTTCCGGCTTGCTTCCAACGGTAAGAAAGGCAGAAATCATGAGCCGGAGCAAGGTCGGCCTGACGTCGCCCCTCGCGGAAAGCAGACGAAATGTCGCAGCCGCGCAAACCCGGACACTCCGTCCATAGCTCCTCCGCACGCTGCGTTACGGCAATTTCGGTCCAACAGCGGCATGGATTTATTCGCGCCCAGACAAACCAGTCGCCAAAAAAGCTATAAATCCAATGTGAAAGCTTTAGAAACCGAAAGCTTGACGTGCGTTGCCTCACGTCGTCAATCACACTCCCGCCCTGTCAAAACGTCGCTTTGACGCTTTGCGCAAATCAGCTTAGCCCAGAGGCTGCCCACCCATGAAAGGCAGGCTTCACGACGAACTTTTCAAAGGAGGTTCCAGTGACCAGTGTTTCATCTCTCGGCAGCACAGTGAAACAGTACCAGTCTCCGCTTTCCAGTCTCGATAAGAATGGCGATGGGGTCATATCGGCGGACGAGTTGGCCGCCGCCTCGCAGTCCTCGACATCGGGCACGGCGTCAACCGACAGCGACGACACCGACATCGTCAAGAAGATCACCGCCGACATCCTGTCGCTGATGCTGTCGATGCAGAAAACCGACGGCAGCGACGACCAGGGCGACGACAGCGATCAGAGCGACGACGCTTCCAAGGGCGTCTTCGCCGCAATGGATACGGATGGTGACGGCAAGTTGACCGAGTCCGAATTCCTCGCCGCCGATCCGAACAGCATCAAGACTTCAGGCGACAGCGATCCGCTCCTCACCAACGTGCTGAGCGACATGCAGACGTCCCTTCAAGCCTACCGCAATACCTACGGCAATTCCGCCGCAGCAGGTGATTCCACAGCCGACGACGTGGCTGCGGTCTAGCTGGCCGAGATCCGGGCTCTGCCGGGGGAGCCTCGATCCATCGATGCCGCACAAAAGCGTCCCGACGCGGCAATTGCCGCCGTCGCGGGCTGTGTCTGCAATCCGGAAATCATGCACGAGCCTTTCCATCCCTCCGTTCCATTTCAACACGAGAGCTGCCGCCAGCTCTCGCAATGATTGCATTAGGCCTCTCTGTTTTGACGACTTACTACCGCTAGCGCCAGAATTAACACTTGCGCGTCCGCGCCCGGAAATCCACTAGTTGATGCATTCGGTGTGCCTGGCGTCTTACACTGCAATAAAGCGAAGGGATTGGCCTTGATGAAAGCGCTGCTGCTCGTCGACATTCAAAACGGCTTCTGTCCGGGCGGCAATCTGCCGGTACCGGAGGGCGACAAGGTGGTTCCCGTCGCAAACAGACTGATCGACAGCGGCAAATACGATCTGATCGTCGCCTCGCAGGACTGGCATCCGCCGGGCCACGGCAGCTTCGCCTCCGCCCATCCCGGTGCCGCCCCCTTCGAGATGGGAGAACTGTCGGGCAAACCGCAGATGATGTGGCCCGATCACTGCATTCAGGGTACGCTCGATGCCGAACTGCACCCCGCACTCAAATCCGAAGAGATCGACTTGATCCAGCAGAAGGGCGAGGATCCTGATATCGACAGCTATTCGGCCTTCCGCGACAATGACCGCGATGCCTTGACTGGCCTTTCCGATTTCCTCGAGGATCAGGGCGTCACCGACCTCGACGTCTGCGGGCTGGCGACCGACTATTGCGTCAAGTTCTCCGCGCTCGACGCGCTGGAGATGATGCCGGGCGTCCGCGTGCGCTTCATCGAGGATGCAAGCCGCGGCATCACGCCCGGAGGCGTCGCCGCTGCCATCGAGGAGATGCAGACGCATGGCATCGCGATCATCGACAGCGCCAAGGTGCTGGCCGGCTGATTGAGATCAGCGATAAAAGACAATGTGGCGGATGTCGGATCGGCACACGTCCATCCGTCCTTGGCTCTGAACACACCAATGATGAATCATGGGAGTTGAGAGATGAGAAAGCTTGTTACCGCAGCCTTCGTGAGCTTGGATGGCGTCATGCAGGCGCCGGGCGCGCCGCAGGAGGATCCGACCGGCGGCTTCACCCTTGGCGGCTGGACCGTCAATTACTGGGACGAGCCGATGGGCAAGTTCATGGACGGGATCTTCAACGACCCCTTCGCCCTGCTGCTCGGCCGCAAGACCTACGAGATCTTCGCCGCGTACTGGCCCTTCGTCGGCGCAGACGATCCCATTGGAAAAGCCTTCAATGCCGCGACCAAATATGTCGCGACCACGTCGAAGGAACCATTCACCTGGGAAAACACCGTTGCGCTGCGCGGCGATGTCGCCGCTGAAATCGCCCGCTTGAAGCAGGAGGACGGTCCCGACCTTCTGACGCAAGGCAGCAGCGGCCTGCTGCAGACCCTGCTGGCGCACGATCTGATCGACGAACTTCGGCTCCTGACCTTCCCGCTCATCCTCGGCCCCGGCAAACGTTTGTTCGGCGAAGGCGCCAAACCGGAGGCTCTGAAGCTCAGCGCCAACTCGGTATCGACGACCGGCGTCATCATGAGCGTCTACGAGCGTGCGGGCGAGGTCAAAACCGGCAGTTTCGGAATGACGGAGCCTTCGGAAGCCGAAATCGCGCGCCGTGAACGGATGAAGCGCGAGGGCTGAGGCGGCGGTGGAGAGAGCGGAGGCCGAAGAGCCTGCTGACGGGGCCTCCTATTTCAATACGTAGACGTCGTACGTCTCATCGCTTCCCGCTGTCGCGCCGAAGCGCTTGATGAGGCTTGTCGCGCTCTGGAAAGCAGAAATGTCTTCCGGCGTCAGAGACAACCGCCAAACGTAGCTTTCACGCAGGGAGACGGGCGCAGTAATCTGATCAAGCCGCTGCGAAAGAAGAATGACGACAGGCACATGCTCACTCTGTTGCAATCGATGTGCCGTTTGCAGAATATCGGCAAGGCTGAGCGAAAGCCGCGCGTTCTTTGTGTATCGCACGATGGCGCCGAACCGCTCCTCCCGCAGAAGATAGGTGCGATTGGAGACGTAATAGGGCAAGGCTTCCACGAGATAGTCGGGATCCGCCATAATGACCGCGTCCTTGAGATCAGGGCGCGATTGCATGAACGCACCGAAATCCTTGCTTCGGCTGAAGGGTATTTCAGCGACGAAGGCCTGATTGACCTTTTCGATGCCGGACACGACCTGTAGCGCCAGCAATATCGGGAAGCACAGACGGGCGAACCTTACGATACCGCCGGCAGCCTCGATGTCCGCAACGCCTGCCCCCTCGCGCTGAGAGCGTGGGCTCAAAGCAGTGATGGCGATCATGAAAACCAGCCAGAGCGCCTGATGTCTGTATCCGCCGGGATAGACAAGCGTAAAAAGGAGCGAAAGCCCTAGAAGGACGAGTGCCGCTGCGATCATCGCCGGTCGCCGGTCCGCCAACGCCAGCAGGCTGCCGTAGATGAGCACGGACATCAACGCTGCAAAAATATGGGACGCCAGCGGATACGCCACGACCACTTCAAGGACGATGTTGGGATAGAACGCCATGAAATGCGAGCTGGGCACGACAAGAGCACGAAGGGCAAGCAAGGCGAAATTCTCGCCGCTGAGATCGTTCTGCCCCGTATCGTTGAAAGTCGGATAGACTGTTGCGAAACAGAGAGCAATTCCAAGCGCGGCAATGGCAGCGGCCGTCGCAAAGGCCCGATATTCCGTCAGAGGAGATCTCGGTCGCGCAAGAACCAGATCGAAGAACCAGTAGGCAAGGAAGCCGCCGACGAGGACGACCGAATGGACGTTGGTATTGGCTAGCAAGGCAAAAAGCAGGCCGAGCAGTATCCCGTTGCGTGCTCCTTTGTCCCAGCTCAGGACGATAAGGAAAATCACCAGCATGCTGATGCCGTAGTTTCGCGACATCGCGGCATATTCGAAAAGCGAAAAACTGCCAAACAACGACAGCAGCATGATGGAAAGCGGCAGTTTGAGCCGGAAAACAAGAAGATAGGCGGCAGCTGCCGCAATCGTCAGCGCAAGTATCTTCAGGACGACCGGCGAACCGACGACGATATAGGCGGCGCGCAGAAGGATATACCAGACAGCAGGATGACCCTCGCCATGCATCTGGCGAAGCATATCGATGAAATTATCCCCCTGGAGGGCGAGTGACAAAGCACGAACCTCGTCACGCCAGACCGTTTCGGACCAGCAAAGCGCAGACGCCAGCGCAAGCCAGACCATAAAGATCAACGCCTTGCCAAGCTTGGCGGATCGAGGTTCATCGATAGCAGAGACAATCACGGCCAAATAACACGCAACCCTGTGAACGAAAGCGCCTCGACCATATCGGGGCAGAAATAATTTGGCGTTAAGTGAAGGCCCTGTTTTGATTTCAGGGGCGCTGAAGCATGTCGCGCAAAACTGTGCAGCGGTTTAAACGCGACAAGCGAATCTGAAAGGTCGCGGCGCGCTTTAGAATTTTTCCTCCCTCTCAAGAAGATGGATATCCTCGGCGACGTCGTCCATTCTCTGCAATAAGGCGGCCTGGGCATCTCTTAGCCCTCGATTGTAGAAGTACGGCCCGATCTCCTCGGCGAAGAAGTCAAGCAGGAATTCAGCCGGCAATGCACCGATGGGATCAAGTTCCCGGTCGAAATAAGCGCGGATGCGCGAAACGATCTCAGCCTTTTCTTCCTTCGAAAATTCGATCTTCTTCATGTTTGCCTCTTTACCGAATGCGATCAGGACTTTGATGGTTCAGCGAAATCGATTGGTCAATCAATGAAATTCAATTGCCGTTGCCAGCCGTAGACCATAAGGGGAAACCTGAATTCCAACAGGAAAGATGTCATGAATCGCGCCGACTTTGTTGAAGGTTTGCGGGGCGGCTCCGCCGTTGCGCTGGCATCGGCGCCCTTTGGCGCCCTGTTCGGAGCGCTTGCGGTCGAAAACGGCATGTCGCTCGCCGAAACCGCTTTCATGAGCGCCACCGTCTATGCCGGCGCCAGCCAGATGGTCGGCATTGAACTCTTTGGTCACAATGTCCATGCCTGGCTGATCGTGCTGTCGATCCTCGCCGTCAATTTCCGCCACGTGCTCTATTCGGCGGCGCTGGCGCGCTACATCGGCCATTTCACGCCGGTGCAGAAATTCTTTACCTTTTTCCTGCTCGTCGATCCGCAATTCGCCGAAGCGGTAAAGCGCGGCGAGTCCGGCCGGCAACTCACCTTCGCCTGGTATTTCGGCTTCGGCATCATCATTTACATTCCCTGGGTGCTGATCAGCGTCGCCGGCGGCATGCTCGGCGGCTTCATTGGCGATCCCAAGGCCATAGGCCTCGACATCCTGCTGCCCGCCTATTTCCTCGGTATCGTCCTCGGTTTCCGCAAGCGAGACAATTTCCTGCCGGTGGCGCTCGTCAGCGCAGTGGCTTCCGTGCTCGCCTACCGCTATGTCGGCTCACCCTGGCATGTCAGCCTCGGCGCTGCCGTCGGCATCGTGCTCGCCGCCGTGCTGCCTTTGCCGCCGCAAGAGCCTGATCTCGAAGCCGACGCCCTTCAGTCCGAAGTGCACGAGGTCTGAGCCATGGAATTCGATCTTCACATGGCGCTCGTCATCCTCGCCGCAGCACTCGCTACCTTCGCCACCCGCATCGGCGGCTATATCCTCATCACTCGAATGAAGAGCATTCCCCCGCGCATGGAGGCTGCGCTGAATGCCGTGCCGGCCGCCGTGCTGACGACGCTGGTTGCACCCGCCTTCTTCATCGGCGGCTGGGAATCGAAGCTGGCGCTGATCGTCGCCCTCTTCGTCGGCTTGCGCTTCACCCATACATGGATGCTGGTCGCCGCCTGGATCGTCGTGATGACCTGGCGCCACACGATCGGCGCCTGAGCACCGGCCCGGGGCCGGCGCAGAAATTCAAGACATTACAGCTTCGCCGACGCTGTAATGCCGTTTTCTCGATACTCCAGCGGCAGCGTCGCGTTTTCGAGCCACGCCCTGACATCGTGATCGTGGATGAGCGGCATCAGCGCCTCACATGTACGGCGATGATAGTCGTTGAACCAGTGCAGTTCGTCATGGGTCAGAAGCGCCGGAATGACGAGGTTGCGGTCGATCGGGCAGAAAGTCAGCGTCTCGAACCCGAGCATCGGCGCATCGCCGCCCTCGATCTCTTCGGCCCCCCGCACGTAGATCAGGTTCTCGATGCGGATGCCGAAGCTGCCGGGCCGGTAATAGCCAGGCTCGTTTGAAAGGATCATGCCGGGCAGCAGTTCCTGGGTCGACAGCCTGGAGATGCGCTGCGGCCCTTCATGCACAGAGAGATAGGAGCCGACGCCGTGGCCGGTGCCATGGGCGAAATCGGCGCCGGCCCGCCACAGCGCGATGCGCGCCAGCGGATCGAGGTCGCAGCCGCGCGTGCCCTTCGGGAAACGCGCCGTACTGATCTCTATCATCCCCTTCAGCACCAGCGTGAAGAAGCGCCGATGCTCTTCCGAAACAGTGCCGATGCCAACGGTGCGAGTGATGTCGGTCGTGCCGTTGATATATTGCGCGCCCGAATCGATCAGGAAGAGTTCGCCGGCCTCGATCATCCGGTTGGTCTCGGTCGTGACGCGGTAATGCATGATCGCCGCATGTTCGCCGGCGCCCGAAATCGTGTCGAAGGAAATGTCCTTCAGCGGGTTCTGCATACTCTGGCCGACGCGGGCGCGCGCCGCTTCGAGATGCTCGGCAGCAGCGATCTCGCTCACCGTGCCGGGCTTCGTCTGCGACAGCCAATAAAGGAATTCCACCATCGCCGCCCCGTCCTGCAGATGCGCGGCGGCCGAGCCATTGATCTCGACGTCATTCTTCACTGCGCGCGGCAATTTGGCGGGATCGGCGCCCTCCACCACTTCGCCGCCCGCCTTGCGGATGATCTCGGCCAGCGCATAGGCGGCGATATCAGGGTCGATCAGCACGCGGCCGCCATCCCTGGAAACGGCGGCGAGCTTTTCTTCCAGCGCCGACGGCGGCAGCTGCGTGCAGATCTGCGCGAGATAGGCCTCGGGCTCGATGCCGGTCTTGCGCTTATCGAGGAAGATCTCGGCCCGGCCGTCAGCATGGATAATGGCACGCGCCAGCGGATGCGGCGTGTGCGGTACATCGGCGCCGCGGATATTGAAGGTCCAGGCGACCGAAGAGGGATCGGCGATCAGCACCGCCGCAAGGTTCTTCTTCGAAAGATCAGCGGCGATCGTCGCAATCTTCTCCCTCGCCAGCACGCCGGCCTGCACGACGTTTTGGATGCTGACCGCGCCAAGCGGCTCGGCCGGCCGGTCAGCCCAAAGCCTGTCGAGCGGATTGTGCGGCAGGAAGACCAGCGTGCCGCCGATCTCCGACAGCGCCCTTTCCAGACGGCGCACCTCGGCCCCGGCATGCAGCCAGGGGTCTATGCCGAGCCGCAGGCCCTTGGCTCCGTTTGCGGCAAGCCAGACATGCGGCGGCTCGTTGACGAGATCGCCACCCGAAAAGACCGAACCATCGACCTGTTCGGCAAGTTGCGTCACATAGCGCCCGTCGACGAAGACGATCGCCTGCGTGCGCAGGATCAGCGCAATGCCGGCCGAGCCGGTGAAGCCCGTCAGCCATGCGAGGCGCTCGGAACCTGCAGGAACATATTCGCCGTTGAATTCATCGGCGCGCGGCACAAGAAAGGCGTCGATGCCGAGCGAATCGAAACTAGCGCGCAGCGCCGATACACGATCCCTGCCGAATTGCGGCGTGGAGGTAACCTCGAAAGACTGGAACATGCTGGAAACCCGAATGATTGAGACGAATCCGGTTAATGGGATGCCGACCATGTTAGCGAAATTTCAATCGATGGGGAGAAAAAGCGACAAAACGAGTCGAAACGACTGGGACCGCTCAACATTTTGACAGAACTGTGACGCCAAAAGTTAATTTGGCACGCTTTATGCATTGGCCGCATGGCTCCCATGAGCGAAACCCTCTGCCTCCGCATTTCAGAACAGCTATATAGGCGTCATCAAACGGTTCGCGATGAACCTGTAAACAAAGGAATTCTTGAAATGACCGCCTCTCTCTCGCGCTTCGCATATAGCAGCCCGGTGCAGGCTGGCGAACGCCAGACCGTGCGTCACGTGATCGGCGCCCGCCGCCCGCAGAACGAGGACAGCCTCAAGCTGCTCGGCGCCGGCCAGCGGGCCACGCGCCACAAGGGCGCCCCCAGCTACGCGTTCTAAGCCTGAAAGCCAGTCCGTCTCCTCCCTCCCGGACCGGCCTATTGGAATGCAGTAGAGCCCGCTTGAGCGCTCCTCCCCTTGAGCTCGCGGGCATTGACCGGATAGACCGGTCCAAGGCGGTGCCATCGGCACCGCCTTTTTTGTTGTGATTGAGAAGGCACGGGAAACGTGCTGTTTTGTGGAGAAGATCCCGGCTTGCTCCCCCTTCTCCCCAACGGGGAGAAGGTGGCCCGAAGGGTCGGATGAGGGGGCCGCACGGCACGCCCTTTATTGCCCTTCGCTTGCGCTCAGCGCATTCGAGGCTTCGCCGCTCACCCCCTCATCTGCCCTTCGGGCATCTTCTCCCCGCTGGGGCGAAGAGGGAGCAAGCAGCACCGTCAGCCCAACTCTCTCCCTTATCAAGGCCGGTCGAGGTGAATGGTCACCCAACCATTCCGCCAGATCGTTCTGACATGGCGAAGTCTCGCGCCACTATAGGCGGCAATCACCTTCCAGCGCTGCCCGGTAAGGATGCCGGAGAGAATGACCGATCCGCCAGGCGCAAGATGCGTCGCAAGCTTCGGCGCCATGCGGATCAGCGGCCGGGCGAGAATGTTGGCGATGATGAGATCGAAGGGACCATGCTCGGAAAAGGCCGTCGAATGAAAGCCCGGGGCGGTCCTAGTGACGATGCCCGAGGCGATGCCGTTGCGGCGCACGTTCTCGGCCGCCACCTTCGTCGCGATCGGATCGATGTCGGTCGCAAGCACCGGTATGTTCCTGAGCTTGCGCACCGCAATCGCCAGCACGCCGCTGCCGGTGCCGAGATCAAGCGCATTGCGGACCGGGCGCGAGCGCACCACGCTATCGATCACCTCCAGGCAGCCCGCCGTCGTGCCATGATGGCCGGTGCCAAAGGCCTGGCCGGCATCGATCTCGATCGCAATGTCGCCGGAACGGACCTTGTCGCGGTCATGCGAACCATGCACCAGGAAGCGCCCTGCCCTGACGGGCTTCAGCCCCTCCAGCGATTTCACCACCCAGTCGACCTCGGGAATGACTTCCCGCTCCAGCCGGGCATCAGGGAAAGAGGCCTTCAATGCGTCCTCGACGCGGGATTGCACCTCAGCCTCGTCCTCGGCCATCATGTAGATCGAGGCTTCCCAGATATCCTTTTTCTCATCGATTTCGGTGGTGCCGATGGCAAAGTCTTCTTCGCCGAAGACCGCGCTCAGAAGGTCGAGGATCTCCTCGGCCTTGCTTTCGGTCGTCGTCACGTAAAGGCGGATTTCACTCACGATAGGCGGTCTTTCCCGTTTCCGTTGCCCGCCGCCGGTCGAGCCAACGTCCCATCACGCTGAAGCTGTCACCCCTTGCTGACGAGATTCTCCAGCTTCTTTACCGCCGTGTCCGGGTTTTCGCCATAGGCGATCGTTCCGGAAAACCGCCCGGCCGAATCGAGCAAGAAGACCGACGCGGTGTGGTCCATCGTATAGTCGCCGTTCGGATCCTTCTCGTCGACCGGCACTTTCTTGGCGTAGACGCGGAACCCCTTGACGACCTCGGCGATCTTATCGGGCGCGCCCGAAATGCCGGTGATGCGCTTGGAAACATTGGAGACGTATTCGTTCATGATCTCAGGCGTGTCGCGCTCCGGATCGACGGTGACGAAAAAGGCCTGCAGCTTATCGCCCTTCGGATCGACCTTCTCCATCCAGCCGTTCAGCTCGAAAAGCGTCGTCGGGCAGACTTCCGGGCAATGGGTGAAGCCGAAGAACAGCGCCGTCGGCTTGCCGCGCAGCGCCTCCTCGGTGATCGGCTGCCCGCTCTGGGAGACCAGGGTAAAGGGCACGCCGAAGGGAGCCTCCGCCACCACATTCCCCGATCTGTTGAGATAGTACGTGAACCCGCCGAGAAACCCGGCCAGTATCAGGACACCGACCCAGACGGCGATGCGGAATGTCTTCATTGGCATGATCCTCGATCCAGGCGGAGATGTGCCGCCAGCCACTGCTGGCGTGCTTATAGCCTCGACCGGAGGCGCGCAATTCAAGAATATGTTTTCGAACCCGTGTTGAATTGTCTCACCGGCAGAAACTGCCACGGCAACGAAATCCGCCCTCAGGAATCTGCATGGATCAAAAATGCATGTGTTTGAATAGCTTACCTCTAAAGCGACGGGCAATCCGAAAATACATATCGTTAGGAAAGACTTAAGCCGTCACATCTATATTTAACGGCGGTTCTGCATCGCCTCTCCCGCTGGGGACAACTGGGAAGAATTCTGACCATGAACAACAACAACGCCATCAAGCAGTCGGGCGCTTATCTCGAAATCGTTTCGTTCCACCTGGGCGATCAGGAATTCTGCATCGACATCATGGCCATCCGCGAAATCCGCGGCTGGGCGCCGGTGACGCCGATGCCGCACACCCCGCCCTACGTCTTGGGTCTCATCAACCTGCGTGGTGCGGTGATCCCCGTTATCGACATGGCCTGCCGCCTCGGCATGAAGATGACCGAGCCGTCCGAGCGCTCGGCGATCATCGTCACCGACATCGCCGGCAAGCTGGTCGGCCTGCTGGTCGAGCAGGTTTCCGACATGATGACCATCAAGAGCGAAGACCTGCAGCCGCCGCCGGAAATCATCCCGGAAGCCCAGCGCGCCTTCTGCCGCGGCATCGTCGCGCTCGAAAAGACCATGGTCTGCTTCCTGAACCTCGACACGGTCATTGCCGACGAGCTGACGCAGGTGGCCTGAGGAATACTCATATCTGGAATTCGAAGGCCCGGCTCGTCCGGGCCTTTTGATTTTGGGGTGGAGGCAAGCATGGGATCAGACTTTGCGAAAACCCCTCCCCAACCCCTCCCCACAAGGGGGAGGGACTAACCCGAGACCCCGCCCCGCTCCTACCGAAACGTCGAAAATCAGGAAAGCTGGTGCGGTAAGTTAAGCCCCTCCCCCCTTGTGGGGAGGGGTTTGGGGCGGGGTCTTTAATCTCAATAGCGAAAGATGTCGGAACCTCCCAGCCTTATTGCGGCTTCCCATTCTTCCAGACAACGTTCTGCCCATAGAGCGGAATGGTCGAGATCGACATCTTCGCCGAACCGTCCGTCAGTTCGCGCGAATGGGCGAGATAGATCAGCGTATCGTTGGTCTTGTCGTAGATACGGTTGACGACCAGTGTCTTCCAGATCAGCGACATGCCCTGGCGGAACACCTCGCTGCCATCCTTGGACAGGTCGATATTGCCGATCTCGATCGGCCCGGTCTGCCGGCAGGCAATGGAATTGTTGGACGGATCCTCGAACCAGTTGCCGTTCTTGAACCGGTCGATCAGGCTGCGGTCGAAATAGGTGACGTGGCAGGTAACGCCCTTGACGTCAGGATCGGAGACCGCCTCGACGATGATGTCGTTGCCGATCCAGTCGACCCCGACCTTGCCGACAACCTCGGCTGAGGCAGCACCTGTGGAAAGGGCGGCGAAAGAGAAGGCGGCGAGGAGAAGATTGCGCAGTCTGGACATGGCGGCTCCCTGAATAATCCGCATTCTAGATAAGCATGCACCCATGCTTTGCAAGAAAAGGGCGTTTGCGGAAAGGGATCAGCCTTTTCGGCAGGTGCAGGGCTCGTAGGCCTGCGCCGTCAGCCGACCTGGCTTCATGCCGATCAGCGCCGGTATGGCATGGACGGCATGGGCCTTGACCGCCCTTGCCATCTCGATTGCGGCCGCTGCGCAGACGGCGGCATCTTCGGCGGCGTTGTGGTGCACGAAACGCAGGCCGAGTTGCTCGGCGATCAGGTTCAGCCGGTGCGAGAGGAAATGCGGCCAGATCCGCTGCGCCATCTTCAGGCTGCAGAGATAGGTTAGCTCTGGATAGGATTGCCGGTAGAGATCGAGGCTCGCCCGCCAGACGCTGAAATCGAAGGCGGCATTGTGCGCGATCATCGTCGCGCCGCGAAAATCCTCCTCGAACTCATCCATTACCTCGGGAAACTCGGGCGCGTCCTCGACATGCTCCGGCCGGATGCCATGAATCGCGATGTTCATGCCTGAAAAGCGCATGTCCCGAGGCCGGATCAGCCGCTCCTCGACGCGCGTGACCCTGCCGTCCTCGATCCAGGCAAGTCCAACGGAACAGGCGCTGCGGCGCTGTTCGTTCGCCGTCTCGAAGTCAATCGCGATAGTTTTCAATGCCGCAGTCCGAATCGTTTCTTCGGGAACAGGAATACCGCCCCGCTTCCCACGGCGCAAATTCGACACGACGCCCGGTTGACTTTTTACCCCACATATCGAAACTTGCTGCCATGATCGGTTCCGTAACCATGGCAGCGCTTATTCATCACACCACGACCCTTGAAGGGTACGCGGGAGCGATGGCGCGTTAGCAGCGATCCGATCATCCCGAAAACCCTGCCGAGGCGAGCAGGGTTTTCGGAAACCGGCTCTCCTCCCGACACTGATGGAGAGCATGAATGTCTGAAAACGAAGAGAATGAACCTCGCGGCGGAGCGCGCCTGCCGGATGGCGTCGTCGTGCGCGCCGTCCGCCTGTCCGATGCGGAGGAGATCACCGATCTCATAAATCTGCCGGGCTACCGGGCCGGCACCTTGCGGCCGCCGTACCAGAGGGTCGAAGAGGTTCGCAAAAACATGGAAAATCCGTCGCCCGGCGCGCTCAACCTCGTCGTCACCCAGGACGGCAAAATCGTCGGCAATGGCGGCCTCAACCGTCTTTCCGGCCGCCGGCAGCACGTCGCCAGCATCGGCATGGGCGTGCATGACGATTTCACCGGCCGCGGTTTCGGACGGATCCTGCTCGGCGCAATGGTCGACGCCGCCGACGACTGGCTCGATATCAAACGGCTGGAACTGACCGTCTACACCGACAACGATGTCGCCATCGGCCTCTACCGGAAATTCGGCTTCGAGCAAGAAGGCCTGCTGAAGGCCTTCGGCTTTCGATCAGGGGCGTATGTCGACGCCTATACGATGGCGCGGCTCAGGCTATGAGCGAGCGGGGCTGGCGACTTGCCGTCAGCCCCTCACCCGCTGATCAGTGCCAGCCATTCGTCCTCGTCCATCGTCTGCACGCCGAGTTCGCGCGCCTTATCGAGCTTGGAGCCGGCGCCGGGGCCGGCAACGACGATGTCGGTCTTCTTCGAGACCGATCCCGCCACCTTGGCGCCGAGACTTTCCGCCCTCGCCTTCGCCTCGTCGCGGGTAAACTTTTCCAGCGAGCCGGTGAAAACCACGGTCTTGCCGGCAACCGGGCTACCTGCCGTCTTCGGTTGTTCGGCCTCCTCGGGCGTCACTTCCTCAAGCAGTCGGGTAATCACCTCGACATTGCGCGGCTCCTTGTAGAATTCGACGATGGCGCGCGCCACCACCTCTCCGATGCCCTCGATGCCGTTGAGATCGTTCCAGGCGTCGCCGGCAAGCGCCTCGGCCTCCCGCATGCCCGTCTCAAAGGCCGCATAGGTGCCGTAGGAGCGCGCCAAAAGCTTCGCCGTGGTCTCGCCGACATGGCGGATGCCGAGCGCGTAGATGAAGCGGTGGAGCGCAATGCTGCGCCGTTCGGTGATCGCCGCATAGAGCTTGCCGACGCTGACCTTGCCGAAGCCATCAATATTCTCCAGCTTGGTCAGCGATTGCTGCTGACGCTTCTCCAGCGTGAAGATATCAGGCGCCGTGCGGATCTGCAGCGACGCGTCCTCGTTTTCGAAGAAGAAGTCGATCTGCTTCGAACCGAGCCCTTCGATATCGAAGGCGTTGCGCGAAACGAAATGCTTCAGATGCTCCGTCGCCTGCGCCCTGCAGATGAAGCCGCCGGTGCAGCGGGTGACCGAATCGAGCTTGCCGGTCTTCTCATGTCTTTCACGCACTGCATGCGAACCGCAGACCGGGCAGGTCTTCGGAAATTCGTAGGGCCTGGCCTCGGCCGGGCGCTTCTCCATGACGACGTCGAGGACCTGCGGAATGACGTCGCCGGCGCGCTGCACGATGACGGTATCGCCGATGCGGATATCGTGCTCGTCGTCGCGGATGCGCTCGCCGCTATTGCCGATGCCGCTGATGTAATCCGCGTTGTGCAGCGTCGCATTGGTGACGACCACGCCGCCGACGGTGATCGGCGTCAAACGTGCGACCGGTGTCAGGGCGCCGGTGCGGCCGACTTGGATGTCGATATTCTCGACGATCGTGAAAGCCTGCTCCGCTGGAAACTTGTGCGCCGTCGCCCAGCGCGGCGAACGTGAGCGGAAGCCGAGACGGGCCTGCAGCTCGAGACTGTCGACCTTGTAGACGACGCCGTCGATGTCATAGTCGAGATCCGGACGCTCGAGGCCGATCTCGTCATAATGCGACAGGATGTCGGCGACCGAGTTCAGCCGTTTCATCAGCGGATTGACCGGAAAACCCCAGTCCTTGAAGGTCTGCACCATCCCAAATTGCGTATCGGCCGGCATCTCCGACATTTCGCCCCAGGCGTAGGCGAAGAATTTCAGCTTGCGGCTCGCCGTCACCTTGGCGTCGAGCTGGCGCAACGATCCGGCCGCGGTGTTGCGCGGATTGACATAGGTCTGCTTGCCCTCCGCCTCCATCTGCCGGTTCAGCGCCAGGAAGTCGCTCTTGGCCATGTAGACCTCGCCGCGAATCTCGATGACAGCGGGCACGCCCTTCGGCAGCTCGTTGGGGATCTCGGCGATGGTTCGGATGTTGGCGGTGACGTTCTCGCCCGTCGTGCCGTCGCCACGCGTTGCAGCTGTTACCAGCCTGCCGTTCTCGTAACGGATAGACATCGACAGGCCGTCGATCTTCGGCTCGGCGGTAAAGGCGATCGACTGGTCGGGCAGCCGGCCGAGGAAGCGATAGACGCCGGCGACGAAATCCTGCACGTCCTCCTGCGAGAAGGTGTTGTCGAGCGACAGCATCGGCCGCGCATGAACGACGGGCGAGAAAGCGACAGAGGGTGCTGCGCCGACATGCCGCGATGGGCTGTCCTCGCGGATCAGCTCGGGAAAACGCACTTCCAGCGCATCGTTGCGGCGCTTCAGCGCGTCGTAATCGGCATCGGAAATCTCCGGCCGGTCCTTGCCGTGGTAGAGCGCATCGTGATGCGCGAGCTCCTTTGCCAGCCGTTCAAGCTCGGCGGCAGCCTCTTCGATCGTCAACGTGTCGACGGCGGAACCTTCGGTGGACATGGAACTCACTCCAGAGAATCTGGTCAGAAAATCTGGATTGTTTTTAGAGCAAAATTGCCGGATGAAAAGAGAGGCTGGATATCCTGCATCGGAAGATCGATCTACCCGGCCTATTCCCAATCCCTGGTATTGCGCAGCCGGATGCCGCTGACATGCAGGCTGCTGTTCCAGAGACCCTTTAACGGCCGCAGGCTATCGACCACCCGAAGCTCCACCCCCACGCGGCCCAAACTCCTGGTCGAGCCGCGAGATGGCGGTCCTCTCCAGGGGAATGACGCCTCTGCGGGACACCCACATGCCAGCATCACCCAGATCCTCGAAGCCCTCGGCCGGCATCTCGTAACGGTGGATCGTCTCCGCTTCGATCCTTTCCAGCCAATGGCGCTCGACATAGGCGACAGCGCGCCAATCGCCAAGCCAGTGCCGCCGCTCGTTCTGTGACGTATCCGGCGTCGCCCAGAGCAGGATGCGGGGGCAATCGCGCGGAAAGAGATACATGAAATCATGATCGGCATCGATTGCCCAGACGAGCGGACCGTTCAGCCATTCCCGGCCGGGCGCTCGGGCAGACGGGACGCGAACCGGGCGTGGCTCGAACGCTACGATACCGGGATCGTCGCTGAAATGGAAAAGCCGCATGCATGAGCTCGCCGCCGATCGGGAAGCTTCAGCGCATATCGCGCCGCGGGATGATTGTCATCCCACCGGCCCGAGCGGAAAGAGCATCGGAAGAAAAATCAGCCGTTGCCGGCCAGCAGCCGCTTCGCCGCCGCCCTCGCCTCTTCGGTTACGGAAGCCCCGGCCAGCATACGGGCGATCTCCTCGGTGCGATCCTTCTGCGCCATCGTCGCGACACGCGTGGCGATCTTTTCCGAACCGTCGGTCGATGGCCCCTTGGAGATCAAGAGATGTGTCGCCGCCCGCGCAGCGACCTGCGGCGCATGCGTGACCGACAGCACCTGCACCCGCTCCGACAGCCGCTTCAGCCGCTGGCCAATCGCATCGGCCACCGCGCCGCCGACGCCGGTATCGATTTCGTCGAAGACGAGCGTCGGGGCCGATCCGCGATCGGCGAGCGCCACCTTCAGCGCCAGCAGGAAACGCGACAGCTCGCCGCCGGAGGCGACCTTCATGATCGAGCCCGGCCGCGTGCCGGGATTGGTCTGGACATGGAACTCGACGACGTCGATGCCTTCGGCCAGCGCCTCGCCCGCATCTGTGGTGATCTCGACCATGAAACGGGCGCGTTCGAGCTTCAGCGCTGGCAGCTCGGCCATGACGACCCCAGCCAGTGCTGTGCCAGCATGATGGCGCTTGTCGGAGAGCGAGCGCGCCGCCGCATCATAATTTTCCCGTGCAAGGCCGACCTCGGCGTCGAGCCGCGCAAGCCGCTCCTCGCCCGCGTCGAGATCGGCAAGATCGGCGATCATGCGCACGGCAAGCGCGGGCAGTTCGGTGACGGGAACGGAATATTTGCGCGAGGCGGCCCTGAGCGCGAAAAGCCGCTCCTCCACCCGCTCCAGCTCTCTCGGATCGTATTCGGTCTTACGAAGTGCCGCCTCGACTTCCATCTGCGCGTTGGAAAGCTGGTCGAGCGCAGCATCGAGCAGCGTCACGGTGTCTTCGAGCAGTCCCGGCGCCTCATGGCTCTTGCGCTCCAGCCGGCGCACCAGCGAGGCGATATGGGGCACCGGCGAGGCACTGCCGTTGAGGAATTCGGACGCCTCGGCGATATCGCCGGCGATTCGCTCGGCCTTCATCATCTTCTGCCGGCGATCGGCGAGTTCTTCCTCCTCGCCATCCTGCGGCGAGAGCTTCTCGAGCTCCTCGACCGAAGAGCGCAGGTAGTCGGCTTCGCGCGCCGCACTTTCCACCTTCTCGCGGTGCTTCTTCAGCGTCCGCTCGCTGTCGCGCCAAAGGCGATAGAGCCGGGAGACTTCCGAAACCTCGTCGGTGAGGCCGGCAAAGGCATCGAGGAGAGTGCGGTGGGCATTGGTGTCGACAAGGGCGCGATCGTCGTGCTGTCCGTGGATTTCGACCAGCATCTGACCGGCCTGGCGCATCAGTTGCACGCTGACCGGCTGGTCGTTGACATAGGCCTTGGTGCGCCCGTCCGCCGATTGTTGGCGGCGGAAGATCAGGTCGCCCTCGTCGTCGATGCCGTTTTCACGCAGGAGTATGCGGACGCCGTGTTCCATGCCGACGTCGAACACCGCCGTCACCTGACCCTTGTCCTCGCCATGGCGCACCAGGCCGCCGTCACCGCGCCCGCCGAGCGCCAGCGACAGGCTGTCGAGCAGGATGGATTTGCCCGCCCCGGTCTCGCCCGTCAGCACGGAGAGGCCGGTCTCGAAGGCAAGATCCAGCCGCTCGATCAGGACGATATCGCGGATCGAAAGCTGGATCAGCATTGGCCTCAGGAACCGAGAAGAAGTTTCTTGCCCGCTGCTGCGATCCACGAGCCCTTGTTTTCACGCGGCTCGGCACCGCCGCTCTGCAGCAGCTTGTAGGAATCAGCATACCACTGGCTGTCGGGATAATTGTGACCGAGAACGGCAGCGGCTGTCTGCGCCTCGTCGACGATGCCCATGGCGTAATAAGCTTCGACGAGACGCGCCAGCGCCTCTTCGATCTGGTTCGTATTCGGATATTTCTCGACGACGATCCGGAAGCGCGAGATCGCAGCGAGATATTCCTTCCGCTCCATATAGTAGCGGCCGATCTGCATTTCCTTGCCGGCGAGCTGGTCGCGCGCAAAGCGGATCTTCGCCTGTGCGTCGTCGACATATTCGGAGTTCGGATAATTGTCGACGACAGCCTGCATCGCCTCGATCGTCTTGGCCGAGGCGCGCTGGTCCTGCGTCACGTCGACGATCTGCTTGGAATAGGTGAGACCGATGAGATACTGCACATAGGCGGCATCCTGGGACTTCGGATATTGCGACATGTAGCGGTTGCCTGAAGCAAGCGCATCGTCCAGGCGGCCTTGGCGGTATTTGACGAAGGTGCTCATCACAAGCGCCTTGCGTGCCCATTCGGAGAACGGGTTCTCGCGGTCGATCGCGTCGAACTTGCGCCCCGCTTCCGCCATGTTGCCGGCCTTCATATTGGCAAGGCCCTGGGTGTAGAGCACGTCGGGCGGATCGGTTTCGAGGCCGAGCTTGGTGATGTCGATATCGGGATCCGACTGGCAACCGGAGATCGAGGCGCCTGCGCTGAGCACCAGAAGCGATGCGAACAAAGCGCGCGCTGTCTTCATCATACCTTCAGATCCTGCATAACCCATTCGAAAGAACCCCACTGCTGCCGCTCTCTCCACGGCAGCCACGCCTCGCTGGCGTTTCTAGCCACAAATGTGCATCAAGAGCAACGCAATGATAAGGCATTAACGCATTTTTGTGGCAGCAGCCGCAGAAATGACCGGCTTTTCAACTTCTTCCCGACCTGTGGCGACCACGCATCGGGCTATAGCCGCAGACACGGCCGGACATAAAAAAAACCGCCTCCGGGAAAGAGGCGGCCTGGTCTTGAGAATATGCTGGAGGTCATGCCGACCAGGGAGCGAATTCCGAAGCACTGACCGCGATCAGTTCGCGGGCAGCGACGCGCTGGCGCGGCGTCGACGTCTCGACCACCTCGTAGGCGGAGGGATCGGCGAGCAGCGCCTTCAGCGCATTGGCGTTCATCTTGTGACCACCGCGATAGGAACGGTAGCAGCCGATGAACTGGGCGCCGGCAAGCGAGAGATCGCCGACGGCATCGAGCGCCTTGTGGCGGACGAATTCGTCCTTGGCGTAACGCAGTCCTTCGACGTTGATGACGGTGTTGTCGTCCGAGATGACGACGGAATTTTCAAGCGAGGAGCCGAGCGCGTGGCCTGACGCCCAGAGACGCTCGACATCGCGCATGAAGCCGAAGGTGCGGGCGCGGGAAAGCTCGGCTTTGAAGACGGCGGCGGTCATGTCGCCGGCCCACTTCTGCCGGCCGATCAGCGGGCAATCGAAATCAATCTCGACTTCGAAGCGCGTGCCGTCATAGGGGCGGAATTCGCTCCAGGAGCCGCCATGCTCGATTCGCACCGGCTTGGTGATACGGATATAGCGGCGCTTGACGCCGAGCGAGACGAGACCGACCTGCTCGATCGCCTCGACGAAGGGCAGCGAGCTGCCGTCCATGATCGGCATTTCGGAGCCCTGCACCTCGATCACCACATTGTCGAGGCCGAGCGCATAGACGGCGGCCATGACATGCTCGATCGTCGCAACCGAATGGGCCGGCGAGAAGCCGAGCACGGTGCAGAGGTCGGTATTGCCGACTTGCGAGGAGACGGCCTTGAGTTCGGTGATGTCGCCATTGTCATGCAAGCGCTGGAAAACGACGCCGGTGTCGGATTCGGCCGGATTCAGGGTGATCGAGACTTCCGCGCCAGAATGGACCCCGGTGCCCGAAAGCGTCACCGGACGCGATACCGTCGTTTGAAAACCCAGCAAGCCAATCGCCATAAATTCTGCCTTTTATTCTTCCGTACCGGCGGTCTGTCCGATCAGCACGGTCATCGTTCATTCTGCAGCCGGAGCCTGTCGAAAGGTCTCCTAGGGCAGTTTCATTGCACCATACTTACGTGCGCCGGCGCTCCAATCCAAATCACTGTTTCTTTCGCTTTGTTACGAAGTCACGCGATTGAAATTGCTCGCGAATCGCAGGCTGAAAAACAGCAATGCCCGGGATCTTGATCCCGGGCATGAACGGTGCCGAAGCACGGCCTCAGTTCGACTGGCGACGCAGGAATGCCGGGATTTCCAGCTGGTCGTCTTCCTGCATCATTCGGGCCTGCGGAACCGCGCGGCCCTGGTCGTCGAGGTTGCCGCGGCGCGGTGCGTAGAGGCTTGCCTCGGGCGACAGCGGACGGCGCTGCTGCGAAGCGGCCGGCGGTGCGGCAGTCATGTCGGCGGCAACGGCGTCGTCGTCGCGGCGGCCAAGCGAATTGGTGATTCGCTTGAGCAGGCCCATCGGACCGCGCTCCTCCGCCGCATGCGCGGAAGCCGGCTGCGTGCGGTGGTCGAGTTCGGCCTGGACGACCGGCGGGAAATCCTCGACCTTCGGCATGCGCATCGGTTCGGGCGCCTGACGGATGGTCGGCTCCTGACGGATCGGCTGTTGCTGGATGGGCTGGCTCACGACCGGCTGGCTCATGGCGGGCGCCGGAGCCTGCTGCTGCACCGGTGCCGGACGCATTGCCGGAGCTTCCGGCGCAGGCGCGAAGATCTTGCTCTGCGGACGGAAGGTTTCCTGCTGTGCCGCTGGCTGCTGCAGCGGTGCGGCAGCACGCGGGGCCGGAATTTCGAGCTCGCGTTCCATCTCGGCTTCGCGGATGGTCTGCGCGATCGGATCCACGGCCTTCGGTGCCTGCATCACGGGGGCAGGCTGGACAGCGGCCGCTGCCGGAGCAACAGCCGCGGAGGGACGGATAGCAGGCCTTGCTGCCGGCTGGAAGTTGCGCTCGGCCGCTTCGTTCATCGCCCGGTCGATGCCGGTTGCGACGACCGAAACGCGGATGATGCCTTCGAGCGATTCGTCGAAGGTGGCGCCGAGGATGATGTTGGCGTCAGGATCGACTTCCTCGCGGATGCGGGTCGCGGCTTCGTCGACTTCGAAGAGGGTGAGGTCGCGACCGCCGGTGATGGAGATCAGCAGGCCCTGGGCGCCCTTCATCGAGGTTTCGTCAAGCAGCGGGTTGGCGATCGCAGCCTCTGCGGCCTGCAGCGCGCGGCCGGAGCCGGAAGCTTCGCCGGTGCCCATCATCGCGCGGCCCATCTCGCGCATCACCGAGCGGACGTCGGCGAAGTCGAGGTTGATGAGGCCTTCCTTGACCATCAGGTCGGTGATGCAGGCAACGCCCGAATAGAGAACCTGGTCAGCCATGGCGAAGGCATCGGCGAACGTCGTCTTGTCGTTGGCAATGCGGAAGAGGTTCTGGTTCGGAATGACGATCAGCGTATCGACAGACTTCTGCAGTTCCTGGATGCCCATCTCGGCCAGGCGCATGCGGCGCCCGCCTTCGAAATGGAACGGCTTGGTGACGACGCCGACCGTCAGGATGCCCTTGTTGCGGGCCGCCTGTGCGACAACGGGTGCAGCACCCGTCCCGGTGCCGCCGCCCATGCCGGCGGTGACGAAGCACATATGCGTGCCGTTCAGGTGATCGACGATCTCGTCGATGCACTCCTCGGCAGCCGCGCGGCCGACTTCCGGCTGCGAGCCGGCACCGAGGCCTTCGGTGACGTTGACGCCGAGCTGGATGATGCGCTCGGCCTTCGTCATCGTCAGCGCCTGCGCATCCGTGTTGGCGACGACGAAGTCGACGCCCTGGAGGCCGGCGGTAATCATGTTGTTGACGGCATTGCCGCCACCGCCGCCAACGCCGAACACGGTGATGCGCGGCTTCAGCTCTGTGATGTCAGGCTTTTGCAGCTTGATGGTCATGGTACCTGTTCCTTCTCTCTCTGGCCGCATCGCCACGCCGGCCAATTACGCAATTTCAGAAGCTTTCCTTCAGCCACTGGCCCATGCGGGCTATGCGGCTGTTATTTCCCCCAAGCGACATGAGCAGACCGCTCTGTGACGCATGTGTCTCCATGTCCGCGACCTGCGGATAGATCATCAGGCCGACAGCCGTCGAAAAGGCCGGGCCCTTGGCCGCCGTCGGCAACCCCGAGACGCCCATCGGACGGCCGATACGGACGTTGCGGGCAAGGATGCGCCGCGCCACGTCGGCAAGGCCGGTCAGCTGGCTCGCCCCGCCGGTCAGCACGACGCGCTTGCCGACGATCGGGCTGAAGCCAGAACGCTGGATACGGTCGCGGATCAGTTCCATCGTCTCCTCGATTCGGGCCGAGACGATGCGCGAAACCAGCGCCCGCGGCACCTGCGACGGCTGGTCGCGATCGTCCTCGCCGATCGGCGGGATCGAGATCAACTCACGCTCGTCGGAGGAATTCGAAAGCGCCGAGGCATGCACGACCTTCAGCCGCTCAGCATCCTCGATGCGGGTCGAAAGGCCGCGCGCCAGGTCGGTGGTGACGTGATGGCCGCCGAGGCCGACGGCATCCGTATGAACGAGCTTGCCTTCGGCAAAGACCGAGATCGTCGTCGTGCCGCCGCCCATATCGATCGCCGCGCAGCCGAGCTCGACCTCGTCGTCGACGAGAGCCGCAAGACCCGATGCATAGGGCGTCGCGACGATGCCCTCGACCGACAGATGCGCACGATTGACGCTAAGCTCGAGGTTCTTCAGCGCCGAGCGCTCCGCCGTCACCACATGCATGTCGACGCCGAGCGCATCGCCATACATCGCCAGCGGATCGCGGATCCCGCGCTCGCCGTCGAGCGAGAAGCCGGTCGCCAGCGAATGCAGCACCGAACGGTCCTGGCGCAGCGACTGCTGGCAAGCGGCCGACAGCACCTTCTTCAGATCGTTGAGCTCGACTTCCTGGCCGCCAAGATCGATTGTCGCTGTGTAGATGTCGCTGCCGAGCCGGCCGGCCGTCAGATTGACGATCAGGCTCTCGACGGTCAGCCCCGCCATCCGCTCGGCCGCATCGACGGCGAGACGGATGACGCCTTCCAGCGCGTCGAGATCGGCGATGACGCCGGTCTTGATGCCGCGGGAACGCTGGTGGCCGATGCCGATGATTTCGATATTGTGCGTGCGGCCGGGCAGGATCTGGCTTTCCTCGCGCGGCGTCAGCCGGCCGATCATGCAGACGACCTTGGTCGAACCGATGTCGAGCACCGAAACGACATGTGACCGCTTCGACGAAAGCGGCTTCAGGCGCGGCAATCCGAAATGGGATGAACCGAACAAGCTCATATATTCTGCCCCGCCTTCTTCAATTCTTTCGTACGCTCCGTCACTGCCGTCTGCCTGCGGATCGCCGCCTCCGGCGTCAGCTGGATCGCGGTTCTGTCGGCCAGCCTGAGATCGACTGCGGCAATGTCCCGCTCCAGCAACTGATGCTCCTTGTCGAACTTCGAAAGCGTCGCCAGTGCCTGGTCGATACCATCTTCCGGCAGCTTGACGACGACGCCGTTATCCATGTGCAGGTCCCAGCGACGGCCTGATATCCAGACATAGGCCTTCACGCGGGCCTTCACGTCGGGCCACTTCGAGAAGGCGTCGTCGAGCGAAGCCGCCGCCGTTTCGGCATCGCGGCCGACGACGAGCGGCAGCGCCGAAAACTTGTTGTCGCGCAGCGGCGCAATGACGCTGCCGTTCTTCTCGATCAGGGAAAGCTCCTGCCCGTGCTGCCAGATCGCATAGGCCTGGCGCTCCTTGAGCTTCACCTCGATCGTCTTCGGATAAATCTTGCGGACCTCGACATTTTCGACCCAGGGAAGATGCGCGATCTTCCGGCGGGCGGCATCGACGTCGAGGGCGACCAGCGAGGTCGTGCCGTCAAGGCCGATCAGTTGCAGGATCTCGATTTCGGAGGTTTCCGAATTGCCGGAGACCTTCACGTCCTCGATCGCAAAACCCGCGGCCGTCGTCGTCGCCTGCGCCACGGCTTCCGTGTGGCCGCCGAGCGACATGCCGTAAAGCCCCGTCGCGCCCAAGAAAGCGAGCGCCGAGACCGTGCCCGTATGAACAGGAATGTAGATGCGGCCGCTGCAGAGGCTGATCAGGAAGCGCGTGACCCGGCGCAGCGGACGTGGCAGCACGAACCGCTCTTCGGCTTCCATGATCGGAAGCACGGCATGATGGCTGGGGCGCCCAATCCTCTTGACTGTCAACGCAAACAAGACGCGTCCTCCACCATCCACCGGAGAAACTGACCAAATGAATAGCCGGCATGACCGGCCATTTCGGGCACGAGCGAGGTTGGAGTCATGCCTGGCTGGGTATTGACCTCCAGCCAGATGATTTCGCCGTCTTCGGAGAAACGATCGTCGTAACGAAAGTCGGACCGACTGACGCCGCGACAACCGATTGCCTGATGCGCCCTTAGGGACAATGTTTGTATTTTTTGGTAAATATTCGGTGAAATTTTCGCGGGGATGACGTGTTTTGAACCGCCTGCCGCATACTTGGAGTCGTAATCATAAAAATTGTGTCCCTGCGGCACCACTTCCGTGACGCCGAGCGGAGTTTCACCCATGACACCGCAGGTGAGTTCGCGACCGTAAACATAGCGCTCGACGATCACTTCCTCGCCGTAACGCCACTCGGGCGAGCTGACGATCTGTGGCGGATACGCCTGATCTTCCGTGACGATGACGACGCCGAAGCTCGACCCCTCGCGGACGGGCTTGACCACATAGGGCGGCTTCATCGGGTGCGTCGAGGGAAAGGCGAAACGGTTGACCACCTGCGATTCGGCGACCGGAATGCCGGCGGCGGCGGCAACGAGCTTCGCCTTATCCTTGTCCATCGCCAGCGCCGAGGCAAGCACGCCCGAATGCGTATAGGGGATCTCGAGATATTCGAGGATGCCCTGAATGGTGCCGTCCTCGCCGAACGGGCCGTGAAGCGCATTGAAGACGACATCGGGCTTCAGCGCGGCGAGCTTCTCGGAAACGTCGCGCGCCACGTCGATGCGCGTCACGTCGAAGCCCTCCGCCTCGAGAGCTTCTGCGCAAGCCTTTCCCGAGGAAAGGCTGACAGGCCTTTCCGAGGAAAATCCGCCCATCAGGACAGCAACATGCTTGCGACTCATCAACACCCCCAAAAATAACTTTCATTTTCGAAATCGACGCTTGCGCGAAGCTGTCTGCGCCGTTTCAGGCCTTTGTCCGACCTGGGTGCATTAGAGCATCATTATGGTTAATGAAGTGTTTACTTTCGTTAACTTCGTATTGCCGCGCCCTTGATTTTTTAACCTTCTCGTCTTCGGGATAGCCAGATCGAAGATGCCCACCGATCCGCGAAAACAGAAAACCCGCGCGGAAAAACCGCGCGGGCTCAATGGGATAGCTTGGTGCCTTGCAGTCAGTCGGCGTCGTCGAGGAATTTCCACACGAGCCCGCCGAGCGCCCCACCCGCAAGTGGCGCAATCCAGAACAGCCAGAGCTGCTGCAGCGCCCAGCCGCCGACGAAAAGCGCCTGGCCGGTGGAACGCGCCGGATTGACCGAGGTATTCGTCACGGGGATAGAAACGAGATGGATCAGCGTCAGCCCGAGGCCGATCGCAAGCGGTGCGAAGCCCGCAGGCACCCGGCTGCTGGTCGACCCCAGGATGATGATCAGGAAGAACATGGTCAGCAGCACTTCGATCAGCAGCGCCGAAAGCAGTGAATAACCGCCCGGAGAATGATCGCCGTATCCGTTGGCGGCAAAGCCGCCGAGTTCGAAACCCGCCTTGCCGCTGGCGATGAGATAGAGCAGTGCGGCCGCGGCGATGGCGCCGACAACCTGCGCGACGACATAGGGAACGAGGCGCGCCGCGGGAAACCGGCCGGCGACCGTAAGGCCGAGGGAGACGGCGGGATTGAAATGACCACCCGAAATGCCGCCCACGGCATAGGCCATGGTGAGCACCGTCAGACCGAACGCAAAGGCCACACCGACAAAACCAATTCCAAGCTCGGGGTAGGCCGCGGCCAGCACGGCACTGCCGCATCCGCCGAAGACCAGCCAGAACGTGCCGAGAAACTCGGCAACTAGACTCTTGTGCATGCGCGCCTCCTAAACCTCAACCAAGAGTTTAAACAAATCCGCTACAATTTGATTCCGGTCAAGCTCGCGGACATTGCCGTGGCAAGCTTCGCGCAAGGATCGAGAAACGGTTCGAGAGCGATGCGTGCGACGCGAGAGACATTTTGAAATTGCGTTAAGACCCGCCAGCCTCCCAAGGCGCTCCATGGAAATACTGATTGGAATGAAAATGACAGACGCGATCTCCGCATCGCCGACTCCGGTCTCGAACAGCAAATGAACAATAGGCCGCGACGGCCACCGTCGCGGCTTTTTTGTTGATACGGCGAGCACTTCCCGCTAACCGGAGCACTCACGGCAAAACGGGGAACAGATCATGCGATGCCTCATTACCGGCGCCGCCGGCTTTGTCGGTGGCCCCCTCGTCGAAAGACTGCATAGAGAGCGGATATGGGAACTTGCGGTGACCACGCGCTCGACAGCCGCCCGCTTCCCGGCGAATGTGCGGCATTTTCCCATCGAGATAACGAGCGAAACCGACTGGACGGCGGCTCTCGACGGTGTCGATGTCATCGTCCATCTCGCCGCTCGTGTTCACATCATGCACGACCGCGCAGCCGATCCGCTTGCGGAATTTCGTCGGATCAACACCGCCGCCACGTTGAATCTCGCCGAGCAGGCCGCCCGCGCGGGCGTAAAAAGGTTCGTCTTTATCAGCAGCATCAAGGTCAATGGCGAGGAGAACGATCGGCCCTTCCGGCACGACGATACGCCAATGCCGATCGATCCCTATGGTATCTCGAAGCTGGAAACTGAAATCGGGCTGCATGAAATCGCCGCCCGAACAGGCATGGAAGTTGTCGTCATTCGCCCGCCGCTCGTCTATGGACCCGGCGCCAGGGGCAACTTCGCCCTGCTCGTCGGACTTGTCCGGAAGAAGATACCGCTCCCTTTCGCGTCGCTGAAGAACCGCCGGACACTGGTCGCGCTTCCAAATCTCGTCGATCTGATCATCGCCGGAATGAAGCATCCCGGCGCAGCCGGAGAGACCTTTCTCGCAGGCGATGGAGAAGATCTTTCGACTCCCGGGCTTATCGAAGGGATTGCCGCAGGGCTGGGTGTCAAACCGATGCTGCTCCCCTTCCCCCCCGCCCTGTTGCAGATGGGCGCGAGAGTCACGGGAAAGGACGCCGTCTACCAGCGTCTTTGCGGTTCCCTGCAGGTCGACATATCCCATGCCCGCGGCGTGCTCGGCTGGTCGCCCCTTGTCAGCCCGCACGAAGGCCTGAAGCTTGCGGTGACGTAAACCGTTATTCGCTCGTCACACCGTGGAACGGACGCACTTCGCGACCGGGCATGAAGACGCCGAGGCGTTTGATTTCCCATTCAAGCTTGATGCCCTCTTTTTCGAAGACCTCGCGACGCACCTGTTCGCCGAGATATTCGAGATCGTAGCCGGTCGCCTGCCCCATGTTGATCATGAAGTTGCAGTGCAGCGACGACATCTGTGCTCCGCCGATGACGAGACCGCGGCAGCCTGCCTCGTCAATCAGTTTCCAGGCCGAATGACCAGCCGGGTTCTTGAAGGTCGAGCCACCGGTCTTTTCGCGCACCGGCTGCACAGTCTCGCGATGGTTGCGCACGGCGTCCATCTCGGCGCGGATCTGCGCGCGCTCTTCCGGATAGCCCTCGAACAGCACGGAGGTGAAAATCAGATCTGTCGATGCGATGGAATGCCGGTAGGAATAGCCCATCTCGGCATTGGAAAGCACATGCTTGTCGCCCTTGCGGTCGACCGCATGGACCTCGATCAGCCGCTCCCGCGTCTCCACGCCGTTGGCCCCGGCATTCATGCGCGCCGCGCCACCGATGCCGCCCGGAATCCCGTAGAAGAAATGGAAGCCGCCGATGCCGTTGTCCATCGCCATCGCCGCCACATGTTTATCGGGGCAGATGGCGCCGGCCAGGATGCGGTTTTCGCCGGCAAGCTCGACGAAGCCGAATCCCTTGGCCGACAGGCGCAGCACGACGCCGGGAATGCCGCCGTCGCGCACCAGGATGTTGGAGCCGACGCCGACCACCGTCAGCGGCACCTCCTCCGGCAATATCTTCAGGAAGGCGATGAGATCGTCGACGTCATGCGGCTGGAACATCAGCTCGGCCAAGCCACCGGCCCTGAACCAGGTGACGCGGTCCATGGGGGCATCCGGCGTGATACGACCGCGGATATCCTTTACACCGTCTCCGAGAGACGCGAGAAGCTTTTCCCCATTCACCTGTTTCATACGGACTTTCCCGATAGGCCTTCCAGTTGCTTGGGCAGTGCCGCTGCCCAGGATGTGATGCTCCCAGCCCCCAACAGAACCACGAAATCACCAGGCTTTGCAACCTCCGCAACCATCTGCGGCAGAAGCTCCGCCGAAGTTAGAAAGCGGGCGTCGCGATGGCCACCGGATTTTATGCGCGAGACCAGCGACACGGAATCGATACCCTCGATCGGATCCTCCCCCGCCGCATAGACGGGTGCCAGGAAAATGCTGTCGGCATCGTTGAAGCAGGCGGCGAATTCCTCGAATAGGCTCGCAAGACGGCTATAGCGGTGCGGCTGGTGGACCGCGATGACGCGCCCCTTGCAGGATTCTCGGGCGGCGCGCAGCACCGCCTTGATCTCGACGGGATGATGGCCGTAATCGTCGAAGATCTGCACCCCGTTCCATTCGCCGGTCAGCGTGAAGCGGCGCTTGACGCCGCCGAAGGAAGCAAGCCCCTTAGCGATATCTGCGCTCGATATGCCGAGCCGGTTGGCAACGGCAATCGCGGCCGTCGCGTTGGAGATATTATGCCGTCCGGGCATCGGCATGACCAGCCCCTTGAGTTCGATTACCTGGCCGGTGCGGCGGCGGCGGATTTCGACGTCGAAGATCGAGCGCGTGCCGTCGATGCGCACATTCTTGAAGCGCACATCGGCCTGCGGGTTCTCGCCATAGGTGATGATCTTGCGGTCCTCGATGCGGCCGACCAGCGACTGCACCTCGGGATGGTCGAGGCACATGACGCCGAAACCGTAGAACGGCACGTTCTCGACGAACTGCCTAAAGGCGGCGCGCACGGCGTCGAAATTGCCGTAATGGTCGAGATGTTCCGGGTCGATATTGGTGATGACCGCGACATCGGCCGGAAGCTTCAGGAAGGTGCCATCCGATTCGTCGGCCTCGACCACCATCCACTCGCCCTCGCCCATGCGGGCATTGGTGCCGTAGGCGTTGATGATGCCGCCATTGATGACGGTCGGGTCGAGCCCGCCGGCTTCGAGCAGCGTGGCGACCAGCGAGGTGGTCGTCGTCTTGCCATGCGTGCCGCCGATGGCGATCGCATTGCGGAAGCGCATCAGCTCGGCCAGCATCTCGGCGCGGCGCACCACCGGCAGCAGCTTTTCGCGCGCGGCGATGAGTTCCGGATTGCTCTTCTTGATTGCCGTCGAGACGACGACGACTTCGGCCTCACCCAGGTTTTCAGGCCGGTGACCGACGAACACCTCAATGCCCTTGTCGCGCAGGCGCTGGACATTGGCGCTGTCAGCCTGGTCCGATCCCTGCACCTTGTGGCCGAGATTGTGCAGCACCTCGGCAATACCGCTCATGCCGATCCCGCCGATGCCGATGAAATGGACGAGACCGATCGTCTTCGGCAGTTTCATGCGCGTGTCCTCTTGAATTCCGTAGTTGTCCGTCCGGCGGCAATAGCCTCAACCATGTCGGCAAGCAAGTTCGCGGCATCGGGTTTCCCGGCGAGTTTCGCCGCCGCCGCCATGTGCGAAAGCTTTTCCGGATCGTTCATGACAGCCGTCAGGATCGCCGCGATCTTCTCCGGCGAAAGCTCCGACTGGGCGATCACCTTCGCCCCGCCGGTCGCAGCGAGTGCCGCCGCATTCGCCGCCTGGTCGTGATCGAGAGCGTGCGGGTAAGGCACGAGCACGGCAGGCCGGCCGATGACGGAAATTTCCGAAACCGTCGAGGCACCCGAACGGCAGATGACAAGATGCGCCCTCGCCAGCCTCTCGGCCATGTCGGTGAAGAAGGGTGCGATATCGGCTCCCATCTCCAGCTTGGCGACGCAGCCGCTGACCATCTCCATATCCTCGGGACGCACCTGCTGGGTGATGCGCAGGCGCACGCGAAGCGCGTCGTCGAGCAGGCTGATCGCCGTCGGCAGCGCCTTGGAGAAATATTGCGCGCCCTGGCTGCCCCCGAAGACGACGAGGTTGAAGGCCTCACCCGGATGCGACGGCGTGTAAGGCACCTCGGCCGCGGCAATGATCGCCGGGCGGACCGGATTGCCCGTCGTCACCGTCTTGTCCGGAAAGGCGGCACCGCCCTCCGGCAGGAAACCGCCGGCGATGGCCTGCACGCGGGTTGCTAAGGCCTTGTTGGCACGGCCCATCACGGCGTTCTGCTCGTGGATCATCGAGGGCACGCCGAGCCGGGTAGCGGCAAGCAGCGGCGGCACGGTGGGATAACCGCCGAAACCGACGACGATGACCGGTTGCAGCCGCTGGATCAGCTTCTTTGCTGCCCGCATGCCGCTCCAGAGTGTCCACAATGAGCGGGCGACGGCAACCGGGTTCTTCGAGCCGATCGTCGCCGATGGCACGACATGAATTTCCTCGGCCGGGAACTTGCCGGCATAACGCTCCGCCCGGCTGTCCGTGACGAGATGCACCGAATAGCCGCGCTCCTTCAGCTTGAAGGCCAGCGCCTCCGCCGGGAACACATGGCCGCCGGTTCCCCCGGCGGCAAGCAGCACGATGCCTTTGCTCATGGTCTTCTACTCCGCCGGCATGCCATGCGGGACACGGAAGAGGCTCCGGTCCTGCGCACGTTTTTCCGGTCGATGGCGTGTCAGCGCCAGAATGAAGCCGGCGGTGACGCAGATAGCCACCATAGACGAGCCGCCATAGGAAATCAGCGGCAGCGTCATGCCCTTCGCCGGCAGCAGTTCGAGATTGACGCCGATATTGATGATCGACTGGATGCCCATCTGCAGCACCAGGCCGGCGACGGCGAAGCGGTTGAAATCGTTGCGCTCGCGATAGGCATGCGAGAGGCCGCGCAGCACCAGCACGGTAAACAGCGCGACGAGTGCCATGCAGAACACAATGCCGAACTCCTCGGCCGCGACCGAGAAGATGAAGTCGGTATGCGCATCCGGGATGATGCGCTTGACGATACCCTCGCCTGGTCCCTGGCCGAACCAGCTGCCGCGGATGATCGCCTCGCGCGCGGTGTCGATCTGGAAAGTATCACCCTCGCCGGTCATGAACTTGTCTATTCGGCCGGCGACGTGCGGAAAGACGTAATAGGCGCTGAGCAGGCCGCCGGCACCGCCGATACCGAGCAGCACGATCCAGATCCACGGCATGCCGGCCATGAAGAACATGCCGCCCCAGACGGCGGTCGTCAGGATGGTCTGGCCGAGGTCCGGCTGCGCGATGAGAAGCGCCGCAACGATGCCGAACAGGATGATAGCAAAGAGATTGCCGGGGATCTCCGGCTGGCGCGCATGTTCGGCAAACAGCCAGGCGCAGACCACGACGAAGGCGGGCTTCATGAATTCCGACGGCTGAATGGAAAGCCCGGCGATCCAGATCCAGCGCCTGCCGCCCTTGACCTCCTGCCCGACAAACAGAACCAGCACCATCATGGCGAGCGAGATGATCAGGATCAGGATCGCGGTTCGCCGCACCTGGCGTGGCGTCAGGAAAGAAAGCCCGAGCATCACGGCGATCGAGGGGATCATGAAGGCCGCCTGGCGCTTGACGAAGTGGAAAGGCTCGAGCCCGATACGCTCGGCAACCGCGGGAGATGCCGCAAACGACAGCATGAAGCCAATGCCCATCAGGAAGATGAACATCGCCAGGAAGAAGCGGTCGATGGTCCAGAACCAATCGGCCAGAGGCCCACGTTCCGCGCGGCTTACCATATCATTTTTCTCCTGTTGCCGGACCGATCAGCATCGTCATTCCGTCAAGTGCCGCCACGTGGCCGACAAAGGCATCGCCCCTGACTTCGAAGTTCTTATACTGGTCGAAGCTTGCGCAAGCCGGGGATAACATCACGGCAGAAGCAGCGGCCTCGTCGCGCTCCGCATCCGCTGCCGCATGCGCGACCGCCTGCTCCAGCGTGCCCGAGATCTCGTAAGGTACGGCCTCGCCGAGTGTCGCCGCGAACTCCGCCGCCGCCTCGCCGATCAGATAGGCCTTGGCGATGCGCGGGAAATAGGGCGCGAGCGTCGTAATGCCGCCGGCCTTCGGCAGGCCGCCGGCGATCCAGTAGATGCGATCATAGCTCGAAAGGGCCGGCGCCGCCGCATCGGCGTTGGTCGCCTTGGAATCGTTGACGAAGACGACGCGGCCGCGTCTGCCGACCGGCTGCATGCGGTGCTTGAGGCCAGGGAAGGAAGCAAGGCCGGCGCGGATGTCGTCGGCAGAAACCCCGACGGCAAGGCAGGCGGCGACGGCTGCGGCTGCGTTTTGCACATTATGGCTGCCGCGCAGCGTCTGGATGCCATCGAGATCGGCGAAGGGCAGCATGGCGCCGCCGGCAGCCTGGATGAGTTTGGTGCCCTCGGCATAGATACCGTCGGTCAGCACGTTGCGGCGCGAAATCCGGACCACCTTGACGCCTGCCCGCTCGACGCGGTCGGCGATCAGCGCCGAATGGCTGTCATCGACGCCGACGATCGCGACATCGCTGCCGGCGACCAGCCTTTCCTTGATATCGGCATAATGCTGCATGGTGCCGTGACGGTCGAGATGATCGGGCGTCAGGTTGAGCAGGATGCCGGCAGACGGGTCCAGCGTCGGCGCCAGATCGATCTGATAGGAGGAGCATTCGACGACATAATAACGCTCGGCCTTCGGCGGATCGAGCGTCAGCACCGCAGTGCCGATATTGCCGCCGAGCTGCGTGTCGTAGCCTGATGATTTCAGGATATGGGCGATCAGCGCCGTCGTGGTCGACTTGCCGTTGGTGCCGGTTATGGCGATGAAAGGGCAATCCGGCGCCTGGGCGCGGCGCTCGCGCACGAAGAGTTCGACGTCGCCGACGATATCGACGCCGGCGGCCCGCGCAAGATCGACGGTCCAGTGCGGCTTCGGATGAGTGAGCGGCACGCCGGGCGACAGCACGAACAGCGCCTGCTGGCTCCAATCGATGTTGTGCAGGTCTTCCGTCCTGATGCCTTCGGCAGCGGCCTTGGCGACACTGTCGGGATTGTCGTCCCAGGCGGTCACCTCGGCACCGCCTGATATCAGCGCCCGGGCGGTGGCAAAGCCGGAGCCGCCGAGCCCGAAGAGCGCGACCTTCCTGTCCTTGAGCGTCGTGACCGGGATCATCGCCGCCTCACCGGAGCTTCAGCGTCGAAAGGCCGAGCATCGCAAGGCCGACGGCGACGATCCAGAAGCGGATCACCACCTGGCTCTCGGTCCAGCCCTTCTTCTCGAAGTGATGATGGATTGGCGCCATCAGGAAGACACGCCGGCCGGTCATCTTGAAGAAACCGACCTGGATGATGACCGACAGCGTCTCGATGACAAAGAGGCCGCCGATGATTGCCATGACGATCTCGTGCTTGGTGGCGACGGCGACGGTGCCGATCGTGCCGCCGAGTGCCAGCGACCCCGTATCGCCCATGAAGATGGCGGCCGGCGGCGCATTGAACCAGAGAAAGCCGAGGCCGGCGCCGATGACGGCGCCAAGCACGACGGCGAGTTCGCCGGTGCCGGGCACGAAATTGATCTGCAGGTAATTGGCAAACACCACGTTGCCGGCGAGATAGGCGATGACGCCGAAGGAGGCGGCGGCGATCATCACCGGCACGATGGCAAGCCCGTCAAGACCGTCGGTCAGGTTGACGGCATTGCCGGCGCCGACGATGACGAAGCCGCCGAAGACGACGAACATGATGCCGATATTGATCATGAAGTCCTTGAAGAAGGGAAAGGCGATCGAGGAGCCGAAGGTCGAGCCGGCAATCCCCGAGGCAAGGGCGGTGCGCATCATGAAATAGACGGCGATGCCGGCGATGACGAATTCGATGCCGAGACGCGCCTTGCCGGAAAAGCCCATGTGGCTCTGCTTCGTTACCTTGAGATAATCGTCGTAGAAGCCGATCGCGCCGAAGCCAAGCGTCACCAGCAGCGTGGCGACGACATAGACGTTGGAAAGATCCGCCCAGAGCAGCGACGCGCCGACGATGCCGGCGAGGATCATCAGCCCGCCCATGGTCGGCGTGCCGGCCTTCTTGAAATGGGTCTGCGGGCCGTCGGCGCGGATCGGCTGGCCCTTGCCCTGCCGGATGCGCAGCGAATTGATGATCGTCGGCCCGAACAGGAAGACGATCAGTGCTGAGGTAAAGAGAGCAGCCCCCGTGCGGAAGGTAATATATCTGAACAGATTCAGAAATTTGAAATATTCCGACAGTTCGACAAGCCAGATCAGCATTCAGGGCCCCTTGTTTACCCGATCAAAATTCGCGTTGCGTGTCGGCAAATGGCGGGAACTTGTCAAGGAGCGCGGCGACGATCTTGCCGAAAGCGATGCCCAGAGACGATTTCACCATCAACACATCGCCCGGCGCGACCGAGTTCAATACATAATCCGTCAATTCGTCCGTGTTCTCGCGATATTCGACATGGACGCTTTCCGGCAGCGATTCCTTGAGCGCAGCCATCTCGGCTCCTGCGAGCCACACATGCTCGATGCCGGCAGCAAGCAGCGGCACGGCAAGGTCGGTATGGACCTTTTGCGCATACTCGCCCATCTCAAGCATGTCGCCGAGCACGGCGATACGGCGTCCGCGGCCGGTCGGCTCGGAGGCGGCCAGCAGCGCGATCGCCGCGCGCATCGAGGCCGGATTAGCATTGTAGCTCTCGTCGACCAGCGTGAAGCTGCCGCCGCCGATGACAAGCCGGTGGCGCTTGCCCCTGCCCTTTTCCGGCCTCAGCGTTGCAAGCGCTTCGATCGCCTTCTGCATATCGGCGCCGACGATCCTGACGACGCCGAGCGCTGCGAGTGCATTCTCGGCGATATGGCGGCCCGGCGCGCCGAGCGCGACCTCCAGCGTATCGCCGCCGATCGTCAGCCACAGCGTCGAATTATCGTCGGAACCATTGAATTCTGCGAGCCGGAATTCGGCCTTGGCATGCTGGCCGAAGGAATGAATATGCTCGATGCCGTGCGACTGCGCCGTGCGGTCGAGGAAATTGAACTGGTCGTTGTCGCGGTTGAGCACGACATGGCCGCCGGGTTCGAGGCCCTCGAAGATCTCGGCCTTGGCGGCGGCGATTTCCTTGATGTTCTTGAAATTGCCGAGATGGGCCGGCGCGATCGTCGTGATGATGGCGACATCGGGACGGATCATCGTCACCAGCGGCCGGATCTCGCCGGGATGGTTCATTCCGACTTCGAAGACGCCGTAATCCGTATCCTCAGGCATACGTGCCAGCGTCAGCGGCACGCCCCAATGATTGTTGAAGGAGGCGACGGAGGCGTGCACCTTGCCGGAGGGCGACAGCACATGCCGCAGCATTTCCTTGGTGGTCGTCTTTCCCACAGATCCCGTCACCGCGATGATCCGGGCCCGCGAGCGCTCGCGCGAGGTAAGGCCGAGCCGGCCAAGTGCCGCGAGCACATCTTCCACGACGATCATCGGCACCGTCAGGCGGCCCATGGCGGGAAGCCTCGCCTCGCTGACGACGAGAAGGGAAGCGCCGTTCGCCATCGCCATCGAGGCGTAGTCGTGGCCGTCGACGCGGTCGCCCTTGATCGCGAAGAAAGCTTCGCCTGGAGTAATCGAACGGCTGTCGATGGAAATGCCGGTGATGCCTTCGGGCAGCGTGCCGAAAGGGCGCCCCGCCATCGCTGCGATCATGTCTTCCGTCGTCCATAGCCAGCTCAAGATTTCAACTCCTCCAAGGCCCTGCGCACCTCCGCGTGATCGGAGAACGGCAGGGTAACCCCGCCGATCGTCTGCCCTTCCTCATGCCCCTTGCCGGCGACGATCAGCGTATCGCCGGATCTCAGCATGCCGACCGCCTCGCGGATCGCCATGGCGCGATCGGCGATTTCCGCGGCGCAGGCAGCCGCCGCCATGATCTCCGCCCGGATCGAGGCCGGCTCCTCCGAACGCGGATTATCGTCGGTGACGATAACGACGTCGGCAAGACGGCAGGCGATTTCACCCATGATCGGCCGTTTGCCGCGGTCACGGTCGCCGCCGCAGCCGAAAACGACGATGACGCGGCCGGTGGTGAAAGGTCTGACCGAGCCCAGCACGTTTTCCAGCGCATCCGGCTTGTGGGCGTAGTCGACATAGGCGAGCGCGCCGTCTTTCGTATGGCCGACAAGTTCGAGACGGCCGGACGCGCCGACGAGCTTCTCGAGCGCGGCCATCGCAACCTTCGCCCCAACGCCGGTCGACATGGCAAGCCCTGCTGCGACCAGCGCGTTGGCGACCTGAAAATCGCCGGCCAGCGGAATGTCCACCTCGAAGATCTCGCCGCCGATATGGATCTCGGCCATCTGCTTGTGGCGGAAGTGCTCGACGCGCTTCAACGAGAGGTAATCGCCCTTTCGCCCGACAGTACGGATGTCGTGACCGGCATCGGTCGCGGCCTTGATCGCCTGCGCCGACCACGGATCGTCGGCGAAGATCACCGCCGGCGATCCCTTCGGCAACAGCGTATCGAAAAGCCGCATCTTGGCGGCCATATAGGCCTCGACGGTCGGATGATAATCCATGTGGTCGCGGCCGAGATTGGTGAAGGCGGCGGCGGCAAGCCTGACGCCATCAAGCCGGCACTGGTCGAGACCGTGGCTGGAGGCCTCCATCGCGGCATGTGTCACGCCTTCTTCGGCGAGTTCCGCCAGCAGCTCATGCAGAGACACCGGATCGGGCGTCGTCAGCGAGCCATATTCGTTGCGCGTCGGCGAAACGACGCCCGTCGTGCCGATCATCGCGGCCGCGTGGCCAGCATACGCCCAGATCTGCCGGGTGAAAGAAGCGACGGAGGTTTTGCCCGCCGTGCCGGTGACGGCGACCATAGTGTCGGGCTGCCTGCCGTGAAAACGCGCGGCGGCGATGGAAAGGAAACGGCGCGGCTCCTTGACCGCAAGCACGGGGATCGAAGCATCGACGGCTTGGGAGGCGATCGCGACGGCAGCGCCGCGGCCGGCGGCATCCACGATGAAGCCTGCGCCGTCCGCCTTGGTGCCGGCGACCGCGACGAAGACATTGCCCGGCGCCACCTTGCGGCTATCCGAAGACAGGCCTGAAATATCAAGCAGGCCTGCCGGGCCTTCGAGCTGTGCTTCAAGTTCCGGAAACTGATCTCCGGCCAAGTCTCGCAATTTCATCGAATGCACTTTTCTCTCTTGAAGCCGGTTCACCCCTCGCGAATCGGCGTCGATATTCATTCACACTCAATAAGACACCAGCAAGGCCGATCCGCCCTCCCCGAATTTCGGCTCGATGCCGAGAATGGGAGCCGCGCGGCTGATGATATCACGGGCGATCGGGCCGGCCGTACCGGCGGAGAGCGTTCCGCCATATTGCTTTTCGCCGGTCTTCGGCTCGTCGCAGAAGGTGATCACCGCATATCGGGGATTGTCGATCGGGAAGGCGGCAATGAAGGAATTGAAGTTCAGCGTCGAGGAATACCGACCGTTCACCACCTTGTCGGCCGTACCCGTCTTGCTGCCGACGCCGAAGCCCGGTACGCGGGCCACGCGTCCGGAACCCTTGTACCCGTTGAAGTCAAGGAGATAGCGGACCTCGTCGCTAGTCGACTTCTTGAGGACCTGCTTAGCGATCTGATCGGCCTGTTCGCGCGTGCGCGGCAGGAATGTCGGCTCGATCAGCTTGCCGCCATTGACGAGGGCGGCCGCCGCCACGCCCGTCTGCAGCGCCGTCGTCGAAACACCGTGGCCGAAAGAAATCGTGATCGAATTGATCTTTTTCCAGACGCGCGGCTGGCTCGGCATCTTCACTTCCGGAAGCTCGGTCTGCATTTTTGTCAACAGGCCGAGCTTGGTCAGATAGTCCTTCTGCGTATCGATGCCGACGATGTCGATGACACGCGCCGTACCGATATTCGAAGAATACTGAAAAATCTCGGGAACGGTCAGCCAACGGCGCTGCCCGTGAAAATCGTGGATGGTGAAGCCGCCGATATAGATCGATTTGCTGGCATCGAAACTGTCGGTCATCTTCACCTTGCCGCTATCGAGCGCCATGGCCAGCGAAAAGGTCTTGAAGGTCGAGCCCATTTCGAAGGTGCCGTTGGTCATCCGGTTGAGCCAACCCTCCTTGGCGCCTTCCTGCGGATCGTTCGGATCGAAATCCGGCGCCGATGCCATCGCCAGCACTTCCCCCGTATGCACGTCGATAACCGCAGCACCGGCGCCCTTGGCCTGGAAGTTGTTGACGGCGTTGACGACCGCGTCCCGGACGATGTTCTGCACGCGCAGGTCGATCGATAGCCGCACCGGCTCGAGCGGCTGGTCGCTGGTCATGCCGACGGAGGCGAGATCGGCAAGGCCCTGGTCGTCGATAAATTTCTCCATGCCGGCGACACCGCGGTTGTCGATGTTGACGTAACCGAGGATATGCGCGGCGGTCGCCCCGCCCGGATAGAAGCGGCGCTTCTCCGGCCGGAAGCCGATGCCGGGAATGCCGAGCGCCAGGATCTGGCTCTGCTGCTTCGGCGTCAGTTGCCGGCGCAGCCAGGCGAAATGCGAGGTTTTGACCGAGAGCTTCTTATAAGTGTCCCTGACGTCGAGCTCCGGCAGCACCGTTGCAAGCTTCTCGACCGCCTCGTCGGCGTCGACGATCTTGTTCGGCTCGGCAAACAGCGAGACGGTGCGGATGTCGGTCGCCAGCACCTCGCCGTTCCGGTCGAGAATGTCGGGGCGCGAGGCCATCAGTCGGTCGGGCGGCAGGATGCTGGAGACGACCTCCTGATCCTTCATCGCATATTCGACGAGACGGCCGCCGATGACGGCGTAGACACCCATGAAGCCAAGGATCAGCAGGCCGACGCGGCTTTTTGCCTGCCCTGATTTCTTCTTGCGCGATCCCTCGATCGCCAGGCCGGCGGGGGAAGGACCGCCGAACCGGTTATAGACGCCGGCGGAGAAATGCGCCTGGCTCTTCAAAACCATGATGCGGGAAAGAAACGACATTATTCCTCCACCGAGCCGGTTTCGATCTGGTCTGCATCTTCTGCCTCACCACGTGGCGCGGGCATCGGGATGGGCTGCACCTTGGCGGTGGCTTGCGCGCCCTTGGCGGTGTCTGGCGCGCCTTTGGCCTTTGCCTCCGTCACGTCAGGCACGGGAACCTCGGATTTCAGCATCGGCAATTCCTTGGCATGCACGAGCGCCGTCGATTCCGTCGGCTGCAGCTTCAATTCTTCATTATAGGCCTTGACCAGCCGCTCCAGCCGGTTCGGCTGCGATTGCAGCGCCCAGTCGGCCTTGAGAAGGTCGATCGTGTCCTTCTCAAGCTTGATCTCGGCTTCGAGGCGATGAACCTCCTCGAGCTTCAATTCGGCGCGGTGCTTGATCGTGTAGGTCACGGCGGCGGTGGCCGTCATGACGCCGATGAGCACGAGATCGAACGTTTTCAGCATATCAACCTCCAAGCTTTCCGAGACTGGCAAGATTGGGAAACCCGAAGAGCGACATATCCGCGGCTTCGGCGGCGGCGTCCGTCCTCAGGCCGGCGCGCAGCTTGGCGGAGCGGGCGCGCGGATTGATCTCGGCCTCCGCCTCGCTTGCCGAAACCATCGGCTTGCCGATCGCCGCAAAGGTTGCCGCCCGCTCATGCGCGATCGGCAGATGCCGCGAACCCGACGCCTTGCCGGCGCGATCGGAGAAGAATTTCTTGACGATGCGGTCTTCGAGCGAATGAAAGGTGACGACGACAAGCCGACCGCCTGGCTTCAGCGCCGTTTCCGCCGCAAACAGCGCCTGCGCCAGTTCGCCGAGTTCGTCGTTGACGAAGATACGCAATGCCTGGAAGACGCGCGTTGCCGGATGGATCTTGTCCTTCATCTTGCGCGGCGTGACGAGCTCGATGAGACCGGCGAGATCGCGTGTCGTTTCAAATGGCTTTTCGGCGCGGCGCTTCTCGATCGCATGGGCGATGCGCGGCGCCTGGCTTTCCTCGCCGAGAAAATGGAAGATGCGGATGAGATCGGCGACCTTGGCGCGGTTGACGACATCGGCGGCCGAAACGCCTTCGGCCGACATGCGCATGTCGAGCGGCCCGTTCTTCTGGAAGGAGAAGCCACGTTCGGCCTCGTCGATCTGCATGGAGGAGACGCCGATATCGAGCACGACGCCCTCAAGCCCGCCTTGCGGCGCATGATCGGCAAGATGCGAGAATTGCGAGTGAACGAGCCTGAGACGACCGCCATGGGCGGCAACCATCGCTTGGCCAGCCGCAATCGCCGTCGGATCGCGATCGAGCGCGATCACCTCGGCGCCGGCAGCAAGGATGGCTGAACTGTAACCGCCCGCACCGAACGTACCGTCGAGGATGAGTTTGCCGGGCGCGGGCGCCAATGCCGCAAGAACTTCGTCGAGAAGAACAGGAATGTGACGAACCGGTCCGCCACCGGCATCAGTTGAACCTCCGCCAGGATTCGCCACCATTCCATTCCCTCGTTCTTTCAGGAACGCTTGCCCGCCAGCTTGCGCTCCCCTCGTGCCTGCGCCTGTGCGGCCACAAAAGCCTGCGGCTGCCAGAGCTGAAAATGATCCGCCCGACCGACGAAGGTCACTTCGTCCGAGATGCCGGTAAAGCCACGAATGAAATCCGTGACCATCAGCCGCCCCTCGGCGTCGAGCTTCATGAAGACCCCGCCTCCATGAATGAGAAGCGACATCTCGTTCGCATCCGGCGAAAACGGATCCTCCGCAGCAATCTGCCGTTCGAATCTTTCGAGAAGATCCGGACCGCCGACGCTGATCGCCGGAAACACAAAGTCCTGGAAGCAATAGAGCTCCTGAACATTGCGCTGCGCCAGCACGGAACGGAACACAGAAGGCACGGAAACCCTGCCCTTGGCATCGATCCTGTTGGTCGCGTTCGAAAGGAAGCGGCTCATGACACGAAACATCCGTTCCCGCAGGGATCCGGACCAAAAGACGCCCGAAACTCCCGATATCAGGCACAGCTTCGCAAGCCGGATGAGCAAAAACCCCTCCGACGCTTCCGGATAGGAAGACGCCTTTGCTTTGCGATGAATGGGCAGGTGATTGCCCTGGTGCAGTGCGCATTTGGGATAGCATGGGACCATATGGGCGTCAATGGGATGCGCCCATTTTGCAGTGGACGCGTGATCAAAAATTTATAAGCCGTTAAGTTTAACAAAGGGTTAGGATCACTCTCTCGCAAGAGGTGCGCAACCACGTTTCCGCAAAAAGAATTTCCGCCGGAGGAATGCATCAGCGCCCGCTTGAAAGCGTTCGATTCCAGTGACTTATGTCGAAATGATCCCTGAGTTCGGGGTTTTGTCGCGCCACAAGAGTTAATCGCCAGTTGGCCTGTAAGCCGGGTTCTGTATGGCTCCGGCGTGAACCGGAACGTGGCAGCCATTCCTCTGGGACAGCGTTCGCACGCTGCCTCACGCAACCCACCCGGATGACTGGCCTGGAAACCAGCCGGAAGGCCTTTCGGCCTACCGCGTCATCCCTATTCGGTCTTGCTCCCGGTGGGGTTTACCGTGCCATTTCCGTTGCCGGAGATGCGGTGGGCTCTTACCCCACCCTTTCACCCTTACCTGCGCGAACGCAGGCGGTTTGCTTTCTGTGGCACTTTCCCTGAGGTCGCCCTCGCCGGACGTTATCCGGCACCGTGTTTCCGTGGAGCCCGGACTTTCCTCACCCTACCGCCTTTCGGCATTGGTAAAGCGCGGCTGCCCAGCCAACTGGCAGGGCTCCCATAAACGAGAGAGATCGCAATTGCTATCGAAATCAAAATTTATTTATCGAAATTGCGGTGTGAAATCCGTGGAGTAGCCCTGTTCGCTGATTCTGCCTGACAAAAGCAGCTCGGCCCCGAGCCGGCCGATTTCGTCCGAGCTCTTGGCCGACGTGCCGGCGCAGCCTGTCAGTACCGCGATCTCAGGCGATGAGGTGTAGCCGATCATGGGATAGCCGCTTTCCGTATGCGACACGACGCAGGCGGCCGTCGAAATCGAGAGCGGCACCATATCGGGCACGAGACCTTCAACGATGCGTTTGAGATGCACGCGCACCGTATCGCGCCCCTCGGTCTTGAACCAAGCGCGCATTTCCGTGTCGTCGCTGAGCGCCAGATCGTCAGGATCGCCGCCGATCTTCAGGTAGAATTTGCCGTTGGGATACCGGATCGGCGGCAGCAGATAGATATCGATGCCGGGCGCCCGGAGAACGAGCGACGGCATCGCGGCCAGGCGCGCCGCGTCGGCATCGCTTACCTCGAAAAGCGTCACGGTCCGGGCATAAACCGTCATGGCAACGGGCCGCGGCAATAGATTCTCGGCAATGGAAAATCCGCCTGCTGCCAGCAGCACCTTTTCAGCACGATAGCTCAGGCCACCGGCCGTCTCGACCACAGCCGATCCACCTTCGCTGCGGATCGAAACGACATGATCGCGGATGACGGCCGCACCAGCCTTTTCCGCCAGCAACGATTGGGCTTTCACAAGCTTGCGCGGGCTGATGTGGCCGGCGCCCCTCGCCTGGAAGACGCCCGCGCCATCATCAGGAAAGGCGAAGAAGGGAAAAGCAGCCTTCAGACCGGCCCCATCGAGAAGGCGGGTCTCGACGCCAAGCGAGACGGCCGCCTGCCGGGTTCTCTCGAGATAATCGCCCCCGGTCGGCGCGACGACGACGCAGCCGACCTCGCGATAGAAATCGATACCGCTGTCGCGGGCGATCTCGCCATAGCGGTCGATCGAGCGGTTGGCGAGCAGCGCCCAATTGCGGTCGGGATCGATGGTGCGAGTGATGCGCCCCTCGTCGTAATGGCTGGCGAAGACGCCCTGATGCGTCTTGCGGTCATCAGGCTCGTCCGGGCCAATCACCGCGACACCGTCCGCTTGGCGCGCCAGATGCCGCGCCGCCGCTGCCCCCATCAGCCCGCGGCCGACGACGATGTATTTGAAATCGACTGCCATGCTGTCTCCTCTCAACAGCGCCGCGCGTCTTTTCAGACTCGCAACGGGCGCTGTAACACTTTGAATTGCTGAATAATTCCCTAAATCGATTCTGATCTAGGGAATTATGCAGCGGCGAAAAACGGCGTCAGTGCGCCGCCGAAATCCGCTTCGCCAAGCTGCCCTTCCGCCAGAAGCACGGCCCCTAAGCGGCCGAGTTCGTCGGAAGATTTGGCCGCAACGAAATTGCCGCCGGTCAGCACCGCGATGCGCGGCGACTGCGTAAATCCGGCATAGGGATAACCGGTCGGCGTGAAATTCGCCACGCAGGGCGCCGAGGTCACGCGGCAGCCCGCAAGCTCCGGCATCAGCTGCAGAGCGATGGCTGAGAGATGATCGCGCTCAGCGGCGCTGCCGTCGGAACGGAACCACGCGCCGGCATCCTCCAATCGTTCGAAAGAAAGCGCCTCAGTGTCGCCACCGAGTTTCAGATAGGTCTTGCCGTCGGGATAACGCACCGGCGGCAGGATATAGATGTGATCCTCTTCCCGGTCACCGAGCACGATCGTCGACGGCATATCGCTGAAGATCGCCATCTCGCGCTCGCCGATCTCATAGAAGGCGACCGTGCGCGCCATGACCCTGGTATCGACGGGACGCGGCAGCAAGGCATGGAAATTACTGAAACCGCCAGCGGCGACCAGCACGCGCTCGGCGCTGTAGCGTCTGCCGCCGGCCGTCACCTCGACGTGGGAACCCGCATCGCGCACCGATGTTACGGTGGCCTCGATCAGCGAGACGCCGCCCTGTTCGGCAAGCTTGCCCTGCGCCCGCACCAGCGCCCGCGGGTTGATGTGGCCGGCGCGCTTGCGCTCGAAATACCCTGTGAAATCGGCGGCGACGGCAAGATAGGGAAAACGTTGGCCGAGTTCCGACGGCGCGATGGTCTCGATGTTGCTGCCGAGCGTCCGGCTGACCGTCAGCGCCCTTTCGATATAGTCCTGCTCGTTCTTCTCAGGACCGGCAAAGAGGCAGCCGACCTCCGAATAGAAGGAGATGCCGCTCTTTGCCTCGATCTCGCGATAGCGGTCGAGCGCGCGGGCGGCGAAGGTTCCCCAGGCAAGATTGCCGTCGAAGGTGCGGGTGATGCGCGCTTCGTCGTAATGGCTGGCGAAGACGCCGTGATGGGCCTTGCGCTCCTCCGGCTCGCGCGGGCCGATCAGTGCGATGCCGTCGGCCATCGAGGAGAGATGCCGCGCGGCGGCAGTACCCATCATGCCGCGTCCGATGATGATGAACCTGAAATCGACTGCCATATCCCACCTCGCTAAATTCCAGCGATACCATGGCAATCATCTTGAATCATCCAGCTCTTGTCAGGGATAAGCGCCTCAGGCTCAGAGCATTGCCAGAACCTTGCCGCAATAGGACTTGGACACCGGGTTCATGCGCGTGGCGCCATGGCCGGCATTATATTTGAGGATGGTGTTGCAGGTCTCGCCACCACCGAGATCATGGGCGGCAGCCAGATATTTCATGCCGTACTTGATGTTGGTTTCCGGATCGAACAGGCCCTTGGCGCTGCCGGAATAGCCCATCATGCGGGCAGTTGCAGGCTTTATCTGCATCAGACCGATTTCACCGTGGCTGCCGCGCGCATTCGGATTGAAATTGCTTTCGATGCGGATGACCGCGGTCGCAAGCGCAACCGGTACCTCATATTGGCTCGCATATTTGCTGATCAGTGCGGAATAGGAATTGCCGGAAACATTGGCGACGGGATAACCGCTCTGGCGCTCGACCGTCTTCAGCGGGCGTTCCGCCGTCTTGAGCGGACGCTTCGCCGGCTTGACCGAACGCTCCGCTTTCTTCAACGGACGCTCTGTCTTCTTCGCAGGACGCTCGACTTTCTTCACCGGCGCATCAGCTCGCACACCCCAATCATTCGCAAAGGCAAAGCTATTTCCGGCCAGCACCATGCCAAAGCACGTTGCAGCAACAACAATCAGTTTTCTCATGTAGTCTTGAACACTCCGACCCAAAGAATTACCGGACGGCGCGCCTCGCTGTCATAATGAATACCAGATCAAGGACAGATCAGGATTCGCGGTAATTCTTATCGTTTCACATAGCGCCCGTGGTTTAACTCGAAAACAACCCCGAGCCCCGCTTGGCGACGTTCTTAGACCATCGCAATGAGGAGATAATAGGGAAATGATGTGGCAGGCCGAATTTCGCGCTGCAGTGCGAAATTCGGCGTTTCAGTAATTGTCGAGGAATCAGGAATAACGCGGCAAAGCCGACAGCAGCCGGTGCAACGTGTCGATCGTCGAGAAATCGGCGATGCCATCTATCCGCTCGGGCCGAAAATGGCGCTGGAAAGCTTCGACGTCACCGGCCATTTTTTCCGAGAATTCGCCTGTGATTTCAGTGCCGTAACCATAAAGCGACAGCATCGACTGCAGCGCTTCCACAGGTTGGCCGGTATCGCCGCGCTGGAAGAAGCGCCCTCCGGTGATCGTTGCCGGCTCGACCCAGTGCCCAATGCCCGCTTGGTGGAGCGCGGCCCAGGGGAATTTCTCGCCCGGATCGACCTTGCGGATCGGAGCAACATCGGAATGCCCGAGGACCCGTTCAGGCGTGATCGACCAACGTTTGACACAGTCGCGACACAATTCGATCACTGCGGCGATCTGCTCTTTCGGATAATCAGGAAGCCCGCCGGGATGGCCTGCATTGGCGATTTCGATGCCGATCGACAGCGAATTGATATCGGTCTCGCCGTGCCAACTGCTTTTTCCCGCATGCCAGGCACGCCGCATTTCCGGCACGAGCTGCACGACCTCGCCATTCTCATGCACGAAATAGTGGCTGGAAACCTGGCTCTCGGCGCGACAGAGCCAGTCGAGCGCACCATCTGCCGTCGGCATGCCGGTATAGTGCAATAGGATCATGTCGGGACGGCGCCCGTCCGTCCGTTCGCCATGGTTCGGCGAAGGCTGCACCCGGGCACTTCTGCAGTCGGCCTCGAAAGAGGTCATGCGGCGCGGCGTTCCTTCTCGATCGCCTCGTAGGCCGCGTTCAGCGCCGCCATGCGCTCATTGGCGATCACATGGAATTCCTTCGGCACGCCGCGCGAGATCAGCCGGTCGGGATGATGTTCACTGACGAGACCGTGGTAGCGGCGGCGGATGGTCGGGAAATCATCCGAAGGCGAGACGCCGAGCACCTTGTAGGGATCGCCGCCGGACGAGACGTGGCGGGCGGCGATCTGCTCGAAGCGGGTCTCGCTCATCTGGAAGATCTCGCCGATATGGCCCAGGAAATTCAGCTCCTTCTCGTGGATCAACCCGTCAGCCTTGGCGATGTGGAAGAGCCCGTCGAGCACGTCTTCCAGCACCGGGCAATTGGCCGCACAGGTAACGCAGAGCGTGGAGAGCCGTTCGGCATAGGCTTCGTAGCCAGCGACGTCCTGCCGCGCGAGGTTGTAAAGTCTGGCGACGTTCTTCGCCTGATCCTCCGGGAATTCGAAGATTTCGCGGAAGGCTTGGACCTCCTTCTCGCTGACAATGCCATCGGCCTTGGCCATCTTGGCCGACAGCGCAATGATCGCGACCGAGAAAGCCACCTTACGCCGGGTCTCGGGATCGCCTTCAAAAACCGTCCGGATAGCCTCGACCACCGCAGACAGCGCATTGCCTGCGGTATTGCCAATGGCATTCAACAGTTTTTCCCAGAAGGACATCGAAAATCTCACACACGTGTCAACTTATAGAGAAACAGCTTGACCAAAGAATCGCAGCCTTTGCAAGGCGACTATTCGTCGTATGGCCGAACACAGTTTTCACGATTTGGTAATTGTCGCACCGCAACAAACGATTCATCACGCCCGCTTTCATCTCGCGTGAGGGCATGGACGGCGGTCGCCGACATTGCCCGGGCACGTGGATTCCGGAACGCGCGGCGGAAATTTCCACGGGCAGTTCCCGACAGGCAGACCGGGCTTGAAACGATTATATCGGCACTTCGCGTCGCCTTTGCGGTCCAACACGGCGGAAAGGCGCATTTTTCGTAAATTCTTTACTTTACAGGGCCCTTTCCCTGCCGCATCCATGCGCTAGCTAACGCTGCCGCACCGAAACACCGTAGGAGGGATCATGGCCAAACAGAAAGTCGCAATGCTGACCGCTGGAGGCCTGGCGCCCTGTCTTTCGTCCGCCGTCGGCGGCCTTATCGAACGCTATAGCGACGTCGCGCCCGAGCTCGAAATCGTCGCTTACAAGTCGGGCTACCAGGGTGTGCTCCTCGGCGACAGCATCGAGATCACCCGCGCGATGCGCGAAAAGGCGCCGCTGCTGCACCGCTACGGCGGCTCGCCGATCGGCAACAGCCGCGTCAAGCTCACCAATGCCGCCGACTGCGTCAAGCGCGGCCTGGTCAAGGAAGGCGAGAATCCCCTGCGGGTCGCCGCCGAACGCCTCGCCAATGACGGCATCACCATTCTCCACACGATCGGCGGCGACGACACCAACACCACGGCCGCCGACCTTGCCGCCTACCTCGCCGCCAACGGCTACGATCTCACCGTCGTCGGCCTGCCGAAGACTGTCGACAATGACGTCGTGCCGATCCGCCAGTCGCTCGGCGCCTGGACGGCCGCCGAAGTCGGCGCGCATTTCTTCGACAATGTCGGCAACGAGCAGACGGCCGCCCCCCGCACCCTCGTCATCCATGAAGTCATGGGCCGCCATTGCGGCTGGCTGACGGCCGCCACCGCCCGCGCCTATCTGCAGCGCACCAGCCGCAACCAGTATGTCGATGGCCTGATGATGGACGCGCATCTGAAGAGTATCGACGCCGTCTACCTGCCTGAGATGGCCTTCGACCTCGACGCCGAGGCCGCCCGCCTGAAGGAAAGCATGGACCGCAACGGCCACGCCACGGTCTTCGTCTCGGAAGGCGCCTGCCTCGATGCCATCGTCGCCGAGCGCGAAGCCGCCGGAGAGACCGTCAAGCGCGATGCTTTCGGCCATGTGAAAATCGACACGATCAATGTCGGCGCCTGGTTCCAGAAGCAGTTCGCCAATCTGCTCGACGCCGAGCGTTCCCTGGTGCAGAAATCAGGTTATTTCGCGCGCTCGGCGCCCGCCAACGGGGATGACCTCAGGCTGATCCAGAGCATGGTCGATCTCGCCGTCGAAAGCGCGCTCAATAAAGTCTCCGGCGTCACCGGCCATGATGAAGGCCAGAACGGTAAATTGCGCACTATAGAATTCCCGCGCATCAAGGGCGGCAAGGCTTTTGACCTTTCGACGGCATGGTTTGCCGAAGTCATGGACAATATAGGCCAGAAATACAAAGAAGCGTGATTGACGGATGGTTAATATGATGTCTTTGCTTGTTCCTGAGGAATAGGAGGAGACACCATGTCACTAGAAGCTTGGCTCGCTTTTGCGGCCGCATCCGCCATCATGCTGGCCATACCGGGGCCGACGATACTGCTCGTCGTTTCCTATGCGCTCGGTCATGGGCGCAGGACGGCGTTCGCGACGGTGGGCGGCGTGGCGCTTGGTGACTTCACCGCGATGACGGCTTCTCTCTTCGGTCTCGGCGCCGTCCTGGCCGCCTCCGCGACCCTCTTCACGGTCTTGAAGTGGATCGGCGGCGCCTACCTGATCTGGCTGGGAATCAAGCTCTGGCGGGCTCCCATAATCGGCGAACCGGTTGCCGACAACGACAACCTGCCGGAGGAGAAGTCGCTCAGGATCTTCCTCCACGCCTATGTCGTCACCGCCCTCAATCCGAAGAGCATCATCTTCTTCGTCGCCTTCGTGCCGCAGTTCCTCAATCCGGCCCTGCCCTTCGTCGGTCAGATGGCGATCATGGAAGCAACCTTCCTCGTGCTGGCGATCCTCAACGCCTCTACCTACGCCTTTCTCGCCCATAGCGCACGCGGACTGATTCGCAAGGCGAGCATCCAGCGCGCCGTAAACCGAACCGGAGGCACTCTGCTGATCGCTGCAGGGGCCGTAACGGCCGGGTATCGCCGTATTGCAGCCTAGTAATATTCCGTGGTTGCCGGAATGCCGCGAATAGGTTAATGGGGTCACCAGGGCTTAAGGCTTTTGGTAACTTTTATACGCTGCCGGGGCGGCGCGATTTCACGAAAGTGGCGGAATGGTAGCGATCGGATTATCCGGCCTGAAACGCAGTCTTGTCGTCTCGACGATACTCTGCGGCGTGATGACGGGATGTACGAGCGTCGAATACACGTCCCAGGCCGAACTGACAGCCGCCCAGACCGTCGTGCCGATGCCGAAACCCGGCGAAGATGCAACACTCGCCGCGATCCCGACAGCCGAAGGCGCAGCCGGTCAGGTGGTTGCAGGCGCCACCATTCCCCAGGCATCATCCCCCTCCCTGACCGCAACGGCGATGCCGGCCGTGACAGCCTCCCAGCCTGGCGATCTTACCATGCAGGCAGGCATGCAGCCGGCAGCCTATGCGCAGATCCCGCTGACGCCCGAGATGACGGCGATCCAGTCCGTCGTGCCGACGCCGCGTCCGGGAACGCCGGCACAGCCGACGACGCAGCTTGCCTTTGCCGCGACACCGCAAAACAGCGCGCTTGCAGCACTTGCCGCAGTCGACACCACGCCGCGTGCCAGCATGGATTACGGTTTCGACGAATCCGGGCCGATCGATCCGCCGACGGCACCCCCGATGTTCAGCGACGACGACAAAGACGATGCGCCGACCGTCGAGAAGAGCTTTGTCACCAAGCTCATCCAGAAATATTCGAAAATCTACGAAATTCCCGAGACCCTGCTCCATCGCGTCGTCCATCGCGAGAGCCGCTATAATGCGAAGGCCTACAACAAGCGCGGCTACTTCGGCCTGATGCAGATCAAGTACAACACCGCCAAGTCCATGGGCTATGACGGTGCCCCGGGCGGCCTCTTCGATGCCGAGACCAACATCAAATATGCCGCGAAATATCTGCGCGGCGCCTGGCTCGTCTCCGACAGCAGGGAAGACGATGCCGTCCGCCTCTATGCGCGTGGCTATTATTACGACGCCAAGCGCAAGGGCATGACCGACATCGCCCACGGTAACTATTGAAACCGGGTCATGCTGAAACGGCAGCCTCCTTTGAATATGCAGTAGAGATAGCGGCTGAATGATCCCCGGCCTATGGCTGCGGCTGGGTCTGCTGTTGTGATCCTGCCTGCTGTTGCTGCTCTCCCGGTTGCGGCAATGCCGCCAGGATCGCCTTGAGAAGCGCCTGCGGCTGGTAGTCGAACCAGCTCGGTGTCAGGCCAAGCCTGACGACCACCAGATTGGCGGAAGGCACGATCGCCACGCTCTGCCCGTCATGCCCCGTCAGCCAGAATGTATCCTCAGGCAGCCCGGCCTCAGCGCTCGAGCCGCGGCCGGGTGCCAGCCAGGCCTGGCCCTGCGAATACCGCCCGTTCGAAGCCGCCGTCGGGGTGCGCATGGCGCCGACGAAACCCTCCGGCAACAGTCGCTGGCCGTTCCACACGCCATCCTGCAGCAGGAACTGCCCGAAGCGCGCCCAGTCATGCGCCGTCGCATAAAGATAGGAGCTTCCGGCAAACGTGCCGCGCGCATCGACTTCGAACACGGCGCTCGTCATGCCGAGCGGCGAAAACAACGCGTCGTGCGGATAGGAAAAAGCCGCCTGAGCATTGCCGACCCTGTCCATCCAGATGCGCGAGAGCAGCACGGCCGTGCCGCTCGAATAGCGGAAGCGTTGGCCGGGTGCTGCCTCCATCGGCGCATTGGCCGGCAGCGATACCATATCGGGATCGAGATAGAGCATGCGTGTCACATCGGCGACGTCGCCATAGTTCTCGTTGAAGGCAAGGCCGCTCTCCATGCCGAGCAGATCGGAAACCTTGATCTTGGCACGCGCATCGTTCTTCCACTGCGCCAGCAGGTTATCGTCATCGAAGGAGATCTTGCCGCCGAGCATCAACCGGCCGAGGATCGTCGCATTCACTGTCTTCGTCATCGACCAGCCGATCAGCGGCGTTTTCGCCGAAAAGCCGGGGCCATAGGCTTCGGCGACGATGCGGCCATTGCGCACCACCACGATCGCCCGCATTGCCGGGCCGGCAACTCCGGCATCGGAAAGCAGCGCGGCGATCTTCCCGTCTGCTGGATTGCCGGTCCCCTCGCCCTCCGGCCACAAGGCGTCGTTCGCCTGCATCTTGGCCGGCGGATCGAAAGGCGCTGCATTCGCCGCCGCCTCGAAATTGCCGTCCGGCACGCTCGTACAGCCGAAAGCACCGCGATAGAGCGCATAACTCGGCGCAAACAGCCCCATGAAGCGCGCCGTCACACGGTCGTTGTCGCGGTCGACGCTGACGCGCACCAGCCGCAGCAGCGGATTTCCAGGCGCCTGGACATCGTCATGGAGCACATCCTCCGCCTCCCGGCCGGCGATGAAGACATTGGAGCAGACGATCTTGGCGGCATAGCCGTCGCCGACGTGCAGCAGCTCTGGCGGCCGGATGAACAGCCAGCCGGCGGCAGTGATGACGAGGAGAACGAGAACGAGAGCAAGCGCCTTCAGGATACGCAGGACAAATCGCATGGCATTCCTCCATGCCGGGAGAGAAGCAGGAATCGCACGCGCCGGAAAGGGGCCTAAGCGAAGAAGAGCCATCGTCCCGATCACTTTCCGAGGAGAGCCATCCCGGTCGCTTTCCCGAGGAGGTCGAAGTCTCCCAGGAGCGGCTCCTCCACAGCCCGCGTCATCAAACTGTAGCAGAGGCGCGCTACACGCCCTGAACGCTAAAAAGGTGACAGACTCATGTCAGAATTTGCACCGGATGCCGGCTTCCGCAAGAACCGGAAACTCAAGGATGCCCTTCTCCGCCATAAGGCTTTTTCGAAGGATGGCTTTTCCGAGCGTCTCTTCGGCCTTCTCTTCTCCGGCCTCGTCTATCCGCAGATCTGGGAGGATCCGGATCTCGACATGCAGGCGATGGAGCTGAAGCCAAACCATCGCATCGTCACCATCGGTTCCGGCGGCTGTAACATGCTCGCCTATCTCTCCAAAGCGCCGGCTTCGATCGACGTGGTCGATCTCAACCCGCACCACATCGCGCTGAACCGCCTGAAGCTTGCCGCCTTCAAGCATCTTCCCGGCCATGCCGATCTCGTCCGCTTCCTGGCAATGCCGAACGAGAAGTCGAACAGCCGCGCCTACGACCAGCATCTCGCCGCCCGTCTCGACGAGGCGACCCGCAGCTACTGGAACGGCCGTAAGTTCGGCCGTCGCCGCGTCACCGTCTTCGACCGCAACATTTACGAGACGGGCCTGCTCGGCCGCTTCATCGGCGCCGCCCACCTTCTTGCCCGCCTGCATGGCGTCAAGCTGCGCGAGATGACCAAGACCCGCTCGATCCGCGAGCAGCGCCAGTTCTTCGACGAACAGATCGCGCCGCTCTTCGAAAAGCCGGTCGTGCGCTGGATCACCGGCCGCAAGAGCTCGCTCTTCGGCCTCGGCATTCCGCCGCAGCAATATGACGAACTCGCAAGTCTTGCCGCCGATCATTCGATCGCGCCAGTGCTGAAGTACCGCTTGGAAAAGCTCGCCTGTCATTTCCCGATGAGCGACAACTATTTCGCCTGGCAGGCCTTCGGCCGCCGCTACGGCACCGAAGCGGAAGGCCCGCTGCCGACCTATCTGAAGTCGGAGCACTATCAGGTGATCCGCGCCAGTGTCGACCGCGTCAATGTCCACCACGCAAGCTTCACCGAGCTTCTGGCCCGCGAGCCGGCCGCCTCACGCGACCGCTACATCCTGCTCGATGCACAGGACTGGATGACGGACGAGCAGCTGAACGACGTCTGGACGGAAATCACCCGCACGGCGCGCGAAGGCGCCCGCGTGATCTTCCGCACCGCCGCCGAAAAAAGCATCATCGAAGGCCGTTTGGCTCCGGCGATCCGCGACCAATGGAATTACTTCGAAGAGAAGTCGCGTGAACTGACTGCGCTTGATCGCTCGGCAATCTACGGCGGCTTCCACATTTACGGGAAGAAAGCGTGAGCAAGGTCGGCACTGAGACGGCAGGACAGAGCGATGAACATGCCAGCCTCATGGATGGCATGTACCGCTACCAGCGCCATATCTACGACCTGACCCGCAAATATTATCTTCTCGGCCGCGACAGCACGATCCGCAACCTCGACGTGCCCGAAGGCGGCACGCTGCTTGAAGTCGGCTGCGGCACCGGGCGCAACATGGCTTTCGCCCACAGGCATTTCCCGACCGCCAAGCTGTTCGGCCTCGACATTTCCCAGGAAATGCTGATTTCGGCGCGCAAGACCTTCGCCACCAAGGCGACGATCCCGGAATTTCGCGTCGCCGACGCCACGGCCTTCACACCGCGCGAATTCGGCGTCAGCGGTTTCGACCGCATCCTGATTTCCTACGCCCTGTCGATGATCCCGGACTGGGAGCGCGCCGTTGATGCATCGATCGCCGCCCTCAATCCCGGCGGCCAGCTGCACATCGTCGATTTCGGCCAGCAGGAAGGCTTACCGGGCTGGTTCCGGCGCATGCTGCAGTCCTGGCTTGCGAAATTCCACGTCACCCCGCGCCCCGATCTGCGCCAGGTCCTGGAAGCGCAAGCCCATGAAAACAACGCGACATTGTTGTTCGATACCGTCGGCGGCGGTTATGCCTGGCGGGCAGCTATTATCAGCAAGCGCTCATAATTCGCTTGAAACTAACCGATTTTTTACGTTGATATGGTGAAAAGAGGGTTATCCTCTGCTGACTCGTCTTTTTCGAAGGTCAGGTTGTGGGGCAAAGAGATCATTCGAGCTACGACGGGACGCCCATGCGCCGGCTTTTGTTTTGCGTTTTGCCCTTGGCCGTCCTTTTGGCCGGCTGCAGTTCCTCCGGTTATGACTACCTCGAAACGGCGTCGATCAAGCCGAAGACGCGCTTCAAGGATACCGATCCCCAGGATTTCGGAGCCAAGCATCCGCAGCTCAACCAGGTGCACGGCATCGACATTTCCAAATGGCAGGGCGATATCGACTGGGGCACGGTGAAGAATTCCGGCGTCGCATTCGCCTTCATCAAGGCCACCGAAGGCAAGGACAGGGTCGATCCGCGCTTCGACGAATACTGGCGAGAGGCCCGCGCCGCCGGCATCCCGCACGCTCCCTATCATTTCTACTATTTCTGCTCCTCCGCCGATCAGCAGGCCGACTGGTTCATCCGCAACGTGCCGAAGGAGGCGATGCGCCTGCCGCCGGTGCTCGACGTCGAATGGAACGCCGAATCGAAGACCTGCCGCTACCGACCCGACGCTGAAACGGTGCGCGCCGAAATGCAGCGTTTCATGGACCGGCTGGAGGCCTATTACGGCAAGCGCCCGATCATCTATACCTCGGTCGATTTCCACCGCGAAAATCTCGCCGGCTACTTCCAGGATTATCATTTCTGGGTCCGGTCGGTGGCAAAACACCCCGAGGTGACCTATTCCGACCGCCGCTGGGCCTTCTGGCAATATACCTCGACCGGGGTTATTCCCGGCATCAGTGGGCCGACCGATATCAATGTCTTTGCCGGCAGCGCAAAGAACTGGAACAATTGGGTCGCGGCCGTTTCCAAGGATAGAAATTCTTAGTAACGTCTTGCGATGTTTCTTGCTTCCGTCACATTCGTCTGTGAAAGCGACGGCAATCTTTTTGATATAAGGACCACATCCATGCACCGCTCGCTCGCAAGCCGCTCTGCACTCGCCCTTCTGTTTGCCCTCGCCCTCGCAGGCGGCGCGGCCGCCCAGCAGGCGCCGGGCGCAGCCCCGGCAGCGCCCTGCGGCGGCGATCTGTCCGCTTTCCTCGAAGGCGTGAAGAAAGATGCAGTCGCAGCCGGCGCCAGTGCGGCAGCCGCCGACGAGGCCTTCGCCGGCGCCGATATCGACCCCAAAGTCCTGAGCCGGGATCGCGCCCAAGGCGTCTTCAAGCAGACTTTCCTCGAATTCTCCCAGCGCACCGTCAGCCAGGCCCGCCTCGACATCGGCCGCCAGAAGATGAAGCAATATGCCGACGTCTTTGCCCGCGCCGAGCAGGAATTCGGCGTGCCCCCGGGCGTCATCACCGCCTTCTGGGCGATGGAAACCGATTTCGGCGCCGTCCAGGGCGATTTCAACACCCGCAACGCTCTTGTGACGCTGTCGCATGATTGCCGCCGCCCGGAACTCTTCCGTCCGCAGCTGATCGCCCTTATCGAGATGGTCCAGCACGGCGACCTCGACCCCGCCACCAATACCGGCGCCTGGGCTGGCGAGATCGGCCAGGTGCAGATGCTGCCGCGTGACATCATCGCCTATGGCATGGACGGCGACGGTGACGGCCATGTCCGCCTGAAACAGAGCAGCCCGGACGCCATCCTGACGGCGGCGAAATTCATCCAGCACCTCGGCTTCGAGCGCGGCCAGCCCTGGCTGCAGGAAGTGACCGTGCCCGATAACCTGCCCTTCGAGAAATCCGGTCTTGGCGGCACGATGAAGGCCGCCGAATGGTTCGCGCTCGGCGTCAAGCCGCGCGACGGCAACACCGCCTTCGGTAACCTCGAAGGCGACCTCGTGCTGCCGCAGGGCCGCATGGGACCGGCCTTCATCGCCTATCCCAATTTCAAGATCTATCTCGAATGGAACAAGTCGTTCATCTACACGACCTCGGCCGCCTATTTCGGGACACGCCTTTCGGGCGCCGAACCCTATCTCAAGGGCGTGCCGGAACAGGGGCTTGCCAGCGACCAGATGAAGGCGCTGCAGACCAAGCTGCAGTCGCTCGGCCATGATGTCGGCGAGATCGATGGCATCCTCGGCTCCGGCACGCGTGTCGCGATCCAGAAGGAACAGCAGCGCCTCGGCATGCCGGCCGACGGATGGGCGACGCCTGCCCTTCTCAACGCCCTCTGATCCCCGCTAGAGCCTTACCGCCGCCCGCTTCGCAAGAAACGGGTGGCGCCGTTCGCCGCCTGCGCTAAAGCATCAGGCCGAAAACCGGGGACGGCTTTCGGCAAACACGGCTTGCGAGGGAGGCATCGGCATGGACAACAGAATGAATGCCTGGACCTGGGGTCTGCTGGTCCTGCTCGGCCTGATCTGGGGCGGCTCCTTCTTCTTTGCCCGCATCGCCGTCCAGCACGTGCCGCCGCTGACCCTCGTCTTCCTCAGACTGCTGCTCGCAGCGCTGGCGCTGCATATCTATATCGCCGGCCGTTTCGACTTTTATGCGATCCTTAAGGCGCGCTGGCGCGAATTCCTGATCCTCGGGCTCATCAACAATGCCCTGCCCCATGCCTTGATCTTTTTCGGCCAGACCCGGATCGGGGCCGGTCTTGCGGCGATCCTGAATGCGACGACACCGATCTGGACCGTACTGATCGCCAACTATTTCACCTCAGACGAGAAGCTGTCGCCGGCTAAGATCGCCGGCTGCCTCGTTGGCCTCGCCGGAACCATGGTGCTGATCGGCCCCGGCATGTCGGCCGGTGGCGAAGCGCCGCTCTGGGCGCTGCTTCTTCCCGTCCTTGCCGCGATCTCCTATGGTTTCGCCGCCACTTACGGAAAACGGTTCAAGAATGTTCCCGCCCCTGTCACCGCAGCCGGACAGTTGACCGCCTCTTCGCTGATTGCGCTGCCGCTGTCGCTGCTGGCCGATCGTCCCTGGGCGCTTGCCGCACCGCCGCTCGATGCCCTCCTCGCCATCCTGGCACTGGCGCTGCTGTCGACGGCCTTCGGCTACATCCTCTATTTCCGGATCATGGCGGCGGCCGGCGCCACCAACGCCTCGCTCGTCACTCTGCTGGTGCCGCCGAGCGCCATCCTTCTCGGCGTGCTCTTCCTCGGCGAAAGGCTCGCATTGGGTGAATTCGCCGGCATGGCGCTGATCGGTTTCGGCCTCGTCATTCTCGACGGCCGCGCCTATCGCCTGCTGGCCAAGGCCGCCTGAAACCGGTTGCGAATTCCACATGTTTTCAACCGGTTGCGATCCCGCCATGTTTTGGGCGCATAGGTAAATGCGCAATCGCCCGATTTAACGGCATGTTAAAATCTGTGAACAAAAATTTGTTGCAAATTAACAAATAATTTCAAACACTTACCGAAACACAATTCGACTTATCCACTGAACCGTTCTGCAGCGCAGCATAAGATCTGCTTCCCAACCGACATATTTCAGACATATTATTGGCCGGTTAACGCGAGGAGACAGACATGGGACTCACGCAATCCTTGAATGTTCTGTTGGTCAGTGCAGCGTTTGCTTTCGTCTTGTCCATGCTCTTCATCTGAGCTGGCCGACGAAAGTGTAATGACTGATAGTGCCTAAACTCCTGAATAGCTGATCAATCCGCCAACGAAAAAGCGCATGTCCCGCCCGACATGCGCTTTTCACTTTTACAGCGCCGCGCGTCTTTCAGACGCGCAAAGATCAGGCGGCTGCGCCAGCACTTTTTGTTTGCCGGCGGGAGAGGCCGAGATTGTCGAGCACGGCGGAAACCAGCGGCGCGCGGTTCATCGTATAGAGATGGAAGTCGTGGATGCCGCGCCGGACGAGATCTTCGATCTGTTCGGCAGCGACTTCGGCGGCGACTTTCGCCCTCTCCTCGGGCTTGTCATCGAAGCCTGCGAAGCGCTCGTCGAGAAAGGCGGGGATAACAGTGCCGCAGGCCCCGGCGAAGCGCTTCAGCTGCGTCAGGTTCTGAATCGGCATGATGCCGGGCACAACAGGGATCGAGATGCCGGCGCCGCGCACCCGTTCCAGGTAGCGCTCGAAATTGTCGTTGTCGAAGAAGAACTGCGTCAGTGCCCGGTCGGCGCCATTGTCGGCCTTGCGCTTCAGCATGTCGATATCGGCCGCCGTATCGCGGCTTTCCGGGTGTTTTTCCGGATAGGCGGAAACCGAAATCTCGAAATCGTCGATTTCCTTCAGGCCGGCCACCAGCTCCGCCGCATTGGCATATCCGCCGGGATGCGGCTGGTAGGGCGCGCCGGCACCACCGGGCGCATCGCCACGCAGCGCCACGAAATGCGTCACGCCGGCTTTGCGGAACGTGTCGACCACCTGATGCGTCTCTTCCTTCGTCGCGCCGACGCAGGTGAGATGCGAGGCGGTGGCAAGCGGAGTCTGCGACAGGAACCGCGTGACCGCGGTCAGCGTCGGCGCTCTGGTGGTGCCGCCGGCGCCATAGGTTACCGACACGAAATCCGGGTCCCAGTCCTGCAGTTCGCTGACGGTATGCCAGAGCTGCCCTTCCATCTCCTCCGATTTCGGCGGGAAAAATTCGAAAGAGACCCCGATGTTGCGGCCGCGCGCATCGTTTTTCAAAGCCATGTCATACCCTCCCGGCAAATGTAGGTTCGGCGCCTTCGCTCGTCTGCGAAGCCATGAGGCGCCTCGGATCGCGCGCGAGCCAGACGGTGACCGTCAACCCCTGCCCGCTTTGCTGACCCGGATGAAGATCGACGACCTGCTCGACGTCGAGCCCGGCTTTGCGCAACCAGTCGGACATCGCCTGGTGCGAAAAACCGAGACGGACATGCGCATGCTCGTCGCGGAGATATTCGAGCGTGTGCGGCGCAAGGTCGATGACCACGAGCCGGCCGCCCGGCCGGAGCATGCGCGCCGCTTCCGCGATCGCAATCTCTGGCTGATCGAAGAAATGCAGCACCTGATGGATCGTCACCAGATCGAAATCCTGTCCCTCGAACGGCAGGTTCAGGATATCGGCGTGGCGCACGGTGGCCTTGGTGATGCGGGACTTGTCGAGATTGGCGCGTGCCACGCTCAGCATGTCGCGGCTGGCATCAACGCCGGTCGCCCGGCGGTAGAGCCCGGACAGGAGTTCGAGGATGCGGCCGGTGCCGGTACCGAGATCGAGCAGCGAGTCGATCGGCTGGCTGCCGAGCAGCCGGATGACGGCAGCGTCGACCTCCTCATCGGCCGCATGCAGGCGGCGAAGCTCGTCCCATTCGGCCGCGTTGCGGCTGAAATAGGCCTGTGCCCGCTCGGCGCGCTGGCGCTTGACCTGCGAAAGCCGCTCGCCGTCACGAAGGATGGTCGGATCGTTCTCCGAAACATGCTTCAGCAACGCCCGCACCAGCATGGCTGCCTTACCGTCCTGCTTGAGGCGGAAATAGGCCCAGGCACCTTCCTGGTAGCGTTCGATCAGTTCGGCCTCGCCGAGCAGCTTCAGGTGGCGGGAGATGCGGGGCTGGGATTGGCCGAGAATTTCGGTAAGATCGGTCACCGTGAGATCGCCGCCGTCAAGAAGCGCCAGAAGACGCAGGCGCGTGGGCTCGCCGGCCGCCTTCAAGACGTCCACCAGCGCATCCAGTCCAAGCTTCAAGGGTTCGCTCATCTTCGATCCAATCAAGATATAAAGATATCTTTATGTGATTTGAAAAGCGGTGGCAAGCGACAATTTGCACTCTCCGCGAAATTGGCTGCTCAGATTGCGACAAGGCCTGATATGAAAAAGCCCCGGCCGAACCGGGGCTTTCGCAAACGAAAAATGAGTGAAATCAGCGTGTCAGGCGCTTATGAGCCTGGCTGCCCGGGTTGAGCGCGTCGGGGCCGAGACGGCGCACCTTGTCCTGTTCATAATCCTCGAAGTTGCCTTCGAACCATTCAACATGGCCGTCGCCTTCGAAAGCGAGGATATGCGTCGCCAGTCGGTCGAGGAACATGCGATCGTGGCTGATGATGATGGCGCAGCCGGCGAAGTTCTCCAGCGCGTTTTCCAAGGCACCCAGAGTTTCCGTATCGAGGTCGTTGGTCGGTTCGTCGAGCAGCAGAACGTTGCCGCCGGCCTTCAGCATCTTGGCAAGGTGAACACGGTTGCGCTGACCACCAGAGAGATTGCCGACCTTCTGCTGCTGATCGCCACCCTTGAAGTTGAAGGCGCCGCAATAGGCACGGGAGTTCATGTCGAACTTGCCGAGCTTGATGATTTCGGCGCCGCCGGAGATTTCCTCCCAGACCGTCTTGTCAGCCACAAGGGTGTCACGGCTCTGGTCGACATAACCGAGATGCACGGTCTCGCCGATGCGGATCGAACCGCCATCCGGCGTTTCCTGGCCGGTGATCATCCTGAATAGCGTCGTCTTACCGGCGCCGTTCGGGCCGATGATGCCGACGATGCCGCCTGGCGGCAGCTTGATCGACAGGTCGTTGATCAGCGTGCGGCCCTCGAAGCCCTTGGTGATGCCGTCCATCTCGATGACCACCTGGCCAAGGCGCTCGCTGACCGGGATGATGATCTGCGCGTCGCCGGGACGCTGCTTCTCGGCGGCATCCACCAACTGCTCATAGGACTTGATACGCGCCTTGGACTTGGCCTGACGAGCCTTCGGGCTGGAAGCGATCCATTCCTGTTCGCGGCTGATCGCCTTCTGGCGCGATGCGTCTTCGCGGCTTTCCTGCAGCATGCGCTTGGCTTTCGCCTGCAGGTAGGCCGAGTAGTTGCCTTCGTAGGGGATGCCACGGCCGCGGTCGAGTTCGAGGATCCATCCGGTGACGTTGTCCAGGAAGTAGCGATCGTGGGTAATCATCATCACGGCGCCCGGATAGTCGCGCAGATGTTTTTCGAGCCAGGCGATGGTTTCGGCGTCCAGGTGGTTGGTTGGTTCGTCGAGCAGCAGCAGATCCGGCTGCGAAAGCAGCAGGCGGCAGAGCGCGACACGGCGGCGCTCACCACCGGAAAGGCTGGTGACTTCGGCGTCGCGCGGCGGGCAGCGCAGGGCTTCCATCGCCATCTCGACCTGGCTTTCCAGATCCCAGAGGTTCTGGCTGTCGATGACGTCCTGAAGCTTGGCCCCCTCTTCCGCCGTCTCGTCGGAATAGTTCATCATCAATTCGTTGTAGCGATCGAGGACGGCCGTCTTCGAGGCAACACCTTCCATGACATTCTCGAACACCGTCTTGTTGGGATCGAGATGCGGCTCCTGCTCGAGGTAGCCGACCGTCGCACCTTCGGCAAGCCAGGCTTCGCCGGTATACTCCTTGTCCTGACCTGCGATGATGCGCAGCACGGTGGATTTACCCGCGCCGTTCGGACCAAGGATACCGATCTTGGCATCCGGGTAGAACGAAAGGTGAATATTCTCCAGGATCTTCTTGTTGCCATAGGCCTTGTTGAGGCCGGACATATGATAGATGAACTGACGTGCCATGCTGCGCTGCTCCGGGCGGGAAACTTCGATTGTGCCGCTATGTAGGCGAAACAGCGCCTGCGGGCAACGCCGAAACCCGGTTTACTCAGGATTTCCGGTCAAAAGCCCGCAGCATCGACGACGCCCTCGTCACAACCGAACGACGTTTTTCCAGCACCCTGGATCAGATCGGCGAGGCCCGTACTTTTCGCCGATGCCGCCCCGGCGGCTTCCGAAAGCCCGATCGTCAGTTCGCTGATCATCCTGACATTGCCGGCCCGCCGGCAGCTCATCTTGACGCGGTCGCCGGCACCCGGCCCGAAGCTCTTGTCGAAAGCCGCCTTGATCGCGTCGGCCTTAACCGGCTTGCCGATATTGGCAGCGAAAAGATCGCGCACCGCCGACGCGTTGAGTGCGCTTACGAGATGCATGCCGACGCCGAAATAGTCGTCGGCACTCATCTTCGTGCAGGTGCCATGCTTCACCCATTCATGCCGTTCCAGACCGGATTGCGTGCCGGGCATCGCCTTTGCCAGCGCCGTCTTCGTCTCCGCCGCAAGCGTGACCTCCGGCAGTTTGTTCCAGTCGCCATCCTTGTCGGCGGCCTTCTGCTCGGCGCTTACGCCGCAATAATCCTGCCGCATTGGCCAAAGTCCGTGCAACGAAAAGTTCGTCGCATCGGGGCGCTCGCCGGTCTGGCTCGCACACTCGGCCTTCTTCTGGTTCGTCTGGCAAAAGGCCGGCTGCCAGCTTGCCGCCAGAATGAAGCGGGTGCGCCCGCCGGCCTCCTGCGCCACGCCGGCACCGGCAACAACCATCGACACGGCAAACGTCAAGGTACGCAACTGCATGCTGCTCATTTCAACCCCCAAAAAAGAACAATACAGGAACAAATAAGCATCAAAATCATAAGACCGCAACCCTGAATCGCAACAAGGCCGCAAATTGTTATCAGATAATCAAATGCCCATGTTGCAATTACCCGGCGATCTGGTCTGTTGCCGCCGGGAGGACCTCCATGTTTTCTGAAACGCAAAGGCTGGCCGTGCCGGAGGCGTCGCTCGCCTATCACCATGCCGAGGCTGCCGATCCGGCGCGCGGCATCCTGTTGATATCGCATGGCTTGGCCGAACATTCGAAACGATACCGCATCTTTGCCGAGACGATGGCGGCGCGCGGCTATCACGTCTACGCCCATGATCATCGAGGCCACGGCGAGACGAAGGCACCCGATGCGCCGATCGGCCGCTTCGCCCGGCGCGGTGGGATCGAAAGGGTGATCGGCGACGTCATCGCCATGCGCGGCCATGCGGCCTCCCGCCACCCCGGTCTGCCGGTGATCCTTTTCGGCCATTCGATGGGCGGCCTCATCGCGCTCAACGCTGCCGTCACGGCTCCGGCCGACTTCAATGCCGTCGCCGTCTGGAATTCGAATTTCGCCGTCGGCCTTGCCGGCCGCGCCGCCCAGGCGATCCTGCTTGCCGAGCGTATGCTGAAGGGCTCCGACGTGCCGAGCGGCCTGTTGCCGAAGCTCACCTTCGGCGCTTGGGGCAAATCCATTCCCAGCCGCCGCACAGAGTTCGACTGGCTGTCGCGCAGACCTGATGAAGTCGACAAATATGTCGCCGATCCGCTCTGCGGTTTCGACGCCTCAGTCTCTCTCTGGCTCGATCTCTTCGAGCTGACCTTCCGCGCGCCGCAGAAAATCCACCTCGACCGGCTGCCGCGGGACATGCCGATCCATCTCGTCGGCGGCGGGGAAGACCCGGCGACGGAGCGTGGAAAAGCCGTGCACTGGCTGTCAAACCATTTGAAAGGCCAAGGCTTCTCCCGTATCAGCACGGAGATATATCAGGACATGCGGCACGAGACGCTGAATGAGATCGGCGCGGATGCGGCGATCGCAGCCTTCGCGGACTGGTGCGACAGGGCCGTCGCAAGATCCTGAGCGATCAATATCCTGAGTGACTAATATTCTGAGTGACAGGGATTTCATCATGAACAGCACCTCCGCCCGCCCCGTTTCGTCCGCCTCCGACGTGACGATGGGGCTTGTGCTGATGTTTATCTCGGTGATGTTCTCGCCGCTCATCGATATTTTCGCCAAGCTTGCCATCGTCACAGTCCCGTCCGCGGAGATCACCGCCGGCCGCTTTGCCGTACAGGCGATCTGCATGCTGCCGATTGTAATATGGCGGCGCAGCCTCGCCGATTTTTCCTGGCGTCAGAATCTGTTCCATGCCATCCGCGGCGCGATCATCACTGTCTCGATGATCTCCTTCGTCACCACGCTGAAATACATGGCGGTCGCCGACGCGATTGCGATCTTCTTCGTCGAGCCGATCATGCTGACGATCCTCGGCGGTATCTTCTTGAAGGAGACGATTGGCTGGCGGCGCTATAGCGCCTGCGGCGTCGGTTTCTTCGGGGCGATGCTGATCATCCAGCCGAGTTTTGAAGAGGTCGGCTACATCGCGCTTCTGCCTGTCGTCAGTGCGTTCTGTATCGCGATCTTCGTCCTGATGACCCGCGTCCTCTCGCACAGGGAGGACCCTTGGGCGATGCAGTTCCAGATGAGCATCTGGGGCCTGCTCTTCTGCGCCGTCCTGCTTTTTCTGGGCCAGGGAACCGGCTCCGATCTCTTCGATCCGATCATGCCGGAAGGCCGCGCCTGGTTCTATCTCGCCGGCGTCGGCGCCATGGCCGCAATCGCGGGCATCCTTGGCGTCTACGCCTATCGCGCGGCACCAGCCTCGACGCTGGCGCCGCTGCAATATTTCGAGATCGTCTCGGCGACGATCTTCGCCTGGCTGGTCTTTGGCGACTTCCCGGATGCGGTCAAATGGCTCGGCATCGTGATTATCATGGCGTCGGGCTTCTACATTGTCTGGCGCGAGCGCCGCTTTGCATCGAAACCGGTATCCGGTACATCAGAGGCGACGCTGGCGCCCTAGATCTAAGCCCAGATCTAAGAACGAGAGCCCGGAGGAACATGACGGAGACCGTGACAAAAAAACCGCCGCTCGCCGGCATCCGGGTGATCGAGCTTGCCCGCGTGCTCGCCGGCCCCTGGGCGGGACAGATGCTCGCCGATCTCGGTGCCGACGTCATCAAGGTCGAAAATCCCGACGGCGGCGACGACACGCGCCAATGGGGGCCACCCTTTGTCGAGGGCGCCGACGGCGAAAATCTCTCGGCCGCCTATTACCATGCCGCCAATCGCGGCAAGCGCTCCGTCACTGCCGATCTGAAGAGCGCCGAAGGCCAGGATCTCGTCCGCCGCCTCGTCTCCACCGCCGAAGTGGTCATCGAGAATTTCAAGCTCGGAGGCCTCGTCAAATACGGGCTCGACTATGACAGCCTGCGCAAGGTGAACCCGAAACTCGTCTATTGCTCGATCACCGGCTTCGGCCAGAACGGCCCTTATGCCAGCCTCGCCGGCTACGATTACATCGTCCAGGGCATGTCCGGCTTCATGTCGATCACCGGGGAGCCGGGTGGCCAGCCGATGAAGGCAGGCGTCGCCATCGCCGATATCTTCACCGGCATCTATGCCGTCTCGGCGATCGAAGCCGCTCTGATCCATGCCCTGAAGTCAGGCGAAGGCCAGTTGGTCGACATGGCCCTGCTCGACGTGCAATCGGCCGTGCTCGCCAATCAGAACATGAATTACCTGGTCTCCGGCGCCGCACCGACCCGCCTCGGCAATGCCCATCCCAATATCTCGCCCTATGAGGTCGTGCCGACGGCGGACGGGTACCTCATTCTTGCAGTTGGAAACGACGGCCAGTTCCGTCGCCTCTGCACCATCCTCTGCCTGGAGGCCATCGCCGGCGACGAGCGTTTCGCCACCAACAAGGCCCGCGTCGCCAATCGCGGCGAAGTGCGCCGTCTCATCTCCACCGAGACGCTGAAATGGCCGAAGGCGGATCTGCTGAAGGCCTGTGAAGAGAACGCGGTTCCATCAGGCGCAATCAACACGATCGAGGAAATGTTCGCCCATCCGCAGGTGCAGGCCCGCGGCCTGCGCATCGACCTTGCGGATGCAGCCGGAACGGTGATCCCCGGAGTCAGGACGCCGGTGGTACTGTCGGAGACGCCGCTGCGTTATATCAGGCCGAGCCCGCGTCTCGGCGAACACCAGGCAGAAATTCTGGCGGAACTCGCCGAGCGCGAGAGGAAGGCATCGTCATGAAGAAGGCATTGTCATGAAGAAGACGGGCGGGGAACTGATCGTCGAGGCGCTGAAGGCGAACGGTGTCAAGCGTCTCTCCTGTGTTCCCGGCGAGAGCTTCCTCGCCGTGCTCGACGCGTTGCGCGACAGCGATATCGACGTCCTCGTCTGCCGCCAGGAGGGCGGAGCGGCGATGATGGCGGATTGCTGGGGCAGGCTGACCGGTGAACCCGGCATTTGCATGGTGACCCGTGGCCCCGGCGCCACCAACGCCTCCGCCGGCCTGCATATCGCCAAGCAGGACTCGATCCCGATGATCCTCTTCATCGGCCAGGTACAGCGGGAAGCGAGAGAACGCGAGGCCTTCCAGGAGGTCGAGTTCCGCCGCGCCTTCACCGAATTCGCCAAATGGGTGGGCGAGATCGACGATGCCGCCCGCATTCCCGAGTTCGTCACCCGCGCCTTTGCGATCGCAACCTCCGGCCGCCCCGGCCCCGTGGTGCTGACCCTGCCGGAAGACATGCTCCGCGACGAAGTCGAGGCGCCCCGAGCCAAGCGCTATGTCGGCGTCGAAGCCCACCCCGGTCGCAGCCAGATCGACGATCTCTATCTGCGCCTGCTCAAAGCCGAGCGGCCGATGGTGATCCTCGGCGGCACGCGCTGGGATGCCGATGCCGTCGCCGATTTTGCAATTTTCGCCGAACGTTTCAAATTGCCGGTCGGCTGCTCGTTCCGCCGGCAGATGCTGTTCGATCATCTGCATCCCTGTTATGCCGGCGATGTCGGCATCGGCATCAATCCGGCGCTGGCAAAGGAGATCAAGGAGAGCGACCTGCTGATCCTGCTCGGCGCCCGCATGTCGGAAATGCCCTCCTCATCCTATACGCTGATCGATATCCCATACCCCCAGCAATCGTTGGTCCACGTCTATCCCGATGCGTCCGAACTCGGCCGTATCTACCGTCCGGATCTTGCGATCTGCGCCGCTGCTGCCGATTTCGTTGAAGCGCTCGCCGATCTGGAAGCGCCGGCCGAGCCGCACTGGGCGGAGCGCGCGGAACGCATGCACCAGGCCTATCTCGCCTGGTCGAAGCCGCCCTTGAGCGGACCGGGCGCCGTCCATATGGGGCCGATCATGGAATGGCTGGAGGCCAATACCGGGCCTGAGACGATCTTCACCAATGGTGCGGGCAACTACGCCACCTGGGTGCACCGCTTTCATCGTTTCCGCCGCTTCAACACCCAAGCCGCCCCCACCTCAGGCTCAATGGGTTACGGCCTGCCGGCGGCGGTGGCTGCCAAGCGGCTCTTTCCCGAGCGCGAGGTCATCTGCTTTGCCGGTGACGGCTGCTTCCTGATGCACGGCCAGGAATTCGCCACCGCCATCCGCTACAGCCTGCCGATCATCGCAATCGTCGTCAACAACGGCATCTACGGCACGATCCGCATGCATCAGGAGCGCGAGTATCCTGGCCGTGTCAGCAGCACCGATCTGACCAATCCCGACTTCGCAGCCCTTGCCCGCGCCTATGGCGGCCACGGCGAGACGGTGGAGACGACGGCGGATTTCGCCCCGGCCTTCGAGCGGGCGCGCGCCAGTGGCAAACCCTCAATCATCGAAATCAAGCTCGATCCCGAAGCGATCACACCGACGCGCACGCTCTCGGAAATCGCGCAAACAAAAAGCCGGTGAGAAAACTCACCGGCCTTGAAGGATAGGGACGCTGCGACTTCAGTCGAGTGCGGCCGTGATGATGAACTCGACCTTGTATTTCGGCGCAGCGAGCTTGGCTTCGCTGGTGGCGCGGGCCGGCGGATTGGCCGGATCGATCCAGCCTTCCCAGACGGCGTTCATCGCGGCGAAATCGGCGATGTCGGCGAGGTAGATGATCGTCTGCAGGATCTTCGACTTGCTGCTGCCTGATGCAGCCAGCAGGCGGTCGACTTCGGCAAGCGAGGACTTGCATTGATCGGTGACGCTTTCGCCCTCGCCGACCTGGCCTGCGAGATAGACTGTATTGCCGTGAATGACGGCGCCGCTCATGCGCGAGCCGACGTCGATACGCTTGATGCTCATCATAGTCTCCTGAGTGAATGGAAGGTGGCGGCGCTGAGGTTCAACGCCGGAAATGGCGCCCGGAGCGGGCGCTCAATTGCGGATATGGTGGGTCTTCTGGTAAATCGCCGTCGAGCGTGCGCCGGAACGGCAATAGCCGAGCATCGGCCGCGGGAATTCATCGAGCGCATCGACCATGCCCTGCACGGCTTCCTCGGTCACGCCCATCGGTCCGACAGGCACATGGGCGATCTCGAGACCGAGCTCCTTGGCGCGCGCCTCGATGAGGGAGAACGACGTCTGGTCGGGACTTTCGTGGTCGGGGCGGTGGCAGACGATCGATTTGAACCCCAGCGCCTTGATCTCGTCGAGCTCCTCGAGCGTGATCTGGCCCGAAACCGAATATTCATCGTCGATCTGGCGAATATCCATCGTCTTGTCTCCTCAAAAATCGTGGGCTGAAGGTCTACGACGGAGGTCTGCCAGCGTCAACAACACTTCGCTCACAGGAAGGCAAAGGTCAGCGCATAGCTGCGGCTCTCGCCGGACGCCAGCATGTTGAACTCACCGGCTGCCTCAAGCTCGTCGCGCGAAATCCAGCGATGCGAAACCGGCTCGATGCCGATGATGTGGGCCGGCGCCTTCTGGTTCCTCCAGACCTGCAGATGGGGCAGCGTGTCGGCGCGGAAACGCACCCGCAGTGTCCTGCCGCCAATCGCGGCGATCGGTCCGAGGCGGATCTCCGCGAACCCCTCCTCCGTTGCTGGCGCCGCGACGCAGAAGATGCCGCCCGGCTCCTCGCCGAACGTCCAGGGCAAACCGCCATTTTCCAGCATCCGGCCTTCGAGCCGCGTGCCGTCGTCCAGCCATTTGCCGCCGGTGTTCATGTGGTACATCAGGAAGGTCGGCACCGTCCGATCGCTTGTATTGACGACCCGGTCCTCGAGCCGCACCTCGCCGGTCGCACCATCGATCCGCCACAGCCGCTCGATGCGCTGCGGCAGTCCCTCGACGGTGGTGATATCGATATCGGCCCGGCATTCGGCATTGCCGTTCTCGAACTTCGTCCACAGCACCTTTGCCGCATGACCGGAGGCCGATCCGTGCAGCGGATAGACCTTGCCGTCGTCCCGGCCGGCGATCGGCTGGCGGTGGCGGATATGGTCCGGCCCGCAGGTGAACAGGAAGCCCTCGAGCGAGTGATCGATTCGCGGGTCGCCGTCATCGGGAATGGCGCGTTTCGGAGCGATGTCGACGCCTTCGACGATGCATCCGCCGATATCCAGCACCGATGTTTCGTCCAGCATCAGGCGCGGCCCGCTTGCGGCGGCAAATTCGATCATCACGGTCTCCTCGGGGAATGGTCGGCCCCTTAGAGCGCCGTGCGTCCTTTCGGACACACAAAGGACGCTCTAACACTTTGAATCAACGCATCATGCTTCCGAAAAGCATGATGCGCTAGCGTTAGGTTTCGCGCCGCCATTCGTCAATCGGGGCTGTTCCCATCTTGTGATTTTGCAGCAACGCGGATTTTGCGGAACTGACACAAGGACGCAAACGTTTATGAGTAAAAGGAAATCTTAGTGATTTTCATATTTTGTTCAGCACGCTTTCATAAATTCCACACTAGCGTCAAAATTCGCAGGTGTGTGTCTGCCCAGTCACTGTTCGAGGTATGAGACGTGAATCGCTTTTTGAAGTCGGCATTTTGCTTCGCGGCCGTTCTGACTGCCCTTGCGGCTACACCGCCGGAGGCAGGCGCGCAGCAGTTCCGCGACCGCCGCCAGAGCGATATCGTGCTAGTGACGCCGAGCGGCGAAATCCTCGACTATGTCCCAGCCGGCTATATCTATGCCCGCGACCGTAGCGGCAATCGCGTGTTGATCGACGACTATGGCAACGTCGTCGCCACCGAGATGCGCGCCCGCGGCTACTATCCGCCGCGGCCCGGCCCGCGCGAAGTCTATAACGACCAGTACGGCAACGACCCCTATTATTCCGACAACAATCCCGATGGCGATACGCGTTATTCCGAGCGCGGCGCCGTCACCGGCGGCATTCCGCGCGATGCCGCAATCGAGCGCCAGCCGCTCGGCGACCAGCCCTATGCCGAGGATAACAGCATCGGCAATCCGCAGCCCGGCGACGACTATGCCTCGATCGACCCCGACCAGCAGATTCCGCCCGCCGACCAACCGAAGGCCGCGCCCGATGAGCCGGTCATTACGCTGAAGAACAAGTCGAAGCCCGAGATCGTCGCACTGCAGGTCTTCCTCGATCGCGCCGGCATCTCTCCGGGCGTCATCGACGGCCATATGGGCTCGAACGTCACCAAGGGGATCTATGCCTATGACCAGATGACCGGGTCGAAGCTCGATCCCAACGACACCGATGCCATTCTGGAAGAGCTGCGTATGAGCGGCGGCCTGCCAGTCGTCAGTTACACGATCACGCCGGCCGATGCCGCCGGCCCCTTCGTCGCCGAGATCCCGGAAGATTATTCGCACAAGGCGCTGTTGCCGTCGCTCGCCTATACCTCGACCACCGAGATGCTGGCCGAGCGCTTCCACATGGATGAGGCTTTTCTCAAGGAGATGAACCCCGGCGCCGATTTCACAGTTGCAGGTACCGTCATCAAGGTCGTCAATCCGGGCGAGCCGAAGAGCGGCGAAGTTGCCCGCATCATCGCCGACAAGGGCCGCAAGCAGGTCTTCGCCTATGACGGCGCCGGCAATCTCCTCGCCGCCTATCCGGCATCGATCGGCTCCTCCGACACCCCCTCTCCGTCGGGCTTGGTAAATGTCGAGCGCGTCGCCCTCAATCCCGGTTACACCTACAATCCGAAGATCAATTTCCAGCAGGGCGCCAATGACAAGATCCTCAACATTCCGCCCGGCCCGAACGGTCCCGTCGGCACCGTCTGGATGGCGCTTTCCAAGCCGACCTACGGCATCCATGGCACGCCCGAGCCCTCGAAGATCGGCCGCACCCAGAGCCACGGCTGCATCCGTCTGACCAACTGGGATGCGACAGAGCTTGCCAAGATGGTCAAGCCGGGAGTGACGGTCGAATTCGTCGACTGAAATCATTCTCACGATAGCAACGATAAGGCCGCCGGATCGCTCCGGCGGCCTTATCGTTTCAGGTGGGGATTCAGGCGGCGGAGCGGACCATCGGGCTCGTCACGCGGGCGGATGCCGTCAGCCTCACCGGCAGCTTGCGCATCATTTCTTCGGCAAAACAGGTAGCGTTTTCCCGGGCCTTGTCGAGGTTGCTGACGCGTGTGGGATCGATCGTGTGCAGCGTCCCGCCACAGTCGAAGATGTCGCGGAAGGCGGAGCGTTCGATGATAGCCGTATCGAGCACCGGCACATGCCGCTCGCTGAGCAGCGACTTGACGACTTGCAGCGCCCGCGTCGTCACCATCGAGTTGACGCGGGTGAGCACCACCGAATGGCCGATCTTGATGCCGGCCTTCTCATCCAGATACTGCAGCAGTTCGAGCACCTGCGCGCCACCGCGCGCATCCATCGCACAGCCCTGAATCGGGATCAGCACATGGTCGGAAAGGCCGACGGCGGTGGCAAGCAGCGGATTGCGCGCACCCGGCAGGTCGACGATGAAATAGTCGGTATTGTGCTTGTTCTCGCTGATATGCAGCGGCAGCGACGCAGTTGTCACGAAATCGATCACCGAAAGATTGGCCACATGACCTGATATTTCGTGCCAGCGCGAAATCCAGTGCTGCGGGTCGGCGTCGAGAATGGTGACGCGATAACCTTTACGGGCAAGCTCGGTCGCGAGCAGCAGAACAGCGGTCGTTTTGCCGGCGCCGCCCTTGGTATTTGCGAATGTGATGACAGACATGTTCGGTCCTCGGAAGCAATGGTGCGAGCCGGAATCGCTCTCTTACGCACCGTCGGAGCATCGTGCGGTTAATTCATTCTTTCTAATCATGGTTAACAAATTCGAAATACGCGCGGTGAAATTGCAGCCGGTATTTTTCACATCCCTAAAAATAGGGATGCCGCCGGAAAAAAAGGCCTGGGAAACCGAGGTTTCCCAAGCCAGTCTGTTGGTCCGCTCTTATGTTGTCAGAAGCAATCCTTGAAAAGGGCCTTGGTATTTTCGAGCGTCATTGCAACCGGGTTGCCGCCGGCGCTCGGATCTTCGATCGCCATGGCCGACAATTCGTCGATGCGGTCAGCGGCGATTCCCATAGCCGACAGCGTTTCCGGTACGCCAAGTTCGGAGCGGAGCTTCAGCACATAATCGTAGAACCCGTCGAAACCGCCCGAAATGCCGAGATAGGCGGCGGCACGGCCGATCTTCTCTTCGATCGCCTTGCGGTTGAAGCGCAGCACCGCCGGCATCACTACCGCATTGGTCATGCCGTGATGGGTGTTGTAGACGGCGCCGATCGGGTGCGACAGCGCGTGAATGGCGCCGAGCCCCTTCTGGAAGGCGACCGCGCCCATGGCGGCGGCGGCCATCATGTTGGCGCGAGCTTCCAGATCCGTGCCTTCTCTATAGGCGCGCGGCAGGAATTCCTTGACGAGCCGCATGCCTTCGAGCGCGATGCCGGCCGACATCGGGTGATAGAAGGGCGAGGAATAGGCCTCCAGGCAATGGGCGAAAGCATCCATGCCGGTGCCGGCCGTGATGATTTTCGGCATGCCGACCGTCAGTTCCGGATCGGAAATGACGACACCAGGCAGGAACTTCGGATGGAAGATGATCTTCTTTACATGCGTTTCGGAATTGGTGATGACGCTGGCGCGCCCGACTTCCGAACCGGTGCCTGCCGTTGTCGGCACCGCGACGATCGGGGCGATGCCGTCCAGGCTCGCACGCGTCCACCAGTCACCGATATCTTCGAAGTCCCAGACCGGCCGCGTCTGGCCGGCCATGAAGGCAACGCACTTGCCGAGATCAAGGCCGGAGCCGCCACCGAAGGCGACGACACCGTCATGGCCGCCGTCCTTGAAGGCCCTTACGCCGGCTTCGAGGTTCTTCTCGTTCGGGTTCGGATCGACATCGGCAAAGATCGCCCGGCCGAGACCGGCATCTTCGAGGATATCAAGCGCGGTTTTGGTGATCGCCATCGAGGCAAGGCCACGGTCGGTGACGAGCAGCGGCTTCTTGATGCCGAGGCTCTTGCAGGCGTCAGCCAGTTCCGCGATGCGGCCCCGGCCGAGCTTGACCGATGTCGGATAGCTCCAGTTTGCGATGATGTTGCTGCTCATGCTGTGACTTTCTTCAGATGGAAGGATTTCGGACGCGTCAGATTGTGGAAGCCGATGATCGACAGCGAACCGCCGCGGCCCGTCTCCTTGACGCCGGTCCAGCAGAGCGCCGGATCGAGATAATCTGCGCGGTTCATGAAAACGGTGCCGGTTTCGATCTCGCGGCCGAGCCGCCCTGCCCGCTCGACATCTTTGGTCCAGAGCGAGGCCGTCAGTCCGTACTGGCTGTCGTTCATCAAAGCGAGTGCCTCCTCATCGCTCTTCACCTTCATGATGCCGACCGCCGGACCGAAAGTCTCTTCGCGCATGAAGGCCATTGAGTGATCGACATCGACGAGGATCTGCGGTGCAAGATAGGCGCCGCCGTCATCCTGGGGGAAAAGCTTGGGATCGACAAGCGCTTTGGCGCCCTTGGAAACCGCATCGGCGATCTGCTCGCGCACCACCTTGGCGAAGCGCTTATGCGCCATCGGCCCGAGCGACGTATCGGGATCGAGCGGATTGCCGAGCTTGTAGTTCGACACCCAGGCAACCGATTTCTCGACAAAGGCGTCATAGAGCGATTCATGCACATAGACGCGCTCGATGCCGCAGCAGCACTGGCCGGAATTATAGGTCGCGCCATCCATCAGCGTGTCGACGGCTGCCTCGAGATCGGCGTCCTCCATGACGTAACCCGGATCCTTGCCGCCGAGTTCGAGGCCGAGGCCGGTGAAGGTGCCGGCAGCCGCCCGCTCCATCGACCGCCCGCCTTCGACCGATCCGGTGAAGTTGACGAAATTGAAGCTGCCGGCGGCGATCAGCGCCGACGTCGTTTCATGGTCGAGAAAGACGTTCTGGAACACATCCTCGGGAACGCCGGCCTCGATGAAGGCCTGCACCAGCCGCTCACCGACCAGCAGCGTCTGCGAGGCATGTTTCAGCACCACGGTATTGCCGGCCATCAGCGCCGGCGCGATCGTGTTGATCGCCGTCATATAGGGATAGTTCCACGGCGCGACGACGAAGACGACGCCATGCGCCTCGCGCTCGATCCGGCGCTCGAAACGCTCGCTCTCCTCGACGACGAGAGGCGCCAGCGCATCCGCCGCGATCGAAGCGACATAGTTGGAGCGCTCGTTGAAGCCCTTGTATTCGCCGCCATATTTTATCGGCCGGCCCATCTGCCAGGCAAGCTCCGGCACGACGACGTCGGACATCTCGTTCAGCCGCGCAGCCCCCTTCAGCACCAGCTGCACACGCTCTTCGAGCGGCCGTTTCGCCCAGGTTTTCTGCGCCTTGCGGGCACGCGCCACCACATCTTTGGCGGCATCGAGAGAAAGGGCTGCGCGCTCGGCATAGACCGACCCGTCAACCGGTGAAATGCATTGGATCATTGCCATGATCTGTTCCTGTCCTCGTATTCTTCAAAAAATTTCGCGAGGGCCACAGCCCCTCCTCCGCCTGCCGGCACCTTCTCCCCGCTCGCGGGGCGAAGGGGGTATGCCGCACCGTTTTCCGAACTCTCAAGCGATCCGTGTGGCAAGTCCCCTCTCCCCGTTTTTACGGGGAGAGGGTTAGGTTGAGGGGCAAGCCCGCAATGCCTATTAAGCTCTTTCGAAACCGCGCGCCACTTCCCAGTCGGTGATACGGCGGTCGTATTCTTCCTGCTCCCATTCGGCAGCGCGGGTGTAGTGGTCGATCACGTCGTCGCCGAAGGCTTTGCGCAGCATTGCCGATTCCGTCATTTCAGTCGTGGCCGCGCGCAGCGTGCGCGGGATTTCGCGAACGCCCTTGCCGCCGTAGGCGTCGCCGACGAAGGGGGCTTCGAGTTCGAGCTTGTTTTCGATCCCGTCAATGCCGGCGGCAAGCAGCGCGGCGAAGGCGAGATAGGGGTTGAGATCGGAGCCGCCGACGCGGCACTCGATACGGATTCCCTTGGTCTCCTCGCCGCAGAGCCGGTAGCCGGCGGTGCGGTTGTCCTTGCTCCAGATCGCCTTGGTCGGCGCAAACGTGCCGGCCATGAAGCGTTTGTAGGAGTTGATGTAGGGTGCCAGGAAATAGGTGATCTCGCTCGCATGGGCGAGAAGCCCGGCGACGTAATTGTGCATCAGCGGCGACATGCCGTATTTGCCGGTATGGTCGAAGAACAGCGGCTTTTCCTCCAGGCTCCAAAGCGACTGGTGGATATGCGAGGAACTGCCGGCAGCATTGTAATTCCACTTGGCCAGGAAGGTGATGGCCTTGCCCTTCGACCAGGCGATCTCCTTGCAGCCGTTCTTGATGATTGCGTGCCGGTCGGCCATGGCGAGCGCATCGGCGTAGCGCACGTTGATCTCCTCCTGGCCGGCCGAAGCCTCGCCCTTGGAGTTCTCGACCGGAATGCCGGCGCCCTGCAGCCCGGTGCGGATCGCCCGCATCACCTCTTCTTCCTTGGTGGTCTGGAAGATGTGGTAGTCCTCGTTATAGGCGCTGGCGAGCTTGAGATTGCGGTAGCCGGAAGCCTGCGCCGCCTCATAGCTCTGGTCGAACAGGAAGAATTCGAGCTCGGAGGCCATATAGGCCTTCATGCCCATATCCTCGAGCCGCTTCACTTGCTTCTTCAGGATCGCGCGCGGCGAGTGGGCGACCTCCTCATGCGTATGATGGTCAAGCACATCGCAGAGCACCAGCGCGGTACCTTCCAGCCAGGGAATACGACGCAGCGTCGCAAGATCCGGCTTCATCGTGTAGTCGCCATAACCCTTCTCCCAGCTCGTCGCCTTGTAGCCTGAGACGGTCTCCATCTCCATGTCGGTGGCGATCAGGTAGTTGCAGCTGTGCGTTTCCTTCCAGGCGCTCTCGACGAAATATTCCGCCTGAAAACGCTTGCCCATGAGCCGGCCCTGCATATCCACCTGGCAGGCCAGAACCGTATCGATGCGCCCTTCGGCAACATCCTTCCTGAGATCGTCGATTGTGTAGCTGCTGCTCATGATTGATCCGCCTGAATTGCGATTGAGAAAATCGGGGCAACGAAATCGCATGCGCTCGGCCGCACTTTGCGGCCCGATGCCTTTTCGTTGAACCGGTGATGGGGCCGCAGCATGCGGCCCCGCCATTTGAGAGGGAAGCCTCGATGCTTAGTTTTCGCCGCTTTCACCGACGGCTGCTTCCGCGGCCGCGATCTCGGCCTGGCGCTTTGCCACTTCGGCACCGATCGGCGGCCCCTTGAAGCGGCGGCTTTCGAAGCCGAACCAGACGATTGCCGTCAGCACCAGGAAACCGACGGTGATGTAGAGCGCCCATTCGTTCGGCGGCTGAATGCCGAGGATAAAGATCAGGATCATCGCGATGACGGTCAGCACGGCAAAGAGCTTGAAGACGCCTTCGCCGAGGTTCCACGGCCCCATCTTGTCCCACTTCGACGTGCCCCAGGCGAACAGGCCGAGCGTGATCGGGATCGCGAAGGAGAAGAACAGGAAGATGACCGTGCACGAGACGACGATCGTGTAGACCGGCGTGGCACCGATCGAAACGAGCGAGGAACCCCAGACGAACAGAACCGACAGGATCGAGCCGGTCCAGATCGCAGCCACCGGCGTGCGGTACTGCGGGCTGACCTTCGACAGGGCCTTCGATGCCGGCAGACCGCCGTCACGCGAGAAGGCGAAGATCATGCGCGAGACCGAGGTGACGGTCGCAAGGCCGCACAGCCACTGGCTGACCAGGATCGCTAGATAGAGAATATCCTTGACGATCGGGTTCACCTGGCTGTCCATCGCCCAGAAGAATACGTTCCAGCCCTGCTTTGCCGCATCGTCCATGTTCGGCAGCATCAGAACGAAGGCGCACAGCATGATGTAGCCGAAAAGCGCCGACCAGAGCACCGACGCGACCATGCCACGCGGGACCGATTCGGCAGCCTTGACTGTCTCTTCCGATGTGTGCGCCGAGGCATCATAGCCGGTGATGGTGTAGATCGGCAGCAGCAGGCCGAGAAGGAAGACCCAGGCACCTGAGGTGGAGGGCCAGACATTGCCGCCGACTTCGCCGGAATAGTTGGCGAAGGTGAAGAGGCGGCCAATCTCGTAGGAGGGAGCTGCGATGAGGCAGACGGCCGCCAGCGCGATCGACGTCGCGAAGATGAGATAGCCCGAGAAATCGGTCAGCTTCGCCGTCAGTCCGATGCCCATGTGGTTCACGAGCGCCTGCGCGCCAGTGATAATCACGAGGAAGACGATGCGCACCACGGTCGTATCCGTCAGCCCGAGATAGGTGGTGCCGAACGAACCCATGAAGAAATAGTAGGTGCCGACATTAATGGCGCCAAGCACGGTCACCAGACCGAGCAAGTTGAACCAGGCGGTCAGCCAGCCGGTGAAGCGGTTGCCGAGGATCGAGCCCCAGTGATAGAGGCCGCCGGCCGTCGGATAGGCGGAGCTAATCTGCGCCATCGCGATGGCGAAGACCAGCGAGATGAAGCAGCCGAGCGGCCAGCCGATGCCGATGGCGGCGCCGCCGGCACCGGAGGTCGCCTGCGCCAGCGAATTGATGCCGCCGGAGAGGATGCAGATGATGGAGAATGATACGGCGAAGTTCGAGAACGAGCTCATGCGCCGTTCGAGTTCCTGGGCATAACCCATGGAATGCAGGATGTGCACATCCTGTTTCTTGTCCAGTTCGGTATAGTCCGACATGACTTCCCCCTGTTCACGAGCGGCCGCGGGATTGCGGCCGGTTCTGTGCCAATTGCCCGCGGCGTTTTCGCCATACGGACGTTCGCAGTTAGACTGCTCCCTCGGGTCTTCTTTTTGTGTCAGGCTTCCAGGTTTTGCTGGAGAAGTCCTGCCAGATAATCGGCCATGACCCCTTGGCCGATATCGTCTGCGATGAGGTCATTGCGGACCTCGATCATCACATTGCGCAAGCCGTTCGAAAGCCCGTGCAGGATCAGCGTGTGGGTCACGCCGTCCTCGGGCCCGTAAGGCGCGTTTCGTTCCGTCCTGTAAAGCGGCGCCTCGGCCGCAGCCTCCAGCATACGGTCGGCAAGCCGGCTGTCCTCATCGTGCAATATGCCGAGTTCGACGGCGCGTTCGCGGCCGTGATAGACCGGCGTGAAGCTGTGCATCGTCACGATGATGCTGTCCTGCCCCCTCGCCCGACGATCGCGGATCAGCCCGCGAATGGCGTCATGGAAAGGCACGTAAAGCGCGTCGGTGCGCGCAAGCCGTTCTTCGGGGCTCAAATCCTTGTTGCCGGGAATGGCGTGGATCTCGCTGGTCTCCGGCATGGCGCCGGGTGAACTGGGCGGCCGGTTGCAGTCGTAGATAAGTCGGGAGAACCGCTGGTAAACGAGCGTCGCGTCGAGCGCTGCCGATATGCCGCGGGCGACCGCGAGAGCGCCCGGGTCCCAGGCAATGTGACTGGAGAGCGCTTCGCCGGGCAGGCCGAGATCACCGAAAACGGCTGGAAGCGTATTCGAAGCGTGCTCGCAGATAAGAAGCACCGGGCTCCGGCCGTGGATGCGTTCGATCCCGACGCAGTCGCCGTCCGCTTCGCTGAGGATTTTCGGCCGGGCCAGCACCAAAGGCGCCACTCCTTATCCCTTAACAATTCCTTGATGAAGAAAAGAATTCTTCAGGTTTCGACCGGTGTCAAGCGTGGACTGAAAATTTCTTTTCATGACAGTAGTTGACATGGATTGTGACAGCGTTGTTAACTTTGGGTGGGAAAGTGGCGCCAGACCATCCCGGGGAGCATAATTCAGTGACAGTTGCGTCGAAGACGGTTTCGGACGTCATACACTCGCATTTGGGGGTGTTGACGCGTGCCGAGAAGCAGTTGGCCGAAAGCCTGCTCGACAACTATCCGGTCTCCGGCCTCGGCAGCATCACCACGATCGCCGAAAACGCCGGCGTCTCGACACCGACCGTCGTGCGCATGGTGCAGAAGCTCGGCTTCAAGGGTTATCCGGACTTTCAGGCGCATCTGCATCAGGAAGTCGAGGCGACGATCTCGAACCCGATCGCCAAGCACGATCGCTGGGCGCAGAACGCACCAGGCACCCATATTCTCAACCGTTTCGCCGATGCGATCATGGGCAATCTGCGCCAGACGCTGACCGATCTCGACACCCCGACGTTCGACAGCGTCGCCGCGTTGCTCTCCGACCGCAAGCGCGGCCTTTATTTCGTCGGCGGCCGCATCACCGGCGCGCTTGCCGAGTATTTCTTCACCCATATGCAGGTGATCCGGCCGGCAACGACGCTGCTATCGTCGAATTCCAGCAGCTGGCCGCAATATGTCCTCAACATGAATGCCGGCGACATCCTGATCATCTTCGACATCCGCCGCTACGAGCAGGAGATGGTGAGCCTCGCCACCGCCGCCCGCAAACGCGGCGCCGAAATCATCGTCTTCACCGACCAGTGGGGTTCGCCGGCCGCCAAACTCGCCAGGCATGCCTTCCGCGTCCGGATCGAGGCGCCGTCGGCCTGGGATTCCTCCGTCGTCACCCTTTTCATCGTCGAAGCGCTGATCGAGGCCGTTCAGAATTCGACCTGGGACGAGACGAAAGAGCGCATGAAGACACTGGAAGGCCTGTTCGAGCAGACCAGGCTTTTCCGTAAACCGGGTTAGGAGGACAAGACTAAAACAGAAGAAAAACAAGGGCGGATTTTTCGCGGAAACAGACGGCGTTGTCGCAAATAAAACATTTGTCGCAACCCCCGCTATTCACAGCAGAATTAACGTCATCGAACCGTCACACAAGCTTCATGTAATCTCATTAACAGCATCGCCAGACACTGAAAACCCGAAGGAGAACAACAGTGATCTCTAACATTTCTCGACTTCTGTCGCTTTCTACTGCGATGATCGTGGCCTCGACCGCGATTGCCGCCGCCGAGCCGAGCGCTGAACTTATCGCCGCCGCCAAAAAAGAAGGAAGCCTGACGACGATCGCTCTTCCGCACAGCTGGTGCGGCTATGGCGACGTCATTGCCGGCTTCAAGGCCAAATACGGCATCGAGGTCAACGAATTGAACCCGGATGCAAGTTCGGGCGACGAAATCGAAGCGATCAAGGCCAACAAGGGCAACACCGGCCCGCAGGCTCCTGACGTCATCGACGTCGGCCTCTCTTTCGGCCCGTCTGCCAAGAAAGATGGCCTGATCCAGCCTTATAAGGTCTCCACCTGGGATTCCATACCTGACAGCGCCAAGGATGCTGAAGGCTACTGGTACGGCGACTATTACGGCGTTCTCGCGCTCCTGGTGAACAAGGATCTCGTCAAGGAATCGCCGACTGACTGGGCCGACCTGAAGAAGAGCGACTATGCAAACAGCGTCGCCCTCGCAGGCGATCCGCGCAGCGCCAACCAGGCTGTCCAGGGCGTTTATGCCGCTGGTCTTTCCGCATCCGGCGGCGACGCGGCCAAGGCAGGCGAAGAGGGCTTGAAGTTCTTCGCCGAACTGAACAAGAGCGGCAATTTCGTGCCGGTCGTCGGCAAGGCTGCTCCCTTCGCGCAGGGCTCCACGCCGATCGTCATCGCCTGGGACTACAACGCCCTCTCGTGGGGCGAAGGCCTGAAGGGCAATCCTCCGTTCGAGGTCGTCGTTCCGAAGACCGGCGTCGTTGCCGGCGTCTACGTTCAGGCGATTTCCGCCTTCGCTCCGCACCCGAACGCTGCCAAGCTCTGGATGGAATACCTCTATTCCGACGAAGGTCAGCTCGGCTGGCTGAAGGGCTATTGCCACCCGATCCGCTTCAACGATCTTGCCAAGAACAACAAGATCCCGAAGGAACTGCTCGACAAGCTGCCGCCGGCAGCAGCCTATGAAAAGGCTGTCTTCCCGACGCTGGAAGAGCAGGCCGCTGGCAAGGAAACCATCACCAAGAACTGGGATTCCGTCGTCGGCGCCAACGTTCAGTAAAATTTGATCCTGCCTCCCCGCCGCAAGGCGGGGAGGTTTTCTCACTCCGACGCCCCAGGATGAGCTTTTCCATGAGCACCGTTTCAACGCCGATGGCGAGCAGTGCCCCCTTGATCAACAAAGACCGCATGATCGACTGGCTGGGCATCGCACCCTTCATTATTTTCTCCCTGCTATTCCTGATCATCCCCACGCTTTATCTCGTGGTGGGCGCGTTCCTGACGCCCGAGGGCGATTTCACGCTGAAGAATATCGGCGATCTTTTTACGCCATCGATCATGAGCGCTTACTGGATCAGTATCCGCGTCTCGGTCGCCTCCGCCCTCGGCGGCGCGTTGATCGGCTTTTTCCTTGCCTGGGCCGTTGTGCTCGGCGGCCTGCCCGCCTCCGTGCGCTCGACACTGCTGACCTTCTCCGGCGTCGCCTCGAATTTCGCCGGCGTGCCGCTCGCCTTCGCCTTCCTCGCAACGCTCGGCCGCACCGGCCTTGTGACGATCTTCCTGCGCGAATGGTTCGGCTTCAATCTCTACGGCACCGGCTTCAACCTGCTGTCCTTCTTCGGCCTCACCATCACCTACATGTATTTCCAGATTCCGCTGATGGTGCTGATCCTGACGCCGGCCCTCGACGGCATGAAGAAGGAATGGCGCGAAGCATCGCAGATCCTCGGCGCCACCAACCGTCAATACTGGACGATGGTCGCGCTGCCGATCCTCTGGCCGAGCCTGCTCGGCACGACGCTGCTGCTCTTCGCCAATGCCTTCGGCGCCATCGCCACAGCCTTTGCGCTGACCGGCAGCTCGCTAAACATCGTGCCGATCCTGCTTTATGCGCAGATCCGCGGCGACGTTCTGCACAATGCCAACCTCGGTTACGCCATCGCGCTCGGCATGATCGTGATAACCGGCGTCTCCAACGTCCTTTACCTCCTGCTGCGCATGCGCGCCGAACGGTGGCAGAAATGAAAGCTCAACGTCTCGGAGCCTGGATCGCCATCGTTCTCGGCGCGTCCTACTTTATCATCCCGCTGATCGGCACCATCGAGTTTTCGCTGCGCATGCGCCGCGGCGAATACAGCCTCGACGCCTACCAATCGGTCTTTTCGGACGCTCAGTTCCGCGAGACCTTCGGCTATTCCATGCTGATGGCGTTACTCACCATCGTCTTCGGCATGCTGCTCGTCGTGCCAACGGCCTATTGGGTGCGGCTGCGCCTGCCGCAGATGCGTCCCGTCGTCGAATTCATCACGCTGCTGCCGCTTGTGATTCCCGCAATCGTCATCGTCTTCGGTTACCTCAGGATGTACAATTCGTCGTCCTACCTGCCGCTGACGGGTTCAACGACTGGCACCAACATCCTGCTGGTCTTCTCCTATATCACCCTGTCCCTGCCCTACATGTATCGCGCCGTCGATACCGCCATGCGCGCCATCGACGTCCGCACCCTGACGGAGGCGGCCGAAAGTCTCGGCGCCAGCTGGACGACCATCATGTTCAAGTGCATTTTCCCGAACGTCATGAGCGGCGTGCTCTCAGGCGCCTTTATCACGCTCGCGATCGTCATGGGCGAATTCACCTTTGCCGCACTTCTGAACCGTCCGGCCTTCGGTCCCTACCTGCAGCTCGTCGGCGCCAACAAGGCCTATGAGCCTTCGGCGCTTGCCGTCATCGCCTTCTCGATCACCTGGCTCAGCATGGGCCTGCTCAACCTCGTTTCCCGCGTCGGCAAAGCCCGCCCGGCAAAGGCTTAAGGTATCTGGTTCATGTCCTTTCTCACACTGACCAACATTCAGAAATCCTTCGGCCCGGTGCAGGTCGTCAAGAACTTCAACATGACGATCGAAAAGGGTGAGTTCGTCTCCTTCCTCGGCCCGTCGGGCTGCGGCAAGACGACCGTTCTGCGCATGATCGCCGGCTTCGAAACGCCGACCGGTGGCACGCTGACCATCAACGGCAAGGACCAAAGCGCGCTGAAGCCGAACCAGCGCAATATCGGCATGGTGTTCCAGGCCTACGCGCTCTTCCCCAACATGACGGTACACGACAATGTCGCCTTCGGTCTCAAGGTGGCAGGCGCGCCGAAGCCTGAGATCGACGCCCGCGTCAAGGAAATGCTCGGCCTGATCAAGCTCGATCATCTGGCCGACCGCTTCCCCTATCAACTATCGGGCGGCCAGCAGCAGCGTGTCGCCCTTGCCCGCGCGCTTGCCGTCAAGCCGCAGGTGCTGCTGCTCGACGAGCCACTCTCCGCACTCGACGCCAAGATCCGCGTATCGCTGCGCGAGGAAATCCGCCAGATCCAGCAGCAGCTCGGCATCACCACGGTCTTCGTCACCCATGATCAGGAAGAGGCCCTGTCGATCTCCGACCGCATCGTCGTCATGAATGCAGGCAAGGCCGATCAGATCGGTTCGCCCTTCGAGATCTACAACACGCCGGCGACGCGCTTCGTCGCCTCCTTCGTCGGCACGCTGAACCTCATCGAAGCCACGGTCGTCGATCCCGACGCCAACCGCATCCAGATCGGAGATCAGGGCATAACGCTGAAGCAGTCGGTAGCAGCTCACAAGGCCGGAGAAACCATCTCGCTGGCCCTGCGTCCGGAAGCCGGCTCGCTCTCCGACACCGTCAAGAGCGACACGGCGCTGACCGGCCAGGTCGTTTCGGCCCACTTCCTGGGGTCGGTCATCCGCACCCGCATGAATGTCGGTGGCAACGTCATCTCCTTCGACATGTTCAACAGCCCGGGCACCACCCCGCCGCAGGCCGGCGAAACGGTGACGCTGCGCTTCATGGCAGCCGACCTGCTGATCATCCGCGACTGAAGGCGCCACGGAAGCGGCGTCTTTTTTGTTGTCGGAATGATGGAGGAGACAGCAGCCCTGTCAGATCTTTCTCGCTTCGGCCGGGGGGAAGGGGACAAAGGCACTGCCACGAATCTCTTCTCCCCAGCGGGGAGAAGGTGCCGGCAGGCGGATGAGGGGGCCTACGGCACAGCATTGATTGCCCTGCTCGCTCAGCACAACAATAACAAATGTTCTGCCGTGCGGCCCCCTCATCCGACCCTTCGGGCCACCTTCTCCCCGCTGGGGAGAAGGGAACAACTCAACGGATCGCCTGGTCGTCTACATCGAAACGATGCACGTGCGCCTGGTCCGGGGTCGCATAGACGATCTCGTCCGGCTCATACTGGTGCTCACCGAAAAGACGTGCGGTCAGCAGGCCGCACTGGTCGGATTCCAGATAGATGATCGTGTCGGCGCCGAGATGCTCGACATGCACGACCTTCGCAGCCCAAGTCCCCTGTTCGCGCGACAACGTCAGGTGTTCGGGACGTACGCCGATCGTCTTGGCGCTGTGGTCGCCGACCTTCTCTGCCGCGATGAAATTCATCTGCGGCGAGCCGATGAAGCCGGCGACGAAGACATTGGCCGGTCGTTTGTAGAGTTCCATCGGCGAACCGATCTGCTCGATCGCGCCGGCATTCAGCACCACGATCTTGTCGGCAAGCGTCATCGCCTCGACCTGGTCGTGGGTGACATAGATCATCGTCGCCTTCAGGCTGCGGTGCAGCCGGGCGATTTCGAGGCGGGTCTGGACGCGCAGCGCCGCATCGAGGTTCGACAGCGGCTCGTCGAACAGGAAGAGTTCCGGTTCGCGCACGATGGCGCGGCCGATAGCGACGCGCTGGCGCTGGCCGCCGGAGAGCTCGGCCGGCCGGCGCGCCAGATACGGTTCCAGCGAGAGCATCCCCGATGCCTTGCCGACACGCCTTTCGATCTCGTCCTTGGCAGTGCCGGCCTGCTTGAGACCGAGCCCCATATTGTCCTTGACCGTCAGATGCGGATAGAGCGCGTAGGACTGGAACACCATGGCGATACCGCGCCTGGCTGGCGGCGTCAGCGTCTCATCGCGGCCATTGATGACGACGGCGCCCGACGTGACGTCTTCGAGGCCAGCGATGCTGCGCAGCAGCGTCGATTTCCCGCAGCCCGACGGCCCGACGAAGATGACGAATTCGCCGTCCTTGACCTCGAGGTCGATGCCTTTCAGCACCTCATGCGTGCCATAGGTCTTGCGGATGGATTTGAGTTGAAGCGATCCCACGGGTCTTTCCTTATAATCTGACCGGCTGGCCGGTGCGCACGCTCTCGTCGGCGGCAAGGCAGATGCGTAGCGATGCCACCGCATCCGCCATATGGCGGTCGAGGTCCAGATCCTCGCGGATCGCCCTCAGCATGAAGGCCTGTTCCAGGTCGCAGAGCGCCTGATGACCGGGCTCGCCTTCCATCGTCATGTCCTGGTCTGGTCGGATGAACTTGCCGTCAGGCCCGGTCTCGGCCGTGTGCAGACGGATCACCGAGGTCTTGGTGTGCGTGTCGATATCATCGGACTTGGCGTTCGGATCCATGACGATCGACACGGCGCCCTTCGGCGACATCACATCTTTCACAAAGAAGGCAGTTTCCGAGATCATCGGTCCCCAGCCGGCCTCGTACCAGCCGATCGAACCATCCTCGAACAGCACCTGCAGGTGACCATAATTATACATGTCGGCGGCGATCTCGTCGGACATGCGCAGCCCCATGCCGCGCACTTCGACGGCCCTGGCGTCGGTGATCTGGCACATGACGTCGACATAATGCACGCCGCAATCGACGATCGGCGAGGTCGTGCGCATCAGCGACTTATGCGTCGCCCAGGTCGGGCCGCTGGACTGCTGGTTGAGGTTCATGCGGAAGACGTAAGGCGGGCCGAGCTTGCGCGCCTCCTCGATCAGCCTCATCCAGGAAGGGTGATTGCGAAGGATATAACCGATCACCAGCTTGCGCCGCGCCTTCCTGGCGGCCGCGACGACGCGCTCGGCGTCTGCAACCGTTGTCGCCAGCGGCTTTTCCACGAAGACATCACAGCCGGCCTCGAAGGCGGCAACAGCATAATCGGCATGGCTGTCCGAATAGGTGTTAATCGAGCAGAGGTCCGGTTTCAGCTCGGCCAGCGCCGTCGTGAAATCGGGATGGATCGTGTAGCCCTGCAGCTCGGCCGCCAGCTCCGGCGTCGAGCGGTTGACGAGACCGATGATCTCGAAGCCGGGATTGTTGTGATAGGCGAGCGCGTGGCTGCGGCCCATGTTGCCGAGGCCGGCAACGAGGACGCGGATCGGCTTTTCGGATTGGCTCACTTGACGGCTCCTGACGTGATGCCGCGGATCAGCTGCCGCGAGAAGATGACGTAGAGGACGAGGATCGGCAGGATCGCCAGCGACAGCGCCGCCAGCACCGCATTCCAGTTGGTGACGAACTGACCGATGAAGATCTGCGAGCCGAGCGTGACCGTCTTGGTCGCCTCGGAGGGCGCCAGGATCAGCGGGAACCAGAGATCGTTCCAGATCGGGATCATGGTGAAGACCGCAACCGTCGCCATGGCCGGGCGCACCAGCGGCAGCACCAGCCGGAAGAAGATCGCATATTCGGAGAGCCCGTCGATGCGGCCGGCATTCTTCAGGTCGTCCGAAACGGTGCGCATGAATTCCGACAGGATGAAGATCGCCAGCGGTATGCCCTGAGCGGTATAGACGAGGATCAGCGCCGTCAGCGTATTGACGAGGCCGGCCGCCACCATGCCCTGCAGGATCGCCACCGTGCCGAGACGGATCGGGATCATGATACCGATCGCCATGTAGAGCCCGAGCAGCATATTGCCGCGGAAACGGTATTCGGAAAGCGCAAAGGCCGCCATGGCACCGAACAGCAGCACCAGCAGGATCGAGACGATCGTGACGATGAAGCTGTTCTGGAAATAGGTGGCGAAATCGCCCTGCCCCAGCACCGTCTGATAGCCGACGAGGCTGAAGGTCGACGGCGTCGGGATCATCAACGGCTCGCGGAAGATCGAAGCGCGATCCTTGAACGAGTTGACGATCGTCAGAAAGACCGGAAACAGCGCGACCAGCGTATAGGCGCTCAGCGCCAGATGCACGAGGCCGGTGCGGATGGGAGATGTGCGTGCCTTGGACATGCGCGCTCCTCAGAACTGGTAGCGACGCATGCGCCGCTGGATGACGAACAGATAAAGCGAGACGCCGGCGAGAATGATGAGGAACATCACCGTGGCAATCGTCGCGCCCATCGAGCGGTCGCCGAGCTGAAGCTGGAAACCGAAGAAGGTGCGGTAGAGTAGTGTGCCGAGAATGTCGGTCGACATGTCAGGCCCGGCAAGCGCGCCCTGCACGGTATAGACCAGGTCGAAGGCGTTGAAATTGCCGACGAAAGTCAGGATCGAGATGATGCCGATCGCCGGCAGGATGAGCGGCAGCTTGATTTTCCAGAACTGGGCCCAACCGGTAATGCCGTCGCATTCGGCCGCCTCGATCACCTCTTCGGGGATGCTGAGCAGTGCGGCATAGATCAGCATCATCGGAATGCCGATATATTGCCAATTCGAGATCAGCGACACCGCGATCAGCGCCGAACCGGACTTGCCGAGCCAGGGTGCGAACAGGAATTTCAACCCGATGAGATCGAGCATCCAGGGCGCCACACCCCAGATCGGCGAAAGGATGAGCTTCCAGATGAAACCGACGATGACGAAGGACAAGAGCGTCGGCAGGAACATCGCCGTGCGGTAGAAGGCGACGCCGCGCAACTTCGGCACCGAAAGCAGGGCGGCAAGCGCCACGCCGATCGGGTTCTGCAGGCACATGTGGATGGCAAAGAAGATCAGATTATTGACAAGGGCATTCCAGAAATCGCGCGCCCAGCGCGCATCGCCGAACAGCACTTTGAAATTCGCCAGTCCGACGAAGGCCGGCTGCCCGTCGACCGTATTGTAGAGCGACAGCCGAAGGGTTTCGATGAGCGGCAGCACCATGACAGCGGAATAGACGATCAGGGCCGGCAGCATGAAGACGAAGATGTGCCAGCGCACCGGGCGCCTGATCGGGACGATATCGATCGTGTTGTCGGTTTCGCTCATGGCTTTTGCCTGTTCTTGTCGACTGGCCGCAAGGTGCAGCGCAGATGGAAAACATTGCGCCTCACCCCTGACCCTCTCTCCGGCTGTGGGGAGAAGGAATGTGCCCTGCTTTGATGCCATGTCGGGCTGGGAGGTCGCTGCGAGTCTCCCTCTCCCCTGAAGTGGGAGAAGGTGGCCGGCAGGCCGAATGAAGGGCGGCAAACGCCGCCCCTCTCACACGCTATCACTTGGCCGGCTTGTACCAGCTGTCGAGGCCGTCCTGCAGCTTCTTGGCGGCAACCGCAGGCGTATCCGTGCCGTTGATCACGTTGGCCGATTCGACCCACGTCTCGTTTTCGAGGTTCGGCGTGCCACGCGACAGGATCTGGTAGGTCGAGCGCACCGTCGACTTGTACGGGCCGCGCCAGGAAACGAATTCCTGAGCGAGCGGATCGGACATCTTGACCGGGGTGGAGTTCAGGCTGAAGAAGCCCGGCAGCGAGTTGGCGTAGATATCTGCGAACTCCGGCGAAGCGACCCAGCTGAGGAACTTCTTGGCTTCCTCAGCATGAGTGCTCTTCGCGTTCAGCGCGACGCCGATATCCGGATGGTCGGAGATGTAGCCCGTGTCGCCTGCCTTCGGAACCGGCGGCGGGAAGGCGCCCATCTTGAACTGGGCCTGGCTGTTGAACAGCGCGATTTCCCACGAACCCGCCGGATAGATCGCTGCACGGCCGAGCGTGAACAGGTTCTGGCTGTCGGAGTAGGTCTGGGCTTCAAAACCGTCGCCGAGATAGGGCTTCCACTTGGCAAGCTCTTCATAGGGCTTGACCCAGTCGGCATCCGTCAGCTTTTGCTTGCCGGCGATCAGGGCGGCGCGGCCGTCCTCACCCTTCCAGTAGTTCGGGCCGATGTTCTGGTAGCCCATGGTAGCGGCTTCCCAGAGGTCCTTCGTGCCCATGGCGAGCGGGATGTAGGTGCCGTCGGCCTTGATCTTGTCGAGCGCTGCGTAGAATTCGTCCTGCGTCTTCGGCACCGAGATGCCGAGCTTGTCGAAGGCATCCTTGTTGTAGATGAAGCCGTGGATGACCGAAGCCATCGGCACGCAGAAGGTCGACTTGCCGTCGTCGGTGCTCCAGGCGGCCTTGGCGACCGGCGAGAAGTTCTCCATGCCAGGCAGGCTGGTGATGTCGGCGAGCTGCTTCTTGTTGAAAAGTTCGAGCGAGGCGTCGAACGGACGGCAGGTGATGATATCGCCGGCGGAGCCGGCATCGAGCTTGGCGTTCAGCGAGGCATTGTATTCGGTCGGCGCGGTCGGCGAGAAGACGATCTTGATGCCCGGGTTCTTCGCTTCGAAGGCCGGGATGATCTTCTCTTGCCAGATCTGCAGGTCGTCGTTACGCCAGCTTTCGACCGTCAGCGTGACGTCGGCGGCATGGACGAGACCTGCCGACGTCAGCAGGCTTGAGGCAAGCAGCAAGCTTTTCAGAGCAGTGTTTTTCATTTCCCTCTCCTGTTTTAAGCGCCGCGAGGCGCTGTTTTCGATCTGAAACAAGCAATTGGCGTGTCTGAGGTAACACCCAACGCCCCTTGGAGGACCGCCAGTAATGCCGGTCCCGAAAGCTCAACGGACACGAAGGCGAACGCCTGCGGCCGAACTGCGCGCCTTCCCGGCGTCTGCACCGGGTGGCGAAATGATGGGGAAAGCCGATGGATGCCTGACCTTCGCCACCAGCTTGATGGGCTGGCAGGTCGTCATCTCGATCATCCTCGAAGCGGTTCCGGCTTGGTTTAACTGCCGGTTTTCGTAGGCATCGAAGCGCTGTTCCCTTTTGCCGAATTAAGGCCAAAAAAATACCAATTGTCCAGCCGAATTTAACTTTTTGGCCGGATAAAATTGATTAAAAAATTTTATTTAGGAAAATCAATATGATAAAAAGATGAATTTTCTCCATCATTCCCACTTGGTAAATGGTATTTTTTTGGTATTGTATTAAAAACCATGGGGAACGGCATATTCGGAGGCCCGATGACAGAGCTTGCAATCGGCATAGACGGCGGCGGAACGAGCTGCCGGGCCGCAGTCGCGGACAGGAACGGCAATGTCATCGGCCGCGGCAAGGCCGGCCCTGCCAACATCCTGTCGGATCTGGAAAACTCTCTTCTCAACATCGTCGAATCCGCGCGGCAGGCGCTAAGCGATGCCGGGCTTGCCGCTGAAACCCTTTCCTCTGTCGCAGCCGTCGTCGGCGTCGCCGGCGCCAATGTCGGCGATTACGGCAGGCGAATCGAAAAGGCCCTGCCCTTTGCCGAAGGCCGCGTCGTCACCGATGCGCTGATCGCCCTGCAGGGTGCGCTCGGCGATGCCGACGGCATCGTCGGCGCCTTCGGAACAGGCTCGGTCTATAATGCCCGCAAGGACGGCCGGCTGAACGGCATCGGCGGCTGGGGTTTCGTTGTCGGCGACCAGGCAAGCGGTGCCCGCCTCGGCCGCGACCTCCTGGAACGATCGCTGCTTGCCCATGATGGGGTGCGCCCGGCATCGCCGATCACCGACGCGGTCATGACCGAATATGGCCATGATCCCGAGCGCATCGTCGAGTTCGCCCATTCGGCAAGACCAAAGGATTTTGCTCGTTACGCGCCGATCGTCTTCGAACACGCGGCCAAAGGCGATGCCGTCGCGGCCGGCATCGTCACGGATGCCGCAACGGCGATCGGCGAAAGTCTCGAAGCGCTGCTCTGGCCCGAATGCCCGTCGATCTGCCTGCTCGGCGGACTTGCCGAAGCCTACGAACCCTGGCTTTCCGAACACTACAAGTCGCTGCTCGCCAGGCCGAAAGGCGATGCCCTGCAGGGCGCGGTGGAACTTGCGGTCAAGCTCTTGAACGACAGGCAGAGAGGTGCGGCATGACCGACGACCTCGCCACCCTCCTTTCCCTGGAGCGCCTGCAGGCAGCCGGCACAGGTCCGCTCTACGTCAAGCTGCGCCGCACGCTGGAAGGAGCCGTGCGCACCGGCACGCTCGGGCACGGCGATGCGCTGCCGCCGGAACGCGACATCGCCGAATTCGCCGCCGTCAGCCGCGTCACCGTGCGCAAGGCGATCGACGAACTCGTCGCCGACGGCTTATTGGTGCGCCGTCACGGCTCGGGCACCTTCGTCGCCAAGCCGGTCTCCAAGGTTGAGCAGCGCCTGTCGCAACTCACTTCCTTCACCGAGGACATGGCGCGCCGCGGCATGTCCTCGCGCTCCGAATGGCTGCACAAGGGCGTTCACACCCCCTCACCCGACGAGATGATGATCCTTGGCCTCGGTACCGACGTCAAGGTTTCGCGCCTTTCCCGCCTGCGCATCGCCGACGACCAGCCGCTGGCGATCGAGAATGCCAGCGTCTCCGGCGAATTCCTGCCTGATCCCTCGGCCGTCACCAATTCGCTCTATGCCGAACTCGAACGCCTCCAGGTCCGCCCGGTGCGCGCCGTGCAGCGCATCTCCGCGACCAATATGAAGGAAGCCGACGCCCAGCTTCTCGGCGTCTCCGCCGGTGCGGCCGGCCTGTCGATCGAGCGTATCTCCTACCTCGGCTCCGGCCGCGCCGTCGAATTCACCCGCTCGCTCTATCGCGGCGATGCCTATGACTTTGTCGCAGAGTTGACGATCGCAGTGACGTGACAGGCTTGAATTTATCCGAATTATACGTATAATTCGGATATCGTAAGTTGGAACGGGTATGATGGCTCAGACCACGGCTCTGGAATTTCAGCGTAAATTCGGCGAATTCCAGCATCAGGCGCAACGTGAACCTGTCGAGATCACCCGGCATGGCCGTCGTGAATTCGTTCTCATGTCCGCGGAACACTATGATTGGCTGAAGGCCGCCGCGCAACGGACGCACAAAACCGCCGATGGCCTCTCTGTCGTCATCGATGCCGTCGAGCGTGCAGAGATGGATCCTGTCCACGCTCCTCTCGATGAATTGCTGAAATAACATCGCATGGTGTCGATTCCCGAACCGAGGCCGGGCTTGGTCGTGCGCTACGATTACCTCTGGTCGCGCGAAGCATTGGCGGGTCGCAACCAGGGCAAGGACAGACCAGCCTGTCTCGTCGCGGCAAGCGATAGCCTCGCCAATCCCCGCTACGTCGTTCTGTTGCCGATCACGCACACCCCGCCTTCTGGCGAAACGGTCGGAATCGAAATCCCGCCGAAAGTGAAGCAGGCGATCGGTCTGGATGATGAGCCGAGTTGGGTCATCATCTCGGAATACAATATCGATGAATGGCCGAACGGCGGACTTTCGCCCGTGCCGGGCAGCAGAGGAATACTCGCTTATGGCTTCATTCCGCCTGGACTTTTTGCAACGATCAAGGCGAGATTTCTTGACCTCGCCAAGGCAAGAAAACTGAGCCCGTTCGCCGCTAAAGCGCATCGCAACCCTTCAGATTCGCTCCTCGCGCTTTAGGTCTTTGTCTTTATGCATGTCGTTACCGCAAAACCGCACCACACTTTTGTGCGACATGCTCCAGGTTAAGTTCTGCGATATGATTTTCACATTCATTTTCAAAAACATGAAGCCGGAAAGCGATTCACTTTCCGGCTTCATCACCTCTTGATTCATTTTATCAACGAACCGTGCCAAGCGGCCGCTTACGCCGCATCCTCGATCTCGGTTTCGGTCTTGCGCGGCACGTAGTTCAGCACCGGCCCGAGCCAGCGCTCGACTTCAGACACCGCCATCTGCTTGCGCGCCGCATAATCCTCGACTTGATCGCGCTCCACCTTGGCGACACCGAAATAATAGGAGTCGGGATGGCCGATATAGAGGCCGGAGACCGAGGAACCCGGCCACATCGCATAACTCTCCGTCAGCTTCACGCCGGCCGCCTTTTCAGCATCGAGCAGCTTGAAAAGTGTTGCCTTTTCGGTGTGGTCAGGCTGGGCGGGATAACCGGGCGCCGGGCGAATGCCGGCATAGGCTTCGGTGATGAGGTCCTCCTTGCTGAGCGTCTCGTCCTTGGCATAGCCCCAGTATTCGCGCCGTACCTGCTCGTGCATACGCTCGGCAAAAGCTTCGGCGAAGCGGTCGGCCAGCGCCTTGACGAGGATCGACGAATAATCGTCGTTCGCCCGTTCGAAACGTTCGGCGATGGCGATTTCCTCGATACCGGCCGTCACCACGAAGCCGCCGACATAATCCTGAACACCGCTTGTGACAGGCGCGACGAAATCGGAAAGCGCCACGTTCGGCCGCCCGTCCCGCTTCGAAAGCTGCTGGCGCAGCGTATAGAAGGTCTCGAGCTCCTGTTTCCGGCTCTCATCCGTGAATAGCCGGATATCGTCGCCGACCGCGCCGGCAGGCCAGAAGCCGATGACGGCGCGCGGGCGGAACCACTTTTCGTCGATGATCTTCTTCAGCATCGCCTGCGCATCGGCCCAGAGCGCACGCGCAGCCTCGCCCTGCTTCTCGTCCTCGAGAATGGCCGGGTAGCGGCCGCGCAACTCCCAGGTCTGGAAGAACGGCGTCCAGTCGATGTATTTGGCAAGCTCGGCCAGATCGTAATCTTCGAACACCCGCGTGCCGAAGAATTGCGGCTTCACCGGCTGGTGGGCAGACCAGTCGATCTTGTGGGCATTCTCGCGAGCCCGGGGCAACGGCAGGCGTACCTTCTCGGCCTCGCTGCGCGCATGGGCCGCCGCCACCTTGGCATATTCGGCTCTTATATCGTCGACATAGCTCTGGCGCGTCTCCGGCGACAGCAGCGCCGAGACGACGCCGACGGCGCGGCTCGCATCGGTGACGTAGACCGTCTGCCCCTTGTTGTAGCCGGGATGGATCTTCACGGCCGTATGCACGCGGCTGGTCGTCGCCCCGCCGATCAACAGTGGGATCTCGAAACCCTGGCGCTCCATCTCGGCGGCAACATGCACCATCTCGTCGAGTGACGGCGTGATCAGGCCGGAGAGGCCGATGACGTCGACCTTCTCGGCAATGGCCGTTTCGAGAATCTTCGTCGCCGGCACCATGACGCCGAGGTCGACGATCTCGTAATTGTTGCAGGCAAGCACGACGCCGACGATGTTCTTGCCGATATCGTGCACATCGCCCTTGACCGTCGCCATCAGGATCTTGCCGGCCGACCGACGCTGGTCGCCGCCGTTCAGGCGCTTTTCCTCTTCCATGTAGGGCAGCAGCACGGCCACCGCCTGCTTCATCACGCGCGCCGACTTCACCACCTGCGGCAGGAACATCTTGCCCGAGCCGAACAGGTCACCGACGACGTTCATGCCGGCCATCAGCGGCCCTTCGATGACGTGCAGCGGCCGGGCGGCCTGCAGGCGCGCCTCCTCGGTATCGGCCTCGATATATTCAGTGATGCCGTTGACCAGCGCATGTTCGAGACGCTTCTCGACGCTCCATTCGCGCCAGGAAAGATCCTGGACACGGCCTTCTCTGGCACCGGCGCCACGGAAGCGTTCGGCCACTTCGAGCAGCCGCTCCGTACCGTCGGGGCGGCGGTTCAGCACCACGTCCTCGCAGGCCTCGCGCAGCTCGGGATCGATGTTGTCGTAGACGGCAAGCTGGCCGGCATTGACGATGCCCATGTCCATGCCCGCCTGGATGGCGTGGTAGAGGAACACGGCGTGCATTGCCTCGCGCACCGGCTCGTTGCCGCGGAACGAGAAGGACAGGTTGGAGACACCGCCCGAAATATGCACCAGCGGCATGCGCTCGCGGATCGTCCGCGTCGCCTCGATGAAATCGACGCCGTAATTATTGTGCTCTTCGATGCCGGTCGCGACCGCGAAGATGTTCGGGTCGAAGATGATGTCCTCGGGCGGGTAGCCGATCTTCTCGGTCAGCAGCTTGTAGGCGCGCGTGCAGATATCCACCTTGCGCTCGTAGCTGTCCGCCTGCCCCGTCTCATCGAAGGCCATGACGACGACGGCAGCGCCGTAATTGTGCAACAGGCGCGCCTGGGCGAGGAAATTCTCCTCGCCTTCCTTCAGCGAGATCGAGTTGACGATCGGCTTGCCCTGCACCCGCTTCAGGCCGGATTCGATGATCGAGAACTTCGACGAGTCGATCATGACAGGCACACGGGCGATGTCGGGCTCGGCGGCGATCAGGTTGAGGAACTCGACCATCGCCTTTTCGGAATCGATCAGCCCCTCGTCCATGTTGATGTCAATCACCTGCGCGCCGTTCTCAACCTGGTCGCGGGCGACATCGAGCGCTGCCGTGAAATCGCCGTTGGTGATCAGCTTGCGGAAGCGGGCCGAGCCGGTGACATTGGTGCGCTCGCCGACATTGACGAAGGGAATATCCTTGGTCAGTTCGAAGGGTTCGAGACCCGACAGCGACATGAAGGGGCGATGCTCGGGAATCGGCCGTGGCTTGTATTTCGCGACGGTCTCGGCGATCGCCTTGATATGTTCAGGCGTCGAGCCGCAGCAGCCGCCGACGATATTGACAAGGCCTTCGCGGGCGAAGCCGTCGATCTGCGCCGCCATCAGCTCCGGCGTTTCGTCATACTGGCCGAACTCGTTCGGCAGGCCGGCATTCGGATAGGCGCAGATGAAGGTGTCGGCGACACCCGATAGCTCCTGCAGGTGCGGGCGCATCGCATTGGCGCCGAGCGCGCAGTTGAGCCCGATCGTGAAGGGATTGGCATGGCGCACGGAATTCCAGAAGGCCGACGGCGTCTGGCCGGACAGCGTACGGCCGGAAAGATCGGTGATCGTGCCCGAGATCATCACGGGCAGGCGCACGCCCTTTGCCTCGAAGCGCTCCTCGCAGGCGAAGATCGCAGCCTTGGCGTTCAGCGTGTCGAAGATCGTCTCAATGAGGATGATGTCGGCGCCGCCGTCGATCAGCCCGTCGATCTGCTCGCCGTAGGCGGAACGCAGATCGTCGAAAGTGACGGCGCGAAAACCGGGATTGTTGACGTCGGGTGAGATCGAGGCGGTGCGGTTGGTCGGCCCGATGGCGCCGGCGACGAAGCGGCGGCGGCCGTCCTCGCGTTCGGCGCGCTGCGCCGCGCGGCGCACGATTTCGGCACCTTCCTTGTTGAGGTCGTAGACCGCACCTTCCATCTCGTAATCGGCCTGCGCGATGCGGGTCGAGGAGAAGGTGTTGGTCTCGAGAATGTCGGCGCCGGCCTTGGCGTATCTGTAATGGATCTCTTCGATCGCATCCGGTTGGGTCAGGATCAGAAGGTCGTTATTGCCCTTCTGATGACAGGCGCAGCCGATGAAGCGCGTTCCGCGAAACTGGTCTTCGTCATAGCCGAGCCCCTGGATCTGCGTGCCCATGGCGCCGTCGAGAACAAGGATGCGCTCGCTCGCGGCTTGTTTCAAAGCTGCGAACACTTCACTGCCGTCACGTTTGCCCGTTTCCGGACCAAAGAGATTGTCAAACACGGGAGGGCTCCTTGACGTCGTAAGACCAGACTTCCAAATCACATAAAGATATCTTTATGTCAATATATGCCTATCGATTTCGTGCGTTGCAAGGCTACAGCGCCGCGCATCTTTTTAAGACGCGCAAAGGACGCTGTAACAGTTTGAATCTTCGCATCGTGCTTTCTGAAAATCGATCCCGATTTTCAGGCCGATAGACCGATGACAGACTTGCCCGACCTCTATATAGGCGTTTGCGACGCTTGTGCACGAAATCGGAGGAGCATCATGGCACCCGCAACCGGCAACGCCGTGCTTGGAAACTGGACGACCCGCGCCTATCATCGCGGCTGGCTGCTGACCCAGGCGAACGGTCTCTTCGATTTCTTCCAGCACAATTCGGTCAATCCCAAGGGCGGTTTCTACGATCTCGACGACGAAGGCAGGCCTCTCGACGCCGAGGGCCAGGTTCGCGGCATCCATATCGCGGCGCGCGCCGTGCATTGCTTTTCGATCGGCGCCTTGCTCGGCCGTCCCGGCGCTGCCGATGTCGTCGACCACGGCATGGACTATATCTGGAACCATCATCGCGACCGAAAAAATGGCGGCTATTTCTGGTCCCTCAACAATGACGGACCCGTCGATTCCAACAAGCAGGGCTATGGCCATGCTTTTGTGCTGCTTGCCGCCTCAGCCGCAAAGACGATCGGCCATCCGCTTGCCGACGGCATGCTTGATGATATCACCGAGATCCTGAATACGAAGTTCTGGGAAGCCAAGCACGGCGCGATCGCCGAGGAATTCACCGCCGACTGGCAGCCGCTCGATGGCGGCGCCTATCGCGGCCAGAACTCCAACATGCACCTGACCGAAGCGCTGATGGCGGCCTTCGAAGCCACCGGCGACCGGGACTATCTGATCAAGGCCGAAAGCATCGCCGATCTCGTCATCCGCCGCGCGGCCGGCTCCGTCGACTGGCGCGTCGCCGAGCATTTCGACGCCGAATGGAACCTCGACAAGACGTACTATCATCCGAACGAAATGTTCCGCCCGGCCGGCACGACGCCCGGCCACTGGCTGGAATGGGCCCGCCTCATCCTGCAGCTCTGGGCGCTCGGCGGCAAACGGATCGAATGGATGCCGGATGCGGCCAAGGCGCTCTTTGCCCAATCCATGGCGCTCGGCTGGGACAACGACAAGGGTAGCTTCTTCTATACGCTCGATTGGGACGACAAGCCCGCCAAGCGCAACAAGCTCTGGTGGCCAGCCTGCGAAGGTGCGGCTGCAGCGCATTTCCTCAACGAGCACCTGCCGAGCGATTTCCATGAAGAGAGCTACCGCAAGATCTGGAACGTGATCGAGCGCGCCTTCATCGATCACAAGAACGGCGGCTGGCACGAGGAACTGACGGAGGATCTCGTTCCCTCGCACTCGCTGTTCCCCGGCAAGGGCGATATCTATCACGCCCTGCAGGCCTGCCTCATCCCGCTCTTCCCGGCAACGGGCAGCCTGACAAAGGGCATCGCTGAGGCTGGCGGCAAGCTCTGAGGTGAACGGCCTCAGCAGCGCGGCACCCAATAGTTGCGGCAGGACGTCGGCAGACGAGAGATACCGAGTCCTGTCAGCGCACCTGCGCCAAATCCAGATCGATATAGTATTGCAGATGGATATTGTGCTCGCGGTTCACCGCTTGAATCAGCTGCTCGACGTTGTCGATCGGTGAATGCAAAATCTCTAACAAGAGCGCACGAAAATCGGCTTGCGATATCTCCCCGGCCATGCCGGTGATCGTGCGCTGAAGCTTGGTGTGAAGAACCCAATGCAGGATCGCCCGGCGATAGGCGTCATCGAGCAGCACAGCCAGATCGCCGGCCTCGATCTCATATTCGAAAGACAGGCTGACATGCCCGGAATCGACGGGAAGCGAATAGATCAGCCTGCCCTCGACATCGTCGACATGCGGCTCGTAGCCATCGCCCATGCGGCGCTTGCCGGAAATTGCAGCCATCTCAGGCGAGCCGCAGCGTATCCAGATCCTTGGCCAGCATCAGCGCCAGCGCCTCGACCGCGAGATTGTGGTCGTCGCGCTGCGGCAGTCCTGAGACGGTGACGGCGCCGATGCAGCCGGTACCCTTGACGTTGATCGGGAAACTGCCGCCATGCGGCGCATAGTCGGCGCCGGAAAGCCCGTTATCCTCGACGGTCTTGCCGTCCTTCTGCAGCTTCAGGCCGGAGGCATAGCTGCTGCGGAAATAACGCAGCACCATGTTGCGCTTGCGGCGGACCCAGTTGACATTGTCGGGCGTCACACCCGGGAGCGCCGCATAGAAGACCGTCATCGAATGCAGGGTCACGTCGATCGCGATGCCGAGGCCGCGCTCGGTGGCGAGTTCCTGCAGGAGTTTGCCGAGCTGCCATGCCGTCGTCAGGTCGAAGGCGTCGAAACTCAGGACTTTCTCCTGCTCCGCGATCCGGCTGAGATCGTCCTCGATTGTCATGGGTAAAGCGCTCCTCTGCCGCAATGATCCGTAGCCGACCATTCTAGCGCAAGCCGAAAAAGTAAAGCAAAAACTTGGGGCTATCCCTGGAGCAATTCCAGCAAAACTGCGCAGCGGTTTTGCGTCCGGAAGCGCGCGAAGACAAAGAGATAGAGGATTTTCGTCACTCGAAGAAAACGGAAATGCTCTTCGTCAGAGCTTCGGTGTCGGCATCTCGAAGCGGTCGCGGATGGTGGCGCAGGTATCGCCGCCAAGCCTCGCAATGGCATCGACCGCGGCCGGATCGACGTGCAGCCGCTCCGGATCGACGACTCCGTCGCGGTAATGCGCGTAAACGATCTCGCCCATGACGATCTGCCGCGAACGGCCGAGCTCGAGCGTCACGTGCCGCTTGCATTCGAAGGCGGCCGGCGCCTCGGCGATGAAGGGCGATGCCACCTTCTCGCCCGGCATCGCCGTCAGGCCGGCTTCCTTCAACTCGTCGACGCCGCGGGGATATTTGGCGCCGCAGACATGCATCGCCTCGGCAATCGCGAAGGAGACGATATTGACTGTGAACACCTCGGTCATGCGGATATTGTGGCCGGTGTCCTTGAACGACATGTCGGCATTGTTCTCGACCCCGATCGCAAGGATCGGCGGGTCGGCCGAAAGGCAGTTGAAGAAGCTGAAGGGCGCGGCATTGATCCGGCCGTTCTCGTCGACCGTCGTCACCAGGGCGATCGGCCGCGGAATGATCGTGCCGATCATCAGCTTGTAGCGTTCACGCTCGCTGAGCTGTTTGAAATCGAAAGAGATGGCCATCGGTTCAGCCGACCTTCAGGACCGGCGAGAAACCGCTCATCGCCCCGGTGAAGGATTTCGGCAGCGGCGAGGCGTAGGAGCCGCGCTTGCTGGTGGAAAGCCCGAGCGACACCAGCGCTTCGGCCTGCTTGACGGCGGCGGCGACGCCGTCGACGACGGGCACGCCGTAGATCTCCTGCAGCTCGCGCGCCAGATCGGTCATGCCGGCGCAGCCGAGCACGATCGCCTCTGCGCCGTCTTCCAAAAGCGCCCGCTCGATCTCGGCTCTAAGCTTGCCGATCGCGCCCGAGCCTGAATCTTCGAGCTCCAGCACCGGGATATCGGAAGCGCGCACCTTGGCGCGGTCGCCCATGCCGTAGCGGCGCACCAGATTGTCGATCAGCACCCGCGAGCGCTCCAGTGTCGTCACCACGGTGAAGCGTTGCGCCAGGAAGCCCGCCGTCACCACGGCGGATTCGCAAAGCCCGAGGATCGGCACATCGGCAAAGCTCCGCGCCGCTTCGAGCCCGGTATCGTCGAAACAGGCGATAACAGCCGCGTCATAACCCACACCCTGCCGCTCCTTGAGCTCGGCGAGCAGGCCGGGGATCGCTAAGGCCCCGTCGTAATGCCCCTCGATGGAAACCGGCCCCATGCGCGAGGTGGCCGCGATGATCTCCGTGCCGGATGCCGCCACAGCACGCGCGGCGGTGGCGGCCTTCTCGGTCATGGAGGCCGTGGTGTTCGGATTGACGATGAGGATGCGCATGTCAGTTTATCTTTGCCTGCCGCCGGCTGAGCATCGTCATGATGCCGAGTGCGATGAGAATGATGGTGAAGGAAAACAGCGTCGTCACCGTGCCGAGCGCATAGAGCACCGGCGTCGTGACGTTGGTCGTCATGCCGTAGATTTCGAGCGGCAGCGTGTTGTAGGTGCCTGATGTCATCAGCGTGCGGGCGAATTCGTCATAGGAGAGCGTGAAGCCGAACAGGCCGACGCCGACGAGGCTCGGGGCGATCATCGGCAGCACGACATGGCGGAACGTCTGCCAGGAGCTGGCGCCGAGGTCGCGCGCCGCTTCTTCATAGGCCGGCGAAAAGCGGTTGAAGACGGCAAACATGATCAACACGCCGAAGGGCAGCGTCCAGGTGAGGTGTGCACCGAAGGCCGACGAATACCAGGCTGGCTTCAGCCCTCCCTCCTGGAACACGACGCCGATGCCGAGCGAGATGATGATCGACGGCACGACGAGGCTTGCGACCGTGGCGTAGAACAGCGCGGTCGAACCTCGGAAACGGCGTCGGAAGGCAAGGCCTGCGAGCAGCGAGACGACGACCGTCACCGCCATCACCATCAGCCCGAGGGTGAAGGAGCGGCGGAACGAGGCGCCGAAGTCGCCGACGGCCTGCTTTTCGAACAGGTTGAAGAACCAGTGCGTGGACATCCCGTTCATCGGGAAGGTCAGGCCGCCGTCCGGCCCCTGGAAGGAGAGGATCAGGATCGCCGAAAGCGGGCCGTAGAGGAACAGCACGAAGATGATGAAGAAGATCGCCAGCAGGTAGAATTCCAGGCCGCGTTTTTCGTGGCTCATCTCAAAGCTCCTTGCGGATATCGACGACGCGCAGGATGGCCGCGACCATCAACAGCACCACCGCAAGCAGCACCACGGCATTGGCGGCAGCCGCCGGATATTGCAGCAGCGACATCTGGTTCTTCATCATCAGCGCCACCGAGGCGCTCTGGCCGCCGGACATCACCTGCACCGTCGAAAAGTCGGCCATGACGAGCGTCACGACGAAGATCGTGCCGATCGCCATGCCGGGTTTGGCGAGCGGGATGACGACATTCCACAGCACCTGCCAGCCGGAGGCGCCGGCATCGCGCGCCGCCTCGAACAGCGACCGGTCGATGCGCATCAGCGTGTTGAAGATCGGCGTCACCATGAACAGCGTGTAGAGATGCACCATGGCAAGCACGACGGCGAAATCGGAATAGAGCAGCCATTCGATCGGCTGCGGGATGATGCCCATCTTGATCAGCGTCGAATTGACGAGACCGTTGCGCCCGAGCACCGGGATCCACGAGATCATGCGGATGATGTTCGACGTCATGAACGGCACGGTGCAGACAAGGAAGAGGATCATCTGCGTCGATGTCTTGCGGATGTGGAAGGCCAGGAAATAGGCGACCCAGAAACCGATGACGAGCGTCAGCGCCCAGACGATCGCGGTGAATTTCAGCGTGTTGAGATAGATCTTCCACGTCACCCACGAACCGAGCGTGTCGGTATAGTTCATCGTCAGGAAATCGGGATAGAGACCGGCAAAGTCGTAGTCCCAGAAGCTGACGACCGCGATCATGGCGATCGGCAGCAGGAAGAACAAGCCGAGAATGACGAACAGCGGCGTCGCCTGGAGATAGGAGATCGCCGATGGGGAGAGGCGCAAGACGCGGGCGCGTGCACCCTGCTTGTCTTCCTCCGTTTCCGCTGCGATGGTCGCCATATCCGGTTCTCCATTTGCTCATTGTCCCAGGCAGGACAAGCGGTGCGTGCCGCCCCCTCATCCGCCTGCCGGCACCTTCTCCCCGCTGGGGAGAAGAGATTCGCGGCAGCGCCTCGGCCACCGCGAACCTTGCATTCGTCTCGCGACGCGGCCACGGACTCCCTCTTCTCCCCAGCGGGGAGAAGGTGCCGGCAGGCGGATGAGGGGGTGGAGCGAAGCGACGTCTTCAGCACCAGCGAAAGGCAGCGCCTGCCCGCCCCCAAAGGGATCAGGCTGCGATGAACTCGTTCCAGCGGCGAACCATGTAGCGGTCCTCGTCCATGACGGAGTTCCAGCAGGCGACAGCACCCATGCGGGCTTCGAAGGAGCCACCGTCGCGAACGGCGCCGGCCTTTTCCATCACCTTGCCCTCGGGAGACAGGATGTCGCCGGCAGCCGGCTTGCCCTCGATCCAGTAGCCCCATTCGTCGGCCGACATGAATTGCTTGGCAGTGTCCATGCAGGCGGAATAATAGCCCTGGCGGTTGAGGTAGCCGCCGACCCAACCCGACGTGTACCAGTTGATGTATTCATAGGCGGCATCGAGCTGCGCGCCCTTGAGGTGCGAGGCAAGGCCAAGACCGCCGCCCCAGGCGCGGTAGCCTTCCTTGAGCGGCTGGAAGGTGCAGGCGATACCCTTCGAACGGACGGCGGCGACGGCCGGCGACCACATCGACTGGATGACCACTTCGCCCGAGGCCATCAGGTTTACCGACTCGTCGAAGCTCTTCCAGAAGGCGCGGAACTGGCCGTCACCCTTGGCCTTGATGAGGAATTCGATCGTCTTGTCGATTTCTTCCTTCGTCATGTTGCCCTTGTCGGCATATTTGATCTTGCCGGAGGCTTCCATGATCATCGCCGCATCCATGATGCCGATCGACGGGATGTTGAGGATTGCGGTCTTGCCCTTGAAGGCCGGATCGAGAATGTCGGCCCAGCTGGTGATCGGACGGCCAGTGAGATCAGGACGGATGCCGAGCGTGTCGGCATTGTAGATGGTCGGAACCATCGTCATCCACTGCGTCGGCTCCTTGGCGAACTTCTTGGAATCCTGCGCTTCGACGAAACCGACCGTGTGCGGCGCCGTGCCTTGGGCGATGACGCTGTCTGCCTTCAGCTTGCCGTTGATGAACAGCGGCACGATCTTGTCGTAATATTTCAGCTTCTTGACGTCCATCGGCTGCATGACGCCGGTCGGGAACACCTTCTTGGCGATCCAGTATTCGACGTCGGCAATGTCGTAGCTGTCAGGCTGGGTGACGGCGCGCTGGGCGGCGGCGTCGGAATCGGTCGCCGTCATCTCCAGCGTGATGCCGAGATCGGCTTTGCACTTCTCGGCAATGGCATTGATGTTCGAAACGCCGGTGCCGAACTGGCGAAGCGTGATGTTCGTCTGCGCCCAGATGGTGGGAAAGCCGGTGATGGCGCCGGAGCCGGCGATGGCGCCGACGGCGGCAGCACCCGTCTTCAGCAGCGTGCGGCGGGAAAGACCCTTCTCCGCCTTGGTCGATGTCGTTTCAGTCGTCATGTCAGTTCCCCTTTTCTTGGGTATGGAAGGTTCAGTGTTCTTGATGGTGATGGCTCATGCGGAAGAGCGGCCGAGAAGCACGGCATCCTCGAGCGCCCAACTGAGCGAAACGGCATCGCCGACGGCGACCGGCCGGGCGAAATAGTCGCCGTCCTCGGCTATGACGGTGAAGTCGTCGCTGCCGGCGCCGATAACGGTGATTTTCACGGAAGAGCCGCGATATTCGATGTTGGAGACGATGCCGTCGAAGCCGAGCGTCCATTCGGTCGCCACCTGCAGGCGTACACGGTCGGTGCGGATGCCGATGTCGACGGGCTCGCCGACTTCCCTGCCCGTCCCGTGCACGGAAAAACTCTGCCCCTCAGGCACGGTCATGACGAGTACGCCGTTCTCGCTCGAGGTCACCCGGCCGGACAACACGTTGTGGTCGCCCATGAACCGCGCGACGAAGGCCGTCGCCGGCCGCTCGAAGACCTCGCGCGGCGCCGCCGCCTGCTCGATCCGGCCGTCATTCATGATGACGATGACGTCGGCGAGCGCCATCGCCTCTTCCTGACTGTGGGTGACATGCACGAAGGTGATGCCAAGCGACTTCTGGAGTTTCTTGAGTTCAGCGCGCATGCGGATCTTCAGGAACGGATCGAGCGCCGACAGCGGCTCGTCGAGCAGCAGCGCTTCCGGATCGGTGATCAGCGCGCGCGCCAGCGCCACGCGCTGTTGCTGGCCGCCGGAAAGCTGGGCCGGACGCCGGTTGGCATAGGCCTCCATCTGCATCAGCTTGAGCATCTCCAGCGCTTTCGCCTGCCGCTCCAGCCTGTCGACGCCCTTCATCTTCAGGCTGAAGGCGACGTTGTCGATCAAATCGAGATGCGGGAAGAGCGCATAGGACTGGAACATCATCGCCGTGCCGCGCCTGGCCGGCGGAAAATCGGTGACGACGACATTACCGAGCCTGATATCGCCCGACGAGATGCTCTCATGGCCGGCGATCATCCGCAGCGTCGACGTCTTGCCGCAGCCCGACGGCCCCAGGAAGCAGCAATAGGAGCCGGCTGGAATCTTCAGGCTGATCGCATGGACGGCCGTCGTCGCGCCATAGACCTTCGAAACGGATACTATATCGATCTCTGCCGCTTTCGACATCATGCCTTCCCCTGTTCGGAAAAGACGATGCATCTGCCGTGCCAAACTCCGTTGCTTGCAGCAAGCCATTGCGAAATAACGATTTTATGAAAACCGCAGCTGAGAGAGCAAATTATAGGCGCAGCGCTATCTGCACATGATTTAGGCTATCGTGCGCAATTTGTGCAAAACATCGTATACAATCTCCTGCCATTTCGGGCACGAATTCTGTTTAACTTTAGCGCGAAGCCGGGTATGGTTTGCAGACCATCAGGAAATAAACTTCATGAAATCCGCCGCCAAGGCTCAGCAGGCCGAAGACTCCACCACCGATACCGGCGCGCAACAGATCCGCGATGCCATTCGCGAAGCGATCGTCGAGCGCAGGCTTTCGCCAGGCACCAAGCTTTCGGAAAGCGATGTCGGCAATCTCTTCAATGTCAGCCGCACGCTTGCCCGCGCCGCCCTGCAGGCGCTCTCCTATGAAGGCCTCGTCAGCGTCGAGAAAAACCGCGGCGCCTTCGTCGCCTATCCCTCGCCGGAAGAGGCTCGCCAGATCTTTTCCGCCCGCCGCTTGGTCGAACCAGGCATATTGCGCGAGGCAGCGGCGCGGATCACGCCGGATGACATTACTCATCTGCGACAGCTTCTGCTGGAAGAAGGCCGCCTGATGAGCGAGCGTGGCCAGACCGCGCGCCGCGCTGAAATCAAGGCATCGGGCGATTTTCATCTGACGCTGGCGATGATATCGGGAAATTCGATCATGCAGCGCTTCATGGAGGAACTCGTCGCCCGCTCGTCGCTGGTGATTGCGCTCTACGGGCAGTCGACCGCATCGAGCTGCGGCCATTCCGAACATGGTGACATTATCTCGGCGATCGAAGCCGACGAACTCGACCGTGCCTGCCAGCTGATGCTGCATCACATCGCCCATATCGAGGCCGATCTTGACCTGCGCGAACGCAAGAGCCTCGGCCTCAAGGAAGCCTTCGAACTCTGAACATGCAAGGGATGCGGGCGCGGATGCTCCACCGCCCGCCGCTTCAAACGGACTCTCGAAACACTACCAAGGCGTCTTCTTCGGCAACATCTCAAAAGCCGCGAAAATGTCCTCGGCGCTCATCGGCTCGCTCGAGCGCAGCTTAACGGTTCCATCGCGTCCGATCAGGATCAACCCGAACTCGCCGGATGGCGGTCCCTGCAGCCGATCGCGAATATCGTCGGCATCGAGTTCCCAGTCATCGTCGAACAGCGCAAACGCGCCGCCGCCGGCAATGCTGAACACCTCGACGTCTTCCTCGATCAAGCGCATATGCGCCTTCCGCAGCCATTCGTCCTGGATGAGCGCGCGGTCATCTTGCGCATCGGCGAAGATGATCAGCACCCGCTTCCTGTCGCGAAACTGCTCGAGCGATTGCGGAAGCTCAGGCTCACGCCTGGGTGTACCCATGATTTCATGAACAATAGATTTTAGCATGGTGCTCATTCCTCGCCCGTCACCACTGCATAACTCTTAAATCGGGATCGATTTAAGGATAGATTATGCAGCAATTCAAAGTGCTACAGCGCCCTTTGCGACTCTCGAAAAGGGCGCTGTAGTAGCGGGCTGTGCCTGCCGAATTAAACGGCTGGGAATAAGCGAGGTTCCGCCAAAAAGCGGAAAAGGATCGCAGCCATGGCCGCGATCCTCACCCTATCAGTCGCGGCCCTGGTCTTCGGACGCGTGGGCCGAAACGGCAACGAGATCCGCAGCCCCAGTGACGAGAAGGCGCTTGCGCACCAGGACGCGCATGACACGCGCCGCCGTCGAGAAGGTCATCTGGTCGAGCGGGCCTTCGCCCTCCCACGGCTTGGTCAGCCGTTCGGTGACGGCGCCGACAATGTTCATCGGCACGATGTCGGTGCATTCGCGCATGGCTTCGAAAACGAAGCTGATGGGGATGACCCGTCCTTCGTGGGTCACGATCGGTTCGGTCAATTCGCTGTCCCATTCCTCGAAGGCATAGAGCGCTTCACGAAACAGCTGCTGGAGGTTGAACGGCGCGTGGCCGTCATGAAGTGGCGGCAGTGCATTCATCATGTCTGTCTCCTCTTGATGGGTTGAAGCCAAAGTCCTCCGGTATCGGTCGCGCCAACGCGGGGAATGGAACGTTTTGCTGCCCCTGCGAACCGAATAACACTATTGATTCTATAGAGTAACGCGCCGGGGTAAAGCCCATTTATCCGCCGCCGCGGAAGCGAATTCCATAACACCCTGATATTCTTGCGTGTTTTAGACGAAATTTTCTCCGCGCACACCAGCCTTAAAAATCTGTGCCATCCGCCTGAGATCGCGCCGGAATGGCACGGCGAGGCGAAAAAACCCTGATAATTCACGGAACTTTTGTTTCTGTAATTTGTTTTGTTCTCACATTCGCAAAAACAGTCTGGGGTTATCACCAATGACGCAAATCCGTGAACCGGAGCGCCGAAGCAAGATCCTGCGCGGCCGCCCCTATAGCCTTGATGAATTCGCCTCCAAATATGGCCTGCGCGGCGAGCAGGCAGAAAGCCTGTTCACCCGTTTCGGGCCCTCCTCGATCGAACTCGACCTGCTGATGGCAGCCAAGCGCCGGCCGCCGGTTCTGCAGGACAGAATTGCCGAATAACAATTTTGATGAATGGAATGGATAGATGAGCGACAGACGCCACGAATGGATCAGCAAACGAGCTTACGCGATTTGGGAGGAACGCGGCCGGCCAGATGGGCGCGACGACGAGCACTGGCGCCAGGCAGTTGCCGAACGCGACGCGCTGGAGCGCACGCAGGCCTCGTCCGATGGCCGCGAGGTGCTGGTGAAGTTTCGCCCGAAGCCGCAGCGGCCCGAAGCGCCACGCGCCGGCTGGTTCAACCGAACCGCAAACGTCGGCTAAACCCTTTCTCACATCGGCCGGGCCGCTTCATCCGTACTGGATAAAGCGGCCTAGTCGCGGCGCGATCCGGTGGCCCAATCCCCGCGGGATCGAGCGGCTCAGTCGAGCCTGAGCCGGAAGCGCGCCTGAAATTCTCCCTGCCACCACATGGGGAAATTGGTTCCCCACTTATTGTTGTGCAGATTGAAGCGGATGCCGGCGGTAAAATCCGGCAGCGTCCTGCAAAACGTCATGAAATCCGAGCTTTGCGGCGCAACCAGCGGCGCATCGAAGGTTTCAATCGTCAGCGGACCATCGGCAATATCACCGCGTGCTGATGTCACCGCCTGCAATTGTGCCCCGCCGCTCGTCGCAATATTCCCCGATCGGTGCCAGAGGCCCATTTTGCGGAAATTCCAGTCCGCCGCACCATCAGGCGTGAAGGAAAGAAAGCTTGCCTCCGGCATGCGGTTGGCGGGCTTGTCGTGTAATGTCAGGCTGAGGTTGAGGCGATCGCCCTCGGCGGTGAAATGCAGCATCACATGCGGCGGCGCGCCATAATTCTGCACGGCCTCGGCCGGCATTGAGAGAAGGATGCCCGCCCCTTGCGTTGCTTCCAGCCTCGGAAGAAAAACCTTCGAAAGTGCTGCACCCGACCGGGCAAGCCCCGGCTTGTCATGGTCGAGCACCGCCCATTCCTGGCGATGGGTCAGGTAGGTCTCCATGTGCCTGATAACGTCGCCGGCATCGTAACTCTCATATCGATAGGCGATCAGCGAGCCCTCGCGGCCGGAGATCGTCCGGCCGGAGGGCGAGGTGATTTCGGCCACATCGCCGCTCGCGCCGTCGAGCGTGATCGACCAGCCGCCGGCCTGCAGGCGGAGCTCCCGCCCCCCGCCCGCAATGACGGCAGGCGTGGCGAATTCGGCAAGCACGGCCTGGGCCGCCTTCCGGTCCGTCTCGTCGAGCTCCGAGACCGCCTGCTCGAGATAGGCGCGCTGCTCGTCCCACGAGGCTTCGGTATAGGCGAAGCGGTAATCGGATCGGCGCGCAACCTCGAAATCGGCCCGCGACCACGCCTTGTCGTCGCGCAAATAGGATTTGATATCGACGCCGCAGGTATGTTCGGCCACCATTGCCAGTCCGCGCCCGAAGGCGAGACGTCGTGCGTCGAGCCCATCCGCCGCGAAGCGGTCGTAGAGCCGCTGCAGCGCGAGGAACCGCGCCGTCTTCACCGGATCGCTGCCGCTGCCATGGATCCAGCTGTCGCCGAGTTCCAGCTCGACAACAGGGAAACGCTCACGCTCCCTCCAGAGGATGGCGCCGTAATCCTCGAGCGTCGCTGCGCAGATGATCGCATCGGGCTCACGGGCGCGTAATTCGCGATAGGCCTCGGCCGTCTGCGGCACGCTCTGCGGCCCCATATTGTCGTTGGTATGGGCAAAGCTCAGCCCGTCCTCGAAACCGTCGGGGAAACAGGTCTCGCCATAGGAGCGCTGGTACATGACCACCACTTCCTCGCCGCCGGGCGCCCGCCAGCGGAAGATGTCGGGCACGTCAGGCGGCGGTGAGGCCGTATTGACGCCGAGATGCAGGAAGCGGATGCCCGCCTCGGAAAGCAGCGGCACCATGCCGAGCGTATGGCCGGGCACATCGGTCATCTTCGCCGCGATCGTCGTCTTGCCGAAGCGCCGGTCGAGCTCCTGCGAATAGGAAAGCCCGGCCCGGAAGAGATCCGGCGACATCAGCTCCGTATGGCTGGTGAACGGCAGGCCGTGCCAGCGGATCAGCCCGCGCTCGATCGCCTGTTCCAGCGCTGCCACCTCTCCGGCCGAGCGCGAATTCAGATGGTCCCAGATCAGCCAGGCGCCCGTCGTCCAGATGAATTTCGGCTCGTCGGGATTTTCGGCATGAAAATGCTTGGCCGTTTCGATCGCCTGCGGAATGAAGCGCTCGTGATATTGCCGGCGGACCCTCTCGGCATGGTCGGTAAAGCCGATATCGAGATGGGTCTTGAAGACCAGATGCACGCGCTTTTCAGTCATTCCATTCCACGCATCGGTGATGACAGTCGAAACATTCTGCAGCCAGTGGCGGCACAGGTGAGGAGTGTAACCGCTTCCACAAACACCATTGCTCCTGCCGCAAATTCTTCGTCAACCCGTTTTGACACAAATCGATGAAATAATGCGGATTTATTAACCATACATCCGAAAACGTTACCGTCCGACGCTTTCATCATAGAATCGAATCGCGACAAGAATGAAGACGTGTTCATCGATAATTATATAGAAAGGCGGCGGGACTTCCTTGCTGCCGCGCCCGGGTGGTGCGCTGTTTAGCCAAGGAGAAAAGCCTGAGCCTTTCGGGAAAGCGGATTATCAGAAGGCGTTGGTTTCCTGGCAGAGCGCCCGATGAACCTCGGTCCAGAACAGCGCCAACGGCGTGTCGCCGTTGCGTTCGGCAACGAGCGCGCGGATCAGCGCTTCGGAGCCTGCCATGTCCTGCCAGCTGGATTTCAGGCCCTTGGCGGCCTGTTGGCATTCGGCAATCTCGAATGGTCTCTTGCTGTCCATATGAGGTCTCCTCATGAAAGGCGCTAGCAGATGGGACCCGGATTGTCATTCCCCGCATATGTGGGGATGCCTTGTATTTATGACGGCCCTCGCGGTAGGATTGAGGGGATTGGGGCAGTGGAAATGATTGAGAATACCTACAGCGAAAAGTTCGAGTCCGCTTTCGAACAGATCAAGGCTGCGGCCAATGTGGACGCCGCCATCCGCATTCTCCAGGCGGAATATGGCCTCGATTTCGTCACTTACCATCTCGCCCAGACGATCGCGAGCAAGATCGATTCGCCCTTCGTGCGCACCACCTACCCGGATGCCTGGGTCTCCCGCTACCTCCTGAACAGCTATGTGAAGGTCGATCCGATCGTCAGGCAGGGCTTCGAACGCCAACTGCCCTTCGACTGGAGTGAGGTCGAGCCGACGCCGGAGGCCTATGCCATGCTGGTCGACGCTCAGAAGCACGGCATCGGCGGCAACGGCTACTCTATTCCCGTCGCCGACAAGGCACAGCGCCGTGCGCTCTTGTCGCTGAATGCCCGCATACCGGCCGAGGAATGGACCGAACTCGTCCGCCGCTGCCGCAATGAATGGATCGAAATCGCCCACCTCATCCACCGCAAAGCCGTCTACGAGCTGCATGGCGAGAACGATCCCGTGCCGTCATTGTCACCGCGCGAAATCGAGTGCCTGCACTGGACGGCCCTTGGCAAGGATTACAAGGATATCTCGGTCATCTTGGGCATATCAGAGCACACCACGCGCGATTATCTGAAGACCGCCCGCTTCAAGCTCGGCTGCGCCACGATCTCGGCCGCGGCCTCGCGGGCCGTGCAATTGCGCATCATCAACCCCTGATCCCCTCATCTGAGGGGGCCCATCTGAGGGAATTTCCGATCCGGCCCGTCTGAACCATTCTGCTTTCCACGAACTTGAAAACGCTGGAGGGCAAAATGTTCGTTATCATTCAGGCACATGAGTATCAGAAATACGCTGCCGTACTCGACCAGATGTTTCGCCTGCGCAAGAAGGTCTTCGCCGATACGCTCGGCTGGGACGTTCCCGTCATCGGCCCTTACGAACGTGATAGCTACGATTCGCTGGCTCCCGCCTATCTCGTCTGGTGCAACGACAGCCGCACCCGTCTTTATGGCGGCATGCGCCTGATGCCGACGACAGGCCCGACCCTTCTCTACGACGTCTTCCGCGAGACGTTTCCTGATGCCGCCAATCTTATCGCCCCCGGCATCTGGGAAGGCACGCGCATGTGCATCGACGAGGAGGCGATCGCCAAGGATTTCTCCAATGTCGATGCCGGTCGCGCCTTCTCCATGATGCTGCTTGCGCTTTGCGAATGCGCGCTCGATCACGGCATCCATACGATGATTTCCAATTACGAGCCCTACCTCAAGCGCGTCTACAAGCGCGCCGGCGCCGAAGTGGAAGAACTTGGCCGCGCAGACGGCTACGGCAAATACCCCGTCTGCTGCGGCGCCTTCGAAGTATCGGACCGCGTGCTGCGCAAGATGCGCGCCGCCCTCGGCCTCACCCTACCCCTTTATGTCAGGCACGTGCCGGCCCGCTCGGTCGTGACCCAATTCCTGGAGATGGCAGCATGAACCGCCTCGCTCAAACCGCTACGCAGACCCCAATGCAGAAGGATATCGGCGCGCTGGAGCGCCATGTTCTCGCATCCCGCGACATCGCCACGCAGATAGGGGATCCCTTCCTCTCCTATCTCCTCTCGATGGCGCTGTTCACGATTTACGAGAAGAAGGCCCATCACGAGAACGAGGCGCTGAAGAGCAGCTTCAGCTGAGGGTGTGGTCCCCTCCGCCCCGCCTGAAGACGAGCAAGTCTCCCGGCGCCTCGCGCGCAGCCGCAAAACCAGTCCCCGTTTTGCGGCTGCGCGCCCCTGTCATGTCATCAGGGTATTGCCGTTACGTCATCAGGGAATCGATCGTCGAAATCAGCGTGTCGTGCATGTAGGGCTTCGGCAGGAAGGCGGTATTGGCGGGCAGCGCCATCGGATCGAGCCGCACCATGCCCGAGGTGATGATGATGCCGATGTTCGGCCGCATCGCCCGCACCCGATTGGCAAGTTGGAGACCGTCCATCGAACCGGCCATGTTGACGTCGGTGAACAGGATATCGACATCCTGCCTGCCCTTCAGCACCACCAGGGCCTCGTCGGCATTCGCCGCCTCCAGCGCCACATGGCCAACCTCCTCCAGCACATCGAGAATATTGAACCGGATCAGCGGCTCGTCCTCCACGATGAGCACCACGGCACTGTTAAAAGCCACCATCTGCGATCGCCCTCTTCATGCGGAATGTGACTTGAATAAGTGTCGCCCGCGCGAGAAGGTTCCAGTGGCTGCCCACGAAATATGCATCGTCCACAGATGCTTGCGCTGCCCGCTTGTGGCTCCCCCGGATTTGCGTTAGAGCGGAACCCGTGCTGCGGGAACCATTGCCCCGGCACCCAAGCGCCGGACACCCGACGCCAGGGCCTGTAGCTCAATGGTTAGAGCCGGCGGCTCATAACCGCTTGGTTGGGGGTTCGAGTCCCTCCGGGCCCACCATTTTTCCAGTTGTCCGCATGTAGCCGGAGGCGAAATCCGGAATTTTGACGCCACGTTCCGAATTCTGAAATAAACTTGAAGCTTCTTTGAGCCCCGCTTGAGCCCACGCGTTGCTACGGGGTCGCGGATGGAGCGACGGAACTCCAGCTCCGTGATGAACCGCCTTCACTGTTTTACTTAATCCCTAACTCCACGCCTTTGGTCGCCTTAGGTCGACCGATCACGTCCTTGAGCCAGCATTCCGATTTTTTCGAAACATAGGAGAATGCCTTGCAAGCATTGTCGCTGATACAGGCGGTGAAACACTGCAAATAGTTATTGCCTCTCAGACGCTTGTAGTCACCGCCGGGAAGATCTACACCGGAATAGCTCGTGAAATCAGATACGATCACATCGGCTGCCTTTGACGATGCGTATGCGGCGACCGCATCCGAATTCCGTATCAGAGCGACGACGTTATCCTTCAGGAAGCAAACCCCGTGCTTGGTGTTGTAGGTAATCGCCTTACACTGGCTGTCGCCTTCGCAAATCTCGGGCATCCGGAATAAGTGACATCCTTGACGGCGCGGTAGTCGAAGCCGATCGCATCGTAGCCGCGGGCACCGATGAATGAAGCGATTGGCTGCGCGGGCAGATTAGTTGTGGCGCTTGGCGTGTTGATCGACGTCTGTTCCTGCTCCTCGCCATAGCAGAGAATTTGGAATACTGACGGCGTGATCTTATCCGCCAGGTCGGCTGTCGAGATTGGCTGCTGGTCTGCCGCCCTGTCGCCGGACTGTCCTTTAATGCCTTGAGACTGCAAGAAGAGGTCGGCAACAGACGCACGGATCGCAAAGTTCACGTTCTGCGCGGTGATCCCAATCTCGTCCGCAATGCCTTTCGAGAGCGTGGCGCTAGTGATGCCCATAAGAAAGCCATCCCGATCAACGACGGGGCCGCCAGAACCAGGCTGAATTGGTGTCGAAATCTGAATGTACCGGGTGTCGTTTCGAAGCCCAGCGAGTGCGTTGACGTTGCCTGTGGTGATCTTGACGGAATCCGACAGCAAGGTCGCCAACGGAAAACCTATAGCGAGGATATCCTCGCCAAGCCGGGTCGGCGCATGACGGAAGACAAGGGGTTGCAACGGCTTCGCTGGTCGATCCTGACCAGAGCTAGATCGTTCGTGGCGTCAATCCGGGGATCGGCGGCGTCACCCCTGCCCTTTATTTCGATGCGCTTGCATCCCTGGACGACGTGCGCGTTTGTTAGCAGCCAGCCATCCGGGGTTACTGCGAAACCGGTACCCGACGACGTCGGGGCATCGGCAAGGCATGTGGAAGCAAGGGCAGCGGAAAAGAAGGCGCTCAAGATCGAGCGACGCACGGTTACCATTAGTGTATCCCCAGTTGTCTGGAGCTTAAACCTTTGACCGAGCGCTTTTCAACCAACTCTTGCAGTCAGGCTTAATCGAAGGATTTTGCTGGCATTGTCATGAATGCAAAAGCCCCCGCTTTTTCGGCGGGGCTTTCCTCCGGCTGATACGACAGACAGTTCTTAGAACTTCACGCCGATTCCGAACTTGAGTTCGTGTTGGTCGAGGTCGACATCAACGCCGAGAATGTCATTCTCGCCGAAGTCATTATACCGATACTCGCCGCGGGCGAAGATGTTGTTGGTGATGGCAAAGTCGACGCCAGCACCGACGGTGTAACCGTTGAAGGTCTCCGTTTCTTTGTCAAACCCCGGCACGTCCACGTATCCGCGCGTGGCGGTCCAACCAGCTGCGCCGTAAAGCAGCGCTCTGTCGAAGGCGTAGCCGACACGACCACGAACAGCGCCGGCCCAATCGGTCCCAACGTCCGCCCCCAGCGCTTCCTCTTCGTTCCAGTTGTGTTCGAGGTTGCCCTCGATACCAACAACGAAGTTGTTGTCGAACTGGAAATTGTAACCCACAAATCCACCGAAGACGCCGCCGTTGAAATCCTGAGAATCGCTGGCCCCGCCGACGCTGAAGTCACCGTTTAGCCAACTGGCGCCGCCATCGATACCGAGATAAGGGCCTGACCAGGTGAAAGCCGGCGCAGCCGCAACAGGTGCGGCCGGGATGTCCTGTACGGCATCCGCCGCAAACGCGGTCGTTGCGACAAGTGCTAGAAAAGTGGTGGCGACCGTTAACTTCATTCGTTTACCCCATGTCTTGCAACGCGCCAGAGGATACAGCCCACCTCAACAAATAGCTGCAACGCTAAAGACACACTCGCAGAACTATACGATTAGAGAACATATGCGCCAAAGTGGTCGTGACAAGTATCGCGCCCTCTAATAACTGCAAGACCGCCCGTCGCTAGGTCTAAACCCACCCCCACACGCGGGATTAAGCGGCTGACGCTCATAATAACCGCCGCCGATCGACGACGTCTGGTCGACGCTTCCGGACGAAGTGCAACCCGAAATGATCGTGGCAAGGCTGATCAGCGTTCCGGTCGCGACAAATGCGAAAAATCGGTTCATCTGAGCTTCTCCTTCGGAGGGGCATGGTTTTACCCCAAGCGGGCAATCTACCACCCACGGCGAATACCTACGAGGATTTATAGCGGCCGACCGCCCTCGACGGCCGCTTCTAACGCCAATGTGATCACCTTTTAGGCCAGCCACCCTCAAGCCATGCACTGCCACATAACTGTCATGCAAAATTGCCCATTGTTATGGCAGCCTGGGCAAAATATATGCTGCCGGCTAACAAAAAAAAGAATGAGTGAACTGCCATGAGTGCCATACATAAACTTTTCAACCGCAATCTCCTCACCCGCTTCGTCGCTGGTCTCGGTGCGGTTCCCCAGCGCATTCGCGACGCACGCGAAGAGCGCAAGCCCGCTATCCATCCATCCTTCATGGACGATTTCGGCGCCTAGCAGGACAATGGCGGGTCAACCGACTCGTCTGCCCCCGCGATTACGTCCTCCAATGTCATTTCAGTTGATATCTGATGGGAAGCCGCCAGCGGCTTCTGATCAAGTTGCGGCGAAAAATTCCTTCCGGAACCAGATCCGGTCGACGGGCCGGCCGCCCGCATGGCCGCTGACCCTGCCGAACTCGACATATCCGAGCTTCGGGTAATAATCCGGGGCCTGGGTCGAGAGCGTGTCGACGCAGGCCATGACGGCGGCGCGGCGGCGCCCTTCTTCTTCCGCCGCCGCCATCAGCTTCCGGCCGATGCCGCTCAGGCGCAGCGATTCCGCGACCCACAGATTGCCGAGGAAAAGAATCGAGAAGGAAACGGACGCCGTTATCCCGCCGGCAAGCCCTCCATTCTCCCGCCAGACGATGGCGAAGGCCTCGCGTCTGATCTCAGCGCTCTCGTTGAAGGCATTCAGGCCGTCGGAAATCGCAGTGGCGATCTCGGACGGGACGGGATCGAGCGTTTCGAACATTGTTTCCTCGTCGTCGATGGTCGCCATATGATAGCGAGCCGTCGGTTCCGGTCCAGCCGTTTCGGCTTTTGAGGTAGGCGGACATCCTCCGGTTCAAGCTCCGGTGCAGGCATCTCTGACATTTTTCTCGCGATGCGCATGCGCCTGTCTTTTCCGCCGTAATAGCTTCACAATCAACCGACAGAAAGCTGTTCCGGGAAACGACAACCAAGGAATGAAAACATGGCGCCGATCTATACCAGAACTGTCCTGATGACCGCCCTTCTGGCGCTGCCGCTTGCCGCCGCAGCGCCCGCCTTCGCGCAGGAGGCAAAGCCGCGCGAGCCGGTGATTTCGGTGACCGGCGATGGCGAATCCTCCGTCGCTCCCGATATGGCCATCGTCAATCTCGCCGTCGTCAAGCAGGCGAAAACCGCCCGCGAAGCGCTCGATGAGAACAACAAGGCAATGAACGACGTGCTTGCCGCGCTGAAGAGCGGCGGCATCGCCGAGCGAGATCTGCAGACCTCCGGCTTTTCCATCCAGCCGCAATACAACTACCCGCAGCCCGTCGACGGCCAGCAGCAGCAACCGCAGCTGATCGGCTACCAGACCATCAATTCGGTCACCGTCAGGCTGCGCGATCTCGCCAAGCTCGGCGCGGTGATCGACCAGTCCGTCACCCTCGGCATCAACCAGGGCGGCGAAATCCAGTTCACCAACGACAAGCCGGACGCCGTGATTGAAGAGGCACGCAAGAATGCTGTCGCCAGTGCCGTCAAGAAGGCGAAGACGCTGAGCGAAGCCGCCGGCGTCAAGCTTGGCCGCATTCTCGAGATCAACGAGAATGTGCCGCGCGCGATGCCGCAGCCGGCCTATCGCGCCACGATGATGAAAGAGGCCTCCGACGCTGCCGTTCCCGTCCAGGGCGGCGAGAACAATTACAATGTCAGCGTCACCGTGACCTTCGCCATCGAGCAGTAAAATGAAAGCGCCGCGCGTCTTTTCAGATGCGCGGCGCTGTAAAAACACTTTCACAAAAAGAAAACCGCCCTTGCCGATCCGGGGAGACGGGCAAAGGCGGTTCTTGGCCGCCACATCGGGGAGACGGGGCGGCGTTTTCTTCTAACGATTAGCGGCGCAGGGCGGGGCAACCGCGCACATTGCCGAAGCTCATTTCACCGGGACCGCGACGCGTCCAGCCCTGGACGATCACACGGCGCGGCGTGATATCGACGACGCGCGTGCGGCGGAAGCCGTAATCCCGGGCGAGGTTTTCGGCGAGCCGCGGATCGCATCCGCGCGACGGCCGGTCGCGGCCCGGCGGGCGGCGGTAATCCTGCGGCGGACCACGGTCCGGCTCGCCAATAATGATATTCAACTGGGCGGCGGCCGGGACCACCGTGCCGGCAAGGGTGCCGGCTGTCAGCATGACGGCCAGACCCGCCTTTGCCAGAAACTGCATCATCGAAAAACCTTTCGTTTGAAAGTCGGTGCGGTCGAGCCGCCCTCCCATTACTCCGCATAACGCCGAAGCGTCATTTGGGAATCACTCATACAGGTCAGAGAAGAGACGGCTGAAAGTGTCACCGTCAAGGCAAAAACAGACCGGAAGCGCCGCATCGGCGCCTCCGGCTGCAGTCCTCAGCGCCGGATCAGCGGGCAGCCGCGGACATTCGCGAAGGTGATCCTGTCCCAGCCGCGGCGGTCGCGTCCGGCAACGACGACAACGCGCGGCGACATGCGGGTGATATGGGCTCTCCGCAGGCCGAAATCACGCGCCTTGCGCACCGCGTGCATCGGCGAGCAGCCGCGGATCGGACGATGGTATTGCGCCTCGACGACGAAGTTCGTCTGCGGTCCGGCGGCGGCCGCCGTGGAAACAGTGGCCGGAATGGTGCAGAGGGCGAGCAGAGCGGCAAGCGAAGCCTTGGTCAGGAAATGCGTCATGTTGTGTCTCCGTCGATTGAATTCCAAGCTCTCCCTTCAGGGATTGTCTCGACAGTAGACCCAGCAAACTGAATGGCGTTCGAACCGGGCATTCAGTTTGCATTCACAACCATTAACCGATTTCAATCGCTGAGATGCAGCACGACTTCGCGCCGGTGCGGCCGGTCTCGATGTTCAAAGAGATAGAGCCCCTGCCAAGTGCCGAGCATCAACCGCCCCCTGGCGACGGGAATGCCGATCGAGACCTGCGTCAGCGCCGCCTTGATATGCGCCGGCATATCGTCCGGCCCCTCGGCCCTGTGCACGATCCAGCCCATCTCGGGATCGGAGGCCGGCGGCACGAGGCGGCGGAAGAAGGCGAGAAGATCGGTGCGCACATCGGGATCGGCATTTTCCTGGATCAGCAGCGAGCAGGATGTGTGGCGCACGAAGACCGTGAGAAGCCCCTCATCCCGCCCCGATGCGTTGACGAAGGCCTCCGCCTGGTCGGTGAATTCGTAAAGGCCCTGTCCGCGTGTGGACAAGGTGAGGATCGTCTGGGGCAAGGCGCTCTCCTGCTTCGAGATGACATGTCTCGCGAGTTGTCGCGCTGCTTGGCGCAAGTCAAGCTTGCGCGTGCAAGTCAAGCTCGCACGGGCTAGTTATGCTTGCCCCGGGCGATCAGAGCCTGAGCAGCGTCTCGAAGCCGCCGTAGATCATCCGCTTGCCGTCGAACGGCATCTGCCACTGGTCGCCCTTGAGCCTGGGATCGGCCATCACCTTGGCATTGATATCGTCGCGCTCCTGGCGCGAGCCGTAGACGATCCAGGAAAACACTACCACCTCGTCCTCCTTCGCCTGCACGGCGCGGGGAAAGGAGGTCAACTCGCCATAGGGAACGTCGTCGCCGATACATTCGACATATTCGAGCGCGCCATATTCCTTCCAGATGGAGCCGGCGAAGGTCGAGAATTCCTTGTAGGCCTCGATATTCCCCTTCGGAACCGCCACGATGAAACCATCGACATAGGACATCTCGCTCCTCCTTTGCGCGTCGTTACCGTGGAGGAGATAGGAGACTTGCCAAGCGGGTCCAGTCGCTGCCGAGCGGTTAACCGCACGCGCTTATAGCTTCCTGGCGATCAGGGCCCATTCACCAGCTTGAGGATGAGCTGCTGGATATTGCCGCCGTCACCCATTTCGATCTTGTCGAAGTCGCGGCCGCGCTGGCGCTGTCTTTGGGAGATCTCGCCGAGGCGGCGGGTCAGCTCGATCCTGATCTTCTTGCAATCGGGATCATCGTCAACGGTGAGGCCGATGCTCGTCGCCTCGATCTCCTTGACCATCTCCTTGATGGTCTCGCCATGCACCCGCTCATGCGCCTGCACACCTGATATGAAGGCCTCCCAGCTGCCCTTCACGGCGGCTGGCAGCGCAGCAGATGGTTTCGGCAGCGTATAGGTGATGATGAGCTTCGGCCGGTTGGTCACGATAACGCAGGCATTGCCCTGCGGTTCGTATTTCCTGGTCCAGGTCAGCTTGAACGTCGTATGCGCGATCGCCCGGCCGAAGCCGCCCGCCTTCGGCCCGCGCTCGCCGATCGATGCATAGAGGCCGGCGCCCGAGGTGCCCGATATCGAATAGGGCCGTACCTCTTCGACCGCCTGCCACTCGGCCAGCGCCACGGCCGGCACCGACATGAAAACCGCCGCCAGCACACAGGATAGAAAATTTGTCGTCACGCGCGGCTCCGCCGAATGATGTTTCGGGCCGAACCTAACGGGAGCGGTCGCCGCTTTCAACGCGTCACGCATGTGCTAACCCTGCAGCGTCTTGACCTTGGTGAGATCCGGGAAGAGCCGCATCCACAGGAGCACGACGAAGATCGTGCCGAGCCCGCCGACAACGCCTGTGGCGACCGGCCCGAGCGCCGCCGCCATCATGCCGGATTCAAATTCGCCGAGCTGGTTGGAGGTGCCGATGAACAGCGAGTTGACGGCGCTGACGCGGCCACGCATCTCGTCCGGCGTCAGAAGCTGCACCAGCGAGCTGCGCACGACGACGCTCACCGTATCGGAGGCGCCGATGACGAACAGTGCCAGCACGGAAAGCGCGATGTTGGTGGAGAGCGAGAAGACGATGGTGGCGACGCCAAACACGGCGACGGCGGCGAGCATCTTGCGACCGACATTGCTGCTCAGTGGCCGGCGGGCGAGCATGATCGACATGGCAAGCGCGCCGACCGCCGGGGCCGCGCGGAGAAAACCGAGGCCCCAGGGACCGGCATGCAGGATATCGCTGGCGAACATTGGCAGCAGCGCCGTCGCGCCGCCGAGCAGCACCGCGAAGAGATCGAGCGAGATCGTCCCGAGCATCACCGGCCGGCTGCGGATGAAGGAGACGCCGGCAAAGACCGAGGCGAGCGTCACCGGCTCACGCTTGGCAGGGCTCCATTGCATCCGGATCGAGATGACGTTGAAGCTCGCAACGGCAAAAAGCAGCGCGGATATAGCAAAAGGCGCGACGGGGTGGAGGCCATAAAGCAGGCCGCCGAGCGAGGGGCCGATGATCATCGCCGTCTGCATCAACGAGGTCGAGGTTGCGACCGCCTTCTGCAACATCGAGGCCGGCACGATGTTCGGCAGCAGGGCCGCCATGGTCGGGCGCTCGAAGGCGACGACGGCGCCGAGCACGGTGACGGCGGCAAGGATGCCGGCCGGTGTCAGCCATTGCTGCCAGGTGGCAACCGCCAGCACCAGCGCCGTCACCGCTTCGATCAACTGGCAGACGAGCCCGATGCGCCGCCGGTCGAACCGGTCGGCGACATGGCCGACAACGAAGGTCAGCACCGCCATCGGCAGGAACTGGCACAAGCCGACGAGGCCGAGCGCAAAGGCGCTGTGCGTCTGATCGTAGATCATCCACCCCATGGCGATGCCAATGGACTGGAAGGAAAGCGAGGAAAAGACGCGGGAGGCGGCGAAGTTCAGATAGCCGGGGTGGCGAAGAACGCTCCCCGGGCCTTGGGATATGTCCATTGCGATGTCACCGGCCGGCTACGGTCGCGCCAGCCTTCATAGAGAGTTTTCAAGGTCGGAGCGGTGTTCCGCCCGAATGGACGATTTGTCAATCGCAATGAAGCGCCGTCACCGGATTGTGCGATTCCTCCAGCCCTGTCTTACCGCGGCTCTCTGAAGATGCTGAGATAGCCGGGATCGAATTCGGCGATTTCCTGCAGGCGTTCCCAGTCGACGATGGTGATCGTCCGGTTCTCCCAGGTAAACACGCCCTCGCGCCTCAGCGCCTGCAGCGTCTTGTTGAGGTGGACGACGGAAACGCCGAGCACGTCGGCCATCTCGATCTGCGTCAACGGAAACTGGAAGCTTGCGCCGCGCGTCCGCTTCACCACCTGCAGCCGCACGAAGAGTTCGCAGACAAGATGAGCGATATGGGCGCGTTTGGAGCGCCGGCCCATGGCGACGATCCACTCGCGGTGGATGGCGCCATCGACCAGCGTGTCGAGCCAGAGCAGCCGGGTCAGATGCGGCATGCGTTCAGTGATCGCCTTGAGATCGGCATGATCGGCGAAGGCGACATGGCAGGACGACAGCGCGACGATGCCATGATCCATCTTCTTGATCGGGAAAGCGTGAAGATCGACGAAATCGCCGGCAACATGCAGTGCGGTGATCTGGCGGCTACCATCGGCCATCACCTTGTAGCGCGCCGCAAAACCATCGAGCAGCAGCGTGCTGTAGCCAGGCCTGCTTCCTTCGGAGACGAGATCCTCCCCGGCAACAAAATATCTGTCTTTAACGATGATCGCTCTGAGATGGCTTTCCTCCTCGGCCGACAGCAGATCACGGCTTCCAAGGTTGAGCAGCAGGGATTCAATCACGAGCATGCCCACCGATATCGCTGGAAGCCGGCCCCATTTCGATGTGACCTATATTTTCTATAAGAATCAATGCCTAGCCTCGGGAACAATTGTCTTCATCTGTGATTTCTCCTGTGACGCGCAGGAAAAAACATGGCTCGCTACTATTTCGATCTACACAACGGGGAAGGTCCCACGCGCGATGAGCACGGCACCGAGCTCAGATCTCGTGAAGACATTCCAAAAGAAGTGACCCGCATCCTGCTGGATGTGGCCCGTGACGAATTGCCGGCGGGTGATCGCATGACCATCGCCATCACCGTTCGCAACGAGAAGGGCGATCCGGTCACGGTTGCCAGTCTCGTCTTCAACAATGAATGGCTCGACGTCTTGCGATAGCGGCGGCCGTTAAGGGCTGCCGCCAGTCACACATACGCATCAATCCGACTCGGTCGATTGCGCGACGCTAAGACCCGCCTTCATAGCCGGCAATTAAATTTGACATAGTCATTCGATTGCTTGGCGCGATCGACAGGCATTCACAGGCCGGGACGCCCGCCTGGCTATTTCGCAATTTCCTCGAGAATCAGCCGGATTTCCGCAAGCGGTCGCCGGCTTTCATCGAAGAGCTCCACCGACATCATATTCAAAGGTGCAGTCGGCAAGCCTTCGGCGGCCATCTCCGCGAGAACACGCCGCGCCTCCGCTTTGGCAGCCTCGATAGAGTCGAAATCATATCCCGTCTCGGTTGCCCCGGCACCATCCCGATCGAAGAGCTGAAAGTAGAATTTCGGCACGACACATCCCCCGCTAGATGACCCTAACGGCCCGGAGGCAAACATGTTCCGCCGGAACGGCCGCAATGCGCGTCGTCAGAAGGTGCCGGCTTCCGGAGAGGCCATTTCCTCGATGCCGTCGACGCGATCGGGATAAAAGGCGAGATGGTCTTTTATGTTGCTGACCGCGGCGTTCGGCGCCTCGTAGGTCCAGACGGCATTCTTCGAGCGGTCGCCGCCCGCAATGATGCTGTAATAGGAGGCATCGCCCTTATAGGGGCAATGGCTGGTGTGGTCGGTGCGCTGAAGCAGCGACATGTCCACATCCCTACGCGGAATATACTGCACCGGCGGATAGGAGGCCTCGCGCAGCGTCAGTGCGTCATGGGTGTCGGCGATGGTCTTGGCGCCAAGCGTGACGACGACACGGGAGGGATTGTGCTCGACCGTAATCGGATGGTCCGGCCCCGGAATCTTGATCGACTTGTCTGACATGGTGGTTCGTCTCCAGGAGATATCGGCCCCATGGAGATAGGGCGGGCATGCCGCTGGCCCAAGGCCTCGAATGCCACCTTCGCTTAGAATTCGAAACGCGGCGATTCCACGCTCAGCAGCGCCGTTTTGGGTGCCACCGGCCAATGCCCCGCGAGCACATCCGCAACTACGGCGACCAGCTTCCCCATATCCTCACCGGCGGAAACATGCAGGGCCTCCGCAACAATCAGCACCGAGCGCGTCGTCTCCCGCACGGCGGAAAGCCCGCTCTGCCGGTTCGTCCAGCGCCGCGCATGCGCGTTTCCCGCACCGTCTGCGAAGATCACCTCGTCCGGCTCCGGATGTTCGCTGTCGCCCCCGAAGGTCAGATAGGTCTCGTCACCCCTGGCTCGCCGGACTTCGAGATCGCCGGCGATCTTTTCAGCGTCGAAGACGGCGACCGGAATGGCGAAGGCGAGCGAGATCGCATTGCAGAGATCGATGAGCGGATGCAGGCGCGGCAGCGCATGTTCCTGGCGGAAGCGGCGCAGCAGCGCCTCGGAAGCGCAACGATATTGCGTCGGCTTTAGCCCCATGCGGGAAAAGCCGCGCCGCCAGGCCTGGATTTCCGGGAATTCGCCTTCCTGCGCTTGCGTCAGCCGGGCCTCGGCGATGGCGTTGAAGTCTGCGATCGCCACCTCGACATCGGCATCCGCATGGATGCCTTCCGCATGGAGCGCGCCGGCGCGAAGCTCCGGAAAGGCCTGCCATATGGCGTCGGAATGGCTGAACTGCATGGTCTATCTCCCCCTGGCAAGTTTGACGGTGCGGCTCCCGGCAAAGGCGAGCCCGAGCACGGCCGCAAGCACGCAGGCGATGCCGGCGATCTGGCTGAACCCAACCGGCTCGCCAAGGATGATGAAGGCAAGCATGACGGCGGAAACCGGCGCCAGCGCGGTGAAGAGCGCGGCCTCTGTGCCGCTCACCCTTTCTGCCCCCGCATACCAGAGCAGAAATCCGCCGACGGTCGGCACCAGCGCATAATAGACGACAGCGGCGACAGCGCTTGCCGAAATTCCATCTGCGAAAGGTGCTTCGAAAATAGCTGGGATGGCGGCAACGATGAAGCCGATGCCGGCCATCAGCGTCGACTGGGCAAGCGGCGCAATCTCCGTCTTCAGTCTTTTGTTGAGCAGGATGAACAGTCCCTCGCAGACGACCGCCAGGAAGATCAGCGCGTTGCCGGAGAGCGAGCCTCCGGCCGCGTCAGGCGTGAAGGCGATCGACAGCACGCCTGCCGTCGCCAGCGCCACGGCGAGAAGCAGGGCACGCTGCGGCCGTTCGCGAAGCAGCAGGATGGAGATTGCGGCCGACACCACCGGCAGCGTGCCGATGATGACGCCGGCATCGGCCGCCGAGGTCAGGCTGAGGCCGGAGATCAGCAGCGTCGTATAACCGACGCTGCCGGCCCCGGCCTGAACGACAAGGATGAGGCGGTCCTCTCTGGAGAGTTTCGCCAACCGCGCGCCGGTCGCCCACATCAGCACGAGAAAGACGGGAAAGGCGATGGCGAAGCGCAATGCGGTGGCGCTGAACGGCGGCAGACTTGATGCGATGAGTTTGCTGGCGACGACCGTGCTTCCCACCGTCAGCATCGCCAGCGCCAGATAGACATAACCTTGAACCTGCCTCGACATCCAGCGTCTCCTGTTGAATGCGCCGAGAAAACAGCAGAAGCCGGTCGGGGGTCTTGAACGAAATTGCAGGCATAAAACAAAGAACTAAAGCGCGGCGGCCAGCCCCGTCCTTCGAGGCCCCTTACGGGGCACCTCAGGATGAGGCTGGAGAGAGGTGGCGGCCCGGCTCAACGGGAAGCTCGCAACGTTATCCCAAGCGGCAGGCACCACAACTAGCCCTCATCCTGAGGTGCGCAGGCCGCAGGCCGGAGCCTCGAAGGACGAGGGCGGGTGGTTGGGCGCTCAGAGAAACGCGCAGGCATAGAGCCGCGGCGACAGACCGTATTTGCGCACGAAGACGCGCGTCATGTGGCTCTGGTCGGCAAAGCCGCTGGCAAAAGCCGCTTCCGCAAGCGGCGTGCCCTGAGCGATCAGCCGGCGGGCGATATGGATGCGGGCCTGGACGAGGTAGGCATGCGGCGTCAGGCCGGTCGCCTTGGCAAAACCGCGCAGCACCTGGAAGCGGCTGAGGCCGCTTTCCCTGGAGAGATCGGCGAGCGAGACGGCGGCAAGTGGATCATCGTCGATCAGGTCTCGCGCCACGCGGATCGACGCCGGCACCGGTGGTCTCTCTTCGGTACCACAGCGCTCCCGCATGACATCGGCGACGAGTTGCAGAAGCAGTTCCTCGCAGAACAACCCATCCGCCGCCCTGCCGCCGGTCACCGCGCCAAACAGCGTTTCGAAGCGGGCGGCGATCGCCGCATTGCGGATGACAGGATGCGGGATTTCCGATCGCCCTGCCCCGCTTTCGCTGATCTCTCGCGACAGACCGGTGACGATGGCGGGATCGAAATAGAGGATGCGCCACGACCGCCCCTCGCCGATCGGCGCGCCGTCATGCACCTCGTTCGGATTGACCGTGATGATGTCGCCGGCCTCGGCCTCCACCATGCCGCGGCCGCTGAGCGATGACTGAGCACCGGCGGAAATCAAGCCGATGCCGAATTGCTCATGGGTGTGGCGCGCGAAGCTGTGATGCGTTTCCGCCGCCACCGCTTCGACGCCTGATAGCGCCGAGCGCAACATCCTGAACTGATTTCTCGCCATCACCTGTCCGCAGGTCCGATCGCCAGCCACTCTGCCAGCCGCAGTGAGATGACGCAATCGTGGCGACGAGAATGCCTGCCTAGAAGAATTCGTCGAGCAGCTGATAATAATCGAGCCTTGCCGGATCTGGTGCCGTCAATCCGTAACGTTCGAGGAAGGGCTGCACCAGCGCCTCGCCGAAATTATGGGCGACGCTGCTGCAGGCGAGCGCGATATCCTGATAGCGGTCGGCGACGCCGAGACGACTGCAGTCGATGTAGCCCGAAAATCCCTCTTCCGACGCGATGAAATTCGGCAGGCAGGCGTCGCCATGGGTGACGACGAGATCCTCGCCATCCGGCCTCTGGCGCTCGAGTTCGGCAAACAAGGCCTCAGCACTCTTTCCAAGCCGCATCTCGTCAAAATCGGTCTCGTCGACGATGCCGGCCTGCATCCGCGCTTTTGCCACAGCGATACGCCTCTCCAGCCGATGATCGAACGGGCAGGATGCGATCGGCAGGCGATGCAGGTCATGAAGTGCCGCAGCCAGCAGTTCAACCCGCGCAAGCGGCGTCAGCACCGGTGCGCTGGCGAGATCACTTCCGGACAGCGCGCTGATCAGCAGCCGATTGTGCACACCGTCACTGTCCTCTGCAATGACATCAGGACAGGGCAGACTGAAAGTCTTGAGCCAGCGAAGCCTGGCCGCTTCGTCGGCGAGTTCGCCGAAGGGAGCGGCCTCTTCGACCTTCAGATAAAGCGTCGGCAATCCGAGAGCTTCCAGCCGGAAGACACTCGCAGCGGAACGGCCGAGCGCATCGCGTTCGAACCAGTAACCGGCCAGACGGGCATCAAGTGCGTCCGACGGCGGTTGATCCTCTTGGAAAATCGACATGATATCTAGGCCATTGATGCTGCCGCATTATCCCGACATAAGGGGACAGCGCAAGCCGCGCGACCGGTCAGGACACAACTGGCAGACCGAACGGGCCTCCGCGACCTCAATGAACGGTTTCGGCGGGCGCGGCTTCGAGAAGAATTTCGAAAGCCTCTTCCAGAGCAGCCACCAAAATATCGGTCAGCTCATCGCCTTTGTTTTCCAGGAACAGCGCACTGACGGCTTCGTCCTGATGTTCAAAAAAACGCTCAATCTCGTTCGACATATCATTTGTCCCTTCTTCACCGGAATCATCACGGCCATGGGAAGAAGCTAGGAGCGGTTCCTTGCGCGTGGCTTGTTGTGAAGCTGCGACACGATAGAGGTTCCGAGGACTAGTCGCGGATACGGTACTTCGCATATTGGCTGCGAGGGATCAATCCGTCGACCTTGTGTGCAAACGACACGACTTTCGTGGCATCTTCATCCACCTCGCAACGGAAACGAACGTGATACCAGCCTTTGGCTGTGCCAAAGGCTTCATCATCCGCAATGACAACGGTGCCGCTTGACAACGGACGATTAGGCAATGCGAACGGAGAATACCTCGGTGAACCGTTAGTGAGTTGGCCCCCAAGCTCAGTGGCGCAAAGCGTAGCCACTCGATCTTTGCGCGGAAGACCGTCGATCGCAGTTTGCGCAATAGAACCGCCATCTGCGGTCCGTGAAAAGAGCGTTTTGGCGTTAGGCAGATCATTATTCTTACCAACCGCCTTCGGCTCTTCACTAGGCTTCTGCGCCGGCGGCTTGGCCGGTTCGATACTGGTCTTGGTGTCGCCAGATACTTCTGCCGACGGCCCGTTACGCTCAGGAGAAACGTCAGCCGTCGCGACCTCGGGAAGCTTTACATCATCTGGGACAGGCTTTGACGGAGGCGTCTCGGGCTGCGGCTTTTTCGCAGCAGCCTGTGCGGGCATCTGCTCAGACTCAGAATCGCGCTGTGGCGGTGCCGTTGCAGGCTTTGCTTCGCCTTGGGAGGAATTGCCCGCCAATGACTTTGCGGGACCGCTATTCTTATCGCCAAACTCGGTGACAGGGCGCAGAGTCGGCATTGGATTGGCTTGCTGGGCAGCCGTCTTAGGCTGCGCAGCGGCTGGCGGCGGTGGCGAAGGCGGTGGAGGCGGTTCCTTCTTCGCCTCTTCGGGCGGCTTCGGCTCCGGTGGCTTTTCCTCGGGTTTCGGCTCCGGCTTCTTCTCCTCCGGCGGGGGAACGAGTTCCACCTTTACGCTCTCGTCTTCGACAGGCTTCGGCTCGATTTTCGGCAGCCCGAGAATGAGGAGAGCAATGATAGGAATATGCGCAACAACGGACGCAACGACGCCCCAGCGGATTTCAGGCCGCTGCTTTCCCGTTTCGTGCTGCGTTTCCGCCGGTTCCACGTCTTCTTCTGTCACAGCAGCGATGTGGCCTCTAAAGCCGGCAGCATCAAGCCACAAAAGAAAAAAACCGCGTGATCGAGCAGCGATGAGGGTTATTGGTCGGCGGCTCCATCCTCGGCCACCAGATTGTGCTCCTGCCATTCGCCTTTCGGAATGGCATCGCCGACGAGAAAGGCGAAAGACAGGACCTTGCCGGAGCCGGCATCGAGCTCGCATTTGAACTGGATATTGTACCATTTCCGTTTGCTGCGGAAGGCGCCGCCCTTCACCTCGACGCTGTTGCCGCTGACCTTCTCCGCCGCCATGGCATAGGGCGCAAGCGCATCCGGCGCCATGGCCGGATGCGCCCGGCGCACCTGCTCCAGCGCCTCGAGGTCACAGAGCTGCAGATTGCGCTCGCTGCCAGCAAGACCACGCAGCGCCTCGCGGGCGCGTCGGCTGCGTGGATCGGCAAGGACCTTGTCGGAAAACAGCTGCCTTGCCTCGACGAATACAGCCGGCTTTGGCACCGGCAAAGTGATCGGTGCCACAGAAGGCATTGCCGCAGCAGGCGGATTGGTTGCAACCGGCGCCGCCGGCTCGGCTTTGGGTTTTGCCGCCTCAGGCTTGGCCTGTTCCGGCGAGGGCGCCTTGGCCGACTCAGGCATTTTCAGCGGCTCCACGGACTGCGGCACGATCTCCACCGAGAGACCGTCATCCGGCAATGGCAGCGGCGGCTCGGCCTTCGGCAACAGCAGCAGAAGGAGCAGGATCGCGATGGCATGCAGCGCGAACGACGCCGCAGCGCCCCGCCGGATCCCGTCATCCCATTTGCCCGCCGCCAGTTCCATCGGTCAGGAAGCGGCTATCGGTCGATCGATGACGATCATGAAACTGAGGAGCGCTTTCATCATGAGCTTGCCGAAAGTCGGGCCGGAGCCTGCCGCGGAAATTGAAGCACGCCGCGACACTGCCAGCGCAGCCAACGCTCCGCAACCTTCAAGATCGACGATTTCCGGCTCCGGCTACCCGAGCGAGCCGATGAGATCCCGGTAGGCGGCCTCCGGGAATGCCTTCAGCGTCTCCGTGCGGACATTGCCGCCCATCGCCAGCGAGAGGGTAAAATGCGCCATGACGGCGTCATCGGGCGCCTCGCAGACGGCGACCATATCGTGCCCGCCCATCGTCAGATAGAACTGGTTGAAGGAGCCGCCGACGCTGGTGAGCAATTTCTTCGCGGCATCGAGCCGTTTTGCCGAGTCGCGCACATTGCGGATGCCCTGATCCGTCCAATTGATCAAAAGAATGTAAGTGGTCATGTCGCACCTCCCAGAGCATGATGCCGAAGAGTGTGAGAGCTTTCCGGACGACGTCATGCTCTATTTTTTTGGCGTAGATCCAAATTCAGATTTTGGCCGGTCAAGCCTAAAATTATTCGGATCTAGGGAGGCTGGGCCATGCAGGCATACGTCGACCCTCGGTCGCGCGTTGCGATCGATGCCTTCCCCGTGGCCGGATTATAGGCCTGTCACCGTGGAGGGACAAGAAAGGCGCCGGGATCATTGGTATTAATCAGGAAAAGCAAAAGCCGGGCGCAAAGCCCGGCTTTTCCAATCAGGACGACGTGGCCGAAGCCTTAGCTGTCGAGGAAGCTTCTCAGCTTTCTGGAACGGCTCGGATGCTTCAGCTTGCGCAGCGCCTTCGCCTCGATCTGGCGGATACGTTCGCGGGTGACCGAGAACTGCTGGCCGACTTCTTCGAGCGTGTGGTCGGTGTTCATGCCGATACCGAAGCGCATGCGCAGAACACGTTCCTCGCGCGGCGTCAGCGAGGCGAGAACGCGGGTCGTCGTCTCACGCAGGTTCGCCTGGATGGCGGCGTCGATCGGCAGCAGCGCGTTCTTGTCCTCGATGAAATCGCCGAGATGCGAATCCTCTTCGTCACCAACAGGGGTTTCGAGCGAGATCGGCTCCTTGGCGATCTTCAGGACCTTGCGGACCTTTTCGAGCGGCATGGCGAGCTTTTCGGCCAGTTCTTCCGGCGTCGGCTCGCGGCCGATCTCGTGCAGCATCTGGCGCGATGTGCGGACGATCTTGTTGATCGTCTCGATCATATGCACCGGAATGCGGATCGTGCGGGCCTGGTCGGCGATCGAACGGGTGATCGCCTGACGGATCCACCATGTCGCATAGGTCGAGAACTTGTAGCCGCGGCGGTATTCGAACTTGTCGACCGCTTTCATCAGGCCGATATTGCCTTCCTGAATGAGGTCGAGGAACTGCAGGCCGCGGTTCGTGTACTTCTTGGCGATGGAGATGACGAGGCGAAGGTTCGCTTCGACCATTTCCTTCTTGGCGATGCGCGCTTCGCGCTCGCCCTTCTGCACCATATGGACGATGCGGCGGAATTCCGAGATCGAGATACCGGTCTCGGTCGCCAGATTCTGGATTTCCTGGCGGATATCGCGGATCGTCGTGTTTTCGCCCCTGGCGAATTCCTTCCAGCCGCGGGCGGCCAGATTGCCGATCGACTTCATCCAGTTCGGATCGAGCTCGGCGCCCTGGTACTGCTCCAGGAAGGAGTCGCGCTTGACGCCGTAGGATTCGGCCAGACGCAGCAGGCGGCCTTCGTTGGAAACGAGGCGCTTGTTGATGTCGTAGAGCTGCTCGACGAGGGCGTCGATGCGGTTCTGGTTCAAGGACAGAGATTTGACGGCCTTGATGAGCTCATCTTTGAGTTCCTTGTAGCGGCGCTCCTGGGCGGTGGACAGCGTGCCGGAAGCCGACAGCCGCTGCTCGACCTGCTGGTCCTGCAGCTTGCGCAGCTTCTTGTAGGTCTCGGCGATCGTATCCAGCGTCTCCATCACCTGCGGGCGAAGCTCGGCTTCCATCGCCGCCAGCGAAAGGTTGGACTCGTCCTCGTCCTCTTCCTCCTCCTCGGGAGGCAGGCCTTCGCCGCCGACATCGGTGATGTCGTCGTCGCCGGAGCGGGCGCGGCGGGTCTTTTCCTTCTCTTCTGCGAGCTTGCGATCGGCTTCGATCTTCTCCGGGCTCTGGAACTGCGGCGCAGCCTTGGCTTCAGGACCGGAATAGGTCGTTTCGAGATCGATGATCTCGCGCAGCAGCGTCGTGCCTTCGTTGAGTTCATCGCGCCAGATGATCAGCGCCTGGAAGGTCAGCGGGCTCTCACAGAGGCCCGCGATCATCGTCTCGCGGCCGGCCTCGATACGCTTGGCGATCGCGATTTCGCCCTCGCGGGAAAGAAGCTCCACCGAGCCCATCTCGCGCAGGTACATACGAACCGGATCGTCGGTACGGTCGGTCGGTTCTTTTTTCTTGGCGGTCGCGAGAGCCGTGCCGCTCGAAGGCGCGAGTTCGCCGCCTTCGCTTTCCTCGTCGCCACCGGCGTCGTCGTCATCGCTGCCGCCGGAAGCACCGGCTTCCTCGGCTTCCTCGTCTTCGATGACGTTGATGCCCATGTCGGACAGCATCGACATCGTGTCTTCGATCTGCTCGGACGTCACTTCTTCGGACGGCAGGACCGCATTGAGCTCGTCCATGGTCACATAGCCGCGCTTCTTGGCGGCCTTGATCATCTTCTTGACCGCGTCGTCGGAAAGATCGAGAAGAGGGCCGTCGCTTGCGCCATCGCGTTCGACTTCCGCGTCTTCGTTCTCTTTGACCTTGGTTGCCATTTATATCGTCGCCTTCCTGACGCTATCCAATCTCGCTACGGTGAACGGGCTGTCTCAGGGCCTGACGCGCCGCACGCGCCGCCCTCGAATCACCTTTGCCCACCTAACGGGATGACATTTAAAGCCTGATTAACCACGATTACCGGCACCGGACAGCAAAGCTTTCTTGCTTTTGGATTTCCGGCCATGGTTGCGCGATCCGCCTTGACCCAGTTCACCATTCAACAAGTCGAACGGTGATTCCCACATTTTTTGTTCTCGTCAAGCTTTTCCAGAAAAAAAGCCCACGAAAAATCGGAAAAAGCCTTATCCACAGGCTTTGAACCGCGGCAGCGATTGCGAACCCTTATTTAAGATGCGGCGAACAAAAGACAAGGGCAGCAGATATTTTGACCGCGATACCCGTCATTTCTGCCATTTCTGAAGTTGTGCCGACGATATATGCGCCTTTGGCGTGAGGGCTGTTGGCCTAGCGCACCGCGCCGTCATACGCCGTCACCTTCAGCGCACCGAGATCGACCGCCGGGATGCAGCGCAGATTGATCGAGGCCATCGCCGAGCCGTCCGGGGCCACGCCTTCGCCGAACGGTGCAATCCCGCAATTGGCGCAGAAGTGATGCCGGATGACATGCCGGTTGAAAGTATAGGTAGACAGATTGTCCTCCGGCGTTTTCAGCACCAGCTTCTCGCGCGGCACGAAGGCGAGAAGTCCGCCCCGCCTGCGACAGAGCGAGCAGTTGCAGTCGAGCGCCTCGCTGAATTCGCCTTCGACCTCGAAAGCCACGTTGCCGCAATGGCAGCTTCCTTCATGGAGCATGTCGTCCTCCTCACATCCAGTCCATCACAACCTTGCCGGAATTGCCCGACCGCATCGCCTCGAAGCCGTCGCGGAAATCGTTGATGCCGATCCGGTGGGTGATGATGGGCGCGAGATCGAGGCCGCCCTGGACGAAGGCGATCATCTTGTACCAGGTCTCGAACATCTCGCGGCCGTAGATGCCCTTGAGATTGAGCATCTTGAAGATCACCTTGTTCCAGTCGATTTCGAAGCCGGCCGGCGCGATGCCGAGGATAGCGATCTTGCCGCCATTGTTCATCTTGTCGATCATGTCGCGGAAGGCAGGTGCGGCCCCCGACATTTCCAGCCCGACGTCGAATCCTTCCGTCATGCCGATCGCCTTCATCACGTCGGCGAGGTTTTCCTTCGATGCGTCGACGACATGGTCGATGCCGAGCTTGCGCGCCAGCTCCAGCCGATGAGGATTGATATCGGTGATGACGACCTTGCGGGCGCCGGATCGCTTGGCGACAAGCGCGCCCATGATGCCGATCGGCCCGGCGCCGGTGACGAGCACGTCCTCGCCGACGAGATCGAAGGAGAGCGCGGTGTGCACGGCATTGCCGAACGGATCGAAGATCGCGGCGATCTCGTCGGAAATATCATCCGGGATCGGTACGACATTGCCTTCGGGAATGCAGACGAATTCGCCGAACGAACCCGGGCGGTTGACGCCGACGCCGAGCGTATTTCGGCAGAGATGCCCCCTGCCCGCCCGGCAGTTGCGGCACTTGCCGCAGACGATATGCCCCTCGCCGGAGACCCGCTCGCCGACATGATAGCGGGTGACCGCCGAACCGATCTCGGCGATCTCGCCGGAGAATTCATGGCCGACCACCATCGGCACCGGAATGGTCTTCTGCGCCCACTGGTCCCAGTTCCAGATATGGACGTCGGTGCCGCAGATCGCCGATTTCTTCACCCGGATCAGCACATCGTTCGGCCCGACCTCGGGCACCGGCACATTCTCCATCCAGAGCCCGACTTCCGGTTTCGCTTTGACCAGCGCCTTCATCATGTTCGACATTCAACCATCCCCACATTTGTTTGGCGCCGGCCTCTCGACTCCCTCTTCTCCCCAACGGAGAAGGTGCCCGTAGGGCGGATGAGGGGGCGGCACGGCACACCATATAACGCTTACTTTGTTTCTCGCTTGCCGCTCGAAACTTCGCTTCGCTCACCCCCTCATCCGACCCTTCGGGCCACCTTCTCCCCGCTGGGGAGAAGAGGGAGCAAGCCTCACTCAAATCACACCCAATTCCCGCCCTGCCTCGGCAAAGGCCGCGATCGCCCGCTCGACATCTGCCCGCGAATGCGCCGCCGACATCTGCGTGCGAATGCGTGCCTGGCCCTTCGGCACAACGGGGAAGGAGAAGCCGATCACATAGATCCCCTTCTTCAGCATCAGGCCGGCCATATCCTGGGCGAGCTTGGCGTCGCCCAACATGACGGGAATGATCGGATGGCCTTCGCCGGCAAGCGTGAAGCCGAGCTTGGTCATTTCTGTGCGGAAGAGATCGGCATTGCCGGAAAGGTGCTTGCGCAGGGCATCGCCGTTTTCGATGAGGTCGAACACCTTGAGCGAGGCGGCAGCGATGACGGGCGCCAGCGTGTTCGAAAACAGATAGGGCCGCGAGCGCTGCCGCAGCCATTCGACGACCTCGGCCTTCGCCGAAGTATAACCGCCCGAGGCGCCGCCGAGCGCCTTGCCGAGCGTGCCGGTGATGATGTCGATCCGGCCCTCGACGCCGCAATATTCCGGCGATCCTCGGCCGTTCTTGCCGACGAAGCCGACCGCATGGCTGTCATCGACCATGACCATCGCCCCGTATTTCTCGGCGAGATCGCAGACGCCGCCGAGATTGGCGATGATGCCGTCCATCGAGAAGACGCCGTCGGTGGCGATCAGCTTGAAGCGGCTGCCTTCGGCCTTTTTCAGCTCCTCTTCGAGCGCTGCCATATCGTTGTTGGCATAGCGGAAGCGCTTGGCCTTCGAAAGCCTGACGCCGTCGATGATCGAGGCGTGGTTTAGCGCGTCGGAGATGATCGCGTCCTCTTCGGACAGCAGCGTTTCGAAGAGACCGCCATTGGCGTCGAAGCAGGAGGAATAGAGGATCGTGTCTTCCATGCTGAGGAAAGAGGAGATGCGCGCTTCGAGCTGCTTATGCTCTTCCTGCGTGCCGCAGATGAAGCGCACCGAAGCCATGCCGTAGCCGTATCGATCGAGCGCCTGCTTGCCGGCCTCGGCCAGCTCCTCGTTGTCGGCAAGGCCGAGATAGTTGTTGGCGCAGAAATTCAGCACTCGCTCGCCGGTGGAAATCGCGATCTCGCCCGCCTGCTTGGAGCTGATGACCCGCTCGGATTTGTAGAGGCCGGCATCCTTCAGCGCTGAGATCTCGTTGCTGAGATGGGAGAGAAATTGCGAGGTCATGGACGGCCTTTCCCAGAGATTTCCGTTTTGCCCGCCGGGTTAGCATATTGCCGCCGGCTTGTCTTCTTCAGCGCTGGACCGCAATCAGCAGGAACATCGGCCGGTCCATCTCCTCCGCCCAATCTGGATTGTCGTGGAGCTCATCTTCGTTCGGGCTCCACTCCTCGACATGGCGAAGGGTAAAGCCGGCCGCGATCAAGGTGTTGAGCGTCGTGCCGAGCTTGCGGTGCTGCTTGACGACACCCTTGGCGAGCCAGTCGGTGGTGCGCGGACCTTCGACGGAATAGCGGTCGAGCGGCCAGATGCGTCGCCCCTCGGCATCGGTTGCCCAGCCGGGATTGGTCGGCGCCATGAAGATCGGATGCTCGATGGTGAAGACGAAATGCGATCCCGGCAAAAGCGCGCGATAGACGGTCGCGGCGAGACCGGCGAAATCCTGGATATAATGCAGCGCTAGCGAGCTATAGGCGAAATCGAAAGAAGCTTGAGCAAGCATGAGATGCTCGAGATCGGCGATCTCATAAGTGATCGCTGCTTCAGCCGTATCGGCCCTTGCTCTGGCGATCATCTTTTCCGAGATGTCGAGCGCAAGCACGCTTGCAGCACCCTGGCTCATGGCAAAACGCGAAAACCAGCCAAAGCCGCAGCCGAGATCGACGACGCGCTTGCCGGCAAGATCGGGCAGCAGCGCGCGCACGGCCGGCCACTCGGATGCTCCGTCGAGCCCGTGAACGGATCGTCTCATGCCGCTATATCCGGCGAAGAATTCCGGTCGGTCGTAGATATTCTGGGCCATCGGCACTCCTCCGTCAGAGACAAGCATCTACCATGCCTCCTCGCCCGATCTCAAGGATCCGAGGGGTCCGCTCAGCCGTTGTCCTGCGCCAGGATGATCTCCAGGAAGGCATCGCCGTAGCGCTCGAGCTTCGCCTGCCCGACACCTGATATGGCGAGCAGTTCCTTGCGGCTCCGTGGCTTCTCGGTGGCAAAGGCGATCAGCGTCGTATCGGGGAAGACGACATAGGGCGGCACGCCGAGCGACTTCGCGATCGCCATGCGCTCGGCCCTTAGCGCCTCGAAGAGAGTGCCGTCTGCGCCTGATAGTCCCGATTTGCGCTCGCTGCGCTCCGCCTTCTTCGTGCGCCGTTCCGAGGCCGGCCGGTCCTTGCGGAAGAACACCTGCCGCTCGTGTTTGAAGACGGCGCGCGCCTCCGGCTCCAGCTTCAGCGCCCCGAAGGCCTCGTGGTCGACACGGATCAGCCCCATGGCCAGCAGCTGGCGGAAGACCGACTGCCAGACGCGCGCCGGGATATCCTTGCCGGCGCCGAAGACCGGCATTTCAGCATGGCCGAAACGTTCGGTCTTTTCGTTGACATTGCCGAGGAGCACATCGATGACATGGCCGGCGCCGAAACGCTCGCCGGTGCGGTAGACCGCCGCCAGCGCCTTGATTGCCGCCTCTGTGCCCTCCCAGGTCTCGACCGGCTTTAGGCAGGTGTCGCAATTGCCGCATTGGCCGGCATGCGCCTCGCCGAAATGGGCAAGGATCGCCTGGCGGCGGCAGGAGGCGGTCTCGCAGATCGCCAGCAATGCGTTGAGCTTGGCGCGTTCGACCCGTTTGATCTCCGCGGCGGCGCTGCCTTCGTCGATCATCCGGCCGCGCTGGATCACGTCGGCCATGCCATAGGCCATCCAGACCTCGGACGGCAGGCCATCACGGCCGGCACGCCCGGTCTCCTGATAATAGGCCTCGACGGACCCCGGCAGATCCAGATGGGCGACATACCGCACGTTCGGTTTGTCGATGCCCATGCCGAAGGCGACGGTGGCGACTAGGCAAAGGTTCTCTTCTTTCAGGAAGGCATCCTGATTGGCGTCACGAACCACCCTGTCCATGCCGGCATGGTAGGCACGCGCACGAATGCCCTGCCCGTTCAGCCATTCGGCCGTATCTTCGACCTTGGCGCGCGATAGGCAATAGACGATGCCGCTGTCGCCTTTGTGGCCGGACAGGAACCGCAACAGCTGCTGGCGCGGCTGGTCACGCTCGACGATCTCGTAGGCGATGTTCGGACGGTCGAAGCTGGTGGTGAAGATCTCGGCAGCATCGAGCCCCAGCCGCTCGATGATGTCGTCGCGCGTATGCGGATCGGCCGTCGCCGTCAGCGCCACCCTGGGCACACCCGGATATTGCTCGCCGAGCCGGCCGAGCGCACGATATTCCGGCCGGAAATCATGGCCCCATTGCGAGACGCAATGGGCCTCGTCGATGGCAAACAGCGCGATCTTCTCGTTGGCGATCAGCTCGCGGAAACCATCGGTCAAAATGCGCTCGGGCGTGACATAGAGAAGGTCGAGTTGGCCTGCCGAAAGCGCGCGGCGAACCTCGACGAACTCCTCGCGCGACAGCGAGGAATTAAGTGCTGCGGCGCGGATGCCGAGCTGCTTCATCGCCTCGACCTGATCGCGCATCAGCGCAATCAGCGGCGAAACCACGATGCCGACGCCATCGCGGCAGAGCGCCGGAATCTGGAAGCACAGCGATTTGCCCGCACCTGTGGGAAAGAGCACGACCGCATCGCCGCCAGAAACCACGTGCTCGACGACCTGCTGCTGCTTACCGCGGAAGGAGGAATAGCCGTAGACCTGCTTGAGGATATCGAGCGGCGAGCGGCCGGAAGAAAACAGCGCGCCGGAAGCGGAAAAGCCCGGTTCATTGCGTTCGGTCAGCGACATCAGTGGTTCGCCGCCCCTTTGACGCGGCCGGAAAGCACGCCGAAGCCATCGATGATCGCCTCCTGGTTCTCAAGGCGCACCCCTTCGAAATGCACTTCCTGCTGCGCTCGCATCAACTGAACGATCGCCTCGCCGTCGCCGGCTTCGGTTGCCAGTGCGATCTCGCGCTCAAGCTCGATCTTCTGCCGGCGCAACGCCTTCGCCCGCTTGTGGGAGGCCAGCGCCTGGCGGTATCCCTCACGCGCATCCTCCATCGCCGCCTCCTCGGTTGCGATCCATAGCCGGGCATTGCGCACCTGCTGGTCGAGGCTCTTGATGAGCGGGCCGAAGCCTTCGAATTCCAGCCTTTCGGTCAGATATTCGCGCGTCAGATGCGGGCCCGCGACGGCCGCGGCTGCCCCCAGCATCGCCGACCAGAGCCGCTGCAGCTCGCGGCTGTCATATTCGATCGCGGCGATCTCGTCATAATCGTCAATCATCAGCGAGGGGTGATTGACGACGGTCAGCGCCAGCACGCTTTCGCGTAGCGCGGTATTGTTCTGATGGCCGCGCACCGGGCCCGAGCGGGCAAGCCTTTCGGAAATGACGCTGGGGCTTTTCGGTCCTGCCTTGCCCGCATTGTCGCGGCCCGTCCGGTAATTGCCGTTGCCGTTGAAGCCGCCGCGGCGGTCGCCATTGTTGCGGTTCTGGAACTGCGGCTGGAAGAAGGCGTTCAGCCGATCGCGAATATCCTGCTGGTAGTGACGGCGGACGTTCTCGTCGGCGATGACGGCGACCAGTTGCTTCAGCCGCGCCTCGAGCTCGGCGCGCGCCTCAGGCGTGTCGAACTTGCCGGTGTTGATCTCCCGGCTCCAAAGCATCTCGGAGAGTGGCTTTGCTTGGCTCATCACCTTGTCGAAAGGCGCGCGCCCGTCATCGCGCACGAGATCGTCGGGATCCTTGCCATCGGGCAGAAGCGCGAAGCGAACGGAACGGCCGGGCTTCAGATGCGGCAACGCCAGTTCGGCGGCGCGATTGGCGGCGCGGATGCCGGCGCCGTCGCCGTCGAAGCAGAGCACCGGCTGCGGCACCATCTTCCAGAGCAGCTCGAGCTGGTTTTCGGTGAGCGCTGTGCCGAGCGGCGCGACGGCATTCTCGATGCCCGCCTGATGCAGCGCGATCACGTCCATATAGCCTTCGACGGCGATGATGGTGCCGGTCGCATTGTCGTCCTGAGGATCGCCGCGGCCCGGTCCCTGGATCGCGCGCCGCGCACGGGCGAAATTGTAAAGAACATTGCCCTTGTGGAAGAGCTCCGTCTCGTTGGAGTTCAGATATTTGGCCGGCGCATCGGCCGACATGGCGCGGCCGCCGAAAGCGATCACCTTTTCCCGCGACGACAGGATCGGGAACATGATGCGGTCGCGGAAACGATCGTAGGAAACCGGCACGTTTTCATGGACAACCAGACCGCAGGCCTCGATCTGCTCCTTGGAGACACCCTTTCCGGCGAGGAATTCCTTGAGCGCATTGCGGCTGTCGGGCGCATAGCCGAGGCGGAAGGTTTCGATGGTGCGTCCCGTCAATCCGCGGTCGCGCAGATAGGCGCGCGCCCTCGCCCCATTCGCCGTCTGCAGCTGATCCTGGAAAAATTGTGTCGCCATTTCCATGACGTCGATCAGCGAGCCGCGCTCTTTCTCGCGCTTCTCCATCACAGGATCGGCAAGCGGCATCGGCACGCCGGCCATATCGGCGATCTGCTGCACCGCCTCGGGAAAACTCAAGCCTTCGAGTTCGCTGAGGAAGCGGAAATGGTCGCCGGTGACGCCGCAGCCGAAGCAGTGATAGCGGCCCTTCCGGTCCTCGCAGTGGAAGCTCGGCGATTTCTCGCCGTGGAACGGGCAGCAGGCCCAGTAATCACCGCGCGACACGTTGGTCTTGCGCTTGTCCCAGCTGACGCGGCGCGCAATCACGTTCGAAATCGGAACGCGGTCGCGGATCTCATCGAGAAAGGTGTTGGAAAAGCGCATCTATACCTCTTGGCCAAGCTCCATATAAGCTGCTTTGCCGCTCCTTGCCACGAAACTTGTCATGAAAACCCGCTATTCACAGGCAAGTGCACCCGTTGCCTGCGACGTCGGTTTTCCAATCAACAAAACGTCATCGCCCTGCGACAGGGGTGCGACATTATTGTCCTCGCAGATCGGGAACGGCATCGTTGCGAGTGCTCCACGAAGAGCCAAAGCCGTTGAGAAGAGCAGATTAAAACATTTAAAAAACAATGGCTTATAAATTCCGTCGCTTAAGCAATCCTGTTCTCGAGCCAGCCCGCTCGGCCTCTGCTTGGATGCCTCTCAAACCGCCGTTTTCGCCAATCATTATTTTTTTGTAATTTGAATAAGCAGCCAGCCCGCAATAAGTTCGATCTCAACAAAGCGATCCCCGAGCGAAGCACCATCCCTACCCCCGGCGCCGCTTCGCAAGGGTGCCTTTGCAAATACCCTCCGGCTTGGGCTTCGGCCCTGCGTGCCGGTGGAAGCAAAGAGCAAGAAGGCAGGAGCGCCCCCAGCTCCTGCCTTCTTAAATTTTTTGGCTCTCCTGCGACAACTCTCCCTTTGAAATTAACCGCTTATCGATAAAACCGTTGACAGGCGGCGCTTGCATGAAAGATGTATGCGCCGAACTCCCTGGACCTCTCCAAATGGCTTTTACCGCGGACAATCTTGCAGCAGACGATCGCTTTCTCGCTGCGATCCTGCATTGCGCCGATCAGATGCTCGCCATCTATCGCGAGAGCCCGCGCATCGCCTCGATCTTCGCCGCGCAACAGCGCTGGCTGATGGCCCATGCCGGCTTCGCGCTTCACTACGGCTATTCCGAAGACGGGAAGAGCGGCGGCCTCTATTCCGGCCGCTTCATCGATTTTGCGGTCAGGAACGACATCGCCAGCCGCAACACGGCCGCGGTCTTCATGCAGGAAATGCTGGCCTATCGCTTCCTACGACCGGTTCCCGGCCCCGACAAGCGCACACGCTACCTGGAGCCTACCGAAATCGCCGAGCAGCATTTCACCCGATGGCTCGTCGCCCATATGATGATCCTCGACGGTCTCGACGGCGGTGAGCGCGCCGATAAGATTGCCGCCGATCCCTCGGCGATGATGGCAGCGATCCAGCCGCTGATCGCAAGGGCGATCATCGGCAGTGAAGCGGTGCGCAGTCCAGGCCCAACCTTCAACCTCTTCAACTGGGCGAATTCCGGCGGGCTGGTGATGGACTACCTGATCTCGCGCCTTCCCGAATTTCCAAGGACGGCCGACCGCGTCGTGCTCGGCCCTCTGTCGCTTAGGGAAATCCGCGAACAGTTCATGATCTCCAACACCCACCTGAAGCGGCTTCTGACGCAGGCAGCGACCATGGAGAGCATTGGCTGGACCGAACCCTCCCGCAAGGGCGACTTCTGGCTGTCGGCCCATTTCATCCGCGAATATTGGAATTATCAGGCGGCGAAATTCGCCATCATCGATGCCGCCGCCGAAGCGGTGCTCGGGCCTGCGGTCCGTGACGAACCGCAGGCAAGAAAGATTGTCTGAGGCTTATCCGTTCAACAGTTCCTTGACGGTCGCCGACGCCTTGGCGAAATCCATCTGGCCGGCGTAACGCTCCTTCAGCGCCGCCATCACCTTGCCCATGTCCTTGGCACCCGCGGCACCCGTCTCGGCGATGATCGCCGAGACGTTGGCGCGCACTTCGCTGTCCGAAAGCTGCTTCGGCATGAAATCCTGGATGACGATGATTTCGGCGCGCTCCTTGGCGGCAAGCTCCGGCCGGGAATTCTCCTCGTAGATCTTTGCCGATTCGTCACGCTGCTTCACCATTTTGGCGAGGATCTGCAGGATCTCGTCGTCGCTCGCCTGCTCCTTGCCGGTGCCGCGGTTGGCGATATCGCGGTCCTTGACCGCAGCCTGAATCAGCCGGACGGTGGAAAGCCGCTCCGCATTCTTGGCCTTCATCGCCTCTTTCAGCTGGGTGGCGAGTTGATCGCGCAGCATGGTCTTCACTCCTGTTTTGATGCCGCTTCATAAACCACGCTGATGTGGCGGATCAAATAAATTGCGCGGTCAGTGCGATAAAGCGCAGGAAAACGGCCGCGATCTCGGCTACAAAGATTGACCGCAAGCGATTGCGTGGCTATTTACCGCCACCTGCACCAAAATTCGTGATCAGGCCTGAAGCGCGCGGCATTGCCGTGTCCACACGCCTGCGAAATCAAATGGCGACGAGCGCGGCAACGCGCCCACCTGCCGGAAACGGGATGAAGATGACCGCGACAGCACCCTGGACAATCGAAAAGCCGACCGCCCTGCTCGTTCTTGCCGACGGCACGGTCATCGAAGGCAAGGGCATCGGCGCCACCGGCAAGGTGCCGGCCGAAGTGGTCTTCAACACGGCGCTCACCGGCTATGAGGAGATCCTGACGGACCCCTCCTATCTCGGCCAGATCGTCACCTTCACCTTCCCGCATATCGGCAATATCGGCACCAATGATGAAGACATCGAGGATCTGACGCCCGCCGCCCGCCATGGCGCCGTCGGCGTCATCTTCAAGGCCGACATCACTGAGCCCTCGAACTACCGCGCCGCCAAGCACCTCGACCAATGGCTGAAGGCGCGCGGAGTCATCGGTCTCTGCGGCATCGACACGCGCGCATTAACCGCGTGGATCCGTGAGAACGGCGCTCCGAACGCGGTGATCGCCCACGATCCGAACGGCGTCTTCGACATCGAGACGCTGAAGGCCGAGGCCAAAGCCTGGAGTGGCCTTGAAGGTCTCGACCTTGCCAAGATCGCTTCGTCGGGCCAGTCCTCGCAATGGACCGAAACACCGTGGGTGTGGAATGAAGGTTACGGTGAACTCAAGGCAACAGACGCGAAATACCACGTCGTCTGCCTCGATTACGGCGTCAAGCGCAACATCCTGCGCCTGTTTGCCGGCCTCGACTGCAAGGTGACTGTCGTGCCGGCCGCAACGAGCGCCGAAGACGTGCTTGCCATGCAGCCGGACGGCATCTTCCTGTCGAACGGCCCGGGCGATCCGGCGGCAACCGGCGACTATGCCGTGCCTGTAATCAAGACGCTGATCAAGACCGATATCCCGGTCTTCGGCATCTGCCTCGGCCACCAGATGCTGGGCCTGGCACTCGGCGCGAAGACCGAGAAGATGCATCAGGGCCATCACGGCGCCAACCACCCCGTCAAGGACCATACGACCGGCAAGGTCGAGATCGTCTCGATGAACCACGGCTTCGCGGTCGACTCGAAGTCGCTGCCAGACGGCGTCGAAGAGACTCATATTTCGCTTTTCGACGGCAGCAATTGCGGCCTGCGCGTCCTCGGCAAGCAGGTCTTCTCGGTCCAGCATCATCCGGAAGCCTCTCCGGGCCCGCAGGACAGCCACTATCTCTTCCGTCGCTTCATCAACATGGTGCGTGAAAAGAAGGGCGAACCGGCGCTCGCCGAACGCTGATTTCAAGCCATAGCGATTTCCGATGAAGGCCCGCCCAGGCGGGCCTTTAACTCGTTGATTAACCTCACTCCTCGTCATCCTCGGCCCTGTGCCGAGGATCTGTCACGTATCGACCGAAGGCAGATGCTCGGGACAAGCCCGGCATGACGAAAGAGGAGTTGGTCCGCTTTGTCAGCAGCCCAAAGGTTCGCCCAGGCGAGCCTTTTTTCTTCATCCGCATATCGACCTCAGCTTAACTTGAGGAATTACAGATCTGCCTGCAGACATCTAACGCAGGAGAAAATGGATGAGCGGAGCCTTCTACAGGATAGATAAGTTCATCGTGCCGGCGGCGGCGCGCGAGGAATTTCTCGTCAAAGTGATGATGACCCACAAGCTGCTGGAGGCGCAGGACGGTTTCATCGATCACAGGGTGCTGGAGCAGGTCGCCGGTCCAGGCGAATTCAATTTCGTCACGATTGCCGAATGGGAAAATACCGAGGTCGTCGAGCGTGCGCGAGCCGCCGTTGCAGCGGTCCATAGGGCCGCCAATTTCGATCCGCAGGAAATGTATCGCCAGCTACAAACCCGTCCCCTGACGGCAGAGGCGGCCGGCTCAGGCGTGGGCCAGCTCCGCCTCCCGACGAAGAAGAAGGTAGAAGCGCGCGCAGAGCATGACGGCGGCGGCGGCCAGCCCGACGAGGAAGCCGAACCAGATGCCGATGCTGCCGAAACCGAGCGGGAAGGCAAAGGCCCAGGCAAGGAAGAAACCGATCGGCCAGTAGGCGATCAACGCCATGATCATCGGCACGCGTGCATCCTTGAGGCCGCGCAACAATCCATTGGCGATCACCTGCAGCCCGTCGACGAGCTGGAAAAGCCCGGCAACGACAATCAGCGGCCCGGCATAGGCAAGCACTTCGGGCGCCTCCGGCGAGCTGACGTCGAGGAACCAGCTTCCGAGGAATTGCGGCGCCACCGCAAAGAGCACGCCGCCGCCGGCGGAAATGGCGCAGGCGAGGATGAGCACCGTGATCGAAGCGCGCACCAGGCCCTGATAATCGCCCTGCCCGTGGGCGACACCGACGCGCACCGTTGCCGCCTGGCTGAGGCCGAGCGGGATCATGAAGGCAATCGAGGCCCATTGCAGGGCAATGCCATGAGCCGCAAGCTCGATCGTGCCGATATAGCCCATCAAGAGCGAAGCCACCGTGAACAGGCTGACCTCGGCAAGGATGGTGACGCTGATCGGGAAACCAAGCCGGATGACCTCCAGCAGCGCATGCCAGTCGGGCTTCCAGAACCGCACGAAGATCTCGTAGCGCCGAGTCTCCTCCCTTCTCTGAACGAAAGCCAGGATGAAGAGGAAGCCTGCGGTCTGTACGACAACCGAAACGATCGCCGCGCCCTCGAGCCCCATCGCCGGAAAGCCGAAATGACCGAGCACGAGCATATAGGCGAAGATCGCGTTCATCACCAGCGTGGCGATGGTAACGTTGAGGATGACGCCCGCCTTGCCGATGGCGCTGACGAGCGAGCGCATGACGTTGAAGAGCAGGCCCGGCAGCACGCCGAACTGGCCGATCATGATGTAGCCATGGGCGAGCTTCGCCACCTCGGGCTTCTGCTGTGCGAAGAGAAGGATCTGCTCCGAATTGAAGAAGGCCGGCTGCATGAGGACCCAGTATCCGATCACCACCCACAGACCCATGCGCAGCGACCGGCGCACCGAGACGAGGTCGCCGCGGCCATAGGCCTGCGCCACCATTGGAATGACGGCGATGGCAAAGCCCGAACCGAAGATCAGGATCGTAAACAGGAACTGCGCCGCAAGCACCATCGCCGCCAGATGCTCGGCGCCGAGGCGGCCGACGATCATCACATCGGTGGTGTTGATGCCGAGCTGGGCGAGCTGCGCGCCGATCAGCGGAATGCCGAGCGCCAGCGTGGCACGGAAATGCGCGCCCCAACGATTATCGGTTGTCGGCGCAAGCCTGCGCGCGTCGATCGGCGTGTCCATGACACCAGTCCTGTGATTGAAATATGCGTCGCCGCAGCTTGCGGCGAAATAACATCCGGACTTAGAGCAAAGCCCCGCAAAGAACTACCCCAAATGAGGCGGATGATGAAAAATTCATCATCGCATCAGCATTTCTGATCGATCAACCTGCTGCCTCCAGCGCCTCGGCGGGCGCTCTCATCTTGACGCGCATGAGGAATACGCCGGCTGCCACCAAAATGAACAGGGCGGCGGCAAGATAGGGTGCGCCCGCAAAGATGATTGGCGCCTCGGGCCGGGTGAAATAACTGAACATTTGCGTGAAGATCAGGGGCCCGACGATGGTGGTGATGCTGCTGAGGCTGGTGAGCGCCCCCTGCAACTCGCCCTGCGCCGATGGCGGCACCTTGCCGGCGGCGATGCTGCGCAGCGGCGGATCGGCGACGTTTTCCATGACAGTCGCGACGATTACGACGTAGACCACCCATCCCTCCCATGCAAAAGCATAGCCGGTAAGCCCAGCGGCCGAAAAACACAGGCCGAGAAGCGCGGTCTTCCATTCGCCGAGCAGAGGCACGACGCGCGGCAGCACCAGCCCCATGACGAGCGCCGCACCGATACCGTAAATGCCGAGCGACAGGCCGATTTGCCCCTCGCTCCAGCCGTAGCGATAGGTCGAGACGAACGACCAGACCGAGGGATAGACGGCATGCGCCAGGAAGAACAGGAACATGACGAGGCTGACCCAGCCAATGCCGGGATAGTGCCGCATCTGGCGGAGCGCACCGAGCGGATTGGCGCGCTTCCACTCGAACCGGCGGCGGTTCTTCGCCTCCAGGGTTTCCGGCAGCAGGAAACAGGCGGCGATAAAATTGACGAGCGATAGCGCCGCCGCGCCGAGGAACGGCACACGCGGGCCGAATTCGCCGAGGATACCGCCGACGACGGGGCCGATGGTGAAGCCGACACCGAAAGCGATGCCGATCAGCCCGAAATTCTTCGCCCGATTCTCCTCCGTGCTGATATCGGCGATAAAGGCTGAGCAGGTGGCGAAGCTGCCGCCGCTGATACCGGCAAGGACACGGCCGACGAACAGCATCCAGAAGCTGGTGGCGATGCCGCAGATGAAATTATCGATCGCGAAGGTCAGCACCGAAAGCAAAAGGATCGGCCGGCGGCCGAAACGGTCGGACAGGTTTCCGAGCAGCGGCGCGAACAGGAATTGCATGCCGGCATAGACGAGCATCAGCCAGCCGCCGTCGATCGCCGCATCGCTGACGCTGCCGCCGGTCAGCTGCTCCAGAAAGGCGGGCAGCACCGGCATGATGATGGCGATACCGATAATATCGAGGAAGAGGATGATGAAGACCAGGAAAAGGCCACGGCGAACGAATTTGGGGTCAAGCATGAGGCATCTCTACAGCGGTTGGTTCTGAAAAGACGATCTCATCGCCGAGAAAGTGACATAGCTCAGAAAAGAACCCGAAACAATCCGTGAACATTTCAAAGTTTTTGATAATGCTACACGGGAAGTTTTATGAGACTCCTCAACCGGAGGGCGCGCGCTGCCGTTCCAGCTTCAGAAAATCGAGAGCCATCCAGCGGATCGGCGGGCGACGCGTTCCCTTGCAATCGCCGCGACGGCATCCAGATCACCAGAGAAGACCGGTCCAAGAGAAGACTGGTCATTGTGCATTTCCCCGCACAGCCTGTTCGATGCCGTCCGATTATCGCCCGAATGCGAAAGCGGTAGAACGGCGTCCGGCAACGCCGCGCGGCGCAAATGTCCGACAACGCCGCGCGGCGCAAATGAAGGAGAAGACAATGCAGACCTATCGCTTGGGAAAGACAGGCCCCGATGTCTCGGCCATCGGCCTCGGCTGCATGGGCATGTCGGGCATGTACGGCCCCTCAGATCGCGCAGAAAGCATCGCGACGATCCATGCCGCGCTCGATGCCGGCATCAACCTGCTCGACACCGGCGATTTCTACGGCATGGGCCATAACGAAATGCTGATCGGTGAGGCATTGAAGGGTCGCAGGCGCGAGGGCGCCGTCATCAGCGTCAAGTTCGGCGGCCTGCGCGATCCCGTCGGCGGTTGGAGCGGCATCGACGCCCGGCCGGTCGCGGTAAAGAACTTTCTCAGCTATACGCTGCAGCGCCTCGGCGTCGACTATATCGACATCTATCGCCCCGCCCGCCTCGATCCGAACGTGCCGATCGAAGACACGGTCGGCGCCATCGCTGACATGGTCAAGGCAGGTTACGTCAGGCATATCGGCTTGTCGGAAGTGGGCGCCGATACGATCCGTCGCGCCGCCGCTGTCGCTCCGATCGTCGACCTGCAGATCGAATTTTCGCTGATCTCGCGCGGCATCGAGGAGAAGATCCTGCCGACGACACGCGAACTCGGCATCTCGATCACCGCCTACGGGGTGCTCTCCCGCGGCCTGATCAGCGGCCACTGGCAGAAGGGCCAGGGCGGAACGGCCGGCGATTTCCGCGCCTACAGCCCACGCTTCCAGGAAGGCAATATCGAGCAGAACCTCGCTCTGGTGGAGAAGCTGCGCGAGATCGCCCAGGCAAAGAGCGTCTCTGTCGCCCAGATCGCCATCGCCTGGGTCGCCGCCAAGGGCAAGGACATTGTCCCGATCATCGGCGCCCGCCGCCGCGACCGGCTGACCGAGGCGCTCGGCTCACGCGCCGTCGACCTGTCGCCAGAAGATTTCGAAGCTATCGAACGCGCCGTGCCGAAAGACGCAGCGGCGGGTGGGCGTTATCCCGAGCATATGCTGCAGCATATGGACAGCGAAAAGTAGGCAAAGGGCGGATTGAAAGGGGCTGAACGTTGTGCCGTGCGCCCCCTCATCTGCCTGCCGGCATCTTCTCCCCGCTGGGGCGAAGGGGAATCGTGGCGGCGCCTCGCTCCCTGTGACACCTCGGCTGTGGGAATGACGGTCGTGCGGCTTGGTCCCTTCTCCCCAGCGGGGAGAAGATGCCGGCAGGCAGATGAGGGGTGAGCGACGACAGGAGCGAATGCGCTGAGCGCAAGCGAAGGGCAATCACCCCCAACACCGGAGAAGCCGCTACCCCTCAAACCGGTCCCGAGAACGTATCGCAGGCCGACAGCTGCCCGCTGTCGAAACCGCGCTTGAACCATTTGACGCGCTGTGCCGAAGTACCGTGGTTGAAGCTTTCCGGGACGACGTAACCCTGTGACCGCTTCTGCAGCGAATCGTCGCCGATCTGCTGGGCTGCGTTCAGCGCTTCCTCCAGATCGCCTGACTCGAGCAGGCCCTTCTGCTGGGTATATTTGCCCCAGATGCCGGCAAAGCAATCGGCCTGCAGCTCGACGCGCACCGACATCTTGTTGGCGTCGGCCTCGCTCATGCGCTGGCGCGCCTGGTTGAACTTCGGCAGGATGCCGAGCAGGTTCTGCACGTGATGGCCGACCTCATGGGCAACGACATAGGCCTCGGCGAAATCGCCCGACGCGCCAAAGCGGTCGGAAAGCTCCTGGAAGAATTCGGTATCGAGATAGAGCTTGTGGTCACCGGGGCAGTAGAAAGGACCTGTTGCAGATGATGCGGAGCCGCAGGCCGATGCCGTCGAGCCCGAGAACAGCACGAGGCGCGGCTCCTCGTAATTTTGGCCCTGCGCCTGGAAGATGCCCTGCCAGGTATCCTCGGTCTCGGCAAGAACGGTGCGCATGAAGGCGGTCATCTCGTCATTGGCGGGCGCGCGTGTTCCGCCGGACTGGCTCTGCTCGTAGCCCGGGCCACTCGTCGTGCCGCCGGTGTCGAGCACCTGCAGCAGATCGATGCCCATCGCCTTGAAGATGAAATAGATGACGACGAGGAAGATGATCGTGCCGATGCTGAGGCCGCCGCCGGCGCGGCGAACGCCGCCGCCGGAAGGAAAGTTGAAGCCACCGCCGCGGCCGAAACCGCCACCGGTCGGACCGCCACGGCGATCCTCGATATTGTCGGACTGACGCCGGCCTCTCCATTCCATCTTCGCTCTCCCCGGCAATGCCTGTGCTTGCGCTCAAGGAGTCTATATATCCGTCGGCCGCCGGAATTCCAGCGACTTCATTCGCAGCGAAAACAAACGCCAGGGCGGCCTCACTTGTTCGTTGAGCCTGGTTGCGCTGGCCCTTTATGTCCGGCGCTGTTTGGGGGCGGCGCCTTGCGATTTCCTCCTCTTGACGCGCCAACTCCTCATCCACGGTCTCCCGTGAGCCCTCTGCCGGTTCTTTGTCTTTAGGATCTACCATCACCGCCTCGGCCGCGAACTTGTGGGGGCACGATATTGTTCCCGTAAAAGAATGAGCGGACCCGCATGTGTGAACCCTTCACCCACGGCCGCGCCCCCGGATCTCGTCGCCTGTGATAGGATCATGTTTGAGCCACCGATATCCAGGCGGATCGGACTTAAGGAAGCGCGGGAAGCCATCACCAATCCGGAGCGTAACGGCGAAATCCGGGTGGCGGTCGCGCCTGACAAGAAATAGCCCTTCGCGCCGTGTTGGATTCCTGTCGATTCCGCGATTTATGGGGTTCCGTTTGCAAATACATTTGCCTATAAGCCGCTTCTAGCCTGAAAAGACCCAGCATGCGCGACCCGACCCGGTGATCTCCCACCCTGGCCGGCTTTCTGCGCAGCCAGAAAACGGAAGCACTCATGCCGAAGCGCCAAGACATCAAATCGATCCTCATCATCGGCGCGGGACCGATCGTCATCGGCCAGGCTTGCGAATTCGATTATTCCGGCACCCAGGCCTGCAAGGCGCTGAAGGAGGAAGGCTACCGCGTCATCCTCGTCAACTCCAACCCGGCGACGATCATGACCGATCCGGGCCTTGCCGACGCCACCTATGTCGAGCCGATCACCCCCGAAGTCGTCGCCAAGATCATCGCCAAAGAGCGTCCGGATGCGCTGCTGCCGACCATGGGCGGCCAGACGGCTTTGAATACCGCGCTTTCGCTGAAGCGCATGGGCGTGCTCGACCGCTACAATGTCGAGATGATCGGCGCCAAGCCCGCCGCCATCGACATGGCCGAAGACCGCGCGCTGTTCCGCGAAGCAATGGCCCGTATTGGGCTGGAAACTCCGCGCTCGATGCTGGCGAACGCCACCGACATCAAGGACCTCGACCGCAAGACGCACGAGGCCGAACGCGTCAAACTGCGTGAAAGCCTCTCGGGATCCGACCTCGACAAGGCGCTTGACGAGCTGGAAAACCAGTGGAACCTCGGTGAGAGCGACCGCAAGCAGCGTTACATGAGCCATGCCATGGCGATTGCCGCCCAGGCGATCGACCATGTCGGCCTTCCCGCGATCATCCGTCCCTCCTTCACGCTCGGCGGCACCGGCGGCGGCATCGCCTACAACCGCTCGGAATTCTTCGAGATCGTCGCCGGCGGCCTCGACGCCTCGCCGACCACCGAAGTGCTGGTCGAGGAATCGGTGCTCGGCTGGAAGGAATATGAAATGGAGGTCGTCCGCGACAAGGCGGACAACTGCATCATCATCTGCTCGATCGAGAACATTGATCCGATGGGCGTCCACACCGGCGATTCGATCACCGTCGCGCCGGCGCTGACGCTGACGGACAAGGAATACCAGATCATGCGCAACGCCTCGATCGCGGTCTTGCGCGAGATCGGGGTCGAGACGGGCGGTTCGAACGTCCAGTTCGCCGTCAATCCGAAAGACGGCCGTCTCGTCGTCATCGAAATGAACCCACGCGTGTCGCGCTCGTCGGCGCTCGCCTCGAAGGCCACCGGCTTCCCGATCGCCAAGATCGCCGCCAAGCTCGCCATCGGCTACACGCTCGACGAGCTGGACAACGACATCACCGGCGGGGCCACACCCGCCTCCTTCGAACCGTCGATCGACTATGTCGTCACCAAGATCCCGCGTTTCGCCTTCGAGAAATTCCCCGGCGCCTCGCCGGTGCTAACGACAGCGATGAAGTCTGTCGGCGAAGTCATGGCGATCGGCCGCACCTTCGCGGAATCGCTGCAGAAGGCGCTCCGCGGCCTCGAAACCGGCCTGACAGGCCTCGACGAGATCGAGATCCCCGGCTTTGAAGAGGGCGAATCCAGCCAGAACGCCATCCGCGCCGCAATCGGCACACCGACGCCCGATCGCCTGCGCATGGTCGCCCAGGCGCTACGCCAGGGCATGAGCGAAGCCGAAGTCCACGAAGGCTGCAAGATCGATCCCTGGTTCATCGCCGAACTGAAGGCGATAGTCGAGATGGAGGCTCGGATCCGCGAGCACGGCCTGCCCCAGGATGCCACAAACCTGCGCATGCTGAAGGCCATGGGCTTCTCCGACGCGCGTCTGGCGACCCTGACCGGCAAGCGCCCGAAGGAAGTCGCCGAATTCCGCAACAGCCTGAATGTCCGGCCTGTCTTCAAGCGCATCGATACCTGTGCGGCCGAGTTCGCCTCGCCGACAGCCTATATGTATTCGACTTATGAGACGCCTTTTGTCGGCGCCGCCCGCTCCGAGGCTGAGGTCTCCGACCGCAAGAAGGTCGTCATCCTCGGCGGCGGCCCGAACCGCATCGGCCAGGGCATCGAGTTCGACTATTGCTGCTGCCACGCCGCCTTCGCGCTGAAGGATGCGGGTTATGAGGCGATCATGATCAACTGCAACCCGGAAACCGTCTCGACCGACTACGATACGTCGGACCGCCTTTATTTCGAGCCGCTGACGGCCGAGGACGTGATCGAGATCCTGCGGGCAGAACAGGAAAAGGGCGAAGTCGTCGGCGTTATCGTCCAGTTCGGCGGCCAGACGCCGCTGAAGCTTGCCGAGGCGCTGGAAAAGAACGGCATCCCGATCCTCGGCACCGCGCCTGACATGATCGACCTTGCCGAGGACCGCGACCGCTTCCAGAAGCTGTTGATGAAGCTCGACCTCAACCAGCCGAACAACGGCATCGCCTATTCGGTCGAGCAGGCCCGCATGGTCGCCACCGAAATCGGCTTCCCGCTGGTCGTGCGTCCCTCTTACGTGCTCGGCGGCCGCGCCATGCAGATCCTGCATTCGGAAGGCCAGTTGCAAAGCTACCTGCTCGATACCGTGCCTGAACTGGTGCCTGAGGATATCAAGCAGCGCTATCCCAACGACAAGACCGGCCAGATCAACACCCTGCTCGGCAAGAACCCGCTGCTCTTCGACAGCTATCTCAGCAACGCCATCGAAGTCGATGTCGACTGCCTCTCCGACGGCACCGACGTCTACGTCGCTGGCATCATGGAGCATATCGAGGAAGCCGGCATCCATTCCGGTGACAGCGCCTGCTCGCTGCCGCCGCGCTCGCTGTCGGTCGAATTGCTCGACGAACTGGAACGCCAGGCCAAGGCGATGGCCAAGGCGCTCAATGTCGGCGGCCTGATGAACGTCCAGTTCGCCATCAAGGACGGCACCGTCTACGTTCTCGAAGTCAATCCGCGCGCCTCGCGCACCGTGCCCTTCGTGGCCAAGACCATCGGCGCGCCGATCGCCAAGATCGCCGCCCGCGTCATGGCCGGCGAGAAGCTCGATGCGACCTTCGCCGCCTATGGGCAAAAGCCCGATCCGCGCAAGCTGAAGCACATCGCCGTCAAGGAAGCCGTCTTCCCCTTCGCCCGGTTCCCCGGCGTCGACACGCTGCTCGGCCCGGAAATGCGCTCGACGGGTGAAGTCATCGGCCTCGATACCGATTTTGCGCTGGCCTTTGCCAAGTCGCAGCTCGGTGCCGGCGTCGAGCTGCCGCGTGACGGGACGGTCTTCGTCTCCGTCCGCGACGCGGACAAGCCGCGCGTGCTGCCGGCGATCCGCATTCTCGTCGAGCAGGGTTTCAAAGTGCTGGCGACCGGCGGCACTGCCCGCTTCCTCGGCGAAAACGGCATCACCGCCACCAAGATCAACAAGGTGCTCGAAGGCCGTCCGCACATCGAGGACGCGATCCGCAACCGCCAGGTCCAGCTCGTCATCAACACCACCGATGGCAACAAGGCGATCTCGGACTCCAAGTCGCTGCGCCGTGCGACGCTGATGCAGAAGGTGCCCTACTACACGACGATGGCAGGCGCCGAGGCCGCCGCCCAGGCAATCAAGGCACTGAAGGCCGGCAATCTGGAAGTGCGGCCGCTGCAAAGCTACTTCGCCTGAGATACGGAACGCCATCGCTCGATGAGCGGTGGCGCACCCCCCGTTCGGTCATCGCCTGGTTAGAAGCTCCGGAATCAATCTATCTGGTCGCCGTCATAAGCCGCTGGATATTCAGCATATCTTCGCGAAATCGCGCCAATTCATCCGCTTTCAGCCGCTCGTCGGGAATACGCAACAGATAGGATGGATGCACCGTCACGAAGAGCGTTCGCCTCTCGTCGATCGCGATCGCTTTCCCCCTGACATCCTGCAGCCGCTGCTTCGTATCGGTCAGCGCCGCGAGCGCCGTCGCCCCCATCGCAACGACCAGCTTCGGCTTGATCAGCGCCATCTCCAGATTGAGCCACCAACGGCAATGCTTCACCTCGCCCATATTGGGCTTCTGATGGATGCGACGCTTGCCGCGCGGCTCATATTTGAAATGCTTGACGGCATTGGTGACGTAAAGGGTTGAGCGGTCGATGCCCGCTTCTGTGATCACTTGATCGAGAAGCCTGCCGGCGGGACCGACGAAGGGGCGCCCTGATATATCCTCCTGGTCGCCCGGCTGCTCGCCGACGAACATCACCTCGGCATCGCGCGGCCCCTCCCCGAATACGGTTTGCGTCGCCTTCGCATGAAGCGGACAGCGGGTGCAGGCGGCAGCTTCCGCGCGCAGTGCTTCCAGCGTGCCCGCCGGCGCTTTGGGCTCGGCAGGAATAGTGCTCGCAGCTTCCTGCAGGCGATCGTGAAAGGGCAACGACTGGGTCGCCTCCCGTGCGGCCATGGCCCGCACCTTGCTCTCCGCCGATCCGATTAGCCCAGGGATGAGATCGGCTTCCGGCAGGTTCTTCCAGTATTTTTTCGGCATCTCCGCCTGCATCGCCTTCAGCTTCAACCGCGCCGGATTGAAAATGTTGGCGTAGTAGGTGCGCCAAAGTTCATCGGCAGCGTCGGTGAGATTGGGTTTTTCACACGGTTCGTCGCTCATCGTCAGCCTCTCGCCGTCCCAGGCGGTCGATCCCTTGGGTGTGATGATCAGCCAGTCCATGTCGCCGAAACGCCGTTGGAAGAAAGGCGCTGTACGCCTGACGATATGGTGATCCGGCTCAAACCAGGCGAGGAATTTTCGACGGACGGCTGATACCGCACCAACCTCCTTGAAGCGGACGAAGGCCGTCATCTTGTGCGCGTCGCGCCGAACGTTTTTCGCCATCAGCCTGGCGCGAGCGACATCCTCGTCGGAAGCCACTTCAAGCAGTTGCCGATCCAGTTGCAGCCGCCAGAGCAGCCGGTAAAGCAGGGAAAAGCGCGCCGGGTCGGAATGGCAGAGAACTGTATCCGCGAGCTCGATGAAGGCGGGCGGCACCGTCATCGGCTTGCGTGCTGCGGCAGACGGAGGCGGCATGGCGTCGCGTTGAAACGCAAGGTCCGCCTCCTCGCTTTTTTCGCGCCAATCGATCTCTTCCGGCAGAATGCCGGCGGCCGCGAAAGCGCGCGCGGCGTCACGCCATTCGGCAAGCTCCCCGCGTCCTGCAAGCACGACCCGGCGCATCACAGCAACGACAATTGTTCGGGCCGCGGTTCAAACATGGCGCGAAGGTCGGGGCGCTCGATCAAACGGCGCGGCGACCAGCCTTCCGCCGAGATGAAGGATTGGACTTTCTTGATCGAAATGCCGAGCCGCGAAAGATCGTCCAACCGCAACCGGCGAAAACGACGGGCCGAAACGATGGCTTTGACTGTCTTGGTGCCGAGACCGGGCACACGCAGCAACCGCTCGCGCTCGGCCCTGTTGATATCGACAGGAAATTCGGCCCGGTTGGCGAGCGCCCAGGCAAGTTTGGGGTCGAGGGTGAGATCGAGCATGCCGCCCGCCTGGTTCGCGGTGATCTCGTCAATGCCGAAACCGTAGAATCGGTAGAGCCAATCGGCCTGATAGAGCCGGTGTTCCCGCATCAGCGGCGGTTTGATCAGCGGCAGGTTTTTCGACGAGTCCGGAATCGGGCTGAAGGCGGAATAATAGACGCGCTTCAGCCCGTAGCTGCTGTAAAGCCGGCCGCTGGTCGTAAGGATGGTCGCATCGTTCGCGCCATCGGCACCGACGATCATCTGCGTGCTCTGGCCGGCCGGCACGAAACGCTGACGCTTCTTCGTCTGCAGCGTCGGTTCGCCGGCGGCCTCGATCTTCAGCCGCAGATCCCCCATCGATCGCCGGATATTGGCAGGCTTCTTTTCCGGGGCAAAGCGCGCGATGCCGTTATCCGTCGGCAACTCGATATTCAGCGACAGCCTGTCTGCATGAAGCCCCGCTTCCTCGATCAGACGCGGCGACGCCTCGGGGATCGATTTCAGATGGATATAGCCGCGGAAATTATGCGTCACACGCAGTTCGCGGACGATGCGGACCATCTCTTCCATCGTGTAATCGGACGAACGAATGATGCCGGAGGAAAGGAACAGCCCTTCGATATAATTGCGGCGGTAGAACTCCAGCGTCAGCCAGATGACCTCCTCCGGCGTAAAGCGCGCCCGTTCGACATTGCTCGACGAACGATTGACGCAATAGGCGCAGTCGTAGATGCAGAAATTCGTCAGCAGTATTTTCAGAAGCGAAATGCACCGCCCGTCCGGGGCATAGGCATGACAGATGCCGGATCCGTCGGTCGAACCGAGCCCGCCGCTTGCCCGGGAATCACGGTTCACCGTGCCGCTGGAAGCGCAGGAAGCGTCATATTTCGCAGCATCGGAAAGGATGGCCAAGCGTTCTGTTAGCGACTTCTTCATTAGTATGTTCACTATATGTTCTTATGTGCGAAGTCAATCAGGACGATGCGATTTCTGCCCATTTTCCAGCCGCATCACCTGATGCCGGGGCGGGCCGCGTTTCTTTCATGCGAATTTTCTGGAAATCGGCCTTGGCGATCTGCTATAAGCGTCCGACTAAGATTGTGGCACGGTTCCGAAGCTCCCCTTCGGGACCTGTTTTCTTTTGTGTTCGCCTCTGATTGTGCGGATACAAGGAGTGAAGGACAGAAAAATGGTTGAAAAGGTACCGATGACACCGGGCGGTTTCGTCAAGCTGCAGGAAGAGCTGCGCTGGCGTCAGCAGGAGGAGCGCCCCCGAATCATCGAGGCGATCGCCGAAGCCCGTGCCCATGGCGACCTTTCCGAAAACGCCGAATACCACGCCGCCAAGGAAGCCCAGAGCCACAATGAAGGCCGCATCAGCGAGCTGGAAGACCTGACGGCGCGCGCCGAGGTCATCGACCTCACCAAGATGTCGGGTGACAAGATCAAGTTCGGCGCCAAGGTGAAGCTCATCGACGAGGACACCGAGGAAGAAAAGACCTACCAGATCGTCGGCGACCAGGAAGCCGACGTCAAGGCCGGCCGCATCTCCATCTCCTCGCCAATCGCCCGTGCGCTGATCGGCAAGGAAGTCGGCGATTCCATCGAGGTCAACGCGCCGGGCGGCTCCAAGGCCTACGAAATCCTCCAGGTTTCCTGGGGCTGATCGCCCGCCAGCCGCGAGACCCCTCCCTTGCCCGATATCCGTGACGTCGAGATCATCGCGCCCAATTTCAAGCGCCGGCTCTCCGGCGTCACGTCGACTATCGTCCAGCTCATCCCGTGCCAGATCCGGCTCGGCATCAAGATCGCGACACTCGGTCCCGGCCTGCCGGAGGACCTGCCGACACTTAAGGGACGACAGCTCTTCGGCCTCTGGCGCCCGCCGGCGCGCCGGCGCCAACGGATCTGGCATGCTCGCCGCAACAACGAGATGGCCGTCGGCATCCTGCTGCGCCATCTGTTGCGCATGCCGCTGAAGCTTCTCTTCACCTCGGCCGCGCAACGCCGCCACACCGCCTATACGAAATGGCTGATCCGCCGCATGGACGCCGTCATCGCGACCAGCGATCGATCCGGCTCGTTCCTCGACGTGCCGCACACGGTGATCCAGCACGGCGTCGATCTTGCCTTGTTCCATCCGCCGGAAACGGCGGAGGACGGCATCGTTGCCACCGGCCTGCCTGGCCGCCATCTCATCGGTTGCTTCGGCCGCGTGCGCCATCAGAAAGGCACTGATCTTTTCGTCAGGGCGATGATCGAGCTGCTGCCGCAGCACCCCGATTGGACGGCGATCGTCTCCGGCCGAGTAACGGCCGAACACACGGCATTCGCAGACAAACTCAAGGCGGATGTCGCAGCCGCCGGGCTCAGCGACCGTATCCTCTTTCTCGGCGAAGTGCCTGACATCAAGATCTGGTACCGTCGCCTGACGCTTTACGTCGCCCCCTCCCGCAACGAGGGATTCGGCCTGACGCCGCTCGAAGCCATGGCTTCGCGCACCGCGGTGGTGGCATCGGATGCGGGCGCCTATGCCGAGCTCATCGTCACGGGTGAGACGGGCTCGGTCGTCGCCACCGGCGATGGCGAGGCGCTGACGCGGGCAATCGCGCCCTATATCGCAGATCCCGCTCTGGCGATCGCCCATGGCGAGAATGCGCTGCGGCATGTCAGGACGAATTTTGCGCTGGAGAAGGAAGCAAGTGCGATCGGCGCCGTTTACGATCGCCTTCTCGGGGACAATCGCATCTGAAGCAGAAAAGAGAAACGGCCCGTTGGATAACGGGCCGCTGCAGGGATTCTAAGGATAAGGAATAGCGGCTGGTTATTCGGCCGGCTGGAGCCCGGCAGCCGAAATATCCTCTCCGGTCTGGCCGCCCAGTGCCGCGGCAAGCTGCGCCGTATCCAGCTCGTTTTCCCAACGTGCGACGACGATCGTCGCCACCGCATTGCCGACGAGATTGGTGAGCGCCCGGCATTCCGACATGAAGCGGTCGATGCCGAGGATCAGCGCCATGCCGGCGACCGGCACGGAGGGCACGACGGAGAGCGTTGCGGCAAGCGTGATGAAGCCGGCGCCGGTGATGCCTGCGGCACCCTTCGAGCTCAGCATCGCCACCAGCAGCAGCAAGATCTGATCACCCCAGGAAAGCTGAATGCCGGTTGCCTGGGCAATAAAGAGGGCAGCCAGCGTCATGTAGATGTTGGTGCCGTCGAGGTTGAAGGAATAGCCGGTCGGGATGACGAGACCGACGACCGAGCGCTTGCAGCCGGCCTTTTCCATCTTGTTCATCAGCCCCGGAAGGGCGGCCTCCGAAGACGAGGTACCGAGGACCAGCAGCAGTTCTTCCTTGATGTAGCGCAGCAGCGCCACGATCGAGAAGCCGTTGTAGCGGGCGACAGCGCCGAGAACGACGAGGACGAAGAGCAGAGAGGTGATGTAGAAGGTGCCGATCAGCATGGCGAGGTTGGCGATCGAACCGACGCCGTACTTGCCGATGGTGAATGCCATGGCGCCGAAGGCGCCGATCGGAGCAGCCTTCATGAGGATGGCGACGAGCTTGAACACGGGCGCCGTCAGGGCATTGAGGAAGTTGACGACCGGTTCGCTCTTTTCGCCGACCATGGCGAGCGCGATGCCGAAGAGCACCGAGAAGAACAGCACCTGCAGAATGTCGCCATCGGCAAAAGCGCCGACAATCGTCGTCGGGATGATGTTGGTCAGGAAACCGACGATGCTCTGCTCATGCGCCTTCGCAGCGTAGCCGGCGACGGCGGCCGGATCCAGCGAGGCAGGATCGATGTTCATACCGGCGCCGGGCTGGACGACATTGGCGACGATCAGGCCAATGATGAGCGCCAATGTCGAGAATGTCAGGAAGTAGAGCATCGCCTTGCCGGCGACGCGACCGACCTTCTGCAGGTCGCTCATGCCGGCAATGCCGGTCGCAACCGTCAGGAAGATGACCGGCGCGATGATCATCTTGACGAGCTTGATGAAGGCATCGCCGAGCGGCTTCAGCTGGGTGCCGATTTCGGGATAAAAATGGCCGAGCAGGATACCGGCGGCGATGGCCACGAGAACCTGAACGTAGAGATGGGTATAGAAGGGCTTCTTGCCCTTGCTGCCTGCGACTGCGTCGAATGGTGCTGCGATCATGATGTCCTCCTAGTGGCTCGTCCGGAACGAACTCCGGCCTCCCGAGCCGTTCGCTTCAAGTCCAACAGCTCAGCCGTTGTTGCCACCTTCTTCGCAATGGCCGTGCCAGTTTTGCGTCTACCAATCAACATATTGAATTTACTGATGAAAAATTTTCTGGACCGTTGAAAGCCAATTCAGGAATGCGGAAATCCGCACAAATCCATTTGCGTCTCGTGCAGAAAAATGCACAAATCCGTCATGTCCTTCTCGCAAAAGCTGTGGCCTTCCCTGCCCTTGCCGCACCGCATCCGCCGGATGTGGTGGGCCTATGCCGTGCTCGCCCTTGTCGCTGTCGTCGCAAGCCTGTGGGTAAGCGGCGAGATCGGCCGGCACCGGGCTGAGGCTGCCCTCGAGGAACAGGCCCGCATGGATGCGAGGCTGAATGCGGCATTGCTGCGCACGGTTCTCGAAAAATACCGGGCGCTTCCCTTCGTACTGTCGCAGGATACCGCGATCGCCGCGGCGCTGGCGGGCAGCGATGCCGGTACGTTCGAGCGGCTCAGTCAGAAGCTGGAAATGCTGGCAGCGGGCACCAAGGCCGCTGTCATCTACGTCATCGACAATGACGGCATGGCGGTTTCGGCCAGCAACTGGCGCGAACCGACGAGCTTCGTCGGCAATGACTACCGCTTTCGGGAGTATTTTCAGGGGGCGGTCGAACGAGGACAGGCCGAGCACTTTGCGCTCGGCACGGTCAGCAAGAAACCGGGTCTCTATATCTCCCAGCGGATTTCGGGCAGCAATGGCTTGCTGGGTGTCGTTGTAGTCAAGGTCGAATTCGACGACGTCGAGGCGGATTGGAACGCCTCTGGCACCCCGTCCTACGTCGTTGATGAGCGCGGTATTGTCCTCATCACCAGTCTTCCATCATGGCGGTTCATGACGATCGGTCGGATCGCCGAAGACCGGCTGACAGCGATCCGCGAAAGCCTTCAATTCGGCGCTGCGCCGCTTCAGCCTCTACCGCTCGACCCCATCAGGAACCTCGGCGACAGCCTTGATGTCGTTGAGATCGTCATGCCCGGCGATGCAGGGAAAACCAGGTTTCTCGATGTCGGGATGCCGGTTCCCGCAACTGGATGGCAGTTGCAGCATCTCGTGGCGCTCGGGCCATCCGTCGATGCGGGAATTCGCGAAGCCCGCATGCTGGCATTGCTCATACTCCTGCCGCTGCTGGCCGGAACAGCCCTCCTGTTGCGCCGCCGCCATGCGATCACCCTGCGGATTTCTCGAGAACAGCAAGCGCGGGAGGAACTGGAACGGCGTGTGAGCGAGCGCACACTGGATCTCAGCCAGGCGCGGGATCGGCTGCAGGCTGAAATCATCGGCCACAAGAGCACGGAGCAGAAACTGCAGGCGGTGCAGCAGGATCTGGTGCAGGCCAACCGGCTGGCTATCCTGGGTCAGGTGGCCGCCGGTGTCGCCCATGAGATCAACCAGCCGGTGGCAACCATTCGTGCCTATGCGGATAACGCCCGCACCTTCCTCGATCGCGGCCAAACGACGCCTGCCGGCGAAAATCTCGAGAGCATTGCGGCGCTCACGGAGCGCATAGGTTCGATCACCGAGGAGCTGAAGACCTTTGCCCGCAAAGGCCGCGGCAGCGCCGAACCAACCGGATTGAAGGACGTCATCGAGGGTGCGGTGATGCTGTTGCGCAGCCGGTTTGCCGGACGCATGGATTTGCTCGACATCGACCTGCCCTCACCTGACCTGCAGGTGATGGGAAACCGGATCCGCCTCGAGCAAGTACTCATCAACCTGCTTCAGAACGCCCTGGAGGCTGTGGCGCCGAAGGCCGGAGAGGGCCGCGTCGAGGTCAGAACATCAGCCGATGCAGGGATGGTAACGGTGACGGTCGCCGACAACGGCCCCGGCATTCCGCCTGACATTCGCAAGGGCTTGTTCACCCCGTTCAACACCTCGAAGGAAAGCGGCCTCGGCCTGGGGCTGGTCATCTCCAAGGATATCGTCGGCGATTACGGCGGCCGGATGGAGGTTGCAAGCAATGGCGGCGGAACCCAGTTCATCGTTCATCTGAGGAAGGCTTGAGCTCATGGACACATTGAGCCCCGTTGCGCTGATCGACGACGACAAGGACCTGCGGCGCGCCACCGCCCAGACGCTCGAACTCGCCGGATTTTCCGTTTCCGCCTATGACGGCGCGAAAGCCGCGCTGGCGGATCTGCCGGCGGACTTTGCCGGTCCCGTCGTCACCGATATCCGCATGCCGGAGATCGACGGACTGCAGCTCTTCGCCACGCTGCAGGGCATGGATGTCGACCTGCCGGTGATATTGATGACCGGCCACGGCGATATTCCCATGGCCGTTCAGGCGATCCAGGACGGCGCCTATGATTTCATCGCCAAGCCCTTCGCAGCCGATCGGCTCGTCCAGAGCGTGCGTCGCGCAAGCGAGAAGCGGCGGCTTGTTCTGGAAAACCGCATGCTGCGGAAGGCAGCCGAAGATGCGCAGGAGAATTTGCCGCTGATCGGCCAGACGCCTGTCATGGAAAACCTCAGAAACATTCTCCGCCATATCGCCGATACCGATGTGGACGTGCTCGTCGCCGGCGAAACGGGTAGCGGCAAGGAAGTGGTTGCCCAGCTCCTGCATCAGTGGAGCCACCGCCGGAGGGGTAATTTCGTAGCGCTGAACTGTGGCGCCCTGCCCGAAACCGTCATCGAAAGCGAACTGTTCGGCCACGAGGCCGGCGCCTTTACCGGTGCCCAGAAGCGCCGCACGGGCCGCATCGAACATGCAAGCGGCGGCACGCTTTTCCTCGACGAGATCGAAAGCATGCCGGCCGCCACCCAGGTCAAGATGCTGAGGGTGCTGGAGATGCGCGAGATCACGCCGCTCGGCACCAATGAGGTGCGTCCGGTCGATCTTCGAGTCGTCGCGGCTGCCAAGATCGACCTTGGGGATCCCGCGGTGCGCGGCGATTTTCGCGAGGATCTCTATTACAGGCTGAATGTCGTGACGATCTCCATTCCGCCGCTGAGAGAACGCCGCGACGATATTCCTCTGCTGTTTTCCCACTTCGCCGCCCGCGCCGCCGAGCGTTTTCGCCGCGATGTCCCGCAACTCTCAGAGAATGTTCGCCGCCATCTCGCCACCCATGCATGGCCGGGCAATGTCCGCGAACTCTCCCACTATGCCGAACGCGTGGTGCTGGGCGTGGAAGGCGGCGGAGCGGCAGCGGTCCCTGTGCAGCCAACGGGCGCCACGCTTCCCGAACGATTGGAACGCTACGAGGCGGAGATCATCCGCGACACGCTGTCGGCCAATGACGGCGACGTGCGCCGCACCATCGAAGCGCTGGGCATTCCCAGAAAGACGTTCTACGACAAACTCCAACGCCACGGCATCAACCGGGGTGGTTATGCCACGCGCAAGTAATCGGCAAGAGCAATTAGGCGTCTAGACTTCCACCAGTCCCAGCTTCTTCACCTGCCGGATCGTCAGCATGGTGCGCACGGTATCGACATGTTCGTTCGCCGTCAGCACCTCGATGACGAAATCCTGGAAGCGGGTGAGGTTTTCCGCCACGCAATGCAGCAGGAAATCGCTGTCGCCGGAGACCATCCAGGCCTGGCGCACCAGCGGCCATTCGGCAGTGGCGGCGGCGAAGGCCTTGAGATTGCCTTCCGACTGGTGCTTGAGGCCGACCATGCAGAAAGCGACGAGGTCGAAGCCGAGCTTCGGGCTGTTCAGCATTGCGTGATAGCCCTCGATGATGCCGGCTTCCTCGAGCTTGCGCACCCGGCGCAGGCAAGGCGGCGCCGAGATGCCGACGCGATCGGCGAGCTCCACATTGGTCATGCGGCCGTCGGCCTGCAGCTCCCGGAGTATCTTTATGTCGATGACGTCGAGTTCCGCACGACCCACATCATTGCCTTTCTTTAATTCTCCGCGGGGAGCTTCTATATAAAGCCGCGGAATACGCAAGAAAGTTTCACGCCGATGACGGATTCTTGCACATCCGGGCGATTTGCCTTGTTGGTAACGCAAGGCTGCCCTTGAATAAAAGCATTGGACGTTCATAAATGGCGCAGGGACGCGAAACGGCCGCAATCGCTATCTAGCCGCCGCCCTCCTGCCAGTCGAAAGGAAATGACATGCCCGCCCGCCATACGAAGGTGCTCATCATCGGTTCCGGACCCGCAGGCTACACCGCCGCGGTCTATGCCGCGCGCGCCATGCTGAAACCGGTTTTGATCGCCGGTCTCGAACAGGGCGGCCAGTTGATGATTACCACCGATGTCGAGAACTATCCGGGCTTTGCCGATCCGATCCAGGGTCCCTGGTTGATGGAACAGATGCTGCAGCAGGCAAAACATGTCGGCGCTGAGATCGTCAACGACCTGGTGACCGAAGTCGACATGAACCAGCGTCCCTTCGTCGCCCGCACCGACAGCGGCCAGGTCTGGACCGCCGATACGCTGATCATTGCCACCGGCGCCAAGGCCAAGTGGCTCGGCATCGAGAGCGAGCAGCATTTCCAGGGCTTCGGCGTTTCGGCTTGCGCCACTTGCGACGGTTTCTTCTATCGCAACAAGGATGTGATCGTGGTCGGCGGCGGCAACAGCGCCGTCGAGGAGGCGCTCTATCTCTCCAACATCGCCAAGTCGGTTACATTGGTGCACCGCCGCGACTTCTTCCGAGCCGAGAAGATCCTGCAGGAACGCCTGTTTTCCAAGGACAATGTCAAGGTGCTGTGGAACACCGAAGTGGCCGAGATTACCGGCACCCCGGCCAAGCCGCCGATGCCGCAATCCGTATCCGGAGCGCGCCTGCGCGACACCCGCACCGGCACGATCACGGACATGGTCATCGATGGCGTCTTCGTCGCCATCGGCCATGCGCCGGCAACCGAGCTCTTCAAGGACAAGCTGAAGCTGAAGGATAATGGCTACCTCTGGACCGCGCCGGATTCGACCGCGACCAGCCTGGACGGTGTCTATGCCGCGGGCGACGTGACCGACGATACGTTCCGCCAGGCAATCACTGCCGCTGGCCTGGGGTGCATGGCAGCGCTTGAAGCCGAGCGATATCTGACGGGCCACATGCCCGTCGCCGTGGCAGCGGAGTAAGATCGGCATGAGGGGTGGGGGAATGCCATTGGATTGGGACAAGCTGCGTATTTTTCACGCAGCTGCCGAGGCGGGTTCGTTCACCCATGCGGCGGATAAACTGCATCTGTCCCAATCCGCCATCAGCCGCCAGGTAAGCGCGCTGGAGCACGATGTCGGCACCAAACTGTTTCACCGCCATGCGCGCGGCCTGATTCTGACGGAACAAGGCGAGCTGCTTTACCGCACCGCCCATGACGTGCTGCTGAAGCTCGAAACCGTGAAGATGCAGCTGACGGAAACGAACGAGACACCCTCCGGCAAGCTGCGCGTCACGACAACGGTCGGTCTCGGCCAGGGCTGGCTCACCGACAAGATCCAGGAGTTCCTGCAGCTTTATCCCGATGTGCAGATCCAGCTGATCCTCGATAATGAGGAAGTGGATGTGAACATGCGCCATGCCGACTGCGCGATCCGCCTGCGCCAGCCGCAGCAATCCGACCTCATCCAGCGCAAACTCTTCACCGTGCACATGCACGTCTATGCGGCTCCATCCTACATCAACCGCCATGGCGAGCCGCAGAAGGTCGAGGATCTCGACAATCACCGCATCATCACCTTCGGCGAGCCGGCGCCGAGTTACCTGCTCGATGTCAACTGGCTGGAGGTCGCCGGCCGCTCGTCCGACAACAAGCGCATCCCGCATCTGCAGATCAACAGCCAGACCTCGATCAAGCGCGCCGCGCTGCTCGGCATCGGCGTCGCCTGCCTGCCGGATTACATCGTCGGCCGCGACCCCGGCCTGATCCAGCTGGCGATCAATGCCGACGTCCCCTCCTTCGACACCTATTTCTGCTATCCCGACGAGATCAAGAACGCCGCCAAGCTGAAAGCCTTCCGCGATTTCATCGTCAGCAAAGCCCGAAACTGGAACTTTTGAGCCTGGTTTTATTGATGAATTGCCGACTATGCAGAACGTGCATGACTGGCATGCACAAATGAGGGTTGCCGTTTGCCCAATAAACCACCATATCGCTCATAGCTGATGCACATGGTGGCTTTTCCTCCCAGTTCCACCGCATTAGCTGTTCCCCTCTGGAGGTTTTTGACCTTCACACTTATAAGGGCCCTGGTTTTCCAGTGGCCCTCTTTTTTTGCCTTTCTCCCTCAGCGAAATACCGCACCGCAAAAAATTTGTGCGGCGCATAGCAGACATGCACAAAAAAGCATTGAAACCTGCTCAAGGAAGCACCATATCCCTCTCAGCTGATGCATCTTGTGGTTTCTCTCCCAGTACCACCGCATTAGCTGTTCCCCTCTGGAGGTTTTTTAACCTTCACAATTATAAGGGCCCTGGTTTTCCGGTGGCCCTCTTTTTTTGCCCAAAATATGCTCATTCAATAAAATCCATCGCCTCACGCCTCCGTGATTTGCATATCGAAGTCTGACGATCGATATATCGGCCAGACACGATTTACAGTTCGGCGAAAGACGATGGACAAAGACGAAATTATCAAGGCGCTCGCCCATCCCACCCGGATGGACATTCTGAACTGGCTGAAAAATCCCCAGAAGCATTTCCCCTCGCAGGAGCATCCTTTCGAAATGGGCGTCTGCGCCAGCCAGTTCGAGCGCTGCGGCCTGTCGCAGTCGACGGTCTCGGCCCATCTCGGCACGCTGCATCGCGCCGGCCTCGTCACCACCAAACGCGTCGGCCAGTGGATCTTTTACAAGCGCAACGAAGAAACCATCGCTGCCTTCCTAAAGCAACTGACGCAGGATCTTTAGAATGCCCCTCGCCCTCCTCGTTCTTGCCTTGAGCTCGTTTGCGATAGGCACCACCGAATTCGTCATCATGGGTCTGTTGCCGGAGGTCGCCGCCGATCTCTCGGTCAGCATCCCGCAGGCTGGATGGCTGGTGACCGGTTATGCCCTGGCGGTCGCGATCGGCGCCCCTGTGATGGCGATTTCGACTGCGAAGCTGAAGCGCCGCACCGCCCTGATTGCGCTGATGGCCTTCTTCATCGCCGGCAACCTGCTTTGCGCTCTGGCGAGCGACTACTGGGTGCTGATGATCGCCCGTGTCGTGACAGCACTCTGCCACGGCGCCTTCTTCGGCATCGGCTCGGTGGTCGCCGCCGGCCTCGTTGCCGAAGACCGCAAGGCCCGCGCCGTCGCGCTGATGTTTACCGGCCTGACGCTCGCCAATGTTCTCGGCGTGCCGCTCGGCACGGCGATCGGCCAGGCCTATGGCTGGCGCGCCACCTTCGGCGTCGTCACCGTCATCGGTATCGTCACCATTCTCGGCCTGATCGCTATCCTGCCCAGGGACAAGCAGCAAGAAAACGGCAGCATCCTGCGCGAGATCGCCGCACTCAGGAATGGCGGCCTGTGGCTGGCACTCTCCACCACCGTCTTCTTCGCCGCTTCGATGTTCGCCCTCTTCACCTATATCGCGCCGCTGCTGCGCGACGTCACCGGCGTGTCGCCGGAAGGCGTCACCTGGACGCTGTTCCTGATCGGCCTCGGGCTGACCATCGGCAACCTCGTCGGCGGCAAGCTTGCCGATTGGCGGCTCGGCGCAACGCTTGCCGGCGTCTTCGCCGCGATCGCCATCACTTCGATCGCCTTCAGCTATACGAGCCGCTTCTTCATCCCGGCTGAAATCACCCTCTTCCTTTGGGCAATGGCAAGTTTTGCCGCCGTACCGGCGCTTCAGGTCGGCGTCGTCGGCTTCGGCAAGGACGCACCGAACCTCGTCTCGACGATCAACATCGGTGCCTTCAACACCGGAAATGCGCTCGGCGCCTGGGTGGGCGGCCTGGTTATCGACGCCGGCTTCGATCTCACCCGCGTTCCGCTCGCCGCGGCCTTGATGGCCCTGATCGGCCTCGGCGCGACGGCGCTCACCTATCTCTCCGCCAGGGGCCGGGCCGCCCTCGCCCCTGCCGAGTGATCCTCCCGCAAAAGAAAGGACCAACATGGCCAAGCTTTTCGAACCCACGAAAGTCGGCGACATATCCGTCAAGAACCGCATCGTCATGGCGCCGCTCACTCGCAACCGCTCGCCGGGCGCAATCCCCAACGACCTCAACGTCGAATATTACCGCCAGCGCGCTACCGCCGGCCTGATCATCACCGAAGCAACCGCGATCACCCACCAGGGCCAGGGTTATGCCAACGTGCCTGGTCTCTACAGCAAAGAGGCTCTCGACGGCTGGAAGCGCGTGACCGACGCCGTTCACGCAGCAGGCGGCAAGATCGTCGTCCAGATTTGGCACGTCGGCCGCATTTCGCACACGACGCTGCAGCCGAACGACGGCAAGCCGGTTTCTTCGACCAACCGCGTCGCCAAGGCCAAGACCTATCTCGTCAATGCCGACGGCACCGGCAGCTTTGCCGACACCTCCGAGCCGCGCGCGCTCGAAACCGCCGAAATCCCCGGCATCATCGAGGATTACCGCAAGGCTGCCCGGGCCGCTATCGACGCCGGCTTCGACGGTGTCGAGATCCACGGCGCCAACGGCTACCTGCTCGACCAGTTCATCCGCGACGGTATCAACGACCGCACCGACCAATATGGCGGCTCGATCGAAAACCGCACCCGTCTGACCTTCGAAGTCGTCGATGCCGTGGTCAAGGAAATTGGCGCCGGTCGCACGGCGATCCGCATCTCGCCGGTGACGCCGTCCGGCGAAAGCTACGATTCCAATCCGCAGGCGACCTTCGCAAATGTCGTCGAAGGACTGGCCAAATACGACCTCGCCTATATCCATGTCATCGAAGGCCAGACCGGCGGCGACCGCGACTACAAGCAGGGCGACAATCCCGCCTTCGATTACAAGGCACTGCGCCAGACTTATGAAAAGGCCGGCGGCAAAGCCGACTGGATGGTCAACAACGGCTACGATCGCGATCTGGCGATTGATGCCGTCGAAAGCGGCCGCGCCGATCTCGTCGCCTTCGGCAAGCCTTTCATCGCCAATCCCGATCTCGTCGAGCGCCTGGTACACAATCTGCCGCTCAACACGCCCGACCAGTCGACCTTCTACGGCGGCACCGCCAAGGGCTATATCGACTATCCCATCCTCGAAAAGGTCGCCTGAGCCTTTCGGATGCGAACCGCGAAATCCCGCCGAAAGGCGGGATTTCCATTTTCGATGCATCTTTGTAGTGTGTCGCCATGTTCGATTCTTATCTCCATCGCTGGTCGCTCATATCAGACGGCGAGCCTATCATCACCCACTCCAGCCGCCTGCTGCCGGTCCTCTGGCAGGACAGGCCTGCCATGCTGAAAGTGGCGGCCGATATCGACGAACGATACGGCGCGCTTCTGATGCAATGGTGGGATGGTGACGGCGCAGCTTATGTCTACGCCCGTGAGGATGACGCCGTGCTGTTGGAAAGGGCGATGGGGAAACGCTCGCTGCTTTCCATGGCGATGGACGGCGAGGATGACGAAGCGAGCCGCATCCTGTGCCGCACCGCCGCGCGGCTGCATGCGCCGCGTGAAAAACCGCTTCCCGATCCCGTGCCCCTCAGCCGCTGGTTCCGTGATCTCGAACCGGCCGCCGACAAACATGGCGGTGCGCTTGCCGATTGCTCGGCGATCGCCAACGCCCTCCTTGCCGATCCGCGCGACCTCGCTGTTCTCCACGGCGATATTCATCACGAGAACATCCTCGATTTCGAGGCGCGCGGCTGGCTGGCGATCGATCCAAAGCGGCTCTACGGCGAGCGCGGCTTCGATTTCGCCAACATCTTCGCCAACGAGGAGCTGCCGACGATCACCGATCCCGCCCGTTTCCGCCGCCAGCTCGCCATCGTCTCGGCGGAGGCCGGGCTCGAGCCGAAGCGGCTGCTGCAATGGATCGCCGCCTATTCCGGCCTTTCCGCCGCATGGTTCCTTGGCGATCCGAACATCGAGCAGGCAGAAAAAGCGCTGACGGTCGCCCGGATCGCGCTGGCCGAACTCGAGAACTAACCCGCATTCTGCGACGGGTGCCCGATAAGGGTGGCCGCCGTGTCACGATGCGGTTCGGGCAGGCAACCGAGCGCCACGAGCGAAGCCCTGACCGCCTCGTCGATCGGTGTCTGCGGTTCCCTGCCGAGTTCAGCCGTCAGCCTGGTGTTCTGCATCCGCACCGGCACCTTCCAGAGATAGCGCATCTCCTTGATCTCCCGCATCACAGGAACGAAGGGCGCCGCCAGCGGTACGATCCACCAGGGAAAGCCGCCGATCTTCGCCCTGCCGCCGGCGACGCGCTTGATCGCTTCGGCCATCTGCATACCGTCCGCATCCCAGAAGCCCTCCATGTGATAGACGGCGAAGTCCGGCAGCCGATCGGCCCGCTCGATGAGCTGGGCGATGGTTTCCGCCATGTCTGGCAGGTAGGCCCATTGATGGCCGACATCGCGCCGACCCGGGTTCCTGATCGTGCCAATCGGCTTGCCTGGGGTCACGAGACCGGACGAAAACCAGCTATTGGCCGTCGTGCCCGGACCGAAGAAATCCCCCGCCCTGACAATGATGACGCCGGCGCCTGACTGTGACGCCGCCTTCAGCCGCCTCTCCATTTCGACGCGAATCGCCCCCTTCTTCGTCACCGGATGCTGCGGGCTTTCCTCCGTCGGCGCCGGCAGCGCATCGGGACCGAAATTATAGACGTTGCCCGGCAGCACGATGCGCACACCGACAGCGCGAGCAGCGGCGATGGTATTGTCGAGCATCGGCAGCACCAGCGTTTCCCAGTCTCGGTAGCCGGGCGGATTGACGGCATGGACGATCAGTCCGACGCCTTTAGCCGCCCTCAGGACGTCACCGGCATTCATCGCATCGCCCTGCACCCATTCGAAAGCCGGCTCGCTCCTCGACGCCTTGGCGGCATCACGGTTCAGCGCCCGGATGCGCCAGCCGCGCGCAAGCAGCTTGCGGGCAACTGCGCTGCCGATACCGCCGGTCGCGCCGAGAATGAGGGCCGTCGTCTTCATTTCACTGCTCATGACAATCATCTCCTTCGATCGGATGAGAGGATCATGCCATCAGAGCGGCGTAAACGAAATTGACGAAAGAAATACATCTGCTATACAAAAATATATGAGCGTGGAGCCGAGCTGGGATTTCTACCGCAGTTTCCTGACCGTGCTTCAGCAGGGGTCGCTTTCGGCCGCCGCCCGCGAACTGGGGCTGACGCAGCCGACCATAGGCCGCCATGTCGATGCACTGGAGCTGGCGATCGGCGCCGAACTCTTCACCCGCTCACCGAACGGGCTGTTGCCGACCGACGCCGCATTGGCGCTGAAACCCTATGCTGAAACGCTGGCGGCAACCACCGCCGCCCTTTTGCGCACCGCATCCGGCCAGCGCGAGCGCGTGGCTGGAACGGTCAGGGTCAGCGCCAGCGAGGTGATCGCCGTCGAAGTGCTGCCGGCGATTCTCGAACCGCTGCAGGAGACCTATCCCGAACTGCAGATCGAGCTCTCGGCATCCGATATGATCGAGGACCTGGTGAACCGCGAGGCCGATATTGCCGTGCGCATGGCCGAGCCGCAGCAGGCCGCACTCGTCGTGCGCCGCATCGGCGATATCCCCCTCGGCTTTCATGCCCATCGCCGCTATCTCGAACGACACGGCATTCCGCAAACCCTGGCTGACCTCGCAAACCACCGGCTCATCGGCTTCGACCGACAGACGGCCTATGTCCGCGTGGCGATGAACCGCTATGCGGTGCCCGGCATCGAGTTCTCCTACAGAACCGACAGCAATCTTGCCCAGCTTTCGGCGATCCGCGCCGGCGTCGGCATCGGTCTCTGCCAGATCGGACTTGCCCGGGGGAACCTTGACCTTGTCCACGTCCTGCCCGATGCCTTCGCCATACCGCTCGGCACCTGGGTGGCGATGCATGAGAGCCTGAAGACTTCGCCGCGCTGCCGTGTCACCTTCGATGCATTGGTCAGGGGCCTGCAGGACTATCACCGATATTCGGCCGGTGCGTGACCACGAAAATCGGAATCGATTTTCGGAAAGAATCATGCGCAAATTTCAGAAAATGGAGCGTCCTTAGCGCATTCTGTCGGACGCGCGCCACTCCAGCGGGAGGGCATGAAAACGCACAATCCGGTTGAACTCGTGCCCTGCGATCCGCAATGGCCGCAAGCCTTCCGGCGGATCCGCGACAGGTTGCTGGCCTTGCTGCCGCAGGCGCTCTCCATCGACCACATCGGCAGCACGTCCATACCAGGCATGGTCGCCAAGCCGCTCATCGATATCGACATCGTCCTTCCCGGCCTCGAGCACATCGAGGACACCACACGCGTGCTCCTGGCCGAAGGCTACGAGCCACGCGGCAACCGCTATGACGATCAGGTCTGGGCGTTTCTATCGAGAGGTTCAGTGCCGGCGGAACGGGTCTACCTTTGCCCGACAGGCAACGGCACGCATCGAAACAGGCTGGCTTTCCGGGATTATCTCATCGCACATCTACTGGCGGCGGCCGATTATGCCGCACTCAAACGCAGGCTGGCAGCCGAATTCCGGATGGACGGCGACGGCTACACTGCGCATAAGCGCGAATTCGTCGATGCGATCGTCGCGCGGGCATTGGCGGGAGATTGTTAGCTTCCGATGCCTTGCGAGGCCTCGGCCGTGCGATCCTTCCACTGGCCGTCCACCACCTCGGTTTCCGGCCGGTCGCCGCCTTCGGCATATTCTTCATGCCACTTGCCGTTCTCGTCCTGCCAACTGATCTCGGCGGAATCGCCGCCGACCTGCTGTTCGGCCGCGACGATGCGCGCAGCTTCGAGCGCCTCGGCATGGGTCGGGAATGCCTCTGAATAGACACCTCCCAGCCTGTAGGCCCAGCCGCCGTCATGCGGCACGACTTCGTAGACCACCTTGATCATGCAACCGTCTCCTCATCTTCTTGTTGCGCATTCGCACGCCTCCGGAAATGATCCGGATCATCGCGGCCGCTTGACGAGAATTCGAGGACGCCGCGATCTGCTTTCCGGCCCCGATGACGTTCAGTATTCCATTAAACGCCGAAGACTGCAAATGGCACTCGACCAGGACTTGCTTGATATGCGAAATCAGTGACTTAGATAGAGCGCATGAATCGGGACAGGAGCTGAGGCTTGGGATCGCGTCACGCTTTAAAGAGGAAAAGTTTCTTGTCGCCGCACTTGTCGTTGCAGCGATCGCCTATTTCTTCGAACATGCGGTGATCGAGATGGGGCGCGGCGTCGCGCTGATTGCCGCCGCTGGCCTGGTCGGCACCATCGTGCTCGCCTCGATCCGCGTGGCCCATCATGCCGAGCTACTCGCCGTCAAGGTCGGCGATCCCTATGGCACGATGATCCTGACGCTCTCGGCCGTCGCCGTCGAAGTCATCATCCTCGCCATCATGATGAGCGGCGAAAGCTCGCCGACGCTGGTGCGCGACACGATCTATTCGGCCCTGATGCTCGATATCAACGGCATTCTCGGCCTGGCCGCCCTGCTCAGCGGCCTCAAGCACGGCGAACAGCCCTACAACGACAATTCCGGCAAGACCTACGGCGTGATGATCCTCACCGCCATGGGCATTTCGATGATCGTGCCGGAATTCGTGCCCAGCGACAAATGGCACTATTATTCCGCCTTCACCATCGTCGCAATGATCGCGCTCTACGGCCTCTTCCTGCGCATGCAAGTTGGCCAGCACAGCTATTTCTTCAGCTACAGCTATCCGCGCTTCGAACGAAAAAAGGAAAGCCCGCACGAGCATGAGCCCGATGAGCCGACCGCCGTCTCGATCGCCACCATTCTCGTCGGCGTCGTCATCATCGGCCTGCTCGCGGAGTTCATGGCCGCCTTCATGACCGAAGGCCTGCGCGACAGCGGTGCGCCGATCGCCGTGACCGCCGTCGTCGTCGCAGCGATTTCGGCCGCTCCCGAAATCCTGACCGCATTAAGGGCGGCACTCAGGAACCGCATGCAGGCGACGGTCAACATCGCCATGGGCGCCTCGCTGTCGACGGTCATCCTAACGGTGCCCGTCATGGAGGCGATCGCGCTCTATACCGGCCAGCCCTTCATCATGGCGATGACCCCGGTGCAGACGGTGATGGTTGCGATCACGCTGATTGCCGCCGCGATCAACCTCAACGACGGCGAGACCAACGCCATCGAGGGCATGACGCATTTCATCCTCTTCGCCACCTTCGTCATGCTGACGGCGCTGGGGCTTTGAAGGCTTCTTCTCCCCGACAGGGGAACGGATAGCAGTTATCCGCACGCGTAACGTCAACTCACAGCCTGACAGCTCACTTTTTGAGGAGAGCTTTCGACAGTCATTCCTTCGACTTTTCGAGGAAACGCTGCTTGCGGGTTTTCGGCTTGAAGCGCCGGAAGAAACCCTCGATGGCACGGATGGATTTGGTGACGGACATGAGCCTGTCGATCTGGCTATTTGCGTTGTGAAGCCGTTCCGACAGGACTTCGGCCGCCGTCATCGCGATCTCGATCGGCGGCACCTGTGGAAACCGTCTGGCAAGTGCCGTATAGGGGCTGGCATCCACGCCGCCCATCATCGAGATCGTGCCCATCCGTGCAAAGAGACGCAGGAAGATCTGCTCGAACGTCCAGTCGTGCACGTCGAAGACCTTCCACTTCTCGCTCCTCTTCGCCGAAAAACCGGCCAGCAGAATCTTGCCCGGCAGTTGCAGGTCGGCGAGCCAGAGCGCCATCGCAAAGCCGCTCGTCGCAATCTTGCCCATCGGATAGAGACCGCTGAGCATTTGCGTCAGATCGAGGTGGCGAGTTCTGGCGCCTTTGAAGCCGCTCTCCTCGCTGAAGTTTTCCTCCGGGGAGACGCGAATGTTGACGACGCCCAGAAAATCGTCGCCGGCAAAAAAGCGCAGCACATCCCCCACCTCGCGCCGGTGAACGATATTGGCGCCCATCACGCCGCTGCGGGCAAACAGCACTGCATGGCCGGCGAAGGGTTCGTCGAGCACCTTATAGACATTGTTGAAGAAGACATAGAGAGCCGTCTCCGGCAATTCGCTTCGCAGCTGTTTGAAGTCGACGGCTTCGCTGTTTGCCACCAGCACGACGTGGGAATAGTGCGACAACAGCGCCTTCCACGCCTCCGGCGTCAGAAAATTGAAGCCGCTATCCGGGGCGGCCATGGTCTGCGTGTCGCTGGGGATTGCTTCCATATCGGCTCACATGCACTTTCCAAGGACGGCGCGCTCTGCCGTCCAACTAGCTGTTGCTGAAATAAGCGCGTGTCCGCGCCAGCCGCGCCAGCCCGCCGATCCGCTTTCCCAAATGCGAAAGGAACCCCGCGACCCGGCCCGTCATCGACGGCTGCCTGCAGAAGGAAGCCCATGGCGTATTGGCGAGATCCTCGGCATAACGCTTGGCCATCCGGCGATGCACCCACGGCACAGTCGGCTGCCACGGCTTTTTCCGGCCGGTGAAATGGATGATCGCCGGCCGGCGGACGAAAGGCAGGAGGCCGGTCTGCGTGTTCCAGCGCGGATCGAGCACCAGCCAGTCGCCATCGAAAGTGACGTTCAGCGCATCCTGGTCGTTATTCTCGAAAAGATGCGATCGTTCCTCGAAGATCTCCCGTGTCCTGGCAAAAAGCCCCCTCGACCGGCAGGCCGACCAGTCGAACAGCAGCACACCGGCATTGAAATAGCGGCCGCCCTCTTGCATGCCGATCTTGCGCTGCCGTGCGCCGGCCTTCTCGGGGAAGGCCATGACATAATCGTCTATGGCGGCAAGCGCCTTGCCCTGCAAATCCATGGCGAAGAGGTCGTCGACCGGCGCAACCGCAAGCACATCGGCATCGAGATAGAGCAGACGCTCGACATGATCGGGAATGTGCAGATCCATGTAGAGCCGCGCCAGCGTCGCGCCCGACCAGCGGCCCCGCGCCTGCAGCGTATCCGGCGTATTGTAGGGCAGCACCTTGATTGTCATGCCGTGCAGCCGCGCGAAATTTCCGACCTCGGCGATCTCGTTCGGCTTGAGGTCGATACCGAGAAGCAGGAACTCCACGGTGGAACTTGAGAGATTGCGCTTGACGGAAAGCAGGGTGCAGCAGGCGGCCGGCAACATGTTGACATCCGAACAGACGATGACGGCACTCTGCTGCAAAATCCCGGCCTCCCGAAGCGGCAACTCAAGCTTGATGCGGGATATCTAGTTGGTTTGATGCCAACCCGCAACCGCAGATCACCCGCCAGACCGTCACTCTGCGTCACGTTTTGAATCGGATTTCAACGACTTGCGAGGCGAAGCGGATTCAGATTAGGAGCATATTGAATCGGAACGTGAACTTAGAGCCGCAGCGCCAATGGATGATCAACGAGCAGCCGGTCGACTGTCGCAAGCTGCAGCCCCTCGACCTTGCATTGCGCAAGCAGCAGGCGATCGAAGGGATCACGTGTCTCCGGCTCGGGGTCAGCGGCGGTGATGACGTGCTGGATTTCTATCCGCAACAATATCAGCCCTATCTCCTCAAGAGACCGCGCGACGTCTTCAAGCGGCATGCCAGGGTCCAGCTTTCCCAATCGAGCCTTCATCGCCATTTCCCAGAGACTTGCGACGCTGACGAAGCCCTCAGTCTTGCTATCACCAAGCAGCGCGGCGATCTCCGGGAACCGTTGCCCGACGTCCTTGCGGAGGATCGCGAGAACGATATGGGTATCAAGGAGAAGCCTCATGGCTACGGCAAAGGCTTCAGGAGAAAATCCTCGGGCAGCGGATCATCAAAATCATCCGCGATGAACGGCACCGGATTGGTAATGCCGCGTGCGCGAAGATAAGCCTGCCCTGCCTCCAGGTTCAAACCGCCGCGTTTTTGATGCGGCACGAGATCGAACACCGGACGGCCGTTCCGCGTCACGACAATGGTCTCGCCTTCCTCGACCTCGCGGGCAAGCTCGGTCAGGCGGTTCTTCGCATCGCGGATCGAAACGGTCTTCATGCCGTCAAATGTAGCCACATGCAGCTACATCGTCAACGTCGCGCACAACAAAAAAGGCCCGCCGTCACCGGCAGGCCTTGGGTCGCTCTGATTGCAGTCCGCTTATTTGCAGGCGCCGCAGAAGCGCTGGATGCGGCGGCAGGCTTCCTCGAGCTGCTCTTCCGAAGTCGCGTAGGAGATGCGGAAGTTCGGGCCTAGGCCGAAGGCCGAGCCGTGAACGACGGCGACGCCTTCGGATTCCAGCAATTCGGAAACGAAATCCTCATCGGTCTCGATCACCTTGCCCGACGGAGCCGTCTTGCCGATCAAACCGGCGCAGGACGGATAGACATAGAAGGCGCCTTCCGGCACCGGGCAGACGATGCCCTTGGCCTGGTTCAGCATGGAAACGACGAGATCGCGACGGCCTTCGAAGATCTTCTTGTTCGCAGGGATGAAGTCCTGCGTGCCGTTCAGTGCTTCGACAGCCGCCCACTGGGCGATCGACGTCGCACCCGAAGTCTGCTGCCCCTGGATCATGTCCATGGCCTTGATGAGCTGGATCGGACCGGCCGCATAGCCGATACGCCAGCCGGTCATCGCATAGGCCTTGGAGACGCCGTTCATCGTCAGCGTACGGTCGTAAAGCTTCGGCTCGACTTCCACAGGCGTGACGAACTTGAAGTCGCCATAGGTCAGGTGCTCGTACATGTCGTCGGTCAGCACCCAGACCTGCGGATGCTTCATCAGCACATCCGTCAGCGCCTTCAGCTCGTCCTGTGTATAGGCCGCCCCCGTCGGGTTGGACGGCGAGTTGAAGATGAACCACTTGGTCGTCGGCGTGATTGCCTTTTCGAGATCGGCCGCCTGGAGTTTGAAGTTATGCTCCTGGGTGGCCGAAACGAAAACCGGTGTGCCGCCGCACAGCGCCACCATCTCAGGATAGGAAACCCAGTAAGGCGCCGGGATGACGACTTCGTCGCCGGGGTTCAGCGTTGCCATGAAGGCGTTGAAAAGGATCTGCTTGCCGCCGGTGCCGACGATCGTCTGCTCCCAGGAATAGTCGAGGCCGTTCTCGCGCTTGAACTTGGCGGCGATCGCCTTGCGCAGTTCCGGGATACCGGAAACCGGCGTGTACTTCGTCTCGCCGCGGTTAATCGCGTCGATGGCGGCCGTCTTGATATTATCGGGCGTATCGAAATCCGGTTCACCCGCGCCAAGGCCAATGACGTCACGTCCTTTTGCTTTCAGCTCGCGCGCTTTCTGGGAGACGGCGATGGTGGCTGAAGGCTTCACACGGGAAAGAGCATCGGCAAGGAAAGCCATGATAACGGTCCTAATGGTTGAAACGGGCAGAAAGCCGGGACCGGAGTTCTGCGGTTAGCTCTATGTCCAATGTATGACGGCATTTCAAGCGGAAAGGCGTCATGGTGGCATGATTCTTATTGATCGGTTCGCCACTCCGCCCACCCGGCATGCCGCCCCTTCGGAGAAGCCTTGCGTCACGCGGTCGAAACGCTATGCGCAGATCTTGAATCAATCTTTGAAGTCATCCGGATTTATCCCCTGAAATCAGTGGCATCGTCGAATTCGGCCATTGCCACGAATAAGCCGCAACAAATGCCGCGCCACGCCGCAATTCGGTCGCGAGCGCGCCGAGATCGAAGCCGCATCATCGGGCATCCGAAATTGGTTATTGAGGGTATGCCAATGTTTCTGGACGATGAGTTTACCATAGGGCGCATTCGTGCGCGCCGAATTTCCGTTTCAGTCCTTATTGCCGTCACCGCCTTTGCCGCCTGCATCGCCGCGATACTGGGGTTTGCCTCCGCCGCCCGCGCCGCCGAGACGCCGCAGGCATCCGCCCAGCTCGCAGCGCTTGTCCGGCCGAACGACGTCAATAGCGGCTCGCTGCTCTTTCCGTCGAAGGAGCCGGGCTTCTATGTCGAAGCGCCGCGGCTGAAGACCGATGTCGCCATCGATGTCTCCGGCCCGATCGCCAGGGTGAAGGTGACGCAGCGCTTCCAGAATCCGAGCCAGGGTTGGGTCGAAGGCACCTACGTCTTCCCGCTGCCGGACAACTCCGCCGTCGACGCGCTGAAAATGCAGATCGGCGAACGCTTCATCGAAGGCCAGATCAAGCCGCGCCAGGAAGCCCGCGAGATCTACGAGCAGGCCAAGGCCGAGGGCAAGAAGACGGCGTTGCTCGAGCAGCAGCGGCCGAACATCTTCACCAACCAGGTCGCCAATATCGGTCCCGGCGAAACCATCGTCGTCCAGATCGAATACCAGCAGACCGTCCACCAGTCGGGTGGCGAGTTCTCGCTGCGCTTCCCGATGGTCGTCGCTCCGCGCTACAATCCGGCGCCGATCGTCCAGACTGTCGAGTTCAACAACGGCGCCGGTTTCGCCACGCCGCGCGACCCGGTGGAAAACCGCGACAAGATCGAAGCCCCCGTGCTCGATCCGCGTGAGAACGCCAGGATCAATCCGGTTTCGCTGACCGTCGACCTCAAGGCCGGTTTCCCGCTCGGCGATGTCAAATCGTCCTTCCACGCGGTCGATATCAGCCAGGATGGCGACCAGGCGAGAATGATCAGCCTGAAGGCGGACACCGTTCCCGCCGATAAGGATTTCGAACTCACCTGGAAGGCCGCTCCCGGCAAAATGCCGAGTGCCGGCCTCTTCCGCGAAGTGATGAACGGCAAGACCTATCTGCTCGCCTTCGTCACCCCGCCCACGGCCCCGGATACGGCAGCGCCGCCGGCAAAACGCGAGGTGGTCTTCGTCATCGACAATTCCGGCTCCATGTCCGGCCCGTCGATCGAGCAGGCAAGGCAGAGCCTGGCGCTTGCCATCTCCAAGCTGAACCCCGACGACCGCTTCAACGTCATCCGCTTCGACGATACAATGACGGACTACTTCAAAGGTCTCGTCACTGCCACCCCTGACAATCGCGAAAAGGCGATCGCCTATGTCCGAGGCCTGACAGCCGACGGCGGCACGGAAATGCTGCCTGCCTTGCAGGCTGCGCTACGCAACCAGGGACCGGTCGCCACCGGAGCGCTGCGCCAGGTCGTGTTCCTGACGGATGGCGCGATCGGCAACGAACAGCAGTTGTTCCAGGAAATCACCGCAAACCGCGGCGACGCCCGCGTCTTCACCGTCGGCATCGGCTCGGCGCCGAACACCTATTTCATGACCAAGGCGGCCGAAGTCGGCCGCGGCACCTTCACGGCGATCGGCTCGACCGATCAGGTGGCAAGCCGCATGGGCGAGCTTTTCGCCAAGCTACAGAACCCAGCCATGACCGATATCGCCGCGACCTTCCAAGGCATCGAAGCCGAGGATATCACGCCGAACCCGATGCCGGACCTCTACAGCGGCGAACCCGTGGTGCTGACCGCGCAGCTGCCTGACGATAAGCCCGCCGGCAAGTTGCAGATCGTCGGCAAGACAGGCGATCAGCCTTGGCGCGTCGAGATGGATATCGCCAATGCCGCCGACGGCAACGGTATTTCCAAGCTCTGGGCACGCCGCAAAATCGACGATTTCGAGGCCCGTGCCTATGAGCGTCAGGATCCGGTCGCGCTCGACAAGGATATCGAGACCGTGGCGCTCGCCCACCATCTCGTCTCCCGGGTCACCAGCCTGGTTGCCGTGGATGTCACCCCGTCGCGCCCGGCCGATCAGCCGCTCGGCTCGGCGAAGCTGCCGCTCAACCTGCCGGATGGTTGGGACTTCGATAAGGTCTTCGGCGAAAACACTGTCCCTCCTGGCGGCGGAGAGCGCCATGGCTCGGCTACGCCGGCAGGAAACGCCAGGCCGGAGCAAGCGGCGGCCGAAACACAGGATCTCGCCGCATCGCCTGAGATCGCAAACATGATGGCCGCAGCCCCGACCGCCAAGGCAGCCACCATGATCGCGCAAAAAAGCACGACCGTGAACCTGCCGCAGACGGCGACGCGCGCCGACGAGCAGATCATCCGCGGGCTGACCATGCTGCTCCTGGCGCTGACGGCGGCAAGCGGACTGGCCGTCTGGCGGCGCCGCCTCAAGCGCATGATCGCGGTCGGAGCCAAGCGCAATGGTCTCTAGGCTCTCCGCAAGCCAGAACGAGGAAGCGGCCGAATTCGAGCCGCTTCCGACCTATCTGGAACTCGCCATGGCCGCCGCCACGGCCCACGACATGCCGAAGCCTCGCCAGCGGAAGGGTTTCTTCCTCTGGCGTCTTTCCTCGATCGAAAAGGCGATCGCCTTTGCCATCGCCGGCCTTGCCTTCTATGGCCTGGCGCTGATCGGCGACGGCTTCCTGCTAAAGGCGAAAGCGGAACTCTCCCAGATCCTGCTGAAACGCGCCTTCGCCGCCGAATTGCGAGGCGAAGAGACAAAACCCTGGCCCTGGGCGGATTTCACCACGGAGGCCAAGGTGCGCGCCCCCCGTCTCGGCAAGGAGGCGATCGTGCTCGCCGGCGCCTCTGGCGAGGCTCTGGCCTTCGGTCCGGCCTGGCTCGTCAACACGCCACAGCCCGGCGAGGAAGGCACCTCTGTCATCGCCGCCCATCGCGACACGCATTTCCGCTGGCTGCAATATATAAGGCCGGGCGATACGATCGAGGTCACTCGCCGCGACGGCAAACTATTGACCTTCAAGGCCGGCGAGGGCCGCATCGCCGCGTGGGATGCCAACGGCATCGATCCCTCCTCGGATGGCCACCGCCTGGTGCTGACCACCTGTTGGCCCTTCGACACTGTGGAACGCGGGCCGTTGCGCTACATCCTGGAGGCCGAACTGGTCGATGGCCAGGCGACGGGCTCCGTTCAACCGGTAAACACAAAGCCGTTATTGCAGACCGAATGAGGTTGAAGCTCTCCCCTGCCCGCTCCACGTTCGCCTGGAGAGACGACGGGGATGCACGATGAAGAGAATGTCCGCCTTCCATTTCGCCGCAGCGCTGGTCCTGTTCGGCGCCATGTCCGCGGATGCGGCCGACACAATCAACACGCAGGAACTCGCCGTCCGTGTCGACAAGCTCGCCGACGGCCTCCAACATCCCTGGGCGGTCGAGGTGTTGCCCGATGGCGCCTATCTCGTCACCGAGCGGCCGGGCCGCATACGCATCGTCCGCGACGGCAAGGTCTCCGAGCCGATTGGGGGCGTGCCCAAGGTTAGCGCCCGTGGCCAGGGCGGCCTGATGGACGTGGCGCTCGCGCCGGACTTTGCGACATCTCGCAAACTCTATTTCACCGCCGCCATCGCCAACAGCCAGGGCTCCGGCACCGAAGCCTTCAGCGCCACGCTTACCACTGACGAGAAGACACTCGACGCCGTGACGCCTATCTTCACCATGCGGCGCTTCACGTCAGGCAATATCCAGTACGGCTCGCGTATTGCGATTGCTCCCGACGGTACGCTGTTCATCAGCGTCGGCGATCGCGGCAACCGCGACCGCTCGCAGAACTGGCAGGACGATGCCGGCTCGATCATCCATATCAATGCCGATGGCAGCATCCCTGCCGACAATCCGTTTAAGAACGGGGGCAAGGCGCTGCCGGAAATCTGGTCGAAAGGCCACCGCAATCCGCAGGGCATCACCTTCGACGCGAAGGATGGCAAGCTCTATACCGTCGAACACGGCGCGCGCGGCGGCGACGAGATCAACCAGCCCGAGGCCGGCAAGAATTACGGCTGGCCGATCATCACCTATGGCCGCGACTATTCGGGCGCCGAGATCGGCGAAGGCACCGCCAAGGAAGGGCTGGAACAGCCGCTGCATTATTGGGATCCTTCGATCGCGCCTGGCGCGCTCGTCGTCTATCGAGGAGCCATGTTCCCGGAATGGGACGGCAATTTCCTCGTCGCGGCGCTGAAGTTCAAGCTGCTCTCGCGCATGCAGCGCGACGACGGCGGCGCCTTCGTCACCGAAGAGCGTATGTTCAAGAGCGAATACGGCCGCATCCGCGACGTCGTCGTCGCACCCGACGGCGCGCTGCTGATGGTGACGGACGAGGACAACGGCGCGCTGCTCAGGATCTCGAGAGCCCAAGCCCGTAACGGCTGAGACGTCACAACGCGCCGCGCAGTTCCTTGCGGATGACGAATTTCAACCCGGACCAGATCTCGTCGACGGCGCAGACCTTGACGTCCACGAGCCCGGTTGGAAGCAGAACCTCCCGCAGCACGTCCTCGGTGATGTCAGTCGGCACGCGTGAACTCTTCTTCGGCCAGGAGATCCAGACCATCGCGTCCCGCCTCAGGACACGGAAAAGCGCGGGCGCAATAGCCTCCAGCGCCGCACGTTCTGTCGTAAACAGATGCACGTAGTCGAATGCACGCTGAGGCATCTCGGGAAGCGTGCGGACGACCGAAGCAAAACCGTCGAAACCATTGATGTTCCCGATCGTTTCGGGAATGCCGAGAAGAGCGGCCGCCTGCCCATGTGCAAGGCCGAGTTTCCTGACGAGCGGCGTGCCGGAATAGCCTGCCGTCCCGGGCACAGCCACGTCGCCGACCGGCCGCTGTTCCTCGCGTCGCATGCTCCACCTCCGTCAACGGGCATGACGTCTTCACCCTTGCCGAAAGGAAATGCAACTGCTAACCGCTCGGGCACATCTCCCTTCCTATCGAGGACGACATGACGCGCGTTCAGGCGAACCTTCTCCTATTGCTCGCAGCCGCCATCTGGGGCGGCGGCTTCGTCGCGCAGTCGACGGCGATGAAGGCGATCGGCCCCTTCTGGTTCATTGGCCTGCGGTTTGCCGTCGCCACGCTGGCGGTGCTCCCTTTCGTCCTTTTTGAAGCGCGCAAGGCAAAGGAGAAGACCAGCGCACGCCATGCGAAGCTCTATATCCTGATCGGCCTTGCCCTTTTCGGCGGCGCAGCCACGCAGCAGGTCGGACTGCAGACGACGACGGTGACGAATTCCAGCTTCATCACCGGTCTCTACGTCGTTTTCGTACCGCTGATCGCCGTGTTCTTCCTGCGCCGTGCCCCGCATTGGATCATCTGGCCAGGCGCGCTGATGGCGGTCACCGGCATCTATCTCCTGTCCGGCGGCCATCTCTCGGCGCTGACACCTGGCGATCTGCTGACCGTCGTCTGTGCCGTCTTTTGGGCGATTCAGATCACCCTTGCCGGCACGACCGTTTCCGAGACCGGAAGACCGCTCGCACTCTCCGCCACGCAATTTGCCGTCACCGCAGTCTGTGCGCTGGCCGTTGCCGCAGCGGTCGAACCGGTCAGCCTTTCGGCAATACAGGCCGCGGCGCCGGAGATCCTTTATGTCGGCATCTTCTCCTCGGGCGTGGCTTTCGTGCTGCAGGTGATCGCCCAGCGCTACACGACGCCCTCGCAGGCCGCGATTTTTCTTTCTTCCGAAGCGCTCTTCGGCGCCTCGCTTGCAGCCCTGCTGCTCGGCGAAACGATGCCGGTAACAGGTTATGCAGGTTGCGCGCTCATGTTTATCGCTATGCTTGTGGTCGAACTCGTGCCGGGATTGACCCGCCGACGCCTGCCAGCCACGTGAACACGCGTCCAAATATGGGTGAGTCACCCATCGGAAAAAAAATTTGTCGGATGCGGGAGACGCGTTCACGTTGCATTTTTGGGAAAATCTGCTCGGAACTTATATTGCAGACGATATAAAACGTTAATCATTCCCTATCGGCGAAGGAAATTTTGCGTTTTTGCGCAAATTGGATATCGGCAGGGTGTGCCCCGAACGACACGTTAAAAAACTTTTGCTTGCCAAAATCCTTTAAACGCAGCACTCTCAGCGCGTTCGGGCATTTTGCGAGCATGGGAAGTCCTTAAGTATTTGCGCGCCGGGAACGCTAATATTCCGGTCAGCCGGTTCCGAAAATGGCGGGCGAAAGTCCTGCCTGGAACAGGCCGAGGTAGAGGGGACCTTTTTCTCACATTTCAAGAATTGCCTGCCAACACCTCCCGCAAGGAGGCAATGCTATGATGCTGCCCGTGTGGATGGCGGGCAGAGAGAAAAGGACCTGAGGCATGGCAGAGACTGGCACTGTAAAATTCTTCAATACCGACAAAGGCTTCGGCTTCATCAAGCCGGACCGGGGCGGCGCCGATATCTTCGTTCACATTTCTGCCGTTCAGGCCTCCGGCCTGGCCGGTCTGACGGAAAACCAGAAGGTAAGCTTCGACACGGAGCCGGATCGCCGCGGCAAGGGCCCGAAGGCCGTCAATCTGCAGATTGCGGGCTGAACCCTTAACAAGTCTGGCGAATTCGAGTTGAAGCCCGGCAGCGATGCCGGGTTTTGTCGTTCAGCCTTCGTTCAGCTACAAATCTATACTACTGCGACCATCGAGAAAGGGACCGGCGTTCGGTTCCCGGGATTAGGATTTATGCTTATGAACAGGCTCGCCAAGACCCTTCTGCTGACGGCAACCGCTGCCGCACTCACGCTTTCCGCCGTCGGTGAAGCCTCGGCCCGCGACCGCCACTGGCGCCATGGCAATCATCACGGCAATAACGATGCGTGGGTTGGCGGCGCCGTCGGCCTTGCCACCGGCCTGATCGTCGGCTCTGCCATCGCCAATGCCAATAACGGTCCGGTTTACGAAGAGCGCCGCTACATCGACCCGGCCTACGAGCCGGATTACTACGAGCCCGCTCCGGTCTATCGCGCCCCGCGCCGCGTCTATGTCGATCAGCCGCAATATTACGCACCGGTCCGCACGGCGGTGGAGCCCTGGTCGCCGCAATGGCAGCGTTACTGCTCCTACCGCTACCGCTCCTTCGATCCGCGCAGCGGCACCTATATCGGCTATGACGGCCGCAGTCACTTCTGCACCGCCGGCTGATTTCGCCATCATCCCTGATGCCAAGCGCCGCTCTTCAGCGGCGCTTTCTTTTGTCGACCCATCAGTTGGCCCTCTCCCGCGCATCCGCTTTCTTGATATTGCGCACCGCACCCCGCGGCAGAGGAAAAATATTTCCACAAATTCCATAGAATTAGACGTTATAGGTTTCTCGCCCGTCACCATTGTCCGTAGGTTATCTCAACCTATCGATGGCAATGGTAAGGAGAGGAATAAATTATGGGCGTGTTTCGTTCGGCGGTGATCGGTGTCGCGGTTGCCTTGGGGCTGGGGCTGTCATCGGCTGATGCGGCCGATCTTTCGGAAATCAGGATCGACTGGGCGACCTATAATCCCGTCAGTGTTCTTCTGAAGAAGGAGGGCCTGCTGGAAAAGGAATTCGCCAAGGACAACATCAGCATTCGCTGGGTGCAATCCGCCGGCTCGAACAAGGCGCTGGAATTCCTGAACGCCGGATCGATTGATTTCGGCTCGACGGCGGGTGCGGCGGCACTGATCGCGCGGGTCAACGGCAATCCGATCAAATCCATCTATGTGTATTCGCGCCCCGAATGGACGGCTCTGGTCACCCGCGCCGACAGTCCGATTTCCACCGTTCAGGATCTGAAGGGCAAGACGATCGCGGTGACGCGCGGCACCGATCCGCATGTCTTTCTCGTCCGTGCCTTGGCGGATGCCAGCCTGAAACAATCGGACGTGAAGCTGGTGCTGCTGCAGCATGCCGATGGCAAGCTGGCGCTTCTGCGTGGCGATGTCGATGCATGGGCCGGGCTCGATCCGCTGATGGCGGCCGCCGAAGTGGATGACAAGGCGAAGCTCTTCTATCGCAAGCCTGAAAACAACAGCTGGGGCGTGCTCAATACGACCGAGACATTTGCCGCCGAACATCCCGACATCATCAAGCGCGTCGTCGCCGTCTATGAGCAGGCACGGGCCGAGGCGCTTGCCGATCCTGCGGCACTCAAGGCGGCGCTGGTGGAAGCGGCAAAGCTGCCGGACGAGGTGATCGCCAAGCAGCTGGAGCGTACAGACATCTCGCAATCGACGATCGGCGACCTGCAGCGCGACACGATCTCGAAAGCGGGTATCGCTCTGCAAAGCGCCGATGTCCTGCCCGCAGACGTCGACATTCCCAAAGTCACGAACGAGCTGATCGACGATCGTTTTGCGGTCGGGAAAACCCAGTAACAGAGCATAGATCATCGCTATGACGGACTTGGCCGAAACCGGTATCAAGACGGAAACGAGGACGCCGCGCTTGGTCGCGGCGTCAATCTTTTATGGAGTGAGCAACAAGGTGGCGGTGGCTGTTCTGCTGCCTGCGCTCGGGCTATTGTTTTGGGAGATTGCCGTCGCGGCCGGCTGGTTCTCAGGCCGTCTCATGCCGCCGCCGTCCAGGGTCGCCGCGACGCTATGGACGCTCTTGAAGTCCGGCGAACTGCTCAATCATATCGGCGTCACCACCGTCCGGGTGTTCTTCGGATTTGCGATCGGCGCCGTCACGGCCACGATCGCCGGCGCTATAACTGGATATTTTGGGCTCGCCCGTCGACTGATCGATCCGTCGCTTCAGGCGCTCCGCTCCATTCCGTCGATCGCCTGGGTGCCGCTCTTCATTCTCTGGTTCGGGATCTTCGAGACATCGAAAGTGGCGTTGATCGCCGTCGGGGTGTTTTTTCCGGTCTATCTCGGCATCTCCGGCGCAATCCTGTCGGTTGATCGCAAGATTGTCGAGGTCGGGCGCATCTTCAGGCTTTCTGGCTTCGCACTGGTGCGGCGGGTCATGCTGCCTGCGGTCTTCCCGGCCTATGTGACTGCCTTGCGATCCGGCCTCGGTCTCGGTTGGATGTTTGTCGTCGCAGCGGAATTCATGGGAGCTTCGGAGGGCCTCGGCTATCTCCTCGTCGATGGCCAGCAAATGGGCAAACCGGACCAGATCATGGCTGCCATCCTCACCTTCGCGGTCGTAGGCAAGTTGACGGACAGTCTTCTGCTTGCGGCGACGACACCTTTCCTGACCTGGCAGGACAGCTACAGGCGCGAGGGATAAGCCCATGCTGACGCTGCGTAATTTGGGAAAAACCTATGCAAATGGAGTGCGTGCCCTGGAGGGTTTCTCGCTCGGGCTGGCCCCGGGAGAAGTCGTCGCCATCATCGGCGGATCCGGCTGCGGCAAGAGCACGTTGCTGCGCTTGATCAGTGGCCTCGACATTCCCACGCAGGGAACGGTCGAGCTGAATGGCGAACAGGTCACCAAGCCGCATCCGCTGATCAATCTCATCTTTCAGGAGCCCCGCCTGTTCCCCTGGCTAAGCGTTGCAAACAATGTCGGTTTCGGCCTCACCGAACTCGAAGGCGATGATCGCAGACAGCGGGTGGAAGCCGCATTGGAAAAGGTCGGCCTCGGGAAATTGGGCGGACGCTGGCCGAAGGAGTTGTCGGGCGGCCAGGCCCAAAGGGTAGCAATCGCCCGTGCACTGATCACCCGACCGGAGGTGCTGCTACTGGATGAGCCTTTTTCGGCCCTCGATGCTTTCACGCGCGCCGATCTGCAGGATCACCTGCTCGACATATGGGCTGAAACGCGCCCAACGCTCGTGCTAGTGACGCATGATATCGACGAGGCGCTCGTCCTTGCCGATCGGATCATCGTGATGCGACCGTGGCCGGGTCGCATTCTCGAGGAGATCAGCATCGACCTGCCGAGGAAGCGTGATCGGGCATCGGCGTCGTTCGAGGCCGCGAAAAGACAGCTGCTCATGTCGCTTAATATATCGCTGCAGTCCACCTGATATGCTGCCCATTTGGCGCAGGCCTGTTAGGCCGGAATGCGGATCGTCGCCCTCAGCCCGCCGAGCGGGCTGTCACTGAGGGTGACGTTGCCGCCGTGGCTGCGGGCAATGTCGCGGGCGATCGCAAGGCCGAGCCCCGTGCCTGATGCATCGAGGTTGCGCGCCGTATCCAGCCGGAAGAACGGCTTGAACACGTCCTCACGGTTCTTTTCGGGAATGCCAGGCCCGTCATCGTCGAAGATGACGGTCAGCCATTTGGCATTGTGCTTGGCCTCGATGTCGAGCCTATCGGCATACCGGCGCGCGTTCGAGGCAAGGTTGGTGACGAGACGCATGAAGGCGTTCGGCCTGACGGAGATGTCGTCGTCGCCTTCGATCGAATAGCTGAATTTTTTACCGTGCAGGGCGAAATCGGATTCCAGCTTTGCGAAGATCTCACTGAGTTTCAGCTCGCCGACATCCTCTTCGACCTCGCCGCGTGCAAAGGCCATGTAGGCCTCCAGCATGGTCTGCATGTCGTTGACGTCATCGTTGAGGCCATGCAGGTCGGGATTGTCGCCGGCCAGCGCCAGTTGCAGCTTGAAGCGGGTGAGGATGGTGCGCAGATCATGGCTGACGCCGGAGAGCATCGCGGTGCGCTGCTCGATCTGTCGTTCGATTCGCTCGCGCATCAGGATGAAGGCAAGGCCGGCGCGCCTGACCTCGTCGGCACCGCGCGGATAGAAATTATCGGGCTTCTGCCCCTTGCCGAAGCTTTCGGCCGCTCGCGCCAAGGTCAGGATCGGCCGGATCTGCCCGCGCAGGAAGAGGATCGAGATGCCGATCAGCACCAGCGAGGTGCCGACCATCCAGACGATGAAGATATGCGTGTTCGAGGCATAGGTCTGGCTGCGCTTGGTCAGCACCCGCAGAATCTTGTTGTCGAGTTTGATGCGGATCTCGACGAGGTTCGAATTGCCGACCGTGTCGATCCAGAAAGGCCGATGGATCTCGTCGGTGATCTCGTCGCTGAGGATGCCGTCGAGGATCGAGAAGAACGGCTTGACGCGCGGTGGCGGCAGGTCGCCGTCCGGCTCGATCGAGATCTGCAGGCTGAGCTGGTCGCGGGCGATGCGGATGATCTCGCTATAGTCCGAATTCTGCGGATAAGTCTCGATGATCTCGATGATCGCGGCGATGTCACGGGTGACCGCAAGCGACAGCCGCTCCGTCACCATTTGCCAGTGGCGCTCCATGAAGACGGCGGCGACGACGGATTGCAAGAGCACCATCGGAATGATGATGATCAGCAGCGAGCGCGCGTAAAGTCCGGTCGGCAGTCGCCGGCGCAGCCAGCGGGCGATCGAGCGCCAGCCCGGCGCAGAAGTGCGGTCTTCCCGCCGCAAGCTGTCGATCGTCACCATCAGCGCCGGTCCCGAACCTTGAGTTTAGTCGATGCTCAGCCTGTATCCGATGCCGCGCACGGTCTGCAGCCAGACGGGATTGGCGGGATCGTCCTCGATCTTACGCCTCAGCCGGTTGATCTGCACGTCGATCGTCCGCTCGCCGACTTCGGTATCGTTGCCGATCAGTTCATGGCGGGGGATGGTGTCGCCGGCGCGCCGCGCAAAGAGCAGCATGATCTCCTGCTCGCGGTCGGTGAGCCGGATCACCTCGCTGGCTTTCTTCAGCTCTTTGCGGGTCAGCGAGAAGGTGTAGGGACCGAACATCACTTGTTCGATCTTCGGTCCCTCGCCGCCGGCGTTGCGACGCAGGATGTTGTTGATACGCAGCACCAGTTCGCGCGGGTCGAAGGGCTTGGAAAGATAGTCGTCAGCGCCTGCCTCGAGGCCTTCGATGCGGTTGCCCGATTCTGCCAGCGCCGTCAGCATGATGATCGGGACGTTCTTGATGGCGCGAAGCCCGCGGGTGACGTCGATGCCGGATTCGCCGGGCATCATCACATCCATGATGATCAGGTCGAAATCGAGACCCGCAAGCTTGCGCTGCGCCTCGGCGCCGTCGGCGGCGACGGTGACGCGGAAGCCGTTCTCGGCGAGATAACGATTGAGCAGCGCGCGGATGCGGGAGTCGTCATCGACCACCAGCAAATGCGCCGCGTCGTCGGAAATATCTGTCTTGACCGCCATTCAATCCGCCTTCTGTCTGTCCCGCATGCCGCTGAGGAAAGCTTTTACGCCCTCCCGCACCTCCGCAGAAGCCCCTTCGAATGCCCGCTCAATGCGGCGCGATTGCGGCTCGGCAAGGGCAAGCGCCAGCTCTCGTCCCGATTTCGTCGGATAGAGCTTGCGCTGCCGCCGGTCCTCGGGACCTGCCACCTGGCGAATATAGCCTGAGTCGATCAGCTGTTTCAGCACCCTTGCAAGGCTCTGCTTGGTGATCTTCAGCGTTTCGAGAAGATCGGCTACCGTCATGCCGGGATTGCGGTTGACGAAATGCACGACGCGGTGATGCGCCCGGCCGAAGCCGCTCTTTTCAAGGATAGCGTCAGGATCGGAAACGAAGTCGCGATAGGCGAAGAAGAACAGCTCGATGATCTCGAAATCGATGATATCAGTATCTTCCATCGGCGTGGCCAGCGGCTCTGGCTTGCCTGCTTTCGGGCCGGTCTGTCGTGACACTCGGCATTCCCTTCTTTTTCCGCGCGCTGCCGGAAACTTTCGCGAAGATATGTCAGCTTAAGTGACATAAATTTTCGTCGCTATTAGCTTCCGCGAACTCTGCGGGAGCCCCGCACGGCCTCTCATTTCCCTGGCATTTCCCCGGAAACCAAGGCCCGCCCGACACTCCGACGCAATACGCGATTTCCCCTTGCGTCTGTGGATAAAACGTAATGGGGACAACAATCAACAGGCATGGCGCGTGAAGCGCCGGATGGGGTTAGGGATGGCTTCAGTTCATTTCGACCAACTGGACGGCCAAATATGGTTCAACGGCGAGTTCGTCGCCTGGAAAGGCGCGCCAAGATCCACGTGCTGACCCACGGCCTGCATATGCCAGCGCCGTCTTCGAAGGCGAGCGCGCCCGTCGACGATCTCGAAACACTGATGAACGACTACATGAAGGAAGTCTATCCGGCGGCGATCGCCGCCGAATAAGGCCCTCACGCAATCGGTCCGGCCACTGCAAAATTCCTTAAATCGGAATCGATTTAAGGATGCAGCAGTTCAAAGTACTACAGCGTCCTTTGCGCATCTGAAAAGACGCGCGGCGCTGTAGATACAGACCGGTCGGGCCTTTATCTATGCGCCCGTGCCATGACCAGTCCGGCAAGCGTCGACAGAATGCCGCCGCCGATCAGGCCGCCGATGCCGTCGGCGATCAGGCCGGTCATGGCCGCTTCCCCACCGACCATGCTGAGCAGCATACCGCCGGCAACGCCGCCGATCGCACCGGCGATCGTACGGGCGACGACGTTGATCGCCTGCTGCTTCAAAGCGGCGCTTGCGGCATTGCCGCCGATTGCACCGGCAATCAATTGTGTGATGAGCGGAAGTAGGGCTTCCATGATTTCCTCCTCTGGCGATCTCCCCGATCGCCGATCCATGCCGAACCTTCGGCATATTAGTATTTTAGCATATTTTGGAGGAAAGCGTTAAGAAAAATCAACCGATACGGGATTAAGGCAGGGAGAAGCGTCCCGGAACGAGGCGGTCCGACGTCCGCCTCGCCTCAGTTTCTGCCGATCACGTCATTGATAGACGTAGACGATCCGGCGCGTACCGGGATCGACAAGCACCGGCCGATCGTTGATCCTGGTATAGCGGTACTCATAGTCGGGAATCGTCTGGAAGGTGACATCGGCGGGCACTTCCGCGCCGACGACGACGTCGCCGCCGAGCTGCACCGTCTGGCCCGGATTGGTGTCGATATAGGTGCGGACCGTCTCTGGCGGGGTGATGGTCTCGACCGCTCCGACGGGGCCGAGCAACTCGTCGCCCGGTGCCGGCTGCGGATCGGCCGGAACGACACTCGCGGTGGACTCGTAAGTCACGCTGGGAACGCCGATCTCAGCGCGGTGCTGTTCGACGATAACGGAGCTGCCGCCATGATCGACCTGCAGATAATCGGCATAGACCCAGCCGCGCATGCCGTTGACGTCGACACGGCACCAGCGGCTGCCTTCGATGCAGCCGTCGAGCACCGCGGTCGAGCCGCGGGTAGCAAGGCCGACCGACGGATATTGCGGGCCCGGGCCGGCGCGAACGTTGAGATCGTTGACCGTCGTCGCCATCATCTCCGCCTGCGCAAGACCGCCGCTCGCCAGGAGCACGGCTCCAGCCAGCAGAATGTTTCTCTTCAAGGTCATGTGAGCGTCTCCTTGGTTTCGATGGGCTGACAACGCGCGGGGTTCCACGATGTTCCCCGGCACTCCGCCCAGCGAAACACCGCTTGTGGGAGATTCCATGCAAGCACCTTGAAGAATTGAACAAAATTCGATTTTTCCGTTCTACGGCAATGGCGAAGAGAGGCATAAATTCTTGTTGCAGTCCGTCTTTTTGCCGTGAGGCAGGCCGCCATGGCGGAAGATTCCGGCTGTCCTTGCAGCGGTTTCGGACTATACCCGAAGCAGCAGAGACACCAAGCGAGGCACCTATGGGCATGCTCCAGGCCGGCATCATTCCGGTGACACCCTTCCAGCAGAACTGCACCATCTTCTTCGATCCCGATACCAAGGAAGGTGTCGTCGTCGATCCCGGCGGCGACGTGCCGCTCATCCTGCAGGCGATTGCCCAGAACGGCCTGACCATCAAGGAAATCTGGCTGACACACGGCCATCTCGACCATGCGGGCGGCGCCAGTGAATTGAAGGAAGCGCTCGGCATCGACGTGGTCGGCCCGCATCAGGACGATCTGCCGCTACTGCAGCAGATCGAGACCCAGGCTGAAAAATACGGCATATCAGGATTGCGCGACGTCGTACCGGACCGCTGGCTGAAGGACGGCGATAAGATCTCTTTCGGCACCCATGAATTCGAGGTCTATCACACGCCCGGCCACGCCCCCGGCCACGTCATCTATTTCAACCGTGCGCAGAATTTCGCTCATCTCGGCGATGTGCTTTTCAACGGCTCGATCGGCCGCACCGACCTGCCCGGCGGCAATCACCAGCAGCTTCTCGATTCGATCCGCGACAAGGTATTGCCGCTCGGCGACGACGTCGGCTTCATCTGCGGCCACGGCCCCGGCAGCCGCATCGGCGACGAGCGACGAAGCAATCCATTCCTGCAGGAGATCAGACCTCGTGGAGGAGCCGATCCTGCCACGTCGGGCGAAGCCCGGAACAAATAGCTGTAAGCTCGCGCTCACATCATTCTTCTGCCGTTCGGCACCGGCTGTTCGACCGCAGCAAGCACGATCGCGCCGTTCTCGTCCTCGAAACCCAGCGTCAGCACTTCCGAGCGGAACTGCCCGATCTGGCGCGGCGGGAAATTGACGACGCCGAGTACCTGCCGGCCGATCAGGCTTTCCGGCGTATAATGCACGGTAATCTGCGCTGAGGATTTTTTCGTGCCGATGTCAGGACCGAAATCGATCAGGAGTTTGAACGCCGGCTTGCGCGCCTCCGGAAAAGGACTGACTTCGATGATCGTGCCGACGCGGATATCGACACGCTCGAAATCGGCGTAGGTGATCTCTTCGGCCATATGGTCTCCGTCAGCCAGCCAGTTCTTCGGCCCGCTTGCGTGCCGCCGCAAGGGCTGCGTCGAACAAGGGCTGCATGCCGTCTTCGGCCATCAGCACGGCGAGCGCCGCCGCCGTGGTGCCGCCGGGAGAGGTCACATTCTCGCGCAGCCGCGAAGCGTCGTCGGGGGACTGGTGCATGAGTTCACCAGCCCCCGCGACTGTTTCCCGCGCAAGACGCATGGCGAGGTCCGCCTGCAGGCCGAGTTTACGGCCTGCCTCCGCCATACATTCGACGAGATAGAATACATAAGCCGGACCGCTGCCCGAAAGCGCCGTCACGGCATCGATGTCGGCTTCCGCCGGCACCCATTCGACCGGGCCCGAGACGCGCAGAAGGGAATGGACGCGCTCACGCTGCTGATCGCCGACCCCTGAATTGGCAAAGGCGCCGGTGACGCCGCGCCCGACCATGGCTGGCGTGTTCGGCATAGCCCGCACCATGGCGGCCTTGCCGAGATGTCTCTCGAGGAAACCAAGCGTCTTGCCCGCCGCGACGGAGACGACGACCGAGTCCGGCCCGACGGCACTCTTCACCGCCGGCAGCACCGTCTCCATCACCTGCGGCTTGACCGCGAGGAACAGCACGCTTGCCTTCAAATCCGTGGGAAGCGCGGTCAGATGGGTCGCGCCAGCCTCGCTGATCGTCGCCAGCATGGCCGGCGACGGGCCGGGATCGACAACGATGACGGCCGAACCCGGAACGCCGCTTTTCAGCCAGCCGGAGAGCATCGCCCCGCCCATGTTTCCGGCGCCGATCAGAACGACGGGATGTGTCGAGGAGAAAGGGCTCGTCGGCATCTTATGCCTCGCCGACCGTTTCAAACAGCACCGCTTCCATCGCCTTCGTCGCTTCCATGCCGGACCAGACGACGAACTGGAATGCCTGGAAATAGGCTTCGCAGGTGTCGAGCGCGCTGGAAAGCAGCACCTCCACCTGGCGATTGGTGGGCTCCGCACCGCCGGCAAGCAGCAGGGATTGCCGGAAAATGACGACATCTTCCTGGCGCCAGAGGTCGAAATGCCCCATCAGCACCTGCCCGTTGATCGCCGAGAGCAGCTTGACCACCTCGTTGACCCTGATGTCGGGAACTTTGATGTCGAAGGCGCAGCCAAGATGCAGCGCCTCGAATTCCTCCATCCAGGAGAAGGAGACGTGGTAGTCCGTCCAGCGCCCCTCGACCGTCATCGCGATCTCGTCCTCGCCGGACCGTTCGAACGACCAGTCGTTGTTGGAGGCAACGTACTCGATCATATCGACCGGGTTCGACTGACGCTCGACTTCCAATTCCATCAGGTTCATGCAGCACCTTCTTGACCGGAACGAATGCGACCTAACTTGGTGTACGAACACAAGAAAGACACACGCAAAATACCGGAACCACCACTCGGATGATCGTTGAACCGCTGCCAGACTTAACGCAGATAACCTGCCCGGAGCTTACCAAGTCGCTTCGAATCATCATTTAAAATCAGTGTATAGCGCCCCTTGCCCCCTGCCAGCCCCCTGAACGGAAAATAGGACCGGCCACTGTGGAAAGGCTCTTCGAAATTCAATTCAGAAGGGAGAATAAGCGACTCTGCGAATTGGCTTTTTTGGCAGTGTCCACAGGTGGAAAACTCACCTGGTTTTTTTAAGGAAGATGCGGCGTGTGGCATGAAGGCAACGCCGCATCTGTGTCGTATCGGGACTTAAGCGCCCTCGCCGGCAAGCTTCGTCTCGAGTGCTGCGATGCGGGCGGCAAGCGCCTCGTTCTCGTCGCGTGCCTTGATCGCCATCTCGCGCACGGCCTCGAACTCCTCGCGCTTGACGATGTCCATGCTGTTCAGCCAACGCTCGGCCTGGGCGTTGAAGGCGGTTTCGATCTCCTTGCGGACGCCCTGGGCGGCACCGGCCGCATCGGTCATCAGCTTGGCGAATTCGTCCATGATGCGGTTCGTTCCGGTCGTCATGGCGTTTTTCTCCCTTCGCATGAGGTAATTCAGCCCTTCAGGGCTTCGAGGATTGAGGTAGGGCTTCGCTATCGACGATGCAAGCGCTTTACACGGGATAAGCTTGCCGGAACGGGCCATCACGAACAATGGACTTGACCGTCCGGGATCGCAGCGGCATGTTCCGCGCAACTCAACAGGTGGAAAACCTTGCCGACAGCAGCCGATCTCCTTGCCATCATGCCTTTCCCGGATATCGATCCGATCGCCTTTTCGATCGGTCCGCTGGCGATTCACTGGTACGGTCTCGCTTACGTCGCCGGCATCCTGCTCGGCTGGGCCTATGCGCGCCGCATCGCCGCCAATGACAGTCTTTGGCCCGGCAACGTCTCGCCGATATCCAAGACGCAGCTCGACGATTTCATCGTCTGGGCAGCGCTTGGCGTCGTCCTCGGCGGTCGTCTCGGCTATATTTTCTTCTATGATCTCCCCGCCGTCCTGCGCAGTCCCGTCCGTGCGCTCGAGATCTGGAATGGCGGCATGTCCTTCCACGGCGGCCTGACCGGCACGACGATCGCGATGATCCTCTTTGCCCGCCGCAACGCCATCCCGGTCTGGAGCCTGTTCGACATCGTCGCCGCCGTCGTTCCCTTCGGCCTGTTCTTCGGCCGCATCGCCAATTTCATCAATGGCGAGCTGTGGGGCCGGTTGACCGACGTGCCCTGGGCCGTGGTCTTCCCGACCGGCGGTCCCTTCGCCCGCCATCCGAGCCAGCTTTACGAAGCCGGCCTCGAAGGCATCCTTCTGCTCCTGGTGCTGGCCGCCCTCGTCTATGGCATGCGCGCGCTGAAAAGCCCCGGCTTCATTACAGGCGTCTTCGTTTGCGGTTATGCGCTGTCGCGCATCTTCGTCGAATTCTTCCGCGAGCCTGATGCCCAGCTCGGTTACCTCCTCGGCACGAACTGGCTGACCATGGGCATGGTGCTCTCCTCCCCGATGATCCTGCTTGGCCTCTGGGCGATGCTGCGGGCCCGCCGCCAGGCTGCGCTGCAGCTCTGAAACGGCAGGACGCGCAACATGACCACCGCTCTAGGCGAAAAGATCAAGGCGATCATCCTGGCCAACGGCCCGATCAGCGTCACCGATTATTTCTCGCTCTGCCTCGCAGACCCCGAACACGGCTATTACCGCACCCGCGAGCCCTTCGGCCGTTCCGGTGATTTCGTCACCGCGCCCGAGGTCAGCCAGATCTTCGGCGAGATGATCGGCGTCTTCATCGTCCATGCGTGGCAGCGCCACGGCACACCGACGGGCGTCCGCCTCGTCGAGATCGGCCCCGGCCGCGGCACCATGATGGCCGATATGCTGCGCGTCATTTCCCGCATCGCTCCACCGCTTTTCGACGCCATGACCGTGCATCTCGTTGAAACCAGCGAGCGGCTGCGCGACGTCCAGAGCCAGACGCTCGAACCCCACGGCGAGAAGATCACTTGGCACGATGGCTTCGACGAAGTGCCGCCCGGCTTCACGCTGATTGCCGCCAACGAGCTCTTCGACGCCATCCCGATTCGCCAGTTCGTCCGCATGCCGACGGGTTTCCGTGAGCGCATGGTCGGCATCGACGCCGATGGCGAGCTGAATTTCGCAGCCGGCGTCGCCGGCCTCGATCCCACCTTGCTGCCCGAACCGGTGCAGAACGTGCCGGTCGGCACCCTCTTCGAGATCTCGCCTGCCCGCCAGGCGGTGATGATAGCGATCTGCGAGCGGTTGCGCGCCTTCGGCGGCACGGCGCTTACGATCGACTACGGCCATCTCGTCACCGGCTTCGGCGACACGCTGCAGGCCGTGCGCATGCATGAATTCGACCCGCCGCTCGCCCATCCGGGCGAAGCCGATCTGACGAGCCATGTCGACTTCCAGCAGCTCGCCGAAACGGCGCTCGCGGCCGGCCTGCATCTGAACGGCGCCCTGCATCAGGGTGACTTCCTGACCGGCCTCGGCATCCTCGAGCGCGCAACCGCGCTCGGCCGCGATCGCGAGCTGCAAACCCAGCAGGTCATCCAGGCGGCGGTCGAAAGGCTCGCCGGCGCCGGTGAAGGCCGGATGGGCGAACTGTTCAAGGTGATGGCGGTCTCCTATCCCGCCCTCGATCTCATGCCCTTTCGTCCGGTGGATTGACAGGGCGCACGCGGCTGGTTCAACATCCGCCCGAAACAAGAACTTGAAGCGCGCCGCATATGCGATGCGCTTGGGATAATAACAAACCCCTTAAAAACCCCGGAATCACAGATGCAGGACGCGGCCTCTCCCGCACCGATCGAAAGCGCGCTGCTGAACGAAGTGGCGGGCGCCACGATCCGGCACGGTTATTTCACTCGGGCCGGCGGCGTTTCCGAAGGGCTCTATCGCGGCCTCAATGTCGGCCTCGGCTCCAGCGACGAACGCGGCAAGGTCCTGGAAAACCGCCGTCGTGTCGCCGCCTGGTTCGGCCTGCCGGTCGAGCGGCTGGCAACTGTGCATCAGGTCCATTCCCCCGATGTCGTGACGATCGGCGCCGATTACGACGGCGCCCGCCCCGACGCGGATGCGATGGTAACGCGCACCCCTGGCATTGCGCTTGGCGTGCTCGCCGCCGATTGCGGACCCATCCTGTTTGCCGACCCGGACAATCGCGTCATCGGTGCTGCCCACGCCGGCTGGAAGGGCGCGCTGACGGGCGTGCTCGAAAATACCGTCGCCGCCATGGAGGCGCTCGGTGCGGACCGCGCTCGCATCGTCGCTTGCCTCGGCCCCTCGATCAGCCAGGCGAGCTATGAGGTTGGCCCTGAGTTCGTCGAGCGTTTCGTCGCCGAAAACCCGGAGGACGAGCGCTTTTTCGTGCCTTCCGCAACGCCCGGCCATGCCATGTTCGACCTGCCGGCGCTGACCGTCGACCGGTTGACGAAAGCCGGCGTGCGTGCCGAAAGCCTCGGCCTCTGCACCTATCCGGACAACGAGCGCTTCTTTTCCTACCGCAGGACGACACATCGCAAGGAGCCGGATTACGGCCGCCAGATTTCCGCGATATCAATCAGGGAGACTTGAGCAGAATGGCACTGCATTTCGAAAAGGCCGAATTCGCACGCCGGCTTGCGCGCCTCACCGAGAAGATGAAGGAAGAAAAGCTCGACGCCTTGCTGCTCTTCGCCCAGGAAAGCATGTACTGGCTGACCGGCTACGACACCTTCGGCTACTGCTTCTTCCAGACGCTGGTCGTCAAGAGCGACGGCACCATGGCGCTGATCACCCGCTCGGCCGATCTTCGCCAGGCGAGGCACACCTCGATCCTCGAGGACATCCATATTTGGGTCGACCGGGTCAATGCCGACCCGACGCTCGACCTGAAGAACCTGCTGGTCGAGATGGATCTGCTCGGCGCCCGCATCGGCGTCGAATATGATACGCACGGCATGACCGGGCGTGTTGCTCGCCTGCTCGACGCGCAATTGACCACCTTCGGCCAGATCGTCGACGCCTCCTACCTCGTCAGCCGCCTGCGCCTGATCAAGAGCCCGACGGAGGTCGCCTATGTCGAGCGCGCCTCCGTTCTCGCCGACGATGCGCTCGATGCCGCGATCCGGCTGACAAAACCCAGCGCCGACGAGGCCGATATCCTCGCCGCCATGCAGGGCGCGATCTTTTCCGGCGGCGGTGATTACCCCGCCAACGAGTTTATCATCGGCTCCGGCGCCGACGCCCTGCTTTGCCGCTACAAGGCCGGCCGCCGCAAGCTCGACGCCAACGACCAGCTGACGCTCGAATGGGCCGGCGCCTATGCGCATTACCATGCCGCCATGATGCGCACGATCGTCATCGGTGACCCGACGCATCGCCACCGCGAGCTTTACAACGCCTGCCGCGAAACCATCGAGGCGATCGAGACCGTGCTCAAGCCGGGCCAGACCTTCGGTGATGTCTTCGACATGCATGCCAGAATCATCGACGAGCGCGGCCTGGCCCGCCACCGGCTGAATGCCTGCGGTTATTCGCTCGGCGCCCGCTTCTCGCCCTCCTGGATGGAGCATCAGATGTTCCATGTCGGCAATCCGCAGCCGATCGAGCCGAACATGTCGCTCTTCGTGCACATGATCATCGCCGATTCCGATACGGGCACGGCGATGACGCTCGGCCAGACCTATCTGACGACAGCGGATGCGCCGCGCGCGCTATCCCGCCATCCACTCGATTTCATCGGGCTCTGACCGGTGAGAATCCGGAATTGACAGACGACCGTCCCCACCCGCATAAATTCGGGTGGGGCTGATTGCGATTGCGGGAAGGACGGACCAAGGGATGACGCGAGCTGCGATTGTGCCCACGCTCCTGTTCGTCATGGCTCTACTGACAGCCTGCAACACGACCGATGCGCTGACGCCGCAGGTCGATATCGGCAATTCCTCCGGCGGCGCCCCGTCAAGCCCGGTGACGCAGAGCGAAGCCGAGCGTTTGGCGGGCACCCGCCAGCCGCGTTTCTCGGGAAGCTCGCAGCAGGGCGGCTACCATCCAGCCTATGATCAGTCGCAGCAGGCCTATCGGCCCGGCACCGGCGCGGCGCCGACGACGATGCAGGAACAGGCAGACGCCCTGTCGAGAAGCGGCTCCTCACCGGCCGCCTCTGCTCCGATCGACGGACAATCGCTGCCCCCGCCGGCGGCCAGTGGTGAGCTTGCCGCACAGCCGGCTCCGCCGGCCGAGGCGCAACAGCCGCAGCAGACCGCCGCCCTCCCCCCCAGTTCCCCCTCTGCTCGCGGCAATACCGTGCGCTTCCTGCCGATCATCGGTGCGCCGGTGCAGGCCGTGACGCCGCTCTCGCGCCAGCTCGGCACTGAAGCGCGCGCGCACGGCCTTTCCATCAAGAGTTCGAAGGACGCGAGCAGCGATTACATCCTCAAAGGCTACCTCTCCGCCTTCAGCGACGACGGCAAGGTCACCGTGGTCTATGTCTGGGACATTCTCGACAGCGGCGGCGGCCGCCTGCACCGCATCCAGGGACAGGAAAGCGTGCCGACGGCCGCGGCCGATCCATGGGCGAGCGTTCCGGCCTCGGTGATGCAGCAGATCGCCTCGAAAACCATCGCGGAATTCTCCTCCTGGCGGCAGACGCAGGGCGGTTAGTCACAAGCTTTTTTGCAAATATGAAAGCCTGTGGCGCCTTTGCCCTTGCATTCATCGGGAAGCTGACTAAAAAGCGCGGCTATCAGCGCGTAACAGGCGGACCAAAATGAAGGTTTTCGCAGGCAATTCGAACCGGCAACTCGCCGAAGCGATCTGCAACTATCTCAATCTTCCCTTGGGGAAAGCCAGTGTCCGAAGGTTTGCCGATCAGGAAATCTTCGTGGAGATCCAGGAAAACGTGCGCGGCGAGGACGTTTTCCTCGTGCAGCCCACCGCCTTCCCTGCCAACGACCACCTGATGGAACTGCTGATCATGATCGACGCCATGCGTCGTTCCTCAGCCCGCCGCATCACCGCCGTCCTTCCCTATTTCGGCTATGCGCGTCAGGATCGTCGCGCTTCAGGCCGCACACCGATCTCCGCCAAGCTGGTTGCAAACCTCATCACCGAAGCCGGCGCCGACCGCGTGATGACGCTCGATCTTCATGCCGGGCAGATCCAGGGCTTCTTCGATATCCCGACCGACAATCTCTTCGCCATGCCGGTGCTGACGCGCGACATCAAGAGCCATTATGACCTCAGCAACGTCGTGGTCGTCTCGCCTGACGTTGGTGGTGTGGTTCGCGCCCGCGCGCTTGCCAAGCGGCTGGACTGTCTTCTGGCCATCGTCGACAAGCGTCGCGATCGGCCGGGTGACTCCGAAGTCATGAACATTATCGGCGACATTGCCGGCAAGGACTGCCTACTGATCGACGATATCGTCGATTCCGGCGGCACGCTCTGCAACGCTGCCGACGCGATGCTGGCCAAGGGCGCATCCAGTGTCACCGCCTATATCACGCACGGCGTCCTCTCCGGCGGCGCGGTCACCCGCGTCACCTCCTCGAAGCTGCGCGAACTCGTCATCACGGATTCGATCCAGCCGACCACGGCCGTGCTCTCGGCACACAATATCCGCGTCGTGACGACGGCGCCGCTGATCGGCGAAGCCATCAGCCGAACGGCTCAGGAAGAGTCCGTCTCCAGCCTCTTCGATTAAAAAGAGCCGGCGTTCGACCGGCTCTTTCAATTTCCGCATCAGATGGACCGAGCTATTACAGGGCATGCTCTCCGAGTTGCATGAATTGCTGGCCGTTGATTGTCGCAGAGCCGCGTTCGTTGACAACGAAAGCTCAGAATAAACCGCCGTCCCGATCGTTGGTCTGGGCGAAGCTTGCGACGTAAGACGCAAAAAGCCGGCACAAGGCCGGCCTCTTTCATTTCTGATCCCAATTGATAACGCTCAAGGCTGCTGCGGCGGCGCAGGTACCGCGTCCTGACCCTGATCCGGTTCCTGCTGGTCTGGCTCCAGCCCCTGATCTTGATCCGGACCATCCGGCCCCTTGATCTGCTGGCCATTGATCGCCACGGAACCATCGCGGCTGATGCTGATGTCCCAGCGCGAACGGCCATCTGCATCGCTCTTGGCGAAGCCCTTCACCATCATGATGCCGAAGGAGACCTGGTTGAGGTCGGGATCCGTCTTGGCAAGCTCCTGAACCGCGGCGATCGTCTTGTCGAGATCGCGGGCAAGGATCGTCGCCTCCATCGAATAGTCTTTCTGGGTATCGACGCGTCCCTCGATCTTGCCGGTCATGTCGACGTCGTAGACATCGGACTTGGCGCTGACCTTCGGAAACTCGATGGTGAGCCGGCCATCGCGGAAGAGCTTTTTCGCCATCTCGTCGCCGCTTTGCTCCGGCGGCTTGGCGTTGAAATCCATCGCCATGAGCGCGTCGCCGAAGGTTGCGAAATCCAGATTCGGAATGGCGAGCTGCAGATCGAAATTGGTCGGCACAAAGGGCGAATAACTTGCCGGCATCGCCGGGCTGTCGAGGCTGATGTCCTGCGCATTCATGCCGAAGCCGAAGCGCATGGTGTCGCTCGGCCCATCAATGGCTAGGTTGTAACCGAACGCCTTGACGCCGCCATTGCCTACCTGGCTGCTGACGGTCAGATTTTTGACCCCGATTGTCTCGCTGAACGAGGCAAGAATCGGAAAGGCTTGCTTGAGCATTCCCTTTATCTTGTCGCTGTTCTCTGGGCTTAGTTCCTTCTCCTCGAGATGGTCGAGAACGAAAAGGACGATCTCGCGGATTTGCTTGGCCGGCAGGCCGTTCACCTTGGCATCGAAATCGATCGAGTCGGCACGGATTTCAACAGGCGGCATTTGCAGGCCGGAAACCTGCTCGACGAAAGTCGACATGGAGCCGCTGCCCGCAAAATCGATACGCCCGTTGCCGCCTGCGCTGTCCGTTGAAGTCAGCTTTTGCTCCATCCCGGCAAAGCTGGCATGGACTTCCTCGGTGTCGGATTTGCTGGCGACCTTGATGTCCTTGGCAGTGAAGGTGCCGGAGCGCAGATAGCTGATCGCCGGATCGAAGACGCCGGTGTAGACAAGCGAAGCGATGGAGTAGGAGAAATCCGTCGGCTTCTGGTCGGGGCCTTTGAAATGGCCGGAGACGTTGAGGTTGTTGTCACCCTCAATATTCCAGAGCCCGCTATCGAGCGGCGTAGCGAACATCGAGAACGGCGTGAGCCCGCTGATCGCAAATGTCGCCGGATCGGCTTTGGCAAGCAGCTTCGCCAGATCGTAAATGATCTCGTAGCGGGAGCCTGCCGGATTGACGGTGATCATACCGCTCTTCGCCAGATCCTCGGGAAGCAGCTTGGTCAGCGTGTCCTTGACCGCATTGGCGCCATCCTGATTGATCTCGACACCCTGGGCCGTGGTGACAAGGCAAAGTGCCAGCAAGCTCGTTGCCGTGACAAGTTTGAGACGCATAGTCCGATTTCTCCTCAGCCCCATTTTGAATGCGGCCATCCAAAGATGCGAAGCGCGCCGATGTCAACCTCAGCTGTGGAAGAGAATCGCAATTTTGCCGTTCATACCGCCGGGTATTTCGGACGGGCGAGAACATCGCCTCCTCGTATGTTACATTCGGCTCACCGTTGACGATCGACGCGATGCTCGAATGCGGTTTCGGCTTGTCGAAGCGTGTATATCACCGGAAAACAACCCAAATCCGCAACTTGCGTTTCCGATCGACTTATAATATAGGCCACCGGTCCGTGTAGACACCCTTGGAGGCAACGCGGATGAGGTCGGGTCATACCGCCTCCGGTTCGTCGAACAAGGCTTTTGCCCGCCGCCGAACTCTCCAAATAACCTCGAAAGGAATAGCCATGAGCCAGGAAACTTACGAGCTCAAGGCCGAGGCGCGCGAACGGGTTGGTAAGGGGTCCGCCCGTGAACTTCGCCGCAACGGTTTGATTCCCGCTGTCATCTATGGTGACAAGCAGGCCCCCATTGCCATCGCTCTCAACACCAATGAGGTGACGAAGCGCATTCACGCCGGTGGTTTCATGACCACCGTGGCGACGATCGACGTCGACGGCAAGAAGCACAAGGTTCTGCCGAAGGACTACCAGCTCGATCCGGTCCGTGACTTCACGATGCATGTCGATTTCCTGCGCGTCTCCGGCAACACCCAGGTGACCGTCGAAATCCCCGTTCACTTCATCAACGAAGAGAAATCCCCGGGCCTCAAGGTCGGCGGCGTTCTGAACATCGTTCGCCATGAGGTTGAAGTTCATTGCCCGGCCGATGCGATCCCTGAGTTCTTTGACATTGACCTCAGCGGCAAGAAGATCGGTGACAGCATCCATATCGCGGAAGTCACCCTGCCGAAGGGCGTCACCCCGGTCATCGACCGCGACTTCACGATCGCGACGATTATCGCTCCGGCTGCCGGCATCGATGAGAGCGCCGTGGAAGGCGAAGCCGAAGCCTAATCGCTTCGACCAATTTGTAAAGCATATGGCCCGCTTTCCCCTGGAAAGCGGGCTTTTCATTGCTCGGAAAGGCCTCCGTTTCAGCAACATTTAACAAATTCGTGAAAGCATGCTTCGTCAGCTGCGAAGAAGCCCGCCTCAACGCGCGACAGCAAATATGGCCGGCCTGGGGAGTAGACGGAACCATGAACAATTCCGTTGAGAACAGATTTTTTGCGATAGTTTGCGGAGCGCTGCTTGTTTTTGTCGCTCCCCTCTTTGTTCTCTTCCTTTTTCTTTCCTCGGAACGGGCCGACAAGGAAATACGCGACCATATCTCCGTTCTTCTTGTCGCCAATGCCCAGGCGTTGGCCAAACCCCTGTGGGACCTCGATGAGGACAGCGTCACCCAGATCAGCGCGACGGTCGTTTCCCAGGGCGCCATCGTCAAGGTCGAAGTGCGTGACCAGTCAGGCCAGCTCGACGTCAGCCAGTCCACCATTCCGCGCTCCTTCGACGGCAAGCTCGTGCAGGTGTCGCGCGCCATCATCTACAACACCGTCGACGGTCCGAAGAACCTCGGTAGCATCAGCGTCTATTATCCCGCGCTCGGCCTGTTTTCCGGCTTGAAGCAGGAAGAGGTCGTCTTCATCTCGATTTTCATCTTCGCGGTGCTGACCGTTTTCGGCACGGCGCTGATCGGCAACCGCTTCTTCGTCATCCAGCCGCTGATGCGGCTGACGGCGGCGATCGAGGCCACCCGCCAGCTGGGCTCCCGCCATCATGTCGACTGGCAGTCGAACGACGAGATGGGCCGGCTTGCCCATAGCTTCAACGAGATGCAGACCAAGCTCGAAAGCGAGGAAAAGGAGCTGAAGCTCGCCCACCGCCGCGCCACCGACATCTACAATCTGACACCCGCCATGCTCTTCTCGCTCGACGAGGAAGACCGCATCACCGCCGTCAGCGATTATTGGCTGCTTGCCACAGGTTATAACCGTGCTGCCGTCATCGGCCGCAACTTCGCCGATCTCGTCACCCCCACGACACGCGACAAATTCGTCAAGCGCCGCCAGGCAGAAAGCGGCATGACCGTCACCGTCAAGTTCGTTTGCCTGGACGGCCGCACCATGGACGTCCTCATCATGGAATCGGAGGCGGGAGCCGGCGCTCACGACCGCCTCTCGCTATCGGTCATGACCGATGTCACCGAACTCAAGGCCTCCGAGGACCGCAACCACCGCCAGGCAATCACCGATCACCTGACCGGGCTTCTCAATCGCCAGGGCTTCGAAGCCGTCCTCGACAACAAGATCGCCGCCGCCGACGCCGCCGGCCAAGAACTCGCCTGTCTCTTCGTCGATCTCGACCGCTTCAAGTGGATCAACGACAATATGGGCCATGCCGCCGGTGACATGGCGCTGATCGAGCTCGTCGAGCGCCTGAAGACCCATCTTGCCCCCTCCGACGAGGCGGCCCGTCTCGGCGGCGACGAATTTGCCATCCTGCTGCCGGCAAAGGACGCCGAAACCCGCGCCAAGGTGATGTGCGAGCAGATCGCCTCGATCTTCGAAACGCCATTCGCCCCCGACATGCATCTGAGCGCTTCCGTCGGCATCGCCATCTATCCGCATCATGCCGAAACCGCGGCCGAACTGCTGCAAAAATCCGACATGGCGATGTATGCCAAGAAACGCGACGGCAAGAACGGCGCACAGCTCTTCGACAATGCCATGCTCGACCGTGCCCGCAGCCGCGCCGAAATCGAGGCCAATATCGAAGCCGGCCTCGTCGACAACTGGTTCGAAGCCTTCCTGCAGCCGATCGTCACCCTGAACGGCCGCGGCATTGCCGGTTTCGAGGCGCTGATGCGCCTCAACCATCCGCAGAAGGGCTTGATACCGCCGGCCGAGATCATCAGCGTCGCCGAAGAAACGGCAAAGATCGTCCGCGTCGGCAACGTCATCATGGAAAAGGCGATCGCCAACCTCGCGAAGATTTCCCGCATATCAGGTATGCAGGATACTTATCTCGCCATCAACTTCTCGCCGCTGCAGTTCGAGCCGGCGCTGCCGGCCCGTCTTGCCGCCATCGTCGGCCGCCACGGCATCCGCCCCGAGCGCATCGTCGTCGAGATCACCGAAGCCGTGCTGATGCACGACAACCCACAGATCCGCTTGATCGTCACGGAGCTTCGTCGCTTCGGCTGCCGCATCGCGCTTGACGATTTCGGTACCGGCTATTCGTCGCTGAGCTACCTCAACCGCTTCCCCGTCGACATCATCAAGATCGACCAGTCCTTCACCCGCGCGATCAACGACGGCGACGACGACGTGCGTCAGAAGAGCCGCATGCTGATCGAAGGCATCACCACGCTTTCCCACAAGATGAACTGCACCGTCATTGCCGAGGGCATCGAGACCGAAGAGGAATGCCGCACGCTCCACCAGATGGGGCTTGACTACGGCCAGGGCTATCTCTTCCATCGGCCGCAGCACGCAGCCACGCTGATCGAGGAACTGACGGCCTCGCAATCGGCCGTCGCACGCGCCTCGTGAACAAAGAACCGAGGAGATGATACGGATGAAAAAGCTCCTGCTTCTCGCATGCCTGGCGCTGCCCTGCACCGCCCATGCGCAAACGGTAACGTTCACGACCGAGGACTATGCCCCCTTCAACTATCGCGAAGGCAAGGAGATCAAGGGCGCGACCGTCGAGCAGGTCGAAAAGATGATGGCCGCGATCGGCGTCGACTACACGATCGAGATCATGCCCTGGGCGCGTGCTTTCAGCCTTGCCCGCACGGCGCCGATGACTTGTGTCTTTGCAACCGCCCACAACGGCGCACGCGACCCGTTGTTCAAATGGGTCGAGCCGCTGCTCATCGACCGCAACATCCTGATCACCCGCAAGGGCTCGGGCGTCACCGCCGGCAATCTGGACGAGGCGAAGAAATATACGGTCGGCACGCAGCGCGAGGATTATACCGAGACGATCCTGAAGGAGAAGGGTTTCACCAAGCTCGATGTCGCCAGCGACTTCAATGCGACGCTGCGCAAGCTGCTTGGCGGGCGCATCGACATGATGCCGATCTCCGAACTCTATTTCGAAAAACTGAAGGCCGACCAGCCGGTGGAATTGGTGACCGTGCTCTCCGCCCAGCCAATGGGCATCGCCTGCGAGAAGAACTTTCCGGACGAACTGCTCGCCAGGATGCAGGCTGCCCTCGACAAGCTGATCGCCGATGGCGACCAGAAGCAGATCTTCCTGAAATACGGCATGAACCTGTCGGAATGACTCCGAAGACAACTGCCCTTTCCGCTTGACTTTGCTTTCATTTCGCGGTGGTGAACGGCGGGAAGTTCTAAAGCGCATCACGATCTTTCAGATTCGCTTGTCGTGCTTTAGGTCTTTGTTTTTACGCATGTCGTTGTCGCAAAACCGCAGCACACTTTTGCGCGACATGCTTTAGCGAGGAAAAACAGGCCATGCTGATCATCGCGGGTCTCGGCAATCCCGGCGGCAAATACGTCGGCAACCGCCACAATATCGGCTTCATGGCCGTCGACGCCATCCATCGGCGCCACAGCTTTTCGCCCTGGTCGAAGAAGTTCAGGGCCGAGATCGCCGAGGGCGAGGTCGGCGGCGAGAAAGTGCTGCTGATGAAGCCGCAGACTTTCATGAACCTTTCCGGCGAGTCCGTCGGCGAGGCGATGCGTTTCTACAAGCTCCAGCCGGCCGATCTCGTGGCCATCTACGACGAGCTCGACCTTCCCCAGGGCAAGGCGCGGCTGAAGACCGGCGGTGGCCACAACGGCCACAACGGCATCAAGTCGCTCGATGCGCATTGCGGCAGGGAATACCGGCGGCTACGCCTCGGTATCGGCCATCCCGGCATCAAGGAAATGGTGCAGAACCATGTGCTCGGCGACTTCGCCAAGGCCGACAAGGCCTGGCTGGAGCCGCTTCTCGACACGCTCGCCGACAATGCCGACATGCTGGTGCGAAACGAAGATTCGCAGCTGATGAACAAGATCGCGCTGGCGCTCGGCGGAAAGACCGAGGAGGAGAAACCGGCGAAAGAAAAGAAGGACACCGAGAAGAAGCCGGCCGGCCAGTCGCATATCCATCAGGCCCGCAACCACAATCAGCCGAAGTTGCCGGCCACCGGCCCGATGGCCGACATGCTGAAAAAGATGTTCGGCAAAAAGGGCGATTGAGACCGATGCCGGATCAAGACGTCATCATCCGCCCGGCTGCCCGCGGCGATCTCGCCGGTCTCATGACGCTTTACCGTCACCTGAACCCCACCGATCCGGTTCTTGACGAGGCCATTGCCGAAGAACGCTTTTCCGCCATCCTGGCCCAGCCCGGCATGACCGTCTTCATCGGTTTTGCGGGTGAGGTCGCCGTCGCCACCGTCACAAGCGTCGTCGTGCCGAACCTGACACGGAACGGCGCGCCCTATGCGCTCATCGAAAACGTCGTCACCCATGCCGATCATCGCAAGCGTGGTTATGCCCGCGCCGTCATCGGCCACGCGGTCGCCGAGGCCTGGAACGCCGGATGCTACAAGGTGATGCTGCTTACCGGCTCCAAGAATCCGGCAACGTTGCGCTTCTATGAGAATTGCGGTTTCGTGCAGGAAAAGACCGGCTATCAGATCCGCCGGCCCTGACTCCATATTCGGGCGGCCCTCGGAAAGCGCCTATTCCTCCGGTTCGGTGGTGAACATCAGCGGAAAGCCCATGCCCTTGGCAAGGTCGATGCCTTCCTTGGCCTTGGTCTCTGCGATGTCCCTGACGCAGACCACGACCACGCAGGAACCCAGCTTGTGCGCCGTCATCATCACCCGGTAGCCGGTCTCCTCGCTCATGCGGAAGACGGCCTTCAGGATCATGATCACCAATTCGCGCGGCGTATAATCGTCATTGACGAGAATGACCTTGTAGAGCTTCGGCTTGTCTAGCTTGAGCTTCACTTTGGCCTTCGGTTTCAGGGCAATGTCATTGTCACTCATCGGAAAAACCCACCCGTTGATGACATGGAAAAGGCGGAGAAAACGTCCGCCGCCAATATATTGCACCGTAAGCACGGCAGTTCAATGACGGAGTGTTATTCCGCGGAGAGCAGGAGGCAATTCTGGCCGGCTTTTTCCAGGATTGCGGCAGCCTTCTTGTCGAATGTCACGAATGTTTCGCCGCCAAGCCTGCGACCTTCGAAGACGATGATGCCATCGGCGAAGTCCCCGCCAGCATCGAGAAAGGATAGTCCGGCTTCGACGGCAACTCTGTCGTAGACAACCTTCCTGTCCGATATCAGCAGCCGGATGGCCGCTGATATCTCTGAAGCGCTCTTGCGATAGACCCGGCTGGCGACCCAGACGAATTCGCAAAACGTCAGATTGGAAATGAACAGGCGTTCGGCCTCGCGCATGAACGTCCTTGCACGCTCAGTTTGCTTCGGATCGTCGTGCGCGGCCGAACGTACGAGCACATTCGTATCAACGATCATTGTCGACGCCGACCTCGCCTGCCCAGCCCGCCTTTATGGCCTCATCGATCTCTTCGAGCGTCGCATGAATATTCTCCTTGTTCTCCAAACTCCCGAAGAAGCTTTCCACCGAGCCGGCGACCGGCCGCCTCTCAACAGCAATGACCTCGAGTCTGCCGCCAGGCAGGAGATCGACATCGATCTTGTCGCCGGGCCTGACCCCGAGATGCTGAAGCACCTCCTTTTTCAGGGTGACCTGCCCCTTTGCCGTCACAGTCAGAGTTGCCATGCTGATGGTATCCTTTGCTCCAAAAGTAAGGCTAAGCCGCCTTACCTTCAAGCCGAGCGCCTCAGCTTTTTCAATTCATGTTGCGAACCCTTGACCCAGGGCGGCCATTCCCGCATAGGCAGGGCAAAGTTACCAATAGATATGGATCAAGCCATGGGCTTCAAATGCGGTATCGTCGGGCTGCCGAATGTCGGCAAATCGACCCTCTTCAACGCGCTCACCAAGACGGCCGCCGCACAGGCGGCGAACTACCCCTTCTGCACCATCGAGCCGAACACCGGCGAAGTCGCCGTTCCCGATCCGCGCATGCGCAAGCTTGCCGACATCGCCAAGTCGAAGGAACTGATCCCGACCCGCATCTCCTTCGTCGATATCGCCGGCCTGGTGCGCGGCGCCTCGAAGGGCGAAGGCCTCGGCAACCAGTTCCTCGCCAATATCCGCGAGGTCGACGCCATCGTCCATGTGCTCCGCTGCTTCGAAGACAGCGACATCACTCATGTCGAGGGCCGCATCAACCCGGTCGCCGATGCCGAGACGATCGAGACCGAGCTGATGCTTGCCGACCTCGAAAGCCTGGAGCGCCGCACCGAGCAGACGCGCAAGCGCGCCACCGGCAAGGACAAGGATTCGGTGGCGATGCTGCCGATCATGGAAGCCTCGCTGAAGTTGCTCAACGAAGGCAAGCCGGTCCGCACGCTGCTGTCGACGCTCGATGCGGAAGAAATCGTCATCCTCAAGAGCCTCAATCTTCTGACCTCGCATCCGGTGCTCTACGTCTGCAACGTCGCCGAAGGCGATGCCTCGACCGGCAACGAATTCACCGAGGCCGTTGCCGTCATGGCGAAGGAACAGGGTGCCGAAACCGTCGTCATCTCGGCGGCGATCGAAGCGGAGGTCGCCCAGCTTCCAGAAGAGGAAGCCAAGGAATTCCTCGCCGCCCTCGACCTTGACGAGGCGGGCCTCGACCGGCTGATCCGCGCCGGCTACAAGCTGCTCCACCTCATCACCTATTTTACCGTCGGCCCGAAGGAAACGCGCGCCTGGACGATCGAGCGCGGCACCAAGGCGCCGCAGGCCGCCGGCGTCATCCATTCGGATTTCGAGCGCGGCTTCATCCGCGCCAACACCATCGCCTATGACGACTACATCAAATACAACGGCGAAGTCGGCGCCAAGGATGCCGGCAAGGCGCGCGACGAAGGCAAGGAATACGTCGTCCAGGACGGCGACGTCATCCATTTCCGCTTCAACACCTAAAGCAATTTCAGGCAAAGCGCGAAGCGATTTTGCCGGGAATTGCGAGAAAATAAAAGGTTAGAACGGTTCTGCGCTTCCATGAAAGCTGAACCGCTCTAACCGGAAACTGCTGCTGTCCAGACCAATGCTTGTCGCCCAACTGCTCAGCAGATTGGGCGACCTAGCTTTACGGTGTCGCCGCCAAGACGGCAGGCGGCAGTCTTTGCGAAATGGCGGCCGGCAGCGCCCGCAGCACGATGCGGCGCAGCGGCATCCAGCCTGTTCCGATGATGAGCACGATCGCTCCGACGACGATCAGCGTCGTGAAGATATAGGTGTCAACCGTCGCACTCCCCTGCCGGAAAATGCCGTAGATCGCAAAACCGAGCGACAGCAGGCCTGACGTGACGAAGGCGCGCCGGTCGATAATAAGGCCGATCAGCATCAACACCACCACGCTGATAACAATGATGGGCGTCTTGATCGACACCGTCTGGGCAACATCGAGCAAATTGCCGTCGAACGACATCAGCAGCCTTACGCTGAAGAGCAGAGCCGGTGCCGCGCCGAGGTGAAGCCAGAAGGCGATATCGGAGCGTGTCGTCCGGCGCAACCGGTCGCCGAGGTCGAAATAGAGCGCCGTTGCAAACAGCCCGAGCGCGCAAACGAGGAAGACCACCGCGAGCAGGAGGGGATGGTTGGAGAAGAATTGCGGATCGCCGCTCGCCCATTGCATGAGACGCAATAGCAGGGTGAGCACCAGCGCAAGGGCCGAGGTGATGCAGAGCGCCAGCGACAGCGGCACGCGGTACCGGGCATAATAGAGACCGAGAATGATCGGGAAGCCGGCGACGAACTGCGTCGCCTCCGCCCCGATATCATTGAAGGCTGATGTTCCCGGCTTGAAGAAGAAGGACATCAGCAGGAATGTCCAGCAGAGCAGCGCAATCGTCAGGCTGACGGCCGGCAACGCGAGCCGCTGGCGGCGCACCAGGATTTCCGAAAGCACGATGATGGCAGGCAGCACGGCATAAAGTGCGGCAAGCCCCCAGAGGCCGCCGAGCGCCACCACGACGCCGATGGTGATCAGCACGTCGTGGAAGCCGCGCACGAAGCGTGGCGTCTCGGTATCCGACCAGGCCTGCCCCTCCGCCGCCATTGCCGGCTGTGCCTCAGCGACGACGACCCCGCGCGCCGTCAGGAACGGCAAAAGCCGCCCGCCCGCCTCCGGCGAAATCAGCTCCTGGCGCACGGCCTCGTCGAGTATCGACCTTAGTTCAGTCATGCCGGTTTATCTCCCCGGAATCATTGAGCCCGCGCGGATGCTATTGTAAGCATTGTGCGCTGCATATGGCGGGAGGAGCGAATGTCGGCAGAAAAGCTTTCCTTCGAGGATTTCCAGCCCGGCCGCCGCTTCGCGCTTGGTCCGAAGCCGGTGACCACCGAAGAAATCATTGAGTTCGCAAGCGAATTCGACCCGCAACCGATGCATCTCGATGAGGCTGCCGGCCGCGCCAGCATTCTCGGCGGACTTGCCGCTTCCGGCTGGCATACCTCTTCTATGTTCATGCGTATGATGGCCGACAGTTATGTGCTGCATTCGCTCTGCGAAGGTGCGCCGGGCGTCGATCTGATGGAATGGCGAAAGCCCGTGCTTGCCGGCGACACGCTGTCCGGCCATTCGACCGTGCTTGAAGCCCGGCCGATGCGCTCGCGCGCCGGAATGGGTATCGTCAAGTTTCGCCACGAGGTGGAAAACCAGCGCGGCGAACTCGTCTGCGTCTCGGAGAATTCGGTCATGTTCGGCATGCGCGCCGGGCCCGCGGATATCGGCATAAGCCCGGAGACATCAGCATGAGGATGTCCGAGCTTTACACGGTTGGCGAGAAGGCCGAGATCGGCAGCTACACTTTTACCGAGGAAAACATCATCCGTTTCGCGACGCGCTACGATCCGCAGCGTTTCCACGTCGACAAAGAAGCCGCCAAGGACACCTTCTTCGGCGATCTCTGCGCCTCGGGCTGGCACACCACCGCCGCCTGGATGCGAACCTTCCTCGCTTTTTGGGAAAGGCAGAGCGCCGCACTCGCGCAAAACGGCCTGACGTCGCCGAACCTCGGCCCCTCACCCGGCTTCCAGAAACTGCAATGGCTGCGGCCGGTCTTCGTCGGCGACGTCGTCACCTATTCCGTCGCCTTCCTCTCCAGCCGGGCGCTCGCGTCGCGGCCGGGATGGCACCTCAACACCATCCTCTGCGAGGGCGTCAATCAAAACGGCGATGCCGTTATCCGCTTCGAAAGCGGCGTGCTCGAATTCGACTGACGCTGCAGGCAGTAGGACGAGGGCTCAGTGGCCGGAGAATTCGACCAGCGTATGCACGACGACGCCGAGCTCTTCCAGCTTCTTGCGGCCGCCAAGGTCCGGCAGGTCGATGACGAAACAGGCGCCGACCACTTCCGCGCCGATCTGGCGCAGTAGCTTCGTGGCACCCACCGCCGTGCCGCCGGTGGCGATCAGGTCGTCGACCAGGATCACCTTCTCGCCGGGCTGGACAGCATCGCGATGCATCTCCATCTCGTCGACGCCATATTCCAGGCTGTAGGCGATGCGCACGGTCTCGTGCGGCAGCTTGCCTTTCTTGCGGATCGGTACGAAGCCTGAGGAAAGCTGGTGCGCCACCGCGCCGCCGAGGATGAAGCCGCGCGCCTCCATGCCGGCGATCTTGTCGATCTTCGTGCCCGCATAGGGCTGCACGAGTTCATCGACCGCCCGGCGGAAAGCCCGAGGGTTGCCGAGCAGCGTGGTGATGTCGCGGAAGATGATGCCGGGCTTGGGATAGTCGGGAATGGAGCGGATGCTGGCTGCGAGCTCCGAAGTCGTATTGTTCATGGAAAATCCATATCTGCGAACGCATGAAACTGGCTGGACTTTATCAATTGCCAGGGGCGGAACCAACAAAAAAGGCGGCCCGTAGGCCGCCTTTCGAAATCCGGCGGGGAACCGCTCAATGTTCCTTATTGGCGTAGATCGAGCGCTTCGTCAGGTAGATCAGCACCGTGAAGATCGCCAGGAAGATCATGACCATGAAGCCGGTGCGCTTGCGCTCATCGAGATGCGGCTCAGCGGCCCACATCAGGAAGGCGGTAACGTCCCTCGAATACTGGTCGACCGTCGCCGGCGCGCCATCGTCATAGGTTACTTGGCCGTCAGAGAGCGGCTTCGGCATGGCAAGGACGGCGGCAGCATTGAAGTAAGGGTTATAATGTCCGCCCTGCGGCACCTGGAAACCGGCCGGAGGCTCTTCATAGCCGGTCAGCAATGCGTGGATATAGTCCGGGCCGCTTTCCTGATATTGCGTGAAAATGTCGAAAACGAACTGCGGAAAGCCGCGCTCGACTGAGCGGGCCTTGGCGATCAGCGAAAAATCGGGCGGAGCCGCGCCATTGTTGGAAGCAGCCGCGGCTTCAGCATTGGGGAAAGGCGACGGGAAGTAATCGGAAGGAACCGCCTTGCGGGTAAACATCTCGCCGCTGGGGTCGGGACCGTCCTGGACCTCGTAATTCGCGGCGAAGGCCTTCACCTGCGCCTCGGAATAGCCGAGTTCGTCGAGCGTGCGGAAGGGCACGAGCTTCATCGAATGACAGGCTGCACAGACTTCCGTGTAGACCTTGAGGCCGCGCTGGAGCTGTCCCTTGTCGTAATGGCCGAACGGACCGGCGAAAGACCATTCTTCCTCCTTCGGATGCTTCAGCGGATAATGCGGCGTCTCACCTTCCGCGTGGTGGGCCGGAGCCGCACCGTTGGCGGGCGCCTCCTCGGCCAGAGCCGCGCCGCTGAGACCGGCAATGACAGCGAGCGAGAGAATGCTTGCAACAAGCGTTTTCATGTTTCTGTTCCCTTCCGTCGCGCGCTTACGCATTGGCCGCTGCACTGGCGGCAGCTGTCTTGTTGCGCTTCTCGAGCACCGCTTCGGTGATCGAGTTCGGGATGCGGCGCGGCGTTTCCACCAGGCCGAGCACCGGCATGGCAACCAGGAAGAATGCGAAGTAGAGGAGCGTGCAGACCTGAGAGATCCAGACGAAGTCACCTTCCGCCGGCTGCGATCCGAGCCAGCCGAGGATGATCGCGTTGATCACGAACAGCCAGTAGAACAGCTTGTACCAGGGACGGTAGACCGCGGAGCGAACCTTGGAAGTGTCGAGCCAGGGCAGGAAGAACAGCACGATGATCGCACCGAACATCACGAGCACGCCGCCGAGCTTGGAGTCGATCGGGCCGATGTTGAAGGTGATCGAACGCAGCATCGCGTAGAACGGCAGGAAATACCATTCCGGAACGATGTGGGCCGGCGTCTTCAACGGGTCGGCCGGGATGTAGTTGTCGGCATGGCCGAGGAAGTTCGGCATGTAGAAGACGAAATAGGCATAGACCAGCAGGAAGACCGATACGCCGAGCGCATCCTTCATGGTCGCATAGGGCGTGAAGCGCACCGTGTCCGTCTTCGTCTTGACCTCGACGCCCGTCGGGTTCGTCTGGCCGACGACGTGCAGCGCCCAGATGTGCAGGACGACGACGCCGGCGATCATGAAGGGCAGCAGGTAGTGGAGCGAGAAGAAGCGGTTCAGCGTCGGCTGTTCGACGGCAAAGCCGCCGAGCAGGAACTGCTGGAGCGATTCACCGATCATCGGGAAGGCCGAGAAGAAGCCGGTGATGACGGTCGCGCCCCAGAAGGACATCTGGCCCCAGGGCAGGACGTAGCCCATGAAGCCGGTCGCCATCATCAGGAGGTAGATGACGACGCCGAGGATCCAGAGGATTTCACGCGGCGCCTTGTAGGAACCGTAATAGAGGCCGCGGGCGATGTGCAGGTAGACGGCGACGAAGAAGAAGGATGCGCCGTTGGCATGCATGTAGCGCAGCAGCCAGCCGTGGTTCACGTCGCGCATGATCTTTTCAACGGAGTTGAATGCAATCGCCGTGTCGGCGGCGTAATGCATGGCGAGCACGACGCCCGTCAGGATCTGCACGACCAGCATGACGGAGAGCATGGCTCCGAAGGTATAGGCATAGTTCAGGTTACGCGGAACCGGATATGCCACGAAGCTGTCATAGACCATGCGCGGCAGCGGCAGGCGCGCATCGACCCATTTCTCGAAGCCGGTTGATGGTTCGTAGCTGGAATGGCCACTCATGAATCAGTCTCCCCTCAACCGATCTTGATTTTGGTATCGGACACAAATGAAAAGGTCGGGATCGCCAGGTTCTCAGACGCAGGACCCTTCCGGATGCGGCCGGCCGTGTCGTAGACCGAGCCATGGCAGGGACAGAACCAACCATTGTATTCGCCGGCCTGGCCGAGCGGGACGCAACCGAGATGAGTGCAGGTACCGACCATGACGATCCAGTTTTCCTTGCCTTCGCCGCCCGAGCGGTCGACGCCCGTTGCCTGAGCCTCGGCAGGAAGGTTTGCATTGCGGGCTACCGGGTCCTTAAGGTCCGACACCGGAACATCGGCTGCGGCCTTTACTTCTTCCGGCGTGCGATTGCGGATGAAGATCGGCTTGCCGCGCCACTTGACTGTCAGCGACATGCCGGGCTCAAGGCTGGCAACGTCGACTTCGATGGAGGCGAGAGCAAGCGTCGAAGCGTCAGGACGCATCTGATCGATGAACGGCCAAGCGACCGCGACGGCGCCGACGGCGCCCGCCATACCAGTGGTGAGATAAAGGAAATCACGGCGAGTGGGTTCGCCCGTGCCCTCGCTTGTCGTTTCGTGTTCGCTCACGGCTAACATCCTCTGCGCAAATTCGCGGAATTCCGCCCTGCCCCCTCTACCGGCGAATCCCTCCAGACACAATTCGGCCATAGATTCCCCGGCAATCCGGCGCGTTCTATGCTTGATCGCAAATTATGTCCAGCCTTGGCAAGGGGATGAGGGCACAATGTCGCGGGAAATTTCGGATGAATTTTTTAAGGCAAACACGCGCTTGCCATTATGTTGCATTGCAACAAAAAAGCCCTCGTGATAGGCGCAGTCCAAGCCATGCCAGTGAGCCGGACCGGAGCGGATGAGAGACACGATTTTTTGCGTATTCAGCGTTCTTACGACGCTTGTTCTCGCCATCGTCTCCCTGCGATACGTCACCGATTTCTATCTGCTGTCCTTCTTTTACAGCTTCCAGGTTCATCTGGCGGTGGCCGGCGCGGTGGCCTCGGTCGCTGCCCTGCTCGTCAAGCGCCACTGGTATGGCCTGCTGACCCTCGCGGTATCGGTGATCCTTGCCGTCCACGGTGTCGTGATGATGCGCGAATTCGTCGAACCGGCCGTCGAGGAGAGCCGCCCGACCCTGTTCAGGCTGATGTCCTTCAATATCGAGAACGATAATTTCGCAAACGGCCCAGCGATCGCCGACATGGTCATCGCCTCGGGCGCCGATGTCGTCAACATCCTGGAGGCCGAGCCGCTGCTGTCGGAACTGCCGCGATTGTTGAAGGTCTATCCCTATTATATCGGCTGCGGTGTCGGCATGGAGCAATGCGATACGCTGGTGCTGTCGAAGCGTCCGCTGATCGAACCCCGCATCCGCAATCTCGGCCTGCTCTGGCGCAACCGGCTGACGATCTCGACGATCGATTTCGATGGCCAGAAGGTCAATTTCCTCGCCGCGCACCTGACCAAACCTTATTACGACGAATTCCACGGCCTGGAGGTCTGGGATCTAGCGGAGGTCATCCCTACCCTTTCGGGACCGGTCGTTCTCGCCGGTGATTTCAATACGTCGATTCTGGCGCCCGACGTGCAGTATCTCATGCGCACTCAAGGCTTGGGCACGGCATCGTTGGAGCCCGCGACATGGCCGATCCGCGCCGGTGCTTTCGGCATTCCGATCGATCATATCTTTACCCGGGCGCCCCTGCGGCTGAAATCGGTCCGCCGCATCGAGAACGGCTTCGGATCAAATCATTTTGGCCTCATGGCGGAATTCGTTGTCGACCCTTGAGCCCGCATCCTCATCCGCAAGGAAGCCGCCAGACTGGCGCGCCCAAAGTTCGGCATAGAGCCCGCCGTGGCGAAGCAGTTCGTCATGACTGCCCTCCTCGATGATCCGGCCGAGATCGACGACGATCAGCCGGTCGAGCGCGGCGATCGTCGACAGCCGATGGGCGATCGCAAGCACTGTCTTGCCTTCCATGATCCGATGGAGATTGGACTGGATCGCTTCCTCCACTTCCGAATCGAGCGCCGACGTCGCTTCGTCGAGAACGAGGATCGGCGCGTCCTTCAGCATGACGCGGGCAATGGCGATGCGCTGCCGCTGCCCGCCGGACAGTTTGACGCCGCGTTCGCCGACATGCGCATCGAAACCTCTGCGGCCTTGCTGATCCTGCAGGCGGGCGATGAAGTCGATGGCTTCGGCGCGCCTGGCCGCCTCGACCAGCCCCTCCTCGCCGGCATCCGGCCGTCCGAACAGGATGTTGTCGCGCACCGAACGATGCAGCAGCGAGGTGTCCTGGCTGACGACGCCGATCTGCATCCTGAGGGATTCCTGCGTCACGGCTGATATATCCTGGCCGTCGATGAGAATGCGGCCATCTTGAATATCGTAGAGGCGCAGCAGCAGGTTCATCAGCGTCGATTTCCCGGCGCCCGAACGGCCGACGATCCCGACCTTTTCGCCCGGGTGGATGGTCAGCGAGAAATTCTCGACGACCGGCTGGTGGCCCTTGCCGTAGCGGAAGGAAACATTGTCGAAGCGGACACCGGGCTGCCGGATCACCAGGGTCTTCGCATCGGCCCGATCGACGAGCCCCAGAGGCTGCGAGATCAACTCGGCGGCATTCTGGATGGTGCCGAGATTGCGCATGATGCCGTTGAACTGCGTCATCAGCCGTCCGAGCAGGAAATTCAGCCTGAGCACCAGTGCCAGTGAGAATGCCACGGCACCGGAGCTGACCAGGCCGCGCAGCCAGAGATCGACGCTCAACCCCGCCATCGTCACGATCATCAGGCCGGAGAGCAGCGCCATCGAGGCCCTGACGCCGGTGATGAAACGCGTGAATCGCAGCACCGTATCCTGATAGATATCGAAGCCCTGCCGCATGTAGCGGTCGCTCTCCTCGTCGCGTGCAAACAGCTTCAGCGTCTGCATGTTGCTATAGGAGTCGACCATCCTGCCGTTCAGCATCGATCCGGCTTCCGCCGTTTCGCGGGAATGATGGCGGATCCGCGGGACGAAGTGGCGGGCAAGCAGGCTGAAGGCGCCAAGCCAGAACAGCACGACGGCGGCAAGGGAAAAGTCCAGCCGAGCGACGAGCACGAGCGTCGTTGCGGCATAGATGCCGACGAACCAGACGCTTTCCATCAGCGAGGTGACGAGATCGCCGGTGGCCTGCCCCGCCGACCAGACCTTCGTCACGATGCGCCCGGAAAAATCGCTCTGGAAGAACGACAATGACTGCCTGGAGACGTGAAGATAGGATTGCCAGCGTGCGAGATTATAGAAGCCCGGCGTGATCACCTGCTGGTCAACGAGCGCGATCAGGAAGGCGACGACGAAACGCACCAGCCCGATGAGGGCGAGCATGCCGAACAATTCGCCGCCATGGGCGGCGAGAAGGCCGCTCCAGCCGGCACCCGGCGTGATGCTGCCGAGGATATCGACGAGCCGCCCGACGAACCAGAAGAGCGCCGCCTCGATCGCCGCCGACGTGCCGCCGAGAATGAGCATGGCGATGAACGGCATTCTCGCCTGGCCGATATAGAACCAGATGAATCCGAGCGTCGAGCGCGGCGGCTGGAGATTGGCGCGTGGCCGGAACGGATCGATCCAGGCTTCGAACCGGCGGAGGATGGCGTTCAGCAACATAGAAGCGATATAGGCGGATTAGCCGGACCGGCAAAGGGAATGAAAAGCGGACAGAATGTTATATTTTGGTAATTATCGGTAACATCGGCGGCATACCCATTGAATGCCCCCGAACCGGTCACAATCTGACGTTACGATCGCGCTTTACCGGAGACCACTTCCATGGAAACGAAAATGCTCGATGTGCATGTTCCGCTTCCGCTTGCAGAAAGGCTGGATGCCCTGGCATTCGCCCTGGGGTTGCCGCGCGACGAGATCGTCGCCGAAGCCATTGCCACCTGGATCGATCAGGAGGAGCACCGCCGCCTGGTCGCGCTGCGCACGATCGCCGCCGCCAACACCATGGTGGTCGTCGAAACTCACCGCGTGATCGATTGGGCCGACAGTCTGTGAGCGGAAAAAATGAGCTCCGCATGGTCGTCGGCGGGCGTCAATCCTCGCCAAAAATGGCGATAACATCCCGGCGGCCGTGCAGAACGCGCAAGATCGTAACTGCTTCACTCTCAACGATATAATAAGCGCGAATATCCTCAAAATCTGAAACAGGCCATGATCTAACGCCCGTCAAATGCGAATTGACGAATGTTTTAGGCGTGCCGGAATGAGGATAGTCGAGAAGGCGTGTGAAAGACTGCTCGGTCGCATGCAGGAACCGCAGACCGAGCTCCTCTCCGCCATGCTCCGCAAGATAGGCAAGCTGCAACAGAATATCGTTGCGAGCTGCCGGCTTGACTGTAAGTCTCACGGCGACTTCTTTTTGCTCTGCGCGGCTAGCAACTGCGCGGCATCTTTTCTCAGATCGCTCCAGAATGCCGGCGTTGCCTCCACGGCATCACCCGATGCCAGGCCCTCGAGCAGCAAAGCCTCGAGCCGCGCCTCGTTTTCGCGCGCCTGCGCATCACGAACGAGGCCGCGGAAATATTCGCTGACATTGCCATAGCCCTTGCTAGCCATCTGACTTTCGACAAAAGCCTTGAGGCTGTCTGGCAGTGAAATCGTCACGGTCGCCATGGGCGATATCCTTGTTGAGACCAGGAAATGTAGCACAGCTTCTTAATTGTTCTCAACAGTTAAGCAGCCCTCCCCGTTTCCGCAGGGAAGGCCGAGCTTTATTCCGCGGCCTCTTCCGCTTCGTCGGCGTGATCGGAGAGGAAGCCGCCGGACTGGCGGTTCCAGAGGTCGGCATAGATGCCGCCTGCCTCGATCAGTTCGCTGTGCGAGCCGGCCTCGATGATCCGGCCCTTGTCGAGCACGATCAGCCGGTCCATCTCCGTCAGCGTTGACAGCCGGTGGGCGATGGCGATCACCGTCTTGCCCTCCATCAAGGCGAAGAGGTTTTCCTGGATCGCCGCCTCGACTTCCGAATCGAGCGCCGAGGTCGCCTCGTCGAGCACCAGGATCGGCGCGTCCTTCAGGAAGACGCGGGCGATCGCGACGCGCTGCCGCTGGCCGCCGGAGAGCTTGACGCCGCGTTCGCCGACCTGCGCGTCGAGCCCCGCGCGGCCTTGCATGTCGACGAGGCCTTCGATGAACTCCCAGGCATTGGCGCGTTTGGCGGCCTCGATCACCTCGGCGTCCGTTGCTTCGGGACGACCATAGGCGATGTTGTCGCGGATCGAGCGATGCAGCAGCGAGGTGTCCTGCGTCACCACGCCGATCAGCGAACGCAGGCTTTCCTGCGAGACGCCGGCGATGTCCTGCCCATCGATGGTGATGCGGCCGTCCTCCAGATCGTAAAAGCGCAGCAGCAGGTTCATCAGCGTCGTCTTGCCGGCGCCGGAACGGCCGACCAGACCGACCTTCTCGCCTGCCTTGATGTCGAGCGACAGGTTGTCGATGACGCCCTTGCTCTTGCCGTAGTGGAAGCGGATGCGGTCGTAGCGGATCGCGCCCTTCTTCGCCGTCAGGGTGGGTGCGCCCGGCTTGTCGACGATGTCGTGCTGTTTGCTCATCATCTCCATGCCGTCATAGACCGTGCCGATATTCTCGAACAGCGCCGAGACTTCCCACATGATCCATTGCGACATGCCGTTGACGCGCATGGCAAGACCGATGGCGATGGCGATGGCGCCGACCGAGATCGCCCCGTTCAGCCAGAACCAGATCGACAGGCCCGAGATGACGAAGAGCGCAACGCAGTTGTTCACATAGACGAAGATGTGGAAGAGCGTCACCTTGCGCATCTGCTTGTGCACGGTCTGCAGGAACTCGTCCATGCCCTCCTTGGCATAGACCTCCTCGCGGCCCGCATGCGAAAACAGCTTGACCGTCGCGATATTCGTATAGCTGTCGACCACGCGGCCCGTCATCATCGAACGCGCATCCGCCTGCGCCGCCGCGATCTTGCGAAGCCGCGGCACGAAATAGGCGACGATGCTGATATAGACCGCGAGCCAGACGAGGATCGGGATCATCAGCCGCCAGTCCGCCGCTGCGATCACGATGATCATCGTCAGGAAGTAGGTGACGACATAGACGAAGACGTCGAGGATCTTCATCACCGTTTCGCGTACGGCAAGCGAGGTCTGCATCACCTTGGTGGCGACACGCCCGGCAAATTCGTTGGCGAAGAACGACATGCTGTGGCGCAGCAGGAAGCGGTGCATCTGCCAGCGTGCGATCATCGGATAATTGCCGAGCATCATCTGGTGCATGATGAGCGAATCGAGCCCGGCTACCACAGGCAGGCCGATCAGCACCAGCGCCGCCATCCAGAAAAGCTTGTGGCCTTCTCTCTCCAGGAATGTGGCGCGGTCGGCATTGGTCAGCCAGTCGACGATGTCGCCGAGGAACTGGAACAGCGCCACTTCGCCGATAGCGATCAGCGCGGTCAGCACGGCCATCAGGCCGAGCCAGGGCGCAGCCGGCTTGCTGTAATGCCAGCAAAAGGCAAAGAGACCTTTCGGCGGGGCGACAGGGTCCTCGCTTGGAAAGGGATTGAGTCGCTGTTCGAACCAGCCAAACATGAAATTGCTCCGAAACGTCAGCGTTCCGGCTCCCGGCTTCGCGCCATCCCAGCGCTATGCAAGCACATATGGGAACCGAACGTTCAAGGGGCGAGGCTGAGACAGCCGCACAATGGATCAAAAAAGGAAATTCAGGGAAGAAACCCGCACTATCGGCGGAAAATCGCACCGCTTGGCATCACGGCCGGGAGGCGCACATACAGCAAAATATTCATTCTGGCGCTCCTTGCTGGCGATTGAAGATATGCACCGATAACGCGAAAACGAGGAATTTTCCAGCCCTCTTCTGCCAAAAATTTCATCTCTTCGGGTCAAAACGCGCCCTGTTGCGCCGAAATCACAGTTGCATTAGGCCTTGAGCGGCGAAAGCGGGAAGACGGCGCATCATGATTTCACTCAGACTGGCACTCTATCAGCCGGATATTCCCGGCAATACTGGCACCATCCTGCGTCTTGCCGCCTGCCTTGGCTTCGCGGTCGATCTGATCGAGCCCGCCGGCTTCGACATCTCCGACCGCAACCTGAAACGGGCTGGCATGGACTATATCGCCGCCGCCGCCCTCACCCGCCATGTCAGCTGGGACCGCTTCGAGGCGTGGCGTCTAACCACCGGCCGCCGCCTGATCCTCGCCTCGACCAAGGCTGCGGAGCGCTACACCGATCTTGCTTTCCGCCCGGACGATGTCCTGCTCTTCGGTCGCGAAAGCGCCGGCGTGCCGGACCAGGTGCATGAGAGGGCCGACGCCCGCATCCTGATCCCGATGATCGAAGGCCAGCGGTCGATCAACGTCGCCGTCTCGGCCGCCATGATCGTCGGCGAGGCAATGCGCCAAACCGTCTGGGCCTGACGGACGCCATCTGGCAGAGCGGAGCCCGCGGAATTGCCGATCTGCTCCCGAATATGTCGCAGAATAACGTTGTCTATCCGTCAAACCGGCGTATATTTATTAGCCGGGCAATCAAAAATTGAGCATTGGCTTCCATGATTCCAATAAGTTGGAACGGCCATGTGAGGAAAACAGCATTTCTCCAGATCTGTGAAAGAAGAATAAAAACAACAAAATGGACTCTACAATCATCATGATCAACCTGTTCGGCGCCGTGGCCTTGCTGCTGTTCGGCCTCGCGCAGGTGAAGGATGGCGTGTCCAGGGCCTTCGGCGCCCGCCTGAGAACAGGTCTGGCGACCGGCACGCGCGGCAGCCTTCGTTCTTTCCTGTCAGGCCTCGTCGCAACCATCGCGCTGCAGAGCTCCACCGCGACAGCGCTGATGACGGCCTCCTTCGTCGAGCGTGACCTGATCAAGCCGCGCATGGCGCAGATCGTCCTGCTCGGCGCCAATGTCGGCACGGCGATCACCGCCTGGATCGTGGCAACGGGCATCGAATGGCTCTCTCCGCTTCTGATTCTTGTTGGCATCGTGCTTTGCCGCGGCCGTTCCAGCGCCAGCCAGGGCGGCGGTACAGCGCTGATCGGCATCGGGCTGATGCTGTTGTCGCTGCACCTCCTTGGCCTTGCGACGGAGCCGATGCGCGCTTCTCCCGCCCTTGCCGCCTTCATCGGCCTGCTGGACGGCGCCCTGCCCGTGGCAATGATCGTCTCGGCAGCACTTGCCTTCGCGTCCTCGTCGAGCCTTGCGGTGGTGGTGCTCATCCTGTCGCTCGCCTCGGCCGGTATGGTCTCCGCCGAACTCGTCATCGTGCTCGTGCTCGGCGCCAATCTCGGCGGCGCAATACCGCCTGTCGTCGCGACATTGTCCGGCCCGGTTTCGGCTCGGCGCGTCACCCTCGGCAATCTCGCCGTCCGCACGCTTGGCTGCCTCATCGCCTTGCCGCTGGCGGGATATGGCGCGGAACTCATCCAAATGCTGCCCTTCGGCCCTGCCAAGCTGCCCGTCGACGCCCATCTTGCCTTCAACCTTCTGCTGGCGGCGCTGGCCTGGCCATTCTCCCGGCAGCTCGCCGCCCTGATGGCCCGGCTGGTGCCGGATCAGGCCGAGCCCGACAGCGCCCCGAAATATCTGGATGCGCAGGAGCTTTCGACGCCGGTCGTTGCCCTTGCCAGCGCCACCCGCGAAGTGCTCGGCGTCGGTGACCTCATCGAGCGCATGCTGATCCGGGTCTCCGAAGCTTTCGAGCGTAACGACGCATCGAAGCTTGCCGAGATATCCGCCCTCGAAGAGCGCGTCGACCGGCTGCAGCAGGCGGTGAAGGTCTACCTCTCGAAGCTCGGCCGCGAGGGTCTCAGCGACGAGAATGCCCGCCGCTCGATCGTCGTCATCGATTATGCAATCAACCTCGAACATATGGGCGATATCATCGAGAAGGGCTTGCTGGAGCAGGTGGCGAAAAAGATCTCCCTTGGCCTGAAATTTTCCGAGGATGGTCATCAGGAACTGCGCAAGCTGTTCGACCTGACCATCGACAATCTGCGCGTCGCCCAGACGATCTTCGTCACCCGCGATTTCAATCTCGCGCGCCAGATGATGGAGGTAAAGGTCGAAGTGCGCCGGATGGAGAAACAGTCTGCCGAGCGCCACCTCGAACGCCTGCGTGACGGCCGCGCCGACAGCCTGCAGACGAGTTCGCTGCATCTCGACATGCTGCGCGACCTGAAGCGCATCAACGCCCACATCGTCTCGGTGGCGCATCCGATCATGGATGAAAACGGCCTGCTGATCGAAAGCCGCGTGCGGGCGACTGCAAAGTGACGGTCAGTCGGCTGAAGGCAATCGGCGCATGGTGAATTCGATCTGGTCGCCGTCGAGCTGGCGCCAGCTTTCCACCTCGGTCCAGTAAGCGGCTTTCGGATATTCGTCGAACCATTCGCGCGCCTTGGCGCGTGCGTCCATGAGACCGAGGCAATATGTCTCACGCACGAAATGGTCTTTCTTGCTCGGGGGATTTTCCGCCCGATGTCTCGCTATCCTGCGCTTCAGGCCGTCGAAGGACGGAGGCCCTGGAACTTTTTTCATCAAACTACCTCCTCGGAAAAGGTAATATCGAAATTCTCGATTTGCGAGTCGAATCTTGGAAGCGCCGGGTGCTTGCCTCGGCTTGGCGAGATGCAGCATCAACTGCTAATCATGGCGTGCAATGAAGAATGAGCGAGTCGCCTCTAAAGGAGATGCCGACCGTCGGAGGCGTAAATGGAAAGACCCGAACTGCCGATCGGCTTGCCTGACGATATCGAAGACAAGAAGGCTGCCGCCCGCAATTGGTTCGAGGGATTGCGCGATGCGATCTGCGCCTCCTTCGAGGCCCTCGAGGACGAGTTGGAAGGGCCGCTCTCCGACCAGGAACCCGGCCGCTTCGTTGCCAAGGACTGGTCACGCGAAAATGGTGCCGGCGGCGGTGGCCGGATGTCGATGATGGAAGGTCGCGTCTTCGAAAAGGTCGGCGTCCATACCTCCACCGTCTACGGCGAATTCGCCCCGGATTTCCGCGCGCAGATACCCGGCGCCAAGGACGATCCGCGTTTCTGGGCCTCGGGCATCTCGTTGATCGCCCATCCCGTGAACCCCAACGTTCCGGCCGTGCATATGAACACGCGCATGGTCGTCACCACCAGCCGCTGGTTCGGCGGCGGGGCCGACCTGACGCCGGTGCTGTCGCGCCGCCGCACGCAGGAGGACGAGGATAGCCAGCTCTTTCACAAGGCCATGGAGATCGCCTGCCGCAATCATGCCGTCGCCGATTACGATGCCTACAAGGCCTGGTGCGACGAATATTTCTTCCTGAAACACCGCAACGAGGCCCGCGGCATCGGCGGCATCTTCTACGACTGGCTGCATTCGAGCGAGGAAGCCGGCGGCTGGGACGCCGATTTCGCCTTCACGCGTGATGTCGGCCGGGCCTTCGCCATGGTTTATCCGAAAATCGTCCGCTCCAACTTCAATAAATTGTGGACAGAGGCCGATCGCGACGAACAATTGATCCGCCGGGGCCGCTACGTCGAATTCAATCTGCTGTATGATCGCGGCACGATCTTCGGCCTGAAAACCGGCGGCAACGTTGAATCCATTCTCTCATCGCTGCCCCCCGTCGTGCGTTGGCCATGAAACTGTGATATCTCGTCGATAAATTCGAGGTGATAGACCTTCACGAAAATTCAGTGCGTCCTAACTTTATATGTATGTGCGTAACAATCGGAGGAGGATTGTCATGACGATACAAAGTGGCTCGCCAACGTCTACGGATGTCCAGGAAACATCCCGCACGATCGACACGTCCGAGTTTCTGACGCGCATCGCGGAGAAACTGCGGGCCAAGAGCGGCTCGGATCTGCCGCTGTCCTGCTTCATCGAGCAGGTCAAGCTGCAGCTGGCTGGCGGAAAGTCGCCGGAACAGCTGCAGAACGAAGCAGCGGCCGCCAACAGCAACATGCCCGGCCACCTCTTGGATACCTACAAAGCCTGGGCGATGCCCGACTGACACGGCCTTTACTGGCCGGCATCTCGATTGCCGGCCGGAACCTTCCCTCCCCCCGCACATTCATAAATCGCGTAAGATCGCGATCGTCGTTGTGTTTCGAACAGAGGAGAAGACCATGCGACTTTTCGAATGCGGCACTCTCGTTCCCGGCTGCGCCTGGCATACACGGGCAGATAGCGACGCCGAGGTGGTCCGCCGTGCCGTCGAGCACCTGAAAAATGCTCACGGCGAAACCACGATCCGCGAGAACATGGTGGATAATATCAAGGCTCGCATCCGTGACGAAGTGAACGCAGCCTGATTATTGCACGCGTTCCTGCAGCCGGGCGAGCAGCGCCGCCCGGTCGGCAACGAAGTTTTCCTCCACCCACTGGTTTTCCAGGCCGGCAAGCAGTTCGCCGACGCGCGGGCCGGACGCGATTCCTGCCGAAATCACGTCGCCGCCGTTCAGCGGAAACTGCGGTTTCTTCCAGTGCGTTGCCCTGTCCAGCAGCTTGATAAGCCGCGCCGACCGCGCCATTTCGTCGAATTCACTTTCAGCCTTGCCGCGCGCAACCGCAAGCGCCAGCTTCAGCCGCGTCGTGATGCCGTCGGCGCCGTTGCGGTAAAGCAGCCGTTCGAAGGCCGCCGGTGACATGTCGTCATTAACAGGCGCTGCCATCGTCCAGGCCTTGAGAGTGGCCGCTTCCGCATTCGAGAGCTTGAGCCGGGCGGCAAGCGCCTCCATGCGCGCCGCATCGGGCGGCACGATCGCTGCAAGGCGCAGCAGCGCATCGGGCGTCCAGCCGAGCGCTTTTTCGGTGGTGATCAGCGACGGGATCGCATCGATCCCCCATCGTTCCGATTCCGGCAGGATTTCCGTCAGCACCGCCACCTGCCGCATCCAGAGCAGCGCCCGGCCGGGATCGGCAGCACCTAGCAGCTTTCGCAGTTCAGACCAGACGCGTTCTGCCGAAAGCGTCGTCAGTTTCGAACGCGCGAGGGAACATGCCTTCAGCCCCTCGGCATCCGGCCGTCCGGAACCGTAATAGGCAAAGAAGCGGAAGAAGCGCAGGATGCGCAGATGATCCTCGGCAATACGCCTTGCGGCATCGCCGATGAAGCGGATGTTGCGCGTCTCAATGTCGGCAAGTCCGCCAACAAGATCCACCACCTCGCCCTTTGCATCGGCATAAAGCGCGTTGATCGTCAGATCCCGCCGTTCGGCATCTGCCTTCCAGTCGGTGCTGAAGGCAACCTTGGCATGGCGTCCGTCGGTCTCGACGTCGGTGCGAAGGGTCGTCACCTCGAAGGGCTTGCCGTCGATGACGAGCGTCACCGTGCCGTGCTCGAGGCCGGTTGGGACTGCCTTGATGCCAGCCGCCGCCGCCCGCTCCATCACCGCCTCCGGTCTGAGTGTCGTGGCTATGTCGACATCATTGACCGGCAGCCCCATCAGGCTGTTGCGCACCGCACCGCCAACCACCCGAGCTTCCCCGCCATCGGCCCCACCATCGGCGTTGAGAAGCACTAGGATCCGGCCAAGCGCCGGGTCGCGGAACCATGCTTGCTCGGCGATGCCGGTCATGCATAAAGCCTTTCGTAAAGCGTGCGGACGATGCCGGCCGTGATGCCCCAGATCATTCTGGTTTCATAGGGCACGCGGTAGAAATGCCGGTCGATGCCGTCGATGACACGTCTGTCGCGGGTGTGATTGGCAGGATCCATCAGGAAGGAAAGCGGCACCTCGAACACGTCGTCCACCTCGGTCGGGTTCAGCGTCAGCGCAAAGCCTGGCGAGACGACGCCGAGCACCGGCGTAATGCGGAAGCCCGTCGAGGCAAGGTAATTCGGCAGCCGCCCCACGGTTTCGACGAAGGAACCGGCCAGGCCGATCTCCTCCTCCGTCTCTCGGATCGCCGCCATTTCGGGCGAGATATCGGCGGGATCGATCGAGCCGCCGGGAAAGGCGATCTGTCCGGAATGTTTGCGCAGCGTCGCCGTGCGCTTGGTGAAGATCACAGACGCCTCCTCGCCGTCGTCGACGACGGGCACGAGCACGGCGGCGTCGCGCAGCTTGAAGGTCTCGACCTCGGCGACGATATCGGGATTGAGGATGTGGTCCCCGTGATCGCGCCAGGCATGGTCGACCGGCCCGCCATTCTGGTTGAGCGCGCGGCGCCGGAATTCGGCTGCGGAAAACAGCGGGTAGCGGTGGGTGATCGCATCATTCATCGGCAAAGCGCATCCAGTTCGTCGGCCGGCATGACCGGAAAGACCTCGCCGGCGGAGCGGATCGCAAACATCGCCCGCCCCTCCACCTCGAAAGTCTCGCCGCGCGCGACCAGTTCATACATCACTGCACGCGACACCAGCGCCTCCAGCCGCCCGCGCACATGCAGATAGGGTTTCAATTCGGCATTCTCGCCCGCAATGGCAAAGCGCAGTCGATGCTCTCCTCCCGCCTCCACGACATCGCCGACATTGGTGCGGAAGGTCAGCACCTGCTGGCCTTGCCCCTCCGTTACGCTCATCTCCACGGCGATGAAAGGCGCATCGACGACCCTTATGCCGACCTTTTCCACAGGAGTTACGAGATAAGTCTTCTGGTCGTCGTCTTTTCTTAAAACCGTCGAAAACAGCCGCACCAGCGCCGGCCGGCCGATCGGCGTGCCCATGTAGAACCAGGTGCCGTCAGCCCGGATTTCCATGTCGATATCGCCGCAGAAAGGCGGATTCCACCGCTCGACCGGCGGTAATCCTCGTTTTTTACCGGCATTTTCCTGAGACGCGCGCGAAATCAGTGCGGCAAGTCCCGCCGCATCCGCCAGTCCGCTGATTTTCTCGGCTGCCATTCTTCCGTCCCGGTTTGTCCTTAACGAAGTAAAGTCACGAGATAGTCATTCGCAACGAACTTGTCAGCCCGTCACATCTCCATAACTCTATCGGGTATGAGGCACATGTATAAGTCCGCCGATTCGCTGCCGAATGATTTCAGCCGTTGGAGATACGCATGGGTATGATGAAGACCGAAGCCAGCCTCGATGAAAAGGCGATCGTCGCCGCCGCCGAAAAGGCGCTCTCCGATATCGCCGCCATCCGCGGGGAAGTCTCGAAAGTGATCTTCGGTCAGGAAAGCGTCGTCGAGAACACCATTCTCGCTGTGCTGTCAGGTGGTCATGCCTTGCTCGTTGGCGTTCCCGGCCTTGCCAAGACCAGACTGGTGACGACGCTCGGCGAGGTGCTCGGCCTTGCCGCCAACCGCATCCAGTTCACGCCGGATCTGATGCCCTCGGATATTCTCGGCTCCGAGGTGATGGACCAGGACGACAGTGGACGCCGCTCCTTCCGTTTCGTCAAGGGCCCTGTCTTTGCCCAACTCCTGATGGCCGACGAGATCAACCGGGCCTCGCCGCGTACCCAGTCGGCCCTTCTGCAATCCATGCAGGAATATCACATCACGATCGCCGGCCAGCGCTATGACCTGCCGGCGCCCTTCCATGTACTCGCCACCCAGAACCCGCTCGAGCAGGAAGGTACCTATCCTCTGCCCGAAGCCCAGCTCGACCGCTTCCTGCTGCAGGTCGACGTCCATTACCCCGAACTCGCCGCCGAGCGCCAGATCCTGCTCGAGACGACGGGCCTGGGCGAAACCCGGCCGGAAGCCATCATCGATGCCCAGCGGCTGATCGAGATCCAGACCCTGGTGCGCCAGATGCCGGTGAGCGACACGGTCGTTGATGCCATCCTGGCGCTGGTGCGTTCCGCCCGCCCGGGACAGGGCAATGCCTCGACCGACAAGAACGTCGCCTGGGGTCCAGGCCCGCGCGCCGGCCAGGCGATGATGCTCTGCGCGCGTGCCCGCGCACTCTACGAAGGCCGTCTCGCACCGTCTCTGGACGATATCTTCGCGCTCGCCGAACCCATTCTCCAGCACCGCATGGCGCTGACTTTCGCCGCCCGCGCCGAAGGCATGTCGGTGCGTGATGTCATCGCCGGACTGGTCAAGCAGGCAAAGGGATAAGGAAGCCGGACGCGTGGCATCTATCGGACAGATCGTCAATCCGACACCCGGCAGCGAGGCCCTTTCCCGCGCCAGGCAGCGGGCCACCTTGGTGCCGGATTGCCTGGTGGAAGCCAAGCGCATCGCCAACACTGTGATCGCCGGCTGGCATGGCCGTCGCAAGCGTGGCATCGGCGAAAATTTCTGGCAGTTCCGTCCCTATGCCGAGGGAGAGAGCCTGTCGCGCATCGATTGGCGCCGCTCCGCCCGCGACGATCATACCTACGTGCGCGAGCGCGAATGGGAGGCGGCGCACACGATCTGGCTCTGGTGCGACATGTCGCCCTCGATGATGTACAAGTCGAGCTATGGCAGCGTCTCCAAGGAAAGCCGCGCGCTGGTCATCATGCTGGCACTTGCCGAAATCCTCGCCCGCTCCGGCGAGCGCATCGGTTGCCCCGGCATCATGGAACCCGCCTCCGCCCGCAACGCCGCCGAACGCCTCGCATCCGCGCTCATGCACACGCCGCTGACCGGCGGCCTGCCGGAAACGTCGATGATCCGCGGCTGGAGCGATCTCGTCCTTATCGGCGATTTCCTCGACGATGCGCCGGCAATCATGGAACGGCTCGGCCCGCTTGCCCGCCGCGGCCTGCGCGGCCACGTGGTCGAGATATCAGATCCCGCCGAAGAGATATTCCCCTATAGCGGCCGCACCGAATTCACCGATCCGGAGAGCGGCGCCAAGCTTATCTCCGGCCGCGCCGAACATATCCGCGAGGCCTATCGCAACGCCTACCTCGCCCGCAGGGAGAGCCTCGGCCAGTCGTTGCGCCATCTCGGCTGGACTTTCGCGAGCCACCGCACCGATCATCTTGCGTCGGAGGCGTTGGTCGCGGTGCACATGTATCTGTCCGGCATGCCCGCCAAGGCAACGCATGGAGGGCAGCTATGAACGCCCTTCCCTTCGCTTTCGCCTATCCCGCCATTCTCGGCGCGCTCGTCGCCTTGCCGGTCATCTGGTGGCTGCTGCGGCTGACGCCGCCACGTCCGAAGACCGAAGTCTTTCCGCCGCTGAAAATCCTCGCCTCCGTGCTGAAGCGCGAGGAGACGCCGGCGCAAAGCCCATGGTGGCTGACGCTGCTGCGCATGCTGCTCGCCGCCGCCATCATCCTTGCGATCGCCGATCCGGTTTTCAATCCGCGCACCAGTTCGCTCGCATCAGGTGGGCCGCTCGTGCTCTTCGTCGACAACAGCTGGGCAGCGGCACCCGACTGGGAACGCCGCATCCAGACCGCCGACGCGTTGATAGACGACGCCGAATCCGCCGGCACGCCTGTGTCGATCGCCTTTACTGCCGATCCGACCAACGACGCCGTGCCCGGCACCGCCGCTGCCGCCCGCGACAAGCTGCGCGCCGCCGAGCCGCGACCGCTGGTGCCGGACCGCGAACGCGCCTTCCAGGCGCTGCGCGCCGCGCTGAACGGCATCAAGCCCGGCACTCTCGCCTTCCTGACCGACGGCGCCGCTGCCAAGGCTGACGACGCGACGGTGCGCAGGCTCGCCGAACTCCAGCCCGCCGATCTGCGCCTGATCGAGGGTGATGCCGCGCGGACAGTCGCGATCACCGCGGCCAACAATGCGGCTGATGCCATGACCGTCAAGGTCACGCGGCTCAACAGTGCGCAGACCGCATCGGTAGCGCTGAACGCCGTCGATACCCAAGGCCGCTCGATCGCCAATGGCAGGGTGGATTTCCGCCCCGGCCAGAGCGTCGCGACGAGTTCGATCACCGCCCCCTTCGAGATGCGCAATGATTTCGCGCGCGTCAGCGTCGACAACGGCGCCACGGCAGGCGCCGTCCACCTTCTCGACGACGCATTCAAGCGCCGCCGCGTCGTCCTGCTGTCAGGTGAAGGAGGGGACGAGTTCCAGCCGCTGCTCTCGCCGCTCTATTATATCCAGCGGGCGCTGCAACCCTATGCGGATCTGATCCAACCTGCCGATTCCGATCTTTCGGTCGCAATACCAAAACTTCTCGCCAGCAATCCGTCCATCATCATCATGGCCGATATCGGCCGGCTGCCAGAGGAGACCTATGGGCCTTTGACGCGCTGGATATCGAATGGCGGCATGCTCCTGCGTTTTGCCGGCCCGCGCATGGCGGCAGCCCCCGCGGACGATCCGCTGATCCCTGTCATTCTGCGTCAGGGAGAACGGGCGTTGGGCGGGACCTTGTCCTGGAGCGAGCCGCAGTCGCTTGCCGAATTTCCGAGTTTCGGACCTTTTGCCGGCATAACGCGTCCCGCCGATGTCGTCGTCAAGCGGCAGGTGCTTGCCGAACCGACGCCCGATCTTGCCGAACGCACCTGGGCGAGCCTTGCTGACGGCACGCCGCTCGTGACGATGAAGCAGCTCGCATCCGGCCAGATCGTCCTGTTTCACGTCACCGCGGAAGCGACCTGGTCCGATCTGCCGATCTCAGGCACTTTCGTCGACATGCTGCGCCACCTCCTGCAGATATCGCGCTCGGGCGGCGTGACTTCGGAGGCGCGCGGCAATGCGCGTGTCTCCGAAACCCTACCGCCATTCCGCATGCTGACGGCCAAGGGCACGCTCGTCTCCGAGACGGGATCGGCGCGGCCGCTCATTCCACAGGCCGGAGTCGAGCCGACGGCAAATTTCGACAACCCGCCCGGGCTCTACGGTTCGGAGGATGGTTTCACCTCCCTCAACGTGCTGCCCGAGAACGCCGAACTGAAGCCACTCGACACAACAGGAACCAATGCCGTGCGCGAAGGCCTGATCGGCGGCGAAAGCTGGTCGGCAAAACCCGCACTGTTTCTCGCAGCCTTTCTGCTGCTCTTGGCCGATAGCCTGATCGTCCTCTTCATGAATGGCGCATTCTCGCGATTGCGCCCGGCTGTCCGCACCGCCGCGATGATCGCGGTCGCCGTCGGCGCCGGCTTTCTCGTGCAACCCGGCATGCTTCACGCCGACGACTCCCAGCCCGGCGACGACCTCATCCTGCAGAGACTTGATAATACCCACCTCGCCTATGTCGTCACCGGCGAACAGGATGTGGACAATATATCCGAGCGCGGTCTCGAGGGACTGACCCAGTTCCTGACTTTTCGCACGACGCTGGAGCCGGCGCCGCCCGTCGGCATCGACCTCACCAAAGACGAACTCTCCTTCTATCCGATCATCTACTGGCCGGTTTCGGCGACGGCGCCGATGCCGTCGACGGCGGCGATCAGCCGTATCGATGCCTATATGCGCAATGGCGGCACCGTGCTTTTCGATACGCGCGATCAGATCAGCGCATTGGACAATGGCGGCAATGTCAGCGCCAACGGTGAGAGGCTGCAGGCAATCCTCGCCAATCTCGACATTCCGGCACTCGAGCCGGTACCATCAGATCACGTGCTGACGAAATCCTTCTATCTCCTGTCGAGCTTTCCCGGTCGTTATGCCGGCAGCCCTCTCTGGATCGAGGCCCGGCAAGGCGGTCAGGGGCCGAGCGAAAAATCGGCGGCGACGGCCGACGGCGTTTCGCCGATCCTCATCACCGGCAATGATTTCGCCGGCGCTTGGGCGATCGACGAAAACGGCGTACCGATACTGCCGACCGTACCGTCGGATGAAACGCAGCGCGAATATGCCTACCGTTCCGGCGTCAACATCATGATGTACATGCTGACCGGCAACTACAAGACCGACCAGGTCCATGTTCCCGACCTCCTCGAACGGTTAGGACAATGAGATGACATTCGACTTTTCGCCCTTCCTGCCCTGGTCGGTTCTGGCTGCATTGGCTGTCGTCAGCGCGATCATCGCCGCCTTCGCGATCTGGCGCGGCATTCGCGGCGCCTGGATCAGAACGCTGGCAGCACTCGCCATGCTGACCGCGCTTGCCAACCCTGTGCTGCTGCAGGAAGATCGGGATCAGTTGTCGACCATCGTCCCCGTTCTTGTCGATCGAAGCCAGAGCCAGCAGACGCCCGATCGCGTCAAGATGACCGACGATGCGCTTGCGGCGCTAAAGGGACAGCTTGCCCGCTTCCCCCAGATTGAGCCCCGCTTCGTCGATGTCGAAGGCGACGTCAATTCCGACGTGCCGTCCACGCGCCTGTTCGACGCGCTGTCGGCCAACATTGCCGATGTCCCGCCCGCCCGTATCGGCGGCGCCATCATGCTGACCGACGGTGAAGTCCATGATGTTCCGGGCGCCAATCAGGCGCTCGGTTTCGACGCGCCGATCCATGGCCTTGTAACCGGCAAAGCCAACGAATTCGATCGCCGCATCGAAGTCATCAAGGGACCGCGCTTCGGCATCGTCAACGAAGAGCAGCAGGTGATTTTGCGCGTCTTCGACGACGGCCCGAGCCCCGGCGGCACGGCCGATGTCACGGTAAAGCTGAATGGTGACGAGATCGCCACCCTGCAGGCGACACCCGGGCAGGATACGCCCTTCTCCTTCAAGGTGCCGGGTGGCGGCAGCAATGTGCTCGAATTCTCAGTCGCAGCACTTCCCGGCGAAGTCACCACTGCCAACAACCGCGCTGTCCACGTCATCGACGGCATCCGCCAGAATCTCCGCGTCCTGCTCGTCTCCGGCGAGCCGCATGCCGGCGAGCGCGCCTGGCGCAACCTGCTGAAATCCGATGCCTCGGTCGATCTCGTCCACTTCACCATTCTGCGTCCGCCGGAAAAGCAGGACGGCACGCCGATCAACGAGCTGTCGCTGATCGCCTTCCCGACGCGCGAACTCTTCGTCGACAAGATCAAGGATTTCGACCTGATCATCTTCGATCGCTACCAGCACCGCGGCGTGCTGCCGCTGCTCTATTACGATTACATCGCGCAATATGTCGACAATGGCGGCGCGCTGCTGATCGCCGCCGGTCCCGAGCATGCCGGCCCCGATTCCATTGCACTGACGCCGCTTTCCTCGGTCCTGCCCGCAACGCCCACCGGAGAGATGATCGAGAAGGCCTTCTATCCCCGCCTTTCCGAGGAAGGCCGCAAACACCCCGTCACGCGCGGCCTGGACGGTTCGGGCGAGGACCCGCCGCATTGGGGCCGCTGGTTCCGCAGCGTTGATGTCGACCGGCCGCAGGGCGAGACGATCATGCTCGGCGCCGACAACCATCCGCTGCTGGTGCTGAACCGCGCCGGCCAGGGCCGCGTCGCCATGCTGCTTTCCGATCAGGGCTGGCTCTGGGCGCGCGGCTTCGAAGGCGGCGGTCCGAACGTTTCGCTCTATCGCCGTATCGCCCATTGGTTGATGAAGGAGCCGGCGCTCGAGGAAGAAGCCCTGACGGCGCGCGCCTCCGGCCGGACCCTTGAAGTCACCCGCCAGACGATCGGCGACAATCCCGGCAATGCCACCGTGCGTTATCCCTCCGGCAAGACCGAAACCCTGCCGCTCACCCAGTCCGAACCGGGGCTCTACAAGGCCGAGAAGAGGATGGACGAAATCGGCCTCTTCGAAATCCGCAACGGCCGGCTGTCGACGCTTGTCCATATCGGCGCCGTCGACGCACCGGAATTCAAGGCGATGATCTCGACGACCGATGTACTGCAGCCGGTCGCCGACAGAAGCAAGGGTCTCGTCGCCCGCGTCTCCAACGCAAATGGCGCGATCTCCGTGCCGCCGATCCTGCCGGTGCGCGGCCAGGTCCGCGTCTCCGACAACGATCGCATGATGATCCGCATGACCAACGAGACGGTCTTGAAGGGGATCAACACGCTGCCGCTCTTTGCCGGTTTCGCCGGCGTCGGCATCCTGCTCTTCGCCTTCGGCGCCATGTGGTGGCGCGAAGGGCGCTAATCTAATGCCGGAATTCGAGCTCACCGCCTCGCCCTCGCCAGAGGAACTGGCGGTGATCACCGATGCGCTCTTGGCCTTCAACAACGCCGATGTCGGCCCATCGGATCGCCGGCCGCTCGCGGTCCTCATCCGCGATACCGACGGCAAGGTGACGGGCGGTCTTTCGGGCTTCACCGCCTGGGGCTGGCTGTTCACCCAGATGCTCTATATTCCCGATACGTTGCGCGGCACCGGTATCGAGAGGCGAGAGCCCGGGGGTGCCGCGGCGCCTGGATCGACACATTCAGCCCGCAGGCCCTGCGCGTCTATCTGCGTCAGGGTTATGAGGTTTTCGGAGAGCTTGAGGATTTCCCGGAAGGCCGCACGCGCAGCTTCCTCCGGAAAAGAATCTAGCGGGCTGTGGCAAGATCATTCGCGCCAGGCGATCGTGCCCTTCAGCCGCTCGTGCACGCCCTCGGCGATCGGAACGACGAGCACTCGGCCGGGATCGACGGGGCCTGGAAACGACAGCGCGTTATAGGCGACCTTCTCGAAGCCGAGCGGGCCGTAATAGGGTGGATCGCCGACCAGGATGACGGCTTCCGAGCCCTTGCGTCTTGCCGCTTCCACCGCGATCCGTACGAGCTCGCGGCCGATGCCCTGGTTTTTGTGCGAGGGGCGGACGGCGAGCGGGCCGAGCAGATGGCCCTTCGCCGTGCCGGCCAGCACCGGCGTCATGCGCACGGAGGCGATCGTCTCGCCGTTGTCGGTGCAGATGAAGGAGAGCGACAGATCATGCGGTCCCTGCTCACGGATGCGCGCGGCAGCGCGCGTGAAGCGGCCGGGACCGAAAGCTTCTTCGTTGATGTGTTCGATGGCGGCGTCATGGGACGCGTCTTCGGTGAGGTAGACGAGATCGTGCTTGTACATGATGACAGAAACCGGATGGACAGATTGATGGGTCTCGAACACGCCTTGGGCGTTCGGGAGCATCAGCGTCGTCGCGGGTTTCTGGAAATGAACATCAAGCAGGGTCCGAAAATCGTGAAAAGGCCGATAGCAGGAAAAATTTCCGTCGTCCAACGCAAAATGCACGACCACAGCGCCGCGCATCTTTTCGAGAGCCACAAAGGACGCTGCAACACTTTGAATTATGCGGTGCCCGAAGGATGTGACGCACTGTTCAATCTTTGCTGCCTGTAAAGCCCTGCTATCTGCGATATCTTCCATTCCAACACGCAATCAAGGGAATGAAGATCATGGGAATGCTGGTGGACGGCGTCTGGCATGACGCCTGGTACGACACGAAGGAGAGCAAGGGCCATTTCAAGCGGCAGCCCTCGCAGTTCCGCAACTGGGTGACATCAGACGGTGAGGCCGGCCCTTCCGGCAGCGGCGGCTTCAAGGCCGAGGCCGGGCGTTACCATCTGTATGTCTCGCTCGCCTGCCCCTGGGCGCACCGCACGCTGATCTTCCGCAAGCTGAAGAAGCTCGAAGAGCTGATCTCGGTTTCGGTCGTCGATCCGCTGATGGTCGAGAACGGCTGGGAGTTCAAGGTCGGCGACGGCGCCACCGGCGACCACCTCTTCGGCGCGTCCGCGCTTTGGCAGATCTACGTCAAAGCCGATCCGCACTATTCCGGCCGTGTCACCGTTCCCGTGCTCTGGGACAAGAAGACCGGCACGATCGTCAACAACGAATCCGCCGAGATCATCCGCATGTTCAACGGTGCCTTCGACGGGCTGACCGGCTCGACAGCCGATTTCTATCCCGAGGACCTTCGCTCCGAAATCGATGCGCTGAACGCCACCGTCTACGACACCGTCAATAACGGCGTCTACAAGGCGGGCTTTGCCACCACCCAGGAGGCCTATGCCGAAAACGTCGGCGCGCTGTTCGAAACACTCGACATGCTCGACGAACGCCTCGGCGAGGGCCGCTACCTCTTCGGCAACCGTCAGACCGAGGCAGACTGGCGCCTGTTCACCACGCTGGTGCGCTTCGACGCCGTCTATGTCGGCCATTTCAAGTGCAACATCCGCCGCATCGCCGACTACCGCAACCTGCCTGACTATCTGCGCGACCTTTACCAGACAGCAGGCGTTGCCGAGACGGTGAACCTCAACCACATCAAGCAGCACTATTACCGCAGCCACAAGACGATCAATCCGACCGGCATCGTTCCCGTCGGCCCGGCGCTCGATCTCGACAGTCCGCACGGCCGTGCTACAGCGCCGCGCGTCATTTCAGACGCGCAAAGGGCGCTGTAGCAGTTTGAATGGCTGCCTGAAGTTCACCAGCGGTGGGCGGGCTCCTGATCGCCGCGAAGCTCGGCGAGACGGCGATGCGTCGCCTTGGTCGTGCCCTCGGGCAGGCTGTCGAGGGAAAAGAAGCCGCTGTCGGATATCTCCCAATCCGGCGGCCGCGGCGCCGTCTGCTCGACGGTCGCCCGGTAGAAGACGACATGGTCGCGCCGTGTGGTCGTGGTATTGAAATAGACCTGGAACAGCTGCGGCTTGCCGATGATCCTGAGGTTGCCCTCCTCGCGTAATTCCTTGACGAGCGCTTCCTCGACCGTCTCGTTGCGCTCCAGCCCGCCGCCCGGCATGTGCCAACCGCCGATATAGCTGTGGCGCACGAGAAAGATGCGCCCGTCTGCATCGAAACAGGCAGCCCGCACGCCCACCGTCATGCTGCGGACGAAGCTGAAATAGACATGCAGCAGGCGCAACGCCAGCCTTATGTAAAGGGGCCGGTTCTCTTTATCCACCATCGCTCCGTTTCAGCTCTTCATCGCGCCGGATGTGTTTGATTTGTCAATAAGCTGGTCTATGTCTCGTAGCATGTTCAAGCTCGCGCATATCTCCGACGTCCACCTCGGGCCGTTGCCCAGTCTTTCCATTCAAGAGCTGTTTTCAAAACGCATAACTGGCTTTGTGAACTGGCATCGAAATCGACGCAAGCACCTTTTCGGCAGCACGTTGGATCTGCTGCTCGATGACATCCGCGCCCATCAGGCCGATCACCTGGCCGTCACCGGCGACCTCGTCAATCTGGCGAGCGGCATCGAGATCCGCTCGGCCGCCGCCTGGCTGCGCGAGCTCGGCGATCCCGCAGACACGTCGGTCGTTCCCGGCAATCACGATGCCTATGTGCCCGGCTCTTACGAGAAGTCTATGCGCGCCTGGTACGATTATGTCCGCGGCGATCTCTCTCCGCCGCAATGGCCGGAGAACCGCCATATCTTTCCTTATCTGCGCGTTCGCGGCAAAGTCGCGATTGTCGGTTGTTCGACGGCGGTCGCCACCCCTCCCTTCGCCGCTTCTGGCTTTTTCGGCGCGCGACAGGCCCGCGATACCGTCAACATCCTGCGTGCGGCTGGCGAAGCCGGTCTCTTCCGCGTCGTCATGATCCATCACCCGCCGATCCGCGGCGCCACGGCCTTCTACAAACGGATGATCGGCATCCGCCGTTTCGCTGCCGTGATTTCGACGGGCGGCGCCGAACTCGTGCTGCACGGCCATACGCACCTGAACACGCTGCATTGGCTGCGCGGCCAAATGCAGCCAGTACCGGTCGTCGGCATCGCCTCTGCCTCGCAGGGACCGGGCAGCATCAAGCCGCCCGCCGCCTACAACCTGTTCTCCATCGACGGCTCTCCCGGCGCCTGGGAACTCAGCGGCGAGCGCTTCAGCCTCAACAGGGCCGGCGACGCGGTGATGCCGGAAAGCGCCGATATTTTCGCGTCTTAGCGCTGGTTCCTAGCTCTTTTTACGCAGCACTTGAATCGATCTGCGAGGACATCCGGCCGCCGTCGCAACATTTGCCATGGAGGTTGCTTACCCTCTTGGTATTTTTAGTGGTAAGCGTACAATCCGAGCAACTGCACTGCCTGAGAACGGAGCGCGCCGATGACTTCTTCTTTCCGCCACCTGTCCAGACTTTCGCTCGCCGCCGGCTTTGCCTTCGGCATCGCCACGGCCGCTCTCGCGGCCGGCGACAGCAACGATGATACCAATCCGCCGCCGAAGACCCAGACGACCAAGACCTGCACCGGCGGCAAGGTCTGGGACAAGACCAAGAAGGAATGCGTCAACCCGAAGAAGAGCAGCTTCAACGACGACGATCTCTATCAGTTCGCCCGCGAGTTTGCCTATGCCGGCCAGTATGACAACGCCATCACCGTGCTCAATCTCGCTCGCAACCAGAACGACCCGCGCGTCCTGAACTATCTCGGCTACGCCAACCGCAAGGCCGGCCGCATGGAACTCGGCATGTCCTACTACCGCAAGGCGCTGCAGGCGGACGAGAATTATATCCTCGCCCGCTCCTATATGGGCATGGCGCTGGTGGAACAGGGAGACATCCAGGGCGCTCGCGTCCAGCTTGTCGAAATCCGTGATCGTGGCGGCGAAGGCACCTGGGCCTATCGCTCCCTGCTGCAAAGCTTGAACGGCTACAAAACATATTGACGCAAGCTTTGCAGGCCACAATACGAAAATCCCTTGGGAAAGAGGGATGAAGACGACCGGATGCTTGCGAAGTGCAGGAGACTTGTTTCATAAAGCACATGCATCGACGGCGTCGATAAAGTCGGTTTCGCGCCCGACGGCGAACCCTTCGTCCGCGAAACCATTGTGAATGCTTCTTGGATAGACAATGCGTCAGCCCGCAACGACCATCGATCTCCGGCGTGACCTCGTCGGCCTCCTGCCCCGCCTTCGCCGCTTCGCGATCACGCTCGCGGGTGAGGTTGCTGTGGCCGATGAACTCGTTCAGGCCGTCTGTCAGCGCGCCATCGCCAAAGGTCATCAATGGAGCGGCGAAGGCCGGCTGGAAAGCTGGATCTACACGCTTGCCCGCCAGCAATGGACCGACGACAACCGCAAGCGCAAGCCGAAGGCTTCCGTCCGCGGCAACGTCACCGATATCAGAGAGGCTGCGCGCGAACGCTCGGCCGCGGTCGATCCCGACACCATCCATCACATGATTTCCGATATGCCGGATGGCGTCTCCAGCATGTTCCTGCTGGTCGACGTCGAAGGTCACAGCTACCAGCAGGCCGCCGACATCATGGGCATTCCGGTGGCAAACGTCGTCTCGCAGCTCGCTACCGCGAGGCTGCATTTCGCCGGGCTTGCCGGCACCCACCCGATCCACAGGTTCTGAATTTGCTCGATCTTAGGAAATTGCCGCTCGAAGCCCAGCTCACCGCCCTTCTCGACGGCGAAGTCTCGCCCGAACAGCGGCACGAACTGGAGCAGCGTCTGGCAAGCGACGAGAATGCACGCCGGCTGCATGAGAAGCTGCGCCACGGGGCTGATTTCGGCCGCCGCCGCCTCGACGATATCCTGAAGGAGCCGGTCCCGCTCGCCCTCGTGCGCTCGATCAAGAGCACGCAGCCGCCGAAAACGCCGATCGCCCAGCGCGCCACGCGCCCGCAAGTGAAACTGGCGCCGAGCGGCCCGCAGGCGCTGGCCGCCGCCCTCATCCTCTTTGTCGTCGGTTGTGGTATCGGCTATTTCGTCGGCACCGCGCCGGATGCCGACGAGATTGCCAGCACCGCTACCACCAATGCGGCACCGGCCAATACCAGCGACTGGCTGGGCGACGTCACCGCCTATCAGCGCCTGCTGATCCGCCAGCCCCGTCATCTCGTCGAAGTGCCCGCCTCGCAGGCCGAGGAAATCTCCAGCTGGCTGACGACGGCGATCGGCGTACCCTTCCGCGTGCCGGATCTGAGCGCCGAAGCCTGGACCTTCCAGGGCGCGCGCGTCATCCTTGGCGACAGCCGCCCTGTCGGACAGCTCGTCTATTCTAATTCCGACGGCGACATCATCTCCATTTGCTTCCGCAAGGACGCGCAGCCGCCAGAGACCGACGACTTCAAGGAAACGATCAAGGACGAGATCGGCCTCGTGACGTGGCACAATGCCGGCACCTCCTATGTGCTTGCCGGCCCCTCCGCCGAAGCAACGCTCGGCCAGCTTGCCATGGAGATCGCCACAGCGATCTGATTGCCGGAGCATGATGCCGAGCGGTATCGCACGACATCGTGCGTCGCTTTGATTTAAGGCACCAGCACCACCTTGCCGACCGCCCGCCGCCCTTCGATGGCGCGATGCGCTTCCGCCGCTTGATGCAGTGGGAAACGACCGCCGTCGATAACCGTCAGGGCGCCCGCCGCGGCAAGCTCGAAGAGCTCGGCAAGATCCTCCCGCACCCCCTGAGGCGTCAGCAGCGGCAACAGCGAAAATCCCTTGATTGACTGATTGTCATCAAGCATGTGCTCGACATCGGCCGCCTCAAGCCCGAACCGCCCCATCGCCGCCAGCACCAGCTCGCCGCAAGGCGCCAGCGCATCGAGTGCCGCCCTTGAAAACGCGTCACCGACGGTTTCATAGATGATATCCGCGCCGAGCCCTCCGGTCAGCCTCTTGACGTCCTCCTGCCAGCCGGGTGCCATGTAATCGACCGCATGTTCGGCGCCGAGAGACAGGGAAAGCGCCCTCTTCTCGTCACTGCTCGCCGCCGCGATCACCATCTTCGCCCCGTCACGTTTCGCGAGCTGCACCAGCAGCGACCCGACACCGCCCGCTGCCGCACTCACGAGAACATTCTTGCCTTTCGCCGGACTGCGGCGCAGAAGATGCAGCACCGTCAGTCCCTGCACCATCAGCGCCGCAGCCGCCTCGAACGAAACCGCATCCGGCAGTTGCACCACCGCCCCGCCGTCGACCGCGACGAATTCGGCATAACCGCCCGAACCGCGCCCGATCGCAAAGAGAGGAACGGCAACCCGCATGCCAATGAGCGAGCGGTCGGCAGCACCAGGCCCTGCTCGCTCGATCGTACCCGCGACCTCGACACCGGGAAACATCGGCAGGTCGGGCGTCACGGCATAGCGGTCGGCCCGCATCAACACCTCGAAGAAGTTGACGCCCGCCGCGTGGACGCGGAGAAGCACCTCGCCCGGTCCCGGCTCGGGGACCGGCAGTTCCACGAGCTCGAGGACATCTGGCGGACCGAAGCGAGTGAATTGGACGGCTTTCATGGCAGGTGAACCTCACGTCTGATTGGCGTGGGGCAGGTTTAGCAATAGACTATCAGATGAAAATACACACTCTTTCGTGCCCTACCCACCAGGAGGTGACCATGGCTGAGCCGATGAAAAGACTCCCCGAGCTGCCCGTCGAACGCGCGCTGAAGGTGATCTCGGGGCGCTGGAAGCCGGTCATCCTCTATTACGTCTTCTCCGGCCCGAAGCGTCTGTCGGAGCTGAAACGGATGATGCCCGCCATTACCCAGAAGGTGCTGATCCAGCAGCTGCGCGAGATGGAGGAGCACGGGCTGGTCGCCCGCCAAGTCTTCGCCGAGGTCCCCGCCCGCGTCGAATACAGCGCGACCGAACTCGGCCTCGGCCTCGAACCGGTGCTGTTGGCGCTCTGCGAATGGGGCCAGCGCCACGCGGAGGCACGCAACGAAGCCGGCAATATCGCCGACTGCATCGTCAGGCCGCGCCGCACCGACGCGATCGCGGCCTGAAACTTATCTGGTCAAACCTTGGCCGATCAGGCCTTGCCGGCCTTCACGTCGAGCACGCGGTTGGCGGCCGAGACGATCGCTTCCAGCGATGCCGCGACAATGTTGGTATTGATGCCGGCGCCGAAGAGTTTGCCGCCGGGATAGGAAGTCTCGACATAGGAGATCGCCGCCGCGTTCGAGCCATGCTGGAGCGAATGCTCGGAATAGTCCTCGACCGACATCTCAATGCCGAGATAATGCGACAGCGCATTGATGAAACCGTCGATCGGACCGTTGCCGCGCCCTTCGATGCGCTTGATCTCCCCATTGTCGGTGATCTCGGCTGCGACGATCCGCTGGCCCTTGTGCTCAGTGTCAGGATAGGTGTGATGGTCGACGAAGCGCAGGCGGCCTTCCGGCTGCGTCACGTAGCGCTCGATGAAGCGGTCATAGATGCGCCGGGACGGAAGCTCCTTGCCCTCTACGTCGGTGATGCGCTGGATATCCTCGCGGAATTCCACCTGCAGGTTACGCGGCAGGTTCAGCCCGTAATCCTGCTGCAGGATATAAGCGATGCCGCCCTTGCCGGATTGAGAGTTGATGCGGATGATCGCCTCGTAGGAACGACCGACATCGCGCGGATCGATCGGCAGGTACGGAACTTCCCACACGGGATGATTGGCGACCTGTGCTGCCTTCATACCCTTGTTGATCGCATCCTGATGCGAGCCGGAGAAGGCCGTATAGACCAGTTCGCCGACATAGGGATGACGCTCACCGATCGCCATCTGGTTCGAATATTCGAACACTTCCTTGATGCGTTCGATATTCGAGCAGTCGATCTCGGGATCGACACCTTGCGTGAACATGTTCAGCGCCATCGTCACCATGTCGACATTGCCGGTACGCTCGCCGTTGCCGAACAGCGTGCCTTCGACGCGGTCGGCACCTGCCAGCAGTGCCAGTTCGGCAGCAGCAATGCCGGTGCCGCGATCGTTATGCGGATGCAGCGAAACGATCAGGTTCTCGCGATTGTCGAGGTTGCGGCACATCCATTCGATCTGGTCGGCATAGACGTTCGGCGTCGCCATCTCGACGGTGGACGGCAGGTTGATGATCAGCTTGTTATCGGGCGTCGGCTTGACGACCTCGATGACGGCGTTGCAGATTTCCAGCGCCACATCGAGTTCGGTGCCGGTAAAGCTCTCCGGCGAATATTCGAAACGGTAACCGCCGCCGGCCTTCGTGGCCATATCGGTGATCATCTTGGCGGCATCGACGGCGATCTGCTTGATGCCCCGCACATCCTTGGCGAAGACGACGCGGCGCTGCAACTCGCTGGTCGAGTTGTAGAAGTGCACGATCGGCCGATTTGCGCCTTCCAGTGCTTCGAAGGTGCGGGTGATGAGTTCCGGGCGGCATTGCACCAATACCTGCAGGGAGACGTCGTCGGGCACATTGCCCTCCTCCACGCACCAGCGCGCGAAGTCGAAATCGGTCTGCGAAGCCGAGGGGAAACCGATCTCGATTTCCTTGAAGCCCATCTCGATCAGCAGCTGGAACATACGCGCCTTGCGATCGTGGCCCATCGGGTCGACGAGCGCCTGGTTGCCGTCGCGCAGGTCGACCGAACACCAGACCGGTGCCTTGGTAATGGTCTTCGTCGGCCATGTGCGGTCGGGAATGTTCACCTGCGGATAGGCCCGGTATTTCACCGCGGCGTCGGGCATGCCTTTTGCGGGGCTCATCTCGCTCTTGGAGGCCATCTTATCTCGGGGGGATTGCGTCTTTGCGTCCATCGTATCGTCTCCTCGTCCCGGCATTTGCCCGCTCTTAGCCGATCACGTCGGCTTGGCGATAAACAAATGCGGACCTTGTCGGTCGTTAGGTCAATTTTGAAAGTGAGTCGCGAGGAGCGATGGCCGGGCGGGCTTTCGGCCGCCGGGCGCTCCTCAAAGGACCCGGCAACCGCGCGTAAGGCCGAGGAGAAGAAGCGAGGTCAGGGCGCGCGTATTGTCACGCAGGGCGATGCGGCCGCGTGCAATCGTGTCAGAAATTCTGGCGCCAGTGGTCTTCATGACCGCGCTTATAGCCTCGGACGGTAAAGCTGGCAAGTCCTTGCCCGGCTTTTGGTCGCCGCCAACATTCGATGAACTGCCCACCTATTGCCGGCGGAGCTGCTTGAAAGCACCAGGATCCGGCATTTGGAGAGCACAACGACCTTGCGTTACCTCGACTGAGCTCGGTCTTTCCAAATCTTCACCAGCCGCGACAGCGTGAGCATCAGCCCACCCGCGATCAGGCCCCAGAAGGCACCAGAAATACCGCCGAAGGAAACTCCGGAGGCGGTGACGAGGAAGGTGATTGCCGCCGCCTCGCGCGATTCCGGCGCCTGGAAGGCCGACATCGCCGAGGACGAGAAGGCGCCGACCAGCGCCAGTCCCGCCACCGCCTCGATCAGGATGGGAGGCGCCAATGCGACGAAGGCCGTCACCGCGCCGGCAAGCAAGCCGAGGATGATATAACCGACGCCGGCGATCAGCGATGCCCAGTAGCGCCGCTTCGGATCGGCATGGGCATCTTGGCCCGCGCACATCGCCGCAGTGATCGCCGCCAGATTGACGGCGTGGCCGCCGAACGGCGCCGACAGCAGCGAGAAGAAGCCGGTGACGGCAAAGAGCGGACCGGGCTTCGGGTCGTAGTGATTGACCTTCAGCACCGCGATGCCGGGAATGTTCTGCGAGGCCATGGTGACGATGAAGAGCGGCAGCGCGATCGAGACGAGGCAGGCAAGATTGAACACCGGCCGGACGATCTCCGCCGTCGGCACCAGCGACTGTTCCAGCGAGCCGAGCGCACCGTCAGGGATATCGACGCCGAAGGCGAGCACCAGCACGAAGGCCGCGAGTGCTGCCGGCACTGCCCAGAGCCGCTTGAAGGCGCCGACGACGATCCAGGCGACGACGATTGGCAGGCCGAACAGCGGATTGAAGTCGATCGCCTTAACCGGCGCGAAGCAGAGGCCGATCAGCACGCCGGCGAGCATCGCATTGGCGAGTGGTGCGGGAATGGCGGCAACCGCTCGCCCGAGCGGCTTGAACAGCCCCGCGACGATGATCAGCGCAGCACAGATCAGGAATGCCCCGACCGCCGCATTGAAGCCGCCCTCGATAGCCCCGGTGCTAGCCAGCAGTGCCGCGCCCGGTGTCGACCAGGCGATGCTGACCGGCAATCGGGTCACGGCACTCAGCACGATCGCGCAGATGCCCATGGAAATCGACAATGCCATCAACCCGGAGGCCGCCTGCGCATCCGTCGCGCCGACCGCCTCAAGCCCGTGCAGCACGACGGCGAAGGAACTGGCGGAACCGACGAAGGCGGTCAGCAGGCCCATGAACAGGGCTTGGACGGAAAAATCTTTGAGCATGGCGGGACTCGAGCTGCGCGAATGGCGCATGGAGCATGATGGTTGCCCCAGGTGCAAGTCCGGATTCATTGCTTTCCGTTCAGACCTTGCCGCTAGGAGATCATCTCCGTTCGAGCGCTATCCGAAAACAGAACGCCCTCACCTGCGATCGGCAGGCAAGGGCGGGTTCTTGGCAGTTTTGGCTGAGAAAACTTAGATATCGGCCTGCGACGTCACGATCCGTGAAACGAGGCCATAGTCCTTCGCCTCTTCGGCCGAAAGCCAGTAGTCGCGATCCGTATCCTTGTCGATCTTGTCGAGCGGCTGGCCGGTGGCCTCCGCCATGATCCTGTTCAAGCGCTCGTTCATTTTGATGATTTCGCGAGCCTGGATTTCGATGTCGGATGCCATGCCGCGCGTGCCGCCGGAGGGCTGATGCAGCAGGAAGCGCGTGTTCGGCAAGCACAGGCGCCGCTCCTTCGGAGTGGCGACATAGATCAGTGCACCGGCAGAGGCGACCCAGCCGGTACCTATCATCCAGACCTTCGGCTTGATGAACTTGATCATGTCATGGATGGAATCGCCGGATTCGACATGGCCGCCGGGCGAATTGACATAGATACGGATGTCCTCGTCGCTGGCCGCGGCAAGCGCCACGAGCTGCGAGCAGACCTTCTGCGCCAATTCCTGATTGATCGGTCCGTAGATGAAGATCGAACGCGACTTGAAAAGATTCGCCTCCGTTTCCTTGCCGAGCGGCAGTTCCTTCGTCTTGTCGTCCTGGTCTTCGTCGTTCATTCGAACCTCTTGGAGATGAATTCGGGTTCCTCGCACATAGTGCGACTCAATGCCTAAAACAATGCGGGAAAAACACAAGGCACCGAAGCGATGGAGATATCCTTAAGAAGCCGCGCGCCGTTCTGCAAGCCTTACTGAATTGTAACGGCGAAAGGCTTTGAAAAGCCTAAATCGGTTCCTACCTCAGCCATCACGCGGCAAACGCCGCATCAGATGATTAGGAGGCAGGACAATGTCACCCGAAGAACGCCAATTGCTGACCGCCCTCTTCGACCGCGTACGCACCGCCGCGGCCACGCCGCGCGACCGCGAGGCCGAAGCCCTGATCGACCAGGCGACACGCGAACAGCCCTCCGCCACCTATTATCTGGCCCAGGCCGTCATCGTTCAGGAAAAGGGGCTGGAGGCGGCCGCCAATCATATCAAGGAACTCGAAGAGCATGTCCGCCAGATGGAAGCCGGCGCGAGCGAACACCGCCAGGCCGAACAGGGCGGCGGCTTCCTGAGCTCGATCTTCGGCAACACCCAGACGCAACAGCCGGCCCCAGTTCCCTCCAATCCTGGCCCTTCCAATCCAGGTCCCTGGGGCCAGCAGTCCCGCGGCTATGACGATCCCCGCGGCGACGGCAATGCCCACCAGACGCAGCAGCAGCCGACCGGCCCCTGGACGCAGCAGGCCGATGCACCGTCGGCCGGCGGCAGCTTCCTGCGCGGCGCGCTCGGCACGGCGGCGGGCGTTGCCGGCGGCATGCTGCTTGCCAATTCGCTGAGCGGCATCTTCGGCAACCACATGTCCTCGCTCGGCTGGGGCTCGCCCTTCGGCGCCAATCCCGTCGGCAATGCCACTGCGCCGACCGAGGAAACCGTCATCAACAACTATTACGGCAATGACGACACCCGCCAGGCCTCGGACAATGTCGACGACAAGGACAACGACAACGGCAACTTGCAGCAGGCCGACTATGACGACAGCGACGATTCCGCCGACGACTCGTCCGGCAACGACGTCACGGATGTGTGAGATCTAGCGGCCGGAGAATGGGCGGCAGTTGGTTTTACATTGCCCCACCGTCGCCCGGCCCTTCGCTTGGGCTCAGGGCGTTCGCTGCTGCAATCGATTCACCGGATCGATTGCTCGGGCTGCGCCCGACCGCGGCTCACCCACGGCCGCGGTAGGTGGCAACGCCCTGTTCCGGCAACCACACGCCCTCCGGCGGCTTGCCCGTCTGCCAGAAGACATCGATGGGGATGCCGCCGCGCGGATACCAATAGGCGCCGATCCTGAGCCACCGGGGATCGAGCAGTTCGACGATGCGCTTGGCGATGTAGACCGAACAATCCTCGTGGAAAGCGCCGTGATTGCGGAAGGAATGCAGGAAGAGCTTCAGCGATTTCGATTCCACCAGCCATTCGCCCGGAATATAGTCGATGACGATATGGGCGAAATCCGGCTGCCCGGTCATCGGGCAGAGCGAGGTGAATTCCGGCGCGGTGAAGCGCACGACGTAATCGGTGCCGGCATGGTTGGACGGCACTTTTTCAAGCACCGCCTCCTCTGGCGCTCGCGCGGTTTCGGTTTGCTGACCCAGCATCGACAGGCTGGAAACATCGGTACTCGGCATCATGCCTCCTTGACGACTTTGACGCGGATGCCGTGAGCCTTTTCGCCCTCCGGTTCCACATGAATTGCGATAGTGGCGCCCTCGTGCACCGCCCTGATGGCATCCTCAAGGCGGTCGCATATATCATGCGCCTGCCGCACCGACATCCCGCCGGGCACTACCATGTGGAAATCGATGAAGGTGACGGTGCCCGCCCGCCTCGTTTTCAAGTCATGCACGCCGACCGAGCCCGCCGCATGGGTGGCGATCGCCTGCTTGATCGCCTCCTCCTCCTGCGGCTCGACCGCCTGGTCCATCAGCCCGCCGATCGATTGCGAGATCACCTTCCAGCCCTGATAGAGGATGTTGACGGCAACGAGAATGGCAAGCACCGGGTCGAAGATCGCATAACCCGTTGCCAGCGCCAGCAGCAGGCCGACGAGCACGCCGACGGAGGTCACGACGTCGGACATGATATGCTGCCCATCCGCCGTCAGCGCCGCTGAGCGATGTCTGCGTCCGGTTCTGATCAGCAATCGCGCCCAGATCGCATTGATGACACCGGCTGCGAAGTTGATCGCAAGGCCGAGCACGGGTGCATCCAGCATGCGTGGCTCGGCGAGATAACCAACCGCCTCGTTGACGATCAGCAGGGCAGCGACGACGATCAGCACGCCCTCGGTGACAGCTGACAGATATTCCGCCTTGTGATGACCGAAGGGATGGTCGTGATCGGCCGGCTTCTGCGCATAGCGGATGACGAAGAAGGCGATGAAGGCTGCAACGACATTGACCGATGATTCGAGCCCGTCCGACAGCAAAGCCACCGATCCGGTGACCCACCAGGCCACCATCTTCAGGCCCATGACGCCGAGCGACAGCGGAATGCCCCACATCGCTAGCTTGCGAACCGTAAGATCGCCGTTGTCACTCATATCGTTCCCCTGCGGTTGCGAATGAATTGCAGCTTTCAAGCCGTTGAAACGCAAAACCGCCCACGCGAATGTCGCGCAGGCGGTTCAGTTGATGGTGATATGGGGGAAGAGAGCAGATTTGTCAAAGGGGAATGAGACTCCCTTCCGCGCGACTCAAGGAGCGGGGTCGGCGAGAACAATTTGCGGCCAGCGCAAGAGCGCGGCCTGCCCTTCAGGCGTCAGCGTATAAACGCCCTTCTCCCTGCGTTCGAACCAGCCATAAAAGTTGTCGCGTAGAATCGGGCCGGCGTTGGGCGCAAGCGCCTTCATATCGCGCGGCCGCATCAACCCCTTGTCGAGCGCGGCGGCGCAGACGAGCGCCTGCTGGCGATAGGCCGTCATGATCGGTGCCCGCGTACTGCCGCCGACGGCGGGATCGCCGCGGCGGCGCTGATGCTCCTTGACGAGGCGCGTCCGCCGCTTCGGACTGGTGCGCGGCATAGGAGAGACCGAGCTGACGATGACACTGACCTCGCCACTATCGGAAACGCCGAGCATGCCAATACCGAGCCGCCGGCAGAGGTCGCGGTAACGTTTGTCGGCCTCCCGCCCTCGGCCTTTGGCAGACACGCGAGCCGCGACCCAGACTTCATCGCTCATCGCCGCGCGATCGACCGCCTGGAGAAGCAGTTCGAGGTTGAAGGAGAGTTTCAATTCGCAGACCACCACGACCGGCGGCTCGGCACCGCTCAAGCCGACGAGATCGCATCCGCCGACCTCGCCCTTCACGACATAACCGGCCGCCTCCAGGAAGGTTTTGACCGGCAGGTAGAGCGACGTCTCCATGGTGAAAACGGCGCCTCAGGCGGCGTTGAGATCGGCAATCTCGCCATATCGTGCAAGCAATCGCGGCGACGACATGTCGCCGGTCTCCTCGTCGACGATCACTGCATAGGCCGCTACGCCGACGAAACGTTCAGCCATCGCCGAAGCGATCTTTTCCGCGCTGACGGAGTTCGATGCCTGGCGCATTTCGCCGGGCACGAGATTGCCGCGGTTCTTGCGGTAAGGGAGAACGATGAACTTTTCAGCATTGGCCACGGCGATAGGTTCCAGTTGATCGTTCTTGAAATGTTCTGATTTGCCTGAAGAAGTCAAGTCGCGGCTCGACGGCCTGATGGCTGGCCCTTCCCACAGCAGGAAGGGCCTGGCGAAATTGCGGTCAGGCAGCCTTGGTCTTCACTTTGCGCGCCAGATGCGCCACGACATTTTCGATCATCCGCATCCCGGCATCGCCGCCGAGAGTCATGATCGACTCCGGATGGAACTGCACCGCGGCGATCGGTTCCTTGGCGTGTTCGATGCCCATGATCGTGCCGTCGTCGCTTTCCGCCGTGATGATGAACTCACGCGGCAGCGTCGAGGGATCGGCGAAGATCGAGTGGTAGCGGCCGACCGTCACCTCCTTGGCAAGGCCGGAGAAGACGATGCCCGGTTCCAGCACTCGGATGCGCGAGGGCTTGCCGTGCATCGGCAGCGCCAAATGGCGCAGTTCCCCGCCATAGGCTTCGGCGAGCGCCTGCAGACCGAGGCAGACGCCGAAGATCGGCAGGTTGCGCGCCCGTGCCTTCTTGATCGTCGCCTTGCAGTCGAAATCCTTGGGCGTTCCGGGTCCGGGCGACAGCACGACGAGGTCTGGGTTCAGCCGGTCGAAGATTTCCTCCGGCACCGGCGTGCGCACGGTCGAAACCGTCGCCCCCGTCTGGCGGAAGTAATTGGCGAGCGTGTGGACGAAGCTGTCTTCGTGATCGACGAGCAGGATGCTGACGCCCTTGCCGACGCTCGCAACGTCGCGCTGGACCCTGCCGGAATTGCCCGTCTTGGCGTCTCGGATGGCGGAAAGCATGGCTGAGGCCTTCAGTTCTGTTTCGGCTTCTTCTTCGTCAGGAATGGAATCGTTGAGCAGCGTCGCGCCGGCGCGCACCTCGGCTATACCATCCTTGATGCGCACGGTGCGCAGCGTCAGGCCGGTGTTCATGTCGCCGTTGAAGCCGACCATGCCGATCGCCCCACCATACCATGCGCGTGGGCTCTTTTCATGGCTCTCGATGAAGCGCATCGCCCAGAGCTTCGGGGCGCCGGTGACGGTGACGGCCCAGGCGTGGCTGAGGAAACCGTCGAAGGCGTCCATATCGTCGCGCAGCCGCCCTTCGATATGATCGACCGTGTGGATGAGGCGCGAATACATCTCGATCTGCCGGCGGCCGATCACCTTGACCGAACCCGGTTCGCAGACACGGCTTTTGTCGTTGCGGTCGACATCCGAGCACATAGTCAGCTCGGACTCGTCCTTCTTCGAATTCAAAAGCTTCAGAATCTGCTCGCTGTCGGCGATCGGGTCGTCGCCGCGCTTGATCGTGCCCGAAATCGGGCAGGTCTCGATGCGACGGCCGGAAACGCGGACGAACATTTCGGGCGAGGCGCCGACCAGATATTCCTGATGGCCGAGATTGATGAAGAAGGAATAGGGCGACGGATTGATCGCCTTCAGCCGCTTTGAAATGTCGGACGGCTTGCTATCGCAGCGCTCCATGAATTTCTGCCCGGGCACGACTTCGAAAAGGTCGCCCTTGCGGAAACTTTCCTTCGCCTTGGTGACGAGCTCGGCATATTCGCCCGGCCGGTGATCGCTCTTCGGCGGAATGGCATCCGTGTGTTTGAAGGGCTCGGCTGCGATATCTTGGGCCTTGCCCTCGGTCGTCACGCCGCCTTTTTCGAAGTCGTAACGGTCGACCCAGGCCTTGGCGGCGTAGTTGTCGACGACGAGGATCTCGTCGGGCAGGTAGAGCACCATGTCGCGCTGGTCGGAGGGGCGCGTCAGCTTCAGATCGATCGCGTCGAATTGGAAGGCGATGTCGTATCCGAAGGCGCCGTAAAACCCGAGGCTCGCATCCGCCTGCGAATAAAACAGGTCGGTGACGGCGCGCAGCACGGTGAAGACCGTCGGCATCTTCGAGCGTTCTTCCTCGGTGAACACCCGCTCCGGCGTCTTGACGGTGAGGTCGAGGCGGCGGGCCGAGGAAGCGCCGAGCACGATGTCGGACACTGTCTTCAGCCGCTCGGTCACGAAGCCGAGGATCACCTCGCCGCGTTCGTTATAGGCCTCGATCCAAACGTCGCGCCCGAAGGAAGAGATGCCGAGCGGCGGATCGACGACGGCGGTATCCCAGCGCGTATAGCGGCCCGGATATTCGTAGTTCGACGAAAACACCGCGCCGCGGCGCGCGTCGAGCTTGTCGACATAGGAAGAGACCGCATCGCCGTAGGGGATCGCCCGCCGCTGCCGCGTGACTGATATGCCGCCCTTGGTCTCGTAGATTTCCGCACCATCATCCCGCAGGATCGTTACCATTGTTCCACTCCGTTATCGGGGCCCGGACGACAGGCGGCCATAAAACAAAAAAAGCCGCCTCGAAGTTTCGGGCGGCTCACTCGTCGTCTTTGAACACGATTGATCGAGGCCGCCTTAGCGAACCCACCACCAAACTGCAATGTTCAAGGACTTGATCATGGAAAAAATTGTTAGCCTGAGATCAGCCATTGCGCAAGAGGCGAATGCGGGAATGAAAAAGGGCGGCCCGAAAGCCGCCCCTCCCCAGCCTTGAAGGCGTGATCGCGATCAGAAAGTCTTGGTGATCGAGACCTTGAACGTACGGCCCGGCTCCGAATACCACTCCCGCGGCTGGGACGCCGTCACCGAGCTCAGATTGACCTCGCGCACGGCGAGCGCGTTGTAATGTTCCTGATCAAAGATGTTGTAGACGCCTGCCTGCACGCGCAGGCCCGGCACCTGTTCCGGCGTCCACCAGCCAGTCAGGTCGACGATTGCGTAGCCGGGCGCATCGAAGGTCGTGTCGTTGGTGTTGCTGACGGGCGTATCGAGATGGTCGGTGAGCATGCCGGCCGACAGCGTCGAGGAAAGGTCGAAGCCGAAATTCTCGTTGCTCCAGCCGCCGCCGACGATCGCTTTGAACGGTGCCACCGAGCGTAGGCGCTGAGTGATTTCTTCATTTCTGCCATATGCATAGGCAAGTGACGCATGCAGATTTATGCCGTTATTGAATGTCTTGGCGGCGCTGGCTTCAATACCGGAGATCGTGGCCGCAGACACGTTCGTGTAGTTGAATTCCGTAAAGCCGGTGGCGTCGACGCTCGTCACCGTCTCGATAAAATTCTGGTAGCGGGTGTGGAAGGCCGCAATCCGACCGGTAAAATCGCCCGTGTCAAAATTAGCGCCGATTTCGACACCGCGGCCGATTTCGGGTTCCAGATCGGGATTGCCGAGCTGGGCGTAGCGGCCCGTCGGGTTGTAGAAGCGGCTGTAGAGTTCGTCCACAGTGGGTGCGCGGAAGCCGACTGCCAACTGCATATAGAGCTGCACGTCAGGCGTCAGCTCGTATGTCGCAAGAATCTTCGGCGACAAGCCGGCTTCCGTTCGGTCGTTCAGGTCCCCGAAACGGGTAAGCCCGGTATTGCTTGCGAAACTCCCGCCGGTCGAGGGATTGTAGTTGAACCAGTCGAAGCGGAAGCCGGGTGTCAGCGCGAAGCCGGTATTGCCGATTTCGATCTTGTCTTCGACGGTCAGCCCAAGATTCTGGCTGTCGACATTGGGCACTTCCGCCTGGTTGTTCAGCGACGGGCAGGTCGTCGATGTCGGGCAAAGGGCCCAGCTATACTGGCTCCAGCTCGAAACGGCGACGTCGAGGCCCACCCGAACGGAGTGGCTGAGACCGGAATATTCGAAATCCTTCGTTGCCGTGCCACTGAAACCCCAGGTTTCGTTTTCAATCTCGTTGTTACGACCATAGGCCACATTGGCAGTCGTACGGCCCCTGCTGCCGGCTTCCTTCTTCAAATCCAGCCAGTAGAGCGTGGCACGCGCACTGCTGAAGAACGCGTCGGAGGACTGCGATTCATAATCATAATCGAGCGATACGCGATCGCGGTCACGCAGTTCGCGACCGTCATAATTGTCGATCATGAAGTTGCGAGGACTGGTGCCTCCCTGGAGTTGGCGCAGGTCGATCTTAAGATCGCGGCGGATTCGTTCCGCTGTCAAGCCGATGCGATGGCCGCCTTCCAGCTCCTGGCGTAGTTTGAAGAGCAGGTTGTTCTGATCGAAATCAGCCGGATTCGCCTCGGTGCGAAGAGCACCGTAGCTGTCGTTGTCGCCCATATTGTCGCGTTCATGGCCCTTGCGGTAGCCGCCCTGAAAGAGGATCGACGTGTTGCCGACCTTCTTGGCAGCGGCGGCCGAGCCGGAAATGCTGCGGTCTTCGCTGTCATAGGTCGATTTGACGATCGCACCCCAATCGCGGCCTTCGGGAATAAGATCCTCCGGCTCCAGCGTATTGAGAACGATTGCGCCGCCGAGCATGCCGGAACCGCCCTTGCTCGAATCCGCACCGCGCACGATATCGAGCGAGGACAGTGAATCGAAATCGAAGGTGTCGCCGCCGCCGTTGGCGTTGGCTGGCGCAAAGGCACCCTGGCGCGAGCTGTTCGAAATATAAGGTATCGGAATGCCGTCGATGGTGGTCAGGATGCGAGCGCCGGAAAGGCCGCGTAGGTTGAAGCCTGCGTCACCACGCGAATAATTTACGCCTGCATCGACGCTGCGGCCGATATCGTCAAAATTGGTGACCTGCTTTTCTTCGAGCTGCTTGGCAGTGATCTCGGTGGCAAGCGGCGTATCGGCGACGCTGCCCGGCGCCACGCGTTTGCCCTTGACGACGATCTTCTGCAGGACAGTGCTGTCCTCCGCCGTGGCTTGCGGCGCGGTTGCCGGAGCGCTTTGCGCGAAAGACTGCGAAACAGGAAGAACAACTGTGGCTGCGGTGCAGACCAATAGAACCGAACGCCAATGCCGGACGATCATAACCTACCCTCTTAATGATGATTACCGGGCTGGCTGGTCGTGGCGTGTTGCACGCTCGAGGGGCTGGCTGGGCTTTTGCGGATGAAGACGAAGTAGAACTCCGCCTTCTTTTCGCCGCATAAAAAACATGAGCGGTATTGTCAACATAAGTCGCCGGTTTATGTTGAATACACCTATCAAGTTTTAGCGATCTTCAAGGACGTTGCACAATTGCAACGAAAAACGCCCTCATGCGTTGTCTTTAACCACGGATATGAGGAATCGGACGCGTTGAGAAAACTTTCGACATTGGCGATCCTTCTCGCCGCAACCGCCTTTCTTGCCGGCGCCCGCCTGCCCCCGCAAGGCCCAATGCCCGAACCTCGGCCAGATGCCGGACAGGCGACCAACCCCACCTCCCCGTCCTCGGAAAAGGCGGAGCCGCCCGCGCCCGAAGAGGTCCCGGCCCCTCAGCCGAAACCCGATCTAAAGGATCCGGAGACACCGGCATCGAGCCCGCCGCCAACGCCGCAGGCCGCACCGTCAAAGCCCGGACCGACAGAGCCGATGCAAGGTCCGCCCCGGCCGCCGGGCAGCCCCGAAAGCTCGCAGCCGCCGACCGAAGAGCAGACACTTGAAGAGCAACAACTGACGATAGAACCTGAAAGCGATGCCGAGCATGCCGAATGCACGGCCGCCCTTCAGTCCCTGGGCGTCGTCTTCAAGGACACGCCGCGCATCGACGACGGTAACGGCTGCGGCATCGACAAGCCGATCATCGTCTCCGAAGCCCTGCCCGGCATCAAGCTGAAGCCGGAGGCGACGATCCGCTGCCCGGCAGCCCTTGCCCTTGCCCGCTGGATGAAGGACAGCGTCATCCCGGCGGCCTCCGCCGCCCTGCCGGAGCAGGGCCGCATCACCACCGTCAACCAGGCAACGTCCTATATGTGCCGCCTGCGCAATGGCGCCGGAACCGGCAAGATCTCCGAACATGCCCGCGGCAACGCCATCGATATCGCGAGCTTCCATTTCGAAAAGGGTGAGGATGTCGCCGTCCGCTCCCGTCGCGAGGATTCGACCCTCACCGGCGCCTTCCAGCGCACCGTCAGCGCCGCCGGCTGCCTCTATTTTACCACCGTCCTAGACCCCGAAAGCGACGCTGCCCACGAAACGCATTTCCATCTCGACGTCATCGAGAGGAAGGGTGGCTATCGTTATTGCCACTGATGATTTCAGCGGTAGAAGCTTGCCGTCAAGCGAGAGCTGGCCAGGAACGAAGACGGCGCGGCATCCCCTCTTCTCCCCCTCGGGGAGAAGGTGCCGGCAGGCGGATGAGGGGGCCACACGCAACGCCGCTTCAGTATTAGTCTATAAACACCACGCCGCCGGCAACGCTATTTCCAGCGCCCTGAACATGGCCGAGACGATGCCAGCGCGGTGGAAACCAGCATATGTTAAGAGACCGGTTTCGCGGCCCCCTCATCCGCCCTACGGGCACCTTCTCCCCGAGGGGAGAAGAGGGAATCGAGAGGCCGCGTCCTGTCCCTTCACCACGCCCAATCAGAACAATCCCTCGATATAACCTTGGTCGTTCAAGAAAATCCGTTCCGCCGACGGTGATTTCGGCAAACCCGGCATCGTCATGATCTCGCCGGTGATGGCGACGACGAAGCCCGCTCCCGCCGAAAGCCGCACCTCTCGCACGGTGACGATGTGGCCTTCCGGCGCGCCACGCAGGTTCGGATCGGTGGAGAAGGAATATTGCGTCTTCGCCATGCAGATCGGCAGCTTGCCGTAACCCTGCTCCTCCCATGTCTGCAACTGGTCGCGCACCGCCTTGTCGGCCGTCACCTCGCCGGCGTGATAGATCTTCGAGGCGACGATCTCGATCTTCTCGAACAGCGAAAGATCGTCGCCGTAAAGCGGCTGGAATTTCGCCTGCCCGGATTCGGCCAGTTCAACCACCTTGTGCGCCAGTTCCTCGATGCCGGCCGAACCTTTCGCCCAATGATGGCAGAGGATCGCCTCGGCGCCGAGCCTCGAGACGAATTCCTTGACCGCCGCGATCTCTGCCTCGGTATCCGAGACGAAATGGTTGATCGCCACGACGACGGGCACGCCGAAACGGCGCACATTGGCGACGTGCCGGCCAAGATTGGCGCAGCCCTTCTTCAGTGCGACGACATCCTCCGTGCCGAGATCTTCCTTCTTCACCCCGCCATTCATCTTCAGCGCCCTGACCGTCGCGACGATGACGGCCGCATCCGGCTTCAGCCCCGCCTTGCGGCATTTGATGTCGAAGAATTTCTCCGCTCCGAGATCGGCGCCGAAGCCTGCTTCCGTCACCACATAGTCGCCGAGCTTCAGCGCCGTCTTCGTCGCCGTTACCGAATTGCAGCCATGGGCGATGTTGGCGAAAGGCCCGCCATGCACGAAGGCCGGATTGTTCTCCAGCGTCTGCACCAGGTTCGGCTGCATCGCATCTTTCAACAGCACCGCCATGGCGCCGTCGGCTTTCAGGTCGCGCGCCTGCACCGGCGTCCTGTCGAAACGATAGCCGATGATGATGTCGCCGAGCCGCCGCTCCAGATCCTTGAGATCGGTGGCAAGGCAGAGGATCGCCATCACCTCGGAGGCGACGGTGATGTCGAACCCGCCCTGGCGCGGGAACCCGTTGGCGACGCCGCCGAGCGAGGAGACCATACTGCGGAGCGCCCGATCGTTCATGTCCATGACCCGCCGCCAGGTGATGCGGCGGATGTCGATATTCTCTTCGTTGCCCCAGTAGATGTGGTTGTCGACCATCGCCGCCAGCAGATTGTGCGCCGATGTGATCGCATGGAAATCGCCGGTGAAATGCAGGTTGATGTCTTCCATCGGCACGACCTGCGCATAACCGCCGCCGGCCGCGCCGCCCTTGACGCCGAAGCAGGGACCGAGCGAGGCCTCGCGTATGCAGACAACAGCTTTCTTGCCGATCCGGTTCAGCCCGTCGCCGAGCCCGACGGTGGTGGTCGTCTTGCCCTCGCCCGCCGGTGTCGGATTGATCGCGGTGACGAGGATCAGCTTGCCGTCCTTCTTGCCCGCCTGCGCGGCGATGAACTCGGCGCTGACCTTCGCCTTGTCGTGACCATAGGGAACGAGCTGCTCGACCGGAATGCCCAGTTTCGCCCCGATTTCGAAGATCGGCTTTTTGGCCGCGGCGCGCGCGATTTCGATATCGGATTTGATTGATGGCATGGATGTTCCCCCATCCGACCTCCGCGGCAGCGGAGTCGTTGCTTCTCTTCATCGAGATAGCGAAATATCGGCGGGGTGTGAATAGCGCCACGCCTTGCGGCCGCTAAACGGGCAACACGAGGCGCCTTCGGAGCTTAAACAAACGGCAGCTCGACGCAAAACGCCGAGCTATCCTCTTTCACGTCCTGAAATCAATTGACCGAAACAGCAACAGGAACGATCTCTGCCTCAGCTTTTCTCGGGCATCGAAGGCTTTCCTTCGCCTCCGGCCCACAGACATGCAAGCCGGGCTCTTCATCATAAGGGATGATACCATTGATGATGCCAAGCTTGAGCGCCTCAGTAGGAAGTATGATACTTCCTCGCTCGGTTGATGTGGCGGGCATCATCGTCTCGTATGTCTCGGCATTGACGCCCATCTCGTCGAAATAAGCGAAAAATGTCGTATATTCAGTCGTTGTGGGCCTAACGACGCCGATCGCAGAATATCCGACAAGCCGCGGCGTTCCGCTCATCAGGACAAGAGTACAGGTCGAAAGGCAGTACGCCCGCCCGGCAAAGACTTCGCCCTCGGTCCGTCCGCTTTTGGCAATGCTGGCTTTGCAACGCGGATCCAGCTTTGGACAATTGGGCAACTGCGTTCTGCCAATCGAGGTCTCCAGACCTGCAGCACGGATCATACGCCCCATCGCGAAAGCCGCGTCCATGTCCCCGCCATTAGACTGAAGGACGATCGGCAGCTTTCTGTCGCCGAGCGCCGTCAACATTACCTTCAGCCGAGCCGGCGTATCCGGCGTGATCTCTCCATCCGCAGAAATCCACTGCGTGCATTCTTCCTGGCAGTTGCCATTGGACATCAGGAGGAAGTCCATCGGCCGGGTTTTCGGCAGACTCCCGCTTGTGACTGCAGCCGCATCCTGCACGGGCGCATCAGATACCGGCGTCTTAGATACAGGCGCCTTAGATACAGGCGCCTCAGCCACAGGCGCTTCGGCTGCCGGATGGCTGTGACAGACAGCATCGGCCGCTGCATCCGGCGCGCAGAGCGGCATCCCGGGCCACTCATTGTAAGCCAGCATGTCCGTCGAAAGCCCCATTCGAAGTGCGTCTGCCGGCGCTACGATGTTGATGCTATCAGGCGTGGCGCTCATCATCAGACCAATCAGATCCTCACTGACACCCATTTCTTTCAAATAGGCCGTCAAGGCAGCGGTGGCCTTCTTTCCAAGTTTGGTGGAACTGCTCCGCCCCGCCACCTTGCGTCCGACCTCCTTGCGGGAGGTCTCCTTTTTCTTGCCGTTCACGATCTTGTATTCGATGCGATAGGAAACACGCACCTTGCTGTAGACGGTCGTGATTTGGTGGACGCCGATAAAGGCCCATTGCGATGCGACACGCGACGTACCGCCGGCAAACGCCAGCGGACAAGCAGAAAAGCAGTATGCACCGGACGAATAGGTGTAACCGACCGCGCTACCGTCCTTGGCAATAGCGGCTTGGCAGCGCGTATCCCCAGCCGGGCAATCGTTGAGCCGCGTGCCGCCGACAGCCGTTTCCAGCCCGGCCTTGCGGATCATCCGGCCCATCGCATAAGCGGCATCGACGTCGCCACCCTCGGAACGGAAAACGACAGGCAATTTACGGCCGCCGATCTTCTTGAGTATTTTTCTCAGCCGCGCGGGCGTATCGGACGTTATGCGCCCCTCCGCCGATACCCATTCCGGACAGTTTTCCTGGCAGAGATGACTACGCACGAGGATGAAGCTCATCGGCGGCTGCACCGCCTTCTTCTCCCCGGCAGCCTGCGAGGTTGCCACTCCGATCGGCAAGGTCAAAAGGAGAAAAACAAGTAATAATCGGGAAAATAGAGACTTCACCAAAAAGGAAGCTGCAAAGCGCACGATTAAATTGCCTCAGTTGTACTGAGCATACGATTAGCAATTGAATTCACTGCCAGCAAGTCGGATTTCGCCGCCTGCTGCCGTCTTCTTATCTCTGTTCTCTCACCGCAATCAGGCCGACATGGCGACCCGCTGCGGCCGCGTCCACGCAGTTCAACTGCTCCAGCGCAAAGCGCTGCAGGTAGACCGGTCCACCGCCTTTGCGCCCATGCCGGGAGAGACTAGAGTTTTCCCCCGAAACTCTCCCAAGTGATTCTCTCCTTGCCCGGCTGCGCAAGACCATTGCTGCGCTGCCATGAAAGAACTCAAAGATACCGCAACGCTATTTTCGCAAGTCGAAACTCAACCGAAGCGCGAATTGCCGTGGCTAATTTTTCACAATTCGAATGAATCGGCTTGCGTTAGGTCAATTGGGGCTAGCATCCCGCAGATTTTCTGTATTTGATAGCGGTAACATTGGGGCTGCGGGGGGCGTACAAATGTCTTACATGACCACCTCTGAAAGACAGTCATTGCTTTCGGTAGAACTTTCGACCGCACGAACGCGCAACCTGTTTGCACAGGCGCTTGGCAGGGTCTCCGCAGCCTTCGGATTGTCGCATGCGACGCTGATGCACGCCCCCTCCCAGGAAGACCTCCTCTTGAAACCCCTGCTGATCGAGAGCTCGCTTCCGGCCGCCTATGTCAGGGAGTTCGACCGCGCCCACATGATGCGCGGCTGCCCTTTCGGCGTAAGGTTAAGGGCGTCTGCCGTGCCGCCGGTCTGGCACCTCAACGACACCTCCAATGGTCAGGCCTTTCCGGCCGAACTTCGTGCCCTGATGTTGCGCCATGCCATACCGGCAGGCGTTGCCATGCCGACCATTGCAGCCGACGGCCAGCGTCTGGTCTTCTGGTTCTGCGGCGAGCGCGCCGCACTCGGCCAGAGCGAGATAAACGAGCTGGCAATGATCATTCTCCATGCACTCGATGCATACAATGCAGTCAAGCGCAACGAGGAATGCGCTCATAACGCGCTCTCGACCCGAGAACTAGAAGTTGTTCGCTGGACTGCACAGGGCAAGACCTCGATCGAAATCGGTCAGATCCTGACGCTCTCGGACCATACGGTGAACGCCTATATGACGAACGCGATCAAAAAACTCGATTGCGTCAACCGTACCCAGTTGGTAGCTAAGGCCATTCGATTGAAGCTGATCAACTGAGGAATCAGAAGAGAGTCGGCACGTCGTCCCGTGATCTGGGGGAATCGTGCCTCTTCACTTCGAACAGCCCGTTATTGACAAGACAGAACAATCCCGCGCCCACATCGGCATCACCGATGCGGAAGTCGTCCAGATGCTTGCTGCCTATCGTCTTTTCGGCTTCTGGCGCATCGACATCGAGACCGGACATTTCTTTGCAAGCGAGGATGTCCACGCGATCTTCGGACTCTCCTACAGCGACGGCCCTGTCAACCTGGCAGAGCTGATGTCGCGCATCCACGAGGAGGACCGCAGCCTGATCGCCCAAACCTTCGAAGAGGCGAGCCTTCACGGCGTCGGCTTCCATTTCGTTTATCGCGTCGACAACCGGCTTGGCGGCTACAAGCTGGTGCGCAGCGTCGGTCGCTTCCGAAACGATGAAAGCGGCGGCGGCATCGTCGGCATCACCTATGAATTCGTCGAGAAACTGCGCATCGTCGGCTTCGAGGACAACACGATACCCCGCTGACTCCAGACGTTTTAGCGGTCAAGCACCGAGCGGATCTCGACGAGGTTCGAGCGCACCCTTAGAATATAGAAGCCCATGGTGGCGAGATGGCTCGGCATGATCCAGCCATCCTCGCGGCCGTTCGAGATGATCGCCGGCTGAATGCGCAGTGCGGCCTGGAACTGCCGCGTCGTGCTGCCCCAGATCGCGCCGAGATTGCGTTCCTGCACCACCTGCGAGAAATCCGCCTGCGCGGCGGCAAGGATGGCATAATAGCCGTAGAGCTGACCGTAGGCGAACCAGAACCGGTCGTCGGCACGGGTATCGAACCAGCCGCGATTGTGGTTTTCCGAGCGCTCGGCGAGCATGTCGGAGGTGCCGCCGAGATCGTTGGCAATACGGTCGATGAACTGCATCAGATTGTCGGCGCGGCCGTCGAAAACGACGTTGCAGAGGGCGAGATCGGTGTTGAATTTGCGCAGGCTGCCGATCGCCGAGCGGTAATAGGAGGGCGTCGGCGTCTTCGGCCCGAAGGGGTTCAGGCCGAAATACCAGCTGTTTTCGTCGAACTGCAGATTGCCGCGCGCGCTCTGCAGGTCGTTGTTGATGCCCGAGGTGCCGCGCACACGCCCGAGCGTATCGACAAGCTCCGCCGAAGTCCGCCGGACCGCCTGGTTGATGCCGCGCTGGAAAGAGGCCTTGTTGTCGAGGAAGGGGGTGTGATCCCAGTCGATGCCGAAGAAGCCCATCTTGTAAAGCAGCATGGAGGAGATCCATGCGTTCTGGTTGACATTGAAATCGGTCAGATCGGCCGCGACGTCGACGATCGCCGAGCGTTGGCAGGTCTTCGGCGCCGTCGCATTGGCGCTCTCGGCGGCCGGCACTTCCTGCCCGGCGGCAACCTTGCGTTCGGAAAGCCGGTACTGATCGACGAAGGCGGGGTTGAAATTCGTCCAGACCTGCGTCTGCAAGAAGAAATAACCGTAGAGTACGACCAGCAGCGCCACGAAAGCGATGACCGGCAGCCGGATCATCCAGCTCCGGCGCTGATACCAGCCGTGCGCGGCAAGAAAGGGCCAGAAGGCCCAGGCGGAAAAAAGGCGGGCCCAGCGGCCGATCGTCTGGCCGATCAGCCTGAAAAAACCGGCTATCCGGTCAAGCATCGTCGTCTCCTGTCAGGCGAGGCGAACATCGGGACATTGCCGCCCCGCTGCATCCCACATATGCGCTCGATGGGCAGAGCACAACACGAGCCCTTCGATTTTTCGGAATGAAAGCATTGCGCAAGAGGGATACTACCCGCGCCCTTGCTGGTCAGGAGCGCAGGAAAGGCAGGCTGAAACGAAAAGACCTGCGCGCCGTGTCGATCAGAGGCGCTCCAGATGTTTCCGGCGGCGGTTCGGCATAGGTCGGAAACCTTCTGGCGAATTCGAGATCGGCGCGGCTCTTGCGCCGCTCCAGATCCTGGGCGACCAGCATGCCCTTCTCGAACAACCTGATCGGTGCCGCGATATCGGGAAAGAGCTCCGGCTTGATCCTCACCTTCATGCCCGGCCGGTCGGTATCGACCTGCGCCTGATAGATGATCAGCCGCTCTTCCACGTCGATCAGCAGCTTGCGCAGCAGCGCGTTGCAGGCGGCGATCCGGCCGTTCAGCGAATCGACAAAGGCCTGGAACAGGCCGATGAAGCGCTCGCGCCGCTGGCTGTCGTCGCGCATCTCGCGCTCGCCGGCGGAAATCCGCTCGGCCTCCGCCTTCAGCGCCCGCCGCTCCGCCTCCATCTGCTCCCAATGCGCCCTGTTGCCATAGACGCCGATACGCCCTTGCGTCGTCAGCGCCTTGGCATTGAGCTCCTTCATCTTGAGGCGAGCGATGTCGATGGAAACGACCAGCCGTCGCCGCTGCTCGACGATATCGACAAGGCTGAGTTCGGCGGCCTTGTGCCGTTCGGTGAGCGCGGCGCGCTGGCCGGCGATCAGCCCCGCGAGCGCGTCCGATTTCGTCAAAAGGTCAAGCAACCGCTCGATGACGGGCGCCTCGCGCACGCGTTCGGTATACATGCGCCACATCCGTTGGCGCGACACCCAGCCGGCCATCTTCTCGCGCAGCGTCAGCCCCCGGAAACTGTCGAGATCGGCTGAAACCTCGGCCGTCAGCCGATCAAGGCAAAAGACCAGCTCGGCCAGTTGAGCGTCGAGCGCCGCAGCATCGGCGATATGGGCCTGGAAGCGGGCATTCTGTTCAAGGAAGACCTCGTCGGCCGACTGTGTTTCGTCGCCGCTGAAGGCGCCGATCGCAGCCACACAATAGGCTCCCTCGCCTGCAATCCTTTCGGCAAGGCTGCCAGCAGCTTCATACTGGCTGTCGAATGACGGGGGTTTGCGCACCAAGCCTCTCCAAGGAATCTCCTGGCCCAAACTAGCCGCTTGCGGCGCCAAAGAAAACAGGCGGTGTCGCCGGCTTCAGACCGGCTCGGCGATCCAGGCACCGTTCATGGCGTCGTCCCAATGCCTGCGGCAGAGCGAGACATATTTCTCGTTTCCGCCGACATCGATCTGCGCGCCTTCGTGCAACACTTTTCCTTCCGCGTCGAGCCGCACGACCATCGTCGCCTTGCGCCCGCAATGGCAGATCGTGCGCACCTCCCGCATCTCATCGGCGATCGCCAGCAGTTCCTGCGAGGCGGGAAACAGCTTGCCCTGGAAATCGGTTCTCAGCCCGTAGACCATCACAGGGATGTTGAGCCTGTCGACGACGCGGGCAAGCTGCCAGACATGGACAGGCGTCATGAAATGCGCCTCGTCGACAAAGATGCAGGAAATCGGCGCGCCCTCGCCACTCAGTCCCTTGATCAACCGGAACAGGTCCTCGTGCGACTCGAAAGGAATGGCGCTCGCCTCCAGCCCGATCCGCGAGCCGATGACGCCCCGACCAGTGCGCTCGTCGAAGGCTGCGATCAGCTGCACCGTGCGCATGCCGCGCTCCTGGTAATTATAGGAGGCCTGCAGCAGCATCGTCGACTTGCCGGCGTTCATCGTCGAGTAGTTGAAATAGAGTTTTGCCATCCGATTTCTCCTTGATCGGCTTCTTGAAAGCTCGGAATGGCAAAGAAAAGCCCCGAGGGAGCGATAATCACAGGAATCCGGCTCGAAAACCGCTGAAAGCCTCGAAAAAAAGCCATTGCCAAAAAATCCGCGGACGTCGCAATCGCATGGGTCGATACGGCGCAAACGCACTGAGGTCGCTTGTCAAACTCGGTTATTGATGGTTGGCTTGGGAACTTAAAGACTGGGAGTCTAAAATGAAAACAACAAGCACGTTCAAACTCGTTACCGCAACTGCCGTCGCCGCCCTCTCCGTTGCGACCGCCGCCTTCGCCGCAGACCCTGACAGCTGCGCCACCGTCCGCTTCGCGGACGTCGGCTGGACGGATATCACCGCCACCACCGCCACCGCATCCGTGATCCTCAAGAGCATCGGCTATGAGACCGACGTCAAGGTTCTCTCGGTCCCGGTCACCTACACGTCGCTGAAGAACAAGGACATCGACATCTTCCTCGGCAACTGGATGCCGACGCAGGAAAAGGACGTCCGTCCCTATATCGACGATAAGTCGGTCGAATCCTTCGGCCCCAACCTCGTCGGCGCCAAGTACACGCTCGCCACCAATGCTAAAGGCGCCGAGCTCGGCATCAAGGACTTCAAGGACATTGCCGCCCACAAGGACGATCTCGACGGCAAGATCTACGGCATAGAGCCCGGCAATGATGGCAACCGCCTCGTTATGGACATGATCGAGAAGAACGAGTTCGGCCTCAAGGATCTGGAAGTCGTCGAGTCCTCAGAGCAGGGCATGCTCGCCCAGGTCGCCCGTGCCGACAAAGCGGGCAAGCCCGTTGTCTTCCTCGGCTGGGAACCCCATCCGATGAACACCAACTTCAAGCTGACCTACCTCACAGGCGGCGACAACGTCTTCGGCCCTGACTTCGGCGGCGCTAAGGTCTTCACCAATGTCCGTGCCGGTTATCTCGACGAATGCCCGAATGTCGGCATGATGTTGAAGAACCTGACGTTCTCCCTCGACATGGAGAACCAGATCATGGGCAAGATCCTCAACGACGGCAAGGAACCGGAAGCTGCGGCTTCCGAATGGCTGAAGGCGAACCCCGCAGCGCTCGAGCCCTGGCTTGCGGGCGTCAAGACCCGCGACGGCAAGGGCGACGCGCTTGCGGCCGCCAAGACCGGCCTCGGCCTCTGATGATACGAACGGGGCGGCTCGCCGCCCCGTTTCATTTTTGTCCGATTGTTGTTTTTCTGGATAGGCGCGCCCTTGAATTGGATCACCGAATTTAAGATTCCCGTTGGCCCTTGGGCCAAATCCTTCGTGGATTGGCTGACCTCAAACGGCGAATGGTTCTTCAACCAGATCGCCTTCCTGCTGTCGAGCGCCATAGACGGCCTGCTCTTCGTGCTGCAGAAGCCTCATCCGCTGATCGTCATCGCGGCCATCACCGCCATCGCCTTTTGGCTGCGCCGGTCGATCGCGGTCGCCATCTTCACCTGTCTCGGGCTGCTGCTGATCGTCAACCAGGACTATTGGAAGGAAACGACGGAGACGCTCGCCCTCGTGCTCGCCGCCACCTTCGTCTGTATGGTGATCGGTATTCCGCTCGGCATTGCCGCCGCCCGCCGCCCTTGGGTCTATGCTGCCATGCGCCCGGTGCTCGATCTCATGCAGACCATACCGACATTCGTCTATCTGATCCCGGCGCTCATCCTGTTCGGCCTCGGCATGGTGCCGGGCCTGATCGCGACCGTCATCTTCGCAATCCCCGCCCCGATCCGGCTGACGCGCCTCGGCATCATCTCGACGCCGCCGTCCCTCGTCGAAGCCGCCGTCGCTTTCGGCGCGACGCCGTTACAGGTGCTGCGCAAGATCGAGCTTCCCTTCGCCACGCCGCAGATCATGGCGGGTCTTACCCAGACCATCATGCTGTCGCTGTCGATGGTCGTCATCGCCGCTCTTGTCGGCGCTCCCGGGCTTGGCGTGCCCGTCGTCCGTGCGCTGAACACCGTCAATATCGCCAAGGGCTTCGAGGCGGGCTTCTGCATCGTCATCCTGGCAATCATTCTCGACCGGATGTTCCGCACCACGGGTGAAGGAGGCGCTGCATGACCGCGGTAAGCTTTAACAATGTCAGCATCGTTTTCGGCGATCGACCGGAAACCGCGCTTGCCATGGTCGACCAGGGCAAATCGCGCGACGAGATTGGCGCCGCCACCGGTCTTGTACTCGGTGTGGCCAACGCCTCGCTGACGATCGAGGAAGGCGAGATCCTGGTGCTGATGGGTCTTTCCGGCTCCGGCAAATCGACGCTGCTGCGCGCCGTCAACGGGCTCGCTCCCGTGGTGCGTGGCGATGTCGCGGTCTCGGCGGCCACCGGCCCCGTCAACCCCTATAGATGCAATGCCAAGGCGCTACGCGACCTGCGCACCCACACCGTCTCCATGGTGTTCCAGCAATTCGCCCTCCTGCCCTGGCGCACCGTCGCCGACAATGTCGGCTTCGGTCTGGAGCTCGCCGGCATGCCGGAAGCCGAACGCAAACTCCGCGTCGGCGAGCAGCTTGAACTCGTCAACCTGACAAAATGGGCCGATCGCAAGGTCAACGAGCTTTCCGGCGGCATGCAGCAGCGTGTCGGGCTCGCCCGCGCCTTTGCCACCGGCGCCCCGATCCTGCTCATGGACGAACCTTTTTCGGCGCTCGACCCATTGATCCGCACCCGCCTGCAGGATGAGCTCCTGGAGTTCCAGCGGCGGCTGAAGAAGACCATCCTCTTCGTCAGCCACGATCTCGACGAGGCCTTCCGCATCGGCAATCGCATTGCCATCATGGAAAGTGGCCGCATCATCCAGTGCGGGACGCCGCACGATATCGTCAAGAACCCCGCAGACCAGTATGTCGCCGATTTCGTGCAGAACCTCAATCCGATCAACATGCTGACGGCGGCCGATGTCATGCAGCCAGGCCTAGGCCAGACTGCCGCCGGCATGAGCGTCAGCGCCACAGCCCGCGCCGCGACCCCGCTCATCGATATCCTCGATGCCCTTGCCCGCCAGCCGGGCAGTATCGGCATCGTCGAGAACGGTGCGATCGTCGGCACCATCTCGGCTCAGGATATCGTCGCCGGCCTCACCCGCCATCGCCGCAAGCAGGAAGCTTGATGTTTTCCATCCGCTTTGCCACAAAGCGGATATGAAAGATCAGCCTTCCCCCCTACGCGAAACCGACGACGATGCCCGCAAGCTTGCCCGCGTGCTTCTGCGCTCCGCCCGGCACGCGGCGATTGCCGTTCTCGACCCCGAGACCGGCTTTCCCTCCGCCAGCCGCGTGCTCGTCGCCACTGATATCGACGGCACGCCGGTCATCCTGGTTTCGCAGCTGTCGGCCCATACCAGGGCGCTCGCCAAAGACCGGCGCGCCTCGCTCCTGACCGGCGAGCCCGGCAAGGGCGATCCCCTCGCCTATCCTCGTCTGACGACCCAGTGCGTGGCAGAACCTATCGAGCGCGGCAATGCATTCTACGAGCGCATCCACACGCGCTTTCTCGCTCGCCACACCAAGGCGAAGCTTTATATCGACTTTCCTGATTTCCTGTTCTTCCGACTCAAGCCGGAACAGGCCAGCCTCAATGGCGGCTTCGGCCGCGCCTACCAACTCGATGGGAACGATCTCATAATCCAGTCGGCCGCGAATGAGGAGATTGCCGCGGGGGCAACAGAAGCAGTGCGAGATTTAGTAGAACGTCACCCCGATGTGGAGGAAAGCCTCGCTATCAGGCTAAAGGCGCCGGAATCGGGTTCTTGGCGCATTTGTGGTATCGATCCCTCAGGTTTCGACATGATTTCCGGCGATTTTCTGCTGCGATACGAGTTCGAAACCCTCGCTGTGGATGTCGATCACATTTGTTCAAACATATCTAAAATAGCATACTCGATACCTTAAATTTAGGTATATACAATCTTCGAGCCCAGTTGCTAGTTTTTGATGTCAGTCAAAATCCCGGCTGGCGGCCTGCGCCAACACGCTTGATGTACGTTTCGCATTAGGAAGATAACATATGGAAACCTCTGATTTGGCCGATCACACGAACGTGGCGGCAGCTTTATTGTCGGCCATGGCAAACCCGAAGAGATTGCTGATCCTGTGTAGCCTCGTGAAGGGCGAAGTGGCCGTCGGCGTGCTTGCGACGCAAGTCGGGCTCAGCCAGTCGGCTCTCTCTCAGCACCTGTCGAAACTGCGCGCCCAAAAGCTGGTCAAGACCCGCCGGGACGCACAAACCATCTATTATTCGAGCACCTCCGAGCCGGTCATGAAGATCTTGGCAACGCTCGAAGACATCTACCTCGTGCAGAACCGGAACAGATCCGCCGCTTGATGATAGCGCTGACATGAATGTCGGCCGATGCCATGCTGCAAGGGAATGTTCCCGGAGGCTTGGCAACGATATTTCAGCACGTGAACCTTATGGCACGACCGGCAAATTTGCGATTTGCCGGTCGTGCTTTTGGAATGGCAACCCGGTCGCGCCGGAGCTCCCGTCCCGCAATCGATCTTTTTAGCGCAATTCCAGACGTAAAACTGCCGCGCACTTTTGCCGGAATTGCTTTAACTGCCGACCACGTCGTTGTTGATGCGGCTCAGCACCACCAGCGACGGACGGGCAGGCATGCTGGACTTGAAGTCCGGCCAGTTGGTGCCTGCATCCTCCATCGAGGTCGCATCCTCGTTGTCGGCCATCCGCAATTCGCCCGGATGCTGGACCGAGAGGAAGACGCTGCTGCCGTCCGGGGTGAAGGTCGGCGAACAGGCTTCCGAACCGACGGGCGCAATATAGAACAGTTTCGGCAACGCACGACCCGGGCCTTCGGTATCCATCACATAGACGGAATCGGCAATGCCTTCCGGCGGCGGGCCGTCGGTGGTGACCCAGAGGCGCCCGACCGGATCGACGGCGAGATTGTCGGGGTCGGTGAACCAGCCGGCGGAGGTCGTGGCCGGATGGAACATCGCCTGATCCTCGGTCTTGGCAGGATCGCCGCAGAGAATGAACACGTCCCATTTGAAGCTGTCGGCTGCATAATCCGGTTTTTCGGGACCTCCGGGTGCTGCGAGTTCCAGCAGGTGGCCATGCGGGTTGGGGCCGCGCGGATTGGCGATGTTGACCATCTCCTTCTCGTCGTCGCCCTCACCCTTCGGCAGCCGGTCCTCGTTCTCCGTCATGGCGACGTAAAGCTTGCCGGTGCCGAGATGCGGGATGAAGCCTTCCGGCGCGTCCATCGGCGTGGCACCGACGAGATCGGCCGCAGTGCGCGTCGCCAGCACGACGTCGGCCTGGCTCTTGAATCCAGCTTCCGCCGTCAGCGGCCCCTCGCCCGCACGAAGCGGGATCCAGCGCATCGTGCCGTCGCTTTCGAACTTGGCGACCGACAGCGTGCCGTGGTCGAGCAGATCCTTGTTGGCGGCGCGATCGTTCGGGTTCCAAGGATCGCGGGTGACGAAGCGGTAGATATATTCGAAGTCGTCGTCATCGCCCATGAAAACAACCACGCGGCCGTCAGGGGCGACGCAACACTGCGCGCCTTCATGCGTCATGCGGCCGAGCGCGGTGCGCTTGACCGGCTTTGCCGTCGGATCGAATGGGTCGATCTCGACCACCCAGTCGAAACGCATCCATTCGTTCGGTTCTTCCTCGAACTTGAAGCGCGGCTCGACGCGGCTGACGGAATAGATGTCGTTCTCGTCCTCATCCCAGCCCTGGCGCTCGGCCAGTTCCTGGTTCGCCAGCGTCTTGTAGTCGCCGGCGAAGACATCCATCGCGCCTTCCTCGCCCGAAAGCATCGTGCCCCAGGGGGTAATTCCGCCATTGCAGTTCGAGATCGTGCCGAACACGACCATGCCGGTCGGATCGGCCTTGGTCTTCAGGCGGTCGTCGCCTGCAGCCGGACCGGAGATGCCGATCTCGGTGCTCATATGGATACGGCGATTGTATCTGCCGTCCCTGACGATCGCCCATTTGCCGTCCGTCTTTTTCGCTTCGAAGATCGAGACGCCGAGGGCGGCCATGATGGCGCGGATCTGATTGTCCGTCAGCTTCTCGCGGTAGTTTTCGTCGGTCAGGCCGGGAAACATCAGGAAAGGCGTTGCATATTCATGACTGACGACCATCAGCCCATGGTCGGAACTCTTCTCGCCCTAGGGCAGCGGCAGAAACTGCGTGAAGTCGTTGTTGTAGCCGAACTGTCGCTCCGCCGCCTTGCCGTCCAGAGTCGCGATATCGAATTCCGGGCTGTCGGCAAACAGTGCATCACCCCAGCGCGCCAGGATCTGGCGCTCATAGCCCTCTGGCCAGTGGTCGGCGGTATCGCGCACGCGCTTGAGTTCCGGGAGGGAACGTCAGGCTGGAATCGGCAGCCTCGGCATGCGCGGTTCCGAGCGCCGGCGAAAGTGCCGCAGCGCCCATCGCTGCGAGAAAGCCCTTGAGCACGCTGCGGCGGCGAACGCCCTCTTCGAGAATGGCGCCATAACTTGGCGCGAATGCATGGCGCCGCGTGGGGCGCGCCCTTGTCTTCTGGCGGTCAGACATCAGTATCTCCGATCGAAATATCGTTTTATTTCAGTGAATTGATGAAATGCAATTGCGCCCTGCGAGCCATCGGTTTTTGTAGCAAGCCGAGGCAAAGGATTGATGACGGGCAGCTTGCAGTGCCTGACCCTGGATATTTCCGGATTGATCTAAGCAAGTTGAGCCTTCTGTCAGGAGGGGCTCTGGGGACTTTTCCCGTTGACGCCTTGGGAAGCCCTGATAATTTGACCGGGCAGTAAAAATATGGGCGTGAAGCCCCGGGAAATGGCCGTCGGCGGCCAGGAGAACAGCATGTCCAATCGCCTCAATGCACCGAACGATCTTCGCGCCTTCTGGATGCCGTTTACGGCAAATCGCCAGTTCAAGAAGGAGCCGCGTTTGTTCGTCGGCGCCAAGGACATGTACTATACGACCCATGACGGCCGTCAGGTGCTGGACGGCACGGCTGGCCTCTGGTGCGTCAATGCCGGCCACTGCCGCCCGAAGATCACCGAGGCGATCCGCGAGCAGGCCGGCGAGCTCGACTACGCACCGGCCTTCCAGCTCGGCCACCCCAAGGCCTTCGAACTGGCAAACCGCCTGGTCGACATCGCCCCCGAAGGCCTGAACCACGTTCTCTACACCAATTCCGGTTCCGAATCCGTCGAGACCGCGCTCAAGGTGGCTCTCGCCTATCACCGTGTGAAGGGGAATGGATCACGCTTCCGCCTGATCGGCCGGGAGCGCGGCTATCACGGCGTCAATTTCGGCGGCATCTCCGTCGGCGGCATCGTCACTAATCGCAAGATGTTCGGCACGCTTCTGACCGGCGTCGATCACATGCCGCACACCCACCAGCCCGGCAAGAACAACTTCACCCGCGGCGAGCCCGAGCATGGCGGCGACATCGCCACCGAACTCGAGCGCATCGTCACCCTGCATGACGCCTCCACCGTCGCCGCCGTCATCGTCGAGCCGGTTGCAGGCTCCACCGGCGTTCTGATCCCGCCGAAGGGCTACCTGCAGAAGCTGCGCGAGATCTGCACCAAGCACGGCATCCTTCTGATCTTCGACGAGGTCATCACCGGCTTCGGCCGCCTCGGCGCCCCCTTTGCCGCGCAATATTACGCCGTCAAGCCCGACATGATCACCGCCGCCAAGGGACTGACCAACGGCGTCATTCCGATGGGCGCCGTCTTCGTCACCTCCGAGATCCATGATGCCTTCATGAACGGCCCGGAGCACATGATCGAATTCTTCCACGGCTACACCTATTCCGGCAACCCGATCGCTTCCGCCGCTGCACTCGCCACGCTCGACACCTACAAGGAAGAGGGCCTGCTGACACGCGCTGCCGAGCTTTCCGATTACTGGGCCGACGCACTGCATTCGCTGAAGGATTGCCCCAATGTCATCGACATCAGGAACACCGGCCTGATCGGCGCGATCGAACTCGATCCGATCGCCGGCGAGCCCACCAAGCGCGCCTTCACCGCTTTCCTGAAAGCCTATGAAAGCGGCCTGCTGATCCGCACCACCGGCGATATCATCGCGCTCTCCCCGCCGCTGATCATCGAGAAGCACCATATCGACGAGCTCTTCGGCAAGCTGCGGACGATCCTGCAGAACAATATCTGAGAAGCTCTGAAGTTTCCGGCAAAAGGGCACGCAGCACTTCAAAGTGCTACAGCGCCGCGCGTCTGAAAAGACGCGCACCGCTGTAAGTCCGCGCAGACCCTTTTGTTGCGAAGCTAGATAGACCTCAGGTCAAGGCGGCGACGGAAAGGCAGAGGGCGAATTTCTTCAAGAGCCGGCGATCGAAATGCCCTTCGTTACCAAGCATCCATTTCAGTGCTTGGCTCGCGCTCCATGGCGCCCTGTACGGCCGCACGGAGGTGATGGCGTCATAGACGTCGCAAATCGCAGCAATACGCGCATGGAGGCTGACCTGCGTCTCGGAAAGCTTGCGAGGATAGCCCTTGCCGTCGATACGCTCATGATGGTTGAGGCAAACGTCGAGAACGATCTCCGCCATGCCTTCCTGGCGCGACAGGATTGCGTGTCCCTTTTCCGGATGGTCGCGGATCATCTTGATCTCGTCCTCGTCCAGGGGGCCTTCCTTGTTGAGTATCTCGAGCGGAATTTCGAGCTTGCCGACGTCGTGCAGCAATCCCGCTGTGCCGAGCATCTGAACAGTCGTCTCGTCAAGTCCGAGATGACGGCTGAACAGGATCATCAGCGCACTCACCGAAATCGAATGCAGGAACGTCGCCTCGTCCTTGGATTTCAGACGCGTAACGCTCAGAAAGACCGTGGGATTCTGATCGATAGACTTGGAGACAGAGGAAATCACAGGCGCCACCTGATCGACGCTGATCCCATCGCCATGCTGGAGTCGACCGAAAACGCTTTCCAGCACCTGCATGGATTTCTGGATGGTCTCGCGTGCCGCCTTGGTGTCAATCTCGATATTGCCACCTGGCAGGCCGTCGATGTCGAGGCCTCTGCTGGTGTTGATGATCACGCCTGTCATGCCGCTTTTGCGAAGCTTCTGGGCATCGATTTCACGGCGCAGCAGAAATCTTCGTTTAGACAGAAGAGGATCCTGCCAGGCACCCTCGATCGCCTCTACAAACATTCCGGTGCGCACCTGTCTGGCTTCGACCCGCTTGAGCATCCAGCTCTCTATTCCTGAAATATCTCTCTGTTTATTGTCGACCGCTCTTTTGCATCGCAGCAATATATGCGCGAACAATGGTTCTACTCTAATTAGTAGAATCAAGTGTTAATCTCAAAGCAGAATTCTAATATTCAGACAGATAGAGAGCTTCCGCGAAATTCGGCAGGTACATCGGCGCGCCGCTGACGCGGGTACCGGCATCCTGCAAAGATAGGAAAATTGCGCCGAGATCGATGATTTTTGGACGATCTCGTGCCGAATCGGCTCGATTTTCGTTTCATTTTGTTATCAACTTGCGGAATCTCACCAAAATTCCTAGAAATCTTGCCGTTGCGCCCATTCGAGCCAAATATGGCCGGAGGGCGCATCGATCGCGCCGATATCGATCGTCCTTGGCACGGCCTGGGGCCGTTGAACGATCCGGAAAATCCGGCGCGGCACCTCATCGCGGGTCGAATGACCCCATCCAAGGAGACAGACAATGACCCTCAAGACATTGACGGCGACCCTCGTTGCGTCGCTCGCCTTTGCGCCGCTTGCCCATGCCGATATCACGATCGGCCTGATCGCGCCGCTGACCGGCCCCGTCGCCGCCTATGGCGACCAAGTGAAGAACGGTGCGCAGACCGCCGTCGACGAGATCAACAAGAAGGGCGGAATTCTCGGCGAGAAGGTCGTCCTCGAACTGGCCGACGATGCCGGCGAACCGAAGCAGGGCGTTTCCGCCGCCAACAAGGTCGTCGGCGACGGCATCCGCTTCGTCGTCGGACCAGTGACATCGGGCGTTGCAATCCCGGTTTCGGACGTTCTGGCTGAAAACGGCGTGCTGATGGTCACTCCGACCGCCACGGCCCCCGACCTGACCAAGCGCGGCCTCACCAACGTGCTGCGCACCTGCGGCCGCGACGACCAGCAAGCCGAAGTCGCCGCCAAATATGTGCTGAAGAATTTCAAGGACAAGCGCGTCGCCATCGTCAACGACAAGGGCGCTTACGGCAAGGGCCTCGCCGATGCTTTCAAGGCAACGCTGAACGCAGGCGGCGTCACCGAAGTCGTCAATGACGCGATCACGCCTGGCGACAAGGACTTCAGCGCGCTCACCACCCGCATTAAGTCCGAGAAGGTCGACGTGGTCTATTTCGGCGGCTACCATCCGGAAGGTGGCCTGCTCGCCCGCCAGCTGCATGACCTCGCCGCCAACGTGACGATCATCGGCGGCGATGGCCTTTCCAACACCGAATTCTGGGCAATCGGCACGGATGCGGCAGGAGGCACCGTCTTCACCAACGCTTCGGACGCCACCAAGAGCCCTGATTCCAAGGCCGCAGCCGATGCGCTCGCCGCCAAGAACATCCCGGCCGAGGCCTTTACGCTCAACGCCTATGCCGCCGTCGAAGTGCTGAAAGCCGGCATCGAGAAGGCCGGCAGCGCCGAGGATGCGGGAGCCGTCGCGACCGCGTTGAAGGACGGCAAGGAGATCCCGACCGCCATCGGCAAGGTCACCTACGGCGAGACCGGCGACCTGACCTCGCAGAGCTTCTCGCTCTACAAGTGGGAAGCCGGCAAGATCGTCGCCGCCGAGTAAGCCATCGCTGACCGCACCGACCGGGCGCCCCTGTGGCGCCCGGTTTCCTTTTGCGGCACTCGCTTGTCGCGGCAGATCGGCTATAAGTTTCGGAATCGGTTGTAATGTGAGCAATGCCATGACCAGCAGACTCGAGCGTTTCATCGACCAGGGCGTCGGCCGCGTACCGGCCGATATCGTGCTGAAGGGCGGCTGCTTCTTCGATCTCGTCACCGGCGAACTCGTCCAGTCGGACATTGCGATCGGCGCCGATCGCATCGTCGGCACCTCAGGCAATTATGAGGGCGAAACCGAGATCGATATCTCGGGCAGGATCGTCGTTCCGGGCTTCATCGACACGCATCTGCACATCGAATCTTCGCTTGTCACACCGCATGAATTCGACCGCTGCGTTCTGCCCTATGGCGTCACCACCGCCATCTGCGATCCGCACGAGATCGCCAATGTGCTCGGAACCGAGGGTATCGAATTCTTCCTCGAATCCGCGCTGGAGACGATCATGGACATCCGCGTCCAGCTCTCCTCCTGCGTACCGGCAACACATCTCGAAACCTCCGGTGCAGATCTGCCGATCGAGCGCCTCCTGCCCTTCCGCCATCATCCGAAGGTGATCGGCCTTGCCGAATTCATGAATTTCCCCGGCGTGATCCACAAGGATCCCGTCTGCATGGCCAAGCTCGACGCCTTCCAGGGCGGCCATATCGACGGTCACGCGCCGCTTCTTTCCGGCAACGACCTCAACGGCTACCTCTCGGCCGGCATCCGCACCGAACATGAATGCACGACCGCCGCCGAAGCGCTGGAGAAAATCCGCAAGGGCATGCACATCCTCGTGCGCGAAGGCTCGGTATCAAAGGACCTCACCGCGCTGATCCCCATCATCACCGAGCGGCTTTCGCCCTTCCTCGCGCTCTGCACCGACGACCGCAATCCGCTCGATATCGCCGAACAGGGCCATCTCGATCACATGATCCGCACGTCGATCGCAAGCGGCGTCGAGCCCCTGGCGATCTACCGCGCCGCCTCGATTTCGGCCGCCCGCGCCTTCGGCCTCAAAGACCGCGGCCTGGTCGCGCCGGGCTGGCGCGCCGATCTGGTGGTTCTCGACAGTCTGGAGAACTGCCGTGCCGACATGGTCTTCGCAGCCGGCCGCCGCGTCACCGATGCGCTCTTTTCCTCGCGCAGACCGGTTGCCCCAATCGGCCTCGACAGCGTCAAGGCCCGGCCCGTCAACGCCGCCCATTTCGGCGTCCCGGTCGCCGAGGGCGAGACGCCCGTCATCGGCGTCATGCCGGGCAAGATCATCACCGAGCATCGTCGCTATCGCCTGCCTGTCAGGGGCAACGAGACGACGGTCGACCTTGCCAACGATATCATCAAGGTCGCCGTCATCGAGCGCCACGGCAAGAACGGCAACCATGCCAACGGCTTTGTCCAGGGCTTCGGCCTGAAGAAGGGTGCGATCGCCTCGACCGTCGGCCATGACAGCCACAATATCTGCGTCGTCGGCGTCAGCGAGGACGACATGGCGCGCGCCGCAAACCGCCTCGGCGAGATCAAGGGCGGCTTCGTCGTCGTCGAAGACGGCAAGGTCACCGGCGAAATCGCCCTGCCCATCGCCGGATTGATGAGCCTCGAGCCCTATGAGACGGTCCGCGATACGCTCCACCAGCTGCGCAAAGCTGCCTTCGCGCTCGGCGCCACGCTGGAGGAACCCTTCCTCCAGCTCGCTTTCTTGCCACTGCCGGTTATTCCACACCTGAAGATCTCCGACCGCGGCATGGTTGACGTGGACAAGTTCGCGCTGATCGGGTGACGGAATCCTTGGCAAACTCAGCAGCAGCGCTTATTTTGCAATATCCTTGGAGCCGATCATGACGAAGCTGGAACAGATTGAAAAAATCGTTACCGAACTCGACAAGTTCGAGTTCGAAGCTTTTTCGGCGTGGTTTGAAGCCCTTCAAGCCGAACGCTGGGACAGGCAAATGGAAGCAGACGCGGCAAGCGGCAAGCTCGATCATCTCGCCGAGAAGGCCTTTGCCGATTTTCATGCCGGAAAGACAAGACGGCTTTGAAACATCACGCAACTCCTGCCTTTTGGGAGGCGTATGACCGCTTGCCTGAACAGATACGGAAGCTGGCCGACGAAAACTTCGATCTACTCAAACAAGATCCCAGACATCCCTCCTTGCATTTCAAGCGCGTCGGCCGCTTTTGGTCGGCGCGCGTCGGCACATCCTGGAGAGCTTTAGCTGTCTGGGACGGAGATGATATCATCTGGTTTTGGATCGGCTCGCACGCGGATTACGATAAGCTTCTGAAATAGCCGTCAAACCCGCGCACAAAACCCGTCTAGCGCCGCAAGCTTCACTAGCCCCGCGCCAGCCGCCGCCTTGAAGCCCGGCATCTCAAGCGGCTCCCCGAGCACCATGCCATCGGGCAGGCGGAATTCCGCCGGTTTGCGCGTCAGGTTGAAAATGAAGAGCAGTTTTTCGCCGTTCTTTTCGCGAGTGAAGGCGAGCAGATCCTGGTTGGTGCCGATGAAGGTCATCTCGCCGTCGATCAACACCGGGTGGCTCTTCCGGAATGCGAGCGTCCTGCGGTAGTGATGCAGCACCGAGTTGTCGCTCGCCTCCTGCGTATCCACGGAAAGCGCTGCCTGCTCGTAAGGCACCGGCAGCCAGCTCTTTTCCGCGGAGGTGAAGCCCGCATGCGCCTTGCCGGCTTCCCAGGGCATCGGCGTGCGGCATCCATCGCGGCCCTTGAAGGCCGGCCAGAAGCGGATGCCGTAGGGGTCGCGCAGATCCTCGAAGGCGAGCTCAGCCTCCGGCAGGCCGAGTTCCTCGCCCTGATAGAGGCAGATCGAGCCACGCAGCGCCGCAAGCACCGAGACCGCCAGCTTGGCGATGACAGGCCGTTCTTCCTCCGTCCGTGCGAAACGGCTGACATGGCGCATGACGTCGTGGTTGGAAAAAGCCCAGCAGACCCAGCCGTCCGTGACGGCCTTTTGGAAGGCCTCGACGCAGCCGCGAATATGCTCGGCGGTGAAATCCGGTCCGAGCAGATCGAATGTGTAGCACATGTGCAGCTTGTCGCCGTCGCTCGTATAGGCGCCAACCGTCTTCAGCGAACGCGCGCCATCGCCGACTTCGCCGACGGTCGTGCGATCCTGATACTGATCGAGCAGCGCCCGGAAGCGCTTGAGGAAATCGACATTTTCCGGCTGCGTCTTGTCGTAGAGGTGGTTCTGCATGCCGTAGGGATTGCTGTCGGGCGCATCGAGGCCTGCGTCATCCTCATCAGGCTCGTGCGGCGGATTGCTCCTGAGCTGCTTGTCGCAGAAATAATAATTGACCGTGTCCAGCCGGAAGCCGTCGACGCCGCGGTCGAGCCAGAACTTCACCGTCTCCAGCACGGCATCCTGCACGGCCTTGCTGTGGAAATTGAGGTCCGGCTGCGAGGTCAGGAAATTGTGCTGGTAATATTGCCGGCGCACGCCGTCCCATTCCCAGCCCGGTCCGCCGAAGATCGACAGCCAGTTGTTCGGCGCCGTGCCGTCAGGCTTCGGATCGGCCCAGACATACCAATCCGCCTTCGGATTGGTCCGGCTCGATCGGCTCTCGACGAACCAGGGATGCCGGTCGGAAGTGTGCGAGATCACCTGGTCGATGACGACCTTGATGCCGAGCCTGTGCGCTTCGCCCATCATCTCGTCGAAATCGGCGAGCGTCCCGAAGATCGGATCGACGTCGCAATAATCGGAAACGTCGTAGCCCATGTCGGCCATCGGCGACTTGAAGAAGGGCGAGAGCCAGATCGCGTCGACGCCGAGGCTGGCTATATGCGGCAGCCGGCGGGTGATTCCCCTGAGATCGCCGAGACCATCGCTGTTGGTGTCCTGAAACGAGCGCGGATAGACCTGATAGATCACAGCACCGCGCCACCAGTCCGCACTCCCGCCTGCCTGCAATGCCATCGGCCACATCTCCTGCCTCGTTTGCGCTCGCCACACTAAAGCGGACGAAACAAAAGACAACCATGTGAAGCGGTTATGAAAGGTGTTGTGAAACGCCGCGACGCATCGTCGCGATCCGACAAGGGGGAGACGTATATAGGCTTGTCCACAACCCGAATCCACCCTCCGGATTTGGGGTTGCAACGCAAAGCCTTTGCGATAATGTGCGCACTGACCTGCACGTAAGAGGTCAAATACCGGGAACAAATGTCTAATAAAGGCGCAAAGCCTAGAAAGGTGGACCCACCATGAACCATTTCGCGAAAAAATTTCTCGCCTCTGCAATGCTTGGCACATTGCTGGCGTTTTCGGCCCATGCGGCCACGCTCAACATTCACAATGGTGGCGACCCGCAGTCGCTCGATCCGCAGAAGCTTTCCGGCGACTGGGAGAACCGTATCGCCGGTGACATTTTCGAAGGCCTCGTCACCGAGGACGCCAAGGATAATCCGATCCCCGGCCAGGCCGAAAGCTGGACGATTTCGCCTGATGGCAAGGTCTACACCTTCAAGCTTCGCGACGGCATCAAGTGGTCCGATGGCCAGCCGGTAACGGCAGGAGACTTCGTCTTCGCCTTCCAGCGCCTCGTTGACCCGAAGAATGCCGCCGATTATGCCTATCTGCAATTCACCATCAAGAATGCGGAAAAGATCAACAAGGGCGAGATCACCGATCTCAACGAACTCGGCGTCAAGGCGATAGACGACAAGACGCTCGAAATCACGCTCGAAAACTCGACCCCCTATTTCATCAACGCCTTGATGCATTACACCGCCTATCCACTGCCGAAGCATGTCGTCGAGGCGAAGGGTCAGGATTGGGTCAAGATCGGCAACATCGTCACCAACGGCCCTTACAAGCCGGTCGAGTGGGTTCCGGGCTCCCATGTCACCACAGTCAAGAACGACCAGTGGTACGACACCAAGGACCTGAAGATCGATGGCGCGAAGTTCTTCGTGCTTGAGGATCAGGAAGCCGCGCTGAAGCGCTACCGCGCCGGTGAATTCGACATCCTCACCGACTTCCCGACCGACCAGTACGAGTGGATGAAGAAGAACCTGCCGGGCCAGGCGCATGTCGCCCCCTTCTCCGGCCTCTACTATTACGTCGTCAATTCGCAGAAGCCGCCCTTCAGCGACAAGCGCGTCCGCCAGGCTCTCTCCATGGCGATCAACCGCGAAGTCATCGGCCCGCAGATCCTCGGCACCGGCGAACTGCCGGCCTATTCCTGGGTTCCGCCGGGCACGGCGAATTACGGCGAGCCGGCCTATGTCAGCTGGAAGGACCTGCCCTACAGCGAGAAGGTCGCCGAAGCCAAGAAGCTTCTGACCGAAGCCGGTTTCGGCCCGGACAAGCCGCTTCACGCCGTCCTCAGCTACAACACCAACGACAATCACAAGCGCATCGCCGTCGCCATCGCTTCCATGTGGAAGCCGCTCGGCGTCAATGTCGAGCTCGTCAACGCCGAAACCAAGGTGCATTACGACCAGATGCAGCGCGGCCAGGTCGAAATCGGCCGCGCCGGCTGGCTCGCCGACTACAACGACCCGGACAACTTCCTGAACCTCCTGGTGACAGGCGTGCAGATGAACTACGGCCGCTGGTCGAATCCCGAGTACGACAAGATGATCAAGGAAGGCAACGCCGAGACCGATCTCACCAAGCGTGCCGCGATCTTCAAGAAGGCCGAACAGCTGGCGCTGGATGAATCCGCCGCCCTGCCGATTTATTACTACGTCTCGAAGAATGTTGTTTCGCCGAAGATCGAAGGCTTCGTCGACAACATTCAGGACATCCACCGCACCCGCTGGCTGTCGATGAAAGAGTAAGGGAAAACGGTCCTTTCCGCGCATTGCGGAAAGGACCGGCCCACGACCATGATCAAATACGCCCTCCGTCGCCTGCTATCGACGATCCCCGTTCTCTGGATCGCCGTCACAGCCTGTTTTTTTGTTTTGCGCCTTGCCCCCGGCGGCCCTTTCGATGGCGAAAGGCCATTGCCGCCGGTGATCCTGAAGAACCTTGCGATCCACTACAATCTCGACAAGCCGCTCATCCAGCAGTACCTGATCTATGTCGGTGACCTGCTCCGGGGCGATCTCGGCCCCTCCTTCGCCAGCGAGGATTTCACCGTCGCCCAGCAGATCATGATCGGTCTGCCCTACACCTTCACCATCGGTACGGCTGCCTTCCTGATTGCCATCATTGTCGGCGTGGCCGTCGGCTGTCTTGGGGCGCTCTATCAGAACAAGGCACCGGATTATATTCTGGGCGCGCTCATTCTGGTGGGCGTCGTGCTGCCGAACTTCCTGATTGCGCCCATCCTGCAGCTTGTCTTCGGCATCCATCTCGCTTGGTTTCCGGTCGGCGGCTGGGGCGACGGCTCGATCAAATACCTCATCCTGCCGATCGTCGTTCTGGCGCTGCCGCATGCCGGCCGTATCTCGCGCATCACCCGCGGCTCGATGATCGAGGTGATGAATCAGAACTTTATTCGCACCGCCAAGGCAAAAGGCATCGGCCCGCGGCTGACGGTGATGCGCCACGCGCTGAAACCTGCGCTGATGCCTGTGGTCTCCTATCTGGGTCCAGCGGCAAGTTATCTTCTCACCGGCTCGCTGGTCGTCGAGAGCATCTTCGGATTGCCCGGCATCGGCCGCTATTTCGTCAACGCAGCGCTGAACCGCGATTACGGCATGGTTCTCGGCACGGTCATCTTCTACATGGTGCTGATCGTGTTCCTGAACCTTCTCGTCGATATCGCATATGCGTGGCTCGATCCGAAAGTGAGAAACAGATGATCCTCAACCCCGCAAAGCGCGAGCTGCTCGCCCAGGAACTGCTGGAGGCGGAAGGCCTTGCGCCCGAAAGCCGCTCGCTCACCAAGGATGCCCTGCGCCGCCTGGGGCGTAACAAGGCCGCCGTCCTGTCGATCGTGGTCCTGACGGTTCTGATCCTCGCCGCCTTCATCGGCCCCTGGTTCATTCCCTTCAACTATGAGGATCCTGATTGGGCGGCCTTCCGCATACCGCCCTCGATCGAAACCGGCCACTATTTCGGTACCGACCCGAACGGCCGCGACCTTCTGGCCCGCGTCCTTTATGGCACCCGCGTCTCGCTGGCCGTGGCGCTGACGGCGACCGTCGTCTCCGTCTTCATCGGCGTGCTCTACGGCGCGGTATCGGGCTATATCGGCGGCAGGCTGGATGCGATCATGATGCGCTTCGTCGATATCATGTACGCGCTTCCCTATATCCTCTTCGTCATCCTGCTGATGGTGATCTTCGGCCGCAACGTCTATCTGCTCTTTGCCGCCATCGGCGCGCTGGAATGGCTGACCATGGCCCGCATCGTGCGCGGCCAGACGCTGTCGATCAAGCATCGCGAATTCATCGAAGCGGCCCGCGCATCCGGGCAGCGGCCGTTCAAGATCATCATCAAGCACATCATCCCGAACCTCGTCGGACCCGTGGTCATCTTCGCAGCATTGACGGTGCCTGAAATCATCGCCACCGAAAGCTTCCTTTCCTATCTCGGCTTCGGCGTGCAGGAACCGCTGACCTCGCTCGGCACGCTGATCGCCGAGGGAACCGATGCCATGGAAAGCATGCCTTGGCTGCTGGTCTTCCCGGCAAGCTTCCTCGTGGCCCTGCTGCTCAGCCTGCTCTTCATCGGCGACGGCCTGCGCGACGCGTTCGACCCGAAGGATCGCTAAAAAGATGACGGACACCCTTCTCGAACTCAAAGACTATTCGATCACCTTCAAGACGCCTGATGGAGAGGTCAAGGCCGTCTCCAACATGAACCTGACGGTCAAGCGCGGCGAGCGCATCGCCATCGTCGGCGAATCCGGCTCCGGCAAGAGCCAGACCTTCCTCGGCATCATGGGGCTGCTCGCCAAGAACGGCAAAACGACGGGACAGGCGCTGCTCGAAGGCAAGGACGTGCTGGCGCTGAAACCGCGCGAACTCGACCAGATCCGCGGCAAGGACATGGCGATGGTTTTCCAGGACCCGATGACCGCCCTGAACCCGTCGCTGAAGATTTCCCGGCAGCTGACGGAACAGCTCGAGGTGCACGGCGGTCTGACGGCGCGTGCCGCATCCGCCGCAGCGCTCGACATGCTGAAACGTGTCGGCATCCCCGACCCGACACGGCGCTTTCACCTCTACCCGCATGAGCTCTCCGGCGGCATGCGCCAGCGCATCGTCATCGCCATGGCGCTACTCACCCGGCCGAAGCTTCTGATCGCCGACGAACCGACGACGGCACTCGACGTCACCATCCAGGCGCAGATCCTCGATCTCTTCAACGACCTGACGGCGGAGATGAACACGGCGCTAATCATGATCACCCACGACCTCGGCGTCGTTGCCGGCCTCGCCGACCGCGTCGCCGTCATGTATGCCGGCCGCATCGTCGAGGAGGCGCCTGTCGACGAACTCTTCGACAACCCGGCCCATCCCTATACCGCAGCACTGCATGCCTCGATCCCGCGGCCGGACCAGGATGTCGACGACCTCGTCGTCATCCCCGGGCGTCCGCCGAACCTGCAGCACCTGCCGAAGGGCTGCAATTTCTCGCCGCGCTGTTCGCAGGTCCAGGACGATTGCATCGACCGCCCGCCACCGCTTGAAACGCTGGCGCCGCGCCATTGCGCCGCCTGTTACCACCCCTTCCCGCGTCGCGAGGAGCTGTTGAATCATGGCTGAACGATCGCTTCTAAGGGTCGAGAACCTGACGACCCAATTCGAACTGCCGGCCAAAGGCTTCTTCAAGCCGCCGATCTTCCTGACCGCTGTCAACAATGTCAGCTTCGACCTCAGCGAAGGCCGCACGCTCGGCATCGTCGGCGAATCCGGCTGCGGCAAGTCCACGCTCGGCCGCTCCATTCTGCGGCTGTTGAAATCGCAGAAGGGCCGCATCCTCTGGCAGGGCCGCAACCTGCTCGACCTGTCGGATGAGGAAATGCGCGCCGCCCGCCGCGACATGCAGATCATCTTCCAGGATCCGATCGCCTCGCTCGACCCGCGCATGACGGTTGGAGACATCATCGCCGAGCCGCTCACCGTTTTCGAGCCGAAACTCTCCAAAGCCGAGCGCACCGAACGTGTCCGCGAGATCATGACCGCCGTCGGCTTGGTGCCGGAGATGATCAACCGCTATCCGCACGAATTCTCGGGCGGCCAGGCGCAACGCATCGGCATCGCCCGCGCGGTCGTCACCAAGCCGAAGCTCATCATCTGCGACGAGCCGGTTTCTGCCCTCGACGTCTCGATCCAGGGCCAGGTCATCACGCTTCTGCGCAAGCTGCGCAAGGAATTCGGCCTGACGCTGATCTTCATCAGCCACGACCTCTCCGTCGTGCGCCTGATCTCGGACGATGTGCTGGTGCTCTACCTCGGCAGGGTGGTGGAAGCCGGAGACTGCGCAACGGTCTTCGATCACCCGGCTCACCCTTATACGCAGGCGCTTTTTTCGGCTGCGCCGATCCCCGATCCGAAGCTCGCGCGCCTGCGCACGCGCATCCGCCTGCAGGGTGACCCGCCCTCGCCGCTCAATCCGCCGAAGGGCTGCGTCTTCTCGCCCCGTTGCTGGAAGGCGACCGACATCTGTCGGACCGAAATGCCGCCGACCGAGCACGTCCGCCCCGGCCAGACGGCCGCCTGTTATCACATGGACAGGCCATGAACGGAACGAAGGCCGCGCAAGCGGCCTTCGCCCTGTCTGCGTAGGCGGGCTTTTCATCTGATGCAATATCCGCGCTTGCCACCCCCATGCTCTCCGCGTATCAGCGGATAAAGACCAGCGCATAACCCCGAAAATCGGAATCGATTTTCGGAAAAGATTATGCGCCTATTCAAAGCGATAGAGCGTCCTTAGCGCGTCCGGGTGGACGCGCGGCGCTCTAATGCCTGGAGGACAAGGTGAGCGGACGGTTTCTATCGATCGGTGAATGCATGGTGGAGCTCTCCCAGGCAGGCGACGGCCTGCTGCGTAAGGGCTTTGCCGGCGATACATTCAACACCGCCTGGTATGGCCGCGCCTGCCTTGGCCCCGACTGGTCGGTCGATTATTTCACCGCGCTCGGCGACGACGGCATGTCGGACGAAATGGTGGCCTTCATCGACAAGGCGGGCATCGGCACCAGCCTCATCCGCCGCATGAGAGGCAGGACGCCCGGCCTCTACATGATCAACCTGAAGAACGGCGAGCGCTCCTTCAGCTACTGGCGCGACAACTCGGCCGCCCGCAGCCTGGCTGCCGATCCCGACCGCCTGCGCGAGGCGGTGGAGAGCGCTGAAGTCGTCTATTTCTCCGGCATCACGCTTGCCATCCTGCCGCAAGAGGATGCCGAGACGCTGCTCGCCGAAGTCCGTCGCGCCAAGGCCGCCGGCAAGCTCGTCGTCTTCGATCCGAACATCCGCCCACGCCTCTGGTCGAGCTACGACGTGATGCACACGACGATCAGCGAAGGCGCCCGCTCCTCCGTGCTCGTCATGCCGAGCTTCGACGACGAGGCAGCCCATTTCGGCGACGATTCCATCGAGGCGACGATCCATCGCTATCGCGCGCTGGGCGCCGTCCATATCGTCGTCAAGAACGGCGCGGACGGTGTCACGTTGAATTTTGCCGGCGAGGAGACCTTCGTTCCGGCCGAAAAGGTGGAGAAGGTGGTCGACACGACCAGCGCCGGCGACAGCTTCAACGGCGCTTTTCTCGCACGATATCTCGAAGCAGGCGATGCACCTGCCGCCGCCCGCTTCGCAGCAAAGGTCGCTGCCCGCGTCGTCAGCGAACATGGCGCATTGGTCGTAAGGGAAAAGCTTGGATTGGATGGCGGCTAAAGCGGCGCGATCTTTCAGATTCGCTTAGCGAAACATGCTTTTAGGCCGCACATGCTGACGCAGTATGAACGCCATGTGCGAGCGCTCCCCGCTTTGTCGGCATCGTTTGCCCGCTGCCAGGGGAAATCAGGACTTCGTCGGCCGATCGGCGTCGCGAACTGCCTCGTCATGGTACCAGCAACTATCGAGCGCAGCATCGCAGACGTCTGCGGCCTCGCGCTCCATTAGCCTGGCGCGTTCGAACCGGTTGGCGTTTCGTATCGCCTTAACGGGAAACTGGTAGATCGTTGCGGATTCACGATGGAAACCGGTGGGCATGAGATCGCCTCCATTCAGTTCGGCGCATCAACATTTCAGGACTATCTACATAGCACAATGCACATAGTTTATGCAAATTGCATAAAATAAGGGCAATGGTGCAATTGTAATCGGTCGGTATGCTGTCTCGGCTAAAAGTTTCCGATAATTTGTTTAACACTTCATCATTTCAGCCTAACGCCGCAATTTTCATCCGGTTCCAGACGGGAAAAGTGCGTTTTCATGGGCGATACTGTCTATGAACGTTAAAAACAGCCTGATTTTCCAAAAGGGAAAAAATCGGCTGGCACGCTGATTCGCGATTTTTCTTTCGCACGGCGCCAAAACTGGCACGCTACGTGCTTTTAAAGCGTCATCCCTGGCGGTCGGATGCGCTTGCGCGCCGAGATCACCTCCGGATTTGCTCACCTTCGTAGCATTGAGAGAGTCACGATGACAAAATATAAGCTCGAGTATATTTGGCTCGATGGGTACACTCCGGTACCGAACCTGCGTGGCAAGACGCAGATCAAGGAATTCGACGCATTCCCGACGCTGGAACAGCTTCCGCTCTGGGGCTTTGACGGCTCCTCGACGATGCAGGCTGAAGGCCGCAGCTCCGATTGCGTGCTGAAGCCGGTCGCCATCTATCCCGACCCGGCCCGCACCAACGGCGCTCTCGTCATGTGCGAAGTCATGATGCCGGATGGCGTCACGCCGCACGCATCGAATGCCCGCGCCACCATCCTCGACGACGAAGACGCCTGGTTCGGCTTCGAGCAGGAATATTTCTTCTACCAGAACGGCCGTCCGCTCGGCTTCCCTGAGCAGGGCTACCCCGCTCCGCAGGGCCCTTATTACACCGGCGTCGGCTATGCGAACGTCGGCGACGTTGCCCGCGAAATCGTCGAAGAGCATCTCGACCTCTGCCTCGCTGCCGGCATCAATCACGAAGGCATCAATGCCGAAGTGGCCAAGGGCCAGTGGGAATTCCAGATTTTCGGCAAGGGCTCCAAGAAGGCCGCCGACCAGATCTGGATGGCACGCTACCTCCTGCAGCGCCTGACCGAAAAGTACGGCATCGACATCGAGTATCACTGCAAGCCGCTCGGCGACACCGACTGGAACGGCTCGGGCATGCATTGCAACTTCTCGACCAAGTACATGCGCGAAGTCGGCGGCAAGGCCTATTTCGAAGCGCTGATGGCGCAGTTCGACAAGAACCTGATGGACCACATCGACGTCTACGGTCCTGACAACGACAAGCGCCTGACCGGCAAGCACGAGACGGCTCCGTGGAACAAGTTCTCCTACGGCGTTGCCGACCGTGGTGCCTCGATCCGCGTGCCGCACTCCTTCGTCAAGAACGACTACAAGGGCTATCTGGAAGATCGCCGCCCGAATTCGCAGGGCTGCCCCTACCAGATCGCTTCGCAGGTTCTGAAGACGATCTCGGAAGTTCCGACCGCAAGCTCGGCTTCCGCTGCAGCTTGACCTCCCAGGCGGCGCCGGTCCACGACCGGCGCCGTGACTTTCTTCCTTCAAATGAAAAACAACCGCCGCCAGCCGCCGACATAATCGGGGCGATCAGACCGGCGAAAGCCCTGCAATCCTCGCAATATGGGCTGTAATATTTCCATCATGGTCATGCCTCAAAATAAGCAAGCGGGAATCGCCGTTCCGGAACCCCGCTTAGGGGTTGAGCGTTGGCATATCACTGCGACGCGGATGGAAATCGTGACATGCTGCAACGTCCGGCAAACACTTATAGCGGCGAGAGCTGGGCCAATGCCGCAGCCGCCGGGAACCTGCCTGAGAGGCTGGTGATTGTCACCGATGCCTGGCACCCACAGGTCAACGGCGTCGTGCGCTCGATCGAGAACACCAACCGCGAACTGGCGAAGATGGGCGTCGAGGTTTCGATGGTGACGCCGGAGCGCTTCAACAGCATCCCCTGCCCGACCTATCCTGAGATCCGCCTGTCGATCGCCAATTACCGCCGCATCGCCCGCGAGATCGAAAAGTACAATCCGTCCTACGTGCATATTGCCACCGAAGGTCCGCTGGGGCTGACCGCCCGCCGCTGGTGCCTGAGAAACCGCATGCCGTTTTCGACGAGCTACCACACCCGCTTCCCGGAATACGTTTCCGCGCGCCTGCCGATACCGAAGAGCTGGCTCTACTCCTTCGTTCGCTGGTTCCACAATGGCGGCGCCGGCTGCATGGTGGCGACGCCGAGCCTTGCGCGCGAACTGTCGGAAAAGGGCATCCGCAACCTCATGCCCTGGAGCCGCGGCATCGACGCCACGCAGTTCCGTCCGATGGCGCTCGAGGAAAACCCGTTCGGCTTGGCGCGCCCGATCTTCATGACCGTCGGCCGCGTGGCGCTGGAAAAGAACCTGCCGGCCTTCCTCGATCTCGATCTGCCGGGCTCCAAGGTCGTCGTCGGCGACGGTCCTGCCCGCGCCGAGCTTGAAAAGCAATATCCCGACGTCTTCTTTGCGGGCGTGCAGTTTGGCGAGGATCTGGCGAAAACCTACGCCCAGGCCGACGTCTTCGTCTTTCCCTCGCTCACCGACACCTTCGGCAACACCATCCTCGAAGCACTGGCATCGGGCGTGCCGGTCGCAGCCTATCCGGTCACCGGCCCGCTCGACATCATCGGCGAGGATAGCGAGGTCGGGGCGCTCGACCAGAACCTGCAGGCGGCCTGCCTTGCCGCCCTCTCCGCCTCGCGCAGCAAGGCCCGTGAACTCGCCATGCAATATTCCTGGGAAGCGGCGACACTGCAGTTCATCAACAATATCCGCGCTGCCAACGGCGTGATCACGCCGAAATGGAAGAAGGCCTGGCAGTTTGCCAAATCGCTTCCAAGAAGCAGAAAGCCCGGCGAAACCGCCGGGCCTCTCCCGTCTGCAGACTGATTGGTTTTACTTGTGAAGCGCGCTGCGAAGCGCGTCGTTCGCGACCGCAATCGCGCTGCGTGCGGCAGGCGTTTCGGCAATCGCGTTCAGCAGCACGAAGTCGTGGATCGTGCCGTTATAACGCATCGACGTGACCTTGACGCCGGCCTGGCTGAGCTTGCGGGCATAGGCCTCGCCTTCGTCGCGCAACACGTCGTTTTCGTCAACGATGATGAGGGCCGGCGGCAGCCCGTTCAACTGCTCCAGCGACGCCTGCAGCGGTGAGGCCGTCGGCTCCTTGCGCTTGGCTTCATCGGGCAGATAGGCGTTCCAGAACCACTTCATCGCTTCCTTCGTCAACCACGGGCCATCAGCGAACTCATTGTAAGAACCATTGTCAAAATTGGCGTCGGTGACGGGGTAGAACAGCACCTGCTGGTCGATGGCAGGACCGCCACGCTCCTTGGCAAGCAGCGTCACCACCGCCGCCATGTTGCCGCCGACGCTATCGCCTGCGACAGCGAGCCTGGAGGCATCGACCTTGAACTCCTTGGCATGTTCGGCGACATATTTGGTCGCAGCATAGGCCTGCTCGATGGCAACGGGATAGCGGGCTTCCGGCGAGCGCTCGTAGTCAACGAAGACGACGGCGGCATCGGCGCCGTTGGCGATCTCGCGCACCAGCCGATCATGTGTATCGGCATCGCCCAGCACCCAGCCGCCGCCATGGAAATAGAGAATGACCGGCAGCGTGCCCTTGGCATGTTCCGGGCGGACAATGCGCAGCTTGATGTTGCCTGTCGGACCGGCCCTGATGACCCTGTCCTCTTCCTGGGCGGCAAGCTTCTTCACGTCGCCCTTCTGCGCGCCCGCCAGAACATTGCGGGCATCGGCCGGCGACAGCGTGTAGATCGGCTTGCCGCCGGCAAGCCCGTCGATGAATTTCTGCGTTGTCGGTTCGAGTACCGGATCGGCAAGCGCGCCGACGGCGGAAGCTGCCAGGAGTGCTGCTGCGGAAACTGCGGTCTTGATGGTCGACATTGTCTTGTCCTCTCGGGTTCGATGTTTGTCCTGAACACCGTTTTTATATCGCGCACGATTGTTTATTGGACAATTTAAATTTGCGCATAGCAGCCATGCATAAAAATCGCTTACGATTATTTATCGCGCGATATAACTTCCATCAGTTCTGAAGATAACCCCATGCAGGATCAGCTGAAGCTCGACAATTTCATCTGCTTCGCCGTCTATACGGCAAGCCACGCACTGAACCGCGTTTACAAGCCGCTGCTCGATACGTTGGGTCTCACCTATCCGCAATATCTGGCGATGGTTTCGCTCTGGGAACAGGACGGCCAGACCGTCGGCGGCTTGGGTGAAAAGCTCTTCCTGGAATCGAGCACGCTGACCCCGCTGCTCAAACGCCTCGAAACCGCAGGTTATGTCAGACGCGAACGCAGCCGGGAGGACGAACGCGTCGTCGTCATCCGCTTGAGCGACGAAGGCATTCGCCTGAAGGAAAGGGCGATCGGCATCCCGGGTTGCATCGCCGCTGCCAGCGGTCGCGATGCAGTCGACCTCACCCGCCTCCAGGCCGAGATCGTGGCGCTGCGTGAGGCGCTGAATCGAAGCGTGGTTTAGCTGCTAACCGGACTGGGTATCACAGTGCTTATGGTACCCCCTCTGCCCTGCCGGGCATCTCCCCCACAGGTGGGGAGGTGCCCGGCAGGGCAGAGGGGGTGTTCCCACTACGAAAGGCCCCCGAACCCTACGTTCGTCTCTTCTTGCCTTCGAACGGATTGTCAGGCGAGCGGAAATGGATGCGGATCGGCACGCTCGGCATGTCGAAATCCGCGCGCAACCCGTTGATCAGATAGCGTGTATAGGATTCCGGCAGCGCATCCGACCGGGTGCAGGAGATCATGAAGGCCGGCGGGCGGGCCTTCACCTGCGTCATATATTTCAGCTTGATGCGGCGGCCGGAAACGGCCGGTGGCGGATGCTGGATCTGCTGCGTCTCCAGCCAGCGGTTGAGCCTGGCCGTCGAGATGCGCTTGTTCCAGACCTTGTCCGTGTCGATGATCGACTGCATCAGCTTGTCGAGCCCCCAGCCGGTCTGGCCGGAGATCGGCACGGCGCGGATACCGCGCGCCTGCGGCAGCAGCCGGCCGGTCTTTTCGCGCAGATCCGCAAGCACCGCCTGCCGATCTTCGATCATGTCCCACTTGTTGAAGGCGAGCACGGCGGCACGCCCCTCGCGCAGCACCAGGTCGACGATCTGCAGGTCCTGCTTCTCGAAGGGGATCGTCGCATCGAACACGATGACGACGGTTTCGGCAAAGCGGATGGCGCGCAATGCGTCGGCAACCGAAAGCTTCTCCAGCTTCTCGATCACCCGTGCCTTGCGGCGCATGCCGGCCGTATCGAACATCTTGATGGTGCGGCCGCGCCAGTCCCATTCGACCGAGATGGAATCGCGGGTGATGCCCGCTTCCGGTCCCGTCAGCAGCCGGTCCTCGCCGAGGAAGCGGTTGATCAGCGTCGACTTGCCGGCATTCGGCCGCCCGACGATCGCCACGCGCAACGGCTTCGTATCGTCATAGGTCGGCTCTTCGTCCTCGTCGCCCTCGTCTGATGATTGCGGAATGTCGACGTCGGTAACCGCCACATCCTCTTTCTCGGGATAGGCACGGTCCTCGCCGATCGCCGCGACGATCGCATCGCGCAGGTCGAGCATGCCCTGCCCGTGTTCTGCCGAAATCGGCGTCGGCTCGCCGAGGCCGAGCGTATAAGCGTCATAGAAGCCGCTGTCGGAGCCGCGCGCTTCGGATTTGTTGGCGACAAGCACCACCGGCTTGCCGCGCCGGCGCAGCATTTCGGCAAGGTCGGTATCGACGGGCGTCAATCCGCTCTTGGCATCGACGACGAAAAGCGAAAGATCCGCCTCGTCGATCGCCGCTTCGGTCTGCGCCCGCATCCGGCCCTGCAGGCTTTCCGCGTCGGCCTCTTCCAGACCAGCCGTGTCGATGATCGTGAAAGTCAGGCCCATCAGCCGCGCATCGCCCGGCCGGCGGTCGCGGGTCACACCCGGCGTGTCATCGACAAGCGCCAGCTTCTTGCCTACCAGCCGGTTGAAAAGTGTCGACTTGCCGACATTCGGACGACCGACGATGGCGACCGTGAAACTCATATCTTGTCCTTAACGCGATCAGCCCTGAGCGGCGGGCGCCTTGCCGGATGCGGTAATCAGATCAAGCATCATATGGGCGCGATTGGCAACATTGCGCGGGCTGTCGGTATCGTCGACGATCGACTGGAACCACTGCCGCGCCTGCGCCATGTTGCCGGCTTTGTAAGCGGCAAGGCCGAGTGCCTCGCGCGCCGAATGACGGAAGGCGTTGCCCGGAACGGCCATTGCCTCGATCGCGGCCGAAACCTGTTCGTAAGCGCCGTTCTCGATGAGCAGCCAGCCGGCACGCATCTTGGCGGCATCGCGCACGGCGGCCGGAACGGCATTGTCCTTGCCGATCTCGTTGAAGGCGGCGATTGCCGCGGCGGTATCGCCCTTCTGCACCTGAACGGTCGCGGCCCGCATGCGCGCCAGCACCGGGTAGGCGCCATGGCCTTCCTTCTCGAGCTTGTCGAGCGCGGCCAGCGCCTCGTCGCTCTTGTTCTCGTCGGCTAGCTTCATCGCCGCCAGGAACTGGTCGCCGGTGCCGGAGGAGCGGTTGTCGTCCCAATAGTCGTAGAGAACCTTGCCGGCGGTGCCGACGACGATCAGGATGGCGACGACGACGATATAGCGGCCGAACCGGCGCCAGACGCCCTTCATCTGGTCAGACCGCAATTCCTCATTGACTTCACGGATGAAGCTGTCGTCGTTGAATGCCATTCTCGTCTCCGGCCGCGGAAATACCCATACACCATGCAAAACGCATATTGTCGGGCCTTCTACTCCATTTTGCAGCCGTTGTAAGGGGGATGTGAAAGATTAGAGCGCCGCGCGTCCAACAGGACGCGCTAAGGACGCTCTAACACTTTGAATCCGCGCATAATCCTTTCCAAAAATCGGAATCGATTTTTGGAAAGGATTATGCGCAGGTCAGATGACGAGCGGCGAAACCCCGATCAACCATTGGTGCAGCTTCCAGATGATCAGCGCCCAGACGACGATGCCGATGACGATCGCATAGAGGTCGTATTTGGCCGAGACGAACGGTCGGAGCGTGACTTCGCCTGCCCGCTGCCGCCGTTTCAAGGAAATGCGCAGGATAACGCCCCAGGCGAGAAAGGCGGCAAACAGCAGAACCGACGACGTCTCGCCATTGGAAAGCAGGTGCGCCAGCGCCCAGATCTTCACCGACAGCACCATCGGATGTTTGGTCTTGGTCGCGATATGCCCCGCCGGCAGCAGCGAGGCGACGAGACAGATCATCGCGATCAGCATCAGCGTGATTGCTATATGCGCCATCCAGACCGGCGGACTGTAAAGCATGCCGGTTACCTGCCGCGCCTGCCCGAAGCCGTAGATCAACAGGATCAGCGTAGCGATGCTGGCAATCGAATAGGCCGCGCGCCAGCCCTTCTCGCCGAGGCTTGCGATCATCGAACGGCGAAAGTCCGGCAACAGCACTCGCACCAGATGCACCCCGAGGAAAAGTATGATGCCGACGATAAGCAGTGTCATTGCGGATCCCTTCCGTGCCGTTTGTGATGGCTTAGCTGGTGGTGTGAAAAAATGCCAGCGCGACCGCAGCTTCGCCGCAATTCTGTCGGAGGGAAACCGCGAACAAATTGTCGCGGTGCCCATGTCTCGTTCCCTCCTCTCCGCCTGCCTTTCTGTTTCGCTCCTCGTTCCGGCAATTGCAGAGGCGACCGGCCGGCCGAAACAGCTCGTCATCATTTCCTTCGACGGCGCCCACGACAACGCGCTGTGGCTGAAAAGCCGCGAGATGGCGGCGAAAAACGGCGCCCATTTCACCTATTTCCTTTCCTGCACTTTTCTGATGAACGAGGCGGCGAAGAAGGCCTACCAGGCGCCGCACCAGAAACGCGGAAAATCCAACGTCGGCTTCGCCCAGAGCGACGACGAGATCCGCGAGCGCCTCGGCAATATCTGGCACGCCCATCTCGAAGGACATGACATATCGAGCCACGCCTGTGGCCATTTCGACGGCCGCCTCTGGAGCGAGGCCGACTGGTCGGCCGAGTACGCCACCTTCCACGAGACGCTTGAGAATGCTTGGAATAGCGTCGGTCTCCACGAGCCGGCCGGCTGGCAGGATCTGGTCGATCACGGCATCAAGGGCTTTCGCGCCCCCTATCTCTCCGCAACTGCGGGCGCCGACATGATCGCCGCCGAAAAGAAGGCGGGCTTCACCTATGACGCGAGCCTCGTCACCAAAGGGCCTGCCATGCCTGTCGAGGAAGACGGCATCATCCGCTTCGGCCTGCCGCTGATCCCGGAAGGCCCGAACGACAAGCCGATCATCGGCATGGACTACAATCTCTTCGTCCGCCATTCCAAGGGTGAGGAGGATACGGCCGATTCCGCGGAATTCGAGGACCGCGCCTATGCCGCCTTCAAGGAGGCTTTCGACAAGCAATATGCCGGCGCCCGCATCCCGCTACAGCTCGGCTTCCACTTCGTCGAAATGAACGGCGGCGCCTATTGGCGGGCGCTCGACAGGCTGGTCAGCGACGTCTGCCACCGGGCTGAGGTCGCCTGCGTCAGTTATTCGGAAGCGATCCCGATGATCGAAGCGCGCGGGAAATTGCAGACTTCAGGTCTTTGATGGTGGCTATGGGCGCTGTCGAACCGGCAAGGCGCCCTAGGTTCCCTTGAACGAGACGACGTGCCGTGCCGCCCCCTCATCCGACCCTTCGGGCCACCTTCTCCCCGCTGGGGAGAAGAGGGAGTCGAGACGTCGCGACAAGTCTCTTCTCCCCAGCGGGGAGAAGGTGCCGGCAGGCGGATGAGGGGGTCGGCACGCAGGACATTTCCATCCTGCCACAATAAAACCCGGTAGCCCTATCGACCACCGCCTGCCCTTCCCGATCCGGGAAAATCTTACCCATCAACCGTCGGCGTGCACGACGCCCGTCTCACGCTCCAAGTAGCGCCGGTCAATATCCGGCAGCGGTTCATCATCGATTGCCGCCTCGAAGGCCTTGAGGCGTTTGTGGATCGAGAGCAGTTCAATGATCGTCGTCCAGGAGTTGACGAGATACTGGAACGAGTTGCTGACCTGTCCGAAGGCGGTCGAGATCTGCTGGAAGATACCGTAAGTGATGGTGCCCGCTACGATCGTCGGCACCAGCATGAAGACCACGAAGAGCGCGTCGGCCTGGATATAGAAATAGCGGGCGACATTGAAATACATGTAGTGGAAATACATGCGGTAATAGTTCCGGCGAACGTTGCCAAAGAGCTCCCTGACGGTCAGCGGCTCGGCCCGTTCCGCATGGTCCTCGCCATAGACGAGCTCCTTGCGATACGCCGCTTCGACGCGCTGATTGCGGAAATTCAGCCCCGGCAGCTTGACGCCGGCGACCGCCAGCAGAAGCGTGCCGAACGCCGACCAGAACAGCGCCAGCCAGAAGAGCGAATTCGCAACCGGCCCGATGAACGGCAGTTCGGTCACGTAATGCGACAGCGCCAGAAGGATCGGAAGGAATACCACGAGCGTCATCACCGAGTTGATCAGGCTGATACCAAGACCTTCGAGCGTGCTCGAAAAGCGCATCGTATCTTCCTGAACGCGCTGGGAGGCACCTTCGATGTGACGCAGCTTTTCCCATTTCGACATGTAGAAATTGTTCATCGCCGTTCGCCAGCGGAAGATGTAGTGGCTGGTGAAGAAGTCGGTCATGATCGATACGAACATGCTGAGAAATGCAATCTGGCAGAAGACCCACATCAGGCTGTAGAAATTGTCGACAGAAATGCCTGGCTGCTTCGACAATGCGTTCTGCAGAAGGTCACCAAACGGCCGGCGCCAGTTATTGATCACAACGCTGATCTGGACGCCGAAGTAGGTCACGAAGATGATCAGTGCCGAACCCCAGATCGACCAAATCTTCCACGGGTGATTCAGCGCCTTCAGATGCCATGCGCCGCAGAAGATCACCGCCGACAGAAGGAAATAGCTGTAGAACCAGACATTTTCGGGCAGCAAGAAGAACGAAAGGTCGATCGGCTGCTGCTCTTCCGGAACCGACGCATAGCCGAGCGATGCGCCGAGGCTGGCAGCGAAGAGATACCAGCCGGCAATGGAAATCAGGGTCCAAACGACGAGCGAAGTAAAGAACGCCTTTGGCTGCGGAAAGAAGGAATGAAACACGGGGAGCTTTGCTTTCCTGAACTGTGAGTCTCGGGAGTGTCGTCGAACACTGATTGTGCCGGAAACTAAGGCAGTTCGAAGGAAGCAGCAATGGGTTCAGCCGATTGTTACGGAGTTGTAACCGGTTAAGCGATTTTCTTGATCACAGGCATCACCAGCGCTGCGCAGGCGACGAGTGCCACGGCGGCGATCACCGTCGGGACGGTGAAGTTGCCGCTGCGCTCTGCGATCCAGCCGGCGACAACGGGCCCGACGATCTGGCCGACACCAAAGGCGGCCGTCATCATCGCCAGGATCCGCCGCGGACTGTCAGGCGAAAGCTTGCGGCCGATCTGCAGCCCGTAGGCGGTGATTGCCAGGAACGTCGCCCCGAACAGCGCGCCGCCGATCAGCGGTGCAACGGAAGGCGGCAGCGCCACGGTCGCAAGCACGCCGGCGGCCTCGACCAGAAGGGCTGCGACATAGACCCCGCCAAGCCCGAGCGGCTTGACCAGCGGCTTCCAGGCAAACAGCGCCACCGTCGCAGTCAAGCCGGCGATGAACCAGCAGAGGAATTCGACGAAGGGCCCGGTTGCAGAAAGGCGCGCGATGGTGACGAGGAAGGTCGCGGTGATGACATAGCCGAAGCCGAACAGGCCGTAGGACAACGTCAGCAACACCATCGGCCGGTTCCAGATGAGCGCCGGCTCCTTGCCCGACTGCGCCGATTGCGCCGGCGACGACGGCAGCAGCAGGAAAACGACGATGAGGCTTGCCGCGCAATAAAGCGCCCCGCCGATCCAGTCGGCGCGCCAACCGCCCGGCCCGTCGTGAAAGCCGAGGCCGATCAGAAACACCATGACCGAGGACAGCGCGATGCCAGCACCCGGCCCGCCGAAATGCGCTGCCTGCACATGATCGTTGCCGGCAGCAGCCCCGTGGCTGAGCACGATCGACGAGGTGAAGACCATAGCAAAGGCGCTGGCGAGGCCGGCCAGGAAGCGAATGACGGCAAAGACGGCGACGGAATCGGTAGCGGCCATGGCGGCAAGCAGGATCGCGGTTGCAAGCAGCGACAACAACGCCACCAGCCGTTCCCGCCCCGCTGCCCAGCCATAAGCGGCAAGCACGGCGCCGACGAGATAACCGACGAAATTCGCCGATGCGATAAAGCCTGCATCCGCTGCCGAAAGCGGCACCCCGCTGATCATACCGGGCAGGATCGGCGTGTAGGAGAAGCGCCCGAAGCCCATGGCAGCGGCCATGGCAACGGCGCCGGCAGCGGCGGTGGAGACAAGATTCGGCGGGGAGTGACCGGTGCGCACGAGCATGCAGCGCTTATCGCGCTGCAGCACCCGCATCACAATCAAGTAATTCTGATCGATCGATCAATTTCCCGAAACATCAAAAATTCTTGGTCGCACTTGAAAGACATTATCGTACGATATATGTTTTACGACATATTCAACGATACATCTAACGATGAAAGGAAGAACCATGAGAGGTTTTAAAGGCGGCATGTTCGGCGACGCTTTCCGCATGGGCCGTAAATTCGCGGCCGGCGATCTGCAGCTGGTCATCCTGGCGCTGCTCGCTGAGCAGCCGCGCCACGGCTACGAATTGATAAAGATATTGGAGGAGCGTTCCGGCGGTTTCTATGTACCGAGCCCCGGCGTCATCTATCCTGCACTCACCTATCTGGAGGAAACCGGCCTTGCCGAGGTCGAGGCCGAGGGCGCCAAGAAGCTCTATCGCATCACCGAGGCCGGCCGCCGCCGCGTCGAGGAAAACCGCGATATGATCCTGCACACGCTCGCCAAGCTCGAGCGCATCGGTGAGAAAATGGCCTATGTGAAACGTGTCTTCGAAACCGACCGTCACGGCGCCGACGATGGCGATGACGGCGACTTCATGCAGGACGGCGGCGATATCCGCGCCGCCCGCATGCTGCTGCGCTCGGCGCTGCGGATGCGCTATCCCTGGTCGAAACCCGAAGCCGCCCGCATCGCCGGCATCCTCGAACGCGCCGCCACCGAAATCCTGCAAGGCGGCAGGCCGGGAACGCGGGGCTGAAGATGAAGGCCGCACAGCGGGTGCTTCAGCGTCCGATGGATGCCAGGAGCAGCGCTGCGGCTCGTCCTTCGAGGCTCCGCCCTACAGGCTACGCACCTCAGGATGAGGGACGTTGGAGAATGCCGTGCTCCCAATCGAGATGTTGGAGGATGCCGCGCCGACGCCCAACAGAGCCTCATTCTGAGGTGCCCCGCAGGGGCCTCGAAGGACGAGGCGGGCGCGCTGGCTCAGCCGAGAAAGCCCTACCCCCGCTCATCCGGCAAGGTCAGAACCACCGGCCCGTTGCGCGTCGCGACCACCGTGTGTTCGTATTGCACGGTCGGCGCCTTCGGATCGGCATAGAGCGTCCAGGCATCGTCGCCGCCTTCGGCCCATGTCGCTCCGAGCGAGAGAAACGGTTCGACGGTGAAGACGAGACCTTCGGTCATCATCCGTTTTTCCGAAGGATCCGGCCAGGTCGAGAGCTCGGCCGGCTCCTCGTGCAGCGAGCGGCCGACGCCGTGGCTCGCCAGATTGGCGACCAGCGTATAGCGGTTCTTCTGCGCAAAGGCGCCGACGGCTGTGCCGATCTTTGCCAGCGGCTCGCCCGATTTGACCTGGTTGAGCCCGACCCAGAGCGCCCGCTTGCCGTCGCGGCAGAGCCGTTCGATCTTCGGCTTGATCGGCGGCACCGCGAAGGAAGCGCCGGTATCGGCAAAGAAGCCATCCTTCTCAGCCGAGACGTCGATATTGATGAGGTCGCCGGCGCGGATGACGCGCGGGCCGGGAATGCCGTGGGCGATTTCCTCGTTGATACTGATGCAGGTGGCGCCCGGAAACTGGTAGCAGAACTCCGGCGCCGAGCGCGCGCCCGAATCCTCGAGCACCTTGCGGCCGATCTGGTCGAGCTCCAGCGTCGTCATGCCCGGCTCCATCGCCGCCGCCATCACCTGAATGGCGTTGGCGCAGATGCGGCCGATCTCCTTGAGCTTTGTCAGTTCGTCGTCGTTTGCGATAACCATTCGTCTGTTCCGGCCTTGCGCAGGGCGGCAGCGGCCGCCCTGGAGCATAATGCCGAAAAGTGTGAGCGGTTTTCGGACGACATCATGCTCTAACTATCTAATTTAGAACAGGATTCAAATTTTAGGCCGACCCGGTCTAAAATTATCCTGTTCTAGAGCGCCGCGCCTCCAACAGGAAGCCCTAAGGACGCTCTGTCACTTCGAATCTGCGCATACTCCGTTTCGAAAATCGATTTCGATTTTCGGCGTTATGCGCTCGTCAAGCCGTGGCTTTCGCCTCTTCGCCGCTATCAGTCAACGCCTTTCTGACGATCGGCGCGACTTTCGTGCCGTAAAGCTCGATGCCGCGCATGATCTCGGCATGCGGCATCAGGCCGATGGCCATCTGCAGCAGGAAGCGGTCGTTCTTGAAGAGCGCATGATGGGCGATGATCTTTTCGGCGACCACCTCGGGATCACCGACGAAGAGCGCACCGTTCGGCCCGCGCGACATGTCGAAATGCGCCCGGTTCGTCGGTCCCCAGCCACGCTCGCGGCCGATGCGGTTCATCACCTCTGCCTGCGGCCCGTAGAACTGGTCGGCCGCCGCCGCCGTCGTGTCGGCGATGAAGCCGTGGACATTGATACTGGTCTTCAGCTTCGACTGATCCTGCCCTGCCCGGCGCGCGGCCTCGCGGTAGAGATCAAAGAGCGGCGCAAAACGGCGCGGCTCGCCGCCGATGATCGCCAGCGCCACCGGCAGGCCAAGGGCGCCTGCGCGCGCCACCGACTGCGGCGTACCACCGACCGCGACCCAGAGCGGCAACGGATCCTGCAGCGGCCTGGGATGGACGCCGCGCCCGTTGATCGGCGCGCGAAGCTCACCCTTCCACTCCACAACCTCGCTGTCGCGCAGCGCCAGCAGCAGATCGAGCTTCTCCTCGAAAAGCTGGTCGTAGTCTTCGAGATTGTAGCCGAACAGCGGGAAGGACTCGATGAAGGAGCCACGCCCCGCCATGATTTCGGCGCGGCCGTTGGAGATCAGATCGAGCGTCGAAAACTGCTGGAAGACACGCACCGGATCATCGGAGGAGAGAACGGTGACAGCACTGGTCAGTCGGATGTTCCTCGTTTTGACCGCGGCCGCGGCCAATACGACTGCAGGAGCGGATGCCGCATAGTCCGGCCGGTGATGTTCGCCGAGGCCGAAGACGTCGAGCCCCACCTGATCGGCAAGCTCGATTTCCTCGATAAGATGCTTCAGCCGCTCCGCCCCTTCCGCGCCCTTGCTGCGGGAGGGGTTGGGATTGACGTCGGCGAATGTGTAAAGCCCCAGTTCCATCATCGGCATCCTGTTGAATTCTCGGCTGAGATAAGGATGCCGGGGATAGAGCGCAAATACAAATTCTGGAACGGAATGTTCGAGAATTTCGATAGCGGCATGATGTCTTTGGCGATCTGGAAGATCAATCGGCGACCAATTCGAATCTGAATTCAATGACTTCGAAGCGCCGGCGGAATCATCTTACGAACCGTCTTAGACGGTGCTTCAACTGCCAGGACGACGCGGTCTCGCCGCGCCGTCTCGCCTCCGCTCACATCTTCGCCAGCAACTCCGCCAGTTGGTCCGCAGCCTTGCCCCATCCTTCGTGGAAACCCATCTTCTCGTGCGCTTCCTTGTCCTCGGCGCGCCAGTGCAGCGCCTTGGCCGTATATTTCGTGCGACCGTTGCCGAGATCTTCGAGCAGGATGACGCCCGTGAAGAAAGGTTTCTCGGAAGGCACCCAAGCGCTGGTATAGGCATCGGTGAAGACGATCTTCTCGTTCTCGACGATCTCGAGATAGACGCCGCGGTTCGGGTATTGATTGCCCTCGGGATCATGCATGACGACGACACTGGAACCGCCGGGGCGGACGTCGAGCGTTGCTTTCGCCACACCCCAGGGACGCGGCACGAACCACTGCTTCAGCAGATCAGGATCGGTCCATGCCTTATAGATCTTCTCGCGCGGCGCGTCGAATTCGCGAACGAGGACGAGTTCATGTTGAGTGCTGGCGGTCATTTCGACATCCTTCCATTTGAATGAAACCTGTTTCCTGTCAGGTTGTTACAAGGACGTGTCAGAGTTCGCCGTTCCGACACCGCGCCGGCCTTTCGCATTTTATTTTGCGATTGGCTGCGTGGCCTCTTCCTGCATCTTGTCGATCTGCCGGCGGATATGGGCGGCCTCAGCTGCCGAATGGGCCAATGCAATGGCGCGGTCGAAGGCTTCGCGCGCCTGGCTGGTCAGGCCAAGCTGCTTCAGCAGTCCGCCCCGTAAGCCGTGATAGTAGAAATATCCGCCGAGTTTTTCGCCAAGCGGATCGATGAGGTCGAGCGCATCCTGCGCACCCTGGAGCTTGGAGACGACGACGGCCCGGTTCAGCGTTATGACAGGCGATGGCTGGAGACGCTCCAGCGCGCGATAGAGCAGATCGATCTCCACCCAGTCTGTATCCTCGGCGCACTTTGCGCGGGAATGAACAGCGGCGATGGCAGCCTGAATCTGATAAGGAGCGGGCTTGCGGTGGCGCAGCGCCTTGTCGAGCAGCGCTAAGGCCTCATTGATGAAGGGCCGGTTCCAGAGCGACCGGTCCTGATCTTCGAGCAGCACGATCTCGTCCCCGGCATTGAAGCGCGCCGGCCGGCGCGAGATCTGCAGGAGCATGAGCGCAAGCAGCCCCATCAGCTCCGGTTCGGACGGGAAGACATGCAGCATCAATCGCGCCAGCCGGATCGCTTCGTCGCTGAAGGCAGCCGCCTCATGCCTGGGATCGGCCTGGCTGTAGCCCTCGTTGAAGATCAGGTAGATCATCGTGCTGACGATCGAGAGCCGTTCGGCCCTTTCCTGCGGGCTCGGCGTCTCGAAAGGCACCCCAGCCTTGGCGACGCGCGCCTTGGCCCGGGTGATGCGCTGTTCCATGGCGCTTTCGGAAACCAGGAAGGCACGCGCGATCTGCGGCACCGAAAGGCCGGAGACAATGCGCAGCGCCAGCGCGATCTGCTGAGTTGCCGGCAGATCGGGATGGCAGCAGATGAACAGCAGCCGCAGGATATCGTCGCGATAATTGGAATCGTCCAGCCGCTCGGCGATATCGCTTTCGGCGTCCTCGGTATCGGAAATGAGGTCCTCGTCCGGCAAAGCCTGGATCTTCGCCCGTTTGCGCACCGCATCGATGCCGCTATTGCGGCCGACGAAGATGAGCCAGGCTGTGGGATCGCGCGGTGGCCCTTTCTCCGGCCATGTCCGGATCGCCCTCAAACACGCTTCCTGAAACGCCTCTTCCGCTGTATCGAGATTGCGGAAATAACGCAGCAGCGCGCCGAGCGCCTTCGGGCGGGCCGATGCAAGCGCGAGGTCGATCCAGGCAATGTCTGTCATGATGAAGCATCTCCGGGCCTGAAGACGTAGAAAGGCCGAATTTCGTAAGAGGTGGAACCTGGATTGACGGATGAAAGCTGCTTCGAAAAGGCGATCGCCTCGTCGAGCGTTTCAAAGTCGACGACATAGAAGCCCAGAAGCGCCTCTTTCGTTTCCGCAAAAGGCCCATCGATGACCAAGGGCTCGTCCTTGCCCTTGCGCACTGTGGTCGCAGCCGTCGTCGGCATCAACCGGCCGACGGGGCCGAGCTTGCCGGATGCGGCAAGCGGCTCCTGCACGGCGTAGAGTTTCTCCATGACGGCAGCTTCTTCCTCCTTGCTCCAGGCGAAGACGGTTTCCTCATGGGCGTAACAAAGGATTGCATAAAGCATCGCTCACTCCTCTTCTTGAATGACGAAGGAGTAACCGCTTACCCGACAGGCCGCATCAAAAAATTATCGAGGGGAAATTCGTGAACTTCCCGAGCACGGCGAGGCCGTAGCTGAAGAAAGTACTGGGCATCTCGCGGACACGAGCGGCGTTATATCGCGGCGCTGATCGCCCCTCACCCCTCGCTCAGCGTCCGCTTGACCGCATTCTTCCAACCCTTGAGCTTTGCCGCCCGCACCTTCTCGTCCATCTCGGGCTCGAACCGCCGATCCCGTTTCCAGGTCGCCGAAAAGCCGTCCCTGTCCGGCCACACACCTGCCCGGCTGCCGGCGAGCCAGGCGGCCCCCAGCGCCGTCGTCTCGAGAATGACGGGGCGGTCGACCGGCGCATCGAGCAGGTCGGCAAGGCGCTGCATCGTCCAGTTGGAGGCGACCATGCCGCCATCGACGCGCAGCACGGTGTCCTCCGTGCCGTTCTTCCAGTCCTTCTGCATGGCGTCGAGCAGATCGCGGGTCTGATAGCAGACGGCTTCCAGTGCCGCCCGGGAGAGTTCAGCCGGGCCGCTATTGCGCGTCAGCCCAAAGATCGCGCCGCGCGCCGCGGCGTCCCAATGCGGTGCGCCGAGGCCGGTGAAGGCGGGCACGAGATAGACCTCCTGGGTCGGATCCGCCCTTTCGGCAAGCGCGTTGGTCTCAGCGGCGCTGCCGATGATGCCGAGCCCGTCCCGCAACCATTGCACCGCGGCGCCGGCGATGAAGATCGAACCCTCCAGCGCATAGGTCGTCTCGCCGTTCAGGCGGTAGGCGATGGTGGTCAACAGCCGATTTTTGGACCGCACCATATCGGCGCCGGTGTTGAGCAGCGCGAAACAGCCGGTGCCGTAGGTCGATTTCATCATGCCCGGCGCAAAACACGCCTGGCCGATGGTCGCCGCCTGCTGGTCGCCGGCCACGCCGAGGATCGGGATAGCAGCACCGAAAATATCAGGATCGACCGTGCCGAAATCGGCGGCGCAATCCTTGACCTCCGGCAGCATGGCGGGGGGCACTCTCAGAATATCGAGCAGATCCTCGTCCCACGCGTTTTCGGCAATGTTGTACATCAGCGTGCGCGAGGCGTTGGTGGCATCGGTAACGAAGCTCTTGCCACCCGTCAGTCGCCAGATCAGGAAGGTGTCGATCGTGCCGAAGCAGAGATCGCCCCTGGCAGCGCGCGCTCGCGCGCCCTTCACGTTCGCCAGCATCCAGGATAGCTTGGTGCCGGAAAAATAGGGATCGAGGATCAGGCCGGTCTTCTTCGTGAACAGCCGCTCGAGATCCTGCCGTTTCAGATTGTCGCAATAGCTTGCCGTACGCCGGTCCTGCCAGACGATGGCATTCTGGATCGGCCGGCCCGTCTCGCGCTCCCAGACGACGACGGTTTCGCGTTGGTTGGTGATGCCGAGTGCTGCAAGATCCCTAGCCTCGATCCCGGCATCGCGCAGCGCCGCCTTGACGGTGGAGACGACCGAATCCCAGATCTCCTCGGGATCGTGCTCGACCCAGCCGGAGCGCGGATAGATCTGGGTGAATTCCTTCTGGCCCTTGCCGGCGACATGCATGTCGCCATCGAAGACGATCGCCCGCGTCGACGTCGTTCCCTGATCGATCGCCAGAACATATCCGCTCATGAAAACCCTCCCGCTAGAGCAATTCCAGCTAAAGTGCGCAGCGGTTTTGCGTCCGGAATTGCGTGGAAACAAAGAGATAGAGCATTTCCGTGATTCGGAGAAAAACGGAATTGCTTTAGCATGTCGATTATCGTGACAAATCAATAGGACACGGATGCGGGCGAGAAAAGCGAATAAAGCGGAATTGCCAGCCCGACGGCTTTGGGCATAACTTCGCAGCTAACGCTGCAACGCAGCATCGCGATTTCAGGGAGAACAGCATGAGTAGAACAGTCGTCGTCACCGGTTCCACCAGCGGCATCGGCCTTGCGATCGCCACTGCCTTCGCCGAAACCGGTGACAACATCGTCATCAACGGTTTCGGAAAGGCCGATGAAATCAAGGCGATCGTCGAACGGCTTGAATCATTGTCAAAAGGCCGGGCGCTCCATCATCCGGCCGACATGACGAAGCCCGCCGAGATCGCCGATCTGATCGAAACGGCAGCCAAGACCTTCGGCGGCGTCGATGTCCTGGTCAACAATGCCGGCATCCAGCACGTCGAGAAGATCGAGGATTTCCCGATCGAGAAATGGGACCAGATCATCGCGATCAATCTGTCGAGTTCCTTTCATACCATGCGCGCCGCGATCCCGCTGATGAAGGCGAAAAAATACGGCCGCATCATCAACATCGCCTCGGCCCACGGGCTCGTCGCCTCCCCGTTCAAATCCGCCTATGTCGCGGCAAAACATGGTATATTGGGCCTGACGAAGACGGCAGCGCTGGAGCTTGCCGAATTCGGCGTGACCGTGAACGCCATCTGCCCCGGCTACGTGCTGACACCGCTCGTCGAGAAGCAGATACCGGATACCGCCAAGGCGCGCGGCATGACCGAGGAACAGGTGAAGAGCGAGGTCATCCTCAAGGCGCAGCCGACACATGAATTCGTCAAGGCCGAGGAAATCGGCGCACTGTCGCTCTATCTCGCCAGCGATGCGGCCCGGCAGGTGACCGGAACGCATATCTCGATTGACGGTGGCTGGACGGCGGCTTAACCATTTGGAAAAACAACAACAGGAACATCATGAACGACAGCATCCGCTTCATCCTGAATGGCGAGGACATCACGCTTACCGATGTCAGGCCAACCGAGACGCTTCTCGATTTTCTGCGGTTGAAGCGACGGCTGACGGGCACCAAGGAAGGATGCGCGGAGGGCGATTGCGGCGCCTGCACCGTACTCGTTGGCCGGCTGGCGGACGGCAAGCTCGCCTATGAATCCGTCAATGCCTGCATCCGTTTCATGGGCTCGCTGCACGCCACCCATGTCGTAACGGTCGAGCATCTGGCCGGCAGGGACGGCGCGCTGCATCCGGTGCAGCAGGCATTGGTCGATTGTCATGGCTCGCAATGCGGCTTCTGCACCCCGGGCTTCGTCATGTCGCTTTACGGCCTCTGGCTCGCCAAGGAAAAGCCCAGCCGTCAGGAAATCGAAAAGGCGCTGCAAGGCAATCTCTGTCGCTGCACGGGATATGAACCGATCGTCAAGGCCGCCGAGCAGGTGAGCCTGATGCGGCCGAGCACGCTCTTCGACCCTCTTGAACGGACACGCTCTGAAATCGTCGCGCGGCTTTGGGCAATGCAGGCGAGTGGCACGATCAGGATTGCGAATGGCGAAGACCGGCTGATCGTACCGGCTTCGATCCAGGCACTGGCCGAAGTTCTCTCGCAGGAACCCGACGCGATCATCGTCGCCGGCGCGACGGATGTCGGCCTCTGGGTGACGAAGCAGATGCGCAGGCTGAGCCCGGTCGTCTTCATCAATCATTTGAGCGAGTTGCAGTCGGTCAGAGAAGGCGAAGACGGCGTCACCATCAGCGCCGGCGTCAGCTACACCAAGGCGTTCGAAGCAATCTCTCAGAAAATCCCGGCGCTCGGCCGGTTGATCGATCGCGTCGGCGGCGAGCAGGTGCGCAACATGGGCACGATCGGCGGCAACATCGCCAACGGCTCGCCGATCGGCGACAGCCCGCCGCCACTGATCGCGCTCGGCGCGACGCTGACGCTGCGGTCCCTGGAAGGCCAGCGCAGAATGCCGCTCGAGGATTTCTTCATCGCCTATGGCAAACAGGATCGGAAGCCCGGTGAATTCGTCGAGAGCGTCTTCGTGCCCTATCCGGCAGCAACCAGCCGCTTTGCCGCCTACAAGATCACTAAGCGCCGCGACGAGGACATCACTGCCGTGCTCGGCGCCTTCCTGCTGACGCTCGACGAGGCAGAAATCGTCACCGACATCCGCATCGCCTTCGGCGGCATGGCGGCAACGCCGAAACGCGCCCGCACGGTCGAGGCCGAACTGATGGGCAAACCATGGACGGAAGCGACGATCGAGGCGACCCGGTCCGCCTTCGACGCCGACTACCAGCCGCTGACCGACTGGCGCGCCACGGCGGAATACCGCCAGCTGACGGCGAAGAACCTGTTGACGCGGTTCTATCTGGAAACGGTTGGAGCGCCGGCGGAGCTGAAGCGGTTTGAGGAGGTGGCGTGACGGAGATGATACATGTCAGCGCAAGCCACCCCCCTCATCCGGCTGCCGCCACCTTCTCCCCGCTGGGGAGAGGGGACTGCCGCGCCGTCTCTTTTCCCCCTTCTCCCCTCGGGGAGAAGGTGCCCGAAGGGCGGATGAGGGGGCCGCACGGCACCACACGTCCTCGCGAAGGAGGTATCTAATGGACAAGTCCACCTTCGAAGACCGCAAGCTTATCATATCAGGCCCGATGCACGGCTCGCTGCGGCATGATTCAGCGCATAAGCATGTCACCGGAACCGCTGATTATATCGACGATATTCCCGAACCCGCAGGTCTGCTGCATGGCGCCCTCGGCCTCTCCGACCGGGCGCATGCCGAAATCCTCAGCATCGACCTTTCCGCGGTCGCCGCCTATCCCGGCGTCGTCTGGGTCTTTACCGGCAAGGACGTGCCCGGTATCAACGACGTCAGTTCCAACGGCAGCCATGACGAGCCGCTGCTGGCTGAAACTTTAGTTCAGTTTCATGGCCAGCCGATCTTTGCCGTCATCGCCGAGACGCGTGATGCCGCCCGCCGCGCCGCGCTGCTGGCAAAGATCGACTATCGCGACCTGCCGCATTGGAGTGATATCGACGGCGCGCTCGCCAATGGCAGTCCGCTCGTCATCACCCCGATGACGCTGCGGCGCGGCGAGCCGGACACGGAAATGACCAATGCCGCCATACGTCTGAAAGGTCAGATGCGCATCGGCGGGCAGGAGCATTTCTACCTCGAAGGCCATATCGCCGTGGCGATCCCCGGCGAGGATGACGAGGTCACCGTCTGGTCCTCGACGCAGCACCCGAGCGAGATCCAGCACATCGTCGGCCACGTGCTCGATATCCCCTCGAACGCCGTGACCGTCAACGTGCGCCGCATGGGCGGCGGCTTCGGCGGCAAGGAAACGCAGGGCAATCAGTTCGCAGCGCTCGCCGCCATCGCCGCCAAGAAACTCGGCCGCGCGATCAAATTCCGCCCGGACCGCGACGAGGACATGAGTGCCACCGGCAAGCGCCACGATTTCCTCGTCGATTACGAACTCGGCTTCGACGCCGAAGGCCGCATCCATGCGGTAGACGCCACCTATGCGGCGCGCTGCGGTTTCTCCTCCGACCTCTCGGGACCGGTAACCGATCGTGCCCTCTTCCATGCCGATTCCAGCTATTTCTATCCGCATGTGCATTTGACCTCGAAGCCGCTGAAGACGCACACTGTCTCCAACACCGCCTTTCGCGGCTTCGGCGGACCGCAGGGCATGCTCGGCGCCGAACGCTTCATCGAGGAGATCGCCTATGCCGTCGGCAAGGATCCGCTCGATGTCCGCAAACTGAATTTCTACGGCCAGCCGGGTTCGGAGCGCACACTCACCCCCTATCATCAGGAGGTTGAGGACAATATCATCGCCCGCATCGTCGAGGAGCTGGAGGAAACGGCCGAATACCGGGCGCGGCGCAACGCCATCATCGCCTTCAACCGCGACAGCCGCTACATAAGAAAGGGCATCGCGCTGACGCCGGTGAAATTCGGCATCTCCTTCACCATGACCGCCTTCAATCAGGCAGGCGCCCTCGTGCACATCTATCAGGACGGCTCGATCCACCTGAACCATGGCGGCACCGAAATGGGCCAGGGCCTCTATACCAAGGTGGCGCAGGTGCTGGCCGACAGCTTCCAGGTCGATATCGACAGGGTGAAGATCACCGCGACGACGACGGCCAAGGTACCGAACACCTCGGCCACCGCCGCCTCCTCCGGCTCGGACTTGAATGGCATGGCAGCCTATGACGCCGCTCGCCAGATCAAGGAACGGCTTGTCGCCTTTGCCGCCGAGAAATGGGATGTTGGACCTGCCGACGTCGTCTTCCTGCCGAACCGCGTGCGCGTCGGCGAGATCGAGATCCCCTTCCCCGATTTCATCAAGCAGGCCTATTTCGCCCGCGTCCAGCTTTCCGCCGCCGGCTTCTACAAGACGCCGAAGATCCACTGGGACCGCAAAGCCGGCCGCGGCACGCCCTTCTATTATTTCGCCTACGGCGCCTCCTGCACCGAGGTGTCGATCGACACACTGACCGGCGAATATCTGATCGACCGCACCGACATCCTCCACGATGTCGGCCGCTCGCTGAATCCGGCGATCGATATGGGCCAGGTCGAAGGCGCCTTCGTGCAGGGACTGGGCTGGCTGACGACGGAAGAACTCTGGTGGGACGAAAAGGGCCGACTGCGCACCCATGCTCCCTCGACCTACAAGATCCCGCTCGCCTCCGACCGTCCGAAGATCTTCAACGTGCGCCTTGCCGAATGGTCCGAGAACACTGAGGCCACCATCGGCCGCTCCAAGGCCGTCGGCGAGCCACCCTTGATGCTGGCGATCTCGGTGCTGGAAGCGCTGTCGATGGCCGTGGCAAGCGTCGCCAACTACAAGGTCTGCCCGAGGCTCGACGCCCCTGCGACGCCGGAACGGGTGCTGATGGCGGTCGAGCGGATGAAGGCTCGGGCATGACGACGCGGGACCCACACGTCTCAGCAAGATGAAGCCGATATCACGAAAAGGCGGCCTGGCAAGACCGGCCAGGCACGCAGGCTTCGCCGAAACGAAACCGAGGAGGAATATCGGCTTTGGGGCGAACTACGCAATCGGCAGCTGAACGGATACAAATTTGCACGGCAAGTTCCGCTCGGGGCTTACGTTGCCGATTTTTTATGCCGGGAGCAGCGATTGGTTGTCGAGATTGATGGTTTTCAGCATGCAGCCAATCCCCTTGATAGTATCCGGACACAATGGCTGAACGGCAATGGTTACGCGCTGCTGCGTTTCTGGAACCATGAGATCACACGAGAAAGACGTGCGGTTTTGGAGACGATTTTAGCAGCACTTGAGGGGCAGATATTCGAGAGGGATGATACCCTTCGTTTCTATCCTGCGATCGTTCGTACGGAGAGTTTATAAAAGTAATGCGCTTGAACCAGGCCCCCTCATCCGACCCTTCGGGCCACCTTCTCCCCGCTGGGGAGAAGAGGGGAGCAAGCCTATTGCGCATCCTTCCCACTGCGGACGCTTTTAGGGGGCAAGACGTTGCCACATACCTCTTCTCCCCAGCGGGGAGAAGGTGCCGGCAGGCGGATGAGGGGGTTTTCGCGGCATATTCCGAGGGGCGCGAGGCCATCCCATGACCGACATCCGCCGCTTCCTCATCGCCCACCCAGACTGCATAATCGTCGACATCATCGGCACACAAGGCTCGACCCCGCGCGAGGCCGGTACCTTCATGCTGGTATCGCAAACCGCATTGTGGGGCACGATCGGCGGCGGGCAGTTCGAGTTCATGGCGATCGCGAATGCGCGGGACATGTTGGCGGGAACCGGCGGGATGGCGGAGATGGATATCCCGCTCGGGCCTGACATCGGTCAGTGCTGCGGCGGACGCACGCAATTGCGGTTTCGCCGGGTGACGCCGGCGGTTGCCGAAGAAATCGCGGCCAGGCTAACCAGTGAGATCAAGCGTCTGCCGGAGGTCTATCTCTTCGGTGCTGGCCATGTCGGCCGGGCGCTGGCAACGGCCCTTGCGCCGCTGCCGCTGTCGGTGACCGTCGTCGAGACGCGACAGGAGGAACTCGCCAACCTGCCGCCCGAGACGAAGACGCGGCTCATGCCGATGCCCGAAGCGCTGGTGAAGGATATTCCGGCTGGGGGCGCGGTCGTCATCCTGACGCACGACCACGCGCTGGATTTCCTCATCGCCCGCGAAGCGCTGGAAAAAACGGATCTCGCCTATGTCGGCATGATCGGCTCGGCAACCAAGCGCGCCACCTTCGCCAGCTGGCTTTCCCGTGAAGGCGGCGGCGAGCGCGGCTGGATGGAGCGGCTGACGCTGCCGATCGGCGGCGCGGCGGTCAGGGACAAGCGCCCTGAAGTGATCGCCGCCATGACCGCCGCCGAGATCCTGACGGCGCTTGGCGCCTACCGCATGCGCTCGTCTTCGTAATAGGGATCGCGTCCGTCGAGGAAACCGAGATCGCGCTTGACGCGATCGGGCGCCGTGTCGAGATCGAGGCTGGGCATGCGCCAGATCCGCGCCAGCCGGCCGCCGATGCGCCGGAAAATTCCGATGGTCGGCTGCGGCAGGCTCTGTTCGATAGCATAGCAATCCATGACATCACCTCGATGGTTTGATGGTATGAGTTGCAGTTTGCCGGTAAAAATGCTGCAATTCCAATCGAACAACCGTCTGCCTGCATCAAGAGAACTTATCCATGAAGCTGTCGAAGCAATTCCCGCTGAATGCGTTGCGCGTCTTCGAAGCCGCTGCCCGGCTCGGAAGTTTCACCAAGGCGGGCGACGAGCTCGGCATGACGCAGACCGCCGTCAGCTACCAGATCAAGTTGCTGGAGGAGAATGTCGGCGAGCCGCTCTTCCTGCGCCGTCCCCGCCAGATCGCACTGACAGACACCGGCGAGCGGCTGGCGCCGAAGGTGACCGAAGCTTTCGCCATGCTGCACGACGCGATGGCAACGGCCCGCGACAGCGTCGAAGGCACGCTCGCCATTAGTTCCACCCATACCTTCGCCTCGAAGTGGCTGGCGCCGCGCCTTGGCTCCTTCCATTTGAAACATCCGGCCATCGCGGTGCGCTTTCAGGCGAGTTCGGATATCATCGACTTCGCCCGCGAGCAGATCGATGTCGGCATCCGCTGGGGCGACGGCAACTGGCCGGGGCTGGCGCTGCACCGGCTGATGGGCCTGGAGTTCACGCCGATGCTAAGCCCGAAGCTGGCGGAGGCAGCAGGCGGCATCAGGGAGCCGCGCGATCTCCTGAACTTCGATCTCTTCGACGCAGGTGACATCTGGTGGAAACAATGGTTCGAGGCAGCCGGCGTCACAGACACGGATCTCGATCGGCGCCCGCGCAACCAGCTCGGCTCTCAGGCGGTGGAAGCCGATGCGGCGATCGCCGGCCATGGCGTCGCCATCCTTCATCCTGCCTTCTATGCGGCCGAGATCGCGCTTGGACGGCTCTATCAACCCTTCGAACTGACCCGCAGCGACGGCAAGGCCTACTGGCTCGTCTACCCCGAAAACCGTCGCAACGTGCCCAAGATCAAGGCCTTCCGCAACTGGATCCTCGAAGAGATGAAGGCAGCCGGAAATTGATGCATGTCACCTAAAAATGTGCAGCCATTTTCGGACAACGACATGCCGGACCCGGTTCGTGAGCCGGGTCCGGTCCAGTGGCTCAGCTTCAAAATCCCATTTCCGGCGCATAGAAACAGCGCGGCGTATCCTCGTTCGGGAACAGACAGAGATGATAGTCGTTATCGCCGGATTGCATCGCCTTCGTCATCGGCAGCAGGAAGACATGAGCATGCGTGACCAGCCGGTGGTCGCCCGGCACCAGCGTCACACGATATCCGCCTGGCGTTACCGCCACGCTTTTCGAAGGGATCATTTGGCAATCGCCGTTATGACTGTTGCCGTTGCAACAATAGGGGTCGTAACTCCACCCCGAGGGTGCGTCGTGAGCCATCGCCAACGACGCATACGCAATCATCACACACGTCAGAATGCTGCGCATGGGCATCTTCTCCGTTGATGAATGCGCCGCCGATGATCTAACGGTTCTTATTTTATTCCGGCGGCCTGCAAAATAACTGTAATCGAGTCGTCGCAGTTCAAGGTCTGCTGAATTAGCAGATCATGTATAAGGCAGGGATAATGCACAACCTTCTCGGCAGCTTTTAGGCACGCGACAGCAGATCGACGATGCGGCCGCGATCGGCAGCTTCGGCAAAACCGCCGGAAATCGTCAGCGGAGCGCCGAAGATCTCGACGAGCCCGTTGCCGAGGATGAGACCTTCGCCGTCCCGGCATGCGAGAATGGGGGTTGCCGTCGTCTCGCTGTAGCGCAGCAGCGCGGAGAAATAGCCGGAATCGCCGTTCAGATGCGGGACGAATTCGAAGGGCAGGAGATCAAGAGCCTCGCCGTCCTGCACCGCGTCAGGCGAACCGCCGGAAAAGAGCGCGTCGACGGCGATTGTCGGCGTCATCAAAATCGCCCCGGCGCTGGTTCCGACGACGATACCGTCATCACGCGCCCATGCGCGTAGCTTCTCCAGCATGCCGCTTTGGCGCAGCCGTCTCAGAAAATCGCCGGTGTGGCCGCCGGTGAGATGAATGGCGCTACAGGAAAACAGCCGGCCGATCTCCTCGTCGCCGGCAAGCGCGTCGAGATCGAAGAAGAGATCGAGGGAAAGCCCGTAGCTGAGATAATACAGCCGTTTCTCGTTGAAAAACTCCCGCTGCGGCTCCGGACCGGAGGCGATATAGCCGATGCGGTTACCGCGCGACAGAATCAGCGCGGCAAGCCGCCGGTCCATCGGCGCGTTTTCGGCGATGAACTGATCGCTGTAGAGTGCGGTGATCATTCCGTTGCTCCTTTGGCCGCGTCAGCGATTGAGCGTGTGGTCCTTCAATCTCCTCTTCCCTCCCCGCCAAAATTTCCGCAATGTCACGAGTCGGAGGAAGATAGGGGAACTCGATGTATGAATATGCCATAGCATGGGAATGGCTCGCCTTCGCGGCGCGCTGGTTCCATGTCATTACCGCGATCGCCTGGATCGGATCGTCCTTTTATTTCATCGCGCTCGATCTCGGATTGGTGAAACGCCCGCATCTGCCGCCCGGCGCCTATGGCGAGGAATGGCAGGTCCATGGCGGCGGCTTCTATCATATCCAGAAATATCTGGTGGCGCCCGCTCAGATGCCCGAGCACCTGACCTGGTTCAAATACGAGAGCTATTTCACCTGGATATCAGGCTTCCTGATGCTGTGCATCGTCTATTACGGCGGCGCCGACCTCTTCCTGATCGATCGCCACGTGCTCGATATCAGCCCGCCCGTCGCCATCCTGATCTCGCTGGGGTCGCTTGCCCTCGGCTGGGTCGTCTACGATCTGCTCTGCAAGTCGCCGCTCGGGCGGAATACCTGGGGACTGATGGCGGTGCTCTATGTCGTGCTCGTCTTCATGGCCTGGGGCTATACGCAGCTCTTCACCGGCCGCGCCGCCTTCCTGCATCTCGGCGCCTTCACCGCGACGATCATGTCGGCCAACGTCTTCATGATCATCATTCCCAACCAGAAGATCGTCGTCGCCGACCTCATCGCCGGACGGGTTCCCGATCCCAAATATGGGCAGGTCGCCAAGCAGCGTTCGCTACACAATAACTACCTGACGCTGCCCGTCATCTTCTTCATGCTGTCGAACCATTATCCACTGTCCTTCGGTACGCAGTTCAACTGGGTGATCGCGGCTCTGGTCTTCCTGATGGGCGTCACCATCCGCCACTGGTTCAACACCACGCATGCCAGGAAGGGCCGGCCGACCTGGACCTGGATCGTCACCGTCATTCTCTTCATCCTGATCATGTGGCTTTCGACTGTGCCGAAGCTGCTGACCGGCGAAACCGATGCGGCGGCTGTCGCGCCCGCCTTCCAGCAATTCGCCGGCGATCCGCATTTCCCCGCCGTCAAGCAACTGGTCTCGACGCGCTGTTCCATGTGCCACGCGGCCGAGCCGGTCTATGAGGGTATCGTGCGGCCGCCCAATGGCGTGATGCTCGAAAACGACGCGGAAATCGCCGCCCATGCCCGCGAGATCTATATACAGGCGGGCCGCAGCCATGCCATGCCGCCCGGCAACATCACTGACATCACGCCGGACGAACGCAAGCTGCTGGTCGCCTGGTTCGAGAGCGCAGTCGAAGGCAAGAAACAATGACGACGACACTCCTGCGCGGCCGCCTGCTTTCCTTTCACCGCGCGCCGTTAAGCCTCGCCGACAGCCAAAGCTATCTTTACGAGGAGGATGGCGGCCTGCTGGTCGAAGATGGGCTGATCACGGCAGTCGGCCCCTATGCCGACGTCAAGGCAAAAGCAGCCGCGGACACGGCCGAGATTGACCACCGCCCACATCTGATCATGCCCGGCTTCATCGACATGCACCTGCATTTTCCGCAGATGCAGGTGATTGCCTCCTACGCCGCCAACCTGCTCGAATGGCTGAATACCTATACCTTTCCCGAGGAATGCCGTTTCGTCGAAAGCGCGCATGCCGAAAGGATCGCCACGCATTTCTACGACGAGTTGATCCGCCACGGCACGACGACGGCGGTCGCCTATTGCTCCGTGCACAAGACCTCGGCCGATGCCTTCTTCGCCGAGGCGATGAGGCGCAATATGCGCATGGTCGGGGGCAAGGTGATGATGGACCGCAATGCCCCGCAGGGCCTGCTCGACACGCCCGAGATGGGCTATGACGAGACCCGCCAGGTGATATCGGACTGGCATGGCAAGGGCCGCAACCACGTCGCCATCACCCCACGCTTCGCTATCACCTCGACACCGGCGCAGATGGAAGCGACATCAGTCCTTGCCCGCGAATTTCCCGATCTGCACATCCAGACGCATCTTTCGGAAAATCACGACGAAATCAGATTCACCTGCGAACTCTATCCCGACGCGATCGACTATACCGACATCTATGCCCGCTACGGCCTGCTCGGGCCGAAAAGCCTCTTCGGCCATTGCATACACCTGTCCGAGCGCGAGGCCGACGCGATGAGCGAGGCGGGCGCCGTCGCCGTCCACTGCCCGACCTCGAACCTTTTCCTCGGCTCCGGCCTGTTTCCGCTGAAGGCGCTGACGCGGCGGGAAAAGCCGGTTCGCATCGGCGTGGCGACCGATATCGGCGGCGGTTCCAGCTATTCGATGCTGCGGACGATGGACGAAGCCTACAAGATCCAGCAGCTGCTCGGCGAACGGCTGAACCCGCTGGAAAGCTATTACCTGATGACGCGCGGCAATGCCGAAGCCCTGTCGCTGGCGGACCGGATCGGCACGCTGGAACCCGGCACCGAGGCCGATCTCGTCGTTCTCGATGCAACGGCGACACCCGCCATGGCGCTGAAGATGGAAGTCGTGAAGACGCTGCCTGAGGAACTCTTCCTGCTGCAGACGATGGGCGACGACCGGGCGATCGCCGAGACCTATGTGGCCGGCGTTGCGTCAAAGGCGGGGCTTTGCTGACACGCCCTGTTACTCTCGAATTCGGACCGTGAAGGCAGCCCGGCGCGGCCCCAATTTCTCCCGTAACGCTCCTGCCAAATTCATGTTATGGCCGATGGCCGCATTCAGATGTGAAGGTTCAATTCATGGCCACTCCTCTCACCATCGCTGACTTGAAAAAGCTCGCACAGCGCCGTGTGCCGAAAATGTTTTTCGACTATGCGGATTCGGGCGCCTGGACGGAAGCGACTTACGCGGCGAACGAGAGCGATTTCAGCCAGATCAAGCTGCGCCAGCGGGTGATGGTCGATATGACCAACCGCACGCTGGCAACAACGATGATCGGCCAGAAAGTGTCGATGCCGGTGGCGCTGGCGCCAACCGGCCTGACCGGCATGCAGCATGCCGACGGCGAGATGCTGGCGGCACGCGCCGCCGAGGAATTCGGCGTTCCCTTCACGCTTTCGACGATGAGCATCTGCTCGATCGAGGACGTGGCGTCAGCGACGACACGGCCCTTCTGGTTCCAGCTCTACGTGATGAGGGACAAGGATTTCGTCTTCAACCTTATCAATCGCGCCAAGGCCGCCCGATGCTCGGCGCTGGTGCTGACGGCTGACCTGCAAATCCTCGGCCAGCGGCACAAGGACCTGCGCAACGGTCTGTCGGCGCCGCCGAAATTCACGCCGAAACATGTCTGGCAGATGGCGACCCGGCCCTTCTGGTGCCTGGACATGCTGCAGACCAAGCGCCGCAACTTCGGCAATATTGTCGGCCATGCGAAAAATGTCACCAATATCGCCTCGCTCTCCGCGTGGACGCACGAGCAGTTCGATCCGCGGCTGTCCTGGACGGATGTCGCCTGGATCAAGGAAGAATGGGGCGGCCCGCTGATCATCAAGGGCATACTCGATCCGGAGGATGCGAAGGCAGCCGCCGACACCGGCGCCGATGCGATCGTCGTCTCCAATCACGGCGGCCGTCAGCTTGACGGCGCACCCTCTTCGATCAGCATGCTGCCGAAGATCGTCGATGCCGTCGGCGACCGCATCGAGGTCCATCTCGACGGCGGCATCCGCTCCGGGCAGGACGTGCTGAAGGCCGTGGCGCTCGGCGCCAAGGGTACCTATATCGGCCGCCCCTTCCTTTATGGTCTCGGCGCCATGGGCAAAGAAGGCGTATCTCTGGCGCTCGACATCATCCGCAAGGAGATGGATATCACCATGGCGCTCTGCGGCAGGCGCGACATCAACGATGTGAATTCCTCAATCATCGCCGGACGGCAGTAAAGCTGCAGTCCGCGGCGGGCGGACGCCACCACGGTTCCCTCAATTCCCGAAAATGGACGCTGCTCATTCCTACTAACTGCACGTTAAGCTTAGGTTGTCTTTTTAGCGCAACCTCTTGAAAGCACAAAAGCGGTGCTTTATGTTTTGTCTATGGCTACCACAGGCAAGACACCGCACCCATCGCTGCTGCGCTACACGCTGGCGCCTGACGACAGTGCCCGGCAGGCGCTGGACGACACCATAGCCGCCTATCTCAGGATGATCGAAATCCTGACCGGCCTCGTCTCCGACAGGACGGGCGCCAATCTCGTCGTGCTGCATGACCTTGCCTATGAAACCGTCCGCGAGCAGACGGGCTTGCCGGCAAGGCTGGTCACGCTCGGCCTTCGCGATTTCGCCGCCAATCGCGGCGTGACCGCCGATCCGCCGCATCTGCCGCTCGATGACAAGCTCTTCGCCATCAAAGGCCCCTCGGACCTGACGATCGCCACGGTGCACGGACGTGTTGCCGTGCCCTTCGATGTCGCGGGTTATTCACGGGGATGGGAGAGTATTTTTCCGGCCTACCTCGTTGCCGGCCAGGATCGCTACGAGATTCACATCGGCGTTACGCCGAATTCCGCTCGGATGGAGGAAAACATGACGAACGAAGGCATTCTCTCACGCATGGGTCGCCTGATCGCGGGCATCGCGAATGCGGCGATCGACAAGGCGGAAGGCGTAAACAAGATCGCCGTCATCGAACAGGCGGTCCGCGAGATCGATGCGGCGGCTGATGAGGCCCGCACCGATCTCGGCAAGGCGCGTGCGGAGGAATACCGCATCCAGAGCCGCAGGGACGAAATCGTCGAAGACATGAACGCGCTAGACCAGAAGATCCGTCTCGCCGTCTCCTCCGGGCGGGATGAGCTGGCAAAGGCCGGCGTCGCCCGTCAGATCGATCTCGAATCCCAGATCGCAGCGCTCGATAAGGCGCTGGCCGATGCCAGTGAACAGGTGGACGAAGGCCAGAAAGCCTTGCAGGCCGTGCTCGCCACGCGCCGCGAGGCGGACGCTCGCCTTGCCGATTTCAAGCGCAGTATCGCCCGGCATCCCGAACAAGCAGCGACCGGTCACGGCCAGCCCGCACCGGGTGCAGATGCTGCCCGCGCTGCCGCAGCCGTCTCGCGGCTGACCGGAGTTCCCGCCGGCGAGCATGGCCACAGTTCCGAATTGGACGAACTCGACCGACTGCACCGCGAACAGGCAATCGAAGCCCGGCTCGCGCGCTTCAAGGCGGATAACCGATAACACGATGGCACTCCTTTTCTCCCCTGAATGTGCGCCCTTTGCCATCGCCGCAGCGATCCTTGTCGGCCTGACCGCGATCGAGATGCTCGCGATGGTGATGGGTTTTTCGATGACGGAATTTCTGGGAAAGCCGGAGGTTCATGGCCATGACGGCGTCCTGGCTTACCTCTCCTGGCTCAATCTCGGCGGTGTTCCCCTGTTGATTCTCCTGATGCTGACGCTTGGCTTCTTCGCGATGACGGGCTTTGCCTTGCAGGCGGTCGCCAACGCCTTCTGGGCGCCGCTGCCAAGCTTCATCGCCGTCATTCCTGTCGCCCTGGCAACAATCCCCATGGTCCGGGCATCGAGCAGAACCGTGGCGCGGCTCGTACCACACGACGAAACCTATGCCGTCGATCTCGACGCCTTGCTCGGCCGGACAGCCGAGGTGTCGATCGGCCCGCTCGATCAGGGACTGCCGGGCCGCGTCCGCGTCAAGGATCAGCATGGAAACTGGCATGTGCTTCGAGCCCGAGCCGCCAAGGGCGAAGGTCCGCTCGCGATCGGCGCTTCGGTTCTTCTCGTCGATCACAAGGCTAATGTGTTTATCGCCATTCCCGCGCCGGTCGACCCCGCCGATGCGGACAATCAATCTTTGAGGGAGCAGCAATGATGTACGACGTTATTCTACCAGCCGGCATTGGTATTGTTCTGATCTTCGGCATCGGTTTTGTCCTCGCCTCTCTTTACACGCGCTCCAGCCGCGATGAGGCCTATGTGCGCACTGGTCTCGGCGGCCAGAAGGTCGTCCTCGACGGCGGTTCGGTCGTCCTGCCGATCTTCCATTCGACTGCCCGGGTTAACCTGAAGACACTGCGCCTCGAGGTTCGCCGCGGCGAAGGCGATGCACTGATTACCAAGGACCGTATGCGCGTCGATATCGGCGCCGAATTCTATGTGCGCGTGAAACCCGATGCCTCCTCGATTGCGCTTGCAGCTCAGACACTCGGCAACCGCACCAATGACGCCGAGGCTCTCCGCATCCTGATCGAGGCGAAATTCGTCGACGGCCTTCGCTCAGTGGCCGCGACGATGAATCTCGACGCGCTGCAGGAACAGCGCATGGATTTCGTCAAGGCCGTGCAGGAAGCTGTCGGCGCCGATCTCCAGTCGAACGGCCTCGAACTCGAATCCGTGTCGCTGACACGCCTCGACCAGACCGACATCAAGCATTTCAACGCCAACAACTTCTTCGATGCGCAAGGTCTTGCAGCATTGACCCGCATCACCGAGGGACGCAAGAAGGAACGAAACGAGATTGTTCGCGACACTGAAGTCGCCATCGCCCAGAAGGATCTCGAGGCCCGCCAGCAATCGCTGACCATCGAGCGGACGAAGCGAGAGGCCGAACTCAGCCAGGAACGGGACATCGCCAACAAATCGGCAGCGACACGCGCCGAAACCGCGCAGCAGGAGCAGGCCGCAAAACGCGCCGAGGAAGAAGCCCGCATCGCTTCCGAACAGGCGATCGCCGAACGCGAGGCATCTGCCAAGCAGGCTCGCGAAAGCGCCAACATCGACGCCGCCCGCGCCGTCCAGCAACGCGAAACCGAAGCCAAGCGTGACCTCCAGATCGTGGCACAGGAGAGCGCGATCGCCGTTGCCAACAAGAGCCGTGAAGAATCCGAGGCGAAGGCGGCTGCGGAAACGGCCCGCGCGCTGGCGATAGCGGCAGAAGAAAAGGTTGGCACCGCCAAGGCGATCGAGATTGCCGAACGCGAAAAGCAGATTGCCGTCATCGACGCACGCAAGAAAGCCGAGACGGAAGCGACCGCCGTCACGGTTGGCGCTGAAGCCGAAAAACAGGCAGCAAGCGACCAGGCCGAGGCCATCAAGACGCTTGCGACCGCCGAGGCGGATGCGGCGATCATCAAGGCCAAAGGCATTCTCGAAACCGGCAAGGCAGCGGCCGAGAGCGAGGCATTGCTCAACGACGCTCGCAACAAGTTGAGCTCTGCTATCATCGAGTTCGAGATCACCCGAGAACGGATCCGCATCATACCGCAGGCGCTCGCCGAGGCGGTCAAGCCGATCGAGAAGATCTCCGATATCAGGATATTCGACACCGGCGGCATCCTCGGCCGCGGAAACGGTGCGGCCGGCGGAAACGGCATCGGGCTCGGCGAAGGACTGGCCGGCCAGCTCCTCTCCTACCAGGCGAACAAACCGATCCTCGACAAATTGCTGAAGGAAGCCGGCTTCGAAGGCGACGATGCCATCTCATCCCTCCTTGGAAATCTCGACGGCGCAAAACCGGCAAGACCGCCAGTCCCGGCAAAGCCGGCAACACCGGCCGTAGCCCCGACACAAACGATCATCCCTCCGGCACCGAAGCCGGCACCAAAGAAGGACTGATCGCCGCGCAAGCGAGTCTGGGCTAGAACAGGATGATTTTAGGCCGGTTCGGCCTAAAATCTGAATCCTATTCTAAATTAAATAGTTAGAGCAATTCCAGGAAAAGTGCGAAGCGGTTTTCCGTCCGGAATTGCGTGAAAACAAAAGGTTAGAGCGGTTCTGCGCTTCTGTGAAAAGCTGAACCGCTCTAGATGTGGAGCCTCAACAGGTTGTCTCGGTTGAGACCGAGGCGACCGATGGGTGTTTTTGATTTCAGGCTACCATGAGGACGATGCCAATTGTACATGTGGGTCCAGTTTGGCAGATGGGCTTTTCGGTG
>NZ_MZMU01000014.1 GCF_004123835.1 Rhizobium leguminosarum | reverse complement strand
AATCGAGCACGGTATAGCCCAGCATCTGCGATGCTGTCGGATAGGTGCCGGCTGCAACCATCGCCTTCAGCGCCGTCATCGCCGCATCGCCGCCACCGCCGGCAACAGGCACGTCCTTCCAGGCAAACCCTTCCTTCGAAAGATCCTGCTTCAAGACGTTCAACGCCGCCGCCTCACCGCCAGACGTCCACCAGTGCAGCATCTGCACTTCCTTGACGTCGGCGGCGCGGGCCGCACTGAGGCCAGCCATCATCACGACAGCAATAGCTGCCGAGCTCAAAAACTTGCGCATGAATTTCCTCCCATTTGCAAATCGGCGGCGGGACCCTCCCTGCCGCCCGATGCCTCCGCTCTTGCAGCGGTCAGCATACGGCCGCGCTCCTCCGCGCGGTTAACAATTTAAAACGTTATAAGGCCTTGGTCGTCAAGTCCTTTCTCGACTCCCGAGAAAAATATGGTTATTACGGCATCTATTTGAATTTTATATGAATTTTCTGATGAGCAATGGAACGACGGCGGCCGGCGAGATCTGGACGCCGAGGATCTGCAGCTCCTGCTACCGCCGCAGATCAACTTTCCGATCGATTAGCTGCTCGGCGGTGAAATCCTGGCATTTAAACTGTTTCCATGGCGCGTGATTTCCCCTAGAAGCGTGCGCGTAATCCGGTCGCAGCCCACCCGGTCAAAACAAGGGATCCAAAATATGAAAACCATCGTCGTCTGCTCCGGCGGACTGGACTCCGTTTCGCTTGCCCACAAGGTAGCAGCGGAAAAACAGCTTATCGGTCTGGTCTCCTTCGATTACGGCCAGCGGCACCACAAGGAGCTCGATTTCGCCGCCAAATGTGCGGCACGGCTCTCCGTTCCCCATCATATCATCGACATCGCCAGCATCGGCGGTCATCTCAGCGGATCGGCCCTGACCGACAATGTCGAGGTTCCGGATGGCCATTATGCCGAGGAAACGATGAAAGCTACCGTCGTGCCCAACCGCAATGCCATCATGCTGGCAATTGCTTTCGGCCTGGCTGCCGCGCAAAAAGCAGATGCCGTTGCCGTCGCCGTGCATGGCGGCGACCACTTCATCTACCCGGACTGCCGGCCGGGCTTCATCGATGCCTTCCAGCGCATGCAGAACGAAGCGCTGGAAGGTTATGCCAGTGTGAAACTGCTTGCACCCTATGTCGACGTTTCCAAAGCAGCGATCGTGGTTGACGGCACGAAACACGGCACGCCGTTTTCGGAGACCTGGTCCTGCTACAAAGGCGGCGAACTCCACTGTGGGCGCTGCGGAACCTGCGTGGAACGCCGCGAAGCGTTCCATCTCGCCGGCGTTCCCGATCCCACGGAATACGAAGACCGGGATTTCTGGAGAGCGGCCGTGTCGCGATACTCGGCCACGGAGGCGCGTTGATGTATCGCATCACCAAGGAGTTCCATCTCTCCGCCTCCCATCAATTGGATCACCTGCCTGCCGATCATCAATGCGCTCGGCTTCACGGTCACAACTACATCGTCGTTGTCGAACTGGCTTCCGAAAGCCTGAATGATGATGGCTTCGTCCGTGACTATCACGACCTCTCGCCGCTCAAGCGCTATATCGACGAAACTCTCGATCATCGTCACCTGAACGACGTCTTCGGCCATTCGAAAGTCACCTCCGAATTCCTGGCAAGGCACTTTTACGACTGGTGCAAGCAGCGCTTCCCGGAGACATCGTCCGTTCGCGTCAGCGAGACGCCGAAAACCTGGGCGGAGTACAGGCCGTGAGTGGCGGAACCATTCGCGTCAGCGAGATCTTTGGCCCGACCATACAGGGTGAAGGTGCGTTGATCGGGCTGCCGACGGTGTTCGTCAGGACAGGCGGCTGTGACTATCGGTGTTCCTGGTGCGACAGCCTGCACGCGGTCGACAGCGCGTTCCGGGATCAATGGATTCCCATGTCCACTGAGTCGGTCTGGCTTAAGGTCACGGAACTCTCTGGGGGCAAACCACTGACGGTTTCCCTTTCCGGAGGCAATCCGGCGATACAGCCGTTAAGGCCACTGATCGAACTCGGCCATTCCCAAGGATACCGCTTTGCACTGGAAACACAGGGAAGCGTGGCCCAGGCTTGGTTTCGCGATCTCGATATCCTGGTCATCAGCCCCAAACCGCCGTCCAGCGGAATGCTGACAGACTGGGACCAGGTGGATCACTGTCTTCAACTGGCCGCCGGCGGACCGGAGGTCGCATTGAAGATTGTTGTCTTCGACGATACCGACTACGAATTCGCCCAACGGGCGGGTCAGCGCTATCCTCAAATTCCCTTGTTCCTTCAGCCCGGCAATCATACGCCGCCGCCGCCCGATGACGACGACGCCCGCATTGATATCGACGGCGTGATGGATCGGATGCACTGGCTTGTCGACAAGGTGACGGCCGACCAATGGTTTGCAGCCCGCGTGCTGCCTCAACTGCACGTGCTGCTTTGGGGAAACAAGCGCGGGGTCTGAGCTACCTGCTCTCTGGAAAGGCGAAGACATCGACGGGCTCTCCAAGCCCGCGCAGCGGGAAGGTGCCGAGACTGTCCATCTCTTCCGCACAGCCCGCCATGTCGACGAAGGCCCGCGACAAGAGCACCGGACGCTTGACCTCCTTGGTCAGGGTTTCCAGCCGCGAGGCAACATTGACCGCCGGGCCGATGACGGTGAAATCGAGCCGCCGGCGCGAGCCGATATTGCCGTACATGACGTCGCCGACATGCACGCCGACGCCGTAGCGCAGCGGTTCGCGTCCGTTGCCCGCATACTGCTGGTTCAGTTGCGCCATCAACCCCTGCCCTTCGCGGATCGCCTGCAGCAGATCGTGACAGGCCGTTTCCTTGCTCAGCGGGAAGATCGCCAGCAATCCGTCGCCCATGAACTTCAGGATCTCTCCGCCATAGCGTTCGATCGGGTCCGACATGGCGTCGAAATAATCATTAAGCAGATGGATGACATCGTCGCGCGGCCAGAGATCGGAGATCGCCGTAAAGTCGCGCAGGTCGCAGATCATGATTGCCGCACCGACGGTCGCACCGCTGCCACGCGTCGTGACACCCGCCAGGATCTGTTCGCTCGCATGCGGTCCCACATAGGTCTGCAGCAGCGTGCGCGCCATGATGTTCTTCAACCGGATTTCGCTGACGAGCGTCAGGGCCGGCAGCAGGTCGCGCAGGAAATCGACATGCTCGCTCGCAAAACCGCCCGGCCGGCTGGTGGAAAATGTCGCGACGTGCCGTTTGCCGAAAGTATGCTCGACCGGCCAGGCGATATACTCCGTGAGGCCGTCGTCGCGCAGTTCCTGATAGAATGAATCTTCGTCGCCGTCGGCTGTGTCTTCCAGCCGTCTACGGACCTCCTCCGCACCCTGATGGATCGCATTGACGGGACTCTTCAGGAACTCCGGCGTATTTTCGACACCATAGGCGAAAGTGTTGATCGTCGCCTCCGTGAGCCCCTCCTTCCAGAGGATGCGGGCACCGATCCATTGCGGATGGTTCGTCCTGAAATGCAATGTTGCCCGCGCCACTGGCACTCCTGATGCCAGCAGCTTCTCGCACATTTCCACCAGGATGTTGTCGATGAACCGCTCGCCGCGCGTCTCGTTCACCAGCCAGTCGAGGATCCGTCTCCTGCGGATCGGCCAGACGCCTTCGTCCGCCTCGACGGCAGTCCCGGCCTTGTTCAAAACAGACGACATCAAAAACTCCCGCTACGCTACATCATCGGCGAGTGCCGAATTTAGTTTCCGCTGAATGTGGTCGATAGGGGAGCAAATAATAAGGGGAGACGGCGATTTAGTCTCAGAAATCCCAGTCCTCGTCTTCGGTCGCCACTGCCTTGCCGATCACATAGGAGGAACCGGAGCCGGAGAAGAAGTCGTGGTTCTCGTCGGCATTCGGCGAAAGCGCTGACAGGATTGCCGGATTGACCTTGCAGGCCTCACCCGGGAACAGCGCCTCATAGCCAAGGTTCATCAGCGCCTTATTGGCATTGTAATGCAGGAATTTCTTGACGTCCTCGGTCAGCCCGACGCCGTCATAGAGCGCTTCTGTATATTTCGCCTCGTTGTCATAGAGCTCGAGCAGCAGCTCGAAGGCGAAATCCTTGATCTCCTGCCTTCTCTCCTCGCCGAGCCGTTCCAGCCCGCGCTGGAACTTGTAGCCGATATAATAGCCGTGCACCGCCTCATCGCGGATGATCAGCCGGATCATGTCGGCCGTGTTGGTGAGCTTAGCGCGGCTCGACCAGTACATCGGCAGGTAGAAGCCGGAATAGAACAGGAAGCTTTCGAGGAAGACGCTCGCAACCTTCTTTTTCAACGGATCGCCGGAGCGATATTGCTCCATGATCAGCGTCGATTTCCGCTGCAGGAACTCGTTCTCCTCCGACCAGCGATAGGCATCGTCGACATCGGGCGTCGAGCACAGCGTCGAGAAGATCGAGGAATAGGAGCGCGCATGCACCGCCTCCATGAAGGAGACGTTGGAAAGCACCGCCTCCTCATGCGGCGTCGCCGCATCTTCCATCAGCCGGATGGAACCGACGCCGTTCTGGATCGTGTCGAGCAGCGTCAGGCCGGTGAAGACGCGGATGGTGAGCTGCTGCTCGGCCGGCGTCAGCGTTGCCCAGGAGGGAATGTCGTTGGAAAGCGGCACCTTTTCCGGCAGCCAGAAATTGCCCGTGAGCCGGTTCCAGACTTCGAGATCCTTATCGTCCTCGATGCGATTCCAGTTGATGGCGCGCACGCGAGAAGCGGGTTTGATTTGCATGTTCATTAGGTGGTCCCTCTTGAGGAGTATGTCTGGGCGCCCCCTCATCCGCCTGCCGGCACCTTCTCCCCGCTGGGGAGAAGAGACTTGTGGCAGCGTCATCCCCAACCAAGTCCCCTCTCCCCAGCGGGGAGAGGGTTAGGGTGAGGGGGCTTCTGGCTCGATGCCCGAAATCAAATCACAGCGTGCAGGATACGCAGCCCTGCACCTCGGTGCCGGACAGCGCCATCTGGCGAAGGCGGATGTAGTAGATCGTCTTGATGCCCTTCTTCCAGGCATGGATCTGCGCCTTGTTGATGTCGCGCGTCGTTGCCGTGTCGCGGAAGAACAAGGTCAGCGACAGGCCTTGGTCGACATGCTGGGTCGCCGCCGCATAGGTGTCGATTATCTTCTCCGGCCCGATCTCGTAGGCGTCCTGATAATAGTCGAGATTGTCGTTGGTCATGAACGGCGCCGGATAGTAGACGCGGCCGATCTTGCCTTCCTTGCGGATCTCGATCTTCGAGACGATCGGATGGATCGAGGAGGTCGAGTGGTTGATATAGGAAATCGAGCCCGTCGGCGGCACCGCTTGCAGGTTCTGGTTATAGAGGCCGGAGGCCATCACCGCCTTCTTCAGCGCGGCCCAATCTTCCTGCGTCGGAATGTGAATGCCTGACGTCTCGAACAGCGCCCTCACCGTCTCCGTCGCCGGCTCCCAGAGCCGGTCGGTATATTTGTCGAAATATTCGCCGGAGGCATATTTCGAGTTCTCGAAGCCCTTGAAGCTCGTGCCGCGTTCGACCGCCAAAAGGTTCGAGGCGCGGATCGCGTGATAGGTCACCGTATAGAAATAGATGTTGGTGAAGTCGACGCCTTCCTCGGAGCCGTAGAAAATGCGTTCGCGGGCGAGGTAACCGTGCAGGTTCATCTGGCCAAGGCCGATCGCACGGCTCTCGTCGTTGCCCTTCTCGATCGAGGGAACCGAGGAAATGTGACTCATGTCGGAAACGGCCGTCAGCGCCCGGATCGAGGTCTCGATCGTCTTGCCGAAATCGGCCGAATCCATTGCCGCCGCGATATTCAGCGAGCCGAGATTGCAGGAAATGTCCTTGCCGAGATGTTTGTAGGAGAGGTCGTCATTATATTCGCTCGCCTCGCTCACCTGCAGGATCTCAGAGCAAAGATTGCTCATGCTGATGCGCCCGGCGATCGGGTTCGCCCGGTTCACCGTGTCTTCGAACATGATGTAGGGATAGCCGCTCTCGAACTGGATTTCGGCAAGCACCTGGAAGAATTCCCGCGCCTTGATCTTCTTCTTGGAGATGCGGGCGTCGTCCGCCATCTCGCGGTACTTTTCCGTCACCGAAATTTCGGTGAAGGGCACGCCATAGACGCGCTCCACGTCATAAGGCGAGAACAGGTACATATCCTCGTTGTTCTTGGCGAGCTCGAAGGTGATATCGGGCACGACGACGCCGAGCGACAGCGTCTTGATGCGGATCTTCTCGTCGGCATTTTCGCGCTTGGTGTCGAGGAAGCGCATGATATCGGGATGATGGGCATTGAGATAGACCGCACCTGCCCCCTGGCGCGCGCCGAGCTGGTTGGCGTAGGAGAAGCTGTCTTCGAGCAGCTTCATCACCGGGATGATGCCCGACGACTGGTTCTCGATATGCTTGATCGGCGCGCCTGCCTCGCGGATGTTCGTCAGCGACAGCGCCACGCCGCCGCCGCGCTTCGACAATTGCAGCGCCGAATTGATCGACCGGCCGATCGATTCCATATTGTCCTCGACGCGCAGCAGGAAGCAGGAAACCAGTTCGCCGCGCTGCTTCTTGCCGGCATTGAGGAAGGTCGGCGTTGCCGGCTGGAAGCGGCCGGAAATGATCTCGTCGACCATGTCGCGGGCAAGGGCCTCGTCGCCGCGCGCCAAGGCCAGAGCCACCATGCAGATGCGGTCCTCATAGCGCTCGAGATAGCGCTTTCCGTCGAAGGTCTTCAGCGTATAGCTGGTGTAATATTTGAAGGCGCCGAGGAAGGTCGGGAAACGGAATTTCTTGGCATAGGCCTGGTCGAACAGATCGCGCACGAAATTGAAGGAATACTGATCGAGAACCTCCTGCTCGTAATAACCCTCGGTCACGAGGTAATCGAGCTTTTCCCTCAGATTGTGGAAGAACACCGTGTTCTGGTTCACATGCTGCAGGAAATATTGCTCGGCAGCCATTCGATCCTTGTCGAGCTGGATCCGCCCCTCATCGTCATAGAGGTTCAGCATCGCGTTCAGCGCGTGATAGTCGAGGGTTTCGGCCGCCTTCAGCGGCCTTTCCCCGGCGGGATGAGCAAAAGTGTGATGCGGTTTTGCGCCCGCATCCCGCGTCAGGTTTGTTGCCGTGTCCAAAATCGTTCCATTCCGTGTTTGACCTTGGCAACGTCGTCTTCGGTGCCGATAAGCTCGAACCGGTAAAGGTACGGCACCTGGCATTTCTGCGAGACCACGTCGCCGGCGAGCCCGTATGTCTCGCCGAAATTGCTGTTGCCCGCGGCAATTACGCCGCGGATGTGTCCGCGGTTTTCCGCATCGTTGAGGAAACGGATCACCTGCTTTGGAACGGCGCCGCCCTTGCCGCCGTCGCCGCTATAGGTCGGCACGATCAGCACGAAGGGTTCGCGGATATGGAACGCGTCTGCGCCACCTGCCGGAATGCGCGCCGCGCGCAGTCCGAGCTTGGCGACGAACCGATGAGTATTCTCGGACCGGCTGGAATAATAGACGATCAGCCCCATCGCCTTTCCTCAGGAAAGCGCGCTGATCATGTCGGGGCGGAAGCCCGCCCAATGCTGCTCGCCGGCGATGACCACAGGCGCCTGCATGTAGCCGAGGCTGCGGACGCGATCGAGCGCTTCGGCATCCTGCGAAATATCGACGATGTCATAATCGACGCCCAACCGGTCGAGGGCGCGGTAGGTGGCAGTGCACTGGACACAGGCAGGCTTGCTGTAGACGGTAATGGTCATGATATTCCTCGTGACGACGCGATTGGGCGCAGGACATCGATCGGAAATCTGCCGATATCCGTCGAAAAATTCTCTGATGATTTGAGCTATGCGGCTGTTTAGCCGCTGGGCGTACTCCGCCCTCTACCTCTAGCGGGTGGCGGCCTGAACTGACATACTGACATGACTTCACCCCGAAGTGGCTGATGCGGAGGCTCGGGCCTGCGAAACGCGATGCGGAGATTCCCCGCAGCCATGCAACGCGACCTTCCGGACACCCCGCCCGTGGACGTTTTGTTCGAGGCAGGTCTCCTGGCTCACGGGTCAAAGCACCCTGCCCCAGCCTTCCCGGAGCATCATGCTCCAGTGACCTGAAATCGGACAGTTGCTCACCGCTTACAGTTGCGGGGGCAGCTCCGGCATTGCCGCGCCATGATGGCGAAGCGCACCGAATTCCCGTCTTAGCCATCGATCCCTACGAATCGATGGAACCTTGAACACTAGATATAGTACGCCAATCCAAATTCGCGTCAACGGATGGTTTGTGCATTGCGTTACGGCAGGTTTGAAATCGCTGGGTTCCTGTGAAAAACATGGATAACCAAAGCTTAAAGAAAGCAGACTGTGGAGAAAGCCCTGACGAGGAGAGCCGACCTATGGCCGGTCCCGCGATTTCGATTCGAGATCGGGCCCGAATCGTCGATGGGACATCCCGCCGGTGACGAGCGCCGGAGGGATGAAGTCAGGAATGTTTATATCTTTATCCGAAGCAACCGCAGCGCGTTGATCGTCACCAGCACGGTGGCGCCGGTATCGGCGAGGATCGCCAGCCAGAGCCCGGTGATACCAGCGATCGTCGTCACCAGAAACACCGCCTTCAGCCCGAGTGCGATGATGATGTTCTGCAGGATGTTGCGCATCGTGCGTTTGGAAAGTTCGATCATTCGCGCCACGTCGCCGACGCGTCCGTGCAGCACGGCCGCATCCGCCGTCTCCAGCGCCACATCGGTGCCGCCGCCCATGGCGATGCCGATATCGGCCGCGGCCAGCGCCGGAGCATCGTTGATGCCGTCGCCGACCTTGGCGACGATGAAACCCTGGCGCTTCAATTCGCCAACGACCCGCTGCTTGTCCTCCGGCATCATCTCGCCGCGCCAGTCGATGCCGAGCATGCCGGCAACGGCTGCTGCCGTCCGCTTGTTGTCGCCGGTCAGCATCAACGCCTTGACGCCTGCTGATTTGAGGGCAGCGAGCCCGGCCTCGGCATCCTCACGCGGCTCGTCGCGCATGGCGATCAGGCCGGCCGCAACACCGTTGACGAGCAGCACCGACACGCTCTTGCCCTCGTCGTTCAGCGCCGTGATGCGTGCATCCTGTTCCGCGCCGAGCGTCCCTCGCTCGCGGGCGGCAGGCGGCGACAGCAGATCCAGCGTCTCGCCGCCGACCTTGCCGCTGACACCCTTGCCCGGCAGCGCTTCCAGCTCGAAGGCCGGCGGCACGGGAACGCCGTCCGCCTTGGCGCGGTTGAGGATCGCCAGCGCCAACGGATGGCTGGAACCCTGCTCCAGCACCGCCGCGCGCGACAGCACCTGCGCCTCGCTCAGACCGAAGGCAATGATGTCGGTGACCTGTGGCCTGCCTTCCGTCAGCGTGCCTGTCTTGTCGAAGGCGACCATCGTCACCTTGCCGAGCGTTTCCAGCACCGCGCCGCCCTTCATCAGCAGCCCGCGCCGCGCACCTGCCGAAAGCGAGGCGGCGATCGCCGCCGGCGTCGAGATGACGAGCGCGCAGGGGCAGCCGATCAAAAGGATGGCAAGGCCCTTATAGACCCATTCGCCCCACGGCCCTGCGAACAGCAGCGGCGGAACGACCGCTACCAGCGCTGCGACCACGACGACGCCGGGCGTGTAATAGCGCGAGAACCGATCGATGAAGCGTTCGGTCGGCGCCTTCGATTCCTGCGCCTCCTCCACCAACTTGACGACGCGGGCAATGGTATTGTCGGCGGCAGCCGCCGTGACGCGAACCCTCAGCACCGCATCGCCATTCACCGTGCCGGCAAAAACGACGGCATCGACTCCTTTTCGTACCGGCGTGCTCTCACCCGTCACCGGCGCCTCGTCGATCGCGCTCTCGCCGGAAATGATAATGCCGTCCGCCGAGATCCGATCGCCAGGACGAACCATGATGATGGCGCCGACCGAAAGGCTTTCCGCCGGCACCTCCCGCGTCTGCCCATTGTCTTCGAGCAGCGCGGTCTTCGGCACCAGCGCCGTCAGCGACTGGATGCTTTCCCGCGCCTTGCCCGCTGCCACCCCTTCCAGCAGCTCGCCGACGAGGAACAGGAACACAACGGTTGCCGCCTCTTCACCGGCATTGATGATGACGGCGCCGACGGCGGCAATCGTCATCAGCATCTCGATCGAAAACGGTGTTCCCGAGAAGGCGGCCACGATGGCGCGCCGCGCGATCGGCACCAGCCCGATCAGCATGGCGATGATGAAGGCATAGGATGCAATCGCCGGCACGAGATGGCCGACGGCATAGGCGGCAACGAGGGCCGCCCCCGAAAGGATGGTCAGCCGGCCCTTCCTGCTCTGCCACCAGGGACCGGTCATGGGTGCATAGTCGTGCCCGTGCAGCCCCTCGATTTCCCTCTCGCCATGACCGTGAGAACGGTCATGGTCATGACTTGCGTGATCATGGCTATGGCCTGCATGAGCGTGGCCTTCATGGTTGTGGCCCGCATGATCGTGGTCATGGCCGGCGTGATCGCGGTGATCATGTCCATGGTCGTGACGATGCCGCGAGCCCTGGGTATGCGCAGGCGCAGTGGTTCCGGCAAGCGGCGCGACGGAATAGCCGAGCCCGGTCACCTTCTTCTCGATCGCCTTGAGATCGCTGCTGCCATCGTGCCGAACGGTCATCGTGCCCGCCATCATCGAAACGGAAACATCGGCGACACCCGCCACGCGTCTGACCGCCGTATCGATCTTGGTTGCGCAGGCGGCGCAATCCATGCCGCCAACCCGGTATCGTGTCTCGCTCTCAGCCATGATCCGCTTCCTTGTCAAACAGAAGCATCTCTCCTACATCCTCTAGCGACTAGAGGTGCAAGAGGAAAATCATGAAAAAGATCACCATTGGCGAAGCCGCCCGCCAAAGCGGCGTCAAGGTGCCGACGGTCCGTTATTATGAGAGCATCGGCCTGCTCGCAGCGCCGAGCCGCAGCGAGAGCAACCAGCGCTCCTTCGAGCCTGCGGATATCAGCCGCCTCGCCTTCATCCGCCATGCCCGCGAACTCGGCTTCGAGATCGAGGCGATCCGCACGCTGCTCACTCTGCAGGACGATCCGCACCAGTCCTGCGCCTCGGCCGATGCCATCGCCAAAGCCCGCCTCATCGAGGTCGAGCAGCGCATCCGCAGCCTGATGGCGCTGAAAGCCGAGCTGGAAATCATGATGGACGGCTGCGGCCATGGCCGCGTCGACCAATGCCGCGTCATCGAGGTGCTCGCCGACCACGGCCAGTGCACGCATCCGCACCACTGACCGCTGCCCTTGCGGGCGATCCGCGCCCGCGCCAAAACTGCATACAGAGAGAATCGGGCGAAGAGATCAATGAACCAGAAGCGGATTGCAATCATCGGCGGCGGCCCGGCGGGTCTCGCGGCTGCCGAACTGCTTTCCCGTTCCGGTCATGCGGTGACCGTCTATGACGCCATGCCGACCTTTGCCCGCAAGTTTCTGCTGGCCGGCAAATCGGGTCTCAACATCACCCATTCCGAGGATTATGCCCGTTTCACCACGCGCTTCGGCGCGGCTTCCGCCCGTCTGCAGCGCGCTCTTGATGCCTTTACCCCTGATGATATCAGGCATTGGGCAAGCGACCTCGGGACCGAAACCTTCATCGGCTCGTCCGGCCGGGTTTTCCCGAAGGTGATGAAGGCCTCGCCTTTGCTGCGCGCCTGGCTCAGGCGGCTAGAGGCACAGGGCGCCACGCTGCGCACCCGCCACCGCTGGACCGGTTTTGCCGAAGACGGCTATGTTTTCGAAACGCCCGAAGGGCGCAGCATCGTCCATTGCGACGCAGCCCTGCTGGCGCTCGGCGGCGCAAGCTGGCCGCGCCTCGGCTCCGATGCAGCCTGGGTGCCGTGGCTGGCCGGCAGGGGCGTGGAAATTGACACTTTTCAACCCGCCAATTGCGGCTTCGTCGTCGGATGGAGCGGGAACTTCAGCGAACGTTTCGCCGGCGAGCCGGTAAAATCAGTCACCGCCACGTCCGAGGCCGGCACTTTTCCCGGCGAATTCGTCATCACCGGCAGCGGCATCGAAGGCAGCCTCGTCTATACCCATACGGCCGCGTTGCGCGACCGGCTGCTGAACCATGGCAGCGCCGTCCTGACGCTCGACCTCTCACCCGGCCGGACAACCGAGAGACTAAGCCGCGACCTTGCGCGGCAGGACGCCAAATCGAGCTTTTCAAACCGCCTGCGCAAGGGTGCCGGCCTCGACGGCGTCAAGGCGGCGCTGCTGCGCGAACTCGCTCCCGAGCGCGACCGAACCGATCCGGAGCGTCTCGCCGGCATGATCAAGGCCCTGCCGGTGCCGGTGATCGAAACCCGCCCGATCGCCGAAGCGATCTCCTCGGCCGGAGGCATCCGCTGGAGCGGCATCGACGAAAACTTCATGTTGAAGGCGCTGCCAGGCACCTTCATCGCCGGTGAGATGCTCGACTGGGAGGCACCGACCGGCGGCTATCTCCTCACCGCCTGCCTGGCGACCGGCCGGGCGGCAGCGCGCGGCATCGAAGCCTGGCTGCAGCGCTAGACGCTGGCGGTCGCCAGCATTTCGACAAACTGGCGGCAATCGGCCGCCGGGCCGGCCGATTGCAAACCAGCCGCTTTTCCATCAGAATGTTCTGAAGTTCGGTGGGAGGAGCCGATGCACGAACACTCAGCGCACGCCGAGCACGTCTACACGTCTGCCCAGCGCGATTCCGCCGCAGCCAGTTCTCCGGTCGTCGCCTCATGGCGGCGGTGCATGACCATGCACCAGCTCGCCCCCGAGGACCAGCGGGCTCCACTGCGCCTCACCGACCAGGAATTCCGCCGTGCGCGCGAGCAGTCCGAACAGCTGATCGCCAGCGCGACGGAAGAGCTCGATCGTCTCTTTACCACCGTTGGCAGGGCCGGCTGCTGCCTGCTTCTTACCGACAAGAACGGCATCGCGCTGGAGCGCCGGGGCGCTGCCGGCGACGACAAGGAATTCCGTGAACTCGGCCTCTGGACCGGTTCGGTCTGGACAGAGGCCAGCATCGGCACCAACGGCATCGGCACCGCACTTGCCGACGAGCGGGCCGTCGCCATTTTCCGCGATCAGCATTTCTTCTGCTCGAATACCAGCCTGAGCTGCACAACGGCGCCGATCCGCGATCATCGTGGGCGGCTGGCCGCGGCCCTCGACATCTCCACATGCCGCAAAGATGTCAACGAGATGACGCTGGCAATCCTGACGCAGACCGTGCGCGATGCGGCGATGCGCATCGAGCTCAACCTTTTTCGCTCGGCCTTTGCCGGCGCCCGTTTCCTGATGGTCCCGGCTGGCGCTAATTCCGCCGCCGCCCTGCTTGCTGTCGACAGGCACGATCTGGTGCTCGGCGCGACGCGCGCCGCCCGCATCGCGCTGCAGCTGGACGACAAGCGCATCGCCGCCGGCATTCCGGCGGCCGATGCCCTGCACGAGGCTGGCGTCTCCCAGCAGTACGAGATCGTCGAGGCGGAGAAGGCGGCACTCTTGCGGGCGCTGTCGCGCGCCGGCGGCAATGTTTCGCAGGCGGCGATCGCGCTTGGCATCAGCCGCGCCACGCTGCACAGGAAGATGAAAAAGCTCGATCTCCACTGATCAAAAGCGTGTCGCACTTAATCTGTCTCATATCCTGCGCTTTGAAGAAGTTCCTGCATTCAGCGACGGAGAAAAGGCCGACGATTTCGCCAATCGCGTTGGAGATGGCGTCGAAGCTGCGGGCGGCCCGTTTTCGGAGTGAGACAATGCCTTGCGGAAGAAACGCATGTGTCGGTGGATCCACAGGTCACGCGCCTTGGCGATCTCGGGTCGCAACTGCTTGCTGACCCTGAGGCTTTTTTTATTACTCAGCCAAGCCACTTGAGAAACCGGCCGACCGTGGCGCGGTGGACCGCGACACGAGCGGATGGCCTTGCTTGGGCGGTGCAAGCGAACCAGAGGATTGCTCCAGGATGATCATGTTGTTAACGAAACGTGGCGACACGCGGAAATGCCGCGCCGCCTCTCGATGGCTATGGCCCTGCTTCACAAACGCTACAACACGCGCACGCAATTCGATCAGATGCGGCTTGCCCACGACACTTCTCCTTCTGGGGAGAAATGAATCACAACTCAGACGCCAAGGGTATCCTGAATCCGGTAAGTCGCAACACGCTTTAGCCGCAATAGCAATACCAGTGATGCTCATCATCCCCGGGGGCATTCTAGCATTCGGCAAGCGCTCATCTCCACTAAGGGGCCGCCTTGTCCAAGTTCCTTGACAGCTTCAAGTAGGGATTGGCTCTGCCAGGGGATGGAGCTTCTTGCCGTCGCACGGGGCGGCATCTAGGCCAAACCCATCGATCGCACGGGCTAGATCATTGGACGGGAAGGGCGGGGTCCTGAATGGGTTTGGGTGTTTCGGCTGACGGGACTAGAACTCTTTCGCTTCGAGCCACCTGCCGCGCGGCGGATTTGAGTGACCGAAGCGGCGATCGACGCAATAAGTCTAGAACGCCAAAATCTGGAGTGGTCCGTCAGCGCGCTGAATAGCGCATCGCTCGGGCTTCGATGCGGTCAAGCTGATTGCGCTGGCTCCGCGGCGTCCCGCCCGTCTCGATCTTGCTGCCTATCCTCATCGGTCGAAGGTGGATGTGAAGACGACGCTGGCGACGGACTATCCCGTGCCGGCGACAAGATCCGCGCGAAACCATAGCACGTCCGGTCACTTTTCTCCGTCAACACTCCTGGTCCCGCGAGTGACGCCTGTGATATTTTCAGTTGAAATCGGAGATATGTCGTTTAAGCTGATCGCGGCACCTTAGAATTGCACAGATCCGGCTTGCGTCGGAACTGAAGTATTCTCCTTATCACGTGGGATCAGCGGTGCCCAATGTCCTGATATTATTCGTCGCGACTTTTCTTGCGCTTTTCGGCCCATCGTGTGCCGTTGCGGAGGAGATCACCGCTCCGGTCAACAAGCCGGTCAAACCCCAGCAGCAAGTCTCGCAAATCCGGCTAGGCTATCTTCGCGCCTATGCACCCCAGTTGGCGCTTTCAGTCTTGGACGTGCCGCCGCGGGACGAAGGCGTTGTGGGTGCGAATGTGGCGATCGGCGACAACAATACGACCGGCGCTTTTCTCGGACAAAAATTCACGCTCGATGTGGCCGAGGTCAAGCCCGATGCTGACATAATCCCGGCTTTTAAGGAGATGATAGCGAAGGGTGTTCTCTACATTCTCGCGGACTTGTCAGCGCGGCAGCTTTTGTCGATTGTCGATCTTGCTCGCGAGAGGGGCGTTTTGATCTTCAATGTCGGCGCCACTGACGACAGTCTGCGCGAGGAGGAGTGCCGGGCCAACGTGTTTCATACTGCGCCCACCCGGACCATGCTCGCCGATGGCCTGGCGCAATATCTGATTTGGAAACAATGGCGCCGTTGGGCGTTGGTGTACGGCTCCCATGAGCCGGACAAGCTTTTTGCCGAGGCATTACGGCGTGCTGCCACGCGCTTCGGCGGAGAGATCGTCGCGGAAAAGGAGTTTACCGACACCGGTACGGCGCGGCGGACGGACACCGGTGTGGTCCAGATTCAGCGGCAAATGCCGGTCTTCACCCAGGATTTTCCCGATTACGATGTCTTGCTTGTGGCAGACGAAAGCGAGGTCTTCGGCACCTATGTGCCATTCCGGATATGGAGCCCACGTCCCGTTGCGGGAACGGCCGGCCTCGTGCCATCTGCCTGGCATCCAGCCAGCGAACAATGGGGCGGTACCCAGATCCAGAACCGCTTCGCCAGGGCAAGTGGAAGGCGAATGCTGTCAAAGGACATGGCCGCATGGACTGCGGTAAGAATTGTCGGCGAGGCTGCGACGCGCACGCCAAGTGCTGACCCCGGAGCAATTGCTGCCTTCATCCGCGCCGATGATTTCTCGATTGCGGCCTTCAAGGGACAGAAGCTGACCTTCCGAAAATGGAACCGGCAATTGCGCCAGCCAATCTTCCTGGGAGACGGCCGTTCCGTTGTCTCGACCTCACCGCAGGAGGGTTTCCTGCACCAGGTATCCGAACTCGACACGCTGGGCATCGATCAGCCGGAGACGCGATGTGCGCTCAAGTAACCTCAAACAGGGAGAGAGCCGGATGCTGCGAAGGCTGACTTTACTTTCGGCAGGATTTGCGGCCGCAACAAGCCTAGCCACACCCGCCTGCGCCTACATGGTATATGTCTCCAACGAGAAGGACAACACGGTGAGCGTGGTTGACTCGGAGACGAAGGAGGTGGTGCGCACTATAGATGTCGGCCAGCGTCCTCGCGGCATCACCATTTCACACGACGGCAAGTTCATATACCTCTGCGCAAGCGACGACGACACGATTGAGATCATCGATGCGTCGACCTACGAAATCGTCGGATCGCTGCCGTCTGGACCCGACCCGGAGTTGTTCGTTCTCTCGCCCGATGGAAAGACGCTCTATGTCGCCAATGAGGACGACAACCTCGTCACGGTCATCGATCTCGAAAGCAAAGACGTGCTTGCCGAGGTACCGGTCGGCGTCGAACCCGAAGGCATGGGCGTTAGCCCGGACGGAAAGACCATGGTCAACACCTCCGAAACGACCAACATGGCGCACTTCATCGATACCGAAACCAACGAAATTACCCACAATGTTCTCGTCGATTCCCGTCCACGGTTTGCCGAGTTCAAACCGGACAATTCCGAGGTCTGGGTCAGCGCCGAAATCGGCGGTACCGTCTCCGTCATCGACAACACCAACCGGGAGGTGAAGCACAAGATCACCTTCGAGATACCCGGCCTGCGATCCGAAGCGATCCAGCCAGTGGGCATGCGCATCACCGCCGACGGCAAGAAGGCATATGTTGCACTCGGCCCCGCCAATCGCGTGGCAGTGGTCAATGCGGAGACCTACGAGGTGGAGAAGTACGTGCTGGTCGGGCAGCGGGTCTGGCAACTTGCTTTCACCCCCGACCAGAAGACGATCATTAGCACCAACGGGGTGTCCAACGACATCACCTTCATCGATGTCGCGACCGATGAGCCGGTTCAGTCCGTGACCGTCGGGGCACTGCCCTGGGGGGTGGTCGTGTCTCCGAACTGACCGTTGCACAAAGTATTTCTGGCAATCAAGGGAGGGAACACATGCAGGAATATAGGACCTTCACGTTGGCGGTGCTCGTTGGAACGGCTTTGTCGGTTCCCGGCTTTGCACAAGATGCCGGCGACAACGATGATGACGATGCAGCGCCCGTTCCGGCGGCCGCTGAGAAGGTGACGCGGGCCAGCAAGGATGTGCCTGAACTGGTCCTCGGATCGGCTACCGACAGTTTCACCGTCAACCAGAAGGATTTTGAACTGATCGCCGGGCAGGGTTATCGTTGGAAAATCACGTCGGCAGCCGGGCTCGAATACAAGTTTGCCACGGACCTTTTCCGCAATGTCTGGATGAACCAGATCGTCATCAACGATCTAGAGGTTCATATGAACGGTGCGCCAGCGTGGCTCGAATTCGATTCAGAAGGCACGATGCAGGTGCAATTCACAACGATCCGGCCTGGCACGTACACGTGGTCCGTTCCCGATCTGGGCGACAAGGGCATGAAAGGCATGATCACCATCAAGTAAGGCAGGGAGAATTGGCGTTCGCAGTTGCGAGGAGACGGACCATGCAGCATGCAAAGGCGAAGTATAGCGTGAGCATGCCCGCCGCGCTTGACGTTTCAAACCTTAGCTATTTCTACGGACAGCAGCAGGCTCTGTCCAGCGTGTCCTTTTCAATCGCGGCGGGCCATTTTACAGTCTTGCTCGGCCTCAACGGAGCCGGCAAGACCACGCTCCTCTCGTTGATCAGCCATCTCTACAATACCCGCGAGGGCTCGATCCGCATCTTCGGCTACGACATCCGCCGCGAGCCGGGCGAAGCGCTGCGCCGCCTCGGCATCGTGTTCCAGGCGCGTACACTCGATCTCGACCTCAGCGTCTACCAGAACCTCACCTATCATGCCTCTCTGCATGGAATCGGCCATCGACACGCTATGGAGCGGATCACAGCACTGCTTGCCCAGGTGAATATGAGTGACCGGCTCTACGACAAGGCACGCAGTCTTTCCGGCGGACAGATGCGGCGCATAGAGATTGTACGCGCCCTCTTGCACCGGCCGCCGTTGCTGCTGCTCGACGAAGCGACCGTGGGACTCGATATACAGTCGCGGGCAGAGATCCTTGGGACCATCCGTGAGCTTGTGACCGCCGATGGCATCAGCGTGTTCTGGACGACCCATTTGATCGACGAGGTGGAAATGAGCGATCATGTCGTCATCCTCCACAAGGGGAGGGTGCTGGCGGATGGAACGGTGGACGACGTCGTTCGTTCGGCCGGTACTGACGGCGTTCGTCAGGCGTTTGTCGCCTTAACCGGGCTCGCTCCAACGCAAGGAGCACCATGATGACATTCCAACGTGGTTCACGCGCAATTCCAACTGATCTTGATCCAGATCGCGGCTTCAGCTTCGGCCAGCATCTCATTTGCCTGAAGGGAATTCTGTATCGCGAAAGTCTTCGCTTTCTCAATCAACGTGAGCGCTTCATTTCGTCCCTGGTCCGCCCGCTCCTCTGGCTCTTTGTCTTCGCTGCAGGATTTCGCCAGGTTCTCGGTGTTTCGATCATTCCGCCCTACAAGACCTATGTGCTCTACGAGGTTTATATCACGCCCGGTCTTTGCGGAATGATCCTGTTGTTCAGCGGCATGCAGTCCTCACTCTCGATGGTCTATGACCGGGAGATGGGTAACATGCGGACCCTGCTGGTCAGCCCGTTTCCGCGCTGGTTCCTTTTGGCCTCCAAGCTGCTCGCGGGTGTTGCGGTTTCGATCATGCAGGTCTATGTTTTTCTGGCCGTCGCATGGTTCTGGGGTGTCAAGCCACCGCCGATCGGCTACCTTCTGGTTCTGCCCGCGCTCTTTCTGTCAGGCATGATGCTGTGCTCGCTGGGCATGCTTCTGTCGTCGATGATCAAGCAGCTTGAGAATTTCGCGGGCGTCATGAACTTTGTGATTTTCCCGATGTATTTTGCCTCGCCCGCGCTTTATCCGCTCTGGCGCATCCAGGAATCGAGCCCGATCCTCCACAAGATCTGCCTCGTAAACCCGTTCACCTATGCGGTTGAGCTGGTCCGCTTCGCCATTTACGGACAAATCGACTGGGTATCTCTTGCTGTCGTGATCGGATGTACGGTGCTGTTTCTCGGGAGTGCAATTCTCGCCTACGATCCATCGAATGGCTTGCTCAGCCGCAGGCAGGACACGGGAGGCAATATCTGATGTGGTCGCTGGCTCTGACACGCATACTCCCCGCCGTCACAATCGGCGTAATCGTCTCTTGGCCCGCATTGGCCGCCCAGGGTGACGATCCGGATTGGCCGTGTATCCAGCGCAAGGTTGCGCTGCTTTCGCTCGGACAGATTTGGAATGGCCCCGAACTGCCGCAGACCGCCGCTGATTGGTCCAAAGATGCGGCCATCGGTGCGTTGGTGCAGGAGCTCGCGGCGCGTCGCGTGCCGTTGCCGGAAGCGCAGCAGAAGATCAGCGCTTTTAAGGAAAGCCTGTCGGACGGCGAGAGAGAGAACCGAATGGCCATGCTCGTGCGGGGGCTGTTTGATCATATGAACCGAGAACGATCTGATGTCATCTCCGGCATTGCGCGGTACGCCCACCGACAGAGGAACGTGGCGGCGTTCTTGCGTCAGGAGGCGTCGGCGGTCGATGCATTGCGGGGCAAGCCCGACGCTAATCCGGACGAGGTTGCGCTCCGTAGTGACCGGCTCATGTTCCAGACACGCGTCTTTCAGGAGCGCGCGCAGTCGCTGACCTTCGTCTGCGAAGTGCCGACGCTGATCGAACAGCGTTTGTATGCGCTTACCAAAACAATCGCGGAAGCGTTCAAGACGAAATGACGGCCGGTGGCCGGGGCTCTATTCGGGAATTGCATCAGGTGGGCAATGACATTGGCGGCGATTTAATTTGGACATTCCCCGACAGCGGCAGGCGCCGTTTTCTCGCAGAATGATTGACGCGTCTTTGTGGCACGCGTATGCTTAACGCCGGTTTTCCTTCGGGCACCTTGTGAAAGCCAGCAACCGGACGGCACGCGAAGCATGGCAGTCAGGGGTCTTCTGTGCGCAGTGATGCAGTGAAAGGTGCTCAATTGAACCTCGTCGATCTCGTCCTGACCGTCTGCGTGTTGGCCAACCCGACGAGTTGTCGCGCCGAACATCTATATTTTGAAAGCCGCGGCTCGCTTATCCAATGCATGACCTTAGCGCCGGCGCATATTGCAAAGTGGTCGGGAAGCCATCCGTCACTGAAGATCGTCCGTTGGACATGCGTCTTTCCTAGCAACAGCAGGGAAATATGACGCCGCTGCAAAACATTTTGCTGGGAGGTGGCATGATGAACATATCGAGGCGCGCGATCTGCGGAGCAGCCTTGCTGGCTGCGACAAGCCCCTTGAGCTTCCATGCCTTGGCCAAGCCCACCGCGCCGAAGATACGGGTCGGTGTCCTGAAGTTCGGGACGGTGAACTGGGAACTCGACACTATCAAGCACAACCAGTTTGATGCCGCCAGCGGGATTGACGTGGAGATCGTCTATTTCGCAGGCGAAGACGCTACCAATGTTGCCATGTTGGCAGGCGATCTCAACATCATCGTTTCCGATTGGCTATGGGTGTCGCGCCAGCGTTCGCAGGGCGCTGATCTCACTCTCGCACCCTATTCGACTGCGGTTGGCGCCATCATGGTCAAGGAGGATGCGCCCATTCGTGCCATCCCCGACCTCGCCGGAAAGAAAATCGGCGTGACTGGTGGGCCACTCGACAAGAGCTGGCTTCTGATCCAGGGCCTTGCCCGGCGTGATCACAAGATCGACTTGACCCGGGAAAGCGAGGTCGTTTTCGGCGCGCCGCCTCTGCTGTCGGAAAAGGCGGTTTCCGGCGAACTCGATGCGGTGCTGAACTTCTGGCATTTCTGCGCCCGGCTGGAGGTGAATGGCTTTCGCCGCCTCATCGGCGCTGACGATGCCGCCAAGGCGCTCGGGGCATCGGGGCCTGTTTCGGCGCTCGGTTACGTTTTTCACGAAAAATGGGCGAACGAAAATCCTGATTTGGCCATGAATTTCCTCCGAGCAAGCGGTGAGGCCAAGAAGCTACTGGCTAGATCGGACGCTGAATGGCAGCGGCTGGCACCGATCGTGCGCGCCGAAGGCAGGGAACTCGAAATGCTGCGCGATCGCTACCGCGAAGGCATTCCGAATAGGCCGCTCGCAGAGGAGGAGAGAGATGCCGCCAAGCTGTACGAAATTCTAGCCGAACTGGGCGGGGAGAAGCTTGTTGGGGAGGCGCGGCAGATGGCTCCGGGAACGTTCTGGGCTTTGAAGACATGACAACAAGAGTCGGACGGGAAAATGGGGCAACTGTAGGTCGGCGCGCGCCCATCATCTCTCATGGTCTTCTGCCGGCAGCAACGGCCTTGACGTCCCTGGTCGGGTTATGCCTGCTCTGGAACCTCGCGGCCGGGATTTGGCCAAACCGCGCGTTTCCGCTTCCGACGCAAGTCTGGAGCGTGTTGGTCAAGGAGGCGGCAAGCGGCGATCTCGCATATCATCTCGCCATGACGCTGTCCCGTGTTGGCGCCGCGTATGTTGTTGCGATGCTGGCCGGATCGGTCATCGGCGTCCTGCTCGGTATGCACCGGCGGGTGGATTCTTTCTTCAATCCGTGGCTTGTCCTTTTTCTCAACCTCCCCGCACTGGTCGTCATCGTTCTTGCCTACATCTGGTTCGGCCTGACGGAAGCGGCGGCGATTAGCGCGGTGGCGATCAACAAGATACCCAACGTCGTGGTCACCATGCGCGAGGGTGCGCGTGCCCTGGATCCCCGGTACGCCGAAATGGCAAAGGTCTATCGCCTCAGTTTGCTCGACAGGATCCGCCATACATTGATGCCGCAGTTGCAACCTTATTTCGCGGCCGCTTCCCGATCCGGTATTGCGCTGATCTGGAAGATCGTGCTCGTTGTTGAGTTGCTCGGTCGTTCCAATGGTGTCGGCTTCCAGATCTATCTTCACTTCCAGATATTCGATGTAGCTGCCATCCTCGCCTATTCGCTGGCCTTCGTTGCCATTATGCTGTTGATCGAACTCCTTCTGGTGCAGCCATTTGAACGACATGCAACACGTTGGCGCCGCCGCCCCGCTTAAAGTCGACATTACGGAGAAGACGTTCCGATCGGCTGAGGGCGTGACCATTGATGCCCTGCGCGGACTTTCCTTCGAGGTACGGCAGGGTGAGTTTGCCTGTTTACTTGGGCCTTCGGGCTGCGGCAAGACCACGACCTTGCGTATCCTGCTCGGGCTCGATCAGGATTTTTCTGGCAGCTATCAGTTGCCCAAAGGCGGCTCCAATCGTATCGCCGCAGTATTCCAGGAGCCGGTGCTTCTTCCCTGGCGAACGGTGGAGCAGAATGTTCGCCTTGTGCTGTCTCGCGGCACGCGAGAGATGGCCTTGGACGAGCTATTCGACATTCTGGGTCTCACTGCAATGCGGTCGCTCTATCCTTCGGAGCTTTCGCTCGGCCTTGCGCGTCGCGCCGCCCTCGCGCGTGCCTTTGCCACAGAACCGGCGATCCTCTTACTGGACGAGCCTTTCGCCTCGCTCGACGAACTCACGGCCGACAAATTGCGGCGCCTTCTGATGACGGTGTGGTCGGCGAGGCCCACCACTGCTCTGATGGTGACCCACAATTTGCGGGAAGCACTTCTGCTGGCCGATCGCGTAATCGTGCTGTCACCACGGCCGGCCCATGCGCTCGGCATTTTCGACGTTGACATCGAGCGCAAGGCGCGCGACGTCCAGGCGCTGGACAATCTGGTTTCGGATTTTAGGACGCGGTTTCCGGACGCCGGCTGATTTGGCGCGCTATGTCGGTGGTCCCGTCCTCCCGCGAAAGCGGTTGCCAGGGAAAGGCCCGCACGCGCTTTTAGAAACAGCGGACGTCTGCCTCCGCCTGAGCGCGTCTCAGTTCTGTGGTTGCAGACTTTGCCGGCGCACTCTCCCGGAACAGCACACCCCTCTCGCCGGTCTGGAGTCCAAGGCTCCGGAAGGTCTCTGCCGCCTCGTAACGTTCATATGGAACGATCGAGGCGATGATGTCGATCGAGCACGAACAATTTTCGAGAGCTGCACGTGTTTCTCCATTGGCTTTCATGCAGCCATAGACGTAGTCCACGATTGCCACCGTAGGGTAAGTGGCGGCCCAGGATACGGTGACCGAACCCGTGAGTGCAGTCAGGGCGAAGATAGCTCGTAGGACCTCAGTAAGCACCATAACCTCCGACGCGGATCCGAATACTACCGCATCTATTCCCAGTATGGGGGCATGTGCAACAAGTACTATGCGAATTCTTTCGCGCCATTATGGCCACTGGAGGGAAGAAAATTAATGCGATGCAGCATTAATTCTTCGCATTGCAACATTTTTACTGACAGGACAACGCATGTGTTTATTATTGCTTACTCCTTTGGAACGGATTATTGTGTTTGAGTTTTCCGTCTTCAAGGCTTTGCCGAATGGGAGTGGCAAGGTTTCGTAGTTGACCGAGATGGCAATAATGGTGCCCTCTGCCATCTGGTCGAACCGTGACGGGCTGACGGAAGCGTATGTCCCATAGACAAGCGGAACGCTTGGGCTGGCCTTTGTGGTCACCCGAGGTTGGTGGTGACGAGCCTCGGATGAAAATCAACATCGGGAGGACTTCGCATGCGCATCCTGGGAAAATACATATATCTGCCGCTGACCGCCGCTGGATTTTTGACAGTGGCCGTTGCTGGAACTGCGTTGGCCAATGAAGAACTCATGACACTTGCGTCCGACGCGAAGAACTGGGCGATGCCGACGGGCGATTATGCCAATCAGCGTTATTCCAAGCTCAACCAGATCACGAAGGAGAATGTGAAGGATCTGCAGGTTAAGTGGACCTTCTCGACAGGTGTCCTGCGTGGTCACGAGGGCGGACCGCTGGTAATCGGCGACGTGATGTATGTCCATGCGCCCTTCCCCAACACAGTCTATGCCTTGGATCTTAATAACGACGGCAAGATCCTCTGGAAATACGAGCCCAAGCAGGATCCTAACGTCATCTCGATCATGTGTTGCGACACGGTTAACCGTGGCGTCGCCTACGGCGATGGCAAGATAATCCTAAATCAAGCTGACACGACGGTCGTCGCGCTTGACGCCAAGACTGGCAAGGTCGTGTGGTCGGTGAAGAACGCCGAGACCGATGCCAGCAAGGGCGAATCCGGCACCGCCGCACCGATGGTCTTTAAGGACAAGGTGCTCATTGGCGTGTCGGGCGCGGAATACGGCGTACGCGGCTGGATAGCGGCCTACAATCTCAAGGACGGTTCGCTCGCATGGAAGGGTTATTCCACCGGACCGGATTCCGAGACGCTGATGGACCCTGAAAAGACCACTCATCTCGGCAAGCCTGTCGGTGCCGATTCCGGCATCAATACCTGGGAAGGCGAGCAGTGGAAGACCGGCGGCGGAACCACTTGGGGCTGGTTTTCCTATGATCCTAAGCTCAACCTGGTTTACTATGGAACCGGTAATCCCTCGACCTGGAACCCCGTTCAGCGTCCAGGTGACAACCGGTGGTCGATGACCATATTCGCACGTGATGCGGACACAGGCATGGCCAAATGGGTCTACCAGATGACCCCGCACGACGAATGGGACTTTGACGGCGTCAACGAGATGATCCTTGTCGATGGCATGGACGTCAACGGTCAGAAACACGATGTGCTGGTCCACTTCGACCGCAACGGTTTCGCCTACACCATGGACCGCGTGAATGGCGAGCTTCTCGTCGCCAAGAAGTACGATCCGACGGTGAACTGGGCGACGGAAGTCGTCATGGATCCAAAAAGCAAGGAGTACGGCCGCCCGCAGGTGGTCGCCAAGTACTCGACCGAGCAGAACGGGGAGGACGTAGTTTCGACGGGTATCTGCCCTGCCGCTCTTGGAACAAAAGACCAGCAGCCGGCGGCCTATTCGCCGAAAACCGGTCTCTTCTACGTGCCTACCAACCATGTCTGTATGGACTATGAACCTTACAAGGTCGGCTACACGGCCGGTCAGGCCTATGTCGGCGCCACGGTGGCGATGTTCCCGGCTCCGGACAGTCATGGCGGCATGGGCAACTTCATTGCCTGGGATGCAGCCAAGGGTGAGATCGTCTGGTCCAAACCCGAGCAGTTCTCGGTCTGGTCCGGCGCGCTTGCCACCGACGGCGACGTCGTCTTCTATGGCACGCTCGAAGGCTACATCAAGGCCATCGATAACGAAGGCAAGGAACTCTACAAGTTTAAAACGCCATCGGGCATCATTGGCAACATCAACACCTTCGAGCATAAGGGCAAGCAGTATGTAGCCGTTCTGTCGGGTATTGGCGGTTGGGCGGGCATCGGCCTTGCAGGTGGTCTTCTAGGCGCCGAAGGCGCCGCAGCCTGGCAGCAGGCGGTGGCGGGCAAGAAGGCTCCTACGGAAGAAGAAAAGTCGATCTCCACGGCTGGTCTGGGCGCTGTCGGCGGCTACGCAGCACTTGCCGACTATACGACGCTGGGCGGCCAGCTTACTGTCTTCGGTCTCCCCGACTGAGTTCCAGGAGACCTGCCCCACCGAGGTAAATGAGAGTCCAGTCACGGATACCGACTGGGCTCTCGAAGCCATCGCGCAACCACAACGCACTCAACGTCGTATCGCGACAGCAAACTGGCGTCCGTGGCGAACAAAAAAGGGGTTCGGATGTTTTTACGCAACGCAATTTCGGTCTTCGCAATGATCCTTCTCCCTCTGACGATCTTAGACCAGGCTCAGGCGCAAGACACCAAGGAAAAGGCGGCGGCCGTGAAGGACGAGGATGGGAAATATTTCGATGGGGAGGGCAATCCGACATTCAAGATCGAGCAAGACGGGACGGTCGACTGGTACACGTTCAGTGGATACCGACGCTACCATTCCGACTGCCATGTCTGTCATGGACCGGACGGCGTGGGCTCGAGCTATGCGCCTGCGATGGTCAACACCATGAAAAACATGGACTACGGAGCGTTCCTGGCGATCGTCGCGGAAGGCCGCAAAAATGTCGGCGGCGGCAAGCAAAACGTCATGCCCGCATTTGGCGACAACAAGAACGTCTATTGCTACATTGACGACATCTACGTCTATCTGCGGGCCCGAGCCGTCGGTGACGCGCCGCGCGGTCGACCGCCCAAGAAGGCAGACAAGCCGCAAACGGCGAAGGACCACGAAGCCTCTTGTATGGGTGGATGACATGGGGTGGGGCGGCAGAGAGGCAAATTATAAGGCGGCTCTAATTATCACGGGCGTTGCTGCATTGGCCACGTTGCCTGTGCATGCACAGAATGCCGGACTTGGGGCCGCTGGCGAACTGGTCGACCCTGATATCCTGCGGGTCTGCGCCGACCCGTCTAACATGCCTTTCTCCGACCAAAGCGGCGAAGGTTTCGAGGATAAACTTGCCAAGCTGGTTGCCACCGCCACGGGACGTGGCTCCGTCGCCTATACGTGGTTTCCCTCGATTACCGGTTTTGTACGCAATACGCTTGGTGCCAATCGCTGCGATATCATCATGGGATACGCGCAGGGCGACGAACTCGTCCAGAATACCAATGCCTATTATCGCTCCTCCTATGTGCTGCTCTATGAGAAGGATGGCGATCTTCGGGGAGTGGAAACGCTGACCGACCAGAAGCTTGCCGACAAGAGGATTGGCGTGGTCCAGGGGACGCCGCCGTCGGCGAATATGGCGGCAGCAAAACTCATGCGCAGGGCCAAGATCTATCCGCTCATGGTCGACACCCGCATCACGCCGTCGATGGCGGAGGTCATGATACAGGACATGCTGTCAGGCGTGATCGACGCTGCCGTGATATGGGGACCGATGGCGGGCTACTACGCTCGCAAGTCCGACGCCGATCTGTCGATCGTGCCGTTGATCAGAGAAAAGGGCGGCCAGCGCATGACCTATCGGATCACCATGGGCGTTCGCCCTTCCGACCAGCAATGGAAACGCACGCTCAACGCTTTCATCAAGGACAACCAGGCCGAAATCAACAAGCTGCTTCTCGAGTATGGCGTGCCGCTTCTTGATGAGCATGATCAGAAGATCACGCAATGATGTTCGGGCTGGGAGCGGAATACGTCAGCATCTCGATCCGTGGATTGTCGATGGTTGGGAAGATGTACGGCCGCCGCTTGTTGAAGGCACATCCCGACGAGCCAGCTCGTAGAGGGAATGATCGTAAAAAGGGGATAAAGAAATGAAAACCCGTGCTGCCGTTGCCGTTGGAGCGGGAAAACCGTTAGAGATCATGGAGGTCGATCTGGACGGCCCGCGCGCCAGCGAAGTGCTGGTGGAGGTCAAGGCGACGGGCATCTGCCACACCGATGATTTCACTTTGTCGGGCGCCGATCCGGAAGGCCTCTTCCCGGCAATCCTCGGCCACGAGGGTGCCGGCATCGTGGTCGATGTCGGCCCCGGCGTCACCTCGGTGAAGAAGGGCGACCACGTCATTCCGCTCTACACCCCGGAATGCCGCGAATGCTATTCCTGTACCTCGCGCAAGACCAATCTCTGCACCTCGATCCGCGCGACCCAGGGCCAGGGCGTGATGCCGGACGGCACCTCGCGTTTCTCGATCGGCAAGGACAAGATCCATCACTATATGGGCTGCTCGACCTTTTCGAACTTCACCGTGCTGCCGGAGATCGCCCTTGCCAAGGTCAATCCCGACGCGCCGTTCGACAAGATCTGCTATATCGGCTGCGGTGTCACGACCGGCATCGGCGCCGTCATCAACACCGCCAAGGTCGAGATGGGCGCGACGGCGATCGTCTTCGGTCTCGGCGGTATCGGCCTCAACGTGCTTCAGGGTCTGAAGCTTGCCGGTGCCGACATGATCATCGGCGTCGATATCAACCCTGACCGCAAGGCATGGGGCGAGAAGTTCGGCATGACGCATTTTGTCAATCCGAAGGAGGTCGGCGACGACATCGTGCCCTATCTCGTCAACATGACGAAGCGCCACGGCGACCTGATCGGCGGCGCCGACTACACGTTCGACTGCACCGGCAACACCAAGGTGATGCGTCAGGCGCTGGAATCTTCCCATCGCGGCTGGGGCAAGTCCATTATCATCGGCGTTGCCGGCGCCGGTCAGGAAATCTCCACCCGTCCGTTCCAGCTGGTCACCGGCCGCAACTGGATGGGCACCGCCTTCGGCGGCGCGCGCGGGCGCACCGATGTGCCGAAGATCGTCGACTGGTACATGCAAGGCAAGATCCAGATCGACCCGATGATCACCCACACCATGCCGATCGAGGACATCAACAAGGGTTTCGACCTCATGCATGCCGGCGAAAGCATCCGCGGCGTCGTAATCTACTGAGCGTGTCCGCCGGGCGCTCGTATCAAAGCCGAAGTGAATCACTATCCGGAGATCCGGATGGGTTTCGGCGCAACAGGGGAGGAAATATGCAATGGAAAGTCAAGTTCATATTCATCCGGCGGTCGATGGTGGTGTGAAACCCGCCAACACCGGCTTTGCCGGCGGCACGCTTGTTTGTGCCTGCACGGACCGGCCGGTCAAGGTAAAGGTCGACGGACAGGTCGCTCACAATCACGTTTGCGGCTGCACCAAGTGCTGGAAGCCCAAAGGGACCTATTTCTCCGTCGTTGCGGTTGTTCCGCATGACAAGGTGGCCGTGCTCGAGAACGGCGACAAGCTGCAGGTGGTCGATACGAGCGCGCTGATCCAACGTCACGCCTGCAAGGAATGCGGGGTGCACATGTATGGCCCGGTCGAGCGAGACCATGCGTTCCAGGGGCTGGACTTCGTTCACCCCGAGCGTTTTCAGGAATCCGGCTGGGCTCCACCTGAATTTGCGGCCTTTGTTTCGTCCATCATCGAAGCGGGCGTCGATCCCAGTCGAATGGACGACATACGAGCCCGCTTGCGGGGGCTTGGGCTGGAACCATATGACTGCCTATCGCCGGCCTTGATGGATTACGTCGCCACCTGGGTTGCAAAGAAATCCGGTGCTCTTTTTAGCTGATCGGCAGATGGATGAAGTGTCAGCCTGCTGGACAAGCACGCTGACACACTCCCTAAGGCCGATTTGACGACGGTCTCAACTAAAAGTCAACCACTGCCAGTAGTCGTGCCCGCCTGGATGAAGCGATTGCTGCAGCATAAAGTTTCCTTGAGGACGAAGTCTACATTCTTGCGAGCCCCCGGAAATTAAACCTCTCGTCCAACAAGGATGGTTCCGTACGGCATTTGTCATTGCGGTGCTCGTTGTACCTACTGCCTCAGAAGCGCTAACGGATGCGGCTTGCCCATGACACTTCTCCTTCTAGGGAGAAATGAATCACAACTCTGACGCCAAGGGAACCCTGAATCCGGTAAGCCGCAACACGCTTTAGGTTCCGCCGCCCGCAATCATGAAGCGATGCTGTAGCAGGTCTGCGACACTGTGCACTGCGGTATGGCAGATCCGCCCTGTTCCATTCGCCAAAACATGCTCATTTTCCTCCCACTGGTTCGTTTGGGAACCTGGATCATCAAGGGAGGATGACATGCTTCATCAGAAAATCGTCGAGTCGCCGTTCAAGCTGAAATACGGCAACTATATCGGCGGCGAATGGCGCGAGCCGGTCGAGGGAAAATACTTCGAAAACCTCACGCCCGTCACCGGCGGCAAACTCTGCGACATTCCCCGCTCCAATGAAAAGGACGTCAACCTCGCACTCGACGCCGCTCATGCGGCAAGGGAAAAATGGGGTCGCACCTCGGTTGCAGAACGCTCCAATATCCTCATGAAGATCGCCCAGCGCATGGAAGACAAGCTGGAATTGCTCGCCCAGGCCGAGACCTGGGACAATGGCAAGCCGATCCGCGAAACCATGGCGGCCGACATTCCGCTGGCGATCGACCACTTCCGCTATTTCGCCTCCTGCATTCGCGCCCAGGAAGGTTCGATCGGCGAGATCGACCACGATACCGTCGCCTATCACTTCCATGAGCCGCTCGGCGTCGTCGGCCAGATCATCCCGTGGAACTTCCCGATCCTGATGGCCACCTGGAAGCTGGCGCCTGCACTTGCCGCCGGCAATTGCGTCGTGCTGAAGCCCGCCGAACAGACACCGGCCTCGATCCTGCTCTGGGCCGAACTCGTCGGCGATCTCCTGCCGCCCGGCGTGCTCAACATCGTCAACGGTTTCGGCCTCGAAGCCGGCAAGCCGCTGGCGACCAGCCCCCGCGTCGCCAAGATCGCCTTCACCGGCGAGACGACCACCGGCCGGCTGATCATGCAATATGCCAGTCAGAACCTCATTCCGGTGACGCTGGAGCTCGGCGGCAAGTCGCCGAACATTTTCTTCGCCGATGTGATGGCAGAAGACGACGACTTCCTTGACAAGGCGCTCGAAGGCTTTGCGATGTTTGCCCTCAACCAGGGCGAAGTCTGCACCTGCCCGAGCCGCGCCCTCGTCCAGGAATCGATCTACGACCGCTTCATGGAAAAGGCCGTCAAGCGCGTCGAGGCGATCAAGCAGGGCAACCCGCTCGACACCGCGACGATGATCGGCGCCCAGGCCTCGACGGAGCAGATGGAGAAGATCCTCGCCTATCTCGACATCGGCAAGCAGGAAGGCGCGGAAGTGCTGACCGGCGGCTCGCGCAACGATCTCGGCGGCGAGCTGGCGAACGGCTATTACGTCAAGCCGACGATCTTCAAGGGTCACAACAAGATGCGTGTGTTCCAGGAGGAGATCTTCGGACCGGTGGTTTCGGTCACGACCTTCAAGAACGAGAAGGAAGCGCTGGAAATCGCCAACGACACGCTCTACGGCCTCGGCGCCGGCGTCTGGAGCCGCGACGCCAATCGCTGCTACCGTTTCGGCCGCGAGATCCAGGCCGGCCGCGTCTGGACCAACTGCTACCACGCCTACCCGGCTCATGCGGCCTTCGGCGGCTACAAGCAATCAGGCATCGGCCGTGAAACCCACAAGATGATGCTCGACCACTACCAGCAGACCAAGAACATGCTGGTGAGCTACAGCCCGAAGGCCCTCGGCTTCTTCTGAGAGCAGCCAACGGTGTTATGAAAGGCCTTCTCCCCGGCGTGGGGAGAAGGCCTTGTCTTGGAGGAGACAGCCATGGAAACGACGGTCAACGGCGAACCGCGTGTTCTTGCAACCGACGCAGCCCTCGATTTAATCTCGGAAATCAAGCGGGATCATCCCGATATCCTCTTCCACCAGTCCGGCGGCTGCTGCGACGGCTCCTCGCCGATGTGTTATCCGGCTAACGAATTCATAATCGGCGACAGCGACGTCAAGCTCGGCGAGATCGGCGGCGTGCCGGTCTATATCAGCGCCAGCCAGTTCGAGGCGTGGAAGCATACGCAGCTGATCATCGACGTCGTGCCCGGCCGCGGCGGCATGTTCTCGCTCGACAACGGCCGCGAGAAGCGCTTCCTCACCCGTTCCCGCCTCTTCGGCGGCGGCGAGGCTTGCGCAGTGCCTGATGTGAAGGTCAGGGCGGTCTGATGCTGTCGCCCACCGGGTGGGAATTTCGCCTGTAGTATTCCCATAGTACCTGCTCGCAGCAGCTCTTTGCTAATCTCCGCCAGTTGGTTTCAAAGGGAGGAAACGATGCCAGCCTCAAAGATCCTGATGATCACGGGTGACTTCACCGAAGATTACGAAACGATGGTGCCATTCCAGACGCTGCTCGCCTGCGGCTATACGGTCGATGCCGTCTGCCCCGGCAAGAAGGCCGGCGAGACCGTCGCCACCGCCATCCACGATTTCGAGGGCGACCAGACCTATTCCGAAAAACGCGGCCATAATTTCGCGCTGAACGCCACCTTCGACAGTGTGCGCGCCGAAGATTACGATGCCCTCGTCATCCCCGGCGGCCGTGCACCCGAATATCTTCGCCTCAACGCCGACGTCATCAAATCCGTGCGGCACTTCTTCGACGCCGGAAAACCCGTCGCCGCCATCTGCCACGGCGCGCAACTGCTTGCCGCCGCCGGCGTGCTGAAGGGCCGCACCTGCTCGGCCTATCCGGCCTGCCGGCCGGAAGTCGAACTTGCCGGCGGTATTTATGCCGACATCGCCATCAGCGATGCAGTCTCGGACGGCAATCTGGTCACGGCGCCCGCCTGGCCGGCGCATCCGTCGTGGCTGCGCCAGTTCATGGCCGTACTCGATGCCGCGGCACTGCTCGAAACCAACGCCGCCTGAGGAGGGCGGCACCGGGGAGGACGATATGTGTGAACTGTTTATCAAGGCGGATGTTCGGCTCTGGGAAAGCGCCACCCGGTCGCTGCGCATCGACGGCATGGTCACCAGCGTCAGACTGGAGAACTTCTTCTGGGCGAAGCTCGAGGAGATCGCCCGGCGCGACGGCATGAATGTCGTCCAGCTGATCACCCGGCTGCATCATGAATCGATCGATGCCGGGCACGATCTCGGCAACTTCACGTCCTTCCTGCGGGTCTGCTGCGCCCGCTATCTCGACCTGCAGCTCAGCGGCGATATCCCGGCCGATGTCACCCGTCCGATCTCAGGTCTCGACGCGCCTGTCATCCTCGACCGCGAACGGGCGAAATATCACTGAAATCAGGTCCGCCAGACGATCAAAGACGAACGGCCCGCGGATCGCTCCGGGGGCCGTTTCGCAAACATCTGACTTGTCTTGGGCGGGGGCTTGCGCTGCCGCGCAGCCTGGATCAACAATGCGCGGCACTGTCCAGCGCGGGCACCGTCGGGAGATCGATTGCCATGAAAGACCAGAAAGCCGTGATCGTCACGGGAGCCGGCGGCAACCTCGGCAGCGCCGTTGTCCGCGAGCTTGCCAACGCCGGCGCAAAACTCGTCTGCATGAACCGTTCGAGCAGTGAGCTGGAAGCCTTAGCCAGCGATCTTCCTGCCTCCACCGAGTTTCTGTCGGTCGCGGGAACGGATCTCACTGATTATGCTTCATGCGCCGCCGCTGTCGCTCGGGCCGTCAAGCGCTTTGGCGGCGTGAGCGCGTTGGTCAACACCGTCGGCGGTTTCCAGATGGGGCCGGTCGGGCCGGAGGCGCCCGCGCAGTGGGAGACGATGATGACCGCAAACGCCCGCACCGCGCTGACAATCAGCGCCTCGGTTATCCCGACGATGAAGGCGGCCGGCTACGGCCGCATCGTTCATGTCGCCGCCGCGCCCGGCCTGAAGGCTGGCGCCAAGCAGGCTGCTTACGCCGCCTCTAAAGCCGCCGTCATCCGGCTGACCGAGGCGATCGCTGCCGAATGCCGCGACGACCGCATCACCGCCAACTGTATCCTGCCCGGGACGATCGACACGCCTGAGAACCGTGCGGCCATGCCTGATGCGAAGACGGACGGCTGGGTATCGCCGCAATCGATCGCCCGCCTCATCGCCTTCCTGATTTCGCCGGCCGCAGCCGTCGTCACTGGCGCAGCAATCCCCGCCACCGGCCGCGAATAGTGGAAGACGCGGCGTGAGCCGCCGTCGAAACGCGCTGCAACCGCCGCGCCGAGCTTTGGCCGGCCTCGCCTTGCCCTCCGTTTCGGCGGCAGTTCCTTTGTCGGGAGCAATGGGTGATGAGACGACAGAGACCTGCAAGTTTTAGTCAGTGACACACGATCTGGCTTGAGGTTCGGTTCGCCTTGAGGCAGCCTCGTCTCCGCCTGCTCTTGTGACGGGCACAAGACAGCGGGCGGACACAATGGTCTTGAGGATCGGATTGCGGCGGCATTTGCCAGAAGGCGGGTGGTTTCGATGACGGACGGTCCGGCATTGCGCGCTGTCGGCGCAAGCAGCCTGATACGCGAGGAATGGTTCCTGGGCGTCAGCGTCGCGACGAGCTTGGCGTTTCTTGTTTTCCAGGAGCAACTCTTCGGGCAGCTTTCCGATCCGCTTTGGTTCACTGTCGTTTTTGCGTGGCTGTTCGCTGCCGTCCTCGGCTCCGCTCTGTCGGTGGTGCGGCACGCGGATCATCTGGCAGAGCGGCTGAAGGAGCCTTACGGCACGCTCATTCTGACGCTCGCCATCACCTCGATCGAAGTGATGGCGATATCCGCCGTCATGCTTCATGGCGAGAACAATCCCACGCTGGCGCGCGACACCCTGTTCGCAGTCGTCATGATCATCCTGAACGGCATGGTCGGCCTGTCCTTGCTGCTGGGCGCATGGCGGCGACCGGAACAGCAACATAATCTGCAGGGCGCCAACGCCTATCTCGGGGTCATCGTACCGCTGGCGACCCTGAGCCTGGTGATGCCGACATTTCTTGCAGGCCCGGACGGACAGCATCCATCCGCAACGAGGCAGCTGATATTGGGTATAATATCGGTCGGCCTTTACGCTACGTTTCTGTTTCTTCAGGCCGGCCGCCATCGGGACTATTTCACTGACGACAGCAACCGTCACGAGTCCATCAGCGAACGTGTCCCTCGTCATGGTCCGGTCTGGCCTCATGCCATTCTGCTATTCGCCTATATGGCTCCCGTCGTCTTTCTCGTCGAACAGCTTGCCCGGCCGATCGATTACATTATCGAAACCCTGCATGCCCCAACCGCATTTGGCGGTGTTGTCATGGCCATCCTTGTCGCGACGCCCGAGGCAATAAGCGCCGTGCGTGCATCCATCGCCAACAATCTTCAGCGCGCCGTCAACATCTTCCTTGGTTCGGTATTGTCGACGATCGGGCTGACCGTGCCGGCAATGCTTGTCATCAGCCGTCTTTACGGGCACCCGGTAACCCTCGGCCTGGAACATGGAGATCTGGTGATGCTCCTGCTCACTCTTGCCGTCAGCATCATCACCTTTGCCAGCGGCCGCACGCATCTCATGCAAGGCGCTGTCCATCTGGTGCTTTTCCTGGCTTACGTTTTGCTGATTTTCCAGCAATGAAACCCGCCCGATGGCGGCCACGCGAGATCAGGAAAGTAGAGAGTTCCGCGCTTGATCTATCTTCCGCTATGATGACGGGAGCTATTGCACAGCTTGCAAGCAATCGCGGCGGCTGCAGGACCTACGTGGCGATACGGAGACCGGACTTGGGCTCACTGTTGGTTGGCGGGCTTGTATTTCTATTTCTGTCGATGGCGACGTCGATAGGATTGTTGGTGCGTGCCCGCTTGCCGGATCACCATCTCAATGCAGAATCCAAGGACGTCATCAGGCTGGCGACCGCAGTGGTGGGAACGCTGTCGGCCCTGGCGCTCGGCCTTTTGATTGCATCTGCCAAGTCGACCTACGACAACGCCGAAGTGGAGATGAGAACGGCGGCCGCACGGATACTGCTGCTTGACCGCGTCATGGCGCAATACGGGCCGGAAACCGACAAGGCGCGTCAATTGTTGCGTGAACTCATCGAGAAACGACTGAGCCGCGGCTGGTCTGCCGAGACCACCGACGAGCCATCCGCCAAGGCGCGGGGAGAATATCAGGATATAGAGGCGGTTCAGGCCGACCTTCGATCCCTGACGCCGAAGGATGCGGGGCAGCGCTCTCTCCACTCGCGTGCTCTGGAAGTGAGCGGCATGGTGGCCGAGACCCACTGGCTGCTCGTCGAATCCGGTAAAGAGGGTTTGCCCTGGGCCTTCCTTACCGTTCTCGTCTGTTGGCTCGCGCTGCTTTTTACGACCTTCGGGCTGCAGGCACCGACCAATCCGACGGTGCTGTCAATTCTGCTTGTTTGCGCCCTGTCCGTCGCGGGCGCGATCTTCCTGATTTCGGATATGGCGAATCCCTATGTCGGGCTGGTCCATGTTTCGGATGCACCTCTACAGTCTGCCATCGAACGCCTCGGGAAACCTTAGCCACGTCATGGCATCCGCCGAGGGTGAGCTTCGACACAGTTAATTGTGCACCAGCAGCTATTGCAATGCGGCACAGGGCCTGAAAATCCGATCCGCAGGTTTCGCGCAGGGTCGTCAGTTCCTCGCGGGACGAGAAGGCCGGCATCATGGCCCGAGGAGCAGGCGTGGTCGCAACCGAGGCTGAGTCTGCTGCAATGGTTCCCAACGTCAAATCTTGCGTCGGCAATGCCATCTGGTAAAAACAGCAAAGCCCCGGCCGTTTTGCGGTCCGGGGCTTTTATGTGTTGATTATTTTGGAAGATTTGGTTGCGGGGGCAGGATTTGAACCTGCGGCCTTCAGGTTATGAGCCTGACGAGCTACCGGGCTGCTCCACCCCGCGCCAGCGCAAATCCTTGGGATTTGCTGCAGTATTATAACA
>NZ_MZMU01000004.1 GCF_004123835.1 Rhizobium leguminosarum | reverse complement strand
AATCGAGCACGGTATAGCCCAGCATCTGCGATGCTGTCGGATAGGTGCCGGCTGCAACCATCGCCTTCAGCGCCGTCATCGCCGCATCGCCGCCACCGCCGGCAACAGGCACGTCCTTCCAGGCAAAACCTTCCTTCGAAAGATCCTGCTTCAAGACGTTCAGCGCCGCCGCCTCGCCGCCAGACGTCCACCAGTGCAGCATCTGCACTTCCTTGACGTCGGCGGCGCGTGCGGACACGCTAGCACCGGCCAGAGCCAATGCGATCATTGCGGTCGTGGTCAAAAACCTGTTCATCGAAGAACCTCCCAGTTCAAGTTTGGAAGGTGCGGAACCCATTCCCGCACCAATCACCCGCCCTCCTCGAGCGTAGTTCGGCCGCCGGCTAAGCCAGCTTTTCCGTCTGCGGCATCCACCAGCTGGTGCGTTTGCCGATATGCATGTTGAGTGTCTTGGTCTCGGTGTAATCTTCGACCGCATGGCGGCCGAGCTCACGGCCGAGGCCGCTTTGCTTGTAACCGCCGAAGGGAAGTTCCGAGGCGCCGTCCATGAAGCTGTTCATCCAAACCGTCCCTGCCCGCACCGACCGGCCGATCGTCAGGCACGTGTCGAAATCGCGGCTCCAGACACCGGCCGACAGGCCGTAGTCGATGGAATTCGCAATCCTGATGGCTTCGGCTGATGTCTCGAATGTCAGGACCGAAAGCACCGGACCAAACACTTCCTCGCGCGCCACGGCCATATCGGGGGTGACCTCTTCGAGGATCGTCGGCGACATGAACTGCCCCATGCCGAGATCGAGCGTCTCGCCGCCATACGCGACCCGGGCACCGCTGCTCCTCGCGCCGGCGACGTATCCTGATATCTTCTCCAGATGCTGCGGCGTGATGATGGCGCCGACCTGCGTCGAAGGATCGAGCGGGTCGCCGACCTTCACCGCCTTCGACAGCTCGGCAATCCGCTTGACGACATCGGAAGCGATTGATTTGTGAAGGATCAGCCGCGAGCCGGCATTGCAGCACTCGCCGGCGTTGAAGTATGCGCCGAAGACCGCGGCATCGATGAATGCATCGAGATCGGCATCCGGGAACACGATCTGCGGGTTCTTCCCACCCAGTTCCAGCGAGACCTTTTTCAGCGTCTGTGCGGCATTCGACATGGTCAGCTTTCCGACGCCGGTCGAGCCGGTGAAGGACACCATGTCGACGCCGGGATGCGACGTCATGACCGCGCCGACCTCGGGTCCCGTACCGGTGACAATGTTGACGACGCCATCCGGAATGCCTGCCTCCTGCAGGATCTCTCCCAGCACCAGCGTCGATCCTGAGGTCAGTTCCGAGGGCTTGACGACGGTCGTGCAACCAGCGGCCAAGGCGAATGGCAGCTTCTGGCCGACGATCAGGAACGGAAAGTTCCAAGGCGTGATGATCGACACTACGCCGATTGCTTCGCGCAAGACGACGCCGAGCGTGCCGTCGCCGAGCGTGTTGTAGCTTTCCCCGTGAAGGTCGCGGGCAAGAGCCGCCGCATAGCGCCATATGTCAACGGAGCCTGCAATTTCTCCCCGCACCTGTGTGATCGGCTTTCCTGCCTCGATCGCATCGAGAAATGCCAGCTCCTCTGCGCGCGCCGCGATCAGATCGGCAGCTTGGAGCAGGATGGCAGAACGCTCGGCAGCGGTCATTCGGGGCCACGGCCCGAGATCGAACGCCTTGCGTGCCGCGGAGATCGCACGCTCGGCGTCCTTTCTGCTGCCGGTCGGAAAGCGGCTGACCACGACACCATGGCTCGGGGCGACACGCTCGATCGGATCGGAGGAACCAGCCTCCCATTTGCCATCGATGAGCATCTTGAAATCACGCGCTTTGTGGTCGCTGAGCGCGGTGGGGTTGACGAGAACCGTCATTACCATTCTCCCTTGAACGTTGCCGGGCGCTTCTCGCTGAATGATGCGACGCCCTCCTTCAGATCGCCGGTCTTCGCAGCGAGGATCGAGCCCAGGGCTTCGACCGCGGTTCCATTGTCTTCGCCGTTCGCCGATGCGATCATCAACTTCGCGATCTCGGTCGCAGCCGGCCCCCTTGCGGCGATCCGCTGCGCATATTCCCGGGCGGCGGCGAGCGCGTTTCCTGTGGGAACAACCGCGTCTACGATCCCGAGCAGGCGTGCCTCCTCGGCGGTGAATATCTCGCCGCCCAAGGCCATACGCCGGACAGCCTGCGCCCCAAACCGGCGCACAAGACGCTGGGTCCCGGACCAGCCCGGCACCATTCCAAGGCCGGTCTCGGGCAGGCCGATCTTGATCTGTTCCTCGGCGAGGCGAATGTCCGCAACCCCTGCAAGTTCAAGCCCTCCTCCGAGGGCATGGCCATTCAGAGCCGCGATCAACGGCATTCGGAGCGTCGCCAGTCTTTCAAAGATACGGTGGCCATGCCGAACCCAGAGATGACCGAACTCCTGAGGCAACATTCCGCCCCAGGCCTTGATATCGCCGCCGGCAGAAAAGCCCTTTCCTTCGCCCGTGAGAATGGCAGCGCGCGCATTGGCGTTCGCCTCCACCTCGTCGGCCGCGTCCGCCAACGCTTTCAGCATGTCCAGGTCGAGCGCGTTCAGCTTCTCCGGACGAGAAATCGTCAGCGTCGCAACATGTCCATCGACGTCAATTCTGACTGTTCCGCTAGCCATGGAAGCTGCCCTCCAGCGTCCGTGCTCCTTTGGTTGGAAGCGACAGGCCGATCACTGCCTCCGCGAAAAGCGCCGCGTCCATGACCTTCAGATCAGGCGCAACGATTAATGGAAACTCCGACTGATCGAGGATGTGGAAATGGAGATCGACGCCGGGCGCAATCTCTGTGAGGACGATGCCATCAGGCGTCAGCTTCATCACGCACCGCTCGGTGACATAGGTGATATCCTGCCCCTGCTCGATCGCGCGCCTGCCGCTGAAGGTGACGTGTTCGACCTCGTTCACGAGCTTCTTCAGCTTGCCTTCCTTCTCGATCAGAAGGGCGCCATCGGCGATCGAAAGCTTCGCTCCGGCGTTGAACATGCCGGAGAAGACGATCTTCTTCGCCCGCGCCGTGATGTCGACGAAGCCTCCAGCGCCAGCCGTCACATGCGGCCGGAAGGAAAGCTTGGAGACGTTGACCGAACCGTCTTTGCCGATCTCGAGGAAGGAGAGCAGCGAGGCATCGAAGCCTGCACCCTGGAAATAGGTGAACTGGTAGGGAGACGGCATGTAGGCGTCGGCGTTGGAGGCGCAGCCAAAGGCGAAGTCGAGCAGCGGCACCCCACCGACCGCGCCTTGTTCGATGACCCAGGTGACCGCGCCGTGCAGCCCCTCCTCCAGCAGGATGCGCGGCACGTTGGCCGATATGCCGAAGCCGAGATTGACGCAGCTTCCCACTTGCAGTTCCTGCGCGACACGGCGCGCGATGACTTTCTGAACATTGAACTCCGGAACGCTGAATGTATCGAGCGGGCGGAAGATCTCCCCCGAAATCGCCGGATCGTACTGCGTCTGCGTCGTCTGTTTCTGTTCCGGATCGACAACCACATAATCGACCAGCATCCCCGGCACTCGGACGTCATGCGGCTTCAGCGAGCCTTCCTTGGTGATCCGCTTGACCTGCGCGATGACGATGCCGCCATTGTTGCGGGCGGCAAGCGCCTGATCGAGGCCGCCGAGATAGGCGCCTTCATGTTCGTATGTCAGGTTGCCGCGCTCGTCGGCGGTGGTGGCGCGGATGATGGCGACCTGAGGGACGATCGCAGGAAAAAACAGCCAGTCGTCGCCCTCGAAGCTGACGCGCTTGACCACCGGATGTTCCGACGCCAGGCCGTTCATAGCGCAACCCTGCCGCTTAGGATCGACGAATGTATCGATGCCGATCTTGGTCAGGACGCCCGGCCGCTTGGCGGCGGCTTCGCGATGGATATCGAAGAGGATGCCGGAGGGAATATTGTAGGCCGGGATTTCGTTGTTGGTGATCATTTGCCAGATCAGCGGCGGCTCTGATGACGACGGGCCGGACGGATAGGAACCACCGATGATGCGCTTGAGCAGCCCCTTCTTGGCGATATAGTCGACGCCCTTGATGCCGCTCATATCGCCGGCAGCGATGGGATGAAGGGTCGTAATATCACGGGGATGGCCGGTCGCATCGAAACGTTCGCCAATCGCCTTCAGCATGAGATCCGGGCAACCGAGACCGCTCGAGGAAGACACCGTTACAACAGCGCCATCCGGGATCAACGCGGCCGCTTCGGTCGGGGTGAGATGCTTTTTCATTGGCGTTACTCAGAGTCCTGTTTCGACTTTTACGCTCTTGCGGGCTCCGCAGCTCTCGCGAACAACCAGCCGAACCGCTGTTATCACCGTCTCCGCCTCGGCCTTGCCCGCATTGATCTGTTTCAGAAGCAGCTGCGCGCCGCGGCGCCCAATGCCCTGCGGATCGACCGAGACCGTCGTGAGCGCGGGAACCGCCGCCTGAGCCTCGATGACGTCGTCGAAACCCACGACCGCGAAGTCGGAGCCGGGCTCCAGACGGCGCGCACGCAATCCGTCGCAAACACCGAAGGCTACGGCATCGTTGAAGCAGACGGCTGCCGTGGGTTTGTCGGCAAGAACGATTGCTTTTCCGATCGCCTCCACCCCGCCGGCTCGCGAAGGCGCGGATGAGATGACAAGTTCTTGGTGATAGTCGATCCCGGCTGCCTCTATGCCGCTTCGGTAACCGGCAAGGCGGTCGTCAAAGACAGCGGTGTCGGGAAAGCCGCCGAGAAAAGCGATGCGCTTGTGACCGAGCTCCGCCAGGTGCTCGACGGCGGACATCATGCCAGCCCGGTTGTCGGAGACGACGGACGAGACTTTAGCGCCAGGCAGGTTTCGCACGACGACCACCACCGGAATCCCTGCGGCGACAAGCGGCTTGAAGTCTGCGGCATCGGTGGCGCGCGCCGGCGACACGATGAGCCCCGAAATGCCATGTTCCCGCATCGATGCGACAACCTCACGCTGCCTGTCGATGCTCTCACTGGTGTTCGACAGGAATTGCACGAAACCGGCCGACTGAACGACCATATCGACACCGACCGCCAGTTCGGCAAAGAAGCTGTTCGTCAGGTCGTTGACGACGACCCCGACGATCCGCGACTTGGCACCTGCCTGCCGGAGATTGGCTGCGCCGCGATTGTAGACGTAACCCAGCTCGCGCATCACGGCATTGACCTTGGACCGCGTCCCCTCATGAACCAGGGAGGAGCCCTGCAGCACCAGCGAAACCGTCGACTTCGAGACGCCGGCGGCTTTTGCGATGTCGATGACGGTTACCCGCGCCTTTGTCATTTCCCCTCCCGACGCCAACGTCGACTGACTGCAAAATATTTGGAACGTTCCAATTCTGTCAAGAGAAATTCGTACGGATTGTTATTAACTAGCATGTCCATGGCAGAATCTGGCGTTCTCTGGTCGCTGGAATTTCACTTAAAAGATTGGAACGATCTAAAATATTGATCCGGCTGAGGACCCTATGTCGATGTTTTTCGACTGCAAAATCGTACGTGGCGCACGACCGACATGCGTTGGCTGCAAAGATATGGAAATACGGGCTCGTCCGTTATTTCCGCAGAAGCGATAGGACCCCCTAGGAAAAGCAGGGAGGGCTTCTATTCTGCGTAAATAGATGTTGCGATAAGCCCAGTGGAGATCACGGAGACATGGAACTGCGCGCCGAGTTGACCGTTCTGCCGCCACGCGAACAGGCACGGCGCTTGGCAGCCGTCGCCGCGTCCTTAGTCGCACACATCGAGCGCACCGAACCCCACGCGCCCGAAGCCGAAGCCGCCTTGGCGGCAATCCGCACTTGGGGCGATGGCGGACGCCTGACAGGCCGATACTTCTCCGATCTTATCTACAGCGACAATGAGCGCGGTACGCTCCGTCGGCTCTCCGAGGCGGCAGGAAAGCCCAGCGAACACGGCTGGAACGCGCTGACGACGGCAACCCTATACGTCGCCTGGCTTGTTTGCCAGGAGACCGGCGAGCCCATGCCGAGTGATGTCAACGAAGTCGGAGAGGACAGCCTCGATCTTCTGGACGAGCAGCTGGCCAAACTCGGCTGAAGTCGACATACACGTCACCGCCGCCTGCAAGCAGTAGCAAGGCAGCTTATTCATCGAATGCTTCGGCCGTCGCAAAACGGCGGAAGAGTTCCGGATGAGGCGGCCCTTGCCATCCGCGATCGCCGCGGGCGACGTGGCAGATGACCCCAGCTCCTCCTCTTTCCCCCTCTCCAGCTTTCCGTCGAAGAACTCCCACCGACAGACATTAGCGAAACTTTATCGTTTCTGACGAATGCTACGGATACGTGCAACGCGCCAGATCTGAAGCAGGACCGGATGATGCTACACTCGTTTGAATCCATTCTGGAGAGCCTGCCTCAGGGCATTGTTCTCCTTGATCCTGCCGGTACGGTGACGGCTTTCAATTCACGCACGCTGGACATTCTCGGCCTTCCGCAAGGCGCCATTCGCAAAGGCATGAATATCGACGGATTGCCAGGCACCGCAGACTGCCGTGCAGTGGCATCCCGGCGATCGACGATCAGCAGGCCGCACACATCTCAGTTTGCACTTTCGGATGGACGAATGGTCTCACTGACCTGCGCCCCATCGAAGGATGGAGGCTGGATATTAAGCTATGAAGACATCTCGACTCTCATTCGTGTCGAAGACAGTCTGGCCGAACAACATCGCCGGTTCGACGCAGCTCTGAGCAACATGCCGCATGGGCTGTGCATGTTCGATTCGATAAAGAATCTAATACTGTGCAACGCCGCCTATGCACGGATGTACAATCTGCCGGATTTACTGACACGACCGGGAACGCCGCTTGTGGATATCCTGGCGTATCGAAGCCGGGAGGGAAATGGCCCGGCCGATGACGCGACCTATTTTGACGTGGTCTTCGAAGCGACGGCACGCGGGGCGGTGGCCAGCCAAAATATCGTCCTGGCCGATGGACGCGTTATCAAGATCACCCACAATCCGATGCAAACGGGTGGATACGTGGCCACGCATGAGGACGTGACAAAGACCGTGCGCCTTGCCGAAGAGTTGCGCCGGCATCACGATCAGCTCGAAGCGACGGTTAAGAGCCGCACGGCGGAAGTCGAGCGGCAGGCGCGGGAACTCGAGCGCATGCTGGCGCAGGAGCGGAACATCAACGAATTGCAACGGCAGTTCGTGGCGATGGCATCCCATGAATTCAGGACCCCGCTGGCAATCATCGACGCTGCTGCCCAGCGGCTGCTGCGAAAAAGGGGGGCGGTCGAGCCCGAATTTCTCAGCGACAAGGTCGATCAAATCCGCGCATCGGTGACCCGGATTGTCGATCTCATGGAGAGCATTCTGTCAGCCGGACGCCTTGATACCGGCAAGATCGACATCAACTACGACGCCTGCGCATTGAGATCATTGATAAAAACCTGTTGCGAGCGGCAGTCGACGATCGCAAAGTCGCACAGCTTTGTGTTGGATATCGATGGGCTGCCGGAGCTCATAGATGCCGATTCCCGCACTTTGGCACAGGTCTTTACCAACCTGCTTTCCAATGCCGTTAAATACGCGCCCGGAACCTCAGAAATTCGCGTCACCGCATGGGCGGAGACGGGAAACGTCAAAGTTTCGATCAGCGACGACGGGGTGGGGATCGATCCCGAAGACGTGCCTCGGCTGTTCCAGCGCTATTTTCGCGCCCGGACGTCGACCGGGATTGCCGGAACGGGTATCGGCCTCAACCTAGTGAAGCAGATCGTCGAACTGCACAACGGCTCTATAGAGGTTCGAAGCGCAAAAGGATGCGGATCGACATTTACCGTGACACTTCCCATCACGAGAAGCGGTAACGCTTCCGCGACCAATGACGCTGCCTGACGTTTCAGGATTGCTGTCCTGCTTATCTACCCTATCCTTCTCACAATAGAGGAGGATCATGCCATGGCTTTCATTCACACCCCCAATGCATCCGCCAGCGAGAAGACGACGTCGATGTATGCGTCGGCCGAGGCGAATTATGGTTATCTGCCGAACATGTATCGGGCCTTCGGCCATCGGCCGGAGGTGATGGAGAGCTGGGCGGCGCTGCTTTCGAGCATTCGCGGCCATATGAGCTTGCGGCGCTACGAGCTGGTGACGCTGGCGGCGGCCAAGGAGCTCAAATCCTCCTATTGCATGCTGGCGCACGGCTCGGTGCTGCTGCGCGAGGGTTTCACCAGCGACGGGCTGACGGCTGTTGTCAACGAGACGGAAAAGGCGCCCATCGATGCCGGCGAACGCGCGATCATGGCCTTTGCCGCCAAGGTGGCGCGCGATGCAACATCGGTTACCCAGCAGGACATAGACGGGCTGAAGAAACACGGGCTGAGCGATGCCGATGTCTTCGACGTCACGGCTGCGGCAGCGGCCCGGTGTTTCTTCTCGAAAATGCTGGATGCGCTGGGTGCTGCACCCGACCATGCCTATATCGAGCGGCTGGAGCCGAATGTGCGAAAGGCGCTCAGCGTCGGCCGAGAGGTCGAGCGGCCTCTGGCGCCGTCACCGTCCCGCGCGCAATGATGCGATGACGGAGGCGCCAGACGCCTGGTCCTGCGGCCCCTATTCCTGCGGTTTGTCGGCAAAATGCCGGATCGCAAATTCGGCGATATTCTGGCTCGACCGATCGGCATCGTCGAGCAGAGAGGGAAACAGCTGCCACTGATGGGGCATGCCCGGCCAGACCTCGGTGGTGACATCCACGCCCGCCTGGCGCGCCTTGTCGGCGAGCCGTAGTGTATCATCCAGCAGGACTTCGCCGGAGCCGACCTGCAGCAGCAGCGGCGGAAAGCCGGCCATGTCGGCATAGAGCGGTGACGCCTGGGGATCGGTCGGAGACCGGCTGCGGAGATAGGTCTTGCGCAAGGTCTCGATCCAGTCCTTGCCGACCAGCGGATCGCTTTCGGCATTTGTTGTCATGGATCCGCCCGTCGCGGCAAGATCGGTGATGGGGCTGAGCGCAATCACAGCCGCCGGCAACGGCTTTGCCGCCTGCATCTGCCGCAGCACCGTCTCGATCGCGATATTGCCGCCGGCGCCGTCTCCGGCGACGATGACATTCTCGCTCCGATAGCCATTGTCGAGAAGCCAGCGATAGGCGGTCAGCGCGTCGTTGATCTGCGCGGGATAGCCATATTCGGGCATCAGCCGATAATCAATGAGAAGAATGTCGCTGGATGCGGCCTTGGCGAGCGAGCCGGCAAGCAGGCTGTGCGTGCGGATCGAGCCGCTGGAAAAGCCGCCGCCATGAATATAGAGGATCACCCTTTGGCCGATCGGGTGATGAAGACGGGCAGGCCACATCAGCTCGGCGTCGACGCCGTCGGCATCGACCTGCCGCACCTGGATGCGCGTCGGCCCCGGCGTCGTCTCCATCAGCGTCCTGAAGGCCGTTCGCCGCTGCTGCAGGCTATCGGCGCCGGCAAAGTGATCTTTCCAGAGGCCGACGAGTTTTTCGACCTGCTCGCGCGAGGCCGGGCTTTGCGGCCCAATGTCCCGCCCGACCGCCGCCGAGGCGAGCAGCATCAGCGCAGCCAACGCGGGGAACAGACATTTGAGCCGCTTTGGGGCTCTTCCAATACCAGTTGTCAAAATCCGACCGTTCATCAACCTCTCCCGACGATGCATGGCCATGGCGGCATCTTTGGCCGGTTCGTCCACCGGAGTCAAAAGGGTGACAGGCGCAAACCCCAAGCTTTTTCATTCCGCCCGCAGCGCCTCGCCGCCTGAAGCCCCGCCGGTATCAGGCGACGACTCGATGACGGAGATAGGGCGGCTCCTCCGGACATCCCTCCGCTATGCCGGGAATGAACGTCGGCCGTTGCCCGTCCACTGCCGGCGCATCAGGCGATACTAAAAAAATTGAACAATGCCTGCCGGCACGGCTTGCCATTTGCCGCGCTTCCGTCGGAAATAGACGACATGCTTGGCTGTCCCCTACCCCCGGCGCCTCGTCTTGCTTGTGAGTGAAGGATACCGATGACCACCATTTACCTTGCCGGCCCGGAGGTCCTTCTTCCGGATGCCATGCCCATCATGGCCGAAAAACGCCGATTGGCGCGCCAGTTCGGCTTCGAGCCGACCGGTCCCGGCAGCGACGAAAACCAGACGCCGGTGAAGCGGACGGCCGCAGAGATCTACGCACGCAACGACGACGCCATGCGTCGAGCCGAGATCTGCCTTGCCAACATCACTCCCTTTCGAGGCGTCAGCGCCGATCCGGGCACGGTCTACGAGATCGGCTTCATGATTGCGCTGGGAAAAGCGGTCTTTGCCTATACCAATCACCCCGACGACTATGGTCTGCGTGTTCGCTCGATCTGGTATGCGGGACTCGATATCGATGAGACGAGCGGGCGCCCACGCGGACCGGATGGCATTGCGATCGAAAATCACGGCATGGCCGACAACCTGATGATCGACGGAGGGATCGAGGCGACGGGAGGCAAGGTGTTCCTTGCGACCGCACTCCCGGCGGACCCTGCCCGCGACCTTACGGTTTACTTCGAGGCGCTTCAGACGATCGCCGGCATCCTGGCATCTTTTACTCCGCCTTCATCGCGTCGATGACCGCCCTGAAGCCCGCCGACATATGGCGGCGGCTCGGATAGTAGAGATAGAGCGGTTCCTCCGGCTGGCACCAGTCGTCCAGGACCTGGATCAGTTCGCCGCCGGCAACGACCTTTTCCACGCGCGGCTCCCAGATGTAGGCAAGGCCGACGCCGCCGAGCGCTGCCTGCATCATCAGCTCGTGATCGTCGAGCGACAGCGGTCCGGTCGGCTGAAAGCTCACTGTCTGGCCATCCTTCTCGAACTCCCAGGCATAGCGCGCACCTGACGGAAACATGTTTTGGATGCAGAGATGGCGCTTGAGCTCGTGCGGTGTCGCCGGCTTCGACCGGGTCTCGAAATAGGCAGGCGAACCGACGACGACCAGGCGAATGCGCGGCTTGATGCGCAGCGCGATCATGCCCTCGGTGACGCGCTCGCCGAAGCGGATGCCGGCATCGAAACCCTCCTCGACGATATCGACCAGCCTGTCGGTCGCGTTGATCTCCAGCTGCAAGTTGGGATTCTTTTTTAGCAGCGGACCGATGAGGCGACCGATGACGAAGGGGCCGATCGAATTCGGCACGTTGATCCTGACCTTGCCGAACGGCGTGTCGCGATAGCGGTTCAGCGCATCGAGTGCTGCCGCCATCTCGCCGAAGGCCGGGTCGAGATGCGAGATCAGCAGTTCGCCGGCCTCCGTCAGCGAGACGCTGCGCGTCGTGCGGTTGAGCAGGCGGATGCCGATCCGGTCTTCGAGATTAAGCACGGCATGGCTGACCGCGGAGGCGGTGACACCTCGCTCCTCGCCCGCCTTGCGAAAGCTCTTGTGCCGCGCGACGGCGGCAAAGGCCGCGAGTTCGGACAGTTCGGTAGCACGCATTGCTGAATTATACTCATCATAGTTTCAAGAGTAACAAATCTTATACAGCAATGGATTTTCGGTCAAATTCACCTCGTCGGCAGAGAGATGCCGCAACCGAACAGTTCGAAAGGAATTCGTCATGAAAGTCTGGTTCATCACTGGTGCATCCCGCGGCTTCGGCGCGCTGATGACCAAAGATGCCCTTGCGTCAGGCGATGCCGTCATCGCCACCGCCCGCAACCCGAAGACCGTGACCGAGCAGTTCGGCGACCATCCGAACCTGCTTGCCGTCGCCCTCGACGTCACCAACGAGGCGCAGGCCAAGGAGGCAGCGGCTGCCGGCATCGCCCGCTTCGGCCGCATCGACGTCCTCGCCAACAATGCCGGCTACGGCCTGCTCGGCGCTGTCGAGGAAGCCACGGCCGAAGAGGTCGAAAGGCTCTATGCCACGAATGTCTTCGGCCTGCTGAAGGTGACCCGCGCCGTGCTGCCCTATATGCGCCGCCAGCGCTCCGGCCACATCCTGAACTTCTCGTCGATCGGCGGTTATTTCGGCTATCCCGGCTGGGGCGTCTACGGCTCGACGAAGTTCGCCGTCGAAGGCCTGTCCGAATCGATGGCCGCCGAACTCGAACCTTTCGGCATCAAGGTGACGATCGTCGAGCCGGGCTTCTTCCGCACCGACTTCCTCGCCGACACTTCGCTGGCGATCAGCCCGGCCTCCATCGCGGACTACGAGGGTACGCCGGCCGGCAACATGCGCAGTTTCGCTGCCGACGCCAACCATGCCCAGCCCGGCAATCCCGCCAAGCTTGCCGCCGGCATCATGACGCTCGCCAATTCGCCCAATCCGCCGCTGCGGATGCCGTTCGGCAGCGATACGGTAGCCGTGATCGAGGAGCAGCATGCCAGCGTCGAAAAGGAACTTGCCGTCTGGCGCCAACTCGCTTTGTCCACGGATTTTGCAAGCGAGGCAACGGCCTCGGCCTGAAGACCAGCGTGACCGTAGGAAAGCGCATCATGCGGCAAATTAGCATTCGCCTCACGCCTGGAATGACCTAGATCTAGGTTCGATCATCACCATGAAGAGGCGAGCATGTCCATCAAGTCCATCTGCATCTATGGCGCCGGGGCGCTCGGCGGCGCTATCGCCGCCAAGCTTGCAAGCCAAGCCGGAAACGACGCCACCATCTCCGTCGTCGCACGCGGAGCCCATCTCGACGCCATCCGCGCCAACGGTATCAGCCTGCGCGAAGCCGATGCGGAAAGGCCACTCAATGTCGGCCTCATCGCGACCGACGATCCCAGGACATTGCCGCCGCAGGACCTCGTCATCACCGGCCTCAAAGGGCATCAGCTGGCACCCGCTGCCGAAGGCATTGCAGGCCTCCTCAAGGAGGACACCCGCGTCGTCATGATCCTCAACGGCATTCCGTGGTGGTATTTTCACCGCGATACCCAGAGCCGGCATGCCGAGCTGCAGTTCGACGAGCTCGATCCCGGCGGCAGGCTGTGGCGGCTGATCGGGCCGGAACGCGTCATCGGCTGCGTGGCTTATCAGGGTGCCGAGGTCATCAATCCCGGCGAGATCCAGCTTTCCCACAACGGCCGCTTCGTGCTCGGCGAGCCCTCCGGCGACATCTCGCCCGATCTCGAGGCGATCGCCGCGGCGCTGACAGGCGCCGGCCTCAGCATTACGACGACAGCTGATATCCGCGGCGAGATCTGGAGCAAGTTGATGGGCAACGCCGCCTTCAACCCGATCAGCGCTCTGACCAGGGCGCTGATGACCGACATCATGGCGGATCCCGCCCTTTCGGCTACGGTCGGCAAGGTGATGAGTGAGGTCCGCGCCGTCGGCGAGGCCTTGGGCGCGCGGTTCAGCATGACCGTCGAACAGCGGCTGGAGCAATCACGCCATATCGGCGGCGTGCGCACGTCGATGCTGCAGGATCTGATCGGCGGCAAGGCGCTCGAAATCACGCCGTTGGTCGGCATGGTGGTGGCGCTCGGACGCCTGAGCGCCGTGCCGACGCCGGTTTCGGAAACGATCCTGGCGCTGGTGACCCAATTGGATCGGGAAAACCAGCGCGGCAGCTGATTGCGGAGAAAAAGGGGCCGGGAGAACCCCGGCCGTCTTCGTGCTTACTTTCCGACCTGCTCGGCCCAGTTCGGCGCCTTGCCGCCGCCATCGAGGAAGGTCATCGCCATATTCGCCATGAGGGGCGAAGCGAAGGTCTCGTAATGGGTGAGATCGGGCAGGATTGCCAGCCGGTTCTTCGACATGTTTTCCCGCATCCAGCCCGCATCGCGCAGACCGCCACCGAGTTTGCGGTAGAAGTCGATCATATGCTCGGGCCGGATCATGTCGGCATCGCCATAGATCAGCATAACCGGCATGGTGAGCTTGGCGACGGCGTCACTATAGTCGATGGGTTCGCGCATCAGCGCGCCCATGGCGTCGAGCAGCTTCGGAAATTCCGAAACGTCAGGCGCCACCGCCTTGTAGGAGAGGAACATCGGCGTGTCCTTCATCATGTCGGCCATACCGGCGCCGACGGCCGCCTGCTGCGGCAGCATCTCCGGGAAGAAGCCGTTCTGCGCATAGGGTGCCGAGAGTATTACCAGCCGGCGCACCTGGTCGGGCGCGTTTGCCGCCATGTTCAACGCCACCCCGCCGCCGAAGGAATAGCCGAAGACGTCGAGCTTGTCGTAACCGAGCTGCTTCACCAGGATTGCGAGATCGGCGCCGATGGCCGGAAGCTCGATGGGCCGCTTGCCGAGCGGGGTGCGGCCATGGCCCTGCAGGTCGACGGCGATCACCTGCCGGTGGTCGGTGAAAACAGGCATGACCGGCGCGAACATCTCGATCTGCCCGAGGCCGCCGTGAAGGAGCAGCAGCGGCTCGCCCTCGCCGCGGATCTCGTAGTAATAGTCGATGCCGTTGACCGGCACGCTTCCCTTCCGGACGATCGGCGCTATCGCCTTTTTGTTCTCGATACCAGGTGCATTGCCGCCCGCACCCGCCATATCCGGCACGGCCAGGAATGCGGCAGCCGTTGCGATCATCGAAATCAGCGTCATCTTCGACATGTCCTTGCTCCATGTTTGCTTGGATATCGCAAGGACGGCGGCGATCATGCGTTTCCGACAGCGCGCTTCAAAATTTCTCGCATCGGTCTTTATGTCATTCCTATATTTTCGCCTTTCGCTCCGAATGGATTTCCTATCGCAAACGGCAGTAGGCTTTTGCCATCGTTGCAAAGGTCAAACGCCATGCGAAATATCATGTCCTCCGCCTTCCACCCTCTTCGCCCGCACAGGATCACGCGCGGTAACCGGCAGATGCGCGAGAAGCGCACCGCCTGGGCGCTGATCGTCTTCGGCATCGTGCTCGCCTCCATAGAGCTTTACATCATTTATTCCGCGCTCTGAGGTCCGTCCGTGGAAACGGCTGGAACGCCGCGCCTTGGCGGCGCGATCACCGCCCTCGTTACGCCGTTTCGTCATGACGGTCTCGACAGGCCGGCGCTTCGCGCACTTGCGGAATGGCAGATTCTCAGCAGCGTCGACGGGCTGACCGTCTGCTCGACGACGGGTGAAGGCTCGACGCTTTCGCCGCAGGAGCGCGCCGAAGTGATCGACCTCGTCATTCGGTCTGCGGCCGGACGCGTGCCGGTCATCGCCGCCACCGGCACCAACTCCACCGACAGCACGATCGCGCTCACCCGCGAGGCCGAAGCGCTGGGCGCCGCCGCAGCGCTCGTCACCGTGCCCTATTATTCCAAGCCCGGGCAGACAGGCATCGTCCACCACTTCGAGCAGGTGGCGGCAGCAGGCGGACTGCCTGTCATTATCGACCATGCGCCGGCGCAGACGGCGAGCGATCTTTCGACGGAAACACTTGGCAGACTGGCCGCCATCCCGGGAATCTTTGGCATCCGCGACACCACGGGCGACATCGCTCGCTTCGTCGGCCTTTCGGCTATCCTGCGGCAGCGCTTCCGCTTCTTTTCCGGGCATGATCCTTCCGCGCTCGTCTTCACCATCGCCGGCGGCGACGGCATGATCTCGTCGGGCGCCAATGTGGTGCCGCGGCTCTTCACCTCGATGCAGCAGGCGGCCCGGGCCGGGAATCTTTCGGCCGCGCATTCGCTGTGGGATCGGCTGCTGCCGTTGATCGTAGCGCTTGGGCCGGAGGGCGATCCGGCGAGGATCAAGCACGCACTGCGGCTGATGCGCGGGCTGGAGGTCGAGCTTCGCCTGCCGCTTGTCGCCGCCGAGCCGGAACTGTGTTCGGCCATCGGCGAAGCGCTTGTGCCCTTCCTTGACGAAAGCAGCGCGAGGAAGGCGCTATCCCTATGAGATTTTTATATTTTCCTCTTTGGCGCCAAATGGAAACCCTATCCGCAGACGCCTACCTTCCAAGGTGTGACACCGCCGCATCGTCAAGCGGCGGTTGAGGTAGATTTCGAAAGGACAAACGATGTCACGCCTGACTGAACCGAGTGCCGAGAGCGACCCGCTGCAACGCAGTCCCATCAGAGCACTCGCCGCCGATCCCTCCCATCCGATGCTCTCCGGCTTTGCCGCCATTGCGCCCCGCCTTGCGGCAGCGATGGCCTTTGCCGGGCTGGTGCAGATAACCTTCAACCTCATCTCCCGCTGAAGCATCAGGACCCAAGGATCATCACAATGGCAAACGCACAGCAACGCCGCAGCCTTCCCGCCGCAACACCCTCGCCTTCCGCCCGCTTCACCGTCGGTCGCGACAGAAGCGGCCGCTGGATCGTCCACGACCGCGATGGCCTCGTCGGCGGGCTCTTCATCAATGAGGCGGCCGCCCTCCACTTCGCCGCGGGGGAATGCACCTGCCCCTCGGCAGAAATCCATAGGGCGGCCGCGGGCATGGTGCTTGAATTCGCGCCCTTTGCGCGCGGCACCGCGAAAATCCACTAAAACTTGCCGTACTCCCGCTGTTTTCATGCAGCGGGAGTACGAAGACATGAGCTGAAGGGCCGGTTTCCAACTTTTCCTTAACCCACATTCTGGTAAAATCCTGGCGCAGAGACTTCAGACGCCACGAGACCGATGCCGAAACCGAATTTCCGCTTCACCCATTACGATCTCAAGGAACAACGCGCCGGAACGATCATCGAGGTGTCGTTGAATGCGGTGAACAATGTCCGCCTGATGACGGCCCCGAATTTCCAGCGGTTCACCGAGGTTCTCGATTTCAAATATATCGGCGGCGTGGCACGCAAATCGCCGATCAAGATCGCCGTCCCGGAAAGCGGTCACTGGCATGTCATCGTCGATATGGAAGGCCATCACGGGCTTGCGGAATCGTCCGTCAAGGTGATTGCCGCGCCGGCAAATCAGAAGACACCGCGCGCCTCCTGAGGTTCGCCGGGCTTCAGCGTGGATTGCGCTCCTTGCGAAGCTTTGCCCACCATTCCAGCCGCTTGCGGATATCGCGCTCGAAGCCGCGTTCCGGCGGATCATAGAAGATCTGGCGGCCCATCTTTTCCGGGAAATAATCCTGGCCGGAAAAGGCATCCGGCTCGTCGTGGTCGTAGCGGTAGCCGTCGCCGTAACCCTCGCCCTTCATCAGCTTGGTCGGCGCATTGAGGATGTGCTTCGGCGGCAGCAACGATCCGTTCTGCTTTGCCGCCTGGCTTGCCGCCTTGAAGGCGGTGTAGACGGCATTGGATTTCGGGGCGGTGGCGAGATAGACGCAGGCCTGCGCCAGCGCCAGTTCGCCTTCCGGCGAGCCGAGATAGTCATAGGCATCCTTGGCGGCGTTGCAGATCACCAGCGCCTGCGGATCGGCAAGACCGATATCCTCCACCGCCATGCGCACCAGCCGCCGGCCGAGATAGAGCGGGTCCTCGCCGGCATCGAACATGCGGGCGAGATAATAGAGCGCGGCATCGGGATCCGAGCCGCGCACGGATTTATGCAGCGCCGAGATCAGATTGTAGTGGCCGTCCTGCGCCTTGTCGTAGACCGGGGCACGGCGCTGGACGATGCGCGTCAGGCCTTCGGTGTCGAAGCTCTCGCCTTCGCGCGCCGCGCGCCAGACTTCTTCGGCGAGCGTCAGCACCGCGCGGCCATCGCCGTCGGCCATGCGCACCAGGCTGGCGCGAGCATCCTCCGTCAGCGGCAGCGGCTTCTGCTCGATCGCCTCGGCACGCTTCAGCAGTTCCTCGAGGCTCTCCTCGTCATGTGACTTGAAGGTGAGCACACGAGCACGCGACAGCAGAGCGGCGTTGAGCTCGAAGGACGGGTTCTCGGTGGTGGCGCCGACGAGGATGACGGTGCCATCCTCCATGACAGGCAGGAAACTATCCTGCTGGGCGCGGTTGAAACGATGGATCTCATCGACGAAGAGCAGCGTCTGACGGCCGTCCATACGCCGCAGGCGGGCTGTCTCGAACACCTTCTTCAGATCGGCGACGCCGGAGAAGATCGCCGATATCTGCTCGAAAGCCAGGCCCGCCTCGCCGGAAAGCAGCCGTGCCACCGTCGTCTTGCCGGTGCCGGGCGGACCCCAGAAGATCATCGAGCCGAGCGAGCCGCTTTCGATCATTCTTTTCAGCACGCCATCCTCGCCGGTCAGGTGTTCCTGACCGGTGACATCGGCAAGCGTCTTCGGCCGCAACCGGTCGGCAAGCGGCCGCCTGGCAGCGACCTCCTCCGGAACACGCGGCGCGAAGAGATCGTTGCTCATCGGAAGAATTGCCGGATGCGCTGGCCGTCACGCTCGATCTCGACCCGCCAGAGGCCGGGGTCGCTATCGGCGATTTCGGAAAGTTCGCTGGTCGTCTTCACGTCGGTGCCGTTGATCGAGACGATGATATCCTTCGGTTCGAAACCGAGACGGGCGGCAGGCGAATCCTCTTTCACCTCGGATACGACGACACCTGCCGATTCCGGCGGCATGCGCAGTTCGTCGGCGACCCGCGGCGACAGGTTCTCGACGACGGCACCGGTAAACGGCGTGTGTCCGCCGATGGTGCGCTGGTCGCGCGGCGAGGTTTCCGGGGCGCGGGCGAGCGTCAGCGGCAGTTGCTCCTCACGGCCGTTCTCGATGACGGTGAGCTTGACCGAATTGCCGAGACCGGCCGTCGTCAGCCGGTAGAGCAACGCATCCGGATGCTCGACGGAAATTCCGTCGACGGCGGTGACGATTTCGCCGGCCCTCAGCCCGGCCTTGGCGGCCGGCCCACCTTCCGAAACCTTGACGACGAGCGCGCCGCGGGCCTTGTTTAACCCCAGCGCCTCAGCCACTTCCGAGGTCACGGCATCGAAGCTTGCGCCGACATAGGGCCGCTCGAAAGATTTAACGCCGGCATCGGCAGACGTGAGGAAGACCTTGACCAGATTGGCAGGGATGGCGAAACCGATGCCGTTCGATCCGCCGCCGCGCGAGAAGATCGCCGTGTTGATGCCGATCAGCTCGCCCTTCATATTCATCAAGGCGCCGCCGGAATTGCCGGGGTTGATCGAGGCATCGGTCTGGATGAAGAAGCCGAATTCGTTCTTGATCACCTGGTTGCGGGCAAGCGCCGAGACGATCCCGCTCGTTACCGTCTGGCCGACACCGAAGGGATTGCCGATCGCCAGCACGAGATCACCGACCTCGACCGTATCGGAATTGCCGATCGGCAATGTCGGAAAGCTTTCCTTGGTGTCGATCTTCAGCACGGCAAGATCGACACGGTCGTCGCGCAGCACCACCTTGCAGGGGAATTCGCGGCCGTCCGAGAGCGCCACCTTTATATCGTCGGCGCCCTCGATGACGTGATTGTTGGTCACGACAGTGCCGTTCGCCTCGACGATGACGCCGGAGCCGAGCGAAGACTGCTTCTCCGAACGGTTCGGCATCTGCTGGCCGAAAAATTGCTCGAAGAAAGGGTCGCCGGCAAAGGGCGACTGCCGCTGGACAGTCTTTTCCGCATAAACGTTGACGACGGCGCCTGACGTCTGTTTGACGAGCGGCGCGAAAGAGAGCTGCATCTGCATCTGGCTCTCGGGTACGGTCTTTGCCGTCTGCGCGTGAGCCGCAGCCGGCAGAACCAGCATGAGAGCGAATAGCGAGACGGAAGCGCGCTTGAACAGGCCTTGCATGGGTATCCCTTTTGAATCCTCTTGAGAAAATGTTGTAGCGTCCGACGCTAGAAAGGAAAGAGGGCGGAAGCATGGAAGAATAAGGCAGCCGGATGTCGCGAGACTTTGCTTGAAGCCTTTGCGAATTTGATTCAGGAAGATCGGCCATGCAACTGATATCAAAAGCCAAAATCTGGGCGAAGTCACTGAAGCGTGACATCGTGGCATTGTGGCTTGCCGCCCGCGATCGCCGCGTGCCGTGGCATGCCAAAGCGGTGGCCGGCGCCGTTGCCGCCTACGCGCTGTCGCCCATCGATCTCATCCCCGATTTCATCCCCATCCTCGGCTATCTCGACGATCTTCTCATCGTGCCGCTCGGTATCATGCTGGCGATCCGGCTCGTGCCAGTAGAGGTGATGAACGAGCTTCGTACGGAGGCGACAAGGCTCATCGAGCGTCCCTCCAGCCGGGTCGGACTGATCTTCATCCTTGCCGTCTGGCTCATCTGCATCATTTTCCTGGCTCTGGCACTGCGGAAGCTAGCCTGACCGGCAGCAATAGGAACATATGAATGATCACGACCAGAACGACGACAGCGGCCCTCGGCTTTGCGATCCTGCTCATTGCATCGAACCTGGCACAGGCAGCAAGCTTCGATTGCGATGCGAAAGAATTGAAGGCGGATGAAAAAGCGATCTGCGACAACCGCGCGCTCAACGACGCCGATGTGAAGATGGTGACGACTTTCGAGCTGCTCTCCGGCCTGCTGGCGATGGGTTCGCGCGGAACCTTACAGGACGAACAGACGGCCTGGCTGAAGAAACGGCAGGAATGTGGGGCCGATGCAACTTGCATCAAGGCTGCCTATGACGAGCGGCTGAAGCAGCTCGGCGAGTCTTATAAAAACATCAACCGGCCGCTTTGAAAGCGACCGGTTGGAAGAGCAGCTGACTTTTAATCAGTAGGTCGTCGGTTCAGATGAGTCAGCGGGCGTTCAGATCGCGCACGGCGCCGCGGTCCGCACTCGTTGCGAAGGCGGCGTAGGCCTTCAGCGCGGTCGTGACGTTGCGCTTACGCACTTCTGTGGGATACCAGCCCTTGGCGTCCTGCTCGGCGCGGCGGGCGGCGAGTTCGGTCTCGCTGACACGCAGGCTGATGGTGCGGTTCGGGATGTCGATGTCGATCATGTCGCCTTCGCGCACCAGGCCGATCGTGCCGCCATTTGCCGCCTCCGGCGAAGCGTGGCCGATCGAGAGGCCGGAAGTGCCGCCGGAGAAGCGGCCGTCGGTGATCAGCGCACAAGCCTTGCCGAGGCCCTTCGACTTCAGATAGCTCGTCGGATAGAGCATTTCCTGCATGCCCGGGCCGCCCTTCGGGCCTTCGTAGCGGATGACGACGACATCGCCGGCCTTCACCTCGTTGGCAAGGATCGCCTTGACCGACGCATCCTGGCTTTCGAAGACGCGAGCCGGGCCGGAGAACTTCAGGATCGATTCATCGACGCCGGCGGTCTTGACGATGCAGCCGTCAATCGCAAGGTTGCCCTTGAGCACGGCAAGGCCACCATCCTTGGAGAAGGGATGCTCGACCGAGCGGATGACGCCGTTCTCACGGTCGGTGTCGAGATCGTCCCAACGCGCTTCCTGGCTGAAGGCGACCTGGGTCGGGATGCCGCCGGGAGCGGCACGATAGAAGTTCCGAACGGTTTCGCTGTTGGTGCGGGTGATATCCCAGCGGTCGATCGCATCGCCCAGCGTCTCGGCATGCACGGTCGGGCAATCGCGGTTCAAGAGACCGCCCTTGTCGAGTTCGCCGAGGATCGACATGATGCCGCCGGCGCGGTGGACGTCTTCCATGTGCACATCGCTCTTGGCGGGGGCGACCTTCGACAGGCACGGTACGCGGCGCGACAGCGCGTCGATATCGGCCATGGTGAAATCGACCTCGCCTTCATGTGCGGCGGCAAGGATGTGCAGGACCGTATTGGTGGAACCGCCCATGGCGATATCGAGCGTCATGGCATTCTCGAAGGCCTGCTTGGAAGCGATATTGCGCGGCAACGCCTTGACGTCGTCCTGCTCGTAATAGCGGCGGGCGAGATCGACGATCAGATGGCCGGCCTCGACGAAGAGGCGCTTGCGGTCGGCGTGGGTAGCAAGCGTCGAGCCGTTGCCGGGCAGCGACAGGCCGAGCGCTTCCGTCAGGCAGTTCATCGAATTGGCGGTGAACATGCCGGAGCAGGAGCCGCAGGTCGGACAGGCAGAGCGCTCGATGGTCTGGACGTCCTCGTCGCTGATCTTGTCATCGGCTGCGGCGACCATGGCATCGACGAGGTCGAGCGCATGCGTCTTGCCATGCAGCACGACCTTGCCGGCTTCCATTGGACCGCCTGAGACGAAGACGGTCGGGATATTGAGGCGCAGCGACGCCATCAGCATGCCGGGGGTGATCTTGTCGCAGTTGGAGATGCAGACCATGGCGTCGGCGCAATGGGCATTGACCATGTATTCGACGCTGTCGGCGATGAGCTCCCGCGAGGGCAGCGAATAAAGCATGCCGTCATGACCCATGGCGATACCGTCATCGACGGCGATCGTGTTGAACTCCTTGGCGACACCGCCTGCCGCCTCGATCTCGCGGGCAACGAGCTGGCCAAGGTCCTTCAGGTGCACGTGGCCGGGCACGAACTGGGTGAAGGAATTCACCACCGCGATGATCGGCTTGCCGAAATCCGAATCCTTCATGCCCGTGGCGCGCCAAAGGCCGCGGGCACCCGCCATGTTGCGGCCATGGGTCGTGGTTCTGGAACGGTAAACTGGCATCGGTGTTTTCCTCAACGTGTCGGAATTATCAGGCGAAGCGGGGCGGCATGGAGCCTGCGGGCCGGGCAAACGCTGCTTTTTGGATTGTCCTAATCCAATCGACGGACGCTGTCACTACCGGGAAGCCCAAATCCGGTACGCCGGGGAGAAGCGCCACGAGGCCCATCGATTATATACGATTCGACGCGGCGTTTTGTTACAGCCTATTCCATCACGGTCGAACACAAAAAATTGGCTTCCCGTCAGCAATATTCAAGGCTTAGACACTAATCTAGACATGCCGGCGGTTCGTTTAAGGGCTATATTTCAGGATATCCGCCGAGGAGGTTTCGACATGCCAACCTATCGTCCACCGAAGATCGCGTCATCGGAGATCACGCCGCGCCAGATCTATGTGCGCCGTCGTGAATTCCTGAGCGCGGCGGCGCTTGGCGCTATGGGGCTCTATAGCGCCGGCAAGGCGAGTGCTGCGGCCCTCTCCGCCGTTGAGAGCAAGTACAAGGTCGACGAGAAACCGACGCCGATCAAGGACGTCACGACCTACAATAATTTCTATGAGTTCGGCCTCGACAAGGGCGATCCCGCAGCTCTTTCCGGCGATTTCAAGCCGCTGCCCTGGACGATCAAGGTCGACGGCATGGTCAACAAGCCAGGCACCTTCGACCTCGAGGCGCTGATGAAGGAATTCCCGATCGAGGAGCGCACCTACCGCATGCGTTGCGTCGAGGCCTGGTCGATGGTCATCCCCTGGGACGGCTTTCCGCTGGCATCGCTGCTCGACAAGGTGGAGCCACTCGGCAGCGCCAAATACGTCGCCTTCGAAACCGTCGTGCGGCCAGACGAGATGCCGGGGCAGAAAGGCTTCTTCCAGTCGCTCGACTGGCCCTATGTCGAGGGTCTGCGCCTGGATGAGGCGCGCCATCCGCTGACGCTGCTTGCCGTCGGGCTCTATGGCGAAACGCTGCCGAACCAGAACGGCGCGCCGATCCGCCTCGTCGTACCGTGGAAATACGGCTTCAAGGGCATCAAGTCGATCGTCAGGATCACACTCACCGACCAGCAGCCGAAGAATACCTGGCAGGTCACCAATCCGCAGGAATACGGCTTCTACGCCAACGTCAACCCTGAGGTCGACCATCCGCGTTGGAGCCAGGCGACCGAACGGCGCATCGGCGAGAGCGGCTTCTTCGGCGCGAGCCGCCACCCCACCCTGCCCTTCAACGGTTATGCCGACGAGGTGGCGAGCCTTTATGCCGGCATGGACCTGAAGGCGAATTTCTGATGGCGGAACTGTCGCTCGCCATCTCGAAGCGCTGGCAGCCCGCTTCCGTCTGGCTGCTTTATGTCGTCGGGCTCGTGCCTGCGGCCTGGACTTTCTATCTCGGCGCGACCGATCAGCTCGGCGCCGATCCGGTCAAGACCTTCGAGCTTTTCCTCGGCATCTGGACGATCCGTTTCCTGATCGCAACACTTGCCGTCTCCCCTGCCCGCGAGCTCTTCGGCTGGAACTATCTGCGCTATCGCCGTGCGCTCGGCCTGCTGACCTTCTACTACGCGCTGATGCATTTCACCGTCTACATGGTGCTCGACCAGGCGATGGATATTCCCGCCGTCATCAACGACGTGCTGAAGCGCCCCTTCATCATGTTCGGCATGGCAGGCCTTGCGATGCTCATTCCGCTGGCGCTGACATCCAACAATTTCTCGATCCGCCGCCTGGGCAAGAACTGGATCTGGCTGCATCGCCTCGTCTACATCATCGCCGCCTGCGGGGCGCTGCACTTCGCACTCTCGACCAAGATCCTCGACCTCGAGCAATATATCTATGTCGGGTTGATCATTGCGCTCATCCTCTACCGCTCCTATCGGCCGATTGCACGCAGCAGGCAGAAGGGCAAAGGGCGGACGCGCAATCGCGCAGTGGCGTCTGTTTCGTGAGACGGCAGGTTTAGCGGCGAGGACGCAACTCAGTCCGGCGTGCCGGATCGAAGGCGCAGGCCGCGGCTATGCCGATTGCATAAGCCGCCATGTTCCAAAGCGAAAATACCCGGCCAAGCAGCAGCGCGCCTGCCGTGGTCAGCCGAAACGCGTCGAGCCAGGGCGTGTGATAGAGCCGGAACAATTTCACTGAGATCGCTATGAACAGCGCTGTGACAGCAATTGCTGGTGGCCGTGACCTTGCGACAAACAGCGCCACGAGCAGATAGACCATCGCTCCCCCAGAGTGCCGATCCACCATATTTGACGACGATGAAAGGCAGATCGGCCGCATAGCCAAACCTGCGGAGCACCAGCCCGAGAACGATAACAAGAAACAGGGCGGCCAGACGAAGGATCTGCGGAGAGCGAGTCTGAATGATTTTGCGCAATGGAGCCGTTCCCGTCACTATATCGGAAACAAAAACAGCCGGGCTTCGCAGCCCGGCTGTTCTGTTTCCGCCGGAGCGGATGACTTAAGCGGCGACGGCCTGCTCTTCGGCAGCGACGCGGGCCTTGTCGGCTGCGCCCTTGGCATAGGCATCGCGGTCCACGAATTCGATCACAGCCATGGCGGCATTGTCGCCCTGACGGAAGCCGGCCTTCATGATGCGCAGGTAGCCGCCGTTGCGGGTGGCGTAGCGCGTTGCGATCGTGTCGAACAGCTTCGAGACGACAGCGGCATCACGGATCTGCGAGATCGCCTGACGGCGAGCGTGCAGGTCGCCGCGCTTGCCGAGCGTGACGAGCTTCTCGACGATCGGGCGGATTTCCTTGGCCTTCGGCAGGGTCGTGACGATCTGCTCGTGGGTAATCAGCGAAGCCGCCATGTTGGCGAACATCGCCTTGCGGTGGCTTGCAGTTCTATTCAGCTTGCGGCCGGCTTTACCATGGCGCATTGCTATTCTCCTTTAATGCAGGTGCCCTTACGCTAAGTGGGCCTGCTGTTTCCTGGCACATGCAGGCGATCGGCCTGCTGTTTGACGGGGAAAGGCAGCCGAAAGAGCCTGCCTTTTGTTATGTTCTTGCGATCGGCGTGCGGGCGGAAAACCGCTTTACACTTTTCCTCACGCCGCTCAGTACTGGTCTTCGTAACGCTTGGCGAGATCTTCGATGTTCTCAGGCGGCCATGCCGGCACTTCCATGCCGAGGTGCAGGCCCATGGAAGCGAGAACTTCCTTGATTTCGTTCAGCGACTTGCGACCAAAATTCGGTGTGCGGAGCATTTCTGCTTCGGTCTTCTGAATGAGGTCGCCGATGTAGACGATGTTGTCGTTCTTCAGGCAGTTTGCCGAACGGACCGACAGTTCGAGTTCGTCCACCTTCTTCAGGAGAGCCGGGTTGAAAGCGAGTTCGGTGACTGCTTCCTCTTCGGTTTCCTTCTGCGGCTCGTCGAAGTTGACGAAGACGCCAAGCTGATCCTGGAGGATGCGCGCCGCAAAAGCGACGGCGTCTTCGCCGGTGATCGAGCCATCGGTTTCGATGGTCATATTCAGCTTGTCGTAGTCGAGAACCTGTCCTTCGCGGGTATTTTCAACCTTGTAGGACACCTTCTTGACCGGCGAATAGAGGCTGTCGACCGGGATGAGACCGATCGGAGCATCTTCCGCACGATTGCGTTCGGCCGGAACATAGCCCTTGCCGTTGTTGACGGTGAATTCCATGCGGATCTCGGCGCCCTCGTCGAGCGTGCAGATGACATGCTCTGGGTTGAGGATTTCGATATCGCCGACCGTCTGAATGTCTCCAGCCGTGACAACGCCCGGGCCCTGCTTACGCACGACCATGCGCTTTGCGTCGTCGCCATCCATCTTGATGGCGATTTCCTTGATGTTGAGCACGATGTCCGTCACGTCTTCGCGGACGCCCGGAATCGAGGAGAATTCATGCAGCACGCCATCGATCTGCACCGCCGTGACGGCAGCACCGCGCAGCGAGGAGAGCAGAACGCGGCGAAGCGCGTTGCCGAGGGTGAGGCCGAAGCCGCGCTCCAGCGGTTCGGCAACAAGCGTCGCCCTGGTGCGCGAGCTCGAAGAGAACTCCACCTTGTTCGGCTTGATCAGTTCCTGCCAGTTCTTCTGAATCATGAGTTTGCCTTCCGTTCGTTGCCACCATCCAATCGTGGCAACCGAGCTTGAAAACCACCGGGAGCGCGCAGGCGCTCACCGGTGACGAGAGCGATGATCAGACGCGGCGCTTCTTGCGCGGACGGCAGCCATTGTGCGGGATCGGGGTCACGTCGCGGATGGACGTGATCATGAAACCTGCAGCCTGGAGCGCGCGCAGAGCCGATTCACGACCCGAACCCGGACCGCAGACTTCGACTTCCAGCGACTTCATGCCGTGCTCCTGGGCCTTCTTGGCGCAGTCTTCGGCAGCGATCTGAGCAGCGAACGGGGTCGACTTGCGCGAGCCCTTGAAGCCCTTGGCGCCAGCCGACGACCAAGCGATCGCATTGCCCTGCGCATCGGTGATGGTGATCATCGTGTTGTTGAAGGTCGAGTTGACGTGAGCGACACCCGACGAGATATTCTTGCGCTCACGACGGCGAACGCGGACGGCTTCCTTAGCCATGGTATTCCTTTCGTTGATCTCTTCACCGCCGTAATGCCAGCGGCTACACCGGAACGGCGCCTATATGGTCCCGCTCCAAACTCAAAAGAGGCCGGCGCAGACCGCCAGCCTCCCCACCCCGGTTTCCCGGAAATTACTTCTTCTTGCCAGCGATTGCCTTTGCCGGACCCTTGCGGGTGCGGGCATTGGTGTGCGTGCGCTGACCGCGGACCGGAAGACCGCGGCGATGACGCAGGCCGCGGTAGCAGCCGAGATCCATCAGACGCTTGATGTTCATCGCGGTATCGCGACGAAGATCGCCTTCGACCTGATAGTCACGGTCGATGGCTTCGCGGATCTGAAGGACTTCTGCGTCCGTCAGCTGATGCACACGACGTTCGGCCGGGATACCGACCTTTTCGACGATTTCCCGTGCGAATTTCGGACCGATCCCGTGAATGTAGGTCAACGCGATAACAACGCGCTTCGCAGTCGGGATGTTGACGCCAGCGATACGTGCCACGCCTGTTCTCCTTGCATTCCAGTTGCCATCCGGCAAGTGGGCTTCGTTATGCGGCTCTTGAGAACCGCCCGTTCAGATTTAAGTCCGTAACATGTCAAAACGACCGCACCCGGACTTCCCTGGGAAATCCGCGCCGATCGCATGGAATGTCGCGAGTTGGCGCGGTGTTTAGCGGAATCACTGCTGAAAAGCAACCGTTCCGCCAAGTTTATTTTCAAAGCCTTAAAGCTTGGAAAGAATGCTTTCGACCTCGGCGGTCACCCGATCGATTTCTGCCATGCCGTCCACGGACTTGAGCTTGCCCTTGGCATGGTAATAGCCGATCAGCGGTGAGGTCTCCTTGTAGTAGACCTGCAGCCGAGCCGTCATGGTCTCCGGAGTGTCATCAGGACGGCGCTTGAAGTGCGTGAAACCGCACTTGTCGCACACGCCCTCGGCAGCCGGAACCTTATCGGTATCGTGATAGACGCTGCCGCACTGTGCACAGGAGTAGCGACCGGCAACGCGACGAACCAGCTCGTCATCATTGACACGGAATTCGATGACGACCGAAAGGTCGAGACCTTTTGCCTTCAGCATCGCCTCGGTGGCGTCCGCCTGGACGAGCGTCCTGGGGAAGCCGTCGAGGATGAAGCCGTTGGCGCAATCGGGTTGATCGATACGCTCGGAAACGATGGCAATGACGATCTCATCCGAGACGAGCTTGCCGGCGTCCATGACCGCCTTCGCACGCTTGCCGACATCGGTGCCGGCGTTAACCGCTGCACGCAGCATGTCCCCCGTGGAAAGCTGCGGAATGCCGTGCTTTTCCACGATCCGCTGGGCCTGGGTTCCCTTACCCGCGCCCGGCGGCCCCAAAAGGATAAGTCTCATCGCCCCCTCTTTCCTCCACGCAACTTCGATTTCTTGATCAGGCCTTCGTATTGCTGCGCGATCAGGTGACCCTGGATCTGTGCAACCGTATCAAGAGTTACGCTAACCACGATCAAAAGCGAAGTCCCACCAAGGGCTAATGGAATGCCGGTTTGCGACACCAATATCTCCGGAAGGATGCAGACGAAGACTAGATAGAGCGCGCCGATCACCGTGATTCGGGTCAGCACGTAGTCGATATATTCGGCGGTGCGGTCGCCCGGACGGATGCCGGGAATGAAGCCGCCATGCTTCTTCAGATTGTCGGCCGTATCCTTCGGATTGAAAACGATGGCCGTATAGAAGAAGGCGAAGAAGGCGATCAGCGCCGCATAGAGCACCATATAGAGTGGCTGGCCATGACCGAGGGCCGCGACGATCGATGTCGCCCAGGAGGGCATTGCCGTGGTGCTGGCAAAGCCCGCAATCGTTGCCGGCAGAAGCAGCAGCGACGACGCGAAGATTGCCGGAATGACACCTGATGTATTGAGTTTCAACGGCAGGTGGGACGTATCGCCCTGGAACATCCGGTTACCGACCTGGCGCTTCGGATACTGGATCAGCAGCCGGCGCTGGGCGCGCTCGACGAAGACGATGATGGCGATGACGGCGATCGCGACGATGATCACGAGCAGGATCAGCGGGGTCGACAGCGCGCCGGTGCGGCCGAGTTCGAGCGTGCCGGCAAGAGCAGTGGGAAGGCCGGCGGCGATGCCTGCGAAGATGATCAGCGAGATGCCGTTGCCGATGCCGCGCGAGGTGATCTGCTCGCCGAGCCACATCAGGAACATCGTGCCGCCGAGCAGCGTCAGAACGGTGGAAACACGGAAGAACCAACCTGGGTCGACGACCAAGCCCTGGCCGCTTTCAAGGCCGGCGGCAATGCCATAGGCCTGCAGCGCGCCGAGGATAACGGTACCGTAGCGGGTATACTGGTTGATGATCTTACGGCCCTGCTCGCCTTCCTTCTTGAGGTTTTCGAGCGCCGGCACGACCGAGGTCATCAGCTGCACGATGATCGAGGCAGAGATATAGGGCATGATGCCGAGCGCGAAGATTGCCATGCGCTCAACGGCGCCGCCCGAAAACATGTTGAAAAGGCCGAGAATGCCGCCTGCCTGGCCGCGGAAAGCCTGGGCATAGGCTTCGGGATTGAGACCCGGAAGCGGAATATGCGTGCCGAGTCGGTAGACGAGGAGAGCTGCCAGTGTGAACCACAAGCGCTTCTTCAAATCCTCGGCTTTGGCGAAGGTCGAAAAATTGAGGTTGGATGCCAATTGTTCCGCTGCAGAAGCCATGCGTTTCTCCGCGCTACCAATTCCGGCGTCTCTGGGGGACAGGCCGGACCCGGAATCAGTATGAAATTATTCAAAACCGGGCTCAGGACGGATTGCAACGCAACCCCATGCCTCACCCTTGTTTTCGAGTCTTACCGGCATGACGCGGGCGCGCCAGCCAAGTTTTTGTGAGGCCCACATATGGGAGCAAAATCGCCCGGTGTGAAGCACCCCGGGCGATATATCATCAGATTATTATTCGGCTGCAGCCGGAGCCGAAAGCAGCGTCACGGTGCCGCCGGCCTTTTCGATCTTCTCGACGGCAGGCTTGGAGGCGCCTGCAACGACGATGGTGATCTTGGCCTTGATCTCGCCGTCGGCAAGAACGCGAACGCCGTCCTTGACGCGGCGGATGACACCAGCAGCCTTGAGGGCGGCTGCGTCAACGGTCGTCTTGGCATCGAGCTTGCCGGCGTCGATCGCCGTCTGGATACGGGCCAGCGACACGACAACAAAATCGGAAGCGAAAATGTTGTTGAAGCCGCGCTTCGGCAGGCGACGATAGATCGGCATCTGGCCGCCTTCGAAGCCGTTGATGGCGACGCCCGAACGGGACTTCTGACCCTTCACGCCGCGACCACCTGTCTTGCCCGAGCCCGAGCCGATACCGCGGCCGAGGCGCTTGCGGCTGTGGGTCGAGCCTTCGTTGTCCTTGATTTCATTGAGTTTCATGAGCGTTTCCTCCGTCTCACTTCTCGTCGACGACGCGAACGAGATGCTGGACAGCACGGATCATGCCACGAACCGAAGGAGTATCCTCCAGCGTGCGGCGACGGTGCATCTTGTTCAGTCCGAGACCGATCAGCGTGCGCTGCTGGACATCCGGACGGCGAATCGGGCTGCCGATCTGTTCGATCGTGACAGTCTTCGCTTCAGCCTTCTTAGTAGCCTTGGCCATCTGTCAAACTCCTCTTATTCTTCAGAGGCGTTGCCGGAGGCGCCACGACGAGCCTGCAGCGTTGCATACTTGATGCCGCGCTGAGCTGCGATGTCCTTCGGGTGAACCTGGTGCTTCAGAGCGTCGAAGGTGGCGCGAACCATGTTGTAGGGGTTCGACGAACCGGTCGACTTGGCGACGACGTCGTGCATGCCGAGCGTCTCGAATACGGCGCGCATCGGGCCGCCGGCGATGATGCCGGTACCGACCTTGGCCGAGCGCAGCAGAACCTTGCCGGCGCCGTGGCGGCCATGAACGTCGTGATGCAGCGTACGGCCGTCACGCAGCGGTACGAAGATCAGTTCGCGCTTGGCGGCTTCGGTTGCCTTGCGGATGGCTTCCGGCACTTCACGTGCCTTGCCATGGCCGAAGCCAACGCGGCCCTTCTGGTCGCCAACGACGACGAGTGCTGCGAAACCGAAACGACGGCCGCCCTTGACGACCTTGGCGACGCGGTTGATCGCGACAAGCTTGTCGACGAATTCGCTATCGCGCTCTTCACGGCTCTGGCGGTCGTCCCGCTGCGGCCTTCTTTCCTGTGCCATTGTCCTCTTCCTTTTTCTTTTCCGGGTGCAATCGGCAAACAAATGTGGACCGCATCAGCCTCCCCTTTCGGAGAGTGCCTGCGGTCCGGCGAAAATCCGGCCGGCGCTTGAGGCGTCCGGCCGGAAACTGATCAGAAGGTGAGACCGCCTTCGCGGGCCGCTTCGGCGAGAGCCTTGATGCGGCCGTGATAGATGAAGGCGCCACGGTCGAACACGACTTCCGTAACACCGGCCTTGGAGGCGCGCTCTGCGAGGAGCTTGCCCACAACGGCAGCGGCGGCGGTATCGGCACCGGTCTTCAGAGAACCGCGCAGATCCTTCTCGAGGGTGGAGGCAGACGCAAGCGTCTTGCCGGCCACGTCATCGATGACCTGGGCGTAGATGTTCTTCGAGGAGCGATGAACCGACAGGCGCGGACGGCCATTGGCCACCGACTTGAGATGACGGCGCACGCGGTTGGCACGACGTGCAAGTGCTTCTTTCCTGCTAGCCATTTCGCGTGATCCTTACTTCTTCTTGCCTTCTTTGCGGACGATCCGCTCGTCAGCGTACTTGACGCCCTTGCCCTTGTAAGGCTCGGGACCGCGATATTCGCGGATTTCGGCGGCAACCTGACCGACCTGCTGCTTGTTGATGCCGCTGACGACGATTTCCGTCGGCTTCGGAACAACGATCGAGATACCGACCGGCGGCTCATAGATCACGTCATGGCTGAAACCGAGGGCCAGCTGCAGGTTCTTGCCCTGCATGGCGGCGCGGTAACCGACGCCGTTGATTTCAAGCTTGCGCTCGAAACCGTCCTTGACGCCCTTGAAGATGCCTTCGATCATCGTGCGGGACATGCCCCACTTTGCGCGCGCATCCTTGGTCTGGTTCACCGGCGTCACGACGACGGCGTTATTTTCAAGCTTGAGGCTGATTTCGTCGTTAGCAACGAAAAACAGCTCGCCCTTCGGGCCCTTTGCAGTCACCTTCTGGCCATCGACCGTAGCCGTGATCCCAGCAGGCACCTGAACGGGCTTTTTACCGATACGAGACATGTTTCAATCCTGTCTGTTCGCTATGGAGATCCCTGCCCGATCTTAGAAGACCGAGCAAAGAACCTCGCCACCAACGTTCTGTTCGCGAGCCTGGTGATCGGCCATCACACCCTTCGGAGTCGAAAGGATGGTGATGCCGAGACCGTTCGCGACCTGCGGAATGGACTTGACCGAGACATAAACCCGGCGGCCCGGCTTGGACACACGGCCGATCTCACGGATCACCGATGCGCCTTCATAATATTTCAGCTCGATGCTGAGTTCCGACTTGCCATTGCCGAAATCGACAACGGAGTAGCCACGGATGTAGCCTTCGGACTGCAGAACATCGAGAACACGTGCACGGAGCTTCGAAGCAGGCGTCGAGACCGACGACTTGCGGCGGGAAGCGCCGTTACGGATGCGAGTGAGCATATCGCCCAACGGATCAGTCATTGTCATGTAACCTGCTCCTTACCAGCTCGACTTGACGATACCCGGCACCTTGCCGAGATTGCCGAGTTCACGCAGCGCAATACGCGACATGCGCAGTTTGCGGTAATATGCGCGCGGACGCCCCGAAACTTCGCAACGGTTGCGAATACGGGTCTTCGATCCATCACGCGGCAGGGATGCCAGCTTGATCGAGGCCTTGAACCGCTCTTCGATCGGAAGAGCCTGGTTCATGATGATCGCCTTCAACCCAGCCCGCTTAGCGGCCTGGTTAGCGACCGTAGTACGGCGGCGCTTGTTCTTTTCAACTGCGCTTGTCTTCGCCATGTCAGGTTCCTTTTCTACGCTCGTCGTTACGGTTATTGACGGAACGGGAAGCTGAACTCTTTCAGAAGAGCCCGTGCTTCGTCGTCGGTCGTCGCCGTCGTGCAAACGATGATGTCCATGCCCCACATCTGATCAACCTTGTCGTAGTTGATCTCAGGGAACACAATGTGCTCCTTGATGCCCATGGCGAAGTTGCCACGGCCGTCAAAGCTTTTCGGGTTCAGGCCGCGGAAGTCGCGAACGCGCGGGAGCGCGATGTTCACGAGACGGTCCATGAACTCGTACATGCGGGCGCCGCGCAGGGTGACCTTCGCGCCGATCGGCATCTGTTCGCGGACCTTGAAGCCTGCGATAGAGTTGCGTGCGCGGGTGATGACCGGCTTCTGGCCGGCGATCGCTGCGAGGTCGGCGGCAGCTACCGTCGGCTTCTTCGAGTCAGCGGTCGCTTCGCCGATACCCATGTTGATCACGATCTTGTCGAGCTTCGGAATCATCATCTCGTTGGCGTAGGAGAACTGCTCCTGCATCGCCTTGCGGATGCGCTCGACATATTCCTTCTTGAGCCGCGGCTCATATTTTGCCTCAGCCATCGATCACTTCTCCAGAACGCTTGGCCACACGGACCTTCTTGCCGTCAACAACCTTGAAACCGACGCGGGTCGGCTTGCCGTCCTTGTCGATGATTGCAACGTTGGACAGGTGAACCGGGGCTTCCTTGTTGATGATGCCGGCTTCCTGGGTCTGCGTCTGGCGCTGGTGGCGCTTGACGACGTTGACGCCACGAACAACGGCACGATCTTCCTTCGGCATGACCTGGACAACTTCGCCGGTACGGCCCTTGTCCTTGCCAGCGAGCATGACGACCTTGTCGCCCTTACGAATCTTCTGCATCGCTTCGCTCCTTACAGTACTTCGGGAGCCAGCGAGATGATCTTCATGTGGTTCTTGGCGCGAAGTTCGCGCGGAACCGGTCCGAAGATACGGGTGCCGATCGGCTCTTTCTTGTTGTCGATGAGGACTGCTGCGTTGGTGTCGAAGCGGATGACGGAGCCATCCGGACGACGGATATCCTTGGCGGTGCGAACGACAACCGCCTTCATCACGTCACCCTTCTTCACACGGCCGCGCGGGATCGCTTCCTTGATCGAAACGACGATGACGTCGCCGATCGAGGCATACTTGCGCTTCGAGCCGCCCAGCACCTTGATGCACATGACACGACGTGCGCCGGAATTATCCGCGACGTCGAGGTTTGTTTGCATCTGAATCATATCAGGTCGCCTTCTTGGTTTACCGGAATGGTTGGGCTAGCCCCCTACTCCGGCTTATGAAAATTTTCGCCGGCCGAGCTGCCATAGCGGCAGCACAGACGCGGCAATAGCTGAATAGCGCGGGATCGATCGTGCCAGGGTGGTTTCCCAAACGGGACCTTCCGTGCGCTCAAAGCAAAAGAACGCCCGGCTTTCGAGCGTTCTGACGCTGCTTCATACAGATATTTCGGCGAGACGCAAGGCCTCGCACAAAATTCTGTTACTGGCCCTGGGCGGAAATCACCGTCCAGCGCTTGTCCTTGGAGATCGGCGCGCATTCCTCGATGGATACGGTATCGCCAATCTTGTACTGATTGTTCTCGTCGTGGGCCTTGTACTTCTTGGAACGACGAACGGTCTTCTGGAGCAGCGGGTGAGCGAAACGACGCTCGACACGAACCACTACCGTCTTCTCGTTCTTGTCGCCAACGACGACGCCCTGCAGGATGCGCTTCGGCATATTTTTCTTCCTTTAGGCCTTAACTTCTGCCGCCTTCTGGCGGGCAATGGTTTTCACGCGGGCGATGTCCTTGCGGACCTCGTTGATGCGCGAGGACTTTTCGAGCTGGCCGGTCGCCTTCTGGAAGCGCAGGTTGAACTGCTCCTTCTTCAGCTTGGCAAGCTCGTCCTTGAGTTGGTCGGCGGTGAACCCGCGAACATCTGAGGCTTTCATGAGCTCAATTCCTTACTCTGCAATGCGCTGAACGAAGCGCGTCTTGACCGAGAGCTTGGCAGAGCCGAGGCGAAGCGCCTCACGGGCGATTTCTTCGCTGACACCGTCGATCTCGAACATCATACGGCCGGGCTTGACCTTGCATGCCCAGTATTCAACGGAGCCCTTACCCTTACCCATACGGACTTCGGTCGGCTTTGCGGTTACCGGAACGTCCGGGAACACGCGGATCCATACACGGCCGGCGCGCTTCATATAACGCGTGATCGCGCGGCGGGCCGCTTCGATCTCGCGCGCGTTGACGCGGTTGGGTTCCTGTGCCTTCAGGCCGAATTCGCCGAATGCCAGGTCAGAACCGCCCTTGGCGACGCCCTTGATGCGGCCCTTGAACTGCTTGCGGTACTTGGTACGCTTTGGCTGCAACATTTTCTTATTCTCCGAACTTCTCTGCCACGCGCGCTATCAAGCGTTGTCGCGGCGACGGTCTCTGTCGCGGTCACGATCACGGCTTGCCGGACCCTGGGCGTCACCTTCCATCGCACGGCGCTCGGAAGCCATCGGATCGTGCTCAAGGATTTCGCCCTTGAAGATCCAGACCTTGATGCCGCAGATGCCGAACGCGGTTTCTGCTTCAGCCGTGCCGTAGTCGATGTCGGCGCGCAGCGTGTGCAACGGCACACGACCTTCGCGGTACCATTCCGTACGGGCGATTTCAGCGCCGCCGAGACGGCCGGCGCAGGTGATCTTGATGCCTTCGGCGCCAAGACGCATCGCGGACTGAACGGCGCGCTTCATGGCGCGGCGGAAAGCCACGCGACGCTCGAGCTGCTGGGCGATCGACTGAGCGACCAGCGTCGCATCGACTTCGGGCTTGCGCACTTCAACGATGTTGAGGTGCGTTTCCGAATTCGTCATCTCCGACAGCTTCTTGCGGAGCTTGTCGATGTCTGCACCCTTGCGGCCGATGATCAGGCCCGGACGTGCCGAGTGGATCGTGACGCGGCACTTCTTGTGCGGACGCTCGATGACCACCTTGGAGATCCCGGCCTGCTTCAGTTCGCTCATGACGAACTTGCGCATCTTCAGGTCTTCGTGCAGCAGCTGACCGTACTCGGCATTGTCCGCAAACCAGCGGCTATCCCAGGTACGGTTGATTCCGAGACGGAAACCGATTGGATTGATTTTCTGACCCATTATGCGGCCTCCTCTGCTGCCTGCACTTCACGAACGACGATCGTCAGGTGCGCGAAGGGCTTTTCGATGCGCGACGCGCGACCGCGGCCACGAGCGTGGAAACGCTTCATGACGATCGACTTGCCGACATAGGCCTCGGCGACGACCAGCGAGTCGACGTCGAGATCGTGGTTGTTCTCAGCGTTGGCGATCGCAGATTCGAGCGTCTTCTTGACGGCGCCTGCGATGCGCTTGCGGGAGAACTCCAGCTCAGCGAGTGCGCGCTCAACCTTCTTGCCGCGGATAGCCGCAGCAACCAGGTTGAGCTTCTGGGGGCTGACGCGGAGCGTGCGGGCGACTGCTTGCGCCTCGTTGTCCTTCAGCCGGCGTTCGGCTTTTGCCTTGCCCATTGTTACTTCCTCTTCGCCTTCTTGTCCGCGCCGTGACCGTAGTAGGTGCGGGTCGGAGAGAATTCACCGAATTTGTGACCGACCATGTCTTCATTGACGCTGACCGGGATATGCTTGCTGCCGTTGTAGACGCCGAAGGTGAGACCGACGAACTGCGGCAGGATCGTGGAGCGACGGCTCCAGATCTTGATCACTTCACTGCGACCGCCTTCACGAACCTTCTCAGCCTTCTTGAGAAGATAGCCGTCAACGAACGGACCTTTCCATACTGAACGAGCCATTGGAGACTTCCTCTCTTACTTCTTACGCTGATGACGCGAGCGCATGATCATCTTGTCGGTCGACTTGTTCGACCGGGTGCGCTTGCCCTTGGTCGGCTTGCCCCACGGTGTCACCGGATGGCGACCACCGGAGGTGCGGCCTTCACCACCGCCGTGCGGATGGTCGACCGGGTTCATGACGACACCGCGGTTATGCGGACGCTTGCCGCGCCAAACGGTACGACCGGCCTTGCCGTCGTTGATGTTGGCGTGATCAGGGTTGGAGACCGCGCCGATCGAAGCAAGGCAGGAGCCATGAACGAGACGCTGTTCACCGGAGTTCAGGCGAAGGATCGCCATGCCCTGGTCGCGGCCGACGAGCTGTGCGTAGCCACCGGCGGAGCGAGCGATCTGACCACCCTTGCCCGGCTTCATTTCCACATTGTGGATGATGGAGCCGACCGGGATGAACTGCAGCGGCATGGTGTTGCCGGGCTTGACGTCGACAGCCTTCTCGGAAGCGATGACCTTGTCACCGGCAGCGAGGCGCTGAGGAGCGAGGATATAAGCCTTCTCGCCGTCAGCATAGTTCACCAGCGCGATGAAAGCCGTGCGGTTCGGATCGTATTCGATACGCTCGACCGTGCCTTCGACGTCGAATTTGCGACGCTTGAAGTCAATCAGACGATAGGTGCGCTTGTGACCGCCGCCGATGAAGCGGGCAGTGATGCGGCCGAGGTTGTTACGACCGCCGCTCTTGGTCAGACCTTCCGTCAGCGCCTTGACCGGCTTGCCCTTGTAGAGGGCCGAGCGGTCGACGATGACCAGCTGGCGCTGGCTCGGGGTGATCGGATTGAAAGTTTTCAATGCCATTTTCTTATACCTCAGAGACCGGTGGAGACGTCGATCGTCTGGCCTTCAGCCAGCGTCACAACAGCCTTCTTCACGTCCTTCTGCTTGCCGACGAAACCGCGGAACCGCTTGGTCTTGCCCTTGCGCAGCAGAGTGTTGACAGCCGTGACCTTGACGCCGAACAGCGCCTCGACCGCAGCCTTGATTTCCGGCTTCGTCGCCTGCTTGGCGACATTGAAAACAACCTGGTTGTTTTCGGATACCAGCGTGGACTTTTCGGTGATCGCCGGAGAGACGATCACATCGTAGTGGCGAAGATCGGTCACTTGAATCGCTCCTCTAGCGCTTCAACCGCAGCCTTGGAAAGCACGAGCTTGCCGCGGCGCACGATGTCGTAAACGTTGATGCCCTGAATCGGCAGAACATCGATGTTCGGGATGTTCTGAGCTGCGAGCTTGAAGTTGCCATCAAGCTCTGCGCCGCCGATGAAGAGGGCGTTGGTCAGGCCGAGCGTCTCGAAAACGGACGCGAGCGACTTGGTCTTGGCTTCAGCGGCAACCAGGTTGTCGATGACGATGACGTCATCGGCCTTGATCTTGGCCGAAAGGGCGTGGCGAAGGCCGAGTGCGCGAACCTTCTTCGGAAGATCGTGCTCGTGGCTGCGGACAACCGGGCCGTGAGCCTTGCCGCCGCCGCGGAACTGCGGAGCGCGAGCCGAATGGTGGCGGGCGCGGCCCGTACCCTTCTGCTTGTACATCTTGGCGCCGGTGCGCGAAACTTCCGCGCGGCCCTTAGCCTTGTGCGTGCCCTGCTGCTTCTTGGCAAGCTGCCAGCGGATGACGCGGGCGAGAATGTCTTCACGGGGCTCGAGGCCGAAAATCGCGTCCGAAAGGGAAACCTTCCCGGCGTCTTTTCCCTCGAGGGTCTTGACGTTGAATTCCATTGATCTGGCTCCCTTACTTCGCGGCCGACTTGACGGCGTCGCGCACGATGATCCAAGCACCCTTGGAACCAGGAACAGCACCCTTGATCAGGATCAGACCACGATCTTCGTCGGTCGAAACTACTTCCAGGTTCTGCGTCGTGACGCGCGTCTGGCCCATGTGACCAGCCATCTTCTTGTTCTTGAAAACCTTGCCCGGATCCTGGCGCGAGCCGGTCGAACCGTGCGAACGGTGCGAAACCGACACACCGTGCGTGGCACGCAGACCGCCGAAACCGTGGCGCTTCATGGCGCCGGCAAAACCCTTACCGATCGTCGTACCCGTCACGTCGACGAGCTGACCGGCTGCGAAGTGGCCCGCCTTGATCTCCGTGCCGATCTCCAGCAGGTTGTCTTCCGAAACGCGGAATTCCGTGACCTTGGCCTTCGGCTCGACGTTGGCAATGGCAAAGTTGCCGCGCATCGCCTTCGACGTGTTCTTTACCTTCGCCTGGCCGGCACCGAGCTGAACTGCGGTATAGCCATTCTTTTCGACAGTGCGCGTGGCAACGACCTGGACGGCCTCCATACGCAGTACCGTTACCGGGACATGCTCGCCGGCGTCGTTATAGACGCGGGTCATTCCCACCTTCTGTGCAATCACACCTGAACGCATCGGTTCAATCCTTCTCACTCAGCCCGAAGACCCGAGGTCTCAGAGCTTGATCTCAACATCGACACCGGCGGCGAGATCGAGCTTCATCAGCGCGTCTACCGTCTGCGGGGTCGGGTCAACGATATCGAGAAGGCGCTTGTGCGTGCGCATCTCGAACTGTTCGCGGCTCTTCTTGTCGATATGCGGGGACCGGTTGACCGTAAACTTCTCGATGCGGGTCGGAAGCGGAACGGGGCCCCGGACGCTTGCACCGGTGCGCTTAGCCGTCGATACGATCTCGCGCGTGGAGGCGTCGAGAATCCGGTGATCGAACGCCTTCAGGCGGATGCGGATATTCTGGCCGTTCATTCGACTTTATCCTTGTGTCTGTTATCCGCGTGTCACCACTTAGGGACACGACTTACCTTCAGTTACGTTAGCGGGCCACCGGTTTCAAAGATCGAGAGAGACACCGAGATCGGCGTCCCTATCCTTTCCTTGGGCCAGGTGGCCCAGCCGCTAATTACTCGACGATCGACGCGACGATGCCGGCGCCGACGGTGCGGCCACCTTCGCGGATCGCGAAGCGCAGCTTTTCTTCCATCGCGATCGGAACGATCAGCTCGACCGATACCGTGACGTTGTCGCCCGGCATAACCATCTCCGTGCCTTCCGGCAGCGTCACAATGCCCGTCACGTCGGTCGTGCGGAAGTAGAACTGCGGACGGTAGTTGGTGAAGAACGGCGTATGACGGCCACCCTCTTCCTTCGTCAGGATGTAGGCTTCTGCCATGAACTTCTTGTGCGGCTTGACCGAACCCGGCTTGCACAGAATCTGGCCACGCTCGACGCCGTCAC
>NZ_MZMU01000008.1 GCF_004123835.1 Rhizobium leguminosarum | reverse complement strand
CGAGCGGCTTCTTCTTCGCCTTCATGATGTTCGGCAGCGAGGCATAGCGCGGTTCGTTCAGACGCAGATCGGTGGTGACGACCGCCGGCAGCTTGATCTCGATCGTCTGCAGGCCGCCATCGACTTCACGGGTCACCTGAGCCTTGCCATCCCCGATCTCGATCTTCGAGGCGAAGGTCGCTTGGGGCATGCCCAGCAGCGCCGCCAGCATCTGGCCGGTCTGATTGCTGTCGTCGTCGATCGCCTGCTTGCCGACGATGATCAGCCCCGGCTGTTCGGCATCGGCCACAGCCTTCAAGATCTTGGCGACGGTGAGCGGCTCGATTTGATCGTCGGTCTCGACCAGGATCGCCCGGTCGGCACCCATGGCGAGTGCGGTCCTCAGCGTCTCTTCGGCCTTGGCAGGACCGATCGAGACGACCACCACTTCCTCGCACTTGCCGGCTTCCTTCAGCCGCAGCGCCTCTTCCACCGAGATCTCGTCGAACGGGTTCATCGACATCTTCACATTAGCAAGCTCGACACCCGTGCCATCCGGCTTCACCCGGATCTTCACGTTGTAGTCGACAACCCGTTTGACTGGGACGAGTATCTTCATGGGGTCCTTCCTTCAGGAGAAACTGGCTTCAGAGACTTTTCTAGAAAATGCGCGCTCGAGCGCCGCTCCGATTGTCGAATGGCGACATGGATACGCGCTTTTCCTCCAAATTCAACGCTTCCATGACGGCGGCAGGCGATTTGCCCGGCAATATATGGACGTTTACGTTCACGTCAATATGGGCACCTAGCGTCGACCCCAGGGAAAGCGTTGCGCCGTTCGCCCGTCCGTGCCGGCCGTGAGGGCAGGGCCAGGGCCCGGGTCGTTTCTGACGGCGCGGGGTGTGACGATCTGCCGGTCGAAGAGCGGCACACCAGGCCGGCGGAACAGCAGGATCAGGAAAGCCCCGGCAAGGATGCCGCCGACATGCGCGCCCCAGGAAACGTCGCCGTCAGGTGCAATCGCCAGCATGAAGAACTGCTGCCCGATCCATAAAAGCAGCGGCACGAAGGCCGGCAGGGGCAGCGGCACGCGGAAGAACACCAGCACCCAGACCCGGACGCGCGGATGCAGCATGACATAGGCGGCAACGACGCCGGAGACCGCCCCCGATGCGCCGACCAGCGGCGCTTCCGAGGTCATCGTCAGCAGGCCGTGGCAGAGCGCGCCGGCGGCCGCGCAAACGAAATAGAAGATCAGGAAGCGCAGATGCCCCATGGCATCCTCGACATTGTCGCCGAAGACCCAGAGGAAGATCATGTTGCCGGCGAGATGCCAGAAGCCGGTATGGACGAAGGCATAGGTGAGATAAGTCAGCGGCTCCGGCACGATTTCCAGCCCCTGCGCTAGTACCGCGTGGCCGAAGGCGATTGCCGGGATGTAGCCGAGCCCGACGGTCGTCGCCTGGGCTGCCTGCTCGCTCTCCAGGCTGGTCAAAAGCCAGACCGCGAAGTTCAGCGCGATCAGTGCGAGCGTTACCCACTGAACCTTGATATGTTTCAGCGTATTGGCATCGTGAAGTGGTATGAACATAAAGGCCCCTCGGCGATCGTGATCGCGACAAGCCTATCTGTTTTTTCCCGGAACCCAAAGCACATCCGCATGGCCCCGGTCATTTGCATGACGTGCGGCGACGAAGAGGAAATCGGAGAGCCGGTTGACATATTTCATCGCCGGCTCGCCGATGATTTCGCCGTCGGTGCGGGCAAGCGCCACCATCAAACGTTCGGCGCGCCGCGCAATCGTGCGGGCAAGATGCAGATGTGCGGCAGCTGGGCTGCCGCCTGGCAGGATGAAGGATTTGAGCGGCTCCAGGCCGGTGTTCAACTGGTCGATATCACGCTCGACGCGGTCGACCTGCGTCTCGGCGATCCGCAGGGGCTCATAGGCCGGCGGCTCACCAGTGTCGGGGGTGGCGAGATCGGCGCCGAGATCGAAGAGGTCGTTCTGGATCGACATCAGCATGGCGTCGAGTTCAGGCAAGCCGGCCGTGTGCAGCCGCGCCAGGCCGATCGCGGAATTGGCCTCATCGATCGTGCCGTAGGCCTCGACGCGCAGATCATCTTTTAGACGGCGCGGGCCGGACACCAGCCCGGTCGTGCCGTCATCGCCTGTTTTGGTGTAGATCTTGTTGAGTTTTACCATGTCACACCGCCCCTTGACGGGAGGGCGTTCGCATCATCCCATCCTCCCGCACCAAATCTGTTCAGCCTGGGGCCGATATTGTTGATTTCGTTGGCGGATGATGTCCCTGACACGGGCGTCTGCGCCGTGAATGGCTCCTTCTGCCTGCCCCGTCCTCCGTCATGCTCGGGCTTGACCCGAGCATCCACACCACGTCCATCAGCCGCTACGGGCATGGATCCTCGGGTCAAGCCCGAGGATGACGGAGAGCGGGGTTGGCCTTCTCGCCAAACTCGTCCCGGCATACTGACGCACACAGCGTCGGGGTGCTTCCGCAAGCCAGCGCTCACCTCTCCCCTGTCATTCCTGTCCGTGCCCGTCATCAAAATCCCCGTTCCATTGGTCAGGTCGGGCGGCCGCCGCCGGTCAGCCAGAGCGTTATCATGATCAGGACGACGGCGATCGCCTGCAACAGCACACGAAGCTGCATCAGCTTGTTGGAACGGTTGGGATCGCCGCCCTTCATCATGTTGAAGAGGCCGCGGATCAGGACGAGGGCGACGACGCCCATGACGATGATCGCGAGGATATAGGTGACCGTGGACATGGCATTCAGCTTTCTCAGTCCATCCAGCGCATCAGGCGGTAGAAGAGGTCTGCCGGAAGCAGCCGCTTCAGGAACATGCCCTGCTTAGCCGGAGTCGTTACAGGATAATGTGGCCTCGGATTTTTCGAGTTCAATGCGTGTTTCAACACGGAATAGACCGCTTCCGGGCCGAGTTTATGGCGGTTGACCGGCCCCGATCCGTCGAGTCTCGCCAGTTGGCGGCGGTAATCGACCGCGTGCGGCGAATTCTCGAGATCGATATGCTCCTTGATCTTTGCGAGCGCATTGGCCGTGAACCGCGTGGCGATCGGTCCCGGCTCGATCAGACTGACATGGATGCCGCTGTCCTGCAGCTCCATGCGGAGCGTAATGCTGAGGCCTTCCAGCGCGAACTTGGAAGCGGTGTAGGCGCCGCGATAGCGATAGGGGACGACGCCGAGGATCGACGAGCATTGCACGATCCGCCCTTGGCCACGTTTGCGCATCGGCGGAATGACCTGCCGCGTCAGTTCATGCCAGCCGAAGAAATTCGCCTCGAACTGCGCGCGCAGCGTTGCCGTCGACAGATCTTCGACGGCGCCCGGCTGGCCATAGGCGCCGTTATTGAAGAGCGCGTCGATGCGACCGCCGCTGCGTTCCAGAACCGCGCCGACCAGGTCGGAAATCGTCTCGGTCCTGGCATAGTCCATCAGGAAGGTTTCGATGCCTTCTGCTTCCAGCCCCGAAAGATCGTCCGGCTTGCGCACCGTCGCGAAGACACGCCAGCCATCGGCTTTCAGCGCCCGCGCGCAATGAGCGCCGATGCCGGACGAACATCCGGTCACGACGATGGTGCGCTCTCCCGCCATGGAATGATTCCTGTACAAAATGGGACTCGTTTCCCATATTCGGCCAGAGGATACAATCTGGAAAGCCGGAGACGGAATGCCGAAGGTGCTGCGCACGATCTACGACGTGGTCTATGATGCGATCTGTCACATGGTCGAGGACGACGGCTTTGCCATGGCAAGCCATGTGGCGCTGTCGAGCCTGCTTGCGGTTTTCCCCTTCCTGATCTTCGGCACCGCGCTTGCAAGCTTCCTCGGCGCCGATCAGTTCTCCTCGACCGCCATCCATCTGATCTTCGACACCTGGCCCGAGGCGATCGCCAAGCCGCTCGCCGACCAGGTGCTGCAGGTGCTGACCATTCCGCGCGGCGGGCTGCTGACGATCTCGGTGCTGGCGGCCGCATATTTCGCTTCGAACGGTGTCGAGGCGCTGCGCATTTCGCTCAATCGCGCCTATCGGGTGCAGGAAACGCGGGCCTGGTATTTCACCCGTCTCGCCAGCCTGGGCTACGTGCTGATCGCGGTCATCATCTTCACGGCGATCAGCATTTTGCTGGTCGCCCTGCCACTGGCGCTCGATTATTCGAGGAAATGGTTCCCGCTGTTCGCCGATACGCTCGACATCGTCTTCAGCTGGCGCATCTACGGCACGCTGGTGGTTCTGACCGTTGGACTGCTGGTCATGCATCTCTGGCTGCCGGCCGGCAAGCGGCGGGTCTTCGACGTCATTCCCGGTGTGCTGCTGACGCTGCTTCTCTGGCTCGCCGGGGCGCTGATCTTTGCCTATTATCTCGCGACCTTCGCCAATTATACGGCAACCTATGCCGGTCTCGCCTCTGTCATGATCGTGCTGATCTTCCTCTACATGGTCGGCGTCATCTTCATCATCGGGGCGGAGATCAATGCAGCGCTGATCAAGTTCCGCGTCTTCCGGATGTTCTCCCACACGCTTTCGATCGTCGGCAGAGAGCGTGTCGAAAGGCAATCAGAGCCCGACAAGGCGGCGAATATCCGCCCCTGACATGCCCTGGGCGCGCAATTCGCCAAGCCCGCTGTCGCCTTGGCTTTTCGAAAGCTTGCGGCCATCCGCGCCGAGAATGAGACGGTGATGGTGATAGACCGGCTGCGGCAGGCCGAGCAGCACCTGCAAGAGCCGGTGCACCGATGTCGCGTGGAAGAGGTCGAGCCCGCGCACTACATGGGTGACGCGCTGCAGCGCATCGTCGACGACCACAGAAAGATGATAGCTCGATGGCGCATCCGAGCGCGACAGGATGACGTCGCCCCAGACGTCGGGCTCGGCGGCGATCTCACCTGTCCTGCCATCGCCGGTTTCCGTCCAGAACAGCAGTTCGCCGATCAGGTCGAGCGCTTTGCGCATATCGAGCCGCCAGGCATGTTTCTTCCCCGAGGTCAGCATGTCCCGCCATTCGTCTGCCGGACGCTCGCGATCACTTGCGGGATAATGCGGAGTGCCGTCGGGATCGCGCGGCCAGGATTCACCCGCCGCCTCGTAGGCGGCGACGCGCGCCTTCACCTCGCCGCGCGTCAGGAAGGCCGGATAGACCAGTCCGCGCTCGATCAGGGCGTGCAGCGCCGCCTGATATTCAGGAAAATGTTCCGACTGGCGCCGCACCGGGCTTTCCCAGCTGATATCAAGCCATTCGAGATCCCTGAGGATGCCGGCCTCGAACTCGGGCGTGCAGCGCGTCTGGTCGATATCCTCGATGCGCAGCAGCAGGCGCGCTTGTTCGGTCTGCGCCATGTCGCGGTTCAGAAGGGCCGAGAGGGCATGCCCGAGATGCAACGGTCCGTTGGGGCTCGGCGCAAAACGAAAAACGGGTTTTTGACGCTCACTCGTGGTCATGCTTTCTTCTGCCATGGATTCGGCTTTTGAACCACTGCGAGGCAAAGTGCAGATCATCCGCAATGAAGACGATGTCAGGCAGGGGCTCGAAGCGCTGCTTCGCCTCGATCCGCGTCTTGCGCCGATCGTTGCGGAGGCCGGGGCCATTCCGCTCAGGTTGCGCGAGCCCGGCTTTGCCGGCCTTGCCCATATCATCGTCTCGCAGATGGTGTCGCGCGCCAGCGCCGACGCGATCTGGCGGCGCATGCTGCCGGCGGACGGTTCGCTGACGGCCGAAGGTTATGCGCTGCTTCACGCCGAGGCGTGGCGCGAATTCGGCCTATCGCGCGCCAAGGCCGAGACGCTGTCGCGGATTGCCGAAGCGGTCGCTTCCGGCCGTCTCGATCTCTCCGGGCTCTGCCTGAAGCCGCCGGGCGAGGCGCTTGGCGAACTGACCGCGCTGAAGGGTGTCGGGCCGTGGACGGCAGAGGTCTATCTGATGTTTTGCGGCGGCCATGCCGATGTTTTCCCGGCCGGCGATGTCGCGCTGCAGAATGCCGTCGGGACCGCCTTCGGTCTTGCCGCACGGCCGCAGGCGAAGACGCTTGCTGAGCTTTCGGCAGTCTGGTCGCCGTGGCGCTCGGTAGCGGCACGGCTTTTCTGGGCCTACTACGCCACGAAGATGCGCCGTGACATGGTGCCGATCGGCTGATCGGCAACACTCTTCAAATTGCCTTTATCCTCTGAATTTATTGGACTTCACAATCCTGTAACAACCGGCCTAATATACAGGTGCAGATGCCGAATCGATCAGGAGAGTCCCTTGACGATTGCAGTCTCCCCACAGGCCCTGCCGGCGCTCGTCCTGAACGCTGACTACCGGCCACTGAGTTATTACCCCTTGTCGTTGTGGTCCTGGCAGGACGCGATCAAGGCGGTATTTCTCGACCGTGTGAACATCATTGCAGAGTATGAACATTCGGTTTCCTCGCCGAGCTTCTCGATGCGGCTTCCGAGTGTCGTGTGCCTGAAGACTTACGTTCAGCCGTCCCGCAATCCCGCTTTCACCCGGTTCAACGTCTTCCTGCGCGACCGGTTCGAATGCCAGTATTGCGGCGCCCATGACGATCTGACCTTCGACCACGTCATCCCGCGCGCCCATGGCGGCGAGACGACCTGGGAGAATGTCGTGGCAGCCTGCTCGCCCTGCAATCTGCGCAAAGGCAGCAAGCTTCCCAAACAGGCAGGCATGTTCCCGGCGCAGAAGCCCTACCAGCCGACGGTGCAGGATCTGCACAACAACGGCCGGCTGTTCCCGCCGAACTATCTGCATGAAAGCTGGCTCGACTATCTCTATTGGGATACCGAACTGCAGCCCTGATCGAGGACCTGCAGCCCTTCGAATGCTGGATAATTTTATCAGGCGGCCTTGCGAACGCCGACAAAGGCGAAAGCTGCGAGCAGGATTCCGGCAATCACGTTCCAGCCCGCAAAAGACAGGCCGAGCACGCGCAGCGCCGCATCGGTGCAGGACGGGCCCCTGATGGTGTTGAGCTCACCAAGCAGATCGCCGGCATTGGTCGTCATGCTGCTTGCCGTCGTCGAGCAGGTGGCCGGGCCGGGCCAGAAATGCCATTCGACACCGGCGTGATAAACACCCATGCCTGCCGTCACCAGCATCAGGATGCCGGCGGCGAGAATGAGCGCCCGGGTGATCCAGTTCGGCAGGCCGACGAGCTCGGAGATTGCGGCCAGGATCGCGATCGGGATAGCGTAATAATAGGGCTGCCGCTGCAACAGGCAGAGCGCACAGGGAATATAGCCGCCGATATACTGGAAGCCGAGCGCCGTGCCGACGGCCGCCGCCATGCCGGTGGCGAGCAATATGGAATAGACAAAGCCGGGGCGGGCGAGCGGCGAGGCAGTGGCAGGCATGGCGGAACTCCGCGAAGTTTGGCTTAGAGCAATTCCAGCAAAAGTGTGAAGCGGTTTTGCGTCCGGAATTGCGTAATATATAGTGAGAGAGCGTCTTCGTTATTCGAAGAAAAACGAAAATGCTCTAGTGAGCGAAAGAGCGGTAGCCGACATATAGCACGATCACCGTAGCGGCACCGATGCCAACGATCTGGCCGAGGCGCTTCTCGATGAAGTCACGGATCGGCTCGCCGTAGTGGCGCAGCAGCCATGCGAGGAAGAGGAAACGCGCGCCGCGTGCAATAATCGCCGAAACAATGAAAAGGCCCAGATTGACGTGAATGACGCCAGACAGGATCGTCACGATCTTGATCGGCGGCAGATGCGCAAGACCTGATGTGACAAGCAGCAGCAGGATCCACTCGTAGGTGACATAGGCCTTCATCTGCTCGAAGGCATCGAGCTTGCCGTAGAATTCGAGAACCGGCCGCGCCACCGTCTCATAGGCGTAAAAGCCGAGCGCCCAGCCGGCGATGCCGCCGAGTACGGAAGCGACGGTCGCGACCAGCGCGTAGCGATAGGAGCGTTCCGGCCTGGCAAGCGCCATTGGCAGGAACAGCACATCGGCGGGAACGAGAAAGACGGAGCTTTCGACGAAGGCGATGACGGCGAGCCAGATTTCGGCCGATTTGCGCGCGGCCAGAGACATGGTCCAGTCGTAAAGTCTGCGGAGCATTCCGTTTCCTTCCTGTTGCAGTGCAAAAGAGCTTTAGGGGCCGTGCGCGGCGCTGTAAATGCTCGTCCGTGTCCTTCGTGCCACCGCCGTCAAAAAATTTTCGTGATGCGGGGCGGCTGCGCCTCTCCCAAGATTTCACGGGATTGCGAATCGGCCATTCTGCGGCAAGCTGATTTAGGGTCGACGTGCAGGGTGGCATGAGAATGTTCAAAGTGATTGAAGGCGGCCGTGGGCGGGCCGTGCAAGTGGATGACCGGTCCGAGAAGGGGCGGGGACCGAGCAGAGACGACGTGCGCCGGGAAGCCGCGCGACGGATCGACGAGAGCGGTTATCATCTGTCCCGCATCCGGGAATTCGCGACCGGCGTGCCGATGCTGGCGTCTCTCAAACACTTGTCGCTGCAGATCGACTTCGCAGCCGAGGCGTTGTCGCGGCTCGACCCGATCCCGGAAGATTTCCGCGCCGACGGTTATTGGCCGGCGGGCTGAGGCAATCCCGCGACAGCGCCGCGCGTCTAGGGGATCAATCCCTAGGCCTGTCGGAACAACTATTTTCGCGCATGGTTTCTTTCTCATGATCAACAAAATCCCGAGGAGGATATTCCCATGCGGATGAAACTTGCTGCAGTCTCGCTGCTCGCCCTTGGCATGGCGACGGCAGCTTTCGCACAGAGCAACCCGCCGCAGGCTCCGACCAACAGCGGCGCCAATACGCCGAGTAGCTCAGAATATAACAGCACCGGCAACAGCGGCAGCGGCACGACGGTACCACTGGATCCCAATGCGACGAACAGCACGACGAACAATGGCTCCGCCAGTTCGATGAGCATGCCGATGAACAAGGCGAATTGCCCGGACCAGCCGAGCGGTGAGTCGCTTCAGACGCAAGGCGGCAATAGCGGCACGACGACCAGCGAAGCCTGCCCTGACAAGTAGTCCACTATTTGCCGAAACGCTGCAGCTCCGTCGGGAGCTGCGGCTTCCGTTTCAGGACAGGTCCATCGACTTTTCCCATTGCTGACGCAGGACGTTCATTTCCGTCCGCTTCTGAGCCATTTCGCTAACGGCGGCGCGCAGATGTGGGTGGTGCGACATGAACATGTTGAAGTCGCGCCGTTCGAGAACCTCGAACTGGCAGAAATCGACGGCAATGACGTCGGCGGTGCGCCGTGCGCCGGTCAGCAGTGCCATTTCTCCGAAGAAGGCTCCCGGCTCCAGGCGGATCGCGCCGCTGGCGAGCCGCACTTCCACCGCACCCGAAGAGATGAAATACATGCTGTCGCCGCGGTCGCCGCGGCGGATGACGCGTTCGCCGGGCGGCGCCGATTTCGCCTTGAAGAGCAGCAACAGCTCCTCTTGCGCGTCCTCGTTGACCTGGGAGAACAGCGGGAAAGTCTCGATCAGCTGCTGCATCTTCAGTTGATGCTGGCGCTCGCGCTCTTCGCCAAGCGCCCTGATCTTTTCCAGCTCCTTGCCGAGCGCCTTCTGCCTGCTCCTGCCGTAGCTTTCCCAGAGGGAGGGCCATTTCGAATGGATATATTTCTTCAGGCCGTCGGTTGCGAAGATCACGATCGGGTTGAGCGTGATCGACAGGATCGCGGCAGCCAGGATCAGATCCTGGCCCTCATGCGGCAGGAGGCCGAGTGAGACGCCGAGGCCGGCGAGGATGAAGGAAAATTCGCCGATCTGGGCGAGGCCGCCGGCCAATGTCAGTCCCATGCTGATCGGGTATCGCAGCAGGATGACGATGAGGAAGGTGATGATGCCCTTGCCGAGGATGACGAGCGCCAGCGCACCGATGACGGCCAGCGGCTGGCGCACCAGGATCGAGGGGTCGAAGAGCATGCCGACGGAGACGAAGAACAGCACGGAGAAGGCGTTCTGCAACGGCAGCGAGTCGGCCGCCGCCCTGTGGCTGAGCTGGGATTCGCTCATGACAACGCCGGCGAAAAATGCGCCGAGTGCAAAGGAGACGCCGAAGATCGCCGCCGAACCGAAGGCGATGCCGAGTGCGATCGCCAACACCGTCAGCGTAAAGAGTTCGCGCGAGCCGGTGCGGGCGATCATCGTCAGCAGCCAGGGCACGATGCGAGGGCCGAGGAAGATCGCCATGGCGGCGAAGGCCACAACCTTCAGCAGCGTCAGGCCGATCGTCAGCGCCAGCGGCAGGTCGCCGAGGCCGTGGTTGGTCGTATCGCTGGCGTTGCCACCCAGAAGCTCTGCGAGCGCCGGCAGCAGCACCAGTGCCAGCACCATCACCAGGTCCTCGACGATCAGCCAGCCGACCGCGACGCGTCCGCTTGCCGCGTTGACGAGATTGCGCTCCTCCAGCGCCTTCAAGAGTACGACGGTGCTCGCCACCGACAGGCTGAGGCCGAGGACGATGCCGGCGCCGAGGCTCCAGCCCCAGAGTTTGCAAAGGCCGATGCCCAAGAGGGTCGCGAGGATAATCCGTCCGATCGCGCCAGGCACGGCGATGCCGCGCACGGCGAGCAGGTCGGAGGCGGAAAAATGCAGGCCGACGCCGAACATCAAAAGAATGACGCCCATCTCGGCGAGCTGGCCGGCAAGGGCGGTATCGGCGACGAAGCCCGGCGTGAACGGCCCCATCAGGATGCCTGCCATCAGGTAGCCGACGAGCGGCGGCAGTCGAAGCCGGTCGGCGCCATAGCCCAGGATCGCCGCGAAAACGAAACTGACGGCGACCGTCGCGATAAGTCCTACTTCCTGATGCACGTCCGTCCTCTCTTGTGATAGCGGCGGCCACTTTGGACGAAGCGCAAGTAAAATTAAACAGTTGATTTGGGGGATGGGCTACTGTTTGAAGCCTTCGTTCTCAGTCCTGGCTAGCGCGGCGCAGACGTCGTCCGCGGCACGGTCGGGCCGTCACCGATGTTGGAACCAGTTGCGTCTTGTCTCGTTGCCCTTTCCTCAAGAAAGGAGAAACGACATGCGGAAGATCATCCTGAACTGTACTGTGGCGGCCCTTGCTGCCTGCTCGTTTGCAGCGCCTGCTCTTGCCGACAGCGTCTATGTCAGGGAGCGTTCCTATGACGACGGCTATCGCCATGAGCGGGTACGACCCGGCATTACCATCAGCGAACGCGGCGTCACTTTCGGTGCCGTGCGCGAACGTGAGCACCGCCGCTATCGCGATAATGGCTGCGAAACCAGGAGCGTCACCCGACAGACCGACGAAGGCGAGGTGACCAGGACGGTCCGGCGCTGCAATTAACGAAAAAATGCGCGATAAGGATGAAGCCCGGTTCCGACGTGCCGGGTTTTCGCCTTTTGTGGCACGAATATCTCAATGCGGTGGTGAAAGTCGTCTGTCGGTGTTATGAGCACGCCTTTGGTAAAAGCGCGTTCCCAGCGCAAACACCGCCCGCACAGGATCTTTTAGTATGATTGAGCTTACGCCGTCCCAGATCGCCGCACTTAAACTCGCCAGGGATGGAGACCTTTATCCTCAGCCAGCCAACAAATGGACGCACGAGAACGCGACAGTGACTTATGCAAAAACTGACCGGTGGAAAGAGCGGCCTCAGAAAATAAAATCGGTCACTGCCAAGACGCTGGGCGAGTTGAAGGAGCCGGGTTTTCTGGAGAGGCGGCACCTTGATGATGACGCGTCAAAAGACGTCTACGGCATCACGATGGCCGGCAAGATGTGGCTGTTGAAGAATAAGTAAGCTTCGCTTTGATGCGGAATTCGTTCCGGAGGGCCATCGGCCCTTTGAGGCCCAATGCATTTGAGATGATGGTGCAGCTAACCGGAGCATTATAGAACCGGTCCGCCTTCGTTCCTGACGGAACTACGGCGCGACAGCCTCCGCTTAGCTGCTCTCTTCGGCTTGCCAAGCCGAAGCTCACAGAGCGTAGGCTGGTGCCCCATGCCGGAGTCGAACCAGCACTTCTTTCGAAACTCGATTTTGAGTCGAGCGCGTCTACCAATTCCGCCAATGGGGCAACGGATACGAACGGGCGGCTGTCTAACATGCGAGCGCCCGGACGCGCAAGACGGGCAGACGAAGTTATCGGACTGATCCGGTAGAGAGATCCGGCCTCGCTCAAGGCCGGATCCTGTCTGATATCATTGGGCGGCGGCGGGTGCCGGGTTGCTCAGGCCGGACTTCTTCAGCGTAATTGCCAGGATCGAGGCCAGCAGGCAGAAGGCGCCGGCGACGAAGAAGGCGGGGAGGTAGCTCGAAAGCTCCGTGCGCGAGAGGCCGGCGCCATAGGCGGCGGTGGCGGCTCCCAGCTGATGTCCGGCAAAGACCCAGCCGAAGACGAGGCCGGTCTTTTCGGGGCCGAAGCGGTCGGCGGCGATCTTGACGGTCGGCGGCACGGTGGCAATCCAGTCGAGGCCGTAGAAGACGGCGAAGATTGAGAGGCCATAAAAGCTGAAGTCGCTGAAGGGCAGGTAGAGCAGCGAGAGGCCGCGCAGGCCGTAATACCAGAAGAGCAGCCAGCGATTATCAAAGCGATCGGACAGCCAGCCGGAACCGATGGTGCCGAAGAAATCGAAGATACCCATAACGGCCAGCACACTGGCGGCGGCCACCGGCACGATGCCGAAATCGCCGCAAAGGGTGACGAAATGGGTTTGGATCAGACCGTTGGTGCTGAGGCCGCAGATGAAGAAGGTGGCAAAGAGGATCCAGAAGGTCGAGGTCTTCGAGATTTCCTTAAGCACGGTGATCGGCGTCATCAGCGCGACGCCAAGCGAGGTGCTTGCCGGTGGCGGCGTCACCTGCGTCTCACCGAAGGAGGGCAGGTTGAGGTCGGCCGGACGGTCGCGCATGAAGGCAAGCACGGCAAGGGCTGCGACCATGATCATGGCACAGACGAAAAACACCGTCGAGCGCCAGCCGTAGCGTTCCGTTAGCTCCGCCATCAGCGGCAGGAAGACGAGCTGGCCGGTGGCCGAGCTTGCCGAGAGCATGCCGACGACGAGGCCGCGGTGCTTGGTGAACCAGCGGGAAGAGACGGTCGCGGCGAGCACCATGGCCGTCAGACCCGTGCCGAAACCAACGACGATGCCCCAGAGCAGCAGCAGTTGCCACAGCGTCGTCATGAACAGCGAACCGACGAAGCCCGCGCCGATCAGGGCGAGCGCGAAGACGATGACCTTGCGCACGCCGAAATAATTCATGAAGGCGGCGGCAAACGGACCCATGAAGCCGAACAGGATCAGGCGGATCGCAAGGGCCGAGGAAATCTGTGAGGTTTCCCAGCCGAATTCGTCCTGCAGCGGCTTGATGAGCACGCCAGGTGCGCCCATGGCGCCGGCGGTGACCAGCATGGTGAGGAAGGTCGCGGCAACGACGACCCAGCCGTAATGGATGTTGCGCCGGGCGAGGGTGGAGGCGAGGGCTGTGGAAACCATGGGCAAGATTCCGTTTAAATTCAGGTTCTGGAGGATACTGGACCGATTTACATGATGACCATCATATTTCTTGCGTATTGATGATGGACGTCATATATTTTGTCAAGCGACTATTTCTGGAGACGACAATGCGGGTCAGCCGCGAAAAATTTGCCGAAAACCGCGAAAAGATCCTGAGCGTTGCCGGCGTGCTTTTCCGTGAAAACGGTTTCGACGGGGTCGGCGTTGCCGACATCATGAAAGCGGCGGGGCTGACGCATGGCGGCTTCTACGGTCATTTCGGTTCGAAGGACGACCTGGCGCTTGAGGTCAGCCGCAAGCTGATCGACAAGGTCGAGACGCGCTGGAAGGAACATATTGCTGAATCGCCGGACCGACCGCTGGCAGCGCTTCTCGACCATTATATCCACTGGCGCACGGTTGACGACCCGGGCGGCAGCTGCGTCTTCGCAACGCTGATCCAGGAAGTGAGCCGCAGCCGCGGCGCGGTCCGCGCGGTCTTTAGCGATGGTCTGTCCGTGCTGGTCGATACGCTCGCCGATATCGTTCCCGGCGAAACGGAAGAGCAGCGCCGCGCCAATGCGACGACGACGCTTTCATCGATGATGGGCGCTGTCATTCTTGCCCGTGCGGTCGAAGACAGGGCGCTTGCCGAGCAGTTTTTGGTGACGATGCGCCGGCAGCTCGATCCTGAAGCCAGAAATAATCTCAGTCGCGAAAGGCGATGAGCGCGTTGCTCTCGACGATCTCGGTGAACTTCCCCTCCGGCGAGAGCGCGGCGAGTTCGCTTCGCAGCGCCTGCTCGAATTCCATCATCCCGTCGCCGAGCGCGTGTGGCGAGGTGACGGACATGGAGAAGGCGCGGCCGACGATCTCATCGGCATTGATCACCCTCTCAGTGACGGCGCCGATGCGTTCGAGGTTGCGGAAGGTCGAGCGCAGCAGAAATTCCTCGTGCTTTATCCAATCCGGCCCATGGTGAAACTGCCGGTCGGTCCGCATCCGCTCCGGTGAAAAGGTCTCAGACACACTCTCAATCGCCTCGCGCCAGGCAGGCGAAGAAGAAATGTGCCGGTCGCCGAAAAGAACGACCGCTCCGCCAGGTTCGGTCAGTGTGTCCAGCGTCGACAACGTGGCGGCGCGATCCATCCAATGGAACGAGCGACCCATGGCTGTCATCTTCAGCGGCCCGAAGGAAGGGCCGAGGTCATAGGATGAAGCGAGAACGAACCTCGCGTCGACTCCGGCCGCGATGGCATCTTCTCGCGCGGCGTCGAGCATTTCAGGTTCAGGATCGAGGCCGGTGACATCGGCGAGGGCGAGGCGTGCGAAGGCGATGCCGATCTGGCCCGGGCCGCAACCGAGATCGAGCACACGATCGCCGGGCTGAAGGTCAATCCTAGCGACCACGCGCTCGATCAGCTTGTCGGGATAGGGAACGCGGAAACGGCTGTAATAAGCGGCGGTGGTGCGGAAGCGGCGGGGCTCGAAAGGAATGGTGGTCATGGCGAACGATTCCTCGATGTCTAAGAACATTCGCTAGGGCCGAATCATGACTGCCTTGTGATGACTTGTGCCCGAGACATTCGCTTGACCGATGGAAGAAGAAGGAGGGGCAGCCGAACGATGATGCGGTCCCAGCCCCCACGAGTGAGGAGAGCCGGGAGAGCGGCGGCAACCGCTGCTTACTTGAAGCCGGCGATGGCGTGCGGGATGTAGGGTGCTTCCAGTGCCGCGATTTCCTCGGCGGTAAGCTTGACCGAGAGCGAGGCAACGGCGTCCGTGAGGTGGTTCGGTTTGGACGCGCCGATAATCGGGGCGGTCACCGCACTCTTCTGCAGAATCCAGGCGGTTGCGACCTGGGCGCGGGAGATGTTGCGGGCCTTGGCGATTTCGGCCACGGCCCCGACGATCTTGCGGTCGGCATCGATGGACTGCGTGTAGAGCGTCTTGCCGAATTCGTCGGTTTCGCTGCGCGCCGTCGTCTCGTCCCAGTCGCGGGTCAGGCGGCCACGGGCAAGCGGGCTCCAGGGGATGACGGCGATCTTTTGATCCTCGCAGAGCGGCAGCATTTCGCGCTCTTCTTCACGGTAGAGCAGGTTCAGGTGGTCCTGCATGCTGACGAATTCGGTCCAGCCGTTCAGCCGGGAGACGTAGAGCGCCTTGGCGAATTGCCAAGCATACATGGAGGAGGCGCCGATATAACGGGCCTTGCCCGATTTGACGACGTCGTGCAACGCTTCCAGCGTTTCCTCGATCGGCGTCGTATAGTCGAAGCGGTGGATCTGGTAGAGATCGACATAATCGGTGCCGAGACGACGCAGACTGTTGTCGATCTCGTCGAAGATCGCCTTGCGCGACAGGCCGGCGCCGTTCGGGCCCGGTCGCATGCGGTTGAACACCTTGGTCGCCAGCACGATGTCCTCGCGTTTGGCGAAGTCTTTTATGGCCCGGCCGACGATCTCCTCTGATGAACCATTGGAATAGGTGTTGGCGGTGTCGAGGAAATTGATGCCGAGATCGATCGCCTGCTTGATCATCGTCCGGCTTTCTTCTTCCCGCAGGCTCCAGGCATGATTGCCGCGGCCGGGATCGCCGAAGGTCATGCAGCCCAAGCAGATCTTCGACACTTCGAGACCGGTCTTCCCAAATTTTGTGTATTCCATGAAACGACTCCGTGATGAATTTGATAACCCCAGACGGCCTTCCATGATTTAGCGCGAGATGGCCAAAGTCGCAGGGCGGCAAATGAAGAATCTATGCTGCATGCGCACAATGATCCGTGATCCAAGCCGCGCTCGTCATTGCCGCTTCTGGCTTCAGCTTGCACATCCGCGCTGCAAGGTGTTAGCTGATGCAGCATTTTACCGGAATCCGACCATGCAACTGCCGTCCCACGATCGCTACGACGATCTTTATCGCGATTTCTCCTGGCGGATTCCGGAGGATTTCAATATCGGCCGCGCCGTCAGCGACGACTGGGCCGCGAAAGATCCGGAGCGCGTCTGCCTCGAGCATTTCAGCCCCGACGGCGATCACCGCGTGATGACCTATCGCGCGCTCGCCGATCGTTCCTCAGCCTTTGCAAATGCGCTCGTTTCACTTGATATCAAACGCGGCGATCGCGTCGCGCTGCTATTGCCGCAATCCTTCGAAACGGTGATCGCACATGTGGCGATCTACAAGACCGGCGCGATCGCGCTACCACTGGCGCTGCTTTTCGGCGTCGAGGCGCTGGAATACCGGCTGAAGACAGCAGGTGCAGCGGCCGTCGTCACCAATGGCTTCGGTCTCGAACGCATCCGGCAGATCCGCGATCGCCTGCCGATGCTGAAACATGTCATCAGCATCGACGGGGCGAGTGCCGATGCGACTGCTTTCGCCGAACTGGTGGACGGCCATCCCCCTGTCTTCGACATCGCGAAAACCGGTCCGGACGACCCGGCGCTGATGATCTTCACTTCGGGAACGACGGGGCCACCCAAGGGCGCGTTGCATGGCCATCGCGTCCTGCCCGGCCATATTCCCGGCATGCAGTTCGCCCATGAGGGTTTTCCGCGGCCGGGAGATAAGGTCTGGACGCCGTCCGACTGGGCCTGGGCCGGCGGGCTGCTCAACGCGCTGCTGCCAAGCCTACTGCTCGGTGTTCCCGTCGTTTCGTCGCCGGCGCAGAAATTCGATGCCGGCATGGCCTATCGCATCATGGCCGAAATGAAGGTGCGCAATGCCTTCATTCCTCCGACGGCGCTAAGGCTGATGAGATCCGTTGCCGATCCGCGCTCGAAATATGATCTGGTGCTGCGCACCATCGGCTCGGCCGGGGAGGCGCTCGGGCGCGAGACCTATGAATGGGCGCGGCATGTGCTCGGCATCACCGTCAACGAATTCTACGGCCAGACGGAGTGCAATTTCGTGCTCGCTTCGAGTGCGGCCTATGGCGTCACCAAAGCGGGCGCCATCGGATGGGCGGTGCCCGGGCATCGCGTCGCGATTGTCAGCGAGACGGGTGACGAATTGCCCGTCGGTGAACCGGGCCAGATCGCCATCGCCAGTCCCGATCCTGTCATGTTCCTCGGCTACTGGGATGACACGGTAGCGACGGAACGAAAATTCGCCAAGGGCTGGCTGCTCACCGGCGATATCGGCCGGCAGGACGCCGAGGGCTATGTGACCTTCGAAGGCCGCGACGACGACGTCATCACCTCGTCGGGATATCGCATCGGCCCGGCCGAGATCGAGGACTGCCTGATCGGCCATCCCGCCGTGCAGCTTGCCGCCGCCGTCGGCAAACCCGATACCGTGCGCACCGAAATCGTCAAGGCCTATATCGTGCTTTCACCTGGCCATCATCCGAGCGAGGCGCTGGCCGCCGACATAAGGGAATGGGTGAAGACGCGGCTTTCGATGCACGAATATCCGCGCGAAGTGGAATTCATCGATGCATTGCCGCTGACCACCACCGGCAAGGTGATCCGCCGGCTGCTGCGCGAAAGAGCGGCGGCTGAAGGTTAGCCCCGGCCGGCAAGCGACATGATCTTCTCCCGCAGCATTTTCGCCATATTGCGGGTGCTGCGGTACATGTGAAGTTGGGCGGTGACCTGGCGCATGTCGCGGTCGCTGTTCTGCGTCAGGCCGATCACCAGCGTTCCCATCTCCTCGCGCTCCTGCCAGAAGCGGCTCATGATCGGATGATCCGAGACGGCGCAGGAATCGGAGCGGACGATATTGGCGTCGTCGAGATGCCATTCGGTGAGTTCGCTCATCAGCAGCTTGCCCGGCGAATAGCGGGCATAGTTTTCGTCGTAGGCGGTCTTCCAGGTATAGGCCTCGCCGCCCATCATCAGCACGACGATGGCGGCGATCGCCTTGCCGTTGAGGTCGATCGTATGGATGCGCACGGCGTCGACGGCGGCAAGATTCGACACCGCCTCGCGGGCGAAGGCCGTATGATAACGATCGGTGACGAGAGCGCTTCGCCGCTTGCCCTTCCAGCCGCCGGCTTCCATCGCCAGGAATTCCTCAAAGCGGATATGGATTTCGCGCGGTTGCCGGGCGACGGTATAGACCGCTGTTCCCTTTTCCTCCAGCAGGCGCCACTGGCGGCGCATTTCGCGCATATGCGAGGAGGAGATGGTTTTGCCGAGATAGGCCGGCGCCTCTTCCTCGCTCTGCAGCATCGGGCGCAGGTAGGGATTGGTAACGGTGACAGGAAGATTGCGGCTCAGCGCCACGGCCTTGACCATGCGCACGAAGATACCGTTCAATCTGAGATCCGGCAGGACCAGTATGCCGGGCAGATTGAGATCACGCGCGGTCAGCCCCTCGAAGAGGTTGTCGAGGGTTTCGGCGGCATCCTCGCCATCGACGAGCGGCGTGCCGAGCGGACCGAAACTGTTCGACCAGCCGCGGATGATCGAGGGGCCGACGGCGAAGCCCGGCTTGTCGACCGAAAACGGCAAGAGGAAGCGCATGCGGCTGCGGCCGGCATTGTGATCGCGGATCAGGGCGAAGTTCACCTGCCGGTCTTCGAGCCGCGGCATGGCGGGGGCGAGGAAGCGGCCGGAGAAAAAGACGTTCGGTTCCATCGCCCGGTTGGAGAGGAAATCGAGCTCATCCTGAAGCTCATAGCCGAGCTTGCCGGGATAAAGGCAGAGCTCGCGTCCCGGCCGGCCGATCTCGGCGCGAGCCTCGGCCTGCGGCGCTTCGAAATGCAGCGCTGCGAGATCATGCACCATGCGGTTTGCGGCGCTGTGGGTGCTTTCGGTAACGGGGGGAACACGCACCATCTATCGAACTCTCATTTCTGGCGTTGCGGCGGAGGGGCTGGCGAAGGCGAAAAGAACGATGCCGAGCGTGCGGCGCACGGCGACATGCAGCAGAATTGCCTCGACGGCCATGGCGGAGGCCGTGGCGATCGCCGTGCCTTCGATGCCGTAATGCGGGATCAAAGCGAGGTTGAGGCCGACATTGGCCGTCAGTGCGCCGGCATAGAGCGCGACGCAGAGGTTCTGCTTGCCTGCCATCATCAGCAGCGTTTCGGCCGGGCCGACCAGCGACTTGGCGAGGATGCCGGCGAGCAGGATCGCCATGACCAGATAACCTGATGTGAAGGCGCCGCCGAAGAGCGACAGCAGCAGATGACCGGCCGCAAGCACGACAAGGCCGACCCCGAGCGCCGGCCAGAAGGTCCAGCGGGCGGCGTCGATGGCAGCGGCTGCCAGCTGGGCGTGGTCGCCTTCGGCGATGATCGAGGAAAAGCGCGGGCCGGAGGCCGCCTTGACCGAGAAATTGATGAAATGCACCAGTGCCATCGTTTTGGCGGCGGCGAAGTAGATGGCAACATCGTGCGGCTCGAGGAAGATACCGACGACGACGACGTCGGAATTGGTCAGGAGGAAGCTCACGCCCTCGATCAGGAAAATCGGAAAGGCGACGCTGAACCAGGCGAGGAAATCGACCTTGCGCGGGCCGTCATCATAATGCCGGCGAAGGCGGTAGAGCGTTGCGGCATACTGGCCGAGAGCGGTGACGAAGGTCGCGACGAGCGCTGCCTGCATCGCGGTGACGGCTGTGTGTTCGGCGCCGATGGCAATCGCGATCAGCATGAAGAGGATGATGAGGATCGGGCGGACGATATAGACCGGGCTCAGTGCCATCACCGGCCAATGGTTTGCCCGTGACGTGCCTTCGAGAATGTCGCCGAGCGCGATCATCGGCATGGCGAGCAGGCCGATGAAGATTGGGACGAGATAATAGACCTGGATCATATCGCCGAAGAAATGCAGCCCGAGCATGCCAGCGGCGAGCACCGCCGTGCCGGACAGCAGCGCAAAGATGCGCGCCGTGCCGGTCAGGCCGCGGATTTCCTCGAAAGCACCCGCTGCCCTGTATTGCGGCAGGAAGCGGACGATCGCGGTATGGAAACCGAGGCATGAGAGATCGCCGAAGACGACGACCAGCACCCAGACGAAAACGAAGATACCGTATTCATATTCGCCCATCAGCCGGGCGAGCACGATCTGGGAGACGAAGGCGAGTGCTGCGCTGAGGACACGGATCGAAAAGGCCGTCAGCGCCATGCGCTGGGCGGCCGCCCTCTCACCGCGTTCGGTGAGCACGGCAGCAAGCAAACGCAGCGTGCGGCCGCCGATCGGGCGCAGGCCCGCGGGCAGCATCTTTTCCGCTGTTTCTATGACCGCCATGATGAACACGCAAAACTCTGAGGTCAGGCAAATCGCCCCTGAAGTCTTGACAGAACAGGGTTAAGAAACGGTTCCGGATCGGGTCTGCCGTCCGACTCTGAAATTCCGGCTCTCCGGCATTGCCGCAGAAAAGAAAATGCCGCCCGGAGGCGGCATTTTCGCGGATCTTTGAGGGCTTGCCTCAGACCTGTTCGAAGGCGCCGTGGCAGTGCTTGTATTTCTTGCCGGAGCCGCAGGGGCAGGTCTCGTTGCGGCCGACCTTGCCCCAGGTGGCTGGGTCAGCCGGGTTGCGGTTTTCAGGAGAAACGATGACTTCCGATGCCTGGTAGATCGCCGGGGCGAAATCGTCCTCGCCGGTGGTCGGATCCAGGTGATGGGCCTGCATCAGCGGCGGTTCAGGCTCGGCAGGGGCCTGCTGCACCAGTTCGACGCGCATCAGCTGGGCGGTGACGGCCTCGCGCAGATTGTTGAGCAGCGCCGTGAAGAGCTCGAAGGCCTCCGACTTGTATTCCTGCAGCGGATCGCGCTGGGCATAGCCGCGGAAGCCGATGACGGAGCGCAGATGGTCGAGGTTGACGATGTGCTCGCGCCAGAGATGATCGAGCGTCTGCATGACGATCGAGCGTTCGACATAATGCATGATGTCGTCGCCGAAACGCTCGGCCTTTTCCGTGAAGGCCGCATTGGCGGCTTCCGTCAGGCGCTCACGGATGTCGTCCTCGCCGATGCCTTCTTCCTTCACCCAGTCCTCGACCGGCAGGTCGAGATTGAGGATGTTCAAAGCGCCGGTCTTCAGGCCGGCGGCATCCCATTGTTCGGCATAGGCGCGCTCGGGGATATGCTTTTCGACCATGTCCTCGATGACCTCACGGCGCATGTCGGAAACGGTCTCGGAAATATTGGTCGATTCCATCAGTTCGAGGCGCTGCTCGAAGACCACCTTGCGCTGATCGTTGAGAACGTCATCATACTTCAGGAGGTTCTTGCGGATGTCGAAGTTGCGGGCTTCGACCTTCTTCTGGGCGCGCTCAAGGGCCTTGTTGATCCAGGGATGGACGATCGCCTCGCCCTCCTTGAGGCCGAGCTTGGTCAGCATGCTGTCCATGCGGTCGGAGCCGAAGATGCGCATCAGGTCGTCCTGAAGCGAGAGGTAGAACTTCGAGCGGCCGGGGTCGCCCTGACGGCCGGAGCGGCCGCGCAGCTGGTTGTCGATGCGGCGGCTTTCATGGCGTTCGGTAGCGATGACGTAGAGGCCGCCGGCTTCGAGCGCCTTCTGCTTGAGTTCCTTGATCTCCTCGATGATCGCCTGGATCCGGGCGTCACGCTCCGGACCGGCTTCGACTTCGCCGAGCTCGCGCTCGATGCGCATGTCGAGGTTGCCGCCGAGCTGGATGTCGGTGCCGCGGCCGGCCATGTTGGTGGCGATGGTGATGGCACCCGGCACGCCGGCCTGAGCGACGATATAGGCTTCCTGCTCGTGGTAGCGGGCGTTCAGCACCTTGAAGTCGTCGAAGCCCTGCTTGCGCAGGCGCTCGGCAAGCAGTTCCGATTTCTCGATCGAGGTGGTGCCGACCAGCACCGGCTGGCCGCGCTTGTGGGCGTCGAGGATCTCCTCGATGATCGCCTTGAACTTCTCGTCGAAGGTCCGGTAGACCTCGTCGTCCTCGTCGAGGCGCTTGATCGGCAGGTTGGTCGGGACCTCGATGACATCGAGATTGTAGATATTGGCGAATTCTTCCGCTTCCGTCTGCGCCGTACCGGTCATGCCGGCGAGCTTGTCGTACATGCGGAAGTAGTTCTGGAAGGTGATCGAGGCCAGCGTCTGGTTTTCCGGCTGGATCTGCACCTTTTCCTTGGCTTCGAGCGCCTGGTGCTGGCCTTCCGAATAGCGGCGGCCCGGCATCATGCGGCCGGTGAACTCGTCGATGATGACGACTTCGTCGTTGCGGACGATATAGTCCTTGTCGCGCTGGAAGAGCTTGTGGGCCTTCAGCGCGTTGTTGACGTGGTGGACGATCGCAACGTTCTCGATGTCGTAGAGCGCGTTGCCCTTCAAGAGGCCGGCCTGGCGGAGCAGGTTTTCCAGCTTCTCGGTGCCCTCTTCGGAGAAGTTGGCCGAGCGCTGCTTCTCGTCGATCTCGTAATCGCTGGGCGCCAGCAGCGGGATGTAGGCGTCGATCGTATTATAGAGTTCGGAGCGGTCGTCGAGCGGACCGGAGATGATCAGCGGCGTGCGCGCCTCGTCGACGAGGATCGAGTCCACTTCGTCGACGATTGCGAAGTTGTGGCCGCGCTGAACCATCTGGTTCTTCTCGTATTTCATGTTATCGCGCAGATAATCGAAGCCGAGTTCGTTGTTGGTGGCGTAAGTGATGTCGCAGGCATAGGCCGCGTGGCGTTCCTCATCGGAAAGGCCGTGGACGATGACGCCGGTGGTCATGCCGAGGAAGCCGTAAACGCGGCCCATGGTGGCGGCATCGCGCTGGGCGAGGTAATCGTTGACGGTGACGACGTGCACGCCCTTGCCGGAAAGCGCGTTCAGATAGACCGGCAGGGTGGCGACGAGGGTCTTGCCTTCGCCGGTCTTCATCTCGGCGATCGCATTCGAATGCAGGATCATGCCGCCGACCAGCTGTACGTCAAAAGGTCGCAGGCCGAGAACGCGGCGCGAGGCTTCGCGCACGACGGCAAAGGCCGGGATCAGAATGTCGTCGAGCGTCTTGCCCTCGGCGAGCAGGGCGCGAAACTCCACGGTCTTTGCCGCGAGCTGCTCGTCCGTCAGGGCCTTCGTCTTCTCTTCGATAGAGTTGATGGCAGTGACGTTCGGCTGGTAGGACCGCACGCGGCGGTCGTTGGAAGACCCAAATAACTTGCGGGCTATACCGCCAAAGCTGACCATATGACTGGCCCTTTCTCAATATTCATCCCCGGCGTTTCTTGTTCGCGGCCCAGCCGAAAATCAGGCGCGCGCCTTAAAACGCCCGGAAACTGTTCTGGACGCGAGGTTGCGTGACAGATAAGAGGGGGGTCGAATGATGTCAACGGATTTGGCGGATACAGAAAGGCCACAATCCGGTGTTGATGGCTATTTTGAGCTGGATTCAGGGGATGCTGAAACCGGCGATGTAACTGTGAAGGGTATTTCATGTTGAGCACCAACAAACTTGCCGTTCTGGCGTTTGCAACTTTTGTTGCGCTCCAGGCCCCGGCCTATGCCGATGACGCCGTCATCGCCAAGGTCGGCACCCTGGAGATCCACCAGTCGGAACTCGACCTCGCCGTCGCTAATCTCGACCCTCAGCTGGCGCAGCTTCCCGATGACCAGAAGAAGGTCGCAGCCCTTTCCGCCGCCATTGACGTGAAGCTGCTTGCCGCCGACGCTGCGACCGAGAAGCTCGATCAGACCGACGAATTCAAGAAGCGCATGCAGTATCTCTCCGACCGCGAGCTTCACAATGCCTATTTCAAGAAGCATGTCGTCGACATCGTGACGCCTGACGAAGTCAAGGCCCGCTACGACAAGGAAGTCGCCGCCCTGCCGAAGCAGGAGGAAGTCCACGCCCGTCATATCCTCGTCAAGACCGAGGACGAAGCCAAGGACATCATCAAGCAACTCGACGCCGGCAAGGATTTCGCCGAACTCGCCAAGGAAAAGTCCACCGATCCGAACAAGTCGGAAGGCGGCGATCTCGGCTATTTCTCGCGCGGCCGCATGGTCAAGGAATTCGAAGACGCAGCCTTTGCGCTTGAGAAGGGCACCTATTCCAAGACGCCGGTTAAGACCGATTTCGGCTTCCACGTCATCAAGGTCGAAGATAAGCGCGACGCTCCGCCGCCGCCCTTCGAGCAGGTTCAGGATCAGGTTCGTCAGCTCGTCATGCGCGACAAGTATCTTGAGCTTCTGAACAAGGCGAAGGCCTCTGCCAAGATCGAGATCGTGGACGAGACGCTGCGCAAGGGTTACGACCAGGCCAACAAGCAGCCGGAGCCGAGCAGCGAGCCCGTCGCCCCGGCACCGAAGCAGTAATTTCGCATCAGGGCCCGGTTCTTCCGGGCCCTTCATTAGATCCGGATGATTAGGGCCTGATCGACCTGAAATCTGAATCCGGGTCTAAATCAAAAAGCAGAGCATGATGTCGTCCGAAAACCGCTGACACTTTTCGGCATCATGCTCCGGCATCGTTTGTTGTCGCATTTCCGGACGGCGAACCGGTTTCCATTTCGCCTGGAAATGCTCATTGGCAGGTCTCATCATGTCCGGTTCCGTCTCTCCGCTCGCTCCGAAGTCCTTCGTCTCGATGCCACCGCTGCGCGGCGTGCGCATGGCGACGGCTTCCGCCGGCATCAAGTACAAGAACCGTACCGACGTGCTGATGATGGTTTTCGACAGACCGGCGGCCGTTGCGGGCGTTTTTACCCGCTCTAAGTGCCCGTCGGCGCCGGTCGATTTCTGCCGGGCCAATCTCCCCCATGGCAGCGCCCGCGCCGTCGTCGTCAACTCAGGCAATGCCAATGCTTTCACCGGCCTGAAGGGCCGCCAGGCGACCGCACTGACGGCGAAGTCGGCTGCGGCTGCCGTCGGCTGCGCCGAAAACGAGGTCTATCTGGCCTCGACCGGCGTCATCGGCGAGCCGCTCGATGCCACCAAATTCGCAGACGTTCTGGATCGGATGCAGGTTGAAGCGACCGGCGATTGCTGGTTCGAGGCCGCCAAGGCGATCATGACGACCGACACCTATCCGAAGGTTTCGACCCGCAGCGCCGAGGTCGGCGGCGTGGCCGTGACGATCAACGGTATCGCCAAGGGCGCCGGCATGATCGCGCCTGATATGGCGACGATGCTTTCCTTCGTCGTCACCGATGCCGACATTGCGCCTGCCGCGCTGCAGGCGCTTCTGTCCGACGGCGTCGGCCCGACCTTCAATTCCATGACCGTCGACAGCGACACCTCCACTTCCGATACGCTGATGCTGTTTGCAACGGGCGCCGCAGCCGAGGACGGCCATGCTCGCATCGAGCGCGCCGACGACCCGCGCCTTGCCGCCTTCCGGGCCGCACTCAACGAAGTGCTGAAGGATTTGTCGCTGCAGGTGGTGCGGGACGGCGAGGGTGCCACCAAGATGCTCGAAATCACCGTGACAGGTGCCGAGAGCGATGCCGCCGCCAAGCGCATCGCGCTGTCGATCGCCAATTCGCCGCTGGTCAAGACGGCGGCCGCCGGCGAAGACGCCAACTGGGGCCGTATCGTCATGGCCGTCGGCAAATCCGGCGAGATGGCCGACCGCGACCGGCTCGCCATCTGGTTCGGCGATATCAGGGTCGCCGTCAATGGCGAGCGTGATCCCGATTATTCCGAGGCGGCGGCCTCGGACGTCATGAAGGCGCAGGATATCCCCGTCAAAGTCGATATCGGGCTGGGTGCCGGCACGGCAACCGTCTGGACCTGCGACCTCACCAAGGAATATGTTGCGATCAATGGCGACTATCGGAGCTGATCGTTCATTGGCGCAGGCATCCATTTCCTCACACAATCTGCCGCTGGTGCGCAGGCTGGAGGCCGTCGGCTTCCGCGCCTGGCCGGCGGCATCCGTGCAATATGACGGCAGCTGGCAGGTGCGGCTGACGGCCGGCCACCCGTCCAACCGGCTGAATTCGATCGTGCCGCTCGATCCCTCGGATCATCGCGACGTTGAAATCCGCCTGGAAAAAGCGAGCCGGAAGTTCGAGGCCTATGGCCGCGCCGCCGTGGTCCGTCAGACGCCGCTTGCCTCGCCGGTGCTGATCGAACTTCTGCGCGCCCAGAACTGGACGCGCTTCGACGAGACGGTGGTGATGACTTGCGACCTTGCCGAGGCGGAGCTGCCGGATACGCTCGATCACCTGCCGACCCATGATGTCGGCCGTTTCGTCGACGCCAACCTTGCTGTCGACCGAGCGGCGCCGACGCTGAAGCCGGCGCTTGCCGAAATCATTTCGGCGATCAAGCCGCCATCCGGCCTGTTCATGATCGAGAACGCGGCGGACGGCCCGCTTGCGACCGTGCTCTGTGTCCAGGACAACGACCTCGCCGGCATCATGTCGCTTTCGGTGTCCGAGGCGCGCCGGCGTGAGGGGCTCGGCACCGAGATCCTGACCTCGGCGCTGCGCTGGGCGCGCATGCGCAGCGCCCGTTCGGCCTGGCTGCAGGTGAAGCTGTCCAACCGTCCGGCCATCGCACTCTATGAGCGCCTCGGTTTTCGCAACGCCTATCATTATTGCTATTGGCAAAGGGAGCCGCGATGAGCGAGGCGGGCCGGAAGATATTGCTGGTCGCCGCCTGTGCGCTGATCGATGCCGATGGGCGTATCTTGTTGGCACAGCGCCCCGAGGGAAAGTCGCTAGCCGGGCTCTGGGAGTTTCCCGGCGGCAAGGTCGAGCCGGGTGAGACGCCGGAGGAAACGCTGGTGCGCGAGCTCGAGGAAGAGCTCGGCATCCACACCAAGATCGCCTGCCTTGCGCCACTGACCTTTGCCAGCCACTCCTACGAGACCTTCCACCTTTTGATGCCGCTTTATATCTGCCGGCGCTATGAGGGCATTCCCCAGGGCCGCGAGGGCCAGGCGCTGAAATGGGTGCGCCCGCAGGCGCTGCGCGATTATCCGATGCCGCCGGCCGACGAGCCGCTCATCCCGATGTTGCAGGATTTACTTTAGCATTGTCTGATTATTATTGTGCCACACCGTTTTCGGCTGTGGATATTAATGGATCGTTTAACACCTTCTGCCAAAGATCGGCCTCAATCAAGCATCTGGCGTGCGTGTATTAAAAGGCTTGACGTTATGGACGATGATTTCTGGAAAGCTGTCCGGGAAAAGGAACGGGCCTCGTCTGCCTCGCGCAGGACGGGTGCGCTGAATATCGCCCTCCTGTTCGGCACGGCGGTGGTCGCGCTGACGCTTATTCTGACGCCAATGCTTGCGGATTCCTCGAAGAAAAGCGTCTTTGCCAGTGCTCCGGCGGATTTCGATACGATCACGACAGGATCGATCCCCAAGAGCGAAAGCGGCAAGCGTTACACGATCCGCCGCAGCGTCCTCCAGGATACGCCCGGCTCGGTCTGCGTCGTCCAGGGCTACGGTGTCGGCGCCGGTTGCTGAAAAATACCGGCCATCGTCCCGATGGTCGTGGAATTGGGCGTTTGTTGTCGGTTTCTCGCGGCGGGTGGGGTCATGCGTCTTTTGAAAGCATTTGTTGCAGATACCAGAGGTGCGACGGCGATCGAGTATGGCCTGGTCGCCGCCCTCATTGGCGCCGCTCTCGTCTCCGCTCTTGGGGTCTTCTCCGGCGCCCTGCACGACGTCTTCAACGTGATCAACAACAATCTGACCGTGAATTGAAGAAGCAGCCGGCTGCTACTGTCTGAGCTTGTGCTCGTCCACCTTCAGCGCATCGGCAAGGCGTGCCTTGGCCGAGCCCGGCCTGAGCGGCTTTTGCTGGCTCTCGTGCGGCGCCCATCCTGAGACGTAGATGATCGAGAAGGTGGCGCGGATGCGTCCGTCGGGATCGGAATAACGTTCGGCGTAGATTTCCGCTGCACGCAGGAAGAAGGCGCGCGTCAGCGGCATCCGGGCGCGGGCTGCGAGCGGGTTGCTCATGCCCATCGCTCTTAGATCCCGCATCAGTGGAAAGAGTGAATCATAACGCACGGTATAGTTTTCCGCGTCGATCACCGGCAGCGTGAAGCCGGCGCGCTGCATGAGGCTGCCGACATCGCGCACATCGGCGAAGGGAATGACACGCGGGCTTGCGCCGCCTGTCATCTCGACCTCGGCAGCCAGCAGCACGTCGCGCAGCTCCTGCAGGGTTCCGGCGCCGGGGATCGCTGCCAGGAAAAGGCCGTCCGGCTTCAGGGCGCGGCGGATCTGGATGAAGACACCCGGCGTATCGTTGGTCAGATGCAGGCTGAGCGGCGCAAGGATGAGATTGACCGATTGCAGTTCGAGCGGCACGTCCTCGAGCGGCGCCTCGATCAAGATTTCGTCCGGCCCGGCATAGGCCTTCTCGCTTTCGACGCGGATCATCGTGCCGATCTTGCCCGTTGCCAGCGCGGCCCGGGCGGCAGCACCGGTCGCGCCATGCAGTTCGACGGCGGTCCCGAAGGTCCGCTCGACCACGGAAAGCCTTTCGCCCATTTCCTCAGCGGCGATGTCGAGCAGGAAGGCGGCTTTCGGATCGTTGTTGGCAAGCGCGCGATGGCGATGTGCGGCGATCAGGGCTCTGTCGAAGATCGTTTCCATGGCGATGTCCTTAGTCCCGCGCCGCCCGTGCGGCAAGACGATTTTCCTTTCGCGAAGAACACGCTAGTCTCGACGGCATGGTGCCAATCGATTTCGAAAGACCGGTAGAATTCTTGCGGGTGCATCTCTTGCGGCCGTTCTCGGTGCTTGCCGATTTTTTCTATCCGCCGGCCTGTTCCGTCTGCGGCATTTCGACCGGCGGCCATCGCGGGCTCTGCGCGAAATGCTGGTCCGGCATCCGCTTCATCGAACGGCCCTATTGCGAGGTGCTCGGCATTCCCTTCTCGCACGATCTCGGTGCCGGCATCCTCAGCGCCGAGGCGATCGCCAACCCGCCGCCCTTCGACCGGCTGCGGTCGGCGGCGACCTACGACCACGCGGTCCGCGATCTCGTCCATGGGCTCAAATATCGCGATCGCACCGATCTGGCGCCGATGATGGCAGCCTGGATGCTGCGCGCTTCCGACGGGACGGTCGAAAGCTGCGATGCGCTGATCCCGGTGCCGCTGCACCGTAGCCGCATGCTGGCGCGCAAGTTCAACCAGGCAGCCGAGCTTGCCCGCCATATGGCAAGGCTCTCAGGCAAGCCGCTGCTTGCCGCCACGCTTATTCGCGTCAAGCGCACCAGCCAGCAGGTCGGCCTTGGCGCCAAGGCGCGCGAGGACAATGTCAGGGGCGCTTTTTCGATTGCCAAGGGTTGCGAAAACGACATTTTCGGCAAGCGCATCGTCCTCGTCGACGACGTCTATACAACAGGGGCGACGGTCGCTGCGGCAAGCCGGACACTACGCAAGGCGGGTGCGGCCGACATAACGGTTTTGACCTTTGCAAGGGCTCTCTCCGAGCCTATATGACAGGAATACCCGGCATCAGTCTGGAGAGATTATGGTACCCGTCACCATCTATACACGGCAGTTTTGCGGCTATTGCACCCGCGCCAAGTCCCTTCTCGAAGAAAAGGGCGTCGAATATGTCGAGCGCGACGCGACCTTTTCGCCGGATCTTCGTCAGGAGATGATCGGTAAGTCGAACGGGCGTACCACTTTTCCGCAGATATTCATCGGCGCCGATCATGTCGGCGGTTGCGACGATCTCTTTGCGCTCGATCGGGCCGGCAAGCTCGACCCGATGCTGGCGGCCTGAGGAAGAACCGATGAGCTTCAAGGCCGCCGCCGTCCAGATGTGCTCCGGGGTCGATCCGGTGAAGAATGCCGCCGCCATGGCGCGGCTGGTGCGCGAGGCCGCTGGCCAGGGCGCGACTTATGTGCAGACACCCGAGATGACCGGCATGCTGCAGCGAGACCGTACAGCGGCACGCGCCGTGCTTGCCGACGAGGCGCATGACATCATCGTCAGGACCGGCTCAGAACTCGCTAGGGAATTCGGCATCCACATGCATGTCGGTTCGACGGCAATCGCCCTTGCCGACGGCAAGATCGCCAATCGCGGTTTCCTGTTCGGTCCCGACGGCAGGATTCTCAATCGCTACGACAAGATCCATATGTTCGACGTCGACCTCGACAATGGCGAGAGCTGGCGTGAAAGTGCCGCTTATACAGCAGGCTCGGAGGCCCGCGTCCTGTCGCTGCCCTTTGCCGAAATGGGCTTCGCGATCTGCTATGACGTGCGTTTTCCCGCCCTCTTCCGCGCCCAGGCGGTTGCCGGCGCCGAGGTGATGACAGTTCCTGCCGCCTTCACCAAGCAGACCGGCGAGGCGCATTGGGAGATCCTGCTCAGGGCACGGGCGATCGAGAACGGGGTCTTCGTCATCGCCGCCGCGCAGGCCGGCCGGCATGACGATGGGCGCGAGACTTTCGGCCATTCGATGATCGTCGATCCCTGGGGCACGGTGCTGGCGTCGGCCGGCGCCACCGGCGAGGCGGTTATCGTCGCCGAGATCGATCCGAGTGCGGTCAAGGCTGCGCATGACAAGATCCCGAACCTGAGGAATGGCCGGGAATTCTCGGTCGAGAAGATTGCGGGGGCAGTCGCCGGAGGCGTCGCCGCTTGATCCGCTATTCCCTCACCTGCGACAAAGCCCATGAATTCGAAGGCTGGTTTTCGGAGAGCGCCGATTTCGACCGTCAGGTCGAAACCGGCTTCCTGACCTGCCCGGTCTGTCATTCCGCCGCCATTTCCAAGCTGTTGATGGCGCCTTCGGTGTCGACCGCGCGTGGGAAGGACGCGATGCAGACGCTGGCGATGGATGCCATGCGCCGCGAGGCCCTGCAAAAACTCAAGGAGGCCGTTGCGGCGGTCAAGGCCAATTCCGAGGACGTCGGCACGCAGTTTCCCGAAGAAGCCCGCAGGATCCATTACGGCGAGGCGGATGCCCGCGGCATCATCGGCCAGGCGACGGTCGACGAGGCGCAGGCGCTTTTGGAAGAGGGCATCGAGATCGCAGCCATTCCCGTCTTGCCGGAAGACGTGAACTGACATGAAGTCCGCGCGTATGGCCCGCTACAATTTCGGTCTAGGTCGCGCCTGTTGAAAGTTAGCCGACTTATTGATGGTCGGAACTATGCCGGCCGCTTTGCCACCAGCATATAGTTGACATCCATATCCCTAGACAGATTCCACTGGTTCGACAGCGGATTGAAGAAGACGCCGGTGCGATCGGTGATCTCAAGGCCGTTTGCGGCCAGCGGCTTTTCCAGCTCTTCCGGGCGTACCAGCTTTTCATACTGATGTGTGCCGCGCGGCAGCCAGCGCAGAATGTTCTCGGCGGCGAAGATGGCAAGTGCTGCCGCCTTCATCGTGCGGTTGATGGTGGCAACAAAGATCAGGCCGCCGGGGCGGACCATTTTCGCGCAGGTCGTCATAAAGAATTCGACATCGGCGACATGTTCCACCACCTCCATGTTCAAGACGATATCGAAGGTTTCGCCAGCCTCAGTGAGTTCCTCGGCGGTGACAGCGCGATAGTCGACTGAAACGCCGGAGGCCTTCGCGTGAGTGGAGGCGATGCCAATATTTTTCTCGGACGGATCGGCGCCGACGACAGAAGCGCCCATGCGGGCGACAGGTTCGGACAACAGACCGCCGCCGCAGCCGATATCGAGCACGCGCAGGCCTTCGAGCGGGCGCGCGCTTTTCGGATCACGGCTGAAATTCTCGCAGGCTTTGTCGCGAATATAGCCGAGCCGGACGGGATTGAACTTGTGCAGCGGCCGGAATTTGCCGGTCGGGCTCCACCATTCCGCCGCCATCGCCGAGAAGCGGTCCACTTCGCCCTGGTCGATCGTGCTTCTGGCGGTTTCCGTCATCGTCCACTCCTTGCGTTCTGACATGTGAAGTCGGATGATCGGGGGCATAAGTCAAGGGGCGCAGATCAGGGGATTGGCGAGCGCGGAACCGCTCGCCAATAGCTTTTATCGCGCGCGCTTGCCTCCCCCCGCCAAACTCGCTAAGAGACGCCGCAACTTGGGGCCTTTGGGGCCTGGGCTTTTAGAGCGGTTCCAGAAGTTGGCAATCCGGTTCTTTGGCCCAAGCGGTCTGCCCCAGAGCTTTCGTGATGCCGGGTCCGGTTTTCCGCTTTCCCGGCGCCAGTCGTGGTAGAGGCATATGGCACGCATCGTAATGAAATTCGGCGGCACGTCCGTCGCTGACCTGGACCGCATCAAGAACGTTGCCCGCCACGTAAAACGCGAAGTCGATGCCGGGCACGAGGTGGCGGTGGTCGTCTCGGCCATGTCCGGCAAAACCAATGAACTGGTCGGCTGGGTCCAGGGCACGCCGAAGGTGATCGGCGCCAATTCTCCATTTTACGATGCACGGGAATATGATGCGGTGGTCGCATCCGGCGAGCAAGTGACCTCCGGTCTGCTGGCGATCGCATTGCAGGCGATGGATATCAATGCCCGTTCCTGGCAGGGATGGCAGATCCCGATCCGCACCGACAATGCGCATGGCGCAGCACGGATCATGGAGATCGACGGCTCCGACATCGTCAAGCGCATGGGCGAGGGGCAGGTCGCCGTCATCTCCGGCTTCCAGGGGTTGGGACCCGACAACCGTATCGCGACGTTGGGACGCGGCGGATCGGACACTTCGGCCGTCGCAATCGCGGCAGCTGTCAAGGCAGACCGCTGCGATATCTACACTGATGTCGACGGCGTCTACACCACCGACCCGCGCATCGTGCCGAAGGCGCGCAGGCTGAAAAAGATCGCCTTTGAGGAAATGCTGGAAATGGCCTCGCTCGGCGCCAAGGTACTGCAGGTGCGCTCGGTCGAGCTCGCCATGGTACACAAGGTGCGCACCTTCGTGCGCTCATCATTCGAAGATCCCGATGCTCCGGGCATGGGCGATCTGCTGAACCCGCCCGGAACGCTGATTTGTGACGAGGATGAAATCGTGGAACAGGAAGTAGTCACCGGCATCGCCTATGCCAAGGATGAGGCTCAGATCTCGCTTCGCCGTCTTGCCGACCGGCCGGGCGTCTCCGCGGCGATCTTCGGGCCGCTCGCCGAATCCCATATCAATGTCGACATGATCGTCCAGAATATTTCCGAGGACGGGTCGAAGACCGACATGACCTTCACCGTACCGTCAGGCGACGTCGAGAAGGCGATCAAGGTGCTCGGCGACCATAAGGAGAAGATCGGCTACGATGTCGTGCAGAACGAATCGGGGCTGGTGAAAGTATCGGTCATCGGCATCGGCATGCGCAGCCATGCGGGCGTTGCCGCTACCGCATTTCGTGCACTTGCCGAAAAAGGCATCAACATCAAGGCGATCACCACCTCCGAGATCAAGATTTCCATCCTGATCGACGGTCCCTATGCAGAACTCGCTGTCAGGACTTTGCATTCCTGCTACGGTCTGGATAAGAATTGATTCCCAGCGGGCGGCCTGCCCCTTCAGGTTGAGGAGATGAGGCCGGCCCGCCGGGACTAAGTGCGTTGTTTCGGGAGCTTGAGACGCCATGAGAGACCTTTCCGGCGGTCCGCGCGTGCTGCTCAGGCGGCTGCGCGAGTTGATGGCGGAGCCGCTGGAGCCGCAGGATCGTCTTGACCGGATCGTTCGCCAGATCGCCGGCAACATGGTGGCGGAGGTTTGCTCCGTCTATGTGCTGCGCGCCGACGGCGTCCTCGAACTCTACGCGACCGAAGGCCTCAACCGCGAGGCCGTGCATCTGGCGCAACTGAAGATGGGGCAGGGCCTGGTCGGCACCATCGCGGCCTCGGCCCAGCCATTGAACCTTTCCGACGCGCAGTCGCACCCTGCCTTCCGCTACCTGCCGGAAACGGGCGAAGAAATCTACCATTCCTTCCTCGGCGTGCCGATCCTCAGGACCGGGCGCTCGCTCGGCGTTCTCGTCGTGCAAAACAAGGCGAGCCGCAACTATCGCGAGGAAGAGCTGGAAGCGCTCGAGACGACGGCGATGGTGCTTGCAGAGATGATCGCCACCGGCGAGCTCAAGAAGATCACCAAGCCCGGCCTCGAACTCGACCTGACGCGTTCGGTCACCGTCGACGGCGACACTTATAATGACGGCATCGGCCTCGGTTATGTCGTGCTGCACGAGCCGCGCATCGTCGTCACCAATCTGCTGAACGAGGATGCCGAGAAGGAAATCCGGCGGCTGGCCGAAGCCATGGGCTCGCTCAGGATTTCGATCGACGACATGCTGTCGCGTCGCGACGTCTCGATGGAGGGCGAACACCGCGAGGTGCTCGAAACCTATCGTATGTTTGCGCACGACCAGGGCTGGGTGCGCAAGCTCGAGGAGGCGATCCGCAACGGTCTGACGGCGGAAGCGGCGGTCGAGAAAGTGCAGAGCGACACCAAGGCGCGGATGATGCGGTTGACCGACCCCTATCTGCGCGAACGCATGCATGATTTCGAGGATCTGGCGAACCGGCTGCTCAGACAGTTGACCGGTTATACCGGCCGGACGACCGGCGAAGGTTTCCCCAGCGATGCGATCATTCTGGCGCGCGCTATGGGAGCGGCCGAACTGCTCGATTATCCGCGCGCCAATGTGCGCGGGCTGGTGCTGGAAGAAGGGGCGGTGACGAGCCATGTGGTGATCGTTGCGCGGGCCATGGGCATTCCCGTCATCGGCCAGGCGGCGGGCGTGGTGGCGCTCGCCGAGAACGGCGATGCTGTGATCATCGACGCCGACGAGGGACATGTGCATCTGCGGCCGATGGCCGATCACCGGCGTTCCTACGAGGAAAAGGTCCGCTTCCGCGCCAGGCGGCAGGAACAGTTCCGGGCGCTGCGCGCCGTCGAGCCGGTGACCAAGGATGGGCAGCGGATCGCGCTGATGATGAATGCCGGCCTGCTGGTCGACCTGCCGCAGCTTTCGGAATCGGGTGCCGAGGGCATCGGCCTCTTCCGCACCGAGCTGCAGTTCATGATCGCCTCCACCATGCCGAAGGCGGAGGAGCAGGAGCAGTTCTATCGCAATGTGATAAAACAGGCGGCGGGCCGCACCGTCACTTTCCGTACGCTCGATATCGGCGGCGACAAGGTCGTGCCCTATTTCCGTGGGCATGAGGAAGAAAATCCCGCACTCGGCTGGCGCGCCATCCGGCTGTCGCTCGACCGGCCGGGACTGTTGCGCACCCAGTTGCGCGCCCTGTTGAAGGCATCGGCCGACACCGAGCTGAAGCTGATGGTGCCGATGGTGACCGAGGTTTCCGAGCTGAAGATGGTGCGCGAACTCTTGCAGAAGGAAGTGCAGCATCTCTCGCGCTTCGGCCACGGTCTGCCGCGCAAGCTGCAATTCGGGGCGATGCTGGAGGTGCCGGCACTGCTTTGGCAGCTCGACGAGTTGATGGAGGCGGTCGATTTCGTCTCGGTCGGTTCGAACGATCTCTTCCAGTTCTCGATGGCGGTCGATCGCGGCAATGCACGGGTTTCGGATCGCTTCGATCCGCTCGGCAAGCCGTTCTTGCGCATCCTGCGCGATATCGTGCGCGGGGCGGAGCGGAACAAGACTCCGGTGACGCTCTGCGGCGAACTCGCCAGCAAACCCATCTCGGCGATGGCGCTGCTCGGCATCGGCTTCCGCTCGATCTCGATGTCGCCGGCCTCGATCGGACCGGTGAAGGCGATGCTGCTCGGGCTCGATGTCGGGGCACTGACGAAGGCGATGGGCGAGGTGCTGGACGATCACCACGCCATGATGCCGATGCGCGAGGTGCTTGCCCGCTTCGCCGAGAGCCACAATATTCCTCTTTAGACAGAGATTAAGAAGAATCGGAGTGAAGGGTGGCGAAGCTTCCCGTTGAAAAGATGCGCGAGCTGGAACGTCGTTTCGGCGAGATCGAGGCGCGCATGTCGGCTGGCCCGGCTGCCGATGTCTATGTGAAGCTCGCATCCGAATATTCCGAGCTGCAGCCTGTCGTGACGAAGATCCGCGTCTATGAGAAGGCGGTCGCCGAGCTTGCCGATCTCGAAACGCTGCTCGAGGACAGGTCGGTCGACCGCGAGATGCGCGACCTCGCCGAGCTGGAGCTGCCCGAGGTGAAAGAGCAGATCGAGGCGCTGGAACAGGAGATGCAGATCCTGCTTCTGCCGAAGGATGCAGCCGACGAAAAGAGCGCGATCCTCGAAATCCGCGCTGGCACGGGTGGTTCGGAAGCCGCCCTTTTCGCCGGTGATCTCTTTCGCATGTATGAGCGCTTTGCGGCGGAAAAGGACTGGAAGGTGGAGGTGCTCTCGGCGAGTGAGGGCGAAGCCGGCGGCTACAAGGAAATCATCGCGACGATCACCGGCAGGGGCGTCTTTGCCAAGCTGAAATTCGAATCGGGCGTGCATCGCGTGCAGCGTGTGCCTGAGACCGAGGCGGGGGGGCGCATCCATACGTCGGCCGCAACGGTTGCGGTGCTGCCGGAGGCCGAGGAGATCGACATCGAGATCCGGGCTGAAGACATCCGCATCGACACGATGCGCTCTTCGGGTGCTGGCGGCCAGCACGTCAACACGACGGACTCAGCGGTGCGCATCACCCACCTGCCGAGCGGCATCGTCGTCACCAGCTCGGAAAAATCGCAACACCAAAATCGCGCCAAGGCGATGCAGGTGCTGCGCTCCAGGCTTTATGATGCCGAGCGGCAGAGAGCCGATAGCGAGCGCTCTGCCGATCGCAAAAGCCAGGTCGGCTCCGGCGACCGTTCGGAACGCATCCGCACCTATAATTTCCCGCAGGGGCGGGTGACGGACCATCGCATCAATCTGACGCTCTATAAGCTCGACCGAATGATGGAAGGCGAAATCGAGGAGGTCGTCGACGCGCTGATGGCCGATTACCAGGCCAGCCAGCTGGCGCAGCTCGGCGAGCAACAATGAGCTCGACGGTCGCCGATATGCTTGCCGAAGCGCGCCGTCGCTTCACCGAGGCCGGTATCGTCGACCCGGCGACCGATGCGCGGCTGCTTGTTGCGGGCCTTCTGAAATTGTCGCCGACCGAGCTGTTGACGCGATCGGGCGAAAGGCTCTCTCCTGAGCGGGCCGAAGTGATATTCAAGGCGCTGGAGCGGCGGCTCGGTCATGAGCCGGTGCATCGCATTCTCGGCGAGCGGGAATTCTATGGCCTGCCGTTGCGGCTCTCGGCGGAAACGCTGGAACCGCGGCCGGATACCGAAATCCTGGTCGATACGGTTCTCGTCTATCTCAAAGACCTTGCAAAGGCGCAAAGCCGTCTCCATATCCTTGACATGGGAACCGGGACCGGGGCGATATGCCTTGCGCTTTTGAGCGAGTGTCCTGATGGGTCAGGTGTCGGCAGCGACATATCGGCGGATGCACTTCTGACGGCAAGATCGAATGCAGAAAGAAACGGATTGCAGGATCGTTTTCAGGTCGTACAGTCGAGTTGGTTCGAGAACATCCAGGGATCCTTTCACGCGATTGTCTCAAATCCGCCCTATATTGCTTCCAATGTCATTCACGATCTCGCTCCCGAAGTGACGAAATTTGATCCGGCTGCGGCTCTGGATGGCGGCCCGGATGGGCTTGACGCTTACAAAGCCATAGCCAAGGATGCGGCACGGTTCATCAGGCCCGATGGGGTCGTCGGACTGGAGATCGGCTACGATCAGCGAAACGACGTGACGGCGATCTTTGAAGCGAAAGGCTTCAGGTGCCTCAAATCCGTGAAAGATTATGGTCAGAACGACAGGGTGCTCGTGTTCGCGCTCGCATGAGAGACGATAATGCGGCATTGAACAGGACATTATTGTTATTGCGAAGAAAAGGCTTGGATTTCCCGGTGAAGCAATATAGGCTGCGGTCACGTGTTGGGCAGATAGGAATGAACGAGATTCGTTCGGTACTTGGTTTGCCTCGGGGGTCCGCTCTTTTAAACGAGAGTTTCAACGGTTGAACACGACCCAATGCGTGAATCAGTCAAACTGATTTGAGAACCAAGCGGCAGGTCGGCGCAAAGGCGCAGTATGCTCGCGGCACAAAGGTCCTGACCCGGTTTCCGGTCATGGCGGTTGGTGCCATGTATCCATCACAAACAGAGAATTCAGGTGAACGATCTATGAGGCCAGGACAGCAGAACAAGCGCGGTCGAGGGCGTGGTAACAATAACGGCGGCGGTGGCGGCGGCGGTGGAAATAACAATAACAACAATTTCAACCGCAAGGGCGGCAATCCGCTCACCCGGACTTATGACAGCTCCGGCCCCGACGTGAAGATTCGCGGTACGGCGCAGCATATCGCCGAAAAATACGCGCAGCTGGCCCGCGACGCCCATAGCTCCGGTGATCGTGTGATGGCCGAGAACTATCTCCAGCACGCCGAACATTACAATCGTATCATCGCCAGCGCCCAGGCGCAGATGCAGGAACGCTTCCAGCGCGACGACCGCGGCGAGTACAATGATCGCGACGGTGCGGACCGCGACGGCGATGATATGGATAACAATGACAATGAGAATGACAATGACGGCGACGATGTCGTTATCGTCCAGCCGCCGCAGAGCAGGCCGCAACAGCCGCAGCAGAGTAGACAGCACCAGCCGCAGGCACAGCCGAAGCCGGTAGCCGCTCAGGCGCCGGCACCGGCACCCCAGTCCGAGGTCATCGATGGAACCGGCCCGCAGCCGGAGATCGAAGGCATTCCGGCCGAAGTCGCCATGGACGAGGAAGGTGCCGGCGGCCAGCCGCGCGAACGCCAGCCCCGCCGCCGCAGCACCGGCAGCCGTCCCCGTCGCCCGCGTCGCGGCGCTGAGGGCGAAGAAGCCGCCGCTGAAGGCGAGGGTGCCTCTGCCGAGGCGCCAGTGCTGGCTGACGTCGCATCGGAATGAGGATTTCGCTTCCCCTTCAGGGAGAGCGTGAAGTTCATGCCATCTACTCGAATTAGCTTGAAAATCCCCGGCCTTGTGCCGGGGATTTTCATTTTATGGGCTCTTTAAACTCGCAGAACAGGCTACCATATTCTCTTCGAACTGCTTCGCCCGAGCCCCAGCCGGGCAAAGTGCGACCTGCCTTTTCAGGGGGTCGATCTCAATCATCGGTCTGCGCCTCGTCAGGGCAGGGCGATCAATGGAGGTAGAATATGAATATCGAGAAATATTCGGAGCGGGTGCGCGGTTTCATCCAGTCCGCCCAGACCTATGCGTTGGCGCAGGGTCACCAGCAATTCACGCCCGAACATGTGCTGAAAGTCCTGCTCGACGACGATCAGGGCATGGCGGCGTCGTTGATCGAGCGCGCTGGCGGCGATGCCAAGGCCGCCCGCCTGGCCAATGACGCGGCTCTCGCCAAATTGCCAAAAATCTCCGGCGGCAACGGCAATATCTATCTGGCACAACCACTCGCCAAGGTCCTTTCGACCGCCGAAGAAGCGGCGAAGAAGGCCGGCGACAGCTTCGTCACGGTGGAACGCCTGCTGCAGGCGCTGGCGATCGAATCCTCGGCCTCGACCTTTTCGACGCTGAAGAACGCAGGCGTGACGGCCCAGGGCCTCAACCAGGTCATCAACGACATCCGCAAGGGTCGGACGGCGGATTCCTCCAATGCCGAGCAGGGTTTCGACTCGCTGAAGAAATTCGCACGCGATCTCACCGCCGAAGCCCGCGAGGGCAAGCTCGACCCGGTGATCGGCCGCGACGACGAAATCCGCCGCACCATCCAGGTGCTTTCGCGCCGCACCAAGAACAACCCTGTGCTGATCGGCGAACCCGGCGTCGGCAAGACGGCGATCGTCGAGGGGCTGGCGCTGCGCATCGTCAACGGTGACGTGCCGGAATCGCTCAAGGACAAGAAACTGATGGCGCTCGACATGGGCGCGCTGATTGCCGGCGCGAAATATCGCGGCGAATTCGAGGAGCGGCTAAAGGCTGTGCTCAATGAAGTCCAGGCGGAAAACGGCGAGATCATCCTGTTCATCGACGAGATGCACACGCTGGTGGGCGCCGGCAAGGCGGATGGAGCGATGGATGCCTCCAACCTCCTGAAGCCCGCCCTTGCCCGCGGCGAGCTGCATTGCGTCGGCGCGACTACGCTCGATGAATATCGCAAACATGTCGAGAAGGATCCGGCCCTTGCCCGCCGCTTCCAGCCCGTCGTCGTCGACGAACCGACGGTCGAAGACACGATCTCGATCCTGCGCGGCCTGAAGGAAAAATACGAGCAGCATCACAAGGTGCGCATCGCCGATGCGGCGCTGGTGGCGGCTGCGACGCTTTCCAACCGCTATATCACCGACCGTTTCCTGCCCGACAAGGCGATCGACCTGATGGACGAGGCGGCGGCGCGGTTGCGCATGCAGGTGGATTCCAAGCCGGAAGAGCTCGACGAACTCGACCGCCGCATCATGCAGCTGAAGATCGAGCGCGAAGCGCTGAAAAAGGAAACGGACGTCGCGTCCGCCGACCGTCTGAAGCGGCTGGAAACCGAAGTGACCGATCTCGAGGAACAGGCCGATGCGCTGACGGCCCGCTGGCAGGCGGAAAAGCAGAAACTCGGCCTTGCCGCCGATCTCAAAAAGCAGCTCGATGATGCCCGCAACGAACTGGCGATCGCCCAGCGCAAAGGCGAATTCCAGCGTGCCGGCGAGCTGACCTACGGCGTCATTCCCGACCTTGAAAAGCAGCTCGTCGATGCCGAGAAGCAGGATGGCGACCGCGGCGCGATGGTGCAGGAGGTGGTCACCCCCGACAATATCGCCCATGTCGTTTCCCGCTGGACCGGCATTCCGGTCGACAGGATGCTGGAGGGCGAACGTGACAAGCTGCTTCGGATGGAAGACGAGCTGGCGAAATCGGTGATCGGCCAGGGCGATGCGGTGCAGGCCGTGTCGCGCGCCGTCCGCCGCGCGCGCGCCGGCCTGCAGGATCCGAACCGGCCGATCGGCTCGTTCATCTTCCTCGGTCCGACCGGCGTCGGCAAGACGGAGCTCACCAAGGCGCTCGCCCGCTTCCTCTTCGACGACGAAACGGCGATGGTGCGCATGGACATGTCGGAATACATGGAGAAGCACTCCGTTGCCCGGCTGATCGGCGCACCTCCCGGCTATGTCGGTTATGACGAAGGCGGAGCGCTGACGGAAGCCGTGCGCCGCAGGCCCTATCAGGTCGTGCTGTTCGACGAGATCGAAAAGGCGCATCCCGACGTCTTCAACATCCTGCTGCAGGTGCTGGACGACGGACGCCTGACGGACGGCCAGGGCCGGACGGTCGATTTCCGCAACACGATGATCATCATGACCTCGAACCTCGGCGCCGAATATCTGACGCAGCTGAGGGACGGCGACGACAGCGACACGGTTCGCGAGCAGGTGATGGAGGTCGTGCGCGGGCATTTCAGGCCGGAATTCCTGAACCGCATCGATGAGATCATCCTCTTCCATCGGCTGAAGCGCGAGGAGATGGGCGCGATCGTCGATATCCAGCTGAAGCGGCTGGTGGCTCTGCTGTCCGAGCGCAAGATCGTCATCGATCTCGACGAGGAAGCCCGCCACTGGCTGGCGAACAAGGGTTACGATCCGGTCTACGGCGCAAGGCCGCTGAAGCGGGTGATACAGAAGTTCGTGCAGGATCCGCTGGCCGAGCAGATCCTGTCCGGCCAGGTGCCGGATGGATCGACGGTGACGGTGACGAGCGGTTCGGACCGGCTGCAGTTCAGGACGAGGCAGACGGTGAGCGAAGCTGCGTAAACCCAGTTTGCCGGATGAATGAGAAAATGGCGGCTTCGGCCGCCATTTTTCGTTTGGCGTGGGTAACGCCGGCGGGTCATCAGCTTGTCGGCTTAACGGAATTACTTGCTCGCCACCTGGTCTGGCGTCTGGTTGTTGAGCAGCGTATCGATGCGCTTGCGCTCGTCTTCGAATTTCGCCAGCGCCTCGCCCTGCAGCGATTTTCCGCCTGGCAGGCGAATGCGCAGCGGATCGACCTTGGTGCCGTTGACGATCAGCTCGTAATGCAGGTGCGGGCCGGTGGATTCGCCCGTCGTGCCGACCCAGCCGATCACCTGGCCCTGGCGGATCTTGGCGCCGGGGACGACGCCCTTGGCGATAGCGCTCTGGTGATTGTAGGAGGATTCATAGCCGTTGGCATGGCGCACGATCGTCTGGTTGCCATAACCGCCGGAATCCCAGCCGGCTTTTTCGACCGTGCCGTTGCCGGCGGCGATGATCGCCGTGCCACGCGGCGCTGCCCAGTCGACGCCGGTGTGCATGCGGGCGAAACCGAGGATGGGGTGGCGGCGCATGCCGAAGCCCGATTTGAAAATGCCGTTCGGCACCGGGTTGCGCAGCAGGAACTGGCGGATGCTCTTGCCGTTCTCGTCGAAATAATCGACCGTGCCGTCGTCGGGGTCCTGGAAGCGATAGAAGCGCGTCTGCGTGTCGCCGAAACGGGCGTTGACATAGAGCAGTTCGGAATCCTCGGTCGCCTGACCGGCGCTGTCGGCGACGGAGAAGAAGGCTTCGAGACTGTCGGTCGGCCTCAACTGCGCCTGGAAATCGACATTGCTGGCGAGCAGCTTGATGATCAGCGCCGTCATATCCTTGGTCATGCCGTAGGAAAGGGCAGCTCGATAGATGCCGTCATAGACGCGCGGCAGGTTTTGGCCGGGGGGCGGTGCGAAGGAATTGTCATCGAAGGCGGTGGCGATGGCATCCAGCATCGGCGGCTCACTGCCGGGCACGTATCTGCCCTTGTCGTCGACGGCCACGGTGACGAGATGGCGCGTGCCGCGGTAGACGCTGGCTCGGATGATCTTTGCCTGTTCGCCCTTCTGAATGATGCCGATGCGCAGCACGTCGCCCTTGTCGAGATCACCGGAACCCAATTGCTGCGCGATATAGCCGGCGATGCCATCGGCATATTGCTGCGGATAGCCTGAATCCGTCAGCGCCTTGGCAATCGGCGTGTCGACGCGCACCGGCAGGATGTCGTCGGCAAATTCTTCGGTCTGCGGCGTGATCGATTCCGATGCGGAGACCGTCATGTTCTGTTCGAGCACGCGGGCGGACAGACCGGCGGTCAGATCGACATCGGCGTCCTCGTTGGAGAAACGACGCGGATCGACGTAATAAAGGGCTGCGAGCTGAGTGTTGCCGTCGGTTAGCACCGAGCCGTTGGAGCGCACATTCTCTTCGACCTCCTCGAGCGACAGGCCGGATGCCATCTGCATGCTGGTCTTGCCGGTCGGGAAGGGAATGGTTTTGAGGCTGACTTCGGATTCGACGTCGGAGCCGTAAAGCGCGCCTGTGCGGCTTTGCGGCGCGGGCTGCGGCTCGTCGGCGGAGAAGATCGCCAGGGGATCGAAGTCGGGATAGTCCTCCGTCGCCACATGGTTGGCGGCCAGCGTCATCTTCACATGCGCGAAGGGCTGGCGGCGCACGACTTCCTTTTCGCCGTCGTGGACGACGGTTGAGACTTCCATGATGGCACGGTCGGACGGTTTTGCGGCGATGGCGGGCGCGATCAGCCGGCCGCCGCGGACCACTGTCGTATCCTCATGCGCGTCTGCCGCAACACTTGCATAGGCTTCGGCGGGGATCGCCAGTTGCTGGCGGCCGTCAAGGGCGGCAAAAAGAGCAACCCCCATCAGGACGGAAGATGTAATGCCGGTGAGGAACGTGCCCGAGAGCCAGCGCAAGGAAACTTCGCGCCGGTCGGGCGCGCGTCTGCCGTCGGCCAGAAGCGGAGGCTCGTTGCCTAACGAGCGGATCATCATTTTCTCCGTCATCATGGCAGTCGGGTCCGCGTCCTTACATCAGGCGTCTGTGGGAGCATTGATCGGCCATCCTGGCTGGGGCGAAAGATGTGCATATTTTGGGCATGGAAGTCAAATCACTCAAGAACAGGCAGTCTGCCTGCATTTGCCTGTGTGAATCATGTGTCTCTTAAGACCAGCAGATTGTGATGATGTCGGGGCGCAGGAGACAAAAGAGCGCTCTTTCCACGAAAAGTCGAAAGGCGTTCATCTTTCCTGGCCGCGTAAGACCGGTCGGAATCCGGGAAACGATCGCATTCGCGTGTTGCCTGGAATTTTGCCTGTAAAAACAATTGCCTGAAAGAAAAATCAAATTTTTCGAAAAGCGCTGTTGACTGTTTGGGAGGGTTAGTTCTATAAGCCCACTCACTGAACGAGGGCGGCGGCGCTGCTGGCGACGAAGTCTTTCGTTCTAGTGAAACTCAAGCGGATTGGCGATTGCTGGTTTGTGTTCTG
>NZ_MZMU01000017.1 GCF_004123835.1 Rhizobium leguminosarum | reverse complement strand
CGTAGTTGGCGTTGACACTGATCGCGTTCCACGAGCCCGCGGGCGGCCGGATCAGCGCCCCGCCGGGCACTTCCGAGCGCAGCGTGATGTCGGCTGCCGCCGAGCCGTCTTTGTCGATGTTAATAGCCTCGTTGTAGGTCCCCGCCTTCACCACGACCTCGTCGCCGGGCTTAAGGTTCGCCGACATCGCCTCGCTGATCGTGCGGAAGGGAGAGGAGGTACTGCCGTTACCGCCGTTGCTGCCAGTCGTCGCTACGTAGTACGTCGTCATGTCCTGTTCCTAACCTTTGGTACTGCTTTGTGTTTGCCGGTTAATATTTTTAGTAATCCGGCGTTACGGCGGGGCTTCATAGTTCAGCTTTCGAGGGGCGCAACAGCAGCACGACAGTAAGTGCTTGGCGAATCACCTTCACTTCGTATGGGCTTGCAGGGGCTTGTCGCAAATTCCCCATCGGCAGAGAGTTTCCGCTCCAGTTCTTCGACGGCTGGATCATTCTGCTTCGGCGTGTCAGTCATGCTGCGCTTCCTTCAGATTGTCGTTGCAGGCACTTGCCCCTTCAGGTGGTAACTTTGAGGCTAGTCCTAAAGAGTTATTTCGGTCCATAATACTTGGGGAAGAATTTCTGAATTCTTGGCATGCTCATTTGTCCTTTGGTTTAGCCCCACCCAACCACTAGGATTGCCGGAGCCTATCGGGATTGGCGGTTTGGGTAGATGTGCGTAAGCCTTAGCTGACCTACAGTGTCGGTTTCGACAATTCGGAAGGTTCTGTCGAGCAGTGCGCGCGGTCATGCTGAGCCCACGGCCCTGTGAAATTAAGGCCTCTGACGAAAAGCGAGTTTTTCAATATCGGGTAATGGTCGAGAGCTCTTCTGCAAAGGCAGGTTAAGATCGGCTCCGTCATAGAAAGAGGAGACTGGGCGTTTCAGCCTCGCCGTTTGTTTTCGCGGGCGTACAGCCGGCACGCTGCCGTGCCGGCTTCGATGATCGAGGACATATTGCCAGCCTGCGGTTGGTTTTTTACAGTTGTGCCAACTTCCATGTGCCAATCCTATCTGGTCCGCATGCTGGACGGGTCTCAGACAGCGTCTGATCGAGGCGGCTGTCGATCAGTACGCAATCTGACCATCCACCATCTTCCCCTCATTCGAGGAGAGTTCCCGCTTCAGGATTTCTCGCGCCTCCGGGCTGATGACCGCGACTGGAGCCGCAACGGCTACGCGTCCTGCCGAGCCGGCGAAATTGGCCGCTGTCATCCCGATCTGATCGGCAACGCTCGCCTCTCGCCCTCGAGGCTCTGCCCTACCAGCCGCCGCCCAAGCAGGCGCAGTGTTAGATATGCGGATTGAATTCTCGTGGCCGAAGGCGCCAAGTTGACGTCACCATTGAAAAATTTTTGGCGTTGCGCCTTGCCTGTGGTTTTCGCATTCGATAGCTACCCCGCCGACCGGCAGGCAAACCGCGGATCGGAGGTTTGATGGGAAGAAGACGACCAGGGCCGACAACTCGCTCGGCCAGTGGTTGAAGGACGTCCGCGTTACCGATCATCGAGGCCGTGTTCAGCGTTGCGCGGCGGGCCAGTCGTTCGCCGGCTCCTGCACCTCGTTATTGCTTCCACACGTATTCCATGAAGCGTTGACCCGGACATATTTAGCACCCACCCGGCAGGTTGAGGGGCCATGTGCACGACAAGGCACCCACTTCCATCCCGCTTCCCGTCCGAAGAAATGTGGTGAACGGGCGGTTTGATCTCGTCGAGCACGAATACCGAGGGCGATGGCGACCTCCGTCTGTTGAGCCGGAAGGATCGGGCCCGCAGACGTCGTCCGATCGAAGCCTGTATCGCCGGATGGCTGTTTCGATCAGCGCACGCTTACCGTAGCCGGTGGCCGCCTGCCATTTCAGCCGACCGTCTTTTGCGATCGCCGCTATGTGCTTGTCCCTTTGGCACGGGTGGCCCGGCGGAACCGCTTTCCACCGCCGTCGAACGCGGTGGGCGCAGCCCCATGCCGAACACACAGCCCAGGGTCAGGGCCGTTTCAATGGCAAGATCGGTCGCACTCGGCATACGATGACGAGATGTGCTAATATGCACGTCAGCTAAACTTGGGCAGACGAATGCGTGACACAAAATTCGCCCCAATCCGCCGGGGGGTGGCCTGGAGCCTGGCGAAACCCGTCCTCTCGGATGGCCGCTGATGGAGAATCGCAGCCTCCAAGTCCTGTGGGAGGATGGCGAGCGCGTGGTCTGCCGGGGGCGCCGCCGGGGCGCTGACGGCAAATCGCAGGGTGTGCTGGCGGGCTGCCCGCCGCCGAGCACCCGGCCCCCACAATCCTTGATCGCCTCGCCCCAACACGAGTATCGCTTGAAGGATGAACTGGACGGTGCATGGGCCGTGCCCCCACTGGAGTTCGTGCGCGAAGGTAGTCGCACCATGTTGGTGTTCGAGGATCCCGGCGGCGAGCCCCTCGACCACCTGCTCGCTTTCCCCTTGAGATCGGACGCTTTCTTCGCCTTGCCATCGGCATAGCTGCGGCGCTCGGCAAGGTTCACCAACGAGGCCTGGTCCACAAGGACCTCAAGCCGGCCGTTATCCTGGTAACCGGCGTGAGCGGTGAGGTGCGGCTCACCGGCTTCGGTATCGCTTCACGCTCCCGCGAGCTGCCGCCAGCGCCAAGGGCGTGTCCAAGCGTTTTGACAGGCCATACCCAACGACTTTCCAGCTGCAGGCATCGAGAATGACCGCCAGATAGTTTGATGCGGTCTGGGGCTAGAAGCCGGAGATCCTGGGTCTCTTTGGAATGGCTTGCTGTGCGCGCGACACGGGCGTTTGCGGCTCCTCAAATCGCTTTCGGCCTCCGACAACGCGGATGTAACAAGCGAACGCCTCATCCGCAGCCCGCATCAGCGCGTCCGGGACAGCATCTGCCGGCCCACTGTCCTGGAGTGCATTTAGGCAGGCTTCAAGAGCACGTCTATACGCTTTGCCAACGATCGGCGGCCATTCGTGGAGCAGGATTTCAGCCGCCCCAGCGACAGTATCGACTCGTTTGTATCGTTCTCCGACACTCGTAAGCAGCCAAATTGCAGGAAAGTGGTACGATCTGTCCGAACTCATGACACTACTCCCTCCCTTGGGGTGCATATATTAGTAGCTACGCATTAACCGTTCCAGTTGGGTCGATAGCGGGAATCATCGACATCGGTTGGACATGGGCTCGAATTTGCCTCGCGGCTATTCACAATGTTTCGGCATCCAGTTGAGCCACGACTATCAGATGGACGATTCCGAGTTCTTCCTTTTCGATGAGCTAGATAGGGACAGGTGGGGTGACACCCTATTGTCCTTCGACGCGCAGATTATGCATTCTAAAGATGGATCACCGGTCACCGGCTACGCAAGCGAGTGGCAAGGCGGTCATCATCGTTTGATTTGCGTCGGAACTGTCGATGCGAAGAAGATAACCGTCGATCGTGATGAGGTTTTGGCTACTTCGCTGGGACTGAAACGTAAGTGGCCGAGAGAACAGTCTTGACTCGACGACCTCGTGTTCGATTGCCAAACCCTACCCACGTACAATTTCATAGCCGCGACGCCTCTGCAAATTTTCGATCACGAAAGCTAGCCCAATGGAGGCCAACCTATGACGCACCTTTCCTGCTCCATGACCGCACGTTCGCCAGCGTTCCCCCGATCGGCACCAGAAGCCGTTATCAGCTTAGTGACGACCGCGCTATCTACCCTTCAGCGCATGCCGGCACAGCTTGCCTATCTCGCAGACGGAGCCCATGGACAGCGCAAGCATTCCCTGGAGGCGGCACTGATCAAGACGGCGGCGGAAGTCCTGACCTCCTCCAAGGAGATCGCAGTTGCGGTCTATGCCCCGGCATTCATCCGGCGTCTCACACAGGCGATCGAGAGAGTCGAGCTTGGCCTCGACAGCAGCGAAATTTCTCTCCGTCAGGTTGCGTCGCATTAGCCTTGCCGGTTGAGATTACGACGTGGCGGCCTACATTCCGCAGCGACATTCCAAATCTCGAAGCCGTTTTCCAGGAGAAGCTTTATGAAATCCAAGGTCGCCGACGTGCTCACCGAGGTCTTGCACTCCGCTGGTGTGGAGCGAATTTACGGCGTTGTTGGCGACAGTCTCAATGGTCTGACGGAGTCCCTGAGGAAACGAGGCGATATCGAATGGGTTCATACGCGCCACGAAGAAACAGCCGTTTTTGCTGCAGGCGCTGAAGCTCACCTGACAGGAAATCTAGCGGTTTGCGCTGGCAGTTGTGGCCCGGGCAACTGCATCTGATCAATGGACTGTTCGATTGCCACCGCTCTCGTGTCCCGGTGCTAGCGATCGCAGCGCAGACCATCTGCCGAGATCGGCAGGGGCTATTTCCAGGAAACACATCCCGACCAGCTGTTTCGGGAATGCAGCCATTATTGCGAGCTGGTAAGCCATCGAGAGCAGCTCCCCGCTGTCCTTGAATCAGCAATCAGGGCAGCCATTGGCAAACGCGGGGTTGCCGTCGTTGTCATTCCAGGCGATGTGGCGCTCAGCGGTTTCACGGGGAAGATTTCGAAAGCCATCGCACTTGCCCTGCCCCAGCCGAGCATAGTGCCTCCTGATCATCAGATCGAGGAGATGGCAACGCTCCTCAATGGAAGCTCAAAAATCACTCTTCTGTGCGGTCGAGGATGTGAAGGTGCTCGCGATGAGCTGATCGTGTTCGCCGAAAGGCTAAAGGCGCCGATCGTCCATGCGCTCTGTGGCAAGGAACATCTCGAGTGGGACAACCCTTTTGATGTCGGAATGACCGGTCTTATCGGTTTCTCGTCCGGCTACAAGGCGATGCTGGAATGCGACACGCTTGTCATGCTTGGCACGGACTTCCCCTATCGTCAGTTCTATCCGACTGAAGCGAAGATCGTGCAAGTCGACATGCGGCCAGAGAACCTTGGCCGGAGGGCGCCTTTGGATCTCGCCATCGTAGGGGACGTAAAATCAACCCTCAAGGCGATCTTTCCGAATTTGAAAGAGCGAAGTGATGATGGCCATCTCAAGGGCTGCCTGTCAGCCTACAAGAAAGCGCGGGAAGGTCTCGACGACCTAGCGACCGGCAAGCGTGGTGGAAAGATTCATCCTCAGTATGTCGCCCGCCTTCTCAGCGAACACGCGGCGGACGACGCCGTGTTCACGTTCGACGTCGGCACGCCAACGATCTGGGCGGCCCGGCATCTGAAGATGAACGGTAGCCGACGTCTTATCGGTTCGTTGGTACATGGGTCTATGGCAAATGCCCTGCCGCAGGCGATTGGAGCACAGGCGACTTACAAGGATCGCCAGATCGTCAGCATGTCCGGCGACGGCGGCTTCGCCATGCTGATGGGGGACTTTCTCACGCTCGTCCAACAGAATCTGCCGGTGAAGGTGGTCATCTTTAACAACTCAACCCTTGGCTTTGTAGCAATGGAGATGAAGGCATCCGGCTTTCTCGAGACCGGCACCGACTTGAAGAACCCTGATTTTGCAGCCGTTGCCCGCGCCGCCGGTGTCCACGCGATCCGGGTCGAGGACCCGACCGAACTCGAAGGCGCCGTCCGAGACATTCTCGCGCATCCCGGCCCTGCCCTTTTGGATGTGGTCACGAACACCCAGGAGCTTTCGATGCCACCGAAGATCGAGGCGGCTCAGGTGAAGGGCTTTGGTCTCTGGGCAATCCGGGCCGTCATGAACGGACGTGGCGACGAACTCGTCGACCTCACAGTCTCGAACTTCCTGTCTCGGTAGCGGCAGGTTCAGAAAATGAAGCCGACCGTTAAATTAGCGGAACCTCACGAATATAAGTCGGAGTTTTATTCACGAGTGTCGCATAGCCAGCTGACCTATGGGCGCTTACGGAACCTGCGCTTGGATGTTTGTATTTGACGTGATTGCCAGCAGAAAAGAACGCTTTGGAATGCCTAACTGACGTCGGCACGCCCCGGGCGCTAGCTGTATCTCCATGGTGCGGAACGACAACTGCCGCATAGGACATACCAGCAAGAGACTGCTTACATGTGTGTTTCCATCTGCCGCGATGTCGTCGTAAACACAGTCTCCGGGCAACAATCCCAGTCGAGTGCCGTCTTCAAACAGCAAAATTAGACCGTCATTGTTTGAAGTTCGATGAGGCGGAGCGGTTCTCATTATTCGCAGTTGCTGGCCGGAAGCGAGTCCGACGTTCACATACGGTGTGCTCCATCGCCGCGTGCGAGATTTTGGCCATGATCCACCTCCTCACAAGATGAATCATGAAAATCAGAAAAACGGAATCCCTCGATTCTGTTTTTCAATCCCACGCTCTCTAGGAACCTAAATCCTGGGCGAACGTGGTCCTGTCAAGCGGCTGCGCTATCGCGCAAAATGATGCCTCCTCCCGCGAATGGAGCCGTTCAACGGCCCACCCGCGCATGTGGATGCTTGGTGTCCCAGGCGGCTATCTCGGCATCTTGGACAATGATCCCGACGGCGACATTTCCGAAGAGTTGATTTGACAACCCATCGTTGTCGCGCTTAGGTTGATTTATGATTACCTAATATGCATCGGCCAGATGGAGGAAGCGGTGAACACGATTATGCGCACGTGATCCCTTACCGTGGGCATTGCTGTTGCGGCGGGGAGCGCCTGGTTAACGCCGTTCCCGACGACCGTACTTGCCCAGGATCACTCGCACGACGCCGTCGGCTTCGAAGGGAAAGTTCTACTGAAGACGACGGCAACAGCAACCAACCAACAATTGACCCTGCCGCAGACTGATACGCCCGAAATAACGTCGGTGGTCATTACAATCCAACCGAACGGTCATAGCAATCTTCATCAGCATCCGGTGCCGGTCATCGCGCATGTATTGGAAGGAACACTGGAAACTCGGGTTGAGGGTGTATTAAGGACTATAAGGCCGGGGAGGCAGTAGCGGAGCCGATGAACACCCCCATACAAGCTTCAATCGTGGCAGTGTCCCCACGAAACTCCTGGTCGTGATGGTCGGAGCGAAAGGCAAGCCATAGCTTTACAGAACGGCGGCAGCTACGATAGGTTGCGTAAGAAGGAGAAATGCCCGTATAGTAGGTACACTAAGTCTTGATCGTTACACGCTGTAATAGCAGGCCGAGATTTGCGGAACTCGGCAGCAGGTGCCACCCTTGGATGGCATCATCATCAGAGACAAGCTGTGGGAGAGTGATATGGCTTGGCGGCGTAACCTGCAAAGTTGTGCCCAAGCCGGAGGTGCTTGTCATGGTACGCTTTATCCGAGCCGCCCTCACCCTGTTCTTTGTGACACTATTCGCACCACTCGGGCACGCCGAGGAAGCCCGGCCAAAATTTCCGCCCGACGAAACGTTGACATTGCCGTCGCTCGTCCTGACGAACGAGCAGTGACCGCAATGGCGGTCGCGAGGTTGCCTACTACTCTCATTCCCGATTTGGTTCGGATCGAGCGTTACGCAGGCCAGTATTTATCGGATCGAAAATCTTCTGGAATATCATCCTGATTCACCAGGCACTCGGCGACGAATTCGATCTGAATTTCAAGATAGCGAAGTTTAGCTGGCACCGGGACACCAACGGCCATCTCCCTGACGCGATGCCTGTTTAGGCCAAGGATATCGCGCCGCCGGGAGGCCTCCCGGCGAACCGCCTCAGGCGTTGGCTTTCCGTCTCGTGCCGTGAAATTATAGTCTTTGCTCTTGCCACCTTCGATGACAGTAAATCGCATTACTCACATCCGATTAGTTTTGACCGTCTGGCGGAACCTGGAGTGGATAGCCTGGTACCATTGGTCCAGCCTTCCGATATACGCCCGGAGAACAGCTTCAACGGGACCAGATCGATTTCGACGCTCTGTGTCATTGCCACAATCCTCGGCGTTTCTCATGTCGCACGATATGTTGATCCATGGGGGGCGATTGGGGTAACGGCCCCCATGGGAGGATTTACCCTGACCATAACCGTACGCTCCGAGGCCTGACTATTGGCCGGGAGGAGGGATCGGATACCAAAGAGGAGGGGATGACTTATACGCGGGTCTAGGTGCTTTTTGCGGGCATTAGGTAGGAAAACAATCACGAGCCGCCCGGTGAGAACACGCGGCCTCCTCCGGCGCGGCTTCGGTTTGCAATCCGAGGCTACCAGCCGCGCTCCGAAAAGTGGGGCATGCCAGATCAACGGCGGGACGTCTTTAGCGACGACGTGACGGAGATATCATTGCTGGGCTCTCGCGGTCGTGTTGGTCCAAGGAGCCAGCCTTCTGTGGATGGACCTCCATGAAAAAGACGCATGCGGCTCATGCGGAAGATGGCGCTATGCGGCGTAACGCCAGATACTCCCACAAAGCCACCACAAAAAGGACGGCGGTTGCGAGCATCTGGATGTGATAGTTGTCCGTTATGGGCAGCAGCAGCGTGACCATCACGAGCAAAACGAGCCCACCAATATGCGAGACCGGCATCTCGCGGGCAGCGGCCCGTTTCACCCAGATATTTCCTATGAGAAAGAGCGCCGGACCGCCCAGGATCGCGACAGCCTCCTTGGGCGTGCTTTCCTCGCTTGCATGCGAAAGGCTGAAGTCTTGGCCTACCGCCGCGAGGATGATGCCTGCAACAATTGGCAGATGGCCGTAGGTGAAAAGGTTCAGCGCGACACTTTCGGGTTTAGACGTCGCTTCCGCCTTGTCCGCTGCTTTCTCCTGGCCGTGATGAAAATAAATCCACCACATGAACCCGGTGCTGAGGAAAGCGCTGCAGAAGACAGCAAAAGTCAGGTCGCCCGCCATGTGTTCGGCGGCGTTGCGGCCGGTCGTCAGGATCGTCTCGCCGAGGCAGATTATCACGAACAGTGCACAGCGTTCGGCCATGTGCTCGCCTGAGACATCCAAAGTCTCACGTCCCGACTTTCCCATGCCTGGGACGTAATATCGAACGGCGGGTGATGCATATTCGATCAGAAGCGCAAGCGACCAGAGGACAGGACGCGCCTCCAGCGCACCGGCTATCCAAAATACACTCGACATCAGCATCCACAGGGTAATACGCCAGAAGGTCAGGGATGATGCCGGATCGACGCCGCGAAATGCATAGAGCGCGAAGACAGAGCGCCCGACTTGCATGGCGCTATAGATTGCGGCAAAGACCAGACCATGCGCTTCGAAGGCTTGGGGTATCGCAATGGCCAGCAGAACGCCGCCGAACATCAGGCCAAAAAGCAGCAGCCGGACAGGGTCTTTGTCGGTGTCTAAGAGGTTTGTGACCCATGTTGTGTTGATCCAGACCCACCAGATCGCGATGATTAGGAGAAGCGATTCAATCGCGGCCGTCGAACTAAAATCGGATGCGAGCGCATGTGACAGCTGAATGAGCGCGAACACAAAAACCAGGTCGAAGAAAAGTTCGGGAAAGCTGGTTCTAGTTTGAGCGGCACCCTCTTTCCTGACCCAATTACTGCTCCGGTCACTCGCCATGTAACGCTCCGTTCCCGATCACCTTGCGAAGGTCCGGGCCGCCTACGCTGAAGAAAATCAATTGCATCGAAGTCCCACGCGACTGACGACGGTAAGGTAGGGCGCGAGCTTGCTGTGGCAATTGCTGGTCAAAAACACGATGCTGACTTGCTGGAGAGAAGTAAGCGCTGTTCTGGGGCCACGGCAAAGGGAGGTTGAGCTTAGTGCTATGTTGCGAGCTGGCAAGCAGTTAGAGCCTCTGCCTGTGCCATCGCTGCAGCCTTGGTTTTGAAGGGGCCGACATCGTTTTCTTCGGTGTCAGGTAACCACTTCGGAAGGAATCACCAGCCTCCGGGACGATAACTGGAACTGCTCCTCACTGAGCCGACATCCTTGGCGAAGAACCAGCCGGAGTCGATTCCATCCTGCACCCATGAGATGCTCTGCTCTGTCATGGCATATCCAATCGCTGCCGATTTTATCGGAGCATTTTATCCGTGCGATATGCCCAGGGCAATAACTCATCGATCCGACTGTTGGGGTGGCCGTTGACGATCTTGGTGAGCACGTCGGTCGTCACGACGATCCGAGACAACGACAAGCTTGTCGATGTTGTCGCCAAGGGTACGGCAACCGATCGATAACGCCTTCCCGAAGGGCTGGCCGATATCAGGTCTGAAGCCGCGCAAGGTGGCAGAACGTGAGGCCTGGGAGGAAGCTGGCGTGATCGGGAGGGCGAAGAAGAAGCCCTTCGGAGAGTTCCTCTATGACAAGCTGATGCAGGACGGAAGTGGAGCGCGACCGGTCGTTGCCGTCTTCCTACTGGAGGTCCGCCGTAGCCGAAAGCGCTTTCCCGAAATGGCGGAGCGAGATTCCGTGTGGCTGACGCCGGCTGAGGCCAACCGCCGCGTAGACGAGCCGGACGTTGAGCGCCTGCTGCTGAAGTTTGGACGAATGGTCGAGCGCGGGAGACGGCTTCCCTAGCTCGACGGTCGCGGATTATCGATCTCCGGGAATTCGATTCCGCCTTTCGTCAGCCACGAGTTGCTGGAATGTGACCTTGTCTCTACTTCTCCAAGCTAGCTTCGACCTTCTTGCGGCTGTTGCCGACTTTTTTGACAGTCTCCTTGACCTTCGGCTTCGAGACCCGTTCCTTTTCAGCCTCGTACCGGACCTCCTGATCCTTTCCTCCTGCGACACGGGCTCGATCCTGTGCGCGGCCTCGGCTGGTGTTTGCCATTGGGAAGGTCCTCCTGTTGAGTTGCCCATCCTAAACGACTGATGAATCATGAAGTTCCGGCGCCGGCTAACACTGCCGACAGCGCTCTGTCGGATGGTGATCCGCGATACCGGAATCAGTTTCCAAAGCAACGGGCGTAAGCCATTGAAAAATGATTCGTTTCGAGTCGGAACGAATCACCTCGTCGGGTCTTGAGTCGCGACTCAGTGATTCGGGAGTAAAGGCCGTGGCGGGTGGTCATCGTGCGCAGTGGAAGGGCTTCCTCAAGTTCAGCGAGGTGTCGTGCGGCGTCGCGCTCTACACCGCCGCCAGCACCTCGGAACGCATCACGTTCCATACGATCAACAGGTTGACTGGCAACCGGGTCAATCGCGTCTTCATCGACAGCGAGACCGAAGACCCTGTTCCGAAGGAAGCTCAGACTAAGGGCTTCGAGATCGAGAACGGCCGGTACATCATCATCGATCCCGAAGAAGTCGCCGCAACGATCCCTGAGAGCAACAAGACCCTCGAGATAGAGGCGTTCATCCCCTGCTCCGATGTCGACGACGTCTACTTCGACAAGCCCTATTATCTGACGCCCGACAAGATGGGCGGCGACGCCTTCGCCGCGTTGCGGGACGGAATGAAGAAGTCGAAGGTCGCGGCCATCGCCCGCACCGTCCTCTTCCGACGGATGCGCACGGTCCTCATCAGACCGCACGGCAAGGGTCTGATCGCAACGACGCTGAACTACGACTACGAGGTCCGCTCGTCTGCGAAGGCTTTCGAAGAAATGCCGAAGATCCAAATCACCGGCGAGATGCTCGATCTCGCAAGGCACATCATCTCGACGAAGAAGGGCGAGTTCGATCCCGCGACCTTCGACGACCGCTATGAAGCCGCCGTGGCGGAACTGGTGAAGGCGAAGATCGAAGGCAAGGCGATTCCGAAGCGCAAGGAAGTCAAGGTCTCGAAACCGAACGACCTTCTTGCCGCTCTTCGAGAGAGCGCTGGAATGATGAAGGCCGCAGAGAGCAAGCCAAAGCGGACGGCAGCCAATGCCAACGCTGGTAACGGCCGCGACAAGGCCCGTCGCGCCTCGGGCAAGTCGGCGACTGTGCCCGCCGCGCAGCGTAAAGCGAGCTGAGGAGACCATCCATGCCGCGCCCATACTGGAAAGGCTATCTCAAGCTGTCATTGGTTACATGTCCAGTGGCAATGAGTCCGGCAACAAGCGAGAGCGAAAAGGTTCGCTTCCACACGCTCAACAAGGAAACAGGAAATCGTGTCGTCTCACAGTACGTCGACTCCGTAACCGGCAAACCAGTGAAGGACGAAAACGAAACCAAGGGCTACGCCCGCGGCGAGAACGACTACATCATCCTGACGGACGACGACCTCGACGCCGTGGCACTCGATACGGTGAAGACCATCGACATCGACAAGTTCGTGCCGGCCGATAGCATCGAATGGGTCTATCTGGAGAAGCCCCATTACCTGATGCCCGACGACCCGGTCGGACATGAAGCGTTTGCCGTCATTCGAGATGCGATGGCATCGGACAAAGTCGTCGGCGTGTCGAAGCTCGTAATAGGTCGTCGCGAGCGCGCGGTCGTTCTCGAACCTCGCGGCGAAGGCATCGTTCTCTGGACGCTGCGGTTCGGCGACGAAGTGCGTCCCGAGGAATCCTACTTCGAAGGAATCGATGAAGAGGCTGACCCCGAGCTGATCCCACTGGTCCAGCAGTTGATCAAGCAGAAGACCTCCCGGTGGTCCCCGGACATGGTCAGCGACCCGATCCAAGAAAGCCTGCTGAAGATCATTGCCGAGAAGAAGAAGGCTCTCAAGCCCGCCAAGAAGGCCGCGAAGGGCAAGCCGGACGCCGCTCCGGCCTCGAATGTCGTGAACATCATGGACGCGTTGAAAAAGTCTGTGGCCGCAGAGCTGAAATCGAGCAAGGCCCGGTGACCCCATGCACGACGTAAGCACGATACCGATCATGGAAATTGCCGTGTCTTTGCCGGATCGAGAGCATTTCGCAACAGCATCCACGATATCGGGCCTGATAGGCATCTTGATGTCGGCGAGATGGCCCAGGCAGCTAAATGATCCGACATGGCAGCACGCGCTTGCCTCATGCCTGCGGTCGCTTCAAGGCGAACTGCAGCCCACTGGGGCGAGACAAGCTTTCGTGTCTGCAGCTCGAGCCGCCCATTTGAAGGTTCTGCCCGACGACGAACAGCGGCTTCGGAGCCGTTCCGCGTCTCCGCGCCGAGAGGTCGTCGTGCGAAGACGCGAACTGGAAGCCGGGTAGGTCGACGTGTGACCATTATCCACCCGATGACGACCTGGACAAGCTGAGGCATTCTCATTTCCAGGGTTTCTGCTATCGTCCACAGGTCATGATGCTTCGACTGTCTTTCCCTCACTGTCCAGAGCTCTTTTCACGACCCTTTCGGCGATCTGCTGCAACCGCGGCACCAGCGTGGTGCGCACCGTAGTCGAACCTGGCGAGGAGCCGGCCATTTCGCTCGCTTGCGGCGTCACTGCGCCGATCAGCAGCACGCGGCGACGACCGATCCTATCTCCCAGCGTGCCCATCGTGACCAGGAAGCCGGCCACCATGAAACCGTAGATGTCGTTGATCCAGAGGAGTTCGGAAGCCGATGGGTCGAGGTCGGCGACGATCGCGGGAATGGCCAGGAACAGGATGGAAAGAACCCATCGAATAGATGAGGCAGGCAATCAACAGCACGCAGGCACCGATCCAGTCCCCGCGGCCGGCGAGGTTCCGGCTCGCTTTAGCACTCCCAGTATGCATGAAGCTGCTCCTGTGGCGGCAGGCAATGTGACGCGCCGGAGGACCAATGGCAATCGACGTTTCGATATCTGTTGCATCATCTGCCAACGGAATGGGTCGCGGAGGTCCGGTTGGCCGAGAATTTACCGTGTCGTGTGGCTCATTCATTGCACTGCGAATACATGGGGTTGGAAACTAGGCGTGGAAATTTTCACCAATTGGTGCTAGTTTGTGCGCCTCAACAAGGGAGCCAGGTCATGAGATCGACTATCAACCTCGACGACACGCTTATGGAAAGGGCCAGGTCATTAACTGGCACCAAGGAAACGGCGGCTCTCGTGCGCCAAGCATTGGAGACGCTTGTTCGTGTAGAGTCCGGAAAACGCCTTATCGCGCTTGGAGGAACTATGCCCGATGCCGAGGCAGCCCCGCGCCGCCGGGGCGCAACCGCCAAGTGATACTAGCTGATACCTCGATTTGGATTGATCATTTTCGCCATGTCGATGCCGAGCTGCGCAGGGTTATCGAGGACGACCGCCTGCTTTGCCACCCGAGCGTAATCGGCGAACTCGCGCTCGGCAGCCTTCGGGATCGCGACAGTGTATTGGCTTTTCTAGCCGCTCAACGCTTAGCGGTTGTCGCAACGCACGAAGAAGTCATGACAATGATCGATCGCCACAGCATTTTCAGCATGGGTATCGGTTACACAGATGCCCACTTGCTGGCATCGGTACTTCTCGACCGGCGCGCGGCCCTATGGACCAGAGACAAGCGCCTGAGGGCAGCGACCGAAAACGCAGGCGCTTCGCTATACATACCTGTCAACAGGCCCAACTGAATGCCGAAATATACCGCCCCTGGGCCGGAACAGTTTCGGTCCCACGCCTTGAACGGATCGGAACCCCGGCATCTCATTTCTTGCGCCGAAGTTCATGATTTGATTTCAGCGATATAGCAATCAGCTTGGTCAGGAGGTCAGGGCATTGTTGAGGTCATGCAACCCGACCAGCAGCATCATCGGGTCGGACGGGGAAGGCAGGAAGCCAACCGCTTCGTAGAAGGCTCGTGCGTCATCCGAAATCGCATGGACCAAAACGCCGCGAATCCCAAGTATCTCGGCGGCATTGAGCAAGCGCAGACCCGCGTCGCGCACTAACGCCCTGCCGAAACCACGTCCCTGATAGGTTTGATCAATGGCAAGGCGTCCAAGCACTGCGACTGGTATCGGATCAGGCATGTTCCGCCGGAAACGTCCCGGCGCTTCCGATTGCCTTACCGCGCCGGAAGCGAGCGCGTAGTAGGCGATGACGCGGTTGGCCTCACACACGACGAAGGTACGCGATGCGCCGCTCGCCTGATTGGCGCGGGCGCGGAGACGCAGCCAATCGTCAAGCTCAGGGACACCAGAATGGAATTCGGCTAGCTCGTGATGGTCACCAAGTGGCGCGGGTACGCTTAAGGTCACACCTCATCCCACGGCGCTTTGGTCGACATGGTTCGTTTAAGACGCTCATTGGACTGTGTTGGCGCATCGAGCCGGGCCAGATACTCTGCGTAGACTTCTGCGCTGACAGTGAAGATCGTCCGGTCAAGTAGTACTTCCTCGGCACGGCGCTCGGAAGCCTCCAGCATGAAATCTGTACGTGTCTTGCCTAGCATCTCAGCGGCACGGTCAATCAAGTTGCGCGTCGCAGGCTTGATGCGCATATTCAGGGCCACGCTTGCGTCCGGGCTTTTGCTTGTGTTCGAGGTCGGCATGGGAGGCTCCTGTCTAGAAGGACCATATAGCGTAACGACATCATCTTTACAAGGCTCGTAAAGATGATGTCGTTACGCGTTCATTTCCAGCTTTTGATGGGATCCGAACCATCACCCCCGAAATTGCCATCCATGTCGGCTTATGTGCCGGCAGAAGCAGACATTCGCGCCGTCCCCGACGCAGTTTGCGAAAGGGGAGCGTTGATCATACCAGCGTTGCCAGAATCCAGCGTAGGTCAGGTGATGCAGCAGCTGATCCGCGACGCCCTACTCAATGCGTTAAGTGATTGATAAGCATATTTTTGGAACAACCGTTAACAACGACAGCACCCGCCCATTCTATCAGACTCATTCAATCGTCAATACAATCGCCGGGACTTGCTGCTCGAAGAACTTCGAGAATGAGGCGATGCGCGGCGGCAGTGCCTGGTATGGGGGGTAGTACAGGGTCAGCCACAAATCCGGCGGCGACCAGTCTTGCAGGACATGAACGAGCCGTCCGGTGCGCAGATGCTCGGCCACATGGAATTTGGGCAGCATCGCCACCCCGGCTCCGTCAGCAGCCATGCTCGCCAGCACCTCCCCGCTATTGGCGCTGAATGCGCGGCCGGCGGAAATCGTGGCACTGCCGTTGCCGTCCGACAGCATCCAGGTTTCCCGCTTGCTCTCGCCGCTATAGGCCAGGCAATCGTCGGGAATGAGTTCGTTAGGGTGCTTCATGTCGCAGAACCGGCTGCCGGGGGCGGCGACAAGGATACGGTGAACAACGCTGATCTTGCGCCAGATCGTGAACTTGTCAGACGGTGCTGCGGAAATGCGGATCGCCAAGTCATAATCATCGTCGATGATATTCACGAGCCCATCCGCAAGCGAAATCTCGAAGCTGATCTTCGGGTAGCGTTCCCTGAATGCGGAGAGGATGGGCGGCAGGACCTGCTGGCCGAACCAGGTCGGCGCGCTGATCCGCAGGCGGCCATGATCCGCCTTGTGGGTATTCATCACGTCCTTGCGCGCATTGTCCAGTGCCTGCACCGCCGGCTGGATCTGGGCCGCGAAGATCGCGCCATCGGTGGTCAGCGACACCTGGCGCGTGGTCCGCACGAAGAGTTGCACGCCAAGGTCTTCTTCCAGGGCCGCGATCGCCCGGGTGACGGCTGCCGGGGTCATGTCGAGTTCGCGCGCAACCTGCGCGAAGTTCCGCTTTTCGGCGGCCAGCAGAAAGGTTCGAAGCAGCTTGTAGTCGTTCATCGATTATTTCATCCATCGCAATTCACTGACAATTATTATTGCAATTCCGGCCGATGATCAACGGGCGTAGGTTTCAATCACACCAGACAAACCAACCGAGTCGCGGAAGGGCGAAGCATCATGATCAAGGATATCAAGGGACTGCATCACATCACGTCGATGGCATCGGATGCCCGCCAGAACAACGCGTTCTTCACGGACACGCTTGGCCTGCGCCGCGTCAAGAAGACCGTGAATTTCGACGACCCCAACGTTTACCACCTCTACTACGGTGATGAGGCAGGCACTCCCGGCTCCGTCATGACCTACTTTCCTTTTCCCGACGTGATGCGCGGCCGTCCCGGCGTCGGCGAAGTCAGCGAAACCCAGTTCGCTATTCCCAAGGGCTCGCTCTCCTTCTGGCAGGATCGCCTGTCGGCAAAGGGAGCCGGCAACCTGCAGGCCGACACTGCCTTCGGTGCCGACCGCCTGCTGTTCAAGGGGCCGGACGGTGAGGGGTTTGCTTTGATCGAAGCTGAAGACGATGGCCGCAGGGCCTGGAGCGGTGCCGGCATCGACGAAAGCGTCGGTATCCGCGGTTTTACCGGCGCGAAGTTTCGCCTGCATGATACCGCTGCTACGTCCGAACTGCTCGGTTTCATGGGCTACCAGCGCGCCGAGACGGATGGCGATGTCACCCGCTTCATCATTCCCGGCGGTAATGGTGCCGATATGATCGACCTCGAGCTTCTTCCGAAAACGCCTTTCGCAAGGCAGGGCGCGGGTTCGGTGCATCATATCGCTTTCGCCGTCGAGAACCGCGCAAAGCAGCTCGAAGTCCGCAAGGCCCTGATGGATACGGGATACCAGGTGACACCAGTCATCGACCGTGATTACTTCTGGGCTATCTACTTCCGCACACCCGGCGGCGTCCTGTTCGAAATCGCCACGAACGAACCCGGTTTCGACCGCGACGAAGACACGGCACACCTTGGCGAGGTTTTGAAACTGCCGGCTCGCTACGAGCCCTATCGTGACCAGATCGAAGCCGGCCTGGCACCGCTGGCTGCCTGACGTCGCTTTCCAACAATAAGGCGGCATAACTTTCAAGACGTGCCGCCCTCCCTGCCCCATTACCTACCTGCAACCCAATCAAAGGAAGACACGAGATGTCCAGCAAGCTTCAGGTTCTCACCCCGCAGAACAGCCAGATCATCTTCATCGACCAGCAGCCGCAGATGGCCTTCGGTGTTCAGTCGATCGACCGCCAGGTCTTGAAGAACAACGTCGTCGGTCTTGCCAAGGCGGCCAGGATCTTCAACATCCCGACCACGATCACCACCGTCGAGACCGACAGTTTCTCGGGCAATACCTTCCCGGAGCTGCTCGCCGTCGTCCCCGACAATGATATCCTCGAGCGCACGTCGATGAATTCCTGGGACGACCAGAACGTCCGCGACGCGCTGGCCAAGCATGCCGCAGACGGCCGCAAGAAGGTCGTCGTCGCCGGCCTGTGGACCGAAGTTTGCAACACGACCTTCGCTCTCTCCTGCATGAACGACACCGACTACGAAATCTACATGGTCGCCGACGCTTCCGGCGGTACCTCCGTCGATGCGCACAAATATGCGATGGACCGCATGGTGCAGGCGGGTGTCGTTCCCGTCACCTGGCAGCAGGTCCTCCTGGAATGGCAGCGCGACTGGGCCCGCAAGGAAACCTACGACGCGGTCACGTCGTTGGTGAAGGAGCACTCCGGCGCCTACGGCATGGGCATCGATTATGCTGTTACGCATGTCCACGGTGGCGCCGAACGCGTCAAGCACGGCAAGCGGATCGGCCCGAACCCGGCCTCTATCTGATCTGAAACAGCCCCGCCCGGATCCACTTGGCGGGGCGATCTTTTTGGAAAAGGAACGCCCGGATGAAAATTTACCTTCTATCGCTGGCAGTCGGCCTTCTTGTCGGCGTCATCTACGGACTGCTCAACGTCCGCTCCCCGGCTCCGCCCGTCATCGCTCTCATCGGCTTGCTAGGTATTCTCGTCGGCGAACAGATCGTGCCGCTGGCAAAAAATCTCTGGAGCCGCGAGCCCGCTGCCGTTTCCTGGCTTCATCAGGTCAAGCCGCACATGTTTGGTCACCTTCCGAAGGGTGGGCTTAATGCAGCGAAGGCGACCTCCACAGGCGACGATTTGACATTGGGGAAAAGCTGATGACGACACGGCGCAAATTCCTGGGCGCAGCATCAAGCCTCGCCTTTTCAAATCTGTTTACACCGGCCAATGCCGCCGATCCCATCAAGACCGGAGCTGCTTCCATGCACGCCGATATCGTTTTTCACAACGGACTGATCACGACGCTTGATCGCGCAAATCCGAACGCCACCGCTGTCGCCGTGAAAGACGGCCTGTTCCTCGAGGTGGGAACCGACAGCGAGGTGATGACGCTCGCCGGACCGGATACGAAGATCATCGACCTGAAAGGCAAGCGCATGCTGCCGGGTCTGATCGACAACCACACCCACGTCGTGCGCGGCGGCCTCAACTTCAACATGGAACTCCGCTGGGATGGCGTTCGCTCACTCGCCGACGCGATGGACATGCTGAAGCGGCAGGTCGCGATCACGCCGGCTCCGCAATGGGTTCGCGTGGTCGGTGGTTTCACCGAGCATCAGTTTGCCGAGAAGCGCCTGCCGACGATCGACGAGATCAACGCGATCGCGCCCGATACCCCGGTCTTTCTTCTCCATCTCTATGACCGGGCGCTCTTGAACGGCGCAGCACTCCGCGCCGTCGGCTATACCAGAGACACACCGAACCCGCCCGGCGGCGAGATCACCCGCGATGCCAACGGCAATCCGACGGGCCTTCTGCTCGCCAAACCGAATGCGGGCATTCTCTATTCGACCCTTTCCAAGGGACCGAAACTTCCGTTCGAATACCAGGTCAATTCCACCCGCCATTTCATGCGCGAACTCAACCGGCTGGGCATTACCGGCGTGATCGATGCGGGCGGCGGTTTCCAGAACTACCCGGACGATTACGCGGTCATCCAGAAGCTTTCGGATGAGGACCAGCTGACGGTACGCCTCGCCTACAATCTGTTCACCCAGAAGCCGAGGGAAGAGAAGCAGGACTTCCTCAACTGGACGCAGTCGGTGAAATACAAGCAGGGTAATGATTACTTCCGTCACAACGGCGCTGGCGAAATGCTCGTCTTCTCCGCCGCCGACTTCGAGGATTTCCGCCAACCGCGGCCCGAAATGGCGTCGGAAATGGAAGGCGAGCTCGAGGAAGTGGTTCGCGTGCTCGCTGAAAACCGTTGGCCCTGGCGAATGCATGCCACCTATGACGAGACCATTTCCCGTTCGCTCGACGTTTTCGAGAAGGTCAATAAGGACATCCCGCTCGAAGGTCTCAACTGGTTCTTCGACCATGCCGAGACGATCTCGGATCGTTCGATCGACCGGATCGCGGCGCTCGGCGGCGGCATCGCTACCCAGCACCGCATGGCCTATCAGGGCGAATATTTCGTCGAGCGCTATGGTCATGGCGTCGCCGAGGCCACGCCGCCGATCAAGCGCATGCTTGAGAAGGGCGTCAACGTCTCGGCAGGGACCGACGCGACGCGTGTCGCCTCCTACAATCCATGGGTTTCCCTTGCCTGGATGGTGACCGGGAAGACGGTCGGCGGCATGCAGCTCTATCCGCGCGCCAACTGCCTCGACCGCGAGATGGCGCTGCGCATGTGGACAGAGAAGGTCACCTGGTTCTCCGACGAGGAAGGCAAGAAGGGCCGGATCGAAAAAGGCCAGTTCGCCGACGTCGTCGTGCCGGACAAGGACTTCTTCACCTGCGCCGAAGACGAGATCTCGTACCTCACCTCGCAGTTGACCATGGTTGGCGGCAAGATCGTCTACGGTGCAGGCGACTTCTCGGCGCTCGACGAAAACAACGTCCCGCCTGCCATGCCGGATTGGTCACCCGTTCGCACGTTCGGCGGCTATGCTGCCTGGGGTGAACCGCAGGGTGCCGGCATGAATTCCCTGCGCCGGACCGCGATCTCGACCTGCGGCTGCGCCAGTTCCTGCAACGTCCACGGCCACGACCACGCCGGTGCCTGGACGTCGAAACTGCCGATCGTCGATCTCAAGGGTTTCTTCGGCGCGCTCGGCTGCGCCTGCTGGGCGGTATGATTTTTCAACATAATCCATGGGGCAGCATCACGTCGCTGCCCCTATGGAAGACTGTTGCGAATATCGCAAGAGAATCTCAATTTTTGATGCAATTGTTGGCGCTAATCTTTGCGGGCAATATCATATCGCTCCATCAGATGGAAACAACGCCGCAGCATGGACGGAGCGGCCAACATTGCAGGAGCCGACATGACTGATTACTCCCTCTCTTCCAACAGCTGGCGCCCGCGTATTGCCGGGATCGTTGCCGCACCCGTCAGCCGAACCTTTGCGCTCCTTGCCCTGTGCGCGGCCTATATCCAGGGGCCGCTGACCAAGCTTTTCGATTTCCAGAGTGCGATCGGCGAGATGGAGCATTTCGGTCTTCATCCGGCTGCCTTCTTCGGGGTCGCCGTGATCGTGTTCGAACTAACGGCCTCCGCAATGATCCTGTCCGGTTTCTTGCGTTGGCTCGGTGCGCTGGCGCTCGCCGTCTTCACGCTTCTGGCAACCTTCATCGCACTGCGGTTCTGGGAGTTGCCCCCAGGCATGGACCGCATGATGGCAACCAACGCCTTCTTCGAGCATCTCGGGCTCGCTGGCGCTTTCATTATTGTCGCCGCAAATGATCTGACCAAGGGAGCTGGCAAATGAGCACTACCAAATCCTCCGGGGGCAGCTTTGCACCCCTTGCCCAGCCAGTCTTCGCAGTTCTTTGGGCTGCAACCGTCCTCGGAAATACCGGCAGCTTTATGCGCGATGTCGCCAGTTCCTGGCTCATGACCGATCTATCGGCCTCGCCGGCCGCAGTCGCGCTGGTACAGGCGGCGGGAACCCTGCCGATCTTCCTCCTGGCAATACCTGCGGGCGTGCTCGCCGATATTCTCGATCGTCGCAAGTTCCTGATCGCCGTGCAGATCTTGCTCGCGTCAGTCAGCGTAAGCCTCATGATCCTGGCAAATACCGGCATGCTTTCGGTCAGTGCGCTGATCGGCCTGACGTTTCTTGGCGGCATCGGCGCCGCGTTAATGGGGCCGACCTGGCAGGCGATCGTGCCGGAACTGGTGAAGAGGGAGGACGTCAAGAGCGCCGTCGCGCTCAACTCGCTCGGCATCAATATCGCCCGGTCGATCGGGCCGGCTGCCGGCGGCCTGCTCCTTGCTGCCTTCGGCGCGGGCGTCACCTATGGCGCGGATGTTGCGAGCTATCTCGTCGTCATCGCGGCGCTCGTCTGGTGGCCCCGGGCAAAGAACGCCAATGATGCGCTGGCTGAAGGCTTCTTCGGCGCGTTCCGTGCAGGCCTGCGCTACACCCGCGCCAGCAAGCCCTTGCATGTCGTGCTTTTGCGCGCGGCGATCTTCTTTGCCTTCGCCAGTGCCATCTGGGCACTCCTGCCGCTCGTCGCCCGACAATTGCTCGGCGGTGACGCAGGCTTCTACGGTATCCTGCTTGGCGCCGTCGGCGCCGGCGCGATCGGCGGCGCATTGCTCATGCCTAAACTGCGCGAACGCTTTAATGCCGATGGCCTGCTTCTTGGTGCCGCTATTATCACAGCACTCGTCATGGGCGCTTTGTCGCTCGCGCCGCCGAAATGGGTCGCCATCATTGTTCTGCTCTTTCTCGGAGGCGCTTGGATCACGGCCCTGACCACACTGAATGGCGCAGCGCAGGCCGTGCTTCCGAACTGGGTCCGCGGTCGCGGCCTGGCGGTCTATCTCACCGTCTTCAATGGCGCGATGACGGCAGGTAGCCTTGGCTGGGGCGCCGTTGGTGAAGCTGCCGGAGTGCCGGGGGCGCTGCTGATCGGCGCGGTGGGACTGCTCATTGCGGGCTTCATCATGCATCGCTTAAAGCTGCCGGCAGGCGACGCGGATATGGTGCCGTCCAACCACTGGCCAGAACCCTTGGTCGCCGAGCCTGTCGCCCATGACCGTGGACCTGTTCTGATCCTGATAGAATACCACGTCGAAAAACAGCATCGCACAGCCTTCCTGCATGCGCTGGATGAGATGTCCCACGAGCGGCGGCGGGACGGCGCCTACGGATGGGGGGTGACGGAAGACTCCGCCGATCCGCAAAAGATTGTCGAATGGTTCATGGTCGAATCCTGGGCCGAGCATCTTCGCCAGCACAAGCGGGTTTCAAATGCCGATGCTGACCTACAAGGCCAGGTCCTCGCCTATCACTCAGGAACGGACAAGCCGGTCGTACGGCATTTCCTGACAATCAACCGGCCGGGGGCCGCCTAGCAACGCGCGAGAGCGGCATCCACCACTACCCTCTAATTATAGCCGTTAAAGGATCACGGTACGCGAAAATGACCGAGAAACTCCCCTCCATCATCCGCCGCAGCGCATTGCTTTCCGGAGCTGCCGCCGCAGCCGCCATGGTACTTCCCGCATCGTTTGGCCTGGCGGCCAACGCTGCTTCGACCACTACCTCAGCCAAAGGAGATAATACAATGGGCTATATCACCACCAAGGACGGCGTCGAAATCTTCTACAAGGATTGGGGCCCGAAGGATGCCCAGCCGATCGTCTTTCACCATGGCTGGCCGCTCTCCTCGGACGATTGGGATGCGCAGATGCTGTTCTTCCTGGCAAAGGGCTTCCGCGTCGTCGCCCACGACCGTCGTGGTCACGGTCGTTCGGCACAGGTTTCTGAAGGTCACGACATGGACCACTATGCCGCCGATGCCTTCGCCGTGGTCGAAGCGCTCGACCTGAAGAACGCCGTTCATATCGGCCATTCAACCGGCGGCGGGGAAGTTGCTCGCTATGTGGCGAAATACGGCCAGCCGGCCGGCCGCGTCGCCAAGGCCGTTCTGGTTTCAGCCGTTCCGCCGCTCATGCTCAAGACCGAGACAAATCCGGGCGGCTTGCCGATGGAAGTGTTCGATGGCATCCGCCAGGGGGTGGCTGAGAACCGCGCGCAGCTCTTCGTCGATTTTCCCACTGGTCCGTTCTATGGTTTCAACCGCCCTGACGCCAAGGTCTATCCGGGCGTTATCCAGAATTGGTGGCGGCAGGGCATGATGGGCAGTGCCAAGGCCCATTACGATGGGATCAAGGCCTTTTCCGAGACCGATCAGACGGAAGACCTGAAGGCAATCATTGTTCCGACGCTCGTTATGCACGGCAACGACGACCAGGTCGTGCCCATCGACAACGCTGGCAAGCTTTCCGTCAAGCTGGTGCAAAATGGCATCCTGAAGGTCTATCAGGGTTATCCGCACGGCATGCTGACAACGCACGCTGACGTGCTGAATGCCGACCTCTTGGCATTTATCCAGGCTTAATCGGACTGCCCGGGTGGGGCCATTTTGGCCGCACCCGGACCCGGCCGCACAAACTGGACCAATAGGCCATCACCGGGAGTTTTCTTTTCTGAAGCTCGGCTCAAGAGCAATGCTGCTCGATAGTTTTTCCGTCAGTGTCGGTTGCGCAAGCGCCACGCCGCAGGAGGCATTCCCTCGGCCCTCGTGAAGGTTGCGACGAATTCATTTTCGTCCGGAAACCCGCACTCTTCAGCGATCCGGGCAATAGTTTCACCCGTTCTGCTCAGTTGCGATTGGGCTCTGCTCATTCGATATGACGCAATCCATTCTGAAACAGACTGCCCGGTCGTGCTCAAAAATCCGGAACAGAGCTCATCGACTGAAAACCCGCACGCTTCGGCGATCTCATCGACCGGTGTGCCGCCCGATAGGTTCGCAGCTATGTACGCCCTAATGCGCTTTTCCTGCAGCGGAGACAACTGACCGGTGCCCGACAGGTGCTGGATGGGGGACCGTCCGTAACGATGCGCAAGATGGGCACTTAACGCCAATCCGATATGAGGAAGCAGTGTGTCTCTGGCCTCGTCCGGCATGTCGAACATAGGCATCAGCGCACCGCCGATGTTGCGGACCACCTGATCGTTAATCCCGCGGCAGGTCGTGAGGTCATCAATACGCGGCTCGCCTGCTTCCTCAGCGAGCTCGATAAAAAGCGCGCTTGGGATATGAAACGCGAGTGCTTCGAAGCAGCCACGAACCGAAATTGCGGCGCCATTCCTCAGACTGATGAGACACATAGAACCTCTGGAATAGGTCTTCAGGGGCGTCCGTGCTCCGTCCGGCAGGATGTCGCAATGATCAACGTCAACGAGATAGAGCATGACCAGAAAAGCGTCATCAGCTGGCAGGAAGATTGTATGTTCGCCATTGTCATAGGAGTGCTCGAGATGGACGACAGCGAGCTTGGCTTCGCAAAGAGGCCTGATTACCAGCGTCCTTACGGCTTTAATCCCAAAACACGCCGCAATTCTCTCACTGACCGTCAACGCTTCACTCACATGTGTCTCGATCATCCTGGCTGGGAACTGTATAGCCGTCCCGACGAGATGCTGCGCTTCAAAGTTTCCTACACAGATTTCAAACGGCAATATTGAACAAAAGGATCCTCGCGGGGCCGATTTAACAAATTGTCGTGAGGCAACTTAGCGTGGGAAAGCTACCAAGCCGGCATGTCCCGTGTTCGAGTGTCTAAAAATGAAAGAAGTGCGTCGTGGTCCAAGTTCTCCCCCTCCGCCACCAATCTTCCACTGGAAACGCGACCGACGGGTTCGGGTGCTCGTTGAAGCAGTTGTCGGTCAACCAAAGCCTACCTGGTTCAGACATCGATATCTTTCGGAAGGCGACAGTCAACACTCAACTCGATCAGGTCATGACGCCGGCAAACGATCGGGGGTTTGTCGTCGGGGTTTCCTCTCTCGGTGGCCACACGCGGCGCATCTTCCACAAACATCATGCGACCACCCACGAATTTACCGAGAACTCGATCTATATTCGCGATTTCTCGGACGCCTACAAGGCGGATCTCCGCGGTCCTTTCGATTTCGTGTTGTTTGAAATTTCGCCAGCGTCCCTCGGCAAGATTGCCGATGATGCTGAAATGCCCGGCGTGACGTCGCTGTCAGTTGAAACCGCGTCGAAAGATATTGTGCTTGCCAATCTCGCTCGGGCGCTGATCCCGGCACTCGAAAAGCCAGACGAAGCCAACGCGCTGTTCGTTGAGCAAATGACAACGGCCATCGGAACCTACCTGGTCCAGCGTTATGGCGGCCGGCCAACGGTAGCCTCTGATAGGTCGGGTAGCCTTTCGCGGACGCATGAGGATCTGGCGAAAGGTTTGCTTCTTGAGAACCTCGACGGCAACGTGTCAATTTCCGAAGTCGCGCAGATGTGCAATCTGTCGCGCGGCTATTTCATTCGCGCTTTTCGTGAGACGACCGGTATGACGCCCTATCAATGGGTTCTTCGTGAGCGAATAGACCGCGCCCGCAACCTCCTGCGGACCTCAAAGACTCCACTCGCCGAAGTGGCCATCGCCTGCGGCTTCGCGGACCAAAGCCATTTCACGCGCGTCTTTGCAAGTATCGTCGGCACCACGCCTGGCAATTGGCGGCGCAACACCTGATCCAGACGAGCTCTCTTGGAGATTTTCGAACCGGAAGCTCTTGACCCGATTCGAACCTGAGACACACCAAATCCCACAGCTCCATCCGAGGTGCGCTAAATTGATTCACTTGCCCAATCTTCATGCGCGTGGCGAATTCGTATTACAAAAATTGTCTCATCATCTTCGATCCGATAAACGATTAGATGCGCTTTGAAGGGATGAATTCCAACGGGCGGATCAATCTCATCCCGTTCGCGCGCGATGCGCGGATTGACAGCTATCAGATCAAATAATGCGAAAAGTTCATCGTGGTATCGGTTTGCCTGGCCTGCCCCGAACATGCGGACACCTTGCTCGGCGATCGCAATGATGTCCTCTTCCGATTCGGCAGAAAGCTTAAAACTCATGACTTGCTGGCACGAGCCATCGCTTCAGCAAAGAGTTCATCCTTTGATCGGATGCCGACACCACTTTGGAGCCCGGCCTCGACGAAGCTTTGCATGGCGGCAATCTTGTCGTTTCGCGTCTGGTCGCGTCGGATCAGGTCGCGCACGTAGTCGCTAGCATTCGAATATCGCCCGGTCCTGGCCTGGGCCTCCACCCAATCCTTCATCGGGCCTGGAAGAGATACGTTCATCGTGGCCATTGATAGCCTCCATTTGAAGGCAACATAACCGATTTTGGCAAAGTTTGTCAAAGGCTAGAACGCCATTGATGAGATGCGGACCACTTCATCTCGATAGCATCAACTTCAATGACTTAGCGACGCGTCGAGGCATATGGCGATTTATGGAACTTAGCTGGTTTTCTCGTTCATTCGTGGGCCGAAGAGGGCCAAGACTTCAAGTCTCTGAAGCGCTAGAAGCGGACACAGCGACGCCGTCAACGACGATTTCCCGTGTTGTCGTAGTGTAGCGTGGCCGCCTCGACCTTGTCGCCATTGGCCGCTGCCCACGCACACAGTGCTTCAAACGGCTCCCGCAGGGAATGGCCTAGAGAAGTGATTGCATATTCTACGCCGATCGGCTGTGTTGGGAGCACCGTCCTCGTGACAAGGCCGTTCCGCTCAAGTCTCTTCAGGGCATCGGCCAGAGCCTTGTGTGTGATCCCATCGAGACGCCGCTTGAGTTCGTTGAAGCGGGCAGGTTTCGGACAGATCACAGTCAGTATCAGGATCGTCCATTTATCAGCGATCTTGTCGAGCACCGGACGAACCTGCGCCATGTCGCAAAGTGCGCGATGAGAGAGGGCTTCCAGGTCGGTATACTCGTCCATATCTAGTCTATTCCAGGTGCGTAATTGATATCAGATATCCACCGTATATCATCGAGAGACCATTCAGTGAAAGGATTTACGATGGCTCGAATGATTAACAAGGTGGCTTTGGTCGTCGGTGGCGCGAAGGGTATCGGCCTGGCTATTGCAGAACGACTTTCTGCCGAAGGCGCACATGTCTTCATCACCAGTCGTAGAGGTGAAGATGCTGAAAAGGCGGCCAAAGAGATCGGCAACGGTGCCGTCGGTATTACCGCTGACGCAAGCTCTCCGGAAGACATGGTAGTTGCCGTCGAAAAAGCCCGCAAAGCATACGGACGTATCGACGCGCTTGTTTTGAATGCAGGTCTTTCCGAGCCTTCGCAGATCGCCGAGATTACGCCGGAGCACTTCGACCGCCACTTCGACGTCAACGTCCGAGGGATGGTGTTCGGCCTCCAGGCAGCTCTCCCCGCAATGACAGAAGGCGGCTCGGTCGTCCTCGTCGGGTCCATAGCCGGGAACGCGGGCTACTCGGCTTACGGAACGTACTGCGCAACCAAAGCGGCCGTTCGATCCTACGCCAGAACCTGGACGGCAGAACTCGCACCCAAAGGTATTCGGGTCAATGTCGTTGCACCCGGCCCCACGGATACGGACATGATGGCTGCTGTCGCCGACGACACTCGCGCGGCAATTGTTGCTCCGATTCCGATGGGTCGTATGGCACGGCCTTCAGAAGTGGCTGCGGCCGCCTTGTTCTTGTTGAGCGATGACGCGAGCTACATCGCCGGCGCTGAACTATGCGTTGACGGCGGCTTACGGCAAGTCTAGGGAGCCGCCGAAACGGTGTACCCGATCTCGAATAGGTCGGGTACACCAAAACGCGCTTGATGACAGAACGACTTCAAATTGAAGCCGTCCACATCGAAAAAAGGTCACTGAACACCGAGCGCGATCATGTTAGCGCCTCTGTTTTCGACGAGCCCGTCCACCTGTCGTGAAACGTCCGCTTCGTGCCCCGATTGCGGACGATCGCTCGACCTCCTTCGGCTAACGGATAGACGGGAAGAGCTTGACCTCAGCCCGCCGCCTGGAGAAGCGCCGCATCGCTGAAGGCGGGACCAACTACCCCGGCGAAAGACGCTCCATAGAACCTTTGGCTATGCGGCGTCGCTCATAGCAACCCGCCCCAGTTCTGCCGATAGCCATGGGTCCACCGACAGATCCTCTCGGATCAGGCCATGGCTCCAGCGGTTACGCGATTGGGGAGCATGCCAAGGTGGACAATCGACAATCGGGTATGCCAACGACATCGGCCCCGTGAAACCTGGCAATATCGACCTGCTCGCTGACATGCCGCAACCATGTGCCCTTGTTCAGCCCTGGATAACGGCGGTGATGCACGGGGTGCCCATCATGCCAGCTGGTTTCCGACACCATGATTGGCTTGCGATAACGCCGCCAGGTCGCCATCAACACCTTCACGAACGACGTCCGCGCCGTATGAGGATAGTAGTTGACCCCTACAACATCGACATGAACCGCAGAGACAATCGCGTCGGTCGCCTCGAACTGACGGTCGCCCACGCCGGTAATGGGATCGTTTGTAAGGATGCCGACATCGGGATGATGATCGCGAGCGACGCGGGCCATGGTTACCGCCATGTCGATCGCCTCGTGCCGCAGCATTCCAGCGATCGACGGGTACAGCGATGGCTCATTAACAGGACAAAGCCACAGCCTGCCCGGGTCATTCACGGCTAATGATGCCTCGGCAGCGATTCTGGCGCAGCGAACCGGATCCTGGTTACGATGGTAATGCGACAGATCCCAGATGCCCTCGACACCGGCACGCCTTGCAGCAGCAAGACGCTCGGCGACATGATGACCGGGCACGAGCCCGTCGCGCACGGTCGTCATCCGATGTTCACCAGCGATCCGGTAATGATCGAGCATGTGGGATTGTGCGGTGTGTCGCGTCGTGACGAGGAGGTCGTGGCGGCCGCCGTGGACCAGCCCGCACTCGAACCCCGCTATGACCGAGCTCTGAAAGAGGGGCTTGGTTTGAAAAGGAAGGGAATGCTGCAGCGACGTATTACCTTGCGTGGTACTCATTTCACGAGGTCGGAGTGATCAAGATTTCAACATAACTCCACCCCACAAACAAGCTGGCCCTAAATCAGGACACGATGTGTCGTCGACCCGAAGAGGCAAAAGCCAATGAAATCTGCTCTGCGTGTTACACCTATTCTGGTTTTCCGCAGCACGGTCCCGGCGTTGGTGGCTTGCTCCGCAGGCTCTAAAGTTCCCAGTGGTCGGTGCGATCCCGTAGCTGCACGGGCACTTAATGGGCAACCAAAGCCGACCCACGAGCAAGCCAAGCAACGAACTGGAGCGACAATCGTACGCCAGATCGCTCCCGGCCTGCCCGTCACCCATGATTACCGAGATAACAGGGTGACCCTCGAGAGCGATCACGCCTCAGGCCGCGTGGTGGGGGCGACCTGTGGATAAGTTGGCAACAAAAGGTTCTCGGATAAGTCGTCGTGATGTTTGATCAGCAGCCAGTTGGTGCGCTTGCCGCCGTCGGGCCAGCAACCGGCTCACGAAGGGCCTGTTCGATGAGCGGCTCCCCCTTTTTGTATTTCTCCCGCACATAGGCTTTCATGCTCATCTCGGTTCTGCCGCCCGAGCGTCTCGCGCAAGTCGGGTTGTCGCATTTTCAGGTCGTCAATCTTCTCTGCGCGACCAGATTGCCGACGGAGACCTGCACGGGTTCGTCATTCTGGTTCAGCGTGGTCGTGCGCACCTTGACCGTTCCCCGGTCGGGCTTCGAACGGGAGGGGCGCACCTCCAGCACCTCGATCAGCAGATGCAGCTCATCGCCCGGCCGGACCGGCCGCGGCCAGTTCAACTCGTCAAAGCCCGCGCCGATGACTCCGCCAGCCAACGAAAAACCGCTATCGACTGTCAGCCGCATGGTGATCGCCGCCGTGTGCCAGCCGCTCGCGGCAAGCCCGGCGAACAGCGTGGTCTTTGCAGCCTCGGCATCCAGGTGAAACGGCTGCGGATCATATTCCCTGGCGAAGCGATGGATGTCCGCCTCCTCGACCCTATGCCGCCCGCTCGTAAAGCGCTGCCCCTCGGACAGGTCTTCCAGATAGAGCTTCGTCATGCTTCCTCCCCTTTTCGTCATACAGTTGTACGCACTCCGCCAGCCTTCGGGTACACTGCCATGCAGGTCGATGTTCGCTGTCTGTGCAACTTGTCGTCTGCGCTTTCCGCCCTGCCCTCGCAGGCGATCATCGTGCGGCCCCGCGATTGGTGCCGTTATGTGTGCGCCGATCGCGGTACGGATCGGATGGGTGAGGGCGATATCGGTCTGTCCATATCACGACTCCTGCAAGCCCGCGCGTCCGGCCTTAAACTCCAGTGTCAGGCACGGGCGCGTGTCGTCGCGCGCGGCGCTCCCGCGGGTGCGCTTGCTGCATCGAGGCGCGCGATCTGCTCTGCCGAAAGGGTCAGCGCCGCCGCGCCGATATTGCTCTCCAGTTGGGCAAGCGATCGCGATCCGATGATTGGCACTGCGCCATGTGTCATGGCCCAGGCGATGGCGACCCGATCGGGACTGGCGCCAGCCTCGTCCGCGATCTGCAGCACCGCGTCGATCGTGGCGGTGCGAAGTGGCGTGTCCTCCGCCTGGAAGACGCGGCCGCCAAAACCTTCGGCGCGACCGGTCTCGCCCTTGCGGTATTTGCCGGTCAACACGCCGCCGCCCAGGGGCGACCACGTCACCGTGGCGATCTCCAAAGCGTTACAGGCGGGGAACAGGTCGGCCTCGGGCTCACGATGCACAAGGCTATGTTCGAACTGCGCGGCGGCAATCGGTACCGCGCGCGTGAATTCGGCTAGCGTCGCCGCGCGGGCTACGCGCCAGGCGGGAAAATTGGAGAGGCCAGCATACAGGATCTTGCCAGCGCGCGCGAGATCGTCGAGGCCGCGCACAATTTCTTCCATCGGCGTCAGACCGTCAGGATGATGAACCCAATAGAGGTCGATCCGGTCAGTCTTCAGTCGCTGCAGGCTCGCCTCGACCGAGGCGGCCATAGCCTTGCGGCTGTTGCCCGTCACCAGCCGATTGGCATTCGGCGTTGAGCCGCTGCTGAACTTTGTGGCAAGCACGAAATCCTCCCGCCGTCCTTCCAGCGCCTTTCCCAATATCTCTTCCGACTGGCCGAACTGATAGACATCGGCCGAGTCGATGAAATTGCCCCCTGCCGCGGCGTAAGCGTCCAAAATGGCGACCGCCGTCTCGGGATCGGCGCCATATCCCCAGCCGGTGCCAAAATTGCCGGTGCCCAACGCCAGTCTGGAAAGCTGAAGGCCGGTCCGGCCGAACGTCGTATAGTCCATTGAATATATCCTTGTCTGAGGTGCTGGCGGTCAGGCGGTCAGGAAGGTCTTGGCCTTCGCCAGGAAGGTGTCGTGATACTGGAAGATACCGCCATGCCGGCATCGGGGTAACGAGTTCGGCGCCGGGGATGCGACGCGCCAGATCGGACGAGTTCTCGCTCGGCACCATGATGTCATGATCGCCATTCGCCACGAGGACGGGCGTGCTGATGGTGTTCAAAGGTTGCTGCGCCTGGAGGCCCCAGGCTTTGATCGCCTTCAACTGACGGAGGAAGGCTTTCAGCGAGACCGTCTTGTCGCGATCGCCGGTGCGCTCCTTAAGCCGTGCGAGGAATGATTTTGCCGCTTGCCTGCTCTTGCTGCTCGACGTGAAGAACAGATAGAATTTTGGATCACGGAAGGTCAGCAGGCCCTTGATGATGAGCGGCCACGAAACCCGGCCAACGCGCTCGATCCCGGTCCCGCCCGCAGGCCCCGTGCCGGCAAGGATGGCGCGGCGGACGAGATCGGGTGCGTCGAAGAGGATTTGCTGCGCGACGAAGCCGCCGAGCGAGAAGCCAATCAGGTCGGCAGACTTCAGTCCCAGCGCCCGGATCGTGGCGATCGTGTCGGCGGCCATTTCGGCCACACTGAGCGGTGCCGTGCCGCCGGAATTACCGACACCGCGGTAGTCGAGCGCATAGACCGGCCGAACCGACGCCAGACCCTCGACGATCCTGGGATCGAAATTGTCGAGGTTGGCGCCCCAGTGATTGAGCAGCACAATCGGCACCCCAACATCAGGCCCGAGCCGGCGATAAGCGAAACGCGTGCCGGCAGCCTCAACGTGTTGGGTCGGTGTTATCTTCCAGTCTGCATCGTGCGTGTTGGTATTCATATTGCGATCCTTGTTTCGAGATATCGCGTCACTTGAGCGTGACGACCTTTCCCTTGGCGCGACCGGTGTCGATGTAGGCGAAGGCTTCGTTCAGCTTCTCGAACGCGAACGTACGATCCACGACTGGATGGATCGTGCCGTCTTCGATGAGTTTCGTGATCTGCTCGAGCTGGCTTCCGTCGGCGCACATGAACAAAAATGAATAGTCGGCGCCCGCGCGCTTCGCCTTGCGACGGATGGCCGAACTTAAGAGGCGCAGCACCAGCCGAAGCACTGCATTGAGGCCCTTGGCGCGTGCGAAGGCAGGATCGGGCGGACCGGAGATCGAGATCAGCTTGCCGCCGGGCTTGAGGACCTTCAGAGATTTTTCCAGCGTTGTTGCGTCGAGGCTGTTGAGGACGACATCGTAGTTCGACAGTTCTTCCTCGAACTTCTGACTGCGATAGTCGATGACGACATCCGCTCCCAGTTCCTTCAGCATCGCGGCATTGGCGGCGCTCGCCGTCGTCGCAACGATCGCGCCGAGATGTTTGGCGAGCTGGATCGCGAACGTGCCGACCCCACCCGACCCGGCATGGATCAGCACTTTCTGTCCCGGCTTGATCTGCGCGCGCTCCACCAACGCTTGCCAGGCCGTTAGGCCAACCAGCGGGATCGACGCGGCTTCCGCCATCGATAGATTAGCGGGCTTGACCGCCAGGTCGCCCTCTTTGACCGCTATGCGCTCGGCAAAGGCGCCGATCTGCCCGTCACGGGGACGTGCGTAGACCGCGTCACCGACTTTGAAACGCCGTACGTTTGCACCGGTCTTTATGACGCAGCCGGCCAGGTCATGGCCGAGCACAAGCGGCGGCTTGTAGGGGAGGATCGGCTTGAATGCGCCGTCGCGGATCTTGGAGTCGAGCTGGTTGAGACCGGCTGCCTCAACCTCGACCACCACGTCGTCGGGTCCGGGCACAGGATCGGGCATGTCGCCGTAACGCAGCGCCTGTTTTTTTCCGTAGCGGTCGAGGATGAAGGCCTTCATGATGCTGCTCCTCCCGATCAGGCGTCAGTGGATACGCGAGCGGTGGGATAGTCAGTGTAGCCTTCCCCGCCGCCGCCATAGATTGTCGCTGAATTCATCTGGGCAAGCGGAGCGCCGCTTTGCAGGCGCTCGACCAGATCGGGATTGGCGATGAAGTGGTGGCCGAAGGCGATCAGATCGGCCTTGCCCTGGCTGAGGCGCAAATTCGCCAGCTCAAGGTCATAACCGTTGTTGGCGATGTAGGTTTTGCGGAAGCGCTGCCGCAGCGCGTCGAAATCGAATGGCGTCGCATCGCGAGGGCCGCCGGTGGCGCCCTCCACCACGTGGATATAGGCGATGCCCAGTCCGTCGAGCGCTTGGACGACGTGGTTGAATTGCGGCTGCTCGTCACTCGCCGGCACGATGCCGCTGGCCGGCGACACCGGCGAGAGGCGGACACCTGTGCGATGCGCGCCGATCTCGTTCGCCACGGCGGCTGTCACTTCGACCAGCAGCCGGGCGCGGTTCTCGATCGAACCGCCATAGGCGTCGGTGCGGACGTTTGCGGTTTCGCGCAGGAACTGGTCGAGCAGATAGCCGTTCGCGCCATGCACCTCGACGCCGTCGAAGCCGGCCTCGATCGCATTGGCGGCAGCTTTGCGGAAATCCTCGACGATGGTCGGGATTTCGCCGGGCGCCAGCGCACGCGGCTCGGATACATCAGCAAAACCATTGTTCACGAAGGTCTTGGTCTCGGCGCGGATTGCTGACGGCGCAACCGGAGTTTCACCACCGTGAAGGTCGACATGGCTGACGCGGCCGACGTGCCAGAGCTGGACGAAGATGCGCCCGCCCTTGGCATGAACCCCGTCCGTCACCTTGCGCCAGCCCGCGATCTGCTCCGGCGTGTAGAGGCCGGGCGTATTCTGGTAGCCTTGGGCTTGCTGCGAGACCTGCGTTGCCTCGGTGATGATGAGTCCTGCGCTCGCGCGCTGGGCATAATAGTCCGCCGCCAACTGGCTGGGCACGAGGCCCGCGTCGGCGCGGTTGCGCGTCAGCGGCGCCATGACAATGCGGTTGGCCAGCGTAAGGCCGCCAAGGTCGTAGGGGCTGAACAGGTCTTTATCTGTCATTGTCGGTGTCTTTCGTTTTTTTGATCTAGATTCATCTCGGAGGTTGGAAGCGGGCTCAGGCGTCCGCGAGATAGCGAGCGGCCGGCCGGGATTGTCCAAAACCCGGGATCATGGCCTGACGCGCCGCCTCGAATGCGTCCCATTGGCCCACATCGTGCAGCGGCGGTATGGTAACCGCCTCGCGCCGGTCGAAGCCAGAAAGCGCGGCATCCACCAGATCGTTCACTTCCATCACCACCTGCAGTGTATCGACATCGATCCCGGTATGGTCCCAGATTTCGGTTCGGGTGGTGGCGGGCAACACCGCCTGGACATAAACTCCAAGCGGTCCGAGCTGCAGGTTAAGGGCCTGCGACAGGTGAAGCGCGAAGGCCTTGGTCGCGCCATAAACGGCCATACCGAATTCCGGCGCTAGGCCGACTACCGAGCCGATATTGATGATCGAGCCTTCCCCAGCTTGCGCAAGACGCGGAGCGATGGCGTGCGCAAGGCGCACCAGAGCGGTCGTGTTGAGCGTCACCAGCCGCTCGATGTCGTCCGTCGTCTGCTCCACGAAGGTCCCTGCCAGGGTGGTCCCGGCGTTGTTGACGAGGATCCCGATCCGCGCATCGTCGCTGAGCCGTGTTTCGACCACAGCGCGCTCTGCTGGATTGGCGAGGTCGGCGGCAATGATGTCGATTGCAACGCCAGTCTCAGCCCGCAGGCGTTCGGCCAGGGTCTCCATACGCGCTGTATTTCGCGCGACGAGTACCAGGTCGTGGCCGCGCTGCGCGAAGCGCTCGGAGTAGCCTGCGCCGATACCGGTAGAGGCGCCGGTAATGAGGACGGATGGTTTGGCGGTCATGGTATTGCCCTTTCGCGGCATAGAAACTATATTCATGATGATTGTCATCAATGAATCTAAATATGTTGGCTATCATCAAAATGTCAACATTGCTCGGAGAACAACGCAAATGAAAGTGAGCCCGGAGCAGAAGGCGAAGAACCGTGGCCGCATCCTGTCGGAGGCAGGACGCCTCTTCCGGCAGAAGGGTTTTGATGCCGTCAGCGTCGCAGAAGTAATGCAAGCCGCGGGGCTGACCCACGGCGGCTTTTACGGACATTTCCGGTCGAAAGATGATCTGGTCGCCCAAACCATTCTCCATGCCGTCGGCAGCCAATCAGCGACAGAGGGTATCAGCGACTGGATCGAGACCTATCTTTCTACGCCCCATCGTGACCATCCGGATCTGGGCTGCCCCATGGCCGCTCTCGCGGGTTTCATGCGGCAACAGGCTCCAGAGGCACGCGCTTCGATGGCGCAGGTTCTCGCCACGCAGATTGCCACTCTTACCGAGATGATCCCGGGTGTTGATCCTGTCAAACGCCGTACAGCTGCCATCGGCAGCTGGTCTGCAATGGTTGGTGCGCTCATCCTCGCCCGTTCGATTGATGATCCCACCCTGTCGGAAGAGCTCTTGTCCGGGACGCGGGCGTGGATCGACGAAAAAAGACGCCCAACGCGCCCGACCCTGCGCAGAAAGGCCGCGCGGCATGAACATCCTTGAAAGCAACCATGGTCTCGACGGTCACGACCAGTTAGAGGCCCTCATGCGGGCCGGTATTCAGCCGCCGATTGGTGAGACGCTGGAGTTCGCTCTTGTCGAGCTTGAGCGCGGGCGCGTGGTGTTCGAAGGAACGCCATCTCACAAGGTCTTCAATCCAATCGGCTCAGTACATGGTGGTTATGCTGCGACACTACTCGACAGCGCCTGCGGCTGCGCCGTGCATTCGAGTCTCCCGGCAGGCCAGGGCTATACGACGCTCGAATTGAAAGTGGCGTATCATCGCGCCTTGAGTGAGAGTAGCGGGCAGGTCCGGGCTGAAGGAAAGATTGTCTCACTTGGTCGACGTGTTGCCTTCTCCGAAGCGCGGCTGGTCGACTCGGAGGGCCGGCTCTGTGCGTCCGCAACCTCGACACTGCTTGTGTTCCCGATCGAGCCGCGATCATCTTGACGCAGGCCCATTGCGCTTGCGGAGGATTGCAGTTTCATCTCGGATCGCCAACCGCATACAGAGACAAATCATCTCATCACGAATTCATATAGAGAAGTCTTTCGCGACGAGCCCGCGAGCCCCGTGTGCGGGAAACGGGGCCGACGTTCAAAGCCGATATCTGCGTCGGCCCGCTGACCTGCCCGTCAGCGGTCGGCGAGTAGACTTGACGGTCGTGTCGCGTCGGTTCTGGTGCGATGCGGTTCCCTGCGGGCGGCGCATCTTCTGCGAACAGTTCGACAAAGATGGTCTGGCTCGCTATGGCCGCCGCACTCAACGGCTCGAGACGATCGTCCACCGTCTTGGTTTGGCGCATGGCAGCATACCAGCTGCAGCTTTTGCCAATCTTGTCTGATGATGCCGGCGACAATCTGGTAGGGGGTAGCGGGGCCAACCTTAATTGCCGGCCCTTTGCTGCAAACGATTGCGGCCTTGCCCTGCAACGCGCTTAACGAAAATCGTGTGTTTTCGTCAACCGTGAATGGGTTGATAGGATCTGCTGTTGCCGAAATAAAAACGGCAATCTATTACTTCGTTCATCGCTGCCTTGCTGTTTGAACGTCACGACGCGGAGGCGCGCCAAACATGCGAGAATACTCGCGGCTGAACTGGGGTACACTTTCGTATCCCACCCTGACCGCTGCGGTATTGGCATCGACCCGCTCTGTCAGCATGAGATTTCGGGCTGCATAAAGACGCAGGCTTTTTTGGTATTGAAGCGGACTCGTCCCGGTGAGACGTCGAAAATTATGGTGAAAGGTCGAGCTTGCCATCGCGGCCAGCGCTGCAAGCTCTTCTATCCGCAGCGGCTTCATATAGTTGCTCTTCAACCATTCGAGAGCGCGAACAACACCCGTGGTCCTGTATCCTTCGCTCGCCATACGCGTTAGCCAGTTTCCAGCCTCGCTTTGAAGCAGGCGCACGTAGATCTCGGACTGGATGATGTCCGCCAGCAATGGAATATTGTCGGGCTTGAGGGTTAGATCGACCAGGCGAGAGAATGCATCCAGCAATTCCGCGGACGCTCGGCCTCGTGCGATGCCGACAGGGTCGACCGAAGCATCCGGCTCCGAAAGTCCCATCTTTTTTGCTACGTCGTGAAGCCTGTGCAGATCGATCCGCATGACCAGAGAAACATAAGGCTTGGCTGCTGAAGCTTCGATCACATGCGCTGAGGTCGGAACATCGATGGAGGTGACGAAGAAGTCACCAGGCTGAAAGAGCATGTCATCCTGATCGAACATGACGCGCTTCGCACCGCTGAGAATGATCGCGATGCAAGGTTCGTAAAAACATCTGCTTGGTTCGTCCGGCTGTGAAAGCTTAAAAAACTTCAACCCGGAAAGTCTGCTTGGATTCGCGTTTTCACTGGCGCAAACGCTTTGTACCACCAAAGCCAATCCGAGAAGCGCAGTCTGTGATGATGTCCAGCGCTCATCGGTTGCCTGAAACTGTTTCATTTCGGCACCTCTCGTTCAACTCCGCAAAATGTGATCGCGAAGAAAGATCCGGCGATCAGGTATCGACAGGATTGTGCAAAAAATCAGTCGAATCAAGATCACGTCGGATGAAAGCAACTCCTATTCTTATCTCCAGTGGTTTTGGTTTCGCATCTAAAAATTGAGAGGCGGAAGCGTGACCCGAAGTCGAGCAAGAGACGGTCAATTCGTCACGGAGAAAAGATTGAAAAACATTATCCTCGCAGCGGCTCTCTCGCTGGCTGCAATAGCTCCATCCACAGCGTGCGCTCAGGAAGCCGTCGTCATATCGGACAATCCGGAAGTGCTGTTCACCAGCCCTGACCCGAATCTGAATGCCAACAAACAGGTGGTCTACAAGATCATTCTCGAGCTTCTGGAAGCTGGCCATTGGGACAAGGCCAGCCAGTATATCGCCGACGACTATATCCAACACAACCCGAATGCTCAAAGCGGACTAAAGCCGGTCGTTCAGTACTTCACCGAAGTGCTCAAGGTGCAACCCAAGCCCATTCCCGCGAAAATTAGCATGAAGATTGCCGACGTGGTTGCAGAGGGCGATCTGGTGGTCGTGACATATGCGCGGACCGAAAAGGATCCGAAAGATCCGTCCAAGACCTACAGCACGACGTGGTTCGACATGTGGCGCATTAAAGACGGCAAGGCGACCGAGCATTGGGATCCAGCCTTGCTCAACGAAGCGCCTGATCTACGCTGATCAGCACAGGTCCGAGAATCCCCGCCGGGACCATCTTGATCGCTAACACAGCCTATGCCGCCAGCCGCGCGGCGCAACGCTTTTACCTTCAGATAATCACCAGGATACTTTCATGGAACGTCGGAAATTTCTCGCCGTGGCGGCTGGCAGCGCAGCTGCCACGATGGTTGCGCCCTATCTTGCAAGCGCGCAGAGCCCATCATTTGAAGCGCAAACGGTACAGGGTACCGTCATGGCGACCCGCGGTGAGATCACGGGTACGACCCTCCCGCTTAACGGCCCTGCCGCCGATGGAATACGGTATCGCCCGCGGTTCCGCTTCGGAATGGGCGGAACCCAGATCGGCAACATATTCGCTCCCATCAGCGACGCTCAAGCTCAGGCAACCCTGCAGGCAGCCTGGGACGGTGGCGTCCGCCATTTCGACACATCCCCCTTTTATGGCCACGGCCTTTCGGAGCATCGACTGGGCGCATTCCTGCGGGATAAGCCGCGCGATGCGTTTCTGGTTTCGACCAAAGTTGGCCGTGTTTTCCACCCGAGCCGACAGCCCCTTGCGCCGACTCTTTGGGCTGAGAAGCTGAACTTCTCCTATGAGTATGCCTATACGGCCGAGGGCGTGCGCCGGTCTGTGGAAGATAGTCTGCAGCGCCTCGGCCTCGCCAGCATCGACATCGTTTATATCCACGATCTGGGTCCGGAAAATACGGAACTGCCGCAACCATGGACCCGCGCCTATGAGATCGCCCGCACCGGCGCGATGGTCGAACTGGAGCGGATGCGCGATGAGGGTTTGATCAAGGCATGGGGGTTCGGGATCAATCGTCCGGACGCTGCAGTAAAGGCGGCAACCGATGACGCCCCAACGCCTGATATCGTCCTGCTTGCCTGCCAATACAGCATCATTGACCACGAAGAGGCTCTGAAGACTACGTTTCCGGCACTTGCCCAGAAGGGTATTACCGTAACTTTGGGCACACCGCTGAACGACGGGTTTCTTGGCGGACGAAATCGTTACCATTTCAGTGACAAGCTGCCGGCCGGCGCTGTCGAAAAAAGGGCTCGTCTGGCCGCGGTCGCCGATAGACACGGCATTGATATCCGCACCGCGGCACTTCAGTTCGCGGCTGCGCCTTCGATCGTTTCCGCGATCGTGCCCGGCGCACGCGCTCCTGGACAGGTCGGGGCCAATATCCAGTCGATGAAGGTCGGCATACCGAAGGCTTTTTGGGACGAACTGCGCAACGAGCAAATCATTCTGCCTGAGGCACCCGTTCCGGCTTGACTTCCCCTCGTAAAACTCCACGCCGCGCTCAGGGATCCGGGCGCGGAAAAAACACAATACCACACATGTATAGCTCTCGTCACCATGGTCGGACCCAAGTGGCGGAGCTGCTTCTCCGAAGGATTTCGGTTCGCAGAACACCGACGTTTTCGTATTCCGCCAGCCAGACCCCGCGGACTTGCTATCGGCCGCGCGTTTGGCAGTACTTCGACCGCCGAGCTTCTAAGTTTTCGTGGGAGCTTTGTAGTGGACGATCAGTAGGGAAAAACGGACGTTCAAGCATACATAGTATCGACCCCTTGACGTATCGTGATCGTGCTTCCGCCATGGGGCGGATAAACGGAGATTGCAATGATCGTCATTACCGCTCCCACCGGTGACATCGGTAGCCAGGTGCTCGAGAAATTAGTCGGCGCTAGTGAGCCTGTCCGCGTCATCGCGCGTGATCCTTCGCGCATCCCCGCAGACATTCGCGCGAAAATCGAAGTCGTCCAGGGATCGCACGGCGACCTCGATGTTGTGAACCGGGCTTTCGAGGGCGCTGATGCGGTGTTCTGGCTCCTGCCTCCGGATCCTCACGCAGAGAGCGTCGAAGCGGCCTACGTGGACTTCACCCGACCGGCCTGCGAGGCGATCAGGAGACATCGCGTGCGGCGGGTCGTCGGGATCTCCGCGCTTGGTCGCGGAACGCCATTGGCCAAGGACGCCGGATTCGTCACGGCTTCATTAGAAATGGACGATCTGATTGCTGACACGGGTGTGAACTACAGGGCACTGACGATGCCCTCATTCATGGACAACCTTGCCCGCCAGGTCGAGACCATCAAGAACCAGGGGATGTTCTTCTCGCCCATCGCCGGCGACCGAAAGTTGCCGGCCTGCGCCTCCCGCGACATTGCCGCTGCCGCTGCCAGACTGCTCCTCGATTGCTCCTGGACGGGGCAGGGCCATCTCTCGGTGCTCGGCCCCGAGGATCTTTCCTTTAACGACATGGCGCAGATCATGACGGAGGTCCTGGGCAAACCCGTGCGCTTCCAGCAAATCCCTTTCGAGGCGTACAAGGCCCGTTTTGTCGGCTTCGGCATGTCAGATGCAATGGCGCAGGGCATGACTGACATGGCGTTCGCCAAGAACAACGGTCTCGACAATGGCGAGCCGCGGACGCCGGAAAATACCAGTCCGACCAGTTTTCGCGAGTGGTGCGAAGACGAGTTGAAGCCTGCTGTCCTCGGCTGACCCAAAGATCAGCCCTTCATCTCAACATACGATTTTTCCCAGAGGAGAAAGCGCCATGCTTTTGACCGGCAACAGGATCCTGATTACAGGCGGCACCAGCGGCATCGGCCGCGCGCTGGCCGAGGCCTTCCATCGGTTGGGCAACCAGGTCATCATTGTCGGGCGTCGCCAGGCGCTCATCGATGAAATCGTCACCGCCAATCCCGGCATGCGCGGTCTGCCGCTGGATGTTCAGGATCCGGCTGCCATAGACGCCTTCGCGGCCGAGATCCGAAAAGCTTTCCCGAACCTCAACGTGCTGATCAACAATGCCGGCATCTCCAGGGCTGAGAATCTTGGCAGCGATGCGTCGGACATATCGGTGTCGCTCACGATCATTCAGACGAACATCCTCAGCGTTCTCAGTCTCACCGCAGCCTTGCTGCCCGTCCTGAAACGCCAGCAGCAATCGACGATCATCACCACCACGTCGGGTCTGGCCTTCGTTCCCTTCGCACCTTTCCCGACCTATTGTGCCAGCAAGGCCTTTCTTCATTCCTGGCTGCAATCTTTACGCTTCCAGCTTCGCGAAACATCGGTGGAAGTCCTTGAGCTCGCTCCGCCTTACGTGCAAACCGAACTCGCCGGCTCGCGCCAGTTGACAGACCCCCACGCAATGCCGCTCGCGGATTACATCGAAGAAGTCATTCAACTCCTCGGCACCCCGGATCAGCCGCGCGGGGAAGTTCTCGTCGCGCGGGTCAAGACACTTCGATGGGCCGAGCGAGGTGGGGATTATGAGCGGATATTCGAGGCCAACAACAATCGGTGAGTGTTAGGATGCGTTGAGACAGAATTGTGGACTTGCCACATAGATCGGTCGCCTGGAAATCTCTCAAATAATCGGTGCCGACCGTCAGTTTTTTCAAATCTACCGCCTGCCAATCCGTCCGTCAGAAGGAAGAGTGCGTTCCATGAAAAACCCGTCCCGTCGTTTCATCCTCTCATCCGCATTGCTTGTCCTCGCTCTATCGGGCGGAGGAGTCCTTGCCCATCACGGTGTTACCGGCCAGTACGATATGAGCACTCCCATCGTTATCGGTGGAATGGTCACGCGGACGACTTTCGCACCACCCCACCCGATCGTGACGGTTCGTGTCGAGCAAACCGATATCCCTCCCGGCAATCTTGATCGCCCCGACGAATTCCGAGGGGAGTTCGTGGTGCGTCCCGAGGACATCGGTCAGGATCGCGAGGTCGAGTTGTCGCCGGTTCGCACATTCTACGATCTCGCAGACCGCGTTCGTGTCGGAGATCGGGTGCTGATCGTTGCGCTACGCAATTGCCTGGCGCCAAATCAGTTGCGGAGTTCATGGATCCGGCTCGCCGACGGTGATGTCGTCTCTTATGTCGGCGGTCTTCACCGGAGGGTGGACGGATGCAATTAGCGGAGCTTCTTCTTTGGATCGAGGGCGTTCCCGCTGTTCGCTTCATCTCGACGGCGACAGTGATTTATCCGATGATATCCACTCTTCATCTGCTGGGCATAGCCCTGCTCTTCGGCTCGATCATACCTGTCGATCTTCGTCTGCTGCGCGTTCTCGGACCACAATTCGATCCCGTGCTGCAATCGCTGGTCCGGTTTGCCGTATTCGGATTTTTGCTCGCCGCCATCTCGGGCGCGCTTCTCGCATCCATTCGCATCACGGACTATGCCGAAAATCGCGCCTTTCTGATCAAGCTGAGCATCGTGTTTCTGGCTGGCGTCAATGCCCTGGTTTTGCGCCTGAAGTCGATTACCCCTGGCATTGCCGACAGCGGCGGGCGACCGTATGGCCGGATCGCCGGAGCGATCTCCGTGTTTTTATGGACGGGAGCCGTGCTGGCTGGGCGTTGGATCGCATTCATTTGAGCGGCGATTTCGGCAGCACCCTCTTTTCGGTGTGTTGCCTGTGGTATTTTCACTCCCTAAGCAGGTTGGCGGTTCCCGTGATGACTGACGGTGCCAATTCGAAAGGGCGGTAGAGATGATCCTGATCGACGAAGTCCTTGAGGGGCTGCGTCTGCACAGCACGGTGTTCTGTCGCATGACGCTGTCGGGCGATTGGGGTTTCGCAAAGGACGCGCTGGGTGGAGCGCCGTTCCATCTGCTGCTGACGGGACGTGCGTCGCTTCTCAAAGACAATTTGGAGGAACCCATCCTGCTTGAGCCGGGTGACATCGTCGTTCTGCCCCGGGGTGAAGCCCATCGCCTTGTGTCCCACCCCGAAGCGGAGACCATCCCCTTTCATGAAGTTTCGACGAGCTTGGGTATGTCGCCTTGGACGCCGGGTACGCGATTTAAGGCCGTGGATCTGCGGATCGGCTCGGGCAGCCCGACCACCACATTGATATCCGGCGTTTTCGATTTCGGCGACCGCAGGCGCAATCCACTTCTGGCGGCTTTGCCATCGGTCTTCCTTCTGCGCGTCGCGTCGCAGACGCCCACAGCCAGCACGGTGGCGACGCTGACCACTCTTCTGGATTCCGAACTCCTCTCCGGCCTTCCTGGTGCAGAAAGCGTCAGCGCCAGGCTTGCCGACATTCTCTTCATTCAGGTCGTCCGCAGCTACCTGACGTCTGCCGGTGAGCTGCCAAGAGGGTGGCTGCGCGGTATAACGGACAGCGAAATAGCGCCTGCACTGGCGCTCATGCATCGTGCGCCGGAGCAACCCTGGTCTGTGGCGACGCTGGCGCGCGACATCGGTATGTCCCGCTCGCGTTTCGCAAGGCGGTTTCACGACGTCGTCGGGCAAGCACCGCTCGAATATCTAACGCATTGGCGAATGTATCAGGCGGCGGGGATCCTGGCGGATGGCAAGATCGCACTTCCAGCGCTGGCCGCCTCCGTCGGCTACAGGTCGGAAGTCTCGTTCAGCAAGGCCTTCAAGCGCTGGGCGGGGCGGCCGCCGGCAGAGTATCGCCGCTGGCTGTTGGCAAAAAAGTCTCACGAATTCGAGCAAGGCGAAAGCCAATAGACAGCGGCATAGCTGGACGATCGGTTCGGGACTAAAGACTTCCTCTATCGTGCGTATCGCTTCTGCGGTTGGTATTGTTGGCTGCTGGACAATGACGATCCTCAAAGGAGCCCGCCATGAACGCCATCAATGTAGCCGTCCAAGTGACAGGCATCTCGTTTCAAATGCATATTGGCATCGCTCGACCGGATGCGCGCACACGCGCCTCCCCCGACCTGGACGCTGAGTGTGCCGGACAAAAGGGGTACTTGGCATGAGCGCGCGCAAGAACCCGCCGGTCGAGACCAGCTCCGCCGACAATTGCGCTGGTCACAATGAACCTTTTGCGGTCTCCCGTCGAACCGTGCTCGGGGTTGGAGCCGCGGTCGTCGCCGGGTCCCTTCCTGCCAGCGGTTTCGGTCAAGGTTCCGAAATAGCTGAGATTCAAATCGAGCCATTGCCTGGTGACCCCGCGCATTCGCTTCAGCTTCAGACCACTGTCAACGGCCAGCCGGTCGCGGTTTTGATCGATGCGCGGACATCGCTTCTCGATCTGCTTCGCGAGCGGCTTGCGCTGACTGGAGCTAAGAAGGGCTGCGATCATGCGCAATGCGGCGCCTGCACCGTGCATGTGGACGGGCGTCGCGTCGCATCGTGCATGACGCTGGCCGCCAAGATGGAAGGCCGGCACGTGCTAACGATCGAGGGTTTGTCTGGCAGCGAAGGCCTGCATCCCATGCAGCAGGCATTCATCGATCACGACGCGCTCCAATGCGGTTACTGCACGCCGGGCCAGATCATGGCCGCGGTCGCCTGCGTGGCGGAAGGCAACGCGACTTCGCGAGAGCGGATTCAGGAGTTCATGAGCGGCAATATCTGTCGATGTGGCGCTTACGTCGGAATCGTTGCGGCGATCGAGGATGCCGCGGCCAAGATGGGGAGAGGCTGATGCAACCGTTCAGCTACACAAGCCCCCGTTCGGCACAAGAAGCGGTCGCGACGTTTGCCAATGCAGGCAGAGGCGCGCGCTTCATCGCCGGAGGCACAACGCTTTACGACTTGATGAAACTGGATGTCGAACATCCCGGTCATCTGATCGATATTACCGCGATCGAAGGTCTGAACGGCATCGACTCAAGCGGTGAGCACCTGCGTTTCGAGACGCTGGCCCTCATGAGCGCGGTCGCTGCCGACAGCGTTGTTGCGCGGGATTACCCGGTGCTCGCCGAAGCCTTGCTGAAGGCCGCGTCGCAGCAGATCCGCAACATGGCAACCGTCGGCGGAAACCTGTTGCAGAAAACCCGCTGCATGTATTTCCGAAACGGGGCGAACGGCGTCTACCCGTGCAACAAGCGCCAACCTGGCAGCGGCTGTGCCGCAATCGGCGGGCTCGATCGCGGTCAGGCCATTCTGGGCGCCAGCGGATCCTGCACGGCGGTCTCGCCGGGGGACTGGCCGGTTGCGTTGCTCGCCATGGACGCTTCGATTGAGGTTCTGGGACCGCAGGGCTCTCGCACCTTGCCGGTCGGGGATCTCTACAGGCTGCCGGGCAACACGCCGCATCTGGAATTCACGTTGGAGCCCGGCGAGATGATCACGGCGATCGTCGTGCCCAAGAGTCCGGCCGGCCTTCGCTCGACCTATCACAAGATCCGCGATCGCGAGTCCTATGCTTTTGCGCTTGCCTCCGCAGCCGTTGCACTCGAAACGGACGGTGACGTCGTTACAAAGGCGCGCATTGCGCTGGGCGGTGTGGCGACCCGTCCATGGCGGGCCCTTGACGCCGAACAGGTCCTCATCGGCAAACGGCTCACCCCTGATATCGCGCTTGCAGCGGGCCATGCAGCCTTCAACGACGCCCGCCCCGGTCGTCACAACGGTTTCAAGGCCGAACTCGGCGCGCGCACCATTGGTGACGCGCTCCTCATTGCTTCTGAAAGGAACCGCACATGACCGCTGCCCCGTTCAACGATCGCGCCCGCGTCGACGCCTATGACAAAGTGCGTGGCGTAACCCAATATGCTGCAGACATACAGTTTCCGCGCATGCTTTACGCGATGACAGTGCCATCGCGCGTCGCAAAAGGCCGCATGACCGCGATTGTCACCGACGCGGCGATGCAGGTGCCGGGTGTGGTGCGTATTCTGACACCGGCCGATTTCCCGCCACCCCCTGAACCGACCGGTGAAGACGGGCCACCACCGCCCCCGCCGACACTCGAAATGGAGATTGCCTATCGCGGACAGCCCATCGCCCTTGTGCTTGCCGAAACACTTGAAGCTGCAGTCCAAGGCGCCGAGGCGATCCGACAACGCTTCGCCGACGCGCCATTTTCATCCGTGATCGATAGCGAGGGCAGTAAGCGCGAGCCGGTCGAGGACTGGGTTGCGGGCAACGCGGAACAGGCTATGGCCGGCGCGGTCACCACTATCGAGGCGTCCTACGAGTCTCCGACGCAGCATCACAATCCAATCGAACTGCTAACGACTACCGCAGTATGGGCGGATGGCCGGTTGACTATCTATGAATGTTCACAGGGCGTGAATGTCACAAAGGGGTCGGTCGCGGCCGCTTTGCGCCTCGATCCGGCAATCGTCGATGTGAAAAGTGCCTATATCGGGGGTGGATTCGGCCAGAAGGGACTGGCACAACGGCAGACGGCACTCGTTGCTCAAGCCGCCATCCTGACCGGCCGACCGGTGAAACTGGTATCGCCACGGGGGCAGATTTTCCACGTCGCAACTTATCGCCCGAACAGCCGCCACAAGGTCCAGATCGGTGTTGACGTCAATGGCAAGATGATCGCAGCGAACTATCATGCCGAACACGAGCAGTCGCGGACGGGATTTTTCTCGCCCGCCGAATATCACGAATCGCCGATCCGCATGTACGGTATCGAGAATTACCGGGGTACGGCGGCGAACATACGGATCGACCGCCAGGCGCCAGGCTACATGCGTGCGCCGCATCCTCAGGCTTCGTGTTTCGCGTTCGAAAGTGCCGTCGATGAACTGGCCCACAAACTCGGCCGCGATCCCGTCGCCTTCCGGATAGAGAATGATACGCAGATCGATCACAAGACGGGAAATCCGTTATCCTCGCGTTTCCTGAACGAGTGTCTGATCGAAGGTGCCAGGCGGTTCGGCTGGGAAAGGCGTTCAGCAATGCCCGGATCGATGAAGGCAGACGACGGCACGCAGATCGGTTGGGGGGTCGCCGCCGGCTGCTATCCGTCGATGATGCCGCCGGCGATCGCAACGTTGCGGATCAATGCCAATGGAAGCACGCGCTTTGCGACCTCGGGTCACGAGATGGGACAGGGAATTCGCACAGCGATCGCCGCTATCCTTGTCGAAGGTCTCGATATCAGCACCGACAAACTCGAAGTGGTCATCGGCGACACGACTGCGGCACCTCAGCATATGACCGCTGGATCATGGGGAACGGCAGGCGCAATTCCCGCAACGGCCAAAGCTGTCGAGCGTATGCGTGCAGCGGTTGCAGAACTGCTCGAGGGCCGTCAGATCGCGGGCAATCTTCACCAGCAGCTTGCTTCCGTCCGGCGGCCGTTCCTTCAGGTCGAGGTGTCCGAAGTCGGTCCGGGCCAGAATGCCGATGCCATAGCGGCGCTGCGGCAGGGCGGGTTCGTGGTAGCTGGCCCCGAATATCCAGATTTTACCACGATGAGCTATATCGCCCATTTCGTGGAAGTTCGGATAGAACCGCGAACCCGGCGCATCCGCATGCCGCGAGTCGTCAGCATTGCAGATTGCGGCCGCGTGATCAGCCCCCGCACAGCGGAAAGCCAGATTCGCGGCGGTGTGGTCTGGGCGTTCAGCGCCGCCTTGCGCGAGGCGACCGAGATCGACCCGCGCTTCGGCGGCTATCTGAACAACGACCTTGCCGACTACGTTGTCGCCGTCAATGCGGATATCGGGGAGATCGATGTCGGTTTCGTCGACAAGCCGGACCTGCTGGCCAATTCGGTCGGCCTGAAAGGTCTTGGGGAAGTCGCTATGGTCGGCGCCTCCGCGGCGATCGCCAACGCCGTCTTCCATGCCACAGGCAAGCGCCTGCGCGAGCTGCCCATCCGTATCGAGCACCTGCTATGAGGCCCAGCGGCGCGCGTTCAGCTGTGCACGGACCTGAAGACCATGCCGGTCGAGGGCATCGATGCCTGGAGCGAGGAAGACAGCCCTTTCCTCACGGTTGCGACAATCACCGCCGGCCTGCAGGTTGCCTGAACCAGCGAACGCTCCGAAATAGTGGACGATGGCATGCATTTTTCGCCCTGGAACGGAGTAGCCGACCATCGGCCGCTGGGCAATATCATGCGCCTTCGCAAGCTCGCCTATGAGAAGTCGGCTGCTTTTCGCTCCGAACGCCACCGAACACCGGTCGCCGAGCCGATGGTCTGTCCGTTCGGTCACAGTGCTTCCAGCTCGACCGATTTACAAAGCCCACCTGATCGCAGCAGGCGACTCCACTCGAATGGACATATGATGCAGATGCTCCCGGCGCCTCTTCTGTTTCCAACACCGGTCCGGTCGCTGTTGACCGATGATCCCGCCGAAATTCTGGCTTTCGCTTTCAAATGCCACGAGGCGGGCATGGCTGTGGCCTTAGCCACGCTGGTCTCCATTCGCGGCGGCGCCGCCCGGCCGCTCGGGTCGCATGTGGCCGTGGCTGCCGACGGGCGCTTCTGCGGCTACGTTTCCGGCGGCTGCGTCGAAGCCGCGGTCGCCGCTGAAGCGCTGCTTGCAATGGCGGCAGGAGAGGATCGGCTGGTCTTGTTTGGCGAGGGCTCCACCCTGATTGACATCGTTCTGCCCTGCGGCGGCGGTCTGTCGGTGGCAATTCACCTGCTGCGTGACACCGCCGCGATCTCGCAAATCCTCAATAGCCTAAACGCCCGCCAGCCCGCCGCCTTGGCCTACGTGCCTGCGCGGCAAAGTCTGTCATCGTCAACGCCGCCGAAACGGTCCGGTTGGAGGGATGACGCGTTTCTGACGCTCTACCGCCCCCGCACCAGGCTTGTGCTCTCCGGGCAAACGCTTGAGGCAGAGACGGTTGGCCGCCTGGCGGAAGTGGCGGGATATGAGGTCGTTCATCTGCGCCGGGGCGCAAGCGGGACAGAGTTTTGTCCGGAGATTGATCTGCATACGGCCATCGTTCTTCTGCACCACGATCTCGATCAGGAAGAGGCGATCCTCAATGCCGCTCTGCAGTTGCCGGGATTTTATATCGGCGCACTGGGGAGCACACGCACCCATCAAAAGAGGGTCCAGCACCTCAAACAGCGGGGCTATGCGGACAGCGATATCGATCGCATCAAGGCGCCGATCGGAATGTTTGGCCCGGCGCGAGATGCATCCTCACTGGCATTGTCGGTCCTGGCGGATGTGGCTGCTTCACGCCTGATGGCGTTTGGGCCGTAGCCTTGCCAAATTGGGTCGCGCGGTGTTTTTAGGTTGAAAAGGGAGGAGGCGTTGACGGATATAAGGCGAGCCGATCGGTCCTCTGTTTCAGACGGTGTTACGAAGAGCTCAATCGCCATCATGCTTCTGGCAGCCGGCACGGCAAGCCGAATGGGTGATGGACACGCGCACAAGCTGCTGGCGGAATTCGACGGCATGCCTCTTGTCCGGCGGCTCGCAGCTGTTGCACTGAGCGTCAGTGCAGCCCCCGTGGTGGCTGTCACAGGACATCGCCACCGCGAAATCACCAGCGCACTGTGCGGCCTCGACCTAACTGTCGTTTACAATCCGGATTTTGAAACGGGCATGGCAAGTTCGCTCCGCGTCGAAAGCGCTGAGAAGGCCCGGTGGACAGCAAAAATGGCGTCACCAGCAACCTTTATTTGAATGCACAAAGCAAGCTGATCGACATCGAATTCGTCCAGTTTTCGGACGGCGTCTATGACGTGACCGCAGGCGTCTTCAGAGAAGATCCGAACGTCAACAGCCAGCCGGCCGCATCCGGCTTAGCAGTATGACGGTTTCAGAGGACCCGTCAAACGTCCGTCGGTGGTCCGCCAAGCTTGGACGCTTTGGAAGAACCGCGGCGGCGGCGCGGCATTGTCTTGATCCCCATCAAGGGCCTCGCCCTTGCCTCTGGGTTGAAGAGTGACTCGGAATTCCCGCGCTTGCAACGTCAACTTGCCCGCTTTCCCCTCTTAAAGAATATTCATCAAACCGCGCGAGCGGTCTACGACTTTACGGTCCTTTGCGCCCAAGTAATATCCGGTCCCAAGCCTCTCCACAGAAGCTACCCCAAATTGCTTCCAGTTATGATGGCTCCGCCACAGGACCACGTCTGGCCTGAAGTGTTCGCCACACTCGTTTATTGTCAGACGACACCGTATAGATTCGCCTTTTAATTTAGCCTACGCCTGTCATGAGCGCTTAATGTATGTTGTTTACTAAAAAAATCGATCAGACACCGGAACTTATTGTTGCGTGATCTGATTATGGGCGGATACGAAGAACGCGATATCTCGCGACCCCTTCTTCATGATCCACTTTTCCTGCATGCGAACTCAGCCCCGCCACGTGGCGGGGCTTTTTCATGGGCTACACCACGCAAGCTGCTCCGAGAAATTACCTATACCCCGGGAGGTTGGCCGCCCGCGTACCATCGGTGCCGAGGGTCAAGGGGGCATTGCCGAAAATGAGTTTGAAAAGCGTGCTCCGGATCAGGGGCAGACACCCTTTTCGCGCTGAGTTTTGCAGTCTCAGCGGAACGGAAATTAGCAGAGAGATTGCTGTCTACCATCGGACCGAAGTCCGACTCACTCGCAATAATTCGTCGATGTCAGCGCTGGTGCTTGTCCGGCGGATCAGCCGCCGGTAGCCGTCGGCCTTGATGTGGAAGACGCCGTGCTCGCCTGCGATGTCGATGAGCTGCCCCGGCTTCTTCGCCCAACGGTACCTAAAACCACATGATGTTCATGGGAGCCAGGGGTTAATCACTTTCAACCCAGCGGCCTCAAAAGGGCCTGTGTCGCGAGTTGCGACGGCAAGGCCGTTCGCTACGGCGGTGGCTGCAATATATCCATCCGCCTTGCTGATCGCTTTCCCGGATACTCGAGCGCGCGCCATCAGTTCCGAGTAGAATTGGCTGGCGGCAAGACCGAAAGGCAGGATGCGTTCGGCAAAATGCGGAAGCACTTCGTCCTCCAGGCGATCGCGAAGGATAGTTTGCCGTTTGCCTGAGGGCATGGCAGCGATCCCAAAACGAAGTTCTGCAATTGTTATTGCGGAAACGAAGAGAGTTTCGATGGCTTGGGCGTCCAACCAAGCGACCACTGCTCCATCAGGAACCGGTTTCCACGGCTCCGATATCACGTTGGTGTCCAACAGGATCATTCGAAAGTCATGGGTTCAGCAGGCGCCTTATCGCGATTTTGCTGCAAGGCTTCAACGTCGCTATTGGAGAGCTCAGCGTCACGACCGATGGCCGCAAGTAAAGAGCCGAGCTTCACGCGTTCAGACGGGCGAACGGCGGCCTCGATAATGTCACGGATTTCGGCCTCTGTGCTTCGGCCATGATGAGCTGCTCGCACCCGTAGGGCGCGATGTGTTTCATCAGACAGATTGCGAATGGTGACCGCCGGCATTGATGTCAACCTAACAAAAACGATGTCGCTGACATCAACATATGTACAATGATATCAAGCGTCAAGGATATTGATACGCGGCTTGCGGGCGATCTTTGAAAGGAACGCCGGCAGCACGCCGGTTGTGGCCCGATAGACGGTGCCGATCCTGATCTGCCGGATGGTCTTGCCGGCCACCGCCCGTGTGATCTCGGCACTAAGATCGACCTCGCTCAAGATCCCCGACGCAGCGGCCGTAGAAGGTCTCCGGTTGAAAGTCTTGGCTCATCGACCACCGACTTGCTCTTGGGCCTGGTGATTAATGTTCACAAAATGAAGAAGAGGTGATAGTTTTGCGCAAGTTGTGAAGGATTTTCACAGTTGGGCCCTAGACCAAGTGATCCAGTTTCGCGGAGACGTTGATGCGTGAATGGCCTACGCAGAGTGTGAGGGATCTTCACGGACGGCCGCTGCCTGAGCGCGGTGAACCGGCTGGCTATGCCGCGATCATGGCACGCTACGATCTGATCTTGCCGCCGCCTATACGGATGGCCGCTATAGCCGAGCGGCATCATCCGACATCAACCGAGGCCTGGTTGATGCTGACGCCCCGGTATCGTCCACAGCCCGAGCTTGGCTCTCATCTGGTTTTCGCCTTCAGATACGAAGGCGTCGATCTCCAGGTGTTATCGGCTCTGTTCCAGATCATTGAGACTGACGAGATCGAGGCTATCATCCGGGCGACGCCAACTGGCGCTTTCGCGCGACGCCTCTGGTTCCTGTACGAGTGGCTGACCGATCGGCAGCTCGATATTCCCGATCCCGGGAAGGTGCGGATGGTGACGATCCTCAACCCGGATCAGCAATATTCACTGGCTGAAGGCGATCCATCTCCGCGGCACAAGGTCTCGAACAATCTGCCGGGCACGCCGGCATTCTGCCCCCTGGTTCGCCGGACGCCGGATCTCGTCGCGTTCTCGCAAAAGGCGCTCGGCGAACGGGCACGCGAGGCGATGGGTCGCGTCCGTCCCGATCTAGTAGCGCGAGCCGCCGCTTTTATTCTGCTCAACGATTCTAAGTCCTCCTTCGCCATCGAAGGAGAGCGACCATCAGGCCAAAGGGCAGCGCGCTGGGGCCAGGCCATCGCGCAAGCGGGCGTGAGTCCGCTCAGCCTCGACGAACTCGATCGCCTTCAGCGCATCGTCATCGGAGACGCCCGCTTCGTGCCTCTCGGCCTTCGGGACGAAGGCGGTTTCATCGGCGTACATGACCGAGACACCAACATGCCCATCCCCGATCACATCAGCGCGCGGCATGAGGATCTGGAAAGCCTGGTGGGCGGCCTGATCGCATTCTCTGACCGCGCCGCGCGGGGCGCGATGGACCCAGTAGTAGCAGCGGCATGTCTTGCATTCGGCTTCGTCTACATTCACCCTTACGTGGACGGTAACGGCCGGCTGCATCGCTGGCTTATCCACCATGCGCTTGCCACCGCTTCCTACAGTCCTCCCGGTCTCGTGTTTCCAGTCAGCGCGGTGATCCTGCGCAACGTCGACCGGTACAGAGCGGTATTGGAGTCCTGGTCGGCGCCGCTCCTTCCGTTTATCGAATGGCGTCCGACCGTCTCGGGCAATGTGGAGGTGCTAAAAGACACGGCCGCTTTCTACCGCTATTTCGATGCCACGGCGCATGCGACCTTCCTCTATGCCTGCGTCGAACAGACGGTCGAACACGATCTACCGCAAGAGGTTCGCTTCCTGCAGGCGTTCGATACGTTTTCCGAAGGCATCCAGCAGATCATCGACATGCCAACGGCTCAAGCCGAACTGCTACACAAGTTCCTCGTCCAGAACGACGGCCGGCTGTCGCAGAGAGCACGCACGAAGGAGTTTGCTGCGCTGGACGACGCCGAGGTCGAAAGGATCGAGGCGCTCTATGCCGACGCATTCGAGCGAGACCGGGCCTGACCACCGCTTTCGCGTCTTTGTTCAATAGATCTAGTCGCTCTCGTCAACTGCGTCAGAGGTGACGCTCTTCGCCTGAATGGAGCTTCAACGAGCCCCCTGCGCGCTTGCAGTTAAAGCCAATCTGGCCAATCCGATCGTGTCACGGCTGAAGCCGGCAAGGTAAATCCGAGTATCGAGTCCTTTGGGCGATTGTCTCAGCAGCCGGAATTCCGTTTGACTTCCTTTTTGAGGATGAATCCTCAAACAGACGGCGGCGTCTTCGGGGAGTTACCGATCAAGCTCGGTCGCATCGCACCGGCTGATCCGGATCAAGGCCACCCATGCCCATGAACCTGGGTGCGCGGTCCAGGCAGCTGTCGCAAGCGGTGCCCTGGGCGCCGATCGCCTGGAACGCTGGCGGAGCTTGCTTGCCGAAAACCGCGACCGAACACCGGTCGTGAGCGGACCCCGCGGCAACAAGATCGTTCGCAAGAAGAAATATTGAAAGTGTTGAACGTTTGCGACGGTGCTCATCGGCGTCAGCCACGATCCGCCCACCTGAATTGGCTGGGCTGTGGTGATAGCGTCAGCGCTCAATGATTGGGATTGCGGTCAAGAAGAAGACCCTGCGAGCGGCCGCTCCCGCTTGTGAGGGATATATCTTTGAACAACCGCGACATGAGGCGCGGTCGCAATCCTTGCCTCTCATCGATGAGGAGGAATGACATCCTCTTTATCTCGATCGTGATCACGCCTGCGTTGTCATGCCGAGCGCGGAGCATCACGCTAGAAGGTAGTCCTCGCGAAGTCAGTAGAGACCGAGTGCTTCAGCAATCAGCAAGCATAGACAGTCAGATTGGAGCTATCGTATGGCTTCTTCTGTGGCCAGCGCGACCGAAAGCAAATGCTCGTCGCCATTCGGCAAGCCGGAAAGAAGCAGACCGACAGGCATGCCGGCGTCGCCGGCGCCACAGGGGATCGAGACACCGCAGCCGTCGAGGAAGTTGCCGATCAGCGTGTTGCGCAACGTCTTGGCATTGGTTTTCACGAAAAGCTCGTCGTTGGTCAAAAGCGGTGCGGTCAGGGGCGCGACATGCGGCAAGGTCGGCGACACGACCAGTTCGCCCGGTCCGATGCTTGACGCAAATTCCGCCATCAGATGCTCACGGGCGGCCAACGTCTCGATATAGCCTGTCATGGTGATCTTCTCGCCCAGCCGCGTGCGAGCAACCACGCGAGGGTCCATTCCCTCGGCCTCCGGTCCCGCCAAACGCTCCCGGTGCAGCACGAAGGCTTCGGCCGTCACCAGCGGGCCGTATTTCGCCATCAGCTCAAAGATTGCGGCATAGGCCGGAAACGCCTGCCGCCGAATTTTTGCCCCGGACTTTTCCAGCAGCTTCAAGGCCACCTCGAAGGCCGACACCACGCCCGCTTCCGCATCATCGAAAACGATGGTTTCGGGAACGACGAGCGAAAGACCCTCGACCGAGCTACGGCGAACATCGGGTGTGCCGAGGCCGCGCATCGCCGCATCGATCCACACCGCATCCTGCACGGTATGGCAGAGCGGCCCGAGCGAATCGAGGCTTTTCGACAGCGGGAAAACACCCCGCATGGAATAGCGGCCGCGGGTTGCCTTGTAGCCGACGATGCCGTTGAAGGCTGCCGGAATGCGAACCGATCCGCCCGTGTCCGTCCCGATCGAAACCGGCACCAGTCCGGATGCCACCGCAACGCCGGAGCCGGACGAAGAACCGCCGGGCAACCGTGCACCATCGGTCGAGGCCGGGTTCTGCGGCGTTCCGTAGTGAGGATTTATGCCGAGCCCTGAAAAGGCAAACTCGCTCATATTGACCCGGCCGATGCTGACCATGCCGGCCCCGGCAAGCGCCGCAACGACATCGGCGTCCCGAGTTGCGGGTACCGATGTTTTGAGCACGGTGGAGCCGGCCGTTGTTGCAAGCCCCTCGATATCGAAAAGATCCTTCCAGGCGACCGGAATGCCGTCGAGCAGGCCAAGCGAACGACCATCCCTGATGCGCTTGGACGAAGCGGCGGCTTCAGCCCTCGCCCGCTGTTCCAGCAGGTTGACGAAGATCGACTGGTCCTTGCAGCTGTCAATGGTGATAAATGTTTCCTCAGCGAGCGCCACCGGATCAAGCGCGCCGTTCTGGATCAGCACGGAAAGCTGGGCGACTGTTTTTCCACCGTGAGACGGCATCATCCATTTCCTCTTCTACCGTCCGACAAGCTGCATCCACCGGCGGACGAGATAATTGTGTTCATCCATCGTCGTGTTCCAAACGGCGATGCAGTTTGCCCTTTGCCAGTATGACCCGCCGGCCCTTATGCTGCCCTTGCGAATTCGCACCGATCCATCCGGGCCGGGAAGATCGGTGGCGGCAGGGTGCCCCTCGTACCAGTAATCCCACTCTGCCGGCATCATGAACTGCCGGGAACGTTGCGGCGTCGAGATGTAATAACCCTGACGCGCGACGACGGCACCGGGCCAGCCTGATATCCACCAGTTCAGATATTCGTAGGCGACATCGAGCATCCGGCCACTCAGATCCTTTGACAGGCACAGACCGCCATGCCAGGCTCGGTAGCCCTCGACGGGGACCGCCTGCTCGACGGGAATGCCCTGCCCATTCAGAATGTTAATCCCCGTCGACCACATGCTCTGTACATCGGTTTCACCGTCGACCATCAAGCGAGCGGCATCCTCTGCCGTTCGCCAGAACTCCCGGAAGAAACCGTCCTTCTTGCGTGCTTTCAGTAGATCGATCAGCCGGTCGATTTCGGCCACCGTCATATTGCCGATATTGTTGAACGACATCAGTCCTGCCGCCTGCGCGGCCAGCGCCGCATCGAAAATGCCGATGGCCGGCTCATCGACCAAGGAGACGCGGCCCGCCCATTTCTCGTTCAGCAGCGACGCCCAGGAATTCATCTCGATGGTATGCTTCACCACGTCAGTACGGTAGGCGAAACTGTCGAAATTGTGCGTCGTCGGCAACATCGAAATGCGCGGCGATGGCGTATCGCCAAGCGCGAGGTTCGGCTGTACGAACAGCTTCTTGGCCGGTACATCGCCCTGTCCCAGCCGCGCATTCGGGCCGATGTGCCCGGTCTTGGTGAGATCGTTGATCTCAGACCAGAGCTTGATCCGGCTGGTATCAATCGGTTGCACCGCGCGCCAGTACCAGACGATATCCAGATTGTGGAAACACTGGTCGTAAATATCGTAGCTACCCGGCTCCTGCGCCGCCTTATGCTGCGTCGTCAGGAAGTCGTTATTGTCGAAGGTGACGTCGATGCCGAGATCCTGCTCGGCCTGCAGACGTAGTTCCTCCAGCAGGGAAATCGCCGTGCCGAGTACGCGCAGCTTCGGCCTGCCCTGAAGATGGAGTGCAGGCGTGGCAGGTTGTTGCGGCTTTGGCTGATGCTTGTTCATCAAGAGGTCTGGACGTCCTGTCGTGCTGACGGTGCTCCCCCCGCCAGGGAGGGCTCCGGTCCTGCGAGGGTGAAGGCCTCGAAGGACCGTTTCAGCAGACTGGCATCGAGTCCGTCAACAATAAACACGATATGCGAGCGGCGATCGTCCGAGGGCCAGGCAGCCATATGCGTGGGCGGGTGAACAAGATGCTGCACGCCATGGATGGCCACGGGCCGGGCCTCGCCCTCAACATTGAGGATGCCCTTCACCCGCAGCACCCGTTCGCCGTGCCGGTGGAGTAACATGGTCAGCCAGACGCCAAACGCAGTCCAGTCTATGGCGCCCTCGACGCTCATGACGAAGGAGGTGACGGCCGCCTGATGGGTGCCGCCGTCGGCCGTCTCCAGCATGGCCGGCGTTTCGCAATAAAAGCCGCTCGGCGATTGAGCGATGCTGCCACGTGTGGCAACAGCCTCGTCAAACAGCCCCGCGACATCCAGCTCCTTATCGGCCGTCGATAGCAGAGCGGCATCGGGGTTGATCCGCCGCAGCCGCTCCCGAAGAAGGTCCAGACCGTCTTCATCGGCAATGTCCGTCTTCGTCAACATCAGCCGGTCGGCGATCGCCGCTTGCCGGTTGGATTCGATATAGGTATCGAGCTGGCGCATGCCGTTCACGGCATCGACCGTCGCGATGACGTTGCCCGGCCGGAGGTGATGCCGCAGCACCGGGTCGGCCTTCAGCGTCGACAGCACGGGAAAGGGATCGGCAAGGCCGGTGCTTTCGATCACCACGCGCTTGAAATTCGGAATGAGCCCACGCTCGCGCCTGGAATGCAGGTCGCGCAGCGCATCAGCCAGTTCACCGCGAACCGTGCAGCAGAGGCATCCCGATTGCAGCAACACCATCGTCTCATCGATCCGCTCGAGAAGATAATGATCGAGACCGATTTCACCGAATTCGTTGATGAGCACGGCCGTATCAGCCAGCGCCGGGTCGGTCAGCAGGCGTTTCAGCAAGGTCGTCTTGCCGGAGCCGAGGAAGCCGGTGAGCAGGTTGACGGGGGTAAAGGCAGGGCTATCAATCATGACGCCCGGCCTCCATCCGCTCGATGATGTCGATGTTCAGCGGATCGCAGATCCGGCCTGAAAGCCGCTCGGCAGCCGGCCAGAGGTGCCCGAGATCCTCGATGATTTCGCTTTTGCCGGTACGCGTCGCCAGCACGAAGGACGCCCCCTGCCAGTCCGACAACGTCATGCCGAAGCCCGCCAGCACCTGGTTTGCCACCCGCACCCGGTTGGCGCGCTCGCGACGCCGATCGATCCGCTCGACATTGCGCGTAAAAACGCCGGGCCGCGCCACCGCATCGGCCCAGTGTTCATTTCCTCCGAGAACCCCGCACAGCGAGCACATAGTATTTCCTTGAAATATGTGAAAGGAGCGGACACCGCCCGCTCCTCGTCTTGCCGTTTACTTTTTGCGCGGAAAGCGCTTGGCAAAGTCGTCGGCGATTTCATTCATGGTCACGAACTTGACGCCCGGATGCTTGCTCATATGCGCAAAAAGCCGCTCCAGCATCATCAGCACCTGCGGACGGCCGGCGACATCCGGATGGATGGTGATCGGGAAGACGGCATAATCCATTTCGCGATAGACCCAGTCGAACTGGTCGCGCCACATCTGCTCGATATCGTGCGGATTGACGAAACCGTGGCTGTTCGGCGCCTTCTTGATGAACATCATCGGCGGCAAGTCGTCGAGATACCAGGAAGCCGGAATTTCGATCAGGTCGGTTTCCTGGCCGCGCTTCAGCGGCACCATCCAGTCGGACGGCTTCTTCGAATAGTCGATCTTGGTCCAGCTGTCGCCGACACGCACGTAATAGGGCGTGAAGTCGTTGTGCATCAGCGAGTGGTCGTACTTGATGCCGCGCTCAAGAAGCAATTCATTGGTGACGTTGGAAAACTCCCACCACGGCGCGACATAGCCGGTCGGCCGCTTGCCGGAAAGCTTGGTGACGAGATCGATGCACTTGTCGAGAATTTCGGTTTCCTGCTCGCGGGTCATCGCGATCGGGTTTTCATGGGTATAGCCATGAATGCCGATCTCGTGGCCGGCATCAGCCACCGCCTGCATCTGCTCCGGAAAGGTCTCGATCGAGTGACCGGGGATGAACCAGGTCGTCTTGATACCGAAACGCTCGAACAGCTTCAGCAGGCGTGGGCTGCCCACCTCGCCGGCAAAAAGCCCGCGCGAAATATCGTCCGGCGAATCCTCGCCGCCATACGATCCGAGCCAGCCTGCAACGGCATCGACGTCGACGCCGAAGCTGCAAAAGATTTCCTTCGCCATGGGTTATGTCTCCTTTTAGTTTCTTGTCAGAGAGTGTCGTTTCAGTGAACGGGAATGACGGTTGCTTCCGCCGGATTCCACGACAGAAGAACGCCGGCGCCGACCGGAAAGGTCTCCGGCTGGTATTTATCGATATGGGCCTCGAGCGCGACGGAACGCCCGTCCGGCAGGCTGGCCGTCAGGTGCGAGACGTGGCCGACCACGGCGAAATGCTCGATCCGCGCATCGACGACATTGCCGCCGATCTTGCCGACAAGACGCTCGCGCAACTGGGTGTCGGCCGCATGCACCTCGATCGCTTCAGCGGGAATGACCAGATTGACTTTGGCCTTGCCGGGCACGGCACCATTGGCGCGCCCCGACAGCATGCCGACAGGTGTGGACACGACGGTGTTTTCCCCGTCGCCGCCCTGCACCTCGCCCTGAAAGATCGTGTTGCGGCCGATGAACTGCGCCACGAACGGCGTGTTCGGCCTTGTATAGAGCTGATGCGGCGGGCTGATCTGCTCGATGCGGCCCTGATTCATGACGACGATGCGGTCGGACAACGCCAGTGCTTCCGACTGCGCGTGGGTGACGAAGATGAAGGTGATGCCTAGTGTCTTCTGTAGCAATTTCAATTCGTTCTGGATCGCCTTGCGCAGATTGGCGTCGAGCGCGCCGAGCGGCTCATCGAGCAACAGTATATCCGGCTCCACGACGAGACCACGCGCCAGCGCGATGCGCTGGCGCTGGCCACCCGACAACTTGTCCGGCTTGCGATCGGCGATATCCTCCAGGCCGAGTGTCGCAAGGATGCGATCGACCTTGGCATCACGCTCCGCCCTTGCCATGCCCTTGACCTCCAGACCGTAGCCGACATTGCGGCGCACGGTCATGTGCGGAAACAACGCATAACTCTGGAAAATCATCGAGGTCGGCCGCCCCTGCGGTGACACGTCGTTCATCCGCACGCCCTTGATCATCATGTCGCCGGAGGAAATCCCCTCGAAGCCGGCGATCATCCGTAGCGTCGTCGTCTTGCCGCAGCCGGACGGTCCGAGAAACGCGATAAACTCGCCCTTGGTGACCGAAAGGTTGAAATCGATGACGGCCGGTGTGCCGTTGTCGTAGACCTTGCCAACATTTCTGAGTTCGAGGTCGTAGATCATGGGGTTGCTCCGGACGGTGTGGGATACGTCTGATTGTGTACCCTCCCCTTGAGAGGGGGAGGGTAGAAAGAAGCTTATGCGCTCAGGAACTCATCCCACTTCTGGATGAGGTGGTCGTATTCATCCGGCCACTGGTGCCAATAGGCGACATTAGCCGCGCGCTCCTCAAGCGAACCACCGTCCCGAAGATCGCCTTCCTTGATGCCGCGCTCTTCCGCGCCGACCCAGGGCTTGCCCTCATACCAGAAGGCATATTTCTCCGGCGCCATGACATCCTTGATGTTCGTCGAAGGCGAATAGTAGCCCTGCTCGGAAACCGCGATGCCCGGCTCGCCGGAAAGCCAGTAGTCGGCGTAGGCGATAACGGCTTCCTTGTTGGTCGTACCGGCAATCATCGTTGGGCCGATCGCCCAGCCGCGATAACCTTCCTTCGGCACCGCGTACTTGCAGGGCTTGCCCTGCGCCTTGACGGCCATGACCGCCGGCTGCCAGGCGTCGCAGACGACCATTTCGCCCGATGCCATCAAGTTGACGAGCTCGCCGAAATCACCCCACAGCGCGCGGAACTGACCTTCCTTCTTCTTCGAAATCAGGAATGCGGCCGCCTCGTCGATTTCCGCCGCCGTCGCATTGCCGGGGTTCTTGACATCGGAAAGGCCCAGCGTGTTCATCGCCATGATGGCCTGGCCGAAAGCGATCAGCGGGTCGGTGTTGAGGCCGGACTTGCCCTTCCACTTCGGATCGAAGATCGCCGCCCAGGTGTTGGCTTCCTCGGCGCTGACGACATCGGGATTGTAGCCGATCGAATCGTAGTTATAGACGGCAGGCACCATGTTGAGCGTGGTCTGCGCCTCGTCGGCCCAGATCTGGCCGGTGATCTGCGATTTCACATCCCACTTGTCGCTCGGCTTGGTGAACACCTCGCGAATGTTCGCCCAGTTCTTCAACGATGCGGCAGGGATCACTTCGACATTGTCGGTCATGACGATCGACGGCAGGCGCTCGGCGATGATTTCCCAGCAATCGTAATCCTTCGAACCGGACAGGATCTTGGTCTGTGCATCCGGGAAGGTCGCCGCCGTGCCGGACGTGCTGCCGACGCCGGACGCCTTCTTGAACTCTTCCAGAATACGCTCCTGAACCGTCACCGAAAGACCGATGGTGCGCAGGCTTTGGCCGGCAAGATCGGCAGCCTGGGCATAGGCTGCGCGAGACGACAGAAGATGCGTGCCGCCGCCCATGGCGAGCGCCATCATGCCTGCGGACCGCTTCAGAAGGGAGCGGCGATTGATTTCCATGTTGGACATGTCTCTTCTCCAGTTGATTGTTGTTCCCCGAACCCCGTTTGATCGCGGCCCATTCTTCAGTCTCCGCAGGCCGCAGGCGGCGATAACGCCCGCCATGCAGCCTTGACGGTTCAGTAGCGCCCCACCAAGAGGCCCCCATCCACGACCAGCACCTGGCCGGTCATGTATCTCGCGTCGTTCGACGCCAGAAATGCGATGACATCCGCTATATCCTCGGGCGTGCCGAGCCGCCCCATCGGGATGAATTCGGCGGCTTTTTCAGCGCCCGCCGGACCCAGAGAATTTTCTTCCGACAGAAGCTGCGCCGTGCGGATGTATCCGGGCGCGATGCCGTTGACCCGAACGCCGTCTCGCGCCAATTCCACGGCCAGACCGCGCACGAGGCCGATGACGCCGGACTTGGCCGCCGAATAATGCACATGCTCGTCCCAGCCATAGGCAATCCCCATGATCGAGGAGAGCGCGACGATGCTGCCGGATTTGCGCGAACGCATGCCGGGAGCCGCCGCCCGCGCCAGCCGGAAAATGCCCTTAAGATCGATATCGAAGGTCAGGTCCCACTTTTCGTCGGTGAGATCTGCCAGCGGCGTGCGGTGTGCGATCCCCGCATTGGCGACGACCACATCGATACCGCCGTGGCGGGTTTCTACGTCTGCCACCAGCGCCTCGGTGGCCTCGGTCGATCGCACGTCGTAAAGCTCGAATTCCGCCGATCCGCCAGCCGACAGAATGGCCTGCGCTGTCTCCATTCCCTGCTTTTCCAGAATGTCGGTGACGATGACGTGGTCGCCCCGCGCGGCAAGCGCCTTGGCCGTCGCCTGCCCGATGCCGATCCCGGCGCCGGTGACGATGGCAATACGTTTCGATGGTCCAGTCATGGTTTTGTCCCTCTCACAGCATCACATCGCCGGAATTCGGCCCGAGCGTCTGGCCGACGAACAGACTCGCTGCCGGCGATGCGAGGAAGGCGACCGTTTCGGCCACTTCCTCAGGCTCGCCGAAACGCCCAAGTGGTAGTTCGGCCTTCTTGGCGGTGCGCCAGTCGTCGGACAGCGCCATCACCAGCGGCGTGTTGATCGGCCCCGGCGCCACGGCGTTCACCCGCACGCCGCGCTTGGAAACCTCGCGGGCCAGCGCCTTGGTCATCCCGATGATGGCCGCCTTGGCGCTGGAATAATGCACAAGCTCGACGCCGCCGATCTGGCCGAGTTGCGAGGCGACATTGACGACGACCCCCTCGCCGCGGTCCAGCATCGCCGGCAGCACCGCCTTGGTCATCAGGAAGGTGCCGCGCACATGCACGGCGAACATCCGGTCGAAATCCTTGACCTCGAGATTTTCGAACAGCGCCTGATGGGCGATGCCGGCATTGTTGACGAGGAGATGCGTCTCGCCATGCGCCGTCACCGCAGCGGCGTGGACGGCAGCCACGTCGTCTTCGGATGACACGTCCCCGGCAATGGCGGCAGCCGTTCCGCCTGCCGCCTGAATTTCACCGGCGACCGCATCGGCCCGGACCAGCGACAGATCGTTGACCATCACCGCGTAGCCCACGGCCGCCAGCTTGTGGGCGATGGCCCGGCCGATACCGGAGCCGGCACCCGTGACGATCGCCGAGCGCTTTTGCGTCACCATCACGCCTCCTCCTGGATTGCCATCTGCTTGGCGCGGCGCACCGACAGCGTCATCAGCACGGCGTAGGTGCCCAGCAGCGCAAAGGAGAACAGTGTGGTCAGCACCCCGAAGGCGAAGACATTCGGATGCACTTCCACCGAGAAAGTGCCGTAGATGGCCAGCGGCAGCGTCAGGTCACGGCCCGAGGCAAACAGCGTGCGCGAGAACTCGTCGTAAGACAGCGTGAAGGCGAACAGCATGGCCGACAGCACGCCCGGAAAGATCAGCGGAAAGGTGATCTTGCGGAAGGTGCGCGCCGGAGAGACCCCGAGCGACCAGGCCGCCTCCTCGACGCTGGGATCGAAGCGGTTGAAAATGGCCAGCATAACCAGAAAGGCGAAGGGGAAAGTGTAGACGACGTGCAGCACGAAGGCCGTGCCCCACCAATGGCGGTCGATGCCGAGCGAGTTGGCAACCAGCGCCATGCCGAGGCCGACGAGCACGCCGGGCACCATCATACCGAGCACGATCAGATAGAACACAAAGCCCGAGCCCTTGAACTTGCGGCGGAACGCCTGCGCTGCCGAAACACCGAGAACCGTCGAGACGATCATCGTCATCACCGCCAGCCCCATCGACCGGACGAGCGCCTGCTCGATCGGCAACGGTGCGATGCGCGAGGGCGGCGTCAGACCGAAGAGATGCTTGTACCAGTAGGTCGACCATTCGATGATTGGAAACTGCGGTCCGCCTTCCGGCCCTGTCTGGAACGACAGGATCGCCAGAACCACGAGCGGCCCGTACAGGAAGACAAGGAAGAGCGCGGTATAGGTGCCGAGACCGAATTTGATGCCGGTTGCGTTCATGATCAGAGCTCCTTCCTGAGATCGACGATCCTGAGCAGGGCAGCGACCACGGCGCCCATGAGGATCGTCAGCACCACGCCGGCCACCGCCGCGAAGGCCCATTTGAGCGACCCGACCTGGGTAACGATGATGTTGCCGAGCAGGTTGACCTTGCGGCCCGAAAGTGCGGCCGAGGTGGCGAATTCGCCAAGAACCATAACCGAGACGAAGATGCCGCCGACGACCACGCCCGGCATGGACAGCGGCAGGATGATGGTGCGGAAGATGCGGCCGAAGCTGGCACCCAGATCCTGTGCAGCCTCGATCACCGATGGATCGATACGGCCGAGCATGAAAGCGATCGGACCGACCATGAAGACGCAGTAGATCTGCGTCATGCCGATAATGACCGACAGTTCCGAAAACAGCAGGATCTCGATCGGCTGCTGGACGACACCGATCTTCATCAGGATCAGGTTGATCGCACCTTCCTTGCCGAGCATCGGCCGCCAAGCCAAGACGCGGATAAGGAACGAGGTCCAGAAGGGAATGACGCAGAGGACCAGAAGAACGGTCTGGATCGTCTTGTTCCTGACGAACAGACCGACAAAAAGGGCGGCCGGATAGCCGACCAGCACCGTCGAGACCAGCACGATCAGCCAGATGCGCACCGTCGTCCAGAGCGCACCCAGATAGGTCTCGCTGCTGAAGAAGGTGATCCAGCTCTTCAGCGTCAGGGTCGGTTCGATCTTGAAGGTCGTCTGCGTCCAGAACGAGACATAGACCATCATCAGGATCGGCAGCACCAGAAACAGCACCATCCAGATCACGCCGGGCGCCAGCAGCCAGAGCGCGGGACCGGAGAGCTTCCGTTTGCTGGTCGTTTCGACCTGCGCTTCATCGCCAATCGCGACCATCGTCATCTCTCATTCTCCAGAACAGGCAAGGGCGTTTGCGACCGGACTTTTTCAGGCAGGGCGTTTTCAGGCAAAGACAAGAGCGTCCTCCCGCTTCCAGACCAGCGCGTAGCGGCCTTTCTCGACATAGGTTTGCGGTGCGGAGCGGCTGAGGTGCGTTTCCACCTCGAACACTCGGCCGTCATCGAGCGCAAAGAAGGAATTGATTGCCGCCCCGGAATATTCGCTGGCGACGAAATTGCCCTCCAGACGCACCTCCCCCTGAAGGACCGGCGCATTCTGCTCGCGGATATCGACCCGGTCGTAGCGGATCGCATAGGCAGGCTGCGATGCCGGCTGGCGAAAGCCCCCCAGCGCAAATCGTCCGGTCGGACTGACGAAAACATCACCGGCAACACTGCCGGCAAACAGATTGTAGCAATTGAGAAAGCGCGCGACGGCAGGCGATGCCGGGCGGTTGTAGAGGAGATCGGAGTGAGCGGACTGGGCGATGTGCCCACGGTCGAGCACCAGCACCGTATCGCCCATGGCGAGCGCCTCGCTTTCGCTGCCGGTCACATGCAGGAAGGTGACGCCGCAGCGCTCGCGGATAGCACGCAGTTCGGTGCGCATCCGGGAGCGCAGATTGGCGTCGAGCGCACCGAGCGGCTCGTCGAGCAGAACCATCTTCGGCTCGGTCACCAGCGTGCGGGCCAGAGCGACGCGCTGGCGCTGGCCACCGGAAATCTGCGTCACGGCCCGGTCTTCAAGGCCCGTCAGTCCGACCAGCGAAATGATGTCACGCACCCTGGCCTTGACGCTGGCGGCATCGGTGACCGGGTTGAGCTCGCGGTTGACAAGGCCGAAGGCGATGTTTTCCGAGACCGAAAGATGCGGAAACAGGGCGAAATTCTGGAAGACGAAACCGATACCGCGATTGTGCGGCGCGATGCCGTCGATCCGCTTGCCGCCGAACAGGATCGCGCCCTGTTCCGGCTCCTCGAAACCGGCAATCACCCGCAGAAGCGTGGTCTTGCCGGACCCGCTCGGGCCGAGAAGCGAGATATAGGCATCATCGGGCAAGGCCAGTTCGACCCTGTCCAGCGCCTTGAGGTCGCCGTAGGATTTCGAGACGTTCATGAGTTGAAGAGCTGCCGACATCGCTATTCTGCCAGTTCCAAAGGCAAGGAACATTCTTCCGGCAAAGCTTCGCCCATACCCGAACCGCTGATAGGTCCCGGCAGGCAAGCAAAAGCCGTTCGCGCAAACATCACACGCGCGTCAAGAGATGTTCCTTGGCGTTTTAAGAAAGTTCCACCTGTTACGCTTCTTGCGAGCGCCTGCATTACAAAAACTATGACACGAATGATTTTTGTATTCAATAGGCTTTTACAGAATCAAGACATGTCGGCTCGGTGCACCCCGAACACACAGGGTCACCCTTCAAAAGCCAGCGCATCTCTTTCGCGCCGCAGACGATCCACGCAAATCCAAAACACACTTCGCAGCCTCATAAGAGAACTATTCCCACCAAAACTGGCAATAAACCGGAGCAGGTCATCAAGCAGCAGAACGCGCGTGCCTTATCAGGTCGACCTCAGCCCGAGGTCGCTACCCGTTCATTCATTCTCTCGACAAAATGAATTTTATTGTGACATTGTATTCAATAATCATTTTATTTTTGCCCTGTCTTTACTCCCTGCAAATGCGTAAAACTGAATTTAGGACATGGGCCAGAGGGAAAGCGCCGGATTTCATGACCGAAGATCGAACCAGATCGACCGCACAGAAGCGATACGAAATCGCCGAGGATATTCTGCGCAGTAACATTATCGACGGCTTTCTGCCGGAGGGTCTGGTGCTGCTCGAAGGTCCCATTGCGGACATCCTGCAAATTTCCCGCGCGCCCGTTCAACGTGCGCTGCAAACCCTTGAAATCGAGGGGCTTCTGCATCGCTTCAGCGGCCGGGGCTATCTCGTCGGAGCGCCGAATCGAGGCATCGAGCCCAACCGCACCGATATCAAGACGCTTGGACTGCACATTACAAGCCATGCCGACGAGGCACTCCAGAGCCGGTCGTCCTGGGAGCGCATCTATAATACCGTCGAGGCGGATGTGGCCGGATGCGTCGTGTTCGGCCAGTACCGCATCGTCGAGATCGAGCTTGCAAACCATTTCAACGTCAGCCGCACCGTCGTGCGCGACGTGCTGACCCGGCTGCGCGAGCGCGGGCTCGTGCGCAAGAACCAGAGTTCGCATTGGATCGCCGGTCCGCTGACGGCCCAGATCGTCAAGGATCACTTCGTTCTGCGGCGCATGCTGGAGCCACAGGCTATCGTTGTCGGAGCAGGGCATATCGACCACGCCGTCCTGACCGATCTGTTTACCCGCCTCTCCACGCTGGAGCAGCAACAGCCGAAAGATTATCTCGGTGCGGTCGAGGCCATCCAGTCCAACTTCATCGAAACCTGCGTTCTGGCGACACCGAACGAACGGCTGAAGGATCTGATCCGCAACAATCTTCTGCCGGTGACGGCGACCGAGCGGCTGCTTCGCCGCCTTGGCCTTCCCGGCGATCCGGCGATCATCACCGAGCTTCGGCTGATCGCCGAGCTGCTGATGCGTGGCGCGGCGACGGCCGCTGCCGCTATGATGGAGAGCCACCTCGATGCCTCCGTCAACCGCACGATCGCCCAGATGAAGATCGTTGCGATCATTCCGGGCCCGAGCGTCACGGCCGATTATCTGACGCGGGTGATGGAATAGCGGCAGCACCGACTTGTCTTTCCCGCTGCCACAGTCGCCATGTCGCAAAGCCCGCATCGGATCGCCCCTTCCTTAGGCCACTGCCCTGCGAAGGCTGGTCAACAGGGCTTGCCGGTCCGCCCGCGCCTTAAGCGCCTCGTCCATCGTCACCTTGACGAAGCGGGTGGGCGTATGAGGCTGGAGCTGGCCGATAAGATCCATGTCGGCGGAGATGACCGTTCCAACCATGAAGTAGCCGCCACCCGAGACGGCGTCCCGGTGCAGGATGATCGGTTCGGTGCCGCCCGGGACCTGAATGGAGCCATAGGGATAGCAGCTGTCGACGATGTTCGACGGATCGGAACCCGCACCAAAAGGTTGCTCGCGCTCAACGAAATCGAGCTTGCGTCCGCCCTTGAAGCGATAACCCATGCGGTCGGCCTCGTTGGCGACTTTCCATTCGTCGGCGAAGAAGTTTTGCTGCGATTCTTCCGTGACGCGGTGCCAGTAGAGGCCCGGCAAAACGCGAAGCTCCGCCAGCATGCCCGGCTTACGGCGCAAATCATCGGTGACCGTCCGACCCTCGGTCGCAAGGCTAGCAGTGCCGACCGGAAGCTCGTCGCCGGCTGCGATCGCCCGGCCCTTGTAGCCGCCGAGTGCGCCGATCGGATAGGTCGAGCGGCTGCCAAGTGCTTCCGGCACATCGATACCGCCCGAGACAGCGATGCAGATACGTGCGCCGGATTTGAGGTAGTCGAAGGTCAGGGTCTGCCCGGCCTTGACCTTGAAGGCGGTCCAGCCGGGTTGCGCGACGCCGTCGACCTTGGCCGGCATCTCGGCGCCGGTGACGGCAACCAGTACATCCTCGGTGAATTCGAGCTTCGGCCCGATGAAGACGGCTTCAAGCCCGGCAGCACCCTCGTCATTGCCGACGAGCAGGTTTGCCGCCCGCATCGCGTAACGGTCCATCGCACCGCCGACGGGTATGCCGAGGTGGAAATAGCCGGGCCGGCCGAGATCCTGGACGGTGGTGGCGAGACCATGATGGAGAACCTTAATGGCCATTGAGCATGCCCTCCAGCGTGGCGTTGTAGCCGTCGATGTCCTTCTGGAACTCCCTGAGATCGAAGCTGACCTCGCGGATCGGCGGAGCAAACCGGCCCTTGTCGACATCCTCGACCGCCTGGTCGTAGGCATCGCGGCCGATCGGCTGGAACTTGACGATGTCGCCGGGGCGGAAGAACACCATGAAGTCTCGGAGATAGCTGGTGGTCTGGGTCGGATCGAAGATCGGCATGGGGGTGATGCCGAACATCTGGTAACCGCCCGCACCGCGCACGGAGTAGATGCAGCCGAAGCAACCGCCATGGCCGACGGTCAGTCTCGGGGTATCGGTGCGCGGGCGAAGATATTTCGGAACCTGGATCTGCCTTTGGCGCTCGACCATCTGGTACATGAACGGCAGTCCGGCCACGAAACCGACCATGGAGACGAACCAGGGCGAACCGGAATGGGCGGCGACGAAATCATCGACCGAACCGAAATTGTTGATGCGGGCGGCGTAGTCGAGATCGGTACCCGCGGGATCCTGGTGGCGCTCGCGGAAGCGCATCAGCGTTTCGTGCGTCCAGGGATCATTGTAGAACACCGGAATTTCGACGATCCGGGTCTTGATCACCGGTTCGGCCTTGCTGGCGGCTCCTTCGATCGACTTTACCTCCCGTAGGATATCGTTGGGGTGGATGATGTCGGGATTGAACTTGATCTGGAATGATGCGTTGGCCGGGCAGATTTCGGACACGCCCTTGATGCCGCTTTCGCGCACCCCGGTTGCCATTGACAGACTGGTGAAGAAGGCTTCAAGCGACATCTCCTCACTGCATTCGATGAACAGATGCTCATCGCCCCCGAACGAATATCGTATGCTCATCAGGCAACCTCCGCGGTCTTGCCGGAAAGACCGGCGAATTCGGTTTCAAGCCATGTTTCGAGGAAGCGAGTGTGGAACGCGCCGCGGCGGACGCTCTCGTCGCTGGCAAGCGCCAGATGCAGCGGCACCGTCGTTGGAATGCCGGTAATCGTCAGGCCCTCGAGCGCGCTCTTCAGCCGCTCAAGGCATGCGTCGCGGCTTTCGGCCCAGACGATCAACTTGCCGACGAGCGAATCGTAGAACGGCGGGATGGAATAACCTTCGTAGAGCATAGTGTCGAAGCGGATGCCTTTGCCCTCGGGAACTTTCAGCGTCTCGATCCGCCCAGGTGCCGGCATGAAGTTGCGGGACGGATCCTCGGCATTGATGCGGCATTCGATGGCGTGGCCGCGCGCGACGATATCCTTCTGGGCGATCGACAGCTGGGCGCCGCCGCAGACCTTGATCATCTCCTGCACGAGGTCGATGCCGGTGATCATCTCGGTCACCGGATGCTCGACCTGGATGCGGGTGTTGACCTCGATGAAGTAGAATTCGCGGGCGATCTCGTCGTAGAGGTATTCGACAGTGCCGGCGCCGCGATAGCCAACCTCCCTGGCAAGCGCGACGGCGCTAGCGCATAGCTTTTCACGCACGGCCGCTGGCAGCAGGAAAGAAGGCGCTTCTTCCCAGACCTTCTGGCGACGGCGCTGCAGTGAGCATTCGCGCTCAAAGCAATGAACGAAATTCTCGCCGTCGCCAAGAATCTGAACCTCAACATGACGGGCCGTGGTGATAACCTTCTCGAGATAGAGCCCGCCATCGCCGAAGGCGGCAGCGGCCTCCGCCGAAGCCTGCGGGAAATGCCGTTCCAGGTCCGCCATGTTGTCGGCGATGCGAATGCCGCGCCCGCCGCCGCCGGCAGCGGCCTTGATCATGATCGGGAAGCCGGTGTTGTTCGCGATGACGCGGGCCTCGTCGAGGCTGGCGATCCGTCCGGCACTGCCGGGAACGGTCGGCACGCCGGCGCGGGCGGCCACCGCGCGGGCGGCGACCTTGTCGCCGAGCAGGCGGATCGCGTCACCCTTCGGACCGATGAAGATCAGGCCGGCAGCCTCGACCGCTTCGGCGAAATCGGCATTTTCGGAGAGGAAGCCATAGCCCGGATGCACTGCATCGACGCCGGTCGCCTTGGCGGCAGAAACTACGGCATTGATATTGAGGTAGGATTTGGCGGCGGATGGCGGGCCGATGTTGACGGCCTCGTCGGCAAGCTTCACGGCCAACATATCGGCGTCCGCGACGCTATGAACCTGTACGGTGCGGATGCCGAGCGCCTTTGCCGCCTTGATGATACGCACCGCGATCTCGCCGCGGTTCGCAACGAGGAGCGAGCGGATGGTCATGCCTCCACCACTGCGATCACCTGGCCGGCCATCACCGGCTCTTCATTGTCGACGAGGAAGCGGATGGCCGTGCCGTCGATGCCTGCCGGGATTTCCTGGAATGTCTTCATCACCTCGATCATGCCGATGGTGTCGGCACTTGCGACCGCGTCGCCGTCCGCCTTGAACGGGGCCGCGTCCGGCGCCGGCGTCCGGTAAAACGTGCCCGGCAAGGGCGATCTGATTTCCAGCTTGCTCATGTCTCTCTCCGCTTAAAAGTCTCAGTGGCGTGCGATTTCCGAAATCGGCGCGATGCGGATGCCTTCGGCATTCAACGCCTCGCGCATCTGGCGCACGATATCGAGCGCGCCGAGCGTATCGGAATGGAAGCAGATGGATTCAAAGGCGATGTCGACGTCCCCTCCGGTGACCGTCCTGACCTTACCTTCCTTGCAGGCGCGCACGACCTTTCGGGCAATCGCGGCGGGATCCGGACGCCCGGCATCGCGGGTAAAGACGATTGAGCCGGTGTCGTCATAATCGCGGTCCGCGTAGAACTCGCGCACGACCGGCTGCCCGGCTTCCTTTGCGACCCGGTAGGTTTCCGAACCGCCCATGCAGAAGATGTAGGCATTGGGCTCGACGGTGCGCATGTATTGCATGAAGATCTGCGAGAGTTCGGCGTCGACAGCCATTTCCATATAGAGAGCGCCGTGCGGCTTCACATGCTGCAGGCGGGCGCCGTGGCGACGGGCGAACTCCCGCAGCGCGCCGACCTGATAGACCATGTCGTTGACCAGTTCCTTGGCAGTTCCGGCAATCTTGCGGCGGCCGAAACCCTGAAGATCGTTATACCCTGGATGCGCGCCGATGCCGACGCCATGCTCCGTTGCGAGACGAACCGTCTGGTCCATGAGGTTCGGATCGCCGGCGTGAAAACCGGCGGCGATATTAGCCGAGCTGATCTGCCCCATCAGCGTTGTGTCGTCGGTATCGCCGACGCGCCACCGGCCGAAGGCTTCGCCCATGTCGCAATTGATGTCTACTGCATCGATCAACGTACTGTTCCTCGCCTGCCTGCAATGGGGCCACGTTTCCGTCTGCCGCTTTTTTGACGAAATCAGGCTAGGACGAATTAATTCATTTGAAAAATTAAATTTTTGTATGCTTAGTATCTGAAAATCAGAATGCAGTGCTCAAATTTGGCGCACCCAAGAAACACGTAATTTCAATCAGTTGAGACGAGTGTGCACCTTTGCGTGCTGATATATGCTGCTTTTTGGGTCGGCTCTTCTGATTTTCCGATGGCATGTTTTGGTTTATTGAATAGAAAGGCATCGTCATGGCGCTCAGTCTCCGGCAGCTTCGTTATTTTGTCGCGACCGCGGAACTCGGCCAGATATCGCAGGCTGCGGTAGATCTTTCCATTTCGCAGTCCGCCGTGACGACGGCGATCAAGGAACTGGAGCAGACCGTCGGCGCCAGCCTGTTCATCCGTGCCCCACACGGCATGGACCTGACGGCGGCCGGACGCCAGTTCCTGTCGCATGCCTATGACATCCTGAAAAAGGTGGATGAGGCAACGCACCTGAACGTCGTCAACAACGACGTCGAGGGTACCCTGACGGTGGCGGCAACCTATACCGTCATCGGTTATTTTCTGCCCCTGCACATCGAACGGCTGCGGCGCCTCTTCCCCAAGCTCGATATCCAGCTCTTCGAATTGACACGGGAATCGATCGAGGAAGGTCTTCTGACCAACCGCTATGATATGTCGGTGCTACTCACCTCCAACATCCTCAACCCATCGCTTGTGACGGAAAAGGTGTTGAGTTCGACCCGCCGCCTGTGGGTGCCGGCACAGCATCACCTGCTACAGGCAGATTCGGTGGGTTTGGAGGAAATCGCCGAGGAACCTTACATCATGCTGACCGTCGACGAGGCCGCCCATTCGTCGCTGAAATACTGGAGTGCCTCGCCCTACCAGCCCCAGGTGATCCTGCGCACATCGTCCGTCGAGGCGGTGCGATCCCTCGTCGCCAACGGCCAAGGCGTGGCTATCCTCTCCGACATGGTGCACCGGCCTTGGTCACTGGAGGGTCGGCGGATTGAAACCATCAATGTTCGCGACCCGGTGCCGGCCATGGATGTTGGTCTTGCATGGCGTAAGAACATCGAACTTTCACCGCCGATGCTCGCCTTCCGATCCTATTTCCAGCAGGCATTCCACCTGCCAGGGAATGCGCGCTGAGACTATAGTTTCGTATTGCTCGCCTTGAAAGGAGTCGAACCGCCGGCGCTACTATCAGATCTTTTCGAGCTCTGACAAATCACCCGTTTGAGCGCGTGGCATGCCTTTAGGGACTAACTATTTGAATTGCATCTCGTAAACCTATAT
>NZ_MZMU01000028.1 GCF_004123835.1 Rhizobium leguminosarum | reverse complement strand
TCTCGACGCAACGGTGTCAGTCGGGCATTCTTATGGATGTTCATTCGGAGTGATCCTGGAAAACTGAGGTGTGGTAACTCCAGTCTCCTAAATCCGCTCCGAATGGACAACCTCCTGAAAGCTCACAGCTAGTTGTCACCGCCGCCTAGCTGACACCGAGAAACTGCCTGAGCTCAGCAGTCTGCGGACTGGTGAAGACGTCCTCCGGCCGGCCTGCTTCATGGACTCGGCCCTGATGCATGAAGACGACGCGGTTGCAGACGTCGCGGGCGAACTTCATCTCGTGCGTCACCATCAGGAGCGTCATTCCCTCGGCGGCGAGTTCGCGCACGACGGCCAGAACTTCGGCGACCAGTTCCGGATCGAGTGCGGAGGTGATCTCGTCGCAGAGAAGTGCTGTCGGCTGCATGGCGAGCGCGCGGGCTATGGCGACGCGCTGCTGCTGGCCGCCCGAGAGCTCGTCCGGATAGGCGTCGAACCTGTGGCCTAGCCCCACCCGCTCCAGCATCTTGTGGGCGGTGGCCTCGGCTTCGGCTTTCGGGGTCTTCTTGACCACGGTCTGCGACAGCATGACGTTGCCGCCGACAGTCAGGTGCGGGAAGAGGTTGAACTGCTGAAAGATCATGCCGACCTTGAGGCGCAGTGCCTTCAGATGGACTTCGTCATCGAGGAGCTGCGCGCCGGCCACGGAGATGGAGCCGTCGGTGATGGTCTCCAGGCCGTTGATGCAGCGAAGCAGGGTCGATTTGCCCGAACCGCTCTTGCCGATGATGGCGATGACCTCGCCGGCCTCCACATCGAGATTGATGCCTTTCAGCACCTCGGTGGTGCCAAAGCTCTTGCGGACTTCAGTGATTTCGATGAGCGACATTGAGCTTCCTTTCCAGGATCTGGCTGCTTTTTGACAAAGGCCAGCAAAGGGCGAAGTAGATGAGAGCGACGAGCCCGTAGACGGTGAAGGGCTGGAAAGTGGCATTGGTGACGACCGTGCCGGCTTTCGACAATTCGACGAAACCGATGATCGAAGTCAGCGCCGTTCCCTTGACGATTTGAACGGAGAAACCGACCGTCGGCGGTATGGCGACCCTCAGCGCCTGCGGGAGGATGACATAACGCATCTGCTGCAGCCGGCCCATGCCGAGGCTGGCGGAGGCTTCCCATTGACCGCGCGCGACCGCCTCGACGCAGCCTCGCCAGATTTCGGCGAGAAAGGCGGCACTCCACAGGGTGAGCGCCAATCCCGCAGCAAGCCAGGCCGGCACGTCTATCCCGAAGAGGCCGAGACCGAAAAAGGCGATGAAGAGCTGCATCAGCAGCGGCGTGCCCTGGAAGAGCTCGATATAATATTTCGCGACTACCCTGAATGCCTTGCGCTTGCTGATGCGTAGGAACAGCAGCCCCAGTCCGACCGCGCCGCCGCCGATGAACGAGACGAGCGAAAGCAGGATCGTCCAGCGGGTGGCGAGCAACAGGTTGCGCAGGATGTCCCAGAGTGTGAACTCGATCATCGTGCTGCTCTCCTCGGGAAAATGAACCCGCCGACCACCCCCAGCAGCTGCCGGAGCAGGATCGCTAGCACTAGGTAGATGGCTGTCGAAACGATGTAGGCCTCGAAGGCGCGGAAGGTTCGCGATTGTATGAAGTTCGCGGCAAAGGTCAGATCCTCGGCGGCGATCTGCGAGACGACCGACGAACCGAGCATGACGATGACCACTTGCGACGACAGCGCCGGCCAGATGCGCTGCAGGGATGGCACGAGAACGACATGCCGGAAGGTTTCGAAGCGCGTCATGGCAAGGCTCTCGCCTGCCTCGAACTGGCCCTTCGGGGTTGCCTGGATGCCCGCGCGGATAATTTCGCAGCTATAAGCGCCGAGGTTGACGACCATCGCAAGGTTGGCAGCCGTCAGTTCGGGAAGCTGGAGGCCGAGCGACGGTAGACCGAAGAAGATGAAAAAGAGCTGGATCAGGAACGGCGTGTTGCGGATCAGCTCGACATAGGTCGCAACGACAGGCTTCAGCCAGGCCGGGCCGAGTGCACGTACCCAGGCACAGAAGATGCCGAGCGATATGCCGAGCACTCCGCCGATCGCGATAAGCTCCAGCGTGATCAGTATGCCCTTGATGATGTCAGGATAATATTCAAGCAGCCAGCCAAATTCGAAATGATAGCTCAAGGAATTGTCCCCTCTTGCGGTGACGGAGCGTCAGGTCATCCCGCGCGCAGGCGCGGGATGACATCCGTAGGACCGGGTCCTTACAGATCCGACGGAAGATCGGCGCCGAGCCACTTCTGCGATATGGCGTTGAGTGCGCCATCGGTTTTGGCAGCAACGATAATGCCGTTCACCTTCTCCAGAAGAGCCGCCTGTTCCTTGTTGAGGCCGATGTAGCAGGGCGAGTTCTTGATGAGGAACTTCATTTCAGGGCGCTTGGGGGGATTTTTGGCGAGGATTGCAGCGGCCACGACGTTGCCGGTGGCAATGGTGTCGACCTGGCCGGACAGGAAGGCCGAGATGGTGCCATTATTGTCCTCGTAGCGCTTGATCGTCGCGTCGGCCGGCGCGATCTTCGTCAGTTCGAGGTCCTCCACGGCGCCGCGCGTAACGCCGATGCTCTTGCCCGCGAGATCTTCCACCTTGGCGATCGAAACATCGGCGGGCGCGAACACGCCATTGAAGAAGGGGGCGTAGGCCGTGGTGAAATCGATCACCTTTTCGCGCTCCGCATTCTTGCCGAGGCTGGAAATGACCAGATCGACCTTATTCGTCTGCAGATAAGGAACGCGGTTGGCGCTGGTGACGGGCACGAGTTCGGTCTTGACGCCCAGTTTTTCGGCAATGAGATTGGCCACATCGATATCGTAGCCCATCGGCGCCATATCGGTACCGACGCTGCCGAAGGGCGGGAAATCCTGTGGGACGGCGACCCGCAGCGTACCGCGCGCCGTGATGTCGGCGAGAGCATCGGCGTAGGACGCGGAGCCGAAGCCGAAGGTTGCAGCCAGGGTCGCGATTGCGAAGAAGACTCGTCTTGTCAGCATGTTTTAATTACTCCTTTGAAGTTGTGGTTTTTTGGGTCTGACAGTTGGGAGACCCGAGGGCCCGGTCTTGGGGGGAGTGACAGGGAACTGCGCAGTTCCGAGAGCGGATCCGGGCGCGTGGTGAGGTCGAGGCCCATTTCCACTTCGTCCAGATGTTCGATAGAGAGCTCGGCAGCTCTGGCGAAATCGCCCGCTTGCATGGCCTCGAAGATGCGGCAATGCCCGTCATGAGACTGTACTGCATGAAATTCAGACTGATAGAGCATCGAAATGAGGATCGTCCTCGCGGTGAGATCGCGGAGGATATCGACAATGATGGCGTTCCCGCTCAATTCTGCGATGCGGATGTGGAAATCGCCCATTAAATAGCTCAGGCGCTGGCGGTCGCCCGCAGCCATTGCGCTTTTTTCCTCGTTCAAATGCGCGTCGAGAGCTTTGCGTCCCTCATCTGTCAGGGCGCGCATGCCGCGCAGCAACCCGGCCTCGATGACGCGCCGTGCCTCATAGACCGCGATCGCCTCTTCAGCGGACGGCTCGACGACAAACCAGCCTCGTCTTGGACTTACATGCACGATGCCGCGTGTTTCCAGGCGCATCATGGCTTCACGAACGCGGGTTCGAGACACGCTGAAGAGCGTTGCCAGCTGGTTTTCGCTGAGACGCGTCCCGGGCCGGATCCTGGCTGAAAGAATCCCGGAGACGATCGTCTCCTCGATGGTCTTCTGCGTGGTCTCAGATGTCTGGCTATCTTGCATACAAGACAGGAAAGCAAAGCTCGTGCCAAAATTCTGCGCTCAGGATTTCCAAGATGTCCCGGATCCCTCCCCCTGGGATTTGCACACTGGGAATGCAAACTGAGCGCAAATTGAGCGAGTGCCCGCAATTCCTTGCAAACCCCGATCAGCGTCGGCCGCCCAAAGCCGACAAAGCCCCTTCCCTATCGAAAAGCTGCTTGCGGCTAGACCGGTTCGGCTTATATAGTCATGATAGTCACTATAGTCAGGATATAGCGAATGCAGCCATCACGACCAGAGGATAAAAGTTGGACAGTCGCCAGTGCGAAGGCCAAGCTGTCTGAGGTTATCGAACGCGCGCAAGCGACACCACAAACGATCATGCGCAACGGTAAACCAAGCGTCGTCGTCGTTTCGGCCGAGGAATGGCAGCGGAAGACCGCGCGCAAGGGCACCCTTGCAGAGTTTCTGATGCAATCGCCGCTGCGTGGCGCCGATCTGGACCTCGAACGTCAACGCGACGAACCGCGTGATCTCCAGCTGTGAGACTTCTGCTGGACACCAATGTGCTTTCCGAGGTGACAAGGCCGCGTCCCGATGCACATGTCCTACAATGGCTGGACAGTCTCGACGAGGATCGCTCGTTCATCAGCGTCGTATCGATCGCGGAGATCCGGCGTGGCGTTGCATTGATGGAAAGCGGGCGGAAGCGCGACGCGCTGGCTGAATGGCTTGCCCAGGACCTGCCGCAGCGCTTTGAGCAGCGTGTCATCCCTGTGGACCAACCGGTTGCGATAGCCTGGGGCGACTTGATGGGGCTCGCAAAGCGAAGTGGACGCGGCTTGTCGTCAATGGACGGCCTGATTGCCGCCACCGCGATTGCTCACGATCTCACCCTCGCCACTCGCAATATAAAGGACTTCGAGGGCTTTGGGATCGAGCTTGTCGATCCTTGGACCGAGCGCCCGTGACGATCCGCAGAGCGGACCGCCACGGGAGCTTTCTTTAAGTTTTGTTTATGCAAATCGTTATCCCAAAACCGCTGCGCACTTTTGGGCGACATGCATTAGTTGAAACTCGAGGTCTTGAGGAATTCGGCCAGCCGTTCGGTCTTCGGATGCACGAACATGTCCTTCGGGTCGCCCTCCTCGCAGATGACGCCCTGGTTCATGAAGATGACGCGGGACGAAACGTCGTAGGCAAAGCGCATTTCGTGCGTGACGAGCAGCATGGTCATGCCGTCGGCGGCAAGCCCCTTGATGACCTGGAGCACTTCGCCCACCAGTTCCGGGTCGAGCGCGGAGGTCACTTCGTCAAACAGCATCAGCCTCGGCGACATGGCGATGGCGCGGGCGATCGCGACGCGCTGCTGCTGACCGCCGGAAAGCTGCCCGGGATAATGGTTCGCGCGGGCGGAAAGGCCGACACGATCGAGCCATTTTTCCGCGATGGCGCGGGCATCCGGCTTCGTCATTTTCTTCACCTTGACGAGGCCGAGCATGACGTTTTCAGCGGCGCTCATATGCGGGAAGAGGTTGAACTGCTGAAACGCCATGCCGGTCAGCGCACGCTGGCGTGCAATCTCCTTCTCGCTCTTGCGACGCCGCGTTGCGCCTTCGGCGTGGTAGCCGATCTCCTCGCCGTCGAGGCTGATCGTGCCGCCCTGGAACTCTTCGAGCATGTTGATGCAGCGCAGCAAGGTGGTCTTTCCGGAGCCGGACGAGCCGATGATGGAAATGACTTCGCCCTCCTGCACGGCGCAATCGACGCCCTTGAGGACTTCGTGGATGCCGTAAGTCTTGCGCAGACCCTGGATGTCGAGAATGGTCTTGGCCATCGGGGTGTCTCCTCAGGACGGCAGGGCGGTCTTGCGCTCGACATATTTGCCGAAGTGCTCGATGCCGTAGTTGATGATGAAATAGAGACCACCGGCCAGGAAATAGAACTGGAGGCTCATGAAATTGCGGGAGATGATCTCCTGCGTGCGCAGGAGAAGCTCCGCGACGCCGATGACGGAGAGCAGCGTCGAGGCCTTCACCATCTCGGCCGCCGTATTCACCCAGGCCGGCAAGCACTGGCGCATAGCCTGCGGCCACAGCACCGAGGTGAAGGTCTGTGTAAAGGTCAGGCCGATCGCCTTGGCGGCTTCGGTCTGCCCCTTCGGAATTGCCTGAAGCGCCCCGCGCACGATTTCGCCGACATGGGAGGAGCAGAAGATGGCAAGGGCGAGCACGCCGGCAGAGAACGGCCCGAGATCGAGGCCGACGGCGGCGGAGACATAGTAGCTCGCCAGCACCAGCACGAGCACCGGCGTGCCACGGATGATATCCGTATAGGCGCGCACGGCCAGACGCAAAACAACGCCGCCATAGACGAGCGCCAAACCGACGAAAACGCCGAGTATGGAACCCGCGAGGATGGCCAGCAGGGAGATCGACACGGTCACGCCGATGCCGTTCATGATGACGTATCGGGCGATCCAGAGTTGTTCGAGAAAAGTGTGGGACATCAGGTCTATCTCGGCAGGGCCAGACGGCGCTCGACAAAGCGCATCACGGCGGCGATGAGGAAACAGGCCGCGACATAAAGGGCAGATGTGACCATCCAGGTTTCTATGACGCGGAAGCTCTCGACATTGATCTTGCGGGCAGCAAACGTCAGTTCGGGCACGGCGATGGCGGCGGCGAGCGAGGTGTCCTTGAAGAGCGAGATGATCGTTGAGGACAGCGATGGCAGCACGTTGCGCAGCATCAGCGGAGCGATGATGGAACTGCGGATCTGCATCCCCGTCAGGCCGATGGCAAGCCCCGCTTCCGTCAGTCCTCTTGGAATAGACAGCAGCCCGGCGCGGAACACCTCGGCCAGATAGGCGCCGGAATAAAGCGACAGAACCAGGACGAAGCTTTTTATCTTGTCGAGGCGCAAACCCATCTGCGGCAGCGCGAAAAAGACGAAAAGCACCAGAACGAGAATCGGCAGGTTGCGAATGACAGTGACATAGACCCGCGCCGGCACGACCGCAAAACGGCTTTTGGACGTCAGCGCGAAGGCCACCACAAGGCCGATCGCTGCCCCGATCAGGATCGAGATCACCGCAAGGCCGAGGCTGAGCGCAAGCCCGCTCAAAAGAAAATCGAAATTGCGCCAGACGGCAGCGAAATTCAACGTGTAACCCATACGGGCCGCCCTTTCAGACCAGAGCATGATGCCGAAAAGTCTGAGCGGTTTTCGGACGACGTCATGCTCTCACTCTTAAATGCGGAGCGGGAAACATGTCCCGCTCCACATGGCTGTTACTTGAACTCGACCGGGAAGCCGATCTGCGGCGGAGTCAGATCTTTGCCGAACCAGGTCTTGAAGGACTTGGCGTAAAAGTCGAATTCGACGCCGGTCATGGCCTCGTGCAGGGCGGTGTTGACGAAGTTCAGCCAATCCTGATCGCCGCGCTTGACGGCGCAGGCGTAGGTCTGCGGATTCCAACCGTAGCCGGCATCTTTGTAACGGCCCGGATTCTGCGTCATGTACCAGGCAAGCGACGACTGGTCCGTGGCGACAGCATCGGCGCGTCCCGATTCCAGCGCCTGATAGATCAGGTCGACGGAATCGTATTGGTCGACGGTCGCCTCCGGCAATGCGGCATGCACCATTGCCTCGGCGTAGACGTTTTGGAGAACCGAGATGGTAACGGAGGAACCGGCCGCCTTGAGGGCTGCGTAGTCGGCATATTTGCCATCCGCCTTGAGCATCAGGCCGACACCCTCGCGATAATAAGGAATGGTGAAGGCAACCTGCTGGGCGCGTTCGCCGGTAACCGTCATGAACTGGCAGGTGATGTCGACTTTGTCGGTGGTGATGTTCGGGATGCGGGCGTCGGAGGACTGGTTCACATACTCGATCTTTTCAGGATCGCCGAAGAGCGCCTTGGCGATGATGTGGCCCATGTCGACGTCGAAGCCCTGAAGCTTGTCGTCGGCGCTTTTGAAGTGCCAAGGCGCATTGGTGCTGCCCGTGCCGAGGACGAGATGGCCGCGGGCCAGCACTTCATCGAGCTTGCTGCCGTCGGCCAGCGCAGGCGTGGACAACAGAGCGGCGACGGCCAGCGACATCACGCCGGTGCGAAAGGAAATGGTCATGGCGTTCCCCTTATGGATTGTTCCTATTGTTCCAGTATAATGGACGCGTGTCTGTTTTACTGGAACAACGTTATGAAGTGCCATCAAGGATGAATTGTCAATGGGTCATGCTGAAAAAACGCGCAGTGGTGCGCGTGGTGATTTTTTCGGCAGTGCAGCATTGCTCTCTTGTTTCAGAGGCTCAATCATGCCCTTCCCGCTCAATGACCTGAGGGCCATGCTGAGGGCGCAAGATGCGGTCCTTGGAGCGAGCGCCTAGGATCCGGCGCCTTACGCGTTTGCGGTCGCTGCGCGGATCAGTGAACCCGCCGCCTCGCCGGCGGCTTCCATATAGGTCGGGTCGCGATGCAACAGAACGACGGCGAACGAGCCATCGAGCAGCAGGACGATCTGCCGGGCGAGCTGCGGCGCTTCCGTCTTGATTCCGGCCGCCTCGAACGTCACCCGCAACCAGGCCTCGACCCTCTTCTTGTGTTCAATCCCGACCTTCATGGCTGGATGGCCAGGCATATTGGCGAGTTCCACAGAGGTGCGCAGGAAGCCGCAGCCCTTCCATTTCGGATGGCGGGCCGCGCGGGCGAGATTGCGAAAGATGCCTTGCACCTTATCTGCCGGTTCGCCCGTCGTTTCCGCATACCAGCGTTTGAACAGAGAAAGGTTGGGCTGATCGCGCGCCTCCAGATAGGCCCCTATGAGGTCGTCCTTGCTGGCGAAATGGTAGTAAAGGGTGCGTTTTGTGACGCCGGCCTCTTCAGCCACCGCATCGACGCTGACGCTTCTGATGCCCTCGTTGTAAAACAGCTTGGCGGCGGCCGAGATGATGCGTTCGCGCGTCGGAATTGCATGTGAGGTCATGCCGCTATGTATACCGACTAGTGAATATACACAAGTATCGGCCGGCGGCATACTTCTCCTGACGCAGCATAGCGGAAAGGAAACCGAATGGCCGACACTGTTTTGATCGACAGCCGCGACGGAATCGCCACCGTCACTCTCAATCGCCCGGAAAAACTCAATGCGCTGAATTACGCCTTGATAGACCGCTTGCTGGCGATCCTCGACGCCATCGAAACCGACAGTTCAATCCGGGCGATCATCCTCACCGGCGCAGGCGAGCGGGCATTCTCGGCGGGCGGCGATATCCACGAATTCTCGGAAAGCGTGACGCAGGGCGCCGATGTCGCGATGCGCGATTTCGTCGCGCGCGGACAGCGATTAACTGCGCGGCTGGAAGCCTTCCGAAAACCCGTCATCGCCGCCGTCAACGGCCTTGCCTTTGGCGGAGGCTGCGAGATCACAGAGGCTGTACCCCTCGCCATCGCCAGCGAACGCGCCTTGTTCGCCAAGCCCGAGATCAATCTCGCAATGCCGCCGACCTTTGGCGGAACGCAGCGTTTGCCGAGGCTGGCCGGGCGCAAGCGCGCCCTCGAATTGCTGTTGACGGGCGACGCATTCTCCCCGCAGCGCGCCCTCGAACTCGGCCTTGTCAACCAAGTTGTCCCGCATGACGCTCTCATGCCGGCCGCCCACGACCTCGCACGGCGCATTCTGCGTCATTCACCGCTGGCGGCGGCGAGCATTCTGACGGCGGTGACGCGCGGCATCAACCAGAGTATTGCGGAGGGGCTGCTGATCGAAGGCGAACAATTCGCCCGCATGGCGCCAACCGCCGATTTGCGCGAAGGGCTCGATGCCTGGATTGAGCGTCGCAAACCGAGCTATCCCGGTTCGTGATCGCTCGATTGACGCACAGCGGGCATCGTGGCTGATTGCGGGAGCCAACCACCAAGTTGCGTTGATCAAGACGCGTCGTGACGACGACAGGCCTCACCCGCTTTTCAATTGTGCCATTGCCAGCAGCGTGTCAGCGCTTATCGTCGCCGAGCCGGTTAGGATCGAAAGTGCCGTCGAGGTGGTGCCTGTGCCGTTGGCCATGTCATACATGGCGGTGAAGCGTTTGATCAGATCGTCGACTTTTTCCGGATCCGACAGATCCTCGATGTCGATAAAATTGTCGATCATCTCGGCTTGCTTGTCGACGTCCATGTTCGAGACGTAACTAGACAGGTTGAAGCTCGTCGTAAAAAACTCGAAGAGCGCGCTATCACCCAGAATGTCGTAGGCGCTCGAGATCTCCGGCGCCTTGCGCTGGAAGTAGAGGGCAAGGCGCACCCCGGTGTTGCTGTCGCCTTGATCATCCTCGAGCGTCAGCCTGACATAGGCGTCGATCGTCTCCAGCACGTCGCCGCGCTGCTGCACCGTCCCGGTCGGATCAGCTGAAATATTGCCGTCCTGATCGAAATTGAACGCGCCGACGAGTTCGGCGAAACGATTGTCGTCCAGCTTGTTGACGTAACTGTCTTCGTCGTCGAGATCGGAAGAAAACATCTTCTCCAACGCGTCCGACGTGACATCATCAGGATCGAGCCCCTTCGCCTCGAGCACGAAGGAAACCAGACGATCGTCGGCCAGGAATTCGCTGGCCGTGGTGATCGTCGCCATCTGCTCGCGAAAATAGGTAATCTCCTCGTCCGCCGCGTCAGTCGCTTCCGTCAGCTCGTCGCCTTCGAGATATCGGATCTTGTCCTGCTTGTAATAGGCGGCATAGTCGTCGACGACGGATTCCGACATGGCCTGCAGCGGAACGGTCACGTCGCCATTGCTGTCGAAGTTGAAGGCTTTGCGAAAGGCGACGAACCGGTCATCGTCGAGGCTGTTGACATAGCTCTTCGAGTCCGAGGGATCACTTTCGAGAATTTTCCGGACCTCGCTTCTCGAAACGCTGTCCGGGTCTATGTCAAAGGCTCGCAACGCCATTTCCCACAGTTCCGGGAGATCGTCGTTGTCGTCATCGTCGTCGTCATCATTTGATACCAGGAAATCATCGATCGAGGTGACGCTGGCGATGCGCGTCGTATAGTTGTCGACGGCGTCTTCAGTGTCGGTGTTGGCGATCAGCACCTCATAATTCTCATCGAAGGCCGCCGTGGTGGCGGCGGTCTGTTCCGATGTCTGGGCCGTATCGCCATCGGCAAGCGCACCGTCCTCATCGAAATTGAAGGCATCGTGCAGCTCGGACAAGCCGATCGCGTCGGCGAGATCAGCGCTTTTCAGCGCCGCGGAAATGAAGTTATCGGTCTCGCTATCGGTAAGCCCATAGGCAGTTCTCAGATAGGAAACCAGTTTGTCGTCGCTCATCAACTCATCGACGGAGGTGATGTTTCCGATTTGCGCAGCGAAGTAAGTGTCATAGGCCTCCCCGGTATCCGAGGAAGCGATCGTCGCCGAGGCCACCGCATAAGCGCTTGCGACCAGCGAGAGCTGATCTTCCGACATCAGGTCGCCGTCGGTCGAGCCATCCTCGTTGAAGTTGAAGGCCTTCGCCAGATTGACATAGACATCATCGTCGAGCTGGTTGACGAAACTATCGGCATCGTCGAGATCGCTCGTCAAAACACTCTTCAGGAAGCTGGTCGAGGTGTATTCGGTGCTGAGACCGAAAGCGGTCAGCACATAGTTCTTCAGCTTCGAGCTCGACAGGAGATCGTCGACCGAGGTGATCGACGAGATATTCTCTTCGAAATAGTCCGTCTCGTCGGCGATGTCATCCGCCTCGGCGTCGAAGGACCCCTCATAAGCATCGAGCAGATTGTCTCGCTGCACGTCCGATTGCGCCGTCTTCGTCTCGCCGGCGAATTTGAAGGCGGCGGCGAACTCGGCATAGCGGGTGTCGCTCAAGCTGTTGGCGAAGCTCGATGAATCGCTGAGATCGCTCTCCAGCACCTTCTTCATGAAGGCCTTGGCATATGTCATGTCTTCAAGGCCGTAGGCCTTCATGGCATAGGAATAGAGCTTGTAATCGCTCATGAAGTCATCGACGGTCGTGACCTTGTCGATGTTTTCCTTGTAGTAGGCGCTGTCGCGGGCAACCGTTGCCTGTGAAGCCACGTTCGAGAGGCTGGCGTTCAGATTTCGCGCGACCGTAAGATAGCTTACATAGGTAGAAACCAACGTGTGTCCCTTTCATAGGCACGGCGGTGCCGCGCGAAAGCCTGCCGGCAGTCACGGGTGAAAATTTTCATCTCTGCGGGAATGTCGTCGCCGGTCATGGCGAAGCGCAGCCACCTACATGTGGCCGAATCAATTTAATAGAACTCTATAGTTCTATAATTCATCCAATGCGGAATTGGAAGCGAATGTCAACGGATCGCGTTTTGCCGGACAAAGCGCGAGGAGCGAATCTGACAGATTGCAAACGCGTTTTAGGCCGCGCCGACGCCTGCGGCAAAGATGGCAATGCAGCGGCGAAGATGGGCAAACAGTCCAGCCCGATCGGGCCAGGCCTGCGCGCGCCCTTCCGGCGGACCCATGCCGCCGAGGATCATATCCATCAGCATCCGGGCGCCGCTCGCCGTATCGTCCAGCGTCAACCTGCCTTCCGACCGGCGTTCGCCCAGCCAGTCGGCGAGATGCTGCCGGCTGGCAAGCATGCCTTCGCGCTGCAGGATATCGACAAGTTCGGGAAATTGCGCCGCTTCGCGAAAGACGAGCTGCAGGAAGCCGGTGCGATCCGCATCCTTGTCCTCATCCATATCGATCATGAAAATGCGCTCGAGGCTCGCGGCAATCGAGATATCTTCGGCAGGCCTGGGCAGATCGAGCATCAGGCGCCGATGCGCGCCGACCACGGCGGCAAACAGCTCTTCCTTGCTCTGAAACAGCTTATAGAGGGTCTGCTTCGAAACGCCCGCCTCGGAGGCGACGATCGCGGTCGTGCTTCCGGCATAACCGTATTTGACGAAAACGCGGCCGGCGACTTCGACGATATGCGCCCGCTTGTCCTCGTCGCTGGAAACTTTCGGCCGCCCCCGCTTGCGCGGCTCGTCCGTAGGCTCGTCGATAATATCCATGACGGTCTAGACCACCCTGCCGAAACACGTGCCGACGACCTGAGAACGTAGACTACGATTTCTGAGGGGCAATTTTTTCGGTTGTGGCATTAGTGATTTCGATTTAGAGAACTCATCAGTTCTGTAATGCGTTGCATCCTCACCCTCCTAGCGATGGAGCGCTTATGACGACCATTTCCGCTGCAACATCAGTCTCTTCCTATTCCTATAGCAAGCACCCGACATCCGCGTCCGAGGAGATCCTATCCTCTAATACGGTTTCGTCGGCAAAAGCAACCAAAAGCGGGCAGCTCGATGAAGACACGTCCAGCAGCGCCGACAAACTCCTGTCCCAGCTGATGACGCTGTCGATGAACCGCTTCTCCGATCAGTCGTCCTCCGGCGAGGACGAGGGCGGCGGTGAAGGCATGGACGTTGCCCAATTGGACAGCGATGGCGACGGCTATGTGAGCAAGGCCGAGTTCGTCGCGGCCCGGCCGTCCGACGTGACGGAGGATCACGCCAACACGTTTTTCGATAGCTTCGACAGCGAAAGCACGGGCTCGCTATCGGTCGATGCGCTCGCCGAGGCCATGTCCGCTCAGCAGTCGCAACGCCCCGGCGGACCGCCGCCGCCGCCCGTAGAGGATGACGATCTTGCATCCCTGCTCTCCGATCTCGATACCGATGGCGACGGCTCCATCAGCAAGGACGAGTTCGTCGCAGGCCGGCCGTCCGATGTGACGGAAGACCAGGCCGGCACGCTTTTCGACAGCTTCGACAGCGAAGGAGCGGGTTCGCTATCGGTCGATGCGCTGACCGAGGCCATGTCGGCCGAGCAGTCGCAGCGTTCCGAAGGACGGCCACCGCCGCCCGCAGAAGACGACCAGTCTCAATCCCTGATCTCCGATCTCGATACGAATGGAGACGGGCTCGTGACATTGGACGAGTTCATGGCAGGCAAGCCCGAGGACGTCACCGCAAGCCAGGCGAGCCAGCTCTTCGATCTGCTCGACACATCCGACACCGGTTCATTGTCCGTACAGTCCGCGGGCTGACGGCGGATACGGAGCGTCGCCATTGCAGTTGCTGGAGAACTGCAATGAGACGATCTGAAAGCGGCCCGGCAGTGGAGCCGGCAGAGCCCTCATCCGGGCCGCTCCTGAAATACTGAAACGTTGGTGTGCCGCCACAGGCGCACAATACTAGCGCGCGGATGAGCCGAAGCGCCTATCGCCATCACGGGGTCAGTCCAGACAATCAGATCATCGACCGGTGTCGGCCTTGCCCGGCGCCAGCGATGTCGTGCGCCCGCAATCCGGGCCCTGGAAGCCTGTCGTCACATGGCATGTTCCCAAACCATAAGGAATCGAGCCATGAGCATTTTTGGAAGCATGAAAACCGCCGTCTCCGGCATGAGTGCACAGGCAAACCGGCTGAGCACGGTTTCCGACAATATCGCCAACGCGAACACCACCGGCTACAAGGCCGTTTCCACGTCCTTTTCGTCGCTGGTCCTGCCGTCTTCCTCGGGCAATTACAATTCGGGCGGCGTTCAGACATCCGTGCGCCAGGCGATTTCCCAGCAGGGCGACATTTCCTATACGACTTCGGCCTACGACCTGGCGATCTCGGGAGACGGGTTCTTCATCGTGGAAAGCGCCGACGGCACGCCTGTGCTCACCCGGGCCGGCGACTTCTCGGTCGACAGCGACGGCAATCTCGTCAACGGTGCCGGTTTCACGCTCATGGGATATTCCTATGATTCCGGCGTGCCGGCTGTGGTCGTCAACGGCTTCGACGGCCTGGTGCCGGTCAACGTATCCCAATCGGGCCTGAGCGCCGTCGCTTCGAGCAGCGCCTACTTCAGCGGCAACCTGAACTCCGAAGCGACCGTCGTCACGGATACGACGACGCTGCCGAGCGCCAACACGGCAAGCGTCACCGACGACACGCAAAAGATGTCGCTGGTTGCCTATGACAGCCTCGGCGGCACCGTCCAGTACGACTATTACTTCACCAAGACCGGCGTCACGACGGATGCGAGCGGCGCGGTCACCGGCAGCACCTGGGAGGTCGCGGTTTACCGCAATGCCGATGCAGCCACCGGCAGCACAACATCCTTTCCCTACTCCTCCGATGCCGTGAGCGTTGCAACGCTCTCCTTCGACGCCGATGGCCAGCTGACCTCCGCAACCGACACCGACATCGTCGATCCGGTGACGGCAAAGACGGTCACCATGGACTATTCCGACTTTACCCAGCTTGCCTCCGACTTCTCGGCGACGGGCTCCGCAGACGGCCAGGCCGCAAGTGCCGTAAGCTCGGTGTCTATCGGTGCGGACGGCGTGGTGTCGGTCTCCTATGCGAACGGCGCAACAAAGGCTCTTTATCAGATCCCTCTTGCAACGGTCGCCAGCCCGGACAATCTGACGCTGCTCAGTGGCAATGTCTACAGTGCCAACGGATTGTCCGGCGTCACGGTCACCGGCTTCCCGCAGACGAACGGGCTTGGCTCCATCCAGTCCGGCGCTCTCGAAAGCTCGAACGTCGATCTCGCCGGCGAACTGACGGAGATGATCGAGGCGCAGCGCAGCTATACCGCCAATTCCAAGGTGTTTCAGACCGGCTCCGATATCATGGATGTCCTCGTCAATCTGAAACGATAGGGAGGGCGCCGGCATGTCGCTCACCTCCGCCTTGAACAGCGTGCAAAGTATTTTCAACAATACGGGCCAGCAAAGCAGCGTCATTTCGACGAATATCGCCAATGTCGGAAATTCCGATTATGTGAGACGGGAGGCGTCGGTTACGACGTCTCTTTCCGGCGCCCAGGTCGTCAGCATCAGCCGGGCGCAGGAAACTGCGCTGCTTGCCCAGTATCTGCAAACGAATGCCAAGGACAGCGCCCAGCAGACGCTGATGACCGGCCTCGAAAGCTTGAAGTCGCTGGTGGGCGGCAATGACTACGAGACCTCGCCGAGTACCTATCTCACGGCATTCCAGCAGGCGCTTCAGACATTCGGCACGTCGCCGAGCAGCACGACATCAGCGCAATCGGCCGTGACCGCCGCGCAGGATCTCGCCAATTCGCTAAATACCGCAAGCGACGGTGTCCAGTCGATCAGAGCCGAGGCGGATGCGGAGATCGCCACACAGGTCTCCACCCTGAATACGCTGCTGTCTGAGTTCGAGGCGGCCAACAATGCGGTCAAGCTGGCGACATCGACCGGCGCCGATACATCCTCGGCGCTCGACGAGCGTGAAAAGCTCCTGAAGCAGATCTCATCGATCGTCGGCGTCACCTCCGCCGTACGCCACAACAACGATATGGCGCTCTACACCTCGGACGGCACCGTGCTGTTCGAGACCATACCCCGCGCCGTCACGTTCGCCTCGACGGCAACCTACGTCGCCGGAACGGAAGGCAACTCCATCTATATCGACGGCGTTGCGCTCGACGCCGGCGAGGGATCGACGACGAGTGCCTCGGGCAGCCTGCAGGCGCTGCTGCAGCTTCGCGACGAGATCGCCCCGACATTCCAGGCCCAGCTCGACGAGATCGCCAAATCGCTCGTCCAGATCTTCTCGGAAACCGACGGCAGCACGAGCGCCCCGGGACTTTTCGTGTGGACCACGGCGTCAGGCGCAACCGGGGGAACACCTGCGGCTTCCGACGATACGACAGGGATCGCCTCCACCATCTCGGTCAATCCAGCCGTCGTCACCAGCGAGGGCGGCGATGCGACGAAGCTGCGCGATGGCTCCATCAGCGGCATCACCGATCTCAACACCTCGGGAGACAGCGGCTTCTCGGACAATCTCGACGCCCTGTATGAGGCGCTGACGGAACAGCGCTCGTTCTCGTCCGACGCCGGTCTCTCGACGACGCAAAGCCTGACGGACTACGCCAGCGCCTCTATCGGCTGGCTCGAGCAATATCGAAGCGACGCCACGTCGGCCTCCGAAACCACGGCTGCCGCCTTGTCGCGCTCCGACGAGGCCTATTCCAACGAAACCGGCGTCAACCTCGACGAGGAACTGACACTGCTTCTCGACATCGAACAATCCTACAAAGCGGCGACAAAGATCCTGAACGTCATCGACGAGATGTTCCAGTCGCTCCTCGACATAGCGAGCTAGTCATGAAAGCATCTTTTGTCTCATCATCGGCGATGCAGAATGTTTTGCGGCTCACCATCAGCCAGTCCCAAAACAAGCTGCAGCAGGCCTCGACGGAAGCGACCACAGGAACCTACGCCGATATCGGCGTATCACTCGGCGCCGGCGCTGCAAAGTCGATCAATCTCACCAGCGCCATCGCCCAGGCCGCCTCGTTCAAGATGAGCAATGCCGTCGTCGAATTGCGCATGAACGCATCGCAAACCGCCCTTTCGAGCCTCAAGGATGCTGGCGACAGCCTGGTCTCGAACCTGACCGCGCTCCAGGCGAGCCAGGATACGACGAGCATCGCCGTTGCACTGCAGACGGCGAGCGCCACGATTTCGCAGCTGGTCTCGACGGCAAACACGTCGGTCAATGGCGAATTCCTGTTCGGCGGAACGAACCTCGACAGCCAGCCTCTGACCGATCAATCCTCGGCGGTCTCGGCTACGATCGTTTCGGCGCTGAGCGATTATGCAACCGGTCTCGGAAAAGACGTCAGCGAGTTGACGGGCGAGGAAATCGGCAGCTTCATCACCGACACAGTCGAGCCGATGTTCTCCGAGAGCGCCTGGACGGACGCTTCCGAAGGCTGGTCGGCCGCTTCCAGCACCAACATGACGAGCCGGATCAGCGGATCGGAAACCATCACCTCGTCGACCAATGCCAATTCCGAAGGCATGCGCTATCTCGCGCTCGCCTCCGTCGTCGTCTCCGCCCTCTTCGGCCAGGATCTCAGCTCCGACGCGCAGAGCACCGTCGCATCCAAGGCGATCGCCTATGCGGCGCAGGCGACCTCCGGGATCGTGACGCAGCAAAGCGAACTCGGCCTCGCCCAGGAACGGCTCGAAAAGGCAAATGACGCGCTCGACGCTCAATCCACTCTGCTTCAGGGAAATCTCGTCGATCTCCAGGGCGTGGATACCTATGAGGCCTCGACGCTCGTCAACCAACTGCAGACGCAATTGGAAACGGCCTACACGCTCGTGTCAAAACTCCAGAGCCTGAGCCTGGTCAACTATCTCTGACGGATTGAAAAATGCGGGAACTCAAGCAGTTGCAAATACCGGCCCTGGCGAAGGAGCCCAACACGGCGTGTTCCGAAATCGTGGCGGAGGCGGCCTTCGCGCTTGCCTCCGGCATCATCGATACGATCCCCTTCGTCGGCAGCAAACTCGACGAGCAACAGACGCGGGCATGGCCGCGATCGGGTGTCTTCACGGATGACGGCGTCGAGATGACCGGTACGCCCCCTGAAATATTCGAGCTTTGCGAACTGCTGGCAGCCCACATCGAGAAAGGCACGTCATTCGACGTTTTCGAGGTTTTCCACAAGATTGCACGCATCGACCGGCTGATCGACTGGCGCCACGGCGCAGTGCTGTCACCAGAACCTCATCCGATAACGCATTGACAGAAGAGGCAAAATGCCTTCCCAATGGCGACGCGATCACGGCCGCGCCGCCAGGAAGCATGGCATAGGCTGGTCTTGCATATCGCTTGTCCGTTGCGGCAGTCTGGACTTTCCCATAGGGGAGACTGAGGACGTTTGCCGAAGGTCTGCCGGCAATGGTCTTTCAGAGACCGAGTGTGTTCTTGATGTCAAAGCCGCGCGCGAAACTACCGTTCTCCGAAGAGACCTTGCAGGCCATGCTGATCCGCGTGCTTCGCCCGCTGGTCAAGCTCGCACTCGCCTCCGGCTTCAACTTCATCTCTTTTTCGACCGTTCTTCGCCGTCTCTATATCGAGGTCGCAGAGAAGGAATTCGCGCTGCCGAACAAGAACCAGACGGATAGCCGCATCTCGCTTCTGACCGGCATTCACCGCAAGGACGTCAACCGGCTGCGCGGACAGGTGCTTGCGGCATCCTTCCTGACCATTGGCGTTTCGCAGACGAGCCGCATTCTCGCCAGATGGCTTGCCGATCCGTTTTATTGCGATGCGGAGGATCGGCCGAGTGCCCTGCCCCGGACCTCCAGCGACGGCGGTCCGTCATTCGAGAGCCTGGTGAGTGACATCACCAAGGACGTCCACCCCCGCTCCATCCTGGACGACTGGCTGGATAAAGGCATCGTCGTTCTCGATCAGAACGGTTGGATCCAGCTCGACCTCTCATCGATCGTCCCCAATGCCGGTGACGAAGCTCGCCGGCATTATTTTACGCGCAACCTCCGTGACCATGTGCAGGCGTCGGTCATGAACCTGATGAACGAGCCTCCCCCGAACTTCGAACGCGCGGTCCATTATGACGGGATATCGCCCGTTCTGGCCGCCCGGCTCGAGGAGATCGCGCGTGCGGAAGGAATGGCGTTGCTCCTGAAGCTCAACAAGATCGCCCATCAGGCCATCAAGGACGACCCCGGCGGCAACAGCCGCTGGATCGCTGGGCTCTATGTGATGACCGAGGAGGGCGAGGCAGATCTTCAGGCAGACGCCGCATCCAAGACGGAGACGGAGACGGACGAATGACCCCGTCGGCGCTCTCGAGAAGGCAATTTCTGTTGGCCGGAATAGCGCTTCAGGTTCTGGGGCCTAAGATTGCCGCCGCGCAGCCGACGGGCACCGGCGATCATGGCATCGGCGGGTCCGGACTTTCCATCCGGGGCGGCGGGGAGAACGAAGATCACGGGATCGGCGGGACGGGCATCGTCGGGACCATCCAGGGTTTTGGAAGCATCATCGTCAACAACATCCACATACCGTTCAGTGCGACGACACCGATCGAAATCGACGGCCGACGCGTTCGCGCGAGCGCGATGAAGGTCGGTCATGTCGCCCGGGTGCTGCTGACGGGCAAGCTTGCCGCCCGCATCACGATCGCCAGCGAAGTCCAGGGCCGCATCGACCGGATAGACAAGACCGGCATGACCGTATTGGGGCAGACGATCGACACGACGGGTGTCGCGACGAAGGGTCTGCGCAAGGGCAAGCGGGTCGCCGTGTTCGGCATCCGCAAACCTGACGGTACGATCATTGCCCGGCGCATCGAGCCCCGCTCCGTTTCCGAAGGCGCCCATGTTCGAGGCATCCCCGTCAAGAGCAGCAATCGCGTCCTGATCGGCGGCCTTTCGCTTGGAAGCACGCATGGATACCTGGCCGGTAAGCAAACGCTCGTGCGTCTCAAGGCCGTCGCCGATCGATTGATCATCACGCGCATTCAGGCTGAACCCCTGGTCCCGGGCTTGAAACGCGGCATCGTCAACGTCGAGACCTTCCGGCCGACCGATAAGGACGGGCCGGGCGCGGGACCCAGAGGGTCCGCGCCTTTCGGCTCGACGCCGCCATCTCCTGATGGTCATGGCTTCGTCGATGTCGGCGTGCGGGACTCAAGCAGAATGACCGGTTTTCCCGACGGGCGCATTCCAGACGGCTTCGGTTCGCGACGTCCGGGTGGCCCTTCGGATCGACCGCCGCCCGATCGTTCGCCCTTCGGCAGAGGCGGGCCGGACCGAGATTTTTCCGCTCCGGATAGAGGGGGGCCACCAAGGCAGGACGCCCCGCCGCCTGGGCCGCCGCCCCCAGGCCCAGGTCCGGGTCCGGGTCCGGGTCCGCACTGAAAACGCGGTCGCTCCGTGTTGACAAATGGGAAATTTTCCCATTTATTGTTCATGCGAATTCTGCTTCGGGTGATTCCAGGAAGGGTTTGCCGATTGGCTAACGGGTCCGCCCCACACCCGCTAGCCAATCGTTTGATTTTCAATCGTTCCGAGACTGTCAAACCCATGTTCCTGAGTCATTGCAGGAATGGCCGATCCCGTAGGCGGGATGGCGCCATCCGAACCAAACCGTCATCGCCCAAGAGGAATCAGGAATTGTTTTTGTTGGAACGCGAACTGGACATGTCGGTGGAGATGGACGAACCGACCATCGTTGCAACTTGGGAAAACCGCGCTCAAATCATCGAAATCATGAGCAGCGCGCACCAGACGAGCCAACAATTTCAACATCTTTGGCAGAGCAGCGGCGGAACGGGCCGGCTCAGTCAAGATGATACGGATAAGTTGGTCGAGCTGCTGCGACAGATCGGCGATTTGAATGAAACTCTCATGCGATTGGCCTGAAAGGCGTTTAACGCGCGACAATCGACCCATTCAGAGGCTAACCGCTTGACACTCTCCGCGGAGCCTCGACACCAGGAGAAAGCACGCCAGGTTGCGAGTGAGTACCCATTCGAGGGCACGCTCAACAATGTCGGCTATCGAGCGGCTTTCACGGCGGCCAAGCCGGTGAGCAAGATCACGCGCTTTTGCGCTTCATGCGGAAAGCGGAGGGTCAGCCATGCTGATCTCCTTTGCGATGAATGTAATGACGCCTTGAGCCGTCACGATGGCTGGCGATGGTTTGGTACTACGGCTTCAACCTATCAACCCAATTTTGGACGGTTGCCCCAGACCTGAAAGAGCTGGCTAAGCCCTGATATCAAAAGAATTAACCATATTTCAGTGTTCTTGCCAAATAATGCCGTACGTAGATCAGGCCTCTCGAAGTAGAGAAGCCAAAAGTTATTTGGAGACAGTCTTGGCATTCACCATTGCTCGCAGTCTGGTGGCGTTCGGCGTCGCCGTTTCAGTAGGTCTTTTCATGTCGATCGGATTGCAGCAATCGGCGCTCGAACGGCTGAAAGTCAACGGGCCGGTTTATGAGCAGGTCGTCTACGGCAAGGATTTGATCGCCGATATTCTGCCGCCGCCGCTATTTGTGGTCGAATCCTACATGCTTTCCTTCGAGGCGAGCAAATTTCCCGAACTCACAGACACCAACCTTGCCAAGATCGCCAATCTCAAGGCCGCTTACGACGACCGCCGCGCCTATTGGAAAACCACCCGGCTGCCGCAAGCTTTGAAGGACGAGCTTGAAAACGATGTCATCGCCAAGGGCGATGCATTCTGGGGGGTGATGAACCGCGAGATCATCCCCGCCTTAAATGCCCGGGATGAAGACCAGGCGCATGGTGCGATCGAACAACTGCGCGTCGCCTTTCATTCGCATCAGGACGCGGTCGAGAAACTCGTTGCCAATTCCGACGCCTTCCTGAAGGGCGAGGAGCGCAATGCCGCCTCGGAAATCGTGACCTGGACGATCTATGCGGGTGCCGCGGGCTTCGGCTCGTTCGGACTGTTGTTGGTGGGGCTCTATCTCCTGCGCCGCCGGGCGATCGTGCCGCTCGACGGTATGAAGGCCTATATGGGCAATCTTGCCGAAGGCGATTTTTCGACCGAAGTTCCCTATGCCAACCGTTCCGACGAGATCGGCGCCATGTCCAAGGCCGTCGCGGTATTCCGCCGCAACGCGCTGGAGCGGCAGGACGCGCAGAAACGCGAGACCGCGCTTCGCGATGCGGAGTTCGAGCGTGAACGCAGCCAGCTGGCCGAAAAGGCCGCTGAGGAGCAGATCCGCGAAACGGTGATCGCCCAGCTGACATACGGCCTGGAACAGCTGTCGAACGGCAATCTCGATTGCCGCATCAAGACGCCCTTCGCCACGGCCTATGAAACTTTGCGCGCAAAGTTCAACGACAGTATGGACGCGCTTTGCGCTTCGATGGCGGAGATCGCCCAGACCTCCAAGCAAGTGGGCAATTCCTCGGCCGGCATCACCGATGCCGCCGACAGCCTTGCCTCGCGCACGGAACAGCAGGCCGCGATGCTCGAAGAGGCCACAGCCGCGCTCGATGAGATGAATGCCAAGGCGAAAGACGCCTCCAACCATGCCGGCAAGGCAACCGGCATGATGGCCGAGACCCGCACCAGTGCCGAACATTCGGCGGCCGTCGTTCGTGAAGCAATCGCCGCCATGGAAAGGATCGAAGGCTCATCCTCCCAGATCGGCGACATCGTCAATGTCATCGATGAAATCGCCTTCCAGACCAATCTTCTGGCGCTCAATGCCGGGGTTGAAGCAGCCCGCGCGGGCGAAGCGGGCAAGGGTTTTGCGGTCGTTGCCCAGGAAGTGCGCGAACTTGCCATGCGCTCGGCCAACGCCGCCAAGGAGATCAGAGCTCTGATTTCCACCTCCTCGTCTCAGGTCTCCACCGGGGTGCAGCTCGTCAACCGCACGGGCAAGGCGCTGCTGGAAATCGAAGGACAGGTCGAGCAGGTTGCCGGCCTGATCGCCCGCATCGTCTCGGTCTCCTCCGAGCAGGCGGTAGCGATCGGCGAGATCAATGCCTCCGTCAACGCCCTCGATCAGGTCACGCAACGCAACGCCGCCATGGCCGTCGAAACCGCCTCGGCCTGCCGGGCGCTCGGCAGCCAGACGCAGACATTGGAAGGGGTCGTCAGCCGCTTTCAGATCGACGCGGCCGCCGGCGGGTCAAGACCGCAGAAAGCTGCTTGACGTTGACCGTCGAAATTCGTTCGTCTCTGCCTGCCCGATCACGTCAATCGTCAACAATCGCCACGACGGCAACGCAATCGCCTGATTTGACCAGCCCCGGGAAATGCCGGGCGCAGAGAATGCCGTTCATGCTGGCGCGGATATCGCGGGGCGCCACCCCGGTCCGTCCGGTCGGATAGATGCGAGCTATGACGGCATCGGCTGTGACGGCTTCACCGAGATCGATGACAGGTTCGATCAGTCCGCCCTCCTCTGCGAAGGAGAAGCAGCGGCCGTCCGGCATGTCGAGCCAGGTCGTCGGACCGGGATCGACGGCGCCCGCGGCGATCCCTGCATGGCGTAGCACGTTCATGGTGCCGCGCTTGGCAATCGCCGCACTTTTGGCCGTGGCAGTGCCGCCGCCGCCGAGTTCCGTGGTGATGAAGATCTTGCCCATTTCCTCGGCCGCGGTGTCGTACATGCCGACCGCATCGATCTCCAGCATCTTCATCGAATAGGGAGCGGCAAAGGCCCTGACGAATTCGAAGGCTTTTTCCTGCTGTTGCTTGTTCGGCAGGATGTGGGCTGCGCAGAATGGCAGAAAATCGAGCGTCTTGCCGCCGGAGTGGAAATCGAGGACGAGATCCGCCATCGGCAGAAGCACGCGGCTGAAATAGTCGGCGATCTTCTCCGTCACCGTGCCGTCCGGTCGGCCCGGGAAGCTGCGGTTCATGTTGCCCCGGTCGATCGGCGAGGTTCTGGTTCCCGCTTGGAATGCCGGATAATTCATGGCCGGCACGATGATAACCGTGCCGTTCACCTCTTCGGCCCTCAGCGTGCGGGCAAGATCGAAGAGGGCGATCGGTCCTTCATACTCGTCGCCGTGATTGCCGCCGGTCAAAAGGGCCGTGGATCCCTTGCCGTTCCGGACGACCGTTATCGGCACCATCACCGATCCCCAGGCGGAATCGTCGCGACTGTAAGGCAGGCGCAGGAAGCCGTGCTGGACGCCCTCGGCGGCGAAATTGACCGTCGCGCTGATCGGCGACGGCCGCAAGCCAATCTCTGTCATCGCCGCCTCAATTCTTGACCATCAGTCTGCGCGGCACCTTGGCGAAGCACTCGACACCGCTCTCTGTGATGAGGATGCTCTCGGTCGTCTCGAAACCCATGTCGTCGAGCCAGAGGCCGGTCATGAAATGGAAGGTCATGCCGGGCTTCAGCTCCGTCCGGTCGCCGGGACGCAGGCTCATGGTGCGCTCGCCCCAGTCCGGCGGATAGGAAAGGCCGATCGGATAGCCGGTGCGGTTGTCCTTGACGATCCCGTATTTCTTCAGCACCGCGAAGAAGGCATTGGCGATATCCTCGCAGGTATTGCCGGGTCTGGCGACCGCAAGACCGGCTTCCATGCCCTCCAGCGTCGCCTTTTCGGCATCGAGAAAGGCCTGCGTCGGCTTGCCGAGGAAGACGGTACGCGACAGCGGCAGGTGATAGCGGTTGTAGCAGCCGGCAATCTCGAAGAAGGTGCCCTCGCCCTTCTTCATCGGCCGGTCGTCCCAGGTCAGGTGCGGCGCGGATGCTTCGACGCCGGACGGCAGCAGCGGCACGATCGCCGGATAATCGCCGCCGATGCCGTCGACGCCACGGGTGCCGGCATCATAGATTTCCGCGACCAGATCACACTTGCGCATACCGACCTCGATCTTGTCGAAGATGCGGGCGTGCATCGCTTCGACAATACGGGCGGCATTCCGCATATAGCCGATCTCGGTCTCGCTCTTGACCGCTCGCTGCCAGTTGACGAGGGCGGTCGCGTCGACGAAGCGCGCATTCGGCAGGTGCTTCTGCAGCGCCGCAAAGGCCGCCGCCGAAAACCAGTAATTGTCCATCTCGACGCCGATCGTCAGCTTGCCGAAGCCGCGCTCCGTCAGGATGCCCGAGAGGTAGTCCATCGGGTGGCGCTCGGTCGATTGCACATAGTGATCGGGATAACCGACGATGTTGTCGTGCTTCAGATAGGCGGTGAACTTGGCGCCATTGGCATCCTGGCCGCGGCCGAACCAGATCGGCTCGCCCTGCGGCGGCACGATCACCGCCTGGTGCACGTAGAAGGACCAGCCGTCATAGCCGGTCAGCCAGGCCATGTTCGACGGATCGCTGACGATCAGCAGGTCTACGCCCTTCGTCTCCATGGCACGCCGTGTCTTTTCCAGCCGCGCGGCATATTCGCCGAGCGAGAATTTGAGATTGGGCTGGGTCATGTTTCTTCCCTTCTTTTCCGGCGTCGCGCCGGTCAGCTTTCGAACGTGGTCCCGGCATTTGCCGCGCCGGCGCGGGCAAAGGCGAGCGTGGCGATGGCGGTGTCCTGGATGCCGGTCCCGGTCAGGTCCGCAATGGTGATCTGGTCGTTGCGCGTCCGTCCCGGCGTCCGGCCGGCAACGATCTGGCCGAGCTCGGCAAAGACCGCATCGCCTGCGGCCAGCCCGGCATCGATTGCGTGATGCAACTCGCCGAGGCGCCGCGTCTGCTTCAAGCTGTCGGCGACGTAGAGGTCGGCCCCCGCGATGGCGGCCGGATCGATCTCGTTCTTATGCTCCGCATCCGAGCCCATGGCCGTCAGATGCTGTCCGGGTTCCAGCCATCCGGCCTCGATGATCGGCGTTTCCGACGGCGTGGTGGTGACGATGAGATCAGCGCCGGTCATTGCGCCTCTGGCGTCCGCTATCGCGGTGACGGGAAAGCCGAGCTTTGCGGCCAATTCCGCTGCCACGCTTTGCGCCTTGGCGGCATCGCGCGCCCAAATCCTCGCCTCGCGGATCGACCGGACCAGCGTCAGTGCTTCAAGTTGCAGCCGCGCCTGCATGCCCGCACCGAAGATCGCGGCCACGGACGCATTTTCCCGCGACAGATGTTTTGCCGCGACGGCGCCGGCTGCTGCGGTGCGCACGTCGGTGAGATAGCCATTGTCCAGCAGCAGCGCCTGCACCAGTCCGGTTCGGCTCGACAGCAGCACCATCATGCCGTTGGTGCTCGGCAAGCCGATCTTGGGGTTGTCGAAGAAACCAGGGCTGATCTTGATCGCGAAGCCCTCGATGCCGGGCACATAGGCCGTCTTCACATCGACTTCGCCCCGATATTCTGGAATGTCGAGCCGCAGGATCGGCGGCATGGCGACGGCCTTGGTCGCAAGCGCTGCGAAAGCGGCCTCGACGCAATCAACCGCATCGCGATCAAGCGCGATGACTTTCCTCAGTTCCGCTTCCGTCAGAATGATCATCCGGCTCATGGTCTCTCCTCCCCACAGAGTGCCGCCTTGCCATTGATCACCCGCCGGTGCTGTTCCATGTCGACATTCTGCCCGGACAGGATCACGACGATGGGACCGTCGCCCCAGATTTTCCCGGCAAGCAGCGCTGCAATACCGACCGCGCCAGCGCCTTCGACGACCTGGCGTTCAGCGGCATAGGCATGGCGTATGCCGGCGGCGATTTCCGCTTCCGTCAGCAGGATGACCTCGTCGAGAAGGTCGCGGCACATGGCAAAGGTCACGCGATTGTCGAGGCCGATGCCGCCGCCGAGCGAGTCGGCAAGGCTCGGCACTTCCTCGACCTGCACGGGCCGTCCGGCATCGAGGCTTGCCTTCATCGCAGCCCCCTTCTCCATCGTCAGACCAATCACCTTGGTCGTCGGACTGATGCCTTTGACCGCGGCGGCAACTCCGGCCGCAAGGCCGCCGCCCGAGAGCGGCACCAGCACGATTGCCGCCTCCGGCACGGTGTCGATGATTTCGAGCCCCAGCGTCCCCTGCCCGGCTACGACATCAGGATCATCGAAGGGCGGGACCATCACCAGCCCCTCCTCGCGAACCAGCCGGTCCACCTCCTGCTGCGCCTCGTCCTGCGATGATCCGACGATGCGGACATCGGCGCCGAGGCGGCGGATTTCCGAAACCTTGTTCTCCGGCACCAGCCGCGACATGCAGATGGTCGCGACGGCACCTTCCGCCTTTGCCGCATAGGCAAGCGCCCGGCCGTGATTTCCGGTCGAGGCTGCGACGACGCCGCGCGAGCGCTCGGCCGGCGACAAGGAGAGCACCGCATTGGTTGCGCCGCGCAGCTTGAAGCTGCCGGTCGTCTGATGATGCTCAAGCTTGAGATGGACAGGCACGCCGGCCAATTCGCCAAGTGAAGCGGACTGCACCATCGGCGTGCCGATCACGCGGCCGGCAATCCTGCGCGCCGCAGCGCGGATATCCTCCAGCGAAACGGGCAAGGTGCTCACCATGATCTCAGCCTTCCCGATAGGGCTTGGTCATCAATTGACCGAGTTCGGGCCGCGCCCGATCATCGCCGCAAAGCCGCAGGCAGGCCCAGGCGGTCGCAAGATTGCTGGTGATCACCGGCTTGCCGGCCTCCGCTTCAATGCCGGCGGCAACCTGGGCGGCGCGCACCGCCGTACAGGAGATAAACAGCGCATCGGACTGCGGCGCCAGCGCCTGGCGTGCGAAGGCGACGATCTCGTCCGGCGCGATCCGCGCCATCTCGCGGTCATCGGTCAGGCCGAGACAGGTGAAGCGGTCGATCGCAAAGCCGAGATCCGCGAAATAGTCCGCCATCGGCCGGCTGGTCTCGATCGTATAGGGCGTCAGCACCGAAATCCGTCTGGCGCCCAGCGCCTTCAGGCCGGTCACGGCGGCAGCCGTCGGCGTCACGACGGGAACGCCGGGTTTGGCCGCATGGATCGCCGCCTCGATGTTCCGGTCGCCGATCACCACCGAGGCGGAGGTGCAGGAATAGACGATGGCATCGAGCGCCTCGTCCGGCAGGATCAGTGCTGCGCCTTCCGTCAGCGACGGCTGCATCTTCAGGAGGTTTTCCGGCGTGACCGGATTGGCATAATGGATGCGGCTGACATAGACGCCGAGGCGATCGCCGGCGACCATCCGCTGGAAGTCGACTTCCGTCGTGTGATCCGTCGCGAGGATGACCAGGCCGATGCGCTTTTCCAGCGGCCGGTCCTCCAGTCGCGGCAGCCGGCCGGCAGGGATGATCTCGATCTCTACGGTCATGGTCAGTCATCCATCCTGGCGTAACGTTCCTCGAGCCAACGTAATCCCACGACCGAGATCAGGCTGATGACGAGGAAGAAGACGCCAACCAGCGTCATCGGCTCGATGTAGCGGTAGTTGCTGTTGGCGATGCTCTTTGCCTGGTTCATGAGTTCGAGCACGGTGATCGCCGAAAGCAGCGGCGTTTCCTTGAACATGGCGATGAAATAATTGGCGAGCGCCGGGATCATCGGCGGGATCGCCTGCGGCAGGATCACGTGGATCCAGGCCTGGCGCGTCGACAGATTGGTGGCCTTGGCCGCCTCCCATTGTCCACGCGGCACATTCTCGATGCCGGCGCGATAGACCTCGGCGGTATAGGTCGCATAGTGAATGCCCATGCCGATGACGCCTGCGACCAGCGGCGCCAGCCGGATGCCGATATCCGGCAGCACGTAGAAGATGAAATAGAGCTGCACCAGCAGCGGCGTGCCGCGGATGAATTCCGAGACGAAAGCGACCGTTCTCGAAATGCCGGCGACCGGTGAGCGCCGCGCAATGGCGAGCCCCAGGCCGACGATCATGGCCACGGCAGCACCGAGGATGGTGGCGAGAAGAGTGATCTTGAACCCCTCGAGCAGGGTCGGCATGATCTGCCAGACGAAGTCCCAATCCCATTCCATCTGATCAGGTCCTTATGCCGTCGAGGCTGCGCGCCATCCGCCGCTCCAGCCAGCGCATCGTCGCGGAGATCGCCGAGGCCATGAGAAAATAGAGGATGAGGATCGTCGCGAAGGGCACCAGCGTATTGCCGGTCTGCGCCCGCACAACCTGTGCCTGGAACGTCATATCCGTCAGCGAGATCAGCGAGACGACGGCCGTGCCCTTCAAGAGTTCGATCGCATTGTTGCAGAAGGTCGGCAGCATCAGCGGCAGCGCCTGCGGCAGGATGACGTGGCGCATGCGCTGGTATCGCGAAAGGTTGAGCGCGATGCAGGCTTCCGACTGTTCGCGCCCGACGGCCTTGACGGCGCCGCGCACCACCTCCGCCGCATAGGCGCCGACATTCAGCCCGAGCGCCAACACGCCCGCCTGCAGCGGCGTCAGGGTCAAACCCGCAAAAGGCAGCACGAAATAGACCCAGAAAAGCTGGACGAAGATCGAGGTGCCGCGGAAGAATTCGATATAGGCCGTTGCCAGCGCGCGCACGGCAAAGAAGCGCGACAGGCGGCCGAGGCCCGCCAGGAAGGCCATTACCAGCGCCAGCGCAGACCCCATGATCGTCAGTTCGAGCGTCACCAGGGCGCCCTCAAGGATCAGTGTCAGATAGCCGGACCATACCGACATCGGCAACTCGCTTCTTAGAGCATGTCGCGCAAAAGTGCGCTGCGGTTTGCGATAACGACATGCGTAAAAACAAGGACCTAAAGCGCGAGGAATGCATCTGAAAGGTCGCGACGCGCTTTAGGGGATCGTTCGGGGACAATCCGGCCATGCCCATGGCATGGCCGGCTTCTTACCCCTTGTTACTTCGCCGCGGCGCAGAGCTTTTCGCGGCTCGTCGACATCGCCGCCTTGGCCGAGAAGCCATAGGGCTCGATGATCTTGGCGAATTCGCCCGATTCCTTCAGCTTCTTCAGCTCGACATCGAAGGCGTCGCGGAGCGCAACGTCCTGCTTGCGGAAGGCAGCGCCATCGCAATAGACCGGCGCATTGACGACAGGAGCGACGGTTTCGAGGTTCGGATCATTCGCCTTGGCCATCAGGTCATGGATCGACAGAACCGGCAGCGAGTAGACGTCGATGCGGCCGTCCTGCAGCATCTTGATGCCGCTCTGGCCATCCGGAACGACGATGACGCGGTCGCGCGGCACACCGGCCTCGAGCGCCAGTTTCTCCTCGGTGCCGCCGCCCGGCGCGCCGATCTTGGCGTCCGGATTGTCGGCGATGTCCTTGTAGCTCGTCAACTTCAGCGGATTGCCCTTCTTCAGAGCGAAAGCTTCGGCGTCGCAGAGGATCGGTTCGGAATAGGCAACGGCGTTGCAGCGCTCGGGCTTCATGAAGAGGCCTGCGGTGATCGCGTCATGACGGCCGGCCTGCAGGCCGGGGATCATTGCGCCATATTCCGAGATCGAGGCGACCACTTCCTTGACGCCCAGCTTTTCAAAGATTGCGCGCGCCACATCGGGTGCAGCGCCGGACACCTTGCCGTCGGCGCCGACGGCGGTGAACGGCGGCTCGTTGGCGATGGCGATACGCGCAAAGCCCTGCTCCTTCAGCTGCTCGAGCTTGTCATCGGCGGCGGAGGCCGGGGCGGCCGCCGTGATCAGAAGCACCGACAGGCTGGCGGCGCTCAAAAGATATCCTGCTTTCATCGTTCCCAACTCCTCTGATTTTCCTTGAGTTTTGTTCTTGCGGGCAATGTCTGAGGTCAGACGCGGTGCCCCGCCGCAATGATCTTGCGCAGGAAGGTCTGCGTCCTCTCCTGCGTCGGATTGCGAAAGATGTCACCCGGCTTGCCTTCCTCGACGATCTTGCCGCGATCGAAGAACAGCACACGGTCGGCGAAATCATGGGCGAAGCCCATTTCATGGGTGACGAGAAGCATGGTCATGTCGGTCTCGGAGGCGAGCCGCCGCATGACGTTCAGCACCTCCTCGACCAGTTCCGGATCGAGCGCCGAGGTCACCTCGTCGAACAGCATGATCTTCGGCGACAGCGCCAGCGCCCTAGCAATGGCGACGCGCTGCTTCTGCCCGCCGGAAAGCTGCGCCGGAACGCTCTTTGCCTTGTCGGCCAGGCCGACCATGTCGAGAAGCTCCATCGCCCGCTTTTCCGCCACGGGCCGCTTGATGCCCTTCGTCAGCATCGGCGCCAGCGTCACGTTGTCGAGCACGCATTTGTGCGGGAACAGATTGAAATGCTGAAAGACCATGCCGATCTTTTCGCGCATCCGATGCAGATGCCGTTCGTCGGCCGGCACCAGCCCACTGCTATCAGGCACATGATAGAGCTGTTCGCCGTCGACCTCGATATGGCCGCCGCTGATCGTCTCCAACGTCATCAGAATGCGCAGGATCGTCGTCTTGCCGGAGCCGGATGGCCCGATCAGCGCCAGCTTCTCGCCCGGCATGACGTTCATCGACAGGCCGTCGAGCACGGTCAGCGGTCCGTATTTCTTGACGATGTTGTCAATGCGGATGATGGGCGGAAGCATTCATGTCTCTCCCTGTTGAGACAAGCAATGTCCTAACGATGACGGCCCATCAAAATCATGTCAATTCGTAAAATAATATCATGACAATTATTCTGCGCATGCTCAAACGCAAGGCATTTGCATCAGATCGCAAGCAGCAGCTCTTCCGGATTCCCTAGCGCCAATGAGGCGACGATGCCGAGCCCGGTCCGCAGCTCGCTTTCGGTCGTCGAACCAAGCGAGATGCGTACGGCCGGCGTCCAGCCCTGATCGCCGGTGCGGAACGATTTGCCGGGCGCGATCGCCACGCCGCGCAGTCTTGCCTGCGATACGAAACCGTCTTCCGTATGATTGCCGGAGAGCGGCAGCCAGACGTGCAGGCTTTGCGGGTGCGCACGGTACGGTAGGCCGGCCAGCATCTCCGCCGCGATCGCGTGCCGGCTCAAAAGGGCGCGGCGCTGCCAGTTGACCAGTTCCATCGCCGTGCCGTCGCTGACCCAGCGGGTGGCGATCTCGGCCATGGCAGGCGTCGCCATCCAGTTGGAGACGAGATGCCGGTTGGCGACGGCGGCGACATAACGGTCGGGCGCGGTGAGATAGCCGATCCGCAAACCAGGAACGGTAATCTTGGTGAAGCTCGTGACGTAGAGTGTCCGTTCCGGCGCAAACGCGGCGATCGGCGGCGCACGACCCTCGACCATCGGGCCGAGAATGTCGTTTTCGATGATCGCGATATCATGTTTCGCAGCGACGGTGGCAAGCGCCTGCCTGCGCTCCGCGCTCATCAGCGCCGCCATCGGGTTGATCACCGAGGGCTGCAGGAAGATTGCCCGGATCGGTCCCTTCCGGCAGGCTTCGTCCAGTGCTTCGGGGATCATGCCCTCCTCGTCGATCGCCAGCCCTTCCAGGTGCAGACCGAGATAGGTGGAGAGCGGAACGAGCGTGTGATGGCTGATCGCTTCGGTCGCAACCGTCGAGCCGGGCGGGGCGACGCTCATCAGCGCCACCGTCATGCCCGATGTCGCACCATTCGTCACGCTGATGTTCAGCGGCGATACCTCCAGCCCGCAGCGCGCCAGCCATTCCGTGGCGACGGCACGGTGGCGCGGAAACACCATGTTCGGCCTGAAGGAAAGGGCGGAGCTGGAGGGCAGGTTTTCCGAAAGCCAGCCGAAGGCCTGCCGCAGCCTTTCCAAATGGATCTGCTCGCAGACCGGCTTCAGGATCGACAGATCGATCACTTCGCCCAGCCGTTCCGGCAGATACGGCGGCTCCGGCTCACGCGGCCTGGTCTGGACGAAGCTGCCGCGTCCGATTTCGCCGGATATCAGCCCCCGCCGGATCAACTCGTCATAGGCGCGGCTGACCGTCTGCACCGAGAGATGCAGATCATCCGCCATCTTCCGGTGCGGCGGCAATTGTGCGCCGTCGGTGAGCTTGCCGTCCGTGATCGCGTTTGCGATTTGCTCGGCAAGCGAGAGATAGGCCGGACGGCGGAGTTGCGAGGGATCGGGGCGCCACTTTGTCATGATTTTAACACTGCTGAAAATCAGTTCAATTGACAATGCAAAAATGCGCTCCCATTGTCTTTTCCCTGCGTTTGAAATGATTTCTTCTTAAGAAGGCACCATGAAGCTCGACGCCATCGACCTGCGCATTCTCGACGCCGTCCAGCGCGACGGCCGCATCACCAAACTGGCGCTGGCCGAAAAGGCCGGACTGTCGCCGACGCCGTGCTGGATGCGGCTGCGCAAGCTCGAAAAGGCCGGCATCATCACAGGTTACCACGCACGCATCGCGCCGCGGCGCATCGCGCCGGTCGCCAGCGTGATGATGGAAGTGACGCTCGCCAATCATCGCCAGACGGATTTCGAGCGCTTCGAGCGCGCCATCGGCGCAATCCCGGAGATCGTTGCCTGCTGGTCGGTCGGCGGCGGCGTCGATTACATTCTGAAGATCATCGCGCCCGATATCGACGCCTATCAGCGGCTGGTCGACGGGCTTCTCGACCGCGAACTCGGCATCGACCGCTACTTCACCTACATCGTCACAAAGACGGTAAAGGAGGAAACAGTCCTTCCGGTCTCCTCCTTCACTGCCGCCGGCGAAGAACAGCCCTCGCCGTAGACAATCTCTCTGCAAAGCCGCCGTCCTTTAGACCATCTCTCTCTTTTCGCATCCGCCAACAGACAATCTCTCGCCCGCTCCCGTGGAAGACTGACGTCAACCGCCACGAGGAGAATGGACATGACCGCCGTCTTTGCCCGCCCCGCCTATCATGACGCGCTGTCGCGGCTTGCCGACCGTCATCTCCTGCGCGATCTGGCCTATGTCGGCGGCCGATGGATCGCCGGCAAATCAGGGAAAAGTTTCGAGGTCTCGGATCCCGCCTCACCGGCGACGCTGGCCTGGGTTGCAAGCCTTGGCGCCGATGAGACGGCGGTAGCGATCGATGCGGCGTCGGAGGCTTTTGCCGCATGGCGCGCGATGCTGCCGCAGAGCCGCGCGGCGATCCTGCGCAAATGGTTTGAGCTGATGCTGGCGGCCAAGGAGGATCTGGCGCTGATCATGACGCTCGAACAGGGCAAGCCGATCGCGGAATCGCGTGGCGAGATCGACTACGCCGCCTCTTTCGTCGAATGGTATGCCGAGGAAGGCAAACGGCTGAACGCCGAGAGCGTCACCAGCCATCTGCCCGGCGCGGAAATGATCGTCCGGCGCGAGGCGCTCGGCGTCGTCGGCATCGTCACGCCCTGGAACTTCCCCTCTGCCATGCTCACCCGAAAGGCTGCCGCAGCGCTGGCCGCCGGCTGTACGGTTGTCGCCCACCCCTCTTCCGAGACGCCGCTTTCGGCACTTGCGCTTGCCGAGCTCGGCGAAAGGGCCCGCATTCCGGCCGGCGTCTTCAACGTGGTCACCGGCAATGCCGCAACGATCGTCGGACGGATGTGTGCCGATGTCCGCGTGCGCGCCATGAGCTTCACCGGCTCCACCGGAATCGGACGGCTGATCGCCGCCCAATGCGCACCGACCCTGAAGCAATTGGTGATGGAACTCGGCGGCCACGCTCCGCTGATCATCTTCGACGACGCCGATATCGAAAAGGCGGTCGAGATCGCCGTCAACGCCAAGTTTGCCACATCAGGCCAGGATTGCCTCGCCGCCAATCGCATTTTCGTCCAGCGGCGGATCGCCGATGGCTTTACCAAGGCCTTCGCAGACCGCATTGCCGAACTGAAGGTTGGTCCAGGGCTCGAGGATGGCGCCGAGATCGGGCCGCTGATGCATGAACGCGCCGTCGCCAAGGTCGAGGAACAGGTCGCCGACGCGCTGGGACATGGCGCACGGCTCGTCACCGGCGGCAAGCGTCACAAGGCCGGCCGGCTTTTCTATGAGCCGACGCTGTTGACCGATGTGCCGGCGGATGCGCTGATCATGCGCGAGGAGACTTTCGGGCCTGTAGCGGCCATTACCGCCTTCGATACGGAAGACGAGGTCGTCGCCCGCGCCAACGATAGCGAATACGGCCTCATCGCCTATATCGTCACAGAAAACGGCGCCCGCCAGATGCGGCTTGGCCGCGCACTGGAATACGGCATGGTGGCTGTCAACCGGGTGAAGATCACCGGCGGGCCCATTCCCTTCGGCGGCTGGAAGCAGTCCGGTCTCGGCCGCGAAGGTTCACGCCACGGGCTCGAGGCCTTCACCGAGCTCAAATATCTCTGCATCGATACGGCCGCCTGAGCCGCCCCATTTCAAGAAAGAGGCTAGACATGCTCGACAGAAGCAACGAACTCACCGCCTGGGACCGCGATCACTTCTTCCACCCATCGACCCATATGGGCGGGCATGCCCGCGGCGAGACGCCGACCCGCGTCGTTGCCGGCGGCGAAGGCGTCTACATCACCGACACGACAGGCCGCAAAAGCCTCGACGCCTTTGCCGGCCTCTATTGCGTCAATGTCGGCTACGGCCGCCAGAAGATTGCCGATGCGATCGCCGAACAGGCGAAGAACCTCGCTTATTACCATGCCTATGTCGGCCACGGCACGGAAACCTCGATTACGCTGTCGAAGATGATCATCGACCGCGCGCCCGCCGGCATGAGCCGCGTCTATTTCGGTCTCTCTGGCTCGGATGCCAACGAGACCAACATCAAGCTCATCTGGTATTACAACAACATTCTCGGCCGTCCGGAAAAGAAGAAGATCATCTCGCGCTGGCGCGGTTATCACGGCTCCGGCGTCATGACCGGCAGCCTCACCGGCCTTGCGCTCTTTCACAACGCTTTCGATCTGCCGCGGGCGCCGGTGCTGCACACCGAAGCACCCTATTATTTCCGCCGCCCCGACCGGTCGATGAGCGAGGAGCAGTTCTCGCAATATTGCGCCGACAAGCTCGAGGAGATGATCATCGCCGAAGGCCCGGAAACGATCGCCGCCTTCATCGGCGAACCCATCCTCGGCACCGGCGGTATCGTGCCGCCGCCGAAAACCTACTGGCAGAAGATCCAGGCCGTGCTCGACAAATATGACATCCTGCTCGTCGCCGATGAAGTCGTCACCGGCTTCGGCCGTCTCGGCACAATGTTCGGCTCGGACCATTACGGCATGAAGCCGGACCTCATCACCATCGCCAAGGGCCTGACCTCGGCCTACGCTCCCCTTTCCGGCACGATCGTTTCGAACAAGATCTGGCAAGTTCTGGTGCAGGGTTCCGATCAGCTGGGCGCGATCGGGCACGGCTGGACCTATTCCGCCCATCCGATCTGTGCTGCCGCAGGCATTGCCAATCTCGAACTGATCGATGAACTCGGCATTGTCGAGAATGCCGGCACGACCGGCGCCTATTTCCGCTCGGAACTCGCAAAAGCCGTCGGCGGCCACCGAAACGTCGGCGAAGTCCGCGGCGACGGGCTGATGGCGGCCGTCGAATTCGTCGAGGACAAGGCCGACCGCACGTTCTTCGATGCCGGCCGCAAGATCGGCCCGCAGGTCGCCTCTGCCCTCCTCGAACGCGGCGTCATCGGTCGCGCCATGCCGCAGGGCGACATCCTCGGCTTCGCCCCGCCGCTCTGCCTGACCCGCGAGGAGGCCGACATCGTGGTCAAGGCCGCGGCGGATGCGATCGAAACCGTCTTCAAGAACATCTGAAGGAAAAGAGCGGTATGACGATCCCGGAAAAGATGGCGGCCGTATTGCTCACCGGCCATGGCGGTTTGGACAAGCTCGTCTATAGCATGAACGTGCCCGTCCCGAGACCCGCGGACGGCGAGGTTCTGATCCGCGTCACGGCCTGCGGCATGAACAATACCGACGTCTGGGTCCGCCAAGGCGCCTATGGCACCGAGGACGATCCCTCCGCCGTCTCCACATGGCGCAGGCAAGGCAATACGCTGACATTCCCGCGCATTCAGGGCACCGATACGGTCGGCCATATCGTCGACGTCGGCGCCGGCGTTAATCCCAAACGCATCGGCGAACGCGTCATGGTCGACTTCTCGATCTATAACCGCGACGACGACAGCCTCGCCGACATCGATTACATGGGCCATGGCCGCGACGGCGGTTATGCCGAATACATGGCACTGCCGGCCGAGAACGCGCATGTTGTCGCAACCGATCTGACCGACGTCGAACTCGCTACCTTCTGCTGCGCCTATCTGACCGGCGAGCGCATGCTGGAACGGGCAAGGCTTGTCGCCGGTGAACGCGTCCTCGTGACCGGCGCCTCGGGCGGCGTCGGCTCGGCGATCATCCAGCTCGCGCGGGCCCGCGGCGCCATCCCGATCGCGGTCGCAGGGCGTGGGAAGGAGGCGGCGATGCTCGATATCGGCGCCGAGGCGGTCGTGACCCGCGGCAAGGGCGATCTGGTCGAAGCCGTCCATTCCGCTAGCCGTGGCCAGCCGATCGATGTCGTCGCCGATCTCGTCGGCGGACCGCTGTTCAACGATCTCCTGAAGATCCTGCGCCCCGAAGGCCGCTACACGACGGCCGGCGCCATCGCCGGCCCGGTCGTCCAGCTCGATTTGCGGACCATGTATCTGAAGCAGTTGGAGCTGCACGGCTCTAGCCAGGGAAGCCGCGCCGACTTTCGTCGGATCGTCGGCTACATCGAAGGCAAAAAAATCCGGCCTCTCGTCGGCGGCGTCTATCCACTGTCGGAATTCCACCGCGCACAGACCGATTTCATGGCGAAGAACTTCGTCGGCAAATTGGTCGTGGTTCCCGACGAGAGATGATCCTTGCTTTCGCGGCGAACCTTATCGGGTTTGTAGCGTTTCACGGCAATGGAAAATCATGATGGCACCGAGCTTTCGCTGCATCGGACTATTTCGCAGCAATGCGACGACATCCTTCCGGCGCCCTCATTCGAGGAGGCGGAACGGTCGTTCGCGCCAAAAGGTCGCTGATGCCAGCCTCCGCCAGCGCGAAACACCTGACGTCCATCGAACTTGAAAGAATTCGGCGCGCCGTCGGCATAGCGCGCCTGATGGATACCGCAGTCAGATTGCCTGTCATCGGCGTGCGTATCGGCGCGGACTCGATTCTCGGCCTCATCCCCGCCGTCGGCGACATTGCCGGATCCCTGATCGGTCTTTTCATCATCGATGAGGCAAGACGCCTCGGCATTCCCAGCCACAAGCTTGCACGCATGGCCGTCAATCTCGGGATCGACGCCGCCGGCGGAACGGTTCCCCTGCTTGGCGATATCTTCGACGTCTATTTCAAATCTCATCGTCGAAACGTCGGCATCATTCTCGACCACTTCGGCATCAGCGAAGATGAGCTCAACCGGCGCATTTGACGAGGCCTGTCGCCTCGAGGGTTGGATCAGGTCCGAACGCCCTTACCGGTCAGAAACGCCAGAGCCGCGGCGCCGACGAGGCCCGAGTTCTGATCCAATGCCGCCAGCATTACCCTGACATCCTTGAATGCCGGCATTGCCCATTGCGTGATGTAGCCTTGAATGCCGGGCTGCAGCCGGTCGAACTCGTGGGAAAGACCGCCTCCCATCACGATGATATCGGGACTGAAGATGTGGATCAGGCTGGTGAAGCCGCGACCGAGAATTTCCGCTTCCTCGTCGATCAGTTGATTTGCGAGACGATCGCCATTTCTTGCCGCCGCAAAAACGCTGCGGCTGTCGATGGCGCCGCCATCGCTGCCTATCGTCGTCCCGCTGGATTCCACAGCCCTGATTTGGGCGCGGCGCGCAAAAGCCGTTCCGGATCCGTAGGCCTCGAAACAACCCCTGTTGCCGCAGGGGCAAAGCTCTCCGTTCGGCACGACCGACATGTGCCCGACATGGGCTGCCATGCCCTTGCGGCCGCGCAGGACGCGACCGTCCGACACAGCGCCACCGCCAATGCCAGTGCTGACGGTGACATAAACCAAATTGTCGAGCCCCTTGCCGACTCCGAACTGCCACTCACCGATGGCAGCGGCAATCGCATCATTCTCGAGGTCGACCGGAAACGGAAACCGCTTCTGCAACTCAGCCTTAAGCGGATAGTCGACAAAGCCGGAGAGGGTCGGGATATTCGAGGCGACACCGGCGACCGTATCGAGCGGGCCCGGAGCGGATACGCCAACACCCACCACCGAAGCGGGGTTCGATGCTGCAAGCAGTCCATCGGTCAGGCCGCAGATTTGGGCGAGCACGCGGTCGGGGCCTGCCAGCGCATCCGTCGGTTCGGCTGCGCGTGCCAGGATCCTGCCCTGCTCATCGACGAGGGCAGCGCGCACCTGCGTCCCACCGAGGTCGATTCCAATAGCAATCTGCTGCATGTGAAGACCATGAGTTAGAGCAATTCCAGGAAAAGTGCGAAGCGGTTTTCCGTCCGGAATTGCGTAAAAACAAAAGGACAGAGCGGTTCTGCGCCTCCTTTAAAAGCTGAACCGCTCTAGAGTGCGCGGACCCATGCCATCCGCTCGTCGAGCGACGGCGCATTGAAAGCCAGGGAACCGAGAACGACCGTTTCCGCACCCGACTGGCGCAGAAGAGGCACGGTGTGCTCGCGAATACCGCCGTCGGCGGCAAGCACGATCCGATGCGCCGCACCGCAGCCGGCGATGATCTGCTTTGCCTGCTGAAGCCGCGCGCCGGCCTTCTCGTCGAGGCCCTGGCCCTTCACGCCGATCGCCGTGCCGAGCAGCGTCACAAAACTCAGCCGGGAAGCATATTTCTCGACCCGCTCGACGGCGGTATCGACCTTCAGCACCATGCCGGCTGCGACGCCGCGGCGCTCGAGAAGATCGAGAGCCTCAGCGGCGACACTGTCGTTTTCAACATGAAGACTGATCAGATCGCTGCCCGCATCGGCGAACTGCTCGATCTGCGACAGCAGGATGCTGTCGGCGACCATCAGGTGAACATGGATCGGGCGCGAGGAAACTTTGCGCACACCGGCAACAAGATCAGGGAAAAATAACATTGCCGGCGCGAAATGGCCATCGGCGACATCGATGTGGAGGATGTCGACGTGAGGATCGACACGCGCCAGATCATCCGCGAGACGCACGAGCTCGGCCGACCAGACGGAGAATTCGGCAATCAGACGATCCTTCGGAAGATCGGCGATCCAGGACTTGGAGGGGGTCGTCATTGTTTCAGAGCTCCTTCAGAAAATTGCCCATGGCAAGCCGGAAGTCGGCGACGTATTGCGCACGGCTCTCGGTCTTCGATGTAATCTGCACGAAGCGCGCGCCGGGAATCCGCTCGGCAAGAGCACGCGCGTAGGCGAAAGGATGAATGCTGTCCCGATCATGGCCGATAACCAGCGTCGGCACGGTGAGATTGCCGACCTCCTCGTCGGTCACATCGGGACCATCATTGGAAATCGTGGTGAGCAGTTCGGCGGTCACATCCAAAGGCGTGCGGGAAAAAAAGCCAGCAAGCGAGGCCAGGTTGTCCGGCGCCTCGGCGGCGAGCCGCACGCCCACCGGCCCGGCGAGGAATGCGGCCTTTGCCTCGCCCAGTGGCAGAGTTTTCAAAAGCCGCCCGACTTCGGCATTGGGTGCCATATTCTCCGGCGCGGCTGCCGTCAGCCAGGCCGGCCTTGCGATGATCAGAGCCTTGACAAGATCGGGCCGCTTGACCGCGAGACGCAAGGCGATCACAGCACCCATCGAGATGCCGCCGATCACGATCGGCAATGAGAGGTTTTTCTCGATATAGGCGGCGATATCATCGCAGAAGGTCGCGATCGACAACTGCTCCGGATTGCCGGCTTGGGAGTGGCCGTGGCCGCGCGCTTCGATCGTAACCCGGCGAAACCCCGCTTCGAGCGGAAAGACTTCATCGGTCTGCGCCGCGTCTCCGCATAAACCATGCTGGAATATGACAGACGCGCCTTCGCCCGCCATGTCGACATTGAGAATGGTTCCGTCGCTGGTTTCGAACGGTTCGGCCCGTCTCATCTTCCTGCCCCCGCGGGTTCCCCGTCGAGGTTAGTCTTCAGGAAAGCCGCCACACCGGCCGCCTCCGAGGCCGAAAGACCATGCGCGACGAGACCGCCGTTAAAGCCGATCGCCTTGAGGCGGCCGAGATAATGCCCATAGTCGAGGACGCCCTTGCCGGCGGTCGCGAAACTACCGTCGGGCTTGCGGTCTTTCGCATGCGCCATGACGATCCGATCGGCCAGAAGGTCGATGGCGGAAGAGACAATGCTCCGCTGCTCATCGAGCGTCGCGACCTCGAAGAGATTGGCCGGATCGAGCACGATCTTGATGCGGGAGCTCTTCAATGCCGTGATCAGCCGATAGGCTTTCTCGGCCGAATTGACGACATTGGCAAGCTCGGGCTCGATGCCGAGATCGACATCGTAGCGCTCGGCGATCTCGATGGCCGCACCCATGGCTTCGAGGAGGTCCCGCCAGGCCTCCGGCGTGTCGTTGTCGGCATGCGCCTTCCATTGGTCGATGGGATCGCGCGTGCCGGTGCAGAGCGTGATCAGGGCGGTAGACATGCTGGTGCTGCGCTCGGCCAGAGTCGCCAGGTTGCGAAGGCCGGCCTCGCGCACGGTGGGATCCGGATGGATCATGTTGAAGGTGCCCGAAACGGCAACGATCTCGACGCCGCTTTCGCGCGCCGCTTCGGCAACCGAGCGGGCCTGGGCTTCCGTAATGATCTCCGGCATCGGCGAAAGGCCCGAGCAGGCCATATTGTATTGTGCGCAGGTGAACCCGGCGCCAGCAACCGAGTTGAGAACGGTTGCGGGTTCCTTTCCCTCGAAGGTCTTTGCGAAGATGCCGAGCTTCATCACACGCCACCCGTGACGTCGGCCAGCGCAACCGCCTTGCCGCTTTCGGCCGAACGGGCGACAGCGACCATGGCGCGGACGGATGCCAGGCCATCATCGATGTCGGCGCCTTCCATCACCGCGCCATCCAGAATGGTGCGGGCGAAGCCTTCGACCTGACGGCGGTAGAAATGGCCGTCGGCACCGAGAACGCGATGCGTGGCGCCGTCCGCCTCTCGGAAAATGTCCACCTCGCTGGTCTTGTAGTACCACGGGTTATAGGTCTTGCCCAAAATGCTGCCGTTCTTCCCATAGATCTGGAAGCCTTCGTGCCAGTCCATGCGCACCTGGATGGTGAGATCGAGATGGCCGAGCGTGCCGGAGGCAAATTCCACGTCCACGAACCAGCACCAGATGCCGGCTCGCTCGGACAGACGAGCGTTGACCGAAACGATGTCGCCGGCGAAATAACGTGCCGTGTCGATCAGATGGCAACCATGCGCAAGCATGTAGTAGCGCCGCAGGTCGGCCTTCGGATTGGCGGAGGGCTTCCGCGCATTGGCGCTGGTGACGATCAGCGGCTGGACCGCATCGGTCATCGGATAGCGGTGCGTGCTGTCGCAATACCATGCTTTCAAAGCGACCATCTCGCCCATTTCATCGCGGATGAAGGATTTGGCAGCCTGGAGCCCCGCGTCGAAACGCTTCATATGCCCGACCTGAAACACCTTTCCCGACTTGTCGACTGCGGCCTTCAGTTCAAGGCATTCCTCGATGGTGACGCCGACCGGTTTTTCGCAGAGGACATGTTTGCCCGCCTGAAGGGCGTGTAGGGAAGCCGGGACGTGAAAGGCATCGGCCGTCGCGATGACCACGGCATCGAGGTCGGGATCGGCCAGCATCTGATCGTAATCGCCATAGGTTTTTTCCGCCCCGTGGGTGATAGCCATGCGTTCGCGGAGATCCTCGGCGACGTCGCAAATCGCATAGAGGTCGGCATTGGCTGCCTTCGTGCAGCTCTCGAAGTGCGCGGCCTGGGCAATCTGGCCCGCTCCCAATACGCCGATGCGGAGACGTCGTTCCTGTTTTGCTGGCATCGATAAGCCCTTTGGATCGGTTACTGAAGATGAACGCGGATGGAATGCTTTCAAGACATCGAACGTCGCCGTCGTCTTCTGGCCGGACCGCCACCGTCGTGTCGGCTCTCCCTCGTCACTTCACAGCGCCATATGTGTTTGAGGATTGAAAAAATGAAGTTTCGCCGGGTCAATGGCCAGATCGATCGATTGGCCTGTCTCGACCGCGCTGACGGCTTCGAACCGCGCGACGGCGTTGGCGGCCCCGCTCAGGTCCTCGACGGCATCGGGATCACCCGAGTCGATCCGGACCGCGTCGATCTTCAAATGCACGATCAACTCGGAGCCGAGCTCCTCGATCGACTTCACGACAACCGGGATCGTCGGATGGGAGGCGCCGGACGGCAACCGGCTGTCATAGAGGTCCTCGGGCCTGACCCCAAAGATCACGGCCTTTCCCTCGAAAGCCGATAGACCGGGAGCACGCTCGAAGGCGCCGTCGGACAAGGGAATGGAGAAGCCCGACAGATGGATCCGCCCGCCCTGCAGACGCCCTTCGAAAAGGTTCATCGACGGCGAACCGATAAAGCCCGCGACAAACGCATTGACCGGGCGATGATAGAGAGCCTTGGGCGTATCCACCTGCTGAAGCACGCCGCCCTTCAGCACCGCGACCCGATCGCCCATGGTCAGCGCTTCGGTCTGGTCGTGCGTCACATAGATCGTCGTCACGCCCAGCTGTCTCTGCAGGCTTGCGATCTCTGCCCGCATCTGAACACGCAGCTTCGCATCGAGGTTCGAGAGCGGTTCGTCCATGAGGAATGCCGCAGGCTCGCGGACCATGGCGCGGCCCATCGCAACACGCTGGCGCTGGCCGCCGGAGAGCTGCGCGGGCTTGTTGCCCAGCAAGGGCTCCAGCTGCAGGATCTTGGCTATCTCGTGCACGCGCTTGGTGCGTTCGGCCTTGTTCTTTCCGGCCAGCTTCATCGAAAAGGCGATGTTGTCGAACACGGTCATGTGCGGATAAAGCGCATAGCTCTGAAAGACCATGGCGATGTCGCGGTCCTTGGGCGCGAGATCCACGACGTCCTGACCGCCGATACTCAAGGTTCCGCTGCTGATTTCCTCGAGCCCGGCAATCATGCGCAGAGCTGTCGATTTTCCGCATCCGGACGGCCCCACGAGAATCAGAAACTCGCCATCATGGATCGTCAGGCTCAGATCCTTGATCGCATGGTAGCTGTTTCCATAGGTCTTGCAGATTTTGTCGAGTACAACCACAGCCACGTCTCGTCCTCCCGTACCAGTTCGGATCATATCTTCCAACGGCGCTCCCCGACGTCTCCGATCCTTTCGACAAGAAAGCTCAGGCCCGGGCTTCAGAGTCAACCAAAGAATCGAGGATAGTTCGCCGCAGATCACCAGCAGTTTCTAATATCTATTTGAAAAATATAAATCTTTTGAGATAAATTAAAAATCAAATGCGGAATTATATTTTTTACCGCGCGTAACTTTTATGGTCGAAGTTGCAGCCGTTGGGAGATCGCTCAATGCGATTCAATGACACGTGACCCGTGAGGCTCTGTTGGGGCGGTCGACCGGAGCCAGCACCCATCGCCGCCCGCGCTCATTCTTGACATCCGGGAATCGAGAGCGGCGCGGGCGCATTCTCCGCCGCCATCCATGCCATGCACGTCTGGTGATCTGGCAGGCCTCTGCGCCCTCCCCGTGCGGTCACCGAGATGGCGGCCGCCGCTGTGGCATAGGCAGTGCAATCAAGCGGGCTCTTACCCCTAGCGAGGGCAAGGGCGTAGGCACCGTGAAAACAATCACCGGCACCGGTCGTGTCGACCGCCTGAACCTGATAGGCCGGCACATGCCACCTGACGGTATCGCCTTTCTGGCGGAGGTAGGTCCCTCGTTCGCCGTCAGTCAGGACAACCGCGGATCGATCCCCGGACCAGAGCTTGTCCAGGATCATCGTTGGATCATCTTCGCCGGTGTACTCCTGCGCAAAGGCGAGCGGCAGCACCAGATGATCGGCAAAAGCCAGGATCCGGTCGGTTGCGGCACCGACCGTCCATTCGATATCGGCTATCACGGCCAAGCCCAAGGCGCGTGCACGCGCCACGACACTTTCGGAGTGCGTGGCATAGCCGTCGATCAGCAGTACCGGGGCCTGCATCAGAACGTCATCGGGCAGCGCATCCGACGTGCCGTGCAGCACATCGTCATCATAAGCGATGAACCGGTCGCCGTCGGGACCGACCGTGATCACGGAGCGAATCGGCGCGGCATCAGCGTGACGGGGAGCCAGCGATATGTCGACGCCGTCCCGCTCGAGTTCGCTGCCCGCCACGTCGGCCGTTGGCTCATCACCGAGCCAGCCGATGAAGCCGGCCTGACCGCCGAGCCGGGCGACGGCAACAAGGGCCGTCGCCACGTTGCCGCCATGGTCCGTGGCGCGCTTCGTCACTTTCCCCTTTCCAGCCGTCAGCCCCCGATCGACATAGATGATGTCATCGATTGCCAGGGCGCCGAAGCCCAGAACCTGGAAAGGGCGCGACATGTCTCAAGCACCTGCCGCCGCCAGCGCATCCTCCGGCGTCATGCCCTTATGAATAACGAATTTGAAGGCGCGTGCGGCCATGGTCGTATCGCCGTGACCCCAAAGGTTGCGACCGACGACCGCTCCTTTGGCCCCAGCGCGCAATGCTTCCGAGGTCTGGACGAGCGCTCCGAGCAGCGTATCGGTCTTCGGGCCGCCGGCGATCACGACGGGGATCGGGCAGGTCGCAACGGTCTCTCGGAAGGACTCAAAATCGCCGGTGTAGCCGACCTTGATCACGTCGACGCCGGCCTCGAAGCCGATGCGCACGGCGTAAGCGATTTCATCCGGGGTGAACACGATCTTGCCGCCGTCGGAGAAATCGCGGGGATAGACATGGGCGACCACCGGCATTTCGAAGCGGGCGGCGGCGTTGACCGTATCGGTGAGCCAGCGGATATACTCTCCTTCGGTGGCGCCGCGCACGGGAATGGCGACAGCCAGAGCGTCCGCGCCATAACGCACCGCATCTTCCGGGGTCGCAATGAGCTGACGAATGCGATCGTCGGCGGTGAAGCAACCACCCTGAATGACCAGCGCTGCCTTTCCGGCATATTCCGACCACAGGTGGCGCGCCGCGCCAGGCTGGATGCTAATGTAGTCGGGGCCTCCCGCCATGACGCGTCTCAGCGCACCCGGCAGATCGGCAAGCCCGCCCTCGCGCACATTGCCATAACCGACAAAATGATCGACGGCGCCTCCGAACAAATGACCCGATGGGTTCGAGAACAGGCGTGCGAGGCGGACTTTGGTTCCGAGACCCATGGCGATACTTCCTTTGTGATTGCCGGCATTGGGATTGCTGGCGCCGATGCTGGGGAAACCCTAACTCGAAAACAAACAAATATTCAATATTTCGATATCTTTCGTTTTTGCGTGACTGGTGAATTTTTGACGTGCATTTTTGTCATCGGACGGCTATTTCTGCAGCAGTAGCCGTGGAATGAGACGGCGAGCTTTCGTTTTTCAAAAGTCGCGTTGTTGCAATTACCGCAGTCAGGATCACATATGCTTGCAGAACAGAGGCGGCAGCAGATCATGCTGGAACTTCAACGGGTCGGGCAGGCACGCACCCGCCAACTCGCGGAATTCTTCGAAGTCTCGGAAGTGACAATCCGCTCCGATCTCGAAATTATGGACGCTAAGAAGCAGCTGATCAAAACACATGGCGGGGCAATCGCCCTGCCGTCCGACTCGCCGGCAGCGGCCTTCGAGGAACGTATGCAGCGCAATTTCGACGCAAAGCGACGCATTGCCCAGATGGCTGCGCGACAGATCATCGATAACCAGTCGATCGTCTTCGACAGCGGTTCGACCCTGCTGCAGGTGGCCATGCAGATGCCACCGGTCAACAACGTCGTGGTCGCGACGACGGCAATGAACATCGCCCAGCATCTGATGTACCGGCCAGGGCTCGACGTGCACATGATCGGCGGCCGCGTGTTTCCGAGCACCGTGAGCACGATCGTACAGGATTCCGACAAGGCGGTCGGCGGTCTCGTCGCCCACCAGGCCTTCGTCGGCGCCCACGCGATCGATCAGGCCTTCGACGTCGTCGACGTTTCCGAGGACGTGGCGCGGACCAAGCGCAACCTGGTTCGCATGGCCCGGCGTGTTGTCCTCGTGGCGGATTCGAGTAAATTTGACATCGGCGCTTCCTCCAAAGCCTTCTCGCTGTCGCGCGTCGACCTGATCATCACCGACAGCAACATGCCGCACAGCATTCGCCACAGGCTCGACAAGCTGGGCGTGGAGGTTCGCTACGCGTGACCTGCAGTCCACCTCTCCACTTTAGAAGAGATCCGGGAGGAGCTTGGGCGCCGGCCAGTGGCTTAGGCCGACGCGGGGGAAAACAAGATGAGCTAGAACCCCAGACGTCGAAGCGTCTCGCGGTTCGTGCGAACGGCGGCTGCAGGATTGGTTCCGGCGTGGTCCGATTCTTCTTCCACGACGATCCAGCCGATAAACTTCGGCGCATCCCGAACGGCCGAAATCACGGCAGGCACGTCGCAGACGCCTTCGCCCAGCATCGCCCAGATCCCGCCGGCGTCGACATCCTTCAGATGCACGTAGCGGATCCGGTCCCGGTGGGCCGCCAGCGTATCGCCGATCTGCTGGCCGCCACGCAGGATATGGCCGGTATCCGGCACCCAACCCACTTGTGGATCCAAGAGAGCAAACAGCCGATCATAGTCGTCCCGCGTGAAGAGCAGCGTATTGTGGTGCGAAGAAGGATGGACAGCTACCGTGACGCCAGTCGACTGTCCGATTTCGGTCGCACGATTGTAGCACTCGGCCGCGATGGAGAATTTCTCATCGCGCGGACCATCCGAGACGACCGTCGCCGATCCCATCGACACCATCGCGCCGGGAAAGTTCGCCGCAAAATCGACCCATCGCCGCGCCGTGTCGAGATCGGAGGCAATTTTTTCCGCCACCGTGAAGCCACTGGCGGAGCCGAAGGCAAAGGAGACCAGCGTCAAGCCGGCATCCGTCAGAGTACGGGCAAAGTCGGTGGGCTCGAGCGCGTAGTGACCGATCATCGTGTCGGTGATTTCGATACCGGCATATCCGCCATCAGCGATGGCGCGCACCAGATCGTCCGGGCTGCCGCCCCAATCTCTCCCCAGCATCTCCCAGGTGAATGTCTGGCAGCCGATCTGCAGCTCAGCATTTTTCATATCGCGGTCCTGACCTATTCGTTGATGACAGCCGATACCGAAGCCGGCGGCTTCCCTGCGCGGCAATCCTCGGGGGCTTCGCCAGCCTTGCCGAAAGCCCCTTCCGCCTGGAGACGCGGCCGAAGACCGGAACGGCGGGCTCTTCAGCGAGGATTGCGACCCCAGCGTCTTGCCATTACGTACGGTCAAATGTTACCGTGCGTCAATATATTTTATTCCTTGCGATTAAAATGTAACGCACCCCTCAACCCTTCGCACCCGCAACGGTAAAATCAGGTTCTTAGATGGCACAGACCAATGGTATGAAACTCAGGATCGGCGTTGTGGGATGCGGCAATATTTCGCTCGCCTATATGCGCAACGCGCCGCTGTTCCGTGGCGTCGAAATCATCGCCTGTGCAGATCTCAACGCAGACGCCGCCAAGCGCCGCGCAGCGGAGTTCGATCTGCGTGCGGCTGACGTCGATAGCCTCATTGACGACAAGAACATCGACCTCATCCTCAATCTGACGATCCCGACTGCACATTTTGACGTTTCGATGCGGGCGCTGTCGGCAGGCAAGCATGTCTTCACGGAGAAGCCGCTCGGCGTCACGGCCGCGGAAGGACGCCGGCTGGTGGATGCGGCCACCGCGAAGGGCCTCATGCTCGGCTCGGCGCCAGATACGTTCCTGGGCGCGGCCGGACGCCATGCCCGGCGGCAGATGGAAGCCGGCGCCATCGGCAAGCCGGTGACCGGGACAGCCTTCATGATGGGGCGCGGCATGGAGCACTGGCATCCGGATCCCAGCTTTTATTACCAGGCCGGCGCAGGCCCGCTCATGGATATGGGGCCTTATTATCTCACGATGATGGTCAATCTGATGGGGCCGATCCGTCGTGTGCAGGCCGTCGCCACAAGCGGGCAGGAAGAGCGGCTCATCACGGCGGAGGGACCGAAGCAGGGCACCACATTCAAGGTCGGCACGCCGACCAGCGTGCTGTCGCTGCTGGAATTCGATTGCGGTGCTGCAGTCACCTTCGGTACCTCCTGGGACGTCTTCCGCCATTCCAACCATCCCATCGAACTCCACGGGACCGAAGGCTCGCTGCGCCTGCCCGACCCCGACAATTTCGGAGGCTCCGTCGCGCTCTCCGGCCGCGGCGCGCCCTGGCAGGAAACGGATACATCAGGCGAACTCTTCGGTGCCGTCAATTGGCCGATCGCAGCACCTGATCGTGCCAACTATCGCATGCTTGGTCTTGCCGATCTCGCACGCGCAATCATCGAAGGCCGTAACCCCCGCGCTTCGGGCGATCTGGCGCTGCATGTGCTCGAAGTCATGGAAGCGATCCTGCGTGCCGGCGAAACCGGAGCCGCGCAGACCATTTCGGGTATTGTCGCGCAGCCGAGGGAATTGCGGGAAGACGAAGCGAGGAGTTTGCTCAAATGACACAACTGGATGAATCCGCCAAACGCGCGCTTGCATGGCCTGGCGATCCGGAAACGCCGGTCGAAAACTGCACGCCGGCGCTGGCGCGGCAGCAATATCTGGATAGTTTCGCAGACATCCAGCGGCCGCTCGAAGACGTGGCCGAGATCGTGGAAAGCCATCTGGGCGCAATCAGGTTGAAGATATGGCGCGGACGGACCGCGCCGCGCCGGGGCGCACCGGCCTTGCTTTATCTCCATGGCGGCGGCTTTGTGATCGGAGCGCCGGAAACCCATGAGGATATCTGCCGGACGCTTGCCAATATGGCAGGCGCCGTCGTGGTTTCGCCCGACTATCGCCTCGCCCCGGAACATCCCTTTCCCGCTGCCATTGACGACTGCGCCGCCGCACTCGTCTGGATGACGGAGCAGGCTGACGCGCTCGGCATCGATCCCTTGCGGGTTGTCGTCGCCGGCGATAGCGCCGGCGGTAATCTGGCCGCCGTCGTCGCCCTGCTGGCGCGGGACGGACAGGTGCCGCCTGTCATCGGACAGGTGCTGATCTATCCGGTGACCGACCAGTTGCAGACAACCGACAGCTACTCACGTTACGAAGAGGGTTTCGGCCTGACGGCAGCCGCGATGAAATGGTTCCGCGACCACTATCTGCCGGCCGCCGCGAGCCGGTCGGACTGGCGAGCCTCGCCGCTGAACGTAGCGTCGCTGCGAGGCGTGGCGCCGGCCCTCGTGATCCTTGCCGGACATGACGTGCTGTTCGACGAAGGGGCCGCTTATGCCGAGCGGCTCAGCACCGAGGCGAAGGCAACGACCCGGACCTGGCCCGGACAGATCCATGGCTTCGTGTCGAAGAGACGGGCCATACCGGAGGGGCAAGAGGCCCTCGAAGCCATCGCAACGGCATGGCGCGCCATGGACCCTGCGCTTGCCCGTTGAAGCGGGAATCCGCTCGGTCTCAAGCCGAGTCGCGCATGACCAGCGTCGCTTCGAGGATTACCCTGTTCGTCACAGGGGTCGTCCCATCGTCCTCGCTTTCGATATGTGCCAGCAAAAGCTCCACGGATTTCGCCGCGATCTCGGGCGCGTTCTGGGCCATCGTCGTCAACGACGGACAGGTATATCGGCTTAGCGGGTGGTCGTCGTGCCCAGCGATGCGCACGTCGCAAGCGTCGTTCCGGCCGATTTTCAGTCCCGAAGCGAACGCGGCTGCCATCGCGCCGAAAGCAAAGCGGTCGTTGGCGCATAGCAGCGTTTTGCCCGGAAGACCGCCATTCACAAGAATTCTCTGCATCTGCTCGTATCCGAGACGCTCGAATTCCCAGGAAGGTGGTGCGTCGCAATCGATGACCAGCGGGGAATGCCCTTCCCTCGCCATCGTCGCGAGGTAACCCGCCTGCCGCTCACCGGCATTTTCGGTCATATGCGGAATTTCCAGGAAAATCGGCGGCTCACCGGACCGGCAGAGATATTGCACAATGGCTGCCATGCTTTGCGCGTTGTCGTTGCCGACATACGGAAGGTCTGCGTCGGCAGGATTGTCGAAGCAGACGACGGGGATGGCATCCCTCAGCCTTTCCAGCGCGGAACGGCGCGAACCGGCTCCGAGCGGCGCCACGATCGCACCCGCGACCTTCAGCGAGAGCAAGGTCCGCACGGCCTCCGCCTCCAGCTCCGGCCGCGTGTGCGACGAGATCTGGACGGGCCAGAATCCCTTTTCGCGCAACTCCAGCTCGATCAGCGACACGACCTGCACATAAAAGGGATCCGACATGGTCGGGACCAGAATCCCGATATTCCTGGTCCGCTTGCGATTGAGATGCCGCGCGAAAAGGTTCGGCTCGAAATGCGACTTCTTGAGAGCCGCCTCGATACGCTTGCGGGTCACCTCCTTGATCTGCGAGGGATCATCGAAATATTTCGACAAGGTCGGACGCGACACGCCGGAGGCGCTCGCGAAGTCGTCCATCGATTTATAACTTTTCTTGGCCATTCAATTCCTTATTGGCGGGACGACGACAACTGATTGGGAACGATTTCGCACTCAACGGCAGATCCGCCGACGCGCCAAATCTCACTTTTTGTACAGGCTCTGCCCTCCCTTTCGAAAATCGAAATATTCCCTCCATTTGCGACTTGTGCAGTCTGCGCCGCGTGGTTTCAAAAGGCGCTTGTTTCGGCACCTAAAATTCGAAAATTTGCAATGAAGAAGCCGGGTGCCACGCTTTTCATTTTGTTGGGTAAACTTTCATTTGTTTACGAAAGTAAAGAAAAAATGCGTCACAAGCAATACAAATGCTGCAGAAAAACACTGATGATGTCAATCAATTTTATGATTTTTTATCAATGATTTAACGCAACACGCGCGGTGAATGCCGGCCCCCCATCTTTTCCTGATCGCAGTTCTTCGTTGACAGATAGGGGCTTCAGGGAACCTACTTTGCCTACGATCTTGAGGAGGATCGATTAACGGACAATCTTTGGGAGGCACAAATGAATATCAGAAAATTCGGCGTGACGATGCGGGCTGCCGTGGCGGTATGGGCGCTCTGCGCCACATCGGCATTTGCCGACACCACCATCGAGTTCATTCAATGGTGGGAACCCGAAATGCCGTCGGGCGCTCTGCGCGGCATCATGAACGATTTCGAAGCCAAAAACCCAGGCATCAAGGTGACGCTGGTCAGCGGTCCCTATGCCACAACGCGTGACCAGATCGTCGTCGGCGCAGCCTCCGGAACGCTGAGCGACGTGGTGGGCCTCGATGGTGCCTGGGTAAACGGGCTCTCCAAGCAGGGCGCAATCGCCTCCATGGACGAACTGATGGAGAAGGCGAAATACGACAAGAGCCAGATCACCGACATCGTCAAGATCGATGGCAAGAGCGTGATGTTCCCGCTGGCATCCTTCGTCTACCCCGTCTTCGTGAACCTCGATATCGCCAAGGCCGCCGGCGTCGACAAGCTGCCGGCCACGCGCACGGAATTTGCCGAAGCCGCGAAGAAAATGACCGACGCCTCGAAGAACCAGTACGGCTGGGTCCTGCCGCTATCGCTGCAGTCTCCGAGCGGAATCCAGAACGACGTCATGTCCTGGGTCTGGGCCTCCGGCGCCTCGATGCTGAAGGACGGCAAGCCTGACCTCGAAAATGACGCCGTCGTCGGCACGCTCGACTATATCGCTTCCCTCAACAAGGAAGGCGTTATTTCTCCGGGCATTTTTGCCAAGAAGGAACAGGACAAGGTCGAGGAATTCGTCAATGGCCGCGTCGGCATGATGGTGGATTCCCTCGCCCATGTGAACCTCATCCGCGAGCGTAATCCGAAGCTCAATTTCGGCATCTCCGCTTTGCCGGCCACTGACGGCTACACCGGCAAGCGCGGCATGCCCTATGCCTCCTGGGGCATCGGCATCAGCGAAGGCAGCCAGCACAAGGAAGAAGCCTGGAAGCTGGTCGAATACCTGATGAGCCCTGACGTCAACGGCCGTCTCGTCTCGATTGCCAACGCCTTCCCCGGCAACGTCCATGCCAAGCCGGACTTCGTGGCCTCGGACCCGATCTTCGCGGAAGCCTTCAAAATCTTCCAGAGCGGTTATCCTGCGAACGAATTCGTCGGCCTTCCGGTTGCCGAAGAGCTGATGCGCGACATGAACGTCGAAGTTCAGAAGATGTTCGACGGCGGGCAGTCAGCCAAGGAGGCAGCTGCCAACACTGAGAAGGCTTGGCTGGCGAAGTTCTAAGCACGTCGCTTTCACGGATCACCGGCGGCGCAACCAGGCGCTGCCGGTGCAAGTCGTCAAATTTCGGCAGAATAGAAAGTCACAGCTCATGAATCATTCGGCTACGGCTCTGGTCGCTGCGCAAGCCAAAGCGCGAAGAAAAGGATGGCTTCGTTACAGCACCTTGAGGAAGCTGGTGCCGTATTTCTACGTTTCGCCGGCGACCCTGCTGCTTGTTCTGCTGATGCTATTTCCTATGGTGATGGTCTTCAAATATTCACTGATGGACGGCGCCATCATGAAAAAGGACGCTGCCTTCGCGGGCGTCCAGAATTACATGACCATCTTCGAGAATCCGGTCTTCTGGCAGTCGGTCGTGCAGACGCTTTATTTCACGATCATGAGCGTCATCTTCCACTTCATCATCGGCCTGGCCTTCGCGCTGCTGTTGAACACCAACCGCGTCGATCCGCTCATTCGCAGCATCCTACGCGTGCTCTTCATCCTGCCCTGGCTGTTCACGGCCGTCATTATCGCCATCATCTGGCGCCTGCTGCTTGACCCGAACGGCGTCGTCAACAGCGTGCTGATGGCGCTCCATATCATCAACTTCAAGGTCGAGTGGTTCTCCTCCACGCGCACCGCCATCCACGCTTTGACCTTCGCAAACATCTGGGCAGGCTATCCGCTCTACATGGTCAGCCTGCTCGCCGGCCTCCAGGGCATTTCGAAGGAGCTTTACGAGGCAGCCGGTATCGATGGCGCGAACGAATTCCAAAAGTTCTGGTACATCACCATTCCGCAGCTGATGCCGATCATCATCAGCATCGCGCTCCTCGACTTCATCTGGACGATGCAGGTTTTTCCACTCGTATGGATGACGACGGGCGGCGGCCCGATCTATTCGACGGAAGTGCTCTCCACCTTCACTTACAAACTCGCCTTCTCGCAGTATGAATTCTCGCTGGCTTCGGCGAGCGCAATGATCATCCTCATCATCTCGATGAGCGTCACCTACTTCTACATCAAACACCAGCAGCGCAGGTGATCGCCATGGCAAAGCGTTCCTTCAAGAGCTCGGTATTGCCGACCATCCTGACCTATCTCGGCCTGGCGATCGGCCTCGTCTTTTCGGCCTTTCCGATCGTGTGGATGTTTTTCAGTTCGCTGAAATCGAATACCGAAATCTTCGCCCTTCCGCCACGGCTGCTGCCGGATGATTTTACGGTGGCCGCCTATCTGACGATTTTCAACGATCCAGTGAAAGTGCGCTTCTTCATCAACAGTTACTTCGTCGCCGGCGTCGTCACCGGCCTGACCCTGGTCGTCGCGATCGTAACCGCCTACGGCTTCAGCCGCTATTCGTTCCGGTTCAAGAACACCTTGAACATCTTCATCATCAGCACCCAGACCGTTCCGCCGATCACCCTTCTCATCCCCTATTTCGGAATGGTGGTCGCCTTCAGGATCTTCGATACCTATCTGGCGCTGATCCTCACCTACATGGTCTTCACTCTGCCTTACGCCGTCCTGCTGATGACAGGCTACCTGAACACCCTGCCGAAAGAGCTGGATGAGGCCGTCCTTGTCGACGGCGGTTCAAGCTGGACGGCGCTTTGGCGCGTCATCGTTCCCGTTTCCATCCCGGGGATCGTCGCCACCGCGGTCTACACCTTCCTGCTGGCCTGGAACGAATTCCTCTTCGCGCTGACGCTGACAAAATCGATGGACCTCCGGACGGTTCCGATTGGCATCCAGCTTCTGATGGGCCAGCACGCCTTCGAATGGAACGAGATGATGGCGATGAGCGTGCTCGGTTCCCTTCCCCTTCTGGTGCTTTACCTGGTTGCTCAACGCTACTTCCTGGCAGGCATGACCGCCGGCTCAGTCAAAAGCTGATGGAGCGCTGATCGTGTTTCGAAACTCATAGCGGGAGCAGAGTGCTGCGGCTAACGCCGACGTCCCAATCCCGCAGGGCAGCGCCGACCTCGGCCCTGGTTGGCGCGCCGGTACGACCGCCGAACACCTTGCATTTGAGAGCCGCTGCAGTGGATGACACGCGCATCGTCTCTTCGATCGGCAAGGCTTCTGCGACAGCCAGCGCGAAAGCACCATGAAAAATATCGCCGGCTGCGAGCGTATCGACCGCCCTCACCTTCGGAGCGGTAAGATGGACGATTTCGCCGGTTCGGTCATCGAACCAGAAAGAGCCCTTTTCGCCAGCGGTGACGCTGATGAAGGCATGTTCGAACTTTCGCTTCAGAAGGCCGACGACCTTCACCAGCTCGGCCGTTCCGCCGGCAAGCCGCTCGGCCGCCGGCTGCGAGAAGACGATGTGGCTCGCAACCGGTGCAAGCATCTCGATTACGCCATCGCCTGCGACATCGCCATCGAGAATGGCCGGTTTGCCCGCCTCTCGGGCCGCAGACAGCGTCCGCAACGCAAGCTTCGGCCACCGGACGTCGACCAGCACCGCATCGAAAGAAGAAACGTCCTCTCTTGTGACCGGCTTGACCGTCTCGTGCAGGCCCGCATCGTAGAAAGGCACAATCAGGCGCTCGCCCTGATCATCGACGAGAATGGTCGAGACGGCCGAGCGGGCGCCGTCCACGCGCAGCATGCCGCTCGTGTCTATGCCGCTGTTGCCGAGGTCGGCAATGATGCGTTCGCCGGTGGCATCGTTGCCGACTGCGCCCCAGAGGCTGGCATTGCCGCCCAGCCGGGCGACCGCAAAGGCGGCGCTCGACGCCATGCCCTCGGCGATCTGCAGCATGTCGTAGGGCAGAATTTTGCCCTGGCCGGTGGGCAGAGAGCGGACCCGAAACAGGGTATCCATCACCGCCGCGCCGACACAAAGAACGCGGCGCGCCGGACCGGGAGGCGGTTCGAAGGCAGAAGAAGTCGTCAAGTTCGTTGTCTCACCCGCTTACTTGACGGCTCCGGCCGTCAGACCCGCCACGATCTGCCGTTGCGCAAACACCGTCAAGATCAGCACGGGCAAGGTGACGATCAATGCGGCTGCGGCGAGCGGGCCCCAACTGACCTGTTCGAAAGACAGCATGTTATAGACCGCGACAGGAAGCGTGCGCGTCTCGCGGCTGGCGAGCACGATGCCGAAGACGAAGTTGTTCCACGAGAAGATGACCGACAGAATGAAGGCGACAACGATGCCCGGCCTGGCGATCGGCAAGGCGACCAGGCGGAAAACCTGCCAGGGCGTTGCGCCGTCGATGCTTGCAGCCTCTTCCAGCTCCATCGGCGTCGTCTCGAAATAACCGATCATGATCCACACGACGATCGGCACGGTGACGACGAGATGGATGATGATCTGCGGCAGGAGCGTGCCGAGCAGATTCAGCCACTGAAACAGCAGGAAGAGCGGGATCAGGAAGGAAAGGCCCGGCGTCATGCGCGCGATCATGATGACCATCGCGGACTTCTCCGCCTTCAACCGCGCGATGCCATATCCGGCCGGCACGCCGATCAGCAGCGCCAGAAGCGTGGCGGCACCCGTCACCAGCACCGAATTCCAAAGATAGAGGAAGAAATTGTTCTCCTCGAAAACCTTCAGATAGTTCGACCAGGCCAAGCGCTCTGGAATGAAGATCGGCGGGTAGGCGCCGTTGTCGATCTCATATTTTAGCGACAGCGAGATCATCCAGAGGAAGAACAGGACGACCGGCGAGATCATCACCAGGGCAACAAACAGCAGTCCGATGCGATCGAGCGTCTTGCGCTTCATCAGCGTGCCCCCCCGTCGGACCAGTTCACCCGCTGCCGCAGCATCATAAGGACGAAGGAAAGCAGGACAATGAGGATGAAGAAGACAACCGCCATGGCCGAGCCATAGCCGATGTCGTAGTAGGCGAAAGCGGTGTTGTAGAGATAGATGTTGATCGTCTCCGACGCCGTGCCGGGACCGCCTTGGGTCATGGCATAGATGATGTCGAAACTTTTCACCGCATCGATGCTGCGGATGATCACGGCAATCATCAGGAACGGCGCGATCATCGGCAGCGTCAGATAGCGGAATTTCTGCCAGACATTGGCTCCGTCGATTTCAGCACTTTCATAGGGCTCACGTGGAACCGCCGCCAGACCGCCGAGCACGATCAGCATGATAAGCGGCGTCCATTGCCAGGTCTCGACCAGCACCAGCGACGGGATGACGCTGCTCTGATTATAGATCCACTCCTGCGGGCCGATGCCGATGAAGGAGAGGAGATAGTTGAGGACGCCAAGCTGCGGATGGTACATCATCGTCCAGACGAGGGCGATGGCGACGGGTGTAGCCATCATCGGCATCACGAATATGCCACGGATAAGACCGCGCAACGGAAATTGAGCATCGAAGATCAGTGCGGCGAGCGTCCCTAGGAAAAGGGGGACCACCACGGAAAGCGTCGTATAGAGCACCGTATGCCACAGCGAGTCCCAGAAGCGCATGTCCACGACCAGCCGGGCATAGTTGTCCAGTCCCGCAAAGACCTGGGACTGGCCAAGCGTCCAGCTGTTGACGCTCATCCAAAGCGTAAACACCCATGGAAAAACGATGACGGCCGCAATGACGATGAGCGCCGGGATAACGAAAGGCCAGTAGTTGGGAGCAAACCGATCCGGTTTGCTCCTTCCTTTCGACGTCTTGGCCACTGCCGCCGTTTCGATGCTTGTCGAGGCCATTATCCCTCGCTTTTCGCCAGGACGGGTTCAAACTGTGCCGTCGCTGCCTTCAGTTCGGTTTCGGGATCGGCGCCGCCGATCATGTTGGTGAGACCGACACCATAGACGTCGCGGAACTCGGTGACCGGTATAATGACCGGAAGCGCGAGCTGCGAGATTTTGCCGGAACCGACGACGGCATCAAGCCATGCGCCCGGCATCTTGACGCCTTCGCGGACCTTCGCATCCTCGAGAACGGACTGGCGGAAAGGAACGCCGGCGCCGGCCTGCAGCAGACGTGCACCCATTTCATGCGAAATCGCCCATTGGCAGAAGAGGTACCCGGCTTCTTTCTTCTGGCTTGCCGCGACGACGCCAAGCCCGTCGCCGAAGGTGCCTGCGGCCTGTGCCTTCGGACCTTTCGGCATGATGCCGTAACCGACCTGGCCGACGACGCGCGACTTTTCCGGATTCTCGATCGGCGGCGCAAAACCGACGCCATCCAGCCACATGCCGATCTTGCCCTGCAGGAAGGCAGATTGTGCCTCGGCCCAGTTGAAGCCGGAGACGCCGGGAGGGGCTGTCTTGGTCATCAGTCTTTGGTAAAGCTTGGCCGCATCGATCGCTTCTTGCGATGTCGTGCGCAGCTTGCCATCAGGGCCGAGCGGGCTCGAACCATAGCCAAGCAGCAGCGACGTCCACACCGGCGTATTGGCGTTCTTCAGGCCGCGGGCGACGAAGCCGTAGGTGTTGGTGGAAGGATCGGTGAGCGCCTCCGCAGCGCTGGCGAGTTCTTCGAACGTCGTCGGGTAGGCCAGCCCCTTCTTCTCGAACAGCGCCTTGTTCCAATAGATGATCCAGTAGTCGACCGAGAATGGAAGCGAACGCAGAACGCCGCCCGGATCTTTGGCAAAAGTCAGGCCGGCTTCGGCGAAGTCGCTTTCAACCAGAGACGGGTCGGTCAGTGAGGGGTCCTTGAGAAAACCGCCGATATCGGCAAGCCAGCCGCCCTTTTCGAACTGCCGCTTCTGGACGTGGTAGCTCATGTGCACGACATCGAAGCTGGGCTTGCCGGAGCTCAGCTCGATGGTCGTCTTCTGACGCTGCTGTTGTTCGGGCGTCGCTTCGGCATTGACCTTGATGCCGGTGAGTTCCTCGAATTCGGACAGGTACTTCAGCAGTATTTCGCTGCGCGGGCTCTTGACCAGGTTGACTTCGAGGGTCGTGCCGGCAAAGCGCTTCCAATCGACGGCAGCCGATGCCAACCGCACGCCGAGCATGCTGCTGGCGCCAAAAGCGGCCGTACCCGCCAGAAAGCCGCGTCTCGTCGGGTTCAAAAACGATGACATGTGATTCCTCCTCCTTTTGCCGGCGATCTCCTCACCCCCGGCTGCTTATTTCCGATTATATCCTGAGCGCACGATCTCTTGCATGATTGATGTGTGCGACAAGGCTGTTGACGGCGTCCTCCGCCGATCGTCGGTCGATCGCCTCGAGCACCTTTAGGTGCTCAACCATGACAGGTCCGACGTGACCATCGATGCGAAAACGGTCCTGACTGATCAGGCGCATCTTGATCGAGTTCACTCTGTAGGCGTTCGAGATGATGGTATTTCCCAAAGCATCGATAAAGGCGTCATGCATGCCCCAATCGACAGCCTGCGCATGCACTTCCAATTCGTGCGATCCATCCCCATTTCGAATGGCGTCGGCGATATCCCGATGCTGTTTCAAAAGCCTGGCGATCGTCTCGTCGGACGCAGAGCGGGTGAAAAGCGCGACTGCTTCCTTCTCCAGGAACACACGCAGTTGGAATGCCTCGCGAATGAGGTTGAGGTCGATATGCGCGATCTGCAACCCCCGCTGGGGTACCGTCTTGATCAGCCCTTCGGCTTCGAGCCTCGGGATGAGTTCGCGGATGGCGCCAAGCGTCAGCCCCGTCAACTCGACGAGGCGGCGCTGCGAAACGAATTGGCCGGGGCGCACGTCACGCGCAAGAAGGTGGCGTGTGAAGCTCTCATACGCCTTTTCCCGCAGTGTCGGCTGCTCGTCCGGTCCGTCCATCGCCTCTCCCAGAAACATGTCCGCCCTATGCCGCTTTCGAGCGGAAAAGAGTGTCGAAGGCAAGAAAGAGTTGCGCCTGCCCTTCCGCGGATATTGAGACGAGTGGCGGACGAACCGCAAGCCAGATTTCATCCGACGTCACGTGAGTGACCATGGTTTTCACGGCGGCAGTCACCGGAAATTTCAGCAGTTCCTCCACAAAATCCTCGATGCGGGAATCGTCCATGCCTTCCTCCGCCATCAGCTTGACCTCGCGTGGCACAAAATTCGCCATGCCGGAGATCGCACCCTGGCCGCCAAGCCGCACGCCCTTCGCCAGATGACGTTCGTCCCCCACCAGGATGACGAGATCGCCATGCGCCTTCAATAGTGTTTCCGTGAAAGGCCAGTCGCCGGAGGAATCCTTGACGCCCGTAACCACATTGGGAAAGGCGGTCCGCAGCCGGCCGATCAACGATACGGTCAGCGGAACCATGGTGAGCGAGGGAATGTTGTAGACGATAATGTCTCGCGCCTTGTCGCCGAGGATGGCGAAGACGGCCGAAAACCACTGGAAGACGCCATCGTCACTGACGTTCTTGAAATAGGAAGGAGGAGCAAGAAGGATATTGCGGGCTCCCTTGGAAAGCGCATGGCCGGCCTGCATCGCCGCATCCTCGGCCGCGTCGACCAGCACGCCGACGATGATCTGCTTTGCTGCTATTCCGCTATCGAGCATGGAAGCGAGAACACGCTCACGTTCCTGCGTGCCGATGGAAGAACCTTCACCCGTCGTCCCGAACAGGGTCACACTCGAGCATCCGGCAGCGAGGCTCCGCCGTGCCTGCTCGATCATCGCCTCGATCGCGATATCGCCATTGCTGTCGAACGGCGTGGCAAGAGCAACAGAGAGCCCGAATTTTTGTGTCAAATATGCTTCCTCCCAATCAACGGATCAGATGTAGCAAACTAACATGTTAGCTGTAAAGAGGTGATTGCGCGCTGCCTACACGAATGTCCAGGCAGTCGCTTTCTCACGATCAACTGGCATGCCTCACCGTCGGCCCGTTCGCCCGCACGAGCGCCATCAGCATCGGGCCGATCGCAAATTCGCCCCTTTCGGTCCTCCGGGTCAGATCTCTGAGATAACCGCCGGGCGAATTGATGTGCCCTCCCCTTTCCAGAATGCAGGCGATCACGGTTGCGGCGTTTTCCGGCCCCATGCCCGAGCAGGCTTCCTCATAGGCTGAGGGACTGACGCCGAGCATCGAACGCACGACGACGGCGGCCGACATCAGATCTCGCCAATTGCCGATGCTTCCGCCAGGCCCGTAATCGAGAATACTGGGGCAGGCCTGGAGGACGAGGCCGAGCGGGAAGGATTTCAGGCCTGGTCCGGCGCCCGGATCGGCCGCGACCCCCGCCCTGTTGCTCATCCCGCCGGCCGGCTTTTGCTGTTTCAATCTTCGTTCGTCCGACGGCCCGGCGTTCGGGTCTTTATCGGCCGCTGCCTTTTCGCCCTGCTTCGTCTCGAAGCTTGGTTCAAGTTCATAAGTGGAGTCGGGGTTTGAATTCTGTTTGTGATGCTCAATTTGAGACTCATTGGCGTCTATTTTTTTTGTTTTTATCCGTCTTTCCAGCATGTTGACGACATCGGCGCGCAGCAGCCCCATCTCGTCGAGCAGCGGTGCCAGGTCTTCGGCGGTCGCCACGCGTGGAATTCGGGCAAGAAGCGCTCGAAACATCACCGAAATGTCTTCCCAATCACCGGAAACCCCTTCTTCGAGCGCTGCCGCTATCAGCTTGGAGATATCGCGCCGGCACAGCGTCAGGCGTTCCCTGGTCACCCGTAATAGTTCCCGGTTGGCAACCGCCTGGGCAGCCAAGCTTTCGATTTCGACAGCACGGGCCAGAAGCGGTGCGACGCTGAAGCCGAACGCCTCGCCGATGGCCCCTGCCCTGTCGCGGCGCGCATAGCGTTTGCCATTCGGGCTGTCCTTGCGCAGGATCAGGCCGGCCTCGACCAGCACGGCAAGATGCCGCCTGAGGGTGGCTGGCGTCATGCCTCGAGCGCGCAACGAAAGCTGCGCATTCGACGGGAAGACGATCAGTCCCTTTTCCTCGGAGATTTCGTCGTCGGGGTAAAAGGTCAAAAGCGCGTCGAGCACCGTCAACGCCCGATCGGTGACGCCAAGCGCCGGCCGCGCTTCGCAGATCGCCCTGAACAGCTTCCATTTGCTGCGTTTCATTCCCGGCTCGATGGTCTCGGCCAGTTGCTGGCTTGCCAGCATGCCAAGCGACATCGGCCGCCGCCCAAAGGGCGTCGTCACATATCCACTCTCCATTTGCCTTCACCTTCGTTCAGGCAAAAGAAAACCATCCACCAATTTGGCGCCTAAGACGCTTGACTGTGATTCGGGGAAATGCGATTCTCGATGTGCTTAAGATCTGAGAAGGGCTTCCACGGCGTCGTCGTTGGGGGCCTTTTTCTTTTGCGCGCTACGCTCCTCTGTCCTTGTTGAACTCCTGGAACAGGCCTTTCAGCCTTTCCTGGACGAATTGATCGAAACCGGGCGCGGTCTTGCCGTCGAAGATAAAGGTCGCACCGGATGCTGTCTTCTTGATCATGACAGGCACGCCACTAACCTGGGTTTTGGCCACCGCCGGCTTCGGCGCTGCCGTCTTCTTCGTTGCCAGAACGAGTGCCCGCTGAAACCGCTCGTCGCTCGAAATTTTGCGCGCGTCGTCCGCGGACAACTCCGCGATGATCTTTTCGACGTCGGCGTTCTCAAGCCGCTCGCCCAGTTCCAACCATCGCCGGCGGCCGATATCAGGTGCCGCACCTATGGCGTTGACGAGCCCCAGGGGGACCTGTCGTATGACGATCAGCATTCTCGACAGCGCCGCCTTGTCCACGCCGAGAGCCGCCATGATGACATCGCGGCCAAAGCTGCGTTCCTCGAGCCGCGATGCGAAGAGCGCGCGCTCGATGTAGGAGAGATTGGTTCGAGCGCTGTTTTCCTGTCCCTGGCTGACGACCAGTTGACCGTCGGTGAGATCGCGGACGACCGCGCGCACCCGGATGCCGATTTCTCGGGTGGCAGCCAGGCGCCGATGGCCGTAGGCGACCTGATAGCGTCCCCTGGTTTCGGGATGCGGGCGGACAAGGATCGGAACCTGCTGCCCATGCTCGCGGATCTGCTCGACAAGTTGCGCGAGTTCGGCCGCATCGATCGCCAATCGATCGCTGACGAAGGAAGCGTCGATCAGGCCGGGATCGAGTTCGACGATAGTCTGGCCGGTGGCAAGCTGCCGTTCCAGTTCACTCGCACGCTCCATTTTCTCGGTAATGTTGCCGAGCGTCTTGGTAATGCCGCCGACAGGCGCGGCACTGCGCTCCTGCGGCACGAATCCAGCGATCGGACGATTGTCGCGCGGCGCGACCGCGTCCGCCCTTGCCGGGTTCGGAGCGGAAATTTCGATGAGGTTTTTGCGCGCCATCTATCTATTTCCTCCCCCAGGTCGAGCGAATATGCGCCTCGATCTCGCCGTTCACGAGGTTGAGGGATTCCAGTGCCCGATCGTAGGTTCCGCGTGTGAACTGCGACCGCTCGACCTCGTAGAGTGTCTGTTTGGTGACGCCGGCGTCGGCGACCGCCGTCGACTTCACCATGGCGTTGCGGAGCATTCGATTGCCGAAGATCGCCCGCATGAAACCGGTCATCTGGCTTTGCGGTCCGTCGTTCGGCTCGAACCGCGTCACGAGATAGCGCATCCAGTCATAGCTGGTACGCCCGCCGGCCTTTTCCACGACCGACATCAGCTCACTCGTCATCGTCAGAAACTGCGACATCGACATGACATCCAGCATTTGCGGGTGGACCGTGATCAATACCGAGGTTGCCGCGCAGAGCGCCGACATCGTCAGGAATCCCAGCTGCGGCGGGCAGTCGATGACCACGACATCGTAAAGGCTTTCGATCTCCGTCAGGACCTCGCCGATGCGGGCAAAGAACATCGTCTCCGCCGTGCCCGACGCCATCGCCTTTGGGGTCTCGTGCTCGAATTCCATCAGCTCGAGATTGCCCGGAATGAGATGCAGATTGGGCGTGTAGGTGGCGCGCACGATGTCGGCGATGGGGCGCGGCTCCTCATATCGGATCGCACCGTAGATCGTTTCGCCCTCTCCGACATCGAACTCCGGCTGATGCCCGAACAAGGCGGACAAGGAGGCCTGCGGATCGAGGTCGACGGCGAGCACGCGGTAGCCCCTGAGCGCCATGAACTGCGCCAGATGGGCCGCGGTGGTCGTCTTGCCCGAGCCACCCTTGAAATTCATGACCGAGATGATCTGGAGTTTTTCGCCCGGCCTGCGGGCCGGCACATATTTCGGCGTTCCGTTTCGCTCGTCGAGGACCCGGCGAATTCGATCCATATCGGTTGCACTGTAAAGCCGCCGTCCGTTTGCGAGAGGATCCGGCCCATGGCCGTCGGCGGCCACCTGGCGGAGATAACCTTCGCCGATGCCGATGAAGGCAGCAGCTTCCGCCGGCGAAAATGTTCTGATGGTCTTTTGCGAGAGCGGGGGAAAGATTTTTGCCTGATGCTGCTGAAGTTGATAGGATAACTCCTTCGCATCTGTTGCCAGAAGCGATGGGAGGTGCTCTTGATCGTCTTGAAGAGCAAGACTCGGCTGCATGATCTTTTTCCCAGGTAACTGCGCAATTTTGAACGAAAGCGCTTCAGTTGCGCAGTTACTATATGCCTCGATTCGTTACCAATTTACAAATGCTTAACCAAACCGTCCGTTTCAGCCTATCGAGACGGCTGGCGACATGAGCCAGATTTCAAGTGATTCGCGCATTGCCGATGACTCGAAGTGAATGATAACTACGGTGGCTTTCCAGCCGACTGGGTGGTCGATCACGTCGCCGAATAATCCCGATTTATCAATAGCTTGGGCGCTGCCTCTATTTCCCATCGTCCTTCAGGTAGTTGTTGCCGTTGATCACCAGAAGCCCGTCGGAACCTTTGTCCGGTTCGAATATGCTCATACTTTCCGTCTTGCCGCTGGCGTCGGTCAGGTCGAGACGGTAGCCGGAAAGCTTGTAGCGTCCGCTTGCGCCCGGCCGGTTGCCTGATGTGGTCACGCCCGATCGCGATCCGCCGATTTCATTCGTCATCGAGGCGCCGGACCAGCCTGTGCGTTCGAAAGTACCGTTTCGATGAAGCGTCAGCGTATGGCTGGACGCCACCGACCCCGATGAAGTCGCAGTCATGCCGCTCGAGGCAAAGGTGGAGACCCATTCGCCGTCGAGCGTCGTGCCCTCATCAAATGGCGGCACGGCGCGATAATCTGCGTCTGAAATCACCAGATCCTCACCCTTTTTCGAGAACGGTTTCGTCTCGATCTCGATCGTGCCGTAGGCAGAGGTGACTCTGCGCATTTCGATCGACGACCCGGCGGAGGAAAAGAAACCTCCGCCGGCAAGCTTGTAGAGGCCGCAATCGGTCGGGGTCTCCCTGCAATGTTCGGCAATGCTCCGGCCGCCTTTCGGCAGCTCCGTGCTGAACAGGCCCTTCGGGTCGAACATGGTGATCGTGCTGTCCGAATAGAAATCCATACCACCGAAGACATTCGGCCGGAGACCGGTATCGAGATGGGTGAAAACGCCGTCCAGCCCGCCGTCATCGCTCGCCGGCACGAGATCGAAATCCTTGTCGGAAGGATCAAGCTTCACCGAGCGCACGAGGGTTGCGAAATCGGCCTCGGCGCTACTGCTTCTGTCGCCGTTCACATTCAGCAGCACGAGCTGCAGATAGGTCTGCCTCTCGTCGCCGGCGATGCCGACGACGATCTGGTTAATGGTCACGTTCTTCTGATGGACGCAGCAGCGTTCTTCCACGCGGATGTCGTAGCCGTTCACCGTGACCCCATAATGCTTGATCAGGATATCTTCCTTTGCCATGTCGGGAAGCGTCGCGACGAAGGTCTTCATGCCGGCCTGCAGAGAATTGCGCGCTGCCGAGAGCGGCTTGGTGATTTGGATTAACGCACTGCCGCGCTTGTCGTCCTCGGTTTCCGGAAAATCCTTCTGCAGCATGAACAGATTGCCCTTGCCGGCTTTCCTCCAGCCGGAAGCGGCATCGGGCAGGGTCACCGTCAGGCCGCCAATATCGGCAGGCGCCGCCAATGCCTGGGAGCAGGACAGAAGGCAGAAAATGACGAGAACGAAGCCCAAGGCCGATTTGCCCCGGCCGATCCGATCGATATGCGCGTTGCCCATGCGCCCTCCCCTCGCGTTTCGACTACCGCCGACGGGATTTGGAGCTGGGCGCAACCATTTCAACCCTGAGCTTCATGAAGGTTTATTGAATGCTTCGACACACGCCCTATCAGGGAGCTTAGGAAACAGGCGCTATCAATTTCAATGACGGGAAATAGGTGCGATAGCGGCCGACATCGCGGGTCAATAGCGGCAGTTGTTCTACGGCTGCGTGAGCGCCGATGAAGAAATCGGGAAGCACACCGGTGCGTAACCCGCCTGCCTTGCGATATTGCGTGAAGACCTTGCCCGCAAGAAACAGGGCGGCCTTCGGCATGGGCTTCATCTCGAGGCCGGCCTCTTCCAGAAAAGTCTCGAGCGCTTCGATCCTGTCGTATCGAACCGCAAGTTCGGCATAGATGACATCATTGATCAGCAGGGAACCTTCGATGCTCGCCGTCTCGAGCTGGGTTATGGACCAACTCGACCATTTGGGGTCATCGGTCACGAGATCCAGAAGAACATTGGTGTCGACGAGCGTCACGTTTCGCCACGCGTCAAAGCCATGATGGCGTCGGTATCGAGGCCCTTGCCGGCATGGCCGCGCAGCTTCTCGAAGCGACTGGCCGGCCGCTTCTGATCAGCACGCGTCAGAACCACACTGCCGTCGGCAGCGCGATGAAAATCGACTTGGCTGCCGGGAACGATGCCAAGCAGATCCCGGACCCGCTTTGGAATGGTCACCTGCCCTTTTGCGGTAACGGTCGTGGCCATATCGGGCGCCTTTGTAATACTCTCCTGTTAGAAAGTATTACTTGCGTAGGAAAATTTCAAGCCCAGCGCTTGCTGCAGAAACAGGTTGTTAAGCGGCCATCGATTGGTAGAGCCAGTCGGAAAGCGTCTGGCGCGCCACACGCGCACCGGCGCCGGGAATCAGTGCGTCGTCGGTCAGTTCGACGCCGAAATACGACGTGGATCGATCGGTTATCACCTGCCGTTCGTCTTCGTTCGCGGCGAGATAGATCCGGGCGATTTCATCGATGCCGAGCTGCTCCGGGCCGCCGATTTCGACGACATCGCCCGAGGGAGCACCGGCTGCCAGTTCCGCCAGGAATGCAGCGACGTCCCCGGCCGCGACCGGCCTCATGAAGGCCGATGGCAACCGAAAGACACTGCCTTCAGCACCGATGTCGATCAATCCGTTTATAAACTCGTAAAATTGCGTGGAGCGGAGGATCGTGTAGGGTCGACCTGACGCCCGGATGAGATTTTCCTGCACCATTTTCGCACGAAAATAGTCGCTCTCCACGAGGCGCGGCGTGCCAACGACGGAGAGTGCGAGATAGTGCCGGATGCCGGCTTCCGCCGCGGCTGCGAGCAAGTTCTTCGTCGACGCCTTGAAGAAATCGAACGCCGAACTGTCACCGAAGGATGCGGCATTGGTCACGTCCACAACGACTTCGGTTCCCGCCATCGCCACGTCCAGACCCTTGCCGGTAACCGTGTCGACGCCCAGCGACAATGATGCGGCCGCGACGTCGTGGTCCGATCGGCGCAACTTCTCGCTGAGCCGCGTTCCGATGAGACCGCTTGCTCCCACCACCGTGACTTTCATATCGGCATCCTTTGTTGCATGTTTTCTGCAATGCCTCACGCGGATCGACAATGACCGGAAAGCCGGACGCCTTCCATCGTGCCTGAGGTCTGGCGCCCTAGCCGTAGGGCATAGCGGAACCAGCCTGAAGTCTAGGATGCGCCATCGGGAAACCATAACAGCCTTCCGATCCGTCGTTCGCCCGAAAATTCCGGCTACATTCCCGCGCAATGCATGGGTTTCCATGAGTTGCGGTTGTGGTGCGGCGGGATTACGCTTTGTACCATGAGCTCGCCAGCCCCGAAATCGAGAACGACTGCTGCAGGAAATGCCGATGATCCCCCGGTTTTCTCTGTCCGGCAGGAGCAGTTGATGCTGAGCGTCTGGTTGCACCGTCCCCGGTTCCTGCATCTGGGGCTTTTCTTCCTCGCCTATGTACTCGCCTGCGGCTTCGCACAGTCGCTGGCAATCGTGCCGGGAACGGGTATTTCCATCTGGCCTCCGGGCGGGCTTTTCGTCGCGACCCTCATCCTCGCCTCCAGGCACAGCTGGCCATGGTGGATCCTGGCGGGCTGCCTGGCAGAGATGTTCAGCAATTTCCTGTGGTTCTACAGCCCCGTGCCTGCGGCCTTCCTGATTTATGTCGGCAACGCTCTTGGAGCAATGGTCGCGGCATGGCTGGTGAACCGGACCTTGAAGCACCCTGTTCAGATGGAAACTCTGCAGGAAGTTCTCACATTCGTCGTCCTGGCTGCCGGAATTGCGCCGATCGTGAGCGCGACCGTGGGAAGTGCCACGCTTGCCTGGTTCGCGATCCAATCGCAATCCTTCACGACGGCCTGGCCGCTATGGTGGATCGGAGACGCAACCGGTGTCCTCATCGTTTCGCCGCTGGCGTTGGTCCTCTTTCACAGCTGGCGCAGCAAGACGCAGTTCTCGGCCGCGCAATGGGTGGAAGCTTGCGTCCTGGGGCTCATTTTTCTCGGTGTCGCGGCTCTTTCACTGAGCGGCTACCTTCCTTTCGCCTATATCATCATGCCGCCTCTTCTCTGGGCCGCCGTCCGCTTCGAGTTCAAGGGCGCCGCGGTATCGCTCGCTCTGCTTGCTCTGATCACGGCGGTATTCACGATAACAGGCGCCAGCCAGTTTGCCGGTGATCCCGAATCCCAGAAACACAATCAGATCATGTTGCAGCTGTTTCTGGCCATCTCGGCATTTTCGGCGCTGATTGTCGCCGCCATATCCCGACAGCACCAGCTGGCAGTGCTCACATTGCGCCAAAACGTGGAGACGTTGCGCGACCGGGAACGGGAGCTCTCGCAACTCGTGGACATGGTTCCGAGCCATGTTTGGCGTCTGACGCCCGAGGGCGAACCGACCTTCTTCAATAGGCGGATGGTCGATTTCCTGGGTCTTGACGTGGCGGACTCGGACAGACCAGGGATGAGCCGGCTGGAGGCGGTCCTGCAGGCCACCGTTCATCCCGATGATACAGCCGGTTTCAGGGACGCCCTTCGCCATTGCCTCGCCACCGGCGAGAGCTTCGTCATGCGGTATCGGCTGCGGCGCGCCGACGGCCTCTTTCGTTGGATGTCGAGCCGCGCCGAGCCGATGCGCGATCAGGCCGGAAACATCGTCCAGTGGTACGGCCTTTGTCACGACATCGATGATCAGGTCCATGCCGAAGAGGCGCTGCGGCGAAGCGAACGACAGCTTCAGGAGATGATCGATGCCGTGCCGGTCCGCATCTGGAGCGTCGAGCCCGCGGGCGGATCAATCTACTTCAACAAACGATACCAGGACCATTTCCGCTCCGTCATCGCCAACTTCGACGCTCTCGGCGCGCCGCGCATCGACGATCTGCTGCAGCAGCTGGTTCATCCTGAAGACGCTCCCGACGTTCAGCGCACGCTCAGGACCTGTTTCGAAACCGGCGGCGGCTCCGCGATGCGGTTTCGCTGGCTTGAAAAGGATGGCGTCTACCGCTGGGCCGAATGCAGGGTGGAGCCGCGGCGCGATGACGACGGAACGGTCGTGCAATGGTACGGCGTCTCCCTCGATATCGACGAGGAGGTGCGCGCGCTGGAGGCGTTGCGCGACCGCGAACGCGAGCTGTCGCAGCTCGTGGACCTGGTCCCGGTCCAGATCAGGCGCCTGACGCCGGAAGGCGAGCCGGTGTTCTTCAACAAGCGCCTGATCGACTTTTTCGGTCTCGATGTTGGCGATATGGACAGGCCCGGCATGAGCCGCCTCTCCTCGGTCATTCACACCCTCGTCCATCCCGATGACGCATCGAGGTTGCTGGAGACGGTTCATCATTCCCTCGCCAGCGGCGATCCCTTCTCGATAAAATATCGCATGCGCCGTTTCGACGGAGCCTATCGCTGGGTCGATGGCCGAGCCGAGCCGCTGCGCGATCAAAGCGGCGCGATCATGCAATGGTATATCATATCCGTCGACATCGACGATGAGATGCGCGCGCAGGAAGCGCTACGCGACCGGGAACGGGAGCTTTCCCAACTCGTGGACATGGTTCCGAGCCTGCTCTGGCGGCTCAATCCGGAAGGTGCTCCAACCTTCTTCAACCAGCGCCTGATCGATTTTCTCGGTCTCGACATCGCCGATATGGAAAAGCCGGGCGTCAGCCGGCTGGCAGCGCTCATCGAGGCCGCCGTCCATCCCGACGATGCAGCCAGCCTCGAGCAAGCGCTCAACCATTCCTTCGCTACGGGGGAGCGCTTCTCCAGCCAGTATCGCCTGCGGCGCGCCGATGGCGTCTACCGCTGGGTGAAAGGCAGCGCGGAGCCGCTGCGGGATCAGAGCGGCCGGATCGTCCAATGGTATGGTCTGTCGCATGACATCGACGATCAACTGCGCGTCGAGGAGGCACTGCGGGAGAGAGAACGATCGCTCCGGCAGCTCGTTGAAACGCTGCCGGCAATGATCGATTGCGCAGCACCCGATGGAGAACCGATCTATCGCAGCCAGCAACTGCGCGACTTCCTCGGTTATAATCTCGAAGAGTTGGACGGAACGGGCAAAACCCGGCTGGACGGCACGCTCGATGCCGGTGTTCATCCCGACGATGTGGCAGGGGTCAAAGAAAACTATGCCCATTCATTGTCCACTGGCGAGCCCTATGCGCGTAGGCATCGCCTGCGGCGGTTCGATGGCGAATATCGCTGGGTCGAGACGCGTGCGGCACCGATGCGCAATGCCGAAGGCGTCATCGTCCAGTGGAATGTCATCTGCCTAGATATCGACGGTGAGGTTCACGCGGAGGAAGATCTGCGTCGAGCGCGGGAGGGTCTGGCACGGGCGAGCCAAGTGGCGAGCCTGGCCGAGCTTTCAGCCTCCATCGCGCACGAAGTGAACCAGCCGCTTGCGGCCGTCGTGGCCAACTCACACGCCTGCCAGCGCTGGCTCATGGCCGAGCCGCCGAATATGGAACGGGCACAGAGGACTGTCGAGCGCATCATCCGGGATGCCAACTCGGCGGCGGATGTCGTCAGCCGCATTCGCGCTCTGTTCAAGCAATCCGTAGACAGGAGGATCCCATCGACGCTCTCCGGTATCGTCAACGAAGCGCGCAACCTCATGGCCGACGAGGCCTGGCGTCGTCACGTTCGGATGGAGGTGGAGGTCGACGCCACCCTTCCGCTCATCGCAATCGACCGCGTTCAGATCCAGCAAGTTCTGATCAATCTCATCCGCAACGGCATTGAGGCAATGGACGCCACGACAGGCGACAGGGTCATCGAAATCCGCGTGCGCCAGATCGGGAATATCCTCCAGACCGAGATCAGCGATCGCGGCCAGGGCATCGACTTTCCCGAAAAGATGTTCGAGCCGTTCTTTACGACGAAGGAATACGGCATGGGCATGGGGCTGGCGATCTGCCGCTCGATCGTCGAACTGCACGGCGGACGATTGTGGGCCGATAAGAACAATCCGTGCGGAGCGACGTTGATCTTCACATTGCCTATTGAAACGAAGGCGGCGCCATGACGGCCGACGACCATATCGTCTTCATCGTCGACGACGATGAACGTATCCGGGAAGCGCTCGGCGAGCTGCTGGACTCGCACGGCATGCACGCCATCGCCTTCGAATCGGCCTGCGACTACGTGAGAGCGGACAAGCCGGACGTGCCCTCCTGTCTCGTGCTGGATATCGAGCTGCCTGACATCAACGGTCTCGATCTGCAGAAGCAGATCGCCGACAGGGATCATCCGCCGATCGTCTTCATTACCGGACACGGCGACATTCCCTCCTCCGTGCGTGCGATCAAGCATGGCGCGGTCGACTTCCTGACCAAGCCGTTCAGCGATGCGGATCTCATGGCGGCAATCCACGCGGCGATTGCTCAGGATCGGGAAAAGAGGGCCGAGCGCGCCGAGATCGACGTGCTGAGACAACACTATCTCGACCTGACGCCGCGCGAGCGCGAGGTGCTGCCGCTGGTCGTCAGCGGTCTTCTCAACAAGCAGGCCGCAGCCGAATTGGGGATCAGCGAAGTGACGCTGCAGATCCACAGAAGAAATGTGATGCAGAAAATGGCCGCGGCATCGCTCGCCGATTTGGTGCGGATCGCGGAGAGATTGGAAATACCGATAACCCACTCACGCCGAGTGGGAGGGAATTGAAACATGAACAAGACAAGACACGTCGTGGCAATTGTCGATGACGATCCAAGATTGCTTGAATCGATGGGCGACCTTCTGGAGTCTGCGGGTTATGTGGCCCGCAGCTTCTCATCGGCGGGCTCGCTGCTCGTCAACGGGCTGTCGGACCTCGACCTGCTCATCACCGATATCGGAATGCCTGGCATCGACGGCTTCGAACTTCGTGACCTGGTGAGGAAGTCGCGTCCGGAGCTGCCGGTATTCATGATCACGGGCCGCCACGAGATAGCCGATCAGGGACGCGCTCAAGGCGCGAGCGGATTTTTCCGCAAGCCCTTCGATGCCCAGGCCCTGCTGGCGGCCATTGCCAACGCTTTGCATAAATCGACAGATGGAGGGTGACATGAGAGTTGACCAGCCGTTGCTGCGGAGATCGGCGCCGTTATCATTGCAGTGCAGTTATGAAGAGAACCAGCCGCTTGTCATTATCGTCGATGACGACGCATCGGTCCGCGAAGCGCTGTCGGAGCTGATCCTGTCGGCGGGTTTCCAGTCGACCAGTTTTGCTTCGACCCGCGAATTGCTTGACGCCGATATCCTGGATAGCCCCGGCTGCCTGATCCTCGATGTGCGCATGCCGGGAGCAAGCGGCCTTCACCTGCAGAGCCATCTGGCCGAAAACGGCATTTCCAAGCCGATCATCTTCCTGACCGGGCATGGCGACATTCCAATGACCGTCCAGGCCATGAAGGCCGGCGCCGTGGATTTTCTCACCAAACCGGTGCGGGACCAGACGCTGCTCGACGCGGTGACTGCGGGCATTGCCATGGATGCCGAACGACGGGCGGAAGCCGCAATCGCCGAGCGCAACATCAAGCGCCTGGAGACGCTGACGCAACGCGAGCGCGAGGTTCTGCATGAAGTGGCGCGCGGTCGCCTCAACAAGCAGATCGCCTTCGATTTCGGCATCAGCGAAGTGACGGTCAAGCTGCATCGCAGCAATGTCATGCACAAGATGGAGGCCGCCTCCATCGGCGAATTGATCCGAGCCTGGGAGACACTGCCCGCGCAAATGCGCCAGGCTGGCGCGCGCTAAAGCGCGTCGCGTCGATCCGGATTAAGTCTTTGATTTATGCATGGCGTTATCCAAAAACCGCTGCGCACCTTGGGGCGACATGCATTGGCTTTAGCCGAGTGCCTTCCAAAGGCGAAGATGTCGGCCTCGAACATGATCTGCGGCCGCTGTCCATTTGAAGCGCGCACTATCCGATTCGCGCCGAAAAAGACGATGCGACGCCGCCAATGGGTTTCGGTCTTGCACCCATGCGTTATCTCTAAATTAAAGCTAGGGGATATGACCTGGTACCCGGCTTTGGTTCCCAACGGAGATCTCGCCTTGAACAATCAATCATCAACCGCGCCTTCCCCTGAAACCAACGCCTTCGACAACGAAGCAAACTTCCTGTCGGCCATGGGGAATGCCAAACGGCTTCACATTCTGCATCTGTTGGCCGAAGGAGAAATGTCCGTGAGCGTCTTGGCCGACGAGGTGGGATTGAGCCAATCTTCGACTTCCCAGCATTTGGCAATTCTTCGAGAACAGGAACTCGTGCAGACGCGAAGGGCCGCCCAGACGATCTACTATTCACTTCAATCCGCCGCGGCCACGGCGATGCTTGATACGCTCGCCGACATCTTCGGATGGCCTCGTCGCTCCCCAGTAGAACGTGTCCAAGCCGTAGGCACCTGACGAACTGACGAAGCGTTGCTCTTGCGACTCATGATTGGCGTCCAATTCTGCTGAGGATGATCCTGTGGGCAACTCAGGATCGGCGCCGCGGCAACGAAGAGGCAGCGCAATGGCGAAGAACGTGGCTTCGACGAAGATGACTGCGGCTTGAGCGTAAGCGCCAAGCGGAGGCCGTTCAGGGGCCGTAATTCCAAGGCCGGGATGCAGTGGCGCCGCAGTCCCGCAATGCTTCGTCTATATGCCGCTCGAACGCATCGATCCCTGATGTACGTTTGATGTACGCCTCCTAGACCACGGTGTGATTACGCCTCCATTGCGAATGGAGATAATGAACCACATCAGGACCGGAACAGTCAGGAGGAAACGACCCATGAGTATGGACGAAACGAACGGCCGGCAGCATGGAGGCGATCATGGACGTATATGAGGCAGTCAAAAGTCGACGGTCGGTGCGCGGATTCAAAGACGAACCTGTGGAGAGGGAAGTGCTTGAGCGTGTGCTGGCCGCCGCAGCTTGGTCGCCGTCAGGATCCAACATCCAGCCGTGGAATACCTACGTGATGACCGGCGCACCGCTGGCAGAGCTCAGGACGTCCGCCGTCGAGCGCGTGGCGCATGGCGACCCCTGGGACAAGCGGCAGTACGAGATGTACCCGGCCGGGCTGAAGTCCCCCTACGGGGAGCGCCGGTCCGCTTTCGGCAAGGAGCGCTACAGCGCGCTTGGCATTGCGCGCGAGGACTGGGAGGCGCGCCAGCGGGCAGCGATCGCCAACTGGAACTGTTTCGGCGCGCCCGCTGCCCTGTTCTGCTACATCGACCGTGACCTCGGCCTACCCCAATGGGCCGACGTCGGCATGTATCTGCAGACCGTTATGCTGCTGCTCCGCGCCGAAGGTCTGCACAGTTGCCCGCAGATGGCGTGGTCGCAGGTTCGCGAGACGGTCGCGGAGGTTCTGTCACCCCCGGAAGGGCTCATCCTCTTCTGCGGCATGTCGATCGGGTACGAGGATCCCACGGTCAGCTACGCCCGTACAGGCCGCGCCCCGCTCGGCGAGACGGTCACGTTCCTCGGCGATTAGCGACTTGCGATCAAAGGATAAGACACCCCTTCTATGATTCTTGCGTATGATAGGCCTTTATCATGCGAGATATTGGAGAACGCCATGACCACGCATAAAGTAGGCTATCTCATCGGCAGCCTCGCCAAGGGCTCGATCAACCGCAAGCTCGCCAAGGCGTTGGTGCGGCTCGCCCCGCCGGAACTTGAAATGTCGGAGATATCCTTCAAGGACCTGCCGCTCTACAGCTACGACTATGACGCCGACTACCCTCCGGCTGGCAAGGCATTCAAGGCGGCAATCGCGGCCGTCGACGCCGTGCTGTTCGTCACGCCCGAATACAATCGATCCATACCCGGCGGCCTGAAAAACGCCATCGACTGGGCGAGCCGCCCCTACGGCACCAACTCGTTCACACGTAAGCCGTCAGCGGTGATCGGCACGTCGCCGGGCGCGATAGGCACGGCAGTCGCCCAGCAGAATTTGCGCAGTGTGCTCAGTTTCTGCAACTCTCCCCAGATGAATGCCCCGGAAGCCTACATCCAGTTCACACCGGGGCTGATCACCGATGATGGCGAGGTCACGAACGACAAAACCGCCGATTTCCTTCGCACTTTCATGCAGGACTTCCATGTCTTCATCGCAAGGGTTCGCTCAGTGCTGCCGAAAGATGCCTAGCATCGGCCCGAAAATCGGAATCGACTTTCGGAAAGCACGATGCGTCGTTTCAAGGAGTGAGGGCGATTGGAACCAAGGATTGCGATATCCTGTGCCTGATCCTCAGATGCCTGGAAGCATCGCCCTGCGGGAGCTGGCTGCGTCCATCCGGGCGGCCAGCTCCTATTTTTGAAGCGCGCAATATCCTCAGGCGAAAGCGTAGGAACCGTCCGGCCGTTTCGGCACGCGCCGCTGCCAGTGGATGTAACCTTCTTCTTCCATCGCCTTCTCGTCCATTTCGACGCCCCAGCCCGGCCGGTCGGGACGCAGCTCCAGATAGCCGTCCTTCGGCAGATAGGGATCGACGACGTAACGGGTTTCCCCCTCGCGCTTCTCGATATCGAGGCCGCCATAGACATAGGCCTGTCCCTTCGGCAGCCGGTATTCGAGGATGCGGAAATTCTGCGCCGCCGCCGAAAAATGAACATTGACCGCCGTCGCAAGCGGCCCCATCGGGTTGTGCGGCGCCACGCCGACGAAGAAGGCTTCGGCGAGTGTGGCGATGCGGCGCATTTCGCTGATGCCGCCGACGACGCAGATGTCGGGCTGGATGAGGTCGGCGCCCTTGACCTGCAGCAGCCGCAGGAACTCGTTTCTGTTGTAGAGCGACTCGCCGGTCGCCAGCGTGCAGTTGAGGCCCTGTTTCAGATCGCCCCAGGCCTCGATGTTCTCGGGACGCAGCGGCTCCTCGAAAAACAGCGGGTCATAAGGCGCCAGCGCATTGCCGAGCTGGCGAGCGGCGATCGGTTCGAAAATCTTCGCATGGGCATCGAAGGCGATTTCGTATTCGTCATTGACCGTTTCGCGAAGCGAGCGGAAATAATCCGCCGAGGCTTTGACGACATTACCCCAGCGATTGGAGTGCATGTCGATCCGCCAGGGGCTGAGCTTGAAGGCGGTGAACCCCCATCCCTCCTTCAGGCGATCGAATTCGTCGCGGGCCGCCGGGGCATCCGGTGCGGTGTATACGCCGGCATAGACCTTGATGCGGTCGCGCACTTCGCCGCCGAGCAGCTTGTAGACCGGGACATTCGCTGCCTTGGCGGCAAGGTCCCACAGGCAGTGATCGAGCGCCGAGATCGCGGCAAGGCCGAGCGCGCCCGGCGGGAACCGGCTTTGTTGGATCAACAGATTGACGAGATAGTCGACGCGTGTCGGGTCCTGGCCGGAGACGAATTCGTAGAGATAATCCAAGAGCGGCGGCAGCGCCTTGTCGGGGCCGTGATTGTAGCATTCGCCCCAACCCGTCAGCCCGTCATCGGTGTCGAGCGCGACGATCACGCGCGGACGGTCCTTGTCGCGGGTCATGAAAACCCGCATGCGATCGATCTTCATCTTTCTGTCCTTCTAGCGATTGAAATAGGTGCGGCGCGACTGGCGCGTCTGCACGTAGAGATGCTCGTTGTCGGTTCCGGGATTGTAGGCACCGGCACTTTGCGGGACCGAGACATTGCCGTTGCTGGGGAAGCGCGCCACGAAGGCCTCGTCGATATCGCAGCCAAGTCCCGGGCCATCAGGAACGGCGATCAAGCCCTCGACCTGTTGCGGATGCGGCACGATCGTCTGGCGGCGGCCGTCCCAGTCATCGTCGAGGCGCTCGAGGATGAGGGCGTTGGGGATCGCTGCAAGCAGATGCAGAGCCGCATATTCCGCCACCGGCCCGAGCGAGCCCGAATGCGGCGCCATCTGGATATGGTGGGCTTCGGCCATGGCCGCGATCTTCTTCATCTGGGTGATGCCGCCGGCCCGGCCGGTATCCGGCTGGATCACGTCGACCAGTTCCTTCTCGATGAGCTCGCGCTCGCCGAAGATGGTCGCTGAGCGCTCGCCGGCGGCAAGCGGCACATGCGCGGCGTCGCGGATGCGCCGGTAGCCATCGATATTCTCGGGCGCGATCGGATCTTCCACCCACATCAGCTCATAGGGTTCGAGTGCCCGCACCAGCCGGCAGGCATCCGCAGGTGTCAGCCATGGCGGCCCATGCAGATCGATAGCAATGTCCATATCGTCGCCGACCGCCTCGCGCAGGGCAGCGACCTTGCGAACGGGGTCTGCGACGCCACCGCACTTGATCGCCTTTATGCCGCGCTCCTTGATGGCAAGCGCGCGCTCGGGCGTATTCGCATGCGAATAGATCGGGATCCGGTCGCGCACCTTGCCGCCGAGCAGCATCCAGACAGGCACACCGAGCGCCTTGCCCTTGATGTCCCAAAGCGCCATGTCGATGCCGGTCATCGCACCGCCTCCGACCGTTCCGAGCATGCCATGGCCCATCATCGCGATATGCATCTTCTGCCATAAGCGCTCGGTATGTGCCGGATCTTCGCCTATGAGGAGTGGGGCGAGATCATGGATCGCCGTCTCGACGACGCGCGGCCAGCCTGAGCATTCACCGATGCCGGTGATGCCCTCGTCGGTATCGATCTTCAGAAAGAGCCAGTTTCTGGTGCCGCCGAACTGCTTGGAGGCGCCACCGGCAGAACGTTGGTCGGAAGCCCAATTGGCGGGGTCGGGCTGACCGACATGCATGAGAAAAGTGCGGATCCCGGTGATTTTCATCGCTGAAAACTCCCATTCTTCAAAATGTCCGGCGCGACGTATCGGAAACGCCGCGAATGATCGCGATCACGCGGATCGGGGCGCGGGATCGCTGATATGAGCGCCTGCGTATAGGCGTGCTCGGGCGTGCGGCAGACCTTCTCCGCGTCGCCGATTTCGACGAGTTGGCCTTTGTACATGACGCCGACACGGTCGCACATGTAGCGGATAACGCCGATGTCATGACTGATGAAGATATAGGCGAGCCCGAGTTCGTCCTGCAGGCGCATCAACAGATCGAGCACTTGCGAGCGCACCGAGACGTCGAGCGCCGAGGTTGCCTCATCGGCAACGATAACGCGTGGATTAAGGGTGATGGCACGGGCAATGCCGATGCGCTGGCGCTGGCCGCCGGAGAATGCGTGCGGGTAGCGCTCGCGTGCCCTCGGATCGAGGCCAACCTGCTCCATCAGGTGACAAACCCGCTCTTCCAGCGCCCGCCCCTTTGCAACGCCATTGACGAGCAGCGGCTCGCCGATGATCTGTGAGACGGTCATACGTGGGTTGAGGGAGCCGAAAGGATCCTGAAAAACCATCCGCAATTCCCGCCTTGCAGCGGCAAGCGTCTGACCTTTTGCCGTTGCCAGGTCGATGATGTCGCCGTCGGCGCGGCGATAGAGGATTTCGCCCGCACTCGGATCGATCAGCCGCATGATCGAGCGGCCCATCGTCGTCTTGCCGGATCCGCTCTCGCCGACGATGCCGAGCGTTTCGCCCGGCAGAAGCGAAATGGAAACATCGTCCAGCGCTTTTACCTCGCCGAAATCCATCGATACATTACGGAGCTCGAGAATCGGTGGCGCCGTCGTGTCGAGCGGCGGGCGCGCCAGCCGGATTTCGGCCTTCGCTTCCAGCTTCAGCACCGAGCCAATCAGCATCCGGGTATAGTCGTCTTTCGGCGCATGAAAAATCTGCTCGACCGGCGCATATTCCTTGGCGACGCCGTTGTGCATGACCAGCACATCGTCGGCGATCTGCGCCACGACGCCCATGTCATGCGTGATGAAGAGGACGGCCATGCCCTTGGCCTTCTGCAGCCGGGCGATCAGGTCGAGAATTTCGGCCTGCGTCGTCACGTCGAGGGCCGTGGTCGGCTCGTCGGCGATCAGCAGCTGCGGTTTGCAGGCGAGCGCCATGGCAATCATCGCGCGCTGGCGCATCCCGCCGGAATATTGAAAGGCATAGCGGTCCAGCGCTTTTTCCGGCGAGGGAATTTCGACTTGGCTGAGCAGCGATATGGCTTCCGCGCGTGCCTCTGCCTTGCTCATCCGGGTGTGAAGGCGAAGCGCCTCGACGATCTGGTTGCCGACCGTGTGGATCGGCGACAGCGACGACATCGGCTCCTGGAAGATCATGGCGATGTCGCGGCCGCGGATCGCTCGGATCTGACGCCCGCGCGGATGGAGGCTGGTCAGATCGATCGACCCGCCGTTCTGATCGTTCAATATGATCGATCCGCCGGATATGCGTCCGGGCGCATCGACGATCTGCAGGATCGAACGCGCCGTCACCGATTTGCCGGATCCGCTTTCGCCGACGACACAGAGCGTTTTGCCCGGCTCGATTGAGAAAGACAGATCGCTGACGGCGCGAAAGACGCCGGTGCGCAGAGGGAACTCGACCGTCAGATTTTTCACCTGCAACAGCGGCCTGCCGGCAATAGGAAGGATATCGGTCATGCCGGCCTCATTTGTTGTAGGGGTCGGCCGCATCGCGCAGGCCGTCGCCGAGAAGGTTGAGCGCCATCACGGCGACCACGACGGCACAGCCCGGCATGAAGAGCCATGGCGCGGTGGCGATCGAACGAATGTTCTGGGCCTCGCGCAGAAGCACGCCCCAGGAAATGGTCGGCGGCTGCAGACCGAGCCCCAGGAAGGAGAGAGAGGTTTCGGCAAGGATCATTGCCGGCACCGCAAGCGTGATCGACGCGATGATATGGCTGGCAAAGCTCGGCAGCATGTGGCGAAAGATGATGCGCCTTTCGCGAACGCCGTCGAGCCTCGCGGCGGCGACGAATTCCTCGGTGCGCAAAGACAGGAAGCGGCCGCGAACGACGCGGGCGAGCTGCGCCCAGCCGGTCAGCGACAGGATGATCGTGATCATCATATATTGCAGCGTCGCAGGCCAGTCCTGCGGCAGGGCCGCGGCCATCGCCAGCCAGATCGGGATCGTCGGCAGCGACAGCACGAAATCGATCACCCGCTGCAGGAAGAAATCGATGCGGCCGCCGTAATATCCCGAGATGCCGCCGAGCACGATGCCGAGCATCAACGAGAAGAAGACACCGACGAGACCGATCGACAACGAGATCTGCGAGCCCTGCACCGTTCGGCTGAAGACATCGCGCCCCAGCCTGTCGGCGCCGAACAGAAGCAGCGGCGTCGTCTTGTCGGGCGAGGCGATCAGATGGATGTTGGTCCTGAACAGGCCGAACACGGAATATTCGTAGCCGCGCCCGAAGAACTGGACGTCGACACGTTTTGTCGTGTCTTCCTTGTAGATGGCGGCCAGCGTTTCCGGATCGCGGGTCAGCTTCATCGGATAATAATGCGGACCGAAGGAGAACCCGTTCTCAGTATCGATCAGATGCAATTTCTGCGGCGGGTGAAAGGTCGCCCGCGCATTTTGCAGGTACGGATCGTTGATGGCGAAGAAGCCGGGAAGCAGGGCGACGATATACATCAGCACGGTGACGACAAGCGCCACCATGGCCAGCCGGTGCCGGCGGAAAGCCCACCAGATGAGCTGCCACTGCGATGCGACTGCGGCGCGATCCGGCGGAATGTTCGTAACGGTGATGTCGGCCATGTGAGGCTCCTATTCCAACCGGATGCGGGGATCGACCAGCGCAAGCAGGATATCGCTGATCAGAGAGCCTATCAGCGTCAGCGCGCAGATCAGCAGAACGAAGGCGCCGGCGAGATACATGTCCTGGGCCATCAGCGCCTGCAGCAGCAAAGGTGCGGCCGTCGGCAGATTGAGGACGATGGCGACGACGACCGAGCCGGAAATGAGGTTGGGCAGCAGCCAGGCAATCGTCGAGATGAACGGATTGAGCGCGATCATCAGAGGATATTTTATCAGCAGCCGAAATTCCGAGAGACCCTTTGCCCGTGCCGTTGTGACGTAAGGCTTCGGCAGTTCATCGAGCATGTTGGCGCGCATGACGCGGATGAGGCTCGCCGTCGAGGAGACGGCAAGGATGATGACGGGAAGCCAGAGATGCGAGAAGAGGTCGACCATCTTGGCGAAGCTCCAGGACGCGTTCTCATATTCCGGCGAAAAGAGCCCACCGACATCCTGTCCGAATTCGACCGCCGCGATATACATCAGCACCAGCGCCAGCAGAAAGGATGGAACGGCCAGGCCGAAAAAGGTGAAGGCGGTGAAGAAATAGTCGCCGATCGAATATTTGCGCACAGCGGAAAAGACGCCGATCGGCAGCGCGATCGCCCAGGTGGCGATCAATGTCGAAAGAGCCAGAACGAGCGTCAGCGCCATGCGCTCCCAGATCAGGTCCGAGACCGGCTGCTGCCATTCGAAGGAGATGCCGAAATCGCCGCGTGTGAGAATGCCCCATATCCATTTGAAATATTGGACGAGCATCGGGTCGCCGAGGCCGAAGCGCTCGCGCAATTGCGCCGCCGTGTTCTGATCGACGATCTCGTTGGAGGCTGCCAGCGTCGCAATATAGGTCGTGACATAATCGCCCGGCGGCAGCTGGATCAGCACGAAAGCCAGGAAGCTGACGGCAAACAGCGATGGAATCATCCATAGGAAGCGTTTGGCGATAAAGACCAGCATGAGGCGCCTCTTGCATTGAACGCCGCCTTCCGGGCCTTGTCGGCCGTCAGGACCGGCAAGGCATCTCGGAGAGCGAACTGAAAGAAAGCGCCGTACCGTCGGGCACGGCGCTCAAGACGAAAAATCAGCTCGTGAAGGTGAATTGCTGCGGCAGCGCAGGCCCTGGATTGGGCCAGGACCAGCTATCCGGCTCCTTCTCGGGGACATTGCGCAGATTGTTGCGGATGATGCCGAAGCCACCGACGGCAAGGCAAAGGCCGACGGTCTCGAATTCCTCTGCCGCGATGTCGAAGATCTGCTTCATGATCGCGCCGCGCTTGTCGAGATCGGCCGTCGAACGCGCTTCGTCGAAGAGCTTCATGCGCTTCTTCTGGCTTTCCGGTGGTTCTTCGCCGCGTGCACCGTTGGAGGTGTACCAAAGCGTCCATGGAATGGCGTAACGCGAACCCTGCGGATGGAAGGCGAAGAAATCGCGCGGATCGAGCATCGGATCGAGACCGCCAGGACCCGGCCACACCGCCGCATCATGGGCGTTGTCGTCGCCGCGGGTGTAATAGAGCGCCCGCTCGATCGTGTTGACCTTCATGTCTATACCGATCTGAGCCCAATGCGCCTTGACCAGTTCCAGGGCATCGACGAGGTCGGGATAGAGTGTCGGAATGACGTCGATCGAGAAGAACACCTTCTGGCCGTCGGGCCGCAGCCGGAAACCGTCGCCGCCTTTCTTGTAGCCGGCCTCATCGAGCATCGCGCCTGCCTTGTCGGTGTCAAATTCGGTGAATTGGCGCGCGTATTTCTCGTTATACCAGGGATGGGTCGGACGCGGCCCGGCCTGGTAGGGCTCGCTCTGTCCGAAATAGACGATGTCGATGAGCTCCTGGCGATTGATGCCGATCGAGAGCGCTTGCCGGAACGACTTGTCGGCAAACATCTTGCGCATGGCAGGATCTTTGTGGGTGATGTTGAAGTAGATCTGGCACTGTTGCGAGGCCGAAGGCACGAGCGTCAGCAACCGATAATCGCCCTTTTCCATGTTCTTGGACAGCGTCGGCTTGTTGGCGAGCACGCTGATGTGACGTTCCTGGATGTCGATCTTTCCGGAGATGACGTTCAGCATCAGCGATTCGACGTCCTGCGAGATGCCGAAGTTGATTTCATCGATGTAAGGGAGCTGGTTTCCCTCGGTATCGACCTGCCAGAAATAAGGGTTGCGGGTCATGACCACGCGCGTAGCACCCCCGGCATAGGGCTCCTTGACCACCCATGGATCGAGCGTCGGCTTATCGACATTGCCCCATCGCGACGGGATCTCGATGTCGCCGCAACGGCTGCGGAACAGCTCCGTCCAGCTGGTGACGCCGGCCTTCTTCGCATCGGCCTCGATATTGGGATTATATTTCGGCAGGAACTGGCTGCAGTAATGCTTCGGAAACAGTGTCGGATGCTGGCCAAGCGGTGTGGCGAGGTTTTCCAGGTAAAGCGCGTTGGCCGCAGCAAAGGTGAACTTCACCGTGTAGTCGTCGACCTTCTCGACCGTGACCGGCTTGCCGGCGACGGCAAGCTGCGCCGGTGTCGAGCTGTAGAGCTCGGTATTCTTGACGCAGTCTTCGATCGCGAAAACGACGTCATCGGCCGTAAAGGGATGACCATCGGACCAGCGCACGCCTTCGATCAGATGGAAGGTGAATTGTGTTGCGTCGTCGCTGACTTCCCAGCGCTCGGCAAGGTTCGGCTGCACGGCGGTAAAATCGAGGTTCCAGCGCACAAGGCTCTGGTTGCCGACCATACGCAGGATGCCGTTATGGTCGGATGAACCGCGAAGGCCGCGGCGCAGCGAACCGCCATAGGTGCCGACCTTCTCGAACGGCGTCACGACCATCGGCTTTTTCGGCAGGCGCTCGGCGAGCGGCGGCAGCTTTCCATCCTTGGCGAGCTGCGCAAGTGCCGGCGCTTCGCCGCCTGCGGCAGACACACGACCGGCGATAGACAGCGCCGCGACACCAGCCATGCCACCAAGCACGGCGCGGCGGGTGACGCCACGCGACAGTATTTCTTTGGCCATCGAATTCCTCCCTTTTGTGCCGGCGCAGCCTTTGCACCGGCTGATGCGGCGGGCTCCCGACCCGACGCTGACGCCCTCCTCGGCGCTACGACCGAACCATAGACACGTTCTCAAATGATTACAAGAGTTGACAGATAATTACAAATTTTGTAGCCATGCAGTAGTGAAATGCGACGTTGTGCCGCTGAAACACGGCCAGCAGGACGAAAAACGTTGAATCTGTCAGATGCTGTCGCCGCCCTGAACATCATGGCCGGCGACAGCCAGGGTGCGGCCGCTGACCCGGCGCACGCGGCGTTGAGAGAAAAGGACCATGATGACATTCGCCGTCGATGCCGTTTCGAGCAGGGGCGCAACGCGCTTCAGCGACATCATCTACGAGAAGATCGTGGGGATGATCGCTGACGGCAACTTTCCGGTGAACGAACGGCTGCCGCCGGAGACGAAGCTCGCCGCTGATTTCGGCGCATCAAGACCCGTCGTGCGCGAAGCGCTCGAACGCTTGAGAGCCGATGGCCTGGTCGTTTCGCGCAAGGGTTCCGGTTCCTATGTCAGGCAAAGGCCGGATTCGTCGATGCTGAAAATGGTGCCGGTCGGCTCCTTGGCCGATGTTCAGCGGTTCTTCGAATTCCGCGCCGGTCTCGAAGCCGAGGCGGCGGAGCTTGCAGCGCGAAACTGGCAGCCGGCCGACAGGGAGCGGATAACGGCAGCGCTTCTTTCGATCGAGCAATGTTTGCGCAACGGGGAGCTTGGCGCCGAGGAGGACCAGGCTCTGCATGATGCAATTGCCATGGCGACCGGTAACCAGTTCCACATCACCCTGCGCGAGTGGTTCAAGCCGCATTTCGCCATCGGGCATTCCGTTACGCGAAGCTTGAGCTTGAAGCGGACGCCGGAACAGATCCGCAGCGTCCAGGATGAGCATGCGGTGATCGTCGAGGCGATCTTCGCGCACCGGGAAACCGAAGCGCATGATGCGATGAAAAAACACATACTGAATGCGCGTGCCCGCATGTTCCAGGGCGTTTGAGCGATAATGGGAGGAGAGACGATGAAACGGGTCGCTATGACGGGTGCTGCCGGACGTGTAGGGACGCTGCTGCGCCCGCTTCTTCGGTCGCATGTCGAGCACCTCAGCCTGATCGATCTCCAGGAACCTGACGGGCTTGGCGAAAACGAGAATTTCGTCAGGGCCGACCTTACAAAGCTCGACGAGGCGACGGCTGCGCTGAAGGATATCGACGGCGTCGTCCATCTGGCGGGTATTGCAAGCGGCATCGACATGAACGCCATTCTGCACGCGAACGTGCTTGGAACATATAATCTCTACGAAGCGGCGCGGATCAACAAGGTCCAGCGGGTCGTCTATGCATCGAGCAATCATGCCACGGGCTTTTATCCGCGCGGCCAGCTCGTGTCGCCGCTCGACCCGATGCGCCCCGACAGCCCATATGGACTTTCCAAATGCTGGGGCGAGCTTGTGGCGGGGCTTTACTACGACACGTCGGGCATTCGCTCTCTTTCCATCCGCATCGGCAATGCGGGCACCTATCCCAACAGCGAACGATCGGTTGCGATCTGGATCAGCGCGCGAGACCTGGCGCAATTGGTCAGGATCGGCCTTTCGCACCCGTTGATCGCAGCAACAGTGGTCTACGGCGTTTCTGACACCGAGGAGATGTGGTGGGAGAACGATCTGGCGGCACGATTGGGCTACCAGCCACAGGACCGGCCGCGTGATCACGCCCGCATCGAAGAGGGATCCGAAGGGCCGGTCGCGCTGGCGTTCCAGGGTGGCGGGTTCTGTGAGATCAATCACGACGGTACCATCCGCATGCGCGATGCCGAGGGCCTGGCCAAGAGCCTGGAGACGGTTGAATGACTGCGCCTCGGATCATCCGCCCGGACGTCCGTCCGGTGTTCCAGCAGCCGCTGACGGTCGGTGAGTCACCGGTATGGGACGAAGAGACCGGCACATTATGGTTCGTCGATATTCTGGCGCCGGCACTCGTCCGGCTCCAGGCTTCTGGAAAGATCGACCGCTTCGACATGCCGGCTGCAATCGGCGCCCTCGGGCTTTGCCGCGATCACAGGATCGTCGTGGCGCTTCAGACGGGCGTCCATCTTTTCGATCCCGTCTCAGGAGATTTGGAATTTCTGTGCGATCCGGTCGGACGCGACATCAACTGCCGCCTAAACGATGGAAAGGTCGGTCCCGACGGGCACTTCTGGATCGGCTCGATCAGTGAATCCAAGCCGCAGATCGATGAGGCCGCACTTTTCCGCGTGAGCGCCGACGGCAGCACGCGGACCGTGGCCACGAACCTGACGAGCTCCAACGGCCTTGCCTGGTCGCCGGATGGCCGGCGGATGTATCATTCCGACAGCCGGCAATGCTTCCTGCAGGCATTCGACTTCGATCCTGATACGGGCGACCTCGGCGATGGGCGCCGGCTCCGCAGCTTCACTGAAGACGAGGGTCGGCCGGACGGAGCGACAACCGATCGTGACGGGTTCTACTGGAGTGCCGGCGTTTCCGCCGGTCGCCTCAACCGAATATCGCCCGAAGGCGAAGTCGTCGAAATCTACATTCTGCCGGTCCCCGCACCGACGATGCCGTGTTTCGGAGGGCCGGATCTACGCACCCTCTTCGTCACGAGCCTGTCGACGGATCGCAGCGGGCGTTTCGAGACGGGGACGGTGATCGCCTTCGACGTGGATGCAGAGGGCCTGCCGCCCTTCCGCTTCGGGGATCATCCCGTCGGATGACAACGTGCCGATCACCCTCCGGGTGACGGCGTGCCGATCACCTTTCGGGTGACGGCGGATTGATGGAAAGATAACGGGGGAGAAAGATGAGCATCGCAACCATGCGCAAGGCGCTTACAGGCGTATCGGGTGTTCCCGTCACCGCCTATGACGGCAAGGGGGAAGTCGAACCCCGGATCACGGCGAAGGTCTATGAGCGGGTGGCGGCAGCGGGTATTCACAACATCGTCGCTGCCGGCAATACCGGGGAATTCTATGCTCTGACGCCGCAGGAGATCAGGCTCGTCCATGAGGCGGCGGTTTCAGGCGTTGCCGGCAAGGCGCCGGTGACGGCGGCGATCGGCCGGTCGCTGCGCGAGGCGATTGGCATGGCGAAAGATGCGGCCGCGATCGGCGCATCCGCCGTCATGTCGCATCAGCCCGTCGATCCTTTCGCAGCACCTGCGGCCCAGATCGACTATTTCTGCAATCTTGCGGATGCTTCCGCCCTGCCGCTCATCGCCTATGTCAGGGCGGATGGCTTCGCCGTCGCTGATATCGTCCGCCTCGCAAATCACGGCAATATTGCCGGCATCAAATTCGCCACGACCGATCTGATGTTGTTGTCGAGGGCGATCCCGGCGGCGAGCCCCGACGGCGCGCTGTTCGTCTGCGGCCTGGCGGAGAGCTGGGCGCCGACATTTACCGCAGCGGGTGCGCGCGGCTTCACATCCGGCCTCGTCAATGTCGCGCCGAAGCTCTCGCTTGGGGTCCACGCTGCGCTTGAAAAAGGCGATTATGCCGCCGCCAGGGCGATCGTCAACAAGCTCGAGCCATTCGAGCGGATGCGAACCAAATTCCGCAATGGTGCGAACGTGACCGTCGTCAAAGAAGCCGTCACCTATTCCGGTCTCGACGTCGGTCCCGTGCGTGTGCCGGGATTGCCGCAGCTCGACCAGCATGACCGCGAGGAGCTTCATCGGCTGCTTCAAGGCTGGGAGGCCGAAGGCGACATTCAAAATCATTCAGACCAGCCGGCCGTAAAGGCGGCCGGCTGATTTCGACACTATCCACAAACAACAGGATTGGGAGGTCTTGAGATGCTGAGACAAGTACTGACAACGATCGCAATTACCGGCGCCCTGACAACGGCGCAGCCCAGTTTCGCGGCGTCGCCGCCCAACATGCTGGTGATCGGCACCAATCTCACCGGCATAAGGACGCTCGATCCGGCGCAGAATAATGCCCGCACGGTTTCCGAGCTGATCTCGAATCTCTACGATAACCTCGTGCAGCTGTCGCCGGACGATCTTAAAACGCTGAAGCCGATGCTCGCGACGCAATGGAGCGTCTCGGCGGATGGCATGATCATCACGCTGACACTACGCGACGACGCGGTCTTCCAGAGCGGCAACAAGGTGACCGCCGAAGATGCGGCCTGGTCGATCCAGCGCGTCATCAAGATGGGCCAGGTCGGCTCCACCGACGTCGCGCTCTGGGGCTTCACGCCTGAAAACGTCGAAAAGCTCGTTCGCGCAAAAGACGAACACACGCTCGAGATCGAGCTGCCGCAGGCGGTCAATACCGATCTGGTGCTCTATTCGCTGGCGGGCTCGTCGATCGGCATCGTCGACAAGAAGACGGTGCTGTCGCACGAGGCAAACGGCGATTTCGGCGGCGCCTGGCTTTCCGCCAATTCCGCCGGCAGCGGCCCATTCAGCCTGGCGCAGTGGCGGCCGAACGATGTCGCGATCTTCAATGCGCAGCCGAAATATTGGGACGGCAAGCCGGCCATGGCGCGCGTTGTCGCTCGTCACATCCCTGAATCCGGCAATCTCCGGCTGCAGCTCGAAGCCGGCGACGTCGATGTCGGCCAGTATGTTGCAAGCGGCGACCTCGATGCGCTCGCCACCAAGAAGGACATGGTCATCGAGAATGTCCCGGGTCTCGGCTTCTACTATATCGCCCTCAATCAGAAAGACCCGGATCTGCAGAAGCCAAAGGTTCGCGAGGCCTTCCAGCATGCATTCGACTGGAAAGCGATCTCCGGCAACATCATGCGCCATACGGGCTTTCCCTGGCAGTCGATGATCCCGCGCGGCATGATCGGCGCTCCCGATGAGGCGGCGGTCCGCTACGATTACGATCCCGCCAAGGCCAAGCAGCTGCTGGCGGAAGCCGGATATCCCAATGGCCTGAAGAAGGTGCTCAATCCGTCGGGAGCCCCGACCCTGCCCTTCGCCGAAGCGCTGCAGGCGAGCGCGCGCGCCGCCGGCCTCGATCTCGAGCTCGTGCCCGGCGAGTTCACGCCCGCCTTCCGCGAACGCAAATTCGAAGTGCTGCTCGGCAATTCCGGCGCCCGCTTGCCCGATCCCTTCGCCGTGGCCACGCAATATGCCTTCAACCCCGACAATAGCGACGAGGCACGCCTCGGCAGCTATTACCTCTGGCGCACGGGCATGAAGGTGGACGAGCTCAACACGCTCATCGACCAATCGATGAAGGAGCGCGACACGGAAAAACGCACCGAAATCTTCAAGAAGATGGACGGCATCTATGCCGGCATGGCTTCGCCGCTGGTCATCTTCTTCCAGCGAACCGACCCCTATGTCATGCGCGCCAACGTGAAGGGCTATCACGGGCATACGACATGGTCGACGCGCTGGCATGACGTGACCAAGGAGTAGAGCGCGTGGCGAGCGCCGATATGACATCGAAGGGGGGGAGCAGCCGGCACTCCCCGGCGGGCGGGTTCGCCGAGGCGGCCCCGCACCCGGCACTGAGCCTGCTGCAGCGCCTAGCGGGACGCGTCGTGGCAGTCGTGACGACGCTGCTCGGCCTGCTCTTCCTGACCTTCTCTATGGGCCGCCTGCTGCCCGCCGATCCGGTGCTCGCCATCACCGGGGCGGAGGTCAGCAAGGAGGTTTACGATCGCGTCTATAACGAGCTGGGTCTTGGGCAGCCGATCTGGATGCAGTTCCTCTCCTACGTCGGCAAGATCGCCACAGGCGATCTCGGCATGTCGGCGACGACCGGCCAGCCGATCCTCACCGATCTGATGACGATCTTTCCCGCGACGATCGAACTTGCGATCATCGCCATGATCATCGGGGCGATCGTCGGCATTCCCTTAGGGATCACCGCTGCGGTCAGGCGCGGAACCATTATCGACCACATCGCGCGGATCGTCGCCCTTGCCGGCCACTCCATCCCGATCTTCTGGACCGGGCTGATGGCGCTCTTCGTCTTTTATGCGAAGCTGAAGCTCGTCGGCGCCTCGGGCCGGATCGATGTCTTCTATGAGGGCCTCGTCACGCCGATGACGGGCTTTCTCCTGATCGACGCGGCGATTCAGGGCCAATGGGAGGTGTTCCACAACGCGGCCGGCCACATCATCCTGCCGGCGGCAATCCTCGGCTACTATTCCGTCGCCTATATCAGCCGCATGTCGCGGAGCTTCATGCTGGAGCAACTGAGCCAGGAATACATCATCACCGCGCGGGCAAAGGGGCTCGGCACCCGCAAGGTGGTCTGGCGCCATGCATTCAAGAACATCCGCGTACAGCTTCTGACGATCATGGCGCTGACCTTCGGCGGGCTGCTCGAGGGGGCGGTGCTGATCGAGACCGTCTTCGGGTGGCCGGGGCTCGGCCAGTACCTGACCCGGGGGCTGCAGATGAACGACATGAACGTGGTCATGGGTTCGGTGCTGACGATCGGCGCCGTCTTCCTGACGATCAACATCCTGTCGGACTTCCTTTATCGCATTCTTGATCCGAGGACACGGTGACGCCATGACGATCTCCTCTGAGCACGCAGACAGCGTCAACACCGGCGGCCTTCGCAACTGGCTGCTCACACCGGAGCCTCGAGGCTGGTTCCAGTCATCGGCGCAGCAAATTCACCAGGGCTGGCGGAAATTCAGCCTGCACCCGCTTGGCCTCGCCGGATTGGCCATCATCCTGCTGCTGATCGTCGTGGCGCTGGCCGCACCCCTGCTGACGAGCTACGATCCGATCGTTCAGGACATGGCCGGGCGGCTTGCCGCGCCATCCGCGAGCCATTGGCTCGGCACCGACAATTTCGGCCGCGACGTCTTTTCCCGGGTGATCTATGGCGCCCGCACGACGCTCTACATCATCACGCTCGTCACGGTCATCGTCGCACCGCTCGGTCTGCTGATCGGCACCGTCTCAGGTTATTTCGGCGGCATCGTCGATGAAATCCTGATGCGCATCACCGATATTTTTCTCTCCTTCCCCGGCCTCGTACTGGCTTTGGGTTTTGCCGCAGCGCTCGGTCCAGGCATCACCAATGCAATCATCGCGATTTCGCTAACCGCCTGGCCGCCGATCGCGCGTCTGGCGCGCGCCGAAACGCTCAGCCTTCGCAAGGCGGACTATATCGCCGCCGTACGCCTGCAGGGCGCGACATCAATCGCGATCATCACTCGTCACATCCTGCCGATGTGCATTCCCTCGGTGATCGTCCGCGTCACCCTCAACATGGCCGGCATCATCATCACTGCCGCCGGCCTCGGTTTTCTCGGCCTCGGCGCGCAGCCGCCATGGCCGGAATGGGGTTCGATGGCCGCCAGCGGACGTGAATTCATGCTCGACAGCCCCTGGGTCATCGCAGCACCTGGCATTGCCATCGCGCTGGTCAGCCTCGCCTTCAACCTCGTCGGCGATGCGCTTCGCGATGTTCTCGATCCCCGAGGTTCGGAATGACTGACTTGATCGATATTAAGAACCTCGAAATCGCCTTCGGCGGCGGACAGGTGCGGGCCGTGCGCGGCGTGAGCTTTTCGCTTGGACAGGAAAAGCTCGGGATCGTCGGCGAGTCCGGGTCGGGAAAGTCGACCGTCGGCCGCGCGATCATGAAGCTGCTGCCACCGACGGCGATCGTCAATGCCGAGCGGATGCGCTTTCGCGACGTCGATCTGCTCAAGGCGACCGAAAAAACGATGATGACGATCAGGGGGCGGCGGATCGGCCTGATCCTGCAGGATCCGAAATATTCGCTCAATCCCGTCATGCGGATCGGCGAACAGATCGCCGAGACCTACCGCTTCCATCATCCGAGGGCGAGCAAGAGCAAGACCTACAGCCAAGCGCTCGATATGCTCGAAGCCGTCCAGATCCGTGATCCCGAGCGTGTGGCCCGCCTTTATCCGCACGAAATCTCGGGCGGCATGGGCCAGCGGGCGATGATCGCCATGATGCTGATTGCCGAACCCGAAGTGCTGATCGCTGACGAACCGACGTCAGCGCTCGATGTGACGGTGAGGCTCGAGATCCTGGCTCTGCTCGACGACCTCGTCTTGCGCCGCAATCTCGGACTGATCTTCATCAGCCACGACCTCAATCTCATCCGGAATTTCTGCGATCGCGTCCTCATCATGTATGCCGGGCGGGTCGTGGAAGTGCTCGAAGCGCGCGATCTCGACAAGGCCCGACATCCTTATACGCAAGGGTTGCTGGCATCTCTGCCGACGATCGAGGATCCACCCGCCCGGCTGCCGATCCTGAAGCGGGATCCCGCCTGGCTCGACGAACCCGCATTGGAGCCGCCGCGGTGATCAAAATCGACAATCTCACCATCCGTTTCGGACATGGCCAGCGGCCTGTCGTCAGAGATGTAAGCCTTTCCATCGAGAAGGGGACGGCCTTCGGCCTGGTCGGCGAGTCCGGCTGCGGGAAGTCCACTGTCCTGAGGGCGCTTTCCGGCCTCAACGCCAACTATGACGGCCGGATCGAGCTCCAAGGCGAGCCGTTGAATCAACGGCGCAGTCGGCCATTCTTCCGCCAAGTGCAGATGGTGTTCCAGGACCCCTACGGATCCCTCCATCCCCGCAAGACCATCCGTTCACAGCTGAAAGAGCCGCTGCGCAATCAAGGACTGGACACGAACTCCGTCGACATAAACGCCGTCCTGAGATCGGTCGGCCTCGATCCGGCGCTGAGCTACAGATTTCCGCACCAGCTGTCTGGGGGCCAGCGGCAGCGCGTGGCGATCGCCCGTGCGCTGATGCTCGATCCGGATGTACTGCTTCTCGACGAACCGACATCGGCGCTCGACGTGTCGGTTCAGGCCGAGATCCTCAATCTCCTCCAGGATTTGCGCGTCAATCGCGGTCTGACCTATCTGCTCGTCAGCCACGACCTCGCCGTCGTCTCGCACATGTGCAGTCGCGTCGCCATCATGGAAGCGGGCGAGATCGTCGAACAGGTCGATGTCGGCGCCTTACGAAAAGGTGCGGTCGAACATCCCTATTCGCAACGCCTGCTGCGCGCGAGCAGGATGTACGGAAGGGCGTAGCTGTTGGTCGGCATGGCCCTACCTGCTTTTTTGACGCCACCAAGCTACGAACCGCAATGGGCGTCGATAGCAGAAATGATCTCCTGCCAATCCTCGATATGAATTTCGTGGCCACCGCCCTCAAGCCGAATGAGCTTCGCTCCCTTGACTGTTCGTGCCAGCAATTCGCCGTGCTCAACGGGATAAATTGGATCAGCCGTTCCGTGTATGACAAGGAGGGGCGCGGCAAGTTCAGCCAGTTTGCCCCTTAAGGTCTGGCCGCCCTTCAGCATGAAATGATTGGTGGCGCTGACGAAGTTTTTGGCGCGTTTGACGTCACGTTCAACAAAGGCGCGCGCCTGCCGTTCGTCGTAAGGGTGCGCCGAACCGGCGAGCATCCGTGTATCCTTGACGAGGAATTCGATCACTTGGGCATTGTCTGTCCAATCGACGTGCTCACCCGTCGCTGCGTGCTCCATGTAGGCTTCGGTGGTATGGGGTAGAGCACTGGTATCAACGCCCACCGGCGTGGTGGAGATCAGCGTTAATGTCTTGACGCGCTTCGGGTTTGACAGTGCGGTGATCTGGGCGATCGTGCCCCCCAACGACATTCCGATCAGATTGGCGCCGTCGATGCCGTAGCCATCGAGTATCCTGATGGCGTCCTCGGCCATGTCGTCCATTGCATAGGGCGGCTCGCCCGGCGGGTAGATCGTCGAGCGGCCGGTGTCTCGATTGTCGTAGCGGATGACATAAAACTCGTGATCAGCAAGCTTTTGACAGAAGCCGTCCGGCCACCACAACATTGAAGCCATGGCGCCCATGATGAGCAGGATCGGCTCATGCGCCGGATTGCCGAAAGCCTGAGTGGCAATCTCGACGTCGTCAAACTTGATCATACGTTCAGTCACTTGGCGGCATCCTTTTTTGGCTTTCGTGAAGCAGCGAAATCGTAGGTCTTCGTATCTGCAGGCGTCCAGGGCAGAGCGGACCAACTTGCAGTCGGGATCTGCTGCTCTCGCTGGACGCCTCAAAGATTCTCGCAGACATCCCGTAACGTCTGCATGTTCCCTATCCTGTGGCTAAGGTGGGTGGTGCCGCATCGGGCATTTTGAGTAGGACAGGCCGCAAAAACCATTTTTGCGGCATAAAGTGATCCAGTCGGATGCAGGTCAGGGTTCCGGGGACTGAACATCGCCGGCGCTTGGGATCTCCGCATCGCTACTCTGCACCGTCGGGATGACTATGTCTTCATCTCTGCTAATCTCGAACTTCAGGTTTCGGAGCATCTTGTGTCGACATCCCTCAGAAGGTCTCGGTTTTCAGGCCGTGCAGTTGAACTCGATTCGATGGAATCCGCTTTCCGAGATGTGTCCGGCGGGCGGCAACGTTCCTTTCTTGTCGGGGCAGAAGCAGGCGGCGGCAAAACGCGGCTGGTTGAAGAGTTTGCCAACCGACTGTCCGGCCGTGCCCTGATTCTGAAAGGCGGGTGCATTGAGCAGCGGGAATCGGCATTGCCTTACGCACCGGTAACGGCTGTGCTGCATGAACTTGTTCAGCTGCGTGGCGCGCCGGCAGTCAAATCCTTTGTCGGCGCCGAGGGTGCGCGAGAACTGGCCTGGCTTCTTCCCGAATTCGGCGAGAGCTCTGAAAGATTTGATGCGGGCACCGCAAGAGCGCGGCTGTTCGAGGTGCTGCGAAAGCTGTTCGAGGAGCTGGCACGGGAGACGCCGCTCGTGGTGGTCATCGAGGACATTCACTGGGCCGACCAGGCAACTTGCGATCTGCTTCGTTTCCTCGCGACACGGCTGAAGAAAATTCGGCTCATGCTGATCGTCACCTATCGACCCGAGGAGACCAGCGCCACCAACGCCCTGCGGACGACCATCGCGGACCTCTCACTTTCCGAGGCTGCTGAGCTGTTGACGCTTCCCCGCCTTCAGCGCGCGGAGGTCGCCGTGCAACTCGAGGGACTCCTGGGACGCCCGCCAACACCCGCGCTGATCAATGAGGTCCATGCGCGGTGCTGCGGAATCCCGCTTTTCACGGAGGCACTCATCGATGCGAGCGGAGGCTTGCGCAGAGATTTTCCTGGTTCGCTCAACGACTACCTGCTGAGAGCCGTCAGGGACATGCCGACGTCGACGGCCGAGCTGTTGAAGGTGATGGCGCTCGGCGGCCCGCATATCACTCATGCGCTTCTTCGCAGCGTCGCGAACAAAGCCGACCTTGAATTGGCAGAATGGCTGCGTCCTGCGATTTTTGCTGGGATCCTGGTGCCTGATCATGATGGATATGCGTTTCGCCACGCACTGATCCACGAAGCGGTGCGAGGTGACCTGATCGCCGGCGAAAAGGTGGCCATCCATCGCGCCTATGCGGACGTGCTCGAACGCGGATCGGTTTCAAGCTACCGGGTTTGGCATTCCGTTGCGCTCGCGCGCCATTGGTACGGCGCCGGCCAAGCCGAGAATTGCCTGCGATGGGCCTGGCAATCCGCCACTGAGGCCGCTGCTACTTTCGCCTATGCAGACCAGATGGAAATGCTGAAGCTCGTGCTGGCAGTATGGCCCGAGGTCGATGATGCGGTTGAAGTGATCGGCGCGGATCACTGCAAGGTGTTGGAACTCGCTGCCGATGCGGCCTGCTGGGCAGCGGAGGCGGAACAGGGGTTGGCTTTTGTCGAACGCGCGCTCGCCGAAGTGGATGTCGGTCGCGACAAGGAGCAACTGGCAGCGCTTCTTCTGCAGCGCGCGGTGATGCGTCAACACGCGCTTATCCCAGGCGAGATCGCCGACCTCGAGCGCGCGCTCGATCATGCGCTCGATTCCACAAGGCTGCGCGCGGACGGACTGGGACAGTTTTCCCGCGCGCTGATATTAAGGGGAGAGTTTGATCGCGCCAGGCGCTTGGGCGACGAACTGAAGGACCTGTCTGAAAGGCTCGATGACGAGGAGTACCGCATAGAGGCGCTGATCGTCGCAGAGTCTTTGGAGATGGCGTCGGGCAGTTACCACATCGATAGTCTCTGGAGCGTCATTGACCGCGCCAGGCAGGCCTCCATCGGACGAGTCGAGGTGCTGGCGGGCGCCGCGTTGCTTCGAGCCCTGCTCGAGACCGGAAAATATCCTCAGGTCACCGAAATCGGACCGGCGATCTTTGCGCGGACAGTCGAGTTCGGCCAGGCGCGCTATATCGGGGCGCTAATCGGTTCGCCTTTGTGCCGCGCTCTCCTCGCCTTGGGCCGCGTTTCCGAAGCCATTGAGACATGCGAGCGAATGGCGGCATTGGATCCGTTGCCGCTGGGGCTCGTTCATGTTTTGGAATGCCAGGCGGAGATCGCCTTGGTCTTGGGGAACTCGGATCGAATTACCGTTGCGGCGAGATCCTTGCGCAGTCTGCCACCCGGCCCTCAGGTTGCGAGCCGCATGGCGGCCAATCTGTTGAGATTTGACATCGAAAGCCGCGCGCTGGCGGGTGACATGGATCAATCTGCGACCCTGGTAAGATCCGTCTTGACCCATTGCGAAAAACAAGGACGCGTCTCTTGGCCACTCCTGGCCTCGGCGATGCGCGTTGCCGTTGATACGAACCAGAAAGATGTGGCGCGGCGTTTCGCCGACATTGCCGCTCGGTCCCCGTGCCGCAATGTGGTGGAGGAAGCCGAGAGGCTGGGCATCCTGGCCGAGATGTCGCGCTCGACGGGTTCCGCCCTCGAAGCGTGGGAAGCGGTTGCCCAAAGCTGGGCTGATTTGAGCCAGCCCTTTCGGCAGGCATATGCCCTTATGCAGGCCGGCGGTGCTGCAGTGAATGCCGGCCAGCGCGCGAAGGGTGCAGGCCACTTCCGGCGAGGCGCGGACCTTGCCCATTCGACCGGCGCTTCACTTCTAGGCAATCAGATCGAGACCCTCGCCGAAAAGGCCCGCATTGATCTTGGAAACGGGAAGGAGGGTGGCATGCCGAAGGCACCACTCGGCCTGACGGATCGGGAATTCGAGGTGCTCCGGCTTCTCGCCGCGGGACAGAGCAATCGCGAAATCGCCGTCAATCTGTTCATTTCCTCGAAAACGGCGAGCGTTCATGTCTCCAACATCCTGAGCAAGCTTTCCGTCCCCAGCCGCGGCGCCGCGGCCGCAATAGCCCACCGGCTTCGGATCGTTGATCCCGCCTGAAGTTCGCTTGTCTGGCTGCGCTTCCGCTATCTGTCGTCCGCACGACACAAGCATCGCATTCCTATTTCATCGTCTAGGCATGTTGCCTGATTTGCTTATGCCCGCCTTAGACCGAGGATGGCTATATGGCGCCCAGAGCGACGCCCAAATGCGAACATCCGGAGGTCAAATGCACATCTCTTCCGCCACCTTGGCCAACACCCTGCGCACGATCGATTCGTATGAAGGTTGCGCCGATGACTATAGTCGCATCGTTGATCAGTTTCCCTGGCCGAGCCTCGAGGCGGCACTGCGTCAGGTCGCTACCGCCGCCGGCAAGGGTGGCCAGATCCTTGAGATCGGGTCGGGGGCCGGATGGGATGCGGATTTCCTGGAGACACAGGGCGTTTCGGTAAGGCGAACCGATGCGACGCGACGGTTTCCAGAACTGCAGGCCGCGCGCGGCAAGAAGGGCGAACTCCTCAACGTCATCACCGACGATCTCGGCGGACCCTATGACGCGGTCGTCGCTCTCTGTGTTCATACATGTGCCTCGTGACCAGACCGGCCCAGTTCTCGAAAAGATCGTCGCTGCGCTACGGCCGGGAGGCGTCTTCCTGGTGTCGATGCGTGATGGGGACGGGGAGACGAGCGGCGCCTACCATATGTCCTACTGGCGCCGGGACGATTTCGCGCTGTGCATCAAGCAGGCGGGCCTGACTCTCGAATGGGACGCACACAGGGTCAACCGTGACGGCGATGGGTGGAACACGTTTTACGCTCGCAGACCGGAGTGACGCGGTTTCGGCCTCTCCGGTCCGCCACCGACCGTGAAGGCTCGATCAAACAGCGGGCGCCATCTTTCTATTTCCAGCTCGTATAATCGTCGGCGACGCAACCAAACGGGGCGCGATCCTGAGCGAACCGCTTCTTCAGCTGCTCGCATCCCCACTCGTTCAACGGCGCTGGCATGAGATTGTTGATGTCCATGCCAGGCGACTGGAATGCTGTCGTGGAGGTCGTGACGTACCAAAGCCAGAAGCCGACCACACCGACGACGATCAGAAGCAACACACCGAAGAAAAACTGCAGCCGCTTCCAGATCGATACCGTCCTTTTTGGTTCTTCAATCAAAACCGGCGCATTCCCGTCGTGTTCTTGCTGATACGCAAAGGGTGCAAGAGCTGCCGTGCGCTCATTATCCGTAAGCTCCACGCGCTGCAGACGATCGTCGAGAAGCACCGGCAGGGCCGTATTGCCGTGCCTGACGGCCAGTCCGATCGCCTTGCCATTGGCTTCACCGACGATCAGAGGCTCCTCTCCATTCTTCATGCGCGTGTAAGCCGATCGTCCCGTTTTGTCGTCGGCGATCTTGTCATTATAGGTGATGGAAAGGACGCCGCGTTTGCGGTCGAATGCGGTGATCTCGACCGGGACAGGGGTCAGCAAGGCAGGCCGAAGCAGTTGGCCCTTGACCCACCAAATGCGGATACCGAGAAAAATCATCCCCAGGCCCATGCCGCCAAGCAGGACGGCGAACACAGTAAGCGTGATGATCCGGTTCCAGAGCATGTCCAGACCCAGGCTCATCGTCGCAAGTTCCGGGTGATCGGCTGATATCACCAAACCCGTTTCGTAGTCGCCGGTATGGAAATCGACGAACATGACCTCGACTTCGGTATCGTAGTCTCGTCCACCGTAGCTGTAGACCAGGCGTGCCTCGCAATCGGTAAAGACTGCCTTGCGTGTCGTGCATCGCCCGTTTTGCACGTCGCCATTTTCGAGCGTCAAAGGGTTCTGGCTGATCTGGAAATCGCGGATCACCCCTGGTGCTTCCGAGACGAATAGAAAGACAGCCAGTGCGAGGATGATGGGCGTTGCCCAGAAGTAAGCATTCGGCGTGGAGATGACGTTGCGCGCCAACGAAAGCGGGCGACCAGGAAGAACAAGTGAAGGCAATGGCGTCGGACCCCTCATAGGTGACAGCGCAATGGGCTGGCAAGCTCAGGCAGCGGCCAATGAGGCAGCAATTCAAAGCGCTGCCGCGTCCTTTGCGCATCTGAAAAAACGCGCGGCGCTATAGCGGAATTGACGTCATTGCGGCCGGCTTGCACAATCTCATTGTGTAAGACCGATCTAAAGCCTGAGGCGGGAGATCGGCAATCCCTTTCAGCGTTCGTGGGCATCATTTGTACGTTGATCTTGTTGAAAACGTCCGCACTGCGTTGAGAACGCGATCGAATGCCTCACCTACGGAACCAAACCATCGCCGAGCGGTTATATGACACCCCTCCTCCTCGAAGAGCCAAGCGTCATGATGCGGATGTTACGTGGCCCGAAAGTTACTCAGATGATTAAGATCCTTGCCTGCGCCATCGCCGCTGCTACGGCGTCAATGCTCACGGCCGGCGCCGCCCACGCCGACGAGTCCGCCTTCCTCAAAACACTGGCGGGAAATTGGAGCGGTAAGGGTACGGTGAAAGTGCGGACAAATGCACCCACGATTAAAGTCACTTGCCGTTTCAAGTCGGACGCGAATGCAAGTTCCCTTGCACTCAATGGACGCTGCACCAGTCTCGTCGTTTTTTCCCGTGTCATCAGCGCTAAACTCAAGGCCAGCGGTGACAGCTACACCGGCTCCTATGTGGGCGCGGGCACCGGCACTGCGGGTCTAGGCGGAAAGCGCGCTGGTAATGCCATAAGCCTCGCGATCAAATGGGCGAAAGAGGTCAATGGTGACCGACGTGCGCAGATGACGATCGAAAAAACCGGGGCATCGGGCATGCGTCTCACAACCGTCGATACCGACCCCGCTACAGGTCGATCGGTTGTTACGAGCCGCATTGACCTTCGTCGGAGCTGATATCTTTTTGCGTTCAAAGAGCCTCTGGCGTGCTAAAGGGTTGATAGAGAAGCGCCGAAGCTATAGTTTCGCCTTCGCAAATCGTCGAACGATACAAGGAAATAGTTATCTCATGCCGACAGGTACCGTTAAATTCTTCAATGACGACAAGGGCTTCGGCTTCATCACCCCTGAGGGTGGCGGACAGGACGTTTTTGTTCACGTGTCTGCGCTGCAGAGCGGCGGGTCGCTCCGCGAAGGCGACAAGGTCAGCTTCGAAGTTGGACAGGATCGCAAGACCGGAAAATCGAAGGCTGAGAACGTCTCGACCATCTGATCGAAATCGAAGGTGGCCCAGCCTGCGTTGAGCGGGCTGGGCTCATCCTCACGAGCCGTGGGCGCGAATGCCCTCGTATTCTAAAGCGCGTCGCGATCTTTCAGATTCGCTCATCGCGCTTTAGGTCTTTGTGTTGCGCATATCGTTGTCGCAAAACCGCTGCACAGTTTTGCGCGACATGCTTTAAGCCGAAACGCCGGCGATCGAGGTCTGGGCGTGTCGTTGAACGCCCGCGCCTTGCAAATCCCGAATATGACGCGTGACGACGCTCATGCCAGCGCAGGGCGGCAACCAGAGCATTTTCTCCCTGACAAAAAGGATGTTCCACGCAGTCGCTTTAGACAATGCGAGGAGCTACCACGGCGAAGAGATCAGCGCATCACGCCCCTGATAGAATGCTCTCCGCGGCTTTCTCGGCAATCATGATCACCGGCGAGTTGGTATTGCCCGACACGATCGTCGGCATGATCGAGGCATCGACCACCCGCAGTTTCGCCAGCCCATGCACCCGCAATTGCGGGTCGACAACCGCCATCATGTCGTTGCCCATCTTGCAGGTGCCGACCGGATGGAAGATCGTTGTGGCGATATCGCCGACGCGACGGATCAACTCCTCGTCAGTCCGGTATTCCATGCCCGGCAGCATCTCCTGCGGCCGGTACTTGGCGATGGCACCAGCCTCCATGAGCCGGCGGGCATGCCGGATCGATTTCGTCGCAACCATCCGGTCGCCGACGGTCGAAAGATAATTCGGGCGGATTTCCGGCGCCACGGAAAAGTCTGGGCCGCAAACATGCACGGTCCCCCGGCTCTCCGGCCGCAGATTGCAGACGGAGACGGTGACGGCGGGATATTTGTGCAGCGGCTCGCCGAGCCGGTCGGTGCTCAAGGGCTGCACGTGATACTCGAGATCGGCGGTCGCAACAGCCGGATCGCTCTTGGCAAAGATACCGAGCTGGCTCGGCGCCATCGACAACGGCCCGGACCGGCGCAGCATATATTCAAGCCCCATACCCGCCCGGGTGAATAGGTTGTGATACAGTTGGTTCAGCGTCTTTGCGCCCTCGATGCGGAAGACCGTACGGATTTGCAGATGGTCCTGCAGGTTTTCTCCGACACCCGGAAGTTCATGGACGACGTCCAATCCGGCAGCGGACAACACATCCGGTCGACCGACCCCGGAAAGCTCCAGGATTTTCGGCGAATTGATCGCACCGGCAGACAGGATGACCTCGCGACCGGCGCGAGCCAGATGGTTCTGACCGTTCAGCCGGAACCACACGCCGGTCACCATTCTGCCGTCGAATTCCAGCCTCTCGGTTTCGGCGCCGGTCAGAACACGCAGATTGGGCCGCTTCATCGCCGGGCGCAGAAAGGCCTTGGTCGTGTTCCAGCGCAGGCCGCCGCGCTGGTTGACCTCGAAATATCCCGAGCCTTCATTGTCGCCATCGTTGAAATCGTCGGTCTTCGGGATACCGAGTTCTTCGGCCGCATCGCGAAAGGCATCGAGGATCGGCCAGGAAAGCCGTTGCTTTTCCACCCGCCATTCGCCGCCTGCCCCGTGCATCCGTGACTTGCCACGATAGTTGTCCTCGGATTTCAGGAAATAGGGCAGCACGTCGTCCCAGCCCCAGCCGGTATTACCCGCCTGCCGCCAGCCGTCGTAATCGGCCGCCTGGCCGCGCATGTAGATCATGCCGTTGATCGACGAGCAGCCGCCCAGCACTTTTCCACGCGGATAGGGCAGTGCCCGGCCGTTGAGGCCGGCTTCCGCCGCCGTCTTCATCATCCAGTCGGTGCGCGGATTGCCCATGCAGTAGAGATAGCCGATCGGCACATGCACCCAATGATAGCGGTCGCTGCCGCCGGCTTCGAGCAGCAGGACGCTGGTTTTCGGATCGGCCGACAGCCGGTTGGCCAGAACGCATCCCGCCGATCCCGCGCCGACGATGATGTAGTCGTAGCTGCCCGCACCAATGGCCGCATCATTCACACGCATATTCACGCCGCCGCCCCCGCTGCCGTCGGCGGGACCGCCGTCAGACGCCGCCAGAGCGGTGCCATCGCTTCGGCGATATCCTGATAGAGAGCGTAGCGCCGCGCGTAATGCGCCTCAAGCGAGACATCCGGGCGATAATGCCGCTCTGTCCGAACCATGGCCGCAGCGCCAGCGCCGAAGTCCGTAAAGACGCCGACGCCGGTTCCGGCCGCAATCGCCGCCCCCAGTGCACCGGTTTCGCGCGAGAGGGCAACGCTGATCGGAACGCCGAGCACGTCGGCAAAGATCTGCGGCCAGATCAGACTGCGCGAGCCGCCACCGGACAGCACGGCTTCGTTGAAGACCGCGCCTGCCTTTCGGATCGTCTCGATGTGCTGGCGATGACCGAAGGCGACACCTTCGAGAAGCGCGCGAACCAGATGCCCCTTTGTGTGCCAACCGGCAATGCCGTAGAAGCCGGCGCGTGCATGCCCGTCCTGCTGGGCGCCATAGAGATAGGGATGGTAGAGCGGATCGTCTGCCGCGGGCTCGATTGCCCCGGCCAGCGCACAGCAGGCATCGAAGGGCGAAACGCCTTCCGCATGCTCGCCTTCGAAGAACTCCCGCACCAGCCATTCGAGATTGGCCGCCGAGGTGGCGCTGTTTTCCATCGCCATGTAGCGGCTGCGATCGAAAGTCGAGGACATGAAGACCGGCCCATCGAGATCGGGACCGTCTATAACGACCTGGTTGATGCTCCAGGTGCCGGCAATGATCGAGGCACTGCCGGTGCGCGAAACGCCGGAGCCGAGCGCCGAGGCGACGACGTCGAACAGTCCGCCAACCACAGGCGTACCGGCGGCGAGCCCGGTTTGCGTCGCCACCTCTTCGGTCACCGTACCGGCAATGTCGGCGCTTTCGATGAGCGGCGGCAACAGATCCAAGCAATCGCCCAGTCCATAGGCCTCCATCAGTGCCTTGTCGTAGCGGCGCGCGGCAAGATCGAGCAGACCGGCCCCCGACATGTCGGATACTTCGCTGACGCGGCGGCCGGTCAGGCGGTTGACGACGAAATCCTTGGAGAAGAACACCGTACCGATGCGGTTGAACAGTTCAGGCCGGTGACGCTTCAGCCAGGCAAGCAATGTCGGCGTCTGGGATGGCCACGGACGCTGGCGGGCAATCGGATAGGTCCGGTCACCAACGCCGGCCTCTCGCCATTCATCGACCAGCCCGGCCGCCCGGGTGTCGAGCGACTGGATTCCGATGAGCGGAGCGCCGTCCCGATCAAGCGCATAGAGACCGTTGCCATGCCCGGCGCAACCGATCGCGGCGATTTCCTCCGGCTGAATCCTTGCCTTTTCGATGCAGGCGCGGATGACCTGCCGTGCATTCGCCCATAATTCGTCCAGCCCTCGCTCGACATGCCCCGGGCTCGGCATGCGGCTGTGTCCCTCTTCCGACGCAGCCGCGATCTCGTTACCTGCCCGGTCGAAAATCACCGCCTTGATGACGGTGTTTCCGGCGTCGAGCCCCAAAAGATAGTCTCCCATGCGTAACCCCTCCCAAGGTTCGAGATTGCTGCTCAACCCTGCTGATAGAGCGCAAAGGCCTGTTCGCCGCTCGCATCCTCGTGCACGATCGCCATCAGCCCGCGCACCACGGCACTCGGATTGGCGTGCTGATAGATGTTGCGCCCATAGACCATGCCCATTGCGCCCTGCCGCATCAATGCTGCGGATTTGTCGAAGACGGCGCGAAGATCTTCCTTGCCGCCGCCGCGGACGAGAACCGGGCAACGGGCTGCTTCCACCACTCTGTGGAAATCCTCGGCATTGGTGGTCGGATCCGCCTTGACGATATCCGCACCCATCTCACGGGCGAGCCGCGTCAGCGTAACGATCTTATCTGCATCGCCGTCGACCATGTAGCCACCCTTTTCCGTCACCGGTTGCATCACCAGCGGCTCGATCATCAGCGGCATGCCATACTTGTCGCAATCGGCCCGGACGCGGGAAATGTTCTGCACGCACTGGCGGAACAGGTCCGGCTCGTCCGGCAGCATGAACAGGTTGACGACGACGCAGGCCGCATCCATTTCGATCGCGCCAATCAACGGCTCGCCCTCGTTCTGCAGCACCGCCCACATGTCGCGGTGGCGGATCCGGTTATAGGGATTGCCCATGTCAATGCGCATGACCAGCGCCGGCTTGTCCTTGCCGGGCACGTCCTGCAGCAGGTCGGCCTGGCCGTAATTCATCTGGATCGCATCCGGCCCGGCAGAAACCAGGGCCTTGACGACGGCCTGAATGTCCTCCAGCCCGTTGAGGAAAGACGGTTCGTTGCAGACGCCGTGATCGATCGCCACGTCGAGGCAGCGGTCGCCGCCGAACAGCCGGTTCATCCGGACTTTGCTGTTGTGTCGCATTCTGTGCTCCTTGGTTCGTTCCTTGCGGAAAGCATGCCTTCGTCGACGCCGTGGCGTTCAGTGAGAAGGGTGACAAAACGCTCGCGCTCACGGGCGCGATGCGCGGGCGTCCAGCGCTTTTCCTGCGCCAGCAGGTCGAGTACGGCATCCACCATGTCGAGAGAAAGCTCGCCCGAAACCGCCAGCGTCGTGCGCCGCAAAATCAGGTCGTCGAGATGTTCCACCGCTTCACAGCGGATCAGGAACTGCAATTCGCGCATCGAGTAGCCGGTGTGCGGCAGCACCGCATCGGGGCCTGCCGCGATGAAACCGGCAACCGCCTCGGCATCCGTGCCGTATCGGGCAAACAGCTCAGCCATGCGCCGGCCGGAAAGGCCTTTGCTTGCCGCCACCTGCGCAAGCCAGACGGGCGTGCTGGCGGGAAATGCCCGACCACCGCCGATCGGCCGATCGGTTGTCTGAACGCGGCGGCGCCAGCCCAGCCTTTCCAGAGCCATGTCGGCCGCCAGTTCCCCGAAGGACCGGAATGTCGTCCATTTGCCGCCGATCATGCACAGGACCGGTGGGCCACCATCCTTCGGCTCTACCACCGTGCAGAAATGATCGCGCGGAATGCGGCCGGTAAAACTGTCGGTGCTGGCCGGCAGCGGCCGCACGCCGGAAAACTGGAAAACGATCTGTTCAGGCCGGATGACGATATCAGGCAGCACGAAGGCGAGCGATTGCAAGATATAATCCCGCTCGTCCGCCTCGCAGCGCACCGTTTCCGGATCATCGACGCGGATATCGGTGGAACCGACGAGAACCTTGCCGAGATAGGGAAACAGGATGCAGATCCGCCCGTCCTCGTTCTCATAGTAGAGCATGTGATCCGCGAGCGCGTCGCGCAGGTCCGCATTGTCGACGATCAGATGCGAGCCCTTGGTGCCGCCCATCAACGGTGCCGGCCGCGCTTCTGGCGAAAACAGGGTCTGATTGGCGATGTCGATCCAGCCGCCGGTGGCGTTGATGATCAGCGCCGGGTCGACGGCAAAGGTCGCGCCGTCGATCTGGTCCTCGATCCGATATTGGCCATCCTCTGCCCGCCGCAGTTCCGCATAGTTCAGCGCCATCGCCCCGAATTTTGCTGAAAGACCATCCTGCAGAAGCTCGATGCCCAGCCGCTCCGGATGGCTGACCCAGGCGTCGAAATAGGTGGCGGAACTCTTGATGTCGGGATTAAGCGCCGGCCACTTGGCAAGCGTCGTGCGCCGGCCGCGAAACTGGTGGCGCGGCATCAGCGCCCGCTTGCGGGTCAGGAAATCATAGATGCTCAGGCCCGCCTTGATGGCGACGGCGCCACGCCGGCTCGGGCGGCGGCTGAGGCCCAGGAAGCGGACGATGCCATTGCCGAGGCCGGAAAATATATCGAACACCGGCACCGTTGTCGGCAGCGGCGCGACGTAATGCGGTGCGTTGCGCAGGAGCCGGTCCCGCTCGACCAGCGATTCCTGCACCAGCTTGAATTCGCCGTTTTCAAGATAGCGAAGCCCGCCATGCACCATGCGCGACAGCGCCGAACTGGCACCGGAGCAATAGTCGTGTTTCTCGACGAGCAGCACATTCAGCCCCTGCAGCGCCAGCTCCCGAAAGACGCTGATGCCGTTGATGCCGCCGCCAATAACGCACACGTCCACCTTCGGGCTCTGGCGGAGCCCGTCCAATATCTCTTGCCGTTTCATGATGGCGATCCGCTACCTGTCCATGTCAGTCAGTTTCGCCGCTATGGCTGTATCGATGGCGGCAAGATCGGCCGCATCCAGCCGGACGGTCCCGGCCCGTGCATTGTCGAGCGCCTGTGCCGGATTGCGCGCCCCGCAAAGTGCAAAGGTGACGCCCGGCTGCGCCAGCGTCCAGGCAATCACGATCTGGGCGATGCTGGCGCCGTGTTTTTCGGCGATCGGTTGGATGGCGTCGGCCAGCGCCGTCGCCTTCTGGCGGTTGCCGACTGAAAAGCGCGGATTGCCCTTGCGCTGATCGTCGCCGGAAAACACCCGGTCAGGACCGATGGTGCCGGACAGCAACCCCAACGCCAGCGACGAGTAGCTCAGCGTCGCAATGCTGTTGGCCTTGCTCAGCGGCAGAAGCTCCGCCTCGATCTCCCGGTCGATCATGCTGAACCGCTCCTGGATCGCATCGAGACCACCGGCAGCGATATAGGCATTGAGGTCGTCGGGGCTGACATTGCTTGCGCCGATCGCCCGGATCTTGCCCGATATGCGCAGGTCTTCCAGCGCCCGCATCGTTTCCTCGACCGAGGTCGTCGGATCCTGCCAATGGGTGATATAGAGGTCGATATAGTCGGTTCCGAGCCGCCTCAGACTTTCCTCGACCTCATGCAGGATCGCATCACGGCCGAGATAACGGTGGACTGGCTTGCCGTCCTGGTCGAAGAAATGACGGCCCTTCTGCGTATGCCAGACAAGGCCGCATTTGGTGGCGATGACAGCCTTGTCGCGGCGCCCAACCAACGCCTTGCCGACGATCTCCTCGGAACGTCCAAGCCCATAGGCCGGCGCCGTGTCGATCAGCGTCACGCCGGCATCGAGCGATGCCTGGATTGCGGCGATGGATTCGGCCTCGTCGGTCCCGCCCCACATCCAACCGCCGATCGCCCAGGTGCCGAGTCCCACTGCCGAGGCGGAAACGCCCGATTTGCCGATCTCACGTGTCAATTGCTGTCCGCTCATGCCCATTTTCCTTCGCCATTCGCCAGTGCCAGCACCCGCGCACCCGTCGCTTCATCGGTCACCAGCGTATCCAGATGATTGCCGCGCAGAACGCTGAGGATCGGGCCTGCCTTGTTCGGCCCACTCGCCACACCGATCTTGGTGGGGATCGAGGCGAATTCCGGCAGCGTCAGCGACACCAGCGAACGGTTGAGGCTGTAGTCGCAGACCTGGCCATGATCATCGAGCAGATGCGCCAGCAGTTCGCAGGAGGCCCCGGAGCGCTCGATCGCAGCGCGGTCGGTGCTTGAGGACGGATGCAGGTCGTAGTAGCTCGAATCGTCCGACAGGATCGAGCCGATGCCGACCACCGCCACCTTCGCCTCGCGCGCCCGTTTGAAAACGTCTGCGACGGAACGCATGTTGATCAGCATCGCCCGCTGCTCGGCATCGTCGGCAAAGAGGGGCGCGTGGATCTGGTAGGAACGTCCTCCAAGCCGGTCGGCCATCAAGGTCGAGACATGATTGACGTCGGTATAGTGTTTACCCTGCACGCAGCCGGTTGCGGGAATGACCTCGACATTGAACCGACGCGGTGGCTGCAGACCGGCAACGACGGCGCTCACCCCTTTGCCGCCGGTGATGCAGATCGTATCGCCGTCGGTGATCTCTTCCAGCAGCAACCTTGCTGCCGCTTCGCCGACGGCTTGAAGCGCCGTCTGCGGATTGTCGGACACTGTCGGCACCACCACGGCACGGCCGATGCCGCCAAGCGCGCGTAGCTGTTCTTCCATATCGACCAGCGGCTCGACCGGCGACTTGATCTTGATCTCGACCAGGCCGAGCTGGCGGCCGCGCTTGATCAAGCGGTTGACGGTAGCGTGCGAGATGCCGAGCTGATCGGCAATCTGCGCCTGTGTCAGTCCCTCGAGGAAATGCAGGACCAGAGCCTGGTGCATCTGCCGGGCGATGACAATTTCCTCGCGCGGCGCATTTGCGGGTTTGAGTTTGGCTATCGGCATATCAGGCAGCCTTCCGCTTGTGCAGGAAATGGTCGATCGAGACGGCAGCAAGCAGAATGCAGCCTTTGATCATGTCTTGCCAATAGACAGACACGTCGAGCAAGATCAACGAGCTTGTTACGACCGACAGAAGGGCAATGCCGAGAATTGCCCCAAGGATCGTGCCGGAACCGCCATTCAGCGACGCACCGCCGATCACCGCGGCGGCGATGATGTTGAGCTCCATGCCGACGCCAAAGGTCGGGGTCGCGGCACCGAAGCGGGACATGTAGATCACCCCGGCAACACCCGACAACGTGGCGCAGAGCACCGTCACCCAGAACTTCACCTGGTTGGTCTTGATGCCGGAATAGAGCGCCGCCTTCTCGTTGCTGCCGGTGTAGAACACCTTGCGGAAGGCGGTTGCCCGGCGCAGCAGGAAATCGAACAGCACGACGACCGCGACAAAAATCAGGATCACATAGGGGACGCCGTAAAATGTGCCCTGCCCGACCGCCTTGAACGAGGGCGGCAAGGTGAACAGCGACAGCGGCGTGCCCTTGGTGATGATCAGGCAGATACCGCGCACGATGACCATCGCCGCAAGCGAGGTGATGAAGTGGTTGAGACCGACGACCGTGACGAAGAAGCCCATGACACAGCCGATCAGGCCGCTGGCAATGATCCCGATCAGGGAAGCGCTCCATGGATCGAGCCCCATCAGGAACAGCGAGCCCGACAGCACCATCGAGAAGCAGACGACCGAGCCGACCGACAGGTCGATGCCGCCGACGATCAACAGGATGGTCATGCCGACGACGACGATCCCTTCCACCGAGAACGACATCAGCATCGCCCGGAAGTTGCCGAGCGTCAGAAAATGCGGCGAGGCAAAGCTCATGACGATGCAGAGCGCCAGGATGATCGCGATCAATCCCGCCTCGCGCATCGTCCCCAGCCGTTTCCAGCCGGGCGCGTGTGCCTGATGTGCCGTTGCCAATGTAGCGTCCGCCATGACCCTGTCTCCTGCCCCTGCTTTTTCCTTAAGCGGCATGCTCTGATGCCTTCGAATTGTTGTGGCCGCCGATACCTGAGGCGAGCCGCATGATCGCTTCTTCCGTCATCGTCTCGCCCTCGACCTCGCCGGCAACGGTGCCCTCGTGGATGACCAGCACCCGGTCGCACAGGCCGAGAAGCTCCGGCAGTTCCGACGAGATGACGATGATGCCGATGCCGGAGCGCGCGAGATCGCGCAGCAGCCGGTGGATTTCCGATTTGGCGCCGACATCGATGCCGCGGGTCGGCTCGTCCATGAGGATGACCTTGGGATTGACCGCCAGCTGCTTGGCAATCGCCACCTTCTGCTGGTTTCCACCCGACAGCGACGAGACCGGCATGTCGATGCCACCCATCCGCACGCCGAGCCGCCGGACCAGGTTGTGGGCACGATCCGCCTCGGCCTTGGAATTCAACAGTCCCAGTGGTCCGGTCAGCGATTTCAAATCGAGAACGGCAATGTTCTGGGCGATGGAAAGATCTAGGAAAATGCCGGAGCCTTTCCGATCTTCCGACAGATAGACGACGCCCGCCTTCGCGGCCTGCGCATAGGAACGCGCCCGCAGCCGCTCTCCATGCAGTTGCACCGCGCCGGCGATTACCGGCCGCAATCCGCAAATGCCTTCGGCGATCTCGGTGCGGCCCGAGCCGATCAGCCCGCCGACGCCGAGAATTTCACCCTTGCGCAGTTCGAAGCTCACATCCGTGAAGCGGCTGCCGTCGCCGAGATCGCGGACGCTCAGTATGATCTCATCGGTCCGCTCCGCCAGCGCCTGCTTCTCCGGATAGAGCTGGGTGATCTCGCGCCCGACCATGCGGCGCACCACATCATCCGGCGTCAAGTCCGCCACGTTCTCCGTCGAGACATAGCGGCCATCGCGAAACACGGTGACCCGATCGCACAGGCTGAAGATTTCGGCCATGCGGTGGCTGATATAGATGATCGAAATACCCTGCGCCTTGAGGTCGCGGATGATTCCGAACAGGACCTGCGTCTCCGATTCCGTCAATGCCGCCGTCGGTTCGTCGAAGATCAGCACCCGACAATCGAGCGTCAGCGCCTTGGCGATCTCGACAAGCTGCTGGCTTGATATCGACAAGTCGCCAACTTTGCGGCGCACGTCGATCGGCGCCAGACGGTTCATCACGAGCTGCGCATCCCGCTCCAGCCGGCCATAGTTCATGAAAGGTGAGCGGCGGCGGTTGGTCGCGGCCATGAACATGTTCTCGGCCACCGTCGCATCGGGGCAGAGCGCGATTTCCTGATGCACGAGCCCCAGCCCGAGCGATTGCGCCACGGCCGGCGACGTTACCTTTACCGGCGCGCCATCGACGAGAACGTCTCCCTCGGTCGGCTGCAGCACGCCGGCAATGATGTTCATCAGCGTCGACTTGCCCGCGCCGTTTTCGCCGCAAAGCGCATGAACCTCGCCCTTCTCCAGGCTGAAGCTCACCTCCGTCAACGCCTTCACCGCACCGAAGTGCTTGCTGACATTGCGGATTTCCAGAACCGGCACCGACACCATCATCGTCCCCTCCTCACGCTCGCGGCGGCTGTCCGAAGCAGCACGCCCCGGACAGCCGGCACAAAAGTCTACTCCTCGATGCCTTTGGTGCCCCGCCGCTTCAGGTACTTGTCCCAGTAGAAGTCGTCGGCATTGGCAGCCGTGACGATCGACAGGCCGTTGTCGACGAACGGAATGCTCATCGGATTGAAGCCGACGCGCTTGGCGTCGTTCATCGGGTCGATGAGTTCCGGATGCTTGGCAAGCCACAGGAGCATGAAGCCCATGTAACCCTGCATGCCCTGGTTCGGGTTGATCGAGCCGAACACTTCGCCCGCCTTGATCATGTCGAGAATGTTGGCGTTGACGTCGGCGCACATCACGAGGATCTTGCCGCCGCTTTCCTTGTTGGCCTGCGAAGCGCCGATGGCCGAATTCGCTTCCGGCATGAAGACGGCGCCAATGTTCGGATGTGCCTGCACCAAGCTCATCAGACCCTGATAGGCCTTGTTCGGGTCCTGGTTGGAAGCAGCGCGGCCGACCAGCTTCATATCAGGATATTTTTCCTCCATACGGGCGATGAAGGCGGCGATACGCTTGTCGTGGTTGTCCTGGCCCGGATTTTCGAGAACGGCATATTCACCCTTGCCACCCATCTTTTCGGCAATCGCGTCGGCCGCATAGGTGCCTTCGCGGGTATTGTCCGACGTGACGAACGAGATGCGCTTGGAGAGCGGCGCATCGGCTGCGAAGGTCACAACCGCCGTGCCCTGGTCGATCGCCCGGTTGATCGGCTCGATGAACGGATCCGAGTTCATCGGATGAACGAGAATACCGGCCGGGTTCTGGGCCAGCGCCTGGTCGAAAGTGGCGATCTGTTTGTTGACGTCATATTCCGGCGTGCCGGTATAGGCAGTCTCGCAACCGAGCTGCTGACCGGCCTGCTTGAACATTTCATAGACCGGGAACCAATATTCCACGCCCGATACCATGACGTTCATGACGTATTTTTCACCCGGCTTGCAGCGGAACGGATTTTCCGTGTTCGCGCTGGCCACGCCGGCGAAAAGCGTCGATGCAAGGACCGCCAATGCGGTCGTACTTAGAAATTTGCGCAAGTTTCCTCCTCGAGGCCGAAGCCCCTCCCAAATATCCGGCGGCGCCTCAGCGGCTGCCGATGATCCATTGAAGACCGGAGTTTCTCCTCGAAGTCCGGTATGGGCAGATAATCGCAACAGCAAAGCGCTGTCAATATAATTCATGCCGTGAAATATATTTCACAAAAGACTGGGTGGTGGAATGTCGATAGCGCCTTAGGCGTTTGGAAGGCGTACTGTTTGATTCTCGCGCCTGGGTTATTACCGCTGACAGGGGACAGAGCAGGTGAGCAGTTATTTGAGCGATGAAGGTTGCTCCTTCGAAGGCACTGCAACGGAACCATCTGCTCTCGCCGCGGGTTGGATAGGCATCCTCAAGCTCTCAGCCCCACGGAGCATGCGATGACTATATCCGCCAGCAATCGAGACTCGGCCGCCTATCCGATACAGTCGCTGTTCGTCCCCTTTCCCTTCGTCTGCTTCACGCTCGCGCTAGCGACCGATATTGCTTTCTGGCAGACCGGCAATCTGATGTGGCAGAATTTCTCTGCATGGTTGCTGCTCGCCGGGCTCATGTTGGGCTCGCTTGCCATTCTGGCCGGATTGATGGATCTGATGCGTCCCCGCACCCGCCCGTTGCGGCCGCCGCTCCTGTCCGCGCTTCTCTATCTGATCATACTGGGCCTCTCCTTTGCCAACAACCTTATCCATGCCGGCGATGGATGGACGGCCGTAGTCCCATATGGACTGATGCTTTCGGCCCTCACCTTTGTCTTGTGCCTGGTGGCCGCAGCAGTTTCCGCTCGAAAATATGCCAGACTGGCCTGGAGGATATGATGAAAAAGTCCCAGATTCTCGGCGCCTCGGTTCTGTCGATATCTCTCGGCGTCGGTCTTGCGGCTTACGCCCAAAGCGGAGGTTTTGATATTTCTCAGCAGATCGGACCGAACCCCGTCCTTCCGGAACCAACCGCCTCACTGCTGCCTGATCTGAAGGTGGCGGAGGTCGTTGGCTGGAAGGATGGTGAGACGCCGGCCGCCCCGAACGGTTTGACGGTCACTGCTTACGCCAATGACCTCGCCAATCCGAGGACAGTCCACACCTTGCCGAACGGCGACGTACTGGTGATTCAGTCGCGCGGCCCATCAGGCGAACCGACGTCACGGCCGAAGGATTTGATCCGGGGCTGGATCATGTCGATCGCTCATGGTGGCGGTGGCGAGCAGAAGGAAAGCAACGTCATCACACTGCTGCGTGACGCGAACCGCGACGGCAAGGTGGATGAGAGGCACGATCTTCTGAAGAAACTCGATTCGCCGTTCGGTGTCGCCTGGGTCGACAACACGCTCTATGTCGCCTCGACGTCCGCCATTCTCGCCTACCCCTATGAACTTGGGCAGAATGAAATCACCGCCCAACCGAAAACCCTGACGCCCTTGCCCGGTGGTCCGATCAATCATCACTGGACCAAGGATCTGGCGCTGAGCCCCGATGGACAGATGCTTTACGTCTCGGTCGGCTCGAATTCCAACATCGCCGAGAACGGGCTTGAGGCGGAAAAGGGCCGTGCGGCGATCTGGCAGGTCGACCGGCACACCGGCGCGGCGCGCGTCTTCGCCTCAGGTCTGCGCAATCCGAACGGCCTCACCTTCAACCCTGAGACAGGTACGCTCTGGACGGTCGTCAATGAGCGCGACGAACTCGGACCGAACCTCGTTCCCGATTACATGACCTCGGTCATGGAAGGTGGCTTCTATGGCTGGCCATGGAGCTATTATGGCAAGCATGTCGATGCGCGCGTGCATCCGCCGCGTCCCGACATGGTCGAAATGGCGATCCCACCGGATTATGCGCTGTCGAGCCATGTCGCCGCGCTCGGACTGACCTTCTCGATGAATTCGGCGCTGCCGGCCGCATACGCCAATGGCGCCTTCGTCGGCGAGCACGGCAGTTGGAATCGGGACAGCTTTAACGGCTACAAAGTCGTGTACGTACCATTCGAAAACGGCAAACCATCCGGCAAGGCGCAGGACGTCGTCACGGGCTTTATCCAGGGCGACCAGGCGAAGGGACGGCCGGTTGGTGTCGGGATCGACGGGACGGGAGCGCTGCTCGTCGCCGATGACGCCGGCAATACCGTCTGGCGCGTATCGTCGTCCGACGGCAAAATCACGCCGCAGCCAATCGGCACCGATCAGGTAAAATTGCAAGTCTCGACGAATGCGATGGGAGACCAGAATCCCGATGTAAATCGAAATACCGGAACGGGAATGACGGGGTCGGCCGCTCAATCCCAAACACCACCGGCATCGCCCGATAAGCACCCGACCGGCCTGGCACCACCACCTTCCGGCCAACAACAGGATGAGCGCCGGCCTGCGCAGATGCAGATTGCCCCTGCAACCGGTCCTTAAAATCGGAGGTGCCGAAATCCGAGGCTCCGAATGGAGCCTACGGCCATTCCGACCACAATTCCGGGCGCAGGACCGAATTGCTCTACAGCCGATTGGCGCGCAATAAGGTGTCACGAGACAAATATCCCGCAAGCGTCCCGTCTGCGGCTCTGACGTGCAGGCCCGGCATCTCACCGGAGAGGATGAGCGCCAAGGCATCGTGAACCGTGGCATCAGCGGCGATCTCGGCATCGCCGTTCGACGGTTCCGGCGCGGTCATGATCATCGATACCGCAATCAAGCTCAGCCTTTTTATGGCTCGGTCGGGACCGAGGAAACTCTCGACGAATTCATTGACGGGACGCGCGAGGATTTCCTGCGGGGTATCATATTGAAGGAGGCGGCCATCCCGCATGATCGCGATGCGATCGCCCATCTTGATCGCCTCATCGAGATCATGGGTGACGATGACGACGGTCTTCTTCACCTTCCTGAGAATATCGCGGAATTCGTCCTGAAGCCGAACGCGGGTGATCGGATCGATCGCGCCGAACGGTTCGTCCATCAGCATGATGGCAGGGTCGGCGGCGAGCGCACGCGCGAACCCGACGCGCTGACGCTGCCCGCCCGACAATTCGTGTGGCAGGCGCTGCCGCATGATGGCCGGATCAAGTCCGACGAGATCCAGCAGCTCGTCGACCCGGCGATCGCTGCGCGCCTTTTCCCAACCGAGAAGCCGCGGCACGGTCGCGACATTGCGCGCGATCGACATATGCGGAAACAGACCGACTTGCTGGATGACATAACCGATGCTGCGGCGCAGTTCTTTCTGATCGACCCGGGCGATATCTCTGCCATCGACCAGCACCCGTCCCGCCGTGGGCGTCTCCAGCTGATTGATCATGCGCATGGTCGTGGTCTTGCCGCAGCCCGAAGGACCGATCAGGGCAACCGTCGTACCGGTCTCGATCAGGAGATCGAGATTGTCGACCGCATGCGAACCGCTTCCGTCGTAATTCTTCGTAACATGGTCGAGATGAATCATCCTGATATCCGCTTTCGGCCGCTTAGCGCCGTTGAGTGAAGACGCGCTCCAGTGCGCCGAACGCCAGTTCCGCAAAGATCGCGAGCAACGCTATCGGAACCGCTCCGACGAGAAGGCGCGGCATGTTCATGATCGCAATGCCGGCATTGATGAAATCGCCAAGCCCGCCGCCGCCGATGAAGGAGGCCAGCGCCGCCCCGCCGATGACCTGGATGGCACTCGTCCTGACGCCTGACAGAATCGACGGAACGGCCAGAGGAAGTTCGATCTCCCACAGCATCTGCCCGGCGCTCATGCCCATTCCGTCGGCCGCATCGATCACCGAGGCGTCGATCTCGCGGATGCCGATGATCGTGCTCAACAGCAGCGGCGGCACGGCAAGGACGATGAGGGCGACTACCGACGGCAACAATCCGATGCCGAGAAACGGCATCGCCGCCGACAGGATCGCGAGGCTCGGTATGGAGCGCAAGGCGCCGGCAATATTGACCACGGTAAAGGCGGCGCGAGGTGCCCGTGCAACGGCAAATCCAAGTGGCACGGCAATGACGAAAGCGATGCCGAGCGATAGGACGCACATCAGAAGATGGCGATTGAAGGCATTGAAGAAGGCGCCGGAGTTGTTGAAGATCCAGCTGAATGCATCGATAACGATCATGCTGTTTTACCTCCACTGCGCCGGCGCAGCAGCTTTTCGAAGGATGCAAAACAGTAGTCGGCAAAGAGCGCCAGAAATGACGTCAGCAGCCCGCCCGCGATGATCTTTTCGGGAAACCGCTGGTCGATGCCTTCGAAAATGATGACGCCGAGCCCGCCGGCATTGATATAGGCGGCAACGGTCGCGATGCCGATGACCGTCACCATGGCAATGCGAATACCGCCGACGATATAGGGCATCGCCAGCGGCAGCTCGACTTCGCAGATCCGGCGCGCCGTGCCGTAGCCCATGCCATCGGCAGCTTCGAGTATGTCACGCGGAATTGCCTGAAACCCCATGCCGATATTGCGGATCAGGATCATCAGCGAGTAGGCGGCAAGACCGGTAATGGCGGGTGCCGCCCCAATCCCCATGATGGGGATGAGAAGCGCAAACAGCGCTAGGCTCGGCACGGCGAACAGGATACCGGTGAAGATGATGATAACCGCGAAGCTCCGCGGCCGCCTTGCCGCCCATATCCCGACGATCAGCGAGATCACCAGGGCAATGCCGACCGAGGAAAAAACGAGATACAGGTGCTCCAACAGCGCTTCGAATAGCCGGTCGAGGTGTTTGGGGACCCATTTCATCGTCGAGACCTCCGCGTCCGGGCGCTCGTTCGCCTGTCTACCATGAGATCCCCAATCTGCGATCGGCGTCGTCGGCTCTCTGCGGCAGGACATCGTAGGCCGACGGAGCGACCGCCGAAAATCGTCTGAGGCCGAGCCGTTCCAAAGCCGCCGCTCCCTCAGGCGTTTCATGCAACGTCACGAGGCTCCGCTGTAACGCTGTGGCGATGTCCGCGGGTAATGTTTGCGCGGCAACCAATAGCGGCGCGGGAAGCGGATCGGTCGTCGCTAGAATACGAAGACCATCGATCGCGTCGCGTTCGTGCATCGACAACAATTGGAAGGCATAAGCGTCGATCGCGCCCGCATCGATCCTGCCATCCTTGAGGGCTGCGACGATGCCTGAGGGGTTGAGCAGTGGACCGACCGTCGTACTCTGCTTCATCGTGCCCGCAAACCGGCCTGCAAGGTAGGAGCGCGCCGCATGGTAGCCCGATTGGGAATCGCGCACGGTCCAGCCCCAGCGTGCCGTAGCGAGATCCGCCACCGCTTTCACCGGCCCGTTGGAGGCAACGAGGATGTGGCTGGCATAGAGCGGCTGGTCCAAAGACCATGCTTCGCTCGAGACCGGTGCAGCAAGGGCAGCCGGTCTTAAGCCCTCGGGCATGCGCGAAAACGGATAGCCACACATGAAGACCGCTCCCATGTCCGGCCTTGTCCATAATTCCGACAAGGGAGCTGGTGCCGCATGGGCGATGATCTCCAGCTCGACGCCGGAACGTAGGCTGACCAGCGCAAATAGCGCGTCCCACAGGCCACGAATGCGCGGGCTGAGATTATACATTCTCGAACAGGCGATTGGCTGGGACATGACCATGGCTATTTATGCGAACCGCAGGCGCTGGCCGATATTCATCTCCCTGGCCTTCGCCACCATGGCGGCGCCCAGCGCCACGTCGGTGGTGCTGAGGCCGCGGTGCCAGAACAGGATCGTCTCCTCATCACTTTCGCGGCCGGGTTTCATGCCGCAGACGATCTGGCCGATTTCGGCATGCAAGTTCTCGGCCGTCACCTTGCCCTCATCGACGTGACGGCGAAGCGCTCCGAAAGGCTTGCCGGGGCCGCATTGGCCCCAATCGTCGACGACGACCTTGTCCATGATATCGGTGAGATCGAATTCAAGCGCGCTCATCGTGCCATAGGGCACGACGAAGGCTCCCTTCTTCACCCATTCCGTCTTGAACAGCGGCGCCGGTTCCGGCAGGCGGCTGGCCTCGACCATGATATCGGCGCCCTTGAGGCAATCCTGCCAATTATCGGTGACGATGATCTTCTTGCCGAGATCTGCCTCGAGACGCCTTGCGAAGGCATCACGGCTTTCCGGGCGGCGTGAGTGTACGCGGATTTCATCGAAATCGAAGAGATGGTCGAGAAGCCGGACATTCCAGTAAGAGGTTCCGCGGGCACCGATATGGCCGAGAATCTTGCTGTCCTTGCGGGCGAGATATTTTGCGCCAAGGGCGGTCACGGCGCCGGTGCGCATGTCGGTGATATCAGTTGCGTCGATGATAGCCTTCGGTACGCCGGTGTTCGGATCGAACAGGTTGAGGACCGCAAGCTCTGAGGGCAGATCGACCTTGTAGTTGTCGACGAAGTCGCCGACGACTTTGACGCCGGCATAATTCAGCGCTTTGACATAGCCGCGAAGCACGTTGAAATGGCCTTTGTCGGAGCTCTCCGGCACAAGATGGACACGCGGCTCGATGACGGTTTCGCCCCTGCCCTGCGCATCCAGCGCTTTCGACACCGCATCGAGAATCTCGTCATTCGTCAGCGCTAGCGCCTTGGCATCGAGGGCATTGAGATAATCGATCCAGATTTCCTGCATTTCCCGCTTCTCCACATTCCTGTCCGGCTGCTGAGCGGACGGATTTTCGAACAAACACCGTAAGAAGATCGCCACGCCAGGTCGCGGCCGGATCGATATCCGGCCGCGGGCGTGACAATCATTTCGGCAGCAGGCCGTTTTCCTTCAAGAAATCGACCGCCACGTCCTTGGCTTCCTCGTGATCGGTCTCGACCTTGGCATTGAGGACCCGCATTTTCTCGTTATCGAGATGGGTGCCGACCGCCTCCAGCAGTTCGGCAACCTTCGGATTGGCCTTCAGTATGTCCTGGCGGACAACGGGGGCCACGTAGTAGGGCGGAAACAGACCCTTATCGTCTGCCAGCGGCACGAGGTCCTTCGAGCCGATCTGCCAGTCGGTCGCGGCACCATTGGCGACGTCAATGTCCTTTTGTTCCAGCGCATCATAACGAAGGCCAAGCTTGGCAAACTGCTTGAACTCCTTGAACTCGGCGTCGTAGACACGCTTCAGGCCGGGCAGGCCATCGGCGCGGTCCGGAAATTCAGCGCCGCCGCCGAAGACCAGGGTCTTGGAAACCTTGGCGAGATCCGACAGGCTCTTCAGATTGTTGGCCTGCGCCGTTTCCTGCCGGACCACGATGACATAGCCATTGTTGATGCCGCTCGGCTTCAGCCAGGTGAGGTTGAACTGCTTGGCGTAGAAGTCCTTGACCTGCGTGTAGACCTTGTCGGCGTCGGTCGACATCTCACCCTTGACGACAGAAGCGAGCGCCGTCCCGGTATATTCCGGATAGAGATCGATCTCGCCGGCCACCAATGCCTGGTGCGCAATCAGCGTGCCGCCGAGGTTGATCTTGCGCTCGACGGTGATGCCGGCATTTTCCAGAACGGCGGCGTACATTTCGGCAAGGATAAACTGCTCGGTGAAATTCTTGCTGCCGACCTTGATGGTCTCTGCGGATGCAGGCTGGAACATGGCGGCTGCCATGACGCCGGCTGCAAAAATGCCTTTTGTCCAATTTTTCATAGTCATTCCCTCTTGTTGACTTTTCAATGAACGAACCGGCGGCATTCCCCAGAATGACCATCGGCATGACCGGTCGGTGTCCTGCCCTTCTTAGTGGGGCAGTGGCGAACCGGGCTTATTGCGGGCCAAGCCCGATCAATGCGGCAATCGTCGCAAAATCCGGCCCTTGCGCGCGATCCTCTTCAAGCGCCGGAACGTGGCTGCGCACGAAAGCATGGGCTTCCGCCGATCCCTTGCCCAATTCGCCTGAGACGCCTCTGAGCTCGACGGCTTGTACCGATGCGATCAGTTCGATGGCGACCAGATAGCGCAGGCGCTCGACGATCGCCTGCGCCTTTGCCAAAACGCTCGGAGCCATCGATGCCTGGTCTTCGACGCCATCGGCGACAGGAATGGGCGAAAGCGAAACCGGCATGGCCAGATGGCGGATTTCGGCTTCCATGGCCGAGACGGTCTTTTGCACGGTCGCAAAACCGGTACGGCTCTGGCCCATCGGGGTCAGGAAGCGTGGGAGGTCGGACATGGCAGGCGACATGATCTTCATGATCCGATAGGCGGTGCCTGCCGCGCAATGGGCCATGGCCTGCCCCAGTCTTTCCCAGGCGAGCACAAAAGCGGTCATGTCAAAATTGCCGTGTGCAAGAATGACGCCCTCGGAGGCGATCACGACCGGATTGTCGCTGGAGCTGACGAGATCTATCTCCGTCGCCTGCCTCGCCTCGTCGATCGCATGCCTCAACGCGCCCCAGACCTGCGGCGTGCAGCGATAGCTCAAAGGATCCTGGAGACGTCTTGCGGCATCGGCGGCGAGCAAGGAGCTTCCCGAAAGCAACTCCATCAGCTGAGCGGCAACGCGGCGCTGCCCGAAGGCCGGTCTCGCAGCCAGAGCGCGATCGTCGAAGACGCTGACATTGGCCCGGAACGCTTCGAAATTAACGGCAATCGCCCTCAGGGACCAATCGAAGAGCCGCTCGATATCCACAAGCGTCAGGCAGGCAAGGCCGATGGAGAGACTGTTGGCCACAACAAGCGCATGCCCGTCCTTCGGCGCCAATTCGAGAGGCCTCAGGCCGGCCCTTTCAAGGGCAATGGCGGCCGGCAGCACTTCGCCGCCAAGCTCGATCTCGCCGAAGCCCAGAAGCCCCCGGCTCATATGGGCAAGCGGCGCCAAATCGGCCGCACCGATCGAGCCCAGTGACGGGACGACAGGGTGGACACCTGCATTGATGGCGGCGATCAGACCGTGGAACACTTTCAGCGAAACGCCGGACCCGCCCGCCGCCATGCCGGCGGCCCTGACGGCCATCATCGCCCGCACGGATTCCTGTGCGAGCGGTTTTCCGACGCCGACCGCACGGGCTTGCGGCACGCGCATCTGGAAAGCCACCAGATCTTCCGTTGCAAGTCGTGTATCGACACCGGCTCCCAGTCCCGTCGTCAGGCCATAGACCGGCAGATCGTTTTCCGTATAGCGATCGACGACGGCGCGCGCGGCCACAATCCGGGCTTCGACCTCGGCGGAGATCTCGATCCTGGCGTGATGACGGGCAATTGCTGCGATGTCCTCGATCGTCGGCGGTGCTGCGCTGAAGATGATCGATGGAGAATTGGTGGCGCTCACTGTTTCTCTCCGAGAATGGCGACGGGTTTGGAGGGACCCTTGGTGGACCGTGCTTCCAGCCGATATTGCGCGCCGGGATAGTATAACAGCGCACAGGTCACGACGGCCTCGCCTGACCAGGTTCTTCGAAAGACGCGCAGGCAAGGGTGATCATTCTTCAGGCCAAGATATTTGCGTATGGCGGTATCGGGCTTGACGGCCTGGACGATATGTTCAAACGCCGTTATCGGCGCCACTTTCGTCAGATATTCGTGCGGCGTCATGCTGCGGAAATCTGTCGACAGATAGTCGGGCGCAACCAGCGGATTGACGTAGCGCTCCTCGACCTGAATGGGCTGGTCGTTTTCCATGTGCACGATCAGCGAATGCATCACTTCAGCGCCGAGGGTCAGTTCGAGCGCATCGGCGACGTTGGCATCCGCCTTCATCAAGCCGGCCTTGACCACCATCGCCTGATGCGTGTGGCCCCGCTCCAGTATTTCGTCGGCTATGTTGCGGATTTGAAGCAGATCAACGTCGAGGTGCTTTGGCGACACGAAGGTTCCGATCCCGGCGGATCGCTTGAGAACACCCTCGAACATCAACTCCCGCAGCGCCCGGTTCGCCGTCATGCGGCTGACGCCGAATGCCGCCACCAATTCGCTTTCGGAGGATACCCGGTCTCCCGGCTGAAGCTTGCCCTCGGCGATCTCGGCCAGGATCTGATCCTTGATCCTGATATAATGGCGCGCCTCGCCGGCGACCGGTTTGACCGCTTTCGTCATGACAACCTCGCGATGCCATTGTCGAGGATGGTCGCGCCCCGTGCAGCAACGAGCCCCCTGAAGCGGATCTCGGCATCGCTGCGCCACATCTGCACGGTGATCGTTTCGCCGGGAAAGATCGGCGCGCTGAAACGCGCCGCGATCGCACTCAAGCCGCTAGCCATGCCTGGATCGATGGCAGCGACGATGGCGTAGCCCGCATATCCGAAGCTGCACAGCCCATGCAGGATCGGCCGGTCAAAGCCGCTCCGGCCGGCTGCCTGCGGATCGACATGCAATGGATTGAGATCGCCGTTCAGGCGATAAAGCAGAGCGGCGTTGCCAGGAATGTCGATATTGAATTCAAGGTCCGGCCCTCTGTCCGGAACTTTCGGCAACGGTTCGGGCGCAGATCCCGCCGAGCCGCATCCACCGTCGCCGCGACACGCATTCGTCTGGACGATCGTCACAATCGGCTCATCCCCGTCCGCGGTTGCGATCAAGCGCTCGAAGCTGACGAACATCCCTTTCTCAACGCCGCGATCGACCACCGACAAGACGCGCGACCGAGAGATCAGCGGCACATCGAGGGGGACCGGCCGGTGGATCGTCAGGCGATGTTCGGAATGCACGAGACGCGCCCAATCGACGCCCGTCTGCTGCATCCATGGGCCCGGATGCGCCACGATATTGGCAAGGGTCGGCGCGGTCAGGAGATCGCGTTCATAGACGTAGTTCAATGCCTTTTCGTCGAGCGCGTTGGTGCCGTAGCCAACCGACAGGGCGTAAAGGATAGCATCCCTTGCGGTAACCACATGTGTCGCTTGCGGCACCGGGAAATCGAGGATGGATTGGGCCGATAGCGTCACGATGCGGCTCCGCCAGATGTCGCGGGTTTGCGAACGCCACCGGACAGGCGGATGCCGCCGTCAACGGAAAGCAATTCGCCGGTGACGAAGTCGGCACCCTGAACAAGCCAGACAATGGCTCCGGCAACGTCTTCCGGTGTCGCGACACGGCCGAGCGGCGCGGTTTCCGAAAATCGCTTGGCAATGGCTCCATAGGCATCCGGCCCGAGCGTGTCGCGCATCCAGCGCGTATCGATGATGCCGGGGCAAACCGCGTTCACGCGGATATCGGGACCGCAGGTGCGCGCCAGGGCCAAAGTCAGCGCATTGAGCGCGCCCTTGGAGGCCGTATAGGCAAGCGAGCTGCCGCCGCCGGTGAAAGCAACGTTGGATGAGACATTGACGATCGCACCGCCGCCGCTGTCACGCATTGCAGGTACCGCCGCCCGGCACATCTGATAGGCGCCGATGACGTTGACACTGAAAACCTTCTGAAAATCTTCGGCCGACAGTGTCTCCAGATCGAAAGGATCTGATTTGACCGTCACTGCGGCATTGTTCACCAAGGCGTCGAGCCGCCCCCATCGATTGACGGCGGTCTCGACCATTCGGCGGCAAGCCGCGTCATCGGCAACGTCGGCCTGGACGATCTCGACCTCCGCGCCCAGACTGCGGCAGATATCGCCCGTCTCCTCGGCTTCTTTCTTGCTGCGGCTGTAGTTGATGACCATCCGGGCGCCGCCCTCGGCGAATTGCTTCACGCATGCGGCCCCGACACCCGTTGCCGAGCCCGTGACGATGATGGCGGCTCCATCGATTTTCATGGGGCAAAGTCCTTCATGGCATGGGTCGAAAACAGGCGTGCATCCATTTGCTTCAGCTGGTCCGACACCGCGATGCCCTTCGGCAGGCGGTCGAGAACATGGGCGGCAAGATCGATTCCGGGGGCAAACTCCGTCAGCGTCAAGCATCCATCGATCACCCGAAAGACAGCCCGCTCAGTGACGACGAGCTGTGACTGTCCCTCCGGCGCAAAGGCTGGGCTCGAACTGATCTGGTCGACAGCGTCGACGATCTTGCAAACTCTGCCGTCCCTGACGATGTCGAGCCTGCCGTCGGCAACCGCAATTTCAGCGCCGCCAGCAGAAAATGCGCCGAGATAAACAACGTGCTTGGCCGTCTGCGAGATATTGGTGAATCCGCCGACCCCGACGATGGAATTGTTGAAGCGGCTGACATTGACCGCACCGTTCCGATCCACCTCAGCCATGCCGAGAAAGGCAATGTCGAGGCCGCCGCCGTCGTAAAAATCGAACTGCGATGCCTGTGGGATGATGGCGGTCGGATTGACGGCGGCGCCAAAGGACAGCTCCTCGGCCGGCACGCCGCCGATGACGCCCGATTCGATCGTCACCGTATAATCGTCGAATCCCTCTTCGCTGGCGATGCGGCCGATCCCGGCGGCAATGCCAATGCCGAGGTTGATCGTCGGACGATTGAGCGGCGCCAGTTCCAGGAAGGCACGTCGCTGAATAATCTTATCGACCGAGAGCGGCGCCGGCTGCAGGCGGCTCGCCGCCATCCGGACGCGTCCGGTATAGGCGATATTGTCCGTCTCGGCGAAACTGATGCCGTGCTGGGCCGGATCATCGCAGACGACGACATAATCGACCAACGCCGCCGGGATGCGAACATCGTTGGGTTGCAGCGAACCGCGCTCGGCAATCCGCTTGACCTGCACGACGACGATACCACCGGAGTTTCGGCCCGCCTGTGCCATGGCGAGCACGTCGAGCGGGAAAGCCTCGTCCTCGAGGGTGATGTTTCCGTCTTCGTCGGCCGTCGTTCCGCGCAAGAGCACGCAGTCGAGCGGCATCGACGGATAAAGCAGCCATTCCTTGCCGCGCAGCAACACACGCTCGACAAGCGAGCGCGGCGTCGTCGCATTCATGCGACCGCCGCCATGAAGCGGATCCATGAAAGAGCCGAGCCCGATATGGGTGACCACTCCGGGCTGACCGGCGGCAATCGCCCGATAGAGCTGGGCGATGACACCCTGCGGCCAGCAATGCGCTTCGATCTTTTCCTCGATTGCCAGCCTGCCAAGGCGCGGCGTTCCGCGCCATCCCCCGGCGATCACGCAGGCGACGAGGCCTTCATAGCCAAAATGCCCCATGCCGCGCGTCTGACGATCGCCCGTGCTGGCAGCAAACAGAAGCGTCAGGTTGCGGGGTTTTCCAGAGGCGAGGAAGCGCTCCTCGACCGCGGCCGTGATGGCCTCGGGATGGCAGCATCCTCCAAAACCCGAAGCAGCGACAGTCATCCCGTCTTCGAGGAGATCCGCAGCTTGCTGTGAAGTGATGACCCGCATGACGATCTTTGCTTCCCCGGCCTGTATATACAGGCTAGCCGCCGATCGTTTGGAAGGCAACTGGAATCTTTGCAAGTATTTTGGGCATATTACCTTGTTCAGACGATATTCAGCAGCCCGATCAGGCAAAGCCCAAGAGCCGCCAGCGCCAATAGCGACAGCGCCGCCGCTGCGAGGACCCGACCGCCGGCATGGGCGACGGATCTGACATCGACGGAGAGGCCCAAAGCAGCCATGGCGGTGACGGTGAAGGCGGCGGAGACCGCCGACATCCCAGGCAACAGCGCGGCTGGGATCGCGTCAAAGGAGCGAAGCGTCGCCATGGCTGCAAAACCGAGGATGAACCATGGGAGAACATGGCGGAGATTGACTGGCGAACCGCCAGGACGGCGGCCATGAACTGCGCCGAGCACGAGGATGACGGGTCCGAGCATCATCACGCGGATCAGTTTGACGAGCGTGCCCACCTGGGTGCTGACGGCTCCGGCAGAGGCCGTGGCCGCCAAGACCTGCGGGACGGCATAGGCTGTCAGGCCTGCGAAAACACCATATTGTACGGCGCTCAGACCCAAGAGCAGATGAAGAAGCGGCAGCGTCAGCACTGCCCCGATACCGAGCAGCGCGGTAAAGGCTATCGAGGCCGCGATATCATCCGGTTTGGCGCCAATCACCGGCGCTGCCGCGGCAATCGCAGAATTGCCGCAGATCGAGTTGCCGCAAGCAACCAACGTCGCCAGGCTGGCCGACAGTCCGAAGAGCCGCCCGATAACAAAGCTGCCGGCCAAAGACAGACCAACCAGAACGGCAATTCCGCCGACAAGCGGCAGTCCAGCCTGCCGGATGGCAGCCGTGCTGAGCGAGGCGCCGAGCAACACGACGGCAATTTCGAGAAGCGTCTTGGCGGCGAATTGGATGCCGGGAATGAACGTCTGCGGCAGACAGACCGAGGAGCGCACGGCAATGCCGATCAGAATGGCAAGCACGAGGCTCTCGATCCAATGCGAGCCGAAAACCATCGCCTGCAGCAGCTCAACAAGATGCGCAGCGAGCGTGACCGCCGCACAAAGAACGAGTCCCGGCAGGACGGCAGGAAACGACAGGGAACGGGAGGCAGAAACGAGCATCGGCAAGACCTTGCGAGGGCTGTAATCTCCCACACTCAATTGTCGACTTCCATTGAATAGTATAGCATAGTTCATTCGCTAAAATCGAACGATTGAATCATGACGTTTGAACAGCTTTCTATTTTCGTCGCGGTTGCCGAACGCGAGCATCTGACCAAAGCCGCCTTCGCGATCGGGCTCACGCCATCGGCCGTCAGCTCGGCTATCCGCAATCTCGAGACCTCCTATGGCGTCGAGCTTTTCCATCGCGTCGGACGCCGCATAGAGCTGACATATGAAGGACGGGTGTTTCTGGGTGAGGCTAGAGCGACGCTGGCGCGCGCAAAGGCCGCAGCGCTCGTCCTGTCCGATCTCGGTGGCTTACAAAAGGGTGAACTGGTCGTTTTCGCAAGTCAGACGATCGCCAGCTACTGGCTACCGGCGATGCTGATGCGATTCAAGATCCGCTACCCGGGCATTGACCTGAAGCTGATGATTGGCAACACGACCACGGCGGCAAAAGCGGTTCTCGATGGATTGGCCGAAGTCGGTTTCGTCGAAGGCAGCGTGGATGAGCCGGCGCTGCATGTTCAGCCGCTTGCCGAGGACGAACTCCTTGTCGTCGTCGGTCCGCGCCATCCCTGGGCGCGTGGCAAACCAATTGCACCGACGGACCTGATTTCAGGCACGAAATGGGTCATGCGGGAAAAAGGGTCCGGAACCCGGTCGGCTTTCGAGGCGGCGATTTCCAATCTCGGCATAGCCCCCGGAGATCTGGCTGTCGCGCTTCAACTGCCGTCGAACGAGGCGGTCATATCGGCAGCAAGAGAAGGCCTCTGCGCAACTGTAGTCTCAGGTGCCGTGGCCGCGCCGCTCTTGACGCAAGGTCTGCTGGTGAAGGTGCGCTTTCCTCTGCCGTCCCGACAATTTGCAATCCTGCGGCATAAGCAAAGGCACTCCAGTCGTGCCTCGCTGGCGTTGGAAACCATTTGCCGCGAGGATAAAGCTGCCGAAGTCCAGAATTGGGATGATTGGGCGCTCTAGGTGTGGAGCCTCAACAGGTTGTCTCGGTTGAGACCGAGGCGACCGATGGGTGTTTTTGATTTCAGGCTACCATGAGGACGATGCCAATTGTACATGTGGGTCCAGTTTGGCAGATGGGCTTTTCGGTG
>NZ_MZMU01000026.1 GCF_004123835.1 Rhizobium leguminosarum | reverse complement strand
TCTCGACGCAACGGTGTCAGTCGGGCATTCTTATGGATGTTCATTCGGAGTGATCCTGGAAAACTGAGGTGTGGTAACTCCAGTCTCCTAAATCCGCTCCGAATGGACAACCTCCTGAAAGCTCACAGCTAGAGCAATTCCAGCAAAAAGTGCGTAGCGGTTTTGCGTCCGGAATTGCGTGAAAACAAGGAGATAGAGCATTTCCGTGATTCGGAGAAAAACGGAAATGCTCTAGCGTTCACCGGGCGGCAAGGCTGCTATCGCCGCCTTGGTGAAGGCCGACAGTGGCGCGGGCAAATCCGTCAGTGGAAACCAGCCGAAATCCGAGAGCTTGTCCGGTTCAGTCAGTTGCGGCTCGCCTTCAACGTCGCGGGCGAGATAGAGAATCGAGATCCAGTGTTGGCGATCGGCATCGATGATCTGCTCGGTCACGCCAAGCCGTTCGATGCGGCCGATCGTCAGGCCGGTTTCCTCTTCGGCCTCACGGCGCGCGGCAGTCTCTGCCGGCTCCATGTGATCGACCTTGCCGCCGACGATATTCCAATAGCCGGCTTCTGGTGATCGCACGCGTTTGTAAAGAAGGATCCTGGCGTCGCGCAGAATCACCAGGCCAACGCCGAGACCCGGAAAATCAATGCCGGGCCTGCCCATGATAATGGTTAGACCTTGGCGCTGCCGGCGATCAGCATGAAGGCGGGGATATCGTCGCCGAAGCCGACCGGGGTGGGGCCGTCGTCATGGTCGCGATGGCGGCGGCGGTCGCGGCTGTCGTCGTTTGCCGGGTAAGGCCTACTGTTGCGCGCGTTGTTCTGCGGCTTCTGCTCTGCTTTGCGCTCGTTCTTCACGATGTCGGCCTTTACTGGTGCTGCTTCAATCACGTCGACGCCATTATCCTGTATGTCGTTATCAGATTTATGACTCGCGGCGGCGCGATTGCCGCGTCCGCGTCCACGATCCTTGTCGCCATTCTCTCTCGGCGCACGATCTCGGCCTGCACCATCTCTGGCACCACGCTCGCGGCTGTTGCGGCGCGGGCGTTCGCTGTCCCTGCTGTCTTCTGCCGGCGGCGGCAGCGACGTCAGGTCACCGCTCAGCCATTCGACTTTTTCGCCGATCAGCTTCTCGATGGCATCGACAAACTTAGTGTCGCGCTTGGTAACGAGAGTGAAGGCGGCACCCGAGCGGCCGGCACGGCCGGTACGGCCGATGCGGTGGACATAATCCTCGGAATGGATCGGCACGTCGAAATTGAAGACGTGGCTGACATCGGGGATATCGAGGCCGCGGGCGGCGACGTCAGAAGCGACCAGAAGCTGGAGATTGCCGTCACGGAAGCTCTGCAGCGTCATCGTGCGCGAACGCTGGTCCATGTCGCCATGCAGGGCGCCGACCGAGAAGCCGTGGCGTTCGAGCGACCGGAAGAGGTCGGCGACATCCTTCTTGCGGTTGCAGAAGACGATGGCGTTCTTGAGTTCGGTCTGGGCGCGGACGAGTTCGCGCAAAACGGCGCGCTTTTCGTAATCCTTGCCGTGCGAAGCGACGAAACGCTGCGTCACGGTCGCCGCGGCGGAAGCCGGCTTTGCGACCTCGATACGCTCGGGATTCTGCAGGAAGCGGTCGGCGAGCTTCTGGATCTCCGACGGCATGGTTGCCGAGAAGAACAGCGTCTGGCGGGTGAACGGGATCATCTTGGCGATGCGTTCGATATCGGGGATGAAACCCATGTCGAGCATGCGGTCGGCCTCGTCGATGACGAGGATCTCGACGCCGCTCATCAGGAGCTTGCCGCGCTCGAAATGGTCGAGCAGGCGGCCGGGCGTGCAGATCAGCACATCGGCGCCGCGCTCGAGCTTGCGGTCCTGGTCCTCGAAGGAAACGCCGCCGATCAGAAGGGCGACGTTCAGGCGGTGGTTCTTGCCGTATTTCTCGAAATTCTCGGCGACCTGAGCGGCGAGTTCGCGCGTCGGTTCGAGAATCAGCGTGCGGGGCATGCGCGCACGCGCACGGCCCTTTTCCAGAAGCGACAGCATCGGCAGCACGAAGGATGCCGTCTTGCCAGTGCCGGTCTGCGCGATACCGCAAATATCGCGGCGCTCGAGCGCAAACGGGATGGCTCCCGCCTGAATAGGCGTGGGGATCGTGTAGCCCGCATCCGTAACAGCGGATAGCACTTTTTGGCTCAAGCCAAGGTCAGCAAATGTCGTCAAAGGGAAAACTGTTTCCATTCCGTTCGGCCGAGCTCTGAACGAGTCGGCGGGATTGCATGCCGCAATGCAGCGCGACATAGCCCCGAATGGCCGGCAAGTCAAGAAATAGAGACGCCGCACCCATTGCAGAGTGAAGCGTTGGTTACCGGGCAGGAGTTACTTGATATAGGTGGCGAGTTTAAGGCCGGCATTCATGAAATATACTGGATCGACGGCATGGCCGTCCTGGCGCACTTCATAATGCAGGTGCGTGCCCGTCGAGCGGCCTGTGCTGCCGGCAAGGCCGATGACGTCGTTGCGGTCGACGGTGTCGCCGACCTTGACCAGAACCTCCGACATATGCCCGTAACGTGTCGAGATGCCGTTGCCGTGATCGACCTCGACCATGTTGCCATAGCCGCCGGTCCAGCCGGCCGAAATCACCTTGCCGGGCGCCGTCGGGCGGATCCTTTCGCCCGGCGAAAAGCGAAAGTCGATGCCGGAATGGAGTGCGAGCCGACCGAGGAAGGGATCACGGCGATTGCCGAAGGGGCTGGTCACTTCCTTGCCGATAGCGGGATTGCGGAAGGGCAGGGATTCGGCGGTACTGCGTACCGCTTCGAGCCGGGTCAGCGCGCCGTCGAGCGCTGCCAGCGAATTGTTGAAGCCGTCGTTGCTTTCAGGCTCGACATAGGGGCCGCCGACGGCATCGTCATCGTCTTTCCTGGCAGCGGTCTCGGGCATCGGAATCTTGAAGCGGGTCAGCACGGTCTCGATGGCATTGGCGGCATTGCCGGCATCACTCGTCAGCTGTTCGACACGGCTGCGCTGATCCTGTTCGACATCTTTCAGCGACAGCGTCACCTTGGAGAAGATGCGGTCGGCACGGTCGCCGACCGTGTCAGTGGCCGGCACATAGGCAAGCGTCGAATTGTCGGGCGTCGCATCGGCGGGCGCGCCGCTCGCCAGCTGTTTCTCGATCGCCTCGATGCCGCCACGGTTCAGCGAAGCGCGCTTATCCTCGACATCGGGTGCATAGGACTGAACGGGCGAAGACGGCGTAGGCGGGCCGCCGTCCTTTTCCGTCAGGCCGGAGCTTTCGGCCCGGTCGAGCAGATTGTCGAGCTTGCCATGGCGCGAGGTCAGCGCCATCTGCTGCTCCATCAGCTTGTCGACCTTGTCTTCCACCACCTGCTGGTCGAGAAGCTGGCGGGAGGTGATGCGGTCGACCTGCGCGCGGAGGGCGGCGATGCGGTCTTCATAATCGTGCTGCATGCGGGCCTGGCGGGCCATGGTGGCGCCGATCAGGTCGTCGCGCAGCACCAGATAGGACGTGGCCAGGAGGTAGCCGATCGAGAAAACGCCGACGAAGCAGAAGGCAAGTGCTGCCATCCATGGCCGGACCGTCATATGGCGGACCTTGTCGCCGCTTGCGAGGATGAGGATATGTTCCTTCGCCCGCCTGCCGAATACCCGGTGCTGATGTCCGCTGTTCACGCAGGCTCTCCCGATTGATGCTCTACGCCTCTTTCGGAAATTAGACACCGTTATGGTTAATGAATGCTTTCGTTGTCGTCGTCACATCATAAATTTCAGTGACTTCAGGCGTAGCTGATCGATGCGAGCGAGCGGTAGAAAGACGGCGTCAGTCCGGCCTCGGCGCGGGCAAGGTCGTTGAAGGGCGGCTTCAGCGGTCCGCGGAAATTGGCGCGCACCAACTCCTGGAAGGCCTTTGCCGGGTCGCGCTTCTCGCGGGCGCAGAGAAAGCGGAACCATTTGGCGCCGACGGCGACATGGCCTTTCTCGTCATTATAGATGACGTCGAGAACCGCAGCACTTTCGAGATCGCCGGTCTGACGCATCTTCGCCTGCAGCGACGGCGTAACGTCGAGGCCGCGGGCTTCCAGAATCAGCGGCACGACGGCAAGGCGCGCCGTCAGGTCGTTGCGCGTCGAATGGGCGGCCTGCCAGAGCCCGTCATGGGCGGGAAGATCGCCATAATCGGCACCGAGATCGTTGAGCCTGGCGCGCACCATGCGGAAGTGCTTCGCCTCCTCGAAGGCGACCAGCATCCAGCCGTCGAAAAAGGAATTCGGCACCTGCTCGGTCGCGAATCGCGCGACGATATCGAGCGCCAGATCGACGGCGTTGAGCTCGATATGGGCGATGGCGTGCAGCAGAGCGATCCGCCCTTTGAGCGTATGCAGCGAGCGCTTCTCCACCTGGGTCGGCGGCGTCAGCACCGGTTTGTCAGGACGGCCGGGCCTGTCGGGCAGGGCTGCATCGAGCGGCGAGCGCAGCGACACCCGGCGGGCGAACCAGCGGGTGGCGCTTTCCTGCGCAAGCGCCGTCTTGCGATCGAGATCGGCGGACCGGATCGCATCGATGGCGCCGCCGCGCAGCGAGCTTATCGTGAGATCCGCGCTCACGCCGCCAGGTTCCTCACGGCCTCGAGCACGGTTTCGGCATGGCCCTGCACCTTCACCTTTTGCCAGATGGTGGCGATCGTGCCGTCCTGGCGGATCAGGAAAGTGGTACGCTCGACGCCCATGAAGTTGCGGCCGTACATGCTCTTTTCCTTCCAGACGCCATAGGCCTGCAACGTCGTCTTTTCCTCGTCCGAAGCGAGCGCCACCGAAAGACGGTGCTTCTTGATGAACTTGTCATGGCAGGCGGCCGAATCGGGCGACATGCCGATGACGGCAGCCCCCGCCGCTTCGAACTCGGCTGCTAACGCGGTGAAAGCCAGTGATTCGGCGGTGCAGCCCGTCGTGTCGTCCTTGGGATAGAAGAACAATACGAGCGGCTTGCCGTGGAATTCGGCCAGCGAAACGCGGCCGCCGCCGTCGCGGGGAAGGTTGAAATCAGGGGCCGAGACGCCGATGCCGGGAACCGCCATTAGGAAAACCTTTCTTTTGCCGGGTTTGTGGATGACACTTTCTCTCCCCGAATTATATAGTGGACGGATACCCGTCCAGCATGGCCGGGTTCAATTCTTCACTTAAAGGGAGAGCCCGAGGGCGCATGTCAGCCATCCGCGGCGAAAAGGTCACGTTTCGCAAGAAGGATATCGTTGCGCTGGACCGCTTGCCGTCCGCCCAGGCCGAGGATCCGATCATCGTTCATTGCCCGCCGCCGCGTTCGCCGATGCGCCGCACGGCGAAGCTGACCTGCGGATTTCTGGGGCTGATCCTCGTTATTCTCGCTGGCATCGTTTTCACCGTCGAGAGCGGCATGTTCGACAAGCCGCTGTCGCAGCAGGCGCAGGCGGCGCTGAACGGGGTGGCCGGACCGCGTTATCGCGCCGAGGTCGGTTCCACCGTCATCCGCTTCACCTCGGATTTCCGGCTGGCGCTGGAAGCGCGTAACGTCAACATGATCGACCAGGAGAGCGGCCAGCACCTGTCGACGACGGGTTCGGTGCGCCTGGGGCTCGATCCGCTGCAGCTTTTCCGCGGCCGCATCGCCGTCGCGGACATCGAAGCGGAGGATATCGCGCTCGATACCGCGCTTCTGCCCTCCGGCAATCCCGTCAAGCTCGACGATCTGCGCATCGATGCCATGCCGGCGGCGATGGAGAAGATCTTCTCGCAGTTCGACATGTTCGATAGCATCGTGACCCGCGGCTCGACGAATTCGGTGCGTATCTCCGGCATCGACATCAAGCTTGCCGATACCGCCAATGGTCCGCTGTCGCTCGTCATCGACAATCTAGTCTTTGCCCATGCCGGCCCGTCCTCGCTGCAATTGACCGGCGAAGTTGCGCTCAATGGCGAGGTGGCGGAGCTCGACGTGCTGGCCGACAAAGAAGACGGCCACGTGTCGAAGGTCGTGGCGACGCTCAAGCATGCCGACCTCACGCCCTTTGCGCTGAAACGCAACGATCAGGGCGTGATACGGCAGGGGCTCAGCGCCTTTGCCGACCTGACAGTATCGGCCACCAGAGCGCGCGATGGGGTGCCGCCGGCGCTTGCGGCGACGATCGACATCGATCCCGGTCAGATCTATGCGGATGGCGATCCGCAGCAGCTGTCGGGCGGGCAAATTAATCTCGTCTACGATTTCGCCAAGCAGACGCTCGAGATCGCCCGATCGAACGCCCGGTTCGGCGCAACCACGCTTCCCATCAATGGCGCGCTGATCGATCTCGACAAGCTCGACCCGCAGGCAGGCAAAGGCTTCGGCATCGACCTGCTCGTCAGCGGCGGCACGGCAGCCCCCGGCGGCTCCGGCGAGCAACCGCTGTCCTTCGACATCCAGGCGACCGGGCGTTACATGGTTGCTGGCCGCGAATTCCAGTTTCCCAACATGACCGTTTCCAGCCCGCTCGGCGCGCTCTACGGATCACTGCACGTCAAGCTCGGCGACAAATCGCCGGAAATCAGCTTTGCCGGCCAGTCGGCGCAGCTGCAGACGATCGCGATCAAGCAGCTCTGGCCGTTCTGGATGGCGCCCAAGGTGCGCACCTGGGTGCACGGCAATCTCTTCGGCGGCACCGTCACCGACGCCGCCATTTCCGTCTTCATTCCCTTCGGCAGGCTGGACGAGGCAGCTGGCGGCAAGGGATTGAAGCTCGACGCCAACCAGATCCGCATCGACTTCGACATTGCGGGCGCGCGGATGAACGTCGCCGGCGATATTCCGCCGATCCGCGACACGTCAGCGCATTTCGACCTGACCGGTCCGGTTGCGACGATCGCGATCAAGAGCGGTACCTCCTATTTCCCCTCCGGCCGGTCGGTCGGCCTCGGGCAGGGGACGTTCATCTTGCCCGCCACCTACGATAAACCGCTGATGGCCGATATCGATCTCGCGGTCTCCGGGGCGGCGGACGCCGTCGGCGAGCTTCTGACCTACCGGCCAATCCGGGTGCTGCAGCGCGCCGGCTTTACGCCCGACGATCTCAAGGGCCGGATCGAGGCGAATGTGAAGGCCCATTTCGGCCTGCTCTCCTCGCAAAACCCGCCGCCTGCCGAATGGACGGCGGCAATGAAACTCACCGATATCGATCTTGCCAAGCCGTTTTCCGGCAGGATGATCAGCAATCTCGACGGCACGCTGAACGGCAATCCGAAGAGAATCATGCTTGACGCCAAAGCCCAGATCGACGGCGTCCCGGCCGATATCGATCTTACCGAACCGGTCGAGGCATCCGACACAGCGGCCAAACAACGGGTAATCACCGCGACGCTTTCCGAGGACCAGCGCAACAAGCTGATACCCGGCCTCTCCGGCATTGTCGGCGGCAGCGTGAAGGTGGTGCTGACACGGATCGATGACGACCGGCAGGACGTCCAGCTCGACCTCACCAAGTCGCTGCTCGAACTGCCCTGGATCGGCTGGGCGAAGGGCAGCGGCATTGCCGCCACGGCTGAATTTGAAACATCAGGCCCAGCCGACAATACGCAGATCAAGAACTTCCGGCTGAAGGGCGACGGTTTCGGCGCCAATGGATCGCTGAACATTGGCAAGGGCGGGCTGATCTCGGCCGATTTCGACAGCGTCAAACTCTCCTCGCTCGACGATTTCGCTCTGTCGGTGAGGCGCAGCAAAGGCAATTTCGACGTCTCGGTCTCCGGTGACAGCGCCGATGCGCGGCCGGTCATCGCGCGGTTGAAATCGGGCTCTGACGGCGATGGTGATGGGGATGCCGGCGACACCGGCGTATCGGTGCGCGCCAGGCTGAAAAACGTCATCGGCTTCAACGACGAGAAGGTCGGCAATTTCCAGGCGCAAATATCACTGCGCGGCGACAGGCTGCAGGCACTCAATTTTTCCGCCGTTACCGACAGCGGCGAGGCCGTGGTCAGCCAGATGAAGGACGGCGGCGTCATCAACATCACCAGCGGCGATGCCGGCGCGGTATCGCGTTTCGCCGATCTCTACCAGCACATGCAGGGCGGCCTGCTCAATCTGGCGATCAGGCTGGGGGCGGAGGGCGGCTGGGACGGCTCGCTCGATGTGCGCCGCTTCGCGATCGTCAACGAACAACGCCTGCGCTCGATCGTTTCGACACCGGTCGGAAATGAGCAGCGCAGCCTCAACGAAGCCGTCAAGCGCGATATCGATACCTCGTCGCAGCGCTTCCAGCGCGGCTTTGCCCGTGTCGTCTCGCGCAATGGCATGGTCGGTATTGAGAATGGCGTGCTGCGCGGTGACCAGATCGGCGCAACCTTCCAGGGCATCGTGCGCGACCGCAAGGGTAACATGGACATGACCGGCACCTTCATGCCGGCCTACGGCCTCAACCGGCTGTTCGCCGAACTGCCGCTGATCGGCGTCATCCTCGGCAATGGCAGCGACCGCGGCCTGATCGGCATCACCTTCAAGCTGACAGGCAAGTTCGACCAGCCGAACCTGCAGATCAACCCGCTGTCGATCATCGCGCCGGGCGTCTTCCGGCAGATTTTTGAGTTCCAGTAGCAGGGAAAGGCCGGACGCGAATATGGACGGCCTTGTGATCTCCTTAGGACTTAAATCTCCGTCCGTCTCAGGAGATAATCGAGGCCGCCGACGCGATACCAGCGATAGCCGTATGCATCGAGCATGACGGTATGAAATCCTTTTTCGTCCGCCTCACTGCTCGCACCGTCGGCGATATCGATCAACTGTCGCCCGTCTTCGCCTCTATCGGTATCGAAGGTCACTTCCGCCGGCTGCGCATGGAGATAGTGCAGGATCAACACGGAATTGCCACGCCAGTCATAACGAAGCGCCAGCACGCCGTCATTCCCGGTGTCGATCACGGAGAAGTCGCCCCAGCCGATCTCAGGGGCTTCCTTGCGCATCCGGATCATCCGCTCGGTCCAGTTCAGCAAGGAATTGGGATCGCGCCGCTGTTCGGCAACATTGACATGCTGGAAACCGTAGGGGCCGTCCTTGATAACGGGCGAGATAGGCTTTTCACTTTTGGTAAACCCGCCTTCCGGTTCCGTCGACCACTGCATCGGCGTGCGTGCGCAATTGCGCTCCGGCAGGCCTAAATCGTCGCCCATGCCGATTTCGTCGCCGTAGCGAATGACGGGCGTTCCAGGCAGCGAAAACAACAGGCTGTAGGCCATTTCGATCCTGCGGTGGTCGCCGCCGAGCATCGGTGCCAGGCGCCGGCGAATGCCCCTGTCGTAAAGCTGCATGTCCTTTTCAGCGCCGAAGGCGGCAAATACCGCGCCGCGTTGCTTTTCCGTCAGCCGGCCGAGATCCAGTTCATCATGGTTGCGGAGGAAGAGGCCCCATTGCGCGGTCGCCGGGCGCGGTTTCGTGGCCTCCATGGCCTTCTTGAGCGGCCGCGTGTCGGCGCTGGCGAAAGCGTAAAACAGCGCCTGATTGACCTGGAAATTGAACATCATCTGCATGCGGTCGCCGTCATCGCCGAAATATTCGAAATTGTCCTGCGGCAGGATATTGGCTTCTGCCAGGATGATGGAATCGCCCAGGCGCCACTGCAGGAATTCGCGAAATTTCCTCAGCAGATCGAACTGTTCGACAGGCTTGGTAACGTCGGCGCCTTTCGTTGCGATGATGAACGGGGCGGCATCCATCCTGAAGCCGGAGACGCCGAGCTGGATCCAGAAGCCCATGATCTTAAGGATTTCCGCCTGCACCTCGGGCTTCGACGTATTGAGATCGGGCTGGTGATTGTAGAAGCGGTGAAAATAATAGGCCTTTGCCTTGTCGTCATAGGTCCAGGTCGTCTTCTGGACACCGGGAAAGACCATGCCCTGATCGGCATTCGCCGGCTTTTTCTCCGACCAAACATACCAGTCGCGATAGCGCGAGCGCGGATCGCTCCTGGCGTCCTGGAACCAGGGATGGTCCTTGGATGTGTGATTGATCACCAGATCGATCAGCACCCGGATACCACGCTGCTTGGCGCCATGGGTGAATTCGACGAAATCGCCGAGCGAGCCATAGCGCGGGTCGACATTGTAATAATCGGAGACGTCGTAGCCGTGGTCGCGACCGGGCGACGCCTGGAACGGCATGAGCCAGATCGCCGTCACGCCGAGGCCGGAGAGGTAATCGAGGCGCCGCATCAGACCCTGAAAATCACCGACGCCGTCACCGTTCGCATCCATGAAAGTCTCGACGGACAGGCAATAGATGACAGCGTTCTTATACCAGAGGTCGTTGATCATGCCGGGCTCCAATCCAATCTGGTCGCAAATCCCGGCGGGCGGAAAAGGTTCCGATAAAGCATTCGCTATGGGGGTCGTGGTGCTTCGCAGTAGAAAAATGCGCGGGCTCTTCCTCGACAAAGCCGATTCCAAGCCAGGCTGACAAATCTGGCAGTGATGTTTTGCCTATTTTAGGGAAGTCTGATGTACTATACTGTCCCGGCCAGCAAGCAACGGCCGGTGCAATGTCGGAGGATGCGATGCAGTGCGCCCGGACAGTTTCTTTCGCATCGGCCACCATGATGGCCGTCACGATTGCCGACGCTTCGCTTTCTGCGGAAAAGAGCGTGCGGCTGAAATCGCAAGAGGCGGTCATCCGCTCCGACCACGTCCTGATGGTTCCTCTGGACGCGGTGATGACGCCGCCGATCTTCTCGATCAGCTGGTGGTCGCGGGTGAAGCCCGCTTCTGGCGTCGATCCGCCGGGTTATCTTCTTAAGAGACCAGACGAGATGACGAAGAATGCCGGCGGGGAGCTGAATGATCTTGCTCGCCGACCCCAATAGCGAGGCAAAGAAAAAGCCGGCGCGGGCGCCGGCTTTGATATCGGTTCGGAATTGAAACCGCTTACGCCGCGCGGCGGATCAGGATGTGCTTCTTCTTGCCGAGCGAGAGCTTGATGACGCCGTCGGCGGTGATTTCGCCGCTGCCGATCATCTTGCGTTCGTCGCTGACCGCCTCGTCGTTGATGCGGACTGCGCCGCCCTGGACGTGACGGCGGGCTTCGCCGTTCGACGAGGCAAGGCCGGCACGAACGATCAGCGACAGCAGGCCGATGCCGCCGTCGAGTTCGGTGGCAGGGATATCGACCGAGGGCAGGTTCTCCGAGAGGCTGCCCTCCTCGAAGGTTTTGCGCGCGGTTTCGGCAGCCTGCTCGGCGGCCGGGCGGCCATGCAGGATCGCGGTGACTTCGGTCGCCAGGATCTTCTTGACCTCGTTCAGTTCCGACCCGCCAATCGCCGAAAGCCTTCTAATTTCATCCATCGGCAACGTGGTGAAGAGCTTGAGAAAGCGCGGCACATCAGCGTCCTCGGTATTGCGCCAATATTGCCAGAAGTCATAGACAGGCAGCAGATCGGCATTCAGCCAGACCGCACCGGAAGCCGATTTGCCCATCTTGGCGCCCGACGACGTCGTCAGCAACGGCGAGGTAAGGGCGTAAAGCTGCGACGTCCCCATGCGGTGACCGAGATCGATACCGTTGACGATATTGCCCCACTGGTCTGAACCGCCCATCTGCAGGCGGCAATCGTAGCGCTTGGCAAGCTCGACGAAATCGTAGGCCTGGAGGATCATGTAGTTGAATTCCAGGAAGGACAACGACTGTTCGCGGTCAAGGCGCGTCTTCACACTGTCAAAGGACAGCATGCGGTTGACCGAGAAATGACGGCCGACATCGCGCAGGAACTCCAGATAATTCAATGAGCGCAGCCACTCGGCGTTGTTGATCATCAGCGCGGCGGTGCCGGGCATGCTGTAATCGAGGTAGTTCGAAAAGCAGCTTTTGATCGAGGCGATATTCTGCTCGATCGTCTCGATCGTCATCAGCTTGCGCGCCTCTTCCTTGAAAGAGGGATCGCCGACCATACCGGTGCCGCCGCCCATCAGCGAAATCGGGCGGTGGCCCGTCGCCTGCAGCCAATGCAGCATCATGATTTGTGTCAGATGGCCGACGTGAAGACTGGATGCTGTCGGATCGTAGCCGATGTAGGCTGTCACGGTTTCCTTGGCGAACAGGTCGTCGAGGCCGCTTTCATCGGAAATCTGATGAATGAAGCCGCGCTCTTTCAGCGTGCGGAGGAAATCGGACTTGAACTCGGACATAGGTTTCGTCTCTTGGTGTCTGCCCCGCACCCCATGGGGGCTTGGCGCAAGTTCGTTGTTGTTGATCTGTCGCGGCGCGTTTAGCACTGTTTTTATAAAAGTGCATCCGGGAATCGCATGGGAGGCAAGCCTCATGGATGTCATCAGGACCGCGATCGGGCTGATGAGCGGCACGTCGATGGACGGAATCGACGTCGCGTTGATCAGGACCGATGGCCGCGGCTTCATCGAGCGCGGGCCGTTCATGGGCGTGCCCTATGATGCGGATTTTCGCGGGCAGCTCAAACGGGCGCTGGAACTGTCGCGTCCGCTAAGTGAGAGAAGCCAGCGACCGGCTGAGCTGCGCGATATCGAGCTTGAACTGACGTCACGGCATGCAATTGCCGTTACGGCATTCATACAGCGTTTCGAGCTTTCTGCCGATGCCGTCGATATCCTCGGCTTCCATGGCCAGACGGTGCTTCATCGCCCTGATGAGGGATTGACGATCCAGATCGGCGACGGCGGGGAACTGGCGCGCCGGACCGGCATATCTGTGGTCTACGACATGCGCGCCAACGACATGGTTCATGGCGGGCAGGGCGCGCCGCTGGTGCCGGCCTATCACGCAGCACTCGCGGGAAAACTCCAGCAGCAGGGACAGGCGGCGTGCTTCGTCAATATCGGCGGCATCTCCAATCTGACCTTTATCGGCACGGACGGCCGGATATCGGCTTTCGACAGCGGTCCGGGCAATACGCTGATCGACCAGTGGGTGGAGATGCAGACCGGCAGAACCTATGATCCCGGCGGCGAGATCGGTGGGCGCGGCAAAGTCGTGGCCAGCCTGGCGGAACGCTATCTGCAAAGCCCGTTCTTCCGCGGCAATGTTCGCCGTTCGCTGGACCGCGGCGATTTTGCGCCACTTCGGCCGGAGGAGGCGGGTCTTGAAGATGGCGCCCGGACGCTGGCGCATGTCGCCGCCGCCTCGATCATCAAATCCGCCAGCTTCCTGCCCGAGACCCCAGCGATCTATATCGTCTGCGGCGGCGGGCGGCTGAACGCCACTCTGATGGCAGAGTTCTCAGTCATGGCCGAAAGGCTGGGCTCGAGGGTGTTGGCGGCCGAGGAGGCGGGTTTTGACGGCGATGCGATGGAAGCCGAGGCCTGGGCCTACCTCGCCGTCCGATCGCTGGACGGGCTGCCGCTCACATTCCCCGGCACGACAGGGGTCGCGGCTCCCGTCAGCGGTGGGGTGCTGGCAACGCCATGACAGAGCAAAGGGTCATACTGAAGACGCCACGGCTTACCTTCGTCATGTGGGACGAAGGCGATGGGACCCTGGTGCAACAGCTGCATTCGACGATGGCGACGACCCGATATCTGTCCGGCAACGTGCCGTGGAGCCTCCAAAAGGCTGAGGAACGGCTGCGCGGGTGGTTCGAGGAACAGGCGCGCGACGGCACGACCAAATACAAGCTCCTCGCCGAGGACGGTCGATTTGTCGGCCGTGCGGGGATTTCAAAGTTCAGGAACGAGCAATTCGAACTTGGCTATTCTCTGCGTGAGGAAGCGTGGGGCAAGGGCCTGGCAACGGAAGCGGCGAGCGCGCTTGCCGACTGGTTCTTCGAAAGGAAGTTTGCATCGGGCTTCATCGCCTTCACGCATCCCGAAAACGCCGCCTCGCAGCGCGTCCTCAGAAAGATCGGCATGCGCGAACGCGCGCCGATCCTGATCGACGGAGTGCTGGACACGGCTTTCGAACTCACCACCGATATGCGGCAGGAAAGGCTCTAGCTCTTTACGGCGACCGGCCGGACATGGGATTCGCGCCCAGTCTGATTATCCTCGACGCCCCTGACCTGGGCGATGAACGAGAATTTCTTGCGAAGGCCGAGGATCGGCTTCTCGATGAAATGCCAGGACAGCACCGCGACGGCGAGAGCCGATGGCAGGCCGACAAGATAGAGCGCCAGCGCACCATATTTCGGATAGAGGAAAACCGACGGGAACGAGCTGATCCAGATCTGCAAAAACGGGTCGTGATAGAGATAGACGCCGTAGGAATAGTCGCCCTTCCTGAAAAAGGCCGGAATTGGCACCTCGGACAGGCCGACGAAGACGGTGATGTAAACGAGAGAGGTGATGACCAAGGGCCGGTTGAGCACCGACTCTGTTGCCCGGCTGTCCAGGGTCAGAATGGCGACGAGGCAAACCAGACAGGCGGCGGCGAACAGCCAGCGGGAATGCGGAATGACCGCTTTGAACTGAAAGACGACGATGCCCATCATGAAGGCCGTTATCAGCTGGGAGCCGCGGCTCATGAACAGGAAGCGAGCGATCGGCTTGATTGAGCCCGGCAACAGATAGGGCATCTTCTGCACGATAAGACCGATGACGATGTAGGCGATCGTCACCGCGAGCAGCTTGTAGCGCGTCTTCACGATGGCGGTGATCATCAGGAACGACATGATGATGTAGCAGAAGATTTCCCAGGGAACCGTCCAGAGAGCGCCGTTGACGCGCTGGCTCGGATTATCCTGGAAGACGCCCGGCAGCTCGTAATGGATCCAGCCGACGATATTCAGGAAGTATTTGAAAAACCGCTGATCGGTAAAATATTCGGAGTGGTAAACGACCGTAATGATCGGCCCGATGATCAGCGAACAAACGACGATATCGACAGCCAGGGCCGGGACGATGCGCAAGCCTCGGTTGATCAGAAAATTCCGAAGGCTCAGGCGCTGGGCGCTGCCGGCGATCAGAAATCCGCTCAAAGCGAAGAACATCGGAACAAGAGCGTATTCAGTAAACCAGAATACTGACCCCCTGATGAAGTCATTGTTGTCGGTTAATAAAAAGGAATGGGTCAGCACGATGGAAAAGGCGAGCCCTATTCGAAGAAAATCGAACCCCGGACCAATTCCCCTATACTTATCCAGGACTTCCCCGAACGACTTGGTCATTGCGGACCTCGCTTTTGTTAGGATCGCGAGGAACCTACCGCACTGCAACATGGAATGCAACACGATAGGTGATCTGTTCCGGCACAGCCGGCCCGGTTGTGTTCCGGGCCGTCAAAGCATCCACAAGGCCGAGATTTGCGGTGTCAGCGGATGCGCTTGGCGGCCGGTTCCGGCACCAGTTCGCCGTTGAGGCGACGGTCGAGATAATCCTCGCATTCGCCCATCAGCGTTTCCACCTGGCCGTTGAAGAAGTGGTTGGCATTGGCAACGGTGCGGTGGGTGATGAGGATGCCCTTCTGGGTCTTCAGCTTCTCCACAAGGCCGTTGACATCCTTCTCAGGCGCCACCTTGTCGGCCTCGCCGTTGATGATCAGGCCGGAGGAGGGGCAGGGCGCCAGGAACGAGAAGTCGTAGGTGTTCGGCTGCGGCGAGATCGACATGAAGCCTTCGATCTCCGGCCGGCGCATCAGGAGCTGCATGCCTATCCAGGAGCCGAAGGAATAACCGGCGACCCAACAGGTCTTGGAATCAGGATGCAGGCTCTGCACCCAGTCGAGCGCCGAGGCGGCATCCGAGAGTTCGCCGGCGCCGTGGTCGAATTCACCCTGGCTGCGGCCGATTCCCCGGAAATTGAAGCGCAGCGTCGTGAACCCGCGCTTCTGGAACATGTAGAAGAGCTGGTAGACGATCTGATTGTTCATCGTGCCGCCGAACTGCGGATGCGGATGCAGAATCAGGGCAATGGGCGCGCTTTTTTCCTTGGAGGGCTGGTAGCGGCCTTCAAGTCGGCCGGCTGGGCCGTTGAAAATAACTTCGGGCATTGGTACTCCGGGTTTTATTTCGCGTTCGCGCTGCGTTGGATGACAACATGACTTGACTAGTGTTGTCAGCTTTTCTAAAACGCAGTTTAGAACAATTCGAAACTTGCATGGCGATCCACGCATCGTGGAATGTGTCATAAGGCAAGCCCGGCGGAAATTTCAAGAAAAATGAACCGCGGATGCTGAAGCAAGCTCGTCAAGCGCAGGACTGAAGATCATGGCGCCGCCACGCCTTTATCTCGACTGGAACGCCACAGCGCCGCTGCACCCCGCAGCACGCGCGGCGATCATGCGCGCCATCGACATTTTCGGCAATCCAAATTCCGTTCACGGCGAAGGGCGTGCCGCCCGCGCTGCGATCGAAGGCGCACGACGCAAGGTGGCGGCACTGGTCGGCACCGATGCCGGCAATGTGGTCTTTACCAGCGGCGCAACCGAGGCGGCCAACCTGGTGCTGACGCCGGATTTCCGCATGGGCCGCACGCCGCTCCGGCTCGGCCAGCTTTATTTTTCGGCGATCGAACATCCGGCCGTGCGCGAAGGCGGCCGTTTCGCCAAGGAGAAGATGACGGAGATCCCGGTGACGGAAGCCGGCATCGTCGATCTCGATGCGCTCGGCCTCCTGCTCGATGTGCATGACAAGGCCGCCGGCCTGCCGATGGTCGCCGTCATGCTCGTCAATAACGAGACGGGCATTGTCCAGCCGGTCGAGGCGGCGGCAAAGATCGTCCACGCCCATGGCGGGCTCTTCGTCGTCGACGCCGTGCAGGCGGCCGGCCGCATCGCGCTCGATATCAATCGGATCGGTGCCGACTTCATGATCGTTTCCTCGCACAAGATCGGCGGGCCGAAGGGTGCCGGCGCGCTCATTGCGCAGGGCGAAGCGCTGATGCCCAGGCCGCTGATCCAGGGCGGCGGACAGGAGCGGGGTCACCGCTCAGGGACACAGAATTCGCTGGCGCTGATCGGCTTCGGCGCGGCAGCTGAAGCCGCGGCCGACGAACTCGAGGCGCGCAATGCGGCAATCAGCGCGCTGCGCGAGCGGCTGGAAGCCGGCATGCGTGAGGCGGCTGCCGATGTGATGATCCACGGCGAGGGTGGCGGGCGCGTCGCCAATACGATCTTCTTCACCCTGCCGGGGCTGAAGGCTGAGACCGGGCAGATCGCCTTCGATCTCGAAGGCGTTGCCCTTTCTGCAGGCTCTGCCTGCTCATCCGGCCGGCTCGGCGAAAGCCATGTGCTGACGGCGATGGGCCGTGACGCCAAGCTCGGAGCACTGCGCATCTCGCTCGGCTTTTCGACGACGGAAGAGGATATCGACAGGGCGATTGCGGCTTTCGCAAAGATCGCCTCCCGGCGAAGGTTGTCTGGCGAGGCGGGTTGCCCCGTGTCAAAACTTGCGGAAACGCAAATTTCCGCTTGCCAATCGGGCTGAAAAGTCCCTTTTGGCCTCTTACATAAGGGGCAAGATAATTGCCCAAACGCTACAAGCTGCCGGACCTTGTATCCGGCGAGATTGGAGAATGAAATGGCTGCCGTGCAGGAAACAATCGACCAGGTGCGCCTGATCGATGTGGATCAGTACAAATACGGTTTCGAGACCGTCATCGAGATGGACAAGGCGCCGAAGGGCCTGTCCGAGGATATTATCCGCTTCATATCGGCCAAGAAGCAGGAGCCGGAATGGATGCTGGAATGGCGTCTCGAGGCCTATCGGCGCTGGCTGACGCTGGAAGAGCCGACCTGGGCGCGAGTCAATTATCCGAAGATCGATTTCAACGACATCTATTATTACGCTGCGCCGAAAAGCACGCCGGGTCCGAAGTCGCTCGATGAGGTCGATCCGGAGCTGTTGAAGGTCTATGAGAAGCTCGGCATTCCGCTACGTGAGCAGGAGATTCTTGCCGGCGTCGAGAAGCCGAAGATCGCCGTCGACGCCGTTTTCGACAGCGTCTCGGTCGTCACCACCTTCAAGGCAGAGCTGAAGAAGGCCGGCGTGATCTTCATGTCGATCTCGGAAGCCATCCGCGAATATCCCGATCTCGTCCGGAAATATCTCGGCTCGGTCGTGCCGACCTCGGACAATTATTATGCGACGCTGAATTCGGCGGTCTTCACCGATGGCTCCTTCGTCTTCGTGCCGAAGGGCGTTCGTTGCCCGATGGAGCTGTCCACCTATTTCCGCATTAATGAGAAGGGCACCGGCCAGTTCGAGCGCACGCTGATCATCGCGGAAGAGGGCGCCTACGTCTCCTATCTCGAAGGCTGCACGGCGCCGCAGCGCGATGAAAACCAGTTGCATGCCGCCGTGGTCGAGCTGGTTGCGCTCGACGATGCCGAGATCAAGTATTCGACGGTGCAGAACTGGTATCCCGGCGACAAGAACGGCAAGGGCGGCATCTACAACTTCGTCACCAAGCGCGGCGATTGCCGCGGCGACCGTTCGAAGATCTCCTGGACGCAGGTCGAAACCGGCTCGGCGATCACCTGGAAGTATCCGTCCTGCATCCTGCGCGGCGACGACAGCCGCGGCGAGTTCTACTCGATCGCCGTGTCGAACGGCCATCAGCAGATCGACAGCGGCACCAAGATGATCCATCTCGGCAAGAACACGTCGAGCCGCATCGTTTCCAAGGGCATCGCCGCCGGTGTTTCCAACAACACCTATCGTGGCCAGGTTTCGGCTCACCGCAAGGCGTCGAACGCGCGCAACTTCACCCAGTGCGATTCGCTGTTGATCGGCGACAAGTGCGGCGCCCATACCGTGCCTTACATCGAGGCGAAGAATTCGACGGCGCAGTTCGAGCATGAGGCGACAACCTCGAAGATCTCCGAGGATCAGCTGTTCTACTGCCTGCAGCGCGGTATCCCGACCGAAGCGGCGATCGCGTTGATCGTCAACGGCTTCGTCAAGGAAGTCCTGCAGGAGCTGCCGATGGAATTCGCCGTCGAGGCGCAGAAGCTGATCAGCATTTCGCTGGAAGGCTCGGTGGGGTGACATGAGCGAGGCGGACAAGAAACGCATTCTTGATCGTCTGGAGAATATGCGCGGGGAGATATTGGCGAAAATTCGCCCCCGCGAGCAGAGATATGAAACCGAGAAGCCGCCGGAGCAGCCTTATGTGTTTCTCCAGCAGCGCATGGAAAAACCGGGAAAGATCATTCAGGGGATCCCGGAATTTCTCGAATGGCTTTGGCTCGTAACGGTCGCGGTTTTCCGTGTCATCCGTTTTTTTGGGCGATAGCAGCGAGCCCAACATGTTGATGCCCTTAGAAATTGCGCGAGGCTCTGATGAGCTACGCAGAGAAAACGCAGGAACCAAAGATGCTTGAAATCAGAAACCTTCATGCTCGCATCGCCGAAGACGGCACCGAGATCATCCGTGGCCTGAACCTGACGGTGAAGGCCGGCGAAGTTGCCGCGATCATGGGGCCTAACGGCTCCGGCAAGTCGACGCTTTCCTATGTGCTGTCCGGCCGCAGCGACTACGAAGTCACCGAGGGTGACATTCTCTACAATGGCGAGAGCATTCTCGAGCTTGATCCCTCCGAGCGCGCCGCCAAGGGCATCTTCCTCGCCTTCCAGTATCCGGTCGAAATCCCGGGCGTTGCCACCATGCAGTTCCTGAAGGTGGCGATGAACGAGCAGCGCAAGGCGCGCGGCGAAGACGAGCTGACGACGCCGGACTTCATGCGCCGCGTCAAGGATGCCGCCGGCAAGCTGCAGATCAATACCGAGATGCTGAAGCGGCCGCTGAACGTCGGCTTCTCCGGCGGCGAAAAGAAGCGGGCCGAGATCCTGCAGATGGCGCTGCTCGAACCGAAGCTCTGCGTGCTCGACGAAACCGATTCCGGCCTCGACATCGATGCGCTGAAGATCGTCGCCGACGGCGTCAACGCGCTGCGTTCGCCGGACCGCGCGGTCGTGGTCATCACCCACTACCAGCGCCTGCTCGACTATATCGTGCCGGATACCGTCCACGTGCTCTACAAGGGGCAGGTGATCAAGTCGGGCGACAAGACGCTGGCGCATGAGCTGGAAGCCAACGGCTATGCCGACATCATCGGCACGGCGGCCTGAGTTTCGGGTGGAAAGGACGACGTCCATGAACATGCAGACGACGAGCCGCCTGACGGCGGCCGAGACGGCGCTGATCGAGGCCTTCAACCAGCAGATCGGCGAGCTGCCGGGCAATGGCGCGGTGACGGCACTGCGCGACCGGCTTCTCGACGACTTGAAGAAAGCCGGCCTGCCGACGCGCCGCATCGAGGCCTGGCACTATAGCGACCTCAAGAACCTGTTGCGCACTGTCCCGCAGCAGGCGGGCGATGCCGGCTCGCAGGCTTTGGAGCCGCTTGTTGCCGACTCCACGGTCCTGGCGGTGATCCAGGGCCATTCCAACCAGAAGGCGACGGTCGACGGTCTTGGCGTTTCGGCTTATTCCGAACGTCTTCTTGACGGCTCTGCCGCGGCTGGCCTCGATGCGCTCGGCAGCGACGACGCGGTCGGCCGCATCAATGGCAGTTTCGTGCGCGATGGCTATGTCCTCGACGTGCCTGCCGATACCGAGCTTGAAAATCCGCTCGAAATCCAGTTCATCCATTCCGGTGGGCAGACACATACGCGCTTGCCTGTGTCCTTCGGCGCCGGCGTCAAGGCGACCGTCATCGAACGTCACCGCACGGTGACCGGCGATGCAGCGCTGGTGTCCCATGTCAGCGACATCACGGTTGGCGAAGGGGCCGAACTGACCTGGATCATTCTGCAGCAGCAGGGGGCTGACGATACGCATCTCGGGCAGATCCGCATCGATCTTCGCGCTGACGCCAAGCTGCGGCTTTTCGTCATCAATGCCGGCGGCAAGCTGGTCCGGCAGGAGCTGCATATCAAGGTGACGGGCGAAGGCGCCGATCTGACGTTGCGCGGCATAAACCTGCTCGGAGCAGAAAGCCATACCGACGTGACGATGGTGCTCGGCCACGACGTACCGAATACCGGCTCGACCGAAGTGATCCGCAACGTCGTCTTCGACCGTGCCAAGGGCGTCTTCCAGGGCATGATCCGAGTGGCGCCCGATGCGCAGAAGACCGATGCCAAGATGGCCTGCAACACGCTGCTGATGTCCGACGACGCCGAATTCTCGGTCAAGCCCGAACTTGAGATCTTCGCCGATGATGTCCAGTGCGGCCACGGCGCGACGGTGACCGATATCGACGCCAACCATCTCTATTACATGATGGCGCGCGGCATTCCGGAGAACAAGGCGCGGGCGATGCTCGTCAACGCCTTCGTCGCCGAGATTGTCGAGGAACTGGAAGACGAGGCCCTGGTCGAGGCGCTGGAAGGCGTGATTTCGGCCTGGCTCGAAAAGCACGCCTGATCGGATATACCAATGGACAAGATAGCGCCGGCCACGCAATACGACGTCGAAGCCATCCGCCGGGATTTTCCGATCCTGGCGGAGAAGGTGCATGGCAAGCCGCTGGTCTATCTCGACAACGGCGCATCGGCGCAGAAGCCGCAGGTGGTGATCGATGCCATCTCGCATGCCTATTCCCATGAATATGCCAATGTGCACCGCGGCCTGCACTACCTTTCCAACGCCGCGACGGATGCCTATGAGGGAGCGCGCGAGAAGGTCCGCCGCTTCCTCAACGCGCCTTCGGTGAACGACATCGTCTTCACCAAGAATTCGACGGAAGCGATCAACACCGTCGCCTATGGCTGGGGCATGCCGAAGATTGGTGAAGGCGACGAGATCGTGCTGACGATCATGGAGCACCATTCCAATATCGTGCCCTGGCACTTCATCCGCGAACGGCAGGGCGCCAAACTCGTCTGGGTGCCCGTCGACGACGAGGGCGCCTTCCATATCGAGGATTTCGAAAAGAGCCTGACGGAGCGCACCAAGCTCGTCGCCATCACCCATATGTCGAATGCGCTCGGCACGATCGTTCCCGTCAAGGAAGTCTGCCGGATCGCACACGAGCGCGGCATTCCGGTGCTGATCGACGGCAGCCAGGGCGCGGTCCATCTACCTGTCGATGTGCAGGATATCGATTGCGACTGGTACGTCATGACCGGCCATAAGCTCTACGGCCCGTCCGGCATCGGCGTGCTCTACGGCAAGAAGGAGCGGCTTTTCGAGATGCGCCCCTTCCAGGGCGGCGGCGAGATGATCTTCGAGGTCGCCGAGGACGTGGTTACCTATAATGATCCGCCGCATCGCTTCGAAGCCGGCACGCCGCCGATCGTGCAGGCGATCGGGCTCGGTTATGCGCTCGACTATATGGAGAAGATCGGCCGCGAGGCGATCGCCCGCCACGAGGCCGATCTTGCCGCCTATGCGGTCGAGCGGCTGAAATCCGTCAATTCGCTGCGCGTCTTTGGCACGGCGCCCGACAAAGGCAGCATCTTTTCCTTCGAGCTTGCCGGTATCCATGCCCACGACGTCTCGATGGTGATCGACCGGCAGGGTGTTGCGGTCAGGGCCGGCACGCATTGCGCCATGCCGCTCTTGAAACGCTTCGGCGTCACATCCACATGCCGTGCATCCTTCGGCATGTACAATACCCGCACCGAGGTCGATGCCCTGGCCGATGCGCTTGAATATGCGCGCAAGTTCTTTGCTTGAGGAGTGTCCGTGATGAGCCTGGACGAAAGCGAACAGAAGATCGACGTGCGCGAAGGCATCGTGCATTCCAGCATTCCGGCCGATGAGCTGGCACGGCTCAGCGACGACGTCATCAGCGCACTGAAGACGGTCTACGATCCGGAAATTCCCGCCGACATCTTCGAGCTCGGTCTGATCTACAAGATCGACATCGAGGACGACCGGATGGTGAAAATCATGATGACGCTGACCGCACCCGGCTGCCCGGTAGCCGGCGAGATGCCAGGCTGGGTCGAAAACGCGGTCGGCGCCGTCGAAGGCGTCTCGGGTGTCGAGGTCGCAATGACTTTCGATCCGCCGTGGACGCCGGACCGCATGTCGGAAGAGGCGCAGGTCGCCGTAGGCTGGTACTGACATCCCGCGGTATTGATCCGTTTACGAACGGGTACTACATTTGAATCACGATGCACCGGATCTTGACCCCGGTTGCGGAAGGAGAATGAGCCGATGGGCTTTGCAATCATGAGCATGACGGACGGGGCTGCGGCCCGCGTCAAGGCGATCGTCGAGAACTCGGGGCCGGAGGCCAAGGGTGTCCGCGTCGGCATCAAGAAGGGCGGCTGCGCCGGGATGGAATATACCATCGAACTGGTGACCGAGCCCAACGCCAAGGACGACCTGATTGAGCACGATGGCGCAAAAGTCTGGGTCGAGCCATCTGCGGCTCTTTACCTGCTCGGCACCGAAATGGGGTTCGAGACGACGACGTTGCGCTCCGGCTTCACCTTCACCAATCCGAACCAGACATCGGCCTGCGGCTGCGGCGAATCTGTCGAGCTGAAACCTGCCGATCTCGCGGCCCTTGCCGCCCAGCGCCAGGGCGAGCCGGCGCATTCCTGACAGCCGCCGTCAGGCTGGTGGGAAATTTTCCGCCAGCCAACTCTCGATAAAATCCGGTTCGTTCTCATCCAGGCCATGGCCCGCCGGGAACAGTTTTGTCGTGACGTCGGCGCCGCTTCTTTCGATCTGATTCCTCACCAGCACAACATCCTCAGGCGCGCGCCGCTCGTCGCGTTCGCCGGCGAGGATCAGGACGCGATGGCCTCTCAGCTCGGGAAAATCGACGGTCGGCGCGGGTGAGAGCGGCCGCAGCAGGATAGCGCCGGCTGCGGTTTCCGGCCGATGCAGCAGGATCGAAGCGGCGATGATCGCGCCATTGGAAAAGCCGAGCAGCAAAGGCGGCCGTTTCAGCAGGCCGTTCTCCACGGCCCGCAGCAGAAAATCGGCGAGATGATGGGTCTGGTTGAAGAGGTCGATGTAATCAAGCGTGCGGTCGGGGTTTCGGCGGAAGAAGGCAAAGCCCTCCTCCCATTCCACCGCGCCCCTCAGCGCAATATAGGGACGATCCGGCCCGACCCTGTCGGCCAGCCCGATGAGATTGCGTTCATGCATGCCGCTGCCATGCAGCAGCACCAGTGGTGCCGCATCGAGCTCGACCCGTCCTTTAATGAAAACGAAATCCTGACATTCCGGCATGGCATCGATCCGCGACAATGGCGCGGATCGGCATAGGCCTGATTCGAGACGATCTTATAACAAAGCCAACGAAAGCTTCGGCAGCTCGCGTCCAGCCGCGGCGACGTGGGTCTGCGGGCAGGGTGCTCAGTCGCGCTTGATGTTCATGAGCATTTCCCACATGTCGGCGCCGGTCTCAAAGACCACGGCGTTCGCCTTGTAGCTTTGCTCGGCTTCGATCAGGTCGGTCAGTTCGGTGGCTGGATCGACATCTGATGCCGTCGGACTGACAACGGCTTGGACGGCGCCTGACGCAGCGGAGGTGAGGCTGGTGTTCAGCCTGGCATAGCCCGGCGTGCTGCTATTTGCGATGTTGTTGGCAATCGCGCTAACCCGCGTCGTCTGTGCCCGCATTCCCGAAAGAGCCGTGCTCGTAATACCCGATATGCTCATCAACCATTTCCCCAGAACTGGATGAAATTCTTGTACATGCAAGGGCTTAGAGAATGCTGAATGCGTTGCGTTAGCAAAGATCTATAGGTTCGCGCATCTTAGCATCCATCTGTTCCGGATTGGCACGGAACGGGGTCGGGGCGCGGAGCCATGGCCAGCTTCGCTATCGCGACGCCACCCAGTCGTGCCAGTCGCTCTCGTTGCCGTTGAACACGTTGAGGTCGATCTTGCCGTCGACGCCTTCGGAAAGGCCGGAGCCGGAATACTGCCAGAAGACCCACTTGCGGCCGGGATAGACCTTGGAGGGGTGAGCGGCCACCGAGCGCAGCCAGAAGGGATAGTCGAGCAGTTGACCCTTCAAATTATCGCGGTAGAAATCCGGCGCGGTGTAGATGATCGGGCGCTGACCGTAATGGCGCTCCAGCTTGTCCATGAAAACCTGCATCTTTTCCCGGACACGTGCGGGAGAGATGCGTCTCTTGCAGCTCGATTCGCCGTTCCATTCGACGTCGATGACGGGCGGAAGAGCGTTGGCCTCCCTCGGCACGTTGCGGATGAACCAGTCGGCCTGCTCACCGCCTGTCCGGCACCAGTAGAAGAAGTGATAGGCGCCGTGTCTCAGGCCGGCTTCCTTGGCCCGGCGCCAGTTCTTCTTGAACATCGGATCAAGGTGATCCCCGCCGTCGGTCGCCTTGATGTAGACGAAGTTCGCGCCTTGCCGCCGCAACGTCTGCCAGTCGATCTCGCCCTGCCAGCGCGACACGTCGACGCCGTGCACGGCAAGCTTTCTCGGCGAGGTGGAACCGAAGTTGATCGGCTTGGCATCGCGGAACCGGTGGCCGTAAATTTGCCCGCGTGTCGGCGATCTCGTGCCGACATCGGGTATTGCATTGCCCGCGGGATTGGCCGGCATCAGCAGCGCGACCGGCTTATCTGTCGGCAGCGGCATGCCGACCGGCCTGTCGGCGGGCACGAGCGCCCGCGGTTCTGGAACCTCTCCCGCCCAGCGCAACGCCTGCTGCGGCGGGCTTGCCTGCGGCGCGGGATCGCCCACGGCGGCGGCAGGAATCGGGCCGCTCGGCTGGGCGATGGCATTGGTCGTTTCCGGTGACGGCACGTTGCCCAGCACATCGTCGGCGCCAGAACTGGCAGCGCATCCCGAGAGGATCAGGGCGGCGAGGAGAATTGCTGGAACTGCCGATGGACGCATAAGAACCTGCACGCAAAACAAGAGATCGACGGTGATCCATGTTGATGGAAGCCGCCTTTCTGAATTGCTAACAGAGACTTGCTAAGAAAGGTTAAATTTGATCCTTGTGGATCAGAGCATGCAGCCCGCTCCCAACCTATGGGAGGGGCTTTGCCCAACTACTGCTACTTGGATCCCTCGTAGCTTTCTACCGGCGGGCAGGTGCAGATCAGGTTGCGGTCGCCATTCTCGCGCACCTCCATCTGAGACAGCCGTGCCGGAATGGTACGACAGCCTCAGCGACTGGCTCTCATACCCGCAATCAGAATATCGATGAGTTGCCTTGCCGCCTCCCGCCAGGCGGGGCCACAGCTGATGCGCGCGCCGCCGGCCAGCGCGCGCAGGATATCGAGCGGGTCCATCGCCAGACGGATTTCACCGGTGGCGACTGCGCGATCCACCAGCAGATTGACGGCGCCTATGATCAAATCGGCAGAATCGGCATAGAGCGCGGAGGTGCCGCCGACCAAGGAATCCAGTACCTCGGACATGCCGTGTTTCGTCACGACATAATCGACGAACTGCACCAGCCACAGGCGAAGCGCTTCGACAGGCGGATGTGTCTCGGCAAGGCTTTTGGCGGCAGCGGCAAGCTGCGTCGTCTCGTTGCGGTAGATGGCGGAAACCAGTGCATCGCGCGTCGGGAAATGGCGATAGAGTGTGCCGATGCCGACGCCGGCAATGCGGGCGATTTCCTCCAGGCTGGCGCTGGAGCCCTTGTCGGCAAAGACGGTCTTTGCCGTTTCCATCAGCAGAAGACGATTGCGTTCGGCATCCGCACGCGGCTTTCGGACGGTGGACCCGTCACTTTTTCCGGCCATTTCCGAGAAGTCCCCTTGATAAACGGAGGATCCCTCCGTATTTATCTGGAGGCATCCTCCTTTTATTCCATTTGAGGCCGGTGGGCAATGATCCACCAGTCCGGAGCGGTGCGTCCATGATCAAGGAGATAATCATGAGTGGAGTTTTTGGCGCGATATCGACTACCGACGAGGTGCTCGCCGGCGTCGATCTCAAGGGCAAGCGTGTTCTGGTGACGGGTGTTTCGGCCGGCCTCGGCGTAGAAACCGTGCGTGTGCTGGCAGCCCGTGGAGCGCAGGTGGTGGGTACGGCACGTGACCTTGCAAAGGCGAGGGCGGCAACGGAAGTCGTGCGCGTGGGTGCTGCCAATGGTGGCAGCCTTGATATCGTCGAGCTCGATCTTGCTTCTCTGGCAAGCGTGCGCGCCTGCGCCGATGCGCTCATTGCGGATGGCCGCCCCTTCGATGTCGTCATTGCCAATGCCGGCGTGATGGCCGCTCCCTTCGGGCGCACCGCCGATGGTTTCGAAACGCAGTTCGGCACCAACCATCTCGGTCATTTCGTGCTGGTCAACCGCATCGCACCGCTCGTCAAATCGGGTGGACGTGTGGTGATCGTCGCATCCTCGGGCCATCGCATGGCTCCGTTCAGCCTCGAAGACCTCAATTTCGAGAGCAAGACGTATGAGCCTTGGGCGGCCTATGCCCAGTCGAAAACCGCAAATATCCTGTTCGCGGTGGAACTCGACCGGCGCCTCCAGGAGCGCGGCATCCGTGCGACGGCACTGCATCCCGGCGGCATTAACACCGAGCTCGGCCGTCATCTCGAGCCTGATATAATCGAAGGCATGATAGCGCAGATCAACGCAGCACTCGCCGCCGAGGGCAAGCCGCCCTTCCAGTGGAAGACGATCCCGCAGGGTGCCGCTACCTCCGTCTGGGCAGGTTTCGTCGCCCCGGCAGACGTGGTCGGCGGCAGATATTGCGAAAACTGCCATGTCTCCGAAGTGACGGATGCAGAGATCAGCCCGATTTCCGAAGGCGTGCGTCCCTACGCGCTCGATCCCGAGACGGCCAGGGGATTGTGGGCCAAAAGCGAGGATATGGTCGGCGAGCGCTTCTAGGCCGTAAACCGCACACACTTTGGTGCTGACAGGAGAGCAGGGGTACTGGGAAACTGGTGCCCCTGCCGAGGAATTGAACCTGGCTCGGCTGCAAACCAGTCCACTGCTCTTACGTTGAGCTACGCGGGGCGTGTGTCTTCATCGTCCATTCCAGCGGCTCTTTATCGATCGCCGCCCTTCAGGCCTTGATGTCGAGGCCCGCTTCGACTGCGGCGGCGATGAATGCTTTGCGTGCATCCTCGCCGGTGCGCTTGCCCTTGATGACGTCGGCGCAGATCAGCAGCGCCTGGTCGAGTGCGGCACCGTCTTCCGTCGGCCAGTCCTCGATCATCGCCCAGGAGGCGGCCTGGGTGTTATCGATGGTCACGTATTGGCCGGGCTCTTCGAGGGCGATGAGCACAGGCTTCGACCAGGGCGCCTGCATTCTTGCTTCGCTTTGATCCTGGGGCATGAGATGACCTTCTTTCGTGCATTCTATCAGAATTAGGAAAGCCCCTCCCATGATGGAAGGGGCTTGGATTGTCCAGCGTTCGCTACTGCATCAGGCTTGACCGCTACTCGGCCGCCTCCGCGTAGCTTTCCACCGGCGGGCAGGTGCAGATCAGGTTGCGGTCGCCGTAGACATTATCGACGCGGTTGACCGGGGACCAGTATTTGTCGACACGGAAGGCCCCGGGCGGAAAGCAGGCTTGTTCGCGCGAGTAGGGGCGATCCCATTCGCCGACGAGGTCTTCCACCGTGTGCGGGGCGTTCTTCAGCGGGTTGTTCACCTTGTCCATCCGGCCATCCTCGATGGCGCGGGCTTCCTCGCGGATCGCCAGCATCGCCTCGCAGAAACGGTCGAGTTCGGCCTTGGTCTCGCTTTCCGTCGGCTCGATCATCAGCGTGCCTGCGACCGGCCAGCTCATGGTCGGCGCATGGAAGCCGCAGTCGATCAGCCGCTTGGCGACGTCGTCGACGGTGACACCGGAGCTGTCGACCAGCGGGCGGGTGTCGATGATGCATTCATGCGCGACACGGCCGGCCTCCGATTTGTAGAGCACGTCATAAGCACCCTTTAGCCGGGTGGCGATATAGTTGGCGTTGAGGATCGCCACCTTGGTCGCCTGCGTCAGGCCTTCGCCGCCCATCATCAGGCAATAGCTCCAGGAGATCGGCAGGATCGAGGCCGAGCCGAAGGCAGCGGCCGAGACCGCACCCGAGCGGCCGTCGGTTTCGGGATGGCCGGGCAGATAGGGAGCCAGATGCGCCTTGACGCCGATCGGGCCCATGCCGGGTCCGCCGCCGCCATGCGGAATGCAGAAGGTCTTGTGCAGGTTGAGATGCGAAACGTCGGAGCCGATGTCACCGGGACGGGACAGGCCGACCATGGCATTCATGTTGGCGCCGTCGAGATAGACCTGGCCGCCATGCTCATGCACCAGATCGCAGATTTCCTTGACGGTCTCCTCGAAGACGCCGTGCGTCGAAGGGTAGGTGATCATGCAGCAGGAGAGGTTTGCCGCATGCTGCTCAGCCTTGGCGCGGAAATCGTCGAGATCGATATCGCCGTTTTCGCGCACCTTGACGACGACGACCTTCATGCCGACCATCTGGGCCGAGGCCGGATTGGTACCGTGCGCCGAGGTCGGGATCAGGCAGACGTCGCGATGGCCGTCGCCATTGGCGATATGATAGTTGCGGATCGTCAGCAGGCCGGCATATTCGCCCTGCGCGCCGGAATTCGGCTGCATGGAGAAGGCGTCGTAGCCGGTGACGGCGCAGAGCTTTTCGATCAGGTCGTCGATCATCTCGCGGTAGCCGAGCGCCTGGTCGGCCGGCACGAAGGGATGGATGTCGGAAAACTCCGGCCAGGTGATCGGCAGCATTTCCGCCGTCGCATTGAGTTTCATCGTGCAGGAGCCGAGCGGGATCATCGAGCGGTCGAGCGCCAGATCCCGGTCGGAAAGCCGGCGGATGTAACGCGTCATCTCGCTTTCGGCGCGGTTCATGTGAAAGATCGGATGGGTGAGGTAATCGCTGGTGCGGAGCAGGCCCTTCGGCAGGCGGTAGGAAGGCTCGAAATCGGCGATGGTGAAATTGCCGCCGAAGGCGCGCCAGACGGCTTCGAGCGTCGCCGGCCGGGTGCGTTCGTCGAGGCTCATGCCGATTTTGGTTTCGCCGACCTTGCGCAGATTGACGCCTTCGGCGACGGCGGCGCGCAGGATGAGACCCTGCATGTGGCCGACATCGACGGTGATCGTGTCGAAGAAGGTCTCGGGTTCGACCTTATAACCGAGCTTTTCCAGGCCCTTGGCCATCAGCACGGCCTTCTGGTGCACCTGTTGGGCGATCGCCTTGATGCCCTTCGGGCCGTGGAAGACGGCATACATCGAGGCCATGACGGCCAGCAGCACCTGGGCGGTGCAGATGTTCGACGTCGCCTTTTCGCGGCGGATATGCTGTTCGCGGGTCTGCAGCGACAGGCGGTAGGCGCGGTTGCCGCGCGCATCGACGGAAACGCCGACGAGGCGGCCAGGCATGGAGCGTTTGATGGCATCCTTGACCGACATATAGGCCGCATGCGGGCCGCCGTAGCCGACCGGGACGCCGAAGCGTTGCGAGGAGCCGACGGCGATATCGGCACCCATTTCGCCGGGCGATTTCAGCAGCGTCAGTGCCAGGATATCGGCGGCGACGATTGATATGGCGCCGGTCTGATGCAGGCGGGAGATCAGGCCGGTAAAATCATGCACATGACCGTGCGTGCCGGGATACTGGAAGATCGCGCCAAAGACGTCGACAGGATCGAGATCGGTGAAAGGATTGCCGACGATGACGCTCCAGCCGAGCGGCTCGGCGCGGGTGCGGATGAGGGCGATGGTCTGCGGATGGCAGTCGGCATCGACGAAGAAGGCCTTCGCCTTCGACTTGGCGACGCGCTCGGCGATCGCCATGCCTTCGGCGGCGGCGGTCGCCTCATCGAGTAGCGAGGCGTTGGCGACGTCGAGGCCGGTGAGGTCGCAGATCATCGTCTGGTAGTTCAGGAGCGCTTCCAGGCGGCCCTGGCTGATCTCCGGCTGGTAGGGCGTATAGGCGGTGTACCAGGCCGGGTTTTCCAGGATGTTGCGCTGGATGACAGGCGGCGTGATCGTGCCGTAGTAACCCTGGCCGATCAGCGAGACCAGCACCTTGTTCTTGTTGGCGGTCTCGCGCAGCTTGTCGAGCGCCTCGCGCTCGGTCATCGGCGCACCCCAGACGAGCGGCGCCTTCTGGCGGATCGAGGGCGGCAGCGTCGCGTCGATCAGGCCATCGAGGCTGTTATAGCCGATCACCTTCAGCATATCGGTCATCTCGGCCGGCGAGGGGCCGATATGGCGGCGATTGGCGAAATCGTAGGGCTGATAGTCGGTGAACTGGAATTCTGTCGGCGTCGTCATTACGCAGTGAGCTCCTTGTAGGCCGCCTCGTCGAGCAGGCCATCGGCGTCCGCAGCGTTTGCCAGCTTCAGCTTGAAGAACCAGCCGGCGCCCTGAGGATCGGAATTGACCAGTGAGGGATCTGCAACGATGGCCGGATTGACCTCGGTGATCTCTCCATCCAGCGGACAATAGACATCGGAAGCAGCCTTGACGGATTCAACGGTCGCGGCATTGCCGTTCTTGGAGAAGGTCGCGCCGACTTCCGGCAGTTCGACGAAAACCAGGTCGCCGAGCTGTTCGACGGCATAAGTCGTGATGCCGACCGTCGCAACGCCGCCTTCGATCTTCAGCCATTCATGTTCTTCGGTAAATTTCAGCATTGTTCGTCCTCTCTGGAAAAGGTTTAGCGTTTGTAGGTCGGGGTGACGAAGGGAAGGGCGCTGACGGTGATCGGCAGATATTTGCCGCGCACCTCGGCATAGACCAGCGTGCCTGCCGCAGCATGGGAGAGCGGCACATAACCCATGGCGACGGGGCCTTCGACGCTGGGACCGAAGCCGCCAGAGGTGACTTCGCCGATTTCGACTTTGCCCTCTGCATCGGCATAGAGTTTGGCATGGCCGCGCACCGGCGCCTTGCCTTCCGGCTTCAGGCCGACGCGGCGGCGTGCGGCGCCGTTTTCGAGTTCGGACAGGATGCGGCCGGAGCCCGGGAAGCCGCCGGCGCGCGCACCACCGCCACGCCTTACCTTCTGCATGGCCCATTCCAGCGCTGCCTCGACCGGCGAGGTGGTCGTGTCGATATCGTTGCCGTAGAGGCAGAGGCCGGCTTCGAGGCGCAGCGAATCGCGGGCGCCAAGGCCGATCGCCTGGACATCGGGATGTTCGAGCAACCGCATGGTGACATCCACGGCCTTGTCGATGGGGATCGAGATCTCGAAGCCGTCCTCGCCGCTATAGCCGGAGCGGGAAACAAGACAGGAAACGTCGTGCAGGCGGCAGTGGCGCACGTCCATGAATTTCATCGCCGCGACGTCGGCCCAGAGTTCGGCAAGAACCGCAACCGCACGCGGCCCCTGCAGCGCGATCAGGGCGCGATCGAGAAGCGTGATGTCGCACTGGTCGCCGATATGGGCCTGCAGATGGGCGAGATCGGCTTCCTTGCAGGCGGCGTTGACGACGACGAAGAGGTGGTCGTCGAGATGGGCGATCATCAGGTCGTCGAGAATGCAGCCGGTGTCGTCGGTGAAAAAGCCGTAGCGCTGGCGGCCTTCGGCAAGGCCTAGGATGTCGACGGGCACGAGGCTTTCAAGCGCCAGCGCCGCATCCTCGTAGCTGCCCGACTTCGCCTTCACGATGACCTGGCCCATGTGGGAGACATCGAAGAGGCCGGCCTCAGTGCGGGTATGAAGATGCTCCTTCATGACGCCTGCGGGGTATTGCACCGGCATGTCGTAACCCGCAAACGGCACCATGCGGGCGCCAAGCGAAAGATGCAGGGCATGCAGCGGGGTTTTCTTCAGGGCAGCAGTATCGTCCAAAAGACGCCTCCGGGGTTTGCGCCTTCTCGCGAAGGCGCGGGCTCAAATCTGAAGGCGCGGCTGCGCACTTCTCTCCTGAGCCCCCTCTGTCCCTTTGCCTGAGATTGTTATCCCTTCGGCGAGCGTTTCGAGAACGCTTCTCTCCAGAGTTCCGTCTGCCCCTTGCTGGTCCTTTTGCCTGAGAGTTTCCGGGGCGGTTGCTCCTTCGGCACCGGTGGCGAAAGCACCGGCTTCTCCCAACAAGGTTGGCGCAATTATCCGGCGGGTGCAGCGCTTGGCAAGGCCAAATGTCGTCACCGGACAATTTTTTGTCGCCATATGCCGGCTGAGCCTGATCTACGGCAATCTGCTTTTGCATTTCGCGGGGAAACCCGCTATCGCGACATGCTGTTGAAGGGGATCTCATGCGACAGACCGGACTGAAAGCGACGCTCTTTCTGCGCATGCTTTGCGCATTGAGCTTGGCTTTGCTTGGCCTTGCCCATCAGGCGCCGCAGGCTGTCGCCTCCGAAGGCTACGATGCCGCGGACTATGTGCTGCCCGACGGTACCTTCGCCTCAATCTGCGTCACCGTGAAGGATGCCGACGGCAAGACCGTCGCCTTCAAACCGAATTGCGAAGCCTGCCGGCTGTCGGCCTCCACTATCCTGCCGACGCCAGATGCGGGCTCGTGGCTCGAGCGCGAACTCGCTTCGCTGATCAATTCGCCGATCGAAACATCAGCCGTTTCAGGCGCAAGCGCCGTCTGGCGGCCGAATTCGCGCGCGCCTCCCATCCTCGTCTGATCTTCCTCCACCACCTATGATTCAGCATGCCGGTCCGCCCGAGAAAATACCGCGGCCGGCGAGGAGATATCCGATGAAGACCATCAAGACATTTGGCAAAACGCTAGGGCTTGCCGCCCTTCTTTCGGCAACCGCCATTGCCGGCTCAGAGGCGCATGTGACATTCCTCGACAGAGAGGCGACGCAGGACAGCACGATTCTCGCCACGCTGCAGGTGCCGCATGGCTGCGACGGCAAGGCGACCACGGAAGTGCGGGTCAAGCTGCCGGAAGGCTTCGTCTTCGCCAAGCCGCAGCCGAAGGCCGGCTGGGAGCTCGAGGTGATCAAGGGCGACTACCAGAAGACCTACGACAATCACGGCGACAAGGTGAAGACGGGCGCGATCGAGATCCGCTGGAAGAACGGCAATCTCTCCGACGATTTCTACGACACCTTCGTCATCCAGGGTAAGGTATCAGGCGTCGAAGCCGGCACCTCGCTCGCCTTTCCGGTGACGCAGATGTGCGGCGATACCGTCACGGCCTGGGATCAGGTGGCAAAGGAAGGCGGCGACGCGCATGGGATGAAAAGCCCGGCGCCGCTGTTGAAGGTCGCTGCCGGCGAAGATCATGGTCACGATCATGACGATATGGCCGACATGGACATGTCTGGTATGGCGGGCATGGGCGCTGCCGCAGCGGCCGGCGAAACGGTCAAGGCCGGCGATCTCGAAATCTCCGGCGGGTTCGCCAAGGCAATGCTGCCCGGCCAGCCGGTCGGCGGCGGCTTTTTCACGGTGAAGAATAACGGCCAGGCGGATGATCGCCTGATCTCCGTCAGTTCGCCCGCAGCTGGCGAGGTTCAGATCCACGAGATGGTGACGAAGGACAATGTCATGCGGATGCGCCAGCTGAAGGACGGTATCGCCATCGCCGCCGGCGCGACGGTCAAGCTCGAGCCCGGCAGCCTGCACCTGATGTTCCAGAAGGTGAAGACGCCGTTCAAGCAGGGCGATACGGTGCCGGTGACGCTGACCTTCGAAAAGGCCGGCAAGGTCGATCTGGTCCTGCAGGTACTCTCCGCCCAGGGCAAATGAGAGCTGCGATTCAAAGTGCTACAGCGTCCTTTGCGCGTCTGAAAAGACGCGCGGCGCTGTCGTTAAAACAGAATGGCCCGCGACTGCAGCCGCAGTCGCGGGCTTTCGTTTGGACGAGGATGACCTCAGAAGTCTTCGTAGGATCGCAGCGCCTGTTTCAGGCCGGCCTGCGGCTGGCGGTTGCCTTTGGCCATCAGGTCGAGTGCCACTTCGGTCGACTGGATGATGCTGGAGGGCTCATCTATTTCCTCAGTGCCTTCAGCCTTCAGCTGCCGGTCGGCAATCCGGCGCGCATCGCGGGCGGCGGTGCTCGTCGCAACACGCTGCGGTATTCGGAGCGAGTCGAAGGCAATGGCGGCGGTGCTCGCCGATATGGACAGGAGCTGGGTCATGTCGTCAGCGTATCGGTACGACCTTGGCGCCATTATAAAAAAATCATCGGCATTTTACCGGATGGTAAGAATTCATTTCCTCCCGATTGGAATCGCTGCGGAGTTGCGATAAATCCGGCTGATGATCCAGGCTCTTCTCGTCGCCTTCGGCGGCGCTATCGGTTCTCTTCTCAGATATTATGTCGGCCAGTGGGCGCTGAGACTCATGGGTCCGGCATTTCCCTGGGGCACGCTCGCCGTCAATGTCGTCGGCTGTTTCGTCATCGGCGTCTTCGCCGAGCTGATCGCGCGGAAATTCAACGCCTCGGTGGAGCTGCGCCTCCTCTTGATCACCGGCTTCCTCGGCGGCTTCACCACCTTCTCTGCCTTCTCGCTGGATGCCATCTCGCTATTCGAACGCGGCGAGGCTGTCGCCGGCGGCATTTACATCGCGGCGAGCGTCGGATTTTCGATGGCGGCCGTCATCGCCGGGCTTGCCGTCATGCGCGCTTTGGCCTGATTTCTTTTCCGGTTTCCGTTTTGCGTGAAAATGCTCTAAAGGCTGCGGCAAGAACGCCGGCTTGGCCCGCGCTGCAATTTCCGAAAGATTTCTTATGGCTGGCATAGAACATATCAAGGTTGAACCCGACGAAGCCGGCATGCGGCTCGATCGCTGGTTCAAGGTGCACTTTCCGGGGCTCGGCTTCGGCCCGCTGCAGAAGCTCCTGCGCTCCGGTCAGGTGCGCGTCGACGGTGGACGTGTCAAGTCGGATGCGCGCGTGCAGCCCGGTCAAACGGTGCGCGTGCCGCCGATGGATGTCGATGCGAAGCTGAAATCCGGACCGATCGCCGGCAAGGATCTCAAGCATTCGACGGATTTCGAACTCTTGTCGCGCATGGTGCTGCACGAAGACGAAAAGGTGATCGTGCTCAACAAGCCACCCGGCCTTGCGGTGCAGGGCGGTTCCGGTGTGGCCAGGCATATCGACCAGATGCTGGAAGCCTGGACCAGCCCGAAGGGCGAGAAGCCGCGGCTTGTACACCGTCTCGACCGCGACACATCTGGTGTTCTCGTCATCGCCCGCACCCGCGGCGCGGCGCAGAAGCTGACGGCGGCCTTTCGCGAGCGCGATACCAAGAAGACCTACTGGGCGCTGGTCAAGGGCGTGCCACGCAGGCACGAGGACAAGATCTCGACCTGGCTCGTCAAAGAGCCGACCGCCGACGGTGACCGCATGCGCATCGCCAAGCACGGCGAGGACGGCGCCGACCATGCGATTTCCTTCTACCGCGTGCTGGAGACGGCGGCACAGAACCTCGCATGGCTGGAGATGGAGCCCTATACCGGCCGTACCCATCAGCTGCGCGTCCATGCCCTGCATATCGGCCACCCGATCATCGGCGATCCAAAATATTTCGACGACGATCCGAATTGGGATTTTCCAGGCGGCGTTCAGAAGAAGCTGCATCTGCACGCGCGTCACATCGACATCCCGCACCCCTCCGGCGGGCGCCTGCGCGTCAGCGCGCCGCTGCCGGCGCATATGGTGCAGACCTGGAACCTTCTCGGTCTCGACCTTGCCGGCGCTGAAAGGGACGCCGAATGAAACTTGCCCTTTTCGATTGCGACGGCACGCTGGTGGACAGTGCCGCGCTGATCCACGAAACCATGCGCAGGACCTTCGACAAGTTCGGCAAGCCGGAACCGCGATTTGAAGACACCAAGGCCATTATCGGCCTGTCTCTGGATATTGCGATCGCCCGCATGCAGGGCAAGCCGCATGTGGAGCAGGAAGACATCGACATGACGGCGCATTACAAATCGCTGTTCTCGATCGTGCGTCAGGATCTCGACTACAAGGAGCCGCTGTTTCCCGGCATTCGCGAGATGATCGACGCGATCAGCGGACGCGATGACCTGCTGATCGGCGCGGTGACGGGCAAATCCAGGCGCGGGCTCAAGCTGGTGATGGAGACACATGGTTTCGACGCGCATTTCATCGTCGCACGCACCGCCGACGATTGCCCCTCCAAACCGCATCCGGCCATGGTGACGGAATGCTGCGACGAAACCGGCATGAATGCTGCCAACACCATTGTCATCGGCGATGCGGTTTACGATATGCAGATGGCAAAGGCTGCCGGGGCCAAGGCGATCGGCGTTGCCTGGGGCTATGCCAGCGTGGATGAGCTGATCGCCAACGGCGCTGATGCGATCGCCTACCATCCGAACGAGATATTGCGTCATTTTTCCTGAGGTGAGCCCATGCGCGATCTGCTGAACGACCTTTCCGAAGGCCTGAGCCATCCCGATCCCATCCGCCGTGCGCAGATCCAGATGAAGAAGCCGCTGCCGAAGCGCTTCTATACCGAAGTCTCGGTTGCCGAGCACGAGGGTGGTTTTGCGATCACGCTCGACGGCAAGATGGTGCGCACGCCGGCGCGCCAAGTTCTCGCAGTACCAACCGAAGCGCTGGCGCGGCTTGTCGCCGCCGAATGGCAGGCGCAGGGCGAGGAGATCAATCCCGTGAGCATGCCGGTGACCCGGCTGGTCAACACCGCACTCGACGGCGTTGCCGCCAACGCGCAGGCGATCTTCGAGGATATATTGCGTTTTTCATCCAGCGACCTGATCTGCTACCGCGCCGAAGAGCCGGAACTGCTGGTCGAGCGCCAGGCCGAGCACTGGGATCCCGTGATCGACTGGGCGGCGACCGATCTCGGCGCCCGCTTCATCCTCGTCGAAGGAGTGATGCCTCATGAACAGCCGCGCGAGGCGATTGCCGCCTTCGCCGTTACGCTCGCGAGATATGATAGCCCGATGGCGCTTGCCGCCCTCCACACAGTCACCACGCTGACCGGCTCGGCAATCCTGGCGCTTGCCTTCGCCGAGGGCCGGGTGACGCTGGAGGAGGCTTGGTCGCTTGCCCACCTCGACGAGGATTGGACGATCGAGCATTGGGGCAATGACGAGGAGGCCGAGCAGCGGCGGGCCAAGCGCTTTGCCGAGTTCAAAGCCGCAGCGGATGTTTTTTTCGCCCTAAGCGCCTGAAACATATTGCCTTCCAATGCATTATGACGAAGTCTGCGACTCCAACGGGGTGGTGCGGGATTTTGCAATGAATTGGCTGAGGTCGTGTTTTTGCCGGGCGACACTCGTCTGTGTCGCGCTCACGGCCTGCGGCAGCCTCTCGGCCACCAAGCCGGCGGCCCCGGTCTATGATGTGCGCAGTGCCGTCGTTCTCTCGGGTCCGAACATGCCGGCCGAGCTGCTTTCCGGCATCAACGACCGCGTCAACGCGGCGATCAACGCCACCGTGCGCGACACAGTGCTGCCGCGGGTGGTGCTGACGATCCGCGTGGTTTCCGTCCAGAAGGGCCTCGGCTTCCAGAAGGACCGGAATGTCGCCAAGATCAGCATCGACGCGGCCTCGGTCGAGGACGGCTCGGTCATCGCCGTCAGCGCCTTCGACGTCACCAGTATCGCTGCCGATCCCAAGCTTGCAGACGAGATCCTAGCTGAGGACGCTGCCGCAAGGATACGCTCGGTTTTCTCACTCAGCGGGCGCGCTCAATAGCGCGACGCTCTAACCGCCGGATTGCCGCCGCAGCGGCGAGGGAGATCGCATGAAGGAAATTCTCGAAGAACTGGAACGGCGCCGCGATGTCGCCCGCCTCGGCGGCGGCGAGGCGCGCATCGACGCTCAGCACAAGCGCGGCAAGCTGACGGCGCGCGAGCGCATCGATCTCTTCCTCGACGAAGGCTCGTTCGAGGAATTCGACATGTTCGTCGAACATCGCTCCACCGATTTCGGCATGGACAAGAGCCGTATCGCCGGCGACGGCGTCGTCACCGGCTGGGGCACGGTCAATGGCCGCACGGTGTTCGTCTTCGCCAAGGACTTCACCGTCTTCGGCGGCTCGCTGTCTGAGGCGCATGCCGAGAAGATCATGAAAGTGCAGGACATGGCGCTGAAGAACCGCGCGCCGATCGTCGGCATCTATGATGCGGGCGGCGCCCGTATCCAGGAGGGCGTGGCGGCTCTCGGCGGTTATGCCGAAGTATTCCAGCGCAATGTGCTCGCTTCCGGCGTCATTCCGCAGATCTCGGTGATCATGGGTCCCTGCGCCGGCGGCGACGTCTATTCGCCTGCCATGACCGATTTCATCTTCATGGTGCGTGATACTTCCTACATGTTCGTCACCGGGCCGGACGTGGTGAAAACCGTCACCAACGAGACGGTGACGGCTGAAGAACTCGGCGGCGCCGTGGTGCATACGGTGCGCTCGTCGATTGCCGACGGCGCCTATGAGAATGATGTCGAAACGCTGCTGCAGGTGCGCCGGCTGATCGATTTCCTGCCGCTTTCGAACACGGCGCCGCTACCGGAGATCGAATGTTACCAGTCGGTGACAGAAGTCGATGCCTCGCTCGATACGCTGGTGCCGGCGAGCTCCAACAAGCCTTACGACATCAAGGAACTGATCCGGAAGGTGGCGGACGAGGGGGATTTCTTCGAGATCCAGGCGAGCTTTGCCAAAAACATCGTCTGCGGCTTCGGCCGCGTCGAAGGCTCGACCGTCGGTTTTGTTGCCAACCAGCCGATGGTGCTGGCCGGCGTTCTCGACAGCGACGCCTCGCGCAAGGCGGCCCGCTTCGTGCGCTTCTGCGACTGCTTCAACATTCCGATCGTCACCTTCGTCGATGTACCGGGCTTCCTGCCGGGTACGGCGCAGGAATATGGCGGCCTCATCAAGCACGGGGCCAAGCTGCTCTTCGCCTATGCCGAGGCGACGGTGCCGAAGCTCACCGTCATCACCCGCAAGGCCTTCGGCGGCGCCTATGACGTGATGGCATCGAAGCATCTGCGTGGCGACCTCAACTATGCCTGGCCGACGGCGCAGATCGCCGTGATGGGCGCCAAGGGCGCGGTCGAGATCATCTTCCGCAAGGATATCGCCGACCCTGACAAGATTGCCGCGCATACGAAAATGTACGAGGACCGGTTCCTCTCGCCCTTCGTCGCCGCCGAGCGCGGTTATGTCGACGAGGTGATCATGCCGCATTCGACCCGGCGGCGGCTGGCGCGCGGTTTGAAGATGCTGCGCAACAAGGATCTCGCCAATCCGTGGAAGAAACACGACAACATTCCGCTTTGATAGCCGGCCCATGAATAAAACTGTGCGCTCAAGTGTTTAGCTGCTGTCGAAAAAGTGAACGGCCGTCAGCGATCCGTGTGTTCAATCCTTGCGGAGGACAGGCTAACGCTCGGCTGTATCTTTTTAAAGAGGGGTTTAAATGTCGACTTTCGACCGTCTTTCCGCCTATCAGCCCTATGGGCTGGCTGCTCTCAGGATCATCACCGCGCTGCTGTTCATCGAACACGGCACGATGAAGCTTTTCGCTTTCCCTGCTGCGCAGATGGCCGGCCCACTGCCGCCGCTGATGCTGTTCGCGGCCCTGCTCGAGCTGATCGGCGGCATCCTCATTCTCGTCGGCCTGCTGACGCGTCCGGTCGCCTTTCTGCTGGCAGGCCAAATGGCCGTCGCCTATTTTATGGCGCACGCCCCGAACAGCTTCTTCCCGGCCGTCAACCAGGGCGACGCCGCGATCCTGTTCTGCTTCGTCTTCCTCTATCTGTTCTTCTCCGGTCCTGGCGCTTTTGCCGTCGATAACCGCAAGACAGCCTGAACGATACACTGAGGGGCGTCGGCGACGCCCCTCGATCTCATATCAGGCGGTAAGCTTGAGGCCGGCGATGCCGGCGACGATCAGCGTGATGCAGGCAAGGCGGGAGACACTTGCCTCATCGCCAAGCAGCCAGATGCCGAGAAAGACCGTGCCGACCGTGCCGATGCCGGTCCAGACCGCATAGGCGGTGCCGATCGGCAGATGCTTCACCGCCAGGCCGAGCAGCACGATGCTGACCACCATGGATATGACGGTCAGCGCCGTCGGCAGCGGCCGTGTGAAACCCTCGGTATATTTAAGGCCGATCGCCCAGCCACATTCGAAAAGACCGGCGAGAAAAAGCAGAAACCAGGCCATGCGACTCTCCTTGTTCAAGAGCGAGGCCGTCCCCGCGACAGTTGCATCCCAGAGGATGCCGCAGTCGTCTGCGATAACGCCTATATGCGTGAGGAAACGGCCGACTTCAAGGTAGGAATCGGCATGGCTGCCATGCCACCCGCTTCTTGCGGCCTACAGCGCCGCGCGTCTTTTAGACGTGCAAAGGACGCTGTAGCACCCGTAGTTGCTGCATCACGGCTGCCCGCCAGCCTCCGCGGCAAGGCTTTTGGCGCGGCGGCAGAGGCGATCGAAGGTTTCGAGGAAGCGTGAGCGGTCCTTCGGGCTGAAGGCGGCGTTGTAGCCCTTGCTCTCGCCGGTTTCGCGCAAATGCGCGCCGAGATCGCGCATGGCGCTCGCCATGCCGATATTGGTCTCGTCGAAGACGCGCCCTGTGGGGCCGCTGACGAAGGCGCCGGTCGCGACACAGCGCACGGCGAGCGGCACATCGGCGGTGACGACGACATCGCCCGCGCCGGCGCGTTCGGCGATCCAGTTGTCGGCGGCGTCGAAGGCGTTGGAGACGATGACGTTGTGGATCATCGGATCGCGCGAGGGGCGTAGGCCGGAATTGGCAACGAAGGTGACCTCGAGGCCGTGCCGTTCCGCGACCTTCAGGATTTCCGGCTTCACCGGGCAGGCATCGGCGTCGACGTAGATCATGGCAATATCCTCATGCCGGTTGCGTGGCCCGCTGGCGGACCATATCGATATGGGGAATGCCGTCTTGCAGATATTCCTTTGACACCGCGATGAAACCGAAAGATTCATAGAACCGGCGCAAATGGGCCTGTGCCGACAAGGCAATGGGATTTTCCGGATAAAGCCGCTCGCAAGCGGCAATCGCCTCGCTCATCAGTACATCGCCCAGCCGCTTGCCGCGATGATCAGGCGAGACGACAACGCGGCCGATCTTCGACGGATCCTGTGGCTCATACGGTTTTAGGATTCGCGCCGCGCCCAGGAGTTCGGCACCTTCCAGCAGCCGCAGATGTAAGGCATCGATATCCTTGCCGTCAAGTTCCGGGTAGGGGCAGTTCTGCTCGACGACGAAGACATCGACGCGCATTCTCAAGAGGTCGTAGAGCTCCCGCGCGGGAAGTTCATCGAGACTCCTGAGGTCTACCCTATAGGTGGCAGCAGCCCCCGTCGCCTTGACCTCCACCAGCACTTCGCCGGCCCGCTGCTCCTCCAACTGCACGGTCATCACTTCCAGTGGTTTTCCTGCCTGAACGGCAACGGCGGCGCGGACGTCCATTTGATATCTCCCTGCTGATTTTGTCGGTACCCAGCTGCTTGTCGGGCTGAGCTCGGCATGGTCGGCAAGCCCCGCTGACGTGAAGCCGGCCGCCTGGCTTATCTCTCAGGCAAATTCCATGATCACGGCGTCGACGGCCAGGCTTTCGCCGGCCGCGGCATTGATCTTCGAGACGACCAGATCGCGGTCGGCGCGCAGCACGTTTTCCATCTTCATCGCTTCAACGATCGCAAGCGTCTCACCGGCCTTGACCTCCTGGCCCTCGGCCACTGCGATGGCGACGACGAGGCCGGGCATCGGGCAGAGCAGGAGCTTGGAAGTATCGGGCGGCAGTTTCACCGGCATCAGCCTGTCGAGCTCGGCATGACGCGGCGAAAAGACCTTGGTCGTCACTGAAAGTCCCTGCCAGTCGATACGCAAGCCGTTCAGAACGGGGCGAATCTGCGCGGTGATGTCGCGACCGCCGACCTTGCCGCTCCAGACTGGGTCGCCCGGTCTCCAATCGGTGACAACATTCTGGCTCACGCCCTCTATCGCCCCCTCGATCGTCATGTCCATATCGAAGGGAATGGTGACGAGGTCGTCGAGCAATCTTGCCGCGACGTGGTTGTCGCCGATCTTGACCACCCAATCTTCGCGTAACGCGCCCGCTGCGGCGCGCAGACGATCGGCGAAACGTTCGCGGCGGTTGGTCTCGATCAGCGAGGCGGAGAGGGCGATGCCGGCAAGCACGGCCTCTTCCGCCGGGTCCGGTTTCATCGGCGCGAAACCATCGGGATATTCCTCGGCGATGAAGCCGGTCGACAGCCGTCCCTCGCGCCAGCGCGGATGTTTCATCAGCGCCGACAGGAAAGGAACATTGTGCTCGATGCCGTCGACGACGAAGCCGTCGAGCGCCTGGGCCATGGCCTCGATCGCTTCCAGCCGCGTCGGCGCCCAGGTGCAGAGCTTGGCGATCATCGGATCGTAATACATCGAGATCTCGGCGCCTTCGAAGACGCCGGTGTCGTTGCGGACGACGACGTTGCCGGTCCTGCCTTCCGCCGGCGGCCGGTAGCGCGTCAGGCGGCCGATCGAGGGCAGGAAGTTGCGATAGGGATCCTCGGCATAGAGCCGGCTCTCGACCGCCCAGCCGTCAAGCCTGATATCCTCTTGGGCAAAGGGAAGGAGCTCTCCCGCTGCGACACGGATCATCTGCTCGACGAGGTCGATGCCGGTGATGAGTTCGGTCACGGGATGCTCGACCTGCAGGCGGGTGTTCATTTCGAGGAAATAGAAATTGCGGTCGCGGTCGACGATGAATTCGACGGTGCCGGCGCTCTGGTAATCGACGGCTCTCGCCAGAGCCACCGATTGTTCGCCCATCGCCTTGCGGGTCGCTTCGTCGAGGAAGGGCGACGGCGCCTCTTCCGCCACCTTCTGGTTCCGCCGCTGGATCGAGCATTCGCGCTCGCCGAGATAGACGACGTTGCCATGCGCATCGGCCAGGACCTGGATCTCGATATGGCGCGGCTCGACCACGAACTTCTCGATGAAGACGCGGTCGTCGCCGAACGAGCTTTTCGCCTCCGAGCGGGCGCGCTCGACGCCGTCGCGCACTTCCGCCTCGTTCCAGGCAATGCGCATGCCCTTGCCGCCGCCGCCGGCCGACGCCTTGATCATGACGGGATAACCGATCCCGCCTGATATCACTTCCGCATGGGCGGCATCCTCGATGATGCCGAGATGGCCGGGCACGGTGGAGACACCGGCGGCATTGGCGAATTTCTTCGATTCGATCTTATCGCCCATCGCCATGATGGCTTTCGGCTTCGGGCCGATGAAGATGATGCCCTGCTTTTCCAGTTCAGCGCAGAAGGAGGCGCGTTCGGACAGGAAGCCGTAGCCGGGATGCACAGCCTCGGCTCCGGTTGCCTTGCAGGCGGCAATGATCTTTTCGGCAACCAGATAACTCTCCGACGCCGCGGCCGGGCCGATATGAACGGCCTCGTCGGCCATCTCGACATGCAGCGCGTCCCGATCCGCATCCGAATAGACCGCGACGGTCAAAATGCCCATGCGGCGCGCAGTCTTGATCACACGGCAGGCGATTTCGCCGCGATTCGCGATCAGGATTTTCTTGAACATCGAGACTCCACCCAGAAATGCATCCCGGAGTTTTACGCACAAAACACCGGAACGCACAATCAGGCTTGCGGAGCGTCAGGCGACGGCAGCTTCTGCGACGGGTTCCTCGTCGACGATGCGCAGCCAGCGGCTGCGCCGCGGCTCGGCATAGTCGCGCAGCTCGACGGCAGCCATGATCCCCGCCCATTGCGGATGATTGGCGCCGCGCAGCGCTGCCTGCTCGATCTGCTGGAGAACGCCGTATTCGACCGACGAGACCGGGATGGTGCCGCCTTCGGCGACGCTTCTGAAGATGCGCATCGCATAGTCGATGTCCTGGCGGGTGATGCCCCGGCGATCGATGGCGCGCGACAGCTTGTAGCCACCGATATTGTCGGTGATCGCCAGGCGAAGCTGATCGAGGGCGAGCGCTCTCAACTCGACTGGGACATCGGCCGAAATCTCCATGACGTGGAGAATGAGCTCGAGTTCCAGCGCCGAGTTGACGACACCATCGGTCGTGAACATGCGCATGATCCAGGCGACGTTAATTTCATCCAGCGAGCCCTGCGGATAGGTGTAATGGACGATGAAACCGGCGAGCTGCTCCACGAAGAAAGCGTTCCAGTCGGCACATTTTTCAGGGCAGGAATTGTTGAGCGCCAACATCGCCACGACATCGTCGGATGTCCGGATACCCTCCGGAAAACTATGTTTGCGCAGCAGTATTATATCTTCGGCCGTCAGCCGATGCTTGCCGGCCACGACACAGGCCGGAAAAGCGAGACGAAATTCGCTCATGTTTTAACTCCAGGCTTCATCATGAAACCGGAGACAGTTTTACCGCCTGCAAATTGACGATCCCTCAAGAAGAGGAGTTAACCCGATATTCCCGGGGTCAGGAAGATTTTAACGACTGCGCCTGCAGCCGCTCCCGCCAGATGATGAAGAGGCCTGAAGCAACGATGATGAAGATGCCGATCCATTTGGAAAAGCTCGGGAAATCGTTGAACAACGCATAGCCGAGAACGGTCGCCGAGATGATCTCGAAGTACTGGAACGGCGCAAGCAGCGACAGCGGCGCGAGGCGGAAAGCCCGGACCACGAGCATATGCGCATATCCCGAGATCGAACCGAGGGCGAGAAGCAGGACAAGGCCGAGGCCGGAGGAGGGCAGGGAGACGGCAAAATCGGCATTGCCGGAGCTGCTGCCGAGGAGAAGGGCGGCTGCCATGAAGACCGTTCCGCCGATGCCGGCCATCGTCTGCATGGTCAACGGCGAATCGGCCTCGCCGATGGCGCGGTTGAGGAAGAGATAGAGCGAGAACAGAAAGGCGCAGGCGACCGGCAGCAGCGCCTTCAGGCCAAAGATTTCGTAGCTCGGCTGAATGACGATCATCGCGCCGCCGAAGCCGACGACGATCGCCGTCCAACGCCGCCAGCCGACCTTCTCTCCGAGAAACAGCGCCGACAGAGCGGCCAGCATGAAAGGCTCGACGAAATAGATGGCGAAGACATCGGCAAGCGGCATGTATTTGACGGCGACGAAGAACAGCAGGCTCGCGCCACCATGCAGCGCACCGCGCAGCAGGTTCATCCACGGCCGTTGGGCCGAAAGCGCCTTCAGCCCGAAAAGGGCGAAAAGAATCGGCAGGGTGCAGGCGATCTGGAAGAAGAATCGGTAGAAGGTCACCTGACCCGGCGACATCGCCTCGAAGGTCGCCATGTATTTGGCGATGGCGTCCATGATCGGCAGGATGAGCATGGCGCCGGACATGATGGCCATGCCCTGCAGGGAATTTTGATGGGGCTCTGACATGGCTGCTGATTCTTGCGAGGATGACGCCATCAACCATGAGAAGGCCGGGCAATCAAGCCGAGCAATCGCAAATGGCTTCGCGGTGAAAACGAAATCTTCGCTTAGAGAGCGTTTCCCTGAAGGGAAATGGTGCGGTCGAGAAGACTCGAACTTCCACGGGTTGCCCCACAGCGACCTCAACGCTGCGCGTCTACCAATTCCGCCACGACCGCATCGTGGTAGGTGCCGATTTGCGTCGGCGGGGCAGCATGTAGCAAAAGCATCTGGGGTGCACAAGGGCGATATGACAGTTTTTTTCAAAACCGCTCACAGCATTTGAATTGGCCCCGAAACGGGTCCATATAGCTGTGCTGTCGCCCCTTTTTTCAGGCATTTCGGGGAGAGCGGCAAGGAATGGCCATGCTTCGCACCGATCTCGAATTCTCCATGCTTCCCCAACTCGGAACCCGGCCGGTACGCTGGCGCATCACCGATGGCCTCGTCCCCTATGAGGAGGCGGTGGAGACGATGGAGCGCGAGGTGGCTGTGATCGCCGATGGCGGTGATGAGCTCGTCTGGCTCGTCGAACATCCGCCGCTCTATACCGCCGGCACCAGCGCCAATGCGAAGGACCTCGTCCAGCCGAACCGGTTTCCGGTCTTTGCGACAGGGCGTGGCGGTGAATACACCTATCATGGACCCGGCCAGCGCGTCGCCTATGTCATGCTCGATCTGAAAAGGCGGCGCCAGGACGTGCGCGCCTTCGTCGCCGCCCTTGAAGATGTCGTCATCCGCACACTCGACATGATGAATGTCCGCGGTGAACGACGTGAAGATCGGGTCGGCGTCTGGGTGCGCCGGCCGGAAAAGCCATTGCTGACCGATGGGACGATGGCCGAGGACAAGATCGCCGCCCTCGGCATAAGGCTGCGGAAATGGGTGACCTTCCACGGACTGTCGCTCAACGTCGATCCCGATCTCGATCATTTCGGCGGCATCGTGCCCTGCGGGATCTCAGCCCATGGCGTGACCAGCCTCGTCGACCTTGGCTTGCCCGTGATGATGGCTGATGTCGATATCCGCCTGCGCACCGCCTTCGAGGCGGTTTTTGGCGAAACGACGGGCGAAACCTGACCCCTTTGGGGAACCGCTCGCCGGGCGTACAGAGATGGATTGAAAAGAGAAGGGCCGTTTTCGGCCCTTCTCTTTATCAGATCAATGCGTCGCGCGGCATGCTTCGGTGCGGGAGGCGCCGCTGTCTGCACCCTTGGTGTGGGAGCCCTTCGGGCCAATCATGCTGTGGCATGGGGGCAGGGGGTTGATACCGGCCGTTGCGGTCTTGTCGACGACAGGAGTCGCCATGGCGCTTGGGGCGAAGCCGTCGCTGTCATTGGTGTAGTCGCTGGAATAGGCCGGCGCCTTGTGGCTGCTGTAGTGGACCGGAGCGGGCTTCGACATCGGGCTCGGGGCAAAGCCGTCGCTGTCGTTGGTGTAATCGCTGGAATAGGTGGGCTGGGCGAAGGCAGCGCCGGCAAGGCTGACGGCGAACAGGGACGCGGCAAGGGCAAATTTGATGCGCATGGGTCTATCTCCTCAATCTGCTGTTGAATTCCACAACATAAACTAACCCTCGGCACACACGAGTTCGCGCCCCAATTCAGGCAATTTTGTGATAATGTGGCGACGCAGCCGCGACCATTTGTCCAAATGAAATCGCAGTGTTGTCAACGGAATTGACGTTATCGTGACAGAAGCCGCCTAACAGAAATCGGCGATTGGTCTCGTGAATAAGGCAGTTGTTGCTACAATCGTAAATTGTTAACTTTTAGTAATGTTGAGAACGATCATCAACGGAAGGCGGCAGCCCCTCCCGTTGATGATCTGCGCTGTGCGTAATGCGTTAGTCCTCGTTCGGGATATGCGCGTCGACACCGGTCAGCTGCAACTTGTTGCGGACATGATGGACGCCGTCCACCGAAAGCGCGCCGAGTTCGACCTTGCGGGCGATGCCGATCGTCTCCACCGATCCTTCCAGGGTGACGACGTGACCGTCTGCGTGAACCTCGATGCTGTCGATATCGACCTCAGGAATGTTTTCGAGATTGTCGTTCACTCGCGCTTCGAGGTCGTCGCTTTCGCCGCGGTCGATCGTATCTGCGCGCAGCGAATCTCTCAGGCGGTTCTCGTTGCCGTCTTCATCCGTGCCATCTATCCGGAAGCCCTTGTTGGGATCGCTGTCGAAATTGGCAGCTGTCTCGCCGTAAGGACGATTATCCGGGCCGCCGGTGCCGGCGCCGCTGCCATCGGCATAGGGCCAGCCGTCGTCGAGATTGCGCTCTTCGAGATCGCGATAATCTTCTTCCCGGGAAAGCTCAGGCTTTTCGTGGGAAAACTGGGTCTTGTTACCGATCTTTGCCATTGCATTTGCTCCTTGTTTCTCTGCTGGAAACGCCGGCAGCAGTGAATGGTTCGGCATGGACGGTGATTTGTCAGCCGTGATTGTCAGCCCTGGGCCTTCTCCCATTTTTTCACGACACGATCGCGCTTCAGCCGCGAGAGGCGCTGCAGCCAGAATATGCCGTCGAGTTGGTCGACTTCATGCTGAATGCAGATGGCGAGGAAATCTTCGGCACCGTCCTCGTGCACGGCGCCCTCGGCATCCTGATAGCGGAAGCGGATCGCCCGCGGGCGGGTGACCTCGTCTGTCGCGCCGGGCATCGAGACGCTGCCTTCGGGATGGTTCATCGTCTCCTTCGAAAACCAGGTGATATGAGGATTGACGTAAAGGCGCACGCCGTCGGCCTTATCGAGTTCCAGCACCGTGACACGGCTGAAGACGCCGATATGGGCGGCGGTGATGCCGACACCGGGAGCTGCGCGCATCGTCGCCAGCAGGTCACCGGCAAGGGCTGTGAGCGAGGAATCGAAGGCCGTCACCGGCGCGCAGACAGTCTTCAGGCCCGGATGCGGATAACGCAGAATCGGACGGATGGGCATGGGGCGGGCTTCCTCTGCTTGGACGGGTGAGGAAACTATCGCCGGCCGCGTGCATTGTCATCACGAAGCACGGTTTGCCGCTTTACGACACGGATGCTTTGGGCTAGCAGGGGGCCAAGAATTCCGGCTGCGGGAGCCTCGCGTGGGATTGGCTTATCCGCTTGTTGACAATGTGTTTTCGGCCGACATTTGCGAATGCGGCGCGGCAGTCGTTGAAATTCGAACCAGATGCGAGGGCGGCAGATGACGACGACCGATGGGGAAGACCGCATTCGCAGGCGTCCCGATGACGAGGAAGCCGATATCTACGACGAGGACGGCAATGTCCGCGGCGATTTCCTGGCGCTTGTCGGTGCCGCGATCGCCGACCGCGACACGCTGTTCCTGCGCCAAAACGTTGCCCGCCTGCATGAATCCGAAATAGGCGACCTGCTGGAATCGATCCAGCCGGATCAGCGCCTGGCGCTGGTGCGCCTGCTCGGCGACGATTTCGACATGACGGCGCTGACCGAGGTCGACGAGGCGATCCGCCGCGAAATCGTCGACCAGATGCCGAACGCGCAGATCGCCGCCGCGATCGGCGAGCTCGATTCGGACGATGCTGTCTACATTCTCGAAGACCTCGACAAGGAGGACCGGGAAGAGATCCTCGCCCAGCTGCCGTTCACCGAGCGGGTGCGGCTGCGCCGGGCGCTCGACTATCCCGAAAGCTCGGCCGGGCGCCGCATGCAGACGGAATTCGTCGCCGTGCCGCCGTTCTGGACGGTCGGCCAGACGATCGACTACATGCGCGACGAAGAGGATCTGCCCTATTCCTTCTCGCAGATCTTCGTCATCGATCCGACCTTCAAGCTGCTCGGCGCCGTCGATCTGGACCAGATCCTGCGCACCAAGCGGCAGACGAAGATCGAGCAGATCATGCGTGAGACCAACCATCCGGTTCCGGCCGAGATGGACCAGGAGGAGGCGGCCCAGCTCTTCGAGCAGTACGACCTTCTCTCAGCCGCCGTCGTCGACGAAAACGGCCGGCTGGTCGGCGTGCTGACCATCGACGACGTCGTCGACGTCATCCACGAGGAGGCGGACGAGGACATCAAGCGCCTCGGCGGCGTCGGCGACGAAGAGCTGTCGGACAATGTGCTTTCGACGGTGCGTTCGCGCTTCCTGTGGCTTTTGATCAATCTCGGCACGGCGATGCTGTCGGCAAGCGTCATCGGCCTGTTCGACGCCTCGATCGAGAAGATGATCGCGCTTGCGGTGCTGATGCCGATCGTCGCCTCGATGGGCGGCAATGCCGGCACGCAGACGATGACGGTGACGGTGCGCGCGCTCGCCACCCGCGATCTCGACATCTACAATGCCGGCCGCATCATCCGCAGGGAGGCGGGCGTCGGCATCCTCAACGGCATCGTCTTCGCGACGATCATGGGCGCGATCGCCGGGACCTGGTTCCACGACTACCAGCTCGGTGGGGTGATTGCGGCGGCGATGGTCATCAACCTGATGGCGGCAGCCCTTGCCGGCATCCTGCTGCCGCTGCTGCTCGACAAGATGGGCGCCGATCCGGCGATCGCCTCGTCGGTCTTCGTCACGACGGTGACAGACTGTACCGGCTTCTTCGCCTTTCTTGGTATCGCCACATGGTGGTTCGGCATCTGACCGCCCAAAAATTGACTATTACGTAAAAGTCAATATTATCGTCTGTCCGACGACGGGGAACACATGCCGGTGAACAAATATTATAGCATAACGGAACTGACGCGCGAATTCGGGGTCTCGACGCGCACGCTCCGCTTCTACGAGGACGAGGGACTGATCCATCCGGAGCGGCGTGGGCGCACGCGTTTGTTTCGGCAAGCCGACCGGCGGTTGATCGGCGAAATTCTCCGCGGCCGGCGCATCGGCTTCACCATCGCGGAGATCCGTGAGATCATCCAGGTCTACAAGGAGCCGCCGGGCGAACTCGGCCAGTTGAAGCTCCTGATGAAGCGCGTCGACGAGAAGCGCGACGACCTGCGCCAGAAGCGCAAGGATATCGACGATACGCTGGCGGAACTCGACTCTATCGAAGAGACTTGCCTCGGCCGCCTCGCCGAAATCGGCGTCAACACCTGATCATTGCTGGGGCTGTGGCGCGGGCGCAGGCTCGATCTCGGCGCTGCACTGGCTGGCAAGCGCAGTAATCCGCTCATCATCCCCTTTGACCGTCCCCCACTGGAACGGCGCGAAGAGCTGCTGCGCTTGCATTTGATCGAGCGTGCACTGACAGAAGCTGTGGCAGATCGCTTCGCCCTGTTCGACTGTGCAGGCGGTATTGCACTGCCGCAGATAGACAGCCGGATCGGGTTGCGGCCGCGCGATGATGAAAGTCAGGCCAAAGGCGATGGCGATCAGGACCGGCTGGTGAATGAGATAGAAAGCGAGGCTGTGGCGGCCGATGCGCGCGAGCCAAGTGCCGCCAGTGCCGAATGCTGCCAACCGCTGCGGCAGCGTCGTCAAAAAAGCCAGGCGCGCGAGGCTTATGCCGACGAAGAAAGGGACGGCCCATGGAAAGAGCGGCACGTAGTCGTTCGACCGGTCGGGCGTCGCTGCAAAGCCTAGCCAGGCGAGATATTTCGGATCAAAAAGATGCCAATCGAGAATACCCGGCATGATGAAGGAATCGGCGATCCACGCGGCGAGCAGCGCGAGAGCGGCAAGCAGCGTTAGCGCAAGTGGCAGGCGCAGGAAGACCACACCGATCAGGCTCAGAACCGCTATACAATGCAGGATGCCGAAATAAATCCATTCGTCGGGCATGAAGTAGCGTGTGGCAGCCGATATGACTGCAGCTGCACCAGCAATCATGCCTAAGCGCTTCCAGAAAGATGTCCAGCGTATCTCAGGCCGGCTGGCGAGCACCAGGCTGACGCCGACAATGAAGAGAAAGGTCGTCGCGATTACGCGCGCATAGATCTTCAGCCATCCGCCCTCCGCCGCTCCGGGCGGGAGATAATGCATGTATTCCAGATCCCAGCTGAAGTGATAGGTCGCCATGGCGATCAGCGCGACGCCGCGCGCCGTATCCAATAGACCGATGCGCGGCGGCTTTGCCGCCGCATCGGCTTCCCTTGCCGGCAATGTCATCAAAGTCCCTCGGGCAAATCAGGTCCGTCGCTCGACGGCATATCGCGGCGAATATCAGAAAGGTGGAGATTTGATGGCGGGCCAGCATCCATGATCGCCAGCCGCGCCTCCGAGAAGAACTGCCGCCGTGCAAGCACGAAGATGACGATCGCCGTCGTCAGCATGAAGACATAGGGGTTGATAAACCAGCCGAGATAGCCGATCGACAGGAAGATCGCCCTGAGGCCCTCGTTGAAATTGCTGCCGGCAATGACATTCATGCGGATGACGCGTTCGGCGGCCCGCTCAGCGGCGATGATGTCGCGCTCGGTGTCACGCATCATCGGGATCGAGCCGAAGAGGATGGTGCAGTAGTTGAACAGCCGGTAGGACCAGCCGAATTTGAAGAAGGCATAGCCGAAAAGCGCTGCCAGGCCGCCGACCTTCATCTCGAAGACGGCATGGCCGCCATGGAAGACGAAGGGCAGGTCGGCGAAGACGGCGTCGACCTTCTCCGTCGCGCCGAGCAAAGCAAAGCAACTGCCAATCGCGAAGATCGAAGTCGAAGCGAAGAAGGCGGTGCCGTTCTGCAGCCCGGCCATGATCTGCGTGTCGATCATCTTCAGGTCGCGGCGCAGCGAATTGTAGATCCACTCCCGGCGCCGTTCGGTCATCGCATGGGTCAGGCTAGTGCGTCCGAAGAAGGTGCGGCCGTGCAGGAGCCAGGAATAGCCCATCCAGACAAAGGCAAAGAAAGCCAGAGCGATATAATCCGCCGTCGTCATCAGTGATTCAGTCTCCGCATGAACGCGGCCACTATGCCGCAAATCGGATTATGCCGCATGGCCGAGTTCGGCGGCTTTACGCGGGCTTTCGGCCATGCGGCAGTTCGGCATAATCGAGCCGTCGGGAAACGACAAGGCTTGGTGGACAGCCGATCGGCATCTTCTGGAACGAACGACAGCAATGCGGTCATTCGTCAGCTTGCGGATTCGGGGCGGCAACCCGAAGAAGAAAAAAAGGACGGCGCTACCCCTCCAGCGCCTCAATCATCCCCACCCGCGTCGCATGCCGGCCGCCCTCGAAACGAGCGGTCAGGAACGCATCCACGATATCGAGCGCCAGCCCTTCGCCGACCACGCGCACGCCAATCGAAAGCATGTTGGCATCGTTGTGCTGGCGGATCATGCGGGCCGAGAATGTGTCTGCGCAGACGCCGCAACGGATGCCCCTTATCTTGTTCGCCGCCATCATGATGCCCTGGCCGGTGCCGCATAGAATGATGCCAAACCGGCAATCGCCGGAGGCGACGAGACGCGCCGCCGCTTCACCGTGCTGAGGATAGTGTGTGCTCTCCGGCGTTGTCGGTCCGATATCGACCGCTATCCAGCCTTGCGCCGCGATATGACCGGCAATGGCCTGCCGGAGCTGAATGGCGGCATGGTCGCTGGAGAGGGCGATGCGGTTGGTGGCTGTCATGGAGAAGTGGTCCCGTTTTCCAAAGCAATTTGCCGTCCTGACGATGCACGCTAGCGCATCGGCCCGAAAATCGGAATCGATTTTCGGAAAGCACGATGCGTAGATTCAAAGCGTAGAGTGTCCATTGTGCGTCCGAAAAGGACGCACGGCGCTCTAGCGCCACAGCAATCCAGAGGCGCACGAGCAGGGCGCCGCGTTAACCGCTTATAAAGTCGTGATGGCCAATTGTTCAGGACTGAAAACCTGATTCAAAAGTGACCCATGAGCCGGCCGGATTACATTCCCAGTCTCGATGGCCTGCGCGGTGTCGCTGCGCTTCTGGTCGTTGGAGCCCATATTGGCCTTATCTTTCCGATCACAGCGCCGCATCTCGTGACGATGGGCGACGAAGCTGTCGGTTTGTTTTTTGCTCTCAGCGGCTTCCTGATGGCTCATCTCTACGGCTCACGGCCGGTCACGAAAGAAAACGTGCTGGATTTTCTTGTGAGCCGCTTTGCCCGCATCTATCCGGTTTATCTGACGGCCGTCGTTCTCGTGGCGATGCTGTCGAGCATGCAAAATCTGGATTTTGTTCAGCCGATCGTTACCGGCACGGATTTTGTGCGCCATGTCTTTCTGCTCGGCTCGAGTGGTGTTTTCTGGTCGATACCGCCCGAGATCCAGTTTTATCTGCTCTTTCCCGTCCTGTGGCTTTGCTTGACCCAGCCGCACCGCCATAGCGGCATGATTGTGGGCCTCACGGTGGCCGTCGTCGTGGATGGCCTGGTTGAATTGCCAGGCCCGGGAATAGTGCTCGTCTCCAAGCTTCCTTACTTTCTTTTCGGGGCACTTGCCGGGATCATGCATTCCTACTGGAACAGATGGGTTCCATCTGTCCTCACAGGTATTTCAACGCTTTTCCTTCTGGCGGTGTTCTTCACTTACCGGCATATCTTGCCCGGCTTTTCCCCTGAATTTTGGGGCCTGCAAAGTGCGGTGGCCGCAGCCGTCATTGTCGGGCTTGTCGCTCGACAGCCTCCCATCGCTGCCCGTGTCCTGGCAGCTGCACCAGTACGGTTTTTCGGAAAGATCAGTTTTTCACTTTACCTTTTCCATGTCCCCGTCATGTTCCTGGCGCGTCTGACTTTTGATGCCTTGATGCCCGAACCGGCGCTCATCCTGGTGACGCTTTGCGTTGCGGTGGTCGGGGCATGGTTCATCCACGAGACGATAGAGGTTCCAGGCCGGCGGATGCTGGTCCTGATATGGCAGGATAATCGCTGGCGTCTCGTTTCGCGCGAAACTCCGGCCGACCACATGGATCGCGCAATTCTGGACCTGCAGGAGATCGAAAAGCGCCTGCTGAGCGGCGCAACGTCAGCCATGGCCGATCAACGACAAATCTCAACGGCGGCCGAACCCCGGGATGGAACCGACGGCACGGTCATTCAAGATGATCGCAACGAGAAGCTTCGCGCATAGCTCAGCTAAGTTCTTGGGCGAGTCCTATGAGAAGCCCTCCAGGCCCGCGGATGTAGCAGAGCCGATAGGTGTCTTGATAGTCCACGACTTCGCCGACGAGCTGCACGCCGCGCTTGCGGAGCCTCTCAAGCGTCTCGTCGATGTCATCAAGGGCGAACATGACGCGGAGGTAGCCTAGAGCGTTCACCGGGGCATTGCGGTGATCCGCGACGGCAGGCGGCCTGAGGAAGCGGGAGAGCTCGAGCCGGCTGTGGCCGTCCGGCGTGCGCATCATGGCAATCTCGACGTGCTGATCGCCCAGTCCAGTGACACGTCCAGCCCATTCTCCTTCGATCGCAGCCCGCCCTTCGAGCTCGAGGCCGAGGTCGCGAAAGAAATCAATCGTCTCTTCGAGGTCATCGACGACGATTCCCACGTTGTCCATCCGTTTGAGCGCCATGTGTCCAATCTCCCAATCTGCAAGGTGTCGTCTAGCATCGACGTCAGCAGGACATTGGGAGTTGGTGCAGACTGTCAAGATAAGGCTACCAGTTCTTCCTCCGCATAGGCTTCATTGAATGCAGCAATGCTTGGTAAGGCGGGCCGCTTAATTTAGCGCATAATCCTTCCCGAAAATCGGATTCGATTTTCGGGAAGGATTATGCGCACACTCAAAGTGCCTGCGCGTCCTATTGGACAGGCGGCGCTCCAGTGTGCAGCCGGAATGTCGCACCGGCTCCATGCGATGTCGGTGTGCTGCACGGATTCGAAACCGACCTCGCTTAAGCTTGCATCCTCGTATTCAGAAGGCGCACCCATGTTTCTCTCGGTATTCGATGTCTTCAAGATCGGTGTCGGGCCGTCGAGCTCACACACGATGGGTCCGATGTCGGCCGCCAACCGGTTTCTTGAGCTGATCCTCTCGAACGAATGGCCACGCCCGTCATCGGGCGCGCAGGTCACAGCCATCAAGGTCAGCCTGCACGGCTCGCTCGCCCATACCGGTATCGGCCACGGCACGGGCAGGGCTGTTATTCTCGGGCTGATGGGCGAGGCGCCCGACAGCGTCGATCCCGACAGAATGGACGGCATCGTCGATGCGGTGGAGCGCACCGGCCGCATCACGCCGCAGGGCCATCCCGCCTATCAATTCCAGCCGAAGACCGACCTGATCTTCGACAAAAAACAGCCGCTGCCCGGCCATGCCAACGGCATGGTCTTTTCCGCCTATGACAGGGACGGCCGGCTTCTCGTCAAGCGCATCTATTACTCGGTCGGCGGCGGCTTCGTCGTCACCGACACCGAGCTCGAGCAGATGCGCGCGAAGAAGAACGCGCCCGGCGGCACGCGTGTGCCCTATCCCTTCTCAACCGCCAAGCAGATGCTCGAGATGGCGGAACGCTCAGGGCTGTCGATCGCCCAGATGAAGCGGGCGAACGAGGAGAGCCAGCGCAGCCAAGAGGAACTCGACCAGGGGCTCGACCGCATCTGGGAGGCAATGCGCTCCTGCATCGAACGCGGCCTCAAAGTCGAGGGCGTCATGCCCGGCGGTCTCAACGTCAAGCGGCGCGCGCGCCGAATTCACGACAAGCTGGAAGAGGAGTGGCGCAGCAACCGCATCAACCCGTTGCTCGCCAACGACTGGCTGAGCGTCTATGCGATGGCCGTCAACGAGGAGAATGCAGCCGGCGGGCGCGTCGTCACGGCGCCGACCAACGGGGCAGCCGGCGTCATTCCGGCGACGATCCGCTATTATGAGCATTTCCACGAGGACTGGGACCAGAACGGTATCCGCGACTACCTGCTGACGGCCGCTGCTATCGGCGGCATCATCAAGCACAATGCCTCGATCTCGGGCGCCGAGGTCGGCTGTCAGGGCGAAGTGGGATCGGCGGCGGCGATGGCGGCCGCGGGCCTTGCCGCCGTCATGGGCGGCACGCCGGAGCAGATCGAAAACGCCGCCGAGATCGCGCTCGAACATCATCTCGGCATGACCTGCGATCCGATCGCCGGCCTCGTGCAGGTTCCCTGCATCGAGCGCAACGCGCTCGGCGCCGTCAAGGCCGTCACGGCTGCCTCGCTCGCCATCAAGGGCGACGGCCAGCATTTCGTGCCGCTGGATGCCTGTATCGAGACGATGCGCCAGACCGGCCATGACATGAGCGAGAAATACAAGGAAACCTCTACCGGGGGACTGGCGGTCAACGTCGTCGAATGCTGAGTTTGTGGACGCTGCATGCTTGGCGCTTGACGCTCGCTGCCAAAAGGATTTCAACGGCAGCATGGCATTGCATCTCATCAAACTCTGTGTCGGCGCCGACTCGATAGACGATCTGCGCGAATGGGTGGCGGAACGCTCGCTACGTGCCATCGCCGCCGGCCTCGAGCCGCATTCGGTGCATACAACGCGCATGGCGCCGAAGCGTATGGAGGAGCTGCTTGACGGCGGCTCGCTCTACTGGGTGATCAAGGGGCAGGTGCAGGCACGGCAGAAGCTGCTCGACATCGAGACCTTCACCGACGGCGAGGGGATTTCACGCTGCCGCCTGATGCTCGGCCCGGAGGTCATTGAGACGGCAGTGCAGCCGAAGCGTCCCTTCCAGGGCTGGCGTTATTACACTGAGGACGACGTGCCGCGCGACCTGACAAGCCTTGGCGCCGGCATTGCCGAAATGCCCGCGGATCTCCGCCGCGAGCTTACCGACCTTGGTCTGCTCTAATCCCCGAAAATCGAAGCGAGATTGAACGTTCCCGCGCGTCTGAAAGGACGCGCGGCACTCTGCAGTTCAGCGCAGGCGCAGCTGCACCGGCGCGCTGCCATCCGGCGAGGTCACATGCAGATGGATGCGGGCTTCAGGCTGGGAATAGCGCCAGGCGCGGGCACCGTGGCACAGCAGCAGATTGATGAGATCCCGGGTCTTCGGAGACTTCGCCTTCGGTCGCTGCAGGCCGATCTCGGCGAGGCGCAAAGCCGCCTCGTGCAACGGATGCAGAGATGAGCGCCCCTTGGCCGCCATGCGGCGGTCTGAAGGCATTCCCGGAACATTCTCATTGATCGCCATTGTTTTCCCCGTACGCAATACAGATCGAGTTCAAGAACGGTGGCCGGAAACGCAAACACCGATTCCGGCCGTCACCGATGCCGCCGGCCATCTTGCAGGCAGCATCGAATAGCTCATTGGGCAGCCGCCCAGCACTTGATGCCGGCCTTCTTCAAGGCCTTGCAGGCGTTGACGGCGTCGCGCTGATCGTCGAAGCCGCCGAAGCGGGCGCGGTAAAGCTGGTCACCACCAGCGGCGTAGGCGACCGCGAAAGGCTTTGCCGAGGCCAATGCCTTGCCGCCCTTGCTCTTTGCGCCCTCCAGGAGATCCATGGCCATCTGCCGGCTCGGCGAGACGCCCACCTGCACCACCCAGCCGGTCGGACCGTTGCTGGTTGAAGCAGCACGAGTCGGGGAGGGAGTGGTCGAGGCCGTCGTGACGTTATCGACCGACGTATCGCCCTGTTCCGACGGCATAGATGCGGGCATCGGCTTTGGTGCGGCGACCGCTGCCTGCGGCTTGAAGGCCATGGTCTTGACCTTGGTCGGCGCCGGCATCGGCTGTGCTACCAGTGGATTGTCGGATTTCGGCGCAGCCGTCTCGGCATAGGCGACCTCGGTCTCGGCGACCTGATAGCGCGCATCCGGCAGCGGGCCTTTGTGCGGCAGGCTGAGATCGGCAGCGGCGGAAATCGGCGGCTGCGCTGCGGTGATGGTCTTCGCCATTTGCTGAGCCTTCTTGGGCTGGACCGGAGCCGGCGTCACGATCATCACCGGGGCAGGGGCTGCCTGAGCGATCAGCGCCGACGAACCGCCACGGCTCGATGCTTTCGGCAGGTAGCTGGCGATCAGATTGCGCATCTGGGCATCGCGGGCGGGCGTCGAGGCGCCACCCATCACGACGCCGACGATCGACTTGCCGTCCACCTGTACCGAGCTGACCAGATTGAAACCGGCAGCCCGCGTGTAACCGGTCTTGATTCCGTCGACGCCGCGCACTGAACCGACGAGGCGGTTGTGGCTGCGGATCGTGCGGCTGCCGAACTTGAAGGCGCGGGTGGAGAAATAGCCGTAATATTGCGGAAAATGCTGGCGAAGGGCGATCCCGAGGCGGGCCTGGTCGCGCGCCGTCGTCATCTGCGCCGTATTCGGCAGGCCGTTGGCATTGCGATAAGTGGTGCGCGTCATGCCGAGCGCATGCGCCTTGGCGGTCATCAGTTGGGCGAAGCGATCCTCGCTGCCGCCGCCCAGCATTTCGCCGAGCGCCGTTGCGGCATCATTGGCCGACAGGGTGACGAGACCGAGAATGCCTTGTTCGACGGTGATCGTACCGCCGGCGCGTACGCCGAGCTTGGTCGGCGCCTGGGCTGACGCATGGGCGGAGAAGGGAACCGGCGTATCGAGGCGGATGCGACCCTGCTCCAATGCCTCGAAGGTCATATAGAGGGTCATCATCTTGGTCAGGGAAGCGGGGTATTGCAGCCGGTCGGCGTTCTCACTGTAGAGAACGTTGCCGGTCTTGGCGTCGACGACTATGCCTGCATATTTCGGATTTGCCGCTTCCGCGTCGGCATTCACCGAATCGACCATGACGATCGTGACGGCCACCGAAAGGATCGCCAGCAGCCTTGCGAAAAAGCTGCCGGATCGGGACGATGATACGGAGGAGACTGACCTTGACACTATTCCACTCTTCGCTTGCATTTCAGATATTTGGCACTTCAGAATTTGGCAGGAACCGCACACCTCCCGCCGCACAGCTCATCTTCTAAAATTACCGGTTGGGCGTTACCAATCCGTTTATGATGAATCGTTTATTTCGCTGTCCGGGGAGCATTTTAGGGTGTTGTCGCAGAACGGTTCACAAGACGCGCGTCTACAAAGGTGCGGATAGCGGCATCAATATGTTCCCAGTCGTCGAGATGGCTGCTTGAGAAGCGGTAGAGAACGCTGAGATCCCGACCGACTTTGATATCGCGCTGACAATCTCCGCCCGCCGCCTTATCCGGGGCTGTAGGCAATATGCAGCGCACGACGTAATCCGGCCCGTCCTTGACGGGCGCCGTCAGCAGGACCTCGTCGCCGTAACCCGCATCGGCGCGAAGACGGTGCAGCGTCAGCCCGTCGCGGAAGGGCTCCGCAGGTCCTTCGAGCAGATGCGAATAGATCGGCTCCAGCCGCCCGGACATGTCGCGCGACATGGTGCTCTGGGTGATCTGCAGGAAGATCAGCCCGGAGGATTGGGCGACATCGTCGAATCGAAGGTGGTTTTCCTTGCCGTAACCCTGCATTTCCGGCCAGGCGAGGTAGAGATCGACGCGCTCGGCAGCGCCTTCATGCCTTTGACTCGGGAAGCGGATGGTATTCTCGGGGAATTTGACGGTGTCGCGGCCGATGGCGAGCTTGATTTCAACCGTGCTGTCGGTATTGCCGGCAAGCGAGATATGCCGGCCGAACCAACGGCCGCCGATGCTGATGGCAACAGTCAGCACCGCCAGGACGGCGATCACCGCCATCGTGCGGAGGAGAAACCCCATGGAAAGAAGCGGCTGCTCGTCGGGTGCGCTGTGCGCGGCATGGCTCATGGCGGTTCTTCGCGTTTCGGTCCGCCGCAGGAAGAACATGAGCCGCCGGTGCCGATGATGATTCTCATCGGCATGATCGGACCGGCAAGGTTAACAATTCGCTAAGATGCTATAGCCTGTCGCGCTAAAGTGCGCAGCGGTTTCGCGATAGCGATACGCGTAAAATCAAACGCTTAGAGCGCAAAGAGCGAATCGGAAAGATCGCGATGTGCTTTAGTGAGGCAAGGCTTGAAAAGGGGCGAGCCGTTCCCGGGACAGCGGGAACGGCTCTTGGGCACCGGTCGGGGACGAGATGCGGGGACTGACCGGGCCGCAGGCTGCAGCCGGCGTTGGCCGGCAGGCTGTTCTTACTTGACGCTACCGACCGCGACAGCGCGGCCGTCCTGAAGCTTCGACCAGCGGGCCGGATCGTCGGCGGACTGACGCTTCAAATAGGTGTATTCGGTATCCGACCACAGCAGCACCTTGTTGCGCATGTTGTCGAGGATGAAGTCGCCATGATCGGTGCGGACCGTCAGCACGGCATGGCCTTCGCCATTCGGCTGCAGCACGACGGTGATCAGCGTGTCGGACGGCGAGAAACCGTCATCGATCAGCATCTTGCGCTTCAACAGGGCGTAATCCTCGCAGTCGCCGACGGTGCGCGGATAGGCCCAGCGCTCTTCGACACCGTAGATCTGCTCATCCGTCATCGGCTGAATCGTCGAATTGACCGTGTAGTTGACCTTGAGAATTTCCTTCCAGCGATCTTCGGTGAGGATCGCCGGTCCGGCATCGCCGCCGACTTCGACACATTCCGTCGGGTTCGCCTTGCAGAATTCGTAGTGTCCGATCGGCGGGCTGGCATTGCCTGCCAGGGCCATGCTGGCGGGCATCGCCTGTCCCGAACCCGCCATTGCCATCATGATGGCACCGGCCAGAAGGCCGCCTTTCAGGATATTCGCAGTTGTCATTGCCGTCTCCCCGTAAGTTGAGGTGACAATGGCACAGACGTTTTTATCTCACGCAAAATTACGCAATATAATTAAAGGCTTAGTTGATTCAAATACCGATAAAGCTTGGCTAAAGACAGATTCGAATGCGCATAAAATTCGATGCGGATTTGTCGCGAATTCGCTTAAAATTTTAATCCATACAACAAGGCTTTCGCCCGCAAAAAGGTTGCGCTGCCGTCGTCATGTTAAGGATTTTCGTTGAGCCGGTTAAATTCCGGCGGCCGGCCGGCAGTCTGCGGCGACGCGCGGCCGGCCATCGATGCCGCCGGAATTGACCGATTCGGCCGGTTCAAAAACAGTCTATCGCTCAGATCGCCGATGCGGGCGGGAAAATTATTTTTGAGGAAAATCGCGAAATCGATCGGTGGCAGCGACAATCGCCGCGCTCATATCGGGATTTGCGGTGGAATGGGCAGCATGCGGAAGGATGGTGAGCTCGCTTTGCGGCCAGGCGCGGGCGAGTTCCCAGGCGGTGACGAGCGGCGCCTCGATGTCGAGCCTTCCCTGCAGCAGGATACCGGGGATGCCGCTGAGCCGTACGGCATTCTTCAAAAGTTGGCCGTCCTCCAACCAGGCGCCGTTGGTGAAGTAGTGCGTGATGATGCGGGCGCGCGTCAGCAAATAGGCGGGATCGGCCCAACGGCGCGGCCGGCCTTGGGGATCGGCGAGCAGGATCGAGGCCGCCTCCCAATCATGCCAGTCACGCGCCGCCTTGAAGCGCGTCTCCGGATCCGGATCATTGAGGAGACGATGATAAGTGACAACCATGTCCTCGTCCTGTTCCTGCCTGCCAGGAGGAACCGTCTGGCGGAAACGGTGCCATTCCTCCGGAAAGAGCGGTGCCATGCCGCGATAGAGCCAGTCGATTTCCGAGCGTCGGGTGGTGGTCACGCCTGACAGGACGATCGCCGCGACCCGCTCCGGATGGGTTTCGGCATAGGCCAGCGCCAGCGTCGCACCCCATGAACTGCCGAAAAGCAGCCAGCTGTCGATGCCGAGACAGGACCGCAGCCGCTCGATATCGGCAACGAGATGCCAGGTGGTGTTGAGCGAGAGATCGGTTTCGGGATCGGCAGCACTCGGCAGGCTGCGGCCGCAATTGCGCTGATCGAACAAAATGATTCGGTAGGCATCGGGATCGAAATGGCGCCGCGCCGTGGTCGAACAGCCGGAACCAGGGCCGCCATGCAGCACCAGCGCCGGGCTGCCCGCCGGATTGCCACAGGCCTCCCAGTAGATCAGGTTGCCATCGCCCGTATCGAGCAGGCCATGATCATAGGGTTCGATTTCGGGATAGAGAGCTGACATGGACGCACTTGAGATCGAGGCGGGCCTTATCCATTATATCCGTGACGAAGGGATGACGGGCGAGGCATTCGCGAGGCCAAAAAACTGCACATTTTCCCCAACCTTATTGGGTGCCGATCGGTGTCGCAGCTTGTTCCACTCATAATAATATCTACAGACTGGGTGGAACGACTTGCGACAGGTTTCGCGCGTGCTTTCCAAAGCCAGATTCGTTGCCGCTTGCAAAGCTCTTGCCGTGAAGTGCCGGCTTTTCAACACGACCTGACCGGGCGCAGCCGGACCTGGCAACCGCGTTCGATGGAAGTTCGTCGAGAATTGCGCCCCGCCACGGAATCCCCGGCAAGGCAGCGCCATTTTCCGCAGCTGTTAGAGCCTTTCCTGGTCAGCTTGAAGCATTCTGCCAGAGCAGGTTTTCGTCAGGGCAAAGGCGATTGGCGAAGGGCATACCTCTTGGTACGTCCGAGCCGATCGCCTCTGATCCCGGCGGAAAGATGCCCGGCCCTTCGGGTTGGCTGAAACGGGCCGGCTGATCGACCGGCCGGCTTGGCCGTAGAGCTTGGCTACGACGCGCGCCGGCCGGTCGACCATCCGACTCCGTTTGAGCCAACAGAATGTTTCAATCTGGCCAGGAAAGGCTCTAAAGGAATTCGCGCAGCGTCTCGCGGGACTGGATCGACAGGAATTCGATCGCCACGCCTTCGACGAAATGGCGCACGACGCGACCACGCATGTTGCCGAGGCGCACGGCCGTTCCGATCGACGGGCGCATCTCGACGTCGACGGCGGCGCCCGACAGCGAAAGGTCCATGATGCGGCAGGAATAACGCGTTCCGTCCTCGAGCGTCAGCTCGGTCTTCGTGTCGCGGGGCGTCAGACGGTCGTGGCGGCGATCCTCGGGCAGGCCGAGTTCATGCTTGTTGGCAAGCCAGGTGAGCTGGGCAGCGAGTTTCTCGCGTTTCCGGTCGGTGGCGTTGATCGACATGGTGAAGCCACGGCCATCGATCGTCTGGACATAACCTTCGACGCGGCCGAGATGGTCGATATAGGCGACGACGCGTTCGTTGGCGCGCGGCCGGCCGAGGCAGGTGACGTACATGTCGCCAGGCGACATGTCGATCACCATGCATTCGAATTCCTCGTAGTTCGCAAGCATCAGCCGGCCCTGCATATTGATGGGCACGCGCTGGAAAACGCCCTGTTCAGGGCGCGGCGCAGGTCGTTGCGTCTGAGCTGGCTGGAACGAGTGCATCAAAGGGCTTCTTCATGAAAATCGCAGAGACCGATCTTTACCCACAATCCATTAACAGAAGGTTGTTTTGCCCGATCCCGACATAGCGGAAAACGAGTATTCGCGATGTCCTAAAATGGGACCGTCAGCGCGCCTCCACGCTCAGCAGCTGCGACACCATGCGGCGCATGACCTGCCCGAAATGGATGCTTTTGCCAGCGACGATCCTGTTGATGGGGCGCAGATTGGCCGGTGCTGGCTTGTCGAATTTTCCGGGCAGCAGGCGGCTGCGGTCGAGCGCCAGGAATTCGAGCGGTACGATCTCCAGCCAGCTCGCGGCCGCTGCCGGCGCGATCGCGCCGAGCAGCCGGTCGCAGGCGCCGTCCGGCGAACGCAGCGGCATCATGATAATCTCGAAGGAGGCCTGATGACCGACGGTGCTGTAGCCGGTGGCGTTGAACAGGGCCGGCATGGCATGGTCCATCACGCCCATCGCCGTGCGTTCGATGTCCGCGAGCTGACCATTTGCCCAGAGAGACGAAAAACGTTCGCCGCGCAGGTCACGCCCAAAGAGATCACAGATGCGGGTGCCGGCGAGCCGGAAACCGATGTCTCCGCCCGCGCGCTTCTCAAGAATGAACAGACTCTGGAGCAGGTGGGGGACGGCGGAGGGTTCGATCTGTGATTTCAGCGGCGCATCGGCAGCGCCGCGGATACGGTTCCAGTAGTCAAAAATCTCGATGGTCGTTTGTAGCCGCATTTCACACCAACCTGTCCCATTCCGGAGCATTTTCGGGCAGTCATTGCCCGTACAGGCTCTACCTTGCGGGTTTCATGCCAAATCGCGGCGGTTAAGGTTAAGAGATGGTTTCGGTTGAGATGCGATGCCCGTCGTGAGACTGTCCTGCCATCGCTTCGACTTTCGAAGTTCAGCACAACCTGCCCGGGTCGAGGTCTTTTCCTGGAGCTCCCGGTACGCCGTCCGGCACTTCGGACGGCTTTTTTTTTGACAGTCGCTCCTGTATGGCTGTGGCCTCAACGAGGCAAAAGACAGATGAATGAGCAGTCGGCCGAGCCGCATAAGGCGCCCGAACCTCCCGAGGTCCAGCCGCCGGCACGGCCGCGCGAACCGGTCTTCAACCTTCCGCCGGCGCTGTTCTTGAGCCTTTTCCTGCTGGCCGTCATCTATGCGGTGCAGGAGCTCCTGCTGTCCGACGACGCGCTGAACTGGCTGTTCTTCACCTTCGGCTTCGTTCCCGCCCGCTATGTGATTCCGCTGTCGCAGCAGGGGCCGGAGCTGTTCTGGACGCCGGTCACCTATTCGCTGCTGCACGGCAGCGTCCAGCATATCCTCTTTAACGCCTTCTGGCTGATGGCCTTCGGCGCGCCGGTCGTGCGCCGCATCGAGACGCTGCGTTTCGTGCTCTTCTGGGTTTTTTCCGCCGTCGCGTCCGCCGCCCTGCACGCGGTCCTGAACTGGGGGGACGTGTCGCTGCTGATCGGCGCGTCGGGCGTCATCTCCGGGCTGATGGGCGCCGCCTGCCGATTCGCCTTTCCGGCCGAACGTCGGCCGATGCTGCCTGCGCATCTCAATCCCCGGCTTTCCATCGTCGAGGCGCTGAAGAGCCGCACCGTCATCATCTTTATGCTGCTCTGGCTGGTCGGCAACGCGCTGATTGCGGTCGGCATCCCGCTCGTCGGCGGCAGCGACCAGGCGATTGCCTGGGACGCGCATATCGGCGGTTTCGTGTTCGGCTTCTTGCTGTTTTCGCTGTTCGACCGGGCGCCGCGCCCGCCGGTGATGGAACCTGACGGAACCGAGAAGGATGTGTTGCAATCCTGAGCCGGGCAGTGCACGATCGACCTATATCCGTGCCGGGGGGAGAAACCGCCGCGGATGCCTGTGACAAGTGTTTCACGGACATAGGAGGTTCGAATGACCAGTTCAGTCAAAGCAATCCTCGACCTGAAGGGCAGGGACGTCATCACTGCCGGGCCGAGCACCACCGTCGCCGAGGCGGCCGCCATCCTCAGCAAGAAGAAGATCGGCGCCATCGTCGTCGTCGGCATGGAGAACCGGATTTCGGGGATGTTCACCGAGCGCGATCTCGTGCATGCGATCGCCAAACACGGCAAGGAAGGCCTCGACCAGCCGCTGGCCCAGATCATGACCGCGAAGGTCTACCGCTGCCATGAGGAGACGACCGTCAACGAGTTGATGGAGCTGATGACTAGCCGTCGTTTCCGTCACGTGCCGGTGGAAAGCAACGGCAAGCTTGCCGGCATCATCTCGATCGGCGACGTGGTGAAATCGCGTATCGCCGAAGTCGAGCGTGAGGCCGAGGAAATCAAGGCCTATATCGCTGGCTGAGGTTTTCGCCGGCCGTGCTTGACCGATGTCGTTGCCGCAAAACCGCTGCAGGCTTTTGGACGACATGCATCAGGGGTGGGTGGCGTAGACTTCCTGCATGCGCTTGATCTCGGGGAGCCGGGCTCTGGCTTCCTCGTAGCCGCGTTCGATCGCCTCGCCGGCCCGGTGGAATTCGGAAAGGCCGATATAGCTGAGACGCGGCTGCAGCGAAATGTCCGGCGGGTCGCCGGCAAGACGGGCGCGGGCGATCCTGTCCTGGATGATGTTGAAGGCCTGCACCATGACGCCGGTCATGCCGAGGCGCGCATAGGGCGCCTCTTCCTGTTTCTGCACTTCCTGGGCCGACAGACTGGCATTGTGCCGGACGACGGCCGAGCGGCCGTAGAGATCGTAATTGAGGTTGACGGCGACGACGAGCGGCTGCTCGTAGGCGCGGCAGACGGAGACGGGGACGGGATTGACCAGCGCCCCATCGACCAGCGTGCGGTGATTGCTGCGCACCGGCTCGAAAATGCCGGGCAGGGCATAGGAGGCGCGCAGCGCCGTAATCAGCGAACCATTGGCGATCCAGACCTCATGGCCGGTATTGACCTCGGCCGCGACCGCGACGAATGGCCGGTCGAGATCCTCGACGTTCAGGCCTTCGAGATGTTCCTGCATGCGCTTGGTCAGCCGCATACCGCCGAATAGGCCGCTGCCGCCAATGGTGAGGTCGAGGAGACTTGCGATGCGGCGCATCGTCAGCGAGCGCGCGAAACTTTCGAGTTCATCGAGCTTGCCGGCGAGATAGCAGCCACCGACCAGCGCGCCGATCGAGGTGCCGGCAATCATGCCGATCTCGACCTTTGCCTCGTCGAGGGCGCGCAGCACGCCGATATGGGCCCAGCCGCGGGCAGCGCCGCCGCCGAGTGCCAGCGCGATCTTGATTTTCTTTTGGGGCGCAGGAGGCGGGAGCATATCGAGCGTGGTCGACATGCCGGAATCGGAACCACCCTCGCCTTCAGAGCTTTGACGATGCAGACTCCAGCTCAGCATGGCGCTCTCCCCTCCCAGCAGAACACTTGGTTCCCGATAGTGTGCCCGATCAGTTTCCAAATGGTATATAGAAGCGGTTTCTGGCGCAATAAGGAGCAAATGTCGGAGAATTCGGGGCTATTTTCCGTAGACGTCCTGCGGATCGAAATGAAGCTCGTCGTCAACGATATCCAGCATCGGCTTTCCGTCCCGCAGCGTGATCGTCCGGTAGAAGCAGGAGCGGCGGCCGGTGTGACAGGTGGCGTCGTGGCCGGCGACCTCGACCTTCAGCCAGATGGCGTCCTGATCGCAATCGGTGCGGATTTCCTTCACCGTCTGGAGATTACCCGAGGTCTCGCCCTTCTTCCAGAGCTTGCCGCGCGAACGGCTGAAATAGTGCGCCGTGCCGGTCTGGATGGTCAGCGCCAGCGCCTGAGCATTCATATGCGCCACCATCAGCAGCTCACCGTCGCCGGCATCGGTGACGATCGCGGTAATCAGGCCACGGTCGTCGAAGCGCGGCGTGAAATCGCCGGCGTCTTCCAACGCCGACTTGTCCTCGGATGGTTGATTGAAGATCAGTTGACTCATCGCGGCCCTCCTGAGGGAGCCGGTATCAGCGGCTCCGCACCATGGTCATGAAACGGGCCTGATCGGCCGGCTCAGTCTTGAACGTTCCCGTAAACGTCGTCGTCAACGTGGTCGAGCCCTGCTTCTGAACGCCGCGCATCGCCATGCACATATGTTCGGCCTCGATCAATACCGCGACACCGCGCGGATTCAGCGTATCGTCGATGGCCCGGGCGATCTGCGCGGTCATCGTTTCCTGCGTCTGCAGGCGGCGGCCATAGATCTCGACGACACGGGCAATCTTCGACAGGCCGAGCACACGTCCGTCCGGCATGTAGGCGACGTGGGCCTTGCCGATGATCGGCACCATGTGGTGTTCGCAATGCGAGTAGAACGGAATATCCTTGACGAGGACCATGTCGTCGTAACCGGCGACCTCCTCGAAGGTGCGGCCGAGCACGTCTTCCGCCGCCATGTCGTAACCGGAAAAAAGCTCGCGGTACGATTTGACGACGCGGGCCGGCGTTTCGAGCAGGCCTTCACGCGTCGGGTCGTCACCGGCCCAGCGCAGCAGAACGCGAACGGCTTCCTCCGCCTCCTGCTGGGAGGGGCGATCCGAATCTCGGTTCGTCTGCGGAAAATTCTTTACGATGGCGTCCATGAACAATGGTCTCCTGGCCCGCACCGCGGACCCATCTGTCGGAATCGCCACTGGTCAATCCCATGCGGGAATTCATGCACCTTTGGCAGGCTCCGGGGCTTTCAGGGCAATTTCAACGCCCGTCCGGCACGGTTTCCCAATCAAACTTACACCAGGCCATTGCATTTTCATGGCCTTCGAACGACATACATATAGGAAGACGGCCATCGTATGTAAGTATCCTCACACGACACGGTGTGTTTTTTGTTTTGACGACAATAACGCCCTCACAGAGGCCGATCCGCAGCGATTTTGGAGCGGAAATCCAGCATGGACGATATCTACAACAGCAAAATCCTCGAATTCGCCGGCAATATTCCGCTGACCGGTACGCTTGATGATGCCGATGCGAGCGCCCAGGCCCATTCCAAGCTCTGTGGCTCGAAGGTGCGGATCTGGCTGAAGATGGACGGCGACACCGTGACCGGTTTTGCTCATGACGTGAAGGCCTGCGCACTCGGCCAGGCCTCGTCCTCGATCATGGCCCGCCACGTCGTCGGCGCCACGTCGGACGAATTGCGCCAGGCCCGCCAGGACATGCTGGCCATGTTGAAAGCGGACGGGGCGGGGCCTCATGGACGATTCGAAGACATGCGCTATCTGCTGCCGGTGCGGGACTACAAGGCCCGCCATGCCTCGACGATGCTGACCTTCGATGCCGTCGTCGATGCGGTCGGGCAGATCGAGGCGAAACGCGCGGAAGTTGTCGAGGCGTAACTGACATGTGCGAGTTCTGCGTTCGGCAGGCCGATGATGAGGACGACGGCGGTGCCGCCGGATCAGCAAAGCCGCGCGAAAAGGCCGCACGCACCTCCCGCAACTATATCGGTCCGTTCCGCAAGACGCCCGACCGCCTGCTCGGCATGGGGCTGATCCGCCTCTACCAGCTGACGCTTTCCGGCTTTGTCGGCAATTCCTGCCGCCATATCCCGACCTGCTCCGAATATGGCTACGAGTCGATCGCCCGCCACGGCCTTTGGGCCGGCGGCTGGATGACATTGTTTCGCGTCGGCCGCTGCGGCCCGGGCGGCACCAGCGGTCTCGACCAGGTGCCGGAGATGCTCGGCGACAGCTTCCGCTGGTGGACGCCGTGGCGTTATCTCGTCCTCGGGCGGAAGAAAGGGTGAGCGCCATGAGCACCTTCATCGCCCTTCTGCACAGCATTGTCCTGACGCCCGACCGCCGCGTCATCATGCAGGATTTGCGCGCACTTGCCGAAGAACTCGGTTATCGCGAGCCGCGCACGCTGGTTTCTACAGGCAATCTTGTCTTCGAGGCCGACGAGATGCGGCCGCACGAAGTCGAGACCCATCTGGAAGAGGGTTTTGAAGAAAAGTTCGGCAAACATGTCGATATCATCGTCCGCAGCGACTGCACCTGGATGGCGCTTTGCAGCACCAATCCTTTCAAGGACGGCAATGGCGACCAGGTCATCGTCCGGGTGATGCGTCTGCCGGTCGATCCCAAGAAGGTGGAGGCGCTGAAACCGCTGATGACGGAGGGACAGCGCATCGCCGTCGTCGGCGGCGATCTCTGGATCGATTTCGCCGGCAAGCCGAGCCAATCCAAGCTGCTTTCGGCGCTGACGACCAAGCGGCTCGGCGTCGGTACGATGCGCAACTGGAACACCGTGCGCGGCCTTACCGAAATGATTATATAACCTCGCTTTTTCTTTACTCAGACAGGAAATCTGGCTATCAGGCGGCTGCGCATTCAGCTCCGCAGAGGCGCTTTCATGTCAACCACCCGCATTCGTTGGCGGGACTGGACAAGGAGAATTTCGATGTCCCAAGCTATTTCCCTGACATTTCCCGATGGTTCTGTGCGCGGCTATGATGCCGGCGCAACCGGCCGGGATGTCGCCGAATCCATTTCCAAGTCGCTCGCCAAGAAGGCGGTCGCCGTTGCGATCGACGGCACCGTGCGCGATCTTTCCGATCCCGTGACGACCGGCAGGATCGAGATCATCACCCGCAATGACGATCGCGCGCTGGAACTCATCCGCCATGACGCGGCGCATGTCATGGCCGAAGCGGTGCAGGAGCTCTGGCCCGGCACCCAGGTGACGATCGGCCCGGTCATCGAAAACGGTTTCTATTACGACTTCGCCAAGAACGAGCCCTTCACACTCGACGATCTGCCGAAGATCGAAAAGAAGATGAAGGAGATCATCGCCCGCAACGCCGCCTTCACCAAGCAGGTCTGGTCGCGCGAGAAGGCGAAACAGGTCTTCGCCGACAAGGGCGAGCAGTACAAGGTCGAACTCGTCGATGCGATCCCGGAAGGGCAGGATCTCAAGATCTATTACCAGGGCGACTGGTTCGACCTCTGCCGCGGCCCGCATATGGCCTCGACCGGCCAGATCGGCAGCGCCTTCAAGCTATTGAAGGTGGCCGGCGCCTATTGGCGTGGCGACAGCAACAATCCGATGCTGAGCCGCATCTACGGTACGGCTTTCGCCGAGCAGTCGGAACTCGATAACTACCTGCATATGCTTGCCGAAGCCGAAAAGCGCGATCACCGCCGCCTCGGCCGCGAGATGGACCTCTTCCATTTCCAGGAAGAGGGGCCGGGCGTCGTCTTCTGGCACGGCAAGGGTTGGCGCGTGTTTCAGACGCTGGTCGCCTACATGCGCCGCCGGCTTGCCGGCGACTATCAGGAAGTCAACGCGCCGCAGGTGCTCGACAAGTCGCTGTGGGAAACCTCGGGGCACTGGGGCTGGTACCGCGACAACATGTTCAAGGTGACAGTTGCCGGCGACGACACCGACGACGACCGCGTATTCGCGCTGAAGCCGATGAACTGCCCCGGTCATATCCAGATCTTCAAGCACGGCCTGAAATCCTATCGCGAACTGCCGATCCGGCTTGCCGAATTCGGCAATGTCCACCGCTACGAGCCGTCGGGCGCGCTGCACGGGCTTATGCGCGTGCGCGGCTTCACGCAGGACGACGCGCACATCTTCTGCACCGACGAGCAGATGGCCGCCGAATGCCTGAAGATCAACGACCTGATCCTTTCGGTCTACCAGGACTTCGGCTTCGACGAGGTCACCATCAAGCTCTCGACCCGGCCGGACAAACGTGTCGGTTCGGACGAACTCTGGGACCGCGCCGAAAGCGTGATGATGGGCGTGCTGGAGACGATCCAGCAGCAGTCGAACAATATCAAGACCGGCATCATGCCGGGCGAGGGCGCCTTCTACGGGCCGAAGTTCGAGTATACGCTGAAGGATGCCATCGGCCGCGAATGGCAGTGCGGCACGACGCAGGTCGACTTCAACCTGCCGGAACGCTTCGGCGCCTTCTACATCGACAGCAACTCCGAAAAGACGCAGCCGGTGATGATCCATCGCGCCATCTGCGGCTCGATGGAGCGTTTCCTCGGCATCCTGATCGAGAACTTCGCCGGCCACCTGCCGCTCTGGGTATCGCCACTGCAGGTTGTAGTCGCAACGATCACTTCGGAAGCCGATGCCTACGGGCTTGAGGTGGCCGAGGCGCTGCGCGAAGCCGGGCTCAATGTCGAGACCGATTTCCGCAACGAGAAGATCAACTACAAGATCCGCGAGCATTCGGTCACCAAGGTTCCTGTCATCATCGTCTGCGGCAGGAAGGAAGCCGAGGAGCGCACGGTCAACATCCGCCGCCTCGGCAGCCAGGACCAGATTTCGATCGGGCTCGACGCCGCCGTCGAGAGCCTTGCTCTCGAAGCGACACCGCCCGACATCCGTCGCAAGGCCGAAGCAAAAAAAGCCAAGGCGGCCTGAACAAATGGCCGGTATCCGACAGCGCCGAACCCGGCGCTGTCGGAAATCTGATATGTAACTGCAATATTGTCGCCACGAACGGGGAGCGGGTCATCCCGAGGCCGGAGTGCGCTTCAAAGAATTATCCTATGCCAATGATCGCGATCCGCGCCTGAAGCGCTGGTTGATCCGCTCGATCGAGGGGCTTTCGGGCCGCGACCGCTATGTCAGGCTCTACGACATCTGGCGCAGCGACATCATCGGCAAGAGCGACCGCGTATTTGCCAGGACGCTCGATCTCATCGACGTTTCGGTCGACGTCAAGGGCAGTTGGCCGCTCGAACCCGTTCCCGCCGAGCCGATCGTCATCGTCGCCAACCACCCCTTCGGTATCGGCGACGGCATCGCCGTGCTGGCGCTTGCCGAACAGCTCGGCCGTCCCTTCAAGGTGCTGATCCACAACGACCTCCTGAAGATGCCGGAGATGGCGCCCTATTCGCTGCCGATCTCCTTTGCGGAGACCAAGGCGGCGATGGCGATGAACATGAAGAGCCGGCACGAAGCGGTGCGGCTGCTCAGGGAAGGCACCATTATCATCGTCTTTCCCGCAGGCGGCGTTGCGACCGCCAAGAGGGGCTTCGGCCGCGCCGAGGATCTGCCGTGGAAGATGTTTCCGGCAAAACTCATTCAGGCGACGCATGCCAGCGTGCTGCCAATCTATTTCGAGGGTCAGAACGGCCGGCTGTTTCATCTGGCAAGCCAGGTGTCGATGACGCTGCGGCTGTCGCTGCTGGTCGGTGAGTTCCGCCGGCTGTCCGGCAGCACGATCACGGCGCATGTCGGCGAGGTGCTGACCTGGGAAGCGCTGAGCAGCGGCGACCGCAAGGGTCTGCTTGCCCGTCTCTATGAGGCCGTGTTCTCGATGGCGCCGCCGAAGCGCGCCTTTCAAACGTCTCGGTTGAGCCGAAACCGCGCGCGGTAAAAGTCAGTCGAGGCTGGTGTCGTCGCCGCCCTGCGGCACGAGTTGTTCATAGGAAGGCAGCGGCTCCACCGGAGCCGGCTGGACGCCTGGCGGCGGCGGCGTGCCGACCGGCACCTGCTGTACCGTGCGGGCCGCGCTCGCCGGCTGTTGAGGCTGCTGGTCCTTCATCAGAACCTCGACATCTGTGTTCCTGCCGGCGACGACGGTGAAATCGCGTTGGTAAATCTTGTCCTTGTTGCGGGCGACGGCGGAATATCCGCCTTCGGCGAGAACCATGGTCGGGAAGGCGCTGACGCTTTCGCCGACGCTGTCGCCGGCCGCCGTCAGGATCGACCATGCCGTGTCGGCGATCGCCTCGCCACCGGCATCGGAGACCAGCTTGAAGGTGACCTGCGCGGCGCGATGCTGAATCGTCGCCTCTGTCAGCTTGCCGGCCTCGACCTGGATGTCGGCGCGGATCACGGCGTTGACGCTGCCATATTCGGAAACGATGTGATAGGTGCCGGCATTGAGACGGACGACGGTATTCGGCGAGACATCGGCCACGACGAGGCCGCGCTCGCCATCGTCGCGTACTTCCGAGGAATAGATCGAGAAGCTCAACTGGTCGGGGCGAATGCGGGCGTCGGCGCCGGAGACGGCATTGAGCAGCAGGCCGCCGGCATCGAGCACCATCACCTGCTTGTCGACCTCGCCTTCAGCGGGCACGGTCAATTTCTTGGTGACCCCGGCGCGGCCGAAGGAGACGTTGACAAAATAATCGCCGGGGGCGAGTTGGAAGGCGGCGGGGCCGCCCTTGGCGCTGGCGATCAGCGGCAGCTTGCCATCGGTTCCGGCGATCGGGCTGAATACGTACCAGGAAAGGCCCTCCTCAACCGGCGTGCCGTCGACCGTCAGCTTGGCCTCCATCGGGACGTCGCGCAGCTTGACCCCTTCGGGCACCGTGCCGGGCGCGATAAAGGCATCGAGCTTCGGCATCTTCGGTGTCGATTCAAGCTGTTTGAATTCCTTGAAGGCATCCTGAGCGCCGGCGCCGAGGGGCATCAATACCATCAGGGCAATGGCAAGGCCGATGCGTGCAAAAGGCAAAATGCCAAACATCTGTTTCGTGAACCGATTGACTTCTGAAATCGCAAAGGTCACTTCAAGACCAACGCGATGGCAAATTCAAGACCCACCCTTTGCAGCAGCATAAAAATGAGAGCTTCTCCCGCATGAAATCCGATATCAAGCTGATCGACTACCTCGCCGTGCGCCGCTCCATCCCCGCTTTCCAGATGTGTGAACCAGGCCCCGAGAAGGCCGAGATCGAAGAGATCCTGCGTCTTGCCTCGCGTGTTCCCGATCACGGCAAGATCGCGCCCTGGCGCTTCATCGTCTATCGCGGAGAGCAGCGCGTGCGTCTCGGCGAGGAGCTTCTGACGCTGGCACTTCAGACAAAGCCCGACCTTTCCGAAGAGATGATCCAGGTCGAGCGCAGCCGTTTCACCCGTGCGCCGGTGGTCGTCGCCGTCGTCAGCAAGGCGGGGCCGCATATCAAGATCCCGGAATGGGAGCAACTGATGTCGGCAGGCGCGCTTTGCTTCAACGTCATCCTCGCCGCCAATGCCAATGGTTATGTCGCCAATTGGCTGACGGAGTGGTTCGCCTATGACGAGCGCGCCTATCCGCTGCTCGGCGTCGGGCCTGATGAAAAGGTGGCGGGCTTCATCCATATCGGCTCGACGACATTTCCGGCGATCGAGCGGCCGCGGCCGGAGCTTGCCGATACCGTGACCTGGGTCGGCGGAGACGACTGATGTTCTACACCACCGACAGCAACCGGCATGGGCTTGCGCATGATCCGTTCAAGGCGATCGTGTCGCCGCGCCCGATCGGCTGGATCGGCAGCAAGGGCAGGGATGGTTCGATCAATCTGGCGCCCTATTCCTTCTTCAATGCCGTTGCCGACCGGCCAAAGCTGGTGATGTTTTCCTCGGCCGGGCGCAAGCACAGCCAGCGCAATGCGGCGGAGACCGGCGTCTTCACCTGCAATTTCGTCAGCCGCGATCTCGCCGCGAAGGTGAACCTCTCCTCGGCGGCGCTGCCCTATGGCGAGAGCGAATTCGACTTCGCCGGCCTGACGCCGAAACAGGCCGAACTGATCGACGCGCCCTATGTCGGCGAGGCTTTCGCGGTGCTCGAATGCAAGGTGACCGAGATCATCGAGCCGAAGACGCTGTCGGGCGAACCGTCCGAGAACGTCCTCGTCTTCGGCGAAGTGGTCGGCATCCGCATCGACGAAGCGATCGTCAGGGACGGCCGCCTTGACATGTCGATCGCCCGGCCTTTGGCCCGCATGGGCTACATGGGCTACATGGATTACAGCGAAGGCAGCGATGTTTTCGAGATGATCCGGCCGAAGCCGCAGCAAGGCTGAGCCGAACCGGCAAGGCGTCCAAAGGCTTAAGAAACATGGTGAACCAATCGTAAACCTTTTGCCGCTACGGTCGCAGCATTGAATGGAACGTGAGGGAATCGCGTTCAAGTGCTGGGGCGTCGCGTGATCGTAGAAGCTTTCCTTCGTTGGATCGAAACGGCCAAGACCGGTGACCGGGCCCGGGCCGCAAATGCCCTCGGGCGCGCCTATCTGCAGTCCGAAATGTCCGCGGACGAGCGTGCGGCGGCCGAAATGGCGATGACCTTTCTTCTCGACGATCCGTCGCCGCGCGTGCGGCTTGCGCTGGCCGAGGCGATCGCCTGGTCGGCCGATGCGCCGCGCAACCTGATTCTTTCGCTTGCCGAAGACCAGCCCGAGGTCGCCTGCCATGCGGTGACCTGTTCGCCGCTTTTAGGCGACGCCGATCTCGTCGACCTTGCCGCGCGCGGCAACGGCGCGACCCGCATGTTGATCGCCGCCAGAGCGCATGTGACGCGGCCGGTTTCCGCCGCGCTTGCGGAGGTCGGCGACGAGGAAGAACTGCTCTGCCTGCTCGAGAATGACGGCGCGGTGATCTCTAGCCTATCGTTGAAACGCATCGCCGAACGGCTCGGTGATTGCTGCGATATTCGCAACCTGCTTCTCGACCGCAGCGATCTTCCCGCCGATGCCCGGCAGTTGCTGACCCAGCATGTCAGCAATGCGTTGGTCGGCTTGCCGCTGGCACAGGCGGCGATCGGCCTGCAGCGGCTTCAGCGCATCAGCCGCGAGGCAACCGAGGCCGCCATCGTTTCGATCGCCGGCGACATCGCGCCGCGCGAAATACCTGATCTCGTCCAGCATCTGCGCCTCAACGGCCGGCTGACGCCGTCTTTCCTGATGCATGCGCTTTGCGCCGGCAAGGTGGATTTCTTCGCCGGCGCGATCGTCGATCTGACGGGCTGCGGTGAGCGCCGGGTGCGCTCGATCCTGGCAACCGGGCGCATGCATGCCGTGCGCGCGCTCTATGAGTCCGCCGGCCTGCCGAGGGATATCAGCGTGATCTTCGTGGAGGCGACGATGCTGTGGCGCGACGCCGCCAGGAAAGCGCCGGGCAGCGTGCTCGGCAATGTCTGCGGCCGTCTGCTCCTAAAATTCCGCCATCACGACGCGCATGGCGCGATCGGCGAGTTGCTCGACATGGTGGAGAAGCTGCACGTTAACGAGCAGCGACAATCGGCCCGCGTCTACGCGGCGCTTGCGGCGGCTTAGCCCGAAATTTGTTATCGACCGATTCGTGAATCTCATCCCGCAGATCGGTGGCGAGAATTTACGCGTGTTGTAGCCGATCACGCTGGAACTCGTCATTCAATTGCATTACATTGCATCTTGTTCAAGGAGGCCGACATGGCGTCAAACGCACTCGTTCAAACTCGCATAGATGCCGCGGTCAAGGATCGCGCCACGGCTGTTCTGGAAAACATGGGCCTGACCGTCTCGGATGTCGTCCGTATTCTGTTGACCCGCACAGCGAATGAGGGAGCTCTTCCGCTGGAGCTTATCAGCAACAGTGACGCTTACGATGCGTGGTTTCGCGGGAAAGTCCTGGAAGCTCTGCATGACACGCGACCGGATGTTGACGATACCGAGGTCGAGACCGGTTTTGAGAAGAGGCGCGCGGCGGCACTTCGGAAGAGCCAGGTGGATCGATCGTGAGGCTTGTCTGGGCGAGGTACGCGTTATCCGACCGAGAGAATATTTTCACATATATTGAGATCGAGAATCCAAGGGCGGCAGTTCATGTTGATCAGAAAATCGTTCTTGCTGTTCGCCGCCTCGTCGAATTTCCGGAAAGCGGAAGACCGGGAAGAATCGTGGGCACACGGGAGCTCGTAATCCCAAGCACGCCTTACATCGCCGCGTATGTGGTGCATGAAGACCGAATCCGTATTCTTCGCGTCCTCCACGGCGCCCAGATTTGGCCTGACGCCATATCACCCGACTGAATTTTCCAGCACATTAAAACAAGCAGGGCGCGTCGGATGCGCGGCGGCCTAATCGGCCAGCCGCGTCACCACCCAGGAATAACTGGCGGAGACAAAGTGCACGGGTTTGGTCAGTGTGTCCTTGACGCTTCTGCCCGAGGGCAGGTGGGCGCGGACCTGCCCGGCGATGCCTTCAGCAAAACCGGCAATCCTCCCTGCGGGTTGGGGCGCTGCGACAGCGACCTCGGGCGCGGCGGCTGGCAAGGGCGCCGGTTTCGGCGGCTCGGCGGCGGCTATGGCTTTCGGCGCCTCGCACACCGCGATCACCGAGGGATAATTGACATTCACATAGGTCTTCAGCCGTCGTTCGGCTTCGGCATCGCAAGCGGCAACGGTTTCCCAGTGTTTATCGACCGTCGCGACATAATTGCACTGGCTGATGGAATCGTCGCAGCCCAGAATGGTCATCGCGATCAGCACCGCTTGCATATTCTGCTTCCTTGATTATTGAGCACATCATCGTCTTAGAGGGCGCAATTCCAACCGAATGAAGGCAAGGACATTAACTCTTCGTCATATCGGGGAAATTTCGTCACGCGCCGGCAGAGGGGGCCAGCATGTCCGTCACCATCGCTCTTGAACCGCCACGCCAGGAGGGCGTCATCCGGCTTCTCGATCTCTCCGATGCCTATGCGCAATCGCTCTATCCTGCGGAGAGCAACCATCTGGTCGACCTTTCCGTGCTGGAGAAGCCTTCAGTGAGCTTCCTCGTCGCGCGCAATGGCGATGCGATCGTCGGCTGCTGCGCGCTGGTCGAGGCCGGCGACGGCACGGCGGAGATCAAGCGCATGTTCGTCGATGCCGAGGCGAGGGGGCTGAGGATCGCCAGCGGCCTGATGAATAAGCTCGAAGCAATCGCAGGAGAAAAGGGGCTGACGGCGATCCGGCTCGAAACCGGCATCTATCAGCCGGAGGCGATCGCACTCTACCGCAAATATGGATATCGGGATATCGAGCCCTTCGGCAGCTATCTGCCGGATCCGCTCAGCCTGTTCATGGAAAAGCGGCTGGGGTAGCCGGTCTGCGAAGCTATGTTCAGCCTTCGGCGACGCGCGGCATGGTTTTCGGCGAACCGGGGACTGGCGGCGGGGCCTGTTCGTCGATGATGATCTGCGGTCCGGTTTCGCTCTTGTCGGCGTTGCGGGCCTCGTGGATCCATTCGCGCCAGATGGCGACGATCAGCGCCATCAGCACCGGGCCGATGAACAGGCCGAGGAAACCCATCGTCTTGACGCCGCCGACGAGGCCGAAGAAGGTCGGCAGGAAGGGCAGCTTGATCGGGCCGCCGACGAGTTTCGGCCGCAGCGTCTTGTCGACGATAAAGAGTTCGACCGTCCCCCAGACGAAGAGACTGATGCCGGCGACATGCGAGCCGCTCGCCAGCAGATAGATGGAGACCAGCGTGAAGGAGAGCGGCGCACCGCCCGGTATCAGCGCCATCACGCCGGTCAGCACGCCGAGCGTCACCGGCGAGGGCACACCGGCAATCCAGTAGGCAAGGCCGAGCACGATGCCTTCGCCGATCGCGATCAGCGTCATGCCCATGACGGTGGAGCTGATCGTCGCCGGCACGACGCGGGAAATCCTCTCCCAGCGGTTGGGCAGGATGCGCTCGCCCAGCATGTCGATCTGCTTGGAGAAGGAGAAACCGTCGCGATAGACGAAGAACAGCGCGATCAGCATGAAGAGCAGCGTCAGCAGCAGGTGGAAAGCGCCGCCGCCGGCTGCAAGCACGGCACGGTATATGTTGCCGATATTGGCGCCGCTGACCGCCTGGATGACCTCGCCGAGCGCGCCGGGACTGCCGATATATTTTGTCCAGACTTCATCGAGATAGGCGCCGGCCCAAGGCAGCGCGACGATCCAGTTGGGCGTCGGGGCGCCGGCGCGGTTGGCGTGGATTGCCCAGGCGACCCAGGTGCGCACTTCGCCCGTCGTATAGGTGACCGCAAGTCCGATCGGGATGACCAGGAAGGTGATGATCAGGATGATGGCAATGGTCGCGGCGATCGTCGTATTGCCGCCGACGCGGGCAAGAAGCTTGCGATAGAGCGGCCAGCTGGCAAAGCCGATGACGAGGGCCGCGAGCACCGGCACGAGGAAGCCGTAGAAGAAATAGACGCCGGCAGCGACGACCAGGACCAGCAGCCAGCGCGCCGCCGAAATGGAGGGAATCAGCGGCGTGCGCGTCTGCGCCGACGATCCGAGCCATCGCGGTTCATTGCTTTTCTGACGGTCGAACACACCCACGCGCGCCTCTTCTTATTCTTGTACTCTGGTTATGAGCCATGATCCCGGCGGTTTCAAGGTCCGCAACGGGAAAGCGTATACAAAGCGTCGGTATTCGATCCTCAGCTCCGGACGTCTCACTGCTGCGGGCGGCTGAGAACCTTGAAGGCAAAGAATTGCGTCTTCTGGCCGGCCGAGAAATTATTGTCGGAGCCGAGAATGAGGACGTCGGCGCCGTCCTTGGCCTTGCCGAGCGACATCGCCTCGATATTGTCGGGAACGAGGCCGATCGCCCTCAAATCGAGGATCTGGCTCTTGCGGGCGGGGACGACGCGCTGGTCGTTTTTGGCCAGCGAAGCGATAGCGGATACATCGGTGGCATCAGTCAGATCCATCATCATGATCTTGATATTGTTGCCGAATCCCTGGGCATAGCTGCGTTCGACGGCGAGCAGGCGGTGATCGTCGAGGGCAAGAAACTCGGGCATGCCGTTGTCATTGCCGCCGTCGGGTTTGGTGGCGGCCTGCGGGATCGGCGAGACGGGGTAGACGTACTCAGCCTTCGGCTCGCCGGTGGCGCCGTCGTAGCGGATGATGCGCGACAGGCTGCCCGACGTCAGCGAAGGGTTCGGACCATCCTGGTAAAGGGCGGCTTCGACACCGACGAAAACATCGCCGGAGGGCGCGATGGCAAGATCCTCGAAGGCGAGATTGTCACGGATGCCGGTCGACTTGTCCGCAGTCGGCGCAAAGACCTCCGGAAGCTTGAATTCGCGGACGAAGGAACCGTCCGGCGACGCGACACGGATGAAGGGTGCCAGCAGCGCCTTGCCGTCGCCTTCGCTGCCCCAATAGATGCCGTCCTTACCGAGGCGGATCGATTCCGGATCGACGGTCCGGGCAGCGAAGGGCTCGCCGTTCTTGTCCTTCAGGGTCACCTGCTTGACGACCGAAACGCCCTTGAGGCCCGACGCGTCGACATCGACGTCGAGTTCATAGAAGCGAGCCGGGCCTCTTTCAGAGCGGTCGTCGCTGATGGCGATATAGTGGCCGGTGGCGGCATCGAAATCGAGACCGGAAATGCCGCCGAATTCGACGCCGTTTTCCATGTGGCCAGTGGGGATAACGAATTCACCGAGATAGGAGAGCGAAATGCCGGCGGCGCAATCGCCGAAGGGGCAGGCGGTCTCGAAAGTGGCGCCGATATCGGTGGCCCCAATATCTGTGGTGCTGGCGGTGACGGTGCTAGACAGGAGAACGAAAGCGGCAGCCGCGAGAAAACGCTTGGTCATGACAAATATCCGGCAAGGGTTGAAAACGGTTCGACCGGCGCAAATGCTTCCGGGGGGAGGCACGCCGACCGCTTCATGCACCGGTTATTTGACGGAGTTGTTACGGTTCTTCGTCAGTTCCGTGAAATCGTGAATGCTAAAATGGGTCGCGGTAATCTGGTGCTGCGAACGGATCGTTCAGCTGCAGGATTGTGCTTGGAAGGCAAGCGCACCGCCAGGTGTTGCCCAGTCGTTGCGCGGCCTTTAGAAATGCGTATTGCACGTGCGAGAGGTTGCAAAACAATGCCTGTCTTAAAGCGCCCGAAGGTCGGCAGTGTACCGGCGATCGCATTTTTTCTCACGAGCTTTGCTTGCATGGGTAGCGAAACTTCGCAACGAATCGAACCCCGCCGGCCTTCGGCGGAAAGTGAGTTTCCGTTCGCCATTTATGGCCGACCAGCTTCGACTCTGGTTGAAGGCGGTGGTCGATATAATCCCTCGATCAGGAAATATCCTGATGCAAGCGCCTGCTTAGTCGAAACAGAGCGAACAAACGCTCATCCGGATCTCACGAGGGTCAACTGGGATTCGATGGATTTGACGACAGATGTGGATGTTTGCGTTTTTCGGATTCTTACAAGCATCGGCCACATCGGCGAGGGCCGGCGTTGGTTTGAGACTCAAGGATTCCAGCTTTCGCGTATCATACGAGATATGCCATTCCGGCGAGACGAAATCTCCTATGAAGCGAGTATTGATAAATATCAATTCAATAAAATGATTGGGAATCAGCTTAATTTCCTGCAATTAAAATTTTTGGTTGGAATCTCTATTGGAGTACAATTGGATAAAAACGCAAATGTGAGAAATGTAATACTAACTTCAACGTGGGAATAGTTCCGTCGGCGCGATTTGGAAAAGCCAGACGCGCAAAGGACGCTGTAACACTTTGAATTGCAGCATCACGCCTTAGATATCGAGATTCTCGGCGAAGGCAGCGCGATCCTGAATGAAGCGGAAGCGGGCTTCCGGTTTGGTGCCCATCAGATCGTCGACGGCGCTGCGGGTGCCTTCGAAATCCACCTCGTCGATCAGCACCTTGAGCAGGGTGCGCTTGGACGGATCCATGGTGGTTTCCTTGAGCTGGGCGGGCATCATCTCGCCGAGACCTTTGAAGCGGCTGATCTCGACCTTGGCCTTGCCCTTGAACTCCGTCTGCATCAGCTCGGCGCGATGATTGTCATCGCGGGCATAGGCGGATTTCGAGCCTTGGGTGATCTTGTAAAGCGGCGGCACGGCGAGGAAGAGATGGCCGCCGCGCACCAGCTCCGGCATCTCCTGATAGAAGAAGGTGATGAGCAGCGAGGCGATGTGGGCACCGTCGACGTCGGCATCGGTCATGACGATGATGCGCTCGTAACGCAGGTCCTCGTCGCGGTATTTCGAGCGCGTGCCACAGCCCAGCGCCTGGATGAGATCGGCGAGCTGCTGGTTGGCGCCGAGTTTTTCGCGGCCGGCGCTGGCAACGTTGAGGATCTTGCCGCGCAGCGGCAGAATGGCCTGGTTGGCGCGGTTGCGCGCCTGCTTTGCCGAACCGCCGGCCGAATCACCCTCGACGATGAAGAGTTCGGCGCCCTCGGCCGTGTTCTGCGAGCAGTCGGCAAGCTTGCCGGGCAGGCGCAATTTGCGCACCGCGCTCTTGCGGTTGACTTCTTTTTCCTTGCGGCGGCGCAGACGCTCCTCGGCGCGCTCGATCACCCAGTCGAGCAGCTTGGCCGACTCGTTCGGATTGTCGGCAAGGTAATGGTCGAAGGGGTCGCGCAGCGCGTTCTCGACGATGCGCTGGGCCTCGACTGTCGCAAGCTTGTCCTTGGTCTGGCCGACGAATTCCGGCTCGCGAATGAAGACCGACAGCATGCCGACGGCCGAAATCATCACGTCGTCGGTGGTGATCTGCGCGGCGCGCTTGTTCTGCGTCAGCTCGGCATAGGCCTTCAGGCCCTTGGTCAGCGCGATGCGAAGGCCGGCCTCATGCGTGCCACCTTCGGGCGTCGGGATGGTGTTGCAATAGGAATGCACCTGCGGATCGCCGCCATACCAGGTGATCGCCCATTCCATCGAGCCGTGGCCGCTGGTCTTCTCGGTTTTGCCGGCAAAGATCTCGCGGGTGACAGTGAACTCCTTGCCCATCGTCGCCTGGAGATAGTCCTTCAGGCCGCCGGGGAAGTGGAAGACGGCCTTGTCAGGGACCTCGGAACCTTCGGGCAGCACGCCCGCCTCGCAGCTCCAGCGGATCTCGACGCCGCCGAAGAGATAGGCCTTCGAGCGCGCCATGCGGAAGACGCGGGCAGCGTCGAACTTCATGTGATCCCCAAAGATCTGGGGGTCGGGATGGAAGCGCACACGGGTGCCGCGGCGGTTGTGGACGTCGCCCAGCTCTTCGAGGCCGCCCTGCGGCAGGCCGCGGGAGAAGCGCTGGCGGTAGAGCTTGCGGTTTCGCGCCACCTCGACCTCGAGGTCGTCGGAGAGTGCGTTGACGACCGAAACGCCGACGCCGTGCAAGCCGCCGGAGGTCTCGTAAGCCTTGCCGTCGAATTTGCCGCCGGCATGCAGCTTGGTCATGATGACTTCGAGCGTCGACTTGCCCGGCACCTGCGGATGGTTCTCGACCGGGATGCCGCGGCCGTTGTCGGAGACGGTGAGATAACCCTCAAGGTCGAGATAGACCTCGATGAAATTGGCATGCCCGGCGACCGCCTCATCCATCGCATTGTCGATGACTTCGGCAAAGAGGTGGTGCAGCGCCTTTTCATCGGTGCCGCCGATATACATGCCCGGGCGCATGCGCACCGGCTCGAGGCCTTCGAGGACGCGGATCGACGAGGCGCCGTAATCATCTGAGTTCGAGGCGGCGGGCGCGGGGCGTGCGGAGGCTCCGGCAGCAGGGGGTGCTGCTGCGGCGGCGGGCGCAGCCGTCACCGGCGGCCGTTCGGCGGGCGCCGCAGGCTTCTGCGCCTCCTCGCGTTTTTCAGAGAGGGGCATTCCGGAAAAGAGGTCGTTGCTATCGTCCATGGAGCCGTTCAGATCTTCATCCTGTCTTGGGTCTGGCTTGGGCGGGCATCCGCCGCCGACCCAAAATCACCGCATTTCATGCCACGTTTGCGAATCAGGCAGATTTTGCCAGAAAGCACCTCTATACGCGACACCGCCGGTTTTGGCGGGCTTTTCCCAAATGATTTGCGTTGCCGGGCGCAGAATGGCAAGCGGCGGCAGGCTTCAGGAACCATCCGAATGCGAATGTCCACAAGTCATTGCACCATCATCACCGCAATTGCGGCGTTTTTCTTGTCCGCGGCCATCCTGTCCGCTGTTGGCCCGGCAGAGGCGGCCGACGCTTTGCCGCCTTTCAAGGACGAGCTGTTTTCCAAGCAGTCCGTCTTGCAGACAGGCGACGGCGGCGCCTTCGAGGTCATCGACTATGACGAGATGCGCGATATCAACGGCCGCGACCAGATCCCGCAAAAGCGGGTGCAGCAGAAATATGTGGCGCTCGGCATCCGCAAGGCGCAAGCGGACGAAACGTTGTCTGTCGACGGCATCAAGCTCGATGTCACCAGGGTGGGACCGGCCGGGAATGCCGCCTTCACGGTGATTTTCATCCATGGGCGCGACGGTGACCGGCGGCTTGGGGCCAACGACTACAGCTTCGGCGGCAATTTCAACCGCCTCAAGAACCTCGTCGCCGGTAATGGCGGCGTTTATTATTCGCCGACAGTCAGGAACTTCGACAGCAGCGGCGTTGCGGCGATCGCCGGCCTCATCCGCTATGCCAGCGCGCAATCGCCCGGCCGGCCGATCATCCTTTCCTGCGCTTCGATGGGCAGCCAGGTTTGCTGGGGCATTGCGCGTAACAGTGACAGCGTCAAGCGGCTGAGGGGCATGCTGATCATGAGCGGGGTCACCGATCCCGATTTCACCAGGAGCGCCTTTTACAAGGCCAAGCTGCCGCTGTGGTTCGCCCATGGCAGCCGCGACCCGGTCTATGCCGCCGCTAGCCAGCAGGCGCTGTTCGAAAGCCTGCACAATGCAAGGTATCCGGCGCGTTTCACGCTGTTTCAGACCGGCAATCACGGGACGCCGATCCGGATGATCGACTGGCGTAAGGTGTTGAACTGGATTCTGGCCGGCTAAGGAATATTGCGCAAAACTGTGCAGCGATTTTTTCGATAACGGCACGCAGAAAAAACCAAAAGGCGGTTTTCGGCAGAAATATGCTCGGGATTGCAGAGATTCCCCTTACGTCAAGGGCATGATGCTTTTCTTTGCTGCAAGCTTTTGATATTGCCCAAGGCATATGCAGATTGTGGAAGGCCGGCATGACACCTGACGTGCGCCCGCTTGTGGCGGGAAATTGGAAAATGAATGGCATGCGTGCCTCCCTGGATCAGATCAAGACGATCGCCGAGGGTGTTCGCCCGCCGTTGGCCGACAAGGTCGAAGCGCTGATCTGCCCGCCGGCGACGCTGCTCTATGTGGCGACGGCGCTGTGCACCGACAGCCCGCTGGCGATCGGCGCTCAGGACTGCCATCAGAACCCATCAGGCGCGCATACCGGCGACATCTCTGCCGAGATGATTGCAGATTGTTTCGGCACCTATGTCATCGTCGGCCATTCCGAGCGGCGCACCGACCATGCCGAAACCGACCATCTGGTCCGCGCCAAGGCGGCGGCCGCCTTCGCCGCAGGGCTGACGGCGATCATCTGCATCGGCGAGACCGCGGATGAGCGCCGGACAGGCCAGGCGCTCGACGTCATCAAGCGCCAGCTTTCCGCCTCGGTTCCGGACGGCGCCACCGCCGAGAGCACAGTCATCGCCTACGAGCCGATCTGGGCGATCGGCACCGGCGTGACGCCGACATCAGGTGATGTCGAAAAGGCGCATGCCTTCATGCGGGCAGAGCTCGTGGCCCGCTTCGGCGACGAAGGCCGCAAGATGCGTCTTCTCTATGGCGGCTCGGTCAAGCCGGCCAATGCCCATGAGCTGATGGGCATTGCCAATGTCGATGGCGCGCTGATCGGCGGAGCGAGCTTGAAAGCGGCCGACTTCCTCGCCATCTACCGGGCCTATGAGGCGCTGCTCGCCTGAGGCATTTTTTATTCCTGGGTTTATTCCCGAGTTTATTCCGGGCTGAAGGGCTTGGAATAGATGAAAGCCTCATGTAAAGAGCCGCCAGAATTCTTACTTATGTCCGTCTCCAGGCGGGCAGGACTGGACCCATGCAGACCGTATTGATTGTCATCCATCTCATGATCGTGCTCGCCCTTGTCGGCGTCGTGCTCATCCAGCGCTCGGAAGGCGGCGGCCTCGGCATCGGCGGCGGTTCCGGCTTCATGTCGGCCCGCGGCACGGCCAATGCGCTGACGCGCACGACCGCGATCCTTGCGACCCTGTTTTTCCTGACTTCGCTCGGCCTCGGCATCCTGACACGTTACGAGGGCCGTCCGAGCGACATTCTCGACCGCATTCCGGCAACAGGCGGCCAGGGCAACGGTATTCTCGATTCGCTCGGCGGCGCGCAGGCTCCGGCATCCCCGCCGGCCGGCAACGGCGTTCCAAGCAGCGGCGCGGCAGCACCCGCACCGCAGGCTCCCGCCGCTCAAGCTCCAGCAACTGGGGCGCCGGCAACTGGCACTCCGGCGACTCAGGCCCCAGCGGCCACCGCGCCTTCAACGACCGCTCCGGCAACGACTGCCCCGGCAACGCCCGCAGCTCCGGCCGCGCCGGCACCGGCTCAGCCCTCCGGCGTCCCGACGGGACAGTAAACCGGTCTTCGACATAACCGCCGGCAGGCCCCAGGGTCTGCCGGTTTTCTTTTGTTCAGATTCCTGCGCGACGCATCGAAAGTTCTGGAAAAGAATTTTTGGGCTGGTGGAATCGTTTTTGAAAAGGTATCCGGTGAATCCCATGGCGCGATACGTATTTATCACTGGCGGCGTGGTTTCCTCTCTCGGAAAAGGAATTGCGGCCGCGGCTCTCGGAGCGTTGCTGCAGGCCCGTGGATATAGGGTTCGGCTTCGCAAGCTCGACCCCTATCTGAACGTGGATCCGGGCACGATGAGCCCGACCCAGCACGGCGAGGTCTTCGTCACCGACGACGGCGCGGAAACCGATCTCGATCTCGGTCACTACGAACGCTTCACGGGGCGTTCGGCGACCAAGACCGACAACATCACCACCGGCCGCATCTACAAGAACATCATCGACAAGGAACGGCGCGGCGACTATCTCGGCGCGACGGTGCAGGTCATCCCGCACGTCACCAACGAGATCAAGGATTTCGTCATCGAGGGCAATGACGACTACGACTTCGTCATCTGCGAGATCGGCGGCACGGTCGGCGACATCGAGGCGATGCCGTTCATGGAGGCGATCCGCCAGCTCGGCAACGACCTGCCGCGCGGCACCGCCGTCTACGTTCACCTGACGCTGATGCCCTATATTCCGGCGGCCGGCGAGCTCAAGACCAAGCCGACGCAGCATTCGGTGAAGGAACTGCAGGCGCTCGGCATTCATCCCGATATCCTGCTGGTGCGGGCCGACCGCGAAATTCCGGAAGCCGAGCGCCGCAAGCTATCGTTGTTCTGCAACGTTCGCCCGTCTGCCGTCATCCAGGCGCTCGACGTTGCCAACATCTACGATGTACCGATAGCCTACCACAAGGAAGGCCTCGACGACGAAGTGCTCGCGGCCTTCGGTATCGAGCCGGCGCCTAAGCCGCGGCTCGACCCGTGGGAAGAGGTCTGCAACCGCATCCGCACGCCGGAAGGCGAGGTGACGATCGCGATCGTCGGCAAATATACCGGCCTCAAGGATGCCTATAAGTCGCTGATCGAGGCGCTGCATCACGGCGGCATCGCCAATCGCGTCAAAGTCAATCTCGAATGGATCGAGTCCGAGGTCTTCGAAAAGGAAGATCCGGCGCCCTATCTCGAAAAGGTACACGGCATCCTCGTGCCCGGCGGCTTCGGTGAACGCGGCTCGGAAGGCAAGATCCACGCTGCCCGCTTTGCCCGCGAGCGCAAGGTGCCATATTTCGGCATCTGCTTCGGCATGCAGATGGCAGTCATCGAGGCGGCGCGCAATCTCGCCGACGTGCCCGGTGCCTCCTCGACCGAATTCGGCCCGACGAAAGAGCCGGTGGTCGGCCTGATGACCGAATGGGTCAAGGGCAACGAGTTGCAGAAGCGCACGGCAGCCGGCGATCTCGGCGGCACGATGCGCCTCGGCGCCTACAAGGCGGCCCTGAAGAAGGGCACGAAGATCGCGGATATCTACGGTTCCACCGATATTTCCGAGCGTCACCGCCATCGCTACGAGGTCAATGTCGACTACAGGGACCGGCTCGAAAACTGCGGCCTCGTCTTCTCCGGCATGTCGCCGGACGGCGTGCTTCCGGAGACGATCGAATATCCCGATCATCCCTGGTTCATCGGCGTGCAGTACCACCCGGAACTGAAAAGCCGGCCGCTCGACCCGCATCCGCTGTTTGCCAGCTTCATCGAAGCGGCGACGGAGCAGAGCCGCCTCGTCTGATGCATGCAAACCAGATCGCGTTGTTTGAGGCGCGATCTGGATAACATCCATGCCTGCGCTAATTTGCCGGCATGACCCCTTCACGCAGCACGACCGTCTCACGCTTCATCGCAGCGCCGCGCGAGCGCATCTACCGCGCCTTCCTCGATGCAGATGCGGTCGCCACCTGGCTTCCGCCTGATACGATGAAGGGCATCGTCCATGCCTTCGAGGGCAGGGAAGGCGGCGCCTTCAGCATGTCGCTCGTCTATCCCGACGACGAGACATCGCAGCCGGGCAAGACCTCCGACAAGGCAGACAGGTTCGAAGGCCGATTTGCCAAGCTCGTGCCGGACGAACGAATCGTCTGGGCAACGGTCTTCGATTCCGAGGACGAGGGCTTTTCCGGCGAGATGACCGTCAGCACGATGTTGTCGCCTGCGGATGGAGGCACCGATGTGACGATGGTCTGCGACAATATTCCGTCCGGGATCCGCCTCGAAGACAATGAGGAAGGGTGCCGCTCGACGCTCGACAAGCTTGCCGCTTTTGTCGGCGGCTGAGGATCGACGGCAGGGATATAGCCCTGCCGCCGAATTCAATCTTCACGCAGCCGCCGGCAGCGGCCCGATATAGACCGAGCGTGGCCGGATCAACCGGCCGTCGAGCGCCTGTTCGCGGGCATGGGCCAGCCAGCCGACGGTGCGGCCGATCGCGAAGACGCCGGTGAAGGCCTTACGCGGAAAGCCGAGCGCTTCGAGCAGCAGCGCGGTATAAAACTCGACATTGACGTCGAGCGGACGGTTCGGCTTGCGCGCCTTCAGGATCGCCAATGCCGCAGCCTCCACGGCTTCCGCCAGCGCACTGCGGGCGCTGTTTACCTGTCCGGTTGATATCAGCGGCTTCAGCGCGCCCTTCAGCGCATTGGCGCGCGGATCGCGAACGCGGTAGATACGGTGGCCGAAGCCCATCAGCCTTTCGCCCCGGTCGAGTGCTTCCTCGAGCCATGGGTAAGCATTCTCCGCCGTTCCGATCGCATCCAGCATGTCGAGCACAGGACCGGGCGCGCCGCCATGCAGCGGCCCTTTCAGCGCGCTCAGTGCGGCGAGCACGGAAGAGGTGAGGCCGGCCTGCGTCGAGGCGATGACGCGCGATGCGAAGGTCGAGGCATTGAGGCCATGGTCCGAAATCGTCACGAGATAGGTGTCGAGGGCCGCTGTCTGCTCCCTGGTCGGCAATTTTCCGGTCAGCATACGCAGGATATCGGCCGCCTGCGGCAGCGAGGCGTCGGGCGCGATCGGTCTTTTGCCGCTTTGCATGCGAAGGATCGCCGGTAGGAAAACTGCGGGCGCAGCCAGAAGGCTGAGAGCGGTATCGAAATCCTCGCTGTCGGGCAGGCGGGCGATCAGCGCCCGCATTGCATCGACCGGAGGCAGGGCGAGCAGGGCGGCGTCGGCGGCCTTGATATGGCCGAAAATCCTCGTTCGCGCCTGCGCCAACCAGTCGCGCAATTCCGCTTCGTCGAAGCTTTTTTCCATCAGCCCATCGAGCAATAGGGCGGCGACGCCTTCATAGGTGCCGTCTGCAACCAGGTGATCCAGCGATACGCCGCGGATGATCAGTCGTCCCGCTTCGCCATCGACATCCGAAAGCTGCGTTTCGGCAGCAATGACATCTTCCAAGCCGTTTTTCATGTTGTTTCTCCTTTACGGTCTGGATGATCCGACCTAGTTTCATTGACGTCAATCTTGACGCAATTGATCAATGTGAGGCTCCGATGTCGTGGCTGACCGCCGAGGAGGCGCTGCAGGCGCTGAAGACCAAGCCGCAGACGCTCTATGCCAATGTCAGCCGCGGACGCATCCGCGCCAAGCCCGATCCCGCCGACCCGCGCCGCAGCCTCTATCAAGCTACCGACGTACAGCGGCTTGCCGAACGCCACGCCGGCCGCCGCAAGACCGAAACGGTCGCCGCCGAGGCGATCCGCTGGGGCGATCCAGTTCTGTCCTCGGCAATTTCCACCATCATCGGCGGACGGCTTTTCTATCGCGGAAAAGATACGGCCGGTTTCGCTGAAGTCGCGACGCTGGAGCAGGCGGCGGCGCTGCTCTGGAACGGTGCGGAGCCACTCTCCTCCGGCAGCGAGACCAGACATGCCTCTCCGTCGCTTCAGGCGGCGTTCCTGGCGCTGGCAGGGCGAGTGACATCGGATCTGCCATCGCTCGGCCGCTCGCAGGCAGCACTGCGCCGTGAAGCAAGCGGAGTTCTCTCCACCGTCGCCGATGCGCTGGCGCCGGGGCCTTCGGACCGGCCGCTACATCTCAGGCTTGCGGCAAGCTGGCAGCGGCCGGACGCCGCCGATTGCCTGCGCCGCGCGCTGGTGCTGCTTGCCGATCATGAACTCAACGCCTCGACCTTTGCAGCGCGGGTCACGGCATCGGCGGGTGCAGCCCTTTCGGCCGCCGTGCTGTCCGGTCTGGCGACGCTGACAGGGCCGCTGCATGGCGCCGCCTGGCAGGGTGTCGACGCCTTGATCGAGACCACGTCCGCGCTCGGGGCGGAGCAGGCGATCCGCCGCACGCTTGCCCAAGGCAATCGCCTGTCGGCCTTCGGCCATCCGCTCTATCCCGATGACGATATCAGGGCCTTAGCGCTGCTTTCGCACTTCCCCCTGCCGCCGCGGTTTGCTGAACTCCGGCAAACCGGCGAGGAGATCGTGGGCGAGAAGGTCAACGTCGATTTCGCGCTTGCCGCAATGGCTGCCGCCTTCGATCTTCCGAGGGAGGCGCCGATCATCATGTTCTCGCTTGCCCGTTCCGCGGGTTGGCTTGCCCATGCAATGGAACAGATCGACAGCGGCGAATTGATCCGGCCGCGGGCGCGTTATACCGGACCTGCGCCCGAAACGGATAATAGAACGTAAGAATTATACCGGCGATTGCGACGATTTGCTTTTTTTGGCCTAGGGAAATATTTGAATTCGGCTATCATGCCTCAGATCGAAGAAGACAGTTGGGAAGAAGACGGTTGGCGGGCGTTTTCGAAAAGATCCATCCGCGCGGTCAAGGGGACTTTCCATGAATACGACGTTTCGCAGCCGGCTTGCCGCCGCACTCGCTCTCGGCCTCATTCCGCATGGGGCGGCCTTTGCGCAGTCTGCCGGCTGCACGGTATCGCGTGATGCCGGCGCCCGTCAGGTGCTCAGTTGTCCCGGCGGCGTCACGGTGACGGCGGAGGCCGGCGCGGCCTACAGCCTGGTCGACCGCAACCGTGACGGCAGCCCCGATTCGGCATCGCTGCGCCGCAAAGCCATTCTCATCGATGTCGATAACACCCAGCACGCAGGTGGTTTCCAGGTCGTGACGCCGCAGGCGATTGCGGCCGTGCGCGGCACCCAATGGGCTGTCGATGTCGCAGGCGGCCAGACCTCGGTGCTGGTCGTCAGAGGCAGCGTCGCGGTTCGCCGGCCGTCCGGCGAGCCGGTGGTGCTGTCGCCGGGCGAGGGCGTCGACGTTACCGCCGGAACCGAACCCCTCGTCGTGCGTCGCTGGCCGGCGCCGCGCGCTGCCGCCCTTCTTGCCCGTCTCGGCCAATAAGTCCCATGAATCATCGCCTGCTGACAGTGATCGCGCTGCTGCTCGCCGGTCTTTGGGGAGCTGCGCTCGGCCATACCAATCTCCATGCCGGAAGCGGTCTTCTCGACCGGATGGAGGCCTCGCTTGCCGATATCCGCAGCGCCATCGTCGGGGCGAAGACACCGCCTCCCGTCGTCTCGATCGTCGCGATCGACGACCGCACCGCTGGGGCGCACGGCTATCCGCTCAATCGGGCGACGCTTGCGCGCCTCGTTGATGCGATCACCGCGCTGAAGCCGAAGGCCGTGGCCATCGATATTTTGCTGGTCGATCCGGGGCCGGAGGAGGGCGATGCGGCACTGACCTCGGCCCTTCGCCAGGGGCCAAGCGTGATTGCGGCCGCGGCCACTTTTGCGCAAAGCAGCCAGCGGGTCACCGATGCGGCCGAGGATCCGCTTGCCGCCATCCCGGAGGCAAACCAGCTTCTCTTGCCGCTCCCCCGCTTTGCCGAGGCCGCCGCGGTCGGCATCGTCAACGTCGCAACCGACCAGACCGGCACGCCGCGCTTCATTCCGCTGATCTCGCGTGCCGCAGACCGGCTGGATCCGGCTTTTCCGCTGCGTGCCGCGTCGGTGGCGCTCGGCGTCGATCCCACCATCGAACGCGACGCCATCATGCTCGGAAAGCTGCGTATTCCCACTGATATCGGCCAGCGCCTGCCGGTGACATTCTATGGCGGCCACGGCAGCATCGCCACCTTCAGCGCTGCCGATGCGCTGGATGGCAGGCTGCCAGCGGATGCGGTGGCAGGCCGCATCGTCGTCATCGGTTCGACTGTCACCGGCGGCGGCGATGTCTTCCCGACACCGTTCGATCCCGTCATGCCCGGCGTCGAGGTGATGTCGACGGCGATCACCCATCTTGTTACCGGCGACGGCATGGTGCGCGACCGCAGGATGCGGCTTATCGATGCCGCCACCGCCATCGGACTGCCGATCGTGCTCGTGTCGCTGGTCGCCTGGCGCCGGAGTGCGGCAGGCTATGTCATCATCGTGCTGACGCTGATCGTCTGGGCGATGCTCAATCTGTCGGCCTTCGCGCATGGCTACTGGCTGAGTGCGGCGCTGCCGATCGCCGCAGCACTGCCGCCGGCGCTGGCTTATGGCGCGGCCGAACTCTGGCTCGACCGTGGCCGCGCCCGCCATTTCGCCGAGCAGAGCGCGCTTCTGCAGCGCATCGAGGCGCCGGGGCTCGGCGAGTGGCTGGCGCGCGATCCGAACTTCCTCGCCGCGCCGGTGCGGCAGAACGCCGCCGTCATCTTCATCGATCTCTCGGGCTTCACCGGCCTCAGCGAAAATGTGGGGCCGGTGGCGGTGAGCGAGATGCTGAGCGGCTTCTTCGAACTGGTCGACGAGGAGGCGCGCGCCCATGGCGGCGCCATCACCAGCTTCATGGGCGACGGGGCGATGATCCTGTTCGGCCTGCCGGAGCCTGCCGATGACGATGCCGCCCGTGCCGCCGCTTGCGCAGTCAGTCTGTGCGAGCGCACAAGGGCCTGGCTTCAAGCGCATGCGGGCTTTGCCCAAAAGAAGATCGGCTTCAAGGTCGGCGCCCATTGTGGCCCGATCGTCGCCTCGCGATTGGGCACCGGCGACCGGCAGCAGATCACCGCGGCGGGCGACACCATCAATGTCGGCAGCCGGCTGATGGAGGTCGCCGCCCGCCATGGCGTCGAACTGGCGCTGAGCGCCGAAATCGTCCGCGCCGCCGGCCCCGATAGCGTGCTCTCGCAGTCCGGCCGGATGGAGGGACCGTTGGAAACGGCGCTGCGTGGCCGGGCAAGCCGCATCGACGCCTGGCTGTGGCGCAGCCGCACGCTTTGACAATCGCCGCGGGAGCGGCTAGGAACGGCGCAAATACCCCGCCGGCTGGCTCCGGCCATGGCGCAGCAACGCGCCTGACAGCTCCGAAAGATCGAACTCATGACAGAATTTAACGGCGTCGTTCCGGCGATCGCCAAGGCGTTGCAGAAGCGTGGTTACGCCGAACTCACCCCGGTGCAGAAGGCGATGCTCGATCCGGCGCTTGCCGCTTCCGACGCGCTGGTCTCGGCCCAGACCGGCTCCGGCAAAACCGTCGCCTTCGGCCTGGCGCTGGCGCCGACGCTGCTCGAAGGCAGGGAGCGCTTCGGCAATGCCGCCGCGCCGCTCGCCCTGGTCATCGCCCCGACGCGCGAGCTTGCCCTGCAGGTGAAGCGCGAGCTCGAATGGCTCTTTGAGATGACCAGCGCGGTGATCGTCAGCTGCGTCGGCGGCATGGACATCCGTAATGAGCGCCGCTCGCTCGAACGCGGCGCCCATATCGTCGTCGGCACGCCCGGCCGGCTTTGCGACCATATCCGCCGCAGGGCGCTCGACATGTCGGAACTGAAGGCCGCCGTGCTCGACGAGGCCGACGAGATGCTCGATCTCGGCTTCCGCGAAGACCTCGAATTCATCCTCGATGCGGCGCCGGACGAACGCCGGACGCTGATGTTTTCGGCAACGGTGCCGGCGGCGATCGCCAAGCTTGCCAAGAGCTACCAGCGCGATGCCGTGCGCATCAGCACCGCGGCCGAGGAAAAGCAGCATATTGACATCGAATATCGCGCGCTGATGGTCGCCCCGAGCGACCGCGAGAACGCGATCATCAACGTGCTGCGCTATTACGAGGCGACCAATGCCATCGTGTTCTGCTCGACGCGCGCCGCCGTCAACCATCTGACCGCACGCTTCAACAACCGCAATTTCGCCGTCGTGGCGCTGTCCGGCGAGCTGACGCAGAACGAGCGCACGCATGCGCTGCAGGCGATGCGCGACGGGCGCGCCCGTGTCTGCATCGCGACCGACGTTGCCGCCCGCGGCATCGACCTGCCGGGGCTCGATCTCGTCATCCATGCCGACCTGCCGACCAATCCGGACACGCTGCTGCACCGCAGCGGCCGAACCGGCCGGGCCGGACGCAAGGGCATCAGCGCCATGATCGTGCCGCTGAATGCACGGCGCAAGGCAGAGCGCCTGCTTGAGAATGCCGGTATTTCGGCTGCCTGGGCGCGCCCGCCTTCGGCCGAGGAAGTAAGCGAGCGCGACGACGCGCGGCTGCTCGCCGATCCGATCTTCAACGAAACGCCGCAGGAGGAAGAGCAGGGGCTGGTACAGCAGCTTCTCGCCAGCCACGGCGCCGAAAAGCTCGCCGCCGCTTTCTTACGTCTTTACCGCACCAATCATTCGGCGCCGGAGGACCTCATCGAGGTTACCGTGCAGGACGACCGCAGCCGCAAGCGCCGCGACAATTCCGAGCCGTACGAGCCGGCGCAGAAGGGACCGCGCGAAGATTTTGGCGCCAGCGTCTGGTTTTCCGTCTCAGTCGGGCGCAAGCAGAATGCCGAGCCGCGCTGGCTGATCCCGATGCTCTGCCGCAACGGCAATGTGACGAAGCGCGAGATCGGCGCGATCAAGATGCAGCCCGAGGAAACTTTTGTGGAGATCGCTGCGGCGAGCGCCGAAAGCTTCCTGGCGGCGATCGGTCCGAACAAAGCGCTCGAACGCGGCATCCGCGTGACCAGGCTTTCCGGCACGCCGGATTTCAGCCGGGCGCCTGCGCCGAAGCCTTATGCCGGCAAGCCATCTCGCGACGAGCGGCCGGACGACACATTCCGCGGCGAGCGGCCGAAGAACAAGTTCGGCAAGGGTCCGGGCGGCGGATATGCCGCGGCCGATAATAGCGGCGGGGACAAACGGGATAGCAAGCCCTGGAGCAAGAAGCCGGGCAAGCCCGCTTTCGATGGCCCGAAGTCCGACAAGCCGAAATACGAAGGCCCGAGATCCGAGGCCCCCAAATATGAGGGTAAGGGCGGCGCCGGACCAAAAGCTAAGTTCTCAAAGAAGAAGCCCGGCTGATTTTGCCGGCAGCCCTTCGCCGATAAGGCGGAGGGCTTTGGGTCGTATCCCTGAGGGAGGCAAGGATGGTGACGGAAACGGCGATCCTCAGCGTCCCGGTTTTCAGTACGCTCTGCAATGAGGCCTTCCGGCTGCGGCGCGCTATTTTCGTGCATGAGCAGAAGGTTCCCGAAGCCGAGGAATTCGATGCCGACGATCTCAACGCTCATCATCTTGTCGCCGTCACGGCGGGCGAAGTCTCCGGCACCCTGCGGATCATCTACGCCGAGGAACATGTGAAGGTCGGCCGGGTTGCGGTTGCAAGCCAATGGCGCGGCCAAGGCATTGCAGCCGCAATGATCGGGCAAGCGATGGAACTGCATCGCGCTGCCCGCGACAACCGCTTCTATCTGACAGCGCAGGCGGACAAGCTGCCGCTTTACGAGCGTTTCGGCTTCGTTGCCTATGGCGCGCAATTTCTTGACGGCGGAATGCCGCATCTTGCCATGAAGAATTACTGAGCTCTAGCAAAGCGTCGTTTCAGGCTTGGGATTTCACTTCGAACGCAAGCGAACTTGAAAGCTCCCGGTAGGCGTCGATCTGCTGCTGCAGCAGCGCGATTTTCTGTTCCACCATGCCAACAGCATCAGCTCCGGCGATGAACCGGCGGGGCAGCTCCGGTTGGTTGACCAGGGTGATCAGCGCTTGGGCAAGTTTTGCGGGATCGCCGCTCTGCTGGCCGTTGGCGGACTTCCAGAATGCCAGGTGCTGGGCGCGTCTTTCGTCGTAGTCGCGGACAGATGACGGAGCATATTGGGTTGATTCGTCGGTCAGCAGTTCCGTGCGGAAGAAGCCCGGATTGACGATCATCGTTTCAATACCAAACGGCGCCACTTCGGGCTGCAGCGATTCCATCCAGCCATCGAGGGCAAACTTCGCGGCAGAGTAAGCGCTGCAAAACTCAAAGCCCAGCAGGCTGGCCGTCGATGAGATCGAGATGACCTTGCCGGATTCCTGCCGGCGCATCACCGGCAGGACGGCGCGGGTGACACTCATGGGGCCGAGGAGATTACTGGCCAACTGCAGATCCATTTGGGCTGAGGTCAATTCCTCAAAATAGCCTGCGTAAAAGTTCGCGGCATTGTTCACCAGCACGTCGATGCGACCAAAACGTTCAAGCGCCGCTTTGACAGCGGAGTCCGCATCTGCAGACTTTGTCACGTCCAGCGTGACGACCAGCAGGTTTTCCGATTGACCGATGGCCGCGGCAACGCGCTCACGATTTCGGCCGGTGGCGACGAGCTTGTCGCCGGACGCCAGAACCGCCTTGGCGAAATCGAGCCCCATGCCGCGCCCGGCGCCTGTGATCATCCAGACTTTACTCATAGAATTCTCCTTGATGGCGAGTTGTGTACCGACACTTTATGCGTTGGCCTTCCGCCCGTGCGCCGCATGATCATCGTTGATCTTGAACCAGCCGCCGGCTGCCTCGATGACGCCCCAGAGTTTGGTGGGAAGTGCGATTTTTGGGACCGTCGTGGTTCTGATCTCCGTCTCGATCAGATCGCCGTTGCCGCTCTTTGACAGTTCGACCCAGTCCGGGTTGATCACCAGCCCTTGGCCGACAGCCACAAGCGAAAGGCCCAGATCGAGGGCACGCTCCGCTTGTTGAGGCGTTCTGACCTGGCCAGCGGCAAGGACTGGCACGCGCCCCGCAACTCTGGCGGCGATCAACTCAGCGATCATGCGATCATCGCTAGCTTCAACCGGCTTGGCATCGAGTACGCTCGACAGCGATGCATGGATGTAGTCCACGCCGCAATCGATGAGACGGTCGATAAGCCCGTAGGTGTCCTCGATCCGAAGCCCGCCCGATTCTGGTTCCTCCGGGGAAATCCGGTATCCCAAAAGGAAGGGTCGCGTCGCGTATGTGTCTATTATCCGCTTCACTTCGAGGACCACTGCGAGCGGGAACCGCATCCGGTTTTCCAGCGCGCCTCCCCATTCGTCGTTGCGCTGGTTATAGACAGGCGAGAAGAAGTTCTGGATCAGGAAGCCATGGGCACCATGGAGTTCGACGCCGTCGAAGCCCGCTTCGATGGCACGGCGCGTCGCCCGCCCGAACGCCGAAATCACATCGAGGATTTCGTCATGGCTCAGAGCACGTGTAGTGACCCCACCTGGATTGAACGGGCCGGGGGGAACTTCGAGCGCACTGGCGCTGACCACGTCCTTCTTCGGGACCAGCTCCGGCACGGCCTTGTTCCCAGCGTGAAAAATCTGAAGAATCGCGGGTGCGCCGCCGCTCTTGGCGGATTCCGCGAGCCGCCGCAGACTTGGCATGAAGCTGTCGTCATAAGAAGCGAATTCGCCCGTGAAGCCGATGCCATTGGGCGTGACGTGCGTGCAGCCCGTCACAACGAGGCCAACGCCTTTTACCCTGCGTCGATAATACGAAACTTCCTCATCCGAGACAGTTCCATCGCCATTCGCCGACCATGTCGTCATTGGGGCCATGACGACCCGGTTGCGAAGCGTGAGCCCCTTGGCGAATGCGAACGGTTCAAAAATTTTGGACGTAGTTTCCATGAGCAATTGTCTCTCTTGCTTGCCGGTCAACGGTTTGTGAAGTGACAGATAGCGATGAAGACAAACGATGATTAGCCGCTATAATCTGCATGAAGTTAGAAATGGGGCTGATAAATGAGACACGGTGACTTCAGCGAACTTGCAGCCTTCATCGCCGTCGCCGAGGCCGGAAGTTTCACGCGCGCCTCCGCCAAGCTGGGACTTTCCCAGTCTGCCGTCAGTTACTCAGTCAGGATGCTGGAGCAGAGGCTGGGGGTGCGGCTAATCTCACGCACTACACGAAGCTTGTCGCTGACCGATGCCGGAGAGCGTATGCTTCGGAACCTCCGCCCTGCCTTCGAACACATCGAAAGCGAGATCGCAGCCGTCACCGCACTTCGTGACAAGCCGGCGGGCACTATCCGTATCACGACGTTTCGATATGCCGCCATGAGCGTGCTTTGGCCTGTCATGACAACATTCTTGGCGGAATACCCGGATATTGAAATGGAGGTCATTCTTGACGAGGGCCTGACGGATATCGTGGCCGACCGGTTCGACGCCGGTATTCGCATTGGAGAACAGGTTCAAAAAGACATGGTTGCCGTCAGGATCGGCCCTGACCTTCGCATGGCAGTCGTTGGATCGCCGTCCTACTTCCAGAACCGCACAATCCCAATGACGCCCCGCGATCTCGGCGATCACCGGGGTATTAGCTACCGGCAAACCACAGGAGGTGGATTGTACGCCTGGGAGTTCGAGCGCGACGGCGAGGAGCTTGTGGTCAGAATGAACGGGCCGCTCATCATCAACGATAGTTTGATGCTGGAAGCCGCTGCTTTGGATGGGCTCGGGCTTGCCTACACTTTCGAAAGTCAGGTTTCACAATACATTGCAGACGGGCGACTGATCCGAGTCCTCGACGATTGGTGTCAGTCGTTCCCTGGCTATCACCTGTATTACCCAAGCCGACGTCAGCATACGGCTGCGTTTGCGCTCCTCGTCGAGGCGCTTCGTTTCAAAGGCTGACGCCCCTGCCAGGCCTGCCCGGAAGATGGTCGCGTTGGGTTGGGGGGTGATCTCAGTCGCGCGATTGCCGATAGACGTGAAGTCCTGCCTGTCCTGATTGCTGGTGAAGCCCGCGGTCATCGCTGACCGCGAAGTCTTAGCGCCATTATTGTCAAGACGTCACGCGACAGGAACATCGCGGCCCTGTGCGGCCCGCTGCATTCAGCGGCACACAGGACCGGGGCAGGCTCTCGTCCGAGCCAGGTTCTAAGCGAGGTTGAAAGGCATCTGCCTGACTGGCTTGCCTGTCAGACGCGAGATGGCATTGGCAAATGCCGGCGCCAAAGGCGGCAGGCCGGGTTCGCCCATGCCTGTCGGTGCATCCGCGCTCGGTACGATGTTGACGTCGAACTCCGGCACATCCGTGATCCTTGCCACCGTGAATTCGCTGAAGTTGCCTTGGTCCACAATACCGTCCTTGAGCGTGATTTCCGCGCCGGCAAGGCATGTCGACAAGCCCATGATCGCCGCGCCCTGAACCTGCGCTTCCACAGTCCGAGGGTTGACGGCCAGATTGCAGTGCACCCCCGCCGTAACCCGATGCAGCTTGGGCTGCCCGTCGACGACGGAGGCTTCCACCACGTAGGCCACCACGGATGAAAAGGATTCGTGCACGGCCACACCCCAGGCCCGGCCTTCTGCCAATGCCCTACTGCCGTAACCGCTCCTGTCTACGGCGAGTTGCAGTGCATCGCGATGACGAGGATGCTCATCGCCAAACATCTTCATGCGATATGCGACCGGATCCTGGTCGGTGGCTCTCGCTATATCGTCAAGCAAGGTCTCCATCACGAAGGCCGTATGGGTGGAGCCAACGCTGCGCCACCACAGAACCGGCACGTTGGTAACAGGATGATGTACTGTCAGGCGCATGGGAAGCGGGTAGGGGCTCCGCATCCCCTCGGTCGTGGCGGCATCGATGCCGTCCTTCACCTGGAACTTCTCGAACACGGTTCCCGTCAGTATGGACTGACCGACGATGGTGTGGTCCCAGGCCAGTACATTGCCCTCTTTGTCGAAACCGATGCGGGCGCGGTGAAGATGCGTTGGACGATAGTAGCCGCCCCTCATATCGTCCTCACGGCTCCAGAGCGTTCGCACCGGTGCGTTCAGCCCCGCCGCCCTTGCGGCTTTGGCTATCTGGCAGGCCTCCATTGCCGTGTCGCTGCTGCTGGAAAAGCGCCGGCCGAAGCCACCACCCGATGTCTGCACGTTCACCACGACCTGTTCCGGCTTGAGGCCGAGCACGTTTGCTGCAACGCCGGCATCGAGCCCTGCACTTTGGCTCCCCATCCAGATCTCGGCACTATCGTCGGAAAGCCGAACCGTGCAGTTCAGCGGTTCCATCGCCGCGTGGGCGAGATACGGAAACACGAACTCGGCTTCCAGACTCAAGGGTGCAGTTTCCAATGGCGCCATGTCGGCATCGAACTGGCGCGGGCCGGGGCGATTGGCGATCTCGCGAAACTGGGCAAGTTGCTTTTCACTATCGACCTTTTCGACAGGCGATGTGTCCCACTCCACCTTAAGGGCGTTGCGGCCCTGAGATGCCTGCCAATATCCGTCGGCCACCACGGCCACGCCCTCTGCACCGCGATCCAGCGGCACCCGCAAAACAGCTTTCACACCCTTTACTGAACGTGCTGCGCTGTCGTCCAGCGATGCTATCCTGGCTCCGAAGACCGGAGGGCGAGCCACCACGGCCGTCAATTGTCCCGGCAACTTGAAGTCGATGCCAAAACTCTGTTGGCCACTGCTCTTGGCTTGTGCGTCCAGACGCTGGGTGGGCTGGCCGATGATGCGGAAATCCTTCGGGTCCTTCAACGCTATTTTCTGAGGCACGGGCAGGGCCATGGCCGCTTCGGAAAGTTCTCCATAACCGAGCTTGCGGCCATCGGGAGCCAGAACCACACCGGCCTGGGTTCGCAGCGCGGAAACATCCACGTTCCAGCGGTCCGCCGCGGCTGCGAGCAGCATGGCGCGGACGCGGGCACCCAACTCGCGATACTGCGTAAAGCTGTTCTTGATGGTGTTCGAACCGCCGGTAAGGTGCATGCCGAAGAGCGGATCAACATAGGCCATGTCATTGGTGCCGAGCTGGTTGCGTACTAAATTCCAGTCCGCGTCGAGTTCTTCGGCAAGGATCATCGGCAATGCCGTTTGGACGCCTTGACCGAACTCCAGCCGGTTGATTGTGACCATAACCTCGCCATTTGGCGCAATTTGAACAAACGCAGAAGGCTGCTCGGTCGGCTTCAGAGCGGTGGGCACCTCACCCGCGTCGGTGGACTGGGCGGCGGCCAGATGGGGGAAAATGCCGACAGCCAAACCGAGGGTCCCCGTCAGCTTTAGAAAGCTGCGGCGTGGCAACGCCTGAACCGCCGTCGAACGACCCCGTTCCAGCATGTGCTGCAGCGCACGCGGTAATTCGCTATAATCCATGTTCGGCAACATATGGTGTCTCCCTCAAACGAGATTGCTGGCAGCATCGGCTATGGCGGCGCGGATACGGACATAGGTTCCACAACGACAAATATTACCTTCCATTGCCGTATCTATCTCCGAGGCGGTCGGCTGCGAACCGGAGGGCAAGGATGCGAGGAACGCCGTGGCGCTCATGATCTGGCCGCTCTGACAATAACCGCACTGCGCTACATCGTGCTTGACCCAAGCTGCGCGCACAGCGGCGCCGACGCGGTCGCTGCCGTCGGTCGCTTTTTCTATGGTGGTGATATTCAGGCCCTCGGCAGCGGAGAGAGGGGTGCTGCAGGAACGGACAGCCTCACCATCCAGATGTATCGTGCACGCGCCGCAAAGCGCGGCGCCGCAGCCGAACTTGGTCCCGGTCATGCCGAGCGTGTCGCGCAGCACCCAAAGGATGGGTGTCTCCGGGTCGGCATCGACCTCGTGCTGATTACCGTTGATATTCAGTGTGATCATGACTGGTCGGTTCTCCGATGTTTCATAATGGATGTGGTCGTTGACTGCGGTCGTTCAGCTAACGGTTAGAACCGTCGATCATCGAGGAGAGCGACGGCGACGGGAGTGCCGCCAGCAACCTCCAGGATGATGAGACGCCATCGACCAAGAGCCTGCTCTCCGCGGCAACGTTAGCTCGTCCGGCGGCGCCAAATTAGTTGGCAAAACCTGCACGACGTTAGAAAGGCGGCTTCTGAATGCGAGGCAAAAGCACGAGCAGACACGTCAACCCAAGACCGGTCAGCGATGATCGGCCGCGTTGGGTGCCCATCGACCGCCGGCTTGCTCAGCCAAGAGGTTCGCCGCTACTCCGACAGGGACTTCAGGTAAGCGATGATGTTTAGCCGATCCTCAGGCTTGGGTACGCCCACGGTCATCGTGGTGGTCGGTACAACTTCGCGAGGCGCTGCTAGAAATCGGTCCAACGTCGCCTCGTCCCATACTAATCCCGACGCCTTCATGGCCGCCGAACAGCGGACGCCTTCCGCAGTGCCGGCCGCGCGCCCGACAACGCCACCGAGCCCCGGCCCAGCCTTTTTCTGATCCGTGGTCGAATGACAGGCGAAACAGCGCTGAAACGCTTTTTGTCCCAAGGCGACATCTCCCTCCGCTTCCGCAGGAGCCGTCGCCGACACAAGGATCAAGGTGGAGATCACAACAGAAGCCAAAATTTTTGTCATGCGTGTTCTTCCCGAATACGGGCTGTCGAAGCCCTGAAAGGACGGTGGAGTAGCGCGCGCCAGCACCGTTGCTGGCAGGCCGCGCTAAAGACCTTAGACCCAAGACACGCCTCATCTTCTCCGGACATGGCATCGCACTGGAGACGGCGGTTGGTTGGAGACGTTACCTCGCCTCAGCATGGAGCATTAGGCGGTACTATCTGCATGATGTTAGAAATGAGGTTCATAAATGCCCGACAGCCAACGATCGTCGACGAAGGTTGTCTGCCTTGCTTTGCACCAGCAGGACTCAACCCTCTTGATGCCTGCCGCACGTGCAATCAGTGAAGCTTAAGCTTCCCTCGGAGAGGTTCTGCAGACATCGGTTGCAGCGCGGAAGTTCACCTATCGTCGGTTTGGTGATTCCCCGCTGATGGAGCAGTTTCTCGCAGATCTCGCACGCGCCGAGGCTCCCAAGACGGTCTCGCTTCAACGGCCTGTATTGCGTTCCTGAATGGCATATGGCACGCCTCATCACGAATAGCGGTTCAGTTCCTTGCGAAAAGCCTGGCTCGGCTTCATTATTTCACCTAAATCGTGGCGTGCATAAATGGCGGGGAATTCCACAACGGCGGCCTGCTCTTGCTATTAAAAACGATGACGCCGTTACAGCGCCGGCAGGAGCAGACGACGATGAAACGCCCGGGCCTGTCGCAACCCGATCCGGCCGCCTTCATCCGTGCAAACCTCCCTATATCACCCGTTCCCTCGATCCCCGAGATTTGTCTTCATACGGCAGGGCCTGCGAGCGGGCTCTGGCGGCTTGCCGGTAGCAGAGAGGCCGATCCGCCGCCTTACTGGGCTTATCCCTGGGCCGGCGGCGCCGTGCTTGCCCGCCATCTGCTCGACCAGCCGGAAACGGTCGCGGGCCGCCGTGTCCTCGACCTCGGCGCCGGCTCAGGGCTCGTCGCTATCGCGGCGGCAAAGGCTGGAGCGCGCGCGGTTACGGCGGTCGACATCGATGCCAATGCCATTGCCGCGATCGGCCTCAACGCGGCGATCAACGGCGTGGATATCGTAGCCCGGGCCGCCGATATGATCGAGGGGCCGCCACCTGAGACAGACCTCCTCGTGGTCGGCGACCTGTTCTATGATCCAGCGCTCGCCTTGCGGGTCATGGCCTTCCTACGGCGTTGCCAGGCGAGCGGCATCGAGGTGCTGATCGGCGATCCCGAGCGCGCCTATCTGCCGCAGGACGAACTCAGGCGAATCGCCACCCATGCGGTTGCGGATTTCGGCGGAGGCAGCGGCGGCGGCGGGGCGGTGCCGGCGGGCGTATTCTCGCTCTTCGGCAACGGCTGAAAGGCTGGGGTTATGCCAAGAGATCGGGCCGCAACAGCATGACAGGGCAAGGCGCTCCGGCCGGCAGTTCCGGCGCATGCGGCGGGCGGATGACGAGGCAGTCGGCGGCAGCGAAGACCTTCATCATCGAGGAATCCTGCTTGCCGAAGGGTTCGGCGAGCCAGTCGCCGGCAGCGGATTTCGAAAGTTTCGCCCTGATATAGTCCTGCCGGTGGTCGTTGGCGCGCAGTGTGACGGCTGCCTCCACCGTTACCTCGCGCTGCACCGGTGGCAGGGAGGCGAGTTTGCGGATCAGCGGCTCCAGGAAGAGCAGCGAACAGACGAGGCTCGAGACCGGATTGCCGGGCAGGCCGAGCACATGCGTCTCGTCAAAGCTGCCGACCATCAGCGGTTTGCCGGGGCGCATGGCGATGCGCCAGAAATCAAGCTGCATGCCAGCCTCGATCAGCGTGGCCTGCACCAGATCATGGTCGCCGACCGAAGCGCCGCCAAGCGTGACGATCACCTCGACCTTGGCGTCCCGCGCCGCGTCGATCGCCGCGCTGATCCTGGCCTTGTCGTCAGGCACGATGCCGAGATCGAGCACATCGGCGCCGGCCTTGCGGGCAAGGGCTGCAATACCAAACGTATTGGATGCGATGATCTGCGAAGGGCCGGGCGTGCTTCCGGGCGGCAGCAGTTCGTCGCCGGTTGCGAGGATGGCGATCAGCGGGCGCCGCAGCACCTCGACATCAGGCCGGTTCATGCCGGCAGCAACCGTCAGCCGCGAGAAATCGAGCACGGTGCCGGCCGACAGCACGGCTTCGCCTTCGGCGAAATCCTGGCCGCGAGGGCGCACGTGCTGGCCCTGTCGCACAGGGAAATTGGTTCTGATGCCGCCCTCGATCTTCTCCGCATCCTCCTGCAGCAGGACGCTATCAGCGCCTGGCGGAACAGGCGCGCCGGTGAAGATACGCACGGCCTCTCCCTGGCTGACGCTTCCCTCGAAGCCGTGGCCGGCGGAAGACATGCCGATGACCTTCAGCACGGCGCCCGGCTCCGGCGCGTCTTCGCGGCGTAGCGCATAGCCATCCATGGCGGAGGCATTGAAGGGCGGTTGGGTCAGGCCGGCCGTCAGATCGACGGCCAGGACGCGGCCCTCAGCCTCGGCAAGCGGCAGCGTCTCGGATGCCGCGACGGGCTTTGCGCGAGAGAGCAAGCGGTTCAGGGCCTCGGCGACCGGGAGAAGGTTCATCTTGCCTCCGGATGACGGAAATCGCCGGATTTTCCGCCGGACTTTTCAAGAAGTCTGATGCCGCCGATCTCCATTGCCTTGTCGGCCGCCTTGGCCATGTCGTAGATCGTCAGACAAGCGACCGAGACGGCGGTCAACGCCTCCATCTCCACACCGGTCTTGCCGGTCAGCTTGGCGGTTGCCGTAACGCGCAGGCCGGGCAGGGCGGCATCTTCCGCGATCTCGACCGTGACCTTCGTCAGCATCAGCGGATGGCAGAGCGGGATGAGATCGGCGGTGCGTTTTGCCGCCATGATGCCGGCAAGGCGCGCCGTGCCGATCACATCGCCCTTCTTGGCATTGCCTTGCCGTATGAGAGCAAGCGTTTCCGGCGCCATCTTCACATGGCCCTCGGCAGTGGCGATGCGCACCGTCTCGGCCTTGTCGGAGACATCGACCATATGCGCCTCGCCGGAGGCATCGATATGAGTGAGGCCTGGCTTTTGGCCGCTCATATCATTCGGCCGCGATGGCGGCTTCGCCAAAGAGCAGCGCGCGGGTGGCGGCGGAGACGTCCTCCTTGCGCATCAGGCTCTCGCCGACAAGGAAAGTATTGATGTCGACGGCCTGCAGGCGCTTGCAATCGGCATGGGTAAAGATGCCGCTTTCGCCGACCAGGAGCCGGTCTGACGGCACCATGGAGGCAAGCGCCTCGCTGACGCTAAGGCTGACCTCGAAGGTACGCAGATTGCGGTTGTTGATGCCGACGAGCGGCGAGGAGAGTTTCAGCGCCCGCTCCATCTCCTCGGCGTCGTGGACCTCGACCAGCACGTCCATGCCAAGCCCGAAAGCCTCGTCCTGCAGACGTTCGGCTTCATCGTCGGACAGCGAGGCCATGATCAGCAGGATGCAGTCGGCGCCCCAGGCGCGGGCCTCGTGTACCTGATAGGTCTCGAACATGAAATCCTTGCGCAGCGCCGGCAGTGTGCAGGCAGCGCGGGCGGCTGTCAGAAATTCCGGCGCGCCCTGAAAGCTCGGCGTGTCGGTCAGCACCGAAAGGCAGGCGGCACCGCCGGCCTCATAGGCGCTCGCCAGCGACGGCGGATCGAAATCCGGGCGAATGAGACCCTTCGAGGGGCTTGCCTTCTTGATCTCGGCGATCAGGCCGAAGCGGCCGGCATCACGCTTGGCAATGAGCGCCTTGTGGAAGCCGCGCGGCACGGATTGGCCGGCCTGCATCGCCTTCAGATCGGCAAGCGACACCTTCGCCTTGGCGGCGGCGATCTCCTCGCGCTTGTAGAGTTCGATCTTCTTCAGGATATCGGTCATCGGGCAATCCTAGTCGATATCGTTGGAAACGGCGATGAGTTTGTCGAGGGCGAGTGCGGTCGCACCGCTATCCAGCGACTGCGTGGCCAGCGTCATACCGTCGCGGATCGTCTCGACCTTGCCGGCGATGACGAGCGAGGCGGCAGCATTGGCGAGCGAGACGTCGCGATAGGCATTCTTGGCGCCGCCGAGCACCTCGCGAAGCGCTGCAGCGTTGGCGATACCGTCACCGCCCTTGATGTCGGCGAGCACGCAAGGGCTGACGCCGAAATCGGCGGGCGAAAGCTCGAAGGTGCGGATCTTGCCGTCTTCGAGTGCTGCGACTTTTGTGATGCCGGTGGTGGTGATCTCGTCGAGGCCGTCGCCGTGGACCACCCAGACGCATTCGGAGCCAAGATCGCGCATGACTTCGGCAAGCGGCACCAGCCATTGCGGCGAGAAGACGCCGAGCAGCTGGCGGCGGACGCCGGCCGGATTGGAGAGCGGCCCAAGCAGGTTGAAGATCGTGCGCGTGCCGAGCTCGACCCTTGAGGGGCCGACATGGCGCATGGCGGAGTGATGCAGCTGCGCGAACATGAAGCCGACGCCGGCTTGGGCGATGCAGCGGGAGATGATCTCGGGACCGACGTCGAGCTTGACGCCGAGTGCGGCCAGGTTGTCGGCTGCGCCCGATTTCGAACTCAGCGCCCGGTTGCCATGCTTGGCGACGGGCACACCGGCGCCGGCGACGATCAGCGCCGCCAGCGTCGAGATGTTGTAGGTGCCGCTGGCATCGCCGCCGGTTCCGACGATGTCGATCGCATCGGCCGGTGCTTCGACGGTCAGCATCTTCGAGCGCATCGCGGTGACGGCGCCGACGATCTCATCGACGGTTTCGCCGCGCACGCGCAACGCCATCAGGAAGCCGCCGATCTGCGAGGGGGTCGCCTGGCCCGACATCAGGATGTCGAAGGCGGCGCGGGCCTCGTCACGCGTCAGCGGCTCGCGGCTTGCGGCCTTGGCCAGGAACGGCTTCAGATCGGTCATAAAGCCTCCTAGCGGACCGTCGCCTGTTCAGCGAGCGTCTGGTTGATCTGAGCGCCATACTGCGTCTGCAGCAGGTTGACCATCTGATCGAGAATATCGTCGCCGGCGGCATTGGCCATGGCGGTGATCTGGGCATCGCGATTGTTCAGCACGTCGCCGGTCGGCTGGGTGTTGACCTCGGTGACCTTCAGCAGGATCTGCGTCGAGGGATCGGCGCCGACAGCACTCGCGACCGTATCGACCGGGCCGGAGAAGGCGGCGGTGACGCCGGCGCGGCCGAGGACTGCATCATCGGTGGAGCGGGTGACACCGCTCTTGCTTTCGACGGCAATGCCGAGCGGCGTTGCGATATCGGCCAGGGTCGTGCCTTTCTTCGCCTCGGCCTTCAATGCGTCGGCCTTCTTGGCGAGCTCGGCCTTCTGCTGCTCCGCCGTCCAGTCCTCGACGGCCTTTTCGCGCACTTCGGCAACCGGGCGGTCGCGGTCCGGCGTGATTTCGCGGACGTTGAACCAGACATAGCCGTCATTGCCGATCGGGAGCGGCGGCGCATCGACGCCGACTTCGGTCTTGAAGGCTTCGCCGAGCAGCTGCTGCTTGGCTGGGATATCCTTGACCTCGTTGCCGTCCTTGTCGGCGCCGGTCATATCGACGGCATCGACGGTCACGGCCTTGAGATTCAGTTGGCCGGCAATATCCTCGAGCGTCGAACCGCCAGCGCGCAGGTCCTCGATGCGATCGTGAACGTTGATCACTTCCTGGGAGGCGTTGGAAAGCGCCAGCTGCTTGCGGATATCCTCCTTCACCTCGTCGAAATTCTTCGCCGTTTCCGACTTGATGTTGGTGACGCGCAGGATGACGGGGCCGAAGGAGCCATCGACGACAGGCGTCGTGCCGCCATCGCGCGAAACCGCGAAGGCCGCATCGGCAACGGCCTGGTCGGGAACCTTGTCCTTGGTGAACTCACCGAGCAGCACGTCGCTTGCCGTCTTGCCCTGGTCGGAAACCAACTGATCAAAGCTGGTGCCGCTCTTCAGCGCCGTTTCGGCAGCGGCGGCGAGATCCTTGCTGGCGAAGGTCAGCTGTTCGATGGTGCGGCTTTCCGGCGTGCGATAGGTATCCTTGCTCTTGTCGAAGGCTTCGTGGATCTGGTCGTCGGTGACGGTCGCGGCATCGGCAATATCGCCAGGCTGCAGCTTGAGATAGACGAGCTTGCGGTATTCGGGCGCCCGGTAGCGCTGCTTGACACCTTCGAACCACGTCGCCAGCACGTCGTCGGCAGGTGCCTTGATCGGCTCGATATTGGCATTGGTGAGCAGCAGGTATTCGACGCTGCGGCTTTCTTCGCCATAGAGCTTCAGGGCGTCGACCAGCGTCTTCGGCGCAGTGAAGCCGTTGGAGATGGCATCGACCACCTGGCTGCGCACAGCGACCTTGCTGCGCTCCTTGATGTAATCGTCCTGGCGGATGCCGGCATTTTGCAGGCGCGAAATGAAGAGCTCGCGGTCGAACCGGCCGTTTACGGCCTTGAACGCCGGATCGTCAGCGATCAGCTGGGCGAGGCGATCTTCGGAAAGGCCGAGGTTCATGTCTTCGGCGAGCTGGTCGAGCGAGGCTCCGGCAACGAGCTGGGCGAGCACCTGCTGTTCGACGCCGAAGGCGCGGGCCTGCTCGGGGGTGAGGCGCGTGCCGAACTGCTGGCTGAGGCTTGCCACCTGGCGCTGATAAGCGAGGTGGAATTCGTTGACGTCCACATGCTGATCGCCGACGGTCACGACCGTGGTGCTGTTGCCGCCTGACAGCAGCTCATGCGACACGCCCCAGACGCCGAAGGACAAGACGAGCAGAATCAGGAGCAGCTTGGCAACCCAGGTCTGAGCAGCTCTTCTGAGGATATGGAACATGGAAACGCAAACCTCGCAGTATCATTGACCCGCGCGCGGGCGGACATTCGACGTTCCTTAAAACAAACCCGACAGGAAATGAAGGGTTTGTCGCGCGAAAAGCTGCACATGGCGGCGGCTTCACCGAAGCGGCTTTGCGGCGAACAAAAGATCGGCTGCGGCGGAACCTTTCGGGCCGCCATTTCGTTGAAGCGGCATCCCATGAAACAGGAGCAGACCATGGCAGAATTGAAAACCGCTTCCGCCGAATCCACCGCTGCGCGCGTCAAGGCTGATATTGCAGCAGACGATCTGTCGGCGCAGGTCGCAGCCCTTCGCAACGATCTCTCCCGGCTGACGGAAAGCGTGGTCGCGCTGGGGCAGGGGGCGAAGTCGGCGGTGACCGACGAGGCTTCAGTGATGACGGAAAGACTGCGCGACAAGGTGCGCGAAGAACCGCTGGTGGCACTCGCCGTGACGGCAGGCATTGCCTACGTGTTCGGCCTGCTCAGCCGCCGCTAAACGGAATTCAGGGTAAGGAAAAGCCGGACGTGATGAGCGCCCGGCTTGTAGTATTTCCGGTGACCGGCAAAGCGACCGAGGCCAGGCCAGTTGCCGCGACAGATGTCAGCGGCGGATGACGCGCCCAATCGCGATCAAGATGCAGGCACCGACAAAGCCGGTGATCAGATAGCCCAGCCAACCGGCGAGCGGCTGGATGTGCAACAGACCCAGTATCCAGTTGGCGACAATAGCGCCGATGATGCCGAGCAGTATGTTCATGAGCAGGCTCATGCTGCTGCGCATGGCCTTTTCCGCCAGCCATCCGGCGACACCGCCTATAATGATGGCTGCAATCCAACCCACGCCTGCGCTTTCCATGGTTATCTCCCTCTTGGCAAAACGAGTCACAGAATGCACGAAACGAAACGAAGTTCCACTCCTAGTTACTGAGATTGCTTTGTGGGTTCAGCAAGTTATGTGACTCACAGCTGCAGCAGGGTGACCGGAGAGTGCAGCGCGTGGGCGACTATCTGGAACAGCAGGCCGGCAATGGCGAGCAATGCGAAGCCAATAGGCATAATCAGGCTTTTGCTAAACATCGTCCCTCTCCCCTTTGCGTAAAGCATAAGCGGAAGCGGGCGGAGCGCAACAATATTGTTAACGAATAGTTAAGCCCGGCAATTAATTAAAATTAAATACATTGAGGAACAGAAAATACTTGCGGATGTTGAAATTTTTGTTTTGCACTTTTCCCGTGTTGTTGACGGATCATCTGCGATCTAGACGCTTCAGACCTTCCAGTTTCCACCATGCTCGAGGCGGAAACTGGTGCTGCTATCTCTCGGGATCGCAAACAATGAGGCCGCGTAACGCGGTCAGCACCGGTTCCAGTGATCGCGCGCCTTAGGGCCAATCCATTTGCCGCGGGGCAATCAGGTCCGGTGGACGATCAGCATGAAGACGAGGAAGGACGCTGTTGCGACCGTCGCGGCGAAGGCAATCTGGTAATCCATGTCGTTAACCCCAATTGGATGGCTCCCGTAAACGCCTGTGGCGTCACCGAGTTCCATGTCGCGAGTTCGCGCTCATCGCCTGCGGATTGATTTTGGCGAAGAATGCGTCATCTTCCCTTGATGCCATTCAATCCGGGGAAACACTTGATGCCAAAAGCTGCAATCGCCATCGCCTGCATCTGCCTGCTGACACTTTCCGGCTGCGGCAATACCGCATACGGGCTGAAGAAGGATGGCCAGGAAACGAGCCACGCCATGGACAATGCGACACATCGGGTGCTTTCGGCCGGCGCCAAGAAGTGATGCAGGCGATGGAAAAAAAGCCCGCCTGGGGTGAGGCGGGCTTAGGATTAACAGGGAGAATGGACGGATAGACTCCGCCTCAACTAATAAAGCATTTTCTTAAGCGCATGACTTTACGTCATTCGACGTAACGGCGACCGGTAACGACCGATGCGGCCATGATTCGGAATCGAATCAGAGATATCCGGATCGAATCAGAAGTTGCCCCAATTCTGAGCGCGGGCACGAGCGCGAATAATCCGGTATTCGCGACCGCCATAGAGTGAGCCGATTGTCAGCAGAAGCGTCAGAACGTCCCAGATGATATGCATGTTATCCTCTTAGGTTGGACGGCCCTGCCGTCGATCGGTGAAGATACAATAGCAATCTTTCGAACGTGCTTATATGACAAGAAATCGGGATGAGCGGGAAAGCCGGCAGGGCGCTTCCGCAGAGGAGAGGCGGCGTTGCCGCCTTGGAGCAGCAAAGTGAACAGATTCGACGGCGGCTTATGACGATTTTCTCCGTCCGCCACATCACATCCTATCGTTACGTCAGGGACGTCGATTTCGGCGAGCATCGCTTGATGTTCCGGCCGCGCGACAGTTTCGACCAGCGGCTGATCGAAGCGTCGTTGACGATCTATCCTGAGGAAAGTCATGTGCGCTGGATCCACGATGTTTTCGGCAATTGCGTGGCGCTCGTCGATTTTTCGAGGCCGGCGTCCGAACTTCGTTTCGAAACCTGGATCACGCTCGATCATACGCCCCAGGTCGCCCTGGATCTCAAGGTCGACGAGGCAGCCCTGACCTATCCATTCTCCTACGACAAGGACGAGATCGCCGATCTGACCCCGGCGATGCAGCGCCATTATCCCGACCCGAACGACGAGGTCGGACGCTGGGCGCGCCAGTTCGTGCGCCAGGGGCGTCCGACGGAGACCGGGCATCTGCTGATGACACTCTGTTATGCCATCCGCGAAAGCTTCGTCTATGCGCGGCGCCATGAACATGGAACGCAGACGCCGGTGCAGACCCTGCAGCTTCGCTCCGGCACCTGCCGGGATTTTGCGCTTCTGATGATGGAGGCGGCACGCATTCTCGGCCTCGCGGCGCGGTTCGTCACGGGCTATGTATATGTTCCCGACCGGGATGGCTCCACCGTGCTCGGCGGCGGTTCCACGCATGCGTGGTGCCAGATCTATCTTCCAGGCGCCGGCTGGACGGAGTTCGATCCGACCAACGGCATCGTCGGCAACCGCGATCTCATTCGTGTCGCGGTTGCCCGCGATCCGCGCCAGGCAGTCCCGTTGAGCGGCAGCTACGATGGGGATGGGAAGGATTTCGACAGCATGACGGTGCAGGTCAACGTCACCACGAGGTAATCTTGGATTACTCCGAGCTGGCCACGCAGTGACAGTCCCGCGGCCACGGAACCGGGTAGCGCGATCAACGTTCCATACTCACCTCCACCGATGCGGAGACGCGACAAGGAAGCGACAATGAAAATACGCGCCGGGTTTCATCTGGGATACGAATGCACGCAACCGACGCCGATGCTGCTCGTCCTCAACATCCATCCCTCCCGTCGCGCCGATCTCCTCAGCGATCAGATCCTGACATTCGACCAGCCTATCGAGGCCTGGGGCTATACTGATGTGTTCGGCAATGCCTGCAGTCGGATCGTCGCCCCGCCGGGCCTGACGACGATCTCAACGGAATTCGAGATCTACGACAGCGGCCAGCCCGACATCGTTCCCGACGATGCCGTCCAGCACGCGATCAATGACCTGCCGGACGATGTGCTGGTCTTCCTGCTTGGCAGCCGCTATTGCGACACCGACAGGCTTGCGGATTTTGCCTGGGCGACATTCTCGTCGACGCCGCTCGGCTGGGCGCGCGTCCAGGCAATCTGCGATTTCGTCCATGACCACATCACCTTCGATTACCTGAAGGCCGACGTGCTCAGGACCGCGCATGGCGGCTTCACCGACAAGGCGGGCGTCTGCCGCGACTTTGCCCATCTCGCCATCGCGCTTTGCCGATGCATGAATATCCCGGCACGATATTGCACCGGCTATCTCGGCGATATCGGCGTTCCGATCGATCCCAATCCGATGGATTTCAGCGCCTGGTTCGAGGTCTTTCTCGGCGGCCACTGGCATACGGTCGACGCCCGCCACAACACGCCGCGCATCGGCCGGATCCTGATGGGGACCGGCCGCGACGCCACCGACGTCGCGATGTCGACGGCCTTCGGCCCGGCAACGCTCTCCCGTTTCGAGGTGATCACCGAGGAAGTGCCGCAGGAGGCGGTGAAAGCCGATTGATCGCAGAGTCGCGGGCGAGGGAAACTTTATGCCTTCTTCAAAAACTCGGTTTTCAGCACGAGGCCTTTGACCTGCTTGGTGCTGCACTCGATCTCGCCTGGATTGTCGGTCAGGCGAATGCCCTTGACCAGCGTTCCACGCTTCAGCGTCTCCGAGGTTCCCTTGACCTTGAGGTCCTTGATCAGCGTCACGGAATCGCCGTCGTGAAGCTGGCTTCCGTTACTGTCCTTTACAATGATGTCGGTCATAATGTCCCCGCTTGGTGATCCCGGACGGGAAATCATGGCGACGCGGGATAGTCAACCACACGCAAGGATCAATCGGCCCGACCTCAGATCCTACGCGGCCCTTCAATCAGCTCGCAGGCGTCCCGAACGCAGCCGCGCAGCCAGCGATGCGCGGGATCGGCATCCATCCTGGGGTGCCAGAGCAATGACACCGTGATCTCGGGCGTCGAGACGGGGAGGGGGAAACTATGCATTCCCGATCGTAAGGCTCCCGTGTGCCGTTCGGGCACGCTGGCGATCAGATCGGAGGTTCGGGCGAGCGCCAGTGCGGTGGAAAAGCCGCTGACGATGGTGGCGATCTGCCGCTCCAGCCCGAGCGCGGTCAAGGCTTCATCGATCGGTCCCTTGTCGAGCCCGCGCCGCGAGACGTAGATGTGCTGGCCGGCGGCATAAAGGGAGGGTGTCATCTCGCGCTCGCAAAACGGATGCCCCAAGCGCACGACGCCGATGAAACGATCGCGGAACAGAGCCTGCGCCCGCACCTCCGGTCCGGTCGTCTTGCCGACAACGCCGGTTTCAAGATCAACGGTCCCGTCGCGAAGCGGGGCGCTTTCCTTGTCCGGTTTCTGCACGAAGCGCAGCCGGACGCCGGGCGCTTGCCGGCCGAGGCGGGCAATGAGATCAGGCCCGAAGCTCTCGGCAAAGCCTTCGCTGGTGCGCAACGTGAACGTCCGGACCAGCTGTTCAAGATCAAGCGCCTCGGCAGGACGCAGGACCGCCTGCGCATCCTCGACAATCCGGCTGACCCGCTCGCGCAGTTCCAGCGCGCGGGGCGTGGGGACAAGGCCGCGGCCGGCCCGCACCAACAGCGGATCGCCCGTCGTCTCGCGCAATCGCGCTAGGGCCCGGCTCATCGCCGACGGGCTGAGCCGCAGCCTTTGCGCCGCACGCGCAACGCTGCCCTCGGCAAGCAGCACATTAAGGGTGACTAACAAGTTGAGATCAGGTGTCGACATGCATCAGCTATAACACGGCTTCATCGTGATGTGGCGTCAAACGCATGAATGAAGTGCAAATCATGCGCCTTCCGCCATATCAAGCCGAGGACTAGGTTTCACCAGTTCCATCGGGGAGCTAAGAGAAAACGGAGTTCACGGGTGAAATCGATCATTGCAGCGCGAGGCGAGACAGTCGCCGAACAGGCACCATCCATACGATGGGCGCTCGCCAGTCTTTCCCTCTCGATGTTGCTGCCGTCACTCGGCACCAGCATCGCCAATGTCGGCCTGCCGAGCCTGGCGCAGGCGTTCGATGCCGCCTTCCAGGATGTGCAGTGGATCGTTCTCGCCTATCTCCTTGCCATCACCACCCTGATTGTCAGCATCGGACGGCTCGGCGACATTACCGGCCGACGCCGGCTGCTGCTCATCGGCATCCTGCTCTTCACGCTGGCCTCGATCCTCTGCGGCCTCGCGCCTACGTTATGGCTGATGATTGCCGCGCGCGCTGTGCAGGGCCTGGGTGCGGCCATCATGATGGCGCTCACCATGGCCTTTGTCGGCGAAACGGTGCCGAAGGAAAAGACCGGGAGCGTCATGGGGCTGCTCGGAACGATGTCGGCGATCGGTACCGCTCTTGGGCCCTCGCTCGGCGGCATCCTGATCGCCGGGCTCGGCTGGCCGGCAATCTTTCTCGTCAACGTGCCGCTCGGCATTCTGACCTTCGCTCTCGCCTATCGCTATCTGCCAGCCGATATCAGCAAGGGGAAGACGGATCGGAGGGGCTTCGACATAGCGGGCACGCTGCTGCTTGCGCTGACGCTTTCGGCCTATGCGCTGGCAATGACGATCGGGCACGGCCGCTTTGGCCTATTGAACATCGCTCTGCTCTCGGCCGCCGTCTTCGGCACCGGTTTGTTCGTCTTCGCCGAGGCGAGAGCGGCATTGCCGCTGATTCAGTTGACGGTGTTCCGCAATCGCGTGCTCACCGCCAGCCTGGCGATGAACGCGCTGGTTTCGACTGTGATGATGGCGACGCTGGTAGTCGCGCCGTTCTACCTCTCCCATGCGCTCGGGCTCAACCAAGCTCTCGTCGGCATCGTCATGTCGATCGGCCCCGTCATCTCCACCTTGAGCGGTGTCCCGGCCGGCCGGCTGGTGGACCGTCTGGACGCGCCATTCGTGGTTGTCGCAGGGCTCCTCGCCATGGCGGCAGGCTCCGTCGCCATGGCCGTGCTTCCCGGGATATCAGGCTACATCGCCGCCATCGCCATGCTGACGCCCGGCTATCAGCTATTCCAAGCGGCCAACAACACCGCCGTCATGGCGGATGTCCGCCCGGACCAGCGGGGCGTCATCTCAGGCATGCTCAACCTGTCGCGCAATCTCGGGCTGATTACCGGCGCATCCGTGATGGGCGCCGTCTTCGCGCTCTCTTCGGGAACACCCGATATCACAGCGGCGCATCCCGAGGCCGTTGCCACAGGCATGCGGATCACCTTCACCGTTGCGGCAGCACTGGTTATCGTCGCGCTCGCTATTGCGGTCAGGACTTACCGCCGCCCCCGAGCGCTCGGGGAGAGTTGAGCCCGGCACCTAACGGCCGCGCGAGCGAAGCCCAGACCAAGGTCCGATCCATCCCGGACTTCGTGCCCATAGGAACTTTCCGTCGATGCAATAGGTTGCTTCGACATGCGTGGAGGTGTTCGGAGTTTTGCTGTGACTAAAATGTTCGTTGCGGGGATGATACTGACGCCGCTTATCTTCTGGGGTTCTATTGGCGTCCTGATATACGCGTACTTCTCGTGAGGGCTGCCCGAAAAAGCATCGACTGAGGTAGGCCGCGTCCCGCTTACCTACCGATATGAGCGATGGTCAAGATTTCGACCAGGGCATCCGGCTTCACGAGGCCGCGTTGGCATCATGAAATGAAAATAAATGAACCGCGCGTTCGGCGGCGCGCTTCCCTATCTTCGTGCACTTGGCCACATCGCCGAGCCCGTATTTCGAAACATTCTGCGCCTTGACGATACCGGCCTCGATGGCGCCGAAGAGATTCCGGGCTGCCGCCTGACCGCCCACATATCGGGATCAGTTCGAGTGGCCATGGAAGATCGCAACGGCCGCGGTGACGAGCGCGGCATTGTCGTTCGCAATCGTCCCATCCGGGAGGTGCTTGCCATCTTCCAGGCCGATACGGGTGGAGTAGCGCCCCTCGCGCGCCATCCTGACGAAGGGCCAGACGGTGTCGTCGAAACCGTGCAGAAGAATGGGCCGCTTGACCAGGCCATCCCCGAGCACGTTGATGATGCCGTCCGCGATATCGCATGCGCGCTGAAAATCCTGTTCCTCATCGAGCTCGATGAGCACCCGAAAGACCCGCTCATGATCATCGAGGCTGATGTAGCGCTTCGCATCGGCGACCGATGCCAGCCCGACTTCGATGCCGATACCCTTCTGCCGCAGCAGCTGCATCACATCGGGCGCATCGTCTTCGGAGAGGTTCACCGAGGCATAATCCGGCAGGACGGACCAGCGACGGATGGCTTCCCGCGTTTTCTCCCGATCGCCTTCGATCCACGCGCCGGTGGACACACCGATCAGCGTTCCCGGACAGACACGGCGGATCGCGCCGACAGTGTCGTCGACGGCGGCAAGGCTCTCCTTACCATCGGCTCCGCGCGGATGAACGTGGAGCTCCGCAGCGCCGGCAGCGACCGAAGCCGCGGCATCACGCACCATGGCATCGATCGTCAGGGGAAGGAGGGGATGGAAATCGCTCGGCCGCGCGCCGTTGATGCAAGCTTGAACGATCATAAAAGGAGCCTCGCGCTTGTTGGGCCGCTTAAGACACCCGGCATACCAAATTGGAAACCTGAAGACTTAGGGGCGCTGCTGACAAAGTCATTTCCCTTGCCGTTACAGCCCCAATAATATCAAATCAGTCGAGATAGGCGACTGCTGCTCACGTGCAGGGTCAAGCTGTGCGGACGCCGACCAGAGGACGGCCACGTGATCTCGTGGCAGCGACGTGACGTCAATCTGCCGCCCGACCCCATTCTTAAGTTAATGGCGGTCGCGTCCTGTTGCTGCCTGTATATCATCTCATCGTCAACGCAAAGGAGGAGGAGTGAAACTCATCTGTTGCCCTCAGGGAAGGCCCACCCCCCGAGGTACAAAACCGCAATTTTCGGAAAACGACGGATGGCGGAAGGGTCGCGAACTCTACGACATCGAAATTCTTAGCTCAGCTCACGGCAGGCAGCGGCGAACAGTCGTTGGCCCGGCCATCGAACCCATCACCGGCTGATCATGACCCGCCACATTCATAACCGCATCAAGATACGCGAGAAACAGGGCGGCCGCTGCTGCTACTGCCTCCAGCCTATGGTTCTGTGACAACCCGCCTCATAAGCAGCCGCGGAATGCCGAAACCCTTGAGCACCTGCGGCGCCACTCTGATGGCGGCCGCAACAATCGAGACAACATCGCTTTGGCGTGCAAGCGTTGCAACGAAGAGCGCTGCGGCATGGACTGGCTCCTGTACACGAGCTACCGCCGCGGAGAGATCTGGGAACTAATCGAATGCGCGCCGCCCTGTGCGCATCGGCGTGGATCGTAGACCTGCGCTAGCCAGCTGCCGAGCCGCATCGGCGGCGGGCCCAACACCATAGGCCGGTGTTTTCTGGGATGCTCGCACCGTTCATCGGAGGTTAATGCTTATTAACCCAGAATCGCAGCCTGAAAGGATGCGCCGATGAAGATGCTTTTTTCCTCATTTGCAGCCATGATCTTGTCTGCATCTTTCGCCCTGCCGCTGAATGCCGCGCCGATCGTCGTGCCGAACGCAGTAAATATGCACACCCCCGACGTCGAGCAGGTCAAACACCGTCGCCACGGTAATGGACATGCGTATGGCCACCGGAAGAAACACCGGTACGCTTACCGCGACTGTCGGTATTACGGCTCGTGCTATCGTCCGCGGTATTACGGCAGTCGCGACTATTACGGCTATCGCGACCGTTACCCCGATCGTCGTCGGTCAGGTGTGACCGTGTATTTCGATTTTTAGCCGGCAGCGCCACTGAAACCAACCTTGGTGCTCAACAAATGCGCCGCCAGCCTCATCAGCCTGGCGGTTTTCATACCAGATGCGGGGTTATGATAAGCGTGCAATTCTCGCGCGGAAAGCGGAAATTGTGCAACAAAATCAATATAAGATGGCGGAAGAGGTGGGATTCGAACCCACGGTACGGTTTCCCGCACGCCGGTTTTCAAGACCGGTTCCTTAAACCACTCGGACACTCTTCCATCTGATTGAAAAGGTTGAGACATCAACATTTGTTGATTTCTGCGAACCGGTTATTGCTACCGATTTGCGACCCAATCACTCGATGGCTGGCTTTTTAGCAGCTTTGATCGCAGCGTCAACGTGCCCTGCAGCATTTGCCGGCACTCCCGGCATCACGTGCGAACAATTCTGGCGTGAGCCGAGGAGGGCCTGTTCCGCTCATTGGAAATGACTCGCGTTCTCCCCGGCTTGAGCGTTAACTGTGTTGTTCTGCCGGAGGAAACAAACCATGGCCATGTATCTCACGCGCTTCAGCTACACGCCCGAGACGTGGGGGCGGATGATCGAAAACCCCGAGGATCGCCGAGCGGCGGCACGTAGCTACATTGAATCCGTGGGCGGAAAGCTCCATGGCTTCTGGTACGCCTTCGGCGAGCATGATGGTTGGAATCTGTGGGAGGCGCCTGATAACGTATCGATGGCGGCCGTCGCACTTGCGATCGGCGCAGGAGGCGCGGTCAGCTCCATGGAGACCACTGTCCTGCTCAGCGTCGAGGATACGATCGAAGCCTTGGAAAAGGCGAAGTCGATTCGCTATCGTCCACCGGCAGCATAGGCGGCGGCCCACGGCTTCCCATCCACGTCGAAGCGCTTCGCGCGTATCGTTCCGGGCGCAAACCTTCTTTGCGCCGGAGACATGACAGACTTAGCTTCCGTCAGATCCAAGACCCTTCGGACCGTTGAGCTGGTTCATATCCTCGCCGAGAGACCGCACAGCCTCCATCGTCACGGCGAGGGCCGACATCAGGATTGCGATGTCGTTGTCTTTATCCGGCTGGGAGCGAGATCGAGCGTGCAACTGCTGGCTGACCGTTTCGAGCTGCGTCAGGGTTTCATCGTTCATGGTTGGTCCTCCAAAGGTCTAAACCTTCAAAGCCCGCGGCGGACAATTCGTTCCCAAACAGAGGAATCGCCGCCCCGCTGCGGCGCATCAAATACGCGCAGGCCGTGTTTCAATATGGAGCTTTTGGGCCTCCGGAAGCGCCCGGATGTTCACCATATGCCCCGCATCGGCACGATGATTTCGGGCCTTATTGCGGCGGCGGAAGGGCGGGGGAAGGGCTCGCGTTAGTGATTTATAAACCATAATCATTAGAATTCGGGCTATCGCTGCGAAATCGTTCATAAATTTGCCATGAACTTAGCAAGATTAAAGCCTCGTTAGGCGGGTGGGGATAAGGCGTTATTGGCCCAGGATGGGGCAAGGTTCCTTAACCATAACGATCTTTGAGCGGCGTGGGACATATGAAACTGGAATACGGGGCGGCGTCTTTCGCAACGACAGCGCGGTGGCTGGCGATCTCGGCGATGTGTGCAACGGTTGCGGCGTGTGGCACGACACAGGCGGTGCCGAAGAAGAAATCCCATGGCAAAGAGTATTTCTCCGAATCCGAGTATGGCGTGAAGGCGAGCCCGCGGGTCGCCACCGGCAACAATATCCCCAAGGGCGGCGGCCGCTACATCGTCGGCAATCCGTACGAGGTGAAGGGAAAGTGGTATTATCCGAAGGAAGACTTCGCCTATAACAAGGTCGGCGTCGCCTCCTGGTATGGCTCGGCCTTTCATGGGCGCCTGACGGCGAATGGCGAAGTCTACGACCAGATGCATCTTTCCGCTGCACATCCGACCTTCCCCCTGCCGAGCTATGCGCGCGTCACCAATCTCGAATCCGGTTCCTCCGTCATCGTGCGCGTCAACGATCGCGGTCCCTATCACGCAGGCCGCATCATCGACCTTTCCAACAAGACGGCCGACATGCTGGATCTGCAGCACAGCGGCACCGGCAAGGTGCGCGTGCAATATGTCGGCCGCGCCCGCATGGACGGCCACGACATGCCCTATCTGATGGCCTCCTACGCGCCGAAGGGCAGCCGTATTCCCGGCGTCAATCCGGAAGGCCAGATCGCAACCGGCGTGATGGTTGCCTCCAACAGCCGCAAGATCACCCGCGACCAGCTGCAGAGTTCGGAAGACTACGAGACGCCGGCCAACGTGCCGGTGCCGAGGTCGGCCACCTCCTATGCCGGCTCGACGCCGAGCGCCCGCAACAATGCGGCAGCCGCCGCAGCACCCGCTCAGGCACCGGCTGCCCATGTTTTGGTCGCGCCGTCGGCACCGTCCTTCAACAATGGCGCGCAGGCCATGGACCAGATGGTCGTGCTGCCGGAGATCGGTCCGATGCCCTATGAGCGGCCCCAGAATTCGCTGGCGCTCGGCTACCAGAACGAAGAGGTGAAGACGGTGACCGTCGATCTCGCCTTCGACGCGGTGATGGTGCGCAATGACGGGCTGACCCAAGAGTCCATCCGTGCCTCGGCCAAGCGCCAGCAGGCAAAGTTCGCCGCGCGCTGAACTGGCAATTGCATCGGATTTCCTCGCGTTCTAACCTCCTGAAATACGCCGCTCGATCAATGGAAATTGCGATGCTGAAGCCCGCGCTTCGCCTGCTAGCATGCCTGATGCCGTTCGCCACCGGAGCCTTTGCTGCCGATGGCGGTGCCGCCGGCTTCGCCACCAAGGCGGCGCAGGCCTATATGATCGAGGCCGCCACCGGCACGGTGCTTCTCGCCAAGAACGAGGACCAGAGCTTTTCGCCGGCTTCGCTCGCCAAGCTGATGACGTTGGATCTGGTCTTCGAGGCGGTGACCAAGGGCCAGATCACGTTCGATACCGAATATCCCGTTTCTGAATATGCCTGGCGGACGGGCGGCGCGCCGTCGCGGACGGCAACGATGTTTGCCAGCCTCAAATCGCGCGTGCGCGTTGAGGACCTGATCAAGGGTGTCGCCATCCAGGGCGCCAATGACAGCTGCATCATCCTCGCCGAGGGCATGGCCGGAAACGAGCAGCAATTTGCCGGGTCGATGACGCGGCGTGCCCGCGAGCTCGGCATGGAGAAGGCCGAGTTCGGCAATTCCACCGGCCTTCCCGATGGCAAGAGCAAGGTGACGGCACGCGAGATGGTGACGCTGGCCACCGCCCTTCAGCAATCCTATCCGAACCTTTACCCCTATTTTGCGCAGCCGGATTTCGAGTGGAACAAGATCTTTCAGCGCAACCGCAACCCGCTGCTCGGGCTCGATCTCGGCGCCGATGGGCTTGCGACCGGCTTTACCGAGGGCGAGGGCTATTCGATCGTCGCTTCGGTTCAGCGCGACGGCAGGCGGCTGTTTCTGGCGCTTGCCGGCATCGGCTCCGACAAGGAGCGGACGGAGGAGGCCAAGCGGGTGCTCGAATGGGGACTGACGGCCTTCGAGAATCGGCAGATCTTCGGCGAGAAGGAAGTGATCGGCGCCGCCAGCGTCTATGGCGGCACGGCGCGCACCGTCGATCTCGTCGCCAAGGCGCCGGTCAGCGTCTATATTCCGATCAGCAATCCCGACCGGCTGTCGGCGCGCATCATTTATCGCTGGCCGCTGACGGCGCCGGTCAAGCCGGATACCCAGGCAGGCACGCTGAGGATTTTCGCCGGCAGCCGGCTGCTCAGGGAAGTGCCGCTTTATACGGTGCAGGCGGTCGGCGAGGGCTCGCTCAGCAGCCGGGCGGTCGACGCCATGCTGGAACTCGGCGAATCGCTGTTCTTCTCCTGGCTCTGGGACAAGCCCGCGCCCGTCTGACGAGCTGTTTCCAATGCAATTTGCCGGGAAAGGTGAATATGTCGCCGCGGCGAAAGGTTTTCCTCCCTGATATCTTCGGATAGATAGAAGGAGAGCGGGGCGCGTGCGGCGCCTGGAATGCGGGAAGTTGTCATTGTCATCCGGTACGGGATTGTTCGTTACGTTTGAAGGCGGGGAAGGCGCTGGGAAATCCACGCAGATCCGCCGCCTCGCCGAGGCGCTGAAGGGCGAAGGTCACGACGTGCTGGTGACGCGCGAACCAGGCGGATCGCCGGGCGCAGAGGCCGTGCGCCACGTGCTGTTGTCGGGGGCTGCCGAAGCCTTCGGCACGCGGATGGAGGCGATCCTCTTTGCCGCGGCGCGCAACGACCATGTCGAAGAGGTGATCCGGCCGGCCCTTACCGCCGGCAAGATCGTGCTCTGCGACCGCTTCATGGATTCCTCCCGCGTCTACCAGGGCATCACCGGCAATCTCGAGCCCGATTTCATCGAGACGCTGCAGCGCATTGCCATCAACGGCGTCATGCCGGATTGCACGGTGATCCTCGACATCCCCGCCAAGGTCGGGCTGGAGCGGGCGCAGAAGCGCAGCTCCGCCGACGCTCCCGATCGGTTCGAGAAGGAGCGGCTCGAAACGCACGAGAAACGGCGTGAGGCCTTTCTCGATATCGCCGCCCGCGAGCCGGAGCGCTGCCACGTGGTCAACGCCATGCAGACGGAAGAGGCGATCGCCGCCGAGATCCTGGCGATCGTGAAACAGCTGCTGTCGCCCGCAGGCCATGCCCGAATGCCGGAAGCCGCTCACCATGAGTGAGGCCCATCATGAGTGAAGAGAGGCCCGGACTGCTCGAGGGCGCCATTTGGCCGGGGGAAAATACCAGGCTGTTCGGGCATGCGGAGGCTGAAGCCTTCCTTGCGCAATCCTATCGGTCCGGCAAGGGCCACCACGCCATCCTGATCGAGGGGCCGGAAGGCATAGGCAAGGCGACGCTCGCCTTCCGCTTTGCCAATCACGTGCTCTCGCATCCCGATCCCGAGACAGCGCCGGAGACGATCGGCGATCCGGACCCAGCCTCTCCCGTCAGCCGGCAGATCGCCTCCGGCGCCTCGCATAATCTGCTGCACCTTGCCCGGCCGGTGGACGAAAAGACCGGCAAGGTGAAATCGGCGATCACCGTCGACGAGGTGCGCCGCGCCGGCAAATTCTTCTCGCAGACCTCAGGCACCGGCAACTGGCGGATCGTCATCATCGATCCGGCCGACGACATGAATCGAAATGCGGCCAACGCCATCCTGAAGATCCTGGAAGAGCCGCCGAAGCGGGCGCTGTTCCTGGTGCTCTCGCATGCGCCGGGACGGCTGCTGCCGACGATCCGCTCACGCTGCCTGCCGCTGAAGCTGGCGCCGCTTGCCGACGATGAACTCGTCGCGGCCCTTGCCCATCTCGGCATATCAGGCGAGGGCGGGGCGGTGCTTTCGGCCGCCAAGGGCAGCGTCGGCGAGGCGCTGAAACTCCTGAACTACGGCGGCGGCGAGATCATTGCCGCTTATGACGAGATGCTTTCCGCCGAGGGGCCGACAGCCCGCAAGGCAATGCATCGGCTGGCCGACGCGCTTTCGGGTCGGGAAAGCGACACGATCTTCGATTTCTTCGTCAGCCATGTCGGCGACGACATCATGAACCGTGCGCGCGCGGCGGCCGGCGAGGGGCAGATCGCCGCAGCGGAGCGGCTGGCGCGGCTCTATTCCGAAATCACCGAGCGGCTGACCGTTTCGGATGGCTACAATCTCGACCGCAAGCAGACCATCATCAGCATTCTTGCCGATATTAAGCAGCCAGGCCTCTAGTACAGGATGCTCACACTTTTCGGCATCATGCTCTGATCAGCCGGTCAGCAGCTTGCCTGCGACAACGGCAAGCGTGGCGGCAAGGACGATGCGAATGGTGCGTTCGTGCAGTTTCGGCGCCAGAAGGCTTCCGATAATGATGCCGGGGATAGAGCCGATCAGCAGGGCAAGCAGCATCGGCCAGTCGATTTCGCCGATCAGCCAATAGCCCGTGCCGCCGATCAAGGTCAGCGGTACCGCATGGACGATATCGGAACCGACGATCTCGCGCACATCGAGCCGGGGATAGAGGACCAGCAGGATTGTCACCCCCAGCGCGCCGGCACCGACCGAGGTCAAGGTGACGAGGACGCCGAGAACGAATCCGAGAATGACGGTGAGGGCGAGGATGGTCGTCGGCGTTGGCGGCGTGCGATCGCCGATGGCACGGCGCGCCAATTCGAGGATCGGGCCACGGAAGACCAGCATGATCGCGGTCATGACGAGAAGCCAGCCGAGCGCCGTGGTGATCGTGTTGGTCACGCCGATGCTTTTGCGATCGACGCCGGCCAGCAGCCAGAGCATCAGCAGGGCGGCCGGCAGGCTGCCGGCTGCGAGGCTGCCGACGATCTTCCAGTTGACCCGCCCATGCATGCCGTGAACGGCCGTACCGGCCATCTTGGTGATCGCCGCATAGAGAAGATCGGTGCCGACGGCGGTGGCGGGATGGACGCCGAAGAGCAGCACCAGCAGGGGCGTCATCAGCGAACCGCCGCCAACGCCGGTGATGCCGACGAGGGCGCCGACGAACAGGCCGGACAGCGAATAGAGCGGCTCGAACGTCAAACAAGCGCCCCTGACGGCGCGCGGCCACGACCATTCCGGTGGATGAAAACTGGCACTTCGTTCATGTCCCGCCCTCTGTCTCATGACGGGTAGATTGGGTGAGAAGCTGAGTCAAGTTCACGCCCCCATCGTCCCGGAAATCATCGGCGGCGGCGAAACTTGAGGTTTCGCTTGACGGTGACATGCGCTAAGAGCGGCTGACCATTTTTATAGAGTTAGCCGGACATTGGCCGCCATGACAGACAAGACACCCTTCTACATCACCACCGCGATTTCCTACCCTAACGGTAAGCCGCATATCGGCCATGCCTATGAGCTGATCGCGACGGATGCTATGGCGCGCTACCAGCGCCTCGACGGCAAGGATGTGTTCTTCCTGACGGGCACCGACGAACACGGCCAGAAGATGCAGCAGACGGCGCGCGCCGAGGGCATCACCGCGCAGGCGCTCGCCGACCGCAACTCCGGCGAATTCCAGGCGATGGCGACGCTGCTCAACGCCTCGAACGATGATTTCATCCGCACCACGCAGGAGCGTCATCACGAGACGTCGCGCAACATCTGGAAGCTGATGGCCGACAATGGCGACATCTACAAGGACAGCTATGCCGGCTGGTATTCGGTGCGCGACGAGGCCTATTACCAGGAAAACGAGACGGAGCTGCGCGCCGACGGCGTGCGCTACGGGCCGCAGGGCACGCCTGTGGAGTGGGTGGAAGAGGCAAGCTATTTCTTCAAGCTCTCCGAATATCAGGAGAAGCTGCTTGTCCATTACGAGGAAAACCCTGATTTCATCGGCCCGGCCGAGCGCCGCAACGAAGTGATCTCCTTCGTCAAGTCGGGCCTCAAGGACCTCTCGGTCTCGCGCACGACCTTCGACTGGGGCATCAAGGTGCCGGACGATCCCGCCCACGTGATGTATGTCTGGGTCGACGCGCTGACCAACTACATCACGGCGACCGGCTATATCGAGGACAGGAACGGCCCGCGGGCAAAATACTGGCCGGCCGATGTTCACATCATCGGCAAGGACATCATCCGCTTCCACGCCGTCTACTGGCCGGCCTTCCTGATGTCGGCGAAGCTGCCGCTGCCGAAGCGGGTTTTTGCCCACGGCTTCCTGCTCAACAAGGGCGAGAAGATGTCGAAGTCGCTCGGCAACGTCGTCGATCCGGTCAATCTGGTGAACCATTTCGGCCTCGACCAGGTGCGCTACTTCTTCCTGCGCGAAGTCTCCTTCGGCCAGGACGGCAGCTACAGCGAAGAGGCGATCGGCATCCGCATCAATTCCGACCTCGCAAACGGCATCGGCAATCTCGCCAGCCGCTCGCTGTCGATGATCGTCAAGAATTGCGACGGCAAGATCCCGGAATGTGGAGCGCTCAGCGACGAGGACAAGGCCATGCTGGCTGAGGTCGACGCGCTGCATGCCTCGACCCGCGAGGATATGGGCAAGCAGCAGATCCATCGGGCGCTCGCCTCGATCATTTCGGTCGTCTCCGAGACCGACCGTTATTTCGCCGGCCAGGCGCCGTGGGCGCTGAAGAAGACCGATCCGGAGCGTATGGGCACGGTGCTTTATGTGACCGCCGAAGTCGTGCGCCAGATCGCCATCCTGCTGCAGCCCTTCATGCCGGAATCATCGGCCAAGCTGCTCGATCTGGTCGCCGCACCCGACGACAAGCGCGACTTCGCCGCTCTTGGGCAAGCCGGCCGTCTCATTGCCGGAACGGTACTCGAAGCGCCGACGCCGGTCTTCCCGCGCTACGTGGCTCCGGAGGCTTGAGGCCGTGCTGATCGACACGCATTGCCATCTTGATTTCGCCGATTTCGAGGCGGAGCGGGACGAGATCGTTGCGCGCGCGCATCAGGCTGGCGTCGCGCAGATGGTGACGATCTCGACGCGGGTACGCAAGCTCGAGACGCTGCTTGCCATCACTGAGAAATATCCTTCGGTGTTCTGCTCGGTCGGCACGCATCCGAACAATGCCGACGAAGAGCTGGATATTGAGACGGATGAACTGGTGCGTCTCGCCAATGCCCATGAGAAGGTGGTGGCGATCGGCGAGGCCGGTCTCGACTATTTCTACGACACACAGAAACCTGAGGATCAACAGACCGGCTTTCGCCGGCACATCGCGGCGGCGCGCGAGACCCGGCTGCCGCTCGTCATCCACAGCCGCAGCGCCGACGAGGACATGGCAGACATCCTGACCGAGGAAAGCGGGAAGGGGGCCTTCCCCTTCATTCTCCACTGCTTCTCCGCAGGCCCGGAACTTGCCAAGACCGGCGTCGCGCTCGGCGGCTATATCTCCTTCTCGGGCATCCTGACCTTCCCGAAGTCGGAAGAGCTGCGCGAGATCGCCAGGACGATCCCGCACGAGCGGCTGCTTGTGGAAACGGACGCGCCCTATCTGGCGCCGAAGCGCTGGCGCGGCAAGCGCAACGAGCCGTCCTATGTCGTCAACACGGCCGAGGTGCTCGCCGATACGATCGGCCTTTCCACCGAAGAGGTCGCGCGGATCACGACGGAGAACGCTTTCCGCCTGTTCTCGAAGATGCCGAGGATCTAGCGGCGTGCTCTACCGGCGGCGTTTCACCATTCTCGGCTGTTCGTCGTCACCGGGCGTGCCCCGCATCACCGGCGACTGGGGCGCCTGCAATCCCGACAATCCGAAGAACCGGCGCACGCGTGCTGCCTTCATGGTGCAGCAATTCGCACCCCATGGCGGTGTCACCACCGTCGTCATCGACACCGGGCCGGATTTTCGCGAGCAGATGATCAGGGCAGGGGCCGACCATGTCGATGCCGTGCTCTACAGCCATCCGCATGCGGATCATATTCATGGTATCGACGATCTGCGCGGCTATTTTCACAATACGCGCCGCCGGGTGCCGATCTTTGCCGACCAATTTACCATGGACAGGCTGCGGGAAGCCTTCGGCTATTGCCTGGAAACACCGCCGGGCAGCAATTACCCGCCGATCGTGCTGCCTGTTGTCATCGAAAACCTCGACACGCCCGTCGAAATTCATGGTCCAGGCGGGACGATCGCCTTCCATCCGCACATCCAGCAGCATGGGGATATCCACTCGCTCGGCTTCCGCATCGGCGATGTGGCTTATTGCAGCGATATCAGCGATTTCCCACCGCAGACCGTCGAGAAGCTTCAGAACCTCGACATGCTGATCATCGACGCGCTGCAATATACCTACCATCCGAGCCATCTGTCGCTGGAACAGTCGCTCGACTGGATCGGCCGGTTGAAGCCCAAACGGGCGATCCTCACCCATATGCACACCCCGCTCGACTACGACGTGGTGATGGCTGAGACGCCGGACCATGTGGTGCCGGCGTATGACCAGATGAGCTTCGAGACCGAGGTCAAGCTCTAAAGCTTTAACCCGCTCGCTTGCACGTACGGCCACAGTTCGACGCCGCCGCGGTGGATCATGTCGAGCGAGACATAGAGGATGATCAGCAGGCCGACATAGGCGATCCAGCGATGGTTGGTGAGCAACCGGGCGATAAAGTTTGCGGCAATACCCATCAGCGCGATCGACAGGGCAAGACCGATGACCAGCACGCTCGGATGTTCGCGCGCAGCACCGGCAACGGCCAGCACGTTGTCGAGGGACATCGAGACGTCAGCGATGACGATCTGGGTCGCCGCCTGGAAGAAGGTCTTTTTCGGCGCGCCTTCGGCACCCACCACTCCGTGATTCTCGCCATGGCCGGCGCGAAGCTCGCGCCACATCTTCCAGCAGACCCAGAGCAGCAGCAGGCCGCCGGCCAGCAGCAGGCCGACGATCGCCAGCAGATAGACTGCGACGCTGGCAAAGAGAATACGCAGAACGGTCGCGGCCACAATGCCGACGATGATCGCCTTGCGGCGCTGCGTCGCCTCAAGGCCGGCAGCAGCAAGACCGATAACCACGGCGTTGTCGCCGGCGAGAACGAGGTCGATAGCAATGACCTGCAGCAAAGCCGTCATACCGGCTGCCGTAAACATGTCCATATGAATTATCCCCAATGCGTCAAAGCCGTGCTAGCGTCTCGAAGGTTTGACGTCAACCGCTGAGAGATTTCGCAAGCGGCGTAATTTGCGAGTCTGCGCGCCGAAATGGCAGGCGGCAATGAAACAGCAGGCGATGCAGTGGAGCATCGCCATTCCCCTGGAACATTCAACTCAGCCGACGGTTCTTCAAGTCAGGAAACCAGACGCCGGCCAAACTTCGCACTGGCGGCTGGATCTGCACATCGAGAGGAGAGTCCCATGGGCAGCATTTACAACGATACCAACCCGACCTTTTCAGGCCCGACAGGCGGCAGCAGCCTTGCCGCATTTTTTGACAACCGATCGGACGCCGAATCCGCCGTCTCCCGTCTTGAGGACGCAGGCGTGCCGGTTGCGAGAATAAGGCTGATGCCAGGATATGAGGCGGGCGCAAAAAATACCGGCGCAATGAGCGAAGACCGCAGCGGCTTCTTCGACGCGCTGGCAGACTTCTTCTTCCCCGACGAGGATCGTGCGGTCTATGCAGAAGGGTTGCGGCGAGGCGGCTTCCTCGTTCAGGTCAATGATATCGACGACGCGCTCTACGAGACCGTCCACGATATTCTGGACGATGAGGGCAGCATCGACATGGATGAGCGGGCGGATCTCTGGTCGTTGGAAGACAGGCAACAAGGCGCATCCAATACCGGGTTTGCCGGCCAACCCTCTGGCGGCAAATCGTCGGAAGATCTCGCTGTGTCCGAGAGTGCATTCGACGATGCGCGCCCGGTGGCAATGCGGGACACCGCGCATGGAAGCGCCAAGGTGCGTGCTTATACCTTGCCCGACCCTGGCACCCCGTCATCGGACGAAACCACTCACCAATCCCAAGGCCAGTCCCAAACCCAATCGCAAGGTGGATCTCACCAGAGCCAGGGTTTTCGACGCGACCATTGATATCATGAGGCCCGACGGCAATGCCGGGCCTCATTTTCTCTCGCTCAGCTATTCGAGGACATGCCGATGCAATCATCCATCAACCGCCACGGCCTTCCGCCGGATCCCGACGAACTGATCGCAGAAGGTGAACCGCCTTTTGCCGATGCCGCGGAGCGGACGGCGCGTGAAAAGGCCGACGAGAGCCTGAACGCCCTGCAACATGAGGTCAGGCTGCTGAATGCCCGCATAGGCGTGCTGCGCGAGGATGCGGAAGCGGCGCTGAAAGCCAAGGCCACATCGGTCGATGCGAGCGCCCATGTCCAGCTCGGCGACTATCCCTGGCTGAAACTTGCCGCGGCAATCGGCGCAACCTTCATTGCAGCCAGACTGGTTCGGCGTCTTCCGCTGGGCGTACTGCTTGCGGGATTTGCCGGCCATATCCACGAGGTGAGACGGCAGTGACGGACCTGACGCCTGATTGCGAACGCCGCCCTTTTGCGCGGATAGTTTAATCACCGCTGCGCGGAAGGAAATCAGTGAACCGGCGCGACGTCTGAAGGCATCGGCTTAGCAAGCTCCTTGACGATCGCTTCAAGCGCATCGGCCGTCCTCTGCAGGCCGGATGACCGGGCGATTTTCAGTGCCGCGCTGCAGTGAGCGGACAATTCGTCTTGCTGGACGTGATCATTCGTCGGGAATACGATGCCGGCATATTGCGACGGGGTTCCGGATTCATCCCTGAAGCAGCGGCCGAAGGCGGCCACGGCTATGATTTGCCCGCTTCGATCAAATACGCGATAGTCGCAGCGATACGGGTTTCCGGTCATCACCGATTCTGAAATCGCCTTGGCTACAGACGGCTTATCGTCCGGGTGAATCCGGTCGAGGTATTTTATCACCGGCAGCCCGGTGAGAGTCTGTTCCGGATCAAGCCCAAAGAGGTTTGCCAACGCCGAATCCGCATAAACCTTGTCGGTCGCCAAGTCCCAGGTGAAAATGCCCGGCTCTTCGGTAAAGGAAAATTCGGACGTTCCCAAAGCTCTGTTGACAAGACTCATTCCGCATCCCCGGTCTGCACGCCAATGCTGCCGGGTGGCTAGGTCCCCCCGGTTCTTGAGAGAAAAGGACGCGCTCGATCAATGACAGGGCGGTCGACCAATTCACCCCCGATCTTAGCCGCGTTTCCATCGGACGCAACTGCAAGGACATTTCGAGGGCCCCGCGACCGCCACACGAGCGCGTTGCATGCAGCCAGCAGCGTCGTTTTCTTGACGCGCGCGGCGAAGATGTGCTCCACCTCGGCTTCGACGTTCCAGAATGCGACGAAGCTGACGAGACCGGCGCGAAGGGTTGACGGTAATCATGACGAAAATCGATCTCAATTCCGATCTGGGGGAGGCGTTTGGACCCTGGCGCATGGGCGACGACAAGGCGATCCTTGACGTCGTCACCAGTGCGAACATAGCATGTGGCGGGCACGCCGGAGATCCAGCGACGATGGTCGAGACGCTTGCGCTCGCAAGCGAACGGGGTGTCATCGCCGGAGCCCATCCGGGTTTTGCAGATCGCGAGGGCTTCGGACGTCGCCTGATCCCCTTGAGCATCCGGGAAGTGGAGCAGCTTGTCGCGACGCAGACAGGAGCGCTGATGGGAGCTGCGGCTCTGGCGGGCGCCCGGGTCCGCTACCTCAAACCACACGGCGCACTCGCCAATTGGGCGGCCGACGAACGGCCGGTCGCCGACGCCATCATCCGCGCAACCCGAGCGGTCTCGCCGGAACTTGCCATACTGGCGATCTCCGGGACGGAGCTGGAGCATGCGGCCCGCGATGCCGGGCTGACCGTCTTCAGCGAGATTTTTGCCGACCGCGGCTACCTCTCCACAGGTCGGCTCGTTCCGCGCAATTTGGCGGGAGCGATGATCCATGACCCTGCGGAGGCGGCATCGAGATTGATCGGGTATCTGTCCAGCGGCCTCATGCCGACGGTCGACGGCGGTCCGATCCCTCTTAATGCGCACTCGATCTGCGTTCATGGGGACAGCCCGGGAGCGTTGGCCATGGCCGTCCACGTGCGGCGGGAACTGCAAAAGGCAGGCATTGCGGTGGGTCCATTCCTCCAACCGGCAAAGGAAAGCAAGTGATGGCCAAAGGCTATCTGATCATTCTGATCGAAGGTGCCGACTGACTTGTCACAGGACCCGTCCACATCGTCCGGCAGCGTTCCGAACTACCGCCCGGTGGGTGGGCACGCGGTGCTCGTCGAATTCGGCGCGACCATCGATAAACGGATCCACGATCAGGTCGTCAAGCTGGATGCCGCCTTGAAGGCGGCACCCTTTCAAGGATTCGTCGAAGCCGTTCCGGCCTATGCCAGCATTCTCGTATGCTTCGATCCGCTCGTGGCCGATCACCGGACGACGGAGGCGGCCATTGCCGAGCGTCTGGCGGCTGAGGTTCCAAAGACGATTGGAGCGATGCGCGAAGTCGAAGTCTGCTACGATCCTGATCTTGCGCCCGACCTTGCCGCCGTCGCCGAGGCAAGCGGATTATCGCCGGAAGACGTTATATCGGCCCATCTCTCCGGCGACTACAGCGTCTTCATGTACGGCTTCGCTCCGGGATACGCTTACCTTGCAGGCGTGCCCAAAGCCATTCAGCAGCCGAGGAAGCCGGCGCCTATTCGCGGCATCGCCGCCGGAAGCGTGCTGATCGCCGGTCCGCAGTGCCTGGTGAGCACGCTCGCCATGCCGACCGGCTGGTGGATCATCGGCCGCTCGCCGACGAAAATCCTCGACTCCACGTCCAACGACCGGCCGTTCCTTTTCGACGTCGGCGACGAGGTCCGTTTCCGCCGCATATCGCGGGCAGAATTCGACGCGAGGTGCCTCGTATGAGCGAAGCAATCCTTGCAATCAACTTCGCGGGTCCGCACGTCGCGGTCCAGGACGAAGGACGTCACGGATTGATGCGGTATGGCGTTCCGGCCTCCGGTCCGATGGACAGAACCTCGTTTGCAGCCGCCAACGCCGCCCTCGGCAATCCTGCCGGTCAGCCGGCAATCGAAATCTCCATGGGCGGCCTGGTTCTCGAATGCGTGTCGGGGGAGGTTACGTTCGCCGTCGCCGGAGGAGGCTTCATCGTAGAGCATGCCGGCGACAAGCGCGGCGCTTGGATGGTCGCCACGTTGAGGGCCGGGGAGCGGCTGGCGATCCGTCCGGGACACTGGGGAAGCTGGACGTATCTGGCCTTCGCCGGTCATATCGAGGCGAAGACCTGGCTGGGCAGCATGTCGACGCACAGTCTCTCCGGCCTCGGCGGCGGGCGCCTTGCAGCCGGGCAGACGGTCATTCTCGCCAATCCGGAAGTGCGAGACGATCGAAATGGTCCGATCATATGTCCGGTCATAGCAAGACCGCGATCCGAGCTGCGTGTGGTGGTCGGTCCACAGGATCGGTTCTTCTCGAAAGAAACCTTGTCGAATTTCCTTTCGTCGCCTTTCCGCCTGAGCGACGCCTATGACCGCATGGGAGTACGCCTCCAAGGTCCGTCGCTTGCGCCAAGCGTCGCGCTGGATATGCCGTCGGAAGCGATCGTGCGGGGCTCGGTGCAGGTCTCCGGAGACGGTGTTCCCACCATTCTGCTGGCCGACCACCAGACGACCGGAGGCTATCCCAAGATCGCCACGGTGGTGGATTCGGATCTGGACGCCTTCGTCCAGCTGCGCCCACGCGACCATGTCGGCTTCCTGGCCGTGACGCCGCAGCAGGCGATCGAGCACATTCGGCTTCGGGCTTCGACGATGTCCCGTTACCTCGCGGCGCTGTAGAGGACCTCACCAGATCTTTCATGCGCGAAAAGCTTGGCAAGACCGTCAGGCTGGTGGTAATCTTTACCACCACAAGAGTCTGGAGGTGCACATGGCCAATGTTGAAAAGATCAGCGTCTCAATGACGCCGCAGCAGGCGGACCTGCTTCGCGACGCGGTCAACAGCGGTGCCTATGCCAGCAGCAGCGAAGTAATCCGCGAAGCCATGCGTGACTGGTCAGCCAAATGGGAAACCCGCAAGGGCGACATCCAGCGTCTGCGGGCCCTGTGGTCCGAAGGCAAGGCGAGCGGCACGGCCATCCCGGCCGACTTTGATGATGCGCTTGAAGAGGCGCGCCAGGAAGCCAAGTCTACCGCCTCGCATGCCCGCTAAGCTGATCTGGACACCCGCCGCCCGTGCCGGCGCGAAGAAAATCTACGTCGACATCGCCCGCGAGCAGCCGCAGGCCGCCGAGCGGTATTTCCAGCGGTTCCGTATCAAGACCACCTCGCTGATCGAGCAGCCGCGCCTGGGCCAGCGTCATCCGGAGATCCGTCCGGCCGCCCGCATGCTGGTCGAGGCGCCCTATGTGATCCTCTATCAAACGCATCCCAACACGGATGATGGTCCCATCGAGATCATGGAGATCGTTCACGTCGTCGATGGCCGGCGTGATTTGGCAGCGCTCTACTAGCCAAGCGACGCGATTAGAAGGGCACCCTTTAACCCTTGGCCAATGTGGCGGGCGTAGTCAGCGCCGGCGACGCCCGCGATACCGCCACCGTATACGCTTGGAGCTACCGTTAGCTCGAAGTACTGTTCAGAAAAAATCCACAGTCGGTTTGGGGGCACCATGGATTTTCTGAACGTCGCGGCGATCGTTTTCTTCCTTCTCGTCTGGGTGGCGGTCGAGCCTTTGATGGCGGCGGGGTGGCCGAGGAAGAACGATAGCCTTTCCGTTGATATGGTGCGCGTTCGCGCCGCCTGGATGCGGGAGGTGCTGACGCGAGACAACAATTTCATCGGCGATGCCGCAATCCTCGGGCACACGATCAATTCGGCATCCTTCTTCGGCTCCGCCAATCTCATCGTCATCGTTGGGCTGAGCGGCGCGCTGTTCATGGAGCCGAACTATGGATCGGGTGGCCTGATCGCGGTGTTTGCGGCCCAGGACCCGGCGTGGTTTTTCCAATGCAAGGTCCTCCTGATCATGGCGACGCTGCTGCGGGGCCTATCCGATTTCATCTGGGCGGTCCGGCAGATCAACTACTGCCTGGCGGCGATCGGGGCGAGCCCATCCCGCGATGAGGAGAGGGACATCGCCGGCTGGACGAACGCCCTGACCCTGGTTTTGAACCCTGCGCTTCGATCGTTCAGTGTCGGCGTCCGGTCTTATTACTTCACCTTCGCAGCCGCCTTCTGGTTCCTCGGGCCAATCCCCTTCGCTGTTGCGACCATCCTGAGCGTCGGCGTGTTGATCAGGCGTCAATCCTGGTCGGATGCTGCGAAAGGGATCATGGCCATACGCAAGCTGCTTGACTAGAGCCGAGCCTTAAGCTGGGCTGAAGCGGAATTTGTTTGCGACCGGTGTGGCAGCCGCGGCGCTCGAACGACAAAACAGAAGCGGTATCTTATTGGCGGTGTCCGATGGATCGTCGAAGCGATGCGCATATTGCTGGCCGTCGTCGACGCCGGGAGCATCTCGGCCGGCAGCAGGAAGTTGAACGCGCCATTGCCCAGCGTCAGCCGCAAGGTCGCCGAACTTGAGCGGCATCTTGGGGCAAACCTCATCGTCCGCACCAGCCGCAATCTGCAGCTCACCGATGCCGGGCGCGACTATGTTGACGCCGCTCGAAAGATCATGGCGGATCTCGATGAGGCCGAACGACGAGCGTCGGGGGAATACCAGACGCCCAGAGGCGTGCTGACGATCACGATGCCGATCGAATACGGGAGCCGATACGTGCTGCCCATTGCGCTGAGTTTCATGGACAAATACCCGGAGGTGTCGCTGAACCTTCTGTCGCTCGACCGCACGGTCGATCTCGTGTCCGAGCAGGTGGATATCGCGCTCCGTCTCGGCGACCTCGCCGACAGCGCCCTCCATGCCGTCAAGGTCGGCGAATTCCGCCTGCTGACCTGCGCGAGCCCCGTCTATCTCCAGCGGCATGGCATGCCCGAGCGTCCCGGCGATCTCATCGATCGAGACGGGATCGTCTTCAACAAGCGAACATTCTTCTGGACGTTTGACGTCGACGGCACGCCGATAGAGGCGATGCCCCGCAACCGGCTCGAGGTGAATACGGCGGCGAACTGTGTCGCGGCGGCGGTCGGTGGGGCGGGGATCGCGCGGCTGTTCGACTATCAGATTCCAGACGAGCTGGCGTCTGGCGCGCTCATCCCCATCCTCCGTGATTGCGACGGCCCACCCCAGCCCATTCATATCGTCTACGTGCGGCAGGGGCTTCTCGCCTTGAAGGTACGGGCTTTCGTCGACTGGGCATTGCCGCGGCTGCGCGCGCGTCATTACGAATATTATCAAACATTATCTGAATGATGCGTGGATCTCTTCAACTATTTGTTTCGGGTTCTGAAGATGCGGGAAATGACCGATACCTGAAAGGATATCGACTTTTGCACCGATCTTGCCGGCGAACTCTATGCCCATTTCCCTTGCGATGTAGATGTCCTTCTCGCCCCATATCACCTTCACGGGCGTCTTCAGCCGGGTGAGGTTGGCCTCGAGATAATGCTGATCGCGGGTGAAATTCGCGTAGTAATGGGCGAAGGCATCCGCTGAAGTCATTCCGTCAAGGCTCCACGAACGGGTCATGTCCTGCTGGACGTCAGCCGGCAGATCGAATTGCTCAGCGGGCGAGAGGCCGCGCCTGTGCACGTTCTGAAGGATCTCGTCGCTCGTCTTGTTCATGTAGGCGCGGGTCGGCGAGGCGGTCGGCTCGGCTTTGAGGTTCTGCAGATTCTCCCACATGTATTGCGGCCGGTCGAGCGGCGCGAAGTCACCAACGATGATCTGCCTGGCGATCGTCGGCTCGTCGATAGCAAGCAGCAGGACGGGCAGGGCGCCGATGTCAGTCGCGTAGATCACGAGCTTCGACCGGTCGATGCCTGCCCGTTCGATATAGGCCTTCAACACTTGGGCGTACGCCTTCGGCGCGTAAGAAAACCGCTCGAAAGCCGGGCGTGACGACTGCCCGTAGCCCGGCCAATCGAAGGCATGGACGTCGTAGTCGCGAGCAAGCGTTGTCGCCATGTCCTTCCACACCGCCAGTGTTTCCGGAAACCCATGCAGGAAAAGCACGGTGCCTTTTGGCGCGGGGGCGCGGACAATCATCCTCCTCAGCGTCAGGACTTCGTCGATCTCGATGAAGTCGACGATGTCTTGCGCGCCTTGCGTAGAAGCGAAGGCTTCAGCCGTGTGGGAAGACGGAGTTGCTGCGACTGATGCAGCATTTGCGGTTTTGTCCTTAGACATAGGATCTCCTTTCTGAACGGCGGTCAGCCAAAGCCCAAAAGCCGGCTGTCTCCACAAATAATTGAGCATGGCGTCAGCCCGCGGTAGCCGGAGAAAGTGAGAGGAACCCTCTCGACGGCGGCAGCGCTGCAACCCGGCTGCCCAAGGCTGACATCTGAACGAGAGGGTGCCTCTCACTTTCCCCAGGTGCCGGCCGGCCGTCGACCCGCCCAAATATCCACCAGCCGCCGATTTGAGACAGCTCGTTGGTGTTTGCTTGCGGAAGGCAGAGCGTCGGCCGCGACAATATAAGGAAGAACTGATATGACTGGCATTACCCAAAGCAGACAGGTTGCGGCCGCCCCCGACAAGGTCCGCGGCCTCCCGGGCCACGCCACTGTCGGCACGAACGATCTGGATGCCGCCTCGGTATTCTACGACAAGCTTCTGGCCGTGTTCGGGATCGGACGAGTCCTCGTCCAGCCCAACCGAGCCATCTACTACGGTCATCGCACGCTCGAATTCGGTATCATCAAGCCGTTCGATGGCCGCCCTGCCACCGTCGGTAACGGTGGTATGATTGCTTTCGAAGCTCCGTCCCGTTCAAAGGTCGACGAAGCCCATGCAACTGCATTGGCGGCGGGTGGCTCGGACGAAGGGGCTCCTGGTCCGCGCGGCGAGAACGGCACGGGTCCTTACTGCGCCTATTTTCGCGATCCCGAAGGCAACAAGTTTCTGATCTTTCGTTCCGGCGCGGACGCGGCCTGACGTTTTCGGCATTGAAGCGGGGCAGGGCCATCGGTTCCCTCCCCAGCACCCCAGGAGGATAGTATCGTGAAATTGAACCACCTCATTATGGCAGCGAGCGTTCTGTCGCTTCAGAGCGCAGCTGCCGAGCAGCCGAGCATGTCATGAAAGGACACGTGTCATGGCCCTGCTGAACGCTTTGAAACGCGGGGATGTATCGCGACGCTCGCTGCTGTTGGGCAGTGCTGCGGTCGGCCTATCCGCCGCTCTCTTTCCACGCGCGTCCGCCGCCGCAGATGTCGTCGTCGGCGCCTCCGGGGAGATCCGGCCGTTCAAGGTTGAGGTCTCCGAGGCAGCGCTTACAGACCTCAGGCGGCGCCTTGCCGAGACCCGCTGGCCCGACGGCGAAACCGTCATGGATCGTTCGCAGGGCGTCCAGCCCGACAGGCTGAAGGAGCTGGTGGGCTACTGGCAGTCGTCTTACGACTGGCGGAAGGCGGAGAGCAGGCTCAACAGTTTTCCGCAGTTTCTCACCAACATCGACGGACTCGACATCCATTTCATCCATGTCCGTTCCCGCCATGAAAACGCGCTGCCGCTGATCATGACCCACGGCTGGCCAGGTTCGGTCTTTGAACTGCTTGATGTCATCGGGCCGCTGACGGATCCGACGGCGCATGGCGGCACGGCGGACGATGCCTTCCACCTGGTGATCCCGTCGATTCCAGGATTCGGTTTCTCCGGGAAACCGCCAGCGACGGGTTGGACCCCCCCGCGGATCGCGGCTGCCTGGGACGTGCTGATGAAGCGTCTGAACTATGACCGCTATGTCTCGCAAGGCGGCGACTGGGGCGCGATCATCAGCGACGCCTTGGGTCGCCAGGCGCCCGATGGGCTGCTCGCAATCCACGTCAACAGGGTCGAGCGTGCCACGACCTTCCCAGCGGACGCAGCCCAGGCTCTTAAAAATGGAGGGCCGGCTCCCGACAGCTTGTCTCAGGACGAGAAGGTCGTCTTCGACGAGGCCCGGGACTTCCTTAACAACGGCTTCGGCTACGCGGCGATCATGAGCACGCGGCCGGAGACAGTCGGCTACGGCATTGCGGATTCTCCGGTCGGCCTGGCCGCCTGGCTCTACGACAAGATCGCCGACTGGGTGTATACACGCGGCGATCCCGAACAGGCTCTTGGCAAGGATGCCATCCTCGACAACATCACACTGTATTGGCTGACGAACACCGGCCCCTCCAGCGGTCGCATCTATTGGGAAAACGCCATGTCGGGCGCGAAGCTTACGGAAGTCAAAGTCCCGGTCGCGGTCACAGTGTTTCCCGGAGAGGTCTACAAGCCGCCAAAGCATTGGCTGTCGAAGGCCTATCCGACGCTCATCTATTACAATCGCGCCTCCAAGGGCGGTCACTTCGCTGCCTGGGAGGAGCCAGAACTCTTCAGTCAAGAGATCCGGGACGCCTTCAGAAGCTTGCGGTCTTAGCGCCGCCTGACCTTTGGTTCGCAGTCTGCGTCCCCGAGACCGGTTCGTCGATTGACGTTGGTCGTGCAACGCTGCACAAAGTCCGAAGTTTCGACCAACCCAGCAAAAGCGACGACAACGTCGCGGGGACCACGGCTATATGCGCATCAACGACGACCGTCATCCCCTCCGCAGAGTATCCACATTCCTGACGCTGGTATTTTCAACGCTTCTGCTCGCGAGCGCAAACCTCGCCTCGGCGGCTGAGCCGACCAATTCCACGGCACCGATCCGGGTTATTATCGAATTGCCGAATGATGACTCCGGACGAGCACTGGTCAATCGGATCGTTCCGGGCAATCAGGAACCGGCGCAGCCAGTAGCAGTCTCGCAAGAGGCGGCACCGACGTCGATTGCCACGTCACTACAGGATTTGCGCCAGAGGTTGCTCACACTCGTCGATGCCGTTCCGACCCTTCCCGGGCAGATCCAGTCGGCGATCCGGGTCTTCCAAACGGATGACCGTATCGAACCTGTCGGCCTGATCTTGGCGGTCATACTCTTCGTCGCAGGCGGGTTCGTTGCGCAGCGCCTTGCCTGGTGGTCAGGGCGAGGGCTGCTCCATTTTGTGTTGAACGCGCCCGCCGACACCGTCCGGCAGCGGATCAAGCTCCACGCCGCCCGGCTTTCAATGGGTCTTCTCGCGTTGGTCGGTTACCTGATCGGAAGTCTCGGCGCGTTTATCCTCTTTCCATGGCCTGCCGTGTTTCGCGATATCGCCCTCATACTGCTATCGGCCGCGCTCATGGTGCGCCTTGGCGTGCTCGTCGGCCGTATTGTCATCGCGCCAGGCGCCCGCCTGCCGCATATGCGGCTTTTAACGCTTGTCACCTCGCTTGCCTGGTTCTGGTACTACTGGCTCCTCGGAATCGTCGCAGTGCTGGCGGCTGGCTGGGCCACCATCGAAGTGATCGGGACGATCCGAGCTTCACCGATCTTGGTCGACCTCTTTACTGCAGCATGGCTTGGTGTCGTTTCAATCGCTTTGATCGTTATGATCTGGCTGCGGCATTTTCGTTCTGACGGGCCGCCGGTGAGCCGGCTGGTCTGTGTCGGCTTCAGCGCCAGCATCATGCTATCGTGGCTGTTATGGCTATCCGGGCTCCACGGGGCATTCTGGACGGTGATCATCATTGCGCTTCTGCCTCTTACCGTTTCGGTGGCTCGTGATGTCATTCGTCGCATTATTCAATCCGGGGAGGGGCAGGCGGTCGAAGATCCGGCCATCGTCGGATGGTCCGTTGTCATTATGCAAACGCTGCGGAACGGCCTCATTGTGGTCGCTGCGCTGCTCATTGCCCGCGCCTGGAATGTCAATCTCAGTGACCTCGCCGCAGCCGAAACGGTGACCACGCGTTTGATCCGCGCAGGAATCCGCATTGTTATCGTGCTGCTGGTGACCGACGTTATCTGGAAGCTCGCAAGCACGCTGATCGACAGTCAGATGGCTGTAGCGTCGCGAAGCGTGCAGGCGGGGCATCAGGACGGACCCGACGCGCGCCGGCGTCAGCGGTTGAATACTCTCCTGCCCATTCTTCGCAATGTACTGTTCCTGGCGATCGGAGCTGTCGGCTTCCTGATGATCCTGGATGCCGTTGGCATTCAGATCGGACCGCTGCTGGCGGGCGCTGGTGTCGTCGGCATAGCTGTCGGCTTCGGTGCCCAAACACTCGTCAAGGACATCATCTCAGGCGTCTTTTATCTGTTCGACGATGCCTTTCGCATCGGCGAATACATCCAGGCGGCAAAATATAAAGGGACGGTCGAAGGTTTCTCGCTGCGATCGATCCGCTTACGACACCATCGCGGTCCGGTCACCATCGTTCCCTTCGGCGAACTCGGCGCGGTGCAAAACCTCAGCCGCGACTGGGTCATCGATATCATTACGCTCACCCTGAATTATGACAGCGATCTTGAAGAGGTCCGCAAGACCATCAAGCGCATCGGCGTTGAGCTTCTGGAGGATGCTGAACTCGGGCCTAACATCATCGAGCCCCTGAAAATGCAGGGGATCGAGCAGATGGCGGACTACGGCGTGCAGATTCGGCTGAAGTTCATGGCGAAACCCGGCGAACAGTTCGGCGTTCGCCGAAAGGCGCTCGCCATGCTCAAGAAGACATTCGCGGAAAAAGGCATCCAGTTTGCAACGCCGACGGTTCATGTTTCCGGCGGTCCCGCCGATGCCGCGGCAACCGCTGCCGCCTCGGAGCTACAAAGACCATCGAAAGTCATCTCGACACTTGAGGAATAGCGGCGCCGAGCGCCATGTGGGTTTCCGTCGAATCCTGTTGAAGCAACACTCTGACCCGGACTTTGCGGCCAAGCGCGCGTCGTCCGAGACACGGGTTTCGAAGGAGTCTGTTGGCTGGGATCAGCTGTTCTATGAGGGCACATTCGCCGGTGAACTCGTCGATGGGCTGGATCGTCAAGACGCAAATTTGGGCAGGCCGATTTTAAAAGAGTGGGCCGATGAGATGGATGACGAAGGTATGCCATTGTAATCAAACAGCATCTTTTTGTTCCATAATCTATCTTATGCGATGCATGTATGTAGCCGCAAAGTTGAAGTGTCCTGTTTCTGCAAAGTTGGAATGTCACTCTCCCCGCGTTTGATGACGTAGGAGATTGCGGATGGGACTGATAGCGATGAGCGAGCGTGATCTACAGCGGATCGA
>NZ_MZMU01000009.1 GCF_004123835.1 Rhizobium leguminosarum | reverse complement strand
CTGCCGGCTCCGACACCTTTGCCGTCACCAAGCTCGGCGGCAAATCCGTCGTCGCCCGCCTGCGCGCCGATACCGGCATCGCTCCCGGACAAAACACCCGCCTCGCCTTCAATCTCGACAAGGCCGTGTTCTTCGATCCTGAGAGCCAGGCGCGGATCGCGTGAGGGCCGTTAGAGCGCCGCGCGTCTAGAAAGACGCGCTAAGGACGCTCTATCACTTTGAGTTCGCGCATAATCCTTTCCGGAAATCATTTCGATTTTCGGGGTTATGCGCTAGGCAGCCGTCACGCCGAGCGTCACCGGCGCGAAACGCGTGGAAACCGCTTCGACGGTGATCTCGCCAGTGAACCCCGTCGCCTCCAGCCAGAAACCGGCGGTGCCGCCCTGCAGTGGCACATTGGTCGGGCCGACGATCCTCGCCGGGCCGTGCACCTTCAGCGAAATGCTGTCGTTCATGAAAGGCAGGCGCTGGCCGCGCTGGTCGAGGGCGCGGATGATGACCCGCGTGCTGTCTCGTTCTCGGGCCTTCAGCGTCGGGCTGTCGGCAACCACTTCCAGCGTCGTCGGCAATGGATCGGCCGCCAGGGTCAGGCTGGCTACCGGCTCACCGCCGATATAGCCGGTGAAGGTGCCATCGATCCATTCGAGACCCCAGGTGCCGAGCTCGTCGGGGGTGAAATGCCGATGGTCGAGCACGACGGGCGGATGCGGCAGGTGCGGGTAGTTCTCGCGGTCCGGACCGATGCGCTTGCTGAGCGCACCATATTGCAGCTCCACCTCGTCGCAGTTGGTCAGGATGATCAGCGGCAGCACGCCGCCGATATTACGTTCGCCGCGCGCCCAGAAGGTCACCGGCTTCATGACGATCTCCTCGGAAGGGTCGCACTGGCTGATATAGGCATAGGCCGCGAATTTCGGCTCGCGGAACATGTCCATGACGCCGTGATAGCAGATGCGGTCGCCGGAGCCGAAATCCTTGTGGGTGTTGTAATCGAACATGCACCAACCGATGGCGCCGGAGATATCAGGATCGCCACAGGCGGCATTCAGCACCTCCAGGTGACGGCGCACATGCTCGGCCTGGCGCTGCTCCTGGTCATAGATCTTCGTCGGGTGCATGTGGCCGTTGAATTCGGTAATGAGGTACGGCACCTTGTGCGACAGTCCGGTATTTTCCTGCTGGGCGCGAAGGGCCGTGCGCGGGCGGTTGGCGCCCGGCAGCTCTTCATTGCCGAGGATGAAGTCGTTCATCGTGTAGACGTCTTCGAGCAGCTCACTCTCGGTGAGATAACGCACGCCGCCGGTTTGGCGGGTACTGTCGAGTTCACGGGCGAGGCGATTGGTCTCGGCGTAGAAATCGTGATTATCCTGCGACTCGTTGATGCGCACGCCCCAGATGATGATCGAGGGATGGTTCCAGTCGCGCTCGATCATGCGCCGGACGTTCTCGATCGATTCCTGCTGCCAGTCGGCATCGCCGATATGCTGCCAGCCGGGGATCTCCTCGAAAACCAGCAGGCCGATTGCGTCGCATCGGTCGAGGAACCATTTCGACTGCGGATAATGCGAGGTGCGGACGATGTTGCACTTCAGCACCGTCTTCATGATGTCGGCGTCGCGCTCCTGGGCGGAACGGCCGGCGGCATAACCGACATAGGGGAAGGCCTGGTGGCGATTGAGGCCGCGCAGCTTCAGCGGCTTGCCGTTCAAGAGGAAACCTTCCGGCGTGAATTCGGCGGTGCGGAAGCCGAACCGTGTGGAAAGACGGTCGGAGCCGTGTTCGGTCCTGAGCTCGACGGTGACGTCATAGAGCGTGGGATCGGTGATGTCCCAGAGGGCGATACCGGTGAGGCCGCCAAAGGAGAGCGTGGTGCGGCTGCCGATCGTTTCGGTCGCGGCAGTGGCGACCACCGTGCCGTCGGCCTGATTCAGCGTGGCGGTGACCGTCGCCGAGAAGTTGCGGCCCTCGGGGTTGGCGATGTCGACGCGTATGGTCGCCGATTTCTCCGGGCGAAGAACGTCAGTGGTTTCGATCTTGAGATTGCGGATAGAGACCGGGTTGGTGACCTTCAGCCAGACGTCGCGGTAGATGCCGGCATAGGTCAGATAATCGATGCGGCCGCCGAAAGGCGGAATGTCAGGGTTTTCGCTGCCGTCGATCTTGACGGTGACGAGGTTCTCGCCCTTGACGAGCTTGCCGGTGAGGCGGGCCTCGAAGGGGGTATAACCGTCCTTATGGGTAATGATCTCTTCGCCGTTCAGATAGACGACGCTGTCGGCCATGGCGGCGTCGAAGACGAGCGAAACTTCGCGGCCCTCGAATTCCGGCAGCCAGCGCAGCACCTTCTGATAGGTGAAGGCGCGCTGATAGCTGATCTCGTCGAAATAGCTGAAGGGCAGTTCGACGGCGGTATGCGGCAGGCTGACCGACTTGGCCGCATCGAAAGCTTCGAGCAAACGCTGGCCGAAGCCCTCATGGAAACTCCAGCCTTCGTTGAAGGAAACGACGGAACGCATTCAGGCTCTCCCGGTTACGGCATCAGGGACGGTGCGGCGCCTTTCGGCGCGTGAAAATTGAGTCATACTATTCCTCCTTGATGCAATGGGTATGCAAGCTGTTAGGCGGTCGAGCCCCAGCGGGCGGTGCAGGTGAGCGTGATGCTGTGCGGGCCTTCGACCTCGGCGTCATGGCGTTCGATCAGTTCGACGACGGCATCAATGAAGGCGACGTGGTCGAGGCTCAGCGTGGTCAGGTCGTTGCAATCCCAGGCGGCCATGGCGATGCCGTCCTGGCCGACGATGGCGATATCATCAGGGGTGTTCTTGCCGAGCACCCGGCGGGCGGCATCGCGCGCACCGATCGCCATGACATCGTTGCCACAGATGATGGCGTCGACTTTATCCCGGTGCAGCAGGAGCACGGCTTCCTTGAAGCCGGAATCATAGGAGTAGTCACCGAATGCCTGCGCTTCGAAAGAGAGGCCGCGCTTGGTCAGCGCATCGGCGAACCATTTGCGCCTGAGCTTGTCGATCCAGCTTGAACTGGTGCCGGAGAGGTAGGCGAAACGCTTCTTGCCGTCGCGGACGATCTTGTCGATGATCTCGTCGGCGGCCTGCGCGCCGTCGATGCGGATGCTGGAGACGTTTTCGTTGTCGAGCGGCTCGAATGAGACGATGATCGGCTTGGTCGTGTGGAAGATGTCCACAGCATCCTGCATCGACACCATGTCGGAGAAGACGACGACGTGATCGACCTGATAGGTGGAGGCAAGGCGCATCAATTGCAGCCGGTCGGAATGATCGGCGCAGCAGAGGATGATCGGCAGCAATTGTCTTGCCTGCAGGCGGTGGACGAGAAGCTGTTGTTCCTCAGCCTCGCAAGGGTTGCCGATCGCATTGACGACCAGGGCGACGAGGCGCGAGCGCTGATTGTTCAGCGAGCGGGCGATTGCGTTCGGCTGATAGCCATGTTCACGGGCGACGGCGAGGATGCGGTCGCGCGTCGCGCTGCCGATGCGCGAATCCGGCGAAAAGGCGCGGGAAATGGTGGCGGAGGAGACGCCGGCGAGTTTCGCCAGTTCCTTCGAGGTGATCCGCCGTCTGCTCATACCGCTCATCTTCAGCGCCTGTTAGGCGACGATCCTGACGGAAGCGCCGTCGGCCGCTGCCGATTCCTTAATTGCATCCCATAGCCTAGCGAATCTGAGGCCCATTTCAACGGAGCCGGAGTTTTCCATCTTTCCCTCGCGAATGGCGAGGAAATTCTTCATCGGATTGCCGAGAATCTCAGCCTCCTCGCGCGGCTCGGCGGTGCGGCCGACACTGATCTCGCGCCAGCCGCCCCAGGCGTCGATGCGCACGATCGCCTTCGAATAGAAGAAGGTGATGTAGGAGGCGCAGCCCGGAGGGCCTTCGCCGGCGGCCGTCAATGTCGCCAACGCGCCGTTCTTCAGCCGGGCGGAGACGGCGGTGGCGATATCCACCTGTCTGCCGTGATTGTTCATGTAGGCCGAGACGCTGTCGAAATCGGAATTGGCGAGCAGGCAGACCGTGTTCATCATATGGGCACCGGTATCGAACATGAAGCCGCCGCCGGAGATGTCAGGCCGTTGCTTCCAGTGGCCGTGGTAATTGGACGACCAGCTTTCCCAGATCATGCCCGATATGGCGATCAGCTCGCCGAACTCGCCGGCGAGGGCCCGCCGGCGCGTGTCGAGCACCAGCGGCGACAGGCCGCCCTGGAAGGCGGTGACGATCGTGACGCCACTCTTTTTCTGCGCGGCGATCAGCTTCTCGGCTTCAGTGACTGTCGTCACCATTGGCTTTTCCAGGAAGAGGTCGAGGCCGGCCTCGGCGACGGCGGTTGCCTGCTCGGCATGGAAGGCATGCGGGGTGGAGACGTAGACGATGTCGAGTTCGCCCCGGCATTCGGCGAGCATCTGACGATAATCCTCGAAGCCCTTCGGCTCGGGTGCGCCGGCGGCGAGGCAGACGTCGATCAAGCGCTGGCGCGAAGCCGCCGTGGTGTCGGCGAGTGCAGCAAATTCGATCTCCGACATCTTGACCCAGCTCTCGGCATATTCCGCCGCCTTCAAGCCGGCACCGATGACGCCGAGACGCAATTTCTCAGACATGAAAACTCCTCCTTGGATAGATTGTGCACACGATTACACAAACGGTATGGCGATGGCAATATCTAAATAAACAAGTAATATCAGTGTATTAAAACTCGAGTTAAAATCTTTTCAGAAACCGTCTTGCCAGCATTTGGAATGCGTGTACATTTTCACGACCGGTGCTGGAGGGCGCCGTGTCTCTACAAAAGGGAGGACTTCCGTTGAAGAAGATGGTTCTTGGCGGCCTATGCGCCGTTCTGCTGAGCGCGGTTTCGACGCTGGCGCAGGCAGAAACAATCCGAATTGCAAATCATGGTCAGGCCGGCATCGACGCGATGAAGTCGACGGTCGAGCGGATCGAAAAGAAATATGGCGTCACCGTCGAGGTCATCGAATATCCGGCACCCGACAAGGATTATCTTACCAAGCTCCTGACGGAGCTCGGCGCCGGCAACGCGCCCGACCTGTTCTCCGTCCCGACGACGGCTGCCGTTTCCGACATGGTGGAAGCCGGTTACCTCGCGCCTGTTACCAAGGAGTTCAAGGCCTGGGACGGCTACGCCAACCTCTATGACGTCGCCAAGGAGCTTGCTGTCAGCCCGGATGGCGAAACCTATGTGATGCCGTTCATGCTCGGCATTCAGGAAATCTATTACCGCAAGGACGTTCTCGAAAAAGCCGGCATCTCCACCGAACAGCCGAAGACCTGGCAGGAACTTCTCGACCGCGCGGCCGAGATCAAGCAGAAGACCGGCGCCTACGGCCTGCTCTTTCCGGCTGGCGTCTCCTGGGGAAGCGGCGCCTTCGACGAAGGCTTCCAGCATCTGCTCGTCGGTTCCAAGACGCCGCAGCTCGTCGATGCCGACGGCAAGCTCGACCTCAATGGCGAAGGCATCAAGGACGTCTTCAACGTCTACAAGGAACTGATCGACAAGGATCTGATGCCGACGCAGCCGCTGCTCGGGCCCGAGCCCTGGGTCGTGCCGAAATACCAGATGTTCCCGGAAGGCAAGCTTGTCGCCACCACCTGCGGCTCCTGGTGCTACATTTTCGACTGGGGTCGCGAAAGCAAGAACCCGATCCCTGACGTGACGAAGGTGGTCGGTACCTGGACGGTTCCCGGCCAGAGCAGTGGCCAATATGTCCTGGCCAATCTCGCCGCGCCATGGGCCGTCAATTCCAAGTCGGCCAATACGGAGCTGGCGATCAAGGCGCTGATGGAGATCGGTTCGATCGAGACGCAGGTTTCCTACGCTGCCCGCATCGGCAACATCCCGGCCAGCAAGGATGCGGCTGACAATGCCGAGTTCCAGAAGCTGACGGAACTGGTTCCGATCCATGCCGCGGCCGGAAACGGCGTGTTCCTGAAGCAGGCCTCCGGTTTCGGCACGGTCTCGGAAGGTGTCGCGCGCGCCACCGAAGCGCTGCTGCGCAAGGAAACCGATGCCGCCGGCGCCCAGAAGATCCTTGTCGACTACGTCAAGGAAACGCTCGGCGACGACATGGTCAAGTAAGCTCCGGATCGTCTCTTCCGCCAGGACGGGGACGCGGCGCCGACGCCCGCGTCTTCCCGCCTTCATTTGATAAGCCGATAAGGTTGTGAGCTTCCATGGCCCGAAACTCTCATGAAAAGCGTGCCGAGCGCCAATGGTTGCTGATCCTGCTGCCCTCGCTGGTGCTGCTTCTGGCCTTTGTCATCTATCCGGCCCTCTATTCTATCTATCTGAGCTTCACCAATGAGGCGCTGACCGGGGCCGCGGCGCTGCGGCCCCGCTTCGTCGGTCTCAGGAATTACACGCGGCTCTTCAACGACGCGAAGTTCTGGAATTCGCTGTTCGTCACCTTCGTCTTCGTCATCGGTTCGGCGGTGATCGGCCAATTCGTGCTCGGCCTGATCTCGGCAATTGCGCTGCGCCGCCCGATCCGCTTCCGGCGGCTGTTTTCGTCGATCATTCTGTTGCCGAATGCAGCCCCTGAGGTCGTCGCCGGTTTCATGTGGATCTCGATGCTGGCAGGCGGCGACAATGCCACACTCAGCCGCATCGTCAGTCTTTTCGGCATCACGCCGGCCGACTGGCTGCAGGTCTTCCCACTGTCGATGATCATCGTCGTCAATACCTGGCGCGGCATCGCCACGGCGATGATCCTCCTGACCGCGGGCCTCAGCACCATCCCGGCGGAGATCTACGAGGCGGCGCGCATGGACGGCGCCACCCCGTCGCAGATGTTCCGCCGCATCACCCTGCCGCTGATGATGCCGACGATCCTGCTCTATATGCTGATCTCGGCCGTCTCCACCATCGCCGTCTTCGGCCTCGTCTATGCGCTGACGCGCGGCGGGCCGGGCGGGGCGACCGAGGTCGTCAGCATCTATATCTACAATCAGTCCTTTACGTCCTTCCAGTTGGGCTATGGCGCCGCAGTCGCCGTCGTCGCACTCGTCATCTCGCTGGTCCTCGGTATCGCCTATGTCCGGGCCATGAAGGTGGAGGTCTGACATGGCCGTCGTTTCCCCGAGCGAAACTGCAAACAAGGGTCGCTCCGACCTCATTGCCTATGCGACACTGTCGCTGATCTCGATCTTCTGCGCCGTGCCCTTCTTCTGGGTGCTGCTTGCCTCTCTCGATGGCAATGCGCAGCTTTTCCTGCACTGGCCGGAACAGTGGACTTTCGCCAACTATGTAAGAGTCTTCACCAAGGAGGACGGGGCGAAGTGGCTGTTCAATTCGCTCTTCGTGGTCGCTAGCGCGACGCTGCTCGTCATGGTGCTTTCGGGGCTCGGCGGTTATGCGCTGTCGCGCACCCGGGCCTGGTGGAAGCTGCCCTTCCTCTACGCGATCCTGCTCATTCGCGTGTTGCCGCCGACGGCGCTCGTCGTGCCGCTCTACAAATTCCTGCTGACGCTGAACAATGCGGAAGCGGCGGTGCTCAGGCCGATCTTCGGCAGTTATGCCCGTGACATCATGCGCTGGACCGGTTTCATCGACGGTTATCTCGGGCTGATCCTGGTGCTTGCGACGATGCAATTGCCGCTGGCGCTCTGGATCATGAAGACCTTCTTCGACGGGCTGCCGAGGGACTACGAGGAGGCAGCGCTGATGGATGGGGCGACTCTCATCCAGCGCATTCGCCGGGTGCTGATCCCGCTGGCGCTGCCTGGGCTGGCCGCCGCCGGGCTCTTCGCCTTCATGTCAGCCTGGGGCGATTTCCTGCTGCCGCTGATCTTCCTGTCGTCGCCGGAGCTGCAGACGCTGCCACTCGGTCTTTTCCGCGCCTTCCTGCGCATCAACGAGATCGATTACGGCCTGCTGACGGCTTTGGCCTTCATCTATCTGCTGCCTGCCGTCGTTGCCTTCGGCTTTGCGCGGCGCTTCCTCGTCCAGACGTTTTCGGGCGGCGTGAAGGGCTGAGATCAAGAAAGAGAAACAGATGATCAATCTCAGAAACGTTCGCAAATTCTACGGCGCGCTCGAGGTCATCAAAGGCGTCGACATCACCGTGGAAGACGGCGAATTCGCGGTCTTCGTCGGCCCGTCCGGCTGCGGCAAGTCGACGCTGCTGCGCATGATCGCCGGCCTCGAAGGCATCGACGAGGGCGACCTCATCCTCAACGGCAAACGCATCAACGACGTGCCGCCCGACAAGCGCGGCATCGCCATGGTGTTCCAGTCCTATGCGCTCTATCCGCATATGAGCGTTGCCGAAAATATTGGCTTCTCGCTCAGCCTGAAGAAAGTGCCGGAGGCGGAGATCCGCCGGCAGGTGGAAGCTGTCGCTGAAATTCTGCAGCTCACCGATTACCTCGACCGCCGCCCGGCCGCCCTCTCCGGCGGCCAGCGCCAGCGCGTGGCGATCGGCCGGGCCATCATCAAGAAACCGGCGCTGATCCTGTTTGACGAGCCGTTGTCGAACCTCGATTCGGCGCTGCGGGTGCAGATGCGCGCCGAGCTGCAGCGCCTGCACCGCGAGTTGAAGGCGACCGTCGTCTACGTCACCCACGACCAGGTGGAGGCGATGACGATGGCCGACCGCATCGTCGTGCTGAACAAGGGTGTGGTGGCGCAAGCAGGAGCGCCGATGGCGCTCTACCATCAGCCGGACAATGAATTCGTCGCGACCTTCATCGGCTCGCCGAAGATGAACATCATTCCCGTCACCGCGACGCGGCCCATGGCCGGCAGGCTGCACCTCGACAGCCCGATCGGACTTTCGCTCGATCTGGCTGATGCAAACGGCGCGGTGCCGCAGGGCGAAGCCAAGCTCGGCATCCGGCCGGAGCATCTGAAGATCGCAGCCGAGGGCCAGGGCCATTTCACCGCCGAGGTCGTCATCGTCGAGCGGCTCGGCGTCGAGACCTACATGACCGTCGGCTCGCAGCAGCAGCCGATCGTGGTGCGCGCCGAAGGCGATATCGCCGTGCGGCCGGGCGACCGCGTGGCGCTGACGGCCGATCCCGCCGCCTGCCATCTGTTCGATTCCGCCGGCCGGGTCATCCGTCCGGCAACCGCCTGACAATTTCCCCCGAAACATCAAGGCCTAAACATCGAGGCCTATACATCGAGGAATGCCATGACAATCAAGGTCACCATCTGGAACGAGGGACGCCACGAGCAGCTCCACAAAGAGGTTCAGGAGATCTACCCCGATCGTATCGACGGAGCGATCGCTGCCGGCATTGCCCATCCGGATTTCGAAATCCGCCGCGGCACGCTCGATGATCCCCATGAAGGCTTGCCGGACAGCGTGCTCGATGACACCGACGTGCTGCTCTGGTGGGGGCATATGGCGCATGAGGAGGTCAGCGACGGGCTGATCGATCGCGTGCAGCAGCGCGTGCTGAAGGGCATGGGTCTGCTGGTCCTGCATTCCGGCCATCATTCCAAGCTCTTCCGCCGGCTGATGGGCACCAATGCCAACCTCTCCTGGCGCGAGACGCCGGATGGCGATCTCGAGCGTGTCTGGGTGGTCAACCCCTCGCATCCGATCGCCGAGGGGCTGCCGCCCTATTTCGAGGTTAATGCCTCGGAAATGTACGGCGAGCCCTTCGACATTCCGCAGCCGGACGAGCTTGTGTTCATCTCCTGGTATTCCGGTGGCGAGGTGTTCCGCAGCGGCTGCACCTTCCAGCGCGGGCGCGGGCGCATCTTCTTCTTCAGCCCCGGCCACGAGACCTACCCGATCTATCACGACAAGACCGTGCATAAGGTGATCTCGAACGGTATCCGCTGGGCGCGGCAGAAACACACAGATGGCCGCATCCTAGAAAACTGGCATCGGGCCGAGCCGCTACACGGCCGCCCCGATAAGGTGAAGGCCTGATCTATGGATATTGTGCGCCGGTCGTCTTGATATAAATCGAATAGACCGAACGCGTCGCGGTGATGAAGAGCCGGTTTTTCTTGGGGCCGCCGAAGGTGAGGTTGGACACCGTCTGCGGCACCCTGATCTTGCCGAGCAGCGTTCCATCGGGCGAGAAGCAGTGCACGCCGTCGGAGGCACTCGTCCAGAGATTGCCGGCGACATCGAAACGGAAACCGTCGGGATGGCCGAAATCGAGGCTGCAGAAATAGCGGCTGTTGGCAAGCGCCCTGCCGTCGATGACGTCGAAAACGCGGATATGGCGCGGCACGTCATGTTTTGCGGAGCCGGAATCGGCAATATAAAGCTTCGTCTCATCGGGCGAGAAGGCAAGGCCGTTCGGCTGGATGAAATCTTCGACGACGGCGTCGATCGCTCCGCTTGCCGGATCGATCCGGTAGACGTTGCGCGTCGGCTGCTCGGGCTCGGCCTTGTGGCCCTCGTAATCCGACAGGATGCCGTAGGTCGGATCGGTGAACCAGACCCCGCCGTCGGAGTGGACGACGACATCATTCGGCGAGTTCAGCCGCTTGCCCTGGTAGCTGTCGGCGAGAACGGTGATGGTGCCGTCCGTCTCGGTGCGGGTGACGCGGCGGCCGCCATGTTCGCAGGAGACCAGCCGGCCCTGCCGGTCGCGGGTGTTGCCGTTGACGTAGTTGGAGGGTGAGCGGAAGACGGAGACCGTCCCATCCGGTGTCCAGCGCATCATACGTTCATTCGGGATATCGCTCCAGAGAAGGCAGTTCAGGTCGGAAAACCAGACCGGGCCTTCCGTCCAGCGGCAGCCGGAATAAAGCTCCTCGAGGGCGGCGCTGCCGACGACCATTGCACCGAAGCGGTCGTCGCGAATCTCATAAATCGGATTGTCGCCCATGCCAGTTTCCTCCCTGAATGCTGCCGTTCTTTTCCTAGCGGCAAAAAGCTGGTGGTGCCAGAGCCCGGCGATGGAAATGCCGGGCTTCGGCTTTTTCAGAGGGCCGCGACCGGATGCGGCGAGCCGTCATAAGCGCCCCAGATCGACTGGTCGAAGCAGATGACCGAGCCGGTCATCAGGCCGGATTCGGAAGACGACAGGTAAGCGCAGGCGCGCGCCACCTCGTGCGGATCGACGAGACGGCCGAAGGGCTGGCTTGCCGCCGCCTTCTCCAGCCAGTCGGCGGGTGCCTCGTGATATTCGCGCTGGATCCGGTCCTCGCCCTCGGAGGCCATCCAGCCGATGTTCAGACCATTGACGCGAATGCGGTTGCGAAGGAGCGCGTAGGCGGTGTTCTTCGTCAGCGTTTCCAGCGCGCCTTTGGAGGCGCAATAGGCGGCGATGAAGGGCTGGCCGGCTTTGGCCGACATCGAGCCGATATTGACGACCGTACCCTCGATCTTTTCGCGGCGCATGACCTTCACCGCCTCCTGCATCAGGAAAAACGGCGCGCGAACATTGACGGCGAACATGGCGTCGAAGAGCTCCGGACTGGTGTCGAGAATGGTGCCGCGATCGGTGATGGCGGCGGCATTGACCAGCGCGTCGACGCGGCCGAAGGTCTCGTCACAGGCGCGCACGACATTCTGTGCATCCTCGACCTTGCCGAGGTCGGCCTTGACGTAGACGATCCTGGCGCCGGTCGCAGCCGAAATCTCCGCCGTCTTCGCCTTGCCCTTGGCTTCGTTGCGGCCGCAGATGACGATGCCTTCCGCGCCGCGTTCGGCGAAGAGACGGGCGATGGTTGCTCCCAGCCCTTGCGTGCCGCCGGTGACGATGGCGATCTTGCCGTCGAGGCGGCCGTGGTCTGTGCTCATTTGGTTTCCTCCTTTGTGATGACGTACGAACGGCCTCCCGCCGGTGCGGAAGGCCTTTATCGGTGTGGAAAGGCAGCTTGCTCCCGTTGCCCGTCAGCTCAACTTCTTCTGCGCTTGCTCGGCAAGTGCTGTCGTAAAGGCTGCATCGCTCCAGCCTTCCTTCAGCGCCTCATGCATCAGCTGCGCCTGTGTCTTCGGCGCCAGTCCGCCGAGTGGCGGGTCGCGGTCGAGGTTGGTCGGGAAGGAGTAGCCTTCGGCGCAGGCAGCGACGGCGTTGGCGATTTCGTCAGGCGAGAGCCTGCCTTGAAAGGCCTTCAAGGCGGGAAACAGCCTGGCGCTCATCCTCTCGCGATTGACGGTTTCCATTGCCCGGCCGAAGGCGGAGGAGACCTGCAGGAGGTTGGCCACACGCTTGATGTCGGCCGAGCGGTTGGTGCCGGCGGCATGGAAGAGCGCGGGATTGAAGAAGACGACGTCGCCTTTTTCGAGCGGCAGCTGGACATGGTTGGTCTCGAAATAATCCCGGAACGCCTGCCGCTTCAGCGCAAGATAGCCCGGCACATAGGTCTGGCTGTGCGGCAGGAAGAGCGTCGGGCCGCTTTCGAGCGGCATGTCACAATGGGCGACCGCACCCTGCAGCGTCAGCACCGGCGAGAGCCGATGCACATGTGCCGGGAACTGCTCGATCACCTTTGAGGATTGAAAGCCGAGATGGTAGTCGCGATGCGCCGACTGCGCCGAACCGCCCGGATTGACGCGGTTGACCTGCGCCGTCATCTGGTAGCTCGGGCCGAGCCAGGCTTCGCTTGCCAGAGCGATGATGGCGTTGCCGTAATATTCGGCGAAATTTGCCGGATCGGCGAGGCAGTGTTTTTCCAGCGAGTTCCAGATACGGTCGTTGGCGCCAGGCTTGGCGAAGTGATCGCCGCCGCCGGTCGAGGTGCGGTGCTGTTCCTCGATGATCGCATCGAAGATCGTGCTGGCGCGGTCGATGATGCCGGTGTCTTCGTAAGCGCGCTTGAACACGACGACACCAGGACCCTCGCCGAAGGCGTCGCAGACTTCCGCCAGCACGGCGCGTCGGCCTTCCGGCGTTGCGGCCGCCGCCATCACCTTGCGGCTGTCATAGATCAGGACGTTTTTTTCGACCGCAGACGCCGAGGGGTAATCGGCAAGCGCGGTCGTCTTTTCCGCAAGGGCGCGAAACTCATCGAGATCGCAGGCGTCTTCCCTCAGCCAGACGCGGTCGGCGCGCAGTTTCTGCTGATTGTCGGTTTTCATAGCGGCTCCTCCCTCTTTCCAGTGGAGGCACTATACGCCGCGATGCCGGGTGATATAGATCAGAAATCCATCAAAAAACCATCAGGCCGATCGCATGGCACATCTCTTTCTCGTCAAGGACATTGCCTTCCAGGCCGGGCTCAGCACTGCGACCGTCGACCGGGTGCTGAACAGCAGGCCGGGCGTGCGCCGGCAGACCGAGATGCGGGTGAAGGCGGCGATCGCGGAGTTGGAGAAGCAGCAGGCCGGGGCGATGGGCAGCGGCCGCATGCTGGCGATCGATATCGTCATGGAGACGCCGCAGCGTTTCAGCGATGCGGTGCGCGCCGCCTTCGAAGCGGAGATGGCGACCTTTCTGCCCGGCGTCTTCCGCTGCCGGTTCCATTTCGCCGAGGTGATGAAGCCGGCCGAACTGGTGCAGCTTCTCGATCGCATCCGGCTGCGCGGCACGCATGGCATCGTGCTCAAGGCGCCTGACGTCGCCGAGGTGGCTGCCGCCGTCGCGCGGGCGGACGCGGCCGGCATTCCCGTCGTGACGCTGGTGACCGATCTGCCGAATTCGGCCCGCATCGCCTATGCCGGCGCCGACAACCGGGCGGCGGGAGAGACCGCCGCCTATCTGATCGGCGAATTCCTCGGGAGTGATGGTGGCAAGGTGCTGGTAACGCTGTCGAGCGGACGGTTCCGCGGCGAGGAGGAGCGAGAAATCGGCTTTCGCCGCGTCATCCGCGCCCGCTATCCCGACATCGGCATTACCGAGATCAGCGAGGGCCACGGCACCGATCCTGCGACGGGAACGCTTGCCGCGGTAGCGCTTGCGGCCGATCCCGCCATCAACGCCGTCTATTCGATCGGCGGCGGCAACCGGGCGGTGCTTGCGGCCTTCGACGCGGCCAAACGCCCCGTCCGCGTTTTCGTCGCCCATGATCTCGACGCGGATAATCACGCCCTGCTTGCCGCGCGCCGGATCAGCTTCGTGCTGCACCACGATCTCAGAACCGATGCGCGCTCGGCCTTCAGGGCGATCATGAGCCGGGCCTCCGCGAAAGGGCGACCGGTTCCGCCTTCGCTTTCATCAGTCGAAATCGTCACGCCCTACAATATGCCCGCGGGCGATTGAGCCAATTGGCTTTCCTTCCATGCCGAATTCGAGCTACAGCTTTAGCACGAGTGAAGGTGAGAACATGGATTACAGCGACGTCAGCACGATTGCAGCCTGGGTGACCGAGCAGGGACTGAAGGGTGTTTCCGAAGCCGAGCTCATGACCGGTTTCTGCGCGGCCTGCCGTAATGCCGGCCTGCCGCTCGACCGCGGTCTGGCGCTGATGGATACGCTGCATCCGGTGCATGAGGGCCGCGCCTTCCGCTGGGACAGCATCGAGGAAATCCAGACCGAGTTCGAATATGGTCCGACGATCTCGGGGGAGGCGGCGTCGAACTGGCAGCGTTCGGCCTTCTATCATCTTTGGTCTCGCAACGAGCGGGAGATACGCCGGCGTCTCGGCTTCGGCGATCCGATCGATTTCTCCATGCTCGATACGATCGCTGAAGCCGGCCACACAGATTTCGTGGCGATGATGCATCGTTTTTCCGAGGCCGGCACGATCGGCGAGATGGATTGCTTCTTCTCGCATTTCGCGACGAAACATCCTGAGGGCTTTTCCGATCACGACCTCGCCATCCTGCGCAAGCTGGTGCCTGTATTGGGGCTGGCGATCAAATGCATCGCGCTCGGGCGTATCGCCCGCACCATCGCCGAGGTCTACCTCGGCGAGGACGCCGCGCGCCAGGTGATGGAAGGCAAGATCAGCCGCGGCAAATCGGAGCGGATTTCCGCGGCACTCTGGTTTTCCGACCTGCTGAACTACACCAAGATCTCCGACAGCGTGCCGCCGGAGGAGATCATCCCGCTGCTCAACGACTATAGCGAGGCGGTGATCACGGCGATCCACGAGTCCGGCGGCAACGTGCTGAAGCTGATCGGCGACGGTGTGCTCGCCATCTTTAAGGGCGAGGTGCCGGCGGAGACATGTCGTGCGGCGCTGAGCGCCGAATCGTTGCTGCGGGAAAAGCTCACCAAGCTGAATGCCGCGCGTGCGGCCGACGGCCGGGCGACGACCGACGTCTATATCGGCCTGCATATCGGCGATGTCTTCTACGGCAATATCGGGAGCCAGGACCGGTTGGACTTCACCGTCATCGGACCTGCCGTCAACGAGGTCAGCCGGATCGCCTCCATGTGTCGTTCCGTCGATCTCAACCTGTTGATCTCCTCCGATTTCGCCGCGGCGATACCGGAGCAGCAGCGTACCCCACTCGCCTGCGTCGGACGCTATGCGTTGCGCGGCGTGCAGCGCGCACAGGAACTGTATACCCTCGACAGCGCCCGGCTGAACGGATGAGTTCCTGACTGCAAGGCTATCGCAACAGGCCCTGGCCGCCGTCGATCCAGATCGGCGTACCGGTGATGTGCCGTGCGCGGTCGGAGGCGAGGAAAAGGATGGTTTCGGCGACGTCCTCGCTCTTGCCTGCCTTGCCGCCGGCGATCGGGATATCGCCCTCCGGCCAGATAACGGGAACCTCCGTCTTCTCGCGATGGCGGCTGTCGGTATTGGCGCCGATATTGGTCTCGATCTCGCCGGGGCAGACGGCATTGACGCGGATGCCGTGTCGGCCGAGCTCGAGGGCGAGCTGCTGGACCATTGCGACCTGGCCGGCCTTGGTTGCGGTGTAGGCGGTGGCGCCCGGCGTGGTGAAGGTGCGGGTGCCGTTGATCGAGGAGACGACGACGATCGAACCGCCATGGCGCTTCAGATGCGGAACCGTCAGATGCAGGGTCAGATAGGTGCCGCGCAAATTGACGGCGATGGTCTTGTCCCATTCTTCCGGCTTCAGATCGTCGATCGGCGCCCAGACGCCGTTGATCCCAGCATTGGCGACAACGATGTCGAGGCCGCCGAAGGTGTCGGTCAGCTGCGCAACGGCGCTCCGCATTTGAGCTTCATCGCTGGTATCTGCGGTCAACGCGATCGACTCGCCGCCGGCGGCCTTGATTTCGGCGCAGGTCCTTTCGACCTCGTCGGAGGTGCGGCTCAATGCTGCGACCTTTGCACCCTCGGCAGCGAGCCGCAACGCGGCCGCTTTGCCGATGCCTGAACCGGCGCCTGTTACCAATGCGATCTTTTCCTTCAGCTCCATGGGTGGGCTCTCCTTGCCGTTTTGCCGACATGCCAACTGTTCGGCGCGGCAGTTGGTTCCGAAGGGAGAGCGGATCGTTAGCTCCTCCTGAGCAGGCTGTGTTGCAGTGTCCATTTCTCCGGTCCGTGGACGACGGCAAAGAGCAGGCCGGCGAGGAACGTGAAGTGATCGATGAAGAAGCCGAACTCGGCCTGGTTCTGCTGCCAATGGGATGGGCCGTGGAAGGCGAAAGCGAGGAAGATCACATAGACGGCTGCGAGCAGGCTGGCCTCGGTGAAGAAAGCCCCTGATATGAAAGCGAGCGCCAGCGCGATCTCGAAGAAGGCGGCGATCCAGGTAAGGAATGTCGCCATCGGAAAGCCGGCAGCGGTGATATAGCCCGCCGTTGCGCCGATATCAGCGAACTTGAAGCCGGCTGCCATGAAGAAAATAAAGCTGAAGATGATGCGGGCGACGATGATTGCGATTGCTCTGGCCATGTCAATTCCTCCTCCGTGAGCTTCCTCTATGACGCAGGAGATGGCTGATATCCGACACCGCGAATGAAAAAGGGCCGCTTGCGCGACCCTTGCCTTCACCACTCGGCAAAGCTGCCGTCGGCGTGCCGCCAGATCGGGTTGCGCCAGCGGTGGCCCTCCCTGGCGCGTTCGATGACATAGGCCTCGTCGACCTCGATGCCGAGCCCTGGACCCTGCGGGATCGAGACGAAACCATCGGCATACTGGAACACCTCCTTGTTGGAGATGTAGTCAAGGATGTCGTTGCCCTTGTTGTAGTGGATGCCGAGGCTCTGTTCCTGGATGAATGCATTGTAGCTGACGGCATCGACCTGCAGGCAGGCGGCAAGCGCGATCGGACCCAGCGGGCAATGCGGCGCCAGCGCCACGTCATAGGCTTCGGCCATGGCCGCGATCTTGCGGCATTCGGTGATGCCGCCGGCATGGGAGAGATCCGGCTGAATGATGTCGACGTAGCCGTCGGACAGAACCTGCTTGAAATCCCAGCGCGAAAAGAGCCGTTCGCCCAGCGCAATCGGCGTCGAGGTGTGGTTGACGATATCGCGCAGGGCTTCCTTGTTTTCGGACAGCACCGGCTCTTCGATGAACATCAATTTGTAGGGATCGAGCTCCTTGGCGAGAACCTTCGCCATCGGTTTGTGGACGCGCCCGTGGAAATCGACGCCGATGCCGATATGCGGGCCGATCGCCTCGCGGATGATGGCGATGGTCTCGACCGCCTTTTCCACCTTCTCATTGGTGTCGACGATCTGCATTTCCTCGCAGCCATTGAGCTTGATCGCCTTGAAGCCGCGGGCAACCACCTCCTTGGCATTGTTGGCGACATCCGAGGGACGGTCGCCGCCGATCCAGGAGTAGACCTTGATACGATCACGAAGCTGGCCGCCGAGCAGGGAATGGATCGGCTGACCGAGCGCCTTGCCCTTGATGTCCCACAGCGCCTGGTCGATGCCCGAGATCGCGCTCATGTGGGTGGCGCCGCCGCGATAGAAGCCGCCGCGATACATCACGGTCCAGTGGTCCTCGATCAGGAAGGGATCCTTGCCGATCAGGTAGTCTTCCAGCTCATGGACGGCGGCCTGAACGGTGAGTGCGCGGCCTTCGACGACCGGCTCGCCCCAGCCGACGATGCCCTCGTCGGTCTCGACCTTCAAAAACAGCCAGCGCGGGGGAACGATATAGGTGGTGAGTTTGGTGATCTTCATCGCTGTTCTTTCAGTCTCTTCCCGGGTTTGCGATCGGCGGCACGTCCGTAGATTTGTCGTGATAGGTCATCGCGTTCTGCCGATCGCTTTTTCGGCGGCGGCTAGATCGCGCACCGCAAGATCGAGCATGCGGTTGGCGCATTCACGGGCGCCAGCCTTGTCGCGCATGCGCAGCGCCTCGACCAACTGACCGTGAACGAGCACCGCATCCTCGCGATTTTCGACGCCGATATTGGAGGCATGCAGCGCATATTTCAGCGCCGCGTGAATGGCGCTCGACAGGCGGCGGAAGACCTGGTTGTGGCTGGCGGTGAGCAGTACCGTATGGAACATGACGTCGGCATCGGTGAAGCTTTCCGGGTCGCGGGCGCTGTCGCGCATCTGCCGCCAGGCATTGTCGAGATCGGCGATCTCCTGAGCGCTGGCGCGCTCGGCGGCATATTCGGCGGCTGCCGGCTCGATGGTGCGGCGGGCCTCGAGAATGCAGCCGAGCAGGTCGAAGTCCTTGATATAGGGACCCATCCATTCAAGCACGTCGGCGTCCAGGATATTCCAGTCGTCCTTGTCGCAGACGGTGGTTCCGATGCGCGGCTTGCCGCGGACGAGACCTTTCGATTCCAGCACTTTCAGCGATTCGCGAATGACGGTGCGGCTGACGCCGTGGAGTTCGCAGAGATCGTTTTCGCGCGGCAGCGGCGAGCCCGCGGGATAGCGGTCCGCACAGATATCCTGAGCGATTGCCGCCGTGACGTTACGGCGTACGCGCGGGCGGCGCTCGATGCGGCGGCTTTCGGCCCCGCTCTGTCGCTCGATTGTTTCCAACTCACCTCTCCGCTCTGTCTCGCGTGCTAGGCAACCGAACCTGATTATCCGATTCGATCCGCTTTGCGACGCTTCCTCCCGGCACCTCGTCAACAATCCTAGTATTCCAATCATCATACATTGGCAATTGACTGGTATGATGATTTATCATAATTCAGTGGACGTTGCCTGGGAGGCAGCTGCTCGGTTTTTGAAAGTTAGGGAGAGAGACATGCGCTTGTTCAAAGCAGCCGTTCTGGCTGGCACTTTCGCCATTCTGGCGGCCGGCTCGGCATTTTCCGCGGACGTCAAGATAGGGTTCATCGTCAAGCAGCCCGAGGAACCGTGGTTCCAGGACGAATGGAAGTTCGCCGACCAGGCCGCCAAGGAAAAAGGCTTCACCGTCGTCAAGATCGGCGCCGAAGACGGGGAAAAGGTCCAGTCGGCGATCGACAATCTCGGCGCCCAGGGTGCGCAGGGCTTCATCATCTGCACGCCCGACGTCAAGCTCGGCCCGGGCATCGTCGCCAAGGCCGAAGCCAACCAGCTGAAGCTGATGACGGTCGACGACCGCCTCGTCAGCGCCGACGGCAAGCCGCTGGAAGACGTGCCGCATATGGGCATTTCGGCCACCAAGATCGGCGAGACCGTCGGCCAGGCGATCGTCGACGAAATCAAAGAGCGCGGTTGGGACATGAAGAATGTCGGCGCCGTGCGGGTCTCCTATGACCAGCTGCCGACGGCCGTCGACCGCGTCGAAGGCGCGATGTCGGTGCTGAAGTCCGCCGGCTTCCCGGCCGAAAACATCTATGATGCGCCACAGGCGAAGACGGATACGGAAGCGGCGCTCAACGCGGCAACCACCGTTCTCAACAAGCATGCCGACGTGAAATACTGGGTCGCCTTCGGCCTCAACGACGAAGCCGTCCTCGGCGCCGTCCGTGCTTCCGAATCGGTCGGCATTCCGGCGGCCAACGTCATCGGTGTCGGCATCGGCGGCGCGGAATCGGCGATCAACGAGTTCAAGAAGCCGGCGGCGACTGGCTTCTTCGGCACCGTCATCATCTCGCCGAAGCGTCACGGCTACGAGACGGCGCTCAACATGTACGACTGGATCGCCAACGACAAGGAGCCGGAAAAGCTGACGCTGACTTCCGGTTCCCTAGCGCTGCGCGACGATTATGAAAAGGTCCGCAAGGATCTTGGCATCGAGTGATCGTCCTTCCAAGATGATATCGTCCGGCGGTCGCCTAGAGTGCCGCCGGTTCCTTCTCGGCGGAGCGATGATGGCTTTCCTCGAATTCAACAATATCTCCAAGGGTTATCCCGGCGTGCAGGCGCTGGCGAGTGTTTCCTTTACTGTCGAGAAGGGCGCCGTCCACGGCCTGATGGGCGAGAACGGTGCCGGTAAATCGACGTTGATTCGGGTGCTGTCCGGCGATCAGGCCGCCGATGGCGGCAACATCCTCATCGACGGCGAGGAGCAGAGATACGGGTCCGTCCGCGACGCCTTCCATGCCGGTGTCATCGTCATCCATCAGGAACTGCAACTCGTTCCGGAGTTGACGGTCGCTGAAAATCTCTGGCTCGGACGCTTCCCGGCCAAGGGCGGCGTCATCCATTCTAAGACGCTGATCGAGACGGTGCGCTCGAAGCTCGAGGAGATCGGCATCGATGTCGATCCGCAGACCAAGGTCGCCGCCCTTTCGATCGGTGCGCGGCAGATGGTCGAGATCGCCAAGGCAGTCATGCTCGATGCGCGGGTGATCGCGTTGGACGAACCAACCTCCTCGCTTTCCTCGCGTGAAAGCGAAATCCTGTTTTCACTCATCGACAGGCTGAAGGCGAAAGGAACGGTCATCCTCTACGTCTCGCATCGTCTCGACGAGATCTTCCGTCTTTGCGACAGCCTGACGGTGCTGCGCGACGGCAAACTTGCCGCCCACCATCCTGACATCGCTGAAACCACGCGAGAGCAGATCATCTCGGAAATGGTCGGGCGCGAGATCAGCAATGTCTGGGGCTGGCGCGAACGTCCGCTCGGCGGCATACGTCTGGAGGTCAAGGGCCTGTCGGGACCGAGGCTACGCCATCCGATCAGCTTTTCCGTCCGCCAGGGCGAGATTCTCGGTTTCTTCGGCCTGATCGGCGCCGGCCGTAGCGAGATGGCGCGGCTGCTTTACGGCGCCGACACCAGGCATCAGGGCCAGGTGACGATCGACGGCGTTGCCGTCTCGCCGAACAATCCGAAGGCGGCGATCAATGCCGGCATGGTGCTCTGCCCCGAGGACCGCAAGTTCGACGGCATCATCCAAGGGCGATCGATCGAAGAAAATATCGCGATCTCGTCGCGCCGGCATTTTTCGCCTTTCGGCATTCTGAGCCCGAGACGAGAGGCGGCGCTGGCGGACCGGTTCATCGCCAAGCTTCGGGTGCGGACGCCGTCGCGCAAACAAGACATCATCAATCTCTCGGGCGGCAACCAGCAGAAGGTCATTCTCGGCCGCTGGCTGTCCGAGCAGGGTATAAAGGTCCTCGTCATCGACGAGCCGACGCGCGGCATCGATGTGGGGGCGAAATCGGAAATCTACGAAATCCTCTACGAGCTTGCGGCCGGTGGCATGGCGATCGTGGTGATCTCCAGCGAGCTGCCTGAAGTCATGGGCATTTCCGATCGCATCATGGTGATGTGCCAGGGCAAGGTGGCGGCCAATGTCGCTCGCCAGGATTTCGACGAGCGCAACATCCTGACGGCAGCACTTCCTGACAAGAACGCCGCAGGCACCATTTAGAGCGGTTCAGCTTTTCATGGAAATGCAGAACCGCTCTAACTTTTTGTTTTTACGCAATTCCGGACGGAAAACCGCTTCGCACTTTTCCTGGAATTGCTCTAGGACCAGGAATATACGGACGATGAATTCGTTGAAAAAAATTCTTCTTGGCGAGCAGGGACTGGTGGTGATCTTCGCTGCCGCCTTCGTGATCGTCTCGCTCTTTGTTCCGAACTTCCTGACCGAGCGAAACATGCTGGGGCTGCTGCAGTCGGTCGTCACGATCGGAATCGTCGCCTGCACGATGATGTTCTGCCTGGCATCGCGCGATTTCGATCTTTCGGTTGGATCGATCGTCGCCTTCTCCGGCATGATCGCGGTGATGGTCTCGAATGCGACGGGCTCCATTCCCGTCGGGCTGCTCGCCGCCCTGCTGTGCGGCGCGGTCGTTGGTTTCGTCAATGGTATCGTCATTGCGCGGTTTCGCATCAATGCGCTGATCACAACGCTTGCGACCATGCAGATCGTGCGCGGGCTGGCGCTGATCGCGTCCGATGGCCGCGCCGTCGGCATCAATGATCCCGATTTCTACCAGCTTGCCCTGTCGCGATTTCTCACCGTGCCGACACCGATCTGGATCATGCTGATCCTTTTCATCCTCTTCGGTTTCGTGCTCAACCGCACCGTCTTCGGCAAGAACACCCTGGCAATCGGCGGCAACCCCGAGGCCTCGCGGCTTGCCGGCGTCAATGTCGTCAACATGCGGGTCTGGATCTTTGCGCTGCAGGGGCTTGTCTGCGGCATTGCCGGCATTCTGCTTGCCTCACGCATCACCTCCGGCCAGCCGAATGCGGCGACAGGGCTTGAGCTTTCGGTGATTTCGGCCTGCGTTCTCGGTGGCGTTTCGCTGGCCGGCGGCCGGGCGGCGATGAGCGGCGTCATTGTCGGCGTGCTGATCATGGGCATCGCCGAAAACGTCATGAACCTCCTGAATATCCAGGCGTTCTATCAGTATGTGGTCCGCGGGCTGATCCTGCTGATCGCAGTGTTGCTCGACAATTTGAGGTCTTCGGCTGCGGGACGGCGCGGATGAACCAGAGACAAGCCGGCGATGACATCGAACTGAGGCACGGCGATCTCGCCGTCCGGGTCAGCCGTCGGGGTGCTGCCGTCACCGCCGCGACCTATCGAGGCATTTCCTTTCTCGTGGCCGCCGGCGGGCCGGATGGCGCGATGGCGAATTTCGCGATGGTGCCGTTCGGCAACCGCGTGGAAGGCAATATCATGTCTTTTGCCGGACAAGTCCATGCCTTCCAAGCGAATGCTTCCGATCCGCTCTATCTCCATGGCGACGGCTGGCTCAGCCTCTGGCAGCTTGAAGACGCCAGTGCGGAGCATGCGTGCTTCTCCTTTTCCCGCAGTGCCGACAGCGTTTCACCCTATGCCTATTTCACCCGGCAGGAGATCCGTCTCACCCCCGATGCTCTGGTGCTGAGGCTTTCCGTGGAAAACCGCGGCGAAGCGGCTCTTCCCTTCGGGCTCGGTCAGCATCCCTTCTTCGCGCGCACGCCAAAGACGCGACTGACGGTTGCGGCCGATCGCTATTGGAGCGAGCGGGCGGACCATCTTCCGGAGATGCCTGGCCCTGTGCCGGACTATTTCGATTTCAGATCCGAAAAGCTTTTGCCGCAGAGATGGATGAACAATGCCTTCGAGGGTTGGAATGGGCGAGCTGCGATCGTCTGGCCGGAACTCGGAATTCAGGCGGCGCTGGAAGCCGATGGTGCGCTCGATCGCTTCATGCTGTATATGCCTGTCAACCGGAGCGACTTCTTCTGCCTCGAGCCGATGAGCCACCTGCCGAACGGCCATCACCTTCCTGATTTCGGTGGGCTCGCGCCACTTGCGCCGGGGGAGGCTCTTGCCGGCACAGTGACGATCCTGATTTCGGCGCTGCCGGTTCGGTCGGAGGAGGGATAGATGAGCGGCCGCCTGCAAGGCAAGAACATCCTGATAACAGGTGCTGCGCAGGGTATCGGCCTTGCGATCGCAAAGGCTTTCATGCGGGAGGATGCCGCGGTCTTTCTCGTCGATCGCGATGCGGCGCTGCTGGCGCGGGCGGCGAAAGAGCTCCAGCGCAGCGGCGGCCGTCTTGGTTATCTGCCGGCCGATATTACCGATACCGGGACGATCACGACATTGGTCGCTCAGGCGAATGAAGAAATCGGACAGCTGAACGCGCTCGTCAACAATGCCGGGGTCAATGTCTTCGCCGAACCGCTCGACACGACGGACGAGGAATGGAACCGCTGCTTCGACATCAATCTGAAGGGCGCATGGAACTGCTGCAAGGCGGTATTGCCGGGCCTCATCGAGCAGGGCGGTGGTGTCATCCTCAACATCGCCTCGACGCACGCTTTCACTATCATCCCGCACACATTTCCCTATCCGTTGGCCAAACACGCCCTGCTCGGAATGACGAAATCCTTAGGGCTGGAATATGCCGCCCGCAATGTCCGCGTGAACGCGTTGGCGCCGGGCTACGTCTCGACGCAGAAGGTGATCGATTACTGGAACGGCTTCCCTGATCCGAAGGTGGCAAAGGCCGAGACGATGAAACTGCATCCCGGCGGGCGCATCGCGACACCGGAGGAGATCGCCATGGCGGCCGTTTTCATGATTTCCGACGAGTGCCCGTTCATCAATGCCACCTGCCTGACAATCGACGGCGGCCTCAGCGTCCTGCAGCATCCCGTTTGAACGGGCTTCGACGCCCGCAATTTTTACATGCCTGTCGTCTTCTCGGCATAGAGCATTATATTGCCCATCGGGAAGGCTATCTGATCTCCCGCAGGCACAGAGCGGCGCCCTGCCGCTTTCTGAAAGCACAATCGAAAACAGGAGGACGGCATGCAGATCAATCGCACGGCTTCGGCCCATTGGACCGGTGGCCTCAAGGACGGCAAAGGCCTGATCTCGACGCAGAGCGGCGCCCTGAAGGACTATCCCTACGGCTTTGCAAGCCGCTTCGAAGGCATCCCCGGCACCAACCCGGAAGAACTGATCGGTGCCGCCCATGCCGGCTGCTTCACGATGGCGCTGTCGTTGATCCTCGGTGAAGCCGGCTTTACCGCCGAGCATATGGAAACCTCCGCCAAGGTGACGCTCGAAAGCGTCGAGGGCGGCTTTGCCATCACTGCCATCCATCTCTCGCTCTCCGGCCGTATTCCCGGTGCCGATGAGGCGACCTTCACCGAACTCGCCAACAAGGCGAAAGCCGGCTGCCCGGTTTCCAAGGCTCTCGCCTCCGTTCCGATCACACTCGACGTCCAGATCGTCTGACCCGTCACCCCATTGACGACGTGCCGCGCGCTTCTTGCCGCGGCACTTTCTATTTGCTGTGCCCATTTGTCGGGGTCAGCCTATTCATCGGCTGCCGGCATCACGCGTGCAGGCCAGGCCTTTTCACCGGTCATCGATCGTCTTGAGTTATCGCTTCCGCCGGATCACGCTCGTCCCACAGCATATTGACAAGTAACGCCTGATATTTTACGACTGACGAAATTCGAAAATCGTCAGTCGTAATTCAGGTCCCGAAACTTATGAACGACATCGCGGAAAATACGCTGGACATCGCGCGGCAGGAGAATGTCACGCGCATTCTCGATGCGGCCGAGCGGCTGTTTCGGCATTATGGCTACAGCAAGACGACGGTGGCCGACATCGCCCGCGATCTCGGCATGTCGCCCGCCAATATTTATCGTTTCTTCGCCTCCAAGGTGGAAATCCACCAGGCGCTCTGCGGGCGCATGCTCGCGACTGCCTATCAAATCGCCTACGACGTCCGCCATCAGCCGATCAGCGCCAGCGAGCGGCTGCGCCGCTATGTCGAGACCCAGCATCAGTTGACGCTGGATCTGATGCTCGACGAGATGAAGGTGCATGAGATGATCATCGTCGCGATCGAGCGCGACTGGCACGTCATCGAAAAACATATCGACCGAGTCCATGATCTCATTGCCGAAATCATCGCCGAAGGCATTGCAGCCGGAGAATTCGCCGAGCAGGACCCGGTCGTTGCCTCGCGCTGCTTCGGCGCTGCGACGAACACGCTCTGCCATCCGCAAATGGTGGCGCAATGTCTTGCGAAAACGAACCGCGCGAGCGTCGACGAACTGATCGACTACGTGATCAGGGCGCTGAAGAAATAATGGACGGCAGCCCGCCGCCGAAACCCCGAAACGATCCAGGAGTGCGGAAGATGTTTTCGCTCAAGACCCTCAGCCATCGCATGCCGTCCGTCGCCAGTCTCGTGCTCTTCGGCGCCATCGGCATCGGCGTTTCCGCCTGCTCGGAAGAGAAGGCTGAGGTCAAGGAAGTCATCCGGCCGGTGAAGGTCGTCGAGATCGCCAAGGCCGGCGACACGCGCAAGCTCGACTATTCCGGCTCGGTCAAGGCGCGCACGGAGATGAACCTTGGCTTCCGCGTCGCCGGCAAGATCACCGAACGCCTCGTCGATATCGGCGACAAGGTGAAGCCGGGCGACGTGCTCGCTCGGATGGACTCCACCGATTACCAGCTGGCGGTCAAGACGGCGGAAGCCAATCTCGCAGCCGCTGAAAAAGGCGTCGAAACCGCCGATCTCGTGAACAAGCGCAATCAGCAGCTCTTCGACAAGAATGTTTCGCCGAAATCCCAACTCGAGCAAGCGTCGCTCAGTTACGATCAGGCCGTTTCAAGCCGCGATGCCGCCGTCTCGGCGCTCGATCAGGCGAAGAACCAGGTGAGTTATGCGGAGCTGAAGGCCGACCACAACGGGATTGTCACGACGATCAATGCCGATGTCGGCCAGGTCGTTGCGTCGGGCACTCCCGTCGTCGCCGTTGCCGTCGACGGCGAAAAGGAAGTGCAGATCGCCGTTCCGGAAAATGACATTGCCGAATTCAAGCCGGGCAAAACAGTCAAGGCCAGCTTCTGGGCTGACGACAGACTGGTGCTCGACGGCAAGGTGCGGGAGGTTTCCGGAAGCGCCGACCAGCAGTCGCGCACCTTTGCGGTCCGGGTGAGCCTGCCGAACGATCCGCAGGTGTTGCTCGGCATGACGGCAACGATCGAGGCCGATGTCAGCAACGGCAACAGCTATGTCTCGATCCCACTCAGCGCACTGGCTGAAAAGGACGGCAAGCAGATGGTCTGGACCGTCGACCGCGACACGGCGACCGTGCATGGCCGCGACATCAAGGTCGCCGACTTCACCGGCGACGGCGTGCATGTGACCGAGGGCCTCGATACCGGTGACCTCGTCGTTTCGGCCGGCACGCAGTTCATGAGCGAGAACCTGAAGGTGAAGGTGCCGGACCAGCAGTCGGCCCTGGCCGCCACGGACCAGACCGTCCGCTGATCGCGCCATAGGATATAGGGAACAAGACCATGGACGCCACCACCGAGAAGCGGCCCTTCAATCTATCGCGCTGGGCGATCGGACATCCAAGCATCGCCCGCTTCCTTTTCGGGCTGATCATCATCACCGGCGTGCTCGGCCTGATGCGCATGGGTCAGCGCGAGGATCCTGAATTCACCTTCCGCGTCATGGTCGTTCAGGCGCTCTGGCCAGGTGCTTCCATCCAGGAAATGGAAGACCAGGTCGTCAACAAGATCGAGCGCAAGCTGCAGGAAACGCCGCATATCGACTGGGTCAAGTCCTATACGCGGGCGGGCAGTGCGATCATCACCCTGCAGGTCAAGGGCGACACGAATTCGCAAGAGGTGGCGGATGCCTTCTACCAGGTGCGCAAGAAGGTCGGCGACATCTCCAACGAGCTGCCGCAGGGCCTGCTCGGCCCCTATTTCAACGACGAGTTCGGCGATACTTTCATCACGCTGCATTCGATCAGCGGCGACGGCTATTCCTATCCGGAACTGAAGAAATTCGCGATCCAGGCGCGTGACATGCTGTTGACGACGCCGGGCGTCGAAAAGGCCGTCATCATCGGCGACCAGCCTGAGAAGATCTATATCGACGTCTCATCCAAGGCGCTCTCCGAGCGCGGCCTGACGATCCTCGATCTGCAGAACGCCATCAAGGGCCAAAACAATGTCGATCCGGCAGGCTCGGTCGATACCGGCCTGCGCTCGGTGCGCATATCGGTCGAAGGCGACGTGAAGAAGGCGGCCGATATCCGCGAGCTACGCCTTCGCGCCGGCGGCCAGGTAACGCGCCTCGGCGATATCGCCACCGTCAGTTCCGGGCTCGAAGATCCCTACCAGCGCAAGTACCGTTTCAACGGCCACGACAGCGTTCAGGTCGGCGTCGTGATGGCCAAGGGCTTCAATGTGACCGATGTCGGCAAGGGCGTGGAGGCGACCTATCAACATTTCGAAGAGGCGCTGCCCTACGGCGTCGCCGTCGATCAGATCGCCAACCAGCCCGACGTGGTGACGGATGCGGTCAGCGAATTCATGCATGCGCTCGGCGAAGCTCTCATCATCGTGCTCGTCGTCTCGTTCGTATCGATCGGCTGGCGATCGGGGCTCGTCATCGCCATCGCCATTCCGCTGGTGCTCGCCGCCACCTTTGCGCTGATGTACGAACTCGGCATCGACCTGCAGCGCATCTCGCTCGGCGCGCTGATCATCGCGCTCGGCCTGCTCGTCGACGATGCGATGATCGTCGTCGAGATGATGGAGCGAAAGCTGGAGGAAGGGCTCGTCAAGATCGAGGCGGCAAGCTTTGCTTATTCCTCGACCGCCTTCCCGATGCTGACGGGTACGCTGATCACCACGGCCGGCTTCATTCCCGTCGGCTTCGCCGCCTCGACGGCCGGCGAATATGTGCGGTCGCTGTTCTACGTCGTCGGCATCGCGCTTGTCACCTCGTGGTTCGTTGCGGTCTACTTCACGCCGTGGCTTGGCTATATGATCCTCAAGCAGCGCCATCACGCCGGCAAGCATCACGACGCCTTCGATACCGGCTTCTACCGTCGACTGCGCGGCACGATCGGCTGGGCGGTGCGCCACCGCGTCATTGTGCTGCTGCTGACGCTCGGCACCTTCGTCACCAGCCTCTGGGCCTTCCAGTTCATTCCGCAGAATTTCTTCCCGCAATCTTCGCGGCCGGAAATTCTCGTTGATCTCTGGCTGCCCGAGGGCACCAGCATCAAGGAAGTCGAGGTGCAGGCAAAGGCGCTCGAAGCCAAGATGATGGATGATCCCGACAAGCGGTTCATCGCCACCTATATCGGCGAAGGCGCGCCACGCTTCTTCCTGCCGCTCGACCAGCAGTTGCGTAATCCGAACTTCGCCCAACTGCTCGTCATGGCCAATGACGAACCGGCACGCGAGCGGCTCATCGTCAAGCTGCGGACGATCCTTGCGGAAGACTTCCCCGATATTCGCGGCAAGGTCGACCGCCTCTTCCTCGGTCCGCCGACCGGCTGGCCAGTGCAGATGCGCGTCATGGGCCCCGACCGCCAGGAAGTCAGGGAGATCGCCGATCAGGTAAAGGCACGCTTCCAGGCCAATCCCATGCTCGGCGCCATCCATGACGACTGGCTGGAAGAGGTGCCGGGAATGAAGCTGGTGATCGACCAGGACCGCGCCCGAGCACTCGGCGTCACGTCGCAGCGCGTGCGCCAGATGCTGCAGACCGCCATGTCGGGGGCTGCGCTCGACGATTTCCGCGATGGTGAGGAGACGGTCTCGATCGTCGCCCGCGAGCCGGATGCCAGCCGCTCGCTGCTGTCGGCGGTCAACTCGGTCTATGTGCCGACGGATTTCGGCGGCTTCGTGCCTGTCTCGCAGGTCGCCAAGGTCGTGCCCGTCATGGAGCAGGGCATCGAATGGCGGCGCAACCGCCTGCCGACGATCACCGTGCGCGCCACGCTGCCTGACGATGTGCAGGCGAACGACGTGGTGATGAAGATGTATGCCGACATGAAGGACCTGCGCGATAGCCTGCCTGCCGGCTACAATGTGGAGATTCAGGGCGGCGCCGAAGATGCGGCGGAAAGCCAGATGTCGATCGCCGCCAAGGCGCCGATCATGCTCGCCGTCATCATCGTGCTGTTGATGATACAGCTGCAGCATTTCGGCAAGGCGATGCTGGTGCTCGCAACCGGTCCGCTCGGGATCATCGGTGCTGCTGCCGCATTGCTGATCAGCGGCGCGCCCTTCGGCTTCGTGGCGATCCTCGGCGTCATCGCGCTGCTCGGCATCATCATGCGCAACTCGATCATCCTGGTCGATCAGATCGACCAGGATATCAAGGCCGGCATGCACCGGCAGGAGGCGATCGTCGGCGCGGCCGTACGGCGTTTCCGGCCGATTATGCTGACGGCGCTGACCGCCGTGCTGGCGCTGATCCCGATCTCGCGCGGTGTCTTCTGGGGTCCGCTCGCCTACGCGATGATGGGCGGCATCCTGGTTGCGACCGTGCTCACCATTCTGGTTCTGCCCGCCGGTTACGCCCTTTTCTTCGGCCGGGAGCCGAAGACAAAGGACGAGCCAGGCCAGCATGCCGACGCCATCCAGGAAGAGGCGGATGACAGACATCCGCCGGCGTTGGCAGCAGAGTGAGGACGGCGCGGCAAAAGCCGCGCCGTTTTCCTTGCAGGTCACAGGTTCTCGTCAAAACGCCGCTGCTTAGCCTCGGCTCGACAGGCGGCCTTTGAGCGGGTCATCGCTGTCCGCTCCGCCCCGGACCCGGGCGCCGATTTCATTGCCGCCTCGAAAAAGCTAAGCTGCGAAAGCATGCCGGGAGACCAACCGCGATCCGGCCACTCAGCGACGAGGCAGGGCACGACCATGGCCGATTACCATCTGGACGCAAGCTGGAGCCCGATCGAGGGCAGTTTCGGGCGCCTCACCTTCACGCTTTTCAATCTTTCGACCGAGCCGCTGTCCGGCTTCTCGCTCGCCTATACGTCAGAGACGCGGGTTGCCGACAAACATGTCTGCGACGGCGGCAGCCTGAAGCGGCAGGTCGCGCATTTCCACGAATTCCTGCCGCCCGAAGAGCTCAGCGTGCCGCCTGGCGGGCGCTGGCGGTTCACCGTCGAGGGGCTGACCAGGGAGCCGAAACATATGACATCAGGCGTCAAATCGGCCTATCTGACACTTGGCGACGGACGCCACGTTCCTGTTGGTTTCGGCGATCTCATGCTCGAAGGCCGGGATGGCGGCGTGGCGCCGCCGCTTCTGTCGCCGGGCCGGGCCGAGGAACCTTATTCGCTGCTGCCCTGGCCGCTGGCGCTCGGGCTGAAGGCGGGAGAGCTGCCGGTCGTCCTTTATCCGGCCGAGCGGACGCGGCCCGATGCGGTCAAGGCGCTCTCGCTGGTTCTCACGCTCTACCAGCGGCTCTATCCGGCCGACAACGTGCCGTTTTCCCTCAGTGCCGTCGAAGGCGGGCGGGCCATTCGTTTCGTCACCGAATCGTCGATCGCCGCCTTTGCCTACGAATTGCGTTTTACCGCGCATGAGATCTTGCTTTCGAGTGCGGACGATGCCGGGCGGCATTACGGGCTGATCAGCCTGGCGCAACTGCTGCACGGCGCCCGCGCCGATCCCGAGCGCTTCAAATTCCCCAGTTTCGGTACGGTCGCCGACCAGCCGCGTTATGACTGGCGCGGCTGCCATCTCGATGTGTCCAGGCAGTTTTATCCGGTGGCAGACGTCGTGCGGCTGATCGATATTCTGGCTTGGAACAAGCTCAACATCTTCCACTGGCATCTGACCGATGACGAAGCGTGGCGGCTGGAGATCAAAGCCTATCCCGCGCTGACGGAGATCGGCGCCCGGCGCGGGCCGGACGAAGTCCTCGTGCCGCAGCTCGGCGACGGGGCGCAAACGCGCTCCGGCCATTACACTCAGGACGATGTCAGGCGGATCGTTGCGCAGGCCGCCTCGCTGCATATCGAAGTGGTGCCGGAAATCGATATTCCAGGCCACAGCATGGCGACGCTGTTCTCACTGCCCGAGCTTGTCGACGGGCAGGAGGCGCCGGACAGTTATCGCTCGGTGCAGGGTTATCCGAACAACGCCCTCAATCCGGCGGTCGAATTCACCTATGAGTTTCTCGGCAAGGTGTTCGACGAGATGGTGACGCTGTTTCCCGGCGAGTACCTTCATATCGGCGGCGACGAAGTGGCGCGTGGCTCCTGGCTTTCCTCGCCGCTCTGCAAGGCGCTGATGGAGCGGGAGAAACTTGCCGGCACCGCCGAGCTGCAATCCTATTTCCTGAAACGTATCAAAGCCATGCTGTCGGAGCGCGGCAGGAAACTCGTCGGTTGGAACGAGGTCTCGCATGGCGGCGGCGTTGACCGCGACGGCACGCTGCTGATGGCCTGGGAAAAGCCCGCCGTCGGCATCGAGCTCGCGCAACAAGGCTACGACGTGGTGATGACGCCGGGCCAGGCCTATTATCTCGATATGGCGCAGGCCGAAGCCTGGGCCGAGCCTGGCGCGGCCTGGGCGGGGTTCAGCCCGCCGGAACACACCTACGCTTACGAGGCCGGGGGTGAGCTGCCGGAGGCGCTGCAGGAGAAGATGCGCGGCATCCAGGCCTGCATCTGGACCGAGAACTTCCTCTCCCGCGCCTATTTCAACCGGCTGGTTTTTCCGCGGCTCCCGGCAATCGCCGAGGCTGCCTGGACACCTTCTGCACGCAAGGACTGGGATCGGTTCGCAGCGATCGTGCCGATGTGGCCGGTGCTTTAAGCCGCCGCTGCTTCCGCCTTCAGTCCCAGCAGTGCCGCGCCGATCAGGCCGGGTTCGATGCGGCATTCGCTGCGCACCACCAGCGGGCGATCGAACTTGCGCAGGATACGGGCGCGCACGGCGTGGTCGAGCTCGGCAAGCAGCGGCTCGACATTGGAAAGCCCGCCACCGACCGGCACGATGGTCGCGCCGGTGATGTTGATCGTCAGCGCCAAGGGCGAGGCGACGAGATCGACATAGACGTCGATCGTCCGTGTCGCCTTCTCCTCTCCATGGCGCCATTGAGCGATGATCTCCTCGCTGGCAAGGTCGAGATCGTGCAGCGTCTTGTGCAGGCGCTCCAGGCCGCGGGCGCCGCCGACGGTGTCGACGCAGCCCCTCTGGCCGCAGCCGCAGGCATAGGCGGGAATGGCGACGGGCGGATTGCCGGCCGCAGTTGCGATGATCGGCCCGTGACCCCATTCGCCGGCAAAGCCGCCGGCCTCGTTGACGAGACGCCCGTCGGCAACCAGGCCGCCGCCGACGCCGGTGCCGAGGATGGCGCCGAAGACGATGCGGTGGCCGCGGCCGGCGCCGAGACCGGCTTCGGCAATAGCGAAAGAGTCGGCATCGTTGGCGATCAGCACCGGCAGGCCGAGCTCGGCTTCGAGGTCGGCTGCGAGCGTGCGGTCGTGGATACAGGGAATGTTGGCGCAGATCAGGCGCTGTGTATCGGGATCGACGACGCCGGCGATGGAAAGGGCGATGCGGCTCGGCTGTTCGCCGGTCTCGGCGATGATGCCGCGCAGGGTCTCGACGAAAGCGGCAAAATCATCCCTGGGCGTCGGGCGGCGGCCGAGGGGAAGGATGTCTGTCTCGGAACGAGCGATGCCACCCTTGATGGCGGTGCCACCGATGTCGAATGAAATGATCATTGCCACTCTTCCGTTTCTCTGGTCTCCGGTGTCTGCTTGCATTGTTGGCGGGGAATTTCAAGCGTTCATTCGGCGGCGGTATCGCCGGCTTTATGGTCGTGCCGTGTGCCACCCTTTCTGTTCTGCCGGACATCTCTCCCACAGGTTGGGAGATCGGATAGGCGGGACGGGTTTCCATCTTCCATTCCGTCATGGCAAGACGTTGCAGAAATCTGGTGAGCCCAAGCCATCGGCTCCGATCGCAGCCGCAATTTCTAACCCCGCAAGTCATTCAATTGGCATATTGCATCGCCAGAATCCGGCCCTACACTTTCATCAACTGCCGGACCCACGACCATCGATACGAGAGAAAACAGTACCATCCGAAGAGCACGTCCCAAAGGCCGCCGCCTCTCATCCATTTTGCGGCAGATGGCCGCCGATCAGAGCCGCGAACGGATCTCGATCGGCGATCTGTTCGACACGATGGGTGACAGGGCGATCAGCGCGTTGATGCTGATCTTCGCGCTTCCGAACGCCTTTCCCACTCCGCCGGGCACCTCGGCGGTGCTCGGGGCGCCCTTGGTCTTCCTGGCAGCGCAACTGACCTTCGGGCTGAAACCCTGGCTACCGAAGGTGATTGCCAACCGTTCGATGCGGCGGGAGGATTTCGAGACCATTGTCGGCCGCATCCACCGCTGGCTCGCCTGGGCGGAGCGCATGCTGAAGCCGAGGCTTGCGATCTTCGCCGAACCGCCGGCGGAATATCTTGCCGGGGCGGCATGCCTGCTGCTGTCGATCGTGCTGCTGCTGCCGGTCCCGCTCGGCAACATCCTGCCGGCGGTCACGATCTCGGTCTTCGCTTTCGGGATCTTGGGCCGTGACGGGCTCTTCGCGCTCATCGGCTTCGTAATGACGGCCGTGTCGCTCGTCGTTGCCGGCGGGGTGATTTACGGTCTGGTGAAGGCGGCGATATATCTCGTCGTGCAATGGTTTGCCTAAACGGAGTTTGCCCGAGTGACGGCGGTTATTTGGCGAGGCTCCTTGCAACAGGCTCGACATTTGCCGGAATTTTGTTTTGATCTGGCGCGATACAGACTCAAATCATGTTCGGCGACGGCACGCCGGCTCATATTGCGCGGTAGGCATTAGATGGTAAAAAGATCCGAGACCCCTGCACGGCTCGACGATGCGGCGCGTGCCGGCTGGCTCTATTACGTCGCCGGGCGTACGCAGGATGAAATCGCCGCTGCGATGGGCATCTCGCGGCAATCGGCGCAGCGGCTGGTGTCGCTGGCGGTTGCCGAGCGCCTGATCAAGGTGCGGCTCGATCATCCGATCGCCGCCTGCCTGGAGCTCGGCAGTCAGCTGCGGCAGAAATTCGGGCTGAAACATGTGGAGGTGGTGCCGAGCGATCCCGCGTCGTCGTCGACGACGGTCGGTATCGCCGAGGCGGCGGCGGCCGAGATCGAGCGGTGGCTGAAGCGGCCGGAGCCGATCGTCCTCGCCATCGGGACCGGCCGCACGCTGAAGGCGGCCGTCGACCAGCTTCCGGCGATCGAATGTCCCAATCACCGCATCGTTTCGCTGACCGGCAATATCGCCCCGGACGGATCGGCCGCCTATTACAACGTCATCTTCAGCATGGCCGATGCGGTAAAGGCGCGGCATTATCCGATGCCGTTGCCGGTGCTCGTCACCTCGGCCGAGGAGCGGGAGTTGCTGCATGGCCAACAGCTGGTGCGCTCGACGCTTAATATGAGCGCGCAAGCCGATGTCACCTTCGTCGGCATCGGCGAGCTCGGCATCGATGGGCCGCTCTGCGTCGACGGTTTTCTCGAGAAGGACGAGATGATGGAGCTGATGCGCGGGGGTGCTGTCGGCGAAATCTGCGGCTGGATCTTCGATGTCGACGGCAGGTTGATCGACAACCCGATCAACGAGCGCGTCGCGTCGGCGCCGATCCCGTCCCGCGACGCATCGATGGTCATTGGGCTGGCCAAGGGCAAGCGTAAATTCAAGGCGATCAGGGCTGCCGTTGTCGGCCATCAAATCAATGCTTTGATCACCGATGAAGAGACTGCTGAGTTTTTGCTCAGGAATTGAGCAAAAAATATCATAATTAAATCAGTTGGATGACTACCCTCTTCGGCATCGCAGCAACGATTGCCGATTGACATTCTTTATCGTTTGTTGAGTAATTGCCCATGAGCGAAGCGAATGCTCACACCCCATCTTCTGGGAGGAAGATTATGACATTGAAAACTTTTCTGCTGGGCGCCTGCTCAGCACTGGCGTTTGCCGGTATGGCTTCGGCCGAAACGCTGACGATTGCGACCGTGAACAACGGCGACATGATCCGGATGCAGAAGCTGACGGATGATTTCAAGGCGAAGAATCCCGGTATCGACCTTGAATGGGTCACCCTGGAAGAGAACGTACTGCGCCAGAAGGTCACGACCGACATCGCGACCAAGGGTGGCCAGTACGACGTCTTGACGATCGGCACCTATGAAGTTCCGATCTGGGCAAAGCAGGGCTGGCTGGTGCCGCTCGACAATCTCGGCGCCAATTACGACGTCGACGACCTGCTGCCGGCGATCCGCAGCGGCCTGACCATGGACGGCAAGCTCTATGCGGCGCCGTTTTACGGCGAAAGCTCGATGGTCATGTACCGCAAGGACCTGTTCGACGCTGCCGGCCTGAAGATGCCGGACGCCCCGACCTGGGACTTCATTGCCGACGCTGCCCGCAAGATCACCAACAAGGACAAGGAAGTCTACGGCATCTGCCTGCGCGGCAAGGCCGGCTGGGGCGAGAACATGGCCTTTCTGACGGCCATGTCGAACTCCTTCGGCGCCCGCTGGTTCGATGAAAGCTGGAAGCCGCAGTTCGATCAGCCCGAATGGAAGGACACGCTCGACTTCTACGTCAAGCTGATGAAGGATGCAGGCCCTCCGGGCGCTTCCTCCAACGGCTTCAATGAGAACCTGGCGCTCTTCCAGACCGGCAAGTGCGGCATGTGGATCGACGCAACCGTTGCCGCATCCTTCGTCAGCAACCCGAAGGAATCCACCGTCGCCGACAAGGTCGGCTTTGCGCTGGCTCCCGACAAGGGTCTCGGCAAACGCGGCAACTGGCTGTGGGCCTGGAGCCTTGCCATCCCGGCAGGTTCGCAGAAGGCCGAAGCCGCCGAGAAGTTCGTCGCCTGGGCCACGAGCAAGGATTACACCAACCTCGTTGCCGAGAAGGACGGCTGGCTGAATGCACCTCCGGGCACCCGCGCCTCGCTCTATGCGAATGCCGAGTACCAGAAGGCGGCTCCCTTCGCCAAGACGACGATCGACTCGATCAACTCGGCCGATCCGAGCAAGCCGACCGTCAAGCCGGTCCCTTATGTCGGCGTCCAGTTCGTGGCGATCCCGGAATTCCAGGGCATCGGCACGGCGATCGGTCAGCAGTTCTCGGCAGCCCTCGCCGGCCAGCTTTCGGTCGACCAGGCGTTGCAGAGTGCACAGCAGCTGGCCACCCGCGAAATGACCAAGGCCGGCTACATCAAATAACAACCTCCCGAGCAAGAGGCGGATCCTTGACAATCCGCCTCTCTGGGCCGCCGATTGCCCGAACTGCATCGGCGGCCGCTTTTTTTCAAGACAAAGCTGCCTTGCGGCCGCTCCCCGCTTCAGTCCAGATCGGTGATTGCCATGGCAACGTTACATACCCGCTCCTCCGCGCGCCTGATGATTGCGCCCTCCGTGCTGCTGCTTTTTGCGTGGATGATCGTCCCGCTGGCGATGACGATCTACTTCTCGCTGCTGAACTACAATCTGCTCAGCCCCGGCATGGAAAGCTTCGTCGGATTTCTGAACTATCAGTACTTCCTGACGGATCCGGCCTTCTTCGCAGCGCTGATCAACACGCTGCTGCTCGTCGCCGGCGTGTTGTTGATCACCGTCATCGGCGGCATCGCTTTTGCGCTGCTGCTCGACCAGCCGATGTACGGCCAGGGCATCGTGCGCATCCTGGTGATTGCGCCGTTCTTCGTCATGCCGACGGTGGCAGCACTCGTCTGGAAGAACATGTTCATGAACCCGGTCAACGGGTTGTTTGCCCATCTTGCCAAGGCGCTCGGCCTGCAGCCGATCGACTGGCTGGCGAATGTGCCATTGTTTTCCGTCATTCTGATCGTCGCCTGGCAGTGGCTGCCATTTGCCACCCTCATCATGCTGACGGCGCTGCAGTCGCTCGACGAGGAGCAGAAGGAAGCCTCCGAGATGGACGGCGCCGGGCCGATCTCGAAATTCATCTACATCATCCTGCCGCACATGGCGCGCGCCATCACCGTGGTGATCCTGATCCAGACGATCTTCCTGCTTTCGGTCTTTGCCGAAATCCTCGTCACCACCAATGGCGGGCCGGGCACCGACAGCACCAACCTCACCTATCTCGTCTATGCCCAGGCGCTTCTCCAGTTCGATATCGGCGGGGCATCGGCCGGCGGCATCGTGGCTGTCATCCTCGCCAATATCGTTGCGATCTTCCTCGTGCGCCTCGTCGGCAAGAATCTGGAGGCTTGAGATGGCCAGAAAAGTCACAACCAAGCGCAAGCTCATCGTCACCGCGATCGCCTGGACGCTCGGCATCCTGATCTTCTTCCCGATTCTCTGGACCTTCTTGACCAGCTTCAAGTCGGAAGCCGACGCCATCGCCTCGCCGCCACAGTTCCTGTTCTTCCACTGGACGACGGAGAACTATGCGGAGGTGCAGAGCCGGTCGAACTATCTCGGCCACTTCATGAACTCGGTGATCATCTCCTTCGGCTCGACACTGATCGGCCTGATCATCGCCATTCCGGCCGCCTGGGCGATGGCGTTTTCACCGACCAAGCGGACCAAGGACGTGCTGATGTGGATGCTGTCGACCAAGATGATGCCGCCGGTCGGCGCGCTGATCCCAATCTATCTGATGTTCCGCAATTTTGGCCTGCTCGACACACGCACCGGCCTGGTGATCGTGCTGACGCTGATCAACCTGCCGATCATCGTCTGGATGCTCTACACCTACTTCAAGGAAATCCCCGGCGAGATCCTCGAGGCGGCGCGCATGGACGGGGCGTCGCTGATGAAGGAGATCGTCTACGTGCTGACGCCGATGGCGGTGCCAGGCATTGCCTCGACGCTGCTTTTGAACATCATCCTTGCCTGGAACGAGGCGTTCTGGACGCTCAACCTCACCGCCTCGAAAGCGGCGCCGCTGACGGCCTTCATCGCCTCCTATTCCAGCCCCGAGGGCCTGTTCTACGCCAAGCTCTCGGCGGCATCGACGATGGCGATCGCGCCGATCCTGATCCTTGGCTGGTTCAGCCAGAAACAACTCGTCCGCGGCCTGACCTTCGGCGCTGTGAAATAACATAAAAGGGAGAGAAACATGGGCAGCATTACCCTTCAGAAGGTTTCCAAGGTCTTCGGCGAAGCCAAGGTCATCCCTTCGATCGATCTCGACATCAAGGACGGCGAGTTCGTCGTCTTCGTCGGCCCGTCGGGCTGCGGCAAGTCCACGCTGCTCCGGCTGATCGCTGGTCTTGAGGACGTCTCCGGCGGCAAGATCGTCATCGACGGCAGGGACGCCACCGAAAAGGCGCCGTCTGAGCGCGGCCTTGCCATGGTGTTCCAGTCCTATGCGCTTTATCCGCATATGAGCGTGCGCAACAACATCGCCTTCCCGCTGAAGATGGCAGGGATCGACAAGGCCGAGATCGACCGCAAGGTGAGCGATGCGGCCCGGGTGCTTAATCTCACCGACTATCTCGAGCGCAAGCCGCGCCAGCTGTCCGGCGGCCAGCGCCAGCGTGTCGCGATCGGCCGCGCCATCGTGCGCCAGCCTTCGGCCTTCCTGTTCGACGAACCGCTGTCGAACCTCGATGCGGCGCTACGCGTCAACATGCGCCTCGAAATCAGCGAGTTGCATCAGCAGCTGAAGACGACGATGGTCTACGTCACCCATGACCAGGTCGAGGCGATGACCATGGCCGACAAGATCGTCGTCCTGAACAGGGGCAATATCGAGCAGGTCGGATCGCCGCTCGAACTCTACAGCCGCCCCCGCAACCTCTTCGTCGCCGGCTTCATCGGATCGCCGAAGATGAACTTCATCACAGGCCAACATGCCGCTGCGCTGAATGCTCATACCATTGGCATTCGTCCCGAGCATGTGCTGCTGTCGATGGAGAGCGGCGACTGGAAGGGCAGGGTCGTGGTCGCCGAACATCTCGGTTCCGACACCTTCCTGCATATCGATGCCGATGGCATCGGCATGCTGACGGCGCGCGGAAGCGGCGATTTCGCCGCCAAAGCGGGCGATACGGTCTTCCTGACGCCGGACCGTTCGCGTATTCACAAATTCAACGAGGGCGGCCTTGCCATCTGAAACGGGCTGCCGGGCTGGGGGCAGGCATGCGAGCCGGACGATGGCGCCCGGCCGTCTCGGCAAGACCTTCAAGAGGACTGAAACATGACGTGCAAACTATCGCTGGCAACGCTTTCGGATGTGGCGCGCACTGCTGCCATCCCTGGATATGACAGGGCGTCGCTGAAAGCCGGCATCGTGCACTTCGGCGTCGGCAATTTCCACCGTGCCCATCAGGCGATCTATCTCGACGATCTCTTCAACGCAGGCACGGATCACGACTGGGCGATCGTCGGCGCCGGCGTGCTGCCGTCGGATGCCGCGATGCGCGAAAAGCTTGCGGCGCAGGATTTCCTGACGACGGTGGTCGAACAGGACAACAACAAGACGGCGGCGCGGGTCACCGCACCGATGATCGACATCCTGCCGGTCGGCGATGCCGCTGCGATCATCGCCAGGCTTGCCGATCCCGAAATCCGCATCGTTTCGATGACGATCACCGAGGGTGGCTATTTCATCGATGCATCAGGCACGTTCAATCCGGCCCATCCGGCGATCGCCGCAGACGGAGAGAACCCCAACGCGCCGAAGACGGTGTTCGGCCTGATCGTTGCCGGCCTGAAGGCACGCAAGGACAAGGGCATCGGCCCCTTCACCGTCATGTCCTGCGACAACATTCCCCATAATGGCATCGTCACCGCCAATGCCGTCGTCGGCACGGCGGCACTTTCGGACCCTGGCTTTGCCGACTGGATCCGGGCGAATGTCGCCTTCCCGAACGCCATGGTCGACCGCATCACGCCGGCGACCAGCCAGCGCGAGATCGATTTCCTCAGGGACAATTTCCAGATCGAGGACAGTTGGCCGGTCTATTGCGAGGAATTCAAGCAATGGGTGCTCGAGGATAAGTTCACCGCCGGCCGGCCGGCGCTGGAAAAGGTCGGCGTCACCTTCGTTGCCGATGTTACGCCGTACGAGCATATGAAGATCCGCATCCTCAACGGCGGGCATGCCGCGATCGCCTATCCGGCGGCGCTGATGGACATTCATTTCGTGCATGATTCCATGGAAGACCCGTTGATCCGCGCCTTTCTCGCCAAGCTAGAGAAAGACGAGATCATCCCGATCGTGCCGCCGGTGCCGAACACGTCGCTGACGGATTATTTCGCCCTGATCGAACATCGCCTGCTCAATCCGAAGATTGCCGACACCATTCCGCGGCTGGCGCAGGACGGCTCGAACCGCCAACCGAAATTCATCCTGCCTTCGACGCTCGACAATCTGCGTCAGGGCAGGGACGTCGTCGGCCTGGCGCTGGTTTCGGCACTCTGGTGCCGTTATTTCGCCGGCAAGACCGACAGCGGCAACGAGATCGTCTTCAACGACGCGAGCGCAGAGCGCCTGCATGCGGCGGCGCTGAAAGCTAAGGACGATCCGTCGGCCTTCCTTGTCTTTGACGATATTTTCGGCGAAGTGGCGAAGTCCGAACTTTTCCGCAAGCGTTTCGCACATGCTCTCAAAACCCTGTGGGAAAAGGGCACGCGGGAGACGCTGCAGCTCTATCTCGACGGCAAGCTCGCAGTGTAAGGTATCCGGGATGGCGGTCTCTACTGCCGCCATTCATCCGGCCTTGCGAGTGAAAGCGGGACGGTAACGCGTCCGAATTGAACTCAGGTTGGGTCTTGCATGGCTGATGCTGAAACACGGCTGGTCATCTTCGATTGCGATGGCGTACTCGTCGACAGCGAGCCGATCTCGATCAACGTGCTCGTCGGAGCAATGAACGATCTCGGGGTCTCGATCACCGAGGACCAGGCCTATGAGCGTTTTCTCGGCCGCAGCCTGTCGACCCTCATCGATACGCTGGAAGCCGAATTCAACGTCCATGCCGACGAGGAATTCCTCGAGCGTATCCGCATCGAACTCTATGCCCGTTTTCGTACCGAATTGAAGCCGATCGACGGTATCGCTGCGGCGATCGACGGGCTTGGCGTTCGCTGCTGCGTTGCCTCGTCCAGCCAGATGGAACGAATTCGGTTGTCGCTGTCGGTGACCGGGCTTCTCGATAAGCTGCCCGACATCTTCAGCGCAACCATGGTCAAACGCGGCAAGCCGGCGCCCGATCTCTTCCTGCATGCGGCGCGTGAAATGCAGGTGGCGCCGGCTCACTGCCTTGTCGTCGAAGACAGCCCGGCCGGTATAGCCGCCGCTAAGGCGGCAGGCATGACGGTCTTTGCCTTCACCGGCGGATCGCACGCCAATTTCCCCGGATATCGTGCCGAACTCGACCGCCTTTCGCCGGAAGTGGTGTTTGACGCCATGCCGGATTTGATACACCTTGTCCGCAACCATAAGCTGGACGGGACCAAGACTTGATGCGTGATCATGTGGTTGCGGTGGATATCGGCACGGGCAGCGCGCGCGCCGGCGTCTTCGATGCACGCGGCCGTCTGCTCGCCAAAGCCGAGCATCCGATCGTGATGAACCGGCCGCGCGAAAACCATGCCGAGCACGATTCCGAAGACATCTGGTCGGCCGCCTGCACGGCAGTGCGCAGGGCGATGGAGCAATCCGGCGTCGCCGCCGCCTCAGTCGGAGCGATCGGCTTCGACGCCACCTGTTCGCTCGTCGTCCGTGACATCGAGGGCCGGCAGCTCAGCGTTTCCACAGGCGGCGAGAGGCGTTTCGACACGATCGTCTGGCTCGATCACCGGGCTCTGACGGAAGCCGATTTCTGCACGGCGACGGGGCACCGGGTGCTCGAACATTCCGGCCACGTGATGTCGCCGGAAATGGAAATGCCGAAGCTGATGTGGCTGAAGAAAAAGCTGTCCGCCACATGGGAAAAGGCCGGCTACTTCTTCGACCTCGCCGATTTCATGACGTGGAAATCGACCGGATCGCCCGCCCGTTCGCGCTGCACGCTGACGGCGAAATGGAATTATCTCGCCCATCTCGAAAAGGGCTGGCAGCAGGACTTCCTGGAGCGGATCGGCCTCGAGGACCTTCAGGCGCGCGGCCACCTGCCGGATGAGACCACGCCTGTCGGAGACAGCGTCGGCCGGCTGACCGAGCAAGCGGCTGAAGCGCTGGGGCTGACTGTGGACTGCCGTGTCGCTGCCGGGATGATCGACGCCTATGCCGGCGCACTCGGCGCGCTCGGCGGCTATGCCGCAGATCCTGTCAAACGCGAGCATCAACTGGCGCTGATTGCCGGAACGTCGAGCTGCATCGTGACCTTCTCGCGGGAGCGCAAGCCGAGCCATGGCATGTGGGGTCCCTATTACGAGGCAGTCTTCCCGCAATCCTGGCTGGTGGAGGCCGGGCAATCGGCGACCGGCGCGCTGCTCGACCACATCGTGCGCATGCATGCGGCCGGCGGTGAGCCGACGGCGGCGCTGCATCAGAGGATCGTCGCGCGGATCGCCGAATTGCGTGCCGAGGAGGGCGATGCCTTCGGTGCGCGGATCTTCGTGCTGCCGGATTTCCATGGCAACCGCTCGCCGCTCGCCGATCCGCATGCGGTCGGCGTGGTCAGCGGGCTGACACTCGATACGTCCTTCGACGGGCTCTGCGCGCTTTATTGGCGCTCTGCGGTGGGGATTGCGCTCGGCATCCGCCATATCCTGGAAATGATGAAGGAATACGGCTACATGACCGATACGCTGCATATCGCCGGCGGACACGTGAAAAATCCGGTGCTGATGGAGCTTTATAGCGATGCGACCGGCTGCAAGGTCGTGGTGCCGAAGATGAACGAGGCTGTGCTGCTCGGCACGGCGATCGCAGCATCCGTCGCCTGCGGCTTGTACAAGGATCTGGCGGCGGCCGGCGAAGCGATGTATCCGGGCGCCGACGAACGGTTTCCTGACAAGGCGAAGCAGGCGCTCTACGACCGCGACTACCGCCGTCTTCTCGCCATGCACCGGCACCGCGCCGAATTGGAAACGATGCAATAGAGCGCCGCGTCTCAGACTCGCTAGAACAGGCTGGGCGCTCTATCATTTTGAATCTGCGCATAATCCCTTTAAATTAGTGGTTCGCCGTCTCGCCGAGGACGGTCGCGAACTCCATCATGCGGCGGCGGCGAAGGGCCGCCTCCTCTCCAACTTGGAGGATGACGGATTCCGACAGGCAATCGAGCAGCGCGATCAGCGGCGGAAGATTGTCGAGATCGGGGGCGCGAGCGGGCGGCAGAGGCAGCATGACGTTCGACTGGTCCGCCATCCAGTCCGCTTGCTGCGGCGAAATGAGCACGACCTTATAGCCGTAGCGCCGCGCCGTCCGAGCAAGCAGCCGCGCCTTGGCGAAGCGGCGACAGTCAATGATGACAAGCAGCGCGTCGTCGACCGCCGGGCGGGCGAAGAGTTCGGCGAAACGGTTGTCGGCGGCGTCGAGTGTGCGTACGCCGTCGCGGGCTTGCGTCAGCCGCTGACAGAAATGATGGGCGAGGCTCGCAAGCCGCGCATGCGTGGCGATCGACACTTCGCGGGCAGTGCTGATCAAGCCGACGGCTTCGGACCAGTGCGGCTGCGCCGTCAGATGATAGATATGATGGAGGGCCTGGATCTGTTCGGCAACCAGCACGGCCAGCGGTTTGCCCTCCGCGGCGTCGGCATGCAGCTCGCTCATGGCGCTCTGCAATTGCGCCGGCGATGTCGTCACGGTCTCGCGAATCTCCACCTTGACGCTGTCCAATCCCTGATAACCGAGCGAGCGCAGGAAGCGCCCGACGGTCATCGGCGAGAGATCCAGCCTGTCGGCAACGGACGCAGCCGTCTCGAACGGCAGGTCGTTGAGGTGTTCGGTGAAATATTTCGCGATACGGCGCTCGGCTGGCGTGCCGGTTTTTGCGTATTGCCTGAGTTTTTGCACAAAGTCTTCCACGTCAGCCTCCCCGTCTTCCTCAGAGGCGTTCCGTGGATGCGCTGTTGCGACCCCTTGTCTTTGCAACTATTTCGGAAGCTGCTTCTCAGGCCCGTGCGTATTTCATATATGTCACAATATTATATTAGTATTTAGTTTTCGACAAGTTTTCTATTACTGAATGCAATTTTATTCTCTCTTGTCGGTGACCTGCATCTTTCCTACATCTTCGGCGCAACCGGAGACGCCTGAGACATGATTCTTGACGCCGCTCGACTTTCGCTCGCCAATCTGTTCGCGTCGGAAACGCGTTCTGTCTTCTGGAAGGTGCTGGGCCTGACGGTTCTCGTGCTCGTCGGCCTTTGGTTCACGCTGCGCGGAGCGTTCATGGCCTTTCTCTTTCCCTGGCTCACGAGCTTCTTTCCCGATATGCCGGATTGGGCGGGGTGGTTCGCTCTCATCTTCGCAATTCTAGCCGGTATCGGCCTTGCCCTCATGCTGGCATTGCTGCTGTCGCCGGTGACGGCGCTGATCGCCGGCCTGTTTCTCGACGACGTCGCTGATGTCATCGAAAAGCGCGACTATCCCAAGGACGTGCCGGGCACCGCCATGCCGCTCGGTCCGGCGATGGCAAGCTCGATCAAGTTCCTCGGTGTGGTGATTCTCGGCAATATCGTGGCATTGCTGCTGCTGTTCATACCCGGCGTCAATCTGGTCGCGTTCTTTCTGGTGAACGGCTATCTGCTCGGACGGGAATTCTTCGAATTCGCGGCTATGCGCTCCCGTTCGCCTGATGAGGCACGGCTCTTCCGCGCCAAGCATGCCTCCACCGTCTTTCTCGGCGGGCTGATGATCGCCCTTTTTCTGGCGATCCCGATCGTCAATCTTCTGACGCCGCTTTTTGCCGCCGGCATGATGGTGCATCTGCACAAGCTGGTTTCCGCTAAGGATCCCGGTTTGCGCGCCTGAGGCTCAACCAGGCAGGGCGGAGGTGTCGTACATCGCCGCGAATTCGGCGCTCGGCGGGATCGGCTTGATGATGTCGATCAGCACGCCGTTCGGATCGGCGGTGATGAAATGCCGCTGGCCGAAATCCTCGTCGCGGATTTCTCTGAGAATTGGCAGTCCGGCGTTCCGGCAGGCTGCATAAATCGCATCGACATCGGTGACCTCGAAATTGAGGAGCAGGCCGGACACCCTGCCGCGGGCTATGGCCGGGATGGTCTCGTGGCTGCCGTCAAGGATGGCAAGCGCGATATGCTCCTCCTCTGCCGATTGCAGGTGAACATACCAGTCGCTTTCGAACAGAGCTTTGAAGCCGAAATGCGTGCAATAGAAGCTGGCGGTGCCGGCAACGTCGTCGGTCATGATGACAGGATAATAGCTCGTCGATTTCATCTCTTTTTCCTCCTTTTTTGTTTACATACAATCTGTATGTTTTTACCTATTAACATACATTCTGTTTGTATGTAAAGAGGTGCGCATGAGCCGCAGCAATCGCGAGAGAACTGAGCAGACGAGACAGGCACTGATCGATGCCGGTCGACGTCTTTTCGTCGAGAAAGGTTATGCCGAAACCGCGACGCCGGAGATCGTCACGGCGGCGGGAGTGACGCGTGGCGCGCTCTACCATCATTATGAAGACAAGAAGGCGCTTTTTCGGGCAGTTATCGAATGCGAGGCGCGCGCGGTGGCCGCGGCGATCGAGGCGCGCTCGGCGTCCTACGACGCGCCGCGTGCCATGCTGATCGCCGGTGCCTCGGCCTATTTCGATGCGATGAGGGCAGAAGGGCGTACGCGGCTGCTGCTGATCGAGGCACCTGCCGTTCTCGGCCCGCTGGCGAGTGCGGCGATCGATGCAGAGAATGCGGAAGAGACGCTGCGGGCAGGGCTTGCCGCGATGCTTCCAGAAGCCGGCGCTATGCTCGAACCGCTGACGTCGCTGCTATCGGCGGCCTTCGATCGCGCGGCGATCGCGATCGAGTCGGGCGCCGAAAGGCGGTATTACGAGCAGACGATCGCTGTCCTACTCGACGGCCTCGCCGATCACCTGCGGCGGTAGCTCGACGAGCGGCGCCGGCACATCCCAGCTCTTCTCCGGCGATTTACAGAGATCGGCGATGACGCAGCGCTCGCATTCGGGCCGGCGCGCCTTGCAGGTATAGCGGCCGTGCAGGATCAGCCAGTGATGCGCATGATAGAGGTAATGTTTCGGGATCACCTTCATCAGGCGTTCCTCGACCTCGTCAGGTGTCTTGCCGGGGGCGAGCCTGATGCGATTGGCGATGCGGAAGATGTGCGTGTCGACGGCCATCGTCGCCTGGCCGAAGGCCATGGAAAGCACGACATTGGCGGTCTTGCGGCCGACGCCCGGCAATCTCACCAGTTCGTCGCGCGTCTCCGGCACCTTGCCGTCGAACTGGTCGACCAGCATCTGCGAGAGCGCGATGACGTTTTTCGCCTTGTTGCGGTAGAGGCCGATCGTCCTGATGTGGTCGCGCAGCCGCTCTTCGCCGAGATCGAGCATCTTTTCCGGCGTATCGGCAATCTTGAAGAGCGCGCGCGTCGCCTTGTTGACGCCAACATCGGTCGCTTGCGCCGAAAGCGCGACGGCGACGACGAGCGTGAAGGGGTTGGTGTGCTCGAGCTCGCCTCTCGGTTCCGGCCGCTGCACCGAGAAGCGGCGGAAGATCTCCTCGCGCTCGGCCAGCGAATAGGCCGTGCGCACCGCGGCCGCTGGCTTGCGGCGGGCGATCACATTCGCGCCCTGCGGCGTCTTGGTAACGGATTTGAGTTTCGGATTCGCCATGGAAACTCTATAATCAGCAGCCATGACGGAAAGCAACGCCGACAGCTTCAATGAGCAGCCTGTTTTCGCTGCCGAGCTCTTTCCCCACCGGTCGCTCGGCCGCCGGGGCTTCAAGGTGCTGCTTGCCCTATCCGGTGCCGTCTGCTTGCTTTACGGCACGTTCTTCATCGCGACGGGGGCCTGGCCGATCGGCTTGTTCCTCGGAGTGGATTTTCTGCTTCTCTACGGCGCCTTCTGGCTGAATTACCGCTCCGGGAAAGCGCGCGAACAGGTGACGGTATCGCGCACGGATGTGTCGGTGCGCAAGTTTGCGCCCTCGGGACGGATGGTGGAGCATCATTTCAATCCGTTCTGGACGCGCTTCCTCGTTCGCCGGCACCAGGAGATCGGCATCCTTTCCATGCATATCTTCGGCGAGGGCCGACGCACGGATATCGGCTCCTTCCTCAATCCCGATGATCGCGAAAGCTTCGCCAAGGCCTTCAAGGGAGCGCTGGCGACGGTCAAGCAGCGGATCTGAGCCTATCCGGCGGATGCGCAAGAATCGGGTGGTTTGCTCACCCCCTATTGACTATCTCCTTGTAACAAGGAGAAAGACGATGAATATGATTGCCAACCTGCAGACAGACATCACGCCTGACGGCCCTGATTATGACATTGTCCGTCGGGTGATCGAACTCATCACCGAGGATTACCGCGACCAGCCTTCGCTGGAGGCGATCGCGGCGCAGCTCAACCAGTCGCCGTCCCAGCTGCAGAAGACCTTCACGCGCTGGGCCGGGCTGTCGCCCAAGGGCTTCCTGCAAGCGGTGACGCTGGATCACGCCAAGCGGCTGCTGCGCAAGGAAGACATGCCGCTGCTCGAGACCTCGATCGAGGTCGGCCTTTCCGGGCCGAGCCGCCTGCACGACCTTTTCGTCACCCATGAGGCGATGTCGCCCGGCGAATGGAAGGCCAAGGGCGGTGGTCTCATCATCCGCTACGGCTTCCACATCTGCCCTTTCGGCGTGGCGCTGATCATGGTGACCGATCGCGGCCTTGCCGGCCTTGCCTTCAGCGATTCCGGCGACGAGAGGGCTTGCCTCGAGGATATGACCTGCCGCTGGCCCAACGCCGAATATGTCGAAGACCTGCAGGCGACGGTCCCCTATGCCGCCCGCATCTTCGAGCCCGGCAAATGGTCCTCGGACCAGCCGCTGCGTGTCGTGCTGATCGGCACGGACTTCCAGGTGCGCGTCTGGCAGAGCCTGCTGAAAATCCCGTTCGGCAAGGCCGTCACCTATTCCGATATCGCCAACGATATCGGTAGCCCGACGGCGCAGCGCGCCGTGGGTGCTGCGGTCGGGGCAAACCCGATCTCCTTCGTGGTGCCCTGCCATCGGGCGCTCGGCAAAAACGGTGCGCTGACGGGCTACCATTGGGGCCTCACCCGCAAGCGGGCGATGCTCGGCTGGGAATCGGCGCACGCCTGAGGGGGTTTCCCGGACGGAGCGGCGTGTGTCGCCGCTCATCGCTCCGGCACTTCTCCCCGCTGGGGAGAAGAAGCTGGCAGTGATGTCTCGGCCAGGCCCAGCAACGCCCGTGCAGCACTTTCATCGGTGATCAGCGTGTTGCAGCCGATGCGCTTGATCGTCGCACGGATCGCCACGGCCCGATGGGCGCCACCGGAGGAGAGCACGATATGCTTCGCCTCTTTCAGCGTATCGAGATCGACGGACATCACGCGCCGATTGATCGAGTGATCGACCGAATTGCCGTCCTTGTCGAGGAAGTTGAACATGGTATCGCAGACGCAGCCGGCATCGATCAGTTCCTGCAGCTCGGCCTTCGAGATCCAGCCCTCCGACAGCGAGGTCGAATGCGGACCGATATCGCCGCAGCTGACGATCGCCAGATCGAGGTTTTCGGCGAGACGATAAATCGTGTCCAGTCCGCATTTCTCGATCAGATTGCGCTTGGTCTCGATGGAATCGACGAGGAGCGGCGCCAGGAACATGTAGCATTCGGCGCCGAGTTGGTTTGCCAGCCGCCATGTGTAATCGATCGGGTTCGTCTGATGCACGGCGACGATGCCGCCCAAGAGCGAGACGACTTTGCAATTGGCGCGGCGCGGCGGCCGGAAGCTCGACAGCGAGGCGGTCATGGTGCGGCCCCAGCCGACGCCGATGGTATAGTCGTCGGGGATGGCCTCGGAGAGGAACTGGCCAAGCGCCAGGCCGACATTTTTAGCCAGCGAATTGACGTCACCATTGACCGGCGCAGGGACGACGATCGCCTCGTCGAGGCCGTAGGCGCGTTCCAGCTTCACCGAAAGTTCAACGCAGTCGCCGATCGAATCGTTGATCCAGATCTGGACTTCGCTGCGCTTCATCGCCTCGTCGAGCAGACGGATCACCGTGGTGCGGCTGATGCCGAGCTGTTCGGCGACGTCCTTCTGGGTCAGACCCTCGTTGTAATAGAGCCATGCCGCCCTTAGCCGCAGCGAGGATGCCTCCGAATAGGCCGTGTGCGTGCCGCGTTTGAGCTTGACCACATCTCCTCCGCACGATTTCCTGCCCTAGATCCCTCATGGGATGAAAGGCCTTAGCCACGCTTTTGTTGCCGGGGATAATGACGGGTGTGACACTTATGTCAATTGAAATGCACAAATGTCCTTGACTTTTCGCAAGGCGAATGGCGATAGTCCGGGTGACCACGTCGTTCTTGTCCGTCCGAGGAGGACATAGTGCGGGCTTGCCGAAAGTCACGACCGGCCTTCCAGCTGCAAGCGGTATCGCTTGCGTTTGAGCAGCCGTTCGTTTGCGGCCGGAACACGGCCACTGTCCTTCACGTTTATGAATCATCCGTGACGGATGCGCGCATTTTCGCCTGCAGCATACAAACAACCTGTCGGTAGATCACCTTTGCCCGGCGGAACTCGCGCCGGTCGCAGCCCAAGTTCAACAAGGATTATTGACCATGACATCCAAGCTTGACCAACTCCGCGAGATTACCACCGTGGTCGCCGATACCGGCGACATCGAGGCCGTCGCCCGCCTGAAGCCGGTCGATTGCACGACGAACCCAAGCATCGTGCTCAAGGCTCTCGGCACGCCGATGTTCGCCGACGCCATCAAGGAAGCCGTCGCCTGGGGCAAGAAGCAGGGCGGCAATTCCGAAGCCGTTTCTTCCGCCGTCGCCGATCGTCTCGCCATCTCCGTCGGCGCAGCCCTGGTGAAGCTCGTCCCGGGCCGCGTCTCGACCGAAGTCGATGCCGATCTTTCCTTCGATACCGAGGCTTCGCTTGCAAAGGCGCGCGCAATCATCGCCGCTTACAAGGATCGCGGCATCGACCAGGACCGCATCCTCATCAAGCTCGCTTCCACCTGGGAAGGCATCCGCGCCGCGGAAGTGCTGCAGAAGGAAGGCATCGACTGCAACCTGACGCTTCTTTTCAGCAAAGCCCAGGCGATCGCTTGCGCCGACGCCAAAGTGTTCCTGATCTCGCCCTTCGTCGGCCGCATCCTCGACTGGTACAAGAAGTCGACCGGCAAGGACTACACTGCCGAAGAAGATCCGGGCGTCATCTCCGTCCGTGAAATCTACAACTACTACAAGGCGAACGACATCAAGACGATCGTTATGGGCGCCTCCTTCCGCAGCGCCGGCGAAATCGAAGCCCTTGCCGGCTGCGACCGCCTGACCATCAGCCCGAACCTGCTCGACGAACTCGCCAAGGATGACGGCAAGCTGGAGCGCAAGCTCTCGCCGGAGAGCCGCAAGCCGGATCCGAAGGTCTCCGTCGACGAGAAGACCTTCCGCTGGATGATGAACGAAGACGCGATGGCGACGGAAAAACTCGCCGAAGGCATCCGCGCCTTCGCCAAGGATCTCGGAACGTTGCGCACCATGGTGCAGAAGGAACTGCAGCTCGCCGCCGCCTGATAGGGCCCGGCCACAATCGGAGGCGCGGCTGCCGGCTGGCAGGCGCGCCTTTTTCATGCTGTTATCAAGGGCATATGCTGTCGGAGACCGATATGGCGGGTGAGGAACGGGCAAATTCGCTTGCCGCATTTGCCTATAAGCATGCGAGCTTCATCATCGCCGTTGTTGCCGGACTGGCGGTCTTCTTGGCTCTGACCTCCCGCGAAGTCAGCGCCGGCAACATCCTGTTCGGCTGGAATGTCAGCGCCGGCGTTTTTGTCGTGCTCAGTTGGCGCAAGATGCTGCGGGCGACGGTTGAAAGCATCCGGAAACGCTCGGCGGATCTCGACTTCTCCGACACCGTCCTGTTGGCTCTTTCAATCGGTGCCGCACTTGCCAGCATTGCCGGGATCGGCCTCGAGCTTCATTCGATCAAGGAGGCCGCACCTGACGTCGCGCTGGCGCGGGCAGGTGTTGCGGTTCTGACGATCCTGATCTCCTGGATCTTCCTGCATACGCTCTTCACCATCCACTATGCCCATTATTTCTATGGCGGGGCGGACGAGGAAGGCGGGCTGAAGTTTCCCGACGGGATCGAAGAGCCCGGCTACTGGGATTTCCTCTATTTCTCCTTCACCATCGGTGTTGCCGCACAGACGGCGGATGTCGCGGTCAGTTCGACCAGCATGCGCAAGCTGACGCTGTTGCATGCCGTGCTGTCGTTCCTGTTCAATACGACGATCCTGGCGCTTGCGATCAATGTCGGGGCGAGCCTGCTATAATGCATCTTGCCAGAGTGCGTGCGAGGATCTGAGGAGCTGTCAAGAGCCATCAGGTCCAGCGGCAGTATTGGATCTGAGCGCACGAGCGGGGCGGGCGGACCGCCTGCTCTTCAAATTGGAGGGTGTGATGGAAAGCGCCTCAAGCCGGCCCCAACTGGCCGATCTCATTCTTCTCCTCGGCAGGCTTCTGCTGTCGCTGATCTTCCTGCACGAAGGTTGGACGCTCGCGGCAGATATCCCGGCGACCATCGACATTTTCGCAAAACTGGGGCTATCGGCGCCGTTGGCACTTGCCACCATCGCCCTTCAGATCGGCGCCGGCCTTTCGGTTGCGACAGGCTTCCTCAGCCGGTTTGGCGCATTGGCGCTGGCACTCTTCTGCCTGGCGACCGCCTTGCTCTTTCACACGAATTTTGCGAGCCAGAACGAACTGCTGCATTTCGAGAAAGACCTGGCGATTGCCGGCGGCATGTTCGTGCTCTCAGCTTCGGGTGCGGGATCGATATCGATCGACAAGCTGCTGAGAAAGCGAACGAACAGAATGCATCCTTGGCTCAGGGCAGTATTGTCGTAAGCATGCGCCGAAGCGATATCATCTTGAAAGACCACGTGCTAAAGGGACGCCGCCCCAGACGCCCACCGCGCCCCGTCATTAGGAACCAGGTGACGGAGGGGCTGCGTTTCTGCTCACAAGATCGCTTGGCCGGCCATCAGCGCGAGGACCAGGAAGATCAGGAAGATCACCAGTGCAATCCCGAAGAGAACGCGGGCAATCGTCGCGGTGGCCGCGGAGACTCCGGAAAAACCGAAGAAGCCAGCGATGATGGAAATCACGAAAAATATCAGAGCCCATTTCAGCATGACATCATCCTTTGCTTTTGCCTGGGAATGACGCAGCAACCTGGAAATTGTTCCAGTTCGTTGGAATGGGATGGCATTCTCCTTGGAGAAAGCGGCCTTTTCAAAGCCTGTATGATCTATTTCCAGGGGCGATCGATTTGCCCCATCGGTGAAGCCCGATCATCACGCCAACTTTGCCGGGCATACAATTTCGCTTACTTCGAGATCATCATGATCAATCTCCTGTTGCCGGGAGAGACAATGTCGCCGTCATCGGCATGGCCGCGGCCGGCCGCGTCAGCGAGCTGCACGGCAAGGCAATCGGCGTCGGTATCGCGGCCGCCGCCGTCATCCGTATCTATTGTTTTGCTGCAACAAGGGGCGTCTGGTTGCTATAGACGCGCCTCCCAGATCCTTGCTCTTTTTACCAATCAGCCGTGATTGATCATCACGTGGCGTACGGCGGTGTAGTCCTCCAGCGCGTAGACCGACATGTCCTTGCCGTAGCCCGACTGTTTGAGGCCGCCATGCGGCATCTCGTTGACCAGCATGAAATGTGTGTTGATCCAGGTGCAGCCATATTGCAGGCGGGCGGCTGTCTTCATGCCGCGGCCGATATCTTTGGTCCAGACGGAGGAGGCCAGGCCGTAGTCGCTATCGTTTGCCCAGGCAACGGCTTCGTCGGCATCGGTAAAGCGGGTGACCGAGACGACCGGGCCGAAGACCTCGCGGCGGACGATCTCGTCGTCTTGCAAAGCGCCCGCGATGACAGTCGGCGTGAAGAAGAAGCCCTTGTCGCCGGAGACCTCGCCGCCGGCGGTGATCTCCATATGCTTGTGTTCGGAAGCGCGGGCGACGAAGCTTTCGACGCGGTCGCGCTGGCGCCTGGAGATCAGCGGGCCGATCTCGTTTTCGGTATCGTCGGCCTGGTTGAAGCGGATGCTCGAGACGGCCGAGGAGAGATCGGCGACGAAATTGTCGTAGACCCTGGCATCGGCATAGATGCGGCAGGCGGCGGTGCAATCCTGACCGGCATTGTAATAGCCGAAGGTGCGGATGCCTGCGACGACGGCATCAATATCGGCATCGTCGAAGACGATGACCGGCGCCTTGCCGCCGAGTTCCAGGTGGGTGCGCTTGACCGTCTTGGCCGCGGCCTGCAGCACCTTCTTGCCGGTGGCGATATCGCCGGTGATCGAGACCATCCCGACCTTGGCATTGTTGATCAGGGCGTTGCCGACACTTTCACCACGGCCGAGGATGACGTTGACGACGCCTTCGGGAAGGATTTCGGAGAGCAGCTTCGCCATCTTCAGCGACGTCAGCGGCGTCTGCTCCGAAGGCTTGAAGACGACGGTATTGCCGCCGGCGATCGCCGGCGCCAGCTTCCAGGCCATCATCATCAGCGGATAGTTCCACGGTGCGATCGAGCCGACGATGCCGATCGGATCGCGGCGGATCATCGAGGTGTGGCCGGGCAGATATTCGCCCGCCGCCGGTGCGTGCAGGTTGCGCACGGCGCCGGCGAAGAAGCGATAACAATCGACGATCGCCGGGATCTCGTCGTTCAGCACGGCATTGATAGGCTTGCCGCAGTTCAAAGCCTCCAATGTAGCGAAGCCTGTGGCGTCCTTCTCGATCGCATCGGCGATCTTCAATAGGTAGCCGGAACGTTCGCCCGGCGTCGTCTGCGACCAGCTTGCGAAGGCTTTTTCGGCGGCATCGACGGCGGCGTCGACCTGGGTAAGGGAGGCTTCGGCAAGGTCGATCACCGTCTCGCCCGTCTTCGGGTTCAAGATGTGCTCTTCCGTCTCCGTGCCTTTTTCGAAGCGGGAACCGATCAGCATTTGGATATCCATGATGTTCTCCCTTTATTTGCCGGCGCCGGCGATCTGGTCGCCATCGCGGGTGAGGTAATAGGCTGCCAGGATCGGCAGGAAGGTGACGAGCACGACGACCATGGCGACCACATTGGTGACGGGGCGCTGGCGCGGGCGGATGAGTTCTTCGAGCATCCAGATCGGCAAGGTCGATTGCTGGCCGCCGGTGAAGGTGGTGACGATGACCTCGTCGAAGGACAGCGCGAAGGCAAGCATGCCGCCGGCAAGAAGGGCGGTGCCGATATTCGGCAGGATGACATGGCGGAAGGTCTGGAAGCCATCGGCGCCGAGATCCATCGAGGCCTCGATCAGCGAGCCGGAGGTGCGGCGGAAGCGGGCGACCGCATTGTTGTAGACGACGACCACGCAGAACGTGGCGTGGCCGAGCACGATCGTCCAGACCGAAAACGGAATATCGAACAGGCTGAAGGCGGAGCGGAGCGCAATGCCGGTGATGATGCCGGGAAGGGCGATCGGCAGGATTACCAGCAGCGAGATCGCCTCGCGGCCGAAGAACTTCGTCTGGCTGACGGCTGCCGCACAGAGCGTGCCGAGGACCAGCGCGATCGCCGTGGCGATGACGGCGACCTGCACGGAAAGGCTGAGCGCCGACCAGACGTCCGGCCGGTTCCAGGCAACGGGGAACCATTGCAGCGTCAGCCCCGGCGGCGGCCATTGATAGCTTTTTTCCTCGGTCGTGAAGGCATAGACGAAGATCAAGAGGATCGGCAGGTGCAGGAAGAGCAGTCCGACGGCTGCGGCGATCTTCAAAGCCAGCGGCGATGTCTTGAGGTCAGAGCGCATCGAAGGCCCCCATCTTCTTGGCGAGCGACAGGTAAAGCGCCATGATGACGATCGGCACGACGGAGAAGGCGGCGGCGAGCGGCACGTTGCCGGCCGTTCCCTGCTGGGCATAGACCGCCTGGCCGATGAAGAGCCTGGACGAGCCGATGATCTGCGGGATGATGTAATCACCCAATGTCAGCGAGAAGGTGAAGATCGAACCAGCGACGATGCCGGGGAGCGCTAAGGGCAGGAGCACAGTACGGAAGGTCTGGCGCGGCGTGGCGCCGAGATCCGCCGAGGCCTCGATCAGGTTGCCGGGCACACGCTCAAGGGCCGCCTGCGTCGGCAGGATCATATAGGGAAGCCAGATATAGACGAAGACGATGAAGGTGCCGAGGTAGCTCACCGACAGCGAGTTTCCGCCGATGACGGGCAGGTTCAGGATGGCATCGAGCAGCCAGGAGAGATGGAGCTTCTCAAAGATCCAGGTGAGGATGCCCTCCTTGGCGAGGATCAGCTTCCAGGCGTAGATCTTGACGAGATAGCTCGACCAAAGCGGCAGCATGACGCCGAGATAGAAGAGCGCCTTCCATTTGCCTTGCGCATAACGCGCCGCATAATAGGCGATCGGGAAGCCGATCAGGGCGGCAGCGAGGGTGACCAGCGCCGACATCACCAGGGTACGGATGATGATGTCGAAATTCGCAGGATTCAGCAGTTGGGCATAGGTCGAGAGGGTGAATTCGGTATTCACCAGCCCGGAGAAATCGTCGATCGAGAAGAAGCTCTGCAGAAGTAGGGCGATCAGTGAGCCGATATAGATGATGCCGAGCCACAGCAGCGGCGGCGTCAGCATCAGGAAGAGCAGCAGCTTCGGGTGCCGCCAGAAGGTATCCGACAGTTGGCCGAAGAAACCGCCGCGGCCCGGAAGGATCGAAGTCTTGCCGCCTGACATGGTGAGCGCCGTCATGCCGCATCATCCATGTAGTGGATATCGGCCGGCTGCCAGGCGAGGCGGATACCGGCGCCGAGATCCGGCACAGGCGCGCCCGCCGGCAGCATGACATGCAGCCGGCTGCCGTTGAGATCGACGCTGAGACGGGTGGCGGCGCCGAGGAAGCTTGCATTTTCAACTTTCGCCTCGACGCCATCGCTTGCCAGCCGGATCGCCTCGGGGCGCAGGCTCGCCCAGCGTTTCTCGCCGCCGAGCAAGGCCATCAGCTCAGGCGCAATGACGTTCGACGAGCCGACGAAATTGGCGACGAAGCGGGTCTTCGGGCAGCGGTAGATATCCTGCGGCGTGCCTTGCTGGACGATATTGCCATCGTTGAAGACGGCGACGCGGTCGGCCATGGACAGCGCCTCGCCCTGATCGTGGGTAACGAAGACGAAGGTGATGCCGAGCGCGCGCTGCAGGCTCTTCAATTCCTCCTGCATCTGTTCGCGCAGCTTCAGGTCGAGCGCGCCGAGCGGCTCGTCGAGCAGCAGCACCTTCGGCTTATTGACGAGCGCGCGGGCGAGCGCCACGCGCTGCCGCTGGCCGCCGGACAACTGGCCGGGACGGCGGGCGCCGTAGCCCGGCAGCTTGACGAGCTCGAGGGCATCGCCTGCCGCCTTCATCCGCTCCGCCTTGCCGACGCCCTTGACCATCAGCCCATAGGCAACATTGTCGAGGATGTTCAGATGCGGAAAGAGTGCGTAGTCCTGGAACACGGTGTTGACGTTGCGGCGATAAGGCGGAATGCCGTCGGCCGTCTCGCCGAAGATCTGGATATGCCCCGCGGTTGGCTGCTCGAAGCCGGCGATCAATCTCAGGCACGTTGTCTTGCCGGAGCCGGATGGCCCGAGCATGGCAAAGAATTCGCCGGGCGCGATCTCGAGATCGACGCCGTCGACGGCGCGAACCTGGCCGAAATGGCGCGATACCTGCTGGAAACGGACGGCGGGGGTCATGGTGGCTCCGGGTCTTGGGAATGCGCTGAATGGGTGCGATTTTGCAAGCGTAAAAACCCCTCCCCAACCCCTCCCCACAAGGGGGAGGGACTTAACGTGCGGGACCGTTCGGATACAACCTTACTGCTGCATGCAGCAGGGACTATAGGCGATGGCCGCTGAAGCCCCTCCCCCTTGTGGGGAGGGGTTGGGGAGGGGTCTTACGCTGCAACAGTCCCCTCAGTGAGGATGCAAATTACCGCCCGCCGATCACGCCGATATAATCAGACACCCAGCGATGATAGGGCACGCATTCGCTCTGCGTCGTGCATTTGGCGACCGGGGTCTTCCAGAACTTGATCTTGTCGAAGTGATCGAATCCGTTGGTGGCGCAGCCGCTATCGCCCATCAGTTCGTTGCCCTTGCAGGCCGCGGGAACGGAGGGCACGGCGCCGAACCAGGCGGCAGCATCACCCTGGACCTTGGCCTTCAGCGAATGTTCCATCCACATATAGGCGCAGTTCGGATGTTCGCTGTCGGCATGCAGCATGGTGGTGTCGGCCCAGCCGGTGACGCCTTCATCCGGGAAAGTGGAGGCGATCTTCTGCTTGTCGGCCTGCAGCAGGTTCACCTGGAAAGGCCAGGAGCCGGAGGCGACGACGCCTTCGTTCTTGAAGTCGTCGATCTGGATCATCGCGTCATGCCAGTAGCGGGAGACGAGCTTGCGCTGGCCGCGCAACAGGTCGAGGGCGGCCTTGTACTGGTCCTCGTTCAGCTCGTAGGGATCCTTGATGCCGAGATCCGGCTTGTGGGCCATCAGATACATGGCGGCATCGGCGATGTAGATCGCGCCGTCATAGGCCTGGACGCGGCCCTTGTTCGACTTGCCGTCGGGCAGTGTCTGCTCCTCGAAGACGACGTTCCAACTGGTCGGCGCCTTGTCCTTGAAGGCGTCGGCATTGTACATCAGCACGTTCGGCCCCCAGAGATAGGGCACGCCGTAATGCATGTCGCCGACCGTATACCACGGGCCGTTCTGCAGGCGCTCGTCGACGGTCTTGAAGCTCGGGATCAGATCGGTGTTGATCGGCTGGACACGCTTGCCGGCGATGAGGCGGAGCGAGGCGTCGCCCGATGCCGTGACCAAGTCGAAGCCGCCCTCGTTCATCAGCGACACCATTTCATCCGAGGTGGCGGCGGTCTTGACGGAAACCTTGCAGCCGGTCTCCTTTTCGAAATCGGTGACCCAGTCGTATTTCTTGTCGGTTTCGCCGCGTTCGATATAGCCGGCCCAGGCGACAATGCTGACCGCACCTTCGCCCTTGCCCAAGGCCTTCAGCGGTTCGGCGGCGATTACCTGCGTCGCGAAGCTCAGGCAGGCAAGCGCTGCCGTGCAGGATTTCAACAGATCCGTCATCATCCGTCTCCCGGTTTGCCACTTCTGTGGCGGTTTGTTCCCGGATGAAAAGGTGACGCGAAAAAGCCGCTTTCGCAAATTCATTTATCAGAAAGACGGTATCGGAAATTCCGATATCAGCGGATGCGACCGGAGCGCAAGCTTTCGGCGATGCCGACGAAATCGCGCGCCGCCTGCGGCAGGCTGGAGCCCTTGCGCCAGACCATGCCGACCTGGACGACCGGCAGCGAACCGGAGACGTCGCGGCTCTCGATGCGGTCGCCTTCCAGCGACCATGGTCGGTAGACAAGATCGGGAAGCAGGGCCACGCCGGCTCCTGTTGCAACCAGGCTGCGCACGGCCTCCACCGAGCGGGTGCGGAAAGCGACATGCGGGCGGGCGCCGAGTGCCGAGAGCAGCTTGCCGGTATTCTCCTCGATTTCGTCGACCGTCAGCATGATCAGCGGTTCGCGGGCGATGTCGGCGACCGAGATGATGTCGGCCGACACCAGCGGATGGCCCATCGGCAGCCATAGTCGATAGGGCGAGGTTTCGAGGATTTCCGCTTGCAGCGCCATACGGTCGCGCAAGTTGGAAATGACCATCACGGCGACATCCAATTCGCCGCCGACCAGGAGATGTTCGAGGTAACCGCCATTGTCCTCGATGGCGCTGACCTCGATGCCCGGACAGGCGCGCCGGTATCGCGCCAGGAGGTCGGAGAGCACGTAGCCGGCGACAAGCGAGGTGACGCCGATGTTCAGCGTGCCGGAGAGGGCGCTTTGCTGCCCGGAGAAACTGGTCCGTGCATCGGAGACGGAAGCCAGGATCTTCGTCGCGTGACGCAGGAACTGGTGGCCATTATGGGTGATCGTCAGGCCGCGCGGATGACGCTCGAAGAGTTCGACGCCAAGGTCGGTTTCGAGCTCCTTCAGCGCTTCCGTCACCGAGGATTGCGAGATCGAAAGGTTCTGTGCGGCTCGCGTCACCGAACCCTGTTCGGCGACGGCGACGAAATATTGAACCTGGCGAAGTGTGAAGGCCATGGGCGTTTAGAGCATGGCGGAACAGGCCGTGGCAAGCGGTCGGGAATGCGGACCTTTTTTGGTGTTTTCTCAAAATGGCGCAGGCTTCACACGCCCACTTAAACTTTCGGAAACGTCATTTCTTTAGCATTCTCAGCACTTGTCCTGCGTTGGAGTTTCAGATGGCGGAGCAGTTGGCGTGAAGGCCTTACTGCGCATCTTCCGGCCTTCCCGGAAATTGGCAATCATCATCGGTGGAGTCGCTCTTCTGACGGGCGTTTCCGGCGGTGCGGCGGTCTATGTCGGCAAGGACAGGCTGATCGGTGCGGCTGGTGGTGGCTACGGGCTCGAATGCAGTGACGTCAACCTGGTGACGATCCGCAAGCAGGACCATGTCTGGGTGCGCAAATACATCAAGACCGAACCGACCGACGGGATGACGCGGGTCAAGACCGCGCTTCGTGTCGCCCAGGCGGTATATGCCGCGCAGAAGCCAGATCTGGTGCAGGTGGTGGTGCTCGACGAGAACGGCCCGACGTTGCGTGCGGACATTCGCGGCCGGGCAATCGGCGCCGACGTCGTCTATATCCCGCATCCCGACAAGACAGTTCCCGGCCTCGACGACAAGTCCTACACAGCGCGCTACTACGACGGCAAGGCCAGCGAAAACGGGCTGTTCTTCGGCGAGCGGATAGAGATGCCCTCCGACGAGATCGCCATGATCAGCGCCGCTTTCAAGGATCTCGAGGATTGCGTCGACCCGGTCGCGGTCGCCTCGACCAGGAACGAGGAAAAGGGCAAGAAGGCCACGGGCGGCGGGCATGGTGCAGCACCGGCGGCCGAAAGCGAAGCCGCGCCTGCTGCAGAAGGTCACGGCGCCGATGCGGTCGGGGAGGCGCCGGCCGAAGAGCCGCCGGCAGAAGCCTCGCCATCCAAGAGCCACTGAACGGACGGCATGAAAAAAGCGGAGTGCCGGCCGGCCCCCCGCTTTGTTTTTGTGCGCTTCTTCCTGTCAGTCGGCCTTGCTGCGGCGGGCCGGGAAGAGGATGACGTCGCGGATCGACGGCGCATTGGTCAGCAGCATGATGAGACGGTCGACGCCGATGCCGAGGCCACCTGCCGGGGGCATGCCCTGGTCGATGGCGTCGAGGAATTCCTCGTCCAACTGCTTTTCCTTTTCGCCGCGGGCATGCGCCTGTTCGAGCTGCTCGACCATACGGCGGCGCTGCTCTTCGGGATCGTTGAGTTCCGAGAAGGCGTTGCCGAGTTCCCAGGCGTTGCAATAGGTCTCGAAGCGCTCGACGAGGCGCGGTTCGCCCGGCACTTCCTTGGCGAAGGGCGAGATGTCCTTCGGGAAATGCGTCACATGCGACGGCTGGATCAGGGTGGATTCAACCTTTTCCTCGAAGATGAAGGCGAGGCATTCACCCCAGGTCCAATCCTTCTCGACCGCGAAGCCGGCGGCCTTGGCGGCGGCGCGGGCCTCTTCATCGGTCTTGATGGCTCGGAAGTCGATGCCGGTCGCTTCCTTGACGGCGTCGGGCATCGGCACGCGCTTGAACGGACCCTTGAAGGACATGGTCTTGTCGCCGAAGGGGAATTCTGTCGTACCGTGAATGGAGAGCGCCAAGGCTTCGAACAGCCGTTCAACGAGGTCCATGATGTCCTCGTAGTCGGCATAGGCCCAGTAACACTCCATCATGGTGAATTCGGGATTGTGCCGGGTGGAGACGCCTTCGTTACGGAAGTTCCGGTTGATCTCGAAGACCTTGTCTGTCAGCCCTGAGACCAGCGTGCGCTTGAGGAACAGTTCCGGCGCGATGCGCAGGTACATATCGAGCTTTAGCGTGTTGTGATGCGTCTTGAACGGCTCGGCGGTGGCGCCGCCATAGACCGAATGCAGCATCGGCGTCTCGACTTCCATGAAGCCGTCATTTTCCATGAAGCGGCGGATGCCGGAGAGTATCTTCGAGCGCTGCTGGAAGCGGAGCTTCGAATCCTCGTTGGTCATGATGTCGAGATGGCGCTTGCGATACCGCAGTTCGATGTCTGAGAGACCGTGCCACTTCTCGGGCATCGGCAGCAGCGACTTCGTCAGCATGGTGATCGTCTGCGCGTTGATCGTCAGCTCGCCACGCTTGGTGCGGCGTACGATGCCGGTGACGCCGATGATGTCGCCGATGTCGATCATCGGCAGAAGCGCACGGGCTTCTTCCGGAGTCGTGTCCTTGTGACTGAAAATCTGGATTTTGCCGCCGGCATCGTGGATGTCCATGAACATGCCGGTGTTGCGCGACGAGTAGACGCGGCCGGCGACAGTGACGACATCCTGCGTCTCGACGTCAGGTTCCAGGTTCTCATATTTCGCGATAAGCTCGGCATTGGTCATCGTGCGGTGGAAATGCGCCGGATAGACCTCGCCGATCTGCTCGCGCAGCAGCTTCAGCTTCTGGGCGCGCACTTCCGTCGCGTCGGAGGAAAGGGTGTTTTCGGTCTTGTTGTCAGCCATTGTCGAAATCCTCTGACTGGTCTTACTTCGAGCCGACCAGGGCGGCGACCGCCTGCGAGGCGAGCTTCAGGCGCTGACGCACAACGGACCGGCCGAGGATCGCCATGGAATCGAAGAGCGGCAGCGAGCGCGACGAGCCGGACACGGCGACGAAAAGCGGTGAGACCACGACCTTCAGCTTCTTGCCCATGCGGTCGGCGATAGCGCGCAGCTCCGCCTCGATCGTCTCGACATTCCATTCCAGGATCTTTTCGAGATCCGGCTGAACGGTGTTGAGGATCTCCAGGATCTCTTCCGGCGGCGACTTGATCTTGGCGAAGTCGGAAGGCTGCAGGCCAAGATCGGACTTGAGCAGGAAGCCGGCTAGATCGGGCAGCTCGCCGAGCTTGGAAATGCGCGTCTGCGACAGGCGCAGACCTTCCTTCAGGCGGTCGTTTTCCATCGCCCAGGTCAGCACCCGCGCTTGGAACTCCTCTTCGGACAGTTTCTCGCGGATCCAGCGGCCGTTCAGCCAGTCGAGCTTCTGAATGTCGAAGATCGCACCGGCCTTGGAGAGGTTCTCCGGATCGAACTTCTCGGAGAGCTCATCCATCGTCAGGAGCTCTTCGCCCTCGGCGATCTGGATGAAGAACAGGCCGAGGAAGTTCATCAGCGCTTCCGGGATATAGCCGAGCGCGGAGTAATAGGAGATCGAGGTCGGGTTCTTGCGCTTCGACAGCTTCGACTTGTCGGCATTGCGCATCAGCGACAGATGCATGAAGACCGGCTGGTCCCAGTCGAAATAGCGATAGAGAAGGATGTGCTTCGGCACGGACGCCAGCCATTCTTCGCCGCGTGCGACATGGGTGATCTTCATCAGATGGTCGTCGATGACGTTGGCCATATGATAGGTCGGCATGCCGTCGGCCTTGACGAGCACCTGCATGTCGACTGAATCCCAGGGGATGCTGACATCGCCATAGACGCCGTCCGTGAAGTCGCAGGAGCCTTCGGCCGGGATCTTCATGCGGATGACGGTCGTCTCGCCGGCGGCCATACGCGAGGTGACTTCCTCGGCCGTGAGGTTGAGGCAGAGACCATCGTACTTCGGCGGCTTGCCGGCGGCGCGCTGGGTTTCGCGCATCTGCTCCAGCCGCGCGGGCGTGCAGAAACAGCGGAAGGCATGGCCCTTGTCCAGCAATTGCTGTGCGTAAGGCTGGTACATTTCCTTGCGGTCGGACTGGCGATAGGGGCCGTAGGGGCCACCGATATCAGGGCCTTCCTTCCATTCCAGCCCACACCATTTCAGTGCGTCCAACACCTTCGTCTCGAATTCCGGGGTCGAGCGCGTCGCATCGGTATCCTCGATGCGCAGGATGAACTCGCCGCCGTGCTTCTTGGCGAAAAGGTAGTTGAAGAGAGCGATGTAAGCGGTGCCGACATGCGGCTCGCCGGTCGGCGAGGGAGCGATGCGGACGCGGACGCCGGTGGCTGTCCCGGAAACTGTCATTGTATGTGCCCGTCAATGAATGCCGGACGGCTTTCATGGGGAAAGCGACGTTCGGCCGGAAGGATGCAGATAGCTTCATCGGCAAACCGGCCGGAAAAGGGCATGCGCCCGCACTATCCACCGATCGTCCGTTCGGCTGGCCTTAGGCCATATTCAACCGGGCGCGTCAAGAAAAACCACGCCTGCAAAGGCCCGATGGCATTGCGTGAGGGCGCGCCGGTTCCGCCGCGCCCTCCTGCCCAAGCCTCAATGGGCGGCGTCGCGTTTGCGCTTGCGGGCGTTGCGCGCGAACATGTTCAGCACCTCGACCGCCGCCGAGAAGGCCATGGCGGCATAGACGTAGCCCTTCGGCACATGGAAGCCCATGCCTTCGGCGATCAGCGTCGTGCCGATCATCAGCAGGAAGGCGAGCGCCAGCATGACGATCGTCGGGTTCCTCTCGATGAAGTTGGCAAGCGGGGTCGCGGCAACAAGCATGACGGTGACGGCGGCGACGACGGCGACCACCATGATCGGCAGATGCGGCGTCATGCCGACGGCGGTGATGATGCTGTCGACGGAGAAGACGAGGTCGAGCAGCAGGATCTGGCCGATGGCCGATGCAAAGCCTGTCGTGGTCGACTTTGCGATGAAATCTTCCTGATGGTCTTCCGGATCGACGGTGTGATGGATTTCCTTGGTGGCCTTCCAGACGAGGAACAGACCGCCGGCAATCAGGATCAGGTCCTTCCAGGAGAACCCGTGGCCGAAGGCTTCAAACAGCGGTTCGGTCAGTTGCACGATCCAGGCGATGGTGCCGAGCAGGACGAGACGCATGACGAGCGCAAGGCCGATGCCGATCTTGCGGGCCTTCTCGCGGTGCTCGGGCGGCAGTTTGTTGGTGAGAATGGAAATGAAGATCAGGTTGTCGATCCCGAGAACGACTTCCATCACCACCAGCGTGATGAGCGCCACCCAGGCGGCCGGATCCTGAATGAGCGTCATGATTTCCTGCATCAGCATATATCCCCTTTGCGTCACATGAGTAATGACGCTCGCAATGTAATGTCGCCGGCCTGCCAGGCAAGCGCCGCAAGGGGGTATACGAAGCCGATGTGACTTTTATTCCCTAGAACAGGATTTAAGGCCGGGTCGGCCTTAAATTTGAATCCTGTTCTAAATTAAAAAGTTAGAGCATGATGTCCGTCCGAAAACCGCTCGCACTTTTCGGCATCATGCTCTGACCGGCAACCAGATTTCGGTGACGCCCATGCCGGTATAGGGGTCGAAGCGCTCGTCGTAGCGCTCGAACATGTCGGGTGTGTCGCCGTGCTCCAGGCCAGAGGTCGGCCACCATGCGCCAAATATCCGGTTCATGGTCGCCGGAATGCCGGATACGTGGCCGCGATGGACAAAGACGACGTAGCGCTGGCCTGGAAGCTTGAGCGTTGCGAAATCTGCCGGCAGATCGCCGTCATCGGAAATTTCGACCGCGGCCATATAGCGGAATTTCTCCGCTTCGCCGTCGATATGGGTACAGATACCGTAGGCGACATTGCCTTTCTGGCGGGAGATATGACCGAAATGGGCATTGAATTTCTGCCAGAGGGAGGGGATGGCGGCATTGCCGCCATAGGGGTAGGTCTCCTGCAGGCCGGCAAACAGCATCGGTTGAAGGGTTTCGAAGCGGGGCGGTTCGAGGTCGTTGAGGTGGGCGGGGTCCATTCTGATCGGCTCCAGCAAGACAAGGTTACGGGCGTGCCCCTGTCTGCGCACCGCATCCGGCGTCATGCCGAACTGGTCGCGGAAGGCACGGGTGAAGGCCTCGTGCGAGCCGTAGCCCGCGCAAAGCGCAACCTCGAGAATGGTGGATGAACCGCCGACCAACGCCGGCACGGCGCGGCTGAGGCGGCGCCCTCTTATATAGCCGCTGATCGAGTGACCGGTGACGAGCCCGAAGACGCGCGACAAATGGTAGCGCGACAATCCGGCTGCTTCCGATATCTCCTCCAGCGATATATCGCTTTCGAAATGGCTCTCGATGAACCAGATCGCCCGTCCGACGGCGCTCATCCTCATTCTCCTACAGCGCCGCGCCTCTTTTTGAGAGGCGCAAAGGACGCTGTAACACTTTGCAGTGGTCGCGGCTTCTTCCTTAAAGGAAGGCCGGCAGCCGGTTTTGATCTCTATTGCGGAATTTTGGCCGATGGACGGTGGGGGTCAAGGGCGCGGTCGGGCGGTCTCGTGCCGGCGCGCGCCGTAGGCGGCCATGAAGACCCGGATCGCGCCGCGGATGACGCGCTCGATTTCGTCACGCGGCGGCGGCTCTTCCATGCTTCCGAACAGGCGAAGCTTGAAGAAACTACCGCTGGCGAGATCGAGGAACTGGCCGGCGGCGAGATCGATGTCGTCGATCTCAAACCTGCCTTCGGCGATGTGCCGTTCCAGGAAGTCGCGCATGATGGTGCGCAGGTTTTCCGGACCCTTGAAGAAGCGTTGACAGAGCACCGGCATGCGGTCGCGAACGCCGAGAACGGTGCGCATCGCGCTGATGACCTTTTCATCAGTCATATGGGTGACGAAGCTTATCCCGAATTCGTACAGGCCGGCTTCGGGGTCGTCATGTTCGGCAAGCGCCGTGCGCACGGCCGCCACGAAGGAGGCGCGCTCGGTCTCGATCATCGCCGAAAACAATTCTTCCTTGTTGGTGAAATAGACGTAGAGCGTTCCCTTCGAGACTCCGGCCTCGCGCGTCACGTCGTTCATGCTGGCGGCGTCGAAACCCATCTTCATGAAGACGCGCTTGGCGCCGGCGAGGATCTGCTGGCGCTTGGCCGGATCTTCGCCTGCGGCAAATCGGCCTCCGGCAGCGGGAGGACTGAATACGGCGGCGTGGTCGGGTGTCAGCGTCATGTCCCCTTAACCGTGTTGACGGTTTCGCATCTTCTTTAAAAGAAATCGAACCGATTGGTTCTATACATCTTGATATGACGATAAAACAGGTTTAAGTCAACTGAACCGAACCGTTCAGTTCGATTATTTCCTCCAGATCGGTAAATTAGCCATGTCGAGCAACCAGAAGAGCAACGTCGCGCGTATCGTTAGCGAAAACGCCGGGACCGAAGAGGTTAAAGCCGACGTCGCGGCTGTGGAAGCTCCGACGGCGGAAGCCCGCGAAGTTCCCTCTGCTCCCGCGCAGTCGGCGCCGGCTTCTGTCGCCGCACCCGCGGCTGCGAAGAAGCGCCGCAGCCCGGTGCTGCCGATCGTCGTGCTCGCCCTTCTCGCAGGCGGCGGCTGGTATGGTTACGAATGGTGGACGAACGGCCGCTTCATGGTGTCGACCGACGACGCCTATATCGAAGGCGATATCGCAACGATTTCGCCGAAGGTCACGGGCTACGTCGCGAAGGTGAACGTTGTCGCCAACCAGGAAGTCAAAGCGGGCGACGTGCTTGCCACGCTTGATAACGGCGACTACCAGAACGCCCTCGACTTGGCCCAGGCCCAGATCGTCACCGAACAGCTTTCGCTGCAGCGTATCGACGCGCAGATCGAAGGCGCGAATGCGAGCCTCGTGCAGGCGCAGGCGCAGAAGGTGGCACTCGAAGCGGCCGTTCGCGGTGCGGAGATCACCCAGAAGCGCCAGAGCGACCTTCAGGCGAAGTCGGTCGGCACCGCCGCCGATCTCGACAACGCCAATATCGCCCTCGACCAGGCCAAGGCCAATCTTGCCGGCGGCGACGCCAACATCACCGCGGCACAGGCCAACATCACTATTCTCCAGGCTCAGCGCAAGGAAGCCGAAGGCTCGGTCCGTTCGCTGGAAATCTCGCGCGACAAGGCCGTCCGTGACATTTCCTTCACCGTGCTGAAGGCGCCTTATGACGGCATTGTCGGCAACCGCTCCGTCCAGGAAGGCGACCTCGTCTCTCCCGGCCAGCGCCTGATGGCGCTCGTTCCGGTGCGCCAGCTCTACATCGACGCCAATTTCAAGGAAACGCAGATCCAGCATCTGGTGCCGGGCTCGAAGGTTAACGTCCAGGTCGATGCCTATAGCGATCATCCGATCGTCGGCACCGTCGAATCGATCTCGCCGGCTTCCGGCTCGGTCTTTTCGCTGCTGCCGCCGGAAAATGCCACCGGCAACTTTACCAAGGTGATCCAGCGCGTGCCGGTGCGCATCGCGCTGCCGCAGGACGCACTGGACAGCGGGCGTCTGCGCGCGGGCCTGAGCGTCGTCGTTGACGTCGACACACGTACGGCGCCGAGCAAGTAAGCCTTCAGGAAAGGCAGAGGTGATCTGATGGCCGGGAGCGCGACAGCAACGGCGGGGACGATGCCGGCGGCACCCGCCCATGCCGACGAGCGCATGGATCCGAAGAAGCTCATTGCCTTCTTCGCGATGGTGCTCGGCATGTTCATGTCGATCCTCGACATCCAGATCGTCTCGGCCTCGCTTGCCGAAATCCAGGCCGGCCTTTCGGCCGGCAGCGACGAGATCGGCTGGGTGCAGACGTCCTATCTGATCGCCGAAGTGATCATGATCCCGCTTTCGGGCACGCTGGCACGCATCATCTCGACGCGTTATCTTTTCGCGATCTCGGCCGCCGGCTTCACCATGGCGAGCGCGCTTGCCGCGACGGCGACGAATATCGACCAGATGATCGTCTACCGGGTCATCCAAGGCTTCATCGGCGGCGGCATGATCCCGTCGGTGTTCGCGGCAGCCTTCACCATCTTCCCGCCGTCGAAGCGCAGCATCGTCTCGCCGATCATCGGCTTGATCGCAACACTGGCGCCGACCATCGGCCCGACCGTCGGCGGTTATCTCAGCCATGCCTTTTCCTGGCACTGGCTGTTCCTCGTCAACATCGTGCCCGGCATCATCGTCACGATCGTCACCTGGAACTTCATCGATTTCGACAAGCCGGAACTGTCCCTCTTCAAGAAGTTCGACTGGTGGGGTCTGATCTCGATGGGCGTCTTCCTCGGCGCGCTGGAATATGTGCTCGAAGAGGGCAATTCGAACGACTGGTTCAACGACAGTTTCATCACCATCGCAGCGGTTGCCTCCGGCGTTGCGGCCATCGTCTTCTTCTATCGCGCCTTCACGGTGGATTTCCCCGTCGTCGACCTCAAGGCCTTTTCGAACCGGAATTTCTCCTTCGGCTCGGTGTTTTCCTTCGTCATGGGCATCGGCCTCTATGGTCTCACCTATATCTATCCGGTCTATCTCGGGCGCATCCGTGGCTATGATTCACTGATGATCGGCGAGACGATGTTCGTCTCGGGGCTTGCGATGTTCTTCACCGCGCCGATCGCCGGGCGGCTGTCGACCAAGATGGATCTGCGGCTGATGATGGTGATCGGCTTCGTCAGCTTCGCCGCCGGCACCTTCATCATGATGCATCTGACGGCGGATTGGGATTTCTACGAGCTCTTCATCCCGCAGATCCTGCGCGGCTTCGGGCTGATGATGTGCATGGTGCCGATCAACAATATCGCGCTCGGCACGATGCCGCCCGCGCGCATCCGCGGCGCGTCCGGCCTGTTCAATCTGACCAGAAACCTCGGCGGCGCCGTCGGCCTTGCCGTCATCAATACCGTGCTGACCAACCGGCAGGACGTGCACTACGAGCGGCTGCGGGAGAATATGGACTGGGGCAATCCGGCGGCGATCGACCAGATGAACAACATGGCCGCCAATTTCAACAGTTACGGCATGGATGGCGCTTCGGTGGCGATCAAGCAGATGGTCGGCCTTGCCACCACGCAGGCAGTCATCCTCTCCTTCAGCGACGTGTTCCTGATCCTGACGGTGCTTTTTTTGGCAATGATACTCGGTGTCGCCATGATCAAGAAACCCGCGCCGCAAGGCGGGGGAGGTGGCGGCGGCCACTGACCTCCGGCCAGCCGCCCCTTGAAAAGGCCCTCTTCGGAGGGCCTTTTTGTTGCTGTTTTGCAGCCGCTGTGCCATCACGCGGATGGTCTCCGCTCCGATTGGTCCGAATCGGGTAGCCAATGCCGGAAAAATCATGCGGAAATCGGCCTGTTCGATTTTTTGATTTACGTACATCAAAATTGGCGCTAATGGTCTCGTCAGGAGGAATGATGAGGCCAACTGTTCACGATATCGCCGCCGCTGCCGGTGTCAGTCTCGCGACTGTCGACCGGGTTCTCAACCAGCGTCCCGGTGTGCGCCACGTCACGCGGGAAAGGGTCGAGACCGCGATCCGCGAGCTCGGTTACGTCAGAGACGTCGCCGCCGCCAATCTTGCCAAGGGGCGCACCTATCCGCTGGTCTTCATCCTCCCGGCCAGCGACAATTCCTTCATGCACGGGCTCAATGCCGAGATCCGCCAGGCAGTCCTCCGTTCGCCAGCCGAGCGCACCGATATCCGCACCATCGAGGTGCCGGCTTTCGATCCGGCCGCTCTCGTCTCCGTGCTGGAAGGGCTCGCCCGGGAAAAGCCCTGCGGCATCGCGCTGGTTGCGACCGATGCGCCTGACGTGCGCGCCGCCGTCGACAGGCTGGTGCGCGAGCGCTTTCCCATCGTCACCCTGGTTTCCGATCTCACGGGCTCGCTGCGCCATCACTATGCAGGCGTCGACAATATCGCCGCCGGCCGCACGGCCGCCCGTCTGCTCGGACGATTCCTCGGGCCGCGAAAAGGCGAAATCGCCGTGCTCGCCGGCTCCATGCTGGTGCGTGACCATCGCGAGCGGCTGGAGGGCTTCACCGCTGTCATGGCCGAGGAATTTCCTGATCTGGCGATCCTGCCGGTTCTCGAAGGCCGCGACGATCCCGAGATCGCCCATATGCTCGTTGCCGACGCGCTCGCCAGGAATGCCGGCATCATCGGCGTCTACAGCCTCGGCGCCGGCAATCGCGGCCTGATCCGGGCGTTGAAGGAAAAGGCCGTCGACCGCGTGCTGACCGTAATTGCCCACGAACTGACCGCCCACACGCGCGCAGCACTGATCGACAATACGATCGATGCGATCCTCAATCAGGATGCCGGCCATGAGGTGCGCAGCGCGATCCGCGTGCTGAAAGCCAAGGCGGACGGGCTTGCCGTCATCGAAGCGCAGGAGCGCATCCGCCTCGACATATTCCTGAAAGACAATCTGCCGTAACGGCAAAGGGAGAAACACCACATGTATCTGGGTCTCGATCTCGGAACCTCCGGCGTCAAGGCGATGCTGATCGACGGTGATCAGAAGATCGTCGGCTCGGCCAACGGTTCGCTCGACGTCTCGCGTCCGCATTCCGGCTGGTCGGAGCAGGAGCCCGCCCACTGGGTGCGCGCCACGGAGGAGGCCGTTGCCGGCCTCAAGGCAAAACATCCGAAGGAGCTTGCCGCGGTCAAGGGCATCGGCCTTTCCGGCCAGATGCATGGCGCAACGCTCATCGATGCGACCGACAAGGTGCTGCGCCCGTGTATCCTCTGGAACGATACGCGCAGCTACGTCGAGGCCGCGGCACTCGATGCCGATCCGCGTTTCCGCGCGCTCACCGGCAACATCGTCTTCCCCGGCTTCACGGCACCGAAGCTCGCCTGGGTCGAGAAGCATGAGCCCGATGTCTTCGCCAAGATCGCCAAGGTGCTGTTGCCGAAGGACTATCTGCGTCTTTGGCTGACCGGCGAATATATCTCGGAAATGTCGGATTCTGCCGGCACCTCCTGGCTGGACACCGGCAAGCGCGCCTGGTCCTCCGAACTGCTGGCCGCCACCAACCTTTCCGAGGAGCAGATGCCGGCGCTCGTCGAAGGCACCGAACAGGCCGGCAAGCTGCGGTCCGAACTAGCGGGGCAATGGGGCATTTCCGGTGATGTCGTCGTTGCCGGCGGTGCCGGCGACAATGCGGCCTCGGCCTGCGGCATGGGCACGGTCAGCGATGGTGCTGCCTTCGTCTCGCTCGGCACCTCGGGCGTGCTTTTTGCCGCCAACGCTTCCTATTTGCCGAAGCCGGAAAGCGCCGTGCATGCCTTCTGCCACGCGCTGCCGAACACCTGGCACCAGATGGGCGTCATCCTCTCGGCGACCGATGCGCTGAACTGGCATTCCGGTGTCACCGGCAAGTCGGCCGCCGATCTCACCGGCGAACTCGGCGAGATGCTGAAGGCGCCCACCGGTGTCACCTTCCTGCCCTATCTCTCCGGCGAGCGCACGCCGCACAATGATGCTGTCATCCGCGGCGCCTTCATCGGCCTCGAACATGAAAGCAGCCGTGTCGTTCTTACCCAGGCGGTGCTCGAAGGTGTCGCCTTCGCCATCCGCGACAATCTCGAAGCGCTGCGTTCGGCCGGCACCGGCATATCCCGCGTGACGGCGATCGGTGGTGGTTCGCGCTCGCGTTACTGGCTGGCGTCGATCGCGACCGCACTCGGCGTTCCGGTCGACCTCCCGGCCGACGGCGATTTCGGCGCGGCCTTCGGCGCCGCCCGCCTCGGGCTGATCGCAGCAACGGGCGCGGATCCGATTGCCGTCTGCACGCCGCCGGTGACGGCCGGGACGATCGAGCCGGCGTCGGCACTGAGCGGCGCTTATGAGGATGCCTACAAGCGTTATCGGGCACTTTACCCGGCGATCAAGTCGCTGGCGCATTGAGAGCTGGAGCCCAGCGGCCCCCTCATCCGCCTGCCGGCACCTTCTCCCCGCTGGGGAGAAGAGACTCGCGGCGAGGCCTCATTCCCCTTCTCCCCTCGGGGAGAAGGTGGCCCGAAGGGTCGGATGAGGGGGCTGGATGGCACGAACAACAACACTGAACTGCGAACCCAAGGAGAACCAATATGAGCACCGGATTTTTCGGCGATATCCAGAAAGTAAAATACGAAGGCCCCGACAGCACCAATCCGCTGGCCTTCCGCCATTACCAGCCGGACGAGATCGTCATGGGCAAGCGGATGGAAGACCATCTGCGCTTTGCCGTGGCCTATTGGCACACTTTCACCTGGCCGGGCGGCGATCCCTTCGGCGGCCAGACTTTCCTGCGTCCCTGGTTCGAGGATACGATGAAGGCCGCCAAGCTCAAGGCCGACGTCGCCTTCGAATTCTTCTCGCTGCTCGGCTCGCCCTATTACTGCTTCCATGACGCCGACGTGCGTCCCGAAGGCAAGACTTTCGCCGAGAACACCAAAAACCTCAACGAGATCGTCGATTATTTCGCCGAGAAGCAGGCTGCAACCGGCACCAAGCTGCTCTGGGGCACGGCGAACCTCTTCTCCCACCGCCGCTATATGTCGGGCGCCGCGACCAATCCGGATCCTGACGTCTTCGCTTTTGCAGCCGCGACGGTAAAGACCTGCATCGATGCCACGCAGAAGCTCGGCGGCGAAAACTACGTGCTCTGGGGCGGCCGCGAAGGTTACGAGACGCTGCTCAACACCGATATTGGCCGCGAGCTCGACCAACTCGGCCGCTTCCTCAACCTCGTCGTCGAATACAAGCACAAGATCGGCTACAAGGGCACGATCCTGATCGAGCCGAAGCCGCAGGAGCCGACCAAGCACCAGTATGACTATGACGTCGCGACCGTCTATGGCTTCCTCAAGAAGCACGGCCTTGAAAACGAGGTGAAGCTCAATATCGAGCAGGGCCACGCGATCCTTGCCGGCCACTCCTTCGAGCACGAGCTGGCGCTTGCCAATGCGCTCGGCATCTTCGGCTCGATCGACATGAACCGCAACGATTACCAGTCCGGCTGGGATACCGACCAGTTCCCGAACAATGTTCCCGAAATGGCGCTCGCCTATTACCATGTTCTGGCTGGTGGCGGCTTCAAGACCGGCGGCACCAACTTCGACTCGAAGCTGCGCCGCCAGTCTCTCGACCCGGCGGATCTGCTGATCGGCCATATCGGCGGCATGGATTGCTGCGCTCGCGGCATGAAGGCCGCTGCCAAGATGATCGAGGACAAGGCTCTGTCGCAGCCGCTCGCCGATCGTTATGCCGGCTGGGAATCTGCCGAGGCGCAGAAGCTCTTCCGCGGCGAATATTCGCTGGATGAGATCAGCCACTATGTCGAGAGCCACGACGTCAACCCGCAGCCGCGGTCGGGCAAGCAGGAACTGCTGGAGAACGTCGTCAACCGTTACGTCTGATAAAGCACGCCGGCGGTCATCGGCCGCCGGCGTAACTCTTCTGACGGGCACCGGCGGGAAGTCCTCAGCCTGTGTTGGCTCAGCGTTTCGACCAGTTGCGCGACGGCGCTGAGACGGAGTTTCGAACCACCAGATCCGGCCGCAGCAGGATTTCCGTTTCGGTCGGTCGTCCATCGGACAGGAGTTCCAGCAGCAGCGCCATCGCCTGCTTGCCGATCGCCGTTCTCGGCTGGCGGATCGTGGTCAACGGTGGGGATATGAAGACGGCCTGCGGCACGTCGTCGAAACCGGTCACCGAGAAATCCCGCGGGATGTCGTAGCCTCGCGCGCCGAGGCCGACCATGACGCCGATCGCCGTCTGGTCGTTGACGCACATGAAGGCGGTTGGAAGCGTGTCGCGCATGAAAAGCTGTTCGACCGCATGCCGCCCGCTTTCGATCGTGCCGTCACCTTCGAGCACGATCCTGGTGTCGGGCGGGATGCCGGCGGCATCGAGACCGGCATCGTAACCCATACGGCGCCTGGTATAGGCAAGCCGGGTGCGCGAATCGCCGATGAAGGCGATCTTGCGATGCCCTTCGGCCAGCAGCAGATCCACCGCCTTTCGCGCGCCTTCGGTATCGTCGACGCCGACATAGGGAATGCCGCCGTTGAACACGGGCTCGAAAACGCCGACGCTCGGCGGCAGCCGCGCGGTCATCGTCTGATGCCCGAAGGGCAGGATGCCGGTGAAGAGGATCAGCCCGGCAGCCTGGTTGGAATTTAAGAATTTCAGATATTCGAGGCCGCGCTGGGCGTCGTTCTGCGTGTGGCCGATCAGGATGCCGTAGCCGTGCGCGCGCGCTTCGTTCTCCAGCCCGACGAGAATGTTGGAGAAATTGGGATCGCCGATATCGGGCGCCACGACAAGGATCATGTTGGAGCGGCCGAGCCTCAGGCTGCGCGCCATGGCATTGGTCGTATAGCCGGTGATGGCGATCGCCTGGTTGACCTTGAGGCGCGTGGAGTTGGCGACCTTCTCCGGCATGTGGATTGCCCGGGAAACCGTCGCGATGGAGACCTCGGCGATCCGGGCGACGTCTTCGATGGTTGCGGGCGTGGAATTCGACACTGAGCTCTGCCTTGGGCTGTCTTCGCCGCGACACTACACAGACTTGTCGAGAGGTCAAAGGCGGGCTTCAACTGATCTGTGTAAATCAACGATGTAAACCTTTACACGATGTATGTAAAGGTTTACATAAGGCGTCAGAGCGGACGGGGAGCCGCTTTGGGGAGGGCCAGATGACCGTGGAGACCGCCGACACCGCACCCGTGGTGCTGTCCGCCAGGCGCATATGCAAATCCTTCAGTGGAGTGCAGGTCCTCTTCAGTGTGAACTTCGATCTCCGCGCCGGCGAAATCCATGCACTCATGGGTGAAAATGGCGCCGGCAAGTCCACGCTTGTCAAGGTTTTGTCCGGTTTCGAGCAGCCCAGCTCCGGCGAAATCCTGCTCGACGGCAAGCCCGTCGTCCTGCCGCCCAACGGCGCCGCCGAGGCACTCGGCATCGTCATCATTCACCAGGAATTCAACCTCGCCGAACATCTGACCGTGACAGAGAGCCTTTTTCTCGGGCGCGAAGTCACGCGCTTCGGCGTGCTTGACCGCAAATATATGCGGTCGGAGACCCGCAAGGTTCTCGACGTGCTCGGTTCGCATGTCGATGAGAATGCGCTGATCAGCACGCTTTCCATCGCCGACAAGCAGATGGTCGAAATCGCCAAGGCAATCAGCCGCGACGCGCGGGTCGTGTTCATGGACGAGCCGACCGCGGTGCTGTCGCGGGAAGAGACCAGTATGCTGTTCAAGCAGGTTCGCAAGCTGCGCGACCAGGGTACGAGCTTCGTCTTCGTGTCCCACAAGCTCGACGAGGTGATGGAGTTGACCGACCGCGTCACCGTGCTGCGTGATGGCCAGTGGATCAAGACATCGCCGACGTCCATTCTGGACGGGGAATCGATCGCACAGTTGATGGTCGGTCGCGAACTTTCCAGCCTCTATCCCGCCAAGGTCGAGCCTGATGTCGACGAGGAAATCGTCCTCAGCGTCGCCTCGGTGTCGACGGGCTATGTGAAGGATGCGAGCTTCGAGGTGCGCAAGGGCGAGATCATCGGTTTTTCAGGCATGATCGGCTCTGGTCGCACCGAGCTGATGGAAGCGATCGCCGGGTTGCGGACCCGTCTCGAGGGCGAGGTGGTCATCAAGGGGGAAACGGTTCCCTCCGGCGACGTGCATGCCGCCAATCGCTGCGGGCTCGCCTATATGACCAAGGACCGCAAGTCGAAAGGCCTGCTGCTGCGCTCCGGCATGGTGACCAATCTGACACTGCAATCGCTCGGAAGGCATGCTCGTCACGGCTATCTCAGCCCGGGCAGCGAGGCGGCCGCGATGGCAAAGGCCAAGCGCCGTTTCGATATCAGGGTTCGCGACGGCAATATCGTCGCCGGCCGCATGTCGGGCGGGAACCAGCAGAAGCTGCTGCTCGCCAAGGTCATGGAGACCGAGCCACAGATCATCATCATCGACGAGCCGACGCGCGGCATCGATGTCGGCACCAAGCAGCAGATCTATCATTTCATCTCGGCACTCGCCCGGGACGGCCGGTCGATCATCGTCGTGTCGTCGGAGATGCCGGAGGTCATCGGCCTCTGCACCAGAGTGGCGGTGATGCGCGAAGGGCGTATCGTCGGCGTGCTCGAGGGTGACGAGATTTCCGAGCAGGAGATCATGCGTTACGCCGCCGGGCTCAAGAAGAAGGCGGCCGCCTGAGGGCTGAAGCAGGCTTCGCCGATCAGGACGACAGATAAGATGCCCAGAAAATATGGGGCGGGAGGTTGGTTTTGGAAATGAGTGTCAACGAGGAGACCAGGGAAATCCGGCGCCGATCCTGGCGGGATGTCGACCTGCGTGCGGTCGCGCCTTTTGTCGCCCTGGCACTGCTCCTGATCGTCGGAGCCCTGGTCAATCCTAATTTCATCGGCATCACCAACCTTGCCAATGTCGCGACACGCAGCGCCTTCATCGCTATCATCGCGGTCGGTGCGACCTTCGTGATTTCTGCCGGCGATCTCGACCTGTCGGTGGGCTCGATGGTGGCCTTCGTCGCCAGCCTGATGATCCTGCTGATGAATTCTGGCGCAATCGAAAACCCGGCCTTGATGCTCGTGGTCGCGGCCGTCTTCACGATCGTCGCCGGCGCGCTTTGCGGTCTGGCAAACGGCCTGATCACGACCGTCGGCAGGATCGAGCCATTCATCGCGACGCTCGGCACGATGGGCATCTATCGCGGCCTGACGACATGGCTGTCGCAGGGCGGCGCGATCACGCTTCGCTCCGCCGATATCCAGACGCTCTATCGCCCTGCTTATTTCGGCAATGTCGCCGGCATACCGGTGCCGATCGTGGTGATCCTGGCAGTGACGGCGGTTGCGGCATTCATCCTCTACCGCACCCGCTACGGGCGCCACGTCGTCGCTGTGGGATCAAACAGCGATGTCGCCCGCTATTCAGGTATCGCGGTCAATCGCGTCAGGACGATCGCCTTCGTCATCCAGGGGCTGTGCGTCGCCATTGCCGTGCTGCTCTATGTTCCCCGTCTCGGCTCGACGTCTGCGACGACGGGTATCCTGTGGGAGTTGCAGGCGATCACGGCCGTCGTCGTCGGCGGCACGGCGCTCAAGGGCGGCGCGGGCAGGGTCTGGGGCACGATCTGCGGCGCCTTCATCCTCGAACTGGTCGGCAACATCATGCTGCTTTCGAATTTCATCAGCGAATATCTGATCGGCGCTATCCAGGGTGCGATCATCATCATCGCGATGTTCGTCCAGCGCTCGCTGGTGCGCAAATCATGAATTGGCAAATTATGAGTTGACCGGGCTTGCAATTGGCCGGGGTTACAATTGATCGGGCTTACAGGGCGTCCGGTCCCGTATGGAAAAGTCCCTGAAGTTATTGGGAGGAAATAGAATGCGTAAATTGATGTTGGGCCTGGCGGTTGCGGCGGTGACGTTCGCCGGTGCCGCTCACGCCCAGGATAAGAAATTCACGATCGGCGTATCCATTCCGGCCGCCGACCACGGTTGGACGTCGGGCGTGGTGTTCCATGCCGAACGTGTCGCCAAGCTGCTGATGGCCGAACATCCCGGTCTCAATGTCATCGTCAAGACCTCGCCGGACGCCGCCAGCCAGGCCAACGCCGTACAGGATCTCGATACGCAGGGCATCGACGCTCTCGTCATCCTGCCGTCGGATCCGGATCCGCTCGTCAACGCCATCAAGGAAGTCAAGGGCAAGGGCAAGTTCGTCGCCCTCGTCGACCGCGCACCGAGCAACAACGACAATTCCGTGCGCGACCTCTATGTCGCCGGCAACAACCCGGCTCTCGGCGAAGTCGCCGGCAAGTACATCAAGGACACGACGCCGGACGCTGAAGTGGTCATCATCCGCGGTCTGCCGATCCCGATCGACCAGCAGCGCCAGGACGGCTTCGACAAGGGCATTGCCGGCTCGAACGTCAAGGTTCTGGACCGCCAGTACGGCAACTGGAACCGCGACGATGCCTTCAAGGTCATGCAGGATTACCTGACCAAGTACCAGAAGTTCGACGTCGTATGGTGCCAGGATGATGACATGGCTGTCGGCGTTCTGCAGGCGATCGAGCAGGCCAAGCGCACCGACATCAAGTATGTCGTCGCCGGTGCTGGCTCCAAGGACATGGTCAAGAAGGTCATGGACGGCGATAAGCTGATCCCGGTCGACGTTCTCTATCCGCCGGCAATGGTCGGCACGGCGATGGAGCTGACGGCGGCGGCACTTTACGATCAGGTCCCGGTTCATGGCAGCTACATTCTCGATGCGACGCTCATCACCAAGGAGAATGCCAAGGACTTCTATTTCCCGGATTCGCCGTTCTGATCCATCGACTTGAGACATGCGCCCATTCGAAAGGATGGGCGCATTTTTTATGCTTCCATACAGTGGCTGGCCGAAAATGCTGCACGTACCTCTTGCCCGTCAAAGCCCATCATGATTAGCTCGCAGCCATATCGCATTTGGCCTCGCGCCAAATCACGAGCCAAGGGCGAGGAGGCACCTTGCTCCCGCCAAATAGCGTGTTACAACATCTCAGAAACGTTTACGGTCGATATTCAGGGAGGAATCTGACATGAAGACGATCAAAGGCCCCGGCCTTTTCCTTGGCCAGTTCGCGGGCGATACTGCTCCTTTCAACTCGTGGGACGCGATCACCAAATGGGCGGCCGACATCGGTTACAAGGGCGTCCAGGTGCCGACCTGGGCCAGCCAGCTGATCGATCTGAAGAAGGCTGCCACGTCCAAGGATTATTGCGACGAGTTCGCCGGCAAGGCCCGCGAAAACGGCATAGAGATCACTGAACTCTCCACCCATCTGCAAGGCCAGCTCGTCGCCGTTCATCCGGCCTATGACGAAGCCTTCGACGGGTTCGCGGCACCGGAGGTGCGCGGCAATCCGAAGGCGCGTCAGGAATGGGCGGTCGAGCAGGTCAAGATGGCGCTGACGGCATCCAAAAACCTCGGGCTCAAGGCGCATGCGACCTTCTCCGGCGCGCTTGCCTGGCCCTTCATCTATCCCTGGCCGCAGCGTCCTGCCGGTCTGGTCGAGACTGCCTTCGACGAACTCGCCCGTCGCTGGACGCCGATCCTCAACCATGCGGACGAGAACGGTATCGACGTCTGCTACGAGATCCACCCGGGCGAGGACCTGCATGACGGCATCACCTTCGAGATGTTCCTGGAGCGGGTGAAGAACCATCCGCGCGCCAACATGCTCTACGATCCCTCGCACTACGTCCTGCAGTGCCTCGATTATCTCGACAACATCGACATCTACAAGGACCGCATCAAGATGTTCCACGTCAAGGATGCGGAGTTCAATCCGACCGGGCGCCAGGGCGTCTACGGTGGCTATCAAGGTTGGGTCGAACGCGCCGGCCGGTTCCGTTCGCTCGGCGACGGCCAGGTCGATTTCGGCGCGGTGTTCTCGAAGATGACGGCGAATAATTTCGACGGCTGGGCCGTGGTCGAATGGGAATGCGCGCTGAAGCATCCGGAAGACGGCGCCCGCGAAGGCGCGGAATTCGTTGCCGCCCATATCATCCGCGTCACGGAAAAGGCCTTCGACGATTTCGCCGGCAGCGGCACCGACCAGGCGGCGAACCGGCGGATGCTAGGGCTTTAGGCTTTCATTTCCCTTCTCCCCAGCGGGGAGAAGATGCCCGTCAGGGCAGATGAGGGGGATGAGGAGCGATAGCGACGAATGCCTTGAGCGACAAGCGAAAGGCAATATCTGCCGCTTAGCCCCCTCATCCGACCCTTCGGGCCACCTTCTCCCTGAGGGGAGAAGGGAAGAAAATTCCAGGAGGAATCAATGGCAATTGAAGCATCATCCGAACAGACCCGCGAGCCGCGCATCCGGCTCGGCATGGTGGGCGGCGGCGCGGGCGCGTTTATCGGCGCGGTGCACCGTATCGCGGCACGCATCGACGATCAGTACGATCTCATCGCCGGCGCGCTGTCGGCTTCGCCCGAAAAGGCGATCGCATCCGGTCGCGACCTCGGCCTCGATCCGTCGAGGACCTATTCCAGCTATCGCGAGATGGCGATCCGCGAGGCGAAGCTGAAGAACGGCATCGAGGCGGTGGCGATCGTCACGCCGAACCATGTGCATTACGATGCGGCCAAGGAATTCCTGAGGCGCGGTATCCATGTCATCTGCGACAAGCCGCTGACGTCAAACCTTGCCGATGCGAAGAAGCTGAAGAAGATCGCCGACGAGAGCGGCGCGCTGTTCGTGCTGACTCATAATTACACCGGCTATCCGATGGTCCGCCAGGCACGGGAGATGATCGCGAACGGCGAACTCGGCGACATTCGCGTCGTCCAGGCCGAATATCCGCAGGACTGGCTGACGGAAGCGGTCGAACAAACCGGGCAGAAACAGGCCGCCTGGCGCACCGATCCGGCACAGTCCGGCGTCGGCGGCTCGACCGGCGATATCGGCACGCATGCCTATAATCTCGCCGCCTTCATCACCGGTCTCGAGCTCGACAGCCTCGCCGCCGACCTCGACAGTTTCGTTCCGGGCCGCCGGCTGGACGATAACGCGCATGTCATGCTGCGCTTCAAGGCGAAGGGCTCGGAGAAGCCGGCCAAGGGCATGCTCTGGTGCAGCCAGGTGGCACCCGGCCATGAAAACGGCCTGATGGTGCGCGTCTACGGCACCAAGGGCGGGCTGGAATGGACCCAGAAGGACCCGAACTACTTGTGGTACACGCCTTTCGGTGAGCCGAAGCGCCTGATTACCCGGGGCGGCGCCGGTTCAGGCGCGGCTGCCGGCCGTGTCACGCGCGTGCCATCAGGCCATCCGGAAGGTTATCTCGAAGCCTTTGCGACGATCTATACGGAAGCCGCGCATGCGATCAACGCCCGCAAGAAGGGCAAGGCCGTGGACAAGGCAGTGGTCTACCCCACCGTCGATGACGGCGTGAAGGGTGTGGCTTTCGTCGAAGCCTGCGTCGCGTCTTCGAAGAAGAACGGCGCCTGGGTCAAGGTCTGAATTACCGATCTGGATTGCGCCATGAAAGCGCCGAGGCGGGGTCAAGCCGCCTCGGCATTTTGTTTATTTGGTCAGGCAGTAGCAGTGCGCCCGCGCTTGAGCAGATTGTCGACGCTCAACGGTCCGGCACCTGCTGCCACCAGATAAAGAAACACGAAGCAGAACAGGATCGCCGCGACGCCGCCGTTCTGGGCGGGATAGATGCCCTTCGATGCATGCCCGATGAAATAGGCGAAGGCCATCAGGCCCGAGAGCACGAAGGCTGCGATGCGGGTCTGGAACCCGACGAGCACCAGGAAGCCGAAGGTGAGTTCGAGCAGCCCGGCAATCCACGAGAGCGAGCCTGCGGGCGGCACGCTTGCCGCAGCCGGAAAATGCAGGATTTTCTGTGTTCCGTAGCTGAAAAGCACGAGTGACGAGACGATGCGCAACAGGCTCAGCAGATGAGGCTGCAGCGAATGGACCGAAGAGAGCATTGGATTCCTTTCACATTTGTAATTCCATTTCCCGTGTAAGGATCTCCGTCTCAACGGCCAAGTCACGACTGCTGACAATGCCGTTATGAGGGTGGTTGCCGGATAGGGAGCGGCGTTGCAGCTGTTCTATTTTTCCTCCTGCAACGTTGCAGTTTTTCTCGCCGTCTGCCTGTACTTTACGTTCAGGCTTGGCTAAATCCGGCGCAAACGGCTGAACCTGAGAGATAGGATTTGCAGATGATCGATCCGAAGAAACTCGCGGAGCGCTTTCCCGGCGACTTCACTTTCGGCGTTGCCACCGCCGCCTTCCAGATCGAAGGCGCCAGCAAAGCCGATGGCCGCAAGCCATCCATCTGGGATGCTTTCTGCAATATGCCCGGCCGCGTCCATAATCGCGATAACGGCGACGTTGCCTGCGATCACTATAATCGCCTGGAGCAGGACCTCGATCTCATCAAGGAGATGGGTGTCGAAGCCTACAGGTTCTCGATCGCCTGGCCGCGCATTATCCCCGACGGTACGGGTCCGGTGAACGAGGCCGGCCTCGATTTCTACGACCGGCTGGTTGATGGCTGCAAGGCGCGGGGCATCAAGACCTTCGCGACACTCTACCACTGGGACCTGCCTCTGCTGCTCGCCGGCGAGGGCGGCTGGACTGCGCGCTCGACCGCCTACGCCTATCAGCGCTACGCCAAGACGGTGATGAACCGCTTGGGGGATCGCCTTGACAGTGTCGCCACCTTCAACGAGCCCTGGTGCATCGTCTGGCTCAGCCACCTCTACGGCATCCATGCTCCGGGCGAGCGGAACATGCAGGCCGCCCTTCACGCCATGCATTACATGAACCTTGCCCACGGTCTCGGCGTCGAGGCGATCCGCTCGGAAGCCCCCAACGTGCCCGTCGGGCTGGTGCTCAATGCTGCCTCGATCATTCCCGGCGCCGACAGCCCGGCCGATCGCGCCGCCGCCGAGCGTGCACATCAGTTCCACAACGGCGCCTTCTTCGACCCCGTCTTCAAGGGTGAGTATCCCAAGGAATTCGTCGAGGCGCTCGGCGATCGCATGCCCGTCATCGAGGATGGCGACCTGAAGCTCATCAGCCAGAAACTCGACTGGTGGGGCCTGAACTATTACAAGCCCGAGCGGGTCACTGATGATGCCGAACGCAAAGGCGATTTCCCCTGGACGGTGGAAGCGCCGCCGGCAAGCGACGTCAAGACCGATATCGGCTGGGAAATCTACGCGCCGGGCCTGAAGCTCTCGGTCGAGGACCTCTACCGCCGCTACGAGCTGCCGGAATGCTACATCACCGAGAATGGCGCCTGCGACAACACCGATGTCATCGACGGCGAGGTCGACGATACGATGCGCCTCGACTATGTCGGAGATCACCTCGAAATCGTTGCCGGCCTCATCAAGGACGGCTATCCCCTACGCGGCTATTTCGCCTGGAGCCTGATGGACAATTTCGAATGGGCGGAAGGCTACCGCATGCGCTTCGGTCTCGTCCATGTCGATTATGAAACCCAGCTGCGCACGGTGAAGAAGAGCGGCAAGTGGTATCGCCAACTCGCGGCGCAATTCCCGAGGGGCAATCACAAGGCGGTTTAGCGCAGCTGCCCCGCGGCCACTTGAGAGCCGCACCTGTCTGACGCTTATCGCGCGCCATTTGGGCGCGGCCTTCCGGCCGGCATAGCAAGCTGACGCTGCTTGCCATGATTTTCGCGACGACCGGCGGCAGGCAGAAAAATAGATCGCAAGACGCCTGCAACAGCCGGTTGCTTAAACGTTTTTGAACCCTTGGCTGGCAAAGTCCGACAGTCAGGGAGTCGTAATGCAGACAGCCGGAAAGTCGCAGAGCAAAGGATCGGGAATAAGCCGTCACATCACCGTCACGGGCGTGCTTTTCTCCTTCGCGGTCATCGTCGCAGTCGTCACCATCATGGTGCTGACGGCGCTCGAACGCGTGGCCGAAAATTCCAATGTTCTCGATGACGAGCGCTCGCGCGAAACGACGATCGGCGCGTTGAAGACCTTCGAGGACCAGCTCGGCGCGACGCTCGACGATTACGCCGCCTGGGACGACGCCGCAGTCAACGTCTACGCAGCCGACGGCATGGCCTGGACGGTGAGCAACTACGGCGAGATGTCGGTTAACAGTTCGCTTTTCGACATGGCAATCGTCATCGACGACGAGAAGAACGCGATCATGGCCTATCGCGACGGCAAACCGATGGAGGAGCCGCTTACGGATTTCTTCGCGCCTTCGCTCTGGACCCTCTTCGACACGGTGAAGGCGGCCGGCCCGGCCGATCGTCCTCAGGCGATCGGTTTCGTCACCACCAAACGGGGCATTGCCGCCGTCGGTGTAGCATTGGTGCGGAAAAAGTCCGGGGCGCTGGATGTGCCCGCCGGCCAGCAACGCTATCTCGTTTTCGCCCGCCATCTCGACGACGACAGGGTGACCGCTCTCGGCCAGACCTATGTCATTGCCGGGCTGAGACTGGCGCCGCCGAGCTTTGCGGCCGACTATCTCGTACCGATCGCCGATCCGACGGGGGCAACGCTCGGCAAGCTTGTGTGGATCTCCCGTTCACCCGGCGATATCGGCTATGCACAGGTGCGGCCGATAGTCATCCAGGCGCTCGGCCTCGTCGGATTGTTTTTCGTCGTGCTGCTGGTCATCGGCTGGCTTGCCGGCCGCCGCCTGAAGGCGGAGGAAAACAGCGCCCGCGAGGAGGTGCTGCGCGACAGGCTGAGCGGTCTTTCCAATCGTGACGGTCTCGGGCTGGCCGTCGATCGTTTTGTCGTCGAGGCACGCCAGACCAAGCGCAACGTGCTGCTCCTCTATCTCGATCTCGATGGCTTCAAAGAAGTCAATGACAGCTATGGCCACGGCACCGGCGACCAGCTGATCCGTGCAGTCGCAGCTGGGCTCGATGTGCTCATTCCGCAGGGTGCCGTTCTCGCCCGCATCGGCGGCGATGAATTTGCGATCGCCTTTCTCTCCGACAGCGAGAATGCCGCCGCCCTGCAGCTTGCTGAGCAGATCCTTGATTTTCTTGTCGAGCCGCTGGAGATCGGTCGCCGTGTCGTCGTCGTCGGGGCAAGCATCGGTATCGCCATGTCGCCTTCCGGGGCGATCGGACGTGAGGAGCTGGTGCGCCGTTCCGACCTTGCCATGTACAAGGCGAAGGAGGCCGGCCGCGCGCGCATGACGCTCTACGATCCGTCGATGGACGCCGATCGAGAGCAGCGCAATGCGCTGGAGCTCGATCTCCGGATCGCCATCGAAAGCGGCGACCTGACGCTCGCCTACCAGCCGCTGATCGATGCGGCGACGCATGCGATGACCGGCGTCGAGGCGCTGGTGCGCTGGAACCGTCCAGGCCATGGTCCTGTTTCGCCCGAGCTGTTCATCCCGATCGCCGAGACCAGCGGCCTCATCGAATCGCTCGGCCTGTTCGTGCTGCGCAAGGCCTGTGAGACGGCCAAGCAATGGCCGGAACTCAATGTCTCGGTCAACGTCTCGCCCGGCCAGTTCCGCAATCCCGCCTTTACCGACTATGTGCGCTACGTGCTGAAGCAGACGGAGATCGAGGCCGGCCGCATCACGCTCGAGATCACCGAAGGCTACATGATCCAGAATCCGCAGCGCACCCGCCAGTCGATCGAACGATTGAAGGGGCTGGGGGTCAAGGTGGCGCTCGACGATTTCGGTTCCGGCTTCTCCTCGATCGGTTACCTCAGGCAGTTCGGCTTCGACCGCATCAAGATCGACCGCTCGCTGGTCATGGGTGTCAACGACAAACGCCAGCGCGAGATGCTGCAGGCGACGGTGGCGCTTGCCCGCTCGCTTGACATTCCGGTGACGGCCGAAGGCATCGAGACCGAGGAGCAGGCGATAGCCATGCGGCTTTTTGGCTGCGACTGCCTGCAGGGCTATTTGTTCGGAAAGCCTGTGGCATCAGACCTTATCACCGAGATGTTGAACGAGCGACGTGCAGCGGAGCCGGAAGCTCGGCGCCGCATCCAGGCGGCAGGCTGATCCAATCAGAATCCTTGCTCAGCTGCCGATATGTCGCTGACCGCGCTTCTTCGCCAGGGCGATCTGGTGCTGACGCTGACGGTAACGCAGCCGGTCTTCCTCCGTGCGCGTATGGTAGCAGTGGCTGCAGGAAACGCCCTCCTCGTAGAGCGGCGAGGTGATCTCCTCGGCAGTGATCGGGTTGCGGCAGGCGTGGCAGAGCCGGTGTTCGCCTTCCTTCAAACCGTGCTCGACGGACACGCGCTCGTCGAAGACGAAGCAGGCGCCATCCCAGAGACTTTCCTCCTGCGGCACTTCCTCCAGATATTTCAGGATGCCGCCCTTCAGATGATAGACCTCATCGAAACCCTCAGCCTTCATGAAGGCGGTGGCCTTCTCGCAGCGTATGCCGCCGGTGCAGTACATGGCGATCTTCGGCTTTTTGTGCAGACCGGGATTCTGACGCACCCATTCCGGAAATTCACGGAAGCTCTTGGTCTTCGGGTCGAGCGCGCCGCGGAAGGTTCCGATCGCCGTCTCGTAGTCGTTGCGGGTGTCGATGACGATGGTGTCGGGATCGGAAATCAGAGTGTTCCAGTCCTTGGCAGCCATATAGGTGCCGACCACCTTGTTGGGGTCGATATCTTCGACACCCATAGTGACGATTTCCTTCTTCAGCTTCACTTTCATGCGCAGGAAGGGCATTTTCGAGGCGCGGCTTTCCTTATGCTCCAGGCCTGAAAATTCCGGCTGGGCGCGCAGGAAGGCAAGCACGGCGTGAATGCCGGCGTCCGGGCCTGCGATCGTGCCGTTGATGCCCTCATGTGCCAGAAGCAGCGTGCCCTTGACGCCGTTCTCCTCGCAAAGCGTCTGCAGCGGCGCCTGCAGGTCGGCAAAGTGCTGCACGGAAACGAAATGGTAGAGTGCGGCCACGAGGAACGGGCTGGTGTGTGTTAGGCTGTCGGTCATAGGCCGGAAATACAGAAAATCGGCGGGCCGCGCAATTGCCTTCGCCAGTGGCGGCCTTGACCGGTGACCGATTACGCCCGCGCCTGCCACGCGGAAAACGGCCGCACGCCGAAGCTCCGGTCGGGGATTGCGTCGAGAACGCTGATGAATTCGATCGAGTGCCCGTCAGGATCCTTGAAATAGATCGACAGCGCCGGCATCCAGCCAAGAACCACCGGCTCCGTCACCGGTTCACCGGTAAAGCCGAGAGGCTCCACACCCTTTGCCTTAAGAGTGGCGGGCGCCTGCAGCACGCCATCGGCGGTCATGCGGAAGGCGATATGCAGCCGCATCTTCAGCGGCCCGGCTCCGGTTTCCCAAAGGCCGAGCATGCCGGTCTTCCTGTCGTCCACCCAGAGGAAAGCGACTTTGCGCTCCTCGAATGAGGCTGCCGGTTCGAGCCCAACGACATCGCGGTAGAAGTCCGTGGAGGTCTTGAGATCGGCAACGGTCAGATGGGTCTCGTAGAGCCCGAGCACCTTCGGCATTGCGGCATTTTCGGCGGTCATTTTTTCCTCGCGGGTCAAGTCTCTGCTTGTTCGACCACCGGAGGCTAAGACCTCAAGATTGGTTGAGGTCAATAGGGTTCCTTATGATATTGCAGATGCGATGGGAAATGCAGAGCTGCGCGCAAGCACTTCCGATTTCGCGGATTCTCAACTCCCAGCCATCACCCAGAGAAGCTCGATGCGCTGGGCTTCCTCGTCGGCATCATCGGCGAAGACGGCTTCGGCTTTGACCAGCGCTTGCCGCCGGTCTTCCTGCTGGCGGAAGATGATGACGTCGAGCAGATGCGCCAGGTCGTCATTGCGGGTGAAGAGCTGCGGTTCGGCCTCGACCAATTCGGAGAGCACGGTGAGATCGTGGACGTGACCAAGATCCTCGACGAGTTCTTTGGCGGCATCGCGCTTCGCCTTCATCGCGCCCGGCCAGACGTCACGCAAAAGGGCATGGTAAAGCCGATAGTCGTAGGTGCGTTTGCGCAGATCGTGGAAATCGTCGGCCGATGCCTCGCCGTGGCAGGCCGAAAGCGCGGTCTTGGCCTTCCGCGCCGTGCGTCGCCAGCTCTTAGCCAGCATGCGGGCATTTTTGCGGTGGCCGCCATCAAAGGAAACGGCATCTAGGGCGGCGATCGCCTCCTTCAGAACGTCGGAGGTTTCCGACAGCCTCTGTTCCAGGCCGCTTTCGGCTTCCGCCATCCAGTCACGACGCCCTTCGAGAATGGTGACGATGCGGCTGAGCGCCTCGTTCTCTTCTTTGCCGCGGGCTGCATGCTGTAGATATTGGGCGGTGCCGATGAGGGCGGCAGCGTCGCGAATCGCCGAAAGCGAGCGTGCGGCATCGCGCAGCCTTGCATTTTCCTGGGCCTGAAAATCCGGCACATCGCGGGCCACGAGGCGGTAGAGCGAGCGTAGTCGCTTCAGGTTCTTGCGGAAGGAATGGATCGCCTCATGCGCGCCGTCCGGGCGCTCCTCGAGAACCGTGACGGCGCGTTCCAGCTGCTCCGTCGCGACGCTGCGGAATTCCTCGGTGAAATCGGCGTCAGGCCGAATGCGATAGCCCATGCCTGTCGTGCTCATATTCTGTGGCAAGGGCCTGGTTGGAATAGCGGTAATCACCGGTCACTTCGCGGCCGAGCCAGCTGGGCAGAGCCGGGTCGTCGGTTTCCGCCGTCATTTCCACCTCGGCAATCACCAGTCCGCGATGTTCGCCGGTAAAGACGTCGACTTCCCAGACAAAGTCCTCATGCGGAACGCGATAGCGCGTCTTCTCGATGACGATGCCGATCGCATTCTGCAACAGCTCTTCGGCATCGGCGATCGGGATGTCGTATTCGAATTCGTCGCGGGTGATGGTGCTGCGGCCGATCTTGATCGTCAGTTTCGCCTTCCTGTCGTCGAGGATGCGCACCCGGACGGAACGATCGTCCATCGAGGCGATGTAACCCTGCCTGAGGACAGACTTCGTCTCGACAGCGGAACGCCATCCATCGCTGCGCACGAGAAACTTCCGCTCGATCTCTTTCGCCATACCGGTGAACCTTTTGTGACGATTGCGGCACGGTAGCCCAATTTCCACGCATTTCATACCCTTCTCGTCATGCGGCCCGGTTTTATCTCGACAAGGTTCCGCGGGGGCGTTATTCGGGGTCCGAATTCAATCGTTTCAAGGAGGTCGCGCGACCATGGGCGAGAAAACAGAGAAGCTCCTTTCGATCCTGAAACTCCAGCCTGTCGTTCCGGTATTGATCGTCGACGATGCGAAGACGGCGGTGCCGCTGGCCCGCGCGCTCGTCGCGGGCGGCCTGAAGGCGATCGAGATCACCATGCGCACGCCGGCGGCGCTCGAGGCCGTGCGCGCTGTCGCCGCAGAGGTCGAGGGCGCCGAAGTCGGCGCCGGCACGATCCTCAACGTCGCCCATTGGGAAGCCGCCGTCGAGGCCGGTTCGAAGTTCATCGTCAGCCCGGGCACGACGCAGGAACTGCTCGATGCCGCCGCCGATTCCGACGTGCCGTTGCTTCCGGGGGCTGCGACCGCCAGCGAAGTCATGGCGCTGCGCGAAGAAGGCTATCAGGTACTGAAATTCTTCCCGGCGGAGCAGGCCGGCGGCGCCGCCTATCTCAAGGCGCTGTCCTCGCCGCTTGCCGGCACGCTGTTCTGCCCGACCGGCGGTATTTCGCTGAAGAACGCCAATGATTACCTCTCGCTGCCAAACGTCATTTGCGTCGGCGGCTCGTGGGTGGCGCCAAAGGAACTGGTCGCAGTCGGCGACTGGGCGGGCATTACCAGGCTTGCGGCAGAGGCGGCGGCGCTGAAGGCCTAAACCTTTGTTCGGGGGTGGCAACTCGGCACGCCGCATTTGTATTTCACCCGTCGCAAACCTATGTTCTCCTCCAGCTTCAACAGGGAGATGACGAGGAATGTTCGACGCAAAGAAGCTTCTCGACCAGTTCTTGGGTTCGCAGGTGCCGGGTCTCGGCGGTTCGGTCCGCGACAGGGCGGGCGATGCCGTCCAGACGGCGAAGAACAATCCGATGAAGACCGGTGCGATCGCAGCCGCGCTTCTCGGCACCAAGACCGGCCGCAGTATTGCCGGCAATGCGCTGGCGATCGGCGGTCTTGCCGCCATCGCGGGTCTCGGCTACCAGGCCTACAAGAATTACCAGGCGGGGCAGGCGCCAGCGGCTCCCTCGGACGCGCCGTCGGCAAACAATCCGGTTCTCCTGCCGCCGCCTGCCGAATCCGGTTTCGGGCCGACCTCACCTGCCGGCAGCAATGAATTCGTGCTGGTGCTGATCCGCGCGATGATCGCCGCCGCCAAGGCCGACGGCCATATCGACGATGCCGAGCGCGCCCTCATCATGGACAAGGTCAAGGCCGCCGACGTCAGCGGCGAGGCTGCGGCCTTCATCGAGCGCGAACTCGCCTCACCGACGGATATCGATGCGCTCGTCAAAGCAGCGGTGACGGAAGAACAGCGCGTCGAGCTCTACACCGCCTCGCGGCTCACCATCGAGCCGGATTCGCGCGCCGAGCGTGGCTACCTCGATCTGCTTGCGGGCCGGCTCGGCCTTGCTGACCAGCTGGTCGACCATATCGAGGCGACGGTGTCCTCCGCCAAGACTACCTTGTCACAGTGACATCTAAAGCATGTCGCGCAAAAGTGTGCAGCGGTTTTGCGATAACGACATGCGTTTTGCGATAACGACGGGCGTTGGAAATAAAGACCTAAAGCGCGAGGAGCGAATCTGAAAGATTGCGACGCGCTTTAGGCCGGTTGCCTTTGTCGGGCGGCTGGCCTATCCACTCTTCCGACAAGGGGAGTGAGCATGCGCGATCTTGCAAATTTCAAGGGCTGCCCGGCGCCGAAGCCGGTCACACTGAAGGGCCGTTTCGTTACCGTAGAGCCCTATCGGCGCGCGGAACATCTCGAAGCGCTGTGGGACGGGCTGGGCGGCATGGGCATCAACCCGCTGCTTCTCTATTTCGCCCAGGACGATTTCTCCGATATCGACGATTTCGCCAACTGGCTGGAAACCGTCTACACCAAGTCCGGCTGGCTTACCCATATCTTTCGCGACAACGCCACCGGCAAGATTGTCGGCATGGCGAATTACATGCGCGCCGACCCGGCAAACGGCGTCGTCGAGATCGGCGGGGTCGCGCACGGGGCCGAGATGAAGCGTTCGCCGCTGTCGACCGAGGCGCATTACCTGATGGCCAAGCACGTCTTCGAGGATCTCGGCTACCGCCGCTACGAATGGAAATGCGACAATAAGAACGAAGCGAGCAAGACGACGGCCGTGCGTTATGGCTTCAGTTTCGAAGGGGTCTTCCGCCAGCACATGATCTCCAAGCATCGCAATCGCGACACCGCCTGGTTCTCGATAATCGATGCCGAATGGCCGATGATCAACGATGCCTTCGAAGCCTGGCTTTCGCCCGGGAATTTCGATGCCGAGGGCAACCAGGTTCGCCGCCTGCAGGAAATCCGCGCCGATCTTGAAAAGGAAAGGCTCGCGTGAGCCCGGAGAGCCGCTCGCAGGCAATCGCCGCCGCAGTCATCCTGCTCGGCGCTGCCCTCGTCATCTATTTCCTGCCGACCATCGTGCTGTGGATCGGCAATTTCTCGCCGACGCTGGCGATCGTCGTCGGCGTCTGCCTGATCATGGCGTTTTTTGCAGTCTTCTGGCTGCGGGCGCGCTACCAGCGCGGCCGGGGAAAGTAATTTTATCCCTGCAGCGAGGCTGCGAGCAGCAGGGCGCCCATCAGCATGACGAGCACGGCGCCGAGGATTTCGATGGCATTGCCGACCCAGATCGAGGCGGTCGAGCCGCGTCCAGAGAGGCGGACGGCCGCGCTCTTGGCGGTGACGGCAAGTGTGGCAAGCAGGGAAACGGTGATCGCCGTGCCGAGCGACATGGCGGCGACCGAAAGCGCGCCGCCGAGATAGAGCCCGTTCAGCAGCGAGAAGGTCATGACCAGCAATGCGCCGGAGCAGGGGCGCAGACCGACGGCAACGATCGCCGACCAGGCCTCGCGGGCGCTGAACCTGTCGCCGCCGAGCAGGGCCGGATCGGGCACATGGGCATTGCCGCAGGTCTCGCAGACCATGCCGGGAACGAAGGTGTGGCCGGCTTCGACAGCCTGCGCCTTGCCGTTGAAGGCATAGGCCTGGCGTTCCGCCGCATTGTCCTTCCAGTCGAGCATCATGCCGACCGGGCCGGCAGGCGTCGCCATCAGCCGGCGGCGCGGCATATTGCCTGCCATCGAGCGCAGTTTTCGAAACAGCAGCCAGCCGCCGAAGAGGATGACCATGACGAAGCTTGCGATCTCCATGGCGTGGGTCGCCGCCGTCAGCGTGATGCCGGTGCCGCGCAGCACCAGCCAGGCGCCGCCGACCAGCGCCACCGCCACCACGCCCTGGACGAAGGCCGAAATGAAGGAAATCACCACGCCGCGCTTCAGCTCGACCTCGTTGGCGATCATGTAGGAGGAGATGACCGCCTTGCCGTGGCCCGGGCCGGCGGCATGGAAGACGCCATAGGCGAAGGAGAGGCCGATCAGGGATGCCAGTTGCCAGGGGTCTTGGCGCATCGCCTTCAAGGCACCGGTCAGCGCCCGGTAGAAGGCCTGCTGCTCGTAGTTCACATAGAGCAAAAGCGGTGCCAGCGGCCCGCCGGTCGGCTGGAAGCTCGGCTCCGCCGTGCCGATGCCGAGCGGCGATTGCGCATGGGCGAGACTTGCAGCCGTTACCAGCGCAAGGGTCGCAGCGGAAAGGATGAGGGGCAGGCGTTTCGTCAGCATGTGACCTCCAGCCGGGTGGCGAAGAGTTTGGACATGTTGGTGCCGGTGGGATCGTTAAAGAAGGCGTCCGTCAGCGACTGCTTGTTTTCCGAGATAACTTGGTCGGCATCCGGCCGCACCACCTGATGTTTGCAGACCTTGAAGCCGTCTCCGACGATCGCCAGCTCGGTGTCGGTGGGAAAATCGATCGAGGTGTAGAGCGTCGGGTCGTAGACGCCGAAGGTGAGCCTGCCCTTGAGCGGCATCTTCTCCACCGGCTTTACCGCAAAGAACATCAGCAGCTGGCCATCCTTGTAGTCGACATGGATGATGTCGGGCTTCTGGACGGTGATGTTCTTCCCGTTGATCGTCAGGTTCATGTAGTAGTCGTAGTCGGCAAGAGACTTCTTGACCGTGTTGCCGACCTCGGTCAGCTCGTTCGGCTCCAGCTTCAGGTCGGTGTTCTTGTCGAAATCCATGACCACGGAGGACGAAAAGACCTCGTCGAAGCGCCAGACATTGCGCAGCTCCTCGACACTGCCGTCCTTGCCGGCCACGACTTCGAGGCGTGCCTCCACGAAGATGTGCGGATGGGCAAAGGCGGCGGCCGGCGTCAGCGAAAGAAGCGCGGCCATCAATATCGTCGAATGTTTCATCTATTCCGCTGCCCTGTTCGGTGACCCTGACTTCTTGCCAGAAATTGGGACGGAATTGGGACCGGACCTAGTGGCGGTTGGCGTGGGACGGGATGTCGCATCTATGCGCAGGGGTACTATTAAAGCGCGTCGCGTCAAACCGGATTCATGCGACGCGCTTTAAGTCTTTGATTTATGCAGGTAGTTATCCCAAAACCGCTGCGCACTTTTGGGCGACATGCATTAGGGATGTTTCTTGAACCAGTTGTGCAGGTAATCGACGAAGATTCTTACCTTGGCCGGCAGGTAGCGCCGGTGCGGGTAGACGGCATAGATGCCGCGGTCGGTCGGGATGTAATCGTTGAACAATGTCACCAACTCGCCGCTCTCGATCGGCTTGCGGGCGATGAAGTCCGGGATGAAGGCGATGCCGATGCCGGCCAGCGCCGCGCGTAATGTCGCATGCGGGCTGTTGACCTCTATCGGTCCGGAAACGGCGACGGCGAACGAGGTGTTGTCGGGATTGTGGAAGCGGATGCTCGCCTGGGTGCGCGCATTGGTATCGACGATGAAGGGGACGTTGGAAAGGGCCGTGGGGTGATCGAGATCGGGATAACGCTCGAGAAAATCGGGGGTGGCGCAGATATGGATGCGGAAATCCGAGATCTTGCGGGCGATCATGCCGGAATCCTCAAGCTTGGTGATGCGGATCGCCACGTCGAAGCCTTCCTCGATCAGATCGACGAACCGGTCGTCGGCGGCGATCTCCAGCGAAAGGTCCGGGTTCTCCTTGGCGAAATCGATCAGCGACTGGCCGACATCGGCATCGACGAAGGTGCGCGGCACCGAGATGCGCAGCCGTCCCTTGAGCTGTGCATTGTTCTCACGCACGAGATCGGCGAGGTTGTCGATCTCCTTCAAGATATCGGAGGCGGTGCGGTAATAGGTATGGCCGGCCTCGGTCATGGAGAACTGACGGGTGGTGCGGTTGAGCAGCAGGGCGCCGAGCTCATCCTCCAATTCGCGCACATATTTGGAGAGCAGCGCCTTGGAGCGGCCGGTGCGCCGTGCCGCGGCGGAGAAGCCTTCGGCCTCGACGACATCGATGAAGGCGCGTATGCGGGTCAAGGTATCCATGGCACCCCTCAGGCTGTTTCGGAATGTTGAACAAATTGGCTCGTCTTGTTCAATTATTTTTTTAGCCCAAGATCAAAAAATCGCTTGATTATGAAGGCGAATATTCTTATTTCCCACTCAGCCCAAAGTCGCACGTGCCCATGGGTGTCCGCCGAACCCTCGAATTGGTGAGGAAATCGGTAAGGTACCTGGAATTAACCCCTCCAGTCGCTATTCCGGCCAACCGGAAAATGCGAGGACGCCTGAAGCAACGACGGTGCGGGCCTTTTTGTTCTCTCCCTGCTTTCCATCAGCGGGGGTTACTGAAGAGGCACACCATCATTGCCGGAAGTGCGGTTGGGATTCTCCCTCCAATCCATGGCAGACAAAGCCGAACTTACACCGCACCGCGGCGTTGGTTCACTATCTGCGCATCGAGCGCTTGCTATGGTTCCGGGGTCTCCACCGGCTGGTTCCAATGCGAGCTATCGTATGCCCTTTGTCCTCCGGTTCATGCCGGAGCTCTGGAATTGGAAGAGGGAATCGATATGGCCACCCAGCGCATCCGCGACTTTCTCGCAACCCGACGTCCCGATGGTCCCTGCCTCGTGGTTGACCTCGACGTCGTTCGCGACAATTTCCACGCCTTCCGTCACGCCATGCCGGACAGCGCCATCTATTACGCCGTCAAGGCCAACCCGGCTCCCGAAGTGCTGAAGCTGCTTGCAGGCCTCGGCTCCAATTTCGATTGTGCATCCGTTGCCGAAATTGAAATGGCGCTCGAAGCCGGTGCGACCGCCGCCCGCATCTCCTACGGCAACACGATCAAGAAGGAACGTGACGTTGCCCGCGCCCATGCGCTCGGCGTCAGCCTCTTTGCCGTCGACAGCCACGAAGAAGTCGAGAAGATCTCGCGCGCCGCTCCCGGCGCCCGGGTCTTCTGCCGCGTGCTGACCGATGGCGAAGGCGCCGAATGGCCGCTGTCGCGCAAGTTCGGCTGCGTTCCGCAGATGGCTGTCGACGTTCTCGTCTACGCCCATCAGCTTGGCCTGCAGTCCTATGGCGTCTCGTTCCATGTCGGTTCGCAGATGACCAAGGTCGATGCCTGGGATTCGGCGCTCGCCGATGCCAAGCGCGTCTTCGTATCGCTTGCCAAGCAGGGAATCCACCTGCAGATGGTCAACATGGGCGGCGGCTTCCCGACCAAGTACCTGCGTGACGTTCCGTCCGCAGAAGCTTACGGCAAGTCGATCTACCAGGCGCTGCGCACGCATTTCGGCAACCAGATCCCGCAGACGATCATCGAGCCGGGCCGCGGCATGGTCGGCAATGCCGGTGTCATCAAGGCGGAAGTCGTTCTGATTTCGAAGAAGTCGGACAATGACGATGCCCGCTGGGTATTCCTCGACATCGGCAAGTTCGGCGGTCTCGCCGAGACGATGGACGAAGCCATCCGCTATCCGATCCGCACGGAACACGACGGCGACGAGATGGAGCCCTGCGTTATTGCCGGTCCGACCTGCGATTCGGCCGACGTGCTCTACGAGAAGAACCTCTATCCGCTGCCGATCTCCCTTTCGATCGGCGACGAGGTCCTGATCGAAGGCACCGGCGCCTATACGACGACCTATTCGGCGGTCGCTTTCAACGGTTTCGACCCGTTGAAGGCCTACGTCATCTAAGGTCGTTTCCGCCGACCCCGTAACCAGCCGGGGCGGCAACTTCACAATTTTCCTTCATCGCCGCTGATAACGGTATTGGGTACGGGAGGCCAAGATGGCCGCTGTTCTTGATTCTGTCCGCGCATTCTTTGCGCCTACCACTTTCGCCATCGACGCCGAAAATCCCTCGGATGTCGTTGCGCGTGAAAACCTGCTCGACCGCGTCATGGGCCCGGATCGCCGCAAGAAGTCGTCGGAGAAGATCCGCCGCAACCGCGTCCCGGCCGAAGGCCTTGCGCTCGTCGCGCGCGATCGCGACGGCCATGTCATCGGCTCGGTGCGGCTCTGGAACATCGAGGCCGGCGTCAATGACGAAGGCACACCGATCAATGCGCTGCTGCTTGGACCGCTCGCCGTTGCGCCCCATCAGGGCGGCAAGGGCATCGGCTCGGCGCTAATGCGCGCGGCGATTCTCGAAGCGAAGAAGCGCGGGCATGGCGCCGTCCTGCTCGTCGGCGATGCTGCCTATTACGAGCGCTTCGGCTTCTTTGCCGAAAAGGCTCGCCATCTTGTCATGCCGGGTCCGTTCGAGCGCTCGCGCTTTCTTGCGCTCGAGCTCACGGAAGGCTGGCTTGACGGCGCGGCCGGCATGATCGTCCCCTCGGGCCGCATGCTGGCCAGCGCGCCGGCTCGCCGCGCAGCCTAGAACAGGATGATTTTAGGCCGGGTCGGCCTAAAATCTGAATCCTGTTCTACATTATATAGTTAGAGCATGATGTCGTCCGAAAACCGCTCACACTTTTCGGCATCATGCTCCTAGCGCATCGGCCCAAAAATCGGAATCGTTTTTCGGAAAGCACGAGGCGTCGATTCAAAGTGTTGCAGCGTCCTTTGCGCGTCTGAAAAGACGCGCGGCGCTGTAAGGCTGCGGCGACCGGCCGGCCAGGTTGGGAATTCTTCCCCCGGCCGGTAATGTCCGCGCCGTTTGACCACCCAGGCTGGCGGGCCTGGTGTGGTTGCGGCGCGGATTGTCTTTCTGGCATCAAGTTTCGAGAAGGCGCCGACGCACGCGGAAACACAATCGCGTGAAATGGGTCGCCGGCACGCGAACATATCGCGGCGATATCCTATCTTGCGTGGCATGATCCGCCTTCTTTCCCTTCTGCTTTTCTTCTGCCTGCCGCTTGCCGCAACGGGGCCGGCGGCTGCCCAGAGCACGGCTTCCGGCGTCGGCGGGCTTGGTCCGCGTCTCGATCGCGTGGCGAGCGACCCCGCGATGAGGCCTCTCAAGACGGTGATTGTCGCTCGCGACGGACGCGTGCTCAGCGAACGTGGGTTCCATGGTCATTCGCCCTCGGAATCGACCAATATCAAATCCGCTTCGAAGTCGATCATTTCGGCGCTAGTCGGTATCGCCATCGACAAAGGCTTGCTCGAGGGGCCGGATCAGAAGATCGCGCCGATCCTGAAAGCCGATCTCCCTGTAACGCCCGATCCGCGCATCAACGACATCACGATCGGCAATCTTCTCTCCATGCAGGCCGGGCTCGATCGCATGTCGGGGCCGAACTACGGCCGCTGGGTCTCCTCGCGCAACTGGGTGCGTTTTGCGCTGTCGCAGCCTTTCGTCGATCAGCCGGGTGGGGAGATGCTCTATTCCACCGCATCCACGCATCTGCTGTCGGCCATTCTCACCAAGGTCGGCCGACGGTCGACGCTGGCGCTGGCGCGCGAATGGCTGAGTCCTGTCGAAGGTTTCCGCATTGGCGCATGGGAGCGCGATCCGCAGGGCATCTATCTCGGCGGCAATCAGATGGCGATGAGCGCCCGGTCGCTGCTTGCCTTCGGCGAGCTCTACCGTAACGGCGGCAAGACCACCGACGGCCGCCAGATCGTACCTGCCGACTGGATCTCCCAGTCATGGCAGCAGCGCACAAACTCGCGCTTCTCCGGCGATGAATATGGCTATGGCTGGTTCACGCGGCAGATCGGCGGCGAGCAGGTGCATTTCGCCTGGGGATATGGCGGGCAGATGCTCTACATCGTGCCGTCGCTCGATCTCACCGTCGTCATGACCTCAGAAGAGAGCGGTCCGTCTGCCCGAAGCGGCTACAGGGACTTGCTGCACGGTCTCTTGGCGGACATCATCGGCTCGGTGCGGGCCGCTTGACGACAGCGCCGCGCGTCTTTCAAACGCGCAAAGGGTCTGTGGCATTTTGAATTATGCAGCAGGGAAAAACCTGCGATCGTTAAATTCTTAGCGAAGGCTCCAATCAAACCGCAAAACGCTTCCTGTAAGTTCCGCGAGAATTTCGGGAAAGTGCCATGCTGCTGGATCTCAGGACAATCTATTTCATTGTTGCCGTGAGCTGTTTCGTGCTGGGCATTCTCCAGCTTGCAGCCTATGCGACGGGTCGCTTCGAGAGATGGCCGCTGTGGTGGGGCTTGAGCAACCTTCTTGTCGGTGTCGGCTCGTTTCTCGTCGCGCTGCGCAATCTCGTTCCCTACTCCGTCTCGGTCGACGGCGGCAATATCGTTACCATCGCCGGCTACATGCTGATGTTCTTTGCCGTGCGCGTGTTTTCGGGACGAGCTCTCGACCAGCGCACTTTCTGGCTTGCCATCTTGCTCGTCAGCGTTCCTGTCGTCCTCATCGTCAGCGATCCATCGGCAGTCTCGGCGAGGCTCCTCTACGTCTCCGTCATCTGCTGCCTCTGCGATCTTGCCGTCGCAAGGGAGGCGATCAGCATTGTCCAGCGCGAGAGGCTTTATTCGGCAGCCTTGCTTGTCGGCCTCTACGCCTGCACTGCCGCGATCTTTGCGGTTCGCAGCATTCTCGCGGCGACCGGTGAGATCGGCGGGCCGGATCCTTTCGGCGGCAGTGCAATACACAACTGGATGGCGGTATCGGCGGTCGCGTTCATCATGCTGCGCAGCATGGCGATGGTGCTGATGGCCGCCGAGCGTAGCCGAAATCAGCTGACCGAACTCGCTCACCACGATCCGCTGACCGGCGCGCTCAATCGCGGCGGCCTTGCCCAGCATCTGCCGGCCCTCGGTTCCCAGCCGGTATCGCTGCTGATCATCGATATCGACCATTTCAAGCAGCTGAACGACAGGCATGGCCATGCCGCTGGCGACGACATCCTGCGGCTTTTCGCCAGTGTTTCGAGGGGCATTCATGCGCTCCGACGATCTGCTTGCCCGTCAAGGTGGTGATGAGTTCCTGGCGGTGCTGAAAAACGTTTCCCGGGAAGATGCCGTGGCAATTGCCGAGCGCATCCGTCTCGCCTTCGCCGCTGCCGTCATGCAGCAGCCGGATCTGGCTGTCTTTCCGACGCTGAGCATCGGCGTTGCCGCGCGCGCGGAAAGCGGCGGAGATTTTGAACGGCTGATGCAGAAGGCCGATGAGGCGCTCTATCGTTCGAAGCGCGAAGGCCGCAACCGGGTCGAAGTCTTTGGAGAAAATCAACAAGCTGCGTAGGAACGGCGCAAACTCGTCTATCTCAGAATGATCCTAGATATTCTGGTCCATCGTCTCGGCCGGGATTTCGTCGGCGCGGTGGACGCGCACGAGCGTTGCCGGCACGCCGGCGACCGTGCAATGCTCGGGGACCGGCTTCAGCACGACGCTGCCGGCGGCGACTTTGCTGAAGGCACCGATTTCGATATTGCCGAGGATCTTGGCGCCCGCGCCGATCATCACGCCGTGGCGGATCTTCGGGTGGCGGTCGCCGGTCTCCTTGCCGGTGCCGCCGAGCGTGACATTCTGCAGGATCGACACTTCATCCTCGATGACAGCCGTTTCACCGATGACGATGCCCGAACCGTGGTCGAGCATGATGGATGCGCCGATCCGTGCCGCCGGATGGATATCCGGGCCGAAGACCAGTGAAACGAGATTGGCGAGCCAGCTGGCGATCTCCGGACGGCCGACGATCCAGAGCGCATGGGCGATGCGATGCGTCTGCAGCGCATGAAAGCCCTTCAGATTGAGAAGCGCGTGCAGAAATGTCGTGCAGGCAGGATCGCGCTCGCGCACGGCGATGAGATCGGCCTCGACCTTCCGCATGATATCGTCATCAAGTGTGGACAGGATGAGATCGAACAGATCACCCGTTTCCACCTGCGCTACGGAGAGCCGCGCGGCCAGCACGCGGGCGATGATCTCATCGTTGTTGGCAGTGTCCGTTACCTGAGTGGCAAGCAGCCGCTGCAATATCGGCTCGCGCGCGGCAAGCTCGGCCGCCTCGGCGCGGATCACGGTCCAGACGGACGCGTCGCCCAAAGGCTGCGGCTGTTGCTCGGCCAAACCGAGGCCGGTCGATTTCGGCATTCCCGTTTCCTTTGTCAGCCTAGGCGGCGCGTAAAAGCGCCTCCTGCGTGCGGTTCATGTTTCGCCCGGGCGAGGCATTTGGCAAGCCCTGGGCATATTCTAGCCGCCAGACGGTTGCAGGCGAAGTGTCAGCTCCGGAAGCCGGCGCCAATGGTAGAGCACATCAGGCTCCCGTTCTTCGTTGTCGGCGCCATCGGTCTCCTCCTCGGCGGTAAAACCGTGCTGTTCGTAGAAGCTGCGAGCGCCTGCATTACGCTTAAACGTCCAGAGCCTGATCTCGTTCATCTCCTCCTTGGCGCATCCGAGGAGTGCAGAGCCGATGCCCATGCCCTGGAAACCGGGGAGAACGTAAAGCTGCTCTATCCAGTTGTCGCCATAGGCGATGACGCCGACCAGCCGGTTGCCCATGGCAGCGCCAAGGATGGTGCAGTTCGGCAGCAGATGCATGCGCCAGTACTGCTCCTCTTCCTCGGGCGTATGCACATCCGGCAGCCAGGGCAGCCTTTGCCACAGGGCGACACGTCTGATTCCAGCCGCGGCTTGCATGTGATCGGCCGTGAGCGTCACGATTTCAGGTTCCGTCAGGGCGTCGTCCATTGCCGGCAACGGGTCTCAAGCCGAAATATCGATGACGCCGCAATCGCCGGCTTCGGAGGCGAAGGCGAGCAGCTTGCCGTTTTTGCTCCAGCTCATCGCCGTGATCGCACCCTTGCCGGGTCGGCGCAGCAGCGCTTCCTTGCTGTCGGCGATGCGCACGGCCAGGATCATGCCGTCGATGAAGCCGATGGCGAGGATGTCCTCGAGCGGATGGAATTTCACCGCTGTCGCCATGATACTGGCGCGGGTGCCGAGCTCCAGCGGCGCCTTGCCCATCGGCCCATCCTTGCCCTGGAAGGGCCAGACGATTGCCGCGGGCGCGCCTGAAGATGCGAGCCACTTGCCCTTGACCGACCAGGAGAGCGATTTCACCTTGGAGGGGTAGCCGGTCATGCGCATGTGGCGGGCTTCGGTGCCGGGCTTGATGTCGAGCTTCCAGCCATGCAATGCGTTTTCCTGCATCGAGGTGACGAGGAAATTACCATCAGGCGAGAAGGTGACGCCGGTATGCGCACCCTTCCATTCCAGATCGATCGGCTTGGCATTCATGCCGATCCAGTGCAGCGACACGCCGTTATAGCGCGCGGCCGCGATGCGCAGGCCCTTCGGTGCAAAGGCAAGGCCTTCGACCGTGCGCTCCTCGGGGAATTCCTTGGTCGTGCCGTCGGCAAGGCGCACGAGCGAACTCTTGCCGTAGGAATAGGCAACGGCGCCCTGCGGGCCGGCTGCCACCTGCGAAATCCACTTGCGCGGCGCGGTCGCGATCTCGCTGACGCTGCCGTCGGCGGCAATGCGCAGCACCTTGCCGTCTTCGCCGCCCGAAATCAGGCTTTCGCTGTAGGGATCGCGGATCGCGGTGAGCATGCCCTGGTGGGCTTCAGAAACCCTGTCGCCGCCGTCCAGCCGGTGGAATGTACCGTTTGCGCTTGCGAAGAAGGGAACATCACCTAAAAATTCGACGGCCAGAACGTGGCCGTCGAGATCAAGCGGTGCAACTGTCGGCATCAGGCGGCTGCCTCGCAGGCCTTGAAGGAGGCTTCGAGCTTCTCGCGGTCGAGTTCGCGGCCGATGAAGACGAGACGGCTCTCGTGCTTTTCGCCTTCCTTCCACGGCCGCTGGTGATCACCCTCGATGATCATGTGCACACCCTGAACGACGTAACGCTCGGGATCGTCCTTGAAGGCGATGATGCCCTTGAGACGCAGAATATTCGGCCCCTGCGTCTGAGTGATCTTCTGGATCCAGGGGAAGAAGCGCTCCGGGTTCATCTCGCCGCCGCGCAGCGACACCGACTGCACCGTCACATCGTGGATCGCCGACATCGCGCCATGCTGATGCGCGCCATGGTGATGATGGTCGTGGCCGTGGTCACCATGCTGATGTCCGTGATGATCATGGTCATGATGGTGGTGGTCGTGATCGCAATCGGGGCCGCAGACATGATCGTCATGGCCGTGCTCCAGGAAATGCGGATCGTTTTCCAGCGCGCGCTCCAGGTTGAAGGCGCCCTGATCAAGCACGCGGGCGAGGTCGACGCCGGAGCGGCTGGTCTTGTAGACGCGAGCGGCCGGGTTGATGGCGCGGACGATATCCTCGATCACATCAAGTTCTTCCGGGGTCACTAGGTCGCTCTTGTTGATGATGACGACGTCGGCGAAGGCGATCTGGTCTTCGGCCTCGCGGCTGTCCTTCAGGCGCAGCGGCAGGTGCTTGGCATCGACGAGGGCGACGACGGCGTCGAGCTCGGTCTTGGCGCGCACATCGTCATCCATGAAGAAGGTCTGGGCGACCGGCACCGGATCGGCAAGGCCCGTCGTCTCGACGATGATGCCGTCAAAGCGGCCGGGGCGGCGCATCAGGCCTTCGACGACGCGAATCAGGTCGCCGCGTACCGTGCAACAGACGCAGCCATTGTTCATCTCGTAGATTTCTTCGTCCGACTCGACAATCAGGTCGTTATCGATGCCGATTTCGCCGAATTCATTGACGATGACCGCATATTTCTTGCCGTGATTTTCGGAGAGGATGCGGTTGAGCAACGTCGTTTTGCCGGCACCGAGATAACCGGTGAGCACGGTAACGGGAATAGGCTTCTGGGTGGAGATCGCGTCGGTCATGAGAACCTCTAGGATTAGGCGTGCGGCCGAGCGGCTTGGGATCGGCTGCTTGAACGGTTGGTCTCATATAATGGCTTGAGCGTGGCAGTTCAAAGGGTTTTATAATGTTATAAGATCACATCGTTTGCGCGGCGCAGATGACCCATATTCACCGCAGTTGCGCGACATCGAATGCATCGACATCGCTCAGCAATTCCACCAGCCCCTTTACGGCATGGGCAATCAGCGCCTCACCTTTCTCTACTGTGGCGGCCGCGGCATTGCCCGCCACGCCTTCCGTGTTGAGATCCGACATCTTCCAGCCGAAGGCGTGCGGCCCGTAGGCGCGCAGATGCTTGAAGCGTTCGGCGAATTCCGCCTGTCGCGAGGAAAATTCCGCCGCCTTCGCCATATCCACCTTATCGGGATGAAGCGCCAGCATCACCGAGGTCTCGATGTCGCCGCCATGGATGCCGATCGCCTTTTCCTCCGGAGTGACCACGCCATCCGGCACGCCGAAACGGGTCCAGCTCGTCGCCACCGCCAGCATGGCAAAGCGGACCCGCGCCTCGGTCGCGACAATGGTCACGACGGGCGAATTGCCGCCATGGGCGTTCAGCATCACGAATTTGCGGATGCCCTGCTTTGCCAGCCCCTCGGCGATGCCGAGCCAGCGGTTTACCGCTTCGTCGAAGGCAAGCGTCTTCGTTCCTTCAACATCCATATGCTCTATGGAATAGCCGACAGATTCGGCGGGCAGGAATGTGACCGGCAGGCCGGCGGGCAAGGCTATCTTCAATCGCCCGGCGATGCCTTCGGCAATCAGGGTGTCGGTTTCGAAGGGCAGGTGAGGGCCGTGCTGTTCATGGGCGCCGAGCGGTAACACGGCGATCAGATGGCGCCCTTCAGGTGCAAAGGCCGGGTTGCTGTCCTCGAAGCGCGGCGAAGGCGTCATCATCCGGTCGTTGCCTCTTGTTTATGACGAGATCCTGGGCAATGTCATATCGCAGCGGCGTCGGGGCTTAAAGATCAAAGGGATGGCTATGGGAAAGAAGCACAAGGACGGCAAAAAGAACAAGTCCAAGAAGAAGGACCAGACCGAGTATACGCTCGTCGATCTCTCTCCGGCGCTGACCCAGGCGGCGCGTTCCATGCGGACGGTGCTTTCGCGCAACCTGCTCGAAAGCGGCCTCTATGCCGGCCAGGACGGCGTCATTCTCTCGCTTGCCGAGAGCGACGGCATGACGGCCGGTGGTCTTGCCCAGAAGCTTGGGGTCAAGGCGCCGACGATGACGCGCACGATCGGCCGCATGGAGGCGCAGGGCTTCCTCGAGCGCAAGCCCGATGCCGAGGATGCGCGCCTCACCAAGGTCTATCTCACCGAACTCGGCCGCGGCAGCGTGCAAGGGATCGAGATGGCGGCCTCGGCCTGCGACAGGCTGGCGACGCAGGAGTTCTCCGAAAAGGAAATCCGCAATCTCGTCCGCCTGCTGAAGGCGATCGATGCCAATCTGCAAGCCGAAGCCATTCATATCGAAGAACCGGACGAAGACTGAATTTTCCCTGAAAGACGAATTGCTTCCACCGATTAAATCTTTTAATTAAACATTTTAAGGGCCGCGCCGGTTTCTTGGTGGGGTCTTGACTGTCTTGCGTGCTGCCTGGAGGAGGACACGTGGTCCAGAAGATCAAGCTTTCGACAATCGCCGAAACGCTCGGCATTTCAACGGCGACCGTATCGCTTGCCTTACGCGACAGTCCGCTCGTCGCCGGCAATACCCGGGAGAAGATCAAGGAACAGGCGCGCGCGCTCGGCTATATCTACAATCGCCGTGCCGCCAGCCTTCGCACCTCGCGCTCCGGCATCATCGGCGTCGTCGTGCACGACATCATGAACCCCTTCTATGGCGAGATCCTGAAGGCGATCGAAAGCGAGCTCGACCGCAGCCGCCACACCTTCATCCTTTCCAATCATTACGACAATGTCGAAAAGCAGCGCACTTTCATCGAGACGCTGCTGCAGCTCGGCGGCGACGGCGTCATCATGTCGCCGGCGATCGGTACGCCGCCGGAAGATGTGCAACTGGCGGAAGACAACGGCATGCCGGCGATCCTGGTCGCGCGCTCGATGGATGGGCAGGACCTGCCGACCTATCGCGGCGACGACAGCTACGGCATCTCGCTTGCCACCAACCACCTGATCGGTCTCGGTCATCGCTCGATCGCCATGATCGGCGGCACCGACCAGACATCCACCGGCCGCGATCGCTACCAGGGCTATGTCAATTCGCTGCGTAAGGCCGGCATCGAGGTCGATCCGAACCTGCGCATTCCCGGTCCGCGCTCGAAACAGGGCGGTTTCGAGGCTGCAGTGCATTTCCTTTCGCTACCGCAGAAGCCGACCGCAGCCGTCTGCTGGAACGATCTCGTGGCGATCGGCCTGATGAACGGCATTGCGCGCGCCGGCCTGGTGCCGGGACGCGATATTTCCGTCACCGGCTACGACGATCTTGAGGAGGCCTCGATCGCTACGCCTGCGCTGACGACCGTCTGGAACGGTCAGGCCGAGGTCGGGCGCTTGGCCGCCCGGGCGCTGCTCGATCGCCTTGCCGGCAGCCATGAGCCCGACGGCATGCATCTGATCAAGCCGGAAATGCGCATTCGCCAGTCCACCAGTCCCCATCGGCCCCGCGCCTGAACCACGACCGCCATCCAAGAGGAAAAGCCATGTCCCGCATCGCCATTCTCGTTCCTGGGAAGATACACGAGCGTGTTCTCGAAAGGTTGAAGGATCGTTTTGAGATTATCGCCGTCCCGCGCGAGGAGAAGCTTGCGCTCGACGGTGAGATTGCCGGCCGCATCCGCGGCGTCGCTGTTTCCGGTTCCTTCCCGGGCGCCTGGATGGACCAGCTGTCGCATGCCGAAGTGATCGCCAATTTCGGTGTCGGTTATGACGGCGTCGACGTGAAACATGCCGCCGAAAAAGGCATTGTCGTCACCAATACGCCGGAGGTGCTGAACGATGAGGTCGCCGATACGGCGATCGGCCTGCTGCTGAACACGGTCCGCGAGTTGCCGCGGGCCGAAGCCTGGCTGCGTGCCGGCAACTGGAAGCCGGGCACGGCCTATCCGCTGTCGCGTTTCTCGCTCAAGGGCCGGCATGTCGGGCTTTACGGCCTTGGCCGCATCGGCCTCGAAATCGCCAAGCGGCTGGAGCCGTTCAAGGTGAAGATCAGTTATCACACGCGTTCGCGCCATGCCGATGTGTCCTACGATTATCACCCGACGCTGAAAGGGCTGGCGAATGCTGTGGATACGCTGATCGCCATCGTTCCGAAGACGCCGCAGACACACAAGACGATCGATGCCGATATTCTGGCAGCGCTCGGCCCTGACGGCATTCTCGTCAATGTCGGCCGCGGCTGGACGGTGGACGAGGAGGCGTTGAGTGCCGCACTTGCTTCCGGCGCGCTCGGGGCTGCCGGTCTCGACGTCTTCTATGAAGAGCCGACCGTGCCGGCCGACCTGCTTGAACCGACCAATGCCGTGCTGCTGCCGCATGTCGCCTCCGCGTCCGTGCCGACACGCAATGCAATGGCCGATCTCGTCGCCGACAATCTCATCGCCTGGTTCGAGAAGGGTGCGGCTTTGACGCCGGTGCCGGAGACGCCGCAGAAGGCTTAGGCGCGGGTTGGCTCGGCGGACAATGCTTGCTGCCAAGCACAGACATAGCGCTTCGCCGGCGCCTGGAGTCAGGCGATCGCCTGCGCGGGGATCACCGGCAGCTTGGCGGCGGCATACCTGCGGACGGCGTCGCCGAAAGCGGCGAACAGCTGGTTCGAAGACTTGTCGGTTTCAGCCCAATATTCCGGATGCCATTGCACGCCGATGGCAAAGGCCTTGGCGTCAATGACGGAAACGGCCTCCACCGTGCCGTCCTCGGCGATCGCTTCCACCTGCAGGCGTGGGGCGGACCTGGCAATTGCCTGGCGATGCAGGGAATTCACGCGGATCTCGCCCGGACCGAGAATGCCTGCGATGCAGGAGCCTTCCTTGACGTGGACGGTCTGGCGAATGGCGTACATGCCGTCCCGATCGACGCCGTCCGGCCGGCGGTGGTCCCAGATGCCGGGTTGCTCCTGGATTTCGCTTGCCAGCGAGCCGCCGAGGGCGACATTCAGCTCCTGGATGCCGCGGCAAATAGCAAGCAGCGGGATGGCGCGGTCGATGGCGTGGCGGATGAGCGGCAGGCTGGTGGCGTCGCGGGCGGGGTCGAAGGGCCCGTCCTTGTCATTCACCTCGGTGCCGTAGAGCGAGGGGTGAACATTGCTGGCCGAGCCGGACACCAGCAGGCCGTCGACGCGGTCGAGGATCGCATCGGTATCGTAGCCTTCCTCGAAGGCGGGGATGATGAAGGCCATGACGCCGGCGGCATTCAATGCGGCACGCAGATATTGATGCTGCACGGCATGCCAGGTTGCGCCGTCGAAGCTGCGGATATCGGCAGGAATGGCAACGATCGGTTTCGTCATATCAGCCCCGGTGAATTCTTTGTGCTTACCGTTTCTGCCGCCAGAATGGTCGTCAAGTCAACGCTTGGCTGCGTGAGGTGGCCAAATTGCGGCGGAAGCGGTGCCGAAGTTCTCCGATTTGCGGCTAAGCCGCTGATTTTGATAGGCGCATACGGGCTGCCTTATTGCCGTCTTGATGCCAAAGGCTAATAGACTAAAGCTTGAATCGCGGCCCCCGCCATGCTTAGGTTTGCCCTTGCTGCGGGTAGGGGTGAAGATCGCCGCGCAGTACCATCTATACGGGAGGTTTTTGATGGATCGTCGTTCGTTTTTCAAGAAGGCGGGAACCGCCGGCGCCGGTGCGGTTGCCGCAACGGCATTGGCAGCGCCTGCGATCGCGCAGGAGAATCCGAAGATCGCGTGGCGCATGACATCGTCGTTTCCGAAGAGCTTGGATACGATCTATGGCGGCGCCGAGGACATCGCCAAGCATGTTGCCGCCGCCACCGACGGCAATTTCACGATTCAGCCTTTTGCAGCCGGTGAAATCGTACCCGGCCTGCAGGCCGTCGATGCGGTGGCCGCCGGCACGGTCGAGGCAGCGCACACCACCTCCTACTATTTTGTGGGCAAGGATCCAGCCTATGCCTTCGGAACGGCTACTCCGTTCGGACTGAACAGCCGCCTGACCAATGCCTGGTTCTACGAGGGCAATGGCAACAAGCTGATGAACGAGTTCTACGCCACGCAGGGCATGTATGCCTTGCCGGCCGGCAATACGGGCGCCCAGATGGGTGGCTGGTTCCGCAAGGAGATCAATACGCTGGATGATCTAAAGGGCGTCAAGATGCGCATTGCCGGCCTTGCCGGCCGCGTCATGGAAAAGGTCGGCGTCATCCCGCAGCAGATCGCCGGCGGCGACATCTATCCGGCGTTGGAAAAAGGCACGATCGATGCGGCCGAATTCGTCGGCCCTTATGACGACCTGAAGCTCGGCTTCCACAAGGTGGCGAAATACTATTATTATCCTGGTTGGTGGGAAGGCGGCCCGACGGTGCATGCCTTCTTCAATCTCGAAAAGTGGAGCACTCTGCCGAAGCACTACCAGGCAGCGCTGACCGACGCCTGTGCCTTCGCCAACACCAACATGCTGGCGAAATACGATACGAAGAACCCGACCGCGCTGAAGCAGCTCGTCGCGGAGGGCGCGACGTTGCGGCCGTTCAGCCAGGAGATCATGGAAGCCTGCTTCCAGGCAGCCACGGGCATCTACAGCGAAATCTCGGGCACGAACCAGTATTTCAAGAAGATCTACGACGATCAAACCGCCTTTAAGCGGGACGCCTATCTCTGGATGCAGCTGTCGGAATACACCTTCGATACGTTCATGATGATCCAGCAGCGGGCCGGAAAGCTTTAAGCTCTCCGCCGTCGGCGCTTAGACGAACGCAATAACAAAACCTCGGATCTCGATCCGGGGTTTTGCTTTTTGCTGGACTATTTGGCCGGCGGCGGCGGTGCTCCCGGCAGGCCGTTCAACGGCGGCAGGGTCAGGCCAGGGATCTGCGGTGAGCCATTGTCGCCGCCGCCCATTGGCGGCAGGCCGAGCTGGCCGCCGAAGCCCGGGATTTCGATCTTGATCGAGTTGGGGTCGACCTTCGGGCCGTGATCCAGCCAATAGGTGACCGATTGCGGCCAGAAGATCACGATCGCCACCAGGATCAGCTGCATACCGACCCAGGGGAGAGCGCCCATGTAGATATCCGAGGTCTTGACGTCCTTGCTGGCGATCGAGCGCAGGTAGAAGAGTGCGAAGCCGAAAGGCGGATGCATGAAGCTCGTCTGCATGTTGACGCAGATCAGGACGCCGAACCAGATCAGGTCGATGCCGAGACTGGAGGCGACGGGGGCCAGCATCGGGATGACGATGAAGGCGATCTCGAAGAAATCGAGGAAGAAGGCGAGCACGAAGATGAAGATGTTGACGAAGATCAGGAAACCGACCGGCCCGCCGGGAATGCCCGACAGCATGTGCTCGATCCAGCGCGAGCCGTCCATGCCCTGGAAGACCAGGCTGAAACAGGTGGAGCCGATCAGGATCATCACCACCATGGATGTGATGTGCGTGGTCGATGACATGGCTTCGCGGATCAGCGGCCAGGTGAGGCGGCGATTCATGGCGGCAAGCACAATGGCGCCGACGACGCCGAGCGCGCCTGCTTCCGTCGGTGTCGCAAGACCCATGAAGATCGTGCCGAGTACCAGGAAGATCAGCACGATCGAGGGGACCATGCCCATCAGCACCTTGACCAGCAGAGCCCAGTTGAAATCGCCGCGCACCTCTTTCGGCAGCGGCGGCATCGATTTCGGCCGGATAATCGACATCACCAGGATGAAGAGCACGAAGATCGTCACCTGCAGGATCGAGGGGCCGATCGCGCCGAGATACATGTCGCCGACCGACCTGCCGAGCTGATCGGCGAGGACGACAAGCACGAGCGAGGGCGGGATCACTTGGGTGATCGTGCCCGAGGCGGCGATGACGCCGGTGGCAAGGCGCGGATTGTAGCCGTAGCGCAGCATGATCGGCAGCGAGATCACCCCCATGGTGATCACGGAGGCGGCCACCGTGCCGGTGATCGCGCCGAGCACGGCGCCGACGAGGATGACGGCATAGGCGAGGCCGCCTGGTATGCCACCGAAGAGCTTGCCGGTGCCTTCGAGCAGGTCCTCGGCCAGCCCGCAGCGCTCCAGCACCGCGCCCATGAAGGTGAAGAAGGGGATGGCGAGCAGGAGGTCGTTGGAAAGGATGCCGAAAAAGCGCAGCGGTAGAGCCTGCAGGAAGACCTCGCCGAAATGGCCGGTGACGATGCCGATGATGGCGAAAAACAAGCCGACGGCGGCGAGCGAAAAGGCGACCGGAAAGCCGTAGAGCATGAAGATGACCATGCCCAGGAACATGGCCGGCGGGATGATGCCGAAATCAAACAAATCCGTGTCTCCCAGCCCGCTTTACTGCAGCGGCTTTTCGTATTTCGTATCGATGCTAATATAGCCGGTGAGCGCTGCGATCCGCTTGACCAGTTCCGAGAGGCCCTGAAGGGAGAGCAACGCGAAGCCGGCGACGAGGATCAGCTTGACGGGCCAGCGGATCAGCCCACCGGCATTGCCCGATATTTCCCCCTGATGGTAGGAGAGCGCGAAGAAGGGCCAGCACAGCCAGGTGAGATAGACGCATGCGGGAAGGAGAAAGACGATGAGGCCGACAATGTCGATCCAGATCTTCGCCCTGTCGGAAACCGAACCATAGATCAGATCGACGCGGACGTGCTCATTGTTGCGCAGCGCATGCGAAGCGCCGAGCATGACGACGAAGGCGAAGAGATACCACTGGATCTCCAGCCAGCCGTTCGAACTGTAGTTGAAGGCATAACGGACGATCGCGTTACCGGCGCTGATCAGACAGCAGAACAGCACCATATATTCGGAAAGTTTGCCCATGAACTGACTGATCGAATCGATCAGCCGGCTTGCGGCCAGAAGTACCGACATTCGCCTCCCCTTATTCTTGTCCCGCCGGTTTTTCGGCAGCTTTTCCCTGTTGCAATCGATGTAGACCACGGTCTTTGAAATTGGAAGGATAAATGCCTTGCGTTGGAGTATAGTCTTAGGTGCGCAGGTCGGACCACATGGCTGTCGAATATTTCAACAACCCAGGCGTGGATAAATTATTTCAGTAATCTCGCCGGTAGGCTGCATTAACTCGCGTAGGCTGTGCGGTTCATCCTATGGTTTTAGAAAATTTGACCAAATGTTTGATTCCATTGAAATCAATTTTTAAAGGGTTGGGCTTAGAATTCCCGCGCACAGGGAAAGTGTGGATGAAGCCAGATAGCCCGAACAGGGTCCCTATAGATGTGTATCTGTCGTTTGTGAGTTCCCTTTCCGGGAACCGCATGACGCTTCTTGTTGGCGTGATCGTGCATGTTGCGACGTGCCTTGCAGTGGCTGCCAAGACGCAGTCCTTCGTCTATATCCTGCTGTCGGCCGCCTTCCTCCTGGTCTTCTGCGTTCGCATGGCCATCTTCCGGCAGTTCGATCGTGTCGACAAGCAGAGCCTGTCGCGCGCCGGAATCGAGCGTTGGGAGCGGATTCTCGTTGCCAGTGGAGCCTGCACCACCGCGCTCCTCGGCCTCGCCAGCGGCTACGCCATCTTCGTCGTGCGCGATTCCTTTGCGGAGCTTGCCTGCATTTCCGTCACCATGGCGACCATGGTTTCCGTCGTCGGACGCAACTACGGCTCCCGCTTCGCAGTCGACCTCCAGACGTTCTTCTGCTGCCTGCCGATGATCGTCTGCAGCCTGCTGGCGATGGACTTCTATCGCGGCGTGCTGTCGATCTTCCTCATTCCTTTCTGGCTGACGACGCGGGCCATGGCGAACGGCGTGCGCGAGTTTCTCTATGAGAATGTCATTGCGCGCCGGGAAATCACCATCATCGCCGACCGTTTCGATACGGCGCTCAACAACATGCCGCACGGCCTCGTCATGGTCGATGCCGAAAACCGCATCCAGGTGGTCAATCGCAAGGCCTGCGAGCTTCTGAAGATCGGTGCCCCGGAGCGGCTGAAGGATCGCGATCTCGGCGCGGTGCTGCGCTACGGCGCGCGGTACAGCTTCATGGATGCCTCGCAGCCGGAGCTCATTCTGCGCCAGCTCACCCAGGTGGCAGAAGGTAACCTGTCGCGCACGCTCATTCATTTTCCCGAGAGCCTGTCGCTCGAATTCTCCGCCAGCCGCAGGGCCGACGGCGGCGCCGTGCTGATCTTCGAGGACGTGTCGAGCCGGGTGAAGGCGGAGCAGAAGATCCTGCACATGGTGCGCTTCGATGCGCTGACCGGCCTGCCCAACCGGCAATATTTTGGCCAGCTGGTGCAGGAGTATTTTGCCAAGTATCCGAAGAAGAACGGGCCGCTCGGCTTCATGGTGCTCGATATCGACGAGTTCAAACATGTCAACGACATGCGCGGCCATGTGACCGGCGACCATCTGCTCTGCGCTATCGCCGCCCGCATCAAGCAGGCTTCCGGCAATGCCATCCTCGGCCGGCTGATGGGCGATCAGTTCATCCTGTTCTTCCCGCGTGCGAAGGAGCAGGCCTCGCTCGACCGCGAAATCCGCCGCGTTCACGCTGCGATCCAAGGCCACTACGAGGTCGACGAAGTGACTTTTCTCGTTTCGCTCAGCGCCGGTTATGCGATTCTCGAAAGCGACGCGTTCGCGATGGACGAATGGAGCGTCAAGGCGGATCTTGCCCTGTTCGAAAGCAAGTCGCGCTTCAAGGGCGGCATTTCCGGCTTCGAGCGGGAGATGGACGGCCGCTATATCGAGCAGCAGAAGCTGAAGGCGGATCTGCGCGACGCGGTCTCGGCGCAGGCGCTGCATCTCGTCTTCCAGCCGATGTTCCGGGCCGACGGCTCGCGGATCGAATGTGCCGAGGCCTTGGCGCGCTGGGTGCATCCGGAGAGGGGCTCGATCCCGCCCGACGTCTTCATCCGGCTCGCCGAGGATATGGGCATCATCTCCGACATCACCCGCTTCGTGCTGTTCAAGGCCTGCAGCGAATGCATGACCTGGCCGGAGCATATCGCCGTCTCGGTCAACCTCTCGGCGCGGGATCTGCGCGATGCCGATATTCTCTCGGTGGTCGCCGAAGCGCTTGCCCATTCCGGCCTCGATGCGGCGCGGCTGCATCTCGAAGTCACCGAAAGCTGCCTGATCGACGAGCCGGCGGCGGTGCGCGCCATCCTGGCGGAGCTCAGGTCCCGCGGCATCACCATTGCCATCGACGACTTCGGCACCGGATTCTCCAGCCTCAGCTATCTCGACACGCTGCCGCTCGATATCGTCAAGATCGATCGCTCCTTCGTGCGCAACATCGTCGAGGATACCCGCCGCCTCAAGCTCTTGCGCGGTACGGTCCATCTCGCTCGGGAACTCGGCCTGAAGATCGTGATTGAGGGCGTAGAGACCGAGGAACAGCTGGCCCTGCTCAACAAACACCGCAGCGCCGATCTGGTACAGGGCTATGTTTTCTCGCAACCGGTGCCTTCCCAGAACATCAGGCTGCTGCAAGAGGGAATCGGCCGCCGCACCGTCCCGCGCCGTCGCAACAAGGTCGCCTGAGCCGCCTGCAAGTGACTGGTTATCCAGCCGAAAATCTTGCGCCCCGTTAACCTTAATAATTTAAATCCAACGCAAATTCTTAGATTTTCTTGCCTATGTGCCGCTGGCGTATGATTAATGATCCGTTAACGAGCGGATCGAGAGAATGTCAGACACACTTTTTACGCGTGGCGATTTCAGCAGGAAAATCCTGGAAATTCTGGATAATGTAGAGTATCGCCGCGTCGAAAGCGGCGAAGACATGGAGGAAGTGGAACGGCTGCGCTACAAGGCTTACAAGGCCCACGACGCGCTGTCGCTTGCCCCGGAAGGGCTATTGGACGATGTCGATTTCGACAGCCATGCCTATATCTTCGGTCTGTACTATTATGGCGAACTGGTCAGTACGATCCGAATTCACTATGTGACGCCGGAGCATCGTATCAGCCGGTCCGGAGAGGCCTTTCCCGAGGCGATGGATGAGCTTTTGGACGCCGGGCTGACCTTGATCGACCCGGCGCGTTTCGCGGTCGATCCGGAGTTCATCGCCGACATGCCATGGGTTCCCTATCTGACGCTGAGACCCGCCATCGTTGCGGCAGCGTATTTCCGGGCGGATCGCGTTATTCAGTCCGTCCGGCCCCCGCATGCCGCCTTCTACAAGCGGGTCTTCTATGCCGATACCATCGTGCCCGGCCGGCTGGCGGAGAGTTACGGGGTTGACGTGACGCTGATGGCGACGAACGTGATCGAGGTCGGGCGCAAGCTGTTGACGCGCTATCCCTTCTTCATCTCCAGCGCCAGCGAGCAGCGCATGATGTTTTCTCGCAATCCCAACGACACGCTGCCGCCGCTCACCATCATTCCGACGGCGCGTTTCGTACCGCAAGGCGAACTCGGCACCGACCTGCCGCTGTAATCAACCCTTGTTCCCGACGGAGAGATGATCTTCGCCGGGGCAGATGAGGGGCGACGGACGCAGGCGATATCAGCCGTTCTTCAGGTCTGTTCGGGCCTCTGGCATCGCGGTTGCCACGCGCGCCTGCGGCGTTCTCATGCATTGCACTTTCGCCTGTCATTGTGTAATCCCTGCAGGAAGGGATTTCCCTCGCTCAGGCTGGGGAATCAAGCAGCGCAGAGGCATTTCAGGGAGACGATATTTATGGCCGAACATCATACCGGACCGGTCGAGACCGGCGCGCCAATGGATTACAAGGAACATGAAAAGACCTACGACATGTTCATCGCCAGCGCGAAATACGGCTCGATGCTTCTCATCGTCCTACTGCTTGCAATGACCGCCGGTTTCTTCGGCGGCGCCGGCCTTCTCGGCGGTCTCTTCGTCTTCATCATTCTACTCGCTGCCGGCATCTTCCTGCTCCGCTGATCGCGTAGATTTAGAGGGTCAGAGCGCTCTTTGGCGTCCGAAAGGACGCACGGCGCTCTGAGGGGAGGAGAGCTTCTCCGAAGCTTTTTGCATGAGGTGCTTGGCCCGCGCAGGGTAGCCTGCGGCGGTCTGGCTGACCCGGAGGAGGGGGCAGTTGGGCAATATCGTTTTCGTTGCAAGGGAAAACACGGGTGAGGAGACGCGCGTCGCCGCCTCCGCCGAGACCGTGAAGAAGATGAAGAGTTTCGGCTTCGACGTCGTCGTCGAAGCCGGTGCCGGTGCGGCTTCGCGCATTCCGGACGGGGAGTTCGAGGCAGCCGGTGCCAGGATCGGCAGTTTTGCGGATGCAGCCTCCGCCGACGTGGTGCTGAAGGTGCGCCGTCCCAGCGGATCGGAAATCTCCGGCTATAAAAGCGGCGCCGTGATCATCGCCATCATGGACCCTTACGGCAATGACGAAGCGATCGCGGCACTGGCAAGTGCCGGGCTCTCGGCTTTCGCGATGGAACTGATGCCGCGCATTACCCGCGCTCAGTCCATGGACGTGCTGTCGTCCCAGGCCAATCTCGCCGGTTACCAGGCCGTCATCGAGGCGGCGGCGGTCTATGACCGCGCCATGCCGATGATGATGACGGCGGCCGGCACCGTGCCGGCTGCCAAGGTCTTCGTCATGGGCGCCGGCGTCGCCGGTCTTCAGGCGATCGCGACCGCGCGCCGTCTCGGCGCGGCGGTCTCGGCCACCGACGTTCGCCCCGCCGCCAAGGAGCAGGTCGCCTCGCTCGGCGCCAAGTTCATCGCCGTCGAGGACGAGGAGTTCAAGGCGGCGGAAACGGCCGGCGGCTATGCCAAGGAAATGTCCGCCGACTATCAGGCGAAACAGGCGGATCTGGTTGCCGAACACATCGCCAAGCAGGATATCGTCATCACCACCGCGCTGATCCCCGGTCGTGCGGCGCCGCGCCTCGTTTCGCGCGCCATGCTCGCTTCGATGAAATCAGGTGCGGTCGCCGTCGACCTTGCGGTCGAGCGCGGCGGCAATATCGAGGGCGTCGTTCCCGGCGAGGTTGCCGATGTCGAAGGCGTCAGGGTGATCGGTTTCGCCAACGTGCCGGGCCGAGTTGCGGCCAGCGCTTCGGCGCTCTACGCCAAGAACCTCGTCACCTTCCTCGAGACCATGGTCAACAAGGAAACCCGGAGCGTCGTCGTCAATCTCGACGACGAACTCGTCAAGGCGACGATGCTGACCTATGCCGGCGATGTGGTTCATCCCGCCTTCGGCGGCGCGAAGAAGGGAGACATCTGATGGCCAGTGAAGCAATGGACAGAGCGCTGGAGCAGCTCGACCAGGCGGTGACCGCCGTCATCACGGCAGCGGCCCAGGCACCGGAAGCGGCAAGTGCTGCGACCGGCGGGGCGATCGATCCCTTCGTCTTCCAGCTTGCCATCTTCGTATTGTCGATCTTCGTCGGCTATTACGTCGTGTGGTCGGTGACGCCGGCGCTGCATACGCCGCTGATGGCCGTCACCAACGCGATCTCCTCCGTCATCGTCGTCGGCGCGCTTCTGGCGGTCGGCATCTCGACCAGCGGGCTTGCGACTGGCTTCGGCTTCGTCGCCCTCGTGCTCGTCTCGGTGAACATCTTCGGCGGTTTCCTGGTCACGCAGCGGATGCTTTCGATGTACCGCAAGAAGGACCGGTGAGGGACTGATGACCAATATCGCAGCCTTCCTCTACCTCGTTTCCGGCGTGCTTTTCATCCTGGCGCTGCGCGGCCTGTCGCATCCGGCCACCAGCCGCAAGGGCAATCTCTACGGCATGATCGGCATGGGGATAGCGATCCTGACGACGCTGGTGCTTGCGACGCCGAGTTTCGGCGGCTTCGTGCTGATCGTCCTTGGCCTTGCCATCGGCGGCAGCGTTGGCGCCTATGTCGCCCGCACGATCCCCATGACCTCGATGCCGCAGCTCGTCGCCGGTTTCCATTCGCTGGTCGGCCTTGCCGCCGTGCTGGTCGCGGCTTCCGCACTCTACACGCCTGCTTCCTTCGGCATCGGCGAGATCGGCCACATCCACACCGAGGCGCGCGTCGAGATGGCGCTCGGCGTGGCGATCGGAGCGCTGACCTTCACCGGCTCGATCATCGCCTTCCTGAAACTCGACGGACGCATGTCCGGCAAGCCGATCCTGCTGCCCTACCGGCATGTGATCAATGCGAGCCTGCTGGTGCTGATCGTGCTCTTCATCATCGGCCTTGCCGCCACCGAAAGCCATTTCGACTTCTGGGCCGTCGTCGCGCTGTCGCTGGCGCTCGGTGTTCTGCTGATCGTGCCGATCGGCGGGGCCGATATGCCCGTTGTCGTCTCGATGCTGAACTCCTATTCAGGCTGGGCTGCGGCCGGCATCGGCTTCACGCTCGGCAATCTGGCGCTGATCATCACCGGCGCGCTCGTCGGCTCTTCCGGCGCGATCCTCTCCTACATCATGTGCAAGGGTATGAACCGTTCCTTCGTCTCCGTCATCCTCGGCGGTTTCGGCGGCGAGACGGCGTCCGGCGGACCTGACACGTCAGACAGGACGGTCAAGCTCGGCTCGGCCGAGGATGCGGCTTATCTGATGGTGAACGCATCGAAGGTCATCATCGTGCCGGGATACGGCATGGCGGTCGCCCAAGCCCAGCATGCGCTGCGCGAACTCGCCGATAAACTCAAGAAGAACGGCGTCGAGGTGAAATATGCGATCCACCCGGTCGCGGGCCGCATGCCCGGCCACATGAATGTGTTGCTCGCCGAAGCGAATGTCCCCTATGACGAAGTCTTCGAGCTTGAGGACATCAATTCGGAATTCGCCCAGGCCGATGTCGCCTATGTCATCGGCGCCAATGACGTCACCAATCCGGCGGCGCGTGACGACAAAACCTCGCCGATTTATGGCATGCCAATCCTTGACGTCGACCGGGCAAAGACTTGCCTCTTCGTCAAGCGCTCGCTCGGCTCGGGTTATGCCGGCATCGACAATACGCTGTTCTACAAGGACGGCACGATGATGCTGCTCGGTGACGCGAAGAAGATGACCGAGGATATCAACAAGGCGCTCGCGCATTGATCGACGCCAGTACAGCCGCCCTTCGAGCGGCTGTTTGATTCATAGACTGGATCGCCCTGCCTGAACGGTCGGCAATCGCTGTCTGCGCTTCGTCAAGTCTCGCCCGGTACGAGTGTCATCTTCTCGACGCCGATTGCCAGGTTCAAACCTTCCTGAGCCTGGACGTTCAACGGCTGCAGCATGAAGGCCTTGTCGGTGCCACCGGCGATGACCTTGGCGCCGGCGCCTGCACCGATGCTCGCATCGGCGCCGATCCCGTAATATTCGCCGGCAAGGGCGAATTGCGGGATATCCGTGCCGGTCTTTGCCAGCACCTGCCAGATCATGACGCTTTTGCCGGTCTGGCCGATATCGAGGCCGAATTTCTCGATTTTGCCGGCATAGACCGCCTTGGCGCCGCCGGCCGCCGACGTATAGGTGCAGATAAGGTTCTTCTGCGAGGTGACGATCAGACCCTGGCCGCCATCCGATCCACAAACCAGACGGCCAAGCGTGACATAGTTTTCCGCGCCCGCCGGGCTCGCCCAGGCAGCGGCTGTCAGTGCCGCGGCTGCGATCATCGTTTGCTTGAACATGGTCTTTCTCCTTTGGAACGACCTGTCCGAAACGGGTGGAGGTAGCGATTGTTCCGGGGCGCAGATTCAAAGTGATAGAGCGTCCTTAGCGCGTCTGAAGAGACGCGCGGCGCTCTATTCCCGCTCCAGCGTGGCGCGCTGCGCCGTCAGCACCCATAACAGGCCTTCGGGCCGGAAATCGATCTCAACCGTGCCGCGGAAGGCGGAGGCGGCATGAGCCTTGATAACGGTCGTGCCGAAGCCCGAGCGCGACGGCTCGGTGACCGGCGGGCCGCCGCGCTCTTCCCAGGTGAAGCGGAGCAGGGCATCCGGCTTGTCTTCCTCGCTGACATCGCGCCATTCGAAGCGGACACGGCCTTGCGGTACGGAGAGCGCACCGTATTTCACCGAATTGGTGGCGAGTTCGTGCAAGGCGAGGCCGAGATTCTGCACTGCATCCGGCTTCAGCACGAAGTCTTCGCCGCTGATGTCGATCTGCTCGCGCGATTGCGGGAAGGCGTGCAAATGGATGTCGACGACCCGCCGCAGCGATACGCCTCCCCATTGTTCGCTGGTCAGCAGCTCGATCGAACGCACCAACCCTTCGAGGCGGTCGGCGACGGCGGCGCGGAAGGTCTCGACGCTGTCGGATTGCTTGGCGAGCTGGCGCATCATTGCCTGGGCAAGCGTCAGAAGATTCTTGGTGCGGTGGACTAGCTCGTGCATAACGAAACGCAGCCGGTCCTCGGTCTCGCTACGGTCGAAAGAGGCATTCGAAAGGGCAATTGCCACCTGGTTGGCTTCGATGACGCTGGTCTCGACCGGCGAGACGATATGGCCTTCGCCCATGCGGTTCGCCATGTCGGCGATATCGCGGATGGTGGTGCGCACCTGTCGTGCGACGGCATAGGCACCCAGCACGGCGACGAGCACAAGGGCCACGCCGCCGATGATGAGGAAACGCCAGGTGCTGAGGATCGAAGCCTGGGCGATCGGTCCCCAGATCACCGTCTTCCACGACCAGCCGGGAATCCGGGCATAACCGAGCAGCATGTGCGGCAGGATCGCCTCGTCCTGGAAGACGCCGCGGGAAGCAGTGAAGGCCGGCAGGATGCGCGGATCGAAGGGCGTGCCGGGTTCGAGATTGGCGGGGCCGGTCGCGGCGACGACGTGGCCGCTCTGATCGATGACGGCGGCCGACCAGCCGGGGGCAAGGCCCTCGGTGGTCACGAGCTTGCGCAGATCAGTGGCATTCTGGGTAATGATGAGGGCTGCGACCGGATCGTTCTTCCGCGGCAGGGTGACGTTATAGACCCATTCGCCGCTGGTTCGGCCGCGAAAGACGTCGGAGGCCTCGATGCGACCGGACGCCATGACCGCCTCGAGGGCGGGGATGTTCGCGGTCTTGCCAAGCGGCGTGCCGAACGCCCGGCGGGTGTTGAGCAGCTGCTGGCCGGTGCGGTCGACGGCGATGACGAACAGCGTATTGTCTCTGAGGGCCGTTTCGGTGCGTTCGTGGAAGGAGGCGAGATTGCCGTTTTCCAGCTCCGGCGAACTCGAAAGCAGCCGCAGCGTCGTTGCCATATCCTGAAGCTGGCGGTCGATGATGCGCGAAAGGGCGAGCGCATCCTGGGCCGTCTCGCGCCGCAGCGTCGAACGCTGGTTGTCTTCCAGCTGCAGCAGAAGCAGTGTCACAAAAGCGAAGATCGGCAGCGCGATCGCCACCGCCATGGCGACGAGATAGGTGCCGATCGAGGCTTTGGGAAAGAACAGCGCGACAATCTTCATCTGTTGCGCCACAGAGTGTTACAGGGTCTTTTGCCCGTCTGAAAAGACGCGCGGCGCTGTAATGCGCGTGGCCCGCAACGGTTTTCGTTTGCGGCCAGGAAAGCAAAGATCCGCATCTCTCGCAAACCGCCCTCAACTCGTTTTTAGAATGCCCGATAGCAGGCTATCGAAGCAGCGCCATGTTAGGGGGAGCAAGAGCAGGTTGCAACATACTATGACAGGTCGTCGAGAGCGGCGGATCTTTTGCGGCGTCTCGTTTTGAGGCCTTGCGGCCGCTTTTGCGGCAGGATCGCTCCTGCCGCCCGACCATTTCGTTAGCCGGCTGGGGCGACGCCGACGCGAGCAAGGCCGTCACGAGCCGGCTGGTACTTCGGATCGAGGCCGATCGCGTGGCGATAGGAGCGGGCAGCCTTCGCCTTGTCGCCGCGGCGTTCGTAGACGAGCGCCTGGTTGGCCCAGGATTCGGCGATGTTGCCGTTAAGCTCGATCGCATGATTGAAATCGGCAAAGGCGTTGTCGTCGTCGTTCAGCGCGATATAGGAAATGCCGCGGCCATTATAGGGCTCGGCCGAATTCGGCGCGAGCGAGATCGCTTTCGAGAAGTCGTCGATCGCCTTATCCTGCTGATTGCGCTTCTGATAGATCAGACCACGATTGTGATAGGCGCGGCCATCGGTGGTGCCGAGCTGGATCGCCTTGTCGAAATCGTTGAAGGCCTGGTCGTCCTGGCCGGCCATGCGATAGACATTGCCGCGGCCGATATAGGCGACGTCGTAGCTCGGATTGATCTGCAGGGCGGCATTGTAATCGGCAATCGCCTGGGCTTGCTGGCCCATATTGCGATAGACGAGAGCGCGGTTGGCGTAAGCCTGGAAAAACCGCGGATTGATCTGCAATGCCGTGTTGAAATCGTTCAGCGCCGGGCGGAACTGGCCGGCGCGGCCATAGGCGGAACCACGGACGTTGTAACCTTCGGGATCCCTCGGATTGGCGTTGATGACCGCCGTCAGCGAGGCGATATTCTCTTCCGAACCCTGCGCCTTGTCGATGCGGATCACGGCATCCGTGGTATTGGTCGTCTCGCAGCCGGCGAGGCCGAACATTGCCGCCAGCGCCAAAGCGGGCAGGAATGCCATTTTCTGCAAGCGCAAAGCGCGGGACGGATTAAAGGTGTTGACAGCCATTCGGGCTCGCTTTCCCCATGCGGCATATCCGGTGCGCGGATATGCGATCTTCAGCGGCAAACTAAAAAAGCGGCGGCGAACCCATCGCCCCCGCCACAATGCATCTGAAAACGTCGAAAAAACGACGGCAACGCTCAGCGTGCGACCACACCTTCGCGCTGGGCGCGCTTACGGGCCAGCTTGCGAACACGGCGAACAGCCTCGGCCTTTTCGCGAGCACGCTTCTGCGACGGCTTCTCGTAGTAGTCGCGCATCTTCATTTCGCGGAAAATGCCTTCGCGCTGCATCTTCTTCTTGAGAGCGCGGAGAGCCTGATCAACATTGTTATCGCGGACAAGTACCTGCACGAGAATCACGTTCCTTTGGTTGGTTGATGCCGGAGGCGGCGCAGCGGCCAGAGGCAAAACAATAACGTTCGCGCGGCCGCAGCCTTGCGATTGGTGATGCGGGATAGCAGATTGGGTACGGGAAGTCCAGATGGATATGGAAGGCGGGCGGAAAAATCACGCTTCGCCTGAACCGGTCATGATCCGGCCGGGTTCAGGCGCGGCTTCATCCAGCGCGGCGATTCCCTCCTTGAGAGTCGTCCTGACGGCGGATTCGGAAATCACGGCGACCTTCATCCTTTTCTCGAAAAGCATTCGATTTTCGATCGTTACAAGAGCATTTCGCCGCACGCCGGGCAAGGTCGAAGCCTTGTCATCCAGGCAAAAGCCCGGCCAAAACTGGAGGCGTGGCCTGATTGAAGACGGTTGCCTGCCGTCCGGCCGGAAGCGAAAAGCGGGAGGCTGAAAAGACAGCGTCCCTGATGCATCTGCGAATGGCGTTTGGACCGAAAGCGGCGTAGCCTGTCTGCCGGCAGGTGCGGGCCGTTCTGTCGGCCGTCGGGGGGACAGCCGGTGAGATCATGACGCGCGTGCAGCAAATCGGTGTCGTTATCGGCCTGGCGATCGTGGCTGTGCTGACGATCCTCCGGGCAGGCGATCCTGGGATTTTCAAGCTGATCCGCGGCGTGACTTTCGACGAGTATCAGCGGCTGGTTCCCAGGACCTTCGAGCCGATGCCGGTCCGCGTGATCGACATCGACGAGACGTCGCTGCGCGAATTCGGCCAGTGGCCGTGGCCGCGGGACCGCATGGCTCTGCTGGTGGACCGGCTTTCGGAGATGGGTGCCTCGGCTATCGCCTTCGATGTTCTCTTCGCCGAGCCGGACCGGCTGTCGCCGCGCAATGTTGTGCGCGACGTTGCCGGTGTGGATCCTTCCCTCGCCGAGCAGCTGCCCGACAATGACGAGGTATTCGCCCGTTCGATTGCCGGAAAGCCCGTCGTGCTCGGCTTCGGTCTTTCCAACGAGGGCAACTACCGGCCGCCCGCCAAGGCGGGCTTTGCCTTCACCGGCGAAAGCCCTGTCTCGGCTCCGCCCCATCTCGGCGCCTCGACGCCGCTCAGACCGCAATTGGAGGCCAATGCGGCGGGGCTCGGCCATATCAGCCTCAATCCCGGCAATCCCTCGCCGGTGGTGCGGGCGGTGCCGCTGTTCCTGGCAGACGGCGAGCAGCTCTATCCGAATCTCGCGATCGAAGCTCTTCGCGTGGCGCAGGGAGTATCGACCTATGTGCTATCGGGAGCGCCCGATCGCGCCGGAATCATGACATCGGCAAAGATCGGGGATTTCGTCGTGCCGCTGACGGCGGCGGGCGAACTCTGGCTCTATGTCAGCCCCGACCGGGCCGAGCGATACATATCCGCCCGTCAGGTGCTCGCAGCCGGAGGGGCCTCTCCCGAGGTCGCGGCCGCCATCGACGGCAGCATCGTCTTCGTCGGCACATCCGCGGCCGGGCTGCAGGACATCCGCGTCACCGCGCTCGGCGAGAACGTTCCCGGCGTTTCGCTGCATGCGCAGGCCGTCGAGCAGATCCTCTCCGGCCATTTCCTGTCGCGGCCCGACTGGGCCGACGGGCTGGAAATCCTGCTGATCGCGGTGCTCGGCTGCCTGCTCGTCGTGGTGACGACCTTCGTCAGCCCTGCCGTCGCTCTGATCTGTGGCTTGCTGATCACGGCCATGGCGCTGGTGGCGTCCTGGCTCTCGTTTCTTTATGCAGGGCTTCTCTTCGATCCACTGGCTCCGATCGTCAGCGGATCGATCATCCATTTTGCCGCGACCTCGTTCCGGATCCTGGTGATCGACCGGGAGCGGCGCGCGGTGCGGCGCGCCTTCGGGCATTATCTTTCTCCATCGCTGCTCCACCGCATCGAGCATACCCCAGATGCTTTGCGCCTTGGCGGCGACGACCGCGAGCTGACGGTGATGTTCGTCGACGTCAGGAACTTCACCGAGATCAGCGAGCGGCTGGCGCCGACGGATGTCGTCGCGTTCCTGAACACATTGCTCGACGCGCTGAGCCGCCATGTGGTGGCCAATGAAGGCACGCTCGACAAGTTCATCGGCGATTCGATCATGGCGTTCTGGAATGCGCCCGTCGATGTGGCCGATCATGGAACCAAGGCCGTTCGTGCAGCCCTTGCCATGCGCGAAACGCTGGCCGAATTGAATGCCGGCGACGCCTTCGGCTTCGGGCCCGGGCAACAGGTCGGGATCGGCATCGGCATCCATACCGGCCTTGCCTGTGTCGGCAATATGGGCGCCAAGACGCGCTTCAACTATTCGGCGGTTGGTGATGCCGTCAACACCGCGGCGCGGCTGGAATCATGCTGCAAAGAAGTCGGTTTCGATATTCTGATATCCGACAGCACGGCAAGGTTGGTGCGGGGAATGGCGCTGATCGAGGCCGGCGCCATTCCGCTCAAGGGCAAGAGCAACCGCACACAGATCCTCGCCGTCGTCGGCGACGAACGCGTTGCAGCATCTGCCGAGTTTGCAGCACTTATTGTCGTTCACCAGCAACTGATGCAGGCCCTGCTTTCGCATTCGAAGAATACCCGCAAGCTTATCGGCACGGCAAAACTGAGGGCGGGGCAGGTGATCGACGGTTTGGCGGAATTCTATCAGCGGATCTCCGGCAGGACCGATCATTTTCGGAAGGTGCCTGACGGGTTCGAGAAGAGCGCGGCCGACTGAAGGCATCAGCGGTTACGATTGAAACCCCGGCCCTTGTCGTGGTTCCGATCCCTGTCGTGATCCCGATCACGATCCTTATCGTGATTACGATCGCGATCTTTGCCGCGATCACGATCTCCATCATGGTCGCGGTCGTGTCCTCGATGGTCCCGGTCATTCCCGTGATTCTGGCCGTGATTTCCCGGCCTGTCGTGACCGTCATGCCGGCCATGGCCGTCCGGCTTGTCATGCCCATCATGCTTGTCGGGCCTATCCGGCCTGTCGTGATGCGGCTTATCGTGATGCGGCCTATCATGATGCGGTTTGTCGTGATGCGGCTTGTCGGGCTTGTTCGGCCGCTCCTTTTGTGGCTCGGCCTGTTTCTGCGGCGGATCTTGTTTCTGCAGATCGGGCGAAGCCGGAGGCGGCGGCCGGTTCCTGTCCTTTCTTTCCGGCGCGGCTGACGCCATATTGCAGCCGCCGAGCATGCCGATGCCGCCGGCAAGTCGCTGATTGCCGGTGAGGAAGGGCAGGGCGCGCTGATTTCCGAGCGTCTCGAGGATGCTGGGGTCGACCCGGCCTGCCGCGGACATATCGCCATTCGGCTTGGCCACCACGCAATCGCAGCGCTGCTGCAACTGGCGGCAGCCGCCCGGGCCGCAGAAACGGGCAGCACCATTCAGCAGGACGATGGCCGTTGTGCCATCCGGGCCGACGTAGAAATCGAAAGCGGTGCCGCGCACGCCGATCGTGCCGGCGGGCGTCAGGATCTGGTAGGCCGAGGAGTTGGAACTGCCGCTGACCCAGCGGAATGTGCCCTTTGCCGCCCTGATCGTCAGTTTCTTGACCGATTGGGAATCGTCGAAGACATATTTGTCGATCACGACCGACGAACCCCAGCCGACCGCGAGCTTCGTGCCGTCACGAAACAGGAATTGGCCAAGCCCCGATTGCGATGTCTTGATGCGCTCGTTGCGATGAACGCGGGTGTCGACCTCGATCGGCCCGCTCTGTCCGGTCACCTGCGTCTTGATGACGACAGCCTGGCCGACCGGCTCGGCGGCGAGCGCCGGCGATGCGCCGCTTAACGCGATGCAAAGCATCGCGACTGATACTGCGCGCCAACCCCACATGATACACGTACCCCCGGGAACATGCGATCGTTAACATTTTAGCAATTGCTTGTCTTCTCACCCTCTTGGGTTAGGTCGCCGGCCGACGGTTAAGCGGATATGCCGCGGCTTGCGTCTTCCGCTTGAAGCGGCATTCTCTTCGGCGTGTCGAAACCAAAGCTCTCGCGCGTCGCAAAAGAACCGTTGTGCCGCATTTGGATTTGCGATTTGTATGGGCGCGGAGAACAGGCCCTTTCCCGAAGGAGAAGAAGGCGGATGCGGAAATATTCGGTTTTTGCCGTGGCACGGGAGGCCCTTCGCGGCCACAAGGGCTGGGAGAAGCAGTGGACTTCGCCTGAGCCGCGCGCCGAATATGACGTCATCATCATCGGCGCCGGTGGCCACGGGCTGGGTGCTGCCTATTATCTCGCCAAGGAGCACGGCATCACCAATGTGGCGGTGATCGAGAAGGGCTGGCTCGGCGGCGGCAATACCGGGCGCAACACCACCATCATCCGCTCGAACTATCTCTATGAAGAGAGCATGCACATCTACGAGCATTCGATGAAGCTCTGGGAGGGGCTTTCCCAGGAGCTCAACTATAATGTGATGTATTCGCCGCGCGGCGTGATGATGCTCTCGCACAATATTCACGACCAGCAGTCCTTCAAACGGCATATCCATGCCAACCGGCTCTACGGCATCGACAATGAATGGCTGACGCCGGAGCAGGCGAAGGCCTATTGTCCGCCGCTCGATATCTCGGCCAGCGCGCGCTACCCGATCAACGGGGCAGCACTGCAGCGGCGCGGCGGCACGGCGCGGCACGACGCGGTTGCCTGGGGTTATGCGCGGGCGGCCTCAGACCGCGGGGTGCACATCATCCAGAATTGCGAAGTGACCGGCATCCGGCGCGGTCCGGACGGACAGGTGACCGGGGTCGAGACCTCGCGCGGCTTCATCGGCGCCAGAAAGATCGCCGTCTCGGCGGCCGGCCATACGACAACAATCATGCAGATGGCTGATGTACGTGTGCCGCTGCAATCGAGCCCTCTGCAGGCGCTGGTCTCCGAGCCGCTGAAGCCGATCTTTCCCTGCGTCGTCATGTCGAACACGGTGCATGCCTATATCTCTCAGTCCGACAAGGGAGAGCTCGTCATCGGTGCCGGCACCGACCAGTATAATTCCTATTCCCAGACCGGTGGGCTGCAGATCATCACGCACACGCTCGACGCTATCTGCGAGCTCTTCCCGATGTTCCGGCGCGTCAAGATGATGCGGCAATGGGGCGGCATCGTCGACAATACACCGGATCGTTCGGCGATCCAGTCGAAGACGCCGGTTCCCGGGCTTTACGTCAATTGCGGCTGGGGCACCGGCGGCTTCAAGGCGACCCCGGGCTCGGCCAATCTCTTCGCGCATCTGATTGCCCGCGACGAGCCGCACAAATTCAATGCCGGGCTGACGCTGGAGCGCTTCCGCAGCGGCCGGCTGATCGACGAGGCGGCGGCAGCGGCGGTGGCGCACTGATGTGGACGGCGGCTCTCCTGACGATCGGGATCAGCGGCGCGGCAATGCCGGCCGGTGACGTCTTTCCCGGCGTCGGAGATTTCCGCCTGCAGAAGATCAACAGGGCCGCCGGCGAAAGCGAATGGCCCTTCGTTGCCGAGAGCGGCACGCTGCTTTGCGCGATGATCCTGCGCCAACCAGCCGTCTATTTCGTGCCCGAGGTCGGCGGAACGCCGGGACGTGCCTTCGTGATCGACAACGATATCGCCATGATGGCTTTTGCGAATATCGGCATGACCGGTGTGCTGGAGCCCTATGACAATTTCGAACAGCTTCTCAAGCGCCTCATTCCCTATGTGACGATGGGAAAGCGTCTCTGCAATCAACCTCCCGGAACCAATGTTTCCGGATCGGAACTCTAAGACGGGTAACACATGCTGCTGATCTATTGCCCCTACTGTCAGGAAGAGCGCTCCGAGCTCGAATTCCGTGGCGCGGGTGACGCGCATATCGCGCGGTCCGCCGATATCGCCTCGATTTCGGACGAGGAGTTCGAGTCTTATTTCTTTATCCGCGACAATCCGAAGGGGCTGATCTTCGAACGCTGGCGGCATATTCACGGCTGCGGGCGCTTCTTCAACGCGGCGCGCGATACGGTGACCGACAAGTTCATCGTGACCTACAAGGCGGGTGAACCAAAGCCTGAGATCGGTGCGGCGGCCGCGCAGCATGGGCCTGTCGAGACATATGAAGCCGTGGAAGGAGAGGCGCAATGAGCGGCGCGAACCGTATCGCCGGCAAGGGGCGCCTGACACCGGCCAGGACCGCGCGCTTCAGCTTCGACGGCAAGAGCTATACGGCGCTCGAAGGCGATACCGTGGCCTCGGCGCTGATCGCCAACGGCGTGCATCTTCTGGGACGTTCGTTCAAATATCACCGGGCCCGCGGCATTCTGTCGGCAGGGGCCGAGGAGCCGAACGCGCTGATCGATGTTTCCCGCGATACGGCGCGCAAGCAGCCCAACGTGCGCGCCACCGTGCAGGAAGTCTTCGACGGCATGATCGTCAGCTCGCAGAACCGCTGGCCCTCGCTTGCCTTCGACATCGGCGCGGTCAACAATCTGATGTCGCCGTTCTTCGCCGCCGGTTTCTACTACAAGACCTTCATGTGGCCGCGCGCCGCCTGGAAACACGTCTACGAACCGCTCATCCGTCGCGCTGCCGGCCTCGGCGTTGCGCCGACGGAGGAGGATCCTGACCATTATGCCAGCCGCTATGCCCATTGCGACGTGCTGGTGGTCGGCGCCGGTGTTGCCGGGCTCTCGGCGGCGCTGGCTGCGGCCGAGACCGGCGCGCGGGTGATCCTTTGCGACGAGCAGGCGGAAGCGGGCGGCGCATTGCGCTACGATGCCAGCGTGACGATCGACGGACAGGACGGCAATAGTTGGGCACAGAAGGCCGTGGCGCGGCTGAAGGCGATGGACAATGTCGAAGTGCTCACCCGCACGACCGCCTTCGGCTACTACAACCACAATTTCGTCGGTCTTGCCGAGCGCGTCACCGATCATATCGCCAAGCCTTCCCGCGATCTGCCGCGCGAGCGGCTTTGGCAGGTCCGGGCCAAGCGGGTCATCCTTGCCACCGGCGCGATCGAGCGGCACATGGTCTTTCCGAACAACGACCGGCCGGGCATCATGCTCGCCTCGGCGGGGCGGATGTATCTCAATCATTACGGCGTCGCGGTCGGGACCAAGGTCGGCATCTATACGGCGCACGACTCCGCCTATGAGGCGGCCTTCGATCTGAAACGATCCGGTGTTTCGATCGCCGCCATCGTCGATAGCAGGCAGACGCCGGGAGCGGCTGTGCTGGCAGAGGCGCGGGCGCTCGGCATCGATGTTCTGGCCGGCCAATCGGTCGTCAATACGTCGGGACGGCTGCGCATCTCATCCATGACGGTGGCGCGCAACGGCGGCGGTTCGCCACGTAAGATCGCGATCGATGCGCTGCTGGTTTCGGCCGGCTGGACGCCGTCGGTCCATCTATTCTCGCAGTCGCGCGGCAAAGTGGCCTTCGATGCCGAAAGCCAGCGTTTCCTGCCCGGCTCCTATGCGCAGGACTGCCTCTCGGTCGGCGCCTGCAACGGCACCGACGACCTGCAGCGGACGATCGAGGAATCGCTTGCCGCCGGCGAGCTGATGGCGCAGGCCACCGGCAGAAGCAGCGGCGAGAAGATCGCAGTTTCGGCTGAGCAGGCTTATGACTGGACGGGCGGCATGATCGGCGCTGCCGAAGGCGCTGGGCCGAAGACCAGCGCCAAGGCCTTCATCGATTTCCAGCATGACGTCTGCGCCAAGGATATCCGCCTCGCCGTGCGCGAGGGCATGCATTCGATCGAGCATATCAAGCGCTTTACGACCAACGGCATGGCCTCGGACCAGGGCAAGCTCTCCAACATGCATGGCCTGGCGATTGCCGCCGAAATGCTCGGCAAGGAAATCCCGCAGGTCGGGCTCACCACCTTCCGTGCGCCCTATACGCCGGTCACCTATGGTACGCTGATCGGCCATTCACGCGGAGAGCTGTTCGATCCGACGCGCAAGACGCCGCTGCACGGCTGGGAAGAAGCCCATGGCGCGGTCTTCGAGGATGTCGGCAACTGGAAGCGTGCCTGGTTCTATCCACAGGCCGGCGAAACCATGCACCAGGCGGTCGCTCGCGAATGCCGGACGGCACGCGAGGCGGCTGGTATCTTCGACGCCTCGACGCTCGGCAAGATCGAGGTGGTGGGGCCGGATGCGGCGGAATTTCTCAACCTCATCTACACCAATGCCTGGGATACGCTGAAACCCGGCAAGGCCCGCTACGGCATCATGACCCGCGAGGACGGCTTCGTTTATGACGACGGCGTTGTCGGGCGCCTGGCGAACGACCGTTTCCATGTGACGACGACGACCGGCGGCGCGCCGCGCGTTCTCCATCACATGGAAGATTACCTGCAGACGGAATTCCCGCATCTGAAGGTATGGCTGACCTCGGTAACCGAACAATGGGCTGTCATCGCCGTGCAGGGGCCGAAGGCGCGCGAGATCGTCGCGCCGCTGGTCGAAGGGCTCGATCTTTCGAACGAGGCCTTCCCGCATATGAGCGTTGCCGAGTGCACGGTCTGCGGCGTGCCGGCGCGGCTCTTCCGCGTCTCCTTCACCGGCGAAACCGGCTTCGAAATCAACGTGCCGGCCGATTACGGCCAGTCGGTGCTCGAAGCGGTCTGGGCCAATGCCGAACCGCTCGGCGCCTGCGTCTACGGCACGGAGACGATGCACGTTCTGCGCGCCGAGAAGGGTTACATCATCGTCGGGCAGGATACGGATGGGACAGTGACCCCCGATGACGCCGGACTTTCCTGGGCGGTTTCGAAGAAAAAGACGGATTTCGTCGGCATTCGCGGGCTGAAGCGGCCGGATCTCGTCAAGGATGGGCGCAAACAGCTCGTCGGCCTGGTCCCCAAAGACCCGAAGCTGGTGCTCGAAGAAGGCGCGCAGATCGTCGCGAGCCCGAACGAGCCGAAGCCGATGACCATGCTCGGGCACGTCACATCGGCCTATTGGTCGGAAAATTGCGGCAGGTCGATCGCCTTCGCGCTGGTCGCCGGCGGCCGGGCGCGGATGGGCGAGACGCTCTATGTGCCGATGCCGGACCGGACGATCGCCGTCGAAGTGACGGATCTGGTATTCTTTGACAAGGAAGGGGGCCGCATTCATGGCTGATGTCGCAATTCGCAAACCGGCGCTTGCCGGACGTCTCGGCGGCTCCGCAGCGGTGCGGCTGACGACCACACCCACTGCCAGCCGGGTGGCGCTACGCGCGCCGGCGGAATCGCTCGCGGCACTTTCCTCTGCTCTGGGCCTGACGGTGCCGGATGCCCCGAAGACATCCGGCCGGGCCGGCGCCCGATCAGCGCTCTGGATTGGGCCGGACGAGTGGCTGGTGATCGACGAGGCCGGCGCCGATCTGATGGCAGCACTTTCCGGCGCCGGCACGCTGCATTCGGCGACCGACGTTTCCCACCGCAATCTCGCGATCATCGTCTCGGGACCGGGTGCGGAGGCGACGCTTTCGGCCGGCTGCCCGCAGGATCTGTCGCTTTCTTCCTTTCCGGTCGGCGCCGCATCGCGCACGGTCTTCGGCAAAGCGGAAATCGTGCTTTTCCGTACGGAAGAAGACACGTTCCGGGTGGAGTGCTGGCGGTCGTTTTCGGATTATGTCTTCGGGCTGCTGAACGAGGCGGCTCATGACGCGGGGCACTGAATCTAAGCAAATCGCGGGCGTGCGCTCATTCAAGAGGTAAGCGAATGCTGCACCATGCCTCCCTCGGCGTTTCCGACATCGAGCGGTCGGCGGCATTTTACGATGCTGCCCTTGCCGCGCTCGGTTATATCAGGGTCTGGGACGATATCAGGCCGGGGCAAACAGGGCAGGCAATCGGCTACGGCCTTCCCGGCGGCGGGGACAAACTGGCGATCAAGCATCGCCCGGACGGTCAGCGTGCGCCCGGCCCGGGTTTTCATCTGGCGTTTGCCGCGCCGAGCCGCCAGGCAGTCGATCAGTTTTATGTGGCGGCAATCGCGCAAGGCGGCAGTGACAATGGCCGTCCCGGCCTGCGGCCTCATTACGGTGAGCACTATTACGCGGCGTTTGTCATGGATCCCGACGGACACGCTCTCGAAGCCGTCTTCAATTCGGCCGAGTAACAAAAGCAGTTTTGCTCAGACGTCCTCGGGACGGTCCTTTGGGTCGAATTGGATGATGGTGATCCATTTTGCCGTCAGCGCCGGCTTCTTCTCGTTTTCGATCTCGATCGTGACGTCATAGGTGGTCATCAGCATGCCGGCGCCACGGAAGCGGGCTTCGGAGAGCAGAAAGCGGCCGCGGACGCGGGCGCCGCTTTTCACCGGCGTCATGAAGCGGACGCGATCGAAGCCGTAATTGATGCCCAGTGTCTGCTCGCGCACTTTCGGCAGGCAATTGTAGTTCATCGTCGACAGCAGAGACAGGGTCAGGAAGCCGTGGGCAATGGTGCCGCCGAAGGGGCTCTCGGCCGCCGCGCGCTCAGGATCGACGTGGATGAACTGATGGTCGTCGGTCGCCGACGCGAAGGCGTCGATCATCGTCTGGTCGACGGTGACCCAATCCGAAAGGCCCGTTTCCATGCCGATCAATCCCCGCACGTCGGAGAGTGAAATTTCCGTGACCATGAATTCCTCGTGAAATAAGCCGCCGCGGCAAAGCCTTATCGTGCATTTGTGACGATTGCGACAAGGATTTGCGCGAGGAAGGGGAGGCGGTCAATTTTCTACGAAAAAGGCAATCGAGCGTGGCTCGACGGTTGCGCGGCCACCGGCTTTCTTCGTTCCATCCGGGGTCAACTGGCGCCATCCCGGTTCGCCCTCAGAAGGCAGCGTGAAAAATTGGCGGCTCCCGGAGCGGTTGAAAAGCACGCCAAGTCGGGTCTGCCTGCCGCGAGAGGAGCGGTCTCCGGTCGACAACAGCATGCCGAGAGTGGAGAGCGACGGCGTCTCCCATTCGGCAACGGTCATCGGCTCACCTGAGAGCGAAATCCATTCGACGTCGCCGTTTCCTGACAGGAAGCCCGTTTCGGAGAAGACGGTGAAGCGGCGGCGCAGCCCTGCAACGAAGGCAGTGTGGGCGATGAGATCCCCGTCCAACGCTTTCCAGTCCAGCCAGGTGATCTCGTTGTCCTGGCAATAGGCGTTGTTGTTGCCGTGTTGGCTGCGGCCGCCCTCGTCGCCCGCCGTCAGCATGATGCTGCCGCGGGTGGCAAAGAGCGTTGAGATCAGCGCCATCACATCGTCCCGGCGACGCTTGCGGATCGTCGGATAGACGGTTTCCCCCTCGACGCCGTTGTTCCAGGAGTGGTTCTCGTTATGGCCGTCGCGATTGTGTTCGCCGTTGGCGTCGTTGTGCTTTCCGGCATAGGAGACGAGATCGATCAGCGTGAAGCCGTCATGGGCGGCGAGGAAATTGACGCTGCGCGTCTCCTTGCCGTCGTTGCGGGAGAAGATGTTGGAGGAGCCGGCGAGTGCGGTTGCAAGCGCGCCGGTCTTCCAATCGTCGCCGCGCCAGTAGCAGCGCAGGTCGTCGCGAACCCGGTCGTTCCATTCAAGGAAGGGCGGCGGGAAATTGCCGAGCTGGTAACCGCCCGGGCCGATATCCCAGGGTTCGGCGATCATGATCCGGTCGGCCAGCACATCGTCGGAGAGGATCGCGGCCAGTGTTCCGTCGCGTTCGAAGCCCGTCGCGGTGCGGCCGAGCACCGGGGCGAGATCGAAGCGAAAACCGTCGACGCCGGCGTTGAGCACGAAATGGCGCAGGCTGTCGACGACGAGGCGGCGAACCTCAGGATGATCGCAGGCCAGCGTGTTGCCGGTGCCTGTGTCGTTGACGAGTTCGCCCGGGCAATTCTGGGCGTGGCGATAATAATGCAGGTTGTCGAGGCCACGCAGCGACAGCGTCGCGCCGTAACGGTCGCTCTCGCCGGTGTGGTTGAACACGAGGTCGAGGATGACGGCGATGCCTTCGGCATGGAGGGCCGCGACCGTCTCGCGCAGTTCCGTCATGCCGCCGGGGACGAGCCGCGGATCGAGCGCCATGAAGGCGACGGGATTGTAGCCCCAGCCGTTGGTGAGGCCGAGCGGCGGCAAATGGCGTTCGTCGATCCAGGCAGTGATCGGCATCAGTTCGACGGCATCGACACCGATCCGCTTCAGATGCGCGACGACGGAGGGATGGGCAAGCGCTGCGACCGTGCCGCGCTCAGCCTCCGGCACGTCGGGGTGGAGAATGGTGAAGGGCCGCACCGCCACCTCATAGATAAAGCCGCCCGGCTTGAACAGCGGCTTGCGGATCGCGGCTCGGGTATCGGTGGTGACGATCGCCTTCGGCATCAGATCCTCGCTGTCCTCGCCATAGATGCCGAGGCGGGGATCGTAGCGGAACGGCCTATCGATCTCCTTGGCGTAGGGATCGATCAGCAGCTTGGAAGGATCGTACCAGAGGCCGTTATCGGGCGCATAGATACCGTCGGCGCGATAGCCGTAGCGCGCGCCCTCCTTCAGTCCGTCGACAAAGAGACGATGGAAGTAGTTGCTGTCGCGCGCCATCGGCAGGCGCGCGAATTCCCTGTTGCCGTCATCCTCGAAGAGGCAGAGTTCAATCTGTGCGGCATGATGCGACCACACGGCAAATTCGACGCCGGTCTCGAAGACGATCGCGCCGGCTTGCGCCGAACTGTTCCCCCGCATGTTCCCCCCGGATCAGGTGATCACGGTTGGCGCATCGCGTCCCGTGCGTTCACGAATGCTGGCTATGCTTTCGGCGGCGGCGATCAGATCGGCGAGCGCTTCCTGCGTTTCGATGTTGTGGCGAGTCGAATCCGGCTCGTAGCGCTCGATATAGACACGCAAGGTTGCGCCAGACGTGCCGGTGCCGGACAGGCGGAAGACGACGCGGGAGCCGCCCTCGAAGAGCACACGGACACCTTGATGCTCGCTCACCGATTTGTCGATCGGATCGTGGTAGGCGAAGTCGTCGGCCTTCTCCACCTTCAGGCTGCCGAAGCTCTTTCCTGGCAGGGTGGGAAGCTGGCTGCGGAGATTGTCCACCAGGCCGTTCGCCGCATCGGTGTCGAGGCCTTCGTAATCATGGCGCGAATAATAGTTGCGGCCGTAGGTCTGCCAGTGCTGGGTGACGATATCGGCGACGCTCTCGCCGCGCACGGCAAGAATGTTCAGCCATAGAAGCACGGCCCAGAGGCCATCCTTTTCGCGGACGTGACTGGAGCCCGTGCCGGAGCTTTCCTCACCGCAGATCGTCGCCATGCCGGCGTCGAGCAGGTTGCCGAAGAATTTCCAGCCGGTCGGCGTTTCGTACATGCCGATGCCGCGCTTTTCGGCGACGCGGTCGGCAGCACCCGATGTCGGCATCGAGCGGGCGATGCCGGCAAGGCCGCCGGAATAGCCGGGGGCGAGATTGGCGTTGGCGGCAAGGATCGCCAGGCTGTCGGAAGGCGTGACGAAGATGCCGCGGCCGATGATCAGGTTGCGGTCGCCGTCGCCGTCGGAAGCAGCGCCGAAATCGGGCGCGTCATCGCCCATCATCTCATCGAAGAGTTCCTTGCAGTGCACCGGGTTCGGGTCCGGATGATGGCCGCCGAAATCCGGCAGCGGCATGAAGTTGCGCACCGAGCCCGAGGGAGCACCGAGACGATTTTCGAAGATTTCCTTGGCATAGGGACCGGTGACGGCGCTCATCCCATCGAAGGCAATGCGGAAGCCGAGGCTGATCAGATTGCGGATGGCGCCGAAATCGAACAGCTCTTCCATCAGCGCGGCATAGTCCTCGACCGGGTCGATGACCGAGAGGATCGTGCCGCCGGGAAGCTCGTCCTTGCCGATGCGGTCGAGATTGACGTCGGCGAAATCAGCGATCTTGTAGCTGTCGATCGTCTTGGAGCGCGCATAGATCGCGTCGGTGATCTTTTCCGGCGCCGGGCCGCCATTGTTGATGTTGTATTTGATGCCGAAATCTTCGGTCGGGCCGCCGGGATTGTGGCTGGCGGAGAGGATGATGCCGCCGAAAGCCTTGTATTTGCGGATGATGTGGGAAGCGGCCGGCGTCGACAGGATGCCGCCCTTGCCGACCATGACCTTGCCGAAGCCATTGGCCGCGGCCATCTTGACCGCCTTCTGGATGACTTCGCGATTGTAGTAGCGTCCGTCGCCGCCGATGACGAGGCACTTGCCCTGATAGCCTTCCAGCGAATCGAAGATCGACTGGATGAAGTTCTCCGCATAGTTCGGCTGCTGGAAGACCGGAACCTTCTTGCGCAGGCCCGACGTGCCGGGTTTCTGGTCCAGATAGGGCGTGGTGGATACGGACTTGATCATTTTAGGTCACATGCCTTTCGAGACGAGGCTTGAATAGAGGGCAGCGTAGCGTTCGGCGCTCTTCTCCCAGGAGATATCCGATTTCATGCCCTGCTTTTGCAATTGGGTCCAGAGTTTTCGGTCCTGATAAAAATGCATCGCACGGCGGATTGCCTGTAGCATGCCTGTTTCGGTCACGGGGGCAAATTGTATGCCGGTTGCGACTTTCGCCGCAAGTGCGGCGTGATTGGCGTCGATCACCGTGTCGTTCAAACCACCGGTGCGGGCGACGATCGGCACGCAGCCGTAACGCAGGCCGTAAAGCTGGGTCAGGCCGCAGGGTTCGAAGCGCGAGGGGATGATGATCGCATCGCAGCCGGCCTGCATCAGGTGCGACATCGGCTCGTTATAGCCGATCGAAACGCCGATGCGGCCGGGGTGGTGGCTGGCGGAGGCGAGCAGCGCGCCCTCAAGGGCGGCTTCGCCGGAGCCGAGCACGACGAGCTTGCCGCCCATGGCGACGATCTCATCGGCGACGTTGGCGACGATATCCATGCCCTTCTGCCAGGTGAGACGGCTGATGACGCAGAAGATCGGGGCGTCGTCATTGTCGAGACCGAAGAATTCGGCGATCGAGTGGCGGTTCTCCTCGCGGTTCTTCAGCGTCGTCGGGCCATAATGGGTGTGGACGACAGGATCGGTCGCCGGGTTCCAGATATCGGTGTCGATGCCGTTGACGATGCCGTGAAGATCGTCGATGCGGCTGGCGATGACGCCCTCGAGCCCCATGCCGAATTCCGACGTCAGGATCTCATCGGCATAGGTCGGGCTGACCGTCGTGATCGCATGGGCAGTCTTCAGGCCGCCCTTGAGGAAGCCGACAGTGCCGTAATATTCGATGCTTTCGGTGGCGAAGGCATGGGCAGGCAGGCGCAGGCCGGGAAAGATCTCGGAACCGAACTGGCCCTGGAAGGCGATGTTGTGGATGGTCAGCACGCTCGGCAGTTCCGGCGTCGGGTAATAACGCATATAGACCGAGGTCAGCGCCGCCTGCCAGTCGTGGGTGTGGACGAGATCCGGCCGCCAGCCGGGCAGCAGGCCGGCGGCGATCTCGGAGGCAGCGAGCGACAGGGCGGCGAAACGACGCCAGTTGTCCGGATAGTCCTTGCCGAGGGGATCGAGATAGGGGCCGCCGGGCCTGTCGTAATAGGCCGGCGCATCGAGGATGAGCAGATCGAGGCCCTCGTGCTGGACCTCGAGCACGGTCGCCCGCTCACCGAGCAGGTCGGGGAATTCGAGCCTGACGACGGCGTCGCGAATGACCTTCATCACGGCGGGATAGCCGGGCAGGAGGGTCTTGGTCTCGACCCCGAAGGCTTTCAGAGTAATCGGCAGGGCGCCGGACACATCGGCCAGACCCCCTGTCTTGATCAAAGGGAAGACTTCGGACGAAACCGAAAGAACTTTCATAAGTCAGATATCCAGCTTGTCGATCATCGGTTGCGTGATCAGGCAGATGCCGCTTTCCGTCCGCCGGAAGCGCTTGGCATCGAGCTCGGGATCCTCGCCGACGACCAGGCCTTCCGGAATGACGACACCATGGTCGATCACCACATTCTTGAGCTGCGCGCGCCGTCCGATCTTCACGTTCGGCAGAATGACCGCACCTTCCATCTTGGAGAAGGAATTGGCCCTGACACCGGTGAAGAGCAGGCTGTTGTTGAGCATGGCGCCAGAGATGATGCAGTCGCCTGACACAACGGAGGAGGTGGCCGAGCCGCGGCGATCCTCGTCGTCATGGACGAATTTCGCCGGCGGGGTGATCTCGGCATAGGTCCAGATCGGCCAGGACTTGTCGTAGATGTCGAGTTCCGGAACGATCGCCGTCAGGTCGATATTGGCCTGCCAATAGGCATCGATCGTGCCGACGTCGCGCCAGTAGGGCTCGTGCTCGAAATCGGAGCGGACACAGGACTTGGCGAAGCGGTGGGCGACCGCCTTACCGTTCTTGACGATATAGGGGATGATGTCCTTGCCGAAGTCGCGGCTCGAGGTCGGGTCGGCTGCGTCGCGGCGCAGCGCATCGAGCAGGAACTTGGTGTGGAAGACGTAGATGCCCATCGAGGCGAGGGCGAAATCCGGCTTGTCGGGAATGGGCGGCGGATCGGCCGGTTTCTCGACGAAGGCGATGATCTCGTCCTTCTCGTTGACATGCATGACGCCGAAGCCGACCGCTTCCATGCGCGGCACTTCCAGGCAGCCGATGGTCACGTCGGCGCCGGAATCGACGTGCTGCTGCAGCATCCATTCATAGTCCATCTTGTAGACGTGGTCGCCGGCAAGAATGACCATGTATTCGACGCCGTAATCCTGGATGATGTCGATGTTCTGATAGACGGCGTCGGCCGTGCCTTCATACCATTGCGTCTCGGAGACGCGCTGGCTGGCGGGCAGAATATCGAAGCTTTCGTTGCGCTCGGGGCGGAAGAAGTTCCAGCCGCGCTGCATGTGGCGGATCAGCGAATGCGCCTTGTATTGCGTGGCGACGCCGATGCGGCGGATGCCGGAATTCAGGGCGTTCGACAGGGCGAAATCGATGATGCGGGCCTTGCCGCCAAAATAGACGGCCGGCTTGGCACGCCGGTCGGTGAGTTCCTTGAGACGGCTTCCCCTACCGCCCGCCAGAACATAAGCCATTGCATCGCGGGCAAGTGGCTGAACGCGCTTTTCTACCATTTTCTCCTCCCACCAGTCACTAATTTTCAGGTTCAAGCATGATTGTCGCCAAGGGCGGCAAGGTGATCGAGCAGGTGATTTCGCCGCCGGCATCGACGGCCTGCACGCGCCCGCCATTGCCCTTGCCGCTGCCGCCGTAGATGTCGGCATCGGTATTCAGGATTTCCCGCCAGCGCCCTGCGGACGGCAGGCGGATCGAGTAATTCTCGCGATAGACAGGGGTGAAATTGGTGATGACGGCGACCGGCTTCTGGCCCGGCGCCTTGCGTAGCCAGGCAAAGACGGAATTCTGGTGGTCGTCGGCGACCAGCCATTCGAAACCTTCGCCCTCGCAGTCGCGCTCATGCAGCGCCGGCTTGCTGCGATAGGTGAAATTGAGGTCGCGCACCAGGCGCCGCATACCCTCGTGCATGCGATATTGAAGCAGGTTCCAGTCGAGTGCCTTCTCTTCGCTCCACTCGCTCCATTGGGCGAATTCCTGGCCCATGAACAGCAGCTTTTTGCCGGGATAGCCCCACATATAGGCGTAGTAAGCGCGCAGATTGGCGAACTTCTGCCAGTCGTCGCCCGGCATCTTGGCGATCAGCGAGCCTTTTCCGTGGACGACTTCGTCATGCGAGAGCGGCAGGACAAAATTTTCCGAATAGGCATAAAGCAGGCCGAATGTGAGCTCGTTGTGATGATGCCTGCGGTGTATCGGATCGCGGCTCATATAGCTCAGTGTGTCGTGCATGAAGCCCATGTTCCACTTGAAGCCGAAACCGAGGCCGCCTTCATGGACGGGTTGCGAGACCTTGGGCCAAGAGGTCGATTCCTCGGCGATGGTCATGACGTTGGAGTGATTGCCGTAGATGCGGATGTTGAGATCCTGGAGAAAGCGGACCGCTTCGAGGTTCTCGTTGCCACCATATTCGTTCGGGATCCATTCGCCGTGCTTGCGCGAATAATCGAGGTAGAGCATCGAGGCGACGGCATCGACTCGCAGACCGTCGAGATGGAATTTTTCGGCCCAATAGAGCGCGTTGTTGACGAGATAGGAAACGACCTCGGTGCGGCCGAAATTGTAGATCGCCGTGCTCCAATCCGGGTGAAAGCCCTTACGCGGGTCTTCGTGCTCGTAGAGCGCCGTGCCGTCGAACCAGCCGAGGCCGTGCTCGTCGGTCGGGAAATGCGCAGGCACCCAGTCGAGGATGACGCCGATGCCGACCTTGTGGCAGCCGTTGACGAAACGAGCAAAGCCTTCCGGCTCGCCGAAACGCGCAGTCGGCGCGTAGAGGCCGGTCGTCTGGTAACCCCAGGAGGGGTCGTAGGGGTACTCGGTGATCGGCAGGAATTCGATATGGGTGAAGCCCATGTCGGCGCAATAGGGGATGAGGCTGGAGGCGAGCTCGTCCCAGGACAGCATCGTGCCGTCCTGCCGGCGTTGCCAAGAGGCGGCATGAACCTCGTAGATCGAGATCGGCTGGCGGCGCTTGTCGGTCTCGCGCCAGTGCTTCAGATGGGCTTCGTCTTCCCACTCCTGCTCCAGCTCGGCGGCGGTGACCGAGGCGGTCTTCGGCCGCAGCTCGCTGCGGCGCGCGAAGGGATCGGCCTTCAGCGGCAGCAATACGCCGTCCTGGCCGCGGATCTCGAACTTGTAGGCAACGCCGATCGCTACATCAGGGGCAAAGATTTCCCAGATGCCGCTGTCGGCACGGAAGCGCATCACGTGGCGGCGGCCGTCCCAATTGTTGAAATCACCGACGACCGAGACGCGCTGCGCGTTCGGCGCCCAGACGGCAAAATGGATGCCCTGGGCGCCGTCATGCTTGATGAGGTGGGCGCCCATCTTGTCGAACAGGCGCAGATGCGAGCCCTCGCGGGCGAAATAATCGTCCATCGGTCCGAGCACCGGACCGAAGCTGTAGGGATCGGTAACAGCCCATTCGGCATCGCCGCGCCGGGCGCGGTAACGCACCGGCAGGAGTTTGGTGAGGGAAACCGGACCGGCGAAGACGCCGTCGGCATGGAGCTGCTTCAGTTCGCCGATGACGCCGCCGTCGAGCGTCATGGCGGTCACTTCCTCCGCGCCCGGGATGAAGCACCGGGCGACGAAAGCGTCGCCGGCCTGGTGCACACCTAGGACGGCAAAGGGATTGGAATGCGAGCCGGCAAGGATCGCCGTGATTTCATCTGCCGAAATTTCCCAGGAAAGCTTTACTTCAGGGACGGTTTTCGGCGTTTTCATCCGGCTCTCCAGATTTCGTCTGCATATTGCCTGATCGTACGGTCGGAAGAGAACCAGCCCATCCGCGCCGTATTGTTGATCGTCTTGGTGTACCAGGCGGACTGGTTGGTCCAGATCTGGTCGACGTCGCGCTGGGCCTGGGCGTAGGCGTCGAAATCGGCCGCGACCATGAACCAGTCGTGCGAATAGATGCCGTCGATCAGTGCCGTGTAACGGTTGCGGTCATCGGGCGAGAAGACGCCGGAGCCGATGGCCGCAAGCGCCTGGGCGAGTTCGCGCGATCCCTCGATGATGGCGCGGGGATTGTGGCCATCACTGCGGACTTTCGACACCTCGTCGGCCTTGAGACCGAAGATGACGATGTTGTCCTCGCCGACATTGTCGCGCATCTCGACATTGGCGCCATCGAGCGTGCCGATCGTCAGCGCGCCGTTCAGGCCGAACTTCATGTTGCCGGTGCCGGATGCTTCCATGCCCGCGGTCGAGATCTGCTCCGAGAGGTCGGCGGCCGGAACCATGACTTCGGCGAGAGAGACATTGTAGTTTGGGACAAAGACGATCTTCAGCAGGCCGCGTACCGCCGGGTCGTTGTTGATCGTGCGGGAGACGTCGTTGATCAGCTTGATGATGAGCTTGGCGTTATAATAACTCGGCGCCGCCTTGCCGGCGAAGAGTTTCACGCGCGGCACCCAGTCGAGCTCGGGATGCGAGCGGATCTGGTCATAGAGCGCGACGGCCTCGATGATATTAAGCAACTGGCGCTTGTATTCGTGGATGCGCTTGATCTGGATGTCGAACATCGCCGACGGATCGAGCTTCACACCCATGCGGCTGGCGACGAGGTTGGAGAGTGCCACCTTGTTGGCGCGCTTTATCGCTGCGAATTTCTGCTGGAAAGCCGGATCGGAGGAATGCACGTCGAGCGCACGCAGCTTTTCGGCATCATCGAGGAATTCGTCGCCGATCGCCTCGCGGATCAGGCCGGTGAGACCGGGATTGCACTGCTGCAGCCAGCGGCGTGGCGTGATACCGTTGGTCTTGTTGTTGATGCGGTCGGGATAGAGCTTGTGCAGGTCGGCGAAGACCGTGACCTTCATCAGGTCGGTGTGCAGGGCCGAGACGCCGTTGATCGAATGCGAGCCGACGAAAGCGAGGTTGCCCATGCGCACGCGGCGGTCGCCACTTTCATCGATCAGCGAGATCGAGCGGATTTCCCCGTCGGAGAAGTTCTTGCCCTTGCGGGCGTCGATCAAGATCTTGGCATTGATCGCATAGATGATCTGCATGTGGCGCGGCAGCAGGCGCTCGAACAGCGGCACCGACCAGCTTTCCAACGCTTCGGGCAGAAGCGTGTGGTTGGTGTAGGAGAAGGTATGGCGAGTGATTTCCCAGGCCTGGTCGAAATCCATTCCGTGAACGTCACAGAGCAGGCGCACGAGCTCGGCGACCGAGACGGCGGGATGAGTGTCGTTCAGCTGGATCGCCACCTTATCCGGCAGCGAGGTGAAATCGTCATATTGCTGCAGATGGCGGCGCAGAATGTCCTGCAGCGAGGCCGACGAGAAGAAGAATTCCTGGCGCAGGCGCAGCTCCTGGCCGGCCGGGGTGGCGTCGGCAGGATAGAGAACCCGGGTCAGGCTTTCGGCCTTGTTGCTTTCGCGCAGCGCTCCGATGTGGTCGCCGGCATTGAAGGCATCGAGCAGGATCGGATCGATCGGCTGCGCCGACCAGAGGCGCAGCGTGTTGACGCGCTTGCCGCGCCAGCCGACCGCCGGCGTGTCGAAGGCGGCGGCGATGACGCGCTCGGCCGGCTTCCAGACATAGCGCGGCTGATCGTCATGGGTGGTGATGAATTCGACGGCGCCGCCGAAGCCGATTTCATAGGAGCTTTCGCGGCGCTCAAATTCCCAGGGATTGCCGTGGGCGAGCCAGTTTTCCGGCAGCTCCACCTGCCAGCCGTCGGCCAGCTGCTGGCGGAAGAGGCCGTGGACATAGCGGATGCCGTAACCATAGGCCGGAACCTCGACCGTCGCCATGCTCTCCATGAAACAGGCAGCCAAACGGCCGAGGCCGCCGTTGCCGAGTGCGGCATCCGGCTCCAGGCCGGCGATGACGTTGACGTCGACGCCGAGCGAGGCGAGTGCATCGCGCACCTCCTCCATCAGGCCGAGGTTCGAGATGGCGTCGCGCATCAGGCGGCCGATCAGGAATTCGAGAGAAAGATAATAGACGCGCTTGGCACCTGTCGCATAGACCTCGCGGGTGGAAGCCATCCACTTGTCGATGATGCGGTCGCGCACCACCAGGATGGTCGCGGTCAGCCAGTCATGCGGCTTTGCCACCTTGGCATCCTTGCCGATGCGGTAGGTCAGACGTTCGATAATTTCTTCGGCGAGAATTTCCGGCTTTGAGCTGCGCGGGGCGGGGGAGGGGATGATCGGCTTGGAAACAGTGTTCATCGTCAGGTCTCGCCAATTTTAATTTGGTTTCAGGATGTTATGCCTGATTCAATCAATTTGTCGCTTGCGCAGCCGACAGTTTATGCATCGTTACTAAGCACTTGCAACAAAGGATTTGGACAAACGAAAAATTTGCGAAACCTTCATACTCACGGAGGCTGAGGGGGTTGATTTCAATCGCTTTTCCCGATCTGATGCACGGGATAGGCATAACGAAAAGCCGCTCCGGTTTGTTCCGGAGCGGCTTTTTTATCGACCTCGCAGCTGATTCCGTGACTTAGTTCGTCAGACGGGTAATCGAGCTTGTCGCCTTTGCGGCGATGTCGCCGAAATCTTCGACCAGTTTGGCCATGTTGTCGGGAGCATAATAGTTGGTGGTACTGCTTGCGCAGGCCTGCAGCAGATCCTTACCCTTCTGCGGAGCCATGAAGGCAATGGTAAAGATGGTAATGCCATCGCCCTTTACCGCAGTGCAGAGATCGCGGACTTCCTTGTCAATCGGCTGGCTCCAAAAACTACTGTCGCCCGTCATTTCACCGTCGGTCATCAGGATAATATATCGTTGGAAACTGTCGTGATTCTTGGATTCGTGCTGCCTGGTCTCCGTATCGGTGCCGTTGGTGGAGGACTTCAGAGCCTTGTAAGCCGTATCGAGGGCATCACTCGCATCTGTGCCGCCGGTCGGCTTATAGGGGAGAGCCGAGACGTAGTTCGCGGCGTCCGCGGTGCCCCAATTGATCGCCTTGGCCGCCTGTTGTTTGTCCGTATAGGAGACAGCGCCGACACGGACGAATTCGTGCTCCGGATCGGCTTTGTTAAGTTCGGTGAAAAGCCCGGCGGCCGCTGTCTGCAATGCCTCGATCTTGCGGGTATAGCAATCGGACTTCAAATCTTTGTCCGGATTCGGCCAACTGTCTTTAGTGTAGTTGTCACATTTCGACGGCGTCGTTTTCTTCTGATCGGTTATGAAAGACATCGAACCGGAGCGGTCGAGGACCAGATACATCGAGAGTGCGCCCTGTGTATCGGTCTGGCCGTTCTCGCCGGTGCTTGTCGCGCTGATGGCCTGCGTCGTCTTACCGAAGACGCGCATCAGGGGACTGAGCGGAAGGTTGAAGGACGTGTTGACATCGACCTTGAAGATCTTGCTTTTCGTGCCGTTCGCCGTGGTCGTGACGTTGACGTTCGTTGCATCCTTGATCGAGCCTTGGACGGAATTATTCGCAAGAACCTGTGCCATCTGTCCGGCGACAAAATTCTTGGCAAGGCTTTTCGCGCCGGCCTCGTCAGTCTTCTCATTGGCGAGCGCGGTCGCTGCCGCGAGAGCCGCCGAGTCGGTGGCCTCCTGCAATTCGCGCTTCGACAGCGCCATGTTTGAATAGTCGATCGCCAGGCCGGCGGCACCGAGCAGGACGGGTATCATGATCGCCGTCATCATGCCGAAGTTGCCGCGGCGGTCGTCAAGCAAACGACGCAAGCAGGAATTGTAAAAATAGGAGGTGCTCATCATGTTCACCCGTATAGGAGGCCCTGTGAGGTGATATTACGCACGCTCCTCCTTTCCGCCGTCCTTACGGCGTCAATACTATTTTAACGAATCGTCGGATTTTTCCAGTTTTGGGATTATTTCAGCGGGATCACGTCGACCGCTTGGACGGCGCGTTGGCCGCCATAGCTTTTCAATACGCCGATGACGGGAACGACGTCGGAATAGTCCCGGCCATAGGCGACGACGATGTGGTCCGTGCCGGCGGGGATGTCGTTGGTCGGGTCGAGCTCGATCCAGCCATTCGTCTCACCGCACCAGATCCTGACCCAGGCATGCATGGCGTCCGCGCCTTCCAGCCGTTCCTTGCCGGGCGGCGGGATGGTGCGTAGGAAACCGGAGACGTAGCCGGCCGGAATGCCGAGGCTTCGGAGCGCCAGGATCATGATGTGGGTGAAATCCTGGCAGACGCCGCGCTTCAATCTGAACGCCTCGAGCGGCGTCGTGTCCACCGTCGTCGCGTCGGGGTCGTAGGTGAAATCCTTGTTGATGCGGGTACAGAGGGCATGGGCGATCTGCATCGCCGTCAGATCAGGCATGGCGCAGCTTTGCGCATAGTCGGCGATCTCGCGGGCTTGGGTCAGGCGCGGGCTTTCACCAAGGAAATGGTGCGGCGAATCCGGCGCCAGCGACCAGATGCCGGCGACCTCCTCCGGCAGGTCGGCAAGCAGCGGCGAGAAATCGGCGGCGATCGGCTGGCTTTCCACCTGCACGCGGGCTTGCATGCGAATGTCGAGCGTCTCGTGCGGCGCGCGCAGCATGAAGGAGGTGGCGGGATGATGGAAGAAATCGACGAAATGCGACTGCTCGTCCGGCGTCGGCGAGATGGTGATCGAGCCGGCGACCAGGCGCTGCCGATTGGTCAGCGACAGCGGCATCAGGCGCATGACGTGGCGGGCGCCGGAGGCCGGCACGTCGTAGATGTAACCCATGTGGAGGGAGAGATCGTAGAGCATCGCCGTCACCCGAGATAGGTCTGGGCGAGCAGATCGGAAAGCTGCTCCAATTCGCGTTCGAGCCGTTGATAGACCTCGACCCCCATGCCCTCCGGCGTCATCACCGCCAGGCCGGAATGGAGCCGCATCGCCTCGCGGTAGAAGGGCGACATCTGGCCGTTGATCAGGGCATTCGGCAGTTGCTCGACCTCGTGGTGGATCTCGTTCACCTGGAAGAGGACCGAGCGGGGGTTCAGGGGGTCGAGCGCCAAGAGGTCGGTGACGGTCAGCCGCGCGGTGTTGACGTTGTAGCGGCGGCGGTGGGTCATGACGCTGTCGCCGATCTCGAGCAGCATGTCGAGCGCGCCGTCGGGCGCGTCCGGGCCGGACATGTGGCCGAGCAGCCGGGTCATATGCAGGCCGCGCTCGATGTAGCGGCCGAGCGAGAGGAAGCGCCAGCCCATGAAGCGGTACATGTTTTCGTGCACGAGGCCGGCGAAGCCCGCGAGCTTGCGCAGAAGGATCGTCATCGCATGGCTGGCGTCGTCGCCGGCGGCGACCGTGACGTGAAAGCGGCGGGCGGTCTTGGCGAGATCGTTGAGCGCCAGCCAGCCGTCCGGCGAGAAACGGTCGCGGATGTTGCTGGCCGAATAGACGGCGCTTTCGATGTTGCGCAGGAGCGTTTCCGGCACGGCCTCGGCGGTATCGATATCGACGGCGGTGAGATACTCGGAGACGTCGGCGAGCAGCGGCTGGCTCGGATCGGCAGCTTCGGCGTAGCGCGCATGCCAGGCGCGCAGGATGCGCAGCGCCCCCTCGGCACGTTCGATGTAACGGCCGAGCCAGAACAAATTGTCGGCTGCCCGGCTCGGCAGGCTGCCCGGCATGTTGCGGGTAAAGCTGCCCTCCGCCGGCAGCAGCGTGTGGCGCTCGACCGGCTTGTCGCTGACGATCCAGACGTCGGCGGCTGCTCCGCCCGACTGCATGGCGATCGCCGCGACATCGGCGCCGGAGCCGATGCGGGCAAAACCGCCGGGCATGATCTGCCAGCCGTTTGCCGTGCGGGCAGCGAAAACGCGCAGTGACATCGGCCGCGGCACGAGCTTGCCGTCCACCCAGGCGGGCGTCGTCGACAGCGTGACGACCTCCTGGCCGACCAGTTTCGGGCCGTCCGAACTCAGCCAGTCGGTGATGGAATCCTTGGCGGCCGCACGCAGCGACGAGCCGAGTACGGACTCGCCGTTGTCGTCGAAGAAGGGTGCCCGGGAATAGGCCGGGCCGATCACCATCTTCTCGATGTTCTTTGCGACGTGCTCGCGCTCTTCCTTCTGACCGCACCACCAGGTGGCGATCGAGGGCAGTTGCAGATCCTCCCCCAGCAGGCGGTGGCAGATAGTCGGCATGAAGGCCAGAAGCGCCCGGGTTTCGAGAACGCCGGTGCCGAGCGCATTGACGATGGTGACGCTTTCGGCGCGCAGCGCTTCCACCAGGCCGGGCGTGCCGATATGCGAATTCTGGTTCAACTCCAGCGGGTCGGCAAAGGCCGAATCGAGACGGCGCCAGAGCACGCCGATCGGCTTCAGGCCGGCGACGGTGCGCACCATGACGCGGCCCTTGACGACGGTCAGGTCCTCGCCCTCGAGCAGCATGAGACCGAGATAGCGGGCGATATAGGCGTGCTCGTAGTAGGTCTCGTTGGCGGGGCCTGGCGTCAGCACGGCGATACGGTCGTCGCCCGAATGTTTCATGCCTTGAAGTGCGTCGCGGAAAGCCCCGAAGAAAGAGGCGAGGCGGTGGACCGGGGTTTCGGCGTAGATATCCGAGAAGGCCCTAGTCGTCGCAACGCGGCTTTCCAGCGCGAAACCGGCACCTGACGGTGCTTGCGTCCTGTCGGCCAGCACCCACCAGTTGCCGTCAGGTCCGCGGCCGATCTCGAAGGCGCAGAAATGCAGATAATGGCCGGAGCCCGGCCGGATGCCGGCGAGCGGGCGCTGGAATTCGAGATTGGCGGCCATCAGCGCCGGCGGCAGGACCCCTTCTTCCACCAGCCGGTTGTCGCCATAGATATCGGCAACGATCGCCTCCAGCAGTTCGGCGCGCTGGACGAGGCCCGCCGACAGCGTCTTCCATTCGCGCTCGTCGATCAGCACCGGGATATGCGAAATCGGCCAGGCGCGTTCGCCGGTGCCCTTGCTGCCATAGGCGCGGTAGAAGACGCCGGCATCGCGCAGGTAGCGGTCGGCGCGGGCAAAACGCTCGGCGAGATCCTTTTCCGGCATTGCGCTCAGATGCGAGAGAAAACGCTGCCAGACCGGGCGGACCGCGCCTTTGTTGTCGACCATCTCGTCAGCAGTGCCAGGAAGCGGCGCATAGTCGAAGGCCGCACCCTTGCCGATGCGGTCCTCTGCCTCTCCCCTGCGCTCCGCTGCCGGCCTCTTACTCATCAAAACTGAAACCCTAACCCCCCGGCCCTAACCTTCGGCCTTAAATTCCGGCGGGCCGCCGCAGATCCAGCGTCAGCGGGAATTCAAGCGAACCCGTCTCGGCGCGCGGGATATAACCGCCCGCCGTATGTCCCCACGGCTCGAAGCGGGCGAGCCGCCTTGCTTCCGCCTCGTTGCCGTTGACCGGGAAGGTGTCATAGGTCCGGCCGCCCGGATGGGCAACATGATAGATGCAGCCGCCGATCGAACGCTTCGACCATGTATCATAAATGTCAAAAGTCAAAGGCGTGTTGATCGGCAGGACGGGATGCAGACCGGAGGATGGTTGCCACGCCTTGTAACGGACGCCGGCGACCGACACGCCAGCGGTGCCGGTCGGCGTCAGCGGCAGGGTGCGGCCATTGCAGGTGACGGTGTAACGCGCGGTATTGCTGGTTTCGAGCCGCACCTGAAGGCGTTCGACGGAGCTGTCGACGTAGCGGACGGTGCCGCCCGGCGCGCCTTCCTCGCCCATCACATGCCATGGCTCCAGCGCTTGGCGCAGTTCCAGCTTCGAGCCCTCGTATTCGACTTCGCCGCAGAAGGGGAAGCGGAATTCGAGCTGGGCCTTGAACCATTCCGGGCTGACGTCGAAGCCGTTTTGGCGAAGGTCGGCAAGCACGTCGAGGAAGTCGGCCCAGACGAAATGCGGCAGCATGAAGCGGTCGTGCAGGGTCGTGCCCCAGCGGACGAATTTGCCGTCGACCGGGTTGACCCAGAAGCGGGCGATCAGCGCGCGCACCAGCAGTTGCTGGGCAAGCGACATGCGCGCGTTCGGCGGCATCTCGAAGCCGCGAAACTCGATGAGCCCGAGCCGTCCGGTCGGGCCGTCGGGTGAGAACAGCTTGTCGATGCAGATCTCGGCGCGGTGGGTGTTGCCGGTGACATCCGTCAAAAGGTTGCGGAACAGGCGGTCGATAAGCCAGGGCAGCGGCTGCTGGCCGCGGCCGGGGGCTCCGATCTGCGCCATGGCAATCTCCAGCTCGTAGAGAGTGTCGTGGCGAGCCTCGTCGATGCGCGGCGCCTGGCTGGTCGGGCCGATGAACATGCCGGAGAAGAGGTAGGAGAGCGAGGGATGGCGCTGCCAGTGGAGGATCATGCTCTTCAAGAGATCGGGACGGCGCAGGAAGGGGCTGTTGTTCGGATTGGCCGCGCCTACGACAACATGGTTGCCGCCGCCGGTGCCGGTATGGCGACCGTCGATCATGAACTTGTCGGCGCCGAGCCGGGTGGCGCGCGCCTCCTCGTAGATCGCGGTCGTAATGTCGACGCAGTCCTTCCAGTTCGAGGCCGGATGAATGTTGACCTCGATGACGCCGGGATCCGGGGCGACACGGATGACGTTGATGCGCTCGTCCTGCGGCGGCGGATAACCTTCGATATGGACGGGAAGCTTGAGCTCGGCGGCGGCGTTTTCGGCAGCAGCGATCAGCTCGAGATAATCCTCGATGCGTTCGACCGGAGGCATGAAGACGCAGAGCCTGCCGTCGCGCGGCTCGACCGACATGGCGGTGCGCACGGCGCCGCGGAGTTCCCCGAGCGTCTGTTCGATCCGGCCGCGATTGCTCTCGTCGGCATGGAAAGAGGCTTCCGGCATGGCGCGGCCGGCCGGTACGAAGACATCAGGCAGCGGTTCGCGCGGGATCGTCGGATCGGCGGGGTGGATATAGGGGTAACGCGCCGGGGGAACATAGGGCAACGTGCCGAGTGGCAGGCGGTAACCGATCGGACTGTCGCCCGGGACGAGGAAGATCTTGCCGCGGCGGGTGCGCCATTTCTCGCTGATCCAGACTCGGCTTTCCGCTGCCTTGGCGTTCCATGCCTGGACCGGAAGGATGTAACCGGTCGCGACAGTCAGGCCGCGGGCGAAGACGCGGGCGATGCGGTTTCGTTCCTCAGGATCCTTCAGCTTCGAATTCGCCGGATCGACATTTTCGGGAAGGTTGCCTTCCTTGATGATCCAGTCGGCCGGATCTTCATAGGCCGGCTGCACCATGTCAGGTTTGATCGCCAGTTCCTTAGCGATCGCCGTCAGAAGCTTCTCGGCATCCTCGGCGGTGACGCCGGTATCCTTGCCTTCGGCGGCGACCAGATCGAGGTTCTGCCAGACCGGCTTGCCGTCGCGGCGCCAGTAGAGCGAGAAGGTCCATCGCGGCAGGCTTTCGCCCGGATACCATTTGCCCTGGCCGTAATGCAGGAAACCGCCGGGGGCGAAGCGTTCTTGCAGCCTGCGGATCAGGATGTCGGCCTTTTCGCGCTTGGTCGGGCCGACCGCGGCGGTGTTCCACTCCTCGGACTGGAAATCGTCGATCGAAACGAAGGTTGGTTCGCCGCCCATCGTTAGATGCACGTCCTCGGCTTCGAGGACACGGTCGACCTTCTCGCCGAGTTCGTTGAGCTCCTCCCAGCTTTCATCGGAGAAGGGCTTGGTGATGCGCGGGTGCTCGGCGACGCGCGAGACCTTCATGTCGAAGGCGAATTCGGTTTCGGCCTCGCCGAAATAACCGCCGGAAATCGGAGCGGCGTTGCGATAATGCGGCGTGGCGGCAAGCGGGATGTGGCTTTCGCCGGTCAGCAGGCCAGAAGTCGGATCGAGGCCGACCCAGCCGGCGCCAGGCAGATAGACCTCAGCCCAGGCATGCAAGTCGGTGAAATCGACTTCGGTGCCGGAGGGACCGTCAAGCGCCTTCAGGTCCGGCGTCAGCTGGATGAGGTAGCCGGAGACGAAGCGGGCGGCGAGGCCGAGATGGCGAAGGATCTGGACGAGCAGCCAGCTGGTGTCGCGGCAGGAACCCTTGGCGCTTTCCAGCGTCTCCTCCGGCGTCTGCACGCCGGTTTCCATGCGGATGACATAGCCGATCTGTCGTTGCAGGCGGGCATTCAGGCCGACGACCATGTCCACCGTCGGCTGGTCGGGCGACCAGTCGAGCGTCGGCAGCAGCGCCTTGAGGCGCGGACCGGCCGGCTCTGGCGTCATGTAGATCGACAGATCCTCCTGGATCGTCTCAGGGTATCCGAAGGGCCACTTGGTCGCCTCTTCCTCGACGAAGAAATCGAAGGGATTGTAGACCGTCATGTCGGCGACGAGATCGACCTCGATCTTGAACTCGGTCACCGGATCCGGAAAGACGTAGCGGGCAAGGTAGTTGCCGTATGGATCCTGCTGCAGGTTGACGAAATGGTTGGAGGGCGTGACCTTCAGCGAGTGGCTGAGCACCCGTGTCTTCGAATGCGAGGCAGGTTTCAGTCTGATGATCTGTGGGCCGAGGCGGACCGGCCTGTCATAGGTGTAATGCGTCAGATGATAGATGCTGGCTTTGATCGACATATTTCTCTTTTTATCCGGCTCGCATCGTCGTGCGGCTTGCTGTTCCCGAAAATCAGTGTGTGCAATGCAGCGAAAGAAAGCAAGGCGGAAAGGTCTACAGCGCCACGCGTCTTTTCAGATGCGCAAAGGACGCTGTCGCATATTGAATTGCAGCAGGCTTTTACGCCGCCTTGGCAAAGGTGACGGCCGCCTTCAGGCCCTTGCCGTCAGTACCCGGCTCCAGCGTTAGTGCGGCGTTGAAAAGATTGGCGATTTCTTCGACGATCGGCAGGCCGAGGCCGGCACCGGGCGCACCGGAATCATTGCCGCGCGAAAAACGGCGGCGCACTGCCTCGAGCTTCTCGCGGGGAATACCGGGGCCATTGTCCTCGACTTCGAGGCGGATCGTCTCTGACGCGGCGATGATACGGACGGTGACCTCAGCTCCCTTGCCGGCATAGGCGATGGCATTGCCGGCAAGGTTGCGCAGCATTTCGCCGATCAGCAGCGGCTCGGCGCGGACCATCGCCGGGCTCTCGCCCTCGAAGCCGAGATCGATGCCGGCGACGGCGGCCGTCGGGATCTGCTCGCCGGTGATTTCCTGGGCGATGGCGGCGAGATCGATAGCGGAAGCGGTCAGCGCCTCCTTGGCAGTGGCGGCGTCGATCTTGGCCATCAGGAGAAGCTGGGCAAGGATGCGCTCGGCGTGCGCTACCGCCTGGTCGCCCTTCAGTGCTGCCGCCTGCGCCTCATCAAGCGAGCCGGCACGGGCGGAAAGGGCGAGCTGGGTGCGGATGATCGCCAGCGGGGTGCGCAACTGATGGCTGGCATTGCCGGTGAAATGGCGGAGCGCATCGAGCGCCGATTGCAGGCGGACCATGAAGGAATTTACCGTATCGACCAGCGGCTCGACCTCGCTCGGCACGGTCTGCTTAATCGGATGCAGGTCATCGGGGCTGCGTTCGCCGATGGCGTCGCCGAGCTTGTAGAGCGGGCGCAGAGCCACCGTGACCGAGATCCAGACGATGACGGCCGCGCCCGCGATCATGAAGGCGAGACGGAGTGCGGATCGGACGAGGATCGCCTGCGCCAACTGCCGGCGGGCGATGGTGGTTTCGGCGACCGTCACGACGAAGGGCACGGAGCGGATGCCCGTCGAGGCCGAGCGCTCGAGTGTGGCGATGCGGATCGGCTCGCCGCGGAAGGTATCGTCGGCGAAGGCGGCGGCATCGCCCGGCGTCTTCTTGAGGACCGGCAAGGACTGGTAGCCGGTGATGAATTGGCCCGGCGGGCCGTCGACGCGGTAGAAGACGCGATCCTGCGCGGCCGAGGTCAGCATCTCAAGTGCGACATAGGGGATATCGACCTGCAGCGTGCCGTCCTCAGCGACGACGACGCGCTCGGCGATCGCCAGCGCGGAACCGGCGAGCACGCGGTCGGAGACGATATTGGAGGTCTGGACCGCCTCGCGATAAGTATCGGCGAGTGCCAGCGTGCCGATGACGGCGGTGGAGACGAGCAGCCAGAAGAGCAGTCGGCGCCTGAGGGAATAGGCGGCTTTCATGAGGCCTCAGGCAGCTTGTCGAGATAATAGCCGATGCCGCGGGCAGTCTTGACGGTCAGTCCGTGCGGCGACAGGCGCTTACGCAGGCGGCTGACATATTGCTCGATGGCGTTTGCGGAAATGTCGTCGTCGAAGGCCGTCAGCGATTGAATGATCGCCTCCTTTGCGACGACCTTGCCGGCCCGCATGAAAAGGATTTCGAGCAGGCCGAGCTCGCGGGCGGGAATATCGAGCGGCGTGGCGCCGGCCGAAAAGGTGCGGGAATTGAGATCGAGGGAGATGCCGCCGAAGCCGACCGTCGCCGAGCGCAGGCCGGCCTGGCGGCGCAGCAGCACGCGCACGCGGGCCTCGAATTCGGCGATATCGAAAGGCTTGATCAGATAATCGTCAGCGCCGAGATCGAGCCCCTTCACCCGCTCTTCCGGCGTGCCGCGCGCGGTCAGGATGAGGACGGCCGCCTGGTTCTGCCGGGCGCGCATGGCGCGCAGCACGTCGAGCCCGTCCATCTCTGGTAGGTTGAGGTCGAGGATCACCAGATCGAAATTTTCCGCTGCGATGACCGCATTGGCAGACGCCCCGTCATGGACGACATCGACGGCATGGCCCGTGCCGCGCAAGATCGCCGACAGGCCGTCCGCCAGCGCGATATTGTCTTCGGTGAGCAGGATGCGCACGGATGTTTCCCCTGTTTTTCAAGGGAGATTACAGAGATGAAGCAGGGATGTCACAGCGATTTTCAAGGTTGGGTGAACGGCCGGGAAAGGTTCGACCTCAGCTCCCGGTCCTTTCGATCCGTTCGCGCTGCATCATTGCGGCGGTGAGCAGCTTCCGGAAGCGGGGATCGTCGCGGATGTTGTCGAGATCGGAATCATTGTCGAACCATTTGATATGGTAGACGGAGCTGTTCGGCAGCAGCTTCTCCAGCAGATCGATCGCCTGGTCGACGTCGCCGAGGACGGAGTAGACGCAGGCGAGATTATACTGCGCGACGATGTCGTCGGGATCGATGGCGATCGCGCGGGCCGCCCAGTCGCGTGCCCTTGCCGCGTCGCCCATATGGGCAAGCGCCAGCGCGCCGCGATGGGCGGGGCCGGAATTTTCCGGATTGAGGTTGAGGGCGCGTTCGGCGCGCAGCAGGCCGAGGCGCGCCCAGTTTTCCGTATCCAGCACCCGGCCGAGCGAGCGATAGGCGGACATCAGATGGATCGGCGAGACGTAGTCATCGGAGCGGATGGCGGCGGCGCGGGTGAAATATTGCACGGATTCGGCGAAGTTGCCGTGCATGAAGAAGAACCGGGCATAGTGGAAATTCGCCTCGAAGAGGTTCGGGTCGAGCGCCAGGGCACGTTCGAAGGCCGCCGCCGCCCTATCGTCATAGCCGCTCTGATGCAGGGCGAGACCATGGGAGGCGTGGGCTTCGGGAAGGTCAGGATCGAGCTCCAGGGCGCGGGCGCTCATGTCGAGGATGCGCCTCAACGGCACGTCGTCAGGTGCCCAATCGCGGATCGCCGCGTCGCAATCGGCGATGCCGGCATAGGCGCGGGCATAGTCCGGGTCGAGCTCGACGGCCTTGCAGAACATGCGTCTTGCGAGCTGCAGATAGGATTTGGTCCAGGTGTGGGAGAGCTGGCGGCCCCTGAGATAATAGGTATAGGCCTCGACATTGGCGGTCGGCTCAGTCGCAATCGCCTTCTTCTCTTCCGGCAGCAGACGCACCTTCAACTGGCCGACGATCGCATGGGTGATCTCGTCCTGGATGGCGAAGATGTCAGTCATGTCGCGGTCGTAACGCTCGGCCCAGAGATGGTCGCCATTGGCGGTATCGATCAGCTGACTGGAAATGCGCACGCGATTGCCGACGATGCGCACGCTTCCCTCGAGCACATAGCGCACGCCAAGCTCCTGAGCGAGCCGCTTCACCTTCACCGATATGCCCTTGTAGGTGAAAATGGTGTTGCGCGGCACGACGTGCAGGCTGGAGATCTTGGAGAGATCGGTGATTATGTCTTCGGTGATGCCGTCGGAGAAATAATCCTGGTCGGCGTCGCCGCTCATATTGGTGAAGGGCAGCACCGCGATGAAGCAGGTGTTGCGGTTCTGCGCGACCAATCTGGCGGAGGAAGGCGGCGCCAAGCTGACGGTATAGACCTGAACGGGCTGCCTGATGTTCTTCAGCGTATGTTCGCCGATGAATTCGAAGCCAAGATTGAGCCGCGAACCGACCTGGTCGCGCACCGAGGCCGACACGGCAATGCCGCCCGGCGCTGCGATGCGCTCGAGCCTGGCGGCGAGATTGACCCCATCTCCGAATATGTCGCCGTTCTCGACCACGACGTCGCCGAGATTGATGCCGATACGGAATTCGACGCGCTCGTCCTTGGGCACGTTCTCGTTGCGGGCCGCCATGCTGCGCTGGATTTCGGCGGCGCAGGCGACCGCATTCACCACGCTCTGGAATTCGGCAAGGATGCCGTCGCCGGTGAGTTTGACGATCCGGCCCTTGTAGTCTGAAATACGAATGTCGACCAGCTCGCAGCGATGGCGGTTCAGCGCCTGCAACGTGCCGGATTCATCGATGCCCATCAGTCGGCTGTAGCCGACGACGTCTGCAGCAAGAATAGCGCTCAGTCGTCGTTCCATGACCCCTCCATGGATCTTCCCAGTTTAGTCTAGCTTTTTATAGAGTTTTTGTCGCGTAGAGTCGTCCCCCGAATAATAAATTCGGGCGGTCTCGACGTTTTTAACGCGGCAGCGCGACCATATAACGTCGTCGATCTTCATCAATACTCTAAACGGGTGAAGGACGGAGCCAATCCCTAATCCTTTGTGATGAAAAGACAATTCACATCGGAGAAAACGAAGTGTTCTGCTTTGCCCGACACTTCCCGGGTCGGCATCATAAAACCGATCGCCGATCGATTTAAGGCTTGAGCCGGACCCAAGGGCATAGGCTAGAAGACGATTCGCGAGGGAATCATGAACGAGCGAATGAACGAGAATCTCTGGTTGACGGCGGCCGAATGCGCCGAGCGAATCGGGCTGACGGTAAAAGCGCTTCGCCTCTACGAGAAACGTGGGCTGATCAACCCACGGAGAACCGGCAAGAACTGGCGGCTCTATGGTATCGAAGACATAGCGCGGCTGAACGAGATCCTGGCCTTGAAGCGACTGGGGCTCAGTCTGGCGAGAATCACCGAATTGCTGGCTGGCCAGGCGACAGATCTCGACCGGACACTCGCCATGCAGCAAACGCAGTTGCTCTCACTGCGCAGCCGCGTCGAAGACAGTCTCTCGCGGATCAATGCCTTGCGGCAGCGGATCGCCGCCGGAGAACCCATCTCGATCAACGAACTCGTCAGCATAGCCAAGGAGACCAGCATGACCGACCAATCTGCCGACGCCGTCGCCTGGAGGCGCTATGAACAGGCGCGACCACGCACGGAAGGCACGATCGCGGCTCAACTCAATGATGATTATCTCGGCGCCTACCTCTTCGACGGCAGCGGCATCATCACGATCGCCCGCCGCGAAGGCGGACTGACGGCGCAGGTGCTCGGCCAGGAGGCTATCGATATCTATCCGGAGAAGGAGGACGAATTCTTCTATCGCGTGGTGGCGGCGCAGATCAGCTTCCGCCGCGGACCGGATGGGCGGGTGGACCGTCTTGTGCTGCATCAGAACGGATATGAGCAGGAGGCGCCGCGGATCGGTGCGGCGGAGGCGGCAAGGATGCTCGCCGACCTGGAGAACCGGACAAAAAACAAGCAGCCGGTCGATAATAGTGAAGCGCTGCTGCGCAGTCTGATCGCCCAGCATCAGAGCGGCGAGGTCGACTACGACAGGATGGTTCCCGCGCTTGCCGATGCCGGGCGGGAGCAGATGCCGATGATCCGCGCAGACATGGAGCGGGCGGGTGCGCTGCGGTCGATCTCCTTCAAGGGCGTATCGTCGGAGGGGTGGGACGTCTACGACGTCGCCTTCGAAAACGCTGCGATGGAATGGCGATTTGTACTTGCTGCCGATGGCCGGTTCAGCGGGATTTTCTTTCGACGATTGCCGTGAGGCCGGGCCTGGTTATTGTGGCGACGGTTTCAAGCGCAACGAGGCTGGGGATGACGGGTTCGGTCCGGAATTTTCTGGAGTTTCATGATATTCCGGAGGCCGGACTTCGATCGATTATCGGTCGCGCCGGTGCGCTCGCCAAAGCCTGGGATGAGCGTGCGATGCCGCAGAGCCTTGCGAGAAAACGCGTCGCGTTGATTGTCGACGACGGCGGCTGGCGCAATACGACCGCCTTCGATCTCGGCATCCAGGCGATGGGTGGTATGTGCGTGCATGTGCCGATCGGCTTCAATACCAGGGAAGAAACCGGCGATCTCTCGGGTTATCTCGGCAACTGGTTCGACATGCTGGTGATCCGCACGAAGGAGTTTGCGACATTGAAGGCGGTGGCGGCAGCCTCGCGGGTGCCTGTCATCAACGCGCGCACACGCTCCAACCATCCCTGCGAGACGCTCGGCGACCTTGCCTATATCAAGAGCCGGCGCGGCTCGATCGACGGGTTGAAGGTCGTTGGCGTGGCAGCGGACGCAAATATCCTGCGCTCCTGGGCCGAAGCGTCGATCGCGTTGCAGATCGAGGTGGTGCAGGTCTTTCCCGAACGCTGGCACATCAGCGACGCCGCGTTGCTCAATGGACGCTTCCGCGTGAGTACCGATGTGGGCGAGTTATCGGACGCCGACGTCGTCATCACCGATTCATGGCCGGGCGATGCCGCCTCGGACGCGCTCGCCGGCTACCGGATCGGGACCGATGTGCTAGATCGTTTGCGGGAGGATGCGATCTTCCTGCCGTGCCCGCCGGTTACGCGCGGTCAGGAGGTGACGGCGGAGGGGATGGAGCATCCGCTCTGCCGAAGCCGCGCCGCCAAGGCCTTTCTGTTGCACGCGCAGAATGCGTTGATGGAGTGGGTCATCACATAGATCCGGCGGCCTTGCTCCTCCCGGCATGCTCAGGCATTGTTGCGGCATGAGGAGAGTTTTCATCTTGCTGCTGGCGTTCTGGCCGGGCTTCGCGCTAGCCGATCAGGCCTTCTATCCAGCGAAGTCGGGCAATGCCGATGCGCCGGTGCTGACGGTCTATTCCTCGCTCGACGAGCCCCTGGCGCAGCCGATGATCCGGGGTTTCCAGGACGCCAATCCCGATGTCGCAGTCAAATATGAGGACATGCTGACCGGCGACATCTACGACCGGATCGTCAGGGAGACGGATGCCGGCAAGAAGACGGCGGATTTCGCCTTCTCCTCGGCGATGGACCTGCAGGTGAAGCTTTCCAACGACGGATATGCACAGGTCAGCAACCTGCCGATGAGTGCTGCATGGCCGAAATGGGCGAACTGGCGCAACACCGCCTATGCGCTCACCTTCGAGCCGGCGGTGTTCGTCTATCACAAGCCGAGCTTTGCGCATGAGCCGGTGCCGAGCTCGCGGGCCGAATTCGTCGACTATCTGAAACGCAAGGGCAACGAGGTCTATGGGCGGATCGGCACCTACGATATCGAGCGTTCCGGCGTCGGCTTTCTTTTCATGGCGCGCGACCAGGAGCAGTTCGGCGACATCTGGTCGGTGATCGGGGCGATGGGGGCTGCCGGCGTCAAGCTTTATTCGACGAGTTCGGCGATCCTCGAACGCGTTGCCGACGGGCGCTTCGTGCTCGGCTACAATATTCTCGGCTCCTATGCGGCCGATTGGGCCTCGCGCTATCCCGATGTCGGCATCGTGCTGCCGAAGGATTATACCGTGGTGATGTCGCGGATCGGGCTGGTGCCGCAGGCCGCCGCCGAGCCGGAGCTCGGTCGGCGTTACCTCACCTTCTTCATGTCGAGGGAAGGGCAGACGATCATGGCGCGCGAGCTGCAGATCCCGGCCGTCAGCCCCGAGGTGGCGGGGGAAAATACCGCCAACACGCTGCAGGAACTGCTCGGCGCCCAACTGCGGCCTGTGCCGGTCAGTCCCGGGCTGATGGTCTATCTAGATCAGGTGAAGCGGGCGCGGCTGATCGCGCACTGGAACGAGGTCTTGCGTACGCAGTGAAGGGCGTCAGCTTTCAGCCGGTTCGCCCCACGAGTGAAGTGCTGTCGGCAACGCAGTAGATTGCCCCGGGGAGGAGCCATTGGCTTTCTGCGCGGCGAAGAGGCGGCTGGTGGTCTCGCGATAGTTTCGTGGGTTCCGTTGCCATCGATGACGACACCGGAATTAAACCATGGGGCCTTTGCTGCAGAGTTTGGGGAGGCCGGGCCGATGATCCCGCCAGATCAAGCCCGGCAGCCGTGTTAATGCTTCGTCACTACCACTTCGAGATATTCGGCGGGCACCACCATCGTGCCGTCCTCGGCCTGGTTGAAGCGCTCGATCAGCGTCAGGAAATCACGTTCCAGCGCCGCCTTGCCCGGCTCGGGCAACGCCTCGAACGCCTTGTGCACCGGGCCGTACCAAGTGCGGAAAATTTCCAGCCAATGGGCGGGGGAGCGGTAGCGGAAGTTGAAGATTTTCGGCGTGGCGGCGATCCGTCCGCTGCTTGCGAACATCTCTTCGAGCCTGGCGGTCGTGCCCCAGAGTGCAGGAGATTTCACGCCTGGCATGGGTGGAATGTGCTGGCCGATCGTCTTGAACACCTGGCCGATGAAGCCGTTCGGCGTCCAATTCGCCATGCCGATCCTGCCGCCTGATCTGCAGACCCGCAGCATCTCCTTCGCCGCAGTGTCCTGATCGGGGGTAAACATCACGCCGAATGTAGAAATGACGGCATCGAAAGCTCCGTTTTCGAACGGTAGCGCCTCTGCATCGGCCATCTGGAAGTTTACCGGCATGCCTTCGGCGATCGCCCGTTCGCGGCCGCGCTCCAGAAGCTCGGGGACGTAATCCGTCGATGTCACCTCGGCCCAGCGCCGGGCAGCGGCAAGCGTGGCGTTGCCGTTGCCGGCCGCCACATCCAGCACTTTCTGGCCGCCGCGCAGGTCCAGCGCCTCGCACAGGCTTTCGCCGACGATCTGCAGTCGCACACCGATAACGGCATAATCGCCTGAGGCCCATGCGATCTGCTGGCGCGACTTCAGGGCGGCAAGGTCGGTATTTTGGGATATCGCGGACTCCCGCGACATGCTGGGGGTGGTCTGCATGGTTTCTCTCCTGGGCTTGTCGGCAAACGCAGGCAATCCGCCGTAACGTCCGCCGGGTTTTGTTGCTCCCGTTCGGGTTTGCAAAGCGGCCGGCCCGCCAATCAGCGTTGCCGCTGGTCCGCTCATGGTTCGATGGTGCCGCGAACTGGCGTTTCGGCCTAGTGTAGGAAGTGTAGCGATCCCGATACAGAATATGGACTGGCAGGCGCAAACATGGCGCCTCAGGCGATCGCGTAGGAACTTCTGACCATCCAGTTTTCCATGCTGGCGGCGAGGGTCGTGTCGCCGATCAGGGAAATCTTGTCGTGGGCGATTTCCGTTTCCAGGCTCGACAGGCCGATCCATGCCGATGTCATGGCCTTGAGCTCCGCCGTCACGAAAAGGTCGACGTCATAGCCGGGATCACTGAGACACAGGTCGACCGGCATACCGGGTTTTGCCAGCAGCCAGTAATTTCTCTCGTCTCTCGGCAGTTCGGGGTAGCTGAACCTGATGACGCTGCGCCTGCGGGAAGGAAGCGCACTCGCATCGATCTTGCGGCGCATGTTCCACATCAATATACGGGCATCGAGCCTTTCCAGCGTGACGTCGGCGTCGACGTTCCTGTGCGCCCATTTTCCAAGCGCGTGGACGATCGGCTCCAGCTCCTTGGCCATGTCGGTCGTTCTATAGACTATATCGCCCGTCGCATCGTTTTGCGACCGGACAATCAATCCGTTCGCTTCCATTTCCCTCAGGCGCTTAACCATCAGGGTCGGCGACATTCCCGGCACGCCCCGCCGGATCTCATTGATGCGGGTCGAACCGGACCACATCTCGCAGAGAATGAGCAGCGTCCATCGCGGCTCAAGCAGCTCGCACGCTTTGGAAACCGGACAAAAATGGTTGTAACCGCCATTCGCCATCGGATTGCCCTCCGGCCTGAAATATCCGGCAAATAAAAACGGACGTCCAGTGTAGATAATGTACTTGCCTTGCGGCAGGAGAAAGCGGATCTCAGCCGGCGCCCGCCAATTACGGCAAAAAAGTGTCTTCTCCTTCTGGATATCTCGCCGATGTCAGCTAAATGACAGGTTGTTGTGGTCGCTTTGGCTACTTCTTCTCCGTGGAGGCGGAGAGCTGAAGCCTTGGGAGGTATTCCGCTCGTCATTCAGGACGCTTGCGTCCGCTGGCCGGCCATTCCTCCCGATTCCCAGAGAACAGCAGGCGGTTTGCTCAGCCGCCGACGGAGGACACATCGTGAAGCATACGTTCATCGCAACCCTTCTTGCAGCGACCATCGCGCTGCCGGCCTATGCGGCCGATTACACCATCATCGCGCCCGCCGCTCCCGGCGGCGGCTGGGACCAGACGGCCCGCTCGCTGCAGACCGCGCTGCAGCAGGAGAAGATTTCCGGCAACGTGCAGGTCCAGAACGTCCCGGGCGCCGGCGGCACCATCGGCCTTGCGCAGTTCAGCAGCCAGGCTGCCGGCAACCCGAATTCGCTGATCGTCGGCGGCTATGTGATGGTCGGCGCGATCCTCACCAACAAGTCGCCGGTGACGCTCAAGGACGTCACGCCGATCGCCCGCCTGACCGGCGAATATGAGGCCGTCGTCGTTCCCGCTGCATCCGAGATCAAGACCATGGCCGATCTGGTGGCGGCGCTGAAGAAGGATCCGGGTTCGGTTTCCTGGGGCGGCGGCTCTGCCGGCGGCACCGACCATATCACCGTCGGCCTGATCGCCAAGGCTTCCGGCGTCGATCCGACCAAGATCAACTATGTCGCCTTCTCCGGCGGCGGTGAAGCGCTCGCCGCCATTCTCGGCGGCCAGGTCACGGCCGGCGTCTCGAGTTATAGCGAGTTCGAATCGCAGGTGAAGTCAGGCACGCTCCGTCTTCTCGCCGTATCCAGTGAAAAGCGCATCGATGGTGTCGATGCCCCGACACTGAAGGAAGCCGGCACCGACGTCACCATCCAGAACTGGCGCATGGTCGCCGCTGCCCCCGGCCTGTCGGCAGAGCAGGTGGCAGCCGTCACCGCCGATTTCGAGAAGCTGCACAGCTCCGCCACCTGGCAGGAAACGCTGAAGACCAAGGGCTGGGCCGACACCTATCTCTCCGGCGACGCCTTCAAGGCGCAGCTCGAAAAGGATGTCGCGGCCACTGAAGGCATTCTCAAAGATATCGGACTTGTTCAATGAGCGAGGATAACACCTCCTCGGCAACCGAGCGCCGCCCTGATTGGGCGGCGTTCATCATTGCCGTTTTCCTCTTCGTCGTCGCCGGCGTGATGGCCTGGGATGCCTTGCATCTGAAAACGATTGCGCAGTACGACCGCATCGGTCCGGCGACCGCGCCTCAAATGGTGGCATTCGGCCTCTTCTGTCTCGGGATCTGGACCACCTTCGAAGCCTGGCGCGGCGATTTTCCGGAACGTGACCGGCAGGAAGTCGCACCCGTCATCTGGATCGTCGCCGGTCTTGCCGGCCAGATGCTGCTCCTGCGCGTCGCCGGCTTCTCGATTGCGACCGGCATCCTCTTCGCGCTGACAGCACGCGGCTTCGGCAAACGCAAGCTGTGGATCTCGCTGCCGCTTGGCATCGTCCTCAGCTTCGTCGTCTGGGCGATCTTCTCGCAGCTGCTGCAACTGACGCTGCCGGCCGGCCCGCTCGAACATCTGTTCTTCTGACCGCGCGGACGCGCTGTCAGCTTTTTTGATTTTGCGCGGCGCCTGACCCCGAAATCGGATAGTCGGGAACGCCGCTTGGGACACCAAGATGAGCACATTCGAATTCCTATGGCAGGGTATTCTGGTTGCGATGCAGCCGATGAACCTGGTTTATGCGCTGGTCGGCGTGACGCTTGGCACCGCCGTCGGCGTGCTTCCCGGCATCGGCCCGGCACTCACCGTGGCGCTGCTGTTGCCCGTCACCTACAAGCTCGATCCCGGCGGCTCGCTGATCATGTTCGCCGGCATCTATTACGGCGGCATGTATGGCGGTTCGACGACCTCGATCCTGCTCAACACGCCGGGTGAAAGCGCCTCGATCGTCACCGCGCTCGAGGGCAACAAGATGGCGCGCGCCGGGCGCGGCGGACCGGCGCTGGCGACAGCGGCGATCGGCTCCTTCGTCGCCGGCCTGATCGCGACGCTCGGGCTTGCCTTCATCGCGCCTTACATCGTCAAGCTGGCGCTGGTCTTCGGGCCGCGTGAATATTTCGCGCTGATGGTGCTTGCCTTCGTCACCGTCTCTTCGGCCTTCGGCGATTCCGCATTGCGGGGCCTGACGTCGCTGTTTATCGGTTTTGCTCTCGCCATGGTCGGCATCGACCAGCAGACGGGGCAGGCCAGGCTTTCCTTCGGCATCCCCGACCTGCTCGACGGCGTCGAGGTAACGACGCTTGCCGTGGCGATGTTTGCGATCGGCGAGACGCTTTATATCGCCGCGCAGGGCAACCGGATCGCGGAGAAGGTCGAGGCGGTCAAGGGTTCGCTCTGGATGACCGCTGAGGACTGGGCGCGTTCGTGGAAGCCCTGGCTGCGCGGCACACTAATCGGTTTCCCGATCGGCGCGATGCCGGCGGGCGGCGCCGAAATCGGCACTTTCCTCTCCTATGCGACCGAAAAGCGGCTGGCGAAAAACCCGGAAGAGTTCGGCCATGGTGCGATCGAAGGCGTGGCCGGTCCCGAGGCGGCGAACAACGCATCGGCCGCCGGCACGCTGGTACCGCTTCTGACACTCGGCCTGCCGACGACGGCGACGGCGGCGATCATGCTTGCCGGCTTCCAGCAATACGGCTTGCAGCCGGGGCCGCTGCTGTTTGCCACCAATCCGCAGCTCGTCTGGGGACTGATCGCCAGCCTGCTCATCGCCAATGCGATGCTTTTGGTGCTGAACCTGCCGATGATCGGGCTTTGGGTGCGGTTGCTGACCATTCCGAAGCCGTGGCTCTATGCCGGCATCCTACTGTTTGCGACGCTTGGGACGATCGGCGCCAATCCGTCGGTGTTCGAGCTCGGCATGCTGCTCGCCTTCGGTCTGCTCGGATATGTGATGCGGCTCTTCGGCTATCCAATCGCGCCTGCCGTCGTCGGGCTGATCCTCGGGCCGCTTGCCGAGCAGCAGCTGCGCCGGGCGCTGGCAATCAGCCAGGGCGATGTGACGACGCTGGTGATGTCGCCGATCGCGGCAGGCCTGCTGATCGTTGCAGCGGCGGCCTTTCTCATCCCGCTGATCCTGCGACTGCGCGGCAGGGGGCAGGTGCTGTCGCAGCTGGCGGCAAACGAAGACTAGAACAAAGAAGGCTAGAAGAAAAAGACGACCCACCCCCTCTCTCGAGGCCGGCCATGGAGACATGCGCCGGCCTCCTGTTTTTGCATGGCTGAGGTGATTTTCTGAGCATTGTGGCGGTGTATGCGCGATGCCATCTATGGGTAGTCAATCAGAGCAAGAGGAAAAGGGACAATGTCCGCCATCCGCAATTCAGTCCGTACGAGTTTCTTTGGTCGCGCATTCGCCGTGCTTGGTGCCGCAAATGCCGTCAGTGCTGCCGTTGAAGCCGGCCGCCGCCCGCGCGCCAACGACCTCAGGGAACTCGGCATCGACCCGGCCTCCTTCGGTCAGGTCACCCGCTAATACCTTCAAGCCATGCATGAATGAATTAGCCCGCAACCGGATGGTCGCGGGCTTTATTTTTAGCCGCAAGGGCGCCGCGCACTGCGGCTTCTTGCATCGTCAGGCGCGAAGCTCTTCCCGTTGGGCGCCGTGATCCTCCACCCTTTCGCGTTTGTTGTGGCGGATGGACGACCAGAGGGACAGGCCGATCAAGGCCGCGCCGCCGAGCCCGGTGATGACCTCGGGGATATGCACCAGGGTCTGGGCATACATGATCACCGAGAGGATCAGGATGGCGTAGAAGGCGCCATGCTCGAGATAGCGGTATTCGGCAAGCGTTCCCTTCTCCACCAGCATGATCGTCATCGAGCGCACGTACATGGCGCCGATGCCGAGGCCGATCGCGATGACGAAGAGGTTCTGCGTCAGCGCGAAGGCGCCGATGACGCCGTCGAAGGAAAAGCTTGCATCCAGCACCTCCAGATAGATGAAGGCCCCAAGACCACCCTTGGCGGCAGCACTCATCGTCTTTTGCGAGGCATCGAGCAGCCCGCCGACCACCTCGACCGCGAGGAAGGTGAGCAGGCCGTAGAGGGCGCAATTGACGAAGACGGTCGCTTCCTCCCCGCCGATCAGCCAGGAGAAAACCAGCATCAGCGCCAGCACGACGGCGATTTCGATACCCTTGATGGCGGCCGAACGCGCCATCACCCTTTCCAGGCCGGGAAGCCAGTGGATTTCCTTCTTGTAGTCAAAGAAGTAATTGAGGCCGACCATCATCAGGAAGGTGCCGCCGAAGGCTGCGATCGGCAGATGCGCGTCATTCATGATGCGGGCATATTCGGCCGGCTCGCGGGCGGCAAGCACCAGAGCATCCCAGGGGCCGATCTGTGCCGCGATCGCGACGATTGCCAGCGGGAAGACGATGCGCATGCCGAAGACGGCGATTATGATGCCCCAGGTGAGGAAGCGCTGCTGCCAGACCGGCGTCATCTCCTTCAGCTTGTTGGCGTTGACAATGGCATTATCGAAGGAGAGCGAGATCTCCAGCACCGCAAGCACCGTGCAGATGAAGAAGACGGTCGCCATGCCGCCGATCGTGCCGGTCGTCTGCCAGCCGAGCACCGCGCCGAGAACGAGGCCGAGGGCAGTGACGATGAAAGCCCAGCGGAAATAGCTGAGCGAGGATGGGGTTACGGGTTGATTCATGGCCGCACCTCGCGGCCGCAAATCGTCTTGACGAGGGTCGATATATTGGAAAGACGCGGCACGCCACCACGGGCATGCGGGTCAGGCATGGTGAGCTTGTTCATCGATGAAAAATCCGCCGGCTAAGCTGCAGGCGGTACCGACATCACGAGAGCGCCGTAAAAACTCTCGCCAGAGGGGCCCGGCACCAAAGTTCCCCGTCAGCCGATGTCTGGAAGGCTGCGGGATAGGCACTAGGTAATGAACTTCGCGGGCCAGTCAAGGTCGGTCGTCACACCGCGATTGGGTGATTTTTTTGGAACCATCCTGATGCCCGCCCGTTAGGCCTTGGTTGAGCTTAAAAAAGGAGGCCGATGATGCACACTTCGACCCATCTTCCCGACAAACGCACGGAGGCGTCCGACCGCATGAAGCGGGCGAAGCCAAACCGCATGCAGAAGGCGCAGGTGCTGCCGCCGCATCATGTCGACCTGACACTGACCCCTGGCATCTACCACGACATTCACGTGCCGGCCCATGTTACCGGCGCCGATCTTTCCAAGGGTGGCCCCGACATCAAGGGCAATGCAGAGACCAAGAAATAACGGGCATTCCGGAAGCCCTTGGGCGCTGACGGTAGATTTGAAACAGGGTGAGAAACATATGACGATCAACTTTGTGCCCCGCGAGATCTTCATCCGGCACGAAAATGAATGGCAGGCCGTACGCGAAGCGGCGGACGAGCGTATCGATATCGGCAAACGCCAGAAGCCGCTCTCCGCCATCGGCGGCACGGCATCGGTTGGGAAAAGCGATCCTTCGGCCACACGCGCCGAATGACCAACAGACAGTTACGCTGACAATACGGGCGCCCGGCATGATGCCGGGCGCTTTGCTTTTCTATTTGTGTTCATCGCGATCGACACGCTGTCCGGAATTAAAGCCGAACCATTGTTCGAGTTTACCGAAGGCGAAGAGTACGCAGATGGCGACGAGCGTCGCGAAGAAGGCGATCGGCCAATAGCCGAAGCCCATGGCGAGGCCGATGGCGCCGGAGAGCCACATGCCGGCGCCCGTCGTCAGCCCGTGCACCCGACCTCTTGCAAAGACGATCATGCCGGCGGCGAGGAAGGCGACGCCGGCGGTCACGGCTTCGATCACGCGCAGCGGATCGATGCGCACCTGCTCGTCATCGGTAAAACCCGGCATGTGCACTGCCTCGATCGAGATGATGGCGAAGAGGGCAGCGGCAAGACTAATCAGAATATGAGTGCGGAAGCCCGCCGGGCGGTCGCGTGCCTCACGCTCGAAGCCGATCAGCCCGCCGAAGACGATGGCGCCGAAGAGGCGGGCGAAAATGACGGGATAGTGGATACGCGACTCCGGTATTATGTCGGCGATAATAAGATCCATGAATTTTCCCCCAGAAAAGATGGAATTTTTCGCTGGCTAACGTCTGAGCGCGGAATTTGTTCAGCTTTTTTCCCTCGTGCGTTTCGGCGGTCCCGTTGGCCTCTCCGGTGCGCGCCAGCGCGTTCATGTCATTGGAGGGAAAGTTCGGCGAACCAGGCATCATCCTGTCGCCGTGCCAACCTTTCGGAAAGGATTAGGCGGCGATAATCCCGGCCTCACGGGAATCGGACAGATGGCCAAGACAGCGACACGCGGCCGCCGCAAGGCGCCGGCGAGAGGAAAGAGCAAAGCGCGCAGCAGCGGTGGCGGATTGCTGCCCTGGGCGGTGATCGGCATTGCCGCGATCGGCGGCATCGTCGCCCACGACCATTGGAAGAGCATCCAGCCGATGCTTGCAAGACAATCGACGCCGATCACACGGGACACGGCCGAACCGAGGCCCGTCGTCAGGAAGGACGCGCCGCCGAAGCAGGTAGCGCTTGCCGCACCCACGCCGAAAGTCGCAGTACCGCAGCCGCAGCCGCAGCCGCCGGCCGCGATCCCGACGCCGATGATCCAGCCGATAAAGGCAGTGCCGCCGCCGGCCCCCGCTGCCGTTTCGCAAACCGGGACAGTCGCCTTCGGCTATTGCGGGCAGGGCGCCCATATCAATTGCGTCGGCGACGGTGGCGTCTTCTGGTACAAGGGCGAGAAGATCGTGATTGCCGATATGGCAAGCCCGGTGGTCGACCAGGCGCGCTGTGACGGCGAGCGCCGGGTGGCCTTTGCCGCCAAGTCGCGGCTGCTGGCGCTTCTGAACGCCGGACCCTTCACCATGAATGCGGCGGGTAAGGCCGAGCCCTCTGGCGCGCCGCGCGTCGTCTCGCGCGACGGGCGCTCTTTCGGCGCGCAACTGATCAATGAGGGCCTGGCACGCAAGCCAGGGGCAGCCGGCAGTGCCTGGTGCGCTTGAGGGCGGTTACTTACCCTTCTTCACCAGCTTGCCGCCAGTGCGGAAGCTGCCGGTGAAGGAGGAGTCCTTGCTTTCAGCGGTGCATTCGATCGCGATCGGCTTGCCGGCATAGGGATTGCCGAAGGTGCAGAAGCCGGCGACCTTGACCTCTCCGGTCATCTTGTTGCCGACACCCGTGGTGACGAGGCTGAGCGGCAGGCGGGCATTGCCATTGGAGGCAGGCTTGATGCCGCTGCCGTCGCCCTGGAAGCCCAGCGCCTTGCCATCCGAGGTGAAGATGAAGGTCACCACGCCATTGGCCAGCGTGACACTGGCAAGCTCGTTCCTGCAGCCCTTGGTGGCGTCGAATTTGGCGACGACCAGCTTGGCGCATTTGCCGGAAAGCGTGATTACGCCGGGAGCACCAGGAAAGGTCTCGGCGGGCGCGGCCGGCGCGGCAGAGGCCGGCAAGGCGAGGACGGCGGAAAAAAGGGCGGCAGCGGCAAGCGCGGATAACTTCATTTCGATCTCAAACCCCATGTCGTGGCCCCATGTCGTGGCCCCATGTCCTGGCGAAGCGAATCACTACCTCACCCTCGGTTCGCCATGGCATGGCTCTGTGTCCGAATTTGGCGCCGTTATTGCTGAGGCGCAAAAATTTTGTCGGCCGCCGGGCTAGCTTGGCGATCGGCGGCAGATGGATGAAAAGTTGGTTGAGCTTGCTGGTTACCAGGTTCAGCAACGACATAGGCTGCCGGACATCGGCAATGAACCGATGTGATACGACAGTGGCAAGGCACTCATCGAGCATGCTGTCTTGGACGCATGTCTGGTCAAGGGGAATGGGCCCAGGCAGGGAAGTCCAGGCCCATTCTTTCCCAATCGGAGGTCAGTCAGATCAGGAATTTGCAGCTGCCGGTTTAGAGCATGATGCCGAAAAGTGTGAACGGTTTTCGGACGACATACTGTCTAGCCGGCAGCCTTTTATCAGAACGCGCGCTGCAGGCGGAAGAAGCCCGAGGTAACGTCGCTAGCATTGTCCGGATCGAGGTACTGAACCGAAATCTTGGTGGAGAGGTTGTCGACGATCTGGTAATCAACCGTCAGACCGACCTTCCAGGCATCATTGTCGTCGTTGAACTCGCCAGCAGTGATGCCGTAGTTGTTGTAGTACTGAACAGCCGGGGTGATCTTCAGCTTGTCAGTCGCCTTGATGGCGTATTCGGCAGCAACAGCCCATTCAGCCTTGTTGTAGTAGGCGTTCGGGTTGCTCGCGTAGACAACTGCGAGGCCGAGCGTGCCCGGACCGACAGCAACCGTACCCATAGCACGGACGGCGCCTTCTTCGTTGTCGGTGTCGTAACCGGCAGTGATCTGATAGCTGAATGCACCAGCCTTGCCGCCGAGACCGACGGCAACGCCAACGTTGTTGGCAGTTTCGCCATTGTAGAACGGGCTGTCTTCCAGCTCGTCAACGCTGATGCCAGCGTAGAAAGCGTCGGTTTCGTACTGATAACGGATGGAGTTATGCAGCGTGACCGGAGAACCGATGTCGTCCGTTTCGCCGGAGAGGCCATCGTCCCACCAGGAGTAGAACAGACCAGCGCGGAAGCCGGCGATGTCGAGGTAAGCAGAGTCGAGCTTGGTCTGCTGGTTCGTAGCGTTGTCGGCGTTAGCCTGGATGACGATTACGCCGGTGAGCGGGCCGTATTCGGTGTCGCTCTTGGCCGTGAACTGAACCTGACCGCGCGTACGAGCGTCCCAGTCCGAGTCGTTCGCAACAGAACCGCCGCCAGCAGCGTTGATAGAGCTGGCGTTCGGAGCAACGTCAACCTGGAAACGGATGTAACCGTTGATCTTGAGGCAGGTTTCGGTGCCCGGGATGTAGAAGTAGCCGGTGCCGTAAGCGTCGCAGACGCGAACGTATTCAACCGGTTCCGGCTCGGCAGCAACGATAGCGTCGGCAGCCTGAGCGCCGGATACTACTGCAAGTGCAGCAGCGGAGCCGAGAAGAAGGCTCTTGATGTTCATGGAATAAACCTCCAGTTCAGATGCAAAAGGATGAAGACCGTCTGCCCTCGGCAGTCCCTACGTGTCTTCAACCCGTGTGACCGAAGCGGCACCATTTTGGCTCGGTGCCTGCCTCGCCGCGGAAATTACATAAGGGATGTTGTGCCGCAATAACGATATCGATCATGACAGAAGGCTGTCGTGGCTATGTTGCTGAAATAACACGCGCTTTGTCACAAACCCGTCATCTGTCCGTCACAAACCCGCGCTTCCGGATAGGTGAGCAACGCGGGGCTGAGCATTCAGCAGCGGTATGCAATTGATGCTCGAATGAGCGTGTCCTCATATGTGAACACGCCGTAACAGCCATCTGCGCGAGTCGGAGGAAGGCCAGCGACCGCCAGGGTCTGCCGGGGCATGCCGATATTGGCCACAGGTTCTAACGGGCAGTGATCGGTGGCTGACGATACGTCGCCTCGACGAGAAGCGACGAAGATCTGGCGCGCACTTGTGCTGGAATCGCTCTATTTGCCCTTTTCACCAGCTTGCCGGCGAGCGCTCGGGCGTCGAACGGGAAGAGCAGTCGTCTCGCTAGGGATTTTTGAAATCGTCCCAGAGGATCGCTATCCCAGCCGCGAGGATCGTGATCGGGATCAGCCAAAGCTTGATGCTGACCGGTTTCCCGCGTGCGGGGCGATCCCACAGCCAATTGAAATCCAGCCCCGGATCATGGTCGAGCCAATCACGTGCAAACTCGCTCCGCAAAGTGCCGGGTCTAGCTGTGGAGCCTCAACAGGTTGTCTCGGTTGAGACCGAGGCGACCGATGGGTGTTTTTGATTTCAGGCTACCATGAGGACGATGCCAATTGTACATGTGGGTCCAGTTTGGCAGATGGGCTTTTCGGTG
>NZ_MZMU01000025.1 GCF_004123835.1 Rhizobium leguminosarum | reverse complement strand
TCTCGACGCAACGGTGTCAGTCGGGCATTCTTATGGATGTTCATTCGGAGTGATCCTGGAAAACTGAGGTGTGGTAACTCCAGTCTCCTAAATCCGCTCCGAATGGACAACCTCCTGAAAGCTCACAGCTAGCGGGCGCTCAGGCCCGAAAGAATGAGACGCAAACCTAGGCCGCCCATGACGGCACCAGCGGCCCTGTCGATCCAGCCCTTGGCGGCAAGATAGAGACGCCGCGGATGGCGGGCCGAAAAGGCGAAGGCCACGATCGAATACCACCCCGCCTCCACGGCAAAGACGCCGAGCGGCAGCGCGACGATGAGATCGAGCGGCACCGTCCTCGGCAGAAGTGCCGCAAAGAGGCTGGCATAGACGATGATGGTTTTCGGGTTGCTGAGCTGGGTCAGCAGCGCAGTCGTGAAGCTCAATCTCAGCGCGCGGTTGCCGTTGACGGCGTCAGAGACTTCGAGCGGCTGACCGGCGCCCCTCCAGATATTGACCGCGATATAGACGAGATAGGCGCCGCCTGCGACCTTCAGCAGGACATAGAGCCATTCGAACTGAGACAGCAGCGCTGTCAGCCCGGCAAGCGCCAGAACGGCAAAAACGACACCGCCGGCGCCCATGCCGAGTGCGGCCGCAAGGCCATCCAGCCTTGAACGCGAGATGGCGATCCTGGAAACGACGACGAAGCTCGGGCCGGGGCTCATCGCGCCGACGGCCAAGGCTGCCATGATGCTGATGAAAATGCCGGCAGAAGACATCGGAGACCTCGCTTTTGTGTTGAACGCGCGCCAGAGGCACTGCGGTTGCATCCGCGCTTGCCGATGGTCGTCCATCCCGTTTACCAGCTATGCCGGCGGCGGTCACGCGTGTTTGAAGGCCGCGATCGGCCGACGGCCTTTGAGGCAACAGCGTCTCTGCCGAACGCTGCATCCGCTTTCCGGGGCCGGCACAATCGTCAGAACTTGTCTGCCACCTGAATGCCGGCCGGACCGAGAATGACGGCGATCAGCACCGGCAGGAAAAACAGGATCATCGGCACCGTCAGTTTCGGCGGCAGGGCGGCCGCCTTCTTTTCCGCCTCGTTCATGCGTTCGTCGCGCCCTTCCTGGGCGAGAACACGCAGCGCCTGCGCGATCGGCGTGCCGTAGCGATCGGCCTGGACCAGCGCCTGCGTCACCGAGCGTACCAACTCGATCTGGGTACGTGTGGCAAGATTTTCGAGCGCTACGCGGCGATCCGGCAGGAAGGAGAGCTCGGCCGTGGTCAGCACCATCTCCTCGGCGAGCGCCGGCGACTGCTCGCCGAGCTCTTCCGACACACGACGCATCGCGGCCTCGATCGAGATGCCGGATTCGACGCAGATCAGCATCAGGTCCAACGCATCCGGCCATGCGCGCTTGATCGAGTGCTGACGCTTGCCCATGCGGTTCGAGATATAGATGTTCGGCGCATAGAAGCCGAGATAACCGATGCCGATGACGGCGAAGAGGCGGATGCCCATGCCCCTTTCGGCGAGATTGCCGAGGCCGAAGACCCAGAAGGCCGCTAGCGCCAGGAAAAGGAAAGGCAGCAGGAAACGCGCCACCAGGAAGCTATTCAGCGCATTCTCCGAACGGAAACCGGCGGCACGCAGCTTGTTGACCGTGTTTTCGTCGACCAGCGCCTTGCGCAGGTTGAAGCGCTCGACGATCTGACGGACCGAGCGGTTGTTCTGGCTCCTGAGCGAGGCCTTGCCGGCGCCGGTTTCCGTGTTCATGCGGGCACGTTCGCGGGCACGGATCTGCTCGCGCTCTGTGGAAACAGCCTTCATGCGCTTGTTCAGATCGCCGCGCTCGAAGAAGGGAACGGCAATCGTGTAAAAAGTGGCGAAGACGGCGATCGCGACGAGAAGGGCGATCAGCATGCTCGGATTGGTCAGCGTTGCGGCAAGATCCTGCGACATGGTGCTTCCTTCCGGCTAGATGTCAAAATTGACCATGTTGCGCATGACGAAGATGCCGATCGACATCCAGATCGCCGAGACACCCATGATGAAATGGCCGCGCGGATCGGTGAAAAGGATCATCATGTAGTTCGGCGACGTCATGTAGACGAGGGTCGCGACGATGAAGGGCAGAGCCCCGATGATGACAGCCGACGCCTTGGCTTCCATTGAGAGCGCCTGGACCTTGGCCTTCATCTTCCTGCGCTCCCGCAGCACCTTGGAGAGGTTGCCGATCGCTTCCGACAGATTGCCGCCGGCCTGCGACTGGATGGCGATGACGATGGCGAAGAAGTTGACTTCCTGGAGCGGCATGTGGATCGTCATGCGGGCGCAGGCGTCGGGGATACTGAGGCCTACCTGCTGCGCCTCGATCACCCGCAGGAACTCGCTCTTGACCGGCTCGGTGCCTTCGGTGGCGATAAGGCGAATCGCATCGTTGAGCGGCAGGCCTGATTTGATCGAGCGCGTAATGACGTCAAGCGCATTGGGGAGTTCGTTCAAAAACTTGGTTTGGCGGCGCTTGATCAGGAAGCCGACGACCCAGCGCGGCAGGCCGAGACCGGCGACGACGGCGATACCGACCATGACCATCCACGATGCGCCGACGACCAAAGCGACAAGCAGCAGCATGGAGGCGAAGACGGCGCTGATAAGATAAAATTTCGCCGCCGTGATCGTCAGGCCGGCCTGCACCAGCCGCGCTTTCATCGACACGCTCTTCTTGGTCTTTTCGTGCTGGCGCTTTTCCAGATCCTTCAGATTGTCCTGCACCGATTTACGGCGCTTCGACAGCTCTTGCACCCGGTCACGGGCGGCCTTGACCTTGACCCGGTCGCTTTCGGCCGATTTGACGCGATTGATGCGGCTTGCCGATTTCTTGTCGGCCTCGATCTTCGAAAACAACAGGGCATAGGCGACCGCCGCCGCGGAGACGGCGGCGAGGACGACGATTGCCAGGACTATGGGATCGAACCCGAACATCTCGCCTATTCCTTCGTTTTCGCTTCCATCGCGTCGAGGGCGGCGGCAAGACGCTTTTCCTCGTTGAAGTAGCGGGCGCGATCCCAGAAATGCGGCTTGCCGACGCCGGTCGACATGTGCCGGCCGATCAGACGGCCATTCGCATCCTCGCCTTCGATCTCGTAGCGCATCAGATCCTGGGTGATGATGACGTCGCCTTCCATGCCGATCACCTCGGTGATCTGGGTGATGCGGCGTGAACCATCACGAAGGCGCGCCGCCTGAATGACGACGTCGACCGAGCTGGAAATGATCTCGCGCACCGTCTTTGCCGGTAGGGTAAAGCCGCCCATGGCGATCATCGATTCGATACGGCTCAGGCATTCGCGGGGCGTGTTGGCGTGGATGGTGCCCATCGAGCCGTCGTGACCGGTATTCATCGCCTGCAGTAGGTCGAAAACCTCAGGTCCGCGCACTTCGCCGACGATGATGCGCTCGGGGCGCATACGCAGGCAGTTCTTGACCAGATCGCGCATGGTGATCTCGCCCTCGCCTTCGATATTCGGCGGGCGCGTTTCGAGACGGACGACATGCGGCTGCTGCAGCTGCAGTTCGGCGGTATCCTCGCAGGTGATGACGCGCTCGTCCCTGTCGATATAGTTGGTGAGGCAGTTCAGAAGGGTCGTCTTGCCCGAGCCGGTGCCGCCTGAAATGACGACATTGCAGCGCACGCGCCCGATGATCTGCAGCACGGTTGCGCCTTCCGGGGTGATCGCGCCGAAACGGACGAGCTGGTCGAGCGTCAGCTTGTCCTTCTTGAACTTGCGGATGGTGAGCGCCGGCCCGTCGATCGACAGCGGCGGCGCGATGACGTTGACGCGCGAACCATCCGGCAGGCGGGCGTCGCAGATCGGGCTCGATTCGTCGACGCGGCGGCCGACCTGGCTGACGATGCGCTGGCAGATGGAGAGAAGCTGTGCATTGTCGCGGAAGCGGATCTCCGATTCGATCGTCTTGCCGCCGACTTCGATGAAAGTCTGGCCGGCGCCGTTGACCATGATGTCGGCGATGTCGTCGCGCGCCAGCAACGGCTCCAGCGGGCCGTAGCCGAGGACGTCGTTGCAGATATCCTCAAGCAGTTCTTCCTGCTCGGAGATCGACATCGCAAAGTTCTTGATGGTGATGATGTCGTTGACGATGTCGCGGATTTCCTCGCGGGCGCTTTCGCCGTCGAGCTTGGAAAGCTGCGAGAGATCGATCGTGTCGATCAGCGCGGAAAAGACCTGCGCCTTGGTGTCGTAATATTCATCGGTGCGGGCCGGGCGCTTGCGCTGCGGCGTCTGGATCGGCGGTGGCGTCACCTGCTGGCGTGCGGATTCGCGCGAGGGTTCGACCAGAATGGAGGGGGAAGAGGCCGCAGGGGCGGCGGTCGGAGCCGGCGGCGGAGGAGCAATCGCCCCCCCGACCTTTCCGGAACCTTCGTTTCCGCGTTTTCCAAACATGCCACTCAATCCAATCTGCTCGTTCTTGAGCATTTCCCGATCTCTCCGGAGTCACGGAAATGCTCTATCTTTTTGTTTTCACGCAATTCCGGAGGCAAAACCGCTGCCCGCTTTTGCTGGAAATGCTCATCGTCTACTTGCGCTTCAGGAGGCCCAGCAGGCCGCCCTTCTTCGCCTTCTTGATCGCGACACGGCCGGTGACGATGTGCGATATCTGCGAAAAGGTTTCCGCCGTCGGCGACTTCGGGTCGACTTCGGAAATCATCCGGCCGCTGTTGGCAGCGTTGCCGAAAAGACTGATGTCGAAGGGAATGATCGCGATCGGATCGATCTCCAGCGGCTCACAGAAATCCGACGGCGAAATCTCCGGCCGTTTCGGCATGCCGACCTGATTGAGGATGAGATGCGGCGGCCGGTCGTTCGGCCGCATCTTGCGCAGCGCGTCCAGCATGTTCTTGGCGTTGCGCAGATTGGCGAGATCGGGAACCGCTGCGATGACCACCTCGTCGACGCTCGACAGCACCGAGCGCGTCCATTCCGACCATGCATGCGGAACATCGAGCACGGTGACGGGCGCGCTGCGCTGCAGGACGTCGAGCACCGGCTGGAAGGCCTGGCCGTCGAAATCATAGGCACGGTCGAGCAGCGAGGGTGCGGCAAGCAGCGACAGATGCTCGGAGCATTTCGTCAGCAGGCGGTCGAGGAAGACCTCGTCGAGACGATCGGGTGCGAAGACCGCTTCGGCGATGCCCTGGGCCGGATCCTGGTCGAAGTCGATGTTCGCCGTGCCATAGGGCAGGTCGAGATCGGCGAGGATCGTCTCGGTGGAGAAGAGATTGGAAATGCCGAAGGCGCAATTATGCGCGATGGTCGAAGCGCCGGTGCCGCCCTTCGAGCCGATGAAGGCGATGCTGCGGCCGAGCGGCTCGGAGTCCGGATCGACAAAGATCGAGGCCATCGCCGTAAGGATATCGGGCATGGCGACAGGCTGGACCATATATTCGGAAATGCCGTTGCGGATGAGCTCGCGATAAAGGCCGATATCGTTGTAATAGCCGACAATGACGACCTTGGTCGTCGGATCGCAGACGGCGGCAAGCGGCGCGAGTTCGCCGAGCAAGTTCGCGGCATTCGCCTTGGTCTCGAGGATGATGAGGTTCGGAGTCGGGGCGCCGGAAAACATGTTGGCGGCAGCGGCTATTCCGCCGCTGGTGATGCGCATGCTGACTTTCGCGACGCGCCGATCATTGGCGCAACGTTCCATGACCTGCTGCAGGGCCTCGCTCTCGCAGAAGGCATGCACGGAGATGCGCGGCAGCGGCCGCATGTTTTCCAGATCCGCCATGCGCACCGCCTCCTCGGCATTGCGAAGCTCGCTGGGATTCCTGATTTCGTATTCGATCGCGCTCATCGTTCCGTTCCGCCTCAGAATCCGCTGTCGCTGGCATCTTCGATCGTCGTCGTCGTCGTCCGGTATTCCTGGATCGCATTGTTGCGCCGCTGCGCATCGATCGGGGTCATGCCGCGGGGCGCCACCAGATCCTCCGGATTGGCGATCTGGGCGGCAAGGTTGTTCTGCGATGCGCAGCCGAAATTATAGTAATTTTGATTGGTCAAATCGTTCGATATGTCCTTCGGCCATTGACCGCATTGCGTGGTGACCGCGGTGGTGCCGGTAAAGCTCAGCCGGATCGGCGCCGCATCGCCGGGACCGACCGCGGCATAGGAGGTGTTGACGATTTTCGAGCTTGCGATCCCCCTCGATGTCAGCTCGGCGCGGACCTGATTGCGCAGCTGATAGGCTGCCGCCGAATTGGGCGAGCCTTGCGGCGACAGCACGTAGACCGGGCCCGAGGCGCGCGAGATGTAGTTTGCGGCAAAGCCGCGGATGAGGTCGCGCTGGGCGATGGTCAGGCGGCGATCGGTGGAGGCGACGGGTATATCCACCGTCTGCTCCGCTTCCGTGACGATGATCGGGTGGCGGGCACGGTAATCGTCCGGAATGCCGCCGGTCGTCAGCTGGTCATGCGGGCCGGCGCATCCGGAAAGTATCGCCACCGAAATGGCGACCGTGGCAAAAAGCGCCTTCGAGATTCCGAGGCGGGGTGTCGTCACATTCATATGGGCCATCGCCTGATCTCTGTTCTGTGCCATCGCTGCCGCTTGCGCCCCGCTCATTTGTAGATGAACCCGATCGAGCCGTGGAACTGCGCATCGGCGACGGGCGCCTCGCGGCGGCCATAGACCTTGTTGACACGGTTGAGGAAGAAGGTCGCACCGTCATTCTCAGGGCTGAAATTGTCGTCCGGCCGGTTGAGCTGGTTGCGCGCCACCGGGCGTACCAGATAGGGCGTTGCAATGATGACGAGTTCGGTTTCCTGACGCTCGAACCCCTTCTGGCGGAAGAGCGTCCCGAGCAGCGGGATCTTCGAAACGCCGGGTGTGCCGCCCATCGTCTGGGAAACATTGTCGCGGATAAGGCCGGCGAGCGCGATCGAGCCGCCCGAGGGCAGCTCCACCGAGGTCTCCGCAGAACGGCGCTGGTAAGTGGCGTTGCCGCTTCCGGCCACCGGTTCGGAGACGTTGGTCTTGATCTGCAGGCTGATGCGTCCCGATGACAGCACGACCGGTTTGAAGGCGAGGTTGATACCGTAGTTGAACGGGACGACGGTGACGTTGCCGTCGCTGTCGGTCGTCGAATAAAGCTGCTGGCCACCGGAATTGAAGGTCGCGGCCTGACCCGATATCGCCGTCAGCGTCGGTTCGGCGAGCGTCTTGACGACCTTGGCCTGTTCCAGCGCGTTGAGGTAGGTGGAGATATCGTATTTGCCGATCGAGCTCTTGAAGAGCGCCGCCAGGCCGCCGCCGACCGTCGCTGTCGCGCTATCGGCGCTCGGACTGCCGAGCTGGGCGACCGTCATGCCGGAGGAATTGGAAACCAGATTGTCGAAACCGAGCTGTTTCAGCACCTCGCGGCGGACCTCGGCGATCGTCACCTTGAGGGTGACCTGGTCCTCGCCCTCGATCTGCAGGAGGTTGACGACCTGCGAAGTCTGGCGACCTTCGGCAAAGAGCGCCACCGAGCTGTCGCCGCCGGTGCCGGATGCCGTTTCGGTTCTGGTCGTCGCCTCGCCGCCCTTCAGGAAGACCTGCGCCAAATCGGCGGCCTGTGTGGCATCCTGCGGCGTGCGCACCGTGCCGGTCAGCACGATGTTGTCGGAGACGATTTCGACGTTGATGTTGGAGTCGCGAATGAAGCGGCGGAGATTGACTTCGAGACCGGAAACGTCGCGCTCGATCTCGATGTCGAGATTGACGATCTCCTGTCCACCGGCGCCGAAGACGAAGATATTCGTCTGGCCGACCTTCTTGCCGAACAGGTAGATGCGCCGCGAGGTGCGGGTCACGGCATCGGCCATGGTCGGATCGGAGACGAGGATATCATGCGCATCCTCCGGCAGATCGACGACGACGGCCTTGTTGAGCCCGAGCTTCAGCCGGCGATGAGCATTGGAGCCGGTCTGCGAGATACGGACCAGGCTATCGGAATCGGCGCGCGCCTCGCCTGCTCCGAAAAGTGGGACGAAAGGGGTCGGCACTATACCGGAGATGCCGATTGCCAGCGAAAGGCAACCTGTCAGGAGAGGTCCGGCGCGCCGCGTTGAATTGCCCATTTGCTCGTCCCTTACTCCGCCTTCGGCGCGGCGCCGGCATCCGTGACGATGGCGCCCGATTTGATGACCTGGATGATCGCACTGCCGTTGTCGCCGCTCAGCAGATAGTCGGCGGCACTGGTATCCTGCTCCTGCGCATCGGCGACCGAGCGCAGCGCGAGCGACAGGCGGTCCGCCATCTGCTGGGCAACGGCAAGAACCTTCGTTTGATCGGGCGTGAGCTCGAGCGTCGCGGTCGTGCCGACCACCGATTTCGAGCCGTCGTCCTTTTCCTGGATCTGCTGGTCGATGGCGAGGACCCGGACATTGCTCAGCACGGTTTCGGTGATGAGCTTGTCGGCCTCAGCGCCCTTGCGGACCATGATGACGTCGACGCGGTCATTCGGCAGGATGAAGCCGCCCGCACCGGTTGCCACCGATATCTCGGTCGCGACGGCGCGCTTGCCGGCCGGCAACAGCGAGGAGAGGATGCGGCTGCTGGAATCGGCGACCTTTTCCGGCCGGATCGGTTCGCCTTCGAAGATCGGCAGGCGCACGACGGCGCCCTGCAGATCCTTGATCGCATCCGGTTTGTCGGCTTCGGTGATGAGACCCGGGACGACGCCGCCCTGCGGCCAGGCCATCCAATGCATCGACTGGTCGTCCAGCCTTGCGCCGACCGACAGATTGCCACTCGAGACGAGGATGTTGACGGTCGGTTCCTTCTCGACGACCGAGCGGACCTGGGTAACGACACCGCCACTGCCCGCCATGCGCATTGCCAGGAGGCCGGCAAGGCCGGCTGCCGCCACGGCGACAGCTAGGATTATAAGGCGGGCCGGTTTCATCGATCATTCCTCAGGGCACGACATGTTCGCCCTGTAGGATGCTCAGCAATTGGTATAATTATGGTTAATGGAACGCTTACATTTTAAGTTAACGGGCTTTTAAAATGCCGTTTATTTCAGGCTTTCCAGCGCAGCGATGAAGATCGGTGAGGACGGGAAGGCCATATAGCCGCCGATGGCGATGGCGATGCCGTAGGGGATCTTCTTGGCGAGCAGCACCGAGTTCGGCACCGGCAGACCGATGGCGAGGATGGTATTCGATTGCGCCCTCACCAGCAGGATGAGCAAGGTGATGAGGCCGCCGATGATGGCGACATCGATCATCAGGAAAGCGAGGGATTGGTTCAAACCGAACCAGAGCGCGGTGGCGCTTAATAGCTTGGCGTCGCCGCCGCCCATCACAGTGAAAGCAAAAAGAGCAAAGCAGGCGCTAAAGACGATGGCGGCGGCAGCAAGATGCATGCCGATTGCCTGCAGGCCGAGGCCCGAGAACGGCGCCAGCACAAGGAAAGAGGCGATCAGGATCACGGAAATGCGGTTCGGGATCGTCATGGTGAACAGATCCGAGAAAGCCGCCATGGCAAGGCAGAGTGGCAGTATTACGAAGACTGCAGCTGCGATCATGCGTATACCCGATCGTGACTTGATGCGAAAAGGCTCACGGCCGTTCAGCCTGTGAGCCCGCTCGATAAATCGGCCAGATTAAATCCGACCAGCATTATGCAGACGCCGCGTCGGCGCCTATCGTTACTTGGCCGCAGTGGCCGCGCTGCTCATCTTGCCGCTCAGGTTGGTGAACGTGTTGCCGATATTGTTGCCGAGTGCCGTTGCGCCGGTGATGAGCGCTACGGAAATGAGAGCGGCGATCAGGCCGTATTCGATTGCGGTCGCGCCGGATTCGTCCTTCAGAAAACGGCTAAAAAGCTTGGTCATGGTAACTCCTAACTCCAGTTGATGTTCAGCACGTCCGCCAACTGTTTGCCGTTGATCGGATGACTGCAACCTAGCGAATGGCCGTTTCCATCGGCTTAAGGAAAAGAGTTAACGACATGTGAACGAGACAACAGGCCTTTGTAGAGTCAGTATTTTCTTAAGCGCTTCGCTCAATATTTAACGATATTCCCAGAATAACCGCCGCATTCACCCGGAAATAGCACATATTCTGTTTCCAACCGAGGCGTACGCCGCCCCGAAGCCGTACCAAATCGGAGCATTACGCTTCATCCTGGAACAGGGCGGTAGGCTTAAGGCTTCGTTCACCATTTTTTTCCATTCTATGCGGATATTGCGCTGTGATCGTGAAAGAGGACCCAATGTCATCGAGCGGCAAACCCATTTTCTTTGCCGGCATGATCGCCGTTTTCGGTATTTCGGGAGTGTCCGCGGCCGCAGACGATGACATGTTGCGCGTCTACATGGATCACGCGCGCGTGCTGAAGCTCGATCGCCCGGTCAGCAAGGTGATTGTCGGCAATGCCGCGGTCGCCGATGCGACCGTGGCCGACGCCAAGACCATCGTGCTCACGGGACGCAGCTTCGGCACCACCAATCTGGTTCTCCTCGATGCCGACGGCAACGCAATCCTCGACGAACGCATCCTGGTGTCGATCGACGAGGGCAATACGGTGCGCGTCTACCGGCAGACCCAGCGCTCCGTGCTGTCCTGCACGCCGAACTGCGAGCAGCATGCGCAGCAAGCGACCACGGGCACCACCTCGCCTTGATCGGCTTGCCTCCCTTCTTCGACCATTCGTTAAAATGGTCGTGTCAGGTTGAAACGGAAAATCAACGAACGGACCTTAGTCTGACGACTGGAAAATGTCGCTCGGGTCCAGGCAATGACGGTAATTGATCAGAAGACGGATAAGGGGCGCGCTTTTGCGCCGTTCCGTTTCTTACGGTTTCGCGCTCTCGCCCGCTCACGCGAGGGTGCTGCGGCGATCGAATTCGCCCTGCTCGCCATTCCCTATTTCCTGGTGATTTTCGCAATCCTCGAAACTTTCGTCGCCTTCGCCGCCGAGGAACTCGTCTCCAATGCCGTCGATACGATGAGCCGCCGGATGCGAACCGGGCAGATCACATATAATCTCGGCCGCACGACCGATATGAACCAGGCGCAATTCCGCCAGGCTTTCTGCGATGAGATCTCGATCCTGATCCGCTGCTCGGCGACCGAAGTCGCCACACCGAGCAAGCTCTACGTGGATGTACAGACGTTCAGCACCTTTTCGGCCATTCCGACGACGATCCCCAAGGTTTCCACGGACAAATATGCCGACATCAACACGGCTGCCTTCAAATATGCGCCGGGTGGCGCCGGCACGATCAACATGCTGCGCGCTTATTATCGCTGGGAAATCACCGCGGATCTGGTCCGGCCTTACATCACCACGATACGTCCCTCCGACGCTTCGATGCCCAGGCAATATCTGATCGTCGGGACCGCGGCCTTCCAGAACGAGCAGTATCCATAATGGCGTTGCGCAACCCGTTCACCAGACTGGTCCTGACGGCGCGGCGGCTCACCCGCGACCGCAAGGGCGCCGGCGCGATCGAATTCGCGATCCTCTTTCCCGTGCTGGTCATGCTCTATATCGGCGCTTTCGAGATCACGGTCGGCCTCAGCGTCAGCAAGCGCGTGACACGCGCCGCAGGAACGGTGGCCGACCTCGTCACCCAGCAGCAATCCGTCACCAAGAGTGCGCTTGCGCAAATGCCATCGGTCGCAAATGCAATCTTCCTGCCCTACAACACGACGTCGCTGACGATGAAGATCACCGGGATTAGCATCGACGCCGGCGCCAATGCGAAAGTGCTCTGGTCCTGGGCGCAAGACGGGACGGTGCCCTACGCCAAGAACGCCGCGGTGAGCGACGTGCCGTCTGATATGAAGACGGCGGATAGTTTCCTGGTCCGTACCGAGGTCAGCATCCCCTATACGATGTTCCTGTTCGCCCCGAACTTCATGCCGGACGGCATGCGTACGATCACTATCAGCCGCAGTTATTTCTACCGCCAGCGGCAAGGCGACTCGATCCCCTGCGGCGACTGCTGACGGCCCTTCCCGCTCTTCTCTGCTGCATAACCTCCTCAATCGAAATCGATTAGGGAGTTATGCAGCAATTCAAAGTGTTACAGCGCCCTTTGCGCGTCTGAAAAAGACGCGCGGCGCTGTAATTTGCCAAGCCGGCCGCCGCATTATATGGCTGGATCTCGGCCGCCTCCGATATTGCAGAGGCCGGCGATCGGTCCTCTCGGGTGTAAAATGGCGCGTGCCTTTCTTTTTGTTCTGGATTCCTTCGGCGTCGGCGGAGCGCCGGATGCGGCGGCCTATGGCGACGAGGGCGCCGATACGCTTGGCCATATCGCCGAGTTCTGCGCAGCCGGAGCCGCAGACCGCGCCGGATTGCGCGAAGGGCCGCTTTCCTTGCCCAACATGTCGGAACTCGGGCTGATGCACATCGCGCGGTCCGCCTCCGGCCGGTTTCCGGCCGGCATGCCCGTCCCGGAGAAGGTCTACGGCATTTATGGCGCTGCCACTGAAATTTCTCGCGGCAAGGATACGCCATCGGGCCATTGGGAGATCGCGGGAACACCTGTCAGTTTCGATTGGGGTTACTTCCCGATAGAGGGCGACGCCTTTCCTGAGGAATTCATCGACGCGCTATGCAGGGAGGCTGACGTGCCCGGCATCCTCGGCAACTGCCATGCCTCGGGAACGGAGATCATCGCCCGGCTCGGCGAAGACCACATCCGCACCGGCAAGCCGATCTGCTACACCTCCTCGGATTCCGTCTTCCAGGCCGCGGCGCACGAGGTGCATTTCGGCCTCGATCGTCTGATCGCCTTCTGCCGTTTGGCCCGGGGGCTGCTCGATTCCTACAATATCGGCCGCGTCATCGCCCGGCCCTTCATCGGCCAGTCTGCCTCTACCTTCCAGCGGACCGGAAACCGGCGCGACTTTTCCGTGCTGCCGCCGGAGCCGACGCTGCTCGACCGGCTGATCGAGCACGGACGACACGTGCACGCGGTGGGAAAGATCGGCGATATCTTCGCGCATCAGGGGATTTCCAGGGTCATCAAGGCGAACGGCAACGAGGCGCTGATGGATGCGTCGCTCTCGGCGATCGACGAGGCTGAGGATGGCGATCTCGTCTTCACCAATTTCGTCGATTTCGACATGATCTACGGCCATCGCCGCGATGTGCCGGGTTATGCCGCAGCACTCGAAGCTTTCGATGCGCGCTTGCCCGAAGTCCACAAGAAACTGAAACCCGGCGATCTCGTCGTACTCACCGCCGATCATGGCTGCGATCCGACCTGGCGCGGCACGGACCATACGCGCGAGCGCGTGCCTGTTATCGCCTATGGCCCCGGCATCCGGTCGCGTTCAATCGGCGTGCGCCGCAGCTATGCCGATATCGGCGAGAGCATCGCGCGGCATCTCGGCATCCCGACCGGACCGCACGGAAGGAGTTTTCTGTGACATCGCATTTGAAGAAGGTCGAGCTGCACTGCCATCTGGAGGGTGCGGCCCCGCCGGCGCTGACCGCGGCGCAGGCGCGGAAATATGGCGTAGACATCAGCGCACAGCTTCGCGATGGAGCCTATGTCTGGCATGATTTCGCAAGCTTCCTCGAATGTTACGACAAGGTTTCCGAAGTCTACCAAACCGAGGAGGACTATGCGCTTCTGACGGAAACCTATCTCGACGAACTGGCCGGCATCGATACGATCTACAGCGAACTCATCGTTTCGCCCGACCACGGAGACCGCATCGGGCTGGGTGCCGATGCCTATATATCAGGTATCTGCGAAGGCATCCGGCGGGCCAAGGAAAAGAGCGGCATCGAGGCCCGGCTAATCGTCACCGGCGAGCGGCATTTCGGTCCGGAGAGCGTGATCGGTGCTGCCGAATATGCGGCAAAGGCCGGCAATCCCTTGATTACCGGCTTCAACCTTGCCGGCGAAGAGCGCATGGGCCGTGTGGCCGACTATGCCCGCGCCTTCGATATCGCCCGCGATGCCGGCCTCGGGCTCACCATCCATGCCGGCGAGGTCTGCGGCGCCTTCAGCGTCGCCGACGCGCTCGATGCGGTGCGCCCCTCGCGCATCGGCCATGGCGTGCGCGCCGTCGAGGATCCCGATCTGGTGAAGCGGCTTGCCGATCTCGGCACCGTGCTCGAGATCTGCCCGGGCTCCAATATCGCGCTCGGGGTCTTTCCCGATTTCGCCTCCCATCCGCTGCGCCGGCTGAAGGACGCAGGCGTGCGGGTGACGATCAGCTCGGACGATCCGCCTTTCTTTCATACTTCGCTCAAGCGGGAATACGAACTTGCGGCCGGGACCTTCGGCTTCGGCGACGCCGAGATCGATGCCATGACGCGCACGGCGATCGAAGCCGCCTTCGTCGACGATGAGACACGCAAGGCCCTGCTCGCCCGAATCTGAGGGTTAGAGGCTGGGGAAGATCGACGCAAATTGGCCGCCACTCTTGCGGTCGGGCCGATTTCCGTGAAAGAAACATTCGATAGAAAGAATGAAAGGCTTCCCCATGGACGGCGTCACGGTCATCGATCATCCGCTTGTGCAGCACAAGCTCACCATCATGCGGCGCAAGGAGACATCGACGGGAAGTTTCCGGCGCTTGCTGCGCGAAATCTCGACGCTGCTCTGCTACGAGGTGACCCGCGATCTCGAGCTGACGATGGAAACGATCGAGACGCCGCTGCAGACGATGGAATCGCCGATCCTCGAAGGCAAGAAGCTGGTTTTCGCCTCGATCCTGCGCGCCGGCAACGGGCTGCTCGAAGGCATGCTCGATCTCGTGCCGTCCGCCCGCGTCTCGCATATCGGCGTCTACCGCGACCACGAAACGCTGCAGCCGGTCGAATATTACTTCAAGGCGCCGGAGGACGTGGCCGAGCGGCTGATCATCGTCGTCGACCCGATGCTTGCGACCGGCAACTCCTCGATCGCGGCGATCGACAAGCTCAAGGAACGCGGCGCCCACAATATCCGCTTCCTCTGCCTGCTTGCCGCCCCGGAAGGTATCCGCAACTTCCGCGCCGCGCATCCCGATGTTCCGGTCTTCACTGCATCGATCGATAGTCATCTCAACGAGAAGGGCTATATTATGCCCGGCCTCGGCGATGCTGGCGACCGCATGTACGGCACCAAGTAATTTCAGCCTTCCTTTACCAAATCGAAAGACTTTACGGCCCGGAGGTTCATTCCGGGCCTTTTGGCGTCGACATTAGCAACTTATCAGCACTTGAGGTTTAGCAAGCTGGAAGCATGAGTCCCTGCATGAAGCCGGGTTTATACAGGAAGGATTTCTGTTTCATGCTCGTGCGTACCGTCCTATTCGCCAGCATCGCCGCGGTGCTCGCCACACAGGTGCCTTCCTTCTTTGGAAGCACCAGCCAGCAGCCCGCTGACGCTCTCTCCGCCAATTACGTATCGACCGAAACCGAGCAGCCGGTCGCACCGGAGCCGATCTACGGCAGCAATACGATCCGCCTGCGGGCCGATGCGCAGGGCCACTATACCGGCAGCTTCAAGATCAACGGCAAGCCGGTGCAGGGCCTGATCGATACCGGCGCCACCTATGTGGCGCTCAACGAGACGCTCGCCCGCCGGCTGGGCTTCACCGCCAACCAACTCGATTTCCGTTACGGGGTGAACACCGCGAACGGCCAGACGAAGGCCGCGCATGTGACACTCGACCGCGTCGAGATCGGCGGTATTCGCGTACGGAATGTCGAAGCCTTCGTCCTGAAGGACGATGCGCTGACGACGACACTGGTGGGCATGAGCTTCCTGCAGAAGCTCGCCTCCTATTCCGTCGCCGACGGTTCGCTCAGCCTCAAGCAGTAAACCGCGTCAGATCAGGCCCGCAATGACCGGTGTCAGCTCCGGCTTGTCCTCGGTAATGCGGTAGTGCGCGGCAAGTGCTGCAGCTGCCCGTTCCGCCGCGGCTTCGTCGGCGGCGTGAACGAGAGCGATTGGTTCGCCCGCGTTTACGCGGGTGCCGAGCGGCAGGAGTTCGGAAAAGCCGACGCGATGGTCGATCCGGTCGGCCGGATGGCGTCTTCCGCCGCCGAGGTCGATGACACTGACGCCGATACCGCGCGCATCGCAGGCAGCAAGCCAGCCGGACCGGGCAGCCGGGACAGGCTTTTCGACCGGCGCCCTTGCCAGGTATCGGTCGGGGTTTTCGATGAGATCGGCCGGGCCGCCGAGCATCGATACCATACGCGCGAAGACTTCAGCCGCCTTTCCCGATGACAGCGCTTGACGCGCCATTCCCTCGGCTTCATCAGCCGAAGCGGCAACGCCGGATTTCACCAGCATCTCGGCGGCGAAGGCAAGAACGACGGTCTCAAGCCGCGTGTCCGCCTTTCTGCCCGCCAGGAAATCCAGGCAGTTGCGCATCTCGACGGCATTGCCCGCACTATCGGCAAGCGGCTGGTTCATGTCGGTGATCAGGGCCGAGGTCTTCACGCCTGCGCCATTGGCCACCTCAACCAGCGACCGCGCGAGGATCTCTGCCTGGTCGCGGTCAGCCATGAAAGCGCCGTTGCCGACCTTGACGTCAAGCACCAGCGTCTCAAGCCCCGCCGCAAGTTTCTTCGAGAGAATAGAAGCGGTGATGAGGGGAATGGAATCGACGGTGGCGGTCACATCGCGCACAGCATAGAGCCTGCCGTCGGCGGGCGCCAAGGTGCCGGTCTGACCGATGATGGCGCATCCCGCCTCCTTCACGACCTTGTGGAACAGGTCCGCGTCCGGGGTGATCATATAGCCGGGAATGGATTCGAGCTTATCCAGCGTGCCGCCGGTATGGCCGAGGCCGCGCCCGGAGATCATCGGAACGGCGAGGCCGCAAGCGGCGGCGATCGGCGCCAGCATCAGCGAAACATTGTCGCCGACCCCGCCGGTCGAATGTTTGTCGGCGATCGGGCGGTCGATATCGGTCCACTGCAACCTGTCGCCGGAATCGGCCATCGCCAGCGTCAAGGCCACGATTTCGGCCCGCGACATGCCCTTGAACCAGACAGCCATGGCGAATGCGCCGATCTGGCCTTCCGACAATCGACCGGCAGCGAGTGCCGCGATGAAGGAGCTGATTTCGGCGGCGTCGAGTTCGCCGCCATCGCGCTTACGCCGAATGATCTCCTGCGGAATCATTTCAGTAGCTCGACGCCGCAGCCGGTGCCGACTGTGCTCCGCTCAGAACCGACAGGATATCGTCGAGCAGGTCGGAAGCGCCGAAGCGGAACGTCGACGGCATTGCCCAGTCCGGTGTCATGATGGTTTCGGCAAGGCTCAGATAGAGTGCGGCATCGGCCACCGAGCCGATACCGCCGGCCGGCTTGAAGCCGACCTTGCGGCCGCTTTCGCGGATAGCGCGGATCATGATGTCGGCGGCTTCGAGCGTCGCATTGACGGCGACCTTGCCGGTGGAGGTCTTGATGAAATCGGCGCCGGCTTCGATGGCGAGTTCGGAGGCACGGCGGATCAATGCCGCATCCTTCAGCTCGCCAGTCTCGATGATGACCTTCAGCAGGACGGGGCCGGCGCATTCGGCGCGCACGGCCCTGACCATGTCGGTCACCGCCTTCTCATTGCCGGCGAGCAGCTTGCGGTAGGGGATGACCAGATCGATCTCATCGGCGCCATCGGCAATCGCCTCGCGGGCTTCAGCGGCGACATCGGCGACTTCCATATCGCCGGAGGGGAGGTTGACGACGGTCGCGATACGCACGGCGTGCGCAGTGCCAAGGATATTGCGGGCCTGAGCGACGAACCGCGGCCAGATGCAGATCGCAGCGCTGCTGCCGTAGGGCGTCTGCGCACGGGCGCAGAGCGCTTCGATCTGCGCCTCGGTGCAATCATCCCTCAAATTGGTAAGATCGAGAAGAGAAAGGGCGACAGCCGCCGTCTCCCGGTTGGAATGGCTATTCATCTTCGCTTCCTCTCGAGCATGATGCCGAAAAGTGTGAGCGGTTTTCGGACGACATCATGCTCTCACGATATAATGCAGAACAGGATTCAGATTTTAGGCCGACCCGGCCTAAAATCATCCTGTTCCAGCCGCAATCATGTCTTTCAATATGGCGGCGAGACGGGCGCCGCCGATGGGCGCCATGTCCTTGGTTTCTTCATGGCTGAGCTCATTGCCGGTCATGCCTGCCCCATAGTTGGTGATAACGGAGGCGGCTGCAATCCTCAGGCCCAGCATTCTTGCGATGATGACCTCGGGCACCGTCGACATGCCGACGGCATCGGCACCAAGGATGCGCGCCATGCGGATTTCGGCCGGCGTTTCGAAGCTTGGACCGGAGAACCACATATAGACACCTTGCGCCAGCTCGATTTTAAGCTTTGCCGCTGCCCTCTGCATCGCCGCGGCAAGGCCTGAATCATAGGCGCTGGTCATGCCGACGAAACGATGATCGCTTTCCTCGCCGATCAGCGGGTTCATGCCGGAATAGTTGATGTGATCGGTGATCTGCATCACCGAGCCGGGCGGCAGGTCGTCGCGTAGCGATCCGGCGGAATTGGTCAGGATCAGCGCTTCGACACCGAGCGCCTTCAGCACCTCGATCGGCAGGCGCATGGCGTTGGCATCGCCCTTTTCGTAATAATGCACGCGGCCGGAGAGCATGACGACAGGCACGCCGCCGAGGCGGCCGGCGACGACTTCGCCTGCATGGCCGGATACGGCGCTGACGGGAAAGCCCGGCAGGTCGCGATAGGGAACACGCACGGCGCCGTCGAGCTCACCGACGAGGGAGCCGAGACCGGAGCCAAGGACGATGCCGTGGCGCGGCTTGATCCCGCCGAGCAGCGCGGCGAGCAGGTTGACTGTCGCCTTCATCCGAGTTCGGTCTCGAAACTGAAGGGAAGAAGCTCTTCCATCGTCATGGTTTTCTTCACGCCTGCTTCATCGCAGAGGTAGATCTTCGTCTCCTTGGAGGCGAATTCGGAGATCTTCTGGCGGCAGCCGCCGCAGGGCGGGCAGAGCGGCAGTTTCTCGGCAATGACGGCCATTTCGACGATTTTCTTCGCGCCGCCCATGATCATGGCGCCGATCGCCGTCGGCTCGGCGCACCATCCTTGCGGGAAGGAGAGGTTTTCGATGTTGGCGCCGGTATAGACCTTACCGTCCTCGGCGCGGATCGCGGCGCCGACCGGAAATTTCGAATAGGGCGCATGGGCAAAGGCCATAGCGCCGCGGGCGGCTTCGAACAGATCGTGAGACATATCAACGCTCCTTCGTATAAGGCACGCCACCGGCTTTCGGTGGGGTCGCGACGCCGATGAAGCCGGCAAGCAGGACGCAGGTGAGGACATAGGGCAGCGCCTGGAAGACCTGAACCGGCACTTCGCCGATCAGCGGCACCTGCTTGCCCTGCATGAAATTTGCCAGCGCATCGAGGAAGCCGAAGAGCAGGCAGGCAAACATGACGGGCACCGGCTTCCACTTGGCGAAGACCAGAGCGGCGAGCGCGATATAACCCTTGCCGGCCGACATGTCCTTGATGAAGGCGGCGGACTGGGCGATGGCCAGATAGGTGCCGGCAAAGCCGCAGAGAATGCCGGCGCACATGACGGCGCGGTAACGCAGCCAGGCAACCGAAATACCGGCCGTATCGACCGCGCCCGGATTTTCGCCAACGGCGCGGAGCCGCAGGCCGAAGCGTGTGCGGTAAAGCACCCACCAGGAAAACGGCACGGCGAGGAAGGCTAGGTAGGTGAGGATATTGTTGCCTGATATGACATTGGCATAGAGCGGGCCGATGATCGGTATGTCGCGGGCGGCATCGGCGCCCGGCAGGATGATCGGCGCAAAGCGCGAATCCGGCGCCAGCTGCGGCGTGCGCCCGCCCTGGCCGAACCAGGCCTGACCGAGCACGATGGTGATGCCGGCGATGAAGAAGTTGATGGCGACGCCGGAGACGATCTGGTTGCCACGGTTGGTGATCGAGGCGAAACCGTGCACCAGGCTCAGCGCCACCGAGCAGAGGATGCCGGCACCGAGCCCGAGCCATGCCGAATCGGTGAGATAGGCAACGCAGGCGGCAGCAAAGGCCGAGCCCAGCATCTTGCCCTCGAGGCCGATATCGAAGATGCCGGCTCGTTCCGAAAACAGACCGGCAAGGGCGGTGAAGATCAGCGGGATCGACAGGCGGATGGTCGAACTCAGAACGCTGATGAAGATGTCATAATAATCCATCGCCCGCTCCTTAACCGCGCTTGAACTGTTGGTAGAGGCGCACCATCGCCGGCCGGAACATGTATTCCAGCGCGCCGGCAAAGAGGATCACCAGACCCTGGATGACGAGGATCATCTCGCGGGTGATATTCGGCATTTCGAAGGAGATCCAGTCGCCGCCCTGGTAGAGGATACCGAAGAGGATCGCGGCCATGATGATGCCGAGCGGATGGTTGCGGCCCATCAGCGAGACGGCGATGCCGACGAAGCCGGCACCACCGACGAATTCCACCTGCAGACGGGCCGACGAGCCCATGACGGGGTTCAGCGCCATCATGCCGGCGAGCGCACCGGAGAGCAGCATGGCGATGATCACGGTGCGGGCATAGGGGATGCCGGCATAGGCCGCCGCCGTCGGGCTGACGCCCAGCGTGCGCATCTCGAAACCGAGCTTGGTGCGCCAGACGAGCAGCCAGACGAGGTAGCTGACGACGAGCGCAATGATGAAGGAGACGTTGAACGGAGCAGCACCCAGCTTGGCGCCGAACAGCTGCATGACCCAGCCGAGCTTCGGCAATTGACCGCCTTCGAGGAAGGTGCGGGTTTCCGGCGCCATTTTGCCCGGCACGATCAGCACATGCACCAGAAGGTACACCATCAGTGCCGCGCCGATATAATTGAACATGATCGTCGTGATGACGATGTGGCTGCCGCGTTTTGCCTGCAGGAAGGCTGGGATGAAGGCCCAGGCTGCGCCGAACAGGCCGGCGCCGGCGACGGCGATCGGCATCGTCACATACCACGGCACGTAACGATCGAGCGCCAGCGCCACCAGCGCGCAGCCGAGGCCGCCGACATAGGCCTGGCCTTCGGAACCGATGTTGAAGAGGCCGGCATGGATGGCCACCGCGACGGAGAGCCCGGTGAAGATGAAGCTCGTCGCATAATACAGCGTGAAGCCGATGCCTTCGCCATTGCCGAGCGCGCCCTGGATCAGCAGCGACAGCGCATCGAGCGGGCTCTCGCCGATCAGCCAGACAACGAAGCCGGAGATCAGGAAGGCGACGGTGAGGTTCAAAAGCGGGATGAGGCCGTAGTTGATCCAGTTTGGTAGTGGAACGGAAGCAGTGCTCATAAAGGCCTCACGCGGCAATGCCGGCCATCATCAGGCCGAGGGTCTGTTCACCGGCATCGGGCGTCTTCTCGCCGACGATATGGCCGGCAAACATGACAAGGATACGGTCTGAAAGGGAGCGGATTTCATCGAGTTCGACGGAGACGAGCAGGATCGCCTTGCCCGCGTCACGCATTTCGATGATCCGGCGGTGGATGAATTCGATGGCGCCGATATCGACGCCGCGTGTCGGCTGGCCGATGATCAGCATCTTCGGATCGCGTTCGATCTCACGGGCAACGACGATCTTCTGCTGGTTGCCGCCGGAGAAATTCGCCGTCTTCAGCCGCGGATTCGGCGGGCGGATGTCGTATTTCTCGATCTTCTCCATCGCATCCTTGCGGATCGCTTCGAGATCGAGCAGCGGGCCTTTGCTGTAGGCCGGGCGGCGATGATAACCGAGCACGGAATTTTCATATTCCTCGAATTTCAGCACCAAGCCCATATGATGGCGGTCCTCGGGAATATGCGCGAGGCCGAGATCACGCAAGCGGGCGGGATCGGCCTTGTCGATCGTCTGGCCGTCGAGCAGGATTTCGCCGGAGGTCGGCTTGCGGATGCCGGCAATCGCCTCCAGCAATTCGGACTGGCCATTGCCCGCGACACCGGCGATGCCGACGATCTCACCGGCGCGCACGTCGAAGGAGACATTGTCGACCATGGTGACGCCGCGATTATCCTTGACCGTCAGGTTGCGGACGGACAGCACGGCAGATCCGGGGTTGGCCTCGCCCTTCTGCACGCGCAGCAGCACCCGGCGGCCGACCATCAGCTCGGCGAGTTCCTCCACTGCCGTCTCCGACGTCTTGCGGGTCGCGACCATTTCGCCGCGGCGCATCACCGAGACCGTATCGGTGATTGCCATGATCTCGCGTAGCTTGTGGGTGATGAGGATGATGGTCTTGCCCTGATCACGCAGCACCTTGAGGATGCGGAAAAGGTGATCGGCCTCCGCCGGGGTCAACACGCCGGTGGGCTCGTCGAGGATCAGGATCTCGGCGCCGCGATACATGGCTTTCAGGATCTCGACACGCTGCTGCAGGCCGACCGGGAGCTCCTCGATCAGCGCGTCGGGATCGACCTCCAGGCCATATTCCGTTTCCAGCCGCTTGAGCTCGGCGCGGGCCGAGGCAACGCCCCTGGCCAGCAACATGCCGCCTTCGGCGCCAAGCATGATGTTCTCGAGAACCGTAAAATTATCGACCAGCATGAAATGCTGGTGCACCATGCCGATGCCGGTGGCGATCGCCGCCTGGCTGTCGCGGATGATGACGGGATTGCCGTTGACGCGGATCTCGCCGCTATCGGCATGGTAGAAACCATAGATGATCGACATCAGGGTCGATTTGCCGGCGCCGTTTTCGCCGATGATGCCGTGGATCGTCCCCTTGGCAACGGTCAGGTTGATGTCCTTGTTGGCGTGGACGGCACCGAACTTCTTGTCGATGCCGACAAGCTCGATAGCGGGCTTATCTGTCACTGCAGGCTCCAAATAAGAAAAGGGCGTATGGCGAAAATCCCCTCCGCCATACGCCCGATCTCAATCGTCGATCACATTCGGGCGCGGATCACTTCGGGCAAGCGTTGTCCGAGGTGTAATCGTGAACTTTGACGGTTCCCGCGATGATGTCGGCCTTGGCCTTGTCGACGGCAGCCTGCATTTCCGGCGTGATCAGAGACTTGTTGTGCTCATCGATCGCGGCTCCAACACCGTCTTCCTTGACGCCGAGCGCCTGGACGCCGCCGGTGAACTTGTCGTTCTTGGTGTCGTTGTAGGCATTGTAGACGGCGAGGTCGACGCGCTTGACCATCGAGGTCAGGACCGAGCCGGGATGCAGGTAGTTCTGGTTGGAGTCGACGCCGATCGACAGCTTCTTGTTGTCGGCGGCCGTCTGCAGAACGCCGAGACCGGTGGCACCGGCTGCCGCATAGACGACGTCAGCGCCTTGGTCGATCTGGTTCTTGGTGAGCTCGCCGCCGCGGACCGGGTCGTTCCAGGCAGCGCCCGTGGTGCCGGTCATATTCTGGAACACTTCGATATCGGCTTTGACGGAGCGTGCGCCCTGCTCGTAGCCGCATTCGAACTTGCGGATCAGCGGAATGTCCATGCCGCCGACGAAGCCGACCTTGCCGGTCTTGGAGGCCATGCCGGCGAGAACGCCGACGAGGTAGGAGCCTTCTTCTTCCTTATAGACCACCGAGCGGACGTTCGGCTTGTCGACAACGGAGTCGACGATAATGAACTTGGTATCCGGGAATTCGGCTGCAACCTTCTCGATGGCCGAGGTCCAGGCGAAGGAAACGGCAACCACCGGATTGAAACCGCGGCTGGCGAAGTTGCGGATGGCCTGTTCGCCCTGGGTGTCGCCCGTCGGCTCGAAGTCGCGATAGGCAATGCCGGTTTCGGCCTTGAACTTCTCGGCACCGTTATAGGCCGCCTCGTTGAAGGACTTATCGAACTTCCCGCCGGTGCCGTAAACCAGCGCCGGCTTGACATCGGCGGCAAGCGCCGTCGTCGACATGGCAGCCACGGCAAAGAGAGTGAGAAGGGATTTTTTCATTGTGCAGCCCTGTTGTTGCTATTCGTTAGGGGTCCTCCCGCAAGCCCTTTTCGGACATGTCTGCGGAACCACCGACCTCCCCCCGGAGGCCTGGCTGCGTGCATCCTTGCATGGCTCACGGAAAAATTCACCAGAAATTTTTCAGCTGGTAAAGATTTGCAGCGATTGCCGAAAATCAGCTCTTCGGGGCTGATTTTTGGACATTCCTTGCATCCGAATGCGGATTTTCTAGCCAATCCGGCGGCAAATACCGAGGTCGAAGAGCGGGTGCCGCCCATCCGGATTTCTCGCCGGATCGCGCCGGCAAAACCACCTTGCTATGCAGTGAAGCGACCGGCCACCGGCGGCTTCTTGTAGCCGATCATCCACAGAAGCAGCGCGATCACCAGGAAAACGGCAAAGGCCGGTTGGAGCATCAGCCACTGGAAGATGACGGTGTAGAAACGCGGGTGGATATAATAGGAAAGGGAGGATTGCAGCGACGTCAGCGTCGTCGGGCTCACATCCTGCCAGGCATCGGAGATCGGCGTCATCACCACGGAGGACGCCGCAACCGATTGGATCGAATCGATGGTCCCGGCAATAACGGCCGCCGCAAGCGCGACAAGACTCGCCAGACGCAACAGGAAACGCATCAATTCCTCCGACGCTCGATATGCCGGACAATTCCGGCCGGCCGCGCCATTCTCCACCTTAGAGAATTACATAGTCATCGATGAGGTGAAGCACAATGGAGTGGCCGAGGCGAGTTTTATCGGAAGAAGTCAAAAAACTGTTAGATTTCGGTTGATCGGCAAAAATTCATCGGTATATATCGCGCCGTTCCGACGATTTGCTCCTATCCGGGCGCGAACGCCAAAAAAGGACAGGTGGCCGAGTGGTTTAAGGCGCACGCCTGGAACGCGTGTGTACGTGAAAGCGTACCGTGGGTTCGAATCCCACCCTGTCCGCCATTTCTCTTTAAAACCCCCGATCCTTCCTTCGCACGGCCGTGCCAGCCTTCGTGACGATCTATTGTGTGTGGCAGCAGCCTCAACGCCCCTGCCGAGATTCCCGGACTTGCAGATATTGGAATGCCCCGGCGGCGGCTCAGCATGATCACGACTAGCGCGTCGGCCCGAATATCGGAATCGATTCGGGCCGACGCGTAGATTTAGCGTGTGCAGCGTCCTTTGCGCGTCTGAAAAGACGTGCGGCGCTGTAGGCCCTATTCGAAAACTTCCGAGACGCTCGTCGCTGCGACCGCATTCCCTTGACGTCCTCCGATTGGAGGCCGCGGAGCCTCGGAACTCAGCAGTTTGCGAGCCAAGACGATCGAAACGTAGCACAGGCCGAATGTCGACGCCCATTGGCAAATCACCAGTATTGCCAAAGCGATGAGGTTCAGTTTTCCGTCCGAGAAGATGCTATCGGCTGCGTATGACAGCGATGTTGCTGCCGTCATCAATATTAAAGCACCGATGAAGGGAAGAATCAGTCCGGCAAACAGCCGTAAAAAGGTGGGAACCAAACCGCGTTTCCCCCGGCTGAAGGCAGCTGAAAGCCCGCTTTTAGAGCCCGCAATTCCGGCAATAGGCCAGGTTCCGACAAGGGCAAGGAGCAGCGGAAGGATCATTGCGATCACCGCAAGACATGAGAGTAGAAATGCGTTCCTTGATAGAGAAGCGGCGCCGAATGCGACAGGGGCACCAATCCCGATTCCAATGACGACGAGGATAATAAGCAAGTTCTTCCAGATGTAGCCACCAAACCCACGCATGCCGCTGGTCAGGTTTGAAACTTTCCCGTCTCCATTTAATATTGCATTCTGAATGAAGAATCCAAAAGACAAAGAAACGAAAAATTGCGCTGAATTACTTTTGTTTCCGCCGCTGTAATCATCAAAACCGACCAGTGCGCAATTGGCCGCAACAACAACACATACAAAAGACAGATTACGTCTTACAAAAGAAATCGTTTCACCCTAACATTGCACCCCTACTATCCCTCGCCTCTGGATGGAAGATATCGTCATTAAAACATGGTGCTGTCAAACGTTGATCTTTCTTTTCAGCAAGTTCCCGTACCGAAACCCTGCAGAAGCCATCAATCGGCCGTGTCGAGGTGTGGCGACGGTATCGATTGACGTCCCGACGACCTAAGCAAGATTCCTGATTTTTTACCATGCGGCTTCACCGCCTCTTTGCACGTTTGGGTTTACCGTCTGCCAAATTTAAAAAACAGAGGTAAAACAGGTGGAAGAACTTTCGGTACAGTCGAAGATCATCAAATCCGTCTATTTCAGCCAGGAAGACGGGCGGCTCAGGATTTGTTTCAAGAATGGCGAGGAGCGTCTGTTCGAAGGCGTTCCCTCCTCGGAAGCCCATGCGATGACGGTGGCGCCGTCTCCCGGCCATTATTATCTCGACCGGATCAGAACCCGATTTCGCAGGTTGGCTGCCTGAAACCCGAGGAATGCCGCCAGCCTACGTTGCAGGATTGCGTAAGATCGGGACGATGCCGGTGGATATTAACTTGTTGTTAGCCATCGATATCATCTGGGTTGGATCACGCCTGCCGGAAGGCGGCAGTTTGTCGGTGCTGCCGGCTGGTTCAAAGTCGGCCAGCCGGGAGGCTCGGTGGCGGACCCCAGCCAGGAAGCCGGGCCTCCCCGTCACGGCATGCTTGGTGGAGCGTAGTGGCGAAACGCATGAGTGGGTTTCAGATGCCCTCTGCTCCTCTTGTTTAATTGAGATCGCATGATGCTCCGCGGGCTCCGGTCTCCATCCGGTGAACTAGCGCATTGGGGTTAATCCTGTGAAAAACCCGAATCATTACATCAGGACTCGACAACGCTTTATTAGCATGATTGCATAAAGCTATCGGATAGGACCGGGGGGTGATGATGTTCGAGAATCTGCTTGAGATGCAGGAACGTGGCGCACGGGACCGTGCGCGTGGCCGCAGCCTGGCCGACAATCCGATGTCGAAGCCGGATATCCTGCCGATCGCCGATTTCCAGGAATGGTACTCGATGTTCGACGCCTGGCGCTTCGGTTGGTCGATCGAGGATGCGATGGCGGGGCACATCAATATGCCCCGGGATGGCGGCGCCTTGTCCCGGACCTATACCAGAACGGTCTGATCGATCCTGTCCTCGGCGCCGAAGAATTTCAGGTAGCGTTCGACCTCAGCCGGGTCGCCGGTCGCCTTCTGCGGGTTGTCGGAGAGCTTCACCGCCGGACGGCCGTTGGCGTCGCTGACCTTGCAGACGACGGAGATCGGGTTGAGGCCGGAGATCTCGATCGGCGCGCAGCCGGAAAAATCGTTCGTCAGGTTCGTGCCCCAGCCGAAACTCATGCGCACGCGGCCTTCGAAATGCCGGTAGGTATCGATGATGGCGTCGACATCCAGACCGTCCGAGAAGATCAGCAGCTTCTGGCGCGGATCGCGGCCCATCTTCTTCCACCAGTCGATAATCTTCTCGCCGCCTTCGATCGGCGGGGCACTGTCCGGGCGGAAGCCGGTCCAGTCGGCGACCCATTCCGGCGCGTCGCGCAGGAAGGCGGCGGTGCCGAAGGCATCCGGCAGCACGATCAGAAGGTTGCCGCCATAGAGCTTGTTCCAATCGCGAAGGATTTTGTAGGGCGCGTTGCGCAACTGCTCGTCGGTATCGGCAAGGGCGGCAGCCACCATCGGCAGCTCGTGGGCATTGGTGCCGACGGCCTCGAGATCGGAATCCATCGCCAGCAATACGTTGCTGGTACCGGCAAAAGCCGGCCCGATGCCTTCCTTCAGCGCCTCGACGCACCAGCGCTGCCAGAGGAAACTGTGGCGGCGGCGGGTGCCGAAATCGGAGATACGCAAGCCCGGCAATTCCTTCAGCCGTTCGACCTTCGACCACATCTTCGCCTTGGCGCGGGCATAGAGCACATCGAGGGTGAAGGGACCGAGCGCCTTCATCGCCGAGCGCGAGCGCAGCTCGTTGACGATGGCGAGCGCCGGGATTTCCCACATGGTGGTTTCCTTCCACGACCCGTGGAAATCCAGCACATATTGCCCGTCCTTCTTCGACAGCTCGTATTCGGGAAGCTGGAAATTGGAAAGCCAGGCAAGGAATTCCGGTTCGAAGATCTGCGCGCGACCATAGAAGCTGTTACCCGCAAGCCAGATCATCTCCTTCTTGGAGAGTCTCAGCGTGCGGGCATGGTCGAGCTGCTCGCGCAATTCGCCTTCATCGAGCTCCTCGGCCAGACGTACGCGCTTGGTGCGGTTGATGAGGGTGAAGGACGCGTTCACATCCGGATAGAGCTTCCAGATCATCTGCAGCATCAAAAGCTTGTAGAAGTCGGTATCGATCAGGCTGCGGATGATCGGATCGAGTTTCCAGGCGTGATTGTAGACGCGTCTTGCGATATCGGTCCTGGCCATCAAACTCCCGCCCCTGTCCACTCCGGTCAGGTGCTGCCAAATTCCCGGGTACTGCCAAGTTCCCAGCCGGCGCACGAAACCGGCTCGTGTGCCTTCTTATCGAAAAATCGGCGGCTAAAGTCCAGACAAAACAATGAACGTCCCGCCGCGGTGTGGCGACGGGACGTGAACATGGTTTTGCTCACGACTATTGGGCCGGCGTTGCGGGCGCCACATTCGGAGCGGCCGGCGTTGTGTTCGGCGTTTCGGTTGGAACGGCAGTGCCGTTCTGTAGCGCCGGCGCGGGGGCCGGAGCAGGCTGCTGCGACTGGAGCTGCTGACCTGGCTGCTGCGGTGCCACTTCGTTTGCCTCGCGATTACCCCAGATCTCGACCGGTATCCAAACCACGAAGGCAAGCACCAACGCGACGATCAGCACCGTCAGGACGCGATAACCCATGCGTCCCTGCCTTGCCTTCACGGGCGGGATCTGCTCTTCCTTGTGAAGCTTGCCATCCGACTTTTCCCAGCGTGTTTCCGTCTGATGGGCCATCATCGTCTCCTTCCACTGTCTTAACCGGCCTCGCCGGCAAGAATTTCCGCAGAAGAAACGGGTGGCTGTCTGGAAGGTTCCGAAAGCTCAATAGCCGACGGCGCGGTCGACCACGAACTGCAGCGGCCCGCCACGCTCGAAACGGGCGATCTGCGTCTCGACATGACGGAACAGCGCGTTTTCTTCGGAGACCGCCGCGTCGTGCGGCGTGATGAAGACGTTCTGCAATTCCCACAACGGGTTGTCTGATGCAAGCGGCTCCGCCTCGAAGACATCGAGGGAAGCGCCGCCAAGGGTGCCGTCACGGATGGCGGAAGTAATATCGGCCTCGACCTGGCTTTTACCGCGGCCGGCATTGATGAAAACTGGCTGCCCGAGCGCGCCGTTGCGGCGCAGCTTCGCAAACAGCCCGGCGTTATGGAAGCCTGATGTTTCAGGCGTCAGCGGCAGCAGGCCGACGAGGATGTCGGTTCTTGCAAGGAAGCTATCCAACTCGCTGGCATCGAAGGTTTCGACGCCATCGATCTGCTTGCGGCTGCGCGACCAGCCGATGACGTTGAACCCCATCACTTTCAGCTTGGCGACCGCATCCTGCCCGAGATTGCCGAGACCCATGACGCCGACGGTCACTTCCGCCGCCTCCGGCGCGATCAGCTTAGCCCACTCACGCTGCCGCTGGTGGCTGTCATGGGCGTATTGGCCGCGCAGATGCATCAGGCATTGCATGACCACCCATTCGCTCATACGGGTCGTCAGGCTGCGGTCGACGAAGCGGACGATCGGGATCTCAGGCAGGCCGTCCATGCCGATAATATGGTCGACGCCAGCGCCGCCTGAGAAGATCACTTTCAGGTTCGGTGCCCGCGCGAAAAGGTCGGCATCCGGTTTCCAGAGAAGCGCGTATTCGACCTCGCGGAGATCGCGGGCCTGATTGGCCGGATCGGCGAGATTGATGCTGCCTCGATCGGCAAAGGCCGTCTTCAGCACGCGGGCGACGCCTTCGGGATTGAACTTGATGTCGATGAGAACGGGAGGAGTTGCAGACATGATCTTCTTTTATTGCTGTACGGCGGGTGTCGGCACCGCCTCGATGTTGAAAGCAGCGGCCATCAGCGCCTTGGTGTAATCGTCCTTCGGCGCGCGGAAGATTTCCGCCGACGGCCCCTGCTCCACTACCTTGCCGAAACGCATGACGATGACGTCGTTGGCAAGCGCCTTCACCACCTTCAGGTCATGGCTGATGAAGAGATAGGCGAGGTCGTGCTTCTTCTGCAGATCGCGCAGGAGGTCGACCACCTGCGCCTGCACGCTCATGTCGAGCGCGGAAGTCGGCTCGTCGAGCATGACGAAGCGCGGCTTCAGCACCATGGCCCGGGCAATGGCGATGCGCTGGCGCTGGCCGCCGGAGAATTCATGCGGGTAACGCCAGCGGGTCAGGGGATCGAGACCCACCTCCTCCAGCGCCCAGCAGACGCGCTGGTCTCGTTCTTCTGATGTCAGCGATCGTTCATGCACCTTCAGCCCCTCGGCGACGATATCGCCGACCGACATGCGGGGGCTGAGCGAGCCGTAGGGATCCTGGAAGACGACCTGCAGCTGATTGCGTAGCGGCCGCATCTCGCTGAACGAATAGCCGGCTATATCCTTGCCGACAAAGGCAATTCGCCCTTGCGAGGAGATCAGCCGGGTGAGCGCCAGGCCGAGCGTGGTCTTGCCGGAACCGGACTCGCCGACGACACCGAGCGTCTGTCCGGCGCGCAGCGAAAGGTCGATGCCGTCGACCGCCTTGACGTGATCGACGACCCGGCGCATCAGCCCAGCCTTGATTGGAAACCAGACGCGGATATCCGAACCTTCCATCACCAATGGCTTCGAGGGATCGGCAAGCGGCGGCTCGCCGCGCGGTTCGGAGGCAAGGAGGTGGCGGGTGTACTCATGTTTCGGATTGGAGAAGACCTCCTCGACGGTGCCGGTTTCGACGATCTTGCCCTTGGTCATGACGCAGACGCGATCGGCGAATTTGCGCACGATGCCGAGATCATGAGTGATGAACAGCAACGACATGCCGTGGACGGCCTTCAACTGCCGGAGCAATTCGAGGATCTGCGCCTGCACGGTGACATCGAGCGCGGTGGTCGGCTCGTCGGCAATCAGCAATTCCGGTCGGTTGGCGAGCGCCATGGCGATCATGACGCGCTGGCGCTGACCGCCGGAGAGCTCGTGCGGATAGGCCTTCAACCGCTTCTCCGGCTCGCGGATGCCGACCTGGTTCAGCAATTCCAGCACACGCTCACGCGCCGGCTGGCCGGTGAGGCCTTGGTGCAGGGCGAGGATCTCGGCGATCTGCTTCTCGATCGTATGAAGCGGATTGAGCGAGGTCATCGGCTCCTGGAAGATCATGGTGATGTCGTTGCCGCGTACTTCGCGCAGTGCCCGCTCCGACGCTTTCAAAAGGTCCTTGCCCTTGAACAGGACTTCGCCGGAGGGGTGGCTTGCGGAAGGATAAGGCAGAAGCCGCAGGATCGAATTGGCCGAGACCGACTTGCCGGAGCCGGATTCGCCGACAAGCGCCACGACCTCGCCTTTGGCGATATCGAAAGAGATGTGATCGACGGCGAGCGAGGTTTCGCCGCCCTGATGAAAGGCAACCGAGAGATCGCGGACGGAAAGCAACGGTTCTGTCATTCGGCCAGACTTCTCAGGAGGGAGGAAAGAGTGGGCTCGTCCGGACGAAGAATGGTCAAGGGCCGAGCTTCCGCTGTCCGCCCATATATGCGATGGGTGAGCCGGTATTCGTCCTTTATTCCCCGATCGTCCGTCAGGATATGCGAACAGTTTGCGCCGATGGCCGTCGATAGATGAATGGCGTCCGGTAATTTCAGGCTGCCATATTGAGACCGCAGCACAGCAGCATATCGAAGTGTGGGTGGAACGATCGGGAGCACTTCAAGCCAGCTGCTCGTCAGGATCAGCCCTTCATACGCTTCAATCAGGCTGTCGTCATTCTGACGATATGGCGTCACCAGAAGCTCGGACAGCGTCAACTCACTCGTCACGAATCTCGGCTCGGCATCAGCATCGCCGGCGGCAAGCAGTTGAGCGAGGCGATCACTCGTCTCGTCCCGCCTCTCGAATGCCATGATGAAAATATTCGTGTCGAGATAAATTCTACTGACACCTTGCATCAATCATCCCATTCATCCCGCAGCCGGCGAATTCTGGCGACCGCTTCCTCGGCAGTCACCGACGGCCTGTCTTCCGCTTTTATGCGCCGAATGGCGGCGAGGGTTTCGCCTGTGGTCATCGGCTTCCGCTCAATTTTCGGCAGGTTTCTGAAACCTGGAAAAGGGTCTCTCCCCTCCTCCTTGGCTTCCTCCTCGATCACCACACGCACCATGGCGTCTTTCTCCAGGCCCTTTCGGAGTTCTTCCGGCAGCTTCGATGCAGGATAATGCTCAAACACGATCTTGTTCATCGGCCTGTGCCTCAAAAGTTGCGTCATGCCTAACCTTAGTCTGAACGCCTGGAAATGACGAGATGACTCCACTCATTGAAACGTCTTCCTCGGATCGAAGGCATCGCGCACGGCCTCGCCGATGAAGATCAGCAGGGAAAGCATGATCGACATGGCGAAGAAGGCCGTCAGCCCGAGCCACGGCGCCTGCAGATTGGTCTTGCCCTGGGCGATCATCTCACCGAGCGAGGGGGAGCCGGGCGGCATGCCGAAGCCGAGGAAATCGAGCGAGGTCAGGGTGGTGATCGAGCCGGAGAGGATGAAGGGCAGGAAGGTCAGCGTCGCGACCATGGCGTTCGGCAGCATGTGCCGCCACATGATGGTGCGGTTGTTGACGCCGAGCGCGCGGGCGGCGCGGACATATTCGAAATTGCGGGCGCGCAGGAATTCGGCGCGCACGATGCCGACGAAACCGACCCAGGAAAAGAGCAGCATGATGCCGAGCAGCACGAAGAAGCCTGGCGGCAGAATGGCGGCGATGATCAGCAGGATGTAAAGCACCGGCATCGACGACCAGATCTCGATAAAGCGCTGCAACAGCAGATCGGTCCAGCCGCCGAAATAGCCCTGCACCGCACCCGCCGTCACGCCGATGACCGCCGAGCAGATGGTCAGCACCAGGCCGAAGAGCACCGATATGCGGAAGCCATAGATGACGCGCGCCAACACGTCGCGCGCCTGGTCATCGGTGCCGAGCCAGTTGAGATTGCCAAGCGTGCAATCCGGATCATTCACCCCTTGCGGGTAGCCGGCGCAGCGCTCCTCCTTCGTCATCAGCCAGAAGGGAGCGGTGGGGGCCGAATGCGGAATGTTGGAATTGACCGAGCGGTAGGAATAGCGGATCGGCGGCCAGATCATCCAGCCATTGGCATTGATCTCGTCCGCAATCACCGAGGAACGGTAGTCGGTTTCGGCCAGGAAGCCGCCGAACTTCTCCTCGGGATAATCGACGAGGACAGGGAACAGGATCTCGCCCTTGTAGGAGGCGATGATCGGCCGGTCGTTGGCGAGGAACTCGGCAAACAGGCTGAGGATAAACAAGACCATGAACAGCCACAGCGCCCAGTAACCGCGGCCGTTCGCGCGGAAATTCTGCCAGCGGCGAATGTTGGTCGGCGAGAGCAGGCCTTTGCGCGGCGGCTTGACGGGTGTTGCGACAGCGGGATTTGCGGCGGCGTCCATCAGACATCCCTCCGCTCGAAATCGATGCGCGGATCGATCCAGGTGTAGATCAGGTCGGAAACCAGGCTGACGACGAGGCCGAGCAGCGAGAAGATGTAGAGTGTGGCGAAGACGATCGGGTAATCCCGGTTGATGACCGAGAGATAGCCGAGACGGCCGAGGCCGTCGAGTGAGAAGATGTTCTCGATCAGCAGCGAGCCGGTGAAGAAAGCGGAAATGAAGGCGCCGGGAAAACCGGCAATGATGATCAGCATGGCGTTGCGGAAGACATGGCCGTAGAGCACCTGCCGCTCATTCAGACCCTTGGCGCGGGCGGTGACGACATACTGCTTCTTGATTTCCTCGATGAAGGAATTCTTGGTCAGCAGGGTCGTCGTCGCGAAGGCTGCAAGCGAAAGCGAGATCAGCGGCAGGGTGAGGTGCCAAAAATAATCGAGCGGCTTCTGCCACCAGGCGAGCTGATCGAAATTGTCGGAGACCAGGCCGCGCAACGGAAACCAGTCGTAGAAGGAGCCGCCGGCGAAAAGCACGATCAGCAGAATGCCGAAGAGGAAGCTCGGGACGGCGTAGCCGACGACGATGACGCCCGACGTCCAGACGTCGAAGGTCGATCCGTCCTTGACCGCCTTGCGGATGCCGAGCGGGATGGAAATGGCATAAGAGAAGATCAGGATCCAGATGCCGAGCGAGATCGATACCGGAAGCTTCTCCTTGATGAGTTCGAGCACGGAAGTGTTGCGGAAGAAACTCTCGCCGAAATCGAAGCGGATGTAATTCCACATCATCTCGCCAAAACGGGTCAGCGGCGGCTTGTCGAAGCCGAACTGTTTTTCGAGTTTGGCGATCAGTTCCGGATCGAGCCCTTGGGCGCCGCGGTATCTGGAGCCGTCGTCCCCTCCTCCGTCACCCATCAGGTCACCGCCACCGGACAGGCGCTGATCGGCGCCATCGGCCTGACCGGTCAATTGGGCGATCACCTGCTCGACCGGACCTCCCGGTGCGAATTGAATGACGATGAAGGAAATCGCCATGATGCCGACGATGGTCGGGATCATCAGAAGCAGGCGGCGAATGACATAGGCGCCCATCAGCCTTCAGCCTCCGGAAATCTTCTTCTTGTCTGCCTGCCGTCCAGTCCGATGCTGCTCAATCCGCCAGCCTTCCCTTGCCGGCCGTACCGGCTTGTCGTGATTCGCTTGCGCCATTTGGAGCCGAGGCCGCCTTCAATGCAAGCCCGCTCATTTCGCCGAGGTCGACCACCAGGCATCAGGGAAGCCCAGGCTATAGGTCGGGAATTCGGCGGGATGGGTGATCGTGTTCCAATAGACGATGTTCTGGGTACCGCGGTAGAACAGCGGGATGACGTAATGGTTGGCAAGCAGTACCCTGTCCATCGCCTTGATCGCCGCGACCTGTTCATCGCGGTTCGGCGCGAAGATAATCATGCGGATGAGCTCATCGACGGCCGGATTGGCGATGCCTGCGTAATTTTGAGACCCCTGCTGGTTGACCGAACCAGATCCCCAATAGTCGGCTTGCTCATTGCCAGGGTTCATCGACTGCGCCCAGACATTCCAGATCATGTCGAAGTCGAAACTGCGTTCACGGTTGACGTTTTGCGAGGCATCGACCGTCCGCACGCGCGCATCTATGCCGATTTTCCTGAGATTGCTGGCATAGGGCACCGCCCAGCGCTCCAGCATGGGGCTCGACAACAGGATCTCGAAACTCATCTGCTGGCCAGTCTTGGTATTGACCATGCGATTGCCCTTGAGCTCCCAGCCGGCTTCTTTCAGAAGCGCAATTGCCTTGCGTAGATTGTCGCGGCTCTTCTGCGGATCGCCTCCGACAGGATTGGCATAGGGCGTCGTGAAGACTTCGGGCGGAACCTTATCCTTCATGCCCTGCAGAATTTCCAGTTCTCTACCTTGTGGAAGGCCGGAGGAGGCGAGTTCGGTATTCCAGAAATAACTGTCGATGCGTTTGTAACTGTTAAAGGCAACGGTGCGGTTCAGCTCCTCAAAATCCAGTCCATAGTTCAGCGCCTCGCGGACCCTGATGTCCTTGAAGAGGTCACGTCGCATGTTGGGCACGAGAGCCTGCATGATGCCGGTGGCCCGCAGCGGGTTTGCAACCTCCTCTTTCTTGACACGTCCTTCCTTCACCGCGGGGAAATCATATCCCGTCGCCCAGCGGGCAGCCGTGGTTTCCTGCCAGTAGTCGCTGTTGCCGGCGCGAAAGGCTTCGAACTCGACGTCCCGATCACCAAAATAGGTGTAGACGACGTTGCGGAAATTGTTCTGGCCGACATTCACATTGAGGTCCTTGCCCCAATAGTCATCGCGCAATTCGTAGCGGATCGTCGCGCCGGGGGAGAAGGAAGCAATCTTGTAAGGTCCCGAACCCATCACGGGCTCGAGCGTCGTCTTTGAGATATCGCGTGGCTTGCCGTCCGGTCCCTGCCCCTCCCACCAGTGTTTCGGCACGACCACCAACTGGCCGAGAATATTCGGGAGCTCGCGGTTGTGCTTTTCGTCGAAAGTGAAGGTCACGTCGCGTTCGCCGGTCTTCTCGGCCTTCACCACGTGCCGGTAGTAGTTCGCGCTGATGGGATTCAGTTCCTTCGTCTTATCCAGGCTGAAGATGACATCCTCGGGCGTTACCGGCTGACCATCTGCCCATTTTGCCTCCTTACGCAGGCGGAAGGTCGTGCTCGAGACGTCGGCGGGAAAAGACAGCCCTTCGGCAAGCAGACCGTAGGAGACAAGCAGCTCGTCATCTGCCGCCTTCATCAAGGTGTCGTATACGAGCGTCAGGCCTACTCCCACTTGGCCTTTGACAAGTAGCGGGTTGAAGGTGTCGAAGGCCCCGCTCGCGGAGAGGCGCAGGTCTCCACCCTTCGGGGCATTAGGGTTCACATAGTCGAAATGAGTAAAGCCCGGCTTGTACTTCATCTCGCTGATGACCGAGCTTCCGATCTGAAACGGCTGGCCCTCAGCCAATGCCGCCTGCGGCGCCAGAGCACCCGCAAGCGACAGAAACAGACCGATTTTCGACCACAAAGCCGCCATTCCCATTTTCCCCTGAATATTGATGGATCCGACAATACGAGAAATAGGGGCGAAAAACAGGAGAGAGTCTGGTTTTTGCCGGGCTCGCGAAATTTTGAGCCGCCAGCTCCTGTCAAAGGTCAGCTCCTGTCAATGCCTGAGGCGCTGCGGCGTTCCGTCACCGGCCCCTCCTGCGCCCGTCCAGCAAATCATCGATTCACCAAAATCGCTTTTCAGGATAGATTCGAGTGCAAATCACTTCGACATCGAATTAAGGGAACAGCATGGCTTTTGGCTTCGCTCAGGCTTTCAGGACATTCGGCAAACTGACGCTTGCCGGCGCAATCGGCGCAAGCCTCGCCGCCGGCGACGTCGGCGCCCAGCAGAAGACGCCGAGCCCGGGCAGCGCCAAAGGGCAGTTCGGCGCCGTCGGCCTGCCGACGCAGGGACCGGCACAGCCGATCGGCTTTTACGCAAAGGGCTGCATGACGGGTGCGGTGGCGCTGCCGACCGACGGGCCGACCTGGCAGGCGATGCGGCTTTCGCGCAATCGCCGCTGGGGCAATCCGGCGATGATCGCGCTGCTCGAACGTCTTTCGCAGGACGGGGTCAAATATGCCGGCTGGCCGGGCATTCTCGTCGGCGACATTGCGCAACCGCGAGGCGGGCCGATGCTGAACGGCCATTCCTCGCACCAGATCGGCCTCGATGCCGATATCTGGTTCACGCCGATGCCCACGCGCCGCATGACGGCCGAGGAGCGCCAGGATCTGCCCTTCACCACCATGCTGCAGAAGGGCAAGTTCCTGACCGTCGACCCCAAGGTGTGGACGCAATCGCACGCGCGGCTGCTGATGCTGGCTGCAAGCTATCCCGAAGTGGAGCGCATTTTCGTCAATCCTGCCATCAAGAAGAAAATGTGCGACACCTGGAGGGGCGACCGCACCAACCTTGGCAAACTCCGGCCGATATACGGCCATGACTCGCATTTCCACATCCGCATCAAGTGCCCACCGGGTGCTGCCGGGTGCACGCCGCAGGCCCCGGTCGCCACCGGCGACGGCTGCGACAAGTCGCTCGCCTACTGGTTTACGCCGGCGCCCTGGGCGCCGCCGAAACCGCCGAAGCCCGGCGCCAAGCCGCCGAAGCCGCCGCGCGAGATGATGGTCTCCGACCTGCCCAAAGCCTGCGCCGCCGTGCTCGATGCTGCTTCCGTCGGCTCGATGCAGGCCGCCACCTATGGCGGACCTTCCGCCGCAAGCGCGCTCGCCGCCGCTCCGACCGCAGCGCCTGCCACCGACGCCGATGGCGCTTTGCCCGATGTCGGCCCGGTTCCGAACGACAAGCCGGCGGTACAATGACCAAACCCTCGGACCAACCCCTGGGGATCGGGATCGGGGCGTTGTCTTTCAAATCGCAAATTCTTGGTATAAAGCGGTCAAATCGATTGAATTGTTCGGGCGGAGGGATTGATGGCCGGCGGCAAATGCCTTGCATTGATTGCGCATGACCAGAAAAAAGACGACATGGCCGATTTCGCCCGCGCCAATAGGGACGTTCTCTCCCATTGGAAGATCGTCGCCACCAGCACCACCGGCGGGCGCGTGCTCGACGCCGCCCCCGATCTCGACGTCACGAGGCTGAAAAGCGGACCGCTCGGCGGCGACCAGCAGATCGGCGCGCTGATTTCGACCGGCGAGGTCGACGCCCTGATCTTCTTCGTCGACCCCTTGACCCCGATGCCGCACGATGTCGACGTGAAGGCGCTGATGCGGCTGGCGATCGTCTACGATATTCCGATGGCGCTCAACCACGCGACCGCTATAAAACTTCTTCCCACACTCGAAGCCTGATCAGCACGGAACCGGCCATGCCAAAACCGAACAACAGCACCGCTCCGCTGCCTTTCCCGATCCTGATCGGCGATATCGGCGGCACGAACGCCCGCTTCTCCATCCTGACCGATGCTTATGCCGAGCCGAAGCAGTTTCCGAACGTGCGCACGGCGGATTTCGCCACGATCGACGAAGCGATCCAGCAAGGCGTGCTCGACAAGACCGCCGTGCAGCCGCGCTCGGCGATCCTCGCCGTCGCCGGCCCGATCAACGATGACGAAATCCCGCTGACCAATTGCGACTGGGTGGTGCGGCCAAAGACGATGATCGAGGGCCTCGGCATGGAGGATGTGCTCGTCGTCAACGATTTCGAGGCGCAGGCGCTGGCAATTGCCGCGCTTTCGGATGAAAACCGCGAACGCATCGGCGACGCCACCGGCGACATGATCGCGTCGCGCGTCGTGCTCGGACCGGGCACCGGCCTCGGCGTCGGCGGGCTGGTGCATGCCCAGCACAGCTGGATCCCGGTTCCCGGCGAAGGCGGCCATGTCGATCTCGGGCCGCGCAGCAAACGCGACTATGAAATCTTCCCGCATATCGAGACGATCGAAGGCCGCGTTTCGGCCGAGCAGATCCTCTGCGGGCGCGGCCTCGTCAACCTCTATCATGCCATCTGCGTGGTCGACGGCATTGAGCCGACGATGAAGGATCCAGCCGATATCACCTCGCACGCGCTTGCCGGCAGCGACAAGGCAGCCGTAGAGACCGTCTCGCTGTTTGCCACCTATCTCGGCCGCGTGGCGGGCGACATGGCGATGGTGTTCATGGCGCGCGGCGGCGTCTATCTCTCAGGCGGCATTTCGCAGAAAATCATCCCGGCGCTGAAGAAGCCGGAATTCCGCATCGCTTTCGAGGACAAGGCGCCGCATACGGCACTGCTTCGCACCATCCCGACCTATGTGGTGACGCACCCGCTGGCAGCGCTCGCCGGACTTTCCTCCTATGCGCGCATGCCGGCGAATTTCGGCGTCTCGACCGAGGGCCGCCGCTGGCGGCGCTGAGCCCGGCGCAGAACGATAGAGCGTCATTGGCACATCCTATGCGGAGGCGCGGCGCTCTAGCCAAACCAATCCCAACTCTTTATAGACCCCGGCAAAAGTGCGTGTCGCCCTCACGGGGCGCTTGGCCCGAGACAGGAAACCCTATTTGGAAGCGGCGGAAAGCAGAACGCAGAGCGTCAGCAGCGATACCGTAACCGGTATCCTGAAGCGCATCATCGCTGAAAACGGCCGCGATCATCTTTGGGGCTATGTCTTTGCGATTGCCTGCCTCATCGTGGTGGCGCTTTCGACGGCATTCACCGCCTGGATCATGCGGGCGATCATCGACGAGGCCTTCGCCAATCGCCGCGCCGACGTCGTCTGGATCATCTGTCTTTCGATCTTCATCGCCTTCGTGCTGCGCGGTTTTGCGAGCTATGGCCAGGCGGTGGCGCTTTCCAGGGTCGGCAACGATATCGTCGCCCGTTACCAGCGCCGGCTCTATGCGCATCTGATGACGCTTTCGGTCGGCTTCTTCAGCGAGGCGCGCTCAGCCCATATTGCCGCGCAGGTGAGCCAGAACGTCAGCGGCATCCGCGACGTGCTCAACCTGACGATCACCTCGACGGTGCGCGACCTGCTGACCTTCGTTTCGCTGCTCGCCGTGATGATCATCCAGGATCCGCTGCTCAGCCTTGCCGTGTTCATCATGGCGCCGCCGCTGCTTTATGCACTGCGCTATGTTTCCAAGCGGCTGCGCTCGGCGACCCGCGAGGCCGTGCATCTGAACAGCCACGTTCTCGGCGCCATGCAGGAGACGATCCAGGGCATCGCCATCGTGAAAGCCTTCACGATGGAAGAAGAACTGGAGCGCAAGGTCAACAAACTCATCAAGGGCGCCGAAAGCCGGGCGAACCGGATTGCTCGGCTTTCCGAACGCACCTCTCCTCTGACCGAAAGTTTCGCGGGCTTTGCCGTCGCCAGCGTACTTGCCTATGCCGCCTACCGCTCGATCTACTACAATGTGCCGCCGGGCGCCTTCTTCTCCTTCGTCACGGCGCTGCTGCTTGCCTATGACCCGGCCCGCCGGCTTGCCCGCCTGCAGGTGCAGATGGAGCGCGCCGTCGTCAATGCGCGGATGATCTACGAGTTGCTCGACATGGAACCGCGCCAGCGTGACCTGCCGGATGCCCGACCGCTGACGGTGACGCAGGCAAGGATCGAATTCCGCAATGTGTCCTTCGCCTACGGCAATGAGAGCGTGCTCAGCGGCGTCAGTTTCACCGCCGAGGGCGGCGCGACCACAGCGCTCGTCGGCCCCTCCGGCGCCGGAAAATCCACCGTCATCAGCCTCATTCCGCGCTTCTACGATCCGCGCGAGGGCGAAATCCTGATCGACGGACAGGACATCGCCCACATCACCAAGAAGTCGCTGCGCCAGCAGCTCGCCTATGTCTCGCAGCAGCCCTATCTGTTCGAGGGCACGATCCGCGACAATATCCGCTATGGCCGGCCCGAAGCGACCGATGCCGAGGTGGAAGAGGCGGCCCGGCTTGCTTATGCGCATGACTTCATCTCAGCCCAGCCGCAGGGTTACGAGACGGCGGTCGGCGAAAACGGCGTGACGCTTTCGGGCGGCCAGCGCCAGCGGCTGTCGATCGCGCGTGCTCTGGTGCGCAATGCACCGATCCTGCTTCTCGACGAGGCGACCTCCGCTCTCGACACCGAATCTGAAGCGGCGGTGCAGAAGGCGCTCGACGAAGCGATGACAGGACGTACCGTCGTCGTCATCGCCCACCGGCTTTCGACCGTGGTGCGGGCCGACAAAATCATCGTCATGCAGCAGGGCCGCGTCGTCGAAGAAGGCAATCACGAGACGCTTGCGAAGGTCAGCGACGGTCTTTACGCTCGCCTCAACAACCTGCAGAGGCCTTCGGCCTCCGATTCAAATTGACCTGGTGAGACTGACATGAGCGATGCTGCGATGAAACTGGTGGTGGTTGGCGCAGCAGGACGCATGGGGCAGACGCTGATCCGGCTCATCCATTCGATCGAAGGCGTCATACTGCATGCCGCGGTCGAGCGCGCCGGCTCGCCCTTCGTCGGCAAGGATGCCGGCGAGATCGCCGGTCTCGGTCCGACCGGTGTCGTGATCGGCGACGATCCGCTCAACGCTTTTCTCGATGCCGAAGGCGTGCTCGACTTCACCTCGCCTGCCGCAACGGTGGAATTTTCAGGCCTCGCCGCGCAGGCGCGCATCGTTCATGTGATCGGCACGACGGGCTGCTCGGCAGAGGACAACGCGAAGATCGCAGCCGCCGCCCGCCATGCCCGGATCGTCAAGTCGGGCAATATGAGCCTCGGGGTCAATCTGCTCAGCGTGCTCGCAGAGCAGGCAGCGCGTGCGCTCGATCCGGCCGACTGGGATATCGAGATCCTGGAAATGCACCACAAGCACAAGGTGGATGCGCCTTCCGGCACTGCCCTTCTCTTCGGCGAGGCCGCGGCAAAGGGGCGCGGCATCGATCTTGCCTCGCAATCGGTCCGGGTGCGCGACGGCCATACCGGCGCCCGCGAAGCGGGCACGATCGGCTTTGCGACGCTGCGCGGCGGCTCCGTCATCGGCGAGCATTCCGTGCTTTTTGCCGGAGAAGGCGAAATCGTCACCCTGTCGCACAGTGCGGCCGACCGCTCGATCTTTGCGCGCGGCGCCATCAAGGCGGCCCTTTGGGCACGCGACAAGAAGCCGGGTCTCTATTCCATGCTCGACGTGCTCGGGCTCTCTTCCTCATAACGATACTACGGAGGCATATTCATGAGCGGTACCCTCGTCCTCGTTCGCCACGGCCAGAGTGACTGGAACCTGAAGAATCTCTTCACCGGCTGGAAGGATCCCGATCTGACCGAGCTCGGCGTCCAGGAAGCCAATGCAGGCGGCGCGGCGCTCGCCGAATACGGTATCAAATTCGACGTCGCCTATACCTCGGTGCTGGTGCGTGCGCAGCACACGCTGAAGCTCATTCTCGACAAGGTCGGCCAGCCCGATCTCCTGACGATCCGCGACCAGGCGCTGAACGAGCGCGACTACGGCGATCTCTCCGGCCTCAACAAGGACGATGCACGCGCAAAATGGGGCGAGGAACAGGTGCATATCTGGCGCCGCTCCTATGATGTGCCGCCTCCCGGCGGTGAAAGCCTGCGTGACACCGGCGCCCGCGTCTGGCCCTACTACCTCACCGAAATCCTGCCGCGCGTGCTCAGGGGCGAGAAGGTGCTGGTTGCCGCGCACGGGAATTCGCTGCGCTCGCTGGTGATGGTGCTCGACAAGCTGAGCAAAGAAGGTGTGCTCGCCCTCAACCTCGCGACCGGCGTTCCGATGGTCTACACGCTCAAGGCGGATTCCACCGTCGCTTCCAAGGAAGTGCTCGGCGACATGTCGGGCGCACATTGATCTCAGCTGATCTTTCCCCGCTTCGGCGGGGAAAGGCGCTCAGTTCTCGATCGTGAACTGTACCCGGTCGGCTGCGAAGCGGCTGATCGAATATTGCACCGGCATACCCTCAAGATCGGTATTCATCGCCTTGGCGATCAGAAGGATGGCGCCGGGGGTGAGTTCGAGGTCGGCCATATCGGCGGCACTGGCATGGGCGGCCGTCACCTCGGTCGTGGCGCGGACATAGTCCGGCAGGCCGAGTTCGGCGAAAGCCTTGGTGATCGATTCCCCCGTCCGGTAAGCCTCACCGATACCGGCAAAGCGCTTGGCGGGAAACCAGCTCGTCGCCCTTGAAACCGGCCGCTTGTCTGCCTGGCGCAATGTTTCCAGGCGGATCACCTGTTCTCCCGGCTTCAGGCCCAGCCAGCGGGCGATCTCGGCACTCGCCTCCTCCTTCGCCTCATCGAGCAGTAGGCCGCGCATTTCACGCGCCTGATCGCCGATGCCGGCGGTGAAACGCGTGCGCCTGGTGATCGGGAAATTCAGCCGCTCCTTGCGCTCGATCAGCGTGCCGCGACCTTGTACCGCACGCACGATACCTTCCTGCGCCAGCGCCGCCAGCGCGCTGCGCACCGTATGCCGGTTCACGCCGAATTGCAGCGCCAGCATGGTTTCCGGCGGCACCATTCCCGTTTCGTCATAGGCTCCGGTGCTGATCGCCTCGCGAATCCGATCGGCGATCTGGCGCCAGAGCGCCACGCCGGTTTGCCTTTGCACCTGCTTCAATCCCGCCATTCCACCCCTGCCTGCCATTTCACGCCTTCTGCATAATTCAAAGCGCTACAGCGCCGCGCGTCTGAAAAGACGCGCGGCGCTGTAGGATGTCACACGCTTGTCACGGCATCGATTTAGAGCTAAGTGTATCTTGTATGGTTGTCTATATCAATAGACATTTTAAGGGAAGCGGCGATGATATCAGCGGACAGGACAGACGCTGCGTCACAGACGGCATCCGGGCGCAAACGCGCCGCCGATCTGCTGGCGCGCGCGGAGCGCAGCGAACTCTTGGCAGTCTTCGATGCGCTGCCGCAAAAGCCTGTGGCCCATCAGGTGCGCGGACCGGAGACCGGGCTGGTGATGGTGCGCGGACGCATCGGCGGCGGCGGAGCTCCCTTCAATCTCGGCGAAGTGACCGTGACGCGGGCCACGGTCCGGCTCGACTCCGGCTCGGTCGGCCATGCACAGGCGCTCGGCACCGACCGTGAAAAGGCCCGGCTTGCGGCGATTTTCGACGCGCTCTGGCAAGAGGAGGCGACGAAGGATTTGGTCGAACAGGCACTGCTTTTACCGATCACTGAGCGGATCGCCGATGCCGAACGCCGCAAGGCGGACGAGACGGCGGCAACCCGCGTCGATTTCTTCACCATGGTGCGGGGAGACAATTGATGGGCCTGAAGACAGAAGCTCTGACCGGCGGCTTTGCCGAGCCGGTCTTCCACGCCCAAAGCGTCTTCAAGATGCTGATGGACGGCATGGCCCGCCCCGGCACGATCCAGACCGTTCAGCCCGACGTCGCGCCGCCGGCACCGCTCGACATCGCCGCCGGCACGATCGCGCTGACGCTTTGCGACCACGACACGCCCATCTGGCTTTCCCAGGGACTGGCGAGATCCGCTGTGCCCGAGTGGCTCGGCTTCCATACCGGCGCGCCGCTGACCAGCGAAAAAGCCGAAGCGCGCTTTGCCTTCACCGAGGCCGGCACCGCACTTTCCTCCTTCGGCCTCTTTGCATCAGGTACGCAGGAATATCCCGATCGCTCGACGACCCTCATCATCGAACTCGCCGAACTCGAGGGCGGCCGTAGGCTGGCGCTGATGGGTCCCGGCATCCAGAGCGTGACGGAGATGGCGCCTATCGGCCTGCCGGAGACCTTCCTGCGGCTTTGGACCGAGAACCGCGCGCTCTTTCCGCGCGGCGTCGACATCGTGCTGACGGCGGGCAAGCGTTTCCTCTGCCTGCCGCGCACCACCAAGATCACAGCAACGGAGATCTGAGCTCATGTATGTTGCCGTCAAGGGTGGCGAGGCTGCCATCGCCAATGCCCACCGCCTGCTGGCCGACCGCCGCCGCGGCGACCGTTCGCTGCCGGCGATCGGCATCGACCAGATCGTGGCGCAGCTGGCGCTCGCCGTCGACCGCGTCATGGCCGAGGCTTCGCTTTTCGACCGCACGCTCGCCGCACTTGCCGTGCGCCAATCGCGGGGCGACATGATCGAGGCGATCTTCCTGCTGCGCGCCTACCGCACGACGCTGCCGCGTTTCGGCTATTCCAAGCCGCTCGACACGGCTGAGATGACGATCGAACGGCGCATCTCGGCGACCTACAAGGATCTGCCGGGCGGCCAGCTTCTTGGGCCCACCTTCGACTATACCCACCGCCTGCTCGATCCCTCGCTGCTTTCGGACGAGGCGGTCGAGACACCCGCTCAGCGCGCAGCCGAGACCGGCCGTGTCATGCGCGTCTCCGAGATCCTCGGCGAGGAAGGCCTGATCGAGGCCGACGGCGACATGCCGGAAGATCACGAAATCGGCGACCTGACCCGCGAGCCGATGGAATTCCCGATGACCCGCGATCTCCGCCTGCAGGCGCTTGCCCGTGGCGACGAGGGCTTCCTGCTGGCGCTCGGTTATTCCACCCAGCGCGGCTATGGCCGCAACCACCCCTTCACCGGTGAAATCCGCATCGGCGACGTCGAGGTGGAATTCGATGTGCCGGAACTCGGTTTCGCCGTCTCGCTCGGCACGATCCAGATCACCGAATGCCAGATGGTCAACCAGTTCAAGGGTTCGGCCAAGGCACCGCCGCAATTCACCCGCGGCTACGGCCTGGTCTTCGGCCAGAGTGAGCGCAAGGCGATGGCGATGGCGCTGGTCGACCGGGCGCTTCGCGCCGAAGAACTCGGCGAGGATATCACCGCGCCGGCACAGGACGAGGAATTCGTCATCTCGCATTCCGACAACGTCCAGGCGACTGGCTTCGTCGAGCACCTGAAGCTTCCGCATTATGTGGATTTCCAGGCCGAACTCGACCTCGTCCGCTGCATGCGCCGTGAATTCGAAGCCGCCCGCAACGGTGGCGAAGACATGAAGGAAGCCGCCGAATGACCGATCTGGCCAGCTACAACTTCGCCTATCTCGACGAACAGACCAAGCGGATGATCCGCCGCGCCATCCTGAAGGCGATCGCCATTCCCGGCTACCAGGTGCCATTCGCCTCGCGCGAAATGCCGATGCCCTATGGCTGGGGCACTGGCGGTGTGCAGGTGACGGCCTCGATCATCGGACCGGACGACGTGCTGAAGGTCATCGACCAGGGTGCCGACGATACGACCAACGCCGTTTCCATCCGCGCCTTCTTCCAGAAGGTCGCCAATGTCGCGGTGACGACGCATACCAAGGATGCGACGATCATCCAGACGCGCCACCGCATTCCCGAAGAAAAGCTCGGGGTCGGGCAGGTGCTCGTCTACCAGGTGCCGATCCCCGAGCCGCTGCGTTTCCTCGAGCCGCGTGAGACCGAGACCCGCAAGATGCATGCGCTCGAAGAATACGGCCTCATGCATGTGAAGCTTTACGAGGATATCGCCCATAACGGCCGCATCTCACGGACTTACGCCTATCCGGTGAAGGTCCACGGCCGTTATGTCATGGACCCGTCGCCGACGCCGAAATTCGACAATCCGAAGATGCATATGTCGGACGCGCTGCAGCTCTTCGGCGCCGGACGCGAGAAGCGCATCTATGCGGTGCCGCCCTATACCGACGTGGTCAGCCTGGATTTCGAGGATTATCCCTTCGATATCCAGCGTTTCGACAAACCCTGCGCCCTTTGCGGTGCGGAGGATGTCTATCTCGACGAGGTGGTTCTCGACGACAAGGGCGGGCGGATGTTCGTCTGCTCCGACACCGATCATTGCGAAGACCGCCGCGCGCACGGACATGCCGGCGAGATGCTGGCCCGGGAGGCTGCAGAATGAGCGATACTCCGCTTCTCAAAGTCCACGACGTTTCGAAATTCTACGGCAACCGCATCGGCTGCCGCGACGTCTCCTTCGAGCTCTGGCCCGGCGAGGTGCTCGCCATCGTCGGTGAGTCCGGCTCCGGCAAGACAACGCTGCTCAACTGCCTCTCCACCCGGCTGTTGCCGAGCACCGGCAGCGTCGAATATCACATGCGCGACGGCAGCTACCGCGATCTCTACCGCATGAACGAGGCCGAGCGGCGTTTCCTGATGCGCACCGACTGGGGCTTCGTGCACCAGAACCCGGCCGACGGCCTGCGCATGACCGTCTCAGCCGGCGCCAATGTCGGCGAACGGCTGATGGCGATCGGCGACCGGCACTATGGCAAGATCCGCGCTTCGGCGATCGACTGGCTGGAACGCGTCGAGATCGACGCCGACCGCATCGACGACCAGCCGCGCGCCTTTTCCGGCGGCATGCGCCAGCGATTGCAGATCGCCCGCAACCTCGTCACCGGCCCGCGCCTCGTCTTCATGGACGAGCCGACCGGCGGCCTCGACGTCTCGGTGCAGGCGCGGCTGCTCGATCTCGTGCGCGGCCTGGTCAACGATCTCGGTCTCTCGGCCATCATCGTCACCCACGATCTCGCCGTTGCCCGCCTGCTCTCGCACCGGATGATGGTGATGAAGGACGGCTACGTCATCGAACACGGACTCACCGACCGCGTGCTCGACGATCCGCGCGAACCCTATACGCAGTTGCTCGTCTCCTCGATCCTGCAGGTCTAATGCTCGGCCCGAAACCAGAAAGAAGAAATCATGGCAACGCCCCTCGTCGTTTCGGAAGTCTCGAAGAGCTTCACCATGCATCTGCGTGACGGCATCAAGCTGCCGGTCGTCTCCGATGTCGCCTTTTCGGTTGCGTCAGGCGAATGCGTCGTGCTCGGTGGCCCATCGGGCATTGGAAAGAGTTCGCTGCTCAAGATGATCTACGGCAATTATGCCGTCGACACCGGCCAGATCCTCATTCGCCACGACGGACGCATCGTCGATCTCGCTTCCACCGATCCGCGCACTGTGCTCAACGTCCGCCGCAATACACTCGGTTATGTCAGCCAGTTCCTGCGCACCGTGCCGCGCGTCGCGGCGATCGACGTGGTGGCCGAGCCGCTGGTGGCGCGCGGCGAGGACGCCGTCACGGCACGGGAAAAGGCAGGCGCCCTGCTGGCCAGGCTCAATTTGCCGGAAACGCTCTGGCAGCTTCCGCCCGCCACCTTCTCCGGCGGCGAGCAGCAACGCGTCAACATCGCGCGCGGCTTCATCACCGAGCACACGATCCTGCTTCTCGACGAGCCCACAGCTTCGCTCGATACCAGGAACCGTGCCGTCGTCGTCGGCATGATCGCGGAAAAGAAGAAGGCGGGTGTGGCCCTTCTCGGCATCTTCCACGACGAGGAAGTGCGCGAAGCCGTCGCCGACCGTATTCTCGACGTCCAGCAGTTCTCACCCAGAAAGATCGCTGCATGAGCCGCAAGCTGGGCATCGAGCCCTACTTTCATGAGACGGCATCCGTCAGCGAATCCACCTTCGGGCGCTATACGGAGGTCTCGGAACGCTGCCGCATCAGCGAGGCCAGCTTCGGCGACTATTCCTACATCATGCAGGATGGCTCCGTCTGGTGTGCGACGATCAGCAAATTCGTCAATATCGCCGCCGCCGTGCGCATCAACGCCACCAACCATCCGACCTGGCGCGCAACACTGCATCATTTCACCTATCGCGCCGCCGACTACTGGCCGGACGGCGACATGGAAACGGACTTTTTCGCCTGGCGGCGCGCAAACCGCGTGACGATCGGCAACGACGTCTGGATCGGTCACGGGGCGACCATCCTGCCCGGCGTCAACGTCGGAAACGGCGCGGTGATCGGCGCCGGCGCCGTCGTCTCTAAGGACGTTGCGCCTTATACGATCGTCGGCGGCGTGCCGGCCAAGCTCATCCGCGAGCGCTTTCCGAAAGAGATCGGCGAACGGATGGACAGGCTTTCCTGGTGGGACTGGGAGCACGACCGGCTGCGCCAGGCGCTCGAGCATTTCCGCAACCTTGACGCGGAAGATTTCCTGTCCCGATACGGCGGCTAAACCCCCGATTATAAGGGCGGAGAATTGTGACAGGACTTACACAAATATGACATGTGGGGTTCATCAAGCGGGACTAATGCGATGCTGACCAAGGCCTGGATCATAAGGGGAGCATGATGTTCGAGCTGAAGAATGTCACACGTCGTTTCGGAAAAAAGCTCGCTGTCGATTCCGTCACGCTTGCCATTCCCCAAGGCCAGATGGTCGGCATCATCGGCCGCTCCGGCGCCGGCAAGTCGACGCTGCTGCGCATGATCAACCGCCTTCAGGAGCCGAGCTCCGGCTCCGTTCATTTCGCCGGCGTCGAGGTCTCGGGGCTTCGCGGCCAGGCGTTGCGCAACTGGCAGCGCGATTGCGCGATGATCTTTCAGCAGTTCAACCTTGTGCCTCGCCTCGACGTCCTGACCAATGTCATGCTCGGCCGCCTCAACCACCGCTCGACGCTTATGAGCCTGCTCAACATCTTCACCCGCGAGGAACGCGTGCATGCCATCGCGGCGCTCGAACGCCTCGGCATCGAGCAGACGGCGCTGCAGGCAGCCGGCACGCTGTCCGGCGGCCAGCAGCAGCGCGTGGCGATCGCCCGCGCGCTGATGCAGAACCCGAAGATGGTTCTCGCCGACGAGCCGATCGCCTCGCTCGATCCGCTGAATGCCAAGATCGTCATGGATGCGCTGCGCGACATCAACGAGCGCGAAGGCATCACCGTCATCACCAACCTCCACACGCTCGACACCGCCCGCAACTATTGTGAGCGCATCGTCGGCATGGCCGGCGGCCGCGTCGTCTTCGACGGCCAGCCCTCGCAGCTGACCGCCGTAGCGGTGAAGGAAATCTACGGGACGGGCAAGGACGGCGCCGGCATCGACGAAACGATGACCTCGACCAGCCTCGAATCCAAGCGCCGCGCCGAGGACGTCTCATCGGGCATGGTGGCCAAAGCCGCCGCCGTGCACTGACCCGTTTCCGGCCGACGGGACAACGGTCGGAAAACTAACTGACAAACAAACCATGTCACAAAAGGAGACTTCTATGTCTGCATTCCGCAAGATCCTGATGGCAACCATCGCCGTCGCCGCCCTCGCCAGCAATGCCGCTGCCCAGGACGTCAAGGTCCTCCGCATCGGTCTCGATGGCGGTGAAAACGAAGCCGACCAGGTTCGTCGCACCGAGTGCGTCAAGCCGGGCCTGATCGCCGCCACCGGCGTCTCCGAAGTCCAGCTCTTCCCGTCGCCGAACTACAACGGCGTCATTCAGGGTCTCCTCGGCGGCACGATCGACCTCGCCGTCATGGGCGCCGCCTCTTACGCCGCGGTCTATATCAAGGATCCGAACGCCGTCACTCCGGTTCTCACCACCAAGCAGGCCGACGGTTCGACCGGCTACTACTCGATTATGGTTGCCCGCAAGGATTCCGGCATCAAGACGCTTGCCGACGCCAAGGGCAAGAAGCTCGGCTTCGCCGATCCGGACTCTACCTCCGGCTACCTTGTTCCTAACGTTGCCCTTCCGAAGGACACCGGTGCTCCAGTCAAGCAGTACTTCTCTGAAACCGGCTTTGGCGGCGGCCACGAGAACCTCGTTCTCGGCGTTCTCGATAAGAAGTTCGACGTCGGTACCACCTTCGGTTCCGGTCAGGGCGACTGGGCGCAGGGCTACACCTCCGGAAATCTGCACCAGATGGTCACCAAGGGTCTGCTCGACATGGACGATATCGTCGAAGTCTGGAAGTCGCCGCTCATCCCGAACGGTCCGCTGATGGTTTCCCAGAAGCTGCCGGCCGACCTCCAGAAGAAGGTTACCGCCTACTTCGCCGAGCTGCCGAAGAAGGACAAGAGCTGCTTCGAATCGTTCACGGGCGGCGGCTACGTTGACTGGGCGCCAGTCGACCAGAGCTTCTACCAGACGATCATCGACGCCCGTAAGGCCGTTATCGGCGGCTGATCCTCAGTCTGAACAATCTCGCGGCGGCATCATGATGATGCCGCCGTTTTTCAGGAAGGAAGCCACATATGGCGCACTCGGCCGGCGCGGGCCCTCTGAGCGGATTGCAGGAGAGCTCCCGCACCATCCTCGATCATTATCAGAGCCAAGTCCGAACGCGGCGGATCTATACCGTCGTTTCAATCGTGGTCTTCCTGATCATCCTCTGCGCCTCGCTCGATTTCGCCAACAGCGCCAATTCGGGCAAGTTCTTCGAGCGCCTTCCCTATCTCTTCGACTTCATGAAGAGCTTCGTGCCGGACAGTCCGCTGGAGATCTTCCGCGCCATGTTCGACCTACCGTCGCCCTTCTCCGACGGTTCGATCAAGTACGACTATACAAGCGACCGCGTCTGGATCACCGATAGTTTCTACATCCCGAATTTCTTCTACCAGCTCGCGATAACGCTCAACATCGCCATCGTCTCCACCATTCTCGGTGCGAGCGGCGCGTTCTTGCTTTGCTTTTTCGCTTCTACCAATCTGGTCGGTGCAGGCGTGACGCGCTGGGTCGTGCGGCGCATCATGGAAATCATGCGCGCCTTCCCGGAGATCGTCGTCGCCGGTCTTCTCGCCGCGATCCTGTCGATCGGACCGATTTCGGCGATCATCGCGGTATGGGTCCATACTGTCGGCGCGCTTGGGAAGCTGTTCTTCGAAGTCGTCGAGAATGCTGACATGAAGCCGGATGAAGGCCTGCGCGCCGCCGGCGCCAGCTGGCTGGAGCGCGTACGCTTCGCGATCCTGCCGCAGGTGTTGCCGAACTTCGTCTCCTACACGCTGCTGCGGACCGAGATCAACGTGCGCGCCTCGACTATTATCGGCGCCGTCGGCGGCGGCGGCATAGGCGAGGTCTTCAGCCTGTCGATCGGACGCGACCATGCTGCCAAGACCTATGCGATCATCATCCTGCTGCTGATCACCGTCATTTGCGTCGACCAATTCTCCGCCTGGCTGCGCCGCCGGCTGATCGGCAAGCAGTCCTTCGAATTCGGACAGGGAGCAGCCTGATGTCCTCGGTTCCGACCATCAACGCCGCCGAGCGCGAACGACTGCTTTCCGCCTATCCGGACGTCTTCCATCGCAGCTTCATGCAGCGCTGGGGTCTGCTCCTCATTTCAGCTGCGGTTTTCGTTTACCTTGCCTTCTGCTTCGCCTTCTTCAACGTCATTCCCACCTTTGTGAACGGCAACTGGGACCGTGCTGCAATCTATGTCCAGGACTGGTATTCCTGGCGCGCCCAGCCGCGCCTGCGTTTCCAGAACGATCAGGTCGTCCCCCAATGGACGAGCCGCCGCCAATATCCCGAGGGCGCCGATATCAACTGGCTGAAGCCCAATGCCGATGGCAGCGGATACACCGTCACCTTCGGTGGCGACGACAACCGCATGGAAGTGACGCCGAGCCGCGTCGACGTCTATATCGGCGGCAAGCTCTATCCCGTGACCGTCACCCGCGATCGTGCCTCCCTGCCGGCCGATGCGCCTTCCCAGATGGAGCAGGACGACAACAAGGTGATCGTCTATTACGGCTTCGCGGGACAAGCGGAAATCCGTACCAGCCAAGTCTATGTCCAGCGCCGCTTTCTCGGCTGGGCGAACTTCTTCTTCGATACGCAGTCGCCCTTCTGGGGCCGCAACCTGCTTGAGGTGGTCGGCCTGATGTTCTCCGGCGAACGGCTCGATCCCAACCAGTCCAATGCCTCGCTGGCATTGGACAACTTCCTGAACAACGCAAGCTGGCAGCATGGCGACATCCTGTCGAAGTTGATGCAGACGCTGGTCATGGCCTTTGTCGGTACGCTCTTCGGCACGCTGGTCGCTTTCCCGCTTGCCTTCATCGCCGCGCGCAACATCACGCGGAGCCGCGCTGCGAACTGGGCCACGAAGCGGCTCTTCGACTTCCTGCGCTCGATCGACATGCTGATCTGGGCGTTGTTCTTCACCCGTGCCTTCGGCCCAGGGCCGCTTCCGGGCATCGCAGCGATCTTCTTCACCGATACCGGCGCGCTCGGAAAGGTCTATGCCGAAGCGCTTGAGAACATCGACGATAAGCAGCGTGAGGGCGTGAAATCGGTCGGTGCGGCACCGGTGGCCGTCCAACGCTACGGCGTCATCCCCCAGGTCCTGCCGGTGTTCATCTCGCAATCGCTCTATTTCTGGGAATCGAATACCCGCTCGGCGACCGTCATCGGCGCCGTCGGTGCGGGCGGCATTGGCCTCAAGCTGCTCGAATCCATGAAGACCAATTCGGACTGGGACAAAGTCGCCTATATGGTCCTGCTGATCCTCCTCGTGGTCTTCGCCTTCGACAATCTCTCGAATGCGCTGCGTTCGCGCGTGATGGGAAAAAAGGGCCACTGACGAATTGACGCCATCATCATTCTGTCACGGAAATCTTTTAGCCGGGAGCCTGCTTGCGGTTCGCCGCCAAATCACTGCACTGTGCCCTCCCCGTTTGGACGATCCCCAGGATAAAAGCCTTGCGCTACGCTCTCTATTTCTCGCCGCCGAAGGATGATCCCCTGACCGGCGCGGCCTCGCTCTGGCTCGGCCGCAATGCCTTCACCGGCGAGACCTATCCTGCACCGGACCATGAGCAGCTGGGTGCTGCTGAACAGCGCGAGCTGACCGCCGACCCCCGCCGCTACGGCTTTCACGCCACGATCAAGGCGCCGTTTTCGCTTGCCTCCTCCGTCACCGAGAGGGATCTCATGACCGTTGCCGAGGATTTTGCCCAGCGCACCCAAGCCTTCGAGATTCCTGAACTTGTGCTTGGCCAGCTCGGCCGTTTTTTTGCCCTCGTTCCTGGTTCTCTTCATCAACCTCTTCAGGATTTCGCCGCGAAGGTGGTAAGGTCATTCGAACCGTTCCGCGCAGCGCTTTCCGGGGCCGATATGGCGCGGCGCAACCCGGAGAAGCTCAGCGACAGCCAACGCGCCCATCTGCAGCGCTGGGGTTATCCTTACGTCATGGAGGATTTCGGCTTTCACATGACGCTGAGCGGCCAGGTGCCCGAGACACGCGCCGAGGTGATGAAAGCGATCCTGACCGAGCGGTTTGCCGATTTCACCGGACGGCCGCTTTTGATTTCCGGCCTTGCCGTCTTCACCGAGGAGACGCGCGGCGCCCCATTCAAAGTTCATTCCTGGCTGCCGCTTGCCGGCGCCAAACGCTGAAAGACCTGACGACATGAGCAAAGAGACCGTGTTTTCCAACGCCCGCATCGTTCTCGAGGACGACATCCTCTCAGGATCGATCCTCATTCGCGACGGGAAGATCGCCGATATCTCCGAAGGCAACTCGGTAGCCGGCGAAGATTTCGAAGGCGACTACGTCATTCCCGGTCTCGTCGAGTTGCACACTGATCATCTCGAAGGCCATTACCAGCCGCGCCCCGGCATCCGCTGGAACAAGACCGCCGCAGTCCAGGCGCATGACGCCCAGATCGTCACCTCAGGCATCACCACGGTGTTCGACTGCCTGCGCATGGGCGCGGACGAGGACGGCGGCTTCGAACACGGCGAGATGCGAGAGATGGCCGATGCCATCCAGTCGGCGGAGACGGAAGGCAGGCTGCGCGCCGAGCATCTCATCCACCTGCGCTGCGAGGTCTCGGCCGACAACGTGCTCGAACACTTCGCCGATTTCGAAAACGACCGGCATGTGCGGCTCGTCTCGCTGATGGACCATGCGCCCGGCCAGCGTCAGTTCCAGACGATGGACCAGTATATCTTTTACTACCAGAAGAAGCGGGGCCTGAGCGACGAGGCTTTCGCGCGTTTCGTCGCCAAGCGCCAGGCAGAATCGGCGCGCAATTCGACGCCGCACCGCGACGCCATCGCCAAGGTCTGCGCCGAGCGCGGCATTACCGTGGCAAGCCATGACGACGCGACGCTCTCCCATGTCGACGAGGCAATCGACAACGGTGTGCGCCTGGCTGAGTTCCCGACCAGCTTCGATGCCGCCAGGGCGTCGCACGAGCACGGCATGAGCGTGCTGATGGGCGCGCCGAACATCGTGCGCGGCAAGTCGCATTCCGGCAATATCGCCGCCCGCGATCTTGCCGAGATGGGCGTGCTCGACGTGCTTTCCTCCGACTACGTGCCGCTCAGCCTGCTGCATGCGCCGTTCATCCTCGCCGACGAAGTCGAGAGCATCAGCCTGCCGAAGGCGATCGCCATGGTGACATCGACGCCCGCCCGCACCGTCAGCCTCGATGACCGCGGCCGGATCGCAACGGGGCTGCGCGCTGATCTTGTCCGCGTCCACCGCTCACATGGCGTGCCGGTGACGCGCTCCGTCTGGCGCCAGGGACGCCGTGTCGCATGATGCCGCACGAACCCCACGCAGGAGCCGGAGCCGAGCGCGGCATCATGGTCGTTGTCGTCGGCCCGAGCGGGGCTGGCAAGGACACGCTGATGAACCTCGCCGCCCGGCGTTTTGCCGGCCGTGAGAACGTGCATTTCGTCCGCCGCGTCATCACCCGCCACCGTGACGCCGGCGGCGAAGATCATCTTTCCGTCTCCCTCGAAGGGTTTGCCGCCATGGAGCAGTCAGGCTCCTTCGCGGTCTGGTGGGAAGCGCACGGCCTGAGATACGGTATTCCGGCCGAGGTCTCGGTGGCGCTGTCGAGAGGCCATGTCGTCGTCGCCAACGGCTCGCGCTCGGCGCTTCACCGCTTCCAGGCCGCCTTCCCGCGGCTGAAAGTCATCAACGTCACCGCCCGCCCCGAAGTGCTCGCCGGCCGGCTGGAGGCACGCGGACGCGAGACGCATGAAGATATAATGGCCCGGCTCGCCCGCGGACCGCTGACGGTGCGCGGCGAATATGACGTGGTGGAGCTCGACAATAGCGGCTCGCTCGAAGAGGCCGAGCAGAAGATGATCGAGATCCTCGACGGATTGCTGACCAAGGCGCCCTGAACAGATCGAGAGGAAGGGCATGCGCGCCATCAAGGTAGTCGACTATGATCCTTCCTGGCCGCGGCTGTTTGCCAAGATCAGCACGGAGGTCTCCGCCTTGCTCGGTGACCGCCTGCTTTCCATCGATCATATCGGCAGTACGTCAGTGCCTGGCCTGCCGGCCAAGCCGAAGATCGACCTCGATGCCGTGATGATATCCAAGGCGTTCCTGCCAGCGGCGATCGAGACCGTGCGCGCTGCCGACTTCGTCTTCCACGGCGATACAGGCGAGCAACGATGGGCCTTCACCCGCAATCATGACGGTTATGGGTTCAGGCTCTATCTTTGCGGGCCTAATAATCCCGCGCATCGGGACCGCGTTCTGTTTCGCGATTATATCAGGGATCACCCCGAGAGGGCCAAGGCCTATGCCGATCTGAAACGCCGGCTGGCTGCGGAGGCAGACGGTGATTGGGATTCTTACACCGGCGGAAAGACCGAGTTTGTCAGGGAGACGATTCGGCTGGCTGCTTTAAGGACGTAAAACTAACATCCGTCAGACGTCCTGGCCGCCGGCGATTACTCGCCGTCGCCCCGTCCCGATACGATCTCGCGCTTGCCGACATGGTTGGCCGGGCCGACAAGACCTTCTTTTTCCATGCGTTCCACCAATGAGGCGGCGCGGTTGTAGCCGATGCCGAGGCGGCGCTGGATGTAGGAGGTCGAGCATTTCTTGTCGCGCATAACGACCTTGACCGCCTGTTCGTAAAGCTCGTTGCCATCCTCGGAGGCCATGGCGCTCTTGTCGAAGACGGCGCCGGCTTCTTCCTCTTCCGTCTCTTCCTCCTCGTCGGCGGTGACGGTATCGAGATATTCCGGGCGGCCCTGGGTCTTCAGATGGGCGACAACCTTTTCCACTTCGACATCGGAGACGAAGGGACCGTGGACGCGGGAAATCCGCCCGCCGCCCTGCATGTGCAGCATATCGCCCTGACCGAGCAGCTGCTCGGCGCCCTGTTCGCCGAGAATGGTGCGGCTGTCGATCTTCGAGGTCACCTGGAAGGAGATGCGGGTCGGGAAGTTCGCCTTGATCGTGCCGGTGATGACGTCGACCGACGGACGCTGTGTCGCCATGATCAGATGGATGCCGGCCGCTCGCGCCATCTGGGCGAGGCGTTGGATCGCACCTTCGATATCCTTGCCGGCGACCATCATCAGGTCGGCCATCTCGTCGACGATGACGACGATATAAGGCATCGGCGTCAGGTCCAGCGCCTGGCTTTCCTCGATCGGAGTGCCGGTGCCCTTGTCGAAGCCGACCTGGACCATGACATGGATGGTCTCGCCCTTTTCGCGGGCCTGTGCCATGCGATCGTTGTAACCGTCGATGTTGCGGACACCGAGGCGCGACATCTTGCGATAGCGCTCCTCCATTTCGCGCACGGCCCATTTCAGCGCCATTACCGCCTTCTTCGGATCGGTGACGACGGGCGTCAGCAGATGCGGGATGCCATCATAGACGGACAGTTCGAGCATCTTCGGGTCGACCATGATCAGACGGCACTGTTCCGGCGTCATGCGGTAGAGCAGCGACAGGATCATCGTGTTGATGGCGACCGACTTGCCGGAGCCGGTGGTGCCGGCGACAAGCAGATGCGGCATCTTGGCGAGCTCGGCAATGACAGGCTCGCCGCCGATGGTCTTGCCGAGGCCGAGCGCCAGTTTGTAGCCGCTCTTCTCGAAATCCTGGCTCTCGATCATCTCGCGGAAATAGACGGTTTCGCGTGTGACATTCGGCAATTCGATGCCGATGACGTTGCGGCCGGGGACGACGGCAACGCGGGCCGAGAGCGCCGACATCGAGCGGGCGATATCATCGGCAAGACCGATGACGCGCGACGATTTCACGCCCGGCGCGGGCTCGAATTCATAGAGGGTGACGACAGGGCCGGGACGGACATGGATGATCTCGCCCTTGATGCCGAAATCTTCCAGCACGCTTTCCAGAAGCCCGGCATTCTGCTCCAGCGTCTCCTGCGACATGATTTCGCCGAGGCGTTCCGGCGGTTCCTGCAGCAGGGCACGCGGCGGGAATTCATAGCCGGATGCATCGATCCTTTCGGGCCTCGCGGCCAGGCGCGGCGACGGCAGAACCGCGGCGACGGGCGGCGTGCGCTGCGGCGCCGGCGCGACCTGAGGGGCTGACGCAGCCTGGGGGGCCGGCGCGACTGGCGCCTCGACAGGAATGCGCCTGGGCTTTTCCAGGGATATCGCGGCCGCAGGGCGCACGGCAACCTTCGCGGAGACCGCGGCGGGCTGCGGGGCCGGGGGGGAGACGACGGGAGCGGGGGCCGGCCGACCGGGGCGCCACTCCATGATCCGGAACAGCGATGTGATCGATTCGGGCGAGGTCTCGGTCTTCGGGAACGATATCAAGGGTGGCGCGCGAACCGGCTCGGCCTCTTCGAAGGCCATGACTTCCCAGAAGGCGAAATCCGAAATGGAGGAAAGCTCTGCGCTGGCGCGGAAAGCCGGTGCGCCGGGCTCTTCAAGCAAAGGTGACGGCTGCGGTTCGACCCTATGCGGTGCTACGGAAATTTCGTCCGGCTCGGGCAGATAGATATCGAACGGCACATCGACGGCAACCGGCTCTATCCGTATCGCCTGCTGTCCAATCTGCGAATCATCGCGAACCGGCTCATTCGGCGCGCGCCGCCTGCTGATCAGCGTTTCCGGCGTGCGGGTGAAACGGACATTCGGTGCGAGGGAAAAGTTGCTCTGCCAGATGGGTGCCGCCGGCTTCTCCCCTGGGTTTTCTTCCGGAAGGTCCGTTTCAATCTCGCTGGAAAAATCTCCGGCATCCGTCAAATTGGTTCTGGGAAAACGCATGCGTCCGCTACTCACTCATGCTTTGCAAATTACGACCCTACCGGGATAGAAAAGGAAGGTTAATAAGTTCCTTCCTGCCGTATCGTTCCGATACGGCGCCTTGGGATAAATCGTTGCACTTTCAATGAGTTCTGGCAGTAAGAAAAATCTTTGCCAATTTTGGGGAGGCGCTCTAAAGCGCGTCGCAATCTTTCAGATCCACCCCTCGCTTTAGGCTTTATTTCCACGCATGTCGTTGTCCGCAAAACCGCTGCACAGTTTTGCGCGACATGCTTTAGTGCGCCTCGTCCCAATTGGTGGCGGCGCGGGCATCGACCCTCAGCGGCACACGCATTTCCAGCGCCGGCATGGTGGCGTTTTCCATGACCGAGACGATGACCGGCATCGCCTTTTTGACATCCTCGTCCTCGACCTCGAAGATGAGTTCGTCGTGCACCTGCAGCAGCATGCGGACGCGATCGGCAAGGCCGACTTCGACAAGCGCCGGCTCTATCTTGATCATCGCCCGGCGAATGACGTCGGCAGCCGAGCCCTGGATCGGCGCGTTGATGGCCGCACGCTCGTTGAAGGCGCGCACGGATGGATTGGAAGAGCGGATTTCGGGATAGTTGATGCGGCGACCGAAGATCGTTTCGACATAACCCTTGTCGCGCGCCATGGCCTTTCGGCTTTCCATATAATCGCGGATGCCGGGGAAACGCTCGAAATACTTCTTAATGTAGTCGCCGGCTTCCGAACGCTCGATCGAAAGCTGATTGGCAAGCCCGAAGGCCGAGATGCCGTAGATGATGCCGAAATTGATCGCCTTGGCGCGGCGGCGCACCTCGCCCGGCATGCCTTCTACCGGCACGCCGAACATTTCTGACGCCGTCATGGCGTGGATGTCGACGCCATCTTCGAAGGCCTTGGTCAGTTGCGGGATCTCTGCCACATGGGCAAGCACGCGCAGTTCGATCTGGCTGTAGTCGGCAGAGATCAGCTTGTGGCCAGGCGTCGAGATGAAGGCGGTGCGGATCTTGCGGCCTTCTGCGGTGCGCACCGGAATGTTCTGCAGGTTCGGCTCGGAGGAGGACAAGCGCCCCGTGGTCGTCGATGCCAGCGAATAGGAAGTGTGGACCCGCTTCGTCTCGGGGTGAACGTAACCCGGAAGCGCGTCGGTATAGGTGGATTTCAGCTTGGTGACCTGGCGCCAGTCGACGATCTTGCGCGGCAGTTCGAAACCGGCGGCGGCCAGATCCTCGAGCACCTGCGCGGAGGTGGACCATTGGCCTGTCTTCGTCTTGCTGCCGCCGGAAAGGCCCATCTTGCCGAACAGGATATCGCCCAGCTGCTTCGGCGAACCGATATTGAAGCGCTCGCCGGCCAGCACGTAGATCTCGTCCTCCAGCCTTGCTGCACCCTGGGCCAGCTCGCCGGAGAGCCGCGACAGGATTTGTCGGTCGACGGTGATGCCGCGCGCTTCCATGCGCGCAAGCACGGGCAACAGCGGCCGCTCCAGCCGTTCATAGACGCTGGTCAGCCCTGCTGCCGCCAGCCGAGGCTTCAGCACCAGCCAGAGGCGCAGCGTCACGTCGGCATCTTCGGCGGCATAGTGGGTGGCGCGGTCGATATCGACCAGATCGAAGGTGACGTTCGCCTTGCCGCTGCCCGCCACGTCCTTGTAGGGGATCGGGGTATGGCCGAGGAATTTTTCCGAGAGCGGGTCCATGCCATGCGCGCCGGTGCCGGCGTCCAGCACGTAGGAGATCAGCATCGTGTCATCGAAACTCCTGGTCTCGATGCCGTAGCGCTTCAACAGCAGGTAGTCGTATTTCAGATTCTGGGCGACCTTGAGAACCGCTTCGTCCTCCAGCAATGCCTTCAGCCGCGGCAGGGCATCGCCCATCGGGATCTGGTTGTCGGCAAGGCCGCCGCCGAGCAGATCGCCGACGCCGTTCTTGTGGACGAGCGGCACATAGGCGGCGCGGATCTTCGTGCCAGTGGGATCGGCCGTATTGTCGGCGATCGCCAGCGAAAAGCCGACAAGTTCGGCCTGCATCGCATCCAGCGACGTGGTCTCGGTATCGAAAGCAACGAGGCCGGTAGCGCGCGCATCGGCGAGCCAGCGGTCGAGCGTCGCCAGGTCGCGGATCGTGACATAGGCCGAATGATCGAAAGGCAGCGTCGCAAAGGCTTCGGCCCGCGCCTTGGCAAGATCGGCGGGCGAAAAGGCGCCTTCCACCGCGGTCTTCGCCTTCGCGCGCGGCGGCACCGGCACGGATTCGCCCGAAACGTCGGGGATGCCGCCCGCGACAGTCTCAGGCTCCGCCGCATCGAGATCCGGGCCGCGGGCCGTCTCACCCCATTCGATGCGGACGATCGCCGGTTCGATGGCGCCGGCATCGCAAGCGCAGGCCTCGGCGACGCGGCGCGTCAGCGTTGTGAATTCCATCGTCTTCAGGAAGCCGATCAGCTTCGGGCCGTTCTGCGGTTCCAGAACCAGCGCGTCGAGATCGAGATCGAGCGGCACATCGGTGCGTAGCCGCACGAGGTCGCGCGAGAGCTTGGCCATGTCGATATTGGCGAGGATCGTCTCGCGGCGCTTGACCTGCTTGATCTCGGTGGCGCGTTCGAGCAGCGTATCGAGATCGCCGTATTCCTCGAGCAGCTGGGCGGCGGTTTTCGGGCCGATGCCGGGAATGCCGGGAACATTGTCGACGGAATCACCGGTCATCGCCTGCAGGTCGATCATTTTTTCCGGCGGCACGCCCCATTTCTCGATGACATCGGGAATGCCGATCTGCTTGTCCTTCATGCTGTCATACATATGGACATTGGGGCTGACGAGCTGCATCAGATCCTTGTCGGAGGAGACGATGGTGACATCGGCGCCGGTCGCTTCGGCCTGGCGGGCATAGGTGGCGATGATGTCGTCGGCCTCGAAGCCTTCGGTCTCAATGCAGGGCAGATTGAAGGCACGGGTCGCCTCTCTTATAAGGCCGAATTGCGGAATGAGCTCTTCCGGCGGCGCGGAGCGGTTCGCCTTATAGGCGTCGTAGAGATCCTTGCGAAACGTCTTGGCGGAATAATCGAAGATGACGGCTAGATGCGTCGGCGTCACACCGACATCGGTATTGCGCGCGTCCCTCAGCAGCTTCCACAGCATGTTGCAGAAACCGGACACGGCGCCGATCGGCAGGCCGTCGGTCTTGCGGGTCAGCGGCGGCAAAGCATGAAACGCCCGGAAGATGAATCCGGAACCATCGACTAGGAAGAGGTGATCGCCTTTTTTCATGCGTGCATGGATAGCGCGGGCATGGGACGAGGTCCATATGGAGTTCGGCATAAAGTTCGGCGCGCGAAAAGGATTATGGCGTTCGGAGCGTCACACAGCGCCGCGCGTCTTTTCGGACGCACAAAGCACGCTGAGCACTTGGCGTTGCTGCATAATTTTATCTTTCCATCGATTCCGATCTGAGGAATTGTGCGGCACGGATTCCGGCTCACCAAACTGTTACCGATTTGTAACCATGGCCCTCCCTTGAAAAACCACATTCTGAGCCACAAATCCATGTCACCGGCGCTTGATTGCGTCGCGGGTCTGATCACCGGCTTGTCCCCCGCCGCGTCAGGCTTGGACAAAGGCCTTATCCCCCTCTCCGGGCCTTTGTCCCCACTTTAAAGTCGCCATGGCCAACCTCCAGGCCATGGCGACTTTTGTTTTTTCGAGGCACTCGAAATTCTGATCACCGCTTGCATGTTTAGGAGCATCGTATGCGATTTGCTGCATTGTCTCCGGCATGGTTTTGAGCCTAACTTGCAATCATGGGATTTAACCGCATGGATTCGGGAGCCTACCTTGCCAGCCAGCTGGCGAAAGGGTTTGCCCGCTCGCTGCACCAGCGCGCGGTTGGGCTCGGTTTTTCTCCGGGCCAGTTCCCCATTCTGCTGGAACTCTGGGCCGAGGACGGGCTGACCCAGAAACAGCTTCTCGAGCGTGTCGATATCGAACAGGCGACCATGGCCAATACGCTTTCGCGCATGGTCCGAGACGGGTTGATCGAACGCCGGCCGCATCCGTCCGACAAGCGGGCGCAACTGCTCTTCCTGACGCCGAAGGCCCGCGCCATGGAGGCCGAGGCGATCGAGACCGCGCGGGAGGCCGACCTTGCGCTGTTTAAAGGTTTTCGGGTTTTCGAGCGCGAGCTGACGCTTGAATATATCCGCCGGCTTCTGGAAAACGCCAAGGCGCTCTGACCCAGATTACTCGCAGGCAAGACGCGTAGGTCGCCACCGCGATATCTGCAGCGCGTCGGCGTCGGCCGTCGGAGACAGGAAGCTTCTGCGGGCGGCGAACTTGATGCTCGGCTCGATATCCGGCTTGCCGAGCAAAAAGCCTTGTACCTGCGCGCAGCCTTCTTCGACGACGATCCGGCGCTGCGTCTCGGTTTCGACGCCCTCCGTCACAACAGGCATGCCGAGACTGTGACCGAGGCCGATGATTGCGCGCACGATCGACCGCGCCGCCGCATCATGCTCCAGCATGCCGGTGAAGCTGCGGTCGACCTTGATCTTGTCGAAAGGGAAGGTTCGCAGGTTGGAAAGGGAGGAATAACCGGTGCCGAAGTCGTCCATGACGATGTGAACTCCCAGACTGCGCAGACGCTGCAGCGTGGTCATCACCCGATCGCGATCACGGAAGAGAGCGGCCTCGGTGATCTCAATTTCCAGCCGATCTGGCGCGAGCCGCGTTTCCTCGAGGATTGTTTCGATTCGCTCGGCCAGGTTCGGCAGCATGAACTGCACCGGCGAGACGTTGACGGCAATCGTCAGCGGATGCGGCCAGCGAGCGGCCTCCGTGCAGGCCTGCTGCAGCACCCATTCCCCAAGTTGGACTATCGACCCGCTTTCCTCGGCGATCGGAATGAAGACGTCCGGCTCGCATATGCCGTGGCCCGGCCGGTTCCAGCGCATCAAGGCCTCGTAACCGCTGATCACGCCGCTATGTGCATCGAGAATTGGCTGATAGCTGACATGGATCTGATGGCGAGTGATGGCGTGGCGCAGTTCGCTTTCGATCAGGCGGCGGGCTCGTGTGGCCTCGTCCATTTCCGCATCGAAAAAACAGGCCTTGCCGCGGCCACCATGCTTGACCCGGTAGAGCGCGATATCAGCGTTGTTGCAGATCTCGTCTGCATCGCTGCCGTCGGCCGGATAAAGGGCGATGCCAAGGCTGACGCCGACGGCGGTAGGGTCGCGTGCCGTATCCATCTCGACGGCGAATTCGTCGAGGATCGCGGCCGCGAGCTTCTGCGCGGCCGCCGGTTGCTGTCCGGCGGGCTGGATGATGGCAAATTCATCGCCGCCGAGGCGGGCGATCGTATCGCTTTCATCAGTCACGCGACGCAGGATAGAGGCGACCTTGCAGAGAATTCGGTCGCCCTCGGCGTGGCCGAAAACGTCATTGACGGTCTTGAAGCGATCGAGATCGATATAGAGGAGGGCAACCTCGCCGTTCTTTCGTTCGGCCATCTGCAGCGCCTGGCGGATGCGCGTGTCGAACAATGATCGGTTCGGAAGATCGGTGAGAACATCGTGGTGGGCGAGATGTTCGATCATTTCCTCGGCCTGTCTGCGCTCGCTGAGATCGCGCACCGCCAGAACGTCGCAATTGTGCCCGCGATAGACGATCCTGCTTGTGTTCACTTCGACGGCGGTCTCCTTGCCGTTCCTGGTGTTGAGCAGCGTCTCGCCGAGCCTGTTCTGTCCCTGGACGGCGCCCAAAACAGCAGAGGGCGCCTTGCCGGCAAGATCGGCAAGCTTCCAGCCGGAGAGTTCCTGGAAACGTTCGTTGGCGTCGATGATCCTGCCTTCCCGCAGAATCAGCAGCCCTTCCTGCGAGGCATTCGCGAGCCCTCTCAGATCCGTCACGTGGCTTTCGATATAGACCACCGCGAGCGCCATCAGAATGAGCGTCGTCGCCGCCACCACGACGATCGCAGCAAGCAGGCTGGCGTCGAGCACCGTTGCCGGAAGCTCTTTGCCGGGATCCGGCACGAGCGTGATGCTAGCCATCGAGATAAAATGGAGCGCGCAGATCGCGAGGACGAAAGTGATCGACGAAGCGAGGAGCCGCCTCGGTCCCTTCAATTCGAAAAAGGCGTGGAAGGCGGCGCTTGACAACAGCGCTCCTGCGAGAACCGCACTCAGCGTCATATAGGGGTCGTAGACGATTGCCGCCTGGGTCTGGATCGCCTGCATGCCGGTCAGATGCATCGCGGCGATGCCGAGCGCCATCAGGACGCCGCCGCGTATGCGCGAAAATCTGCCGCGGCTTTGCGAAGCGACGAGGATCGCGGCCCACGATCCGACAACCGATAGAAGGAAGGATAGCGCCGTTAAACCCAGCTGATAGCTGATCGGCATGCCTCCGTCATAGGCCAGCATCGCGATGAAGTGGGTTGCCCAAACGCCGGTGCCGAAGGCGAAAGCCGAGGCACCGATCCAGAGCTTGCGCCGCCCGGCATCGCATCCTTGGGCGCGGGAAAGCGGCAGCATCGCTGCCATAGCGCCGATCAGGCAAACCGCGGCCGCCGCAAGCACCAGCCGCCAATCGTGATCGTCGCGAATACATGTGATGATCGAAAACATCCGTCCCCCCGAACAGCTGAATTCAATCAGGCTATCGAGGTTGTACTAAATAACTGTAAATTGAATTAGAAACTTCTTCTATAATATCCGGCAATGTTCTTGAACCCGATACTAGATCTGGACGCCTTACGCGCCGCCCATTTTTGCCTTTTCCGCCTCGCCTGCCTTCCTGGTTTGGTCTATCGTCCGGCCGAATTTCAAAAAGGAGTCGAAAGTGACCGATGTACAACAGGTGCTTGCACGCGCGGATCAGAACCTTTCCACGAGTCTCGAACAGCTGTTCGAGCTTCTGCGCATCCAGTCGATTTCCACCGATCCCGCCTATAAAGCCGAATGCCGGAAGGCCGCCGAATGGCTCGTCGCCTATCTCGGGACGCTCGGCTTTACGGCCTCGCTGCGCGATACGCCTGGCCATCCGATGGTGGTCGCCCACCATGCCGGCGCGTCCGCCGATGCGCCGCATGTTCTCTTCTACGGCCATTACGACGTTCAGCCGGTCGATCCGATCGAGCTCTGGGAAAACGACCCGTTCGAGCCATCGGTCAAGGATGTCGGCGAGGGCCGCAAGATCCTGACCGGCCGCGGCACCTCCGACGACAAGGGCCAGTTGATGACCTTCGTCGAGGCTTGCCGCGCCTATAAGGAGATCAACGGCGCGCTTCCCTGCCGCGTCACCATCCTCTTCGAGGGAGAGGAGGAATCCGGCTCGCCGTCCCTGAAGCCCTTCCTCGAAGCCAATGCCGCAGAGCTCAAGGCCGATTATGCGCTGGTCTGCGATACCGGCATGTGGGACCGCGACACACCGGCGATCGCAGCAGCGCTGCGCGGCCTCGTCGGCGAGGAAGTGATCGTGACGGCCGCCGACCGCGACCTGCATTCCGGTCTCTTCGGCGGCGCGGCCGCCAATCCGATCCATATTCTCGTCGAGGCTCTGGCCGGCCTGCATGACGAGACGGGCCGCATCACGCTCCACGGCTTCTATGATGGCGTCGAGGAAACGCCTGACAACATCAAAGCGTCATGGGAGACGCTCGGCAAGACCGCGGAGAGCTTCCTCGGCGAAGTCGGCCTTTCCATTCCATCCGGTGAAAAGGGCCGCTCGGTGCTGGAACTCACCTGGGCGCGGCCGACCGCCGAAATCAACGGCATCTGGGGCGGATATACCGGCGAAGGCTTCAAGACGGTGATCGCCGCCAAGGCTTCGGCGAAGGTTTCGTTCCGCCTCGTCGGCACGCAGGATCCGGCCGCCATTCGCGAGGCCTTCCGCAGCTATATCAGTGCGAAGATTCCCGCCGATTGCTCGGTCGAGTTCCATCCGCATGGCGGCTCGCCGGCGATCCATCTTTCCTATGATTCGCCTGTTCTCACCAAGGCGAAGAACGCGCTTTCCGACGAGTGGCCGAAGCCCGCCATCGTCATCGGGATGGGTGGGTCGATCCCGATCGTCGGAGATTTCCAGAAGATGCTCGGCATGGAATCGCTGCTCGTCGGCTTCGGCCTCAGCGACGATCGCATCCACTCGCCGAACGAGAAATACGAGCTCGTCTCCTACCACAAAGGCATTCGCTCCTGGGTGCGGATTCTTCAGGCGCTCGCTGCCTGAGGGAAAGTCGCGCCTTCAAACCAGGATGCGCCATGCGAAAATCGCGACAACAAAAAGGCCGGTTCGACCCGGCCTTTCGTCATCCGCTCACCTCAGTGCCAGTTCATCCGTGGTCAAGGAGCAAGCGGGTATTGCAACGAGATTGCCGCCGAAAGGTTAACGAACCGTTAACAAAGCCCGAAAGCACCACGCGCGGCTCCAAGGCGCTGACAGACATTTGCCGTTCAAGCTGCGTTCATCGCGCGCGACATATAAGCCATTGAAAGATAAGACGAATGCTAACGCCATGACACCTGTGGCGATCGCTCTATCTTTTGTTTCAATGGCATATGCCAAGGAAACGCGGCCAAGCGCCGCCTGAAAAACGTGCCAACAAGGACTGAGAAGCGTGAAAAATCTCTTTGTTAAAATCGCGGCCGCCGGCATGCTTATGCTGGCTCCCGCCGTAGCGCAGGCTGCCGAGGGCTACTCAACGGCGAATGTCAACATGCGTGCGGGTCCGAGCACCCGTTATCCTGCCGTCGCGGTCATCCCAGCCGGTTCTTCCGTCGAGATCCGCGGATGCCTTTCCGACGTCAACTGGTGCGACGTCGAGTTCTACGGCGGCCGCGGCTGGGTTTCCGGCCAGTATGTGCAGGCCCTCTACCAGCAGCGCCGCGTCTATGTCGGCCCGCAATATTACCGTCCGCTCGGCATTCCGATGATTCGCTTCAGCGTCGACAATTATTGGGACCGCTATTACCGCAACCGCGATTTCTATCGCGACCGTGACCGCTGGAGCCGCGGCCCGGATTATTACTACCGCGACCGCGACAATCGGGATCGCGACCGCGATCGGGATAACCGGGATCGCGACCGGGACTGGCGTGAGCGGGATCGCGACCGAGATGGGCGCGACCGAGATCGTGACTGGCGCGACGACAATCAACGGGGCGATCAGCAAAGGGACGATCGGCAAAGAGGCGACCGGCAAAGAGGTGACCGGCAAGGGGACGACCGCAGGGGCGATGACCGCAGGCCAGACCGCAGGGATTTTGATTGCCGCCCCGGCGATCCCAGCTGCGCCGAATGAAACAGAAAGGGGACGGCAGCGCCGTCCTCTTCCGAGGTTTGCCAAGGGCAAACACCCAAGAAAAAGCCCGGCGCTCCCTTGGGGGGATGCACCGGGCCTGATGTCGATCGGCGCGCGTTGAGGGGAGACGGCCGATCATTCGCGGGACGTGAGGGGCTGTCCCGCTTCTTCATAAACAATCGCGAAGCCTATTGGTTCCGCCTGCTGCATAATTCCTTGAAACGGACCCGATTTGAGGAACACTATGCGGCAATTCAATGTGTTACAGCCTTCTTTATGTCTCTCGAAAAGACGCGCTGCACTGAAAAATGCGTCGTATCATCAGTGATTCACGTGACGCACTTCAGGTCTTTTTTTCATGAGGCGTGCAGCTTGGCCGGCGAGCGCTAGACAGGAGCCGCCGGGGAAGCATCGATTCTCGAATACGGTCACCGACAATTTGATGTGAGGCCACCGCGATGCTCTTGTTTTGCGGGATGCTTTATTGCATTTTTGTGAAGTTGCGGATCGATCTTGATCCGTTCGAGGCTGGACCCTGATGACACAAGACTACCTGGCTTTCTTCGGGCTTTTCGGCCCTCGGGCAGCCGCCACAGATGTTACCGTTTGGCATAAACACAACCCCATCCTGCCTGTGCGTCTCACCGATGGGGCGAGCCTCAACCCTTCCGGCCAGATCTGGCGCCGCTTTCATCTTGGCGAGTGGGAATATAAGCAGGACCCGGAAACGCTCGACGATTACGAAGCCCGCCAGTTCTGAAGGCCAGTGCTGCCGCCCGGCGCGATCTGTTTTACTTTCCATTCTTAACACCCCGTTAAATCGCCGCATTTACAGTTCAGTCGGATGATCACGGCGGCACTCAAAGTGCTCCAGCGTCCTTTGCGCGTCTGAAAAGACGCGCGGCGCTGGAGAAGGGCACCGTTATGCGAAGCTGGCTTCGCGATCGAACATGGGGTGTGACCGGTCCGCGATGGCAGGCAGAGGCAGATCAGGCGACAGAATAGAACCCTCCTTCAGCGGCCGGCCGGCACGCGACGATGACGAATTCTCGCTCGATGCCGACGATCGCATTGCCGGAGGCCGATCTCCGTGCCGCGGCGGCTCGAAACCCCCGCCGCAGCGTGCCGCCCCCCGGCGGCGGCGCGAGACGCGGGAGCGCGAAGGCGGCGGGTTTTTCGGCTTTATGCGCCGCATGGTCTACTGGTGCGTCGTGCTTTTCATCTGGGCCGGCATCGGCGTTGCCGGGCTCGTGGTCTATTATGGCTCGCGCATGCCGAGCGCCAGTACATGGGCGATCCCGGAGCGGCCGCCAAACGTCAAGATCACCGCCGTCGACGGCAGCGTCATCGCCAATCGCGGCGCCACCGGCGGCGAGGCGCTGTCGCTCGAAAACATGTCGCCCTATATTCCGGAAGCCGTCATCGCCATCGAGGATCGGCGTTTCTATTCGCATTTCGGCGTCGATCCGCTCGGCCTCGGCCGGGCGATCGTGACCAATCTCACGGCTGGCCACATGGTCCAGGGTGGCTCGACGCTGACGCAGCAGCTTGCCAAGAACCTCTTCCTCTCTCCTGAAAGGACGCTGGAACGCAAGGTGCAGGAGGTGCTGCTCTCGCTCTGGCTGGAGCAGAAATACACCAAGGACCAGATCCTTGCCATGTATCTCAACCGGGTGTTCTTCGGATCGAACGCCTACGGCGTCGAGGCGGCCTCGCGCCGCTACTTCAACAAATCGGCGCGTGACGTGAACCTCGGCGAGGCAGCGGTGCTGGCCGGCCTGCTCAAGGCGCCGTCGCGGCTTTCGCCGGCCCGCGATGCGGAAGCGGCGAATGCACGCGCCCAGCTCGTGCTCGCGGCGATGCGCGAACAGGGCTTCATCACCGATTCCGAGGTCAAGACGGCGATGTCGCAGACCCCGGCTTCGGCCAAGAGTTACTGGTCGGGCGCCGGTCACTATGTCGCCGACATGGTAATGGACCAGCTGCCAAGCCTGATCGGCGACGTCAAGGAAGACGTCATCGTCGATACGACCATCGACAAGTCGCTGGAAAAGAAGGCCGAGCAATCGCTGGTCGACGTGCTCGACAAGGAGGGCGGCAAGGTCGACGCCTCGCAGGCGGCCCTCGTCTCGATCGACGGCACCGGCGCGATCCGAGCGCTCGTCGGCGGCAGGGATTATGCGACGAGCCAGTTCAACCGCGCCGTCAAGGCCAAACGCCAGCCGGGTTCCTCGTTCAAGCCTTTCGTCTATGCCGCAGCACTGGAGAAGGGGCTGACGCCCTATTCGGTGTTCAACGACGCGCCGATCCGGATCGGCGACTGGACGCCCGAAAATTACGAGAAGAAATACAATGGCGAAGTGACGCTGGCGACCGCGCTTGCCAAGTCGCTGAACACGGTGGCCGCCCAGCTGGTGATGTATGACGGGCCGGATCAGGTGATCAAGCTTGCCCACCGGCTCGGCATCGAAAGCGAGCTGCAGCCGAACGCCTCGATCGCGCTCGGCACGTCCGAGGTGTCGCTGATGGAACTCACCGCCTCCTATGCCGCCTTCATGAACGGCGGCTACAAGGCGACGCCGCACGTCATCCGCCGGGTGACGACGGCCGAGGGCAAGGTTCTCTACGAAAATACCTATGACAGCCCGCCGCGCGTGCTCTCCGAGCAGATCGTCGCCCAGATGGATGCGATGATGATGGGCGTCATCGACAACGGCACCGGCAAGAGCGCCAAGATCCCCGGCTGGCAGGCGGCGGGAAAGACCGGCACGACGCAGAATTCGCGCGACGCGCTCTTCGTCGGCTTCACCAGCAACCTCACCACCGGGGTCTGGTTCGGCAATGACGACGGCAAGCCGATGAAGAAGGTGACTGGCGGCGGCTTGCCCGCCAAGGCCTGGAAGGAATTCATGATCGCCGCCCACAAGGGTCTTTCGCCGGCACCGCTCTTCGGCAACGGCCAGTTGATCGCCGATCCGAACAATGGTCAGCCGATGGCGCAGGCAGCCCCTGGTGATGGACAAGCGGGCGATGGGCAGTTGGGCAGCGGGCAGCCGATGACGGCCGAGGCGCCGCCTTCGACGATCGGCGGCATCATTTCCGGCGTCTTCGGCGGAGACGACAATGCAAATCGCTATCCGCAAGCGCCTGTCCGGCAGCAGGCGGCAAGCTCCGGCAATGGCCCGGTTCCGCCCGCAGACATTGCCGAAGGCGGCGGTTCGGGCTATGAGGGCGTGGTGCCACCGGGGGATGTCGGGGGGGCGCAGACAACCTCTTCCGTCCAGCCGCGGCGCACGACGCTGCTCGATCTGATCATGGGCCAGTGAGATCTTTGCTGCATGTCCAACACAAGCCCGTTGCTCTAAAGCGCATCGCGATCTTTCAGAGTCGCTTCTCGCGCTTTAGGTCTTTGTTTTACGCATGTCGTTGTCGCAAAACGGCTGCACAGTTTTGCGCGACATGCTCTAAAAATCGGCCGCTTTCCGGACATGGGGCGACCTCTTTCCCGGCTACCGTCAAAATTGAACGCAACACATTCGTTTTGCTGGATTCCGGGGCATTTCTCGCCTTGCAGTCCAGAAAACCGCTCCTTATATACGCCGCATCACCGCAATCACGATTGCGTAATCTCAAGTAGACCCATCCCGTAAGGGGCTGTCAGGGAAATGCCTTCTCGGGGTTCCGACAGCTTGCTTCAAGGAGAGAATGACATGGCAAAAGTAATTGGTATCGACCTTGGAACGACGAATTCCTGCGTCGCAGTCATGGACGGCAAGGACGCGAAGGTTATCGAGAATGCGGAAGGTGCGCGTACGACCCCTTCCATGGTGGCATTTTCCGATGATGGCGAACGCCTCGTCGGCCAGCCGGCCAAGCGCCAGGCAGTCACCAACCCGACGAATACGCTCTTTGCTGTCAAGCGCCTGATCGGCCGCCGCTACGAAGATCCGACCGTCGAGAAGGACAAGCATCTCGTTCCCTTCACCATCGTCAAGGGCGACAATGGCGACGCCTGGGTCGAAGCCAATGGCAAGGGCTACTCGCCCGCACAGATTTCCGCGATGATCCTTCAGAAGATGAAGGAAACCGCCGAATCCTATCTCGGCGAGAAGGTCGAGAAGGCCGTCATCACCGTTCCCGCCTACTTCAACGACGCGCAGCGCCAGGCAACTAAGGATGCCGGCCGCATCGCCGGTCTTGAAGTCCTGCGCATCATCAACGAGCCGACTGCTGCAGCGCTCGCTTACGGTCTCGACAAGAAAGAAGGCAAGACGATTGCCGTCTACGACCTTGGCGGCGGCACCTTCGATATTTCGATCCTCGAGATCGGTGACGGCGTCTTCGAAGTGAAGTCCACCAACGGCGATACCTTCCTCGGCGGTGAAGACTTCGACATGCGTCTCGTCGAATATCTCGTTGCCGAGTTCAAGAGGGACAACGGCATCGACCTGAAGAACGACAAGCTTGCCCTGCAGCGCCTCAAGGAAGCTGCGGAAAAGGCAAAGATCGAGCTTTCGTCCTCGCAGCAGACCGAAATCAACCTGCCGTTCATCACGGCCGACGCCTCCGGCCCGAAGCATCTGACGTTGAAGCTGACCCGCGCCAAGCTCGAAAGCCTGGTCGACGATCTCGTCCAGCGCACGATCGCGCCATGCAAGGCAGCGCTCAAGGATGCCGGCGTCACCGCTGCCGAAATCGACGAAGTGGTTCTCGTCGGCGGCATGAGCCGCATGCCGAAGGTACAGGAAGTCGTCAAGCAGCTGTTCGGCAAGGAGCCGCACAAGGGCGTCAACCCGGATGAAGTGGTGGCCCTTGGCGCCGCCATCCAGGCCGGCGTTCTGCAGGGCGACGTCAAGGACGTCCTGCTGCTCGACGTGACGCCGCTGTCGCTCGGCATCGAGACGCTCGGCGGTGTCTTCACCCGCCTGATCGAACGCAACACGACGATCCCGACGAAGAAGAGCCAGACGTTTTCGACCGCCGAAGACAACCAGCAGGCTGTGACCATCCGCGTTTCGCAGGGCGAGCGTGAAATGGCTGCCGACAACAAGTTGCTCGGCCAGTTCGACCTCGTCGGTCTGCCGCCGTCGCCGCGTGGCATGCCGCAGATCGAAGTCACCTTCGATATCGATGCCAACGGCATCGTGCAGGTTTCGGCCAAGGACAAGGGCACCGGCAAGGAACAGCAGATCCGCATCCAGGCTTCCGGCGGTCTTTCCGACGCCGACATCGAGAAGATGGTGAAGGATGCCGAAGCCCATGCCACCGAGGACAAGAAGCGCCGCGAGGCCGTCGAAGCCCGGAACCAGGCCGAAAGCCTGATCCATTCCACGGAAAAGTCGCTGAAGGATTATGGCGACAAGGTTTCCGAGGCCGACCGCACCGCGATCTCGGATGCGATTGCCGCACTGAAGACGGCGTCGGAAGCATCCGAGCCCGATGCCGACGACATCAAGGCCAAGACCCAGACGCTGATGGAAGTGTCGATGAAGCTCGGTCAGGCGATCTATGAAGCACAGCAGGCCGAAGGCGGCGCTGCTGGCGATGCCTCCGCGGAAGGCGGCGACAACGTCGTCGATGCCGACTACGAGGAAATCAAGGACGACGACCGCAAGAAGTCCGCGTAATCCGCGACGGCGTGGTTATGCTTCAACATCTGATCCGGCTGCTCACCATGGCAGCCGGAAATCCATTTCCGGGGTTTAATCCTTAATGGCAAAAGCGGACTTTTACGAAACTCTGGGTGTAGCCAAGTCGGCGGACGAGAAAGAGCTGAAAAGCGCCTTTCGCAAACTGGCGATGAAATACCATCCGGACAAGAACCCGGATGACAAGGACGCCGAACGGAAGTTCAAGGAAATCAACGAAGCCTACGAGATGCTCAAGGACCCGCAGAAGCGGGCGGCCTATGATCGCTATGGTCATGCGGCCTTCGAGCATGGCGGCATGGGCGGCGGTGGCGGTGGATTTGCCGGCGGCGGTTTCTCCGACATTTTCGAGGATATCTTCGGCGAGATGATGGGTGGAGGGCGCGCGCGCCAGCGCTCGTCGGGCGGCCGCGAACGCGGCGCCGATCTTCGCTACAACATGGAAATAACGCTGGAGGAGTCTTTCTCCGGCAAGACGGCGCAGATCCGCGTTCCGACGTCGATCACCTGCGACGTCTGTTCGGGTTCAGGCGCCAAACCCGGCACGCAGCCGAAGAACTGCGGCACCTGCCAGGGAACGGGGCGCGTGCGCGCGGCACAGGGCTTCTTCTCGATCGAGCGGACCTGCCCGACCTGCCACGGCCGCGGCCAGATCATTCCCGATCCCTGCCCGAAGTGCCACGGCCAGGGCCGGGTGACGGAAGAGCGTTCGCTCTCGGTCAATATTCCCGCCGGCATCGAGGACGGCACCCGCATCCGGCTGCAGGGCGAAGGCGAGGCCGGCGCCCGCGGCGGACCGGCAGGCGACCTCTATATCTTCCTGTCCGTCAAACCGCATGAATTCTACCAGCGCGACGGAGCCGATCTCTATTGCGCCGTTCCGATCTCGATGACGACGGCCGCGCTCGGTGGCACCTTCGACGTGGCGACGCTCGACGGCACCAAGTCGCGCGTCACCGTGCCCGAGGGCACCCAGGTCGGCAAACAGTTCCGCCTCAAGGGCAAGGGCATGCCGGTGTTGCGTTCGGTGCAGACGGGCGACCTCTACATTCAGATCCAGATCGAAACGCCGCAAAAGCTTACCAAGCGCCAGCGCGAACTGCTTCAGGAATTCGAGCAGCTTTCCTCCAAGGAGAATAATCCCGAATCGACCGGCTTCTTTGCCCGCATGAAGGAATTCTTCGAAGGCTGAGCTGCGATCGACATGCCCATTACGAAAGCCGGGGACGGAAACGTCTCCGGCTTTTTTGTTGCGCGAGTCCCAATTTGCGACATTCGCCGTCCATACCGGCGAATCTGTCCCGGATCGATACGGCAGCGGGCGGGACGACGACTTGCGTTAACGCAGCCAGATGATGCCGCTTGCAAGTTTTCCAAATGAATTCAGTCTCTGCCGTCAGTGCATGACCCCGAGAATCGGAATCGATTTTCGGGTCATGCACCAAATCAAAGTGATAGAGCGCCCTTAGCGCGGCGCTCTAGCGAGGGACAACCAAACCAAGGGTATCGACCATGGCGCCAGCCTTTTCCTCTCAGTCCGAAGACGTCGACGTTCTCGCCGGCGCCATCTACACATGGTGCGCCGAGCGCAACATCAAGCTTCGCAGCCAGCAAGGCCTTTCCATCGCCAGCATCGCGATCGACCTCTATCATGCCGGCCACCAGACGCAGGACGATCTGCTGATGGCGCTGCACGAATGCGAGATTCACTGAAGCGCGCGGCATCGAACCTGAATCAGGCGGTCTGCTTCCGATCTTTGTCCTGATGCACGTCATCTCCCAATACCGCTGCACACCCGCATGTGTCCGGAAATCATCCAGACCTTGAATAGGTCGTGCTTTTCCGTGGGAACCGTGATTGCTGCGGTGGAATCAGGCGGCGGTTTCGGCCGCTTCGCCCGTCATGAGGGTGACGATGGTCTTGACCGCTTCCTTGCCTGCCGGTGAGTTCAGCTTGTCGTAGCTCAGCGCAAGCGCATAGGCGTCGGGGCTGAGTTCGACACGGCTCCCGAAGGGTGACATGCCGGCACCCTCGAAGAGAGCAGAGATCTCGACGTCGAGAAAAACCGCGATCTGATGCAGCTTGCTGGCGGAAACGCGGTTCGTCCCCTTTTCGTATTTCTGGATCTGCTGGAAAGTCAGTCCGAGTGCTTCGCCAAGTTCGAGCTGGGAAACACGGCGAAGGGCGCGAAACTGTCTGACGTTGCGACCGACGATAATATCAACCGGATCTGGCACTTCATTACTCTCTTATACATAAACGGTCCGTTTACCATATCGCTTGCATCGAATAACTCAACCCTGCAGTTGCAAAATTCAACCAACTTTTTTTGGGCTTTATGTCACGTTAGTAGCGTTAGAGGATGGCGGCAAACCCTGAATATCCGGAGCTGGAAGACATTGGCAGTGACTGTCGACGGTATCGGTTTGGCGATGTCAGGCCATCTCCGATGGTTGTATTTTTAACCGAATTTCGAAAGTCCATGGCTGCCGTTCCATGGGGAGGATGTCGGACACAAGGACTTCGGTCACGGGATCATCTGGAATATATCTCCTGCGTGGCGCCAGCGGCCGCGTCCTGACGTCCGGCAGCATCAGCGGTACGCGATCCACGGCCAAAAAGCTGCCAGCCTTGCCATCAGCGCCGCTTCGGCTTAGCTGTCACGCTTTACGATTCCGGACATTCGATGCCGCACAAGGTTTCTCTTTCCCGTCTGAAGCTGACAGACTTCCGCAACTATGTGGCGGCGGCCCTAACCCTTGATGGTCGGCATGCCGTGCTGACGGGAGACAACGGCGCCGGCAAGACCAATCTCATGGAGGCAGTCTCGCTGCTTTCGCCTGGCCGCGGCCTGCGCCGCGCGGCTTATGGCGATATTACCCGGGTCGGCGCGGCCGGCGGCTTTTCGATCTTCGCCGCGCTCGACGGCATGGAGGGCGACGTCGAGATCGGCACCGGCATCGAAACGGGCGAGGAGACCACCGCCCGCAGGCTGCGCATCAATGGCACGACGGCAAAGACTGCCGACGAACTGACCGACCATCTGCGCCTTCTCTGGCTGACACCGGCGATGGACGGCCTCTTTACCGGCGCCTCTTCCGACCGGCGCCGCTTTCTCGACCGGCTGGTGCTGTCGCTCGATCCCGCCCATGGCCGCCGCGCCAGCGATTTTGAGCGCGCCATGCGCAGCCGCAACAAATTGCTGGATGAAGGGCGCTTCGATCCCTCCTGGCTTGCCGGCATCGAGGAGCAGATGGCAAGCCTCGGCATCGCCATGGCGCTCGCCCGGCAGGAGATGCTCGGCCTGCTGACCCGGCTGATCGAGGAAACCCGCGAAACGTCGCCCTTCCCTTCGGCATCGCTGCAACTCTCAGGCTTCATGGACGGCCAGTTCTCGCGCCCCTCGGTCGACCTTGAGGACGACTACGCGGCGATGCTGGCGGAGAGCCGCTACCGCGATGCCGGCGCAGGGCGCACGCTCGAGGGGCCGCACCGGGCCGATCTCATCGTGCATCACCGCGAAAAGGCGATGGAGGCGGAGCGTTGCTCCACCGGCGAGCAGAAAGCGCTGCTTGTCGGCCTGGTGCTTGCGCATGCCCGGCTCGTCGGTAATCTCACCGGCCATGCGCCGATCCTGCTGCTCGACGAGATCGCGGCCCATCTCGACGAGGGCCGCCGCGCCGCGTTATTCGACCTTATCGACGGGCTCGGCGGCCAGGCCTTCATGACCGGAACGGATCGCGCGATGTTTTCAGCACTCGGCGACAGGGCGCAGTTTTTCACGGTGGCCGACGGAAGGGTGTTCGAATGACGGAGGCGGCTTTTCCCGGCGTCGGGCGTCATGATAACATCGGCACCATGGAACCGCTCAGCCCCGAAGAAATCGCGCGCTATCACCGCCACATCCTGCTGCCGGAGATCGGCGGCGCCGGCCAGCAGAAATTGAAAGCCGCCCGCGTGCTGGTGATCGGCGCCGGTGGCCTCGGTGCACCGGTCCTGCAATATCTGGCCGCAGCCGGCGTCGGCACGCTCGGGATCGTCGACGACGACCGAGTGTCATTGTCGAACCTGCAGCGCCAGGTGATCCATGATTCCGGCACGATCGGCGAATTGAAGACGGAGAGCGCCGCCTTCGCCATCGCCAGGCTCAATCCGCATGTCCGACTGATCCGCTTCGAGGAACGCTTCTCCCCGGAGGCCGCCCGCCGTCAACTCTCGGGCTTCGATCTGCTGATCGACGGCTCCGACAATTTCGACACCCGTTATGCCGCCGCCGATGCGGCTGATGAAGCGCATATTCCGCTCGTCACCGGCGCCGTCGGGCGCTTCGACGGCTCGCTGACGGTTCTCAAGCCCTATGATACGGCTGAGGACGGAACGCCCAACCCTCGATATCGTGACCTGTTTCCGGAAGCGCCGCCGGCTGGATTGATTCCCGCATGCGCCGAGGCCGGCATCATCGGCGCGCTCACAGGCGTCATCGGCACGATGATGGCGATGGAAGCGATCAAGCTCGTCACCGGCACCGGCGAACCGCTGGTCGGACGGTTGCTGCTCTACGACGCACTCTCGGCTCGCTTCGACACCGTCCGCTACAAACGACGCCGTACGACACAGAGACAGGCGGGATGAGGATTGTTCGGCTTGATCAGACTTTCACGCGCTGGGATGAACTGCTGACGCTCATCCTTTCCGCCTTCGCCTCCATGAATGGCAGGATCGACCCGCCATCCTCGGCGCTCGAGCTGACGGCGGAGTCGCTGGCAGAAAAGGCCAGGGCCGAGATCGGCCATATCGCGATCGACGGCGAAAAACTGATCGGCTGCCTCTTTCTGCGGCCGGAGGCCGATTGTCTCTATGTCGGCAAGCTCGCCGTTCTGCCTGAGGTGCAGGGCAAGGGCCTCGGCAAGCGGCTGCTGACAACAGCCGAGGAGACCGCTGCAGCACTCGGCCTTCCCGCTTTGCGGCTGGAAACGCGCATCGAACTCACCGACAACCACGCCGTCTTTGCCGCCTGGGGATTTTCCAGAACCGCCGAAGAGGCCCATCCCGGCTTTGCCAAGACGACGTTCATCGAGATGCGCAAGGTCCTTGCGTCTTGATGCGCCTCGCGTGATTCGATCCTGAGATGCGCTTAGAGCGGTCAGCTTTTAACGGAAGCGCAGGACCGCTCTAGCCTTTTGTTTTTACGCAATTCCGGACGAAAAACCGCTTCGCACTTTTCCTGGAATTGCTCTAGCGGCCGGGCAGTACCCGATTCGGCGGCCTGTGACCGTCGATGAAGGTGCGGATATTGATGATGACCTTGTCGCCCATGTCGATGCGGCCTTCGATCGTCGCCGAACTCATATGCGGCAGCAGCACGACCTTGCCCTCATTGGCGAGCTTGATAAGCTTCGGGTTGACGGCGGGCTCGTTCTCGAAGACGTCGAGGCCGGCGCCGGCGATCCGTCCTTCCCTCAGGCATTTGATCAGCGCAGCTTCGTCGACCACGTCGCCGCGCGCGGTGTTGACGAGATAGGCTGTCGGCTGCAGCAGCGCCAGACGGCGGGCCGAGATCAGGTGAAAGGTGGCCGGCGTCGACGGACAATTGACGGAAACGATATCGACGCGGGCAAGCATCTGGTCGAGGCTTTCCCAATAGGTCGCCTCCAGCTCGTCCTCGACGGCCGGATTGACGCGCTTGCGGTTGTGGTAGTGGATCGACAGGCCGAAAGCCTTGGCGCGGCGGGCCACCGCCGTGCCGATGCGGCCCATGCCGACGATGCCGATGCGCTTGCCGTGAATGCGCCGGCCGAGCATCCAGGTGGGAGACCAGCCTGCCCATTCACCCGGCTGGTCGGTCAGCACGCGCGCACCTTCGCCGAGCCTTCTCGGAACCGCGAGAATCAGCGCCATCGTCATATCGGCGGTGTCCTCGGTCAGGACGTTCGGCGTGTTGGTAACGGTGATGCCCTTGCGCGCCGCCGCCTCGACGTCGATGTGATCGGTGCCGTTCGAGAAGCTCGCAATCAGCTTCATCTGCGGTCCCGCCTGTTCGATCAGCGCCGCGTCGATACGATCGGTGACGGTCGGCACCAGCACGTCGGCGGTCTTGACCGCGGCGATCAGCTCGGGAACGGAACGCGGCGCGTCGTCGATGTTCAGCTCGGCGTCGAAGAGTTCGCGCATCCGGGTTTCGACGGCATCCGGCAGCTTGCGGGTGATGTAGACCTTCGGTTTTTTCTTCGCTGTCATGGCTGCCTGTGGTGCCTTGTTCAGAGGTCTTTAACCAAGAGGGGTGATAATTTTCCCATTCCGGGCATTTTCTACCAGACCCGCACGCGAAGACAAACAAAACTCGTGGTGCAGCCGGGGAATGTCAGAGCCCGGACCGCGAGCAGGCCGGGCCTGCCCGCGAATTCGAGCAAACGGAAACTTCCATGCGCAGCAAAGTCCTAAAGTCCTGCCTCGCCCTTGCCATCGCTCTGGCTGCATCCCTGGGAAGCGTCGAGTTCGCCCATGCGCAGGCGGCCAAGGGGCCAAGCGGACTGCCATTGCCGCGTTTCGTCACGCTGAAATCCAAGCGCGTCAACCTGCGCATCGGTCCAGGAACGGATTACGCCGTGTCGTGGATGTACCTGAAATCCGGCCTGCCGGTGGAGATCATCCAGGAATACGACAATTGGCGCCGCATCCGAGATGCCGACGGCACCGAAGGCTGGGTCAACCAGTCGCTGCTGTCAGGCCAGCGCGCGGCGATCGCCGCCCCGTGGATGAAGACCAAGGGCAAGGGAATCTATGTCAATCTGCGCCGCGAGGCGCAGCCCTCCGCCTCGATCGTCGCCAAGCTCGAACCCGGCGTGATGCTGACGATCGGCGAATGCAACGGCGACTGGTGCCGCGCCGAATCCGACGGCGCCTCGGGCTGGGTGGCGCAGTCGGAGATCTGGGGCGCCTATCCCGGCGAAGCCTTCAAATAAGCCCTGCCCGTTTGGCGGCCTCGGAAAGCGAGGTCATCGGGCGCGGACCGATCTGTTGGATGACGATGCCGGCAGCCAGGCAACCGAGCTTGCCGCAATCCTCGAGAGAGCGTCCCTGCGTGTAGCCATAGAGGAAGCCGGAGGCGAAGAGATCGCCGGCACCGGTCGTATCGACCACTTCCTTGATCCTGATCGCATCGACGTAAAAACGCTCACGGCCCTTCAGGATGACGGCGCCGTCCTCGCTCATCGTCACGGCGGCGATCTTGCAATCGGCGGCGATCCTGTTCAGCGCCTCCTCGAAATCGTCGGTCTCGTAGAGCGACAGTGCTTCCTGGCGATTGGCGAAGACGATATCGACCTTGCCGGAGCGCATCAGATCGAGGAACTCACCGCGATAGCGGTCGACGCAGAAGCTGTCGGACAGCGTCATCGACATTTCGCGGCCGTTTTCATGGGCGATGCGGGCACAATCGAGGATCGCTTCCTTGGCGCGCGGCGGATCCCAGAGATAACCTTCGAAATAGGTAACCTTGGCGTCGGCCACGACGTCGGTCTCGACGTCTTCCGGGCCGAGTTCGACGCAAGCGCCGAGATAGGTGTTCATCGAACGCTCGCCGTCTTCGGTGACGAAGATCATCGAACGCGCCGTCGGCGGGAAGGTGCCCTTCGGCCGGGTCTGGTAGTGGACGCCCTGGGCGCGGATGTCGTGCGCGAAGATGTCACCGAGCTGATCTTGGGCGACATTGCCGAAATAGGCAGCCTTGCCGCCGAGGCTCGCCACGCCCGCCGCCGTGTTGCCGGCGCTGCCGCCGGAAGCTTCGAGCGCCGGTCCCATGCGCGAATACAAGAGTTCGGCGCGTTCGGCATCGATAAGGTTCATCGCCGCCTTGGTGATCTGGTTGTCAATGAGGAACTGGTCGTCGCAACGGGCAATGATATCCACGATTGCGTTGCCGACTGTCAGAACATCGAATCTTGTCATGAAATGGGAGGTCCCGGAGTTTGTGATAGCCGGGGTTTGGTCTTAGCGAAATTTCTGCGGTTTGGAAGGATAAATGGTGGTTGGCCTATCTATTTCTTCGCAAAAGTGCCGGCTATTCGTCATGTCCCTGTCATTTTCAATATCTAGAAATACTCGCAAGAAGACCGGCATGAGCAGCTTTCAGTTGCAGTCGGGCGCACGAGGGATGATCCCTTCGATCTTACCGGCGCGATGCTGACCACGGATGGACTGGCAGCTTCGTGATCCGGATATCCGGCACGGCCGGAGCGGAAAAGCGGGCTGTGCCCGCTTTTTTTGCTTTCGGATACTCGGGCTGCCGGATCGGGCGGCGATTGGCTTTTCAATCCGAGCCGTTTGCTGCTACTGCATAATTCCTTAATTCAAAGTACTACAGCGTCCTTTGCGCGTCTCGAAAAGACGCGGCGCTGTAGAGGTCGTATACTCCCCCGCGCAGAGCAGCCTCCCGCATGTCAGCCATCATTTTCGACGTCCTTCCCATCTTCATTCTGATTCTCATCGGCTGGGTGATCGTCCGCAGCGGGTTGATGGCGTCGAATGTCGGCGAAGCGCTCAGCGAATTCGTCTTCAAGATCGCCGTGCCGCTTCTGCTCTTCCGCACCATCGCCGAGGCGGATTTTCACGGCGCCTCACCCTTCCGGCTCTGGATCGTCTATTTTTCCGGCGTTGCTATCACCTGGACGGCCGGCCATATCGCCGCCACACGCCTCTTTAACCGCGACGAACGGATCGGCGTGCTGGCCGGCGTGTCCTCGGCCTTCGCCAACAATATCTTCATCGGCCTGCCGCTTGTCGAGCGGACCGTCGGCGACGAAGGGCTGGTGGCGCTGTCGATCCTGCTTGCCGTGCATCTGCCCGTGATGATGGTCGCCGGCACAGTGCTGATGGAGCATGCCGAGCGCAAGATCGCCGGCAAAAGCGATCGCAGCATGATGCTCGTGCTCCGCCAGATCGCAGTCAATCTCGTGCGCAACCCGCTGGTGATCGGCCTTGCGGCCGGCATGGCCATGCACCTTTCCGGTCTCACCATGCCAACAACGCTGGCAACGGTCGTCGGGCAGATCGCCGGCATTGCCGGCCCGGCGGCGCTGATATCGCTCGGCATGGCGCTGGAGAGATACGGCGTTTCCGGCAATCTCGGTATCGCCAGCGTCACCTCGGCGTGCAAGCTGCTGCTGTTGCCGGGCTGCGTCTGGGCGGCAAGCCATCTCCTCGGCCTCAGCCGCCCCGAATGGACGGCAGCAATCGTACTGACCTCCTCCGTCCCAACAGGCGTCAACGCCTGGCTGATCGCCAATCGCTTCGGCGTCGGTCACAGCCTCGCCGCCTCGACCATCACCGTGACGACGGCGCTCGGCGCCATCACGGTCTCGCTCTGGGCCTATTTCCTCGGCGCCTGAGCGCTCTCAGCACAAAAAAGCCCGGCTTGCGGGGCCGGGCTTCGATGTCATGCGATTGTATGTGCGCTCATTGCGTCGCCGCGTTCGGATCCGGCAACGGTACCGGCGAATCGGCGAGCGTGTGCAGATAGAGGATGACGTTGGCCCGATCCTGATCCTTCGGCAGACCTGCAAAGCTCATCGCGGTACCGGGAACGTCCTTCTTCGGCGCCAGCAGGAACTTGTTGAGATAGTCGAAGGTCCACTTCTCGCTGCTGCCTTTGGAGAAATCCTTCATGGCGGTAGAATAGGCGAAGCCTGCATGCGAGGCGACCGGGCGATCTACGACACCAAAGAGGTTGGGACCGACTTTGTTCGGCCCCCCTTTGGTGGCGTCATGACAGGCCTGACACTTCTTGAAGACCGTCTCGCCGGCCTTGGCATCTGCAGAAGCGAGCAATTGCGCAATCGGAACGGCAACGGCAGGCGCAGCCTCGCCGCCAGCAGCGGGCGCCTCTTCGGCAACGATCGCGAAACCTTCCTTTTCCGGTGCTTCGGAATGGAAGATTCCTTCGGACGCGATAGAGACCGACATCAGAACGAAAATCGTTCCGAGCAGCGCCCCGACGGCCGTATTGACGTATGAATTCATCTGCAATGCTCCCCTTGCAGCCGGCAGATCATAAACCGGACCATCTTGAAATCGCGCGGAACCTATGTCTTTTGGCTGTTCGTTGCAACTGTCTAAATGGTCTTGCGCATGAGACTTTTTGACACTTTCCAGCCCGGATTAGAAGGCCTGAACAATGAGTGATTCAAATTTAGATGGCGTGCTGGTGCTGATCCCGGCGCGCATGGCCTCCACCCGCCTTCCGGGCAAGCCGCTGGCCGATATTTGCGGCCTGCCGATGATCGTCCAGGTGGCGATGCGCGCCAGGGAAGCAGCCATCGGCCGCGTCGTCGTCGCCGTCGACGACGCCCAAGTGTTCGATGCCGTGGCCGCTGCCGGCTTCGAGGTCGTCATGACCAGCACGGATCATCAATCGGGTTCCGATCGGATCTTTGAGGCGCTGACGAAAGTCGATCCGGACGGAAAGGCGAAAATCATTGTCAACGTCCAGGGCGATCTGCCGACGATCGATCCGGATACAGTGCGCGCGGCTTTGCGACCGCTCGAAAACGAGGCGGTCGATATCGGCACGCTGACGACCGAAATCGACAATGAGGAGGACAAGACCGCGCCGCACATCGTCAAGATCGTCGGCTCGCCGATTTCCGCGGCCCGGCTGCACGCGCTCTACTTCACGCGGGCAACCGCCCCTTACGGCCAGGGGCCGCTCTACCATCATATCGGCCTTTATGCCTATCGGCGCGCGGCGCTCGAACGGTTCGTCTCGCTCGGTCCCTCGACGCTCGAAAAGCGCGAATCACTGGAGCAACTGCGGGCGCTGGAAGCCGGCATGCGCATCGACGCCGAGATCGTTGACACGGTTCCGCTCGGTGTCGATACTCCCGCCGACCTCGAAAAAGCGCGGCGCATCCTCTCCGCAAAGTCGAACTGACGGAACCATCATGAACATCAAGACCAACAGGATCGCCTTCCAGGGCGAATTCGGCGCCAATTCCGATATGGCCAGCCGCGACATGTTTCCGACCATGGAGCCGCTGCCCTGCCAGACCTTCGAGGATGCGTTCACGGCGGTCGACAACGGCGATGCCGATATCGGGATGATCCCGATCGAGAACACGATCGCCGGGCGCGTCGCCGATATCCATCATCTGCTGCCGGAGTCGCGGCTGCACATCATCGGCGAATATTTCATGCCGATCCGCTTCCAGCTGATGGTGCTGCCCGGTGTTACCAAGGACGAGATCCGCACGGTGCACAGCCATATCCACGCGCTCGGCCAGTGCCGCAAGATCGTTCGTGCCAATGGCTGGAAGCCTGTGATCGCCGGCGATACGGCGGGGGCGGCAAAGCTCGTGAAGGAAACCGGCGACCGCTCGATGGCCGCCTTGGCGCCACGCCTTGCCGCCGATCTCTACGGGCTCGAGATCATCGCCGAAAATGTCGAGGATACGGAAAACAACGTCACCCGCTTCGTCGTCCTGTCCCGCGACGAGGAATGGGCACAGCGGAATTCGGCGGAAGAAAAGGTCGTCACCACCTTCGTCTTCAACGTCCGCAACATTCCGGCCGCGCTCTACAAGGCGCTCGGCGGCTTTGCCACCAACAACATCAACATGACGAAGCTGGAAAGCTATCAGCTCGGCGGAAAATTCGTGGCGACGCAGTTTTACGCCGATATCGAGGGCCATCCGAACGATCCGAACGTGCGCCGGGCCTTGGAGGAACTGCGGTTCTTTTCCGAGAAAGTCCGCATCCTCGGCGTCTACAAGGGGCATGCAATGCGAGGCCTGCTGTAAGGCAAGCCCCGCAAGTCGCCTGAATTATTTATCCGGCTCACAGACACGCAGCCGATGCCCATCCGGATCGAGCACGACGAAGGTCGGGCCGAAATCCAGTTCGGTCAATTCCTGGGCGATCGGCAGACCGCGCTGGCGCCAGTCTTCATAATGTCTGGCGACGGCATTTTCTCCTTCGACCATGAAGGCCACTTCGCCGCGGTTGCCGATGGCGGAGGGCTGCGGCTCGACCTTGCTGCGCCGCCAGAGACCGAGCGTGAAACCGCCCTCAAGCGGAAAAGCGACGAAATTCGGCGCTTCCACGGCCGGCTCGCGGTTCAGCAGATTCCGGTAGAAGCTGGCGCTTTCACCCGGGTCCTTGACGTAAAGAATGATGAGGTTGGGGCTGGTCATTTCGGTTCTCCCGTTGTTTAAGAATGGCGCCGCCAGAGATCTCGTCTGCTGACAAATCATGGCAGCAGACTACCGAGGGCGTTGCGATCGCAACGCCCCGTTCTCGTCGGGCAGAATGTTGATAAGGATGGGCGGCCTAAAGCGGTCGCGCATGTCGTTGTCGCAAAACTGCTGCACAGTTTTGCGCGATATGCTTTAGAGCGGAAAACGGTCCTCGCAGCGCGGGTCGCGTCCATCGATGAAGCCGAGGTCGCGCTTCAGGTAATCCGGGGTCGCTTCAAGGTCGAGGCTGGTGCGATCTCCCCTGCGAAAGCGGAAAATGTTCATGACCAGGTGCAGCAGGCCGGAGCGCGCTGACTGGCGGACATCGGCAAAAGTCTCGGCCGAAATGACATCGGCAAAGGACTCAGCCGCAAAACGGTCGTTCGCGAAATGAATGGCTGGAGGCGTTACCATGATCAGTACTCCTTCCTGGTGAACTGCACTGATAATAACTCCATCTGCTGACAGTTTATGGCAGCAGCGTTCAGTTCTCCATCGGCACGTCCTGCGTCTCGCGCCATTCCTTGAGGAGCACCGTGCGGCGGCGCGGATAACGCACCTCGTGCAACGCCATGTCGATGATGCGATCGGTGCGGAAATGGCGAAAATCCTGGCGCAGTTCGCACCAGGCCATCAGGACGCGCACATGCTCGTAATAACCGAGCCCGAAAGGCCAGACGCGGCGGCGCGAAATACGGCCCTGCTCGTCGCCATAATGCAGTTCGAGAATCCGCTCCATGCGGATCGCCTTGCGGATGGCCGAAACGTCAGCCTTGTCCTCGTCCCTGCGCTTGGGGCCGACGAACAGGGCCGCCGAATCGATCATCTCTCGCATGTCGGACGGCAGCACGGCGGCTATCTTGGCCAGTGCATCGGCGCCGGCGCCGGCAAGGCGCGGCTCGGCGGCGCGCGCCACCCAACGCGAGCCGAGGACCAATGCCTCCAGCTCTTCTTCGGAAAACATCATCGGCGGTAGCATGAAGCCGGGCTTCAGCACATAACCGATGCCGGCTTCGCCTTCGATCATCGCGCCCTGGGCCTGCAGGCTGGCAATATCGCGATAGAGCGTGCGCAGACTGACCCCGGTCTCTTGTGCCAGCACCGTGCCGGTCACCGGCCGCCGGTAACGCCGGAGCGTCTGGAGCAGCGTCAACAGCCGTTCCGAGCGGGCGACCGGCATGGCGCTACCGCTTCCACTCCACCCAGTCACGCATCAGGCGGTGGGCGATCGCCCCTTTCGGCGGCGAGGCCCTGCCTGTCGCGCTCGGGCGTTCCAGCATCTCGATCGTTTCCTCGCGGGTGAACCAGCGGCAATCCTCCAGCTCGGTCTCGTCGCGGCTAATTTCGGTGGATTTCGCCTCGGCGTAACAGCCGATCATCAGTGAATGCGGCATCGGCCAGGGCTGCGAGGCATGGTAGCGGATGCGGCCGGTACGGATGCCCGATTCCTCCAGCGTTTCACGGCGCACGGCGTTCTCGATCGTCTCGCCGGGTTCGAGGAAGCCGGCAAGACAGGAATACATGCCCGGCGCGAAATGCGGGCTGCGGCCGAGCAGGCAGAGGTCGCGCTGCTCGTCGACGGTCAGCATGATGACGACGGGGTCGGTGCGGGGGAAGATCATGTGCTCACAGGCGGCGCAGACACGCTTGTAGCCGCCGATGTGGATCTCCATCGCCGAGCCGCAGCGGCCGCAGAAGCGATTGTCGCCATTCCAACGGATGAGGCTTGCGGCCTGCGCGAATTCGCCGAGCAACACCTCGTCGATCAGCATTTCGCGAAACAGCGTGCGGCCGTCGGCAGGCTTGTAGTGGCTGGTGAGGTCGTCGACGTCGATGCCGACGGGAACCGCAAGGCGCGGCTCGCCTGATTTGCGGTAGCCGAGAAGTATGGTCTCGTCCCAATTCGGCTGCAATTCCTGCAGCTCGTAGCGGGCAAAGAGCGGATCGAGCACCTGGCCGTCATGCTTCAGCACCAGCTTATCCCCGGCGAAGGCGAAGATATGGGTGCCTTCCTTGGCCAGCGCCTTTTCGACGGATTGTTCGTCGCGATGCTCGGAATCGCGGTTGAGGTCGTTGGCGGCAAAGGCCGTGAGATTGCTGGGTTCCGGATGCGGCACATCCGAATCGAAAAGCGAATGACTCATGATGAAAGGGCTTCCCGCAGCTTCACTGTAAATTTGTCTCTCTTTCCGTCTTCGTAGGGCTCCGCGCGCCCGAAGCCCCAGACGGGACCCGGCCAGTTGGCATCGCCTTCGAAGCGGGCAATGACATGAACATGAAGCTGGCGGACGATGTTGCCAAGAGCCCCGATATTGATTTTTGTCGCGCCGGTGATCTTCTTCAGCGCCTTGGCGACCAGCTCCGTCTCGAAGGCAAGCAGCACCTGGTCGAGCGGTGTCAGTTCGAAGATTTCGGTTATATCAGCCCGGCGCGGCACGAGAATGAGCCAGGGCCAGCGGGCGTCCTTCGACAATCTCAGATCGCAGAGGCCGGTGACCATGATGCTGACGCTGTCATTTTCCAGCCTGGGGTCGAGCACGAAACCGTTCAAATGGCATTCCTCCTGTCTTTTCCAATGACTAGCAGTTTTTTCGCATGTTGGCTTGCTTTTGATGACGATATTGCCGATATGTGCATCCGGGAGGTTGGTGGTGGACGAGCCACTCGCCAACCGGGTCAGGTCCGGAAGGAAGCAGCCCTAACGAGCCCGGCACGGGTCATCGTGCCAGCCTCCCACCTTCTCTCCACGAAGTGCCCGACAGTCCGGGCGACAAGCAGGGCGATGAGCGACACCGAGCGACAATCAAAAGATGCCGCCTCGACGGGCACCGGATACCGAGTGCTGGCTCGCAAATACCGCCCCAAGGATTTCACGGACCTGATGGTCGGCCAGGAGCCGATGGTCCGCACCCTCACCAACGCCTTCGAGACCGGCCGCATCGCGCAAGCCTACATGCTGACCGGCGTGCGCGGCGTCGGCAAGACGACGACGGCGCGCATCCTGGCGCGGGCGCTGAACTACAAAACATCAGAGACCGACAAGCCGACGATCGACCTCCGCACGCCCGGCGAGCACTGCCAGGCGATCATGGAAGGCCGGCATGTCGACGTGATCGAGATGGATGCCGCCTCCCATACCGGTATCGACGATATTCGCGAGATCATCGAGCAGGTGCGCTACCGGCCGGTTTCGGCGCGCTACAAGGTCTATATCATCGACGAAGTGCACATGCTGTCGACGCAGGCCTTCAACGGCCTGTTGAAGACATTGGAAGAGCCGCCGGAGCATGTGAAATTCATCTTCGCCACCACCGAGATCCGCAAGGTGCCGATCACCGTGTTGTCACGCTGCCAGCGCTTCGACCTGCGGCGCATCAGCGCCTCCGATCTCGTCGGGCTGTTCACGACGATCGCGGCTAAGGAAGGCATCGAGGCGGAGCCGGACGCGCTGGCGATGATCGCGCGTGCTGCCGAAGGCTCGGCGCGCGACGGCCTGTCTCTGCTCGACCAGGCGATCGCCCATGGCGCAGGCGTCGTGCAGGCGGAAGCCGTGCGCGGCATGCTCGGCCTTGCCGATCGCGCCCGGATCGTCGATCTCTTCCAGCATATCCTCAAAGGCGATGTGGCCGCAGCCCTCGGCGAGTTCCAGAACCAGTACGAAGCCGGCGCCAATCCGGTGGTGGTGTTGACCGATCTTGCCGATTTCACCCATCTGGTGACGCGGTTGAAATATGTGCCGGATGCGGCAAACGATCCTTCGCTCAGCGAGGTCGAGCGCACCAAGGCGGCGGAATTTGCCAAGGGCGTTGCAGTGACGACGCTGTCGCGCATCTGGCAGATGCTGCTGAAAGGCATTCCGGAGACGGAAGGCTCGTCGCGGACGGCAGGCGCGGCCGAGATGGTGCTGATCCGGCTTGCGCATGCCGCCCATCTGCCGGCGCCCGAGGATGCGGCGCGGCGGCTTGCCGAATTTTCCGGCGACAATGCCGGCCCCCGGCCCGCGGCTCCACCGTCCGGCAATGGCGGCGGCAGCGGTACACGGGTTCCCTATCAAAGCAGTGTCGCGGCGCGTGCAGCGGAAACCGCGCCGAGCCAACTACCGTCTTCCGCGCCGGTGGCGATGCTGCGTGCCGTGCCGAGCAGCCAGCCGGAGACGATGTCTGTCGGGCGGATCGAGCCAAAACCGGCGGAAGCACCGAAGCCGCTCGTCCCGGTCAATTCGGTCAACGATATCGTCAACCTAGCCACCGAGAAACGCGATCCGAAGCTGAAGGCCATGGTGCGCACCTTCCTGCGCCCGGTCCGGATCGAAGCCGGCCGGCTCGACGTCAGCCTGGCTCCCGGTGCGCCGACGACGCTGCTCAACGAGCTTGCCGTCAAGCTGAAGGAATGGACCGGCATCCATTGGATCGTCAGCCTCAGCCGCGACGAGGGCCAGCCGACGCTGGTGGAGGCAGAGGCCAGGACGCGGGAACAGCATGTGATCGACGCGCGCCAGGACCCTGACGTGGCGGCAATCCTTGCACATTTTCCGGGTGCCAAGATCATCGACGTGCGCGTACGGGCGCCCGAGCCGGAGGAGGAAGGCGAGGCGACGCCGCCGGCCGCCGCCGAATCCGAGGAAGGTGACATCTTGCCGGGCGACGACATAGAATTCTGAGGTTTCAACAAGGAGCGAGACGATGCGCGACATCATGGGCATGATGGGCAAAGTCAAGGAAATGCAGGCCAAGATGGAGCAGATGCAGGCGGAGATCGCTGAGCTCACGGCCGAAGGCAAAGCGGGCGGCGGGCTCGTCGCCGTCGTCATCACGGGCAAAGGCGAGTTGAAGAGCCTGAAGATCGATCCGTCGCTGTTCAAGGAAGACGATGTCGAGATCCTCGAGGACCTGATCGTCGCCGCCCACAAGGACGCCAAGGACAAGGCCGAGGCGCTCGCCGCCGAAAAGACCAAGGCGCTGACGGCAGGCCTGCCGATCCCACCGGGCTTCAAGCTGCCATTCTGAGGCGGCCCACATATCAAGGTGTAAAGTGTGATCTAGAGCAATTCCAGGAAAAGTGCGAAGCGGTTTCCGTCCGGAATTGCGTCAAAAGAAAAGGTTAGAGCGGTTCTGCGTTTCTATGAAAAGCCGAACCGCTCTAGTGCGCTTGGTCGGCTTGGGATTCCAGCATGGCCCGAAGCTTGTAGTGAATTGGGGCCGCGAGATATCGCGCCCGATCTGCGCCCTGAAGCCTTCGGCCGAAGGTCTCCATTAGCTCGGGCATCGTAATCTTGTCTCCCGAAAAAGACGTGTATTCCATCGGCATCCCGGGCTCGACCACGCCGCCCCGGATGACGCGGCAATAGATGCCGGGACGGGCGGCGGCGGTGTAACGCTTGACGAATTTCGGATCGGCCATCCTGGCGGCGAAGGTGGCGCAGGGCATACGGCATGCCGTGACCTCGAGGATCAGATCGCCGACGATAAAGCGGTCGCCGACGGCGACGTCGCGATTATCCAGATCTGATATCACCATGTTCTCGCCAAAAGTACCGGCCTCGTAGGGTCGGCCCAGCTCCTGCGCCCACCAGTCGAGCGTCAGCGATCCCTCGACATAGACCGCCTGGTCGACGCCGCCATGGTGTTTGCGGTTGCAGATCGCATCGCCGACAAGACCTTCGGCGTCGATTATCACCGGGCCGTTGACGGCTTGTTTGAAGATGCCGGTCTTGTAGCTCTTGCCCGGCAGTCTTTCCGGATTGCCGGTGCACAAGGCCAGGATTTTCATGGGATGGCCGATCCTTCCGCGATTCCGTTTTCGTTCCATATCAGTTAAGAACGGCGCATGGCAAAACGAGTCACCGGACCCGAAATCGAAAAACTCATCCAGCTTCTGGCGAAGGTGCCGGGCCTCGGGCCGCGCTCGGCGCGCCGGGCGGCACTGCATCTGATCAAGAAGAAGGACCAGTTGCTCGGCCCGCTGTCGAATGCAATGGGCGAGGCCTATGACAAGGTGAAGATCTGCTCGCGCTGCGGCAATGTCGATACGGTCGATCCCTGCATTGTCTGCACCGACACGCAACGCGATCAATCCGTCATCATCGTCGTCGAGGACGTATCGGATCTCTGGGCGTTGGAACGGGCAGGCGCGATGAACGCCGCCTATCACGTGCTCGGCGGCACGCTGTCGCCGCTCGACGGGGTCGGTCCTGACGATCTCAACATTCGCGGCCTGATCGACCGTGTCGGCGAGGGCGGCATCCGGGAACTGATCATCGCGGTCAATGCCACGGTCGAGGGACAGACGACAGCGCATTACATCACCGACCAGTTGCAGGGGCTCGACGTGAAGATCACGCGGCTGGCGCACGGCGTGCCCGTCGGCGGCGAGCTCGACTATCTCGACGAGGGCACGCTTGCGGCGGCCCTTCGGGCGCGGACTGTGATATGAGGGGTTTGTCTATGCCGAAGAGCACGGGGATATTCGCACTCGCATTGGCGGCAGCTCTCCTGCCCCTCTCCTGTTACGCGGCCCCTTCGAAAGCCGATGTCGAGGCGCAGTTCGAGACCTGGGTGCAGGCCGACCTCTGGCCGGAGGCGAAGGCGAACGGCATTTCGGAGAAGGTCTTTCAAGCCGCTTTCTCAGGCATCACGCTGAACTGGAACCTGCCCGATCTCGCTCCGCCGGGCTTCCCGCCGCCGAAGGAGCAGAAGCAGACGCAGGCCGAATTTTCCTCGCCCGCTCCCTATTTCAACGAAGACCAACTGAAGAAGCTTGCCGCAACGGGACGCGGCTTTGCCGCCCAATACGGCTCGACGCTGAAGCGGATCGAAAAGACCTATGGCGTGCCGGGCTCGATCGTGCTGGCCATCTGGGGCCGGGAGACCGGTTTCGGTGCGGCGAAGATCCCGAATTCGGCGATCGAGGTGCTGGCGACCAAGGCCTTCATGTCGACGCGCAAGGAGATGTTCCGCACCGAGCTGGTGGCCGCACTCCATATTCTCGACGGCGGCGACGTCACACCTGCCGATTTCAAGGGTTCGTGGGCGGGCGCACTCGGCCAGCCGCAATTCATGCCGACGAGCTATCTAAAATATGCCGTGGATTTCGATGGCGACGGTCACCGTAATATCTGGACCTCGGTGCCCGATACGCTCGCCTCGATCGCCAATTACCTGGTCAAGAAAGGCTGGCAGCGCAACCGCGACTGGGGCTTCGAGGTGTCGATACCGGAGGCGGTCTCCTGCGCCCAGGAGGGACCTGATCTGGCAAAGCCGCTGTCGCACTGGGCCTCGCTCGGCATCGACCGCATCTCCGGCAAGGGCTTTCCCTCCGGCGAAATGAAGGCTGAGGGCATGATGCTGGTTCCGGCCGGCCGCGACGGACCGGAATTCATCGTCACCCCGAATTTCTACATCATCAAGGAATATAATAATTCCGATCTCTACGCGCTCTATATCGGCAACCTCGCCGACCGGATCGCCTATAATGGCGACGCCTTCCAAGGCAGATGGGGCGATGTCGGCAAGATGCTGCGCTCGGATGTCGCCGCCATGCAGAAGGCGCTGGAACGGCAGGGCTATGATGTCGGCGGTTCCGACGGTCTGCCGGGCTACAAGACCCGGCGTTCGATCGGCCAGTGGCAGGCAAAGAACGGCATGAAGCCGACATGCTTTCCCGAGGCGACGATGAAGGGCAAGCTGAAGTAACCGGCTTCAGAGATTGCGTTTCAAACCTTCATGGCTGGTGACGAAACCGAGCTTCTCGTAGAAGCGGATCGCATCCCCTCGCGTCTTGTCCGATGTCAGCTGCACGAGGCCGCAACCACGCTCGGCGCATTGGGCGATCGCCCATTCGATGAATTCAGAGCCGAGGCCAGAGCCGCGAAGATCGCTTGCAACACGCACGCTTTCGATCTGGCCGCGCCACATGCCCGTCCTCGAAAGACCGGGAACAAAGCTCAGCTGCAGGCAGCCGACGACCCGATCGGCCGCATCGGTTGCGACGGCCAGAAGCTGATTGGCGTCCGCCTCGATCGCGGCGAAGGCCGAGAGATAACGCGCGTCGACGGGATCCGAAACGATCTCCCTGGTGCCGCCAAGATCGTCATCGGCCAGAAGCCGGACGATGGCAGAAAGATCGGATTGGCGGGCGAGCCTGAATCTATACATGTTTGATCTCTGCACACCTGGTCTCAATGATGCAGATCGATCGGCGCCTTGTGGAAGACGTCGTCGCCCGGCGGAATGGCCTGGCGTTCGATCATGCGGTGGACATGCAGCGGACCTTCGCCGCGGTGAAGCGCACGCAGCCTGTCAGTATTTTCGGCATCGGCCTGCGTGCGTCGTTGATTGTGTCTAATGTATTCGACCCAGGTCGGCGTATGGTAGGTTTCCGTCCAAAGGCTGGGATTTTCAAGATCACGCATCAGCGCCCAGTTGCGGGCGCCGTCGCGGATGCGGATACGGCGGCGTTCGCCCATCAATTCCATGAACTCGGCAAGGTCCTCATCGGCAATTTCGTAATCGACCTGGATGACGATCGGGCCGCTACGCGGCGTGATGTCGAGACTGAGGGCCGGTTCGGTGAAGCGGTTCAGTGGGTCGAGATTGAGCGAGGCGAAGGCCGGCATGGAAAAACGCAGGCCGATCGCGATGCCGAGCAGCATGACGACGGATGACATCAGCAGCGCATCGGCGACGCCGTAGCGATCCGCAGCAACGCCCCACAGCCAGCTGCCGCCGGCGATGCCGCCGAAGGTGACGGTCTGGTAGAGCGACAGCGCCCGGCCGACCACCCAGCGCGGCGTCGAAAGCTGGACGATGGTGTTGAAGAGCGAAAGTGCGGAGACCCAGCAGGCGCCGGAAACGAGCAGCCCGGCGGAGGTCAAGACGGCGCTCGAGCTCACGGCTGCGATGACCGCGCTCAATGCGAAGCCGGCAAAGGAGAGCCGGATGATCATCTCGCTGGAAAGCACCTGGCGAAGCCTGGCATTCAGCACCGCACCGCCAATCGCGCCGATGCCGAAGGCGCCGAGCATGAAACCATAGGTCAGCGGGCCGCCGGCAACGAGATCGAGGGCGACGACCGGCAGCAGCGCCAGGATCGAGCTGGCGCCGATGCCGAAGAGCAGCCCCCTGACGAGGACCTTTTCAAGATTGGGCGACATCGAGACATAGCGCAGGCCGGCAAAGATGGCGCTGCCGAGCGCCTCACGCGGCAGGGTCGAGACGGGCGCGGCTGGCCGCCAGCGCAGCAGGGCATAGATCAAGGCGAGGTAACTCAGCGTATTCACCGCGAAGGCCGCGGCCGCGCCGGCAGCGGCGACGATGACGCCGCCGATCGCCGGGCCGACGCTGCGGGTGATGTTGAAACCCATGCTGTTCAGTGTGACCGCTGCCGGCAGATCGGCACGCGGCACCATATCGCCGACCGAGGCCTGCCAGGAGGGATTGTTGAGTGCGGTGCCGCAGCCGATCAGGAAGGTGAAGAAGAGCAGCAGCCAGGGCGTGATCCAGCCGAGAAGGGCTGAGGCCGTCAGCAGCGCCGAGACGGTGAGCATCATGCACTGCGCCGTCAGCATGACCCGGCGGCGGTCATAATTGTCGGCGAGCGCACCCGATATCAGCGAAAACAGCATGATCGGCAGCGCCGTCGAGGTCTGCACCAGCGCGACCATGTCCTCCGAGGCGGTGATCGTCGTCATCATCCAGGCAGCACCCACCGCCTGGATCAGGCCGCCGAAATTCGAAGAAAGGCTCGCGAACCAGATTGTGCGGTAGGTATCGTGCCGCAAAGGCGCCAATGTCGACGAAGTGTAGGCCACGATTTCTCCCGCTTTTGTTATTGCGCGCCAACGGCAATATATGCGCAAGACCGGCGCTGGCCATAGGCCTGTTCACGCGCGGCAAGCGAATTGACGGAATCGGTCGCAGACCTTGCAATTTCGGAAAAACCCGACTATATGGCTCTCAAATTCTTGATCGCTTGATGAAGAGTGGGCCGCAAGGACCCGCTCTTTTTTATTAGCGCGATCGCCGAAAAAGCATGAAATTGCGAGGAGCGCACCGCTTGTCGGATCTGACAAACGCAGACAATGAACGTGAGCCGCGGCTGATTACCGAAACCGGGCTCGACCAGCGTCTTGCCGATATCATCGAACCCGTTCTCGTCGACCTGGGCTTCCGGCTTATCCGCGTCCGCATGATGAACCAGAACGGCGCGACGATGCAGGTCATGGCCGAACGCAACGACGGCACGATGACGGTTCAGGATTGCGAAGAAGTCTCGATGGCGATTTCTCCCGTCCTCGATGTGGAAGATCCGGTCGATAAAGAGTATCATCTGGAAGTGTCTTCGCCCGGCATCGACCGTCCGATGGTGCGGAAATCCGATTTCGTCCGCTGGCAGGGCCACCTTGTGAAATGCGAGACGTCGATCTTGATCGACAATCGCAAGCGCTTCCGCGGCAAGATCGTCGAAGCAGGCACAGATGGTTTCACGCTTGAGCGTGACCAGATCGCCTATGGGGAAGAGCAGAAGGTCACCATTCCCTTCACGGCGCTTAGCGATGCGAAGCTCATTCTGACCGACGACCTGATCCGCGACGCGTTGCGCGCCGACAAGCTGGCGAAAGCCCAGGCCGCCAACCAGAACGAAGCGGACGACGAAGAATAACCGATCAACAGACCGCTCCAGGGACGGGAACCCGGCGAGTAAAGACGGAGAAACAAGACAATGGCAGTCAGTGCGAACCGGCTCGAACTTCTGCAGATCGCAGATGCAGTGGCGCGCGAAAAAGTCATCGACCGCGAGATCGTGCTGGCCGCAATGGCCGATGCCATCCAGAAGGCGGCACGCTCCCGTTACGGCACCGAGTCCAACATCCGGGCCGACATCAATCCGAAGACCGGCGAAATCCGCCTGCAGCGCCTGCTCGAAGTCGTCGAGAAGGCCGAGGATTATTCGACCCAGATCCCGCTGGAGCTGGCCCGCGATCGCAACCCGGACGCCGCACTCGGCGATTTCATCGCCGATCCGCTGCCGCCGATGGATTTCGGCCGCATCGCCGCACAGTCGGCCAAGCAGGTGATCGTGCAGAAGGTGCGTGAAGCCGAGCGCGACCGCCAGTTCGACGAATTCAAGGATCGCGTCGGCGAAATCGTCAACGGCACCGTCAAGCGCGTCGAATACGGCAACGTCATCGTCGATCTCGGTCGTGGCGAAGGCATCATCCGCCGCGACGAAATGATCCCGCGCGAAAACGTCCGCTATGGCGATCGCGTCCGTGCCTATGTCTATGATGTCCGCCGCGAGCAGCGCGGCCCGCAGATCTTCCTGTCGCGCACGCATCCGCAGTTCATGGTGAAGCTCTTCACCATGGAAGTGCCGGAGATTTACGATGGTATCATCCAAGTGAAGTCGGTCGCCCGCGATCCGGGTTCGCGCGCCAAGATCGCGGTGATCTCGAACGACAGCTCGATCGATCCGGTCGGCGCCTGCGTCGGTATGCGCGGCTCACGCGTTCAGGCCGTCGTCGGCGAACTCCAGGGCGAAAAGATCGACATCATTCCGTGGAGCCAAGACCCGGCGACCTTCGTCGTCAACGCCCTGCAGCCGGCTGAGGTCGCCAAGGTCGTTCTCGACGAGGATGCCGAGCGTATCGAAGTCGTCGTTCCCGACGAGCAGCTGTCGCTTGCCATCGGCCGCCGCGGCCAGAACGTCCGCCTCGCCTCGCAGCTGACCGGCTGGGATATCGACATCATGACGGAGGCCGAGGAATCGGAACGCCGCCAGAAGGAATTCAACGAGCGCACCAACCTGTTCATGGATTCGCTCGATGTCGACGAGATGGTCGGCCAGGTTCTGGCTTCGGAAGGTTTTGCCGCGGTTGAAGAACTGGCTTATGTCGATCTCGACGAAATCTCTTCGATCGACGGTTTCGACGAAGAGACGGCGCAGGAAATCCAGCAGCGCGCCCGCGAATTCCTCGAGCGTCTCGAAGCCGAGATGGACGAGAAGCGCAAGGCGCTCGGTGTTGAGGACGAACTTCGTGAAATCAACGGCATGACCGCCCAGATGATGGTGGCGCTCGGCGAAGACGGCATCAAGACGATCGAGGACTTTGCCGGCTGCGCTGCCGACGATCTCGTCGGTTGGACGGAGCGCAAGAACGGCGAAACGAAGAAGTTCGAGGGTCTGTTCTCGAAGTTCGACGTCTCGCGCGTCGAGGCAGAACAGATGATCGTCCAGGCCCGCCTTTCGGCTGGCTGGATCACGCAAGAGGACCTGGCGAAGGGGACCGAAGAAGAGGTCACCGAAGCCGAACAAGAAGCATGATGACCGCGCATGAACCGGACGCTCCTCTCGAGGACGACGATCTTGCAGGTTATGACGTGAACGGACGCATGTGCATCGTGACGCGCGAAAGCGGATCGCCGGAAGAGCTGATCCGGTTCGTCGCCGCTCCCGATGGAACAGTTGTCGCCGACCTGAAGCGCGAGCTTCCGGGACGCGGATGCTGGGTGAAGATCGACCGGTCGCTGGTCGACAGGGCGGTGGCGAAGAAGCTCTTCGCCCGCGCGTTGAAAATGGATGTGAAGGCGGCGGACGATCTCGGCGCGAGCGTCGATCGGCTGCTCGCGGCGCAATTGATGCAGATGATGAACATGGCGCGGAAAGCCGGCCAGTTCGTCAGCGGGTCCGCGAAAGTGGATGCCGCGGTTAGAAGCGGAGCAGCCCTTGCGGTGTTCCACGCGACCGGCGCAGCGGACGACGGCGTCCGGAAAATCGACCAGGCCCGCAAGGCCTGGCACCTCGGAATGGAGACCGAGGAGGAGATACCTTCCTTCCGTCTCTTCTCGGAGAGCGAAATGGAAGGCCTGATGGGCCAGAATGCTTTTATCCATGCCGCAGTGCTTGCAGGGCAGGCGGGTGAAGGTGTAGTGAAGCGCGCAAAGATGCTCGAACAGTACCGTATTGGCGGTCAGTCCCGGGCAGCGGGCGGCGCTGGCCGGCAAAAACAATGAGGCGGTCACCGGCATCGGCCGGTCCCATCCTCATTGATCGACAGTATTGAACGACAGGGTCTGATCTAGTCATCGCTCCCTGTCCGAAGGAACGGGAACGAATGACCGATAGTAACGACGACAAGACAATCAGCGTAGCGGGCAAAAAGACACTCACCCTGAAACCATCGGGGATGAGCCAGGGCACCGTTCGCCAGGATATGGGTCGAGGTCGCACCAAGGCGGTCGTCGTCGAGACCCGTAAGCGGCGCCCGATGCGCCCGGAAGATGAAAAGCCGATCACGCCCGTCGCTCCGGCGGCCCCCGTCCGCGCAGCCGAACCGGCGCCCGCACCCGTGCAGGCGCGTCCGCAGCAGCCGACGCCGGCTCCGCGGGTCCAGCAGGGCAACAACAACCAGACGAACCAGCGTCCGCAGCAGCAGTCCCACCAGCCGCAGCGCCAGAACGATCGTCCGCGCCCGGTGGTGCTGAACCATCTGTCGCCGGAAGAGATGGACGCCCGCCGCCGCGCGCTTGCCGACTCCCAGGCGCGTGACGCCCAGGATGCGATCCGCCGCGCCGAGGAAGAAAAGCGCCGTGCCGCCGAAGAGGTGATCCGCAAGGCCGCCGAAGCGGAGGAAGCTGCCCGCAGGGCCGCTGAAGAGGCTATCCGGCAGGCTGAAGCACCCGCTGTTGCCGAACCCGCAGCCGCAGAACCGGCTCCGACCGAAGCACGCTCCGACGCGCCACGGCCGCCGCAGCCCGCATCGTCGGCACCGGCCGCACGCCGGCCCGATGCGGCTGGAGCACCTGCTGCCCGTCCGGCACCCGGCGCTGCCGTTCCTGGGGCCGTTCGCGGCCGTCGCGAGGAAAAGGAAGACGACGATCGTGGCGCAGCGCGCGGCGGTCCTGTCCGTGGCCGCGTTGTTCGCCCGGAACCCGCAAAGCCGGTCACGACTCGTCCGAAGACGGATGAAGAGCGCCGTCGCGGCAAGTTGACGATCACCACTGCCAACGTCGACGGCGAAGACAATGCCCGCGGTCGTTCGCTCTCGGCGATGCGTCGCCGGCAGGAGAAGTTCCGCCGCGGTCAGATGCAGGAAACCCGCGAGAAGATCTCCCGCGAGGTGGTTCTGCCCGAGACCATCACCATTCAGGAACTGTCGCAGCGCATGTCCGAACGCGCCGTCGACGTCATCAAGTACCTGATGAAGGAAGGCCAGATGATGAAGCCGGGCGACGTCATCGACGCCGACCTTGCCGAACTCATCGCCGGCGAATTCGGCCATACGGTCCGGCGCGTGTCTGAATCCGACGTCGAACTCGGCATCTTCAACGTGTCCGACGACGATGGCGAACTGGTTTCGCGCCCACCCGTCGTTACCATCATGGGCCATGTCGACCACGGCAAGACCTCGCTGCTCGACGCCATCCGCCATGCCAACGTGGTCTCCGGCGAAGCCGGTGGCATCACCCAGCATATCGGCGCCTATCAGGTGGAGCAGAACGGTCAGAAGATCACCTTCATCGATACGCCCGGCCACGCCGCCTTCACGGCAATGCGTGCCCGCGGTGCGCAGGCGACCGATATCGCGATCCTGGTCGTCGCTGCCGACGACAGCGTGATGCCGCAGACGATCGAATCGATCAACCACGCCAAGGCGGCCGGTGTTCCGATCATCGTGGCGATCAACAAGGTCGACAAGCACGAGGCTGATCCGCAGAAGGTCCGCAACCAGCTGCTGCAGCACGAAGTCTTCGTGGAATCCATGGGCGGTGAAGTGCTTGACGTCGAGGTTTCGGCCAAGACCGGCAAGAACCTCGACAAGCTGCTCGAGGCGATCCTGCTGCAGGCGGAAATTCTCGATCTCAAGGCCAATGCGAACCGGACCGCGGAAGGCACTGTCATCGAAGCCCAGCTCGATCGTGGCCGTGGTTCGGTCGCGACCGTGCTCGTCCAGAAGGGCACGCTGCGTCCGGGCCAGATCATCGTCGCCGGCGACGTCTGGGGTCGCGTGCGCGCGCTCGTCACCGACAAGGGCGACCATGTGAAGGAAGCTGGTCCGGCAACGCCGGTCGAGGTTCTCGGTCTTTCCGGCACGCCGCAGGCGGGCGACAAGTTCGCCGTCGTCGAAAGCGAAAGTCGCGCCCGCGAAATCTCGGAATATCGTCAGCGTCTGGCCCGCGACAAGGCGGCTGCCCGCCAGTCGGGACAGCGCGGTTCTCTGGAACAGATGATGATGCAGCGCCAAAGCGTCGGCATCAAGGAGTTCCCGCTGGTCATCAAGGGCGACGTGCAGGGCTCGATCGAAGCGATTGCCGGCGCGCTGGAGAAGCTCGGCACCGACGAAGTCCGCGCCCGCATCGTCCATTCGGGCGCCGGCGGCATCACCGAGTCGGATATCTCGCTCGCCGAAGCCTCGAACGCGGCCATCATCGGCTTCAACGTTCGTGCGAATACGCAAGCACGCCAGTTCGCCGAGCGCGAAGGCATCGAGATCCGCTACTACAACATCATCTACGACCTCGTGGATGACGTGAAGGCAGCGATGTCGGGCCTCTTGTCTCCGGAGCGGCGCGAAACCTTCATCGGCAATGCCGAGATCCTCGAGGTGTTCAACATCACCAAGGTCGGCAAGGTCGCGGGCTGCCGTGTCGTCGAAGGCAAGGTCGAACGTGGTGCGGGCGTCCGCCTCATCCGCAACGACGTCGTCGTTCACGAAGGCAAGCTCAAGACGCTCAAGCGCTTCAAGGACGAAGTGTCCGAAGTGCCGATGGGTCAGGAATGCGGCATGGCCTTCGAAAACTACGAGGACATGCGCGCCGGCGACGTCATCGAGTGCTTCCGCGTCGAGCATATCACGCGCACGCTCTAAACAGCTGCGCCTGAACTTTTCCGAAAGCCATCCGCTAGCCGGCGGATGGCTTTCGGGCATCTGCCGACTTGACCTTTTCGACCAAAAGAGTCATGGACGCTCTCCTTTGACGGGTTCGATTCCCAGCCGCATCGGCAAATAGAGATAACAATGACCAGAGCAACTTCTTCCGCGCCTTCGCAGCGCATGCTGCGCATTGGCGAACAGGTTCGCGCCGCTATCACCCAGGTGCTGCAGCGCGGCGAAGTGCGTGACGACGTCATCGAGGCGACCGTGATCTCGATCTCGGAAGTGCGCATGTCGCCGGACCTCAAGATCGCCACCGCCTATGTGACGCCGCTCGGCGTTTCCGACCACAGCATCGTCATCGAGGCGTTGAACCGCCACGCGAGGTTCATCCGCGGCCGGCTCGGGCCGCAGCTCCGGCAGATGAAATACATGCCGGAGGTGCGCTTCCGCGACGATACCAGCTTCGACAACTACAAGAAGATCGACGAGCTGCTGCGTTCGCCCGAGGTGAGCCGCGACCTCGACGGCGATAATGACGAACAATAAACAGAAGAGACGCATGTCCAAACCACGCAAACCCAAGGGCCGGCCGATTTCCGGCTGGCTGATCCTCGACAAGCCGGTGGATTTCGGCTCGACGGAAGCCGTTTCCAAGATCAAGTGGCTCTATAAGGCTGAGAAGGCCGGTCATGCCGGCACGCTCGATCCGCTCGCCTCCGGCATGCTGCCGATCGCGCTCGGCGACGCGACGAAGACTGTCCCCTACGTGATGGACGGCCGCAAGATCTATGAATTCACGGTGAGCTGGGGCGAGGAGCGTGCGACCGACGATCTCGAGGGCGACGTGACCAAGAGTTCGGACAAACGCCCGAGCGAACAGCAGATCCGCGATATCCTGCCTGGATATATCGGTACCATCAGCCAGGTGCCGCCGCAGTTTTCCGCTATCAAGATATCCGGTGAACGCGCCTATGATCTGGCGCGCGAAGGCGAAACCGTCGAAATCCCCTCGCGTGAGGTCGATATTTTTCGGCTGACCTTGCTCGCCTGCCCGGACGCCGACAGCGCGCATTTCGAAGTGGAATGCGGCAAGGGTACCTATGTCAGGGCGCTGGCGCGCGATTTCGGCCGCGAGCTCGGCTGCTACGGCCATGTGTCCGGGCTGCGGCGCACCTTCGTCGCGCCTTTCGCGGAAGAGGCCATGGTGCCGCTCGCGGATCTCGTGGCACTGGAGGCGATCGAGGATATGGACGAGCGCCTGGCGGCCCTCGACGCGCTGCTGATCGACACCTGCGAAGCGCTATCCTCCCTGCCCCATCTCGTCATCAACGACGACCAGGCGCACCGGCTGAAGATGGGCAACCCGATCCTGGTGCGTGGCCGCGATGCGCCGGTTGCCGAAAGCGAAGCCTATGCGACGGCCCGCGGCAAGCTGATCGCGATCGGCGAGATCGGCCAGGGCGAGTTTCGCCCGAAGCGGGTTTTCGCCTGAGCCTATCTCGCTTTCTGACAACGACAGCGATTGTCAGCCGGTAGCGATGCGATATCTTCCCTGTCGGGCCATAGCGGCCCGAGGGGCCATGGGGGCCTGACAGAGGGAAAGATCATGCGCGGAACTGCTATCGGAATCCTGACGTTCTTTTCGATGTTTCTCGCCGTCGCCGGCGCTCGATCCGCCGAGCGCTGGGCCGAGCTCCCGGCCTCTCCTTCGATGCCGACGGCAAGGACGAGCGGCATGGCCGAAGTGAACGACATCAAGATGTATTACGCCGAATACGGCGAAGGCGACCCCATCCTGTTCATTCACGGCGGTCTTGGAAATGCCGAGGTCTGGGGTCATCAGGTCGCCGATTTTGCCAAGGACCACCTGGTCATCGTTGCCGACAGCCGCGGCCATGGACGTTCGACGCGCAGCCAGCAGCCCTTCGGCTATGACCTGATGACATCGGATTATGTGGCACTTCTCGACTATCTGAAGATCGACAAGGTGACGCTTGTCGGATGGTCGGACGGCGGCATCATCGGCATCGACATGGCGATGAAACACCCGGAAAAATTGACCCGCGTCATTGCCCAGGCAGCCAACGTCACAACAGACGGCGTCAAGGCTGACGTCATGGACAATAAGACCTTCAACGACTACATCAACGTCGCCGGCGAGCAGTACCGGAAGCTTTCGCCGACACCGAACGAATACGACGCCTTCGTCAAGCAGATCTCCGAAATGTGGGCAACCCAGCCGGCCTGGACGGCCGCCGATCTTGGCAAGATCTCGGTGCCGGTGACACTTGCCATCGGCGATCATGATGAAGCCGTAAAGCTCGACCATACGGAAATGATGGCAAAACAGATTCCGGGCGCCAAACTCGTCATCCTGAAAGATGTGAGCCATTTCGCCATGCTGCAGGATCCTGCAGCCTATGACGGGATGATCCGGGGCGCCATGGCGGGCCGTTGAAGCCGCCAAGGACGACCCCTCTTTCCATCGATCCATATTTGGTTTATAGGCAGCGCCAGCATCGGGTACGCCCGTTTGCATTCACGGCCAAAGCTGGACGACATCCCGGCTTTTGGCGACTTTAATCTCCTCCTCTTAGAAAGGATCACCCGATGTCGATCACTGCTGAGCGCAAGTCTGCACTGATCAAGGAATATGCGACCGTTGAAGGCGATACCGGTTCTCCGGAAGTCCAGGTCGCGATCTTGACCGAACGCATCAACAACCTGACCGAACACTTCAAGGACCACAAGAAGGATAACCATTCCCGCCGTGGCCTGCTGACGATGGTTTCGAGCCGCCGCTCGCTTCTTGATTATCTCAAGAAGAAGGATGAAGGCCGCTATTCCAAGTTGATCACGAGCCTGGGTATCCGCCGCTAAGATTGTCCGGCGGGCGCTTTCCGAGCGCCCGCCGGATCTGTTTCGGGACAAGGCTCCCGATGAAATGTTCCAGCCGCGCCCTATCTTTTAGCGGTGGAACGACCGGCAGACCCGGATGGGCCGGATCTGCCAAACCAACCGTTGACCTGTCATGGGGCAGGATTGCCGGATGCTTTCGGCCAAGGCTTGTCAATGAGCTTTGGCCCGGTTTCTCAGGAACGCCCGAGGAAACCGAGGATGAAAAGCCTCCCGTTGTCTTGCCCGTGATACGTCACATTGATTGCGGTCGACTGTGCGCTGCGCCTTGATATCGGCGATGGCGCGTGCTCCCGCATTGAAGGACAAGACATGTTTGATACACACACAGTGGAAATCGAGTGGGCCGGCCGCCCGCTGAAGCTCGAAACCGGCAAGATCGCCCGTCAGGCCGACGGCGCGGTTCTCGCCACCTACGGCGAAACCGTTGTTCTCGCCACCGTCGTCTCGGCCAAGGCGCCGAAGGCCGGCCAGGACTTCTTCCCGCTCACCGTCAACTACCAGGAAAAGACCTACGCAGCCGGCAAGATCCCCGGCGGCTATTTCAAGCGCGAAGGCCGTCCGAGCGAAAAGGAAACCTTGGTTTCCCGCCTGATCGACCGCCCGATCCGCCCGCTCTTCCCTGAGGGCTACAAGAACGACACGCAGGTCGTCGTTACCGTTATCCAGCATGACCTCGAAAACGATCCCGACGTGCTGTCGATGGTTGCCACCTCGGCTGCGCTGACGCTGTCCGGCGTTCCCTTCATGGGCCCCGTCGGCGGTGCGCGCGTCGGCTACATCAACGGCGAATACGTTCTCAACCCGCATCTCGACGAGATGGACGAATCGAGCCTCGATCTCGTCGTCGCCGGCACTTATGACGCCGTGCTGATGGTGGAATCCGAAGCCAAGGAACTTAACGAAGACGTCATGCTCGGCGCCGTCATGTTCGGCCACAAGGGCTTCCAGCCAGTTCTCGACGCGATCATCAAGCTCGCCGAAGTGGCCGCCAAGGAGCCGCGCGACTTCCAGCCGGAAGACTACTCCGCTCTCGAAACCGAGATGCTCGGCCTTGCCGAAGGTGAACTTCGCGAAGCCTACAAGATCACCCAGAAGGCTGATCGCTACGCCGCCGTCGACGCCGTCAAGGCGAAGGTGAAGGCGCACTTCCTCCCCGAGGAAGGCGAAGCCCGGTACACACCTGAAGAAGTCGGCGCGATCTTCAAGCATCTGCAGGCGAAGATCGTCCGTTGGAACATCCTCGACACCAAGAGCCGCATCGACGGCCGCAACCTCGAAACCGTCCGTCCGATCGTTTCGGAAGTCGGCCTTCTGCCGCGCACCCACGGTTCGGCGCTGTTCACCCGCGGCGAAACCCAGGCGATCGTGGTTGCCACGCTCGGCACCGGCGAAGACGAGCAGTATGTCGACAGCCTGACGGGCATGTACAAGGAGCGCTTCCTGCTCCATTACAACTTCCCTCCCTACTCGGTTGGCGAGACCGGCCGCATGGGCTCCCCGGGTCGCCGCGAAATCGGCCACGGCAAGCTCGCATGGCGCGCGATCCGTCCGATGCTGCCGACACCTGAGCAGTTCCCCTACACGCTGCGCGTCGTCTCTGAGATCACCGAGTCGAATGGTTCGTCCTCGATGGCGACCGTCTGCGGTACCTCGCTCGCTTTGATGGACGCCGGCGTTCCGCTGGCAAAGCCGGTTGCCGGTATCGCCATGGGTCTGATCCTGGAAGGCGATCGCTTCGCTGTCCTGTCCGACATTCTCGGTGACGAAGACCACCTCGGCGATATGGACTTCAAGGTCGCCGGTACCGCCGACGGCATCACCTCGCTGCAGATGGACATCAAGATCACCGGTATCACCGAAGAGATCATGAAGGTCGCCCTTGGCCAAGCCCAAGGCGGTCGTGTCCACATCCTCGGCGAAATGTCCAAGGCCATCACCGAAAGCCGCGGCCAGCTCGGCGAATTCGCTCCGCGCATCGAAGTCATGAACATCCCGGTCGACAAGATCCGTGAAGTCATCGGCTCCGGCGGCAAGGTCATTCGCGAAATCGTCGAAAAGACCGGCGCGAAGATCAACATCGAGGACGACGGCACCGTCAAGATCGCCTCCTCCTCCGGCAAGGAGATCGAAGCGGCCCGCAAGTGGATCCACTCGATCGTTGCCGAACCTGAGATCGGCCAGGTCTACGAAGGCACGGTCGTCAAGACCGCCGACTTCGGCGCCTTCGTCAACTTCTTCGGCGCCCGTGACGGCCTCGTCCACATCTCGCAGCTCGCTTCCGAGCGTGTTGCCAAGACGCAGGACGTCGTCAAGGAAGGCGACAAGGTCTGGGTCAAGCTGCTCGGCTTCGACGAACGCGGCAAGGTTCGCCTGTCGATGAAGGTCGTCGACCAGGCCACCGGCCAGGAAATCCCGAACGAGAAGAAGAAGGAAGAAGCGGCCGAATAAGCCGCCTTCCAGATTCAATACCGGGCGCGGGAATGCTTCCGCGCCCTTTTTTGTATCCTAAAGCGCGGTGCGATCGTTCAGATCGCTTGCCGCACTTCAGGTCTTTGGTTTTGCGCATGTCGTGCTCGCAAAACCGCTGAACACTTTTGCGCGACATGCTTTAGGACGAGACGAGACCATGAGCAGCGAGACGCTGAAGACCCTGTTCCATCCCTTTGCCAGCGGCACAGTCGCGGCGCCCGGCGAGGGCGAGCGCGTGCTCTTCCTCGGCGCCGAGGCAGGCTTTGCGCTGCCGGAAGGCTTCGCCGCCTCGCTCAGTGCCGTCCAGGGCTTCCGGCCGCTCTATCGGCAGCTGCTGGCCCAGCGGATCGAAGCGAAGCCGGAGATCAACGGCGAGGACTACGATGCGGCTCTGGTGCTCTGCACCAAGCACAAGGGTGAGAACGAGGCCAATCTTGCCGCTGCTATCGCCCGTACGCGGCTCGGCGGGCTGATCGTCGTTGCCGGCGCCAAGGAAGACGGCATCCAGCCGCTGCGCAAGCGGATGGAAGGTTTCAATCTCGCCGTCGACCATATGCCGAAATATCATGGCGTCGCCTTCTGGTTTGGCCGGCCGGCGGATGCCGACGAGATTATCTCCAAGCTGGCAAAGGCGCCGGTGCGTGTCGACGGCCGTTTCAATGCAACCGCCGGCATGTTCTCGCATGACCGCATCGATGCCGGATCGGAACTGCTTGCCTCGCGCCTGCCTGAGGATTTCACCGGCGACGTTGCGGATTTTGGCGCCGGATGGGGCTATCTCTCCGTCGAGCTGGCCCAGAAGTCGCGTGGACTGACGCGCCTCGACCTCTACGAGGCCGATCACGCAGCTCTGGAGGCTGCCAGGGATAATCTGGCGGAGAACTGCCCGAACGCGCCTGCGCGCTTCTTCTGGCACGATCTGGCGGGCGAACCGGTCAAAGACAAATACGATCTCGTCATCATGAACCCGCCCTTCCATGAGGGACACGCGGCCGAGCCGGCACTCGGCCAGGCAATGATCAAGACCGCCGGATCCGCCCTTCGCGGCGGCGGCCGCCTGATGCTCGTCGCCAATCGCGGCCTGCCTTACGAGCCGGTTCTGGCGGCGAATTTCAGGGAAAGCGGCGAAACCTGCCGCAACGCCCGGTTCAAGGTTCTCTGGGCGAAGAAATAAGCTTTACGCAGCCTCGATTTCCTTGCGGGCAGCACTCGCAAGAAAAGCCGAACGGGTCAGGCCGCGCTCTTTCGCGGCCTTGTCGATTGCATCCAACATGCCTTTGTCGAAGGTGACATTGGCTCGAACGGTGCGCGTCGTATCTTCGATAAAGGGAACACGCGTCAGAAAAGCACCGGCGGCCAGTTGCTCGCGGATATCCTGCCGGGAACTCATCTCGTCGTATGAGGACGGCATCGGCAGGGTTTCATCTTCTGCCCAGAGGCGAAGCGCTTCGATGGCGTTTGCAATCAGATCCTCCTCCTTATCGGCGGCGGAGAATACCGACGGCAGATCTGGAAAGCTGATCCCGAAAGGGCTGTCCTTGTCCTTATGCACGATGGCAATGAAATATTTCATGATTTGTCACTCGCATTCCATCCGGCCTGTTTCGCAATCTCTACAGCGCCGCGCGTCTTTTTAGACGCGCAAAGGACGCTGTAGCACTTTGAAGTGCTGCATAATTTTATCCTTAAATCGATTCCGATTTAAGGAATTATGCAGAGCGCGGTGCCGATCGGCAGATCCTTCTTCGGGTGCGGAACGATGATGGTCTGACTACGTCTTCGAAGCTTGTGGTGCGAGCCTTTGATCGAAACGACTTCGAAGCCTTCCCGCTTCAGCCTGGCAATAATCTTCTGCTATCGGAACAAGACTCTTATTCGACGTCCGCTTTGCGCAGCGTTTCCAGCGTCGGCATGGAGGTGACGTTGAAGCCGGCGTCGACGAAGTGGATTTCGCCGGTGACGCCGGAGGAAAGGTCGGAAAGCAGGTAGAGAGCCGAGTTGCCGACCTGGTCGATGGTCACGGTCTTGCGCAGCGGCGCATTGCGCTGGTTCCAGGAGAGGATCGCGCGCGCATCGGAGATGCCGGCGCCGGCAAGCGTACGAATCGGGCCGGCGGAAATGGCATTGACGCGGATGCCGCGCGGGCCGTAGTCGGCGGCGAGATAACGCACCGAAGCCTCGAGCGCCGCCTTGGCAACCCCCATGACGTTGTAATTCGGGATGACGCGCGTCGAGCCATTATAGGTCAGCGTCAGCATCGCACCACCATCTTCCATCAACGGAGCGCAGCGCTTGGCGATCTCGGTGAAGGAGAAACAGGAAATGACCATGGTGCGGCTGAAATTCTCACGCGTCGTATCGGCGTAGAGACCCTTCAGCTCGTTCTTGTCGGAAAAGCCGATGGCATGGACGATGAAATCGAGCTTGCCCCAGCGCTCGCTTATCGCATCGACGACGGCATCGACCGAGGCGATGTCCTCGACGTCGCAGGGCAGCACGAAATCCGAGCTGACCTCGGCAGCAAGCGGCTTGACGCGCTTGCCGAGCGCATCGCCCTGATAGGTGAAGGCGAGTTCCGCACCCTGTGCGGCGAGAGCTTTTGAAATTCCCCAGGCGATCGAGTGGTTGTTGGCGACGCCCATGACGAGCCCGCGCTTACCCTGCATGATTCCCGTCATATTATTATTATCCGTTATAGCGCTGGAAGACGAGCGTGGCGTTGGTGCCGCCGAAGCCGAAGGAATTGGAGAGGGCAGTGTCGATCTTGGCGTCGTCGATGCGCTTGCGCACGATCGGGACACCTTCGAATTCGGGATCGAGCTCGGTGATATGGGCGCTTTCGCCGATGAAGCCTTGCTGCATCATCAGCAGGGAATAGATCGATTCCTGCACACCGGCAGCCCCCAGCGAATGGCCGGTCAGCGACTTGGTCGACTGGATATGCGGGATCTTCGAGCCGAATACTTCGCGGATGGCGCCGATTTCCTTGCTGTCGCCGACCGGCGTCGAGGTGCCGTGGGTGTTGACGTAGTCGACATCGCCTTTGACGGTGGCGAGCGCCTGGCGCATGCAGCGGATAGCGCCTTCGCCCGAGGGGGCGACCATGTCGTATCCATCAGAGGTTGCGCCGTAGCCGACGATTTCGGCATAGATCTTGGCACCGCGGGCCTTGGCGCGCTCCAGCTCCTCGAGCACCAGCACGCCGGCGCCGCCGGCAATGACGAAACCGTCGCGGTTGACGTCATAGGCGCGCGAGGCGCTGTCCGGCGTGTCGTTATATTTGGAGGACATGGCGCCCATGGCGTCGAAGAGGTTGGACATCGTCCAATCGAGATCCTCGTGGCCGCCTGCGAACATCACGTCCTGCTTGCCCCACTGGATCATCTCGGCGGCGTTGCCGATGCAATGCGCCGACGTCGAGCAAGCCGACGAGATCGAATAATTGACGCCGTGGATCTTGAACCAGGTGGCGAGCGTGGCCGATGCGGTCGAGGACATCGCCTTCGGCACGGCGAAGGGGCCGATGCGCTTCGGGCTGTTGTTTTTGACGGTGATTTCGGCGGCCTCGATCAGGGTGCGAGTGGACGGACCGCCAGAGCCCATGATGATGCCGGTACGCTCGTTCTGAGCGTAGTCTTTCTCTTCCAGGCCGGAATCGGCGATCGCCTGCTTCATGGCCACATGGTTCCAGGCGCCGCCCTGCGACAGGAAACGCATGGCGCGGCGGTCAACCAGTTCGGCAAGTTCCGCCGAACCGAGCTTGGGACTGCCCCAGACCTGGCACTTGAACCCATGTTCGGCAAAATCGCTCGAAAAGGAGATACCCGACTTTGCCTGCCGCAAGGATTCGGTGACTTCGGCTGCGTCGTTTCCGATCGAGGACACGACACCCAGACCTGTGACAACTACCCGTCTCATCTGATCAAACCTTTGTTGTTTTCGTCAGCCGCTCGAAATGCGGTTTCAGGCCGTCTTGTCTTTCGATAGACCGACGCGAAGATCGGCCGCCTGATATATGGTCTCGCCGTCCGCCTTTAGCCAGCCGTCGGCGGTGCCGAGGACCAGACGGCCGCGCATGACACGTTTGAAATCGATGCCATATTCGATCAGCTTCGTCTGTGGCCGGACCATGCCCTTGAATTTCACTTCGCCGGTCGAAAGCGCCATGCCGCGGCCTTCTTCGCCGAGCCAACCCAGAAAGAAACCGGTCAGCTGCCACATGCCGTCGAGACCGAGGCAGCCCGGCATGATCGGATTGCCTTCGAAATGGCAGGGGAAATACCAGTCGTCCGGGCGTACGTCGTATTCCGCTCTGAGGTAGCCCTTATCGAAGGTGCCGCCCGTTTCGGAAATGTCCGTGATGCGGTGAACCATCAGCATGGGCGGCAGGGGCAACTGCGCATTGCCGGGGCCGAACAGCTCGCCATGTGCGCAAGCGATGAGTTCTTCATACGAGAAGCTGGATTGTCTGGTCGTCATAAAGTTTCTTTTTCCCCCCGCGTCAAGCCGATGGATGTGAACGTGTAGTCCAAGTTCTTCAGAAAATGAAGCACAAGCAAGGCAGCTTCATTCATCGCCCCGGACCAGGCTTGCGCCATTATTTGGTGGTCGCATACAGGAAGGCTAGGGCTGGGACCAGACCTATTTGCGTCAAAAGCCCGTTTTTGCCGCGTTTATCAGGCTCCCGTCCCCATTGAACTATTGAAAGGCTCCGATGCAAAAGTTATACCGCTTAAAGAAACATGATTGCTTTATGCCAGAATAACCGGAGTTGGTTTTGATGACGGGTGCATTCCCGATCGCAATAGAGGTAAGGCTGCGCGGTGCAGGCCTGCGCCCCACCCGCCAGCGCGTCGCGCTCGGCGACCTCCTGTTTGCCAAGGGCGACCGGCATTTGACCGTCGAGGAACTGCATGAAGAGGCGGTTGCCGCCGGCGTGCCGGTGTCCTTGGCAACCGTCTACAACACGCTGCACCAATTCACGGAAGCCGGTCTCATCCGCGTTCTCGCCGTTGAGAGCGCCAAGACCTATTTCGACACCAATGTTTCCGACCATCACCATTTCTTCGTCGAAGGCGAAAACGAGGTGCTCGACATTCCCGTCAGCAACCTGACGATCGCCAATCTGCCGGAACCGCCTGAGGGCATGGAGATCGCCCATGTCGACGTGGTGATCCGCCTGCGGGCGAAGCAGGGCTGACGCCACCCCAGGCCACCCGAGACTTCACATGACATCGTCGGGATGCCGGCCGGGCTTGTGCCTGTAGGTCGGGAAGGTCCAGCCGAACCACAGGGCTCCGCCACGGACGGCAAAGGCCGCCACGACGCCGCAGGCAGACGCCAGATAGAGCTGCATTCCAAGCGCATTGGCGGCCGTGAACACACCGGCGCCGATAAGGGCTGCGGTCACGTAGATTTCCGGCCGCAACAGCACCGAAGGCTCGTTTGCCATCAGATCGCGCAGGATGCCGCCGAAGGTCGCCGTCAGCGTGCCGGTGACGATCGCAATCGTGGGCGAGCCGGTGGCGGCGAGGCCCTTGGCGGCGCCGATCACGCAATAAGCGGCAAGGCCGATCGCATCCAGCCAGATCAGCAGGCGATAGCGCGATTCCAGCAGGTGGGCGGTGAAGAAAACGATGACGCCCACGATGCAGCAGACGAGGATATAGGCGGGGTTCAACACCCAGAAGACCGGAACGCGGCCGAGCACGATATCGCGCACGGTGCCGCCGCCCGTTCCCGTCACCATGGCGAAAAACAAAAAACCGATCAGGTCCAGTTGCTTGCGCGAGGCGGCGAGCGCGCCTGTCGCGGCAAACAGCGCAATGCCGGCATAATCGAGATAGACGAGCAAGGACATGCGGCCCCCGGAACCGGCGAACAATTTCCGGAAAGAAACACGGCGGCAAGGGCGGCGCAAGGCGGCGCGGCCATAAAGGTGAAGTCTTTGTTTGCTGCATGTCGTTGCCCCAAAACCGCTGCACACTTTGGGCGACATGCATTGGGAGCCTTTATCCGAAAGAGGAAAGCCGTGAAAACGCTGGTGCTCGCCGTTCTGAATATCGTTCTGCTGCTGGCCATGCCGGCTGCCGCCTTCGGTCAGCAATCGCTGATCTCCGACCCTGAGATCTACGAGAAGAAACATTTTCAGGAGCAGTGCAAGACGGCCGAGTTTGCCGACGGCCTCGTCGTCCGGCAGGATATCAACAATGACGGCTTGATCGACGCGGTGGTCAACGAGGGCCAGCTGACCTGCGACGGGCAGAAGGGGCCGCAATGCAATGATGACGGCTGCACCTATAATTTCTACCTGCAGGTTGCAGAAGGCGGTTATTTCATGATCGCAACCGCGCAGATCTATGGCTACGATTTCGTCCAGCGCTTCGGCAACATGGTGCTGGCGATGAAGATGCATCCGCGCTTCTGCGACCGCACCGAAGGTGATCCCTGCATCGTGACGGCGCGTGTCCGCGGCACGAAATTCGTCACCATCTCGAAGAAGTAACTCACCACGCATAACCCCGAAAGATTTTCGGGGTTATGCGTGGATTCAAAGCGATAGAGCGTCCTTTGCGCGTCCTGGCGGACACGCGGCGCTCTATTGCGGATAGAGTTCCGACGTGCGGCCGGCGAGATAATAGCCGACCAAGCCGTACCATTCGCGGATCGCGGTTGCCATGTTCTGCGCGTTGAGGGTCGGCTGGGTGAAATCAAACCCCAGCCTCACTTGGCCGTCGGTGCGATAATCGGTCGGCCAGGGCACGATATCGATGCCGAGCTTGCGGAAGATGCCGACGGATCGCGGCATATGGAAACCCGACGTGATCAGCAGGCAATTGGAAAGCCCCTGGCTTGCCAGGAATTCCTTGGTGTTGACGGCGTTTTCGAAGGTCGTGCGCGATTGTCTCTCTTCGATCAGGCGATCCTTGCCAACGCCGAAGAGCGGGAAGAAACGCTCGGACGCCGCCGCATCACCTTCATAGATGCCGGAGAGGGAGCCGTCGCCGCCCGATACCAGAATGCGCGACTGCGGAAATTTCTGCGCGAGCCGCAGGGCTTCGACGAAGCGGTCGGCTCCGGCATTGAATTCTATGCCGTGGCGCGCCGTGTTCACCTCATTTTCGAAGCCGCCGCCGAGCACGATCATGCATTGCAGGTTATCGGGATCCGCGGGCGGCTTTGCGAAGCGCTGCTCGAGACCCTGCATCAGGAAGTTGCCGGCCGTGGTGTAGAGCGTGACGAAAAGGATGAGGGCTGAACCGGCTGCGCCGAGGATACTTAGGATACGCCAGCGCAGAAGGCCGGCAAGCAGAGCAAGGAAGACGAGGAAGAATGCCAGCGACAGCGGCTGAGCGAAAATCCAGACAAGCTTCGAAATGACGAACAAGACCTACTCCTTGAGGATGGGCGGCGGTCCTTCCTATCCGATTCGACGGTAACAGGAATGCGACGGTTCTATTTCATCCGCGCAACGGCGGATCGATGCGGCGCGATCTTCTGGTTAAAGCGCCGCTGAAGCGGCCGCGGGATAAGCATCGCGGCAAGCGCCAGCGCCATGGCGAAGAGGGAGACCAGCCACAGCGCATGCGCGCCCGTCAGTCGTGTCAGGACGGCCCCGGCGATCGCGCCGAGCACCATGCCGCCCCAGGGCACGATCTGGATCGTCCATTCGACACGACGATCGCCGATGATCCAGCGGCCGATGCCGCGGCCGAAACGCGACAGGGCGCCAGTCACATAGGTCAGCCCGATCGGCAGGCCTTCGATATGCTCGACGGCAGCGTTCACCATGCCCATGGAAAAAACGATCATGTAGAACCGCGCGAACAACATGTTCTGCACCGTCATCATCGAGGCGAGCGCCAGAACCAGCCCGACGCAGCCAAGCACCACGAAAATGCGGCGTTGCGAGACATGGGAAATGACGATGCCTGCCGCATTGCCAAGCACGAAAACGACGATCGCACAGATCAGGACCGCGGCGTGATAAAGATTGCCCTCGCTCAAGGCCAGTGCCGCCCGCGTGGTGTTTCCCGTCATGAAGGAAACGAAATCGCCGGTCAGCAGAAGACCGGTGGCATCGGTCATGCCGGCCAGAAACGAGATCGAGCCGACAAGGGCGAGCCCGGTCAGGGTTCGTCGGGTCCGGATGATGCGGCGGCGTCTTGCTCTGGTCATTGGCTGAAGGTCCTGGAGCCGAATCGCTGAGGTTGCGGCAACGAACATACATCGTCCTATTGAGGAATTGGCAAAGGTGATCGGAAGGGATGGGCGGACTTGAACGGCAAGACATTTTCGGCCATAGAGATGGCGTTGCTTCAGATCGAAGCTCCGTAAGCATTTACGTCAATCAACGCGCAACCCGCCGGTCGGAGCTGCGCAATTGTCTGATCGGCATCTTACGGAGATCAAAATGCCCAAAGGCAAACTCCCCAAACGTTACAATACGGTGGCCATGCCGCTCATCCTCTCGCTGCTGATGACCCGTGTCGTCTCGGCGATCAGCATCGTGAGAGCACAAGGCCTGACCGCGCCTGCACTTGCCATGTGGCCCTCCGCATGGGCGATCGCCTTTCCCGTCCTGCTATTGGTGCTGCCGATGGTCAAGCGGCTGACGGCTGTTATCGTCGAGATATGAAAAGCGCGAGGCGTAGGAGACGACTGCGAGCGTCGCCGACGATTTGTGCGGGGGTAGTTTCCCACCACGCCTCCGCACAGAAGGCGACGTCTCGTGAGTGGCGTTACCGCCAACAGCGCCACGAATCTATCATATGCCACGACATAAACAAATAGAGAACATTTGGTGCCGAATTGTGGAGAAAGGACGTCGTTATGCCGTCTGCTCAGGAACGCCGAAGGGTATCAATGCTAAAAGCCCGACGCAGGTCCAGGACGGCACAAGCTCCGGCGCGGTCAAAAGCGGCGAGAACATTGGCGTGATCCAATCGGCATGGCTGGTCGAGGGTTGGAAGGGACGGGCCGAAGTCCCCCTCCTTGCGTTCCATCCGGCAACGGCGCTCGATGTTCGATGAGCGGATATAGCGGATATTACGAATGTTGCCCGTGGTGTCGGCTATTTGAAATAAGAGGGTGAAAGAGGGAGGCCACTCGGCGGGTTCAGCCTGCCGCCCACCGCCTTGGTGAACAGCTTAATCCACCTTTCTGCGAATCCCTCTTCATCCTCTCCATCGATGGCCGCGGGTCCAAAAGCTGTTTGCCATCCGCTGACGACATTCGACAACGCCAGATGAAACTCCTGGGAACTAGGATTCAGGGCCACAGGTGCGTTCTCCATCGAGCCGTGGCGCCAATTGAAGAAGGATACCTCGCGCCACCTGTAACTGGTATCGTCTGGTATTTTGGCGTAGGCGAGCGTCGCGTTGAAAACGTAAAACTCAGGTTGATGATATGCTTGCCTATCAACGCGTCCTCCTACCCGCATTTTAGACGCGGCCAAAACATCCCACCCCGACTGGGCATCCGTCTCCGCTAACCTAGTGGGTTGATCGTAAGCCAGCTCCGCCGTGCCTAATTTAACGCCCCGATCGCTTCTTTCCACGACTTCTGACGCCGCCGCAATTTCATCGAATAAGCGGCTCATGATTCCCCGCAGCTCTGAGATCGCTTCGTCTGCCGCCACCTGGCGGGTTTGTCTGGCATCCTCCTCTGCCCGTCGCGCGGCCTCCGCAGCCAGTTGTTGCTGCACCACCTTAGCGCCGGCGATCGCCAAGCCTTCGCTTCCTGCCCTCAGTGGACGGGCGCTCACTTCAGAAATCACCTTTCGGCAACGTTCAAGCGACGGTCGATTTTCCGCATTTTTTCGGAGCATTAGTCTTACGAAACCCTCTAGTCGCTGATCGACGCCGTTCAGCGATGGGGGTTCGCTCTTGAGGTGCGCTTCCCGCACATCATCGACAGTTCCGAGAAATGGCGGCCGGCCGTTGATCATCGCATGTAGTATGCAGCCGAGCGCATAGACATCCGTCGCTCCTGCTGGCCGTTCGCCCCGCCATTGCTCTGGCGCAGCATATGTCGGAGTAAGCGAGCGGCGAAGCGTTTCGATGGATGTACTATCTTGAACGAATTTGGCGATACCGAAGTCAGCAATTTTCCAGCGTCCGTCATGATAGAGAATATTCGCTGGCTTGAGATCACGGTGAACGATATCGCCAACCTCCTCCAATCCCGATATAATGTCGAGCGCCACGTCTTTTGCCTGCTCCCAACCCAGCGGGCCGCTTTTCCCGATCCGATCTTGGAGGCTGAAGTCACAAACCGGCATCACCAAATAATAGCGATCACTGTTCGCATCCTGACCATGGTCAAATATCGGTACCACATGGTCCAATCGGCGGCTGGATAACGCCTGACCTATGTTCATCTCACGATGGGCGGCCGCATCTGCAGTAATTTTAAGCCGTTTTATAGCAACAGGCCCATCTTCGCCGTCACCATAAAACACTTCCCCGAAACCTCCTGCGGGCCCAAGCGGACGCCCATCGTCAAGCCTCCAAAGCCCACGAGAGAGCCTAATCTCGATCATCGCAGTCCCCTGTCAGTTGCAAGCACCGTTCTGCACGGCAATTTTTATCAGGCATCCGTAATATATCGAACGCTCTTACAAGCATTGCACAACTTTAAGCAATATTTGAGTTGCCTCCCGAAATCTAAAACGATCCCGTATGAAATTCTTCGCGCAGGCGGCCACAGTCTTTTCTTTGCGAACGCCCTGCCCGACGCCGACTTCAGATATTTCTTGAAAGCAAATGCCTGCGCTTTGTCGGAGAAAGCGAGATACGTCCTGACAGACCAAGGGACGTATTTTTCTGGCATTATGTTTTGCCAGACGCGACTTCAGATCGCCCGTCACGCTTACGCAAATAGCGATCCGGAAAATTCGGCACTATGGAGAATGTAGACGTACTTCATGGAAGGTTCATAGCCCGCCTACGTTGCTTTGCAACTTCGTCGCGGCAGCCTCCGCTTCCTTCTCGTCTTCGTCCCGTCAAGCCTTCCGGCTTGCCGAGCCGAAGCTCGAAGAGCGTAGGCTGGTGGAGCTAAGCGGGATCGAACCGCTGACCTCTTGCATGCCATGCAAGCGCTCTCCCAGCTGAGCTATAGCCCCATCAAGGTGGTCCGGCTGAGGGCCGGTCCTGGGATGCTCCTCAAGGCGCGTGCCCTTCGGAGTGGCGGCTTATTACTTCCGGTTTCCGGAGATAGCAAGCCTAAAAAAATGCGGCCCGGAGAATTTTTTCCTCACCGGGCCGAAATGCGGTCTCAGACTTCGTCTTCGTCGCCGGTCACGCCGATGATGTCGCTCATGTCGTCATCATCGTCGTCTTCGTCGGGTGTGAGGAAGGTATCGTCGTCGTCATCGCCTTCGATTTCGACATCGTCATCGCCGATATCGGGGATGTCGTCGCCAGCGGCGGCGTCATCGGCATCCTCAAGCGAAACCAGTTCGACTTCGGTGTTTTCAGTATCGACTTCCGCGACCTCGTCTTCCTCGGCAACCTCGGCGATCGCCGAGGTTTCTTCGAAGAAGGAGAGGGGATAGGATTTGCCGGTGTAAGGAGAGACGATCGGATCCCGGTTCAGATCATAAAACTTCTTGCCGGTTTCCGGATCGGTACGCTTGGTTCCAAGTTCCGCTTTCGCCACTATAAGCCTCGTGTGAATGACCGAATGCGAGATTCGGCAAATGCCGATCAAGCCGGCGTTCCATCGGAATTTATAAGCCGGTCCCCTTAATCGCTGTGGCTTCCCATGTCAAAGCCAAACTTTGCGATCGGAGCGCGGGGTTTTTGGCAAGCCGACGGATGACCGCCCGGCGCGTTTATGTTAACGAGCCGCAACAGCTGCAGAAGCGGCCGGGAATTGCGACCGGCCAAGCCTGTCTTATGGCAAAAATAAACTGCGTTTGCAAAGGATTACGCATGCTGCACGGCTCTGCGCCCAGGCCCGCCACCGCCCGCAAATCCGCCGGTCTTACGGGCAGCGTCCGTATTCCGGGCGACAAGTCGATCTCGCATCGGTCCTTCATGTTCGGCGGGCTTGCTTCCGGGCAAACCCGGATCACCGGCCTGCTCGAAGGCGAGGACGTGATCAATACCGGCCGGGCGATGCGGGCGATGGGCGCCAGGATTCGCAAAGAGGGCGCGCAGTGGGTGATCGACGGCACCGGCAACGGTGCGCTGCTTGCGCCCGACGCGCCGCTCGACTTCGGCAATGCCGGCACCGGCGTACGGCTGACCATGGGCCTCGTCGGCACCTACGACTTTCACTCCACCTTCATCGGCGACGCCTCGCTTTCGAAACGGCCAATGGGCCGCGTGCTCAATCCGCTGCGCGAAATGGGCGTGCAGGTCAGCGCCTCCGAAGGCGACAGGCTGCCGGTGACGCTCAGAGGCCCGGGAACACCGAGCCCGATCCGTTATCGCGTGCCGATGGCATCCGCCCAGGTGAAATCGGCCGTCTTGCTTGCCGGCCTCAATGCGCCGGGTGTCACCACGGTCATCGAGCCGGTGATGACCCGCGACCATACCGAAAAGATGCTGCAGGGCTTTGGTGCTGCCCTTTCCGTCGAGACGGATAGCGAGGGTGTGCGCACGATCCGGCTCGAAGGGCGCGGCAAGCTGACGGGCCAGGTGATCGACGTTCCGGGGGATCCCTCCTCCACCGCCTTCCCGCTGGTTGCGGCGCTGCTTGTCCCCGGCTCCGACATCACCATCGTCAACGTGCTGATGAACCCGACCCGTACCGGGCTGATCCTGACGCTGCAGGAGATGGGGGCCGATATCGAGGTGGCGAATGCACGTCTTGCCGGCGGCGAGGACGTGGCGGATCTGCGCGTGCGCCATTCGGAGCTCAGAGGCGTGACCGTCCCCGAAGACCGCGCGCCGTCGATGATCGACGAATATCCTATCCTCGCCGTCGCTGCCTGTTTCGCCGAGGGCGTGACCGTCATGAAGGGGCTTGAGGAACTGCGGGTCAAGGAGTCCGACCGCCTTTCGGCCGTCGCCGATGGCCTGAAACTCAATGGCGTCGACTGCGACGAAGGTGAGGATTTTCTCATCGTGCGCGGCAGGCCAGACGGCAAGGGCCTCGGCAACGCTGCCGGCGGCAGGGTCAGCACACATCTCGACCATCGCATCGCCATGAGCTTCCTTGTCATGGGGCTTGCCGCGGAGCATGCTGTGACGATCGACGACGCGGCGATGATCGCGACCAGCTTTCCCGAATTCATGACGTTGATGAAGGGTCTCGGGGCAAGGATCGAAGAGGTGCCGGAATAATGGTACCAGCTGCCGAGTTTCCGCAAAGACGATCTCCTTCGCCGCGATCGTGCGCTGCCGCAGGATTGATTTGATGACGAACGAGACCTTCACCATCGCCATCGATGGCCCGGCGGCGGCGGGCAAGGGCACGCTCTCGCGCCTCATCGCAGAGCGCTACGGATATCACCATCTTGATACCGGCCTGACCTATCGCGCCACGGCCAAGGCGCTGCTCGATGCCGGCCTGTCGCTCGACGACGTGGCGGTGGCGGAAAAGATCGCGCGAGAGGTTGAACTCGCCGGATTGGATCGCGATATACTTTCGAAACATGAGATCGGCGAAGCGGCCTCGAAGATTGCCGTCATGCCGGCGGTGCGCCGGGCGCTGGTCGAGGCGCAGCGACGGTTTTCGACGAAAGCGCCGGGAACGGTGCTCGACGGGCGCGATATCGGCACGGTCGTCTGTCCGAATGCGGCGGTGAAATTCTATGTAACGGCGTCGCCGGAAGTCCGCGCAAGACGCCGTTATGACGAGATCCTCGGCAAGGGCCTGACGGCGGATTTCGATGCGATATTCGAGGACGTCAAGCGGCGCGACGAACGCGACATGGGACGGGCCGACAGCCCTTTGAAACCAGCTGATGATGCGCACTTGCTTGATACGTCGGAAATGAGTATAGAGGCCGCGTTTCAAGCTGCTCAATCGATCATCGATGCGGTCTTGAGCCGAAATGCCTAAATTCAAGCGATTTTGCGTGCTCTGAGCATGGATCGCTGCTAATACAGCAAGCCTGAAATTCCGTCCAAGCGCCGGATTGCCTTCGTAAGAGAAGGCGGACTGGGTTCAGGCCCATTCAACGCAAACCAACCGGCGCATACGTGTCCGCTTCCGTTTCAGGACACGCAGGAGATTTTATGTCAGTAGCTACCCCCTCCCGCGAGGATTTCGCGGCTCTTCTCGAAGAGTCCTTTGCCAAGAACGACCTGGCCGAAGGCTATGTCACCAAGGGCATCGTCACGGGCATCGAGAAGGACGTCGCCGTTGTCGACGTCGGCCTGAAGGTTGAAGGCCGCATCGCGCTCAAGGAATTCGGCGCGCGCGCCAAGGACGGCCTGTTGAAGGTCGGCGACGAAGTCGAAGTTTACGTCGAGCGCATCGAAAACGCGCTTGGCGAAGCCGTTCTGTCGCGCGAGAAGGCTCGCCGCGAAGAGAGCTGGGTCAAGCTCGAAGCCAAGTTCGAAGCTGGCGAGCGCGTCGAAGGCGTGATCTTCAACCAGGTCAAGGGCGGCTTCACCGTCGACCTCGACGGTGCGATCGCCTTCCTGCCGCGCTCTCAGGTCGATATTCGCCCGATCCGCGACGTGACCCCGCTGATGCACAATCCGCAGCCCTTCGAAATCCTCAAGATGGACAAGCGCCGCGGCAACATCGTGGTTTCGCGCCGTACGGTTCTGGAAGAATCCCGTGCCGAGCAGCGTTCTGAAATCGTTCAGAACCTCGAAGAAGGCCAGGTTGTCGACGGCGTCGTCAAGAACATCACCGATTACGGTGCGTTCGTCGACCTCGGCGGCATCGACGGCCTGCTGCACGTCACCGATATGGCATGGCGCCGTGTGAACCATCCGTCGGAAATCCTGAACATCGGCCAGCAGGTCAAGGTTCAGATCATCCGCATCAACCAGGAAACCCACCGTATCTCGCTCGGCATGAAGCAGCTCGAGTCCGATCCGTGGGATGGCATCCAGGCCAAGTATCCGGAAGGCAAGAAGATTTCCGGTACCGTTACGAATATCACCGACTACGGTGCATTCGTCGAGCTGGAGCCGGGCATCGAAGGCCTGATCCACATCTCGGAAATGTCCTGGACCAAGAAGAACGTTCACCCCGGCAAGATCCTGTCCACGAGCCAGGAAGTCGAAGTCGTCGTTCTCGAAGTCGATCCGTCCAAGCGCCGTATCTCGCTCGGCCTCAAGCAGACGCTGGAAAACCCGTGGGCAGCATTCGCCCGCAGCCATCCGGCCGGCACTGAAGTCGAAGGCGAAGTCAAGAACAAGACCGAATTCGGCCTGTTCATCGGCCTCGACGGCGATGTCGACGGCATGGTGCACCTCTCCGACCTCGACTGGAACCGTCCGGGCGAACAGGTCATCGAGGAGTTCAACAAGGGTGACGTCGTCAAGGCCGTCGTTCTGGACGTCGATGTCGAGAAGGAACGCATCTCGCTCGGCATCAAGCAGCTCGGCAAGGATGCAGTCGGCGACGCCGCTGCTTCTGGCGACCTGCGCAAGAATGCAGTCGTTTCCTGCGAAGTCATCGCGGTCAACGACGGCGGCGTCGAAGTGAAGCTCGTCAACCACGAGGACATCACTTCCTTCATCCGTCGCGCCGACCTCGCCCGCGATCGCGACGAGCAGCGCCCCGAGCGCTTCTCGGTCGGCCAGGTGTTCGACGCCCGCGTCACCAACTTCTCCAAGAAGGACCGCAAGATCATGCTGTCCATCAAGGCTCTGGAGATTGCGGAAGAGAAGGAAGCCGTTGCCCAGTTCGGTTCGTCCGACAGCGGCGCTTCGCTCGGCGACATCCTGGGCGCAGCCCTGAAGAACCGCGGCGGCGAATAAGCCTCACCGCCTTTGAATTGAAGAACCCGCCGGAGCGATCCGGCGGGTTCTTCATTTTCAGGCTTTAAAAAAAGCTATTCCCAGCCGACCATGCGTTGATAGAGGGCATAGACCGGATCGGCGGCCGCGCCTGCCGGCTGATGAGCCACTGGTTCGGAATCGATCATCCTCGGGGTCCTCCGCGCGGGTGCTGCGTCGGTCTCTTCGCCGTCGGGCTCGGCATCCTCGCCGCCGGACTGCGCCTGCTGCTCGTCCTGATTCTGATCCTGTGGGGCGCCGTCGCGATGGTGCTGGTGGTGGGTTTCGCCTGCCTTTTCGTTCGACAGGATATCCTTGGCGAACTGATAGGGCAGCTGGGTGTAGGCAAGTCCCTCCGGCATTCTTGCCGCCAGCGGCACATAGGGGGATTCGATCGTCTCCGGGAGCGGTATCATTTCCGCTTGGGCGGAGACTTCCCTCGGCTGGCGGGTCTCGACAACCAAGGGCGGGATATCCGGCTGCGACGGGCGGAGCGCTGCGGTCTGGCGGACGTCCGGCGCGGCAAGTTCCACCGGCTGCTTAGTCAAGCTCCCGGTCGCCTCGCTGATGACGGCGTCATCGAGGATCGTATCGATTTCCACCGCCGCCTCGACGGGAACATCCTCCAGCACGGTTTCGATTTCCTGCTCGCGGATGAGGGTGGCGATCATCTCCGAGGCTTCTTCGGTCATGGAGGCGACGATCCCTGCCCAGTTCCTGGGAATGACGGGATCGGCCTTGTCGGACACTATGCGGGGCTGAACGGCCGATTGCTCCACCGCTTCCTGCGTATCCTCGATTTTGTCCAGATCCGTTGACAATAATTGCTGGGCTTCGATCTCCTGCGGCAGGGATTCTTCCGCGGCGACTTCCGCTGCCGCCACCGGGGCAGGCTGGGCCGGGGCTTCTTCAGGCTGTGGCGTTTCCGGATCGGCGGCCTCGACAGTTTCGGCGATAAGCGGCTCTTCGGCAGTCACGAGCGCTGCAGCCTCGGTCAACGGAGCGACCAATACCGGCACCTTTTCCGCCAGCTGGCGCGTGGCGGCAGCCGGCCTGTTGTCCTCATGCAGCCGGATCTCGGGGCGAGCTTCGGCGCGCATCGGCGAGGCGTCGTTCTGGCGATAGGAGCGCACGACCGCGCGGGCGGCGAGATCACGATCCTTGTAGCGGACGATTTCCAGATAGGCGACGATGCGGGCGGCTTCAGGGCCAGTCGGGTTTTTCAGGGCCTCGGCGATCGTCCGGAGCGGCACGCTATGCCCCTGCTCGGTGAGCTGACGCTCGACCTCGTCGATCCTGGCGGCTGGCAGCCGCCGGATGGCATCGGCGAGCCGAGAGGCAAAGGCAAGATTGCTCTCGTCCTCGCCACGATCCAGCGAGAGCGAGCGGCCTGCCGCATCGATGACATCGAAAAGGGCTTCGACCATGCGCTCGCGCGCCGCAAGGAGCAGAATATTGAGCTTGCCGGCAATGGCGGAATTGAGGTCTGCGGCTTCGACGGCGTTGACAGGCGCGGGGGCAATCACCGAGTGGCCGAGACCACTGGCGACGATCGCCGCTGTCTGACCCTGGGACGAAAAGCTTGCATTGGACGCTGCACGAACGGGAGTCAACATGGCATGCTCCTTTCGTAAAGTGACGATGAAAGCAGGCTCTAGAAAAGGACCGCGCTCATCCGGTCCCCTTGCATCCCAGCAGATCCTCCTGTCCGCATGACGCAGTTCCGGCGCCATCGAAATGCATAAAAATTAACAGGAATATTAATGAACAGGCGTTAACGAATCGCTAACGGCCGCCGGCAAGTCTGCCGTACGGCTATTGGCAAACGCAGAATGAAGGCAATTCGCTCAGCTATGGGCGAAGATATCGGCCTCTTCCCAGCCGAGCAGGTCAAGCTTGGCGCGGGTCGGCAGGAATTCGAAGCAAGCCGTCGCATGATCATAGCGGCCGTCCCGGATCAGGCGTTCCGTCAGCTTATTGCGCAACGCATGCAGATAAAGCACGTCGGAGGCGGCATATTCGAGCTGGGCTGGAGACAGCGTCTCGGCCGCCCAGTCGGAAGATTGCTGCGCCTTAGAGATATCGACGTCGAGCATCTCCTTGAGATTGTCCTTGAGGCCGTGGCGATCCGTATAAGTCCGGATCAGGCGCGAGGCGATCTTGGTGCAGAAAACCGGGGTCGTCGTGACGCCGAAGGTATGGAAGAGCACGGCAATATCGAAGCGGCCGTAATGAAAGATCTTCTGATGGGTGGGGTCTTCGAGCAGGGCGACAAGATTGGGTGCCCTTTTCTGACCGGCGGCGATGCGGATGATATCGGCGGTGCCGTCACCCGGCGAAAGCTGGACGACGCAGAGCCGATCGCGGCGCGGCACCAGGCCGAGCGTTTCGGTGTCGATCGCAATCGCGCCGGTGTAGCGGGCAATGTCGGCCGCTGAAATATCGCCTTCGTGATAACGTATGGTCGCTGCCATGAGACTGTCTTTCGTTCGATGCATCCCCTACAGCGCCGCACGTCTTTTCGAGAGCCGCAAAGGACGCTCTAGCACTTGAATGGCTGCATAACTTTATGCAGCAGCGCTATAACGCAAAGACGCAGAATACGAAACCGCTTTCCTGCCGCGGACCGTTCAGAATGTCGGCGGCGTATTGATCCAGAGAAGCACGGTTTCGCCATCGTGACGGTTGCGCCAGGAATGATCGCGGCGGCTTTCGAAATAGAGTGAATCGCCGGGGCCGAGATCAAAGAACTGATCGCCGTCGAGCACCAGTTCGAGCCGGCCGGACAGAACATGCATGAATTCCTCGCCCTCGTGGCGATAGGCGCCCTCGCTGGCAGCACCGGGCGCCAGCACGAAACGATGGCAGTCCATCATCCTACGGCCTTCGGCGAGGAGCTGCACCGTGAGGCCCGGCGTCGTTTCCGGCCAGTTGCGCCATTCGCCAGCGCGTACTAGCGCCGGCACATCAGCGCTTTCCTCACCGGAGAGGCGAGAGACGGTGGTGCCGTAATACTCTGCCAGATCGTGCAGCGTCTTGAAACCGACGCCCTGCGAGGTGCGCTCCAGCGTGGACAGCGTCGACGAGGTGATGCCGATGTCGCCGGCCACCTGATCGAGTGTCTTGCCGCTCGCATGGCGCAGGCTGCGGAGCTTGCGGCCGAGGCCGGTATCCTGGCTTGTCTCGGCGCCATCGGCGGAAGGTTCCTCGCTCTCCAGCGCCTCGCGGATTGCCGCGGGATTGAGCCCGCGCTCGACACGATACCAGGAGATGCGCTTCAACCGCGCCACATCGTCGGCGCTGTATTGCCGGTGACCGGTTTCCGAACGGCCGGGAACCACCAGACCCTGGCTTTCCCAAAGACGCAGTGTCGAGGCCGAAACGCCCGCCAGCCGCGCGGCTTCCGCCACCTTGTAGCGTACAGGCCCATTATCATCCATGCGAAACTATCTCCGATTCCAATCGCCCCAGAACCTCCATCAAAAAGCGTGATGTTTGAAGCAAAAAATGCCTCTTGCTTTCTTGCAGGAAAAATGTAGGTGTTTTATATACATCTTGCAGAAATTATACAAGATAGCTTTCAAACCCTTTCAGCGCAGGAGCCATCGATGAACGCGACAAGCCTTACCGACCGGAAGAACGCCGCTATTTCACGCGGCGTCGGCGTGACCACTCAGATCTATGCTGATCGCGCAGAGAATGCGGAGATCTGGGACAAGGAAGGCCGGCGTTACATCGATTTCGCCGCCGGCATCGCCGTTCTCAATACCGGCCACCGCCATCCCCGGGTCATCGCAGCGGTCAAGGATCAGCTCGACCGCTTCACCCATACCTGCCATCAGGTGGTGCCTTACGAAAGCTACGTTCACCTTGCCGAACGGCTGAACGCGCTGCTGCCTGGTGATTTCGAGAAGAAGACGATCTTCGTCACGACGGGCGCCGAAGCTGTCGAGAACGCCGTCAAGATCGCGCGCGCCGCAACCGGCCGCTCGGCCGTCATCGCCTTTGGCGGCGGCTTCCATGGCCGCACCTTCATGGGCATGGCGCTGACCGGCAAGGTCGTGCCCTACAAGGTCGGCTTCGGCGCGATGCCCGGCGACGTGTTTCATATTCCCTTCCCGATCGAGCTGCACGGCGTCACCGCCGATCAGTCGCTGGCGGCGCTGAAGAAGCTCTTCGCCGCCGATGTCGATCCGCAGCGCGTCGCGGCCATCATCATCGAGCCGGTACAGGGCGAAGGCGGCTTCTACTCCGCACCCGCCGCCTTCATGAAGGCGCTGCGCGAGCTCTGCGACCAGCACGGCATCCTGCTGATCGCCGACGAGGTGCAGACCGGTTTTGCCCGCACCGGCAGGATGTTCGCAATGGATCACCACGAGGTAGCGCCCGACCTGACGACGATGGCAAAGAGCCTCGCCGGCGGCTTTCCGCTCGCCGCCGTCACCGGCCGCGCCGCGATCATGGATGCGCCAGGACCGGGCGGGCTCGGCGGCACCTATGGCGGCAATCCGCTCGGGATCGCCGCTGCCCACGCCGTGCTCGACGTCATTGCTGACGAAGATCTCTGCAACCGCGCCAACCAGCTTGGCGGACGGCTCAAGCAGCGGCTGGAATCGTTGCGCGAGACGGTGCCGGAGATCGTCGATATCCGCGGACCGGGCTTCATGAACGCCGTCGAATTCAACGACTGGACGACGGGACTGCCGAGCGCGGAATTCGCCAACCGGGTGCGGCTGATCGCGCTCGACAAGGGCCTGATCCTGCTCACCTGCGGCGTCCACGGAAACGTCATCCGCTTCCTCGCGCCGATCACCATCCAGGACGAGATCTTCGGCGAGGCGCTCGATATTCTCGAGGCTTCGATGCTCGAAGCAAGCGCGGGCCGTTAAGCGCACCCGAACCGGATTTCAATGGCTGCCGGCAACCGGCAGCCGCACTCCCAAGGAGGATATGACATGGCTTTCACCAGCGCACTGACCAAGCACGTTCCCTTCTCCTCGCCCTTGCTGCGCGATGCCGGCTATATCGACGGCGTCTGGACGTCAGGCGATGCCACAAAGACTTTCGACGTGCTGAACCCGGCAACCGGCGAACTGCTCGCCTCGCTGCCCGATATGGGTGCGGCCGAGACGCGGGCGGCAATCGACGCGGCCCATGCCGCCCAGCCCGGCTGGGCTGCCCGTCCGGCCAGGGAGCGCAGCGCGATCCTGCGCAAATGGTTCGACCTGATGGTCGCCAATGCCGACGAACTCGCGGCAATCCTCACCGCCGAAATGGGCAAGCCGTTCCCGGAAGCGCGCGGCGAGATCCTTTATGCCGCGGCCTATATCGAATGGTATGCGGAGGAAGCAAAGCGCATCTACGGCGAGACGATCCCCGCGCCTTCCGACGATAAACGGATGATCGTCATCCGGCAGCCGGTCGGCGTCGTCGGCACGATCACGCCGTGGAATTTCCCGGCGGCGATGATCACCCGCAAGATCGCCCCGGCGCTTGCCGTCGGCTGCACCGTGGTCTCGAAGCCCGCCGAACAGACGCCGCTGACGGCGATCGCGCTTGCCGTGCTCGCCGAGCAGGCGGGCATTCCCGCCGGTGTCTTCAACGTCATCGTCGGGGTCGACGGTCCGGCGATCGGCCGCGAGCTCTGCGGCAATGAAAAGGTGCGCAAGATCAGCTTCACCGGTTCGACGGAAGTCGGCCGCATCCTGATGCGGCAGTGCGCCGACCAGATCAAGAAGGTGAGCCTGGAGCTCGGCGGCAACGCCCCCTTCATCGTCTTTGACGATGCCGATCTCGACGCTGCCGTCGAAGGCGCGATCGCTTCCAAATACCGCAATGCCGGTCAGACCTGCGTCTGCGCCAACCGCCTCTATGTCCAGTCGAACGTCTATGACGCCTTCGCCGCCAAGCTTGCCGCGAAGGTCGCCGAGATGCCGGTCGGCGACGGCTTCAAGCCGGGTGTCGTGATCGGGCCGCTGATCGACGCGCAAGGCCTTGCCAAGGTCGAAGATCATGTCAGCGACGCGGTTGCCAAGGGCGCCAAGGTGGTAACCGGCGGCAAGCGCATCGATGGTGCCGGCACCTTCTTCACGCCGACGGTGCTGACAGGCGTTGCGCGCGGCATGAAGGTGGCGCGCGAGGAGACCTTCGGGCCGGTGGCGCCGCTCTTTCGCTTCGACACGGTCGAGGATGTCATCAACCAAGCCAACGACACGGAGTTCGGCCTCGCCGCCTATTTCTACGCCGGCGATTTGAAGAAGGTCTGGCGGGTGGCGGAAGCGCTGGAATACGGCATGATCGGCATCAATACCGGCTTGATGTCATCCGAGACGGCGCCCTTCGGCGGCATCAAGCAATCCGGCCTTGGCCGCGAAGGTTCGCGGCACGGCGCCGACGACTATCTGGAAATGAAATATCTCTGCATCGGCGGCGTTTGATTGCACCGAGGGCACGCGGCATTGGGCCGCGTGCCGTCAATAATGCGGCGGCCGGGTGATGCCAGGCACTTCCAGCGACTGCTCTTCCAGCGACAGGAAGCGTTCGGTCAGGCGGTCGAGCTTGGTGCGCATCTGCTCGACCGTCTTCCATTGCTCGGCGAGTTGATCGGAAAGCTCTTCGATCGTCTTTGCCTGGTGAGCCAGCATTTCTTCCAGCTGGGTGATGCGGTTCGTCTCGTCGGACATTAGAGCCTTTCCGGGTTAGATTGCAGCATTCTGCCGGAGCAGGTTTTCGTCAGGGCAGAGGCGATTGGCGACGGGCATACCCCTTGGTACGTCCGAGCCGATCGCCTCTGATCCTGGCGCAAAGATGCCCGGCCCACCGGCCGCACCGCTTCGCCATGGCGAAGCGACAAGTGCGTCCGGCGATTTTAAGTCTTGCAGATTTGCCTCGCAAATCTGCGGGAGGGTTGGCTGAAACGGGCCGCCTGCTCGACCGGCCGGCTTGGCCGTAGAGCCGGGCTACGACGCGCGCCGGCCGGTCGACCATCCGACTCCGTTTGAGCCAACAGAATACTACAATCTAACCCGGAAAGGCTCTACATCCTCCTTTGCCGAAACCGGCAGAACAGATGGTTCTCCCAAAGCGGAAATAGGCCGCCGCGTCAATGCTTTCCATGCCCGGCGCGGCCACGCGCAAAACTGTACCGTTTGGTTACTAAAAGACCTTGCCGCGCCTGATGTTGTGGGGTAGGCCGTTATCCATCAGGGAGGAATACTGATGGATGCAGGAAACGGCTTTCTTCATCCGGACCGGCTTTTTCCGGCTGATCCGGCAACACGGACCATCGCGCGAGAGCTCTACGAGACGGTGCGCAATCTTCCGATCGTCAGCCCGCATGGGCACACCGAACCGTCCTGGTTCGCCGACGACAAGCCCTTCGAAGACGCGGCCTCGCTGCTGGTCATTCCCGATCACTATCTCTTCCGGATGCTCCACAGCGTCGGCGTCGCCTTGGACGATCTCGGCGTGCCGCGGCTCGACGGCAAGCCTGTGGCTGAGGGGCGGGCGATCTGGCGGAGCTTTGCCGCGCATTACCATCTCTTCCGCGGGACGCCCTCGAGCCTCTGGGTCGATCACGCCATGTCGGCCGTGCTCGGCTGCACCGAGCCGCTGACGCCAGACAATGCCGATGCGCTCTACGACCATATCAATGCCCAGCTTGCCCGTCCCGAATTCCGCCCGCGGGCGCTGCATCAGCGATTCGGCATCGAAACGATCGCGACGACGGATGGAGCGCTCGATCCTCTGGCGCATCACCAGAAGATGGCGGCCGACGGCTGGATCGGCAAGGTCCGCACCACCTACCGGCCGGATAGCGTCACCGATCCGGACGCCGTCGGCTTCCGCGACAATCTCGTCAAGTTCGGGGAGATCACCGGCACTGAGGTCACGCGCTGGGACGGCCTGATCGAGGCGCATCGGCGCCGGCGCGCCTATTTCCGCCAGTTCGGCGCCACCGCGACCGATCACGGCGTGCCCACCGCCTTCACCGCCGACCTGCCGCTTTCGGAAAAACAGGCGCTGCTCGACAAGGCGCTGAGGGGTCCGCTTTCGCCTGAGGAGGCAGAGCTCTTCCGTGGCCAGATGATGACCGAGATGGCCGGGCTTTCGGCCGAGGACGGCATGGTGATGCAGATCCATGCCGGCTCGAGGCGCAATACCGACCGCGGGCTGTTTGTGACGCGCGGCGCCAATATGGGCGCCGATATTCCGACACGCACGGACTGGGTCGGCGGCCTGAATGCGCTGCTTTCCAAGTACGGCCATGCGCCGGGGCTCAGGGTGCTGCTGTTCACGCTCGACGAGACGACCTATGCACGCGAGCTGGCGCCCATGGCTGGCCATTGGCCCTGCCTGATGATCGGCCCGCCCTGGTGGTTCCACGACAGCCCGCTCGGCATCCGCCGTTACCTCGACCAGGTCGTCGAGACGGCAGGCTTTGCCAATATGGCGGGTTTCAACGACGATACGCGCGCGCTGCTATCGATCCCGGCGCGGCATGACGTCTGGCGCCGCGAAGTCTGCCGCTTCCTTGCCCAGCTTGCCGCCGAGCACCGGATTTCCAGGCGGGAAGCCGAGATCGTCGCAGGCGAGCTCTCCTATGACAATGCAAAGAAGGCCTACAAGCTGTGACCGAACGACTGCAGACCCTTCCCGGCCTTGCGCCGACGGCGAAACTTCCCGCCTATGACAGGAATGCGCTGAAGGCCGGCATCCTGCATCTCGGGCCGGGCGCTTTCTTCCGCGCCCATTTCGCACCCTTCACGGACGGCGCGCTCGCAGCCGCAGGCGGCGACTGGGGCATCGAGGTGGCAAGTCTGCGCACGCCCGATGTCGCCGACAATCTGAGCGCCCAGAACGGGCTCTATACGACGCTGATCCGCGATACCTCAGGCACGACGGCTGAGGTGGTCGGCTCGATCCTGAAGGCACATGTGGCGCCGCGCGATCCGGCCGGCCTGCTGGCGCGGCTCGAAGACCCCGATATCCGCATCGTCAGCATGACGGTGACGGAAAAGGCCTATGGTTTCGATCCCGCAACCGGCGGCCTCGACCTGAAACACCCCGATATCGTCGCCGACCTTGCCAACCGGCATGCGCCGCGCGGCGTCATCGGCTATCTAGTCGAAGGCCTCGCCCGCCGCCGGCAGAAGGGCATCGCGCCCTTCACGCCGCTGAGCTGCGACAACCTGCCGAGCAACGGCGCCGTGCTGAAGCGCCTGGTGCTGGAATTCACCTCCCGCATCGATCCCGACCTGCATGGCTGGATCGAGGCGAATGTGCCCTTCCCGTCGACGATGGTCGACCGCATCACGCCGGCCAGCACCGAGGCGACCTATGCCGATGCCGAACGGCTGACGGGCCGCACGGATATGGCGGCGATCGAGACCGAACCCTTTACGCAATGGGTCATCGAAGACCATTTCGCCAATGGCCGGCCGGCCTGGGAAAAGGTGCGCGGCGCACTGATGGTCGAGGAGGTCTCCTCCTACGAGAAAATGAAGCTGCGGATGCTGAACGGCGCGCATTCGCTGCTTGCCTATCTCGGTTATATCGGCGGCTATGAATTCATCCGCGACGTCATGGACGATACCGGCCTCGCAGCACTGGCCTACCGGCACATACATGCGGCCGCCAGAACACTCGATGCAGTTCCCGGCATCGATCTCGATGATTATGCCAACGAATTGATAGCGCGCTTTGCAAACAAGGCGATCGCACATCGCACCTATCAGATCGCCATGGACGGCACGCAGAAACTGCCGCAGCGGCTGCTGGAGCCGGCAAGCGAGGCGCTGGCGCATGGCGACAGGGCGGAGACCTATGCGATCGCCGTAGCGGCGTGGATGCGCTACGCGATCGGCGAACACGGCAACGGCGAGCGTTATGAGCTGCGCGATCCCAGGGCTGCGGAAATCGCCGCTCTCATCGCCGATATCCCGCACACCGGCCTGGCGATCTCGGCTGCTCTATTCACCCTTCCCGGACTGTTCCCGGCGGCTTTGACAGGCCACCGGGCCTGGACGCAGGATGTGGCTGACAAGCTGGAGATCCTGATCCAGGACGACCGGCTGCCGCTGTTCTGAGGTTTGGGGCTTCTGGCGCAGATTCTATCTCTTCCTCATCCTGTCCTCTTCCTCGGGGGCACGTCTTGCGCTGACTAAGGAGATCGCAAAGCGTTGCCACACGTCTCTTCTCCCCAGCGGGGAGAAGGTGCCGGCAGGCGGTTGAGGGGGTGAGCGGCGAAGCCGCGAATGCGCTGAGCGCAAGCGAAGGGCAATGAATGGTGTGCCGTGTGGCCCCCTCATCCGACCCTTCGGGCCACCTTCTCCCCGCTGGGGAGAAGAGGGGTCAAGCCGCGACCGTCCCGCTTTGACGCTGAGACACGGCAAACCCAAATCGCATGGTCAGGCCTTCACCCGCGCCATATCGGGATCGTAGAGCGGCGACAGCGATACCTTGCAAGGGATGCGTTCCCGCGCGACGTCAAGCTCATAGGTGCCTGAGAGGACGAAATCCTCGGTCACCCCGTCGGGATTGCGGACGTAGCCGTAGCCGATCGGCTTGCCCAGCGTATAACCGAAGCCGCCGCTCGACAGCCAGCCGACGCGCTTGCCGTCGCGATAGATCGTTTCACGGCCGAACAGCACGGCATCGGCATCCTCGGGAATGAAGCAGGCGAGGCGCTTCTTGACGCCTCCCGAAAGCTGCCGCTCGATCGCCTCACGGCCGCGGAACGGAATATTCTTCCGCATCTTCACCGCCCAGCCGAGACCGGCTTCAACAGGCGTATGGTCGGGACCGATATCCGAGCCCCAGGCGCGATAACCCTTTTCCAGGCGGCAGCTCTCAATGGCGCGGTAACCGGCATTGACGAGGCCGAGTTCACCGCCTGCTGCCATCAGCACGTCATAGACCGTGGTCGCATACTCGACGGGAACATGCAGTTCGTAGCCGAGCTCCCCGACATAGGTGATGCGCAACGCCCGCACCGGGCAGCCTGCAATGCCGATGGTCCTGACCTTGCCGAAGGGGAAGGCCGCATTCGAGACGTCGCTGCCCGTCACCTTTTCCAGCACGGCGCGGGAATTCGGTCCCATCAGCGACAGCACGGAATAGGCGGATGTGACGTCGACCAGCTCGGCATGCATCGCCGCCGGGATATTGCGTGCGATCCAGTCGAAGTCATGGGTGGCAAAGCCGGTACCGGTGACGATGTAATATTCGTTCTCGGCGATGCGGGCGACCGTCACGTCGCATTCGATGCCGCCCTTGTCGTTCAGCATCTGCGTGTAGACAAGCGATCCCACAGGCCTTGCGACATCGTTGGCGGCGATCCAGGACAAGGCTGCCTCGGCATCCCTGCCCTTCAGCACGAATTTGGCAAAGGAGGTCTGGTCGAAGATGACGGCCGCTTCGCGCACCGCCTTATGCTCGCGGCCGACGGCGCCGAACCAGTTCTGCCTGGTGTAGCTGTAGACATCCTTCGGCTCCTCGTTGGCGAAGAGATCGGCAAACCAGTTCGGCCGCTCCCAGCCGAGCTTTTCGCCGAAACAGGCGCCCTGCGCCTTCAGCCGGTCATAGAGCGGCGATTTGCGGCAGGGGCGGCCGCTCGAATGTTCCTCGAACGGCCAGGCCATGGTGTAATGTTTGCCATATGCTTCGAGCGTGCGTGTCCGCACCCAGTCGGTATCGAAATGCGGCCGGCCGAAACGGCGGATATCGACCGGCCAGAGATCATAGGGCGGTTCGCCCTTCGTCACCCATTCGGCAAGCGCCATGCCGGCGCCGCCGGCCGAAGCGATGCCGAAGGCGTTGAAACCGGCGCCGACGAAGAAATTCTTCAGCTCCGGCGCCTCGCCGAGAATGAAGTTGCCATCCGGCGTGAAGCTTTCCGGGCCGTTCAGCAACTGCTTGACGCCGACGTTTTCCAACGCCGGGACGCGGCCGAGCGCCTGTTCCATGATCTGCTCGAAATGGTCGAAATTGCTGTCCAGCAGCGTGTAGTGGAAACCTTCGGGGATACCGTTTTTCGCCCAGGGAATGGGATTCGGCTCGTAGCCGCCCATGACGATGCCGCCGACCTCTTCCTTGTAATAGGTCAGGCGATCGGGATCGCGCAGCGTCGGCAGGTTCGAGGGCACGCCGAAGGATTCAGTGATGATGTATTGGTGCTCGACGGAGACCAGCGGCACGTTGACGCCGAAGCGGGCGGCGAAGGCGCGCGTCCATTGACCGGCACAGACGACGACGCGCTCGCATTCGATGCGCCCTTGCGCCGTGACGACGGCACGAATTCTCCCCTTGTCGATTTCAAGGTCGAGGACTTCGGTGTCCTCGAAGATCGAAACGCCCGACATGCGGGCGCCCTTGGCCAGCGCCTGGGTGATGTCGGAGGGATTGGCCTGGCCGTCGGTCGGGAGGAAGGCGGCGCCGACGAGATCGTCGATCGTCATCAGCGGCCAGAGATCGAAGGCTTCCTGCGGGGTCAGCAATTGCATTTCGAGGCCGAAGGACTGCGCCGTGGTCGCCTGGCGTCTGACCTCGGTCCAGCGTTCCTCGTTGCAGGCAAGGCGCAGGCCGCCATTCATCTTCCAGCCGGTGCCGAGACCCGTTTCCTCTTCCAGCCGCTTGTAGAGATCGACGGAATAGCCGAGAAGCTGGGTGATATTGGCGCTGGTGCGCAGCTGGCCGACGAGGCCGGCGGCGTGGAAGGTGGTGCCCGAGGTAAGCTTCTTGCGCTCCAGCAGCACGGTATCGGTCCAGCCGAGTTTAGCGAGATGATAGGCTGTCGAGCAGCCGATGATGCCGCCGCCGATGACCACGGCTTTCGCCGTCTTCGGTAATTCCTTCGTCATTTATTGATCCCGTTCAAAGGCTTGATAGGCGCGTTCGAAGCGCGCGAGATTTTCGGCCGTGTAGCCGGCGTAATCGAAATCGATGCTGGAATGAATTTCCGAAATCATGCTCCAGAGCGTCTCGCGCAGCAGCGAGGCACATTTCATCGCGGCATAGCGCGTGGCGAGATCATCGGTCAGTGGCCGGTCGAAATAGGTCTCCAGCATCGTGCGCTCGGCCGCTTGCGAGAGTTCATTGTTGGAGGCCAATCCGCCAAGATCGAAAAGCGGCGTGTTGAAACCGGCATAGTCCCAGTCGATCAGCCAGAGCCGCTTGCCGTCATCGAGAAAGTTGGCGGCCAGCAGGTCGTTGTGGCCGAAGGCGATCTCGAAAGGTCCTGCCGCCTCTTCCAGCGTCTCGGCCTTGCCAACGAGCCCCGGCAGCAGAGGAAGGTAGGCGCTCTCCGACGCCTCCAGATTGGCGGCGTAATCGCGGATGACGTGGAAGACCCAGAAGATCATCGCCTGACCGCGGAAATGCCGGGCGATGTCGCGATGGCAGGCACGGACCAGCGGCAAGACCCGGGCGAGCATGTGCGGCGTCCTGATATCCTCCGGCAAAAGCGCCCGCGCCTCGATATATTCGAGCACCAGCACGCCCGGCGAATGATGAATGACGGCAGGCGATATGCCGGCGGCATGGGCCGCACGGCTTGCGGCAAGCTCGTTCTGCCTGTTGATGTGATGGATCGGGATATCGGTGCCGAGTCTCACCACGCAACGCGCGACGGCATCGCTGACCAGATAGTTCCGATTGGTGATGCCGCCTGCTATCGGCGAAATGTCGATCAGGCCCTGCCAGATGCCGAGCGCATGAATCCTATCTTCAGGCGTCATGCTATCCCCCTTGCCCTCTGGAAATGATGGGACAGAGGGGGATCGACTGTCAAGCAGCGGGATTAGATCGTCTTGCCCGAGGCATCGAAGACGTGGCAGCGGGCCGGATCGAAGGAAGCCTTCACATTGGTGCCGCGTTCCACCTTTTGCTGGCCGTCGAGTGCGACGGTCAGGAGCTGGTTATCCGGCGTCGTGGTGTAAAGCATGGTGGCGCCGCCGAGATTTTCGACGAGATCGACGTTGACGGTCGAGAGCGTGATTGCGCCTTCGGCCAGCGAAAGATGCTCGGGACGGATGCCGAAGGTGACCTCCTGTCCCGCCTCGCCTCTCAGCCGGCGCGGCAGGCGGACGGAATTGCCGCAGACATGGATGCTGGTTTCGGCCTCGCCGACCTGCTCGATGCGGGCCTTCAGGAAATTCATCTTCGGGCTGCCGATGAAGCCGGCGACGAAGCGGTTGGCCGGGTTGTTGTAGAGATCGAGCGGCGCGCCGACCTGCTCGATACGGCCCGAATTCAGCACCACGATCTTGTCCGCCATCGTCATGGCTTCGACCTGGTCATGGGTGACATAGATCATCGTATTGCCGAGGCTGCGGTGCAGGCGGGAGATCTCGACGCGCATCTGCACGCGCAGTTCGGCGTCAAGGTTCGACAACGGCTCGTCGAACAGGAAGATGCGCGGCTCACGCACGATGGCGCGGCCGATCGCGACGCGCTGGCGCTGGCCGCCGGAGAGCGCCTTCGGCTTGCGCTCCAACAGCTTCTCGATCTGCAGGATTTCGGCGGCGCGCTTCACCTTCGGCTGGATCTCGGCCTTCTTGTAACCCGCCGTCTCCAGGCCGAAGGCGAGGTTCTTGTAAACCGACATATGCGGATAGAGCGCGTAGGACTGGAAAACCATGGCGATGCCGCGCTTGGCCGGCGCCACCTCGTTCATACGCTCGCTGTCGAGCAAAAGCGCGCCGCCCGAAATCTCCTCGAGGCCGGCAATCATGCGCAGAAGGGTGGATTTTCCGCAGCCGGAGGGGCCGACGAAAACGACGAATTCGCCGGGATCGATCGTCAGATCGATGCCATGGATCACATCCATCGCGCCGTAGCGCTTCTCGACCTTCTGAAGAACGACACTGGTTGCCATCTTCTCAAAACCCTCTCTTTTTATCTTGTCGGTTACTTCGTTCTTGCGCGCCAATCGGCGTATTTCGGACTATCGGGACCGACCGGCAGCGACACGTCAGCGCCGCTGTCGGAAGATTGGTAGATGGCGGTGACGAGTTCCAGCGCGCGGCGCGCGTCCCGGGTCGTTACCGGCAGCGGCGCATGGCCGCTCAAAAAGGCATGGAACTGGCCCATTTGCGTGGTGAAACGTGGCGCGACCGGCTGCCAGTCGCCAACCACCTTGTCGATCTGCTCCCGCACGTCGTCATTCGCGGCGATGATCTTCCAGGGGTCCTTGCCGGGCGTATAGGGCTCGTGGCTGCTTTCGAAAGTGACATTCTCGAAGTGTAGCCTGAGCCGGCTAATCTGTTCCTGCGAACCAAGCGTGCAGGAAAGCGAGACAAAGGCGCCGCTTTCCATCAGCAGGCTGGCGGAGGCACAATCCTCGACCTCGATATCGTTGACGCGGGTGGCGACGCGGCCGAAGACCCTTGCCGCCGGCCCCATCAGATGCATCAGCATGTCGTGCAGATGCAGGGCATGGGTGACGAGAACGCCGCCAAGCTCCGTCGCCCATTTGCCGCGCCACGGCACGGCGTAATATTCGGGCTTGCGCAGCCAGAAGGTTTCGACCGAAGCGGTATAGGGCTTACCGGCAATACCGGCGTCGATGATCCGCTTGGCCTTCTGGATGCCGTCGCCGTAACGGTACTGGAAGATCGGCATCAGCACGCCTTTGGCGGTCTTTTCCGCTTCCATGATGGTATCGACGGCCGCAAGCGAGCCCGTCAGCGGCTTTTCGCAGACGACATGTTTACCGGCGGCAAGTGCTGCGACCACCTGTTCCAGATGGATGCCGGGAGGGGTGCAGATATCGATGATGTCGATCGTGTCGTCGGCCAGCAATTCCGCGAAGGAGGTGGTGCGCCGTTCGATGCCGAACTCGTCTCCGACCGCTGCCATGCGCTGCTCGTTCAGGTCGCAGATCGCCACGACCTTGAACTTGTCGGAATGCGGCAGGTAACCCTCGACGATGTGGGAGCGGCCGATACCGCAGCCGACGATCGCGACCGTCCTGATGCTCATGTCGCTCTTTCCCGTTATCGCCATCAACGCTTCATGCCCGTCGTGGCGATGCCCTCGATCAGCAGGCGCTGGAAGAACAGGAAGAAGAAGAACACCGGCACGAGCGTCAGGGTCGACATGGCGAACAAACCGCCCCAATCCGATGCGCTGGTGGAATCCACGAAGGTGCGCAGGCCGAGCTGGATCGTATAGGTGTTCATGTCGTTCAGGTAGATCAGCGGACCGAAGAAATCGTCCCAGGTCCAGATGAAGGAGAAGATGGCGGCCGTTGCCAGCACCGGCAGCGACAGCGGCAGCATGATCTTCCAGTAGATGCGCCAAGCGCTGCAACCGTCCATCATTGCCGCCTCGTCCAATTCGCGCGGTATACCGCGGAAGAACTGCACCATCAGGAAGATGAAGAAGGCATCGCTTGCCAGGAACTTCGGAACGACGAGCGGCAGGATGGTGTTGACCCAGCCGAGATCGAGGAAGAGCACATATTGCGGGATCAGCGTCACGTGATAGGGGATCATCAACGTGCCGAGCATGATCGCGAACCAGAAATTCCGGCCGGCAAAACGCAGCCGCGCAAAAGCGAAAGCCGTCAGCGAACAGGCAATGACATTGCCCATCACGACCAGCACCGAGATGACCAGCGAATTCCAGAAGAACCGGCCAAAGCTGACATCGAGGCCGACCCAACCCCGCGCATAGGAGGAGAAATCGATCGACGACGGGATGAGCGAGGTCGACGAGAAGATCTCGGTTTCCGGCCTGACCGATGCCGAAACCATCCATAACAGCGGATAGAGCATCAGGAGTGAAGCGGCGATCAGCAGGGCGTGGATGATGAGCGACGCCGGCAGGCTGCGTTTGGTGATGTCCGATGGCGGCCTGGCCGCAGTGACGGAAGCGGTCATCTCAGTCATCGTAGTGCACCCAATAACGCGAGGTCAGAAAGGAGAAGGCGGTGAAGATCGCGATGATCACCACCAGGATCCAGGCGAGCGCCGAGGCATAGCCCATGCGGAAATTGCCGAAGGCTTCCTGATAGAGGTAGAGCGTATAGAACAGCGTCGAGTTGATCGGGCCGCCGGTGCCGCCGGAAATGATAAAGGCCGGCGTGAAGGCCTTGAAGGCATCAATCGTCTGGACGACGGCATTGAAAAAGATCACCGGCGTCAGAAGTGGCAGCGTGATCTTGTAGAATTGCCGGAACTTGGAGGCGCCGTCTAGGCTCGCGGCCTCATACATATCCTGCGGGATCTGGCGCAGGCCGGCCAGGAAAATAATCATCGGCGAGCCAAACTGCCAGACGGACAGCGCCACCAGCGTATAGATCGAATAGTTCGGATGCGAGATCCAGCTCGGACCTTCGATACCGAAATACGAAAGCGCGGCATTGACGAGGCCATCGCTGGCGAAAAGCTGGCGCCAGAGCACGGCGATCGCCACGCTACCGCCCAGCAGTGATGGCAGATAGAAGATGGCACGATAGACCGACAGCCCGCGCAGGCCGCGGTTCAGCGCCATGGCGACCAGCAATGCGAAGGTCAGCTTGAACGGCACCGAGAAGACGACATAGGTCAGGGTGACATACATGGCGGCCGAGAATTTCGGATCCGCCGTGGCGATGCGCACGTAATTCGCCATTCCCACCCACCGTGGCGACTGAAGCATGTCGAAGTCGGTGAAGGAAAGGTAGAGCGAAATCAGGGCCGGCCCGAGCGTCAACCCGAAAAAGCCGATGAGCCATGGAAGAAGGAAGAGATAGCCGGGAGCATTGGCATTCCAGAGACGCCTGAAGCGTCCTTCGGCCACGGCCCCCTGATAACTTTCCACATTGATGGCCCCTGCGGGCGTGCGCATCGCATTGCTCATACGGGATCAGCCTCGTGCGAGAATCTGCGTGATTTCAGCGACAAGCTGTTTGCCGCCGTCGGAGGGAGACAGCTGTCCGAAGCCGACCTGTTCGGCGATGTTGCGTAACATCAGCTCACCTTCACCGGCACCGGCTGGCGGCGGCGGCGGCAATTTGCCGGCGAGATCGCCGAGGCCGCTGACATAGGCCAGCGCAGCCTTGCCGTTCTCATCAAGCTTCGCCGCGACGACCTCGCGCATGGCGCTCGATTCCGGAATGCCGCGTTCGACATCCAGAAGCAGCGCTGCCTCGGCGTTCTTGACGAAGAAATTGACGTAGTCCACGGCCATATCCACGGCTTTCGACTGGGCGGAGACCGAGAAGAACATCGAAGGCTTGCGATAGTGGCCGCCCTTCGATTCCGGTTTGATGCGCATGTAGTTGGTCAGAGCCAGCTTGTCCTTGTTCATTGCCTGATAGGCGACGAACTGGTTGGAATGGGCAAAACCAGCGGCCGACTTGCCGAGCGAGACCGTGTTGGTTTCGATATCGTTCTTGTCGAGAGCCTGGATATCGGCAGGAACACAGGCGCCGGCCGTACGGAACTTGGCCCACATGTCGTACCATTCGGAGGCATCGTCCACGTCGAAGGCGATCTTGCCGTCGGCGGTATAAAGCGCCTTGCCGCGCTGACGCAGCCAGTTTTCGAACAGCGGTTCGCCGCCGCTGCCGTCGGCGATGCCGAACATGCCCTTGCGTTTGCCTGCCTTGGTGATCTCCGCACCCATGCGGGCGAACTCTTCCCAGGTGGTCGCCTGGGTCGGCAGATCGACGCCGGCCTCCTTGAAGGCAGCGGTGTTCAGGACCGTAGCCGCCGAATTTGCGCCCAAGCTGACGCCATAGAGATGTCCGTCGACGCTGCCGCCTTCGATCTGCGCCTTGTCGAAATCGTCGAGGTTGAGTTTGGCCGGCATATAGGATTCGAGCGGGGCGAGCGCGCCGCGCCGCGCATATTGGACGATATAGCGATAGTCCATCTGGATGACATCGGGCGCGTTGCGGCCGGCGACCTGGGTCGCAAGGCGCGGCCAGTAATCGCCCCAGCCGAGGAATTCGCCGGTGATCGAGGTGCCCGAATTCTTCGACTGATAGAGCTGCGATACCTTGTTGGTGCGGTCAGCGCGCGGCTGCGAGCCCCACCACAGGAGACGCAGTCGCGTTTCCTGTGCCATAGCGCTGGTTCCCAGCGCCGAAAGCGAGAGAAGCGTGGCGCCTCCCGCGACGAAATTACGTCTGCTTACACGGAATGTCATTTCTTTTCCTCCTCCAAAGGGAAGCGCCTCCACACGCTTCCGAACCTAGTTACCCTTGCATAAATAACTAATTGGTTACAAGCTACGAGCAAAGCGGCGAGCGTGTCAAGCGGGTGTCGCTCGCGGGCCTTTCAAATTCGGTTTTTACAATTTCGCACCGAAGGCTTATGAGCGCAACATGGGAAGGCGGAGGTGGAGAAATGAACGACAGCGGCGAGAACGGGGAAAAGAAAAGGTCTCGGCGCCCACCTGCGGAACGGACGGCCCAACGCGATCCGGAGCGGACACGCGCTGCGATCCTTGACGCGGCAACCCGGGAATTTGCCGAAAACGGCATGGGCGGGGCTCGTGTCGACGCCATCGCCGAGCGCGCCGGCACCAACAAGCGCATGCTCTATCATTATTTCGGCGACAAGGAGCAGCTCTACCTCAGAGTGCTCGAAGAGGCCTATGTCAGCATCCGCACCGCCGAGCGCGCGCTGCATATCGGCGATCGCAGCCCGGAGGAAGGCATCGGCGAACTGGCGCTCTTCACCTGGCGTTATTTTCTCCAGCACCCGGAATTCCTGAGCCTGCTCGGCACGGAAAATCTGCATCGCGCCCGCTGGCTGCGCCAGTCCGTCCGGCTGAAGGAACTGCATTCGCATCTGATCGGCGAGCTTTCGGATGTGCTTGAGCAGGGAAAGAAGCAGGGCGTCTTCATCCAGACCGCCGATCCCCTGCATGTCTACCTGACGATCGCCTCGCTCGGCTATTTCTACCTGTCCAACCAATACACGCTTTCGACGATCTTCGGCCGCGACCTGCTGGAGCCGACCCATCTCAATGCCTGGGAAAGGCATATCGTCCACGTCACGCTGACCTCGATCAAGCGCTGAATCTCAAAAATCGGATTTGACTATTGACAGCCGCGTTGCTCTTCTGCCATCAAGTAACTGTTTAGTTACCGGCTCGGGAGGACCGGACGAGGATGCCCGCTCCCGCCGCAAAAATTTGCTGGGAGGAAAAAATGGCACGCTTGGGGATCATCTTGCACGGCGTCACCGGCCGCATGGGTTACAATCAGCACCTGGTGCGCTCGATTCTCGCCTTCCGCGACCAGGGCGGCATCACGCTGAAATCGGGTGAGAAACTCGAGATCGACCCGATCATCGTCGGCCGCAACGGCGCCAAGATGGAAGAGCTGGCGAAGAAGCATAACATCAAGCGCTGGTCGACCGATCTCGATGCCGCTCTCGCCAATCCCGACGACACAATCTTCTTCGACGCCGGCACGACGCTGATGCGCGCCGAACTTCTGTCCAAGGCGCTCGATGCCGGCAAGCATGTCTATTGCGAAAAGCCGGTCTCCGACGATCTGCAGGTGGCACTCGACCTTGCCCGCAAGGCGCGCGGCTCCGGCCTCAAACATGGCGTCGTGCAGGACAAGCTCTTCCTGCCCGGCCTGCGCAAGCTGGCGCTGCTCAGGGATTCCGGCTTCTTCGGCAAGATCCTCTCGGTGCGCGGCGAATTCGGCTACTGGGTTTTCGAGGGCGATTGGGGCGTGCCCGCCCAGCGCCCCTCCTGGAACTACCGCAAGGGCGACGGCGGCGGCATTATCCTCGACATGCTCTGCCACTGGCGCTACGTACTCGACAATCTGTTCGGCGAAGTCAAAGCCGTATCCTGCCTCGGTGCTACGCATATTCCGCGCCGCATCGACGAGCAGGGCAAGTCCTATGACTGCGACACCGACGATGCGGCCTATGCGACCTTCGAGCTCGAAGGCGGCGCGATCGCGCAGATCAATTCCTCCTGGGCCGTCCGCGTCCGCCGCGACGACCTCGTCACCTTCCAGGTCGACGGCACGCATGGTTCGGCCGTCGCCGGTCTGACGAAATGCTGGAGCCAGCACCGTGTCAACACGCCGAAGCCGGTCTGGAACCCGGACCAGCCGCAGACGATCGACTTCTACAAGACCTGGGATGAGGTTCCCGATACGCAGGCCTTCGACAACGGCTTCAAGGCGCAGTGGGAAATGTTCATCCGCCATGTCGTCGAAGACGCACCGTGGCCCTATGGGCTGGAAGCCGGCGCCAAGGGTGTGCAGCTTGCCGAACTCGGCCTGAAATCCTGGGCCGAGCGTCGCTGGCTCGACGTCCCCGCACTGGAGTTCTGAGCCGTGACGACGATCAATCTCCCTCTCGACGGCAAGATCGTCCCCTACACGCTGACCGGCACGCCGATCGCGCTCGCCAAGCGCGACGCCAAGGCCTTTCCGCGCATCGCCTTTGCCGCCGCCCATGTCGTCGCCGATCCGCTCGCCGACAACGATCCGTGGTTGACGCCGGCGATCGATTGGGAGCGCACACTCGCCTTCCGCCACCGGCTCTGGGATCTCGGCCTCGGCGTCGCCGAAGCGATGGATACGGCGCAGCGCGGCATGGGCCTCGGCTGGCCGGAAGCGCGCGACCTCATCCGCCGGGCGCTCAGTGAGGCGGCCAGCCGCAAGGGCGCGCTGATCGCCTGCGGCGCCGGCACCGACCATCTGACGCCTGGACCCGACGTCACCGTCGACACGATCCTCAGAGCCTATGAGGAGCAGATCGAAACCGTGGAGGCGGCCGGCGGCCGCATCATCCTGATGGCAAGCCGGGCGCTTGCCGCCGCCGCCAAAGGGCCGGATGACTATATCCGCGTCTATGACCGGATCCTCCGCCAGGTCAAGGAACCCGTCATCATCCATTGGCTCGGTGAAATGTTCGATCCGGCGCTTCAGGGTTATTGGGGCAACAGTGATCATATCCAAGCCATGTCCACCTGCCTCGAGGTGATCGAGGCCCATGCCGACAAGGTCGACGGCATCAAGATCTCGCTGCTCTCCAAGGAGAAGGAAGTGACGATGCGCCGCCGGCTGCCGAAAGGCGTGCGCATGTATACCGGCGACGATTTCAACTATGCCGAACTGATCGCCGGCGACGAAGAGGGCCATTCCGACGCACTGCTCGGCATTTTCGATGCGATCGCGCCGGCTGCCTCGGCAGCCCTCGAAGCGCTCGGCCGCAAGAGCAACCATGAATTCTTCGATCTGCTGGAGCCGACCGTGCCGCTGTCGCGCCACATCTTCAAGGCGCCGACCCGCTTCTATAAAACCGGCGTCGTCTTCCTCGCCTATCTCAACGGCCTGCAGGACCATTTCACCATGGTCGGCGGCCAGCAGAGCACCCGCTCGCTGACGCATCTGGCCGAACTCTTCCGCCTGGCCGACAAGGCCCGGGTTCTCGCCGATCCGGAACTCGCAACGACGCGCATGAAACAGGTGCTTGCCGTCCACGGCGTCAACTGAAGCACGCGGAACGGGAGGAGAATGACATGCAGGTCGAAGGACTTTCGATCAACCTGGCGACGATCCGCGAGCAATGCGGTTTTGCGCAGGCCGTCGATATCTGCCTGAAACACGGCATCACCGCGATCGCCCCCTGGCGCGACCAGGTCGCCAAGGTCGGTCTCGACGAGGCGGTGCGTATCGTCAAATCGAACGGCATCAAGCTGACCGGCCTTTGCCGCGGCGGCTTCTTCCCGGCGGCGAACGACGCCGACTGGCAGAAAAACCTCGATGACAACAGACGGGCCATCGATGAGGCAGCAGCGTTTTCCGCCGATTGCCTCGTGCTCGTCGTCGGCGGTCTGCCGGGCAGCTCGAAGGACATTGTCGCCGCGCGCCGAATGGTGTTCGACGGCATTGCCGCCGTTTTGCCGCATGCGCAGGCTGCCGGCGTGAAGCTCGCCATCGAACCGCTGCATCCAATGTATGCCGCCGACCGTGCCTGCGTGAACACGCTCAGTCAGGCGCTCGATATGTGCGAGCAGCTCGGGGAGGATGTCGGCGTTGCGGTCGATGTCTACCATGTCTGGTGGGATCCCGATCTTGCCAACCAGATCGCCCGCGCCGGCCGCATGAAACGCATCTTTGCCCATCACATCTGCGACTGGCTGGTGCCGACAAAGGACATGCTGCTCGACCGCGGCATGATGGGCGATGGTGTGATCGACCTCAAAGGCATAAGACGGATGATCGAGGCTGCCGGTTTCTTCGGCGCTCAGGAGGTGGAGATCTTTTCGGCCGAAAACTGGTGGAAACGCCCGGCCGAAGAAGTGATCGCCACCTGCGTCGAGCGCTTCAGGAGCTGCTGCCAGGCCTGATTTTCAGTATTTGTTTCATCACGCATGCAGGAGGATCATTCGATGGAGAAACGCCGTTTTGCCCTGATCGGCACGGGAAACCGCGGCACCACCATGTGGGGCAAGGATCTGCTTGCCGGCTGGCGCGAACATGTCGACCTGACCGCGATCGTCGAGAAGAATTCGCTGCGCGGCGAGCGCGCCCGCAACATGATCGGCAGCAATGCGCCGCTCTATGACAATATCGATTCGATGCTTGCTGAGCAGAAGCCGGATCTCGTCATCGTCTGTACGCCCGACCATACGCATGACGATATTGTCGTGAGGGCGCTGGAGTCCGGCATCGACGTCATTACCGAAAAGCCGATGACCACCTCGGTCGAAAAGATTCGCCGGATTCTGGATGCCGAAAAGCGCACTGGTCGCCGGGTAGACGTGTCCTTCAACTATCGCTATGCGCCGACGGCTGCGAAGATCAAGGAATTGCTGAATGCCGGCGAGATCGGCCGGGTCACCTCAGTTGATTTTCACTGGTATCTGAACACCAAGCACGGCGCCGACTATTTCCGCCGCTGGCATGCCTACATGGAAAATTCCGGCAGCCTGTTCGTCCACAAGGCGACGCATCATTTCGATCTGCTCAACTGGTATCTCGACAGCGATCCCGAAGCCGTTACCTCCTTCGCCGACCTGCAGAATTACGGCCGCAAGGGCCCGTTCCGCGGCCCGCGCTGCAAGCTCTGTCCGCATGCGCATGAATGCGACTACTATCTCGATCTCGAGGCTGATCCCTTCCTCGATTCACTCTACGAGGATCCCTCGAAGATCGACGGCTACTTCCGAGACGGCTGCGTCTTCCGCGAGGACATCGACATTCCCGATACGATGGTGGTGTCGCTCCGTTATCGCAACAATGTTCATGTCTCCTATTCGCTGAACACCTTCCAGCCGATCGAAGGCCATCACCTTGCCTTCAACGGCACCAAAGGGCGGATCGAGCTTCGTCAATATGAGGCTCAGCCCTGGGAAGAGCCCAAGGAGGACACGATCCTCCTCATCCGCAATTTCCCGAACGGCAGGGAGGCTGTGGAGCGCATCGTCGTTCCGCATTTCACCGGCGGCCACTACGGCGGCGACGACCGGATGCGCAACATGATCTTCAAGCCCGAAATGGAAGACAAGCTTGCCCAGCGCGCCGGCACGCGGGCGGGCGCCATGTCGGTGCTCTGCGGCATTGCCGCGCTGACGAGCTCGCGCACCGGCAAGGTGGTCAATATTGCCGACCTAATGCCCGAACTTGCCAATGACGGTTCGCCAAATTCGCTGAGGACGTCGCGCTGATGCCTGCCGCATGAGCCCGCTCGGCGAGGCATGCATCAGGCGATGTTTTCGAGATTTGCCTGGTGGATCTGGTAGAGCAGCGGCTGGCCGGTCATGAAGCGCTCTATCTCGTCCACCGCCATCTCGCCGAGGCGCGCCCGTTCCAGCCCGATGGCGCCGGCGATATGCGGTGTTAGAAAGACGTTCGGCAGATCATAGAAAGCAGAACCCGCCTCCGGGATCTCCGGATCGGTGACATCGAGGACCGCGTCGATACGGCCGGTCTTGAGCACCGAAAGCAAGGCGGCCTCATCGATGAGAATGCCGCGCGCCGTGTTGATGAGCGTCGCGCCGTCCTTCATCAGCGACAGCCTGCGCGCATCGATCATATGCTGCGTCGACGGCAGCGACGGCGCATGCAGGGAAACGATATCGGCTTGCCGCATCAATTCATCGAGATCGACCTTTTCCGTTCCGAGGCCGGCTGCCTCGGCGGCATCAAGCGTCGGATCGGAGAGCAACAGCCTATAGTCGAAGGGTTTCAAGAGCCCGATCACGCGCCGCCCGATGCGCGAAGCGCCGACGATGCCAACGGTGCGGCGGTAGTTTCCGATCGCTTCACGCTGCATCAAATGTGTCCGGTTGCGGTTTCGGTCGGCAACATAGAGATCGCGGAAACGGAAGACGCGCTTGCCGGCGAAAATGATTGCCGCCAGCGTGAATTCGGCCACCGGCACGGCGTTGGCCTCGGCCGCATGGCTGACCGGGATACCGGCTTCGAAGATGGCGTCGTCGATGACGCCCTTTACCGTGCCCGCCGCATGGACGATGAACTTCAGATGCGGCGCCGCGGCGGGAATTTCAGGCCCGACATAAGGTCCGCCCCAGCCGGTGATCAGGATTTCCGCCTCAGCCAGCAGACGTCTCGCACGCTCGTCGTCGAAGTGCTGCAGCGGCTTGGAATCCAGCAGGCGACCGATGCCACCCAGCCGCCGCAGAACCTCATCCGACAGGACATGCTGCGTGCGCGACGGTTGCATGGCAAGGATAATGGCCGGCTGGCTCATGGCATTTGTCCGGGCGCTTCGATGGCGCTGACTGTCACGCCCTTTTCCCTCACCAGGGCCTCCAGCGCCGCAATCTCAGGCGCTTTCGGCAGTCTCGTCCACGCAGACGAGAGGGCGGCGGGATCGTCAAGTGCCAGCACTGCCGTCACCAGGATGGTTTCACCGGCCGGAATCTGCCCGCGCAGCTGCGGCACCAGGGTTTTCGCGACGATCACATTGGTGTTGGGCATTGCCTTCTGGACGAGGCCCGAACGTTTGACCGAAGAGCCGAGATCGAGAATGCCGGTGAAATCGGTTTCACCGATCGCATAGGCAATCCCAGCCGAAGCGGACAGCGTATCCAGCTCGAAGTCCTGGCGGCCGATGGCAAATCCGCCTTCGGCAATCCGCAGCGGCCGGCTTGTCCTGATCCGGTGGAGGCGGATATGCCAGGGTGCGGCGGGCACGAGCCAGGTTTCGACGTCGACATCGGCAAAAGGCGACCATTTCGCAAACAGCACCTCGCCTGCGATCTTGGCCTCCTCGTTCGTTTCGCGCACGCGGTAGTGCAGGCCGTCATCGCTGAAGGCAAGCGCTGAATCGAAGGCGGCAAGCGCAAAGGCGCGCTCATCGGCCTCGACACTGAAGCCGTAGCGGGCGGAATAAGCGAACTTCGCGTATTTTTCCGTGCCGCACCGCATTTGCAGGTTTTCCTGGCCAGAAGAAAGCGCCACAACATCGCCGCCCGCCCGCATGATCACCATGCCGGGATGACGTTGGGGGACGACATCAGGCGCCTGCTCCGGCTCCTTTTCCTTCGCCGTCCAGAATGGGTGATCCTCAGCGATCGCCAGCGGCAGGAAGGCCTTGAAGGCCCAGTAGGGCGAGCCGGCGGAATTGTAACTCTCCGACATCAGCAGGTTCGGATAGCCGAAACCGATCGACAGCACGCCGTCTCGATCGGCAATCGGCTTATCCTTCCACCAGCGCAGATGCTGCAGGCAGAGATGCTTGACCTCGCCCCAGGGCAGAGCCTCGACATCGGCAAAGGCGAGCGCCGACCAGAAGCCGGCGCAGGCGAAACGATAGGTCAGACTGCGGCCGAAGGGGATGGTGGCACCGTCAGCGGCAAACCAGTGGCGGAAATCCCGGGCGAAGAGGACCGCGCGCTCGCGGTAGCGTTTCGCATAATCGTCGTCGACGAGCTTCGAATAGATCAGGCCATAGAAATGCATGGCGAAGGGAATGTAGTGGTCGATACGGCGCACGTTTCCATCGCGATACCAGCCGTCACCGATATAGAAGCCTTCGAGCTCCTGCAGATATTGCCGCGTCAGGCTGCGGTCAAAATCGGCGCCGAGGCGATCGAGCGCGATATCGACGAAAATCCGGAAGAATTTCCAATTGTTGTCGGCATAGTCGAACTGCCTGACATGTTTGAGATAGGCGACGACATTGCTGCGGGCGCGCTGATCGAGCGGCTCCCAGATCTTTTCCGGCACCAGCGCCAGGGCAAAACCGAGAGCGGCAAGCTCGACCATCCGCTGATCGCGGCCATTGACCGTTCCCCAATATTCGGGATGGGCGGGGTCTGTGCCGTTTGCGAGGCCTTCGGCAAAACGATGCCAGTGGGCGAAGTCGCCGTTGCCGGCGCCAAACGGCGCCAATCCCCAGAGGGGGCGGGCAAAGCCTTCGAGATCGGCCGCCGCTCGGTCGAAATGGGCGCCGCCGCCATTGAGCCTGACGCGGGCATTGCCCTTCGAGAAACAGGCAAGCAGCGGATCGAAGAGCGCAAGCAGGGCGCGGCTCATATCGGCGCGGGTTTCCAGCGGATTGCCGGCGAGCGGGTTGGCGCTGGCGGGATCATGGGTCATCGGCATCACTCACGGGTTCTAGAGCATGATGCCGAAAAGTGTGAGCGGTTTTCGGACGACATCATGCTCTAACTATATAATTTAGAACAGGATTCAGATTTTAGGCCGACTCAGCCTAAATCATCCTGTTCTAGGTGTTCGGAACGGTTCCTCCCGGAATGGGAACGACCGCCTGGCAGATGTGGCGCGCCGAGGCCGTCCTGTTGCGGAAACGGGATAGCATCAGCAAAACGGCTTCGCGCCCGAGGGCGGCGCGGTCGACACGCATGGTGGAAAGCGCCGGATTGGTCATCAGCGCGCAGGGCAGATCGTCGAAGCCGACAATCGCGAAATCCTCCGGCACACGCAGCCCGGCCTCGGTGACGGCCTCGAGCACGCCGACGGCGATGAAATCATTCATGCAGAAGGCGGCGGTAAAACCGGCATTCTCGGCAAGTGCTTCTGCCGTGCGTTCATGCGCCTCCCGGCTGGCGCTGCCTTGAAGGGTCAGGGACACGAGGCGGCCCTCGGCGCCGGCGACGGCGGCGATCGCCGCCTCGAAACCGCGCACACGCTCCCGGATCGTATGGCGGTGAGAGCCGCTCAAATGCAGGATGCGGCGATGGCCGGCCTTTATCAGCCGGCTGGTCGCCTCATAGGCACCAAAGAAATTAGCCGGCGAAACGCCATCGAACTGCATCCTGGGATCGGTGCCGTTGACAAGAACGGTGGGGATCACGCTGGCTTGTAGCCAGTCGCGCAACATCTCATTCGGATCGATACCGACGAGAAAGAGACCTTCAGCGCTCGCCGTCTGCATATAGTCGCGCACGGCGTCCGGCGTGGTTCGATCCTCGCGGACCAGCCGGACTTCGAAAGGCATGCCCGCTTCGGCCGCGCCGACACGCAGGCCGTCGACGATCGCTTCATAAAAGACGCTGAGAGTGCCGGTGACGCCGTCGCTGGCAATCAGCGCCAGTCCCCCCGCAACGGCTTCGGAAGCGGGCTTGACAGGATAGCCGTTCTCGGCCGCCACCTTCAAAATCTGCCGGCGCACGCTTTCGCTGATACCAGGTTCGTTGGCGAGCACGCGTGACACCGTGGAGACCGAGACGCCGGCCAATGTGGCTATATCGGCCTGACGCGGCCGTCTGATTTTTTGGTCGTTCATACAACAAACATTATGCAAATAATGCAAATTTGCAAGAAAATGGTTGGTTCTTGCAATAAAATATTTTTTGCGTACTCTGTTTGCTGAAATGTCCGGTAATGCCATTGGAGGATGGCTCCGGGCATATTGGAACAAGGAGGATATCATGCAGATCAACCGCCGTTCATTCCTGATGGGTTCAGCCGGTGCGGCCGCCGGCCTCGCCTTCGGCGCCGGAAGCGCCATTCCGGCCTTTGCCGAAGACGCACAGCTACGCGCCATGTGGTGGGGGTCCAACGACCGCGCCAAGCGCACGCTCGAGGTTGCCAAGCTTTATCAGGCGAAGTCGCCTGGCGTCACCGTCGTCGGTGAATCGCTTTCGGGCGACGGCTACTGGACGAAGCTCGCAACGCAGATGGCCGGCCGCTCGATCGCCGACATCTTCCAGCTCGAGCCGGGGACAATCTCGGACTATTCGAAGCGCGGCGCCTGCCTGCCGCTCGATGAATTCGTTCCCTCCGCGCTGGACGTCCAGTCCTTCGGCGCCGACATGCTGAAACTGACCACCATCGACGGCAAGCTCTATGGTGTCGGCCTCGGGCTCAACTCCTTCTCGATGTTCTTCGACACAGTCGAATTCGAAAAGGCGGGCATCCCTCTGCCGACCCCCGACCTCACCTGGGATGAGTATGCCAAGCTCGCCGTAGAACTCACTAAGTCCTCCGGCAAGAGCGGCGGCCCCTATGCGGCACGCTACGCCTATGTGTTCGATGCCTGGCTGCGCCAACGTGGCAAGAGTCTCTTTGCCAAGGAAAGCGTTGGGCTCGGCTTCACGGCCGACGATGCCAGGGAATGGTTCGACTACTGGGAGAAGCTGCGCAAGGCGGGCGGCACCGTCGCCGCCGACGTCCAGACGCTCGATCAGAACACCATCGACACCAATGCGCTTGGTCTCGGTAAATCGGTGATCGGCATGGCCTATTCAAACCAGATGATCGGCTATCAGCTGATCATCAAGAACAAGCTCGGCATCACCATGCTGCCGCGTGAAAAGAAGGGCGGTCCATCCGGCCATTATTACCGTCCCGCACTGATCTGGAGTGTGGGGGCGACGACCAAGCAGGGCGAAGCTGCCGCGAAGTTCATCAGCTTCTTTGTCAACGATCCCGAAGCCGGCAAGATTCTCGGTGTGGAACGCGGCGTGCCAATGTCGCCTACCGTGCGCGAAGCCATCCTGCCGCAGCTTAACCCGACGGAGCAGGAGACGGTCAAATACGTGAACATGCTCAAGGATCAGGTCGGCGAATATCCGCCGCCGGTGCCGATGGGCGCAACCCAGTTCGACCAGCGCGTGCTGCGCCCCATTTGTGACGAACTCGCCTTCGAACGGGTCTCGCCCGCCGATGCGGCAACGCGGCTGATCGAAGAGGGTAAGGCAACGATCAAGGGATGATCGGTCGCCGGACATGAGAGGAGAGGCCCGCAACACCCCGGCGGGCCTTTTTGTATTCTGGCTATCAGTTAGCCAGACTTTTGACCACGCGCCAGTCCGGCCGGCCGAGATCGAAGGGCCAGGCGTGCACATCCCGGTCGTTGAAATAGACCACTTCCTGCAGATTCGGGAAGGCGCTCTGCTTCAACGTGACAGTTTCGATCCACGGCTTCATATAGGCGTCGCCGCCTTCATAACCGAGTTCCGCCACCCAGACGGGCTTTCCGTAGCCGGCGACGAGATCATAGCCCTGCTTCAACGCTTCCGAGAACGTCCGGTGCTCATTATAGGCAAGCTCGTCATAGCGCTGCAGGCCGAAGACCGAGAGTCCGACGAGATCGACATAATCGTCGCCGGGATAATAGGCCTCGAGGCCAGGCTCTCCCTTCGGCGACCACATGATCTCTGTGCCGGGCGCCTCCTCGCGGACGATATCCATCATCCGCTTATAGGCGGTGATATAGTCCTGCGGGCTCCAGCCGGACCACGAAAACCGCCCCGACTTGTCTTCCATCTCCTGCCCCCAGCGGACGATCACCGGGCTTTTCAGCTGGGATATCATCTGCGTGATCGCGCGCATGTTGACATCGTAGTCGCCGCGCAGGACCTTTGCGCGGAGCTCAGCGGAGGTCAGCCGCCAATCGACGTCCCAGGACCAGGGCTCCACAGTGATCAGCAGGTTGCGGCCCCTCGCCAGCGCGTAGGCATCGGCGACGCGCAAGGTTTCCAGGTCGACGTCCTCCCAGGGCAGGAACAAGGCTTCGGTGGCGACATTCGCCTGTGCGCCGAAATCGCCATGCGGATCGTAGGCGCCGAACTTGATGCCTTCGGCATGAAGCACGGGGCGCTTGTCGATGATCGTCCGCACGGCCGCCGCCGGGTTCGGAGCAATGCCGGCATATTGCACTTCGCTTCGGCCCGGCAGATCCGCGACACACAGCAGCAGCAGCGCTATTGCGGCGGTCGAGAGGTTTTTTTTCATCAGTTTCTTCATGGCTCACCCTCCTTTTCGGGCTACTTCCTGCCTCAGCAGGATCTGCTTCAGTTCGCTTGCCTTCGCGCTCACGGTATCCGTGGGAACAAGCTTCTGGAACTCATCATCCTGACGAACCGATGCGTGGCGGAAGACATACCATTCGCCGTTCGGCTGGCGCCGCTGGTAGATCGTGTTGCCGATCTTGCGATGTCCGAAACAGGTGCTGGCGCGGGCCGCGCCCTCGGTATTCGTCCAGGTGGCGCGCATGCAGAGCTGGCCGAGATCGTCGACCACCCATCTGCCTTCAGCAAAGGATGGCTTCCCCTTGTCGTTGCTCCAGGCGACGAACCGCCGGCCGTCATCGAAGAAACGGCCGCCGCCGGTGTTCCAGGTCCAGGTCTTGTCGCCGTAGATCCGATAGAGCTCATAGGCGCTGAGCGGCGTCGGCGCCTTCTTTTTGGCGACCTCGGCGCCGTGCGCTGCCACCGGCAGGCACAGGCTGAGAGCAAGCGCTGCTCCCCATAGTCTCGATCCGATACTCATTACTTCCTCCATACTCGACACTTGCCGGTTCCGCCGGCTCACGCACCCTGTTCGTCTCGGCCGGTTCTGCCGAAACCATTCCATCTCAGGTGGAATTTCACGATCCTGGTCTTGCCGCCGCCGAGGCCGGCGCCGGCCACGGCAAATTGCGTTTCGGTGAAACTGACGAACGTCTGGCCGTGCGAAAGAGCTTCGAGGCCGCGCAGGCCGTGGCTCCCCGCCTGCGTGCCGCCGGCGACAAAAATCGCAAGCCCGGTGGCTGTCGCAAGCCACAGCCCGCGCGATTGCGGCAGCCGCGGCAGATCGTTTTCGACCGCATGGCGAACGACGATCAGTACCGTCAGCGACAGGTAGACCGAGAGGTTGATCATGGCGAAAACATAAAAACCCTGGGCGGCCGCGGCATCGGTCGCAAACATCATTGCGGCGGCGGAAAGGCCGGCGAGCCCGATATAGGGCGCGATGACGCGCAGCGGCAAAGACCGCTGCTGCTGCCTTCCCTTCGGCGTGATGCGGAAATCGACGAAGGAGCCGGAGATATGGTCGCGAACAGCGGCAAGGCTGCCGGCGAGCGACCATGGCCAGCGCAGAAAGATGAAGGCAAGCCCTTCCCAGCCGAGCAGTTTCGCATTTTGCGGCCTGAAGGTTGCCGTTGCCCGCCAGAAGAAGGCAAACAGCGTCAAGACAATCGACATCGGCACGAAATGCAGCAGGAAATCCGGATAGGTGACATTGACGAAGACACGGCCCGTCAGCAGCGCGGCAACCGGCAGCAGGAACATCATGGCCATGAAGGCGGAAAAGAGCGGGTACCAGAGCTGCGAGAACACGAACTGGAACCTCAGCCGCCAGGGCAGGTGCATGATGTGGCGGCGCGAATGCTGCAACAGAATGGTGACCAGGCTGCGCGACCACTGAAATTCCTGGACGACGAGGTCGGTGAAATTCGCCGGTCCGTCGCCATGCGCGATCGCATCGACGGCATGCACGCCACGCCAGCCGCCGGCATTCATCATCAGCGTCGTCGAATGGTCTTCCGCAAGTTCCGGGCCGAGGCCGCCGATCTGACGAAGGGCGGCGGTGCGGACCGCATAATGGGAGCCGATGCAAAGAGGCGCCCAGCCATTATTGTAACCCGTCTGCAGCGAACCATGCAGGCTTGCCTCCGCATAGAGCCTGCCACGCGCCGCCCAGCTTGTCCCGGCATTGGCATCGCAAATGCTCGGAGCGGAGACATAGCCGATCTCAGGATCGGCGAAGGGGCGCAGAACTTCACGGAGGTAGGTCGGCGTCGGCACATGGTCGGCATCGAACTGGGCGACGAAATCGTAGCGCGCATAGCCGAAGTGGTCATAGAAATAGGCGAGGTTGCCTTCCTTGCAACGCGTCCGGCGCGGCCAGGTGGTGCGATGATACTCCGCCACATCCTTTCGTGTGGAGATCAGCACGCCGTGCGCCGCACACCAGCGCCTGGTTTCCTCCGAAGGGTCCTCGTCGGCGAGCCAGACATCGAAATCGACGCCGATCTGGTCGAGCATCGCCTGCAGCGTGGTGCGGACGACGGCAAAGGGCTCGGACGGCGCCTTGGTGACGACCATAGCCACCCGCCCTTCCGGCAGCCGCGCGCGAGGGCTGACCGTCCTCGCATCGAGGAAGATCAGGATAAAATAGGCCGGCACGAGCGTGATCCAGGCAAGCACGAGGGTGATGAGCACAAAGGCGGCCCAGGAAATAATATGGGCGGACTGGCACCACCAGATCCAGAAATAACCGAGTGCCGTCAGCCAGCAGAGAATGCCGAAGCCATAGGCGACCCGGTTCCAGCCGGTGAAAACAGGATCGAATGCATCAGCAGTGACGGCTTTGGCCGTCCTGACGCCGTGGCCGATTTGCGAAGCGTCGCTCATGCTCTCATCTCCAGTCCGAAGGTGGGACCAGCGGTGCGGATGATCGTATCGATATCCGAGAAAACCGGCGCGAAGCCGAGTTCCGCCTGCGCCCTTGCAGTATTCGCAAAGAGGATCGGCGGGTCGCCGATGCGGCGCGCGCAATAACGGACGGGGACTTCGCAGCCGCTCGCGCGATGGATCGCCTGGAGAATCTCCCGCACCGAGGTACCCCGACCGGAGCCGAGATTGACGCTGAGCGAGCCGCCGTCCGCCATCAGATGATTGACGGCGGCGAGATGCGCCTGCGCGAGATCGCTGACATGAATATAGTCGCGAACGCAGGTTCCGTCCTCGGTCGCATAGTCCGCTCCGAAGATATCGAGCCGCTCCAGCCTGCCGGCGGCGGCGAGAAGGGCGCGCGGAATGAGGTGGGTCTCGGGTTGATGACGCTCGGCAAGCTCACCATCGGGATCGGCTCCGGCCGCGTTGAAATAACGCAACGCGGCATAGCGGATGCCATAGGCAGCGGCAAAATCCTCGAGCGCCATCTCGAAGATTAGCTTGGTGCGGCCATAGGGGTTAACCGGATGCTGCGGGCTTTCCTCGCGTATCGGCAACGAGGCGGGAACGCCATAGGTGGCGCAGCTGCTCGAAAAGACGATCCGGTCGATATCCTGGTCGAGGCAGGCCTCAAGCAGTGTCAGACTGCCGACGACGTTGTTCCGGTAATATTTCCTGGGCATGTCGACAGATTCGCCGACATAGGCATTGGCACCACAATGGATGACGCAATCGGGCGAAAACTCCGCAAGAGTCCGGCGCAGCGTGGCTGCGTCGGCAAGTTCCGCCCGGATGAGCGGCCCCCAGCGGACACTGTCGGCATGTCCCGTCGAGAGATTATCGTAGGTAACCGGGATCATGCCGGCGCGCGACAGCGCTTTGCAGATATGACTGCCTATGAAACCGGCGCCGCCGGTGACGAGAATGTAGCGGGGCATCTCATACGACCTCCGCCTTCTCTGTGCTGGCAAGCAGGCCGTCGAAATATTCGACGGTGCGAGCCAAGCCGGTTTCGAGCCCGATGCGGGGCTGCCAGCCCAGCTCGGCCATGGCCCGGGAAATATCCGGCCGCCGCTGGCGGGGGTCGTCGGTGACCGCCGGTAGGTGGACGATCCGGGATCGCGAGTTCGTCAGGTCCCGGATGATTTCCGCCAGGCGTCGAACGGTCATTTCGGCTGGATTGCCGAGGTTGATCGGGCCGTTGCAGGCGCTGCCGGCAGCCGAAAAACGCAGGAAACCCTCGATGAGATCGTCGACATAGCAGAAAGAACGGGTCTGCTGGCCATCGCCATAGATCGTCAGATCCGCGTTGCGCAGGGCCTGCACGATGAAATTGGAAACCACCCGCCCGTCGTCCAGGCGCATGCGTGGTCCGTAAGTGTTGAAGATGCGGCCGACCTTGATGTCGACGCCATAAGTCCTGTGATAGTCGAAAAACAGGGTTTCGGCGCTGCGCTTGCCCTCGTCGTAGCAGCCGCGCGGCCCGATCTGGTTGACATTGCCGCAATAGGATTCGTGCTGCGGGCTGTGGATCGGGTCGCCATAAACCTCCGACGTCGACGACTGGACGACGATCGCACCGGTCTTTCGCGCGCAATCCAGGGTGTTGACGGCGCCGAGCACATTGGTGAGCAGCGTTCCCACAGGATCCCGCTGATAGTCGGGCGGAGAGGCCGGAGAGGCGAAATTGAAGATGAGCGACGCTTCGATGTCGAAGGGCTGGCGAACATCATGCTCGACGATGTGGAAGTGAGTGTTCGACGCAAGGTGATCGACATTCGCACGGCGGCCGGTGGAAAAATTATCGAGGCATACGACACGGTGGCCGCGCTGCAGAAGCCTCTCGCAGAGATGTGAACCGAGGAAACCTCCCCCGCCATTCACAAGAACGGTGCGCAACGCTTGCGCTACCGGTATGCCTGACACTTCGGAATAGCCTTCGCTGGGAACGAAACTACGCATTACAAACTCCTTCCCATGTATTTAGTCTTTTGATTTATTTATGCGCCTCAAGTCTTCCCTATCCGTCTGGATGCTCGTTAACTCTCCTATTAAGATATGAATAACTTTGTAGTTATTCTTGGGATAACTGATTTACTACTCAAATAATAAGACGATTAGCGTGAAGGTCAACTTTAAAAAGTTCTAGTATCCAAAATAATTACACAAGTATTCTTCAAGGTAACGAATGATTAATCACACTTAACTCTTCTCCGCCACAAAGCTTTCACCTGCCGCTCAAGCTTCACTCAATGCAGCTAATATAAAAGGGAAGGCGGGAGATTGGCCGAGCTCAACTGCACCGCTGGTCTTGCATCCGGAAGCGCCATATGCGAGGGGTTTTGGCATGTTGAAAAAACAAGATGCAGCGCAGCTGAAAGGCCGGCGTATCCGCTCGGCGATGTTTGCCTGGGGAACGGCGCTTCTTGCGATCGGACTGACGGCCTGCACGGTCGTCGACGACGATATCGCGGTCGTCGCGAAGAAGAATATCGCCGTGGTCGAGGCGCCGCGCGTTTCCAAGGCCTATGCCTATCCGGCAAATCGGGCCGCGCGCCCGGCGGGGGCAACGGTCCGCACCGTAGCCTATCATGGCTCGGCGCCCTATATCTGCTCTCCAAGCGGCTTCGGACAGAAGTCACGCTGCTTTGCACGCCCCTCGATCTGAAGCAAAAGCGTCAGATCAATTGCGCCAACGGCCGGACATATCGTCATCACCGGCGGGATGCTCGTTGAAGAAACGGGATGCTGCTTCCGTGCGGTTTCGGACGTTCATCTTCTTGTAGATGTTGCGGACGTGAACCTTCACGGTATTTTCGGAAAGATGCAGCTTGTCGGCAATGATCTTGTTCTGCGTGCCCTTGCATATGAGATCCAGGATCTGAACCTCCCGGGTGGTCAAAGCGGACATGCTGTCGCGTCTCAGCTTGAGCGCATTGCTGCGGGCCGCATCGACCGATTTTGTCTGATAGAGCGAAGGCTCCAGCTGGGCGTTTTTGTTGGTGAGACGATTCAGAAGTGCTGACGGAAAATGTTCGCCGCCCTTCATCAGCAGATCCACTGCAGCCATGAAGACATCGAGCCGCAGGTTGAGTGGCAGGACGCCATCGATGATCCGCGCTTCTACCAGCCGGCTGACATAGGGCTCGAGCATGTCGATAGCTTCGACGACAAGTCCGATCGAGGTTTCAGGGTGGTTTTCGCGGGCAGCCTGCAGCGCTTCATGAAGCTCCGGGCCGGGTATATGATAGAATAAAACGAGTTTCAGATCGCTGGCATCTTTTTCCAGTATCGGCTTTGTACTCGTTATGCTTGCCACTTCACAGTTCGGAAATTTCTTTGCCAGTGCTTCTACCATGCATTCTGAAAACAGATCCGCCTTGGCCACCACTAGTATAGTATCTCCGGACGAACCCAACTTCCTTCCCTGGTCCGCATTCTCCATTCCTGAGCCTGTCATGAACATATACGCCTCCCCTAGCGTTACACTTTACTCAACTTGGTGCGATGGCGGGTATTAGATAGTAAGAAATGCCGACCCCGGATGTCATCGCTTTATTTTTTAGACATTTCTTAATTATGTTAATACGGATTGAGAAGGAAGGAAATGGCCCAAAATAATTAGTTTTAGCGGACTAAAAGCGATACGATACCAAGCATTGGTTGCATTCTTACTGCGATATATACTTCGAGGCTATATTTGCGCTCACTATAGATGAGAGCTGAATGTAATATTTCAGTACAGATTGTTATATTTTCGTCATGCATGAAGTGTCGGATATGAGACAGGCAGACGTCGAAAGCTGCTCCTCAGCCCAGCGGCGAATGCCGGAAGTCCTGGATTCTCGCAGCTTAGCGACGCCCCGGCCGAAGAAGTCTCAACCAACGACAGGGGCTAGCCGGACGTGGCAAATCGGCCTTAGCCCGAATTGGTATCTATCGGATCCACATTCTTTCCAGCATTCTGTGGTCGTCGTCCAAGTGGCGGCATGGAAAAGCCATGTATCGGCATGCGTTTTTGATACACGGCCTCCATATAGGGCAACTCAACGAAAAGAACACCTGACTACTCCCTATCCTTTTCAGGATTCGGAGCCGGATATGTGCGGCCTTGTACTGAGTACGTACGTTCCCAATACCAACGGTTTGATCAACAAATCGCGAGAAGCTGCAGATGACTAGTATCGAATACATCTGCCGATGTTAACCGCATCGGAGCGAGCGCGAGTAAAATCCCATTTGAGATGAGAGGGATTTCGAAAAGCTGCTCCGGTTTTTTTCTGGAGAAACTTGAATGTCTGACGAAACCGAAATCACGAAGGTCGGGGCGCTTGCCGACGGCTTTGCCAACAGCGCTGTCAATTCAACTGAAGTCGACGACGGCTCGACCGGTTATGTCGGCGTCGCCAATGGCGACAATCGCGACAATAAAGACAACAGCGTCGACGTGGACGTCAAGGCTGAGATCGATGTCTCCGCCAACAACGGCGACAACCGAGACAACGAATACGACTGGAGCTACAAGTCCGACGACGATACGAGCACCAAGACCACGACGATCACCGATACCGACACCAAGACCGACTACGACTGGAGCTATGACAGCAAGTCGTACAGCGATAACGACACCGACACCAAGACGATCACGGACACCGACACGAAGACCGTGACCGACACCGATATCAAGACCGTTACGGAGACGGAGACGGATACGAAGACGGTCTCCGACAGCTTCAACACCTCCGACAGCTTCAACAAGACGGACACAGACTTCGCCGTCATCGAGGACGTCAAGGACTCCAATCTCGGCGTTGCCGGACACGACCTCACCTTCAACCTCGGGGACGACTTCTCCTTCACTCTCGACGTCGACAGCATCCTGAACAATTCGCTGACCGGCGAAGGCAATGACAGCGGCTTCAGCGCCGTCCAGGCGAACCATCTGGCCGACCAGGATAGCGCCTGGAACACCAAGATGGACAACGCAGGAGCTCAGAACCACCTGAATGCCAATGGCGGCACCGCCGACAGCGCAGAAGGCATGGAAATGGACGGCAAAGGCTGGGATCTCAAGGCCGGCGACGACGCCGCTGGTTCGAGCGCGGCCGATGCTTCGGCGATCCTTGCCAATTCCGGCTTCCACCTTGAGCTCGTTCAGGGTGCGAACCTGCTCAGCAATACGGTCGACTCCAGCGTCATCGGCGGCAACTCTCGTGCCTCCGACGTCGGCGAGGATACCAGCACCTGACACTGACCTCCAGCGACCAAGACGAACTGCACCGGCTCAAGCCGGTGCAGTTTGACTGCTTGAAAACGATTTGACGACCACACCACGCCTCCCGGCGGGTGCCTCCAAGGCCGATCGTCATTTCGAATGGGAGGGCCGAACCATGCATATCGAGAAGATTTCGGAAATCATTGCGCACTTCATCGGTCTCTTCGAGATGACGACCGACGAGATGAGGTTACGCACCAACTATGCCGAAGGCGCAGGACCGGGCGCGGATGGACCGGCTCTGCCGGATCAGGATGCCTTTACCGCCGCCTTCTCTTCCGATCTCCAGCTCAAGGACTACGATCCGGGCATCATTTACAAAAGCGGCAGCTACGAAATCGAATATGGCCCGACGCGCCATTTCGGCCGCGTCTTCGAAGAGAGCCTCGAGAAGCTGGCGGCGATTGCCGGAAAGGACATCCCGTTACCGCATTTCGGCGATCCTACGGATATCGTGCTCACGGATGAGCCGGAACTGACAATCTTTGCCGGGCCTGGTTCGGCGATCAGTCATGTCCTCCAGGTCAACGCCCTCTATGACGACGACTATCTCGATATGACCGACGGCGTCCATGCGCCTCGAGACACGAGTTTCGTCATCGAGCGGCTGGCGGATTTCAGCACCAAGGCCGAGATTTTCACGCCTTTTGCGAGCCTCCACCGCACGGATACGTATGATGGTGCCCTGAAGATCGCCGAGGATCTCAAAAACTATATCCAGAATGCCCAGAATACCGAGGATAGCGGCGCAACCTCGCTCGGCACCGACGCGCCGCATGATTTTGTCCGCCTCGACCCCGAGGTCAACGACACCGTCTACATCAACGGCAAGGCCGAGACCGATATACCGGTCCTCGACGACTTCCTGCCCGATCGCGGTCTCGCCAAGCTCCCCGAAGAGCCCGACGACACCCAAACATCCGTCGAGCAGAACGACCCCAGCGGCAACAGCCTTGAGGTGACTGCCGGTGCGAACGTCGTCGTCAACGTCGCCTCCGTGATCCATACCGGCGTCATTGCGTCTGTCACCGCCGTCATGGGCAACTATCATCAGATCGACGCGGTCTCCCAGGCCTTCGTCTATAGCGACAATGACGAGATCGCCTCGGCGCTGCGCTCATCCGTTCACTCGGCCGAGGAAGCCGGAACGATCGCCAAGAACATCGCCGTTTTCGAACAAAGCACCTTCGAAGCATCGAGCTATGCCGAACCCGATCATGCCGATCCGACGTTCCCCAACAGCTGGCGCGTCAGCGTCATCGACGGCGACGTCTCCTTCGTCCAGTGGATCGAGCAGTATCACTTCGTCACCGACAACGACACGATGACGGTCACCACCTCAGGGTCCGAAGCCACGGTTCTGATGGGCGGCAATACTTCGATCAATTTCTCCTCCTTTTTCCAGATGGGCCTGCAATATGATCTGGTGATCATCGGCGGCAATGTGCTCGATATCAACAGCATCACCCAGGTCTCGCTGCTCTACGACAATGACTGGGTGCGGGCAGAGGGCGACCTCGATCCCGGCGCCGACATACAAACGGGCAACAACCTGATCTGGAATTTCGCCTCGATCCACAATGTCGGAACGGGCGGCCCGTTCGAGACCATGCCCGACTACATGGTCGACACGCAGAAGGCGATCGAAGATCGCGATCCCAATATGCCGGAGGGGCTGTCGTTCGATGCGAATTTCCAAGGATATGCCGGGCTGAACGTGCTCTACATCACCGGCAATTTCTATGACATGACAATCATAAAGCAGGTCAGTGTCCTCGGCGATTCCGACGATGTCACCCAGGCGGCATCGACGCTCCTCGACAATAATCCCGATGCAACGGTTACGATCGACACGGGCAGCAATGCGGTCGTCAACGTCGCCGAGATCGTCGACTACGACAGTTTCGGCCAGACGACCTATTTGGCAGGCCAGCTCTATTCAGACGCCATCCTCATTCAGGGCGGGCTGGTGGAGCATGACACGACACAGCCGCAGCCGGCCGACGACAGGCTCGCCAACGAGGTCATCGCCTTTCTCGACAACGACGATCCGGCAGGCTGCGATTGTGCTGACGGCGTCATCAATGCCGGGCAGGATTTTTCATGGTCGTCGACGCATCCCGCCGACGTAATGCAAGCCATGGTCGCGTGACCTTGAGTATTGCGAAGGAACCACGATGAACCAGATTTCGAAACAAGTCTTTGCGGCAGGCAGCGCCCTCGATCTGAGGTCGGGCACTATTCCCTCCGCTGCCGCCTCGGAAACGGCGATGACCGATCTTTGCATCTCCGCGATCGACGAGGCGGTCGAGAACCTTCGCAGGCTGAGCGGCGCCGCTGCTTCGCCTCCCGATGGCAGCAAGGAGACGTCCGAAGCTGCGGCAAACGAGGCTGCCGATACCGGACGCGCAAGCGCAACGCAGGCGCCCCTCCCGGAAAAGACGGCGGTGCCGGAAGCTAAAGTAGAAACGGCACCTCCTGTCGCGGTGGCGCAGGGCCCGGCGACAGCAAAACCGGCGGAAGCGCCGGCCCAACCGCAGATCGAAGCGCGGGTGGCTCCCGAACTGCCGAAAGAGAAGACCGAGCTTAAATCGAGCCCGACGATGCCTTTCGGCAAGACCATCGAAGGCGACAGCGGTCCGATCAGCGAGAACGACAGGCGACTGCGCACCGGCGGCGGAAACGGCAAGGATTCCGATCCCGGGGGCGGCGGGGGCGGGGGCGGCGGAAGCGGCGGCGGTTTTCACAAGCGCAGCGAGCCTGTGAATTTCGCCGCCAGCCTCTCGCGCGGCATGGCGGCGGTACGACGCAACATGGTGGTCGTCATGATGTTTACGATCGCCATCAACGTCCTTCTGCTGGCGATACCGCTTTATCTCTTCCAGATATCCGACCGGGTGCTGACAAGCCGCTCCATCGACACGCTCGTCATGCTCTCGATTGCCGTGCTCGGCGCCGTGCTGCTGCAGGCCTTCATGGATTCGGTGCGTCGCTTCATCCTGATGCGCACCGCGGTGGAGCTCGAAGTACAGCTCGGCGCGCCGATCCTCAGCGCTGCGGCGAGGGCATCGCTGCATGGCAGCGGCAAGGATTATCAGACGCTGCAGGACCTGCAGCTGCTGCGCGGCTTCCTGACATCAGGCACGCTGATCGCGTTTCTCGATGCGCCGCTGATGCCGTTCTTCGTGGTCGTCGTCTACTTCGTGCATCCGCATCTCGGCATCATCATCATGGTCTGCTGTGTGGTGCTTTTCGTCATCGCCTATCTGAACCAAAAATTCACCGCCCGCCAATTCGCCGAATCCAACGGCTATCTCAGCCGGGCGAATTTCCATCTCGATTCCATGTCGCGCAATTCGCAGATCATCAACGCGATGGCGATGATCCCTGAGGCCGTGAAGATGTGGGGCCGGGAAACGGCGGGATCGCTGAAATCGCAAGTCGAGGCGCAGGACCGTAACATCATCTTCTCCGGCATATCGAAGGCTTGCCGCATGATCACCCAGGTTGCCCTGCTCGGCTGGGGCGCGCATCTGTCGCTCTCCGGCGAGTTGACAGGCGGCATGGTAATTGCGGCCTCGATTATCTCGGGACGCGCGCTGGCGCCAATCGAAGGCGCCATCGAAGGCTGGAACCAGTTCAACCGGTCGGCAGCCGCCTATAGCAGGATCAAGGGACTACTGTTGAATTCCCCATTGAACTTTCCGCGCCTGCGTCTCCCGAATCCCGAAGGCCGGCTCGATGTCGAACGCATTCTCTTCGTGCCGCCACCGCAAAAGAAGGTCATTCTCAACGGCATCTCCTTCTCACTCCGGAAGGGGGAATCGCTTGCGATCATCGGTAATTCCGGGTCCGGCAAGACGACGCTCGGCAAGATGCTCGTCGGCTCGATCGTCCCGACATCGGGAAATGTGCGCCTCGACCTGATGGATCTGCGCAACTGGGACCAGCGCCAGTTCGGCGAAAGCATCGGCTATCTGCCGCAGGACGTGCAGCTCTTTCCCGGCACGATCAAGGCCAATATCTGCCGCATGCGCGACGACGTCGACGATCACCAGATCTACGAGGCCGCGGTGCTGGCCGACGTGCACGAACTCATCGCAGGCTTCCCGCAGGGCTACGAAACCATCGTGGCGGCCGACGGCGCTCCGCTTTCGGGCGGCCAGAAGCAGCGCATCGCGCTGGCTCGCGCCTTCTTCGGCAATCCCAAATTCGTGGTCCTCGACGAGCCTAATTCAAACCTCGATACCCAGGGCGAGGCAGCACTTGCCAAGGCGCTGATCCACGCCAAGAAGCAGGGCATCACCACCGTCACCATTACCCAGCGCCCGGCTCTTCTCCAATGCGTCGACAAGATCCTCGTGCTCAAGGAGGGCACTGTCGCCATGTTCGGGGAAAGGATCGAGGTGCTGCAGGCGCTTTCCAAGAACAACAGTAATAACGGTCAACAAGCACCGCGCATTGAGGGATGAACGACATGGGACGGAAAAATCGGGAGACAACCGGTCCGGCGCAGCTCGAATGGTATAGCGATGTGCCGCGCTCGATCCGTGTGCACAGCATCGTCGGCCTGACGGTTCTCTTCACGTCGTTCGGCGGCTTCGGCTTCTGGGCGGCGACGGCGCCGCTCGCCTCCGCCGTTATCGCGCAGGGAAGTTTCGTCGCAACCGGCAATAACAAGATCGTCCAGCATCTGGAAGGCGGCATCATCAAGGAGATGCGCGTCAGCGAAGGCGACACGGTCAAGGAAGGCGACATCCTGTTGACCCTCGATCCCACAGCATCCCGCTCGAACGAGAGAATGCTGCAGCTTCGCCGCCTGCGCCTGGAAGCCGTCGTCGCCAGGCTCCGTGCCGAAGCGCAGGGCCTGCGCGAATTCCAGCTTCCCGATATCGTGACGAAGGAGGCCAGCGATCCCGACATCAACGCGATCATCCAGAGCCAGAACGTCGTCTTCCACAGCAAGCAGATCAAGCTTGAAGAGCAGCTCAATCTGATCGGGAAGAACATCGCATCGCTCGAATTCCGGTTCGCCGGCTATAGGGGCCAGCGAGAATCCTTCGAAAGGCAGCTGTCGCTGCTGACCGAGGAACGCGACTCCAAGGCTCGGCTGGTTAAGGTCGGCTATATGCGCAAGACGGATCTGCTGGCAATCGAGCGGGCGATCGCCGATGCGATGGGCGACATTGCTCGACTGAACGGCGAGCTCAACGAGAGCGAGGCGGAGATCGCCAAATTCCGCCAGGAAGCCGTCATCGCCGTCAACTCCAACAAGCAGGCGGCACTCGATGCGCTCGAGACCGCCGAAACCGATCTGGACAGTGTGCGCGAACAGATGCGCGAGGCCGCCGGCGTGCTCGAACGCACCACTATCCGCTCGCCGGTGTCGGGCACGGTGGTGCGCTCCTATTTTCACACAGCCGGCGGTGTCATCACGACAGGAAAGCCGATCATGGAGATCCTGCCGGCGCATGTGCCGCTGATCCTGGAAGCGCAGGTGCTGCGTACCTCGATCGATCAGTTGCATGAGGGAGAAACGGCCTCGATCCGCCTCACGGCGCTCGACCGGCGCACGACCCCTGTTCTGCAGGGCAAGGTCTTCTACGTCTCAGCCGATTCGATCGAGGAAAATTCGGGAGCTTCGGTCAAGGACGTCTATATCGTCCGCGTCGGAATACCCGATTCCGAGATTGCGCGGGTGCACAATTTCCATCCCGTTCCCGGCATGCCGGCCGAAGTGCTGATTCAGACGTCGGAACGCACCTTCTTCGAATATCTGAGCAAACCGATCACCGACAGCATGTCCCGGGCTTTCAAGGAGCGCTGATCGCTGGCGATCCGGCATGGGCGATCCGGTAAATATGACGGACTTGCCCGTTGCTCTGATGTAATGTCCACATGTCATCCCTTGAGGGATGGGATTCCCTCCGGGGAGAAAGGGTCAAGCATGGCGGCGATGTCCGATGTCCTGCTGCGGGTCGGCCGCCTGAACTATGTCTGGACGAACACCGAAAGCCTGCTGATCTACATCATCGCCCATCTTCTCCGGGTCGAAAAGGATGCGGCAATCGTCGTGTTCCTGACGCTCAACACCACGCGTGCCAGGATCGATCTCATCGAACGGCTGTCCAAGCTCGCTTCGACCTCCCCTTCCGACCGCAAGGCGATCCTTTCAGCCATGTCGCGGCTGAAGAAGGAGTCCAAGGTCCGCAACAAGTACAATCACTGCATCTATTCTTTCGACGAAAAGGGAGAGATTTCGAGCACGCAGCTGATGCGGCTCGTCGAGGACGACAAGGAGATCCGCTACGGCAAGATCGAACAGATGGACGCGCGCGAGATCGAGCATCTGGAAAAGTCGATCGCCGAGATCGTCGCCATCAGCCGGACGCTCTGGGCCTTCATCCATGCGAGCCCGCAGATCTCCGGCGAGCTCTGATCTAATCCTTATGTATGGAGGTTCTCAAAACCGCTGCACACTTTCGGGCGAGGTCGTTGAAGCGCAGCATCCTTCAGGACGCGTTGCGCTCTATCACTTTGAATCTGTGCATCATTTTCACCAAAACCGATTGCGATTTTGGGTTATGCGCCGGCTCAGGACTAATCCCATTTAGGCCACTTAAATCATCCGGACGGTTTATTTGAAGATCGGTGTTTCCCACTAGAATGAAACCTCCCGAGTGACGTATGGGGTATTGGGGGGCGGACATGCGCATAGATATTATCGACACCATTGCCGGGTTCGAGGCGGTACGCGAGAACTGGGATCAGGTCTTCCTGGAAGATCCCGACGCGCAGCATTTCCTCTCCTGGATATGGCTGAAGAATTATCTCTCCCGCCGGCGCCGCTGGTTCATCCTCGCCCTTCGCGAACGCGATCCCGAAGCACCCTATGTCGCCTTCTTTCCGTTGCGCCTCATCACGCATCTGAACGAGAAGACCGGGCTCTTCTACGACGAAATCATCATGGCCGGGAATTTTGCGGCCGATTATACCGGTTTCATCGTCAGGCCGGATTACGAGCAGCATGCCATTGCCGGCTTTGCTTCGTTTCTCAAACATCAGAACTGGACCGACCTGAAGCTCGAATATTTCAGCGGCCCCGCCGGCCGGCGCGAGAAGATGATCAAGGCGCTGCAGGGGCCGGAGGTGATGTTTCGCGACAGCTCACCCAAGAACAGCGAGAATATCGACAATACGATCTGCCCGATCGTCCCCCTGCCGGCGAGCTTCGACGACTATCTCGAACAGAGCATGAGCAGCCAGACGCGCCAAAAGCTCCGGCGCTTCCTGCGCAAGGTCGAAGGCGGTGATATTTACCGGATCACGATGGCAACCGCCGAGACTGTTGATCGGGACTTGGACATCCTCTTCAATCTCTGGCGGATCAAGTGGAGTGCCCGCAAAGGCACGGAGCGGACCGAACGTCTGATCATCACCACGCGCGAAATGCTGATGGACTGTTTCAACAGCGGCAATCTCGAAGTGCCGGTCTTTTGGTATGGCGATCAGCCGCTCGGCGCGCTGGCGAATATCGTCGACCGGCAGAAGAAGGCGATCCTCTTTTATATCACCGGCCGCGACGAAAACTGGAAGACGCCGTCTCCCGGCCTCATCCTGCATGGCTACTGCATCCGGCGGGCGATCGAGCACGGCTTCAAGACCTATGATTTCCTGCGCGGAAACGAACCCTATAAATATATGTTCGGGGTGGAGGAACGGCGGATCAGCTGCACGCTGTTCCGCACCCGCAACGGCCAGAACCTGCACGGCGTGCTCAACCCACGCAGCATTCGTTTCGTCTACGAGCAGGCGCTCGACATGTACCGCAACGGCGCTCGTGGTAAAGCGGAGATCGCCTTCAACCAGGTCCTGCAATCTGCTCCCGGCCATACCGGTGCGGAATTCGGGCTCGCCAATTTGCTGTTCGACCGAGGAAAGCTGACGGAGGCACTGGCTGCCTACAAGGCTCTCGTCGAGCGAGCGCCCGATCCGACACCGATCCAAATGCGGCTTGGCGACACGCAGCTCGCCCTGCATCAATACGACCAGGCCGCGGAGACTTTCCGCCAGGTCGGCGAGATCGGGCCGCATCTCATCCAGGCGCATTACAAGCGTGGCATCGCCCTTGCGGCCAGCAAACGGCTGACCGAGGCGGAGGCCGTCTTCGCCGCGATCCAGGACGTGCATTCGGACGATCCGACCTCGCTCGAATATGCCGCCAAGGCGGGTGTTGCCCTCGAACGCCTGCGCTCGATCGGCGAACCCGCCGTTGGCAAGACGGACGTCGTGCCGGAGACCATCGCCCGCTGGAACCGGGGACGGCAACTCAGCGAACGACGCCGACCGCGTCTGCATTGACGCGGTTTTGCCATGGTGCGGAAATGCGGTCCGGCGGCTCCGGGACGCGCAGTCACCATGGTCTTTGATTTTGAGCTGCAATCGTTGCTAAAAGAAAGCGCGAGCCTATTTTTGCAACTCCTCAGTGAGAAGTCATGCAGACGAATGCAGATGGCGCCGAAAGGGAACGGCTTCTGGCCATTCTCGATTTCTGGCACAAAATCGAGTTCTTCATTCCTTACGATCTCTCCAGTCGTATCGCCTCAGGTGAAGGCCGAACTGTTTTCTGGCTGCATGCGAAGACACTTGAGGATGACGGTGCCGCACTCAGCCGTCCAGCGATCCCCGAGGAGAAGCAGATCACGGGTTTTACCCTGTTCCTCGGCGTTTTCAGCAAATCGGAAATTGCCGACATCCGCAGGCATTTCGACAGCGTTGCAGCCGATATCGCCGAATATGAGGATGCCGAACGCGGCGACCTCGACGGCGATACCTGCTTTGCCAGCCTGCAGCTCTCCCCCTTGGGACAGCCGATGTTCGAAACGTTTTCCGTTTCGACGCTGCCATGGGCTCTGGGGCGGGTGCGCAAATCCGGCCTCTCCTCGCTCAGCCACGAGGCATTTGCCGACAGCAAGCGGCAGCTGTCGGAACTACTCCAAAACTTTCGGGCACAGCGGCATCTGAGATCTTCATCTTCCGAGGACACGGACGATCAGCCGATCGACGCCGGCGAAATCCTGACGCTGCATGAACTGCTCTGCGATTGGGCCGGCTTTGCTTCGCGCCAGGAAAAGCCCATCGCCGCCGTCGAAATACGCTATCGAGACGGGGTGGAAAAACCCGAGGTCCTCTCCCTGCCGCCACCACAGGAGAGCAATGTGCCCGATGCCGACGACGAGGAGGACGAGAGTGCAAACACCGAAGAAGAGATCGGGATCCTGAACAGCTTCTTCATCGAGGACATCGAGCAGGCGATGATACGCGTCACGCATGGCGATATCCCCGCGCCGCTCAGGCAATATCTCACCCCGCTGGCGCGTGAGAAACGGATCGACCTCTACTCGGAGGAGGGACGCCGGGCGATCGTTCGGGCCTTGCATCCTGGAAAACTCAACCGCGGACGTTGGCTCAGCGAACCTCACCACGCAATGAGCCTCATGCAGCAGTTTGCGATCAATTCGGCGATTGGCGACCTTTCGGAAGCAGGACTGTCCTCGGTCAACGGCCCGCCAGGGACGGGAAAGACGACCCTGCTTCGCGACATGTTCGCGGATAATATCGTTCGGCGCGCCCGGGTGCTCTCCTCTTTGAAGACGGCGCGCGATGCCTTTGGCGGTTCGGCGCGCCGCGTCACTTTCGCGGACCGGAGCACGAGCTCCATATCGGCGCTGATCCCGGCCCTTGCCGGTTTCGAAATGGTCGTCGCCTCCTCCAACAACGCCGCCGTGGAGAATATCTCGCGCGACCTTCCCAAGCGGAGCGCGATCGCGGACACGTCTTCATTCCAATATCTGCAGACGGTCGCACACAAGATCGCTTGCCAGAAGGACAATGGTGCCACCGTCAAGCTCTCCGACGACGACCGCCCATGGGGGCTGATCGCTTGTGCGCTCGGCAACTCCAGGAACCGCCGAGCCTTCAAGGAACGTTTTGCCTTCATGGAGATCGCCGACAGGCCGAAGCCCGGCTGGTCCGGCAGTGACAAGCCACAGACCATTTGGGAATGGCTGAAAAGCTATGAAGGACCGACCTTTGCCGAAGCGTCGGCGGCTTTTCATGCCGCCGACGGCGCGGTCCGCGACAAGATCGGCCAATGTGCACGCTATGCCGATCTCTATGACGAGATCGCCCTGGTTTCGCAGGATACCTTCTGCCGCGAGGCCCTTGAAGGGGTCAGAGCAGCCGAAAGCGAATTTCGGCAAGCGCAGGACAGATGCGACATGGTCCAAGCCGAAATACTTCGTATCAGGGAAGGTTTGTCTCATCTGAAAGAGGAGGAACAGTTGCTCGACCGCAGCGCTCCTGCGTGGTGGGAGAGAGTGTTGCCGACCACTCCTGCCCGGCAGCATCGGCAAGATGTCGGCGCCAATGCGCGCGGGCAGCTGGAACTGCGCAAGGCACTGGCGGAATGCGAGCGTCAACTTGCAAAAACTCATGGACCTGCGCTGAAACGGGCGTTGCGCGGACATCAGCGGGCCGAACTGGCGCTCAGATCACAACGGGAAATCTGGTCCCGGAAGAGAGAAGAATTCGGTCGTCTCGGGACGATTCTCGGTCATCCCACCCTACCCGGGCGTCTCGCCGATCTCGAAACCGACCGTTTCCAGATTGACGGCCTGTGGCATCAGGACGAGCTGGCAGGTCTGCGTTCGGCATTGCTGGAAGCAGCGTTGACGCTGCAGGAAGCGTGGCTGGCGGATGTTGGCCAGAAGGGCGGAGGTTTTGGCGGAAACATCGTCGCCATCAACAAACTGCTTTCCAACAACGGTCCCGCCGACAGCCAGTACATTGCGTTGATCTGGCAGAGCCTTTTCATGATCGTTCCGATCGTGTCGACGACGTTTGCCTCCTTTGCCCGGCAGTTCCGCGGTCTCGAAGCCGCCTCGATCGGCTGGGTCTTCATCGATGAAGCCGGTCAGGCGGTGCCGCAAGCGGCCGTCGGGGCCTTGTTGCGGGGGCGTCGCGTCATGGTGATCGGCGATCCCCAGCAGATCGAACCGGTCTTCACGCTTCCCAGTGCGCTGATCACCGCCACCTCGGCGCTCTCGCCCCACACGGCGACTGGACAATATTCGCCGAACAGGGCGTCGGTGCAGATGCTGGCCGATGCCGCCAACCGCTATGGAACGACCGTACAGGGAGAGGAAGCGGACGGGCTCTGGATCGGCAGCCCCCTCAGGGTCCATCGTCGCTGCATCGACCCGATGTTCAGTCTTGCCAACCAGATCGCCTATCAGAACAAGATGGTCTTCGGGCTGGAAGAGCGCCGGCCGGCCGGCGACGCTCCACCGTTTTATGGCGACAGCGCCTGGATCGACGTCAAGGGAAGTGTGTCAGGCAAACAGGCCGTTCCAGAACAGACGGGTTTCATTGTCGATCTCCTCACTGCCACTTATCGCCGGGACGGCGCATTGCCGGATCTCTATATCATCTCGCCGTTCAAGGAGATCAAGAACAGTCTGAGGCAGGCTCTGGCCCATGCAGCATGGGGTGATTGGAACGGAAATACGCGGTCGTCTCCACCGAGACTATCGAAATGGCTGCAGGAACGGATCGGCACGGTGCATACCTTCCAGGGCAAGGAGGAAGACATCGTTTTCATGGTGCTCGGCGCCGATGCCGACCATCACGGGGCGGCGAGCTGGGCCGCATCGAAGCCAAACCTCTTGAACGTCGCCCTCACCCGCGCCCAGCGGCGATTCTATATCGTCGGCGATCGCAACCTCTGGCAAGGCCTGCCTTACTTCAGAGAGACGGCCGGCGCCTTGGACACAATGCAGGCAGCGGACTTCCTGGCTCAGAACGGATTGGGCTGAAGGATCGGATCTGCGCGATGAAGCCTTGGCTTAATTCAAAAAGCCCGCACGAGGCGGGCTTTTGGTGTTTGTGTCTATGGTGGTCTATTTGGAAGATTTGGTTGCGGGGGCAGGATTTGAACCTGCGGCCTTCAGGTTATGAGCCTGACGAGCTACCGGGCTGCTCCACCCCGCGCCAGCGCAAATCCTTGGGATTTGCTGCAGTATTATAACACGAAAGGCCGCTTTGTGAGCGGCCCTTTGTTTCGGCTTTGGGCCGTTGGCTGTGAATGAGAAGATTATCTTTGTTGACGCATGCAGCTTACCGAAGCCTGACGGCTTCGGGCGCATGCGTTAAGTTGCGTTTTGCAGACCTGGCAGCGACCTACTCTCCCGCGTCTTAAGACGAAGTACCATGGGCGCAGGGGCGTTTCACGGCCGTGTTCGGAAAGGGAACGGGTGCAGCCACCCCGCCATAACCACCAGGTCGGC
>NZ_MZMU01000011.1 GCF_004123835.1 Rhizobium leguminosarum | reverse complement strand
TCTCGACGCAACGGTGTCAGTCGGGCATTCTTATGGATGTTCATTCGGAGTGATCCTGGAAAACTGAGGTGTGGTAACTCCAGTCTCCTAAATCCGCTCCGAATGGACAACCTCCTGAAAGCTCACACCTAGAGCGTGTCCCGGGCTCTGGAGTCAGAGATTCCCCAAGGCGGGGATTTGTCAACGATGTCAGGGAGATCGGATGGTGGGCGTGACAGGGATTGAACCTGTGACCCCTACGATGTCAACGTAGTGCTCTCCCGCTGAGCTACACGCCCATCCGATGGCGGCGCATAGATCACAAAACCTTTGGAGCCGTCAATAGGCTTTTTTCAGTTTTGTGACGCGCCGCCCGGCAAGCCTTACGCGGCAAGCATCTTGTTGACCTCGTCGACGAGATCGCGCAGGTGGAAAGGCTTGGAAAGGACCTTGGCATCCTTCGGCGCCTTCGAATCAGGGTTCAGCGCCACGGCGGCAAAACCGGTGATGAACATCACCTTCAGGTCGGGGTCGAGCTCGGTGGCGCGGCGGGCCAGCTCGATGCCGTCCATCTCGGGCATGACGATATCGGTCAGCAGCAGGGAAAACGGCTCCTCGCGCAGCCGGTCATAGGCGCTGGCGCCATTGTCATAGGAAAGGACCTTGTAGCCGGCCTTTTCGAGCGCTTTCACCAGGAAGCGGCGCATGTCGTTGTCGTCTTCGGCGAGAAGTATCTTCTGAGTCATCAATCCAGACCGCGATCCATAGGTTTTTGGTGGGCTGCCAGCCGTTTACACTAGTCTTGACCCGGTAAACAACCGGTGAATTGCCTGTGCGTGACCGCCGTCCCTTCTACATAGTATGGACTTGCGGCCGGGCAACTGGCAACATGGGCAAAGCAGTCAGTTCATGACATGGTAAAGAGGGCCGAAAGTGCCGGAAATACGCGAATACGAGCTTTTTGAGGTCCATGAGCCCGTGTCGCAGACCATTCCCTTCGTCTACAACTCCCCCCATAGCGGCCGCATTTATCCACCGGAATTTATCGCCCAGTCCAGGCTCGAGGGCATCGCCATCCGCCGTTCCGAGGATCACTACGTCGACGAGCTCTTCGGCTCGGCCATCGCGCTCGGCGCGCCGCTTCTAGCGGCCAACTTCCCGCGCGCCTATCTCGACGTCAATCGCGAGCCCTACGAGCTCGATCCGCGGATGTTCGACGGGTTGCTGCCGCCCTATGCCAATGTCAATTCGCTCAGGGTCGCCGGCGGGCTCGGCACCATTCCGCGCATCGTCGCCGAGAATATGGAGATCTATGCGCGGCGCCTGCCGGTGCAGGAGGGGCTCGACCGCGTCGAAGCGGTCTACAAGCCCTATCATGCGGCGCTCCGCCGGCTGATCGCGCGAACGCATGTGCAGTTCGGCTTCGGCGTGTTAATCGACTGCCACTCGATGCCTGGCAATGTGCGCGTCGCCGGCAGCACTGCGCGACCTGATTTCATCATCGGTGATCGCTACGGCACCAGCGCTTCGGCTGAACTTTCGCGCGCGGCCATCGCCATCCTCGAGGAAATGGGCTTCGCGGCGATCCGCAACAAGCCCTATGCCGGCGGCTTCATCACCGAACATTACGGCCGACCTTCGCGCGGCCTGCACGCGCTGCAGATCGAAGTGAACCGGGCGATCTATGTCGATGAAGTGACGCTGGAGAAACGCGAGGATTTCGCCGCAGTGGCCGACGCCGTCACGGACTTCATGCAGCAGATGGCGGAATACGTCGAGAAATTTGCCGGCGAGCGGGCGCTGGCCGCCGAATAGCTCTCTTTTTCGATGTCGCTAACGTCTGGCCTTCCCCAGCCAAAAAAAACCGCGCTTGTGAGCGCGGCTAAGTCTAGGGAGGAAACACCCAAGGAGGGTATTTACAGTCAGAAGACTGTATGAAGAAGCTACTATTGCATTGCACAAATGTCAAGCAATATATTGCGTTGCGATATCTTTGGGCAATTAGATCCAAATTGCCTGCTGCGTTTGCATTCCCGTTGCTTTTCGCTATGAAAAGCGCCACTCCCGCCAGCCAAACGGTGTCATCATGTTTCCTGACCGTTCGTTCTTCAATCGCCTGGCGGAAGCCGCTCGGGCCGAGACGCTGCCGCGCTTCCGCTCCGGCCTCGATGTCACGAACAAGCTTTCCTCCGGTTTCGATCCGGTAACGGAGGGTGACCGGGCGGCCGAACTCGCCATCCGGGCGCTCATCGAGGAGAATTTCCCCGGCCACGGCATTCTCGGCGAGGAACATGGCAATGTCGGGCTCGACCGCGAATATGTCTGGGTGATCGATCCGATCGACGGCACGCGCGCCTTCATATCCGGTGTGCCGGTATGGGGAACGCTGATCGGCCTGCAGAAGGATGGCCGGGCGATCATGGGCATGATCGAGCAACCCTTTACCGGCGAGCGTTATTTCGCCGACCAGAACGGCTCGATCTATACCGGGCCGGAGGGCGAGCGGCGGCTGGCCACGCGCCGGTGTGACGCGCTCTCGAACGCCATCCTGTTTACCACCTCACCGCATCTCTTTGCCGGCGAGGAGATGGAGAAATACCGCGAGATCGAAGGCCAGGTGCGGCTCTTCCGCTACGGCTGCGACTGCTATGCCTATGCGCTGCTTGCTGCCGGCCATATCGATCTCGTCATCGAAAACAGCCTGAAGCCCTATGACGTCGGCGGTATCATTCCCGTCATCGAAGGAGCGGGCGGCATCATCACCACCTGGGACGGCGGACGGCCGGAAAACGGCGGCTCGATTATCGCTGCCGGCAGCCGGGCAGTCTACGAACAGGCAATCGCCATCCTGCAGCGCTGATCCCCCGGTCGGCAAAGCCGATCCGGCTCACGTACCGAGGGCGGCGACGTCCTGGTTTTCTTCGGCATCGCTGCCGGGAATGAAGGCGTGGAAGGCGGCAAGGGCGGCGGCGCGGTAGATATCGCGCTCCTGGAAGATCTCGTGGCGGGCGCCGTTGATCGGCACCAGCTGGCCGGCGCGGAAATAACGCGAAAGCCGCTCCTGCGCCGTGTAGGGCACGACACCGTCACGCGTCGGGGCGATGACGATGGTCGGGATGGTGATCGAGAAGAGATGGTAGGGCGAAGTGACCCGGTCCATGGTGCGAAAAGCCTCGATCAGCCAGCGGGCCGTCGGCGGCCCGAGCGTCAGTTCCGGATGAGCCTTCATCATCGCGACATTGCGCTCAAATCTGTGTTCGTCCGAGGTCAGCGGATTGTCGCTGAAGTTCGGCTCCTTCAGTTTCGAGGTCAGCGGCAGGAAGCCGAGGCCGAGGGCAGTCAGCGTGCCGGCAAGAGCGCGGATGACGCGAGGCGAAGCCGCCTGGCCGGTCAGGCCGATGAAGGGCGCCGACAGCACCATGCGATCGATACGGGTGGTGAGATAGGGCGCGGCCGAGAGTGCGATAAGGCCGCCTGTGGAATGGGCGAGCAGATAGAAGGGCAGGCGGGTATCCGGCAGCACCACCTTTTCCAGGAAGGTATCGAGATCGCGCTCGTAATCGACGAAGCGGCGGATGTGGCCATGGTTGCGGCTCTTCAGGAGCCGTGACGAACCGCCCTGGCCGCGCATATCGAAGGTCGCGACCCAGAGACCCTTGGCCGTGAGGTCGCGGATCGTCTCGAAATATTTCTCGATATATTCGTTGCGGCCGTGGAGGATGACGACGGTGCCCTTGGTAATCTGGCCAGTCGAGCGGAAGACGGCGTAACGCAGCTGCTGGCCGTCATGGGTTTCGAAGAACCCCTCCGTGCGGTTTTCCGGGGCGGGATTGTCGGGCGTCGAATAGAGAACCTGATCCATGACTTTGCCAATGCGCCGCTGCTGATTGCTTCGCATCAGGGATAGCGCACGGCATCCGGATTGGAAAGCGGTGGGGAAAAGGGCCGGCAGGAGCATGAGGGTGCTCGCGGCCGGCCGAAGTTGAGACTGAAGAAGAAGGGACGATGCACTTCAGCCATCGGGACCAGATTCACCCGACGCCTAAATTCCTAAGCGAATGCGCCTGAACGCGCTCCGAACCGGTCGTTCATGCGGGGTTCACGGGCCGATCAAGGCGATTGCAAAAAGGTATTGAACTCCTCGAATCCCATCACCATTTCCTTTCTGCGGGTGCCGAACAGGGCCTGCGCAACCGTCCCAAGGCCGCCAAAGATGGGGTCTCAGGGGCATTTCATCGCAACACGTCGCTTCCACAGGAGGACATCATGCGTCACGTAGACTTCTCTCCCCTTTATCGTTCGACCGTCGGTTTCGACCGGCTCTTCACCATGCTCGACAGCCTTGCCCAGCCGGAGCAGGCGCAGACCTATCCGCCCTATAATATCGAGCGCACCGGTGAAAACACCTATCGCATCACCATGGCGGTTGCCGGTTTCGACGAGACCGAACTTTCGATCGAAGCCCATGCTCACGTCCTCTCCGTGAAGGGTGAAAAGAACGAGGAACCTGCCGAAAGCGGCGAATTCCTCTACCGCGGCATTGCCAAGCGCGCCTTCGAGCGCCGCTTCCAGCTTGCCGATCATGTCGAGGTGACCGCCGCTTCGCTGAAGAACGGCCTGCTGCACATCGACCTTCTGCGCAATATTCCCGAGGCCATGAAGCCCCGCAAGATCGCGATTGCCGCAGAACCGGTCGAGGCTCCGAAGGCCATCGAAGCGCAGATCATCAACGGCTAATCAGATCCTTATCGGATAAAACGAACGGCGCTCCATCGGGGCGCCGTTTTTATTGTTGCTTAGGCCGGGCTGCTGGCCTCATTCATCTCTTTTTCCGTTGCGCGGCGGGCGGCGGCGGCAGCGTATTTCTGGGCAATGACGGCGCAGACCATCAGCTGGATCTGGTGGAAGAGCATCAGCGGCAGCACGATCGCGCCGATCGACTGGCCCGCGAAGATGACGTTCGCCATCGGCACGCCACTTGCGAGGCTCTTCTTCGAGCCGCAGAAGGTGATGGTGATCTGGTCGGGTTTGTTGAAGCCCAGCCAGCGGCTGCCGAACATCGTCAGCACCAGGACAATCGCCAGCAGAACCATGTCGGCGACGATGACGACGGCGATATCGGCGATTGAGAAGGTGTGCCACAGGCCCTCGACGACCGCCGTGCTGAAGGCGAGATAGACGACCATCAGGATCGAGCCGCGGTCGACAGGCATCAGGATCTTCTTCTTGGCGCGGATCCAGTCGCCGATCCAGGGCTGCAGAGCCTGGCCGACGATGAAGGGGGCAAGCAGCTGCAGCAGGATCTGCTCTAATGCGTCGAAGGAGAAGCCGCCATGGCCGCCGACGGAAAACAGCAGGCCGACGAGCAGCGGCGTCAGGAACATGCCGAAGATGTTGGATGCCGAGGCCGAGCAGATGGCGGCGGGCACGTTGCCGCCCGCCATCGAGGTGAAGGCGATCGATGACTGCACCGTCGACGGCAGCACGCAGAGGAAGAGGATGCCGAGATAAAGCGGCTGCGGCAGGATCGTGTCGGGGATCAGTCCGAGCGCCATGCCGAGCAGCGGGAAGATGCCGAAGGTCGTCAGCAGGATGACGATATGCAGGCGCCAGTGCAGCAGGCCAGCGATGACTACGTCGCGCGACAGGCGGGCGCCATGCAGGAAAAACAGCAGCGCGATAGCGAGATCGGTGGCGATGCCGAAATAATCCGCGAACGTGCCGTGCGCCGGCAGCAACGAGGCAAGGATGACGGTGCAGACGAGCAGGATGGTGAATGTATCGGGCAGAAAGCGGCGCATGGTGGTCTCGCGGCGTGATAAAACAGTCATTGTTCTGTCGTCCATTATGATCCAGGATGCAAGGAATAACAGTTATCGAGAATCGGGATCATGCTGGATCTTTCGCAGTTGCGCAGTTTCGTCGCCGTCGAGCAGATGGGCAGTTTCACGCTCGCCGCAGAAAGGCTGGGCCTCGGGCAGTCGACGGTCAGCCAGCATATTCAGCGGCTGGAGGCAGCGCTCGGGCGCAGGCTGCTGGCACGCGATACGCATAAGGTGATGCTGACCGGCGATGGCGAGGCGCTGCTGTCGCATGCGCGCGCCATGCTTTCGATCGAGGGGCAGGTGCAGTCGCTGTTTAAGAACAACAGCCTGCGCGGCAGCCTGCGGCTCGGCGTGTCGGAGGATTTCGTCACCAGCCAGTTGCCGGCGGTGCTCGAGGATTTCGTTCGTTCGCATCCCTCCGTCGACCTCGAACTGACAGTGGCGCTGTCCGGCGTTCTTTACGAGATGCAGGACAATGGCGAAATCGATCTGGTGCTCGCCAAGCGCCGGCTCGGCGATGCGCGCGGAAAACTCGTCTATCGCGAGCCGCTCGTCTGGCTGGCGCGCGATCCCGAGCGTGTGCTCGCTTCCGGCCCTCTGCCGCTGATCGCCTTTCCGCCGCCGAGCGTCACACGGGTGATCGCGCTCGAAGCACTCGGGCGAAACGGGGTGCCGTGGCGGATCGTCTGCACCTGCGGCAGCCTGAGCGGGTTGACGGCGGCGGCGCGAGCCGGGATGGGCGTGCTGGTACAGCCACGCAGCATGGCGCCCTCAGGGCTGAAGGAGATTGCTGCGGGAAAACTTCCGGTGCTGGAAGACGTGGAATTCGTGCTGGTTCCGCGTAAGGGCGCGGACCAGGCACTGGTTTCAGCACTGTCGGAAGATATTCTGCAAAAAGTGAGGGGGCTGAAATCGGCGTGAAGCACTGCCAATCTGGGCAATCAGGCGGCTAGGCATTTCAGGAAACCATCGACATCCGCTTCGGTGGTCGCGAAGCTGGTGACGAGGCGGATCAGGATCTCGCTTTCAGAAACGAGTTCGGGCGTTGCCGCCGGGACCGGCCATTCGTAAAATTTCGCACCCTTTTCCTCCGCAATTTTTGCGGCACTTTTGCTGACGACGGCAAAGACTTCGTTGGATGCGGTCGGCCAGGCCAGGCGGGCGGAGTTGCTCGTGCCGATACCGGAGCGTAGCCGGTCGGCCATGCCGTTCGAATGGCGGGCGAGATCGAGCCAGAGACCTTTTTCGAAATAGGCATCGAACTGGGCGGCGATGAAACGCGACTTGGAGAAGAGCTGGGCGGCGCGCTTGCGGATAAAGGGCATTTCCCGGGCTTGATCCGGATTGAAGAAGACGATCGCTTCCGCACACCAGCAGCCGTTCTTGGTGCCGCCGAAGGACAGCATGTCGACGCCGCGCTTCCAGGTCATCTCGGCCGGGGTGGCGCCGAGCGCCACCAGCGCGTTGGCAAAGCGGGCGCCATCCATGTGGAGCGGCAGATTGCGCTTCCTTGATATGGCGGCGATCTCGCCGATCTCCGGCAGGGAATAGACGGTGCCGATCTCGGTCGCCTGGGTGATGGTCACGGCGCTGGCGCGGCCGTGATGAACGGCGTCCTCGGGAAAGCTTGCGATGTTCGACGAAAGCTTTTCCGGGTCGATCTTGCCGGCTTCGCCGTCAACGGCAACGAGACGGGCGGCGCCGGAGAAAAATTCCGGCGCGCCGCATTCATCCTCGATCACATGGGCCTCCGAATGGCAGAAGGTAATGCCGCCGGGACGCTGGACGCTCGCCAGCGACAACGAGTTGGCGGCCGTGCCGGTGGCGACGAAGAAAACCGAAACCTCACGCTCGAAGATTTGGGAAAAACGAGCCTCGACCTTCCTGTCGAGATCGCCGGCGCCATAGGCGGCGGCAAAGCCGGTCGATTCCGTCAGCAGACGTTCGGCAATGGATTTGTGGGCGCCGGCCCAGTTATCGGAAGCAAAGAACATGGGAGAAACCGTGGAAAAGGAGGGGGTTGGCAAATCCGCAGCGGACATTACGCCAAAGCTTCACAGGATCAAGGTTGACGTCCGCGACACATCACAGAAATTGAACTACGCAATCAATAAACAAAATAATACCGCTCAACGTAATTTTATTTCGTCGGCGCCGCTGCCGAGGCAATCTTCCGTCGCAAATTAACGTTTTTTGACGGAGCGCTCTTGCGGAGCCGAATGCTTTCTGGCATAGAACTGATGAAATAGGACAGTGTTGCTGTCCTATTTTGGCCTTTGTGACCGAAGAGGCGCCGAAAGCCCTGGAACAGAGCGGCTTTCACGCTATAGTTCTTCCGAGCGTCAAGCCTCAAGGGCGGCGCGCGGAGGCGAATGGCAGGCGCGGAACGCGACGGTTTGCTTTCCTTCAAAGCAGATGTCTGCGGCCGATCTTCACAATGCAACAGCGCTGTCATGCGCCGAACCTATCTTCGGGTTGCGGCGCGGGACGAAAAGCCGCCCGTGGCCCCGCGGGCTTCGACAGGAGGAAAGATGATGACGAAGACGCCATCCATGGAAGTTGACCGGTTTGCTGCTGCTAATCTGCGCGCGACGGCCAATATGTCCAAATCCGCCTCCGGCCTGCCGAAGAAACAAGGCCTCTACGATCCGCGCAACGAACATGATGCCTGCGGCGTCGGCTTCGTCGCGCATATGAAGGGCCAGAAGTCGCACCAGATCGTCAAGGATGGGCTGTTCATCCTCGAGAACCTGACGCATCGCGGCGCCGTCGGCGCCGATCCGCTGATGGGTGACGGCGCCGGCATCCTGGTGCAGATCCCCGACCGTTTCTTCCGTGAGGAGATGGCCGAGCAGGGCATCACCCTGCCGCCGGTCGGCGAATATGGCGTCGGCCATATCTTCATGCCGCGCGATGAAAAGCAGATCGAGCACTTCAAGAAGGTGATCAAGGATGTCATCACCGAGGAAGGTCAGGTCTTCATCGGCTTTCGCGATGTGCCCGTCGATAATTCCTCGCTCTCCAAGGCGCCGGCCATTGCCGCAACCGAGCCGCATCATGTGCAGGTCTTCATCGGCGCCGGCGAGGATGCCGAAAACAACGACGAGTTCGAGCGCCGGCTGTTCACGCTGCGCAAGGTAATCTCCAACCGTATCTATGACGAGTTCGACGGCGAGGAGAGCAATTTCTATCCGGTGTCGCTGTCGTCGGCGACGGTGGTCTACAAGGGCATGTTCCTGGCCTATCAGGTCGGCGTCTATTACAAGGACCTGTCGGATCCGCGTTTCGAAAGCGCGGTCGCCCTGGTGCACCAGCGCTTCTCGACCAACACCTTCCCGTCATGGAAGCTCGCGCATCCCTACCGCATGGTCGCCCATAACGGCGAGATCAACACGCTGCGCGGCAACGTCAACTGGATGGCGGCGCGCCAGGCGTCGGTCTCCTCACCGCTGTTCGGCGAGGACATCTCCAAGCTCTGGCCGATCTCCTACGAGGGGCAGTCGGACACGGCCTGCTTCGACAATGCGCTCGAATTCCTGGTGCGCGGCGGTTATTCGCTGGCGCATGCCGTGATGATGCTGATCCCGGAAGCCTGGGCCGGCAACCAGTCGATGGCCGCCGAACGCAAGGCCTTCTACGAATATCATGCGGCGCTGATGGAGCCCTGGGACGGGCCGGCTGCCGTCGCCTTCACCGACGGCAAGCAGATCGGCGCGACGCTCGACCGCAACGGCCTGCGGCCGGCGCGTTACCTCGTCACCGATGACGACCGCGTCATCATGGCGTCCGAAGCCGGCGTGCTGCCGGTTCCGGAGGAGAAGATCATCCAGAAGTGGCGCCTGCAGCCAGGCAAGATGCTGCTGATCGATATGGAAGAAGGCCGCATCATCTCCGACGACGAGGTGAAGTCGCAGCTGGCAACGGCGCATCCCTATCGCAGCTGGCTCAACCGCACCCAGCTCATCCTCGAAGACCTGAAGCCGGTGGAGCCAAGGGCGCTGCGCCGCGACGTGTCGCTGCTCGACCGCCAGCAGGCCTTCGGCTACACGCTCGAGGATACCCGTATCCTGATGTCGCCGATGGCGACGACCGGCCAGGAAGCGATCGGCTCGATGGGCACGGATACGCCGATCTCGGCCATGTCGGAAAAGCCGAAGCTGCTCTACACCTATTTCAAGCAGAACTTCGCGCAGGTGACCAACCCGCCGATCGACCCGATCCGCGAGGAACTGGTCATGAGCCTGGTTTCCTTCATCGGGCCGCGGCCGAACATTCTCGACCATGAAGGGGCGGCGAACGCCAAGCGGCTCGAGGTGCGTCAGCCGATCCTGACCAATGGCGATCTCGAAAAGATCCGCTCGATCGGTCACACGGAAGACCGTTTCGACACCAAGACGCTCGATTTTACCTATGATATCGAGCGTGGTGCCGAAGGCATGCCCGAGATGCTCGACCGGCTCTGCGAGCGCGCGGAAGCGGCCGTCAAGGGCGGCTACAACATCATCGTGCTCTCCGACCGCCAGATCGGGCCGGATCGGATCGCGATTCCGGCGTTGCTCGCCACAGCTGCCGTACATCACCATCTGATCCGCAAGGGGCTGCGCACCTCGGTCGGTCTCGTCGTCGAGACCGGAGAGCCGCGCGAAGTCCATCATTTCTGCCTGCTCGCCGGCTACGGCGCCGAGGCGATCAACCCCTATCTCGCCTTCGACACGCTGCTCGACATGCATGCCAAGGGCGAATTCCCGAAGGAAGTGGATGCTTCCGAAATCGTCTACCGCTACATCAAGGCGGTCGGCAAAGGCATCCTCAAGGTCATGTCGAAGATGGGCATTTCGACCTACCAGTCCTATTGCGGCGCGCAGATCTTCGATGCGATCGGCCTGCAGTCCGAACTGATCGACAAGTATTTCTTCGGAACCGCGACGATGATCGAAGGCGTCGGCCTCGAGGCGATCGCCGCAGAAACCGTCGCCCGCCACAACGCGGCCTTCGGCACCGATCCGCTTCTTGCCACGACGCTCGACATCGGCGGCGAATATGCCTACCGCATGCGCGGCGAAAGCCATGCCTGGACGCCGGATGCGGTCGCGGCCCTTCAGCATGCCGTGCGCGGCAATGCCGAGGACCGCTACCGCGAATTCGCCGATATGGTGAACAATTCGGCGCTGCGCATGAACACGATCCGCGGTCTCTTCAAGATGAAGAGCGCCGAGGCGCTCGGCCGTACGCCGGTATCGATCGACGAGGTCGAGCCGGCGGCCGATATCGTCAGGCGTTTCTCGACGGGGGCGATGTCCTTCGGCTCGATCTCCAGGGAGGCGCATACGACGCTGGCGATCGCCATGAACCGGATCGGCGGCAAGTCGAACACCGGCGAGGGCGGCGAGGAATCCGACCGCTATATGCCGCTGGCCGATGGTTCGATGAACCCGGAACGTTCGGCGATCAAGCAGATCGCCTCGGGCCGTTTCGGGGTGACCACCGAATATCTCGTCAATGCCGACGTACTGCAGATCAAGGTGGCGCAAGGCGCCAAGCCTGGCGAGGGCGGCCAGCTGCCGGGTCACAAGGTTGACGCGACCGTTGCCAAGACCCGTCATTCGACACCGGGTGTCGGCCTGATTTCGCCGCCGCCGCACCACGACATCTATTCGATCGAAGATCTGGCGCAGCTGATCTACGATCTGAAGAACGTCAACCCGACTGCCGATGTTTCGGTCAAGCTGGTCTCGGAAGTCGGCGTCGGCACGGTCGCCGCCGGTGTTGCCAAGGCACGCGCCGACCACATCACGGTCGCCGGCTTCGATGGCGGCACGGGTGCGTCACCGCTGACCTCGCTCAAACATGCCGGCAGCCCCTGGGAAATCGGCCTTGCCGAGACCCAGCAGACGCTGGTGCTGAACGGGCTGCGCTCGCGCGTCGCCCTGCAGGTGGACGGCGGCCTGAAGACCGGCCGCGACGTCATTATCGGAGCGCTGCTTGGAGCCGACGAGTTCGGTTTTGCCACCGCGCCGCTGATTGCCGCCGGCTGCATCATGATGCGCAAGTGCCATCTCAACACCTGTCCGGTGGGTGTGGCAACCCAGGATCCGGTGCTGCGCAAGCGCTTCAAGGGCGCGCCGGAGCACGTCATCAACTACTTCTTCTTCGTCGCCAACGAAGTGCGCGAAATCCTCGCCTCACTCGGGTTCACCCGGCTTGACGAGATCATCGGCGCCTCGGAACTCCTGGAGAAGGACGAGATGCTGAACCACTGGAAGGCGAAGGGCCTCGATTTCAGCCGCATCTTCCACAAGGTCGACGCTCCCAAGGCAGAGACCTTCTGGACAAGCCGGCAGAAGCACCCGATCGACGACATTCTCGACCGCGTGCTGATCGAGCAGGCGCAGCCGGCACTGACGGCCAAGACGCCCGTCGCCTTCGAGGTCGGCATCAAGAACGTCGACCGGTCGGCAGGCGCGATGCTTTCCGGCGAAGTCGCCAAGCGCTTCCGCCACCGCGGGCTGAAGGAAGACACGATCAACGTGACGCTTCGCGGCACGGCGGGACAGAGTTTCGGCGCCTTCCTGGCGCGCGGCGTCACCTTCAACCTGATCGGCGACGGCAACGACTATGTCGGCAAGGGCCTTTCAGGCGGCAAGATCATCATCCGGCCGCCGGAGAATTCTAGGATCGTGGCGGAGAACTCGATCATCGTCGGCAACACCGTGCTTTATGGCGCGACCGAGGGCGAATGCTACTTCCGCGGTGTGGCGGGCGAACGTTTCGCCGTGCGCAATTCGGGTGCGATCGCCATCGTCGAGGGTGTCGGCGACCATGGCTGCGAATACATGACCGGTGGCGTCGTCGTCGTGCTCGGCGCCACGGGCCGCAATTTCGCGGCCGGCATGTCCGGCGGTGTCGCCTACGTGCTCGATGAAACCGGCGATTTCGCCAGCCGCTGCAACATGGCGATGGTCGAGCTCGAGCCGGTGCCCGAGGAGGACGACATGTTGGAGAAGCTGCATCATCACGGCGGGGACCTCATGCACAAGGGACGCGTCGACGTCTCTGGCGACATGACGCGCCATGACGAGGAGCGCCTTTACCAGCTGATCTCCAACCATCTGCACTATACGGGCTCGGCCCGCGCCACGCAGATCCTCGACAACTGGGCCGATTACCGCCCGAAATTCCGCAAGGTCATGCCGGTCGAATACCGGCGTGCGCTCGAGGAGATGGAGCGCAGCCGGATGGGCATCGCCGCGGAATGAATTGCACCGGACATCCGTCACCGGCCGACTGCCGGTGACGGATGACGAAAATATCTCGATGACCCGTGACGATCACGCCGACGGCGAAAGCTGTCCAGACCGCACGGATGTCTTTCAGGGGATATGGTCCAATGACGGTCAAGACAAGCAACTTGCCCCGGGTACCGGGACTGACGATAGACAGATTGGCTGCGGTGAGGCGGTCATGAGGGTAAGGGACGAAGATATGGGTAAGGTAACAGGCTTTCTGGAAATCGACCGGCAGGTGGCGAAGTACCAGCCGGCGTCGGATCGCATCCGTCATTTCCGCGAGTTCACGATCCCGATGTCGGACCCGGAAGTGCAGAAACAGGCCGCGCGCTGCATGGACTGTGGCATCCCCTATTGCCACGGCCCGACCGGCTGCCCTGTTCACAACCAGATTCCCGATTGGAACGACCTCGTTTACAACAACAACTGGGAAGCGGCGATCCAGAACCTGCACTCGACCAACAACTTTCCTGAGTTCACCGGTCGCGTCTGCCCGGCGCCTTGCGAGGAAGCCTGCACGTTGAACCTCGAGGATGCCCCGGTCGCCATCAAGACGGTCGAACAGGCGATTGCCGACAAGGCCTATGAGCTCGGCTTCATCCGGCCGCAGCCGGCCACGGTCCATACCGGCAAGAAGGTCGCCGTCATCGGCTCCGGCCCCGCCGGAATGGCGGCCGCCCAGCAGCTCGGCCGCGCCGGCCATGAGGTGCATCTTTATGAGCGCGAGACCAAGCCGGGTGGACTGCTGCGTTACGGCATTCCCGACTTCAAGATGGAGAAGAACTTTATCGACCGCCGGGTCGAGCAGATGAAGGGTGAGGGCGTCACCTTCCATTGCGGTGTCAATGTCGGCGTCGACGTCAAGGTCGAGCAGCTGCTCATCGATCACGACGCCGTGCTTTACTGCGGCGGCTCCGAGACGCCGCGCGAGGCGGGCATTCCGGGCACCGACCTTGCAGGCGTGCATGATGCGATGCCTTATCTCGTGCAGCAGAACCGCCGCGTCGGGCGCGAAAACATCGACAGCGTTGGCTGGCCGTCGGACCCGATCCTTGCCGGCGCCAAACATATCGTCGTCGTCGGCGGCGGCGATACGGCTTCGGACTGCGTCGGCACGGCGTTCCGGCAGGGAGCCGTCAAGGTCACCCAGCTCGACATCCGGCCTCAGCCGCCGGAGAAGGAAGACAAGCTTGCCGTCTGGCCCTTCTGGGCGACGAAGATGCGCACCTCTTCCTCGCAGGCCGAGGGCGCCGTGCGTGAATTCCAGGTGGCTACACTTGAATTCGTCGGTGAAGACGGTGTGCTGACCGGCGTCAAGTGCTGTGAGGTCGACGAGCGCAGGCGGCCGGTTCCAGGCACGGAGTTCGTCATCCGGGCCGATCTCGCCTTCATCGCCATCGGTTTCCGCGGACCGTTCACCGGCAGCGTGCTGAAGGAACTCGAGGGCAAGCTGACGCTCAACACCGACAAGCGCGGCTCGACCAATGTCGTCGCCAACGACCGCGACTACAAGACTTCGGTCGACAAGTTCTGGACGGCGGGCGACGTGCGCCGCGGCCAATCGCTGGTGGTCTGGGCGATCCGTGAAGGCCGCCAGGCGGCGCGCGCCATCGACGAGGAATTGATGGGCTCGACCGTCCTGCCGCACTGATCGTCGGCTACACACCTTTCCGAAGACACGAACTCCGCCCCTCCGGCGGAGTTTTTCATGGTGCTCCGTGTCCGACAGGACGCGGCGCTGTGGTGCGACCGCTTGACGCGGAGGCCGTGCGCCGCAAGCCTCAGGCAATGCCGGGAAGCGAGATTTTCCGCCGGACGCGGGCTCGGAAGGAGCCGGTGCGACCGAAGCGGTGGTGCCCTGCCGTTTTGGCCGCAGCACATTTCACCATCGGCCGCGGCGTGAGGCCGCGAATGATCGACAAGGATTTTCAAATGGTTTCCGCACTTGACAGCACGCGGCTGGTTTCGGCCCAATATGCCCTGAAAAACCTTCGCGGCTCCGACGATAGCGCGCAGGATACGCAGAGTTCGTCGGCCGCCAGCATTCTGAGCAGCTACGGGCTCGATCCGAGCTCTTCCTCGCTTCTTTCCAACCAGGCCCTTTCCGGGCTGCTCGACAGGCTTTCGGCCCAAAGCGACACGTCGGACGAGTCCGACACGACGGGTGAGGGCGCCGACGTCACCAGAGCCTCGTTCATGTCGATGCTGAAGCAGCAGCTGCAGGATGCGGCTGCGGCCGAAGGCGAGAGCGGCAAGGCTCATGACATGCTGGCCGCCCTCGAAGCGGGCACGCTGACCATCACCGATCCGACACAGGGCGTATCGATAACCGCCTGGAACGTCGACGATCCCGACGAGGCGGATACTGAGAGCAAGGCCGGCAAGGATATCGACGTCAGCGGCTGGAGCGACTTCCTCGATGCGCATCTGGAGCGTGGCGCCGATGGCGCCTTCGTCAAGGAAAATGGCAGCTATGTCGACCAGACAAACGATAGCAACGCTTTCTTCGGCCTGATCGGCTCGAACTATTATTATCTGAGCTGGCCGAAGGCGACGGCGAAGTAAATGCGAACGAAGCGAAAGGCCGCCTAGGTCGGTCGCGCGGAACGGATCTTCGGTTTGCGCGTTTGCGGGCATAGAGAAGTCGGCGTGGCCGAGGACGTCCCTCGGGTCCTGTACAACGCGCGCCGCGATCCGAAATGCACTCCGCGCAATAGGCACTGATGTCCGGGCGCTTGCGTGAAGTAGTCTCAAAAGAGGGTACATGCATGCGCGCGTTCTCTATTTTATCGGATGGGAAACTTGCAATTACAGCGAGCGAGACCTCGTCCAAAAATGATTTCGATTATCTGGTTGGTAACTGGAAGATCAAGAATCGTACATTGAATGAACACCTGAACGGCAGCGACGAATGGGAGGAATTTGACGCGACCCAGGAATTCCGCCTGGTATTGCTGGGCTTAGGCAATGTGGATATTTTCCATACGGAGCTTGGTGGAAAGCCATTCGAAGGCCTCACGGTGCGATTGTTCGATCCGCAGACGCGCCTATGGACGATCTACTGGGCCGACAGCAACGCGGCGAAACTCGACGGCGGAAAGGTCGGTTCGTTCGATGGCGACATGGGTGAATTCTTCGGTCGTGAAGTTGTTGGCGGCAAAGACGTTATCGTGAAATTCCACTGGGATAAGCGTAACCCGAAAGCCCCGATTTATAGCCGGGCGTTCTCCGCTGATGCAGGCCAGACGTGGGAGTGGAATTGGTACTCGAACTTTTCACCACGGTGATTGACTGAGCTGATTGACATACGCACGCCGCCGACGTTCCAGAGTCCGTTGGGCCGTGTTGAGCCGCCCGTGTGTTAGCGCTTGTGCGTTTGTGGCCTCTCCAGCCTGCGAGATAACTACCTGATTACCGCCGATCACTGCACGAAAATACCCGACACGTCAGTATGCCTTTGGGCACGACAATAGCCGCCGGAGCCCCTTTGACTTGCAAGGCGGCGCCTGCAGGTGCAAAATCACGCTGGAGCGAAAAAGGGACGTCGCAGAAGCGTCCTGGAATCCGGCGTTACGGCGCCCGGTCCCCCGAACTCGATGAAGCTGCCGCATGTTGCGGCGGCCGCGAGAAAGGGTGACCAGAATGTCCTCGCAATCCATTTCCCGTTTCGTTGTCGTTCACGAAGACGACGTCGGCGTCAGCCACGGCGCCAACACCGCTTTCCTCGAGCTCACTCGCCTGGGGCTCTGCACCGCCGGCTCGGTGATGGTGCCGTGCCCGTGGTTTCCGGAAATCGCTGCCATCGCCCGCGACAATCCGGAGCTCGATCTCGGCGTGCACCTGACCCTCAACTCGGACATGAAGCCCTATCGCTGGCGTCCGCTGACCGGTGTTTCGGACAAGGGCCTCACCGATCCGGACGGCTATTTCTGGGCCGAGGTAACCGACGTGCGCCGCAACGCCGATCCGACGGCGGTGGAGCGCGAGCTGCGCGCCCAGATCGACACCGCGCTTACTGCGGGCATTGATGTGACCCACCTCGATTGCCACATGGGTACGGCGATGATGCCCGAGTTCGTTACCGTCTATGAGCGGCTGGGTGCCGACTACCGCCTGCCGATCCTCATGATGAAGGACTACATGACGTTCTCCGTCATGGACTATGTCGGGCCAGTGACGACTACGGAATTCAACGCAGCATCGGTGAGGGCGCGGCAGCGCGGGAATCCGATTGTCGACTTGCAGCTGGAAACGCCCTGGGAGTGGCCGCAAGGCATCGAGGCGGCCTACCGCGATCTGTTCTCGCGCGTGCCCGAAGGCGTGAGCTGGCTTGCCCTGCATTTCAATGCATCCGGCGAGATCGAGCTCATGGCGAGCGATGCGGCGTTCCGGACGGGAGAATATGAATTCTTCCGCAGCGGGCGGGCCGCAGAGCTGATGGCTGAATTCGGCATTGTGCCGATCGGCGTGCGGGATTGGCGGGACCGGATGCGCGGATAGGAGACACCCATTCCAAACCGATGGGGAAACGATCCATCGACATTTTCATGGTGCTTTTTTAAATGATGGAAAGCCCGGCTGGGCCGGCTGCCGGTGTGGCTTCACATACAAAAAAGCCTCGCTGGCGCCGTTGGCCCTTGCGGCTGCGCCCGCGTAGACGCGTCATCTTCGCCGTGACTGTCCGAAAACCGCGGACACTTTTCGGTATCGTGCTCTCTAGTGGCCTTTTCATTTGACCGAGACTTCGGCCGGCGCCTTGACCACAGGCAGGCGGTAATCATCAACGCGGCCGGCAGGTGCGGGCGTCATTTCCCCCTGCTCGACCAGGAGGTCGCGCGGCGATCTCGTCAAAGTCACAGGCGGCGGCCTGGCGCCGAGAAGCTCGGCGCCGCCGTCGAGATTGGGATCGGAGAGACTGATCGGCACGGTATGTTCGACCGGATTGGCGGGAAGGCCGAGGCCGGGCAGATTGCTGGAGTCGAGGCGGACCAGATCGGGGCTTGCCTGCGTGCCGAGAAGACGTCGCGCCGGCTTTTCTACATAGAAGGCGAGCTTACGCCGCCCGGCCTGGGTAAGGTTGATGCCATCCGAGGTGCGCAGGCGCACCTGCTGGCCGTTCACATCCGAACCGGTGACGATGAAGTTGCCGTTTTCGTCGACGAAACCATCCCAGATATCGACGAATTCACCGCCGATGCTTTCCACCTGGTTGCGGTAAAGCTGGTTCATCTGGACGGCATCGGCCGTCATTTGATCGGATTCGAAGGCGGGAAGACCGACCCAGAGCAGCGGGATCTTGCGGTCAGTGACCTCTTTGCCGAAGGAAAGCACGCGACGGCGGTATTCGCTGAACCAGCCATCGGTGCGGAATTTTTCCTTGGCGGTGTCGGTCATCATTTGCTGGCGGTCGTTGGCGCCGATCATGACGACGACCATTGCCGGCTTCAGCTCGTCGATCATCTTCGGCAGCTGTTCCGGCCAGTCGTAATAATCGTCGCGGACAAGACCCGATGAGACGTTGCCGCGGGCTTCGACGACGACACCCGGCGAGGTCTCGAAGGCGGCGTTGAGGCCGTCGCCGAGGCCGCTGGCCAGGAAATCGCCGACGATCAGGATCTTTCGGGCGTCGCCGAGCTTCTGCACGGCCGGCTCCTCCTGTACGGGAGCGCGGACCGGCGGCGCAGTGCGGGTATTGACTATGGCTTTCTGCGCTGGCGGGCGTTTGCGCTGCTGGCGTCTCGGCTGCTGGACGTCAGGGGCTTGCGGCGCGTCGTCGAGATAGCGCCGGCCAAGGAAGAAATCGAGGACCGACCGGCGCTGATAGCGCTGCTCCTGGGCTTCGGCGACATGCACCGGCGCAGACACGCCAAGGCATAGCGAAGCCGCCGCCAAGGCGAGCACGAGCCAACGGATTTTAGGGGTCCGATCAGTTTTCTTCGTCATGGGCAGTTCCGCATCTGCTGGCATCTTGCACGCAGGGCAGGCCAGCGTCCACTCCCACTGATATCTAGGTCATGGCACTGCCGCTTCCAATGCGGGTTCACCAAAACCGTGCGGCAGGACGGGGCGACCTGCATGAGACAAAGACTTGAAGCGCCCTGCATGATTCCCGAGCCGACGCGAACTCTAGAGCACGATGCCGAAAAGTGTGCGCGGTTTTCGGACGACATCATGCTCTATTTCTTTGATTAGATCAGGATTCAGATTTTAGGCCGACCGGGCCTAAAATCATCCTGATCTAGCGACGAAGCGCGTTCAGAAGCGGCAGCGAGGGCTCGCCGTCCGGCTGCATGCCGATGCGAGACTGCACGGCTGATATCGCCGCCTTCGAACCCGAGCCGAAATTGCCGTCGACCTCGCCATTGTAATAACCGAGCGTCTTGAGACGCGTCTGCAGCTCGAATTTCTCGGTGATGTCGAGTGCGCCGTTCGGGCGCGGCCAACGCTGCTGCATCCCGCCGTAGCCGGCGATCTGGTCGGCCAGCAGGCCGACGGCAAGCGCGTAGCTATCCGAGGCATTGTAGTTCTTGATGGTGAAGAAGTTGGCGGTCATCAGGAAGCCCGGGCCGCCGGCTCCGGCCGGCATCTTCAAGACGGCTTTGGTAGCGCTCTCGCGGAAGGCCTTGCCGTTCGGGCGTGTCAGGCCGAGTGCTGCCCATTGGGCCAACGTATGGGTCTTGCCGGCCTGCTTGGCGGCCGCTGCAGGAACGACGACCTCGTAGCCCCAGGTCTTGCCGGTATCCCAGCCGTTCTTCATCAGGAGATTGGCCGAGGTCGCCAGCGCGTCGGGGATCGAGTTCCAGATATCGCGATGGCCGTTGCCGTCGGCATCTATGGCATAAAGCAGGTAGCTTGTCGGAATGAACTGGGTGTGACCCATGGCGCCGGCCCAGGAGCCGGTCATCTCGCGTGCCGGCACATCGCCGTTCTGCAGGATCTTCAGCGCGGCGACCAGCTGTTTCTTGGCGAATTTGGCGCGGCTCGGATCGGCATAGGCAAGCGTTGCCAGGGCGCGCGGCACGTAATGCAGTCGGTCGTCTTTGTCGAGGACCGCGCCGTAATTCGATTCCATCGACCAGATGGCGAGCAGAATGCTCTTGTCGACGCCGAAGCGCTGCTCGATTGCAGCGAGCGTCCTTGCGTGCTTGGCGGCCATCTCGCGGCCGATCTTGACCGTATAGGGATTGACGCGCGAATCGACATAGTCCCAGATCTTCGATGTGAATTCCGGCTGGTAGGCGGCCTTTTCGAGCACGGCCGGATCGGGCTCGCTCACCCCGGAAAAGGCCTTTTGATAGGTTGCCTTACTGATGCCACTCTGAGCGGCAGTTTGGTAAAAATCCGCGATCCATTTCTGGAACCGGGAATCAGCTTTCGCGTTGTCGGGGACCAGTCCTACCTGGGCTGCGACAATGAGCGCGAGAGCAAGACCACGAAGGGAGTTTTTGTGATTCTGGGTCATCGACAGTCGTATCCCACATCTTCAGTTTCAGGCGTAGCAGGGCGTCATGTCCGCCCAGACCCGAGACTACAGGAACGGAGTCAACAAAATCTTTACCATGACCGTCCGCTGAGGTCACCAGTTGCAAAACAGTTGCAATTCTATACTAGTCAGACGTGAACGGCTTTATTTAAAAGGCGATATAGTCAAAGCAGGAGGCCTGTGTGGCGCATCACAATAAAGTTCGTAAGGCAGTTTTCCCAGTAGCAGGGTTGGGGACGCGGTTCCTGCCGGCAACAAAGGCTGTTCCGAAGGAAATGTTGACCGTGGTCGACAAGCCGATCATTCAATATGTCGTCGATGAGGCGATCGAAGCCGGGATCGAGCATCTGGTTTTCGTCACCGGGCGCAACAAGCACGTCATCGAAGATTATTTCGACATTCATTTCGAACTCGAGCAGACGCTCAAGGAACGCGCCAAGAAGGCGGAAATCACCCTCCTGCAGCAGCAGCTTCCCAAGGCAGGTACGGTGAGCTTCACCCGCCAGCAGGAGCCGCTCGGCCTCGGCCACGCCGTGTGGTGTGCGCGTGAGATCGTCGGCGACGAGCCCTTCGCACTGTTGCTGCCCGATATGATCATGAAGGGTGACAAGGGCTGCATGAAGGGCATGATCGACCTCTATGCCCAGAGCGGCGGCAATATCATCGCCGTCGAGGAATGCGCGCCAGATCAGGCGCATAAATACGGCATCGTCGGCGTCGGCGAGGCGATCGGCGACGGCTTCCGCATCACCGGCATGGTGGAAAAGCCTGCCAAGGGAACGGCGCCTTCCAACTTCTTCATCAACGGCCGCTATATCCTGCAGCCTGAGATCTTCAAGATCCTCGAAACCCAGGAGCGCGGCGCCGGCAACGAGATCCAGCTCACCGACGGCATGCTGAAGCTGCTGAAGGAACAGGATTTCGCCGGTTACCACTTCCGCGGCGCGACCTATGACTGCGGCGCCAAGGACGGCTTCATCCTGGCAAACGTCGCCTTCGCCCTCGAACGCGCCGATATCCGCCCCTCCGTCGAAGGCGGCTTCAGGGAACTGCTTGCCGGCCTGAAATAGGTTGCAGATTCAACGTAATAGAGCGCCGCGCGTCCTAACAGATACGCGGCGCTCTATTTTGGTCGACATGCATTAGAGCGCCGTGCGTCCTTTCGGATGCACAAAGCACGATGCTCTAGCGTTTCAGCTTGAGACCGACGCCGGCTCGCCATTGCTGCGAATCGCTGCCTTCCTTGCGCGTCGTCAGCTCGTAGCCGAGCGTGCTGGTCAGATCGAGATAGCGGTTGATGTTCCAGGTCAGGCCGGTCGCGGCGGTATAGACGAGCTCGTCGTTGATGGTGCTGTCCGTGGGATAATCGCGCCATATTACCCCGCCGATCATCGTCCCGACCAGGTTGTCGCGCAGCTGGTGGGTGACCGTCGTCGTCAGCGCGTGCGAGACGTAGCCGCTTTCGCCTGCCGTGGTCGAGGGCTGGATGCTCGTCTGCAGGTCGAGATTGACATCGGTGCCGCGGATCGGCGACCAGAGCAGGCTCGCATCGAGCGTGGCGGTATCGATCGAAGACAGCCGGCTGTCTTCGAAATCCGCCATCTCGTAGCCGACGCCGACTTCACCCTTGAGCTTTTCGCCGAGATCGACCTCGACGCCTGCCTTGGCGCCATAGGTATGGCCGGAACGCTCGTAACCGGCAGAATCGCGTGTTTCATCGTAGACCGAACGGCCGATCGTCGCCTCGATGAAGGGAATGAGCGCGGGAGACAGCTCGTAGCCGACGCGGCCGCGCAGCGTGCCCGTCGTCTGGTTGCGATCGCTGAGGGCGACGGTCGTGCCGTTTGCAAGCGTTGCATCGGAGTAGATCGAGCGGGTCAGTGCCAGTGCCGTCGTGCCACGCAGGATGCCGAAATCGCGTTGAACGGAGGCGCCGGCCGAAAATTCCTGCACGTCCGACTGTTGTGCAGCGTCGGCGATGGCGTCGGGATCGTCCGTATCTTCACGGTAGAAATTATAGCCAGCGGTCAGGTGCGCGGTCGTATCGTCGGGAAGATCCAGCCTGAGATCGCCGTTGACTTTAAAGGAAGGCTGCTCCTCGCCCTCGCCGCTGATATTCCTCTGCCAGGCGCCTTCCGAGGCGACGGTCAGCTGGTGCCGGCCCCAGTCGGAAGTCAGTGTCGCTGCCGCATCCGTTTCGAGAAAAGCGCGCCGCTGCCTGGTATTGCCGTCCTTGGTGGTCTCGGTGTTGATGCTCTGGGTGACGCTCGGGCGGAGCACAAACGTGCCGATCGGAATTCCTGGCGTTTCCTCTGTCGAGGCGCTCCCGGCAGCCCTGCGGCGCGGCAGCGTCTCGTCGATCGGCGCCTCGCGGGTGTTCAGCCGGCGTATGTCCTCGTCGAGGATGGAGCCGGTAATGTCGTCGCCGGCCTGTGCATCCGGTATGGCGGGTCGCTGCTCGGCATCGTCCGCGTTCGTGGTCGCGCCGTTTGCCGCAGGAGTGGCGTTATCGCTGGTCTCGTCATCGAAACCGGCGGCGGATGCGGCATTGTTGGTGGCGCGGTTATCCTGGGAGGCGGCGGAGCGGCCGGTCGCCGCCTGCGACGAGGCGGACTGCGCGAAGGCTGCCGTCTGGCTGAGAAGCAGGGTACCCAGCACGGCAAAAGAGACGGCACGGCTCATGGCGCGGAGCGGCGTCACACTGCTCGTCTGTTTTGGCTGGCCCATGCAATTCGCGCCTGACTTGCTTTCGGTTCTTACCCAAACGTAAAGCCTTGTGGTTAACCATTCGTTGCCGGCGGCGAGCGCTGTTCACAATTCGGAAAGAGTGCGGGGTGGACTTGGAAAGTGAAAAGGTCTAACGCAATTTCATGAACAGAAGAGCGATCAACCTTGTTGAAAACAGCGTGCTCGAATCGGCAAAACGCACGATAGAGACCGAAAGACGCGGTCTTGAAGCGCTCGAACAGGCTTTTGACAATGGATTGGCCGCTCCTTTCACACGGGCCGTCGAAGTCATCGGCGACATCTCCGGGCGCGTGATCGTCACCGGCGTCGGCAAGAGCGGGCATATCGGCGCCAAGCTCGCGGCAACATTCGCCTCGACGGGAACGCCCGCCTTTTTCGTGCATGCGGCGGAGGCCAATCACGGCGATCTCGGCATGATCGCGCGCGATGACGTCGTGCTGGCGATTTCCAAAGGCGGCGAGAGCGCCGAGCTCAAAAGTATCATTTCCTTCACGCGGCGCTTCTCCATTCCGCTGATTGCGATTACCTGCAGCGAAGGTTCCTCGCTCGCGGCCGCCGCCGATATCGTCCTTCTGATGCCGAACGAACAGGAGGCCTGCCCCAATGGGCTGGCGCCGACGACCTCGACGCTGATGCAGCTTGCAATCGGCGACGCGCTGGCGGTGGCGCTTTTGGAGGCGCGTGGCTTTACCGCCACGGATTTCCACGTCTTCCATCCCGGCGGCAAGCTGGGCGCGAGCCTGATGCATGTCGCCGATGTCATGCATACCGGCGAGCGGCTGCCGCTCGTTTCCCAGGGCACGCCGATGCCGGAGGCGATCACGGTGCTGTCGCGCAAGCACTTCGGCTGCGTCGGCGTGCTGGACGAGGATGGGCGGCTCTGCGGCATCGTCACCGAAGGCGACATGGCGCGCAACCTGACGCGCAATCTCGCTGAACTTTCCGTCGACGACATCATGACGCGGACGCCGAAGACGGTGAGGCCGACGGTGCTGGCGACCGCGGCCCTGGCGCTGCTCAACCAGCATCATATCGGCGCGCTGATCGTCATTGACGACGATCGCCGGCCGGTCGGGCTGGTGCATTTCCACGACCTGCTGCGGATCGGCGTCGCCTGATTATCAGGTTCGTTTGATCAGAGTTATTTGATCAGACGGGCTCGACCGTCAGGTCGCGGCCATTGCTCGACACCACCTTCACCTGCGTTCCGACGGGCAGGTCCGGCCCCATCACCTGCCATAGCGTATCGTCGAGGCGGATGCGGCCGCGGCCCTCGCGGATCGGCTCGTGCAACGTCGCCGTGCGGCCGACGAGGCTGGCGCCGCGCTGATTGAGAAAGGGCTCGTCGGTCGTCGCATTGCGCAGCGTCAGCCGGCGACCGGCGAAGGTCGTGGCAACGGCGAGAAGCGCAAAAAGGATCGCCTGCAACTCCCAGACCCAGAAGGCGCTGTCCCAGAAGAGCAGCGACAGCGCGCCGACGATCAAGGCGGCAAGGCCGATCCAGACCAGGAAGAAGCCAGGAACGATCATTTCCGCGGCGAGCAGCACGAGGCCCGCGACCCACCAGCTCCACGGACCGAGTTCGGCGACGATCTTCGCCAGCATGGCTTAGCGCTCCTGCTCGGGATTGAAAGGATTGGGGGTCGACGGATTGATCGGCGGCGTCGAGCGCGCCGGTGCGGCGCGCGGACGCGGCGGTACCGGCAGCGGCGTTGACGGGCTGTTGCCGGCATCGCCGAAGACCTCGCGGGCAATGGCGCCGATACCACCGAGCGAGCTCAGGATGGAAGAGGCTTCCATCGGCATCATCACGATCTTGGAATTGGGCGCCGAACCGATCGAGGTGAGCGCCTCGGTATATTTCTGGGCAACGAAATAGTTGATCGCCTGAATGTCGCCGGCGGCGATGGCTTCAGAGACCATCTTCGTCGCCTTGGCTTCGGCCTCGGCCAGGCGTTCGCGGGCTTCAGCATTGCGGAAGGCGGCTTCGCGCTGGCCTTCGGCCTGCAGGATGGCGGATTGCTTGGCGCCCTCAGCCCTCAGAATCTGTGCGTTGCGCGAGCCTTCGGCTTCCAGTACCTGGGCGCGTTTCTCGCGCTCGGCCTTCATCTGGCGGGCCATCGCATCGACGAGGTCGCGCGGCGGCTGAATGTCCTTGATCTCGACGCGGGTGACCTTGATGCCCCAAGGATGCACGGCCTCGTCGACGACGCGCAGCAGCCGGTCGTTGATCGCATCGCGGTTGGAGAGCAGTTCGTCGAGATCCATCGAACCCATGACCGAGCGGATGTTGGTCATGGTGAGATTGAGGATGGCGTTTTCGAGGTTGGAGACCTGATAGGCAGCCTGGGCGGCGTTCAGCACCTGATAGAAGGAAACGGCATCGGCCGAAACCGAGGCATTATCCTTGGTGATCACCTCCTGGGTCGGCACGTTCAGCACCTGCTCCATCACGTTCAACTTGGCGCCGACGCGCTCGATGAAGGGGGTGATGAGGTTGAGGCCAGGCTCCAGCGTGCGGGTATAACGCCCGAAGCGCTCGATCGTATAGCGGTAGCCCTGCGGCACGGTCTTGATCCCGGCAAAGAGCACCAGGATGACGAAGATGACCAGCACGATCACGACGATGTCGAAGCCGCCGAACAGCATGAAAAATTCCTCCTATCGGCGCATTCGCCCATACACTGATGTGGTGGGGTAGCATGTTCTTTGCGAGGAAGAAATGCCACACGGATGCCGCACATCCGTGTGAGATAGAGGTTTCGTCTCGGTTGGGTTATTCGGGTCTTCGCCAGCTATCCGTGCGGCGCTACTTTCTGAAAAAAGTTTCTCAGACCCAGCCCTGCAATTCGCGACGGACGACCTTTTCCAGCACCTTCATGCCGTCCTCGCCGTCGTTGAGGCAGGGGATATGCGCGAACTTCTCGCCGCCATTCTCGTGAAAGGAATGGGCAGCCTGTTCGGCGATCTCCTCCAGCGTCTCCAGACAGTCGGAGACGAAGCCGGGATTGATGACGGCGATGCGCTTGACGCCGTCCTTGGCGAGCTTCTCCACCGTCTTGTCGGTGTAAGGCTGCAGCCATTCCTCCGGCCCGAAGCGGGACTGGAAGGTGACCATGAAGTTTTCCTCGGTCAGTCCGAGCCGCTCGCGCAGCAACCGGCCGGTCTTCTGGCACTGACAGTAATAGGGATCGCCCTGCTTGAAATAGGACATTGGAATGCCGTGGAAGGAGGCGAGCAGCATCTCCGGCTTCCAATCGAGGGTCGAAAGATGCCTTTCGACCGACGCGGCGAGCGCCTCGATATAGGTCTCGTCGTCATGATAGGCGGGAACGGTGCGCAGCGCCGGCTGCCAGCGCATCGAGAGCAGCTTCTGGAAGGCCTTGTCGTTGACGGTGGCGGTCGTCGCCGCCGCATATTGCGGATAGAGCGGGAAGAGCACGATACGGTCGCAGCCTTCTTCTTTCAGCGCGTCGATGCGCGAGGCAATCGACGGCGTGCCGTAGCGCATCGCCCAGTCGACCTTGACGTTATCAAGATCCTTCAGGCGCTCGGCCATCAGCTCCGACTGGTTGCGGGTATAGGTGCGCAGATAACTTTCGTTCCTCTCCTTGTTCCAGATCAGCTCATAGGCCTTACCGACCTTCTGCGGGCGGGTGTTGAGCACGATGCCGAACAGGATCGGGTACCACTTCCAGGGCGACCATTCGATGACGCGGCGATCGGTCAGGAATTCCCTGAGATAGCGGCGCATCGAGGTATAATCGGTGCCGTCAGGCGTGCCGAGATTGACCAGCAGCACACCGACCTTACCAAATTTGACGGCCGGATGATCCGCCGGGCGGAGTGAAATATCTGCTGTCATTCTGGTCCCAACGTTCATTTGTCCCGTCGGCTCATACGCAGCCTGGAGATCGTGGTTCACCCTATAGAAAGAAAAGCCGGCCCGGGAAACCCCGGACCGGCCAGTGGCATCGAGACAAATCGTCTTACTTGGCGGGGACCTCGATCTCCTTGCCAACGGTCAGGTGACGCGGGTTCGGCTTGCCATTGGCATCTGAAAGCTTCCGCCACAGCGTGCCGTCGCCATAGAAGGTCACGGCGAGATCCCAGAAGGTGTCGCCCGCGGCGATGACGTGGGTGGAAGGCGTCGTCGCGGCAGGTGTGGAGGCTGCCGGTGCCGGTTCCGCAGCGGGTGCGGGTGCTGCTGGTGCTGGTGCCGCCGGCGCGGGGGCCGGGGCAGGTGACGGTGCAGCAGGTGCGGGAGCCGGCTCGGTGGATGGAGCAGGAGCAGCCGGTGCAGGGCTGGGTTCGGCAGAGGGGGCGGGAGCAGCTGGTGCGGCAGGCACCGGCTCGGAAGCGGAGGGAGCAGGCGCTGCCTGCGCCAGTTCCGTGACGCGGCCATCCGTGTAGGGCTTGTAAGGCGAATGCGCGGCGACGTATTCGGCGGTCACGTCGGCAAGATCCGGACCATAGTCATAGGCGTTCTGGCCTTCCTTAAAGATCGTATAGCCGTCGCCGCCGCCCCGCATGAAGTTGTTGGTGGCGACCTTGTAGGTCTTGGCCGGGTCGATCGGAGCGAAATTGTCGCCGTCCTTCACCTGAACGTCGCTGACACGGCTGTTGACGGGCTTCGACTGGTCGAACGAGAACTTCAGGCCGGCGACCTGCGGAAAGCGGCCGGCGCCCTGGTCGATCTGGCTGACGCCGTTTTCGAGCGCCTTGACGATGTCTGCGCCGGTCAGCTCAAAGGTAGCGAGCGTGTTCTGGAAAGGCAGGACGGTGATGACCTCGCCCTGGGTGATCTCGCCGCCGTCGATCGAAGCACGCAGGCCGCCGCCGTTCTGAACGGCGATGGTGACGCCCTGGTTCTTGGTGCGATCGAGCATGGCGTCAGCAACCAGATTGCCCATCGAGCACTCCTTGACGCGGCAGACCTTGCGGTCGCCTTCGATCGGGCTTTCGGAGGAGCCGATCACCTTCTTGCGCAGTTCCTCGATCGGCTTTGCCAGTTCGGCAATGCGGGCAATGACGGCAGGATCGGGCGTGAAGGTGGAATCGATCAGGATCGGATCGCCCTTGGCATCCTTGACGACGCCGCTATCGTCGAAGTTGACGACGAGATCGCCGAGATACTTGCTGTAGGAGGCAGCCTGGACGACCGGTACCTTGTAGCCGCCGGGATTGTCGACCATCGTCGGGTAGGGGCCTTCAGCCTTCGGATCGGTGTTGGAGAGCAGGCTGTGGGAATGGCCGCCGACGACGATATCGACATCCGGGATCTTGGCGATCAGGGCGAGATCGCGGGGATAACCGACATGGGTCAGCGCGATGATCTTGTTGACGCCCTGGCCCTTCAGATCCTGGATGGCCGCTGTGATGGTCTCAACGTCATCGGCGATCGTGACGTTCGGGCCGGGGGAGGAAAGCTCTGCCGTATCATTGGTGACGGCGCCGACGATGCCGATCTTCTGGCCGCCGACATCGAGCACCAGCGACGGCTTGATGCGGTCGCCGAGCTTGGAGGCGGCCGTCGCCTTGACGTTCGCCGTCACGACAGGGAACTGCACCTTGTCGAGGAAGGTCGCGAGCCCGTCTTCGCTGTCGTCGAATTCGTGGTTGCCGACGGTCATGGCGTCGAACTTCATCAGGTTCAGGAATTCGGCTTCGGCTGCCCCCTTGTAGGTCGTGTAGAAGAGCGAGCCCTGGAAATTGTCGCCGGCATTGAGGAGGACGACGTTCTTGCCGGATAGCTCCTGACGGCGCTGGTCGATCGCGGTCTTCAGGCGGGCAGCGCCACCGAAGCATTCCTTCTTGCCTTCCTCCTCGGCCGAGCAGGTGGAGTCGAATTTGTTGATCGACTCGATGCGCGAATGGAAATCGTTGATATGAAGAATATTGAGTTCGTAATCCGCAAAGGCGGCGCCCGCGCTCAGCGCCAGCATGGACGCGGTCAAAAGACCGAAGCTGAAAGACTTCGTCATCCCTGTTCTCCTGATTGAGGCGAAAGATCCCCCTGATCCTCGCCGATCCCTTTCATCGTGCGCCGGGGCGGTTTCCCGGCCTGCGGATGTTCCATCAGACGATGCACGACCGCAAGAGAAAGCTGGGCCAGGCGAGGCGCTTTCCAAGGGGGCAGGGTAAAAAAGCCGGGTTCCTATCCCAGGCATTCGCCGTCGGCGGTGTTTCGATAGAGTTCGTGTACGGCCTCTGCAATATTCGGAACCGTGGCGAGCGCGATGATCAAGCAGAGAAGGGAAACGAGGCGATGAAAGCGCCGGCCGGCCCGATAGGCAAGGAGCGCGCCTGCACCATAGATCAAAACTGCCGGCACGACGAAGATCAGCACCTGCAGCGGCCCGTCGCAATCGAGAGCGGCGATGCCCTGGGCACGATAGACATTGGCCGGCAAAACGACCGCAAGTGCTGCAAGCGGCATGGCGAGCAGCAGGACGAAATAAGAGGCGAAGGCCCGCATGGCGTCCTTAGCCTATCGCCTCATCTTTCAGCCGCGGCGGGAAAGCGTGAACTGCGCGCCCGAATCGGAGGTGCAATTGAGCTGGCTCGGGTTGACGAGGGCGCAATTGACCTTGGACTGCGTCTTGCGCACCAGCGAGGTCATGTTGATCTCCACCAGTGTCGGTGAGGTATTGATATAGGTGCCCGAGGCAAGAAGCTGGTTGCTGTCGGTCGTGCGGGTGGTGAAACTACCGCCCTGGAAGGTGGAAACGATGCCGTTCGGATCGCTCCAGTTGCCTTCGACACCGGTGGCGGCGGGCGCGGTTGCAACCGGCAAACGACGCGGCTCTGATGAAACGCAGGCGGCAAGAGCGGCCGCTGCACCGACAAGAACGAGACCAGTTCTGATTTTCATAAGGCTTCTCCCGGCGAATCGGCGCGGCGGACAGCCGCCAAGTTCGGGCAAAACATGGCGCGCGCCCGGCATGAAGGCAAGCCTTGGAAGGGCGGCGGGCGGCATTTAGACAGCCGGCGTTACAAAAATGCCCGCCTTGCGGCGGGCATTGTCGAAGTCGTGCAGGCGATCTTAGAGCGGTTCAGCTTTTCATGGAATCGGAGAACCGCTCTAAGTATTTATTTTTACGCAATTCCGGACGGAAAACCGCTTCGCACTTTTCCTGGAATTGCTCTAGCGAACGAGAATGTTCCTGAACTGCCAGGGATCCTTGGTGTCGATATCCTCGGGGAAGAGGCCCGGACGGCCGTCGAGCGGGGTCCAGTCGGTGTAGTGGCCTTCGACCGGGCCGAGATAGGGCATCTGCACTTCGAGGCAGCGCTTGTAATCGATCTCGTCGGCTTCGACGATGCCGGCATTCGGGTTTTCCAGCGCCCAGACCATGCCGGCGAGGACGGCGGAGGTCACCTGCAGGCCGGTGGCGTTCTGGTAGGGCGCGATGCGGCGGGTTTCTTCCAGCGACAGGCGCGAGCCATACCAATAGGCATTCTTCTCATGGCCGTAGAGCAGGACGCCGAGTTCGTCGATGCCGTCTTCCAGCTCGTCCTCATCGAGAACGTGATGGACCGGCTGCGGCGTGCCGCCATTGCCGAACATCTCATGCAGCGAGAGCACGGCGTCGTTGGCCGGATGGTAGGCATAGTGGCAGGTCGGGCGGAAGGTCACTTCGCCGTCCTTGTCGCGAACGGTGAAGAAATCGGCGATCGAGATCGACTCGTTGTGGGTGACGAGGAAGCCATATTGCGGGCCAGGCGTCGGGCACCAGGTGCGCACGCGGGTGTTGGCACCCGGCTGCTCCAGGTAGATCGCCGCCTTGTTGCCCTTCTTGTGCTTCTTGGCGTTCTTCGGCATCCATTCTTCATGCGTGCCCCAGCCGAGTTCGGCCGGCTGCAGGCCTTCAGAGATGAAGCCCTCGACGGACCAGGTGTTCCAGAAGACGTTGAGCGGCTTCGGATGCTTGGTGCGCTGGGTGTCGCGCTCGGCGATGTGGACGCCCTTGACGCCGAGCTTCTTCATCAGTTTTGCCCAGCCTTCGCGATCGTGCTGGTCCGGTTCCTCGAATTTGAGGCCGATGTCATTGGCGAGGTTGACGAGCGCCTGCTTGACGAACCAGGAGACCATGCCGGGATTGGCGCCGCAGGTAGAGACGGCGGTGGCGCCACCCGGGTTCTTCGCCTTTTCCTTGCGCATGGTTTCGCGCAGCGCATAGTTGGTACGGTCGGCATTGCTCATGCCCTTGTCGAAATAGAAGCCGAGCCAGGGCTCGACGACGGTGTCGATATAGGGAACGTCGAGTTTGCGGCAGAGCTTGATGATGTCGAGCGAGGAGGTGTCGACCGAGAGGTTGACGCAGAAACCCTGACCTTCGCCTTCCGTCAGCAGCGGCTTCAGCAGTTCCTTGTAATTGTCCTTGGTGACATATTCCTTGATGTGGCGAACGCCGTGCTTCTTCAGGATCTCCATGTCGGAGGGCTCTTCGCGCGGGTCGATGACGACCATCCGGCTCTTGTCGAATTTGAAATGGCGCTCGATCAGGGGCAGGGTGCCGCGGCCGATGGAGCCAAAGCCGATCATCACGATCGGACCGGTAATTTCGGCATATACCGGATAGTTCTGTTCCGTCATTCTTTTCTCCTGTGGAAGGGGACGAAGGCGTTCAGCCCGAAGAATTATTTTGAAATTGCCGCAGAGAGTGCGAGGTGACCGGCTCTAATCATAAAATGACGTCACAATAAAGAGCGTTGACGGGGAAAGGCCAAATATCGAGCGGCGATAGGGCCGGCGAAACCGTCCTGGGGATCGGCAGACCGCATGGATTGGCTTAACCGATGACGGTGCCCTGGTGGAAGAGCATGCGCCAGTGCCCGTCCTCTTCCAGCCGCCAGCTGGAACTGCGCAGCGTCCGCCTTTCGCTTCCGTCGGTGTCTGCGTAAATGGCGCGATAGGTGACGAGCGCGATGTGCTCCGCAAGTTTTTGGGTTTCGAAATGCTCGCGCGGGACGTTCCCGTCCGTTGCTCGGCCAAAAAACTGGGCACGATCACGTCGAAGGTATAGAGCCGTCCGGAACTGCCGATTTCACGGAAATCGCGCGAGAGCAGCGTAGTCAGCATCTCCCGCGAGGTGCGAACGGACGGGTCGAAGAGTTTTCTTCGAGCTCTTTCAGATGGGCTGCGAGATCATCCATGATCGGCTCCTGCAAATTCAGCGCTTCAGGATTTCCAGTCCTTCGACCGCCGTCGTTACGGCAAGCTCGGTGATGTCGTATTCGGCGACGCCGTGAATGGTGAAGGGATCGGCGGCGACATAGGCCTCGATTGCGGTGCGATCGCCGATTGCGAGGATGACGCCGCCGGTGCGCGGCACCTTGCGGCCGGAAGCGAGGAACCAGCCCTTGGCATAACCCTCCTTCACCCAGGCCATGTGCGGCTCCATGTGCCTGTCGGCTTCATCGTTGGGTTTCACATAGGTGAGCGAGAGAATGAACATGGTCAGCTCCTGACGAGGTTTGCGCGGATGAGACCGCGCAGCGAATTGCCGATATAAAGCGTGCCGGCATCGAGATCGGCAAGCGTGATACGGCCGACGCGGGCCTGGCGCCCGCAGATGAGCTCGGTGCGCAGCACGCCGGCGAGCAGGCCGCAGGAGATCGGCGGGGTGCGCAGGATGCCGGTTCCGTCGTCCAGGAAGATCGAGGTGATGGTGCCCTCGCACACTTCGCCGCGCTCGTTCAAAAGCATGACTTCATCGGCCTCATCAGGCCTGTATTCGGCCCGCGCGGCCTCGTAGACGGCACGGCGCGTGGTCTTGATGCGCAGCAGCCTGTCGGCGGAATTCAGGCGGGTCTCGGCGAGACGGGCGGTCCAGATGGCATCGGGCGCCAGCGGCACGAAAGCGGCGCTCGTCACGTCGATCCGGCCTTGCGCGTCGAAGGTCAGGCGGATGCGCAGCGGCCCGGCAGCACCTGCAACGGCTTCGTCGAGCTTGGCCGCCGCCTCGATCGGTTGCGGGAAGCCAAGGCGACGGGCGGAGCGGGAAAGCCGGGCGAGATGCAGCCGCAGGCGGATGAAGCCTTCGCCGGGCTGCCAGCGCAGTGTCTCGATCAGCGAAAAGTCGATCATCGCGCAATCCATTGGTCGCCGATGGCGAAGCGGGCCTTGAGCAGGCATTCCTCATATTCGGCCTCGGCGGTCGAATCGAAGACGATGCCGCCGCCGACATTGAAGACGGCCCTGCCGCCCTCAAAAAGCGTGATGGTGCGGATGGCGACGGAAAAACGCATGGCGCCGGTGGGCGAGATCATGCCGATCGCCCCGCAATAGGCGTCGCGCGGGACATCCTCGAGCGCATGGAGGATTTCCATTGCCCGCATCTTCGGCGCGCCGGTGATCGAACCGCAGGGGAAGAGCGCGGAGAAGATGTCGCGGATCGAAAGGTCGGGGCGGAGCCTTGCCTGGACATGGCTCACCATCTGGTGGACGGTCGGATAGGTCTCGATGTCGAAGAGCTTCGGGACGTCGAGCGTGCCGACCTCGGTGATGCGGGAGATATCGTTGCGCAGGAGATCGACAATCATGCGGTTTTCCGCCTGCGTCTTGATATCGCGGCGCATGGCCTCGATGATTTCGGCATCCTCGGCGGTCGTAGCGCCGCGTTTCGCCGTGCCCTTCATCGGATGGGTCTCGATCCAGCCCTCTTCATCGGTGCGGAAGAAAAGTTCGGGCGACCGCGAAAGGATGATCGGGCCGCCGAGATCGACCAGCGCGCCGTATTTGACCGGCTGGCGTTCGATCAGCGACCAGAAGGCGGCCCGAGGATCGCCGTTCCAGCGAGCCTCGACCGGCATGGTGAGGTTCGCCTGATAGGCGTCGCCGAGCCGCAGGTGCTGGTGGAGACGGTCGAAGCGCTCTTTATATATAGGGAAATCCCAGGCAGCTTTCGGAGCGGTGAGGAATTCCTCGTTTTCGAGGCGCTGTTTTGGCTGGGCAAGCGGATGCGTATCGGCCTGCGGACCGTCGAACACGCCGAAACAGATGAGCGGGGTCTCGCGATGTTCCCCGGCGAAGGGAGCAAGTTTTTCCTCGAAGAGGTATCCGGCCTCATAGGCCATGTAGCCGGCAAGCCATTTGCCTGCGGCCTTGGCCTGCTGCATCCGGGCAAGGCCTGCAAAGAATTCGGCGCGCGTCCTGGCAACGATGATCTCTGCCGGCTCGGCAAAAAGCATCACCTGTCCGGTCGTGTCGTCGCGAAAGAGAATAGTGGGTTGATCAGCCACGCACCGCTTTCAGTTTTGTTCGGCTCCTCATTGCTCAAGATGCGATTGGGAGCGTGAGATATTTTCCCTCTTCTCCCCTCGGGGAGAAGATGCCCGAAGGGCAGATGAGGGGGCGGAGCGAAGCGACGTCCTGAGCATATGCGAAGGACAGGTTCTGCCGTGTCGCCCCCTCATCCGCCTGCCGGCACCTTCTCCCCGAGGGGAGAAGAGACCCGTTGCGGCCCTTCCGCTCTTGGCGAAGGGAATTTCAGGCCGACCTATCCAACGCTTCCAGTTCGTCGATCAGCCCTTCGATCATCGACAGGCCCTGGCTCCAGAACGACGGATTGGTGGCATCGAGGCCGAAAGGCTTCAGCAGTTCCGAGTGATGCTTGGTGCCGCCGGCTCTCAGCAGTTCGAAATACTTCTCCTGAAAGCCCTTCTCGGCCTTCTGGTAGACGGCATAGAGCGAATTCACCAGGCAATCGCCGAAGGCATAGGCGTAGACATAGAAGGGCGAGTGGATGAAGTGGGGGATATAGGCCCAGTAGGTCTCGTATCCCTCGGAAATGTTGATCGCCGGCCCAAGGCTTTCCGACTGGACGGAGAGCCAGAGTTCGCCGATGTCGTCGGCTGTGAGTTCGCCAGCCTTGCGGGCGGTGTGCAGCTTGCGCTCGAATTCGTAGAAGGCGATCTGGCGCACGACCGTGTTGATCATGTCCTCGACCTTCTGGGCAAGCATCGCCTTGCGCTCGCGCGTATCGGTGGTCTTTTGCAGAAGGGCGCGGAAGGTCAGCATTTCGCCGAAGACGGAAGCGGTTTCGGCAAGTGTCAGCGGCGTCTGGCACATCAGTGCCCCCTGCGCACCGGCGAGAACCTGGTGCACGCCGTGCCCGAGTTCATGGGCGAGCGTCATCACATCGCGCGGCTTGCCCATGTAATTGACGAGCACATAGGGGTGGGCCGAGGGAACTGTCGGATGGGCGAAGGCGCCGGGCGCCTTGCCGGCACGGACCGGCGCATCGATCCACTGTTCGTCGAAGAACCGCCTGGCGATATCAGCCATTTCGGGGGAAAAACTGCCATAAGCCGAAAGCACCGTGTCCTTCGCCTCCGGCCAGGAGATGATGGCGCTGGAGGTTTCCGGAAGGGGCGCATTGCGGTCCCAGAAATTCATCTGCTCCATGCCGAGCCATTTCGCCTTCATCTTGTAATAGCGATGCGACAGGCGGGGATAGGCCTCGCGGACGGCTGCGGCCAGCGCATCGACGACCTCGCGCTCGACGCGATTTGCCAGGTGTCGGCTGTCGGCGATGTCCTCGAAGCCGCGCCAGCGGTCGGCGATCTCCTTGTCCTTGGCAAGCGTGTTGGTGATCAGCGTGAAAGTGCGGATATTCGCCTTGAAGGTTTCGGCGAGCGCCATGGCCGCCTTGCGGCGCACTTCCGGATCCTTTTCCTGCAGCTTGTTCAGCGCCACTTCGAGCGGCACTTTCTCGCCATCGATATCGTAGCGAAGTTCCGCCATGGTTTCGTCGAAGAGGCGGTTGAAGGCTGCGGCCGATGTCATCGACTTTTCGAGGAAGAGCTGTTCCAGTCTGTCGTCGAGCTGGTAGGGCTTGTCCTTCCTGAGGTCGAGCAGCCATGGGCGATAATGTCCGGCGGCGGGATCATTCGCCATGCAGGCGTCGATCACCGCGTCGTCGATGCGGTTCAGTTCCAGCGCGAAGAACAGGAGATGGCCGGAAAATTCGGTGATCTTGGCCTGTACGTCGCCGTAGAGCTTGCCGTTTGCCGGGTTGGTGGTGTCGGAGAAATAGGTGAGGCCGGCAAAGGAGCCGAGACGGCCGATGATGTCATCCAGCGCCTCATATTCCTTCAGCGCCGCGCCGATGCCCTCAGCGCCGGTCTTCGTCGCCGCCTCAGTGAGTGTGCCCTTCCACTTTTCTTCAAAGGCGATCGCGGCCTTGCCGGCCTTTTCCATGTCGGCGACGAAGGCGGTGGAGGTGGCGGAGGGATAAAGATCCTGCAGCTTCCAGACCGGCAGATCGCCGAGCGCCGCATCGGCGGCCCCAGCTGGCGCTGCCGCCGATAGAAGAAGGCCGGCGTGCGGGAGCTTGTTTTTCATGAGCGCAATTCCTCTCCACTTTTATAACAGGTCTGCCGTAACAGGTCAGCTTGTCTACCGCATCGGCCCGAAAATCGGAATCGATTTTCGGAAAGCACGATGCGTCGATTGAAAGTGTTACAGCGACCTTTGCGCGTCTGAGAAGACGCGCAGCGCTGTAAGCGTGCCAAGGCCCGGCATTAAGGGGCTTTCGGCGCATGAAAGGCCTCGCTTCGGCACGAAAACGACCCGTTGCAATCGTTAAAATGCAATTGTTTCTCAAAACTGGATGTTCAAGCCTTGCTGTCAGAGTGCGCTTCATGGTTTCGCATGAAGTGAGGCGACAATGACCGGTTACAATGAGCTCAAGGGAGCAGGGCAAATCCTCGTGGTCGAGGACGACCCCGTGCAGCGCCGCCTGCTCAAGAACGCAATCGAGCGTCACGGCCATGTCGTGCACCAGGCGGAAAATGGCCGCATCGGCCTGGAAATGGTCAAACGCGACAGCGGCCTTTTCAACGTCATCGTGCTCGACTTGATGATGCCGGAGATGACCGGCCTCGAATTCCTCGACGCGCTTCATGAATTCGGCACGCAGATCCCCGTCATCGTGCAGACGGGGCAGGGCGGCATCGAGACGGTGGTGCAGGCGATGCGCGCCGGCGCCTTCGATTTCGTCGTCAAGCCGGTCTCGCCTGAACGCATCGCCACTTCGATCTCGAACGCGATGAAGCTCGACCAGCGCGAGGTTAAGGCACGGGCCGGACGCCGGTCGCGTTCAGGCTCGGTCGGCTTCGACGATATCGTCTCGGCAAGCCCGGCGATGCTCCGCGTCATCGATCTCGCCCAGCGGGCGGCTCAGTCCAACATTCCCGTCGTGCTCGAAGGCGAATCCGGCGTCGGCAAGGAACTGGTGGCGCGCGCCATCCAGTCCGGCGGCGACCGCTCGAACAAGCCCTTCGTCACCGTCAATTGCGGGGCGATCCCGCATAATCTGGTCGAGAGCATTCTCTTCGGTCACGAGAAGGGTGCGTTTACCGGCGCGACCGAGCGTCATATCGGCAAATTCATGGAAGCCGATGGCGGCACCATCTTCCTCGACGAGATCGGCGATCTGCCGCTCGAGGTGCAGGTGAAGCTTCTGCGTGCCGTGCAGCAGGGCGAGATCGAGACCGTCGGCGCGCGCACCGCGCACAAGGTCAATGTCCGGCTGATCTCGGCGACCAACAAGGATCTGATCGAGGAGGTCAAGAACGGCCATTTCCGCGAGGATCTCTACTATCGCCTCAATGTCTTCCCGATTACCATTCCGGCGCTGCGCAAGCGCAAGGAAGACATTCCGCATCTGGTGCGCGTCTTTGCCGACCGCTTCTCCAGCGAGCAGAAGAACGGCCGCCGTATGACGGTGAATGCCGGCACGCTGGCTTTGCTGACCGCCTATGACTGGCCGGGCAATATCCGCCAGCTCGAAAACGCGATCTTCCGCGCGGTCGTCCTGGCCGAAGGGCCGGAGCTGACCGAGGCGGATTTCCCGCAGATCGCCGCCCAGCTTCCGGAATATGAAGTGATAGATCACCTGGCACTCGTTGCCGACAATACCGGTCTCAATCCCGACGATGGCTATGGCGAGGACTTCAGGGCGTCGATGTCGGGAGAGGTGCACCACCGCCTGTCCGAGACCTCGGAAAACGCGATCGCCAGCGTCAATCCTGCCGGAGACGTGCGCAGGCTTGCCGATGTCGAGGAGGAACTCATCCGATTCGCGCTCAAATTCTATCGCGGGCAGATGAGTCAAGTAGCGCGCAAGCTCGGCATCGGCCGATCCACACTTTATCGCAAGCTCAAGGACTACGGCATAGACCCTGATAATCCCCAGAAAGATGCGGCTTAAGCGCTTTTCGTTAAGATTAAGGCAACCACGTTTTGTTACTAGTCATAAACCACTTGTTAGTGGCGCGTTTACTATGTAAAGAAAAGGTTGATCATGTGTGGCATTTTTGCCATCGTGTGACCGCATTTGACAGTCATCTGAGACAGTACGGGACATTGTCTGTCTGACGGGGATCGAGTTGCCGAATCTGAATGGGAATTCCAAGCCTTCGCGCTTGAGCTGGCGTTTGTTGTGCGCCGACATTTGCGGAAAGGCAATAAGGACGGTAGCGGCCGCCCTTCTTGCGCTCGCGGTTTCCTCACCGGTATTCGTTGGTACGCCTTCGCAGGCAGCGGGCGACACTCGCAGCCTCAAGCTCTATTTCATTCATACCGGCGAAAAAGCCGTCATCACCTACAAGCGTAACGGCAAGTTCGACCCCAAGGGTCTGGAGCAGCTGAACCGCTTCCTGCGCGACTGGCGCAAGAACCAGCCGACGAAGATGGACCCGCGCCTGTTCGACCTGATCTGGGAAGTCTATCGCCAGAGCGGTTCGAGGGATTACATCAACGTCGTCTGCGGCTTCCGCTCGCCGGGGACCAACGAGATGCTGCGCGGCCGCTCGCGCAAATCCGGCGTCGCCGAAAAGAGCCAGCATATGCTCGGCAAGGCGATGGATTTCTTCATTCCCGACGTCAAACTCGCGACTGTGCGCGCCATCGGCATGAAGATGCAGGTCGGCGGCGTCGGCTTCTATCCGAAGTCTGGCTCACCCTTCGTGCACATGGATGTCGGCGGTGTTCGCGCCTGGCCGCGCATGAGCCGCGACGAACTGGTCCGGCTCTTCCCGAACGGCAACACCATCCATATTCCGGCCGACGGCAAGCCGCTGCCGGGCTACCAGCAGGCAATGGCCGAGTATAAGCGCCGCGGCAGCGGCCCGCAGATCCAGATCGCCAGCGCTTCCGAATCGGCGGCGCCGAAGCATAAGACGCTGTTTGCCGCGCTCTTTGGCGGCGGAGCGGACGAGCAGGAAGACGAGTCGGACGATTCCACGCCTGTCGCCGTCGCCAAGGCGACGCCGCCGAAGGCCGAGCCCGCCCCTGCCGAGCCGCGGCAGACCGAAGTCGCCGATCTGAACGCGCCGGTGCCGCAGGTTCGCCCGGCATTCAGCAACCAGCCGGCGGCCAGCGAAGTGGCGAATGCACTCGTCGCGCCGCCTTCGGGTAATGCGGCACAGCAGGCTCTTGCGGCGGCCCTTCCGGCCGATCAGGCCCAGCCGCAGCAGTTCGCCGATCTCAGCGCCTACAGCATTCCGGTTCCCTCGCTTCTCGGCCAGCGCCGCGCGCCTGGCGACGCCGAGGTTGCATCGACCGATCCCGTGCTGACGGGCGCGAATGCGCTGCCGGTTCCGACGCCGATCGAACGGCCTTCCATTGCCGAGAACCTTCTTGCCGCGGCCGATGCCGATCCGGAGGCAGACGCCGACGAAGCCGATCAGGACGCGCTGTCTCCTGCCGTTGCCGATGCACTCGACCAGCAGCGAAACGAGGATGCGGAAAACCAGATCGCGTCGAAGGCGCCGCCGCAGACGGTTGAGCAGGCGATCAACGCCGCGATGACTCAAAAGGCGCCTGCCGCAAAGCCGCCGCTCGAACTCGCCGCCTTGGCGCCGATGACCAAATCGGCAAGCTTTGGCGACGGCTTCGACGAACCGGCTGTCGAAAGCGCCGTGGCGCAGGGGCTTCCTGCCAAGGGTGGTCGCCCGACGCATAAGGAAGCCGCCGCAGCGGATGCAAGCCGCACGACGGTGCGCACCGAGCCGAAGCTGACGGAAAAGATGATCTCGCAGTGGGCGCTCACCAATGCCCGCCTGGAAATGGCCTCCAAGCAGGTCAAGGCGCCGCGGTTCGTCAGCCAGACGATGCGCGCCCAGCCGACCGCCGTCTATGCCGAGGGCTTCAACGTCAAGACCGCTTCGGTCGACCCGGCCCGCTTCAGCGGCACGGCTGTGAACTTCATGGAAGTGCGCAAGTTCAACACGAACTGAGCCTGCCGATTACGGAATATCGAAAACCGCCGGAGCGATCCGGCGGTTTTCTTTTTGCTGTTTCGATGGAGCGAGATGGCCGTTCCGCATTGCGCGCAAAAGAAAAGCCGCCGGAAGGCCCCAGCGGCTTGTCGATATCGGCGATGTGGGCGGATCAGCCCTCCGGCGGCGACTCGATCATGCCGAGCGCGAGCAGGTAGGTGTCGAGGATTGCTTCCTCTTCCATGCGTTCCTGCTCGTCCTTCTTGCGCAGCGCCACGACCTTCTTCAGGATCTTGGTATCGAAGCCCATTCCCTTGGCTTCGCCATAGACGTCCTTGATGTCGTCGGCGATGGTCTTCTTTTCTTCTTCCAGCCGTTCAATGCGCTCGATGAAAGCGCGAAGCTGATCGCGGGCGACGCCATGAGCATCAGACATCGTGTTCTCCTGATTTTTCGGTGATCAATTTTGGATGCCAGTGACTGCCGCGAAGCGGCGTCACGGTCAAGCCTGTTCGCGGCCAGCCAAGCTATTTGTGTGGGTTGTTCAGTTCAAAAGCAGCCTTTTGCACAGGCGAGGCCTCGTTCTGGTGAAGATTCTTCCAGTCCTCATAGGACATGCCATAGACCATTTCGCGCGATTCGTCCCTGGTAACCGGGACACCTTCGGCCTCGGCGGCTTCGCGATACCAGTTCGACAGGCAGTTGCGGCAGAAGCCGGCCAGATTCATCAGATCGATGTTCTGAACGTCGCTGCGTTCGCGAAGATGTGCGACGAGGCGGCGGAAGGCGGCAGCCTCGAATTCGGTCTGTTGTTCCTTGCTGGGCGCTGTCATCTCGCTTCCTTTCATTAAGGGCCTGTCGTTCAATAGGGGCCGGTGCGCGACAGATGAACGTCGTATCCGTGCAAGGCGGGATCGGCATTCATCGCCGCAAAGATCGGCGCCAGGCGTTCGGCCCATGCTGATATGCCGGTCTCGTCTGCGATCAGGTCCTGCCGCACCTCGAGCAGCGCATGCGGAATGCCTGTGATCATGCAATGGCGGTACATCGTATCGCCCTTCAGTGCGCCGTCATAGGGTTCGTTGTCGCCGACGGCGAGATCGGGGTCGGCGCGCAGCATGTCGAGCAGCGGGCCGACGGCGCGATGGTCGCTATCCCAGAGCACGGCGGCGTGCCAGGGACGGGGAATGCCTTTCCAGGCCGGCGTGAAGGAGTGCAGCGACAGCACCAGCGGTGCCCTGCCGGTGGCATTCGCCACGCTGTCGATCGTTGCGGCGACAGCGTCGTGATAGGGGCGATGGAAGGTTTCGATGCGGTAGTCCCATTCCTGCGGCGTGATCGGATGATTGCCTGATATGACGGCGCCGTCGGAGATCTTCATGATCAGCGTCGGATCGTCTTCGCCGCGATTCGGATCGATCAGCAGACGCGAAAAGCCGCCGAGCACGGCAGGAACGCCGAGCTTCGCAGAAAGCTGCCGCGTCAGGCCCTCGATGCCGATGTCATAGGCGATGTGGCGGGCGAAGGCCGCATCGGGCAGTCCAAGCCGGCCATATCGTGCGGGAAGGCGGTTCATCGCGTGATCTGCGAGGATCACCATGCCTTTGTCATGTTTGCCAGATAGGATTTCGAAGGATTGGAAGTCGTCCATCAAGATTGCCGTTCGTCATTGCACCGTCGGGCGCAGTGATCGCATGCACCTGCGGCGGGTTCAAGCGCGGCAGGTGGGGAGAGGTTGAGCCGGACCCTCGACCGGTGGTTTGTGAAAGGAAATATAATCGATTAGCATTGCGTTGACTTTCGCTTGACGGCGGCGCAAGAAGACACGGATACGAATAACCGTGGAGCTATTTGGGAGCCGTGTTGATCCAAGCCGCGCCAAGTTTCCTCACGCGGTCCGGACCGCTGGTCCGTCTCGCTCTGTTCGCTCTTGCAGCCGCCATGCCGTTTTTCATCGCAGATGCCGCACGCGCTGATTTTCGCGTCTGCAACGGAACGCAGAATCTCGTCGGCGTCGCGATCGGATATCGGGCCAAGGATGGCTGGATGACGGAGGGCTGGTGGCAGGTGCCGGCAACGACCTGCGCCACGTTGATCGAAGGAGAATTGCAGTCGCGTTATTATTACCTCTACGCAGAGGACGCCGCCCGAGGAGGACGATGGACGGGTGACGTGCAGATGTGCGTGGCGGAAAACGAATTCAAGATCTCGGGTGTGCAGGATTGTTATGCCCGCGGTTACCAGAAGATGGGATTCAAGGAATATGATACGGGCCGCCAGGGTAGCTGGATGGTTCAGCTCTCCGACACCCCAGGGACGCAAGAAAGCCAGAATTGATGAAGCGTAATCGCAAAGTTAAAATCCTCGCCACCCTCGGGCCAGCCTCCTCCGAGGAATCGATGATCGAGAAGCTCCACCAGGCCGGTGCGGATGTCTTCCGCATCAATATGAGCCATGCGAGCCACGACATGATGCGTATGCTTATCCAGCGTATCCGCTCGGTCGAGGCGCGCTCCGGCCGACCAATCGGCATTCTCGCCGACCTGCAGGGACCGAAACTGCGTGTCGGCAAGTTCGTCGACGGCAAAGTGGATCTGAGGCCCGGCCAGACCTTCACGCTCGACAACAATGAAGCGCTCGGCGACCAGAACCGCGTCTATCTGCCGCACCCCGAGATCCTGGAGTCGGTGCAGCCCGGCCACCGTCTGCTGATCGATGACGGCAAGCTTGCCCTGCGCGCAGAAAAATGCGACGGCAAGAGCATCGTCACGACTGTTATTTCGGGCACGCGCATCTCCGACCGCAAGGGCGTCAGCCTTCCCGACACGCTGCTCGGCGTCGGCGCGCTGACGGACAAAGACCGCGCCGATCTCGACGCGGTGCTTGCCACCGACGATGTCGACTGGGTGGCGCTTTCCTTCGTCCAGCGTCCCGACGACCTTGCCGAAGTGCGCAAGATCGCCCGTGGCCGCGTCGGCCTGATGTCGAAGATCGAAAAGCCGCAGGCTCTCGAGCGCATCGAGGAAATCATCGAGCTTTCCGACGCATTGATGGTCGCCCGCGGCGATCTCGGTGTCGAAATGCCGCTCGAATCGGTTCCCGGCATCCAGAAGCAGCTGATCCGTGCCTGCCGCCGTTCGGGCAAGCCGGTGGTCGTTGCCACGCAGATGCTGGAATCGATGATCTCAGCGCCGGTGCCGACACGTGCCGAAGTTTCCGACGTCGCGACCGCCGTCTTCGAAGGTGCGGATGCCGTCATGCTCTCGGCCGAGTCGGCCTCGGGCGACTATCCCGTCGAAGCCGTCTCGACGATGGCGTCGATTGCCACCGCCATCGAGCGCGAGCCGCATTATCCCGGCATCATCTATGCCCAGCGTGCCCAGCCAGAAGCGACCGGCGCCGATGCGATCTCGCTTGCCGCCCGTCAGATCGCCGAGACGCTGAAGTTGTCGGCGATCGTCTGTTACACCTCGTCGGGTACGACAGGCCTTCGCGCCTCGCGCGAGCGTCCGCAGGTGCCGATCCTGGCGCTGTCGCCGATCATCAAGACGGCGCGCCGTCTTGCCGTCGTCTGGGGCCTGCATTGCGTCGTCACCCATGACGCGACCGATCTCGACGACATGGTCAACCGCGCCTGCCGCATCGTCGCTGACGAAGGCTTCGGCAAGCCGGGCGACCGCATCATCATCTCGGCCGGCGTGCCGCTCGGCACGCCCGGCGCCACCAACATGATCCGCATTGCCTATATCGGCTCCGACGGCCAGAGCGGCGTCTGATCCGATCGCATCCCTTTGAAGGCCCGCTGCCTGAAGAGGCGGCGGGTTTTTTCGTTGATGGGGCGGTATTGCCAAGGGCTGCGGTGCGTGCAAGTTTCGATTCCCTGGGTTCGGAGGAGCATCATGGACATCGTCACGCTTCTGGCTTTTGCGGCCGTTTCCTTCGTTGGTATCGCGACGCCGGGGCCGACAGTGCTGCTGGCGCTGACCAACGGCTCTCAGCATGGTCTGCGCCGGGCAGTTGCCGGCATGATCGGCGCGGTGCTGTCCGATTTCGTGCTGATCGGCGCCGTGGCGATCGGGCTCGGTGCGCTGCTGGCGGCATCGGAATTCTGGTTCTCGATGCTGAAATGGGCGGGTGCCGCCTATCTCGCTTTTCTCGGTATCATGCTGCTGCGTTCGAAGGGCACGATCGATGCGGCGTTGACGTCCGGAGCGCCTGCGGGCGCGACTTCGTCCTTCTCGATCGGACTGAAGAGCTTCATGGTCGCGGCGACCAATCCGAAGGGCTACCTGTTCTTCTCGGCCTTCCTGCCGCAGTTCATCGACCCTACTCTGCCTCAGGCAACACAATATATGCTGCTGGCGCTGGTCTTTGCCACGCTCGATTTCCTCATCATGTTCGGCTACGCCTTCTTCGGCTCGCAGGCGGTGCGTTTCCTGAAAACCTCAGGCGCAATGTGGCTGGAGCGGGCCTGCGGTGGCGCGCTGCTGGCGCTTGCCGGCTCGCTGGCCTTCTATCGCCGGGCAACCGTTTGAGGTCAGGGTTGAGGCAGGGATAAGTGGCCGACGCGATAGGCTTGCGTGTGCTCACCGATCTCGGGAATCTCTCGCCAGAGCCTGAAGCGCACCCGCGTCCAGCTCGTCGGTTCGAAGCCGGAGACGGAGGCGAGTGCCGCGCCTGTCGCAATGTCGGCTGTAGCCTCTGCGCTTTCGGCACGTCGGATATCGGCAAGCGGCGCGTAAGCCTCCGTTTGCAGAATATCGCGTGTGGCGAAACTGGCTGCTGCGATGTCGGATGAGATTTCTGCCTGCAAGACGATCCAGGTTCTCACCTGTGGCCAGCCGAAGGCGCTGGTGAGAGCCTCGAAACCTGGGCCGCAGAGGAAGTCGCTTGCTCCTTCCGGCCTCTGCCAGAGATAGAAGGGGCGCATAGAGATTGTCGTGGCTGCCGAACTCCCCCTTGCGGGCGCTGAGATAGGCTTTGAAGCCGAGATTGGGAAAGCCGTCGAGCAGTGGACCCTTGTCGCGGATGCGACGGTCGATGATCGACATGTCGTAATCGGCGGGCAGGGTGAAGCCGTATTGCATGGCGATCATGACCGTGCCTCGACGGGTAGCCGCCATTTCCTCATTGCCCACCTCCGGCCGAGCGCAGCCGCCAGTCGGGGTCGGTCATCTGGGCAATGCCATTGCCGAAGGACCAGTCTTCCGGTGCGCTGGTGCTGATGACGATCATCACATCCTCGGGCCGGAGGCCGGGCGATTGCGCCAGGAGATCGGAGAGCCGCCGATAGAGCGCCTTCTTCGTCTCGGCCGTACGGGGCCTGCCGATCGTGATCGAGATATAGACGAAATCGTCGGAGCGCGGGCCGGCGAGATAGCTGCGGTCGAAGATCAATTCGTTCTCGTCATGCTGGTGGATGGTCTGGAAGCGGTCGTTTTCGGGCACGTCGAAGGTCTCGACCAGGGCGCGCTGAATGTTGTCGGCCAGTGCCATGAGGTAGTCCGGCGACTTGCCTTTGCGAAGGGAAATGCGAACGAAGGGCATCGGAATCTCCATGGTTCAGGCCGTCCGTCGGCCTTGACAGCAGAACCATCGCACGGCACGATGATGCTGAAAATCAGAATTTTATGGATTAATGATCCTTAAAAACGGGATTATACAATGCGCCGGACGAACTTCGATCTCGATGTGCTTCGAACCTTTTCGACCGGCATGGAGCTTGGCAATTTCGCCAAGGCGGCCGAGCGGCTCGGGCGTTCGACCTCGGCAGTGAGTGCGCAGCTGAAGAAGCTGGAGGAACAGGCCGGCACGCCGATCTTCCGCAAGGCGGGGCGCGGGCTGGCGCTGACCGATGCCGGCGAGAGGATGCTCGGTTATGCCAGGCGGCTGCTGGAGCTCAACGACGAGGCGGCTGCGGCTGTCAACAGCGTCGAACTGGAAGGCTGGGTGCGGCTCGGCCTGCAGGAGGATTTCGGCGAGACCTTGCTGCCGGAGGTGCTTGGCCGCTTCGCGCGTGCCCATCCGAAGGTCCGCATCGAGGCGCGGGTGGTGCGCAATGCCGAGTTGCTCGAGCGTGTCACATCAGGCAAACTCGATCTGGCGCTTGCCTGGAGCGACGGCACGCTGACGGCGCATTGCGAGCGGATCGGCGAAGTGCCGATGCGCTGGATCGGACCTTCCGAGGGGCAGCCGGGCTGGCAAGCCGCAAGCGGCGAGCCGATGCCGCTCGCTTCGCTGGAGGCGCCGTGCCTGCTGCGCAGCGCGGCGACCAAGGCACTTGATGAGGCGGGCATCTCCTGGCGGCTCGCCTTCGTCAGTCCCAGTCTCGGCGGTCTCTGGGCCGCGACGGCGGCAGGCCTCGGTCTCACCATCCGCACGCCGATCGGCCTGCCGGCGAAGGTCCGGCCGCTGGCGCCGGAGACCATCGGCTTGCCGGATTTGCCAAAGCTCGGTCTGGTCCTGCATCGGGCGGAAGCCGAACCGCAGCCGGCTGCGGCCCGGCTTGCCGAGCTCGTGCTTCAGTCGGTGCAGGGCGCGTTGCGCGAGGTGTTGGCTTGACATCTCCGCATTGACCCCTCGGGCGCAAGCCTGTAGCCTCGAACCGCTATGAAGACGTTCACCCTCAATATCGCTTCGGTCTTCTTCTTGAGCCTCTAAGAGGCTCTGCCTTCGGGCATCAGAAGATGCGGCCGCTGACCAGCCATCGTGGCTGGTGCGTCGCCGTGAACTGTAACCACCCTGCATCTGGCCAAGGAAAGAGCCGGCAGGTTTGGCGATAGAGAGATATGTCATGACATCAGATGTTTACCCGCCGGCACTGAGTGCTGCGCAGATCGAGCGATTCATCGAGGACGGTTTCGTCAGGATCGGCGACGCTTTTCCCCGCGAATTGGCCAAGGAAGCTCGTGCCATCATGTGGCGCGATATTCCCTTCGATGCGGATGATCCAAGGACGTGGACGCAGCCAGTGGTGCGGCTTGCCGGTTATGGCGGCGGACCTTTCGAGAACGCCGTCAACACGCCGGTATTGCATTCGGCCTTCGACCAACTCGTCGGCAAGGGTCGCTGGGAGCCACGCAGTGGGCTTGGCAGTTTCCCGGTCCGCTTTCCCCATCCCGATGATCCCGGCGATGCCGGTTGGCATGTCGATCTGAGCTTTCCCGGCGAGGGTTCCGATCCGGATGAGCAGCGGGACTTTTCCGCCTGGCGGGTGAACATCACCTCGCGCGGCCGGGCGCTGCTGATGCTCTTCCTGTTCTCGGATGTCGGGGAGGAGGATGCGCCGACCCGCATCCGCGTCGGTTCGCACAAGGATATCGCCCGCCTCCTGGCGCCGGCGGGTGAGACGGGAATGGCGCATCTCTGGCTGGAGCATGTCGGGGAGGAGCGGCCGCTGGCGTTAGCGACGGGCCTGGCGGGCACGGTCTATCTGTGCCATCCGTTCCTCATCCATGCAGCGCAGATGCATCGCGGCAAGGAGCCCCGCTTCATGGCGCAGCCCGGCCTTGCACCTTCTGAACCTCTTCTGCTGGAACGGAAGGAAGGCGCCTATTCGCCAGTCGAGATCGCGATCCGGCGGGCGCTTCACGATCACTCCATCTGACGGCTGATCTGGCATCCGGCTCGAGGGGCCGGATGCCTCGCGAAGACGCGCCGGCGTGGCGTCTAGCCGAAGCGTTCGAGCGCCATGGCGAAAATATCGGCATCGACATTGCCGCCCGAGGTGACGGCGACGATCGTGTCGCTTTCCAGGGCGTCGCCATGGAAGAGGGCGGCGGCCAATGCCACGGCGCCGCCGGGCTCGACGACGATCTTCAGCCGCGTGAAGGCGAGCGCCATGGCGCGCAGCGCCTCCTCGTCGGTGACGACGATGCCGGCACCGGCGAGGCGCGTGAGGATCGGGAAGGTGATGTTGCCGGGTTGCGGCGTGACGATCGCATCGCAGATCGAGCCTGATACCGACGCGTTGCGTTCGATCTTGCCGGAGGCGAGCGAGCGGGTGGTGTCGTCGAAATCCTTGGGCTCGCAGGGGCGGACGCGAAAGCCGGGGGCGCTGGCTTCGAGGGCCAGCGCAATGCCGGAGGTCAATCCGCCGCCGCCGCAGGGCACGAGGACTTCGGCTGATGTCACGCCTTCCTCTTCCGCCTGTTCGGAGATTTCGAGACCGGTCGTGCCCTGACCGGCGATGACCAGTGGTTCGTCGAAGGGCTTGATCAGCGTCAGGCCGCGCTCGGCCGAAAGTCTCGCGCCGATCTCGTCGCGATCCTCGTTGATGCGGTCGTAAAGCACCACTTCGGCACCGAAGGCGCGGGTGTTGGCAATCTTCAGCTTCGGCGCATCGCTCGGCATGATGATGACAGAGGGCACATTGTGCAACTTGGCCGCAAGCGCAACACCCTGGGCGTGGTTGCCCGAGGAGAAGGCGATGACGCCTTTCGCGCGCACCGCCGGATCGAGGCCGGAGACGGCCGACCAGCCGCCGCGAAACTTGAACGAGCCGGAATGCTGCAGGCATTCGGCCTTCACAAACAGGCGCCGGCCGGCAATCTCATCGAGGAAAGGGGAGGAGAGAAGCGGCGTGCGCCTGACATGACCGCGCAGACGGGCGCGGGCTGCGACAATCATTTCAATGCTGGCCATTCGGGAATCTTTCTGCTTGCGGGTTCGCCCATGCATAGGGCGAGGCACGCCAATTGTGAACGGCGACTTTGTCACGGTGACATGAATGGGTGCCACCGCTTCCGCCGACTGTTTGATCAGGCGCTTCCCGAAAGGTCAGTAGCCGCTTGCCGACCCTTCCGCTGCGCGGCTATCCATGGCACCGTTGTAGCGGGCGCCGCCGCCTTTTGCGATGGCGGCAAGGCTTTTGCCGCCGACGAGGATGCCGGCGGCCTGGCCCCATTGCGGCGCGTCATTGCCGCCATCGAAGCTGTAGCCCATGGCGGCAAGTGTCTTTTCGGTATCCGGCGAAAGCGCATAGGGTTCGAGAAAGACTTTGTCGGGCTGCCATTGGTGGTGGAGACGCGGGGCGTTGACCGCCTGACTGATATCCATGCCGAAATCGACGACATTGAGGATCGCTTCCAGTGTGATGGTGATGATGCGCGAGCCGCCGGGGCTGCCAATCACCATGAAGGGCTTGTCGTCCCGGGTGACGATCGTCGGGCTCATCGAGGAGAGCGGCGTCTTCTTCGGGGCGATGGCATTGGCTTCGCCCTGCACCAGCCCGTAAAGGTTCGGCACGCCGGGCTTGGAGGTGAAATCGTCCATCTCGTTGTTGAGCAGGACGCCCGTGCCAGGCGCCACGACACCGGCGCCGAAAGAGCCGTTCAGCGTATAGGTTACGGCGACCGCATTGCCCTCGTCGTCGATGATCGAATAATGCGTCGTCTCGGTGCTTTCCTTGCCGCCGAGCGGTTTGAGGTTCGCCGAGGTGCCGGCCTTGTAAGGGTCGATCTTGGCGGCGATCTCCAAAGCATATTTCTTGTCGAGCAGCTTTGTGACCGGGTTCTCGACGAAGTCGGGATCGCCGAGTGCTGCGTTGCGGTCGACATAGGCATAGCGCATCGCCTCGACCATGATGTGCACGGTTTCGGCCGAGTTATAGCCGAGATAGGAGAGCGGATAGCCTTCGAGAACATTGAGGATCTCGCAGATGATGACGCCGCCGGAAGACGGCGGCGGCGACGAGATAATGTCGTAGCCGCGGTAATTGCACTCGATCGGCTTCAGTTCGCGCACGGCATATTGCTCGAAGTCTTGCCTGGCGAGGATGCCGCCGTTGGTCTGGCTTGCTTTGACGATCGCCTCGGCGGGTGCGGCCTTGTAGAAGGCGTCCGGGCCTTTTTCGGAAATGGCCGAGAGCACCGCGGCGAGATCCGGCTGCTGGAGTTTTTCGCCAGAGGCATAGGGTTTGCCATCCGGTTTCAGGAAGATCTTCGCCGCCGCCTCGTCCTTGGCGAGGCGCTTAGCGTTGCTGGCGAAACTGGCGGCATCGCCCTGTTCCAGCGTAAAGCCCTCTTTGGCGAAGCGGAGCGCCGGTGAGATCAGGTCCTCGCGGGATTTGGTGCCATATTTTTCGCGCGCAGTCTCGAAACCCATGACGGAGCCGGGGACGCCGACGGCGAGATAACCGTCGAGGCTGGCGCGCGGCACGATATCGCCCTTGGCATCGAGATACATGGTCTTCGTTGCGGCGAGCGGCGCGCGTTCGCGAAAATCGAGGAAGGTCTTGGTGCCGTCCTTCAGGCGGATGGTCATGAAGCCGCCACCGCCGAGATTGCCGGCCGAGGGATAGACCACCGCCAGCGCATAACCGACGGCGACCGCCGCATCGACGGCGTTGCCGCCGCCTTTCAGCACCTCGACGCCGACATCGGTCGCCAGATGCTGGGCGGTGACGACCATGCCGTGCTCGGCTTCGACGGGCGCAGGCGAGGCGGCGAAAGCCGAAGTCAGGCTCAGCGACAATGCTGATATGACGGAGATCGTCCCGATATGCAGGCGGCCCATGATTTCCCCTCCTATGGACAATGATGGAAAAACATATGGGACTGCCTGAGCCTGAGGCAATGCAAGGATTGGCTCTAAGCTACAGCACGATGATGAAAAACGCTGATAATTTTGGCATCGTGCTCTGGGGCCGAAAGAGGTCACGCGCCGTGCAGGGCGCCTGGCCCCAACGACGGGACGGTTCCGACAGTCCGATCGCGTGAGGCGGCAGCAAGTCTCTCTTCGGCCTTGCGGGCGATTGCCTGCAGGTCGCGCGGCTTGCCGGCAATCTTCTCCATGGCGGCAATGGCGACATCGGTTGCGAGGTAATCCGGCTTGTGGCCGACGCCGCTGACGGTAATGAGTTCGGAGCCTGATATATCGCGGGCAAGGCCGCGCGAATGCAGTTGTTCCCAGACGATCTCGTCGCGGTCGCCCGTTATGATGACGGTCGGCGCAGTGATCTGCGAATAGAGCAGCGACTGCTCCTTCACATAGGCGAGCAGTCTTTTGAAATCGGCAGCATTGTTGTGGAAGGCGCTGGGGCGCAGCACCAGCGACGGACCGGTTTTTTCGATGTAGTCGGCCGGGCGCGGATTGGGGCGGAAGACATTCAGCGTGCCGCGCTCCAGCCGGCTCAGCCCGAGCGGGACGACGATCGCATGGTTGAAGAGCCAGCCGACGATCGGCACGGTCGCCACATGATAGTACCAGTCGATACCGCCCGGCCAGGGATGAGTGGCGGGCGCGAGGAATACCAGGCCGGCGGTCTTGTCAGGATGGCGCAGGCCGAAGGCGGCGGTGATCGCGCCGCCGAAGGAATGGCCGACGATGATCGCCTTCCCGATGCCGCGCTTCTCCATCAGCCTGGCGATCGCATCGGCCTGGCCGGAGGGGACGGCGTTCTCGGGGCCGCCGCGGTCGGAATAGCCATGACCGGGACGATCGACGAACAGCATTTCCGCCCGGCCTTCAAGTGCGGCGCGGAAGGCAACGACCTGGTCGAGCAGATTGCCGCTGGCGCCATGAATGAAGACGAGCGCCGGCAGATCCGCATTTTCGGGACGCTCGATATGGACGGCATTCATGCGGTAGCCGCCGACATCCGTCAGTTCGCCGATATTCGGATAGGCGTGTTCGAATTGCCGCGCCTTATAAGTGGAGTAACCGATGGCGGCGGCGAGCGGGGCGAGAAGAGCGGAAACTTCTGCAAGCATGATCTCAACGAGCGATAATTGCGGGATGACCTGCTGGGGGACAACCGCCACATCGTTCCCTCTAAAGTCTAAAATTGTGCAGCGCGATCCGACGTCAAGGTCACCGGCCGAGAATCAGGTGCGGTTGCCGGCAAGTTTTTCCGCAAGCGTGTTGGCCTGTTCCTGCGCGGTGCGTTCGGCGGGATAGATATCGAGAAAACGCTCCCACGCCTTCAAGGTCAGCTGGTCATTGCCGGAATTGCTGAGGATCGCCGCCATGCCGGAGAGCGCGCCGAAATGGCGCGGCTCGAGATCGAGCACACGTTCGATGTCGGACATCGACTTGCGGTAATTTCCCATGACGAAATTCAGCGTGGCGCGGCGGTTCCAGCTTTCGGCATAATCGGGCTTCAGCGCGATCGCCTCATCGAGGAAATCGAGGGCAGCGGGATTGCGCTTTTCCTCGATCGCCTTGTCGGCCCACTGCATCAGCAGATTGATGGTGGCACTGCCGGAATCGTTCCATTCCATGCGGATTTCATTGGCGATGCCGCTGGCTTTTTCGGGATCGCGTTCACGCTTCAGCTGGCTGAAGAGCTGGTCGATGTGCTGCTTCGGCGAACTGTTGACATCCGCCTGCTCGACGATGACGTCCTTTTTCGCGGCGGCTGCCGGCTCTTCCGCGGCGGCGGCGGCCGGAAAGGAGGAGGTGAGGAAAATGAGAGCGAGCGGCAACGCCGCTGATGTCAAAGCAAAAAAGCGCATGGCGGACATATTAGCCCGCCAGCGCCGAAGATCAAACAAATTTGACGTGATCACCGCAGCGACCCACCGGATATATCTGCCGGCGCAAGCTCACGCGGCAGGGCGATCCGGGCGCGCGAAATCAGCCCTGACGAGCCTTGAAGCGCGGGTTCAGCTTGTTGATGATGTACATGCGGCCCTTGCGGCGAACCAGACGGTTGTCACGGTGACGAGCCTTGAGCGACTTGAGCGAATTCTTGATCTTCATTTTTCTGATCCGCGATCTCTATGGGGGAATTCACATTCGCCCGTATCTTTAACAATCAAAAGCGCGCCATCGGGCGCGCTGTTTAGGTGGGGGAGCAGATACCCCGTCACCTTTTCCGTGTCAACCACATGAAGGTGTTTTTCCCAAGGCGCAGGAGTGTTTTCTCAGGCCAAAACCGGGGATTTCGGCGTCACGGTGGTGACATGACCCATCTTGCGGCCGGGGCGCCACTCGGTCTTGCCGTAGAGATGAACCAGCGTGTCGGGGCGCCGCAGCCAGTCGGGAACGGCAAGGATATCGTCGCCGATCAGGTTCTGCATGACGCAGTCGGAATGGCGCTCGGCATTGCCGAGCGGCAGGCCGGCGACGGCGCGGATATGCTGCTCGAACTGGCTGACGACGCAGGCGGCTTCCGTCCAGTGACCGGAGTTGTGGACACGCGGCGCCATCTCGTTGGCAATCAGACCGCCATCGGCAAGCACGAAGAATTCGATGCCGATGACGCCGACATAGTTCAACGCGGCAAGGATCTTTTCGGCCGATTGGCGCGCAGCGTCCGCAGTCGCTGCAGAGATCGCGGCGGGAACCGTCGAGGTGTGGAGGATACCGTTGCGGTGGACATTTTCGGCGGGATCGAAGCAGACGACCGTCCCGTCGGTGGCGCGCGCGGCGATGATCGAGACCTCGCGCTCGAAGGCGACGAAGCTTTCGAGGATGAGCGGCACGCCGCCAAGTGCTGCATAGGCGCCATCCGGGCTGTCTGCGGCCGAGCGGAAAACCTTCTGGCCCTTGCCGTCATAACCGAGACGGCGGGTTTTCAGCACGCCCTGGCCGCCGAAATCCTTCAGTGCCGTTTCGAGATCGGCCTGGCTGTCGATCGCGTGGAAGCGGGCGGTCGATATGCCGCAGTCATTGAGAAAACGCTTTTCGACGAGGCGGTCCTGGGCTGCTTCCAGCGCCTTCGGCGGCGGATAGACGGACACGCTCGCCGACAGCGTTTCGGCGGCTGCGACGGGCACGTTCTCGAATTCGTAGGTGACGACGTCGCAGATATCGGCGAGTTCGGCCAGTGCCGAGGGATCGTCGTAGGCGGCGGTAATCTGCCGGTTGGCGAGCTGGGCGGCCGGGCAGTCCGCCTGCGGCTCGAGGATGACGGTGCGAAAATTCAACCTGGCGGCGGCAATGGCCAGCATGCGGCCGAGCTGGCCGCCGCCGATAATGCCGATCGTTCTTGCCGTCATAGGTTATCCATCGGGTATTCGGCGACGGCAGCACTCTGGCGCTCGCGCCATTCGTCGAGCCGGTCGGCGATTTCTTCGTCGGAAAGGGCAAGCACGGCGGCGGCGAGAAGGGCGGCGTTGACTGCGCCGGCCTTGCCGATGGCAAGCGTGCCCACAGGAATACCGGCCGGCATCTGCACGATGGAAAGGAGGCTGTCCTGGCCGGACAGGGCTTTCGACTGAACCGGCACGCCGAAAACCGGCAGCGGTGTCATCGCGGCGGTCATGCCCGGCAGGTGAGCGGCGCCGCCGGCGCCGGCGATGATGACCTTGAAGCCCTCCGCGCGTGCGCCCTTGGCGAAATTGACCAGCCGATCGACTGTGCGGTGCGCCGAAATGATGCGCGCGTCATAGGGAATTTCCAGCGCCTCCAGCGTGTCGGCGGCGTTTTTCATGGTCTCCCAGTCGGACTGGCTGCCCATGATGATGGCGACGGGTGGTCTGTCTGTCATCGTTGCTGTTATTCCCTCTCAGGCGATGATGTCAGGGATGATCTGATCTTCCAGCTTGGAGAGCCTGTCCTTGATAACGAGCTTCTTCTTTTTCATGCGCTGGATCCGCAGAGCGTCGCATCCGGTCTGGATCATGGCGTTGATCGCGGCGTCGAAATCTTCGTGCTCCTGGCGCAGGCGCGCCACTATGAGCCTGATTTCCGCCTGTTCCTGATCGGCCATATGCATTCCCCGTTATCGTCCTTGGACCTTGTCCGATCTGGCGATGATTTCCGCAAGCTCCTATCATCAAATACAGGTAACGGCTAGTTAGTCTTGATCATGAAATTGCCATCCAGTCGTCATCTTTTGGCCTTCGACAAGCCTTCAAAAATGTGTCACAGTCCCGCCCGTTGACACCTTGATCCCCGACGATGTTGGCCGGGGAGGGTAAGAGGAAGGAAGGGTCATATGACTGTTCAAGCTCATCTTGAGTCACTCCAGAAAAAGCATGTCGCTCTCGAGGAGGAGTTGCACGCGCTCAGAACATCTCCCTCTATTTCCGATACGGAACTTGCCGAATGCAAGCGCCGCAAGCTGCGCATCAAGGACGAGATTCAGCGTCTTAAGTCATCCGTCCATTAATCTTCCCAAGGGTCGCCGGGCGATCATCTTGCGCAACAAGGTAAATCCATCCATTCCACCAAAAATTTGCAAGAACCGGTGATTTGACACCAGAATTGCGCCAGTCCGATGCATCCGGCATCGTGGCTGGCGCTTTTGGGTCTGTCACGTCTCACATTGCGTTCATATGATTCGCAGCGTACCCCAGATCTTATGGGAATATGCGTCAGGCCCAGAACTGATCCAGCCACAAATTGAGCTTGTCGAAGCCGCGGTTGTTGACCGTATAGATGCGTTTGGTGCCTTCCGAGGTCACGGAGACGAGATTGCTGTCGAGAAGCGCCTTCAGGTGCTGTGAAACAGCTGGACGGCTGATCGGCAGGCCTTCGGCAAGCTCATTGACCGTCCGTGGCGCGCGACGCAATTCCTCCAGCAGAAACCGCCGGTTCGGATCGGCAATCGCAGAGAAGGGGTCCGTGTTCGACATGGCGGCAACGCTACGTCAAACCGGCCGCGCCAGCAAGGAAATTGTGCATTGCAGCGTGCCGTGGTTTCTGGTGGAATTCTACCAACCAAGGCCCTCGCGCACGATCAGGAAGGCGGCGATCAGCGCCATGGCATACATGAAAGGATAGAAGATCTGTGGCCTCATGCGGCGCACGCACCAGGCGCCGGCAATGGTGGCGAGCGGGGCGAAGGGCAGAAGCGTTGCGGAGGTCGCAAGGTTCTGGGTGCCGAGCTGGCCGAGCGCGAAATAGGGGATCAGCTTGATGGCGTTGAGGATTGCGAAGAAGCGCACGCTGGTGCCGGTATATTCGCGTGGCTGCAATTTGAGCGGCAGGGCATAGATCTGGAAGGGCGCACCGCCGGCATGGGCGACGAAGCTGCCGTAACCGGAAAATGTCCCCCAGAGGCTGGCGGCTACCGGCCGCTGGCCGCGCGGGGGGATCACCTTGCCGGCGCCCGGGCCGAAATTGCTCCAGAAATAGCGCAGGCAGAAGAGGATGGTCACCGCGCCGATGACGATGCGCAGCATGTTGCCCGGAACCAGCGCCGAGGTCGCCCAGCCCAGCGCGATGCCGAAAACGGCGCCCGGCAGCATGATCTTCAGCGTCGCCCAGTCGCCATGCTTGCGCCAGATGACGAGCGAGATCATGTCCATGAAAACAAGGATCGGCAGCAGGATGGCCGCCGCCTCGACCGGCGAGACGACAAGGGCGAGGAAGGGCAAGCCGATCAGCGACAAAGCGTCGCCCATGCCGCCCTTTGCGAGGCCCACCAGCAGAACGGCGGGCACGGCGGCGTAGTAGAATGACAAATCCTGCGGCATGCTTTCGACGTCCTCCTCTTGCCAGCCTCGTCTAACGGAACTACTCACACAAAACGAGTGTGGATCCCTCATTTCGAAGGGGAATTCGCAGGAAACGGAAAGACCCCATGACCGAACCGGAAAACCGCTGCCGCCTTGTGCTCATCGTAGCCGATATCGCCGATGCCGATGAACAGGCAAAGATCGTCGCCGATGCGCTCAAGGGCGGCGATGTCGCTTCGGTGATCGTGCCGCAATACGGGCTCGACGACGGCACCTTCCAGAAACATGCCGAAAAGCTGGTGCCGTTGATCCAGGGCGCTGGCGCCGCCGCGCTGATTGCAGGCGATAGCCGTGTCGCAGGCCGGGCGAAGGCCGACGGCCTGCACCTTTCCGGCAATGCGGAGGCACTTTCGGAAGCGATCGACAAACATGCGCCGAAATTGATCGTCGGCGGCGGCAACGCGGCCGACCGGCATCATGCGCTGGAGATCGGCGAAGTCAGGCCGGACTATATCTTCTTCGGCAAGCTCGACGGCGACATCAAGCCGGAGGCGCATCCGAAGAACCTGGCGCTCGGCGAATGGTGGGCCTCGATGATCGAGATCCCCTGCGTCGTCATGGGTGGCACCGATCCAGCCTCGGCGCTCGCCGTCGCCGAGACCGGAGCGGAGTTCGTGGCGATGCGGCTGGCGGTTTTCGGCGAGCCCGCCCGGGCGCCGTCCGTCGTTGCCGAGATCAATGCGTTGCTTGACGAAAAAGCGCCACGGTTTGAGGATTGAAATCGCGCTCATGCCGATCCCGCCCGCCCGTCATTTGAAATATCTCCTCGCCGGCATGGCCGCTCTCGTTGCGGCCGGGCCGAATATTGCCTTGGCGCAGGCGCCGGACAGCGTCATCAGCCAGCCGGGCACAGGCCCGGCTTCGACCTTCCGCACCGACCGGCCTTCCAGCCCGGGCGTGCAACCCTCCGACGGTGTCGGCGTATTCGACCGCATGGGCGCGAAGCTGCCGGACCTGCCGCCGGAGAAGGATTACAAGGGGCCGATCGACGAGGCATACGGCGCCTTCCAGCGCGGTTATTACCTGACGGCAATGGACAAGGCGCTACCGCGCGCCCAGCTCGGCGATCCGGCGGCGCAGACGCTGATCGGCGAAATCCTCTCGCAGGGCCTCGGCGTCAAGAAGGACGTGAAGAACGCTGCCTTCTGGTACGGGAAGGCGGCCGAAGGCGGCGATGCGGCGGCGATGTTCAAATATGCGCTGATCCTGATGGAAGGCGAGGGCGTGCCGCGTGACAAGGTCAAGGCCGACGACTACATGCGCAAGGCGGCCGAGGCGGGCAATCCCTCGGCGGAATTCAACTGGGCGCAGCTTCTCATCGCCGACAATCCCGGAGAGAAGGGACTGAGGCTCGCGCTGCCATTCTACGAGAAATCGGCCGAGCAGGGCATTGCCGATTCGCAATATGCCGTGGCGCAGATCTATGCGACGCTGAAGGACCTGCCGGAGGAAAAGAAGAAGCTCGCCCGCGAATGGATGGTACGCGCGGCGCGGGCCGGCTTCGATACGGCCCAGCTCGATCTCGGCATCTGGCTCGTCAACGGCGTCGGCGGGCCGAAGGATTACGTCAAGGGCTTCGAATGGCTGAAACTTGCCGCCAATGGCGGCAATGTCGCCGCGCAGAACAAGCTCGCCCATCTCTATATCAACGCGATCGGCACGGCGCCCAATCCGATCGAGGCGGCGAAGTGGTACGTGCTGTCACGCCGGGCCGGGCTCGCCGATCCGGCGCTCGAGGATTTCTATCTCGGCATCGAGGACACCCAGCAGAAGGCGGCGATCGACGCCGCCAACAAGTTCCGGCGGCGATAGCGGCCGCTTGGCGACCCGGCCGACGAGGCGGACGGGCTATTGCATAGTCCCTTAAATCTGAATCGATTTAGGCATTATGCGGCTACAGCATCCTTTGCGCGTCTGAAAAGACGTGCGGCGCTGTAGCGTTCCAACCTAAAAAAGCGCATCGGCGAAGAGGTCTTCATCGTTTTCGGCTTTGGCGGTTTCGGCGGGAGCGGAGGTGCTGTCCTCGCTCGCCGGAATGATGCCGCGATGAATGCTGCGCTCCTGGACCATCGTATAGTGCTTGAAGATCTTGCGGTCGAGCGGCGCGATCGTCTCAGCGAGATCGGAGATATCGGCGACATCGGTGCCGGCGACGCCTTCGAGCATATCGGCGCAGCCGGCAAGGACTTCGCCCAGATTATGCTGGAAATCGAGCTTGCCGATCAGCAGGCTGATCTTGGTGGCGACCTCGCGACCGTTCTCGGCGAGCACCTTTAGCTCGTTTTCCATCACGTTGGCTGCAGAGCGGATGTTGCCGACGGCCGAGGTCAGGCTTTCTCCGAGATTGCCGGCTCCGGCATCCGTGGCGGGGGCGACGCGCCCGGCCGCGGCTTCGAGCGCCGGCAGGCCGTTGACGATGGCGTCGGCGGAATCGTCGAGCTTGCCGGCGAAGATGCGCAGCTCGGCGGTGACGACGTTGATCGACTTGCCTTCCTCGCCGAGCCGGCTGCAGCGCAGGTTGGTATTCAAAGCCATATAGTGAATGTCGGTCTTGACGGCGCGGATGTTGCCGATCGCTTCGGAGAGCTTGGCGGCCGTACCGATCGTCGACTGGCTCACCTGGTCGGCCTGGCGGCTTGCCGTATCGACCTGCTTGACGATTTCATGAGCGGCCGAAACGCTGGATTCCAGCGCGCGCATGAAGTTGCCGCCGGCCTCGCCACTCTCACCGCTCATCTGATCGCGCAGCTTGAGAATCTCCCGCATGTCGTGGTCGAAACTCGCGATCGTCTTGACGACGTTTTCGGAATCCCGCTGGAAATTTGCGCACATGTCGCTCATCTGCGCCGCTGTCAGATGATGAATGACATTCTGGAGGCGCTGGCGCGCGCCGACGTCGAGCCTCGCGCCATCCTCGCCGGCAAAGAAATCTTCAAGCAGCGAAAAGGTGGCCTGCACATGCTCGATGCGCTGGCGGGTGATATCGCCGATCTGCAGGGCAGACAGGGTCGAGGCGACCTTGCTCTGGACGGCGCGGGCAATTGCGCCGACCTCGCGGGCGATGGCGCCGAGATCTTTGCGATGTCCGGCGATCTTGGCGGCATCATCGCGGAGCGCTGCCGCGACGGCCGGAACAGTATCGGCATAGCCCTTGGAAACACCGGCGCCAAAGGAGGCGGCGATCTTGACCTCCTTGTCGAGACTGTCGAGGTGCATGGCGAAACGATTGACCTCATCGGTGCCGGAATAGATGCGCTCCAGGATCTCCTGGGCGAAGCCGGCGAATTCGGCAAGGCCGGCACCGGTAATCTTCACGGTCACCGCGAAGGTTCTGAGATAACGCATCGTCTCCTGCATGTCGGAGACGTGCTTGCGCAGCTCCCTGCCGGTATGCGCCAGCGAGACGAGCGCCTGCTGCCGGTTTTCCTCGGTGACGGGCAGCGCCATCAGGCTCTCCACCGTGGCGCGGAGATCGGCGCTGGTGTCGCTCGCCTCCTTGTTGTCGAGCGTCGTGGTGACACTCTCGAGCGAGTTCAACAGACGGTTGAGGACCTCCATCACTGAGAGCAGCACGGTGCCGCCTTCGAGGAAACGCTCCTCGACCTGGCTGCGAGCAGATTCCAGGGTCTGGCTGATGTCCCTCCCGGACGTGTAGGCTACAGCGTTCGACGATACCAGAGCGTGTGCCACTTTTATACCTTTTCTTAAAATGCAGGCAATTCGACTCTATTTTTACGGGCAGGATGGAAACGTCCGGTAAACGCGCCGGGACTCGCCAGCGTTGTGATTAACGAAAGATGTTGATGGCGTGTCGGTGAAAGCCTAACGCTCGCCTTGATGATTCAACATATTGTTTTTATTTTACTTATTTCTAAATTTTGAGAAAAAAATACAACTTATCCCGGATGAGAATTGGGAGTCGCGGAACGCGCTATACGGCAGTTTCCTACAACCGCTGTTTACCCCGCATTAACGCTGCCGTGAGAGTCCTTTTAGGGTCGTCAAGTATTTTCTGGCCCAGGAGGCTGCATTGGATACTCAGAAACAATATTACGAATCTATAAATTTGCCGGACGTGCTCAGCATCCGTAACGTGACCGAACTATATTCCAAGTTTAATTATGAATTTCATAGCCGTGATACAATCATCGTCAGCATTCCAGAAGGTGCGGAAGCGGATCTGAGTTTCGTTCAACTTATCGAATCCTCGCGCCGACAAGCAAAAGCTAAAGGAAAGACGTTCAAGCTTTCTTTGCCAGCCAATGGATCGGTCTTGAAGGTACTTGAGCGCGCAGGTTTCATCGAATCCTTCGATCAAGAAGACGAAAATTTCTGGTTGCATAAAGAGGTGACGTTATGAGTGCAAATATCCTGACTGTCGACGATTCCGCCAGCATTCGTCTGACCACCAAGGTCACGCTGACCAATGCCGGCTATAGCGTCACCGAGGCGGTCAACGGGGCAGAGGGCCTGGCGACGGCCAAGGGCAGCAGCTTCGATCTGATCGTGACCGATCTCAACATGCCTGTCATGGACGGTCTGACGATGATCGAGGAACTGCGCAAGCTGCCGGCGCAGGCCGGCGTTCCGATTATCTTCCTGACCACGGAATCGGACGCCGATCTCAAGGCGCGCGCCAAGGCCGCCGGCGCGACGGGCTGGCTGACCAAGCCATTCGACCCGGACAGTCTGGTGAAGATCGTGAAGAAGGTTCTCGGACGATGAGTACGCTCGATCCGGTTGCCGTATTCCGCACCGAAGCCGCCGAATGCCTCGAAGCGATCGAGGCCGGTCTTCTCGACCTGACCCACCAGCTCGACAATAAGGATCTCGTCGACGCCGTGTTCCGCGGCCTCCACACGCTCAAGGGCTCCGGCGCGATGTTCGGTTTCGAGGCGCTCGCCGCCTTCACCCATCATTGCGAAACAGCCTTCGACCGCGTCCGCAAGGGCGAGGTTGCGGCGACCAGTGAACTCGTCGCCGCCGTTCTCGCCGCCCAGGACCATATGCGTGCCCTCGTCGATCAGCCGGACGCCGATCACGGCGATACCGGGCATAAGCTTCTGGCGCAGCTGCAGGCTGCCGTCGGCGGCAAGCAAGCGGCGGCTGCAGCAGCGCCCGCCGCTGTTCCTACGACCGCGGCCGTGCGCGAGGCACCGGCAAAGAAGAAGAACAGCTGGCGCATCCGCTTCAGCCTGCCTGCCAATTCGATGGCCAACGGCACCAATCCGCTCGGCCTGCTGGACGAGTTGCGCGATCTCGGCGAATGCACCGTGCGCGCCAACACCTCGGCCATTCCGCCCCTCGACGAACTGGCTCCGACGGAGCTCCACATTTCCTGGGACGTGACGCTGACCAGCGAGCAGGACCGTTCGGCGATCGACGACGTCTTCATCTTCGTGCTCGACGATATGGAACTTAGCGTCGAGGAGATCAGTGGGCAGGCAGCGGCAACCGCCGCTCCGGTCGAGGAAAAGGTTTCACCTGCCCCTGTCGTCGTGGCATCGGCGGCCACCGTTTCACCGACCACCGTCCCGGAGTTCCGTCCTGTCGAGGCGGTTCCGGCCAAGCGCGAGGTGCCCGCCGCCGTCAGCCAGGCAAAGGCGGCCGAGAATGTCCGCGTTCCGGCCGAACGTCTCGATGAGCTGATGGACCGCGTCGGAGAGCTCGTCATCGCGCAATCGCGCCTCAGCCAGCTCGCCAGCGCCAGCACCGATATCGCTCTGCGCTCCGTCTCGGAAGAGATCGAACGTCTCTCCGGCGAATTGCGCGACACGATGATGGTGCTGCGCATGGTGCCGGTCGCCACCCTTTTCTCCCGCTTCCGCCGCCTCGTTCACGATCTCGCCCGCGAGACCGGCAAAGTGATCGAACTGGTGACGGAGGGCGAGAGCACCGAAGTCGACAAAACCGTCATCGAGCGTCTGGCCGATCCGCTGGTGCATCTGGTGCGCAACTCGATCGATCACGGGCTCGAAACGCCCGCCGACCGCCTTGCCTCCGGCAAGACAGAAGCCGGCACGGTGACGCTTTCGGCCCGTCAGGCCGGCGGCGAGGTGATCATCTCGATCAAGGACGACGGCCGCGGCATCAATCGTGAACGGGTTCGCGCCAAAGCGGAGTCCTCCGGCCTTATCCAGCCCGGCCAGCCGCTTTCCGACTCCGAGCTGCTGCAGCTGATCTTTGCCCCCGGCTTCTCGACGGCAGCCGCGATCACCAATCTGTCCGGCCGCGGGGTCGGCATGGACGTGGTCAAGAAGACGGTCGAGGCGCTCCGCGGCGCGATCGACATCGTCAGCGTGCCGGGACAGGGTTCGGAAGTGTCGCTGCGCATCCCTCTGACGCTGGCCATCATCGACGGTCTGCTGGTACGCGTCGGTTCCGGCCGCTACGTCATCCCGCTCTCGGCGGTCGAGGAATGCCTCGAACTGTCGCTCGAGGAAGATCTTCGCTCGCGGGGCCGCAGCTTCATCTCGCTGCGCGACAGCCTGGTGCCGTTCCTGCGCCTGCGCGACCTCTTCCGCACCGGCACCAAGCCCGATGTGCATCAGAAGGTCGTCGTCATCTCGACCGGCACGGAGCGCGTCGGCCTCGTCGTCGACCAGATCATCGGCGACCACCAGACGGTCATCAAGTCGATGTCGAAACTGCACAATAACGTCGCGACCTTCTCGGGCGCCACCATTCTCGGCGACGGCAGCGTCGCTCTCATTCTCGACGTCGGGCACCTGGTTGCCGCGGGTCAGCAACAGGAGGCGCAATTGCGTGTAGCAGGATGAGTGCAACAGCAGCAGCCGAACGATTTGACAATCACTGGAACTATGCCGAGGAAGTCGAGGTCCTGACCTTCGATCTCAACGGCGAAACCTTCGCGCTGGAAGCGGTCATCGTCCAGGAAATCCTGGACCTGCTTCCCGAGACCGCGGTGCCGGGCAGCCAGCCCTTCGTCGCCAGCGTCATCAACTTTCGCGGCAAGGTCATTCCGCTCGCCGATCTGCGTCTCGCCTTCGGGATGGAAGCAGCAGAGGCGACGATCGACAGCCGCTTCATCGTCATCGAGATCGATCTGCAGGGCGAGCAAACGCTCGTCGGCCTCAGGACCGACAAGGTGAACGAGGTGACGACGCTTGCAAAGTCCGCCAGCGAGGCGCCACCGAGCGTCGGCATGCGCTGGCGCGCCGACTACATCAACTGCCTGGTGAAGAGGGGCGGAGAATTCATCATTCTCCCCAATCTGCAGGCGATCTTTTCATCGAGGCACGATGCGGCGGGAGCCGTCAATTGACGCTGGATGAATTCAACGAGGGGTTTGGACAATGCGACTGACAATAAAGACGAAACTGGTGACCGCGTTCACCTTCATCATTCTGATGCTCGTAGGCACCGCCGCTTACGGTATCTTCAGCCTTGGATCGCTGAACGACACGATCGATAAGCTTCTCGCCGGCCCGGCAGCCCGCCTCGATCTGGCGCAGCAGATCAACATTGCCCAGCTTGAGGAGATCCGCCAGCAGAAGAATCTGCTCACCGCCCGCACCGCCGAGGAGACGGCCGGCGCAATCGCGAAGGGCAATCAGGCCCGCAAGGACTTCACCGACGCCTTCAACCAGGTGTTGGAGCTGGCCACGGAAGAAGGCAAGGCGCGCTGGGCGCGCATCGCCGAACTTTCCAAGACCTTCACGGCAGCCGACGATCAGATCCGGGAATATATGAAGGCCGGCAATGCCGAAGGCGCGAATGCCGTTTCCGTCACGACGGCGCGGGTCGCTGCCAACGACATCGACTCGACGCTCAGCGAAATCCTGGCACTTGAAAAGCAGCGTATGAAGGCTGCCAACGACGGCGCCGAAGCGCAGTACACGGCGACGCGCACAACGATGGTTGCGGTCGCCGCCGTCGCCCTGCTGATTGCTGCCGTCACCGCGTTCTGGATCGCCAGTACGATCAGCAAGGGCCTCGGCCGTGCCAATATGGTGGTGCGCGAAGTGTCGGACGGCGATCTGACGAAGATGGCCGACATCACCAGCCATGACGAAATCGGCGAACTTCTGGGCAACGTCAATACTATGATCGAACGCCTGCGCGGCGTCGTTGCCGACGCACTGTCGGCCGCCGACAACGTCTCTTCCGGCAGCCAGGAACTTTCGGCGAGTTCGGAACAGGTATCGCAGGGCGCAACCGAACAGGCCGCGTCGGCCGAAGAGGCTTCCGCCTCGATGGAACAGATGGCCGCCAACATCAAGCAGAACGCCGATAACGCCGCCCAGACCGAAAAGATCGCCCGCCAATCGGCCAAGGACGCGGAGATGAGTGGTGAAGCGGTGACGCGTGCTGTCGACGCCATGCGCACGATTGCCCAGAAGATCGGCATCGTCCAGGAAATCGCCCGCCAGACCGATCTGCTGGCTCTGAACGCTGCCGTTGAAGCCGCTCGTGCCGGTGAACATGGCAAGGGTTTTGCGGTCGTTGCCTCCGAGGTGCGCAAGCTTGCCGAACGCAGCCAGTCGGCCGCTGCCGAAATCAGCTCGATGTCGAGCGATACGGTCAAGGCTGCCGCCGATGCCGGCGACATGCTCGGCCGGCTGGTGCCCGACATCCGCAAGACGGCGGAACTGGTTTCCGAGATCAGTGCTGCCTGCCGCGAACAGGATGTCGGCGCCTCGCAGATCAACGAAGCGATCCAGCAGCTCGACAAGGTGACGCAGCAGAATGCCGGCGCCTCCGAGCAGATGTCGGCAACCTCCGAGGAGCTCGCCTCCCAGGCCGAAGAGCTGCAGACGTCGATCGCCTTCTTCAAGGTCGATACGGCAGGCAGCGCGCGGTCCGCTGCCCACAAGGCGCAGCCAAAAGCTTCGGCCAAAGTAATCAAGGCCCAGGCCGCTGTCCGCAAGCCCGCCCCGCAGGCCAGCGGCCAAGGCCGTGGCCAGACGGTTTCGGCTCAGCAGCAACGTCTCAAAGGCTTTGCTCTCGATATGTCGATGGGCGGTCCAGACGCCAGCGACGACGACTTTAGGGAGAGCGCATAAACTCTCCCCTGGGAGAGACCAAGCTCTCCCAGGGAAAGCGCCCGAGCGCTTCGCCTCAATGTGATCCCTCGGGCTGCTCCGGCGGCCCGAGGAGGGAATACCCCCAACGCATGTAGGCGTTGGCGCTGCGATGGATAGATGTCCGGCTGCCGGGAAGTGAATGTAGTCGCTTTTCCCCGTTTCAACACATCACTTCCAAGCTCGACGTCCCGCCAAGGGGACATGTCTCTCTCCATTCGTTTTGACTGCAAATCGGGGGTATCACATGCGTTTCACCATTAAACTCAAACTGGGTCTTGCCTTCGGCATCATGACGCTGCTGCTGATCGGCATCGCGGTTTATGGAAGCCTCAGCCTCGGCACCTTGAACGAGGCAAGCGGCAATATGATCGACGGCCCGATGCGCCGCCTGGAACTGGCGCTGAACGCCAATATTGCCGAAGTCAACGCCATCCGCGCTCAGAAGAACGCTCTGCTTTCCACGGAACCCGACGCGGCTGCCGGTTTCTACAAGGAAGCCGACCAGAACTTGCAGGCGATGTTCGATGCCGTCGACGCCGGCCACGCCATTGCTTCGCCTGAAGGCAAGCCCTATTGGGAAAAGCTGCAGACGATCGGTGCGAAATTTCGCGACAGATCCGCCGAACTGCAGCAGCTTGACGCCAGGGGAGATCAAGCCGGTGCACTGGCGCTGTCGCTCGGTGACCTGCGCACGATGACCAACGACATGGGTGATGCGATTGCCGCACTCATCGAGATCCAGCGCAAGGGCATGAAGGCGACCGATCAGGCGAACACGGATCTTTACAACTCGACGAAGCTGATCCTCGGCACCGCTTCCGGCATCGCCGTGCTCGTGGCTCTCGGCGCTGCACTGTGGATCACGCTCGGCATCAACAACGGTCTGCGGAAGATTACGACCGTCGCAAACGCCGTCGCAATCGGCGACCTCAACCAGAAGGTCGAGCGCCTGCGTGGCGTCGTCGCCGATGCGATCTCCGCCGCCGAGAACGTCTCTTCCGGCAGCCAGGAACTTTCGGCAAGCTCGGAGCAGGTGTCGCAGGGCGCCACGGAACAGGCGGCTTCCGCCGAAGAGGCCTCGGCCTCGATGGAAGAGATGGCTTCCAACATCAAGCAGAACGCCGATAATGCCGCTCAGACGGAAAAGATCGCCCGGCAGTCGGCCAAGGATGCGGAAGCCAGCGGCGAAGCCGTCTCCCGTGCGGTCGACGCCATGCGGACGATCGCCCAGAAGATCGGCATCGTCCAGGAAATCGCTCGCCAGACCGATCTCTTGGCTCTCAATGCGGCTGTGGAAGCAGCACGCGCCGGTGAACACGGCAAGGGTTTCGCGGTGGTCGCCTCGGAGGTGCGCAAGCTTGCCGAGCGCAGCCAGTCGGCGGCTGCCGAAATCAGCTCTATGTCGAGCGATACCGTGACGGCCGCCCAGGAGGCGGGCGACATGCTCGGCCGGCTGGTGCCCGACATCCGCAAGACAGCGGAGCTGGTTTCCGAGATCAGTGCCGCCTGCCGCGAGCAGGATATCGGGGCTGCGCAGATCAATGAAGCGATCCAGCAGCTCGACAAGGTGACGCAACAGAATGCCGGTGCTTCCGAGCAGATGTCGGCAACCTCCGAGGAACTGGCCTCCCAGGCGGAAGAACTGCAGACATCGATCGCCTTCTTCAAGGTAGATATGGCCGGCGGGCGCCGCGAGCGCGCACCGGCTACAAAACTCACCGCCCGCAGCCGGGTTCAGGCCGCACCGCGCAAACCGGTCAGCAAGGCGCCGGCCAATACGGTCGTCGGCCAGCAGGCTCGCGTAAAGGGCTTTGCCCTCGATATGTCGATGGGCGGTCCCGATACGACCGATGACGAGTTCCGTGAAAGCGCATAGGGCTTTTCCGGTGCAGCAGCGGGGGCCGCTGTGGGCAGCGGCCCTTGATTGAACCGGTGCATGGACGCACTTGGTCATGCCGGCTCCGCTGGTGACGCATGAAGCGTTTTTACGACGGCACGATGTGCGATCTGGCGGAATATCCGCCGCGCTACTAACGGGGGTTTGAAATGCGCTTCACAATCAAATTCAAACTGAGCCTAGTGTTCGGTTTCATCGTTCTCCTGACCTGTGCGATGGCCGGTCTTTCGATCTATAATCTCTCGTCGCTGAACAACGAGATCTCGATCATGGTCGCCGGTCCGGTCGCCAACTTGCGTGATTCCAGCGATCTTTCCGATGCCGTGATGCGTTCCATTCGCGCTGAAAAGGATGCGATCATCAATACCGACACCGACAAGATCACCGGCTATGTCGAAGAGATCTCGCAGCAGCGAGAGCTCATCAAGACGCTCCAGGGTCGCCTTGCCGCCTCGGACGATCCGGAGATCAAGTCCGGCATGGCACAATTCGGCGAACTCTACGGCAAATGGACGGCGCTGCAGGATCGTGTCGCCGATCTCGCCAAGCAGAACACCACCGAATCCAACGCCCAGGCCGGCGTCATTTCGATGGGCGAAGGTCAGCAGGTGACGACCCAACTGCTCGGGATTCTCACCAAACTGAACGACACGGTGACCGGCAACGTCGCCGAAACCGACGCCGCCACCAACGACCAGTATGCGCACTCGCGCAATCTGCTGGTCATGATGACGATCGGCCTGATCATCGTCTCGTCGGCGGCCGCGATCTGGATCCTGCTCAATATCTCGCGCGGCCTGAAGCGCGCCGTCAATCTTGCCGATGCCGTTAGCATCGGCGACCTCGAACAGAACATCGAGCACAAGAGCAACGACGAAATCCGCGATCTCGTCCATTCGATGAGCCGGATGACGGCCAACCTACGCAGCACTGCGACGATCGCCAACGAGATCTCGAACGGCGATCTGACGGTTTCTCCGAAGCCGCTTTCGGAGAAGGACATGCTCGGCATTGCGCTCGAACAGATGGTCGAGCGTCTGCGTGGCGTCGTCTCCGACGCGGTCGCAGCCGCAGAAAATGTTTCGGCCGGCAGCCAGGAACTGTCCTCGAGCTCCGAGCAAGTGTCGCAAGGCGCCACCGAACAGGCTGCGTCGGCCGAAGAGGCTTCCGCTTCGATGGAAGAGATGGCCGCCAACATCAAGCAGAACGCCGATAACGCTGCCCAGACGGAAAAGATCGCCCGGCAGTCGGCCAAGGATGCGGAAGCCAGCGGTGACGCGGTGACACGCGCCGTACAGGCGATGCGGACCATCGCCGAGAAGATTGGCATCGTCCAGGAGATCGCCCGCCAGACCGATCTGCTGGCCCTCAACGCCGCCGTCGAAGCCGCTCGTGCGGGCGAGCACGGCAAGGGTTTTGCGGTCGTCGCCTCGGAAGTGCGCAAGCTTGCCGAACGCAGCCAGTCGGCGGCTGCCGAAATCAGCTCGATGTCGGGCGATACGGTCAAAGCGGCTCAGGAAGCCGGCGACATGCTCGGGCGGCTGGTGCCCGATATCCGCAAGACGGCGGAACTGGTTTCCGAGATCAGCGCGGCCTGCCGCGAACAGGATGTCGGCGCTTCGCAGATCAACGAAGCGATCCAACAGCTCGACAAGGTGACGCAACAGAATGCCGGCGCTTCCGAGCAGATGTCTGCGACCTCGGAAGAGCTCGCGACCCAAGCGGAAGAACTGCAAGCCTCGATTGCCTTCTTCAAGGTCGATACGGCAAGCAATCGCCAGCATCGCGTGCCGGCCGCCAAGGTCACGGTCCGCAGCGCGGCTCCCGCCGGCCGTAAGCCTATGTCCAAGAAGCCGGCTGCCAACAGCGTTGCCGGCCAGCAGGCGCGGGCGAAAGGCTTCGCTCTCGATCTCTCGATGGGTGGTCCCGATAGTGGGGACGCCGAGTTCAAGGAAAGCGCATGATCATGGCCACGACATCTCTGGAAGCGCAATTCGTGACCTTCAGCCTCGGCGAGGAGATTTTCGCCGTGCCGGTTGAGGTCGTAAGGGAAATCCTCGACTATGCGGAAGCTTTCAAGATTCCGAATGGTCCTGACTATCTGCTCGGCCTGCGCGATGTGCGCGGGCAGGGCGTGCCGACGATAGATCTTCGCCTGAAGCTCGGCATGACGAAGACCGTGCCGACGCCGCACACGCGCGTGCTCGTCCTCGACGTGCCGATGGAAAGCCGGCTGCTGACGCTTGGCCTCGTTGCCGACCGCGTCTTCGAGGTCACGCCGTTTCGGCGCGAGCAGATCGAGGCGGCGCCTGATATCGGCGTGCGTTGGCGTTCGGACTATATCGCCGGCGTCGTTCGTCGCGAAAACGGTTTCGTCGTCATCATCGATCTTGCACGGTTGCTGTCGCGCGAGGACGCCTCGGCACTGCAATCGGCGGCCTGACCCGCGCATCAACTCGGAGTACTGCATTCTATGAGTATGGCAGCAGCGGTGGAAACCCAATTGCCGGGAGACCGGATCAGCAAGCGCAACTTCGACAAGCTTGCCCGGTTCATCTACGATTATAGCGGCATCAAGATGCCGCCGACCAAGCTGACGATGCTCGAAGGGCGGCTGAGGCGCCGCCTTCGCGCAACCAACCACGCGACATTCGACGATTATTGCGACTTCCTGTTCAATCACGACGGCCTCGACCAGGAAACCGTCTACCTGATCGATGTGGTGACGACGAATAAGACCGACTTCTTCCGCGAAGCCAAGCATTTCGACTATCTGCAGAGCGTGGCGTTGCCGGCGATCGCCAACAGCGGCGTGCGGACCATCCGCACCTGGAGTTCGGCCTGCTCGACGGGGGCGGAACCCTACACGATGGCGATGGTGCTGGCGGAATTCGCCGAAGGCCGCAACGACGTCTCCTACACCGTGCTGGCGACCGATCTTTCCACCGACGTGCTGCAGACGGCGCGCCGCGGCATCTATCCGGAAGACTTGATCGCACCCGTGCCGCGCGACCTGCAGCGCAAATACGTGCTGACGGCCAAGCAGCCGGGTCGGCGGGAGGTGCGCATCACGCCGAAACTGCGCAGCAAGATCGGTTTTGCCCGTATGAACCTGATGGACGAGAAATACGCGATCGGCGAGCCGATGCACGTCATCTTCTGCCGCAACGTGCTAATCTACTTCGACAAGCAGACTCAGGCCGGTGTTCTCAACCGCCTCTGTGATTGCCTGGCGAAGGGCGGCTACATGTTTATCGGCCATTCCGAATCGATCACCGGCTTCGATCTGCCGTTGAAGCAGGTCTCGAATACGGTGTTTCAGCGTATCTAAAGCGCATCGCGTCATCCCAAAACCGCTGCGCACTTCTGGACGGCATGCATTAGGGGCACTCATGGCTAAGAAAATCCGCGTTCTCATCATCGACGATTCCGCCAGCATCCGCCAGACGCTGACCCATGTGCTGGAGCAGGATCCCGATATCGAGATCATGGCGGTCGCATCCGACCCCTTCATGGCGGCGCGGAAGCTGCAGGAGGAGATCCCCGATGTCATCACGCTCGACGTCGAGATGCCGCGCATGGATGGCATCACCTTCCTGCGCAAGCTGATGTCGCAGCGGCCGATCCCTGTCGTGATGTGTTCGTCGTTGACGGAAGCGGGTTCGGAAACGCTGCTCCAGGCGCTGGAGGCCGGCGCCGTCGACGTCATTTTGAAATCGAAGATCGGCGCCGCCGACAGCCTTTCCGACGATGCGATGCGCATTCGCGAAGTCGTCAAGAGCGCCTCGCATGCACGGCTTTCCAACGTGCGCCGCGCCGCCGGAACCATTCGCTCCGCCTCAGTGGAGGGGCCGGCCAAGAAGCTGACGGCGGATGTGATGCTGCCGCCACCGACGGGGCGGGCCATGGCGAAGACGACGGAGATGGTCGTCTGCGTCGGCGCTTCCACCGGCGGCACCGAAGCGCTGCGTGAGTTCCTCGAGGAGTTGCCGGCCAATGCGCCTGGCATGGTGATCGTCCAGCATATGCCGGAGAAATTCACCGCCGCCTTCGCCAAGCGGCTGAACGGGCTCTGCGAGGTCGAGGTCAAGGAAGCCGTCGATGGCGATCCGGTGTTGCGCGGCCATGTGCTGATCGCGCCAGGCGACAGGCACATGCTGCTCGAACGCCAGGGTGCGCGCTACTATGTCAGCGTCAAGACCGGGCCGCTGGTGTCGCGACACCGGCCCTCCGTCGACGTGCTCTTCCGCTCGGCGGCGCGCTCGGCCGGCGCGAACGCGATGGGGATCATCATGACCGGCATGGGCGACGACGGCGCGCGCGGCATGCTGGAAATGCGTCAGGCCGGCGCCTACACGGTGGCGCAGGACGAGGCGAGTTCGGTTGTTTTCGGCATGCCGAAGGAGGCGATCGCCAAGGGCGGCGTCGACCGTGTCCTGCCGCTCGACCAGATCGCCCGCGAAGTGCTGATCACGCAGCAGAAGTTTTAGGACCTGTTTGAACTGGACCGGATTGAAGCCGGCGGTATCGCAGGATGCCGCCGGCTTTTATTGTAGCCCTCTAGGTTCTGCATTCAGGCGAGATAACCGCCATCGATCGTCAGGCTGGCGCCGGTAACGAAGGCGGCCTCGGCACTGGCGAGATAGGCGGCGAGGCCGGCGATCTCGCGGTCCTCACCCAGGCGGCCAAGCGCCATCAGCGGCTTGAGGCGCTCATGATCGTCCTCATTGGGGTTCATGTCGGTCGCCGTCGGGCCGGGCTGGATGTTGTTGACGGTGATACCGCGTGGGCCGAGATCGCGGGCGAGGCCGCGGGTCATCGAGGCGATCGCGCCCTTCGTCATGCTGTAGACCGCGGAGGTCGGAAAGCCGCTGCGATCGGCGGTGACGCTGCCGATGGTGATGACGCGGCCGCCCTCCTTCATGTGTCGTGCCGCTGCCTGGATGCCGACGAATGCAGCGCGGACATTAACGGCGAACATGCGATCGAAATCCTCGAGCGAATAGTCGTCGAGCGGGTTGAGGATAAGAATGCCGGCATTGCTGACGAGAATGTCGAGACCGCCAAAGGTCTCGGCTGTCAGCGCGACGGCATCCTGTACGGCTTTCGTATCGGCACTGTCGGCCCGGATCGCCAGCGCCCTGCCGCCGGCAGCCTCCAGCTCGGCGACGATTGCCTTCGCCTTGTGCTCTGAGCTGGCATAGGTGAAGGCGACGGCGGCGCCATCAGCGGCGAGCCTTCGGACGATAGCGGCACCGATGCCGCGCGCGCCGCCGGTAATGAGGGCGATCTTGGTGGAAAGAGGTTGAGACATGCAGATTTCCTTCTATTTTTGGATCGATCAGTCTAGAATTACTCGTGGAGAAGTCAGCTCGGAGTTTTTCTCGTCAGCGGAGACTTCTGATTGCCATACGTGCGATACCGCGAAGCGTCGCGGGTGGGGCACCGTTTCGGGCACTGACTTTCATGCCCGACAGGGCAACGCCGAGAAACGGAATGGCGTCGGCGATATCGATATCTGTTGCGAGATCTCCGGTCCTGCGAGCCTCACCGAGAAGGCTCTCGATCGCCGCGTGAAGCGCGTGGCCGGCGCTGTCGGTAAGAGCTGCGACCTCGGCATCGGTGCGGCCGAATTCACAGATGGCGCTGACACCGAGGCAGCCGCGCCGTGCCTCCGCAGCGGGACGCGAGGCGAAGGCGACGAGAGCACCTTCCAGCGCCTCGATCGGCCGGCCTTCGCGGCGAAGATCGGCGATGATCTTGTCGATGCTCTCCACATTGTAACGCTTCAGCGATTCCAGATAGAGACCGCGCTTGTCGCCGAAGGTGTCGTACATGCTTTGCCGGCTGATCTTCATCGCCGTCAGCAATTCCTCGGTCGACGTGCCTTCATAGCCGTGCTCGGAAAATACGCCGATGGCGGCATGAAGGGCGGTGTCGCGATCGAATTCCTTGTGTCGTGCCATGGCGAGGCTTCTACTCTTATTGGACTGATCTGTCCATAATCAAATTAATGGTTTCTGGCGCCGCAGGGCAGCCATGCGTGCCTCCCCTTGAAATTTCCCTGATTTTGTGGTCTTGAGGCCGCCAATCTTCGCAGCGCTGCCTGTCATGCATGTTCAGGGACACTTCCCGCCCCTGGCAGCGCGCGCGCCCCGTATCAGTCCCAAGGAAAAATGCGCCGATGGCCCGTTCAGCTCTTCTCAATGTCATGGTTCAGGCTGCCCTCAAGGCAGGAAAGTCGCTGGGACGTGATTTCGGCGAAGTGCAGAACCTGCAGGTTTCCGTGAAGGGACCGGGCGATTTCGTTTCCACCGCCGACCGCAAGGCCGAAAAGATCGTCAGGGAAGAGCTGCTCAAGGCGCGTCCGACCTATGGCTTCCTCGGCGAGGAAAGCGAGGAAATCAAGGGCACCGACGGCGCGCATCGCTGGATCGTCGACCCGCTCGACGGCACGACGAACTTTTTGCACGGCATCCCGGCCTTCGCTGTCTCGATCGCGCTCGAACGCAATGGCGAGATCGTTGCCGCCGTCGTCTTCAATCCGGCGACCGACGAGCTTTATACCGCCGAGCGCGGCGGCGGCGCCTTCCTCAACGACCGACGCCTGCGCGTCGCCGCGCGCCGGGCGCTGTCGGATTGCGTCATCGGCTGTGGCGTGCCGGCGCTCGGCAAGCGCAATCACGGCAAGTTCCTGGTCGAGCTTCGCCACGTGATGGGCGAAGTGGCGGGCATCCGGCGGCTGGGCTCGCCGACGCTTGATCTTGCCTATGTCGCGGCCGGGCGTTTCGACGGTTTCTGGGAAGCGGAGCTTGCGCCCTGGGACATGGCGGCTGGCATCCTGCTCATCCGCGAAGCCGGCGGTTTCGCCACCGACTGGGACGGTGGCGCAACGATGCTGGAGAGCGGCACAATCGTCGCCGGCAACGAGATCATCCACAAGGCGCTGATCGAAGTCGTCAAGCGGCCGGTTCCCGCCAAGTGACCGAAGGAAAATCTGGCTGTTGTAAAGTCACGGTTTTCGCCCCGGCATACTTCAATTCGGCACAATGTTGTTCTAGTCTCCGCCAGCAGGGAATCCGGAGGCTGCGTAACCTATGGAAAATGTGAATGTGGCGGAGATCGGCTCCACCGAAAAGACGGCGGGCACTTATGCCAACAGGCTTTCGAGCCCCATGCCCTTCCTCTGGACGATGCTGCTCTTCCTCGTCATCGTCGGTTTTATCGCCGCCATCCTCTTCCGCCAGACGCAGACCGCCTTCATGCATAATCCGGGCCTCAACGGCCTGATTGTCGGCGTTCTCGCAGTCGGAATCATCCTTGTTTTCAACCATGTACTGGCGCTTCGCCCCGAAGTGCGCTGGTTCAATTCGTTCCGCGCCGCCGGCAGCGCCGACAAGGTCAACCGCAATCCGCGGCTGCTTGCGCCAATGCGGGCGCTGCTCGGCAGCCGCAAGTCCTCAGTGGCGCTGTCGACGACGGCGCTGCGCTCGATCCTCGATTCGATCGCCACCCGCCTCGACGAATCGCGCGACGTTTCCCGCTACCTGATCGGCCTCCTGGTCTTCCTCGGCCTGCTCGGCACCTTCTGGGGCCTCATCGGCACCATCAGTTCGATCAGCATCGTCATCCAGTCGCTCGATGCCGGCTCGAACGGCACCGGAGACGTGCTCTCGGCGCTGAAGGAAGGGCTTTCCACGCCGCTTTCGGGCATGGGCCAGGCCTTCTCCTCCTCGCTGCTCGGCCTTTCCGGTTCGCTCATTCTCGGTTTCCTCGACCTGCAGGCGGGCCGCGCGCAGAACCGCTTCTACATGGAGCTGGAAAACTGGCTGTCCTCGGTCACGGATGTCGGCTCCGATCTTGCCCCGGCTCTCGAGGCCGTTTCCGGCGCTTCCTCGGACGACATGCGCGCGCTCTCCGATTATCTGCGCAAGGTCTCCGAAGAGGGTGGTGCCGGCAGCCAGCGCTCCGTCGCCGCCATGGCGAGCCTTGCCGAAGGTATTCAGGGTCTCGTCAAGAACATGCGCAACGAGCAGCAGATGCTGCGCGACTGGATCGAGGCACAGCAGGACGAGGCCAAGGCGATGCGCCGCACGCTCGACCGGCTTGCCGAACGCATCGGCGTGCAGGAGCGTGCAGGCGAGAGGGGCGAGCGTTTACGCGACCGCGCCAGCCAGTCGGAAAAGAGTGAGGGCAAGTAAGCCATGGCTCTTGCCCGCAACCGGCGCCGCGAACGCACGGTGGATTATTGGCCAGGCTTCGTCGACGCGCTGTCGACGCTGCTCATCTCCGTCATGTTCCTGCTGACGGTCTTCGTCGTCGGGCAGTTCATCCTCAGCCGCGAGATCACCGGACGCGATGAGGTGCTCAATCGCCTCAACAGCCAGATCAACGAGCTGACGCAGCTTCTGGCGCTCGAAAAGGGCAGCAACCAGGATCTCCAGGATTCTGTCGCCAATCTGCAGGCCTCGCTTGCCAGTGCCGAAGGCGACCGTTCGCGGCTGCAGGCGCTGCTGAATGCCGGTTCGGGCGGTCAGGATGCGGCGCAGAAGCGGATCGGCTCGATGACGCAGGAGCTCGACGAGCAGAAGCAGGTGAGCGAACGGGCGCTCAGCCAGGTCGAACTGCTGAACCAGCAGATAGCAGCGCTTCGCAGCCAGATCGCCGCCGTCGAAGCAGCCCTTCAGGCGTCGGAGCAGAAAGACCGGGTCTCGCAGACCAAGATCGCCGATCTCGGCAGCCGCCTCAACGTGGCGCTCGCCGCGCGCGTGCAGGAGCTGAACCGCTACCGGTCCGACTTCTTCGGCCGGTTGCGCGAGATCCTTTCGGACCGCGAGAATATCCGCATCGTCGGCGACCGGTTCGTCTTTCAGTCGGAAGTGCTGTTTCCCTCGGGCGGCGCCGATCTCAACCCGGAGGGGCAGACCGAGATGGCGAAGCTCGCCGCCGCCCTTCTCGATCTCGCCAAGGAAATCCCACCCGAGATCAATTGGGTGCTGCGCGTCGACGGCCATACCGACAATGTGCCGCTTGGCGGAACGGGCCGCTATCGCGACAATTGGGAACTCTCCTCGGCGCGTGCGATTTCGGTCGTCAAGTTCCTGATCGCACAGGGCGTGCCGGCCGACCGGCTGGTTGCGGCCGGCTTCGGCGAGTTCCAGCCAATCGCCCCGGGCGACACGCCGGATGCGCGCTCCACCAACCGCCGCATCGAGCTGAAGCTGACCGAGAAGTGATTAACTTGATATCGCCTGCCGCGCTTCCTTTAGTCGGCCGGCAAGAAAATCGCGCACGGCGGGGCTGTCGCTGAGGCCGATCGCTGTCATATAGGCATCGGCTGCTGCGGTATCATCGCCGGTCTGGGTCAGGAGAAAAGCACGCACCGCCCAGTAGGGCTGGTAGCTTGCGATGTCGCGCGGATCGAGCTTGTCGAGCCGCTCAAGGCCGGCAGCGGCGCTCAAGGCCCTGCCGATCACCGCAGCCTGGCTGACATGCGCACCCAGCGTCGGCTTCATCATCACCAGCGCCGCGTAGAGTGTCGTCAGCGCCTGCCAGTCGGTCGTTCCCGACAGCCGGCGCGCCGCATGCACCGACTGGATCGCCGCCTGGCACTGGAAGGGGCCGAAACGGTCGAAGCCGCCGGCTTTGCGCAGCAGTGCATCCGCCTCGGCAATCATGATCGCGTTCCACGCGGCCGCGTCCTGCTCGTCCAGCGGCACATATCGGCCGCTATCGTCGCGCCGGGCGCTGCGGCGGGCTTCGCAGTGGAGCATCAGCGAGAGCAGGCCGATCGCTTCCGGCTCGTCCGGCAGCACCGCCAGAAGCGCACGGCCGAGCCAGATCGCCTCGCCGGCGAGTGAATGGCGCTCTTCCTCGCCGTCGAGACCGTCCCAGCCAAGACCGTAAGCCGCGTAGATCGCCGAAAGCACCGCCGCGAGCCGCCCGGGCAAGGCGGTGCGAGGCGGAACGGCGAAGGGAATGCCGGCATCGCGGATCTTCACCTTGGCTCGCACCAGCCGCTGGCTCATCGCCTCCGGTGAGACGACGAACGATCGGGCGATGGTCTTTGCCTCGATGCCGAGAACGGTCTGCAGCATCAGCGCCGTATGCACGGAGCTGTCGATGGCGGGATGGGTGCAGGCGAAGAGCAGCTTGAGCCGCTCATCGGGAAAGACGGCGCTGCCGGCCTCGTTCATGCGTTCCTCCGCCTCCTCGAAGGCGACCGATATCGTCGTTTGCGCATTGACCTCGACGGTGCGGTGGCGGGCCGCCTGCATGAGGTTGCGGCGGGCGGCCACCAGCAGCCAGGCTTCCGGATTGCCGGGAATGCCGCGCTCCGGCCAGACGCGAAGGGCCGAAGCCAGCGCTTCCGACAATGCATCCTCTGCCGCCGGAACGTCGCGCGAGCGGGCAGCGAGGAAGGCGATCAGCTTGCCGTAGGACTGACGCGCCACCTTTTCGGCAGCGCGTCCGGCATCGGGCGGCATGACCGCCTCACATCTGCAGGCGCGGGCGCACCTCGACCGAACCCTTGTCGGAGATCGGAACGCGGGTGGCCCATTCGAGCGCGGTGTCGATGTCGGGGACGTCGATCAGATAGAAGCCGCCGAGCTGTTCCTTGCCGTCCGGATAGGGGCCGTCCTGAACATCGTGTTCCTCGCCTTTGCGGCGCACGATCGTGCCGGTCTCCGGGCCGGTCAGCCCGGCGCCACCGGTCATGATCCCTGCTTGGGCGAGCGCCTGGCTGTAGGCGACCCAGCCGTCGCGATAGGCGGGATCGCTGCGGCGAGCGAAATCCTCGGCGGCTTCGCGAATGATGAGAGCATATTGCATGGAAACTCCTGATCTCGTTGTTGCGTTGATCCGGGCATGCCGATAGCGGGGATCGAGATCCCGAAAACCGTAAAGCCCGGCGGAGCGGCGCGGCCGTTCCGAAACAATGAGGCGCGGCCACCGGTCGTTTCGACATGGTTTTAAAAAAAATATGCGAAAAAGAAAAATGGCGCCGAAATCGCACGCGGGCCGGGCTCAAGGGCGCCGGCGCTGCTCAGGGGCGCGAAAGGGCAGGGCGGCAATCACGCCGCCGCTGCCGGTCTGCTCAAGACTCGGCCTTCGTCTGGTCGACGACCTCGGCGCTTGGCGTGTTCTTCTTGATGGATTCGATGGCACTCACGGCGGACGCCTTTGCCTTGTAGCCTTCGGACAGGAACATGGTTTCCCCGTTCGATGCCTTGAAGCGGAAGCGGAACTCGCCGGCCTTATCCTTATAAACTTCGAATTTATACATGGATGTCTCCCGAAACGCTGGATTGCAATCATCAGCATCGGGAGGCTAGATCAAAATGGCGAGCTTTTCCACTGCCTTAATCAGGATTGGGTTGCTTAGCGTCCAATTGTCACCGTTTCCATTGGACGCAAGCGAATGAGGGCGCCGGCGGCTATGCCCCGAGAACAGGATGATTTTAGGCCGGGTCGGCCCAACATCTGAATCCTGTTCTCAATTAGAGAATAGAGCATGATGTCATCCGGAATCCGCTCACACTTTTCGGCATCACTCCATCTGGATGTTTGCGCCCTTGACGACCGGTCCCCATTTGGCGAGTTCGGCCTTCACATGGGCGGCGAGTTCCTCCGGCGTCGAGCCGACGATGGTGGCGCTGAATTCCTTCATCCGTTCCGCCACGGCAGGGTCGGCGAGCGCTTTCTTGGCCGAGGCGTTAAGGCGCATCACCACCTCGCTCGGCGTCTTGGCCGGGGCGAAAAGGGCGTTCCAGGTGTAGGTCTCGTAACCTGGAATGCCTGACTCGGCGACGGTCGGGACGTCGGGGAAGGAGGGCGCGCGCTCGGCCGTGGTCACCGCCAGCGCCCGCAGAGTGCCAGCCTTGATGTGGCTCGACGAGGAGGGCAGGTTGTCGAACATGATCGGCACCTGGTTGCCGATGACGTCGTTCAATGCCGGACCGGCGCCCTTATAGGGAATGTGCTGCATGCTGACGCCCGCCATGGACTTGAAGAGTTCGCCGGAAAGATGCAACGGCGTGCCGTTGCCCGACGAGGCATAGCTGTATTTGTCGGGCTCGGCCTTCAGCAGCGCGACCAGCTCCTGCACGGTCTTTGCCGGCAGTTCCGGATTGACGACGAGCACGTTCGGCACGACGACGAGCAGCGAGATCGGTGCGAAATCCTTTTCGGCGTCATATGGCGTCGATTTCAGGATCAGCGGATTGAGGGCGTGGGTCGCGACCGTGCCCATCAGGATGGTGTAGCCGTCCGGTTCAGCGCGGGCGACGTTACCGGCGCCGAGATTGCCGCCGGCACCGGCGACGTTCTGGACGATCACCTGCTGGCCGAGATCCTCCGACATCTTCTGCGCGACGATGCGGGCGACGACATCGGTCGAGCCGCCGGCCGCGAAGGGCACGACCATGGTGATCGCGCGATCGGGAAAATCCGCAGCAGTGGCAGACGCGCCGACGGCAAGGGCCGCAAGCGCACCGAAACCGAGCGCAAGGCCCGTACGTCGCGTCATATCGAAAAGCGCCATTCCTATCTCCTCCCAAGGATTTCAGCAGCAATATCCCCACCCCGGGGAATGAAGAGGTTAGGGCAGGACGCGCGAAAGACAACCGCAGAGAAGCGCGGCGGGTTCAGACTTTAGTCGCTGTTGGCGGGAGAAGTGCGCGCCGGCTATTTCGCGGCGGCGAGCACATCCTCGTTGGCGGCGTCGAATTGCAGCCGCGCCAGCCGCGCATAGATGCCGCCGTGACGGATCAGGCTCTGATGCGTGCCCTCTTCGACGACCCGGCCCTGATCCATGACGAGAATGCGGTCGGCCTTCAGCACTGTTGCCAGGCGATGGGCGATGACGAGCGTCGTGCGGCCGTCCACCAGGCCGTCGAGCGCCTTCTGAACCAGCGTCTCGCTTTCGGCGTCAAGCGCAGAGGTCGCCTCATCGAGCAGCAGCACGGGCGCGTTCTTCAGGATGGCGCGGGCAATGGCGATGCGCTGTCGCTGGCCGCCGGAGAGCGTGATGCCGCGTTCGCCGACCTCGGTCTCATAACCCTGGTCCAGCCGGGCGATGAATTCGTCGGCCTGCGCGGCAAGAGCTGCGGCGCGGACCTCGTCACGCGAGGCGCCGGGACGGCCGAAGGCGATGTTGTCATGGATCGAGGCGGCAAAGATGGTGACGTCCTGCGGCACGATGGCGATGCGCTGGCGCAACTCGTCGGGCGTCGTCAGCTGCGCATCGACACCATCGATCTTCACGCTGCCCTGCTGGGGATCGTAGAAGCGTAGCAGCAGCGAAAAGACGGTGCTCTTGCCGGCACCGGAAGGGCCGACGATGGCGACGGTCTCACCCGGCGTGATCGCGAAGCTTAAGCCATGCAGCGCCGATCTGCCGGGGCGCGAGGGATAGGCAAAATGCACGCCTGAGAATTCGACGCGGCCGCGGCTGGGCGAAGGAAGCGGCTCAGGGCTGGCGGGAGCGGTAATCGGCGAGACCTCGTCGAGAAGCTCGGTCAGCCGGTCTGCGGCACCGGCAGCCTGCGAGAGTTCACCCCAGACCTCCGACAGCGCGCCCAGCGAACCGGCGGAGATGACGGCATAGAGCAGGAACTGGCCGAGCGTGCCGGCCGAAAGCGTGCCGGCAAGCACGCTGTGGGCGCCGACCCAGAGCACGGCAACGACACTGCCGAAGATCAGCGTGATGGCGATCCCCGTCAGCAGCGCGCGCGAGCGGATGGCGGCGCGGGCGGCCTCATAGGCGGATTCGACGGCGGTGCCGTAACGCGTCGCTGCGGCATCCTCGCCGTTGAAGGCCTGGACGGTGCGCGTCGCGGCGATCGTCTCGTTGGCGAAGGCGGAGGCATCGGCCAGCGTATCCTGGGCGGCGCGTGAGCGCTTGCGCACCGAGCGGCCGAAGGCGACGAGCGGGAAGACGATCAGCGGGATCGCTCCGATGACGAGGCTCGAAAGCTTTGGCGAGGTGACGATCATCATGCCCATGGCGCCGATACAGAGGATGAAGTTCCTGAGCGCCACCGAGGCGGTGGCGCCGACGGCGGACTTGATCTGCGTCGTATCGGCGGTCAGCCGCGAGACGATCTCGCCGGATTGGTTGACGTCGAAGAAGGAGGGCGACAGCCTGGTCACATGGGAAAAGACATCGCGGCGAAGATCGGCGACGATGCGCTCGCCGATGGTGATGACGAAATAATAGCGCAGCGCGCTGGCGACCGCGAGCACGATGGCCATGACCATCAGCATGGCGAAGTAGCTGTTGATGAAGCGGCCGTCGGACTGGGTGAAGCCGTGATCGATCATGCGCCGCACGGCGAGCGGCAGCGCCAGCGAGGTAATGGCGGCAAGCGCCAGCGACATCAGCGCACCGGCCACCAGGCCACGATAACGCATGACATAGGGCGTCAGCCTGCCGAGCGGTCGCAGCGATCGCTTCTTGTTTTCCTCAGCCCGTGCCTGCTCTGCCAAATCGTCTCCGATCGCCCGCAGGGCCCGCGCAATGCGGCCTGTTGGCTCTTGTTATCCCGGCGTCCTTCATGTATAGGCACCGCATCCTAATGGGAAGCCGTAGCCATCCGACTGCGGCTTCATTTATTCAATCGGTTCGTTGGCCGCAACTGCATGCGGCAAATTGAACTCCGGTATCGCAGGAAGATTGTTATGAAGGCAGGCATCCATCCCGAATATCACATGATCAAGGTGGTCATGACCGATGGCACTGAGTACGAAACCCGCTCGACCTGGGGCTCGGAAGGCGCTGTCATGAACCTCGAAATCGATTCCAAGTCGCATCCGGCCTGGACCGGCGGCAACCAGCAGCTCATGGACCGCGGTGGCCGCGTCTCCAAGTTCAACAAGCGTTTCGGCGGCCTCGGCCTCTAATCGCTTCTGCTCGACGGAATTCGAAGAGAGCCCGGTTTTACCGGGCTTTTTTGCGTTCGCAACGGCTTACAGTGCCGCGCGCCTTTTCGGACGCGCAAAGGACGCTGTAGGGATGCCTACGTTCAGCGGCAAATAAAAAACCGGCCGCGTAAGACGCAGCCGGTTTGTATTCGAATTCTTGCGGATCCGGTCAGTTGTTGCCGAAGGCGGTCTGCAGCAGGGAAAGCTGGGCCTGGACGCTGTTCTGATTATCATGAACGATCACCGCTTCGGACGGGCGGTAGATCTCGCGGTCGAGCAGCGCAATGCGGTTCTGCAAACGCAGCGAGCGTTCGACGAGGTCGCGGAAGGATTCCGGCAGGTCGCCCCAGCCGGGTGCGGCGCGGTCGACGTTGAAGCCGTCGAGGCGAACCTTGTTCTTCTCGGCCAGCACCTGGTCACGAGACATTTCGCCATTGTTGACGGCGCGCTGCAACAGCAGCCAGGAGGCCATCTGCATCAGGCGGGTGGTGAGACGCATCGATTCCGCAGCGTAGAGAACCGAGGCCATCCGCGGCAGAACCTTGGAGGCGGCGCGGCCCTGACCGTCGAGATAGGCGGCCGTCTCTTCGACCAGCGACATGCCTTCCGCATAAAGTGCCTTGAACTGCGAGGATGCAGCGGCGCGGCCTGCAAAACTGATCGTGTTCAATCCAACTTCCGACATCGCAATAGTCCCTGTTCGCACGCAGCTACATATATTCAGGTAACGCCGGCGCCGATGGAAAAGTTTCCAGGCCCGGTCTTTATGACTTTAAGATGGTATCATTAGCCCAAATGCGCAAGCCGTTTCTTAAGAAAGGGTTAATCTCCACAGTTTCGTGGAAGTGCGCCGGCCATAGGAAAAAGAAGAGCCGCAAACGCGGCTCTCAAGGTAAAACAGGGAGAAAAATCAGACCAATTCACCGCTTGGAAAACTGTCTGAGATCCAGAGGAAATCCGGATGAATACAGTAATACCTTATAAAGCTTAATATTTTATTAACATTGTGCCGGATTAAGACTTGAGGCGGGCTATTTTATCCGCCTATAGCCTTGTTTTTCGGGGTTTTTATCGGATCACGAGCGGAAGAAGCTTTCCGCCGCCTGCCGCCCGGAGGCTTTGCGGGCGGCCTCGGCCTCGAGACGGGCGATCTCCGTCTTCAGCAATTCCACCCGCGCCTTCAATTCGTCGACCGAAAGCATGGAGAGATCGGTGCCGATCTCATGGGCGACTTTCTTCTGCGGCCGGTCATCATCGATGAAGCTCATGGTTCGTCCTCCGTTCGCTGCCTAACCAAACTTTACAGCAGGATCGTCGCTTTCGGGAGACTTTCCGGTTTCGGGAGGTTTGCCGGCGCCGCGATCGGCAAGCGACATGCTTTGCGGTGTCAGGATCGCCGAGGTGCCGGTCGGGATCGTGGTGTAGGCGTCTCGGTCGCTGGCGGGGACCGCGGCCCGGATGCGGCTCCTGATGATGGCATAAACGGTGATCAGCACATGGGCGATGGCGGTGACGAGGAAAAGCGCATGCGGAGTGATCGCCGACATGACGGGACCGCTGAGCGTCGGGCCGATCACCGTACCGATGCCATAGAGCAGCAGCAAGCCGCCCGAGACCTTGACGAAATCCTCCGACGCCGCGAAGTCGTTCGCGTGGGCGACGGCGATCGGATAGAGCGTATTCGCCACGGCGCCGTAAAGGACGACGAGCCCGATCAGCAAAGCGGGCGACGTCGGGTGGAGCAGGAAGATCAGCAGGCCGGCAAGGGCGGCGATCCCCGACATGGCGGCGAGCACGTAACGCCGGTCGATGCGATCGGAAAGCCGGCCGGCCGGCAGCTGCATCACCGCCCCGGCGAAGATGGTGGCGCTCATCATGACGGCGATGCTGGCGTCGGAGAGGCCGGCGCCGGCGCCGAATACAGGGGCGAGCGTGCCGTAGGCACCGTTGGCGATGCCGACGAGCAGGATGCCGAGGCAGGAGACCGGCGAGTTGCGATAGAGCGCCGGCAGATCGAGGCGCACCGCCTTCAGCGGTTGCGGCGAAGCGGCGGTCGACAGCGTCGTCGGCAGCATGGCGATGCAATAGAAAATGCCGCAGATCATGAACAGCACCGGCGTGCGCACATCCTCGAGCGGGATCATCATCTGGCCGCCGACGACGCCGATGAGTGTGATGCCGATATAGAGTGAGAAGATCATGCCGCGGCTCTCGTTGCTGGCGCGCTCGTTCAGCCAGCTTTCAATGATCATCGACGTGCCGGCGGTGGAGAAGCCGGTGACGGCGCGCAGGACCACCCACCAGACCGGATCGATGATGATACCGCTGACCAGCGCGATGATGGCGATGACCGAGATAAAGCCGGAAAAGGCACGCACATGGCCGACGCGACGGACGATCTTCGGCGCAACCAGGCAGCCAATGACGAAGCCTCCCGCCCACGAGGTTCCGAGCAGGCCGAGCGTCGTCGTCGCGTAGCCTTCGAGATTGCCGCGCACGGGAAGCAGGATGCCCTGCAGGCCGTTGCCCATGAAAAGGAAGAGCGTGCCAAAGAGCAGCGCGGCGACGGACAGCAGATTTCTCTTCATTTCCCCAGACTCGGTCTTAGCGATTTGCAATGACATAAGGCAGGACCTGCGTCAGCCCAGCCTCAAGATGATTGATTGTGCCCCGGAATGTCTTTACGGCGTGTCGAGATCCTGTGTTCGCGCGGAAAAATGTCCGTCCTGTGACATTCCGAAAAACGGAAAAAATAAAGCATGACAAAGCTGATAGCCTTGCTGCTCATCCTTGCCATGGCGATACAGCTGATCAAGCCGCTCGGGCTTCCCGGCCTCAGGCGGCGAATGGATTTCTGGAAGCTCGCGCTGATCGCTTTCGCCGTCTGGGCAGTGGCTCTGCTTTCGCGCGATTTCCTGATGTAGCCCCCGGTCCGGGCTGCGACCGTCAATCTTGCAAGCTAATTTCTCCGCGCATGACGGAAACGCAGCCTCCCGAGATGACGACATCGGTGACGATGCCGTTGGATTTCACGACATCAAGGGTGATGACGCTGCGGCGGCCCATTTCGACGCCCTGTTCAATGGTGATGCGGACGTTCATATCGGCCTCCGGCGCAAGCGAGACGAGATAGGCGCCGAGTGCCGCCGAAGCGCTGCCCGTTGCCGGATCTTCGGGCACGTTATCGAGGGGCGCAAACATGCGGGCGCGAATATTCCACGGATTTTCGGCTGTCCTCACATAAAGGAAGAGCGAGAAGTCGTGGCCGCTGGTCGTCTGGCGGCCGGCAGCTGCCTGGAACCCGGCAAGGTTCGGGCGGGCGGCGGCCAGCGCTTCGAGCCCGTTCAGCTGTGCGATGGCGAAGTTCAGGCCGACCGAGGCAAAGAGCGGGGCATGGGTGGTGTCGACGATGACGCTGGGGTCGAGCGAGACGCAGCCGGCGATGGTTTGCGCGGCTATGGTGTCGCCGATCGTCAGCGGCTGCGGCGCGCGGATGGCGGCAGCAGCAACCTTTCCGCCGCTGCGTTTCAGGCTGACTTCGACGATGCCGGCCTTTTCCTCGAAACGCAGCGTATCGCCGACCGGCTTGCCGAAAATCTCCGCCTGCTGGCCAAGCACATAGGCTGTGCCGACGTTCGGATGGCCGGCAAAGGGTATTTCCATCGTCGGGGTGAAGATGCGCACGCGAGCGGAATTTTGAACGTCTTCCGGCGGCAGGACGAAGGTGACTTCGGAATAATTGAACTCGGTGGCGATCTTTTGCATCGCCGCATCGCTCAGACCGCGGGCATCGGAGATAACGGCAAGCGGATTGCCCTCGAAGCGGGTGGAGGTGAAGACATCGACGGTGACGTAGGAGATGGTGTTCATCGCGGCTCCTGTTGTGGCGGGCCGCTATGAATAATCACGGACTTTGACGGGACGAAGCGGTTTCTTGTCGCCGTGACAATGATGAGGGATGTGTGTGATTGGGCGCTGGGTTGGTTTTCTTGCTCGCTCTTCTCCCCAGCGGGGAGAAGGTGGCCCGAAGGGTCGGATAAGGGGCCACACGGCGCGTGATTCGTTATTGCCCTTCGCTGACGCTCAGCGCATTCGCAGCTTTGCTGCTCACCCCCTCATCTGCCTGCCGGCATCTTCTCCCCGCTGGGGGAAGGGGTATGTGGCGGCGCTGCGCTTCTCCCCCAATGTGACAGGCACAGGTGGGGGAGGCGAAGGGGATCGGACAGGAGCGGCAACGTTGTGGTTGCCGCTCCGCCCGGAATCCCAAGCTCCAAAAAACTCAGGCGGCCTTTTCCAGGTCTTTCTTCCAGTTGCCCTTGGCGGCAAGGCTGTTCATCTCGGCGCGGTGGGTGAATTCGCGTTGGCCGGCAGCGACGTTTTCCTGCTTGCCGTTCCAGGCCCTGAGCGCGCTGTCCTGCAGGGCGCGGCCGTAGGAGAAGGTGACGAACCAGGGCAGGTCGCCGCTGGCATTGATCGCCGAAAGATGGGCTGTCGCCTCTTCGGTCGTCTGGCCGCCGGAAAGGAAGGCGATGCCGGGAACAGCAGGAGGAACGGTCGCCTTCAGCACCTTGACGGTGCGTTCAGCAACTTCCGCGACCGAGGCCTTGCGGGCGTTCTTGCCGTCGATCACCATGTTCGGCTTGAGGATCATGCCTTCGAGGTTGACGCGGGCATCGGCGAGTTCCTCGAAAACGATGCGCAGCGTGGATTCGGTGACTTCGGCGCAGCGGTCGATATTGTGGTCGCCCGGTTTGCCGTCCATCAGGCATTCCGGCTCGACGATCGGAACGATCCCGGCTTCCTGGCAAAGTGCGGCATAACGAGCAAGCGCCTGAGCGTTGGCGCGGACGGAACCGCGGGTCGGCAAGGTCGACGAGATGGCAATGACGCCGCGCCACTTGGCGAAGCGGGCGCCGGCTTCATAATATCTGGCAAGTCGCTCGCGGAGGCCGTCGAGGCCTTCGGTGATGGTTTCAGCGGGATATTTGGCCATCGGCTTGGCGCCTGTATCGACCTTGATGCCGGGGATGGCGCCGGCTGCGCGGATGATATCGACGAAGGGTGTGCCGTCCGCGGCCTTCTGGAACAGGGTCTCTTCGAAGAGGATGACGCCGGAGATGTATTTCTTCATCGCTTCGTCGGAGCGGAAGAGCATTTCGCGGTAGTCGCGCCGGCTGGTTTCGGTCGATTCGAGATTGATCGCGTCGAAACGCTTCTTGATGGTGGAGGTCGATTCATCGGCGGCGAGCAGCCCCCGGCCGCCCGTAACCATCTGCACTGCAATGTCTTCCAGTCGTTCGCTCATTTCGTTCTCTCCACAACAATAAACATCGGCACTTCAGGAATATAGAACGCGGATAACAGAAGTTTATAGCGAGGAAAATGGAAGGCTAAGTCATTGAAACGATTGAATTGAATTCAATCGTTTGAAAATCTGGGATATTTTTCATCATCTGAGCAAAAGACCGCGGAAGCTGTTTTTCTTTCCACGGTCTATGCACATGTAAAATCTGCGAAATCGGTGTTGGCGACTATTTAGCAGCGTTGAGGACGGCGACGCCGGGAAGCTCTTTGCCTTCCATCCATTCGAGGAAGGCGCCGCCGGCGGTCGAGACATAGGTGAAATCGTCGGCAACGCCGGCATGGTTGAGCGCCGAGACGGTGTCGCCGCCGCCGGCAACGGAGGTGAGCTTGCCGGCTACCGTGCGCCCAGCGGCGAATTTCGCAGCAGCGACCGTCGCAGCATCGAAGGGTGCGATCTCAAAGGCGCCGAGCGGGCCGTTCCAGACCAGGGTTGCGGCGCGTTCGATCCAGGCGTTGATGGCCTCAACGGATTTCGGGCCGACATCCAGCACCATGGCATCGGCAGGAATGGCGTTGATATCGACCGTCTCGTTGGCGGCACCCGCCTTGAACTCGCGGGCAATCACGCCATCCTCGGGCAGGATGATGGCGCAGCCGGCGGTCGCGGCCTCGATCATGATCTGCCTGGCGGTTTCGGCGAGATCGTGTTCGCAGAGCGACTTGCCGACATTGGTGCCGCGGGCGGCGATGAAGGTATTGGCCATGCCGCCGCCGATGACGAGCGCATCGACCTTCTTCACGAGGTTCATCAACAGGTCGATCTTGGTGGAGACCTTGGCGCCGCCGACGATCGCGACGACAGGGCGAGCGGGATCACCGAGGCCCTTCTCCAGCGCCTCCAGCTCGGCCTGCATGGTGCGGCCGGCATGGGCCGGCAGGTGATGGGCAAGACCCTCGGTCGAGGCATGGGCGCGGTGGGCGGCCGAAAAGGCGTCGTTGACATAGATGTCGCCATTGGCGGCAAGCGCCTTGGTGAAGTCTGCGTCGTTCTTTTCCTCGCCCTTGTGGAAGCGGGTGTTTTCCAGAAGCAGGATATCGCCGTCATTCATCGCGGCAACGGCGGAGGCGGCGGCTTCGCCGATGCAGTCGGAGGCCGTCAGCACGGGATGATCAAGCACTTCCTCAACGGAAGGGGCAATCAGCGACAGCGACAGATCCGGCGAAGGGCCATCCTTCGGCCGGCCAAAATGGGCCAGTAGGATCACCTTGGCACCCTTTTCGGACAATTCAAGGATCGTCGGCGCCACACGCTCGATACGCGTCACATCGGTGACCTTGCCGTCTTTCACCGGGACGTTGAGGTCGACGCGGACGAGAACGCGCTTGCCGCGGATGTCGGAAAGATCGTCGAGGGTCTTGAAAGAAGGCATGGGGAGGATCCTGTCGTGGTTGGCGAAAGTTGCGCCGAACATAGCAAGGATCATTCGAGACGCAAGGCGTTCAGCGGCCGTTTTCGCGTGTGCCTTCGTCGCGTCCGGCCGGCGGTTTCGGCGGGCTTTCGGAGGCTACGGTTTCCCGGTTCCGGCGTCCTTTCAGTCGGTCGCGGATGCGCTGGATGATGTCCTTGAGATTGAGGAAGATCGGCAGCGTAATTGCTGGTTCGACTGCTTCGAGCGACATGCCGACGGAGGTGATGTGATCGTGCTCGTCGAGATCGCGGACGATGAGGATGATCGAGCCGAGGCGGACGCGGTCGGCATAATCGGCCTTGCCGCCGAGGCGCTGTCGCATCAATTCGGCGATCGTCAGGCCCTTTTCGGATTCGTTGAGCAGGCCGGGGCCATAGGCGGCGTCGAGATCGGCGGCGGGGCGGGCGGGAGAGAGCGCGAAGGCCCCGAAGAATTCTGCATCGTCGTCGTCCACCGGCGCCCGGCTGGCGAAGAGCCGGTCGAGCAGGCGGGAATAGCTCGGCACGATGAAGAGGTAGACGAGATCGTGCTCGCGCAGCCGCCCGGCATATTGATAGCGCATCGACTTGCCGTCGCGGATGACGAGCGAGGGGGTCGCCCAGCGCGGAATGCGCTCGCCGCGCAGCACCGGGCTATCCTTGATGACGCGGTAGGAGAGCAGTTCGTGGTTGGCCGCGCCCGGCAGGTCGACCTCGACCTTGTCGACGGCGCCGATGCGCGGCGGAATGATCAGCCCGAGCTTCTTGGCGACGGGTTTGATCGTCCAGCCCTGGAGGAGCAGCGAGACCAGCACGATGATGAAGGCGGTGTTGAAATAGATCTGGCCGTTTTCCAGCCCGCCGAGGATCGGCATGATGGCAAGCAGGATGGAGACGGCGCCGCGCAGGCCGACCCAGGCAACGAAGCCGATTTCCTGCTGCGTGTAATCGAAGGGAAGCAGCGACAGCCAGATCGCCAACGGCCGGGCGACGAAGATCAGGAAGAGGGCGAGCAGGATGGCCGGCACAATGATGACAGGGAATTGCGACGGCGTGGCGAGCAGGCCGAGCACCAGGAACATGATGATCTGCGCCAGCCAGGTCATGCCGTCCTGGAAGCGCTTGATGGTGCCGATTGCCTGCATCTTCCGGTTTCCGGCGTAGATACCGGCGACATAGACGGCGAGGAAGCCGCTGCCGCCAACCGCGCCGGTGAAGGAAAAGACGAGAAGAGCAAGCGCCAGCACGAAGATCGGCGTCAGGCCGCGATCGGTATCGAGCTTGCTGACGATCAGCACGATCATCATGCCGCCGAGCAGGCCGAGAATGACGCCGAGGCCCATCTGCTGCACGAACATGGCGAGCATGCCGATATTGATGCCGGCGTAACGCTCGCCGCTCGCCAGCACCTCGACGAGGGCGATGGTGAGGAAGATCGCCATCGGGTCGTTGGTGCCGGATTCGACTTCCAGCGTCGAGCGCACCTTGTCGCGGATGTTGATGCCGCCGATGCGCAACAGGAAGAAGACGGCGGCGGCATCCGTCGATGCGACGATCGAGCCGAGCAGCAGACCTTCCAGCCAGGTGAAATTCAAAAGCCACATGGCGGCGAAGGCAAAGAGCGAGGCGGTGATCAGCACACCGACCGAGGCGAGCGCCAGAGAGGGCACGGCCGCCAGCCGGAAGGCCTGCATCGGCGTGCCGAAGCCGGAATCGAAGAGGATGACGGCCAGCGCGATGGAGCCGAGAATATAGGCGAGATAATTGTTGCTGAACTCGATGCCGAGGCCATCGACGCCCGCGGCAAGGCCGATCATCAGGAAGAGCAGCAGCAGGGGAGCGCCGAAGCGGAAGGCGAGCAGGCTCGAAAAAGCGGCAAGAAGCACGAGCGCCGTCGAAACCAGCACCACGATATAGAACGCTTCCATGCCCACCCCTTTCCATCGACTGCTTCGCGAACACAGCCGCCCCGGCCGATCCGCCTTTATTCAACCCCTCCGTCACGCGTGGCGATCCGTCAGTAAACGGCAAAACGTCAGAGAAGGGTAGGCCTTGCGGCTTAACCTCGTCGCGATGCTGCATCATGCTGCTGAACGGCTGCCGGACGGCCAACCGACACGGAATGCTACGGGAGAAATTCTCTATAAAGAATGTATAGGAAAATCAGGCGAGAGCAGGGCAAAAGAGACAGGCACGGATTTTTCCTGCCGGTATCTGCGAATGGCAACAGAATAAGACGCGCTCCTCCTTTCACGCGGCCCGTTTGCTTGTCCAATGACGGGAAGAATGGATTGCACGCGCGGATGCGGAGAGCGGGGAAAATGAACGCTGAGATTTTTCGATATCGGGTGGAAATGCCGGCCGCCCAGCGAGAGCCCCGGCTGTAGTTTTGTGCCAGAAGCGGCCGGCCCTTGCTCTGCTATCCCAACACTGCCTGAAGTATGACGATGGCGAGAAACGAGAGGCCTATGAACGCGGCGACCCAGATGACCAGACGATTAGCCTTTGCCAGCACGGCAGGTCTGACGTCGCGCTTGGGGTGAAACCGCTGCCGCCGTTTGAGGGTGGTGTGGGACAAGCGTTTTTGTGCCTCTACCATTTATCACCTCCACTTGGCTCATTTTAGCCATTGTGCAGCGCTGTGCATTTCCTCAATCTAGCACGCTTGGCCAGCGGATTGCCAACCCGTGATCCATCCTTGCGGCCAGGGAATTCGTCGATGATGGTTTCGCGCAGGGACGTCTATCGAATTCGAACCCGAGGCAGCCTCAACTGCACCGCCATCCTGTCCTGCGAACGGCGGCGCTTCTATATGACTTCAAAACCGGAAAAAGATGCGGATCGTCGGTCAGTCTTCTGTTTCCTCGCTCTCGTCGGTCAGATCCGCGACCGGGACCAGGAATACGACGAACTCGTCCTCGATGGTCCGTTCGGGATCATCGTCGAATTCATAGGCGTGCTCGACTTCGCTTGCTTCCTCGGCCGTTGCCTTGCGTAAGCTCAGGGCCGCTTTGCGGTCCCAAAGAGGCTTGCCTTCGGATTCCAGGACGGTCAGATCGTCGCGAAAGTCTTCCGCCTCGAAGAAATGCGTCGCTTCCTCGTGATTTTCCGAGCGAAAACTGGCAACGGCGCGGCCGGCGATTTCAACGGTAAAATAATCCATCCATCTCTCACATTTTCATGCGGGCATCAGTGCTACCGCACGGGTATTGGCGTTCCGCGCCTGGCCGGCGGCCGATGAGGCGCGAGGAAACTGGGCATTCTGGAATGTCCAGCTGAGTTATCCTAACAGATCCCATCCCGGCGATGGACGAAAAGATACCAGAGCAGGGAAGGCTGGTGTCGTTCGAAGGCACAGCAACAAAAAGCGGCCCGGTTTCCGGGCCGCTTTGCATGTCGATGCCTCAAGAGCGCTCAGATGAGCTTGGCGAAAGCGACTGCCGTGTCGGACATGCGGCTGGAGAAGCCCCACTCGTTATCGTACCAGGACAGAACGCGCACGAAGTTGCCTTCCATGACCTTGGTCTGATCGGTTGCGAAGATCGAGGAGTGGCTGTCGTGGTTGAAGTCACGGGAGACGAGCGGCTCGTCGGTGTAGCCGAGGATGCCCTTCAGCTTGCCGTTTGCAGCAGCCTTGATGGCTTCGTTGATTTCGCCGACGCTGGTCGCCTTCTTGGCGACGAACTTGAAGTCGACGACGGAAACGTTCGGGGTCGGAACGCGGATCGAGGTGCCGTCGAGCTTGCCCTTGAGGTGCGGCATGACGAGGCCGACAGCCTTGGCAGCGCCCGTCGAGGTCGGGATCATGGAGAGGGCAGCAGCGCGGGCGCGATACAGGTCCTTGTGCATCGTGTCGAGCGTCGGCTGGTCGCCGGTGTAGGAGTGGATGGTCGTCATGAAACCATGGTCGATGCCGACGGCGTCGTCGAGAACCTTCACGACCGGCACCAGGCAGTTGGTGGTGCAGGACGCGTTGGAGATGACCATGTGCTCCTTGGTGAGCTGGTCATCGTTGACGCCGAAGACGACCGTCAGGTCGGCGCCGTCGGCAGGAGCCGAGACGATGACGCGCTTGGCGCCGGCAGTCAGATGAGCGGCAGCCTTGTCGCGGGCGGTGAAGATGCCGGTGCATTCCATCGCGATGTCGACGCCGAGTTCGCGGTGCGGAAGCGTTGCCGGATCCTTGATTGCCGTGACCTTGATCGGCTTGCCGTTGCCGACGATGATCGAGTCACCCTCGACCTTCACCGTTGCCGGGAAGCGGCCGTGGATTGAGTCGTAGCGCAGCAGGTGGGCGTTGGTTTCGACCGGGCCGAGATCGTTGATGGCGACGACTTCGATGTCGGTGCGGCCGGATTCGACGATGGCGCGAAGGACGTTGCGGCCGATGCGGCCGAAACCGTTAATGGCAACCTTGACTGTCATGTTCATTCACTCCCGATAGAGTAGGGCCCCGATAGATGAGGGCCTGGATTTGAGGAGATGGAGAGCGCCTCAAGGCGCCCTCATTAAAGCTTTGCTTCCGCGGCCGCAACGACGGCGTCGGCAGTGATGCCGAAATGCTTGTAGACTTCCTTGACCGGGCCGGAAGCGCCGAAGCTCTTCATGCCGATGAAGGTGCCTTCCGGTCCGATGAAAGCATCCCAGCCTTCGCGAACGGCGGCTTCGACGGCGATCTTGACCGGCGAGTTGCCGAGGATCTCCTTGCGATAGGCTTCCGGCTGCTCGAAGAACAATTCCGTGCAGGGAACCGATACGACGCGGACGGTGACGCCCTTGGCTTCCAGCGCCGTACGGGCCGCAACGGCGATTTCGACTTCCGAGCCGGAGGCGAAGATCGTCACCTTGGCGTCGGCAATGCCAGCGAGCACATAGGCGCCCTGTTCGCAAAGGTTCTTTTCGCTGAATTCGGTGCGGGCTGCGAGCAGGTTCTGACGGGTCAGAGCAAGACCCGAAGGACGGTTGTGCGTCTTGATGGCGATCTGCCAGCATTCCGCCGTTTCCGTGGCGTCGGCCGGACGGAAGACCATCAGGTTCGGGATGGCGCGCAGACCGGCGAGCTGTTCGACCGGCTGGTGCGTCGGGCCGTCCTCGCCGACGCCGATCGAGTCATGCGTCAGGACGTGAATGACGCGGATGCCCATCAGCGAAGCAAGGCGGATGGGCGGGCGGCAATAATCCGAGAAGATCAGGAAGCCGCCGCTATAGGGGATGAGGCCGCCATGCAGCGCAATGCCGTTCATGGCAGACGCCATGCCATGCTCGCGGATGCCCCAATGCATGTAACGACCGGCGAAATCCGTCGGCGTGATCGAATGCATCTGGCTGGTCTTGGTGTTGTTCGACGGCGTCAGGTCGGCGGAGCCGCCGAGCGTTTCCGGAAGGAAGCCGTTGATGACCTCAAGCGCGTCTTCCGAAGCCTTGCGGGTCGCAACCGTCGGCTTGGTCTCGGCGAGCTTCTTCTTATATGCGCTGATCGCAGCGTCGAAGCCTTCCGGCAGCTCGCCTGCCATGCGGCGGGTGAACTCGGCCCTGGCCGGAGCCTTGGCGAGGCCGTCTTCCCAGGTCTTGACGAGGTCGACGGAGCGGGCGCCGGCTGCACGCCAGCTGTCGAGAACGTCCGCCGGGATAACGAAGGCTTCGGCTTCCCAGTTCAGTGCCTTGCGGGTGGCCGCAATTTCTTCGGCGCCGAGCGGGTTGCCGTGGACCTTGTGGGTGCCCTGCTTGTTCGGGGCGCCGAAGCCGATGATCGTCTTGCAGGCGATGAAGGTCGGGCGGTCGGACTTGTGGGCAGCTTCGATCGCGTCAGCGATAGCGGCCTGATCGTGACCGTCAATCTCGATCGTGTTCCAGTGTACCGCCTTGAAGCGGGCGATCTGATCGGTGGAGTCCGACAGCGACACGGCGCCGTCGATGGTGATCGAGTTGTTGTCCCAGAACAGGATGAGCTTGTTGAGCTTCAGGTGGCCAGCGAGCGCGATGGCTTCATGGCTGATGCCCTCCATCAGGCAGCCGTCGCCGCAGATCGCATAGGTATAGTGATCCTGGAGATCGGAGCCGAACTCCTCGCGCAGCTTGCGTTCGGCAATCGCCATGCCGACGGAATTGGCAATACCCTGGCCGAGCGGACCGGTCGTCGTTTCGATGCCGGTCGCGTGGCCGTATTCCGGATGGCCGGCGGTCTTCGATCCGAGCTGACGGAACTGCTTCAGATCTTCGATCGTCATGTCAGGATAGCCGGTCAGATACAGCAGCGAATAGAGCAGCATCGAGCCATGGCCGGCCGACAGCACGAAGCGATCGCGGTTCGGCCAGTGCGGCTTCTTCGGATCGAACTTCAGATATTTGGTGAACAGGACCGTTGCCACGTCAGCCATGCCCATCGGCATGCCCGGGTGGCCGGAGTTCGCCTTTTCGACGGCGTCCATGGCAAGAAAACGGATCGCATTCGCCATCCGGTCGTGTTGTTCGGGAGAGGTCATGGCTTTTCCGCAAGTTCCGGGTGTCGGGGGATGGCCTCGAGCCTCCAAGACCATCGAGTGAAAGCGGCAGAGACATAGCAGTTGGGACGGGCAAGTCAATAAATGGCAGGCCAAATCCGGGCTGGCGGCGGCGATTTTTGACATTTGATCGCGCGATTGTACAAATGACGAATCTGATGTGACGAGCCTATGTAAAACGCTCATCCACAGGATAGGCCGGTGGGCAAGGGACAGGATTTATTGACGGGCCGTCGGCGAGCTGCATATCCTTTTTAAATCGCAGGATCGGCGCGGCGTGCCGATTCGCGGATCCTGCGCGCGAATCGGAAAGACATGATGCCCACAGGCAAAACCATGGAAGCAGCGCTCAACGAATTGAGACAGGCGATATCGAGCCTCGAAAACGCCGTCGACATGCGCGTCGAGCGGCAGCGCGAGCAGGGCGAGATCGAGGGCGAGGTGCGGCGTGTGCACGCCGACCGTTCGCGGCTGGCGCAGGAGCTCGACCAGGCCGAATTCCGCGCCAACCGGCTGGAAGAGGTCAATCGCGAGGTATCGCGGCGGCTGGTGACGGCCATGGAAACGATCCGCGCAGTTCTGGATCGCTGATAGAAAGAGTTTGGCATGGCGCAGGTGACGGTAACGATCGACGGCAAGGCCTATCGCATGGCTTGCGAGGAAGGGCAGGAGGATCACCTGACCGATCTCGCCACCCGCTTCGACCGCTATGTCGGCCATCTCAAGGATCAGTTCGGGGAAATCGGCGATCTCAGGATCACCGTCATGGCCGGCATCATGATCATGGACGAGATTGCCGAGCTGACGCGCCGTGTCGCCGGATTGGAGTCCGAACTCGAGACGCTGCGCGGCAATCGCGATACGGTGCTTGCCGCCACCGCCCGGACCGAGGAAAATCTTGCGGCGGCGCTCAGTGAAGTGTCGAGCCGCATCCGCGGCATCACCGACAAGCTGAACGGCCGGTCCGCACCCGAACTCAATTGATCTCAAATAAATAGGGGCGGCCTTCCGTCGCCACTGGCGCGTCAGCACAAACGACCTTATATATCGGCATGCGGTCTGCGCCTCTCGACAGGAACCACAATCCCTGGGGCCATACTCGATCCAAAGGGAGCTGTCCCTGGCCAGGCCCGTGGGCCTGGACACACGGCGCCCACCTACGTTTGTAGGCACCCAGGATCGTAAACATCCATCGGTGGTCGTGGATCGCACCCTTTCCTTTTAGATATGGCGGGCGAACGCGCGGTTTGCGCGTCCGTCCCTTTTTCAGCGGCTTCGTTACTTCTTCAGGCCTGGAAGGGTGACCTGGAAGACCTGGAACATGGTGTCGACGTCGGCACCGCCGTCCGCCTTGTAGGCGGCACCCACCTGGAAACCATCCTGCGTCAAGAAGTCGTTGTCATTGACGACGAACAGGAAATAGTCGTCCGGCAGGTTCGGGTCGAGAACGCTCGCAAGACCCATGGCCTCCCATTTTTCCGATAGATTGCTCTTGTCGTTCGGCGCGCCGTTGTGCAGGCCGAAGCGGGCGAGATCGGCCTTGTCGTTGAGGTCGATGAAGGGTGTCAGCGTCGCCTGTGTCAGCGAGGGATCGACGACGCCCTTCGGCGCGATCGGCTTGCCGTCATCGAAATCGCTGCCGGCAATGTCGGTCGCGGCGGAAACGTCGACGATGTCGACCTTGCGGTAGAGCGAGGTCTCGCCTTTCAGGCCCTGGCCGTTGCCGCTGTCACGGGTGAGCATCAGGAAGGTCTTGTCGGAAAGAGCAACGATTTCGCTCTCGGCGGCGATCGTCGTCTTGTCCTTGGCGTCCTTGAAGACCGGCAGCGGCACGACATATTCGTGCACCAGCTTCAGGTGATCGGGATCGGCGGCGTCATAGATCATGGCGCGGGTATTCTGGCGGGTCGAGCCGGAATCGCCGCCGTCCTGGCGGGCAGCCGATTGCAGCACTGATATGATGAACTTACCGTCCGGCGTCATCGCCATGCCTTCGAGACCCTGGTTGTTCTGGCGGCCGGTCTCCGGATCCTTCGGGTCCGGAGCGGAGGCGCCGGGGCCGGGATTGTTGGAGGCAAAGCTCAACGCGCCCTTGCGCATCGGCAAAAGCGCCTTCGGCGGCTGGGTGGCAGACAGGAGGTGGCCGTCGGCCGAGAAGTGGTAGATATAAGGACCGTATTCGTCACTGACGAACATGCTGCCGTCGGCCATGCGGATGATGGCTTCATTGTCGAGCGCAATCTTGCCGTTCACCGCCTGCGGCAGTGGCGGAAAATTGCCGGCAGCGGGGCGGACGCCGGATTCCGGGTCGAGACCGGTCATGTCGCCGCCTTTGTCGTCGACGAAGGGCGTGGAATGGACCAGCTTTGCGTCAACGCCCGACTGTTCCTTGCCGGTCTCGGGTGCCGCACCCGGAGCGGTCGGCGTCAGGCCGATCGAGATGGTGTTCAGGCGTGGCCGGTAATCAACGGTGCCGACGGCGTTATAACCGCGATCGGGCAACAGGTAGAGCGTGCCCTTGTAGGTAGCGCCGTCGCGGCTCCAGGCGGCGGGATCGATCGCCATGCCCGAGCCGGAACCGAAGGTCTCGCCGAATTTGTCACGCTGGTTGGCCGGAATGCGGCCGATGCCCACCAGGCCCTTGTTGACGAAGGTGAGGCCGCCGACGGTGGCGGAATTCTCGGCCATTGCGACGGCCGGAACGGCGGCGGATGCCGCAAGAACCGCGGCGAACAGCCGCGCTGTGTAAGGTCTGAGATTCTTCATGGAAATACCCTCTCGGTCAAAAGCGCTCTCGAGGCGGCTTCCCGCCCGCAGGCTGGACACCGCTTCAAATGACACCCCCGGCCTGGATTCGATTTCCCGATGGCACAACACGCCCTGGATTTCGTCACCCCATATCCCCGGCAGACGGTCTATGACGGGATCATGATGTCTGGATGACGCTTTTCAGTGAAAAGCCCATGCCAAAAGGTGTGAGGCTTTTGCATATCCGCATTTCAGCTCGCTGCTCTATCCGACCGGGTAAGGCCCCTCGGCAAAGACCTCGTCGTGGTAGCCTTTGGAGCCGACATCCAGCGCCAAGGGGCTTCGCCATTCCTTGTTGTCGCGCAGGCAATCGAGCACGAAACGGAAATCATATCGCGGCTGCCAGCCGAGCTCCCGCCTTGCGCGTTCGTTGACGTAGACGCGGTCGAGTGTCGGGAACATTTTCCAGCCTCGTTCGGCATAGAGTGCATCAGCACCCGGGAACAGTCGTTCGACGACGTGAGGCGCGTCGTGCCGGATCGCGGCAAGATCGCTCGCCGAAAATGGCGTCGTGGCGGAGACGATGTAGCGGCCGAAGCCGATCGCCGGCGCCCTTTCGAGCGCCAACAGATGGGCGCCGACCGCGTCGCTGATATCGACGCGGCGGTGAAGAAGCTCGTTGGCCTGGGCATTCTCTGCTGAATAGAGGTTGCGAATGTTAGGATCGTCGTCGTTCTCGGGAAAGAAACGCGACGTCCTGAGAATGGCGACCGGCAGGCCGGATCTGCGGGCGAAGAGTTCGCACAGACCTTCGGCGGCGAGCTTCGTCGCGCCGTAGATGTTTTTCGCGGCGGGAAGCACGTCCTCAGTCACCCAGGCTGCCGGTTCGCCGGCAGCCGGCGTCAATGCCGCGCCGAAGGTGCTGGTGGTGCTGGTGAAGACGAAGCTTGCAACGCCTGCTGCGGCCGCTTCTTCGAGCACGTTGAGTGTGCCGGCGATATTGGTGTCGAGGAAATCGTAATTGTCGTGGGTCGCCACATGCGGCTTGTGCAGCGTCGCGGCATGGATGACGTGGCTGATGCCTGACATCGCCTGCCTGATGAAGGCGCGATCGCTGATCGAGCCGACCATGTCGGTAAAAGCCGAGGACTTGATATCGATGCCGCGCACCCAGCGGCCTTCCGCCCTCAAGGTCCGCATCAGCGCCTCGCCGAGATGGCCGGCACTTCCCGTCACCAGTATCGTCATCACATCGTCTCCTGACCGTTTAGGCGGCGGACGCTATAAAGACTGACGTTTCCGGACAACGCATAAATTATGCATGGGAGTGCAGGAAAGCTTGAGGCTCAGCCGATGGTCGTAACAAGGCGGCCGGCGCTACCGTCGGAAAGCATGATCCGTTCCCAGGTGACGCGGCCGGCGGCGATCGGCAACAGCGCATTGCCGTTGGCGCCGGTATCGAGGGTCAGCGACGATAGCCTGCCCTCATGCCAGCCGCGCTCTTCGAGCGACTGCTCGGCGGCGGCGATTTCGGCGGAGGCGTAGGAGAACAGAGAATGGCCGAGAAAGGCGTCGAGCGGCGCCCGCCACTCCGCCTGCCGCCGGCGAGAGGCGGAGAGCAGCCGGTGGGTGCGGTCGCAGATCAGATGCACCGGCCGGACGGAATCCTCGACCAGCCGCTTTAGCGCCGCATCGACTGCCGTATGTCGCGGTGAGGCGAAAATCCGTTCCAGCTTGATTGCCTGTTCGGGCGAGAGGGCGAGCTGATCGCGCTCCCAGCGCGAAACCGTCGCCTGGTTGACGCCGAGGAGTTCGGCAAGATGTCCCTGCTTCATGCTGCGCAGCAGCCGCATGCGGCGTATGCCGGCCCCCGATATCGTCATCTGCCTGATCCCGTGCCGTTTTCGCCAGCATAAGGCTTCGGCCGGCCGGGCGGCAAGGTGTTGGGCGGCCGGATCATTATTCGGGCTGGCCCTCGAGATCGCCTTTCAGCCGGTCGAGAATCGACAGGGAATGGCCGGCATAGGCGCTGATCCAGCGGTCATAGATGTGTTTGATCGGCAGGCTGTTCAGGTGGTTCCAGCGCTCGCGGCCTTCCTTCCTGGCAATGACCAGGTCAGCCTCTTCCAGTACCTTCAGATGCTGCATCACCGTACAGCGATCCATCTCCGGAAACATCTCGCAAAGGGTCCCCGTGGTTCGAGGGCCGTCCTTGAGCAGATCGAGGATTTCGCGGCGGCGATGATGCGCCAGCGCCTTGAAGACTGGGTCGTCGGTTGATTCGCTTGACATGTTATATTTTTATAACATAATGGCGCCAAGGACAATGGAACAAACACACTGGAGAAGAGGAGAAGTGTCATGTCTCTCGGAATCCGCGTTTCCGGCCGTATCGGCCGCCCTGTCGCAGAAGTGTTCGATGCCGTCGTCAACCCGAAGAAGCTCAGCAGTTATTTCACGACGATCGGCGGAGCGAGCGCGCCGCTCGTGAAGGGCACCACGGTGACGTGGTGGAAGGATGCGCCGGTCGAGGTCGTCGATCTGGTGCCGGAAAGCCGCATCGTGCTGCGCTGGGATGGTGGCACCGGCGAAGACAAGACGACCTATAAGACGCTGGTGGAGATGAACTTCAAGCCGCTGGAAGACGGCGGCACGCTGGTGACCATCGCCGAGACCGGCTGGCGCCAAGATGAGGCCGGCCGGCGCGGCACCTATCTCAACTGCGAAGGCTGGACGCAGATGCTTTGCTGCATGAAGGCCTTTGTCGAATACGGCATCAATCTGCGCGAAGGCATGTTCCTCAGCGAAATGAAGGGTGAGCCGGCCAGCGCCCCTGATGTTTGAACGAGTGCGTCGCTGTCAAGAAGATCGGCGGCGCAATCGTCGCATTCGCCAATATCACCGAGACTTTGCTTGCCTGTCACACTGCGGGTGCTAATTTCCGGATTCGATACTTCATTTCGGTTTCCAGGAGATTCATTATGCAGCTTGGCATGGTTGGTTTGGGCCGCATGGGCAATTATATGGTCCAGCGCTTGATGCGAGGCGGTCACGAATGCGTCGTCTACGACGCCAGGCCGGAAAGCGTTGCCGCGCTCGCAGGCCTCGGCGCGACCGGCAGTGCCTCGCTCGCGGAGTTCGTCTCGAAGCTCGCCCATCCGCGCGCGATCTGGCTGATGCTGCCGGCAGCGATCGTCGACAAGGTACTGGCGAGCCTGGTGCCGCTGCTTGAGAATGGCGATATCGTCATCGACGGCGGAAACTCCTATTATCATGACGACATCCGCCGCGGCGCCGACCTCATCACCAAGGGCATCCACTATGTCGATGTCGGCACAAGCGGCGGCGTCTTTGGCCTCGAGCGCGGTTATTGCCTGATGATCGGCGGCGAGAAGGGCATCGTCGAACACCTTTCCCCGATCTTCGCGACGCTGGCGCCCGGCGTCGGCAAGACGGAAGCCTCGCCGAACCGGAGCGCCGAAGCCGCTGCTGCCAGCACTGCGGAGCAGGGTTACCTGCATTGCGGTCCACATGGCGCCGGTCATTTCGTCAAGATGGTACATAACGGCATCGAATACGGCCTGATGGCTGCCTATGCCGAAGGTATCAATATTCTGAAACACGCCAATATCGGCGCTGCCTCGCACGTGGCCGATGCGGAGACTGCGCCGCTCGCCCATCCGGAACATTTCCAATATGATTTCAACCTCCAGGATGTCGCCGAAGTCTGGCGCCGCGGCAGCGTCATCACCTCCTGGCTGCTCGATCTTACGGCCGATGCGCTGCATGCCGATCCTGCGCTGTCGAAATATGCCGGCCGCGTCTCGGACAGCGGCGAAGGCCGCTGGACGATCATGGCGGCAATCGACGAAAGCGTGCCGACGCCGGTGCTGAGTGCTGCGCTCTACGGTCGCTTCTCTTCGCGCGACAATGACGAATTCGCCAACAAGGTGCTGTCGGCGATGCGCGCGGGCTTCGGCGGCCACGTGGAAAAACCGGCCGCGAAATCCTGAAACAATTGAAAGCGCTACAGCGTCCTTTGCGGCTCTCGAAAAGACGAGTGGCGCTGTCGCGCGCGCCTTGATAGCCGAGGCCGTCAGCTCCTGAATTTAGGCCCCAGTTTAGCCGTGAATTTGAGATCGACGGTCCGGCTGCTCCGCCTGCCTTCCCGAATGATCTTCGTCTCCATCCTCCCGTGCCGACGGTGCAGGCAGCGGGCGGCCGCGACGCGAAGGGGATGCTGCTGTCGCGCGCTATGCAGCGCATGCGCGGGCGAACGGCGAGCCAGCCGCATGAATGTCCTCACACTGCGCCGGCTGCTGCGATCAGCAGGCCGCCGATGATCGCCATGTTGGTTTTCCAGGTATTGATCGCGCTGTCGCGCGCCGTTCCCTGCATGTCCCAGAAATTCAGCAGCATGATGGTGGCGGCAAGGGTGAAGATGATGAGACCGAATGCCGCTGCCGCGACAAAAAGGCCGAGCATCAGCAGGATGCCGGCGACGATCTGGAACATGCTGCCCAAGACCAGCACCCATTTCGCAAAAGGAACGCCGCGGGCTTCGATCGCATCGGTCAGCGGCACGATGACGAAAAAATGTTGAATGCCGCCAGCGACATAGAGGCCGCCGAGCAGCAGGCGGCCGAGGGCAAGCATCACGAAGGCCGAACCATCCTGCATATCGAACCTTTCTCCCGCGTCTCAACTCTCCATCGAGGGCAAGGCTCTGCTGAAGCTTACGAAAATGCAATGCATCGTGACGCCCGCCTGCGCAAATTCGCCCCAATTGAGGATGATTGAGGCGCAGGCGGCGGGGCTGGTAGCGGCGGCATGGCTTCATAGAGCTTATATGCCTCTCATGTTACGTCATCTGAAATGATTCCCGCCAGCTTGAAGTTGCAGCAGGGTACGAGATGTCGGGGCACGGCAATTTGGAAGAGATGGAAGAAACGGGCGGGTTTTCTTTTGGCGGACTAATCAGACGGTACAGAACTCCGCTGCTGGCAGCCGCGTCACTGGTGGTCTTCTGCCTCGTCGGTTACGCGATCATGCAGCTCACCAACGAGGTGCGCTATGACGACGTCGTCGGTGCGCTGGCCGCGACCAGGCCGAGCGCGATCCTGCTTGCGTTGTTCTTCACGGCGCTCAGTTTCCTCGCGCTGATCTTCTACGATCTCAACGCCATAGAATATATCGGCAAGAAGCTGCCCTTTCCGCACGTGGCGCTGACGGCGTTCAGTGCCTATGCCGTCGGCAATACCGCCGGTTTCGGCGCGCTTTCGGGTGGTGCGATCCGCTACCGCGCCTATACGCGCCTCGGGCTCTCGCCGGAGGATATCGGCCGCATCATCGCCTTCGTCACGCTGTCCTTCGGACTGGGGCTTGCGGGCGTCGCGGCGATCGCCCTCATGGTCATCGCCGATGAGATCGGCCCGCTCGTCGGCGTAAGCCCCTTCCTTCTGAGGCTGATCGCCGGTTCGATCGTCGCCATTCTGGGCGCGGTGATGATCGTCGGCCGCGATGGGCGCGTGCTCGATCTCGGCCCCGTGGCAATCCGCCTGCCGGATTCGCGTACCTGGTCGCGGCAGTTCCTCGTCACAGCCTTCGATATCGCAGCCTCGGCATCAGTACTCTATGTGCTGCTGCCGCAGACGGCCATCGGCTGGCCGGTCTTCCTCGCCGTCTATGCGATCGCCGTCGGTCTCGGCGTGCTCAGTCACGTTCCGGCCGGCCTCGGCGTGTTCGAGACCGTGATCATCGCGTCGCTCGGCAGCGCGGTGAACATCGATGCCGTGCTCGGATCACTGGTGCTCTACCGGCTGGTCTACCATGTGCTGCCGCTGCTGATTGCGGTGCTCGCGGTCTTGGCGGCGGAGCTGCGGCGCTTCGTCGACCATCCGGCCGCCTCCAGCATGCGGCGCATCGGCGGACGGCTGATGCCGCAGCTGCTGTCGGCTCTCGCACTGCTGCTCGGCGTCATGCTGGTGTTTTCGAGCGTCACGCCGACGCCGGACCAGAACCTCGAATTCCTCTCCAACTATCTGCCGCTGCCGATGGTCGAAGGGGCGCATTTCCTCTCCAGCCTGCTGGGGCTGGCCCTCGTCGTCGCCGCGCGCGGCCTCGGCCAGCGGCTTGACGGCGCCTGGTGGGTGGCTGTGTTCTCGGCAATTGCCGCGCTGACTTTGTCGCTGTTGAAGGCGATCGCGCTTGTCGAAGCCGCGTTTCTCGCCTTCCTCATCTTCGGGCTCTTCGTCAGCCGCCGGCTCTTTACCCGCCAGGCCTCGCTGCTCAACCAGGCGCTGACGGCGTCCTGGCTGATGGCGATCGCCGTGATCGTCGTCGGCGCCGTCGTCATCCTGCTCTTCGTCTATCGCGACGTCGAATACAGCAACCAGCTCTGGTGGCAGTTCGAATTCACCGCCGAGGCGCCGCGGGGCTTACGCGCCGTCCTCGGCATCACCATCATCTCGTCGGCGATCGCCGTCTTCAGCCTGCTCCGGCCGGCGAGCTTCCGGCCGGAGCAGGCGACGGACGAGGCCCTGGCGCGTGCCGTCGAGATCGTCATGAAGCAGGGCAATGCCGACGCCAATCTGGTGCGCATGGGCGACAAGAGCATTATGTTCTCGGAAAACGGCGACGCTTTCATCATGTATGGCCGGCAGGGCCGCTCCTGGATCGCGCTGTTCGATCCGGTCGGCGACCATCACGCCGTGCAGGAACTCGTCTGGCGTTTCGTCGAAGCGGCGCGCGCCGCCGGCTGCCGGGCCGTGTTCTACCAGATATCGCCGGCGCTGCTGTCGCATTGCGCCGATGCCGGCCTGCGCGCCTTCAAGCTCGGCGAACTGGCGGTGGCCGATCTCAGGACCTTCGAGATGAAGGGCGGCAAGTGGGCGAACCTTCGCCAGACGGCAAGCCGCGCCCAGCGCGACGGGCTGGAATTTGCCGTCGTCGAACCTGAAGACGTGCGCTCGGTCATCGATGACCTTTCCGCCGTTTCCACGGCTTGGCTCGAGCATCACAATGCCAAGGAAAAGGGCTTTTCTCTCGGCGCCTTCGATGCCGATTACGTCTCCTCGCAGCCGGTCGGCATCCTGAAAAAGGACGGCAGGATCGTCGCCTTCGCCAATATCCTCGTGACCGAATCCAGACAGGAGGGCACGATCGATCTCATGCGCTTCTCGCCGGATGCGCCGAAGGGCTCGATGGACTTTCTCTTCGTGCAGATCATGGAATATCTGCGCGCGCAGGGTTTCACCCACTTCAATCTCGGCATGGCGCCCCTTTCCGGCATGTCGAAACGCGAGGCGGCGCCCGTCTGGGACCGCATCGGCAGCACCGTTTTCGAACACGGCGAGCGCTTCTATAACTTCAAAGGCCTTCGGGCATTCAAATCCAAGTTTCATCCGCACTGGCAACCGCGCTATCTTGCGGTATCCGGAGGGGGCAATCCGATGATCGCGTTGATGGACGCGACATTTCTGATCGGGGGCGGATTGAAAGGGGTAGTGAGAAAATGATCAGGACAATCCTTCTTGCCACGGCATGCGCCTGCATGCTCGCGGCCGCACCGGCTGATGCTGCCGAAGAGACCACACAGAGCTTCGAAGCCGGGCTCATCCCGTCGCCGCACATCTTCCTGCCGGAAGGGGAGGTGAAGGGCACGGTGATGCTGATCTCGGATGCGGCCGGCTGGGGCGACTATGAGAAGGCCGAAGCCGACAGGCTGGTCGCTGAAGGCGCCGTCGTCATCGGCGTCGACTTCCCCTCCTATATCGAGGCGCTCAACCGGTACGACGTCAGCCTCAATGACGGCTGCGTCTACATGGTCTCGGACATCGAATCGCTGAGCCAGCAGGTGCAGCGCGCGACCGGTAACAGTGCCTATCACCTGCCGATCGTCGCCGGCATCGGCGAGGGCGGGGCCTTGGCGCTGGCGATTGCCGCACAGACGCCGGATGCGACGATCGGCCAGACGCTTGCTGTTGATCCGAAGGCCGGCATTCCGCTCGCCCAGGGACTTTGCACGCCGGCTTCCAAGCAGGTCGTCGGCCAACGCACCATGTATGGCCTCAGCGACGGCGCTCTGCCGGATCCGATCGTCACCGTCTTTACGCCCAATGCCGACAAGGATGGCAGGGCGCATGCCGAAGCGCTGAAGAAGATCCATGCTGCGATGGAGATCCGCGATTCCACCGACGATGCGCAGACGGTGTTTGCCGATACGCTCGACGATCTCGTCACCGCCTCCGGCGCCTTCGGCAATCCGCTCGGCCTGCCGCTGGCGATCCTTGAGGCGACCCCCGCTCTCGATACGATGGCGGTGATCTATTCCGGCGACGGCGGTTGGCGCGACATCGACAAGGAGGTCGGCGGCACGCTGCAGAAGGAAGGCATTCCGGTCGTCGGCGTCGATTCGCTCCACTATTTCTGGTCCGAGCGTAAGCCGGAGGAGACAGCCGGCGATCTTTCGAAGATCATCGACTTCTACCGCAAGCAGTGGAAGGTGAAGCATGTGCTGCTCGTCGGCTATTCCTTCGGCGCCGATGTGGTACCCGCCACTTACCAGCTCCTCAAGCCGGCTGAAAAGTCGGCGGTGGTGCAATTGTCGCTGCTGTCGCTGTCACACGAAGTCGACTACGTCATCTCCGTTCTCGGTTGGCTCGGCCAGAAAACGGATGGGGCCGGAGGCGATCCCGTCAGCGATCTGAAGAACATCGATCCGAAGCTCGTGCAATGCATCTACGGCAAGGACGACGATGACGATGTCGCCTGTCCGGCGGTGAAGGAGAGCGGCGCCGAGGTGATCGAACTGCCCGGCGACCACCATTTCGACGAGAATTACGACCTTCTTACCAAGACGATCATCGACGGGCTGAAGAGGCGGCTGCAGAATTAAAGCGTCGCGCGTCCGATAGGACGCTTAAGCGCGCTTTACCATGAAATCAGCGCATCAGCCTCTCTTCGCTCCAGCCGAGGTCGGCGAGTTCGTTGCCGCGAAACCGTGCATCGTCGGCGACGATGAATTCATCGAGCTGTGGCGGAGCGACGCTGGTGCCAGAGAGCATCGCATGCACCTGGCCGCGATGATGGGTCTGATGCTGGAAGAGATGCCCGAGCACGTCCTCCATCCGCTCCTGCTGGATGCGGGCGCCGCGATGGAGGCTGACGGTCGAGGCGAGCCTCTCCGGCGTCAGGGCCTCGCAAAGCGCCACTAGGCGCTGATCGACCTTCGCCTGCGCTTTCGCCAGCGAGGAGACGTCATCGAATGGTTCGTCGATCTCGAAGGCCTTGAGCCCGAGCGTGCCGCCTTCCAGGCCGTCGACATAGAACCAGTCGACCGTGATGATATGGTTCAAGGTTTCCTTGATCGAGGGGAAGAAGCTGGTGCGTGGCGCTTCGAATTCTCCAGGCTTTAAAGTCGCGCAGGCCTGAAGCAGCCGGCGGTTGGCAAGGGCGTTGTTATAGGCAAGTTTGCGGAATGGCCTGACAGGATCGAAGGTCGGCATCGGCGCATCTCCTCTTTAAGCGCTTTTGGCTACAGCGCCCGGGCGCCTTTTGAGGCGCACAAGGATGCTGTAACATTTTCAACTGCTTGCGTCAGTCTTTGCCGTCGAGATCGCCGTCCCGCCAGACGAGGTGACGTGGCGCAACGGGCAGGCTCTCGATTTCATCGGCGATGAAGTAGGGCGGGATGTCGAGTGCGGTCAGGGCACTACGCGTTGCCGGCACCCATTTGAACTCGAGATGGTTGTCGCCGTCCTCGACCCGATGGATGATCTGGCCGGACAAAAAGGGGAATTCCGGCGGGAGGTCCATCAGGTAATAGAGACCGAGTTCATGCCAGTCGCGTTGTTCGTAGCGGAAGAAGTTCTCGACGATCCACAGCAGCCGATGGACGGTCACGTTAACGCCCAGTTCCTCCACCATCTCCCGTTTCAGCGTTTCCTCCGACGTCTCGCCGATTTCCGCCCTGCCGCCTGGAAAGGTCCAGAAGGGCTCATGCACGGCGCGATGGACGAGCACGTGGCCATCGCGAAAGCCGAGGCCGGCAATGCGATAGTTGAAACGCTCAGTGCCCGCATTCAGGCGTATGAGAGTGCGCTTGGCCATGCCATTCTTATCCAAGATCGATCACGACAATTTCCGGCGGCACGCCGAAGCGAACCGGTGCGATGGAGCAGCCGAGGCCACCGGACACGATGATATTACGCCCCTCCTCGATCATATGGCCATAGGCGTAGCGGTTGCCGTAACGCGAGGGGACGATTGGCGAACGGCCGAGGAGGCGGATCTGTCCGCCATGCGTGTGGCCCGAGAGCGTCAGCGAGACCCGCTCGGGCACGCGCGGAAAGATATCGGGCTCATGGGCGAGCAGGATGACGGGCGCATCGTCCGTCACCTGAGCCATCGTTCCCTCGAGATCGTCGAGGCCGAGCATATGCGTGCGGCCCCATTTCCTGCCGGGCAGCAGCGCCAGCTGATCCTCGAGGCCCGCCAGCCAGAAGCCGCGGCCATCCTTTTCGAGCCGAACGGCGCGGTTGCCATAGACCCGGATGCCGACGTCGGCGAGGGCTCGGTGTCCGAATGTTTCCATCCCGCCGTTCTTCTGAGCGGTCCTGTCCTCCCACCAATCGTGGTTGCCCATGATCGCATGGACGCCGAGAGGGGCCTGCAAGGTGGCGAGCGCCTTCGACCATTGGCTCGAATGCACGTACTGCGTCACCATGTTCATGCCGGCGGCGTAATCGCCGAGCAGGACGGTGACGTCGCCTTCGAGTTCATTTGCCCTGTGGCAGATCGCGGCAATGCGGCTTGCCGACATCCAGGGTTCGCAGGCATGGAGATCGGCGAGCGCAACGACGCGCAGCTTGAGCCCCGGGGTCCATCCCGGCGGCGTCAGCTGATAGCGGGTGATGGCGAGCCGCGCGAGCGGTTCATAGGCGAAGGCGTAACCACCGAGCGACATAACGCCTGCGACACCGCCGCCAAGAACCTTGAAAAATCCGCGGCGTGTGATCACTCAGTTGTCCTCCTGGAACAGCCGGAACTGCGCAGCCTCCATATCCTTGGGCGGTTGCATTCCCAGATGTTTCCATGCGATTGCGGTCAGAACACGGCCGCGTGGCGTGCGCTGAATGAAACCCTGCTGGATCATATAGGGCTCGATGATGTCCTCGATCGCGTCGCGCGGCTCGGAAAGGCCGGCGGCAATGGTTTCGATGCCGACCGGGCCGCCGCCGAAATTGACGGCGATCATGTTGAGGTAACGTTTGTCGAGCTGGTCGAAGCCGACATTGTCGACCAGCAGGCGGGTCAGCGCCTCGTCGGCGATCTCGCGGGTGACGGCTTCCGCCCTTGCCACCTCGGCGAAGTCGCGCACGCGCCGCAGCAGCCGGCCGGCGATGCGCGGGGTGCCGCGGGCGCGTCTTGCGATCTCGCGGGCGCCCTCCTCGGTGATCGGCAGGTTCATCAGCCGCGCGCCACGGCGCACGATCAGTTCCAGCTCCTCGACGGTGTAGAAACTCAGGCGCACCGGAATGCCAAAGCGGTCGCGCAGCGGCGTCGTCAACAAGCCGAGGCGGGTGGTGGCCGCCACCAGCGTGAATTTCGACAGGTCGATCTTCACCGAGCGAGCGGCAGGGCCTTCCCCGATGATGAGGTCGAGCTGGAAATCTTCCATGGCCGGATAGAGGATTTCCTCGACTGCGGGGTTGAGGCGATGGATCTCGTCGATGAAGAGCACGTCGCGCTCCTCGAGATTGGTGAGCAGTGCAGCGAGATCGCCGGCCTTGGCGATCACAGGGCCCGACGTCGAGCGAAAGTTGACGCCGAGCTCTTTGGCCATGATCTGCGCCAGCGTCGTCTTGCCGAGGCCGGGCGGACCGACGAAGAGCACATGGTCCAGCGCTTCGCCGCGGTTTTTCGCCGCCTCGATAAAGACCTTGAGATTGGCGCGCGCTTCCGCCTGGCCGGTGAACTCGTCCAGCGATTGCGGGCGCAACGTGATATCAAGGTCTTCGCCCCGCTTTTCCGGCGATATCAGGCGGGCGGATTCGCTCATGAAAGAAGCTCCATACCTGGCACGGTCTTGAACGCGTGCCGGTCAAATGTCTTGGTCGCCTGGCATCCCTCATCCGCGGCGCGGTAGCCGATCAAGGCATCGGCAAAATCGGCGTCTCGCGTTTCCACGGCCCTCAGGGCCTTGATAACGAGGGTCTGGTTCTCGATGTCCAATCCCCTGACGCGTGTCAACTTGCCGATTGCCTCGACAACGTCCTTTTTCTTGAAGCCGAACCGTGCGCGCAGCGCCCAATCCAGTTCCAAGAGGTTCAGAAGCGAGAGAAATCCACGATAATCCCTGCCGATGCCTTCACCGAATTTCAGGGCGGCCGCCCTTTGCTCCGGATCATCGTCGACGATGAGCCTCAGCAGGACGTTTGTATCCAAGCCATAGGCAATCATGCCGCTACATCCGATTTCGATCGCGTGGCTTCGTTGACGACATCGCTGCCCGCAGCGTCGGTGACGGTAGCGTCGATCTCTTCCAGGGAAGCACGACCATTTGGAGGCGATCCCAGAAGGCCTGCAAGATCATTGAAGTTGATCGATTTCGGTGTAATCACGACTTCTCCGTCGATCATCGAGAAAACAAGCTGATCGCCAGGCTGAAGGCCGAGCGTGTCCCGCAACTCTTTCGGAAACGTTATCTGGCCTTTCGGTGAAAGGGTAAATTCTCCCCGCATGGATCAGCAGTCCTGTCTTTGTGCGCCAGTCGGAAAATTTGTCAATCGGCAGAAAAATGACATTTCATCCTACTCTATCGCGCAAGCTCCTTCAATCCCAGCCTGATCAGCTTGGCGCTGTCGGCGCCGTCGCCTGCAGTCTTCATTGCGGTGGCAATCGCGTTCGCCGCCTGGTCGCGGGAATAGCCGAGGTTGGTCAGCGCAGATACCGCGTCGGCGACCGGGGCGGCCGCGACCCCTTCGCCGAGTTCCTGCTTGAGGGCGATATTGATCGCTTCGCCGGCAAAGGCCGGCGCCCGGTTCTTGAGCTCGGTGACGAGACGCATCGCCACTTTCGGACCGACGCCCGGCGCACGCGAGACGGCGGCGCGATCCTGCAGGGCAATCGCATTGGCGAGTTCGCCTGGTGTCAGCGTCGAGAGCACGGCGAGCGCCACCTTGGCGCCGACGCCCTGAACGCTCTGGAGCAGGTTGAACCATTCCCGCTCCAGCGCGGTCATGAAGCCGAAGAGCCTTAGCTGGTCCTCGCGCACATAGGTTTCGATAAACAGCACGCAGGCCTCGCCGGCCGAGCCGAGCTTGGAAAGGGTGCGGGCCGAGCAATGGGCGACGTAGCAGACGCCGTGCACATCGACGAGCACATAGTCTTCGCCGATCTCGTCTATGGTGCCTTTCAGCTTGCCGATCATGGGTCGCGGTCTCTCAAGGATGCGTTTCGGGGGTTATAAGGTCAACGGAGGGGAAATAGGAGCGGTATCCGCTGGGATCGCGGGTCAAAATTCTGTAGCCCCTTATCGCCGCATGCGCGCCGATGAAGAAATCGGGCAATATCCGTTCGCGCCCACCGCCGGCGCGACGGTAAAGCCGGAAGGCCGCAGCAGCGGCGAATGCAGCCGGCCAAGGCAGATTCTCGCGGCGGAATTCATCCTGCGGCAGCAGTCGATCGACTTCGTCCACGTCGTCGTACCGAACGGAAAATTCGGAATAGATGATCGGGTTTATGAGGACAGGACCGTCTTTGAAGACGTCAAGCATCTTTCGACGCGACCAACCGTGCCAGTCCGAACCGACCACGGCCAGATCGACAAGTATGTTCGTGTCGACAAGTGTGGCCATCAGCGATCACGGGTCATCGACATAAGGTCTTCGGCATCGATCTCCTGATCGCCAGTGCCCTCGAGACGACGGATCGTCTGTATGAAACGATCCAGGCGGCCCCGATCCTCGATCTCCTGCTTGCCGTTCTTCGGCGAGAGAACGAGCTTGCCACCCTCTATCGAGAAAATGACCTCGCTATTGGCCTCGATGCCGACAAGTTCCCTGAGATCGCGAGGAATGGTGACCTGCCCTTTGGACGTAACACGCATCTTGTTGCTCCTTCATAGTAAGAATTATCCTTACCAATGGAACAAGTCAAGAACAAACTATCCGGCCAGCGCCTGTCGCATCCGGTTGCTGCCGCGATTATGCGCATGGCAGATGGCGATCGCCAGGGCGTCGGCGGCGTCGTTGCCCTTGAATTCGACCTTCGGCATCAGAATCTTCAACATCATGTGGATCTGCTGCTTTTCGCCGTGGCCGACGCCGATGACGGCCTTCTTCACGGCGTTCGGGGCATATTCGGAGACCGGCAGCCCGGCGCGTGCCGGCACCAGCATGGCAATGCCGCGGGCCTGGCCGAGCTTCAGGGTTGCCACCGCATCCTTGTTGACGAAGGTCTGTTCGACGGCGGCTTCATCCGGCTTATAGCTGTGGACGATCTCCGCCAGGCCGTCGTGCAATTGGCAAAGGCGGGAGGCAAGGTCCATGTCGCCATCGGAAGTCACGGTTCCGGATGCCACAAACCGCAGGGAATTGCCCAGCGTGTCGATGATTCCCCAGCCGGTGCGGCGAAGTCCGGGATCAATACCGACGATGCGAATCGTATTTTGCATGGTTCAACCTATAGCGATCGCGAAATAACTGCCATCGATATGTGAACAAAACAAAAACACTCCCGGATTTAAGCCCCGCCATTTACCGCGAATTAAAACAGATGCCTGAATTCTAGTCGTCAATACGAGAGGGGCTTCTTTTCGCGAAGATTAAGCCTCCGATGTTCTGTTTACAGGTCGGCCGATCAGGCATGCGCTGCATGCCCGGCTGGCAAGCGCGTTCAGAAGGGGTTCGTCGTACATGGCACAGAGATTTCAATCCCTGTCCTTCAAGGTCATTGTCACATTCATTCTGCTGACCGTGCTGTCGATCGCGGTCATCAACGTGCTGGCCTATTTCGCCAGCAGCCGCATCTCCGACGAGCAGGCGCTGAAGGCCAAGGAAAGCGTGTTGATCTTCCGCGGCGACATGCTGCAGGACCAGCTGGCGCAGCTTGAAAACCAGGCCAACTCGATTGCGCGCATCGAGGCGCTGCAAATGTCGATCACCAGCCTGAAGAGCGGCTGGAAAACCATCGAGAAAACCTCGGGCGACGCTCGTACCGAGCTGAAGAAGGTTTTCATATCGAACAATCCCAACCCGGCCGACCAGCGTGAGAGGCTTATGAAGCCGGAAGGGCCGAGCGGCTTTTATTATTCGAACCATGAGAAGACGCAGGGCGAAGTCGCCCGCGACCTCGAGGATACCGCCTTCAGCGACCTGCTGATCGTCGATCTCGAGGGTGCCGTGCTCTATTCCTATAAGAAGGAGGACGACTTCGCCGAGAACCTGAAGTCGGACGCCTGGAAGACAACCGGCGCCGGCATCGCTTTCGCCAAGGCGATCGAGAATACCGCCAAGGCGACCGATGACGCCGCGCCGACAGGCTTCTCCGGCCTTCGCGTCGATGCCGGCAGCGGCAAATCGGCGATCTTCTATGCCGTGCCGATCATCAAGCTTGGAGCGGCCAAGGGCATCATCCTCTTCAAGGTGCGCGACGAGATCGTCACCGGCATCCTCGCCAAGGGCATCGTCCAGGGCAGCACGGCGCGGGCGGCGATCGTCTCCGGCGATGGCTCCGCCATCGGCCTCGACGGAAGCGGCAAGCTTGCGACGCTCGATGCAACGCCCTTCACCTTCGTCAAGAATGCGCTTGCCAGTTCGGCGATGACGGTTGCCGATTTCGACCGGGCGGACGGTACGGCTCGTGCCTATGTCCGCGGCATCGACTATCGCGGCGACCGCTTCCTCGTTGTCGAGAGTGTGCTCTTGAGCGAGCTCAATGCCGGCTCGATCGAGATCGCCACCTTGCTGACGATGATCGGCATCGGCGTGCTAGTCGTCATGGCCGTCACGACCGGGCTCGTCACCAATTTGCTGTTTTCGCCGCTCGCGCGGCTTGCCGGCGTCACCCGCGATGTCGCCGACGGCAAGCTCGACAGCGAGATCGGCAGCCTGAACCGCAAGGACGAGATCGGCACGATGGCCAACGCGCTCGACCGCTTCCGCCACTCGCTGATCGAGAGCCGCGAGCTCGAAGCCGCCAGCGAGGAGACGCGCCTGCAGGCAGAGCACGACCGCCAGCAGAATCTGGCCGAGCGTGAGGCCGAGGCGAAAACGCTGCAGCAGGTGGTCGAGGCGATTGACGAGGGCCTGCATCATCTGGCGAGCGGCGATCTCGCCTATCAGATCGATACCCGCTTCCCGAACGAGCTCGAAAGCCTGCGCGTCAATTTCAACGAGGCGCTGGCGACGCTCAGTGAAACCATGACGGCCATCGGTGGCAACTCGATGGCGGTGCGCGCCGGCTCCGAGGAGATGCGCACCGGCGCCGACGAACTTGCCGGGCGCACCGAGCGCCAGGCCGGCTCGATCACCGAGACGGCGAATGCGATTAGCGCCATCACACAGTCGGTTCGCCGGCAGATCGAGCGGGCCGAGCAGGCCGAGCGCATCGCCCGCGACGCCAAGAACGAGACGACCGGCTCCGGCCAGATCATGCGCGAGACGATCGCGGCGATGGAGGCAATCCAGGCCTCCTCGCGCCAGATCAACACGATCATCTCGGTCATCGACGACATCGCCTTTCAGACCAACCTCCTGGCGCTCAATGCCGGCGTCGAGGCGGCGCGCGCCGGTGAATCCGGCAAGGGCTTCGCCGTCGTCGCCATGGAAGTACGCGAGCTCGCCCAGCGTTCGTCGAGTGCGGCCAAGGAAATCTCCAGCCTGCTGCAGAAATCGACGCATGAGGTCGAAAGCGGCGTTACGCTTGTGGAAAGAGCGGGCGTTGCCCTGACGGGCATCGGCGCCCATGTCGAGGCGATCAACGGCCAGATCAACGAGATCATGAGTGCGACCCGCGAGGAGGCCAATACGCTGCGCGAGATCAATAGCGCCGTTGCCGAACTCGACGCGATGACGCAGCAGAACGCCTCGATGGTCGAAGAGACGACGGCGGCGATCCACCGGCTGGCGACGGAAGCCCTGGAAATGGACCGCCAGCTCGGCAATTTCACGCTGCCGCCCGGCCACCACCAGCCGAGCGCCGAGGTGCATGTGCTGCGCCGTCATCGGTAAACGATCGCTTCTGACATTGCAGAAGGGTCGCGCTCGCGCGGCCTTTTTGTTTGCGCGCATGGTTTGGAATGGTGCGGGCGCGAACCTACATAGACGGCATCGTTCAACTGCCCGGCAGGTTTCCCATGGTTCCCTTCTCCATACTCGACCTTTCCCCCGTTGCCGAAGGCAGCACCGTGCGCCAGTCCCTCGAGGCCTCGGCGCGGATGGCTGTGAAGGCCGAGGAATTCGGTTACAAGCGCTTCTGGCTTGCCGAACATCACGGCATGCCTGGGATCGCCAGTGCTGCCACCGCCGTCGTTATCGGCCATGTCGGGGCCGCGACAAAGCGCATCCGCATCGGCTCCGGCGGTATCATGCTGCCCAATCATTCGCCGCTGGTCATCGCCGAGCAGTTTGGCACGCTGGAGGCGCTCTTCCCCGGCCGTATCGACCTCGGCCTCGGGCGCGCACCGGGAACGGACATGCGCACGGCACAGGCGCTGCGGCGTAACCTCGAGGCTGGCGCAAACAGCTTCCCCAACGACGTGGTGGAACTGCAGCAACTCCTCGATACGCCGGTCGAGAACCAGGCGATCCTCGCGGTTCCCGGCAATGGCTCACACATCCCGATCTGGTTGCTCGGCTCCAGCCTCTACAGTGCCCAGCTCGCCGGCATGCTCGGCCTTCCCTATGCCTTCGCCTCGCATTTCGCGCCCGACATGCTGCTCGATGCGATCGCGATCTACCGCGACCGCTTCCAGCCCTCGGCGACGCTCGACAAGCCGCATGTGATGGTCGGCGTGATGGGCGCCGTGGCGGCGACGGATGAGGAGGCTCGCTACCATTTCACTTCCGCAGAGCAGCAGTTCGTCAATCTGCGCCGCAATGTCCGCGGCCCGTTCCCACGTCCGGTGGCCGATATGGCGGATTTCTGGTCGCCGATGGAGAAGATGAATGTCGAACACACGCTGCGTTATGCTGTAGTGGGGTCACCGAAGACGGCGGAGGCGAAACTGACGGGGTTTCTACAGGAAACGCAGGCCGACGAGGTGATCATCTCGATGCCGATCCACGACATCGAGGCGCGGCTGACATCGGTGGAACTATTCGCAGGGCTGGGGAGCTTTATGCGAGCCGCCGCCTAGGATTTACACAGGGATCTTCCCGGCAAGAAAAAACCCGGCGTTGCAGCCGGGTTTTTATTTGACACCTGCCTGGGGAGATCAGGCCGAGAGCTTCGCCAGCACTTCTTCCGAGACTTCGAAGTTGGAATAGACGTTCTGCACGTCGTCATCGTCTTCCAGGCTGTCGATAAGTTTCAGCAGCGACTGGGCTTTCTCCTCGTCTACCGGCACGTTGTTCTGGGCGCGCCAGACGGCCTTGACGGTTTCGGCTTCGCCGAGGCTCGATTCCAGCGCCTTTGCCACTTCGCCGAGGGCTTCGAAGGCGCAGGTGATGTAGTGGCCGTCTTCGTCGGACTCGACGTCATCGGCGCCGGCTTCGATCGCGGCTTCCATCACCTTGTCGCCATCGCCGACGGAAAGCTTGTAGGTGATTTCGCCGACATGGTCGAAGGAGAAGGAGACGGAACCGGTTTCGCCGAGAGCGCCGCCGGCCTTGGTGAAGCTCGAGCGAACGTTGGAGGCAGTGCGGTTGCGGTTGTCGGTCAGCGCCTCGACGATGATCGCCGTGCCGCCGGGGCCATAACCTTCATAGCGGACTTCGTCATAATTTTCGCCGTCGGCGCCGGCTGCCTTCTTGATGGCGCGGTCGATATTGTCCTTCGGCATGGACTGGGCCTTGGCGTTCTGGATCGCCAGGCGAAGGCGGGCGTTCATCGTCGGGTCGGGCAGGCCGGCCTTGGCGGCAACGGTGATTTCGCGCGCAAGCTTCGAGAACATTTTCGACCGCACGGCATCCTGACGGCCTTTGCGGTGCATGATGTTTTTAAACTGTGAATGGCCAGCCATGGCACCCCTGTTCACGTCTCATTGTTCGGAATGGGCCGCCTTATAAGAGCGAAACGGCACCCGTTCAAGGAAAAAGCAGTTCGGAACAAAGGCGAGGGGATGACGTTTCAACCGAACTCCATCCAACGGAAAGGAACGGTCATGGCAAGTCTCAGCGAGGCGCAGGAACATCCAGCACGTCAGCTCTGGGATCAGGTCAACGGCGTTCACGCCGGCATGCTCGGAATTTCCGGACTGGACATGCACATGCAACCGATGGCGCCGCATGCCGATCCCACCACCAACACCATCTGGTTCTACACCAAGACCGACGCCGACATCGTGCGCGCCATCAAGCCCGGCAGCCGCGCGCATTTCTGCGTTATCGGCAAGGATCACGACTATCACGCCTGCCTCGCCGGTGTGATCGAGGTGCATCCTGACCCCTCCAAGATCGAGGAATATTGGAGCTCGATCGTCGCGGCCTGGTATGACGGCGGCAAGAAGGACCCCAAGCTCACCATGCTGTCCCTCCATGTCGACGATGCCGAGATCTGGGTTTCCACAGGCAACAAGCTGAAATTCGGCTGGGAGATCGCCAAAGCCAATCTCGACGACGACAAGATGCCGGATGTCGGCATCAAGCGCCATCTGCAGTTCGCCTGATGCAGGAATTCAAGGCGCTACAGCGTCTTTTGCGCGTCTGAAAAGACGCGCGGCGCTGTAGAAGGGAAACCGCCCGGCCTTTTTTACTGCACACCCTTCATGACATAGATCAGCGGCTTTTTCGGCAGGGTACGCATCGAGACGGTGATACTGTCATCGGGCGCATTGGCGACGTCGAAATCCTTGCCGAACATCGAAACGAAGGCTTCGACTGGCGGGCCGCGCCGGTGCATCGGCAGGATCAACGACGAGCGTAGTCGCTTGATGACGCGGCTCATGCTGTCGGCGCCCATGGTCAGGCCGCCATCGACCGGGACCATGACGACGTCGAGGCGGCCGATCTCGGTATAATGGGTATCCGTCAGCTCGTAATGCAGGTGGCCTAGATGGCCGATGCAGAGGCCGGCGATCTCGAAGATGAAGATGGAATTGCCGTTTTCGTGCGAGCCGCCGAGGCCGTAGCTGAAGCGGATATCCGTCGTGACGTTGCGGATATAGGCATCGCCGACGACGAGATTGACATTGGCCTTCTCGTCCGGAACATCGCTCCACCCGTGCAGTACGTGCTTGATTGCCGGATCGGGCGCCAAGGTGAAGTGGGTCGAGTGGGCCTTGTTCATGGTCACGACGTCGGGCATCGTCGCCGGCCTGTACCAGCCATTATAGTCTGTCGCGATGACGATGCCGCCCGGGGTCTCGATCGCGAAGGTGGAGTGGCCGAGGAAGGTAAGTTTGACGTCCTCGCCCTCAGAGACGGCAGGCATCAGCGGCGGAGCGCCGGAAAAGCTTGCGAAGGTCACCTTGGGGATGGTTTGCGCGATCGCCTGGCACTGGCTGACCGGTGGCAGCTGCTCTTGCGCCCCGGCAAGACTAGGCGCGGCGAAGGCCGCAAGGCATGCGATAGCGAGGACAAGATATCGCGGCTTCATGCCACCCCTCCGGCGCTCTATCACCCTTCAATCGGCGCATAATCCTTTCCGAAAATCGATTCCGATTTTCGGGGTTATGCGCGAGTGGCGGGAGGATGCGGCATGAGGCCGCAGGGGTCCAGACGGCGGATGCTCACAATTGCGTGTTGGATGGCTGCCCGTCGCCTGTTACCGCCAGAACTCCGGCACCGTCTCGGCCAGCCGGGGTCCGATCCGGAGCGGGGCGATCTTTTCGGCCAACCCCGTTGCATCGGAAATTTCCACGCCGACGCCGCAGATCGTCGCGGGGCCGTTCGCGGCTTCCATACGGCCCTTCGGCATCTTGGAGATGAAGCGGTTGAGCGGCTCCTCCTTGTCCATGCCGAGGGAGGAGTCGTAGTCGCCGCACATGCCGGCATCCGACATATAGGCGGTGCCGCCGTTCAGGATCTGTGCGTCGGCCGTCGGCACATGCGTGTGGGTGCCGACGACGAAGCTGGCGCGGCCGTCGACGAAATGGCCGAAGCACTGCTTCTCGCTGGTCGCCTCGGCATGGAAATCGAAGATGATCGCATCGGCCTGTTCCTTCAGCGGGCAGGCGTCGAGGATCACTTCCGCCGATTTGAAGGGGTCGTCGAGTTCGGGATGCATGAAGACCCGGCCCATGACATTGGCGACGAGCACGCGCGCGCCGTTCCTGGCATAGAAAAGGCCGGAGCCGCGGCCGGGCGTGCCTTGCGGATAGTTGGCGGGACGCAGGAATTGATCGTGGCGGCCGGCAAAAGCGACGGCTTCCTTCTGGTCCCAGACGTGATTGCCGGTCGTCACCACATCGGCGCCGGCATTGATTGTTTCCAGAAAGATGTCCTCGGTGATGCCGAAGCCGCCGGCGGCATTCTCGCCGTTGACGATGACGAAATCGAGCTTGAGGTCGGAAACCAGGCCGGGGAGGCGGTCCCACACCGCCGTGCGTCCCGTCTTGCCGACCATGTCACCCAGAAAAAGCAGCCGCATTCCCTATCCAATCCAAGAGGCAAAAAAGCGAAGGCCGCTTTCTGTCAGGATGGCATCCAGGCTTATGTCGTGCGGCTCAGCGGGCACATGTGCCACTTCCTGGCAGTCGAATGCAATGCCGATCAGCTTCGGATGCAGGCCTTTTTGCCTTAGCCGGCTGATGGCGCGGTCGTAGTGGCCGGCGCCGTAGCCGATGCGGTGGCCGCGGGCATCGAAGGCCGAAAGCGGCACCAGCATGATCTCGGGATCAAGAATGGCGGCATCCGCGCTGGGGCCGACCGTGCCGAAACCGGTATCGACGAGGGGCGCGCCTTCCGCCAGCTCGCGAAAGACGATGGTCTGCCGGTCAAGGATCGCCGGCACGCAGAGCCGCGCACCGCGCACGGCAAAGCGCGCCATCAGCGGCCTGAGATCGGCTTCCGAACGGATCGGCAGGAAGCCGGAGACGATCGTATCCAGCGCAAAACCAACGGCCTCGCCGGCATGGTCGGCCATTGCGAGGCTTTTGGAGGCGCGTTTCTCAGCGGGGATGGCGTCGCGCGCGGACAGCCGTTCGTTGCGCAACTGCGCTTTCAATTCTTTCGCGGTCATTCGATCTGCCGGTTCTGAGAGATTTACCCGAGCATAGACGGCTGGATGTCGGATGCAAATGCAGGATGCGACGGCATCACGCTCGTTTCACGCCTCGCCCGCCTGCGGCAGTGGTCGTCAGACGACGATGCTTGTCGGTATTGTCGCCGTGGCGATGGAGAAGCCTGCCATGTTGGCCCCGGCCTGCCGGTCCTGCTGCCGCAACTCGCGCATCGCCTTTTCGAGCACTTGTTTGAGTTCGCGCACGACCGCCTTGAACTCTTCCATCGTTTCGCGATCATCGGCCGAAATGCCTGAGAATTTCGGGGCATCTTCGGCGACGCTCGCATAGGCGTTGCGGGCGTTGGCGGCGGCGTCCGGTTCCTGCGAGCCGGTCTCGCCGGCCGCAGTTTCTCCTGAAGTATCCGTCAGTGCAGCAGCGGCCCCGCTGGTTGCGACTGCTGTTGCATCCGCAATTGCTTCCATCGGAACAGCCGTTGCGGGACTGCCGGTCGCGACTGATGATGCGAATTCGGAGGCGGCGGTGCCGACCTTGCGCGCCAGTTCGGCGGCCAGCCGGGCGACCACCTCAGGAGCCATGTTGGAGCTGCGCAGCATCTCCAACTCCTGTTTCGCCTCTTCGAGCTTGCGTTGTGCCTTCGCCTTGGCCTCGTCTCCCGAGTTCGCCAAGGTCTGGCGCATTTGCTGCAGCGCCTGGGTGGCGCGCTGCAGCTTCAGCACGCCTTGATCGGTCTCGCTTCCGGCGGCTGAAATGGCTGCCGTCGAAGACGCGCCGCGCAAGATGATGGAGGCAGACGTGGTTGCGACCTGCATGAACAATCCCCGATTGCGATTCGGGCGCATTCTGCAACGTCAGACTTGCGTGGACCTGTGTCTTTGGGATTCGGGAAGCGCAGCGGCCAGCCGCTGCATCGTCTCCTCGAACAGAGGCGCTCCGCCAGGTGCCCAGCCGAGCGCGCGGATTTTCGCCGTGCTCATGGGGTTGAGTGCTGCGCTATCGGCAGGAGCCGGCAACGCGTGCCGACAGCCCGTCTCGCGGCGGATGGGTGAAAGGATATCGCGCGTGTCGACGGACATGTCCGAGACGTTGAAGACCTCGCCGGAGATGCGGGTGCTTTCCGTCTCCAGCATCAGCCTCACCGCCCGACCGAGGTCGCGGCCGTGAACTTCCGTTCCCCGACGGGCAGTAACCGGTCGGCCGGCGAGGTAATCGGCGATCAGGCCGTCCCATTTGTTCGGCGAGAGATCGCCATAGACGCCGGTCGCCCTCAGGCTTACGCCGGCAAAACCCGGCGTGGAGAGATGGGCAAGCGTGCGCTCGGCATCGAGCTTGACCTGGCCGTAGAGTGTTTCGGGCTTGGCCAGCATCGTCTCCGCCAGTTCGGTTGCCTCGGGATGTTCGCCATAGGCGGCTCGGCTGGACAGGAAGACGCAGCGGCGCGTGCCGGCGCGTTTGGCGGCTTCGAAAAGCCGGACGGTGCCGTCGAGGTTCAGCCTGTGGAAGGTCTTCGGATCGTCGCCCTCGCCGCCGCGATATTTGCCCGGAACATGACTGAAGGCGGCGTGGACGAAGAAATAGGCGTCATCGAAGACGTCGATCTGATCCTTGTCGGGATCGAGCGAAAGCGCCGCGAACTCGACCGGGCGGGAGAAGAGGCGGGGCAGCGGCGCGCGGCGCTCGCCGACGATCACCTGATATCCGGCGGCCAGCAGTTCCTCGACGACATACCGGCCGACGAGACCCGTTCCACCCGATACCAGTACCTTCATGCTACCCCTTCCGGATTGTCCAGCGCCGTGATCTCAGGCACATCGCCGCCATCGTGGAAACGGTGCCACAGATCGATCAAAGGTTGTAGTCGCGCTGCCTTGGGATGATCTTTTTCCCACGGTTTTTCATACTGGTAATGCAGGATCGAAATGCTCTTCCAGTCCCAAAGGTCCGGCATGGTGAACCATACATATTGCAGCATGTTGAAATAAACCGGCAGGCCGTGCCAATCCGGGAAGAATGTCTCGAGAAAAGTCTGATCGGTGCGCCGCCAGAAGGCGTCCGGCCTGTCGAGCCTTTCGAGCATGTGCCGGAACGTGTCATGCGAGGGCGTGGCGACGAAGACGCCGGAATTCATGCGGCGGAAGTCGGCGAGGCTTTCGTAGACATTGGGGGCGGCGGAAAACTCCGGATAGAGGAAGAGCCTGTCGACGTTTTTCAACACGAGGGCGTCGGCATCGATGAAGACGCAGCGCTGGTATTCGACGAGCTGCCAGAGCCTGAGCTTGCAGAAATTGTCGAGCGGCGAATGGAAATCCGGCTTGCGGCCCTTGGTAAAAGGGGCTGTCGAATGGAGCTGCCCACGCGCATGGCGTTCGTCGAAGGCCGCAGAGAGCGGCAGGTGCTCGACCTCGATCAGGCGGCAGTCGAGCGCTTTCAGAGGCAAAAGGGCGGCAGTATCGACGCCACCGGTGTGGAGAATGACGATGTCGGCGCTCGTGCCGGTGCGGCGAAGCGAATTTGCTAGGGCGGTGGCGCCCATGGCGTAGTCGGCATTGGTAACGAGGGTGACGTAGGCGAAGACGGACGAACGGTTCATCAGGTTCCACTACCTCGGTATATCTTGCTCCGGCGAAGGAGAGGCGGCAAGGCGTTGCTACATGTCTCTTCTCCCCAGCGGGGAGAAGGTGCCGGCAGGCGGATGAGGGGGCGAGCGACGACAGGAGCGAGTGCGCTGAGCGCGAGCGAAGGGCAATGAAGGGCGTGCCGTGTGGCCCCCTCATCCGACCCTTCGGGCCACCTTCTCCCCGCCGGGGAGAAGAGGGAGCAAGCCGCGGCCTTCCTAGCCTTCGTCATCTCTCAGCACTCATGAAACCGACTTTAGCCGCTTGCCTTCCGGATCGTGATTGATCGTCGCGGCGATGTCCTTGGTCCAGGCGGAGACGGCCGGCACGCGCGCGCGGTCGACGCGATAGGCGAACTTCTTCGCGACGTCGACGATCTCGCCGAGCAGGCCCGCTTCCAGCGTGATCGGGTCGAGGCCGAGTTCGCGGAATTTTTCGTTCCGGACGATCAGCTCGTTTTCTGCGGCTTCCTTGCGCGGGTTGGGCAGCCAGGCAATCTTGGCGCCGCTCATCCTGGCAATCATCTCGGCGAGGTCGCGCACCCGGTGGGTTTCCGTCATCTGGTTGAAGATCTCGACGCGGGCGCCGCGGGCCGGCGGGTTTTTTAGCGCCAGCTCGATGCAGCGCACCGAGTCCTGGATGTGGATGAAGGCGCGGGTCTGGCCGCCGGTGCCGTGCACCGTCAGCGGGTAGCCGATCGCCGCCTGGATGAGGAAGCGGTTCAGCACAGTGCCATAATCGCCGTCATAGTCGAAACGGTTGATCAGCTGCGCGTGGCGGCGCGTCTGCTCGGTATGCGTGCCCCAGACGATGCCTTGGTGCAGATCGGTGATCCTCAGGCCGTCATTCCTCGCGTAGAACTGGAAGAGAAGCTGATCCAGGCACTTGGTCATGTGATAGATCGAGCCGGGATTGGAGGGATAGAGGATCTCCTGGCTGACCGTCTCGCCGCCTGCGGTTTCGATGCCGACCGGCAGGTAACCTTCTGGGATCGCCGCCCCGACCGTCGAATAGCCGTAGACGCCCATGGTGCCGAGATGGATGAGATGGGCATCGAGGTTAAGTTCCGTCAGCGCGTTCAGCAGGTTGTGCGTGGCGATGACATTGTTGTTGACGGTGTAGTTCTTGTGGCGGTCGCTCTTCATCGAATAGGGCGCGGCCCGCTGCTCGGCGAAATGGATGACGGCATTCGGCCGGTGTTCGGAAAGCCAGTTCTTCAGGAGTTCGTAATCCTTGGCGAGATCGATCAGATTGAAGTGGATGCGCCGTCCGGTTTCGTCATGCCAGATGCGGGTGCGCTCCTGGATCGAATCCATTGGGGTCAGCGACTGAACGCCAAGTTCGGTGTCGATCCAGCGGCGCGAGAGATTGTCGAGGATATGGATGTCGTGCCCGGCATCGGAGAGATGCAGCGACGTTGGCCAACCAATGAAACCGTCTCCGCCCATAACCGCAATCTTCATCGCATCGTCTCCTGATTGGTCGCTCATTATCGGGAATAGTTAGGAATTGTGACAATCATTCAATGCCTGCCGGCCGGGCATTCAATGCTTGCCTGTCCGGAAGCGTTGCGCCAAACAGGGCACCTCAGTTTGGAGAAAATTATGACGCAAAGCCCTTTTTCCATTTCGGGAGAGCTGACGGAGGCCGGACACCGCCTCGTTCAGCGGGTCTATTATGAAGATACGGACTTCTCCGGCCTGGTCTATCACGCCCGCTACCTGCATTTTCTGGAGCGCGGCCGCACCGATTATCTGCGCTGCCTCGGCGTCGAGCAGCGCGAACTCGTCAGTGCCGACGAGGAGGGGCTGGTTTTCGTCGTCCACCGCATGGAGATCGACTTCAAGAGCCCGGCGCGCATGGACGATGTGCTGACGATCCTGACGCATACGGAAAAAGCCGGCGGCGCCAAGATGGTGCTCAATCAGCAGATCCGCTCGGGCGAGACGCTGCTGATCGCCGCCAAGGTGATCATCGCCGTCATCAACGCTCGGGGGCGGCCGAGGCGGCTGCCGGAAACGCTGGCGGTGAAATTCCTGGAAGGCAGCCAGCCGTTGTAGTCAGAATCGCTTGAAATTCAGGTCTTGTCAAAACTTGAACTTTATGTGAAGGAATTCCCGCGCCGCAGGATGAGCGCTCTTTCGGCAGCCGGACCTTGCTCCGGTCAAGTAATCCATGGAACGAAATCTTCCAAACACAGGCTTACTGCCACAGTCCGGCACTAACGATCTATTAACCATAATAGTGTCTTACTGGGAAAGTCGGAGTTTGTGCGGTGCACGCCTTCCTTTGACCAAATTTGACGGCAAGAAGGCGGAAGATGAGCTTGGAAGTTTGACCAGGGCTTTGGGCGGCGGCCGCCGGACACTTCTTGCGAGATCAGTTTGTGCCGCCCGGTCCAGCACCGGGCGTTTGGATTCGGGGATTTTGGATCAATGGAACAAGTAGGATTGGCAGCAGCAACGACGGACGTCAGCCTTTGGTCGCTTTTCATGCAGGCCGGCATCGTCGTCAAGCTCGTCATGCTCGGGCTCATCGCGGCCTCGGTGTGGACGTGGGCGATCGTCATCGATAAATACCTGGCCTATGGCCGCGCACGGCGCCAGTTCGACAAGTTCGAACAGGTGTTCTGGTCGGGCCAGTCGCTGGAAGAACTCTACCGCTCGCTGTCGGAACGCAACAATACAGGGCTCGCGGCGATCTTCGTGGCCGCCATGCGCGAATGGAAGAAATCCTTCGAACGCGGCGCCCGCTCGCCGATCGGCCTGCAGATGCGTATCGACCGCGCGATGGACGTGACGCTCGCCCGTGAAACAGAATTTCTCGGCGCCCGCCTCGGATCGCTCGCGACCATCGGCTCGGCCGGTCCGTTCATCGGTCTCTTCGGCACGGTCGTCGGCATCATGACTTCGTTCCAGGCGATCGCCGGTTCGAAGTCGACCAACCTTGCGGTCGTTGCGCCCGGTATCGCCGAAGCGCTGCTTGCCACCGCGATCGGTCTCGTCGCCGCTATCCCGGCGGTCATCGCCTACAACAAGTTCTCTGCCGATGCCGGCAAGCTCTCGGGCCGCATGGAAGGTTTCGCGGATGAATTCTCCGCCATACTTTCGCGCCAGATCGACGAGAAACTGCAGCCGCGCGCTGCCGCTCAGTAACCAACGGAGTATTCTGACATGGGTATGGCTGTTGGAGGCAATGGCGGCGGGGGCGGCGGACGCCGCCGTCGCGGCGGTCGGAACAGGGCCGTGATTTCCGAAATCAACGTGACGCCGCTCGTTGACGTCATGCTGGTGCTTTTGATCATCTTCATGGTCGCGGCACCGATGATGACTGTCGGCGTGCCGATCGACCTGCCGGAAACGCAGGCCAAGGCGCTGAATTCCGAGACGCAGCCGATCACCATCTCCGTCAAGAATGACGGCGAGGTGTTCCTGCAGGAAACGCCGATCCCGGCCGCGGAGATCGCCGCCAAGCTCGAGGCGATCGCCACCACCGGCTATAACGAACGTATCTTCGTGCGCGGCGATGCGACCGCGCCTTATGGCGTCATCGCCGATGTCATGGCCCGTATTCAGGGCGCAGGCTTCAAGAATATCGGCCTCGTGACGCAGCAGAAGAAGGACCAATAGCGCGCAAAATGAAGGCCAGTGTCATCACATCTGCTGTTTTGCACGGCCTGGTGCTCACCTGGGCGATGGTTTCGCTCGGAGCCCCTGAATCCTTCAAGGTGGAGGATTTCGAGGCGATGCCGGTCGATCTGGTGCCGGTGGAATCCATTACCCAGATGCAGCAAGGCGACAAGAAGGCTCCGAAGAAGGAGACTTCCGCGCCCGTGCCGACGACGCGGCCGCCGATCGCGCAACCGGCGGAGAACGCCGGCGACAACAATGTCGACCTGAAGACGCCGCCGGTGCCGAACGCCAAGCCCAGCAATAGCGAGGCTGCCGCGGCGAATTCGAGCGAAAAGCCGATGCCGAAGACCGATCCCGTCCCGAATGATGTCAAGGACATCGTCAAGGAGGAAACGGAAGTCGAGCAGCCGAAGGAGGTCGCCTCCATTCCGCCGCCGAAGCCTGTCGAAGTGACGCCGCCGAAGCCTGAGGAAAAACCGCCGGAAGAGCAGGCCAAGCCGGAGGAACCGCCGAAGCCGGATGCCGAGGCGCTGCCGGACAATGTACCGACGCCCGTCGCCAAGCCGCAGGTGAAGCCGCCAGAACCACAGAAGCCCGCCGAAAAGCCGCCGGAAAAGACAGCCGACCAGCCGAAGGCTGCCGAGAAGCCGACCGAAAAGAAGAAGGCCGATCAGAAGCAGGAGACGGCGAAATCCGCTTCGGCGATGAAGAGCGATTTCAATGCCGATGAGGTTGCGGCGTTGCTGAACAAGACCGATCCTTCCGCCGGCGGCGCCAAGCGTTCGACGCAGGAGGCATCGCTCGGTGCGAAGAAGAGCAATAGCGGCTCCAAGCTCAGTCAAAGCGAAGAAGATGCGCTAAAGGGTTTGATCGAGGGTAACTGGCTTATCACTCCGGGAATGGAAGGCCTTTCCGGCATGGTCATCACCGTGCATTTCAAACTCGACAAAGATGGAAACATTATCGGCCAGCCTGAAATTGAGTCTTCCGGTGGAAGCAGCACCGATTCAACGCGTCGTGCGCTGGAAAGCGGCGCTTACCGTGCCGTGATGAAATCTGCTCCGTCGTTCCGCACGAACCTTCCGATGGACAAGTACGACGTGTGGAACGAGGTCGTTCTTAACTTTCATCCCAGCGATATGGGGATCTAAATGCCGAGGGATTCGATCCATTTCGCGAAATCTTGCGGCATATGCGCGATGCTGGCAGGGTTGATCCTTGGCCTCGCATTTCCCTTCGATGCAAATGCGGAGACGGCTGATCGCCGAATCGGCGGAAACGCCCCGATTCTCAGCAAGGCTGAAATCACGGCGGTTGTGCACTCGATCGAACGTCAATTCATCGTCGATAGTCGCCTGAAAGACATCGGCAGCGTGCGTTTGACGATCCACATAAAGCTAGCCAGAGACGGGCAGATCGTAGGCAACCCTGATGTGCAGGTCACCGGTGGCAGTGAGCGTGTGCAGAAAAGTCTTGCCGATTCCGGCCTTCGCGCCGTTCGTCGCGCAGCTCCATTTACGATGCTTCCGAAGGATAAATACGACGTCTGGAAGGAAGTTGTTTTCAATTTCGACACCAGCGCTCTTACCCAATAAGATGCTGAAAGGCTTGTTTGATATGGTCAAGTGTTCCCTCATCCGCGCTCTGATGGTCATTGCAGGCCTGATTGGGGTCGCAGCCTTTACGACGCCGGCGAACGCGTTGGTCACCCTCGATCTTCGAAAAGGCAATGTCCAGCCGATGCCGATTGCGGTGACCGACTTCCAGGGTGATTTGGGCGCGCAGGTCTCGCAAGTCATCGCCGCCGACTTGCAGCGGTCCGGTCTCTTCGCACCGATTAACAAAACCGCCTTTATCGAAAAGATCTCCAATCCTGATGCCGCGCCGCGGTTCGAGGACTGGAAGGTCATCAATGCACAGGCGCTGGTCACCGGCCGGGTTACCAAGGAAGCGGATGGCCGTCTTCGCGCCGAATTCCGGCTGTGGGACCCGTTCGCCGGGCAGCAGATGACCGGTCAGCAGTTCTACACGCAGCCGGAGAACTGGCGTCGTGTCGCCCACATCATCGCCGATGCGATCTACAAGCAGATCACCGGCGAAGAAGGCTATTTCGATACCCGCGTCGTTTTCGTCTCCGAATCCGGCACCAAGCAGCAGCGCAAGCGCCAGCTGGCGATCATGGACCAGGACGGCTTCAACATCCGCATGCTGACCGATGGCAGCGATCTCGTGCTGACGCCGCGCTTCTCGCCGAGCCGGCAGGAAGTGACCTACATGTCCTTTGCCAACCAGCAGCCGCGCGTCTATTTGCTGCAGCTGGAAACCGGGCAGCGCGAGGTCGTCGGTAACTTCCCCGGCATGACCTTCTCGCCGCGCTTCTCGCCGGATGGTCAGAAGGTGATCATGAGCCTGCAGCAGGATGCCAATTCCAACATCTATACGATGGACCTGCGCTCGCGCACGACGACGCGGTTGACCTCGACGGCGGCGATCGATACCTCGCCCTCCTATTCGCCTGATGGTGCGCGTGTCAGCTTCGAAAGCGACCGCGGCGGAAAGCCGCAGATCTACGTGATGAACGCCGATGGTTCCGGCCAGACCCGTATTTCCTTCGGCGACGGCTCCTATTCGACGCCGGTCTGGTCGCCGCGCGGCGATCTCATCGCCTTCACCAAACAGGCCGGCGGCAAGTTCTCGATCGGCGTGATGAAGCCGGATGGTTCGGGCGAGCGCATCCTGACGACCGGCTTCCACAATGAGGGCCCGACCTGGGCGCCGAACGGCCGCGTGCTGATGTTCTTCCGCCAGGCGGCGGGGTCGGGCGGTCCGCAGCTCTATTCGATCGATCTGACCGGTTACAACGAGCAGCTCGTGAAGACGCCGACCTACGGTTCCGACCCGGCCTGGTCGCCGCTTATGGAGTAGGCGATGCGCTGCTGCCTTCTTGTCGCCCCAAAGTCATGGAACCGAGCGACCAAGGGACAAAGTAGCAAATTGTTAACCATAATCTTTGAGGGGCGGTTAACCGAGTGCGGTTACTGTCCGGAAACCCTGATGAAATCGCAAGGAGACCGGCCATGAGCCGAATTCATACCCCGGCAATGAGCCGCATGCAGAATTTCGCCCGCAACCCCGTCATGATCGCGCTTCTCGCCGGCCTTGCGCTCGCAAGCTGCGCCAAGAAGCCGCCGAACAGCGCCGGCGACCTCGGCCTCGGCACCGGTGCTGGCGGCGCTGCAACGCCGGGCTCGGCCCAAGATTTCACGGTCAACGTCGGCGACCGCATCTTCTTCGATACCGACTCCTCGTCGATCCGCGCCGATGCTTCGCAGACGCTCGACCGTCAGGCGCAGTGGCTCGGCCGCTACCCGAACTACCAGATCACCGTCGAAGGCCATGCCGACGAACGCGGCACGCGCGAATACAACCTCGCGCTCGGCGCCCGCCGTGCTGCTGCCGCCAAGGACTATCTGGCTTCGCGGGGCGTCCCGGCGCAGCGCCTGAAGACGATCTCCTACGGCAAGGAACGTCCGGTCGCCGTCTGCGACGATATTTCCTGCTGGTCGCAGAATCGTCGCGCGGTTACCGTGCTTGGCGGCGCCGGCATGTAATTGCCGAGCAACAATTCGCTTTTTCGAGAGGCGGTCCCATCAGGGGCCGCCTTTTCTTTTTGACCACACTTTGGCCAGACTCCGTTGCTTTTTGAAAGCAATTGGAAAAGTCTCCTGTTCGTGCCATCGAGGTGCGAAGAATCACTGGGACAGGACGATACATATGAAGAAACTTGTCGTGGCAGGCATGCTGTGCCTCGCGGCTGTGACCGGAAGCGAACGGGCGGCCTATTCCGCCTCGTTCTTCGGGCTACATCTCGGCGGCCGATTCGCGGAAAACCAGGCGGCGCCACCCGTCGTCAAGGTGCAGAGCGGCGACGCGGAGGTCCGCGTGCAGCAGCTCGAAGAGCAGCTGCGGCAGTTGAACGGCCGGATCGAGGAGATGAGCTTTCAGCTTCTGCAGATGCAGGAGACGATCCGCAAGCAGCAGGAAGACAATGAATTCCGCTTCCAGCAGCTCGAAAAGACCGGCGCCGGCGGTGGCGCCAAGGCTCCTGTCAAGAAGAGCGAGACCGATGCCGCTCCGGCAGCCTCCGGCGGCGACGACATTGCCAAGGTGATCCAAGCACCGCAGGGAGCCGAAACGGCTCCCTCCACCAGCGTGCCTGAGAATAGCGGCCTCGGCCAGCCGCCGAAGGAGCTCGGCTCGATCGATTTCGATCAGAGCGGCAATCCGATCGGCGGAAGCGTCGACGAAAATGCCACGATCGGTTCCGGTCCGATTCCCGATGCCAACACCAAAACGCCGCAGCAGACCGCCTCGCTCGGCGGCGAGGCCGACCAGTACAAGGCCGCCTATGGCCACGTGCTATCCGGCGATTACAGCACGGCCGAACAGGAATTCACGCAGTATATCACCCGCTACCCGAGCAGCGCGCGGTCGGCGGACGCCAATTTCTGGCTCGGCGAAGCGCTCTATTCGCAGGGCAAATACAATGAGGCGGCGAAAACATTCCTCAATGCGCACCAGAAATATGGCACATCGGAAAAGGCCCCCGAAATGCTGCTGAAGCTCGGCATGTCGCTTGCCGCCCTCGACAATAACGAGACGGCCTGTGCGACGCTGCGCGAGGTGTCGAAGCGTTATCCGAAGGCCTCGCGTGCCGTCATCAGCAAGGTTGCGAGCGAACAGAAGCGCCTCGCCTGCTAAGGTCTTCCGGAATGTCTCCGGAAGCCGCATCGCCTCAACTGGCGATCCTCCAGTTTCTCACGTCGCTTCAAAGCCCTGCGCGCATTCTCGTCGCGATATCAGGCGGCAGCGATTCCACCGGCCTGCTTCTTCTGCTCGATGAAGCCGTGAAGGCCGCGCCCCATCTCAAGATTTCCCTTTGCGCTGCGACCGTCGATCATGCGTTGCGCGCGGGCTCCGCAGACGAGGCGCGTGAAGTCGCAGCCCTCTGCGCATCGCTCGGCATTCCCCACACCATTCTGATCTGGCAGAGCGACAAGCCGAAGACCGGCATCATGGCTGCGGCCCGAGAGGCACGCTACGGCCTGCTTGCGGCTGCCGCCGAAAGTTTCGAAGCCGATCTCATCGTTACGGGCCATACGCTCGACGACCAGCGCGAAACGCTTGCCATGCGTGGGATGCGAGCGGTGCAGGTTTCTACCGGTATTGCAGATGCGGTGCTCTTCGACCGGCGTTTCTGGATTTTACGGCCGCTTCTATTTTCTGCCCGGGCAGATATCCGCGCTTTCCTGAAAGAGCAGGGCGTGCCGTGGATCGACGATCCCAGCAACGAGGATACCAAGTACGAGCGCGTGCGGTTGCGGCGGCAGCTTTCGGCCGATGCAGGCATGGAGAAGGATATTGGCGCGGCCTGGGAGGAGCGGCTGGCCCTCTCGTCCAGAGGAGCCGAATGGCTGGATCGTCATTTCCTTCTTCACGGCGGCCTGCTCGGGCAGGTGATGCCTGACGGGTTGCGGCAGGATCGCCTCGTTCTCGACTATGTACTCGCCCGTCTGGCAGCCGTTTTCGGTGGGCAGCCGTTCGTGCCGGGCAGGGCGCAGATGGAGCGGGTTCTCACATTTGCCACCGGCAGCGGGCTTGGACGAATGACCGCCGGCAGGGTGGTGTTCGATCTCAGGCGTGACGGGCTTTATCTGGCGCGCGAGAGCCGGGGGATAGTGCCCCTGGTTCTGCGGCCGGAAGAGGCCGGGGTTTGGGATGGCAGGTTTTATGCGCGCAATGGTTTGTCCACATCGATAGTGGTCGAGGCCGCCACTCCATACGCCCCCTCATTCCTGTGCTTGTCACAGGAATCCAGCGCGTCCAAGTCCTTGGGCGCGAAAGACACTTCACGCTTTATTGAGTCAATCACCGCGCAGACGCGCGGTGGCTGGATTCCTGTGACAAGCACAGGAATGAGGGGGCGTATGCATCACCTTCCCAAGGCGGCATGGAAGCGCGCCGTCGCCTCCGCGCCGGTTTTATCTGCCGAAGGAAACCTTTTATCTGAGGAATCCGCCCGCATGGTCGAGCTGACACCCTATTTCGCACCCTTCGACCGCTTTTTGACACGATTTGACTTCATCTTTGCCAACAGACTTTCGGCAGTTTTCGCGACGGCGCCCTATGCGAGGCTGCCTTTAAGAAGTATTGACGGAAAAACCATCTGACTTGGGGGATCGCCTTGGCAACGGCACGGCGCAACCCTATGTTAGAACCGAATAAGACGGTCGCCATGAGGCGGCTGTTCCAGTGCTGGGGAGTTCAATGAACCCTAACTTACGTAATTTCGCCTTGTGGGCGATCATAGCGCTTCTGCTGATCGCCCTTTTCAGTATGTTTCAGACGGCGCCGGCGCAAACGGGCTCCCGCGAAATCCCTTATTCGCAGTTTCTGCGTGAGGTCGATGCGGGCCGTGTGAAGGACGTCGTGGTCACGGGCAACCGTCTCTCCGGAAGCTATGTTGAAAATGGCACCACCTTCCAGACCTATTCGCCTGTGATCGACGACAGTCTGCTCGATCGCCTGCAGTCGAAGAATGTCCTGGTTTCCGCCCGTCCTGAAACGGACGGCTCTTCGGGTTTCCTCAGCTATCTCGGCACGCTTTTGCCGATGCTTCTGATTCTCGGCGTCTGGCTGTTCTTCATGCGGCAGATGCAGGGCGGCTCGCGCGGGGCGATGGGCTTCGGCAAGTCCAAGGCCAAGCTGCTCACCGAAGCGCATGGCCGCGTGACCTTCGAAGACGTCGCCGGTGTCGATGAGGCCAAGCAGGATCTCGAAGAAATCGTCGAATTCCTGCGTGATCCGCAGAAGTTCCAGCGTCTCGGCGGCAAGATCCCGCGCGGCGTGCTGCTCGTCGGTCCTCCGGGCACCGGCAAGACGCTGCTCGCCCGCTCGGTTGCCGGCGAAGCCAACGTGCCCTTCTTCACCATTTCGGGCTCCGACTTCGTCGAAATGTTCGTCGGCGTCGGTGCAAGCCGTGTGCGCGATATGTTCGAACAGGCGAAGAAGAATGCGCCCTGCATCATCTTCATCGACGAAATCGATGCCGTCGGCCGTCATCGCGGTGCCGGTCTCGGCGGCGGCAATGACGAACGCGAGCAGACGCTGAACCAGCTGCTGGTCGAAATGGACGGCTTCGAGGCGAATGAAGGCGTGATTCTGATCGCCGCCACCAACCGTCCCGACGTTCTCGATCCGGCGCTGCTGCGTCCCGGCCGTTTCGACCGTCAGGTCGTGGTGCCGAACCCCGACATCGTCGGCCGCGAGCGCATTCTCAAGGTGCATGCCCGCAACGTTCCGCTGGCGCCGAATGTCGATCTCAAGATCCTCGCCCGCGGTACGCCCGGTTTCTCCGGCGCCGACCTGATGAACCTCGTCAACGAAGCCGCCCTCATGGCCGCCCGCCGCAACAAGCGCGTCGTCACCATGCAGGAATTCGAGGACGCCAAGGACAAGATCATGATGGGCGCCGAGCGCCGTTCCTCGGCGATGACCGAGGCGGAAAAGAAGCTCACCGCTTACCATGAAGCCGGACACGCCATGACGGCGCTCAATGTCGCCGTCGCCGATCCGCTGCACAAGGCGACGATCATTCCGCGCGGCCGTGCGCTCGGCATGGTCATGCAGCTTCCTGAGGGCGATCGCTACTCGATGAGCTACAAGTGGATGGTCTCACGCCTTTGCATCATGATGGGCGGCCGCGTTGCCGAAGAGCTCACCTTCGGCAAGGAGAACATCACCTCGGGTGCCTCTTCCGACATCGAGCAGGCCACGAAGCTTGCCCGCGCTATGGTCACGCAGTGGGGCTTTTCCGATCAGCTCGGTCAGGTCGCCTATGGCGAGAACCAGCAGGAAGTCTTCCTCGGCCACTCGGTTTCGCAGTCGAAGAATGTTTCGGAAGCAACCGCGCAGAAGATCGACAATGAAGTGCGCCGCCTGATCGATGAAGCCTATACTCAGGCCCGCACGATCCTGACGGAAAAGCACGACGAATTCGTCGTGCTTGCCGAAGGTCTGCTCGAATACGAGACGTTGACCGGCGAAGAGATCAAGGCGCTGATCCGCGGCGAAAAGCCTTCCCGCGATCTCGGTGATGATTCGCCGCCAAGCCGCGGCTCAGCCGTTCCGAAGGCCGGCGCACGGCCTGCCACCAAGGGCGACGAGCCCGAAGGCGGCCTCGAACCGCAGCCGCATTGAACAGCGGCGCTACCTTGAACAGGGCCGGATTTCCAAAGTGGGAGATCCGGCCTTTTCTATTGGTAACGGGATATAATCATTTTTCTTGCTAATTTACGTGCCGTTCGCCGCATTTTGTGGCATTCCGCTGAATTGAGGCAAGCATGAATCACGCTGCTGGATTGACGACATTCCACTGAAGCCGGATTCGCTTGGAACGGTGCGCTGCCTTGAATGGCGCGCGGAAAGCACAGGAGTGCAGATGAAAAGACGCTATTTCGGTACGGACGGCATTCGCGGCCAATCCAACGTCTTCCCGATGACGCCGGATCTCGCCATGCGGGTCGGCATTGCCGCCGGCACGATCTTCCGCCGCGGCAACCACCGCCACCGCGTCGTCATCGGCAAGGATACGCGCCTTTCCGGATATATGCTGGAGAACGCCATGGTCGCGGGCTTCACGGCCGCAGGCCTCGATGCCTTTATTCTCGGCCCGATCCCGACACCAGCTGTTGCCATGCTGACGCGCTCGCTGCGCTGCGATATCGGCGTGATGATTTCGGCTTCGCACAATCCTTACGAGGATAACGGCATCAAGCTCTTTGGTCCCGATGGCTACAAGCTTTCCGACGATATCGAGGCCGAGATCGAGGATCTGCTCGAAAAAGACCTGAACGCGCAGCTTGCCAAATCCGACGATATCGGCCGCGCCAAGCGTGTCGACGGCGTGCATGACCGCTATATCGAACATGCCAAGCGCACCTTGCCACGCGATGTGACGCTGCAGGGCCTGAGGATTGCGATCGACTGCGCCAATGGCGCCGCTTACAAGGTGGCGCCCGCCGTGCTCTGGGAGCTCGGTGCTGACGTCGTCACCATCGGCAACGAGCCGAACGGCACCAACATCAATCTGAATTGCGGCTCCACCAGCCCCGTCGCGCTGCAGAAGAAGGTCGACGAGGTGCGCGCCGATATCGGCATCGCGCTCGATGGCGATGCGGATCGCGTCATCATCGTCGACGAGAACGGCTCGATCGTCGACGGCGACCAGCTGATGGCCGTCATCGCCGAGAGCTGGGCCGAGAGCCAGCAGCTGCGCGGCAATGGGATCGTTGCGACCGTCATGTCCAATCTTGGCCTCGAGCGTTTCCTCGAGGACAAGGGTCTCGGCCTTGCCCGGACGAAGGTCGGTGATCGTTATGTCGTCGAGCATATGCGCCAGCACAATTACAATGTCGGCGGCGAGCAGTCCGGCCACATCGTGCTTTCGGACTACGGCACGACCGGCGACGGTCTCGTTGCCGCCCTGCAGATCCTGGCCGCGGTCAAGCGCACCGGCCGGACCGTCAGCGAGGTCTGCCGCCGCTTCGAGCCGGTGCCGCAGCTCCTGCGCAATGTCCGCATCGGCGGCGGCAAGCCGCTGGAGGATATCCAGGTGCAGAAGGCGATCGCCGATGCCGAAGCCGAGCTTGCCAGGAACGGCCGCCTCGTCATCCGCCCCTCGGGCACCGAACCGCTGATCCGCGTCATGGCCGAAGGCGACGACCGCGCCCAGATCGAGCGCATCGTCAACGAGCTGATCGGCACGATCTCGAACGTCCGTACCGCCGCCTGATTTTTTCGCGACGAAGTCTCGAAAGCCGATGCGATCGAACCTCGAGTGAGCGTGTTGGGTAGACCGGTTTCTGCGGCCCCCTCATCCGCCTGCCGGCACCTTCTCCCCGAGGGGAGAAGAGATATGCCGCAACGTCTCGATTTCCTCTTCTCCCCTCGGGGAGAAGGTGCCCGTAGGGCGGATGAGGGGGCCGCACCGCGCGTCCCTCGCGTATTTGCCTGTCTGCGGCCGTGCCCCGCGCTCCAATGGGTTCGAGACGATGCCGGTGCGGTCGAATCCCGGCATTGCTATTCATCTTGTGCCGGGCAGACCGATTCGCCGATCCCTTATCCATCCGGCACCTTTCCCCAGGGGAGACGAGGGGATCGAGGCGGAAGGAGATGTCCGGGCATCAAGGTAAACAAGCGTGGTTAAGCAGCTTTTAACGTTTCCCATTCATTATCCATACGAAGCGTACCAGATTGGCGGCGATTGAGCCTGCCGACGTAACGGGATTTTGGAGTGAGATCCATGAAAAGAAGCTTGTCCGGCGTTTTCGCCGCATTGTTGATCGCGACAAACGCCTATTCCGCGGACTTCGCTCCTGCCGAGCCTATTCCTGAGCAGCCGCCTGAAGTGACGGTCACCGAAGCGACCGGCTGGTATCTGCGCGGCGACGTCGGTTATGCCTTCACCGATTTGCGCGGCGCGCGCTACTTCCAGGGCAGTAACGCCACGGAAGTCGATTTCGACGACGCCGACCTCGACGACGCATGGACGATCGGCGGCGGTGTCGGCTATCAGATCAACAGCTATCTGCGCACCGATCTGACCTTCGACTATCTCACCCAGGCGGATTTCAAGGGCTCGACGGTTGGGCAGTGCGGCTTTCCGCTGGTGGACTGCACCTCAAGCGACCGCTCTTCGCTGACAGCCTATACGCTGCTCGCCAACGCCTATGTCGATCTCGGCACCTACGGCTACGTCACGCCTTATGTCGGCGCCGGTATCGGTGGTTCTTACGTGAAGTGGAAGAACCTGCGCAACGTTGCCTGCGCCGATGACGGCAGCTTCTGCGACGACCAGGTCACCCATGGCGGCAAGGGCAACTGGCGCTTCACCTACGCGCTCATGGCCGGCGCCTCGATCGACGTGACCTGCAACGTCAAGGCCGACGTCGGTTACCGTTACCTGCATATCGACGGCGGCAACATGTTCGGTTATGCCGAAAACGGCGGCCCGGGCCGCGACAAGGGCCTCAGCGTCCACGAAGCCCGCGTCGGCGCCCGTTATCTCTTCGGCGGTTGCGCCCAGGCCAGCTACGAACCGCCGCCGGAAATCCCGCTGCAGCAGCCGGTCTACAAGTAAGCCAGATCCCCCTGACACCAGAAGCCGCCCCCAACCGGGCGGCTTTTCGTATTGCGGCCTTACCGCTCTGCGTCAAAATATGTTCCGACCGCGACACTTCGATCTTGACTATGACGCGCCGGATCCATACACACGGCGGCGGGACACCCTTCCCCAACGAAGGGCTTTCTATCTGAGAGGATAGCATCATGGCGAAGACCGCAAAGCCGGACATCCGTCCGCACAATACCCATTTTTCTTCTGGCCCCTGCTCGAAGCGCCCCGGTTGGTCGCTCGAAGCCCTTTCCGACGCGGCCCTTGGCCGTTCGCACCGCGCGAAGGTCGGTAAGGCCAAGCTCAAGCAGGCCATCGACCTTACCCGTGAAATTCTCGAAGTGCCGGCGGATTACCGCATCGGCATCGTTCCGGCTTCCGACACCGGCGCCGTCGAAATGGCGCTCTGGTCGCTGCTCGGCGAACGCGGCGTCGATATGCTCGCCTGGGAAAGCTTTGGCGCCGGCTGGGTCACCGATGTCGTCAAGCAGCTGAAGCTCAAGGATGTTCGCAAGCTCGAAGCCGGTTACGGCGAGCTTCCCGATCTCTCCGCCGTCGATTTCGACCGCGACGTCGTCTTCACCTGGAACGGCACCACCTCGGGCGTGCGCGTGCCGAATGCCGATTTCATCCCGGCTGACCGCAAGGGCCTGACGATCTGCGACGCCACCTCGGCCGCTTTCGCGCAGGCACTCGATTTCGCCAAGCTCGACGTCGTCACCTTCTCCTGGCAGAAGGTTCTGGGCGGCGAGGGCGCCCACGGGGTCATCATTCTTTCGCCGCGGGCCGTCGAGCGTCTGGTCACCTACACGCCGGCCTGGCCGCTGCCGAAGATCTTCCGCATGACCTCGGGCGGCAAGCTGACGGAAGGCATCTTCCAGGGCGAGACGATCAACACACCGTCGATGCTCTGCGTCGAGGACTATATCGATGCGCTTGTCTGGGCCAAGGGCCTCGGCGGCCTCAAGGGGCTGATCGCGCGTGCCGATGCCAATGCCAAGGTCATCCACGATTTCGTCGCGGCTAACGACTGGATCGCCAATCTTGCCGTCAAGGCGGAAACGGCCTCCAATACCTCCGTCTGCCTGAAGATCGTCGACAAGGACATCGCAGCGCTTGACGACGACGGCCAGGCGAATTTCGCCAAGGGTCTGGTCGGCCTCCTGGAAAAGGAAGGTGTCGCCTATGACGTTGGCCACTACCGTGACGCGCCGTCCGGCCTGCGTATCTGGGCCGGCGCCACGATCGAGGCATCCGATATGCAGAAGCTGATGCCTTGGCTTTCCTGGGCTTTCGAAACCCAGAAGGCGCAGCTTGCTCAGGCTGCCGCCTGACCTGATCGCATTCGGCTCCGCCATCGGGCGGAGCCTAGCATCTCCATTCATTCATCGCTGAACACTTTTGAAGGAGGCCACAATGGCACCTCGCGTTCTCGTATCCGACGAATTGTCGGAAACCGCCGTCCAGATTTTTCGCGACCGCGGCGTCGAAGTCGATTTCGAACCGCAGCTCGGCAAGGACAAAGACCGTCTGCTCGAAGTCATCGGCAAGTATGATGGCCTGGCCATCCGCTCCGCCACCAAGGTGACGGAAAAGATCATCGAGGGGGCGACGAACCTCAAGGTCGTCGGCCGTGCCGGCATCGGCGTCGACAATGTCGATATCCCGGCCGCCTCGCGCCGCGGCATCATCGTGATGAACACGCCCTTCGGCAACTCGATCACGACGGCCGAACATGCGATCGCGCTGATGTTCGCCGTCGCCCGCCAGCTTCCGGCAGCCGATACCTCGACGCAGGCCGGCAAGTGGGAGAAGTCGAAATTCATGGGCGTCGAGATCACCGGCAAGACGCTCGGCGTCATCGGCGCCGGTAATATCGGTTCGATCGTCTGCGCCCGGGCCATCGGCCTGAAGATGCACGTCGTCGCCTACGATCCGTTCCTCTCCAAGGAGCGCGCCGAAGAGATGGGCGTCACCAAGGTCGAGCTGGAAGAGCTTTTCACCCGGGCCGACTTCATCACGCTGCATGTGCCGATGACCGACAAGACGCGCGGCATCCTCAACAAGGAAGCACTGGCGAAGACCAAGCCCGGCGTGCGCATCATCAACTGCGCCCGCGGTGGCCTAGTCGATGAGGCAGCGCTTGCCGAGGCGATCAAGTCGGGCCATGTCGCGGGTGCCGCCTTCGACGTGTTCGAGGTCGAGCCCGCCAAGGAAAGCCCGCTCTTCGGCCTGCCGAACGTCGTCTGCACGCCGCATCTCGGCGCCTCGACGACCGAGGCTCAGGAAAACGTCGCTTTGCAGGTCGCCGAACAGATGGCGGATTACCTTGTCAATGGTGCGGTCTCCAACGCCATCAACATGCCGTCGATCACGGCTGAGGAAGCGCCGATCCTGAAGCCCTTCATTCGTCTCGCCGACGTTCTCGGCGCCTTCGTCGGCCAGGTCACCGAAGAGCCGATCAAGGAAATCGAAATCCTCTATGACGGCATCACCGCCAACATGAATACGCGGGCGCTGACGAGCGCTGTGCTCGCCGGCCTCATCCGCCCTCAGGTTGCCGACGTCAACATGGTTTCGGCGCCGATCATGGTCAAGGAAAAGGGTGTCGTGCTTTCCGAGGTCAAGCGCGACAAGACAGGTGTCTTTGACGGCTATATCAAGCTGACGGTGACGACCGAAAGCATGACACGCTCAGTCGCCGGCACGGTGTTTTCGGACGGCAAGCCGCGCTTCATCCAGATCAAGGGTATCAACCTTGATGCCGATGTCGGCTCGCACATGATCTATATCACCAATACCGACGTTCCCGGCATGATCGGCTTCATCGGCACGACGCTTGGTGCTGCCGGCGTCAACATCGCCAACTTCCAGCTCGGCCGCGACAAACAGGGCGGCGACGCCATCGCGTTGCTCTATGTCGACGGCAAGGTTGATGACGCCGTGCTTGCTGAGTTGACCGCCCACCAGGCGGTTCGCCAGGCAAAGCCGCTGACCTTCAATATCGACTGAGTTTTTCCTCCCGAGGAAATGAAAAACCCGGCGCTGGAACGGCGCCGGGTTTTTGCTGCTGCCAAACCTGCAACGTCATCCTCGGCCTCGTGCCGAGGATCTGCCCATTGTCAATTAAGTGTTTGAAAATAAATACTTTTCTTCCAGAATAGTTAGGGCGGTCAGATGCTCGGCACAAGACCGAGCATGACGGAGGAGACTTTGTCAACAAACTGACCGGTGCGGGAGCAGCGTCGGGTTTTTGCTGCGTCAGGAGCAAGGTGAATCTTAGTGGTGCCGGCGTTTCCGGCGGAGGATTTTGCCGAAACGGGCGGCATCGTCTTCAGCCTTCGTGCGGTGAAGGAAGGCGAGCCTGCTGCCGTCGAGACCCTGGAAGAATTCGTCCCAGGAAATCTCTTCCTGCGTTTCAGAGGAAAAATCGACGCGGACGGTTTCGCTGTCCGGTGCGTTCTTGATGCGAGCGGGATGGCCGCCGCGCGCCTCGATCCAATGTCTGATTCTGCTGTAATCCGTCGTCGTGCCGAACCTGCCCATGAAACCCTCCTCAGCAATTCGAATGCGACATCGATCACCCCGCAACGCACGATCGACGGAATTGTTCCGCGACGCCCAAATTATTTTGTCAAGGGCCGAGATCGTGACAGCAGACCGTCGCTTTGCACATTCTGAAGGCGGAAGCCTAAAGTTTAACCCCGATTATGATTCTGATTTTATTTAACTTTTCTCGGTATACCCCTGACATCGGCATCAACCGCACGCGAAATTCCATGGCCCTCTTGCAGAACACCGAGCAGACCGAAGCATTAAGCGACGACTTCCGGTCATTGTTTGCGACGCATCCGTCGCCGATGTGGGTCTATGATCCGGCATCGCTGCGTTTTCTCATCGTCAATGAGGCAGCGGCAGCTCTTTACGGCTACGGCGCGGACGAATACCGGCGCATGACGGTTCTGGATATCCGCCCTGAGCATGAGCGGGAGCGGATGAGCGACGCCGTCAGCGGCCGTACCGACATGGAAAAGGCAGAACGCTGGGTTCACCTCAAGGCGAGTGGCGAGACCTTCGAAGTGCTGACCTATGGCCGAGAAGTGCGTTTCGAGGGCCGGGCCGCGATCCTGGCGATCGTGCAGGACCGCACCGAGGTCAATGCCGCCAGACGCCAGATCAGCGATACGCGCTCGCTTCTCGACAGCATCGTCGACAACCTGCCGGTCGGCGTCTTCGTCAAGGACATGGAAGCGGACGGGCTTTACGTTCTCTTCAACGAGGCTTGCGGCGACATTGTCGGCATGAGGGCGGAGCACGTGGTCGGCCGAACCGACCGGGCGTTGTTTCCTCCCAGTCAGACAGACGCCTTCCGCGATCAGGACCGCCGGGCCTTCGAAGCCAATACGGCGATCAGCTTCGAGGAGACGATGCTGCGCGCCGACGGTGCGCCGCGCCTCCTGCGCACCGTCAAGCGCGCCCTGCCGACGCCGGAGGGCCATGCGCCGCGTTATCTGCTCGGCATCTCGCAGGACGTGACGGAGGAGCGCGCCGTCGAGGCAAAGCTTGCGCATCTCGCCATGCATGATTCGCTCACCGGCCTGCCGAACCGGGCAGCATTTTCCAAACATATCGGCCAGCGGGCGGTCGAGGCGACCGCCCGCTGGCCGATCGCGCTGCTCTATATCGACGTCGATCACTTCAAGCATATCAACGACAGCAAGGGACATGCCGCCGGCGACGCGCTGCTTTGCCAAGTGTCGGAGCGGCTGCTGCAGCTGGCGGAGGAGGGCGATCTCGTCGCCCGTCTCGGCGGCGACGAATTCGCCGTCGTGCTGGAGCTCGACGAGCCGGAACGGGCCGGCCGCTTTGCGCAGCGGCTGCTCAAGACGCTGAGCCATGCCTTCGATCTCGACGGCGCCCGGGAGCATGTCACCTGCAGTATCGGCATCGCCTTGGCGCCGGATCATGCCGGCGACGCGGATGTGCTGATGCGGCATGCGGATCTGGCGCTCTATGCCGCCAAGGAGAACGGGCGCTCGACCTATCGTTTCTACGAGACGGAGATGCGGCTTGCCGCCGAGCGCCGGCACGTGATGACCGCCGAACTGTGGGAAGCGCTGGAGAAGCGGCAGTTCGAGCTGCATTACCAGCCGATCGTGCAGCTCGACAATGACGGCATCGGCGGCTTCGAGGCGCTGATCCGCTGGCGCCACCCCAAACGCGGGCTGGTGGCGCCGATGGAATTCATTCCGCTCGCTGAGGAAACCGGTCTTATCGTGCCGATTGGCGACTGGGTGATCCGGGAAGCCTGCCGTGCGGCCGCCGGCTGGCCCGGCCATCTGAGGATCGCCGTCAATCTCTCCGTCAGCCAGTTTCGGCATGCGAGCCTGCTTTCGACGGTGGTCGCGGCGCTCGACGAGACGGGCCTCAATGCTGACCGGCTTGAAATCGAAATCACCGAATCCGTATTCCTGACCGACGCCGACCAAAGCTTGTCGCGGCTGCGCGCATTGAAGGAGCTCGGCTTCCGCATCGCCATCGACGATTTTGGCACCGGTTATTCGTCGCTGAGCTATCTGAGGTCCTTTCCCTTCGACAAGATCAAGCTCGACCGCAGCTTCGTTTCGGGCATCGAGACGGATGCCGGCAATCTCGCGATCGTGCGCGCCGTCGTTGGCATCGGCTCCGGCTTCAACGCGACGACGCTGGCCGAAGGGATCGAGACGGAAGAGCAGTTGCAGAAGCTGCGCGCCGAAGGCTTCAGCGAGGTGCAAGGCTATCTGCTCGGCCGGCCGATGCCGCAGCATGAGGCGGAGGCGCTGATCCATGGTTGCGTACTGAAGGCTGCTTCGTCTCGTATATAGAAGCGCTTGCGCGGCAGTTGGGGATCAGCCGTCCGGCGAGGCATGCCGCCCGATGCCATCAAGCATTCGTCATTTTGAGAACGGCGGCAGAAGCGGCATAATCGTCGCGGGCTGGAAAGGAGGATGTCTATGAAACGCTATTCATTCTCGATGATCGGACTGGCGCTCGTAACCGCCATTATCGCCAATCCGGGCATCGCATTCGCCTGCAACAAGCTGATCGGCACTTGAGCCGCACCCCTGCTTCCAAGGCGCGGCTTCGGCTGCGCCTTTCTTTGTGCGGGAATGCGAAACTATCGGCTGCCGAAGGCCGCCCCTTGCGTCCAGGGACAATCCTTTCTATATCGGTGCCTCATCGAGAGACGGCGGTCGATCCCGCCGGAGATCAGCAATCCGCCGCAATTGCAGCGCAAGGGCGGATCGTGACCGCGCAGAATTGGCACCATCGTTGAACACACTGGATTTTGACAAGAAGCCGGAAGAGACCCGCGTCGTCGTTGCCATGTCGGGCGGCGTCGATTCATCCGTCGTCGCCGGCCTTCTCAAACAGCAGGGTTATGATGTGCTCGGCATCACGCTGCAGCTTTACGATCATGGCGCCGCCGTTCACCGCGCCGGCTCCTGCTGCGCCGGCCAGGATATCGACGATGCGCGCCGCGTTTGCGAGACGCTCGGCATTCCGCATTACGTGCTCGATTACGAAAAGCGCTTTCGCGAGACGGTGATCAATCCCTTCGCCGAAAGCTATGTGGCGGGCGAAACGCCGATCCCTTGCGTTTCCTGCAACCAGACCGTCAAATTCGCCGATCTGCTGGCGACCGCCAAGGAGCTCGGCGCCGATGCGCTGGCGACCGGCCACTATATCCGCTCGGGACGGAATCCTTCGCCGGACAATCCCGGCCGCCGCGCGCTTTTCCGCCCGGCCGATGCCGACCGCGACCAGAGCTATTTCCTCTTCGCCACGACGCAGGAGCAGATCGATTATCTCCGCTTTCCTCTGGGTGGCCTGCCGAAGGCCGAGACCCGTAGGCTCGCCGAAGAGATGGGCCTCGTCGTTGCCAAGAAGGCCGACAGCCAGGACATCTGCTTCGTGCCGCAGGGCAAATATTCCGACGTCATCACCAAGCTGAAGCCGAATGCGGCGCTCGCCGGCGAGATCGTCCATCTCGATGGCCGCGTGCTCGGCACCCATGAGGGCATCCTGCACTTCACGATCGGCCAGCGCCGCGGCATCGGCATCGCCACCGGCGAGCCGCTCTACGTCGTCTTTCTCGACGCCCGCTCGCGCCGCGTCATCGTCGGGCCGAAAGAGGCGCTGGAAACACACCGCGTCTACCTGCGCGACGTCAACTGGCTGGGCGACGAGACGCTTTCGGAAGCCGCCGCCGGCAAAGGCTTTGCCTGCTACGCCAAGGTCCGCTCGACACGGGCGCCGGCGCCCGCCGTGCTGCATGTCGATGCAACCGGCACCTATGTCGACCTGACGGTCGGCGAGGCGGGCATTGCGCCCGGCCAGGCCTGCGCGCTTTATTCCGCGCCCGGCGACAACGCCCGCGTCTTCGGCGGCGGTTTCATCGAGCGCTCCGAGCGCGAACCTTCGGCGGAAGCCTGCCTGAAGGCCCTTTTGGCCAGCCCCGTCGCCGCCTGAAACCCATCGGAAACGGGAGGCGGCAAAGCCCACCGTTTTTCTCGATCATGCGCTTGACACAAAGCCGAAGCGCACCTTATAAGCCGCTCATCCCACGAACCGGCATCGCTTCGCGAGCGGGTATCGTTGACCAGTGGCGGAGTAGCTCAGTAGGTCAGAGCAGAGGAATCATAATCCTTGTGTCGGGGGTTCAAATCCCTCCTCCGCTACCACTATTTTCTAAATGAAATCAGCTCGACCGATGTCATGAAGGCGCTCGCGCTCGACGTCGACCTTAACGATATCGTCTGACGATCGCTTCGTTGAATTAATCATCTTCTAGTGGAAGATCCGCGTTCGTGCGGGCAAATGCGGTCGGCATCACCATCCTCTAGATTACTCCCAAAGCGCTGGATTGCTTTGCGTCACCACACGATAAGAATTGAATGCAAGACGGCCTCTCCGAAGCCGGACTGATGCCGCATTCTCGCCGATCGCATCAATGAGATCTTTGCGAAGCAATTCCGATCGATGGCCGACGATCACTTCTTTCAAGGCCATCTCGCTGTCGAAGGACTTAAAGTATAGGTCCTTGGCCTGCGCGTCCTCATCGTCGAGCCTTATAAATAGACGCACCTCATTTTCGTATTTCCAATGAGTATATTTAGTCGACAGGACCTTCTTGTAGAACTCCCACTGCTGATCATCTGCACCGTTCATCGCGACCATGTCCGCCTTCAAGAGGCGGGATCGATAGACAACGGTCGTTAGCAAGGGATCGGGGATGTCGAAACCGAGACATAAGCCACGATGTCGATCCCCATAATGCGCCCACTGGACGGGGTTGCGCCAATCGCGACTGAAGCAGAGTAGACCCGCCCACCCATTCAACTGCGCTTTCGTCTGCCTGAATGCCCGTCGGACGGTAGGATCGGGGCTGGCAATCTCCAGTTCGAACGGATCATTCAGATCTGATATTCGAGCAATCTTGAGGCGCCGGCGGCGAATGTTGTCGAGCCCCCATTTCTCGTCGATGAAGTGATAGACGCGCATCGCCAATCCCCTTAGTGCAAATAAAGGATCGCAGATCCGATCCGAACATCACCTGGTTCAAATAAAGTCAGCGATGCCAGACCCCAAAAATCGGCAACCAAAATCGCAATTTCCTAGTGCATTTGCGGCTCACAGGCATTGCACACCCGGACTAAAGAATTCAATCATAAATTGGGTGCACATTTGATGGCATGGGGGAAATGGTGGAAGCCAAAACGACAGAGCAAATCTGGGAAGCGGATCGGCTTGACCGCCGCCAGAAGGCCGACTTTCTTTATAATTTTATTGTCGGAGAAGTCGCGAAGCGAAAGCGCCTGGGCCGCCGAAGCTCATATTCGTTAAATATCGATGCCGAATGGGGAGGCGGAAAATCATTCTTCCTTGAGCGTTTTGGGAAGCAGGCGGAATTAGAAGGGCATGTGGTCGCATACGTTAACGCTTGGAAGGACGACCATGCGGGCGATCCCTACATTGCTATCATGGCTGCAATCGATCGAGCCTTTGCCCTCACGTCAAAAAGGACAGTGCCGTGAAGACGGCATGGAAGACCGTGAAATCGAACGGCGGTCGCATCGCGGTAAAAGCCGCTGGTGGGGCAATCAGATCGTTAGCGAAGAAGCACTTCGACATCACCGCAGACGATATTTTAGCCGATGATGCGGATCATTCACTTGTTTCTGAAGCTGCAGAGGCTGCAATCGACAGCTCGATTGAGACCGGCGTCGCTGAGATCGATAAACTGTTCGATAGAACGCTTGAGGCGCTTATCGGTCAATTCCAAAAAACCGATAAGGCGATCCAAACTTTCCGCGAGAAATTAGCGGCGGCGGTAGTAGCGCTGGACAAATCTGGGAAGAAAGCTCCCTTTTTCGTTTTGGTAGATGAGTTGGATCGGTGCCGGCCGTCCTATGCCGTTCATCTGCTCGAAAGGATCAAGCACCTATTTGAGGTGGATGGCGTTGCCTTCGTATTCGCCACGAACTCCCAGCAACTTCGACACAGCATAGCCGGCGCCTATGGCCAGGGTTTTGACGGGTTCACCTACTTGAAGCGTTTTTTTGATCGGACCTACATCTTCAGCGCCGTATCGGCAAAAAGGCGGATTGAAGAACTTTGTGCCACGATCGACAGCAAGAAGGTTCGGGTCCCGGATGATGACATGGTCGAGTTCATCACGTCAGGGTGCACTTCCTACGGCCTTGATCTAAGGGCCATCGAACAAGTTCTCGAAATGATCGAAGTCACGGTTTCGGCTTGGCCGCACAAAATCCCGCTCGATTTGGTGCTACTATTTCCCCTGTGCGTTGCATTCTACAGAACAGGTGAGTTGGATTGGGCGGCAGCGCAGCGCAGCGTACCCTCCAGTTGGTTCATTGGGCAAACATTTATGCAGCGCGATGGAAGTCAGGTCGATCGCCGTATAAATATTCATAGAGCTTTCGGCAGTGCAATAAGCTTGTTTGACAGCATGGACAAGATAATGAGGAACCGCAATTCGGCTGCCGATGACCGTACAGCAGATTATGTTCACGGCGTCTTTTCCCCCGAATGGAATGGTGTATCGGTATTGCGGACCGCCCCAAGCATTCAGACAGGGTTGCTCGACTTGGTCGCCAATGTGGGAGGACTAGTCACGCCCAATAAAGACGGTTCGGAGGCAGCGTGACAGCTAAGTCTGTTCAGAGATGTCACGGAATGTCACGGCGCCGTCACGCGGCGGAGCGTCCTTTCGATGCTATCGGCAGCAACGTGATTTTGCTTGGCTGCCTATACCCGCCTCTCTCAAAGGATATGTAGCCAAGCCGGGAAAGGCCGTTCAAGGCAGTCATCAGCGTCGCCAAATGAACCCCAGGGCGCCCGGCTATCTCAATCGGCTTTTGCGACAAGGTGCCGTTCTCGTCGGTATCTTCGGCAATCACGAAGGCGATGCGAAAGCCAAAATGGGAGACCGAGGGTCGCGACGGGCGCGGTTAAGCCAGGCCGTGCGATCCTTGCATTTGACGAAGAATATTGCGTTCCGTGCCTCGGTCATTTCATCCTCTTTCAAAGGACGGCCCGGTCTTTGAAGCGCAACCGCAGCATTTCCGCCAACGCCGAGGACAGGCCTATCTGTAGAGAGCCAAAAGCAACAGAGGCATCTTCGTCGCCCAAAAGTGGGATGCGACAGCGATAATAATAGCCCATACGGCAAGCGAGAACATTATCGCCGCTAACCTCATCCCGACTGGCTGCATCATTTCCTCCATCCCAGCATAACCGTGCCTCCTCGCACGATCCTATGCTAGCAAGACGCAACCCGGTCAGCTATCGCAAGATATTGGTATCAGATAGCCACAGCAGAGAGGGCTTGGCGAAGATGCAAAGATTTCGGCGATACGACGCCCTTTCTCCCATCAATCAAACGATGAAATGAAAGTTGTCGTATTGCGCGCCGTAATAATCCGGGCCGCTCGTTTCGTTGATGACGGGTTCGGTGTCGAGCACGAGCTGGTCGATTTCGCCGTAGGCGCTGAGATCGATCACTTGCGGGTCATGAATGCTGTCGGCGGTGACGTTGACCGTGACCAAGAATACGGTATCGCCGTCCAGCTTACCTTCGATCGTCAGAACGTTGTCATAGTCCGATGTGCCGTTTGCGACACTGAATTGCTCGATCTGAAAGTTGCCGCCATCGGCGGCTTGGATGGGTGTCCAGAACACGCCTCCTCCCAGATAGTGGTTGCCATCCGCTTCCTCCCGCACAGTCGCGTCGTCACCATCGTACCAAGCGCCCCAATCGAAGCCTTTGTAGCCCGTCGGGAAGTCGTGGTTGCCGACATCCTCGAAATTGACGAAGACGTCGCCGCGTTCCGGTAGGTCGACCGCGATGTTGAGCAAGCCGAAGTCGGTGGCGCCTTTGCCATCGGAAATCTTGAAATTGAACTGGTCGACGAGTTGGTCTCCCGGGCCGAGCGCTGCTACCACCGGGTTGGTGTGATCGAGCTCATACGTGTAGTTTCCGTTGGAATACACGGTCAGAGTGCCGTATTTTCCCTCGACTGTGGTGGTCGTGGCAGGCCCGTACGGATCGGCCGGTTGCGGAATTCGCTGTCCATTGACGAAGTTGAGACGTACCTGATCTCCGTCGACATCCACCGAACTGGTATTGTCTAAGATGTTGCCGTCGATCGGATTGTCGATGTTGAAAATAGGCTGGTATACGTCACCTGCGACCGGCTTGTGGTTTGCCATTTCTACCTCCCGTGTGGTGTTCTTTTTGACTATGCAACCCTATAGGGTATCTGGCAACCGAAATTGATGGAGCGTCAGAGCAATTCAACCCGTCAACGTCACATATTCCGGTCGATTACAGCTCAACTATTCAAGTAAAGGGAGCCGCATAAACGTCGATCCTGTTAATGAACCAGGATTTACGTCTTGTCTTAGATTGCTGCCGCCTCATCGATCATGGTGTTTCTCGCCTTTTCAGGCGATCCATCAATTCCGCCAGCGGAAAACTTTCAGGCATGATAATAATGACAGGTCAATCATGACATCGTCATGACGATATACTGCATGAATTGCTTGACGCGCCAAGAGCAATCTTGAAGGCGAAAGGGGAGCAATCAGCAGAGCCCGAGCTTCTGCCGACTATCGATCAATGCAGGCCGCCGACCCCGAGCAGGCTCTCGACAGCCTCGTGATCCCTGGTGAGATTTTCCGGCGTTCCGGTCCAGGCCAGTCTGCCGCGTTCGAGAATGACGACTTGGTCGGCGAAATCGAGCGCGCTCTGGATGCGCTGCTCGACCAGCAGGATGGTCATGTCTCCCGTCTTCGCGAGGTCGGTAAAGGCCGCCATCAGTTCCTCGCAGATAACGGGCGCGAGGCCCTCCAGCGGTTCGTCGAGCAGCAGGACGGAGGGGCGGCCGAGAATGGTGCGGGCGGTGGAGAGCATCTGCTGCTCGCCTCCGGAAAGCTGGCTGCCGAGGTTGCGGCGGCGCTCCTTCAGGCGCGGGAACATCGCATAGGCTTCCTCCAGCGCCGTCTTCGGTCGCGCCTTCAAGCCGACGAAGAGGTTTTCTTCAACCGTCAGCGTCGGAAAGACGCAGCGTGCCTGCGGCACATATCCGAGGCCTTTATGCGCGCGTGCAGCACTCGGTGCCGTCGTGACATCCGAATCGCCGAGGCGGATGCTGCCCTCGTATCGCCTGGTCTGCCCGGCAAGCGTCGCCAGCAGCGTGGTCTTGCCCATGCCGTTGCGGCCGAGCACGGCAAGCCGGGCACCTGCCGGTACGGAGAAGGAAATGTTTTCGAGCACTCTCGTCGGCCCATATCCGGCCGACAGATTCTCGACCTCAAGCGATATGGCTGGCATTGGCATAGCTCCCGAGATAGGCCTCGCGCACGCGCGCATCCTTGGTGACGTCTTCCGGCAGGCCATCGAAGATGATCGCGCCTGATGCAAGCACGATGACGCGCCTGGCAAAACGGAAGACGAGATCCATGTCGTGTTCGATCATCAGCACGGCGAGATCGGCGGGCAGATCGGCCAGCGCCTGCTCGATGCGGCCGGTATCGCTCTGCGGCACGCCCGCTGCCGGCTCGTCGAGCAGCAGCACTTTCGGCTTCAATGCCAGCGCCACGGCGATCTCGAGAAGCCGCTGCTGGCCATAGGCGATTTCGCTGACCTTGCGATGCATCAGGAAAGCCAGTCCGAGCTTACCGAGGAGATCGTCGACCTCGGCCATGACATCGGGCATACGCAGGAAATTGCCGAACATGTGCCCGGTCTTTCCATCGCGCTGAAGGACGGCAAGTCCCACATGTTCGGCCGGCGTCATGTCCTGGAAGAGCCGCGTCACCTGAAAGGAGCGGACAAGACCGCGTCTGACCCTGCCGATCGCATCGACCTTCGTCACCATCTCGCCGCCGAGGCGAACCTCGCCGGAATCGGGCGAGAGATTGCCGGTTACGAGGTTGACGAAGGTGGTCTTGCCGGCGCCGTTCGGGCCGATCAGCGCGATGCGATCGCCAGGTGACATGGTCAGCGAGACATTATTGGTGACGGCAAGGCCGCCGAAGGCTTTCCTAAGATTGGCGACTTCGAAGACCGGGCTCATGAGCGCTGCTCCCTGCGGCGGCTAACGAAGTCTGCGGCCGTGCCATAGAGACCTTTCGGCGCAAAGAGCACGACGGCGATCAGCAGCGCGCCGACCATGGTCAGCCAATGGAACGGATTGGCGGCGGAGACATAGTCCTCGAAGAGCATGAAGATGACGGTGCCGGAAAGTGCCCCGAAGAGAGAGCCGGTGCCGCCGAGGACCAGCATGACAAGCGCTTCGGCCGACTGCGTGAAAGACAGGCTGTCGAGGCCGACGACCTGTGTCGAAATCGCGTTCAAGGCGCCTCCGACACCGGCAACGGCGCCTGATATTGCGTACATCCTGATCAGAGCTGCCTTCGGCGAGGCGCCCATGGCGCGGATGCGCAGTGGGTCCTGCTTGATGGCGCGGCAGAGCATGCCGAAGGGCGAGCGAACCAGAAACCTCAGCAGCACGAAGACGATCAGCAGCAGCGCCATTCCGAAGAAGAAGGCGGTGTGACCGTAGAGATCGAATTCGAAGAGGCCGAAGACGGGGTCCGGCGCGATGCCGGAAAGTCCATCGCTGCCGCCTGTCCAGGATGAAGCCTTGTTGGCGAATTCATGGAAGAGGTTGATCAGCGCAATCGACAGCACCAGCTGCGGCAGCCCATGCGCACGCAGGATGATGGCTCCGCAGGCCAGCCCGGCAACCGCGCCGCCGGCAATGCCGGCAAGCATCATCAGCAGCGGGTCATTGATGCCGTAATGCGCCGACAGGATCCCGGCGGCATAGGCGCCGGAGCCGAAAAGTGCTGCATGGCCGAGCGTTGCGACGCCGCAATAACCGGTCACGAGATCGAGCGACAGGACGAACAGCGCGATCGTGATCATCCGGGTCAGAAGGGCGAGATTGTCGGGGAAGGCGAAATAGCCGATCGCGGCTGTGGCTAAGATGACCGCTATTCCGATAAGATCGCGGCTGATGAAACCGCGCCGATGCTGTAGACCTTCGTTTTCGTCGTTCATGACAAGCGCCATCTTATTTCGCCCTTCCGGCAAGGCCGCGCGGGAAGACGCAGATGATTGCAATCACGGCGAGATAGAAGAAGAATTCGCCGAATTCCGGCATCAGATACCGCCCTGTCGTATCGATCGCGCCCAGCAGCAGGCAGGCAATCAGCGCGCCCGGAATCGAGCCCGCGCCGCCGACGGAGACGACGACCAGGAAGGTCACCATGTAGCGCAGCGCATAATAGGGCTCGACAGGCAGGAGTTCGGCGCCGACCACGCCACCGAAGGCGGCAAGCCCGACGGCAACGGCAAAGCTCACCGCATAGATGATCTCGGTGCGCACACCGAGTGCCGCGGCCATCGCCGCATCATCCACGGAGGCACGCAGCTTGACGCCGAAGCTCGTCCTGTCGATCGTAAACCAGAGGGCGAGCGCTACGGCAAGGCCGCAGAGGATGACGAAAAGCCGGTGAACGGGAATGGTGCGGAAGCCGAGATCGGCTGACCCCTGCAGCGCACCGGCAAGCGGTATGGTCTTCAGCGTCGGCCCCATGACATAATTGGCGATGCCGATGACGCAGAAGGTGATGCCGATGGTCATCAGCACCTGGGTCAGTTCCGGCGCACCGTAGATCCGGCGGTAGAGAAAACGCTCGATCGGAATGGCGACGATGATGGTGATAACAACGGCGGCGATGACCGCCGCGGCATAACCAAGGCCGAGATCGCGGGCGACATAGGAGGCGATATAGCCGCCGATCATCGCGAAGGCGCCATGGGCGAGGTTGACGACACGCATCAGCCCCATGGTCACCGAAAGGCCGATCGATATCACGAAGAGCACCATGCCATAGGCAAGGGCGTCGACGGCTATGCTGAAGACTGTCTGCATGGAAATACCTTGCTTCGACGGGCTCGGCCTGATCGCAGGCCAAGCCCGTCACCTGTCTTGACGCTCGATGTTATTTGACAGCCGCCAGACCCGGATCGCCCTGCTTTTCGAAAGTCTGCACCTCCTTATTGATGTAGGTCCCGTCATCGGCCTTCGTCACTTCGCGCAGATAGATGTTCTGCGTGATGTGACGGCTTTCCGGATCGATCGAAACCGGGCCGCGCGGGCTGGTCCAGGCAAGCCCCTTGACCGCATCAACGGCCTTCTCAGCATCCTGCTTGCCGCCCGTCGCCTCGATCATCTTGTAGATGACATACATGCCGTCATAGGCGCTGACCGCGGGGAAGGAGAGTTCGGCCTTGTTGCCGATCGCTTTGGCAGCCGCCTCGACGAAAGCCTTGTTCTCCGGAGAATCGTGCGACACGGCATAGTGGAAGGTCGTCTGGATGCCGAGTGCCGCATCGCCGAGCGCCGGCAGATCGGATTCCTGGGTCAGATCGCCCGGCGCGAAGAACTTGATGCCGGCGGTCTTCAGGCCATTGTCGTTGTAAGCCTTGACGAAGCCGAGCGTCGTCGGACCTGACGGCAGGAAGGCGAAGACGCCCTCAGCGCCGGAATCCTTGATGCGCTGCATGATCGGGCTGAAATCGTTGGTCGCAAGCGGCATGCGGATCGCCTCGACTACCTGACCGCCGGCCTTTTCGAAGCCGGCCTTGAAGGCGTTCTCGGCGTCGATCCCGGGGCCGTAATCGCTGACGACCGAAATCACCTTCTTGACGCCGGCGTCGAAGGCGACCTTGGCGATCGGCGTCGAGGTCTGCCAGGTGGTAAACGAGGTGCGGACGACGAGCGGGCTCTTGGTGACGATCGCCGAGGTGGCGGCGTTCATGATGACCATCGGCACATTGCCCTGCTTCAGGATCGGCGTCACTGCCATGGCATCGGGGGTGAAGTAGAAGCCGGCCAGATATTGGACCTTCTCCTTGACGATCAGTTCCTGCGCCAGCGCCTTGGATTGGGCGGGATCGGCCTGCGGCACGTCGCGGTAGACGATCTCGACAGTGTCGTTGCCGACCTTGTTGCCGTTGACCGCCATATAGGCGTCGATGCCGGCCTTGAAGTTCTTGCCCTGGAGCGCGAACGGACCGGAGAACGGTCCGATGATCCCAACTTTGATGGTGTCGGCATAGGCGCTCGTGCCCATGGCGACAGCCGCAATGGCGGCCAGAAATAGTTTCTTCATTCTCTCTCTCCCTTTTTGGCGCACTCCAGCGCCGTATTCGCTAGCCGCTAGAAATTTAGCGCTAACCTGTCATGCGAAATGGTGATGTAAAATGAAATAAGTACCGTAATCCATAACTGTACAATTATGATTGTATGTCGAAGAGCGGAACTATCGGCGGCCGGTTCTACGGTCGAATTCTGGTCAATGGCCCACCTCAGACAACCCTATCAGAATGGCAGTCCCACATAGTTCTCCGCAAGCGCCGTCGAGGCGGCGCGGGAGTGGGTGAGATAATCGAGCTCCGCCTCCTGGATCTTCTGGTCGAAATCACCGGTATCCGGAAAACGATGCATCATCGTCGTCATCCACCAGGAAAACCGCACGGCTTTCCACACGCGGGCGAGCGCCTTCTGCGAATAGGCGTCTATCCCACTATTCGAGCCTTCGCGGTAATGCTCGATCAGCCCGGAGAAAAGGTAATGGACGTCGCTGGCGGCAAGATTCAGTCCCTTGGCGCCGGTCGGCGGGACGATATGGGCAGCGTCGCCGACCAGGAAAAGCCGGCCGAAACGCATCGGCTCGGCGACGAAAGAGCGCAGCGGAGCGATCGATTTCTCGAAAGACGGCGCGGTCGCCAAGGCCTGGGCGTGATGCACCGGCAGGCGCCGTCTCAGTTCGTCCCAGAATCGGTCGTCGCTCCAGCCCTCAATCTTCTCGTCGAGTGCGCATTGGATGTAGTAGCGGCTGCGGGTCGCCGAGCGCATTGAACAGAGCGCAAAGCCCCTTGGATGGTTGGCGTAGATCAGCTCATGGCTGACAGGCGCCACGTCGGCAAGGACCCCCAACCAGCCAAAGGGATAGACCTTCTCGAAACTCCTGATCGCCCGTTCCGGGACGGCCTTGCGGCTGGCGCCGTGAAACCCGTCGCAGCCGGCGATGAAGTCACAATCGATGCGCTTGGCAACACCGTCTTTCACATAGGTGACGAAGGGAGAATGGTCGTCGAAGTCATGCGGCGCGACATCGACGGCATCGTAGATCGACAGGGAGCCGCTTTCTTCGCGCCGCTCCATGAGATCGCGCGTCACCTCGGTCTGTCCATAAACCGTAACACGCCTGCCGCCGGTCAGTTCGTGAAGGTCAATGCGATGGTCGCGTCCGTCGAAGGCCAATGAGAAACCGTCATGCGGCAGGCCTTCGGCGTGCAGCCGCGTCCCGGCTTTTGCCTGATCCAGCAGCCCGACGGTGCCTTCCTCCAGAACGCCAGCGCGAACCCGGCCGAGGATGTAATCCTTGTTCACACGATCGAGAATGACATTGTCGATGCCGGCTTCGGTCAGTAGTTGGCCGAGCAGCAGGCCGGATGGTCCAGAACCGATGATGGCGACCTGCGTTCGCAACTGCTGCCTCCCTGCATTTTTGTGTTTTGCCAGATTCTGCCGTGTCGTCCCTGCTGCAGCAATGGACATTCCGGCCAAAAAATTGCACTAATCGAACATTGGTGCCGGACGATCCCCATGAGCAGACACGTTCCTACCTATGAACTCTACGGCGAAAAGACCGGGCGAGAACCGGTTTTTTGGGTGCATTGCGAAACAATTCGCTCTCGCAGCAGTTTGCATCAATGGGAGATCCGCCCGCACCGTCACGAGAGTTTCTTTCAGATATTGCACATCGAAGGCGGTTCGGGCGATGCGATCTTCGGCGAAAAGAGCCATGCCATCCGTCCGCCGGCCATCATCACCGTGCCGCCCGGGCTCAATCACGGCTTTCGCTTTTCACGCGATATCGATGGCTTGGTGATCACCCTGTTGAGATCCCATCTCAGCCATCCGCCCGGCGACCGAAGCCAGCTCGGCGAATGGCTGGCGGCGCCACATCTGACGCCGCTCGATCCCGATAATGCCGAGGCCGCCTATGTCATGCAGACGTTGAGGCGGCTGGGCGACGAATTCGAAAACCGCCGCAGCGGCCGCAACGAGGCGTTGGCCGCCTATGTCGCCTTGGCGCTGCGGCTGACGGCGAGGATTTCCCATGATGGGAATGCGCACGAGCTTCCGGCAAACGAGAACGAGCGGCGTATGGACATGCTGAGCGAGCTCATCCAGCAGCATTTTCGGTCACACAAGCCCGCGTCCTTCTACGCCAGGGAGCTTGGGCTTTCCCCGACGCATCTCACCCGCATCGTCCGGTCGATGACCGGCAACACGCCGCATGAATTGATCGCCGGCAAACTCGTCGAAGAGGCGAAACGCCAGCTGGTTTTTACACTGGGCAGCGTTCAGGAGATCGGATTTCGGCTCGGCTTTGCCGACCCCGGCTATTTCTCGCGCTTCTTTTTTAAATATACGGGAGAAACACCGCGGGTCTGGCGCATGAAGGAAAAAGTCCGGCTCGAACGTGCATAGGATTCCGGCATTCCGGGTGCTACGCGTTCGCGGGCAGGCATCCGCGAGGACGCCCGGTGGGGATCGACTTACCAGGCTTCGACGCCGTCTTCCGTGTTACGGGCGCGTTCGCCGGCGCGGGTCTCGTATGCGTCTCGTTGCTCAGCTGACTTGACGGCATCGCCTGAGCCATCGCGCTGGGCTTCGGGCGTCATGTAGAAGGCGAGCGCCTTTTCCAGCCGGGCGGCGGTAAGCGTGGCAGCGAAACTTTTCATGTCGTTTCCTCGGTCGACGGCCTTGAAGCTTGCCCGAGACACATAGCCTACGATGCGGTCTTGCAGGAACAGTGCGCCGAGGGTTTTCACCAACTTTAGACTTTGCTTGACGATCGCTTCCGCCGGATGATCTCCGCCGACCAGTTCCGTGCGATTCGGTTTGGTTTTCGCTTCACGCCATCGGCCATGTCCAGTTCCGCACCTCCGGCATGTCCTCACCATATTCGCGGACATAGTCGTGATGTTCCGCAAGCTTGCCACGGAAGGCGGCGAGCGCTTCTCCTGCCTTTTCCTTCAGGCCCGGCACACGCTCGATCGCTTCGATGGCGAGGTGGAAGCGGTCGAGTTCGTTGAGGACGGTCATGTCGAAGGGGGTCGTCGTCGTGCCTTCCTCGATGAAGCCGCGGACGTGGATGTTGCGGTGGTTGGTGCGTTTATAGGTCAGGCGGTGGATGAGATAGGGATAGCCGTGATAGGCGAAAATGACAGGCTTGTCGGCGGTGAAGATCGCATCGAATGCCTCGTCGGTCAGGCCGTGCGGATGCTGATCCCTGGATTGCAGTGCCAGGAGATCGACGACGTTGACGGTGCGGATCTTCAGTTCCGGAATGGCACGGCGCAGCAGGTCGACGGCGGCGAGCGTCTCCATGGTCGGCACGTCGCCGGCGCAGGCCATGACGAGATCGGGCAGGATCGTGTCGTCCTCGTTGCTCGCCCAGTGCCAGATGCCGATGCCGGCCTCGCAATGTTTCACCGCCTCGTCCATCGATAGCCATTGCGGCTCCGGCTGCTTGCCGGCGATGATGACATTGATGCGGTCATAGGTGCGCAGGCAATGGTCGCCGACCCAAAGCAGGGTGTTGGCATCCGGCGGCAGGTAGATGCGGACGATATCGGCATTCTTGTTGGCGATGAGGTCGACGAAGCCGGGATCCTGATGGCTGAAGCCGTTGTGGTCCTGACGCCAGACATGCGAGGTCAGCAGGTAATTCAGCGACGAGATCGGCTTTCTCCACGCGAGTTCCCGCGTCACCTTCAGCCACTTGGCGTGCTGGTTGAACATGGAATCGATGATGTGGATGAAGGCCTCGTAGCAGGAGAAGAGGCCGTGGCGGCCGGTCAGCAAATAGCCTTCCAGCCAGCCCTGGCAGAGATGTTCGCTCAGCACCTCCATGACACGTCCATCTCGGGACAAGTGGACGTCGTAGGGTTCGATACGCTCCATCCAGACACGGTCGGTGACTTCGAAGACGCTGCCGAGGCGGTTCGATTCGGTCTCGTCGGGGCCGAAGATACGGAAGTTGGCGGCATCGGCGTTGCGCTTCATCGTGTCGCGCAGATAATGGCCGAGGATTTCCGTCGATTGCACCATGGCGCTGCCGCGCTTGCCGATATCGACCGCATAGTCGCGGAAATCGGGAACATCGAGTTCCTTGCGCAGCAAGCCGCCATTGGCATGCGGATTGGCGCCCATGCGGCGCTCGCCGACGGGGGCTAGCGCCCGCAGTTCGGGTTTCAGCCGGCCGTCGTTGCCAAAGAGGTCCTCCGGATCATAGCCACGCATCCAGTCCTCGAGGATCTTGCGATGCCCTTCATTCTCGCGGCAGTTGGAGACCGGGACCTGGTGGGAGCGCCAGAAGCCTTCGACCTTCTTGCCGTCGACTTCCTTCGGTCCCGTCCAGCCCTTCGGGCTGCGCAGCACGATCATCGGCCAGCGCGGGCAGATATCGGGTGCCTTGCCCTTGCGGGCTTCCTCCTGGATTTCGTGGATGCGGTCGAAGACCCTGTCGAAAGTTGTGGCCATCTGCTGGTGCATGTCGCGCGGCTCGTGACCCTCGACGAAGAAGGGCTCATAGCCGTAGCCTTCAAAGAGGCTCTGCAAATCCTCGTGACTGGCGCGGCCAAGAATGGTCGGATTGGCGATCTTGTAGCCGTTCAGATGCAGGATCGGCAGCACGGCACCATCGCGGGCGGGGTTCAGAAACTTGTTGGAATGCCAGCTCGCAGCCAGTGGCCCGGTTTCGGCTTCCCCGTCGCCGACGACGCAGGCAACGATCAGATCGGGATTGTCGAAGGCGGCGCCATAGGCATGGACGAGGGCGTAGCCGAGTTCGCCGCCCTCGTGGATCGAGCCGGGCGTTTCGGGTGCCGCATGGCTCGGAATGCCGCCGGGGAAGGAGAATTGCCGAAAGAGCTTGCGCATGCCTTCGGCATCCTCGGAGATATCGGGATAGATCTCGCTGTAGATGCCTTCGAGATAGGTGTTGGCGACCATGCCCGGCCCGCCATGGCCGGGGCCGCACATGTAGATGATATCGAGGTCGCGAGCGCGGATGAGACGGTTCAGATGCGCATAGATGAAGTTGAGGCCGGGTGTCGTGCCCCAATGGCCGAGCAGGCGGGGCTTGATGTGCTCTGGATTCAGCGGCTCGCGCAGCAGCGGATTGGCCAGCAGATAGATCTGGCCGATGGAGAGATAATTGGCGGCGCGCCAATAGCGGTCGATCAGGGTGAGTTCGGCATCGTTAAGGGCGGCGGTCGAGACATGCTTTTCCATGGGTTTCTCCCGTTCGAAAACGTCTTCAACGTCAATTCTACCGGCTGATGCCGGCAAGCTGTTGATCTGGATCAGCCACTGCCAAGAACGGACAGCGCCTCCTCGGCGATGATCTGCTCCTCATCGGTGGCGATGACATGGGCGGCGATGCCGCTTTCCGGCGTGCTAATCGTGAAATCATTGGCAGCATTGGCCTTTTCGTCGATTGCAAAGCCAAGCCAGGACAGCCGCTTGGCGACGCTAGCGCGGATCTCCGGCTGATGCTCGCCGATGCCGGCGGTGAAGACGATGGCGTCAAGGCCCCCAAGCGTCGCCGCCATGCGGCCGATTTCGCCGGCAATGCGCAGCGTGAAGAGGTCGATCGCCTGGCGCGCCTCCGGCCGTCCGTCCTTCAGCAGGTCGCGCGTATCGGCGCTGATGCCGGAGACGCCGAGCAGGCCTGAGCGGTGATAGAGCAGGTCCTCGATCTCTTCGAAGGATTGTTTCCTCTGACCGGCCAGATGCAGGACGATGCCGGGATCGAGCCAGCCCGGGCGCGTCGCCATCGGGATGCCGTCGAGCGTCGAAAAGCCCATGCTGCAATCGCGGCTGACGCCGTCATCCAGCGCACAGAGGCTGGCGCCGCTGCCGAGATGGGCGACGACCACCTTTGCCGCGCGCGGCGCCTTGCGGCGAAGCTCTCCGGCGATGAATTTATAGGAGAGGCCGTGGAAACCGTAGCGCTTGATGCCCTCGTCATGCAGCGCGCGGGGAATGGCGAAGCGGCGAACGAGATCGTCCTGCGTGGCGTGAAAAGCCGTGTCGAAGGAGGCCGTCTGGGCAAGATGCGGTTTCAGATGCCGGAGGGCGCGGATGAAACGCAGCGCCTGCGGCTGGTGCAGGGGCGCAAGCGAGGTCAGCGCATCGACGGCATCGATTGCGGCGGCGTCGAGGGCGATCGCTCTGGTGAAGCGGTTGCCGCCATGGACGACACGGTGGCCGGCAGCACGCGTCGCGGTCATGTCGAAGTGATCGGCGAGACGCGCGAAGGTCTCATCGATGACGCCGTGCAGGTCTTCCGTCACCTCGGCCTTCAACGGCATCTCGACTATCTGCTGTCCTTTTGTCAGGCCGAGCGAGAGCGGTTCGGCGCGAAAATCGATGACGCCCTTGCCGATGTGCCGCGCCTTGGAGCCGTCTATCGCGAAGATGCCGATCTTGATCGTGGAGGAGCCGGCGTTGAAGGTCAGCAGGAGGTCGGTCGATGACATGTCCTCTCAGACTCCGTGTGGAGGTGACGATGGCCGAACTTAGTGCCGGGGCCTTGGACGGAAAGGTATCTCATCGCCATTCCCGCATTTTTGTCGCTGCCCGGCCTATGGATTGTGCCGCGGCATCGCTCATGAACGTGCCGGGATGGAGGCATGTGACAGTGAATATTGCCCGATGTCAGTGCCTTACGGGGCGGGCCGGATGGGGCGTCATGAGAGCTTCACGCGGCGGAATTATTAACAAAAGGCAAATTTGCAAAACGGAATAAGGAACTATGCCATGGCCGATATTGCCCCCAGCCAGGTTCATAGCGACGCTTCCCACCCGCTCCACAGTTCGAATTCGGCCAACAAGTGGTTCTTGCCGCTGTTCGCGCTCGTTCTGGTTTGCGGCCTTGGATATGTCGCCTATGCACTCGCCCGCGACCTGACAACTGCAGTTGCCGTTCCCTGGATTCTCCTAGGTCTTGCGCTGCTCATCGCGCTCGGCTTCGAGTTCGTCAACGGTTTTCATGATACGGCAAATGCCGTCGCCACCGTGATCTACACCCGTTCCATGCCGGCGGAATTCGCCGTCATCTGGTCCGGCTTCTTCAACTTCCTCGGCGTGCTGACCTCGAGCGGCGCCGTCGCCTTCGGTATTCTGGCGCTGCTGCCGGTGGAACTGATCCTGCAGGTCGGTTCCGGCTCCGGCCTTGCCATGGTTTTCGCGCTGCTGATTGCCGCGATCGTCTGGAACCTCGGCACCTGGTATCTCGGCCTGCCGTCGTCGAGTTCGCACACGCTGGTCGGCTCGATCATCGGCGTCGGCCTCGCCAATCAGTTCCTGGCGCCGGCAGGCACTGCGACCAGCGGCGTCGACTGGTCGCAGGCGACCAATATCGGCCTGTCGCTTTTGATCTCTCCGCTGATCGGCTTCGGCCTGTCCGCTGTTCTCCTGCTGGTCATGAAGCTTCTGGTGCGCAACAAGGCGCTCTATGCAGAGCCGAAGGGCAACCAGCCGCCGCCGCTCTGGATCCGCTCCATCCTGATCTTCACCTGCACCGGCGTCAGCTTCGCCCACGGCTCCAACGACGGCCAGAAGGGCATGGGCCTCATCATGCTTATCCTGATCGGCCTGGTGCCGACGGCTTTCGCGCTGAACCGCACGCCCGATGTCAACTATCTCGAAGCCTATAAGTCGGCATCGGCCCAGGTGGAAACCGCGCTCGGCAAATATGTAAAGCCTGGCGTGACGGTTACCGACTACAAGGTCGAGGTCAGCAACGCCGTCAAGAACAAGACCTGGACGGATGCGACGACGCTGGCTCTGCAGCAATATATCCACCAGACCAGTGCTGAAGTCGCCGGTTTCCCGACGCTCGAGGCTGTGCCGACCAATCTCGTCGGCAACGTCCGCAACGACATCTACCTGATCGGCGAGGCGCTGAAGCTGATTGACAAGCAGAAGCTGCTGCCGATGGATGCCGGCGACCTCAGCGCGGTGACGAACTACCACAAGGCGGTCGACAACGCGACGAAGTTCATCCCGCTCTGGGTGAAGGTGGCGGTCGCGATCGCGCTCGGCCTCGGCACGATGGTGGGCTGGAAGCGCATCGTCGTCACCGTCGGCGAAAAGATCGGCAAGACGCATCTGACCTATGGTCAGGGCGAGGCAGCCGAAGTCGTGGCGATGGTCACCATCGCTTCGGCCGACCATCTCGGCCTGCCGGTCTCGACCACGCATGTGCTGTCATCAGGCGTTGCCGGCACCATGGCGGCGAACGGCTCCGGCCTGCAATGGTCGACCGTGCGCAACATGCTGATGGCCTGGGTGCTGACGCTGCCGGCCTCGATTGCGATCGCGTTCGTGCTCTTCGTGATCCTGCGTCAGGTTTTTTAGATCATTTGGTCAGCCCGTCGAAGCCAGACGGGTATTACGATCATTGATGAAGATGCCCGCCTCGGCGGCGGGCATCGCCTTGCCGAAAAGATAGCCCTGGCCGATATCGCAGCCGAGCTGCAGCAGGAAGGCGAGCTGGCCGTGCTCCTCGATGCCTTCGGCCGTCGTCTTGATGTTGAGGCTCCTGCCGAGGCCGAGCATGGCGCGGACGATCTTCTCCTGGCGCTCGTCGTCGCGATAGGTGGCGATGAAGCTTTTGTCGATCTTGATCTTGTCGAAACGATAGCGGGCGAGCTGGGCGAGGCTCGAATAGCCCGTGCCGAAATCGTCGAGCGCGATCTGGATGCCGGCGGCGTGCAGCTCGTCGAGAATAAGCGCGGCGATGGCGGGATCCTGGATCAGCGCGTTTTCGGTGATCTCCACTTCCAGACGCTGCGGCGGCAGCCGGCTTGCCGAAAGAACCTTGAGAATGCGCGACGTCAACAATTTGTCTTCCATCTGCACCGGCGAGACGTTGAAGGACAACATCACATGCTCTGGCCAGGTGAGGGCGTCGCTGCAGGCCTGGGTGAGAAGGTCCTCGAACAATGCGGTGATCATGCCGGTTTCCTCGGCGATATCGATGAAGACCGGCGGCGGAATGTTGACGCCGTCGTCGCCGATCCAACGCGCTAAGGCCTCGAAGCCGCAGAGCTGGCCGGTCTTCAGGTCGATCAGCGGCTGATAGAAGGGCTTGATCGCCTTGTTGGAGATTGCGGCGCGCAGCCTGGTTTCCAGCGCGGCGCGTTCCGTTACCTTGTCCTGCATCGAAGGTTCGAAGACGAGGTAGTGGTTAGGCCCGCGTGATTTCGCCTCGTACATGGCGAGGTCGGCACGGTGGGCGGCATCTTCCAGCGGCTCGGCTCCCTCCGCCCAGCGGTCATAGCCGACGCTGGCGCCGACTTCGACGGCAAAGCCATCGATATGGATCGGCCGGGTGACGGCCTGGATCAGCAGCTTGGCAAAACGCTCCTCGCGTTGCGCCGTCAGGGCGAAGGCGACGATGATGAATTCGTCGCCGCCGAAGCGATAGACGCAATCGGCATTGCCGAGCGCGCAGATGCGTCTGGCAACCTCGATCAACAGGACGTCGCCGCCTTTGTGGCCGACCAGATCGTTGACCTTCTTGAAGCCGTCGAGGTCGACGGAGAAGATGGTGACGTTGCGGTCCCACTCCTCGATCTCGGCCTCGTCGTCCTTGATCGGCCGTGAGAGGATCTTGCGCTCGAAGGCGTATCGGTTCGGCAGCTTGGTGAGATGGTCGTGGGTTGCGGTCCAATCGGCTTTGGCCTGGGCGGCGGCGCGCAGTTCCATTTCCTTACGCAGGTCGGCGATGCGCAGCACCGAATAGATGAAGCTCATGGCGCCGGCGATGCCGAGCGCCAGAACGAGCTTGTCGGCGCCGTACTCGCCGAAACCGGTCATGAAGGCGACCAGGCTGTCGTCGAGCTGCAGCAGCGTGCCGAGGAGCCAGAGGGTTACCCCAAATCCAACAATCGACACACATTGCCTTCCGGCCCTGCTTTGGAAAAACACCGGCATTATGCCTTCTCCATCTCCACCTTCACGGAAATATCATGAAAGTCTGAAATGTTTGTTGAAACCAGAAGGCGAATTATCGGAGGCGGCAGCCTGTTGCTGTGCCGCAGAGAGACCCGACAGGGCTTGGAGGGAACCACGGCGTCGATGCGGGAAAAAAACGAAGGCGAGCGTGCAATTGCATCGCTCGCCCTTTCTCGTGCTTCAGGCGGTGACGATCAGCAGCGGAACGCTGACGATGAGACCGACCAGAACCGTGACTGTGGCGACACGCATGAAACGCAGGCGTCGCGTGCGCTCGCCACTCCAATCATATGTCATTCTTCCATCTCCTTGGGACAAGGAAGTAGTCCCCGCAAAGCCGGGTTCAACAGAGATGACGCGATTTGCTTGTGCAAAGCTGGATAAGATCAGCAGTCTCTAATGCTGGAAGCGCAGAGACCAGCGCTGTCCGTTGCTGGTCATGCGGATGACGGAAAGCGGCTCGACGTCGCTCAACCAGAAGGAGGAAAGCGGCGCCTGCAGCACATGCACGATCGCTGCCCGGATGACGGCCGCATGGCTGATTGCAATGACGTGGCCGCCGAGGACGGTCTGGCCATCCATCCAGCCGGCGATGCGCTTGCGCAGATCAATAAGACTCTCGCCGCCATGCGGGACCGCTTCCGGATCGCTCATCCAGCCCATGAAGTTCTCCGGCTCTTCGGTTCCGATCGCCGCGATCGACCTGCCGGCCCAGCGGCCATGGTCGCAGTCGCAAAGCGCCTGATCTATCCGGGCTTCGAGGCGGAGCGCGTCAGCAGTCTGACGGGCGCGCAAGGCGGGGCTCGTGGCAATACGGTCGGCGCGGGGCGGGGCGATCATCCTGCCGGCCTCCTCCACTGCCTTGTCCTCCAGCGGTTCGTCGAGCGGGAACAGGGCCTTGCGACTTGCTGCCGTCGCGCCATGGCAGATCCAGGTGAGGCGCGTGTTCACGGTCGTTCTTGTCTCCCGGAATGCGGCGACAGCGTCCTTCGCCGGCTTGTGAAGTTTCGTTGACAGTCTCTTCGGCGTGCAGATATAACCGTGCTGTTGCGGGTTTGGAAGCCGGTGTAAGTCCGGCGCGGTCGCGCCACTGTGACCAGCGTGTCGAAAGCTCTTCGCGCTGGAAGTCAGACCCTACTGCACAAGCACTCTTTCGACTGAACGCGTCATTCCCGGAGGAATACATGTCTGACACCACTTTCGCGCCCGTTGCTGTACCGGCGCCGATCCCTGTAGGAGAGATCCTGCCCTGGGCGATCTTCGGCGGCCTGCTGATGCTCATCGTCCTCTATTTCGTCGGCACCGAGGAAGGCGCGATGGCGCTGTTCAACGGCATGTATGTGCACGAATTCGTGCATGACGGCCGCCATCTCCTCGGCTTTCCCTGCCACTAAAGCGCGTCGCGATCTTTCAGATTCGCTCATCGCGCTTTAGGTTTTGTTTTTACGCATGTCGTTATCGCAAAACCGCTGCACACTTTTGCGCGACATGCTTTAAGGAGTTCCTGACATGGTTGGAAACCTTCTGCTTCGCGGCATGCTCGCGGGCCTGATTGCGGGCATCCTCGTTTTCGCTTTCGCCCATACCTTCGGCGAGCCGCTGGTCGATGCGGCGATCGCCTTTGAGGAGGCGAGCGCCCAGGCGGCCGGCGAAGCTGCCGACCCTGAAATCGTCAGCCGCGCCACGCAGGCCGGTCTTGGCCTTTTCACCGGCGTCATGGCCTACAGCGTCGCCGTCGGCGGGCTCTTCGCGCTCGCCTTCGCCTTCGTGCATGGTCGCTTCAGCCGCCTTTCGGCGCGCGGCACCTCGGCCGTCATCGCCATTGCCGCCTTCGTGGCGGTCGTGCTTGTTCCCAGCATCAAATATCCCGCCACTCCGCCGGCGGTCGGCAATCCCGACACGATAGGCGTCAGAACCGAACTGTTCTTCCTGATGATCGTCGTTTCGCTTGCCGCACTCATTGCCGCGGTGGCGCTGTCACGTCGTCTCTCCGAGCGCTTCGGTCCCTGGAACGGCGCGACCATCGCCGGCGTCGCCTATCTCGTCTTCATCGGCCTCGTGCTCTATCTGCTGCCGCCGATCAACGAGGTGCCGGAGAACTTTTCGGCGATGGTGCTCTGGGGCTTCCGCACGACCTCGCTCGGCATGCATGCGATCCTCTGGGCAACGCTCGGCCTCGCCTTCGGGGCGCTGGCGGAAAAGCGGCTTGCCGTTAAGGTCGGGCTGCGGCCGGCGTTTCGGTGATCGGGCGTACCGAGGCTGCCGCTTGCTACCCCTTCTCCCCAGCGGGGGAAGGTGGCCCGAAGGGTCGGATGAGGGGCCCACACGGCACGCCCTATATGTTGCCCTTCGCTTGCGCTCAGTGCATTCGCGGCTTTGCCGCTCACCCCCTCATCTGCCTGCCGGCACCGACCGGGGTCGAGCCGCGGGTCTCGACCCGTCCTTCGGACCCCCGCTGGGGAGAAGGGATATGTGGCGACGCCGTATTCCTCTCTCATCCATCAGGAAACGGAGGACCGGAATGAGGGAAGCTGGAGGGATGGCACGCTATCTCTATCGACTGCTTACCTTTCTTGGCCTCAGTGCAAGCTTGCTCTTCCTCGCCGCTGGAAGCGCTTTTGCCCATAGCCGCAGCGGCGGCGGCAGCCATGCCGGGCTGAATATCCCGCAAATCTCCCATGGCGAGATGGCTGTCATATCTGACTATCGCGGTCGGATCATCGATCTTGCATCCCGCGCCGTCGATACGAACGAGCCGTTCCGGCGCGTTCTGAACTATGCCGAAATCCAGTATTCCTACTGCCTATGGGGCCGGATGCCGGGCAGTGTGACCGATGAGGAAAGCCCGTTCAACGAATGCGCCCATGCCTATCTCGCCGCGACCAAGGCGGTCTTGCTTTCGATGCGCGAGATGCCGCGGGAGGCCGCTGCGGCGGGTGAAATCATTTCCGCGGTCGACACCGACATGGTGCGGCGCGGTCTTGCGCTCATCACCTGCCGGTTCAGCGGCGAGGCCTTCAACACCGCCGATATCGTCAAGCCGCGCTGGAGCGGGATCCCATTCCATGCCGCCAGCATGGCGTCGCTGACGGGGCTAGCCTCCTTGTTCGGCCTTGGCGTGTTTGGGCTTCGCCGTTTCTCGTGGCCGAAAGCTCAATCGTCGGAATAGCGCTGCTCGCGCCACGGATCGCCATAGATGTGGTAGCCGTTCTTTTCCCAGAAGCCGGCCTGGTCGGCAGGCATCAGCTCGATGCGGCGCAGCCATTTGGCGCTTTTCCAGAAATAGAGATGCGGCACGACGAGGCGCATCGGGCCGCCGTGCTCCGGCGTCAGCGGCAGGCCTTCCCAGGCGGTGGCGAGGATCGCATCCTCGGCGGCGAAATCGGCGAGCGGCAGGTTCGTGGTATAGCCGTCATAGCTCGTCAGCATGACGTAAGCTGCTTCCGGCTTCGGCATTGCGAGGTCAAGCAGATCGCGCGTCGAAACGCCCTTCCATTTGTTGTCGTAGCGCGACCAGGTGGTGACGCAGTGGATATCGCTCACCCCCGTGCTCTGTTCGATCGCCTGGAAGTCGGCCCAGGTGAGGGTGCGCGTCGTTTCGACGAGGCCGCGCACCTCGAGCCGCCACGTATCGGTCGAGATGACAGGCTGCTGGCCGAGGTCGAGTACCGGCCAGTTCTTGACAAGGTGCTGGCCGGGCGGCAGGCGCTCGGCTTCGGGACGGCTGATACGGCCGGTCAGGAACTTGCCCTCTGCCGCCCAGCGGCGCTTGGATGTGGTGAGTTTGCTATCGGCGGGCGTCTGGTCGTCGCTCATGGGCGGGGCCTCCTTGCGGTGCAGCAATAGGACATCTGCGCCTGCCGGGTGTCAAGTTTCGGCGGCCCCTTGGAAATCCCTGTCCACCCCTCTAAACTCGGTGCGTTGGGTATGCCTCGCTGGGGAGTGGAGGCAGAAAAGGGGAGGAGCCGGTTCTGTCTTCGAGATATCGTGCGATAGCGGCGTTGCTGGTAGTGCCGCTGATCATCTTCGCCTTCTTCACCTATGGGAGCGCGATTGCGACGCGCGCCTACATGGAGGAAGCCTCGGCGCAGGCGGGAACGGCGCTGCGCCTTGCCGTTTCGGCACTCAGCGGTCATCTCAACCGCTACGAGGCGCTGCCGGCGCTGATCGCCGATCACGACGACATCAAGGAACTGGTGAGCGCGCCTGAAGATGCGGCGCTGCGCGATGCGGCCAATCTCTATCTCAAGGAGATCAACGGGCTGCTGAAATCCTCCGATATTTATGTGGTGAAGCCAGACGGAGAGACGATCGCGGCCAGCAATTACGATGGGCCTGCAAGCTTCGTCGGGCAGAATTTCAGCTACAGGCCCTATTTCCAAGATGCGGTCGAAGGCCGGCAGGCACGATTTTACGCGCTCGGCACCACCTCGCTGAAGCGCGGCTATTATTTTGCCGCACCGATCCGAACCGGCGCGGATATTCGCGGCGTCATCGTCTTCAAAGTCGATATCGACATGATCGAATCCTCCTGGGGCGGCGGCGAATACAAGATTTTCGTTTCCGATCCGGAGGGCATCATCTTCATGTCCGGCAGCCCGGAATGGCTCTATGGCGCGATCCTGCCGCTGACGGCCGACCGCGTCGCCCGTACCGAGGCGTCGCGACGTTATGCCAATGCCAGGCTGGCGGCGCTGCCGGTGACGCGTCACCACTTCGAGCAGCATGAGCTGATGACGCTGGCCGGCGAGCGCGGTTCGAGTGAATATCTGGTGCTCTCGCATTACATGCCGGCCGAGGACTGGACGGTGAACGTGCTGATGGAGACGAGTTCCATCCGTGCCCAGGCACGCACGGCGCTTGCGGCAGTCTTTCTCTTCCTCTGTATCGCCGGGCTCGCAGTCGCGGTTCTGCGCCAGAGGCGGGCGCGGCTTGCCGAGCGCATGCAGATGCAAGCCGAAGCCCGCAACGAGCTGGAGCGGCGCGTCGAGGAGCGCACAGCCGATCTTGCCCGCGTCAACAGCCGCATCGAAGAAGAAATCGCCGAACGGCGGCTGACCGAGCAACAGCTCCGACAGACGCAGGCCGATCTGATCCAGGCGGGCAAGCTTGCCGGGCTGGGGCAGATGTCGGCTGCCCTTTCGCACGAGTTCAACCAGCCGCTCGCCGCTGCCAAGACCTATACGGACAGCGCCTCCGTTCTCATCGACCGTGGGCGGACGGAGGAGGCGCGGGACAATATCCGGCGTATCGGCGGGCTGATCGACCGTATGGCTGCGATCAGCCGGCACCTGCGCAACTTCGCCCGCAAGCCGAACGAGAAGCTCGGTCCCGTTTCCCTCGACGAGGCGATGCGCGATACGCTCGAGATTATCGCCTGGCGGCTGAAGGCGGCGGATGCCGAACTGCTTCTCGCTCTCGGGCCGCGTCCGCCGGTGGTGCGTGCCGGTTCAGTGCGTCTGCAGCAGGTGCTGGTGAACGTGATCTCGAATGCCTCCGATGCGGTGGAAGGGCTGGATGATCGGCGCATCGAGGTTTCGGCCTTCGAGGAGGCCGGCAAGGTGGTGCTGACTGTGCGGGACCACGGACCGGGCGTGCCGGCGGCGATCGCCGAGCGTATCTTCGATCCCTTCTTCACGACGAAGGGCGTCGGCAAGGGGCTCGGCCTCGGGCTTTCGATCTCCTATAACATCATCAAGGATTTCGGCGGCAGCCTTACTGCTGCCAATCATCCCGAAGGGGGCGCGGTGTTCCGCATCGAGCTGCAATCGGCGGCAGGGCTGATGCCGGAGGCAGCGGAATGAACGATGCGAAGATCCTGCTGGTTGACGACGAGGAGGAACTGCGCCGCTCGACGGCGCAGGCGCTGGAGCTCTCCGGCTTCAGTGTCGAGACCTATTCGAACGGCGACCACGTGCTGGAGCTGATCGGCTACAGCTTTCCCGGCGTCGTCGTCAGCGATATTCGCATGCCCGGCATGGACGGCATGACGCTGATGCAGAAGATCCGCGAACTCGACCCGGAGGTGCCGGTCATTCTCGTCACCGGCCACGGCGACGTTCAGCTTGCGGTGAAGGCGATGCGCGAAGGCGCCTATGATTTCATCGAGAAGCCGTTCACGCCGGAGATGCTTGCCGGCGTCATCCGCCGGGCGATGGAGCGGCGCGGCCTCGTGCTCGAAAACCGGCTGCTGAAGGCGGTTGCCGGCAAGCGCGACGATATCGAGGCGCGGCTGCCGGGGCGCACGCAGGTGATGGTGGATCTGCGCTACCGCATCCGGGCGATTGGGGCGAGCGATGCCGATACGCTGATCGTCGGAGAAACCGGTGCCGGCAAGGAGGTGGTGGCGCGGGCGCTCCACGACATCAGTGCTCGGGCGAGCCGGCCGTTCATCGCGATCAATTGCGCCGCACTGCCCGCAAACCTGATCGAGAGCGAGCTTTTCGGCCATGAGGTGGGGGCCTTTCCGGGCGCGGTGAGGCCGCGTTATGGAAAATTCGAACATGGGCGCGGCGGCACGATCCTGCTCGACGAGATCGGCTCTATGCCCTTCGACCTGCAGGCGAAGTTCCTGCGGGTGCTGCAGGAGCGGGTGATCTCCAGGCTCGGTTCGAACGAGGTGGTGGCGCTCGACGTGCGCTTCATCGCGACAAGCAAGGTCGACCTGGAGGCGGAGGTGGCGGCGGGGCGCTTTCGCGCCGACCTCTTCTATCGGCTGAATGTCGCGACGCTACACGTGCCGTCGCTGTCGCAGCGGCGGGCGGATGTTCCGCTGCTTTTCCTGCAGCTGGTGCGGGAAGCGGCGGCCCGCTACGGCCGCGACGAGATGGCCGTGCCGCCAGACGTGATTTCCGACATTGCTCAACGCGACTGGCCCGGCAATGTGCGTGAGCTGAGGAATGCCGCCGACCGTCTGGTCCTCGGTCTCGACAATGGCGGGCGGCAAGCCGAGGAGGCAACCGGGCTTGCGGAGCGCGTCGCCGAATTCGAACGCGGGGTCATTGCCAGCGCGCTGGTGGCGCATGGCGGCAGCCTCAGGCCGGTCTATGAGTCGCTCGGCATTTCCCGGAAGACCCTCTACGAAAAGATGCAGAAATATGGTCTCGACAAGCGGATGCTGACCACCGAAAGCTAGCCGGGTGCTGGGGCGGAGCTCCAATCTCGCGGTGCGATGGGTGGATTTCCACCCACCCTCAGAGCCGTTTGTTTCCAAATCGACCCATGCTGCATCGCACTGTCGCAAAATCGTCTTTCGAAAGCGGCTGCAATGATTGCGGGTCGATTTTTCCAGGCGGCAAATAGGTGATCCGAACCGGCGCGGAGGATGTGTCGGCGGGCTTGCTTATTTCATCAGGGAGGAAACGATGAAAATTCTGAAGGCCATGCTCGGCCTGACCGCGGCTGCCGCGGTCTCTCTTCTCGCCGGCGCCGCTTCGGCGCAGACCTATCCCGAGCGCACCATCACCATGGTCGTGCCCTTCGCGGCCGGCGGCCCGACGGATACCGTCGCGCGCCTGGTCGCCGAATCCATGTCGAAGGATCTCGGCCAGCAGATCGTCGTCGAAAATGTCGGCGGCGCCGGCGGCACGCTCGGCGCTGGCCGCGTGGCGAATGCCGATCCCGACGGTTACACCATCCTGCTGCACCATATCGGCATGGCGACCAGCGCGACGCTCTACCGCAAGCTCGCCTACGATACGCTCGGCGCCTTCGACTATGTCGGCCTCGTCACCGATGTGCCGATGACGATCGTCGCGCGCAAGGACATGGAGCCGGCCGACCTCAAGGGGCTGATTGATTACATTAAGGCGAACAAGGACAAGGTGACGGTCGCCAATGCCGGCATCGGTGCGGCTTCGCATCTCTGCGGCATGATGTTCATGAGCGCCATCCAGACGCCGCTGACGACCGTTCCCTACAAGGGGACCGGCCCTGCGATGACCGATCTGCTCGGCGGTCAGGTCGACGTCATGTGCGACCAGACGACCAACACGACGAAGCAGATCCAAGGCGGCACGATCAAGGCCTATGCCGTGACCTCGCCCAAGCGCCTCGAGGTGATGAAGGACATTCCGACGGCCGTCGAAGCAGGTCTGCCGGGGTTTGAAGTCGGCATCTGGCACGGCATCTATACGCCGAAGGGGACGCCGGCTGAGATCAACGAACGCCTGTCGAAGTCGCTGCAGGTGGCGCTGAAGGATCCGAATGTCGGCGCCCGCTTCGCCGAGCTCGGCACGGCGCCATCCTCCGACGCCGATGCGACGCCGGCTGCGCTGAAGGCCAAGCTCGAAAGCGAGATCGCCCGCTGGAAAACGGTGATCGAGGCCGCTGGCGAATATGCCGACTGAGGATTATCCTCGTCAGGACATGCCGGATGAGCCCCTCACCCTGACCCTCTCCCCGTGAACGGGGAGAGGGGACTTGCGTCGCTCAACGGCGGCAAGAGGGCGAAGGGCTTGCAGCTATTTCCCTTCTCCCCGCATGCGGTGAGAAGGTGCCGGCAAGCGGATGAGGGCAATCGCAGCAGCAGTGCGTCACGAACCATCTCCCCAGGAGACACCATGAAATCCATCAGTTTCGATACCACCAATGCGATCTGCGGCGCGCTTTTCGTCGCGACCGGCGCTTTCTTCGCCATCCAGTCGCTGGGGCTCGACCTCGGCACGGCAGTGCGCATGGGCCCTGGTTATTTCCCGCTGGTGCTTGCCGCCGTGCTCGTGCTTCTCGGGGCGATCATCTTCATTCAGGCGCTGCGGGTCGAGGGCGAGCCGATCGACCCGTTTGCCTGGCGCGGCATGCTCTTCATCCTGCCGGCACCGGTATTCTTCGGGTTGACGGTGCGCGGTCTCGGATTTGCACCGTCACTGTTCCTCACCGCCTTGATCGCCTGCTTCGCATCGCAAAAGATGAACGTGTTTTTCGCGATCATCCTGTCGTTGCTGCTGACGATCTTTTCGGTTGCGGTCTTCAGCTACGGGCTCGGTCTGCCGTTCGAGCGCTTCGGCCCCTGGGTCCGGTTCTAGGAGACGATGATGGATCTTTTCAGCAATCTCGCGCTCGGCTTTGCAACAGCCGGCACTCCGGAAAACCTGCTCTTCTGCCTGCTCGGCGTGCTGCTCGGCACGCTGATCGGCGTGCTGCCCGGCATCGGCGCCACGGCGACGATCGCCATGCTCTTGCCGATCACCTTCCAGCTCGAACCGGTTTCCTCGCTGATCATGCTCGCCGGCATCTATTACGGCGCGCAGTACGGCGGCTCGACGACGGCGATCCTGATCAACATGCCGGGCGAATCCTCCTCGGCCGTGACCGCGATCGACGGCTACCAGATGGCCCGCAAGGGCCGGGCCGGCGCAGCGCTTGCGATCGCGGCACTGGGTTCGTTCTTCGCCGGCACGGTCTCGACTTTCCTCGTCGCGATCTTCGCACCGCCGCTGACCGCAATCGCGCTGCAATTCGGCTCGGCGGAATATTTCTCGCTGATGATCGTCGGCCTCGTCTCCTCGATCGCGCTCGCGCATGGCTCGGTCGTCAAGGCGCTGGCCATGGTGGCGCTCGGTCTGCTGCTCGGCCTCGTCGGCACCGACATCTACACCGGCACGCCACGCTTCACGCTCGGCATCCGTGAATATGCGGACGGGCTGAACTTCGTGGCGCTTGCCGTCGGCGTGTTCGGGGTGGCGGAAATCCTGCGCAATCTCGAGGGCGAGTCGACACGCACGGTGCTGATGGCCAAGGTCACCGGCCTTTTGCCGTCCCGCCAGGAATTCAAGGAGATGATTGCGCCGGTCATTCGCGGCACGGCAATCGGCTCGGCGCTCGGCATCCTGCCGGGTGGTGGCGCCATTCTCGCTGCTTTTGCCTCCTACACGGTAGAAAAGCGGATGTCGAAAACGCCGGAGGAATTCGGCAAGGGTGCGATCGCCGGCGTTGCGGGACCGGAATCGGCGAACAATGCCGGCGCGCAGACCTCGTTCATTCCGCTCTTGACGCTCGGCATTCCGGCCAATCCCGTCATGGCGCTGATGGTTGGGGCGATGATTATCCAGGGCATCGTACCCGGTCCGAACGTCGCTACCGAGCAGCCGGCGCTGTTCTGGGGCATCATCGCCTCGATGTGGATCGGCAACCTGATGCTGGTCATCCTCAACCTGCCGCTGATCGGGCTCTGGGTGAAGCTCCTGACCGTGCCTTACTACGTGCTCTTCCCCATCATCATGGCCTTCTGCTCGATCGGGGTCTACAGCGTCAACGCCAACGTCTACGATCTCTATGCCGTCGCCTTCTTCGGGCTCATCGGCTATGTGCTGGCGAAGCTTCGCTGTGAGCCGGCGCCACTTCTGCTCGGCTTCGTGCTCGGGCCATTGCTCGAAGAAAACCTCCGGCGTGCCATGATCCTGTCGCGCGGCGATCCGACCACCTTCGTTACGCGGCCGATCAGTGCCATTCTTCTGGCCATTGCGGTCGCCGTCCTCATTGTCGTCTTCCTGCCGAGCGTCAAGAAGAAGCGTGAGGAGGTGTTCGTCGAGGAGGGCTAGAGCATGATGCCGAAAAGTGTAAGCGGTTTTCGGACGACATCATGCTCTAACTATATAATGTAGAACAGGATTCAGATTTTAGGCCGGCCTAAAATCATCCTGTTCTGGGGGTTGAACTTACTGTCTGGTTGATGAACAAGAGATAATCTGACGCGGGCGCCGGTTGGGCGCCCGTTTCGCTTGACAGGATATCCAGGCCCCAGGAGCATTGCGCGATGAGCATTCCCGCCCGGATCAAGGACGATCTGCCGTTTCTGACCTCCCTGCGCCGCGACCTGCACGCCCATCCCGAACTCGGTTTCGAGGAGGAGCGTACCGCCGGCATCGTCGCGAGGCTTCTAGAAGAAGCTGGCATCACGGTGCATCGCGGCCTCGGCGGCACCGGCGTGGTCGGCACGCTGCAGCTCGGCAATGGCACGCGCAGGATCGGGCTGCGGGCCGACATGGACGCGCTCGCCATGCCTGAAATGGCGGAGCGGCCCTATAAATCGACCGCGCCCGGAAAAATGCATGCCTGCGGCCATGACGGTCATACTGCGATGCTGCTCGGCGCCGCGCGGCATCTTGCGGCAACGCAGGATTTTTCCGGCACGGTGCATTTCATCTTCCAGCCGGCCGAAGAAGGGCGAGGCGGAGCAAGGCGCATGGTCGAGGAGGGGCTGTTCAAGCTTTTCCCCTGCGATGCCGTCTATGGGCTGCATAACATGCCTGGGCTTGCGGTCGATGAGATCGGCGTGGTCGAGGGGCCGCAGCTTGCCTCCTCCGACAGCTGGCGCATGACTTTCCGTGGGACCGGCACGCACGGCGCCAAGCCGCATCTCGGCCGCGATCCGATCACGGCGGCCGGGACCTTCCTGTCGTCGCTGCAGACGATCGTCGGACGGGTGGTCGATCCGCTGCAGCCTGCCGTCGTCAGCGCCTGTTTCCTGCAGGCGGGCGACTCGAAGGCGCTGAACGTCATTCCGGATATCGTGGAGATCGGTGGGACGGCGCGGGCCTATTCACCCGATGTGCGCGACCAGTTGGAGACCGAGATCGGACGATTGGCGCATGGCACTGCGACTATGTACGGCATTGCTGTGGACTATGCATTCGAACGGCGGATTCCGCCTGTCATCAATGACGCGGATGCGACCGCACGGGCGCTCACGGCCGCCGGCTCGGTCTTCGGCGGAAAGGTGCAGACAAGCTTTCCGCCGTCGACGGCAGGCGACGATTTCGCCTTCTTCGCCCAGAACGCGCCGGGCTGCTATGTTTGGCTCGGCAACGGTCCCGCGGTGGACGGGGCGCTGCATCACAACACGGCCTATGATTTCAACGATGAAGCGCTTGGATATGGGGCGGCCTATTGGGTGGCATTGGTCGAGCGAGAATTGAAGGTTTGATTATCTGCTGCCTAATTGCCCAAGCCGGAATCGATTTTAGGAATTAGGCCGCAATTGAAAGCGACCGTTGCGCGCCTCGCTGCATTCTGCGTTGGTCAACAACTGCCCTCCGTACAGCGACTTCTTCAATATCCATCAGTCCATCGGCGATTCCTCAACCCGGGCCGTCCCTCGCGTGGCATGGATGAAGGCGAGCACGAAGCCGATCGCCAGCACAAGCACGATGGTCGGCGCCGGCGCGCTGTCGATGAAGAAGGACAGGTAGACGCCGACAAAAGAGCCGATCACCGCAATGGCGATGGAGAGGAGCAGCATCGTGCTGAACTTGCGGGTGAGCAGGAAGGCGATGGCTCCCGGCGCAATCAGCATGGCGATCGAAAGGATGATGCCCACCGCCTGCAAGGCACCGACGATCGTCAGCGAGATGAGGGCGAGAAGGCCGTAATGCAGCAGGTTGATCCTGAGGCCCACCGCTCTCGCCTGGGCGGGGTCGAAGGCGTGCAGCAGGAAGTCCTTCCACTTCACACCAAGAATGACAGCCGTGATCGCGGCAATGACGGCCGATTGCCCGATGTCGTGCCAGGAGACACCGAGCATGTCGCCGAACAGGATGTGGTCGAGATGCACGTCGGACTGGATCTTGACATAAAGGACCAGGCCAAGCCCGAACATGCCGGAGAAGACGATGCCCATCACCGTATCCTGTTTGATACGGCTGTTATCTTTCAGGAAACCGGTGGCGATAGCGCAAAACATGCCGGCCACGAAGGCGCCGACGGCGAAGGGTATGCCGACGATATAGGCGATGACCACGCCGGGAAAGACGGCGTGGCTGATGGCGTCTCCCATCAGAGACCAGCCCTTCAGAACCAGGAAGCAGGACAATAGCGCCATCGGGATCGCGACTAGCACCGAGATCACCAGCGCGTTGACCATGAAGCCGAACTGGAAAGGCGAAAGAAGTGTGTCGACCATGTTCATGGCGCTGCCTCCAGCGCCTGCGCGGCGCGTCTGCGTGCCGCCAGCATGCCGTGTTTGGGTGCGAAGAAGAACGCGATCAGGAAGATTGCCGTCTGCAGCACGACGATGATGCCGCCTGTCGCGCCATCGAGGAAGTAACTCGCATAGGCGCCGACGAAACTGGTCATCGATCCAATGATGACGGCGATCACAAGCAGCCGCGGGAAGCGGTCGGTCAGCAGATAGGCGGTCGCGCCGGGCGTCACCACCATGCAGATGACGAGGAATGCACCGACGGTCTGCAGCGCCGCGACGGTGGAGGCGGACAGCAGCGTGAAGAAAATGACCTTGAGAGCGGTCGGATTGAGACCGATCGATCGGGCATGGCTCTCGTCGAAGAAGGTGACCATCAGGTCCTTCCATTTGACAAGCAGGACAGCGAGCGACACGAAGCCGATGATGGCGAGTTGCAGCGTATCCTCCGGGGTGATGGCGAGAATGTTGCCGAGCACGATCGTCTGGATGTTGACCGCCATAGGCTGGAGCGAAACCATGAACAGGCCCAGCCCGAAGAAAGAGGAGAAGATCAGGCCGATGATGGCATCTTCCTTCAGCTTGGTGCGCTGGTTGAGGAAAAGCATCGCTGCGGCAGCGAGCCCTCCGGAAAAGAAGGCTCCGATCGAAAAAGGAAGTCCGAGCATATAGGCGCCGGCAACGCCGGGAACGATCGCGTGCGAGAGCGCGTCGCCGATCAGCGACCAGCCTTTCAGCATCAGATAACACGAGAGGAAAGCGCAGACGCCGCCGACAAGGGCGGACACCCACATGGCATTGAGCATGTATTCATAGGTGAAGGGCTGCAGGAGCTCGGCTATCATTCCCGGCCCCCATTGCCACTATCGGGGCCCCGGGCAGTCGCTTTGCCACCCTGCAGAATCAAGGGGCGCTCATCATCGGTTATGACGCCGATCGACGTTGGCCTGCCGTTCTGCGCTCCGCTCAACACGAAATGACGCAGCACGCCGCCAAAGGTCTTTTCCAGATTTTCCTGCGTAAAAGTCTCGACGGTCGGGCCGTAGGCGAGCACCGTGCCCTTGATCAGGATGGTCCGGTCGCAGAATTCCGGCACGGAGCCGAGATTGTGGGTGGAGACCAGCATGACGCGGCCTTCATCCCGCAGTTCGCGCAGGAGCTTGATGATCTGGTCCTCAGTCTTTACGTCGACGCCGGTAAAGGGTTCATCGAGCAGAATGACCCGGCCGTCCTGCGCCAGTGCTCGCGCCAAAAAGACCCGCTTCCTCTGGCCGCCGGAAAGTTCGCCGATCTGGCGCTTGCGGGCCTCGCTCATGGCGACGCGGGCGAGCGCGGCCGCCACTGCCTCGTGGTCCGCGGCCTTCGGGATGCGCATCATGCCCATGTGGCCGTAGCGACCCATCATCACGACATCCTCGACCAGCACCGGGAAATTCCAGTCGACTTCTTCCGATTGCGGCACATAAGCGACAAGGTTCTTGCGCAACGCCTCTTCGACCGGCATGCCAAGCACGCGAATGTGGCCCCTGGCGAGACGCACGAAACCCATGATCGACTTGAAGAGTGTCGACTTGCCGGAACCGTTGACACCGACCAGCGCGGCGATCGTGCCCGTGGGGATCTGGAAACTCGCGTCCCTCAGGCCCGTATGTCCGTTGCGGTAAGTGACGGTCGCATCCTTTACCGTGATCCCCGATCCCGCATCCGAGGATGCGGGACGGACAAGATTACCAAGCAGCACGGTCATTGCGACAACCCATCGGCAAGACCCTTCGCGACGGTATCGGAGGTCACGCGCAGAAGATCGATATAGGTTGGCACGGGGCCGTCGGCTTCGCTCAGCGAGTCGACATAGAGGACACCGCCATAATGCGCGCCGGTTTCGCGCGCCACCTGCCGGGCCGGTTTATCGGAAACGGTGCTTTCGCTGAAGACGGTTGGAATCTGGTTTTCCTTGACCGCATCTATCACCTTGCGGACCTGCTGGGGCGTGCCCTGTTGGTCGGCGTTGATTGGCCAGAGATAGAGTTCCTTCAGCCCGAAATCGCGTGCGAGATAGGAAAAGGCGCCCTCGCTGGAAACCAGCCAACGCTTGTCCTCGGGAATTTTTTCGAGGGTGGCGCGGATCGGCGTGATCGTCGCTTCGATCTTCTGCTTGTAGGCCTCGGCGTTAGCCTTGTAGGTCTCCGCATTCGCCGGATCATACTTTGCGAAAGCATCACGGATATTGTCGACGTAAATCAGGGCGTTCTTCGGCGACATCCAGGCGTGGGGATTGGGCTTGCCTTCGTAGGGGCCTTCCGAGATGCCCATCGGTTCGATGCCATCGGAGACGACGGCACCGGGGACGTCGTGCAGGTTCTGGAAGAACTTTTCGAACCAGCGCTCCAGATTGAGCCCGTTCCAGAGAATGAGCTGTGCACCTTGTGCTCGCTGGATGTCACCCGGCGTCGGCGCATAGTTGTGGATCTCCGCGCCCGGCTTGGTGATCGATTCCACGATCGCGGCATCACCGGCCACGTTTTTTGCCATGTCGGCAATCACCGTGAAGGTTGTCACCACCTTGAACTTCGAATTGCTTGTCTGTTGGGCAGCGGCGGGAAAGGCAGCCAGCACGGCTGCGAATGCCACCCCTATCAGTCCGGCCAAAACCGACCGTCTTTCCCTATAGAGCATATGTTTCTCCTCTTGCTGCTATTACGACCGAATTGCAAAAGCCGGAACAAGTTGCGATTCAGAATGATTTGCAAAAAATGCTTGACGACCCTTGCTTTGAATATTGTGCAATTAAGAATGAATTGCAACAATGATCCGAACCGGAGGCCGAAAAATGATGACAGCAGGGCCCGAGGGGCTGGCTGCGGTCAACCTCAAACAACGCATACCGGGATTTGCCGTAACGGCGCCTGCTTCGACCAGTTAGGCATTGAGGAGCACACGGCACGCCTTCTGGCGGAGCTGCGCTTTCCTCGATCTACCAAACAGCCAGTACCGGGCTTTCCAGCACCTTGCCCGTCACCACATCGGCAATCCCCCGATCAGTCTGATGCGGGCCGACATTGCAGGCGAGCGTTGCGCCGAAGCAGGCCTTGAAGACCCGATAGGGCGGCTTCCACGTGACGATCTTTTCCATCGCCTTGCGGATGCCGGCGAAGGCCAGGGCCGTGTCCTTCAGCGATGCATCCGTGACCAGACCGGAGAGCGGTAGCGGCAGCATCGCCTCGATCCTACCGTCTTTGGCGACCGCCATGCCGCCGCCGGCGGCGATGACGGCGTTGGCGGCGAGCGCCATGTCGCCCGCATTGCCGCCGAAGACGGTGAGGTTGTGGCTGTCATGCGAAACGGTGGTACAGAAGGCGCCGCGCCAATCACCCCAGCCGGTGAGGAAGCCGATGCGCGGGATGCCGTCGGTCTTGCCGTGGCGATGGACGACGGAAATCATGGCGCTGCCGGCCGGCGGCACGATAAAACCATCCCTGACCTCGGTTTCGGCCTCGCCCCATTGCGTGAAGCGCGGGCGGTCGATGGTGGCGACGCGGACGCGCTCGCCCTTCGCCGGGATGCGAAAATCATTCTCGGTCAGCGGCGGCAGCTTCACCGAATTGACAAGCGGCGCCGTATCGATCTGCTGGACGGCAACCTGCATGCTGCCGTTGCGGGCAACGATGCGGCCGGCTGATATGACGAGCCGTGCCCGGAATTCTGTGAGGTCTTCGAAGAGCACGATGTCGGCGCGGCGGCCGGCGGCGAGGAGGCCGAGATCGGAACGCTTCAGACGTTGTGCGGCGTTGAAGGTTGCGGCACGGATGGCCCATTCCGGCTTCATGCCGTAGCGCACCAGGCGTCTGATGACGTCGTCGAGGCCGCCGCCTTCCTGGAGTTCGTCAGGAAAGACGTCGTCGGTGCAGAGCGTGACGGTCGGGGGCAAGTGGCCGAGACCGTTCAGCACCTCGACGAACTCCTGCAGCAGATGGTCGTGAGAGCCGCGCAGCTCGATCGTCAGGCCGGCGGAAAGCTTGGCGAGGAGATCGGCGCCGGAGGTAAGTTCGTGGTCGGAGGTGATGCCCGATGCCATGAAGGCGTTGAGATCGGCGCCTTCGAGGCCGCGGGCATGGCCGCAGACGAGCTTGCCGGCGGCAAGGCCGGCATTGACGATGGCCGTCATGCGCGGATCGCCGTCGATGACGCCGCGCATATTCATCACTTCGGCGACGCCGCCGACGGCGGAGGAGTGCAGCATCTCGGTGACGACCGCGGCATCGAAATCGGCGCCGGCAAGTTCCAGGCCTGGTGCGGAGGGCACGCAGGAGGGCGCGAGAAGGATCATACGCAGCGGCAGGCCGCGCGCCGCCTCGATCGCCCAGCGCACGCCGTCGAGCCCATGGACGTTGCCGAATTCATGCGGATCCCAGACGATCGTTGTCACGCCGCGTGGCAAGACGGCGCTCGCATATTCGGCGGGTGTCACCATCGAACTTTCGATATGCATGTGCGTGTCGATCAGGCCGGGCGTCAGGATACTGCCCGCCGCATCGATAATCTCGACGGCATCCGCGCGGCTTGCCGGGGCATGGACGCTTGATATCAGTGCGCCGACAAGGCCGATATCGGCTTGCCGGATCAGGCCCGTCACCGTATCGAGCAGCTGGCCGCCGGTGATCAGTATGTCGAAGGGGGCGTCGCCGCGCGCAGCAGTGACGGCGCGGGCGCGCAAAGCGGGATCGTTGAGATCGGCGGGTTCTTGGCGAGCGGTGGCGTTCATTTGCGGGCCTCGTTGACCAGGGCAGCGAGAATGATGACACGCGCCATGTCGGCATCGATGTCGGCGGCGAATTGAGCATTGAAACTCGCATGCGTGGCGCGGGTCTCGACGACGGTGCGGCCACGGGTCAAGGCGCCATGCAGCTCGACGTCGATGCGGGCAGGGCGGAAGCTGACGATATCTGGAGCGACGAAGGCGACGGCGGCGGAAGGATCGTAGAGTGCCATGGCCGGGCGGCCGCGGCTGGTACCGATGCGGATATAACCCGAAAACATATCGGCGATCAGCTCGGCGTTGGCGCCGCCGGCATTGCGCACCGGCTCGGCGTCTTCGGGCCTGGCCAGCACCCTGCGGCAAAGGTCGAGATCGACCATGCGCAGCGGCAGGCCATGGGCGATGACGATCGAGAGGGCCTCGGGATCGGCGAGCGCGTTGAACTCGGCGGAGGCCGTATGGTTGCCGCTGGTGACGCCGCCGCCCATCCAGACGAGTTCGGTGATGCGGGCGGCAAGGTCCGGCCGGGCAAGCGCCACGGCGGCGATGTTGGTGAGCGGCCCAAGCGCCAGGATGCGGTGCTGGCCTTTGCGCTCCAGCCAGCGGCAGAGTGCTGCGAAGGCATCGTTTTCGGCAAGGGCAGCCGCCTGCGGCAGGCTCCTGCCGATGGTCGGGATGCCGGTTTCGCCGAGGATCGCCTGAGCGGTTTCGAGCTTGCCGAGCACGGGCATGGCGCGGCCGGTGTGGATGGGGAACGTCCAGCCGAAGGCGCGGGCGGCGCCGGCGGCGTTTATCCTCACCTGCGGCAGCGGCGTATTGCCGAAGACCAGCGATACACCGTCGATCTCGAGTTCCGACTGTCCCACCACCAGAATGGCGGCGATGTCGTCGAAGCCCATGTCCGTGTCGATCCAGACGCCCATGATTTCACCCGAACCGTTTGAGGCTTGCCGCGCCGGCAACCGGTAGATCGAAGGCGAGCGGGCTGCCGATCTCGTGCGGCGGCATGCCCGCATCGATCTCGGCCTTGATCGGGCCGAGCGGAGTGTCGAGCAGGTATTCGCGGGTATTGCCGGCGAAAGACGTGCCGCGCACGGTGCCCTGGAAAGCACCGGAGCCAAGGGTCACCATGCGCGGACGCCATGCGAGGCCCGCTGCGGCTTCCGGCGCCGGGCCGGAAAGTCCGACCGGCCCGTTTGGCGTCGCGAGCTTTCCATCCTTCAGCGCGAAGACATTCTCGAAGCCGACGAAATCGGCGACGAAGGCCGAGGCCGGATTGTTGTAGATCTCCTCCGGCGTGCCGATCTGTTCGATGCCGCCGTTCAGCATCACGACGATGCGGTCGGCGAGCGCCAGGGCCTCGACCTGGTCGTGGGTGACGAAGATCATGGTGATGCCGGTCTCTTTCTGCACGCGCTGCAATTCGGCGCGCATTTCAAGGCGAAGGCGGGCATCGAGATTGGAGAGCGGCTCGTCGAGCAACAGCACCTTCGGCTCCATCACCATCGAGCGAGCGAGCGCCACGCGTTGCTGCTGGCCGCCGGAGAGTTCGGCGGGCTTGCGGCCGGCGAAAGCCGACAGGCCGACCGATTTCAGGCCGGCGCCGACGCGGGCGTCGAGAGCCGCACCTGAAATACGCTTGAGACGCAAGCCGAAGGCGACGTTCTCATAGACCGTCAGATGCGGGAAGAGGGCGTAGGACTGGAAAACGAGGCCGACAGTACGTTTGTTGGCGGAGACGCGGGTGATATCGGCGCCGTCGAGGCGAATGCGGCCAGCGGCGGGCGTCAGCAGGCCGGCGATGGCGCGCATCGTCGTCGTCTTGCCGCAGCCGGAGGGGCCGAGAAGCGCCACCAGCTCACCTTTGCCGATCGCGAGGTCGAGGTCCCGCACCGCGACCGTGTCGCCATAGGCAAGTGTCAGCTTGTCGAGTTGAAGATAGGCATCAGACATAACGCGAGAATCCCAGGAAGCGTTCGGCGAGAAAGACGATGCCGATCGAGAGAAAGGCGAGAAGGGCGGAGAGCGCCGCGATGGAAGGATCGTAGGTGGTTTCCATGTAACCCAGCATGTCGATCGGCAGCGTGCGGACGCCGGGACCGGACAGGAACAGCGAGACGGGCACCTGATTGAAGCTGGTGACGAAACCGAGGATGAAGGCGGCAAGGATGCCGCCGCGGATATTCGGCATCACCACGCGGAAGAAGGCGCCGAGCCGCGAGGAGCCGAGCAGGACGGCCGCTTCCTCGATATCCGAACGTAGATTGTCGAGGCTCGCCGAGACGACGCGCACGGCATAGGGCAGCACCAGGGCCGTATGGGCGAAGAAGAGCGCGAGCGTGATGTTGAAGCCGAAGGGCACGACGAGATAACGCAGCAGCGCCAAGCCGACGATGATGCCGGGAACGATGATCGGCAGCGAGACGATGGTGCGGACGGTCTCGGCCGCGGGCAGCTTGTAGCGGGAGAGGGCGTAGGCGGCCGGAATGCCGAAGAGGAGGGCTGCGAGCGTTCCGAAGACGGCGAGGAACATCGACATGGCGAAGCTGTCGCGGAAACTCTCGATGGTGAACACCTTCATCACCCAACGCAGCGACAGGCCCTGCGGCGGGAAGGCCAGCGTATCGCCCGCCGATAGCGAAGCGGCGATGATGATCAGGAACGGGCCGATCAGGAAGACCAGCAGCAGGAAAAGCACGAGAGGCGAAAACAGACGCAGCGTCATCGGCGGTTCCTCGCCGTCGCAAGGCGTTTCAGCAGAATGTTGGCGGCAAAGCTCATGACGATCAGGATGAAGGCGATGACGCTTGCCGAAACGAAATCATTGGCGACGGAAACCTGCTGGTACATCAGCGTTTCCAGCATCAGCACCTTGGAGCCACCAAGCACGGCGGGGGTGATATAGGCGGTCAGCGATCCGGTGAAGACAAGCGTGCCGCCGACGACGAGGCCTTCTCTGGTGAGCGGCAGGATGACTTTCCAGAAGACCTGGAACCAGTTGGCGCCGAGCACGCGAGCAGCCGGGATCGCATCCTTCGGCATGTTTTCGAGCGCGCTGATCAGCGATAGGATCATCAGCGGCAGGAAGAGCTGCAGGAGGCCGATGAAGACGGCGGTCTCGGTGAACAGCAGCCGAAGCGGCTCGGCGCTGAGACCCAGGCCTGTTATCGCCTGGTTGACGATGCCGGTGCGGCCGAGAATGACGATCCAGGCATAGGTGCGCGCCACCGGAGAGATCATCAGCGGCAGGGTCACGAGGCCGATCATCCGGCCCTTGCCATTCGCCGGCAGGTTGACGATGGCAAAGGCTGCGGCATAACCGATGACCGCGGAAACGGCGGTGACTTCGAGGCCGAGCCGGAACGTGCGCAGGAAAACAGTGCGGTTCAACGTCCCGGAGAAGAAATCGGCATAGGCCGACAGGCTCCAGCTGCTGCCGGCGCGAAAGCCCTCCGACAAGAGGATCGCAACGGGCAACAGAAAGACCAGGGTCGCAAAGACGGCTGCCGGCAAGGCAAGCGCCAGGGCTTCTGCGCGGTTCTGGAACATGAGGCGCCTTTCGTGTGGACAAGAGGGAGGCCCCGGCAGAGGCGCCGGGGCCAGTTTTCACGCGGGCCTACTGGCCGACCTTCTCGTTCCACGTCTTCAGCCAGCCCCCGCGATTGTCGAGGGCAACGGCTGAGGGGATCAGCTTGAGGCTCTTGGCCGTTTCCTCGCCATAGGTGAGGTTGTTGGCGGCGGCTTCGGAAAGCTTGACCTCGCTGTTTGCCGGGCTGTCGATCAGCTTTTCGGCGAGTTTGGTCTGGATGTCGGTCGAGAGCCAGAAGTCCATGAACTGCAAAGCGAGATCCTGGTTCTTCGAGCCCTTGGTCAGGACCAGCACGTTCATACCGCCGGTCTGGCCCTCCTTCGGCGTTGCCCAGGCGACCGGGACGTCGAGCTTGGTGAACCCGGCCCAGGAGAAACGGCCGATCGGCGCTGCCCAGATCTCTTCCTGTTGCATCAGTTGCACCAGCTGCGAGGACTTTTCGTAGAAGGTGACGATGTCGTCTTTCTTCTCGCCCAGCGCTTCGATCGGCCCCTTCAGATCCGGCGTGTCCTTGCTGAGCGCCAGGCCGAGCATATAGAGCGCCGGCGGGCCTTGGTTGGTGGTCACATTAGGAAAGGCGACGTGGCCGACATATTCCGGCTTCAAGAGATCGGCCCAGGAGTCGATCTTCATCTTGTCGGAGCGATAGGCAATCGAAGTGGCGTAGAAGGTGTAACCGACGCTCATGCCGTCGCCGTTCGGATCCTTGGCGACCTCGTAGAGCTTGGCGAAATCGGCGAGTTTCGCGGTATCGATCTTGTCGATCAGGCCGGCGCGGGACGCGGCCAGCGCATCGGCCATGGAAACGGCGGCGAGATCGACGACGGGGCTGGCCTTGTTCGCCTCCATCTTGGCCAGACGCTCGACGCTGTTGCCGGTTTCGACCACGAGCTTGCAGCCGCATTTGGCTTCGAACGGATCGTAGACCAGCGTCTTGAAATCGTCCTGCGCAAAGGCATAGACGGAAATCGTCAGCGTCCGTTCTGCTGCGGCTGCGCCGAGCGGCGAAAGGGCGGCGAATGCTGCCGAGGCAATGAGAGCTCTTTTCATCTTACATGTTCTCCATCTCTGAGGTTTTTGGTGCCGGGTTCGCAGGCCCGGATGATTGGCGGGCGATCAGTTGCATGGCGACGCGTTCGATCTCCGCGGTAACGAGCATGCCCTCCCGGATGCTGCTTGTTCTTATGGTATCCACCAGCGCCGACACGGCAATCCCGGCAATCCTATCCATGTCCATCCGGACCGTCGTCAGCGACGGCGTGACAACAGGCGACCAGATGAGGTCGTCGAAGCCGGTGACGCTGACGTCACTGGGAATGTTGATACCCGCCTGCTGCAACTCCGTCAGCGCACGCAGCGCCTGCAGGTCGGAGAGGGCAGCGAAGGCGGTGAAACCCTGCCTGACTTTTTCGGCGAGGCCGAGCGGGCAGCCGCCGCCGTTCTCCTGCTCCAGCCTGTCGATCCACAGCGTTTCCGAATGCATGCCCGGGCGCATGCCGGAGCGGATGCCGCCGGCGCGGTCGTTCTGGACGTTGGATTCCTGATTGTTGCCGATGATGAGGATACGGCGATGGCCGAGGCCTGCGAGATGGCTGGCGATTTCGCGGCCGCCCTGCCAATGGTCGGCGGCGACGGTGTTGCCGGGCGTCGAGGGAGTGTCGATGACGGCGACCGGACAGGCGGCGGACGAAATGCGGGTGGCGCGGCGGGGAATGATGACCATGCCGTCGACGCCGCGCTCGACCAGCCGGTTGATCGCCTCGGTCTGAGCGGCGACATCACCGCGGGAATCGGCGATCAGCACACCGTAACCTGCGGCGGAGGCAGCGAATTCGATCGCCTGCGCAATCTTCGGGAACAGCGGATTGGCAATATCGGGCAGCACCAGGCCGAGAACGCCGCTGCGGCCGGTCCGTAGCGCCCGCCCGGCCTGGCTCGGGACGTAGCCGAGCTCGGCTGCATGCTCACGGATCCTTTCGACCAGTTGGCCGGAAACCCGGCCCTTGCCGGAAAGCGCATTGGAGACCGTGGCGACGGAGACGCCGAGCGACGTCGCTATCCTGCTGAGGTTCGGTCCCGGGCGCGATGCTGTCATGAATGACGATCACTCTGATTAATCGTTTAATCAAAGTGATAGCTTAGCTTTTCCTGCCTGTCGAATCCGAATTCATCTTATCCGCAATTATTCGGTTACGGCACGCGGCGGATAAGAAAAAGCCCCGCGAGACAATCGCGAGGCTTTGTACTTTCAGATCGATTGAAGAAGCTGTCAGCCCTTGACAGCCACAACCTTCGCCGCCGGTGCGGTGGTCTTGCCGCCGGGGGCGAAGCCACCGCCGACTGCGATGTTCAGCGACACGTAGTCCTTGGCCATCTGCTGGACAGCTGCGGCAAGGCTTGCCTGGGCAAGCGAGACCTGGCGCTGGGCGTCGAGAACGTCGAGCAGCGAAGAGGCGCCGTCCTTGTAGGATGCTGTGGAAAGCTCGAGCGTTTCCTGCGTGGTCTTCACTTGGGCCTGAAGTGCTGCGACCGTGCGGGCGTCACGCCGGACGGCGGCAAGCGCATTTTCGACCTGTTCAACGGCGGACAGCACCGTCGACTTCCAGTTGAGATAGGCGGCGGCAGCGTTGGACTCTGCCGACTTGACGTTGGCGCGTAGACGGCCACCATCCAAGATCGGTAGGTTGAGGCTCGGACCGAAGGACCAGCCGGTCAGGCCGCCATGGACGCCGCGCTGGTTGATGTAGGACGGCGAGATCGAGCCGCTGAGCGAGATGCTCGGATAAAGCTGCGCCTGGGCAACACCGATATTGGCCGTTGCTGCGGCGAGATCACGCTCCGCTACGCGGATGTCGGGACGGTTGCGGATCAGATCTGCCGGAATGCCGGAGTTGATGCCGCCGCGGAATACCGGCTGGCCACGGCCCTTCAGCAATTCATCGACGAGAGCCGAGGCCGGCAGGCCGAGCAGCGTGGCGATGTGATGGGCCGATATGCGGATGTTGGTTTCGAGGCCGGGAATTTCGGCCAGCGTCGACTGTACGAGACCTTCGGCCTGGACGACGTCAAGACGTGAGGCGGCGCCGGCTTCAAGCTGGAACTTGGTCAGTTCGTAGGTTTCCTGACGAGACTTCAGGTTGGCCCTCGAAAGCGCCAGGCGCTGCTGATAATAGCGAACGTCGATATAGCTCGAGACGAGATCCTGCACCAAGGTCAGCTTGGCAACATCAGCGGATGCGTATGCTGAATCGAGCGACGCAAGCGCGCTCTCGGTGCTGCGCTTGTAGAGGCCGAAGAGGTCGAGCAGCCAGCTCAGCTGGACGTCGCCGGCACTGGTGTTGCGCGTGTCGAACTGTGTGCGCAGCTCGCCCTTCTGGCCGCTGACCGTGTGCGAAGCGCCGACGTTCAGGTTCGGCAGGCCGCCGGCGCCAGCGGCGGTGACGTTGGCGGAAGCCGCATTGATGCGTTCGATCGCTTGCTGGACGGTCAGGTTCTGATCGAGTCCGGCCTGGACGTAGCCATTCAGTTTGGGGTCGTTGAAGGCGGTCCACCAGGCTGCGGTAGCAACGTCGCCTACACTCTTGTTTCCGCCCTCTCCGAATTTGGCGGGCAGCGGCATTTCAGGAGGAGCATGATCCGGGCCTACGACGCAGCCCGACAACAATAATAATAATGCCGGTGTGGCAAAACGAAGAGATACCATTCATTTCATCCTGTACTCGAGCAAGTCAATTCTTGTCCGACGCTTCATGCTTCACTATCGCCGCCGCGCCTCGTCATACCAAAAAAACACACCGAAGCAGTCGGGCGCAATGTAGCAACGGGAACTGCATTATCACAGTGCATTTATATCACAGTCCTGCCGCATTTTTGGCGCGTGTGGCAAAGATGCGTCGAATGACGACGAAAAACGACGGCACGAAGAAAATTCCGAGCAGCGTTGCCGCCAACATGCCGCCGAGAACGCCGATACCGATGGCATTCTGCGCCGCCGAGCCCGCGCCTGTCGCGATCGCCAGCGGCACGACGCCGAGAATGAAGGCAAGCGAGGTCATGATGATCGGCCGCAGCCGCAATCTCGCCGCTTCCAATGTCGCCTCGTAGAGTCCCATGCCGCTTTCCATGCGGTCCTTGGCGAATTCGACAATCAGAATGGCGTTCTTCGCCGCCAGCCCGATGGTGGTCAGCAGGCCGACCTTGAAATAGACGTCGTTTGCCTGACCAAAGACCGTTGCCGCCGTCAGCGCCCCGAGGATGCCGACAGGCACCGCCATGATCACCGAGAACGGGATCGACCAGCTTTCGTAAAGCGCTGCCAGGCAGAGGAAGACAACCAGCACCGAGATCGCGTAGAGCATCGGCGCCTGCGAACCGGACAGCCGCTCCTGATAGGAGATGCCCTGCCAGGCGACCGTATAACCGCCGCCGAGCTGGTTGGTCAGTGCTTCCATTTCGTTCATCGCATCGCCGGAGGAAACCCCGGATGCGGACGCGCCATCGAGCGGAATGGCGCTGACGGCGTTGAAGCGGGCAAGCGAGGGCGCGCCCTTCACCCACTCCGTGCGGGTAAAGGCGGAGAAGGGCACCATTTCGCCGTCATTGTTGCGGGCGTACCAGTGGTTTAGATCGCTCGGCTGCATGCGGAAGGGCGCATCGCCCTCGACGTAGACCGGCTTGATCTCGCCGTTCAGCGTGAAGTCGTTGACGTCACGGCCGGTGAAGATGATCGACAGCATCGAATTGACCGAGGTAATGTCGACGCCCATAGCGCCGATCTTTTCCTGATCGAGCACGATGCGCATCTGTGGCTCGACTTCCTTGTTGCTGCTGCGCAGCGCCACGATCTTGCCCGAGCTATTGCCCATCTGGATCAGCCGCTTGGAGGCGGCCGTCAGGGCGTCGTTGCCGTGGCCACCGGTGTCAACGAGATACATGGAGAAGCCGCTCGACACGCCGAGACCCTGGATCGCCGGTGGCAGCAGCGCGAAGACCTGCGCCTCGCGGATCGCAAAGAAATTGCCAAGCGCCCGGTTGACGACCGACTGGGCGCTCAGCGCCGGATCGGTGCGCAACGAGAAATCCTTGAGCTTGGTGAAGACGATAGCGCTGTTCTGGCCGGAACCGCTGAAGCCGAAACCGAGCGCGCCGAACACGGAATCGACGGCGTCCTTCTCGTTTTCACGGTAGTATTTCTCGACCTTCTCGACGACTGCCTGGGTCTGTTGCGTGGTTGAGCCCGGCGGTGTGGTGACGATGGTCAGCAGCACGCCCTGGTCTTCCTGCGGCAGGAAGGAGCTCGGCAGGCGGGTGAAGAGATAGGCGCAACCGGCGCCGACCAGAAGGAAGACCAGCATGACGCGGATCGGCCGCTTCAGCAGATAGCCGATGGCGCTGATATAGCCGTTGGTCGAGCGCGTGAAGTTGCGGTTGAACCAGTCGCCGACGCGGTGCTTCCTGTGTTCGCCGACGGGCTTCAGCATCGTGGCGCAAAGTGCGGGCGTCAGCACGAGGGCGACCAGCGCCGACAGCAGCATGGCCGAGACGATGGTGATCGAGAACTGGCGATAGATGATGCCGGTCGAACCGCCGAAGAAGGCCATCGGAATGAAGACGGCGGTGAGGACGAGCGCGATGCCGACGATGGCGCCGGTGATCTCGCCCATCGATTTTTCCGTCGCTTCGAGCGGCGAAAGCTTTTCTTCGGACATGATCCGTTCGACGTTTTCGACGACGACGATGGCGTCGTCGACGAGAAGACCGATCGCCAGCACCATGGCGAACATCGTCAAGGTATTGATCGAATAGCCGGTGACTGCCAGCACCCCGAATGTGCCGAGCAGCACCACGGGAACGGCAATCGTCGGGATCAGCGTCGCCCGGAGATTCTGCAGGAAGACAAGCAGCACCACGAAGACGAGCACGATCGCCTCGATCAGCGTGTGCACGACCTTCTCGATCGACAGTTCCACGAAGGGCGTGGTGTCGTAGGGATAGGTGATCTCGACACCTGCCGGCAGGCCACGGCCGATAACCTCGAGCGCGGAGCGCACGCGGGCGGCGGTATCGATGGCGTTCGCGCCGATTGCAAGGTTGACGGCGAAACCGGTCGACGGCTGGCCGTTATAGCGCGAACTGCCGCCGTAGCTTTCCTGGCCGATCTCGATGCGTGAGACGTCGCTCAAGCGCACCGTTGCGCCGTCCTTTTCGACCTTCAGGATGATGTGCTCGAAATCGGCGACGGTGGTCAGCTGGCTTTGGGCGGTGATGGTGACGTTGATCTGCTGGCCGGGGATCGTCGGCTGAGCACCGAGCGAACCGACGGAAACCTGGGTGTTCTGCGCCTGGATGGCTGACGTCACGTCGCTCGGCGTCAACTGGTATTTCAAGAGCTTGAACGGATCGAGCCAGACGCGCATGGCGTATCCCGAGCCGAAGACATTGATGCTGCCGACGCCTTCCAGGCGCTGGATCTGATCCTCGATCGAGGTCGACATGATATTGCCGAGGTAGACGGAGTTGCGCTTGCCGTCGGTTGAAACGAGCGAGCCGACGAGAAGGATGCTCGAGGTCGAGCGGGTGACGCTGATGCCGGCATCGATGACGTCGCTTGGAAGCTGCGACTGAACCAGCTGCAGCTTGTTCTGCACCTGCACCTGGGCGATATCGGGGTCGGCGCTCGTCCCGAAGGTGAGCTGGATGCTGGCCGAACCCGTCGATGAGGTCGAGGTCATGTAGGTGAGATCGTCGAGGCCGGTCATGCCGTCCTCGATGATCGTCGTCACCGATTTCTCGACGGTCTCGGCGCTGGCGCCGCGGTAGGTGGCGTTGATGCGAACCGTCGTCGGGGCGATGTCGGGATATTGCGAGATCGACAGCGTGAAAATCGCCAGCAGGCCGGCGAGCATGATGGTGATCGCAATGACCCAGGCGAAAATCGGACGTCGGATGAAAAACTTGGCCATCGGTTGTTCCTGTGCGGCTGAGACGGTGACGATGCGGGCCTGCAGCGATTACTTCGCTGCGGGCTTCTCAGCATCACCGGCCGCGGGCTGCTCGGCAGGCACGACCACGCCGTTGTCGTTGATCTTCATCGGGACCGGCTTCACCGGCATGCCTGAAGTGATCGATTGCAGGCCGCTGACGATCAGCTGATCGCCGTCCTTGATGCCTTCGGTCACGAGCCAGGAATTGTTGGAGGGCGAGCTGTTCTCGAAGGCGCGGGTTTCGACCTTGCCGTCGGCGGAAACGAACTGTGCCGTCAGCCGGCCGTTGGCATCACGGCTCGTCGCCAGCTGCGGTAGCGCATAACCGGCCTCGGCGCCGAGCTCGACGGTTGCGCGGACATACATGCCGGGCAGCACGATACGGTCGGGATTGGGAAAGAGCACACGGATGATGAAGGTGCCGGTCGTCTCGCTGACCACCTGCTTCGACATGTCGAGCTTGCCCTGCTGGTTGTATTCCTTGCCGTTTTCCAAGATCAGATGGAAGACGACATTGGCTTCGCCCTTGATGTCGCCGGCGGCCATCGCATCGCGCAGCTTCAAGAGGTTGGTGCTCGATTCCGTCAGCGAGATGTAGATCGGATCGAGCTGGCGGATCGTCGTCAGCGCCGTCGTCTGGTTGGCAGAGACGACGTTGCCGACATTAACAGCCGTCTGGTCGATGATGCCATCGAAAGGCGCGACGATCCTGGTATGGTCGAGATCGATCTGTGCGGCGGAAAGCGCGGCTTTCGCCGACTCGACTTCGGCCTTGGCCTGCAGCAGCGTCGTCTTGGCCGTCTCGAATTCGATCTGGGTGGCGCCGCTGCCGACGAGGCGCTGGTAGCGGTCGAGATTGCTTTCAGCGCTCGGCACGCTCGCCTGCGCCTTGGAGATCGCCGCCTTGGCCTGCTCGATGGCGGCGATATAGGGTGCATCCTCGATCTGGTAGAGAAGGTCGCCCTTCTTGATCTCGCCGCCGTCCTTAAAGGCAATCTCGCGGATCAGGCCGCTGACCTGAGGCCGGATATCGGCTGTCTGAAATGTCTCGGCGCGGCCGGGCAGGATCGTGGTGATCGGGAAGGTACCCTTCGCCAGCGTGACTACGCCGACGGGGGCAGCCTGCTGCGCCGCCCCTGCACCCGCATTGCCGGCGGGCTTGGAGCCACTGTCGCTGCAGGCGGCGAGAAGGGCTGCGAATGCCAGGGCCGGGGAGATGAGGAGGGCACGCCGTATCATGCTGAATTCCTGTGCGGTGGCAATCGCCGTTCAATCCACGAGTTCAGCCCACGGCTCGGCTCGATCGAGCGCAGGCTTATATAAGCGTCAGGATTGGTTTGGCTTCAAATGCCGTTATCCGAATTTAAGAAAAGCTTTACGAAGTGACGTAATTCAGCAATCATCACTTAGCAAGCGCTATTTTGCAGTGCGGCATCGACGAAACACACGATTTTTTCGGCACGGTGCACAAGGGTCTCCTTGTGGTCGCGAGCGATCAGGACAGGGTGCAGCACGCAGGCCAGGACGTCTGCAACGGTATGCGCCGCGCTCTCGGGATCGCGGCAATGATAACGTCCCTCCGCCATGCCCTCGCGGATGATCTCGCCGAGCTTCGCCTCGATGCGAGCGCGATAACGATTGCCGGCCTCGAGTTTGGCTTCGATCGTCGAAAGCACCATTTCGAAGATGTAAGGGTTCTTCTGGATGTCCTGCAGGTGGCTTTCCAGCAGACGCAGGATGAAGCGGAGCAATTGTTCCTTCGGCGGCAGCTTCTCGTCGAAGGCGGCGAAGCGCTCGGCGGCATCGTCGAGATGGCGTCCGGCGATCGCATCGACCAGCGCGACCTTGGAACGGAAGTGCTTGAAGACATTGGCGGGCGACATGTGCAGCGCGCCGGCGATATCGGCGATCGATACCGCGACGAAGCCACGCTCGCGAAACAGCATCTCCGCCATGGAGAGAATGTCTTCCCGCGTTTCCTCGGCCTTGCGTCTTGGCCTTCTTGCCATCTGTTCCCCGCCGGGCTGAGCCCGATACCCCTTTTTTTCGATGCTAGCGCGATTGGAAGGAATGCCGCAAGCTGATGATCGGGCCGGCGGCTTTCGTCTGTCGCCTTTTCAAGGAAAATAGGGAGCGAGGTTGTTTCGGACACGGGCAAGCGGCGTCTCGCCGCTATCATCTGGGACAAAGCGCTCGCCGGTGATCGCCTCGTAGGCTTTGATATAGACGGCCGAGGTCTGCTCGATCAGTTCGGCGGGGATTTCCGGGATCTCGTCCTTATAGGGATCGCAGCGCTCCGCCACCCAGGCGCGGACAAAATCCTTGTCTAAACTTTCCGGGCGTTTTCCGGCGGCAAAGCTTGCCGGATAGCTTTCGGCAAGCCAGTAGCGGCTACTGTCCGGCGTGTGGATCTCGTCGGCAAGGATAATGTTGCCGTCACCATCGGTACCGAACTCGTATTTGGTATCGACCAGGATCAGCCCGTTTTTCGCCGCCATCTCCTGGCCACGGGCAAAGAGGGCGAGCGCATATGTCGACAGCGTCTGCCATTGTTCTTTGGTGAGAAGGCCACGCGTGACGATTTCGGCGGGTGTCAGCGGCTCATCGTGGCCGCCGTCGAATTCCTTGCTGGTCGGCGTGATGACGGGTTCCGGCAGGATCTGGTTGTCGCGCATGCCGTCGGGCAGACGGATGCCGTACATCTCGCGTTCGCCCTTCTTATAAAGCGTCAGGATCGAGGTGCCGGTGGTGCCTGCGAGATAACCGCGCACGACGATCTCGACCGGCAGGATGTCGAGCCGCTTGCCGATGACGACATTCGCGTCGGGATAGTCGAGAACGTGGTTCGGGCAGATGTCCTTCGTCGCCTCGAACCAGTAGCGCGCAGTCTGCGTCAGTACCTCGCCCTTATAGGGGATGCAGGTGAGGATGCGGTCGAAAGCGCTCAGCCGGTCGGTGCTGATAATAATGCGGCGTCCGTCCGGAAGATCGTAATTCTCGCGCACCTTGCCGCGATAATAGTTCGGCAATTCCGGGAAATGGGCTTCGGAGAGAATTCGCACGGCGCTCGACTGTCCTTAATTATTGGGTGAAGACTTCCTGCTCTAGTTTCATTGCTGGGGAAGTCAAGCCGATCGGGTATCGCATCACAGCCAGAACAGACCGGTAAGAAGCAGGGCGAGGCCGTAAGTTGTGACGGCAAGCGGCCAGCCGGCGCGCAGGAAATCGCCGAAGCGGTAGCCGCCGATGCCCATTGCCAGCGTGTTGTTGTGATGGCCGAAGGGCGTCAGGAAATCCAGGGAGGCGCCGGCGGCGACCGCGATCAGATAGGCGTCCGGCGCATGCCTGCCGGCTCTTGCGAATTCCAGTGCGATCGGGGTCAGGACGATTGCGACCGTCGCATTGTTGACAAAAGGCGTCAATGCCATGGCGAGGAAGAGGATGAGGGCGATGCCGAAGAGCGGATGGGTGATCGGCACGACGAGGCTGAGCCAGCCGGCAATGGTTTCGGCCGCTCCGGTGCTTGCCACCGCCTGGCCGATCGGGATCATCGCCGCCAGCATGATGATGATTGGCCAATTGAGATCGGCCATCGCCTGACGGATGTTCAGATGATTAAGCAGAGCGAGCACGAGCACGACGCCGGCAAAAGCGATGTCGGGACGCAGGCCGGCGGCCGAGGCAGCGACGCCCGCGGCAAAAAGCGCGAAGGGGCGCCAGGATAGGAGCGCCGGTTCGGCCGCTGCTGTCGAGGCGAGCGGCAGGCACTCGCTTTCCTCCAACGCTTCGCCGATCGCGATGGGCGGTCCCTCCAGCGTCAATATATCGCCGATCGACAATTGCAGGTCGAGGAAGCGGCCCTCGATGCGCGGCGCGCGCATGGAAAGGGCGGTGACCGCGATGCCGCGAGAATGGAAGACTTCGAGCGAACGGACGCGCGAACCGACCAACGTGCTTTCCGGCATGACGACAGCTTCGACACGGGTGAAATCCGGCTGCAGGGCATCCGGATGGGTATCGGCGATCAGCGCCTGCGTGGCGGCAAGGCCGGCAAAGACTGCATCGGCGCCTTCGGCAAGCAGCACGTCGCCAGGTTCGATCACCGACTGGTCGAGCGGACCGAAGACGAAATTATCGGCGCGGATCAGCGCGTGCGGCTTGATGCCGAAACGCACCGGGCAATCGGAAAGCCGCACGCCGATCAGCGGCGAGACGTCAGGGATGCGACGCTCGACGACGATGCGGCGCGTAGCCGGAGAGGTCGTTGACGGTGTTTCGTCGGGTTCCGGAAACAGGCGCTGCACGCGAAAGGCGATGAGCAGAATGCCGGCGATGGCGACCGGCAGGCCGACATAAGCGAAATCGAAGAAGTGAAAGCCGGTTCCGGTCGCCTTGGCGAGCGCATCGCTGACGAGCAGGTTGGCCGGCGTGCCGATCAGCGAAACGAGGCCACCGAGCAGGGCCGCGAACGAGATCGGCATGACGAGCTGGCGGCGGGGGATCGTCAGGACCGTGCCGAGACGTAGCGTTACCGGCAAGGTGATCGCAAAGGCGCCGATATTGTTCATGAAGATGGACATGAAGCCGGCAAGCGCGGAAGTGCCAGCGATGACGGTGAAGTCCCTGGGTCTTGCGGTCGCGAAACGGGCGGCGAGACTGTCGAAGAGCTTGGCGCGCGCCAGCACCTGGACGATCAGCAGGATTTCGACGACGGTGATGACGACGGGACTGGCGAAGCCCGTGAAGATCTGATCGGCGGGATAAAGGCCGAGCGCATGGCCGACAAGCAGGCCGGCGATCGAGACCACCTCGATGCGGATGCGACCGAGCGAGAAGAGAATGAGCATCGCCAGCAGAAGGATCAGCAGGGATGCTTGCTCGAACGACATGGGCGGGTCCGTTGTTTCATCGATCAGGCGGACTGTAATCGTTCCTCATGCGCTGTACAGAGGCGCTTTTAGGCGAAGATTGAACAATCCTCATATCTCGCGTCAGGCTGGTGGTGCCTGCCACCGGCCCGCGGCGTTCCGCTGCAGAATGGGGGTTGCGAAGACGCCGACGGTGCGCGCGCTCCATTGCGGCCCGGCGGCTGCGAGGCTTTCGCGCCAGCGCTCCGATTGCAGCATGGCCGCACCGATGACGACGGGTTCGATACCGCAGGCCATCAGCAGATGCAGGCCGGCAACGATCGAGGCGCCGCTGGAAATGACGTCATCGATGAGTGCGACACGCCGTCCCTGAAGCAGCGGCAGCATGCGCGGGTCGATATAGAGACGTTTCTGCTGTCTCGGCGTGGTGATCGAAGACAGGGCGACGGAGAGCTCGTCGCGATACCAGAATTTGCGCGAGGTGCCGAGCGGAACGTAGCGGCTATGGCCGAGCTTCTGTGCCACGGCGGCGGCCAGCGTCAGGCCGAGCGTCGGCAGGCCGGTGACGACATCGATGCGCATGGGCCTAATCTTTTCGGCGAGGCGTTCGGCGAGCGCATCGAGCACGGCGAAGCTTGCCTGGTTGACGATCAGCGAGGCGAGAGCGTGCTCGCCATCCGCCAGCTCACGGATCGGCAGGCGAAGCTGGCGGCCGTCTTCGAGCGTGGCGACATAGAAAGAGGCTAATTCCCCATCGGCGGCGAAGGTGCCGGGCGGGTGAATCTCCTGCCAGAAATCGTGCGGCGCCAGCTCTGTCATACCGGTCAATTGCGTCTCGTCCTTTCCATGCCGGTCCTCCGGCGCAGTGCCTGCAATTCCGGTTCGGTCAGTGCACGCACGGCGCCTTTCGGCAGTTCGCCGAGATCGAGCCCGCCGATTGCGACACGTACGAGGCGCAGGCATTCGGTGCCGAGCGCCTCCAGCATGCGACGGATCTGGCGGTTGCGGCCCTCGTCGAGCTCGACCTCGATCCACGAATTCCTGTCGCCCTGGCGCAGGCGCCGCGCGGCGGTCGCCGTCAGCACTTCGCCGTCGTGGCGGATGCCTGATGTCATGGCGGCTATGTCCTCGTCGTCCATGATGCGGTCGATCTGGACATGATAGGTTTTTGTTACATGGGTGACCGGATCAAGCAGGATCTGGGCGAATTCGGTGTCGTTGGTGAAAAGCAGCAAGCCCTCGCTCGCCTTGTCGAGCCGGCCGACCGGAGAGAGATGCGGGATGTCGAAATCCCTGAGACAATCATAGACCGTCGGCCTGCCTTCGGGATCGTGGCGGGTGGTGACGAGACCGCGAGGCTTGTTGAGCATCAGATAGATTTTCGCTTCGGCAGCGATGACGAGGCCGTCGATGCTGATCCTTGCCGTGGCAAGATCGACCCATGCGGAAGTATCGCTGACGGTACGGCCGTCAACCGCAACACGATTTTCGGCAATTAGGCGTTCGGCCTGCGTGCGGGAGCAATAACCGAGCTTGGAAAGGGCACGGGGAAGGGTGACCCGCTTGGCCGCGGCGTTATCTCCGAGCTTTGTTCGTTCACGCGTCTTGTGCGGGGGGCGCCGCTCCCTCATTTGCCATCCTTATCCTGCTTTCGATGCCGTTTTCTTGGCATGAACGGCAGAAGGATGCCAGCAACGTGAATAAAAAACGAGGGGAATAAAGGCGCTGCAACAAGGGCTCAGCGCTTTGGATAAAGCGCCGTCACGGCTTTGTTAGGGTGGCGCTGCCTCAGCGGCAGACCATGAAACCGGCCAGTTCCTTGCGGCTGACGACGATGCCGGCGGCGGCCTTGACCGGGTCCGGATGCGTGTAGGACAGACTAGGCATTTCCGGCAGATCGAGTGCCTGGCGCATATTCATGATACCGACCGCATAGCGGCCATCGGCGCTGTCGACGCTGACTTCAATAATGCAGTTGGCCCTCTTGTTCTCCATGGTAGTCCTCCCTTCGTTTTTTATGTTCCCATAGCTCACATTAAAAATTGGTTTTTGTAAGACATAAGCATTTACGCACCCTGCCGAAAAACGGATCGGCGGGTGCGTAAAAAACCGGTCTATGGGTGGATGTGGCGTGTCAGCGCCACCAATGGCGAGGCTGCGGCTGCGGACTGCCGGAAAGCAGGTATCCGGCAAGGAAGCCAATGGCGCCTGCAAGCACCAGAGCAGTGGTCGTTGCGGTCGGATGCTCGCGGGCGGCGTCGGCGGCAGCGACACCTTCGGCCCGGATCTGGGCGACGGCGTTCTTTGCCCGGGGCAGGGCTTCGTCATACGCCTTGCCGGCGCGGCCGCGCACTTCGTAGTAGGCTTCGGCGCCTTGCGCGGAAATCATCTTCTGTAGGCGCGAGACTTCCTGCTGGAGTGCGGCGATGTCCTTGCTGACAGATGCTCTAATATCATCGGTATTGGCAGCCATGTCGGTCTCCTTCCTTCAATGGGAAAGACAACACCCAACTCGGTGATAGGTTCCGAAATCTCAGCCGCTGATTTGTGACGGAAGTTTAAAGCTCGCCGGTCGGAGGCACTTTAATCCTCTGTTAACCATAAATCCGCGCAAGACGCTGTTTTTTCGTCATCTTTCGGGGTCCGAGAACGGCTTTCCGATGGATTTTTGACCAGTCGGTAAAGGAATTTTCAGGAATCCGTTCCGAAAGCGCACCCTGTGGATAATGTCGACCAACAAAAACGCAAGCCGAATCAACCTGTTACAAAAATGTCAAAAAACTTTGGTTGGGTGTGTTGACTGTTTGGGAGGGTTAGTTCTATAAGCCCACTCACTGAACGAGGGCGGCGGCGCTGCTGGCGACGAAGTCTTTCGTTCTAGTGAAACTCAAGCGGATTGGCGATTGCTGGTTTGTGTTCTG
>NZ_MZMU01000022.1 GCF_004123835.1 Rhizobium leguminosarum | reverse complement strand
TCTCGACGCAACGGTGTCAGTCGGGCATTCTTATGGATGTTCATTCGGAGTGATCCTGGAAAACTGAGGTGTGGTAACTCCAGTCTCCTAAATCCGCTCCGAATGGACAACCTCCTGAAAGCTCACAACTAGGCGTCTGATCCTCCGCGCCGGCGGCTTGACATCGGCAGGGTTAAGGCAGAAGCCGCACTCGGCCACGCATGCGCGGCTGCTTTGCGAGGATGCGAGAGATGACGACCAAGACTGGCGTAGCCAATGCCGGAAACCTGATCATGACCGGTGTCGTGCTGATGCTGCTTGGCGATCTGCTCTTTGCGCTGAACGATGCAATGGGCAAATGGCTGGTCGCCAGCTTTGCCGTCGGCCAGGTGCTGGTGATCCGCTCTGTCGGCGCTTTCATCGTGCTCGGACCAATGATCCTGCGGCAAGGGCCGATGGCCTTGTTCCGCGTCGAGCAGAAGGGCCTCCAGTTCATCCGTGTTTTCATGGCGACCTGCGATGTCGCCCTATTCTACGCTGCCGTCGCCTATCTGCCGCTCGCAGACGTCATGACCTTCTATATGGCAGGACCGATCTATATTGCGGCGCTTTCGTATTTCTTTCTCGGAGAAAAGATCGGCTGGCGCCGTTGGCTCGCCGTTCTGATCGGCTTCGCAGGCGTCGTCATCGCGCTGCGTCCGTCCACCGCGATGCTGTCGCTTCCATCGCTCTTCGGTCTTGCCGGCAGCCTTGCCTTTGCGCTGTCGCTGGTGATGAGCCGCTATCTGCGCTCGACCAGCGACACGACGCTGGTGACATGGCAGACGATCGCCGCGCTCGTCACCGGCATCGCCTTGAGCATCGGCCACTGGCAGCCTGCAACGCTCATCGACTGGTCCGGCATGCTGCTGCTCGGCATCGTGGCCTCCTGCGCACATCTGCTCATCACGCGCTCGCTGAAGCTCGCACCGGCATCGCTGCTCGCACCGTTGCAATATACGCTCCTACTCTGGGCGATCGTCCTCGGCTACCTCTTCTTCAACGATATTCCCGATGCGCAGATCATCATCGGCGCCGCAATCATCGTCGTTGCGGGGCTCTTCATCTTCCACCGGAAAAATCTGAAAGAGACGGTTCCGGCCGAAGCCGTCCCGCCCGACGGCCATTGACGGCTAACCCTACTCCGCGGGCGGCTCCTCCCAGCCGAAGACGCTCCGGCCGCCGAAATCGGCGGATTGGCGGAATTCGCCGGCGATGATTTCCTTGAGGTCGGGACCGGTCACGTAGCGTTCCATCTGCCTGGACTGATCGTCCAGACGCCGCAATGCCTGCAACTCCTCCTCGCGTCCGAGCCTGCCCTTCCGCACCGCCGATTTCATCACGGCGATCGTCTCGTCATAGACCTTGAGCGGAACCGGAAAAGGATGGCGGTCCTTGCCGCCATGGGCGATCGAGAAGCGCGCCGGATCGGAAAAGCGGCAGGGCGCGCCGTGGACAACTTCCGCCACCATCGCCAGCGCCTTCACCGTGCGGGCGCCGACGCCTGGAACGAGCAGCAGCTCTTCGAAATCCGCCGGCCCGCGGTCGGCGGCGGCGGCCAGATTTCCATGCAGGCGCCGCATGTTGACGTCGGCCTCGCGGACATCGTGATGAGCGGGCATGATCAGGTGCGGCAGCATCGGCTGTTCGGCAGGTTCGGGCGCTGGCGCTTCGGCACGCAGCAGTGCGGCGGCTTCGCGGATGATCCGGTCGGGACCGAGGGTCGCCAGCAGATCGAGCTGACCGCGCCGCGAGCGCTCCGCACGCCTGTCGGCAAGATTGACGATCTCGCCCTGGCTCCTTCCCTCGATTGCCGCATGCGGTGAGTCGACGAAGCTCTCCAGCCCTTCGGACAGCCAGTGATAGCGCCGGGCCTGACGCTTGTCGCCGTTCATGCCTTGCTGCACAACCACCCAATGGCCGTTATCAGCGACGATGAACCCGTGCAGATAAAGGTCGAACCCGTCCTGAAGGGCGGCGCTGTCGACCTTGGCGATGAGACGGCTCGTGGTCGCAAGCCCCTCCCCGTCGAGGCCGACACGCTCGCCGATCGAGACAAGTTCCTGCGGCGTCTTGCGAGAATGCGCGCCGCGGCCGCCGCAGACATGCAGGCCGAGCTCGCCGGCACCCGGCTTCAGCCCGCGCTTCAGCGCGCCGAGAACGCTGGTGGTGATGCCGGAAGAATGCCAGTCCATGCCCATCACCGCGCCGAAGGACTGGAACCAGAACGGGTGGGCGAGCCTGCGCAGAAATTCATCGCGGCCATAGTGATGGACGATCGCCTCGGTGATCAGCGTTCCGAGCCGCGTCATCCGGTCGCCGAGCCAATGTGGCACGCGTCCCCCGTGAAGGGGAAGATCGGCGCTGCCTGCTCGTTGTGACATCTCGTTTCCTCGCATTCTGCATCGCAGGCGGCCCGCGGCGCGCCACTGGCCGACGCCATCGGGGAACCCAGGCAAATTCCGGGCGTTTGTGCTCCAGTTAGAGGCCGAGGCAATCATGACGACATTCGAAACCATCTTCAATAACCCGAGCTTGCCCCAGACAAAATCACAACGGCCGGACAACCGCCAAAAGCAGGAGGGCAGCGTCTTGCGCCTGGAAGGGAGCGCTGCCAAGGCGGCCTTCCTGATCAACGGCAACAGCTATTTCGCCGAGTTGGCTCGTGCGTTGCGGCAGGCGAGGCGCACCATCTGGATCGTCGGGTGGGATTTCAATCCGAACATCCGGTTGGAACCCGATAAGTCCGACGAAACGCTGGCCGACCTGTTGCATGCCCTGGCAGCGGCAAATCCGGAGCTCGAAATACGCATCCTCATCTGGGCGCTCGGCCCCGTTTATTCTGGCAAGTCCCTGCAGCTGCTGCGGAAGAAAAACTTTCCCAGATATGCGCGGATCGATCTACGCTTCGAGCTTCAGCCGACATTGCGCGGCTGCCACCATCAGAAACTCGTCTGTATCGACGACGCCGTCGCCTTCATCGGCGGCATAGACCTGACGTCGCGCCGGTGGGACACCTGGTTCCACCGCGCCAAGGATAAATTGCGACGTGACCCCCAGGGTGTTTCCTATGATCCGTTGCATGACGTTCAGGCAATGATCACGGGCGACGCTGCCAGGTTGATCGGCGATATCGCCAGACAGCGCTGGGAAGACGCCACCGGTGAAAGCCACCTGCCGTTGGCCGAAGATGTCCCCTTTTCCTGGCCGGACGATCTCGCCGTTTCGATGAGAGAGATCGCGGTCAGTTTGGCGCTGACGAAGCCCTCGACCGCACTTCGCCCCGGCATCAGCGACGGCATCGCCATGACATTGGACGTCATCGCCCGGGCACGGCGGCAGCTTTACATTGAGGCGCAATATCTCGCCTCCTTCCGCGTCGCCGACGCCATTGCCGCGCGACTGCAGGAGGAAGACGGGCCTGAAGTCGTCATTATCTGCACGCGCAGCTCTCATGGGCTGATCGAAAAGATTGTCATGGGTGGCAATCGCGACCGGGTCATCCGCCGACTGAAACGCGCCGATCGTGCGGATCGCCTGCGCGTCTATTATGCTGTCGTGCCCGGGCCAGTCACGGCGAAAGAGAGCGGCGAGGTGGAGGTGCTCGTCCATTCCAAACTGATCATTGCCGATGACGAGCTGGTCCGCATTGGCTCCTCCAACCTCAACAATCGCTCGGAAGGGATGGATGGCGAATGCGACATGCTCGTCGAGGCCGGTAATGACGCGCACCGCTGCGCGATCGTGGATCTGCGCAATCGCCTGCTTTCGGAATATCTCGGAACCACCCCGGAAAGTTTTGCCGCAGCCTTTATGCAAAGCGGCTCGTTGATCGAGGCGGTCGACACGCTCAATGACGGGCCTCGGGGTTTACGGGAATTCACCGTCGAGCTGTCGGGCAGCATTTCACCGATTTCAGGCACGGCGATCTTCGACCCGGTTCGACCTTTCGCACTTTTAAACCGACTGGGCCTCGGCGCGCTCGTCCGCCGCCTCATTCGCCCCGCGTGACGTCCGTCGGAAAACGACCTCGCTGATGACGAGAAGCGTCGTGCCGAGCGCCAGCGGAATGAAGAAATAGGCGCAGCGGAACGCAATCAACGCGCCGATCGACGCCTCCTTCGGCACGGCATAGGAGACGGTCGCCTCGAGTACGCCGAGACCGCCCGGAACATGCGTTGCGAGGATTGCCGAATTGGCGAGCACGTAAGCCGTGACCGACCTGAAGAAGGCAACGTCGCCGAAGGCAGAGAGCATCTGGTGCAAACAGGCGGACACGAACATGAAGTTGATCGTCCCGATCCCGACCTGCGCGACCGCGATCGAAAATCGCGGCAGTTGAAACGACCAGCGCCAAAGCCGCAACGTGCCGCGGATGAAAAACGCCAGGCCCGCATAGACCACCGGCACGACCAGCGCCAGCGCACCTAAGATGCGGACGCTGGCAGGATCGATGCGCAGCAGGCGCCCGGCATCGCCGGGATTGACGATCATCGCAAGGCCGCCAAGCGTGATCAGCCCAAGCCCCACCGTGACGCCACAAAACAGGATGATCTTCGCCACGTCCTCCGCCGTCAGCCCCCAGCGCGAATAGAAACGATAGCGAAAGGCGCCGCTGCTGAGGCCCGCAAAACCGATATTGTGACCAAGCGAAAGGCTGATGAAGGACGCCAGCGCAATCCTGGAATAGGGCAAGGATTTTCCGAGCGAACGGATCGCCAGGAGATCGAAGCAGCTCAGGCACAGATAGGACGCCGCCGCAAAGAGAAGCGCCGTGCAAAAGGTCGAAAAAGGTATGCTGCGAACCGATTGGACGATCTGCTCCAGACTATACTGTTGGAAGATCCGATAGAGGAGAAAGACCGCAAGACAAAGGGCGGCAACGAGCAGTCCCTTCAAGATTATGCTTTTCAAACTCATCGATTGTCCATTTCCGAGATGCGAGCGCTGGTGCATCGTGCTTTCCGAAAATCGAACCCGACTTTCGGAAAGCACGATGCGTAGATTCAAAGAGTTAGAGCGTCCTTTGTGCGTCTGAAGGACGCACGGCGCTCTAGGCTCGATCATCTGGAACGATCAAACGAGTTTTGTGTTCCCCTGCGGGGAGTGAGTTCTGTATTCCCCAGGGTGACGAACTTTCAGCGGGCCTATGCCGGATAAATCAATCAAGCTCCTGACCTATAACGTGCACAGCTGCATCGGCGGCGACCGGAAGCTCGATCCCGGCCGCATCGCCTCTGTCATTGCCGAGGCTGAGGCCGACATCGTCGCTCTTCAAGAGGTCGATGTCCTCAGGCGCAGGACCGGCGGTGTCGACCAGGCCCATGCGATCGCCTCGCTTTTGAAGATGCAGGCTCATTTCCATCCGGCACTGTCGATAGCCGAGGAGCAGTATGGCGATGCGATCATCACTTCGCTGCCGACAGGCGCGGTCAAGGCCGGGCCATTGCCATCCATCGGCGAACAGCGCGGCGCCATTTCCGTCGAAATACTGGTCGGCGACAGAAAACTGCTGGTCGTCAATACTCATCTCGGCCTTCGTGGCCGCGAGCGCATCCGGCAGATGACGACATTGCTGAATCCCGGCTGGCTGCACGGGACGGCGGGTGACCCTCTTCCAACCATCCTCTGCGGCGATTTCAACGCCATTCCGTCATCGGCGACTTACCGACTTGCCACGCGGTCATTGAAAGACGCCCAGGTCGCAGGCGGCGCCGCGCCGAGAGCGACCTTTCCCTCGCGCTACCCGCTGATGCGCCTCGACCACATCTTCGTCACGGACGATCTCATCGTCAAAAAGGCGGCGGTCCTCGAAAACCGCCTGACAAGGATTGCCTCGGACCACCTGCCTCTGCTCGCGGAAATCGGCTTTGCCTGATAGTCATCGACGCTGGGCGAGCTTCCGGTTCATCGCCGCCGCCACCAACGGTAGCGCCGTCGTCGCCACGGCCCCCAGAGGCAGGCGCCTGATGCCCCTCGTGACGACGAAGGTCGCCGCCATTGCGCCTGCCAGCTTCAGCCAGGGCTGATTGCCGAGCTGCGCATGGGCGCTTGCATCGGCCCATCGGACGTTTTCCGCAACGACGGTCGCGGCCTGATGTTGGATCACGTGAAGGCGAGCGCGAAGGTTTTCGATCTCTTCTCTCAGCTCCCGCAGCCGACCTTCCAGGGCATGATCATCGGAGACCAGGAGAGGCTCCTCGACGGTGCCTTCAACCGGAGCATGACCACCGAGTGTCGCAATATACGCCCGATATTCGGCCTCGCTCGCAAAACCCTCACGTCTGATGAGATCAGGATTTATATTCGCCTCTTCGAAGGAGGCCGGTGCGGTGCCGGCGCCGTCGTTGATATCCTTGTTTGTGCCGGTGTCCCCGAGTTCGTCCTTGAGCATGGTGCGTCTCCAGTTGTTCCTGGCGATAGAACGCTCGACGGCTCAGAAGGATGCATCGGCCTCCGCTCCTGCCTTCATCTTCGCGACGCGCTGAAACGCTCCGACCGAAATTCCGCCAGCAGCGGATGGCGGCGTCGGGTGACGATCTCGTCCGCCAGCAGTTCGCCGGCAATCAGGCCGAGGGTGGCGCCGCTATGGCTGAAGGCGACGAAATAACCCGAGATCGATGGCAGTTCGCCGAAGACGGGCTCGCCGTCGCCTGGGATGGGCTTCGGGCCGACCCCATAATCTTCGACCTCCAGCGCCGGATTGCCTTCGAGAACCCTGGAGGCCTCGCGCAGCAATCCTTCCAGCGTCGATTGCCTGACATCATAGCTGCCGTCGGGCTTCACGCTCACCTCTTCCTCGGACCAGGCGGCGTCGAGCGCGAAGCCACCGTTCGGCGTCGGCCGGATGGCGACGCGAGGGGTGTTGAGCACGGCCTTCAGCGGATGGCGGATCGGCTTGGTCCGGACGAGAAGGGCGACAGGCGTTGCATCGCCGATATGCTGGCCGGCCTCGGCCACGATTGCGGGAACGTCGCCGCCGGCAGCAAGCAGCACGGCATCAGCATCCCGGCGCATGCCGTCTGCCGTGATCACGCCACGGGCACGCCCGCTTTCAACATCGACCGTCGCACGACCCGCGTCCGTGACGATCGCGCCGCCCAGCGTGCGGAATTCTTCCGCAAGCGTGCCGATCAAGGACGGAAGATCGACCCAGCCCTCCCCGGGGTTGAAGATCGCGCCTTGCCGCGTCACCGCACTTGCGTCGACACCCGGCGTCACCGCGGCAATTCTCTCCGGGGCGAGCCATTGCGCGTGATAGCCGAGACCCCGCTCATAGTCGAAGATTTCGGCGATCTCGTTGCCGGCATCGTCCGCATCCCAGGTCAGGCCGCCGTCGAAGCGAAGCCACGACGCATCGGGATACCGAGCGGCCAGCGTGCGGTAGCGATCTATGCCGGCCAAACGCAGCCGGTGATAGGCATCGGTGCGTTTGCGCGCCGAGTTGAGCCAGGCGAGCGAACGGCCGGAGGCGCCGTTGCCAAGCGGGCCGTCATTGATGAGCACGGTGCGGACCCCGAGCCGTGCCAGATGGACGGCGGTCGAGACGCCAAAGATCCCGCCGCCGATGACGACGACCTTCGAAGGTTTGATGGAAGCATTCATGTCGATAACCTTGTTTTCTGCTCTTGCTACATCGAACGAAATCCGGCGCATCCGGCGTAAGGACGACCGGGGGCACCATGCGTTGCCTCCGGCGCTTCAGAGAACTTCAGCAAGGAAGCGCTTTAGCCGCTCGCTTCGGGGATTGTCGAAGATCTGCTGCGGGCAGCCGGCCTCGACGATGCGGCCCTCATCCATGAAGACGACCTGATCGGCCACCCTGCGCGCAAATCCCATCTCATGCGTCACCACGGCCATCGTCATGCCCTGGCGGCCGAGAGCGGCCATCAGGTCGAGCACCCCCTTCACCAGTTCGGGATCGAGCGCACTCGTCACTTCGTCAAACAGCATGACCTCGGGATCCATGGCCAGCGCCCGTGCGATGGCCACGCGCTGCTGCTGCCCACCCGACAGACCTGCGGGCCGATGATCCCTACGCTCTGCGAGACCGACCTCGGCCAGACGCGCCTCGGCGATGCGCCGCGCCTCCTGCCTCGGCATTTTCTTGATCTTGGTCAGCGAAAGCATGACGTTCTCGAGTGCCGTGTGGTCGGGAAACAGGTTGAAGTGCTGGAACACCATGCCCACACGCCGGCGCAACCTCTCCGGCTTCATCGCCAGGATGCTCTCGCCATCGAGCAGGATGTCGCCGCCCTTCGGCTCGACAAGCCTGTTCATGCAGCGCAGCAGCGTCGACTTGCCCGAGCCGGAAGGGCCGATGATGCAGGTGACGGTACCGGCGGCGATGTCGAGATCGACACCCTTCAGCACGTCGAGATCGCCATAGGCCATGGTGAGGTCCCGGATGTTCAGGGCGCCACCTTTGAAGCGCGGCGTACTCTCCTCGGCCGCCTTGACCGCGGGACGCGGGCCGGTGGCGGCCTGCAACTCGCTCACCTCGATCAATCCGCTCGCAGCACCCGAGCCGCGACCTTGTTTTCCGAGCCGCAGTCTCGCATCGATATAATTGACGAAGTGGGTCAGCGGCACGGTGATGACGAGGTAGAAGACGCCCGCCAGCAGCAGCGGTGACAGATTGCCCGTGACGACGGCCTGATCCTGGCCGACACGGAAGATCTCCCGCTCGGAGGCGAGCAATCCGAGGAAGTAGACAAGGCTGGAATCCTTGACGTTTCCGATGAATTGATTGACCAGCGCCGGCAGAACGCGCCTGATGCCTTGTGGGATGACGATCAGGCGCATGCCCTGCCCGTGGCTCATGCTGAGCGCCCGGCAGGCTTCCATCTGGCCGCGTTCGACGCTTTGGATGCCCGACCGGAAGATTTCACCGATATAGGCTCCGGCGATCAGGCTGAGCGCCAGGATGCCGAGCGGAAATGGCGACGGACCGAAGATCTCACGCCCGATCCGGGCAAAACCCTGGCCAATGATCAGAATCGTGACGATCGCCGGCAGCCCGCGGAAAACATCGGTGTAGATGCGTGCCGGCAGCCGCAGCCAGCGGGATTGCGAGATGCCCATCACGGCAAGCGCCATGCCGATGACGACGCCAAGCACGGTCGAGGCAGCGGCCAGGATCAGGGTATTCTTCAAGCCAACGCTGATCATGCTCGGCAGAACTTCCGCCATGGCGTCCCAGTCCAGGAAGCTGCGGCGCAGATTTTCAAGCCAATTCATTCAGATCCCCATGAATTCTTGCCCGGTGCAGACGCCGCCGTCCGGCAGAGCCTTGGTTAGCCGCCCGCCAGAAGCGGGCGGCTTACGGCGTCACTTCTTGGGAAGATACTGTTCCGGCATCGGCGAGCCGGGGAACCACTTTTCGTAAAGGGTCTTCCAGGTGCCGTCCTGCATCGCGTCGTGAAGCGCGCCGTTCAGCGCCGTGCGGAAGGCATCATTTCCTTTTCGGACCACGAAGCCGGCAGGCGCATCGAAGGACGGGATATTCACGGCAACCTTCAGCGCGGGATAGCGCTCGCCATATTGCTTGGCGGCCTCGTAGTCGAGAAAATGCGCATCGACGGTTCCGTTGTTGAGGGCGGCCACGGCAGAATTGTTGTCGGGGAATTTCACCAGATCGGTTCCCCCGAAATTCTTGGCTGCATAGACTTCCTGCAAGGTCCCCTGCACGACGCCGAGACGCTTGCCCTTGAGGCCATCGGCATCCTTGATGCCTGCATCAGGGGTCAGGACGGAGAGATAACCGGCAAGATAGCCGTCCGAAAAGTCGACGGTCTTCTTGCGGGCTTCGGTGGTTCCGATCGCTGCAACGGCAACGTCGAACCGTTCGTTGGCGACCGACGGCAGGAGTGCTGAAAATTCCTGGCCGGTGAACGTCACCTTGTCTTTTTGAAAGCCGAGGCGGGAGACGACGTTGAGAAACAGCTCGATATCGAAACCGGTGAACTGGCCGTCCGCCGTCGCAAACGTATAGGGCTTGGAATCGCCCATCGTGCCGACGCTGATAGTTCCGGGCTCGATAAGCTTATAGGGATTGTCGGCGGCGGCCGCAGAGCCTGCCCCCATTGTAAGAAGGCATGTGACAAGGCCGGCCCGCAACGGGGCCATGATGGCCGGAAATGATAAAAAAGGCTTCATCGTCGTTCTCCGCTCTGAAAGGAATGCTCTTGTCGGCATTGTGGATCGTCCCGCCGCTGTCGCTCAATGCGACAGAGATTTGTGGACAAGATACCGGTCTCCGATATAAAGAGACCGGTCTCACGACATATTTAGTATCTGTCAATTGACCGGTCGTCAACAATTCTTGTAGTCCTCGGCCCATGGAAGATTCCGCTCATCCGAAACGTGCAGTCACCGTTGCCGACGTCGCGAAGGCCGCAAAGGTCTCGAAGGCGACAGCCGCCCGCGTTCTCGGCGGCTACGGCGTGGTCAGCGCCAAGATCACAGATCGGGTCATGGCGGCGGCGGCCGCGCTCGAATACCGCCCGAACGAGCTCGCCCGGAGCATGAGCACCGGAAGGTCCGGCATCATCGGGGTGGTGGTCGGCGATATCGAGAACGCTTTCTTCAGTCTGGCGGTGCGCGGCATCAGCGATGCGGCCCGCCTTGCGGGATTCAACGTCATCATCGCGAATTCGGGCGAAGAGCTCGATGCGGAAAAATCGGCCGTCGACCTCCTGATCGGCAAGCGCGTCGATGGCCTGATCGTGACGCCAGCCCGCTGCGACAGCTTCGACCATCTGCAGCACGTCCGCCGTGCCGGCGTGCCGCTCGTCCTGTTCGATCGGGCTATCCCGGAACTCGATGTCGACGCCGTGACCGGCGACGACCGGGATGCAGCCATCGCGGCGACCCGCTATCTGATCGGGCAAGGGCATCGCCGCCTCGCCTACGTCTCTGCCATGGATGCCGAGGGCGGCGGGCTCGCCAATATCGGGCGAATCTCGAATTCCGCCGTACGCGAACGCGTGGAAGGTTTTGTCAGCGTCCTGACCGAGGCGGGTTTGCCGAACCCTCTTCATTATGTCAGGCTCGGCGCCACGAACCAGCAACAGACGGACAGCGTGATCAAACGCCTGCTCTCGGACAGTGCTGCGCCAACGGCGCTCCTGGCATCGGACAGCCTCGTCGGCTTGCGCATCTTCAAGTCGCTGCAGTCGCTCGGCCTGTCGATCCCCAAGGACGTGTCGATGATTTCGTTTCTCGACGCCGACTGGACCAACGTCACCGTTCCGCCGATCACCATCGTCGACCAGCGCGTCTACGAGATGGGCAAGCTCGCCGGCGAGCGGCTCATCGCCCGTATCGAACGCACCCCGCTTGCCGTCGAACGTCTGCGCGTCAGCACAAACCTCGTCGTGCGCGGCTCCGTCGCGACCATCGGCCGGTGAGATTCCGGCTAATCGTAGAGCTCGCCGTGACCAATCTGCTCCTGCCTGGCAGGTGCGTCGCTGATTGAGGGATCGTCCGCCGGATCGGGATCTCTCTTGTTGGCATCGCTGATAAACTGCGCCGCCTTAAGCAGTGCTGAGGTTATTTCTTCGGTGCCCCATCCGGCTTCATTGGCGGCTGCAATCAGCCTTTCCAAAGCGTCGCGTGCGGCAGCGGTCGCCTCTTCGAAGCGCTGCGCGGGAGATTCGGTCTTCGGCGGTGGAAAGGTCATCGGCGTTCCCTCCATGTGTCTGGCTGTTGGGGGATGAACGCAGGCCGCGGGAAATGGATGCACGATCGTGCTGATTTAACAAGCGGCGACACTATTCGCACTGGACCGACAAGCGTCGCCGCCGTCTTTTCCGCCTCAGATGACCGTCTGCAACAGAAACGGAGAGCGCTCCAACGGACGCTGGGCGAGGATCCTCAGCATCGCAGGACCTTGTATGCCGGAAGTCGTGCACGAGCGGCCGTCGTGATAGACCACCGTCATGACGCGGCTCAGACTATCGTATCTGATCTCTGCGATCGTCCGGGTGTGAACCGGAAAGATGAATTCGTGGGGTTGAGATTTCTCCCCCGAGGTATTCAAGGTCATTGCGATGCCCCAGCGAAAAAGCAATTTGGCCCGACCTGCCCTGGTCTGAGCCTAACGGCGCCTATCAAGCACATATTGCTGCGACGGTCGCGTGACATCAGCGTGACACGCAGAATCGACATTGCCAACGCAGGGCGGGATTCGTGACGCCTCAGTTGCTAAAGTGGCTATCAACCTTCAATGCAATGTCCGACGGATCCCGTGTGCGAGAGCGGTCTGCGGCCAGCATTCGACGGTGCGCGCCAGCGATCGAACGGCTTCGTCCACGTTGAAAACCACATCCCCGAGCCGCTCGATCTCATAATCGAGCTCGTAGACCTCGACTTCGTCGAGGCCGTCACTCTGGAGCAGTCGCCTCATTGCTTCGACAAGGCGCTCAGTCTGCCCAACGATATCAAGAGCGCTGCGTATGATGATGTCGAACATGCTTATCCCCTCGCTTCGATAGTGAAGCGTCGGCCATAATCGTGATGCTGACAATCCTGAAATCTTGTCAGATGCGCTCGCGGATCGTGTCGTAGAAATCCCTCAACTCACGCAGTGCGAGGTGAGGCCGATGGCGCGGCGGAGCGGCGCGACGAACGGCAAATGCGAGCGCGCCGGCGACCGCCGCGACGAGCAGGAGCGTCGAGACCGGGTAGAGCTTCACCGTTGCCTCCGTCTGACGCATGGCTTTCCCGGCACTCTCCTTTGCCGACCGGGCGGCATCGAGGACCTGCTGCTGGAGCGAGCCGATCTGCTTTCGCAGCACGCCGAGCTCTTCGCCCAGGTCATGATCAGACTGCCGGGGAACGCCGACGGAGGCCGTATTCGTATCGATGATGGCTTTCGGAACGGGCTCGCCGATCTTGGCTCCCTTGGTGTCGAGGGTCGTCGTCTCAGTGCTCTTGCGGCGCGGCATGATCATTTCTCCTTCCTAGAGCTTGATGCCGAAAGGCGTAAGCGGTCTTCAGCCGACATCATGCTCTAACTATCTAATGTAGAACAAGATTCAGATTTAGGCCGGCCGGCCTAAAAATCATCCTGTTCTAGTCGTCGTCGAGCGAGAAGACGGGCCGGTAGTGACGCGCGGCGATCAGCAAGCTCCGGTCGGGCCGGATGATGTAGATCTCCTCGACCTGGCGTCCCCACTGATCTGTGAAGGTGTGGGGGAAGGAAGAGCCCACCGGTGATTTCGTCAACTTCGTGCGAGGCTGGCCACTATACGTGATGCTGCCGGGAATGGGCGCCAGTCCTGCCGACGAATAACTGCCTGCGCTGGTCGTGCAGCCTGTCAGCACAAGCGCAAAAACCAGCCCAAATGCTATGCTCCGCTTCATCGATCCCTCCAGCTGCCTCGTCTTCGCGCGGCACTCGCTTTATCGTCAATGTAACAGGCGACGACAGACATTGTTCCAGAATTTGGCCGGAGACATCAGTGCAGGCGAGACCTCGGCCCGAAACCGGAACGCCGCGCCATCGCGTCGTTCGGTCGGAGCGCAAGCAGTCGTCTATCCCCTCATGTTGACGTTGAATTTTCCAGAGGCCGGTGGCATTAAAAATCCATTCAAAGCGTGGTTGTGCTTCAAAAATGATCCCCTTTCTCAGAGCATGCAGCCGAAGGCGTTTTCTAGCCATGACCTTGGCCTGTAGTGCTGCGCCGGCCCGATCTGCCACGTTTGCGTGGAATGGAAAGAATGGAGAGACAGCGACGATGCCAGGAGCAGAAACGACATCTCTCAATGCATACCGTCGCACCGTTTATGAGAATGAACTGGAGGAACCGGAATATTCCTTCTCAGACGACCGATCGGACGGCATTGAAATTCATGCGTTCGGACGCGACTTCGCGCCGGTCGGTACGGACGAAGGTTACGTGCTCCTGACCAACGGCATGAGCGATCGGCGCATGACGCTGCCGGCGTCCCGATGATCATCGGCGCGGCCATGGGCGCACCGAACACCATTCCTTCAGTGCTTGGCGTCAAGGTCACGGCGAACGACTAACCATTCGCAGAGGCGTTTCGCGAGCGCTGGCTGCCGGAGGCGGGTTTTGCCGACCTGCCTCTGGATCCCTTTCTCGGGGAAAGCACAGCAACATCCAAGCCGACGAAAGGTGTCCACCACCTCGAGCCACTCCAGGAGACGTGCGAAGCGGTCTTCCCGCGAATTGCTCTAAAACTCGTCGCTGCGACGCCTCACGGCGTGCTTCAACGCCACCATATGCCTTCGCCGCTCCAGCATATAATCGGCATATCCGACGCAGATGAACAGCAGTGTCGGGCCGGCGTAGATGATGATCAGAGCCAATGCGATAAGGATGAATGCGGTCGTCATGGTCTTTTTTCCATCTATATAGTCGCCGCATCGGACGCGGCGAAAGCGGACGGGTCCTCATCTCGGCAATGCCTGTCCTTATTCCTTCAAAATTCGCCGGCTTCCTATTCGTTCCCTCCCCGATCGATTTCCGAACGCGCAGCAGGCCCGATAGAACGACAATGACGAAATTGACGGCTCGCCCGGCCTTAATCACGCCCGCGGCCGTTCCTCCCGCATTGCCGCCGTCACGCTCTTGAGCAACGGGCTCGACATCAGATCCGCGAGCAAAACCGATAGCTTCGGCTTCCAGTTCGGATAGCTGTCGCTGGTGCCTGGCACATTGGTTGGCCTTTTTTCGTCGGTGAGATCGGCGAGACGGACCGCGGCGAGAAGCGAGGGCGTCCTGGCGATGAAGCGATAGGCGCTGACGGTCAATTCCCTCAGCGTCTCCTCGCTTGCCCGCGCTTGGGAAAGCCTGGCCGGCAGGTCGAGGCCGGCAGCCTTCAGCGCCGCCTTCAGGTTCCTCCGCTCGCGCTTTCGGTCTTCGAGATGTTTCTCGGTGAGATCGGCCGGCACGATGCCGTGGTCGCACCGGGCCTGAATGTCGGCGCCGCGCCACCAGCCGGCAAGGGTCTGGTGGTCGTGCGTCGAAATGCAGGCCAAAGCCAGGACGGGATAGACGTCCGCCGGCTTGAAGCCCTTCTCGTCCTGTTCATAGGAAAGGATGCGGTAGGAGAGAATGTGGGCCGCCGCCAGATCGTCCTGCAATCCCTTGGGGATCAGTCCCAGGTCTTCTCCGATAACGAGGCACCGATGCTCGGCCGACACTTCTGCGAGGATCTGCAGAAGCCGATCCGCGGGATAACGGACATAGGCGCCGCCGTCCGGCCTGCTGCCCCATGGCACCAGGAAGAGGCGGCGAAGTGCTGCGGCGTGGTCGATGCGGATGGCGCCCGCATATCGCATGGCAGCGCTGACCATGCGCCGGAAAGGCGACATTTCTCCTGCGGCAATCGCGGAAGGCAGATATCCGGCAAGGTGCCAGTCCTGCCCGTCCACGGCGAATGGATCGGGTGGGCTGCCGATGGTGGCCTTGGAGACATAGGTATCCGGCTCGCTCCATGTCGCCGAGCCATCGACCGCCTCCCCGACGGCAAGATCGAGATAGAGCCCGATCCGCAGGCCGGCCTTCCGCGCCCGCTCCGCCGCCTGCATCAGCTGCCGGTGAGCAAGCCATTGCAGCCACATGTGGAAGGCGACATGATCCTCGTGTCCGCGCTCGAATTCGGCGACGGCGGCGCTGTCGAAGCGCTGGAGATCGGACGGCCAACATTGCCAGCCGGCACCCGCACCGCGCTCGACCATGGAAAACGAGAGGCATTCGAAAAGCGCGTGCAGCCGCAGGCTGTTACCGCCTTGCGTGATGAAGGCATCGAAATCGGCCGGATCATAGGCCTCGCCGATCACGCTGCGCCGTCGCCAGGCCGGCCAAAGATCGCGCAGGGCCCTAAGCTTGATCTGTGCGACGCCGACGTAATCGACGAGATCGGTTTGGCGAAGGCTTGCCAATTGCCGTTCGAGTTCGGGACTACAAGCAAAACCCGGCAGCCGGTCGACCGCGATATAGAGCGGGTTGAGATGCTGGCGGCTCGAGGGCTCATAGGGGCTGCAACGGTCGGGATCGGCGAGAAACGGCGCGTGAAGCGGGGTGAGGCCGATGAAATCGGCGCCCAGAGATCCCGCGAGATCCGCCATATCGGATAGATCCTCGAAGTCTCCTATGCCCCAGTTGCGTGCCGAACGAAGCTCGTAAAGCTGCAGGCTCACGCCCCAGACGCGCGTGCCGGAAAGGAAATCCGGCAGAAATGACCTGGCGATCTTCTTAGCCGCCGGCTTGGGCTCCCGCCGTAGCGCGCCGGTCTCGTGATCGGCCGCTTCCGGCAAGTCGATCTTCAATGCCGAGAGGATCTTGCGTTTGGTTTGCCCTGATATCGCCACCTCCCGATTGTCGGGACTGGGCCTGGTCGGGCTGATGCCGTGCCGGCGGGCGAGCTTGTCGAGCTCAGCAGATTTCATCATTCGATCGCCTTCCTATAAGCACACCGTCACGCCTCGCTGATGCTCCAGATCACCGTCCAGGGCGCGAGATTGCCGCCATCGCTACCGCCGAGACGGAAGATCGTCTCGCCGTCATCCTGCTGCGAGACGAGTGGCGCCGCCTCGTTGCCGAGGTTGGCGCGCAGATGAAGGCGCCGGTTTTGCGCCAGGGTCCAATCCACCGCGAGCGCGCTTCCCGCCGAGTGATAGACCGCGTTTCCGGCGCCAGCGCCTTTCAGCAAAGGCACGATCCTTCGGTGCCGGAGGTCGAGAAGCGTCCTGTAAAAATCAAGGACCTCGGAGGCGAGTTTCGACCAGTCCAGCTTAGCGGCGGCGAAGGTCGATGGCGCCGTCGGGTCGAGAAGATCGTCGGCGTCGAAGCCCGGCAGACGGGAAAGCTCCTCGCGACGGCCTTTCCTGACCTTCTCGTTCAGATCCTCGTCGAAATCGCAGAAGAAGGGGAAAGGCTCTCTAGCACCCCATTCCTCCCCCATGAACAGCATCGGAATCTCAGGCGCCAGCAGGTAGACGGCGGCGACGGCCTTGGCGACATCAGCCGGGCTCGAGGCCAGAACCCGGTCCCCCAGCGCCCGATTACCGATCTGGTCATGGTTCTGGATGAAGGAGATGAAAGCGGTGGGCGGCAGATGGCCGCTCGGCTTGCCGCGGCTTCCGCCGCGGTACGGCATGTGTTCCCCCTGAAACACGAAGCCTTCCGCCAGCGCTCGGCCGAGCTTGCCGGCGTCACCGGCGTAATCGGCATAATAGCCGAAGGTTTCGCCGGTGGCAGTGATATGCAGCACATGATGGACGTCGTCGTTCCACTGGGCGGTGAACAGCCTCACTTCTCCATTTTCGCCACGCGTCAACAGGTCGCTGTCATTCTCCTCGTTTTCGACGATCAGGTGAACATGCCGGTTGCCGGCCCCAGCCCTGACGCGGCGGGCAAGCGCGTGAAGCAGATGCTCGGCGCTGTCGTCCTTGATGGCGTGGACGGCATCGAAGCGGAAACCGTCGAGCCTGAACTCGGTGATCCAGTAGATGGCATTCTGGATGATGAACTCGCGGATCATCCCCGATCCGTCGCCATCGTAGTTGATGCCGTTGCCCCAGGGCGTCTTGTGATGGTCGGTAAAGAGCGGCGCATAGGAGGGGATATAGTTCCCGTCAGGCCCGAAGTGATTGTAGACCACGTCCAGGAAAACCGAGATGCCGCGCTGATGTGCTGCGTCCACCAGCGCCATGAAATCTTCCGGCCGGCCGTAGCTGCTGCACGGAGCATAGGGAAGCACGCCATCATAACCCCAGCTGTAACGGCCGGGAAATTCACTCAGCGGCATGATCTGCAGCGCCGTAACGCCCAGCGCTTGCAGATGGTCAAGCCGCTCGATCGCGGCCTTGAAAGTACCCTCCGGCGTGAAGCAGCCGATATGCATCTCGTAGATGACCATCTCTTCCCAAGGCCGACCCGTCCAGTCACTCGTCTTCCAGCGATAGGAGGAAAGGTCGACCACTTCGCTCGGCCCGTGCACATCCTGCGGCTGAAGCCGCGAGGCGGGATCGGGAATTTCGAGGCCGTCCGGCAGGACAAAGCGGTAGCGCGTACCGACACTGGCATCCGCGACCGTGCAATGGTGCCAGCCGTCCCCGACCGCCTGCATCCGCCGCGGATCAGCGCCTTCGATCTTCAACGACACGCTTTCATGCAGGGGAGCCCAGAGGCGGAATAGAATGCCCTCTTCGGTGAATGCAGGTCCGAACATCGTTTGGGTCAAAGGAAAGCCTTCGATGAAGTGAGATTGGATTTAGGTAACTTTAGCGGGAGCAAAAAGTTTCGTCCGCTAGCGGACACCCGAAAGCGGCCGCTGTCACCAGGATGACGATATTCATCGGGCCATAGGAGGTTGCGTCAGTCGAGCCAGGTTGCTGGTTCGCGCATTCCATGTACGACCACGACAATTTCGGCGCCGTAATTGGTGGGTTCATAGACGGCGATGTAGCGCCCCTCGATAACCAAGCGAGCCGCGGGGCTGATTTCCGGGCGCGCAGGCCCCATTTCGGGATGAGCGGCGACCAGTTCGAACTTTTCGAAAAGCTTTTGCAGGAGCCTGTCGGCAGCCGGTTCATTGTGAACGGCGATATTGCGCCAGATATCGCGCATCTGGCGCTGGGCACGCGGAGACAACTTATATTTAGCCACGAGCTGCGCGTTCTGCTTTCAGCTCTTGCAGGAAGGCCGCGGGATCGATCTCTTCGGGTTCGCCGCTGGCTTTACCTTCGGCATATTCCCGCTTGAGTCTTTCCAATTCAAGCGCGCGAATTTCCTCCCGCTGTTCCAGCAAGCGGAGGCTATCGCGCATGACCTCGCTGGCGCTGGCATAGCGCCCGCTTTCAACAAGCTCGCGGACAAAGCCTTCATAGCGAGGCCCGATATTATAGCTGGAGGGCATGGCAATACCTTTCATCGAAGCCATGTTATCATTTTTTGATAACCGGACAAATAAAACAGACGGCAACTGCCTTGACCGCGACCGGAAATTGAGACCGCACCACTTCGAGCGTCATGCCGCCGCGACTTTGCCCGAGAGCGCCTGCTCCATGGCCGCCTGAAGCTGTTCCTGCGTGAATGGCTTCTTCATCCGCAGCATCCGGCCGAGGCCATGGTCCTCGGAAAACTCGGCATAGCCCGAAGCAAGGATGATGGGCAGGCCTGGAAAGGAGGTCCGAAGGTGACGCGCAAGCTCGGCGCCCGTCATGCCCGGCATGGCATGATCGGTGATGACGAGATCGCAACCCTGTCCATCGGCAAAGAATTCCAAGGCCTGGGAAGCGGAAGACGCCTCTTGCGGCAGGTGCCCGAGATCCTCCAGCATCGCCACGGTTCCCGTCCTGACAAGGGCGTCGTCGTCGACGACCAGAATGGCAAGCGGCCGCGACGCCGGTTTCAAAGGCTCCGTCGCCGGAGGCTCGACGGCCGGCTGCACCTTGACGAATGTCTCGGCGACGGGCAGCCACAGGGAAACGGTCGTGCCCTTGCCCCTGACGCTCGATATCTGGATCGAGCCGCCGGATTGCGCCGCCAGGCCATGCACCATCGACAGGCCGAGACCGGTGCCCTTGCCGACCCCCTTGGTGGTGAAAAACGGTTCGGCGGCACGCGAGACCGTTGCCTCGTCCATCCCCTCGCCATCGTCCGACACCGATATCCTGATGTAATTCCCGCCCGCGAGGCCGGGCGGCCGGGCTTCATCGGCTGTCGCCGCGGCAACCGTCACGGCTCCGCCGCTTTCGAGCGCATCCCGCGCATTGACGAACAAATTGAGCAGAGCCAGTTCCAGCTGGTTGCTGTCGACCAGAAGGGGTGCCAGATCCGTCGGGATGCTTTTGCGGATTTCGATGCGCGGCCCCACCGCTTTGGCGAGAAGATCCTCGACGTTTTCGAACAGCCTGAAGAAGTCGACCGCCTGCGGCTTGAGTTCCTGGCGGCGTGCGAAGGCAAGCAGGCGCTGGGTCAGCGCGGTGCCGCGCTCGGCCGCCTGTATCGCGTTCGTCACCAGACGTTCACTGCGTTCATCGGCCGGAAGCCGCTTCTTCAGAAGATTCAGGCTGCCGAGAACCGCCATGAGAAGATTATTGAAGTCGTGGGCCACGCCACCCGTCAGGTGGCCGATCGTGTCGAGCTTCTGCGCCTCGAACAGCTGTGCGAGCGCCTCTTCGCGCTCCCGGGTCCGTTGATCGATCCGGTGCTCGAGTTCCTCGTTGAGCTCACGCAACTGCGCTGCCGACGCCTCGAGCTCGGCGGTGCGCTGGTGAACGCGGGCCTCCAGCTCAACGTTCAGGCGTTCGAGTTCCCTCGTCTTCCTGTAGAGATCGGCAAAGACCCGCACCTTGGCTCTCAGCACCTCGGGGACGATCGGGACGGAGACGTAATCGACCGCGCCCACCGCATAGCCGCGCAGCCGGTCCGGTTCCGCGAGCATCACTGCGGAAACGAAGATGATCGGCGTATTCTGGTAGCGCGGATGCTGCCGGATCATGCTGACGAGCTCGAAGCCGTCCTGTTCGGGCATGCAGACATCGACGAGGATCACCGCGATTTCGGTGCGCAACAGGTGCTCGAAGGCTTCGCGAGCGGAATGCGCCTTGATGAGGTTTTCTTCGAGCTCTTCGAGAATGACCTCGTAACTCAGGAGCTTTGCCGGCTGGTCGTCGACGAGGAGGATGTTGACGGGGTTCATGGCCAGATCCTCAGCGGTGCAGCCACATGCGAAGGGCCGACAGAAGCTGTTCGGTATTGACCGGCTTCGCCAGATAGTCCGAGGCGCCCGCTTCCAGGCATTTCTCGCGGTCGCCCTTCATCGCCTTGGCCGTCAGCGCCAGGATCGGCAGCCGCCGGAACCGTGGCTCCGAACGGATGACCTGCATCGTCTCGTAACCGTCCATTCCAGGCATCATGATATCCATCAGCACGATCGCGACAGAGGGTTCGTTGTTGATGACGTCGATGGCTTCGCTGCCGGTCGTCGCGGTCAGGACCCTCATTCCCCGACGCTCGAGGACGCTGCTCAGCGCGAAGATGTTGCGGGCATCGTCGTCGACGAGCAGCACGGTCTCGCCGACCAGATCCTCGTCCGAACTGTGCAGTTCCTGCAGCGTCGCCTGTTTTGCGGCCGGCAGGTCGGCGACCACCCGATGCAGGAACAGGGCCGTCTCATCCAGGAGACGTTCGGGTGACTCGACGCCCTTGACGACGACGCTACGGGCCATGCTGTGCAACGTCGCGTCCTCCTCAGGGGAAAGCTCCCGGCCGGTGAACACGACCACCGGCACCTCGCCGATCTCGGCATCGTCGCGGATTTGCTCCAGCACGTCGAAGCCGGACATGTCGGGAAGCGAAAGGTCGAGCACGACGCAGTCGGGAGAATCCCGCCGAAGAGCGGCGAGTGCCTCCGATCCGGAGCCGACGCTGGTGATGTCGATGTCGTCGTGTCCCAGGAGAGCGGTGACGCTCAGACGCTCGGCCTCGTTGTCTTCGACGAGCAGCAGATGCTTGCGGCGCGGCTGCGCATAGGCTTTCAATCGCGACAGCGCCTTGCCGAGGCCTTCCGGCGTCGTCGGCTTGCTCATGAACGCGAAGGCGCCGCGGGTCAGCCCATGCTGCCGATCCTCGTCGAGGCTGATGATCTGCACCGGAATATGCCGCGTCTGCGGATTCTGCTTGAGCTGGCTGAGCACCGTCCAGCCGAGCATGTCCGGCAGGAAGATGTCGAGCGAGATCGCCGCCGGCCTGTAGTCCTGCGCAAGTGCGAGTGCGTCGCTGCCGCGCATCGCCACCAGAACCTTGAATCCGTTGTCGCGGGCGAGATCCACCAGGACGCGGGCGTAATGCGCATCGTCCTCGACGACGAGCAACACGGAATCGCCGGCCGCTATCTGGTGGCGATCGTCTTCGACATGTTCGACGGTCTTCTCGGCGCGGCGGTTTGCTGCCGCCTCGGCGAATTCCACGACATTTGCCGGCGGAACGGATTTCGGCGCAACCGCACCGGCACCGACATAGGTGAGCGGCAGGTAGAGGACGAAGGTGCTGCCGACACCGGGGGTGCTGCGCAGCTGAATCTCACCGCCCAAGAGGTTCGCCAATTCGCGGCTGATCGCCAGACCAAGGCCGGTGCCGCCGTATTTGCGGCTTGTCGAGGCATCCGCCTGCTGGAACGCCTCGAAAATGATGCGCTGCTTTTCAGGCGGGATGCCGATGCCGGTGTCGACGACTTCAAAGGCGATCACCGAAGGTGCGTGTCTGAGCGAGGGATGATCGGATGACCAGCCGCTCGTTGCCGAGGCGACGCGAAGCGTCACGCCGCCCTGCGCGGTGAACTTGAAGGCGTTCGACAGCAGGTTCTTGAGGATCTGCTGCAGTCGCTTCGAATCCGTGATGAGGCTCTTCGCAACATCGGCGCCGACCTCGGCTGAGAACGACAGGCTCCGGTTTTCCGCCTCGTGCCGGAATGGCCGCGCCATCATCTCGAGCAGGTTGCTGACGAAGATCTCCTCGGCATCGACCGAGACCGTTCCGGACTCGATCTTCGACAGGTCGAGGATGTCGCTGATGAGGTTCAGCAGATCGGTTCCCGCGCCGTGGATCGTCTTTGCGAACTCGACCTGTTTGCCCGACAGGTTGCCATCCGGATTTTCTCCCAGCTGCTGGCCGAGGATGAGGATCGAATTCAAAGGCGTGCGCAGCTCATGCGACATGTTGGCGAGGAATTCGGATTTGTACTTCGATGTCAGCGCGAGCTCGGTTGCCTTTTCCTCCAGCGCGCGCCGGGCCTGCTCGATCTCCTGGTTCTTCGCCTCGACTTCGACGTTGCGCTCCTCCAGCTGCTGCGCCTTCTGCCCGAGCTGCTCGTTGGTCTGCTGCAGCTCGCGCTGCTGCGTCTGAAGCTCGGCGGCGAGCTGCTGGGACTGCTTGAGCAGGCCTTCGGTCTGCATGGTCGCTTCGATCGAGTTGAGGACGATGCCGATCGATGTCGTCAGCTGATCGAGGAACGACAGCTGCAACTCGGTGAATTCGCCGGCGGAGGCAAGCTCGATCACCGCCTTCACCTGCCCCTCGAAATGCACCGGCAACACGATGGCGCTTCTCGGCAGGGTCGTGAACACGCCGGAGCTTATCGGAACGACGTTGTCGGGAAGGTCGGTGACCAGGATCCGGCGAGCATCGCTGGCGCATTGGCCGACAAGTCCCTGGCCGAATTCCAGCCGCGCCGGATGCGCCGCCTCGCCGCCTTGCGCATAGGTGGAGAGCAGCGACAAGACCGGCTGCCGCTCGTCGGCATCCACCTGGTAGATGACCCCCTGATGGGCACCGACCAGAGGTGCGAGCTCCGATAGCAGCATCTTGCCGACCAGCGTCAGGTCGCGCTGTCCCTGCAGCATGTTGGTGAAGCGCGCCAGGTTGGTCTTCAGCCAGTCCTGCTCGGTATTGCGCTCGGTGGTCAGGCGCAGGTTGTCGATCATTGTGTTGATGTTGTCCTTGAGCTCGGCCACTTCGCCGCGCGCGTCGACCTTGATCGAGCGCGTCAGGTCACCCTTGGTGACGGCCGTCGCCACTTCGGCAATAGCGCGCACCTGCGTCGTCAGATTGGCGGCAAGCAGGTTGACGTTGCCGGTCAAATCCTTCCAGGTTCCCGCGGTACCCGGAACGTTCGCCTGACCGCCGAGGCGGCCTTCCACGCCCACCTCGCGTGCCACCGTGGTCACCTGGTCGGCAAAGGTCGCGAGTGTGTTGGTCATGTTGTTGATGGTTTCGGCAAGAGCGGCCACCTCGCCCTTGGATGCGACGGTGAGATTTTGCTTGAGGTCGCCGTTGGCCACCGCCGTCACCACCTTGACGATGCCGCGGACCTGCTCGGTCAGGTTGGCGGCCATGACGTTGACGGTGTCGGTCAAGTCTTTCCAGGTGCCCGCGACACCCGGCACTTGCGCCTGGCCGCCGAGTTTGCCTTCGGTGCCGACTTCGCGGGCCACACGCGTCACTTCGCCGGCGAAGGCGTTGAGCTGGTCCACCATCGTATTGATGGTGTTCTTCAGTTCGAGGATTTCACCCTTCACGTCGACGGTGATCTTGCGCGACAGGTCGCCGCGCGCCACGGCCGTCGTCACTTCGGCAATGTTTCGAACCTGGGTCGTCAGATTGGCGGCGAGCAGGTTGACGTTATCGGTCAGGTCCTTCCAGGTGCCGGCGACGCCGGGAACGACGGCCTGGCCGCCGAGCCTGCCATCGGTGCCGACTTCGCGGGCCACACGCGTCACCTCGCCGGCAAAGGAGCGAAGCTGATCGACCATGGTATTCAGCGTATCCTTCAAAAGCAGGATTTCGCCGCGCACGTCGACGGTGATCTTGCGCGACAGATCGCCGTTGGCGATCGCGGTGGCCACCTCGGCGATATTGCGCACCTGCGCCGTCAGGTTGCCGGCCATGGAATTGACGCTGTCGGTCAGGTCCTTCCAGGTGCCGGCGACGCCGGAGACCTGCGCCTGGCCGCCGAGCTTGCCTTCGGTGCCGACTTCACGGGCCACACGCGTCACTTCGCCGGCAAAGGCATTCAACTGATCGACCATTGTGTTGATGGTGTTCTTCAGTTCGAGGATTTCCCCCTTCACATCGACGGTGATCTTGCGCGACAGGTCGCCGCGCGCCACGGCCGTCGTGACTTCGGCGATGTTGCGCACCTGGCCGGTGAGGTTGGAGGCCATGGAATTGACGTTTTCGGTCAGGTCCTTCCAGGTGCCGGCGACACCCGGCACCTGCGCCTGGCCGCCAAGTTTGCCTTCGGTGCCGACTTCGCGGGCGACGCGCGTCACTTCGGAGGCGAACCGGTTCAACTGGTCGACCATGGTGTTCAGCGTTTCCTTGAGCTCGAGGATTTCGCCCGAGACCGACACCGTGATCTTTTTCGACAGATCGCCATTGGCGATCGCGGTCGAGACTTCGGCGATGTTGCGCACCTGCGCCGTCAGATTGCCGGCCATGGAATTGACGCTGTCGGTCAGGTCCTTCCAGGTGCCGGCGACGCCGAGCACGTTCGCCTGGCCGCCGAGCCGCCCTTCCGTGCCGACCTCGCGCGCCACACGCGTCACCTCGCCGGCAAAGCCGTTGAGCTGATCGACCATCGTGTTGATGGTCTCCTTCAGTTCGAGGATTTCCCCCGACACGGTGACGGTGATCTTCTTGGACAGGTCTCCCTGGGCGACGGCGGTCGCGACCTCGGCGATGTTGCGCACCTGCCCGGTCAGGTTGGAAGCCATGGAGTTGACGCTGTCTGTCAAATCCTTCCAGGTGCCGGCGACGCCGCGCACATTGGCCTGGCCGCCGAGCCGGCCCTCCGTGCCCACTTCGCGGGCGACGCGGGTCACTTCCGAAGCGAAGGCATTCAGCTGGTCCACCATCGTATTGATGGTTTCCTTCAATTCGAGGATCTCGCCCTTCACGTCGACGGTGATCTTCTTCGACAGGTCGCCATTGGCAATCGCAGTCGAGACCTCGGCGATATTGCGCACCTGCGCCGTCAGGTTGCCGCCCATCGAGTTGACGTTCTCGGTCAGATCCTTCCAGGTGCCGGCGACGCCGCGCACATTGGCCTGACCGCCGAGCCGTCCCTCCGTGCCCACTTCGCGAGCGACGCGGGTGACTTCCGAGGCGAAGGCGTTCAGCTGATCGACCATCGTATTGATGGTCTCCTTCAGCTCTAGGATTTCCCCCGACACCGTCACAGTGATCTTCTTCGACAGGTCGCCGTTGGCGATCGCAGTCGAGACCTCGGCGATGTTGCGCACCTGCGCGGTGAGGTTCGAGGCCATGGAATTGACGTTGTCGGTGAGGTCCTTCCAGGTGCCTGCCACGCCGGGCACCTGCGCCTGTCCGCCGAGCCGACCTTCGGTGCCGACTTCACGCGCCACGCGCGTCACCTCGCCGGCAAAGCCGTTCAGCTGGTCGACCATCGTGTTGATGGTTTCCTTGAGCTCCAGGATTTCGCCGGAGACGTCGACGGTGATCTTGCGCGACAGGTCGCCGCGCGCCACGGCCGTCGTCACCTGAGCGATGTTGCGGACCTGGGCGGTCAGGTTGCCGCACATGGCGTTGACGGAATCGGTCAGGTCCTTCCAGGTGCCGGCCACGCCCGGCACCAGCGCCTGTCCGCCAAGCTTGCCTTCGGTGCCGACTTCGCGGGCGACGCGCGTCACTTCCGAGGCGAAGGACCTGAGCTGGTCGACCATGGTGTTGATCGCCTCCTTCAGCTGCAGGATCTCGCCGCGCACGTCGACGGTGATCTTCTTGGAAAGATCGCCATTCGCAACGGCGATCGTCACTTCCGCGATATTGCGCACCTGCGCCGTCAGGTTCGACGCCATCGAGTTCACGCTTTCGGTGAGGTCCTTCCAGACGCCCGTCACTTCCGGCACCTGTGCCTGGCCGCCGAGTTTTCCGTCGGTGCCGACCTCGCGCGCGACGCGCGTCACTTCCGATGTGAAGACGCTCAGCTGCTTGATCATCGTATTGACGATATCGGCCGAGCGCAGGAACTCGCCTTTGAGCGGCCGACCGTCGACATCCAGCGGCACGGTCTGCAAGAGATCTCCCTTGGCGACAGCCGTGATCGTGCGCGTGACGGCGGTCGTCGGCCATAGGAGATCGTCGATCAGACCGTTGATCGATCCTTCCATTTCGGACCAGGAGCCGTCCGACAGGCCGAAGCGTACGCGAGTGCTCGTTCGCCCGTCCCGGCCGACCACCTGCCCGACATGCTCGAGCTGCTGAGCCATGCGCTGATTGGCGGCGATGATGTCGTTGAGAGCATCGGCGACCTTGCCGGTGAGACCCGTCAGGTCGGACCGCATCCGCACGGAAAAGTCGCCGCGCCTGACCGCGACAAGGACTTCCAGAAGCGCGCTGGCGTCGTCGAACGCCATCGTTTTGTGGTCATGCCCATTGAGGTTGTCTACCGCAACGCTGTCGCGCGCGAATTCGCTGGATTGGTTGCTCACGAAAATCCCCCTGTTCGACGACTGGTAATTTAGCGCTCAACTCAGAAAATGGTATGGCCATCCCGCGTCCATCCTAACATGATTCACCGCCCAAAATGAGCCTGATAGTTGCAGATATCGAGAATGCTCGCCGGAAACCGTCTCGGTGGAATTTGCGGTTTTTCGTGCGCGGGAACACTTTGCTGCCGGCTGTCGTTTCCGTCCTGACAATGGAGAGCGACATGTCGAACGTTTCAAGGACAGGCAAGGAAGAAGAGATCAACAACGCGACCAGCCCGACCACCTTCGGAAAGTCAGTCGAGAGCCAGGCGCAAATCGAGGACGCGGCTGCGCAAGCTTCGCCCAACGCGGGCGGCGAGATGCTCAACATCTATCGGCTGGAACCCATCGCCGAACCCGACGATCCGAGATGGGACAATGCTCCCAACCACGGCGTCATCGTGGTTGCCGCCAGGACGTCCGGCGATGCCAGGATCGTCGCCGCGGCGCGCGAACTCGACTTCATGGAAGTTGATGCAGCTCCCGCCGAGGATGTCACCACGGTCAATGCCAGCGCCTTCCGCGACGACAAACTCTACACCGTCATCGAGATCGATCGGGATAGACGCGACGTCAAACGCGGGGTCGTCGACGGTGTGATCTCGGTAGACACAATCCGCCCGGTTCAAGAAGACTGACGTGACTATGATGGCGGCCGGAGAGACCGCTTCACTTCATTGGAGGGCACAATGAATACGGCGAACCTGCAGCTCGAAGGCCTCATTATGGCGATCGCGTCGATAACAGATGCAATCGTCGAAAAAGGACTGCTCACCCATGAGGAGCTGGACGTTGCGCTCTCGAAGGCCAGGAAAAGCGTTGAAGAAAATAACGGACACGATCTGTCCGACGCCAACCGCGCGGCGACCCTGTTTCCCCTTCGTGTGCTTCTGCTGGCCAATCAGGCAAGCCAGAAAGGCGAGCGATTCACCTTTTCGGACTATGCCAAGCGCGTGGGAAAGCTGACCTGAACATGTTCGAAGACTTTACGTTGGACACTGTCGACGTCGGTCCCGGGCAGGTTCGCGTCCGTCAAGGCGGATCGGGGCCTGCCGTTCTTCTGCTCCACGGTCATCCGAGAACCCATATGACCTGGGGCCGGGTGGCAGATTTCCTATCCCCGCACTTAACGGTGGTCTGCCCCGACCTTCCCGGCTTCGGCCGCTCCTACCAGCCGGCCGATGCGCCCGAGAGCAGCAATTCCTCCAAGCGCGCCAAGGCTCACGCCCTCGTCGAGCTGATGAGGCGATTGGGGCACGAAAGCTTCTTCGTGGTCGGCCACGACCGTGGAAGCTTGACGGCGTTCCGCATGGCGATGGATCATCCCGCCTGCGTGCGCAAGCTCGTCATCGTGGACGGCATCCCTGTTATCGAGCATCTCGAACGCGCCGACTGGACCTTTGCCAGAGACTGGTATCACTGGTTCTTCTTTGCCCAGCCGGAAAAGCCGGAACGCGCAATTTCAGCCGATCCCCTAGCATGGTACGACAAGCTGTCACCCAGGCTGATGGGTTTAGAGGCCTATGATGACCTGCTCGACGTCATCCAGGATCCCGATGTGATCCATGGCATGGTCGAGGATTATCGCGCCGGTCTCAGCATCGACCATCTTCACGACCGCGCGGACCGCGACGCCGGCCGGAAAGTGATGTGCCCCATGCTGTGCCTCTGGTCGCTCAGGGACGACATGGAACAGATCTATGGCGATCCTGCCGCTATCTGGCGAAACTGGGCGGATGACGTGCGAGGTTTCGGGATAGAGAGCGGTCACCACGTGGCAGAGGAAAATCCGTATGCGCTCTCCAGGGCGATCAGGGGGTTTTTTGAAGCGCACTGATGAGCTCCGGCTTCGATACATGGTTGACTTCATATTGTCATGAACCTTATAAATACCTTGTCAACCAAGGAGGCGCTCAGTGACCCGCCACGCATCCGGTCCCGCCACCGCGCAGGAAGAACCGAATTCCATCAGGACCGCGTTTCTGCGACGCGCGACGTCGGCGCTGGAGCGCATTTCTGCAAATGTGCCGGCAAAGGACCTAGCCGAGGCGCTTTCAGCCCCGACCGACGCCGGATCGTTGGCGCAGCTTCTCAGCCGCTCGGATATGGTGGGAGCGGCGATAAACGATCTCGATCCGCTGGTTCCGGCACTGGCTCGCAACGTCGAGCATCGGCAAAATCTCGTCGAACGGGCCGGCGGGACGATGTCGGCCGAGGACGCCGGACGGATCCTCGGCATCAGCAGACAGGCAATCGACAAGAGGCGGCGGACCGGCACGCTGCTTGCCGTGCGCGAGGGCAGCGACTGGCGCTATCCGCTCTGCCAGTTTGATCAAGGTGAGGTGATCGCGGGGATTTCCGACGTCGTGCGTGGTTTTGCCGCCGCCGGTCCCTGGATCGCATTGGATTTTCTGCTTGCTTCCGATACGGTTCTCGGTGGTCGGACAGCTCTGCAGGCGCTGCGCGACGGCGATCGTGAATCAGTCCGGCGTCTGATCCGGATTGAAACCTCCGACGGCTTTGCCTGATGCCGGCAAATGCAGGCAGAGGGCCGTCGGGAGCTGCACTGCCCCCGCCCTCTTGGCTCGCCCATTCGTCATTGCCGATCGACCTCATTCCAGCCGGGCAGGTTCTCCATAGGGTCCATCGGACGCATCTCGATCCCATCTTCTTTGGACCCGGCCCCGGGATTGCCGCCACCAATCGTTTCGACAGCGCCAGCGGACGTTTCGGAATTCTCTATGTCGGGATGAGCCGCAGGGGAGCGCTTGCGGAAACGATCCTGCGCAATCCCCAGCGGTTGATGGTGTCCATGACCGAAATCACCACCCGCGCCATCAGTGAACTCAGCTGTATCAGACCGCTGAGGATCGTGCGCATGCACGGAACCGGCCTGCAGGCTCTCGGCACCGATAATGCCATCTCCACCGGCCCCTACGAACCATGCGGCCTTTGGGCCGACGCGCTTTGGGACCATGCCGACCGGCCGGATGGTCTCGCTTATCAGTCGCGCCATGATTCGAACGAGATCTGCCTTGCCCTTTTCGAACGCAGCGACATGGCGTTCAACAGACAGGACACGCTTCCCCTCTCCGGCATCCTCAAGGAGATCGCCGCGATCCTCGAAGTCTACGGCAAGTCGCTGTCACCGGTTGCCCCGGTTTAGGCAGGGAACGCGGCTGCAATTTTGCGATAAGTTGATTTATTTGGTCTTGTTTTCTGCCCGTTTCTGAGGCTATACGGCGGCCGCACATACTCACGCACCGGGGATTTATTCGTGACCAGCCTCAAATCGCTTCTGGCCGCCTGCGGCCTTTCCGCCCTGATCGGCCTTGCCGCAAGTCCGTCTTTGGCCGGTTCGACGACCTATCCGCTGACGCTGGAAAACTGCGGTGCTGAGGTAACCTTCAAGAAGGCGCCCGAGCGGGCGGTCGGCCTCGGCCAGAACAGCGCGGAAATCCTGCTGCTGCTCGGCCTCGAGGACAAGATGGCCGGCACCGCCTTCTGGCCGAGCAAGGTCCTGCCGCAGCTCGCCGAGGCCAATGCCAAGGTCAAGCTTCTGACCGTCGAAATGCCGACCTTCGAATCGATCCTCGCCGAAAATCCCGACTTCGTGGCGGTGGCCTTGCCGAGCCTGGTCGGGCCGAACAGCAAGATCGCCAAGCGCGAGGATTTCGACAAGGTCGGCGTCGCCACCTATCTCTCGCCCAGCACCTGCCTTAGCACCAAGGACGTCAAGGACCAGTATGGCAGCCGCGGCGAGCTGTGGAACATGGATCTTCTCTACAAGGAGATCGACGAACTCTCTGAGATTTTCGACGTCGCCGATCGCGGCCAGGCGCTGATCGCCGACTTCAAGGCGCGCGAAGCCAAGCTTCGCTCCAGCGTTTCGAAGGACGGCAAGAACCTTTCCTACGTCTTCTGGTTCTCCAGCCCCAGCCCGTCGGCCGACGCCTATCTCGGCGGCAAGAACAGCGCGTCCGGCTTTATCGCCGACCTACTCGGCGGACACAACGCGATATCAGCGGAAGCGGAATGGCCAACGCTCGGCTGGGAAGGCATCATCGCCTCCAATCCCGACGTCATCGTCGTCGCCAGCCTCGACCGCAACCGGTGGGAGCTCGACAAGCCGGAGGCCAAGATCAATTTCCTGAACACCGATCCGGCCGTCAGCCAGATCCCTGCCGTCAAGAACAAGGCGATCGTAATCATGGACGGCCAGGCCATGAACCCGACTGTCCGCACGGTTTACGGCGCTGAGCAGGTGGCCGGCCAGCTGAAGGCTCTCGGTCTGTTGAAGTGACGGAAGCGGGCCGTATCTTCCGGCAGCTGGGAGCCGTCCTCGCACTGCTCCTCGCCTCTTTCTGCCTCATCGCTGTCGCCATTGGCGTCAGCGTCGGGATCGGCGACCTGCCGATCCCGCTTGCAACCACGTTTTCGGCCGTCACTAACCGGCTGGGATGGACCGCGGTCGAACTGAACCGCATCCATGAGACCGTCATCTGGGATTATCGTCTCAGCCGGGCGCTCGTTGCCGCCTTCTGCGGCGCGGGCCTTGCGCTGTCGGGCGCGATCATGCAGTCGCTGCTGCGCAACCCGCTTGCCGAACCCTATGTTCTCGGCATCTCCGCCGGCGCTTCGACCGGCGCCGTTGCAATCGTTATCCTGGGAATGGGTGCCGGTGCGGTTTCGCTTTCCGCCGGCGCGTTTGCCGGGGCCTTCGCAGCCTTCTTCTTCGTCGCGCTGCTGTCGAACGGCACTCGCGGCGGAGCGGATCGGACCATCCTTGCCGGTGTCGCCGCTTCGCAGCTTTTCAACGCCACGACGTCCTATATCGTCACCACCTCGGCCAATGCGCAGCAGGCCCGCGACGTCATGTTCTGGCTGCTCGGCAGCTTCGGCGGCGTGCGCTGGCCGGAATTCGCGCTGGTCTCGATCGTCGTCGGCATCAGCCTCGTCGGCTGCCTGTTCTACGCCCGCGTGCTCGACGCCTTCGCTTTCGGTGACGAGGCGGCATCTTCGCTCGGCGTCAATGTCGGGCGCGCCCGCATGGTGCTCTTCGCGCTGACCGCCATGATGACGGCGACGATCGTCAGCATGGTGGGGTCGATCGGCTTCGTCGGCCTCGTTGTGCCGCATGTCGCCCGCTTTGTCGTCGGGCCGCTGCATGTTCGCCTGCTGCCGGCCTGCGCCATAACAGGGGCGATCTTCATGGTGCTCGCCGACATCGCTGCGCGCGCCCTCATTCCCAACCAGATCCTGCCGATCGGCGTCGTCACGGCGCTGGTCGGCGTCCCCTTCTTCTCGATCATCCTCTATCGGTTCCAGCGCGCATCATGAGCATCAAGGCCGACAACCTCATCTGGAAAATTGGCAGGAAGACCATTCTCGATGGCGTTTCCATGGAAGCGCAGCCCGGCCGGATGCTTGGTCTGCTCGGCCCGAACGGCTCGGGCAAGACCTCGTTGCTGCGGCTTCTGGCCGGCCTGAAGCGGCCGCATTCCGGCCGCGTCACGCTCGACCGGAACGACATCGGCACGATCAGCCGCCGGTCGATCGCCCGGCGGATCGCCTTCGTCGAGCAGCATGCCACGACGAATGCCAATCTGAAGGTCGTTGACGTCGTCAAGCTCGGAAGGTTTCCGCACCGGTCGAGGTTCTCGGGCTGGACGAGGGCCGACGAAGAGGCAGTCGAAGAGGCGTTGGCGCGCGCCGGCATGGCGGAGAAGCGCGACGATCGCTGGCAGAGCCTGTCGGGCGGCGAAAAGCAGCGCACTCATATTGCCAGGGCGCTCGCCCAGTCGCCCCAGGAACTTATCCTCGACGAGCCGACGAACCATCTCGATATCCAGCACCAGATCGGCCTGATGCGGCTCGTCTCCGGCCTGCCGATCACCAGCATCGTCGCCCTGCACGATCTCAACCATGCCGCCATGTTCTGCGACCAGCTGATCATCATGCAGCATGGCAGGATCGTCGCCTCCGGCGCACCGCAGGACGTGTTGAGCGAGGATCTTCTCAGGAATGTCTTTTCCGTCGAGGCCCGTATCGAAATCTCTCCCTATCATTCGCGCCCGCATATCCATTATCTCAGGTGACGGTGAAACCGCCACCGGGGTGACCGGTCCGCGGCCGCGCCGTCAGGGAGACGGCCCTTGCAGAAAGATCGTCGATAGCGGCGGCAGCGTCAGTGACAGGGAGACCGGCCTGCCGTGGGCGGGCACGGGTTCGGTCGACACCGCGCCGTTGACCAGGCCCGAGCCGCCATATTCCCGCGCGTCCGTCGTCATCCGCTCGATCCACACGCCGTCGCTCGGCACGCCGATCCTGTAGCCGTAACGCGGCACCGGCGTGAAGTTCGACATGACCAGCACCGATGAAGCGCGGTCGGGCGCATAACGGAGCATGCCGAGGACGGAATTGACGGCGTCGTCGGCTGCTGCCCATTCGAAGCCCTCGGGATGAAAGTCGCCGAACTGCAATGCCAGCTCGTCCCCGTAAAGGCCGTTCAGATCCTTCACCAGGCGCTGAATCCCCACATGCGGAGGCCGGTCCAGCACATCCCAGGTCACTGACCCGTCGTGATTCCACTCGCCCGGCTGGGCGACTTCGCTCCCCATGAACAAGAGCTTCTTGCCGGGATGGCCCCACATGAAGGCGAGATAGCTGCGCAGATTGGCGAATTTCTGCAATTCGTCGCCCGGCATCTTCGTCAGCAGCGAGCCCTTTCCGTAGACGACCTCGTCATGTGAAATCGGCAGAATGAAGTGTTCGGAATAGGCATAGATCATTCCGAAGGTCATCGTGCCATGGGCGTAGCTCCGGTAAATCGGATCCTTCTCGATATAGCTCAGGCTGTCATGCATCCAGCCCATGTTCCATTTGATATCGAAGCCCAGTCCCCCCTGCTCGGGCGGCTTCGTCACGCCGGGCCAGGCCGTCGATTCCTCGGCGATGGTCATCGCGTGCGGGCAGCGCTCGTGAATGATGCTGTTCAGGTGCTTGAAGAATTCGACGGCTTCCAAATTCTCGCGACCGCCATATTGATTGGGAATCCATTCGCCCTCGTTGCGGCTGTAGTCGCGGTAAAGCATCGAGGCAACGGCATCGACCCGCAAGCCGTCGATATGGTAGCGCTCCAGCCATTCCAGCGCGCTGGCAATCAGGAACCCTTTCACCTCGTTACGGCCGAGATTGTAGATCAGCGTGTTCCAGTCGCGGTGAAAGCCTTCGCGCGGATCTTCGTGCTCGTAGAGAGCGCTGCCGTCGAAGCGGGCAAGCCCCCAGACGTCTGTGGGAAAATGGGCTGGCACCCAGTCGAGGATGACGCCGAGCCCGGCGCCATGGCACCGGTCGATGAAATAGGCGAAATCCTCAGGCGTCCCATATCGGCCGGTCGGAGCGAACAGACCGAGCGGCTGATATCCCCAGGAACCGCCGAACGGATGCTCCATGATCGGCAGCAGCTCGATATGGGTAAAGCCCATATCGCTGACATAGGGAACCAGCCGCTGGCTGAGTTCCACCCAGTCGAGCGACCTGTTGCCGTCCTTTAGATCACGAAGCCAGGAGCCGGCGTGCACCTCATAGACGGAGAACGCGCCCTCCAGCCTGTCTTGCCGGGACCGGCCCTTCATCCAGCCGTCATCGGTCCATCGAAACGGCGTCGACGATGCGACGATGGAGGCGGTGGATGGGGCGGCTTCGCTTGCCCTCGCCACCGGATCGGCCTTCTGCGGCAGGCAGGTCCCCTCAGCATCGACGATCTCGAACTTATACCTTTCGCCGGGGGCCAGCCGGGGGACGAACAGCTCCCAGACGCCCGCCGACGGTCTCAGCCGCATCGGGTTTCGCCGCCCGTCCCAGGCGTTGAAGTCGCCGACAACCGAGACGCGGCGCGCATTCGGAGCCCAGACGGCGAAACGAACGCCTGATATACCGTCGATCGACATTGCCACCGAGCCGAGCGTCCGGCTCAGACTATAATGGGTGCCCTCCGATATCAGATGAAGGTCGAGCTCTCCGAGCAGCAGACCGAAACTGTAGGGGTCCTCGGTGATCTGAACTGCATCCGGCCATGTGATCCGCAGCCGGTATCCCGTCCTCGAGGCGGCCGCCGCCGCAAAGAGGCCGGACGGGTGGGCGATGCTGAAAGGCGCCACCACCCGGCCGCTCGTCGCATCGATGAGATCGACCGCTTCCGCACCGGGCAGATACACCCGCACGATCGTCATGCCGCCGCTTTGGTGGGGGCCGAGGATCGAAAACGGATCGCCATGTCGCCCCTCGATCAAGGCCCATAGCGCATCCTGTCCGATGCCCGCCAGAAGTTCCGAGCGCTCAACATTCATGCCTTGACCCCCACCAGACGCGATACGATTTCGGTAAGGCCGGATAGCGGGATCGGCAGCCATTTCGGTCGGTTGCGAGCTTCATAGGCGATCTCGTAGGCGGCCTTTTCGAGAAGAAAGGCATCGAGAACCCTGCGTCTTTGATCGGGTGGCATGTCAAGCTCCTTCGATACGGAAATCGCCTGCGAATAGGCATCGAGAAAGGCCTCCTCGGCATGGCGCCCGAAGCGGGCGATCGCCTCGCGCCGGACTTCGTTCTCATGTTCGATGACCGCGTCGTTATCGAGCTGGGCGGTGGCCACGAGGTAGCTCAGCGATCTCAAGAGCCCGGCAACATCACGCAGCGGGTTCGTCTTGGCGCGGCGCTCGGCCAAGTTTTTCGCAGGCTCGCCCTCGAAGTCGATGATGACGGCATCACCCTCGCTGACAAGGATCTGGCCAAGATGGAAGTCGCCATGCGTGCGTGTGATCAGCGTATGGCGGGCGCTCTCCGCCAACGTCCCGGCGAGCTCTGCGAGTTCGGAACGCCGCTCGAGAAGCGGCGCTGCGAGCAGGTCGATGGCGGGGTCGGCATTCTCGTCGCGTTCATCGAGCTTCGACATGGCATAGGCGAGCTCCCCGGCAACGGCTTTCCTCATCGCCTCGACCTCGCTATCGCCGGCAACCACCGGGCTGAAGGCCTCGTCCCCGGTCTTCGCAGCGAGCACGACATGCAATTCGCCGAGCCTGAGGCCCACCATCGCGACGAAACTGATCAGCGACCGGAAGACGTCGTCGTCTGGTTGAACCGCCGGATCGTTCAGCACCAGTTCGTCGGCCCCACGGCGCAGATTGTTCAGCATCCAGTTCCAGGCATCGCCCTGATTGCGGATCGCGCCCTGGACGATGATCAAGGTGGAACGGCGTCCGCTGGAATCGGTATGCGCGACCTCGCCGAGCAGGGGCGCCGTGTGGTCATAGCCGGCGCGGGTGAGATAGCGCGTCATCTCGACTTCCGGATGGATGCCCGGGAAGATGTGCCTGATCAGTTTGATCATCGCTACGTCGCCGACGAGCAGCGAGCTGTTGGACTGTTCAGCCGATAGCCAATGCACCGGCAGCTCGCTCGAAATATCGAGACTGTCGAGCTGTTCTGTCCCAAGGAATTCGAGCGTGCCGGTCCGGCCGGTGGTGCGCGAGCGGTCGCGAAGTCCGTGCAGAATGCCGCGCGCCATCGCCTCCACGGCGAATCCATCTGTGAGGAAACCGACGCGTCGACCTTGACGAATCCTCCCAAGCGCAAGCTGTTGGGCAAGCGCGGAAGGGTGGGCATCGTCCCAGGCGACCGCGAGCGGCAGTTGGTAGGATTCGCTGTGGTTCGGCAGCACGACCTCCAACTCGCCGAGGACGACGCCGTCGGCGAATGGGATTGGTGTCACGGAGATCAGTCGGGCGGCCTGAAGCGCCTGGTCCTTTGCCCCGAACCATCGCCGCCTGGAGAGATAGGCGGGCAGGATTTCGCCGCTCAGGATGCGTGCATGACCCGGTTCATCCACGAGGTCGAGCAGGCTACGCCGGATGACCATCGTCAACAGATCGGGAAGCTGTTGCGGCGGTGCGGTGCGCCACGCCGGCGGGTCGGCATCAGCCGTCAGCTGGAACCAGAAGAAACCGTAGGGCGGCAAGGTCAGCAGATAGGTCAACTGGCCGATCGGCGGAAACGGCGACATGCCGGTCAGTTCAATGGGAACGCGCCCCTCGAAGCTCGACAAGTCGAGTTCGACGGCCTGAGGCAGCCGCGAGAGACTAGCAACACAAAGCAAGACCTCGCCTTCATACTCCCTGAGATAGGCAAGGATCTTGCGATTTTCCGGTGAAAGGAACCGCAGCGTGCCGCGCCCGAAGGCGGGATGCCTGCCGCGCAACGCCAACATTCTGCGCGTCCAGTTCAGCAGCGAATGCGCGTCCGTGCTCTGCGCCTCGACGTTGACGGCCTCGAAACCGTAAAGCGGGTCGGCGACGGGCGGCAGGACGAGACGCGCCGGATCTGCCCTGGAGAAACCGCCATTGCGGTCCGGAGACCATTGCATCGGCGTCCTCACACCATCCCGGTCGCCGAGATAGATATTGTCGCCCATGCCGATCTCGTCGCCGTAATAGATCACCGGCGTTCCCGGCATCGAGAGAAGAAGCCCGTTCATCAGCTCGATCCGCCGGCGGTCGCGCTCCATCAATGGCGCCAGGCGCCGCCTTATGCCGAGATTGATGCGGGCACGTTTGTCGGATGCATAGGTCTCCCAGAGATAGTCCCGCTCGGCGTCGGTCACCATTTCGAGCGTCAGCTCGTCGTGGTTGCGAAGGAAGATCGCCCATTGGCAATTGTCGGGAATCTCCGGCGTCTGGCGCAGGATATCGGTGATCGGAAACCGATCCTCCTTGGCGATCGCCATATACATGCGCGGCATCAGCGGGAAGTGGAAGGCCATGTGGCATTCGTCACCTTCTCCGAAATATTCGCGCGTGTCCTCCGGCCACTGATTGGCCTCGGCAAGCAACATCACGCCGGGATGGGTGGCATCGAGCGCGGCACGTATGCGTTTGAGGATCGCGTGGGTTTCCGGCAGGTTTTCGTTGATCGTCCCCTCGCGCTCGACAAGGTAGGGGATTGCATCGAGACGAAAACCGTCGATGCCGGTTTCCAACCAGAAGCGCATCACCCTCAGCAATTCCTCCATGACGAGGGGACTGTCGAAATTGAGGTCGGGCTGATGGGAATAGAAGCGGTGCCAGTAATAGGCACCGGCGACGGCGTCCCATGTCCAGTTGGACTTTTCCGTATCGATGAAAATGATCCGCGTTTCCGGAAATTTCTGATCGGTATCCGACCAGACGTAGAAGTCGCGCTCCGGCGACCCTGCCGGCGCCTGGCGGGCGCGCTGGAACCAGGGATGCTGATCGGAGGTGTGGTTGATGACGAGTTCGATGATCACGCGGATATTGCGCTGATGGGCGGCGTCGACGAAAGCCCGGAAATCCTCCACCGTTCCGTAATCGGGGCTGACACTGCCATAGTCGGCGATGTCGTAGCCGTCGTCGCGGCGCGGAGAGGGAAAGAAAGGCAGGAGCCAGATGGCGTTGACGCCGAGGGCTGCGATGTGATCGAGCTTCTGGTGCAGGCCGGCGAAATCACCGACGCCGTCGCCGTTGGCATCGTAGAACGACTTGATGTGCAGCTGGTAGATGATCGCATCCTTGTACCAGAGCGGCTGCGCCGCGCTATCCGCATTCATCGTGTCCATTCATGCCTCCCTTGAGCGAATACGCCAGATCGCATAGGGCAGGACCTCAGGATTGAGACTGATGCTCTGCCATTTGCCGGTCCACTTGAAACGATGCCCGCCGATCAGATCTTCGGCATCCAGCGTGCCGCCGTCCCCGAGCGACCAGTGCCAGAGCGGCAGCTCGACGTCGCTTTGTTGGAAATTGTGGGGGTCGAGGCTGATGGCGATCAACAGGACGTTGTCGCGGGCACGGCTTGCCTTCTCGAAAAACAGGATATTGTCATTTCGCGCATTCAGCAGCGTCAGCCCGAGATGCGAATGCAGCGCGGTGTTTTCGTTCCTGATGCGGTTGAGCGTCCTGATTTCGGCAATGATATTGCCCGGCCGATCGTAGTCCCAGGCGCGGATCTCGTACTTCTCGCTGTCGGCATATTCCTTGCGCTTGGCATCGGGACGCCCCTCGCAAAGTTCGAAACCGTTATAGACGCCCCACAATCCCGAAAGAGTGGCGGCAAGTGCTGCGCGGATCAGGAAGGCCGGGCGCGGCGCATTCTGCAGGAAATCCGGATTGATATCATGAGTGTTGACAAAGAAATGCGGGCGGAAGAATTCCTTCGGCGCCGTCTCCGTCAACTCCCGCATATATTGCTCAAGCTCCCACTTGGCATTGCGCCAGGTGAAGTAGGTGTAGGACTGGGAGAAGCCGATCTTTGCCAGCCGGTACATGACCTTCGGCTTGGTAAAGGCTTCCGAGAGGAAGACGACATCGGGATGGCGGGCCCTGATATCGCCGATCAGCCATTCCCAGAACGGAAAGGGCTTTGTGTGCGGATTGTCGACGCGAAACAGCCTGACGCCCTGGTCCACCCAAAGCTGGACGACATCCCTCAGCTCCACCCATAATGAAGGCAGCGCATCTTTTGTGTAGAAATCGACGTTGACGATGTCCTCGTATTTCTTCGGCGGGTTTTCGGCATATTTGATCGTGCCGTCGGGACGCCAGTCGAACCAGCCGGGATGTTCCTTCAGCCAGGGGTGATCCGGCGACGCCTGGATCGCGAGGTCGAGAGCAATCTCCAGGCCGTGCCGGCCGGCCTCCCCCACCAGCCGGCGGAAATCCTCGAACTCGCCGAGCTCGGGATGGATGGCATCATGGCCGCCGTCCTCGGAGCCGATGGCATAGGGGCTTCCGGGGTCGCCCGGCCCGGCTTTCAGGCTGTTGTTGCGGCCTTTCCGATTGGTCGAGCCGATCGGATGAATCGGCGGGAAATAGAGCACGTCGAAACCCATGTCGCGGATGGCGGGCAGTCGCGGGATGACGTCGTCGAAGGTGCCGTGCCGGTCCGGATCGCCGCTCTGCGAGCGCGGGAAGATCTGGTACCAGCTGGCAAAGGCAGCCTCCTTGCGTTCGGCATCGACGGCGCTTGCCGTCGAGCGAAGCCGAAACGGCCGCCTGTCCACCTTGTTCATCAATTCCAATGTCCCGGCATCGAGCAGGATCGCCGTGCGCTCGGCATCGGACGCCCTTTCAAGACTGTCGCCGAGGGCCTTCAATTCGGCATTGAGCGTTGCGCCGGCATGCGTCTCAGCCGAACGGACGAGGTTCAGCCCCTCCTGCAGCTCGAGCTTCAGGTCCAGCCTGGCATCGTTCTTCTTCGTCAACTCGTAGCGAAAGATCGCAAACAGGTTTTTCCATGCCTCGACGGCAAATTCGTAGCGGCCGGTGCGCTCCAGCAGGAATTCGGCGCGCCAGCGGTCGTTTTCGACCAGTTGCATCTCCGTCTCGTACCAGTCCGCCGCATCGAGCGGCCGCCAGAGCAGGACCGCAGCGATCGGGTCGTGGCCGTCGGCGAATATATCCGCCTCGACGGTAACGACGTCGCCGACCACCCGCTTGACGGGAAACCGCCCGTCATCGACCCGCGGGATGACGTTCTCGATCGCGAGCCGCGGCGAAGCGACCGCCTGCTCGATATCGAGGATCGGCCGGGATGTGATCGGCGCCGGCGCCTTGCATTCGACCACCAGGGTCTCCCCTGCCCGCAGCCGCAGAGCCGTGCCGTCGGCTGCGACGGGAAGAAAACCGGAGGCCGCTTCGCGCAGTGCGGTCACTGGAGCGGGCGCACTTTTCCGAAGGTCCCTGTTGAGCAGGATGAACCGCACATTCTCGGCGCTGCGAAGGTCTTCTGCCGCCGATTGCAGCAGCGCTGAGACCGGTCCATTGGCGTTACGGATGAGCCGAAGCGATGAGGCAAGCACAGGGGGAGCCTTGCCGACCTCCGTGTTCGCAAGGCGAATTTCGGAGGAGATATCGAAGGCGAGGTCATGGCGCAGCCCCCGCAAACCCGCTCCATTCCCATGCGTCGGATCGAGCTGCGCGGCGGCGCCATATTCGAAGCCCATCGGAACCATCAGGCCGCCGCCGAGTGAGGCAGCTAGGCGCAGCGCCCTTATGGCGCGCCGTTCGAGGATTTCGCGGCTCTCGGTTCCGTGCGCGATCCGCCGGGCGAATGGCGACTCAGGAAAAGCGATCTGCCAGCCAAGCGGCTTCTGGAGGCGGTGTTCTTCGATGAACCATCTCTCGTCAAAATCCCACCAGGCCATCGATGAAAAACATCCATCGAAGCCTGTATTCTTGACCGCGTCCCTCGCCCCAAAATCAGTGCCGGGCGTCCAGGCGAGGAATTGCGCGTCCACCTTCTCGCGCACCGCCGCAATCAGCGATTTGAAAACCGCCGGCGCAATGCGATCGATCCCGAGCGCCCGATAGCCGGAGAGGCCAAGACCGGCCAGTTCTTGCAGCCGTTCTGTCCATTCTTCCAATAGCCGGGATCGAGATTCCGCCTCCATCGCGGTCATCGGCTCTGCCGGATCCAATGGTGAGCGTCTCGGATCGACGGGGCGAAAGCCCGCCTCGGAATTCCGGGCCTTGCCGTCAAGCATCAGGTCCATCATCAAGGCGACGCCGCTCTTGCGGGCGGCCTCCGCCAGGCGTCCCACCCCATCCTCGATTGCGCTTCCGAGCGACAGTTGAGGATCAAGGCGATTCAGATCCTGGGATGCAAAGATGCTGCGCTCCCCGCCCCGGTCGAAGAGAGGTGCCGTCAGCACGCGGTCGAAACCGGTATCCGCCGCATGGTCGAAAACCTCGCGCCACGCATCGATACCCTGAAGAAGGAGTGGATTGACATAATAGATCCGGGGTGGGGTGCTCAACACACCCTGGTTCGCAGAGAATAACATCGTCCGCCGCCTCGAGTTGGTTTAGAGGCAAACTTTTCTTGGCGGCGGTTGTTCCACCAAAACTGGCATTTCGCGATGCGCCAGATACCGTCGACGGCATTGGCGCGGGATCGATGGGGCGCGTTCCGAGGCGCTCGCACTGCGGCGAGGCCTTGAAGGTTCGTGCCGTATTTGGGTAGTCTTCCGCCTCCCGGGAGGGTGACTCATTTGGCTGCTGACGGCGCACCATTGCTTCGATCGATACTCTTTGGCACTGCCCTTTCGGCTTGCGCCTTCAGCCTGGCTTCCTGGAGCATCGAGACTGATCGCTCCACGGAGCACACGCACGGCCTGTTCGAAATCCGCGAGGAGGCCAGGCGCTTCATTTCGCACGAAAACGCCGAGGGGCATCAGCAATGGGAGGTGCTGGAGCCCAACCTGAAGACACTGGTTCCACGATGTGCGGTCCCGCTCGAAAAACAGTGGACGCCGAAGAGCCTTGGCCGCTCGAAACGGAGCGTTATGGTGATATGCACGATCGCCGTGCCGAACACGGTGATGAGAGGCTGGGACGTACACGTCACTGTGAAGCAGAGACCAAATCAGACGAAAGCTGCCACAGATCCCGCCTCGCCCTGAAAGAGCAGGCGCCCGAACGTGATTTGATATATCCGGATGAGATCACTGCGATTGCAACAGAGGCGACCAGACGTGAATGCATCGGTGGAATTGTGTTCATATCCCGAACTTGACGATAGCATCGTTATCATCAGGGTCGGCGACGAAGTGGATGCCGTGTTTGTCCGGACCCAGAGATTCAACGTTCTGATCGATACGCTCGGCACGCCCGAGCTATGCCGGATGGCGCTGGATCTGCTTGAGGAAAGAGCCGAGGCTCGTCCGCTGGTCGTCGTCAATTCGCATATGGATTGGGATCATTTCTGGGGGAATGCCGCCATTGCGGGGCGCGCGCCCATTATCGCGCATGGCGCCGCGCTCGACCGTTTACGCGACCCTTCGGCACGCGAGGTCCTGAGGGACAAGGCGAGCCAGGATTCGCGGTTTCGGAACGTGGACCTCATCGGTCCTGACATTACGTTCTCCGGCTCGATGACCCTCAACGGCGGCGATCTGACGCTGGAACTCATTCATACGCCGGGACATACGCCCGACCATGTCGCCGTATGGATTCCCGAACTTCGCATCTGCCTGGCCGTCGACGCGGTGGAATACCCCATTCCCGAAGTCTGGAGCAAAAATGCAGGCGACCTTCGCCTGATCCGTTCCTCGCTCGAGCGGATACGTGACCTCAATGCCAGACTGGTCATCCCAGCGCACGGCCGGACGTACTCTCCTTCGGCAGTGGATGAGAACCTCGCCTATTTCCAAGCCCTGGCCGATCGTGTCGGCAGTTTGAGCGAGAGCCAGCTGGCGGATCCGCAACTCGGCAGCTCAAGCGGCCTGCGGCTTGAAGACTTCGTTGCCATCCCCGACGAAATGACTTCCGACGTCGTGGCGTTCTACCGGAACTGCCATGAGACAAACCTTGGCGCGACGGTTCAGGCCCATATCGAAAAACTGAATTCGCATAAAGAACGTCTGGAGGCCGGAACGTGAAACTGTTGGAGGGCGGACGAACCGGGCAGATCTGGCAGGACGGCAATACCGTCGTACGGCCTTCCGGCGAATGGACGCCAACGGTGCACCGGTTTTTGCGCCATCTCAGGAGCAGAGGCTTTCCGGGAGCGCCGGATCCCATTGAAATAACCGGAAACCAGGAAGTCGTGAGTTACATCACGGGGCGAGTTTGCGAAGACCTGAGCGACCAATTTGTCGGATCGGAACGCATGCTGCTTTCCGCAGCCAGGCTTCTGCGCGAATTTCACTCGGCATCTCAAGGGTTTCTCGAATCGGATCGCGAGATCCAGACATGGATGCTGCCGCCGCGGGAACCGTGCGAGATCATATGCCATGGAGATTATGCGCCCTACAACGTCGCTACGGCAGACCATGAGGCTGTCGGGATCATCGATTTCGATACCGCCCATCCCGCACCGCGCCTATGGGATCTGGCCTATTCGGTTTACCGCTGGGCGCCGCTCTCCGATCCCGCCAATCCCGACGTGATCTTCGGCCTCGACGAACAGCTGCATCGCGCGGAAATCTTTTGCACGGCATATGGGGCGACGATGGAAGACCGGCTCCAGCTCCCTGAGATGATCTGCCAGCGGCTGCAGGCGCTCGTCGATTTCATGCTGGCAAGTGCGGCCGCTGGAGATGAGACGTTCGTGGAGGACGTGGTTGCCGGAGACGCCCGGCTGTATCTCAGCGATATGGACTATGTTCGCAGCCATCGGGATCGGCTGCTGAAGGCCTTGTGCTAACGTATCTTCGCCGGCCCGGATCTTCCGTCTGCTCCCTACATCACATATCTAGAGCCACTTCTTTCGACGGAAGAAACCGAAGAGGCCCAGGCACAATGTGACGATGACGCCAAGCACGACGAAATAGCCGTACTGGAATTTCAGCTCCGGCATATCGTTGAAATTCATTCCGTAGATACCGGCGATCGCGGTAGGAACTGCGAGGATCGCCGCCCAGGCGGCGAGCTTGCGGGCGATCGCCGTCTGCTCCGTCTGGCCGATCATCACGCTGGCCTCGAAAGCGAAGGCAAGGACCTCGCGCAACGCATCGATATCTTCCTGAACCCGGCGCACGTGATCGGTCACATCGCGAAACAGCGATTGGAGCGTCGGGTCCATGCCAGGAAGATCGATGTGCTCGTACCGCCGACAGACGTCCACGAGCGGCACCACGGCGTTGCGTAGCCGCAGCAGCTTGCGCCGCAACAGGTAAAGCCGCTCGATGTCGGACTTTTCCAGCTGTTCGCGCAGCACCAGATCCTCGAGCTTCTCGACTTCCTCTTGCACGACCTCGATGACAGGCATGTAGTTGTCGACGATGAAATCGAGGATGGAATAGAGAATATAGTTCTCGCCGTGGGCAAGTGCCGCCGGCGTGGCCTCGCATCGCTGCCGCACCGCCAGATAGGAGGACGAATCCCCGTGGCGAACGGAGACGACATAACCGCGACCGACGAACAGATGCGTTTCGCCGAAGACGATTTCGTCATCCTTCATATGGGCGGTCCGGGCAACGATGAACATCGCGTCCCCATAAATCTCCAGCTTCGGGCGCTGGTGAGGCTGTGCTGCGTCCTCGATCGCCAGCGCATGGAGATTGAACTCGGCCTGAACCTGGTGCAGCAGCACTTCATCCGGCTCGTGCAGGCCAATCCAGACGACGGCATTCTCCCGGCTCCGCCATTCGCCGGCCTCTTCTATCCTGATGTCGCGAATGCGTTGCCCATGCTGGTAAACGGCGGCAGCCACGACGCCAGGCCGTTCATAGGGAGGCGATGTGGAACCGCCATCTGCCTGCGCGAGAGCACTATCCAGATCCTTCAGCCGTTCCAAATCCAGCTATCCTCTCCATTCCCGCACGGGATCCTATATCCCGGGGGCCAATCCCTTCGCCGATCAGGCGCTCAGCCAATCATAATGCTATTTCGTAAAACATGCATCACCGCGTCGGTGCGGGGTCTGACCAGCCGCCTTCATCGTGGCCAGGCGTCCAGGTAGCATCACGTGTCCGTGGAAACATCGTCCCAATCCTGGTCCATGTAGCCAATCAGCCAGTTGAGGGCATAATGCCGTTCGTAGACCACGCCCTTATCCAATCCGGCAGGAGGCTCTTCTCCCTTCAGCCGCGCGTTCACGGCCGCCCAATCGTAGCGGTAAATGAGGTCGGCGGCGTCCAGGAGCTCTTTCTGCGGACGAAGCTTGGCACGACGCATCAGCCCGTCCGTCCCTAGTTCGCGCAGCGTGTTCGCAATGAATGGCACGTCGCAAATATGGTCGGGACGTTCGAGATCGGAGCTAATCCCGAGCGCCCACAACATGACGTGCACGCCCTCGTAGCGCCAGGCAAAGTTCGTCCGGTCCTGATCCGTGGGATCGGGATCGTCCATGAACGCCCGTTCCTTCGGCGTAAAAAAACTTTGGGCGCCGAACTGCCGGATGAGAGCCTGACCCATTTCGTGGTCGCCGGTCTCGCCTTTCACGGCGACGATCGCAAGCGCAATGGTGCGCTGAACGACGACCTTTGTATTTCGGCGGGTGCTCTCGCTCTCGGGCTCTATGGTCGGCAGATGATCGATGGTCGGCACGCCTTCCGATTGAAGCTGGGCGATAGACCGCGCTTTGCGTGCCCCCGCCTCGTCGGCGGGTTGCGAAACGGCTGCCTGCATCGGAAGGATCAATGCGAGAAGGGCGGAAAATATGCGCTTCATCATTTCTGGCTCCTGTCGTCCCTGACGCCGCATCGATAGGCATTTTCCTGATTTAGCGGGAGCCCGAGCACCGAAGGCGGCGGCGATTTTCCGGAAAACTGGTAAACGGCTTTTTTACATCTGGAACAAATCGTTAAATTTTTTTCGATACAATATTCCTTGGCCAACCCGGTATGAAGCCGGCGTTCGATGAGGACTTTCGATGCGTCGTCCAAACATAAAATCGAGTTTGCTGTTGATTTTCAGCGGCATAGCTCTTCTTTTCGGGCTTGTCGCCTATCTCGCGGTCGACGGTCTTCGAAAGACGAACGGCTCCACCGAAGAAATTGCCGCCCATTGGCTGCCGAGCGTGCAGGCTTCGCAGGCGATCAATCTCTCCATGACGAATTTGCGCCTCGCCTATCGTGATCACATCATCGCGCAGTCGGATGCCGAAAAGAAAACGCGCGAAGAGGCTATTAAAGCTGCCGAGGATTCACTTGGCAAATCGGTGGACGCCTATCTTCTGCTGGCTTCATCCGACCACGAGCGCGAACTGATCAAGACGATCAAGGAGAGCGTTGAGGGCTACATCGCCAGCAGCTCGCAGTTGCTCGCCCTTTCTCGCGCCAACAAGACCGAAGAAGCCGGGCAATATCTGAGCGGCGAGATGCGCTCCTATTCGGACAAGCTCAAGGAAGCCACGACGATCCTGGTTGAATTGGACGTCAGCGGCAGCAACAAGGCGGCTGAACTCAGCAAGCAAACCTTCGACTCGATAGAATTCTACCTGCTTGCCGCGATCGGCGTTGCGGGATTGCTGGTTCTCGGTGCCGTCGCCTTCGTGCTGACCGGCATCGCCAATCCGATTACCGGCATCACCGCCTCGATGCGGCGGCTGGCCGAGGGAGACACCGGTTCGGAGATTCCGTTTGCCGACCGCGCCGATGAAATCGGATCGATGGCGGGAGCGGTGGAGATCTTCCGCCAAGCAGCGATTACCAACAAGCGCATGGCAATGGAAGCCGAGGAAAACCGCAACAGGGCGGAGGCCGATCGCGTTGCCGCCCAGAAGCAGGCGGAAGCCGACGCTTCGGAGCGGTTGCGCATTGCCACCTCGGGTCTCGCCGCCGGTTTGAAGCGGCTGGCGGCAGGCGACCTCGCCTTCCAGCTCAACGAGACTTTCGCTCCCGACTTCGAGGCGCTACGCCATGACTTCAACCAGTCCATCACCCAACTGGGCGCAACGCCGAGGGCGATATCCGAAAGCATCGGCACGATCGACGAAGGCACGCGGGAAATCTCTTCCGGGGCGAGCGATCTTGCAAAGCGCACGGAGCAGCAGGCGGCTTCTCTCGAAGAGACGGCGGCAGCACTTGAAGAGATCACTGCGAACATATCGAACTCCAGCAAACGAACCGAGGAGACGCGCACGGTGGCCACGGAGGCAAATCGCAGCGCCGGGATCTCCGCGGATGTCGTTTCCCACGCCGAAGAGGCAATGGAACGCATCGAGACCTCGTCGCAGCAGATTTCCAATATCATCAGCGTCATCGACGAAATTGCATTCCAGACCAACCTTCTGGCACTGAATGCCGGCGTGGAAGCAGCGAGAGCGGGCGAGGCCGGCAAGGGTTTCGCGGTGGTCGCCCAGGAAGTGCGCGAACTCGCCCAGCGCTCGGCAAGTGCTGCCAAGGAAATCAAGGGCCTGATCCAGAACTCCTCGAAAGAGGTGGAAGGCGGGGTCAAGGTGGTGCGCGATACCGGCCAGGCCTTGAAGACCATCGGCGGCTTCATCACCCAGATCAATCACCATATGGATTCGATCGCCACCTCTGCGAAAGAACAGTCCATCGGCCTCAGCGAAGTCAACGTCGCGGTCAACCGGATGGACCAGACAACGCAACAGAACGCGACCATGGTGCAACAGTCGACCGCGGCATCCGATTCGCTCGCGCAGGAAGCCCAGAAGCTTCGCGAACTCATTGCCCAGTTCAGGCTCGACGATGCGGGAAGTCAGTCCTCGGCCCTTCGCTCGACGGCGAGAACGATGGCGCAGCCCGCGGCTCGTGCAGCCGTGCATGCGGTTGCCGCTCGCCGCTGAAACGGGCGGCGACGGGAAACCCCGACATGAAAGGCACCCGGCGATTGCCGGGTGCCTTTCATTCGGTCACGACGCGAAGGCCGGATTGCGCCGCGCGCCCATCCTCAGCACGAAATAGTTCGCCCCGCCGATGGCGACGCCGAAGAACCAGTCGTAGGTGCCCCACCAGTCCGGCAGGATGGTGGTGAAGGTCGGCAGGATCGAGGAGAACAGCGCCCAGCTCTCATCATTGCGAGCCGACGACACGCCCGGCCAGACGAAACGGACTTGCGACCGCGGCGCCGGCGGCATCGAAGACATAGGCGCCGACGTCACCGACGCTCGACCGCCTCCCGCTTTCGAAGGAGGCAAGCTGCGCTCCGAACTTGGCGAGCGATGCGTAGCGATCATGCCCCAGCCCGTCGGACGCCTGGATCGACGTGATGTCGATAACCCGAAGCCTTTCCTTCAAGGCAGCTTCCCTGATGACGGGATCGTCGATATCGAGGCGTCCGACGCGCCCCCGCTCTCCCGCTATGAAGCTCGAGGCCACCAGCGCCCGGTCGTCCTTCGAAACGAGAAGAGATATCGGGATCGGCATCCGCCCGATATCCTTCAGCTGGGACCGAAAAACATCGACGTCAATATCAGGGGCGGCCAGGATCACCGCCAGTTTACCGATGACGTCGTCGCGATGCTGCAGTTTGAGCTGGCGCACCGTTTCCATGACCAGGAATCCGCCCATGCTGTGTCCGAAAAGGATGATGCGTTTCACCTTTCCTGAAGCCGAGAGCGACGTGACAAGCGAGTCGAGGTCGCTGCGCGAGGAGAGAGCCGCATCGCGGTCGGCGACATAGCCGGCGACTGCAGCGGCGGAAGGCCACGAAAACAGAATCGGAGAGCCCGGAATGTTGGCGTCCGCGGCGATCTGCGCGGTGCGAAACAGCGCCTCCTGATAGCTATAGTTGTAACCATGCACGAAGATGCCGACGGTGCCGTCGGACTGCGTGGAGCGGAGCACCTCCTGTACGAAGGCGTCCTTTGCAAGCTGCTTGCGCCTGATGACGGCAAATTGGCGTTCGGGATCGGGCCTCGAGGTCGGATATGTGATCGCGGTGTCCTTCCGGTTGGGAGGGACCGAAAACGCATATTGCTCGTAGGTGAGATTGTCAGCCCAGGTGCTCCCGAATCCGCCGCGCGCGGTGTCGGCGCTCCTGTTTGTCGCAGCGAGCACGTTCACCCGGCTTGGGGCGGCTTCATCGGAGTGAAGCGATGCATTGAGATGAACGGGCTGATGAACCGGGTTCAACACATCGGGCGACGGTCTCGTGGCGCAACCAGCGAGCATCGCCAGGCCGATCGCGACCAGCACCGCCTTGGCTCCCATCGGAAACCCGTTCAAACGCTGTTCCGTCATCGAGTTCTTTCCTCGCAAGCCTGGACGTGCAGCGGCCTCCGCGACGGCCGCATGCGATGGACGTCGAAGCCCGTGCTCACGCCTCTGCCACGGCATCGGCCTGAACACCTTTGTCCCTCGGGATCCTGAACCACGCAACGTAGAGCGCAGGCAGGAACAGCAAGGTGAGCGCTGTTCCGACGACGATGCCGCCCATCATGGCGTAGGCCATCGGCCCCCAGAAGATCTCGCGCGAGATCGGGATCAGCGCCAGCGTGGCTGCCGCCGCCGTCAGCATGATCGGCCGCATGCGGTGTTCGGTGGCCTCGATGACCGCCTGCCAGGGCGCTATTCCTTCACTTCGCAGATGTTCGATCTGGACGACCAGGATGACGGAGTTGCGGATCAGAATGCCGATCAGCGCCAGTATGCCGAGGATTGCGACGAAGCCCATGGGCGCATTGCTCAACAAGAGTGCTGCGACCACGCCGATCAGGGCCGTGGGCGCGACGGCGAACACCAGGAAGAGGCGGCTGAAGCTTTGCAGCTGGATCATCAGGATCGTCGCCATCGTAAACAGCATCAGCGGAGCGACCGCCGCGATCGGCCCCTGAGCCTCGGCGCTGGATTCGACCGCACCGCCCACTTCCACCTTGTATCCCACCGGAAGGTTTTTCTGGAACTCTTCCACCTTGGGCTTCAGCTGGTCGACGATCGTGGCCGGTTGCGTCGGACCGACGACGGCCGCCTTGACCGTTATGGTGGGTTGCCTGTCACGACGCCATATCGTCGGCTGCTCGAGTTCGTAGCGGAAATTGGCCACGGCGGAGAGCGGCACGACCTTACCGTTGGAGGTGGAGAGCTGCAGGTTCTGCAGCGTTTGGATGGAGTCACGCTCGGATGCCCTGGCGCGGCCGATGACGTTGACCAGGTAGATGTCGTCTCGAACCTGGGTGGCTGTCGAGCCTTCGACGATGCCGTTGAGGGCGGTGGCGATGTCTTCGGAGGATACGCCGAGCTGGCGCGCCTTGTCCTGCAGGACATCGACCTTCACCACGCGAGAGGGCTCGTTCCAGTCCAGGACCATGTTTGCCAGAAGCGGGTGCGATCCCATGACGCCGGCAAACTGCTGCGAGAGGTCGCGGACCTTTTGAATATCTGGGCCGCTGATCCGGTACTGGACCGGCTTGCCCACCGGCGGACCGATGTCGAGAAGCTTGACGAAGGCGTCGGTGCCGGGGAAGGTTTTCGTCAGATAGGCCTGCAGTTCAGCCCGCACCTTGTCGCGCACGTCGAGCCCTTTGGTGACAATGATCGTCTGTCCGAAGGACACGTCGGGGGTCTGCACATCAAAGGACAAGATGAAGCGTGGCGCGCCCTGGCCGACATAGGTCGTCCAATGATCGATATCCTTGTTGCCGGCCAGCATCTCCTTTTCGAACCTGGCCATCTGCCTGTTGGTTTCGGCGATCGAACTGTTGTGGGGGAGGTTCCAGTCGATGACGAGCTCGGTCCTGTCCGAGCTGGGGAAGAACTGCTGCTGCACCAGCCCCATGCCGCCAATCGAAAGCCCGAAGACACCAACCGTGAGGATGATGGTGACCCAGCGCCAGCGCATCGCCAGCCCCAGAAGCCAGGAAAAGATGGAAGCGAAGCGGCCCTTCTTCTCGTGATGCGATTTCATCGTCTTCGGCAGGATCGTAACGCCGAGAAGCGGCGTGAACAGCACCGCCACCACCCAGGACACGATCAGCGAAACTGCGATGACCACGAAAAGCGTGAAAGTGAATTCACCGGCAGCACTGTTGTTGAGACCAACCGGAATGAAGCCGGCAACGGTGACGAGCGTTCCCGTCAGCATCGGGAAGGCGGTCGATGTATAAACGTGGGTGGCGGCTTTCCTGAGATCGTCGCCCGCCTCCAGGCGGGCTACCATCATCTCGACGGCGATCATGGCGTCGTCGACAAGCAGTCCGAGCGCGATGATGAGCGCGCCGAGCGAGATGCGCTGAAGCGAAATACCGGAATATTCCATCACCACGAAGGTGATGGCGAGCACGAGAGGTATGGAGATCGCCACCACCATGCCGGCGCGCAGGCCGAGGCTGATGAAGCTGATAACGAGCACGATGACGATCGCTTCGAAGAGCGCCCGGGTAAAGCCCGAGACGGCTTCGTCGACGACATGTGGTTGGTCGGAAACGCGGTGGACATCCACACCAACAGGAAGATCGGCAACGACACGTTTCATCTGCGCGTCCAGCCCCTCGCCGAATTCCAGCAGGTTGGCGCCCTGCTTCATGCCGATGGCAAGACCAATCGCCGGCTCTCCGTTGAAGCGGAACAGTGCCGAGGGTGGATCGACATAGCCGCGCTTGATCGTAGCGACATCGGTCAACGGGAAGAAGCGGTCATTGATCCTGAGGTTGATCGCCCGGAGGCTTTCCTCGGAGGTGAACTGTCCGCTCACCCGCAAGGCGATGCGCTCCGGCCCGGCATCGACGAAGCCGGACTGGGTGACGGCATTCTGCGCTTGCAGGGTCTGGATGACCGACTGCTGGTCGATCCCGAGTGCTGCGATCTGGCGCGTGGAGAATTCCAGATAGATCGCCTCGTCCTGTGCGCCGATCACGTCGACCTTGCCGACGTTCGGCACCGTCAGGACCTCGGAGCGGGCATTTTCCACGAGATCGCGAAGCTGGCGCTGGGCCAGCCCGTCGCTGGTGAAGGCATAGATATTGCCGAACACGTCGCCGAAGCGGTCGTTGAAGAAGGGACCGACGACCCCGCTCGGGAAATCGCCTTTGATGTCGGCGATCATGTTGCGGATGCGCAGCCAGGTCGGCGCGACATCTTTAGCCTTTGTCGTCGGCAGCAACTCGACGAAGACGGTCGTCTGGCCGGCAACGGTCTGGCTCTTGGTGTAGTCAAGCGATTCCAGTTCCTGGAGCTTCTTCTCGATCCTGTCGGTCACCTGCCGCGTCACCTCTTCGGCGGAAGCGCCGGGCCACTGGGCGGTGATCACCATCGTCTTGATCGTGAAGTTCGGGTCTTCCTCGCGGCCGAGCTTCACATAGGAGAAGGCGCCGGCGAGAATGAAGACGATCATGAAGTACCAGACGAGCGAACGGTGTTCGAGCGCCCAGTCGGAAAGATTGAAGGACTTCACTGGCTGATCTCCTGGTCGATCCTGATGGCCTGGCCATCTTGAAGTTTATGCACGCCCGCCACGACCACCCGCTCTCCCGGAGCGAGCCCTTCAGTGACGCGGACGGTGCCGCCGTCTTCGACGTCGCCGTCGATCTTCACGCGGCGAAGCGATACCTTCCCGGCAGGCGCATCGACGATCCAGACGCTCGGGCCGTCGCTGCCGATCAGGATTGCAGAGGCAGGCAGGACGATCTGCGGATCGGCGGCAATGGTTGCCGAGGCCGTGATGACCGAACCGAGCCTGAAGGCTTCGGGCGGATTGGTGAGCGCGATCTTGGTCCTGCTCGTGCGGGTAGAGGTCTCCGCCTCCGGGGCGATCTCGCGCACGATCCCGGACGTGCGGATGGTCGGATCGAGCTGCAGCGTCACCTCGAAGGGCGCGCCGATTTTCAGTTTCTGGGCGGCTGCCTGCGGCACATCGACCACGGCGTCGCGCTTGTCCGGCCGGGCGATGGTCACGACTGTCTGACCGGCAGACACCACCTGCCCGACCTCGGCCGAGGTCGCCGTCACAACACCATCGAATTCCGCCCGAAGCTGCGCATAACCGAGCTGCTCCTTGGCCTTGTCGAGGTTGGCCTGCGCCTTGGCGACGGCGGCCGCCGCCGTCCGCCTTGCCTGCTCAGCCTCTTCGAGCGAGGCTTCCGTGCCGGAGCGCGACTCCAGCAGCGCGCGCTGGCGCTGCTCCGTGGTCACCGCATTCCTGAGCTGGGCGTCGCTGTTCTCGACGTCGGACTGCGCGTTGCGCACGGCAAGCTCCAGCGCCAGCGGATCGATGGCGGCAACGACGTCATCCTTCTTGACGAGATCTCCGACATTGACGTTGCGGGCGATCATCCGCCCGAGAATCCGGAACCCGAGTTCGGTCTCGATCGTCGGCTCGATCGTGCCGGTGAGGCTCAAGCTCGAGGCCGACGTCGGCTTGACTGTCATCGACAGCACGGGACGGGGCGCTTCCCCCTTCTCCTCATCCTGCGGCGCGCAGGAGGAGATCAGGGCCGTGCCCATCATCAGTGCGACTATGTTGAGACGAATACTCACTTGGAAGCTTCCTTGACATAAGACACGATTTCACCTGCCCTGAGGAACTTGGTCCCGTCGGTCACCACGACATCTCCTTCCGACACGCCTGACTTCACGATGAAGCTGCCGGTCTCGTAGCCGGCGACATCCACTGCCCTTGCCGAAACCGCAGACGATGCGGGATCGACGATCCAGACGGCCGGCTTGCCGCCCTTGGACGTCATGGCCGACCAGGGAAGCTGGATGACGTCCTGCGAGACGTAATTGAATCTTCCGACGACAGGAGCGCCGAGCGGGATCGGATCGTCGCTCGATATCGCGACCTTGACCTTGATGGTTCCGGTGGAGGAATCGATCGTCGGCGAAATCTCGCGAACCTTCGCCGTAATTTTCTGCGTCGGGTCCGACAGAAGGGTCACGGTGCCGTCGCCGTCGATCGGGCGCAGGAACGCGCTTTCGACCACCTCAAAGACGGCATCCCGGTCGCCGTCATGGGCAAGGGTGAAGACGACCTGGGCGGCCTGCGCCACCTGCCCGACCTCGGCATTGCGGGCGGTGATCACTCCGTCAGCGTCCGCCTTCAACTCCGTGTAAGACAGGGTATCCTGGGCGGTTTCGAAGAGTGCCTGCGCCGACTTCGTCGATGCCTGCGTGGTCAGAAGCGCCTCCTGCGCCTGGTCGAGTGCCGCACGCGTCGTCACCTGGGTTCGAAACAGGCTCTGCTGGCGGTCGTATGCGAGCTGCGCCTGGGTCTGCTGCGCCTCAGCCGACTGAAGATTGGCTGCCGCCACATCCAGGTCTGCCTTCTGCTCTTCCGGATCGATGCGCGCGAGGAGTTGCCCCGCCTTCACGGACTGTCCGACTTCCACCAGCCGCTCGGTGATCTTGCCGCTGACGCGGAAGGACAGATCGGTCTGGACACGGGCGCGGACTTCTCCGGTGATCGCGCCACCTTGGACCAGCGGCTCAGGCCTGGCGACGATGATGCCGACCTGCCGTGGGGTTGGCTCAGTCGGCCCGCGCTCATCGCTGCATGATCCGAGACCGATGGCGCATGCGATCGCTGTGGCGACCAGAATGGTTCTCATAGTTGACCTCTTGCTCTCAACGGCAGCTGCTATATAATTGACTGACCACTTAGTCAATGAAACTTTGCGTCGCAGGGAGAGAGCGTACGCGACAGGTTGGAGGATCAGAAAATGACAGCTCAGAAGAAGCTCACGCGCGCCGAACAGAAAGCGCTGCGGCCCGTCCAGATCCTCGATGCCGCCTTCGAGGAATTCGTCAGAAGCGGTTTCACCGGCACGCGCGTCGAAGACATCGCCGACAGGGTCGGCGTCACCAAGGGTACGGTGTACGTCTACTTCGAGACGAAGGAGAAGCTTTTCGAAGCCATGATCCACCACTTCTCCGTGCCGTTTCAGGAACTGCTGGGGATCACGGAGGGCCTTAGCGGCAGCGCCACCGATCGGCTGCTTTCCATTCTCGGCCTGCTCTACGAACAAATCGCCGAGGATCGCACGACCCGCGAGCTGACGCGGCTCGTCATTGCCGAAGGACACCGGTTCCCCGACCTGATCGACCGCCACCACGATCAGTTCATTGAGCCGATCATCGCCAAGGTCGACGCTCTCATTCTGGAGGGTGTGGCGTCGGGGGAGTTTCGCGAAATTCCGGTGGAATTCTCCGAAATCGTGGTCGCGCCCATCCTGACGACGACAGTTCTGCGGCTGATATTCAACGACCGCCGCGTGCCCACTCCCAACAAGGAGGCCTTCCTGCAGGCCTATTTCGACCTGTTGCTCAACGGCCTGCTTGCCAAGAACTGATCGCCGAATGACGAAAAATACCGCGCCAGACACGTAGCTTTTCGCAAGTTTTTATGTAAAAACATCAAGTTAGCCATACCTTCGAAGGTACAGCCTCAATTCGTGACGGAAAAAGTGGAACGCAAAGTCAATCTCAAGGATGTCGCGCGCGATGCTGACGTATCGCTGAGCACGGCCTCGCACGCGCTGAACGGGACCGCGCCGCTGACGATCGAGGTGCGCGAGAGGGTTCTGGATTCGGCAAAACGCCTGGGTTACCTCGACCGCCGCAGGAAGAAGGCGACGATCGCGACCTTACGCGTCCTGCTTCTCGCCATTCCCGACGATGCCGCGCCGGAGAGCGACCTCAACCTGGTGAGTTGGACGATCCTCAACGGCCTTCGCAGGGAGTGCGAGCGCCGCGGCATCAGGATCGTGCCCTTTGTCAGCACCGGCCGCCGCATCGACGGCGCCCAGGTCAGGCAGATCGCGCTGTCGGAGCGGGCCGACGGCATCGTGGTCCTGAACGACGATCAGCCGGAACTGATCCGTAGCCTCGCCTCCCCTGATATGCCCGTCGTCATCGTCAACGGCGAAGACCCGGCCATGCTGGTCGATACGGTCACGCCCGAAAACCGCTTTGGAGCGAGGCTCGGCATCGAGCACCTGCTGGGGCTCGGGCATCGCCGCATCCTGCACCTGACCTGGAAGGGCCGCACGACGATCCAGCGCCGATATGACGGCTTTTCCGATGCCTATTTCGCCGCTCAGCTTCCCGTGCCTGATAATATGATCGTCGAGGCCGAGGGATATGAGCCCCGGCACGGCGAGGCTGCCATTAACGCACTGCTCGACCGCGATCCGACGATGAAAGGGGCGACCGCCGTCTTCTGCGCGGCCGACAATCTGGCGCTCGGCTGCCTGAAGGCATTGGCCGATCGCGACATCCGCGTGCCCGAAGCGATTTCCGTTCTGGGATTTGACGACATCGTCCCCGGCGAATTCAGCCGTCCGCCGCTCTCGACGGTCAGCGTCCCCACAGACAGGCTCGGCGCTGCCGCCCTGGCGCTCATCGAACAGCGACTGATCGCCAACGATCCGCAGCGACCCGCCCATCGCCTGGAACTCGGATGCCATCTCGTCCTGCGCGGCAGTGTCGCGCCGCCGCGCTCCTAGAGCATGATGCCGAAAAGTGTGCGCGGTTTTCGGACGACATCATGCTCTATTTCTTTAAATTACAGGATTCAGATTTTAGGCCGATCAGGCCTAAACTCATCCTGATCTAGCGCAAGCGCTCGGCCCGCAGGCGCGTATCGCGCGGGCTTTCTCCAAAGGCGCTGCGGTAGATGATAGAGAACCTGCCGGCATGAGAAAAACCCCACATCGCGCAGATTTCGCGGACGGATCGTTGGTTCATCGGGTCCTGCAATTGGTCGCGGGCTGCTTGCAGCCTGATCGTGCGCAAGTAACCGCCCGGCGAGGTTCCCCGGAAGGCTCTGAAACCGGTTTGCAGCGCGCGAAGTGAAACCCCGACATCATCAGCAACCATCGTCATGGTGAGGGGCTCTGCGATATTGGCGTGCATATAATCGATGGCACGCCGGACATGCCACGGCGCGACCAACGACACCTTCTGTTTTTCCAAATGGCCGGAAAGACGATGCCGGCCAAATCGGATCACGAGGTTAGCAAGCGTTTCGCTCATCGCCGCCACGGCAAGAGGTGAAGACAGAAGCGGACCGTCATTGCGCATGCCCTGCACGATCGTCTGCGCCAGGCTGCCGATAAGCTGACCTGACGGTGTTGCGAGATCCACAACGGGCTCGAGGTCAAGCGACTCGAGGACCGGCGTGTCCACCAGTGAAACAAGCATTCGTCTCACAACTTTCCAGTCCAGGAAGAGAGCGTCCGAGCAGTGCGGGCCTTGGACGAGACGATCGCCAGCCTCATGGTTGTTGGCCATGAGAAGATGACCCGCCCCACTTTCAACGATCCTTTTTCCAATGGACAGCCGAAAGGATCCCGAGTGCGGAATGTAGAACGCAAGATGTTGCGGGGTCTCATCGAGCGTCCGAATTGTCCAGGAACTCTGATAAACCGAATGAAGCACCGTAAATGCCTCACTTGTTCTCAGCTCCGCTGCCCAGGCAAAGGTCCGATCGTTGCTCAACGGCTTGGCGCCGAAGACCCCATAGCCTGCCGAATAGGCTCGAACCATCGACTCGAAGTCACGGCCTTCATGCGTCGGGGTAAACCCGTATGGTTCACGCTCGGGAGCGCGCGCCGCATTTTCGGATCTCAACGATATCTGCAACTCGGTTCTTTCCCTTTCCACACCCCCGACCGGCTAACCGCCTATCAAGCGCTTGATCTCGTTTGAAATCGCTGCGCCGCCGATATCGTGCCTTCCAAACGCTTGAGGCACGATCACCTCCACCTTCGTGAATTGCTGTCATTCCGGCTGGCTTGGCCAACCTCGATGAAGTAAGCAGGGCCGGCAAACCGGGGATCGAATTCCCTGTTTGACAGAAGCAAAATGCCCTCCCAATGTGGTTCACACTCTCAGTGTAAATCAAACCGAACCGAAAATGAAGTATGATCCGCTAGACCATGTTGCCGCGCATTTTTTGCGAGATACGCAACCCGTGCGAGTAGCCTCGCGCAACGAACGAGACCTGTTGCGGCTGATCTGGAAGTCTCCGGGGATCGAGCGCTCCGACCTGACAGAGCCGCTCGATCTCACCCAGCAATCGTTGCACAGGATCGTCGCGCGGCTTCATGAGCGGGGAATGCTCGTCTTTTCCCATTCGGAAACCCGGCGGCCGGGACCGCCCAGCCCGGAACTGACCCTTCGCAGAGACTGGTGTTTAACCCTGGGCATCTCCGTGAATGTCGGTTCGATCGGCCTTTGCCTCATGGGTTTCGGCGAGCCTTTGGAAAAAATGGAAATCCCGCAGGCGGGCTCCTCGCTATCCGTTGAAATGGAGCGGATCGAAGCGGCGGTCGAAGAGCTTCTTGCCCGCCGGGGCGCCAAACGGCGTGACATCCTCGGCGTCGGCCTGGCCGTCGCCGGCCACCGCATGCTGGAGACGGCCTTCAATTGCCCCTTGCCGCTCGCTCATTGGTCGTTGATCGACCTGGCACCTTTGCTTGGAGAGCAACTTGGTCTGCCGGTCTGGGCAGACAATGTCGCCAGGACCGCAGCCTTGGCGGAAGCCATTTTCGGCGTTGGCCGGGATGTCGCGGATTTCGCCTATATTGCCCATCTTCATGGCTATGGCGGCGGCCTGGTTTCCGGAGGCATGCCGTTTCGCGGCAATTTCGGCAACGCCGGCGAATTTTCCGTTCTCTTCGGGCGTCAGGACTACGAGGAGCGCCCTGCACTCGGCGTCCTGCTTGAACATCTTCGTGCCAAGGGGCGTTTGAACCTGACCCTAAGAGACCTGAAGAACGAGAAGCTGATGGACTGGGATGGCGTTACGGAGTGGGTCGACCGCGTCACGCCGGCCCACAATCGAGCCATTAATGCGATCTGCGCAATATTTGATCCGGCATTGATCGTCCTTGGCGGCGAGCTTCCGCATTCACTCGCGAGAATGCTGATCGAACGGACAGACTTCAACAATCTGCCTCGGCATGGCGTTTTACGTGACGTCCCCAGGCTTGCCGTGGCACAGATAATCGATGCCCCCGGCGCAATCGGCGCGGCCTTGATCCCGCTCTTCGAAACCGTTTTGTGATATTTGCAGGACGCCGTAGCATTTTGAAATCGTCGTCAACATAGCCTAAAACGGCCGCCCATCAGGTCGCGGAGGCGGCCGGCCTCGGTGGCAAGCGCTACGCTCGCCGCGGAGCTACCGCCCACAAAATGGGCGGCGATTTTGGGAGCCATGCACGAAGGCAAAAACCGAAACGCGCCGCATGAACCAGGTTCAATGCGACGCGCCTCAGCCGGGAGGAAGACGTGGTATCGGTTGTTCGGCGATTGCGGGGAGGTCTAGCTCCACGCCCCGCCGTTCACTTCATGCCTGTTCCGGCGATGCCCGTGGTGATGTATTTCTGCAGGAACAGGAAGACGACGGTGACAGGCAGCAGGCTGAGGAACGTCATCGCCAGGATATAGTGCCACTGCACCGAGAACTCTCCCTGGAAGGCGTTGAGGCCGACCTGCAGCGTGAAATTCTCGCGGCTGTTGAGAACGATGAGCGGCCAGAGGAAGTCGTTCCAACGCCAGAGCACGGAAAAGATCGCCAGCACTGCGAGAGCCGGCGCCGTCAGCGGCAGGATGATGCGCCAGAAGATGCAGAATTCGCTCGCCGCATCGACGCGCGCCGCCTCGATCAGCTCGTCCGGTATGGTCAGCATATATTGCCGCAGCAGGAAGACGGCGGTCGGAGAGGCGATCGTCGGCAGGATGACACCCCAGAGATTGTCGGCAAGCCCGACCCCGACGATGACGAGATAGGCCGGGACCATGACGACGGCGAGCGGGATCATCAGGGTCGAGATGATGATAACGAAAACCGTCGTATCGCCGCGAAATTTGTATTTCGACAGCGCAAAGGCCGCCATGGCGTTGACGATCAGCGTCAGAAGCGTCGCGACCACGGTGACGAACACCGAATTCTTCAGGAAGGTCAAGAAGTTGAAGCGCGTCAGCGGATCGGTGTAATTCTCGGTGGCGACGGTCAGGTGCTGCACCGGCGTGATCCCCTTCACGTCGACGCTGACCGGCTGTCCCGGATTTGCAGGATCGACCATCTGGGCCTTGAGGCCGATGCGCCGCACCATGGCCATTTCGCGCTGCTGACCGTCGATGGTGACCTGCCAGAGGCTGAGCGGTTTATCGAAGCCGGGCACGGTCTGCTCGACGGCGGCGCGCGGCAGCAGGGTCGGCGGAAAACGGGTGATTTCGGCCGCCGGCTTCAGCGAGGAGAGGCCGGCCCAGACGACGGGAACGAGCACCGCCAATGTTCCGGCGATCAGCCAGACCCATGACAAAATGTCGGTGATGTCGATGCGTCCGGCCCGGCGCGTGCGCGTCATGAAGCGGATCGGGTTCATAGAGCTGTTCATCTCAGGACTCCATTCGCTTGCCGAGGCGCAGCTGTATGAGGGTGAGAACCAGAAGTACCAGTCCCATGAGAACCGATGCGGCAGAGGCAAGTCCGAAGAGACGCAGATCGCTGCTGAATGCCATCTGGTAGATATATTGGACGATGAAGCTGTTGGCCGTGCCGGGGCCGCCGCCATTGGTCAGAACCCAGGCCTCGTCGAAGATCTGCACGGACTTGATCATCAGAAGGATGAAGACGACGAGCAGGTTCGGCGCAAGCAGCGGCAGCGTGATCCTGAAAAGGGTGCGGCGCGGCGAAGCAGCGTCGATGGAGGCGGCCTCGTACAGCTCCTTCGGGATTGCCTGGAGGCCGGCGAGCAGGATGAGCGTGTAAAAGCCCATGTGGAACCAGACAGAGACCACGACGACGAAGAAGCGCGACCAGCCGACATCCAGCAGGAAAATCTCCGTGGGGACGCCAATCATCTGAAAGAAGGCGTTCAGCAGACCGTTGCGATCGAGGAACCATTTCCAGATCAGGCCGATGACGACGGGCGACAGCAGGACGGGGTAGAAGAACATCGCCCGGAAGAAGCCGCGCGCAAAAATCGCCCGATTGAGGATCAGCGCCGTGATCAGCGCCACCAGCAATGTGGCGGTGACGTTCAACGCCACGAACCAGAGCGTATTCCACACCGCCGTCCAGAACAGCGATTCCTGGCAGGTTCCCGGCTGCAGATAATTGCCGCAGGAAAGCAGCGTGCGGAAATTGTCCAGGCCGACGAAAGGCCGCTCGGACACGAAAAGGTTGGTGCCGCCGGTGAAGGCGTAACCGACCGCGATCGCGATCGGAAGGAACGTAAAGATGGCGAACAGAACGAGGTTCGGCGCCAGGAACAGCCATGGCATGCGCTTGCGGCCGAAGATGCGCTCGATCACATTTATCGGGGCTTCGACCACCCGCATCGTCGTTTCGCCTGCCTGGGACAGCAATGCACCTGCGTTAAGCGCCGCCATGTTCAGCGCCTCCCCTGTCCGGGCCGCCGGGCAAAAGCCAGGCCGCTTTCGGGATCGAACAGATGAACCCGCCCGGGGGCGGCATCAATCAGGATGTGATCACCAGGCGCCGGCGCGAAATGGCCGGCCTCGTGAATGATGATCTGCTCGTCGTGGCCTGCAAGGTTGCCGTAGACATAGGTCTCAGTGCCAAGACCCTCGTGATACTGGACGACGAACGGCAGGCCCTGCTCGCTGGAGCGCGAAAAATGTGCGGGCCGGATGCCGGTGAGAACGGCCTGTCCGACCGCGATGCCGGCGGGATCGACATCGCTGATGACCCTGCCACCATTGCCGACATCGATGACGACGCCGCTTTCGCCGATGCCTGATACCTTGCCCTTGATGATGTTCATACGCGGCGAGCCGAGGAAGCCGGCGACGAAGAGATTGCGCGGGCTGTCGAACAGGTCCAGCGGTGCTCCGACCTGCTCGACCCGCCCGGCGCGCAGCACGACGATCTTGTCGGCCATCGTCATCGCCTCGACCTGGTCATGCGTGACATAGATCATCGTCGTCTTGATCTCGCGGTGGAGCTTGGTGATCTCGGCCCGGGTCTGGACGCGTAGCGCCGCATCGAGATTGGACAGCGGCTCGTCGAAAAGGAAAATGTCAGGTTCGCGCACGATGGCCCGGCCGATCGCCACGCGCTGGCGCTGGCCGCCCGAAAGCTGCTTCGGACGCCGGTCCAGATAGGGTTCGATCGCCAGCATTCTGGCAGCCTCGGCAATCCGCGCCTCGATCTCGGCACGCTTGAACTTCAGGTTCTCCAGGCCGAAAGCGAGGTTCTTGCGAACGCTCATATGCGGATAGAGCGCGTAGGACTGGAAGACCATTGCGATCTTGCGCTCGGCCGGCGAGAGCGCGCTGACATCGCGGCCCCCGATCGCGATTGCGCCCTCCGTGACCTCTTCCAGGCCGGCGATGACACGCAGCAGGGTCGACTTGCCGCATCCCGATGGACCGACGAAGACGACGAACTCGCCGTCCTTGATATCGAGTTGCACGTCATGCAGGACTTTGACCGAGCCATACGACTTGTTGACGTTGGAAAGTTTCAGTTCTGCCATGTCCCACTCCCATCAGGTGCCGCCGTTTCGAAGACGGCGTCGTTTTTGTTCCAGCCTTGCGGCAGCGGTGTCGGCCTCGTGATCCGCACCTCGTTCATCAAGATCCCGGTGACATCAGCCACGTAGACGGCCGGCATTCCTCCCGGATAGTGCTCAAGACCGATCACCCGCCCGTCCGACCCGCGGGTCCAGGCATTGGCACGGCCGCCGCCATCGGCTGTCGGGGAAAGGTCCGCGTTTGTCGGACGCAGGTCGTAGGACCGCGCCGTGCCGAGCTGCCCAGGCTGCTGATCGATGGCAATGCGCGCCAGCGATGCGTTCCTGATGCCGGCCGACGAGGTCGATATGACGGTGATCGCCCCCTCCATCCGCCCGGTGATGTCTTCGACGATGAGATTGTCGATGGCGCCAGCCGCGCGTTCCCTAACACGGTCGACGACATTGACGGTCAGTGCTTCCCCCGAGCCCCAGAAACCATCGGGGGTCTCGCGGCACTCTACCGCAATTCGTGAAAACCTTACGTTCGATATCCGGCCACCGTCGCGGGAGAATACGCCGAGCGCCCTGTTGGAAGATGAGACGCTGCAATCCTCGAACACGACATTGGTGACGTCGCCATGCGTTTCCGTGCCGATCTTCAGCGCGCAGCTAAGGCTCTGAACGGAGCATCGACGAACGAGAATGTTTTCGCAACGCCCGATGGCGACACGGTCAGGACCGATGCTCGTCTTCAGGCATATGCCGTCGTCGGCCGTCGATATCCGGCAGTCCTCGATGACGGCGCCGCGGCAGGCATCCAGCACGATCCCGTCCGTGTTGGGAAGGCGGCGGTCGTTGTCGATGGTCACGTTCCTGACCGCGACATCGGTGCAGTTGACGAAGTGCAGCGTCCACATCGGCGAGCGGCTGATATGGACGGAGCTGATCTCGACCTCATCGCAGCCCTCGAAGACGACGACGCGGGGACGAAATTCGGCCGGGACGAAGGTGCCCACCGTCTCGTCGTCCCCCACAATGAAGCTGTCGCAACCGGCTTCGATGCGGCCCTCCCCCGTCAGGCTGATCCGCCGCGCACCGCTCGCAACGATCATGCCGCGGTCCGACTTTTCGGCGATCACCGAAACACTCGTATGTGCATAGGCCTCGTAATCCGGAACGGGACGCAGGATCGCGCCGGCGGCCAGATGAAGGTCGACGCCGGATCTGAGCTGGAGCCCGCGGCAGACATGGATGCCGGCCGTCAGCTCCAAGCGTCCGCCGCCCGAAGCCGACAGGTCGTCGATGGCCGCCTGCAGGCGGACCGTATCGTCGCCCTGCGCCGGCTCGATCGCGACAAGAGACACGGGGCTCATTGGCGCTCGCCGTTCTCGAGAAAGACTTCCGTCAGGAGCAGCATGGTCAGCGCCTGGCCGTAAGGCGTTGGCACGTTGGGGATGCGCCTGTAGAAATCGAGGTCATGGCCCATCGGCGTGCCGTCGGAGACGCCGTGGACGACGCCTTCTTCGTCGATCTGCGCCAGCACCGCCGCAAGCGCGCGCTCCGCATAGGCCCTGTCGCTGTCGTCGAGAATGCCGGCATCGATGGCGCGCAATATGCCATAGGCAATGCCTGCCGTGGCCGAGGTTTCCAACGGCGAAGACGGATCGTCCAGAAGCGTCGTGAACATGCCGTCCGGCCGCTGGTATGCTTTCAAGGAGCGCACCTGGCTGACGAGGACGTTCGACAGAAAACGCCGGTCTTTCTCGCCGAGTGTCGGAACGAGGTCGAAGAGCTCAGGGATGGCGACCGTGATCCAGGCATTGCCGCGCGCCCAGAAGGCATTGGCGAAATTGTGCCGCCCGTTGAAAGTCCAGCCGTGATACCAGAGCCCGCTGACCGGATCGGAGAGATAGCGGGTGTGGATCACGAACTGATAGACGGCCTCGTCGATCCATTCGCTGCGCTCGCAGAGCACGCCAGCCCGGGCGAGAAACAGGCAGGCCATGAAAAGCGTATCGTCCCACAATTCGCCGTCGTTGAGGCGCTCCTTGACGACGTGCTGAAAGCCGCCGTCCTCGGTCTTGGGTAGCTCCTTGACGAGCCATTCGGCCCAGTCCTCGACGAGAGCACGAAAATCGGGACGGTCGACATGCTGGACGAGGATTGCAAGCGGCAGCATCGGCGCCGTGCTGTTGATCTGGCGCGGCGGCAGGCCGCGTTCGATCTGGCCGGCATACCAGGCGACGAGTTCCTGCAGCGCTTTCTGATCATTGGTGGAAATGGCGCGGCGCAGGAAGCCATAAAGACCGACGCCGACTTCCCAGTCCCATTCGTCGAACTGGATTCCGGAGGCGGAATTTCCCGTCACGAGACCTTCCTTGATGCCTCTGAGCCGGCTGAAAGCCGTTGCCACGCGATCGATCGTCGTCAGGAGGGCGGCGTTATCGACAGATGTTGTGTTCATGCTGGAGACCTATGTTTTTAGGAGTAGAACGGCCCGTCAGTGCCGGCGCCGGAGGCTGCACTGTCGTGGGTGAGGATCGGGTGCGGCTGATCGTGGGTGAAGGGCCTCGCCTCGCCGCCGATCGCAAGACCGTCGGCATAGGACAGGCAGATCGCCGGGCCGCCCGGCGGCGTCAGGGAGAGACGCCGAAGCCCGGCATCAAAGGAAATCGTCGTCCGGCACAGGCGTTCGATGAATGCCTTGAAAGCGTCGCCATCGCCGCATCCGACGATACCCGCCCAGCCGCAAAGCGGTCCGTGGGAGCGCGCCTCGCGGCCGGCGGTCGGGCCATCGGTGATCAGCTCCAGGCCGTTCGACGCCCAGAGGGCTGAAAATCCCCGACCCGATCGCGCGATGAGCCACTTGTCTTCGATGATGAGATCATCCAGCCCGTCGTGGCCGATATAGGCGTGCGTCCACGCATGGCGCGCGTCGCTTGTGTCCTCGATCAGCAGGGCGACGTCGCGATGCTGGGCAACGCGCGGCAGGATGCCGTTGCCGGCCCAATAGGAGGGCCTTTGATTGCCCCACGGATCGTCTTCACCGGGATGGTTGACCCACAACCTCGCCATCGGATGGCCGGCCAATCTGACATCGAGGACGTGCTGCTGGTGCCCCTTCTGGCCGGTCTTGTGATCGACGACCGTCGAAAGCTGCGCCGCCTCGTTCTTGAACAGCACGAGTTTTCCGCTCTCGAGCCCCTGGCTGTAACGCGCCTCGACGTTTCTGCCCCTGGGAAGGACGGCAAGCTTGGTCAGGTCGGCGGGCGGCTCGTAGCCGCCGGCACAGAACATAGTCAATGCCGCCACGCCGTTGTTGAGCCAGCCGGTGCCGAAAGCGACCTGGGCGAAGGGCGCAAGCTCGGTCAGCGGGCCGGCACGCAGCTCCTTGTCGTAGGCACGGCCCTGCGAGCCGGCCGGAACGCCGGCAAGCGTATGTAGGGCGATCATGCGGAAGATGAGATCGATCTGGCCGCGGGCCCGATCGGCGATCTCGCTCTCGGCCCAGCGCTCCAGCGCCAGCAGGCCGATGAAATCGATCGGGTAATAGGCGGCCGAATTCCATTCCGCCAGGCCATGGGCCTCGACGCTGTCGAACCAGCGCCCGAGGCGCCCGACGGCGAGTTCCGCCTGCTGCCGTCCCGTCCGCCCCGAGGCCGAGAACAGCTCGTCGGGCAGAAGAAGTCCGGCCAGCAACTGGCTGGTATGAAAGCAGAGCACATGGTTCTCGCTCCAGAACCACATCGCATCATTGCCCGGCTCGTCGACCCAGTAGCGATAGGAGAGAACGGAGCGGCGGATGCGATCGACCACGGCATCGGGCATCCGGTCGGTATAGTCGCCGAGCAGCCACAAGAGCGGCACCATGATGAAATCCGAGCAATCCTCCCGCGCATCGATGGAGGCGAGCGTCGCGTCGATGATGCGGTCGAAGCTTTCCTGGTCGTGGTGACCGGTTTCCATCATCGCGATCAGGCGCCCGACGCGGTTTGCGCCGAAGCGGGCGCTGTATTCCAGTGCCTGCCGCTTGCGGGCGGCGAGCGACGTCTCTGATGGCACCGGCGAAATGCTGCTCATGAAGGCGGCATCGATGACGCGCGTAACCGAGCCCGTGCCGGAGCCGATCGTCATGTGGACGCCGTGATAACCGTCCGGAATGCCGCAGATATCGTCGGCCGTGAGGCTGCTCTGATGGGCCTTGAGCGTCAATCGGGAATGAGCGAGAACGGGCCGCTCGTGACCATGGCCGACGACCTTGAGCTCCACCGGCAGGTCGCGCTCGGGCGCCGTGTCGAAGATGATTTCCAGCGGCTGGTTGACGAAGACGTCGCGGGCCGGGCGGACGCCGCGCGAAAGGGCTTCCAGTTCGCGCACCTCGTCCTGGTCCAGCGCTACCGGCAGCAGCACCGAGAGCGGTTCGCCGTCCAGCATTTCAAGCTCGAAGAACCAGGTCGTGTCGCGCTCGGCAAGGTCTTCAGTATGGACGAGAATCTCGTTGGCGCCGGCTTCGAGCGGCAGTGTTATCTCAGTCGCGCTTTCGACGTTGCGCTTGAAGGGCTCGAAGCGCACCGTCTCCTGTCCGTTGACCCAGATGCGAACGCCGCCGCAGGTCTTGAGCGCGAGATGGAGCGTGCGCGGAGCGTCCGTCTTGAACGTGCCCTTCAGCCATCGCCTGACATGTGTGGGCACGTGCCAGAAGCTGGTAAACTCGACGCGGCGGTTCGAGCCGGGAAGATAGAGGCTTTCGGTCGGCCAGGACGTGTCGGGCGCCAGCGGCCGCCCCACCATGGTCGACCAGAAAGCCTTGCGGCAAGGCAGGTCGCCGACATCGACGAAACCGTTGATGAAACGATAGTTCACGCGGTCTTCGGCTGGGGCCGGCTCGCCGGGAAAATAGCTGGCAATGAGGCCGGAAACGGCCCATGCCGTCACCGACTGCCCCTCGGCCACGCTGTATGCTGGCGCCATGTCGCCCGGCTGCTTGATGCTTTCCGTTTTCACAGATCGCCTCCTCCGCAATCCTATGAAAATATTTTCACTAGGTCATTTAGGTGCGTGATTTTTGAAATTTGCTCAAAAACATCGCTATTCGCGTAGAAAATAGCTTGACGGAACGAATGTCAAGTATATGAAATTCACTTATCGATGGCTTAGGCCGCGATTGATGAAAATGTTTTCATGGGAGGATGAAAATGAAAACCTATCTTTCAGGGGCTTTCGCACTGGCGCTGGCCACCGTTTCTTTCGCATGGTCGAGCGTCGCCATGGCGGAAACCCAGACGATTACCTTTCTCTTCACCGACGACGACCAGGCTTATGTCGAGCGGATGGAAGCGCTCAGCAAGGAATTCGAGACGGCGCATCCCGACATCAAGGTGAATTTCGTCTCGTCGGGCTATGATGCCGTCGCCAAGCAGCTGCCGGTGCAGCTTGCCATCGGCGAAGGTCCCGACGTTGCTAAGATCACCGACTGGCAACTGGCGCCCTACTACCTCGACATGCGCCCGCTGATGAAGGATCCAGACGGCTTCGCCAAGCTGCACGGCGACAGCCTGAACACGCTTCGCTTCCCCGGCGTCAACGATCCGAACTCGATCAACGGCTATGTCGCCTCGCAGACCTTCAACCTGCCCTTCGTCAACAAGACGCTCTTCGAACAGGCCAGCGAACCGCTTCCGAAGCCCACCGCCACGCTGAAGGACATCGTCGAAGCCTCGGCGCGCGTCGCCAAGGCGACCGGCGCCCAGATCCCCTTCACGATGGATCGCTCGGGCCATCGCTTCTCGGGTGCTGCCTTCTCCTACGGCTCGAACTACGTCAAGGACGGCAAGTTCTCGTTCCCCGACGATGCCGCCAAGCACTACATCACCGATCTCTATAACTGGACGAAGGACGGATCCTTCCCGAAGGAAATGTGGGGTGCTGCCGGCGGAACGCAGTACAAGAACATGGGTGACGAGTTCGTCAACGGCAATGTCGTGACCTATCTCGCCGGCAACTGGATGGTCAATCCGTTCCAGAAGAAGATCGGCGACGCCTTCGACTGGACGGCGATCAGCGCACCCTGCGGCGATGCCGGCTGCTATGCGATGCCCGGCGGCACCGCGATCGTCGGCTTCAAGCGCACCAAGTACCCGCAGGCCGTAGCCTCGTTCATCGAGTTCCTCGGCTCTGAAAAGATCCAGCGTGAAATCGCCGAAAACTACGTCATCCTGACCGGCGCCGACATCAAGGACCCGCAGTACAAGCTCGAGAGCAAGAACGCCAAGGAGGCCATGGCCGTCTTCCTCGCAAGCCGCAACAGCGCACCGAAGGCCGCCCGCGACCTCGAACGCCTCAAGGGATCCTCCGCCATCTATCAGCTCATCGTCCAGAGAATGAGCCAGCTGATCGTCGGCGAACTTTCCCTCGACGATACGTTCAAGGCGATGAGCGCCGACGTCGACAAGGTCAACGTGGCCCTCGCCGCCAACAAGTAACCGGCCGCGCCTGTCTCCCACAGATTGCGCGCTGCATCAGCCACGACCTCGCAACGGGCCGTGGCTGATCGTTTTTGCCCTTGCCCACACCGCGTCCCCGACAATTCGATCGTTTTCGAATTGTCGATGAATCACGCTACGTTTCCGCAAGGAAGGCGCTCGGAACGATCTTCTCGGGCGAAGACGAAGCCCGCCTTTCTCGCCGCGATGGCCACAGGCGCTGCCGCTCAACTACTCGGAAGCGTCCTTGTCCGGCGCTCGCCCTGACAGCCAGCCAAGCCGACGCGGCACATCATCAGTGCGAATAGACAAGAGGGACCGTCAGCGGTCGTGACACAGGGTCCAGGAGAGGCTATAGGCGTTGTCGGCCTGCGCGGCGCGTCGGCTCAGGCTCAATTTAGTAACGTCGGCAAATCGGCGACAGTCCAGCCCATTGAGGTGCATTTTCATGCCACTCGGCTCCGAGCATCCGCTGCGAAGGGAACTTCACAACGAGCTCCATGCGCGCCCGTCACTTTATTTCGATGGCGACACCGATGTCTGGCACATCGCCATCGTCGGCGAGAATGGCCCTCCTTCGCTGCCCAAGTCCCTGCCGGGATTGGAAGATGTCACCATGACCGGCGAGGGCAACCACGGCATCGGCCGCGTCGGCGACGGCCGGCTAAAATGGGAAGCCCATACCGAGTTCCTGACGCTGACCTTCGTCGTGCCGGCATCGGCCGAACCCGGCAGCAATCCGCCGGAAGCCTTTCAGGCCTGCTGCCGCCAGATCGACGGAAAGGTCATCGCCGCAGTCCGGGTGCTGGTGCGCGACGAGACGGGCGGAAATCGTCCCGAAAAACCGAAGCTGGACTATGTCGCATCCCAGGTTGGCGGCGGCGATGCGGAAGTGCATTCGAACTTCCGCCTGAGCGACAGCGGTTTCGTCGAGTTCCTGTTCTTCAACCGCAACCTCAACGCCTACAGGACCGGACGTATGGTCCGGCGTTTCCTCGAAATCGAGACCTATAGGATGATGGCACTTCTTGCGCTGCCGATGGCGCGCGAGACAGTATCGAAGCTTTCAACCTTCGACCGGCGCCTCGATCTCTTGATCGCGCATATGCAGAGCGCCGTCAAAGTCGACAAGGCGCTGCTGTCCGAGGTGACCAGGCTCTCCTCCGATGTGCTCAACTTCTCCGCCCTCGCCCGCCACCGCTTCGGCGCGACGAAAGCCTATGCCGAGATCGTGGCAAGCAGGCTGTCGGAACTTCGAGAAGAGCGGGCCGAGCAAAGGCAGAGGCTGGGTACGTTCATTGATCGGCGCTTCCAACCGGCTGTCCGCTCGGTCTATGCGGCAGAACGGCGCCTCGACGAACTGGCCGAACGCGTCAGTCTCGCCGGCGACCTGCTCAGAACCACCGTGCAGGTTCAGCTCGAAGATCAGAACGCCTCGCTGCTGACGTCGATGGAAGAACGGGCGCGCATCCAGGTGCATATCCAGCAGGCGGTCGAAGGCTTCTCCGTCATCGCCATCACCTATTACACCGTCGGCCTCGCAAAGATCTGCCTGGAAAGCATTGCCGAACTGGGCGTCGATCCGCACGTGTCGAAGCTCGCGGTTCTCGGCGCCATCCCGCTCGTGCTCTTCGCCGTCTGGACGGCAGTTCGTCATGTTCGCAAGAGCATTGCGGGCCACTCTCACGGTCCCGCATCAGAGAGCCACTGAGGCGACGCTGGCCGATGATCGCTCACCGCCGCCCTTTCGAGGCGGCGGCGTTTTCTTGCCTGCATCGACAGAACGTCAGGACGCCATCGCGTAATGGCGATGTTCCGATGCCCGGCCGCTGCCCGTCCTACTCGGCAAGGCTTTCGGTTTCATGTGTCAGGCTCTGTGCGGCCGCCGTGGTCTCTTCGACCAACTGAACGCGATCATCCCGCTTTCCGGATATCGTTTCGACAAACTCGTCGACGGGCACTATTTCTGCAGCTTGCTCCGTGCCGGGGAGCGGCTACCGCAACATTCCTTGAGGTTCTTCCCTGAACCGCAAGGACATGGATCTTTGCTCCTGCGCTGCAGGCGACCGATCAGTGGGAGAATAGCTGCGGTCGGCAAGAATGCGGCGACAAGAGTGATCAACTTGGCTGAAATGCCAGGGACAACGCGGCGACGGCCGGAGTTGAAACCGCTCCACGCCCGCTCAGCGACATATTCAGCGTCCAGCTTGGGCAATATCTTGAAGAGAGCCGCCCGGTTCGCGCCGGCCTTTTCAAGGAATTCGGTGGATACCGGTCCGGGCGCGACACATGTCACGGTAACGCCAAAGCGGCGCACTTCCTGATGGAGCGCGTCCGAAAAAGAGTGCACGAAACCCTTGCTTGCGTAATACAAAGCCATGTACGGCCCGGGAACCAAACCCGCTATGGAGCCGAGATTGATCACGCCGCCACGTCCGCGCGCCAGCATTCCAGGCAGGAAGCGAAGGGTCATGTCGGTCAGGGCGCGTATATTGAGATCGATGATCCCAAGTTGATCTTTTACGGGGAGTAACGTTGCTGCGCCTCGCAGACCATACCCGGCACTGTTGACCAGGACGCCGCAGACCACATCGTTGGCAGTCAGAAAAGCCTCGAGACGCGCCGACGCATCGGCTGCGAAGAGATCCAGCTCCAGCGTGAACGCCTCGCCGCCGGCCTGCCGTACGTCGGCCGCCGCAGCGGCGAGGCCTTCAGGCGAACGCGCGACGAGCACGACGACATTGCCTTCACGTGCCGCAATCTTTGCAATTGCTCGTCCAATGCCGCGGGAAGCCCCAACCACGACGACAGCCAAACGAAACTCATCCTGCACGGTCATTTCGACGTCCCTACCGCCGACATGATGGTAGGGGTTCCGCTCTGGGCGAGGTTTTTTACTTCGTCGGCGATCTCGCCGTTCAAGATTCTTTCGAACCGTTCTAACGCCCGAGCGACATTCGCTCCATCCATGACCCTGTGGTCGTAGTGGATGCGGACAGCAACCGATCCATCCTCGCCGATTGGACCGTAGTTGAGAAGTGTGGTCAGTGGGGTGATCGGGTTGAGGGACTCCGCTCCCAGGCCCGAATAGACAGACAATTGGAACGTGCCGAAATAACGCGCACGCTTCCGCCCGATATTGAGCCCGAGCCACATGAGCAGCCACCTCACAGGGGCAGGTGCGCGAGCGAGCTTCAGAGAGCGCCGAAAGTCCTTGATCTCCAGAACCGGAAGTGACCTTGCTGCGCGGATCAGCGTCTCCAGCTGGGAAATGGAGCGTTGTTCGGGACCTTTGATGATGCTCAGCAGAACGACCCGCTCTCCGTCATGCTCGCGCTCATGGGCAATGGAGGCCACACTGGCCGGATATTCATAGAGCTGCGGCCTTGGAAACTTGACATAAGCGCGCCGCAATTCGGGAATTTCTTGAGAGAGCAGGGCGTATCCCTTCAAGAAAAGCACAGTCCAGGACGGCCGGGCATCCGGTCCGTCTCTGGCATCGAGGAGCGGCCGAAGGTTCATTTGCCGCTGGACCGTCACGCGTGGCACCCCGATCGAGAATCTCATCAGATCTCCGACAAGTCGTCGCGATGCCGAGAGCTTGATCGTTCGGCCTCTCATCTAGCCACCTCTAGTAAAGATAAGGGATGATGCGCTTGGTCTTTGCCATATACGCGTGGTATTGCGGGCCGAAAACTTCCAACATCATACGTTCTTCCTTGTCCACCCTTAGGAAGAATAGAACCGCGAAGCCGATCAGGCCCGCCATACCTGCCACCCAGTTCGACAGCAGAAACGCTTGTGAAAGCCCCATCAGAAGGAACGACGTGTACATGGGGTGGCGGACAAGGGAGTACGGGCCTGCGCATATCAATTCGTGCCGCTGCCGGATCTCCAGCGTAATCGACCAGTTTCGTCCTAATTGCTTGTGGGTTCTTCGAAAGACCCACATTGCGGCACAGCAGAGCATTGTCCCGATCACGATGGCCCACAAATGGGCGGTATAGTCGGCCACCTCAGGGATGCCAGTCGCGACGTAAAATCCCGGCACGATCGCAAGCCCGACGAGAGCTGCAGCAAGCCCGACCGCCTCCGAACCGGTACGGCGGTTGCTGACGACCGGCACTCGCTTCGCGCGACGCTCAAATGGGTATCGAATGATGCACCATGCCACAATTCCAAGAACCCAGACCATCTCGCCGACGACGGCTACTGATAAATTCAAATCAAGTCACCAGAACCTTTCTATGATCGGCCTTCCGCGATCGCCAACGCCCGCACGCAATCAACCTGTATTCATCTCCCGCAGGGTTGCAATGAATTGTTGCGGCCTTAGCCAAATGCCGGGCGCCTTATAACCCATGTGCCGTGCGATATCCGCCACGAAGGCGTTGCAATTATAAACCGTTGCCTCCCAGAGATGAGAGGTTGCCTGCAGTTTGCGTATATACGCAACTGTGTCGCTATATTCATCATCAGTCAGCATCACACGCCAGCTTGCCGACCTGTACTGCTCTTCCAGGTCACCATCCGTTGCTCCGGTCGAGGCCGGAACGGGTATGAAATGGCCTAATACATAGGGCGCGGCATTGTCAGAAGCTGGCGCAAGTCCGGCGACTTCGGGATTGATCATATTTCCGTTCTTATCCGCCCGCCCAAAAACGACGTAGGTGTGGCCGTAGGTCAGCGCATAGCGTGAGCGGAATTCGATGAAATACCGATTTGATTTGTTTTCAGCCGCATTGGTTGGAGCTACGCCTCTGCCATTCGACGTATAATGCGGTAGAGGCCTTTTGTCCTCTGTCTGGCATGAAGATGCCATGACCGCCAACATAACAACTAGCGACACACCGCCTCTTCCAAGCGCCATCACTAAGCTCCATATGCAGGCCCCGACGAATGGGAGCCCGAAGTCAGCATATAAAATGCCACTCGTGCGCTGTGAGTTGCGAAGGAGCGCAAGCCTGGCGGTTTATGGTGCAAGAAGAGGAAGGGTCTATGTGACCCTTCCTAAGAATCAAACGCGATATGCTATTTGTAGACTGCTTCTGCCGGCGGTGGGGCCTTCCCCTTGCCTTTGCCAATCGATCCGCAAGCACTCAGATTGGCCACCGCAAACATTGCAACGATTACGATTAGAATTCTGCTCATCATGAAGTCCTCTCCTCATCATGGGATAGCTTTTTGAGGGCTACACCTTAAAGTTTAGCGACAATCAGCACCCTGGATAGGGCGGTTATGATGCAACATGCAACGAATCTACATTAGCAGATACATATTGCCATAGCCAACCCTGCGATTTCAAATGGTAAACGCCATCAGATGACAACCACGCGTGTACCTATGCGTGCACGAGAGTAAAGGTCGACGATGTTTGCGTTCGTCAAGCGAATACACCCATTCGAAACTGCACGACCTATCGACCAGGGGGCATTCGTTCCGTGCAACCGGAACAGGGTATCTTGTCCACCTTGGTAGAGGTAGAGGGCCGCTGCACCGAGAGGGTTGAGCGGTCCTCCCGGTATCCCATCGGCATATTGGGCTAGCCGGGGTTTGCGCTGAATCATGTCATTGGTGGGCTTCCACGAAGGCCACTCTGCCTTATGGCCGATGGTGGCCTCGCCCTTGAAACTCAGTCCTTCCTCTCCGACGCCAACGCCATAGCGAGTCGCTTGTCCGTCAGCCTCCACGAAGTAAAGGTAGCGGCTCGCCGTATCGACGACGATAGTTCCGGGCGGTTCACTCCCCGTATACGCGACCTCCCGTCGTCGATAGCGGGGATCGACATCCGGATCCATCGCAAATCGGTAGCGCAGCGGCGGCCCATCGCCCGAAGTACATCCAGAAAGCATTAGAGCCAGGCTCCCCAGCACGAGCCCCCGGCGTGTAATATGGTGTTTGTCCATTTCCACCTGCCAAGTAATTCCGTCGATCCCGTTCATTCCAAATTAGATTGCGACATCTTTTGACAAAGACACTCAACGCTGTGGAGGATGAGTTCGCAACACTGGCAACATCCGAAGCTGCGCAATACCATGCGCTTCTATTTATCCGGGAAACCCCTTGCATCAATAATCGCGCCGATCGAATATTAGCACATCAACAAGGACAGAGACGATGAAGCTTTGCCTGGAAGGAAAAATCGCAATCGTAACGGGCGCAGGTTCCGGAATTGGTGCCGCCGTTTCCCGACAACTCGCTGAGGAGGGTGCCGAGGTTGTTGTCGCCGATATCAATGCTGACGCAGCACACGCGATTGCCGCCGCAATCAGATCAGAGGGAGGCCGCGCCTGTGAATTTGCCGTCGATGTCAGTGACAGTGGAAGTGTGCAGAGACTTGTCGATTTTACCGTCGAGACATGTGGCGGCTTGGATCTGGCGGTCAATAACGCGGGAATCGATGGGGTGCGCGCAGCGGTCGCAGACTATCCGCTCGACAATTGGCACAAGGTGATGAACGTCAATCTCAACGGCGTTTTCTATTGTATGAAGTCCGAAATTGGCGCGATGCTTAAGCTGGGTGGCGGCGCAATCGTGAATTTGTCTTCCACTCTCGGGTCCGTTGGATTACCCACCGCGGCGGCATACACCGCAGCCAAGCACGGGGTTGTTGGGCTGACGAAAGTCGCTGCGATGGAGTATGCGAGATTGGGTATCCGCATAAATGCCGTCGGTCCCGGCTGGATCGAAACGCCACTTTTGTCAGAGCACCTTGAGGCGGCGAGTACGCGACGCATGGCATCGCTTCAACCAATGGGCAGGCGTGGAAAACCGGAAGAGGTCGCGACGCTTGTGTGTTTCCTCTTGTCCGAGCAGGCCAGTTTCATCACCGGGGGGCACTATTTGGTAGACGGGGCCTATACCGCTCATTGAAGAAAGGGTTTGAGAAGAAGAGGCGATTCCAGACTGTGTCCATTTTGCCTGATGGCGTGCTGCGGACCTGGGGGCCGGTCAGCGTTCTGCCCCTCAGTCTCTCCTCTGATCTGTGATCGGCTATCTATGGATGAGCGAAATAAGTTTCTCCATGGAGCCTACTTTGGGGGTTCTCCCGAACAGCAAGGCCGGACATGACGGCGGGCATCGCCACTGGCGGGATGTAGATCAAGGCGCGGATTGTGTTGGAGAGTTTGTGGCGGGCTTGACGATAAATGGTTGTGGAGCGCTATGGACTGGCGCCGAACCACCTGTCTTTCTGGCGAACGATGGCGCGGTGTGGCAAGCGCATGTGCGGGCCTCCAAATACGCCGGTCATCTTCCACGCTATCGCCTGGCACGAGCCGCTGGTGGCAGCTTCCATTCAAATCTAATCTCGTTGGTGCTGAAGAGCGAGTGGTCGCATGGTGCGAAAGTGGTCGGCGGAAATAAATACGCGCGCTCCGCCGGCGCCGATCGTCTGGGCATTGGCAGCAGAGATCGATATCGCCAAGGCGATGGATGCAAGCGTGGCCGTTTTCGTGAATCCCGCTGCGCAATTCGCCTTCTTCGGCGCAAATCCACCGAACTTGAAGGATATCACATCAAACTTGATGTGATGCGTTTAAGATCTTGTTCTTATGAAGATTAGCGCCCACCGAAGCCGGAGCTGACGGTGATGCCCTTGTAGATCACCCTCTGCAGCACGATGGCCAGGATGACGCCCGGCACCATGGAGATCGTCGCACCGGCCATGATGTAGTTCCACGCTGTGCCCTGCTGTGTCTGAAACAGGGTGAGCCCGAGCGGCAGCGTGGCCATTTCGATGCCGCTGGTGGCGATCAGCGGCCAGAGGAAGCTCTTCCATTGTGCGATGAAGGTGAATAGCGCCAGCAGGCCGATGGCCGGCATGGCAAGCGGAATGATGACCGTAACCAGGATGCGCAGGCGCGAAGCCCCGTCCATCATCGCCGCCTCGTCGAGATCCTTGGGAATGCCGAGGATGAACTGCCGCAGCAGAAAGGTGCCGAAGGAGCTGAAGGCGACCGGCAGGATCATGCCATGATAGGTGTTGATCCAGCCGAACTTGCTGACGATGAGGAAGAGCGGAATGACCAGCATCACCTGCGGGATCATCAGCGTGCTGAGATAGGTGAGCAGCAGCCCCTCCCGTCCGGGAAATCTCAACCGGGCGAAGGCGTAGGCGGACAGGCAGGATACTGCAATCACGATCGCCGTAACACCGCAGGCGACCACGAAGGAATTCAGCAGGAAGGTTCCGAACGGCAGGGAAACCAGGGCTTCGACGAATGTTCCCCAATGATACTCCTCGGGGAAGATGCGGACCGGCACGGCCATCACCTCGGCATTGGAGCGTACCGCGTTCGACACCATCCAGAAGAACGGGAAGAGGAAAAGCAGCGCAATCAGCGAGAGCGCCGTGTAGCTGGCGAAGGTGCCGACGCGCCGCAGTATGCGATGACGATGCTGGGACACGGAATGCGGATGCCGTGAGATCGGATCAATCGTCATAATGCACCCATTTGCGCTGCATGTGGAATTGCAGGATGGTGAGCGCCATGATCATGACGAACATCACCCAGGCCAATGCGGAGGCGTAGCCCATCTGAAAGTTGGTGAAGCCCTTCTGGTAGATGGCGAAACCAAGCGTCGCCGTTGCCGAGCCTGGGCCGCCGCGCGTCATCGCGAATATCTCGTCGAAGACCTGGAGCGAGGTGATCGCCGTCATGACGGTGCCAAAGAAGATGGTCGGCGAGATGAGCGGCAGGCGGATGCGCCAGAAGCGCTGCCAGGCATTGGCGCCGTCGATCGTTGCCGCCTCGAGATAGTGCTTCGGCACCAGGTCGAGGGCGGCGTTGAACATCACGACGTTATAGCCGACATTCGCCCACAGGGTGACAAGCACGACCGCCTGCATGGCCCAGCTCGAACTCAGCAGGAAATTCGGCAGGCCGAGGCCGAGCGCGCGGATGATGGTATCGGCCAGGCCGTCCGGCGTGAAAATCAGCAGCCAGACCACCGATGCCGCGATCGTCGGCGTGAAGGTCGGCAGGAAGAAGATCACCCGGAAGATCGCCTTGCCGCGCTTCAGGCTCGATATCCAGACCGCGAGCGTCAGCGAGACGACAATATTCAGCGCCAGATACTCGACTGCGAAGAACAGCGTGTTGCTCAATACGGTGTAGAAGGCCGGATCGACAGTGAAGAGCCTGATATAATTCTGAAAGCCGACGAAGGATGGCGTCGAGATCAGCTGCCAATTGGTAAAGCTGAGCGCCAGCGACGCCAGAATCGGCAATGCCATGAAGACCATGAAGCCGAGGAAGCTCGGCAGCAGGAACAGCATGGCTGTCTGCGTCTCCGGCATCAGGAAGCGCCGTGGCTGACCGGGCTGCAAGGGAACTTCGGCAACAGCGCTTTGCGACATGACTTCCTCCATGCGCGGCAGGTCCTGCCGCAGCGAGAGCTGGCGCATGACCCGGAGATCGGAATCGATTTTCCGAAAGGATCATGCGCAGATTTCAAAGCGACGGCGCGTCCTGTCGGACGCGCTGGTTCTATTGCTGCGCGAGGCTCTGGATGGACTCCATCGTCTGCTTGGCGTCGACGCTGCCGGCGAAAGCCGGCGGGAAATACTGGTTGAAGAGGTTTTCCACCGCCGCCCAGTTGTTGGTGATCACGTAAGGCACGGAATGCGCCAGGGAATAGTCGATCGCCTCGCCGCCATTGGTGATGTCCTTGGCTGCCACCTTGTACCAGGCCGATTGCGACGCCGTGCGCGCCGGCAAGGCACGGCCCTGTTCGGCGAGATAAGACAAGGCTTCCGTGCTGGTCAGCACCTGGATCGCCTTCCAGGCCGCGTCCTTGTTCTTGCTCGTCGTGGAAATGCCGAAACCGGAGCCTGCGGTCACGGCCGAAAGTTCGCCCTCTTCGCGCGGCAGGGTGGTGAGGCCGATTTTGAACTTCGCCTGGCCCTTCATGCCGATAATCGACCAGGGACCGTCGATATACATGGCGACATTACCCGAATTGAATCGGCCCTGGACGACATCACCGGGATTCGCGCCACCTGATGGAACCAGCGGCGCGATCTTATCCTTGGCTGCAAAGCCGATCAGCCTGTCGGCGGCAGCAACTGCGCTCGCACTGGTCAAGTCAAGCTCGCCGGCGTCGTTGACGTATTTGTCGCCCCAGGCCGCGGCCAGGACCGAATAGTTCGTCGGGGTGATGCCGAAGCCGTACTTGCCGTCCTTCGTCAGTTTCTTGGCGGCATCGGTGAACTCGGCAAGCGTCCAGCCCGGCTTCGGCAGCGGAACGCCGGCGGCTTCGAGCGCGTCCTGGTTATAGTAGATGACCCACGGACCGACGTCATAAGGCAGACCGTATAGCTGCTTGTCGACGGACATGCCGCCGATGATCGAGGGTGTGAAGGCAGCGACGTCGAACTTATCGGCCTCGATCCGGTCATTCAGGGGCTCGAGCAGCGAATAGAAGTTCGGCATGCGCAGCGACTGCATGGAAACGATGTCGGCGAGCTGTCCCGATGCCGCCAGCGCCGGCAGCCGCGTCCAGTAGTCGACCCAGCCCGTCGTCGTCAGCGTCACCTTGATATCGGGATACTTGGCGGTCACCATCTCTGCCAGGTGCTGCCAACTCTTGGTGTCGGTTTCGGAGCCGGTCCACATCTGCCAGGTCAGGTTGACCTGCTCGGCCGATGCGGCTGTGGCAAAAAGACTGCTGCCGATAGCGGCAAGCAAAAGCGTTTTCTTCAGAACCTTCATGGGTTTCTCCTCCCTCCATGAACGCAAAGGACACGCGAGTGCGATCGAGCTCACGCCTTCAGGACGATCTCGATCACCGGCACGGTAACGTCCGGGCGCCGGACCGGCAGTTCGAGCGTGATCATGCCTTCCGGCACCGTCACGCCGATATTGGAATCCACATCTTTGGCATGGCTCAACCAGTGCACCTCGCTGGCGTCGTGCAGGAACTGCGCATAGGCGATCCTGTCGGCCAGACCTTCGATGTGGATGTGGCGGTAAGGCCAGTTGTAGACATGCAGATAAAGGCGGTTGCCGCGCTGCGTATAGCGGCAGCCGGCCGGCACCGGATGGCCGGATGGCCCTGCCCCATAGATGGAGCGCCCGTTGACTTCCATCCAGTTCTGATAGACCTCGAGCGCAGCGATGGCGCGTGCATCGAGCGTGCCCCGGCCGGTCGGGCCGACATTCATCAGCAGGTTGCCGCCGAGCGCGACGGAATCGATCAGCAGCTGGATGATCTGTTCCGGGCTCTTCCAGGTATTCTCGTCGCGGTGATAACCCCAGGAGCCGCTGAAGGTGTGGCAGGCTTCCCAGAGCACCCCCTGGCTGGCGATAGCGGGAGCCACGCGCGGCGTATATTGCTCCGGTGTCGTCACGTCGGGCAGCTTGCCGGGCGGCAGATCGAGGCGGTTGTTGACGATGATTTCGGGCTGCAGCTCGCGCACCAGCTCGACCAGCCGTTCGCTCTCCCAATCGGCGCGCCCCTTGCCGCGCAGGCCGCGATATTCGCGGCCGGGATAGCTGAAATCGAACCAGATGATGTCGATGCGGCCGAAGCCGGTTAGGAGCTCGCGCACCTGTTCGCGCATATAGGCAGCGTAGTTGGCGATGTTACGGCCGGCATTCAGCCCCTTGGCGTCGGGATGGTTGCGCAAGGGATGGTGAACGTCGATCGGGAAATCCGGATGGTGCCAGTCAAGCAGCGAATAATAGAAGCCAATCTTCAGCCCTTCGGCGCGGAAGGCGTCGACCAGGGGCGTCAGCAGATCCTTGCCGCAGGGCGTATTCGGCGCCTTATAGTCCGTCAGCTTGCTGTCCCAGAGGCAGAAGCCCTCATGATGCTTGGTCGTCACCACGACATATTTCATGCCGGCGAGACGTGCCCGCCGCGCCCACTCCTTGGGATCGTAGAGATCTGGATCGAAATTGTCGAAATAGCGTTGGTAATGCTCGTCGGTCAGTTCTTCGCGGTTCTTCAACCACTCATGCCGGGCTCCCAAGGCGTAAAGGCCCCAATGGATGAACATGCCAAGGCGGTCGTGGCTGAACCAGGCATGCTTGCCCGCTCCTCCCCATGCCGGATTTTCCGACAGGCGTTCCGAATTCGTCACAGGTTTCTCCTCCCTGCTTTCCGGCTCGACATCATATCGAACCGGTTCGGTATCTGATCATCCGGCCTGATCCAGCGCCTGTCAAGTCGAAATTCGAGATCACAAGATTAGAAAGGCAAGCGCTGCAAATCAGTCGGTTTGAAGCATGCATGTTGCGCGGGCCAATAAAATCGGACATAACGAGGTATTAGAACCGGTTCGATAGACATGACAACGATACGAGATGTAGCGCGCCTCGCGGGGGTTTCCATCTCGACCGTCTCGCTCGCGCTCAACAGCCCGAAGCGGGTCGGCGCCGAGACGCTCGACCGCATCCAGCATGCGATCAAAACGACGGGCTACCGCATCGATCCGGTGGCCCAGACGCTAGCGCGCGGGCGAAGCTCGCTGATCGGCTTCGTTGCGGCCAATCTCGGCAACATGTTCTTCGGCGACATCCGCCGCGAGATCGAGCACCAGGCGCTCGATCACGGCTATTTCGTCCTGATCGCCGACTCCTCCGGCAGGGCCGATCTCGAACGGGCGCTGCTGGAGCGGCTGCAGGCGCAGAAGATCGCCGGCATTGCGCTGGCGGCAAACGGGCGCGGCGCGGAGTACGCCACGTTCCTGCGCGACTTCAAGACCCCGATTGTGATGTTCGACCAGAAGGTGGAGGGCGCCGAGCGCGATTTTGTCGGCTCCGACAACCCGCTGACCACCACCATCCTGACGGAACATCTGCTGCAGCTTGGCCATAGACGCATCGGCTTCATCTCCGGGCCGAGCGGCCTGCACACTGCCGACGAGCGCCTGAAGGGCTTCATGACCACGATGGCCGGCGCCAGCGTGGACATCGACCCTTCGCTGGTGGTCGAAGGCGGCTACACCAGGACTGGCGGCCATGCGCAGGCGATGCGCCTCTTGACCCGCCGCGACCGGCCGACCGCCATCATCGGCGCCAACAACATGACGGGCCTCGCAGCACTGCAGGTGATGCAGGAGATGGGTTTCCGTTGCCCTGACGACGTGTCGCTGGCGATGGTCGACGACGTGCCCTGGAGCAATGTCATCACGCCCCGCATCACCATGGTGGTGCAGGATGCACAGAAGCTCGGCGAATTGGCGGCACAACGTCTGCTGGCAAGAATAGCAACCCCGGAGGCCGCCGCCGCGCCGCCTGAGGATTTCATCCTGACGCCGAGATTCGTGCGCGGGGAGTCGACCAGGCGGTTGTGAGTGCTTGCCTGAACTTCATCACCGAGGCAACAAAACCGGCCTGTCGCCGTCGAGGCTATCGGCCCAAGCCTGGACCGACCGGTGATCGACGGCATTGCCCTCGTCCACATCGGCCAGAGCCTCGAGCGTCAAACGCCGACGCTTCTCCCGCGTGAGCGGCAGCGGAATATGCGCGGAGGGCACTTTGGTTTCCATCGAAACTCCCTTCTCGATCGCCCAATCATAGCGAATAATCTCCGTTATATCCAATCGCCGCAGCCCTGCCGGCACAACAGGCAGGGACAAGCGCTGCCCTCCATTGAAAGACAGAGAAATTTGTCATACATGTGTGATGAATCGTGATTTTCGCGATGCCGCGCGTTTGAACGGCATGCGGATCAAAGCCGAGGCGGGGGTCAGGCGTGGCTATGCAGATGAAGGATCGCAGCAAAGGCTCCGGGTCGCTGGTCTCACAGGTCGGCGAAAGCCTCCGGCAAGCCATATTGAGCGGCCAGTATTCCGCCGGCGACAAGCTTCCGAGCGAGCACGAGCTGACCGAAACGCACAGCGTCAGCCGCACCGTCGTGCGCGAGGCCGTGGCAGCACTTCGCTCCGACGGGCTTGTCGAGGTGCGCCAGGGGGCTGGGATCTTCGTACTCGGTGCCGATCCGGCGCTCTCCGCCCGGAAAGTCGACAAGGCCCGCGTCGCCTCCGATCTTGAGGTACTCGAGATCAGAACGCCTGTCGAAATCGAGGCGGCGGGCCTTGCAGCCCTGCGCCGCTCGCCGGCACAGGAGGAGGCGATATTCGAATGCCACCGGAAAATTCTCCAGTGCATTGAGAGCGATCAATCCATTCGCGATGCGGATCTCGAGCTCCATGCCGCAATCGCCGAAGCCACGAACAATCCGCTGTTCAGGCAGTTCCTGGAATCGCAGGGCTCTGCGATCATCCCGCAGTCGAGGCTCGTCCCGGAATCAAGGACGGCCGAACAGACCGCCTATCGAAAGCTGATCCACAGGGAGCACGAGGCAATCGTCGTCGCCATTTCGGACAGAGACGACCAGGCCGCCCGCAACGCCATGCGCGAGCACCTGGTCGGCAGCCAGGCAAGGTACCGCAACCTGCTGAAGGATCTGCGAAGCTTTACGAGCTGACAGTCGATCCCGGAACGGCCTGGAAACGTCCGCGGCTATTGGCGCGAATTGTCCGCTATTTGTCCGGCGCGCGCATTTTCCCATGCCATCAAATCGCCGAATATAGCTTCATGATCAACCTCCATGGAGCAAGAAATGTCCGACCATGATACTATCCTTCTCGTTATCGACGCCCAGGAGTCCTTCAGACACCGCGATTACTGGGATGAAAACCTCGCTTCCGCCTATATCGATCGTCAGCAGGCTCTGATCGACGGCGCGGAAGCCGATGGAATACCCATCATCCAGATCTTCCATGTCGATGAAAATGGGCCGTTTTCGGAAGCATCCGGGTTCGTCAGCACACTCGCCCCGCTCAGGATCGCTTCCAAGGCGACGTTCAGGAAGAGGCGCCATAGCGCCCTGGTCGGTTCCGGTCTCGACGTGTGGCTGACCGAGAACGGCGTCCGTCGTATCCTCGTCTCCGGCATCCGCACCGAACAGTGCTGCGAGACCACGACCCGCCATGCCTCGGATCTCGGCTATCAAGTCGACTATGTCGGCGAAGCGACCCTGACCTTCCCGATGACCGACGCCGCAGGACGCGCGTGGAGCGCCAAGGAAATCCGGGACCGGACCGAGCTGGTCCTCTCAGGCCGTTTCGCTCGGATCGCGACCGTCGAACAGGCCCTGGCCGGGCGCGGAAAGTCGCTCGCCGCATGACGGACGCCGCGCAGCCCTTCGATATTCCGGTCTTCGTCGTCGTGCCGCCGCGCGTGCTGCTGCTCGACGTGGCCGGCCCGATCGAAGTGCTGCGCAAGGCGAACCTCGAACAGCGCACAGTACGCTTTACCGTCGCCTATATCGGCCCATCCGCGACGGTCGGCAGCTCGATCGGTCTTGCCGTCACGGGCGTCGCCGCGTTACCCGAGCGCTTGCCCGATGGCGCGCTTGTCGTCATTGCCGGCAGCGCCGACGCCCCGATGGCAAACAGCCGTCCGTGGAACGAACAGGAACGCGCCGACCAGGCTGCCATTGTCGTATGGCTGAAGCGCGCCATCCGTCCGGGAATTCGACTGGCTTCGATCTGCTCGGGGGCATTGCTCGCCGCCGAGGCCGGAATGCTCGACGGCCGCGAGTGTACCACCCATCACGCCTGCATAGAGGATCTCGCAAGGCTCGCGCCCACCGCGCGCGTCCGGGACAACCGGCTCTATGTCGAGGACGGAGACCGCCTCACGAGCGCCGGCATCACCGCCGGCATAGACCTCATGTTGCACATCGTTGCCGAAGCGGCGGGGCATGCCTGCGCGCTTGCGGTGGCGCGATATCTTGTCGTCTATCTCAGGCGCGGCGGCTCGGATCCGCAACTTTCGCCCTGGCTCGAAGGTCGCAACCATATTCACCCGGTCATTCACCGTGCGCAGGATGCGGTGGTCGCCAACCCCACTCAGGACTGGTCGGTGGCGTCCCTTGCCCGCCTCAGCGGTGCCAGCCCGCGCAACCTTTCACGACTGTTCAACGAGCAGACAGGCATGAGCGTTACGGACTTTGTCAACCGTATGCGGGTCGCTCTCGCCCGCGAGATGCTCTCCGGCTCACGGATGGACATGGAGGCCGTCGCGATGCGCGCCGGCTTCGGCTCGGCGCGGCAGCTCCGCCGCGCCTGGAACCGTCTGAATGACGGCCCGCCGAGCGCGGCGCGCTCAAGGCTGCCGGCAGGCTAATAGCGCAATGGGAAGGGCGGACGGGTTGAGCCCGGCGCCTAGAGCATGATGCCGAAAAGTGTGAGCGGTTTTCGGACGACATCATGCTCTAACTATTAACTTAGAACAGGATTCAGATTTTAGGCCGACCCGGCCTAAAATCATCCTGTTCTAGCGCCTCGGTTCCCCAGATTTCGATCTGGGTCAGCGCCGGATAGGGCGAGGCGTCCTCGGCCTTGATCAGACCGTGCAGTTCCACCCATTCGACGATGCAGGGCTCTATCGGAAAGGCCTGGGCGGCGCCTGATTTCACCAGCGGAAAACAGGAGGTCTTGCCGTTCGAGAAGGTGAGGCTGACCTTTTCCCACCAGGAATCGTGCGGAAAATCGGCCCGAAGATAGAAAGCGATCTCGTCGATCCTGACCGGCCTGCCGAATTCTACCGTCAGTGCTGCTTGCGGATCGCGATTGATGCCCCAGCTCGTATAGGGCCAGAAGCCGTGATCGTCGTTGGCCTTCTCACCGTCGATCGCGTTGCGCGCGGCAAACACCGCTTCGCCCCGGGTCTCGACATTGGCGCGCGCATGCGGAAACAGCGTCCGATTGGCGTGATCGTCCCAGGGGTTCAGGGCGAGATTGCGCCGATGGACGATCTCGTCAAGGCGTGTGCTTCGCGCTGAAAGCCGGTGGATATCGCCCCTGAAGGCATTCGGCGAATAGGGCTTGCGTTTGTCGCCGAAGGGTACGGCGAGCGAATAGGCGCATTCCTTCATATAGACCAGGCCGGGTTGGATCGCGCCATCAAGGGCGAGGAAGACATGCCCGGGCTCGGAAACCTCCACGACCACGCGATCGCCTTCGCGATAGCTCTGGCGATAGACCAGGAACGTCTCGTCCCGGCCTGTGGAACTCGCCAGCAACGCCCCATCGGCATCCACGATCTTCAGTGTCAATTCCATGCTCGCCCTCCTCATACGATCCGCAATCTCAGAAGCCGGCCGGCAAACGGCACGCGCAGCCGGTAGATTTTCCCGGGCCAGGCCGATCTCAGCCGCGCGTCCTCCACGCCGTTTTCGTCGATTTCGATCTCGCCGCCGCCATCGACGAAAATGCTGCCGAGGTCGGCGAGATCGATCCTGTCCGGGGTGACGGTCGGCGCCACGCATGTCATCAGCGACAGAACCGCCGGCTCGCCTCCGTCATAGCTGTCGACGATCTCGACATGGCGCCCGCGCAGCAGCGAAACGACGCGCCGATAGCTATGCAGCTGCGCTTCGGGGGGATAGGCGCCTGATATATCGAGCGATATGCGCGCGTGCTCCTCGTCAAACTCGACCTCGACGTCGCTCGCGCCGAATGTTTCGCCGGCCGACTGCATGACGTCTGCGAATGTCGGCAGGTTGTGGAACGCCGACTGCATCGTCCAGATCTCGTAGCGCCGCGCCGAAAAGGTCTTTGCGGTATAGGTCTCCACCCCGACATCGATCAGGAACGGACGTCCGTTCTTGTAGAGCGTCACGCTCCCGACATCGTTATGATTGTGGCCCTCGCCATTATTGCCGCCCTTGACCGCAAGCGAAAATTGCTCGTCGCGGGCGATGAACAGGCCGATGCCGGGATAGAAGATATCGCGCCCGGATGCAGGATGTGGCTCGACGGCGGCAGGGATTGCAGGGGCGACCAGCAGTTCCTGCACGCGATACCAGAGGTTCCATTCCCCGGGCAGGTGGGGATTGTCGGAAGCGGCTCTGTCGGCTGCAGCGAACTCAGCCAGCATCTCGGAGCCGACCGCCCGTCCGAACAGGTATTCCCGCGCGCTGCAGGGTTCGACCACAGCGGAGGAATCCGCGAAGTTGAAATAGTGGCGGCCGGCCACATGCATGTGAGCGATATATTCGGCCATGTTGCGGATCTTCGGCTGTTGCCAAAATCGGCCGAACAGGCCCGGCGCCACCCTATCCAGGATGGTCAAAGCCCCATGCAGGCAGAGCGCGGCGTGGCGATAATAGAGCACGCCCTCCTCGCAGGCGCCGTCCTCGGCATAGTCCTTCAGGAAGGCGTCGAGGCTGCCGAGCGCCTTTTTGACGACGGCGTGACGCGTGGGCTGATCTGTCCTCAGGGAGAAGACCGTCAACAGGACGTTCTGGCTTATCCAGGCCGTCCAGTTGTTCATACGCTCCTCACCGCGGCCCATCCACCAGAAGTGCCGACCGAGATAGGGCGAGAGGATGCGGATCTCGATCTCGCGCTCGACGCGTGCCGTAATCTCGGGGCTCATGCCATCGAGCTCGTCGCGAAGCAATGCGACGACGGTGGCAAGCAGGGCGGCCGTTTCGGCGGCGAAGAGATCGACGACAGGCTGCGAAGTGTCAGGAAGCGGCAGGCGTGCGCCGCTTCGTTCATAGGCGTTATGCGCCGGAAGCTGCCAGCCGCTCTCCTCCGCAATGAGGAAGATGCCGTCGACGATCTTCGGCAGGAAGCGCGCCCCGCCTTCGATGAGTTCGCCGAGCACCAGATTGTTGAGCATCCGGCGGCGCGTGAAATAGAGTGCCTCGAAGCGCGCGCGGTCGCCTGTCGCGGTGAACTCCCGGTAGTCTGACGCCGTAATCAGCGGCCATGCGCGCGCAAGCGTCTCTTCGGCCTCGCCAATGACCAGCTCCCGTACCGCCTGCGGCACGGAGTTCCATCTGGGGCGATCGGAGCCGACCGCCCCGGGCGTGAAGTCGCCCAGCACATCCGGGAGCTCCTTTGAAATCTCGCTGAACATATCCCTCCCCGCATTGGAAAAGCATCGATGAGCGCTTGGTTCTCATGCTCACCTATCATATGTGTTTTGCGCTTTCCATGAAATTCGTATGATCTATTTAGAACTTGTTTGACCAATAACGGATATGTGCTATGTGGTTGCGGGAGGAAGAGGAGGCATCGGTGTCCCTATCGAATTCGGTCATCGCGGCGGATGGCGCTCCGGCAACTTCTCGTCGGAAGGCTGCGGTCTTGTCCAAGCGGCAGCGCAGGATACGCAGCGCGCTCGTCGCCTACTCCTTCATTGCCCCGAATTTCATCGGCTTTGCCGTCTTCACGCTCGGCCCGATCCTGTTCGCCTTCGCGCTCGCCTTCATGCATTGGGACGGCTCGAATGCGATCACCTTCGCCGGGCTGGATAATTTCTGGCGGCTCTTCGAGGACAAGGCCTTCATCGCGGCGTTCTGGAACACGGTGATCTATACGGTCGCCTCCGTGCCGGCGACGCTCATCTGTGCGCTCGGCCTCGCCGTTCTTCTCAACCAGAAGATCGCCGGGCGCGACTTCTTCCGCACGGCGATGTTCTTTCCCTATGTCGCTTCGCTGGTGGCCGTCGCGGTTGTCTGGAACATGATCTTCAATCCCGAGATGGGACCGGTGAACATGATCCTCTACACGCTCGGCCTCGATCCCAAGAACATGCCGGGATGGGCGGCCGATCGCCACTGGGCGATGGTGACCGTGATCCTCTTCGGCATCTGGAAGAACATGGGCTATTACATGGTCATCTATCTGGCCGGCCTGCAGGGCATCAATTCGGAGCTCTATGAGGCCGCCGATCTCGATGGCGCCAATTCCTGGCAGAAGTTCATCCATGTCACCGTGCCGCAGCTTGGGCCGACGACCTTCTTCGTCACCGTGATGCTGACGATCCAGTCCTTCAAGGTATTCGACCAGATCTACATGATCACCCAGGGCGGGCCCGGCACCTCGACGCTCGTCCTCGTCTACCACATCTATAACGAGGCCTTCATTTCCTGGGATCTCGGCTATTCCAGCATGGTTTCGCTGGTGCTGTTCTTCCTCGTGCTCGCCGTCACCGTCTTCCAGTTCCACCGCCAGAGGGAGGACGAGGCATGAGGATCGCCGGGCGCAAGGTGACCGTCAGATCGGTCGCGATCTACGCCATCGTCATCGCCGTCACGCTCATCATGCTGATGCCCTTTGCCTGGATGCTTTCGGCATCCCTGAAGCTCAGCCGCGACGTATTCGCTTTCCCGATCGAGTGGATACCGTCGCAACCGCAATGGCAGAACTACGTCGACATCTGGACAAAGATCCCGCTTGCGCTTTTCATCTACAATACCTCGAAGCTGACGATCATCGTGACGCTGCTTCAGTTGCTGACCTCAAGCTTTGCGGCCTACGCCTTCGCCAAGCTGAATTTTCCCTACAAGAACACCCTGTTCCTCGGCTATATCGCCACCATCGCCATGCCCTGGCAGGTCTATATGGTGCCGCAATTCCTGCTGATGCGCGAATTCGGCCTCAACAACACGCATCTGGCGCTGATCTGCCTGCAGGCCTTCACCGCCTTCGGCGTCTTCCTGATGCGGCAGTTCTACATGTCGATCCCGACCGAACTCTGCGAGGCGGCCCGCATCGACGGCATGAACGAGTATCAGATCTGGGCGCGCATCATGCTGCCGCTGTCGAAGCCCGCGCTCTCGACGCTGACGATCTTCACCTTCGTCACCACCTGGAACGATTTTCTCGGGCCGATGATCTACCTCACCAAGACTGAGCTGAAGACTGTCCAGATCGGACTGCGCATGTTCATCTCGCAATATTCGGCCGAATACGGGCTGATCATGGCGGCCTCCGTCGTCGCCCTCATTCCGGTTCTCGTCGTCTTCCTCTCTCTCCAGCGCTTCTTCGTCGAGGGCATCGCCTCGACGGGACTGAAGGGTTAAATCCATGAACGCTGTCTCGTCCGTCGCCCCGCAGCCGATCACCGATCCGGAGGTCAAAGCCGCGCTCGATCTTGCCGTCGAGCAGATCAGGCGCAACCTCCCCCAGTTTACCCATGCCTCACAGAACCATTCGAGTGTCGGCAATTTCTATCCCGCAGTGGCGAACGACCAATGGACCGCGGGTTTCTGGCCCGGAGAGCTGTGGCTCGCTTTCGAGCATAGCGGCGAAGCGGTTTTCCGCGATGCCGCGCAGATCCAGGTCCAGTCGTTCCTGCATCGGATCGTGAACCGCATCGAGACTGATCATCACGACATGGGCTTTCTCTATTCGCCCTCCTGTATTGCCGCCTGGAAGCTCGTCGGAGATGAGGATGGCCGCAAGGCCGCCATCCTGGCCGCCGACCAGCTGATCGAACGCTTCCAGCCGGTCGGCCAGTTCATCCAGGCCTGGGGCCACAAGGGCAAGGCAGAAGAATACCGCTATATCATCGACTGCCTCTTGAACCTGCCGCTCCTCTATTGGGCAAGCCGCGAGACCGGCGATCCGAAATATCGCGAGATCGCGCTCACGCACGCCCGCACCACGCTCGCCAATTCGGTGCGAGCAGACGATTCTACCTACCACACCTTCTACATGGACCTGGTCACGGGCGCGCCGGTGCGCGGCGCCACCAAGCAGGGCTACAGGGACGACAGCGCCTGGGCGCGCGGCCAGGCCTGGGGCATAGCAGGCATGGCGCTTTCCTATCGTTATGAGCGGCTCGACGAATATCGCCAAACCTTCGAACGGCTGCTCGCCTTCTATCTCAACCGCCTGCCGGCCGACATGGTGCCCTATTGGGATCTCGTCTTTTCGGACGGCGACGGTGAGCCGCGCGACAGCTCGTCGGCGTCGATCACCGCCTGCGGCCTTCTGGAGATGGCCGATCTCGTCGAGCCGGAACCAGCCGCACGCTATCGTACGCTGGCACGCCGCATGATGAAGAGCCTTGCGGATCATTATGCGGTCAAGGATCCCACTGTCTCCAACGGCCTGGTACTGCACGCCACCTATTCGAAGAAATCGCCGTTCAACACCTGCCGCGGCGAGGGTGTCGATGAATGCGTCTCCTGGGGAGATTATTATTACATGGAAGCTTTGACGCGCCTTTCGCGCAGCTGGTCTTCCTATTGGTGAATTCAGGAGAACCCAATGGCCAGCATTTCGCTTAAAGAGCTGAACAAGAGCTACGGTGCGCTCACCGTCGTCCACGACATCGACCTCGAGATCGCAGACAAGGAGTTCATCATCCTGGTCGGCCCGTCGGGCTGCGGCAAATCGACGACGCTGCGGATGATCGCCGGCCTCGAGGAAATATCGGGAGGAGAGCTCAAAATCGGCGGCGACGTCATGAACGACGTTCCTTCCAAGGACCGGGATATCGCCATGGTCTTCCAGAACTATGCGCTCTATCCGCATATGACCGTCTACAAGAACATGGCTTTCGGGTTGCAGCTCAGGAAGGTGTCGCGCGACTTCATCGATGCCCAGGTGCAGGACGCCGCCAGAATCCTCGACATCAGCCATCTCCTGAACCGCAAGCCGAAGGCGCTTTCGGGCGGGCAGCGCCAGCGCGTCGCGCTCGGCCGCGCCATGGTGCGCAATCCGGCCGTCTTCCTTCTCGACGAACCGCTTTCCAATCTCGACGCCAAGCTGCGCGGCACGATGCGCTCCGAAATCACCAAGCTGCACAAGCGCCTCAATGCCACCTTCATCTATGTCACTCACGACCAGGTGGAGGCCATGACCATGGCGGACCGGATCGTCGTCATGAAAGACGGGCACATCCAGCAGGTCGACACGCCGCAGAACCTCTATGACCGCCCCGTCAACATGTTCGTCGCCGGCTTCATCGGCGCACCGCAGATGAACATGCTGCCCTCGACCATCCTGCGCCGAGGCGATGGCTATGTCGTGGTATTCGACGGCACGGAATTGCCGCTGCCCGCCCATTTCGACAAGGGCCGGATCGCGCTCTATGAGGGTCGCGAACTGGTGCTCGGCATCCGTCCGGAGAATTTCCACGAATTGCCGCCGGCCGACATTCCGCCCGAGAATCTGGCGCCGCTCAAGGCGGTGGTGGAGCTTGCCGAGCCCATGGGTTCGGAAGTGCACCTGAATATGGTCGCGGGCGGGCGCAATCTCATCGCCCGCGTCTCACCGCGCTACCGGCCCGATATCGGCGAGGAGGCGACGCTGGTCGCCGATATGAGCAATGCTCAGCTGTTCGACAAGGAAACGGAACGCTCGATTCTATACTGAGATGCCTGCGGGAGATGGCTATGCAGTGGTTGCGGGACATGTGGACGAGGGAGGGGCCGGGCATTCCGAAGGATGCTCCGAAGAGGGCCGGCCTTGCCCTGTTTGCCGAGATCCTCGTCCGCGAGTGGTGGGAGATGGTCAAGCTGAACATCCTCTTCATCCTGGCCGCCCTCTTCGTCGTGACCCTGCCGGCAGCGCTCGCCGCCATGGCCCGGGTCTCGGTCGCCTTGGTGGAAGATCGCAACACCTATCTGCTACGGGACTTCACGGAAGCTTTTCTGCGCTACTTCTGGCGCGCCACCGCCTGGGGCCTGGCGTTGGGCAGCGCGCTCGCAATCGGCCTCTATGCGATCCTCACCTATGCCGCAGGCGCACGCGACAACCTATTGCTGAGCGCACCGCTGACGATCGCCCTCGTCGCAACTGCCTATGTCGCGGTCCTCGCCTGCCATCTCATCATTCTCATGGTGATGCGCGATCTGCCGGCTCTGAGGCTGCTGCGCCTGGCCGCGCTCGCCTCCCTCATCCGTCCGCTCCCGGCGCTCGCCGCCCTCGCCTTTACCGCCAGCCTCTGGCTGGCGCATGTCCTCTTCTATCCGGTTTCGGTGTTCATGCCGGCAACCTTCAATTTTTCACTCGGAATGTTCGCCGTCGCATTCGGCGTCCATCGGGCGGCGGTGACGGTTCTAGACCTGCCAAACGCAACACAGCCGCACCGCGAACCGCATAGACGAGACGCTTCATAAAATAACTGATCCAGAGATGATCCAGGGAAGGAGAACGGGAATGTATTTGGATAAATTCGGGGGGACGGTGAAACTTGCCGTGGCAGGTTTCACCTTGGCGGCGATGACGGCCGGGGCAGCGCTTGCCCAGGACGCCGTGACGCTCAAATGGGCTTTGTGGGACTGGGACAAGACCGCCTATTACAAACCGCTGATCGAGGCCTATCAGGCCAAACACCCCAACGTGAAGTTCGAGCCGATGGACCTCGGCTCGCAGGACTATCAGCAGATGATCTCGACGCAGCTGACCGGCGGCTCCAAGGACATCGACATCGTTACCGTCAAGGACGTGCCGGGGTACACCAATCTGGTGCGCGCCGGCAACATCGCCGATCTCAGCGGCTTCGTGAAGGATCAGAAGATCGACCCGGCTCCCTATGGCGGCCTGATCGAGGAGCTGACCATCGATGGCAAGATCTATTCGCTGCCGTTCCGCTCCGACTTCTGGGTCGTCTATTACAACAAGGACATATTCGACAAAGCCGGCGTCGCCTACCCCACCAATGACATGACCTGGGCGCAGTTCGACGAGACCGCCGAGAAGCTTTCAGGCGGCATGGGCACCAACAAGACCTACGGCGCGCTTCTGCATACCTGGCGCTCGACCGTTCAGCTGCCCGCCATCCTCGACGGAAAACACACGCTGGTCGACGGCGACTACGGCTTCCTGAAGCCCTGGTACGAGAGGGCGCTGACCCTGCAGAAGGATGGTGCGATTCCCTCCTATGCCTTCCTGAAGACCTCGAACACACATTATTCGGCGCTCTTCTTCAATGGCACGATCGGCATGCTGCCGATGGGAACCTGGTTCGTCGGCACCCAGATCACCAAGGTGAAATCGGGTGAATCGAAGAGCAAGAACTGGGGCATCGTCAAGTTCCCGCATCCCGACGGTGTGGCAACCGGCACGACCGCTGCGCAGATCTCGGGCCTGGCGGTCAACGCCAATTCCGTTCACAAGGAGGCCGCGCTCGATTTCATCAAGTTCGTCACCGGTCCTGAGGGCGCAGCAGTTATCGCGTCGACGGGCACCTTCCCTGCGCTCAAGACGGATGATGTCAGCGCCAAGATCGCGGCAACACCCGGCTTTCCTGAGGATGCGGCCAGCAAGGAGGCGCTGAAGCCGTCGAAAACCTACCTGGAGATGGCGGTCAACCCGAACGCCGCCAAGATCGAGGTCGTGCTCAACCGTGCGCATGACGCGATCATGACCGACAGCACCTCCGTCGATGACGGGCTGAAGGAAATGACCGAAGGCGTGAAGGCCATCAAGTAAGCGTCAAGAAATGTCGACGGCCGCGGGGAATATCTGCCCGCGGCCGATCCTGCTTTCATGAGTTTCGAGCCTGCCAATGATATATGATCCCGCCCGGGCCAATCCGCTTTTCGGCAATCCCCTAAAGACACGCGACGACCTCGCCAAGGCCGTCACCGATCTCTTCGAACCGCTGCTGCCGTATTTTTCCGAAGGCGGCGCCCGTGTGCGCCTCGGTGCGGCCGGCGCGATCTTCGATCGGGCGGCGGCGGATCTGGAGGGATTTGCGCGGCCGCTTTGGGGGATCGTTCCGCTCGCTGCCGGCGGCGGCGCGTTCCCGCACTGGCATCTCTATCGCCGCGGGCTGGCAAACGGCACCAATCCCGCTCATCCCGAATATTGGGGCGATCTTGCCGACCGCAATCAGCGGCTGGTCGAACTCGCCGCCGTCGGCTTCGCCCTGGCGCTCGTGCCCGAGCACATCTGGGAACCGCTTGACGACAGCGAGAAGAAGACGGTCGCTGCCTATCTTCTCAGAGCGCGCGAGCTGGAATTCATCGACAACAACTGGAAATTCTTCCGTGTGCTCATCGACCTCGGGCTGGAACGCGTGAGCGTGGCGTTCGATCACCGGAAAACCCTCACCTATCTCGACGAGCTGGAGGCCTTCGACCTCGGAGAAGGCTGGTATCGCGACGGGCCGGTCCGACGGGTCGATCACTACATTCCCTTCGCCATGCATTTCTACGGCCTGATCTATGCGGTGCTGGCCAAGGGCGACGAGGCGCGCAAGGATCGCTTCCGCGATCGCGCGCGGACATTCGCCGGGGATATTCGCCACTGGTTCGGCCCCGATGGGGCAGCCCTTGCCTTCGGCCGCAGCCAGACCTACCGCTTCGCGGCGGGCGGTTTCTGGGGCGCGCTTGCCTTTGCCGGCGTCGAAGCGCTGCCCTGGGCGGAGATCAAGGGCTATTACATGCGCCATATCCGATGGTGGTCGGCGATGCCGATTGCCGATCGCGACGGCGTTCTCTCGGTCGGCTACGGCTATCCGAACCTCTTCATGAGCGAGAGCTACAACTCTCCCGGCTCGCCCTATTGGGCGCTGAAATTCTTCCTGCCGCTCGCCCTTGCAGGGAATCATCCATTCTGGACCGCCGAGGAGGCACCGCAGCCGGAATTTCCGGAACCGGTTGCGTTGAAGCCGGCGGGAATGGTCGCCATGCACACGCCGGGAAACGTGGTCGTGCTCTCCTCAGGGCAGCAGCACGACAAGATGCTCGGCGCGCACGAGAAATATTCGAAATTCGTCTATTCCACGCGCTACGCCTTCAACATCGAAGCCGACGACCGGAATTTCTCCGCCGCAAGCTTCGACGGCGTGCTCGGCCTCTCCGACGACGGCGTCCATTTCCGCATGCGGGAAACCCTCGAAGAGGCGCTGGTTGCCGGCGACCTTCTCTATTCGCGCTGGCGCCCCTGGAGCGATGTCGTGATCGAAACCTGGCTGCTTCCCGAAAACCCGTGGCACATCCGCATGCACCGCATCGCCACGCCGCGCACCCTGATGACCATCGAGGGCGGCTTTGCGATCGAACGCGCGGATTTCAATGCCGATCGCTCCGATGTAAGCGATGGTCGGGCCGTCTGGTACGGACAGACCGACGTCAGCGCGATCGTCGATCTATCGGCCAATCGAAGGGCCGGCCATGCGATGAGCCCGATACCGAACACCAATCTCATCCATGCCAAGACCCTGTTGCCGCAGCTGCGCGGCGACATCGGCACCGGAACCACCGTGCTGGTGACTGCCGCGATGGCCCTGCCCAGCCGTGAGAACTGGGTAAAAGCGCTTGAGAACCCACCTGCCAGCCCACGCCTCGACGAGGTGGAGCGGCTCTTTCTTGAGAAAGGTACCCGGGTGCCGGCATTCGACCTTCAGCTGTAACCTGAGGTTGGAAGAACAGGGTACGACAGAGGTGTACGGGCTTTCGGATTGCAGACGCCCATTGCAATCGACTTTGCATGACTTAAGTGATACTAAGATAGTTATCACCCATCTCACGTGAACAAAATGACCGAATCTCTCTTTTCCGAATTTCTCATGGTTGACCGGTCGACCGCCGCTGCCGAAGGGACCGGGCCATCAACTCGCCGCCGGCGCAAGGGCGCTCCTTCAGAACAGCCTTCGGATGAAACCACTCTGCGGGATGCGTTCACCGATGCCTTCCTGCAGACGCTGACGAAGCTGACCGTTGAGCGTTCCGCTGCTCCCGAGCTCGCCAAGCTCGCCAGGGCGATGGCGGATGTTGCGGTTGGCGATTCCGTGGTGATCCGTTTGAAACCCGATCTCCCGGAAGGACATCGCCGATCCGTCAAGACCTTCTTCCAGACGATGGTCCGCGTCAGCGGCTCGCTGGAAGAAAGCCGGCTGGAAGACGCGATCAACAAGCTCGCGGATGTTATCCTGCCTGATGAGCTTGGCGAGGCGCGCGGCGTGCTCGCAGCGGACAATCTGGAGCTCAGGGATCGTTTCATCGCTGAGGTGCCGCAGCTCACCAGCGCGGAGATCGGAAACCGCGCCGGCTCAAGCGCGAGAAACCTGTACGCGACTGCGGCGCGCTGGAAGAAAGCCGGCGACATTTTCTCCGTACATCATCGCGGCACCGAATATTTTCCGGCGTTTCAGCTCCGGGATGGACGGCCGCATCCTGCGATCAAGAAGGCGCTTGTGGCGCTTCCGGAAAACCTGTCTCCATGGCAGCGCGCGTTCTGGTTCGTATCAACGAACGGCTGGCTGGACGACAAGGCGCCCATGGATGCGCTTGACGATATCGACGCGGTGGCTGCTGCCGCGGCCCGTGAACGGCAAGAGGTCATTGGGTGAGCCACCCTCCTCTGCCAAGCCCGCCGTCGCCCTTTCCAACGATCAACATCCGGACGATCAAGGCAGGTACGGCGCTTCATCGAAGCCATCTGTCTTCGTTCCGGGCAGGGCAATTCAATCCCTGCAAGGGACAGCCGACGCGCTTTGCACCGTTCAACGACGCACACGGCAATTGTGTCGCGACGCTCTATGCGGCAACGAGCAGAGAGGCGGCCGCCTTCGAGTCGATCTTTCACGACATCGAACCGGCCACCGCTTTCAAGACCCTCCGGCTTGCTGTCGTCGAAGCGCGGACGGTGAGCGTCATCGCGCCAAAGCGTGATCTACGGTTGGCAAGCCTTTTCGCAGCCGATTTGAAAGCCTGGAAACTCAATCGAACGGATCTCATCGAAACGCCGAAGTCGACATATGGCGAGTCCGTCCTGTGGGCCGAAGCCATTCATCGGGCGCGCGCAGACATTGACGGGTTGATCTGGACGTCCCGCCAGCGCGACCCCGAACAATGCATCATCCTGTTCGAGGATCGCATGGCAGAGGACCGGCTCGATGTTGTTCAATCCATTGACGCCGGTGTGGATGCTGGTCTCCTTCTCGAACTGCGGGACTATGGGCGCCGTGCGGGCATCACGATCATATCTTAGCGCCAATGACGCTCGCTGACTCCGGAACCGTCACCAAAGCTATTCTCAAAAAACCAATGCGCGCTCAACGCCGCCGTCGCATAATATTTTCGAATTACTCAATAATTATATTTATATCTTCAACTAATGAATAAGAAAAACCCACTCTTCGCAACATTGCTGTATTGAAATCCGGCAAAGCGCAGCAGCATACTCAGCTTTCAGTTTCCGAGATCTTGAGAGGAGACCGCAATGCCCACCATAATGATCTATCACGACGTCAAAGACACGAAACACTGGCTCGCTTCACCCATCCGCAAACAGGTATTGGAACCCGTTGGCGTCACGAACATTCGCACGTTTACAGACCCTCAAACGTCCAACCGCGTCGGCTTGGTCATGGACGTTACAGACATGGAAAAGTTGATGGCCTTCATGCAGACCAAGGCAGCGGCCGATGCGATGGCGAGTGACGGCGTCTTGCCCGAGACCATGACGTTCCTCGTTCAATCGTAACACACATCTCGACGAGACTTGGAAATGCAACGCGGGAGGATGACATGACGACATTATTCGTGAGGCACGAGGTCTCCGACTACGCCGCCTGGCGCAAGATATATGATGCCTTTTCGCCAGTGCAGAAGGCCAATGGGGTGACGGCGCAAGCCGTTTATCGAGCCGTCGACAATCCGAACGATATTACCGTCACCCATGAGTTTGCCACGCTTGAAGCGGCTCAGTCGTTCATCAAGCTGGACGAGCTGAAGACGGCGATGCGCACGGGAGGCGTACTCGGCACCCCGACGGTGTGGTTTACCAACAAAGCATGAAATAGGGCCAAACGGCCTCCGCCGCTGCACAGCGGAGGCCAGGTTGCGGTCGCTCACATGACATGAAAGCCGAGTAGTTCGCTCTTGCGCCGATTGCCGACCTTGGTGGCAGTTGCAGGCGAACTGCGCAAATTTGTCCGAGTTCCTATTGTCCGTTCCTGATGTCGCGCAGAAGATCCAGGCCGCGCTGGTATTTTTCCGTTTTCTTGCCAGCTTGTTCGGCCTGCCGGAGATTATCTTCGAGATCGGCCCGTTTGACGGGCAAGGCCAGCGGGTTTGATGCCGCACGTCTGACGAAGTCGTCATCCGGCTCGTCCGGCCGCCGTGTCAGAGCATTCACCGCGGAGATGATCGCCGGCGGAAAGCCTTCTTCCCTCAGCCTGTCGAGCGTCCAGCCGCTTCCCTTCTCGACGACGTCATGAAGGTAAGCGACCGTTCGCGTCTCGTCACCGGAAACAAGAAGGGCTACCCGCTGGCAGTGCTCGAAGTACGGCCGGCCGGTTTTGTCCGCCTTACCTTCATGGGCTGTAAGAGCGATCTGGATGGCATGGTCGAGATGCTGCATGGCGATCACGGTCCCTCGGTCTTCCTGATCTTCCGCCGGGAAGGTTTTTCGCCCGTCGTCATCTCGATGTCAGGGACGGGAGCCACGGCGGCCTGAACAGGCCTCGCCCGTCGCCGATCGAGATCGCCGCTCTCACCGGCGCCTTGAAGCAGTGCCGCATCATCCCTTTCGTCTTCATCGAGCAGGTTCTGCAGCGTCTCATGCTCATTCGCGCCTGCCAGTTCGTCACAGGCTTGCAGCCAGTGGCGCTCGTCAGCGCCATCAGGGCGGCCCTCGGCCTCCCAGATCTCGTAGGCGCGCTGGCGTATCTGCTCGTGCTTGTCTGTAGCCATGATCTCCTCCAAGCGCATTTGGATGAGCCGTCCGAAGAGCGGCCCGGCCGCCTTCAGGGCGTGTTGATGGTTGGAAGAAAATCCTCCACCTGTTTGCGCTCGTCCTTTGAAAGCGTTTCCACCCGTTCCTTCCAGAACCGTTCGGCCTCCGGCGGATCCTCATCCCATTGGCGAACATCGGTGATGTTGTCGTCGATCATGGACCGGCGGTGGCCGCCGAGGCTGAGATATTCCATTGCAAGCTTCAGGCTTGGGGTTTCGGTGCCGCTGTCGCGACTTAACGCCGAACTCGCGTTGCGCCGGGCGGTCTCCAATGCCCTTTTACGATCGGTCTCAGCCCGTTCGGTATCGGCGGATCGCGCGTCGTCTGTGCCGCTCTCTGGCGGCACGTTGGTTTTGGAAGTCATCAAGGATCACCTTTCGATGTTGTGATCCAATAACCTCTGCAAACAGGGAGAGTTCCGCGCGCGTAGAGAATGATTTGAGCGGGTGACGAGCCGCGTCGCCCGGGGCGCCATCAATGAACGGCCATACTCACCATGCGATAAGGATGCACGGCCTCGAATTGCGAAATCATCGCCGTTGCCTGTAGCAGCACGCGCTCGGCATTTTCGGGATCGTCACGGGCGAGTTCGTCGGCGTTAATGCGGATCGCTTCAGCCATGTTGTTAGAAATTGCCGCAAAATGCGTATTACCTTCGACAAGCGCCTCACGCGCCGTATCCTCCAGCGTCCGCGCAATATCGACGAAGATTTCCTCGCGTTCCTCGATACTGAGGTCTTTGATCAGTTTGGTGTTCTCTTCCATGTCACTCACTCCTAAAGACGTGGGACAGTGACCGAGCTCATCAAGCCTCGGCCACCAAAGAACTAGGAATGCCGAAATCCGGATTCAAGCCTCAATGACATTCGCCTTTTATTCGAACGCAGGAGCCGATTGTCTGTTCCTTCTCGGGCGTTAGCAGTCACCGGCAGAGAGTGCCAATTTTTCTTTCGTCGCCTCTTGAAATTGCCGAACCATCGAACCAGATCATTCGCGCAAGGCGCGCGCGCGAACCTGCACCCGCCCGGATTGGTCATCCGGTCCGGCCAGGGGAACAACGTCATCACTGTTCATCGATGGAGGAAGACATGTCGTTCCGACCGCTTCATGACCGCATTCTCGTCCGCCGGGTCGATTCAGAGGAAAAGACCAAGGGCGGCATCATCATCCCTGATACTGCCAAGGAAAAGCCGCAGGAAGGCGAGGTTATCGCCGTCGGCCCCGGCGCGCGCAACGACGCCGGTCAGATCCAGGCGCTCGACGTCAAGCCCGGCGATCGCATCCTGTTCGGCAAATGGTCCGGCACCGAGATCAAGATCAATGGCGAAGACCTGCTGATCATGAAGGAAAGCGACGTGATGGGCATCATCGAAACCCAGGGCGAAAAGAGGCAGGCCGCCTGAGATCCCTGCGGACATCCGTCAACGCTGGAGCGCTTCAGCTTTTCATGGAAACGCAGAGCCGCTCCAACCTTTTATTTCTGACGCAATTCCGAATGGAAAACCGCGTCGCACTTTTCCTGGAATTGCTCTGGCTGCCTATGAAGGAGTGAGGACATGGCTGCTAAAGAAATCAAATTCAGCACCGAAGCCCGTGAGAAGATGCTGCGTGGCGTCGACATCCTGGCCAACGCCGTGAAGGCGACCCTCGGCCCGAAAGGCCGCAACGTCGTGATCGAAAGGTCTTTCGGCGCGCCGCGCATCACCAAGGACGGCGTTTCGGTTGCCAAGGAAATCGAACTCGAAGACAAGTTCGAAAACATGGGCGCCCAGATGGTCCGCGAAGTCGCCTCGAAGACCAGCGACATCGCCGGTGACGGCACCACGACTGCAACGGTGCTGGCCCAAGCAATCGTCAAGGAGGGTGCCAAGGCGGTCACGTCGGGCATGAACCCGATGGACCTGAAACGCGGCATCGATCTTGCGGTCGTCGCCATCGTCGCCGAACTGAAGGCCAACGCCCGCAAGATCTCCAACAATTCCGAGATCGCCCAGGTCGGCACGATCTCCGCCAATGGCGATGCCGAAATCGGCCGCTTTTTGGCGGAAGCTATGGAAAGGGTCGGCAATGATGGCGTCATCACGGTTGAAGAAGCCAAGACCGCGGAAACCGAACTCGAAGTCGTCGAAGGCATGCAGTTCGATCGCGGCTATCTCAGCCCCTATTTCGTGACCAATGCCGACAAGATGCGGGTCGAGTTTGAAGACCCCTATATTCTCATCCACGAGAAGAAGCTGTCGAACCTGCAGTCGATGTTGCCAGTTCTCGAAGCCGTCGTCCAATCCAGCAAGCCGCTGCTGATCATCGCTGAAGACGTCGAAGGCGAGGCGCTTGCGACCCTCGTCGTCAACAAGCTGCGCGGCGGCCTGAAGATTGCTGCCGTCAAGGCTCCGGGCTTCGGCGACCGCCGCAAGGCCATGCTCGAAGACATCGCCATCCTGACCGCCGGCACCGTCATCTCCGAAGATCTCGGCATCAAGCTCGAATCCGTCACGCTCGACATGCTCGGCCGTGCCAAGAAGGTGTCGATCGAGAAGGAAAACACGACGATCGTCGATGGGGCAGGCGCCAAGTCCGACATCGAAGGCCGTGTTGCCCAGATCCGCGCCCAGATCGAAGAAACCACGTCCGACTACGACCGCGAGAAGCTGCAGGAACGTCTTGCCAAGCTCGCCGGCGGCGTTGCCGTCATCCGCGTCGGTGGCTCGACGGAAGTCGAAGTGAAGGAAAAGAAGGACCGCGTCGACGACGCGCTTCATGCAACCCGCGCGGCGGTCGAGGAAGGTATCCTGCCGGGTGGCGGCGTGGCGCTGCTGCGCGCCGTCAAAGCATTGGACAACCTCAATACGGCCAACCAGGACCAGCGCGTCGGTATCGATATCGTCCGCCGCGCGGTCGAGGCGCCGGCTCGCCAGATCGCCGAAAATGCCGGAGCGGAAGGCTCGATCATCGTCGGCAAGCTGCGCGAGAAGACCGAGTTCTCCTACGGCTGGAACGCTCAGACGGGCGAATATGGCGACCTCTATGCCCAGGGCGTTATCGATCCGGCCAAGGTGGTTCGCACCGCGCTGCAGGATGCGTCCTCCATCGCCGGTCTTCTCGTGACGACGGAAGCCATGATCGCCGAGAAACCCAAGAAGGAGGCCGCTCCGGCCATGCCCGCCGGCGCCGGCATGGACTTCTAAGACGGCTACCGGCCCGCCGGCTTCGCCGGCGGGCCTTTTCGGAGGGAATAGAGATGGTTCAAACGATCAAAACCCGATCGCAGGTACCGCTCGACTCCCGCGATCTTGAAACTTGCCAGCGCGTCTTCGACAAGCTGAGCGCCGATTACGGGATAGCAAAGGACGGCGACGAAGCCGAACGAATGGCGAGCATCATCATCGAGCTTTACCGGCAGGGCGTGCGCGACCCCGATCACCTGCAGTCGATGGTCGAGGCGGCCCGCGGCCTCTTCGAAACGAGCGAGCGGTAGTGAATGCCGTGCGTGCAATAAGCATGCCGCGGGACCATGCATGACGATGATGTCAGCGCGGGTATCGCCCGGACAGCTTCCCCCGAAGAATGGTCAGCTGCTCCTGCTGCACTTCATTTTCATCGTTCAAAACCGCTTGCCAGACCCTGTTGCCGAGCCGAAGCGATACCCGTTTCGTCCCCTCGTGTTCAGCAGTCCCGATTTCCACGGAGCTGACGACGGAGCCATGGCGCATGTGGCGGCGAAGATCGGCCAGCGACAATCCGAACCGTTCCGCCAGTTCCGATGATTCCAGGATAAAATCGCCATTTGAATCGCGCTCGATCCGCACCGATTTTTTCTCCAGCTAAGTTCCACGCTCACGGCTCAGGCCACCGCCGGAATCGCATTGTCTTCTTTTGGCAGCAGCCGCGCTACTGCGCTCAGCAGATCCGTCTGCGATATCAGGCCAAGGATCCGGTAATCGTCATCGACAATGATGACGGCATGCGTGCGTCCGTCCGTCAGAACGGGCAATAGCGACAGAGCGGGGTCCGAAGGCCTCGCTACCGCCGGTCTCGAGATCGCATGCGCGATGGTCTCGGTGCTCCTCGACAATTCCCGCAAGCCGACGGTGCCGATGAGGCGGCCCTCCGGGTCCTTCACCGGCAGCGTACGGATATTATGCTTGAGCAGAAGATGCCGTGCGGCTTCCGGTTCCGAAGCTTCGCCAATGGCGATCACGTCACGCGACATGATATCGGCACAGCTGATCTTGCCATTTGAGCGGATGGCCGCCTGGAGCTCGACCTGCTGCAGCAGCCGGCTAAGGTCTGCCCGGTCGATATCGAAGGTTTCGTCGAGCGCTTCGAGGGCCGCATCGACATCCTCCTCGTGAAACCCCACCCGCACTGCCGATGGCAGGTCGATCGTCTGATGAGTGTTCTCCGCCGGTTTCGGAACGACGTGCGGATAATTCCGCTTGGAAAGCTTGTGGAACAGCAGGCCAAGGCCGACGAGAATGCAGGAGTTCAAAGCGACGGGCACGAAGGGAAAGAGAAATCCCCAGCCGGCAACGACAGGGCCGCCGAGAACGGCGGTCAGTGCGGCGGCTCCTCCTGGCGGATGAAGGCAGCGCGTGAAGGACATCGCGCCGATGGCAAGCGAAACGCCGACGCCGGTCGCGATGATCGGATCACCAATGAAGTATGCAGCAATAATACCCATCAGGGCGGAAATCGTATTGCCGCCGATGATTGACCATGGCTGCGCCAGCGGGCTTGCCGGCACCGCAAAAAGAAGCACCGCGGACGCCCCCATCGGCGCGACGATCAGGGGAAGATGCGGCCCCTGGCCGAACAGATAGCCGCTGATGACGCCAGTGAGACCAATGGCCAGCAAGGCGCCGAGACATCCAATCAATCGCTCTCGTAAGGTCGCACCGGCCAGAATAGGTGAAAACAAACGGAAGCGGCTGAAGCGGCTCGGTCCCACCTTCGGGGAAACGGGATACTGCATGACAAGACCAATTTTAAGCGAGGATTATCTGGCGGCGAAGGAGGAAGGCGTTCAGGTTAGTTTGTTGCCAGCCTGATATCTCTGCCCTTTGTCGCGCTGAGGACTTCGTGGAATGCGCTGAACGCGCTGGGACGATCATTCTTGCGATAGACGAGCAGCGTCTCGACGGGTCCCAGCTGGTGGGTCTGGACAGGCGTCGGCCAGTGCATGAGATCAAGGACGGATCGCGGCATGACGCCGGCCGTGTTGCCGGTCGCAACGCTCGCCAGGATCGCGTGGTAGGAGCCGAGCTCGCTCGTCGGCAGGGCGCTCGATTTGCGCGCCCAGTTTTCGGCGATCCTGCGATAGGTGCAGCCAGGCTCCAAAGCGGCGAGCGACCCGACACGCAGATCTGCGGCGGATTTGATGGAGGGATGCCCGGACGGCAAGACGATCAACAGGTCCTCGACAAAAACCGGCTCCATCTCCAGCGCCTTGAGTTCGGCATCGAAACCCGAATCTTCCTCGCGCATCGCCTTCGGTGGGCGGGCAATCAGCGCGCAATCCAGCGCATCGGAGAGAACGTCGCGGGTAAGATCGCGGGACGCACCCATCGTCAGATGAAGCGACACATCCGGCCACATCTGATTGAATTGCGTCAGCGCCGCCGGCAGCCTGCTTGCTGCCGTGCTCTCCATGGTGCCGACCCGCAATGTCCCCGATGGGGCGAGAGGCCGCACGGCCTGGCGCGCTTCGAGCGCAAGCGCCATAAGCCGGTTGGCATAGGCGAGAAACGTCTCGCCCTCCCGCGTCAACGTCATCTTCTTGCCGTCACGGCTGAAGAGGGAAACGTTGAGGTCCTCCTCCAATTGCTGGATGCGCGTCGTCACATTCGACGGCACTCGCCCTACGGCCTTGGCGGCCTTCGTAACGCTGCGGTCGCTGGCGACAGCGAGAAATATCTCGATCGATGAGAGGTCCAATGAAAAGATCTCGTTTCCGGAATTAAGACGACAGATAATTCTCTATATAAAAATCATTGCGCAGGCTCAAGCCGGTTTCGGCATTGGGCGAAAAAACGCCATCCGCGGACGGGACAGGCAAGCGATTGCCGAAAAAAGGGTCGCGACGCCGAGGAAATAGCCATGCAAGCCGCCACATTGCCTCTGTCGGATGACGTTTTGAGGGTTTGAGGCTGGCATGAGGTTTGCTTGCGTAGGGCTATCTGCGGATCGATCGGCGACGACCCTATGTTGCAACTTGTCTTGACCTGTCTTCTTCTGAGCGTCGCTTCAGGCTTGAGCATGCGCCGTTTTCTAATGCCATATTTCCCAGGTGGCGATCTCGCCGAGAAATCTGCTCCTGTAACAATCGTCGCAAGCGCCGTCTTTCTGACGGCAATCGCTTTCACCGTCTCCGATCAAGATCTCTGGGCAAAATCCGTCATCCTGATGCTCGGCCTTTCGCTGGCGGCGATGTTCGACGATGCAAGACCCAGGCTGACGATCGCCCTCTCCGCCGTCAGTTTGGCGGCCTATCTCGGGCTGCGTTCGATTAGCTGAGCCATCCAACCATCACGCAAACAGATCAGTGGTGATTGAACACCGCAGTTCATCGCCGGTGTCGAAGCCCAATCGAGGCGTTGTATCCACCGGCGAAATCATTCGTCAACAGAGCCACATCTTACAACCTGAAACATCCCCCGACCGCGGACAAGAAAGACTTCGCGCAATACGGGAAAATGATCTCCATTGAAGAATATTCTCCCCCTGTTATTCTCCATAATAGAACATTTGCCCAGGCACGCCGGGATGGCAACGGCTCCCGTGCCGCACGCATGTTCGAGTTGCGCCGATGATGAGGAGGCGAGTGGCGATCATGGACAGAGACCCGGCAGGAAAAATCTGGTCGGAATGGTATGCGTGGCACCCTGTCTCGCCGATCGATGACTCAGTGTTCTGGCTCGAGACCGTATACCGCCGGGAAAGCCCGGAAGGTCTCTGGCAATATCGTTCGTTCCGGCCCGAATTCGAACGTCAGCAGGCTCAGACCTGCATACCCATCTGTCCCGGCGCTTAAAACCCGACAACGATCGTCATTAGGCTTGCGTCAACCGAGTGCCTGGCTGACGAGCGCATAGGTCTTCGGCTCGGGCGCCACCGCACGTCCGGCAACCGGAAGCCAAGGGCCACCGAGCGACATGGTCGTCACGATATCGTAGACAGGAAGACCGCAGCGGGAGAGGAAATCGGAAAACATTCCGCCCTGCTCGCGTGTGTCGAGGCGCAGGAACGTTCCTGCGTGCTCAGCTGCATGCGGGCGGACGACGGCGATCGCGTCTGCGTCACTGCGCGCCACAACGGGACCGATGACATGGCCGCGCCCGAACCGCCGGCAAAGCGAGAATGCCTCGATCCGGCCGGCGCGGCTCAACACGATACCCTTGGAATTTGCCATGAGCCGGGCCAGGAGCAGTTTGCGATCCGTGCCGAAGGCCACGCAATCCAATTCGGCGATCGCTTCCAGATCGCCAGCCTCGACGGCCCGTATCACGGCACTGGTCGGCGGCTCCACATCCGGCGGCGATATCGCTTCGCCATGGCATTGAAAGACGAGAGCCTCCCGAACAAAGTTCAGGGACCGATAAAGACGGCGCGCTGCGCGCGTCGCATTCAGCCCGAGGTTCCGCCCAGCGACCTGATTCAGCGCGTGGCCCATCAGCCATTGCCCGGCGCCATTGGTTTGAAGACGCGGCGATGTGATGACCATGCCGATCGTGGCAAATTGGGCATCATAGGGAAACCACATCGCAGAGCCCAAGATGCGGCCGATTTCATCGATCGCCACGATGCCCTGTCCGAACTCCCGCAGGAACTGCCAGTCTTCGCCGCGATGCGGCCAGGCGACGGTCATCGACAGCGCATGCAACTGGTCGAGAGCAACGCTGTCGATCCCGGCGATATGCGTCTCGAAACTATCGACAAACCTGGATTCGGATGTCAGTTCACTCACTCCCACCCCCTGCCGCATTTCTGGCCAAGCCGGCGTCCGGAAACTTCTCTGCCAAGACTAGAACAGATCGTTCGATACAATTCACTGGTGAGGCCGGCGCAAACACAACAATCGACCAAATCCGCTGCGCTTTCGGCAAATAAAGCCTGGACCGTCCTCTAAAGTCATTGACTAGGCCCGACGGGGCGCAGTTGCCGTTCACCGTGAGAACCTGGAATGTCGCCTCCCGTCAGCCCAGTTGCAAGCACCTCGAAGATCCCGCACTGTGAGGAATCCCATGCAGGCAATTGAAATTCTCGAAAGGCTCATTGGCTTCCCCTCCGTCGTCGGCACGCCGAACGGCGAGATCGTGGCGTGGATCCGGCACTATCTGCAAAGCCACGGCGCTGTCGTCACGGAGCTCCCCGGCCCGGAGGGCGATCGGTCGAACCTCTTCGCGACGATCGGCCCGAAGGAAACGCCGGGCTATATCCTCTCAGGCCATATGGACGTGGTCCCCGCCGCCGAAAGCGGCTGGACCAGCGACCCGTTCCGCCTGCGGGCCGAAGCGGACCGCCTCTACGGTCGCGGCGCCACCGACATGAAGGGTTTCCTGGCCGCCGTTCTCGCCGCCGTCCCGGCGCTGGCGGAAACACCGCTTCGCCGCCCCGTCCACCTTGCCTTTTCCTATGACGAGGAGGCCGGCTGCCGCGGCGTGCCGCACATGATCGCGCGCCTGCCGGAGCTCTGTGCCACTCCGCTTGGCGCGATCATCGGTGAGCCGAGCGGCATGCGGGCAATCCGCGCCCACAAGGGCAAGGCCGCCGCCCGGCTGACAGTCAGGGGCCGCTCCGGCCACTCCTCACGTCCGGACCAGGGACTGAACGCAATCCATGCCATCACCGACGTCCTGGCTTGCGCTCGCGCCGAAGCCGAACGGCTCACGCGCGGCCCGTATGAGCCTGTCTTCGAACCGCCCTATTCCTCGCTTCAGGTCGGCACGCTAAAGGGCGGCCAGGCAGTCAACATCATTCCCGACAGTTGCGAGGCCGAGTTCGAAGCACGGGCCATTTCCGGCGTCGATCCGATCACGCTGCTTGCCCCGCTCCGCGCGGCGGCCGAGGGGCTATCGCAGCGCGGCTTTGAGGTGGAATGGCGGGAGCTCAGCACCTATCCGGCACTTTCGCTTGCCGCCGATGCGCCGCTTGCAACTCTGCTCGGCGAACTGACCGGCATCGAGCCGCTCGCCGCCGTCAGCTACGGCACGGAGGCCGGCCTTTTCCAGCGCGCCGGCATCGATGCGATCATCTGCGGACCGGGCGACATCGGCCGCGCCCACAAGCCGGACGAATTCATCCTCGCCGGCGAACTGCTCGCCTGCCAGGCGATGGTCGAGGCGCTTGGCCGCCGTTGCGCCTGATGACATCGAGATCAAGGAGCCGACGCAATGACCTTTCTCTTCAATTCCGATGCGAAGCGCGGCGCCATCTTCGCCGAAGCCTTCGCGCGCGAACTGCCCGACATTGCCTTCTCCATGGATCCCAAGTCGGTCGAACCGGACGCCGTGCGCTACCTGATCACCTGGACCGTGCCGGAGGATCTCGCACGCTACCGCAATCTCGAAATCCTGTTTTCGATCGGCGCCGGCATCGACCAGCTCCGTATCGATGCAGTGCCTGCGTCGGTGAAGGTGGTGCGCATGGTCGAGGACGGCATCATCAGGATGATGCAGGAATATGTGACGCTGGCAGTCCTTGCGCTCCATCGCGACCTGCCGACCTATCTCGACCAGCAGCGGCGCCGGACCTGGCAGGCTATCGCTCCTAGGCAGGCCTCGGAACGCAGCATCGGCGTGCTCGGCCTCGGCATGCTTGGCAGCGCCGTGCTCGAACGTTTACAGCCCTTCGGCTTTCCGCTTTCGGGCTGGAGCCGCAACCCGCGCGAGATCGACGGCATCCGATGCCTGAGCGGCCGGGACGGCCTCGATACTCTGCTTGCAACCACCGACATTCTTGTCTGCCTGCTGCCGTTGACGGATGAGACGCGCGGTTTCCTGAATGCCGAGCTCTTCGCCGGACTGCCGGCCGGCGCCGTGCTCGTCCATGCCGGACGCGGCGCTCAGCTCGACCATCAGGCGCTCGTCGACGCGCTTGACGCCGGGCATCTCTCCGGCGCCGTCGTCGACGTCACCGATCCGGAACCGCTGCCTGCAGACCACGCCTTCTGGAGCCATTCGAAGATCCTGCTGACGCCGCACATTGCGAGCGTCACCCAGCCTGAAACCGCCGCGGCGGCCGTAATCGGCAACATCAAACGGCACCAGGCGGGCGTCGATCCGATCGGTCTGGTCGATCGCAACCGTGGCTACTGAGTTCTCAACCTAGGAAAGCAAATCATGTCCCTCCTCAAGACGATCGACACCAACCCATCCTTCGCGCCGCGCGAATCCGGCCCCCTCCCCGAACGGCTGATCTCGGGCAATCCGGCCTTCAAGACCTGGGCGCAGGATGTCGCCCGCGGCGAGACTGTTCATAGCGGCGTCTGGGAAGGCACCCCCGGCGAGACGCGCTCGATCAAGGGCGAGACCTTCGAGTTCTGCCATATACTTTCCGGCCTTGTCGAACTCACGCCGGAAGGTGGTGAACCGGTGGTCTACAAGGCGGGCGACAGCTTCGTCATGAAGCCGGGCTTCGTTGGCGTCTGGAAGACGATCGAGACGGTGCGCAAGATCTATGTGACCGTGACGTGACGCCGTAGATTTGGCTGCCGCAGCGGCGAAAACGCAATTTTTCGCCGCTGCGGCACCGCCGGTCAACGCATGCTGCTCGCCTTCCCCAGTTAGGCTTGTCTCAGCCCATCCCGAGGACATGCGATGACACTCAGCTTCGATCCGAACTCGATTTCCCTGCCCGTCGGACATTTCATCGGCGGCCGGCTGGTTCCGGCAGAAGCCGTCATCGACATGCACCGTCCATCCGACGGCAAGGCCTATGCCGGCTGCCCGCTGGCCGACGAGGCCCTCGTCGACCAGGCCGTCGAAACAGCCAGGACAGCATTGAAGACGAGCAATTGGGGTGGCGTTCGGCCACGCGAGCGCACTGTGGCGCTGCAGCGCTGGGCGGACCTCATCGAAGCCGAGGCGGAGACCATCGCCAAGCTCGAGGCACTCTCTTCGACACGGCCCATCGGTCATCTCGTCGCCGGCGACATCGCCGTCACCGCCGAACAGATCCGCTTCTTTGCCGAATTCGCCGATAAGGAAGGCGGCGACCTCGTCCCGACCGACGACGCGAACTTCGGTATGATCATGACGGAACCTTATGGCGTCGTCGGCGCCATCACGCCCTGGAATTTTCCCTTGTCCATGGCCGGCTGGAAGCTTGGCCCGGCGCTGGCGGCGGGCAATGCGGTGGTGCTGAAACCATCAGAAATGACGCCGTTTTCGACGCTCTATCTCGCCGAACTTTCGGTGCGGGCCGGCCTGCCGGCCGGTCTCGTCAACATCGTGCTCGGCGACGGCCCGACCACCGGAAATGCGATCACCGGACATCCCGGCATCTCCAAGGTCAGCTTCACCGGTTCGACCGCGGCCGGCGCGGCAATCATGACCAACATCGCCCGCACCGGCGTCAAGCCGATGACGCTGGAACTCGGCGGCAAGAGCCCGCAACTGGTCTTCGCCGATGCCGATCTCGAGCTTGCGGCGGGCGCAATCGCCGGCAGCATTCTCTCCAACGCCGGTCAAGCCTGCGTTTGCGGATCCCGTCTCATCGTCGAGGCGAAGGTGGCGGACGCGCTCGCAGCCGCTCTCGTCGAGAGGCTGGCGGCTATCCGCCCCGGCCCCACCTGGGATGAGGCGACTGACTATTCGCCCGTCATCTCCGAACGACAGATCGCCCGCATGGACGGCATCATCCGTGCCGCTATCGACGACGGCGCCGAGTGCCTCACCGGTGGCCGCCGGCTCGATCGCGAGGGTTATTTCTACGCGCCGACCCTGATTTCCGGCGTGACGGCAACATCGCCGGCAGTTCTGGAAGAAATCTTCGGACCGGTGCTGACCATTCAAACCTTCGAGGACGAGGAGGAGGCGCTGAGCCTCGCCGACCATCCGGCCTACGGGCTCGCCGCCGGCCTCTTCACCCGTGATCTCTCGCGTGCCATCCGCGTGACCCGCCGCCTGCAGGCCGGCACCGTCTGGGTAAACCGCTACGGCCGCTCGCGCGACCATATCCTGCCGACCGGCGGCTACAAGCAGTCCGGCATCGGCAAGGATCTCGGCCGCGACGCCTATCTCGCCAACCGCAAGAGCAAGAGTGTGCTCATCAGCCTGTGAGGACCTGCGATGAAAACCTACAAAATCGCCCTTCTGCCCGGAGACGGCATCGGCCGTGACGTGACGGCAGCAGCCTGGGCCGTGCTCGAAAAGGCAGCTCGCCTGAACGGATTTTCTCTTGACGCAACCAGCTATCCCTGGTCCTGCGACTACTATCTGGAGAACGGCAGCATGATGCCCGCCGATGGCATCGAAACGCTCAGATCCTTCGATGCAATCCTGCTCGGCGCCGTCGGCTGGCCTCGCAAAGTGCCGGATTCGGTGTCGCTGCATGGGCTTTTGCTGCCGATCCGCAAGGCCTTCGTGCAATATGCCAATATCCGCCCGCACCGCCTGCTGCCGGGTGTGCAAGGGCCGTTGCGGTCTGATGGCTTCGACATCCTCTGCATTCGGGAAAACACCGAGGGCGAATATTCTGGCGCCGGTGGCCGCGTCCACCAGGGCACCGATAATGAGGTGGCGGTCGAGACCTCGATTTTCACCCGCAAGGGGGTCGAGCGCATTCTGCGCTTCGGCTTTGAGCAAGCGCGTGCGCGCAGCGGCAAGCTTGCCTCGGTGACGAAGTCCAACGCGCAGAAATATTCGATGGTCTTCTGGGACGAGATCACCCAGAGGCTCTCCGCCGAATATCCCGATGTCGAGGTGACCAGCTACCATATCGACGCCATGGCCGCCCGCATGGTCATGGCGCCTGATAGCCTCGACGTCGTGGTCGCCTCCAACCTGTTCGGCGATATCCTGACCGACCTCGGCGCCGCCATCCAGGGCGGGCTTGGCTTTGCAGCCTCCGCCAACATCAACCCCGATCGCTCGGCGCCGTCGATGTTCGAACCGGTCCACGGCTCGGCGCCCGATATCGCTCATCTCGGCATCGCCAATCCGATCGCCGCCATCTGGTCGGGCGCGATGATGCTGGAGCATTTGGGAGAAACGGCTGCTGCCGCAAGGCTGATGGCATCAATCGAAGCGACGACGGCGCGCGGCATCGGCGCAATTCCCGGCAAGGACAAGACCGACGCGATCACGGCATCGGTGCTTTCGGCACTTGGTTGATCAATGGAGAACAGAATGAACGGATTAAAGGATAGCGGCCTGTTTCGCCAGCAGGGACTGATCGACGGAGAATGGCGCGAGGCAGCAGCCGGACGCACGATCGAGGTGATCGACCCGGCGACGCAGCAGGTGCTGGGCACGGTGCCCGACATGGACGGAGCCGATACGAGGGCGGCAATCGCGGCGGCGGAAAAGGCCTTTGGTCCATGGCGCGCAAAGACCAATGCCGAACGCGGCGCGTTGCTGGAAGCCTGGCACGATCTGATGCTCGACAATATCGAGGATCTGGCACTGATTCTCACCCGTGAGCAGGGCAAGCCACTGACGGAAGCGCGCGGTGAAATCCGCTATGGCGCCTCGTTCATCAAATGGTTTTCCGAGGAGGCGCGCCGCATCGGCGGGACGACCATTCCCTCGCCAACGACGGATCGGCGGATCGTCGTTCTGAAGGAGCCCGTCGGCGTATCGGCGATCATCACGCCGTGGAATTTTCCGAATGCGATGATCACCCGCAAGGTCGGGCCGGCGCTCGCCGCGGGCTGCACGGTCGTCATCAAGCCATCGGACTTCACCCCCTATTCGGCGCTGGCGCTCGGCGTATTGGCGGAGCGCGCCGGTATCCCCAAGGGCGTGATCAATATCGTCACCGGCATGCCGGCCGGTATCGGCGACGAACTGATGGCGAACCAGACCGTCCGAAAGATCTCTTTCACCGGCTCGACCCGCGTCGGCTCGCTGCTGATGCGCGGCGCGGCCGACAGCGTCAAGCGGCTCAGCCTCGAACTCGGCGGCAACGCGCCCTTCATCGTCTTCGACGACGCCGATCTCGATCTTGCCGTGGAAGGCGCAATCGCATCGAAATTCCGCAATGGCGGGCAGACCTGCGTCTGCGCCAACCGGCTTCTCGTCCAGTCCGGCGTCTACGAGGCCTTTGCCGCCAAACTTTCCGCACGCGTATCGGCCATGAAGGTCGGGGCCGGCACGGATGCCGGCACGGATATCGGGCCGATGATCAACAAGGCGGCGATCGAGAAGATCAAGCGTCATGTCGACGATGCGGTGGACAAGGGAGCGAGGATCCTCGCCACCGCAGGTTCCGTTCCTGAAGGCGATCAATATGCGGTGCCGATGGTGCTCGGCGGTGCGACGACCGAGATGCAGCTTGCCAGCGAAGAGACCTTCGGACCCGTTGCCCCGCTTTTCCGTTTCGACAACGAGGAAGAGGCGATCAGCATCGCCAACGCCACGCCCTTCGGCCTTGCGGCCTATTTCTACACCGAGAGCCTGAAACGCTCCTGGCGTGTCGCCGAAGCGCTCGAATTCGGGATGGTCGGCCTGAACACAGGGGCGATCTCGACCGAGGTCGCTCCCTTCGGCGGTGTCAAGCAGTCGGGCCTCGGCCGTGAAGGCGCCCAATGCGGCATCGACGAATATCTGGAAATGAAGAGCTTCCACATCGGCGGTCTCGCCTGACTACAGGAAAACAAAAGAGCGCCGGGACATCATCCCGGCGCTGGATGATCGGAGCGACTGTCGATGCTCCTGCTGGAGCAACTCCGACACGTCGTTTTAAGTACTCCGCAGCCTTTGGCGGATGCCTGCAAAATTACGGTGCCCAAACAACATTTCTTTGACGCTGCTTTGACGGCAGGATGCTACGGCCGGTTTGCGAAGTTACGCAGAGGGATTTCAACCGGTTATGCTTCAGTTCGATCATCGTCATAGCATAGATTTACATTTCGCAATCCCGGTTTCCCTTCCCGGTTGCTTGCCAGGAGCCGAAGTTGTGGCAGACTGGCCCCTGGATGCCAGGTTTTCCGGCCGCCAAACGAGCGTATCGGAGGCAGCGGGGGCGGTGCCGGTGGATCGCATGAACAAGGAGCACTATCCGTTTCGGATGTTCCTGCTCGGGCCTTTTGCCCTTGTGGACGCCGGGGGGCGATCTGTTGCTCCGAAATCCAAAAAGGCACAGGCTCTTCTGGCAATGCTTGCATTGTCCACTCGGGGCTCGCGTTCGAGAATCTGGCTTAGGGACAAGTTATGGAGCGATCGCTCCGATGACCAGGCGGCAGCCAGTCTACGCCAGGCGCTTTTGGACATTCATAAGAGTCTGGGGCCGGCACGTGATCTCTTGATTGCGGATAAGAATACCGTTTGGCTGGATACGGACCGACTCGTGCTCGATACCGATCTTCGGACGGAGCGGTCTCCGGATCAAGTTACCGACGAATTGCTCGAAGGTATCGACATCCGCGATCCCGAATTCGAGGACTGGTTGGCGCTGGAAAGGCAAAACTGGTATCGCCGTCTCGATGAAGGACAAGTCCACGATGTATTCGAGCCGCGACAGCAGCCGAGCCGTGATGTCGCCAAACATTCCGCCCTGCTGCCTTTAACAGGCGCCCCGGATAGGTCGAGAACAGGCAAACCCGCGGACATCGCCAGCAGCGACCCATATGGGCGGCGGGTCGGCGGTGGCTGGCAATGGATGATGGCTCTTCTGTCCCCCATCGTGGTGGGTGCCGGAGAGGGCGGACAAATTGCTGCGACACGGTTCCAGAACCTCATTGCAAAAGCCATCATCGATGGGCTGGGCTTTGGCGTCACCGACCTCTCCTTTAGCTTGCCGGATACTGAAGAGAACGAACAGCAGATCAGCCTTCCCATATGCCTACAGCTTCGCCTGACGTTTGATGGTGACATGGTGCTGATCGAACTGGTGATGAAGCACCTGATCAACAACCGTATTCATTGGCTGGGCAGTCAGGCAATCAACCGCACGCAGTTCGAGCGGGGCGAGTTCGGCATCGCCGCTGCGCTGATCAGTCAGGCCGTCGATCAGCTGGCCTATTTCCAGGAGATCCAGGCAACCGACAGCCGATTGTCGCAAGACGGTCTCCTGATCGATGCCGTCAATGCGATCTTTCGGCTGTCGCGCGACGACCTCGATAACGCGGAACGGCGCCTGGAAGAACAGATCCAGTATCAGCCGCGATCATCGACTTTTGCCTGGCTGTCATTCATTCGGACTTTTCAGGTCGGCCAACGTTTCAACGCGCTGGACGCGCATCTGATCGAGGAAGCCCAGGCCTATGCACGCAAGGCGCTGGAACTCGATCCGCAGAATTCCGTGTCGCTCGCGCTCGTCGGCCACGTCCATTCGTTCCTGTTCGGCGAATACGACTATGCGGCCAACCTGTTCGAAAAATCGATCCGCCTGAATCCGGCCCTGCCGCTCGGTTGGGACCTCTATGCAATGCTGCACTGCTATGCAGGCCAGCCCGACAAGGCGGTGGCGATGGCGCGTTGGGTACAGGAACTCGGCGTCTACAGCCCGCATAAATATTACTTCGATACGACCAAATGCATTGCGGCAGCGCTTGCAGGCGACCATGCCGCAGCCATAACTGCAGGCGAAGAAGCCTTGCGGGCACGGCCGAACTTCAACAGCCTGCTGCGCTATCTTGCCTCCAGTCATGCCCATTCCAACGATCTCGGCGGCGCGCGGCATTACCTGCAGCGTCTTGAGGCAGTCGAGGGCGGCTTCTCCATCAACGACTTCCGCGGCAGCGGCTATCCGCTGCTCGACACAGGCGGCGGCCAGATCTTGATCGACGGCCTGCTCAAGGCCGGCGCCAAGCTGCGCTGAACCCCGGACAATTCTTCACATCATCGCGCAAGGAGGCTGCAATGGAAGCGGACACTACCCACGAATCGCAATCAAAACTTGTTTTATTTCTAAACAGTTACAAATTCAGGATTGAGCCGGATACGGTCCTTCCATGCGAACCCAGAGTCGATGCCGGCGTTGATCCTCTCGCCGGTGCATCGCCGGCCGCGCCTGATGCAGCCGCCGAACCTGCATTTTTCCCCGGCACGGGCGAAGATGCATCGCTTCTAGCCGGGCCTATGATGGCGACGATGGCCGTAGCCTCGGTCCTCAACAAGAGTGTGGCGAACAAGTCGGTGCTCAACAAGGCGTCGCTGAACAAAAACAAAAACAAAAATAAGAACAAGAATAAGAACAAGTCGACGATGGATGGCGGTAGCCTCGGCACATCGCAGCTTATCCCCTCCTTCGAGCTACGCAGGCTTCACCAGCAGCCGTCACGAAACGCCTATACCGCGGCGCGGCGCTTCACCTGGGAAATGCTGGATATACTTCCACCGCCCGGCCCGGATTATACCCGCCTCGAAACGACGGTGCTGCTGTCTATGCAACGCCGCGACCGCGAACGCGTGCGGCGCCTGCCCGACATCCAAATCGAGTCGACGATCTCCGTGGGGGAATTCACTCGGGCATTGCATATCGAGGATATCGGCGGTTTCGAGCAGACGGAAGGCCTTTTCCAGGCGATCCTGACTGCCTGCGAATATGTCGGACTGATCTACAAGAGCCAGTTCAACCGGCTGCGGCCAAACCAGTTTGAGCCCATGCTGCGGCCGTTGCTCGCCGTGCCGGTCCACGAATCCTATCCAAGCAATCATTCGTTCCAGTGCTTTTCGATCGCCTTGGCGTTTGCGACGATCCTGCCGGAACACCCGGCCACCGACGAGCTTGCCCGCATCGCCCAGAACGTCGCCGAAAATCGCGAATGGGCCGGCCTCCACTATCCGAGCGACACGCAGGCAGGGCGAGATCTCGCGCGGCGCTTCGCTCCCTACCTCCACGACGCGTTCGGTCCTCTGTTTCAGGCCGTACACGACGAATGGGTCTGAATTCGCCAGCTGCTGCTCAACAGGGTTACAATCATGACGGATCAAATACAAATGCCTAAGCCCGCCCCGATCAACTACTACTATCTCTGGCACCTGACTGCCTTAGGCGTGGTCGACGCGGAATACGGATCGGCTCCGCCGGCGCCTCCAGCGCCCGATGCGAGCGCCGCACGCGCACTCCCCGATCCCCTCATCACCGGCACGGTCTGGGATGCCATCGCTTCCGCCGGCCCGCTGCGACCCGCACGAGTCGCGCTCATCGATGTCGGTGTGTCTCCCGATCATCCAAATCTGGCGACCCGGCTTGACCGCGAAGCGTCAATCGATTTGACAACCCATCGTTACGGCGCGCGCGCTCTCGAAATTCTCGATACGACCACGTCCTTTGACCGCGAGGAAAGATATGCCTTCTTTGCCGGGCTCGACATCGCTCCGCTCGGCAATATCGGCCTTTCGAACGACGACCGAGACTATCTCGGCGATCTGGTTGCCGAATACGCCGCGTCGGAGGGTGTTCTCCGGCGGCTCTACAATCCGGAATCGCTGTTTGCGTCGCATGGTACCTGCTGCGCAGGGCTGATCGTCGGCGAACCCGCCGTTATTGCGGAAGAAGGCACGCCAGGCCTTCCGCCGGAAGGAGCCTTCTACGGGAATGGCGACGAGCTGCGTACGAGCGGCAATCGCAATGTCATCCCCTATTTCGGCGTTGATCCCTTCTCAAGGCTCATCTCGATCAGAACGTCCTTCGAAGACGATGTCAGGCAGTTCATTGCGGCCTTCCTATATGCCTATCTTCAGAAAGCGGACGTAATCGTCTTGCCGCGCGGTCTGCCTGACCCGAAACGCAGCATCGTTGATCCGAAGAACGAGCTGAAGGCCGACCTGGAATTATGGAAAAACCAGGATGCCGCCAATCTGTTCACGCGCATTGCGCTTGCTGATCAGGGTGAGCCCGAACTGGAGCCGAAGGCTGCGCAGAAAGGCTCCAATCCGGATCGCCCGTGGCATGTCCTCAAACAACTCATCCTCGCCATCAGCCGGCACATCCCGATTGTCTGCGCCGCAGGAAACAGCGGCGAGAGCCAGCTGATCTATCCGGCAAGTCTTGCCGCCGACGACAACGGCATCATTGCCGTTGGAGCCGTTACCGTCGAAGGTTTCCGTTCGGGTTACAGCAATTACGGCGAAGGATTGACGGTTGTCTCTCCCTCCGACGATGGGGAGGTCTTCAACAGGCACCAGTTGCGCCTCGACCGGCTTGCTCCATTTGCCGCGCAGCACGACTACAGCGCCTTTCGAACGCGGGAATACTGCTATTCACACTTCTCGCTGCTGACGACGGACCTATCGGGGATTTTCGGCTATGATCATGGCTCCGACCCGTGGTCGGCCATCGTGCCGTTCGGAACCAATCTCGGCATCGGGGGTGGATACTATACCACATTCGGGGGCACATCAGGCGCGTCGGCGCAGGTGGGCGGGCTATGTGCCCTGATACAGCGGGCCTACAAAAGTCGCCACAATCCCGGCGACCGCCTCTCGGGGCATCAAGTGAAATCAATTCTGAAGACCGCATCCCGCCTGGACGCCATTGTCGCGCCCGGCACGAGGAAATTGACGGCGGATTGCATGAACGCCGAAAGCGAGGACGCCGTCGAGATGGCCTATTTCTTTGGATCGGGCCTGCCGAATGCGCGGGCGGCGGTACAGGCAGCTCTGGCCATCTGAATCCCGGGGATGCTTTTCCCCAGATTCCAAGCCTCCTCTATCGAGGGGGCTTTTTCTTTGTTTACGCCCTTTTTACGGATTTTTAACGCGGTACTGGCGGGCGAATGACGCCCTTGGGCAATAGTGCCTCTCAACGAACGGCGCATACCGTTCCGATGCCGACGAAGCCGGCCCGAACCGGGGCATCTTCGCCCGACATGCAACCTTGATCCATCAGAAGACAAACCCACGGAGGCTGTCGATGTCCGCGTCTCGCATTCAACAATTGGCAGATGAGGCGTGCCACCTGCTCAGGGGCAATCCCCTGATGGCTAGCACCGCCTCCCTGCAGCGCGTCGCAACTCGCAACCTTTTAAAGCGACGCTTCCAATATGGGTCTACGCTCGCAGCGGCTTCGAGGCTCACCGATTGTTCGGCCGGGGTAGAGGCGCTGTCACGATATTTCCCCGGCCTTGCAGATGGCGGATACACTCGTCTGCTGGAACTTCCCCCAGCGGTTGCCGAGCCGGTCGGTGCCGACCCTTATCGTTCGTCCGTGCTTGCTGCCTGGATGAGTGGGCTCGCGCGGAGCCTGGAATGGCAGGCGGGAGGCCCCGATGCGCAGATCGTCAGCGGCTATCTGCAGTCGGATCTCATCGCATCGGATCTTGAACTCGAACGTCAGCCGGCGCGCCGCCTCTCTTGCGGCATCGGCCTCGTCCGCATCGAAAGCCTGGCGCGGAGCCGCGTCATGCAAGCCCTCCTCCGCCAATGCATGCCGAACTATCGCGGTTTCGACGACCCCACCCCTGACGACGCGGAATTGGATCGCATCGCCGATCATCTGGAGAAGGCCTTCGCGCTAATCGCGGAATTGGACGTGTACGGCCATCAGCGCCTGATCGCTGGCCTGCATACGCTTCACGTTGGCGTGCGACGCGAACCGCCGTGTTCGTTCTCGAGTTCGAACGAATTGCCGGGCAGTGCGATCATCGTGCTTTCCAGAGAAAGATTGCGCGACGGCGATCATGCCGCGACCGCGGCCCAACTGCTTCACCAAGCGGGGCATGTCCTGCTCGGGTTTTATACGACCTCGGCGGCGGCATCCCTGCCCGGCGAGTTCCAATATGTTTCCCCATACAAGGGGGATCTACAGACGCTCGAGAGCATCCTGCACGTGGTGTACACCGTTCCCTGGGAGTGCGCCTTGCGCATGGCATGCCTATCCAACGAGGCGGATCCTGAGCGCCGCGCCTTGAAGACGGCATTCATAATTACCTATGCCGCGCGGCAAATCCCGCTCATCGATATCGCTCGGAAAGGAATCGAACGTCTCGGCGGCGATGTCCTCCTCGACCTCCCAGACATCGCCGCCATTCCTTCCTGGAGTAGCCGGATCCTGTTCCTCGTGGGCCAGTTGCTTGCCGAAGAGCCCATTGCGCACCGCCAGGCGCACCTTGCCGAGCGCCAGCGAATTCTCGATCGCCAAGCCTGGGATATCGGACAGATGCTGCTACGCGGCAAAGAGCCGGTCGATCCTCGGATGGGCCGGCGAGAGATCGATGACAGCGGCGACAATGTCAGCCTCTGGTACGACGGCAAATTCCACGTGATCCCGAAGGACGCCGACCATGCGATGGGCAAGGACTACGGTCGCTACGCCGAGACGATCCGCGGATATGCGCCCAGCGAGATGGAGGCGATGTGATGGTCAATGATCGGTCCAAACGATTGTCAGCGACCGCCACCGCGTCCGTCGACTTCCCGAACCTCGTCACCCACAGCCTCGGGCGGGGCGGCCGGGGGGCTCTGTTCACCGGCAATAGTGCCGATTCTGTCGAGGAACAGAGCCCCCATGTTACCCGGTCTGCGTTCGTCGTCTCGTTGAAGGCTTCCGATATGCCGCCGGAGGACGAATATGACTCCGCTGCAATCGATCACCACGACACCATCCTGACGCCTCTTTGCCATCGGCAACGCGACGTCGCACGGTTTGGCGATATCGACTTCGTCATCATCGGATGCGGCGACTTGGGCTCACAGATCGCCATCCAGCTCGCGGCCCTCGGCGCGCGCCATTTCCTTCTCGTGGATGCGGATCGTATCGATGAGAACAACTTGAACCATCTCCCATGGGCAAGCGAGGCTGATCTCGGCTGGCTGAAGACGGACAGGCTGGCGACCCATCTGGCCGCGGGTTTCTCGGCCTATGTCTTCGCGCTGCCGGAATTTGCGGAGGGCGCCTCGGCGCTACGGTTAATCGCAGACTACGCTAATAACCCGTTCTTCATCCTCGCCGGCGACGATTCTCATCCATCCCAAGATCTCCTGTCGGCCTGCCGAGCATTGAAAGCCGGCCTGCCGCCGCATCTGCATGTGGGCCGCTCGGCAAACTATTGCATGGCAGGTCCTTTGGTCTTGGTGCATGAGGACGCATGTTCCGTCTGCCATTGCGCCACCCAAGTCGCAACCGACGGCAGCTTTCGCACCCTGCCGGCCACCGTCGACAACCCATTGGTCGCCGGCCTTGCGGTGTCGCAGATCGCCCAAAACTGCCTTTCGAGACACTCGGTCGCCCGGGGACGCCAATGGATATTGGACCTCAAAGGCGATCAAGCCGAGCTGCGCTCCCTTAAAACACCCCGGATGTAAGGTATGTCCATGATCGCGCTATTTTCCTCGGAATATTGTTGCCCCGTTGGCGCAACTGCCGGAAAGAACGATGAGCTGACGATAACCGAAGCTCTTCGTGATCCACTAATCGCTATCGTCATGCGCGCGGATGGCGTGACCTCCGAAGAATTCAAGCGACTCCTTGAGGCGGCAGCCCGCGAGCTAAAAGCCAATCTAGCGAATTCCTCCTTCCCACCAACCGGAGGATAGGCACGTGATTGTCGAAACGACACGGGAGATGGTTGACGAGCATGTGTGGCCAATCTCGGTCCGAACCATGACTCGGCACTGGCCGTCCCGCGGAGTTCAGGGGCAATGAGATTCGATATGGTGAGAAAGTTCCCAACGATAATTCTTGTCTTTGCCGAAGGGAAAGATCGCAAGGTGATCCGTACCGCTCACGAGGCTGCCCAACTGTTGCTGAAGGAATGGCCCACCGACGATGGTGAGGAATTCCTCACAGCGGTGAGAATCTGTTTGGAGGTCCTTACCGGAGAGAGCGAACCCGAGCAATTGCATGAGGCAATCGTCCGCGCGGCATATGAAGCGGGTATTGCAGTGATCACGACTGATAACCGCCTTGGGATTCTCAGGATCTATCCAGTCAGTGAGGCCAGATAGTTGACCCCCGCGCAGGTGCTCATCTCAATCCTGCCCCCATCGAGCCGTTTCGGCTGCAGTCAGACTGATCCGGTCCGTTACTGGAAGCGATCGAGGGTCTTGTAATAGAGCCCGACGAGCGGCAGGAACCACGGCTTTCCGAAATGGCCGGGGACGGCGGGCCAGTCGAGGCCCTTGATCGGATTGCGGTCGGCCTTGCCGAGGATAGCGTCGGCCATGATCATGCCGAGATGGGTGGAGAGCTGGGCGCCGTGGCCGGAATAGCCCATGGCATACCAGACACCATCGACATAGCCGGCGCGCGGATAGCGGTCCTTCGTCATGTCGACGAGGCCGCCCCAGCAATAGTCGATCTCGACGCCGGCAAGCTGCGGGAAGATCTCAGCCAGGCTGGCGCGGAGAATGTCACCGCTCCTTGCATCCGAGCGCTGATCCGATGTGGCGGAAAACCGGGCGCGGCCGCCGAAGATCAGCCGCTTGTCCGGCGACAGCCGGAAATAATTGCCGATGTTCATCGACGTGACACAGGTGCGGTTACCCGGCATCGTAGCGGCGATTTCGGCGTCGGTCAGCGGACGGGTGGCGATGAGGAAGCTGCCGACGGAAACGATCCGGCGGCGGAAATAATTAAAGAGCGACGACGTATAGGCGCCTGTCGCGACCAGCACGTGGTCTGCGGTGACGGTGCCCCGTGCGGTCGTAAGGCTGTGGCGGCCATTGCCCTGCCGGTGCGCGGTTACCGCCGCGCTTTCGAAGATGACGGCGCCATGGCGGGCGGCCACAGTGGCGAGCCCGGCGACATAGCGGCCCATATGCATCATCGCGCTCTTCTTGGATAACATGGCGCCATGGAAGGGCGACCCGACCTCGTTTTTCAGGTCACTCGCCGTCAGAAGTGCCGTGTCCGGATCGACTTCTCTGTGAACAGCCTCGAAATTGCGGGCAATTGCGTCGAAATGCTGCGGCTTGGAGGCAAGCTTCAGCTTTCCGGCGCGGCGGAAATTGCAGTCGATCCCCTCTTCGGTGATGATCGCCTCGATCGTGTCGATGGAATCGTCGAACGCCTTGTAGAGGGCGACGGCCCGCTCCACGCCGAGTGCTGATTTGGCGGATAGGAAACTGTGGGCGAGGCCGTTGTTGAGGTGGCCGCCATTGCGTCCCGACGCCCCCCAGCCGACCCGTTCGGCCTCCAGCACCACGACCTTGACGCCGGCCTTTGCAAGCTGTCGCGCCGCGGCAAGCCCGGTAAAGCCGGCGCCGATGACGGCGACGTCGTAATGTCCTTCGACGGGGCCTTGAGCGCCGCCGGCAAAGGGCTGGGCGGTGTTGTGCCAGTAGGATTCGAACTGCATCCGCGTGTCTCCGTCAGAGCCCGACGACGCCAGGCAGGCCCGAGATGTCAGGGATTTCGACATAGCCGTAATAGGGATTGGCAGGCTCATGGCCGCGATTGACCCAAACCTTGTTCTTGATGCCGAGGTCGTGGGCCGACATCAGGTCGTAGCGGAAGGAGGACGAGCAATGCAGCACGTCTTCCGGTCCGCAACCCAGCATATCGAGCATATATTCAAAGCCCTTGAAGCGTGGCTTATAGGACTGCGCCTGCTCGGCGGTATAGACCGCATGGAAGGGCGCGCCCAGTTTTTCGACGTTCGACATGATCTGCGAATTCATGGCGTTGGAGAGGATGACCAAAGGGATTTCCTTGGCGACCTTGGCGAGACCGGCCGGGACATCCGAATGCGGCCCCCAGGTCGGAACCCGCTCATAGATCATCCGGGCGGCTTCGTCGCGAAATGTCACGCCGTTGCGCTTGCATGTCCGCTCGAGCGAATTGTGCACCACCTCGGCATAGGGTTTCCAGTCGCCCATGATCTCGTCGAGGCGATAGGCAGCGAAATTCTTGATGAACTCCGCCATGCGTGGCTCGTCGAGCTCTTCGCCGTAGAGATCGCGTGCCGCCTCCGCCATCTGAAAGTTGGTCAGCGTGCCGTAGCAGTCGAAGGTGATGTATTTCGGACGGAACGTCGTCATTTGAGTATCCTTGAGCGATCGGAACTGGGGACGTGTCACAATCATAGGCACCGCTTCACTCGCCGCTCGCCTGAATTACCGGCATCGGAAGCAGAATCTATCGTATCGAAAGCAGGGTTTGGCAGAAGGTTGCGCGCTTGCCCGCGGTCAACGGCCGGCGGAGTCAAGCCTTCAATCGCCTTCGTGATCGTGATCGTGATGCGACGGAAGGTCGAGACCGAAGGTGTTGACGAGATCGGCCACCTGCGCCGGACTGAGGAACCGGGGATTGAGGTTGCGCAACAGCAGATAGAGCTTCGCCGTTTCCTCCAGTTCCTCGGTCGCAAAGACCGCCGCCTCCAGGCTGTCGCCGGCGACAACAGGTCCGTGATTGGCCAGCAGCACCGACGAATACTTGCCCGCCAGCCCGCGGATGGCGTCGGCCACCCCCGGATCGCCGGGACGATAATAAGGCACCAGCGCGGTTTCGCCGGCGCGCATCAGATAATATGGCGTCATCGGCGGCAGGGCGGCGCGCGGATCGATCTCCGGCAGCATGGTCAGTGCCACCGCGTGGGTGGAGTGAAGATGGACGATGGCGCGGGCGCTGCCGCGCGTATCGTAAAGGGCAGTGTGCAGCGGAATTTCCTTGGTCGGCTTGTCGCCGGACAGGAGCCTGCCTTCGGCATCGAGCCTGGAGATCCGTGCCGGGTCGAGAAAGCCGAGCGAGGCGTTGGTCGGCGTGACCAGCCAGCCGCCATCCTCCAGCCGGAACGATATGTTGCCCGACGAACCGGGCGTCAGCCCGCGCTCGAACAGCGAACGGCCGTATCGGCAGATTTCCTCACGCAGGCGCGCGTCGGACATGACAGTTCCTCCAATATTAGGCGGTTGCCCCTTCGATCAGTTCAAAGCCGAGATCGACGGCTTGCGCCGGCGCGTTGGCGACGACCAGCTGCGCGGCTATCTCCCCGGTCGCCACGCGCGGCGTTCGGATGGTCGACAAGGGTTGTGGGGTTGCCCGGCCGATATCGAGGCCGTTATAGCCGAAAATGGCGAGCTTCGACGGGATCGAGATCCCCTCGGCCAGACAGTGAAAATAGCCGCCCAGCGCCATGTCATCGTTGGAGAAATAAACCGCATCGAGATCGGTCGTCCGGGCAAGCAGCCGCTCCAGCCCCAACCTGCCATTTTCCACGGACGAAGCGCCTGGGAGAATTTCGCGGGCGACGAGCGGGGCGTCATGCGCATCGAGCGTTTCGCAAAAGCTGGAAAACCGCTTGCCGGCACGGGTATCGCGGTTCAGGTCGTGACCGACATAGCCAATCCGGCGATAGCCCCGCTTCAGCAGGAAGGCAGCGCTCTCCCGCCCGGCCGCGCGGTTCGAGAAACCGACCGCGATATCGAGAGCATCGCCGTCCAGATCGAGCAGTTCGACGACCCGGCACCCGCTGGCGCGCAGCATCTTCACCGTGCCCTCGGTATGCTCGCATCCCGCCAGCATGACCGCCGCCGGCCGCCAGGCAAGCATCGCGGCGGCGAGCGCTTCCTCCTTGCCCGGATCATAATCGGTCACGGAGAAAACCGCCTGATACCGGTTTTCTTCCAGAACGGCACCGGCGCCGCGCAGCACATCGGGAAAGACGATGTTGGAGAGCGACGGAATGACGAAGGCGACAAGACGCGAACCGGTGGAGGCCAGCGTTCCCGCAATCCGGTTCGGCACATAGCCCAGCCGCTCGACGGCGGCCATCACCCGCTCGCGCGTCTTGCCGGAAAACGAACCGTGGTTGCGCAACACGCGCGACACCGTGCTCTCGCCAACACCGGCCGCTTCCGCGACCTCGGCAAGCGTTGCCGTCGGTTGATGTTTGAATTCCATCGTTACGTTTGAACCCAGCTTTTCCTTCACCATTTTTCACCGCTCCCGCCAAGAAGCAAGGGTTTTTTGGCAGCGCTACCAATTTGCGGTTGGCAGCGCTGCCAAAATGGACTAATAAAAATGGCAGCGCTGCCAAAAATGGCGCGGCGTGCCGCGCGAGGATCGACAGGAGACCGCGGCAACAATCGGAGGAGAAAATCATGACGCTGCAGACGCAGGCGCCAGTCGCTGGCGCATATACCGCTGAACCCGCGGAAGACCGTGCCTATGGCAAGGTATTCTGGCGCATCGTACCCTTCTTGATGTTGTGCTACGTCGTCGCCTATCTCGACCGCGTCAATGTCGGCTTCGCCAAGCTGCAGATGTCGAGCGAGCTCGGCCTCTCGGAAGCCGCCTATGGCATCGGCGCGGGCATTTTCTTCATCGGCTATTTTCTGTTTGAAGTGCCTAGCAACATCATCATGAACAAGGTTGGCGCGCGGGTGTGGATCGCCCGCATCATGCTCACCTGGGGCATCATTTCCGCCGCCTTCATGTTCACCTCGTCGGAAACCGTCTTCTATATCCTGCGTTTCCTGCTCGGCGTTGCCGAAGCCGGATTTTTCCCCGGCATCATTCTCTATCTGACCGCCTGGTATCCGGCCCATCGCCGCGCCAGGATCATCACCACCTTCATGTCGGCGATCCCGATATCCGCCATTTTCGGCAATCCGCTTTCGGGTCTCCTGATGGATAGTTTTCACGGCACGCACGGACTTTCCGGCTGGCAGTGGATGTTCCTGATCGAAGCCATTCCGGCTATTCTTTTCGGCGTTGCGACGTTCTTCTACCTTGATGATACGATCCAGGGCGCGAAATGGCTGAACGATGAGGAAAAGCGCGTGCTGACGGCCAATATCGAGGCGGAGAACCGGGCCAAGACAGCAAGCCCACACAGCATCGGCGCAACGCTGACCGACCGCCGCGTCTGGCTGATGTGCCTGATCTATTTCTGCTTCGTGCTCGGGCAATATGGCCTGAATTTCTGGATGCCGACCATCGTCAAGGCCTCGGGCGTCAACGGAAACCTCAATATCGGCCTGATTTCCGCGATCCCCTATATCTGCACATTCGTCGTGATGCTGGCGCTCGGACGTTCCGCCGACAGGCTGCGCGAACGCCGCTGGCACCTCGTCGTCCCGGCCTTCATCGCCGCCGGTGGTTTCGTCGCGGCGACCATGGCGACGAGCACGACGGTCTCGATTGTCTGCCTCTCGCTGGCTGCCGCCGGCGCCATCAGTTGCGCGCCGCTGTTCTGGTCGCTTCCGACGGCGTTTCTCGCCGGCACGGGCGCTGCGGCCGGCATTGCCTGGATCAACTCGGTCGGCAATCTCGCCGGGTTTCTCGGGCCGTTTCTGGTAGGCTATCTCAAAGACTTCACCGGCACCAACAGCGCCGGCATGTATCTGCTGGCGGCTGCGTTAATCATTGGTTCGATGGCCGTGTTGACGGTTCCGGCGAAAAGCGTCAATCGCTGAGCTACAGCCCCTCCGGGATGATACCCGGAGGGGCGCAGACCTTTCCTCACAAGACTGGAGAACCTCCTCATGCCACCGCTTGCTGAAAACTCGGGCTCGGCCGTTGTCGCAGCCGTCATCGGTCTTGGCTCCATGGGGCTTGGAATGGCCCAGTCGATGAAGCGCGCAGGTCTCGACGTCGTTGGATATGACATCACGCCGGCGGCGGTGGACCGCTTCATCGCCGACGGCGGACGTGGCGCGGCGACCCCTGCCGCTGCGGCAAAGGACGCCGACATCGTCGTCTCCGTGGTCGTCAACGGCGCGCAGACCGAGGCCGTGCTGTTCGGGCCTCAAGGCGTCGCAAATGCGATGAAGCCCGGCGCCGTATTCGTCTCGTCGGCCACTATGGATCCCGCGGTCGCACGCGATCTGGCGCAGCGGGTGGAAGCTCTTGGCCTGCATTATCTCGACGCGCCGATTTCAGGCGGCGCGACCAAGGCGGCGCGTGGCGAACTGACGATCATGGCGTCCGGCTCCAGACAGGCCTTCGACACGGCGCGCCCGGGTCTCGACGCCATGGCCGGCAAGGTCTACGAGCTTGGCGACGAGGCCGGAAAAGGTGCTGCCTTCAAGATGATCAATCAGCTTCTCGCGGGCGTGCACATCGCGGCCGCCTGTGAGGCCATAACCCTTGCCGCCAAGCAGGGCCTCGACCTCGACAAGGTCTATGAGGTGATCACCGCTTCGGCCGGCAATTCGTGGATGTTCGAAAACCGCGTGCCGCATGTGCTGGCCGGAGACTATACGCCGCTCAGCAGTATCGAGATTTTCGTCAAGGATCTCGGTATCGTCCAGGACATGGCCCGCTCCGAGCGTTATCCAGTACCGCTCGCGGCAGCCGCCCTGCAGATGTATCTGGCCGCTGCAGGCGCCGGCATGGGCCGCGACGACGATTCCTCGCTGGCGCGGCTCTATGCCAAGCTTTCCGGCGCTGAATTGCCCAGCTCCACCAAAGAGCCGCAGAGTCTGTAAAAGGAACCCTAGACATGCCGGTTTTCGCCGCCAACCTGACGATGATGTTCAACGAATGGGCCTTCCTCGACCGCTTCGACGCCGCAGCCGATGCCGGCTTTGCCGCCGTCGAATACCTCTTCCCCTATGAAGCCCCGCCGGAGGCGATCGCCGAACGGCTTGCCCGCAACAATCTGCAACAGGCCTTGTTCAACCTGCCGCCGGGCGACTGGGCAGCAGGCGAACGTGGCATAGCTGCCCTCCCTGGACGGTTCGATGCGCTGAAAGCGGATGTCGAGCGGGCACTGGACTATGCGGCGGCGACGGGCGTCAGGCGGTTGCACCTGATGGCAGGCATCGCCGACCCTCATGACGAAGACGCCGCCTCGTCTTATCGGCGCTCCGTCACCTATACTGCCGGACGGCTTGCGGAAAAGGGCATCGACCTGCTGCTCGAGCCGATCAACGGGCGAAACATGCCGGGATATTTCCTCAACGACTTCGGCGCCGCCGAGCGGCTGATCGCCGAATGCGGTCTGCCGAACCTGAAGCTGCAGTTCGACATCTATCACCGTCAGATCATCCATGGCGACGTCACTATGGCGTTGCGACGCCTGCTGCCGATCACCGGCCATATCCAGATCGCCAGCGTGCCGTCACGCAACGAGCCGGATGGGGAGGAGCTGAACTATCCCTATCTGTTCGGTGAAATCGACCGTCTGGGTTATGACGGTTTCATCGGCTGCGAATATATCCCGCGCGGCAACACATTGGACGGTCTTGGCTGGTTCAAACCTTTTGCACGGAGCTAGACGATGGCTATTTTGCTCGGATCAATCGCCGACGACTATACCGGCGCCTCCGACCTCGCCAACACGCTGACAAAGAACGGCCTGCGCACGGTGCAGACGGTCGGCATCCCTGATCCGTCGCTCGCCCTGCCGGATGTCGACGCCGTGGTCATTTCCCTGAAGATCCGCTCCGTCCCGGCCTCGGACGCCGTGGCGGCGGCGGCGAGCGCCGAGCAATGGCTGCGCCAGCGCGGCGCCGGCCATGTGCTTTACAAGATCTGCTCGACCTTCGATTCCACCGATGCCGGCAATATCGGTCCGGTCACCGAGGCATTGAGCGAGGCGGCCGGCGGCGACGTCGTGCTGGTGACACCCGCCTTTCCGGAAACGGGACGTACCGTCTATCTCGGTCATCTTTTCGTCGGCGGCCAGCCGTTGAACGAAAGCCCGCTCAAGGACCACCCCCTTAATCCGATGCATGACGCCAATCTCGTGCGGGTTCTGACCCGCCAGTCGCGCAATGCCGTCGGACTGATCGATCTGACGACCATCGCCGCCGGACCCGGCGCCGTCAAAATGAGGCTCGATTCCTTTCGCACCGCAGGCGTCACTGCTGTTATCGCCGATGCGATTTTCGAACACGATCTTGAAACGCTCGGCGAGGTCGCTCTCGAAACGCCGGTGTCCACCGGTGCGTCCGGCCTCGGCCTCGGCCTTGCCCGTGCGCTCGTCCGCTCCGGCCGGATATCTTCCGGCGGCGCGACAACGGCGGACGCCATTCGCCCCGTGGGCGGACTTTCAGCGATCGTTGCCGGCAGTTGCTCCAAGGCGACGCTCCATCAGCTCGACGTCGCCGAACGGTCGATGCCGGTCCTGCGGCTCGATCCGGAGCGGCTGCTTGCTGGTCCGGATGAGATCGCCACGGCGATTTCCTGGGCCGGAGACCGCATTTCCGCCGGCCCCGTCGTGGTCGCCGCAAGCGCTGCGCCTGAAACCGTGTCCCGGCTGCAATCGCTCTATGGACGCGAGGCCTCCGGCCATGCGATCGAGACCGCGACGTCGATAATCGCCGCCGAACTGGTGGAGAGAGGCGTCCGGCGCCTGGTGGTCGCAGGCGGCGAAACCTCGGGCGCGGCAGTCGACAGGCTCGCCATTCCGGCATTTCTGATCGGCCCGGAGATTGCGCCCGGCGTGCCGGTGCTGCGCACGATCGGCAATGCCCAGGGCGATATGCTTCTGGCGTTGAAATCCGGAAACTTCGGAGGCGAAGATTTCTTTACGGCAGCGCTGGCGATGATGCGCTGACAGAACCCGGATAGCATCGATATCGATCGGTTCTAGCATAAGATGCGGCGGCCGATGGTGGCAAAGCCATAAGATACTGCTTGAACCATGGCCTTCAGACGATCTGCCCGCCGGCGCTCCGGCAGACTGGCGGGTACGATATGAAGGACGCCCCCATGCAAGCAAGTCAGATCGAAATCGTCCCGTTCGGCCCCGACCATCTGGAAGCCGCCGTCGCGCTCTCCCGACAGGCGGGCTGGCCGCATCGGACGGAAGACTGGCAGTTGGCGCTCGCCTTGAGCGAAGGGATGGTTGCGGTCGAGGACGGCAGGGTCGTCGGCACCGTCCTCGTCACGCCTTACAAGGGAGATTGTGCGACGATCAACATGGTCATCGTCGACGAGACGATGCGCGGCAGGGGCCTCGGCCGCAAGCTAATGGACGCCGCATTGCTCACCGCAGGAGACCGGCCGCTGAGGCTGGTGGCGACGACGGAAGGTCTGCCGCTCTACCAAAAGCTTGGCTTCCGCGAGACGGGAACCGTGCTGCAGCACCAGGGCCTTGCTGGAGACATCGCCGCGCCGGCGGAAACGGAAGCCGCCACCGATGCCGATCGCGCTGGTATCGCGGGGCTCGACCGACTTGCCTTCGGCGCCGACCGCGAAGGACTGCTCTCCTATCTCGCCAGGATCGGCGCATTCGCCGTCATTCGCCGCGACGGCGGTATTTCCGGCTTCGCATGCCTGCGTCCCTTCGGCCGCGGCGAGGTGATCGGACCCGTCGTGGCCGCCGACCTCGGGCAGGCCCGGATGCTCATCGAACATTTCATCGCCAGACGGCCCGGACGGTTCCTCAGGGTCGATACCACGGCCGAGACCGGGCTTTCCCCGTGGCTCGCCGAACAGGGGCTCGCCCATGTCGGCGGTGGGATCACGATGAAAAAGCCGTTCGTCCACCACGCCGCCGACCCGGCCGTCACCACCTTTGCCCTCGCCAGCCAGGCACTCGGCTGATCCGGAGATCTCCATGTACAGCAATTCCCTCATCGAACTCGATCGCGCCCACCTCATCCATCCGGTCGCCTCCTACCGCGGCCATGAAAAGCTCGGCGTGCGCGTGCTGGCCTCGGCCAAGGGTGCGACGGTCACCGACGCCTCCGGCAAGCAGTTGATCGACGGTTTCGCCGGCCTCTGGTGCGTCAATGCCGGTTACGGCCACGAAAGCATCGTCGAGGCGGCGGCCCGACAGATGCGCGAGCTTCCCTATGCGACGGCCTATTTCGGCCTCGGCTCCGAGCCCGCGATCCGGCTTGCCGGCGAACTCGCCGACCGCGCGCCGGGCGATCTCAACCATGTCTATTTCACGCTCGGCGGCTCCGACGCGGTGGACAGCACGGTCCGCTTCATCCGCTACTACTGGCATGCCCGTGGACAGCCTCAGCGCGATCAGTTCATCTCGGTCGAACAGGGCTATCACGGTTCGTCGACGGTCGGTGCGGGTTTGACAGCGCTGCCTGCCTTCCATGCCGGCTTCGGCGTTCCCTTCGATTGGCAGCATAAGATTCCGTCTCACTATGCCTATCGCAACCCGGTGGGCGATAATCCGCAGGCGATCATCGACGCCTCGCTTGCGGCGCTGAAAAGCAAGGTCGAGGCGATCGGGCCGGAACGCGTTGCCGCTTTCTACGTCGAGCCGATCCAGGGCTCGGGCGGCGTTCTGGTGCCGCCGAAAGGCTGGATGAAAGCCATGCGCGAATTCTGTCGCGCACACGACATCCTATTCGTCGCGGACGAGGTGATCACCGGTTTTGGCCGCACCGGCCCGCTATTTGCCTGTAGCGAGGATGAAGTCGTGCCCGATTTCATGACGACCGCTAAGGGCCTGACCTCCGGCTACGTCCCCATGGGCGCCGTCTTGATGGCCGATCACGTCTATGAAACGATTGCCGAGGGCGCCGGTGCTGCCGCCGTCGGCCATGGCTATACCTATTCGGCCCATCCTGTCAGCGCCGCGGTCGGCCTCGAAGTCCTGAAGCTCTACGAAAACGGCCTTCTCGAAAACGGCGTCAGGGCCGGTGCGCGGCTGATGCAGGGCCTGGGGTCGCTGAGGGATCATCCGCTCGTCGGCGATGTCCGCGGCCGCGGCATGCTGGCCGCCGTCGAGCTGGTGGTCGACAAGGTGAACAAAACGCCGTTGCCGGCATCCGCCGAACCCGCCCGCCGCATCTTCGATCGCGCCTGGGAAAACGGCCTCGTCATCCGCGCGTTCGGCAATGGTGTGCTCGGCTATGCTCCGCCGCTCTGCTGCACCGAAACGGAGATCGACGCGATCGTCGAGCGCACCCGCATCACGTTGGATGAGACGCTGGAGGACCCGGATGTGCGTCGGGCGCTGCAGGCCTGAGAATATCGGGAAACGGCCAGATTCGGTATTTTGTGCCGCCTCATGCCGCCTATTCGGCGAATCCGGCGCAGTGCAGGTGACAAACTGAAGTCAACGAAAGGCCTGGATCCCGGCAGATGCGGGCCTTCCCATACAAGAGCGGGACAATGACCCCGCCAGCGGAACAGAATTTTCTTCTTCGAGAAGCCGAGCTCCCATCGGAGCCGAACACTGGGGAATTCGCGTGAGCAAGAGCCTTTCGGAATTCAAATACATGACCTTCGACGTCGTCGGTACGCTTATCGACTTCGAGGGCGGCCTCAAGACCTGCTTCGCCGAAATCGCGGCCGAGGCAGGACGCACAGTCGACGGCGAGCAAGCGCTTAGCCTCTACCGCGCAGCCCGCTACTCCAAGGATGCCGATCTCTTTCCGGACGACCTCGTGCGCGTCTACCTTGCGATCGCGCCGAAGCTCGGCCTGCCCACTGAGCAAAAATATGGCGAACGGCTGCGGGACTCGGCGAAGAGCTGGAAGGGTTTTGCAGACAGCGCCGCGGCGCTGGCAAGTCTTGCGAAGGATTACCGCCTCGTGGCGATGACCAATGCCCGCCGCTGGGCCTTCGATTTCTTCGAGAAGGAACTCGGCAATCCCTTTTATGCCGCCTTCACCGCGGATGATACCGGCACCGAGAAACCCGATCCCGCCTTCTTCGAGAAGGTATTCGACTACGTCGCCTCGGAAGGACATTCGAAGGACGACATCCTGCATGTCGCCCAGAGCCAGTACCACGATATCGGGATTTCCAGGAAACTCGGGCTGACCAATTGCTGGATCGAACGGCGACATGCCGAGAAGGGTTACGGCGGCACGATCGAACCGGCCGAATTCACCAAACCCGATTACCATTTCACCTCCATGGCCGGCCTTGCCGATGCCGCCGCGCGCGCCTGACTTTGAAAGCAGATCGGGCCTGCCCGCAACGGGCAGCCCGCCACACAAGAAAAGGGGAATGAGATGAACGACAAGATCACCAATTGGACCAGATCCGACGACGCCATGGTCGAAAGCGCCATCCGTCGTGGCGCCACTCGTCGCGAGTTGCTGCATATGATGCTTGCGGGCGGCGTGGCCATATCAGCTGGCGGGCTCGTGCTTGGCCGCGCCGGCGAGGCGCTCGCCGCTACGCCCGTTTCCGGCGGCTCGCTCAAGGCGGCCGGCTGGTCGTCCTCCACAGCCGATACGCTCGACCCCGCCAAGGCGTCGCTCTCCACCGACTATGTCCGGTGCTGCTCCTTCTATAACCGCCTTACCTTCCTCGACAAATCAGGCACGCCGCAGATGGAGCTTGCCGAAGCGATCGAGTCCAAGGATGCGAAGACCTGGACGGTCAAGCTGAAGAACGGCGTTACTTTCCATGACGGCAAGCCGCTGACCGCCGATGACGTGGTTTTCTCGCTGAAACGCCATCTCGACCCGGCCGTCGGCTCGAAGGTCGCCAAGATCGCCGCCCAGATGACCGGCTTCAAGGCGGTCGACAAGCAAACCGTCGAGATCACGCTCGCCAGCCCGAATGCCGACCTGCCGACCATTCTGTCGATGCATCATTTCATGATCGTCGCCGACGGCACGACCGATTTCACCAAAGCCAACGGCACCGGCGCTTTCGTCAAGGAAGTCTTCGAGCCGGGCGTCCGGTCGGTCGGGATCAAGAACAAGAATTACTGGAAATCCGGCCCGAACGTCGATTCCTTCGAATATTTCGCCATCAGCGACGACAATGCCCGTGTAAACGCACTGCTTGCGGGCGACATCCATCTCGCAGCCACGATCAATCCGCGCTCTATGCGCCTCGTCGAGGCCCAGGGCGACGGCTTCACCTTGTCGAAGACCACGTCCGGCAACTATACCAATCTCAACATGCGACTGGATATGGAGCCCGGCAACAAGCGGGACTTCATCGAGGGCATGAAGTATCTCGTCAACCGCGAACAGATCGTCAAATCGGCGCTGCGCGGTCTCGGTGAAGTCGGCAACGATCAACCCGTTTCGCCGGCGAACTTCTATCATGACGCAGAGCTGAAAGCGCGAGCCTTTGATCCTGAGAAGGCGAAGTTCCACTTCGAAAAGGCCGGCGTGCTTGGCCAATCCATTCCGATCATCGCTTCCGATGCGGCGAGCTCGTCGATCGACATGGCCATGATCATCCAGGCGGCCGGCGCCGAAATCGGCATGAAGCTCGATGTGCAGCGAGTGCCATCTGATGGTTATTGGGACAATTACTGGCTCAAGGCGCCGATCCACTTCGGCAATATCAACCCGCGGCCGACCCCCGATATCCTCTTCTCCCTGCTCTACACCTCGGACGCTCCGTGGAACGAAAGCCACTACAAGTCGGGGAAGTTCGACAAGATGCTGATCGAGGCGCGCGGCTCTCTCGATCAAGACAAGCGCAAGACGATCTATAACGAGATGCAGGGCATGGTCGCCCAGGAAGCCGGCACTATCATTCCGGCCTATATCTCGAACGTCGATGCCACGACTGCCAAGCTCAAGGGCCTGGAGGCCAACCCGCTTGGCGGCCAGATGGGATACGCCTTCGCGGAATATGTCTGGCTTGAAGCCTGATAGCGCAAAGGAGACCGGGGCTGCAGCCGCGCCCCGGTTCTTCCATCTGCATTGGTGGAACTCAACTCGAACGCAAAAGGGAAGACGCCCGTGAACCGCCAGGTCTTATCCCTTGTACTGAGCAGATTGTTCGTCGCGGTGATCACTCTGGTGATCGTCTCCTTCGCCGTCTTCTTCGCAACAACGCTATTGCCCGGAGATACGGCGACGATCCTGCTCGGCCAAGCCGCCACGCCGGAAGCCGTCGAAGGCCTGCGCAAGGCCATGCATCTCGACGAACCGGCGCTCTTTCGTTTCCTGCGCTGGTTAGTCGGGCTGCTGCAAGGCGACCTCGGCACGTCCTATGCCAACGAAATGCCGATCGCCGCTCTCATTGCCGGCCGCTTCGTCAATACGCTGAAACTTGCCGGCGTCACCGCGCTGTTCTCCGTGCCGATTGCGCTGACGCTCGGGATCACCGCAGCGATGCTGCGCGGGACCCTCTACGACCGGATCGTCACCGTGATCACCATCGGCGTCATCTCCGTGCCGGAGTTCATGGTCGCGACCTCCGCAGCACTCATCTTCGCCGTCTATCTGAAATGGCTGCCGGCGCTGTCTTTCGCCAATGAAGTCCACAGTCTGACCGACCTGTTGCGCGTCTATGCCATGCCGGTGATCACCCTCACCTTCGTCGTCTCGGCCCAGATGATCCGCATGACGCGCGCGGCTGTCATCGAGACGCTCAACACACCCTATGTCGAGATGGCATTACTCAAGGGCGCCTCCCGGCCGCGCATCGTCTTTCGCCATGCACTGCCGAATGCGCTCGGCCCGATCGTCAATGCCGTCGCGCTTTCGCTGTCCTATCTGCTCGGAGGCGTCATCATCGTCGAGACCATTTTCAACTATCCCGGTATCGCCAAGCTGATGCTGGATGCCGTCGCCACCCGCGACCTGCCGCTGATCCAGAGCTGCGCGATGATTTTCTGCCTGGGCTATCTGCTGCTGATCACCATCGCCGATATCATTGCCATCCTTTCCAATCCGAGGCTCCGATGACCATGACCAGTTCCGAAACCACCTCCGGCCGGCTGTCGGGAACCCGGTTTGGCTATCGCTTCAACATCGTCGGCGCGATCGGCTTCACTGTGATCCTCTTATGGGCGCTCGTCGCGATCTTCGCGCCATGGGTCATTCCCTACCCCGTCGGTGAGATTATCGATCTCGACTATTTCGGCCCGATGAGCCGGGAACTCTGGTTCGGCTCCGATTATCTCGGCCGCGACATGCTCTCGCGGATTCTGATGGGCGCACGCTACACGGTCGGCATCTCGCTGGCGGCGGTCACGATCGCCTGCTTCAGCGGCGTGGTGCTCGGCATGATCGCAGCGGTCGCCGGCGGCTGGCTAGACACGATCCTCAGCCGCTTCCTCGACGCGCTCAACTCCATCCCGAGCAAGCTGTTCGGCCTGGTCGTCGTCGCTGCCGTCGGCTCCTCGGTCCCGGTGCTGATCATGACGCTGTCGGTGATCTACATCCCAGGCGCTTACCGCTTCGCCCGGGCGCTCGCCGTCAACATCAATGCGATGGATTTCATCACGGTCGCGCGCATCCGCGGCGAAAGCACCCTCTATCTCATTCGCTCGGAAATCCTGCCCAACATCGTCGGACCGGTGCTTGCCGATCTCGGCATCCGCTTCGTCTTCATCGTTCTCCTCCTATCCGGGCTTTCCTTCCTCGGCCTTGGCGTCCAGCCGCCCTATGCCGATTGGGGTGCGCTGGTGCGCGAAAATATCGGTGGCCTGCCATTCGGTGCGCCGGCGGTGATGTTTCCCTCGCTTGCCATCGCCAGCCTGACGATCAGCGTCAACCTGCTGATCGACAACTTGCCGCAGAAAATCCGCGACCGGAGCACGTCATGAGCAATTTCATCGAAATCCGTGACCTGAAGGTCGAAGCCACTACCGATTCCGGCCGGCGTGTCGAAATCATCAAGGGTGTCAGCCTCGATGTTGCCGAGGGCGAGATCGTCGCGCTGATCGGCGAGAGCGGCTCGGGCAAGACAACCATCGCCCTGACCCTCATGGGCCATACCCGTGCGGGCTGTCGCATCTCCGGCGGCAGCGTTTCGGTCGGCGGCAAGGACATGGTCACGCTCAGCGAAAAGCAGCGCGCCAAGGTGCGCGGCACCGAAGTCGCCTATGTGCCGCAATCGGCGGCTGCCGCCTTCAACCCGGCCACGTCGATCATGGACCAGGTGATCGAAGTCACCCGCATTCATCAGCTGATGTCGCCGGACGAGGCGCGCGCCCGGGCCGTCGAGCTCTTCCGGGCGCTGTCCCTGCCGGACCCCGAGACGATCGGCAGCCGTTATCCGCACCAGGTTTCCGGCGGCCAGCTGCAGCGTCTGGCGGCCGCCATGGCGCTGATCGGCGACCCGACCCTCGTCATCTTCGACGAGCCGACGACGGCGCTCGACGTCACGACCCAGATCGAAGTGCTGCGGGCTTTCAAATCGGTCATGAAAAAGGGCGGCATAGCAGGCGTTTATGTCTCGCACGACCTTGCCGTCGTCGCCCAGATCGCCGACCGCATCGTCGTCCTGAAAGGCGGGGAGACCCAGGAAACCGGCACCACCGACGAAATCCTCAACAATGCCAAGCACCCCTATACCAGGGAGCTGCTCGCTGCCTTCGAGCCGAAGCCGCGCGGCGCGGCAGGCCCGGCCGAACCTTCGACGGCTCCGCTGCTGAGCATCGAAGATCTTGTCGCGGGCTATGGGCAGCGCCAGGCTGATGGTTTGCCGCTCGTTCGCGCGGTCGAGCACGTGAGCCTGAAGGTGGAAAAAGGCCGCAATCTCGGCATTATCGGCGAATCCGGTTGCGGCAAGTCGACGCTCGCCCGCACCATCGCCGGCATCCTGCCGGCCGCGGTCGGCAAGATCGTCTTCGACGGCACGGAACTGAATCGCAACGCGCGCGGGCGTTCACGTGATGAGCTGCGCGAGATGCAGATCGTCTTCCAATATGCCGATACCGCCCTCAACCCGGCAAAATCGGTCGAGGACATACTCGACAGACCTTTGGTCTTTTACCACGCCATGGATCGAAAGGCCCGGAACGCCCGGATCGATCAACTGCTCGACATGGTACGCCTGCCCCGCAACCTGCGCCATCGCCGGCCGGGCGAACTCTCGGGTGGGCAGAAGCAGCGTGTCAACTTCGCCAGGGCGCTCGCCGCCGATCCGAAGCTGATCCTCTGCGACGAGATCACCTCGGCGCTCGACACGGTGGTCGCCGCCGCGGTCATCGACCTGCTCAAGGAATTGCAGCGCGAACTCGGCCTCTCCTACATCTTCATCAGCCACGACCTCTCGGTGGTGGAGGCGATCTGTGATGAGATCGTCGTGATGTATGGAGGCCGGAAGGTCGAGGAAATCACGTCCTCGACAGTGAAGGCGCCGCAACACCCCTATTCGCAACTGCTCTTCTCGTCGGTGCCGACGCTCGATCCGGCCTGGCTCGACGGGCTCCAGCAGGATCTGGAACTGGTGCGGGCCTATTGCCGGCACTGAGTGCCGATTCAAGGTGTTATCGCGCTGCCCTCCTCGGAGCCAAAAGCGAGACGCTTGCCGGACTCAGCGCCCACCCGGGCAGGTCATGTTGAAAAGCCTGAGCTTCACGGCAAGAGGCCAGCAAGTGGCAGCGAACATGGCTTTGGAAAGCAAGCCCGAAATTCTGTCGCAAGTCCTTCCAACCAGTATGGAACTTATAGTTATGGGGAGAACAACCTGCGACAGAGAATCGGCATCTGCGGAGGACCGATTGGATCGGGGAAAGGCAACGGGATGAGGTCAGTCTGGAAGCCCGAAATCTTGGGTTTGAGCGCCCCCGGCTGCGGTCCTCTCGCCGGCTAATGCGGAAACAAGGTGGTTAGCGGCATGTGGGCTTTGATGATCGGCGATTTCAGGACGACGAAGCTGAAATACTTGTCGATGCCGACGTCGAGGTCGGTAAGCCGCTCCATGATCGTCTGGTATTCGTCGATCCCGGCGGTGACGAATTTCAGCAGATAATCGTAGCCCCCCGAAACCAGATGGCATTCGATCACCTGGTCGACCTTCTCGATCGCCGCCAAAAAGCGGGCGAAGTCGATCTGCCGGTGGTTCTTCAGGGTGATCTCGGTGAACACCGTCAGCGTCTGCCCCAGTTTGCTGACGTTGATCTGGGCCGAGTAACCTTCGATGTAGCCTTCCGACTGCAGCTTCTTCACCCGCATCAGGCAGGGGCTAGGCGACAGATTTACCAGTTCGGCGAGCTCCACATTGGTGACGCGGCCATTCTTCTGCAGTTCGTAAAGGATTTTTACGTCGATCCGGTCGAGTTTCATCTCACACGCCCTCACTTGCTGGAGATCGCCAATGACGCAGCAGATTATGCTGCTTGTTCCAGACACCAACCTTAGCACATGACGTTGGCGTGTCGATCGCGTTGCGAGACAGGCCGAAGCACAAACGGCTGCTGGCATCCTCCCAACACGGAATCTTCTGCTGCCACGAACCGATCTCCGGCAAAGCCGTGGCGTCGGATCCGTTACACTAGCGTTAAAACGGAGACTCTCCCATGCCTGCACCGCTCAATCGCGTCGACACCACGCCAGAACTGCCTTCCATCGCTGATGCCGTGGTCATCGGCGGCGGCATCGTCGGCGTTTTTGCGGCCTATTATCTCACCCGGCGCGGATTGAAGGTCGCTCTCCTCGAGAAGGGCCTTATCGGCGCCGAGCAATCGAGCCGCAACTGGGGCTGGTGCCGCCAGCAGAACCGCGACGCTCGTGAGCTGCCGATGTCGACGAAGAGCCTCGACCTGTGGGAGCGCTTCGCAACTGAGACCGGGGAGGATACGGGCTTCCGTCGTTGCGGCCTCTTCTATCTCAGCAATAGCGACGAGGAACTGTCCGGCTGGGCACGCTGGCGCGATTTCGCCCGCTCGGTCGGCGTCACGACGCATATGCTGAGCAGCGCCGAGGCGACCGAACGCGGGCGTGCCACCGGCGCTTCATGGAAAGGCGGGGTGTTTTCGCCGACCGACGGCACCGCCGATCCGGCGAGCGCTGCGCCGGCCGTTGCACGTGCGATCCTGAAACTCGGCGGCACGGTGCATCAATCCTGTGCTGCTCGCGGCCTCGACGTCGAAGGCGGCCGGCTCTCGGGCGTCGTCACGGAGCATGGCACGATCCGCACGAAAATCGCGGTTCTGGCCGGTGGCGCCTGGGCCTCCTCCTTCTGCCGCCAGCTCGGCATTCGATTTCCGCAAGCCTCGATACGCTCCTCGATCCTCTCCGTATCTCCGGGCGCAAGCAGCCTGCCGGATGCGCTGCATACGTCAGCCGTTTCGGTGACGCGACGCCGCGATGGCGGCCACACGCTGGCGATCAGCGGCCGCGCCCGCGTCGATCCGACGCCACAGCAGTTCCGCTTCGCGCGGCAGTTCCTGCCGATGTTCGCCCGGCGCTGGCGCAGTCTCGCACCCGGCGGGTTGGAGGGCTTTCGCTCGGGTCACGAATCTCTGGCCCGCTGGCGGCTCGACAGGCCGACGCCGATGGAGCGCATGCGCATCCTCGACCCGACGGTCGATGAGGCCACTATTGCCCTCACCCATGCGCGGGCACTCGAGCTTCTGCCTGCCTTGAAGAAGACCGCCATCAGTGCGACCTGGGCGGGCTATATCGACAGCACGCCCGACGGTGTGCCGGGGATCGGCGAGATTGCCACCTTGCCGGGTTTCATCCTTGCTGCCGGCTTCAGCGGTCACGGTTTCGGCATCGGGCCGGGCGCCGGTCATCTGATCGCCGATATCGTCACGGGCGATGAGCCGATCGTTGATCCGAGGCCCTACCACCCCGAGCGCTTCGGGACATCCGCCTGGGGCAAAGTGGCTGATTTCTAGGGAGCAGTCGGCCTTTGCGCAATGTCGGCAACGCGGATCGGCACGGCTTGGTACCCGCCACAGGAGCTGATGCATCACATTGCCACGATCACGCAAATCGGCGATCAGAGGAAGAGTGATCGCTTCGGTTCCTCACCGGCATGATTGGCAATCAAGGCGTGCAATGCTGCCGCCACAGGTGTTCCGAGGACGGCGAGATCGCGTACTGTGCTCATGTGATTGCCCTCTGCGATCTGCGATGCCCGCACGTCAAGCCCTTGGGCGACAAGAATGTCCCTGAAAGCATTCGCCTGGATTTTGAATGGACCGGTTTCCAGTTCGCCGGTCATGACAGCGACACGTGTTGCAGGATCGTGCTCGTGACGCATGGGCGTAAACCGTCGCACCTCCTCGTCGCTCAAGGCGATCTCGTCACGCAGGAAGGACCTCTGCAGGGGTTCGAGATCATATAGCCCGCCAAGCAGGAAAGCAGCAACGACGCCCGAAGGCACTTGCGAGCGATGGAAGAGAAAGGTTGCAAGATGTGCACCTGCGGAGTGGCCGCTGACCGAGAACCGCTTTGGTGTGGCGCCAAAACGATCGGCATGCGCCAGCAGGAAAGCCTTGGCCTTCAGGGCCTGACCAACCAGGACGTCCATTCTCGCCATGGGCATCAACGAATAATCGACGATGGCTGCGACCGCGCCAGCGCCGGTGATGGTCTCAGCGACGCAGGAATAGTCCTCCTTGGAAAACATCCGCCAATAACCACCATGGATGAACATGTGGATCGGCATGTCCGAGCCGGCACTCTTTGGCAGGAAGATATCGAGCGTCTCGCCCGGCGCAGTCCCGTAGGCGATGTTGGCCTCCATGGCGACAGTGCGCCGCGTTGCAAGGCTGCGAGCACGGATATCGCCAACGATCTCGTCGAAATCTGCGACATGGTCACGAATGCGGAACGGATCGGCGGCCACAAGTTCCTCCCTCAGAAACTTGTGGCAATGTACTTGGCTTCCATGAACTCCGCGATACCGTGGTGCTGCCCTCCTTCACGTCCAAGGCCGCTCTGCTTCACGCCGCCAAAGGGGGCGGCGGGATCGGAGACCAGTCCACGATTAAGCGCGATCATTCCAGCCTCGACCTTGGAGGCGACCCGCATGCCGCGGCCGATGTCGCGGGTATAGATGTAGGCGGCGAGGCCATATTCCGTATCGTTGGCGGCAGCGATGACCTCCGCCTCGCTCTCGAAACGGTAGAGCGGCGCGACGGGACCGAAAATCTCCTCGCAGCCCATGTCGGAGGCCGGAGAAACATCGACGAGCACCGTCGGCGGATAGAAAAAGCCGCGCCCTGCCAATGTTCGTCCGCCGCAGAGCGCGCGCGCGCCGCGCGAAATGGCGTCAGCAACAAGGCGCTCGATCTTCTCCACCGCCTTGCGTGTGATCATCGGACCGCACTCGGTATCCAGATCCACACCCGGGCCGACCCTGAGGGCGGCCATGCGTTGGGTAAATTTTTCGGCGAAGGAATCGTGGATACCGGACTGGACATAAATGCGGTTTGCAGCCGTGCAGGCCTCACCCGCATTGCGCATTTTCGCGACCATCAGACCCTCGATCGCCGCGTCGATGTCCGCATCGTCGAAAACGATGAACGGCGCGTTGCCGCCGAGTTCCATGGAACAGGAGATGACATTTTTCGCCGCTTCCGCCAGAAGCGTGCGGCCGACGCCCGTCGAGCCTGTGAAGGAGAGTTTTCGCACGCGCGGGTCGGTCAGCATGGCGGCGATGACGGGCCCCGGCGTCGATGTTGTCATCACGTTCACGACGCCCGGCGGCACGCCTGCCTCCTCGTAGAGAGCCGCAAGCGCATAGGCCGTCAGCGGCGTCTCGCTCGCCGGCTTCAGGATGACGGTGCAGCCTGCGGCAAGGGCAGGCGCGATCTTGCGGGTCGCCATCGCAGCCGGGAAATTCCACGGTGTGATGAGAACGCAGATGCCGATAGGCTGGTAATCGACGACGATGCGGTTGGCACCGGCCGGGGCAAGGCCGAACTCACCGGAGATGCGCACCGCCTCCTCGGCATTCCACCGAAAGAACTCTGCTGCATAGGCGACCTCGCCGCGCGCGTCGCGCAACGCCTTCCCGTTCTCGAGCGAAATGAGCCCAGCGAGCGTTTCGGAACGCTCCACCATAAGTTCAAAGCAGCGGCGCAGGATCTCGGAACGCTTTCTCGGCGGCATCTCGCGCCAGCCTTCCGCCGCACTTGCGGCAGCCTCCACGGCCGCCGCGGCATCCGCGACCGTGGCATCGGGCACAGAGGCAATGACCGCCTCAGTCGAGGGGTCGATCACCTCGATCCGGCCCTCGCCCGCCGCAGGCCGCCAGGCGCCGCCAATATAGAGGCCGTCGGAGAACGCGCTGAGCCCGAAGCGATCGTGGTCAGGATGCGAAGAATGCTGGTTGACGTTCATGATGTTTTCCAAGTCAGAGGGCGGAAGCGGCCAGATCGCCGTCATAGGCCGCGCGTACCAGACCGCGCATGGCGGCGGCATCGAAGGAGCGGGGATTATTCTTGATCAGCCGGCCGATGCCGAGCGCCTGCTCTGCGGCCCAGTCGATCCGGTCTTCCGGCAGGCCGAGCCCGGCAAGCGTCGGCGAGATGCCGATCGCGGCGAAGAGACGGCTCACCTCGCCGATCGCGGCATCGGCAACCGTTTCGTCGTCCTCCACTCCGGTGGGATCGAGGCCGAGCGCCCTGCCGACAATGGCGATGTCCGCGCCCGCGACGCGGCGATTATATGTCATCACATAGGGCAGCATGGTCGCAACCCCGAGGCCGTGCGGCGTATGGGTCAAGGCACCGACCGGATATTGCACGGCATGGGCCGCAGCGGTGCCCGCCGTTCCGAAGGCGCAGCCGGCTGCGAGCGCGCCCATCATCACATCGGCGCGCGCATCGATGTCGGCGCCGTCGACGAAGGCCCTTTCCAGGCTCCGGCTGAGGAGCCGGATGGCATGCAGCGCGAACTGGTCAGAGAGATCGCTCTTTCCGATGAAGACATGCTGCTGCGCGAGTTCAGGATCGCCGGGGCGGCGCATGGCCGTGAAGGCTTCGATGGCATGCGTCAACGCATCCGCACCGGCAATCGCCGTGAGCCCAGGCGGGCAGGATAAGGTCAGTTCCGGGTCGCAGATCGCCGCTGCGGCGATGAGATATGGGCTGGAAATGCCAACCTTCAGGATACGATCGGGATCGGAAACAACCGCAACCGGCGTCACCTCGGAGCCTGTCCCTGCCGTCGTCGGCACGGCGATGACCGGCAGGACGGGCGCCGGCACCTTGAACTCACCGTAATAATCGGCGAGCGCGCCTCCGTGAGCGAGCAGGAGCGAAGCGCATTTGGCCATGTCGAGACAGCTGCCTCCACCGATGCCGATCACCATATCAGGCTCAAAGCCGCGCGAGGCTTCAACACAAACCGCGACCGTATTTTGCGGCACGTCCGGCAGCGTGCGGTCATGCACCAGGACGACGATGCCTGCCGCTTCAAGCGCGGCGATCATTTCCGCGAAGACGGGTGTTGCGGCAAAACGCTCATCCGTGCAGACGAGTGCGCGCCGGCCGGTTCTGCTGGCGACGCTCGCGAGCGCATGGCGCTGGCCGACGCCAAACAGGATTTCCCGCGGCAGCCTCAAGGCGGCAAACAGGCTCATGATCTTTGTCCCTCGAAGGCCACAATGCGCGGGCGCGAAAGCGCGTTGAGGTCTGCCCAGAGGCGCTGGTCGATCTCGAACCCGTTGCGGCTTGCCGCCGCCCGTCGCCGGCGGGCACGATCGCCCGGGACGAGAACCGGTTCGCCGGCGCTGGCGGGTGGTGAAGCGCGCACGGCATCGAGATAGGTCGACAGCCGCTCCGGCAGTCCCGGCGCCAGACTGGGCTCGATCAAGATGAAGACGTCGCCTTTGTTGCATGGCGACTGGCTGTCGAGCGTGCCGCGCACATCCGGCGCGAGCGCCGAACCTGCAAGAGCTGCCACCAGCAGCTCCATAGCGATGCTGAGGCCGTAGCCCTTCGCGTCGCCGAAGGGCGCAATCGCGCCGGCCTTGGCACGCCCCGGATCGGTCGTCGGGTTGCCGGCCGCATCGCGTGCCCATCCCTCGGGAATGGGCCTCCCGGTCGCCGCGTGGTGATGGATCCTGCCCATCGGCACGAGGCTGGTAGCAAGGTCGAGCACGAGCGGTTCTTTGGCGGTCGGTACGGCGATGGCGATGGGGTTGGTGCCGAGCATGGCCCGTGTACCGCCGAAGGAATGGACCAGCGCCTCGCTCGACGAGAGCGCGATGCCGACGAAACCCATTGCGGCGATGGCCTCCACATAATGCGCGAGCATGCCGAGATGGTTGGCATTGCGCACGGCGACAAGGCCGATGCCAAGATCCGGAATGTTAGGCGCCAGCCGCTCGATCGCGGCCATGGCGACGACGGGGCCAAATCCCGACGAACCCTCCACCTCCAGCACCGCATCCGCGCGCCAGCGCTGCGTGCCCTTCGTCTGCGGGTCAATGACACCGCGCTCGATCCGTTCGACCAGCCGCGGAAGCCGGTACAGGCCATGCGAGGGGTGCCCCTTCATCTCCGCCGTTACCAGGACGCGAGCCTGCAGGGCCGCATGGTCACGCGGTGCGCCATGTTCCTCCAGCAGGCGGGTGGCAAGCGCGAGGGCTGCCGCTTCGGATACGCGCACGATTCTTGCTCCCTATATTAAATCGTATAGGATATAGGATTGTCTTGGCCGCAGCATCGTGCTAGCGATTGAACCTGTCAAGAGGCAAGGCAGCAGATGATTTCGACGAGATTGAATGAACCCTCAACGGGCACAACCCAGATACCGCGCGCCAACAGCCTGGCGGGCGACGTCTACGAGGCAATCTTCAACCAGCTCATGTCGTTGAAGATAGCGCCGGGTGCGCGCATCACGGTCGACAACCTGGTCAAGGAGTTCAACGTCTCCCATACGCCGATCCGCGAAGCCCTTGGCCGGCTTGAAGGCGAGGGCCTCGTCGTCAAGCAGCATCTCGTCGGCTATCGTGCCGCGCCCCAGATTACGCGCCACCGCTTCGACGAGCTCTATGAATTGCGCCTGCTGCTGGAACCTGCCGGCGCTGCGAAGGCTGCCAAGGCGATGAACGACGAAAAGCTGGCCATCCTGACGGAGGCCGCAGGGGTGATGACACGCAGCGACAACAGGGACGAACGAGCGAACTATTCGGCCTTCGCCCGCAAGGACGCTATTTTCCATGACCGCATCATGGAATTTGCCGGCAACGAGTTGATCCGCGAGATGCTGACATTCCAGCACACGCATTTCCACATCTTCCGTCTGATGTTTCATCGCCGTGTCACCGAGGAGGCGCTCGCCGAGCATCAGACGCTGCTCGATGCCTTTGCGGCGCGCGACCCGGGCGCGGCTGCGAACGCAATGCGCATCCATATCGAACATTCGCGCGACCGGCTGTTACCGGCCTTCGAAATTTGAGCAACCCCGGCAGGCAACGTCGTGCCTGCCCGATCTGACAACGAGGAGGAGAACCCATGCCAGGCAAGAAAATCCTGATGCTCACCGGCGATTTCACCGAGGAGTACGAAATCTTCGTCTATCAGCAGGCGATGGAGGCGGTCGGCCACACGGTGCACGTCGTGTGCCCGGATAAGAAAGCCGGTGACATCCTCAGGACGTCGCTGCACGATTTCGAGGGAGACCAGACCTACACCGAAAAACTCGGGCACAACGTCACCATCAACAAAACGTTTTCCGAGGCCGAGAACCAGCTCGACCAGTATCATGCCGTCTACTGCGCCGGCGGGCGCGGACCGGAATATATCCGCACCGACAAGCGGGTGCAGGCAATGGTGCGTCATTTCCATGAGCAGAAGAAGCCGATCTTCACCATCTGCCACGGGGTCCAGATCCTGATCGCGGTCGACGGTGTCGTTCGCGGCAAGAAGGTGGGTGCACTTGGGGCCTGCGAACCGGAGGTCACCCTGGCGGGCGGAACCTATATCGACCTCTCGCCGACCGAAGCCTATGTCGATGGCACGATGGTTTCGGCCAAGGGCTGGACGGCGCTCGCCGCCTTTATCCGCGAATGCCTGAAGGTGCTGGGAACAGAGATTCACCACAGCTGAGACGACGGTACCAAGTAACGAAAAGGCCCGGCAGCTGACATCTGCCGGGCCTTCTTTGCGGTTGGGCCTGCAATCACGCTCCGCCGCGGTTCCAGCCGCGGCCACGGTCGCCGAACATTTCATAGCCGCCATCGGTGACGGCAAGCGTATCCTCCAGCTTGATGAATCCGCGTTTCGGGTGAAGCATCGTCGTCTCGACCGAGATCACGCTCCCGGCTTCCAGCGGCTTGTCGGCATCGATGCCATCATAGGTGACGGGGTGGTTCGTCATGAGGAATGGCGCTTCGTGGGCGATGAGGCCCATGCCATGGCAGAAAAAGTCGGTGAAGGCCGCCGACGGCGAGGCCTTGAGCTCGGCTTGTGCCGCCTCAATCATTTCACTGCCCGGAGCGCCTGCCCTAACCTTGGCGAAGGCCGCTTGCTGGATGCATTCGACTTCAGCCAGAAGGTCCTCCAGCTCCGCATCCGGCTCGCCGAGCACACCCATGCGGCAGAGGTCACCGATATATCCGTGATAGTTGCCGCCGGAATCGATCGACAGAATCTCGCCCTCGACCCAGGCTTGCGGCGAGCCCGCGCGGTTGTGGCTGGAGCCAAGCGTCAGCAGGCAATATTCGAAGTGCAGGCCGCGGTTCGTTTCCTCCCGGCGCAGCTGCTCGATGATCTCCATCTTCGTCGAGCCGGCCCGGGCCGCCGCGACTGTCGCCAGCATAGAGTCGGTAATCAGTTCGGAGGCGCGCCTCAGCTTTGCCAGTTCATCCGGCGTCTTGACCGCCCTTAGCCGCTCCAACACATGCGTGGCATCGACAAATCGAGCGCCGTCCAGCCGAGAGGCAAGGAGGTCGCGGGCGTCGGATGGCATGAAGGCTGGCTCGATGCCGATGCGCCCACCGGCCTTGCCGATTTTCTTCAGGTGCTCGGCGGCGAGCCCGGTGGCGTCCTGCGTGCCCCAACTCGCCGTATGCACGGCGGGCGTCCAGAATGGGTTGTTCTGGTGCTCTGCGCCCTCCATACGGTTACCCACATAGGCGGAGTGATCAGGCGCGCCTTTCTCATAAATCACCATCGGCAGGTACCGGCTATGCCCGATCGCATCCATGGCGGCGAAGAAGATGAACTTATAGCCGCCCATGAGATATTGCGTGTTGTGTTTGGAAGTGGCGACGATGACGTCGATACCGGCTTCCTCCATGAGACGGTCGAGCTTGGCCGTATCGAACGGCGTCACGGCGGCCTGCCTTGTTTGCCCTGCATTGTCGTTCATCGTCTTTCCTCCCAGAAAATGGATGCGCCGCCTCAGAAGCCCGGCGGCAGCAGGCGGAAGTCCGGCAAATCGCGAAGCGCAAGCTCCGGCCCCGCCGGTGAGTAGACCACGAAGAGGAGCATCTTTCCGCCGCCAGTGTTCTTCGTCGAATGAAAGCGGCTTTCCGGAATATAGATCGTGCAGCCGGTGGCGACCTTCTGCGTGATCGGATTACCCGTCTCGTCCTCGACCATCTGCTCGCCTTCGCCGGAAATCACGAAGATAATTTCCTCCGCGCCCGGATGGTTGTGGCGGGAATGGCCCTCGCCGCTCGGCAGTTCGACGACACCGCCGGAAAAGCGGCTGGCGCCGTTGACCTCGGGCGCCACAGTCAGCGACAGCTTGCCCCAGTCGAAGCCGAAGGCGCTCACATCCTCAGGATAGATGAAGTACTTGTCCTTTACCATGAAACCGCCTCCTCCACATCCTTCCTCAGACGACCGCGCCGATGGCGAGCGCCTTGAAATCTTCGGTCTGCTTGCGAATTGCCGCCTCTGCCGGCAGGCGCTCCATCGAGCTTGCGCCATAAAAGCCGTGGCAGCCAGGGCAACGCTCGAGAACGTAGCGCGCATCCTCCGGCATGGAGATCGGGCCGCCATGGCAGAGCACAATGACGTCGTCGCGCACGGAACGTGCCGCCTTGGAAATTGCAGCGATCTCATCGACGCAGTCATCGAGGGACTTGCCGGAGGTGGCCCCGATCGTGCCGCCGGTCGTCACCCCCATATGCGCCACAATGATGTCGGCGCCGGCGACCGTCATGGCGATAGCTTCGCTCTCGTTGAAAACATAGGGCGTCGTCAGCAGGTCGAGCCCGTGGGCGGTGGCGATCATCTCGACCTCCAGATTGTAGCTCATGCCTGTCTCCTCGAAACTCTGCCGCATCCGGCCATCGAAGAGGCCGATTGTGGGGAAGTTCTGTACGCCGGAAAAGCCCATTGCCTTGAGGTCGGCGAGGAAGCGCGGCATCAGCACGAAGGGGTCCGTGCCGTTGACCCCGGCGAGAACCGGCGTCTTTTTCACGACCGGCAACACTTCGAGCGCCATGTCCTTCACAATCTCGTTGGCATTGCCATAGGCGAGCAGTCCGGCCGCCGAACCGCGCCCCGCCATTCGGTAGCGCCCAGAATTGTAGATAATGATGAGGTCGATGCCGCCTGCCTCCTCGGCCTTGGCGGAGATGCCGGTGCCGGCACCGCCGCCGACGATTGGCACGCCGGCTGCGATCATGCCGTGAAATTTTTCGAGGATGGTCTTGCGCGGTATGGCTGGCATCAATTTGTCTCTCAGGGGTTGGCGATGTCACGATAGGCCGCGACGGCGGCCTCGGCGAAGTGCGGGTCGTTGATATGGAGCGGCAGGCGAATAATACGTCGCGATGCCGTCGGCTTCACCGTCGCCTCGAGCGCGGCAAAAAGCGCGGCGTCGGCTTGCGGATCGAAGAACGGACCGCCTTCGATGTCGAGGGCCGAAACGCCCTTTTCAGGAATGAGGAAGCGTAGGGGGCCGCGGCAGAGATTGAGCTTGTCGCCGATCCAGCGGCCAATCTGCGCGCATTCGGCCGACGTCGTGCGCATCAAGGTGACGTTCGGGTTGTGGCGGTAAAACAGCCGGCCGGCATAGCGCTCCGGGACGGTCTCCGGCGCCCAGAAGTTCACCATGTCGAGCGCACCGACCGAGCCGACATAGGGCAGGCCTTTGCGAGCAATGGCGCCGAAGCGGTCCGAGGTGGCGGGCAGGACGCCGCCGAAAAGCAGGTCGCAGACCTCGGTCGTCGTGATGTCGAGCACGCCAGAGATGAGCTCGCTGTCGGCAAGCTTCTCCATCGCGCGCCCACCCGTGCCTGTGGCGTGGAAGACCAGGCAATCATAATCCGCTCGGAGGCGCTCGACCATGGCGGATACGGCAGGTGTGGTAACGCCGAACATGGTAAGCCCGAGGGCGGGTTTGGATGCAGTCACCTCAGCCGGCCGGCGGGACATGGCGGTGATCGCCTGGGCGGCGTTGTGAAGGATGACACGGCTCAGCCGGTTCAGGCCCGCCATGTCGGTGACCGAGGGCATCATCACAATGTCGGAAACATCGACGTAGGGAGCGACATCGCCGGATGCGAGCGTCGAGACCATGATCTTTGGCAGGCCGAGCGGCAATTGGCGCATGCCTGCGGTGATGATCGAAGTGCCCCCGCCTCCACCGATACCGATGACGCCGGCAATGTCCTGGCGCTCCACGAGGAAGCGCGCGAAGGCAATGCCCATCGCCTCGACCGCCGTTCCGCGGTCGCCACTGGCAAGGACGGCTCCAGCCCCGTCCGGATGGCATGCGGCGACAGTATCGGCTTTCACATCGACGGCGGTCGCAGGCTCGCCTATGCCGACGTCGACGCGGACAACACCCCCGCCCGCCGCTTCGATGCAAGCGGCCAGATAAGCAAGCTCCTCGCCCTTCGTGTCGGCGGTGCCGACGACGTAGATCTGCTTCATGTCCCCTCCGCGACCGGGTGGATTTCCTCCCGGCATATCTCACGTTCGAGGCAAAGCGACAGGCCCTTGCAAAATTGTGAGACGTGCGTATCATAAAGACATGGATGTCTCACGTCAACAGAACGAAACAATCAGGACCGAGCGAGGCCCGCGTGCCAGAACGCGAAAACTGATGCTCGAAACGGCAACGCGGATCATGCAGTCCGGCATCACTCCGTCGGTAAGTGAAGTCGCCGAGGCTGCCGAAGTCTCGCGCGCGACGGCCTACCGTTACTTTCCGAGCCAGGCCGCGCTCGTGCATGCCGTGGTGGACGAGGCTCTGGGGCCGATACTCAGCTGGTCGTCGGACAGTCCGGATGCACGCACCCGCGTTGCCGACCTCTTGGCGACCGCAATGCCGCGCATCGACGAGTTCGAAGCCACCTTCAAGGCGGCGCTGAAACTTTCGCTGGACCAGTGGGCGCAGCGCCAGGCCGGCACGCTCGGCAACGAGCCGCTATTCACGCGCGGCCACCGGGTCGACCTGCTCAAGTGCGTGACGGCCCCCCTGCAGGGCACCGTGCCGCCCGAATCCCGGGAACGCCTTGCGCAGGCGCTTTCGCTTGTCTTCGGCGTCGAGGTGCTGATCGTGTTGAAGGATATCTGGGGCCTGACCTCGGAAAGTGCGCAGTCTGTTGCCGAGTGGGCCGCCAAGGCGCTTGTTGATACCGCGTTACGGCAAGCGGAGAGCAAAGCATGACGTGGCGCGCCCGGACTTGGCGCACCAACTGGTTAGACCAGTGTCAGTAATATATACTTGTATTGCGGTCTGGATCAGCGATGATGAATGCGAGACGGTCCAACAAACCTGCGTCAGCAGGCCTGCAATTGCGGGGGAAAGACATCGAAACTTCGAAGGCGAGTCTTTGATGAAAGCTCTCCGAGGTTGCGCTTGACGATAATGGCATTTGGTAATACCAGATCAGGGAAACGACATTCAGGCTTGAGATCTGAAACGCGCTAGGGGTCGAGGAGGACCCCCAGCACGAATATTACCCAGGAGGATCGGGAAGCCAGATCGGGAGGCCCGCGATGACGCGGGAAGCGTGCATAAATGGGAGGAAACGTTATGCGCAAAACTATGACCGGTCTGTTGGCCGGTGTCGGATTGATGTGGGCCTGCGGAACATCCGCGCAGGCCCAGGAACTGACGATCTTCTGGGCCGAGTGGGACCCGGCTAACTATCTTCAGGAACTCGCGAACGAATACGAGGCTCAAACCGGCGTCAAAGTCACGGTCGAGACCACACCGTGGGCCGACTTCCAGACCAAGGCCTTCACGGAGTTCAACGCCAAGGGTTCAGCCTATGACATGGTCGTCGGCGACAGCCAATGGATCGGGGCAGCGTCAGAAGCCGGACATTACGTGGATCTGACCGAATTCTTCACCAAGCACAATCTGACCCAGGTGATGGCCCCGGCAACAGTGAAATACTACGCCGAGTATCCGGCGAACTCGAAAAAGTATTGGTCAGTTCCGGCCGAAGGCGACGCCGTCGGCTGGTCCTACCGCAAGGACTGGTTCGAAGATCCCAAGGAGATGGAGGCGTTCAAGGCCAAATACGGCTACGACCTCGCCCCGCCGAAGACATGGGCCGAGATGCGCGACATCGCCGAGTTCTTCCACCGTCCCGACCAGAAGCGCTACGGAATCGCCATCTACACCGACAATTCTTATGACGGTCTCGTCATGGGTGTCGAGAACGCGATCTTCTCCTTTGGAGGCGAACTCGGCGACTACCAGAGCTACAAGGTCGACGGCATCATCAATTCCGAGAAGAACGTCAAGGCGCTCGAATTGTATCGCGAGCTCTACGGCTTTACGCCCCCGGGCTGGGCCAAGTCCTTCTTCGTCGAGAACAATCAGGCGATCACCGAGAACCTGGCGGCGATGAGCATGAACTACTTCGCCTTCTTCCCGGCCCTGGTGAACGAGGCGTCCAACCCGAACGCCAAGGTTACCGGCTTCTTTGCCAATCCGGCGGGGCCGAACGGCGAACAATTCGCAGCGCTCGGCGGCCAAGGCATATCGGTCATCTCCTACTCAAAAAACCAGGAAGAGGCGATGAAATTCCTCGAATGGTTCATCAAGGACGAGACCCAGAAGCGCTGGGCCGAACTCGGCGGCTACACGGCAAGCGCCAAGGTGCTTGAATCGCCGGAATTTCAGAACGCGACACCCTATAACAAGGCCTTCTACGAGACCATGTTCAAGGTGAAGGATTTCTGGGCAACGCCTGAATATGCCGAACTGCTGATCCAGATGAACCAGCGCATTTACCCCTTCGTCACCGCCGGGCAAGGCACGGCGAAGGAAGTGCTCGACTCTCTGGCAGCGGACTGGAACGCGACGTTCAAGAAATACGGACGCAATAAATAGCAAACGCGATCAGCGGAGGGGCTCCGTCGCCCCTCCGTTTGCATTCTGCATCTCGCGCCCAAAGGCGCGGTTCGAGAGGGCGCGGCGCCCGGAATTCACTTCGCGCATCGTGATGCCTTTTCCGGCATCCGGCGCCGACTCTCGGAGGAGGAGAGGATTGGCAACCGCAGTCATGACATCGCTGGACACGAAATCGCGTGCCGCATCCCACGGCATGAGCGACATCCGCATTCGCAATCTCTTCATTATCCCGACGATCCTGTTTCTGATCATCTTCAACATCTTTCCGCTGATCTATTCGCTCGGCTATTCGTTCACGGATTTTCGCGCCTCGACGAACGCGCCGGCCAACTTTGTCGGCCTCCAAAACTACCGCGAATTGCTGAACGATCCTTTCATCTGGTCGAATTTCGCCATCACCGCGAAATATGTGATCGTCTCTGTGACGGGGCAGGTGATCGTCGGCTTCGGCACCGCGATGCTGCTCAACCGCGATATCCCGCTGAAGGGTCTTTTGACGACGCTGCTGCTGCTGCCGATGATGCTCTCGATGGCCGTGGTCGGCCTCTTCTGGAAGCTGCTCTACGATCCGTCCTTCGGCATCATCAACTACACACTCGGCCTCGGCTCCTTCGAGTGGCTGTCGAATCCGGACATGGCGCTCTATGCGGTCGCAATCACCGACATCTGGATGTGGTCGCCCTTCGTGATGCTGCTGTCGCTTGCCGGCCTTTCGGCCGTGCCAAAACATCTCTACGAGGCAGCGGCGATCGACCGGGCGGGACCGTTCTATACCTTCTTCCGCATCACGCTGCCGCTGGTGGCGCCGATCCTGATGATCGCAATCATCTTCCGTACGATGGAGGCCTTCAAGACCTTCGACCTCGCCTACATCCTGACCAGCCAACCGACGACCGAGGTGATCTCCATCCGGCTCTACAAGATGGCCTTCCAGGAATGGCAGACGGGGCGCTCCTGCGCACTCGCCTACATCGTGCTCGTCATGGTTCTCGCCATCACCAACATCTACGTGAAGTACCTCAACAAAGTGAAGGAGCGCTGAGATGGCTGCCGTCCAAACCCGCTCCGAACGCGCGCTGAACCGGGTGGCGATCGCCGCCGTACTGGTCATCACGCTGATCTTCCTGGCGCCGATCTACTGGATCACCTCGACGGCCTTCAAGCCGCGCAACCTCGCCACCACCATTCCGCCGACGGTGCTCTTCGAGCCGGAACTCTCGCCCTTCGTGAAGCTCTTCACCAAGCGCTCGCAACTGCGCGGGGCGCCTACTCCTGAAGAATATGCCGCCGCCCCCTGGTGGGAGCGGATGGTGTTCGACGGCGGCGAGAAGATCGTTCGCTCCGGCCGCGGCGAGGTGCAGCCCTCCGGCTATCCGAACCGCTTCATGAACTCGCTGATCGTTGCCATCACGTCCACGGTGCTGGCTGTCGGTATGGGGACATTCACGGCCTACGGCTTCTCGCGCTTCAAAGTGAAGGGGGAGGCAGACCTTCTCTTCTTCATCCTGTCGACGCGCATGCTGCCGCCCGTCGTCGTGGCGATCCCGATGTTCCTCATGTACCGTGTCGTCGGCCTCAACGACACGCATTGGGGCCTCATCATCCTCTACACTGCCTTCAACCTTTCCTTCTCCGTTTGGCTGATGAAGGGCTTCATCGACGAGATCCCGAAGGAATACGAGGAGGCCGCGCTCGTCGACGGCTACACGCGGATGGAGGCCTTTTTCAAGATCGTCATCCCGGAAGCGGCGACCGGCATCGCCGCGACCGCGGTCTTCTGCTTCATTACGGCCTGGAACGAATATGCATTTGCGCTGATCATGACGAACCGGCGCGCGCAAACCGCTCCCCCCTTCATTCCGAGCCAGGTCGGCTCAGGCCTGCCGGATTGGACGGTCATTGCGGCCGGCACGTTCCTGTTCCTGCTACCGGTCGCCATCTTCACCTTCCTGCTCAGGAACCATCTCCTGCGCGGCATGAGCTTCGGAGCGATCCGCAAATGACCTTCCGCGCCTTGAACCAGAAATATCTCGAACCCGCGTCGCAGTATCTGATGATCCTCGGCATCGTCGCGCTCTGCCAGCCCTGGAACCTGTTTCTGCATCGCTACGGCATGACGATGACGCTCGTCGGACTGATTGCCTTCATGGTGACGACCAAAATCCCGCGGGACGCGCAACCAGACGAAGGCAGCCATTCATGACGCAGATCGAACTTCGCGGGATCCAGAAATATTTCGGTGCCGTCCAGGTCATCAAAGACCTTAATCTCGCCATCGCCGACAATGAATTCATCGTGCTGCTTGGACAATCGGGCTGCGGAAAGACGACGACATTGCGCGCCGTCGCGGGGCTGGAGACGATCGACGAAGGCGACATTCTGATCGACGGGCAGCCGGTGCAGCATATCAAGGCATCCGGCAGGGACATCGCCATGGTGTTCCAATCCTTCTCGCTCTATCCGCACATGACGGTCTACGAGAACATCGCCTTCCCGCTCCGCGCTACCCGGATGAGCCGTGCCGATGTCGATGCGTCGGTCCGCGAGATCGCCGGTGTGCTGCGCATCACCGGTCTGCTGGCCCGCAAGCCTTCGGCGCTGTCAGGCGGCGACATGCAGCGGGTCGCAATCGGCCGCGCGCTGGTGCGACGCCCAAAGGCCATGCTGATGGACGAGCCGATCGGTGCGCTCGACGCGAAGCTGCGCGAGGAGATGCGGGCGGAAATCAAGCGCCTGCATATCAAGCAGGGGTCAACCACCATCTACGTGACGCATGACCAGGTGGAGGCCATGTCGCTCGCCGACCGCATCGTCATCATGCACGAGGGCATCCTTCAGCAGGTCGGCACGCCGGAAGAGGTTTATGCGCAACCCGCCAACACGTTCGTCGCCCAGTTCGTCGGAAGCCCGGTCATGAACATGGCGCCGGCGACCGTCAGCGAAACGGGCAGCCATACCAGCGTGCAGGTCGGCGACGGGACGACGGGCTTCGAGTTCCCCGCCGTGCTGGCCAACCGCCTCTCCGACGCAAGAGCCGAGAACGGCAAGCTGACACTCGGGGTCCGGCCTGAGGGCGTGCTCGTTTCACGCGAGGCCCGCGAGGGTTTCATGCCGGTCGAAGCGCATATCATCGAGCCTCTCGGCTCGCACGACATCGTGGACCTGAAGGTCGGTCACCAGATGATCAGGGCACGCACCAAGAGCGGTTTCGTGCCTGGTCCCGGCGAAGCCGTCTGGGCACGCATCGACCCCGCCCAGGCACATTTCTTCAACACCGCGACCGGCTCGTCGCTGGGGATCAGACTCTGATGGCGCATATCGAACTCAAGGGCATCACCAAGACCTTCGGCAGCCACACGGCGCTGAAAAACCTGAACATCGACATTGCTGACGGCGAGTTCTTCGTGCTGCTCGGGCAGACCGGCGCCGGCAAGACGACGACGCTGCGCCTGATCGCCGGTCTCGAGAAGCCGACCGCAGGCCAGATCTTCATCGACGGGCAGGACGTCGCCGACTGGGGTGCCGCCGAGCGCGACGTAGCCCTGGTGCTCCAGCAATATTCGCTTTACCCGCGCTATACCGTGCGGGAAAACCTGGAATTTCCATTGAAGTCCCGTATCCGCCGCGTTGAACCCGGAGAAATCAAGGAGCGCGTCGACCGCGTTGCGAAGACACTGCGCATCGAGCATCTGCTCGACCGCAAGACAGACCGGCTGTCGGGAGGCGAGATGCAGCGCGTATCGATCGGCCGGGCCATCGTGCGCAAACCGCGGGTCTTCTTGATGGACGAACCGCTTTCGGCGCTCGACGCGAAACTTCGCGAAGCACTTCGCACCGAGTTGAAAAACCTGCAGATGAACCTCGGCGCGACCTTCCTCTTCGTCACTCACGACCAGATAGAGGCCATGTCGATGGGCGACAAGATCGGCGTCCTGAACAATGGTCAACTGGTGCAGACGGGTACGCCGCAGGAGATCTACGGAAACCCGGTCAACACCTTCGTCGCGCGCGCGGTCGGCTCGCCGCCGATGAATCTGATCGCCGGCACGCTTGCCGGCGGCGAGGCAGTGGCCAGCGAGGGCTATCGGCTGCCGCTCGGCAACGGACACGGGATCGCGACAGACGGTCGCCCGCTCACCTTCGGCATCCGTCCCGAGGACATTTTTCTCGACAGTGGCGCGCCCGGCGAAGCACGGGTCCACGACGTGGAAAACCATGGCGTCGAAAAGATCGTGACGCTGCGCACCGGCGAGAAGTTCATCCACGCGACCGTGCCGACACAGACGGCGCTTCGGATCGAGGATGAGGTTCGCTTTTCATGGAATCCGGAAAAGGTCGTGCTGTTTGACGCCGGAAGCGGTGTAAGCCTGCGGCACGCGGGCTGACCTGATCGGTCGGAAGGATGCCAGCGGTCTCGGCGGCACGGCAGGGGCAGCGAGCGTTTCGAATTGTCGCGACGAGGCGCTATGCGGGAAAGCGCCTGCGATAATGTTCCACCACTTCGGGATTGCGCAAATTAACGGGCAAGTCGCCCTTGATGACGCGCAGGGCTTCGCTCGCCGCGCCTGTTCCCATGCGCATCATGCTCTCTTCCGTCAGACCAGCGAGATGCGGCGTGACGATGACGTTGTCAAAGCCGAAATAGGGATGGTCGAGCGGCAGCGGCTGTGTTGCGAAGACGTCGAGCGCGGCTCCGCCGATGCGACCATCGCGCAGCGCCTCGATCAACGCCGCATCATCGATCACTGGGCCGCGCGAGACGTTGACCAGAATGGCCGCGGGCTTCATGCGCCCGATGCGACCGGCATTGAGCAAGCCGGTCGTCTCCGGCGTCAGCGGGCAGCAGAGCACCACGATGTCGGCCGTCGCAACAAGCTCATCGATCGTCACGAAACGCACGCTGTCCGGCACGCTTTCCGGCGACCGGCTCGTGGCCACCACCTCCAGGCCGAAACCGAACTTCGCGATCTGGAAGATCGCCTTGCCGACATTGCCCATTCCGACGATGCCCATGGTGCGGCCGGCGAGGTCGACGGCTGTGTCCGATTGGGCGCGGCCCGCCACCCAGCCACTCTGACGCAGTTCGCGGTCCATCGCGCGAAAGCGCCGAAGCAGGGCCAGTGTCACGAGGAAGACGTGCTCGGCGACAGTCGAGGCATTGGCGCCCGGGACGTTGGCGACAAGCACGCCGGCGCGGGTCGCCGCATCCATCGGCACCATGTCGAGCCCGGCGCCATGGCGGATCGCCGCGCGAAGCGCCGGCGCATCCTCGAAGAAGGCCGGCGGGATCGGCGCGCGTACGACGACGATGCCCGCGCCGCGGCCTTCTCGCAGCAATGTTTCGGGATCGGGCGCCGAAGCGACGCGCAGATCACCCGCAGCCTCGAGCATGGACCTGGCCGCAGGGTGCAGGGGATGTGTGGAAAAGATGATGCTCATCGGCCCTCCCCGCCGGTTATGCCTATCAGGCTGCCGTCGCTGGACCGCCGATAAGGCCCTTCCAATAGCTTTCCGCACCTTGAAGATGCGCGCTCATCAGCGCCTGGGCCAGATTGCCGTCTCGGGCAAGCAGCGCCTCGTAGATGCGGATATGTTCCTCATGCGAGCGCCGGCTGCGGGCGGCGTCGGCAAAATAGATCGGCAGGCGGTGCTCGCCCATGACGTAATAGACGCTGCACACCCGATGGAAGACGCTGTTCTTGGTGGCCCGGACGATCTCCAAATGGAAATCCCGGTCCTCGCGCGCCAGCCCCTCGCCGGCGGCAAGCTTCGCCTCCGACGCCGCGAGGATATCGCGCAATTGCTGGTAATTCTCCTCCGTCGCCCGATCGCAGGCGAGCTCCGCGGCCTTGATCTCATGGATCTTGCGAAGCTCCACGGTCTCGTAGATCAGGATAGGATCAAGCGGCACGCCGGCGCGGGCAAAAAGTGCCATTGCCTCCACGCTCGCCTCCGTGGTCGTCAGATAGATGCCCGACTTGGCCCGGCGCTCGACGATGCGCATTGCCTCCAGAATGGCCAGTGCCTCGCGGACCTGGCCCCGGCTGACGCCGAAATGTTCCGCAAGCTCTCGCTCCGAAGGCGTGCGGCCATTGCCGCTCGAGTTCGAGAAAAGATGCGCCGCGAGATCGGAGAGGAGGGAGTTTTCTTTCATCGTCACTGTCTTTGCGCGTGAGTCTCCAGGACCCGCTGATTGATCGTGAAGCCCAGGCCAGGCCTGTCCGGGATCTCTACCATGCCGTCCTTCACCGACACAGTGTCCTCGACAAGATCATGGATCATCGGATTGGCGCCGAGCGAATATTCGACGATGAAGCTTGCCGGGGAAGCCGCGCACAAATGCAGGCCGGAAAAGAAGCAGGGCGCACCGGCCCAAAGATGCGGTGCAAAACGGAGATTGAAGGCGCTGGCGAGCGAACTGATGCGCATCGCCTCCGTAATGCCGCCGCAGAAGGCGGGATCCGGCTGGAATATGTCGGCGGCCCGAAGCATGGCAAGATCGCGGAAGGCAAAACGTGTCGCCTCGCTCTCGCCGGCAGCGATCGGCACGTTTCCAGCCGAGCGCACCTCCGCCATGCCCGGCTTGTCATCGGCTATCACCGGCTCCTCGAACCAGGCGAGGTCGCAATCGGCGACCATCTGGATGAAGCGCTTTGCCTCCGCAACAGTATAGGTGCCGTGCGCATCGACCATCAGGTCGACGTCGGGGCCGATTGCCTTGCGAGCCGCCCGCACGCGCGATGCCGAGACATGCAGCGCACGATCCATCGCACCGACGCGCATCTTGACTGACTTGAAACCGCCGGCGGCGATATAGGATCGGAGCTGTTCGCCGATCCGGTCCACGCTCTCCCAACCGCCCGAGGCATAGGCGGGCAACCTGTCCGCCTTGCGACCACCCAGCAGCTTCCAGACGGGGACGCCGAGCGACTTGCCGAGTATGTCCCAGAGCGCGATGTCGACCGCGCTGATCGCCGCGACGGAAAGCCCGCGCCGCGCGATCTCGGGCATGGCGTGCCCAGAACTCGCCGCCGTCTCGTGGCGTACGCCGTTGTAGAGCATCTCCCATATGGTGGAGATGTCGGCAGGATCGCGATCGATGAGCTTCGGCCCAATCTCGTGATTGAGCATGTGTACCAGCGTGCCATAGGTGCCCGCACTGCCCGCGGCATTCTTGCCCTCTCCCCAGCCCACGATGCCGTCGTCCGTTTCGATCCGCAGGATCGCACTATCGAAGGTCGTCAGTCGGCCGAAGTCGCTGCTGTGCTGACGGCTCGCCTCAATGGGAATTTTAATCCACCAGGCCTCTACGGTCTTGATACGCATGTTTCGGATCCCCTGCCCCTCACGGCCCGCGAGCCGCAGGGCACATGTGTTTCCGTTCGTTACTTGATCAGTGGCAGGATCGTCTCGGCGGTAATCCGCATCTGATCGTCGTAGAATTTCTCAGTGAGAAGGCTGGAGCCGTGGTCCTGGATAAACTTCAGTTGCTCCGGGGGTATGTCGACGGGGTTTCGCTCGACCATGTCCGGATATTTTGAGGCCGGCGTCCGGTCGACCGGAGCGACGAATTCGTTGGTAACGGCGCCGTCGTAACCGATCTCTTTCAGCGTGCCGATGATCTTCGGCCAGTCGAGCTGGCCGAGGCCGGCGGCGAAACGATTGTTATCGGCGACGTGGAAATCGAACAGCCGCCTTCCAGCGAGCCGGATCGCCTCATACATATCTTCCTCTTCAATGTTCAGGTGGAAGGCGTCGAGGCAAACCCCGCATTCGGGGCTGACGGCATCGGCGAGCGCCAGCGCTTGGGCGGCACGGTTGAAGAAATAAGTCTCGAAACGATTGAGCGGCTCGACGGCAATGCGCACGCCCCTCTTCTGCGCATGGGCAAAACACTCCCTGGTGGCATCCACCACCCATGTCCACTCTTCCTCCTCGGTACCATCCGGCACCACCTTGCCGACGGTCGCCGGCACCAGGGTGACGATCTCGCCATCGAGTTCGCTGACCATGGTGATGACGCTCTTGACATAGTCCACCGACCTGGCGCGCTGGCCTTCGTCCCTGGCGGCAAGATTGCGCTCGCCGAGCGTCAGCGTAACGGCGCCCCAGCAGCGAATGCCATGCTCTTTCAGCAGCGAACGCGTCTCCTTGACGTCGTACTGCGCCGGCTCGCCGGATATCTCGATGCTTTCATAGCCATATTTCTTGATGCGCTTCAGCGTGACGGCGAGCGGTTCGGCCCGCATCCAGTTGTGTGTCGAAAGATGCATGAGGTCCTCCCAGACAGTTGCAGCACGTTCGATCGCCAATCGGGCGGCAAAAGGTCATGTTATCGTTGGCCACTCTCGCCACGTTCGGCAATCTGGTTTGGCCAATTCTCGTTATCTGAAAGCTCTAACGTAATTCCTCACCCTCTGCAAGACGGGCCAAAAGGTCGATATTTCTTTCCCCGATCGACATTTTATGCTGCATTTGCTGCTTAGGCGCGAATCCAACATCCCAAGCGCACCATGAACTGGCTTGACCAGATTCCAAGATTTGGTATGACCAGATCTGGAAAGTGATAAGGCGTTGAAACCGCCGCGCAGTGGCCGCAGGGCCAAGGGGAGGAGAGATGAAGATCGGCATGTGCATGTTCCTGTGGACGACAAGTGTCGGCCGGAAACACGAGACACTGTTACGCGATATCAAGGACACGGGGTTTGACGGTGTCGAGATCCCGATCTTTTCGGGAACACCGGACGAGTACCGGCGGCTGGGGGCCTTGCTCGACCGGATCGGCCTGGAACGGACCGCCGTTTCCGCAATGGGCGACCCGCAGATGAACCTGATCGCCCCCGACGCCGCAACCCGCAAGCGCGGCATCGACTACGTGAAATGGGCCATCGACTGCAGCGATGCGCTGGGCGCAACGATGCTGAGCGGCCCGCTGCATTCGACACTCGGCAAATTTTCCGGCAGCGGGCCGAGCCCGGCGGAACTGAAGCGCTCGGTTTCCTCGCAACGCGCGATCGGCGACCATGCAGCAAAGCACGGCGTCACGATCGGGCTTGAGGCGCTAAACCGCTTCGAATGTTACCTGTTCAACACGATGGACGACCTTGCGGCCCATATCGACGCGATCGGACATCCGAATATCCGCGCGATGTACGACACGTTCCACAGCAATATCGAAGAGGCCGATCCCATCGGCGCCTTCACGCGAAACAGTGCCCGCATCGTCCATGTCCACATTTCGGAGAACGACCGCGGCGTACCCGGACGTGGCAACATTCCCTGGGCGGAGACGTTCAAGGCACTACGCGCGAGCGGTTACGACGGGTGGCTGACAATCGAGGCCTTCGGCCGGGCGCTCAAGGAGCTCGCCGCCGCGACAAAGGTCTGGCGCGACTTTTCCGAGACGCCGGAAGCGGTCTATCGCGAAGGCTACCGCCATATCCGCGATGGATGGCGCGCGGCGGCATGACCACCAACCGATTCTCGCCGCGGTCGATAGGCGAACCATCGGCCTGAACGTTGCACTGGCAGGCACGACTTACGCCTGAGCAATCACCTTCTGCCTGCTTTCATTGAGCACCAGGTTCTCTTGCGTATCGGAGAGATTTCCGAAGGCGTCCGCTCAGGAGACCAGAGACATCGGCGGGCGGACGGCGGGCGATGCCCCGCGGATATCGGCGGTCTGAAAGTGGGAGATTCTTCGTTCAATACTTCCACCTGATGCCGAAGCCGATGAATCTCCGCGGTGTTCTCCTCCACCATGGCGGCATTGTGCTGGGTGATGTGCTCGACATCGCGAACGGCGTTGTTGACCTCGTCGATCCCCTTGTATTGCGTGGTGGCCGAAGACGAGATGACTTGCACCAGCCCATTGATCGAGGTGAAATGCTCCATGATGGATGAAAGTGCCTGGCCGGTCTCCTCAACGAGCTGGACGCCTGTGCCGACCTGGGATGCGCTGGTGGAAATCAGACCCTTGATCTCGCGGGCAGCCGTGGCGCAACGCTGCGCAAGCTCACGCACCTCCTGCGCGACGACGGCAAAACCTCTGCGTCGGGGAGCGCGCTCCATTCGACGGAAAACGTCCGAGTCCTTGGCTGTGGGATGATGCGGGTGGTGGCTGTCGATCCCGTCAGAATGGAAATATCACTATCTTATGCCGCGCGTCCAAGTACCGGAAGGTACCCGAAATAACTGTGGCTGCCATAATAATTTTCAATATGAATTCAACAACCTTCATGATTCCGACGGCCGAAAGACTCGGAGAGAGCGGACTGTATTGCAGTACATCCGGGATGAATCCAAGAAACGTCAGGTGTAATACATACCAAACGATGTCCAATAAACCTATATTGCGTTGAGTAAATATGGAGCCGTCAAATTTATGATACGAGTATATTTGCATTATTACTAGTGTTGCAAACATCCCGTATCCCATAAAGAGGATATCAAAGGCCTGATCTGACACGTCAACATCTTCTGCCGCGTGAATAAATCGACCGATGAACATCAGAACAAGCGCGAGTATCGAGAGTAAGAAGAATATGAAAAAAAATGCCAAACCCAGCCCTGTAAACAATTTTAACCCAAAACGATCGAATATTATTTGAAGGCCAATCCCAACCAAACCCCCAATACCTACCAACATCCAGCTGAATGCGGTCGCGATTACAACGCCGTTGAACGTTTGGAACAGCGCTCTCGCGAGGGCGATTGACAAGCCCAGTAAGAATTTAGTTACCATTCTTCGGATCAAAGAAATTCCATCCACGACGCAACCCCAATAGGAAGCTGTTAGGCAGTCGGCTAACCGTAACATGATCGGCGTGGAAATTCGTCAACGCATGCGCGTAATCGTTGTCTGCGTGAATGTAAGCATCCTGTGGCACTGCACATAGCGGAGAATTGGCTGACCCAAAGTTGCGCCTGAAATCCTCACGTCGATGCGGCTGTAGGATCCAACAATGGACGCACGCTCCGCGACCCACCCCATCGACGTTCTATGTTATGAAGACGCTTCGCAAGCAGTTCCAAATAGCGCTTCGCTTTGCTCGGCCACGAGCATTCGGAACGTGCTGTAACATTTTGACAGACGAACGCACTGCCCCTTCACTTCACGCACCAAGATTTCCAACTGAATAGGTTCGCTGCCTCCCACCCCATAATAGGGTTTTCCACCAGGTTTCGAAGGCAATCGCTTCACCATCTGAGTTATCCCGAGTTCTACCTGCGGTGTGAACCGATGAGTGTGCTTGCTGCGAAAGTCGTCTGTTGCGGTCTTGTAGTCACGCATATCGACTGTATTCAGGGCTTTGATCAGCTTCTTCCAAGAACGCCACGGCCTCGCCAACCTAACTGCCGCCTCCTCGTTGATGCGCCAATCTTCGGGGAGAGTCACGAAATCGTCTGACCAATCTACGCCTTGGCTAGTGCTGTTAGCCTGATGAGACAGATGCGCGACCGCAAAGTAAAATCTTGCCTTGAGCGTGTATGGCTTCAGAAGTGCCGTGGAGGCTAAATCCTGAACAAATTCATGGAGAATATCGCTCTTCCCGTGAACGTCGAGTTTAGCAATGACTTTATGCCAAGCATCCAATCGCCTCGTGAGATTGATCAGATGATTGATCCCGTTAGCGAGATCTCGTGCGGCATCGTCCGCCACATCCCGATAGATCATCTGCTGGCGGCCAAATTCGGTATCGAGTCTAATGGTTTCTGGGGGCTTGAACCAGCCGTACGGCATAAACTCCGTGCATGCTTCACTCTCTCGGAGAGAGTTCCTGTATTCAGAATATTTTTCAGAGAGAAATTTGTCTTCGTCATCTGTCATCTTGAGCCTTATGCGTGAAAATTACGCGCTGTTGCAGACCGCAAACTGAGAATTCCAAATAATTTTCTGGCTTGCTTCCCATTTTCCGTTCGAACTGCGCAATAGTGGTGAACATACGAGTTGGCCAGCTTCATGACGGATCAGGACGATATACTTTCAATTGAAGAAGTCGGGCGCATCTTAAGTAGACTGCGCCAAGCTGATCTTCTGCGGTTGGCGGCGCTTGCCCGCACTTGGGCGATTGGTCTCGATCGCAGAGATTCAACCGATCTCCTTAACGAGGCGCTTTGCAGGGTTCTCTCGGGGCAACGGCCATGGCCCATCGATGTGCCGTTGCCGGCATTTCTCTCCCAGGTGATGCGCAGCATTGCCAGTCAATGGCGGCATGAGGATGCTAGGGAACTATTAGCAGAAGATTGCAACGAAATCCCCGACGAACCGGCAATGAACAGCGCTGAGTTCGTCGATCTCGTCCACAACATGCGCGCTGCGCTCGACGACGATGCCCCAGCGCAAGGGATTTTTGACCACGTCCTTCAGCAAACAAGTCGAGATCTTACGCGCATGCACCTGGGGCTGGACGCCACCGGCTACGACACCGCCAGGCGCCGCATGATCCGTACGCTACAACGCAAATTTTCTCCAGATTGGAATTCGAAATGACAAGGCCTGCATCAGACGAAATTCTCGCGCTCATCGCCGAAGGTATTCTTGATGCCAGCGACGAAGAGATCATTGCGACTGCGCTCGCTCACGGTGTCGATGTCGCAGCTCTCGAACGCAAGGTTCGCGAGATTGTCGGGAGGCGGGTAGACGAAGCAAGGCAATTGCCAATGCCGCCACTCCAGATTGGCGAAGCAGTCGCCCTTCGATCTGATCCGACTCGCATCGGTGTGATCACCAGCATTACACCTAGCAATCGTGAAACCCGGCTCGGCGTTTTTATCGGCGGGCGGCTTGAAACCCTTTATGAAAGCCAGGTTGCTCGCGCTGATCTGGCGCCGGGGGCTATTCGTGCCACGCTGGATGAATTTAATGCGCGGCTTACCGCCCTACAGCTCGCTGAGCCCAGCGTCACCAACCTCTATTCACTGCAGGCCGGCCGGATCGATTTTATCCCCTATCAGTTCCGGCCAGTCCTCAAGTTCATACGTGCCGATCGGCCGCGGCTGCTCGTTGCCGATGAAGTTGGTGTAGGCAAGACGATCGAGGCAGGGCTCCTTCTTCGCGAACTCCAAGCCAGACGTCCGCTGCGTTCGGTCCTTGTGGTCTGCTCGAAAGCTCTTGTCGTCGAGGAAAAGTGGCATCGCGAAATGCGCCGGTTCGATGAAGAGTTCGTGACCCTGGCGAGCGACGACTTGCGTTACTGCCTCGATCAGACCGACCTCGAAGGCGAATGGCCCGATCGATTCTCGCGCGCAATCTTGCCATTCTCTCTCGTGAACGAAAATCTTCTCCAAGGCTTCCAACAACGAGGCAGTGGGCGTGGCCCCGGACTCAGCACCCTCGATGCGCCGCCCCGCTTCGACCTACTGATCGTCGACGAGGCGCATAATGCGCGCAACACCGAGACAAGTCTCCATCAGGGACTTCGAATCCTCGCCGACAATGCCGAAGCGGTGGTACTCATAACTGCAACACCTGTTCAGCTTGGGACCGGGGACCTCTTTTCGCTGCTCAATTTGCTGCGGCCCGACCTCGTGATAGATCGACCTACATTCGAGCGAATGGCGGAGCCGAACGAGGCTATCAACGCGGCGATCGCATCAATCCGAGGCGCGGTTCCTGGCTGGCAACAAGCCGCGCTCGATCATCTTGCAGAGGCAGCCGTCACAGACTGGGGCCAAATCATGTTGGCGCCCTCGCCTGAGTATCGCAATCTCTTAGCAGCAATTCCGGTCGCTACATCCGACGATGATCGCGTCCGATTGATACAGCCCGCGGAGAGCTTGCACAGCTTTTCGTCGATGATTAGCAGAACGCGCCGGCGCGATATCGGAAACTTTACGAGCCGCAAGGCTCGGACGGAAGAAGTATTGTTTACGGCCAATCAGCGGGCTCTCCATGATGAATTGCTTGCGATTCAACGTGCCATCTACCTGCGCACGCATGGCGCGGGTCCACTTGGTTTCTTGATGACAACGATCCGACGCCAGGCGGCCAGTTCATTGCACGGACTGGCGCCGTTCCTGGAGGACATTCTCACGCGCCGGTTATCTGATCTCGAGTGGCTCGAGCTGGGCGATGACCGGCTCGAGCAAACCGATCCCGAGCTGGCTGCGATTCGAGGCGAAATCACTGGCATCGTCGAACGCGCACGTTCGTTGCCAGCGGAAGATCCTAAGTGCGAGCGCCTGATCGAAATCGTGACGCAGAAGGGTGCGATGCGCAATCGTCGCCTGCTCCTCTTCAGCTCTTTCCGTCATACACTTTTCTACCTGGAGCGGAAGTTGCGCGAGCGCGGCGTTCGGGTTGGACTGATTCATGGCGGGGTTGCCGACGACGAGCGTCGGGCGCTCAGGAAGGCGTTCGCCTTGCCGCCAGAGCATGCAAGTGCGATTGACGTTCTTTTGTCGTCGGAGGTCGGCTCGGAAGGCTTGGACTTCCAGTTCTGTGACGCTCTGGTCAACTACGACATCCCCTGGAACCCCATGCGAATTGAACAGCGTATCGGGCGGATTGATCGGTACGGCCAAGCCAGCCAAACGGTCGCAATCTATAATTTTGTGACCCCGGGCACCGTCGACTTCGACATTTTCAATCGATGCCTCGCCCGCATTGGTGTCTTTGAGCGTGCGATCGGCGGCAGCGAAGCCATTTTGGGAGAGATCGCAAGTCAGTTGCAAGCGGTTGCAGACGACTTTCTCCTGACAGATGATGAGCGCGAGCAGCGTCTCCAGCAGCTGGCGGACAATGAAATCCGACAGATCATCGAGACTGACACGCTTGAGGAGCGAGAGGCAGAACTGTTTGGAGTTCGCGTCGAGCATAATCGCATCAACGACGAAATCGCTCAGGCGTCCAGCCGCTGGTTGGAGCCGCAGGCGATCGAGCGCCTCGTAGGTCTCCACCTCGAGCGAGAACTCGAAGTCGGGCGCAACCCGATAACTGGCCAGGGATCGGTCAAGAATTTGCGGCTGTCGGCAGATGCGCGCCGTCGTCTCGTGCCTCCACGAGTGCGCGGCGTGCGGCTCAACCTTGCCGAACGGGAATGGGAAGGCTGGCTTCGAGGAGATCAGCAGTCGCTCGGTTTAACCTTCGATCGCGAGACCGCGAACGAAGATCGATCCCTCGCATTCATTACTCCGGTCCATCCCCTGACCCAAGCCGCTGCTCGGTCATTCATACGTGATGAAGAGGTCATCGTGACCTTGCGCGTCGCCGATCCGGCTTTGCCGCGTGGTGATCATGCGTTCGCTATCTACCAATGGCAAATGCACGGCCTCAAGGAAGACGCCATGCTCGTGCCGGTCGTAGAAGACGGGACGATTGGTGCCGCCTTCATGGGGGTATTTGGGGTCGCACAAGATGCATCGGACGTACCTGCTCCGAGTTCGACCGTGCTGGAAGGCCTTGATGGATGGCATCACGAACTCTGGACACGCCGGCGTGCGGCGCATGTTTCAGATGCCGCGGAGATTGCCCGATTCCGACGAGACAGTCTCGAAGCAAGCCATCGCGCTCGTGTTGCGATCCTCGAAGAGCAACTCGCCCGTGTCGCCGAAGACAGGATTCGACGGATGCGCGCGGGCCAACTTGCCCGCGCCAATGCTGATCATCGTGAAGCCCTGGAGCAGCTCTCCGCCGCCGAGCATCGTGCCGACATCCTGCCTCGGCGCGTCGCCGCTGGCACCCTTCGCGTGGAGCATTAAAATGCTACAATCATTCAACAGCTGGCTGCAATCATTACAAGCAATGCGGGAACGTTGGGTTACGGCGAGCCGGGAGAATAACTTTGATCGCGGTATTTGGAACGCCACGGTCGAGAAATACGCTGATCCGAGCCATTTCATTTTCGAGTTGCTGCAGAACGCCGAGGACGCGCGGGCGACTTGGGTACGCTTCACCTTGGAGCCCGATCGCATCTTGTTTGAGCATGATGGAAGAGCATTCGATCGAGAGGACATCGAGGGCATCACCGGCATCGGAAATACGACAAAACTCGATGATGGCCATAAGATCGGCTGCTTCGGCATTGGCTTCAAATCTGTCTATGTCGTCACCGAACGGCCTGAGGTGCATTCTCGAATTGAGGGGCAATCCTTGGCGTTCGCGATCGAAGATCTCGTTATCCCCAAACTGATTTCGACCGACTTCGATGACTCAACTACACGCATTATTCTGCCGTTCCGCATCGATCGTGCAGAAATAACCCTTGCGCGTGCTCGCCTTGGTCTGGCCACAGCAGGGCCTCGCGCGCTACTCTTCCTCGAACACGTCAAGCTGCTTGAATGGGTTGACCAAGGTAGCACTGGTAGCGCCCGGGTTGATGACCTCCCTAATGCTATTCGTTCAATTCAATCTCGCTTGCCGCACGAGCAGGAACAGCGGGAACGATTCCTGGTTCTCACACGGGGTGTCGAGCGCGATGCCGATCACAAGCAATACGGCGTAAAGATAGCACTGCGACTGAACGACGATGGTGAATTGATCCCCGAAGACGCAGCGACCCGATTGCGGGTGTTCTTCGAAACCGAGGAAACTACCGGCCTACATTTCCTGATTCATGGACCATTCCAGCTGACTGACAATCGTGCAAATATCAAGCGCGACGACAGTTGGAACGCGAAGCTCATCGACACAATCGCCGACTTGCTGACAGACGCACTGCCGGATCTTCGCGATCGCGGACTTCTGAAGCGCGGCGTGCTTGACCTACTTCCCAACGCAACCGACGAACTCCCTCCCGTCTTCGCGCCGATCCTCAAAAAGATTGTTGCCAAGTTCGCCGCAGAGGCCCTCATACCCGTCCACGGCGGCGGTTACGCGACGGTCAGAGCCGCCATTCGTGGGCCAGCTGATTTGCGGGAACTACTCGGTGACGATGGACTGCAGTTGTTCGCTGGACAGCCTGATCGGCGATGGATCGTGAGCGGGCTTCGCAACAGCCGTTCCGAATCCCTCCTGACCACATTAAAGATCGAAGAGTGGTCGTACGGCGAGTTTCTCGCAGCTTTCCAGCGCGCGTTCGCGACACACTATTATCAGTCCGAAAATGACGCTCAAAAACTCGCATTGGCTTGGTTCAACGGTTTGTCGGACGAAACGATGCAACGCTTTTTGCTTGCGCTTGATACTGCGATGAAGGCGCAGAAGCGCGCAGTGTCCGTAGCCAATTATCAGTTCATTCGGCTGGAGGACGGACGCAGGCACTCTCCAAATGCTGCAGTGTTTGCGCCAGCGGACACGGCGCTTGATCCCGAAGCGGAGAACTGCGGCCTTTATTTGGTCAAAAGCAGTTTAATTCGAACAGGTCGGGGCCGCGGACGGGATGTGGAACAATTTCTCCGTCGGATCGGGGTCAAAGATGTCGACGAAAGGGCGTATCTCTCAGCCATTATCCGAACCCACTACATGGGAGATGGGCCTAGGCCTAACCGCGAGCGACATCTTCAGCATATGCGTCGATTCATCCGCTGGTCAACGGAGCACGGGGACAAGAGGATTTTCGCTGGACTTCATTTCGTCCGAGCGGGGGCGGATGCCTCGTACCACAGTGCAGCCGACGTCTATTTGAGCAGCCCGTATCTCGAATCCGCTTTGACGAAGGTCTACGATGGATCTGTGCAAGGGCGAGAGAAGTTGGCTCTTTGGGACGGCTATCAGAAGCTTAGAAGGAAGGAACTGATCGACTTTCTATCGGCGTGTGGAATGGAAACTAAATTGTGCGTCACGGCGAGCACGATCCGCTATGATCATCCGCAGTGGTACGAACTCCGTCGGGGATTTGGCAGCAGCAGAGCGACCGGTACAGGTATCGACAGCGACCACCATATCGAACAGCTACCCGAACTTCTGAAGCGCTCCGACCCCGAAATATCCCGTCTTATCTGGGATGCCGTGCGTACGGCTGGCGCCAGCTCCATGGCTGCCCGCTATTCTCCAAATCAGACAAAGGCGGCAAAGCAGGCGCCCTCCTCCCTTGCAATCTTACTGCGGGGGGCGGCATGGATTCCAGCGAAAGATGGGACGCTGCGGCAGCCAAGAACCATGGTGACAGGAGACTTGGCAACCGGCTACACAATCGGGGGCAACGAAGGCTGGTTGCAAGCGATCGGCTTTGCCGAAGACCATCGCCTCAAGAGCGAGCAACACAAGGAGCGACGCAGAGCCGGGGAACTGATCGGCCTTGCCCCAGAGCTAGTGGATCAGCTTCAAGGCCTGCCTGCAAACGTGCTTGCCGCACTGAATGCCGACATAATCCGAAAGCTTTCGAGCCACGCGTACGAGCCGATCGCCTTCCCGGAGCGTGAGACGCGGGATCCTGGACGGAGAGCAGAACGATTGGCTGCTCGGGCTCAGGCGGCACCATCCAAGAGCTATGAAGTGAGATCACGCAGCGTTCGGGTGAGCAACGCCGAGAGCAAAGGCGTGGCACGGACGTATCTCGAGGATCACTATTCCAACCATCTCGGAGATATGGTTTGCCAAGCCTGCCACGACGTGATGCCGTTTAAGCTGCCCAACGGCACACACTATTTCGAAACCTGCGAACTCTTGGAATCACTCACGACGGAGCACGCGGAAAATCATCTTGCATTGTGTCCAACCTGCGCAGCTAAATGGAGGTATGCAAATCCTGCCGAAGACTTGGATCTGCGTGCGTCGATCGCGGCCGCCACCAGTCCTGAGATTGAGGTGGAATTGGCGGGTCAACCAACTCGGCTTCGATTCACTGAGGTGCATCTCGGCGATATTCGAACGATTGGTGGCATCGAGAAAACTTAACGTACCCCTGCGATTGCACGAGCAAGCAAGACCTCAATATCGTGCATGACCATTTCGAATTTCATCGACGCATGTAATATGCGTCCGAGGGCGCATTTTCTGCGCCCTCGTCTGTCACTCAGCCGATGGCCATCAGGCTTGCATTGCCGCCGGCAGCCGCGGTGTTGATCGACGTCGACACCTCCTCGAGCAGCCAATTCAGGCAATAGGCTTCGGGATCGCCCGCCAATTCCTCGGTCGTCGCGGCCTGGACCAGCAGCAGCGGACCGGGCAGGTGAGCGATCTTCTGATTGACGGCCAGAACCCTGTCGCGGTCTCCTTCGACGAGCGCGCCGGAGAACGGCCCGTCCTTTTCCCAATCCGATGTCCAGGAAATCCGGCCGGCGACAGCCGCCGGAAGATCCGCCAGGACTGACTTCGATAGGGAACCCGCGTCCACGACGATGTGGTTGCCGGTCGATAGGGCTGCGGCGATCTGGCGATGAAGCCCGCCTTCCGTCTGCGGCACGAGGAGAATACGGCCGCGGGGATGGAGCGCGTAGAGATTGAGCTCGCCCACCGGACCGGTGAGTTCACGTTCGAGCCCGAGCGCCGAGCGGCTTGCATATCCGCGCGCCGCTTCCCCCTCGCCCGACAGGCCCTTCTTGTCGAGCCAGACGATGTAGTCACGAAGGGCGAGATCCGTATGAACGGAATCCTGCTGCGGCGGCACGGGCGCACGCTGCACCAGCCGGCCGATATAAAGAGGACCGCCGGCCTTCGGACCGGTGCCCGACAGGCCGCGGCCGCCGAAAGGCTGCACGCCGACGACCGCGCCGATGATGTTCCGGTTGACGTAGAGGTTGCCGGCCTTGATGCGGCTGGTCACATGCGCGATCGTCTCATCGAGCCGGGTGTGAAGCCCGAATGTGAGGCCGTAACCCGATGCGTTGATGTCGTCGATCAGCCTGTCGAGCCCGTTTCGCTTGAAACGGATGACATGCAGCACCGGTCCGAAGACCTCCCTCGTCAGGTCCGACAGCGACTTGATTTCGATGATCGTCGGCGGAACGAAGGTCCCCGCCGCAGCGCTTTCGGGCAGCGCCAGCTGATCCACCTTGCGGCCCAAGCCGCGCATATACTCGATATGCTGGTCGATCTCCGTTTTGGCGCTGTCGTTGATGACTGGGCCGACATCGATGCTCAGCCGATCGGTCCGGCCGATCGTCAGCTCGCGGAAGGCGCCCTTCAGCATATTGAGGGTCCTGTCGGCCACATCGTCCTGAAGGCAAAGAACCCTGAGCGCCGAGCAGCGCTGACCGGCGCTATCGAAAGCAGAAGCAATGACGTCGGCCACCACCTGCTCGGCCAATGCCGAGGAGTCGACGATCATGCCGTTCTGGCCGCCGGTTTCGGCAATCAGCGGAATCGGCTTGCCGCTTGCTGACAGCCGTTCGGCCAGTTGCGCCTGGATCATGCGGGCAACTTCGGTCGACCCGGTAAACATGACGCCTGCAGTCTCCTCCGCCCCGACCATGCCGGCGCCGAGACGGCCGCTGCCGGGCACGAACTGCAGGGCACCGACAGGCACGCCCGCCTCGTGGAGGATCTTGACGCTCTCCGACGCGATGATCGGCGTGACGCCGGCAGGTTTGGCAAGCACGGGATTGCCTGCCACCAAGGCTGCGGCGACCTGCCCGGTGAAAATCGCCAGCGGAAAATTCCACGGGCTGATGCAGACGATCGGGCCGAGAGGCGCATGCGAGGGGCCGAGGGTTTTGCGAGCCTGCTCGGCGTAATAGCGCAGGAAATCGATGGCCTCACGCACTTCGCCGACGGCATTGGCCGCGGATTTGCCGGCCTCACGCATGACGATGCCCATCAGCACCTTGATGCGGGCCTGCATGATGTCGGCGGCCCGCTCCAGGCAGGCGGCACGCTCGGCCGGCGGCACGGCCGCCCATTGCGGCGCATGCTCGGCAGCCATGCGAACGATACGGGCGGCGTCTTCGACCTTCAGCTCGGTGACCGTGCCGACGACGTCGCGGTGATTGGCAGGATTGAGCACCTCACGCGTCACCCCATCCGTCGAGCCATCGGCAAGGATCGGAAGCGCATGCCACGGGTTCGCTGCCGAGGCGGCGAGCACCTGCGCCAGATCGGAAAGGGTCGCCTCGTTCGAGAGATCGAGACCATCGGAATTGGCCCGGGCGTTGCCGTAAAGAGCCTTTGGCGAAGCGATCTGCGCGTGCGGCGCGCCAATAACGGGCATGGCTGCAACGATTTCGGCGGGATCGGCGATCAGTGCCTCAACCGAGACATTCGGATCGGAGATGCGGTGCACGAAGGAGGAATTGGCGCCGTTTTCCAGAAGGCGTCGAACCAGATAGGCGAGCAGCGTCTCATGTGTTCCCACAGGCGCATAGATGCGGCAGGGCCGGTCGAGCTTTTCCTTGCCGACGACCTCGTCGTAGAGAGGTTCGCCCATGCCATGCAGGCATTGGAACTCGTATTTGCCGACGGTGAAATCAGGACCCGCCAGACGATAGATCGTGGCGAGCGTCTGCGCATTATGGGTGGCAAATTGTGGGAAGACCGCATCCGGAGCGTCGAGCAGCTTGCGCGCGCAGGCGACGTAGGCGACATCGGTGTAGATCTTGCGGGTATAGACCGGATAGTCATCGAGACCGTCCAGCTGGGCGCGCTTGATCTCCGCATCCCAATAGGCGCCCTTGACGAGACGGACCATGACCCGGCGCCCGGAGCGGCGCGCGAGATCGATGATATAGTCGAGGACGAAGGGGCAGCGCTTGCCATAGGCCTGCACGACAAAGCCCAGCCCGTTCCATCCTGCAAGTTCCGGGGCAAAACAAAGCTCCTCGAGGAGATCGAGTGAAAGCTCCAGCCGATCGGCCTCCTCGGCGTCGATATTGAGGCCGATATCATAGGTCTTGGCGAGAACGGCCAGCGCCTTGACCTTCGGGAGCAGCTCGCTCATCACCCTGCCGGCCTGCGACCTCACGTAACGGGGATGCAGGGCCGAAAGCTTGATCGATATGCCCGGGCCGTCATAGATGCCGCGCCCGTCCGACGCCTTGCCGATGGCGTGGATCGCCTTTTCGTAATCCTTGAAATAGCGCTCCGCGTCGGCGGCGGTCGTCGCAGCCTCGCCCAGCATGTCGTAGGAATAGCGGAAACCGCGCGCTTCCAGCGGCCGGGCGCGCTTCAGCGCCTCTGCGATCGTTTCACCGGTGACGAACTGCTCGCCCATCATGCGCATCGCCATATCGACGCCGCGACGAATGACCGGCTCGCCGGCGCGCGAGATCAGCCGCGTCAGCGCTGCCGACAGGCTCCGGTCGTTGACCGTCGAGGTGAGCTTGCCGGTGACGACGAGCCCCCAGGTGGCGGCATTGACGAACATGGATTTTCCGCCGCCGATGTGGGAGGTCCAGTTGCCTTCGGCGATCTTGTCGCGGATGAGCGCGTCCCGGGTTTCGGTATCGGGAATGCGCAGCAGCGCTTCGGCGAGGCACATCAGCGCCACGCCTTCCTGGCTGGAGAGCGAGTATTCCTGCACCAGCCCTTCGACACCGGTTCCCTTGTGCTTGGCGCGCAATGCTTCAATCAGGCTGCGGGCCGTGCTGCGAATGTCATAGCGTTTTGCCTCGGAGACGCGCGCTGCTGCAACGAGCGGCGGCAGGCATTCGGTTTCCGGCCGGCGATAGGCTGCCGTGATAGCCTGGCGAAGTTCGGATTGCGGTCGGATCGGTGGGGCAAAGCCGGAAAACGGCGCGCCGTCGGCCGGATCATTGGAGGGGGCGGGGTCGATCGCTGCGTTCAACATGAGAGTCCCTATTCAATCGATTTCTGGTTTAACGGATGAACGAGATGCCGGGCTCGTCGTCCCACTGTGCATCGTCCGTGCAGGCGGGGCCGGAATATTCCGTCTCTCGCAGCGGGCGCGCATCCGTCTGTCGCGCTTGAGGGTGAGCGCCGCGGCCACGGCCCTGATCGCCAGCGGCCGGTAGTGAGCGAGCAGATCCGGCGTCCGATCGTCATCCGCTTCTTTGTTATGCATGTATGATCCCCGCTTTGAGCGCGGCGCCGATACCGATTTCAGCACTCTTCTGCCCGGCGGATAATCTATCATAATCGCAAATCGCAATCTCACTTGATTTCAACAGTTTCCAGGCTGTATGAACTTATTAATCCGCCCACGAGAGTTCAAATGGCTACTGAAACCGACATCTTTAGTGAATTGGACCAGTTCGACAGAAAGATCCTCACCGCGCTCACCGAGGACGGCAGGCTGTCGATCACCGATCTGGCCGCGCGTGTCGGATTGTCGAAGACGCCGTGCCAGATCCGCTTCAAAAGGTTGATCAGCGAAGGATATATCGAAGGCTTCAAGGCCGTCCTCAATCCGTCGAAAATGCAGCTCGACCACATCGCTTTCGTCGAGGTGAAGCTCTCCGATACCCGCGAGCATGCGTTGAAAAGCTTCAACGAGGCCATCAAGAAGATCAGCGAAGTCGAGGAGTGCCACATGATCGCCGGCAGGTTCGATTATCTCCTGAAGATCCGCACCCGCGATATCGGCCGCTACCGCCGCGTTCTCGGCGAGCGCATCTCGACGCTGCCCCACGTTGCCAACACCTCGACCAATGTCGCGATGGAGACGATCAAGGAAGGCTGGGACAAGTTCGGCTCGAGTCTTTCATGATCATGAACGAATAAGCGGTTGCAATAGCGGCAATTGTCTCCCAGGCAGTTCAGACGTCTCTCGCTTTGCGGCCGCGTGCGCTCGGTTTCACCGGCACGCTTTTGCCGTACTCGTTCCACCACGCCGTCAACGCCTCCATCGTGGGGCCGAGGCCGCGCGCTTTTTGCGTGATCTCATATTCGACGCGCGGGGGAACCTCCGCAAAGACGGTGCGAGATATGAGGCCGTCTGCTTCGAGCTCGCGTAGTTGCGCCGTCAGCATGTGCTGGGTGATGCCGGGAATAGCCTTTCTCAACTCGCCAAAACGGTAGACCCGCCGATTGAGCAGCCACATGATTTCCAGCTTCCATTTGCCGGAGAGCAGCGCGAATGCGCGCCGCATCTCCTCATGCATATTGATTTCGCCATCGGCCATAGTCTGGTTTTCCATACTAGCAGCAAGTAATTCATCCTACTTGCAAATATAAATCTTAGGCGACATTTCTCTGCATGCACAAGGGAGCGCAGTAAAAGCGCCTCTTAAAACAAACAGACAGACCCGACGAGAGGAATGTTGCTGCCTGGGCAGCGACAGGGATGAACTCATGCCTGAATTTTACATGTACTGGATCAGCACGGCACTTCTATCCGTGCTCTACTTCGCCTCAGCCGCCATCTATGTCACCAAGCGGGACTGGGTTCGCCAGGTTCTGGCGGAGCTCGGATATACGGCTCCCTTTCTTATTCCGTTCATGATCGTCATCAAGATTCTCGGCCCGGTCGCGATCCTTTCACGTGTCAGCGTGCCGCTCAGCGAGCTCGCCTATGCCGGCATCTTCTTTCACCTGCTGCTCTCGGGCCTGGCGCATATCGGCATTCGAAAACCCGCCGGCGCCCTGCCCGCGGCGATCGGCCTCGCGCTGCTGGTCGCCTCGTTCATGACGCAGAACGACGCCCGCGACATGCCCTCCCCTTACGTCCAGGCCGCTGCGCTCTGACGTCTCGATGATTCCCAAGCCCCACCAAATGGAGATACACATGGGTCGACTCAATGGAAAAGTTGCCATCGTCACAGGCGCAAGCCGCGGCATTGGCCGCGCCACCGCAAAGCTGTTTGCGGCCGAAGGCGCGAAGGTCGCAATTCTCTCGCGGACATCCGAAGGCGTCGAACGCGTTGTCGCGGATATCGTCGAAGCGGGCGGCACCGCGCTCGGCGTCGTCTGCGACGTCGGTGAAGCCGATCAGATCACGGCCGCTGTGGACAAGGTTGTCGCAACATATGGCCGCATCGACATTCTCGTGAACAATGCTTTCGATGGTTCTGCGGTCCTGTCTTCGGTCATCGACCTTTCGGTCGAGCAACTGCAACGGAACTTCGATACCGGGCCGATCGCCTATCTGCTCTTCATGCAGGCCTGCTATCCTCACCTGAGGGAAAGCGGAGAAGGCCGGATCATCAACTTCGGCTCGATGGCCGGCACCAGCGGACTGGCTGGTTATGGCCCTTACAACATGGCCAAGGAGGCGGTGCGCGCGCTGACCCGCACAGCGGCACGCGAATGGGGCGCCGACAAGATCACCGTGAACAACGTTCTGCCGATCGCGGACACCTGGGGTGCTGCGGAAAAGGAGGTTCCTCCGCCGATGAGCGCGCTGGCTCGTTTCGGTTCGCCGGAAGAGGATATTGCCCCGGTGGTCCTGTTCCTTGCCAGCAAGGACTCGCAGTTCATCACCGGCTAGCCTCGCTCCCGACGGCGGCGCAATCATCGACAGCGCTCGATAACCACCAGCGAGCAAAGGGGCGCAGCGGGCTGCGCCCCTTGAGGCTACCTCTGCCGGTATCGGAAGGCTTCGACGAAGGCAGAGAAAGCAGGAGATGGATGGCGGCGGCTGGGGTAATAGAGATGATAGCCTTGGAACGTCGGCGCCCAGTCCGCGAGCACTTCCATCAGTTGACCGCTGTTCAAATATTGCCGGATGAGGTCCCTCGGCACATAGGACAGCCCCGCGCCATCGAGAGCGGCATTGATCGCCGGTCCTATGTTGCTCATCACGAGCTGGCCCTCCACGCGAACGCTGAACTCGCGACCATCCTTTTCGAACTCCCAGGCATAGAGCGCGCCTGACGTCGGAAGCCGCAGGTTGACGCAATTGTGGTCCGTCAGGTCGTGCGGGGTCGCAGGCGCGGAGCGGCCCGCAAAATATTCCGGCGATCCGACCACGGTGTAGGAAACGTCGGGACCGATGCGAGCGGCCACCATGTCGCGCGCAATCGCTTCGCCGAGCCGCACGCCGGCATCGAACTGGCGTTCGACGATATTCGTGAAACCGTTGTCGACGATGAGTTCCACGCTGATATCAGGATAGTCGCGCAAAAATGCCGGGAGCCTTGAACGGAACACGAGGTCGACGGCATCGTCGGGACACACGAGCCTGATATGACCCGAGGGCCTGTCGCGCAGTGCGCTGATGGCACTGACCTCCGCTGCGATGCCTTCGAAATGCGGTTGAATGCTTTCCACGAGGCGCGCGCCGGCCGCCGTGGGCGCCACATCACGCGTCGTGCGGGAGAGAAGCCGGACGCCGAGCCGCGCTTCGAGCGCGCTGATCGTATGGCTGAGCGCCGAGCGCGTGACACCCAGCTTGGATGCGGCGCGCGTAAAACTCCGCTCCCGAGCCACCTCCAGAAACGCACGCATTTCGGTGAACTCATCGCGCCGCATTGTTGAATCTCCTTCATCACGACGTTCAGATTATAGCTTCTAGTCGTGCAAAACCAGTCCGGCTATCTCTCTGGCACCGGACAGGAGACCATGCATGGGCATCGAGCTGACATTGAATGAGACCTCTCTGAGAGAAGGCGCGGCGACCCGCTGGAGCGCGGTGACCTGTCTCTCGCTTCTGACTTTCCTTCTGGTGGGGTTGGAATTTCTCCCTGTGAGCCTTCTGACCCCGATCGCCAAGGACCTCTCGGTGTCGGAGGGGCAAGCCGGATTGGCAATCACCGTGTCCGGAGTCTTTGCGGTTGCCACCAGCCTTTTCGGCAATGCAATCCTGACGAAGATCGACCGGAGGACGGTCGTCTTGCTCTATACGGCGGTTCTCGCTGCTTCGAGCCTGGCGGTTGCGCTGGCGCCCAACTTCCTTGTCTTTCTCGTTGGACGGGTCCTGGTGGGCATTTCGATCGGCGGCTTCTGGTCGCTGTCGACGGCCATTCTGGCACGCCTGGCATCGAGCCGTGACCTGCCCAAGGCCATTGCCCTGCTTCAGGGCGGCACCGCATTCGCGCTCGTCCTTGCTGCGCCGCTCGGCAGTTTTCTCGGCGGGCTGATCGGATGGCGCGGCACTTTCCTGATCACTGTGCCGATCGCAATTGCGGGGCTCATCTGGCAACTGATCGCCCTGCCGAGCATGCCCGCGATATCAACCGTCTCGGTCGCCAGAATATTCGGCTTGCTGCGCAATCGTAGATTCGCGATCGGAATGGCTGCGACCGGTCTGGCCTTCATCGGCCAGAACGCATTGTCCATTTACCTTCGCCCATTCCTCGAAGGCGTCACGGGGCTGGAATTGAATGTCCTGTCCATGGTGCTTCTCGGCCTTGGCGTCGGCGGGCTGGCCGGAACCTCCGTCATCGGCTTCGTCGCCCGCCGTCACCTCCTCCTCGTTCTCGTCGGATTGCCGGCGGCCCTTGCGGTCCTCGCCCTGCTGCTGATCGCGCTCGGGCCGTTCGCAGTGGCGACCGCTTCTCTGCTCGTCATGTGGGGATTTTTCTCGACCCCCATTCCGGTCGCCTGGAACACCTGGATGGCCGCCATCGTCCCCGGCGAACTGGAAGCGGCAGGCGGACTGCAGGTGGCGCTGATCCAGCTCGCCATTGCCGGCGGCGCTTTGGCCGGCGGCATGCTGTTCGACACTGCGGGATGGTGGAGCACCTTCCTGCTGGCCGCCTGCCTTCTCGCAGGTTCGGCTGCCCTCGCTGCCCTGGCCGGCCGCCATTCCTGAACCTTCCGAAGCTCAAAGGAGATCATCATGTCTCAAGGAATCGAAAACAAAGTCGTCGTCATCACCGGCGCAAGCAGCGGACTTGGCGAAGCCACGGCGCGCCGCCTGGCCCAGCGCGGCGCTTCGGTGGTTCTTGGTGCGCGCAGAGCCGACCGGATCGCTGCGCTGGCCGAGGAATTGTCCGCCAAGGGCCATAAGGCCAAGGCAGTCCAAACCGACGTCACGGACCGACATCAAGTCAAAAACCTCGTCGACACGGCTGTCGACGCCTTCGGCCGTATCGACGTGTTGGTGAACAATGCCGGCCTGATGCCGCTTGCGCCGCTCGAACGGCTCAAAGTCGACGAGTGGGATCGCATGATCGACGTGAACATCAAAGGTGTGCTCTACGGCATCGCAGCAGCGCTTCCGCACATGAAAGCGCAGAAATCGGGGCACATCATCAACGTGTCCTCCGTCTACGGCCACGTGGTCGATCCTGGTGCGGCCGTCTATTGCGCCACGAAATTTGCCGTGCGCGCCCTTTCGGAGGGGCTGCGGAAGGAAGTGAAACCATACAACATCCGCACCACGATCATTTCACCCGGCGCAGTGAGCACCGAACTCCTCCAACACATCAGCGAAAAGGACATCCAGGCAGGCACCAAGGAGTTCGTCAGCAAAATCGCAATCAGCGCGGACACCTTCGCGCGAACGGTCGCCTTCGCGGTAAACGAGCCAGACGATGTCGACATCAACGAAATCCTGTTCCGGCCCACGGCTCAACCTGTCTGACGCGAGGCGCGCTATGTCGATGACATCCAAATTCATGAGTCGTCGCGCGGTGCTGGGCGGAACTTTGGCCGCCGCCGCTGTGCCTCTCGTGGCGCAAGGGCAAGACGAGCATCGCCCGGCGAGTCCCGAGGCGACAGACGTCAGGATCAGGATAGGCTTCAACAATCTAACCCTGACTGCAACACTCTCCGACAATCCGACGGCGCGCGATCTCGCTTCCATGCTGCCCCTGAACCTGACGATCGAGGACTACGGCAGGAACGAGAAGATCGTCCATCTGCCACGCAAACTCACAGAAGAAGGCAGCGGTCCTTTCGGAAACGAGCAGCCGGGCGACCTTTGTTACTTCAAACTGTGGGGTAACCTGGCCCTGTTCCACGGGGATTACCGCTGGGACGGGCTGATCCGGCTCGGCCGCTTCGACAATGGCTTCGAGCCGCTGCTGGTGCGCGGCGAGTATCCGGTCCGCATAGAACGCATCTGACAACGGTTCCATGCCCGGAAATCTGAAATCGCTTCCTCCCAAGCATGAAAGAACCCAATAGGGCGAATTTCCGCAATGGCCAATATCAGAACCAGAAGCCGCGGCCGGCTTAAGCCAGCAGAGGCGCTCGACGGGGCGCCTCCGTCTATTCGATGATCTCGGCGCAGAAATCGATAAAGGCCCTGACCTTAGCCGGAACATGCTGACGCGAGGGATAGAAGGCGTAGAGCGGGAATGTCTCGTCCGACCAGTCGGGAAAGAGGTTCACGAGCTGCCCATTGTTCAGATAATCCACCATCCCGAGTGAGAAGACTTGCGCGATGCCGATCCCCGCAAGGCAGGTCGCCAAGGTCGTGCCGGCATCATTGACTAAAATGCGGCTGCGGGTCTCGATCGAGACGACTTCGTCACCCCGCCGAAGCTCCCATTCGAAAGGCCTGGCGGTCAGCGGGTCCTGGAACTGGATACAGGTATGCTCGCTCAAATCCTGTGGACGGCCCGGCCGACCATGCCGCTCGATATAAGCGGGAGCCGCAATCGTGATCACGCGCGTCTGCATCAACAGGCGCGAAATAAGCGACCTCTGTGCGGGCTCGCCAAAGCGCACCGCGACGTCCATGCCATCAGCAACAAGATCGCCGATCTCGTTGCGGATAATGATCTCGATCTGGATATCCGGGTAACGATCGAGGAAGGCGCCGAGCCGCGGGCCGAGGACAAGGCGTGAGAAATATGGGTCGACATTGACTCGCAACCGGCCACGCACCGCCTGTCTGGCGCCAACAGCTGTCTGCGCTGCCTCTTCGATGCCGCTCAAGAGTGGGGCCACCTGTTCGTAGAACCGCGCGCCATCATCGGTCAGCCGCATGGTGCGTGTTGTCCGGTCGAGCAGCCGCAAACCGATCCGCCCCTCCAGCCGGGAAATGGCGCGGCTGACACCTGACGCCGATAATCCCATTAGCTCCGCTGCCCGCGCGAAGCTTCCGCTCTCGATAACGGCGGCCAATACGCTCACGCCATTCAATAATCGTCCGTCAAACATCGCGTATCCGTGATTTTTAGTCACCAATCATGTGACAGAAGCGCGCTTCAGTCAAAGGCTTCCGAAGGACATGATCAGCATAACAAACCGCCAACCTGCTGGCGGCGGAGGCAACAAAGGAGTCTAGCCATGTTTGTGATCACCGGCGTTACAGGCCAAGTCGGAGGCATTGTTGCCGCGCGTCTGCTGGAGGAGGGGGTGCCGTTCCGCGCCGTCGCGCGCAATGCGAAGAAAGCAGCGGAATGGAAGGACAAAGGCGCGGAACTGGCCTTGGCCGAGATGACCGACGCCGATGCGCTCACCAAGGCTTTCGCCGGCGCCGACGGTGTCTTTCTGTTGATCCCGCCGACCTTCGATCCGACCCCCGGCTTTGCGGAAGTGCGCGCTGTCATTGCGGCCCCGAAGACCGCGCTTCTTTCGTCTCGTCCTGCCAAGGTCGTTTGCCTCTCCACCATCGGCGCGCAGGCCAAAGAACCTAACCTCTTGAGCCAGCTCGGTCTCGTTGAACAGAAGTTATCTGCTTTGCCAATGCCGATCGCCTTTCTGCGTGCCGGCTGGTTCATGGAGAACACGGCTTGGGATATCGCGCCGGCGCGCGAGACATGTGTCCTCTCGAGTTTCCTCCAGCCGCTCGATCAGCCCTATCCGATGGTTTCTGTCTTCGACGTCGGAGCCAAGGCGGCAGAACTGCTGCAGCACGACTGGGTGGGCAAGCAGGTCATCGAGTTGATGGGGCCAGAGGGCGTCACGCCCAACGAAATCGCCGCTGTCCTCTCGTCCATCCTCGGCAGACCCGTCCGGGCGGAGCCGGTCGCCCGCGATACCTGGGAGCAGATTTTCACCGACCAGGGCATGCAAAACCCCCTCCCGCGGATGCGCATGATCGATGGCTTCAACGAAGGCTGGATCCGGTTCGAGGGCGAGCCGGTGAAGGGCACGACCACACTGGACACAGCAATGGGCCGCCTGATTAGCCCCGGCCGATAAACAGCTGAAAGGCCGTGGCGGAGAGCAGCCACGCCCCTTAATGCAGCCTCTGATAGGGTCGACCCCTGATATTGAACTGAGGGACTACCCGAAGACTACCGGATTGAACGGCAGCCTATTTCAAACTCTTCAGGAGATAGCTTCCCACGCCCTTGGACGGTGGCGACGACACTTCGAGCCTCTGCCTGAACAGCCTTCGGTAACCGTCGATGAGCAAGGGGCGCAGCGTGTTGCGCCCCGTTGTCCAGTGGAACCTGGCGCAGCGAAACCTTGGTGGCCGAGTAGACGCTGACGGTAAGCCCTTCGAGCCAACGTGCGGCTACTGCGGTTTTTGAATTTCACAGTAGACAATGCTGCGGTTTGAGCCGGGCCAAACAGACACCTTCACATCCGCCCCGGTCACGCTTTCACTGGCGATCAAGCCCATCTCTCGTTCTGATCGCAACAGCAGCGCCCAGTTCATGAATGTCTCCATATAGCCATCGACGTTCGTTTCCGGGGAGAAGTTGGCGAATAGGAATGTACCGCCCGGCTTCAGCATGCTGATGCACTTTCTGGTCAGCCTTACGGCTACCGCGTCCGGCAAATAGTCATAGAGACCCGCGGCATAAACGAAATCGAACATTCCCAGCGCATGCCTTCCACCGAGCAGGGATTTGACCGACCCGTTCACCGCCTCGACGGACGTGCCGGCGAAATCGCGGGCGACGGTTCCAACGCTCATCGGGTCTTGATCCAAAGCTACCCAGCGTCTGATCGCGCCGGCGCTCAGAGCGTGCGACAACGGCCCCTCACGAAGATGCCCGGCGGCAATCGCGAGGACTTCGGTGGAACCAGGCCGGGCCGAAGCGATTTCGTCAACGCGGCGCGCCAGAATGTCTCGACGCTCCCTTACCGCGACGGATGACGAAGCATTCCGAGTGTAGGCGTAGATCGAACGTCCCAAGTCGCTCGCTGATGCGACATCGTCCTCAATCTCAGGTCTGCCGTAGATGAAGTCGAGAAGGCGTGCGTCGCCAGAATAGCCGCGCGGCTTTTCGAACGACCAGCGGGTCAATGGATCTTGATGGAGATAGTGAGCAACGGGATGGGATTGCGCGATCGGGACGATGACGTCCCACACCTCCGGATGAAAGCGCCGCCGTATCTGATGCAAGGCGTCAGTAAGACGCTCGATGATCGCATCAGGCTCGACGCCGGATTTGAACTGACGGATCGACACGTCAAGGCTGAGGGCAAGCTCGGCTCTGGCAACGATCAGGTGGCCGGGATCTGGGGCTGGAACCCTTCTTGCTATCCGACGAATTTCACCGGGCGCAACAAGACTTTCACCGTCCAAGACCAGGTTTTGTGCCATTTCGAGACCCCTTTGACATAGCGTTAAGCATAATCAACCTCGAAATAGGATGCGACTAGAATCTACACGGGATAAGGGTAATTCTACTCTTGCGGGTCGGATGCTGCCCCTCTAACAAAGCTAAGCAATAAGACAAACCGGTTGCAGGTTGCCGAACGCGATTTTGGAGGGCGCCGAAGTATGGCTTACTTTTCAACATACTTTAGATGGTTGTCAGGCCGATGTTTTTGCATGATCGCGGCTTACGCTAATGTCCCGCGTGACGAATCAACCGCCAGCTTTTCATTCGCCGATGCCCTCAATTCTCTGAAAACTGAAAATGATGCTGTCCGAAGGCGGAGCTCACGGCATGGTCTTTGGATCGCGGTCGCCGTTTATGTGGCCTTCGCACTTCCCGACCGATGGCTGATCCCCGATGTTGCCCCTGTGACGATCGCCGCGCGATTCGTCATTGCAACGATCGCTCTGCTGGCGTTCGAAATCTTGCGTCTGGCAAATGCGAAAACCGTCTGGCTTGACATCACATGCGCCTCGGCACTGCTTGTCGGCTACGTTGGCTGGCTTTACCCGGCGATTGCCACCCGCGACGTCATCGCCATGTCATACTACATGATATTCGGCGCCATCTTCATGATGGGCGCCAACCTCTTTTTCAGTTTCCCGTTTCGGCTTTCGGTGATCACCTCGGGCCTCGTTCTATGCGCATTTTTTATTACGATCGAGGCATTTTTTCCTTCAAGCCAAACCTACAAGCTCGCCTTTGGGCTGTTCTACATTTCGTGCTTTGTCTTCACGTCTTTCGTCAATTGGCGATTGAACGTGGAGCGTCGAAACGTGTTGTTGAACGCGGCGGAGGCTCGCCACCAGCACTGGGAAGCGTCCGAGCGCGGACGGTCACTGCTCGAGCTTTCACATACTGACTACCTGACAGGCATAGGCAACAGACGCGCGCTGGATCGGCGGCTCGACGAATGCTGGGCCGCCTGGAAAGACGAACGCCGCGACTTCTCCGTGTTCCTCATCGACGTCGACTTTTTCAAATGCTTCAATGATCGCTACGGACATCAGGAAGGAGACCGATGCCTGACTGTCATCGCCAATGCGCTGAAGGCGGTTGTGGAGTCGTCCGATGGCATGATCGGCAGGTATGGTGGCGAGGAGTTTATCGTGGTCATGCCGGCTGCCCTCCCCAGGGTCGCGATGACTATCGCCGAGAAGATCAGAATGGAAGTCGAGTCTCTTGCGATTGCTCACGACGAGCGACCAGATGATATGTCGATCGTAACCGTCAGCATCGGCGTCGCCTTAACCCGCGAGAAAGTTGGAGAGAAAGTTGAACGAATAGTACGTGAAGCCGACCTCGCTCTCTACAATGCCAAAGCAAGTGGCCGAAACTGCATTCGTAGTTTTGATCCGTTATTGCCTCGCCCCGACGACCATGCTGGTAAACTCGTCCCGCTGCTGGCGGCCGCCATCGATCGCAAACTTGTCTCGCTCGTGTACCAACCGATCTTCGACGTGACGAACGGGAAAGCAAGAGCTGTCGAGGCTTTGATGCGCCTCAGGATGCCGGACGGTACGGCGGTTTCGCCGAAGACATTCATCCCCGTTGCTGAACGAAGTGGCGCTATCCTCGAACTGGGCAGGTGGGCGATCGAGACGGCATGCCGTGATATACTGATGACCGATCGCATGGCGACCGTCAGCGTCAACGTGTCGCCGATACAACTGCGTTCCACCGGCTTTGCTGCCAGTGTCGCTGATATCCTTGCTCGGTGCGGGGTCTGCGGGTCGCGACTAGCCTTAGAAGTCACTGAGGGCCTGGACATGGATATGCAGTCGGAGGTGCTTAAATGCATTGCCGATCTGCGGGCACTCGGCGTCGAAATCTGGCTTGACGACTTCGGCTGCGGCTTCGCGGGCCTCTCCTGGCTGAGGGCAATCGAGTTTCAGACGGTCAAGGTCGATAGAACCTTCCTGCACGACTGCTCGAACCCGCGCGGTTTGATGATGCTTCAGGACATGATTGCTCTTATCCGCAATCGAGGGAATACGATCCTGGTGGAAGGCGTCGAAACTGCAGCACAATTTACCCTTCTCAAGGATCTTCGCATCGACCGCGTCCAGGGCTTTCACATGGGAATGCCGGTTAGCGCTGAACTTCTGAAGGCGGCATAACTCGACCTCAAGGTTTCCAGATGGCTCAGCACTAAGAGGCCATCCCTACGGGCGCTTGTGATCGCATCGGTCGCCGGGAGGCCGGAGCTGATCAAAGCAATTGAGCCATTTCAACGAGGACTGTGCCGCCATTGCCAGAAGTCTTGCTTTTGGACGGATCAGACCGTCTGATGCAGCGAGGCAACGGATCGCTGAATCAAGCGAATATTCGGCGGTTGAACCTGGGAATGAGGAGCAGGATGGATCACGTCAGTAGCCAGCAAACATCGGCGAGCGATGAGAGGGAAGCGCGCAGGCTTCAATACCTGACCTGGGAACACATTGCGTCTGACCTCCATCATCCGGCCCACCTCGCCCGCAAGGCGGAACTCAGGCGATCATGCGGTGCGGAGCTGGCCGAGACGTCCTACATCGCCGAGCATGCTGCAATCTTCACCGAACGCCTGACGATGGGCGAGCGGTCGTGGATCGCCGGGCACGCGCTCGTTCGCGGCGATGTGATTCTCGGCGACGATTGCACCATCAATCCCTATTCCTGTGTTTCCGGCAAGGTTACGTGCGGCAATGGGGTGCGGATTGCTTCGCATGCCTCGATCGTCGGCTTCAATCATGGCTTCGACGATCCGACCATTCCCATACACCGCCAGGGTGTCGTCAGTATCGGCATCGTGATCGGTGACGATGTCTGGATCGGCGCCAATTGCGTCATCCTGGATGGCGCCACGATTGGAAATGGCGCGGTGATCGCCGCCGGGGCTGTGGTCACGGGGGACATTCCCTCCATGGCGATTGCCGGTGGCGTGCCCGCCCGGGTGCTGCGGAGCCGAGGCTCGGCGCCCAAAAGATCCGGCACTGGCGACATCGAAGATCAATTGGCCAGGCTGGGTCAGAAAACGAAAGACCAGTGGCCGGACATCCTTGCACGCTGGAAAACGCAAGGGGCCTATGAATCGCTGGAAGCGGACGGCATCAGCAGACCGGCGATCCGGCATTTATGCGATGCAATCGAGATCGCTGCCGGCTTCGGCCACCTGCCGCCCGATCTCGATGCGGCGGAGACCGTCGAGCGTCTCCAAGGTCTCCAGGAACGAGAGACCGGCCTTTTCCCGGAAGAGCATTCGCGCATGCATGGCAAAGCGCTGAGGGATGATCCAAAGGCACTCTATAATGTCCTTGCGGTTGGCTATGCGCTTGAACTGCTTGGCTCCAGTCCACGGCAACCGGTCCATGCGGTCGAGCTCGGCGCCGGGGAGCTGGATGAATGGCTGAGCGCCCTGCCCTGGTCGACCCGGGCATGGCACGCCGGAAGCGTGGTCGATGCGATCGGAACCGCCATGTACTTCAATGCGAAGTATTTCGGTATCAGGTATTCACGGCAGGCGCTCTTCGAGTGGCTAAGCCGGAATGCCAACAGCGTTTCGGGGCTGTGGGGTGAACCGACCACGGCGGAAGGATGGCTTCAACCGGTGAACGGCTTTTATCGCCTGACGCGCGGCACCTACGCCCAGTTCGGCGTGGCACTTCCCCACCCGCACGCCTCACTCGAAACGGTTCATCTCAACTATCGCAACCACAAGGGCTTCGTTGCTGCAAAATACAATGCGTGCAACCTGCTCGATACGATTCATCCTCTGCTGCTGATTGCCCGGCAGACCGACTACAGGCGGGCCGATGGCGAAGCGATCGCCCGCAAGCTCATATCGAGGGCGCTGGATAGATGGCGGGATGGCGAGGGATTCCCGTTTGCAGATGGTGCTGAACCGAGCTTGCAGGGAACGGAAATGTGGCTTTCCGTCATTCACCTGGCGGCCGATTTCCTGGGACTGGCGGATCGCTTCGCCTTCGTCCCTAAAGGCGTTCACCGAACGGCAACCGTGGGGCTGGGTTTGTGATTACGCTTCGATCAACCGTGCAGTGATGCCGTCAGCCAGGCGGCGGCAAGGTCGCGCGCGTTGCTTCGCTTGGCTTTGACGGGCACGATCACGTTGTAACGATCCTCCGCGGCAAGCTCGCCACCGCCGATCCGCACCAGGGTTCCATCCTCCAGAAAGGTGCCCACCAGCATGCGCCATCCCAAGGCAATCCCTTGCCCTGCGCGCGCGGCTGCGATGGTTTCGGTATAGTGGTTGAACCGAAGCGACGGCTTTACCTCGATGTTGGCGCCGATCAGCGAAAACCACTGCGCCCAGCTATACCATGAACGATCGAGAACGTCCGTCTCGATGAATTCGTCGGCGGAGCCCAGCGGGCCATCTCCGCGACGGTTGAGATAGTCGGGAGAGCAGACGGGGCAGATAACGTCGCCATGCGAGGCGATGACGGTGCCATCGTTGAAGGGAGGCACACCATATCGAATTGCCACATCGACTTCTCCGTCGTCGAGAGCGATCGGGCTGTCCTGGGATATCACCCGCACCAGGATGCCGGGGTTCGCACGGCGAAACTCGGCCAGCCGCGGCAGCAGCCAGAAAGACGAGAATGCAACGGTCGCCCCTATGGTCAACACGTCCTGGCTGCGCGACTGGAGCGCTTCCACGCTCTCGGCAATATCGGCAAAGCTCTTGGCCAGCGTGGCTCCGAGGTTGATGCATGCCGCCGTCGGCTCGATCGCTCGATGCTTGCGCACGAACAAGGGCTGGCCGAATTCCTCCTCCAGCAATGCAATCTGCCTGCTGACCGCCGCCTGGGTGACACCCAATTCGGTCGCAGCCGTGGTGAAGCTCTTCTTTCTGAGCACCGCCTCCAGGGTTACCAATGCCGTCAGCGACGGGATCCGTCTTCTAAAGTGCATCACAGAACCCCTCATCGCATGATAAAAACTTATGCGAACCTAATTTTTTATGCCGTTGAAACAACGGAACTGCAAGGGCAATCTGGGGAAACTCTCGCATAAGAGGTTCTGATGCTAAACAAGCTCCCGTCTTCCATTTCTGCCCTTCTCGACGCTCGTGCCAACGGTCACTCCCTGCCGGCCGGTCTTTACGTCAGAGAAGACGTGTTCGAAGCAGACATCGACGTCTTCTTCCACAATCACTGGATCTGTGTCGGTCTCGACTGCGATGTTCCCGAACTCGGTGACGCCACGGTGATCGATATCGGCAAGACGAGCCTGATCCTTCTGCGTGACGACGACGGAGAAATTCGCGTCCTGCACAATGTCTGCCGCCATCGCGGCTCCCGCCTTCTCGATCCGGGCAAGACGATCGTCTCAAAACTCGTCTGTCCTTATCACACCTGGACATATGAACTGACGGGTGAGCTCAGCTACGCGCCTCACATGGGCAAGGATTTCGACAAGGAGTGTCGGAGCCTCAAGCCCGTCACGTTCAAGTCGATCGGCGGACTGATTTATGTCTGCCTCTCCGACAATCCGCCCGAGGACATTGGTCTCCTCGAACAGGCCATGGTCGAGCGCCTTGCCCCCTACGACATCCGGAACGCAAAGGTTGCCTTCCAAACGGATGTTATCGAGGATGGCAACTGGAAGCTCACGATGGAAAACAATCGCGAATGCTACCATTGCTCCGCGAACCATCCGGAACTCTGCGTCTCCTTCGTCGATCTCGACTTCGGCTTCGACCCGGAAACGCTGAGCCCGGAGGATCGCGAACAGGCCGAGGAGCATTTCAGGCTGTATGAAGAGCGGACCAAGGCGTGGGAGTCTGACGGCTTCCCCTCGGCTGCGGTCGAGCAGCTCGCCGACTGCGCCACCAACTTCCGCACCCAGCGACTGATCATCGCTGGCGCCGGTGAATCCCAGACCCACGATGCCACCGCCGCATCCTCCAAGCTTCTTGGGCACATGACCCGCAAGGATCTCGGCGACACGCATCTTTGGGGCCATAACAGCTGGAACCACTTCATGGGCGACCATGCCGTGGTGGCAACCGTCATTCCGCTCTCGGCGGGCAAGACGCTGGTCCGAACCAAGTGGTTGGTCCACAAGGACGCCGTCGAAGGCGTGGATTACGATCTCGACAAGCTGACGGATGTCTGGGTGGCGACGACGGACCAGGACGCCGATCTTGTGGCGCGCTCCCATGCAGGCGCTCTCGACCCGGCCTATCAGCCGGGCCCCTACTCCCGCTTTTCCGAGACGAACCTCGACAAGTTCGCCAGCTGGTACATCGATCGGATGCGCGCCCATGGATACTAGGAGCCCGCAGATGCCCGCAGCCAGGGCCGCCCTTCACGACCTATGGAACCCTGAAGAAGACGACGCGCTCGTCTGCCTCGATGTCCAGCAGGAGACCCATGACGTCAAGACGTTCACCTTTGCCTCCCCTGAGGGCAAGCGGTTCGCGTTCAAGGCCGGGCAGTATTTTCTGTTCGACCTGGAACACAATGGAGACACTGAAAACAGGTGCTACAGCATCTCGTCTTCGCCGCATCGGACGAACGCCTTCTCCGTGACGGTGAAGCGCGTTCCCGGCGGCAAGATCTCCAATTGGCTTCATGACACCCTGGTTCCGGGGACGGCCATCAAGGCGAACGGGCCACTCGGCCACTTCGTCAGGCCCGAGACGTCGGGACGTAAGCTTCTGCTTTTGTCCGGCGGCTCCGGCATTACCCCCGTCATGTCCATTCTGCGGGAACTCGCCGACAGTTGCGAACCCGCCGACATCGTCTTCATGCACGCCGGACGGACGCCGCAGGACCTGATCTTTCGCGACGAACTGGCCTGCATCGCCCGCAGGCTGAAAGGCCTTCGCCTGCATTTCTTGCCCGAGACCGTTGCCGACGAGCCGTCCTGGCCCGGTCTGACCGGCCGCATTTCGAAAGAATACATGCGGCTTGCGGTTCCCGATATCACTGAGCGAACCGTGATGTGCTGCGGCCCCGCCCCGTTCATGGCCGCAGCGCGCGCCATTGCCGCCGAACTCGGCGTGCCCGGCTCGAACTACCTGGAGGAAAGCTTCGACGCAGCGGTCATCGATGAACCCGAGATCCCCGTGGTTCAGGAGGCAGCTGCCAAGGTCTTTCAGGTCACCTTCTCGAAGCAAGCCCGCAGCATCGACGTCTCCGGCGACCAGAGCGTGCTCTCTTGTGCAAAGAAGTCAGGCGTCAGGATCCCGTCGTCCTGCGCGAATGGCGTCTGCGGCACCTGCAAGTCGAAGCTTACGTCAGGCACCGTCGACATGAACCACAATGGCGGAATTCGTCAGAGGGAAATCGACGCGGGCTTCTTCCTGCCCTGCTGCTCCAAGCCGCTCAGCGATCTGGTCATCGAGCGCTAAACACCGTCACTCACCGACAAAAGGGACTGACTGAGATGCTGCGAGAGGAAAGCAATTCCGTTGAGCTGACCGGCTCGACGGTCTTCAAAGATGAGCGAAAGCAGGCATACCTCAATCCCGACGGAGCGGATCGGCCCCTTATCAGTCCTTTGCCGGCCACGACGCTCGATCGGGCTCGCCGCTATCGTCTGGAGCGCCTGCGCAGGAAGATGCGCGAATGGGACTGCGGCGCCCTGCTTCTCTACGACCCCGTCAACATCCGATATGCCCTCGATTCATCGAATATGAGCATTTGGACGATGCACAATGCCTCGCGCTACGCTCTGATTCTCGCCGATGGTCCGGCCATACTTTTCGAATTCGAAGGTGCCGAACACGTCAATGACGGGCTTCCCGGCATCGACGAGATCCGGCCGGCGAAGTCATGGATATTCTTCACGGCCGGAAACCTTATGGAACCCCGCCTGAAAGCCTGGGCGGACGAGGTCGCGGACCTCTTGAGCCGCAATGGCGGCAACAAGCGCGTGGCGGTGGACAGGCTCGAACCCGCCGGCGCGTTCGAATTGCGGGAACGCGGCTTCATGCTCTTAGACGGTCAGGAGCTGGCTGAGCGGGCGCGATCCATCAAAAGCACTGAGGAGATCGAGCTGATGAGATGGACGATCCGTGTCTGCGAAGCAGGCATGGCGCGGATGTACGAGGTTTCCGAGCCGGGCCGCACCGAAAGAGAGATCTGGGCCGAGCTTCACTTCGAAAACGCACGGAGCGGCGGCGAATGGCTCGAGACCAAGCTCTTGACCGCAGGCCCCAGAACGAACCCCTGGTATCAGGAATGCTCGGACTACGTCGTCAAACGCGGGGAGATGATATCCTTCGACACCGACATGATCGGACCCTACGGCTATTGCGCCGACCTCTCGCGCTCGTGGACCGCGGGACACGTTGCGATGAACGCCAAGCAGAAGGAACTCTACGCCGCAGCCAGGGATCAGATCGAGCACAATCTCGCCATCCTGAAGCCCGGTATGACGTTTGAAGAGTTCAATGCGCTGTCGTGGCGGATTCCAGTAAAATCCCAGCCTTATCGATACACGCTTGCTCTGCACGGAACCGGAATGGCGGACGAATGGCCGGGGATCCTTCTGCATCCGGATTTCGACCGTGACTTCAGCGGTATCATCGAGGAGGGCATGGTTCTCAACATCGAAAGCCTGATCGCCGAAACCGGATCCGAAAGCATCAAGCTGGAAACCCAGGCTCTGATCACGGCAAGGGGCGCTGAGCGGCTGGACACGTTTCCGTGGGAAGATATCTGAATAAGCTCAGTGCGCTCTCGCAGCGGCTGCACGATGCTGCGACGGCGTTTGCCCGAATGTGCGTTTGAACGTTCTCGTGAACTGCGAGGCGTTTTCAAAGCCGACATCCAGCGCAATCTCGATCAGTGGCGCCTTCGACTGGGCAAGGATCGATTTCGCCCGCTCCATGCGAACACGATTATAGGCCTTGGCAGGAGACATCCCCGTCTTGTCGATGAAGATTCTCTCCAGTTGCCGCCGTGACAGGCCAACCGTGGCGGCAAGCTTCTGTATAGACATGCTGCCGTCGACGAACTGTTCCATCGTAATCATCGCCGCCTTGACGCGGGCGTCGTCATAGTCGTCGTAGAGCGGACGCCGGGGCTGTATGTCGGCCGGAGCCCGGGCCTTTTCGATCTGAAGGACCTCCAGCGCGTTTCGTTCGGCGTCGCGGCTGATACATTTTCGGACCAGCAACGCTGCCATGTCGGCTGAACTGCTGCCGCCTGCGCACGATCCGCGCTGGCGATCGAGATTGAAGAGCCGATCGGAGCGAACGCTGAGGTCGGGAAACCGCTCCCGAAACTCCTTATAATGCAGCCAGCTCACACAGGACTCGTGCCGCTTCATCAGGCCTGCCGCAGCAAGGATGAACGAACCCGTGCACACGCCGATCAGCGGCACCTTCTTGGCGTCCGCCTGCTTGAGAAAAGCGATGGTCTGCTGGTCGACAGGGTTCTCCACCGTCAGAAGGCCGCCGACGACGACGATGTAATTGAACTTCGACGGATCGACGAAATCGGATGTCGGAGCGACCTGGACGCCGCAGCTCGCGGTGATCAGGTGCCGCGTGCTGCCGATCACCTGCCAGTCGGCAAGGACCCTTCCGGAACGATCCTGCTCGTCGCTGGCAAGTCGCAGCGTGTCCACGAAGAGCGCGAAGGCGGACAGCGTGAACGATCGCGCCAGAACGAAACCGACCTTGAGCCGGCCAGCCGACTTCGCGGCGTCGTCTGCCTGTCGATGCTGCTCGGGTCGCATAGTCATCTCCTGCTCCTTCGAACGCGCTCGTCGAATTTTGAAAACCCTGTCATTGGACCGCTATCGTTGACCAATATAGTATTGTGCCTGGTCACCCGCGCCAATCCCGAATGACAAAGGCATAGAGGAAAGGTTCTGGTTTAATCTGGACCACCAAGAGCAGGTAATCAGGAGGACATCTCGGCAACCTTCTTTTCCTGTTCCCGCGGCGACCTTAAACGTTGACACGCTGGCGAGATCGTCTTCTGTGGCCGCAAACAAACCTTCGATCGTGACATTCCAAACGCGCGTCATCTCGTCGAGCGTCGTTAGCGCGACGCCTCGCATTCCGCGCGTTCACCTGCGACACGTATGCCTCGGATACGACGAGCTTCTCGGCAAGATCCTCCACATGGTCAAGCGTGAACCCCGCTGCTAAAGCACGTCGCGCCGCTCTTCTCCATCTTTCCCAGGAATCTCGCAGAAGCAAATGGTAAAGAAACCGGAGGGCGGCTCCGAATGTGGGTGAATCGGCCGCTCGTTACGAGATGTTATCTAACAGTCCACAAATGATGCCTCCAGCAGTTTTCACACCGAGGCTCTCCACATCCAACTGCAATTATTGGTCGCAACCGCGCGAAGACTTACCGGTCCCCGCCGGTTATTGGCCACCCGCGGCCTCAGCGGCACTTCGGAGCTACCTGTAATCGAACTATTAATATTCTGCGCGGGAGAGTTTCAATTTGTTCCACTTTGTTGCCGATCGAACACAGGCAGACGGCCGGTTTTAGGTTAAGCAGGCAGAAAAGATGCAGAAAAGATTCGGAGATAGAGAATGCAGAAACTCCCATCCGGCTTTGCTTCGTGCGCCTCCCGTTCGTCGATCGTCGCGGCAATCTTCATCGCAGGCTCATTCATGGCGCCGGCGACGGCGTTCGCGAATTGCGTCACACTTGGAGGTGTAATCACTTGCGACGCGACAGCTCCCAATCCGTTTACAACCACCGTAGGCGCCGGCAATTCTGCTGCTGCAGACAACATCACTGTGAATGTTGGAACCGGTTCGCAGGTTGCTGTCGGCGACTTGAATGCTATCAGCCTGCGCAACGGCGCGGTCATCACCATTGCCGGTGGGGGCCTCGTCAGCGCTACGGCAGTCTCCACTATTGGCAATTTCAACACGGGTGGCAACGCCATTGAGGTCAACAACAATGGCACGGTGACGATTGAACAGGGGGGGCAGCTCCTTGCCCTCGGGACCCAGGGAAGCGCGGAAGCTGTAAACTTCCAGGGCACCGGCAATGTGCTTACCAACAGTGGCCTCATCGACGCGAACAATGCTGTCGCTATCTGGTCTCAGAATACGTCCGGCCTGAACACCGTGATCAATAATGAAACCGGAATTATCGAAGCGGGAAACGGAACAACAAGCACCGTCATCGGCGGATCGGGCGCCGGCGCGCTCGACTTCACCAACAAAGGCACAATTCGAGGCAGTATCAACCTCGCCAACGGCAATGATATCTTGCGCCTATATACAGGATCGAGCGTTACCGGCAATTTTACCGGCGGCCTGGGCACTGATGCAATCTTCCTCAGCGGTGACGGGCAGTCGTCCATGGCTGGCAACTTCACCGGGTTTGAAAGCCTCGTTAAAAACGATCTTGGAAGGTGGACACTGACGGGCACAATTACCGGTGTTACCGTCGCTACGGTTCAAAACGGCACGCTTGTTCTGACGGGGACAAACAGCAACTATACCGGCCAGGTCATCATCGATCCTGCTGGTATCTTGGAAGCACGTGCACAGGCTCTCCCAACGCAGCTAGTCCCCGCAAACAACGTCGCCAACATCACCAATAACGGCCTTGTACGGTTCACTCAGCCCGTTAATGGCACCTATGTCGGTCAGATCGTCGGAACCGGTGCCGTCGAAAAGACCGGCGCGGGCACCCTTACGCTTGCACCCTCTGTCGCGGCAGGCAATACCTATTCCGGTGGAACCTTCATCAATGGCGGCGTTGTCGCTGTCGGGGCCGACAATGCGCTGGGCGCCTCGACAGGCGGTGTCAGCTTCAATAGCGGCACCTTGCAACTCAACAGCAGTTTCGACTTATCGGCTAGCCGGGCAGTGACCCTGAATGTCGGGGGCGGCACGATTGACACACAGGCCTTCAATTCGACATTGGCACAGGGTGTAACCGGACCGGGCAGACTTACGAAGACAGGAACAGGGTCTCTCGTTCTGACGGGTAACAGTAATTACAGTGGTGGCACCGTGATTTCCGCAGGTACCCTCCAGCTTGGAAATGGCGGAACTAGCGGCTCGATCTCAGGCGATGTGTTGAACAACAGCCTGCTCACGTTCAACCGCTCCGACGCATTTTTGGTACCTGGAACTATTTCCGGTTCGGGTGCCGTGGAACAAAACGGTTCGGGCACCACGGTCCTCGCCGGCAACAATACCTACACTGGTGGAACCACCATCAACGCCGGGACACTGCAGCTCGGCAACGGTGGCACCTCCGGTTCTATCGTCGGAAATGTCTCAAATACCGGTTCTCTTGCTTTCAATCGCTCCGACAGCATGAGTTTCGGCGGGGTGATTTCAGGCTCCGGCAGCGTCCGGCAGATCGGCGGCGGAACGACAATCCTGACCGCGCAGAATACATATTCAGGCGCAACGACGGTCGAGGCCGGAACGCTCGCCGCTGGCACAACCAACGCCTTTAGCCCCACTTCGTCGACTTCCGTGCTTGCTGGCGGGACCCTCGATGCGGCCGGTTTTGATCAGACCCTTAGCGTGCTTACCAATGCCGGTTTGGTCAATATCGGAGGTGCGCCGGGAGCAACGCTGACTGTCAGCGGCAACTATGCGGGCGCAGGCGGCACTTTACGGTTGAACACGGCGCTGGGCGATGACGCATCAACGACCGACAGGCTTGTTGTTGCGGGTAACACGTCAGGATCGACGACGCTTGTCGTCAATAATGTTGGCGGCAAGGGAGCGCTGACTGTGGAAGGAATAAGGGTGATCGATGTTGCTGGCTCTTCCGCCGGCAACTTTGCACTTGACGGAGACTATCGCTTTCAGGGCGAGGAAGCCGTTATTGGCGGCGCCTACGCTTACCGACTATACAAGAATGGCATCGCAACGCCAACCGATGGTGACTGGTATCTTCGTTCCGCTTTAGACGCGGCTGACCCGGCATCATTGCCGCTCTACCAGCCCGGCGTTCCCGTTTATGAGGCGTACGCGCAGACATTGCTCGGCCTAAACGGACTGCCAACGCTGCAACAACGTCTTGGCAACCGCTATTGGTCAGGAGCTGGCAATGGAACGCTGTCTCAGGGCGATGGTCCCGGAACGATGGAACCGGCTCCGCAGCCGTCGGACGGAGGCCCGACCTTCGTCGAGGGACGCGGCTTGTGGGCGCGCTTCGAAGGCACACGTGAAAGCTTTGATCCAAGAACGTCAACGAGTTCCGCTGACTACGATGTGGATACGTGGAAGTTCCAAGGCGGCCTGGACAAACAGCTTTACGAAAGCGGCAGCGGCACCCTCATGGGAGGCATCACGGCTCACTATGGCAACGCATCCGCAGATGTATCCTCCATCTTCGGCAATGGCACAGTCGATACCGATGGCTATGGAATTGGCGCTACGCTCACCTGGTATGGTCAGAATGGCTTCTATCTTGACGGGCAGGCGCAGGCGACATGGTATGAAAGTGACCTATCTTCCGACATCGCCGGTGGCCTCTCGACAGGGAATGACGGTTTCGGCTACGCCTTCAGCTTGGAGACCGGCAACAGACTTGCGCTGAACCAGAGCTGGACGCTTACCCCGCAGGCCCAGATCGCATATTCCAATGTGAATTTCGATAACTTCACCGACTCCTTCGGCGCCAACGTATCTCTCGGGGCTGGTGAGAGTCTTAAAGGCCGCCTGGGGCTTTCGGCAGATTACGAAAATGCCTGGGAGGGCGCTTCAGGAACGACGACCCGTACCCATCTTTACGGCATCGCCAATCTTTATTATGAGTTCCTGGACGGGACGGATGTCGCAGTATCAGGCGTCCAATTTGCTAGTGAGAATGACCGAACCTGGGGCGGCATCGGCGCTGGCAGTAGCTATAACTGGAATAATGACAAGTACTCCATCTACAGTGAGGTCTCCGTCAACACCAGCTTGTCCAATTTCGCTGACAGCTACAGCCTCAACCTCAATGCAGGTTTCAAGGTGAAGTTCTAAGGGTAGTCGCAACATTCCACTGCCTGAATTACCCTTCGGAGGATATTGCAAGGGTTTATAGGCGTGCTCCAGGTCGATCGATATGCGGGATACAATCGCCTGACCGCACGGGACCGTATCGGTCCCGATATCCGGCTTGCCTACTGTTGAGCGCATGCGCGGCGCAAGCTGGTCGAGATTGCTCGTACGGCTCCACGCCAATTGCTGAGGAGGCCTGAAGCGGATCAGCGAACTCTACCGCATCAAAGCCGAGTACCGAAGCCGATACAGTTGCCGGCCGTTATGTCGCAGAACGTGCCCGACAAACATATCGCTTCGTATTCGCCTTTCCCAGAGTATATGCAGCCGGGGATCACAGCGACCGCAACGCAATAGTGGGCCAAGATCGAACTCCTCCCATGTAAGCATCTGCGAAAAAATGGAGGATTGGCGCAGAGGCTACAAGAGGACGCGTAACCAGCCCAACTCCCTGAATGAAGCCGGAAGACCCCACTCCGGTGGTCAAAATCCTGCGGCGGTTCAGAACTTAGACTTGACAGCTGGGTGCCAGTTGAGTTGACCTGCAACACAAGTCGGTAGCAGTGCCGGCCATCGCTATTGATGTGCTACAGGTTTACCATCGCGCCGGCCTTGGTTTTGCGCTGCCGAGCCTGCTTGATGCTGCCGATCAAGACATTCAAACGAGCCCTGCACAGCACGAATATTAGACTGCAGTAAGCGATGCCACCTGCGAGGACTTCTATGGCCAAGCGTGGATACGGGGACCAATGAATGAGCAATTCGTGGAGGAGGAAAACGACTGCAACCATTCCTGCAGAGGCTATGGTAGGCCGCAGGAATTGCGCCAGATATGCCTGGATACTCAGCTCTATATGCTGCGAAACCTTCCAGCTGGTGATTGGCCAAAACAACAAAACTTCGATCATTATGGCGAAAACAATCGTCGTGACGCCATAAGGATAGAGAATTGCGATCGTCAGGAGTGTGAGGAGGTTTCGTGCCAGCTGGTAGTAAAACCACCAATCCATCTCTCCTTGGCTCTTGATCAAGGATGCCTGCACGTAGCCGATCCCGGCCATCAACCCGATAACGCAGTAGAACCGGACCGGCCAGACGGCCTCGATCCAGTGCGCACCGAAAATTGTCGCGATCGCATCATCGGCAACTGCGGCAAGGCCAATGAATACGGGGTAGGAAACCAGAGCGCATCCAAACGTTGCCATGAGAAATGCTTCTCGAACTTTCTTCGGATCGGTCCGCAACGACGACAGCAAGACGTGGGTGACAGATGTTAAGCCCCCGGCGATGACGTTGTTGATCATATCAAACAAACGCTTCGAGAAATTATAAATGCCGAGCGCCGACGGGCTTAAGAGCACGCCGATGATCAAGTTGTCCAAGCTCATCGTCTGCAAAAACCGAGTGCCGGATGCAAAAAAGCCGTAGTGCAGGAGGTCGTTCAGGCTTTGTCTCTTCAAGTGAAGTCCGGGCGACCACCCTGCACCCCAGAAAGCAGCGCCGCATGATGCCGCCGTGGCCGCGATCTGTGCAATCGCGAGCGCCCACAAGCCGAAACCCGCGAGAACCAAAACAAGGCAAATGCAAGCAGACGTGACGGTCGCTATAACTGTGCGGACGGCCACCAGATGGAAGGACATTTTCCTGTTCACGATCGCATTCGGAACGACGGCCGTGAAGTCGAAGAATACCTTCAATCCCATGATGTATATGAGATAGGTGACTTCCTTATGCCCGACATATGCCGCGATCGACGAAGCGGCCAGGCATAAGGCGCCGTAGACCAAGAACGAAAAGCCAAGCGAAAGCAGGAATATCGTATCGAGGTGGCTGCGCCTGATCTCGGCCCTCTGGATGATCGCCTCGCCAAAAGCAGTCGGCCCAAAACTCGCTGCAAAGGAGACAATGCTGAACGACAGCGCAACAAGACCGAAGTCCTGAGGTTGGAGGACGCGAGAAGTGACCACAAAAACAGCGAAGGTCAGGACCGTCGGAATGAGGGTGCTGAGTGCCGACCAGAAGGCACCCTTTACGGCCGCGGCGGATCGGTTCTCACTGACATGACTGAAGAGAATATCGTCGCTGTGCAAAACCGACAAACTGAGCTCCTACCGATAATCAGACTATGGAAGGTTGAGGCACCCGATCGGGCGCGGGAATCCCGGGACTGAGATTCATAAATCGGCTCGACTTGTACCAAGTTCCGCCGGTCAACTTTTCTCTTAGTCACCTTCGCCCAAGTGACACATATATTCTACTTGCAATTTCAAAACCAACAGCACTTACATCTGCGATTTTGAAGAGTCAATTGGAGGACTAATTGCTGTACGTCATATTGAAGTAGGCAAAGTGTCTCACTTTATTGCACCAGTTTGAACAAGTGCGCGAGCGTCAGTAGACCTCCTTTGGACATGGTCTTTGTGAGAACGCCATGATCTGCTCGAGCGTCATCTCGTGTTTGGCGTGGAAGCCGAGAAGCCGCGGCGCCGCTGACGCCAGCCACAGCGCTGCTTAGCGGTCGCGGCCGAGACGAAGGAGGGCACGCCGTAGCAATGCCTTTGCCGCAGCCGGTTCGGGAGTGACCGACAAAGCGGGAGCCGCCACGGAACTAGTCTATGGAATTGTCGCAGTCGGCGGGAATGTTTGCGGCCGACCTAAGCACCATGCTTCCGAAGCCCGGCCGCCGGCCATCGCAGGATGTCCCCATATGCGAATTGCGGCGGGGAGCGCTTGCGGCGCCCCCCGGAAGACTTAAGCGACTAGCACGCCGCTCTTCTTGGCCATCCAGGTTGCGATGTAGTCCATCAGCCCGGGTGAGAGGCAATCGTAAGGCTCGAGGCCGGACGCCTTCAGCTGCGTTCTGACGGCGTCCATCTTCGCGGGGTCGAAGCCGCTTTCGATGATCGACGACACGAAGGCGGCAAAGCCCGGCTTCGCCCAGCCGCTTTCCTGAAAGCGTTCCGGATGGACGAACGACAATCCCTGGAACGGATGTTCGCGCACGACCGGCCCATACATATGCACCCCGCATTCCTTGCAGGCGTGACGCTGGATCAAGGCGGCGGAATCGACGACGGCGAGCTTGTCGCCATTCTCCTGAACTTCGACGCTTTCGGTCGGCGCAACTGCCACGACTGAAAAGACGAAGCCCTCGGGCTTCCAGCACTTCGTGCAGCCGCAGGCATGATTGTGGGCGATGTCACTCTTGATCCTGACCTTCACGGGGTTGCTTGCGCACTTGCAGACGAGCGTCCCGCCTGCGAAAGCAGCGTCAGTCGCCCGAAAGCCTGAATCCACTGCCGGATGTATGGCTATGCTGGTCATGGGTTTCTCCTCCCCTTCTGGGCCGTTTGCGATATGCCCGGCCAAGCTCTGCAATCAGTCTCCCAATCTCCGCGCGTGCCAGCGCAGATGGTCTTCCATGAATGTCGAAATGAAGAAGTAGGAGTGGCCGTAGCCTTCCTGCATGCGAAGCCGCAGGCTGATGCCAGCCGTCTCGCAGGCTTGCCTGAGCTCTTCGGGGCGCAATCCATCCTCCAGGAAGCTATCCGCCGTCCCCTGGTCGACGAGGAATTCCGGGAACCGGTGCCCGTCTTCGATCAGCGAGCAGGCATCATATGCCCGCCAGGCCGTCTCATCCGATCCGAGGTATTTCCGGAATGCCGGCTTTGACCAGCCGGAGACGGAAGGATGGCTGATCGGCGCGAAGGCCGAGCAGCTGCCGAAACGTTCGGGATTCTTGAGCGCAATCGTGATCGCGCCGTGTCCGCCCATCGAGTGACCGAAGATCCCCTGTCGCGTCATGTCGACCGGAAACTCTGCGGCGATAAGCTTCGGCAATTCATCGACGACGTAGCTGTACATCCGATAGTTCTGCGCGAATGGCGGTTCGGTGGCGTCGACATAAAAGCCGGCCCCCTTGCCGAACTGCCAATTATCCGGTTCGTCCGGAACGGCATCGCCCCGCGGACTGGTGTCGGGGCAGACGACGATCATACCGAGTTCTGCGGCAAGACGCCGATACTCTCCCTTTTCCATGACGTTCGCATGGGTGCAGGTCAGACCGGAAAGGTACCATAGAACCGGCAGCTTCCGCGCTTTGGCCTGCGGCGGCAGGAATACCGCAAAAGTCATGTCGCACCCGCAGACATCCGAGCGATTGACGTAAACGCCCTGAGTGCCGCCATGAGAATTTTCGGTCGAGATCGTTTTCATGGCTCAGTACACGACAACGCCGCGGATGCTCTCGCCCGCATGCATCAGCTCGAAGCCCTTGTTGATGTCTTCGAGCGGCATGGTGTGGGTGATCATCGGGTCGATCTGGATCTTGCCCTGCATGTACCAGTCGACGATCTTCGGCACGTCGGTGCGGCCGCGCGCGCCGCCAAAGGCGGTGCCCATCCAGTTGCGGCCGGTGACCAGCTGGAACGGACGGGTGGAGATTTCCTGGCCGGCGCCGGCAACGCCGATGATAATGGACTTGCCCCAGCCGCGGTGGGAAGCTTCCAGCGCCTGACGCATCACCTTGGTGTTGCCGGTGCAGTCGAAGGTGTAGTCGGCGCCGCCGATCAGATCGCCGTTGCGCTTGGTCAGGTTGACGAGATAGGGCACGATGTCGTCACCGACCTCCTTCGGATTGACGAAGTGGGTCATGCCGAACTTTTCGCCCCATGCCTTGCGGTCAGGGTTGATGTCGACGCCGATGATCATGTCGGCGCCGGCAAGCTTCAGACCCTGAAGCACGTTGAGGCCGATACCGCCGAGCCCGAAGACGATCGCCGTCGAGCCCATCTCCACCTTGGCGGTGTTGATGACCGCGCCGATGCCGGTCGTGACACCGCAGCCGATGTAGCAGATCTTGTCGAACGGCGCGTCGGGATTGACCTTGGCAAGGGCGATCTCCGGCAGCACGGTGAAGTTCGAAAAGGTCGAGCACCCCATATAGTGATGGATCTTGTCCTTGCCGATCGAGAAACGCGAGGTGCCGTCCGGCATCACGCCCTGGCCCTGGGTCGCGCGGATCGAGGTGCAGAGATTGGTCTTGCGCGAGGTACAGGAATAGCATTCGCGGCATTCCGGGGTGTAGAGCGGAATGACGTGGTCGCCCTTCTTCACCGAGGTGACGCCGGGGCCGACATCGACCACGATGCCGGCACCCTCGTGGCCGAGGATTGCCGGGAAGAGGCCTTCCGGATCGGCGCCCGACAAAGTGAAATCATCGGTGTGGCAGATGCCCGTCGCCTTGACCTCCACCAGCACTTCGCCGGCCCGCGGCCCCTCCAGCTGCACAGTCATCACTTCGAGCGGTTTTCCTGCCTGAACGGCAACGGCGGCGCGAACGTCCATTTTGATATCCTTCCTCTTAAATTGAATTCTGATGCTGCATATTCGGATCGACCGGCTTCTCGCCGATCTGCTTCGCTGCGTTACCGCCGAGACTTCAAGCTCTGGCGTTCGAGCTTTTTGTTCATCTCGGACCCATTGTCGCCAAGGACCCCATCACGTCTCCCGCTCAACCTGGCACCAGACCGCCAGCAGTGGCCGGGCTGTGCATCTTATCGCAAAGGATTGCCCGGCGTCGTTTGCAAAGACCGTGCCGATACCGGCGGAGAACCATTGGGAATTGCCAAGGCAGATTTCACCCGGCGAAAGCAGAATGAAAGCGCGGGGCTGCGTCTGAACATGATCGGGAAATCTTGTATAGCGATCCATGTAGATCACGCCGACCCTGAGATCGGCGCGTTCCTCCATGCCGCCGGGACCGACCAAGACCGCATGGGAGTGCGTATTGCCAAAATTCAGGCTTGCGAAGGGACCGGAGCGGCCGCGTCTCCAGACCAGCTTATCGGCGAGACTCTGGAACTGGCCGGCGATCGCCTCGTATTTCCGTCCCGATTTTGCAAGATGGCCGATGGCGTCATTCAGCCCTTCGGGCGCGCCGGGAAGAGGCCCGCCCTCCGGACGCACCTTCCCGGTCTTGAGCAGCCTCTGGAGGACCTTGCCGGCAACGAAGCTGGCGACGGCTGGAGCCTCCGCCGACAGCATCAGGCCGCCGACATCATTGAGAAATTCCTGCAGCGGCCGAGAACGTCTTTCCCTCCCGATGTCGTGCAGCCGTATATATGCCGGCTTTTCGTCATCATTCAGGAGAAGGTCGGCACCAGGTTTGATTGGACGTCCCACGACGCGCGCCACGTTCGGCCTCCCTCGCTAGAGCGCCTTTTGCAATTCCGGCAGGGCGTCGAAGAGATCGGCGACCAGTCCGTAGTCGGCGACCTGGAAGATCGGCGCCTCCTCGTCCTTGTTGATGGCGACGATCACCTTCGAATCCTTCATGCCGGCCAGATGCTGGATGGCGCCTGAAATACCGCAGGCGATGTAGAGCTGCGGCGCCACCACCTTGCCGGTCTGGCCGACCTGCCAGTCGTTCGGCGCATAACCGGCATCGACGGCGGCTCTGGATGCGCCGACGGCAGCACCGAGCTTGTCGGCAAGCGGCAGGATGACTTCCCTGAACTTTTCCGCCGAGCCGAGTGCCCGGCCGCCGGAGATGATGATCTTCGCAGACGTCAGCTCCGGCCGGTCGGAGGCCGACAGCGCATCGCCGACAAAGGTCGAAAGCCCCGGATCGGTAACCGCCGGGATCGCCTCGATCGTTGCCGAACCTCCCTCCGGTGCGGAGGCGAAGGAAGCTGTGCGCACGGTGATCACCTTCTTGGCATCGCTCGCCTGCACCGTCTGGATGGCATTGCCGGCATAGATGGGCCGCTTGAAGGTATCGGCAGAGATCACCTCGATGATCTCCGAGACCTGGGCGACATCGAGCAGGGCTGCCACGCGCGGCAGCACGTTCTTGCCGACCGAGGTGGCAGCGGAGATGATCGTGTCGTAGCTGGCGGAGAGCGAGACGATCAGATCGGCCAGCGGTTCGGCCAGATTGTTGGCGAGTTCGTCGCTTTCGGCGAGCAGCACCTTGGAGACGCCGGCAAGCTTGGCGG
>NZ_MZMU01000003.1 GCF_004123835.1 Rhizobium leguminosarum | reverse complement strand
TACGCCTTGTACTCACCGAAGTACTTCGTGATCGCTGCCGTCAGAGACGTCTTGCCGTGGTCAACGTGGCCAATCGTGCCAATGTTGACGTGCGGCTTGTTGCGCTCAAACTTACTCTTTCCCATTTGAATGCTTCCTGTGAACGAAAATGGTGGCCCCGGCGAACCGGTTTAGTGCCGCCGTTTAAGGCTTTCGGCGACATTGCGCAAGACTTAATTGCAGACGCCAAACTTGGCCTGACAGCGGATATGGGAGACAATTCGCAGCCTGCAAGGCGATTCGCCAAAGCCCCCCCGAAAATCGCTGAAATCTCAGAGAAAATCGCATCGACCGCCGGAGACGCGCCATAGACGTTCGGCGTCGAGCGCCCTTCCCTGCCAGCCCGCAATCGCAATCGTCAGCTTCTCCGGCAGCGCCGGAGACATCTCGGGACGACCGATGCAGCGGTCATATGAAGTAGCGTAACGGAAACTGGAGCGGGTAGCGGGAATCGAACCCGCGTATTCAGCTTGGAAGGCTGCTGCTCTACCATTGAGCTATACCCGCGGGGTGGTCCGATCCGATGACGAATGGTGGAGAGAGTTGGATTTGAACCAACGTAGGCTGAGCCAACGGATTTACAGTCCGTCCCCTTTAACCACTCGGGCATCTCTCCAGTTTCGTCCGGATCGCAAGACCAAGTTCGTCAGACTTCGAAGCGTTGCTGCCCGTCGTCTGCGCCGCGTATATGACCGGAGCATTTCAGTCTGTCAACACGATGACAACGGAAAAAACACGAAAAATTTCATTCGCCGCCGAAAGCCGGCATATGAAAGAAAGCCTATGCGTCAGCGAGCGCCATGGCTATAAAGCTGCATGAGCAAAGACAACAAATCCGGCGGCAAGACCGCGACAGACCCATCCGCCAAGGATACGCATTACGCCACTCTGCGGCGCGCCCACCGTGACGCCAAGCGCGAACGCGGCGAGATTCCGACGCCTCAGCCGCAGAAGCGAAAGCGGGGTGGCGACGATTGGAAGCCGCCGGCGCTTGCGCCCGACCAGGTGCATCTCTATGGCCTGCATACGGTGCGCGCAGCGCTCGACAATCCCGAGCGCAAGAAGATCAAGCTGTTCGCGACTCAGAACGCACTTGCGCGCCTCGAAGTCGACGTCGAGGCGCTCGGCATGCCCTTCGAGATCGTTTCGCCGCAGGAGATCGACAAGGTGCTCGGCCCGGAGGCGATCCATCAGGGCGTCATGCTGGAAACACGGCCGCTTCCGGTACGCCGGCTCGAAGCGCTGAAGGAAAGCCCTCTCCTGCTCGTCCTCGATCAGGTGACCGACCCGCACAATGTCGGCGCGATCATGCGCTCGGCCGTCGCCTTCAATGCCGGCGCGGTGATCACCACCCAGCGACACAGCCCGACCGAATCGGGCGTGCTCGCCAAGTCCGCCTCCGGCGCGCTGGAACTGATACCTTATATACAGGTCACCAATCTCGCCGATGCGCTCGGTGAATTGCACAAGCTCGGTTTCTCCACCATCGGCCTCGATTCGGAAGGGCCGGCGCCACTCGAAGGCACCTTCTCGGGCCAGAAGGTGGCGCTCGTGCTCGGCTCCGAGGGCAAGGGACTTCGGCAGAAGACGCGGGAAACCGTCAACGCACTTGCCCGTCTCGACATGCCAGGCGCGATCAAATCGCTCAACGTCTCGAATGCAGCGGCGATCGCGCTTTATGCGGCGCGGCTCCATCTGAAGGCATAGGCCGGCCGCTGCAAGGGTAGCCGGTCGGTCCGTCTATCGGCCTGCCCGGCGTATCGCCTGCATAGGCCATTTCGACGGGATAGACGATGACGCTTGGCAATTTCTCGATTTCGCTGGCATTGCCGGAGTTGCGTTTCATTTCCGCCTTGTGACGCGCGCCTCCCAAGTAATTCCGGTATCCGCGACATACAGCGCCGCGCGTCTTTTCAGACGCGCAATCGATTCGGATTTAAGGAATTATGCAGGAGTTCGATCCGGCGCGACAAATGGAAACGGACACGGACAACGCTCGTGCAACGCCCGACCGATGCCGGAAAAATCCACTTTTGCCTTGGAATGACGCCCTGGAGCACTATGATCGGGCGATGACCGGTTGTTGCGACCGGCTCAGAAGCAAGAAGGAACGATCCCTATCATGGCCATTCGACCGCTGATTTTCGGTATCCTCTTCATCGCGGTCTTCGTCGTGATTATCCTCAGCATCATCTGGGTGGACACGTCACATCCCGTCCACCAGCCCGATCCTCTTTCGCCGACGGCGCCCGGCCCCGCGACGCCGGGCCAGGTGCAATAATCCTGGCGGGAAATACTGGCAGGAACGCGGACGGAGATCATGCGTTAATCCCGGAACCGAACGAGGATTAAACGCTTATGCGCATAATGATCGCCGTCGTCGCCTTCATGGTCGCCTCCGTACTCAGCATCGCGATGATGTCGCCGTCCGGCGCCGGACAGACCGGCAATGGCGATCGGATTGAGGCGAGCGTCAACGAACCCGTCACTCATTAAAATAACGGCCCGGGTGATCCGGGCCGTTATTGTCAGCTGCGGTAGAGCCAGAACGGCATGCCGCGATCACGATCACGATCACGATCACGCCACTCGCGGCGCTCCTGCCAACGCTCGGCACGCCACCGCCGCCAGTGACGGCGATCATCGCGCCAGTCGGACCGGCGCCAATCGCGTCCATCGCGCCAGCCACGGTCGTCACGGTCGCGATCACGTCGCCAGCCATCGCGAATTTGAACGATATCGCCCTGCGCCGTCACCGCCGGCCGCTCGGCCGGCATGGCGGCCGCCGGTGCGACGGACGCGAAAGCCGCACCGACGGAAATGGTTGCGGCGAGAAAGAGATGTGCGAGCTTCATGGCTGTTTCCTCATTGATGATGAGGCGAAGATAAGCGGACGCGGCTGAATTGGCGCTGAAGCCGCCCTTCACGCGCGGTTCATCAAACGATGTGAACCTTCTGAAAGATCTGCCAGTGCGAGGGAGCATAACAGCGTCAAACCCAGACTATGGGTCGGCAGACGGTATCACGCGGAAAAGAATGGTGCCCCCGCCAGGGTTCGAACCCGGGACCCCCTGATTACAAATTACAAGAGGATTGTGGTTTCTCAACAGGTTAAGATGCTTATCCTGTGAGGCGATGTCGCTCTCCGGCGTCAGACTGCGGCTACGGCACCTTGCCCCAATATCGAAGCAGCACGGCTAACCAGTCATAGAGCCACGCAACGACGGTAGCGGCTGTCACGCCGAGGGCAATGAGCGCGCCTGAGAGCACGCCCCCCAAAAACTTGATGCGCTTCCATTCGTTGATCGTCGGCGTAACATCAGCGTCGACGGTAGCTTTCAACAACGCAATGATGTCTCGCTGCTGCGCGACCGTCGCGCCGGCGACGACGATGGTCTTTTCGGACTCGCCGATGCGATGCGCCTGTTCGTCGAGCCTTTCATGGATGCGAGCTCGGCTTTCATGCGCCTGCCGCCTCTCATCAGCGAAATCGTCAAAGAGCCTGTCTATGGTTTTGCTCAAGCCGTCTTGCTGCGCCTCGAGGCGGCCGATGGCATGCATGATATCGTCGTTGGATGCCACAGCACGCCCTTCAATACAAATCGCCCTAGGAACGATCCTAGGGCGATTGCGGTTCAGTCAAATGCGCGGAGAGGTTAGGCCACAAGCTTTACCTTCTCGCCCTGGTCCATCTTGCCGACGATCCAATCGACCATAATAGGATAGGGATGGACCAACGAAACCGGCGTCGAGCTTTCCTGCGGCGCGGCAGACGGGCGGACAACGGAACCAATGGGCAACACAACGGCGCTGCCGGTTGTCGTGATGACGTTGCCGGCGATACTGACAATGGTTTGCGTGCTTAGGCGCGCGAGGCCTTCCGGCCCGGAATAAATGTTCAGCGGTTGTTCCGGTCTGTATTTGCTGGCATCAGCAACCGTGATTGTGGTGTACGTGGCAACGCCATCGGTTCCTGATTGAGCGGTCAAGGTCGTACTCGGAAACTCCAGCATTCCAGGCCATGCCCCGGCCTTCACGCCAGAGACCCAAGCCGCATAGGTGTCGATCGCGTCGTCGCAGCACGCCGACGTCTTGGCGAGGATATCGGCGCGCAAGCGCCATTTGCCAGAGGCGTCGGTGCCATCAGCTGGATAGGAGTTCTGCGCCGTGTAGAGCTGATAGTTCGCGTTTAGGCCAAGGTCGTTGGCGCGAATGGTTCCGGTCGCCGGCGAAGTTCCGCCCGCGAAATTGTAAGTGAAGGTGTTCGCATCGATAACGGTGATGACATAGCTGCCGTTATAGGCCGTAGGCGTCGCCCCGGCGATGCTCAAGGTCTGGCCGGACTGGAGCCCGGCTGTTCCGGTCGCGACGGTAGCGGTCGCAACCGTGCCGACAGAGGTAAGCGTGATGGTCCGCTGTATGTCCGTGCGGCCGAGCGGCGGAAATGCGACGATCTTGACGCCCGGATACTCGGTGCGGATGCGAGTTACATTCGACCGATAGTTCGTGTTGAACCACGTATTATAAAGCGTCGACGTGTCGTTCTGCCCGAGCTGGTTGACGATGACGGTAAACGGCCATTTGCCGCCATTGAAGGCAACGATTTCCCGGATGATATCCCGCCGCCTGGTGGCGATCGCCGCGCCCGTGCCGGTATATTCGCGAACCGATCCAGCGCCAGGCATACCGATCATACAGAACGGAATGCGGCCAATGCCGGCGTCCTTGTCGAGGTAGCGGCGAAGCCAGCCGAGCATTCCGCGCGCGTCGGCGGCGGCGCTGAATTCCTGCCGGCTTTCGCCAATGCTGTCGACGAAAGCGAGCACGACCGGCCGGCCGTCCCAGTCGCCCTTGGCCAGCATAAAGCAGTCAGGCGCATAATATTGCGGCTGCGATTGCGCACCATAGCCGGTATCGAGCGCCGGCGTGCTGTCCGCCAAAGGGTCGGCCATGAAGCCGAGGAGGGACGCATTGTCATTCGCGCCCCATATCCGTTCGCCGCGGTGCTTTTGAATGCGATAGACCGGCCAGATCTTTTCGCCGACCGCGACGTGATAGAATAGCCAAAGCTCGATGTCAGTTTCAGGCGGAACGTCTGGCGTCGTGAGATCGTCCGTCCATTGCCCGTTGGTCTGGTCGACGACGGTAACGGAATTGTTGCCGCCAAACGTGCACTGATAGAAGACGCCGGAAATCCTGGCATACAGAGCATCAGCGATGACGGAATTCCCCGGCGCGCCGATCGTCCCGGTCACGGTGGTTTCCTGCGGCGAGTTGCCGCCCTCAGTCGAGGCGAAGCCTGGCAGATGGAACTTGAACGTTCTCGTGACGAATTGCGGCGAGGGAACGACGATCTTGCAGCAGTAATAGTTTGTCCCAGCAAGCGCCGTTACTATGTTGCCTGAGGGAGCGCGGGCACGCGACCCGAAGAACAGGAACCGGTTCGGATCGACACCGCCGCCCTCCCGCTTCGACGAGATCGACGTCTGCCCTGACACCAGGCTTGTCTGCCCCTTCTTGAGGCTCGTCTGCCCCCTTACCAGGCTCGTCTGCGGCCGCATCAGATGACCACCACCGTCACGTCGGGCGTGGTGGCGCCGGCGAGTGTCACGAAGACGTTGCCGGCGCTCTGGAAGGTGAACTGCTTGATGGCGTCGCCGTTGTCGTCGACCTTCGTCGCATCCAGCTCGGCGTCGGAAACCGGGATCTTCAGCCCGCCGTCGAAACCGGTCGCGAGCGACAGGGTGCCGCCGCCGAGGCTGCCGCTATAGGCGAGCGTGCGATAGCCCTTGTCGCTGGCGGCATCGATGCCGGCATTCCATTCCTCATTCGCCTGAAAGCGGTGTTGCGGCATGTCTCTCTCCTATTTCCGGCACAGCGGATCTTTGGCGCATTGGGTGTTGTGCGCCGCAACTTCCTGAGTGAAGGGCCTGTCTTTTTCCCAGATGCAGGCCCGCGTCTCGGCACTGGGATGCAGCGCCGCGTAACCAGCCCCGTCACTCGCACCTGTCGTTGCGCAGCTCGCCGCCGATAGCGCGGCAAAGCTCAGCAGCAGGCATGTTCTCAATCTCGGCATCCGTCGCGTTCCTTTCCTTCAGCTGGTTGAAGACAGCCTCGCGCGCCTCGCTCTTGGCATCGGCCGCGCCGCGCGAATAGGCCGCTTGAACGATCCAGAGCAGCGCGACGACGGCGGCCGCCGCGATCGCGACGGCAGCCCAATTCTTTCTCAGGAAAGCGATAAGAACGGCGCTCATTTGCTCTTCAGTCCGAGCGCATTGCGGATGGGCGTCATGGTGGCGATCGCATAGACCGCGAAGCCGACGACGACGACCAGGAGCGCGATCTGAACCCGGTAATCCAATTGGAAGAAGCCGAGCTTTTCGACGATCGTCGTCAGCGAGATCCCGCCTGTACCGGCCCAGGTCCAGAACCGGCCGCTCTTGCGGATCGGCTTTGGCTTGGCCGGCGCCGGCGCGATCGGCGGCGGATTATCGTTGACGGCCGCGACCAGCGCCGCCGACGTGGCCTTCGTCTTCTGCTGCCGGGCCTTCACGGCGCCGGCGAGCTCGAGCACGTCCTGCAGCTTCGCCTCGACCTTCTCCGGCTTCAGCAGCACCTTGTTGATGCCGTCGCCGGCATAGTAGGTATCGCCCCGCTTCACCGGTCGCTTCTGGCCTCTGGTATCAGCCAGCACCGGGAAGCTCGCCCATTCCTGCGCCAGCGCCTTGCCGAATGCGACAACGCCGAGCTTGCCTTCGATGAAGTCGGCATAACCGCGGCCGAGCAACAGATAATAGCCCAGGCGATCCTGCAGGCCGGCCGAGAACACCAGGTCGCCGGAGATGCCGGTTTCCTTCTTAATCTGCTGCAGGGTGAGGCGCATGAACTGCAGGCCGCCGGCGGCGCTCGAGCCGAACTTCTTCGACCAGCCAGACCCCGCCGCGATCACCTGGTCGAGCGTCATCGATGTCAGGGGAACCGGCAGCTTGTCCTGGTTGTTGCCGTAGATGGTGCCATATCCGCGCGGCGCCTCGATGGAGCGGATGAAATCGAGCAGCATCTTGGCCGGCGCGGGCACGATATCGGGCAAGGTCTTCAGCGGCATGAGCGGGCTCCTGAAAAAGATGGAACCTGAAGCTTAAAGCCGGCGCGCAGGCGTCAAATGCGCGCGCCGGAGGAAGGCCAATTGACCGCTATAGTTGTCCCGGGATATGAGCATCATTCAACCCGTGGAGATCCGTCGAATGAAGCTCGTGACGCCCTTTCTTGCGGCTCTCCTATTTGCGGGCAACGCCCTCGGTCAGGCCGGGCCAACCGATGACGCCTTTGCAAAAGTGACCGCCGATCGCAATCAGTTCGGGCGTGTGATCTTCACCTTTGGCGACAGCCTCATGCGCGGTTGGGCGCTAGGCTTCTTTCCCGACCAGGCGACGCCGGAACAGCGTCAGAACCCCCAATGGGACATGCGATCGCCGGCCTCGATGCTAACAGCACGCGGTTTCATGGCCGTTTACGCCGGTGCCAGCGGGCAACCCAATAGGGCTGCCGACGCCGCGGCTCGAATCAAGGATCTGGTAAATCGCCGCATTATTCGACCTGGCGATATCGTCGTTCTCGAAGACGCAGGCCGACACGACAATGATCCGCTTTCCTACTTCGACAACTGGCTGCAGATCGGTCTTGCGGTGGAAGCGTCTGGCGCCAAGCTCGTGATGATGACGATTGCCGACAATATCCAGGCTCCGACGCTAGGCGGCGAGCCGGCAGATCGTTACCGCTATTCCGTCGAATTCCACGGCCTCAGTCACAACGATGCCACCTTGTTCGCTGCTCGTTCGCTCGCAGCAACATTGATTGACTACAAGTCGCTGGCGCAAACAGCCGCCGCGGCCGGCAAGACAGTGCTCCAAGAAGACGGCATCCACCTCACTGTCGACGGTGAAAAAATCATGGTGGATGCGATCATCGCAGCTGTCAGCGCAGGCAGCCAGTGATTGGCGCGCCCTACGGCACCTCGGCCGCCGGAAACAAGGCGCTGCAGTAACTGATCGCCCTTGTGCCGTTCCAGACGGTCGCGCCGCACTGCAGGCGCGTGAAGTCTACGTTGGCGATACTCGTCAGCGCCTCGATCGAGCGGACGCTGCCCGCCAGGCCGAGGGCGGTCAGACGAACGCTAACCTCTTTCAACGTCCCCCATGGACCGGCATGAATGCCGTCGATCGTCCCGTCGATGTGCTGCATCGGGTCGAGGAGGTCAGTTGCGAGCGTCGTCGAGCGATAGGCGTCCATTGCAGCGTTCTCATCGATGAGAAGCGCACCCCTGGACGCGGCCGCGGCGATCTTGGCCGCATTCATCGAGCGGCCGAACCCGGGTATGATCCTGTCCCACTGATAGTTCGGATCAGCGCCGATGCCGACCGGGTAATCGAAGGCGGTAATGACGGCGCAGCGGACGGGTGCAACCGCGTCGATGACCGCCTCGACGGCCGCCTGGTAGGTGTCCGGATTGCCGATATGGTCGCCGGCATCTTCCAGCAGCATCCAGTCGCGCGCGTCCATATTCCAGGTCGCACAGTAAGCTGCGAGCGCCGCCGGCAGGCCGGCATCCGTCAGCCGCGAAATCGGGAAGCCCTGATTGCCGCCCCGAAACCGCACCGGAAGATTGTTCGTCGACATCAGCAGGTTGGCGGCCAGCGATGGCGATGCGATCTGCCAAAGCCGGTCGTTGACGGAGACCTGATCCGAAAATCGTCCGAAGGTGTAGCCGCGCTCGAAACTGTCGCCGATGCACTCGACGCGGATAGTTCGTCTTTTCAACATGTCAGGCTCCCAGCAGGTACATTGTCACGGCCACGGCGTTCCCGAGCCGGTTCTCGATCGAAATGACCGTGCCGAACGAGTTGATGCCGACGTTGAACTTGCCGTCGGTTCCTGTCGTGCCGCTCCACTGCGCGCCGGCCGTGAAGGTCATGGATGCGGCGGAGTTGGCGCCGCCGGCAATCTTTTCGATGGAGACGGCGGGGCTGCTGTCCCAGGCGAAAATCGCGGAAAAGCCGGCATCATGGCAGACCAGCAGACCGAAGCCGCTGCGGCCGACCTGGGTTCCGACAAGGATGGCGGTATCGTCTGACATCGTGGTGCGAACGACCTTGAGGAGCCCGGCCAGCACCATCGGCGTGATCGCACCCTCGTTGCTGAGACCCGCCAGCGCCTCGGCAATCGTTGCCTTGCGTATAAGCCCCTCGACGGTATCCGTCGCTGGGTCGATATTTTGATTTCCGAAGGCGATCGCCGTCACGCCCAGAATGCCGCCCTTGTGTGACAGGCACAGCCAGGTCGTCGCCGCGCCGAGCGTTCCTTCCTGCACGGTCACCAGCACGCCGCAATGCGCGTTGTAGGTCGAAAATCCGGACGCGCGGGGAGCGGCACCGGATGGTTGAACGACATAAATGCCGTTCGTGAGGTCTCCGCCGCTGCCACCCATGGCGCGAAGGATCAGATCTCCCGCCTGCAGCGTCACTCCATCGATCGCGTCGCCGGCGTCGTATGAGGTCGCGATGGAAAGCCCTGTCGTGTCGACGACGCGAACGGTGGCGGCGGCAAGGGCCGTCTGCCCGGTGAGGAAGCGCCGGCCGCCGGCGGTCGCGCCATCGTGAAGCGCCAGGATGCCGCGCACGGGATCGACGGTGAGTTCGCGAGACGGTCCGACATATGCGTCGAATTCAGCCGCATCCGAAAGATCTGCGGCGCCGATGCCAGCAAGTTTGCGAGGGATACGAGCCATCTATTCGTTCCAATCATATCCGGGTGTTGAAGGGTCGCTGTCGAAATTGAAATCGTAAACGGCCGCGCCGACGATAAGCGCGTAGGCTTCGGCGTCGGCCGCCGCCTGCACCGCGATCTCCGCTTTATCGACCGCGATATCCCGAGCCTCCTCCGCCTGCTTCTGCACGTCCAGGAGGGCCGCGGCGCTCGGCCCTTTCGCCAGCCGATCGCCGTCCTTGACCAGCACGTCGCCGTCCTCGACGTCGGCGTCGAGCGTCATCGGCTCCTGGCCGAAATCCGATTTCCAGCCACGGTCGATATCGCGCCGCAGCTCCTGCATTTCGGTGGCGATCTTGGAGAATTCCTTCTCCATCGCCGTCGGATCGATCCGCCCGCCGCGCATCACGCCGGCCGCGCGGCTGTCCAGGCGGGCAGACTGCACGAGGATCTGCGTCGTATCGGGCTGCCCGGCCGGGAAGGTCACGGTGAAATTGTCGAAGGGATCGCCGTTGACCTTAGCGACGAACACGGACTGTTTTGCAAAACCGCTGTCACCGGCGGGCCGCGACCAGACCTCGGCATCGCCGATATCGAAGATCTTGAAGCTGAACGGCCCGTAAGTCTGGCCGCCGTCGCCGAGGAAGATATCGGCCTGGCGAAGCTGCTGCGGGATCGGAAAAGGATTATCCATGGCGCCACCCTGCCTCGGTTGATCCAGGCAGAATAGGCGTCATGCGACGGCGTTAAGTGGGCCTATTCGCTCCCGGCGATCGCGCCGAGATCGGGAGCCCGCCGCGGCGTCAGTTCGCCCGGCTGCCACCAGAAAGAGCTTTTACGCGCCTGCGCCTTGAAGCTTTTGTCGGCGTCCGGATCCGTCATCATCTGCAGATTGTCGACGAAGAGCCGCCGGTACCAGGCGCGCGTCATCGGATGCGAGGACAGGATCGGCGTGTAGCGGCCGACATATTTCGAAAGCGCCCTGCCCGCTTTCGGATCTTCAGCACCCATGATCGTCTGTATCGAGCGCAGCGATAGATCCAACGTGTCACCGATGAAGGCGCCGCCGATGCCGCCAAGCGTCTGCGCGAAATTCTGCCCGAAGCGGTTTTCCGCCTTGTCGACGAAGTCGGCGAACAGGCCGCCGCCGCCGCCCTTGACGAAGGCCTTGGCCCAGAAACTCGGCTGCGTCATATCCTCGGGATCCTTGCCGTTCAGCACATTCAGGATCTGGATATACATGCCGGCGCCGAGCGTCAGCGGCACGGCCATCGCCGCGAAATAATAGGCGCCGCGGGCGACCTTGCCCGAACCGGATTTCGCCAGCATCGAATAGACGTAGTGCGCCTCGAGCTGCCGCGCCGTAAAGCTCATACCGAAGCTCATGAACTGCGAGGCGAATTCGGCGATCTCACCGAGCACCGTCCCGCGCGGCACCATGCCCGTCAGGAAACTCTTGACGCGGGGATCTCCCGAAGGAACAGAGCGTTCCGACCACTGGATGATCATCTCGGCGTATTTTTCCGCAAGGTTCCGATTGCCGGTCTTTTCATAGAGCGTGCCCGGGTCGAGGAAGCCTGCCTCGTCGACGCCGGCGCGCATGGCGTGCCACTCCTCGGGCGTGAAGCCGAAACCCTCCATCGTCTTCTTGAGCAGCGGCGGCAGGTCGATCCAGTCGGTGTCCTTGCTGGCATATTCGCCGAGCGTATCGTGCCAGGCCGTCGCCTCGATCCGCTTGCGAGCATCGGTCAGCGGCTTCAGCCCGTTCAAGGTTAGTGACCGATCAACCAGATATTTGCTCCATTCATGCCCGAACATCTGGTCGACGAAGCGCGCCTGTTCGTTCATCGTGTGCATGAAATCGTCCCAAACGACCGCCTTGCGGGCGAGCGCCGCCTCGTTGCCCTTGTCGGCAGCGAAGCGCGCCAGGTCGCCGACGATCTTGTGCATGGTGACGGTGACAGGCAGGCCGGCAAGACGTCTAGCGGCCTGCGAGACGAAGGGATCGGTGAGGCCGGCGAGGATCCCGGTAGCGCCGAGCGCCGCCGAAGTCGCAACATTGCGAATATCGCCGGCAAACTGCGCAGCGCCCTGCACGACGGTCTCGCGGCCGCGCAAGGCTCGCCAGAGGCTGTCGATGCGATAGGCCGCCATCGCCCTCGCCGAGATCCCCGGCAGCTTCAGCCCCTCGACTTTCAGCGCTCCGGACTGGCGCCGGCCGATATCGGCCTGCACCGCCTGTTTCAGCCACTCGACGGATGCATCCGGGTTCGGTCCGAAACGCTCCATGGCGGCGATATCCCGCGACAGACTGTTGACCTGGTTGAAGATCGAAGCGATCGGATCGGTGTTGCCGAACTTTTCGTTGTAGGCGAGCCAGGCGTCGGCATCGTTGAAGATCAGGAAGCGGCTTTCCTGATAGCGGCTGGCGACCGAGCCGACGCCGAACTTGCGCGCCTCCGGACGGCGATGGGCCCAACCATCCGACATGATGCTGTCGAAGACGTAATCGAGGCTCGCATCGATGCCGTCAAGGCCGACCGTCTCGCCGGTGCGCGGATTGGTCATCTCGTCGGCATTGAGCATCGGCTTGATGAACTCTTTCCAGCGCCGGCGCGCCAGATCCATGTCGTAGCGCTTGCCGCCGAATTTGCCCCGGCCGGTCAAACCGAGCTCGCGGATGTTCGAGCGGTTATGTGTGTGCGTCAGCCCGAAATCCTGCCGCTTCGGAATGTTGCCGCCGGCGGCGTTGAAACGCTGGCGCAGTTCCTCGAAGACGTTCGAGACCGCCTGGCCCATCGCCTTTGCCGTGGCGTTGCCTGTTTTCTCGCCGTGCATGGCGCGGATCACGTCCGGCAGGTCGACCTTGTTCAGATGTGTGCCGGCAACGCGCGATCGCCGGAAATGGTGCATCACCTCAGAAAGCTGCCGGTGCGCCATGGCGATAATCGCATTGGCCTTGCCGGACATCGACTGGGTGCCCTTGTAGCCGTTATGGATCATCAGCGACATGACGGCGTCGACCTTATCCGGCCTGCCCTTCAGGTCGCGATAGTTCTCGACGAAGTCGGCAAGCTCCTTGCGCTTGGCTTCCGTCAGCAGGACCTGCCGGCGCTTCTCCTTGGCATTATCGCGCAGACTGTCGATCACTTCCCGCTTGGCGGCTTCGGCCGCCTGCCGATCGGTCATGCCCGGCCGCTTGCGGCGAAAGCGCGCCTCATAGTAGTCGTGCAGTTCTTCGGCCTGGCGCGAATTGATCGCCCCCTGCTCGACGGCGGAATTCAGGCAATCACGCAAGCTCATACTTTGCAGGCCTCCAAAACGTCGGCGAACCAATTTTCCTGATCGGCGGCCTCGAGCGCCTCCGCTGTGCTGACCAAGCGGATATTGCCGTCGCTATCTTGCAGCGGCACGAAGTCCAGAAGGGTTTCGGGGTTACCGTTGGCATCGAGGCGCGGCTCGACGATATCGCCGGCGAGCTGCTCGGCCTCGCGCATCGCCGCCTCGTCGAGCGGCTCGATCGCGCGTTCCGGCCGGATCCGCTGGCCGTCTAGCGGATCTACGAAGTCTGATGAAGCTGGGCCAGCGTCCGGAGGTTGGTCGATATCCGCTGCATCTGAGCCGCGTCCGCCGGCGAGGCCGTCGCCATTCTCTCCTCGAGCAGCTTTGCGCGCTGCAGGAGCTGCTGCGGGCGTGTCGTCGAAGAAGGGGATGTCTCTGTATTCTGGGTCATCGCGATATCCTCCGCCGCTCTCTTCGAGGTAATCCGCGAACTTCGCTTCATCCTCGAGCACCGCACGATCGAACGCCTGGAGCGGCGTCAGATCTTCTTCTATCATCAGGTCCGTGGCTCGAGCAAGGACGCCGTCATCTACGCCGGTTTCGGGGGCGACTTCGCGAACCGCATTTTCAAGTTTCCCCAGAAATTCACGATAGTCGCGCCTCGAACTCAGCCGCTGCTCGTATGCCTGCATTTGCTCGACGCGGGCACTATCGTCCATCGAGAACGCTTTGCTTCCGCGGTTCTCCTGGTCGAGTAGATCGAGCAGATCGGCAACTGTACTTTGGGCGCTCGCTTCGTCCGCCGTGCCGTAAAGGTGATTGAAGTAGCCGGCCTGTGCTGCAGCTTCTCTCGCATTGTCCAGGTTGCGACCGGACGATCGCAGGAGGGCGCCGCGCCCGGGTACGAACTTCGTGGACAGGTCAAGCGCAGCCAGCTCGCCGCCATCCTCACGGATCCCGCCTTCGGCAGCCAGGAAATCCATGAGGGACTGCGGCGCCCTCGGCTTCGTTCCCACGACGACCTTTTGGCGGGCAATTGCGTCTAGCCGTTCGCTGCTGGCGATCGGTGGCGCTTCGGCCGCAACAGGGGCGCCGGTATCCGATGACGATGAAAGCCTATCCTGCAGATCGTCGATCGCGTCCGGATCGCCGTCTGCCATCCGCTGAAATTCGTCAGCTGTGACCGAAGGTGTTTCAGTCTGGCCGTCCGCGATCGCGCGCTCGACGAGCTCGGGCGGGGGAAAGCTGTCGGGATCCTCGGCATAATTTTTCGCCGCTTCGAAGACGCGCACCTGGTCGGGCGTGGCGTCCGCCGGCAGCATGTGTTCGTCGAGCGACCGTTCTTCGAAAGATCGGTTGATCTGCGATTTCTGCTCTTCGGTCAAAGTAATGCCGATATCGGTCGCCATCGCCTCGACGTCGCCGCGCTGCGGATTGCCGTCGAGGATCCGCGACGCCCGGGCGGCACTCTCCTCGCCGAGGCCGTAGGCCCGCGCGATCGCGCCGCCACCCTCGATCGTTCCCCCGAAGAGCGCGCCGAAGGTCGCAGCGATGCCGGCATTCTTCAGCATATCATCCATGCCGTATTCGAGGCCGGCCGCCTTTTTGCGCTCCTGGCTGGCGCCCTGCAGCACGAGCTCCTGGCCGCCGTTGATGAGCGCTTCCGTCAGCATCGTTTTGCCAATCCGCGCCACCACGGTTCCCGTCGCCGATCCGCCGGCACCGGTGACCGCCATCGCCCATTGGTAGGGATCGCGTGCTGTACCCTTCAGGCCGCCCAGCAGCTGCGCCGAGACGCGTGCGACGGTGCCGAGCTCCGGAGACTGCGCCGCCCGCGCCTGCTCGGCCTCTGCGGCCCGCTGCTGCCGGCGCACGCGTCCTTCGACGTCGAGCTGGATCACACTCGACTGCGCCGGATATTGCGCGGCCCAGCGCTCCCGATCGGCTTCGAACTTGTCGAGACTGTCACGCATCTTTTGGTCGCGCCATTCCAGCCCGGTACCGCCAGAGATCTGCGGATTGGGCTTGGCATCGAACGCACCCTGGCGCAGGTCGACGTCGAGCGGATTGGCGAGCTTGACGCCCGTCGCATCCTGCACTTCCTTGATGTAGTTGGCATAGGCGTCATAGCGCGCCGCATCGTCGGCGACGACATTCTCGATCACGCGCTGTGTTTCATCGCTCGCCGTCGCCAGCCGGCCGAAGGCCTGACCCCAACTCTCCGGACCATCGGAAACGCTCTTCGGTAATTGCGCCAGGTCGGGCAGGTTCATCGCCAGGCCTCCGGAACACGCGCCTGCAGCTTGTCGCGCATGCCGGCGACGTCGATCACGATCGGATTGCCGTTCTCGTCGGCAATGAACATCGGCGAGGACCCTGCAGGGTCGCCGAGCGCGAAGGCATAGCCGCCCTTGACTGCGACAGGGATCCCTTTCTGGTAATCGGCCGCCGTCCAGGTCTTGCCGTTCTTGCCCTTGACACTGCCGATATCGGCATCCGTCAGCGATCCGACGACGTCGACGAACTTGTCGGCGCGGATCGAGGGCGGCACGACCACCTTGACCGCACGGTACCAGGCGCCGCGATCGTAATCGCCGAAGCCGCCGAACTGGACGTTGTTGACGAACGTGGCACCGGCCGCTTCCTGGTAGGCCCGCTGATAGACTTCCTTTGCGTCATCCTTCTTCGGATCGATGCCGGCATCATAGAGCCGCTTGCGCGCGATCGCCGCGGCGGCCGCGTCGACGCGGTTGATCTCGCCAGGCGTGAAGGCGAGCGCATTGCCGGTTTCTGTTTGCGCGATCGGCAGCCGCTTCGTATTCGGCATGTCGGCATAATCCTTGCCATCGGGGCTTTTGCCATAGCCGGCGATCAGGTCGCGCGCCGCCTTCGGATCGCCGCCGGCCGCGACCAGGCCGCCGGAGAGCGAAACGGCGGGCGCGGCCGGCCCGAGCTCGGCGAGCACGCGATCGGCATTCGCGCCGGCGGCATCGACCAGGCCGGCGGCGATCGACAGTCCCTTGTCCGGATCCGCGATAACGGCCGCCTGGACCTGCTCTGCTTCGCCCGGCCGGAAATATTTCGGCGACACGCCGAAATGCTGCGCCGCCGCCTGGGCCTGATTGATGCGCTCGGAGAAAGCGCCGGAAACCGTGTCTGGATCCACGTCGCCGTCGAGCGGCAACGAAGGCGAGACCGGCAGGATCCCGAAGCGCTCGGCGACGCCGATCGGATCCGTCTGCAGATCCTTGCGCTGCTCGGCCACTGTCTTTTTCGCGAAGTCGTAATCTTCGGGCGTCGCGCCCTCGCCGAGGATCTTAGGCAGGGCCTTTTCCACTTCGCCGATCGGCAGCGTCCTGACCGCTTCGGCGAGCTTCAGCCGCGTCAATGTAGAGGCGACGATCTCTTTTCCTTTCGGCGCCGTCCCGGCATCCATCTGAAACCGGCTCATTTCCGAAGGGTCAACCGGCAGGCCTCGGGCAACGCGCTTGGCGATGTCCTCGCCGCGCTTGGCGAGATCCGCATCGGCCTTGACGTCCTGCGTGCGCCTGGCGCTTTCGGCCGATGCCAACCCTTTGTCGATCCGGTCCCAGTCATCGGCCGTCACCCCCTCGAGCTCGCCGGCGGCATAATCCTTCGTCATTTCGGCGCGCATCGATGCGATGTCGTCGGCCTTCATCTTCTGCGCCTGGCCGACGTAGAAACCGGTCACCCCTTCCGATCGGCTGCGGCTCTTGTAGGTTTCAGCCTCGGCCGGCGAGATGATGCCGCGCGCGACGCCGGCGTCGTAATGATTGTCGATCGAGCTCTGCAGGTTTGAAAGCACGGTCGCCGCGTTTTCGTCGTTCGGGTCGAGGCCGGCGATCGTCTGGCTCTTCTGCCCCTCGAGCGTGTCGACGCGGCCGAGATAATCGACCTTGTCTTGCGCCCGCTTACGCTCGTCGAATTCGGTCTTTGCCCGCTGCACACGCACAAAGGCCTGTTTCTGGAAGGCCAGCTGATATTCCGGCGCAATCTCCGGAAACACATGATCGCTCATATGCGCCTGCAGCAGCTCGCCCATCGCCTTTTCGAGCTGGACCGGATCGTCCTTATAGGCGTCGTAGACCGACGACTGATCCTGCAGCATCGTGAGCTCGAGCTCCTGCAGGTAGGTATTCGTGCCTTTGACGTTGTACGCGCGATCGTAGATCGAGTTGCCGGCGCGCGGGCGGAAGCCGCCAGGCGCGCCTGGCGTCACTTGCACGGGCGTCCGAACAGGCGTGACTGAGACAGGGCCATCGGCCGCCGCGGCCGGAAGCCGCGCATAGCTCCCGCCGCCGCTCTTGATCTTCGATGTCCAGAGACCGGCGAACTGCGCAGCGGTCATGCCGATCGAACCGCCATTGCCGGCAACAGCCTTGGCGCCGACGAGCTCGGCCGCGTTGGCGTTCGGATTGGTCAGGAGCTTGATCGCGCCGCCGGCGCCCTGCTGGTGTGCGAGATAGAGCTCGCCGCCGGTCGGCTCGCGGCCGAGAGCCTTGCGCAGGCTCGCACGGTTGTCCTTAAGCAGCCGAGCGCCAGCGTCCGCCGATTGGTTCCCATCGAACTTGTCGCCTAGGCCGTACTGCCGTGCCGTGCCGTCTGTGAACTGCAGCAGGCCGCCGGCGCTCGAGTTCGGATTTTTCGCGAGCGGATTGAAGCCGCTTTCGATGCCGGCAAATTCCGTCAGCAGATCGGGATCCTCGCCGTGCCGGACGGCGGCATCCGCCAGCATCGTCCGGATCTGCGCCGGCGCAACGCGCACCCGCACGCCGTCGCTGCTCTCGCCGGTTACCTGCCCGCCTGTCACCGTCGCCGCCCCCGGGCCGGCGCTCATCGCGTCGATCGCACCCTGCCGCTCGCCCGCTACTGCCGCTTCGCGATCGGCCTTTTGGCCGAAATCGTCGGCGAGGTTGGCGAGGCCCTGGGCGACCTTCCGCTCGAGGCTGCCGTCGTCGCGGGCAACGCCGAGCAGTCCCTCAGCGAGCAGCGGATTGGCGCGGAACGGCCGGTAGGAAACGGGATCAGCCCTGCGGTTCGCCATATCAGTACCTGTCTGCGATTTTCAAAGCCGTGCCACCGATCGTCGAGATCGCGTCGAAGATCCCGCCCTGGCGCGCCTTGCGGGACATTTTCAGATAATTCGCTTCGCGCTCCTGCAGTCGCGCCTGGCGCGTCTGTTGCGTGCCGTTGTCGGTCTCGAGCGCGAGATCGGCCTCTCGGAAGGCTTCCGACCGAGCAACCGACGGCGTGCCGAAACTCAGATCGGTGCCCGAGGCCGCATAAGCGGCGTCCTGCTTGCCCACTGCATCCATGTAATCGCGCTTGATCGAAGCCCGCCGGGCGATGCCCTGCAGCGTTTCCAGCGGCTGCTCTCGGGCCGCGTCCTGCGCCTGCAGCTCGAGGCTGTCGGCCTGGGCATTGGCGCCATTGATCGCGGTGACCGCCGAAAGCAGCCCGAGACCGCCCTGCAGGATCGTTGCAAAAGAGATCCCGCCGGCGGCAGCTGCGCCGGTTGCCGCGGCGCCCGCCGCTGCGGCACCCGTTGCCGCCGCGCCAGCGCCGGCAGCTGCACCGCCGCCGAGCCCACCCGCGAACAACCCAATCACAGTTTCCATTAGAGCTTCACCCCCGGTATGTAATCGCGCAACCGGAGCCGCCCCGGCCGCGGCTGGCTTATGGTCAGCGTCGGATCCATCGTCGCGCCGATCAGGCCGAGAACGTCGACATGGCCGGTATACCCTTGAGCCGGCAGGGTAAGATCGTCTGTGGTGCGGTTCAGTGAGATCGCCTTCGGCGGCCGACCATTGGCACCGACTGCGAGGCTCGTCGTGTCCATGACATAGAGCTTCGCGGCCTTGACGGCGCCAGGCCGGCGCACGACGCTGTCGTCGGGCAACACCTTCACGTAGGGCATGCTCTCGTAGATCGGCGGCGCCCAAAGACCGACCTTGACGGTCGTCGAAGGTGCGTCGGTATCGATGCCGCCGGTGTCGACCGTGTAGGGGCCATGGATATCGCCCGATATTTCAGCCCATACGGTCTTGCCTTCCAGGAGGTTCAGCCCGACCACCCGGCCTGTGAGATCGGCCACGCCGGTGACAGAGCGCTGGAAGAGGTTCAGATCGCTCTCCTCGAGGATCTCTTCCGAAATGACGCCGCCGCGGTCGACCGTGATCCAGACTTGTTCCTGCCCGTCGACGACGAGCTCCTTGACCAGGCCGCCGCCATGGACCGGCCATTCGCAGGCGGCATTCATCTCCTGCGTCTTGTTGATGACGATACAGACGAGGCGGCCATCATCGCGCAGGATCCACAGCCGGTTCGAAGTCGTCGAGCCAATCTTCCGCTGCACCGCCATGCGCTTCATGCTCGAGACGAGATCCTTGCTCAGATCGTTCTCCGAATTCGGCACATAGGTCGTCGAGACCGCGTCATAGGCGATGGAGTAGAGAATTCCGCCGTCGGGCGACACGAAATACACTTGGCCGCCGAGCACGATCGGCCTGCAATTCGCCTTCGAGCCAATCTCGGATGCCCGCACGAAGTTCAAGGGCTCGTTGCGGCTGACGGTGCGGTTGCTGGCAAACCATTCGGCCTGGTCGGTCAGAACAACAAGATACGTGTTGTCGAGCACGTGCCGGATCGTTTCGGAGGTCTGAGACCGCAAGGCATCTAGCCGCGCGCCAGTGTCGGCCTGGCTCTTGATGTTGAGATCGAAATATTCGCCGACGGCCGAGGAGGCGATCGCCGCCCGCTTGCCGTTCGGCGCATAGTAAACGGCGCGGTCCTGGTAGAGATCGAGGCCGGCAAAGCCGCCTTTACTTGCAGAGATCAGCGGCTCGCCGACGGTTTCACCGATCTGCTGGTGGCCGACCAGCGCCGAGGCGTCGCTGGTGTTGACCACATCCGCGCTGAATTGATACTCCGCGCCGGCGAGCGCGCCGCCGAAGGCTATGGTGAACTGTTTGTAGCGGGCTCCGAGCGTGCCGTTGAAGGCAACGTCGACGCCAGAGGAAAAGCCGGCGAGATCGCCGATCGCATCTTCAAGCCCCTGGGCAAAAGCGATCCAGTCGCCATCGCTGGCGGTGTCAGGCGGGTCGCTTAGCGCGACGGCCGCGGTGGTGACGCCATCGACCGTGCAGGTCATCTGCATCAGGGTCACGCCGTCCGCCCAGCGGACGAACAACTGCCAGACGTCGTTCGTTTTCGTGTAGCTTCCGCCCAGATCCACATTTGGGATCGTCGAAAATGGCCACTCGCTGAGCGTCCAGACGGCATCGTTGGAGGCGTTGCGCAACAGCCGAAGCCCCTCCGGCAGCAACGGGTGGAAAATCCCGAACGTGTCTGCTTCGCCATAGAAGCCGAGATCCGGCAGCATGGCGAGCGTCACGAGCGGCAAGGCGACCGTCGCCACCTTGACGCGGTCGTTGCGCCAGATATCGACGCTGCCGGCGGTGAAGATCAGCACATAGGAACGCGTGGCGGACGTTTTGAGCACGCCCTTCCGGCAGGTGGCGGCCGCAACGGCGCCGACATAGGCGGAACCCGGCAGCAGATCGAAGCCTGCCTGCGGGATCGGCTCGAAACCCTTCATCTGCAGGGCGCCGTTATAATACTGCTTGATGCCGACCTTGCCGGCGAGATCCCGGGAAAGCTGCCCGGCATTGGCGGAACTTTTCAGTGGTCCCTTGAAGACAGCCATCTAGAGGCCCCCATGCCAGGGACCGGACAGCGGCCCGCCGCCGAGGCCGCGCACGTCGGTCAGCGGATCGTTGCGCAGCAGCGGTTCCTCGCCGATCGGCGCCGACCCTTTATCCTGCGCCATCAGCCGGCCGAACTTGCCACCGCTGCCCTGCATCGAGGGCGAGCCGAAAGCTTCCGCCAGTTTGCGATCGCGCATGTCCTCATCGGACCAGACCGGCACAGCCAGCCAGCCGGAAAGCGCCGTCACGAAGGCGGCGCGGAAAGACGGCTCCCAATAGTCCGGATTGACAGGCGTCTTGTGGACCGCCCAAGCCTCTGGTTCGCAGGTGAAGAACATGCCGCCCTGCAGAGTGAAATCGCGAATGAGCGGGTCGGAGTACCGCGCGCCGCGCCGATAGGCGAGCGGATTGCCGATGCGCGGTTCCGGCAGCATGTAGCCGTAGGCCCAGCCATTTTCCGGCGTCTCGGCCAGGCGCAGCATCTTCACCGTCACCCGGGCGAACGTCCAGTCGTGCATGCCGAAGCACTGATCGAAGGCCATCTGCCAGACGTTTTCGATCTGCGCCGCGAGATCGCTGTCGTCGTCGGTCGAGAACATCGGTCCCGCGCCGATCTCCGTCAGTGCCCAGTTGATGATGGTCGTTTTGTCGATCGCCATGGCCCGCCCCGAAACGAAGAAACCGCGGCCGAGATCCGGCCGCGGTGATGGTCGCTAAGCGTCAGGTTGCTGCGAGACCGCCGTCGACGGCCGTCGTGACGTCGCCGGTCGACGGAACCAGGACGAAGCGCAGAACGACGCGCGCCGTGGCGCCGTTGATGTCGCAGACCGCATCGACGATGCTGCCGACCGTGAGGTTGTCGCGGCTGGCATTGAAGAAGCCGGCGGCGGTGACTTCGGCGACAGTGTGAACAGTCGCATAGTCGAAGAACATGATCTGCCGCTGGCCGACCGGGCTGATCGTGGTGCGCCGGCGGAGATCCTTGACCTGGTGTGCCATGTATCGAACCTTTCATGGGAGGGAGAAGGCCCCGCCGCCGCATGCGGCGAGGCGGGAGCCGATCAGGCCGGGCGGATGATGTCTTTGATCGCCTTCATGCGGATGCGCTTGACCGCTTCCGGCAGCAGGCCGACGGCAGCACCCGAAAGCGCCACGTCGCAGAGGATCGGCGTGCCGGCCTTGCCGACCCACTCGCGCATGTTCATCTGCTCTTTCGACCAGAAGGTTTCGCAGCCGACCGCCTTCTTGCTCCACATGAACGTGTCGAGATACTTCGTGTCGTCCCAGTTGGCCTGGCCCTTCACGTAGGCGGCCGTGCCGAAGCGGAAGTAGCGATCGGGCAGCGCTATGATGTGGACCGAGCGCCAGGTCTTCAGGCGAACCAGCGACGACTTTGCCATCGGCAGATCCTTGTCGCCCTGGTAGTCCTTGTTCTTGAACTCCTGGTACCAGTCGAGCTGGTCGAACCACATGTAGGGGATTGCCCAGTAGCATTCCTCCTCGCCACCGGCGCCGCGCATCTGGGCAACGGCATTAGAGGCGACGAGCGGGTCGATACGTGCGGACCCGTCGCCGATCGTCACCACGGCGCTCGGCGCGTCCGTGAGCGTGGTGGCCCCGACAGTGGCGAAGCTGTTGAGCGCGTCGAGCTTGAGATCGTCGCGCTTGTTGCGCACCGATTTCGCCATCGCGTCAGCAACCTCAGCCTGATACGGCGCCGACATGCGGGCCACGTCCTGGTTGCGGATGGTGGCTTCAGCCGTGTAATCGGACGCTTGCAGGCTGACGACGTCGATGCTGATGCCCTGCGGGCGGACTTCTTCGATGGCGCCGGAGAGCTTGTACATGACGATTTCGCCGCCGGAGACAGCGAACTTAACGGTGCCGGCGACGTTTTCGCCAGCCACCATCGTGCCGTCGAGATAGCCACCGTTCGACGAGAGGCGCTGTGTTACGCCGTCTCGCCATTTTTCTACAAACCAACTTTCAACAGGCATAGGATGACCCTCAATGTGGAGTGATGGACGAAGTCACCGTGAGGGCCGATTAGCCGAAACTCGCGCCGGGTCCGGTGAGGGATAGCCGACGCATCGTCCAGGTCGCTCCCGTCCGGTATGCAGGTGAAAGCCTGCCATCGGGCGGGAGCCGTTAAATGCGCATCAGTTGCCGTAAATTTTCTTGTAGTCCGCCTGCAGCTGATCGTAGGAGGCCTTATCGAATTTCTGATGCCCCCAAGTGTTCTCCGGCAGGGCTTCACGTGCCCTCAGTTCGGCTTTTGGATCGCCGGCGTTCGGTGCATTGCCGCCCATGTAGACCTGCTGCGGGCCGCCGCCGGCGATCGACTTCACCCATTCGATGAACTGATGACCCCGCGCGGTATCGCCCAACATCGCCTTGGCGAATTCGGCCGTATCCTTGTCGATGCCGCCTTCCTTGGTCGGGTCCGCTTTCACTGCCGCATCGATGAATGCGTTGTTCTCATTCATCCGCTTTTCGCGAGCGACCGTCTGTTCGGCCGGCGGCAGGTGACGGGCGGTCTCCGGGACCAATGCAGCCTTTTCTGCCGCAGCGTCGACCGGCGGCTCGAGCAGACCCATCTCCTGGCTGACGGCCAGGAAGTTTTTCACGAGGCCCTGATAGACGGGTGCCGGCAGCTTATGCTCGAGCGCGAATTCCGCCATTCGCGCATAGAGCGGGTCGCCCTTCAGCGTCTCGACATGCGGCGCGATCTCGGGCGGCAGGCTCGAGCCGAAATCGCTATAGGCCTCGATCTTGTCCGGCACATTGTTGGCGGCATCCCGGGCGCGGTACCCGTCGAGCGCCTTTGCCATCTTGTCGATCGTCTCATTGTTGCTGGCGCCGAGATAGTGATCGGCCAGGCCAGCCGGCTTGTAGAGATCTCCGGCAGGCGGGACCGCCGCACCGCCTGCCGGAGGAGCCGCCGCGGCCGATGGAGGCGGCGCGGCGCTTTCGGCTGCAGCGGGAGGAGCCGCGGCCGGTGGGGGTGCCGAGGCAGCGGCCGGCGGTGGTGCGCCACCGCCCCCGCCTTCGGTATTCATCACAAGTCGATCGAGAAATGTTTTCATGCTCCAGCTCCATTCTGGTTTCGCTCGGCGTCCGCGAGCTCTTTGCCTTTGGCGATCACTTTCAGGATGACCTCGCCGACGCCGGCGATCGCCTGCCGGTTGATGGCGAGGATGGCGGTTTCCTCCATGGTCTTTCCCGTGACCCGCCAGGGCAGGCGCATGGTGATGTCCATCAGCCACTCGACGAGCTCGCGGCCGTCACCGTGCTGGTGGAGGGCATAGAGGAATTTCGCGACCCGATCGGACGGCTGCAACTCGCCGCCGATGACGGGCGCGATCAGCTGCTCGAGGCTTTCCCAGCCGCCGCCGGCGGCCGATTGCTCGAGCAGGTCGAGAGGCTGACCGGCGCGCGGCGCGATAAAGGGACCGCTCATCAGGCTGCCTGCTTCATCTCGGCATTGGCCGCATTGCCGATCACTTCAGGGGCTTTCTCAGCGGCCTTTGCCGCAAACATCATCGCGAGCTGCTGCTGCTGGCGGACCTGCATGTCGTTGAGCACTTTCTTTTTCTCGTCAGGGCTCGGGATTAGATCTGGATCGATCTGCAGGCCCTTCGCCACCTGGTCGAGCGTGCGCTCTTGGCTGAGATAGAGATCCTTCGCTTCCGGTCCCGCGAAGGCCAGCACGATGTCATGGTAATTGGCGATCGCCGCCAGCCGATCGGCATTCAGCGCCGCCGCCATCGGCGAGCGCACCTTCACCGCCACCATCAAGTCGTCGATGTTGACCTGCTGTGGCAAGATCCCGAAATCTGCCAGTATCTCCGCGACGCGCGGCACGACCACCGGCATGACTTCGTTGACCAGGCGACCGAACGCACCGATATGGATGTTGGCTTTCTGCTGCAAGCGGCCGGCCATCTCGGAGGCCGACCGCGGCGTGCCGGAATATTCCGGCAGGCGGTTGTCGAACATCGCCTGCTTGATCTGCGTCTGCAGGTCGCCCGTCACCATCTTGGCGACGTCGAGGCGCCCGTTTGCCGGATCGAGGCGCTGCACATCGGGGCCGAGCATGCCGCCCGTCGACTGCATCCCCCAGAATTCACCCGGTGCGAGGCGCACCGTATTCGGATTGAAGGTGCCGCCGGCGCGATAACCCCAGATGCCGAGCATCTGGATTGCCGCCGACTTCAGCGCCAACTCCTGCGCCTTGTTCAAGGTCTTGATCGTCGGCAGCGCCGTCAAAACCACGCCGCGGCCATAGGCCTCGCCAGGGACGCGGTAATAACGCGGCACGGCGATCGGCTGGGTTCGATATCGCTCTTTGACGATAAATTCGGTGCTTTTCTGGCAATAGGCGCCGAAGTGCCAGCCGGACCCCGAAGGATCCGCCCAGAAGTCCTGCACAAGCTCGATTTCCGTGCCAGGGCTAGTCTTCGCCTTTTCCTTGATCTCGTCCGGAAAGTTGCCTTGCGGAAAAGCGGCGATCAGCTGCTCGTATTCGAGCATCTGTTTCCACGAAACGCGGATGACCCGGCCATAGGCATCGACGCCGATCGCCACCTGGTCGAAGGGAATGCAGCAGAACATCACCGGGTTTTCGCGAGTGCCCTTCACCGGCAGGATGCAGGCGGTGCCGACGGAAAGATCGATGCAGGCTTCATGCACCGCCGTGTCCCAATCGCCGGCCAGGAAGAAGGGGTGGATCAGCGACGAGATCTGCCCGAGCTCGCGGTCGAATGCCTTCGTTCGTTCCGCGCCGAGCAGCATCGCCGCGATCGGGCCGGTCTCAAGTACGAAGGCCGGTTGCCCCGCCGGGAATAGATCCCGCTGCAGGCTACCGGCGAAATACATCGCGCTCATTGGCGCGGTCATGTCGAAAAGGCGATCGGGCGCGTTTTTGCGCTGGCCTTGCCCGCCCGGGCGGCGCATCGGCACCGCGAAATCATAGGCTTCCTGGTAGATCGCATTCCAGGGCGTGCGCAGCGTCCAGAGCCGTTCGCTCTGCCGTTTGTGCGCGACGATATCGATGTCCGCCATCAGCCGAGCACCTCGGCGGCACTGTCCGGCCCGTCCTCGAATAGTCGCCGGCCGCGGGGCGCCCGCCTGGTCGCGGCAACCGCCTTGTCTTCAGTCTGCAGGCTGGCGAGCTGGCGATCGTTCGCCACCTGCTGCAGCTGCCGGCTTTCGGCTGCCGCCTTCTTGGCGCCGTTGTCGCCGCCGCCGAACAGTCCCTGCACAACTTTTCCCATGGCCGCCCCCTTTGAAGATCCAGAGCGTGTCATCCGCGTGGGAGAAGCCGGTGAGCCGCGCCATGCGCTCGCCTGCCCGGTTGCCGACTGCCACATGGCAGATGATCACGCTGCCAGTCTCGGCGAAACGGCCAAGCGTTAAGTGAGCCAACCGGCAGAGTGAAAGCATGCGGGGCGCTGCCTCGGGCTTGACCGCCATGGCGAGCTCGAGGCGACCCTGGCGATCGGGCACGAGGAAGGCGACGGCGAGCAGCTCGCCGGCGGCCGAGATCGACATGCTGTCGCCGATCGACTTCATCATCAGCATGGCCTTACGCGTGTACGCACGCGAGCCCCCCATATCGAGGCAGTCCGTCCAACTGACCGGCGTCTGCAGCGTCAGACGTTCCATACGTCGAATTCTCCCGGTCGCTGTTGTTGCTGATTTCGCCCGTCGCGCAGATCGCGAAGGTGCTGCAGGCTCATCACGTTGTCGCCACGGCCGAGATTGGCGGACGCGGCCATGACGCCGGCAGCGCCTCGATGGCCGAGGCACAGATACTGCAGGGCGTCGTGCGGGTGTGAATATTCGTTCTTGACCACCTCGGCCTTGTTGGTCGCCCCGATCGAGGCGTTCTTCGTCAGCATGTAGTGGGCCTCGAAGCCGCCGATGATCTTCTTGCAGCGCGGATCGATCAGGATCCTCGGCGTTGCTCCATCGATCAGGCCGGAGAGATACCAGCGCACGGCATCCTGGCGCAGGCTGGGCTCGTTGCTTTCCGTCGGCAGAATGCTCAGCGACAGGGCTTTTCCCACCGTCTGCATCCACGAGAGCTCGCCGTTTTCCGTGTCCGCACCCATGAACGCCGCCGGATCGCCGAACGCCTCGAGGAAGGCGAAACCTCGAAACCGCTCGATCAGCAGTTCATGGAATTGGATCGAGAAGCGCGCCGCTCCGGTTCCCGGCTTGGCGCAATGCTCGGCCAGCAGGCGCAGCTGCCCGTTCGGCAGAAATTGCCCAACAATGCCGGCAGGCGATCCGCCGGCGTCGATACCCGTCGATAGCGGCACGCCAGGCAGCGGCTCGAGCGGTTGGTCGGCCACATGTATCGAGCGGTTGAATTCGTCATAGACCGGATCGCCGGCGCCGACGTTGGCTGGTATCGAGTGCACCATCCGTTTGACCAGGCGCTTGTCTGTCGTCGTCGCCGCCTCGAGCTCATACGACGATCGCGGCTTGCCCTTCCGGTTCTCGGCATTCGGTGACAATCCACCGGGCTGCCAGAACCCGTTCCATCCCGGCGTAAAGTTATGGACAATCGACCCGGGCTTTGAGCTTTCGCCGAACGGCTGCAGGTAAGCGGGATGCTCGAGGCTCGGCGGCGGGTTCATGTCGCCCCACACGATGCGCGGCAGCACCGGCTCGTTTTCGTCGACCTGCAGGCCCATCGCCGCCATCGCCGCCCGGCCGTCTCGAGACACGCGCTCGAGCTCGGAAGGCGCGATCTGATCCATCGGCGGATAACGGCCGCAGCGCTGGAAGAACACCGGCAGCGTGTTCGCCGGCATCAGGTCGTATTCGTTCCCCCAAGCCATGGAGATTTCATAGCCCTTGGCGAAGGCCTCGAGGTCGTTGTCGCCGATCGCGCCGGTTTCCATGATGTATTCGACCTTGATCAGGTCGCGACCGCGATAAGCCTCCCAGCGCATCTTATGGACGACGGGCCGATCCTGGCCGCCTTCATGGCTGACGGTCCAGGCATGCTTGATCGGAAACATGTTGTACCAGCTCGCCAGCGCCGTCCTGGCGAAGCTGCGATAGGTGTCGCGAACGCATAGCGTCTTGACGCGCACCCATCCATCCTTGCAGACAGGCATGTACTGCGCCGCGTGCTTCGGTCCCTTGATCACCGACCCGACGGTCTTTCCCGAACCGCCTGGACCCATGATCGCATCGATGGGGCCGCGCGAGTTGATGAACGCCTCGCCGATCGGCCCTGGCGGCTCGTAGTGAGTGACTTCGATACCCAAGACCCGAAACCCTTTCGAAAACCCAGAACCCGCGCGCCCGTGCCCGCTTCCAGAGGTCCAAGGTAATTTCGGCCGAGGGGGGTTCAGTCGGGCACCGGCCGAATGGCCAGGTGTGTGTGTCTGGCGACCCCCGTACGGGGGGGCCTGCTGCGGGTTTTCAAGGCCGGCCCGCCGCGCGCGCCTGCACGCCCGCGAGGGCACCCCCTCTGCCGGCCGAGGTGGCCAGCCGGTTTCCCACGCGCGCGAGGCCCAGCTGGAAACCGTGCCACTAATTTTGGATAAGGGTCTGATGCAGCAATATCAAAGGCTTAGGTGCCGTGAGGCGGGATGCGCCTAGCGCCTCACGGCTAAGCTATTGATATCATTCGGACTGGTCGAAGCGGGTCAGATCGATCGTCTTGGCCTGCCCCGCGGGATCGGATGGCATGACGCCGATCACCATGACGCCCATGGCGCGCGCCTCGCCCGGGTCGATCGGCTGCGTCTTCTTGCTCTCGAAGTAGGGCAGCAGCTCGGCGTTCGCCTTGATGATCATCTGCATCGCCTGCTCGGGGCTGCAGCCGACCCGCCAGATGATGCCGTCCTTCAGCTGGTCGACAGACAGTTCCTTTGCCAGCTCGACGGGATCCGCGTTCGCCAGGGCGGCGAGGTTGAGGCCGGGATGCTTGAAGCCCATCCGCATCAGCGTCTCGCCGAAGGTGCGGGTGGCCTTGTTCTGGCTACCCTTCGGCCTCCCCCGCGCCCGCTGGGCGTTCTCGAGTGTTGACGCGACATGTTTCACGGGGCCGGCGAAGAGGCTGTGTTGAGCGTCCATCTCGTCGAGCAACAAGGATTGCTGCTCGGGTTCGTCGCCCTGGGCGAGCGCGGCCGCCAGGTCCGTCATGTCGGCCTCGATCGCCGCCCTGGTCGCGCCGACCTTCGCCGCGCGCTCGGAATTTTCCGGCGGTGTGCGTGTCTCAAAGAGCCCCGAATTCTCGCCTTCCTGGTCGGCCATCGCATTTCACCCGATTTGTTTATTCCGGCTACCCCGGCTACCGCTCGGCTACCTATGCGGTAGCCGCAAATCTTCAATCTTTACAGGACTATAATCCTCTCAGCTACCAAGCTACCATGAAATGAATGGTCTCACATATGCGCGCGCGCGTGAGAAACCTCTTATCGTCCGGTAGCTCGGTAGCCGCATGGTGCAAATCCCTGATTTCGTTGATTTATCGCGGCTACCGCCTTTGGTAGCCGCTCGGTAGCCGGTGGTAGCCACCCGGACCCGACGCGGCAGACGATCGCCACGCCGCAAGACTGCCACGATGCCTCGCTGTGTTAAGTGCTCGCGCCTCATTCGCTCTGCCCTCTCGTAGCGAGCGGGCACTTTATGGCGCTTGGCGTGTCGCCTTGATCCGCGAGCCTGTTTCGGCGCGGCGCGAGCTCCACTTTTCTCCCCTAGGGGCGGGGGAAAAGAGTTAAGTGCGCGGCGATTTGGGCCGGGGATCGAGGGGTGCGGGATCACTTGAAGGCCCAGATCAGCATGAACACTAGGATGATGACGGCCGAGATCAGCACGGGGATCAGACCGATCGCCGAGAGCTTCATGCCGAAGAACTGGAAGTGGATTTCATTCTGAGATTTGGGCATCGGGCGGTCCTCTCACCAAAACAAGGTTTGAGGACCTATTCCCAAAACAGTTGTCGCCACGAATGACCTAATGAGTCAATCACTATACTTTCAGAAGCGGCCTATGCTCGCCGTTCTATCAAGGCTTTTATGAAGCGTGTCTATTCGGCAACCGGTGTTGTTGCCCTGTCATAGGCGAGCATGTCGACCAGCAGGCACTTCTTATTCTGCCGGTTGATCTTCATCGTCTTGTATCGATCGTCGAGGCCGCGCAGCACGATGTCGGCCGGCGCCTGCTTGAGCACGTTGCTCCAGCCACCCTTGAAATAGTCCGTCTGCTCGAAGATCTTCGTCAGCTGCGGCGAGGAGTGCGGCACCGCCAGGCAGAAGCCTTTCGACGGTTCGCCGGCAGGCCGGAGACCGAGGCCGACCACGGCCAGGCTCGCCCTCGCCTCGTCGATGCTCATCGCCTGGTGTTCGTAGAGCTCGAGGATCTTGCCGACCGTATGCCGCTCGCCGGCCTTCCATTGATCTATCGAGGTCGACAGCAGCTGTTCCATGACGTCCTGCCACTTCTCTACCTGCTCCTCGAGCTCGACGGCCGTCGCGGCGCGCAGCGCGTCGATCGTCCATTGGCGATCGCCGGCCTCGAAGCCGATATCGGCCATGCCGTATTTTCCGACCAGGAGCTCGGCGACGGCGAGCAGCGTGCCATAGGTGTCGATCGCTCGAGCGTCGTAGCCGGCCTCGTGCAGGAGGGTCGCCCAGGCGGGCAAGAGATGGTGCTGCAGCTCGTGCCAGCCATCCATCAGCTGGCGCAGCAGCATGCGGCCCCACTCCTCCTGGATGACGGGCTCGGGCCCGGTCGCCTGCAGGGGATTGAGGTGCAGGATCGCCATGCGGCTGCGGTCCTGCTGCGAGAGCGGCGGCAGGTTGATGGCAGACAGCAGGAACGCCGAATACATCTGGAACTGCACGCCGTCATGATCGCTCGAGCCGCGATAGAGCTTGCTGCCATCATAGGAGTGGCGCGCGAGCTCGATGATGCCTTGCTCTTTATATGATCCCGCCTTGGCTTCGAATTCGTCTATCAGCACCGGCCGGCTGTCCTGCCCCATGTTCTGATAGATGCCGGCGGCCGTCGTGTTCTTGGTCGAATAGATCAGGGGTCCGAAGATCGTCTCGACATAATCGATCAGCGTCGACTTGCCTCGGCCGCGGCCGCCGGTCAGTCCGACGATCGGCCGCTTGCGCAATGCGCCGCCGAGGAAGCCGACGCCGATAAAGCCCAGCATGATGAGCGGATCGAGCCACGGCCGCTCCCACTGCCAGGTGGTCAGATGCTGCAGGATCTTCTGCGCCGGCGTGTCGTCAACGCCGATCGGCTTGCGCCAGGGCGCGAGCGTCTCGGCCGCCTTGGCATAGAGCTTGCCGTCGTGCTGTACCGGCGGCCGGCTGACCAGCTTGAAATCTTCGGCCTTGTTGTTCTTGGCGACGCGATATTCGACGGTCCACAGCTTTTCGCCGGAATGCCAGATGAATTCCTCGGCCGCCCGCCAGCCGCCGCGGCCGCGCACGCTCTGCTGGACGTCGAATGTGCCGCGCCTAGCCGCCTCGCTGATGATGCAGGTGGCGGCCTTGTCGCGCTCGAGGCGCTTGACCTTGACAGCTTCGTCGCCTGTCTCCGGATCCTTGATCGTGCCGAAACCCGGCCAGGCCCAGAGCGCATAATTGGGAAAGGGCGCGCACATGCGCATGATCGCCTGCAGGTCGATCGCCTTGACCTCCATCAGGTGATAGGTGGCGGTCCTGACATAGATGACGTCGCCGGCCTGGCCGAGCACCTCGAAGGGGCAGCCGGGTGGCATGCGGTCCCAGGGCGCGCCTTCCCACTGACCTGGCTTGATGCCGTCGCGGGTGAGTGAGGGGTTGGGATCGTTGACCGGTGTTGCCGCTGCCTGGATCTCGTCGAGCCCGTCCTCGACGATAGCGCGGATGGCGAGACTGCCGCCCTGTATTTTCGTTTTCTTTGCCACGTGCGCCCTGCAATGCTTGAGAATGCGGCCGCCGCGCCGGTTTCAGCGCGGCGGGTATTGTTTACTTCGTGTGGGTGCCTTCGACACCGCGACGCATGCGGGCAAGCGTCCGGCTCTGCAGCCAATGCTGCGCTTCTTCGATCTTCGTCAGCGCACAGGCATTTTCCTTGCAGGAATACGGTCCTGCCTGGAAAGAGCGAAGCCGATCGGCGACGATCGCTAGCAGAACTTCGTGCGTCAGGCCGTTAACCCCGACTTCGTTGATCGGGCCATTCTGGAAATAGATAACGGTCGAGGTCGCGGCATTCTGGACCACGCCGTCGCCGGCGCTGACGTTCGTCGACCGAGCCCGTCGAGGACCGATATCGTCAGCGTGTCGTTGGCTGGATTGACCTTGTGGTCGTCAATCGTTCGCATGTTCTTCTCCTGCGGTTTCCGCCGGCGGAATTGCCGGCGGCTCTTGAAGTTCGCGGATGCGCTTTTCGATCCTCCACATGAGGTCATCGCTCATTCCCTGGCTGCGCTGCGGCAACAGACCGAGAATGGTGCAGATCGCATCGTAAGCATCAGCTTTTGGGCTCAGCCGCCCGACGAGGTTACGAAGATCCTTGATCTCCGCGGCGCAGCGTTGCGCCATCTGGATGAATTCTTGCGTGCTAACTTCCTGCATGTTCTTCTCCTGCTGTTTCCGCCGGCGGGATTACAGGCGGCGACGCGAACACCACGACTTCATCAACTCGGCGTCCGGTATTCATCTGCACCTGGACTGCGCGATCGTCCCAAAGCTCGACCATCGCGAAGTCCTTCACATTCGTCACCTCGAGGAGCGGCAGGCCGTGGTGATGCAGCCAGTTGTGGATGGTTCTAATCACCATCCGGCGCTCTGGATCGGGCCCGCTGACGCGAGCGGTGAAGATCTTCATCGCCTGCCCTTCCGCCTGCCATTGCAGCACCCTCGCTGCCATTGCCGGCACGGGATCGCCGATGTGGCCGATCCCCTTCCATCCGTCGTAGTGAGCGAGAGTGCCGTCGAGGTCGATCCCGATCCATCCCAGCAGCCGCGCCATCAAAAGCCATCCATCGGCTCGTCGACGGCGCGATATGTCGTCTCCTCGATCGGCAAGGGCGGCGCTTCCGGCTTCGGTTTCGCCGCCTCCTGTTCGGCCGCCCAATCCTTTTCGAACTGGTCGAGCTCGGCGACGACGGTCGAGAAGATCCGGACGAGCATCAGCTCGGCCCGGGTGGCGGTCGCCGTCTCGCGGTGCTTGAGAAGCTTGAGCTGCTGCATCAGCACCTCGGGCGTCGCGCGATCGCGGCCGATCTGCCGCAGCAGCTTTGCCATCTCGACGCCGGATCCCCGGGCGTTGCCGGCCAGGTCCTGCATGCGCTCGACTTCGTCCTGCTCGAGCGGGAACATTTCCGTCAGGTAATCGAAGGCCCAATAGACCGCCCGCTCGGCCGTGAAAATCACGGCATCATATCCTTCCGGCTCCGGAGCATCCGGCTCAACAGCTCCCTCGTCGCCGGCGTTGGGTTGCCCTCGATGATCGTCACCGGCAGCCCCCGAAACGTCAGCCTCGCCGGATCCGGCGTCGGGTCCGGAGGCAACAGCTCCCGCAGCGTCTCCACCTCCTCCCGCGTCAGCAGCAGAGGTTCCGGTTCCGGCGCCGGCGGCATCGATGCCAGCATCTCCCGCAGCCTGGCCGCCGTCATCGGCGCCGGCGCCGGCGCCATCCGCGGATCCGTCGCCGTCGTTGGCTGCGCCATCGGTGCTCGAGGCGGGATCACGTTCACCATCTGCCGGACCCTTTGTTCCGGTATCGCCTGCAGATCCTTTCCCGCCGGCGCCGGCTTCAGATGTTTGCCCCGGGGCCAAACCACTTTCATCCGTCCGCCCTTGGCCATCGGTCACAACCTCCCCATCTTTGCCGCCAGTTGTTCCAGCGCCGGCGATTTCCAGCGGCTTGCCCGCGCCATCCACTGCCGTTTGGTGTTGGCCATCTCGGCTCGCTGGGCTTCCGTTGCCCGCCGGATCTGCGCCGGCCAGGTGGCCCGCGCTTCCCGCACCATCTTGAGGCGCTGCAGCTGCAGGTGCCGCCGTCTCTGCGCCAGTTTCCGATCCTGCAGTTGTCGTGACTTTCTCATTGGTCCTGCTCTTTCCTTTGCGCCTGGTCATGCTCGTCTCCTTCGGTTAGCCTTCCGGCGGTTCTTCGATCATGCCGAGCGCATGCAGGTAGGTGTCGAGGATCGCGTCCTCTTCCGCCCGCTGGTCGGCGTCCTTGCGTCGAAGTTGGATGACTTTCTTGAGGATCTTCACGTCGTAGCCCATGGCGCGGGCCTCGCCGTAAATGTCCTTCTTGTCGTCGTTCAGATCCTTGATTTCGCCCTCGACGAACTCGATGCGCTCGACGAAGGCGCGCAGCTGGTCGCGGCCGAGATTGTCGCCCTGCTCACTCATGCTCGCCCCTTTGCTGGAAAGTGCTTGAGTTCAAAGGCTTGGATGAATGCCCGCAGTTCGGCGTCGATCAGCGACATGCGATCGAGGTCCTTTTCGGTCGGCTCGGCGTCGGGTTCGAGGATCGTCATGATGCTGCTGAAGAGGTGATGCGCGCCGGCAAAGAATGCGTTCCGCATCTCTTCCAGTTGTGTTGGCGACGCGTCGAGCGGCACAGCGGCTATTCGCAAGCTGACCCATCCGGCTTCGATCAGCTTGCCCTTGTCAGTCAGATCGCGCGCCAGGCGTTCGAGATAAGCACGATCAGCCATCGACCCGGCCCTCCGGAACAGCGGCGCGGTCAAGCCGTTCAATCTCGGCAACGATCAGCGCGGCAGCGCGCACAAGGTCACGCCGGCGGTCCTTCGGCTTCCACCACATAGCGCCCCAAGGCCAAACCGAGCGGATCAACGAACCTTTGCCGTCAGAGTAAACGGGATGCCCGTTGCACCCGTGCACGGCGTAGCAGGCTGCTGCGAGGGCCATCTCTCCCCTCGTGTTCAGATCGTCTTGCTCGGCAGTGAACCCTTCCTCGGCGACCTGCCGATCACGCTCGAGGAAGATGTCTTTGAAGGCCTGCGAAACATCGTCCGGATCCCACCAGCCGTTTTCGATCGCATCGTCTTTCCAATTCGGGCCATCGTCGCCGTCACCCCAAGCTTCGTTGCTCATCACTCTTCCTCTTGTGCCAAATCGTTAAAATCATTCCCGGCGATGCTTTCGATCACGCCCACCGGTTTGCCGTGCCGCGCCAAGTGCTCGAGCACCTGGTCGAACTGCTTTTCCGTCGTCTTGCTCTTGAAGTGATCCTTCAGCACGATCGCCGAGGAGATGCAGGGCAGCCAAAGCGGCGCGTTCGCCATGTTCGACAGGCTGCCGGCGGCCCAGGCGCGCGCCTCGGGCGCCTCGATCGCCACCGACGTCGTCGTCTCGATGCCTTCGCCGATGATGACGGGGTGCGGGCGGACGGCCGTTTCCGGCGGTTCGCCCTCGGGACCGTGCGAGATCCGGATGACCGCGCCCTTCGCCTCGCCGAACATCAGCTTGGCATTCTCATCCTTGGAAACCGGCAGCTTCTTCGGCCCGAGCGGCGACAGGAATGTCAGATGCACCGCGACCAGCTGCCCGGTCGGCGCCCGCATGGCGGAATGAATGCAGGGAAAGCCCGGCCCGGCCTGCGCCTTGATATGCCGGCCGCCCGAATTGTCCCATTTCGCCCGCGGCCAGAATTCCGTCTCGGCCGAGAAACGGAAGGTGGCAAGATCGCGGTTCGGGATCCGCTCGAGCGGAATTTTGCGCGCCGCGAAATAGGCCCGCGCATAGGCCTCGGCCGCCGAGCCGGCGCCATCAAGCATGCCGGCCATAAACATGCGTTCGGCCTTCTGCAGGCGCTTCAGCCTGACTTCCTCGGCCTTGTCGTCGCTTTCCTTCTTGGCGGTCACCGTGCGCCGCTGCATGTCGTGCAGCTGCTCGCGGCTCATCTGGCGCATACCGAGAAAATCACGCGACCAGGCGATCGCCTCTTTGAAGTCGCACCTCATGCAATATTCGACCAGGCCGAACACGTCGCCCTTTTCACCGCTGCGCCAGTCGATCCAGGCGCCGTGATCGCGATCGAGCGCGACCTTGAATTCCGGGCTCTTCGGCGCGTCCATCGTCACGGGGTTGTTGGCGACCCAGAACCGACCACGCCGGACGCCATCCGGCAGCAGCCGGCGGCAAAGATCCTCGATCTTGTCCTTCAGCCCCTGCTTGATCAGTCCGGTGTCGTCCTGGCGCATCATGAAGAAAAGGCCTCCTCGACGGCTGCCAGCAGCTTTTCGAGAATGGGATCGCCGCGCTCGTCTTCGACGCCGTTCATGGCGATCGAGACGGCGGCCTTGCTCATTCGCGCCGCCCGGGCGAGCTCGGCCTGCGGCACGTTCAAATACTGGTTTGCGATGTAGACGGCCCAGCGCCTGGCGCGCGCCAGCCGCATCCATTCGCGATCGGCGGTCGCCCGGCGCGCCGGATCGGCCGCGAGGATCGCCTCGGGCTGCATCTCGAGCACCATCGCGACATAGGCGACGGCAAGCCGGTAGCTGCCCGATGACAGCACTTCGTTGACATTGGTTTCGCCGCGGCGGATCCGCGCGATCGCCAGCCGCACCCTGGTCAGCACCATGCGCGTCAGCGGCTTGTGACCCTTGCGGATCTTGTAGAGGTAGGCATTCGAAAGACCGGCGCCGCGCTCGATCGAGCCTTCGGAAAAGCCGGATGGAGTGATCAATCGGTCTAGTTCTGCAACGTCGAGCATGTGCCATCCAGAGGGTGGCCGTACGCAATACATGTTCGGCAATGGTGAAAGTCAGAGGTCTGTCGGCGATCCCGCCGGCAGGAGATGCTGGAAAGCGGCGACGCGGCGTTCGAGCTCGGCGACGCCGGCCTCGCCGTCGACGCGGCCGATCTCCTCGATGGCGGGCAAGCCCGTCTCTACGGAGCGCTGCACCTCATCACGGGTAGCGGGGCGGCCGGCGGCAAACCACAGCACCTCGAGCGGCTCGCCGATCGAAAACAGAATGCCCTTCTTGCCGGCATGCGGCCGGAAAGGCCTGTAGCTGTGGGTGAGCCAGACGCCGGTCACGCCCGGGTTGCGCTTCAGCGCGAAGCCGGCCGCATCGCCGGCGCCTTCCGGCATGTCGCTCGCCCGGCGCTTTGCCAGCGGCGAGCTGAGGAATGGGCAGTTGAGCGCCGAGAATATTGCGCACTCCCGATGCGATGGCGGATCCGCGATCGTCCGGTTGATGCCGCACATTGGCCCGATGACGAAAGCCTTGTATTTTCCGAGGCGAACGCCGCAGACCCAGCAGAGGTCATTGCGCACCGCATGCGCCATCTTGTCCGGCGAGACGATGCGGAAGTCACGCTTGCCGTCGATTTCGGCGGCGAAATAGGGAATGGGAAAGCCGCGATCATTGCGCGGCAGCACCTTTATCCGATCGGGCATGTTGTCGAAGATGCGGTCGATGCTCATGACCGCGCTCCAATCTGGATCTGATTGGACTGCAGGCCCTTGTTGTAGATCTCGACCAGCACCTTCGCGAGCGACACAGCCGCGTCGCCGCCGCCGATCCGTTGCAGCGCCGAAGCATCGGCCGAGAGGATCTTTCGATCCTTGCCGTGAAGCTTCGTCGCCATGCGGTCCTGGTCGACGATACTGAGATTGTTCTTGTAGAGCCGGGCAAGCGCCTGGATGATGACGCCGGCAAGCGCCACATTGTCCTTCGGCCACGCCGTGACAATCGTCCTGCAGGCGTCGGTCACCGCCTGGTCGCCGTAGCGGTCGATCGCCCGCTCGATCGCCGAGATCGAGCTCGTGCGTCTCGGCCCTGGTGATTTTGTACCGGGCGGCACGACTTCGCAGCCCGCCTCCTCGAGCACGCTGCAGATCCGCATCATCTTTTCATCGCCGGCCTCGATGCCGGCCCAGTATTTTTCGACCGTCGAGATCGCCGAGCGGTTGATGTTGACGCCGAGGAAGCTCTGCGCCTCCTCAAAAGCCTGGTCGAGGGTGACGATCGCCGCCGGCACTTCGGCAACGCCGGGATGCCGGCAGGCCGCCGCATGGCGATGTTGCCCGTCATAGACGGTAAAGGTGCCGTCGCCCTGGTCGACGAGCATCAGCGTGCCGAACTGTTTCCAGCTGAAATCCCGCAGGATCTGCTTGACACGCCGCTCTTTCAGCGGCCGCTGATAGCTCGCGTCGACGCGGATCAGCTTCTTGTCGATGAAGGCGAGCTCGGGCGCGGTCCCGATCTCCAGATTGATATCGCTCATCAGATCAACCTCGATTGTTTTGGCGGCTCTTCCGCGCGCTTTTCCTCTTCGATCTGCCGTTTGCGGAAAGCGCGCAGCTCGTCGATCGTGGCAAAGGCCTCGCCGGGCCGGATTTCAACGAAGACATAACCGTCCAACACGCCGAGATTGGCGATCACAGAACCCTCCCAGCCGTGGCGTTCGCGAGCCTCGGCGTTAAGGATGGCTAGCAAGGCGGTATAGAAGCCGGTCAGCTCGGCCGGATCCCCCGGCGGCTTGTCGGCAACATGGAGGGCGAGCGAGCTCATAGCGGCGACCATCCCTGTCGGAATGCCAGGAGCTGCTCGCGGCCGACGTCCGTCAATCGGAGATCGCCTTTCAAGCTGTGCCCGTCAGCGACGAGCTCGCCCTCGAGCCAGCCGAGAGAAAGCGCGTCCTTGGTGGGAGACGGTGCCCGGGCGATCGCAATGTGATGCGACACGGGGGCCCCGAGATCGTCGCCCTCCCAGGTGAAATGAAGGCTCGCCAGGACGTCGAAACGGGGATGGCTCATAGCGCCCTGCCCTCGTCGATGCGACGCTGAGCGGCGTTCTTCCAGTTGGCGAGCGCGCCCCATGCGCCACTCGTCGAGCTGGTCTTGATGCCGGCCATCTTCAGCGACGTGCCGTCGAACCGGGTGCCGACAGTCGCCGCCTCTTCCGCGACGAGCTCCTCGAGGATGCGCTCGGCGGCGGCGTGATAGCGACGATGATCGTCGCTATCCCATTCCTTCTTGAGCGGCGGCACCGCGTCCGTCTTCTCCTCGATGATCTGGATCAGCCGATCCAAGAGGTTCTTGCTCGCGCTCATTGGCGCACCTCGCCGCGATCGTCGAACTTGTCGGGGAAGATCGAACGGATGTTCGACTTGGTGCTCGGTTGCAGCCGGCTGTTCTTCGACAGGCCGTTGTAGATGGTCCGCTCGGACACATTGGCCCGGCGCGCAAGCTCGGCCTTTTCCATGCCGCGCTCCTCCCGCCACTCATCAACCGTCTTCCATGTGATGTGCATAGCCAAATTTCCTCATTGCATAATTCATGAAAAAAGTGATTTGCTGTCATCCGTCAATAGATATTTCAGAAATTCATATGTGAACGCCTCCACCTTATGTTCCTCGTTGTGGAAAATGTTCGTCGCAAACAACTGCAATGGCTCGCCTATATCCGAGAGGTTAAGGGCTGGAACGATGCTGAGCTCGCCAGGCGCACGGGCCGCAATGCTGCGACCTTCTCGAAGTTCGAGAATGATCAGGCGAACGAAGCCCAGCTCTCACCAAAGACGGTCACACTGATCGAGCAGGCATCGGGGATCCCGGCCTACCAAAGTGAAAAGATCGTGAAACCTCGCGGCCTGGCCGAAGTGGAAAGCGCGCCTTACGAGGCCGAGCAGCTGACCGCGATCGATGGCGCCGTGAAAGCGTTGAAGGCCGATCGCAACGCCATCGACCCGTGGGTGCTGCATTCGCGCTGCCTCGAGGCGGCCGGCTACATGCCCGGCGATATCCTTATGGTCGATCTCAATGCCCGCCCCACGCCAGGCGACGTCGTCTGCGCCCAGGTCTACGACCGCACCGGCCGGCCAGAGACTATCTTCCGCCTGTATGAGGATCCCTTCCTGGTGGCGGCCACCCTCGACAAGGGTCTGATGAAACCGCACCTGATCGACAACGACCGCGTCGTGGTGCGCGGCGTCGTCATCGCCTCGTTCCGGGAACGTCGAGCCGCTTGACGTTCACACTGAACTGAGGACTAGACGGCAAAAATCGGCGCGCACTGAACTGGGGGTTAGTCCTGACGATTTGCCCGCACTGAACTGAGGCATAGTCCCAGCGACCGGCGCGCACTGAATTGGGGCCTAGTCCTGAGAGGGTCGAATTCATGTACGTGATTTTCATTTATCCCCTCGGTCTCGCCCTTGCCTATCTCCTCTTCTTTCGACTTGCCCTTCCATTGGTCTTCATGACGCTCGTCGAGCGTATCGGCATCCGCCATCACGCGGGCGCGCTCGGCCTCTTCTCAACCGCCGCCTTGTGGTGCGGCTTGCTCTACTTGGCGTCGACTGGCTTTGGTCGATTGATCAACTAGGCGTCGTCTTTGTGTTGCGGGGGCGCAATTACCCACAGCTTTCATCCCAAGATCTTGCTATTTCAGTAACTACTAATCAGTAGAAATTCACGTTTTCATGTCGCGTCATGAATTAGTTGTTGAATTTGTCATGAATTTTTGAGAGCGTCGTGAATGTAGTGATTTGCACTCACATGGAGACGCACCCATGACACTCGCAGAGAACACCGTCGGCGCGGAAGAGATCGCCGCGGCGCTGGAGCTGACGAAGGAACATTTCCTTCGCAAGGTCCGGACGCTGACCGAAATGGAAGGCATGCCGGCGCGCCTGCCCGGCAATGCCAGGCGCCCGCGCTGGTCGCGGACCGCCGTCAGCCGTTGGCTGGATACTTACGGCGATCGCAAGCGCGCCGCCGAAACCAAGGCCGAGGCGGACGAGGCAGTCCTCGCCAACCGCCAGGCGCTCCACCTCGCCTATGTCCGTCCAGACCGCGCCGCCTTCACCGGCCCGCGCCTGGCGATCGACAACACGGGGGCACGGGCATGACGGACCAAACCGAAGTGCCGCGCGCCATCGGCGCAGAAGACGCGCTCACGCATCCCGATCCGATCGTCCGGATCATTGCGCGCGGATCCTTGTCGAAGTGGATCGACGTGTTTCAGGAGTGGGTGAACGAAGAGTTCCAGCGCTGCGACGACAGGCTCGATGTCCTTCACGGCATCAGCCGTCTGCTCGTCATGACGCATTCGTCGATCGCCGCCAACATGATGAAGGAAGGCGGGTTCCCGACGGCTGCAGAGGCGCTGAAGGTCACGGTTGACGAGGTCTATGTCAGCCATGCCGAGCAGTGCCGGATCAGCATCCAGGCAGTGAGGCGCGGCCGATGACACCTTCCGTCACTCCCGTCGCCGACAATCCCGCCGTCACCAATCCGCGCCGGGTTCTGAACATGGCACAGCGCGACGCGCTGCTGTCGATCGACTTCTTCCGCCACCATCGCCCGCGCGGCACGACCTGGGCGATCGGCGACAAGCGCTTCAACGTCCGGACCATCAACGCGCTGGCACGCCTCGACCTGGTCCGCGTCGGTCATCAATCGCTGCGGCTCACCACCGCCGGCCAGATCGCCGCCGCCAAGCTGAAAGGGGCATCCGATGGAACCGCGTGACCTGATAGAGCTGCTCGAGCTGTCGGCCGGCCAGACCGATCATCTGATGACGCGGCTGATTGCCGAGCTCAAGGAGCGCGGCGCCATCCTCGAGGATCTCGCCGCCCTGCAGCTGCGCCAGGTCGCCAGCCAGCAGGCCAATGCAAGCGTCATCGTCGAGGCGGCGATGACCGCCGGCACGCTCAACAGCACCACGCAGCTCCTCGGCCGCATGTATGGGGGGTCGATCCAATGAGCTGCACCGATCTCCCCCTCGGCGCCATCGCCGGCGCGATCCTGCTCAGCGAGATCGTCGGCTTCACCCTCATTCTCTGGGCCTGCAGCCTGCGCTTCCCGGCGGTACTCCCCGTCCGCAAGCGCAAGCGGTAGGCCGGGCGCCGCCACAGTCTCGCGTCTCCATGGCGGCGCGGGGCAGCGACCGCCGCCCTGTTGCTGCCCCACAAATTGCACGGCCTTGCTCACCCCCTTGCGCAAGGCCCTGCCAGCCCGGTTCACCCGGGCACACGAGACGGCCCGGCAGCCTGTGTTTTGCGTAGCTGCCGGGCCGATTTGTTTTCAGGAGGATGTTTTGAGTACCGACCGCACCGATCCCAAAATCACTTATGTCACCTGGCGCCATGGCCGCCCGCGCTTCATCCCGTCGAAGGGTTTGCGCGAGCGCGGCTATGAGGGCGAGGATCTGAAGAACGACGACGGCGCCTGGATGACCGCCGGGCAATGCCTGGAATGGTCCCGCGCCTTCACCCGCCAGCTCGCCCGCGAGGAGGCCGCCAAGCCGAAGAAGAAGGCCAAGGCGAAGAAGCCGACGCCGGCGGCCGTGCCGCTCACCCGTTCCTATTCAGTCGAGCAGCTGTTTGCCGACTGGCTCGAGCCGAAACTCAATCCGCATATGGGCACGCTCGCCAAGAAGACGGTCGACGAATACCGCTACAAGGGCAACGTCTTCAAGAATTACGCCCCCGATATCTGGACGTCGGAAGTAGAGGCGCTCGATAAACCGATCTGCCTCGGGGTCTACGACAAGCTGTTCGTTCTCGCCGGCCACGCATCCGCCCATGGCGCCATGACCATCCTCGGCATCGCCATCGAATGGGCGATCAGCCGCGGGCGCGTGCGAGGCCTGGTCGTTAATCCCGCCCACGGGCTCGGCATGGCAGCGCCGCCGGCGCGGCTGCGCGTCGGCTCGATCGAGGAGATCGACCATTACGTCGCCACCGCAGACGCCGCAGGATGGCCGGAGATTGGCGACATGATCATGCTGGGCGTCTGGACCGGGCAGAGGCAAGGCGACCGCCTGGAGCTGCGCTATGAGGGCGTGAGAGCCCGTCGCATGCACTTCCGGCAGATGAAGACCGGCGCCCGCGTCTCGATCCCGGTCGCGCGCGAGCTGCAGAAGCGCCTGGACGCCGCGATCGTCCGTCGCAAGGATCTCGGCATCGATGACGAGCACGTCGTCGTCTGCGAACGCCTGAAGCGGCCATTCACATCAAGCCACTACCGCCACAAGATCGAGGATATCCGCGCGATCGCCGCCTTGACTATGCCGTCGATCGCCGATCTGCGCGACCAGGACCTGCGCGACACCGCCGTCACCTGGTTGAAGCGCGCCGGCTGCGAGATCCACGAGATCTGCGCCATCACCGGCCACAGCCCCCGGACCATCTTCGACATTCTCAAGCACTACATGGCGATCGAGGAGGAGGATGCCACCGCCGCGATCGAGAAGATGGAAAAGTGGCATGCCAAAGAGCGAAGGAAGAGGAAAACCGCATGACGACCTGGCTACGTGTGAAGGCGTTCGATCTAGCGCAGTTTTATTTGATCGGTGGACTGCCCCCGGTGAAGCGCGACGACGGTACGGTCCTTGAATTTGTCGATCCGGATCCGCGCAGAACGCTGAAGCTCGCATCCATCTATGCCAAGCAGCTGCTGGCGAACGCTCGCAGTGTTCCGTCCTCACAGGCCGAGCTCTTCCACGCGTTGACCATCGCCTTCCATGAGCCCGTCCCGTTTCCCGAGCGAAGCCTTTTGGGCGAAGAACAGCGCCTGCGACAGAAGAGCGCCCACGAGCTCCTGCAGGAAACGATCAGCATCCTCTCGACGATGGATCAAAGCCGGTCATGGCGGCCGATGGAAACGGCACCTCAAGACGGCACCGTCATCGAGGCGTGCGCTCGCGTGGAGGGCGCGACGGCCGGTTTCCCGCAATACATCGATTTCATCGGCGGCCGGTGGATGGCCGCTACCTATGAGCGACGTCCCGTCATTCCTTGGTGCTGGCGCCCGCGCGACCAGTACTGGCCTGACGAGCGCACTTTCCAGGAGAGCGCAGCATGATGAAAGCCCTCACTATCTGGCAGCCATGGGCAACTCTGATCGCTATCGGCGCGAAGCCCTACGAGTTCCGAGGATGGAAGCCGCCCGGATGGCTCATCGGCAAACGGCTCGCCATTCACGCCGCCGCCCGGCCGATGAAGTTCCCCGAGATCTATGACCTTCATGCGCGCCTCTCCAATCCATCGCGAGGCGAAACCCCGTGTCTGCACGCCGCAATCGCCCTCCCTCTGCTGACAAGGATACTCGAGGCAGAGAAACGCGCCTTGCCGTCACTGCTGCCGCTGTCGCACGTCGTCTGCACCGTGATCGTCGGCGATCCAAAGCGGGGCGATGCTTGCGCTGCAGAGTTCGGCGACGCTGCCGGCAATGACAGCGATCGCGATGACACCTTCAACTGGGGCTGGCCGATGCTCGAGGTCGACGAGCTCGCGCCGCCGGCGCCGGCATGCGGCGCACAAGGCGTCTGGAATTGGAGTGGGCCATGAGCGGCGAACCGTTGGAGTTGCGCATGAGCGGCGAACCGCAGATCGAGATCAACGGCACGAAGCTGAGCGAAGGCCAGGCAATGGCGTTGCGGGTAGCCTGCACTTCTTTCTTTCAGAAAATGTCCGAGGGCGACAGCCCGCTCGGCCCCGACGAGCTCGGCCGCAGGATGGCTGCGCTTTACCGCGAAAGGCTGAGAGAGGTTCTTTGGCTGATCTCCGCCGCTTGAATGCGTGAGGCGGCCGTGAGACTTCGTGAGGCGGAGGCGGAAAATAACCGCCTCATATTATTGCGTTTCCGCCTCACGCCATCGCGTAAATATTTGCACCGAAAAGGGGATTTGGTGCCCCCGCCAGGGTTCGAACCCGGGACCCCCTGATTACAAATCAGGTGCTCTACCAACTGAGCTACAAGGGCAATAATTGCCCCAACTAGCAGATTCTGTGATTCTGTAAAGGGAAAATCCGTGCCTGCACGGACAGGTCGGCTGCAGCTCAAAACGCTGCGCGATAGAAAACGTCCTTGTCGCACAAGCCCTTTATCCTTTAGCTAGGGCAGCATCATAAAGGGCATTGCATGGGCCGTTCATTTCAGACGCTTTCCTTTCTCGCCTCACCAACGACGGAGGCGCTTGCCGCGCGCGAGGAGTTGATTGGCATCTATGGTGACGTACCGGCCGACGAAGCCGACGTCATCGTCGCGCTCGGCGGCGACGGTTTCATGCTGCAGACGCTGCACAACACCATGAACTCCGGCAAGCTGGTTTACGGCATGAATCGCGGCTCGGTCGGCTTCCTGATGAACGATTATCGCACCGACCGGCTTCAGGAGCGCATCTGCGTCGCCGTCGAAAACGTCTTTCGGCCATTGCAGATGACGACGGCCAACGCCGACGGCACCAACTCGACGGCGCTCGCCATCAACGAGGTCTATCTTTTTCGCCAGTCCTATCAAGCCGCGAATCTGAGGGTCATGGTGGACGGGCGCGTCCGTCTGGAGGAACTGATCTGCGACGGACTGATGGTCGCGACACCTGCCGGATCGACGGCTTATAATCTTTCCGCCCACGGCCCGATCCTGCCGCTCGAGGCGCCGCTGCTCGCCATGACGCCGGTCAGCGCTTTCCGGCCTCGGCGCTGGAGGGGCGCTCTGCTGCCGAACAAGGTGACCGTCGATATCGACATTCTCGAGCCGGAGAAGCGGCCGGTGAACGCGGTGGCCGACAACACCGAGGTCAAATCGGTGCTGCATATCCGCATCGCCCAGTCGGAGCATGTCACGGCGCGCATTCTTTCTGATCCCGACCGCTCCTGGTCCGACCGTATTCTCGCCGAGCAGTTCAAGGATTGAGACGATGGCAATGCGACGGATATTGATGACCAGCCTCCTGCTTGCGGGATGGAGCGTCACAGCGGAGACGGCGCCGGCGCAGGATGTCTTCCTGCCGGCATCGGTGATTTTCGCGACCAGCACCGGCTATTGGGAGGACGACGGCAACGCACCTGATGTCGAGCGGGCGCCGACGGGCGCCGAGAGCGTTGCCAATCCCGAGGGAGAGGCCGCGCAGCGCCACGGCTACTACAAGCTCTTTGCCGTGCGCCAACCGGACAGGACTTCGAAGGTCTATCTGCAGCAGATTGCCCAGACCGAGACCGGCCCAGCGATCGCCTCGACCATCGAGCTGCAGGAGTTCAGTGACCTGAAGCCTTACGTGACCGATATCCGCCCCGAGAATTCGAACGGCATCATCAAGCAGCCGGGGCTCTTCGCCACGGTCTATCTGAAGACCGACCCTGCGGCGGAGCCGGATGGCTGGACCGTGCTGATCGACGAATTCGGCGACATCACCGTCGAGAAGGCGACGAATTGAACGGCTGGGACGTGTTCAAAGGGCATTCAAGAGATGAAACTGGGCTTTCGCGACGGCGTCCTCTACGACGAGAAAAGGTCGAACTGGGACGCCGCCGGCCCCAGACCGATCAGTTGGTCCCTCTGGTACCCCGCCGCCGATGACGCACAAAGCGACGTCCCGGAAAGAAGCTGGTTCCAGAGGGCGGCCGTCGCCCGCGATGCACCCATCCGGCCGCAGGCCGGGCCCTATCCCCTCGTTCTGTTGTCGCATGGCACCGGCGGATCCGCGGCCGGACTGGAGTGGCTTGCGCGACGCCTGGTCGATCGCGGATTTGCAGCGCTCGGCGTCAGCCATCACGGCAATACCGGCATCGAGCCCTATCGCGCTGAAGGCTTTGCCTGCCTTTGGGAGCGGGCGCCTGACCTAAGCTACATGCTCGACCACCGCGACGAGTGGCTCAGCGATCTCTCTGGCCATATCGATACGAACAGTGTCTTCGCAGCCGGATTTTCGGCCGGAGCTTATAGCGTGATGCTGCTTCTTGGGGCTGTCGCCCAGTTCTCGCAGTTCGAACCATCGAGGATGAAGCCGGGTGGCGCGCGCGGACCAAGGGAGTTTCCTGACCTTGCCGATCATATCCCGGCATTGCTGCACACCAGCGATGTGTTTCGCGATTCGTGGTCCCGGATGTCGAACTCCTACCGAGATGACAGAATCAAGGCCGCACTCGTTTGCGCGCCGGGCCGGTCCGTTCTCGGCTTCGGCGAGGAAAGCTTGAAAGCTGTCGATGCGCCTGCCCTTATCCTGGTCGGTGACGCCGACAGGGCGGCACCGGCGGAAGAATGTTCGTCGTGGCTACATGCGCGGCTCCGGCGCAGCGCTCTTAAAATCTTCGGCGGCGGCCTTGGGCATTATGTCTTCGTGCCAGAGGGTACGGCGCTCGGCCTCGCCTTTGCAGCAGAACTCTTTACCGATCCCCCAGGCATCGAGCGCGCAGCCATTCATGACGAGGTTGCCGATCTGTCGGCAGCGCTGTTTCAAGACAACGACATCAGCGCGATGGCTTGAACAAAAGGAAAAGCCCCGTCTCCGGGGCTTTGCTAACTCAATCCATCGTCAATCCGATCAGTCGACATCCTCGACGACCGCGTCGGCAGCACCGCTGATGCGGTGAGCGAGTGCTGCTTCCATGAACTCGTTCAGGTCGCCGTCGAGAACGTCGTCCGGCGCGCTGCTGGCGACGCCGGTGCGCAAGTCTTTGACCATCTGATAGGGCTGCAACACGTAGGAGCGGATCTGGTGGCCCCAGCCGATCTCCGTCTTGGAAGCGGCTTCGGCGCTGGCGGCGTCCTCACGCTTCTTCAATTCGGCTTCATACATGCGGGCACGCAGCATGTCCCAGGCCTTGGCGCGGTTCTTGTGCTGCGAACGCTCCTGCTGGCACTGCACGACGATGCCGGTCGGGATATGCGTGATGCGCACGGCCGAGTCGGTGGTGTTGACGTGCTGGCCGCCGGCGCCCGACGAACGATAGGTATCGATGCGGCAGTCGCTTTCGTTGATCTCGATCTGAATCGAGTCGTCGACAACCGGATAGACCCAGATCGACGAGAAGGAGGTGTGGCGACGCGCATTGCTGTCGTAGGGCGAGATGCGCACCAGGCGGTGCACGCCCGATTCCGTCTTCAGCCAGCCATAAGCATTGTGGCCCTTGACGAGCAGGGTCGCGGACTTGATGCCCGCCTCTTCGCCGTCATGGACTTCGAGAAGCTCGACCTTGAAGCGCTGGCGTTCGGCCCAGCGGGTGTACATGCGCAAAAGCATGTTCGCCCAGTCCTGGCTTTCGGTGCCGCCGGCGCCGGAATGGACTTCGAGATAGGTGTCGTTGCCATCTGCTTCGCCGGAGAGCATGGCTTCCACCTGGCGGCGCCCGGCCTCGGCCTTCAAGGCCTTCAGCGTGTCTTCGGCTTCCTTGACGACGCTCTGGTCGCCCTCTTCCTCGCCAAGCTCGATCAGCTCGATATTGTCGTTCAGCTGCTGCTCGAGCTGCTTGACGCCGTTGATGCCGTCATCGAGCTGCTGGCGTTCGCGCATCAGCTTCTGCGCTTCCGAAGCGTCGTTCCAGAGATTCGGATCCTCTGCCTTGTTGTTCAACCAGTCCAGCCGTCTTATCGCCTGGTCCCAGTCAAAGATGCCTCCTCAGCAGGGTGATAGCCTGCTTGGTTTCATCGACCACGTTTTCGATTTCCGCTCGCATTTTCCTGCTTCTCTGTCTCGGTCTTCTTCAGGTGCTGGTGAGATAGCGCATTTCTGTTGTTCTCCGAGCCACGGAGATGCTCTATCTTTTTGGTTTCGCGCAATTCCGGACGCAAAACCGCTATGCACTTTTGCTGGAATTGCTCTAGAGACGCCCGCCGCGGATGTAAAGGGCCGCGGCAGGCGTACAAAATTCAGGTCTCGGTCAGAACAGGCCGGGCGTGCCGGTCTGGACGGCCTGGTTCGCCTGCGGCGAGGTCTTCAGGATTTCTTCCGGCGCCATGGTGCTGTCCATGCCGATGACGGAGAAGCTGTCGGCCGGGCCGGTGCCGGGCTTGAACGCCTCGACAATGGTGTTCGGGTCACCGTCGGCGGCCGCCATGCCTGTCTTGCGGTCGATCGGGATCAGGTTCATGCCTGATGGAATGACGAATTTGGATTCCGGCGTGTCCTTGACGGCGGCTTGCATGAATTCGTTGAAGATCGGGGCGGAAAGACCGCCGCCGGTGCCGCCGCGGCCGAGCGGGCCCGGCGTATCGAAGCCCAGATAGAGGCCGGCGACCAGATCCGGCGTGAAGCCGACGAACCAGGCATCCTTCTCGTCGTTGGTGGTGCCGGTCTTTCCGGCGACGTCGCGACCGCCGAGATCGATCTTGCCGGCAGCGGTGCCGCGCTGGATGACGCCCTGCATCATCGAGGTGATCTGGTAGGCGGTCATCGGATCGAGAACGGTTTCGCGATTGTCGACGACATTCGGCTCTTCCTGGTTCTGCCAGTCGCCGGCATTGCAGCCCTCGCAGAGACGCTCCTCATGCTTGAAGATCGTCTTGCCGTAGCGGTCCTGGATGCGGTCGATCAATGTCGGCTTGATCTGCTTGCCGCCATTGGCGATGACCGAATAGGCCGAGACCATGCGCAGCACCGTCGTGTCGCCGGCGCCGAGCGACATGGAGAGAACCGGCAGCATGTGATCGTAGATGCCGAAACGCTCGGCATATTCGGCGACGATGTTCATGCCGAGATCGTTGGCGAGGCGCACTGTCATCAGGTTGCGCGAATGCTCGATGCCCGAACGCAGCGTCGACGGGCCGCCGGATTCGCCGCCGTAGTTTTCCGGCCTCCAGACCTGGCCACCCGAGACGATTTCGATCGGCGCGTCCATGATGACCGAAGCCGGCGTATAACCATTGTCCATCGCCGCCGCGTAGACGAAAGGCTTGAACGAGGAGCCCGGCTGGCGCATCGCCTGGGTGGCGCGGTTGAATTCGGACTGGGCATAGGAGAAGCCGCCGACCATGGCGAGCACGCGGCCGGTCTTCGGATCCATGGCGACCAGGCCACCTTGCACCTTCGGCGGCTGCTGCAGGCGATAGGAGGTCGACGCGTCGTCACCGAGCTTTGCGACATAGACGACGTCACCAGGGGACACGGCGCCGACCGGCGATTTCGTGGTCTTGCGGGCGCCGTCGGCCGAACGGAAGGCCCACTGCATGTTCTTGGCGTCGATCGTGCCGCGCTGGCGGTCGGCGGCAACCTTGCCGCCTCCATCCTTGGCCGGCTGCAGGCCGATGTCGACGGCCGAGTCGGACACGGCGAGCACGACGGCAAGCCGCCATTCCGGCACGTCGGACAGGGTGGGAATATCGGCTAGCGCCTTGCCCCAATCACCGCTTGCATCGATCTGCTTGATCGGGCCGTGGAAACCGCGGCGCTCGTCGTAAGTGACCAGACCGTCCTGCAGCGCCTTGCGGGCAGCGAGCTGCATCTGCGGATCGAGCGACGTGCGCACCGAAAGGCCGCCCTCATAGAGGACCTTTTCGCCGTACTGGTCGATCAGCTGGCGGCGCACGGTTTCGGCGAAATAATCCGAAGCAAAGAGCGAGGGGCCAGTGGTGCGGGCGGTGACGCCGAGCGGCTGCTTCTTGGCCTCTTCGCCGTCGCTCTGGCTGACATAGCCGTTCTCGACCATGCGGTCGATCACCCAGTTGCGGCGCTCGAGCGCAGCTTCCGGGTGGCGGAAAGGATGATAATTGGCAGGGCCCTTCGGCAGCGAGGCCAGATAGGCTGCCTCGGCGACGGTCAGTTCGGTGACGGATTTGTTGAAATAGGTGAGTGCGGCGCCGGCGATGCCGTAGGAGTTCAGACCGAAGAAGATCTCGTTCAGGTAGAGCTCGAGGATCTTGTCCTTGCTATAGGCCTGCTCGATGCGGAAGGAGAGGATCGCTTCCTTGATCTTGCGGTCGATCGTCTGGTCCGAGCTCAAAAGGAAATTCTTGGCCACCTGCTGGGTAATGGTGGAGGCACCGACCGGGCGGCGGCCGGAACCGAAATTCTGCAGGTTGACGAGGATGGCGCGGCCGAGACCTGTGAGATCGACGCCCGGATGATTGTAGAAATTCTTGTCTTCGGCCGACAGGAAAGCGGCCTTGACGCGGTCGGGAATGGCCTGGATCGGCAGGAAAAGGCGCTTTTCCTTGGCGTACTCAGCCATGAGAGCGCCGTTGCCGGCATGAACTCGGGTGGTCACCGGCGGCGCATAGCTGTTCAGAACGGCATAGTCCGGAAGATCCTTGGCGACATTGGTGATATAGATGGCAACACCCGCTGCCGCGACCAGAAACAGGACGCAGGCCATTCCGAAGAAATATCCAAAAAGTCTAACCATATTTCAGCTACCGGTCTTTTCAATCTTCAATCGGCGCAGCCGCAACGATTGCACAGATCAAGGCAATTTGCACGTTGCGCGACTTACTCTATGAGCGCTACCGCCACAAGCCGATTCCGCGCTCAAGGCTTACGAAACATAAGCCGGAGTAACGGCGCGAATGTGAGCAAAATAGGGCTGTCTGCGCCGCATTCACCGCTGCGGCCGCGTTTCATTAGAACTGTCACATCCAAGCAACGCCCGTCGTCGTCGCCAATCTGAGGTATCTTCCTCAGAATTTGATTCATGCGGCGCACTTAAATCTTTGTTTTCATACAGGCCGCCGTGCCGCAACCGCTACAGATTTTTGACGGCGACCGTCAGCCGCCATTTGCCATGACGGCGGCGCGGTATCGCTTGACTGCGTCGGTCAAGAGACCGGCGATCTTGCCGCGCCAGGCCTCGTCGAGCAGCAGTTTCTCGTCCTCGGCATTCGAGAGGAACCCAATCTCGAGAAGGATCGACGGCACGTCGGGGGCCTGAAGCACGCGGAAGCCGGCATGACGGTGCGGATTGTTGATGGTGCCGACCTGATCCTTGAAAGAATTCAGCACGCTCTCGGCCAGCGAGATCGAGAAGGCCTGGGTCTCGCGCCGCGTCAGATCGAGCAGGATGTCGGCAACCTCGGGCGGCTCGGCGACCGTCTCCTTGCCGGCGATCTGGTCAGAGAGGTTTTCACGTTCGGCAAGGTCGGCGGCGAGCTTGTCGGATGCCTTGTCGGAGATCGTGTAGACGGTCGCGCCACGGATATCCTTCTGCTTCAGCGTATCGGCATGCAGCGAAATGAAGAGGCCGGCATGGTTCTGGCGGGCGATCAGCACACGCTGCGAAAGCGACAGGAACTCGTCATCCTCGCGCGTCAGGAAAGCCTTGATGCCCGGTTCCTTGTTCAGCCGGTCGGTCAAAGCCTTGGCGAAGGCAAGCGTCACCTGCTTTTCCTCGGTCTTGGTGTCGACGCCGATCGCACCGGTGTCGATGCCGCCATGGCCGGCGTCGACGGCGATGACGAAATCGCCGGGCGCAGCCTTTTGCGGTGCCGGAATGGCGCTCGTCGTCTGAGCCGCCTCAGTCCGATTGCTCCAGGCCCGATCGTTCCAGGATTGCGTCTTCACCAGTTCGGCAAAGGCCTTCTTGTCGATCATCTCCGCATCGAGCACGAGGCGATGGCCGTTGCCCGCCTCATCGGCTTGCACCTTGGCAAGCGCCAGCTTTACCGGCCCTGCCGTCGTCAGCACGATGCGCGCGCTCTCCTCGTCCATCTTGCCGTAGCGGATATCCTTGAACAGGCCTCGGGCGGCAAGATCCTTCGCCGGAAAACCGAAGGCGGTCGCCGGCAAGTCAACGACGATGCGTTCCGGATTGGCGATATAGTGGACGGAGAAACGCGGTTCGCGATCGAAATCGATGACGATGCGGGTCCTTGCGTCGTCGCCGACGATGCGCGCGCCATAGGCAAGCAGCGGATCCCTGGCCTCGACGGAGCTGGCAGCGGCCGGCAGCAGACTAGCGGCCAAAAGCGCCACCAGAACCCGCCTTGCGAATGTCGATCGCCGCGCTGCGGATTTTGCCGCGATCCGAGCCCTCTTAAACAATAAACCGCCACACCCTATCTGTATTGCGATGGACCGGACGCGGCTGCGGCCAAGGTCCTGTGACGAAACACCCGCTGCAGCCTGCCGAATCGCGATCACTTTATCCCCAGCTTCTATGCGTTGCGAAATCCATCAATATTATGGCACATTTGGCTTTTCCCTTGCTATTGTGACACAGAAAACATACAACGAATTTCAGGGTAAAGTGTTGACGGGATAGAGTCGCCGCAAAGGCTGCCAGCCAGATCAGGACCTGGCGCCACACCGGTCATCGTCCGCCGTCTCATGCGCTTCATCCCTAGAACTGGATCCTGATTTTCCGGCTTATTGTCGGAATTCATTGGTGGATCAGCCACCACGCTCTCAGGGAGCAAACTCATCGGACCCGAACGGGTCTTCGTATTTGTCGATCACGCTTGGTTGTTGATGGTTTCGCAGCAGGTTTTATCTGAAGTGTACAGGCCCCGGACCGAAATGGTTCCGGCTGCGGTCTGGCTGCTGCCCTCCCCCTCGCATCAGGCGCGACTTTCATTATCCGGCGCGGCCACAGTGGACCGCATTCTTTCTGTCTCAACAGCAGTCGGGAATGCGCTCTCGCGGCCACGCCGAGGAGCACAGCTTACATGGCAGACAAAATGCTTATCGATGCGTCTCACGAGGAAGAGACGCGCGTCGTTGTCGTTCGCGGGAACCGCATAGAAGAATTTGACTTCGAGTCCCAGCACAAGAAGCAGATCCGCGGCAACATCTATCTTGCAAAAGTAACGAGGGTTGAACCCTCGCTGCAGGCCGCCTTCGTCGATTACGGCGGCAACCGGCACGGCTTCCTGGCCTTCGCCGAAATCCACCCCGACTATTATCAGATACCGCTTGCCGACCGTCAGGCACTGCTTCGGGCCGAAGCCGAGGAGCATCGCCGCGACGAAGATGTCGAGCATGTCGAAACCGCGCCGATGGTCGATCTTTCCAAGCAGGATCAGCCGGATGTCGGCATCGTTCCGGCAGAGGCGCCGGAAACGGCTGCCGTAACGGAAGAGACCGCAGCGGTAGAGACCGCGGCATCGCTCGATGCCACCGAAGAAGCGCCGGCCAAGAAGGCAAGGCCGCGCCGCAGCCGCAAGAAGGTGGTAGAACCGGTTGCCGAAACGACCGCGACCGAGGACGCCGTTCCCACAGACGTCGAAGCCGAAGGCGCTTCGAGCGTCGACAATGAGGATGACGGTTCGACCGGCGGCGCGATGGCCGCGATGGTGGAAACCGACTCGATCTCCGAGGACGTCGATACCAGCAAGCGTCGCCACGATGACGACGACGACGATGACGATCACGGCGAAGAGGAAGTCATCGAATCCGTCGGCGCCGAAGACGCGATGGAAGAAGTGCCTGACCGCGTGCAGCGCAAGCCGCGCAAGCAGTACCGCATCCAGGAAGTCATCAAGCGCCGCCAGATCCTGCTCGTGCAGGTCGCCAAGGAAGAGCGCGGCAACAAGGGTGCAGCCCTTACCACCTATCTCTCGCTCGCCGGCCGCTACTCCGTGCTGATGCCGAACACGGCGCGCGGCGGCGGCATTTCCCGCAAGATCACCAATCCTGCCGACCGCAAGCGCCTGAAGGAAATTGCGCGCCTACTCGAGGTGCCGCAGGGCATGGGCGTCATCCTTCGCACCGCCGGTGCCAACCGCACCAAGGTCGAGGTCAAGCGCGATTTCGAATATCTGATGCGTCTCTGGGAGAATGTGCGCACGCTGACGCTGGCGTCCACCGCTCCCTGCCTTGTCTATGAGGAAGGCTCGCTGATCAAGCGTTCGATCCGCGACCTCTACAACAAGGATATCAGCGAAGTCATCGTTTCCGGCGAAGAAGGCTATCGTGAAGCGAAAGACTTCATGAAGATGCTGATGCCGAGCCATGCCAAGGTGGTTCAGCCCTACCGCGACATCCATCCGATCTTTTCGCGTTCCGGCATCGAGGCTCAGCTCGACCGCATGCTGCAGCCACAGGTGACGCTGAAGTCTGGCGGCTACTTGATCATGAACCAGACCGAAGCGCTGGTCTCGATCGACGTCAACTCCGGCCGCTCGACCCGCGAACATTCGATCGAGGACACCGCGCTGCAGACGAATCTTGAGGCTGCAGACGAAGTCGCCCGCCAGCTTCGCCTTCGCGACCTTGCCGGCCTGATCGTCATCGACTTCATCGACATGGAAGAGAAGCGCAACAACCGCGCCGTCGAGAAGAAGCTGAAGGAATGCCTGAAGAACGACCGAGCCCGCATCCAGGTCGGCCGGATCTCGCATTTCGGCCTGCTCGAAATGTCGCGCCAGCGCATCCGCGCTTCGGTTCTCGAATCGACCACGCAGGTCTGCTCGCATTGCGGCGGCAGCGGCCATGTGCGTTCGCAGTCCTCCGTCGCCCTGCATGTCCTGCGCGGCATCGAGGAATATCTGCTCAAGAACACCACTCACAACATCACCGTGCGCACCACGCCTGACATCGCGCTCTACCTGCTCAACCACAAGCGCCAGACGATCGTCGATTATGAGAGCCGCTTCGGCGTCGCGATCATCATCGATGCGGACGGCTCGGTCGGCGCGCAACATTTCGCGATCGATCGCGGCGAGCCGGTGGAAAACCCGGTCAAGATCGAAACGCTCTTCAACTTCGCAGCCATTCCCGAGGATGACGACGACGATATCGTCATCGAAGTGGATGAGGAGGAAGACGAGGAACTCGAGGAAAAGCCGGTCGTTTCCGAGCGGCCCGTCGCGGCACGTGCGGAAGGCGAAGCTGACGGCAACCGCAAGCGCAAGCGCCGCAGGCGCCGCCGCGGCCGCAACGGCAATGCCGAACAGCCGGTATCGGCAGGCGAAGCCGGCGACGAGGATGAGGACGGCGACGACGAGGGCGGCGAAGGTGATGAAAACACCGAAGCCACGCCCGAGACACGTGCTGAAAGCGAGGAATCGCAGCGCCGCAAGCGCCGCCGTCGCGGCAAGCGTGGCGGCCGTCGCAATCGCGCCGAGGATGGTTCCGAACTGACGGCTGGCGAAGCCGGTGAAGACAATGGCGGCGACGAGGACGAAGGCGACGACGTTTCGAACGACGGCGCTCCGAGCGAAGCCGTAGCGGTCGAGGCGATTGCCGAACAGGCCGACGAAGGCCAGGCTGCGATGGCAGCCGTCGAGAGCGCGCCTGTTATAACCGAAGAGGTGAAGCCCGCCCGTACCCGCGGCCGCCGTAAACCGGCCGCAGCGCCGGTCGAGGAACCGGTTGCAGAGACGGCCCCTGCGGTCGAGGCCGAACCGGAGTTGGTGGAAGCCTCCGCCGATCTCGGAACGCCCGCTCGGGAAGATGCCCAGGAAGAAGCAAAGCCGGTTCGCGCCAACCGCGAATCCAACATCTCCTCCTCCGAGCCAACGGTGAAATCCACCACCCGCGCCGAGAATGGCGAAGGCGATGACGGCAAGCCGAAGAAAGCCGGTTGGTGGCAGCGCCGTGGCTTCTTCTGAACGCTAATTTTCGGACGTAAGCATTGATATCCGGCCGCGGCGACGCGGCCGGATTTTCGTTTATGGCGAGAGTATCGTTGGAATCAGCGTGGTCTTTGCTGTTGCGCGTCTTCGAGCCCGGCCCCGGGAAGTCGCCGAGACCAGCCCCTCATCCGGCTGCCGCCACCTTCTCCCCGTAAACGGGGCGAAGGGGATATGCCGCACCGGCCTCCCCCAACCTCGACGCTGCGTTTGGTACGTCCCCTCGCCCCGTTTACGGGGAGAGGGTTAGGGTCATAGGCGCTAGGTTAGGGTATAGACAGCCAAGACTATGGATGTGAATCAAACCCGGGATGTCGATTTGACCCGATATTGTGGACCCCTGGCCGAAGGTTGAGGCGCGGCTGCCCGTCGGCTTAGAGCCTAACCTAGCGCCTATGAGGGTTAGGGTGAGGGGCAGCCATCGGCGTAAAGCGCTTCGATATCGCTCGGCTCGACGCCAGCGAAGAGTAACCATCATTCCCGCGGCGGCGATCAGGCCGCCGGCGGATAGAGCAGGTCGACGATGTAGCTGGCGTCGAAGCGGGAATCGAGCATGCCGTAGGTGGAGCGCCAGCCGCCGGCAAGACGCGTCTCGATGAAGGCATCGGCAATGCGCCCTGCCCCAAGGCGATAGAGTTCGGCTGCACCGGCGGCGAGCGCCAGCTGCTCGACGAGCAGGCGTGCGGCGCCCTCATCCTGTTCGCACAGCGCGATTGCGGCGCGCAGCACGTCGATCGTCTTCTTGCCGGCAGGGCCGAGATCGCGGGCAAGGCCGGCAAAGACCGTTTCGAACAGATCCTTGCCGCGGTTGAGCACGCGCAGCACGTCGAGCGCCATGACGTTGCCGGAGCCTTCCCAGATGGCGTTGACGGGAGCCTCGCGGTAATGGCGGGCGATCGGGCGCTCTTCGATGTAGCCGTTGCCGCCGATGCATTCCATCGCCTCGTAGATCAGCGCGGGCGCGATCTTGCAGCACCAGTATTTGGCGACCGGCGTCATGACGCGGGCATAGGCCGCTTCCTCGGCATTGCCGCGCGCCTTGTCGAAGGCGTCGGCTAGACGGAAGGACAGTGCCGTTGCGGCGGCGACATCGAGCGCCATGTCGGCGAGCACGCGCGTCATGATCGGCTGGTTGACGAGCATCTTGCCGAAGACGCTGCGGCCGCGGGTGTGGTGCACAGCTTCGGCGAGCGAGGCGCGCATCATGCCTGACGAGGCCAGCGCGCAGTCGAGCCGGGTCAGCGTCACCATGTCGAGGATGGTGCGGATGCCGGCATCCGGACCACCGAGCAGGAAACCGAACGTGTCTGTAAATTCGACCTCGGAAGAGGCGTTGGAGCGGTTGCCGACCTTGTCCTTCAACCGCTGGAATTGCAGCCCGTTGGCGGAACCATCCTCCAGAAGGCGCGGCACGAGGAAGCAGCCCATGCCTTCCTTCGTCTGCGCCAGCATGATGAAGGCATCGCTCATCGGCGCGGACATGAACCACTTGTGGCCGGAAAGCCGGTAGATGCCCTCGCTGACCTTTTCGGCAGCGCTCCTGTTGGCGCGCACATCCGTGCCGCCCTGCTTTTCCGTCATGCCCATGCCGATGGTCACGGCGGATTTCTGCATGGCGGGCTTGTTCGACGAATCATATTTGCGCGAGAGAATTTTCGGCGCCCAGTCCTTCTGTACCGCGGGCGAAGCCGAGAGCGCCGCGACGGAGGCGCTCGTCATCGTCAGCGGGCAGAGATGGCCGGATTCCAGCTGCGACGTCAGATAAAACCGCGCGGCGCGAACCTTGTGGGCCTCGTCCTTGGCGTCGGTGTCGGCCTGTGGATCCCAGACGGAGGAATGCAGGCCGACCGACATGGAGCGGCGCATCAATGCATGCCAGGCAGGATGGAATTCGACGACGTCGAGGCGCTCGCCACGCGGACCGTGGGTTCGCAGCTGCGGCGCGCCCTGGTTTGCCATGCGCGCCATCTCCTGCGCCTCCGGCGAGGTGACGTAGCGGCCCATGTTTTCCAGGTCTTCGCGGATGCCGCGCGGCAGAGCAGCCGTCAGATCGACGATTAGCGGATCGGATCGATAGGCGTTGATGCCGGACCACAGGCTCGGCTGGTTGAGTTCTGCGAGTTTGTCGTCAGTCCGGTTGGCGGAGGTCATAATTCGCTTCTAGTGTAAGAGCCCGGCAAAGGGAAACCGGAAGTTATGATTCGGTTCATTCTGCTCTATCGGAATTCGGGCGAAAATGCATGGGGACATAAGCCTTTGCCCACAGCACATGCTTGCCCCGGCGGGCAGCACTCTTTATAGACCCGCCAGAGACAGCAAGAGGCAGGGTCATGGTCTTTTTCCCCCACCGCCACCTTATCGGCATCAAGGGCCTCACCGAGCAGGATATCACCTATCTTCTCGACAAGGCGGACGAGGCCGTCAAGATCAGCCGCCAGAGAGAAAAGAAAACGTCGACGCTGCGCGGGCTGACGCAGATCAACCTCTTCTTCGAGGCATCGACCCGCACGCAGGCCTCCTTCGAGCTTGCCGGCAAACGGCTCGGCGCCGACGTCATGAACATGTCGGTCGGCAATTCCTCGGTGAAGAAAGGCGAAACGCTGATCGACACGGCGATGACGCTGAACGCGATGCGCCCCGACGTGCTGGTGATCCGCCATTCGAGCGCGGGTGCGGCCGCCCTTCTCGCTCAGAAGGTCTCCTGCTCGGTCGTCAATGCCGGCGACGGCCAGCACGAACATCCGACCCAGGCACTGCTCGACGCGCTGACGATCCGCCGTGCCAAAGGCAAGCTTTCGCGCATCATCGTGGCGATCTGCGGCGACGTGCTGCATTCGCGGGTGGCGCGCTCCAATATCCTGCTGCTCAATGCGATGGGCGCCCGCGTCCGTGTTGTTGCGCCAGCGACCCTCCTGCCTGCCGGCATCGCCGAGATGGGCGTCGAGGTCTTCCATTCGATGAAGGAAGGGCTGAAGGACGCCGACGTGGTGATGATGCTGCGGCTACAGCGCGAGCGCATGTCCGGCGCCTTCGTGCCCTCGGTGCGCGAATATTATCACTTCTACGGGCTCGACGCCGAAACACTGAAGGCAGCGAAGGATGATGCGCTGGTCATGCATCCCGGCCCGATGAACCGCGGAGTCGAGATCGCCTCGGAAGTGGCGGACGGGCCGCAGAGCGTCATCGCCGAACAGGTGGAAATGGGGGTCGCTGTGCGCATGGCCGTCATGGAGACGCTGCTCGTCTCGCAGAACCAGGGTCCCCGAAGCGATGGAATGATGGCATGAGCAACCCGATCGTCCTCAAGAACGTCCGCATCATCGATCCATCGCGCAATCTCGACGAGGTCGGGACGATCATTGCCGAAAACGGCATGATTCTCGCCGCCGGCCACAAGGCGCTGAACCAGGGCGCGCCGGAAGGCGCCGTCATCCGCGACTGCACGGGCCTTGTCGCGACGCCCGGCCTTGTCGATGCGCGCGTCCATGTCGGCGAACCCGGCGGCGAGCACCGCGAGACGATCGCCTCGGCGAGCCGGGCGGCGGCAGCCGGCGGCGTCACCTCGATCATCATGATGCCGGACACCGATCCCATCATCGACGACATCGCGCTCGTCGAATTCGTCAAGAAGACGGCGCGGGATACGGCCGCCGTCAACGTCTATCCGGCAGCCGCCATCACCAAGGGCCTTGCCGGCGAGGAGATGACGGAGATCGGCCTGCTGATGCAGGCGGGCGCCGTTGCCTTCACCGATGCCCATTCCAGTGTCCACGACACGCAGGTGCTGCGCCGGATCATGACCTATGCGCGCGAATTCGGCGCTGTCGTGTCCTGCGAGACGCGCGACAAATATCTCGGCGCCAACGGCGTCATGCATGAGGGGCTTTTTGCCAGCTGGCTCGGGCTCTCCGGCATTCCAAGGGAAGCCGAGCTCATCCCGCTCGAACGCGATCTCAGGATCGCGCAGCTGACGCGCGGTCGTTATCACGCCGCGATGATCTCGGTGCCGGAATCGGTCGAGGCGATCGAGCGCGCCCGCAGCCGCGGCGCCAAGGTGACCTGCGGCATCTCGATCAACAATCTGGCGCTCAACGAAAACGACATCGGCGAATATCGCACCTTCTTCAAGCTCTATCCGCCGCTGCGCCCGGAAGACGACCGGGTGGCGATGGCCGACGCCGTTGCGAGCGGCGCGATCGATATCATCGTCTCCTCGCATGACCCGCAGGACGTCGATACGAAGCGCCTGCCCTTCGGCGAGGCGGAGGATGGCGCGATTGGCCTCGAAACCATGCTGGCAGCAGCGCTCAGGCTTCACCATGGCGGCCAGGTGAGCCTGATGCGCCTGATCGACGCGATGTCCACCCGCCCCGCTGAGATTTTCGGCCTGAATGCCGGCACGCTGAAGCCGGGCGCTACGGCCGATATCGCGCTGATCGATCTCGATGAGCCTTGGCTTGTCGCCAAAGACATGCTTCTCTCCCGCTCGAAGAATACGCCGTTCGAGGATGCGCGCTTCAGTGGGCGGGCGGTCGCGACATACGTCTCGGGAAAGCTTGTCCACGCAATTTAGAACCGACACGATCGCCGTCCATCCCCCAGCGGGAGAAGGCTGACTCAAGGATAGGCCACGGAGAGGCTGAGGGGGCATATGTTATCCAATCTCATGTCATGGCAGATCACACTGCCGATCGCGCTTGCCGCCGCCGTTATCGGTTATCTCTTCGGCTCGATCCCGTTCGGCCTGATCCTTACGCGCGCCGCCGGCCTCGGCGACGTGCGCAGCATCGGCTCCGGCAATATCGGCGCGACCAATGTGCTGAGAACAGGAAACCGGACGCTCGCCGCGGTGACACTGCTCCTCGATGCGCTGAAGGCATCGGCCGCGGCCTGGGTCGTCGGCTATTTCCTCGGTGAGGAGGCCGCGATCATCGCCGGCTTTTTCGCCTTCATCGGGCATCTCTTCCCGGTCTGGATCGGCTTCAAAGGCGGCAAGGGTGTCGCCACCTATATCGGCACTCTGCTCGGCGTCGCCCCGATCATGGTCGTGCTCTTCGCCGCCGTCTGGCTGGCGGTCGCCTTCACCACCCGCTACTCCTCGCTGTCGGCGCTGGTTGCCATGCTTGTCATTCCAGTTGCGCTGTGGATACTGGGCAACGAAAAGGTTGCGGCAGTGATGGCGATCATGACCCTCATCTCCTACTGGAAGCACAAGGCGAATATTTCGCGCCTGATGGGCGGGACGGAAAGCAAGATCGGGGCAAAGGGATAATGGATGCGCTGAGCGCCGGATCAAAGGGCGTCGTGCTGACCGAGCGGCAAAGAATTGCCTGGCTGCGTCTCATCCGTTCCGACAATATCGGCCCTGCCACCTTTCGCGACCTCATCAATCATTTCGGCTCGGCCGAGGCAGCGCTTGCCGCGCTGCCGGAGCTTTCGGCGCGTGGCGGCGCCATACGGGCAATCCGCATCGCCAGCGAGGCCGAGGCGCATCGGGAACTGGAGGCGGCACGTCGCTTCGGCGCCCGCTTCGTCGGCATCGGTGAGCCGGACTATCCGCAAGCGTTGAAGCAGATCGACGGCGCACCGCCGCTTCTGGCCGTCAAGGGCGCGCTTGCCGCTGCCAAACGACCGGCCGTCGGCATCGTCGGCTCGCGCAACGCCTCGATCGCGGGCGCGAAATTCGCGGCGATGGTGGCGCGCGACTGCGGCCGGGCGGGTTATACCGTGGTCTCCGGCCTGGCGCGCGGCATCGACACCGCTGCCCACCGGGCAAGCCTCGACACAGGCACGATCGCAGCACTCGCCGGCGGCCTCGACCAGCCCTACCCGCCGGAGAATATCGGCCTGCTCGAAGAGATAACCAGTGGCAATGGCCTGGCGGTGAGCGAGATGCCCTTCGGCTGGGAACCCCGCGCCCGCGACTTCCCACGCCGAAACCGGCTGATCGCCGGCATCGGACTCGGCCTCGTCGTCATCGAAGCGGCGACGCGTTCGGGCTCGCTGATCACGGCGCGGCTTGCCGGCGAGTTCGGCCGCCTGGTGTTTGCCGTGCCCGGCTCGCCGCTCGATCCGCGCTGCCATGGCACCAACGGCCTGCTGAAGGACGGCGCTTCGATCGTCACCGCACCCGCCGATGTCGTCGAGGCCTTGGCGCCGCTTGCACAATTCGACCTGTTCCCGTCATCGATGGCGGAGGAACCGGCGCCCGACGGTAAGGCAATGTCGGTGCCGCCCGGCGATTCCGATCGAAACCGCCTCATCGATGCGCTCGGGCCGACGCCGGTCGAGATTGACGACGTCATCCGCCATACCGGCTTGTCGGCATCCGCGGTCTATCTCATCCTTCTGGAACTCGATATTGCCGGCAGGCTGCACCGGCATCAGGGTGGCCTCGTCTCGCTTTCCGATTGAACCTGGGGACGACATTAGGCGGTGGCTTTGCGATTTGCTTAGCATATCTGGAATTGTATTTTGACAATACTCTCGCTTTGGCTGCAGCAGACGCAAGAGGTAAAATTGTATCAAACCCCTTGACCGCGGCGATTTCCCTGTCCATGTCGGAGGGCCGATATCCATGTTGCGGTGTGTGTCGCGCTGGCTTCAACGCTGGCGTCGTTTCCTTTTTAGAGAATCATCATGAATGTTGTAGTGGTGGAATCGCCTGCCAAGGCCAAGACGATCAATAAGTATCTGGGTCCGGGATACAAAGTGCTCGCTTCCTTCGGCCATGTGCGCGATCTGCCTGCCAAGGATGGCTCAGTCCTCCCCGATCAGGATTTCGAAATGCTTTGGGAGGTCGATAGCGCCTCCGCCAAGCGGATGAAAGACATTGCCGACGCGGTGAAGTCTGCCGATGGCCTGTTTCTCGCGACCGACCCGGATCGCGAAGGCGAAGCGATTTCCTGGCACGTTCTCGACATGCTGAACAAGAAGCGCGTGCTGAACGGCAAACCGGTCAAGCGCGTCGTCTTCAATGCGATCACCAAGAAGGCGGTGCTCGACGCGATGGCCGATCCGCGCGACATCGACGTGCCGCTGGTCGACGCCTATCTGGCGCGCCGCGCGCTCGACTATCTCGTCGGCTTCAATCTTTCGCCGGTGCTCTGGCGCAAGCTGCCCGGCGCACGTTCGGCCGGCCGAGTTCAGTCTGTGGCGCTTCGCCTGGTCTGCGACCGCGAATCCGAGATCGAACGCTTCATTTCGGAAGAATACTGGAACATCTCGGCGCTCCTGAAGACGCCGCGCGGCGACGAGTTCGAAGCAAGACTGGTTGCGGCGAACGGCAAACGGTTGCAGCCGCGCGCAATCGGCAACGGTGAGGATGCCGGCCGGCTCAAGGCCTTGCTCGAAGGTGCGAGCTATGTCGTCGATACGGTCGAGGCGAAGCCGGTCAAGCGCAACCCGGGACCGCCGTTTACGACCTCGACGCTGCAGCAGGCGGCCTCCTCCAATCTCGGCTTCTCCGCCTCGCGCACCATGCAGATCGCGCAGAGGCTCTATGAGGGTGTCGATATCGGCGGCGAGACGGTCGGTCTCATCACCTATATGCGAACCGACGGCGTGCAGATGGCGCCCGAGGCGATCGACGCGGCGCGCAGCGCCATCGTCGATCAGTTCGGCGAGCGCTACATGCCGGAGAAGCCGCGCTTCTACTCGACCAAAGCGAAGAACGCCCAGGAGGCGCACGAGGCGATCCGCCCGACCGATTTCTATCGTTCGCCCGATCGTGTGCGCAAATTCCTCGATGCCGACCAGATCCGGCTGTACGAGCTGATCTGGAAGCGCGGCATCGCCAGCCAGATGGCGTCGGCCGAGATCGAGCGCACGACGGCTGAAATCACCGCCGACAACAAGGGCGAGAAAGCCGGGCTTCGCGCCGTAGGTTCGGTCATCCGCTTCGATGGTTTCATCGCCGCCTATACCGACCAGAAGGAAGATGGCGAGCAGAGCGACGACGGCGACGAGGATGGCCGCCTGCCGGAGATCAATGCGCGCGAGGCGCTCGCCAAGCAGAAGATCAATTCGACGCAGCATTTCACCGAACCGCCGCCGCGCTATTCGGAAGCCTCGCTGATCAAGAAGATGGAAGAGCTCGGCATCGGCCGCCCCTCCACTTATGCCGCGACGCTTGCGACGCTACGCGACCGCGACTATGTGACGATCGACAAGCGCAAGCTGATCCCACAGGCCAAGGGCCGGCTGGTGACGGCTTTCCTCGAGAGCTTCTTCACCAAATATGTCGAATACGACTTCACTGCCGATCTCGAGGAAAAGCTCGACCGGATTTCCGCCGGCGAGCTGAACTGGAAGCAGGTGCTGCGCGATTTCTGGAAGGATTTCTTCGCCCAGATCGAAGACACCAAGGAACTGCGCGTCACCAACGTGCTCGATTCGCTGAACGAGGCGCTGGCACCCCTCGTCTTCCCGAAACGGGAGGACGGCAGCGATCCCAGGATCTGTCAGGTCTGCGGCACCGGCAACCTGTCGCTGAAGCTCGGCAAATACGGTGCCTTCGTCGGCTGCTCGAACTATCCGGACTGCAACTACACCCGCCAGCTCTCCTCCGAAAACGGCGGGGAAGCTGACGGTGCTGCGCTCAACGAGCCGAAGAACCTCGGCACCGATCCGACGACCGGCGAGGAGCTGACGCTGCGTTCCGGCCGCTTCGGCCCCTATATCCAGCGTGGCGACGGCAAGGAAGCCAAACGAGCTTCGCTGCCAAAGGGCTGGAAGCCCGAGGAAATCGACTATGAAAAGGCGATGGCGCTGATCTCGCTGCCGCGCGATATCGGCAAACACCCGGAATCGGGCAAGATGATTTCGTCAGGCATCGGCCGCTACGGGCCGTTCCTCCTGCATGACGGCTCCTATGCCAATCTGGAAACTGTCGAGGACGTGTTCTCGGTCGGCCTCAACCGTGCCGTGACGGTCATCGCCGAAAAGGCGAACCAGGGGCCCGGCCGGGGCGCGCGCGGTACGCCGGCGGCGCTGAAGACGCTCGGCGATCATCCCGATGGCGGCGCCATCACCGTTCGCGACGGCAAGTACGGTCCCTACGTCAACTGGGGCAAGGTCAATGCGACACTGCCGAAGGGTAAGGATCCGCAGGCGATCACCGTCGAGGAGGCACTTACGCTGATCGTCGAAAAGGCCGGCAAGGCACCGGTCGGCAAGGCGGCCAAGGCGAAAGCCAAGCCGAAGGCGGCAGCCGCCGAAGCCAAGGCCACCAAGACGGCCGCCAAGCCGAAGGCAGCGAAGGCGAAAGCGCCCGCGAAATCGAAAAAGAGCTGACGTGAGCAGGATACCGCGCGACAGAACGAACCCTGCGGGCAAGCGTCCGGGCAAGACCGGCCGCGCCGGTAAGGATGCTCCCGCCGTCGAGCCGCTGAACATCGTCCACGGCGCGCTGCCTTCGCGCGAGGTGATCCTGCGCTTCATCGCCGATCATCCGCAGAAAGCGTCTAAGCGTGAACTCGCCAAGGCTTTCGGCCTGAAGGGCGACAACCGCGTTGAGCTCAAGCACATGCTGCAGGAGCTCGAGCAGGAAGGCATGCTGCAGAAGAACCGCAAGTCGCTGATCCGGCCCGGTGCGCTGCCGCCTGTCACCGTCCTCGATATCACCACGCGCGACAAGGATGGCGATCTGATCGGCCGGCCGGCGGAATGGCCCGAGGACCAGGGCGTCGCACCCGCCGTCGCCATCCGCCAGCAATCGCCCGCAGGCCGCCAGGGCAAGGGCAAGGCGCCTGTCGCCGGCCTCGGCGACCGCATCCTGGCGAAGATCTTCCCGGCAGTCGATCGCGGCGGACCGGCCTATACGGCGCGGATCATCAAGGTGATCGACAGGCGCCGCGGCGCCTCGATGGGCGTTTTCCGCACTGCACCCGGCGGCGGAGGCCGGCTGCTACCGATCGAACGGCGCGGCGAGGAGATGGTGATCGATCCCGACTTCACCGGCGGCGCCACGGACGGCGACCTGGTCGAAGTCGAAATCGCCCGTCTCGGCCGTTTCGGCCTGCCGCGCGCCAAGGTGCTTTCCGTCGTCGGTTCCGTCGGTTCGGAAAAGGCGATCTCGATGATCGCGATCCATGCGCACGGCATCCCGCATGTCTTCCCGCCGGCCGTCATCGCCGAAGCGGAGGCTGCAAAGGCTGCGACCATGTCGCATCGGGAGGATTGGCGCGACGTGCCGCTGATCACCATCGACCCCGCCGACGCCAAGGACCATGACGACGCCGTCTATGCCGAGCCCGATCCCTCGCCCGACAATCCCGGCGGCGTCCTCGTCACCGTCGCGATCGCCGACGTCTCCTGGTATGTCCGACCCAATTCGCCGCTCGACCGCGAGGCGCTGAAGCGCGGCAACTCGGTCTATTTTCCCGATCGTGTCGTGCCGATGCTGCCGGAGCGCATCTCCAACGATCTCTGCTCGCTGAAAGAAGGCGTCGACCGCCCGGCGCTCGCCGTGCGCATGAGCTTTTCCGGGGAAGGCCGCAAGATCGGCCATACTTTCCATCGCATCATGATGAAGAGTGCCGCCAAGCTCTCCTACCAGCAGGCGCAGGCGGCGGTCGACGGAAAGCCGGACGATCAGACCGGACCGATGCTCGAGCCGATCCTGAAGCCGCTCTGGCACGCCTATGAGGTGATGAAGCGCGGACGCGACCGGCGCCAGCCGCTGGAACTCGATATGCCGGAGCGCAAGATCCTGCTGAAGCCCGACGGCACGGTCGACCGGGTCGTGGTGCCGCCACGGCTCGATGCGCATAAGCTGATCGAAGAGATGATGATCCAGGCGAACGTCTGCGCCGCCGAGACCCTGGAAAAGAAACGTCAGCCGCTGATCTATCGCATCCATGACGGCCCGACGCTTGCCAAGCAGGAGATCCTGCGCGAGTTCCTGGCCACGCTCGGCATCTCGCTTGCCAAGGGTGGCAACATGCGCGCCAACAACTTCAACGGCATTCTTGCGAAGGCGGACGGCACGCCGCATCAGACCATGGTGAGCGAGATGGTGCTGCGTTCGCAGAGCCAGGCGATCTACGGCCCGGAGAATATCGGCCACTTCGGCCTCAACCTGATGAAATACGCCCACTTCACCTCGCCGATCCGCCGTTATGCCGACCTCATCGTGCATCGCGCCCTCGTCGGCTCGCTCGGCTTCGGCGAAGGCGGCATCACGCCCGAAGAAGAGGCGGCGCTCGACGATATCGCCGCCGAAATCTCGACCTTCGAGCGCCGGGCCATGGCAGCCGAGCGCGAGACCGTCGACCGGCTGATCGCGCATCATCTCAGCGGCCGCGTCGGCGAGGAATTTGCCGGGCGGGTCTCGGGCGTGACAAAATCGGGACTTTTTGTTTCCCTGCCGGACTATGGCGCCGACGGTTTCGTCCCTATATCTACGCTCGGCAGCGATTATTTCATCTATGACGAGGCGCATCAGGCACTCTCGGGTGAACGAACAGGGCTCGGCTATCGCCTGGGCGATAGCGTCACCGTGAAACTTGCTGAAGCGATCCCGCTTGCCGGTGCACTGCGTTTCGAGATGATCAGCGAGGGCCGCGAAATGCCGGCGGCGGTGCGCTCCTTCCACAGGGCGGGCCGCCGCGACAGGGGCCAGGTTCGCAAGAAGCCCGGAACGAGGCCGCCGCGCGGACGGCACTAAAGCGCGTCGCAATCTTTCAGATTGGCTCCCCCGCGCTTTAGGTCCTTGTTTTTACGCATGTCGTTATCGCAAACCGCTGCACAGTTTTGCGCGACGTGTTTTAGATCCGAAGAGGAACATGCGATGAGCACACCGACCGATCCGGCCGCCCGCTACGGCGATACGCCCGAGGTCGAGCGTCCGCTTGGGCGCTCCATCATGCGCGGGCTGATGAACCGCTGCCCGGCCTGCGGCAACGGCAAGCTCTTTCGTGCCTTCCTGAAGCCGGTCGATCATTGCGCCGCCTGCGGCGAGGCGATGCATCACCAACGCGCCGACGACTTGCCGCCCTATATCGTCATCCTCGTCCTCGGCCACGTCGTGGTCGGCGGTTATATGCTGACCGACATGACCTACGTGCTGCCGGTCTGGGTGCATCTCGCCATCTGGGCGCCGATTACCGTCATCACCGCTCTCGCCTCGATCCAGCCGATCAAGGGCGGGGTCATCGGTCTGCAATGGGCGCTGCGCATGCACGGCTTCGGTGGCGAGAGTGACGGTCCGGACGATTACGACATCCCCGGCCGGCCGAATTAGAGCATGTCGCGCAAAAGTGTGCAGCGGTTTTGCGAAAACGACATGCGTAAAAACAAAGACCTAAAGCGCGAAGAGCGAATCTGAAAGATCGCGACGCGCTTTAGCGCCTTCACCTTCCAGACATATTTAACGTGTAGTGCCAGCCCTCCACCGACCACCACCCAAATGCGGGAGCCAAGGATCCTCAAGACCTGACATGGTTAGCATTTCTTGCCCGAACGGGCTTTACATTCCGCAGATGGTCACTCACATCGGAAATACTGCGAAGCGGCATCCGTCACCTGGATTTGGCACGTCCGTGTCTATCTATCTGACGGGATCGATCGATTCGTTCGCGCACCTCTCTAAGGATGGATAAATGTCTCAGCCGAGAACCGGCACACCGGGCGATGTCGAAGAAATCCATTGGCCTTCTCTGGTGGCAGCCATCTCGTCCATATCAGCCGTTGGCATAGCAATCGGCCTCGGTCTGCCCCTCCTCAGCATCATCCTCGAAAAACGCGGTATCTCGTCAACCCTGATCGGGCTCAACACGGCGATGGCCGGGGTCGCGGCGATGGCCGCCGCACCGATCACCACCAAACTCGCCCATAAGTATGGTGTGGCGCCGACGATGATCTGGGCCGTGCTGATTTCAGCACTGAGCGCGCTCGGTTTCTATTACGCCCAGGATTTCTGGATGTGGTTTCCGCTGCGTTTCGCCTTCCACGGCGCGACGACGACGCTGTTCATCCTCTCCGAATTCTGGATCAACGCCGCTTCGCCGCCTTCCAAGCGCGGTTTCGTGCTCGGCATCTATGCGACGGTGCTTTCCCTTGGCTTCGCGGCCGGACCGCTGCTGTTTTCGATCCTCGGCAGCGACGGCATCTTCCCCTTTCTGATCGGTGCCGGCGCGATCCTGCTGGCCGCCATCCCGATCTTCATCGCCCGCGACGAAAGCCCGGTGCTCGAGGAAAAACCGGAGCTGCATTTCATGCGCTACGTTTTCCTGGTGCCGACGGCGACGGCAGCGGTCTTCATCTTCGGCGCGGTCGAAGCGGGCGGGCTGTCGCTTTTCCCGATCTTTGCCGTGCGCGCCCATTTCACCGAATCGCAGGCCGCACTTCTGCTCACCATGATGGGCGTCGGCAACGTCATCTTTCAGATCCCGCTCGGCCTGCTTTCCGACCGCATCGCCGATAAGCGGCCGCTTCTGGCCGGTATGGCGCTGATGGGCTTCATCGGCTCGATGATGTTGCCGCTGTTGCTCAACAACTGGCTGCTGATGGCCGGGCTCCTGCTTTTCTGGGGTGGCTGTGTCTCAGGCCTCTATACGGTCGGCCTCAGCCATCTCGGCTCGCGGCTGACGGGCTCCGATCTTGCAGCGGCCAATGCTGCCTTTGTCTTCTGTTATGCGATGGGAACCGTGGCCGGGCCGCAGGCGATCGGCGCGGCGATTGATGTCGCTGGAAATAACGGGTTTGCCTGGGCGATTGCCGCTTTCTTCGGTCTTTACGCCCTACTTTCCGGCATCAGACTGATGTTCATTCGAAAACGGGCTTGACTTTTCGGGCGGGATTCGTAGTTTCGCGCCAGGATTTGCCGTGGAGCCCATCCGGCTTCCACGGCTTTCATTTTCTTAAAGGCAGGACGACCATGGCCAAGGCTACAACAATCAAGATCAAGCTGCTGTCGACAGCCGACACCGGTTTCTTCTACGTCACCACGAAGAACAGCCGTACGATGACGGACAAGATGACGAAGACGAAGTACGACCCGGTTGCAAAGAAGCATGTCGAGTTCAAGGAAACCAAGATCAAGTAATCACTTGGCCTGACGGATTTCACAAAAAGCGCGCGCCTTCGGGTTGCGCGTTTTTTTATTGTCCGGCTTTCTGGTTTTCACGATGATAGCGCAAACAGACAAAACGCCGCCCTTCCATCTTCGGGAAGTGGCGGCGTTTTCGTGAAAGGGGGTCGGCCAGCATGCAAAACGGCACGAGGAACCGCTATAACTTGCCTACTAGCCGACCGACCCCACGACCCAGGAGATGCGGCGGACCTGAGCATCATGGGGTATCGACAACTCCTCAACGGGAGCGCTTCTCTTATGAGCGATAATTTGCGCAAAAATGAAAGAAAATCAACAAATTCTTAATGATGAATTTTCTCATCTTGATTCTATGGTTAAAAGTCCAGATTTGGGACATACAAAGATTTGTCGCCTCTGCTTTGGATCGAAGCGTAGCGCCTGCTCTTTCCAAGAAATTCGACAATATAACTTAATAACTTACGCCTTCCCTCCCCTTACGTGAGGTGACGTCGCCGCAATCTATTTGACCCCGTCGGCGATAGGCATTTTTTATAGTCTTCATTTCATATTGAGCTACGGCCTGACGCTCTCAAGACTATCGCGCGGCAACACATCCGCGGCAACGCGGCGAGTCCATTTTTGGGCTATTGGGCTGCAATTTTTTCTCCCCGCAGTGCACAGGCGGAGATTAAAAATCGGTAACAATTCGCTTACCGCAGTGGAAAACCCGCAAACGGCGCCTAATGGCGGCAAATGATTCGTCAGGCGGCGGCGGCGACCACGCGGTTGCGGCCGGTATTCTTGGCCTCGTAAAGGGCCAGATCCGCCTGTTTCATCAGTTGGTCCGGGGTCAGCACCGACGTAATGCGCGAGGCGATGCCGAAGGAAGCCGTGACGTTCAGTGCTTCCCCGGCGTGTTTCAGCATGAAGGGAGCGTTTTCGATCGCCGCACGCAGGCGCTCTGCGACGGCGGCGGCAATTTCCGGCGAGGTGTCGGGCATCACGACAACGAATTCCTCTCCGCCGTAGCGGCAGGCGAGATCGGCACCGCGGATGGTCGACCGGACGCGATTTGAAAATTCCCGCAGCACCTCGTCGCCGCCGTCATGGCCATAGGTGTCGTTCACATGCTTGAAGCGGTCGATATCGGTGATCAGCACCGAAAGCGGCCGACCCCGCGCCATCGAACGATTGAAGAGCACGTTCAGGTGATTGTCGAGATAGCGCCGGTTATAAAGGCCGGTCAGCGGATCGGTCACGGCAAGCTCGATCGTCTGCTTGACGCTGGCGCGCAGCCGGTCGTTATAGCGCTTGCGGCGGATCTGCGTCAGGCTGCGGGCAACCAGCTCATTGGGATCGACCGGACGGATGATGTAGTCGTTGACGCCGAGATCGAGCGCGCGCACGACCATTTCGTCAGCGCCCTGCTCGGTGATGATCAGGATCGGCAGGAAGCGGGTGCGCTCCAGCGAGCGCAGCTGCGAGCAGAGGCGAAGCGGATCGTAGTCGTCGAAGTTGGCGTTGACGATGACGAGATCGAACGCGCTTTCGGCCGCCTCGAAGAGGGCGGCCTGCGGATCGGAAAGGGCAAGTACGTCGGCGACGGGCTTCAACGCTTTGATGATGCGCTCCTGCGAATTCGCGCGGCCGTCGACGAGCAGGACCTGAGCGGCCTCGTCGGCGCGGCCCTCGCCTGCCCGTGTGAGGTCATCGATGCCCATCGTATGAGCGGTGTCGGCGCGGATGCGCAGCTCATCGCTCAACGTCTTCAGCCGCAGCAGGCTCTTCACCCGGGAGATCAGCTGCAGATCGTTGACCGGTTTGGTGAGAAAATCGTCAGCGCCAGCCTTCAGGCCGCGTACGCGGTCGGTCGGCTGGTCGAGCGCGGTGACCATGACGACTGGAATATGGGCGGTCTTCTGGCTGGCCTTCAGCCGCTCGCAGACCTCGAAACCGTCTATGCCGGGCATCATGATGTCGAGCAGGATGAGATCGACCTGGTTGCGCTCGCAGATCGCCAGTGCCGTATAGCCGTCGGCTGCGGTCATCACGTCGAAATACTCCGCAAGCAGCCGCGCTTCAAGCAGCTTCACGTTGGCCGGAATATCGTCAACCACCAGTATTCGCGCAGTCATCAGCGTCTTTCCGATGCGTCAGGCATCGCCCAGATAGGTCTTGATCGTCTCGATGAATTTCGGAACCGAGATCGGCTTGGAAACATAGGCCTCGCAGCCGCCCTGGCGGATCCGCTCCTCGTCCCCCTTCATCGCGAAAGCCGTAACGGCGATGACGGGAATCACGTGCAGCTCGTCGTCTTCCTTCAGCCATTTCGTGACTTCGAGGCCGGAGACCTCGGGAAGCTGAATATCCATCAGGATGAGGTCGGGGCGATGCTTGCGCGCCAGATCGAGCGCCTCCATACCGTTTCTGGTCTGGATCGTCGTGTAGCCGGACGCCTCGATGAGGTCGCGAAAGAGCTTCATGTTGAGCTCGTTATCTTCTACAATCATCACCTGTTTGGGCATGACAAGCTGTCCCTACGTCCGTTCGCGCAGCGGTTCGTCCCATGAGAAAGGCACATGCGGACAAATAGCTCGTGAAACCGATAGCGCACGCTACCGGTATTTGGTTGAAGAAAAGGTAACTTACCCAGCGAAATGCAAAGCAACTTCAAGACTTCGAAACAACAGGCCGCCGACCCGCACGAGACGGCGATCGCCGTGCTCGGCTGGCTTGCCGACGATCCCGACATGTTCGGCCGCTTCCTCGCCCTGACGGGTGTGGCGCCCGGCCAGGTGCGCAACGCCGTAAACGATCCGGGATTCCTTGCCGGCTTGATGGATTTTCTGATGAACCACGAACCGACGGCCATGGCCTTCTGCGCGGCGAGCGGGATCAGCCCAGAGACGGTGACCGCCGCCTGGCAGCATTTCTCGTCACCGGGCCTCGATTCCGGAGAATACTGACCGTGACCTCCGGGGAACTCGACATCTCGCATATCCGCCTCGGCGAACGGCCGTTGATCGTCTGTGACGTCGACGACGTCGTGTTGCAGTTCATCGGTCCCTTCCAGCTTTTCCTTCAGAGCCAGGGGCACGCGTTTCTGCCGCGATCGTTCCGGCTTCACGGCAACATCGTCTCGCAAGCCGACGGCGTGGAGATCGAGGATCAAGAGGTCAGCCGGCTGATCGAGGAGTTCTTCGAGGCTCAAGAGCTGTGGCAGACGCCGCTCGACCGCGTCGTCGAAACGCTCGACCGGCTTTCGGAAGAGGCCGATGTGCTTTTCCTGACAGCCATGCAGCCACGGTTCCAGGACCAGCGCCGCCGCCTGCTGGACAGGATGGGCCTGCTCTTTCCGCTGCTTGCCACCGAACAACCCAAAGGGCCGATCGTTCACGCATTGCATGCCAGCCGCTCCCTTCCCGTCGTCTTCATTGATGATATGGCGCGCAATCTGCATTCCGTCAGGGATCACGTCGCCGATTGCCTGCTGATTCACCTGATGCCGAACTCGCCCGTCCATCGTTTCGCACCGGCCGCCGCTGACGACATCACCCGCGCTACCGACTGGACCCATGCGGCCGAGCTGATCGAGGCGCATTTTGTTTCCGGCACCTTCACGCACGCAGTTCCAGCCGCATGAGCGGACGGCCGTCCTTGCGCCGTGCTACCGTCTCGAAACCGGCGGCATCGAAGATCGCCGTCGAGCCGATGCAGAGCGTCACGGATTTCGACTGCTTCACATGATCGATCGGACAGGCTTCGAGCAGCCGCGCTCCCTGGCGCCGCGCATGGTCGATCGCCCCGGCGAGCAGACGGTGGCTCATTCCCTTGCCGCGCAGTTTGGGCAGCAGGAAGAAGCAACTGACGGCCCAGATGGATGGATCATGCGCATCGCCCTCCTCCAGCGGCCGCGAGACGGTGCGCGGCGAATTGAACTGCGGCACGTCGTGGCGCGGCCCGACCTGCACCCAGGCGACCGGCGCGCCGTCGGCATAACAGAGGATGCCAGGCGGCGGATCCGCCTTGATCCGCTCCCGCATATGCGCCTTGCGCTCGTTGGCCGCCATCTTGGTCCTCACCGCATGTGGCAGGCGCAACGCGACGCACCAGCAGTTATAGAAGCCACCCTGCGGCCCGAACAAGGTTTCGAAGTCATCCCAGCGTTCTGGCGTTACCGGCTCGAAACGAAGATCGTTATCCAAAGGCAAAGCTTCCACCCTATCTTGTGACTCGGAAGCTTAAGGCGTAACCTCACAATGTTCAATCTTTGTTCCCATGATGACGCCCACGCCTGACAAGACACCCGGCTTCTGTCGCGACTGCCTTGCCGAGCAGAAGGGCGAGGCGCGCCGTTGCGTTTCCTGCGGCAGCCCGCGCCTCGTACGCCATCGCGAACTCTACGCATTGACGCTCGCCCATATCGACTGCGACGCCTTCTACGCAGCCGTCGAGAAACGCGACAATCCGGAACTTGCCGACAAGCCTGTCATTATCGGCGGCGGCAAACGCGGCGTCGTCTCCACCGCCTGCTATATCGCCCGTATCCATGGCGTGCGGTCGGCCATGCCGATGTTCAAGGCGCTGGAAGCATGCCCTCAAGCGATCGTCATCCGCCCCGACATGGAGAAATATGTCCGGGTCGGACGGCAGGTGCGCGCCATGATGCAGGATCTGACGCCGCTGGTGCAGCCGCTATCGATCGACGAGGCCTTCCTGGAGCTCGGCGGCACCGAGAGGCTGCATCACGATCCGCCGGCACGCACGCTGGCCAAATTCGCCCGTCGCATCGAAACGGAGATCGGCATCACCGTTTCGGTCGGGCTTTCCTATTGCAAATTCCTCGCCAAGGTCGCCTCCGATCTGCAGAAGCCACGCGGCTTTTCGGTCATCGGCCGCGAGGAAGCGGTCGAGTTCCTGGCGCCGCGTCCTGTCACTACCATCTGGGGCGTCGGCAAGGCCTTTGCGGCGACGCTGGAAGCCGACGGCATCCGCACCATCAGCCAGTTGCAGCAGATGGAGGAAAACGACCTGATGCGCCGCTACGGCAGCACCGGCCAGCGGCTCGCACGGCTGTCGCGCGGCATCGACGACCGAGAGGTGCATCTCAACGATGCGGCCAAGAGCGTATCGGCCGAGACAACCTTCTTCGACGACATATCGCGCTACGACGACCTGGTGCCGATCCTGCGCAACCTTTCCGAAAAGGTGTCCTGGCGGCTGAAGAAAAACGGCATTGCCGGCCATACCGTCGTCCTGAAGATGAAGACCGCCGATTTCAAATCGCGCACCCGCAACCGCAAGCTCGAAGACCCGACCCAACTTGCCGACAGGATCTTCCGCACCGGGCTCGAACTTGTCGAAAAGGAAACGGACGGCACGAAATTCCGCTTGCTCGGCATCGGCGTCACCGATCTCGGCGATGCCGGCCGCGCCGATCCGCCCGATCTCATCGACCAGCAATCAGGGCGGCGAGCGGCTGCCGAAGCGGCGATGGACAAGCTGCGCGAGAAGTTCGGCAAGAAGACGGTCGAGACCGGCTACACCTTCGGCAGCAAGCGCGATCACTAAGGCGTGAAACCTGCGGGTGATCCAGCCTATAAAATCTTCCTTAAACTTCGTCCCATAATGTGCCGGGCAAGTATTGCGTATGGTTGGGTATCATGTTCTTGCGTCTCGTCTTCGGCCTCGGCTTGCTGTCGGCCACCGCACTCGTGCACCCCGCTCTTGCCGCGGATGTGCGCACGCTGCAGATCATCGTCTCGAAGGACAAGCAGTCGCTTGCGGTCTATGATGGCACCGAGGTCGTCGCGACCTCGAAGGTCTCGACCGGCAAGGACGGCCACACGACGCCGAGCGGCATCTTTTCGGTGCTGGAAAAGCAGAAATACCACGAATCCAATCTCTATTCCAACGCCCCGATGCCGTTCATGCAAAGGCTGACATGGTCCGGCATCGCGCTGCATGAATCGAATTCGGTGCCGCGTTATCCGGCATCGCATGGCTGCGTGCGTATGCCCGGCGCCTTCGCAAAAATGCTCTATGGGATGACCGACCGCGGTGTCCCCGTCATTATCAGCGACGGTGAACTGGCGCCGCAGCCGATCGAGCATCCGACGCTTTTCCATCCGGATGCACCGGCGATGCCGCTGCTGTCAGACGTCGAACTGCGGCCCTCCATGCCCGACAGCCCCGAGAAGCCTGTGCAGGTGGCGATGAACGACACGGCTGCGATGCCGATGCCGGCAGCGCCACCGATTGCAGCGCCCGAACCCGAGCCGCCGTCCGAGCCGATCAGCATGCTCGTTACGCGCCGGACCCTTCGCGAGACGGTGATCGACATCCAGGCCCTCCTCAACCAGCTCGGCTTTTCCGCCGGCAATCCGGACGGCTTCCTCGGTCCGTCGACCGTGCAGGCGATCAAGGCTTTCAGGACATTGCGGCCGACGGAATTCGCCGCCGACAGGAGCCTGGTCTCCGACACACTCCTCAGGGAAGTTTATGCCGCGGCCGGCAAGGGTCAGCCGCCGAACGGCGTCATCATGGTGCGGCAGGCCTTCAAGCCCCTCTTCGAAGCGCCGGTGACGATCGCCGATCCGGGACTGGCGCTTGGCACGCATTTCTTCACGTTGCATGCCGTCGATGCAAAGGCCGGCACAGCGGACTGGCTCGGTATCACGCTCGAGAACAATCTCTCCCGCGAAACGATGAAGCGGATCGGCATCACCAATCAGGAAAGCTCGATCATCACAGGCAAGCCGATCGCCCGTTCGCTCAGCCGGATTACCATCCCCCATGAGACCCGCCGCAAGATCGACGCCCTCATCGCGCCGGGCTCGACGCTGACGATCTCCGATACCGGCCTCGGCCGGGAGACCGGCGAAGGCACGGATTTCATCACAATCACCCGCGGGTGATGGCCATCACACTCTTTGTTTTATGCATGTCGTTATCCCGGAACCGCCGCACACTTCCGGGCGACATGCATTAATCAGACGAGCTCGACGTCGACGACGCCGGGAGCGGCGCGAAGGGCGGCGGCAATCTCCGGCGTGATGCGGTATTTCTCCGACAGCGCCACTTCCACTTCGCGTTTGCCATCCTCCTTGATGACGATGAAGGAAACCAGGCCGTCGCCCTTGGCATTCAAATGGCCGGCCACCATCCTCAGCGGTCCGGAATCGCGGACATAGACGCGTAGCGCCTTCTGCATCTGCAGCGACTTTTCCTCCAGCGACTGGATCGTCTGGATGCGCAGGCCGATGCCCTCCGGCCGCTCCTCGCCCGTCGCGGTCAGCACGAAAGATTTTCCCGATTCGAGCACATCGCGATACTGGTTCAGCATTTCCGAAAACAGCACCGCTTCGAACTGGCCCGAAGAATCCGAAAAGACGATGATGCCCATCTTGTTGCCGGTGCGGGTCTTACGCTCCTGCTTCGAGATGACGGTACCGGCAAGCCGCGCATTGGCCGCGCCCTGTTTGATGGCGGCGGAAAACTCGGCAAAGGTCTGCACCCGCATCTTCTGCAGGATGTTGTTGTAGGAATCGAGCGGGTGGGCTGTGAGATAGAAGCCCAGCACCTGGAATTCCTTAAGCAGCCGCTCGGAGGGGAGCCAGGGCGAGAACGGCGGCAGGGAGATCTTCTCAGGCCCCGACGTCAGCGTGCTGCCGAAAATGTCCGACTGGCCGCTCAGCTTGTTCTCCTGGGCGCGCTGGGCATAACCGAGAACACGGTCGAGGCCGGCTGCCAGCTGGGCGCGGTCCAAGTCGAAACAATCGAAGGCGCCGGCATAGATCAGGCTTTCGAGCACGCGACGATTGACCTGACGCGGATCGATGCGCAGGCAGAAATCCTCGATACTGGCAAAGGGCTTGTCGCCGCGCACCTCGACGATATGGTCGACGGCGGACTCGCCAACGCCCTTGAGGGCGGCGAGCGCGTAATAGATGCGGTTGTCGCCGGTCTCGAAATGGCGGAAGGAGGTCTGCACCGAGGGTGCGATCACCTCGATGCCGAGGCGCTTGGCATCCTGACGGAAATCATTGACCTTTTCCGTGTTGGACATGTCGAGCGTCATTGAGGCGGCGAGGAATTCGACCGGATAATGCGCCTTCATGTAGGCCGTCTGGTAGGAGACGATGGCATAGGCGGCGGCATGCGACTTGTTGAAGCCGTAATTGGCGAACTTCGCCAGCAGCTCGAAGATATTGTCGGCCTGCGGCTTCGATACGCCATTCTTGACGGCGCCAACGACGAAGCGTTCGCGCTGCTGGTCCATCTCGGCCTTGATCTTCTTGCCCATGGCGCGGCGCAGAAGGTCGGCTTCGCCCAGCGAATAGCCGGATAGTACCTGGGCGATCTGCATCACCTGTTCCTGATAGACGATGACACCCTGGGTTTCCTTGAGCAGGTGGTCGATCATCGGATGGATCGATTCCAGCTCTTCGTCGCCGTGCTTGCGGGCATTGTAGGTCGGGATGTTCTCCATCGGGCCTGGACGATAGAGCGCCACCAGCGCGATGATATCCTCAATGCAGTCCGGCTTCATGCCGATCAGCGCCTTGCGCATGCCCGCACTTTCCACCTGGAACACGCCGACCGTCTCGCCGCGCGACAGCATCTCGTAGGTCTTCTTGTCGTCGAGAGGAATGGCCGCGAGGTCGACCTTGACGCCGAGCTTGGCGACGAAATCGACCGCGACTTTCAACACGGTCAGCGTCTTCAGGCCGAGGAAGTCGAACTTGACGAGGCCTGCCTGCTCCACCCATTTCATGTTGAACTGGGTGACCGGCATGTCGGAGCGCGGATCGCGATACATCGGCACCAGCTTGGAAAGCGGGCGGTCGCCGATGACGATGCCGGCGGCATGCGTCGAGGCATGGCGGTAAAGCCCCTCGATCTTCTGGGCGATGTCGAGCAGGCGCGCGACAACAGGTTCTTTCGCCGCCTCCTCCTGCAGCTTCGGCTCCTCCTCGATCGCCTTGGACAGCGGCGTCGGATTGGCCGGGTTGTTCGGCACGAGTTTGCAGATCTTGTCGACCTGGCCGTAGGGCATTTCCAGCACGCGGCCGACGTCGCGAAGGGCGGCGCGCGCCTGCAGCGAACCGAAGGTGATGATCTGCGCCACCTGCTCGCGGCCATATTTGGCCTGGACGTAACGGATGACCTCTTCGCGGCGGTCCTGGCAGAAGTCGATGTCGAAGTCGGGCATCGAGACGCGTTCCGGATTGAGGAAGCGCTCGAAGAGCAGCGAAAAACGCAAGGGATCGACATCGGTGATCGTCAAGGCATAGGCGACCAGCGAACCAGCGCCCGAACCACGGCCGGGACCGACCGGAATGTCATGCTGCTTGGCCCATTTGATGAAGTCGGCAACGATCAGGAAGTAGCCGGGGAAACGCATGCGCTCGATGACGCTGAGCTCGAAATCCAGCCGTTCGCGATAATCCTTTTCCTCGTAACCCGGCGACATGCCGAGCGTTGCAAGCCGCATGTCCAGCCCTTCGACCACCTGGCGGCGCAGCTCGCTCGCCTCGGCGCGTTCGGCCTCCTCGGCATCGTCGGTCGCACCGGTGAAGCGTGGCAGGATCGGCTTTCGCGTCTTCAGCACGAAGGAGCAGCGCGTGGCGATCTCGATCGTATTTTCCAGCGCTTCCGGCAGGTCGGCGAAGAGCTTGACCATCTCGGCCCTGCTCTTCAGATAGTGATCCGGCGTCAGGCGAAAGCGGCTGTCGTCGGAGACGATGGCGTTGTGCGCGACCGCCATCAGCGCATCATGGGCGTCGTAATCGTCGCGGGTCGGAAAAAAGGCCTCGTTGGTCGCAACCAGCGGCAGGTCGTTTGCATAGGCGAGCCCGATAATCTTCTGCTCGTGCCGCTTGTCGTAGGTGCCGTGCCGCTGCAGCTCGACATAGAGCCTGTCGCCGAAGAGGCGCTTCAGCGTGAGCAGCCGGGCTTCCGCCTGAGCGGGATGGCCTTCCTTGATCGCCACGTCGACCGGCCCGGTCAAGGCACCGCTCAATGCGATCAGCCCTTCCGTGCCTGCCTCCTCCAGCCAGGAGGAGCTGATATGAACAGCCTGGTTGCTCTCGCCGCCGAGATAGGCCCGGCTGACGAGATCGACCAGCCGTTCGTAACCGGCATCCGTCGCGGCGAGAAGAACGATCGACGGCAGCTTGACCAGGGCCTGCTGGCCGCCGCGCTTTTCCGTTTCCAACCCGTCTTCCATGTCGATCGAGACCTGGCAGCCGATGATCGGCTGCAGGCCGTCTTCCATCGCTTTCTGGGAGAATTCGAGGGCGACGAACAGATTGTTGGTGTCGGTAATCGCAATCGCCGGCTGGCTGTCGCCGGTCGCCTTGTAGAGGATCTTCTTCAGCGGCAGGGCGCCCTCGAGAAGCGAATAGGCGGAATGGACCCTCAGGTGGATGAAGCCCGGCGTGCCGGTCGCCTCACCCGTTGAACCCTTTGCCGTATCCGCCATGACATGCCTTCCCAATCACCCGAATGAATCGGACGCATTGTCGGCATAGAGGGCGATGATGTCCAGAAGAAGTCCCGCGTCCGGACCGCATGATTGCCATACAGTCCCCTGAAACTTTAGAGCGCCATGACGATGAGCGAGAAGCTGGCAACGAACATTGCGATGGAGGTGAATGCTGCGATATCACGGATCATGTCAGTCATCGGTCTCTCCTTTACTCGTTATGTTTTCACTTTGTTCCATGTATGTTCCGTTGTCAACGGGAATCTTTTCCTTCTTTCTTGTGTTGAAAACTCCCGGATGCGCGGGGCGAATCGCACGAGCTGGCACTGATTGTAATCGGTAGCCGCCATGCCCTTTCCCCGCCCCGCAGATCAGACATCGTGTTCGGGCGGCCGACGTCCACCCAAGGTGATCCGCTTATTTCCCTCCGGGGTTCTCTTTTTGTTCTTTACATGTCGCGGCCTATTTGCCAGCATCGGGCAAGAGGAGAACGACATGCTCGACATTGCGGTGCTGAACGAATTCATCGTAGAGGCGAAGGCTGCGACCTATGTCGGCGGCGGCGTACCGAGCGTACCCTGCCGGCTGGGTGCCCACGATATCGGTTACGAACGCGGCGACTGGCGCTATCTCGACAGCTATTTCGGTGGAACCGATTTCGCCGGACAGGAAGTGGTGTGGTTTGCCGGCGAGCCCGTCTGGGCGATGAATTATTTCGGCTGCGTCATTGCGCCTGATCTCATCGACGGCGCAGCAGCCGGAACGCTGATCAAGGCTGCCCTTTCGGCGATGTATCGCGAGGGCCGGTTTCTTGGCGGGATGGAATTCGACCATCCGTTCGGCCGCTATATCGACAGCAGCGAAGGCGGCTGCGAGCGGTTCAGCGGCCACGAATGCATCATGGTCGATGGCCAGAAGGCCTATATGCTGGACTATCGAGGCGGGCTGGTCATCCCCTGATTGTGGCCCACGGCTGTTCTGTAAAAGTGCATAATATCCCGCCAGGAGATCGGCGAGATCAGCCCCTCATCCGGCTGCCGCCACCTTCTCCCCGTAAACGTGGCGAAGGGACATGCCGCGACCTCTCCGTCCCCACTCGCTCTCACAGGGCACGTCCCCTCGCCCGTTTACGGGGGTCCGAAGGACGAGGCGAGACCAGTGGCTCGACCCCGGTAGGTTAGGGTCAGGGGCAGTCATCGGCGTCAACCGAACAGCCATGGACCGCAGTCTCAGAAATCGACGATCTTGCCGTCGGAGATCGTCACGCGCCGATCCATGCGGCGGGCGAGCTCGTGATTATGGGTGGCGATGAGGGCCGCAAGGCCGGACTGGCGCACCAGCGCTTCCAGCGCGTCGAAGACGTAGCTTGCCGTTTCCGGGTCGAGATTGCCGGTCGGCTCGTCGGCAAGAAGCAGGGTCGGCGCATTGGCGACGGCGCGGGCAATCGCAACGCGCTGCTGCTCGCCGCCGGAAAGTTCGCCCGGGCGATGCGAGCCACGATGGCCGATGCGCATATAATCGAGAAGCTGGCCGGCCCGCTCGCCGGCTTCCTTCCAGGAAAGCCCGGCGATCAGCTGCGGCATCATGATATTTTCGAGCGCCGAGAATTCCGGCAGCAGGTGGTGGAACTGGTAGACGAAGCCGATTTCGCTGCGGCGGATGGCGGTGCGTTTCTCGTCGCTCAGGCCGTCACAGGCATGGCCGTTGATGTTGACCTCACCGCCGTCTGGATGCTCCAGCAGGCCGGCGACATGCAGCAGTGTCGACTTGCCGGTGCCGGAAGGGGCGACGAGAGCGACAATCTCCCCCTTCGATATCGAAAAATCCGCGCCCTTCAGGATCGAGAGCAGCGTACCGCCCTGCCCGTAATGGCGCTCGACGCCGGTAAGCTTGAGAACGACGTTGCGTTTCATGAAGGCGGCATTCCTTATTCGTAGCGCAGGGCCTGCACCGGATCGAGCCTGGAGGCACGCCAGGCCGGGAAGATGGTCGCGATGAAGGAGAGCGTCAGCGCCATGACGACGATCGAGATCGTTTCGCTCAGATCCATCTCGGCCGGCAGTTGGCTGAGGAAATAGACCTGAGGATTGAAGAGCACGGTGCCTGAAATCCAGGAGAAGAACTGGCGGACGGATTCGATGTTGACGCAGACGAGAACGCCGAGCAGCACACCGGCAATAGTGCCGACGATGCCGATCGCCGCCCCGGTCATGAAAAAGATGCGCATGATCGCGCCGGCGCTGGCGCCCATGGTGCGCAGGATAGCGATATCGCTGCCCTTGTCCTTCACCAGCATGATGAGGCCGGAGATGATGTTCAGCGCCGCCACGAGCACGATCAACGTCAGGATCATGAACATGACGTTGCGCTCGACCTGCAGCGCCGAGAAGAAGGTCTGGTTGCGCTGGCGCCAGTCGGTGATGGCGATCTGGCGGCCGGCCGCCTCCTCCACCTTGGGCCTAAGATCGTCGATATCGTCGGGGTTATCGACGAAGAGCTCGATCGACTGCACCAGTCCCTCGGCATTGAAATAGAGCTGCGCTTCCTCGAGCGGCATGAAGATGATCGAGGAGTCATATTCCGACATGCCGATCTCGAAGAGGCCGGAGATCTTGTAGGATTTGATGCGAGGGCTGACGCCCATCGGTGTGATGTCGCCATCCGGTGACGTCAACGTAATGAGATCGCCAACGCGCAGACCTAGTTGATCGGCCATGCGGCTGCCGATCAGCACGCCATCGCCGGAGGCATAACCCACCATATCGCCTGATTTGATGTTGTCGGAGACCGTCGTGAGCTTGGTCAGGTCCTCGGCGCGGGCGCCGCGCACCAGAGCGCCGGTACTGCCGCCGGCTTGGGCTGAGGCGAGCACCTGGCCTTCCACCAGGGGGAGCGCCATCTTGACGCCGGGCACGGCGGCGAGCTTGCTGCTGAGGACAGGATAATCGGTGAAGGGGCCGTCGACCGGCTGGACGATCATGTGGCCGTTGATGCCGAGGATGCGCGAGACGAGCTCGGTGCGAAAGCCGTTCATCACGGCCATGACGATGATCAGCGTCGCAACGCCGAGCATGATGCCGACGAAGGAGAAGCCGGCGATGACCGATATGAAGGCCTCCTTGCGGCGGGCGCGCAGATAACGCCACGCCACGAGGCGTTCAAAGGTGGAAAATGGCTTGCCAGCCGGACCCAAGCCGGATTTCGAACTCCGGTCCACTGCTGCCTCTGCCATTTCGCCTCCGTTTCCTTAAGCCACGAACCGATTGATCGCCGCTTCGATGGTCATCGTTTCGCGGGCGCCGGTCTTGCGGTCTTTCACCTCAACTTCGCCGTTTGCGACCGCGCGCGGGCCGGCGATGATCTGGACGGGTACACCGATCAGGTCGGCGGTCGCGAATTTCGTGCCGGCCCGGTCGTCGGTATCGTCATAGAGCACATCCTTGCCGGCCTTGGTCAGCGCGGCATAGATCAGCTCGCAGGTATCGTCACAGGCCTGATCGCCCGCCTTCATGTTGATCACAACGATATCGAAGGGCGCGACCGATGCCGGCCAGATGATTCCGTTATCATCATGCGATGCTTCGATGATGGCGGGAACAAGGCGTGTCGGGCCGATACCGTAGGAACCCATATGAACGAAATGTTCCTTGCCGTCTGGTCCCTGCACTTTCGCGCCCATCGGCTCGGAATACTTCGTGCCGAAATAGAAGATATGGCCGACCTCGATGCCGCGCGCCGACAGGCGGTCGCCCTCGGGAACGGCGTTGAAGGCCGCCTCGTCGTGCATTTCCGAGGTCGCCGCGTAGAGCGAGGTCCACTTGTCGAAGATCGCCTGCAGACCCTCAACGCTGTCGAAATCTGTGCGCTCGCCCGGAATATCGAAATCGACGAAATCCTTGTGGCAGAAAACCTCGGATTCGCCGGTGTCGGCGAGGATGATGAATTCATGGCTGAGCTTGCCGCCGATCGGGCCGGTATCGGCGCGCATCGGGATGGCGCGCAGGCCGAGCCGGTCGAAAGTGCGCAGGTAGGCGGCGAACATCTTGTTATAGGAATGCTCCGCCGCTTCGCGCGTCAGATCGAAGGAATAGGCATCCTTCATCATGAATTCACGCGAGCGCATGGTGCCGAAGCGCGGACGGATCTCATCACGGAACTTCAGCTGGATATGATAGAGATTGAGCGGCAGGTCCTTATAGGACTTGACGGAGGAGCGGAAAATATCCGTTACCATCTCTTCGTTGGTCGGGCCGTAGAGCATCGGCCGATCCTGACGGTCCTTGATGCGCAGCATCTCCTTGCCGTAGGCGTCGTAGCGGCCGCTTTCCTGCCAGAGCTCGGCCGATTGCAGGGTCGGCATCGACAGTTCGATGGCGCCGGCGCGGTTCTGCTCGTCGCGGATAATGGCGTTGACCTTATCGAGCACGCGCTTGCCGAGCGGCAGCCAGGAATAAATGCCCTGCGACTGCTGGCGGATCATGCCGGCACGCAGCATCAGCCGGTGGGAGACGATTTCCGCCTCCTTGGGGTTTTCCTTGAGGATGGGCATGAAATAGCGGGACAGACGCATGGCGGATTCCGAAGCAGTTGAGATCCCGCAGCAGGCGGAATCGAAAGACCATTGTTAATGTCGGGAGCGTTCATAGCCGCTTCGCGGCAGGAAGGAAACCCGCAACGGATGCCGGCAACCTCCCGGAAGCGCATGTTCGCACCTGCAAAAAGAAAGGGCATGAAAAAGCGCGTGTTTATAAGGACTTGAACGAAAATCTTGTCAACAGAAAAATTTTGCTAGAGTGTAGCAAAAATGCAAAAAAAGCTGATGACAAAGCCCAATGTTTGAGCTAGTTTTAGCTCACAAAACAGGCAGGAAGTTAAATTCTTGCCGAATTCGCGGTCAAGTCTTGGGAGGATCAGATCTTAGGCGCGCTCGTCGCAGCCCCGGCAACGGTTACAGATCACGCGATACTTAAAACAAGGCTTTTAGCCTTGTTTTTTTTTGGCTTTCCAGCCTCCATCCCATCCAAAAAACCAGCTGACTTCCGTAAGGGGATGGCCTTCCTTCCGTTACGAGAGCTGTTTGCCGCAACAGTATGACGCTGGTATGACGAAGTTCGCTATCAATAAGTTTACATCTGCTCAAAGTTTGAGCAAAAGCCACACTCAGTGGAAGCTGGGGCCGAGTTGAGGCAGGGCGTCGAAGCCCCAGCCGAAATAGGTGTCGCAGACGTACCAGAGGCCGTAGACCAGGGCCGAAATCAGCGTCGTCAGCGAAAACACGAAGACGGCGCGAAACCAGGTGGGCGCGCTCGGAACGGTGCCGAGCACGACGTCGTTGTCGTCCGCCTGGGTGCGCAGGCCGATCGGCAGGACGGCGAAAAGCGTCATCCACCAGATGATGAAGTAGACGGCAAATCCCTGAAGAAAGATCTGGAGCATTATGGTTCCCGTTGGTGTCGCGTCGTTATACGGCGGAATGGCGACCAACTCAAAGCGGACGAAAGGTTTAGCCGTCTTCGGGTCACTCTGCCGCAGCAGGGCTTTCACTCTGCCGCAGGGCTCAGGCCTGTTCGAGTTCGATCAGCGTGCCGAAGAAATCCTTGGGGTGCAGAAAGAGCACCGGCTTGCCATGCGCGCCGGTTCTCGGCTGGCCGTCGCCGAGCACCCTCGCGCCCGCCTCTACCAGCCGGTCCCGGGCGAGAAGGATATCGTCCACCTCGTAGCAGATGTGGTGCATGCCGCCGGACGGGTTCTTTTCGAGGAAGGCTGCGATCGGCGAGGCAGCCCCGAGCGGCTGCAGCAATTCGACCTTGGTGTTCGGCAACTCGACGAAGACGACGGTGACGCCGTGCTCAGGCAGAGCCTGCGGCTGCGATACGGCGGCACCCAGCGTATCGCGATAGGCCGCCGTCGCCGCGGCCAGATCGGGCACGGCGATGGCGATATGGTTGACCCGGCCGAGCATGGTCAGACCTTGGTGACGAAGGCGGTGACAAGAGGTTTCTTGCCCCATGTGTTGTTCGCGGCCGAGCGGATGGCGCGGCGCACGGCCTCCTGCAGCATGTCGATATCCTTGCGGCGGGCGCGCGGAATGCTCTCGATGGCGCTGACCGCCGCGTCGAAGAGCGTATCCTCCATATCCTCGCCCTCATCATCGTAGGTCGGCAGGCCGATCGAAATGAGGTCGGGTTCGCCGACGATGTCATAGCGGGCGTCGAGCAAGACGTTAACAGCGACATGGCCGACATAGGAGAGCTTCTTGCGCTCGCCGATACCCATCTCGTCGAAATCGCCGATCAGCGTACCGTCCTTATAAATCCGGCCATGCGGCGCCTCGCCGATCACCTCGACGGGACCGGGCGCCAACCGCAGGATATCGCCGTTGCGCACCCGGGGCACCAGCGCGATGCCGGATTGCTCGGCAAGTTCCTTGTGTGCCGTCAGATGCGTCGCCTCGCCATGCACCGGCACGACAATCTTCGGCCGCGTCCACTCGTACATCCGCTGCAACTCATTGCGGCGCGGATGGCCTGAAACGTGGACCAGCGCCTCGGTATCGGTGATGATGTGCACACCTTGCTCGACGAGGCCGTTCTTGATGTCCTGGATCGCCTTCTCGTTGCCGGGAATGGCGCGCGAGGAAAAGACGACGATATCGCCGGCCGCAAACGCCACATTGCGCATCTCGTCGCGAGAGAGCTTGGCAAGCGCTGCCCGCGCCTCGCCCTGGCTGCCGGTCAAGATGACGACGACCTTATCGCGCGGGATGTAGCCGTATTCGTCCTCGGAGATGAAGGGTTTCACGCCTTCCATCAGGCCGATGTCCTGGGCAACGTTGACGACGCGCTTCAGCGAACTGCCGAGCAGCAGCACTTCGCGGCCTGCCGCCTCTGCAGCCTCGGCAACGGTACGGATGCGCCCGACATTCGACGAGAAGGTGGTGATCGCCACCCGGCCCTCGGCATTCTCGATGATCTTGCGCAGGCTTTCCGACACATCCTTCTCAGAGGGCGAAACACCGTCGCGCAGCGCATTGGTGGAATCGCATATCAGCGCCAGCACGCCCTCGTCGCCGAGCTGGCGGAAGCGTGTCTCGTCGGTCAGAGGCCCGAGCGAAGGCTCGTGGTCGATCTTCCAGTCGCCGGTATGGATGACATTGCCGACCGGCGTGCGGATCATCAGCGACATCGGCTCGGGGATCGAATGGTTGACGGCCACACCTTCGATACTGAAGGGGCCGACATTGATCGTATCGCCTGCCTTGAACGGAGTTACCGGCACTTCGCCGATCGTCGCTTTCTCGAAATTGCGCTTGGCTTCGAGCAGACCTGCGGTAAAACCAGAGGCATAGACCGGCACATTGAGCCCGGGCCAGAGGTCGGCGAGCGCGCCATAATGGTCTTCATGCGCATGGGTGATGATGATCGCCTTGAGGTTTTTGCGTTCGCTGGCGAGGAAGCGGATATCGGGCAATACGAGGTCGACGCCCGGCAGGTCAGGCCCCGGAAAAGTGACGCCACAATCGACCATGATCCACTGGCGATGCTCGGGCGGGCCGTAGCCATAGAGAGCGAGATTCATGCCTATCTCGCCAACGCCGCCCAGAGGCAGGAATACCAGTTCGTCCTGTTTCGCCATAATTTTTGTTTTTTCCGCTATCCAAAAAACACATCACCGGCAGCAATGAGCATTATCCTGCCAGCGCCGGTATCGAGCATCAACAAGCCATTATCATCAATTCCGGCGAATTGTCCGGAAATCGATCTGTCCGGCAAATTCACCGTAATCTTTTCGCCGACGCCGCAGGCGATCGCGCGCCAGAGCGCCGTGATCTCGCCGATGCCGCGGCCCTGATCCCATATTTCAAGCACTTCCGCCGTGGCCGCGAAGAGATGCGCGAAGAGTTCCTCCGGAGACGCCGCACTTCCCTGCTGACGCAGGCAGGTGACGGGATAGAGCGGATTGTCCGGCATCACAGAGATATTGACGCCGATGCCAACGATCAGCGCGTAACGTCCGTCCGGCAACCCCTCGCCTTCGACGAGAATGCCGCAGGTCTTCTTTCGACCGATGAGGATATCGTTCGGCCATTTGACCTCGAGCGGCTCGGCGCCCAGTGGCAGCACCCTGCGGATCGCCTGGTGCACGGCAACGGCGATCGCCAGCGGCAGCGAGCCCAGGCGTTCCATCGGCGCCGGGTCGATCAGAAGAAGAGAAGCGTAGAGATTGCCGCGCTCGGAAACCCAGAGCCTGCCGCGGCGGCCGCGGCCGCCCGTCTGCCTCTCGGCGGTCACCCAGAGATTGCCGCCATCGCCTGCCCGAGCCCGGGCGAGGCATTCGCTGTTGGTAGACGATGTTTCCGACAGAGCCTCGTGCCTGAAATCGCCGAGCGATATCCGGCGCCGTCCGTCGGAAGCCATCAAAAGAGCGTCGCTGCGGCAAGCTCTGCCGCGCCGCCGATCGGGCCGCCGATGAGGACATAGGCGGTGACGAAGAGACCGGAGAGACCGAAGACCAGACGCAGCGCTCCGGAGACACGGGCGAATTCGCCGGTCGCCTCATCGAACCACATCAGTTTGATGACACGCAGATAGTAGTAAGCGCCGACGACCGAGGCAAGGACGCCGATGATGGCGAGCGCATAGAGCTTGGCCTCGATGGCGGCAACGAAGACGAAGTACTTCGCGAAGAAGCCGGCGAGCGGCGGGATGCCGGCGAGCGAGAACATCAGCGCCGTCAGCACCACGGCCATGAACGGGTTGGTTGTGGAGAGGCCGGCGAGATCGTCGACATTTTCGACGACGGTGCCATCCTTGCGGCGCATCGACATGATGATCGCAAAGGTGCCGAGCGTCATGACCATGTAGATGACCATGTAAAGCATGACGCCGGTGACGCCGGTCTGGTTGCCGGCGGCAAGGCCGACCAGCGCATAACCCATGTGGCCGATCGAGGAATAGGCCATCAGTCGCTTGATGTTCTTCTGGCCGATCGCGGCAAACGAGCCGAGCAGCATCGAGGCGATCGAGATGAAGACGACGACCTGCTGCCAATCCGCCAGAACCGGCTGGAAGGCAGTGATGACGATGCGCGTCATCATCGCCATGGCGGCAACCTTGGGTGCTGCGGCAAGGAAGGCGGTGACCGGTGTCGGCGCGCCTTCATAAACATCCGGCGTCCACATATGGAAGGGAACGGCCGAGATCTTGAAGGCGATGCCGGCGAGGATGAAGACCAAGCCGAAGATCAGGCCGAGCGAACGCGCGCCCTCAACGGACAGCGCCTGGGCGATTTCGGAGAAATGGGTATGGCCGGTGAAGCCGTAGACCAGCGACATGCCATAGAGCAGCATGCCGGAGGAAAGCGCGCCGAGGACGAAATATTTCAGGCCGGCTTCGGTCGATTTCAGGCTGTCGCGGTTGATCGCTGCGACGACGTAGAGCGCCAGCGACTGCAGTTCCAGCGCCAGATAGAGCGAGATCAGGTCGTTGGCCGAGATCATCAGCAGGATGCCGAGGGTCGCAAGCACTAGGAGAACCGGGAACTCGAACTTGTCGAGCTGATTTTCGCGGGCGTGGCCGATCGACATGAAGATGGCGACCAGCGAACCGATCAGCGCCACCAGCTTCATGAAGCGCGAGAAGCCGTCGGCCATGTAGACCCCGCCATAGGCAAGGCCTTCTGCGGGCACGAAGAGCAGCCACAGGCCGGAGGCCAGGAGCAGGACGATGGCCAGGCCAGTGACGACAAGGCCTGACCGCTCGCCTGAGAAGACGCCGACCATCAACAGGACAAGGGCGCCGACCGCGAGGATGAGCTCCGGCGCGGAAAGATGCAGACTGAGGAGAATTGTTTCAGCGGTCATGTCCAATAAGTCCCGTCATCATTTCATAGACAGCGCAACATTCTGCGCTGCGTGCACGGCGGCCGTGTAGTTGTTGACCAGCAGATCCACCGAGGCGGCCGTCGCATCGAAGACCGGAGCCGGGTAAACGCCGAAGAAGATGGTCAGCGCGACCAGCGGGTAAAGGATCAGCTGTTCGCGCGGCGAAAGATCGAGCAGCGCCTTCAGCTTTTCCTTCTCCAGCGCGCCGAAGATCACCCGGCGATAAAGCCAGAGCGCGTAAGCGGCCGAGAGGATGACGCCGGTGGCGGCAAAGAGCGCTACCCAGGTATTGACCCGGAAGACGCCGATCAGTGTCAGGAATTCGCCGACGAAGCCCGACGTGCCGGGAAGCCCGACATTGGCCATGGTGAAGACCATCATCGCCACGGCGTATTTCGGCATGTTGTTGACGAGGCCGCCATAGGCGTTGATCTCGCGGGTGTGGGTACGGTCGTAAACGACGCCGACGCAGAGGAAGAGCGCGCCGGAGACGATGCCGTGCGAGAGCATCTGGAAGATCGACCCCTGAACGCCCTGCATGTTGGCGGCAAAGACGCCCATGGTCACGTAGCCCATGTGCGCCACGGAGGAATAGGCGATCAGCTTCTTGATATCGTCCTGCATCATCGCCACCAGAGAGGTGTAGATGATGGCAATGACGGACATGGCGAAGACGAGCGGCGCGAAATAATCGGACGCGACCGGGAACATGCCGAGCGAGAAACGGATGAGGCCGTAGCCCCCGAGCTTCAAGAGCACGCCGGCCAGGATCACCGAGCCTGCGGTCGGCGCCTGAACGTGGGCATCGGGAAGCCAGGTATGGACCGGCCACATCGGCATCTTCACCGCGAAGGAGGCGAAGAAGGCAAGCCATAACCAGGTCTGCAGCGCCGGCGGGAATTTGTAGGCGAGCAGCGCGGTGATGTCGGTCGTGCCGGCCTGCCAGTACATCGCCATGATGGCGAGCAGCATCAGCACCGAGCCGAGCAGCGTATAGAGGAAGAATTTGTAGCTCGCATAGACGCGGTCCTTGCCGCCCCAGACGCCGATGATCAGGAACATCGGAATGAGGCCCGCCTCGAAGAAGACGTAGAAGAGCACGATATCGAGCGAGACGAAGACGCCGATCATCATCGTTTCGAGGATGAGGAAGGCGATCATGTATTCCTTCAGGCGCTTCTCGATCGAGAGCCAGCTCGCCAGCACGCAGAAGGGCATGAGGAAGGTCGACAGGATGACGAACAGCATAGAGATGCCGTCGACGCCGACGTGGTAGCCGATGCCGGTGCCGAGCCAGTTATGCTTCTCGACCATCTGGAAGCCCGGATTGGCATTGTCGAAGCCGATCCAGATGAAGAGCGAGACGACGAAGGTGAAGACGGTGGTGATCAGCGAGATCCACAGCACGTTCTTCCGGCCGGTTTCGCTTTCGCCGTTCATCAGCAGCAGGAGCACCACGCCGACAAGCGGCAGGAAGGTGACCGTTGAAAGAATAGGCCAATCGGTCATCAGAAGGAACTCCCGAGCATCATCCAGGTAACGAGCGCCGCAATGCCGATCAGCATGGCGAAAGCGTAGTGATAGAGGTAACCGGTCTGCAGGCGAACGACCCGATCGGTGACGGCGACGACGCGGGCGGCGACGCCGTTCGGGCCGTAGGTGTCGATGACGCCGACATCACCCTTCTTCCACAGGAAGCGGCCGAGCGCCTTGGCGGAGCGGACGAAGAGGAAGTCGTAGAGTTCGTCGAAATACCACTTGTTCAACAGGAACTTGTAGAGCACGCGGTGCTGCTGCGCGAGGATGCGCGGCGTCTGCGGCGAGCGGATATACATGTACCAGGCGGTGACGAAACCAAGCACCATGGCGATGAACGGGCTCAAAGCCACGAGCGCCGGAACATGGTGGAACTCTTCGACCAGTTCGTTCTCGGCGCCGGTAAAGAGCGCACCCTTCCAGAATTCGGCATATTCCTCGCCATAGAACCGGCCTTCGAAGATCACGCCTGCAAGCACTGCGCCGATCGCGAGCAGATAGAGCGGCACAAGCATGACCTGCGGCGACTCGTGGACATGGTGCATCACCTCGTGCGAGGCGCGCAGCTTGCCGAAGAAGGTCATGAAGATCAGGCGCCAGGAATAAAAGCTGGTGAACAGAGCCGCGATGACGAGCAGCGCGAAGGCAAAGCCGGAGACGGGCGAATGCGAGGCATAGGTCGCCTCGATGATCACGTCCTTGGAGAAGAAGCCGGCAAAGCCGACCGGCGTGAAAGGAATGCCGACGCCGGTGATCGCCAGCGTGCCGATGATCATCAGCACGGCGGTAACTTTAATATGCGGCCACAGGCCGCCCATGTAGCGCATGTCCTGCTCGCCATCGACGGCATGGATGACCGAGCCGGCGCAGAGGAAGAGCAGCGCCTTGAAGAAGGCGTGGGTGAAGAGATGGAAGATCGCTGCGCCATAGGCCCCGGCTCCGAGCGCTACGAACATGTAGCCGAGCTGCGAGCAGGTGGAATAGGCGATGACGCGCTTGATGTCGTTCTGCACGAGAGCAACGGTTGCCGCGAAGAAGGCGGTGATCGCGCCGATCACGGTGACGACAACCAGCGCATCCGGCGACAGTTCGAAGAGCGGCGACATGCGGGCGACGAGGAAGACGCCGGCTGTGACCATGGTGGCGGCATGGATCAGGGCCGAGACCGGGGTCGGGCCTTCCATGGCGTCCGGCAGCCAGGTGTGCAGCAGGAACTGCGCCGACTTGCCCATCGCGCCCATGAAGAGCAGCAGGCAGACGCCGGTCAGCGCATGCGCCTTGTCGAGCTGCATGCCGAAGAGGTTGAGGATCACCTCGCCCGCGTCGCCGCCGCCTTCATGCGGGGCGAAGTTCGAGGCATTGGCGAAGATCGTGTCGAGGTTGATCGAGCCGAACAGTACGAAGACGCCGGCAATGCCGAGCACGAAGCCGAAGTCGCCGACGCGGTTGACGATGAAGGCCTTCATCGCCGCGGCCGTCGCCGACGGCTTCTTGAACCAGAAGCCGATCAGCAGATAGGAGGCGAGACCGACACCTTCCCAGCCGAAGAACATCTGGGCAAGGTTGTCAGCGGTCACCAGCATCAGCATGGCGAAGGTGAAGAGCGAGAGATAGGCGAAGAAGCGCGGACGATGCGGATCGGTATGCATGTAGCCGATCGAATAGACGTGCACGAGCGTCGAGACGGTGTTGACGACGATCAGCATGACTGACGTCAGTGTATCCACGCGCAGCGACCAGGAGACGTCGATGCCGCCGGACTGGATCCAGCGCAGCACCTCGACCTTGATCGGACCGCCTTCGGCATGGCCCATGCCGACGGTGAAGAAGACGACCCAGGACAGGATGGCGGCGATGATCATCAGGCCGCTGGTGACATATTCCGAAGCCTTGGCGCCGATCGCGCGGCCGAAAAGGCCGGCGACGATCGCACCGATCAAGGGAAGAAAGACGATAGCCTTATAGAGGAACATGAGCCACTCAGCCCTTCATCATATTGACGTCTTCGACCGCGATCGAGCCGCGGTTGCGGTAGAAGACAACGAGAATTGCAAGACCGATCGCCGCTTCGGCAGCCGCGACCGTCAGGATGAACAGCGCGAAGACCTGGCCGACGATGTCGTTCAGGAAGGAGGAGAAGGCGACCATGTTGATGTTGACGGCAAGCAGGATCAGCTCGATCGACATCAGGATGACGATGACGTTCTTCCGGTTCAGGAAGATTCCGAAGACGCCAAGCGTGAAGAGGATGGCGCTGACCGTCAGGTAGTGGGAAAGTCCGATGACCATGTTCTTTGTTCCTTGACCTGCCTTTAGACGCCCTGCCCGGGCTTGACCGAAACCACCTCGACGGCAGTGGCGGGCGTGCGGGCAACCTGCCTGGGAATATTCTGCCGCTTGATGTTGGTGCGGTGCCGCAACGTCAGCACGATCGCGCCGATCATGGCGACCAGGAGCACCAGACCGGCGATCTGGAAGAAATAGACGTAGTTGGTGTAGAGCACGTCGCCGAGGGCAGCGGTATTGGTGCGCTCGCTCAGCGCCGGGATCGGCATGGCGACTGATTTGGCGATCTCAGGCGAGATGACGCTGCCGCCGATGACGACGATCAGTTCGGCTGCGAGGATCACCCCGATCAGCCCGCCGATCGGCGCATATTCGAGAACGCCGGCCCTCAGTTCGGTGAAGTCGATATCGAGCATCATCACCACGAACAGGAAGAGGACGGCGACGGCGCCGACATAGACGACAAGCAGGATCATCGCCAGGAATTCGGCACCGAGCAGCAGGAAGAGGCCGGCCGCATTGAAGAACACCAGGATCAGGAAGAGAACCGAGTGAACCGGGTTCTTCGCCCAGATGACCATGAACGCCGACGCCACCGCGACAAAGGCGAAAAGATAGAAAAATAGAGCCTGCAGACCCATGTTGGTGCCTTTTTCATCTTCCCCCGGGCAGCCGGGAGTTTCCCTGCCCGATGAAGCTCTCCCTGGCGTTAACCGGAAAAGCTCCTGTGCATATTAACCGCAACAGGAGCAACTGCGCTCCATCGCGGCATTTCAAAATCTCAATCAGCGGTACGGCGAGTCGATCGCGATGTTGCGGGCGATTTCGCGCTCCCACCGGTCTCCGTTATCCAGAAGCCGCGCCTTGTCGAAATAGAGCTCTTCGCGGGTTTCCGTCGCAAATTCGAAATTCGGGCCTTCGACGATCGCGTCGACCGGGCAGGCTTCCTGGCAGAAGCCGCAATAGATGCACTTCACCATGTCGATGTCGTAGCGCACCGTACGGCGCGTGCCGTCATTGCGGCGCGGACCGGCCTCGATGGTGATCGCCTGGGCAGGACAGATCGCCTCGCAGAGCTTGCAGGCGATGCAGCGTTCCTCGCCGTTCGGATAACGGCGCAACGCATGCTCGCCGCGGAAACGCGGGGAGACCGGACCCTTTTCGAAGGGATAGTTGATCGTCGCCTTCTGGCGGAAGAAATAGCGCATCGACAGAAAGAACGCGCCGACGAATTCCTTGAGAAACAGCGAGCTGATGGAGCCGGACAAGCTTGCCATCTTCAACCTCCAATTTTGCCGAAAACGAGAGTGGGCACCATCATGCCCAACCCATCAGTTTCAGCACGAATGCAACGATGACGACCATGGCGAGCGACAGCGGCAGGAAGACCTTCCAGCCGAGGCGCATGAGCTGATCGTAGCGGTAGCGCGGAACGAAGGCCTTGACCATCGCGAACATGAAGAACACGAAGCAGGCCTTCAGCGTGAACCAGATGATGCCTGGGACCCAGTTGAGGATCCAGATATCGACCGGGGGCAGCCAGCCGCCGAGGAAGAGGATCGTCGTCAGCGCGCACATCAGGCAGACGGCCGCATATTCGCCGAGCATGAACATCATGTATGGCGAGGAGCCGTATTCGACCATGAAGCCGGCGACGAGTTCCGATTCGGCTTCAGGAAGGTCGAAGGGCGGACGGTTCGTCTCGGCGAGTGCCGAAATGAAGAAGATGATGAACATCGGGAACAGCGACAGCCAGTGCCAGTCGAGGAACGACGCCGGCAGGCCGAGCATGGTGCCGAGGCCGGTATGCTGCGCATTGACGATATCGGTCAGGTTCAGCGAGCCGACGCAGAGAAGCACGGTGACGATGACAAAGCCGATCGAGACTTCATAGGACACCATCTGTGCCGCCGAGCGCAGCGCGCCGAGGAACGGATACTTCGAGTTCGAAGCCCAGCCGCCCATGATGATGCCGTAAACCTCGAGCGAGGAGATCGCGAAAATATAGAGGATGCCGACATTGATGTTGGCGATCACCCATCCGTCGGCCAGCGGCACCACCGCCCAAGTGGACAGCGCCAGAAGCACCGTCACCAGCGGGGCAAGCAGGAATACCGCCTTGTTGGCGCCGGCTGGAATGATCGGCTCCTTGAAGACGAACTTCAAAAGATCGGCGAAGGACTGGAACAGGCCGAAGGGACCGACGACGTTCGGGCCGCGGCGCAGCTGCACGGCCGCCCAGATCTTGCGGTCGGCGAGCAACACGTAGGCGATGAAGACGAGCAGGCAGACGAGAAGCAGCAGCGACTGACCGATCATGATGATCGCCGGCCAGACATAGGTCGAAAAGAAAGAATCCATAGTCCCCTGCCCTTACTCTGCCGCGACTTTGAAGTTGTTGCGGGCCAATGCCGAGCACTCCGCCATGACAGCCGAGGCACGCGCTATCGGGTTCGTCAAATAGAAGTCTTTCACCGGCGACGCAAACCCGGATTTGTTCATCTTGCCGGCTTTTTTCGCAACTGCGGCAATTTGGGCGCTATCGGTTTCGGCGATCTCGTCGATGGCGGCGAAATGCGGGAAAGCGGCATAGAGCCGGACGCGCAATTCGCTGAGCGAATCGAAGGGAAGCTTCTTGCCGAGCACGTCGGAAAGGGCACGGATGATCGCCCAGTCCTCGCGGGCGTCACCCGGCGCAAAACCTGCGCGGTTGCCCATCTGGACGCGGCCTTCGGTGTTGACCCAGGTGCCGGACTTTTCGGTATAGGCTGCGGCCGGCAGGATGACGTCGGCATGGTGCGCGCCGTTATCGCCATGCGAGCCGATATAGACGGTGAGCTTGGCCTTCTTGGCGGCAAAGTCGAGTTCGTCGGCGCCGAGCAGGAAGAGCACGTCCATCGCGCTCAGCATCTCGGCGGCATTGACGCCCTTGGCGCCCGGCACGAAGCCGAGATCGAGGCCGCCGACGCGTGAGGCCGCGGTGTGGAGGACGGCAAAGCCGTTCCAGCCTTCGGCGACAGCGCCGACCGAGCCGGCAAGCTTGGCAGCACTGGCGAGAACGCCGGCGCCATCAGTGCGCGACAGCGCGCCCTGGCCGATGATGATCATCGGCTTGGAGGCATTCTTCAGCACGTCGGCGAAGGCATGGGTGCCGTCGACCAGATCCTTCAGCGTGTCGGGACCGCCACCGAGGTAATCATAGCTGTAGCGCAGTTCGCCCGGCTCGCCGATCACGCCGATCGGGAACTTGCCGCGGCGCCAGCGCTTGCGGATGCGAGCATTGAGGATAGCGGCCTCAAAGCGCGGATTGGCGCCGATGATCAGCAGCGCATCGGCCTGGTCGATGCCCGATATGGTCGGGTTGAAGAGGTAGCTTGCGCGGCCGAGCGACGGATCGAGTGCCGCTCCATCCTGGCGACAGTCGAGATTGACCGACCCCAGCGATTTCACCAGTTCGGAGAGCGCATACATTTCCTCGACGGAAGCGAGGTCGCCTGCTATCGCGCCGATTTTGTCGCCCGAGGTTGCGCCGACGGCGGCCTTGATGGCGCCAAAGGCTTCGGCCCAAGTGGCGGGCTGCAGGCGGCCGTCGCGGCGGACATAGGGCCGGTCGAGGCGCTGGGTCTTCAAGCCGTCCCAGATGAAGCGGCTCTTGTCGGAGATCCACTCCTCATTGATCGTCTCATTGACGCGCGGCAGGATGCGCATGACTTCGCGGCCACGGGTGTCGACGCGGATCGCCGAACCGACGGCGTCCATGACGTCGATCGATTCAGTCTTGTTCAATTCCCACGGGCGCGCGGTGAAGGCGAAGGGCTTGGAGGTGAGCGCGCCGACCGGGCAAAGGTCAACGACGTTGCCCTGCAGCTCGGAGGTCATCGCCTGCTCGAGATAGGTGGTGATCTCGGCATCCTCGCCGCGGCCGATCAGGCCGAGTTCGGAAATTCCGGCGACCTCGGTGGTGAAGCGGACGCAGCGCGTGCAGTGGATGCAGCGGTTCATCACCGTCTTGACGAGCGGGCCGATATACTTGTCCTCGACGGCGCGCTTGTCTTCCTGATAGCGCGAGGTGTCGATGCCGAAGGCCATCGCCTGGTCCTGCAGGTCGCATTCGCCGCCCTGGTCGCAGATCGGGCAATCGAGCGGATGGTTGATCAGCAGGAATTCCATCACACCTTCGCGGGCCTTCTTGACCATCGGGGTGTTGGTGAAGACCTCAGGCAGTTCGCCGTTCGGGCCGCCGCGGATATCGCGCACGCTCATGGCGCAGGAAGCCTGCGGCTTCGGCGGGCCGCCCTTCACCTCGACAAGGCACATGCGGCAATTGCCGGCAACCGACAGGCGCTCATGGAAGCAGAAGCGCGGAACCTCGGCACCGGCATCCTCGCACGCCTGCAATAGCGTGTAATGATCCGGAACTTCGATCTCGTTGCCGTCAATCTTCAGTTTTGCCATCGTCGCTCAGTCCTGTTTCCCGTTTGCCTGATGACGGCAAACAAACCTATTTTTGCAGCACTCTCATTGCCAAGCCGGATCTTTCGTCCTGCCGACATCTGATGTCGCCCAAATTCTCTGTCGCGCGTTCCAGACCCGGAACCCGCACCGGCATCGGCAGCTTGAGGTCCCCGCCCGTCCGCCGATCTGCCCATCCTTCCGGCCGATTGCACGGCCGGACAGTTCATTTCTTCCTGCGGCTCCGCCCTGCCAGAACTTTCGCCTGACCGGTCCAGTCGTCACGCCCGATGCGGCCGTTGAAGCCGAGCTCTGTGTCGAACCGGGCGATTTCCTCATCGGTCCAGGCGGCAATCTCGGCGAAGTTGCGAATGCCCTTGGCGTTCAGCACCTGCTCCAGCTTCGGGCCGATACCGGCGATCAGCTTCAGATCGTCGGCCTTTCTCGCCCGGGCAACCGGTTTTGCCTTCACGGCCGACTTCGGTTGGCTAGCCTTCGTTTGGCTGGCTGGCTTCGCTTGGCTGGCTGGGATCGGCTCGCTGACCGGCTTGACAACAGTCAGTGTCGGCCTTGCCTTCTTCTCGGCCGGCGGCTTGGTGAAAGCCCTGACATCCGGGCGAATATTCTCCGGCCGAATATCGACATCGGGCTTCAGTTCGTCCGGCGGCGTGTCATCGAGGGCGGCCGCGACCTTGCCGGTCGTTTCCAGGGCGCTCTGGAAGGCGCCGAAGAAGGCGCCCGCCATCTGGGTCGAGAAACCGAAGCCGATCGCCGTTGCTGCAGCAAAGGCTGCAGCGGGATGCGCCATCAGCGGATGTACCGGCATCGCGCGTGCATTTTTCAGCATCTCGGCGGCAAGACGGCCGAAACCCGCCGCGAAATCGGCGGCTTCTTCCTTTTTCCCAACCTTGGATGCATTGTCCGCCATGATTATTCAGCCGCCTCCAGAACCGCACCGTGATCAAGCGCGCTCGCCGTATACTGGTCGATGCGCTTTTCGATCTCCGGACGGAAGTTACGGATCAGACCCTGCACCGGCCATGCGGCGGCATCGCCGAGCGCACAGATGGTATGACCTTCGATCTGCTTGGTTACCTGGAACAGCATGTCGATTTCGCGCTTCTGGGCATTGCCCTTGGCCATGCGCTCCATCACCCGCCACATCCAGCCCGTGCCTTCGCGGCAGGGCGTGCACTGGCCGCAGCTCTCATGCTTGAAGAAGGCGGAGATGCGGGCGATCGCCTTGATGACGTCGGTGGACTTGTCCATGACGATCGCGGCGGCCGTGCCGAAGGAAGAGCCGACGCCGCGCAGGCCGTCGAAATCCATCGGGCAATCGATGATGTCCTTGGCCGGAACGATCGGGCAAGATGCTCCGCCTGGAATGACGGCAAGCAGGTTGTCCCAGCCACCGCGGATGCCGCCGGCATGGCGATCGACCAGTTCGCGGAAGGTGATGCCCATTTCCTCTTCGACGGTGCACGGCTTGTTGACGTGGCCGGAGAGCATGAACAGCTTGGTGCCGACATTGTTGGCACGGCCGATAGCCGAGAACCAGCCGGCGCCGCGGCGCAGGATTGTCGGCGCGACAGCGATCGATTCGACGTTGTTGACCGTCGTCGGGCAGCCGTAGAGGCCCATATTGGCAGGAAACGGCGGCTTCAGACGCGGCTGGCCCTTCTTGCCTTCGAGGCTTTCGAGCAGTGCGGTTTCCTCGCCGCAGATATAGGCGCCGGCGCCGTGATGGACGAAGATGTCCATGTCCCAGCCGAGCTTGTTGTTCTTGCCGAGCAGGCCATAGTCATAGCACTCGTCGATCGCCGCCTGCAGCGCCTCACGCTCGCGGATATATTCGCCGCGCACGTAGATGTAGGCCGCATTGGCGCCCATCGCGAAGCTCGCGATGACGCAGCCTTCGATCAGCGTATGCGGATCGTGGCGCATGATGTCGCGGTCCTTGCAGGTGCCGGGCTCCGATTCATCGGCGTTGACGACGAGGTAATGTGGGCGGCCGTCGCTTTCCTTCGGCATGAAGGACCATTTGAGGCCCGTGGGGAAACCGGCGCCGCCGCGACCGCGAAGGCCTGACGCCTTCATCTCGTTGATGATCCAGTCGCGGCCCTTTTCGAGGATCTGCTTGGTGCCGTCCCAGTGGCCGCGGCTCATCGCGCCCTTCAGGGATTTGTCCTTGAGGCCGTAGATGTTGGTAAAGATGCGGTCTTTATCTTGTAACATGCTTCACCTCTTACCGCGGCTTCTTGCCGAAGACCTTGATATATTCCGCTTCCCCGCCCTTGGCGAGCGCCTTGGCCTGCTTGACCCAGTCATCGCGCTCGATGCGGCCGCGGAAATTCAGATAGCCGTCGACCCATTCGCGTTCGGCCTTCTTCCAGCCTGCGACTTGCGCGAAGGTGAAGATGCCGATTTCGTTCAACGTCGCCTCGATCTTCGGGCCGACACCCGAGATCATCTTCAGATCGTCCGGGGCGGCGGGCTTTTCGATGCCGGCCGGACGGTTCTTGTCGATCAGCGCAGGCTTTACCGTCGGAGCGGCTTCGGCCTTGACGGCAGTCTTCGGCGCCGGTTCGGCAGCCGCAGTGCCTGATATCGGCTGCTGCTCGGCAGCCTTGGCGTTTTTCGCAGCCGCCTTCGGCGCCGTTGCCGGCGACTTCAGGGCAGGATTGGTCTCGGCATCGGTGCTCTTCGGGCGGGCGGCCTCGGAAGGCGGAACCGGAGCGGCGTCGACCGAAGCCGACACGGTTTCGGCATCGGCTTTCTTGGCGCGCGTCCTTGCCTTCGGCTCTTCGGTCGTCAGCGAGGTCGGGCCGCCTTCAGGCGCCGAAAACACCCGGTCGATCTGGGTGCCGGGCTTGATGCTGGCGCCGTTGCCGGCGGCAAAGACATCGATGATCTCTTCGAGACGCTCGGGCGTCAGGTCCTCATAGGTGTCCTTGCCGATCATCACCATCGGCGCATTGACGCAGGCCCCGAGACATTCGACCTCTTCCCAGGACAACGTGCCTTCGGCATTGCGCTCGAAGGCATGAGCATGGATCTTGCTCTTGCAGACCGACATCAGCGCTTCCGAGCCGCGTAGCATGCAGGGCGTCGTGCCGCAGACCTGCACATGGGCACGCGTTCCCACAGGATGCAGCTGGAACTGCGTATAGAAGGTCGCGACCTCGAGCACGCGGATATAGGCCATGTCCAGCATGTCGGCGATCTTTTCGATCGCCGCGCGCGTGACCCAGCCGTCCTGCTCCTGCGCCCGCATCAACAGCGGGATGACCGCCGATTGCTGGCGGCCGGCGGGGTATTTCTGGATCGTCTTGTCCGCCCAGACCGCATTCTCATCGCTGAAGGCGAATGCGGCAGGCTGGAATTGATCTTCGGCTAATCGACGAACGGACATTCTTCCTCACGCCTTGTCAGTTTAGGGTTCCACACCGCGAAGCGGTCAAAGACTGCATTTCGCAGGCATAGGCCGACTGGTCTTTTTGCATAAACACTACGAATTTGCTGCCGTTCGGAATGGCAGCCTTGATCTGATAGCCCTTGGACAAAAGCTCGCCCATGGACGATTGCTGCGCCGGCGGCGTATCTTCCTTATGGCCCAGCGGCGTGCCGAGGCTATCGGACTCCTGAGCCGAAACCCCGGATGCCGAAAGAAGGATTGCGACGGCCAGCGGCAGAAGCTGCATCAGCGATCCACCTCGCCGAAGACGATGTCGAGCGAGCCGAGAACGGCCGCGACGTCGGCAAGCTGGTGGCCGCGGCACATGAAGTCCATCGCCTGCAAATGGGCGTAACCCGGGGCGCGGATCTTGCAGCGGTAGGGCTTGTTGCTGCCGTCGGAGACCAGATAGACGCCGAACTCGCCCTTCGGCGCCTCGACGGCGGTATAAACCTCGCCGGCCGGCACGTGGTAGCCTTCGGTATAGAGCTTGAAGTGGTGGATTAGCGCTTCCATCGAGCGCTTCATCTCGCCACGCTTCGGCGGCACGACCTTGCCGTCGATCGACGAGAAGGGACCGGTCTTGGCATCCGAGAGCAGGCGGTTGACGCATTGCTTCATGATGCGGACCGATTCTCGCATCTCTATCATGCGGATCAGATAGCGGTCGTAGTTGTCGCCATTCTTGCCGATCGGGATGTCGAATTCGAGATCGGAATAACATTCATAGGGCTGGGCGCGACGCAGATCCCAGGCCGCACCCGAACCGCGCACCATGACGCCGGAGAAGCCCCAGGCCCAGCATTCCTCCAGCGAGACCACGCCGATATCGACGTTGCGCTGCTTGAAGATGCGGTTGCCGGTCAACAGGCTGTCGATGTCGTCGAGCGCCTTCAGGAACGGGTCGCACCAGGCGCCGATATCCTGCACGAGCTGTTCCGGCAGATCCTGATGGACGCCACCCGGACGGAAATAGGCGGCGTGCATGCGTGAGCCGCTGGCGCGCTCGTAGAACACCATCAGCTTTTCACGCTCTTCGAAGCCCCAGAGCGGCGGCGTCAGCGCGCCGACGTCCATGGCCTGCGTCGTGACGTTCAGAAGGTGCGAGAGGATGCGGCCGATTTCCGAATAGAGAACGCGGATCAGCTGGCCGCGAATCGGGATCTCGATGCCGAGCAGCTTTTCGACGGCCATCGCAAAGGCATGTTCCTGGTTCATCGGCGCGACGTAGTCGAGACGATCGAAATAGGGCACGGCCTGAAGATAGGTCTTTGTCTCGATCAGCTTCTCGGTGCCGCGATGCAAAAGGCCGATATGCGGATCGACACGCTCCACAATTTCGCCGTCAAGCTCCAGGACAAGACGAAGAACGCCATGCGCCGCCGGATGCTGCGGTCCGAAGTTGATGTTGAAGTTGCGGACGTTATGTTCTGTCATGGCGATGAGCTCGCTTAGAGTGAGTAGTGGCTAGTGAGTAGTGATTAGTTTTCAACCGTTCACTATTCATCAGCTTTCCGGTGCTGAACGCTTCGAATAAGCGATCCCAGCATCTTTCCAATTTCGTCGCATCGGTCGAGCAATTCGTCCAACGCCGAGGCTTGAAGAAAGCCAATTCGTCCGGCGATGATCAAATGCGTCTCCAATTCTTTCAACGAGCCCTGAGCGATCTTGAGAAATTGGGCGAACGAACCTCGATTTTCTCTTCCATATCCCTCCGCGATATTCGCGGCCACGGAAGCAGAAGATCGTCTAATCTGGCTGGTCAACCCATAAATCTCTTCCCGCGGGAAGGTTCTCGTCACCTCATAACAAACAACAGACAGCTCGATAGCAAATTGTCAGACTTTCAAGTCACGGTAGGAAGTGATTTTCCCGTTCGTTACCCAGATATCTGCCCGCTACTCACTACTCACTGCTTCGCCTTTTCATCACCGGGGAGAACATATTCAGTCCCCTCCCAGGGCGACATAAAGTCGAAGTTGCGGAATTCCTGCTTCAGCTCGACCGGCTCGTAGACGACTCGCTTTGCCGCGTCGTCGTAGCGAACCTCGACGAAACCGGTGGTCGGGAAATCCTTGCGCAGCGGATGGCCTTCGAAGCCGTAGTCGGTCAGGATGCGGCGCAGGTCCGGATGGCCGGTGAAGAGCACGCCGTACATGTCCCAGGTCTCGCGCTCGAACCAGTCGGCGCCCGGATAGACGGGGCAGGCCGACGGAACCGGCGTATCCTCGTCGGTCGCGACCTTGACGCGGATGCGCAGGTTCTTCTTCGGCGACAGCAGGTGGTAGACGACGTCGAAACGCAGCTCGCGCTGCGGCCAGTCGACGCCGCAAATATCGATCAGATTGATGAAACCGCATTTGGCGTCGTCGCGCAGGAAGGTCAGAAGCGCGACCACGTTTTCACCCGTCGTCGTCAGCGTCAGCTCGCCATACTTCATCTGCGATGCGGCGATCAGATTGCCGCGCGCTTCGCCAAGGTAGGACGCAAGCTCAGTCAGGGCTTCACTCATATGCCTTGTCCTTAACCCTTAGCGTTCGATCGTGCCGGTACGCCGGATCTTCTTCTGCAGCAGAAGCACGCCGTAAAGCAGCGCCTCTGCCGTGGGAGGACAGCCCGGCACGTAGATGTCGATCGGCACGATGCGGTCGCAACCGCGCACCACCGAATAGGAATAGTGATAATAGCCGCCGCCGTTGGCGCAGGAGCCCATCGAGATGACATAACGCGGCTCGGGCATCTGGTCGTAGACCTTGCGCAGCGCCGGCGCCATCTTGTTGGTCAGCGTGCCGGCGACGATCATCACGTCGGACTGGCGCGGCGAAGCGCGCGGCGCAAAACCGAAGCGCTCGACGTCGTAACGCGGCATGGACAGCTGCATCATTTCGACGGCGCAACAGGCAAGACCGAAGGTCATCCACATCAGCGAGCCGGTACGGGCCCAATTGATCAGCTCGTCGGTCGAGGTGACGAGAAAACCCTTGTCGGCAAGCTCGTTGTTGATCTCACCGAAAAATGGGTCGTTGCTGCCGATCGGCTTGCCGGTCGAGGGATCGATGATCCCCTTCGGCTGCTCTGCGACGAGCGGCTGATTGCTCACAGGGGCTACTCCCATTCCAGGGCTCCCTTCTTCCATTCATAGATAAAGCCGATGGTCAGCACGAGAAGGAAGACCATCATGGACCAGAAGCCGAACCAGCCGATGGCGCCGAAAGACACGGCCCAGGGAAAGAGGAAGGCGACTTCGAGGTCGAAGATGATGAAGAGAATCGACACGAGATAGAAGCGGATGTCGAACTTCATGCGGGCGTCGTCGAAAGCGTTGAAGCCGCATTCGTAAGCCGAGAGCTTTTCCGAATCAGGCGCTTTGAAAGCCACGGCGAACGGCGCAATGAGCAGCGCCAGGCCGATAACGAGCGCAATAGCAATGAAGATAGCGATCGGAATATAAGAACTGAGCAGTTCAGTCATCATGTTCATCCCTGCTTGCCGGAGACGCCAGGGGGCGCATTTGGGCAAATGCCCGGCAAGCGAACGTGCGTTGCAACAAGCCGTGGTTAGCGCAGCCGAAGCCCCGGCGCAAGACTTTTACAGAGGCAATTCGACGCGTGTCGCGCGGACATTATCAAGCAGATGCAACGATGTCGCGACAAATCCGTGCAAGCCGTTTGAACCTGCATGCCTGACCATCGGAAACTGCATGGCTTTCGGAAGAAATGGCGCGAGTGACGGGGCTCGAACCCGCGACCTCCGGCGTGACAGGCCGGCACTCTAACCGACTGAGCTACACCCGCGCATTGATCGGCCACTTTGCGGCCGCGAGGATGAAGAGAACCGGACAAACGACAAATCGCATTTGCGTTTTACAAAACTTGAAATGGCGCGAGTGACGGGGCTCGAACCCGCGACCTCCGGCGTGACAGGCCGGCACTCTAACCAACTGAGCTACACCCGCAATTCATTTCAAGCAGTCCGGATGCCTTCGCACCCTCTCCAAAACGGCTGCCCGTTTCGATGAGCGGCTAACTACGGGGTTCGCCTTTTAGTGTCAAGCAGGTTTGGAGACAAAACCATGACAGTTCGTGAATTGTTTCGGCGGCTTGGGCGCCGGACGAACAAAAGCCGGCACTTCCGTCTTCCGCAGCGATGCTCAGGCGCAAACGCAGCGCCTTCGAAACGGGCATGCTCGCCGCCCTCGCCTCACTTTTCCACAGCCGAGCCGAGCCTAAGCGGCACTGCAAGACACGGGACCACCACCAAAAAAATCAAAAAATCTTCACAAACACTCTTGCGGTTTTGCCGCGATCCGCATAGATCACGGCCACCAACGCGGCAGGCCGATCCGGCTTCGTTTGCGATGGGCGATTAGCTCAGTTGGTAGAGCGCCTCGTTTACACCGAGGATGTCGGCGGTTCGAGTCCGTCATCGCCCACCATTACCAAACTTTCTCGCAACTTGTTCATCAGAGTTAGGGTCCCGAATTAGCTCGCTAATCCGGTCACGATCTGCGCAAGGTGTTTTGTCAGGAGACACCTCATGAAAACCGTTGCCATCATCTCTACGCTGCTTCTCGCCAGCGTGGCTGCGCCGCCGTGCATTGCCAGAGAGCCAGCGCAAGAGGTTTTCCTGTCTGCCGCGGATCAGACCATGACGACCTCGGGAGAAACCCCAGCGCGTGAAGCCAGCACCTATCTCCTGAGAATGCCGTCCGATCTGCCGATTAATTTTTCGGTCGATGCCGACAATTCAGCCTGCAGCCTGGAAATCAAGAAAACCAGCCAGCGCGGCGTCTTCAGCACAATCAACCGATTTCCGGCGTCCTTTAAAGACCGCGGTCAAACTGGCGATGAATATACGTTTTCGTTTTTCCAAAATCGCGTTTCATTTATGAGCGGCGCCCGATGCGCCTTCTCATTTTCTCTGACGCAGATGTGACGGCCTGATCGGGGCAATGGGTATGCCTCGCCGTCTGGCGGGGCCTATCGCTTGTCATTTCATCCCTTCGCCAGTTCTCTCTCCACCGCCGAAACCAGCCGCGAATCATCCGCCGTCACGTCAGGCGCAAAGCGGGCGGCGACTTTGCCGTCGCGGCCGATCAGGAATTTTTCGAAGTTCCAGAGGATGTCGTCCTCATCGCCTGTCATGCCGTGGGATTTCAGGCGTTCGCGCATCGGGCCGTCGCCCGTCGTCTTCACACCCGACTTGGTCAATTGCCGGTAAAGCGGATGCTGCGCCTCGCCCTTGACCGAGATTTTCGAGAAGATCGGGAAGGTGACGTCATAGGTGCTGGTGCAGAAGTCGAGGATTTCGGCGTCGGTGCCGGGCTCCTGGCCCTTGAAGTCGTTGGCGGGAAAAGCGGCGATGACAAAGCCGCGTTCACGCTTTTCGCCATAGAGCTTTTCCAGCCCCTCATATTGCGGCGTGAGCCCGCATTTCGAGGCGACATTGACGACCAGGAGCACCCTGCCCTTGTATTCGTTGAGCGTGGTCTCGCGACCATCCACGGTCTTGACCGGGATATCCAGCACATTGCCCGTCACGGGAACCTCCAATTTCGTAAGAATATGTTTCGCCCGAGCTTAGCGATATCGCCGCCGTTGTCATCAGCGTCGGGATCAACTTGGCTTCCACAGGACGCCGGTGCGGCTTCCGGCCGCACCGGGCCTCAGCACCTCAGGCGGGAGACGTTTCCTTCACGTCGTCGAGCAGGAAGTGCACGACGAGATAATCCGTCTTGTAACGGCGGCCACTGTCCGACACGGAATCGACGCTGCCGCCGTCCTTCGGGTGCCACGCGTGGTAATGGGGATTGGTGGTGATCAGCGTGATGGCCTTGCCATCTCTTTCGCCAAGCCGGAAGCGCATCTCGGCGAGCGGCCAGATCCGCTCGTAATCCTGCATGGTGATTCGCGCCTTCAGCGCCTTGCGCTGCAGCGGCGCTTCGCCGGCCTCGGCTGGTGTTTCCAACATCACCTCCTCAGCTCCGCTGATGATGGCGTTGAATTCTTCAGGCCACATGCGTCTCATGAAATCGCTCCTCCCGAGGCTTTTTCGTCAGTTCACAGATGGAACTTAGCGGTTTGTTCGAAAGAAGCAAATTCCTGTCATGCGGTTGTCATCGGTGCCGGCTGCTCCTACCTTCCCGTCAAACCGCATCAGGGCCGTCAGTCGCCCGCAATCCCGAGATCACAGATGAAGACACGTGAAGATAGGCAGGCGCTCCGGGCGAGCATGCCGCGCACTCCGCTCAGCGCCCATCATATGGAAAACGCCCGGCTGCTGCCGGATCGCGGCGAATTGCTTTATCGGATCCCGAACGGCGGCATCGGCGTCGAGGTCGGGGCAGCCTTCGGCGAATATACGGCGGAGATCCTGGAAAAGAACCGACCGGCGCAGCTCTACCTCATCGATCCCTGGTCGATGGATCGCTACAGCTCCGGGCTCGACTCGATCCACACGAATTTCGCCGCCGAGATCGAAGCCGGCCGGCTGCACCTGATGCAGGGCACATCGCTCGACAAGCTTGCCGAATTCGAGGACGATTTCCTCGACTGGGCCTATATCGATACCGATCATTCCTTCGAGCTCACCTGGCAGGAACTCCTGCTCTGCGAAAAGAAGGTGAAGCGGACGGGGCGCATTGCCGGGCACGATTTCTGCACCGGCAATACGGTCAAGCCGATCGTCTATGGTGTCGTCGAGGCGGTTACCAAATTCTGCAAGGACTATGGCTGGCAATTCGAGTTCCTGACGGTCGAATCGCACGCGCATTTTTCCTATTGCCTGAAGCGGCTCTGATCAGTCTAAAGCGCGGCGCGATCTTTCAGATTCGCTTCACGCGCTTTAGGTCCTTGGTTTTGCGCATGTCTTTACCGCAAAACCGCTGCACACTTTTGCGTGACATGCTTTAAGCTTGGCCGGAATATTGCTCGTCGCTGACCTTTTCCATCCAGTCGACGTGATTGCCGTCCAGCGCCTCATGAATGGCGATGTGCGTCATCGCCGTATCCGGGGCAGCACCATGCCAATGTTTTTCGCCCGGCGCGAACCAGACGGTATCGCCGGCGCGGATCTCGCGGATGTCCCCACCCCAATTCTGGGCGAGGCCCTTGCCTGATGTCACGATCAGCGTCTGGCCGAGCGGATGCGTATGCCAGGCCGTGCGGGCGCCGGGTTCGAAGGTGACGGAGACCGCCCTCGCCCGTGCCGGCGCCGGCGTTTCCATCAGCGGATCCTGGCGAACGGCGCCGGTGAAATAGTCGGCCGGTGGCTTCGTCGAGGGGCGAGAGCCGACGGGTTTGATCTCCATGATCTTTCCTTTTCCATCCATGCGGTTGAAGCCTTGTAGCAAAACGATATTTCATCGGGGCGACCAATCAAAGCCGGATCGACAATTGCCGCAAAGTCACCCGGCTGATAGTGCCAGTGTCTTTCATCAGCGCGTCGCATCTTGCTTGAATCATGCGACGTGCTTTGGCTCTTTGTTTTTATGCATGTCGTTGTCCCCGCACACGTCCGGGCGACATGCAGTAAGGAGAATTTTTCATGAAACACCATGCTTTCGGCCGGATGCCCTTCACCGTCACCAATGTCGGCTTCGGCGCCTGGCAGATCGGCGGCTCCTGGGGCGATATCAGCGAGGCGGACGGGCGCGCGGCACTGAATGCCGCCCTCGATGCCGGCATGACCTTCATCGATACGGCAGACGTTTATGGCGATGGCCGCTCGGAAAAGATCATCGCCGACGTGCTGAAGACGCGCGGCGGCGAACGGCCGATGGTCGCCACCAAGGCGGGCCGCCGCCTCAACCCGCATGTCGCGGAAGGCTACACAAAGGCTAATCTTGAAGGCTTTATCGACCGCAGCCTCGCGAATCTTGCCGTCGACAGTCTCGACCTCGTGCAGCTCCATTGCCCGCCGCGCGACGTGCTTTACCAGCCCGAGGTCTTCGAGGGCCTGAACGAACTGCAGAAGGCCGGCAAGATCAAAGGCTACGGCGTCAGCGTCGAAAAGGTCGAGGACGGCCTGAAGGCGATCGAATATCCCGGCGTCGTCAGCATCCAGATCATCTACAACATCTTCCGCCAGCGCCCCGATCACCTGTTCTTCCAGGAAGCACGCCGCAGGAATGTGGCGATCATCGCCCGCGTGCCGCTCGCCAGCGGTCTTCTCTCCGGCAAGATCACCCGGGACACACATTTTGCCAGCGACGACCACCGCAATTTCAACCGCAACGGCGAGGCCTTCGATGTCGGCGAGACTTTTGCCGGCGTTCCCTTCGAGGTCGGCCTGCAGGCGGTGGAAGAGGTGCGCAAGTTGGTACCCGAGGGCGCGACTATGGCTGCCTTCGCGCTCCGCTGGATCCTGATGAGCGACGCAATCACCGTCGTCATCCCCGGCGCCCGCAATGCCGATCAGGCCAGGGCCAACGCGGCTGCCGCCGTCCTTGCGCCGCTTTCGGCCGATCTCATGGCGGCAACGCGCGAGATCTATGAGCGGCTGATCGCGCCGCATGTGCATCAGCGCTGGTAGGGCTGGAGTGCTGCTTCTTTGCCGGGAAGGCCAGATGGCCCCTCATCCGGCTGCCGCCACCTTCTCCCCGCTCGCGGGGCGAAGGGACCAAGCCGCGACCTCTCCGTCCAACGCCGACCTTTCGCAGGGCACGTCCCCTCTCCCCGTTTTTACGGGGAGAGGGCTAGGGTGAGGGGCAGCTTTCAGTTTGTCGCGCTCAGCTCGACCGGGAAGAACAGGGTCTCGCCGGAGGAGTCGCTGACGCCGTCATTGTCGGTCACGGCGTAGGGTTTGCCCGAGGCGTCGAAGGTGAAGCCTTCGAGCTTGTCGAGCACATAGCCGTTGCTGGCAGACTTCAGTTCGCCGAGGAAGTCATGGGCTTCGGTTTTCTTGACGACCGGCAGCTCGGCCCCGAGCTTGGCGGGCTTCAGCTCCGAAATCGCGACCTTGTAGAGCTTCTTCAGCCTGGCGGCATCGCCGACGAGGTTGTCGCGCTCGATGATGTAGACGCTGTCGCCCTGAGCCGAGATTTCCGACAGGCCGACCCAGCCGCTTTCCGTCTTGTCGAGCGGATAGCGAACGGCACCCCATTCCTTCTTCTTCGGATTGTAGGAGACGAGCTTGACGAAGCCCTTCTCGTCGTCGCTCCACTCGCGCTGGACCGCCATCCAGAGCGTGGTGTCGTCGCCGGTGCCGACAATGGTCACGCCTTCGAAGCCGTAGCGGATTTCGTTGGCGGCAAGCTCCTTCGGCAGGGCGATCTCGGCCTTGATGTCACCCTTGGCATTGACGTTGTAGAGGGCGTGCGGGACGAGACGCTCGCTGTAGCCTTCCGAGGCGAGCCAGAAGGAGCCATCGGCGGCAGCCGCAATGCCTTCGATATCGAGCTTCTGGGCCGCAGCGCCGTCACGCTTGACGACGAGGGCGTCAGTGATGACGGCCGGCTTCTTGCTGGCATCGATCGTGTAGATCGTCGGCTGCGAGCCCAGAACGCTGTCGCTGACGGCGTAGAGCAGGCCCGGCTTGCCCGGAACGGCGGCGAGACCCGAAAGGGCTGCGAAGCCGATCGGATTGCCGTCCTTCTCGGCGGAGACGATCTGCGGATAGGCCTTCTCGCCTTCCGAGCGCTCGTAGATCATCACATGCGAACGCGTGCCGCCGTCCTTGCCGAGATCGAGCTCGTTGGCGGTCGCAAGAAGATTGCGGGCGGGAATGGCGATCGCGCCTTCCGGCGAAATGCCGGACGGCAGCAGTTGGACGAGTTCGGGATCGGCGCCGGTATCCTTATAGACGCCGACGACCGAGGCACGTTCGGCGAGCAGGAAGAAATACTGGTCGTCGCCGAACTTGGCGGCTTCGAGGCCTTCCGGCTCGACGCCCTTCGATCCAGAGCGGCTTTCCGGATAGTGGCCGATATGGGCGACGGCGCGTTCGAAGGATGCGCCCGATTCGTAGAGAAGCTTGCCCGTCTTGTCGAAGATGGTGAAGCCGCGCGAGCCGCCCTGGTAGTCGCCTTCATTGGCGACGACGAGGCGGTTGTCGTCCAGCCACTTCACGGCGTCCGGCTCGCGCAGCACGCCCTTGGCTTCGCCGGTGAATTTCAGAGCGCCGTCACGCTTGGTGTCGATGCCAGTGAGATCGACGCTACCGGCGGAGAAGTGCGTCTTCACCTGTGCCGTGTTGGCGTCGATGATGACGATCTCATTGTTTTCCTGCAGCGTCAGGGCAATCTCGTTCAGGCTGTTGAAGGCGACGAATTCCGGCTCCGGATCCTCCGGGGCGACGCCGGCAAGCCCGGTCAGCGTCACGTGCTTGATGGTGCCGCAATCGACAGTGCCGTTCTTCACCTGGAAGACGACGAGGTCGCCGGCCGGCATCTGCGGGATCTTGCCGTCATTGACGTCTTCGTCGCGCTCGTTTTCGATTGCGATGGTGCCGAGCGTCTTGTCCTTGTTGAGGGCGATCGAATCCGGCTGGCCGCCGAGATCGCACGTGTTTTCGATCTTCTTGCTCGCCACGTCGACGATCGCGAGACGGCCCGAGGGCTTCGCCTTGCTTTCGGAGGTGTTGACGGCAACGAGCGCCTTGCCGGCGCTCGAGGTGACCGAGGTCGGCTCGCCGTCCATCATCAGCGCGCCGCCGGCCTTCGGGGCCTTGGCATCGGTAATGTCGATAAAGCCGATCGCGCCGAGCGGGCTGTCGCTATAGATCAGCGTGTTGCCGTCGTCGGTCGCGGTGATGATTTCGGCGGAGCTCACCGAAAGCTTGTCCTTGTCGGCTGGCAGGTTCTCTGCGACCGGGAAGGACGCGATGCGGTTGAAAACCGGCTCGGCCGCAGCGGGAAAGGCAACGGATGCGAGAAGCACGGCAGCAAGTGCTGCCTTGCGCGATGAAATTGTCATGAAATCCCCCATGTGTCGAATATTCGAAACATGAGTTTTCTGCGGGAGCGGCATGACAGAGGCATGACAGATGCGGCATTTTGCGTCAGATCATGTCAGGCGAGTTTCCGCTCCCGGCGCATCTCGTTTCGCATGATGAACAGCGAAGCCGCGAGAATAAGAGCCGCTCCCAACCAGAGGTAGCCCGCCGGCGCGTAACCGAAGAACAGCCAACCGGCCAGCACGTTCAACGGCAGTTTCAGATCGTCGAATGGCTGGACGTAGGCGGCATCCGCTGCTGCATAGGCAAGCGTCAGGAAATACTGCGCTGCGGCGGTCAGCAGCCCCGCCAGCAGGAACAGGGCAAGTGTTGCACCCGTCGGCACTGCAAAGCCTGCCGCAAGCGCCAGCCCGCCGTTTATCGGCGTCAGCAGAACGAGAAGCCAGACGGTGATCGTCTCCGGTCGTTCAATGCCCGTCAGGCTCTTGGTGATCAGCGACGAGGCGCCCCACAGCAGCGCCGAAAGCACAGGCAAGAGAGCCGCCCAGCCAAAGCCGTCCGACCATGGCTGCAGAATGATCATCGCTCCGGTGAAGCCCGCCGCCGTCGCTGCCCAGCGGGCCGGGCCGACGCGCTCACCAAGGAAAAGCCGGGCACCCAGAATGATGAAGAAGGGCGAGGTCATCACCAGTGCGATCGCCTGCCAGATCGGCACTGTGGCGAGGCCGGCGACCCAAGCCTCGACGCCGAGCGCGGCAAGCGCGACGCGCGCGAGGTGACGCCAGGGATAGCGCGTGCGCATCGCCGCAAGGCCGAGTCTCTTCAGGAACGGCAGCGAAAACAGGAAGGCGAAGCCGTATTGCCAGAAGGCTGCCGAGGCCGAGGGGAAGGCAAGCTTCATCGTCAGCCATTGGGTGACGACGTTGAGAAGCGAAAAAGCAATGCCGGCAAGGACCATCCAGATTGCACCGACAACGGCACGGGACGGCGAGACTGCAAGGGAAGTCTGATTCATGTCTTTCATCCAGAACAGGGACCAACACAAATCAGGACGCATGAACCCCGACCAAGCGACACAGGGCAACCCCTGCCCTTCGCATGGCCGACACGCATTCTCTTCCATCCGGACTTTAACCGTCGGCTCCGGAATCGCACCGGATCTGCTGACCCTTCCTCCGCATGGGCGCGGAAGGAGGCGCTCGCGGGCTCAGGCCGAAACCCTTACCGCCGGTGGGGAGTTTCGCCCCGCCCTGAGAACAGAAATGTCGTAGATCAAAGCCCGCGCGGCGGCAATGCCTGCCAAACGCAAAAGGGGTCCGGCAAAGCCGAACCCCTCTCAAATCCTGCACAACCGGTCTCGTTTCCGGCTGGTGGATAATCTCAGATCAGCCGTTGACGGCGTCCTTCAGGCCCTTGCCGGGCGTGAATTTCGGCACGTTGCGAGCCGGAATGTCGACTTCAGCGCCCGTCGACGGGTTACGGCCCTTCGTTGCGGCACGATGAGAAACGGTGAAGCTGCCGAAACCCGCGAGGCGGATGTCGCCCTTGTTCTTGAGTTCAGCCTGGACAACGTCAAAAACCGCGTCAACAGCGGAAGCCGCGTCAGACTTCGTCAGTCCTGCCTTTTCGGCGACTGCGGACACGAGTTCATTCTTGTTCATGTTTCCACCCCTTTCTAAATGGTATGAAACGACTCAAAAGTAAGCTAGGCGCAGAATAGGTTTCATCAGGCCCGCCGAAAACCCAAAAGCCCTGCAAATCAAGGAAAAGCAAGCGTCTACATGACGTTTTCACAAAAAAGGCTGGCGTTTCCGCCAGCCTTTTTCCGTGTTTTGCGCCAATTGGGCATAAATGTGGCAAAGGCCACTCAATGCGCTATGGTTGCGCCTGTCTCGTCGAGGCCTTCGACCGATGTGATGACCGGCGTTTCCACCGTGCCGTCCCATTCGATCGGCTCCGGCCGCCGGATCAGTGCGTGCTTGATCACCTCGCCCATGCGGGATACCGGGATGATCTCCATATTGTTCTTCACGTTGTCAGGAATCTCCGCCAGGTCCTTGGCGTTTTCCTCCGGAATCAGCACCTTCTTGATGCCGCCGCGAAGCGCTGCGAGCAGCTTTTCCTTGAGACCGCCGATCGGCAGCACACGACCGCGAAGGGTGATTTCACCGGTCATGGCCACATGCCTGTCCACCGGTATGCCGGTCATGATCGAGACGATCGCGGTTGCCATGGCAACGCCAGCCGAGGGGCCATCCTTCGGCGTCGCGCCTTCCGGCACGTGCACGTGGATGTCGCTCTTGTCGAAGCGCGGCGGCTCGATGCCGAAATCGACAGCGCGCGAGCGGACATAAGAGGCCGCTGCCGAGATCGATTCCTTCATGACTTCCTTCAGATTGCCGGTGACCGTCATGCGGCCCTTGCCCGGCATCATCACACCTTCGATGGTCAGCAGCTCGCCACCGACTTCCGTCCAGGCAAGACCGGTCACGACGCCGACCTGATCCTCGCCCTCTGCTTCGCCATGGCGGAAGCGCGGGACGCCCAGATAGTCGGAGATGTTGGCGGCCGTCACGTGAACGGCCTTCGTCTTGCCCTTGATGATCTCCGTGACCGCCTTGCGGGCGAGTTTCATCAATTCGCGTTCGAAGTTGCGGACGCCGGCTTCACGGGTGTACTGCTGGCTGATCGCCATCAGGGCGTCGTCGCTGACCGAGAATTCTTCCGGCTGCAACGCATGTTCCTTGATGGCCTTCGGCAGCAGGTGCCGCTTGGCGATTTCGCGCTTTTCATCCTCGGTGTAGCCGGCGATACGGATGATCTCCATGCGGTCCATCAAAGGCGCTGGAATATTCAGCGTATTTGCCGTCGTGATGAACATCACATCCGACAGGTCGTATTCGACTTCCAGATAGTGGTCCATGAAGGTCATGTTCTGGGCCGGATCGAGCACTTCGAGCAGGGCCGAGGACGGATCGCCGCGATAGTCCTGGCCGAGCTTGTCGATCTCGTCGAGCAGGAAGAGCGGGTTGGACTTCTTCGCCTTCTTCATCGACTGGATGACCTTGCCGGGCATCGAGCCGATATAGGTGCGGCGGTGACCGCGGATTTCGGCTTCGTCGCGAACGCCGCCAAGCGCCATGCGGACATACTCACGGCCGGTCGCCTTGGCGATCGACTGGGCGAGCGAGGTCTTGCCGACACCCGGAGGACCGACGAGGCAGAGGATCGGGCCCTTGATCTTGGTAGCACGGGCCTGCACGGCCAGATATTCGACGATACGCTCCTTGACCTTGTCGAGACCGAAGTGATCGGCTTCGAGGATCTTCTCAGCATTGTTGAGATCGGCCTTGATCTTCGACTTCTTGCCCCAGGGGATGCCGAGCAGCCAGTCCAGATAGTTGCGCACGACGGTGGCTTCCGCCGACATCGGGCTCATCTGGCGCAGCTTCTTCAGCTCCGCATCGGCCTTTTCACGGGCCTCCTTGGACAGCTTGGTCTTGGAGATGCGCTCTTCCAGTTCGCTCATCTCGTCGCGGCCTTCCTCGCCGTCGCCGAGTTCCTTCTGAATCGCCTTCATCTGTTCATTGAGGTAGTACTCGCGCTGGGTCTTCTCCATCTGGCGCTTGACGCGCGAGCGGATGCGCTTTTCGACCTGCAGGACCGAGATCTCGCCTTCCATGAAGCCGAGGGCCTTTTCGAGGCGCTGCTTGACGCTGGTGGTCTCCAGCATCTCCTGCTTCTCGGTGATCTTGATCGACAGATGCGAGGCGACCGTATCGGCGAGCTTGGAATAGTCATCGATCTGGCTGGCGGCGCCGACCACTTCGGGCGAAATCTTCTTGTTGAGCTTCACGTAGCTCTCGAATTCGGAGACGACCGAACGCGACAAGGCTTCCAGTTCGACCGGATCGTCATGCGGCTCCTCGAGCACATGGCCGAGCGCCTCATAGAAATCCTCGCGGCTGGTATAGGTGTCGATCTCGGCGCGGGCGCGGCCTTCGACCAGAACCTTCACGGTGCCGTCGGGCAGCTTCAGGAGCTGCAGCACGTTCGCCACGGTGCCGACATTGTGGATCGCGGAAGGATCCGGATCGTCGTCGCTGGCGTTGATCTGCGTCACCAGCATGATCTGCTTGTCGGAACCCATGACCTCTTCGAGCGCACGGATCGACTTTTCCCGTCCGACGAACAGCGGCACGATCATATGCGGGAAAACCACGATGTCGCGCAGGGGCAGAACAGGGTAGGCAGTGCTGCTCGCTACAGACGTTTTCTTCGTCATTTTATGTCCTTTCCATCGTCCCGTTGCCGGGCTCTCTGCACGGCCGCTTGGGACCGGCCGGCACTCTCACTTGTTGCTACAAGTGGAGGTTCTGACTACGCTTTTCAAGCCACGCTAACGCCCGCGTCCCTCGGATGTGACAGCTTTATTACAACGGAACGCCAACACTATGAAGCGCGTGGCTGGACCGGCGCTGACCACTTCCGACCCGGCTAAAATACAAACGCCAGCAATAGGCTTACGGAATTACGGCATCATTGCCAAGCACTACCCCTTGCGCAACATCGGCAAAGGCAACTCCCGTTCCCACGGGCAAATACTAACAGCGCCTTGTATGGTTTTTCAAATAGAAAGGGGCCTGCCTATGGCAAGCCCCTCAAAATAATGGTGCGAAAGTCACAAGGTCACGCCGAAGCGTTGGCCTTTTCTTCCTGCCGGTCGGCATAGATGTAAAGCGGACGGGCCGAACCGCGCACCACTTCCTCGGAGATGACGACCTCGCGCACGCCTTCCAGCGTCGGCAGTTCGAACATCGTGTCGAGCAGGATCTTCTCCATGATCGAGCGAAGGCCGCGGGCGCCGGTCTTGCGCACGATCGCCTTCCGAGCGATTTCGCGAAGAGCGTCCTCGTGGAAGTTCAGTTCCACGTCTTCCATCTCGAACAGGCGCTGATACTGCTTGATCAACGCGTTCTTCGGCTCGGACAGGATCTGGATCAGCGCGTCCTCATCGAGGTCCTCGAGCGTCGCCAGAACCGGCAAGCGGCCGATGAACTCAGGGATCAGGCCGAACTTGACCAGATCTTCAGGCTCCAGTTCGCGCAGAACCTCGCCGACGCGGCGGTCATCCTGCGACTTGACGCTAGCGCCAAAGCCGATCGAGGTCTTCTCGCCACGGGCAGAGATGATCTTGTCGAGGCCGGCAAAAGCGCCGCCGCAGATGAACAGGATGTTCGTCGTGTCGACCTGCAGGAATTCCTGCTGCGGGTGCTTGCGGCCGCCCTGCGGCGGAACGGAAGCGACCGTGCCTTCCATGATCTTCAGCAGCGCCTGCTGCACGCCCTCGCCCGAGACGTCGCGGGTGATCGACGGGTTGTCGGACTTGCGCGAAATCTTGTCGACTTCGTCGATGTAGACGATGCCGCGCTGCGCACGCTCGACGTTGTAGTCGGCCGACTGCAGCAGCTTCAGGATGATGTTTTCGACATCCTCGCCGACATAACCGGCCTCTGTCAGCGTCGTCGCATCAGCCATGGTGAAGGGAACGTCGATGATGCGGGCGAGCGTCTGGGCAAGATAGGTCTTGCCGCAGCCGGTCGGGCCGACGAGCATGATGTTCGACTTCGCCAGCTCGACTTCGCCGTTCTTGGAGGCGTGCGCCAGGCGCTTGTAATGGTTGTGAACGGCAACCGACAGGATCTTCTTTGCCTGCCGCTGGCCGATGACGTATTCGTCGAGAACCTTGATGATGTCCTGGGGCGTCGGAACGCCATCGCGGGACTTGACCATCGAGGACTTGTTCTCCTCGCGGATGATGTCCATGCACAATTCGACGCATTCATCGCAGATGAAGACGGTCGGTCCGGCAATCAGTTTCCGGACTTCGTGCTGGCTCTTTCCGCAGAACGAACAATAAAGCGTGTTCTTGGAGTCGCCGCCGTTGCTGCCGCTGACCTTGCTCATATCACTTTCCTTCCAGCACGCCGCATTTCAAGGCGAAATCGCGGTCCACTCTATCAGCTCCTGGCGGCACTCCGTTTCCGGAGCCTTTGCCGAGAAGGGCTTCAGGGGCTACGAACCGGGCCCAATCAATCATGTCCGGGTTCCGGCGGCAACGAATTCCCCTTCGAATGCCGAATGCTATGTCATAAAAATTCAACATAGCATTAATAGTTACTATTAGCGTCTTCGTCGCCGTATGAAAGCCCTTGTTCAATCACAAATGGGATAGAACTGTGGCGAGGAAAACACCATCCCTATTAATTACTAGGCCTGTTCGCCTTCCATTTCGAGGCGCGACGTCAGAACCTTGTCGATCACGCCCCAGCTCTGGGCTTCGTCCGCATCCATGAAATGGTCACGATCGAGCGTCTTTTCAACTTCCTCGTAGGAGCGGCCGGTGTGCTTGACGTAGACCTCGTTCAGGCGGCGCTTCATCTTGAGGATGTCGCGGGCATGACGCTCGATGTCCGAAGCCTGGCCCTGGAAGCCGCCCGAAGGCTGGTGCACCATGATGCGGGAATTCGGCGTGGCAAAGCGCATGTCCTTGTGGCCGGCAGCCAGCAGCAGCGAGCCCATGGACGCAGCCTGGCCGATGCAGAGCGTCGAAACCGCGGGCTTGATGAACTGCATCGTATCGTAGATCGCCATGCCGGCGGTGACGACGCCACCGGGCGAATTGATGTAGAGGGCGATTTCCTTTTTCGGGTTTTCGGCCTCGAGGAAAAGCAGCTGGGCGCAGACGAGCGTCGCCATATGGTCCTCGACAGCACCTGTCAGGAAGATGATGCGTTCCTTCAACAGGCGGGAATAGATGTCGTAGGAGCGTTCACCGCGGTTGGTCTGTTCCACGACCATCGGAACGAGGGCCATTGCGGTATCGACTGGGTTTCTCATGTGCGTCCTTTGTCAACGTCTCGCCGGCCGGCGCCGGGAATCAAAGAAAAATGTCTTACCCCTACATAGAGTGTCCCGGCCCTCCTCTTCAAGACACGCATGAGGATAACGTTAAGAAGGCGGGGCAAGGCGGCTCCTGGTAGCCTCTTTCCCCCAAACGCCTGTTAACGGCGAGCCCTTGGCACTGTCTCCCCCGGCTTTTCTCCATGACAGGATGAAGGAAGGCTTACTCTATTCGACTGTGCTCATACACGTTTACCCAACGGAAAGCCTACCGGCAGATATCGGCCTAAAACAATGCCGCAGCGCAGCGACATTAAGGAAGTGGCGAGCTTCCTCGGCAAGGATGCGACCTGACAGACAAGGGCCGACAGACGAGGGGTTTGCTGCCGTGTTCAATATTGCTACAGGTCTCGCCATCTGGTGTTCCGAGGCCATGACGCTCGCTTTGGTGCTGTTCGTCGCCTGGCGTCACAACGTCAGGAACGAGGCCTATCTCTATTGGGGCTTGGGCTTCCTCCTGACCGGCATCGGCTTTGCGATGGTCGCGCTGCGCGGCGAAATCCCCAGCGTGCTTTCAGTAGAGGCGGGCAATGCCATCGCCCTGCTCGGCCAGAGCGCCTGGGTGGCTGGTTTTCTGGCACTCGACCGCAAGAGGATCGAATGGTGGGCACTGCTGCCGCCGGCAATCTGGCTCGCCGGTGTCTTCCTGCCCTGGGTCAATAGCGATTATTCAAACCGGGTGGTGCTCTACAACCTTGCTTCGGCAACGGGTGCGACGGCACTCGCCATGGCGGTCGCCGCCGGCGACATGCGCCGTGAGCGTACCCGCATCAAGCTGATGGGCGTGTTCGTCCTCCAGGGCTGCCTGTGCTTCGGCTCAGCGCTGACGATGGCGCTGACGATGCCAAGCGATATCGAGGCGACGAATCTCGGCGGCGCCTCCGCCATGGCCAGCGCCTTCCTGCTGACCATCGCCTTCGCGTTCACCTGCCGGCTGATCATGGAGCGCTCCGAACGACACCTGCGTGCCCTCACCCTGACCGACTCGCTGACCGGCGTGCTCAACCGCCGCGGCCTGCTCGGCTATTTCGACGACATTCAGGAAAGAGCTCATAACGAGCAGAGCCAGGTTGCGGTGATCCTTTTCGATCTCGACCATTTCAAGCGCGTCAACGACCGTTTCGGCCACCAGTCCGGCGATGCCGTGCTGACCGCCTTTGCGCGCATGGCCCGCCAGTATATTCCGAACAACATCTTCGGCCGCATGGGCGGCGAGGAATTCGCCGCATTCGCCGCCGTCGCGGACCAGACGGAAGCCGAGGCGATCGCCGAAGCGATCCGCACCGAATTCTGCCGTCTTCCCGTCAGCACCGGCGAAGCGATCGTTCCGGTCACCGTCAGCATCGGCATCGCGCTCGCCTCCTCGATCGAAGCCAATATCGACAAGCTGATCTCGGCCGCCGACCGAGCGCTCTATGCGGCGAAGGCCGCCGGCCGCAACTGCACGGTCACCTTCGGCGAAGCGGAGGCCGCAGCCCCTGCACCGGCCACGCCGAGCAGCACTGCCGGCGAACTCGTGCCGACGGTCGACGACCAGGTGGAAGCGCTGCGACGCATGGGCACACTGTCACGGGCCGGGTAATCCGGGATCGCTTGCCCCACATCTTTCCGAGGTCCGGCAAATCCGCTAAGGCTCGGGGCATGATGATCCCATCCTTTCTCTCGATCGACCGCGCCAACCGTCATGTCTCGCTGGACAGCCGCAACCCGGCCTTCTACGGCGACCCGAATGCCGTCTATGCCGCACTTCACGCCCATTGCCCGACCTTCTACTGGAGTGAGCAGAAGCAGTGGTTCTTCACGGGTTACGACCATGTGAACGGGCTGCTGCGCGATCGCCGCTTCGGCCGGCAGATCCTGCATATCGCCAGCCGCGAGGAGCTTGGCCTTGCCAAGCCAATGCCGCATCTTGCCAGTTTCGATCTCTCGGAACGTTATTCCCTGCTCGAACTCGAACCGCCGGAGCACACGCGGCTGCGCACGCTCGTCAACCGCGCCTTCGTCTCCCGCCATGTGGAGAAGATGAAACCGGAGCTTGCCGAACTTGCCAACCGGCTGATCGACGGCTTCGCGGAGAAGCGCGAGGTCGAGCTGCTCTCGGCCTTTGCCGACATCATCCCGGTGACGATGATCGCCCGGATGATCGGCATCCCCGAGGAGATGGGACCAAAACTGCTCGCCTGGTCACACGCCTATGTCCGCATGTACATGTTCGGCCGTACGCGCGAGCAGGAGGAAGAGGCCGAACAGGCGGCGAAGGAATTTTCCGATTACGTCAAGACGGTGATCACAGAACGCCGCGCCGAACCGGCCGACGACCTGCTGACCCACATGATCCATACCGAGCACAAGGGCCAGTATCTGACCGAGGAGGAGCTCGTCTCGACGACGATCGTGCTGCTCAATGCCGGGCATGAGGCGACCGTGCACCAGATCGGCAATTCCGTACGCACCATCCTCGACAGCGGCTGCGATCCGGCGGAACTCTTCCGGGACGAGACGACGACGGAGCGCACCGTCGAGGAAACCCTGCGCATCTGCGCGCCGGTCCACATCTTCCAGCGCTGGGCCCTGGAGCCGGCCGAAATCGACGGCGTCTCCTTCAAGCGCGGCGACAAGGTGAGCCTCGTCCTTGCCGCCGCCAATCTCGACCCGGCGAAATTCACCGATCCGCTGACCTTCCGGCCCGACCGCAACGAGGCGGCAAACCTCTCCTTCGGCGCCGGCATCCATTTCTGCATCGGCGCGCCGCTGGCGCGGCTGGAGCTCAACGTCGTGCTGCCGATCCTGTTCGAGCGGCTTGCCGGCCTGAGGCTGGCGAAGACACCGGTGGTCAAGGATGTCTACCATTTCCACGGGCTGGACCGGCTGGATTTGCAATGGTGACCCACTCTTTGCGGATCAGCCGTAACGGCCGGTGATGTAGTCTTCCGTGCGCTTGACCTTCGGCGACTGGAAAATCTCGGCGGTCGGGCCGTATTCCACCAGTTCGCCCAGATACATGAAGGCGGTGTTGTCGGAGATGCGGCTTGCCTGCTGCATGTTGTGGGTGACGATGACGATGGTGAAATCCGTCTTCAGCCGGGCGACCAACTCTTCCACCTTGGCAGTCGAGATCGGGTCCAGGGCGGAGGTCGGCTCGTCGAGGAGAAGCACTTCGGGGCGAAGCGCCACGGCACGCGCGATGCAGAGACGCTGCTGCTGACCGCCGGAAAGGCCGAGGCCACTGCCCTTCAGCTTGTCCTTGACCTCTTCCCAAAGCGCTGCCGAGCGTAGCGCCTGCTCGACGCGGACATCCATCTCGGCCTTGGAGATGCGCTCGTGGTGGCGGATACCGTAGGCGATATTGTCGTAGATCGACATCGGGAACGGCACCGGCTTCTGGAAGACCATGCCGACCCGGGCGCGCAACTCGTTCATCGAATAGCGGGGGTCGAGGATATTCTGGCCGTCGAGCGTGACGGAGCCGGTGGCGCGCATCTTCGGGTAGAGCATGTAGATGCGGTTGAGGATGCGCAGCAGCGTGGACTTGCCGCAGCCGGACGGGCCGATCAGGGCCGAGACCTGGCGTTCCGGAAAGCTCAGGGTGACATCGCGGATCGCGTGGGCATCGCCGTAGTAGAAGTTGACGCCGGTCAGCGCCATCTTGTCGACTGTTATGGCCGGGTGGGCCGGGCGAGGTTCGAAGGCCTTGTTCTCAAGCATCATCTCGCATTCCTGCGGTTGAGGATGGCGCGGGAGCCCACGCTGAGGATAAGCACGATCGCCGTCATGACGAAGGCGCCTGCCCAGGCAAGATTCTGCCATTGCTCATAGGGGCTCATAGCGAACTGGAAGATGACGACGGGAATATTCGCCATCGGCTGCGACATGTCCAAGCTCCAATACTGGTTGTTCAGAGCCGTAAAAAGGAGTGGCGCGGTTTCGCCCGAAATGCGCGCAATCGCAAGGAGGATACCGGTCAGGATGCCTGTGGAAGCGGCGCGGTAGAGTACGTTGACCGTTACCTTCCAGCGCGGGATGCCGAGCGAAAGTGCTGCCTCACGCATGACATCCGGAACCAGCCGCAACATCTCATCGGTCGTGCGCACCACGACCGGCAGAAAGATGAAGGCGAGCGCGATGCCGCCGGCAAAGCCGGAGAAGCGCGACGTCGGGCGGACGACCAGTTCATAGACAAACAAGCCGATGATGATCGACGGCGCCGAAAGCAGGATATCGTTGACGAAGCGGATTGCCCCGCCAATCTTCTTGCCGCGGCTGAACTCCGACAGGAAGGTGCCGGCCAGCACGCCGATCGGCGTGCCGATGATAACAGCCAGAACGACCATCAGCAGGCTGCCCATGAAGGCGTTGGCGAGACCGCCGCCATCTTCGCCGGGCGGCGGCGTCATTTCCGTGAGGAGACTAGGGCTGAGCGCAGATAGGCCGTGTATTAGCGTCGTCCAGAGGATCCAAACCAGAAAGACCAGGCCGACCACGGTCGCTATGCCGCAAAGCGACAGCGCGATCATGCTGCCGATCTGGCGGCGGCGGTAAATGGAACCAGAATGTGTGGCCATGACTACTCTCCCCTCTGTCTTGCCATGCGCACCAGCATGAGCTTGGCGGCCGCCAGAACGATGAAGGTGACAACGAAGAGGATGAGACCGAGCGCCGAGAGCGACGACCTGTAGAGGTCATCCGAAGCTTCGGCAAACTCGTTGGCGAGCGTCGCAGCGATCGACGTGCCGGGCTCCATCAGCGACACCGCGATGTTATGGGTGTTGCCGAGTACGAAGGTGACCGCCATGGTCTCTCCGAGCGCGCGGCCGAGACCAAGGAAGATGCCGCCGACGACAGCGGTGCGGGTGTGCGGAATGATGATGTCGCGCACCACTTCCCACTTGGTCGAACCAAGCGCATAGGCCGATTCCTTCAGCTGTGCTGGGACGACCAGGAAGACGTCGCGCATGACCGAGGAGACGAAGGGGATGATCATGATCGCCAGCACGATGCCCGAGGTCAGCATGCCGATGCCGAGCGGGGCGCCGGTGAACAGTGCGCCGATTATCGGGATCGGGCCCAGCCAGTCGATCAGCACCGGTTGGACGTAATCCGACATGAAGGGAGCAAAGGTGAAGAGACCCCACATGCCGTAGATGATCGAGGGGATACCGGCGAGAAGCTCGATGGCGCCGCCGATCGGGCCGCGAATGGAGCGCGGCGCAACTTCGGTAATGAAAACGGCGATACCGAGGCTCACGGGAACGCCGATGATCATGGCGAGCGCCGAGGTGACCAGCGTGCCGTAAATCGGTACAAGGCCCGAGAACCGCTGCGCAACCGGATCCCATTCCATGCCGGTCAGGAAGCCAAAGCCGAAGGTCCGGAACGCGAGAAACCCGTCCCAGACCATGGAGAACGCCGCTGCGAACAGTGCGACCAAAACAAGCAGGCCGCAGCCCAAAACTATCCAATAAAAAATACGATCGCCTGTCGCGCCGTCGCGGCGCTTCACGCCCGCGGTTGTGGCGGGCAGCGATGCCGTTGCTTCGCTCATATCCGTCCGCTCTGCTGCTTTGAGGGGGTTTCAAAGGCATCGGAGCGCGACGCCGAAACGTGTAAGCGGTTTTCGGGTGACATCATGCTCTAACCCCTTAATTTAGAACGGGATTCAGATTTTAGGCCAAATTGGCCTAAAATCATCCTGTTCCAGGACCGAAAGCCAAGCTTCCCGCCCCGACCGCAGTTTCGTCAGGATCAGCCCTTGAAGGAGGCTGTCCAATAATCTTCGATCTGCTTCACCAGGGTCTCCGGAAGCGGAACGTAGTCGAGCGAGGAAGCTTCCTTCTGGCCGTTTTCGAGCGCCCATTTGAAGAAGGCGAAGGCAGCCTTGGAGCGCGCCGCATCCTTCGGCTCCTTGTACATGATCGCCCAGGTCGTGGCGGTCACCGGCCAGGCCTTTTCGCCCGGAGCGTTGGTCATAATCAGATAGAAGTCCTGAGCCTTGGTCCATTCGGCGCTGGCGGCGGCAGCCGAGAAGCTTTCGGCATTCGGCTTCGGATACTGGCCTGCGGCGTTCTGGATCAGCACGTAGGGCAGCTTGTTCTGCAGGGCGTAGGCGTATTCGACGTAACCGATCGAATCCTTGACGCGGGTGACGTAAGCGGCAACGCCTTCATTGCCCTTGCCGCCGATGCCGACCGGCCAGTTGACGGCCGTGCCTTCGCCAACCTTGCTCTTCCAGTCCTCGTTGACCTTGGAGAAGTAGTTGGTCCAGTTGAAGGAGGTGCCCGAACCGTCCGAACGGTGGACGACGGCGATCTGGCTGTCGGGCAGCTTCAGGCCCGGGTTCAGATCGGCGATGGCCTTGTCGTTCCATTTCATGACGTTGCCGAGGTAGATATCGGCGAGAACCTTGCCGGTGAGCTTCAGTTCGCCCGACTTGATGCCCTTGACGTTGATGACCGGCACGATGCCGCCGACGACGAGCGGGAACTGGCCGAAGCCGCCCGTCGTCAGGTCTTCCGGCTTCATCGGGGCGTCGGACGCGCCGAAGTCAACCGTTGCAGCCTTGATCTGGGCGATGCCGCCGCCCGAACCGATCGACTGGTAGTTCAGCTTGTCGCCGGTCTGCTTGTTGTAGTCCGCAGACCATTTGGACAGGACGGGATAGACGAAGGTAGAGCCGGCGCCAGTGATATCGGCGGCGGAGGCCGAAACCGCCAGAGCGGCAACCAGGCCGGCGCCGAGACAGGCCGAAAGAAGTTTCTTGGTGAGCATATGAAGCGCTTCCCTAATGGATTTGAAAAACAACGAGACCAGCGCCATGGAGGGGGTGTCCATTGTCTGGGGCGCTGAAATTCCCGTCACAGCAGGCGGGCTAGGCGCGTTTTATTACAGTTTGATGACGGAATTTGACGGTCGCAACCGACCGCGAGGCCGTGCCTCAAATGCTCCCGTTGAGGCCTTTTCGTTGAATCGCGGATTTAACAAAGCCTTAGCAAAAACATTGGGATAGATTGACGCATGGCTGTGGTGGATTGCCGCAGCGATGCCTGGAAATGTCGTTTTCAGGAATTCGAAATGCCGGGCCGCTCGTGCCCGATACCGAATTCGTGCGATGGCCTTTACGAGATCACGCGACCGACTCTTCTCGCAGCCTGATGGATATGTCGCATGCCGACATGGGTTTTCCGAGCATATAACCTTGAAGCTGGTCGCAGCCGGCGTCTCGCAAGATCGCCGCCTGACGGGTATTCTCAATACCTTCCGCGGTCACGGGAATCAGCAGAGCAGTCGCCAAGGAGATAGTTGCCCGAAGAATATCGACGCCATTTGCGGTTTCATCGAGAGCGGACACGAGCGAGCGGTCGATCTTCATGCGATCAAACCCAAATTGACGCAATGCGCCGATGCTGGCGTAGCCGCAGCCAAAATCATCAAGAGCAAACTTTATGCCGACGCGCTTGAGTTGGTCTATCGACCGGCGGGCTTGATCCGGATTTGTCATCAAAACGCCTTCCGTGATTTCAAGTGTCAGGCGGTTTGAATCGAAATCCAACTCCTGCAGGATCGTGATCACTTGGGCAGCAAATTCCGGATTGCAGAGCTGGATCGGCGAAACGTTCACCGACAAAGTCAGAACGGGCCAGTTCTTGGCATGCCCGATCGACGTTCTCAGCATATGGACGCCGAGGGCATCGATGAGGCCGCATCTTTCAGCAAGAGGGATGAATATTTCCGGGCTGATGTTCCCCGTTGCAGTTTTCCAGCGCGCCAGTGCTTCAAGACCGGTGACAGCGCCGGTCGAAGCAGAGACGAGAGGCTGGAAAACGGCTTCGATTGCGCCGCTGCCGATGGCGTTTTTCAAGAGACCTTCCAGCTCGGCGACCCGTATGCGTTCCCGGTCCAGTTCGGGATCGTATTCAACCGCCTGACCTTTGCCATTTGCCTTGGCACGATACAGCGCCATGTCGGCTCTGCGAAGAAGCTCCAAAGGCGATATGTCTCCATCGCGCGCCGCAGCGCCGATGCTTGCGCCAACTTCGATCGTTCGCCCGTCAATTTTGAAGGGCTCGGCAAACAGCGCCAGAATCGCCTCTTCCATCTCTTCGCGTGCAGTGGATCCCACGTGCACCAGCGCGAATTCGTCGCCTCCCAGCCGGGCCGCGGCCAGGACTTCGTGATGACTGGTGATCAGTGCGTTCGAGACGATCCGGATCAAATCATCCCCAACCGCATGCCCCCAAGCATCGTTGACCGCCTTGAAGCCGTCCAGATCAACCAAGTAAAGCCGCGGCGGCGAAGAATCCGGGCTCTCCAGATCCTCCAGCAGGCGGAGAAGCCCCTGTCTGTTCAACAAGCCACTCAAGCTGTCATGGCTCGCTTCGAAGCGAGCCGTTTGCGCCAGTTGGCGCAGGCGACGCGCCTCGGATGCGCCAACCAACAGAACGCCGATCAAGAATAGCGAAAGGATGACGGTAGAAGCTGCAAGATAAGGATAGACCTGGTGAAACACGGCGCTTCCGGGCGCTTTGCTGGGCCAAACGAGGTAGCCGATCACGGCTCCCTTCATGTCGGTGATCGGCGTGTTCAGGAATCCCGGCTTGGGCATCGTCTCGAGGCTCAGCCCCTCGAGTTCATGTTCGTTGGAGAGGGTGTCGAGAACCTCCGACGTAAACGCCTTGTAGAAACTGAGCACACTGAACTTCGGAACCTCGGGGGCGGCCTCGAACGGCTGGATGGCCTGCGAGGCGATCAGCGCTATACCGCTTTTGGTCTTGATGAAATTGACCACCGGCGCCTTGGCCGGAGCTGCAGCCGCATTGATCTGCTGATAAAAGGCTTCCCCGAAAAACGTGCGCGGCTGGAAGGGCTTGCCTTTGGCATAGGCTGAGACGATCGAAGACTCGTCAGGGCCGGTCACGATCGCGCCGTCATAAAGCGCATAATCCTCGCTGGTTTTTCCCCAATTCTCATAGGCCCAATCCGCAGCGGCCGGAGATGAGACGGCACTATAGGCATCGTCCCATATGGCATTGTCCGTCGTTGTTCCGCTCAAGCGAGCCACAAAGGCTGCAACCGCCGCGCGGGCGGCGCGACTGGCCCTGGCATCGTCGATCTCGTTCGCCGACCGGGTCATCGTGACGACGACATGTGCCATAAGGCCGGTCAATACGAGGGCGACGACAAGGAAGCAGACGGTTGTCGCAATGATGGAAGACGTTTGAGTCCGAACGTGCCTAGCTGCAAGATTCGACGACATGCAAATTCCGCAAAGATTAATTGCAAGGCCATGTCTGTGGGACGGCAGGAGACATCATGTCCGCAATGCGCTGCAGATAAGGTTTAGCATTTGCCGATGTAGGCACGATTAATGGGATTGGTTAAAAGCTTTCAATCCGGGATAAAGGCCCGCTTGCCGTTTCGGATCATCGCTGCGACCGTCAAACCTTGATCACATAATCCTTGCGAGTCGTTTCAACGACTTCCCACGTTCCCTTGAAGCCGGGTCTGAGGATCATCCGGTCACCCGCCTTCAGATGAACCGGCTCACCGCCGTCCTCCGTCACGATCGAATGGCCGGACAGCAGGCTGAAATATTCCCATTCCTCGTAGACGATCCGCCACTTGCCCGGTGTCGCCTCCCAGATGCCGGAATAAAGGCCGCCTTCGGCCTCCTCCAGGCTCCAGGTACGGAATTGCGGATCGCCCGAGATGATCCGGCCGGGCTCCGGGGCGCCGAATTCCGGTTCGACGCTATCGATGCTGAAGGTGATGAAGTTTTCCGTGGTCATCATGGATCCCTCTGATCGCAGATCTTCGAGAGCGCCTGTTCGAGATCGGCGATGATGTCCTTGACGTCCTCGATGCCGACGGAAAGGCGCACCACGTCAGGCCCCGCGCCGGCAGCGATCCTCTGCTCGTCGGTCAATTGCCGGTGCGTCGTCGAGGCCGGATGGATGACGAGCGAGCGGGTGTCGCCGATATTGGCAAGATGGGAGAAGAGCTCCAGCCCCTCGACCAGTGTCTTGCCCGCCTCATAGCCGCCCTTGACCCCGAAGGTGAAGACAGAGCCGGCGCCCTTCGGCGAGTAGCGCTGCTGCAGGGCGTGGTTCGGGTCGTCGTCGAGGCCGGCATAATTCACCCAGGCGATCTTGCTGTGCGCCTTCAGCCATTTCGCGACGGCGATCGCATTGTCGCTGTGGCGCTGCATTCTGAGCGGCAGCGTCTCGATGCCGGTCAGGATCAGGAAGGCGTTGAAGGGCGAGATCGCTGGCCCGAGGTCGCGCAGGCCGAGCACACGGGCGGCGATCGCAAAGGCGAAATTGCCGAAAGTCGCATGCAGGACCATGCCGTTATATTCCGGCCGCGGGCTCGACAGCATCGGATAATTGCCGGATTTCGACCAGTCGAAAGTGCCGCCGTCGACGATGAGGCCGCCCATGGAATTGCCGTGGCCGCCGAGAAACTTCGTCAGTGAATGCACGACGATATCGGCGCCGTGTTCGATCGGACGGATGAAATACGGCGTTGCCATCGTATTGTCGACGATCAGCGGCAGGCCGTTGCGATGCGCGACGTCGGCGATGGCGGCGATATCGACGAAAGTGCCGCCGGGATTGGCGAGACTCTCGATGAAGATGCCGCGCGTCTTGTCGTCGATCTGGCTTTCGAAGCTTGCCGGATCGGCGGCATCGGCCCAGCGCACCTGCCAGCCAAAATTCTCGAAGGCATGGCCGAACTGGTTGATCGAACCGCCGTAGAGCTGGCGGGCAGCGATGAAATTCTCGCCAGGACGCATGATATTGTGGAAGACGATCACCTGCGCCGCATGGCCGGAGGCGACGGCAAGGGCTGCGGTGCCGCCCTCGAGCGCTGCGACACGCTCCTCGAGCACGGCCTGCGTCGGGTTCATGATGCGGGTGTAGATGTTGCCGAAGGCCTGCAGGCCGAAAAGGGCGGCTGCATGATCGGAATCATTGAAGACGAAAGCGGTCGTCTGGTAGATCGGCGTTACCCGCGCGCCAGTCGTCGGATCGGGCTGCGCACCGGCATGGATCGCCAACGTGTTGAATCCCGGATCGTTCTTGGCCATGTCGTCCTCCAGTTGTTGCTGACGGGCAGGATCATAGCCGGTCGCTTGCGAAAGTTAATCGCGATCCGTTTCAACCCATGGGCGTTCGGTGGAAAATCCGTCTCAGCGGACCGCAACTCAGGCAATAAGACGGGGATACTCGATCGCCGGGCAGCGGTTCATCACCATCTGGATGCCGGCGGCCTCCGCCTTTGCCGCAGCCGCATCGTCGCGAACACCAAGTTGAGACCAGATGATCTTCGGCAGCGGCCTCAGCGCCAGCGCCTCCTCGACGACCCCGTCCAGATATTCGGAGGCGCGAAAGACGTCGACCATGTCGATCGGCACCGGAATGTCGGCGAGCCGGGCATACACGGTACGGCCCTGGATCTGTTTGCCCGCCTGCCCCGGATTGACAGGAATGACCTCGTAGCCGCGCGACAGCAGATAGCCCAGGACGCCGTTGCTCGGCCGGGCCGGATTGGGCGAAGCGCCGGTCAGCGCGATGGTCTTTACCGAATGCAGGATTCCGGCGAGGTAATCATCCGTGTAGGCGTCGTGATTCATGTCCGCTTCTCCACTCCCGAAAGCCCTTCGGCACGGCCGGCATGTTTTTTTTGCGTTTCCGTGAAACCGGCTGCGTGTCTTTCCCGTATATATGAATTGGCCCGTATATACGAACTGGATACTCCTTGAGGATGATTCGATGAAAAAAATCGCTCTTGCCCTCATGCTCGTGCTCGCCGCATCGCCGGCGCTGGCTATCTCGCGCTACAATCCGCTCACCATGAGCTGTGCCAGTGCGCGCCGCCATCCACAATCAGGGCGCCGTCATCTTCCGCTACCAGTCTCCCCGTGGCTTGCCGCTCTACGATCGCTATGTCCGCAACAGCAATTATTGCGACGCGACCGATTATGCGGAATGGACGCATATCCCTTCGAAAGACACTCCCCGCTGCCAAGTGCTAAACTGCCAGAACATCGACAACCTTGACGGGATGCTCTTCGTTCCGCATCATCAGCTCTGATGTTTTTCACCGTCATGGCGGACGCAGGAACTGTACGCCTTTCGCGCTTGCGAAAGGTTTGTGCTCAATTCCGCGCTGCGATTTCCTGAAGATTGCACAATCATAAGCTTTAATTTTCCCCTATGTCAAAGCTATAGAATAATATCTATATTTCAGCAGCATAGAATAATCGGCTCCGTCATTCCTGCAGATACTTTCTTTTTTTGTTCCTGATAATTTCCCTCTTTGTTCTTCCATCCATTAGAAACATCTCATAGTTGAAAGGATCGCCTGGATTGAACGCATGTCGCGCGCACGTAAAAATTGCTCCCATTGTTCACATACCGAAAGGATGCTATTCGACATATGAACGCATAAGCGACCGCAGCCGTACATTTTCGTGCAAATCCCAGTTGTCTTTTCAGGAATTTGAAACGCCAAAGGCGAGGCGTATTCCGCTTACTCCCATCCTCCGGATTTACTCCCTTGCCTCTCGACGTCATCCTGCTCGTTCTCTTCGGCGCACTGCTGCACGCGACATGGAACGCCATCGTCAAGGCCGGCAGCGATAAATCCCTCGATGCGGCGCTGATCTCGGCCGGCGGCGCGGTTTCCGCACTGCCGTTCCTGCCATTCCTGCCGTTGCCGCACGCCTCGGCCTGGCCGTTCATCGGCGCCTCGGCCATCCTGCAATTCGCCTATTTTCAGCTGGTCGCCGCCGCCTACCGGGCCGGCGATATCGGCCTCGTCTATCCGCTGATGCGTGGCTGCGCGCCACTCCTGATCGCCGCGACAAGCGGTTTCATCCTGAAGGAAAATCTTTCCGGCGGCGCCCTTGCAGGCACGATGACGATCTCGGCCGGCGTGCTGACGCTCGCCCTGGAGGCGCGGCGTGGCAGCAGCCGCGCCGTCATCCTCTCGCTTGCCAATGCCTGCGTCATCGCCAGCTACACCTATGTCGACGGAATCGGCGCACGCATCTCCGGCAATGCGGTTTCCTATACTTTGTGGATGTCGCTGCTGCCGCCAGTACTGCTGTTTTCCTGGGCAGCGTCCCAGCGCGGCGCTTTCGCAGTAGTGCGTCACGTTCGCCGCAACTGGTGGCGCGGCCTCATCGGCGGCGCCGGCTCGATCGCTTCCTACGGACTGGCGCTCTGGGCGATGACGAAAGCCCCGGTCGCGACCGTCGCCGCCCTGCGCGAAACCGCAATCCTCTTTGCGCTGGTAATCTCGATCACCGTCTTCAAGGAAAAAGCCAGCATCTGGCGCTACGTCGCCGGCGTCGTCATCGCGATCGGCGGGCTGCTTCTGAAGCTGGCGTGATCACTCACCCGTCCATTCGGCCTTGCGCTTGCCGAGGAAGGCACCGATCCCTTCCCGCGCATCCTCAGTCAGCATGTTCTCGACCATCACCCGGGTGGTATAATCATATGCCGCCTCCACCGGCAGTTCGAGCTGCCGGTTGAAGGCTTCCTTGCCGATCTTCAGCGTCAGCGGCGACTTGCTGGCGATCACTGCCGCATATTTGGACACCACCTGCGCCAGATACTGCTTCGGCACGATACGGTTGACGAGGCCGAAATCCTTGGCGGTCGAGGCGTCGATCGTCTCGCCGGTCAGCAGCATCTCCATCGCCTGCTTGCTGTGCGCGGCACGGGAAACAGCCACCATCGGCGTCGAACAGAACAGGCCGATGTTGACGCCCGGGGTGCAGAATGTCGAACTGTCCGTGCAGATCGCCAGATCGCAGGAAGCAACGAGCTGGCAGCCCGCAGCCGTTGCAAGCCCGTCGATCTCGGCGATGACGGGCTGCGGCAGATGCGCGATCTTCAGCATCAGATCGGCGCAGAGCCGGAAGGACCTTTCGAAGAAACCGACCCCCTGATCTTCATCGGCGCGATGGGCGGTGAGTTCCTTGAGATCATGCCCGGCGGAAAAGACATTCCCGCTCGAGGCGATGACGACGACGCGCACATCCGGCTCCGCTCCGGCCGTCTCGAGCTCTTCCATCAGCGCTTCGAGAAGCGCGATCGAAAGCACATTGGCCGGTGGGTTGTTGAGCACGAGCCGCAGCACGCCGTCGCGCAGCGAGCGGGTCAGCAAGCCGCCCTCTTCCGCTCCGGCGGCGTCCTTTCGGAAGGATACGATTTCGGCCATGATGCTGCTCCCTGCGCTCGATTCCAGGCAGACGTTTTGCCACAAGGCGCCTGAAATTTCGAGCAGGATCCGCACGCCCTGCAGCGGCCGCTGCCGTCAGGACCAGAACCAGGATTTCGATATTTCTGCCCTCGCTTGCGCACGGGTCAGACCAACATCGCAAAGCTCGTCGTCGGTGAGTTCTAAAAGCGTGCGGCGGCTGCGGCGCTTTTCGAGGTGATGTTCGATCGTCATAAGCAGCCGCAGGCTCCAGCGCGCCATCCCGTGAAGTCTCGACCGAACGATATCGCGAGGTGTGTCAAGGATCCCGCTTAATTCCAGGGCCATCTCTTTCTTCCCTTCTTCAACGGCTGAAAGATGCGCTGGAAGATGCCATGAAGGAAGCTTATGGATATTATGATATGCATAAGGATTTCTTTTGTATGCCTCTCCACCTCGATCAGCTTGCCACCTTCGTCAATGTCGCCGATCTCGGAAGCTTTACGGCTGCGGCCGACAAGGAAGGCCTGACCCAGCCAGCCGTCAGCCTGCAGGTGAAGGGGCTGGAACAGCGGCTCGGCGTCCGGCTGATCGAACGCGTCGGGCGGCGGGCGCAGCCGACCGCGGCAGGCCTCGACCTGCTCGTGCATGCAAGGCGGCTGCTCCAGGAATCGGCTGCCGCGGAGGAAGCGATGATGCCGTACAGAGATGGCGCCAGCGGCCGCGTGCGCATCGGCAGCGGCGGCACGGCATCGATCCATCTGCTTCCTCGCGCCATCGCCGTTGCCAGAAAATCCATGCCCGGCCTCGAAATCACCGTGCGCATCGGTGATGCCGACGACATTCTGCGCGATCTGGAGGCCAACAGCCTCGATATCGCCGTCGTCGCCCTGCCGGCATCCGGACGGAACTTCGAGACCGAACCGTTCTACGAGGAGGAATTGCTGGCCGTCGCCCCCGCGGGCAGCCTGATGCCCGAAGGCGGGCCGGACGCCGCCTTCATGCGCGACAGGACGCTGCTGCTTTATGAGGGCGGCAATACCAGGCGCGCAATCGACGCGTGGCTGGCTGCACCGGATACCAGGATCCGACCTGCGATGGAGTTCGGCAGTATCGAGGCGATCAAGGAGCTGGTGGCCGTGGGGCTCGGCTGGTCGATCCTGCCGGGCCTGGCGCTCACGCGCGACCGCGCCGGCCTCGTGACGACTGCATCGCTGAACCCGCGGCTCACGCGCCGTCTCGGCATGGTTCTACGCCGAGACAAACATCTGACACGCGGGCTTCGCGAAATGATTAAATGCCTGCGCGCGTTCAAAGGTTGAGAGCTGCTTTCGACCGTCGGACGCTATTTCAAACCGGTAGAGGCGACGTGAAAAACGTCAGGCGCAGCAGTCCGCGATTGCGGAAATATGAGGTATCAAGATACCTCATATTTAAGTACTTGTTTTTGTTTAATTTTTTTTCAAAACCTTCGGAAGGTCGATATTGACCCGATATCATATTCCCTTTATACACCGCGCCAGAACGCAGCCTATCCGGGCTGCTTTCTTTTTGGCATGCCTCGAGCGTGCCAATCCAAGCAACAAGAAACGCCCTTCAAGCCTTCGGGCCAAGGGTCCCAAAAGAGAGTATTCACTATGGCAACCTTCTCCCAGAAGCCTGCAGAGGTGGAGAAGAAGTGGGTGATCATCGACGCCGAAGGGCTGGTCGTTGGCCGTCTCGCTTCCATCATCGCTATGCGCCTGCGCGGCAAGCACAAGGCAACCTTCACGCCTCACGTTGACGACGGCGACAACGTCATCGTCATCAATGCCGAAAAGGTCGTTTTCACCGGCAAGAAGTATTCCGACAAGGTCTACTACTGGCACACCGGTTATGCCGGCGGCATCAAGGAACGCAGCGCACGCCAGATCATCGAAGGCCGCTTCCCGGAGCGCGTCCTCGAAAAGGCCGTCGAACGCATGGTTCCGCGTGGTCCGCTCGGCCGTCGCCAGATGAAGAACCTGCGCGTTTACGCCGGCTCCAACCATCCCCATGAAGCCCAGCAGCCGGTCGCCCTCGACGTTGCCGCGCTCAACAAAAAGAACGTAAGGAGCGCCTGATATGGCTGACCTCTCCTCCCTGAAGGATCTCGGCACGGCTTCCGAAGCTGCTGCTCCGGCCCACGTCCGCAAGGTCGATTCGCTCGGCCGCTCCTACGCGACCGGCAAGCGCAAGAACGCCGTCGCCCGCGTCTGGGTCAAGCCGGGCTCCGGCAAGATCATCGTCAACGGCAAGGAATTCGCGGAATATTTCGCCCGTCCGGTGCTGCAGATGATCCTGCGCCAGCCGATCGTCGCGGCTGCCCGTGACGGCCAGTTCGACATCATCGCAACGGTTGCCGGCGGCGGCCTCTCCGGCCAGGCCGGTGCGGTTCGCCACGGCGTGTCCAAGGCGCTCACCTACTTCGAACCGGGCCTGCGCGCGGTGCTGAAGAAGGGCGGCTTCCTGACCCGCGACAGCCGCGTCGTCGAACGCAAGAAGTACGGTAAGGCAAAGGCCCGCCGCTCGTTCCAGTTCTCCAAGCGTTAATCGCTTCGGACAGACGGAATTTACGAAGGCCGGGGCAACCCGGCCTTTTTTTGCGCTGTTTAAACCAATCGGAAGCGTGCCGGCATGCCATTGTCGCATTCCGGTTCTGCTGGTAGAAACTTGGCAAAGCGCTTCGGAAGTGAGCGAAGCCGCAGTCAAGGTCGCATCATGGGAATAACCAAGTCCGCAGACAAATAAGCCGCAACAACTCTGCCCTGTTGTTGCGGCGTCTGTCCGGCCAATCCCGATACTGCTGAAGAGACAGATCGCCGCCGAATGAAATCATTTGAGCGGGTTCTTTTCCATGTCTTATCCCAAAATCCAACGCTGGACCTATTCCTTGCCGGCAGCCTTGCTGCTGATGGCGCCTTTCGACATCCTGACCTCCCTCGCCATGGATATCTATCTGCCGATTGTGCCGATCATGCCGGAGGCGCTCGGCACTTCGCCGGCGGTCATCCAACTGACCCTCAGCCTCTACATGCTGGTGCTCGGTGTCGGCCAGATCATCTTCGGCCCGATTTCCGATATTGTCGGACGACGGCCCGTCCTGCTCGGAGGCACGGCACTCTTTGCCGCTTCCTCCTTGCTGCTTGCTGGCACCTCGTCGGCATCGCTCTTCGTGACCTTGAGATTGCTGCAGGCAGTGGGTGCGTCGGCCGCCCTTGTCGCAACTTTCGCAACAGTGCGCGACGTCTACGCCGGGCGTCCTGAAAGCAGCACGATCTATAGCCTGCTCGGCTCCATCCTCTCCTTCGTGCCTGCATTGGGCCCGATCGCCGGAGCCTTGATCGCCGATCGCTTCGGCTGGCGCGCCATCTTCCTCGTCATCGGCCTTCTTTCGGTTATCGCCCTTTTCAACGCCGGTATGCGGTGGCATGAGACCCGTCCCGCCGCCACCGCGAAGATCGCTCCCCGCCCGATCCTCACAAGCTTTGCCTTCTGGGTTTATACCGGCGGATTCAGCACGGCGATGGGGGCCTTCTTCGTCTTCTTCTCGACGGCACCTCGCATCTTGATCGATAGAGCCGGTTTTTCCGGCATCGGCTTCAGCTTCGTCTTTGCCACGGTGGCGCTGGTGATGGTCGTGACCGCGCCTTTCGCCAAACGTTTCGTCATGCGCTGGGGCATTGCAGGCAGCCTTGCCAGAGGCATGGTGATGCTGCTTCTCGGCGCCGTGCTGCTTGCCTTGGGAGAGTTGTTTCTGCAGCCCTCCCTCGTCAGCTTCGTCGTGCCGATGTGGATCATCGCGATCGGCATCGTCCTGGCGACGGCGGTCACCGCCAACGGCGCGCTTGAGGCCTTTGGCGACACGGCGGGAACGGCGGTCGCGTTCTATTTCTGCGTCGAGAGCATCATCGTCGGCTTTGCCGGAACCGTCTTCGTGCTTCTGCTCGGCGGGGACAGCGCCTGGCCGCTCGTGGGCTATGTCTCAGCGAGTGCGCTGGCGACGCTCGCCGGATTATGGTCCCTGCGGCGGCTGGCCTGAGAGCAGATAGTCAAGAACGGCCGCTCGACCGGAACGAGCGGCCGTCATCCGATCGATGGCTTGAAATCTGCGGGTACCTCGCCTACCCCTTTCTGCGCGCAAGGGATCAGCCAACTCCTTTGCGAGACCCGCCACCCGACGCTTTGGCGTCGAACGGTGATGATGCAATGCAGCGTCCGCATCGAACGCGACTATGGTTTTGCGACCGAAAAAAGGAGCATGACTTGGCGAACAGATCGATTGACCACGCCTTCACGGCGACCAGCCTGACCTCCGCCGCCAGCGATCCGACCTTTGCCGGCGCGCTGTCCTTTATGCGCCGCCGCTTCACCAAGGAGCTCGCCGGCGTCGACGTCGCCGTCTGGGGCATTCCCTTCGATGCCGCCACATCGAACAGGCCGGGCACACGCTTCGGGCCGCAGGCGATCCGGCGCGCCTCGGCGATCTTCGACAATGATGCGCAATATCCCTTCAACCGCGATCTCTTCGCCGAAATGGCCGTGATCGACTACGGCGATTGCCTGCTCGACTATGGCAATCATCAGGACACGCCAGCCGCTATCGAACGCCAGGCGAATGTCATCCTCGACAGCGGCGCCTTCCTGCTGACGCTCGGCGGCGATCATTACGTCACCTGGCCGCTGCTGAAAGCGCATGTGGCAAAACATGGCCCCCTCGCTCTCGTGCAGTTCGACGCGCACCAGGATACCTGGTTCGACGAGGAACGCCGCATCGACCACGGTTCTTTCGTGGCGCGGGCCGCGCGCGAAGGCATCATCGATCCCGACCGCTCCATTCAGATCGGCATCCGCACCCATGCGCCTGAGGATTGCGGCGTCAATATTCTCTACGGTCATCAGGTCGAGGAGATGAGCGCCAGCGATATCGCCTCGGCGATCATCTCCCAGACGCGCGGGGCGCCGGCCTATCTCACCTTCGATATCGATTGCCTCGATCCGGCCTTTGCGCCGGGCACCGGCACGCCGGTTTCAGGCGGGCCATCGAGCGCCAAGATCCTCTCGGTGCTGCAGCGTCTGCACCAGCTCGATATCCGCGGCGCCGATGTCGTCGAGGTATCGCCGCCCTACGATCATGCCGACATCACCGCCATTGCGGGGGCAACGGTGGCGATGTATATGCTGGGGCTTCATGCCGAGCGACGCGCCATCGCCGTGTCACAAGGCTGACCTATCATCCTCAAACTGAATCCGGAAACCTTCAGAACCCATTGAAAGCGCAGGTTTAACATGGCACCGAAAATCTTCATCGACGGCGAACACGGCACGACGGGTCTGCAGATCCGCACGCGTATGGCCGGCCGCCGCGATGTCGAACTTCTGTCCATACCCGAAGCCGAGCGGCGCAACGCCGCCATGCGCGAGGACATGCTGAACGGCGCCGACATCGCCATTCTCTGCCTGCCCGACGATGCGTCGAAGGAAGCGGTGCAGATGGTTTCAGCCAATAACAATGTGCGCGTCATCGACACCTCGACCGCCTTCCGCGTCAATCCCGCCTGGGCCTATGGTTTTGCGGAAATGGACAAGCAGCAGGCCGACAAGATCGCTGCCGCTCGTTTCGTCGCCAATCCCGGCTGCTATCCCACCGGAGCGATCGGCCTTATCCGGCCGCTGCGCGCCGCCGGCATTCTGCCGGACGGTTATCCCGTCACGGTCAACGCGGTCTCCGGCTATAGCGGCGGCGGCAAGCAGATGATCGCGCAGATGGAAAACCCGGATCACCCGGATGCGATCACCGCGCCGCATTTCCTCTACGGCCTGCCGCTCACCCACAAACACGTGCCCGAGATGACCGTGCATGGCCTGCTCGACCGCGCGCCGATCTTCTCGCCGTCGGTCGGCAAGTTCGCGCAAGGGATGATCGTGCAGGTGCCGCTGCATCTCGACGATCTCGCCGAGGGCACGACGATGGAGAGCATCCATGCCGCCCTCGTTGCCCATTATGCCGGCCAGGATATCGTCAGTGTCGTGCCGTTGGCCGAAAGTAAGGCCCTGCCCCGCGTCAATGCCATCGAGCTCGAAGGCAAGGACACGATGAAGCTATTCGTCTTCGGCACACCAGGCGCTTCGCAGGTCAATTTGGTGGCGCTGCTCGACAATCTCGGCAAGGGGGCGTCGGGCGCTGCCGTCCAGAACATGGACCTGATGCTCGCCTCGTAAGGCGCAGACGACGGCATCAGCGTGGATGCCGTTCGAGCTTTGTATCGATGTCTTCATCATGATCTTTCCGCGGCCGCTTGCATCGGCGGCCGCAGCATCGCTTTCGCGCTCGATCATCGATGACGATTGGGCTATGAAACCGGATCCTTCCTCGCTGCCCATCCCGAATCACGGAGCCGATGTCATGACGCTGGATGCGCTTATCGCTGGCGTCGGCGCATGGTTTGCCGCAGCCTTGCCCGATCATGGCATCTATGCGCTGATGGCATTTGCCTTCATCGCCGGGCTTGCCCGCGGCTTTTCGGGCTTTGGCGCCGCGTTGATCTTCATTCCGCTCGGCGGCGCGATCGTCGGGCCGAAGCTGATCTCACCGATCCTGCTCGTCATTGACGGCATTGCCACACTTGGGATGATCCCGCCGGCCTGGCGCGGCGCCAACCGACCCGAGGTTTTCGTCATGGCGGCGGGTGCCGCGCTCGGCGTCCCGGCCGGCACGGCGATGCTGGCGCTGCTCGACCCGATGCTGTTGCGCTGGAGTATCACGATCATCGCCATCTCCTTGCTCGCGCTGCTGGTATCGGGATGGCGCTATCACGGGGAGGCGTCCGCACCGCTCACCAGCGGAGTCGGGCTGATCGCCGGGCTTTTCAGCGGCGCTGCGCAGCTCGGCGGGCCGCCGGTCGTCGCCTACTGGCTCGGCGGCAAGAGCGACTTCACCCGCGTCAGGGCGAATGTCGTGCTCTACTTCTCGATCTCGTCCGTCTTCAGCGCCATCAGCTATTATATCGGCGGACTGTTCGTGCCCGCCGTCTTTGCGCTCACCGTCGTCATCCTGCCGAGTTATGTGGTCGGGCTCTACGGCGGCTCGAAACTGTTCGGGCTTGCTAAGGAACGAACCTTCCGCATCGCCTGCTACATCCTGATCGCCGCCTCTGCAATCATCGGCATGCCGCTGCTCGACAGCGTATTGCGTTAGACCGGTTGTGGATTTTTGCCGCTGGCGATCTTCTGTAGGTAATCCTCTGCGAAATCCGTGTCGATCTCCAGCCAGAGCGGTGCATGATCCGACATCTGCCAGGTCCGCCATTTCTCATAGAGCGCTTCCGGCGTCTTCGCCTTGAATTCCGGGTTGGTCTCCGGATCGCTTTTCGGCAGATGTCCGGCATAAATTGCCTATCCCCGTCATTGGAGCGGAAGACATCGGCATACATGTCGACCATGCCGCCGGTGATCACCTTAAACCGCTTATCCATAACGCGCACGGCAATCTGGTCATAGAAATGGTCGCCGAGCTTGCGCACTTTCTCGCCGTCGATTTCGGCCGGGACCACGAAACCATGGCTTTTCAGAGCCTTCATCGTCTTGTGCTCAGGGCTGACGACGTTGAAATCGCCGAGCAGGATGTAGTTTTCGACGGCGCCGCTCCGGTCAAGTTCCTGGGTGCTCGCCTCGTCCTGCCGCTCGGCGAAGAATTCGACGAGCCGTTCGATCTCGCCAATGCGCCTCTTCAACTGCGGGCCGGAGTCGGCGCCATAATAGATATGCACGGTGCAGAGGCTGAAGCGGAACCAGCCGGACTGGAACGCCACGAGAAACGGGCTGCGGGCGAATTGCTGTTCCATCTCGACGGTCTTCGGCTCGACGTCGGGCTGATTCTTCGGAGCCTTGACCTTCTTGCTCGAAACGACGAGATGGCCGTCCGGCAGCACGATTTCCCCGGCGACCTTGCGAAACCAGACCTTCTCGGTGTTGTAGACGAAGGCCATGCGCTCGGAATTGCCGCCGGACCCGGCCGTCGTATCCGTTGCGATATAGTCCCATTCCCGGCCGAGAATCTTCATCACCTTTTCCAGGGCCGAAAGATCGCGGTTGACCTCCTGGATCGCCACCAGATCGAAGCAGGCGATCATCTCGGCGATATAATAAAAGGTCTCCGGCAGGCGTGGACCGAAGCCGAATTTGTTGGAATCGAAATCGCGGATGTTCCAGGTCGCCAGCAAGAGCGAGCTGTCTTTCTTCTGGGTGCGCAATGGCGTTAGCGTCTTGCGAATGTCGAGAAGGCGTTGCGCGCAGCGCTCGATCGTTCCCTTCGGTTGCCCCTCCAATGCCCTGCGCATTCCGGCATAATTATTGGACATCGCCCCCTCCACGCTGTCGCCGTTCGCCGAACCTAACCCAGTTGCATATATCGATGCAATATTACACGTTTAAGTCAGCAAGCGCCCGTTGGTCGTGAACGATTACATCGGTCCGCGGCGCCACGGTGAGGCCCAGCTTCAATCGCGCTCGGCGATCATCGTCCCGTGCGGATATTCGCCGTAAAAGCCGCGCCAGTTGGCAACCGCGAAGCCGAAAACGACAAGCGCGCCGGCCTGGTGCAGCAGGCCCCAGTGAAGCGGCACCTGCATCAGCAGTGTCGCTATGCCGATCGCTGCCTGCAGCGTGACCAGCACGAAAAGCAGGATGGCGCGGCGTGCGTGGGTGGTCCAAGGTGCTGCGCGAAGGGCGATCACCATGTTGATCAGCGTCAATGCGAAGAGCGTATAGGCGCCGATGCGATGGATGAACTGCACCGTCTTCGGGTTCTCGAAAGCATTGATCCAGAAGGGCTGCTGGATCAGCAGATCGGAAGGGATGACGGCGCCATCCATCAGCGGCCAGGTATTGTAGGAGAAACCGGCATCAAGCCCCGCCACCAGCGCGCCGAGATAGATCTGGAACAGTGAGAAAATGGCGATCGCGGCGGCAAAACCGCGCGAGCTTCGTGCCGGCTGCGGATCGTCGGAATGCGGTGAGAGACCACGCATGATCCACATGCAGGCGGCAAAGATCAGGCAGGCCATGACGAGATGCGTCGCCAGCCTGTACTGGCTGACGTCGGTGCGGACGGAAAGCCCCGAGGACACCATCCACCAACCGATAAACCCCTGCAGGCCGCCGAGCGCCAGGATGCCGACGAGCGGCCAGCGCAGGCGCTTTTCGATCCGCCCGGTCAGCCAGAAATAGATGAGCGGCAGCGCGAAGATCACGCCGATGGCACGCGCGATCAGCCGGTGCGCCCATTCCCACCAGAAGATGCCCTTGAACTCATCGACGGTCATGGAACTGTTCAACTGCTGAAATTCGGGAATGCGCTGGTAGAGGCGGAATTCCTCCTCCCATTCGGCGGCGGACAGCGGCGGGATGACGCCATGAATCGGCTTCCACTCGGTGATCGACAGGCCGGAATTGGTCAGCCGCGTGGCGCCGCCGACGAGCACGAGACAGAAGAGCGCCAAAAGCACGAAGCCGAGCCAGAGGCGCAAGGCGCGGCGGTCGCGATTCTGCTTGCGCATTTCGCTCAGGATCGCCTGTTCCGTGGTCGGGTTTGCGACGGCCATGATGTCTCCTTCTATCCGGCAGTTGATTTGCCCCACCGGCTCATGCAAAACAAGCCCCGAACCTTTGCGGCATGCCGTCGCGCCGGTTCGACCCCTCCATGCCGAGAGATAACCGATGCCCGTCCGCCTCCGCAAATTCATCGGCACGATCCTCATCATCGTGCTCGTGGTCGTCTATGCGCTGGTGGCGAATACGATCGCGGTGGCAACGCTCGGCAACGCGCCCTGGTGGGGACATCTGCTCTATTTCCTGCTCACCGGTCTGCTCTGGGTATTGCCGGCGATGGTGATCATTAAATGGATGGCCGGACCACCGCAGCGCTAAAGCGCGTCGCGATCTTTCAGATTCGCTTGTCGCGCTTTAGGTCTTTGTTTTTACGCACGTCGTTGTCGCAAAACCGCTGCACACTTTTGCGCGACATGCTTTAGGGCCGTTAACGGCCGAATAACCGTGATCTGCGGAAAACCTCGCCCATCGCCTGCGGTTAAACCAAATATACGTCCGGCATACCTACCTTTCCGTTCAGCATTCTTGACCGGAGAAAACCGTGCAGACGCAAAAGCTCGATGTCCATGAACAGCCGTCCGACGACGTGGCGCTGGCCGATACGGCCATTTCGCGCCTGCGCCAGCTGAGCATGAAACTCGCCATGGCCCAACTCGACATCGAAGTCTTCGACGTAATGCAGCCGCTGGAGGATGACTGGCGGGCGCTGGAGCGCGACAACCTCCAGTCCCTGCATCAGAGCTACGACTGGTGCGCCGCCTGGGTGAGCGCCTTCCAGCGGCCGCTTGCGATCCTCAAAGCCACTCATGCGGGTCAGACCTCCTTCATTCTGCCGGTCGAGATCGTCAAGTCTCGCGGCCTCAGGACGGCGAAATTCATTGCCGCCGATCACAGCAATATCAATACCGGCCTGTTCGCAGAGAGCTTTGCCGAAGCAGGCAGGACCATCGACCCCCATGAGTTCGCCGGCCGGCTCCGGCATGCGCTGAAGGGCCGCGCCGATCTGCTGCTGCTGCAGAACATTCCGCTGGAATGGCGCGGGCGAGAGAGCCCACTCGCCGGGCTGCCGATGGTGCAGAACCAGAATCACGCCTATCAGCTGCCGTTCCTTACCGCTTTCGAGGACACGCTGAAGCAGCTCAACGCCAAGAACCGGCGCAAGAAATTCCGTGTTCAGTTGAAGCGTCTCGAGGCGGCCGGCGGCTTCGCATACGTCATTCCCGAGACATCGGCAGAACAGCACGGCCTGCTCGATATCTTCTTCCGCCTGAAAAGCGCCCGCTTCGCCAGCCTCGGCCTGCCCGACGTTTTTGCCGACAGGGAAACGCAGACCTTCCTGCACGGTCTCATCGACAAGCAGGACGACACCAGGCAGTACTTCGGGCTGCAGATGCATATGCTCCGGCTCAAGGGCGAGCATGAGGGTAAGATCGCCGCGATTTCGGGGATTTCGCGCAAGGGTGACCATATCATCTGCCAGTTCGGCGCGATCGATGAAGAGCTCGTGCCGGATACGAGCCCCGGCGAATTTCTCTATTGGCAGACCATCTCGGGATTGCATGGCAAGGGCGTCGCGCTGTTCGATTTCGGCCTCGGCGACCAGACCTACAAGCGTTCCTGGGCGCCGGTCGAGACCGTGCATTACGACGTGGTGCTGCCGGTATCGCCGTTCGGCGTCGTCGCCGGCGCCGCCCACCGGATGGTCACCCGCGGCAAGGCGCACATCAAGGCCCGCCCGAAGCTCTATAAATTCGCCCAGGGTATCCGGGCACGGATCGGCTAATCTTCAAGCGGCCTGGCCGAGTGTCTGCTCGGCCCCTTCGCCGCCCGACATCAGCACGACGCGCTCATAGCCGGCAGCCTGGAATTCCGTCATCAGTGCCACGAAAATGGTCTCCTCAACCTCAGGCAGCGAGAGGATGATCTCGACGTCCCGGCTGCGCGTCAGCCGCGAGACGCCGGCGACATCGGCCGAACCGCATTCGACCACCACGAGGTCGTAGGCGGCGGCGAGCGCATCGAGCAGCAACGACAGCCGGTCGACACCACGCATGGCGCGGCGCACGTCGCTCTGGCCCTGGGGGATCAGATGGGCATCGGAAAGGCGGTCGCCGTGGATCGTGTCGCCGAAGGCGGCCTCGCCGCAAAGCAGATCGGTGACGCCAAGGGCGGCCTGGTCCTCGGCCATCAGTTCCGTGGGGTAGCCGGAGCCGGTCATATCGATCAGGATGACGCGGTGGCCGGCATCGGCGAGCATGCGGGTCAGCGAAACCGTCGCCGCCGAGCCATTGTCACCAGTCGGAGATATGGCGATTGCCAACGGGGCGCGGCTGCCGGTGAGATAATCCGCAACTGAGGCGACGGAGAATTCATTGTCATCCTCCGGCTCGTCCTCTGGCCCCTCATCGGCAACCTTCACGTCCTCGATCGTATCCTCTTCGTCCGCGACGACGGCGAGCATGCTCGGCTGAACGGGTTTTCCGACGGCAGCGGCGATCGGAGCGGCCTGCGGCACATGTTTCTCCTCGACGACTGCTTCTGCCTCGATTGTCTCTGAAGCCGCATCTGTCGGGCGGAGTGCCCGGCCACTGAAGAGTTCGGCCAGCATGATGACGATGGCGCTCATGATCAGCGTCGCGACGGCAGCGACGACGACGATCGGCACCACCTTCGGGAAATAAGGATCGACCGGCTCGACGGCCCTCGAAACGATCCGGGCATCGGCCGGGCTCGAATTGCTGTCGGCGCGGGAAGCGGCCTCGCGGTAGCGCACCAGATAGGTTTCGAGCAGCTGGCGCTGGGCGTTCGCCTCGCGCTCCAGCGCATTGAGACCGACCTCGTCCTCACCGGCGCGGGCGCTGTTTGCCTGCACCGTGTCCGACTGGCGCTCGAGCTCGCTCGCCCTCAGATCCGCGACCTTCGACTCGTTCTCGATGCTCGCCAGGATCTTCTGCGTCTCCTGGCGGATCTGGGTGCGGATATCGGAGAGCTGGGCGCGCAGGCTTTTCAGCCGTGGATGGTTGTTGAGAAGGCTGGTCTGCAGATCGGAGATCTGCGACTGCAGGCCGGATTCCGTCGCCTTCAGCCGCTGGATCGCCTGGGAGGACATGATGTCAGGCAACGTGTCGGAGGCTTCGCCCGAAGACAGTGCATTGCGCACCGCCTGCGCCCTCGCCTCGGCATTGGCCTTGTCGCCCCGCACGCGGGTCAGCTCAGCGGAAATATCGTTCAGTTGCTGGGCCGGAAAAGTGGTCGTGCCGTTCGTCTGCAACAGCCCGTGCGAGGTGCGGTATTCGGCGACCTTCTTCTCGGCTTCACTGACCTTCCGGCGCAGACCTTCGATCTCCGGCTCCAGCCAGCGGGTCGCCTCGGAATTGGAATCGAGCTTGGCGCCGCTCTGGGTCGAAAGATAAACATTCGCCATGGCGTTCGGGATGGCGGCGGCGAGCTTCGGATCCTTGGAAGTGAAAGTGATGCCGATGACGCGTGAACCCGGCACCTGATAGACCTGCAGGCGTTCGACGAAGGCATCGATGACGCGCTCTTCCGGCGGATTTTCCAGCGGGTTCTTCTTCAGGTGCAGCTTCACCAGAATACTGCTCATGGCCGAGCCGCTGGCGGCATCGTCGAATTCCGGCAGGTTATAAAGCTTCAGATCGTTGATGACCTTCTTGAGAAGATCGGCCGATTGCAGAAGCTGCACCTGGCTGGCGATATTCAGTTCATCCATCAGCGGACCGGCGCTGGCGTCATTGGCCTGCTGCGTGCTGGCGAAAGCCGGCGCACGGGGTTCGATGAGGATGCGCGTTTCGCTGCGATATTGCGGCGACATAATCTTGGCGCCGGCAAAGGCGACGCCCGCCCCCACGAGGGTGATTGTCAAAATCCGCAGGCGGCGCGCCCAGACCGCACGGACCAACTGGCCGAGGTCGATGTCCACATCCTGATCACGAGCTACGCCGGACATGCTCTTACTCCACAACAAAGGTGCCGTAAGCGTAAACGACCATGGTAACTCAACGGTTAATGGCGATCTCGCCGGGAAAGAGCGATGATCGATGAAGGAAACCGGGAAATTGCACCGCGCCCTTTACCGGGCATTAACCCTAACGGATCGATAACGACTGCACCGAGTTCATTTTTGTGAGCACAAGCGGATGTCTGTCGTCCAGCCCAAGATCCTTTTGGCCCTGAGCCTTGCAGCCATGACGGCAGCACTGAGCGGCTGCACGACGTACAGGCCGGCGCCGAAGGCCTTCAACGAGGCCACCATCCAGCCCTATACGCTGGACAGCGGCGATCGGCTGCGCATCACCGTCTTCGACCAGCAGAGCCTGACCAATACCTATACGGTGGATCAGGCCGGCTATGTCGCCTTCCCGCTCATCGGCCAGGTCCCTGCCCGCGGCCGAACCCTGCAGCAACTCTCGGGACAGATCGCCCAGAAACTGCAGCAGGGCTATCTTCGCGATCCCGACGTCACCATCGATGTCGATCGCTACCGTTCGGTCTTCATCATGGGTGAAGTCGGCCAGCCCGGCCAGTATGCCTATGTTCCCGGCATGACGGTGCAGAATGCCATCGCGGTCGCCGGCGGCTTTACCAGCCGCGCCAACCAGCGCATGGTCGATGTCACCCGCAAGATCAACGGACAGGTGCTGACCGGCCGCATCAACATATCGGGGCCGATCATCGCAGGTGACACGATCTACGTTCGCGAACGGCTTTTCTGAGCGATGGCAAAACAGCAGCCGCTCCGCATCCTTCATTGCTTCAGGTCGCCGGTCGGCGGAATTTTCCGCCATGTCCGCGATCTCGTCGAGGAGCACAGCAAGGCCGGCCATGAAATCGGCATCCTCTGCGACAGCTCGACCGGCGGCGAATACGAGGACAGCCTGTTCGACGATATCCGTCCCTATCTCTCGCTCGGCCTGACGCGCGTGCCGATCCGGCGCTCGATCAGCCCGTCCGATATTGCGACGATGTGGGATACATACAAGAAAATCAAAAGTTTGCGGCCGGACGTGCTGCACGGGCACGGCGCCAAGGGCGGCGTGCTCGCGCGACTTGCCGGCTCAGCGTTGCGGGTGAACAGGTATCGCGTAGCCCGCCTCTATACCGCGCATGGCGGAAGCCTGCATTATTCGCGCTCCTCGCTCAGCGGACAGTTCGTCCTCAGGATGGAGCGTCTGCAGGAATATTTCACCGATGCGCTGGTCTTCATCTGCGAGTATGAGCGCGACATCTATGCACGCAAGGTGGGCAAGCCGCGGACGAAGACGAGACTAATCTACAACGGCATCGGCGAGCGCGATTTCGAGCCGATCCCGACCCGCTCGGATGCCGTGCATTTCATCTATGTGGGAATGCTCCGGGACCTCAAGGGTCCCGATCTGTTTGTCGATGCCTTCGCCAAGACCGAACGGCTGCTCGGCAGGCCGCTGTCGGCGCTGATGATCGGCGACGGTCCGGATCGCGACCGCTACCGTGAAATGATGGTCGAACGCGGCCTTGGCAAACGCATCGGCATGCTGCCGGCAATGCGGGTCCACGAAGCCTTCTCCATGGCGCAGAACCTCGTCGTTCCCTCGCGCGCCGAAGCCATGCCCTATATCGTGCTCGAGGGGCTCGGCGCCGGCAAGACGATCATTGCAAGCCGTGTCGGCGGCATTCCCGAGGTGCTCGGCGCGGACAGCGCAGCACTGGTGGAGCCCGGCAATTCCGACGATCTCGCCCGCGTCATGGCGGAAACGCTGACTACGCCCGGCTGGCACGCCAGGACGATGCCGCAGCCCGAGGCGGTAAAGGCGGTGTTTTCCTCCGCCGTCATGGCACGGGATGTCCTAAAATTGTACCATGAGCTCGTCGATCCCGCCGCCGGCTGGGCAATGCCCGCCGCCTCGTAAATATTTCTTAGGGGCTTTCTGGTAATCGCTTGGTGACAACGAGCGAAAAGCCCCCATGAACAAGCTGGAAAAAGGCGATCAATTCGACGTGGAAGCCCTGCGCAAGCAGGTCTCCGACATCGAGGCGCGCGGCGGCGCGGGTCAGGAGAAGCCTTCCGACCCGACCGAAATCAACCCCTATGCCCGGCAGATCGCCGAACAGTTCCGCGACGGAACCAATTCGCCGGTGATCATCATCGGGCAATTGCGGCTGCTGGAATTCCTGGCGCTCTTCGCGATCGCCCTGATCGTCCACTATTTCTGGCCCGGTGACGGCAGCGATTCCACCTGGATGCGGACGGGCATGGCAGCGATTGCTTCGGCCCTGACCGTCATCGGCCTGCAGCTTGCCGACACCTACACCATTCCCGCCCTTCGGGCGAAGCTGCGGCTGATGCCGCGCATCGTCGCCGCGTGGACGACCGCGCTTCTCCTAACCGTCGGCCTGTTCGCGCTCATTCGCGGCACCACATGGGCGATGGTCGATGCCTATATCCCGTGGTTCGCTGCAGGCGCGCTCTTCCTTGCGGCCGAGCGGTTCCTCGTCGCCTACGGCATCCGCAATTGGGCGCGCAACGGCATCATGGAACGCCGCGCCGTCATCGTCGGCGGCGGCGAGCCGGCCAAGGACCTGATCCGTATCCTCGAACAGCAGGCCGACAACGACATCCGCATCTGCGGCATCTTCGACGACCGCGGCGAGAAACGCTCGCCGCTCATGGTCGCCGGTTATCCGAAGCTCGGCACCGTGGCCGAACTCGTCGAATTCGTGCGGCTGACGCGCATCGACATGCTGATCATCGCCCTGCCGCTATCGGCCGAAGCCCGTATCTACGACCTTTTGAAGAAGCTCTGGGTTCTGCCGGTCGATATTCGTCTTGCCGCGCATGCCAACCGGCTGCGCTTCCGGCCACGCGCCTATTCGCATGTCGGCTCGGTGCCGATGCTCGATATTTTCAAGAAGCCGATCCGCGACTGGGATTCCGTCGCCAAGCGCGGCTTCGACATCTTCTTCACGCTCGTCGCACTTGCGCTGCTCTGGCCGATCATGGTCACGACCGCGATCGCCATCAAGGTGACGTCGGAAGGCCCGGTCTTCTTCATGCAGAAGCGCCACGGCTTCAACAACGAAATCATCAACGTCTTCAAGTTCCGCTCGATGTACACCAACATGGCCGACCCCACAGGCAAGGCCGCGGTGACCAAGGGCGATCCGCGCGTCACCCGCGTCGGCCGCTTCATCCGCAAAACCTCGATTGACGAATTGCCGCAGCTTTTCAACGTTTTGAGGGGCGAGCTCTCGCTGGTCGGCCCACGCCCGCATGCGGTTCTCGCCCAGGCGCGCGATCGCGCCTTCGCCGATGTCGTCGAGGGTTATTTCGCCCGCCACCGCGTCAAGCCCGGTGTTACCGGCTGGGCGCAGATCAACGGCTGGCGCGGCGAAGTGGACAATGACGAGAAGATCAAGTTCCGCACGGCCTACGACCTCTACTACATCGAGAACTGGTCGCTCTGGTTCGATCTCAAGATCCTGTTCCTGACGCCGATCCGACTGCTCAACACGGAAAACGCCTATTGACCGCGATCGAGGCGACATATCCCCGTGTCGCCCAACCGCAGCGGATGACGCTGCGCCTGATCGGCTCGGCCTTCGTCGCCTTCGGCGTCTTCCTTTCCGGTTTCGTGATCGACGAGCCGGCACCTTATGAACTCTGGATGGCGGGACTGATCGGCCTCTGGTTCATCCTGGGCCTCAGGATTTCGCGCAGCGTGGCGCCGCTGCTTGCCCTGCTGCTGACCTTCAATATCGGCGGCATGCTGTCGCTGACGCAGATGAAGGACCTGGCAACGGCGCCGATGTATATCGCGGTGTCGACCTTCCTGGCGCTGACGGCGGTCTTCTACGCAGCAATCATCGAGGACAGCCACAAGCGGCTGCCGCTGATCTTCAACGCCTGGACCTTCGCCGCCGTCGCCACCTCCGCGCTCGGCATACTCGGTTATTTCCACGCCTTCCCGGGCGCGGAAATCTTCACGCTCTACGACCGCGCCAAAGGCGCCTTCCAGGATCCGAATGTTTTTGGCCCCTTCCTGGTGCCGCCATCGCTCTATCTGGTCCACGGTATCCTGGTCGGCGACCTGAAGAAATCGCCACTGAAGGCCGCCGCCCTGCTCGTGCTTGCGCTCGGCATTTTCCTCTCCTTTTCCCGTGCCGCCTGGGGGCTCTTCGCGCTCGGCGTAGGGCTGCTGATCTTCATCATGCTGCTGAAGGAGCGCAGCGGCGCCTTTCGCTTGCGAGTCCTGGTCCTGTCGCTGGCGGCGATCATCATGCTGATCGCGTCGCTGCTGGTGGCGCTGCAGATCCCGAAGGTCGCCGAATTGTTTTCGGCGCGCGCCCAGTTGGTACAGCAATATGACGGCGAACATCTCGGCCGTTTCGAGCGTCACCGGATCGGCTTCACCATGATGATGGAGCGCCCGCTCGGCATCGGCCCCCTGGTATTCGGCACGATGTTTCCCGAGGACGAGCACAATATCTGGCTGAAATCGCTCACCTCCTATGGCTGGCTCGGCTTCGTCAGCTATGTCGGCATGCTTGTCTGGACGCTGGCTCTCGGTTTCCGGAACCTGCTGCTCGACCGGCCGTGGCAGCCCTTCCTGATGATCGCCTGGATCTCGGTTCTCGGCCATGCGACAATCGGCAACGTCATCGATATCGACCACTGGCGCCATGTCTATCTGCTGCTCGGCACGGTCTGGGGCTGCGCGGCGCTGGAAGTGCGCCACAAGCGCGAGCGAAGACTGAGGGGCGCGGCGTGAGGTCTTGCCGCCGACCGCATTGGCTGTCTATTTCGTCGCTCCTGCCGTCAAGCCAGCAATAAACCGCCGCTGGAAAACGAGATAAGTCACGATGAGCGGGAAAATGACAATCACCGCGCCGGCGGTCAGAACCGGCGTGTTGACGGTATAACGCCCTTGGAAAAACAGCATGCCGAGGGGCAACGTCCGATAATCGTCGTCGTTGACCAGGATGAACGGAATCAGAAACTCGTTCCAGGTCCATATGAACAGGAACAGCGCCAGTGTCGACATTGCCGGCACCATGAGCGGGACGACGATCTTGCGCAGGATATAGAAGCGTCCGGCGCCATCGAGAACCGCCGCTTCGAGAACTTCTTCCGGCAGCTGCTGCATCGCGCTGGCGAGGAAGATCGTCGAGAATGGTATCGACATCGCGATCTGCGGCAAAATCAGAGCCGCATAGGTGTTGATCAGCCCCAGATACCGCATTTCATAATAAAGCGGGATGATGAAGGCCTCCGCCGGCACCATCATGCCGAGCGTCAGGATAGCGAACAGCGTGCGCCGGAACGGAAACGACAGGTAGGCGAAGGCAAAACCAGTCAGCAGGCCAAAAAAGACGCTTGCAGCAACGACGGGTATGACAACGATGATGGAATTCCAGAAGTAAATGTTGAAATGTCCGGCATTCCAGGCATCGACGTAATTTTCGAAATGTGGATATGCCGGCAATGCGAACGCACCCTGCAGAACGTCGGCCTTGCTCTTTATCGACGTCAGAAGCAGAAGCAGAAACGGCGTGATCGTGACGAAAGCAAGAAGCCAGAGAACAATGCGAAGGAATAGCGTACCGGCGGGGATGTTAGACCAGCGGTTCATCAAGCCCGTCCTTTGTTCTGCGATCCCACAAATCTGTGAATTGCAAAGTTGATGACGAATGTGAGTACCGCACCGACAATGGCGATGGCCGCCGCGGCGCCGAAGCGATTGAGCTCGAAGCCGAGCTGATACATGTAGATATTCGGCACGAGCGTCGCGTTGGCGGGTCCGCCCCGGGTCATTGTAAAAATCAGGTCGAAGCTTTTGATTGACGCTATGACCGTCAGAAGCAAAACCACTCTTATTTCAGGCAAGAGAAGCGGCAGCGTTATCCAGAAAAAGGTTTTTCGCGCCGAAGCGCCATCGACCTTGGCAGCGTCGAAAAGAGACGGGTCGATGCGCTGAATTCCGGTCAGGAAGATGACCATGCAAAAACCAAAGAAATACCATGTGGCAACGATCCCGACCGCGGGAAGCACAAAATTGAAATCTCCCAGCCACGGGAGTGCGAAGGCGCCCAACCCCACTGCTCTCAGAAACTGATTGAACGGGCCAAATGCGGGATTGTAGAGCCATGCCCAGATGATGCCCAACACGGCAGTCGGCATGATATAAGGCAGGAACAAGAAGGTGCGCAGGGCGAGTTGTTCGCGTTGCTTCAGATTCCAGACGCACGCAGCAAGAGTTATGCCGAGCACGAGCGGCAGGACACAGTAGAAAATCATAAGCTCGGCATTGTTACGCAAGGCAATATAAAAACGGCTGTCAGAAAAGAGATCGACGTAATTGCCGAGACCAACCCACTTGGGCATGCTCAGGCCGTCCCAGCTGGTCAGGCTCAAACCCAAAGCCGCGACGATCGGTCCAAAGACAAAAGCCGCGTAAAACAGCAATCCAGGCAATAAATAGATAAAATTGGTCTGTTGCGAGCCATCAAGTGCGGAGCGTTTCATCCATTACTCCATAAAGCCAAAGCTGTGGTCGTCGCGCAGCACGCCGATCGCAGTGCTCATTTATTTGGATCGACGAGACTGAGGTCACGACCGCAGGGGACGGCCGTGACCAGTGCCCGCAATCTTTATTTCTTATCCTTCAGGTACGCCTGATAATCCTTGTCCATAGCATCGACAAAGGCTTCGGGCGTGATATTGCCGGACAGAAGAAGCGGCGTGTTGTCGTCTATTGTCTTCAGCATCGTCGGGCTCGACCAGTCGGGGTAATGGCCGAGAGCGTCGTTTGCGTTGAGTGTCTTCCACATTTCGATGCCGGAGCTGAGGAGCGGGGTGAGCTTTGGCTTTGCGTCAGCCGCGAGCGAAGTTGCCGGAAGATAGCCAGCATTGGCCCAGGTTTCAGCAGCCTTTTCCGAGACCATATAATCGATATATGCGCCGGCCATGTCCTGTGTCGGCTTGGTTTTGGCAAGGCTCGTTATCGCCCAGGCAAGATCCACGCCGCCAACACTCATGGGCTTGGAAATACCTTTCGGGGCGGGAATGGCCATGAAGCCGATATCCGGATTGTGTTGCATGTCACCGAAATACCAGGTCCCTGAGATCAGGAACGCGCCCTGCCCGGAAATGAAAAGCTGGACGGCGTCGTCACCCGAGATGCCTTCGAAACCGGGGAAAAAATAACCGCCCTGTGCCCATTGCTGCACGAGTTTGGCGGATTCGATGTTCCCCTTGGTGTTCCAGGAGCCGCCCCGGCCGTAAATCAGATCGTCAAGCTCGGCACGATTGCTCGCGTCGATATGCGCTTGCTCGATGGCGCCGATCATGTGCAGGGCCAGATGCTGCTTTGCCGAGCCCATCATGAACGGCGGGACGCCCTTTTCCTTCAGCTTATCAAGGCCGGCCAACAGCTCCTCGAAGGTTTGCGGCAGCGCTACTCCCGCATCGCCGAGGATCTTTTTATTGTAGTAGAGGCCAACGATCTCGCCGAGGCCTGATATGCCGTAGGTTTTACCGACCCCAAATTTTCCATCTTCCCAGCGGTCTCGAGCAAGCACCGAATCCGACTGACGCTTATCCCAGCCATATTTTTTGATGTAATCGTCGACCGGCAGGAGCAATCCTTCCTTGACCATCGCCCCCATGTCACCGGCACCCTGATTGACTTTGGTGATGACAGGGCCATCACCTGCCGAAACCGCAAGCTTCAGCGTCAACTTCATGTCATCAAAGGTGCGGGCGGTGCGCTTGATCGTGACGCCCGGATTCGCTGCTTCGAACTCCTTGTTGAGCTGCTCTATGACCGCACTCTGACCTTCATAGGTTTGGTCATCCCACACAGGCAGGTCGTCGGCGCGCGCGGCTGCCGAAAGGCCAAAACTCAAAAGCGCCGCGCCAGCAAGCGCGACAGCTGCTTTCAATCGGTATGCCGGCAGTATGCTGATCGATTTCACGGTTCTTTTCATCTGCTCCACCTCATCTGGTTTATTCTCCACTCCCCGTTCAGGCCTTGCGCCAAGCAGCGGCCGAACGTTTTCTTCCCCCAGAGCTTTGCCTGGCTGGCGAATCTGAGGTAATCGTCAATGCATCAGCTCCTCTCGCGACCTAAAATGACAAAGCGCCACGCAGGAGGTGGCAAAGTGATGGACACCAGCTGCTTCATCCGCCCCGCGATTGAAGCGGATATCGACGCCCTTTTCGACATCTGCCTGAAAACCGCGAATGGCGGTGAGGATGCCAGCGCGCTTTATAGCGACCCGCATCTGCCCGGCTACGTGTGGTCGGTACCCTACCTCAAATTCGCCAAGGACTTTGCCTTTGTTCTCGTTCAGGACGACCGGCCGGTCGGCTATGTCGTAGGGGTGCCGGACACCAGCAGGTTCGACAGAGACTTGCAGACAAACTGGTGGCCGTTCGTCCGCCAACAGATTGCGGGACTGACACCCACTCGTCCGCGCGACGCCGACGTGATGGAACGAATTCAAAATCCGCGCAGCGGAACGGCGTGGCTTCAGGACCAATACCCCGCACATCTCCACATCAACATCCTTCCCGGACTTCAGGCAAGCGGTTGGGGGCGCAGGATGATCGGCACGGAGCTTCAGGCGCTTCGAAACCACGGGGTCGGAGCCGTGCATCTCGGGGTCGACCCAAACAACCAAGGCGCCAGGGGTTTCTACCGTCATCTCGGCTTTTCCGAATTCGAGCAGGATGGCTCCGTCGCCTTCGCAATGCGGATCGATGAGGGATTGGGTTGAAGCATTTCCCGGTTTCTCCGAGCCACGGAAAGGCCCTGTCTCCCCCCGGGTATAAGCACCTTTGATTGGAGAAAATCTCACACGCCCAAAGCTGCCTGCTCCCCACAAGGTGAGGTCAAAGTAACCATCCGGATGAACGTCCGCCTGAAGGCGTGATACTATCGGCAGTAAAACTGGCTGCTCGGCGAAAAGCTGTCCATCAGTCGAGGGCTTCATCATGAGCAACTCCTCGCCAGCCAGGTTCAAGGAGTAGGCGGCACGCAAAAAAGGAAATAGCCAGGCAAGCCCAGGCCAGTTCCTCTTTGGGCGATCTTGGCAGGCGCACGGCTAACCAGACGATACGTATGGCGCATACTTCTCCTCGACCCTCTTTATTTCATCGCGCATTTTCATCGCGCGTTGATCCAAAGCCTACAGCTGGCCTCCCATTTGTCAAGGACATAGACAAATTGCGTGCTTCAATGTATTGAATTCCGGTTAGTCGCGATAGTTTGGAACCCAATATCGCCCGATTAAGTATGCGCTCCGAACTAATTGGACTGAGCTAGCCGGATGGCAATGACATCTTCTGTCGCACAGACTCCGATCGCACGAAAAATTTCAACCAATGCCGTCATCCGAACCGTGTTCGCGAACGGGTCGATCTCTCGGGCCGATATTGCCAAGCTGACCGGCTTGTCAAAGCAGACGATTTCCGATGTCGTGCGCGACCTTGAGGATGACGGATGGCTGAAACCAGTCGGGCAGACTGATGGTCGCCCGGGCCGGAATGCGATCACCTATGAAATCAATGCCAAGGCGGGACTGGCCGTCTCCATCGATCTCGGGAGCACCAAGATTGCTGCCGCTATCTGCGATCTGTTAGGGAACGTGGTTGCCGAAACCAAAGTATCCACCGATCCGCGCGGCGGAATGCATCTCGTCAATCAATTCAGTGATCTTATCGTGGAACTCGCGTTTGCGGCCGGGACGACTGCCGACAAACTCCGTCTCATCGTTCTGGGCAGTCCCGGTGTGCTCGATCCGGCTACCGGACATATCAACGTAGCGCCAAGCATCCCCGGCATCGACGCAATAAATCTGCGGCAAGTCTTCAGCGACAGAATGGGGATACCCGTGATCGTTGAAAATGACGTCAACCTGGCCGCCCAAGGGGAGAGATGGCGGGGACACGGTGTCGAAACCAGCAATTTTGCTTTCGTTGCTCTCGGCACGGGCGTCGGCATGGGCATCATCGCCAACGGAACTCTGTTGCGCGGCGCGCGTGGGGCGGCCGGCGAAATCGCCTATCTTCCGATCGGCGGAGATGCTTTTGATCCTGGCGGATTTACGCTTGGAACCTTTGAGAGTGCGGTCGGCAGCGTCGCGATGTTGCGCCGCTACGTCGGTTTCGGCGGCCGCAACGCATCCACCGTGGCCGATCTCTTCGCCGCGTTTAATGCAGGAGAAACGAGCGCCGCGGCGGCAATCGAAGAGACGGCAAGGCTGGTCGCAGTCGCCATTGCTGCAATCGGAGCGGCTCTCGATCCTGAACTGGTGATCACCGGCGGCAGCATCGGCGCAAGACCGGAACTCGTAAACGCCATCCGCGGTTTCCTGCCGCGTTGTACGCCTTATCCGCCGCGCATCGAGATCAGTCGCTTTGGGAACCGCGCCGCCCTGATGGGAGGAATGGGGATCGCGGTCGAGCGCATGCATGACGATCTATTTGGTGTCAAATTGAGGGAAGTTTGAACAGCGCATGCCGTGCGGCCAACGTGCAGCGCCGCCACTTGAGAAGCGCTGGAAATGCGCTAGATTTTCCATCATGATAACAGCAACGCAGATACGCGGCGCGCGCGCCATGATCGGAATGAGCATCGAGGAGCTTGCCGCCGCCTGCGGCCTGCCGGTCGAGACTGTGATGGCGCTGGAAAACGGCGAATTCGCGGGCGAGCCGCACGCGCTGTTCGATGTGCGCAGCACGCTCGAGGCGCACGGCATCATCTTCCTGTCGAGCGGCAATCAGGATGAAGGCGGCCCCGGCATCCGGTTGCGTGCACGCACCTCCAGCGATGACGGCATCCGGCCGGAAAACCTCAACGCCGCCAACGACGACTGACGGAACCAATCGCTCGCCCGGGCGTTTCGTGGTCCCATAACATATCGGGGCCTATAACATATCGGGGGCAGTCTTTTGAACCGCAGCAATGGTCTCTACGTCATCATCGGCGTTCTTGTCGTCGCCGTCATCGGCCTCGGCGCCTATATCTTCCACGAGGAAAGCAAGCCGCGAGGCATTGAGATGAGCATCGGTAAGAACGGTGTCTCGATCGAGCAGAACTGATCGTCAGAGATAAGTTTTTGCAAGGTCGGCGAGTTTGCCGCCATCCTTCACGCCTTGCCTGTAGAGCTGAATGATGACCGCACCGATCCGCTCGGCCTCCGGTGTCGTCCTGGCGAGGCCGCGTTCATCGCAGACCTTGTCGAGCACTTGCGAGAGCAGATCGAGATCTTCCGAAAATAGCGGTAAATCATGCGGATGAATTGATGATCGTAACATCACGCCGCATCTCCTCCGAGGGCAAACGCATCCACGCTTGCATCGCCGGCCGCCCTCCGCAACCGACCATAAAGTCATTATGCGCGAGGGTCTGAACTTTAGCAACTGCGCAAATTTCTGTGGAACAAAATTATGGAACAAAATTCTATCACGCGCGTTCTGGCCGCGTTTGGTAGCAGGAATCAGTGAGTGCAGACGTGAGTGAAAAACGCTTTCCCTCCCCCGTCCGGGTCGTTTCTCCAAATAGCAGCCTGATCGTTTCCACCGTCTGGGAGGCCGTCGAATATCTGAAGCGGTGGCCGAGCAAGCGTGGGCGCGATTATCGCGTTGCGCGCCAGCACTGCCTGGATGCGCTCGATGGACTGCGCAGCCCGCGTGCAGCACAGGTTTCCTTCATCACGGCAGCGAAAACGGCGGGATTGCTGGTGTAAGATCGTTAGCTGTTACGTCCACCGCCGGCAGCGATGAGCTGAGGATGGGCGGAGCCTTCCATGATCACCTTGGCGGTCACCTCAATCACCCGTTCCTCGGCGAGTTCAGCAAGCGCGAGGGCGACATCGCCTTCCGACCAGCCGGCTTTGACGGCCTCGTCCGACAGAGCCTGGAACGCGCTGGCGAGGCTCTGCCTGCAAGTTAGATTGTGCTTCATATCCGCCATGCTCGACTAGGCTATCTGTGACAGGGACAATGTTAATCTACACCTATTCACGGGAATGCGAAGAGGCTTCAGTTTTTTTCAATCCAAAATTGGGCTGTTAACTTCCAAATTGGGTATAGCCTTAACAAAAGGCAACAAATACCACATCTCCCAACTGAGGGAGTACCAAAAAGAACTAAAGGATTTATTTGCGATGCACCTTCAAAGGGTATTTCATCGCGTTATTTAGTTTAAATGGTCGAAACTGGCGGAGCCGGATGCAGCGGCGCGTTGAACCACCAGAATGCGGCAAATCTGAACGCGGGCCGTTTTCAGCATCTTCAGGGCACCCTGTCAATCAGCTTCGGGATCCGGCGGGCGAGGGTCGGGCGTGCTGGAGAATGTCTCGCGCTGTCGGTGCTGCCAATCGGCGCTGACGCTTAGTCGCCACGAACGCCTTCGGCGTTAATCACCGTAATACCACAACGACACCACACTCCCGTCAAAGTCCGCCGTACCATTGGCGGCTCACTTCTTCAGGTTTTCAGGAGTTAAAATGTCTATCGAACTGGACGCTACTACCTATATACACGCCAAACCGGCGACCGCCCATTCCTATATTCTGCCGGCCGTTGTCGATGTTCTCGAGAACAGTTTCCAGGAGGCAAATGAAACCGCAGTCTTCGACCTCGGTTGCGGCACCGGCGGTGCTGCAGCCGTGCTTGCGGAAAAAGGATATGACGTCGTCGGTGTCGATCCCTCGAAGGACGGCATCGCCAAAGCGAGAACGGCCCACCCCGATCTTCCGCTGGAAATCGGCTCCGGCTACGAGGATCTTTCCAGCCGGTATGGGACCTTCGATGCGGTGATAAGCCTTGAAGTGGTGGAACATGTCTATGATCCCAAGGCCTTCTCGACGACTATTTTCGACCTGGTGAAGCCTGGCGGCATCGCGGTCGTATCGACGCCTTTCCACGGCTACTGGAAAAATCTGGCTCTAGCCGTGAGCGGAAAGATGGACGACCATTTTATGCCTCTGAAGGACCATGGTCATATCAAATTCTGGTCTCCCGGAACGCTCAGCACGCTGCTCGTTGAAACAGGCTTCGAAGACGTCGACTTCGAATATGTCGGGAGAATTCCGCTGCTGGCGAAATCGATGATCGCGATCGCTCAAAAACCGCACTGAAAGCGGTCGAAGGCCCACCATCCCTTTGCAATGGCGGTGCTACAGCTCGCCTGCAACATGAACAAATGACATCTTTGTTCGGGACGCTCGGCTCCCGTTTCAGCATTTCTGCCAATGCCTCGTTCCGTTTTCCGCCGCTAGCGGGACGAAGAAAACTGACATTCTGACTGGGACTTCAAGGGGATAAATGGTCGGGGCGACTGGACTCGAACCAGCGACCCCTTGACCCCCAGTCAAGTGCGCTACCGGGCTGCGCTACGCCCCGACCTGCCGAAACGGCATGCTTCGTTTAGTTTTTCAACGCGTGCAATGCAAGCGGAAAAACCTTGCCTCCAACAAAAAGGAGGCGGTTTGCGCGAATGGTCAGATCGCCGCGAGCTTCAGCCGGCCTTCGGCGGTTTGACGAGGCTGCCATGCCTGGTAGTTGGCGATCGAAAAATGCGGTGTTTCGAAGGGCGTGGCGTGGGTTTCGGTGATGACGGTGACGTCGGCGCCGGCGGCCTCGCCGGCGAGGATGCCGGCGACCGCATCTTCGAAGACCAGGCATTTTTTCGGATCGACGCCGAGACGGCTTGCGCCGAGCAGATATCCTTCGGGGCTGGGCTTGCCTGATTTGACCTCTTGGCCGCTGACGATGACCCTCGGCATCGGGATACCGGCGGCGGCCATGCGGCGCCTGGCGAGCTCGATCGGCGCCGAAGTGACGATTGCCCATTTGCCATCGGCAATGGCGGAGAGGAAGCGGATGGCGCCGGGGATCTCGACAATGCCGGAGACATCCTCCATTTCCTCGGCGAGCAGCAGATCCGCCTCATGGGCAGGATCGACGCCGGGCAGGCCAAGCCCGCGGATGACGTCGGAGGCGCGGATGCCGTGGATCGTCTTCAGGAAGACCTCCGGCTCGAAGCCGTGGCGTCTTGCCCATTCACTCCAGACGCGTTCGACGACGGCAATGGAATTCAGCAGCGTTCCGTCCATGTCGAGAAGGAAGGCGTCATAAGATCTGTCGAGGATGTCATGGAGAGCGGGCACAGGCTTTTCCTTGCAAGCATGAGGCCGGGACGGCCCCTGCGCAGGCGAGTAGCGGAGAGTGAAGGCGACGTCAACGTCAGTTGTTGGTGTCTGGGTGAGTGACGCTACGGACGTCGGCAAGACCGCGGGCGGCGTCGCGGCTGCCGGTCGCGGCAGCGGCTTCGAAGATACGGGTCGCATCGCCGTGCATTTTGAGCCGCGCAGAACCATCAGGTCGATGCGCCCCTGCTGCAGCTGGGCGCGCTGATCGAGATAGATGAGGGTTTCGCGGTAACGTCCGGCGTCGAAGGCTGAAAGCGCACGGTCGGCGAGGATCGCCACCTGAAGCTCGGCGGCGCGCTGGCGGTTCTGCGGCGCCTTGGTGGCCGCGACAGCGGCATTGCCGGAGAGGCCGGCGCGGAGATAGGCAAGGCTCTGGCCATAGGCTGCGTCTTCACGAACCTTGCGGGATGGGCTTTGCAATGCCGCCTCGAAGGCCGAGATCGCCTCCATCGGTCGGTTGATATCCATCAGACACCAGCCGCGCGACAGCGCATCGGCCGGCTCAAGCTGCCCCGCATCGATGGTCGTCGAGCAGCCGCCAACATGGTTAACGAAGGTAAAGAACCGGCCCCTGGTGTCACCGGGCAAACTCGCGCTGAACGTTATTCGGACAGCTCAACCGTATGATGCAGAAATTAATTTAGTAACAACTTACTTACTCTCATTGCGCCTGTCTTCCGCTGTGGCGAAAGCCCGCGGGGAACTATGCCGCATGGCCAGCGTTGCCTTGATGTCTCAGGTAGGAAAAGGAGAAATCCCATGCGCAAGACCATGCTGGCTGCGGCCGCCATGCTGACCATCAGCTCCGCCGCCTTCGCGCAGAGCACTGTCATCGTCACCGATCCCGCACCCACCGGCTCCGTCGTATTGCCCGGCGAGGTGCGCACCTATGTGATGGAGCAAAACACACCGTCCGTCGTCTATGAAGGCGATATCGCGGTCGGCACGACGCTGCCCGATACCGTCGAAGTGCACACCGTGCCAAATATCGACGGCTACGGCTATACCGTGGTCAACGAGCGGCGCGTGATCGTCGAGCCGAAGACGCATCGCATAATCCAGGTCTTGGAATAACGCGGATAGAGAATTGCGGACGTGCGGCCGTATTCCGGCTTCACGTCCGCTCGTCTCCCACCCTCACCGCGACATTCAGAAGTTCGCGGATCTTATGAGCGAGCTGCTCCAGGCTGAAGGGCTTGGCAAGCAGGGAAACGCCGTAATCGAGCACACCATTATGGACAATGGCATTGCGGGTGTAGCCCGTCGTGTAGAGGATCCGGATCGCCGGCCATTTTTCCTGGACGATATCGGCAAGCTGGCGTCCGCTCATCTGCGGCATGACGATATCGGTGAAGATCAGGTCGACTGCAGCATTCTGCTCCAGAAGCATAAGCGCCTCCATACCGCTAGCCGCCTGCAACACGGTGTATCCGAGTTCATGCAGGCTTTCGGCAGTCATGGTGCGGACGTTCTCATCGTCCTCCACCACCAGGATCGTATCTTTGACGCTGCCCTGAGGAAGCGGCTGGGCCCCGGCGACGTTCAACCGGGCATCCGCCGTGCCGACATGACGGGGAAGATAGATCTTCAACGTCGTGCCCCTGTCGATCTCTGAATAGATCTTGATGTGGCCGCCGCTCTGCTTGATGTAGCCGTAGACCTGGCTGAGGCCGAGACCGGTGCCTTTGCCGGGTCCCTTGGTCGTATAGAACGGGTCGAAGGCACGCTCGATCACCTCCGGCGACATGCCGGTGCCGGTGTCGGTCATGCTGATCATCACATATTGACCTGCTTCGACCTCCGAATGCATGCGCGAATATCGCTCGTCGAGTTCGGTATTGGCGGTCTCGATCGTCAGATTTCCGCCGCCCGGCATAGCATCGCGGGCATTGACGGCAAGGTTCAGGATTGCATTCTCGAGCTGGCTCAAATCGGCAAAGCTCGGCCAGAGACCGCCGGCAAGCACGGTCTCGATCCGGATCTGCTCGCCGAGCGTGCGCCGCAACAGCTCCGACATGCCGCCGACCAGCTTGTTAAGGTCGATCACCTCCGGCGCGAGCGGCTGCTGGCGCGAGAAAGCGAGAAGACGCGCGGTCAGCACCGCCGCTCTCTGCGCACCGTCTCTGGCATTCTGGATGGAGTATAGCAGGCGAGGATCCTCGCTGCCGGTCAGGCGCCGCTGGGCGAGATCGAGGTTGCCGATGATGATTGCCAGCATGTTGTTGAAATCATGGGCGACACCGCCGGTCAGCTGGCCGATCGTTTCCATCTTCTGCAATTGGCGGACCTGCGCCTGAGCGGCGGCATTCTCTTCCATCTCGTGCCTGAGCTCGGCAGTGCGCTGGACCACTGTCTGTTCGAGGCGCGTGTTGAAGCTGTTCAGCTCGCTGCGAAGGCGGCTCTGCCTGCCATGGGCGATGAGGATCATCTCCATCAGGCCGACGATGATCACGGCATTGATGAGATAGGTGGAAAGGCCTACCCATTGGCCGGCGGTGGCCGGCCAGAAAACATTGTGCGGCTCGACGAAAAACTGCTGGACAATGAAGCCGGCAACCAAGGCCGCGACAAAGCCCGGCCCGGCGCCGCCTATGAAACTCGCGAGCAATATCGCCGGAAGGAAACTCAGGAAGGAAAAACCGGAGAGAGTGTCGCTGGCGGCAAGCCTCAGAAGAAACGTCAGGCCAACGAAGGCAATGGCCAGCGGATATGTATAACCCGGCCTGTGACGCAGCCAATCCGTGGCACTCAGCAAATCCATTCGACACCCCTTCTTACAGCGCCGCCATGTCTTTTCAGACGCGCAAAAGACGCTGCAACGCTTTGAATTGCTGCATAATTTCGTCCATAAATCGATTCCGATTTAAGGAATTACGCAGGAGCCGATGCGGAGACGGCATCCCAGCTTTTGCACATCGAATTTCACCCGGCAATATGCTGTTTCTCGCACTGCCGGGCACGGCGTCTTGACGAGCCGTGCAAGCAGTCCACATAAACCCCCATGCCCGGCAAGGGGAAATGGGTGAACGGGATCATGAAAGACATATTCATCGTCGAAGACGACGCACTGATTGCCATGCTGCTCGAGGACATGCTCGCCGATCTGGGCTACCGGGTCTGCGCCAGCGCCCCCGACCTGGAACGGGCGCTGACAGCCGCCAGGGATACGGAGTTCGACGCTGCAATTCTCGATGTGTCGCTTGCCGGGCAGAGTTCGTTGCCGGTCGCAAAGCTGCTCGACGAGCGCGGCAAACCCTATCTCTATGCGACGGGATACGGTACCGCACCTGATGGCAGCAGCCCAAGCACGCTGCCCGTGCTGCAAAAACCCTTCCAGCTCAGCGAACTCGAACAGGCGATGAAGCGGCTTACCGAAGCCTGACGTTCCTATTCAGCGCACCTGATCGAGCAGACGCTTGCATTCCAGGAGGTCGTAGAGCGCCTCCTGCAGCAATGCCCTGTCTTCCTTGCCGACGCTCGATTTGCCGATCGAGACTTCCTGCTCGTCGTCTCCGGCGACAAAATTGAAGAACCGGCGGGTGATCGGCGGCTTGGCGCGGCCGACAATCTGGTCTTCATCGGCCATGCCGACGCGCGGTTCCCCGGCACCCGTGTCCTGCACGCCCGACGCGAGCGCCTCGACGCTGGCGAGATCGCCATGACCGACCGATATGACGAACTTGTTGCCGTTGGTCTTCAGAAGCTTCTGCACACCCTTGATCGTATAGCCATGATCATAGAGCAAATGCCGGATTCCCTTGAGGAGGTCGACGTCCTCCGGCCGATAGTAGCGACGGCCGCCGCCGCGCTTCATCGGCTTTATCTGGGGAAAACGCGTCTCCCAGAAGCGCAGCACATGCTGCGGCAGATCAAGATCGTCTGCGACTTCGCTGATGGTGCGAAAGGCATCGGGGCTCTTGTCCAACGTCATACTGCTACGCGACCTCGCGGCTCGATCCTACGGCGACTCATCATATTTCAACGGTTTGGCGCCGACAATTCAAGTCATGTCTCGACGTTGCGCACAAGGATCGGGAGTGCGAGAGAGAAAAAAAGCCGTTTCCGAAACGGGAAGCCGATGATCAGGGAGCCGGATTCAGCGGCTTCAGCTTGATCTTGCGAGCGACATGCGATTTGAGGATGCGTGTCTTCAACACGTTCGACGCCTTGAAGGTCATGACCCGGCGGGGGGAAATCGGAACCTCCTCGCCGGTCTTCGGGTTGCGGCCGATCCGCTCGTTCTTGTCGCGCACCTGGAAGGTGGCGAAGGAGGAAAGCTTGACGGTTTCGCCACGCACGATGGCGTTGCAGATCTCGTCGATGACGGTTTCGACCAGTTCGGCAGATTCGGTCCGGGAAAGCCCAACCTTTCGGAAAACGGATTCCGCCAGGTCTGCTCGCGTCACTGTTTTTCCGGTCATGGTTTCCCCGCCCATACAAATATTTTGTGAAATCGCACGAAGAGTATTTGTCTTGCGCCTTACGGTCAAGCTCTTGTTCGCCGCCAGTTTTTTAGGATTCGTGCCTACCAGCGCAGCAGAACCGCACCCCAGGTAAAGCCGCCACCCATCGCTTCGAGCATCACCAGGTCGCCCTTCTTGATGCGGCCGTCACCGGCAGCGGTCGCAAGTGCCAACGGGATCGAGGCAGCCGACGTATTGCCGTGCAGGTCGACGGTGATGACGACCTTCGCGGCATCGATGTTCAGCTTCTTCGCCGAACCGTCGATGATGCGGCGATTGGCCTGGTGCGGCACCAGCCAATCGAGGTCATCGGCGGTGGTGCCGGTCGAATCGAAAGCCGCCTGAATGACATCGGTGATCATGCCTACGGCATATTTGAAGACCTCGCGGCCTTCCATGCGCAGCTTGCCGACAGTGCCCGTCGTCGACGGTCCGCCGTCAACATAAAGCTTTTCCTTGTGCGAGCCGTCGGAACGCAGATGTGCGGTCAGCACGCCGCGATCGGCAACGGTGCCCTCGCCTTCGGTCGCTTCGAGTATGATCGCGCCGGCGCCGTCGCCGAAAAGCACGCAGGTGGTGCGGTCGTTCCAGTCGAGAATGCGCGAAAAAGTTTCGGCGCCGATGACGAGAACGCGCTTGGCGAGCCCGCCGCGGATATAGGCATCCGCAGTCGTCACCGCATAGACGAAACCGGTGCAGACAGCCTGGACGTCGAAGGCGAAGCCATGGTTCATGCCGAGGCGGTTCTGGATGTTGACCGACGTGGCCGGAAACGTGTTGTCCGGCGTCGAGGTGGCACAGATGACAAGATCGATATCGGCAGGCGTCAGGCCGCCATTGGCAAGGGCTGCGCGCGCGGCGGCCTCGCCCAGCGACGCCGTCGTTTCGTCATCGCCGGCGACATAACGCTGGCGGATGCCGGTGCGCTGGACGATCCATTCGTCTGATGTATCGACGATGGCCTCCATGTCACGATTGGTCATCACGCGCTTCGGAAGTGCGGCTCCGAACCCGCGAACCACTGAACGGATCATCTTTGATTGAACCCCATCGCTCATGCCGCTTCCGGGCCCATCGGGGGCAGCCGCTTGGCATGATATTTCTTAAGATCGTTTTCTATTTTCTGATTGAGGCCGTTCTTGGCCATGTCGTAGCCGACTTCGATGGCGGCTGCGATGCCCTCGGCATTCGCCCCGCCATGGCTCTTGATGACGATGCCGTTCAGGCCGAGAAACACGCCGCCATTGACCTTGCTCGGATCGAGCTTCTCGCGAAGCATGTCGAAGGCGCTTTTGGCGAAGAGGTAGCCGATGCGGGCGAGCAGCGTGCGCGACATGGCGGCACGCAGATACTCGGCGATCTGCTTGGCTGTACCTTCAGCGGTCTTGAGCGCGATATTACCGGAAAATCCTTCGGTGACGACGACGTCGACCGTGCCCTTGCCAAGGTCATTGCCCTCGACAAAGCCGGAATATTCGAGCGAATCGATGTTCGCTTCGCGCAACAGCCGGCCGGCTTCCTTGACCTCCTCCTGGCCTTTCATCTCCTCGACGCCGACGTTGAGCAGGCCGACCGTCGGACGTTCGACCTCGAAAAGCGCACGCGCCATGGCGCCGCCCATCAGGGCGAAATCCATCAGCTGCTGGGCATCGGCGCCGATCGTCGCCCCGACATCGAGCACGATGCTCTCACCCTTCAGCGTCGGCCAGATCGCGGCGATCGCCGGACGCTCGATATTGGCCATGGTGCGCAGACAGAATTTCGCCATCGCCATCAGCGCGCCGGTATTGCCGGCCGAGACCGCGACATCGGCCTCCCCCGTCTTCACCGCCGCGATCGAGCGCCACATGGTGGAGATGTAGCGGCCACGGCGCAGCGCCTGGCTCGGCTTCTCATCCATGGCGACAGCAAGCTCGCAGTCGTGAAAGATCGATTTTTCCTTGAGCTTCGGAAACTTGGCGAGAACCGGATCGCACTGTTCCTTGAGACCATAGAGAACGAAGGAAATATCAGGATGCCGATCCAACGCCTTGGCGGCGCCGGGGATGACAACCTGGGGACCAAAGTCGCCACCCATGAGGTCGAGAGATATTCTGATCACGCGTCCCTGATCCTTCTTTTCGCCGAGGGCGAAATTTCGGCCAAAATACCGGTTTTGGCGTCGCTTACAACTGAATTGTGTCAAATGCCAGAGGGGCTTCAGTCCTTTTTCCAGTCCTTGAGGGCTGCGAAAGCGGAGGGCTTTTTATCGTCCTCGCCGCTGTCTTCGACATGGCCGGCGAATTCGATACCCTGCTTGCGCGGATAGGGATCGATCGCCAGAGCGGCGAATTCGGCAACCACCTCGCCGGCGTCGATCGTATCGCCGACAAAGTTTTCGGGCAGATCAGGACCGTCGGGATCGAGCAACATCTCGCCCGCGTCGTTGCCGGCCTGACGGGCAAGCTTGGAGCCCTCCGGCACGAAGATCTGCTCGAAGCTCTCGTCGATGGCGGATTCGACAGGTTCCAGCGTCACGACGCAGGACTGGACGATCTTCGCCTGCACGCGGCCCTTGATACGCACGCCGTCGCGCTTCCAGCGGGCGATCTGCAGATCGGCGCTGAGATCATCGACGGAGACGACGTTCCAGGTCTTGGCAAGCGCCTTCAGTTCGCTGGCGTCGGCCTCGACATGGACCTCGACGGGGTTGGCCGAGATATGGCCGACCTTGACGTGATAGGAGAAGGGAACATCGTCCCGATCATTCTGCATCGTTTCCTCCTTCAGATGACCGGTGGGCAGGCGACCGGCGGGAGCGTTGCCGAACCGGTGGCGATCACCTCTTCGGCAGCGGCGGACAGATGCGCTTCTGCGGCCATCATCCAACCGGCGAGGCCGGACATATCGGCCGGCATCGCGGTTTCGGGGTAAATATTGCGCTGAAGGGCAAGAGCGAGGGCTTCGGCATCGCCTGTGTCCATCGCCTTCGAATAGGCTTCGAGCCGGCCGTAAAACATACCGGCGAGCTTTTTCATGCGCTTCGGCACGCTGTTGTCGCCGATGCCGAGTTCGCGGATCGAATAGTCGATATCCTGGAAGAACGCGTCGACGATCTCCTGGGCGATCTCCTGGCCGCTGATGGCGGAAGCACGGGTGCGGCGAAAAAACAGAATCATGGCGATCGACAGCATCTCGAAACGGCCCATGACCGTATCCGGCACATTGAGCCGCTCGTAGAGTTCCGGCATGCGCGCGGCCGCCGCTAACGCCGCATATTGCCTGTCGACGATCGCCTGATTGTTGTTTTTCTTGCGGAAGAGCCCGAAGATCATTGTTTTTTCCGGAAATGCCTCATTCTTCATGCCGGCTGGCGTCTGGCCTTGTTGCATGATTTCGAAAGCTGGTTTACCGAAGCAGGCGCGAATTGCAATGCCGATCATGGCCAGTTTCGGGACGCGCCCTCGATGCGTCAGCGAAGCGAATTCGGGAAATTCGACCCGGAATGGCCACAATGGTTTTGCAGGAGGAAAGCGTGCAAGGCCCCAAATGGCTGCTATCGACACTCACAGGGAGTAGATGTCGTTGAAGAAACGGTATTTCAAGTCTGATATGAAATTCTTCAGCAGTGCGGCCATTGCCTTCATAATTGCCTCCACTACCGCTCTCTCCGGTTGCCAGACCAGCACCGTGCTCAATGGCGGCTACGTCGCCGACCAGCAGTCGCTGAACCTCGTTCCGGAAGGCTCCAGCCGCGAGCAGGTGCTGCTTTCGCTTGGCACCCCGTCGACGACCGCGACCTTCGACGGCGAAGTCTTCTATTACATCTCGCAGCGGCGCACGCGTGCGGTCGCCTTCCAGAAACTGAAGGTCGTCGATCAGAGCGTTCTGGCGATCTATTTCGACAAGGACGGCGTCGTCAGCCGCCGCGCCAACTATGCGTTGCAGGACGGCAAGGTGTTCGACACGATCGGACGCGTTACGCCGACCGGCGGCAAGGAACTCACCTTCCTGCAACAGATGCTTTCCGGCGGCAGCGCCGCGAGTGCTGCCCGCAGCCTGTTCGGCGGTGGCGCCGGCGGCACGCCGCAGAACCCAAGCAGCCTGCGCTGATCGGACACGCCCCACACGAAAACCCGCCGGATCGCTCCGGCGGGTCTTTTAATGGCCTCTGCTTGGCCGTGAAGTGTACCAGCCAAGCCGGCGGCGTTGTTTATCCGGCGAGAACGGCGAGTAGCAGAAGTGCCACGATATTGGTGATCTTGATCGCCGGGTTGACGGCCGGGCCGGCGGTATCCTTGTAGGGATCGCCGACGGTATCGCCGGTGACGGAGGCCTTGTGCGCATCCGAACCCTTCATGTGACGCACGCCGTCCTTGTCGACAAAACCGTCTTCAAAGCTCTTCTTGGCATTGTCCCAGGCGCCACCGCCCGATGTCATCGAGATGGCGACGAAGAGACCGTTGATGATGACGCCTAGCAGCGATGCGCCGAGGGCGGCAAAGGCGGAGGCCTTGGAACCGGAGATGAGAAGCACGCCGAAATAGACGACGATCGGCGCCAGCACCGGCAGCAGCGACGGCACGATCATCTCGCGGATGGCGGCCTTGGTCAGAAGGTCGACCGCCCTGCCGTAATCCGGCTTTTCCGTGCCCTGCATGATGCCGGGCTTTTCCTTGAACTGACGGCGGACTTCCTCGACGATCGCGCCGGCCGCACGGCCGACGGCGGTCATCGCGATACCGCCGAAGAGGTAGGGAATGAGACCTCCGAAGATCAATCCCGCCACCACGTAAGGGTTGGAAAGATCGAAGGAAATTTCGCCGATGCCGGCAAAATAAGGGAACTTGTCGCCATTCGCCGCAAAATATTTGAGGTCATAGGAGTAGGCCGCGAAGAGCACCAGGGCGCCGAGACCGGCAGAACCGATGGCGTAGCCCTTGGTCACGGCCTTGGTCGTATTGCCGACGGCATCGAGCGCATCGGTGGATTTGCGCACCTCCGGCGGCAGATGCGACATTTCAGCGATACCGCCGGCATTGTCCGTCACCGGTCCGAACGCGTCGAGCGCGACGATCATTCCGGCGATGCCGAGCATGGCCGTGACCGCAATGCCGGTGCCGAACAGGCCGCCGAGCTGGTAGGTGGCGAGAATGCCGCCAACGATGACGATCGCCGGCAGTGCCGTCGATTCCAGCGAGACGGCCAGGCCCTGGATGACGTTGGTGCCGTGACCGGTAACCGAGGCCTGAGCGATCGAAACGACCGGGCGCTTGCCCGTGCCGGTATAATATTCAGTGATCACGACGATCAGCGCGGTGACGACGAGGCCGATGATGCCGCAGAAGAAGAGGTTCGCGCCTGATATGTCGGCGCCTCCGACGGAGCCGATCGATCCCCAGCCGATGGTGAGCGAGGTGGCAGCGCCAAGACCGACGATCGACAGCAGGCCGGTGACGATGAGGCCCTTGTAGAGAGCGCCCATGATCGAGCCATTCGAGCCGAGCTTGACGAAGAAGGTGCCGATGATCGAGGTGATGATGCAGGCGCCGCAGATCGCCAGCGGATAGACCATCGCAGACTGGAGGATCGGCGCGCCGGCAAAGAAGATCGCGGCGAGAACCATGGTGGCGACGACCGAGACCGCATAGGTCTCGAAAAGGTCGGCAGCCATGCCCGCGCAGTCGCCGACATTGTCGCCGACGTTATCGGCGATCGTTGCCGGGTTGCGCGGATCGTCTTCGGGAATGCCGGCTTCCACCTTGCCGACGAGATCTCCGCCGACATCGGCGCCCTTGGTGAAGATGCCGCCGCCGAGACGGGCGAAGATCGAGATCAGCGACGCGCCGAAGCCGAGCGCCACCAGCGCATCGATGACTTCGCGCGAGCCGCTCTCATGGCCGAGCCCGACGGTCAAGACCGTATAGTAGATGGAGACGCCGAGCAGCGCCAGGCCTGCCACCAGCATGCCGGTGATCGCACCCGACTTGAAGGCGATGTCGAGGCCGGCGGAAAGGCTGACGGAAGCTGCCTGAGCGGTGCGCACATTGGCGCGGACGGAGACGTGCATGCCGATGAAACCGGCAGCACCGGAAAGCACGGCGCCAATCAGGAAGCCGATCGCGGCCTCGCCGGAAAGAAGCAGCCAGGCTAAAATGAAAACAACAACGCCGACAATGGCAATGGTTCTGTACTGGCGCGTCAGATAGGCTTGCGCACCTTCGCGGATATAGCCCGCGATCTCCTGCATGCGGCTGTTGCCCTGATCGGCGGCAAGCACCGACCGGGTTGCCCAGGCGGCATAAACCACCGAGAGCAGACCGCATGCGATTACGCATAAAAGAATCGTCATTTCGCTCTTTCCTCCCATAGGCCGGAGCTCACTCCTTCTCCGGCAAAAACGCCGCCGAATCGCCTTCCTCTCCACAGAAATGCCACAGCTAAGCGGTGCGGAGATTGCTTGGTCGATCACGTGGCGTCAAGACCGCAACGGGCGAAAACCATTGCGGTACGAAGAAAGACGTAGGGGGATTGTTTGGCGGCTAAAGACTTATTTCTTCGCCTCGCCGCGGACCTGCTTTGCGATGCGGTCGAGCACGGCGTTGACGAGCTTCGGCTCGTCGTCATCAAAGAAGGCCTGGGCAATCTCGACATATTCGGTGACGATGACCGCCACCGGAACGTCCTTGCGGTCGGTGATCTCGAAAACGCCGGCGCGCAGGATGGCGCGCACGGTGCTGTCGAGGCGCGACAAGGCCCAATCATCCTGCAGGGCTGCGGCAATCAGCGGATCGAGGCGGACCTGATCGCGTACGACACCGGAGACGATGGAACGGAACCAGGCGGCATCGGCTTTCAGATAAGTCGCGCCATCGATTTCCTGACCAAGACGGTGCGCCTCGTATTCAGCCACTATTTCCAGAACGCCCGTGCCGCCGACATCCATCTGATACAGTGCCTGAACGGCAGCAAGACGGGCAGCGCCCCGCTGGTTCGCAGTCTTGACCGGCCGTTCCGTCTTGTCGTCGTTCATTCGTTATGCACCCAGTTTCTGCTTCAGCTCGATCATGGTCAAAGCTGCACGAGCGGCAAATCCGCCCTTGTCCTTTTCCGAACGGCGCACCCGCGCCCAGGCCTGTTCGTCGTTTTCGACGGTCAGGATGCCATTGCCGATGGCAAGGGACTCGCTGACCGCAAGATCCATCAAAGCGCGCGAGGATTCGTTCGACACGATATCGAAGTGATAGGTCTCGCCGCGAATGACCATGCCAAGGGCGACATAGCCGTCATAATGCGTTCCGCCATTGTCGTCTCCATCGAGCGACATGGCAATCGCCGCCGGAATTTCCAGTGCGCCGGGAACGGTGACGACCTCGAAGGTGGCGCCGGCCTCCGTCAATGCGAGGGTCGCGCCTTCGAGCAGGGCGTCGGCCATGTCGTCGTAGAAGCGGGCCTCAACGATCAAAATATGGGGAGCGGTCTCTCTCGACATGGTTCACCTTCGGTTGGCGGGACATTTACCCACTCGGCAGCCCGCGGTCAAAACATGCCTTCGTCCGAATGGCAAGCAATTTCGCCGGATGCCGCAATGGGAAAGAGGAAATATCTGCAAGGGGATAGCCGCGCCCTGTATGCACAGCTGGGCAAGCCTCTGAATTCAGCTTTCTCGGACGCCTGGAAAGCGGCAATTCGAAGGCAGTTTTCATGAACAATTCTTAATGGCTTTTCAGTGGCTTAACCCATTGAATCGCGAATGGGAGAACGCCAATTCCATGTCGTGACGCAGACGATCCCCTGCAACGACAGCCGACCGTCTAAGCAGATGAAAGGATACAAATCATGCACCGCGTTCTCACTATCACCCTCGCTGCCGCCCTCTCCTCCCTCGCCTTTGCCGGCGTCAGCCGGGCCGAAAGCCTTGGGATGAACACTGCCCAGGGCATCGAGCAGACACTCCGGACCTTCCACGGCAATGAATTCAATGTCGAGCAGGTCTATAACTGGCGCAATCGCGATGACGAGACGACCGGTCCGCGCTCGGCACCGGAACGTTCCGGCCAGGCCGTTCACGGCATCCAGGCCTCGATCGACGCCAACCGGTCGCTTGCCCACCGGCTTAACAACGAAGGCGTCGACGTCCGCAACATCGTCAACGCCGAGCAGGCAGCTGACGGAAGCTTGACCTTCTACGTCCGCTGACGCTCCAGCGCATACCCCCGAAAACTTCGGGGGTATGCGTGGGTTGAAATGATCGAGCGTCCTTAACGCGTCCTATTCGACGCACGGCGCTCAAAGCATGGGCGGCGGTCTCCTCTCCGCCCATGCTGGGGATATCAGAGATAAGCATTGAATTTTCCTGGGATGACGGCTTCTCTTCTGGAAACAGGAGGACGTCATGGCAACGGAACAGGAGGCGGTGATCAATACCGCCGATCTCAAGCTCGAGCACTGGAAACAGGGCGAGCTCTACGAAAGTACCGACACCTCTTTCGGCGCGCTACTTGGCCTAACCGGCCTCGGCGTCAGCTACAACGAGGTACCGCCCGGCAAATCCGGCTGCCCCTTCCACAACCACCACGTCGAAGACGAGCTTTTCTATGTGATCGCCGGTACCGGCGAATACCGCTTCGGCGATGCGTGCCATGCGATCAAGGCGGGCGACGTGCTCGGCGCGCCGGCGGGCGGGCCTGAAACGGCGCACCAGATCATCAACACCGGCACGGCCACACTCGTCTATCTCGGCATCTCGACGATGGCGAAGACCGAGATCGTCGAATATCCCGATTCCGGGAAGTTCCTTGCCAAGACAAACAGGGCAAAGACGAACAGTGATGGTACAGAAACCGGGCGCTTCCGTCATATCGGACGGCCGGAAGGCGATCTCGACTATTGGGACGGCGAGCCCGGCGCCTGAGCGCGATGCCATAAGGACCCATGATGACTGACATTCCGACCCTCGAAACGGCGCGGCTGACGCTTCGCCCTCACCGCCTCGACGATTTCGACGCGCATGCGGCACTATGGGCGGACGAGGATGTCGTGCGCTTCATCACCGGCGTGCCATCGACGCGCGAGCAGAGCTGGAGCCGCATGCTACGCGTTGCCGGCATGTGGCACCATATGGGCTTCGGCTTTCTGGCGATCGTCGAAAAGGAGAGCGGCCGGTTCATCGGTGAAGCGGGCTTCCTGGAAGCCCGCCGCGAGATGGAGCCCTTGATCGAGGGGACGATGGAGGTCGGCTGGGCGCTGATGCCTTCGGCGCACGGTCGCGGTTATGCCACCGAGGCGCTGACAGCCATGATCGGCTGGGCGGAAGCGCATTTCCCCGGAAAACCGATGAGCTGCATCATCAGCCCCGAGAACCAGGCCTCGCTGCGGGTCGCATCCAAGCTCGGCTTCCGCGAGACGGCGTGCACGCAGTACAACGGCGAGATCATACAGTTTTCGCGGTAGGCCTTGGGGCGTGCCACTTTTCTTCCAGAAATCATCGTCTACCGGGCAAGATCAGCGGCCCTATTGCCGCTTGCGCCCCTCCTTCTGCGCAAGCCTCGCGTAACGCCCGCGCTCTATGGTCATAGCAAATACTCTGCTCCGGTCGTTCGGAGCGCCGATCACCGCTCTCGCTGGCGGAGGTTGGAGAGAGGCTTATCAAGGGGAGAAACATTTGCCTCGCGTGTCGATCTGTATACCGGCCTACAAGCCCGATTTCTTTGAACTCGCCCTGAAGAGCGCAATCGCGCAAAGCTATACGGATGTCGAGATCATCGTCTCGGACGATTGCCCGACGGATGCCATCGAGAAGATCTGCGACAGATATTCCGGTTTTGTAAAATACAGCCGCAATCCGGATCCCGCCGAGTACAAGAACGTCATTCGCCTCGCCGGGCTCGCCAGCGGCGAGTACATCAAATATCTCTTCGACGATGACGTCCTCAATCCGTTCTGCATTCAATACCTGCTCCAGGCGCTTGAAGCGACGCAGAGCAGAGGCACGAAGCTTGCGTTTTCCCCACGCTATTTCATCGACGAGCGGAACCAGATTACGAATCTCGGCAACGGCTTGACGGTCGAAGGCTCTCTGAAGGTGATCGAAGGCTGCGACTTCATACGCATCACCGCTATCAACCATCACAATCTGCTTGGCGAGTTCTCTTCGGTGTTACTGAGAACCGCCGATTGCTTCGATGAACTCGGCCGCTTCAGTCTTTTCAGGGTCGTCGACGGCATCATTTCCGGGCCGCTCGATCTTTCCTCCTGGGTCGCGCTTTCCCTCCGCGGGGCGATCGTCGGGCATCCCATGCCCCTCTCCTACTTCCGCCAGCACTCCAATTCACAGTCCAACCCGGCGGCCAACCGCTATTTCATCTACTCGATCACCTATTACGAGGAAGTGCTCGATCTCGCGATCGAGAAAGGCTTCCTGCAGCCCTCCGATCTGCCCGTCGCTTATCGGAACCTCGTCAATCACTATTCCTACTGGAGAGGATCGTTCCCGGAACTGGGTGAACGGATCGCCCGTATCAGCACGCGTCTCTAAGTTCCATGCAGGCGCAGTAGAAATCGCAAAGGATCAAATCACAATGGATGGAATCACGGGATCAGGGATGCAGAAGCTCATCGAAAGTGCCGCGGCGTTACGCTCCGCGCTTGCCGCGAAATCGGGAATTTACGAACTGAAATTGCGCGCGCTTTTGGAACTCGCCGACGAATTGAAGATCGCCAAAGAGTATACCGCTAGCCTGCCGCCGATTGAAATTGGCAGCATCACGCTTGTTGACCAGGTTGTCCTGGTGCTGCTCGCCAAGATCGTGACGCCCCGCAAGATCATCGAGATCGGCACGTACAAGGGTTTCACTACACGCCTTTTCATCGAAAACACGCCGGAAGACTGCGACGTGGTCTCCATCGACTTGCCGAAGGGCCTCACGGCGCATCTAGCCGAGACCGACGAGCGCAGTGCGTTGTCGTCCGCCGAGCAGAATGACGATTATCTCCGCAAGCGCCAGGAAATCGACGGCGAAGCCTATCTCACATCGATCACCGAGGCGCAAAGGAAGCGCCTCACACTCGTCAAGGAAGACTCGACGACGATCAATTTCAAGGAGGCCTTCCAGTCGGCCGAGATGATCTTCATCGATGGCGGACATGAGCACCAGATTGTCCGGGCGGATACGGAAAACGCATTCGGCATCGTCAAGCGCGGCGTCATCGTCTGGCATGACTACAATTCTAAGATCCACGGGGACGTCACCGAGTATTTGGCGGAGTTCTCGAAATCGCAGGTGGTCTTCCATGTCGCAAACAGCCTTGTGGCCTTTGCGTTGGTTAACATAGAGCTCTGATCATGGGTGCTAGCGAGATCAGAATCGGCAGCCTGTTGACGAAGGACGAGTTCCGGGAACTCACGGCATCGAACGACCGGATCGCTTATTCCCACCTCGCGCTCAGGATCGGCATCCATGCCGGCCTACTTTTCGCGATGGTCCGCGCATGGGAAGGCGGCTATCCCGCGCTTGCTTTCGCAGCCTTTTATCTTAACGCCGTCCTATGGCAGTTCGCCGGCTATGCCGGCATCGGCCATGAGCTGTTTCACAAGAAGGTCTTCAGCAGGAAATGGCTGAACACTCTGTTCTTCAAGCTGTTTTCCTATCTGACCTGGAACAATCCGAGCTATTTCGAAAAAAGCCATCAGTTCCACCACGCTTCCACTTTCCATGAGGATGACAGCGAAATCTATCGCGATTTTCCGCTCGACTTGCTGGGCGCAGCGCGTCTCGTCCTGCTTGATTATCAAAGCCTTTGCAGGCGGATCCTCTATGCGCTCTGCAATGCCTTCGGCTACGAAGCGTATTTCGGCAAGGGCATCCGATTGAAACTGATGCCCGCCGAACGACGCGCGGCTCAATCCGATGCGATCTTCATGCTTGCGCTCAACGCCATCTGCCTGGCGCTGTTTGTCCTTGCGACGCGGTCGCCTGCCCTGACGTTCATGTTTTTCATCACACCGTTCGTCGGATCGCTCCCAAATCGTGTTCTGGCGCTGGCGCAGCACGTCGGCCTCGAAGATCACAAGGACGAAAGCGCGCTTCTTTTTTCAAGAACGGTCAATCTGCCGACACCGATTGCATTCTTCTATGCCAACATGAATTATCACGCCGAGCACCACCTGCTGCCGTCGGTTCCCTATTACAATTTGCCGAAGCTGCACGATATCTTGAATGCCAAGCTCAAAGTGGAGCGCGAGGAAAAGGAATTCGGCTACCTCTTCACCCGGGACTTCTGGAGCTCGGTGGGAATATCGGCAAGATTGGAAGGCAATGCCGTGGCTGAGTGACAGTTTGGAGCGCTTGCGTGCGCTCTAAACTGTCGGCGCAATCAGCCTTTGGGCGTCAAGAGCATGAAGCGCATAATGTTTGGCCGACCCTCGGAGCAAATGAGGTAGCGGTTGTCGTCGGTGAAATCGTTCAATTCCGGAAATTGCGTCAGATCTCTGATGGCGGGCGCAATGAATTCGACATTGAATAACGCTGAAGCCGAGGTGAGGAGACGGGTGTACTTGTCCCAGAAACCCTCGACCCAGTTGTGAATCTCGATGACAATCGTCGCCTGTTTCAATGCCGATAAGGAGTCATCGTCAAGGATTTCGAACTCCGCACCCTCGGCGTCAACGAGGACGACTGTTTTCGCCAGATCAAGATGGCTGAGCTTTTCATAGAACAGCCTGTCTGCGGCGCCGAATATTTCCAGCCTGTCCGACACGGAATTCGCCTCGGCGTTCGATGCAATGGTGCGCTGCCCTTCCTCGCTCAGTTCAAAGCAGGCGGCGTTTTTCGCCCGACCCGACCGAACCATGCCGATCGCGTAATATCCGTCGGCGGCGCCGACATCGACGAAGCTCTCAACGGCATCCAATCTTTCGGAGAACAGGAAATCCAGTACTTCCTTCTCATAGAGGCCCAAGAGCATCGACCCGAAATCGCCACCGCCCCACCAATTGTTCTTCGCAAGCGACAGCCCCTTGAACGGACCGTATTTCACGACCCCACCAAGCAGATCGTAGATCTCAGACGACACGCGTCTTCTGCGCTGAAGAATCGTTTCCGCGCGCCATTGCTCCCGCATCTCCATTGTCGCGCGGGACTGCCGTTCGAACACCTTTTGGAAGAAGATACGCTCGCCTTCAATCAGATCAGGCAGTTTTTCGTTCATTGCGCGGTGTCTCTTTTCGCTGCTGCAGTCTGCATCTTTGTCCGATGCCGACGTTGGAATCACAGCCGAAAGCGTATGAGATGGTACTCGGCTTAACAAGGCGGCCGGTCTGCTTCCCACAAGCAAGGCAGCGGCGCCGGGATGAACACAGACGCCGCCCAGACCTCCAGGCGGCAAGCCTCGGGTAACGCCCGCATCCTATGACTCTCGCTATCGCGTCCGTTTCGGTCTTTCGCATATCGAAAACGGACGAAGTGGGACTGCACACCCTGTTTCGGGCTGCGCCGTTCCAACAGGCCAGCCCGGGATGCGTGGAATGGATTTGAGAATGACCAAGAAAGCATTGCTCGTCGGCAGTAACTTCAGCGCAGGTCCCCTTCTATTCGCGTTGAAAAGGCGTGGCCTTCATATTTCCGTTTGCGGAAACCGGCCGGATGAGCCCTGCCACGCACATGCGGATCAGTCGCATTTCATCGACTATAGCGATCCGAACACGCTGCTCGCCCTCGTCGAGAACGGCGATTTCGATTTCATCATGCCGACGGGCAATGACGTTGCCTATATGTCGACCACCTTCGTTGCCGAAAAACTCGGATTCCCGCGCTTCGATTCGATGGAAACCGCGACCATCATCCACACGAAGCAAGCGTTCCGTCGCTTTACCGAGCAATACGATATCCCCGCCCCGCGTTCGGTGCGCCTGCATGGCGACTCGCCGGTCGAGACTGGCGCGTTGCGCTATCCGCTGCTGGTGAAGCCAAGCGACAGTTTCAGCGGCCGTGGCGTTACGAAGGTTTTCGACCGGACAGAACTTGCCGATGCCATCGCCGATGCCCGGGGAAACTCGCGCGCGGCGGAGATCGTTATCGAGGAATTCATCGAAGGCAGCCTGCACAGCCATTCCGCCTTCATCAAGGACCAGGAGGTCGTCTTCGACGTCTTCGTCGACGAATATTGCACCGTCTATCCCTACCAAGTCGATTCATCGAACCATCCCTCGCGCCTTTCCGAAACTGTCCGCTCGAAGACGCGGGCTATTATGGCGCGCATCGTCAAGCTGCTCGGACTGCAGGACGGCCTCATTCACACGCAGTTTCTGTCGAATGGCGACGATGTCTGGATCGTCGAATGCATGCGGCGCTGCCCGGGCGATCTTTACGGCTCACTTGTGGATCAGTCTCTCGGCATCGATTATGCCGACCTCGTCATCACGCTGCTGCTAGGTGAGGAATTTTCGGTCAACCCGCGCTTCGATCCGCCACTGTTCTTCGGGCGCCACACCATCACCTCCAACATGCCCTCGACGCCGTTTTCCTTCTCGCATTCCATTCCATCATCCGATGTCCGCATCGCGCAGCTCAAGATCACCGGCAAGCCGATGAATTCGGCACCGTACGACAAGCTCGCCATCCTCTACGCCCGTTTCGAGTCGCGGGAGGAGATGCTGAAGGTGGTGCCGAATTTCAAGACCTTCATTTCGCTCCAAACGATGCAAGGAGACCTCGCATGAGCCGATCAAGCCAGGGAGTACCGGAAAAGCTGCGCCTCGCCTTTCTGGGCGGCGCCGTCAATTCTGCTGTAGGTCGCGCTCATCGCGATGCAATCGAGCTTGATCAGAAATTCGATCTGGTCGCCGGCTGCTTCAGCCGCCATGACGACATCAATCGCGAAACGGCGGGGCAGTACCGCATTTTGCCGGAGCGCTGCCACGGTGACTTCGATACCTTGCTCTCGAAAGAGGCCGGCAACATCGACGCTCTCGTCGTGCTGACGCCGACGCAGCAGCATACGAAGCAGGTTGTCGCCGCACTCGAGGCAGGTGTTTCGGTGATCTCGGAAAAGGCCCTTGCCGGTTCAAGCGCCGAGACGCGCATGATCGGCAATGCGCGCAGTAACGGGGCCTTTTTGGCCGTAACCTACAACTACACGGGATACCCCATGCTCCGCGAAATCCGCGGCATGGTCGAGCATGGTGTTTTCGGCGAATTGCAGCAGATCCATATTGAGATGCCGCAGGAGAGCTTCCTCCGTTTCCGCCGTGACGGGACGCCGATGACGCCGCAGGATTGGCGCCTGCACGATGGCGCCGTGCCCACGGTTTCGCTCGATCTCGGCGTTCATGTGCACTCGCTGCTTCATTTCCTCACGCGGCGGGAGCCGGAAGAAGTCTGTGCAACGGGCCAGAGTTTCGGTCACTTTCCGCAGGTGCTCGACAATGTGCAGGCGCTCGTGCGCTGCGCCGGCGGCCTGCATTGCAGCATGTGGTACGGCAAGACCGCACTCGGGCAACGCAATGGACTGCGTGTGCGGCTCTACGGCTCCAAGGCATCGATCGAATGGCTTCAGGAAACCCCCGAGCTTGCCTATTTCTATGACTGCAACGGCCGCAAGCAGATCCTCGATCGCGCCAGCCCGGATATCATGATCGCTAACAATACCCGCTACGAGCGGTTCAAGGCAGGCCATCCGTCGGGCTTCATCGAAGCCTTCGCGAATTATTATGCCGACCTTGCCGACGCCCTGCTGCAACGCAAGATCAATACCGCACGTCTGCCCCATCCCTACGTGCTTGGGCTCGATGAGGCGGAGGAAGGACTACGGCTGCTGGAAGCGATCGAATGCTCGCGGCTTGAAAACCGCTGGGTCGAGATTGAGCCGCGAGGCGTACAGCGCCCGGTGACGGAGCGGCTCGAAATCCGACCTCCGCAACTGGCGCTTTAAATCTGGCCTCTATGAGATGAAGAAAGCGGCGTGATCGATGGTCACGCCGCTTTCGTATGAGCAGCCAGGCGCAACGCGCCGGCTGCGATTTCTTATCTGGCAGGCAGAGCTCGCGCTTCAAGTCTTTGCTGACAAGTGAGGCGGCTAGAACAGGATGTCGCCCGAAAACCGCTTATACTTTTCGGCATCATGCTCTGACCGGCCTATTGGCGCACGATCTCGCACCGCAGATACTTTCGATCTCCGGTGCGAGATGACAGTCGAAATACCTTTTTTTAAGCCGACTCGATCAGCGCACAGACCTTGTCGACGATCTCCATCTCCATGTCCGGATAGATGGGAAGGCAGAGCACCTGTTGTGCGGCTTCGGTTGCGACCGGCAGATTCGAGGGCTGCGCGGAAGGCAGGCTGCGGTACATCGAGAAGCTTGAAATCAGCGGATAGAAATAGCGGCGCGGATGAATGTTATTTTCTTTCAGCCATTCATAGAGCCCATCGCGTGAAATGGGATAGCCAGGGCGTACGAGGATCGGGAAATAAGAGAAATTGGAGACGGTCTCGCCGGAACGGTCCAGGCATTCTATGCCCACAACGCCGCGGAGCCGCTCGCGGTATGCACGGTCGATGAGCTCACGCTTTTCGAGTACGAACTTGATGTATTTCAGCTGCAACAGGCCGAGCGCAGCGTTGAACTCGCTCATCTTGCCGTTCGTGCCTGGCGCCACCACGGTCACTTCGTCGACGGAACCGAAGTTCTTCAGCTGGTCGATGCGGGTCTTCGTCTTGACATCCGGGCAGACAATGGCCCCGCCTTCGAATGTGTTGAAAACCTTTGTCGCATGGAAGCTCAGGATGGCAAGGTCGCCGTGATTGAGAACGCTTCCCCGCTCGTCCTCCACGCCGAAGGCATGGGCAGCGTCATAGATGACCTTGAGATTGTAGAGATCGGCGATCTTCTGGATCGCATCGACGTCGCAAGGGTGGCCGTAGCAATGCACCGGCATGATCGCCGTTGTCTGCTGCGTGATCGCCGCCTCGATCTTCGCTGGATCGAGATTGAGCGTCACCGGGTCGATGTCGACGAAGACGGGCTTTAAGCCGTTCCAGAGAAGCGAATGCGAAGTGGCCACGAAGGAATAAGGCGTGGTGATGACTTCGCCCGTGACGCGGAGCGCCTGAAGCGCCGTCAGCAACGCGACGGTGGCGTTGGTAAAGAGGCTGATATGCTTCACGCCGAGATGGTTGCAGAGCTCCTGCTCCAGTTGCTGGTGGAATGGCCCGCCATTGGTCAGGATGCGATTGTTCCAGATTGCTTCCAGCGAAGGAATGAATTCTTCGAGCGGCGGCAGGCTGGGCTTCGTTACATAGATCTTTTCGTTTTTCATGACGCCGTCCGGAGGTTGGGCACTATCGCGCAATCGGGCCTGGTGCGAACATCATGGCTTAACCTGTTCCCAGGCTGACCAGCGAAAATCCCGCCAACAGTGTGGCGCAAGCTTCACGTCCAATAGTCGGCACCCAAACCAGCCCGAATGCCGTTGCATGAATCACGGAGTCGGCGACCATGTGCACGAAGGACGATGCCTTGACGATCAATCAGCCCATTTCCGCTCTGCCGGCCGGTCTTCCTGATCTGGCGCTTCTCACGGAGAAGGCTGCCGGCACGGGATCCGTCATTATCTATCAGCCTTATCTCGATCCTTCGCAGCGCAGCCAGCTCGATGCGGCTGCCATGCCGCTCGACATCTCGTTCAATACGCAGGATACGACCCGCGAATACGAGCTCTTCCTCACCCTGCATCAGCATCACGAGGCGATCGGCCTCGGTGACGACGTGTTTTGGGGGCTGCTCTCCAGTAAATTCGAGATGAAGTCGGTGACGAGCTTTCCGTCTTTTGTCACGGAGGCGGAAAAGGCCAGGGCAGAAGGTGCGGACGCCTATCTTTACAACCCGCTGATCGGCCACGCGGCGATCTACAGCAACGTCTGGGAACATTCGCTGCTTGGCGGTCACCCCGGCATGGAGCCGATCTTTCTACATATCCAGGAGTTGGGCTATCCGATCGCGCCGCCGCAGGACAAGACTGCCTTCATGTTCTGCAACTATTTCTGCGGCAACCGGAAATTCTGGTCCGGGTATTTCGCCTTTTGCGAACGCATTCTCGAATCGCTGGAAAACCAAGCGCGCGCCGGCACCGCGGCGGGCGCCGCCTATGCCGGTTCGGCTCACTATTCACGCGATGCCAACGCGAAGATGCGCCCCTTCGTGATCGAGCGTCTGCTCGGACTTTATGTCCAGCAGGCTACCGCCTCCGGACTGAAGATCGCCGCCTTCGTACCGACCGTTGCCGATTTCGAATGGAAGTTCGGTGTCCGCCTCGGCCGGATGCTGCATGGCCTCTTCGCCGCCAAGGAAGCTTTTCTGCGGAGCCGTGACCAGGCTCTCCTGACCTCGTGGCAGCAAGGCCGCCAGCCGCTCATCAAGCAGCCGCACCTGATCTGGGGGGCTGATGATCCGCCCGGCTGGATGCCGCGCGGCCAATTTATCGGCGGCCGCGAATTGATGCGCGCCTATGCCCAGCCGGCGTCAGGCGCTTCCCCGATACCGCAGCAGCCGGTGCGGACGGAAAGGCCGGCTATGCCAGCCGCGCCGAAGATCGAGCAGCCGCTCCGCAACCTGTTGCAGCCCTTTGCCGGCGGATGGCAGGCACACAAGGACCGTCATTGCATCTGGATCGTGACGCCCGACAACTACAATCACAGCCACGCCTTCGACGAAGTCGCGCTTGGCCTACAGGGCGCCTTCGAGGAACTCGGCGGCTCGGCACCGATCACCCGGGACATGAACGCATTCGCCGGCCGTGCGCCGATCATCTATGGCGGCAATCTTCTCCCCGCCGAAATTGTCAGCCATCTGCCGAAGGACAGCGTCGTCATCAATCTCGAGCAGGTGTCCGAAGAAAGCATCTGGATCAATTCGCGCTACACCTCGATCCTGAAGTCGCTTCCGGTTCTCGACTACAGCCCGCGCAACCGGGAGAATCTCGCCGCCAAGGGCGTTGATCACGCCGGCGTGCTCGAAATCGGCTATAGCCGCTGCCTCAGCCAGATACAGCACGCCGCAGTCAAAGATATCGACGTGCTCTTCTACGGCTCGATGAACGAACGCCGCCACCATATCCTGAAGACGCTGAAGGACGGCGGGCTCAAGGTCGCGCACCTCTTCAACATCTATGGCGCGGAACGCGACGCGGCGATTGCCCGCGCCAAGATCGTGATCAACATCCATCATTATGCGAGCGGCGTCTTCGAGATCGTGCGCATTTCCTATCTGCTCGCCAATCGCGTTTGCGTGCTGACGGAAGGCGACCTCCGCGATCCAGACCTTCAGCCCTTCATCGGCGGCTTGGCAATTGAGCCCTATGACGACATGATCGAGCGCTGCTACAGACTGATCGCAGATGCCGACGAGCGCGATGCCATTGCCGCGACAGGCCTTGCGGCCATGCGAAGCCGCTCGCAGGCGGACATGCTGATGAGCGTCATGAGGGCGGGCGCCTGATGAAGACCGCAGAAAAGGTACGTCATGCGCATTGAGACCGCGGCCATCGAGGGCATCGTTGCAATCACGCCGCCACGCTTCGGCGATCACCGCGGCTACTTCTCCGAGGTATTCAAGGATGCCTGGTTCCGGGAAAATGTGGCCGACGTCACGTTCATCCAGGACAATGAATCGCTTTCGGCGCAGACCGGCACCGTCCGGGGGCTGCATTTCCAGATACCACCCTTCGCACAGGGCAAGCTGGTGCGCTGCCTTGCCGGCCGGATCATGGATGTCGTCGTCGATATCCGCGAGGGATCACCGAGCTTCGGCAAATGGCTCTCTCAGGAGCTCTCGCCGGAAAATGGCATGCAGCTGTGGGTACCGGCCGGTTTCGCACACGGATTCGCAACGCTCGAGCCGAACAGCATCATCAGCTACAAGGTAACCGCACCCTACAGCCCGCAGCATGATCGGGGCATCGCGTGGAACGATCCGGCGATCGGTATCCGCTGGCCCTTCAATGAGAGAGACATGGTATTGTCCGACAAGGACAAGACGCTGCCGCGGCTCGCCGATCTGCCAGGCCATTTTTCCTATTCAACACAGCAACCCAAGGATTGATCGACGATGCACATCCTGGTCACGGGCGGAGCGGGCTTCATCGGATCGGCATTGGTGCGTCATCTCGTCAGCGAGATCGGCGCCGAGGTGCTGAATGTCGACACGCTGACCTATGCCGGCAATCTGGCGTCACTAAAATCCGTCGAATCGGCGCCGAACTATCAATTTCTGCGCGCCGACATCTGCGACCGCGCCGGGATGCAGGAAGCATTCGCGTCCTTCCGCCCTGATATCGTCATGCATCTCGCGGCCGAGAGCCATGTCGACCGCTCGATCTTGGGCGCGGCCGATTTTATTCAGACCAACATCGTCGGCACATTCAGCCTGCTGGATACCGCACGGCACTATTGGGATGAGCTTGACGCTCGCCGCAAGAGCGCCTTCCGCTTTCTGCATGTCTCGACGGACGAGGTCTACGGCTCGCTCGGCGACGAGGGCCTCTTCGAGGAGACGACACCTTACGATCCGTCCTCGCCCTACTCTGCCTCCAAGGCCGCCAGCGACCATCTGGCGATCGCCTGGCACCGAACCTACGGCCTGCCCGTCGTCGTCTCCAATTGCTCCAACAACTACGGCCCGTTCCATTTCCCCGAAAAGCTCATTCCGCTAATGATCCTGAACGCACTGGAGGGTAAGCCTCTTCCGGTTTACGGCAATGGCGCGAATGTCCGCGACTGGCTCTATGTCGAAGACCACGCCCGCGCGCTATTGACGATCGCATCCAGAGGGCGCCCCGGCGAAAAATACAATGTGGGCGGCCGCAATGAGCGCAGGAACATCGATGTCGTTCATCGCATCTGCGCTATTCTCGACGGCGTCTACATTGACAAGGGACCGCATGCACGTCTGATCACCAACGTCACGGACCGCCCCGGACACGACGCACGCTATGCGATCGATGCCTCCAAACTGGAAAGCGAACTCGGCTGGAAGGCGCAAGAGACTTTCGAAACCGGCATCGAGAAGACCGTGCATTGGTACTTGGAAAACGAATGGTGGTGGAGGCCGCTGCGCGAAAACGTCTACTCCGGCGAACGCCTCGGCGTTTTCAAGGGACGATAAGCGATGCGCATTGCCGTCACCGGCAAACAGGGCCAGGTCGTTCAGTCGCTGCTTAGACGTGGCGCCGAAATGGGCGTCGAAATCAGCGCGGTCGGGCGCCCGGAAATGGACCTCGCGGATCCTGCAAGCATCGCAGCCGCCTTCTCGGCTCTGCGGCCGGATGTGATCGTCTCCGCCGCCGCCTATACGGCGGTCGACAAGGCCGAGAGCGAACCCGAGCTTGCTTTTTCCGTCAACGCAGCAGGCGCCGGGGCGGTTGCCGAGGCTGCCGCGCGGATCGGGGCTCCGGTCATCCACATTTCGACCGACTACGTCTTCAGCGGCGACAAGGCCTCCGCGTATTGCGAAGAGGATGCGACGGCGCCGATCTCCGTCTACGGGCGTTCGAAGCTCGCGGGCGAGAAGGCCGTCGCGGCGGTGAACCCGAACCACGTCATCTTGCGCACCGCCTGGGTCTATTCGCCCTTTGGCACCAATTTCCTGAAAACGATGCTGCGGCTTTCCGAGACGCGCGATCATCTTCGCGTTGTCGCCGATCAGACAGGATGCCCGACCTCGGCACTCGACATCGCCGACGCGATTCTTGCGATCGCATCCCGTATCGTAGCGGACCCTGCGCCATCGCTGCGCGGCACCTTTCACCTGACCGGCAGCGGCGAAGCAAGCTGGGCGGACTTCGCCGAAGAGATACTCACGGAGTTTTCTAAATCCGGCAGCAGAAACGTCGGCGTCGAGCGCATCCCGACGGCGGACTATCCGACACCGGCGAAGCGTCCCGCCAATTCACGTCTCAACGGCGACAAGCTCGCCAGAACATATGGAATCCGGCTGCCGGAGTGGAAGCAGTCTATGAAGATTGTCATGCGAGACCTTTTGAATAAAGGTCTTTAGGGAGATAGGCATGAAGGGGATTATTCTCGCCGGCGGCACGGGCACGCGTCTGCATCCGATTACGCAGGCCGTCTCGAAACAGTTGATGCCGGTCTACGACAAGCCGATGATCTACTATCCGCTGACGACGCTCATGCTCGCCGGCATCAGGGAGTTGCTGATCATCACCACGCCTCACGACGTCGAAGCCTTCAAGCGCCTTCTCGGCGACGGCTCGCAATGGGGAATTTCGCTGACCTATGCCGTACAGCCGAGCCCGGACGGCCTCGCCCAGGCCTTCATCATCGGCGCCGACTTCCTGCACGGCGACAGCTCGGCACTCGTTCTCGGCGACAACATCTTCTACGGGCACGGACTGCCGGAAATCATGAAATCCGGCACGAGTCGGCGGGAAGGCGCAACGGTGTTCGCCTATCACGTCACCGATCCGGAACGCTATGGCGTTGTCGGCTTTGACAAAAAGATGAATGCCCTGTCGATCGAGGAGAAGCCGAAGAAGCCAAAATCGAACTGGGCCGTGACCGGCCTCTATTTCTACGACCAGCAGGTGGTCGATATCGCCGCCAACCTGAAGCCGTCTCCGCGCGGTGAATTGGAAATCACCGATGTCAACCGCACCTATCTTGAGCGCGGCCAGCTTTTCGTGGAGCTGATGGGTCGGGGCTATGCCTGGCTCGACACCGGCACGCCGGACAGCCTGCACGATGCCGCAGGTTTTGTCAGCACGCTGGAGAAACGCCAGGGCTTCAAGATCGCCTGCCCCGAAGAAGTCGCCTGGCGCATGGGTTACATCTCGCAGAACGACCTCGCCAAGCTCGCAGAGAAACTCGGCAAGAGCGCCTACGGCCAGTATCTGACGAAGCTGTCCCCGGATTGGTGAGCTATTGGGCCGCGCCGCAGACGTGCAGTTGGATGCGTCGACGAGCGCCTGATGTTGTTCCGCGCCCAGCATGCCAGTCGTGGTGTGACCCTGGAAACCGTTATAGGTTTTTGATTCAGGTGCTCGGGAATTCCGCCAGCCGGGCGGCGTAACGCGCCATGGTGTCGACTTCGAAATTGACGAAATCGCCGGCCTTGCGATCGCCCCAGGTGGTGACCTCGAGCGTGTGGCGGATGAGCAGCACGTCGAAATCCGTGCGGTCGACCGCATTGACCGTCAGCGAGGTGCCGTCGAGTGCGATCGAACCCTTGGGGGCGACGAATTTCGCCAGATGTTCGGGCGCGCGCAGGCGGTAGCGCGTGGCGTCGCCCTCTGCTGTCACCGAGAGGATTTCCGCCTTGCCGTCGACATGGCCGGAAACGATGTGGCCGCCGAGTTCATCACCGATCTTCAACGACCGTTCGAGATTGATGCGGCTGCCCTCCTGCCAGGCGCCGATCGTCGTCAGCCGCAGCGCCTCTTCCCAGGCCTCGACCTCGAACCAGCGACCATTGCTGCCTTCCTGCGGCAGGCCGGTGACGGTGAGGCAGATGCCGGAGTGAGAGATGGATGCGCCCATATCGATGGTCGCCGGGTCGTAGCTCGTCGCAACGCGGAGCTTGATGCCCTCCTTCAACGGCGAAACGGATTCGATCGTACCGATATCGGTGACTATTCCGGTGAACATCAAAACCCTCTTTCGTATTCGTCCAGGCGATCTTCGCCGAACATCAGCGTGCCCGTATGGGCAAAACCCGATGGTATGTCGGTTGCATCAAGCGGGGATTCAATACCGCCCTCGCCGATGACAACAGGCGCCCGATAAAGCTGGATGCGGTCGACGAGGCCAGCCTCGAGGAAAAGCCGCGCCGTCTTTGCACCGCCCTCGACCAGAAGCGAGGAAATACCGCGCGTCGCGAGTGCCGGCAACAGGACTTCCGGATGATAGGGATTGCAGTAGAGCACCTCGACGCCGGCGGCTTCTAGCGCGGCACGGCGGGAGTCCATGTCGGTGGCGTCTGCGGGTGCGTTACCCCCCTCTGCCCTGCCGGGCGTTCGGCGCTGCGATTGATCCACTGGATCGATCGCTCCGGCTTCGCCGGCACGCGCCTCACCCCCCACAGGGGGGGAGATTAGCTGGGGGCTTGCTCCCCGTCCTAGATCTGCCGTCGCTGGTGATGACGAGCCAGCTTGAGAATTCGGATCGCGCCTCTTGCCGATCTCCCCACTTGTGGGAGAGATGCCCGGCAGGTCAGAGGGGGGTAAACCTTCCGCCTCCAACAACGACACTTCCTCGCTCGCCACCACGATGACCGGCACTTCCCGCGCCGTCTCGACCAGCTTGCTGGTCAGCGGCAATGCCAGCGAGGGATCAAGCACGATGCGGATCGGCGATTGCGATTCAAGACCTGATACCCGCACCGTCAGCAGCGGATCATCCGCAATCGCGGTGCCTATGCCGACCAGGATCGCATCGGTTTCGGCACGCAGCGCCTGCACCTGGGCGCGGGCCTCCGGGCCTGTTATCGCCACCTGCCCTGCCCCCTCGCGGCCGATCATGCCATCGGCGGAAACGGCAAGTTTGAGAGTCACATAGGGCCGGTCCTTCGTCTGGCGGGTGAGATAGGGGGCAAGCGAGTGCCGGCCCTCCGCCTCCAGCACGCCGGCATCCACCTCTATGCAGGCTTCGCGCAGCATGGCGATGCCGCGGCCGGAGACCCGCGGATCGGGATCGGTGACGCTGATGACGACGCGGGCAACGCCGTAGGCGATCAGTGCCTCGGCGCAGGGCGGTGTCTTGCCGTGATGCGAGCAGGGTTCGAGCGTCACATAGGCAGTGGCGCCACGGGCGAGCGCGCCGGCTTCAGCGAGCGCCTGCGTCTCGGCATGCGGGCGGCCACTGAGCGCCGTCACCGCACGGCCGACGATGACACCGTCCCTGACGATCAGGCAGCCGACGGAGGGGTTGGTGGCGGTGCGGCCGAGATGCCAGCGCGACAGGCGGATCGCAGCCGCCATGAAACGTTCGTCATGCGGCGTGATGCTCATGGCTCACCTGTCCAGCGGGTCGCGGGCGATCTTGGCGTTGATTTCGGAAATGACCTTCTCGAAATCCTCGGCAAGCGAGAAATCCCGATAGACCGAGGCGTAGCGCACGAAGCCGACATCATCGAGGCTCTTCATGGCTTCCAGCACCTGCAGGCCGATCTGTTCGGAGGAGATCTCGGTCTCGCCGGAGCTTTCAAGCCGGCGGACGATGCCGGAGACGGCGCGCTCGATGCGGTCCCGCTCGACCGGGCGTTTGCGCAGCGCCACCTCGAAGGAGCGCACCAGCTTGTCGCGGTCGAAGGGCACCTTGCGGCCGGTCTTCTTGATGACCATCAGCTCGCGCAGTTGCACACGCTCGAACGTGGTGAAGCGGCCGCCGCAATCCGGGCAGATGCGCCGCCGGCGGATGGACGTGTTGTCCTCCGCCGGGCGCGAATCCTTGACCTGAGTATCTTCCGAACCGCAATAGGGGCAGCGCATCCCTACTCCTTATCCCATGTAGCCGTACATGGGGAAGCGGTCGGTGAGGCTGACCACCTTGCCGCGCACGGCGGCTTCGACTGCGGCGTTGCCTTCATCGGAATTGGCGACCTTCAGACCGTCGAGGACCTCAACGATAAGATTGCCGATCTCGCGGAATTCCGCTTCCTTGAAGCCGCGGGTCGTGCCGGCCGGTGCGCCGAGGCGCACACCCGAGGTGACGAAAGGCTTTTCCGGATCGAAGGGGATGCCGTTCTTGTTGCAGGTGACGTAGGCGCGGCCAAGCGCTGCCTCGGCGCGCTTGCCGGTGGCATTCTTCTTGCGCAGGTCGACCAGCATCAGGTGGTTGTCGGTGCCGCCGGAGACGACGGCGAGGCCGCCCGATATCAGCGTTTCGGCAAGAGCCTTGGCGTTCTTGACCACCTGGGCCGCATAGTCCTTGAATTCCGGCTGCAGCGCCTCGCCGAAGGCAACGGCCTTGGCGGCGATGATGTGCATCAGCGGGCCACCCTGCAGACCAGGGAAGACAGCCGAATTGAACTTCTTCGCCAGATCCTCGTCATTGGTGAGGATGACGCCGCCGCGCGGGCCACGCAACGACTTGTGGGTCGTCGTCGTCGCGACATGGCAATGCGGGAACGGCGACGGATGAACGCCACCGGCGACAAGGCCGGCAATATGGGCCATGTCGACCATGAGGTAGGCGCCAACCGAGTCGGCGATCTCGCGGAAGCGCTTCCAGTCCCAGATACGGGAATAGGCAGTGCCGCCGGCGATGATGAGCTTCGGCTTGGTTTCCTCGGCCTTGCGGGCGACTTCATCCATGTCGAGCAGGTTGTCACCTTCGCGCACGCCGTAGGAGACGACGTTGAACCACTTGCCGGACATGTTGACCGGCGAACCATGCGTGAGGTGGCCGCCCGAATTCAGGTCGAGCCCCATGAAGGTATCGCCGGGCTGCAGCAGCGCCAGGAACACGGCTTGGTTCATCTGCGAACCGGAATTCGGCTGGACGTTGGCGAAATTGACGCCGAACAGCTTCTTGGCGCGCTCGATCGCCAGTTCCTCGGCAATATCGACGAACTGGCAGCCGCCGTAATAACGCTTGCCGGGATAACCCTCGGCATATTTGTTGGTCATGATGGAGCCCTGGGCTTCCAGCACGGCGCGGGAGACGATGTTCTCAGAAGCGATCAGTTCGATCTCGTGCCGTTGGCGACCGAGTTCCTTTCCGATCGCGCCGAAAATGTCCGGATCGACGTCCGCAAGCGAGCGATTGAAGAAGGATTCGGTGGAAGCATTGGTCATGGGCGGGCTCCTCAACTGGAATGCGCTGAGGTATTAGCCTTCCCCCGTGGCGAGGGCAATACGGAGAACGACATTTGCTGAGCAAAGCGCGCGCGCCCGCTCTTTTGCGGTCGTACGACGCCGAAGCCTGGCGCCCATACCAGGGAGTGCCTCTCCGGACATAAAAAACCGCGCCGGAAAAGCGCGGTTTTCAATCACGGTGCAGAGGTCGCCGCTTATTACTGAACCGGCTGTTCCATGCCAGCCGTGGTGTCGAGCGCCAGCTCGGCATTGCCGTCCATCTGATAGATGTCGTCGCGGAACTGGACGATGCCGTCGGGCATGCCCCAGGCAGAGATATAGACGAAGTAAACCGGAACTTCCGCAGCGAGTTTGATCGGCGTGTTGACGCCGGTTGCGATCACCTGCTCCATCTGCTGGCGGTTCCAGCCGGGGGTTTCGCGCAGCAGCCAGTTCGTCAGGTCGCGCACGTTCTGAACGCGGACGCAGCCCGACGATTCAAAGCGCATGAGCTTGTTGAACAGGCCCTGCTGCGGCGTGTCGTGCATATACTCGCCGTTCTTGTTGTAGAAGTTGATCTTCGTCGACGCCATGGCATTGGTCTTGCCGGGGTCCTGACGGAACATCAGGTTCGGCGCCTCGCCGTTCCAGTCGATGGTCTCGGGGGCGACTTCATTGCCCTTGCCGTCCAGCAGACGAATGGCATTCTTTTCGAGATAGGTCGGATCCTTGCGCATCAGCGGCATGATGTCCTTCTCGACGATCGAGCGCGGCGCAGTCCAATAAGGATTGAGGATGACCTCGTAAATCTTCGAGTTGACGAGATGCGTCGGGCGACTCAAGCGGCCGACAACCGCGGTGTGGCGCGTCGCGACACTGCCGTCTTCAACAGCCTCGACATAGGCGGCCGGGATGTTGACCATCAAGTGACGGCGGCCCAAATCTTCAGGGAAGGTCTGCAAACGGACGACATTGGTGTTCAGCTGCTGCAGGCGGACATCGGCGGGGATGTTCATCGCCTTCAGCGTGAATTCGCCGAGAACGCCGTCGGCCGGCAGGCCGTGACGCGCCTGGAAGCGCTTGACGGCGCCGTCGACATAGGAATCGAAGGCGTTGGACAGGCCGGCCTCGCGCGGCAGATCGCCGGTGATCGCAAGGCGCTGGCGCAGCGCCTGGACGGCGGGAGAGCTGACGCCGAGCTGCAGGCGCTGGTCACCGGGATTGACCTCAGGCCAGCCGCCGGCTGCGGCGATCTGCTGATACTGCATAATTGCCTGCTGGGCGCTTGCGACCGATTGAGGCCCGAGGATCGGCGTGTTGGAAACCATGGCGGTTGCCGTGCGCGACGCCGCCTTGGCGTCGAACTGGTCGTCCCAGTTGCCGCGGCGCGGCGCATTGATCAGCGTATCGAGCGCCGATTGCGCGAATGCCGGCGCGGCAAGCGCGCCGGCGCCAACCGTTGCCGCAGACGCAAGGAAGGCGCGGCGCGAGAGAGCTTCAATTCCGTTTTTCTTCGACATAGTCCCAACCACTGAATGCCGCTATAAAGAGAATCTGCGGCCTTTTGCGATATCACTGCGCTTTAACGCAGATCCCAGTCCATTCGTTGTTCCGGCGCACCGAAAAATTCCGCTTGCCCCATCACAAGATTGCGACGCGGCAGCCTGAACATCCTGATCGGTCTATTGAAAGCGCCGGTTGTTAAGCCTTCCGCTGCCACACCAATATGGCCAATTCGTGTTGCCGGCCGGAAGACGGACTTGCCGACTGCCGGAAACAGGACGCAACGAACCATATGACGGGGTAAAGCGTGCCGGTTAATAACGGCTAAAAAACGGCTTGAATACACGCGAGAACGCTTGACCCGCCCTGCGTTGCAAAGATGCCACGCGAGAACAAACGGCAAAACCGGACGCGCAGGGACGCATCCGGTTTTGGTCAACCCTGGAAGGAGGTCAGGGGTCTCAGAGGCGATACAAGATCTGGTCGTTCCAGAAACGGTCCAGACGCTGCAGCAGTTTGTTCATCTGCGTGAACTCGTCGGTGCCGATGCCGCCGACCTTGTCGATCGAGGCGATGTGGCGTTCGTAGAGCTTGGCCACCGTTTCGGCGATGTCCTGGCCGGTCTCGGTCAGGCTGATGCGGACCGAGCGGCGGTCGATGCGCGAGCGCTGGTGGTTGATGAAGCCGAGATCGACCAGCTTCTTGACGTTGTAGGAAACGTTGGAGCCGAGATAGTAGCCACGCGAGCGCAGCTCGCCGGCGGTCAGCTCGGAATTGCCGATGTTGAAAAGGAGCAGCGCCTGGATGGCGTTGACATCGCTGCGACCCTGACGGTCGAATTCGTCCTTGATGACGTCGAGAAGACGACGGTGCAGACGTTCAACGAGATGAAGGGATTCCATGTAAAGATCACGGATGTCGTGGTCCTGCTGGTCACGGAAGGTCGATACCGCCTGCGGCTTGATTTTCGTGTTCATGTTAACTGCCTCACTGTTTGTTTAGCGGTGTGTTTTCTTCCCGCCTTGAGTGAGACCCTATCGAATACATATAAAATTCGACTTAAACCGCAGGCTTAACGGAGCCTTACCGGTAACTCCACGTTGTCTCAGGGTAAATCAACACTTACCTGGCGGCGATGCCGGCGCTTTTCCAGCCAGAGCAGCAGGCGGAAAATCAAGTAGACCGCGGCGACGATGACATGCAGCAGGATGATCAGCTGATTGGGGCCGAAAATATCCGGCAGCAGGCCATACATGAGGATTTGTCCGCCAGCGGCCAGCACCCAGATGACCGGCCCCCAGGAGACGGTCAGCCAGAGGCCGAGGGAGGCGACGGGGAAGAGCACGGCGAGGCTGGTGCTCGCCACTTTCCATGGCAGGCTCAAAAGATCGAAGCGGCCGGCGCCGACCAGCGAATAGCCGACGAGCATCGCCCAATATTGCAGGCCGAACCAGAAGCAGGATAAGGCAACCAGTCTCAGGAAGAGAATGAAGAGGATATCCGCCAGTGTGCGTTTCGGTATCGTCGGGGATTCGGTTTCCATAGCGCAGACATCGGTTTGGGGTTGCATCTTCATAAAGAACGCTGCGTGTCTGACAAGACGCGCTGGAGAACGCTTTATCACTTTGAGTTTGCGCATACCCCCGAAAAATCGATTCCGATTATCGGCATCATGCGCCAGAGGTTCTTCCGCCGCGGCCAATCGTCCGGTTTGGATTTTCCAGGCGCCATGATAATGAGCGCTCCGATAAATGGAATGGGCCAGGGACAGATATCATGCAGGACAGGACTCATCTCGTCGACGACATCACCGGCCATCGCCGCATGCGGCGCAACCGAAAGGCGGATTGGACACGCCGGCTGGTGCAGGAGAACCGGCTGACGGTCGACGACCTGATCTGGCCGATCTTCATCGTGCCGGGTTCGGGCATCGTCGATCCGATCCCGGCCATGCCCGGCGTCAACCGGATGAGCATCGATAAGGCCGTCGAAGCCGCGCGCGAAGCGGCGGGCCTCGGCATTCCCGCACTCGCCACCTTTCCGAATATCGAGATGGAACTGCGCGACGAGACCGGCTCGAACAGCCTCGAAGCCAACAACCTGATCAATCAGGCGACGGCGGCGATCAAGAAGGCGGTGCCTAATATCGGCATCATCACCGACGTCGCGCTCGATCCTTTCACCAGCCACGGCCATGACGGCATCCTCAGAGGCGGCGAGATCGTCAACGACGAGACGGTCGACCAGGTGGCGCGCGCCGCCGTGATGCAGGCGGATGCGGGCGCCGATATCATCGCGCCGTCGGAGATGATGGACGGACGCATCGGCGCGATCCGCATGGCGCTGGATGCAGCCGGCCACCAGAGCGTCGGCATCATGAGCTATGCGACGAAGTTTGCCTCCGCCTTCTACGGTCCCTATCGCGAGGCGATCTCGACTGGGGGGCTGCTGAAAGGCGACAAGAAGACCTATTATATCGACCCCGCCAACGGCACCGAGGCGATCCGCGACGCGGCCCTCGACGTCGAGGAAGGCGCCGACATGCTGATGGTCAAGCCCGGCCTGCCCTATCTCGATATCTGCTGGCGGATGAAGGAGGCCTTTGGGTTGCCGACCTTCGCCTACCAGGTTTCAGGCGAATATACGCAGATCAAGGCGGCGGCGATGAATGGCTGGATCGACGGCGAGCGGGCGATGCTCGAAACGCTGCTGTCGTTCAAGCGGGCGGGATGCGACGGTGTCCTCACCTATTTCGCGGTCGAAGTGGCAAAAATTCTCGCAAAGCGGTGATTGGGCCGAACCGGCCCAAAATCATCCGAATCTAGGGCAAATATTGCATTTTGCCCTGCCGATACCATATCAGCGGCATCGTTTTTCCGCAGGAGATTGAGATGAGCTACAACCCCAATCCGCTTTATGCCGCACCGGAGGACTGGCGCGCCTATAGCGGCGTGTTGAGCCGCCGGGTCTTCGCCTTCATTCTCGACTACGTCATCGTGGCGCTGCTCTGCATTCCCGCAGCGATTGTGCTGTTCTTCCTGTCGATCGTCACGTTGGGGCTCGGCTTCTTTCTCTACCCTGCCCTCTTCGTCATCGTCGCCGGCATTTACTTCGGCCTGACGGTGGGCGGACCGAGCCAGGCCTCGCTCGGCATGCGCGCGATGGGGATCGCAATCGTGCGCGTCGACGGACGGCCGATGGATTTCATGACAGCGATCGTGCATCTGGCGCTGTTCTGGATCCTCAACTCGGTGCTGACGCCGCTCATCCTGCTTGCCGGCCTGTTCATCGAACGCAGCCGTCTCGTTCACGACCTGCTGGTGGGCACGGCGACGGTGCGCACGGCCTGAGACTTTGGCTGAAACCCTAACTGCAATCCCGGGCGGAGACGAAATAAAGTCTCCGCCTTCTCTTTGCCGACGAGCGCCGGCGCTCCATATCTAAAATTAGAAGACTGATATGAAGGGCGAAGAGCGCCCCGCTGTTGACGTTTTTTATTCTTAGGTCATGCTGTCAGGAAACGGCACGGTCTCGACAAGGAAATTTCCGCGACAAATGAATACGCAGACGACGCCATCCCCGCAGTTTTATCTGACGGCCCCGGCTGCGTGTCCGTACCTGCCGCATGAGATGGAGCGCAAGGTGTTCACCCATCTGGTCGGCCCGCGCGCCGCCGAGATGAACGACATCCTGACGCAGGGTGGTTTCCGCCGCTCGCAGAACATCGCTTATCGCCCGGCCTGCGAATCCTGTCGCGCCTGCGTTTCCGTGCGAATTCTCGCCCAGGAATTCGAGCCGACGAAATCGATGAAACGGGTGCTTGCCGCCAATTCCGACGTCATCGCCACCGAATTCGCAGCCCAGCCTTCCAGCGAGCAATATTCGCTCTTCCGACGCTATCTCGATTTTCGCCACCAGCAGGGCGGCATGTCCGACATGACCGTGCTCGACTATGCCATCATGGTGGAAGACACGCATGTGAATACGAGAATCATCGAATACCGCCGGCGTGAGGAAGGCTCGGGACTGGAGCAGCGTCCGAAGGGCGAGCTGCTTGCCGCCGCCCTCACCGACACGATGAGCGACGGGCTGTCGATGGTTTATTCCTATTTCAATCCGGCGCTTGAGCGGCGTTCGCTCGGCACCTTCATGATTCTCGACCATGTCAGGCGCACAAAAGCGCTGGGACTGCCGCATGTCTACCTCGGCTACTGGGTTCAAGGGTCGCGGAAAATGGACTACAAGACGCGCTATCAGCCGCAGGAGCATCTGACCCCGCGCGGCTGGGAACGCTTCGATCCCTCATCCATGCCCGAGAGCACCCACGACTGAAATGACTGCTCTTTCCGACCATCGGAAGGGCCTGCTGCTGACGGCGATCGGCGGACTGGCGCTTTCCGTGGATATCCCGCTGATAAGGCTTGCAGACGGCGAGCTGTGGTCGATCCTGGCCGCGAGAAGCATCGCGACCCTTATCGTGACGCTTCTGGTCGCCACCGTGCTCAGGATTGCCAAGGGGCGATGGCCAGTGCTCGTGCCGGGCTGGCCGGGCCTCGTCACCGGCCTGCTTTACGGGCTGACGACGGTGATCTTCCTTCTCGCCGTTTTCAACACCTCGACGGCCAATGTCGTTTTCATCGTCGCCTTCAATCCGATGTTCGCCGCGCTTCTTTCCTGGATTTTCCTCAAGGAGCGGCCGGCGCTAGCAACGCTGATCGCCATGGGAGCGATGATCTTCGGCGTCGGCCTGATCGTGCGGGACGGGCTTTCGGGCGGCCATCTCTTCGGCGATATCATGGCGCTGCTGACCGCCTTCATCATTGCCGCCGCCATCACCATCAGCCGCGCCTCCCGCCGGGAGATGGGCTTCGTCTCGCTGCTTTCGACGGCGCTGCCGGCGGCGGTCGGCCTGATCTCGGTCATGCCGGCAGGTGGTTTTTCGATCGAGCATCCCGCCTGGATCCTCTTCAACGGCGCGGTGATGATGCCGCTTGCCTTCTGGTGCTTGGCAACCGGACCGCGTTACCTTTCCGCGCCTGAAGTCGGCATGTTTTATCTGCTCGAAACCGTACTTGCACCGATCTGGGTCTGGCTGATCTTTGCCGAAACGCCGGCGAGGATGACACTGGTCGGCGGTGGCATCCTGGTGGCGGCGATCGCAGCGCATTCGGTCTGGATGGCGCGAAGGAAAAGCATCGTTCAAATGGCAGGCTAGGACATTGTCGCCGTTTCGCCACCGTGTTATAACGCCGTTACCACACAGAGGATGAAGCGATGAACGTCACAATTCGCAAGATCGGCAATTCCGAGGGTATTATCATCCCCAAGGAAACCCTCGACCGTCTTGGATTGAAGACCGGCGATTCACTGGAATTGCAGTTGGAAAACGGCGGCATCACTTTGAAGCCAGCCGATGAGGATTTGTCTCGTCAGCTCGAGGCGGCACGATATTTCATGGACAAGTATAAGGTCGCCTTGAAAAAGCTGGCCGAATAATGGCTTTCAAATTCCTGACGAGACCGTTGGTCGAGAGCCTGCAGAAAATGCAGATCGAGCGCTTCGGCGGTCTCCCGGGACTGCGTGACGAAGGCGCGCTGGAATCTGCTCTCGGCCGGCCGATGCACAAGGCAAATTACGGCTGCGACGACGTCATCGAACTCGCCGCCGCATATCTTTTCGGCCTTGCCCGCAACCACGCATTCGTTGACGGCAACAAGCGCATCGCGATCGTAACCGCCGGCGTGTTCCTTCTGGAAAACGGCTACGAGATCGAAACGACCGATGCCAATCTCTACGCTTTCGTTCTTGCCGTAGCCGCCGGCGAGATCGACGAAGAAGGTGCGACCCGCTTCCTGCAAGATTTCAGCATACCGCTTAACCCGTCGCCTTGAACTGCTCCTGCTCCAGTTCCCTGCCAAGACCTTCGACCACATGCGCCCAGCCTTGCCGGGTCTTTTCCTCGTGTTCGGCCCATTCGGCGCACATTTCATGGGTCAGCGTCAAACGGCTGCCGCCGCCGAGAGGCTCGATGTTGATCTCGACGCGGTCGCAATTGTGATCGTGCTCCTCGACGGAGAAGCTGAAGACCATGCGCTGCGGGCGCTTCAATTCCAGGAAGACGCCTTGGTGAAAGGCGTCGCCGGTCGGGCGGCGGTCGACGACGAAGAAACGGCCGCCGACACGCGGATCGATATCGGCGCGGATGACATGACCGTCATCCGTCGCAAACAGAAAGCGGCGCGCGATTTCAGGGTTGAGCCAAGCGTCGTAGACGACAGCAGGCGGCACTTTGTAGGTGTGGCTGACATGCAATTTTATGGTGCTCGCGGGCATCGATTTTCCTCCGGTAGTGGCGCGCACACTCCTCCCGTGCACGGCCTGCGGCCATTCCGTCCGCCTCCGGGGTCGGCCTGCTCATATTTTTGCTAACATCTTTGAGATAGAGGAGTTGTCGCCTCCGCCAAGACGCGGCAGCGGAATTTACTGCATCATTTTATCCTTATATCGAAATCGATTTATGGATGAAACGATGCAGCAACTCCAAGTTTTACAACGTGCATTGCGCGTCTGAAAAGACGCACAGCGTTGTCACACCTCAGCCGGCGAATTTGCCGCTGCGCGGGAAGCCCTTGGGCACGGTGCGGCCGGCGGTGGCGCGGTCGGCCAGCCATTCGGCAAGCTCGTCCTTGTTCTTCGTGAACGTGCGGCCGGCGCTGTCCTCCCAGACAAGGCCGTCTGATATCGCGAAGCAGCGGACGTCGGAAATGCCGCCATCCTTGTAGCGCTGCAGACGCACGCCCTTGCCGCGCGACATTTCCGGCACCTGCGCCAGCGGGAAGACCAGCAGCTTGCGGTTTTCGCCGACGACGGCGACATGGTCGCCGCTGACGGGCACGAGCAGCTGCGTTTCCTCGGGCAGCCCGACATTCATGATCTGCTTGCCCTTGCGCGTATTGGCGACCAGCTCGGCCTCCGGAACGACGAAGCCGTTGCCGGCGGTCGAGACGATCAGTTGCTTGCGCGAGGGATCATGGACGAAAGCGGTCAGCACCGCCTGGTCGTTATCCATATCGACGATGATGCGAAGCGGCTCGCCGTGACCGCGACCGCCCGGTAGTTTGTCGCCGCCGAGCGTGAAGGCCTTGCCGCCTGTCGTAACGATCAGGATCTTGTCCGTCGTCTGCGCCGGGAAGGCGATCTTCAAGCCGTCGCCTTCCTTGAAGGTCAGCGTCGCCGTATCGGCGATATGGCCCTTCAATGCGCGGATCCAGCCCTTTTCGGAAATGACGACGGTGATCGGTTCCTTCTCGATCATTGCCTGCTGGATTGCTTCCTCGTCGGTCTCGGGCGCGTCGGCAAACTGGGTGCGGCGGCGGCCGACTTCGGTCGCCTTGGCGAATTTCTTCTTCACTTCGCCGATTTCCCAGGCGACCGTCTGCCACTGCTTGTCGTCGGAGGAAAGCAGTGCCTCGATCTCGCCCTTCTCCTTGGTGAGTTCGTCGAATTCCTTACGGATCTCGAACTCTTCCAGCTTGCGCAAGGCGCGCAACCGCATATTGAGGATCGCTTCGACCTGATTGTCGGTGAGATCCCAGCGCGCCATCATCACAGGCTTCGGCTCGTCCTCCTCGCGGATGATGCGGATGACCTCATCGATGTTGAGGTAGGCGACCAGCAGGCCGCTGAGGATTTCGAGGCGTCTGTCGATCGCCGCCAGGCGGAAGCGCGAGCGGCGCTGCAGAACTTCGCGGCGGTGGTCCAGCCACTCCTTCAACACCTCGTTCAGCGCCATGACCCGCGGGATGCGGCCCATGGAGAGCACGTTCATGTTGAGCGGGAAGCGGCTTTCCAGCTCCGTCAGCTTGAACATCGATTCCATCAGGATCGTCGGATCGACGCTGCGGGTCTTCGGCACGAGCACGACACGAATGTCTTCGGCCGATTCGTCGCGGATATCTTCCAGCAGCGGCAGCTTGCGGGCGATCAGCAGTTCGGCGATCTTCTCGATCAGCCGCGATTTCTGCACCTGGAAGGGAATTTCGGTGATGACGATCTGGTAACCGCCGCGGCCGAGATCTTCCGTCTGCCATTTCGCCCGCACGCGGAAACCGCCGCGCCCGGTGCGGTAGCTCTCGATGATGCTGTCGCGGTTGTCGATGATGATGCCGCCGGTGGGGAAATCCGGGCCGGGAATGAATTCGACCAGCTTTTCGACGGTCGCATCGGGATGTTTGATCAGATGCAGGGCGGCGTCGCATAGCTCGTGGGCATTGTGCGACGGGATCGAGGTTGCCATGCCGACGGCGATGCCGGAGGAGCCGTTGGCGAGCAGGTTCGGGAAGGCGCCCGGAAGGACGACCGGCTCGGTATTCGATTCGTCGTAAGTATCACGGAAATCGACGGCATCCTGATCGATGCCTTCGAGCAGCAGTTCCGAGACCGCCGTCATCTTCGATTCGGTGTAACGCATGGCGGCGGGGCTATCGCCGTCGATATTGCCGAAATTGCCCTGGCCGTTGACCAGCGTGTAGCGCTGCGAGAAATCCTGGGCGAGACGAGCAAGCGCATCGTAGATCGACTGGTCGCCGTGCGGATGGTAGTTACCCATCACTTCGCCGACGATCTTGGCGCATTTCCTGAAGGCTGTATTCGGCCTCAGCCCCATCTCGTTCATCGCATAGACGATGCGGCGATGGACAGGCTTCAGCCCGTCGCGCACGTCAGGCAAAGCGCGGTGCATGATGGTCGACAGCGCATAGGCGAGATAGCGCTGCTCGAGCGCCGCCTTGAGGTCGACCGGCTGGATGTGATCGTCGTCTCCGCCTGAAGGCGGCAAAATCTCTTGTCCCATAGGTTCTGACTAGCTCAGAAGAGGCCGGCGGGCAAGGAATCGGGGCCATTGCAGCTGTGGATGAAGTCTTGGGACCGACATCAAAGGATGAGACAAACGCTCCGCCCCAATTTGGACTTCGTTTGCCGTTCCTCTCAACAAAAATTTAGAGGTCGGCAAATATAAAGCAGGCCCAATCCGTAGTAGCGTCACTGCAGATTTCCAACCGCCACCACGCCACCAGAGGAATCACCCCATGAACTTTTACCGGACAACGCGGCTGATGCTGTCGAGCGCAGCCTTTTTCTCGCTTGCGGGCTCGGCTTTCGCTCTCGACGGCGCCGATCTGCTGAAGAAGCTCAATGCCGCCTATGCCGCACAGGGCGGAACGATTTCGGCTGACAGCGTCGATATCGACGGCACGACCGCGACGCTGAAGAATGTCAGCGTCAAATCGGCCGGCGGCGAAAGCCTGGCCGTTGGCGAAGTCACCCTTTCCGGCGTCGAAGAAGACGAGGACGGCGGCTATTACATCGAAGAGGCTGCCTTCCCCGATATAAACACCACGAAAGACGGCGTCACGGTCACCGCGCAGGAGCTGACGCTCGGCGGCATCTCGATCCCGGCAACGCCGGGCGGCGATACGCTCGATACCATGATGCTCTACGAAACTGCCCATACCGGACCACTGAAGGTGGTCAAGGATGGGGCGGAATTGTTCTCGGTGCTCGAAAGCGACGTCAACCTGACGCTGCGCGAAGACGAATCCGGCTTCGATTTCGACGGCGCCTTCAAAAGCATGAAGGCCGACCTCAGCAAAGCCGAGGATCCGCAGAGCAAGGACGCGATCGAGAAGCTGGCCCTGCAGCACGTCCAGGGCGACATCACCATGAAGGGCGCCTGGGAACTCGCCCCCGGCACGATCGACATTTCGGAATTCGCCTTCGACTTCACCAACATCGGCAAGCTGAACCTCGGCTTCAAGATCTCGGGCTACACGATGGCCTTCGTGAAGTCGCTGCAGGATGCGATGAAGCAATCCGAAGCCAACCCGAACAAGGAAGAATCGCAGCAGGCGCTCGGTCTTGCCATGCTCGGCCTGATGCAGCAGCTGTCCTTTGAGGCCGCGCAGGTGCGTTTCGAAGATGCCTCGATCACCAAGCGCGCGCTCGATTATGCCGGCGCACAGCAGAACATTTCCGGCAAGCAGATGGCGGATTCGCTGAAGGCGATGACCCCGATCATGCTGGCGCAGCTCAATATTCCGGAACTGCAGAACGCCGTTTCGGCTGCCGTCAACACCTTCCTCGACGATCCGAAGAGCCTGACCGTCAAGGCCGCTCCCGAAAAGCCGGTGCCGTTCCCGACGATCGTGGGCGCCGCCATGGGCGCTCCAAACACGCTGCCGCAAGTGCTTGGCGTCAAGGTTACCGCCAACGACTGATCGCTTTGATCTTGCGATAAGGGGCCCGGCAGTCGTGAACTGCCGGGCCTTTTCGTTTTCAGGCGCGGTGGCGGCCGACCTCGGCGATGGCGAGGGCTGCGAGGTCAAGCAATTCCTCTAGCGATGCACCGTCCCTCGCCTGCACCGACATTCCCTGGATGATGGCGCCAAGAAACCGCGCCAGCGCGCGAGCATTCGTCCCGGTCTTGATGTCGCCCTCGCGGATGCCACGCTCGATCCTTGCCGCGAAAGCATCCAGCGACCGACGACGCAGCGCCGCAACATGGTCGGCGATCACGGCGTTCTCGCTGGCGCAGTTCAGCACAGCCGTCGAGATCATGCAGCCTTTCGGATGCTCCGGAGCCGAGAAAATCGCGGCCGAGCCCCGCAATATGCGCTCGAATGCGGAGACGGTGTCGATCGGCTCGCTGAGCGCGGAAAACGTATCGGCGCCCAGCCCGCGATATTGCTCCAGCGCCGCGCGATAAAGATCGGCCTTCGAGTTGAAGGCGGCATAGAGGCTTTGCGGTGTGATGCCCATGGCGGCGGTGAGATCGGCGATCGAGGCGCCCTCATATCCATGCGCCCAGAAGGTCTCGCGCGCCGCCGACAGCACGGTCTCGCGGTCGAAAGCCGGCGGTCGGCCGCGTCGGCGGGAGGTAGAATTTTTCATGTCCGTAGTATTTTTCACAATGATCACTCTATAAATTCGAAGCGGCTTTCTATATTCAGGAACGGTCATTGTGATTATAGAAGGTTTAATCTGATGAGTCTTCCCCTCGAAATGGCAGACGCCGACAGGAATTCATCGCTTGCAGCTGCAGTCGATGCGGCCATCACAAGTGCTCTCGACGACAAACGGCTTGTGGGAACGGTGGTGCTTATCGCCCGTGACGGAGAGATCGTCCATCGCCGCGCCGCCGGCCTTGCCGACCGCGAAAGCGGTCTGCCGATGCGCGAGGACACTATTTTCAGACTTGCCTCCATCACCAAGCCGATCGTCACCATCGCCGCGATGCGGCTCGTCGAGCAGGGAAGAATCGGGCTCGACGACCCGGTGACGAGGTGGCTGCCGGACTTCCGACCGAGGAAGCCTGATGGCAGCGAAGCAATCATTCGCATTCGCCACCTGCTGACCCATACGTCCGGCCTCAGCTACAGCTTCTTCGAAGAGGACGGTTCTTATGCCCGCGCCGGCGTTTCCGACGGCCTCGACGAACCGGGACTGCCGCTGGCCGAGAACCTGCGTCGGATCGCCAGCGCGCCACTGCGCTTCGCGCCGGGCAGCGACTGGCAATATTCCGTCGCCATGGATGTTCTGGGCGGCGTCATCGAGGCGGAAACCGGCGTGCCGCTGGGCGAGGCCGTCGCCGATCTGGTGACGAAACCGCTTGGCCTTGCCGATACCGCCTTTTCGGTTCGCGATCGCAGCCGGCTGGCAGCGGCCTATATGAACGCTTCACCGGAACCGGCGCTGATGGGCGAGACTGCGCTGGTGATGTCGCTGATGGGTCCCATCCGCTTCGCGCCGAACCGCATCTTCGACCCCGCCTCCTATCATTCCGGCGGCGCCGGCATGGCGGGAACGGCGGGTGATATCCTCGCCATACTCGAAACCATCCGTAGGGGCGGCGCACCGCTGCTCTTGACCGAAACCGCAGGGATGATGACGACGGACCAGGCCGACGGCCACCGCCAGCAGCACGAACCCGGCTCCGGCTTTGGCTTCGGCTGGTCAGTCATCACCAATCCGGCCGAGGCAGGCGTCCCTTTCCCCAAGGGTACGTTGAAATGGGGCGGCGTCTACGGCCATAGCTGGTTCATCGACCCGGTCAACGGGCTGACCGTCGTTGCGCTGACCAACACGACGCTGGAAGGCATGTGGGGCAAGTTCACGGTCGATCTTCGCGAGGCGATCTACGCGTCATTGTGAGCGACCGAACAAAATGAAAAGCCCGGCGATTTGCCGGGCTTTTGCATTTTGGATCAGATGATCTCAGTCTTTCTTGACCGGCGGGATCGGCCGGATCGAGAGCTCGCGCAGCTGCGTCGGCGCTGCCGGGCTCGGCGCGCCCATCAGCAGGTCCTGGGCCTGCTGGTTCATCGGGAACAGCGAGATTTCGCGCAGGTTCTTCGCGCCGACGAGCAGCATGACGATACGGTCGATACCGAAGGCGGCGCCACCATGCGGCGGGGCGCCGTACTGGAAAGCACGGTAGAGGCCGCCGAAACGATCCTCGACGTCCTGCTGGCTAAGGCCGACCTTCTCGAAGGCGGCGACCATGGTTTCCGGCGACTGGTTACGGATCGAGCCCGAGGCAATTTCGAAGCCGTTGCAGACGGCGTCATACTGGAACGCCTTGATGGTCAGCGGATCCTGGTTCTGAAGCGCGTCGAGGCCGCCCTGCGGCATGGAGAACGGGTTGTGCGCGAAATCGACCTTCTTTTCTTCCTCGCTCCATTCGAAGAACGGGAAGTCGACGATCCAGCAGAGTTCGAAACGGTCGCGATCGACAAGGTTCAGCTCTTCGCCGGCCTTGGTGCGGGCTTCACCGGCAAACTTGTAGAACTTCGCCGGATCGCCGGCAACGAAGAAGCAGGCGTCACCGTCATCGAGGCCGAGCTGGGTACGGATCGCGTCGGTGCGCTCCTCGCCGATGTTCTTTGCAAGCGGGCCGGCGCCCTCGAGCTTGTCACCTTCCTTGCGCCAGAAGATGTAGCCGAGGCCGGGCTGCCCGGTCGACTGCGCCCAGGCATTCATGCGATCGCAGAACGCTCTGGAACCGCCGGTCTTGGCCGGAATAGCCCAGATCTCGACCTTCGGGTTGGAGGCGATCATGCCGGCGAAAACCTTGAAGCCGGAGCCGGCAAAATGCTCGGTCACGGCCTGCATGACGATCGGGTTGCGCAGATCGGGCTTGTCGGAGCCATATTTGCGGATCGCCTCATCATAGGGGATGCGCGGCCATTCCTTGGTGACCGGCTTGCCTTCGGCGAATTCCTCGAAGATCGAGGTCATCAGCGGGCCCATCGTGTTCCAGACGTCTTCCTGGGTGACGAAGCTCATTTCGAGGTCGAGCTGGTAGAATTCGCCCGGCAGGCGGTCGGCGCGCGGGTCTTCATCGCGGAAGCACGGCGCGATCTGGAAATAGCGGTCGAAGCCCGCCACCATCAGCAGTTGCTTGTACTGCTGCGGCGCCTGCGGCAGCGCGTAGAAAGTGCCGGGATGGATGCGGCTCGGCACCAGGAAGTCGCGCGCGCCCTCCGGCGAGGAGGCCGTCAGGATCGGGGTCGTATATTCGGTAAAGCCGACATTGCCCATTTCGCGGCGCATGGCCGAGATGACCTGGGTGCGCTTGACGATGTTCTTGTGCAGCGTTTCGCGGCGAAGATCGAGGAAACGATACTTCAGGCGGACGTCTTCGGGATAGTCCGGCTCGCCGAAGACCGGCAGCGGCAATTCCTTCGCGGCGGAGAGGACTTCGATCTCCTGCGCGTAGAGCTCGATCTCGCCGGTCGCCATGGTCTTGTTGACGGTGTCTTCCGTGCGGGCCTTGACGAGGCCATCGATACGGATGACCCACTCACCGCGCACGGTTTCCGCCATCTGGAAGGCCGGGCTGTCGGGATCGGCAACGACCTGGGTGATGCCGTAATGGTCGCGAAGGTCGATGAAGAGAACGCCGCCATGGTCGCGAACGCGGTGAACCCAGCCGGAGATACGGACGGTCGAGCCGACATCCGACTTGCGGAGGGCGGCGCATGTGTGGCTGCGATAGCGATGCATGATCTCAAATCCTGGCATGTGGCTTAAGACGGCAGCAAGGGTTCCAAGACCCTCAAGCGCCGACAAGAAAATCGGGCGGAAAAGCGCATGGACGCTCCGATTTGTCAAGGCTTGGCGCACGCGGACGAGCGTTTGGCACGCGTTTATGGCGAGGCTGCGACCGGTATGCTGCGGCAGTTTGGCCGCGCTTCCTGTATTGATGAAGATGCCGGTCAACTTTAAAAGGATCGGCATTCTCACCGTGGAGCATCCGCATGCCTCTCCTTAACCGCCGCAACCTTCTAAAGGCATCCGCTGTGGCGGGTGCTTATGGCGTCGGCATCGGCATTGCCGGTAAATTCGGGTTTGCCGAGGCGGCTCCCGAGCCGCAGCTGCTGACGGCGGTGAAGACCGAGGCCATGCTGACCGAGGCGGGACCGACCAGGGATATCATGAGCTGGGGCCATGACGGCATGCCGCCGGTTCTGAGAATGACAAAGGGGCGACCCTATGCGGCGCGGCTGCAAAACGGGCTCGACGAGCCGACGACGATCCACTGGCACGGGCTTCGCATCGACAACCGCATGGACGGCGTGCCGTTCATGACGCAGCCCTACGTCTATACCGGCGACAGCTTCGACTATGCCTTCACGCCGCCCGATGCCGGCACCTTCTGGTATCATCCGCATTGCAACACGCTGACACAGATGGGGCACGGCATGACCGGCGTCATCGTCGTCGAAGATCCGGCCGATCCGCAATTCGATGCCGAGGTGGTGCTGAACCTGCGCGACTGGCGGCTCGGCGGCAACGGACAATTCATCGCCCCCTTCCGGCCGCGCGACGCTGCCAAGACCGGCACCTACGGCACGGTGCGCACCGCCAACTGGCACCAGGAGCCGCGATATGACGCGCCGGCCGGCGGGCTTGTGCGGCTGCGCATTGCCGTCACCGACGTGACGCGGATCTTCTCGCTGAAGATGGAAGGCGCCGAGGCCATCGTCATTGCGATCGACGGCAATCCGGTGCCGAAGCGTTTCCCCCTCGACCTCCTGCAGATCGGACCGGGTCAACGGCTCGATCTTGCCGTGCGCATGCCTGATGGTGAAGGCGCGGTCGCGACGCTCGAGGATATCCGCGGCACGGCGCCGAAGACGATCGCCAGCCTGCGCGCGGTCGGATCAACGTTGAAGCGTGCCATCGGCGATCTTGGGCCGCTTGTCGACAACCCCGTCCCGAAGGCCGATCTAACCGCTGCCGAGCAGATCCCGCTGATACTGAGCGCCACCGCCGAGAATGCCGCCGTCGAAAGCATCTGCGGCACGCTCGGCTACAGTTTCTGGGCCATCAACAAGGTGCCGTGGCCAGGCGACACGCCCGATCCGACGGCGCCGCTTGCGGAATTGAAGCTCGGCAAGAGCTATGTCTTCAATCTGGAGAATACAACGCCGCATGCCCATCCGATCCATCTGCACGGGATGAGCTTCACGGTGATCTCCTCCTCGACGCGGGAGGTGATGCCGCTCATCTCCGACACCTATCTCATTCAGCCGGACGAGAAGGTGCAGCTTGCCTTCGTCGCCGACAATCCCGGTGACTGGCTGCTGCATTGCCATATCATCGAGCACCAGAAGACGGGGATGACGAGTTATCTCAGGGTCAGCTGAGGATTCCTGCACTTTCACCGCGATTGCCGCCGTGCATCGCGCCGTGCCTCAGTTTGGACGTGATTCTTAGCCAGCAATGCTCGAAGCGTATGCTGTTGTATTGACATATCGAACCGAAAGGAGAAGGAAGGTTTAACCGACCTTTTCCTTGCGAATGAATTGATATGATCGAAACCACCGCCGATTTGGCGGCCGCCTGCAAAGAGCTGGCCAAGTCCGACTTCATCACCATCGACACCGAATTTCTGCGCGAAACGACCTTCTGGCCGGAGCTCTGCCTGATCCAGATGGCAAGTCCAACGACGGAAGTTCTCGTCGACCCGCTGGCCAAGGGCATCGATCTCGCCCCCTTCTTCGAGCTGATGGCCGATACGAAGGTGCTGAAGGTCTTTCATGCGGCGCGTCAGGACATCGAAATCATCTTCAATCGCGGCAATCTCATTCCGCATCCGATCTTCGACACGCAGGTCGCCGCAATGGTCTGCGGCTTCGGCGACAGCGTCTCCTATGACCAGTTGGTCAGCCGCATCAAGAACGTCCATATCGACAAGTCGTCGCGCTTCACCGACTGGAGCCGCCGGCCGCTCTCGGACAAACAGCTGGATTATGCGCTGGCCGACGTCACCCACCTGCGCGACGTCTACCTGTCGCTGAAGGCGGAACTCGAACGCGAAGGCCGCACCTCCTGGCTCTCCGAGGAAATGGACATTCTCGAGTCGCGCGAAACCTACGACATGCATCCAGACGATGCCTGGCAGCGGCTGAAGATGCGCCTGCGCAAGCCGCAGGAGCTGGCGATCCTGAAATATGTCGCCGCCTGGCGTGAACGCGAGGCGCGGGCCCGCAACGTGCCGCGTTCGCGGGTGCTGAAGGATGATGCGATCTACGAGATCGCCCAGCAGCAGCCCAAGGATACCGAGGCGCTCGGCCGTCTGCGCACCATTCCGAAGGGTTGGGAGCGTTCGACTTCCGGCGCCGCGGTCATCGAGGCCGTCAACACCGCGCTTGCTCTACCGAAGGCCGATATGCCGCATGTGCCACGCCAGGCGCAGGCGCCCGAAGGGGCCGCTGCTGCCGTCGAATTGTTGAAGGTTCTGCTGAAGCTGATTTCGGAAAAACATGGCGTGGCGCCGAAGGTGATCGCCAATAGCGAAGATCTCGACAAGATCGCCGCCGAGGGCGAGAAGGCCGAAGTCGCTGCCCTGCACGGCTGGCGGCGCGATCTTTTCGGCGAGCCGGCACTGCAACTGATCCAGGGCGCGATCGCCCTGCGCTTCGTCGACCGGAAGGTCGAAACCGTCAGCCTCTGAGGCGACTGCATCACGCCTTAAATCGGCATCGATTTAAGGATAAAATTATGCACCCATTCAAAGTGCTACAGCGCCGCGCGTCTGAAAAAGACGCGCGGCGCTGTAATTTCGAATTCGCTTGACGGTTTTTTCCGGCCTGAAACAATGGCGGGAAGAAACATCACGGCGCAGAGGCGGCATGCGGGAAATATCTCCGACACAGAATTGGATCCTGATCACGATCGTCCTTGCGGCCAGCGGCGTCATCTATGATCTGATGTTCTACTCCAATCAGACGCCGGTTATCGGGGCGATCTTCGCGCTCTTCATCGGCATGCCGATCCTCGCCTTCGAGCGCAAGGTGCTGTTTCGAGCACTTTACAGGCGCATCCAGAAGCTGCCGACCTTCGCCTTCATCATCACCGAGCTGCTGATCTACGAAATTCTGATGAGCATCGGCTTTGCCTGCGCCGGCCTGCTGCTCTGGTGGCTCGGCATGGTGAAGCCGGTGTCGCTCCTCGACCTCGTCATCATGCCGTTCGAGGTCTTCCTCTATGCGCTTGCGGTCTGCACGATGCTGATCTTCGTCTTGCGCGTGCGGGAACTGCTTGGTCGTGAAGTTTTCCTCAGCATGCTCATCAGCCGCTACCGCAATCCGGTCAGGGAAGAGCGCGTCTTCCTGTTCATCGACCTCGTCGATTCGACGGCATTTGCCGAAAAGCACGGCGACCTCAGGGCGCAACAGCTGCTGAGTTCGCTGTTTGCGACCTTCGCCGAGCCCGTCAGGCGTCACAAGGGCATGATCAACGACTATGTCGGCGATGCTGCGATCATCACCTGGCCACTTGCCCGCGGCGTCAAGGATGCGCGTTGCGTGCGCTGCATCTTCGATATCCTCGCCGATATCGAAGCCAATGCCGCCGGCTGGCGAAAGAATTACGGGCAAGTGCCGAAGCTCCGCGCCGCCCTCCACGGCGGCGAGATCATCACCGCCGAAATCGGCGTCGACCATCACAAGATCAGCTATTTCGGCGATACGGTGAACACCACCGCCCGGCTGGAAACGCTCTGCCGCAGTCTGAACCGATCGGTTCTGATCTCCAGCGAGCTTGCCCGCCGCATGAAATTTCCCGACGACATATCCTGCGAGGATCTCGGCACCCATGCCGTGAAGGGCCGCGGCCAGGCGCTCGGCGTCATGGCGCTTTCCTCGCGCGCGGTCACCGTGCTGAACACGCCGGCGGTCATTCTGCACGGCTGAGCAGGACGTCACCAAAGCTTCACCCAACCGTCAATTCGCTGACACGGAAGCCCTGCTAAGCGGAAGGCCTTTGCAATCCGTTCCACGGGGATATTATGAAGAACGTCCTTTTTGCTTCCGTATCGCTTTTCATCCTGGTCGCAGGCGCCGCTTCCGCCGACCAGCAGCAGTTTCCGGCCAAGCTCGCCGGCCAGGCGATCCTGCCTGCCAACACCATGGTTCCGGCGCCGTCCGATGCCCCCGAATTTCTCAAGCATTCCGGCAAGTTTACAACGCCGGACCGCAAGCGCACCGAAGCGCTCGGCACCGTTCCCGGTAAGGATGGCGCCCGCGTCACCGATCTGAAGCTTCCTTTCGACGGCCAGCCGATCCAAGGCTTCTCCGGCGTCAAGACGATGGCCGACGGCACCTTCTGGACGCTCTCCGACAACGGCTTCGGCTCGAAGTCCACCTCGTCGGACTCCATGCTCTTCCTACACCAGATGAAGTTCGATTGGGCCGGCAACAAGGCTGAAGTCGTCAAGAACCTCTTCCTCTCCGATCCCAACAAGATCGCTCCCTTCCCGATCGTTCTCGAAGGCACCGACACGCGTTATCTCACCGGCGCCGACTTCGACATCGAATCGATCCAGCCGGTCGCCGACGGTTTCTGGCTCGGCGACGAATTCGGTCCCTACATTCTGAAGTTCGACACGTCAGGCCGCCTCACCGACGTCATCCCGACGACGCTCGACGGCAAGCCGGTGCTTTCGCCCGACAATCCGCTTCTCTCGGTCCCGGCCAACCCGGCCGCCAAGATGCCGGTCTTCAATCTGAAGCGCTCCGGCGGCTTCGAGGGCCTCGCCATGTCGAAGGACGGCGCCAAGCTCTACGGCCTGCTCGAAGGCGCCATCTACAAGGATGACGGCACGGTGGAAACGGTCGACGGCCACACCGCCATCCGCGTCATCGAGTTCGATGTCGCTTCGAAGAAGTGGACCGGCCGCAGCTGGCTCTATCCGTTCGAGGACAAGGGAGTGTCGATCGGCGACTTCAACATGCTCGACGACACCACCGCTCTCGTCATCGAGCGCGACAACGGCGCCGGCACGACGGACAAGGCCTGCGCCGACCCGAAACAGCCGAAGCCGGATTGCTTCGAAGCTCCGGCCGTGCTGAAGCGCGTCTACAAGATCGAGTTCAACGATGCCAATGTCGGCAAGTCTGTCCGCAAGATCGGTTATATCGACCTCCTGAACATCCAGGACCCCGACAACAAGAAGAAGGCCGGCAGCAAGGACGGCGTCTACGACATGCCGTTCGTGACGATCGAAAACGTCGACCGCGTCGACGCCACGCACATCATCATCGGCAACGACAACAACCTGCCCTTCTCGGCCGGCCGCGCCGTTGACAAGGCCGACAATAACGAGTTCAGCCTGCTCGAGGTCGGCGAGTTTTTGAACGCGAAGTAATTCGAGCGTGATGTGAGATAGAGAGGGCGGTGCGCAGGTGCCGCCTTTTTGTTTGGGGCAGCAAGTCATTGCCTCAACCTCTTCCATTCCCGTGACGAGCACCGGTGAAAGAGCAAGCAGCCGCCTCGTCCGTTCCCTCGGCTTCTGGTAGATGAGAGAGGAATGCGGCGCAGCTACATACCTCTTCTCCCCAGCGGGGAGAAGGTGCCGGCAGGCGGTTGAGGGGGTGAGCGGCAAGGCCGCGAATGCACTGAGCGCAAGCGAAGGGCAGCATAAAGGGGCGTGCCGTGCGACCCCCCTCATCCGACCCTTCGGGCCACCTTCTCCCCGCTGGGGAGAAGAGGGAACAAGCAGCGACCTGAGTATCCCATCACGGGGCGAACTGCGGGACTGCGCTACTCGAACCGAAACGCCAACCGCTTGTTCGTCAACTTCGAAAGCTGCTGCAGGCGGCCGTCCAGGCGTTCGCCGGCGAAGTCGCGATACTCGGGAGGCACGACGAATTCGAGGTCGAGGTCCGGGCTCGAGGATTTGCGGAAGGTCAGGTTCTTGACGATGCCGGGCATCGAAGCCGAGAAGAGGTAGACGACACGCAGCATGCCGCCGAGCAGCTTGGCGCGCTCGATGAGCTGCGGCGTGGCGATCTGCGCCAGCGGGCCGGTGGCGCCGTCGTCATGCAGGCCTTCGAAGCGGTAATAGTTGGAAAGCGCGATGAAAGCGCGGCCGGGATGACTGATGCCGACGAAGGAAGAGTGGGCGATGACGTTCAGCGCCTGCAGGCCGCGATAGTCGGGATGAGCGCGCCAGCTGATATCGGCCAGCAGACAGGCGGCCTGACGGTAGCGGCTTTCCTCGCCGGTTTCCTGGATGCCGAAAAGGGGCATCATGCGGCCGGTCCACTCCGCCAGCTCGCGGGCATGCTCCGGCGAACGGGCACGCAGGATCGCCAGTTCGCCGGCGGCGGCAAGCAGCGGATCCAGGCGGCGCTCGGACTCCGACAGCAGCGAATAGAGATACCCCTCGCGCACGCCCTGCGCCGAGAAGGAAATCACCGACGGCTTCATCGCGCTCAGCACTTCCTTCATGGCGATAGCGCCGAAGGGCAGCAGCGAACGGCGGTGCTTGGAAACGGCCTGCAGCGCCGGCTCCCTGGAATCGCGCGCAGTCACCTGTTCGAGGAACAGCATCATCGCTTCGAAAGACACCTCATAGCCCTGCATCATATGCAGCGGATAATGGGTGATTTCCATGTGCAGCTTGGCAATGTTTCGCCAGGTGCCGCCGACGGCGTAGAAGGTGCGCCCCTCGCCTTTCGACAATAGCTTTGCCGTTTTCAGCTGCTTGCGGGCAAAGGTCTGGGCCTTGGAGAGCGAACCGCCGGCATATTCCGACAGGCGCAGGCCGCCAAGCGGCAGCGTAATGCCCTTGCCGACTTCCTTGCCCTTGATATCGATCAGCTCGAGCGAGCCGCCGCCGAGGTCGCCGGCAATGCCGTCAGGATTGTAGAAACCGCTGATGATGCCGAGCGAGGCGAATTTCGCCTCCTCCTCGCCGGAGAGCACGCGGACCTTGCGGTTAAGGATGGTTTCTGCCTGATGGATGAAATCAGGACCGTTGCTCGCCTCGCGTGCGGCCGCCGTCGCCAGCACATACATAGTGGCAGCGCGCGCCTGGTCGGACAGGGCCTTGAAACGGTGCAGCGCCGCCAGAGCCCGGCCGACGCTGTCTTCATCCATCTTGCCGGTAAGGGCGACGCCCTTGCCGAGGCCACAAAGGACCTTTTCATTGAAGAGGACGGTCGGCGAACGGGACATGCCTTCGTAGACGACAAGACGAATGGAATTCGATCCAATATCGACGACGGAGACCGGGGCGATCCCCGGAAGGCGCCCCTGGGCTTCAGATTCAACCATTTAGGTCCAGTATTACTTGTTGTTGCGGCCTTCGAGCAGGCCGGCGATCAGCTTCGGCGCACTGGACTTCAGAGCTTCACCACGGCCTGACAGGCTCGGATTGGTCATGAAATACTGCTGCGCATTGAACGGTTCTTCGCCCCTGCGCACTTCCATGCGTCGCGACGTACCGTCGGGCAATATCTCGTAGCTTTGTTGATTGTCAATCACGTTGCCGAGCATAATCTGTGACAAGACCTGCTCGTGAACGGTCGGATTCGTCAACGGAACCATGGTTTCGACGCGGCGATCGAGGTTTCTCGGCATCATGTCGGCCGAGCCGATGTAAACCAGCGCCTTGTCGGACGGCAGGCCGTGGCCGTTGCCGAAGCAGAAGATGCGGCTGTGTTCGAGGAAGCGGCCGACGATCGACTTGACGCGGATCTTTTCCGAAAGGCCGGGCACCTGCGGACGCAGGCAGCAGATGCCGCGCACGACGAGATCGATCTCGACGCCGGCATGGCTGGCGCGATAGAGCGCGTCGATGATGTCGGGATCGACAAGCGAATTCATCTTCATCCAGATCGCCGCCGGCGCGCCGTTCCTTACATGCTGGACCTCTTCCTCGATGTGACGCAGGATGCGCGAGCGCATCGTATAGGGCGAGATCGCGAGCTGCATGCCCTGTTCCGGCTCGCCGTAGCCGGTGATGAAGTTGAAGATGTTCGCCATGTCGTGGGCGATGACCGGATTGCAGGTGAAGTAGGAAAGATCGGTATAGATCTTCGCGGTGATCGGGTGATAGTTGCCGGTGCCGAGATGGCAATAGGTGCGCAGCTTGCCTTCCTCGCGGCGGACGACCATCGACATCTTGGCGTGCGTCTTGAGCTCGATGAAGCCGAAGACGACCTGCACGCCGGCGCGCTCGAGGTCACGCGCCCAGCGGATGTTCGCCTCCTCGTCGAAGCGGGCCTTGAGCTCGACCAGCGCCGTCACCGACTTGCCGGCTTCGGCGGCGTCGATCAGGGCGCGGACGATCGGGCTGTCGTTGGAGGTGCGGTAAAGCGTCTGCTTTATCGCCAGGACGTCAGGATCGCGCGCAGCCTGGAGAAGAAACTGGACCACCACGTCGAAAGATTCGTAGGGGTGATGGACGACCATGTCCTTTTCGCGGATGGCGGCGAAGCAATCGCCGGCATGCTCACGGACGCGCTCGGGAAATCGCGCATTGTAGGAAGGAAATCTGAGATCCTCGCGCGGCGCCTTGGTGATCTCGGACAAGGTGTTCAACGCCAGAAGGCCCGGCAAAACGGCGACGCGATTATCAGGGATATTGAGCGCCTGAACGACGAACTGACGCAGCGAGGCCGGCATTTCCGAATCGGTCTCGATGCGGATGACCTTGCCGCGGCGGCGGCGTTTCAGCGCCGTTTCGAAGAAGCGGACGAGATCCTCGGCCTCTTCCTCGACTTCGATATCGCTGTCGCGAATGACGCGGAACGTACCGGAACCCTGCACCTCGTAACCCGGGTAGAGCCGATGGATGAAGATATTGGCGACATCTTCCAACGTGATGTAGCGGATCGTGTTTCCATCATCCGGCAGGCGGACGAAGCGGTCGAGCGCCACCGGCAGGCGCAGCAGCGCCGTCATCGGCTCGCGGCCGTTCTTGCTGACGAGCTGCAGACCGATCGAGAAGCCGAGATTCGGAATGAAGGGGAACGGATGGGCCGGATCGATCGACAGCGGCGTCAGCACCGGGAAGATCGCCTGTTCGAATTCGGCGGCCAGCCACTGGCGGTCGCCATCGCTCAAGGCGCCGGGGCGCACGATCAGGATGTCTTCCTTGGCGAGATATTGTTGCAGCACGGCGAGCGAGGCCTGCTGCTCCATCTGCAGATGGTCGATCTCCTGCAGGATCGAATCGAGCTGCTCGGCCGGCGTCTTGCCGTCGGGGCTGCGCACGGCGATATTCTGGCGTACCTGGCCCTCGAGGCCGGCGACGCGCACCATGAAGAATTCGTCGAGGTTGGCGGCCGAGATCGACAGGAAGCGGACGCGCTCGAGCAACGGGTGCTCGGTATTCAGCGTCTCTTCCAGGACACGGCGGTTGAACTGCAACCAGGAGAATTCACGGTTGATGAAGCGCTCGGGGCTGGTGAGCAGCTGTTCCAGCGAGGGGGTGTTGTCGTTGGTTCCCGGAGTGAGTTCCTGATGTTCTGCGACTGCACTATCCATGGTCCGCTTACCCCGTTTTCAATCGCCGAAGGCAATTATATCAGTTTCACGACGGAACTGTGACAGTCAATCGGCCGGTTCCGAATTTCCCAATTCATTCAATACTTCGGCAGCAAGAGACCGGGTGATTTTCGTGCCCCGCGACAGGGCCAGCCGGTCAAGCCTTTCGACGATCGTCTGGGCCGCATTCAGCGACCGCTCCATCCGGTTCACGATATAGAGCACGAGTTTGTCATCTATATAAAGCTGCCGGTCGGCGAAGAGCTTGACGATCACCTGCGACAACAGCGCCTCATCGGGTTCGCCGATCTCGACGACGGTTGCCGCTTTCAGGCGCGAGCGCAGATCGGGCAGCAAAACCGGCCACGACATCGGCCAGAGACGGCTGGTGATCAACAGGCTGGTGCCGTTTTCGCGCACGCTGTTGATGACGTGGAACAGCGCCTTGTCATCGAAGCCGAGGCGGTCGGCGTCCTCGAACAGCACCGGGCCGGCGGCGGCGGCAACCGCGGCATCCGAGCCAAGCTCGGGATGGATGTGGACGGCGCCGCTCAATTCCCGCCAGATGCGGGCGAGATGCGATTTTCCCGAGCCGACGGGGCCGGCGAGCACGACGACCGGCGATGGCCATGCCGGCCAGGCATCGACGATCGAAACGGCGGCGGCAAGACGCTCCGAGATCAGGAGGTCGTCGCGGCCGCTTGCGGCATCATGCGAAAAGACCAGCGGCAGCTGCTCTCCGGCCTTGCGCTTCGGATCAGCGTTCTTCACGTCATTCATTGGGAACTGATTTCATCTTCCGGGCGCGGGCGCTCGGCGCCCCGCCAAAATAAAGATCGCTCTGAAGGTAGCGTGAAAGCGCGAAACGGACAAGGACGCCGACGGCCGCCGCCGCCGGCACGGCGACCAGAAGCCCGACGAAACCGAAGAGCGCGCCGAAGGCAAAGAGCGCAAACATCAGCCAGACCGGATGCAGGCCGACGCTGGAGCCGACGAGCTTCGGCTGCAGGATATTGCCTTCCAGGAACTGGCCGCTGAAGAAGACGACGAGCACCAGGCCGATCCAGGGATAATCCGGCCAGAACTGCACGAGCGCCACGCCGACGGACAAAACCAGACCGACCAGCGAGCCGACATAGGGGATGAAGCTGATCATGCCGGCGAAGAGGCCGATCAGCAGGCCGAAATTCAGGCCGACGAGAGAGAGGCCGGCGGCATAATAGATGCCGAGGATCAGGCAGAGCGAGCCCTGGCCGCGGATGAAACCGGCGATCGCCTGGTCGATTTCCCTGGCGATCTGGCGGACATCGCTGACATAATCGCGCGGGATCCACTGATCGACTTTGGAGACCATGCGATCCCAATCGAGCAGGATATAGAAGGCGACGACGGGGGTTACCACGAGCAGCGATATGACGTCGACGATCGCCTTGCCGGAATTCCAGATCTGCGCGAAGAGCCCGGTCAGGAAGCCCATACCTTCGGAGAGGATGCCGGAGAAATTGTCCTTGATCGTGCCGGCCTGGCTCCTGATCCATTCCGGCAGCAGCGAGTTCTTCGAATTGTCGATGAACTGCTGCAACTGGCTGATATAACCGGGCAGCCGCTCGGCGAAATCGTTGAACTGGCTGACGAGCACGGGAATGAGGATCATCAGCGCCAGTGTGAAGATGATGATGAAGGCAATCAGGATGACGATCGTCGCCATCATGCGGCTCAGGCCCAGCCGCTGTAGCCTGTCTGCCACAGGATCGAGGAAATAGGCGATCGCCATGCCGGCCACGAAGGGCAGCAGGATCGAACTGAAGATATACAAAAAGACGATAAAGAAGACGAGCACCGCCAGCCAGAAGAAAATCTGACGCTTGAGACTGTTGCCGCTGACTTGCTGTGGCATTGCTTCCCCGCTGATCGCTCGCCGCCGCCTGACCGCATCCGATCCGAAGCGGCCATTCAGCACATAGGATGCAGGCGCAAAGATGGTCAACCCTGTCGCGCCAAATCCCGGAAAGGTCGGAAGAAGACGCGGGAAATTGGGGGCTTTCGCCATGCAACGCTTGCATAAAAGCCCCTGTCATGCAATTGCGACCGGCAGATGACGCGGCACGTTTGCCGCCTGAAATAGCCATCGGAGACCAGCATGAGCCAGTCTGGGAAAAACGGCCTGACATATAGCGATGCGGGCGTCGACATCGATGCCGGCAACCTCCTCGTCGAGAAGATCAAGCCGGCGGTGCGCTCGACCCGCCGTCCCGGCGCCGATGGCGAGATCGGCGGCTTCGGCGGGCTTTTCGATCTCAAGGCGGCAGGCTTTACCGATCCTGTTCTCGTCGCCGCCAATGACGGCGTCGGCACCAAGCTGAAGATCGCGATCGATGCCGACTATCACGACACGGTCGGCATCGACCTCGTCGCCATGTGCGTCAACGATCTCGTGGTGCAGGGCGCCGAGCCGCTGTTCTTCCTCGATTATTTCGCGACCGGCAAGCTCGACCCCGACCAGGGCGCGGCCATCGTCGGCGGCATTGCCGCCGGCTGCCGCGAGGCCGGCTGCGCGCTGATCGGCGGCGAGACGGCCGAAATGCCCGGCATGTATTCTTCCGGCGATTACGATCTCGCCGGCTTTGCCGTCGGTGCTGCCGAACGCGGTAAGCTGCTGCCCTCCGGCGATATTGCCGAGGGTGACGTGATCCTCGGCCTCGCCTCCTCCGGCGTCCATTCCAACGGATTCTCGCTGGTGCGCAAGATCGTTTCGCTCTCCGGCCTCGGCTGGGATGCGCCGGCGCCGTTCGCCGAAGACAAGAAGCTCGGCGAAGCCCTGCTCGAGCCGACGCGCATCTATGTGAAGCCGCTTCTGAAGGCGATCCGCGAGACCGGCGCCATCAAGGCGCTGGCGCACATCACCGGCGGCGGCTTCCCGGAAAATATTCCGCGCGTGCTGCCGAAGCATCTGGCGGCCGAGATCGATCTTGCCGCCGTCAAGGTGCCACCGGTCTTCTCGTGGCTCGCCAAGACGGGCGGCGTCGAAGCCAAGGAAATGCTGCGCACCTTCAACTGCGGCATCGGTATGATCGTCGTCGTCGCCGGCGAGAATGTCGCGGCGGTTTCCGCGGCACTCGAAGCCGAGGGCGAGACGGTTATCACGCTCGGCCGCATGATCGCCCGCGACGGGGGCGCGGCCGGCACGGTCTACAAGGGCACGCTTGCCATATGAGCTCGCCGCGCAAACGCGCCGTCGTCTTCATATCAGGCAGCGGCTCCAACATGATGGCGCTGGTTGCGGCGGCAAAGGCAGCCGACTACCCGGCCGAGATCGTCGGGGTGATCTCCGACAAGATGGATGCCGGCGGGCTTGCCAAGGCCGCAGCCGAAGGCATCGCCACCTTCGCTTTTCCCCGCAAGGACTACGCCAGCAAGGATGCGCATGAAGCGGCGATCTTTTCGGCGCTCGACGAGCTTAAACCCGACATTCTCTGTCTGGCAGGCTATATGCGGCTGCTGACACCGACCTTCATCCAGCGTTACGAAGGCCGGATGCTCAACATCCACCCTTCCCTGCTTCCGCTGTTTCCCGGCCTGCATACGCATCAGCGTGCGATCGACGCCGGCATGCGGATCGCCGGCTGCACGGTGCATTTCGTCACCGAAGGCATGGATGAGGGGCCGGTGATCGGCCAGGCCGCCGTCCCGGTTCTTTCCGGCGACACGGCCGAAAGCCTTGCCGCACGTGTGCTCACCGTCGAACACCAGATCTATCCGCAGGCACTGCGGCTCTTTGCCGAAGGCCGAGTGACGATGGAAGGCGGCAGGGCCGTCGGCGCCGAAGCTTCGACCGTTGCGCCCAAGGCCCAACTGATTTCGCTGATCGGCGACCGCGCTTAGGCCGCCAGCGCCCGCAACGGATGCAGCGTGCCGTCGCTGTAGACGAAGCGGCCGGCGCGGAAGGTGGCGCGGATGCGGTGGACATCGCCCGGCTCGACCACGACCAGATCGGCGCGCTGGCCGATAGCGATCTCGCCACGATCCAGGAGGCCGGCGGAACGGGCCGCGTTGCCGGTCGCCATGGCAACGGCGGCTGGCAAGCCGCCTTCCACCATATCGGCAAGCTTGAAGATGCCGGGCACGAAGGCAGCCGGATGATAGTCGGCGGCGATGACGCTCAGCAGGCCTGCCCTTGCAGCATCGAGCGCGCTGAGATTGCCTGACATCGACTGACCGCGCAGGGCGTTGGGGGCTCCCATCAGCGTCCAGAGGCCGCGGCGACGCGCCTCTTCTGCGGCGGGTGCGGTGACTGGAAACTCGCTGATGGTGACGCCGAGATCGTGCATTTCGGCGACCTTTTCGACGCTGTCATCGTCATGCGAAGCGAGCGACAGCTTGTGCTTCAGCGACAGCGCGACAATTTCTTTCAGCTTGGCTTCGATGTCGGGATTGTTGCGCATGGCGATGCGCTTGGCAACGATCTCCGCCGCCATTTCCTCGGAGACGGCACGGCGCTCGGAAATGCTGAGGATGTAGCTCTGCAGGTTGTTGTACTGGCCCTGGCCCGGCGTGTGGTCGGTGAGCGAAACCATGTCGATCTGATCGGCATTCAGCAGGCGCTCGAGTGCCGCGGCTGCACCGACATTGGTGATTTCGTAGCGGGCGTGGACACGGTGGTCGACCAGCAGATCGTCACGCAGGCGGTTAATGCCTTCGATCACCGCCGATGTCGTCTCCAGCGAGCGGACGTGGCCGTAGACGCTTTCGGTCGCAAAGGAGACGGCGGCAAACGCCGTGGTGACACCGGCAGCGGCTAGCTTCTTGTCGAGTTCGTGGATGCCGAAATCGATCGGCATCGTCGCGTTCGGCCGCGGGGCGATCTCGCGCTCGATCATGTCGCCGTGGAGATCGACGAATCCGGGCATCAGCAGCCGCCCGCCACCATCGATGGCAGCACCGGCGACCGGCTCCGGCCTGATCTCGGCGATGACGCCACCCTCAACACGCACGGAACCTTCACTCACCACCTCGTTTGGGAGAACGAGGGTGAAATTGCTGAGCCACATGGGCTTTCTCCTGACCACATCCGATGATTGGTAAACTGCAGCGCATAGAACTGCTTCGTGACAACTGCATGAAGAACTTCCAAACTTCTTACTCTTTCCGTTCCTGCTTTGCCATACATGACCAATCAGTTGACCAAGTTTTGGCGCGACATTACATTAGAGAGCGCCGTGCGTCCTTTCGGACGCACAAAGGACGCTCTAACTTTTTGAATCTACGCATCGTGCTTTCCGAAAATCGATTCCGATTTTCGGGCCGATGCGCTAGAGACAAAGTGGACGGTGGCTATGACGATCAAAGTGAAAGTGGCAGAGGCAAAAACGCATCTCTCGGAGCTTCTGACAAAGGTGGAAGCAGGCGAAGATGTGGTGATATCACGCGGCAACAACGCGGTAGCCCGCATGATCAAGATCGATGACCGTCGCCAGAGGCTCGACGCCATCCGTGCACTCCGCAGCGAACGGGCAGAACGCGCCGGAGCGACCGCGGCTGAAATTCAAGCCTGGCGGCGCGAAGGCCAGCGCTGATGCCGTTCGTGGTTGATGCTTCGGTTGCGGCGGCTTGGTTGCTTGCCGATGAGGAAAGCCGGACTGCCGAAGAAGCCCTGTCTTTTCTCGAAACGGAAGATGCCTTGGTGCCCGATCTTTTCTGGCATGAGATACGCAACATCCTGTTGACCGCGGAACGGCGGAAACGCATCTCCAACGAGGATGTGCTCGCTTGCCTCATGCGACTCACCAGCCTGCCGCTGCGCACTGTCTCAAGCGAAGACCATCTTCCGATCTTGCGACTTGCCGGAAAATATCAGCTATCGGCCTATGACGCCGCTTATCTGGCGCTTGCGGTCGCAGAGAACGTATCGCTTGCGACGCTGGACGCCAGACTGGAACGTGCCGCGTCAGCGGAAAATCTCGCCTTCGCTCGGGGTTAGGAAAGCTTCCCCCTGTTCAACAGCGCCCATTGCAGAAGCATGATCGTCTTGGCGTCGAAGATTTCGCCGGTTTCGATCATCGCCGCCGCCTCGTCGAGCGGGATCTCGAGGACTTCGATATCCTCGTGCTCCTCGTCCAGGCCGCCGCCTTCGGCCACGCGATCGGCGGTGTCGATGAGGGTTGCGAAGAAATGCACGACTTCGGTGACGGCACCCGGCGAAGTATAGGATTTGAACAGGAAGCGCGCATCGCGCAGGCGATAGCCGGTCTCCTCCATCGCCTCGCGACGGATCGCTGCTTCCGGATGGTCGTCGTCGAGAAGGCCGGCCGGCACCTCGATCATCCAGGCGGGATCGCCGTTGAGATGAACGGCGAGGCGGAACTGGCGGACGAGAACGACGAGGTCGCGCTTCGGATCATAAAGCAGGATGCAGGCGGCCGGCGTGCGGTGATAGACTTCCCGCTTCAACCGCTGGGTTGCGCCCTTGCGGTCGATATAGTCGAGAAGGTAGCTGCTCAGCCGCGTCCACCCGTTCGACAGGGTTTCCTCGCCGGCGATCTTCACGCGTGATTTCGGCTGCATCATGCTGCGTCCCTGCGAAGCCAGACCTTATTGTCGTGCACGGCCGCCCCGCCATAGGGCGCGACCGGGTCGGCGCCGGTCAAGACGTTGATGCCCTCGCCGTCGACATGCGCCTTGTTCGGCCAAAGCCCCTCGGCAATCAGCACGCCTGATTTCACTTCGGTGGTGATGCGGGCGTGGATGCGCAGATCGCCGCGGCTGTTGCCGATGCGGACAAGATCGCCGTGGGCGATGCCGTTGGCTTCGGCGTCGGCCGGGTTGATCATCACCTCGGGGCGGCCTTCTTTCTGGCGTGAGGTCTTGGTCTCGGAGAAGCTCGAATTCAGGAAGTTGCGCGCCGGCGACGTGGCGAGGCGGAAGGGATGCTCGATATCGGCGACTTCGATGACATCGACCTGATCGGGGAAGGCCGGTAGCGCGGCGTGCGGACCAAGCGCGCCGATCGCCGCCGGTGGCTTGTTCGGCGCCGGCTGATTGATCCAATCGGGGCGGAAATGGAACTTGCCATCCGGATGGGCAAAGCCGTTCAGGTAATGCGCTTCCTCGAAAGCAGGCTGGCGATCGAACCATTTGTGTTCGAGGAAATGGTCGTAATCCGGCAGGCCGCTCGATTCGAGGATGCGGTCGACCATCTCCCGGGCGGTGAAGCCGAAGCCGGGGCGATCGGCGACGCCGAGGCGTCTGGCCAGTTCCTCGATGACGAAGAGATTGGTGCGCACGGTTGGCGGCGGCTCGACCAGCTTCGGCCCCAGCAGGATATGGTTCTGGCCGCCGGCGCGGTAGATGTCGTCGTGCTCGACGAACATCGTCGCCGGGATGACGATATCGGCGATCTCGGCCGTTTCGGTCATGAACTGCTCATGCACGGCGACGAAGAGGTCGTTGCGGGCAAAGCCGCGTCTGACGAGGCGCTGCTCGGGGGCGATGTTGGCGGGATTGGTGTTCTGGATCAGCATTGCTGTGACCGGGCCGCGGTGGCGTAGCGCCACGGCATCGCCGGTCAGCACGCGGCCGATCTGCGACTGATCGAGCATGCGGATATCGGCATCCTTCATCGACCGGCCGGTCAGTTCGGCGCTGTTCATGCGGAAGATGTCGCTGTTCGAATGGAAGGCGCCGCCGCCCTCATATTGCCAGGAGCCGAGAACGGTGGCGATCGAGGCGGCCGCATGCATGGCGACGGCGCCGTTGCGCTGGCGGGTGAAGCCATAGCCCAGGCGGAAGAAGGTCTTCTTCGTCGTGCCGACAAGGCGGGCGAAGGCTTCGATTTCCTCGACCGAAAGGCCGGTGATATCTGCCGCCCATTGCGGCGTCTTCGTCTTCAAATGCGCTTCGAGACCGGAGGGATCGTCGGCGAACTTCGCCATGTATTCACGGTCGGCATAGCCGTCGCGGAAGGCGATGTGCATCACGGCACAGGCGAGCGCTGCATCGGTACCGGGCCTGACGATCAACGCCATATCGGCCTGCTTCATCGTCGGGTTGTCGTAGATGTCGATGACGACGATCTTGGCGCCGCGCTCCTTGCGCGACTTGATGGCGTGGGTCATCACGTTGACCTGGGTCGACACCGCGTTGGTGCCCCAGATGACGACGCAATCGGTGCGGCCCATCTCGCGCGGATCGGGACCGCGCAACGTGCCGGTCGCCATGGTGAAGCCGGTCCAGGCGGGGTTGGTGCAGATCGAGGAGAAGAAGCCGGAGTAACGCTTGGCATGACGCAGGCGATCGATGGAATCGCGCTGCACCCAGCCCATGGTGCCGGCGTAAAAATAGGGCCAGATCGTCTCGCTGCCGGCCCTTGCCTCGGCCTTCACAAAGGCTTCGGCGATCTCATCCAGCGCATCGTCCCAGGAAATCTGCTGCCACTGCCCTGCCCCCTTGGCGCCGGTGCGGCGCAACGGATGCATCAGGCGGTCGGGATGGTAGAGCCGCTCGGCATAACGGGCGACTTTGGCGCAGATGACGCCCGATGTGTAGGAATGGTCGCCCGCGCCGCGCACACGGCCGATGCGGCCATCCTCCGATATATCGACCTCCAGCGCGCAGGTAGAGGGACAGTCATGCGGACAGGCCGTGTGGCCTACCCTGTTGTCCGGCTTTTCTGATTTGGCGTGGATGGGGGTCGCAATGTTCATGGCATTTGTATATTCCAAGGCTTGCACGGCCAAAAGCCACAAAAATTTCCCATGACGCGAATTCATACGGACATCAGCGAAAATGAACTATCGCCACATCTATCACGCGGGCAACTTTGCCGATGTGCTGAAACATGTCGTGCTGACGCGGCTGATCCGTTACATGCAGAAAAAAGACGGCGGGTTCCGCGTGCTCGACACGCATGCCGGCATCGGCCTCTATGACCTCTCCTTAGAAGAAGCGCAGAAAACCGGCGAATGGCTCGATGGCATCGGCAAGCTGATGGAGGCAGACCTCGGCCCTCAGGTTTCCGAACTGCTGGAGCCCTACCTCTCGGCAATCCGCGAACTCAACCCTGAGGGCGGCATCCGTTTCTATCCCGGCTCGCCGAAACTAGCGCGCATGCTGTTCCGGCCGCAGGACAGGCTGTCGGCGATGGAACTGCATCCCGAGGACTACGTCAGGCTGCACCGGCTTTTCGAGGGCGATCACCACGCCCGCATCACCGAGCTTGACGGCTGGCTGGCGCTCGGCGCGCATCTGCCGCCGAAGGAGAAGCGCGGCATCGTGCTGGTCGATCCGCCCTTCGAGGAAGAGGACGAATATCAGCGCCTGGCCGAGGGGCTGGAAAAGGCCTATCGGCGCTTTCCCGGTGGCACCTATTGCCTGTGGTATCCGCTGAAGAAGGGCGCGCCGATCAAGGAATTCCACGAGACCCTGCAGGCGCTCGACATCCCGAAGATGCTCTGCGCCGAACTTGCCGTTCGCAGCGACCGCGGCATTACGGGACTGACGGGCTCAGGCCTCGTCATCGTCAACCCGCCGTTCACGCTGAAGGACGAGTTGCACCAATTGCTACCCGCATTGAAGGACCATCTGGCGCAAGACCGTTTCGCCTCGCACCGTGCCTTCTGGCTGCGCGGCGAGAACAAGGCGGTCAAGGACGATTGACCAGCTAAGCGCCTTCAGGAATAGTCCGCGCGCAGTCCAATATCTCATCAGGTGTCCCATGAAGCTCCTTTGTTCGCCCGCCTCGCCCTATTCCAACAAGGTGCGGATGGCCGCGCATTTTCTGGGCCTGGAGTTGAACGCCATCCGGGTCGACACCAATACCGGACCGGCGATCCTGGTGGACAACAATCCGCTCGGCAAGATCCCGACGCTTCTGACCGATGACGAGGTCTCGATATACGACAGCGTGGCGATCATGCATTATTTCGACCGGTTAACGAAGGGCGGGCTCTACCCTTCCAAGAAGGGCAAGCGTACGGATGCGGAAATCCTCGAGGCGCTCTGCGACGGCATCTGCGATTGCCTGCTGGCGATCGTCTATGAGCGGCGCTTCCGCGACGAGGAAAAGGTTCACCAGCCGTGGATCGACCGGCAATGGAAGAAGGCGACGAGCGGGCTCGCGCATCTCAGCGCCAATCCGCCGAAAACAGGCAAGAAGCTCAATGGCGGACATTTCGCGCTGGCCGCAACGCTCGATTATCTCGAGCTGCGCTTCCAGGACCAGTGGGAAGCCGATCATGCGCCGCTGATCGACTGGCAGCGGCAGTTCGACAAGAAATTCCCTGCCCACAGCGAGCTCAAGTCTGAGGGTTGAGCTCCCGGAAACAACGGGCAGACAGCAAAAAAGCCGGGCAAGGTGCCCGGCTTTTCCATGTTCGGATATTCGACCAGCTTAGAACTTGACGCCGATACCGAGCTTGACGCTGTTCTCGTCGTAACCGCGCGAGAAGCTGCCGGAGTCGAGGTCGTAGTCCTTGCTCTGGTAGTCGGTGTAGCGATATTCGAGGCGCGTCGTGATGTTGTTGGTCACGAAGGCTTCGACGCCGGCGCCGACCGTATAGCCGAAGTTCGTCTTGCTTTCGTCCGAAGTGTCGTCGGAAACCTTGACGTCGCCGATGGCAAGACCGGCCGTGCCGTAGAGCAGGAAGGGGTTCATGTCGTAGCCGACGCGGCCACGGACGGAGCCATTCCAGCCATACTTGTTCTTGACGCCGCCCGAGGAGACGTCGTCGCCGCTGTAGCCAAGATCGGATTCAACGCCGTAAACGATCTGGCCGGCCTGCCAGTTGTAGCCGGTGAAGACCTGGCCGCCGAAACCGTAGGTGTGACGGTCGGAACCGAAGTCACCCATGTTGTAGGTGCCGGCGCCGCCGAGGTAGAAGCCTTCCCAGTTGCCTGCCGGCTTGACTGGAGCGTCCTGGGCGACCGGTGCTTCCGGAACCTGGTCGACGGCATCGGCCGCCTGAGCTGCCGAGACGCCCGCAATTGCAAAAACGGAGGCCATGAGGCCAGCAATGAGTACACGCATACTTAGTCTCCTTTCAGTCCCGCGCCGCTTGTCATCTGTCTATCAGTGAAGCATTGGCGGGATATTGCCAGATGTCCCTTCCGGATCGAGACTGAAATTGGAACTCAAATGCGGATTTGAAAGAGCCAAATTGTGATATCATTGTGGCTGCCGCATGGCTGAAATTCGATGTTGCTTTGGGGCAACATACACTTCATTAACCCTACTGAAGTGTTAAACTGAAAATACTTATTTTAAGAAATCGCATTCTTAAATAATACATAGAATATCCGGCTCCCGGACGCAACCACAACGGCCTATTTATATAATCTCCGCTGGCCCCTATATAGTCTGCAGACAGACTCGCGGGATCAGAAGGCAAGATTTTGAACCACAAAAGACTTCGCTCGGCTCTTATAACAGGGGCTGCTAAAAGAATAGGCCGGGCAATCGCCGAAGACCTTGCTGCAAATGGCTTTTCCGTTGCGATCCACGCGAACGGCTCCATCGGTGAGGCTGAAGAGCTGGTGGCGGAATTGCGGCGAAAGGGACAAAGGGCGATCGCGCTGCAGGCCGACCTCACCGATATTGGCGAAACGGCAGAGCTCATTGCAAAGGCGTCGGAAGCGCTCGGGCCGCTCGATCTGCTCGTCAATAATGCGTCGGTCTTCCAGCATGATTCAGCGCGTAGTTTCAATGCCGCCACATGGGCATTGCACTTCGACCTGCATGTACGGGCACCCTCTATCCTTGCGGCGGCCTTCGCGCAGCAGATGCCCACTGAGGCGGCGGGCCTGATCGTCAATATCATCGACCAGCGGGTTTGGGCGCTGAGGCCCAGCTTCTATTCCTATACCCTCTCCAAATCCGCGCTGTGGACGGCGACGCAGACGCTTGCACAGGCATTGGCGCCACGCATCCGCGTCAATGCCATCGGCCCCGGCCCCTCGATGCCGAGCGAGCGGCAGGCGATAGAGGACTTCCAAGCGCAGGTATCAGCCCTTATCTTGCAGCGAGGGCCGGCGCTGGAGGAATTCGGACAAACGATTCGCTTCCTTTACGACACGCCCTCGATCACCGGCCAGATGATTGCCCTCGACGGCGGCCAGCACCTCGCCTGGCAGACGCCCGATGTGGCGGAGATTACGGAATGAACGGACGAAAGCTGCCGGATGGCGGCGTTCTCTACGACGACACGGATGAGAGCGAAGACGATATCGAAGTGGAAGGCGACGCTTCCGTCGCCGTGCCGCTTGCGGCTGCGGTCGACTGGAATGCGGGCAGCCTCAATGAAACCGGGCTCCTCGGTGCGGAACTGATCGGCGAATTCGTCAAGCGGCTGCCGAACAGCCCCGGCGTCTACCGGATGTTCAATACCGAGGGCGACGTGCTCTATGTCGGCAAGGCGCGTAGCCTGAAGAAGCGCGTCAACAATTACGCCGTCGGCCGCGTGCATTCCAACCGCATCGCCCAGATGGTGCGCCAGACGGCGAATATGGAATTCGTGACGACGCGCACGGAAACCGAAGCACTGCTGCTGGAAGCGAATCTGATCAAGCGCTTGCGGCCGCGCTTTAATGTGCTTTTGCGCGACGACAAGTCCTTTCCCTATATCCTCATCACCGGCGACCACCGGGCGCCGGCGATCTTCAAGCATCGCGGTGCGAGAGCGAGGAAGGGCGACTATTTCGGACCCTTCGCTTCGGCCGGCGCGGTCGGGCGGACGATCAATTCGCTGCAGCGCGCCTTCCTGATCCGCACCTGCACCGACAGCGTCTTCGAAACGCGCACCCGACCCTGCCTGCTCTACCAGATCAAGCGCTGTTCCGGGCCGTGCACCCACGAGGTCAGTGATGGGGGTTACGCCGAACTGGTGCAGGAGGCGAAGGACTTCCTCTCCGGCAAAAGCCAGAAGGTGAAGTCGCATATGGCCGAAGCGATGAACCAGGCGGCCGAGGACCTCGACTTCGAGCGGGCGGCGATCTATCGCGATCGCCTGGCCGCACTGTCGCATGTGCAGAGCCACCAGGGCATCAATCCGGCCGGCGTCGAGGAGGCTGACGTTTTCGCCATCCATCACGAGGGCGGCATCTCCTGCATCCAGGTGTTTTTCTTCCGCACCGGCCAGAACTGGGGCAACCGCGCCTATTTCCCGAAGGCCGATCCGCAGCTTTCGAGTGCCGAAGTGCTGAATTCCTTTCTCGCGCAGTTCTACGACGACAAGCCGGTGCCGAAGCAGATCATGCTGTCGCAGACGGTCGAGGAGCTGGAGCTGCTCGCCGCAGCACTCAGCGAAAAGGCCGGCCACAAGGTTTCCATCCTGGTGCCGCAGCGCGGCGAGAAGCGGGATCTGGTCGACCATGTCGTCGGCAATGCACGCGAGGCGCATGGACGAAAGCTTGCCGAAACGGCGTCGCAGTCGCGGCTGCTAGAGGGTTTCAAGGAGACGTTCGGGCTTGCCTATGCACCGCAGCGCATCGAGATCTACGACAACTCGCATATCATGGGCACCAATGCCGTCGGCGGCATGGTAGTCGCGGGGCCGGAAGGTTTCGTCAAGAACCAGTACCGCAAGTTCAACATCAAATCGACCGACATCACGCCCGGCGATGACTTCGGCATGATGAAGGAGGTGATGACGCGGCGGTTCTCGCGACTGATCAAGGAGGAAGGCATTCCTGACCGGACGGCGCAGGTGGCCACTCCTGATGCAGCCGACATGCCCTTCCCCACCTGGCCCGATGTGATCCTCATCGACGGCGGCCAGGGGCAGATGACGGCGGTGCGCGCCATCCTTGCCGAACTCGGCATCACCGACAGCGTGACGGCGATCGGTATCGCCAAGGGCGTCGATCGCGATGCCGGGCGCGAACGCTTTTTCCCGCCGGGACGCGAGAGCTTCACTCTGCCGCCGCGCGATCCGGTGCTCTACTTCGTCCAGCGCATGCGCGATGAGGCGCATCGTTTCGCGATCGGTTCGCACCGAGCGCGGCGCAAGAAGGAAATGATCAAGAACCCGCTCGACGAGATCGGCGGCATCGGCCCGTCGCGCAAACGCGCGCTGCTCCAGCATTTCGGTACGGCGAAGGCGGTTTCGCGCGCCGCCCTGTCCGACCTGATGGCGGTCGAAGGCATATCGGAAGCCGTCGCCAGACAGGTCTATAACCATTTCCACGACGACGCCGCGAAATAACCGGCGTCCGTCGCAAATTCCACGCAAAGGCGGTGAAAAGACAGAAAGAATGTTGACGGTCCGCAGCCAAAGCCGTCATCTACCGCATCGGCCCGAGCATGATGCGGAGGTTCTAAAGTGTTACAGTGTCCTTGGCTCGTCTGAAAAGGCGCGGGGCGCTGTAGCGGTGCATCAATTCAGAGAAACGATCCCATGGCATCGCGTGCGTACAGCATTCCCAATCTTCTGACCTACGGCCGCATCCTCGCCGTACCGCTGATCGTTCTCTGCTTCTTCATCGAGGGCAGGCTGTCGATCAGCAATACGGCGCGTTGGGTAGCGCTGTGGATCTTCGTCATCGCCTCGCTCACCGATTTCCTCGACGGTTATCTCGCGCGCATCTGGAACCAGACGTCGAATATCGGCCGCATGCTCGATCCGATTGCCGACAAGCTGCTGGTCGCCTCGATCCTTCTCCTGGTCGCGGCCGACCAGACGATCGCCGGCTGGTCGATCTGGGCGGCGATCACCATTCTCTGCCGCGAGATCCTGGTGTCGGGACTGCGCGAATATCTGGCGGCGCTGAAGGTCAGCGTACCAGTGACGCGGATCGCCAAGTGGAAGACGACACTGCAGCTCGTCGCCATCGCCTTCCTGCTCGCCGGCCCGGCCGGCGACGAGATTTTCCCCTATACGACGCAGACCGGCATTGCGCTGCTGTGGATCGCGGCGCTGCTGACCATCTATACCGGCTATGATTATTTCCGCGCCGGGGTGAAACATATCGTGGATGACGAGGAATGACGCGGCTTGTCTATTTCGCCTGGGTGCGCGAGCGCATCGGCAAGGGCGAGGAGGAGATCGACCTCCCCTCCTCCGTCGTCACCGTCGCCGATCTGCTGAATCATTTGAAGACGCTGGGCGAAGAATATGAGACCGCACTTCAATATCCCGACGTGATCCGCGTGGCGCTCGACATGGAGCATGTCGAGCATGACGAACCGATATCAGGCGCGAAAGAGATCGGTATATTTCCGCCGATGACGGGGGGATGATTGGGATGAGGTCGGGCGCGGCATATTCCTCTCCCTTCTCCCCAGCGGGGAGAAGGTGGCCCGAAGGGTCGGATGAGGGGGCCGCTGCCACTGGGGCTGCCCTTCGCTTGCGCTCAGTGCGTTCGCGGCCTTCGCCGCTCACCCCCCTCATCTGTCCTTCGGACATCTTCTCCCCGCTGGGGAGAAGGGGGAGGTCGCATTGACCATCACCCCCACCATCCGCGTCCAGCATGAGGATTTCGACCTGCAGGCCGAGGTCGATCTGCTCTCCAAGGGCAAACCCGGCATCGGCGCCGTCGTCACTTTTTCCGGCCTCTGCCGCGATGAAGGCGGGACGCTGGCTGCCCTCGAACTCGAGCATTATCCCGGCATGGCCGAAACGGAGATGCGACGCATCGGCGATCTTGCCATCGCCCGTTTCGGACTTCTCGGGCTGACCGCCATCCACCGTTACGGAAAGATCACCGCCGGCGAGAATATCGTGCTCGTCGTCGCAGCCGCGCCGCACCGGCAGGCGGCGTTCGACGGCGCCAATTTCGTCATGGACTTCCTGAAGACGGCAGCCCCCTTCTGGAAGAAGGAGCACGCCAGGGATGGCGCCATCGGCGACTGGGTCGCGGCGAAAGACGCCGACGACGCAGCCCGCGACAAGTGGAAATAAGTTAGAGCACCACGCGCTCCCGGCGACTCATGACCAAGAGCAGGACGAGCAGCGAGAAGACGACCAGATCGCGCCAGACGAAGGGGCCGTAGGCGCCCCACATGGTTTCAACGACGGCAAGCCCGGCAGCGCCGCCTGCTGAGCGCAGCGGATCGGAATAGCCGCCGACGGCTGCGATCAGCAGCACCTTCAGCCCGAACATCAGGCCGGCGCCGAAGTCCATCGAGCCGTAATAGAAGGTCGCGAGGATGCCGCAGATCGTGGCGACGAGGGCTGCGGCTCCATAGGCGACAAGAAAGACGCGATTGGCGCTGGTGCCGCAGAGTTCGGCCGCCAGCGGGTCATCGGTGACGGCGCGCCAGACGCGGCCCCAGGCCGTGCGTCTGAGGATCAGCGTACCCACTGCGACGATGGCACACATCAGTGCGGTGTCGATCAACTGGATATGGGTGAGCGTCACCTTGAACGGGCCGTCGCTCCAGAAGACGACCGTGTCGTTCAGGAACGGCGGCAGCCAGATGGCGCGGGTATTGGCGGCAAGCCGGGCGGTCTCCATCAGCACGATCATGATGCCGAGAGCGGCGACGATGACCGTATTCGGCGATTTGCTGACCAGCGGCAGCATGATCGAGCGGCCGATCCATAGGCCCGCCGCCAGCGAATAGACGATCGAAGCGCAGGCGCCGACGGCAAGGGCGGCCGGCAGCACCAACCAGAAGCGGTTGAAAGCGAGTTCGGTGAAGAGCAGCAGGATCTGGCCCGCGAAGGCAAAGATCGCCCCATAGGTGATATCGGCCCGCTTCGTCACGCCGAAGGCGACGGCATAACCGAAGGCAAGCGCGGCATAGAGGGCGGCCAGCGGAACCGCATTCGCCAGCTGCTGCAGAAGATAGGCCATTCCTGACACTCCGCGTCACCAAAATTATAACTGGTAAAACCTATTTCGCCAGTTATAATTTATCATGAGCTTTTCCTGGACCCCTCACCGCTTTGCCGGCGGCGCACTGGCGCTCGATGTCGCAAACAGCGTCGTTCTGCGCCACGATGCAACGCGGCGGATCGACCGCTTCGCGGTCAGGGATCAGATGCGGAGCTTTCCGCGCGCCGCGGCCGAATTCTGCGCCGAACGTGCCCTCTTCGGCGACATCGCACCCGTGGCGGCGGAAAACGAAGCGGATTTCATCGCGCTGCGAGAAGAGATCGACCTCTATTTCCGCAAGCGTATACTGAATGGCGGCGATGACCAATTGCTCGCCAGCCTGCTGGAGGCGCTAGCGAAGGCGTTGCGCGACACGAGCCCCAGCAGCCTGGCCGCGGCGACCGCCCATTCGGTGTTGCGGCTGATCGCCATGCCTGATCCCCAGCGCATGAAGATCTGCGGCAATTGCGGCTGGCTGTTCATCGACCGCAGCAAGAACAGGAGCCGGGCCTGGTGCGACATGGCGGTCTGCGGCAACCGCGCCAAGGCGAACCGGCACTATCGCCGCAAGAAGGAGGAGACGCCATGAGGAAATATATGATCGCGATGGTCGCAGCAGCGGCCCTTCTGCTTTCCGCTTGCCAGCGCCAGGCTGAAAACCTGGTCGAGGTCACCGGCCATCTCTTCGTCTTCAACTATCGGGTGGCGAGCGCCACCTATCTGCTGACGCTGAAGAAGACGGGGCCCATCCCGGACGGTTCGGTCATCATCGCCGAATTCGAAAATCCTGAAGGAGGCGATCCGCTGGTGCTGAACCAGAAGATCTATCCGATCGACGACAAGATCGCGCTGCAGAGCGAAAACCTGCACTGCGTGCGCAAGGATCGTCCCTATTCCGTGAGTGTCCGGCTGGTCGACAAGGACGGCAAGGTGCTGCAGGAATTGAAGACGCAGTTCCGATCTGACCTCGACCAGACCGTCCTGCCGAGCAAGCCGCTCGTCATCGGCGCGCTTTATGACAAGAACCCGGAGGTCTTCAAGCCTGACGGCAGCGTCGATTTCTCGAATACCGACAAATGCCCGGCATAGAGAAATGCATGGAAAAAGCCGGAGCGAGGCCCCGGCTTTCGAGAGTCAATTCAAGGCATTGCCGGCGAATGCCGAAGCGTGGCCTCAGCCGACGATTTCGGTGTCGGAGAACCAGTACTTGATTTCCTGGGCAGCCGTTTCCGGAGCATCCGAGCCGTGAACGGAATTTTCGCCGATCGACAGCGCATGAACCTTGCGGATGGTGCCTTCGTCAGCGTTTGCCGGGTTGGTCGCGCCCATGATCTCGCGGTTCTTGAGGATCGCGCCTTCGCCTTCCAGCACCTGGACGATGGTCGGGCCGGAGGTCATGCCTTCGACCAGTTCGCCGAAGAAGGGACGGTCCTTGTGAACGGCGTAGAAGCCTTCGGCTTCGCGACGGCTCATCCAGACGCGCTTGGAAGCGACGACGCGCAGGCCGGCATCTTCGAGCATCTTGGTGATGGCGCCCGTCAGGTTGCGCTTCGTTGCGTCCGGCTTGATCATCGAGAAGGTGCGTTCAATCGCCATAGTCAAATCCTCTGTTTTCTCGGGAAAAGTGGGCGGTCTTTACCCGCCCCAACGCCCGAAAACAAGAGGTAGGCGGCAATTTCACGCCGCTGTCACAGTCCTGCCGCGGCTTTGGTGAAGATCGAGGCAGCGTTCGAACCAGGCCATGACGGGATCGTCGGCGGCTAGCATGGCAAGACCGGCGGACACACGCAGCCATTGCAGCGCGCCGAAGACGATATAGTCGGCAAAGAGCGGTGTCTGCCCGCCGATGAAGGGCTGGAACTTCAGCATGTGGCGGAGCGGCTCCAGCTTGGCGCCGAAGGAAGCCTTCTCCGCTTCGCTGTCGGCGGCAACCACTTCCAGCGGCTTGCCCAGACGAACCTCCCGACTTTCGCGGAAATAGGCCTTATCTCCCTCGTCGAGGTTCGCATGAATGTCGAGAAGGGCGATGCGCATGATCGCCGGATGGATGATCATCTGCGAATAGCCTTCCACCATCCGCGACAGCGCCTTGCCGCCCTCGCCGCCAAACAGTGACGGCCGCTCAGGATAGGCCTCCTCCAGATAAAGGGCGATGTCGAAACTGTCGGGGATCAGCCGGCCGTTGTCGTCGAGCACCGGCACGGTCGGCGAGACGCCGCCGCCGATCGCGCGGATGCGGGCGTAGGTCGTCGGAATCTCCTCGAAATCGAGCCCCTTATGCGCCAGCGCCATCACCGCCTTCCAGCAATGGGGCGAAAAGAAGCGCCGCTCATCGGCGCCGCAAAGGGAATAGAGGGCTCTGGTCATAACAGTCCTTTCGAGATCGCAGCTCCTTCCATTCCACGACAGAAAGCGGCTGCAATCAAATCAGGAAATTTCATGGGCGCATCACTGCGATTTGCGGGGAAACCAGGCTAGACTGCTGCGACGATCAGGGGAACCGGATGCTCAGACATTACAGGATGTTCGCCGCCTATAACCGCTGGGCCAATACTCAGGTCTACGCGGCCGCGGCCGAACTCAGCGACGCAGACTTCCGCAGCGACCGTGGCGCCTTCTTCGGCTCGCTGCATCGCACGCTCAATCATCTGCTCGTCGCCGACCGAATATGGATGAAGCGCTTCACCGGCGCCGGCGAAGCGCCGACGACACTCGATGCCGTGCTCTTCGAAGAGCTGGACACGCTGGCCGCCGCCCGCAAGGCAGAAGACGAGCGGATCATTGCCTGGACGGACATGCTGGATGAGGCAACGCTTGCTGCCAACTTCACCTATGTCACGGTGGTACAGCCGGTGGAGATCACCCAGCCGCTGGCATCGGCGCTCGCGCATTTCTTCAACCACCAGACCCATCATCGCGGCCAGTGCCATATGACGCTGACGGGGCTCGGCAAGCCGAGCCTCACGCTTGATCTCATCTACTTCCTGCGCAGCGAGGGCCGGGAGTGGATGTGAGGCCCGTTCCAAATTAAAAAGTTAGAACATGATGTTGTAGCGCGCAAAATCAGATGACAATTCGCGCAAGATCAAATGGCAACAGAAACCAGCTCAGTCGGATGAGGCGTTTGCCTTCAACCAATCCAGCCAGTCGTGCAGCGGTTTCAACTCGCGTTGGTCGCCGGCTATGGTTCTCAACTGCTGCTCAAAGCGAAGGATGAATGGGGCCAATTTGATAAGATTCTTCTTTTGAGTTGGGTCGTTGATCGCATCACGAAGAGCGTTTGCAGCACTATTTCCGACGTCTGTCCTTTTAAGCCCCTCTGCAGCAAAGACCGTTGTGAACCAAGACGCCGTGATAGATCCCGTTACAAGGCCGACGGCCGCTGAAGGCAGTTGGTAGGTCCCTACTCTCTATTCATCTCCTCACGCCAAATGAAAAAACTTAGGAGCGGATTTTCGAGTATGAACTCCCTTTTAGCTTTATCCTTGCGCAATTCTCGCCAGGACCTCGTGGCAAGATAACTCCACAGGCTGAATGGCATCAAGGCAACGATAAAAAACCAAAGTACCTTATATAGATACAGATAAATTCCATGCGTATTTTCTACCCCGCCATTTAACAGCTGCACAGCATATGCTCCCGCGAAGCAGAAGAAGAAAGCTACCAGACAGATAAGATTTACGCGTTTTGTCACTTGGTCCTCCGAAGAAATTGCACTCAAGCATGCGGCGTCCGCTCTATCCACATCTGCACTACGCCCCCGACCGCACGACGGCCTCTATCCAGCGGGCGATATAATCACCTCCATGACCTTTTTGCTATGCCCTCCGCCGGCGACCGAATATGTGCAGTCGACCACTTCAATGTAGAACTTCGAGAAGGTTTCAAAGACACCTTGAACCGCATTCAAAGACAGAATGAACCGGCCTCGAATTCGGCTGAGGACGTCCGCCAGCTCCGCGAAATCATCCCTGCTGAAGACAGCTCGGCCGTAGTCGTCCTCATTTCCCCAATACGGCGGGTCGAGATAGAACAGCGTGCCGGGCCGATCGTAGCGCTCGATGAAGCGCCGCCAGGGCAAGTTCTCGATAACGACACCAGCCATCCGACGTGGATCTTCGCCGAAACATGCTCGTCGGTCAGTCGCGTGATTTCGATTTCATAGCGACCGTGCGTCGGCAGCTGGAATGTGTACTGCCGGAAAAAGCCTTCCGCCTTCTCGAGATGAAGCCAAGCCCTGTCAATCAAGGCGTTCACCGCCAGTTCCCATGTTCTGGCATCAAGACTGAATTAACCGCCTTTGCCGGTTCTGCCGCCAATCCACGGGTTCCCCGTCGAAATTCAGCCTCTCTTAAAAGCTTGCAGGCATAGCGTGATGTGAGAGATGAGGCCGGGCCGCGAGGGATCGTCATGCAGAATGCAAGCGCAAACGCACTGGTGCCGCGCGAGGCGGCACGCCCGGCGCCGATGGCGGATATTCAGAAGATCGCCCAGCACATGGCGCGCCTGAACGTCGCGGCACTACCGCGCAATTACGAACTCTTTCACGAGGCGATCGTCGGGCTCAATGCCGGCCTTGCGCAGGATATCGCCGCACTCGGGCCGCAGCCGCAGCAGCCGATGCTCGACGAACTCGGCCTGAAATACCGCCTCGTCGGCCATTGCGGGCTGGCGGGCGAGACCTCACGGAACGAGGCGAGCCGGATGCTACGCGACGTGGCGGAAAGGCTTGCCGAAGGGCTGAAGCACAAGAACGCCTTTGCGCGCGCCTGCGGCACGATCCTGAAATCCGTTTCAGGCCATGACGATCAGAGCCTTGCCGCCTTCCTCAGCGAGATCGACTACCTCACTGCCTCGCTTTCGACCGTTCTTGCAGCGGAGATGGAAATCGGCGCGAAGCTGCAGGACGATATCAAGACGCTGGAAACGCTGGAGCGCGGCATTTCGGCGATGCAATCGGCCGCGATCGCCGACAGGATCACCGGACTTCCGAACCGCATCGCGCTGAACCGGACGATCGCCGATCTCTACAAGCGCGAAGAAGGTGCCGCCGGCAGCGCGCTGATCATGGTCGATATCGACAATTTCACCGATCTCAACGACAAATACGGCACCCAGGCCGGCAACAAACTCCTGAAGAAGCTCGCCGGCCTGTTCAGCAAGTCGGTCAAGAAAAACGATTTCGTCGCCCGCACAGAGGCTGACGAATTCGCCCTGTTGTTTTCCAATGTCGGAATGCAGGATGCGATGACGATTGCCGAACGCCTGCGCGCCTCCGTCGAAGACAATCTGGTCTTTGCGACATCCGACAAGGCCGATCCCGGCAGGCTCACCATCTCGATCGGCGTGGCGCTCAGCACCGACGCGGCAACGCCGGGACAATTGCAGGCCAATGCCCGCGTGGCGCTTCTCGCCGCGCAGTCGAACCCCCGACAGCCGGTGCAAGCTTTCGGCCGCTGAGGCGGCGGACAAGCAAGCTTGGGCGGACAAGCAAGCTTGCCGCGAAAAGAAGCGCTCTTGCCTTGGCGAGCGCTTTCGGCCAAAACGCCGGCCATGATCACGCTCACCGATATTTCCGCCCGCATCGCCGGGCGCCTGCTTCTCGACAATGCCAGCGTTTCGCTGCCTTCAGGCACGAAGGCAGGGCTCGTCGGGCGCAACGGCGCCGGCAAGTCCACGCTTTTTCGCGTCATCACCGGCGATCTCGGCTCGGAGAGCGGATCTGTGTCGATCCCGAAGGCCGCACGCATCGGCCAGGTGGCGCAGGAAGCGCCCGCAACCGAGGACGCCCTGATCGAGATCGTGCTTGCCGCGGACAAGGAACGCACCGCCCTCGTTGCCGAGGCGGAAACGGCAACCGATCCGCACCGCATTGCCGAAATCCAGATGCGCCTTATCGATATCGACGCGCATTCGGCCGAAGCGCGCGCGGCGAGCATTCTTGCCGGCCTCGGCTTCGACAAGGCGGCGCAGGCCCGCCCCGCCTCCTCCTTCTCCGGCGGCTGGCGCATGCGCGTTGCCCTTGCCGCCGTGCTGTTTTCCGAGCCGGATCTGCTTCTGCTCGACGAGCCGACCAACTATCTCGACCTCGAAGGCACGCTGTGGCTGGAAGATTATGTCAGGCGTTATCCGCACACCGTCATCATCATCAGCCACGATCGCGACCTGTTGAACAACGCGGTCAATGCGATCGTCCATCTCGACCAGAAGAAGCTCACCTTCTATCGCGGCGGCTATGACCAGTTCGAGCGGCAGAAGGCGGAAGCCGACGAGTTGCAGACCAAGGCCAAGGCCAAGAACGACGCGGCACGCAAACATCTGCAGGGCTTCATCGATCGCTTCAAGGCCAAGGCTTCCAAGGCCCGGCAGGCGCAATCGCGCGTCAAGGCGCTCGAGCGCATGGGAACGGTCGCGGCGGTGATCGAGGACCACGTACAGCCGATCACTTTTCCCGAGCCGGAAAAGCAGCCGGCCTCGCCGATCGTCGCGATCCAGAGCGGCGCCGTCGGCTATGAGCCCGGCAATCCGATCCTGAAGAACCTCAATCTTCGCATCGACAATGACGACCGCATCGCCCTGCTCGGCTCGAACGGCAACGGCAAATCGACCTTCGCCAAATTCATCTCCGGCCGGCTGGCGCCGGAGAGCGGTGAAGTGAAGATCGCGCCGAGCCTGAGGATCGGCTTCTTCGCGCAGCACCAGCTCGACGACCTCATCCCCGAGCAATCGGCGGTGGAGCATGTGCGCCGGTTGATGCCGGGCGCGCCGGAAGCCAAGGTGCGCGCCCGCGTCGCCCAGATGGGGCTTGCGACCGAGAAGATGGCGACGGCCGCCAAGGATCTCTCCGGCGGCGAAAAAGCCCGATTACTGATGGGGCTTGCCGCCTTCAATGCGCCCAATCTGCTGATCCTCGACGAGCCGACCAACCACCTCGACATCGACAGCCGCCGCGCGCTGATCGAGGCGCTGAACGACTACGAAGGCGCCGTCATCCTGATCTCGCATGACCGTCACCTGATCGAGGCGACGGTCGATCGGTTGTGGCTGGTCAATGGCGGCACGGTGACGACCTTCGAAGGCGATATGGACGAATACCGCGACCTCATCGTCACTTCCGGTAAAAAAAAAGAAGAAAAGCCGCAGCTAGTTGAAGACGCGACGTCGAAGGCCGACCAGCGCAAGCTCAATGCCGAACGTCGCGCCTCGCTGACGCCGCTCAGGAAAAAGATCAACGAAATCGAATCCTTGACGGCGAAGCTGGAGAAACAGATTCAGGCGCTTGACGCGGAACTTGCGGATCCGGCCCTTTATGAGAAGACGCCCGCCAAGGCCGCCGAGAAGGCAAAGCAGCGCGGCGAAGCTGCGGCGAAACTCGCTGCCGCCGAGGAAGACTGGCTGATGCTGTCTGCCGAATACGAAGAAGCGATGGCGGGATAGCCACAGGGTGACGCTGAAATTCAAGAAGACCGAGGTGCCCAACACCGTCGTCGCCTCGGCCGATTTCGTGACATCCGCTAGCGCATCGGCGCGTCTGAAGAGACGCGCGGCGCGGTAAGGCGGGTTGCCAAGTCGGAACCGGCTGCCTAGATCTGTCCGACGTCAACGGAAGCCGGCAGGTCAGATATGAACCTTCATCTCGAAACGGACGACGATCCGCGCACCCGCCAGTTCATCGACGAGCACAACCGGGTTTCCGACGCGGCACTGAGAACACCTGAATTCGAGAGGGATCGCGACGCGATCAAGGCGCTGATCGAGCGGCAGGACAGGCTGATCGTCCCGATGCGCCGAGGCGAGTGGCTGTTCGATTTCCGCCAGAGCAAGGACAATCCTCTCGGCATCTGGCTTCGCCTGCCGGCAGATCAGGAGTCACTGCCGGACGCCGCCTGGGAGCCGGTCTTCGACCTCGACGCCTTCTGCATGAGCGAAGGCAAGCGCTGGAACTGGCGCGGCGCCGTCACCTGCCCATGGGAGCCGACGCGGGTGCTGCTGACGCTTTCGGACGGCGGCTCCGACCTTCTCCGGCTGCTCGAATTCGACGCCGAGCGGAAACAGATCGTCGAGGGCGGCTTCGATACACCGGCCGCACGATCGCATGCCACTTGGCTGAGCCGCGACGAAATCTGCTATTTCGGTTCCATCGACCAATTTTCGGCAACCCGCTCGGGATGGCCGCGCGTCGGACGGCGATTGAAGCGCGGGCAGCGACCGGAAGATGCCGCCGTCATGTTCGAAGCCGCGAACGAGGACGTCTACGGCTTCAATCTCGTCATCGACCCTGCCCTATCAGGCGCTTCGGCGGATCGCGGATTGATCGATATTTTCGTCGCCGCCCACGAGATCGGCGTCGCGAGCGCTTTCCTGATCGCCAACGACGGCACACAGCGGCGCATCGATCTGCCTAAGGAAGCCGATTTCCAGTTCAATCATGATCATTGCCTTTGGCGGGCAAAGACCGATGAACGCGTTGCGACCGGCAGCCTCGTGCTGCAACGCTTTGATCCCGCCTCGGAGACGGTCCTGCTCGGGCCGGAGCGGATCCTGTTTCAGCCTGGCGAGGGCCAGTCCATCGCGCAGATGATGCTGATGCAGGAGTGGTGCGTCTTCATCATCTCCGATCGGCTGCGTCCGCGTCTCATGGTGCTGGACCTGACAAGGCCCGATGCCGAACAGCGCGAGATCGCACTGCCGGCGGATATGCAGACGGCTCACTTCAGGCCGCTTCATGCAGATCTGCATCTTGGCGACGATACGCTCCACATCGTCGGCCAGGGCTTCCTGCAGCCGCCCGTCAGTTACCGCCTCGAGCTGTCGGATCGCAGCAAGCAGGCCGAGCCGATTTTCGTCGCCGCAGCGCCGAGCTATTTCGATGCGACCGATATGTCATCCGAACTGCTGGAGGCTGTTTCCGAGGACGGAACGAGGGTTACCTACCGGCTTGTCCTGCCGAAGCAGTGGACCAAGGGCGCGCTGCCGGTGCTGCTTTACGGCTATGGCGGCTTCGATGTCCCGTTGTCGCCAAGCTATTCCGGCGTGACAGGACGCTGGCTGGAACAAGGTGGCGCCTATGTGCAGGCCTATATTCGCGGCGGCGGCGAATTCGGGCCCGACTGGTATCGCAGTGCCAAGCGGCGGGGGCGAGACCGGGCCTTTGCCGATTTCGTCGCCATCGCGCGCGATCTCGTCGCCCGCGGCTATACCGTGCCGTCGCGGATCGCCTGCCAGGGCGGCAGCAATGGCGGTCTGCTGACCGGCGTGATGCTGACGCGCTATCCCGACGATTTCGGCGCCGTCTGGTGCCAGGTGCCGGTTCTCGACATGACACGCTTCCACCTGTTCAGCGCAGGGCAAGCCTGGATGGACGAATATGGCGACCCGGAGACGCCGGTGGACCGGGATTTCATGCTCGGTTATTCGCCGCTTCATAATGTCGGACCGGCGACCAAGGTCAGCTATCCACCGATCTACATCGAAAGCTCCGCCAATGACGACCGCGTGCATCCCTCGCATGCGCGCCGCTTTGCCGCACGGCTGGAGGAAGAAGGACACCGGCCGCTCTTCCATGAATTCGGCTCTGGCGGGCATGGCGGCGACGGCAATTCCGAAGAGCGCGCCGCCCGAGCGGCGATGGGTTACAGCTTCCTTCGCCAAACTATCATGAGGTAGACGGGCCATCATGCGCTAGGATGCCATAGAATGGAGGAGGAGAGCTTGTCGGCGCGCCTCTTTCTGATACAAACGCGTCAATAAATCATACTTTTCATACAGACTCGAGCGAAACACCATGTCTCCTATCAACCTCGCCATCGTCGGCGTCGGCAAGATCGTCCGCGACCAGCACCTTCCCTCCATCGCCAAGAACCCGGATTTCGAACTCGTCGCCACGGCAAGCCGCCACGGCACGGTCGAAGGCGTCAAGAGTTATACGTCGATCGAAGCGATGCTCGATGCCGAGCCCTCGATCGATGCCGTTTCGCTCTGCATGCCGCCGCAATATCGCTACGAGGCAGCCTATAAGGCACTCGTCGCCGGCAAGCACGTCTTCCTGGAAAAGCCGCCCGGCGCGACGCTCAGCGAAGTGGCAGATCTCGAAGTGCTGGCGCACAAGCAGGGTGCGTCGCTCTTTGCCAGCTGGCATTCGCGCTATGCGCCAGGTGTCGAGGCGGCCAAGGCGTTTCTTGCCTCGACGACGATCAAAAGCGTGCATGTGATCTGGAAGGAGGATGTCCGCCACTGGCATCCGAACCAGGAATGGATCTGGCAGGCCGGCGGCCTCGGCGTTTTCGATCCCGGCATCAACGCGCTGTCGATCGTCACCCATATCCTGCCGCGGCCGATCTTCATCACCGAGGCCGTGCTCGAATTTCCCGAGAATCGCGATGCGCCGATCGCGGCCGACATTCACTTCCGCAATGCGGACGGCCTGCCGGTTCACGCCGAATTCGACTGGCGCCAGACCGGCAAGCAGAGCTGGGACATCGTCGCGGAGACGGCAGCCGGCCAGATGGTGCTCGCCGAGGGCGGCGCCAAACTTTTGATCGACGGCGCGCTGAGATTCGCCGAGCCGGAGCAGGAATATCCCTCGCTCTACCGTCGCTTTGCCGAAATCATCAAGGCCGGCAAATCGGATGTCGATCTCGCGCCGCTGCGCCACGTCGCCGATGCCTTCATGCTCGGCAAGCGCAAATTCGTCGACGCCTTCCACGACTGAGCGTCGCAATAACGTCATAGAAACCGGCAAGATTTGCTGGCCTATGGCAATAGTGTTCGGGGGCAGCCGCTCATGAGCAACAAAATTGGCCGCAAGGGCCGATTTTTCCGCGTGTTGAAGATTGGCATCCTTGTGGTGCCGCTTTTCGGCCTTGCAGCATGTTCGGGCGAACAGGTCGTCATGCCGCCCGATGCACCGGGCGTTTCCCGATCCGAGGAATATTCCTTCGGATCGGCGACCCAGGCCCAGGATTGGCAGGCCACCCGCAAGGTGCTGGGCCAACTGGAAGGGCGGTTCGGAGAGAAGTCCATGCGTATCCTGGCGCGCAATCTCGCCAGCACTGCCGACCCGCAGACCATCAAGACTTATTATTCCGAACGCCTTGTCCATCAAGCCGGCTGGGCGGAAATGCCGGTCAGCACCTTTGCCGACAAGGCGTGGGCATTCGCTTTTGTCAGTCCGAATGGAAAGCATGTTTTGGCAGTCGAGGCGCTCGACGCGTCGGAAAGTGCTGGCGGGATCGTACCCCTCAATATCCTGACGAACCTCGATGAGGATAAAGGTTCGAAACGGTGAGATCATTTCACCAACCGCATTTCACGCAAGCAGAGCTGACCAGTGTCTCGCCGGCCGGCGGGCTTGCTACTGCGTTGCTAAAGGCGCTTTCAAGCCGCCTTGCCGAGTCGGCGACCCGCCACCAGCCGAGTACGACGCGAGCATCCCGTCCCCCCGGCCCGGCGAGATCGCTACGCCAATGCTTCACACAGCGTAAATCGAAGGAAGTTTGGATGAACAGCGGGACATTTCGCTCCTTACTGGCGATCCTTTTGTTTGCCTACGCGGGGTCTTGCATCGATGCCGGCGCTCAGGACAGCTTACAGGTCCTTCCCAACGACTACATAATGAACGACATCCTCAATCAGCAGAGAGTAAAGTCCGCGATCGAGTTTCACGGGGATGAGACGCAACCGCGCAAGAAAAAGGACCCTCTTGCCGTCACAACAGGCAAAACGAGCTATGTCTCGTCGCAGCAAGTCAGTCTGCGTGTGCGCCAACAATTCGCCGATAATCTAAAGGCATCGGTCGGGGTAGATGGTGCGCGGCTTGTTGCTGATGCCTTGAAAAAAAGCGATCCAGTCGCAGAATGGGCGGCGATCGTTGGCGGCGACGGACTACGCCCGGGCGATGTCGCCGACGTCGTTGCAAGCTACTGGATCCTGAACTGGGTCATGGCGAATGGCAGCGACAGTACCGACAGGCAGGCACAGGCCGTACGTGAGCAGATCAGACCGATCATTGCAGCCAACACGGGACTGAATGATGCTCAGCGGCAAGAAATAGCGGAAGTCCTTATTCTGAATTTCCTGATGCAGCGCACTGCATATGTGAACGCGCTGAACAAAGGCGACGCAGCGACTGCTCGCAAATTGGGGGATGCAGCCGTAAAGCGCTTCAGCGACGAAATGGCGGTCGATCTGAAAAAGCTGGAGCTGACGGATAATGGTTTTATCGCCAGCGGCCCCCGATAATAAAAATCGCTTTTCTTATGCCTTCTTCTCCCATCGCCCTTCCGGTGTCTGCTGCCAATAGGTGAGGTTATGTCCCTCGCCTTTCAGCTTCTTCCACTGCGCACGGGCGGCGTCCAGTTGCTCTTGGTCGTGGCCGTCGAACATGAAGACGATGCGCTCATAGGCATCGGCCGGCGGCGGCTCGGCGCCGTCGATGATGAAACGCACGGTTGCCGCATTGGCATTGTCCGGCGTCGCGGTCAAAAGCACCGGCTGGCTTTCGGCGAAATCCGCCTCGTCGGTGCCGTGCGGCAGGAAGCTCTCCTCGCGGAAAGTCCAAAGATGCTGATCGAGAGCATCACGCCGCGCCGGCTCGCGCGTCTGGACGGCAACGCGCCAGCCACGCTCGACGCTTTTGTCGATGAGCGGCGGAAGCGCGTCCTCCAGCCTGGTTTCGGTCAGATGATAGAAGAGAACGTCTGTCATCAGGATTCATAATGGGCGCGAACGAGCTCATCGAGCAGGCGCACGCCGAAGCCGGAACCCCAGGATTGATTGATCTCGTCCTGCGGCGAGCCCATCGCCGTGCCGGCAATATCGAGATGCGCCCAAGGCGTGTCCTGCACGAAGCGCTTGAGGAAATGCGCGGCCGTGATCGAGCCGGCCTGTCGGCCGCCGGTGTTCTTCATATCGGCGAACTTGCTGTCGATCAGCTTGTCGTAATCCCTGCCGAGCGGCATGCGCCAGAGTTTTTCGTTGCTCGAAAGACCGGCTGCCGTCAATTGGGCGGAAAGCTGGTCGTCATTGGAGAACAGGCCGGCATGCACATTGCCGAGCGCCACGACGATCGCCCCGGTCAGCGTGGCAAGATTGATCATAAACTGCGGCTTGAAGCGGTCGTTGCAGTACCAGAGCGCATCGCAGAGCACGAGGCGGCCTTCGGCATCGGTGTTGATCACCTCGATCGTCTGGCCGGACATCGAAGTGACGATGTCGCCCGGACGCTGGGCGTTACCGTCAGGCATGTTCTCGACCAGACCGATGATGCCGACGGCGTTGACGGCGGCCTTACGGGAGGCGAGCACATGCATGAGGCCGGTGACGGCTGCCGCACCGCCCATATCGCCCTTCATATCTTCCATGCCGGCGGCCGGCTTGATCGAAATGCCGCCGGTATCGAAGACGACGCCCTTGCCGATGAAGGCGACGGGACGATCCTTGCCCTTGCCGCCCTTCCACTGCATGACCGCCAGGCGCGGCGGGCGCACGGAGCCCTGGGCGACGCCGAGAAGGGCGCCCATGCCGAGACGGCGCATCTCCTTCTCGGTCAGGATTTCCACTTCGACGCCGAGCTTTTCCAGCTCCTTCGCCTTGGCGGCGAACTCGACGGGACCGAGCACGTTCGGCGGTTCGTTGACGAGGTCACGGGCAAGATTGACGCCGCCGGCAATCGCTTCGGAATCGGAAAACGCCTTCTTGGCACCACCCGGATCGGCGGTGACGATCGTCACCTTGACTGACTTTGCCGGTTTTTCCTCCTCATCGCCCTTCTTCGTCTTGTAGGTATCGAAGCTATAGGCGCGCAGCAGCATGCCGAGCGCGAAATCGGCGGCTGCCCGCGCGCTGGTCTCGAGGCCAGGCACGTCGATGAAGGCAGCGGCCTTGTCGGTGTTCTTGATTCTCGATGCTGCAGCACCGCCGGCCTTCAGCCAGTCGTGGGCGGTGAGTTCGGCGGCCTTGCCGAGCCCGATGACGACGATGCGCTCGACGGGCGCGCCTTCGGGGGCGACAATATCGAGCCCGCTCATGGATTTCGCGGAGAATCGGGCGATCCTGGCAGCCTTGGGGATCACACCTGCCGGGTCGACCGTATCGGTGCCGGCAGCGCTGTCGGCCTCCGCGGTCTTCAACAGGATCGCCAGGCCGCCATTGAGCTTTGCCGACTTCGAGAATGAAATTTCCAACTTTACTGACATGTCTTCTCCGCTGGGATTCTTTGAAATCCGTCCCTCGCGGATAATTTCGCGTTTGGCGGGTCTGTCAATGGCTTGCGACAATTGTTATGGTCGCCCGCAGCCATCAGGGCTCTCATGTTTTCGTCAGTTTCGTAGATATTCGCGTTGACAGTTTTTTCGAAAAATCGATGGCGGGGCCTGGCAATCCGCCTGCCGAAAACGACTTTCGGCGCATTCATGCTGCTGTTTTGGATGTGGTGGGCGCTGCTTGCCGTCTTCCGCGCCTTTCCCGGAATAGACATCTATTTTTCCCAGCTTTTTTTCGTGGGCGCAGATTGCGACGCGACTGCTGCTGCCGGGAGCATCTGCGGCGGCTTTCCCTATCGCGACGTCGCGACCTTCGACCTGCTGCGCACCGTCTTCTTCCGCCTGCCCTATGTGGTGGCGATCGTGATGGTGTGGAAACTCGTCGAATGCTACCAGCAGCATGGCGCGACCTTCAACAGAGAGCGCGCGCAAAAGCTCAAAGTCGCGCTCGGAACGCTGCTGATCGGACCGGTGCTGCTCGTCAATGTCGTCCTGAAGGAACATTGGGGTCGGCCGCGGCCGATACAGACGGACATTTTCGGCGGTGCGCTGCATTTCGTCGAGGCAGGTTCGGTTGCCGGAAAATGCGTTTCGAACTGCTCGTTCGTCTCCGGCGAGGCGGCGAGTGCCGGCTGGCTCCTCTGCCTTCTGCTCTTCGTTCCGAAATCCCTGCGTTATGCGCTGGCGCCGCCCGTGGCGGCGATCTCGATCCTCACCCCGGCGATGCGGCTATCCTTCGGCGCACACTACCTTTCCGACGTCGTTCTTGGATGGCTTTCCTCGCTTGTCGTCTTCGCCGCATTGCTGGCGTTAACTGAGTCGCAACAGCATCAAAAAAATTCTGAAATTTGAATGAATTTTTGACACCAGCTTGTCGCAAAAGCGCGACAAAGAGCGTAGAGGGATTCTCCTGCAAAGCCGTTTGGGCGTGCAGGTGCTTTCAAGGGCAGGCATGAAACTACTCGAGACATACATATTGCGGCGCGTCGGCCAGATGTTTCTCGTGGCGCTCCTGCCCGTTCTGGCGATCATTTGGACGACTCAGGTTCTGCAGCGCATCAATCTGGTCACCGACAGCGGCCAGTCGATCGGCTCGTTCGCCAAGCTGGCGACGATGATTCTGCCGTCGATCATTCCTGTCGTGCTGCCCTTCGCCCTCGTTATCGCGATCACCCAGACGCTGACGACGATGAACAATGATTCCGAGCTCACTGTCATCGACGCGGCCGGGGCGCGGCGCAGCGTGCTGATCCGCCCGATCCTGCTGCTCGCCGCTGTCATCAGCGTCTTTTCCTTCTTCGTCGACAACGTCGTCGAGCCGCGCGCAAAGACCGTCGTGCGCCAGATGATCGCCGAGACCTATGCTGACCTCCTCTCTTCGGTGATCGAAGAAAAGACCTTCCGCAAGCTCGATGAAGGCCTCTATGTACAGATCTCGCAGCGGATGGCGGGCCGCATGCTGAAGGGCCTTTTCGTCGCCGACGAGCGCGACCCGGCCTATGAACTGATCTATTATGCGAAGGAAGGCGCCGTCGACGACACGGGCACGACGCTGATTATGCATGAAGGCGAAGTGCACCGCAAAACGCCCGACGGCAACGTCTCGGTCATCAATTTCGATTCCTATTCCTTCGACCTCTCGGACATGACGGAGAATCGCGGTCAGGCGACGCTGCGCGCCAGCGACCGTGACCTGTGGTTCCTGTTCAATCCGGATCCCGCCGACAAGGACTATACGATCCGGCCGCAAAGCTACCGCGCCGAACTGCATCGGCGGCTGACCGACTGGATCCTGCCTGTCGTCTTTGCCCTGTTTTCACTGGCGATCGCCGGCGATGCGCGCTCGCACCGCGAAGCGCGGCTGCATCCGATGGTGAGCGCTCTCGCTTATGCCTTCGCGATGCGATGGGCGGCCTTCTACGCGGCCAATCAGATCGACACCGATCCTGAATATATCGCCGTCCTCTACGCCATCCCGATCGTCAGCAGCATCGTCTCGATCGTCTTCCTCGGCCTGCACAAACGACTGGTCATGCCTTCGTTCATCCGCGACCGGATTTCGTCTTTCTGGAGACGGATGCAGGAAAGGCTGCTTGCCGCAACCGGCAGGACCGGCGGGGGCACTGCCCAATGATGTTCGGGACATTGTCGCGTTATTTCTTTCGCCGCTATCTGGTGACGACGGGCTGGTTCCTGATCGGCGTCTCGGCGATTTCTTTCCTCCTCGATTTCAGCGAGACGGCCGGCCGCATGTCCGGCCTTCCCGGCTACACGATCGGCGGCGGCGTCTTGATGACCGCGGTGCGCCTGCCGCTCATCCTGCAGCAGACGGTGCCGTTCATTGCGCTGTTCGTCGGCATGACGGTGCTGATCGGCCTCAATCGCAAATATGAACTCGTCGTCACGCGCGCAGCCGGCATTTCGGTCTGGCAGTTCATGTTCCCGTTTATCGCCGGCTCGCTGGCGCTCGGCCTGTTGACGATGGCGGCGCTCAACCCGCTTGCCGCCTGGGGACAGCGCCAGGCGCTGCTGGTCGAATCCGACTGGCGCGGCGAGAACGCGGTTCTGCGCAAGGCGCCGCAGATTCCGTGGCTGCGCCAGATCAGCGGCCGGGACGATGTCATCATCGGCGCCCAGACGGTTCAGGAGAACGGAACCAAGCTGATCGACGCGGTGCTGATCCATTTCGATTCACGCGGTCAGGTCATTCTGAGACAGGACGCCGCCACGGCAAAATTGGAAGATGGTTACTGGCAACTTAACACCGTTGTCGAGCGCAAGCCTGGCGAAATCCCCGTGCGTAAAGCTTCGGTTCAACTTCGCACCAATCTGAAACAGGACTTCGTCCAGGAGCGGCTGACAGCGCCGGAAACAATTGGTTTCTTTGACCTTTCCAACCGGATTGCGGCGGCCAAATCCTTCGGCATCTCGACCAAGGCGCTGGAGACGCAATTCAACTCCCTGTTGTCCCAGCCATTGCTGCTGGTGGCCATGACTTTCATAGCCGCAACAGTGTCCCTAAAATTTAGCCGGTTCAACCAATCCCGCTCCGTGATTCTGGGTGGCATCCTTTCGGGCTTCATGCTTTATGTCATCACCGTGCTTGTAAAGGCATTCGGAAGCAGTGGAGTCGTGCCTCCCTTCGTGGCGACGTGGATACCGGTGGTCGTCGCGCTGGCCTTGGGTGCGACTATTCTGCTTCATCAGGAGGACGGCTAGTGGCGGCAGGCGACCGCAAGTATTTTAGTAAACAGCTGGTTGCCCTGCTTGTCGGTGCGGCTTTATGTTCCTATTTCGGCAGCGCCCCGGCCTCTTTCGGCCAGGCCAGCGCGCCCGAACAAAATATAGAGAAGAATATTCCCGAAGGGGCCAAGCTCCTGCTTTCGGCCAATGAACTCGTCTATAACCGTGACGCCGATCTGGTGTCGGCGGTCGGCGGCGTGCAGATCAACTATGGCGGCTATAAAATGGTCGCGCAGAAGGTCGAGTACAATCAGAAGACCGGCCGGATGATGGCGCTCGGCAATGTCGAGCTCGTCAGCCCCGACGGCAATCGTATCTATGCCGACGACCTTGACGTGACCGACAATTTTGCCGACGGGTTCCTGAACTCGCTGCGCATCGAGACCGCCGACAACACGCGTATCGTTGCCGAAAGCGGCGAGCGCGTCGGCGGCACGATGATGATTCTCAACAAGGGCGTCTACACGGCCTGCCTTCCCTGCGCCGAAGATCCGAAGCGCGCGCCCTTCTGGCAGGTCAAGGCCCAACGGGTGATCCAGAACGGCGAGACGCATACGATCCGTCTGGAGAGAGCGCGCTTCGAGCTGCTCGGCCATCCGATTGCCTTCCTGCCGTTCATCGAAGTTCCCGACAATACGGTGAAACGCAAGTCCGGCTTTCTGTTTCCGACGATGAGCCTGTCGCAGAATCTCGGCTTCGGTCTTTCCGTTCCTTATTACTATGTGATCTCGCCGAGTATGGACGCGACGGTCACCGCCACGGGCTACACCGCCCAGGGCTTCCTCATCGAAGGCGAATTTCGCCAACGCTTCGAAAATGGCACGCATATTCTGCGCGTCGCCGGCATCGACCAGGCAAAGCCGGGCAACTTCAGCTCCGGCACCAGCGATGCCGAAGCCGACCAGCGTGGCATGGTGGCTTCGAAGGCCGAATTCCGCATCAATCCGCGCTGGACGTTCGGCTGGGACGTCATGATGCAGAGCGACAACAATTTCTCGAAAACGTACAAGCTGCGGGGCCTGACCGGTACGGATCGTACCAACCAGATCTACCTGACAGGGCTCGGGAAACGCAATTATTTCGACATGCGGGCGTTCTATTTCGACGTCCAGGATGCCGATCGGACGAATACCGCTGAAAAGCAGCAGGCGATCGTCTATCCGGCGCTCGACTATCACTATGTGGCGCCGCAGCCGCTTGCCGGCGGCGAGCTTTCGGCGGATGTCAATCTGACGAATATTTCGCGCACACATGATGACTTCTATACCGTCGACGGCTTCGACCGTTTCCGCGGCCTGAAGGGCCAGACTTCGCGCCTGACCGCCGAGCTGCAATGGAAGCGCACCTACGTCACGCCGACCGGCCTGGTGATCACGCCGCTTCTGGCCGCGCGCGGCGATGCCTTCGCGTTGAACATGGATGACCCCACCGGCTACACCGGCAACTACGTCGACGGCAATTCCGCCACCCGCTCGATGTTCACAGCCGGGCTGGAGATGCGTTATCCGATCCTGATGACGACGGACAATAGCACCCATATCCTCGAGCCGATCGCGCAGATCTATGCCCGCCCCGACGAGCAGCTCGCCGGCCGCCTGCCGAACGAGGATGCGCAAAGCTTCGTCTTCGACGCCACCTCGCTGTTCGACCGCGACAAGTTCTCGGGCTACGACCGCGTCGAAGGCGGTACCCGCGCCAATATCGGCGTTCAGTACACCGGTACATTCGACAGCGGTTACAAGCTGCACGGCATCTTCGGCCAATCCTATCAGATCGCCGGCCAGAACTCGTTTGCGACCGATGACCTCGTCAATGTCGGCGCGGATTCGGGCCTTGAAACCGACCGCTCCGATTATGTCGGCCTTGGCGGCGTCGAAACACCGTACGGCGTTTCCGTCGCCGCCTCCTACCGGCTCGACGAAAAAGATTTCGAATTCCGCCGCGGCGATCTGACGACGGCCTACCAGAACGACACCTTCTCGACGCAGCTGACCTACACTCATCTCAGCGCCCAGCCGGCATATGGCTTCGCCGAGGACAATGACGAGATCCAGACCAACAGCAGCGTCAAGTTCAAGGATTACTGGTCGATTTTCGGCGGCATTGCCTGGGATCTGAACAATGATGTGATCAGCCGGCGGACGATCGGCCTCTCTTATGACGACGAATGCACGATCTTCACGATCGCCTATACGGACAGCAGAGATTCCGACGACGAGTCGGGAAGCGACTGGACGATCGGCGCACGGCTGACCTTCCGCACGCTCGGCGACATCAAGATCGGTTCCGACACCCTCGAATGACGGGCGATCGGCGCAAACATGGCCTGAAGCCATTCTTTCGCCGTAAGCCTGTGCAGGACATTGCCGCCAGTCGGTATCTGAGGCATAGGGGTTTCGCGCCGTGATGGAAGCGATTTCGGCGTGTCTCGCACTGTGGTAAGAACGCCGCGAACAACGTCTCGCGGCGCTATCGGGAGGTCAACAGATGATTGACGCGAAAAAAGCCATAACCAAGTTCCTCGCCGGGGCAGCGCTTGCATTGCTGACAGGCCTTGCCAGTCCAGCGCTTGCGGCCAGTGAAGTCAAGGCCGTGGTGAACGGCACCGCCATCACCAGCGGCGATGTCGCCAAGCGCCAGGCCTTCCTGCGGCTGCAGCATACGAAGGCCGATGCCAAGACCGCCGAGGAGCAATTGATCGATGAGGCGCTCAAGCGGCAGGAAGTTGCCCGCGTCCGTATGTCGGTTTCGCAGCAGGACGTCGATGCGTCTTTCGCGCGCTTTTCGAGCGGCAACAAGCTTTCCCCAGAGCAGATGTCGCAGATCCTCGATCGCGCCGGCGTCGGCGTCGATCATTTCAAGGGTTTCATCGCCGTGCAGATGAGCTGGCCGCGTGTCGTCAACGCCCGCTACGGCTCGACCTCCCGGCTGTCGAACTATGATCTCGTCTCGCGCATGATGCAGAACAACAAGCAGAAGCCGGTGACGACGGAATATATGCTGCAGCAGATCATCTTCGTCATTCCGCAAGCCAAGCGCGGCGCCATCACCGGCAAGCGCAAGGGCGAGGCCGAGGCGTCGCGCTCCAAATTTCCGGGCTGCGATCAGGCAAAGGTGTTTGCTGCGACGATGCGCGACGTTTCCGTGCGCGATCTCGGCCGCCTGCTCGCCCCCGAGATTCCGCCGGATTGGAAGCCGCTGGTCGAGCAGGCCAAGGGCAACACGACGGGGACCCGCGTCACTGACAAGGGCGTCGAATATCTGGCAATCTGCAGCCAGCGGCAGGTCTCCGACGACCAGGCCGCCGAAATGGTCTTCCGCCAGGAAGATCTCGACAAGTCCAAGGCCGGCAAGGATGCCAGCCCAGAAAACGAAAACAGCAAGAAATACCTGGATGAACTGCGCAAAAAGGCGCAGATCGCCTATCGCTGACCGACAATGGCGATACCGTTTTCGCGACCGCTTGCGCTGAGCCAGGGCGACCCCGCCGGCATCGGGCCGGATATTACTTTGATGGCTTGGCTGAGGCGGCGTGAACTCGGGCTACCGCCTTTCTTCCTGATCGGCGACCCCGATGTTCTGGCGTTGAGAGCCCGCCAGCTCAATCTGGCGGTCTCGATCCGCGAGACCGACGAAGCCAGCAAGGCCGCCGGCATGTTTGCCGATGCGCTGCCCGTCATGACCATACCGGCCGGTATCGAGGTCGTGGCCGGCGAACCGCATGCGGCAACGGCGAAAGGCACGATCGCGTCGATCGAGAAAGCCGTGTCGCTTGTCATTGACGGCGAGGCGCTCGCGGTCGTCACCAATCCGATCGCTAAGGCCGTGCTTTACGAGGCGGGTTTCCGGTTTCCCGGCCATACCGAATTTCTCGCCGATCTCGCCGCCAGGGCGACCGGCCGGCCGGTGACACCGGTGATGATGCTGTCCGGACCGAAGCTCCGGGCCATTCCCGTCACCATCCATATTCCGGTCCGCGACGTGCCGCAGGCGCTGACGGGCGAACTGATCACGGAAACCTGCAGGATCGCCCATGAAGATCTGAAGCAGCGCTTCGGCATCGAGGCGCCGCGACTCGCCGTTGCCGGCCTCAACCCGCATGCGGGCGAAGGCGGGGCGATCGGCACGGAGGACGAGGACGTCATCCGTCCGGCGATCGAGCGCCTGCGCGATGAGGGCATCGATGCGATCGGCCCCCTGCCCGCCGATACGATGTTTCATGACGAGGCGCGGACGCGATACGACGTTGCCATCTGCATGTATCACGATCAGGCGCTGATCCCGGCCAAGGCACTTGGTTTCGACGACAGCGTCAACGTGACGCTCGGGCTTCCCTTCGTGCGCACCTCGCCGGATCACGGCACCGCTTTCGGCATTGCCGGCAAGGGACTGGCGCGCGAGCACAGCCTCGTTGCGGCGCTGAAGCTCGCCGCCCAGCTCGGCCGCAGCGCGGAAAGCCGCCGCTGATGGCAGCACTCGATGGCCTGCCGCCGCTTCGCGACGTCATCCAGCGTCACGGCCTCGACGCGCGCAAGGCGCTCGGGCAGAACTTCCTGCTCGACCTCAACCTCACCCAGAAGATTGCCCGCACGGCGGGCGCGCTCGAAGAGGCGACCATCGTTGAGGTCGGCCCTGGCCCTGGCGGATTGACGCGGGCGATCCTGGCGCTCGGCGCCAGAAAGGTCATCGCCATCGAGCGGGATCCCCGCTGCCTGCCAGCACTCGCCGAGATCGCCGATCATTATCCCGGCCGGCTGGAGGTGATCGAAGGCGATGCGCTGAAGATTGATTTCGAGACCTTGGTCCCCGAAGGCCCGATCAAGATCATTGCCAACCTGCCCTACAATGTCGGCACGCAGTTGCTGGTCAACTGGCTGCTGCCGAAAGCCTGGCCGCCGTTCTGGCAGTCGCTGACGCTGATGTTTCAGAAGGAAGTCGGCGAGCGTATCGTCGCCAACGAAGACGACGATCATTACGGCCGTCTCGGCGTGCTCTGCGGCTGGCGGACGGAGGCACGCATGGCCTTCGACGTGCCGCCGCAGGCCTTCACGCCGCCGCCGAAGGTGACGTCGACGGTCGTGCAACTGACCCCCCGCGAAACCCCGATCCCCTGCGCTGTCGGCAATCTGGAAAAGGTGACGCAGGCGGCCTTCGGCCAGCGCCGCAAGATGCTGCGCCAAAGCCTGAAACCGCTCGGCGGCGAGAGCCTGCTCGTCAAGGCCGGGATCGATCCGGCGCGTCGGGCGGAAACCCTGTCCGTCGAGGAATTCTGCCTTCTCGCAAACAGCCTGTAGGGTAATTCCAGGAACGTCCGAAGCGGTTTTCCCACAAATTACTCTAAAGCGACGGCGTCTCTTCCAGCAACTCGCGGACGAAGTCGAACATGCCATGGCGGCGGTCGCGGCGCAGGCGTTCGGCCTTGACGATCGATTGGACGGCGTCGAGGGCGGCGTTGAGATCGTCATTGACGATGACATAGTCGTATTCGCGCCAGTGGGCGATCTCGGCGCGGCTGTTGGCGAGACGCGTCTGGATGACCTCCTCGGAATCCTCGGCACGGCGATGCAGCCGCGACTGGAGCTCGGTCATGGTCGGCGGCAGCACGAAGATCGAGACGACGTCCGCCGACATCTTCTCCTGCAATTGCTGGGCGCCCTGCCAGTCGATGTCGAAGAGCATGTCGCGGCCTTCGGCCATGGCCTGCTCGACCGGCTCGCGCGGCGTGCCGTAGAAATTGCCATGCACCTCGGCCCATTCGAGCAGCGCGTCGCTATCGCGCAGCCGCTCGAACTCGCGCACACTCTTGAAGTGGTAATGCACATCCTCGACTTCGCTCGGGCGGCGCTGGCGCGTGGTGACGCTGACGGAAAGGCCGATTTGCCTGTCGGTCTCCAGCAGCGTGCGCGCGATGGTGGATTTGCCGGCGCCTGACGGCGACGAGATGACAAGCATCAAACCGCGGCGGGCGATCTGCACGGGCGAGGATTTCGCCGGTTTCATGTCTTACTCCAAATTCTGGACCTGCTCACGGAACTGGTCGATCACGACTTTCAGCTCGATGCCGGCAGCGGTGACCGCCGAGGCATTCGACTTCGAGCAGATGGTATTCGATTCGCGGTTAAATTCCTGTGCAAGGAAGTCCAGCCGGCGCCCGGCGGGGCCACCTTTCACCAAGAGATCGCGCGCTGCGGCTATATGAGCCTTCAGACGATCGATTTCCTCGCGCAGATCCGCCTTGGTCGCCAACAGCGCGGCTTCGGCATGCAGCCTGTCGCGGTCGAGCGCGGCCATGCCGTCCATCAACAAGGCGACCTGCGCGGCCAGCCGCGCGGCGATCTCCTGTGGCGAGCGCGACGGATCGGCCTCGATCGTCCGTGTCAGGCCTTCGATCGTCGTGACGTGGTCGTGAAGAATGCGGGCCAGCGCCGACCCCTCCTGTTCGCGCATCGCTCGCAGATCGGCAAGCGCGGCCAGCAGGCCGGCAGCGATATCGGCGTCACGGGCGGCAAGCGCCTCCTCGCCATCCTCGCTTTCGCGGAATTCGACGATGCCGCGCACCAGAAGCAGCGTATCGAGCTTCAGCGGCGCCGGATCGATGACACCGTCCAGCTGCTCGCGCATGGCCAGCACGGCGGCGAGAGCCTCCTTGTTCAGCACCGCCTCGAAACGGTTCTCGTCGGCGGTGACGGATAGGGATGCCTGCAGGTTGCCGCGGCTGAAGCTTTCGCCGGCGAGGCGGCGGACATCTGCCTCCATGCGTTCGAGACCGGGCGGCAGGCGCAGGCGCAGGTCGAGGCCCTTGCCGTTGACCGAGCGCAGTTCCCAAGCCCAGCGCCAGCGGCCGCTCGTTCCCTCGCGCCGCGCAAAACCGGTCATGGACTGCAAAGCCATGCGTGCCTCCCGAAAGTATCAGTTGATCTTCTTTTTCTTCGGCGGCGCGACGGTCGCGCCATTATCCGCCGGCTGCTCTTCAGGTTGGCCGTCGACTGCGATGTTCGGGTCCGAACCCTTGTCGGCTTCGAGCTTGCGCCAGCGCTTGACGTTGGCATTGTGCTCCTCGAGCGTCGCAGCGAATACATGGCCACCGGTGCCGTCGGCGACGAAATAGAGATCCTGCGTCTTCCAGGGATTGGCGACGGCTTCCAGCGCATCCTTGCCGGGATTGGCGATCGGCGTCGGCGGCAGACCCTTGATGACATAGGTGTTATAAGGCGTGTCCCGCTTCAGGTCCGACTGGTAGATCGGCCGGTCGGCCGGTTTGCCCTCGCCGCCGAAGAGGCCGTAGATGATCGTCGGGTCGGACTGCAGGCGCATGCCCTTGCCGAGCCGGTTCAGGAAAACGGAGGCGACATGGGCACGCTCGTCGGGAACGCCGGTTTCCTTTTCGACGATCGATGCGAGCGTCACGAACTCCTCCTTGGACCGCAGCGGCAGCGACGAGTCGCGCTTGTCCCAGATCTGATCGACGAGCTTCTGCTGCGCAGCCGCCATCTGTTCGATGATTTCCGAGCGCTTGGTGCCGCGCGAGAATTTGTACGTATCCGGACGCAGGCTGCCCTCGGTCGGCAGTGCCGCCGGCAAGTCGCCTTCCAGCACGGTATCCTGCAGCATGCGGTCGAACATCTGGCGGACCGTCAGGCCCTCGGGGAAGGAAACGGAATAGAGAATGGACTTGCCCGATTTCAGCAGCTCCATGATATCCCTCATGGAGGCCCTCGCCTTGATCTCGTATTCACCCGCCTTCAGGCTCTCACCGGCAGAAAGATGCGTTGCCGTGAGATAGCGGAAGATGCGGGCATCGCTGATGATCGCGTTGCGCTCGAGGTTCGAGGCGATTTCGGTCAGACCAGCACCGTTGCGGACGATGAAATTGGTGTTGGTCTGCAGCGGACCCGGGTTCCGATAGGTCGATGTGGCGTAGTAGAAGCCGATGACGGCGACGACGCAGACCAGAACCGCCATCGTCATGATGAAGTTCAGGAAAAGAACGACCTGGCCGCGGGCTTTCTTGGACCGCTTCGGCGGCTCCGGAACGCGCTCCGGACGCAGGGCTTCGCTCGGCGACTTCGGGATAATCGGTCCCTTCTGCGCCTGGGTATCGTTGCTCTGGTTCGTCGTATCGCTCACCGGCAATCCTCTAAAACTTGACCCTCACTTCGCTATTTCGCGAAGCAATGCGGCAAAAGCAGGTTCTGCCGCCGTTCAACGACGCCGCTGACGGTCGTTATGCTTTCGCACGCCCCCTTACGCAACGTAGAGGACGGCCGGTCTGCGGTGCAAGGGAGACCTGTCACACCGCTTGCAGGACTCTTATTGCGCGTAACGGCGCAGTACGAGCGACGCGTTGGTGCCGCCGAATCCGAACGAGTTGGACAGCGCCACATTGATGTCTCGCTCACGCGCCTTGTGCGGAACAAGATCGATCGCCGTCTCACGTTCGGGATTGTCGAGATTGAGCGTCGGCGGCGCGATATTGTCGCGAATGGCGAGCGTGGTGAAGATCGCCTCGATGGCGCCTGCAGCACCGAGAAGGTGTCCTGTCGCCGACTTGGTCGAGGACATGGAGATCTTCGACGCCGCATTGCCGACCAGCCGCTCGACGGCGCCGAGTTCGATCGTGTCGGCCATGGTCGAGGTACCGTGGGCATTGATGTAATCGATATCGGCCGGCGTCAGCCCGGCGCGCTTCAGCGCCATCGCCATGCAGCGCCCGGCGCCCTCGCCGTCTTCGGAGGGCGCGGTGATGTGATAGGCGTCGCCCGACAGGCCATAGCCGACGATTTCGGCATAGATCCTGGCGCCGCGCGCCTTGGCGTGTTCCAGTTCCTCGAGCACGACGATGCCGGCGCCCTCGCCCATGACGAAGCCGTCGCGGTCGCGGTCATAGGGGCGTGACGCCTTCTGCGGATCGTCGTTGTGCTGGGTCGACAGCGCCTTGCAGGCGGCAAAGCCTGCAAGCGAAATGCGGCTGACGGGGGATTCCGTGCCGCCGGCGACCATGACGTCGGCATCACCCAGCGCAATCAGCCGCGCGGCATCGCCGATCGCATGCGCACCCGTCGAGCAGGCGGTGACGACCGAGTGATTGGGTCCGCGCAGCTTGTGGCGGATCGAGACCTGGCCGGAGACGAGGTTGATCAGGCGACCGGGAATGAAGAAGGGGGAGATGCGGCGCGGGCCTTTGTCGCGCAGGGTATAACCCGCTTCGACGATGCCTTCGATGCCGCCAATGCCGGAGCCGATCAGCACGCCGGTGGCGATCTGGTCTTCATCGGTTTCAGGATGCCAGCCGGCATCGGCAAGCGCCATGTCGGCGGCGGCCATGCCGTAGATGATGAAGGGATCGACCTTGCGCTGCTCCTTCGGCTCCATCCACTGATCGACATTGAAGGTGCCGTCGGTGCCATCACCGATTGGAATACGGCAGGCGATCTTGGCGGGAAGGTCGTCGACCTCGAATTCGGTGACGAGGCGGGCGCCGTTCTGACCGGCAAGCAGCCGGGACCACGTCACCTCGGTTCCGCATCCCAAGGGTGATACCATGCCGGTACCGGTGATGACGACACGTCTCATCGCGTGCTTTCCCCCGTCTCTTATGTTCTATGGAGAAATATGCCGAAAAGAAAAGGGCGGACTCCAGGCCCGCCCTTTCTCAAATTCACAGGATCAGGCCTGGGCCTTCTCAATAAACTTCACGGCATCACCGACCGTCAGGATCGAGTCGGCAGCATCGTCAGGAATTTCAACGCCGAATTCTTCTTCGAAAGCCATGACAAGTTCGACCGTGTCGAGCGAGTCAGCGCCCAGATCGTCGATAAAGCTGGCGCTCTCGACGACCTTGTCGGCATCAACGCCAAGATGATCAATAACAATTTTCTTTACGCGTTCTGCGATATCGCTCATGTCGGTTTCCTCGACCTTATGTCCTGATCGGAATGCCATCGCGGCACCCCTACCCTGTTTCAGCCTGCGATGTTTTCAGACATCCTCGGCAAACTCGTTTACCCGGCTTCAGAGATGTCCCAGGCTTGCAAAAAGCCCGCCGGTCCGTCTGCTTTCTCGGGACGACTGTTGACAGTCATGGCCCGCTTAACATGCTTTATGTCTGCCGCAAAGCCAGAAAATCAACGGTTCGTGATTGCTCAACATGCTATTGGCGGAAATATTCCCATGCCAACAGTTTGTCGTTTCAGATCATTGCCATGCCGCCGTTTACGTGCAGCGTCTGGCCCGTCATATAAGCGGCCTCGGAGGACGCAAGGTAAGCGACCGCCGAAGCGACCTCGCCGCCCGTGCCCATGCGCTTCATCGGGATCGCCCCCATGATCGCTTCCTTCTGCTTGTCGTTCAGCTTGCCGGTCATGGCGCTCTCGATGAAACCGGGCGCCACGCAATTGACCGTCACGTTGCGGGTGGCGATCTCCTGCGCCAGGGACTTGGTGAAGCCGATCATGCCGGCCTTGGAGGCGCAGTAATTGGCCTGGCCTGGATTGCCGGTGACGCCGACGACGGAGGTGATGTTGATGATGCGGCCATAGCGGCGGCGCATCATCGGATGCGTCAATTCGCGCGTCAGGCGGAAGGTCGACGTCAGGTTCACCTCGAGAACGGCGTCCCAGTCCTCGTCGCTCATGCGCACGAACAGGCCGTCGCGAGTGATGCCGGCATTGTTGACGAGGATGTCGACGCCTTCGAGATCGGCCTCGGCTTTCTGGCCGAGCGCCTTGACCTCATCGCGGTCGGAGAGGTTCGCCGGGAAGATCTTGACGCGCTCGCCGAGATCGGCGGCCAGCGCCTCCAGCTTCTCGACGCGGGTGCCATGCAGGCCGACGATGGCGCCCTGCTTATGAAGAAGGCGGGCGATTTCCTCGCCGATACCGCCCGATGCGCCTGTGACGAGAGCCTTGCGGCCGGAGAGATCGAGCATGGAAACGTTCCTTATATCTGGAGATACCAATCAGGCCATGAGGGCGGCGACGGCCGCGTCGATATCCGCCGGACCGTTGACGGAGATGCCGTTGATCGTCTTGTCGATGCGGCGGGCAAGGCCGGTCAGCACCTTGCCGGAACCGAGTTCATAAAGCGTCGTCACTCCATTTCCGGCGAACCATTCCACCGTCTCGCGCCAGCGGACCTGACCGGTCACCTGCTCGACCAGCAGGCTGGTGATCTCGTCGGCGTCAGTCACCGGGGCGGCACGGACATTGGCGATGACAGGCACGACGGGATCGGACTTGGCGACTTTTGCCAGCGCTTGGCGCATGGCATCGGCGGCGGGCGCCATCAGCGTCGAATGGAACGGAGCAGAGACCGGTAGCAGAATGGCGCGCTTGGCGCCCTTGTCGGTCGCAAGGACGGCCGCCTTTTCGACAGCTGCCTTCTCACCCGAGATGACGATCTGGCCGCCGCCATTGTCGTTGGCGATCTGGCAGGCGCCGACGGCGGCGGCTGCCTCACAGACGGCAACGACGTCGGCATGTTCGAGGCCGATGATCGCGGCCATGGCGCCGACGCCGACGGGGACGGCGGCCTGCATGGCATTGCCGCGGATGCGCAACAGCCGCGCGGTGTCGGCGAGCGAAAAGGTGCCGGCGGCGCAAAGTGCCGAATATTCGCCGAGCGAGTGGCCGGCGACGTAGGCGACCTTGGACTTCAGATCCAGCCCTTTGGCTTCGAGAACGCGGATAACGGCGATGGAGACGGCCATCAGCGCCGGCTGGGCGTTCGCCGTCAAGGTCAACGTATCCTCGGGACCGTTGAACATGACGTCCGAAAGCTTTTCACCGAGCGCCTCATCGACCTCTTGGAAAACGGCGCGGGCTTCGGCAAAATTCTCGGCGAGATCCTTGCCCATGCCGACGGCCTGACTGCCCTGACCGGGAAAAGTGAAAGCAATGGTCATTCTCATGTCCCTGGCTGATGCCCTGATTGCGCCCCTTAAGGCTGTTTTGCCTCCAATTGACATTCTTTCCGGCAGAGTCAAGTGGCGGCTCATTCTCCGCAAAGCCTTTCGCGCGCGCGCAAAAGCCCGGTTTTTGCTCTTGCGCTCCGCCAAATCCAGCCTAGATTTGCGCAGACCTTCCCAAGGCTTTCACCTCTCTCCCAAGGTTTTTCCATGAAGTACAATTCACTAGGCCGCACCGATATTTCCGTTTCAGAGATTTGCCTTGGCACCATGACCTGGGGCTCGCAGAACAGCGAAGCCGATGCCCATGCGCAGATGGATTACGCCGTCGAAAAGGGCGTCAATTTCTTCGATACGGCCGAACTTTACCCGACCACCCCGGTTTCGGCCGCGACACAGGGCTGGACGGAAGACTATATCGGCAGCTGGTTCGAGAAGACCGGCAAGCGCGACGATATCGTGCTCGCCACCAAGGTCGCCGGCCGCGGCCGCGATTATCTGCGCGGCGGCGAAGGTGCCGATGCAAAGAATATCCGCCTGGCGCTCGAGGCCAGCCTGACGCGGCTGAAGACGGACTATGTCGACCTCTACCAGATCCACTGGCCGAACCGCGGCCATTTCCATTTCCGCCAGAACTGGAGCTACAATCCGTTCACCCAGGATCGCGACAAGGCCGTCGCCAATATGCTCGACATCCTGGAAACGCTCGGCGCTCTGGTGAAGGACGGCAAGATCCGCGCGATCGGCCTTTCCAACGAAACCACCTGGGGCATACAGAAATATCTGACGCTCTCCGAACAGAAGAGCCTGCCGCGGGTCGCCAGCGTCCAGAACGAATACAACCTACTCTACCGCCATTTCGATCTCGATCTCGCCGAACTCTCGCATCATGAGGATGTCGGGCTGCTTGCCTATTCGCCGCTCGCCGGCGGCATCCTGTCCGGCAAATATGTCGACGGCGGCAGGCCGAAAGGTTCGCGCGGTTCGATCAACCACGATATCGGCGGTCGCCTGCAGCCGCTGCAGGAGCCGGCGACCAAAGCCTATCTGGAGATTGCCGCAACATATGGCCTCGAGCCGGCAGCGATGGCGCTCGCCTTCTGCCTGTCACGTCCCTTCATGGCCTCGGTCATCATCGGCGCGACCTCAATGGAGCAGTTGAAAATCGATATCGGCGCAGCAGACATTACGCTTTCGAACGAGATCCTGGCGGAAATCGCCAAGGTGCACCGGCAGTATCCGCTGCCGCTTTGATCATATTTGTTTGGCTCCCGCCCGATCCGACCATTGGCCTGCATCGGGTTCGGGTGTCCGATTGCGCTTGCCTTTCCACGAAAAATCCGTATAAGCCGCCCTGTTCGTTAACCCGGTCTTCTGGCTGGTGGCTGAACGGAGGGCCGGTTTCCTTACGGAAATCGTTCGGAACGGAAGCGTTCCAGCCTCCCGTGTCTCCGCTCTCGACCGTCTCGGAAACGCTTTCTTGCCTGGGCCCGCCCAATCAGGAGCAGTCGTTGAGGCTTAGCCGCCGAATATCGGGTTGAACCAAACGCAAGAAAGGCAAAGCTGTCATGGCTCTTTATGAACATGTATTCCTTGCCCGGCAGGATATTTCCGCTCAGCAGGTCGATGCCCTCGTAGAACAGTACAAGGGTGTGATCGAAGCGAATGGCGGTAAGGTCGGGCGTATCGAGAACTGGGGCCTCAAGTCCCTCACCTACCGCATCAAGAAGAACCGCAAGGCGCACTACGCCCTGATGGACATCGATGCACCGGCTGCTGCCGTCCAGGAAATGGAACGTCAGATGCGCATCAGCGAAGACGTTCTTCGCTACATGACGATCGCCGTCGAGAAGCATGAAGAAGGTCCGTCTGCCATGATGCAGAAGCGTGACCGTGACGACCGTCCGCGCGAAGGCGGCCGTGGCCCACGTGAAGGCGGCTTCGGCGATCGTGACCGCGGCCCGCGTCCGCCGCGTGAAGGTGGCTTCGGCGACCGCGACGACCGTCCGCGCCGTCCGCGCGAAGACCGTGTATAAGGGAGATCTGAGATATGTCTGAAACTTCCTCCGCTCCGGTCCGCCGCCCGTTCCATCGCCGCCGCAAGACCTGCCCGTTCTCCGGCGCCAATGCGCCGCGGATCGACTACAAGGACGTACGCCTGCTGCAGCGCTACATTTCCGAGCGCGGCAAGATCGTTCCGTCCCGCATCACGGCCGTTTCCCAGAAGAAGCAGCGCGAACTCGCCCAGGCGATCAAGCGCGCCCGTTTCCTCGGCCTGCTGCCCTACGTCGTCGCCTGATCATCGGCCGACGCACACACCTTTGAGGGAAGGCATTCGTGCCTTCCCTTCTCCCTTCCGCGATGGGCGCGGATCGGAACTGTTAAAACCCATGTTGAGACGTTTCTGAATTTGATTCAGCAACATCCTCTAACTGCTTGATGAAGCAGGACAGCGACCTTGAAACGACCGAACATTAAAACGCTGCTGATCGGCGCACTCGCCGGATTGACCGCCGCCCTGCTGGTGCTGGGCGCGAGCATGCAGCCGTCGTTTTTCAGCGCGCTTCTCTACACGGCCTCGGCTCTGCCGATCCTCATCGTCGGGCTCGGCTGGGGCAATACCGCCGCGGTCTCGGCCGTCGTCAGCGCCGCGGCACTCGGCGCGATCTTGATCTCGCCTTCCTTCGCGCTGATCATGACGATGGTGACGCTGCTGCCGGCCGGTTGGCTCAGCCATCTCGCCAATCTGGCGCGTCCGGCCGCCGAACTCGGCGGACCCGACCATCTGCTTGCCTGGTATCCGCTCTCCGATATCCTGCTGCATCTCTGCGGTCTGGTGACGCTCGCCGTCATCGTCATCGGTGTGATCATCGGCTACGGGCCTGAGATCACCGATCCGATCGTCGATCTGCTGATCACCTCGCTCAAGCAGCAGCAGCCGGAATTCATGCCCGATCCGGCAGCGACCGCGCAGACCAAGTCGCTGATCCTCCTGATGCTGCCGGCTTTGCAGGGCGGCATGTGGGTCAGCATGCTGTTTGCCGCCTATTATTTTGCCGTGCGCATCGTTGCAGCCTCCGGCCGCGGCCTTCGTCCGCGCGAGGATATTCCCTCGTCGCTGCGGATGAACCGCAACTCGATCTTCATCTTCCTGGCCGGGCTTGCCGCCTGCTTCTTCGGCGGCGTTCCGGCACTGGTCGGTGCGACCGTGATCGGCACGTTCGGCGCCGGTTTCATGCTTTCCGGTTTCGCCTCGCTGCATTTCCGCACGCGCGGCAAGGACTGGCGCATACCGGCCCTCATCCTCTGCTACCTGGCTTCGATGCTCATGCTCCTGCCAGCCCTCTTCATCCTCGTCCTGGGTCTCAGCGATACGCGCAAAGCGATCGCACTGACCCCGACGAAAGATGCCGATGCCCCCAAACAATCCGATACGAAAATCTGAGACACAAGAAAGGAAAAAGAAAATGCAAGTCATCCTTCTCGAACGCATTTCCAAGCTCGGCCAGATGGGCGAAACCGTAAAGGTTCGCGACGGCTTTGCCCGCAACTACCTGCTGCCGCTCGGCAAGGCGCTGCGCGCCAACGCCGCCAACAAGACCCGCTTCGAAGCCGAGCGCGCGACGCTCGAAGCCCGCAACCTCGAGCGCAAGTCAGAAGCCCAGACGGTCGCCGACGTTCTCGACGGCAAGTCCTTCATCGTCGTGCGCTCCGCCGGCGAAACCGGCCAGCTCTACGGTTCGGTTGCTGCCCGTGACGTCGTCGAGATTCTCGGCGCCGAAGGCTTCAACATCGGCCGCAACCAGGTTCACCTCAACACGCCGATCAAGTCGATCGGCCTGCACAAGGTCGAGCTGCAGCTGCATGCCGAAGTCGAAATCCACGTCGAGCTGAACGTTGCCCGTTCGGCCGAAGAGGCAGAGCGCCAGTCCAAGGGCGAAGAACTCACCTCGGTCGACGCGATCTACGGCGTCGACGAAGACGCGCTGCGTCCGGAAGACTTCTTCGATCCGGAAGCCGACGGCGTCGACGAAGACGAAGCATAATTCTCGTCGGAGCAATCCGCGTGAGGGAAAGCCCGGCCACCGCGCCGGGCTTTTTCGTTTCCATCCCTTCGATATGAGCCGCCGATTGGTTCGCTTTTTTTAAGGGGATTTTCCGGATGTTTTTGCTGCGTGCCTTATCGCATCGCGCTAAAATAACATTCTCCGAAGCGGATGGGCTGAGTCGGCGCCATACCGTGTCGTGCGGGTGACACTGCCAGTATTTCTCCTTTGTGTCGCCCAAGACTGTGGAGAAGTCGAACAACGTGCACAGCGTTCAGGATTTAGGCGAAGCGAGCCCCCGCTCCTTTCGTAGCCTCTTGATTTTCGCGTCCGGAATTGCAAATCCGGAGCTGGAAAAAGACAGAACGGATGATGATGAACGACGCCGCTCGAAAGATTACAGCCGTTGCTCCGTCGGAGCAGCATTATCGCGAAGCGCCCAACAATATCGAAGCCGAGCAGGCGCTTCTGGGTGCGATCCTGATGAACAACGACGCCTATTACCGGGTGTCGGATTTCCTGAAGCCGATCCATCTCTATGAACCGCTGCACCGGAAGATCTTCGAGGTCGCCGGCGATATCATCCGCATGGGCAAGATCGCCAATCCGGTGACCATCAAGACCTTCCTGAAGGCCGACGAGAAGGTCGGTGACATGACGGTTTCGCAATATCTGGCGAGCCTGGTCAGCAATGCCGTCACCGTCATCAATGCCGAGGATTACGGCCGGGCGATCTACGATTTGGCGCTGCGCCGGGCGCTGATCACCATCGGCGAGGACGTCGTCAACATCGCCTATGACGCGCCGCTCGACATGCCGCCGCAGTCGCAGATCGAGGATACCGAACGCCGCCTCTTCGAATTGGCGGAAAACGGCCGCTACGACGGCGGCTTCCAGGCCTTCAACGATGCGGTTGCGCTGGCGATCGACATGGCGGCCGTCGCCAAGGAACGTGACGGCGGGCTTTCCGGCATTTCCACCGGCATCCATTCGCTGGATTCCAAGATGGGCGGTTTGCAGCGGTCGGACTTGATCGTGCTTGCCGGACGCCCCGGCATGGGCAAGACTTCGCTTGCCACCAACATCGCCTACAACATCGCCGCCGCCTACGAAGGCGAAGTCCAGTCGGACGGCAGCATGAAGGCAAAGAACGGCGGCGTCGTCGGTTTCTACTCGCTCGAAATGTCGTCGGAACAGCTCGCCACCCGTATCATCTCCGAGCAGACGGAAGTCTCCTCCTCGAAGATCCGCCGCGGCGACATCAACGATGCCGATTTCGAAAAGCTCGTCGCCTGCTCGATGATGATGCAGAAGGTGCCGCTCTTTATCGACCAGACCGGCGGCATCTCGATCGCCCAGCTTTCGGCCCGCGCGCGCCGTCTCAAGCGCCAGCGCGGCCTCGACGTGCTTGTGGTCGACTACATTCAGCTGATGACCGGCTCGGGCAAATCCAGCGACAACCGCGTGCAGGAAATCACCCAGATCACCACCGGCCTCAAGGCGCTCGGCAAGGAGCTCAACGTTCCGATCATCGCGCTGTCGCAGCTCTCGCGTCAGGTCGAAAGCCGCGACGACAAGCGGCCGCAGCTGTCCGACCTTCGCGAATCCGGCTCGATCGAGCAGGACGCCGACGTCGTGCTCTTCGTGTTCCGCGAGGAATATTACGTCAAGAATTCGGAGCCGCGCGACATCCACGATCCGAAATATCCGGAATGGGAAGCGCTGTTCGACAAGGTGAAGGGCACGGCCGACGTCATCATCGCCAAGCAGCGCCACGGGCCGACAGGCACGGTGAAGCTCGCCTTCCAGGCGGAATTCACGCGCTTTGCCGATCTCGCCGATCCCTCCTTCACCCAATATGAAGAGCACTGATCGCGCGGATGCTGCGTGCAGCGCCGGGCTTTCCCTTGACATAGTTGACCTTTAAACTGGCCGGAGAATCCTTCTCCGGCCTCTTTTTCGATGCGGATCATGAGCGATTTTTTCGACGCCCCCGAAGATGACAATTTTGCATCGGCAGGCCTGCGGCTGACTGTCGACCTGACCGCCCTGACGGAGAACTGGCGCGACATGGCGCGCCGCTCCGGTGCGGCGCGCACTTCTGCGGTCGTCAAGGCGGATGCCTATGGCATGGGCATCGAGGATGCCGGCGAAGCGCTCTATATGGCCGGCGCGCGCGACTTCTTCGTCGCGACCGTCGACGAGGGCGTAACGCTTCGTCTCTATGCACCTGATGCGCGCATCTTCGTGCTTTCCGGCATCTGGCCAGGCACCGAGCGGCGCTTCTTCGAAAACGATCTGGTGCCGGTGATTTCCTCCGACGAACAGCTCGCCTTCTGGATGGCGGTGCTTGCCGATTACGGTGACTACCCCTGCGCGCTGCATGTCGATACCGGCTTCAATCGGCTCGGACTGCATATCGACGATGCGATCGCGCTCGTCGACGATGTCTCACGGCCTGCGAGCTTCGCGCCCGTGCTTGTCATGAGCCACCTCGCCTGCGCCGACGATCCCACCCATGCGATGAACCGGCAGCAGCTTGAATCATTCCGCAGGGTTAGCGCCGCCTATGAAGGCATCGATTCAAGTCTTGCTGCCTCGGCCGGCATCTTTCTCGGTGAGGATTATCACTTCGACCTGACCCGCCCCGGCATCGCACTCTATGGCGGCGAAGCGGTCTGCGACATGGCGAACCCGATGCGGCCGGTGGCGACGGCGGAAGCGCGCATCATCCAGGTGCGCAGCGTCGAAGCCGGCGAGACCGTCAGCTATGGGCGGGCGCTGCAGCTTCGCCGCGAAAGCCGGCTGGCGATCGCCTCGGCCGGTTATGCCGACGGCTACATGCGCAGCCAGTCAAGCGGCGGTGTGCCACTGCGCCAGGTGGTGCCGCAAGGCGGGCAAGGTTTCATCGCCGGATACAAGGTTCCGGTTGCCGGCCGGATCACCATGGACCTGACGATCTTCGATATCACCGACCTGCCGGAGAATGCCGTGCGCGCCGGGGATTATGTCGAACTGTTCGGAAAGAACATGCCGGTGGACGATGTGGCGCGGGCATCCGGCACGATCGGATACGAGATTCTGACCAGCATGGGGCTGCGCCATGAGCGGCGCTACGTGGCCGAGGAATAGCGGCCTTCCTAGAACAGGATGATTTTAGGCCGGGTCGGCCTAAAATCTGAATCCTGTTCTGCATTATATAGTTAGAGCATGATGTCGTCCGAAAACCGCTCACACTTTTCGGCATCATGCTCTAGCGGCTGCTGAGGGCGAGACGGACACCGAGCGCCAGGAAAAGCGCACCGAGGCCGCGATCGAGCCAGAGGCCGACTTTTTGATTATGCCTGATTGCATCGGCAAGGCGCCCGCCGAGAAGGACGAGCGGCGGTTCGATAAAGGCGGCGACGACGATGATGAGCCCGCCATGCAGCATGAGTTGCGCCCATGCCGGCCCTGCCCCTTCGACCACAAATTGCGGCAGGAAGGCCAGGAAGAATATCGCCACTTTCGGATTGAGCACCGAAACCAGAATACCCTGCCGATAGATTCTCGCAACCGGCAAACTTTCACCAGCAGCCTTTATCAGGCCATCGCCGCCACCGGAGCGCAAAGCCTGAATGCCGAGCCAGACGAGATAGGCGGCGCCGATCCATTTGACCGTGGAGAAGGCGACGGCGGAAGCGGCAAGTATGGCGGAGAGGCCGAGTGCTGCCATCAGAACATGCAGGCAGGCGCCGGACCAGACGCCGAACAGCGCGGAAAAACCGGCACGTTTTCCGCTTCTCATCGTGTGACCGAGGATGAAGGCGATGTCGGGGCCGGGCGAGAGATTGAGCAGAACCGCCGCCGACAGAAATGCAAGCCAGTGCGCAAACGAATAATCGAACATCTTCCACCGTTCCGGATAAGCAGCGGCAAAGGATAGGCACGGGTGCGTTGATGGGGAAATCATTAGTTTTGATCCGTCGCGATAGCCATTATCTCAAGCGCGACAATGATTCGGTGGAGCGGCGCATCGCTTCGCCCGGGAACCCGGACTGAAAGAGTAATTGATGGCGAAGGCCAGGACACAATTCATCTGCCAGAGTTGCGGCACGGTTCATAACCGCTGGGCCGGCAAATGCGAGAACTGCGGCGAGTGGAACACCATCGTCGAGGAAGACCCGATGGGCGGGATCGGCTCCGGTCCCGGCAAGACGCCGAAGAAGGGCCGACCGGTGGCGCTGACGGCACTCTCCGGCGAGATAGAGGAGGCGCCACGCATCCATACCGCCATGTCGGAGCTCGACCGGGCGCTCGGCGGCGGTTTCGTGCGCGGTTCGGCGGTGCTGATCGGCGGCGATCCCGGCATCGGCAAATCGACGCTGCTGATGCAGGCCGCCGCCGCCCTTGCGCGGCGCGGCCACAAGATCATCTACGTCTCCGGCGAAGAAGCCGTGGCGCAGGTCCGGCTACGGGCACAGCGCCTTGCGGCGGCCGATACCGACGTGATGCTGGCGGCCGAAACCAATGTCGAGGATATTCTGGCGACGCTTGCCGAGGGCAAGCGGCCGGACCTTGTCATCATCGATTCCATCCAGACGCTGTGGAGCGAACTTGCCGAATCCGCGCCGGGAACGGTGACGCAGGTGCGCACCGGTGTGCAGGCGATGATCCGTTTCGCCAAGCAGACTGGAGCCGCCATGGTGCTCGTCGGCCACGTGACCAAGGACGGGCAGATTGCCGGGCCGCGCGTCGTCGAGCACATGGTCGACGCCGTGCTCTATTTCGAAGGCGACCGCGGCCATCACTACCGCATCCTGCGCACCGTCAAGAACCGCTTCGGCCCGACCGACGAGATCGGCGTCTTCGAAATGTCCGACAGAGGCTTGCGTGAAGTCGCCAATCCTTCCGAGCTCTTCCTTGGTGAGCGCAACGAAAAATCGCCGGGTGCTGCTGTCTTTGCCGGCATGGAGGGCACCCGCCCTATTCTCGTCGAGGTGCAGGCACTGGTGGCCCCAACCTCGCTCGGCACGCCGCGGCGCGCCGTGGTCGGCTGGGATTCGGCACGGCTCTCCATGATCCTTGCGGTGCTGGAAGCCCATTGCGGCGTCAGGCTCGGCCAGCACGACGTCTATCTCAACGTCGCCGGCGGTTACCGCATCTCCGAACCGGCGGCCGATCTTGCGGTCGCCTCGGCGCTCGTTTCCTCGCTTGCCGGTATTGCCCTTCCTGCCGATTGCGTCTATTTCGGCGAAGTCAGCCTGTCCGGCGCCATCCGGCCGGTTGCGCACACCGCCCAGCGTCTCAAGGAAGCCGAGAAGCTGGGCTTTTCCGCAGCGCTGCTTCCGTCCGCCTCCGCCGAATTGCCGAAGGGCTCCGGCGGGCGCTGGAGCGAAGTCGCAAGCCTGCCGGATCTGGTCGCGCGCATCGCCGGATCGAAGGGAGCGCTGCGTGTGGAAGACGACGTTTGATCCTTTCATTGCCAAGAGTGGTGATGATATAGGAGCACACGATAAGGCACGACACGGCCGCCAAGCGGCAGTCCTGGAGTTGAATTTACATGCCCATTACGATTTTCGACGGTATTGTCATCGGCGTCGTGCTCTTCTCCGCCGTGCTGGCGATGGTCCGCGGCTTTTCGCGCGAGATTCTTTCGATCGCGAGCTGGGGCGGTTCGGCCGCGGCTGCCTACTATCTCTATCCGTACCTGCTGCCCTATGCGAAGAAATATACCGATGACGACCGCATCGCGATCGTCGGTTCGGCAGCGGTCGTCTTCCTGATCGCGCTCATCGTCATCTCCTTCATCACGATGAAGATCGCCGATTTCATCATCGACAGCCGTGTCGGCGCGCTCGACCGCACGCTCGGCTTCCTGTTCGGGGCAGCGCGCGGCGTGCTGCTCCTGGTCGTCGCCGTCGCCTTCTGGAACTGGCTCGTCGATGCCGACCACCGTCCGGCCTGGGTCAACGAAGCGAAGTCGAAGCCCTTCCTGGATTCGATGGTCGTGAAGCTGAAATCGGTTCTGCCGGAGCAATTTGCCCAGATGATACCGGAAAGCATCCGTGATAAGCTGCAGCCGCCGGCACAGGGCGCCGAAGGTACCACTCCGCCGACGGGCGACCAGGCTCCGGCGGAAGACGCACCGACCGCGCCCGCAGACGGCGCGCAGCAGCCGGCGAATTGACACAGTGTTCAAGAGCTTGACCCGCCTTCCGGCAATCGCCATTTGAGCGGGACGTGAAATGAGGGTCCGGCCGGGCATTCAGCTCCGCCGGGCTCAGCTATTTCTGGAAATGCCGATCCATTCTTGTGAGAGCAGAGGCCCGCAGAAATGAACCAATCCCATTCCTTCCCGACCGACGATCCGCTCGACGGAGATACGCTGCATGAAGAATGCGGGGTTTTCGGAATTCTGGGACATCCCGATGCCGCCGCGCTCACGGCTCTCGGCCTGCATGCGCTTCAACATCGTGGACAGGAAGCGGCCGGCATCGTCTCCTTCGACGGCAAGCGCTTTTATCAAGAGCGCCACATGGGCCTCGTCGGTGACCACTATACCAATCCGATGACGCTTGCCCGCCTGCCCGGCAGCATTACGATCGGTCATACCCGCTACTCGACAACCGGCGAAGTGGCCATGCGCAACGTGCAGCCGCTCTTTGCCGAACTGGAAGAAGGCGGCATCGCCATTGCCCATAACGGCAATTTCACCAACGGCCTGACGCTGCGCCGCCAGATCATCGCGACCGGCGCCATCTGTCAGTCGACCTCCGATACCGAAGTCGTCCTCCACCTCATCGCCCGTTCCCGCCACGCTTCCACGTCCGACCGCTTCATCGACGCCATTCGTCAGATGGAAGGCGGCTATTCGATGCTCGCCATGACGCGCACGAAGCTGATAGCCGCGCGAGACCCGACAGGCATCCGCCCGTTGGTCATGGGCGAACTCGACGGCAAGCCGATCTTCTGCTCGGAGACCTGCGCGCTCGACATTATCGGCGCCAAGTTCATCCGCGACGTTGAGAACGGCGAGGTCGTCATCTGCGAAATCCAGCCTGACGGTTCGATCAGCATCGATGCGCGCAAGCCCAGCAAACCGCTGCCGGAGCGCCTCTGCCTGTTCGAATATGTCTATTTCGCCCGTCCGGATTCGGTCGTCGGCGGCCGCAACGTCTATACGACGCGCAAAAGCATGGGCATGAACCTTGCGAAGGAATCGCCTATCGATGCCGACGTGATCGTGCCGGTGCCGGATGGCGGCACGCCGGCGGCGCTTGGCTATGCCCAACAGAGCGGCATTCCCTTCGAATACGGCATCATCCGCAACCATTATGTCGGGCGCACCTTCATCGAACCGACGCAGCAGATCCGCGCCTTCGGTGTGAAGCTGAAGCATTCCGCCAACAGGGCAATGATCGAAGGCAAGCGCGTGGTGCTGGTCGATGATTCCATCGTGCGTGGCACGACGTCTCTCAAGATCGTCCAGATGATCCGCGAAGCCGGGGCGCGCGAAGTCCATGTCCGCGTCGCAAGCCCGATGATCTTCTTCCCGGATTTCTACGGCATCGACACGCCCGACGCAGACAAGCTGCTGGCAAACCAATATGCCGATGTCGAAGCCATGGCGAAATATATCGGTGCGGATTCGCTCGCCTTCCTGTCGATCGACGGCCTCTATCGCGCCGTTGGCGGTGAGGACCGCAACCCAGCCCGGCCGCAGTTCACCGACCACTATTTTACCGGCGACTATCCGACCCGCCTGCTCGACAAGAACGGCGAGTCCATGGGCAACAAGATTTCCATGCTTGCCAGCAACGGCTGACACGGCGCGCCGCCTTTTCCATTGTCCATCCCGAGGGGTGCATTGCACGCCTCTCCCTTCGTGAGGGAACACGACATTATGAACATCAATCTTGAGGGCAAGATCGCGCTCGTCACCGGTGCGTCGCGCGGTATCGGCTATTTCACGGCGCTCGAACTTGCCAAAGCCGGCGCCCATGTGATTGCCTGCGCACGCACGGTCGGCGGGCTCGAGGATCTCGACGATGCGATCAAGGCCGTCGGCGGCACGGCGACGCTCGTGCCCTTCGACCTTGCCGACATGAATGCGATCGATGCGCTCGGCGGCTCGATCTTCGAGCGCTGGGGCAAGCTCGACATCCTCGTCGCCAATGCCGGCGTGCTCGGCGTCATTTCGCCGATCGGGCATATCGAAGCGAAGGTGTTCGAGAAGGTGATGACCATCAACGTCACCGCAACATGGCGGCTGATCCGCTCGGTCGACCCGCTGCTCGCCCGTTCCGATGCCGGCCGTGCGGTCATCCTGTCTTCGGGTGCCGCGCATAAATGCCGTCCCTTCTGGGGTGCATACTCCGCGTCCAAGGCCGCCGTCGAGGCGCTGGCGCGCACCTGGGCCGGCGAGAGCCAATCGACGGCGCTGCGCATCACCAGCGTCGATCCCGGCGCGACCCGCACCGCCATGCGGGCGCAGGCCGTGCCCGGCGAAGATCCGCAGACGCTGCCGCATCCATCCGAGGTGGCGAAGGCGATCCTGCCGCTTCTCGGTCCCGGAGTGACCGAGACGGGCAAGCTCTTCATCGTGCGGGAAAACAAGCTCGTCGACTATCATCTGCCGGAATAGGCTACTGCATAATTCCTTAAATCGGAATCGATTTAACGACGAAATTATGCAGCAATTCAAAGTGCTACAGCGTCCTTTGCGCATCTGAAAAGACGCGCGGCGCTGTAGACGTCTCAGTTCACTGCAACGGCGGGGAACAGGTGCGCCAGGCCCGTTTCCGACGGGCATAGCGCATTGAGGTCAACCGGTCCCTGGATGCCGTCCAAGGTGCCGTTATCGGCAAATTGCCAGATCGACCAACGACTGCACTCTTCCTGCCTCGGCTCTCTGAACACGCTGCGCAGCCACAGATAGTGGTCGGGGAAGCGTGATTCATTGCCTTTCATATATTGATCAAAGAACTCCTGCGTGACGTAGAAAATGGGCTTTTCCGGAAAAGTGCCCTTTAGCTCGGTGAAGAAGGCGTTCACCTCGGCAACCATTTCCTCGAGCGTCGGGATCTTGTTGCAATTGCCGACAAACTCCAGATCGACGGCGATCGGCAGAGTTCCCTGCTCCTTCGGCACGGTCGCCAGGACATTCTGCGCCTGATCCTTACCCGGACGGCAGAAGGTGAAGAAATGATAAGCGCCCCGGACCACTCCCGCATCTCCGGCGCGCTGCCAGTTGTCGGCGAACTTGGAATCCCGATGATCTCCGCCTTCGGTCGCCTTCATGAAGGCGAAGCGGACATTCGCCTGCGAGGCGACGACCTTCCAATCGATATCGCCCTGGTGATGGCTGACATCGATGCCTTGGATCGGATAGCTGCTGAGAGAGGGATTGTTGAAGCGAAGCATCCCGAAATCGTATGCCAGATATGCCGCGAATGCGACCACCAGAATTGCAGTCGCTGCGATCGTCGATCGGGCCAGTTTCCGCATCCCTTCCCCCTATTTTTCAACAGCGCCTCAACTGGCTATGCGAGGTTTGTGCCGCGAAAATGGCAGACGAATATCAGGGGCGGGCCGACTGGTTTCAAAGACGTTCATTGCTGCAATCTTTTTCATCGGATGGATGGGTTCTGTCGCCGCCGGATCGCGCTTCGCCCCCTTGACCGGAGGCGCGAACCGGGCCATAAAACCCGCCATGAAAACGGTTATCTGCATTATCTGCCGGAAGATTATTCGCTAGCGCGAGCGCTGGCCCGGCCGTTTTCGTCTCCCAAATAGTCAAGATGCGAAACGCCCCGGTCCGCCGGTCGCATATTTTTCTGATCGTGCATTTGGGAGAGTGAAATGGACGCGACGCCGGAACTCAAGCTGTACAACACGCTGACACGGGAAAAATCGGTGTTTTCGCCGATCGATCCCAACAATGTCCGCATGTATGTCTGCGGCCCGACCGTCTATGACTTCGCTCATATCGGCAATGCCCGGCCGGTCATCGTCTTCGACGTGCTGTTCCGGCTACTGCGTCATGTCTATGGCGCAGATCACGTCACTTATGCCCGCAACATCACCGACGTCGACGACAAGATCAATGCGCGCGCACTTCGCGACCATCCGGGCCTGCCGCTCAATGAGGCGATCCGCGCGGTCACCGAAAAGACCGAGACGCAATTTCACGCCGATGTCGCCGAACTCGGCTGCCTGGAGCCGGACGTCGAGCCGCGCGCCACCGACAATATCGAAGAGATGACCGAAATCATCGAAAAGCTGATCGGCAACGGCCATGCCTATGTCGCATCGGGCGAAGTGCTGTTCGACACCAAATCCATGGCGGATTACGGTCAGCTTTCGAAGCGCCCGCTCGACGAGCAGCAGGCCGGCGCCCGCATCGCCGTCGATGCGCACAAAAAGAACCCGGGCGATTTCGTGCTCTGGAAACTGTCGAGCCACAACGAGCCCGGCTGGGAGAGCCCATGGGGCCGCGGCCGGCCCGGCTGGCACATCGAATGCTCGGCGATGAGCAAGCGCTACCTCGGCGATGTCTTCGACATTCACGGCGGCGGGCTGGACCTGATCTTCCCGCATCATGAAAACGAGATCGCCCAGTCGCGCTGCGCCCACGGCACCGAGGTGATGGCGAATGTCTGGATGCATAACGGCTTCCTGCAGGTCGAAGGCCGCAAGATGTCGAAATCCGAAGGCAATTTCGTCACCATCCACGAGTTGCTGCAGACGGAAACCTTCGGCGGCCGCAAATGGCCGGGACAGGTGCTGCGCCTTGCCATGTTGATGACGCATTACCGCGAGCCGATCGATTTTTCGATCAAGCGACTGGAAGAAGCCGAACGTCTGCTCGCCAAATGGCCGGCGGCAGAAGCCGGCGATGCGGCGCCCGATGAAACCGTGCTGAACGCGCTTTCCGACGACCTCAATACGGTGGCGGCGGTGCAGGCATTGCATGCGCTGGCGCAAGCAGCCCATGCGGATCCCGTAGCCCGTGCCGTCTTTGCCGCAACGGCCGACCTTCTGGGCCTGCTGCCGAAAAAGATGGAGATCGACGAAGCCGTCGCATCGGCGGTCGACGCGCTGGTCGCAATGCGTCTCGAAATGCTGAAGGCGAAGAATTTTGCCGAAGCAGACAAGATCCGCGACGAGCTGGCGGCAAAGGGCATCCAGTTGAAGGACGGCAAGAATGCGGTGACGGGCGAGCGCGTGACGACGTGGGAGGTCAAGAGATGACGACCTATACCGGCGGCTGCCAATGCGGAGCGGTCCGTTTCCACGTCAGCGGCGACCTCAAGGATTCATCGATCTGTCATTGCCGCATGTGCCAGAAGGCGTTCGGTGCTTATTATGCGCCGCTGGTCTCGGTGCGCGGCGCCGATTTCGAATGGACGCGCGGGGAGCGGAAGAGGTTCCGCTCTTCCAATTTCGTCGAGCGCGGCTTCTGCGGCGATTGCGGCACGCCGCTGACCTACGAGGCGCCGGATGGAATGGCGATTGCCGCAGGCGCGTTTGACGACCCTTCGGCGTTTCCGCCGGTGATCCAATTCGGCATCGAGGGCAAGATCGGTTTCGTCGATCATCTGCATGAATTGCCGGGCCACCGGACGGAGGAGGATGCACAAGCCGCCCCCTTCCTGCTCGAGCTCGTTTCCTGCCAGCATCCCGATCGCGAGACGCAGGCATGGCCACCCAAGGAGCTCGGATGACGGCGGAAGCGGACAGAAGCGGCGGGTGCCAGTGCGGGGCAGTGCGTTACCGCGTCAAAGGCGAACTCGGCTATCCCCATCTTTGCCATTGCCGCATGTGCCAGAAGGCGGCGGGCAATTATTTCATGCCGCTTGCCGGCGTGATGCGCAGCGATTTTACCTTCACACGCGGCGCGCCGAAATGGTTTCAGTCCTCGGATCTGGTGCGGCGCGGTTTCTGCGGCGATTGCGGTACGCCGCTGTTCTACGATATTCCCGAAGCGGACTTCATCAACATCACGCTCGGCTCGTTGGACGATCCCGATGCGGTCAAGCCGGTGATGCAATCGAATACCGGCCGCAAGATGTCCTGGTTTCATGCGCTCGACGGCTTGCCGCTGGAACCACAGCCTGAAACGCCCGACCGTGAAAACGCGATCGCGGCAAGCAACTATCAGCACCCCGACCACGACACGAAAAGCTGGCCCCTCGGAGAAACCTCATGACGGACACGATCAAGACAGGCGGATGCCAGTGCGGCGCCGTGCGCTTCCGCATCTCAGGCAGACTGGGGCGCCCCTCGATCTGCCATTGCCGCATGTGCCAGAAGCAGTTCGGCGGCTTCTTCTCCGCGCTCGTCACCGCGCCTGAGGAAGGCATGGAGTGGACGCGCGGCGAGCCGAGCTACTTCCAGTCCTCGGTCAATATCGAACGCGGCTTCTGCAGCAATTGCGGCACACCGATGACCTATCGCCATCCGGGCGGGCTGGAGCTTGCGATCGGCACTTTCGACGACCGCAGCGACCTCGCACCGCTGATCCAGGTCAACTACGAGGCCCGCCTGCCCTGGGTCGAGGAAATCTTCGAGGCGCCGGTGCTGAAGGATCAGGATTTCTACGCACGGCAGGAGGCGATCATCTCCTTCCAGCATCCCGACCACGACACCGAAGTGTGGCCCGCAAAAGGCGTGAAGATATGACCGAGACCCTGCGCACGCTCTATCCCGAAATCGAGCCCTATGCCTCCGGCCATCTCGATGTCGGCGACGGTCATGTGATCTATTGGGAGCGCTCGGGCACGCCCGGCGCCAAGCCTGCCGTCTTCCTGCATGGCGGTCCGGGCGGCGGCATCTCGCCCGCCCATCGCCGGCTCTTCGACCCTGCTCTCTACGACGTCATGCTGTTCGACCAGCGCGGTTGCGGCAGGTCGACGCCGCATGCGGAACTCCATGCCAACACGACCTGGCACCTCGTCGCCGATATCGAGCGGCTGCGCGAGATGGCCGGCGTCGACAGCTGGCAGGTGTTCGGCGGTTCCTGGGGCTCGACGCTGGCGCTCGCCTATGCCGAGACACATCCGGAGCACGTGTCCGAGCTCATCCTGCGCGGCATCTATACGCTGACCAAGGCGGAGCTTGACTGGTACTACCAATTCGGCGTCTCGGAAATGTTCCCTGACAAGTGGGAGCGGTTCATCGCTCCCATTCCGGCGGAAGAGCGGCATGAGATGATGCATGCCTATCATCGTCGCCTGACGCATGAGGACAAGAACGTGCGCCTCGCGGCCGCACAGGCCTGGAGCATCTGGGAAGGCGAAACGATCACACTGCTGCCGGAACCTTCGACGAGCGGCAAGTTCGAGGAGCCGGAATTCGCCTATGCATTTGCGCGCATCGAAAACCATTTCTTCGTCCATGCCGGCTGGATGGACGAGGGACAGTTGATCCGCGATGCCGGCAGGCTCAAGGACATTCCCGGTGTCATTGTGCATGGACGCTACGATATGCCCTGCCCGGCCAAATATGCCTGGCTGCTGCACAAGGCCTGGCCGAAGGCAGAGTTCCACCTGATCGAGGGGGCGGGCCATGCCTATTCGGAGCCGGGGATTCTCGATCAACTGATCCGGGCGACGGATCAGTTTGCTGGGAAGGTATAAGCCGTACCGTGAGGCCCCCTCACCCTAACCCTCTCCCCGAGGGGAGAGGGGACAAGGCGAATGACACGGCTACCCCTTCTCCCCTCGGGGAGAAGGTGCCCGTAGGGCGGATGAGGGGGCTTCCGCACAACAGAAAACAACACCCGCCCGCCGGGAGGAAACGACATGAAAGAACGCATTTACCTCTTCGACACGACGCTTCGGGACGGGCAGCAGACGCCCGGCATCGATTTTTCCGTCGAGGACAAGATTGCGATCGCCGCCATGCTGGACGAGTTCGGCCTCGATTATGTCGAGGGCGGATATCCCGGCGCCAATCCGACGGACACCGCCTTCTTCAGCGAGAAGCGCACCAGCCAGGCCAGCTTCGTCGCCTTCGGCATGACGAAGCGGGCGGGCGTTTCGGTCTCCAACGATCCCGGCATTGCCGGGCTGCTGCAGGCAAAATCCGACGCCATCTGTTTCGTCGCCAAGAGCTGGGATTATCATGTCGCGGTGGCGCTCGGCTGCACCAACGAGGAAAACCTCGAATGCATCGCCGAAAGCGTCAAGGCGGCGGTTGGCGCGGGCAAGGAGGCGATCGTCGATTGCGAGCATTTCTTCGACGGCTTCAAGGCCAATCCGGCCTATGCGCTTGCCTGCGCCAAGACGGCCTATGAGAGCGGCGCCCGCTGGGTCGTACTCTGCGACACCAATGGCGGCACACAGCCGCCGGAGGTGCGGGCGATCGTCGAGGCGGTGATCGCCTCAGGCGTTCCCGGCCACTGTCTTGGCATCCATGCGCATAACGACACCGGCCAGGCGGTCGCCAATTCGCTTGCCGCTGTCGAAGCCGGCGTCCGGCAGATCCAGGGCACGCTCAACGGTATCGGCGAGCGCTGCGGCAATGCCAATCTGGTGACGCTGATCCCGACGCTGGCGCTGAAGAGCGCCTACAACACACGTTTCGAAACGGCGATCGACGAGGAGCGGCTGCTCAACCTCACCCGGCTCTCGCATGCCTTCGACGAGCTGCTCAACCGCTCGCCCGACCACCAGATGCCCTATGTCGGCGCCTCCGCCTTCGCCACCAAGGCCGGCATCCATGCATCCGCCTTGCTCAAGGATCCGCGGACCTATGAACACGTGCCGCCGGAAACCGTCGGTAATTTCCGCAAGGTCATGGTGTCGGACCAGGGCGGCAAGGCAAACTTCATCAATGCGCTGAAGCGGCGCGGCATCGCGGTCGCCAAGGACGATCCGAAGCTCGACCTGCTGATCTCGATCGTCAAGGAACGTGAATCCATCGGCTATGCCTATGAGGGCGCGGATGCGAGCTTCGAGCTGCTGGCGCGCAGAACGCTCGGCACGATCCCGGAATTCTTCACCATCGAAGGCTTCCGCGTGATGATCGAGCGCCGCTTCGACAGTCTCGGCCGTGTGAAGATCGTCTCGGAGGCGGTAGTCAAGATCACCATCGACGGCCAGACGCTGATGTCGGTTGCCGATGCCGAAGGCCCCGTCAACGCACTCGACCTCGCGCTGCGCAAGGATTTCGGCAAATACCAGCACGAGATCGACGATCTGGTGCTCGCCGACTTCAAGGTGCGTATCCTCAATGGCGGCACGGAGGCAATCACCCGTGTGCTGATCGAATCCACCGACAGTGACGGTGTGCGCTGGTGGACCGTCGGCGTTTCGGAGAACATCATCGACGCTTCGTTCCAGGCGCTGATGGATTCGGTCATCTACAAGCTGATGAAGAACCGGCAACTGGCGGGCAAGATCGCGGCGGAATAAACCTATTCCGCCGGCTCGGCGGAGGGGTCCCAGCCCTCGCCAGAATACCATTCGCTTCCTTCGGACTCCGCCTCCCATCGCAGAGTGCGGAATCATTGCGTCGTCTCCCGCTTCAAATCCTCTCACCCTTCATTCAACGAAATGAATTGGCCTATTCACGGCGCTTAAGCTAGGCCGGATCAGAAGAAGAACAAAGATGGAAACACCGATGTCGACCGATGCATCCGTTCCGTTGGCCAAGAACGAAGACAGTCCGCGCGGGTTCGCCTTCGCGCTGACGGCCTATCTGCTCTGGGGTTTCCTGCCGATCTACATGAAGGCGGTGGCGCATGTCTCGCCGGCCGAGGTGATCGCCCATCGCATCGTCTGGTCGCTGCCGCTGGCGGGCATCGTGCTGATCGTGCTCGGGCGCACGCAGGATATCCGCGCAGCGCTCGGTTCGCCGCGCATGCTGGCGATGGCGGCGCTGACGGCGTCGCTGATCACTGTCAACTGGGGCACCTATGTCTGGGCGATCGGCGCCGGCCATTCGCTCGACGCAGCACTCGGTTATTTCATCAATCCGCTGTTCAGCATCTTCCTCGGCGCGGTATTCCTCAAGGAAAAGCTGCAGCCGCTGCAGATCGCCGCGATCGCGCTTGCAGCACTTGCCGTCGCCATTCTCGCACTGGACAGCGGCGGCATCCCGTGGGTGGCGCTGACGCTGGCGGTCAGCTGGGGTTTCTACGCCCTGTTGCGCAAGACGCTGCCACTCGGGCCGAACCAGGGCTTCTTCCTCGAAGTGCTTATCCTCAGCGGGCCGGCCGTCCTCTACATCCTCTATCTCGAATTCGGCGGCCAGGGCCACCTCTACCGCACCGGTCTTGCAGATACGACCCTGCTGCTCGGCTGCGGCGTCATCACCGCCGTGCCGCTGATGATCTATGCGAACGGCGCCAAGCTGCTGAAACTCTCGACGATCGGCATCATGCAGTATATCGCGCCGACGATGATCTTCCTGATCGCGGTCTTCCTCTTCCACGAACCATTCGGCACGGCGCGCATGGTCGCCTTCCCGCTGATCTGGGCGGGGTTGTTCCTCTATAGCTGGTCGATGCTGAAGGGAAGCCGGGGGCGCTAGAGCAATTCCAGCAAAAGCGCGCAAGGGTTCTGCGTCCGGGATTGCGTAAGAACAAAGCTTAGAGCGGTTCTGCGCTTCCGTGGAAAATGAACTGCTCTAAGGGCAGCCCGCCTACATCTTCGAAATCACCTCGTCCTCGCCGTCACGATCGGCGGCAAGCTGGGCTGCCTGGGCCATGATCGCAGGAATGATGCCGGATATCTCGTCGACGACGAGCGGCTGCACCCGGTGGGCGGTGTGCAGGAAGCCCTCTTCGGTCATATGGCGCATCAGTTCCATCATCGGATCCCAGAAACCGTTGACGTTGGCGAAGACCATCGGCTTCTCGTGGCGGCCGAGCTGCGCCCAGGTCATGATCTCGACGATCTCCTCCAGCGTACCGATACCGCCGGGCAGCGCGACGAAGGCATCGGAGCGCTCGAACATGGTGTGTTTGCGCGCATGCATGTCAGGGGTTACAATGAGTTCGTTGAGCTGACCGAGCGAGTGGCGAGTCGCTTCCATATCGATCAGGAATTCGGGAATGATGCCCGTGACCTGACCGCCGCCTGAAAGCACGCCGCTGGCAACCGCGCCCATGATGCCTTTGGTACCCCCGCCATAGACGAGGCGCAGGCCGTATTCGGCGATCTCTCTTCCGAGAGCACGCCCGGCCGCCATGTGGGAAGGATCGCGTCCCGGCCTGGAGCCGCAGTAAACGCAGATGGATCGAATCGATACAGATTGTTCGGTCATGAGGGCAAAACAACTATTCCATTTCAATGCAGTCAAGAAAATTGACTGAAAAGCAGCGTGCCTAGCTTGCCTAATTGCTTTGAATGCTTGTGGAAAGCAACGGGAATCGCTAGCAATTTTGGGTATTACGGCAAATTGCCGCCTTGGGAGACATAATGATGAAGAACCGTGCCGGCTTGCTGGCCCTTGCAGTGCTCGCAATCGCAATCCTACTGATGGTGTTTGTCGTCATGCCGCGCATCGGCGGCGATGCAACCAAGGTCGGAGACGCCATCAACCAGGCGGGCACGGAGGTCAAGAACACGGTTAACGAGGCGGCAAAGACATCGCGCTCCGCCGTGGGCGACGCGGCTGCGGTCGCCGATCAAGTCGGTCGCCTTTCGGCCGATGCCGGCGTATCGCTCAGTGAGCTCAAGGCGCTGTTTGCCGACGGCAAAGGCCCGACCATCGATGTCTTCACCGCCGCCAAGACCAAAGCCGTCAACGCGCTGACCGCGCTTGCCGATTTCACCATTCCCGAGGGCCTCGATCCCGCGACTCAAACCCTTGCCGCCAAGGCCAAGGACGGCGGCGCGAAGGCGCTCGCCATCGTCCAGTCGCTGCCTGAGAACATCGCCGATGCGCTTGCCGCGATCGCCAAGGCCGAGGTTGCGCTGACCGGTGCGCCGGAGGCCGCCCCTGGGGCGAATACGGCAGCGGAAAATACCGGCCCGAAGCTTCCGGCCTTCGACGTATTGCGCGTCGAACCCGACGGATCGACGGTGATTGCCGGTTCCGCCGAACCGAACGGCAAGCTCGAGGTGCTCGACGGCGAGAAGGTCGTAACGACGGCCAATGTCGATGCGAGTGGCGATTTTGCTGCCGTCCTCGACGATCCGCTTCCGGCCGGTGACCACCAGCTCGTGCTCAAGTTTACGGGCAAGGACGGCAAGAGCACGCTTTCTGAAGAAGTCGCGACCATTTCCGTGCCGAAGGATGGTAATGGCGCCAATCTGCTCGCCATGGTCTCCAAACCCGGCGCGGCGAGCCGCATCATCACGGCGCCGAAGGCCGGAACCGAAGTTGCCGATGCCTCCAATCCGATGGTGCCGCCTGCGGACAAGCCGGCAACCGGTGAAAGCTCGGCTGCTGCCGCAACCGGCGAGCTGGCGCTGCAGACGCCGAACCTCACCGATACCCCCTCCGGCGGCGCTGATACGGCACCGGCCATTCCCGGCACGGATAAGACGAATGTGCCCGATGTGATGGTCAATGCCGTCGAAATCGAAGGCAACAAGATCTTCATTGCCGGCACAACGCGCTCCAATGCCAAAGTCATCGGTTATGCCGACGACAGCCTCGTCGGCCAGGACACGGCCGGCTCCGACGGTCATTTCGTCATCGATGGCGTGGTGGCGCTCTCGGTCGGCGACCACAAGATCCGCGTCGATGTCGTTGATCCCACAGGTAAGGTGATCGTGCGTGCGGCGGTGAATTTCAATCGCCCGGCCGGCGATCAGGTCAGGGTCGCCGCGCAATCGGCCCCCGCCGACGCGAACGGTGCTTCCTCGATGGTGCCGCTCGACGAAGGCGAGCTCGGTAAACGCAAGGCCGAGGCCGGCAAAGCCTTCGGCCTGCTGAAGGGACTGTTTGCCGATGGCAAGCTGCCCGGTGCCGAACAGCTTGCGGCAGCGCGCTCGGCAACGGAATTCGCGCTGCGCTCCGTCGCCGACTTCCGCCCGGCTGCCGATGCGCCTGATGTCTTCAAGCAAGCGTCCGGTTCCTCCTCGCAGATTGCCGGCAATGCGCTGAAGCTGCTGCAGAGCCTGCCTGGGGATGCGAAGTCCGTCGGAGCCGCGCTCGAAAGACTGGGCGGGATGATCGCCGAACTCACCGCTGCACCCGCGCCGGCGGCACCCACCGCAGACGATGTCGGAAGCAGCCAGCCGAAGACGATCGAACAGGCGCCGCTGACGGCAAACAACGCAGCGGTCATCATTCGCCGCGGCGACACGCTATGGCAGATCTCGCGCCGCACCTATGGCCGCGGCGTCCGTTACACGACGATCTACATCGCCAACGAGGACAAGATCATCAATCCCGATCGCATCCGCCCCGGCCAGATCTTCGGCCTGCCGAAGGATGTGTTGCCGAACGCCGAAGAGCTGCACCGCAAGCGGATGTCCGGCCAGCACCTCTAGGCTCGAAACAACATGGCGAGGCCGGGCAGGATAAGCGCCCGGCCTCGTCGTTTCCTTACCCCAGCAATTGTTGTATTCGTCCGCCCGGCACCCTATCTGGCGGCGGCGGCTGCGGGATATGGGAAGCGCTTTCAGGCACGTCCCGGTTCTGCGCTTTGCCGGCATCGAAGCGCCGCAATCGCGGCAAGCCCATCCGGGCTGGAGACAAGCATGGCAAACGGCAAGACAGTCTCGGAATCCAACCTGCCGCAGACGCTTCTCAACCTCTGGCCCTATATGTGGCCGGCCGGCCGGCCCGACCTCAAGATGCGCGTCGTCTGGGCCTCGGTCTTTCTGCTGATCTCCAAATTCGTATTGCTGCTGGTTCCCTATTTCTTCAAGTGGTCGACCGATGCGCTGAACGGCAGGATGGATCTTGCCGGCTACGTGCCGCCGCTGCTGGCCGGCGCCATTGCGCTGGTGATCGCTTATAACATCACCCGGCTGATCCAGCTCGGCCTCAATCAGCTGCGCGACGCGCTCTTTGCCAGCGTCGGACAACATGCGGTGCGCCAGCTCGCTTACAGGACCTTCGTGCACATGCACGAGCTGTCGCTACGCTTCCATCTCGAGCGCAAGACCGGTGGGCTGTCGCGCATCATCGAGCGCGGCACCAAGGGCATCGAGACGATCGTGCGCTTCACGATCCTCAATTCGGTCCCCACCGTCATCGAATTCCTGCTGACGGCAGTGATCTTCTGGTGGGGCTACGGCTTCTCCTATCTCGCCGTTACCGCCTTTACCGTCTGGGCGTATATCTGGTTCACCATCCGCGCATCCGACTGGCGCATCGCCATCCGCCGGTCGATGAACGACAGCGATACCGACGCCAACACCAAGGCGATCGACTCCCTGCTCAATTTCGAGACCGTCAAATATTTCGGCAATGAGGAGATGGAGGCAAAGCGTTTCGACAAATCGATGGAACGCTACGAGAAGGCGGCGACCGATGTCTGGACCTCGCTCGGCTGGCTGAACTTCGGCCAGGGCGTCATCTTCGGCATCGGCACGACGATCATGCTGGTGCTGTCGGCGCTGGCCGTGCAGCGCGGCGAGCAGACGGTCGGCGATTTCGTCTTCGTCAATTCGATGCTGCTGCAGCTTTCCGTACCGCTCAACTTCATCGGCTTCGTCTACCGCGAAATCCGCCAGGGGCTGACCGATATCGAGCAGATGTTCGATTTGCTTGAGGTGCAGACCGAAGTCAAAGACGCGACCGATGCGACCGAACTTCGCATCGGCCAGGGCGCGATCTCCTTCAAGGACGTGCACTTCGCCTATGATGCGGCCCGTCCGATCCTGAAGGGCATTTCCTTCGAGGTGCCGGCCGGCAAGACGGTCGCCGTCGTCGGCCCGTCGGGTGCAGGCAAATCGACGCTGTCGCGCCTGCTCTATCGCTTCTACGATATCCAGAGCGGAGCAATCACCGTCGACGGTCAGGATATCCGCACGGTGACGCAGAAGAGCCTGCGCTCCGTGATCGGCATGGTGCCGCAGGATACCGTGCTCTTCAACGACACGGTCGCCTACAACATCCGCTACGGTCGCACATCGGCCAGCGACGGCGAAGTCTTTGCCGCCGCCGAGGTGGCGCAGATCGCGCATTTCATCGAAACGCTGCCCGAGGGTTTCGAAACCAAGGTCGGCGAGCGCGGGCTGAAACTTTCGGGCGGCGAGAAGCAGCGGGTGGCGATCGCCCGCACCATCCTCAAGGCGCCACCGATCCTGATCCTCGACGAGGCGACGTCGGCGCTCGACACGACGACGGAACGGGAGATTCAAGAGGCGCTCGACCTGGTTTCGAAGAACCGCACGACGCTGGTCATCGCCCACCGGCTTTCGACGGTGATCGGCGCCGATGAAATCATCGTGCTCAAAAGCGGCGAGATCGCCGAGCGCGGAACACATGCCGCCCTCCTCGAAAGAAACGGCCTTTATGCCTCGATGTGGAACCGCCAGCGCGAGGCGACACAGGCGGAGGAACATCTGAAGCAGGTGCGCGAAAGCGACGACCTCGGCGTGATAACGCGGCTTGCTCCGGCAAGCTGAGCCGGGAGACCGACGCCGGCCGGCTTTTGTTGTTCAGAACCGCGGCGTCGGAACCAGTGCCGGGGCCACGGCATTGCCCCAGAGACGGTTTTTCGCTAACCAGCAAAAAACGACAACGCAAGGAGACCGGCAGCATGAGCCTGTTCAATACGGTTCGCAACACGATCGTCCCCGTGCATAAGGAGGGTTATCCCTTCGTTGCCGCCTTCTTCGTCGCGTCGATGGTCCTCGGCTGGATCTTCAAGCCGCTCTTCTGGATCGGCATGATCTTCACGCTGTGGTGCGCCTATTTCTTCCGTGATCCGGAGCGCGTGACCCCGCAGGACGACGACCTGGTGATCTCTCCCGCCGACGGCAAGGTTTCGGCGATCCAGATGGTGACCCCGCCGGCCGAGCTCAACCTCGGCTCCGAACCGATGCTGCGCATCTCCGTCTTCATGAACGTCTTCAATTGCCATGTGAACCGGGCGCCGATGCGCGGGCGCATCGTCAGCATCAACTACCGCTCCGGCAGCTTCGTCAACGCCGAGCTCGACAAAGCGAGCGAAGACAATGAGCGCAACGGGCTGGTGATCGAAACCGGCCACGGCCAGATCGGCGTCGTGCAGATCGCCGGTCTCGTGGCACGGCGCATCCTCTGCTGGGCCAACCCCAACGAGCCGGTCGATGCCGGCGAGCGCTTCGGGCTGATCCGTTTCGGCTCGCGGCTCGACGTGTTCCTGCCCGCCGGTGCTGCGCCACGCGTCTCGCTCGGCCAGACGGCGGTTGCGGGAGAAACCGTCATCGCCGAATTCGCCTCCGCCAAGGGTCCCGTCATTAGCCGCCGCAGCTAGAGCGGTTCAGCTTTTCTCGGAAGCGACCGCTGCGCAGTTTTGCTGGAATTGCTTTAGGAACGATTGGAACGCGATATGGAAACGCCTTTTCCGCCTTTCGAGCCCAATGGGCCGGATGATTCCGCCCGCGGCCCGCGTCTGCGCGAAATCCCGCTCCGGCTCGTCTTTCCGAACCTCATCACCATTCTGGCGATCTGCGCCGGGTTGACCGGCATCCGGCTGGCTTTCGAGAACCGTTATGAGCTCGCCGTCGCCATGGTGCTGCTCGCCGCCTTCCTCGACGGCATCGACGGGCGCGTGGCGCGGCTGATGAAGGCGACCTCGAAATTCGGCGCGCAGATGGATTCGCTTGCCGACATCGTCAATTTCGGCGTCGCACCCGCCCTCGTCGTCTATGTCTTCGCACTCGATCAGGCGCGTTCGCTCGGCTGGATCGCCGCCCTGATCTATGCGATCGCCGCCGGGCTTCGCCTTGCCCGCTTCAATGTCATGGCCGAACGCGAGAACAAGGCGAGCTGGCAATCGGAATATTTCGTCGGCGTACCGGCGCCGGCCGGCGCCATGCTGGTGCTGCTGCCGGTCTATCTCGGCTTCCTCGGGCTGGCGACGGACCGCACCTTCGCCTATCTCTCGTCGATCTACACCGTGCTCATCGCCTTCCTGTTGATCAGCCGGCTGCCGGTCTGGTCGGGAAAATCGGAAGGCAATCGCTTGCGGCGCGATCTCGTGCTGCCGATGATGCTCGGCGTCGTGCTCTATGTGGCTCTGCTGATGAGCTACACCTGGGAGGTGATGGTCTTCACCGTTGCCGCCTACCTCATATCGCTTCCCTTCGGCGCGCGGAAATGGCGGCGGAAATACGGGACGCTGACGATCGAGGAGCCGGGTATCGGCGACGACGACATCGGCCGGCACATCTGATCTCCGAGCATTTCCAGATTTCTCCGAATGACGGAAATGCTTCTCTCCCTTCGTTCAGTCGTATCCCCGGGAAAAGCATGCGCTTTCCCCGGAGAAAACTCTGCGCTTGTCCGAGTGAAAACTATTCCGCGCTTTTCCCCAGAAAACCGCTTTCGCACTTTTATTGGAACTGCTCTCTTCAGTAAGTATTAACCAACGTAGGCTTCAGTTAAGCCTCGCGAATTATGGTGGGCGTTTACAAATCCTGATAAGCTACGCCCCCGTTTTGTCGCTATTCGTGACGAAACATCAAACTATAAATTACCCAGGGAAGAACCACGTAAGGAGAGTATCGTGACTTCGAAGAAGAGTAGTACCGGCGAACAGCAGGCGGCCAAGCCAGACCTCGCCGCCAACTATCGCCCCGTCGGCCTGAAGGCTGTTGCCGCAGCATCGCTGATGGCGAAGCATAAGCCGACCAGCGTCAAAAAATCCGCTTGAAGCGGAAGGCTTCAAATTGGAATTATGCGTGCTTTCGGGGTACATGCGTTAGGCACCGCTGACGAAGTGAATGACGAGGCGATCGCCGCGAATCTCCTGACAACGCTCTGGCGACATAAGCACAACCCGAAAAACCTGATGGACGAAGCGAATGGCGGATAGTGTTTAGAAGAAGCTGAGCTGGCCGTCGTCAGGCTTTTGCTTGTCGGGCGCCTTCAACGGCTTTTCGATGACGACCGGCTCCTGCAGGTCGGGACCCATGTTGGCAACCTTGTTGACCTTGTCGGAGACAGGGACGGCCTCGAAGAAATCATCCTGAACCGGCTGCATCAGGCCGACAACCTCGCGTGGCTCCTGCGTCTTGCAATCGAGCCAGCGCGTGAAATCCTCAGGCCTGATGACGACGGGCATGCGATCGTGGATCGACGATATGGCTGAATTGGCTGACGTCGTCAGGATCGCACCGGTATCGACCTCGGAGCCGTCAGCCGAGGACCATGTCTCCATCAGCCCGGCAAAGGCGATCACCCCACCCTGGCGCGGCCTGATCCAGTAGGCCTGCGGCTTCTCCCCGCTTTCCTTCGGCGGGCGATGCCATTCATAGAAACCCGATGCCGGAATGAGCACGCGGCGATGACGCATGGCGGCGCGGAAAGAGGCCTTGCCAATCGCGGTTTCGGAGCGCGCGTTGATCAGCAGCGGGAAATCTCTCGGATCCTTGACCCAGCCCGGCGTGAGGCCCCAGCGCACGAGTACGGCGCGTCGGTCGGCCAAGTTACTGCCCTGCTCCCTGCCCTCGCCTGATATGACGACGAGGATCGGCTGCGTCGGCGCGATGTTGTAGCGCGCCGGAAAATCGCCGAGATCGAGACCGGAGAAGACGTCGCTCAGGTCGACGCTGGAGACTGTCAGGGCGAAACGTCCACACATCGGTCTGTCTTTGCACCCGGCTCGTATCCGGTCAAGACGCCTCAGCCTCTCGGCGCGAAGAGGATAAGGCTGGCGCCGGCAAGGCAGATCAGCGCGCCGCCGATATCGTAACGATCAGGCACGCGGCTCTCGACCAGCCACAGCCAGAGCAGTGAGGCGAGGATATAAATGCCGCCATAGGCCGCGAAGGTACGGCCGGCGGCTTCGCTCGGCGCCAGCGTCAGAAGCCAGGCGAAAAGCGCCAGGGAGATTATGCCCGGCGCCAGCCACCAGATGGGCTTTTCGAGCTTCAGCCATGCCCAGAAGGCAAAGCAGCCGACGATCTCGAAGAGAGCGGCAAAGGCAAAGATGATGTAAGTCACGGAAGCACCTTTCGAATCCCCGTCGCACTATTCATCCGATAAGATAAACCATCACAGCAAGAGAGCAGCCTCCGATGATCTCTACTGCCAAAGCCGCCTCCTCCGCCATCCTCGAACGCGATGGACGATTCCTCCTCGTGTTGCGGCGTAATCCGCCTTCCGCCGACATGTACGCCTTTCCCGGCGGGCGGGCCGAGCCCGGCGAAACGACGGAGCAAACGGCATTGCGCGAACTCTATGAAGAGACCGGCATTTCAGCACGTAATCCGCGGCTGTTTTCGACCTACGACCTGAAGACGCATGCGGCCGACGGCAGCGTCAACAGCCATTTCCTGCTGTCGGTCTTTCGCGTCGATGCGGATCGGGATGCCGTGGCGGAAGCCGCCGACGATGCGGCCGCCCTCGGCTGGTACACGGTGGAGGAAATCCGGCAATTGCCCGTGCCGCAGAGCGTGCTCGAATGCGCGGAGCGGCTTTCGGGCGGCGATTAGACGTGGAAATTTTAAAGCACGCCTTGTTGCCGTCATGCTGAGCGTATCAACTGTGAGCATGATTCCCGTTCGACGCGTTTTTCTGTCCCTGCTCGTGCTCGCCGGCCCCACGATGGCGCAGGGCAAGAATACGCCGCCTCCTCCACAGGAGGATGAGATTGCGCCGCCGATCGTGAGCGTGCCCTATGACGACAAGCTGGCGCGGTTCGCCGAGGTACTGGGTTCGGTGCATTATCTGAGAACGCTCTGCAAGGCGGCGGGTGGCGACGAGTGGCGAAACGGCATGCTGCAGCTGCTCGATTCGGAGACCGGCAACGAGCCGCAGCGCAAGGAAAAGCTGACAGCGGCCTTCAATCGCGGCTATCGCGCCTTCGCCTCGGTCTATACGGATTGCACCCCGGCGGCCATCGTGGCAGAAGAGCGCTACCGTAACGAAGGTGCAACACTTGCCACAGAAATTACCTCGCGCTTTGGAAATTGACGTTTAATTAACCTGTTTTCGCATGCGGACGTGTCGTTTTGGGAAAAGGCTGTTAGTGTTGTTAACGGTGCAGTAAGACATGAGAAGTGCTGAGGAAAAGACAATGGAAGCAAGCCTCAACGACATCGACGACATGATCGTCCACGAAAAGATGCAAGCAGCTCTGGAGTACCAGAACGAGGCTTGGGCCGACGGCATGGCCGATGGGATCGAGCCTGAAATCATCGCTGATGCTGCCATTGCACATGCGCTGCGCGAGACGATCAGATTGCATGGGGAAAAGAGCGCCGAAGCTCTGCTCGATTCGCTGCGTGAGCGCATGCTTGCCGGCGAATTCTCCGCGAACCGCACCCTGCAATAATTTATCAGAGAGTTTGATGCACACCGGTAAAGAGAAAGTTTCGCGAATTTCGCTCGCGCCGGTGCTGCTTGCGTTCAGCCTCGCCACCGGCAATGTTTTCCTCGCGCCGGCAGCCTACGCGCTTTCCGAACTGCACAAGATCCCCGGCCAGGCGGCCAACGAGACGCCGCCCGCACAGGGAAGCGCTCAGGGACAGAGCCAGCCGCAGGGCGGGACCACTCCCGGCGTTCCCATGGCCGATCCGCTGGTCAACAGCCAGAACAATCAGGGTGTCGACAAGACGCCGGGCGCTCAGGAGAATTCCAAGCCCGCCGAGGTGATCTACGACATCAGCAAGGTGCCAGAGCCGGTTCGCAAGATGCGCGAGCAGATCGTCGAGGCGGCCGCCTCCGGCGATCTCGAGCGGCTGCGGCCGCTGATGGGCGCCGGCGCCGACCAGACGCAGGTGACTGTGGGCGAACCGACCGACGACCCGATCGGAACGCTGAAGGATCTGTCGGGCGATCCTGACGGCGACGAGATCCTTGCCATCATGCTCGACATCGTCTCGACCGGCTTCGTGCATGTCGGCCAGGGCACAGCTGAGGACATGTATGTCTGGCCCTACTTTGCCGAGAAGGATTTGAAGTCGCTGACACCGCCGGAGCGCGTCGAGCTGCTTCGCATCGTCACGGCCGGCGATCTCTCCGACATGCAGGAATTCGGCGGATACAATTTCTATCGCCTCGGCATTACGCCTGAGGGTAAATGGAAATTCTTCACAGCGGGCGATTGATGCCCGTCTCGCCTGCGCTGTTCACGTTTCGCATGGCGCTTGCGATCCACCTCATGAAGACATACCTCTGAGCGATGACCAACGCGACAGGTTCCGCCATGCCAGCCGTATTCCTGAAAGACCGCTCCTTGCTCTTCGTTAGCGGCGCGGAAGCCCAATCCTTCCTGCAGAACCTAATCACCACCGATATCACCGCGCTCGGGGCCGACGAGGCGCGGCCCGGAGCATTGCTGACGCCGCAGGGCAAGATCCTGTTCGACTTCATGATCTGGCGGGACGGCGAAGGTTACAGGATCGAGACCGATGCTGGCCAGCGTGACGCCCTGCTGAAGCGGCTGACGATGTACAAGCTGCGCGCCGCCGTCACACTTGCGCCGAGTACCGAAGAGGGCGTCACCGTTTCCTGGGGCGAGGATGCCGAGGGCAGCCAGGGCGTCCGGGACAGCCGCTTCGCCAAGGCGGGCATCACGCTGATCCGCCGGCCCGGCAAACGTGGCGATGGCAGCGAAGCGCTCTACCACGCGCTGCGCATCAGCCACGGCATCGTCACATCAGGATCGGACTTCGCCCTGCAGGACGCCTTCCCGCATGACGTGCTGATGGATTTCAACGGTGGCCTCTCCTTCAGGAAAGGCTGCTATGTCGGCCAGGAGGTCGTCTCGCGCATGCAGCATCGCGGCACCGCGCGCCGGCGCGTCGTGACGGTGTCCGCCGCAACGAATCTGCCAGGGACCGGGACGGAGATTTCCGCCGCCGGCAAGCCGATCGGTACGCTCGGTTCGGTCGACGGCGGCAATGGACTTGCGATCGTGCGCATCGACCGTGCCGGCGCCGCGATGGCGGCAGGCACGCCGCTGCTCGCCGGCGACACGCCTGTTTCTCTTGTCCTGCCGGCATGGTCCGGTCTCGTCTTTCCCGCCAGCGCCGACGAGGCCAGCGCGTGACAACGACGAAAGCTCCGCGTGCCTGGCAGCGCATGCTGTCCGGGCGCAGGCTCGACCTGCTCGACCCCTCGCCGCTCGATGTCGAACTGATCGACATCGCTCACGGGCTTGCGCGCGTGGCCCGCTGGAACGGCCAGACGTCAGGCGATCATGCTTTTTCGGTGGCCCAGCACAGTCTCGTCGTCGAGGATATCTTCCGCCGCTTCAACGATGCGCGGCCGCAGGAGTGCCTGATGGCGCTGCTGCACGATGCACCCGAATATGTGATCGGCGACATGATCTCGCCGTTCAAATCGGTGGTCGGCGGCGGCTACAAGACGGTGGAAAAGCGGCTGGAGGCTGCCGTGCACCTGCGCTTCGGCCTGCCGCCGCATCCCTCGCGCGATCTCAAGGACCGGATCAAAAAAGCCGACACGATCGCCGCCTATTTCGAAGCGACCGTGCTTGCCGGTTTCACACCCGCCGAGGCACAGAAATTCTTCGGCCAGCCGCGCGGCATCAGCAAGGACATGCTGATGATCGAGCCCCTGCCCGCGATCGAAGCGCAGCGGTTGTTCTGCGAGCGCTTCGCGGCGATCGAGGTCGAACGGGAGATGGTATCGTGACCTTCATCGTCGTCTCGCCGCTATCGCGCATCGCAGAAATGGCAGTGCGCCACAAGGCGCGTGACATGATCAGCCTGATCGCCAAGGAGCAGGCCTTTCACCGGCCGGGCGTGATCGCGGCCGATCGCCATCTGACACTTGGCATGAACGATATCGTCTTCAAGGGCACTGGCGATCTCGTGGCGCCTGACGAGACGCATGTGCGCGGGATTATCGACTTTGCCGCTTCGTGGCGGCAGGAGACGCCGCTGCTTATCCATTGCTGGATGGGCGTGTCGCGATCGCCGGCCGCAGCGCTCATTGCCGCGCTGTCGCTGGCACCCGATCAGAGCGAGGAAACGCTTGCCCGCCGGCTGCGGGCCGCCTCGCCTTTCGCGACACCGAATGCCCGGCTGATCGAGATCGGTGACGCGCTGCTTAACCGCAACGGCCGGCTGGTCGCGGCGGTGCGGGCAATCGGACGCGGCGCGAATGCCGACGGCAACGCGCCCTTCCTGCTGGCGATCCGAGACGCCGCCTGCGGTTGACGCTGCCGCCCGCCGCTCCATCTAGCCCCCGACCAAGCACAACGACAGGGCCAGATCATGGAACAACAGGCAGCCGATGTCCTCCTCGCCACGCAAACGGCACTCAGTCAGGCAAGCGCGCTGGCGGTGCAGTATTCCTTCTCCGTTCTCGGAGCGGTGATCCTGCTCGTTCTCGGCTGGGCGCTGGCCGGTTTTGCCAGCCGCTGGGCTTATGAAGGCCTGTCGCGCGTTCATGGCATCGACGAGACGCTGGCGCGATTCTTCACCAATGTGCTGCGCTATGCGCTGCTCATCCTGGTGTTCATCACCGTGCTCGGTCAATTCGGCGTCCAGACCGCCTCGATCATCGCCACCCTCGGCGCGGCAGGCCTGGCGATCGGACTGGCGCTGCAAGGGACGCTGCAGAATATCGCCGCCGGCATCATGCTGCTGATCCTCAGGCCGTTCCGCGTCGGCGAATATATCGAGACCAGCGGCGTGGCCGGCACGGTGCGCGAAATCGGATTGTTTGCGACCGAACTCAGAACCGGCGACGGGCTCTACCGGTTGGCGCCGAATTCCACGCTCTGGAACACGCCCATTACCAATTTCAGCCGCGAGCCTACGCGGCGGGACGAGCTGAAAATCAGCGTCGCCCCTGAGGATGACATCGATCTGGCGATGGAGAGGCTGATTGGCCTTGCCAAAGCCGATTCCAGAGTGCTGACGTCACCGGCACCCAGCGTCTTCATCGATAGCCTCGGCGACAGTGCGATCTCCGTAACGCTGCGCTATTGGGCAAAGACCGGCGATTGGTGGCTGGTCAGCCGTGACATGGTGAAGCGCGTGAAACTCGCCTTCGACGAGAATCCTGCCGCTGTGGCGAATGCTTCAGATGCCGCGCCGTCAAAAAAGTCCAATGGCGGGGCAACCGCCGAAAGGTCGACGCAGACGCGGCAGTAAGACATTGCAGCGCCGCGGATCTTATTAAGACCAGCGGCGCTGTGCGCACTTTGAATTGTTGCATAGCTTTGCCCTTCAATCGATTCCGATTCAAGGAATTGTGCCGTAGCTATTGGATGACGCCGCAGGAAAGTCTTTCGCCGGCATCACCAGAAGGCTGGCTGCGATAATCATCCGAATTGGCATGCACCATCAATGCGCGGCCGCGAATGCCGTCGGTCTTGCCGTCGAGCGTGACCATGCTGTCGAAGATCTGTGCCCGCAGCACGCCGTCCTGCCCGACATATTGATTGGGCATGTCGCCGGCGTGCGGACCCTTGGCGGCAAGAATGCCATGCTCCGCCTTCTCAGGATTGAAATGACCGCCCGCCGATTCATGATGGGTCGCGGCGTCGCAGCGGCCGGTCTCATGAACATGGAAGGCCACCCATTTGTTCGCCGGCAGTCCCGATATCTCGACTTCGATCAGGACGCCGCCAGTGGCGGCAGCCGTCAGCTGTGCGCGACCGTCTTCCTTGCCGTCCTTGCCGACGAAATTGGCGACCGCCGTCTGCTTGTCCTGAGCGCCTGCCGGCAATGCAACCGCAAGCAGGCTCAAGGCGGCGATAATGCGCATGGCTTTCATGGAGATCTCCTTCCGTCCGGTTGTCCTTCTGAACGTGTCAAACCGGAAGGTGTTCCTGATCCAGAGCGCCGCGTGTCCGACAGGACGCGCTATCACCTTTGAATCGGCGCATAATCCTTTCCGAAAATCATTTCGATTTTCGGGGTTATGCAGTAGAGCGCCGCGCGTCCGACAGGACGCGCTAAGGACGCTCTACGACTTTAAATTGGCGCATAACCCCGAAAATCGTTCCGATTTTGGGGTTATGCGCTGGGAATATCGGACGAGAAAAGCCGGCCAAACGGCCGGCTTGCAAATCACTCGAATTGAGACGTCGGTCGTCAGGCGACAGCGTTGAAGTCGAACTGGCCGTAAGTGTTACGATAGAGATCGTCGGACTGATTGCCGGTCGCCGGCGCGGTCTGCTGCAACGGATAGGAAACCGCGATGCTGCTTGCCGTGCCGCCGTCACGCGTGTCCATCATCAGCGCAATCAGGCTGCCGGAAAATTTCGGCTGCGTCTCGCTGGTCGTGTCGTCTTCCAGGAGTTCCTTGATGATGCCGGGTTTCTCATCGGCGGCACGTTCGCCGCGGCTGAGGACGCCATCGCCATTGACATCGAGACGCGAAAGCGTCGCCAAATATGCATATGAGGTGTCTGAAACGGATGTAGTGCTGGTCATACAAACCTCCATTCACCGCCTTTTGCCGGTGGTGTTTGTACGCAATACGAACGTGGAAAATCAGTGTTGACTCGGTGGTTAAACTGATTTGCGCAGTGCGTCAATAAGTTGTTAACTTCTCATTAACGATGATTGACAAAAGTTAACGGAATGCCGCGAAATCGCGTGCCACCTGCGTCAGACAACCGGCCCTACCAGTATTTCAGTGATTTTTCACATATAAAACAAACGCCTAACAAACTGTCATCGCTGCTGCACTGCAACCGAATATTAATCCGGCCCATCCAGAATGGGCGTTGCAAGGTACCACCTTGACGTTCGGCTTATAAAAAATCAATTTTATGTTCACTTTAGAAAGGTTTTCCGAAGCGATGAGGTACGTTCATCAATTGAAGACGATCATTGCCGTCGCAGCCGTCCCACAGGACGCGCCCACATGAAAGCCGAAGCGCTCTTCTGGCAGCAATGCAGCCAGGCCGTCACGGCCGATGGATCGGTCGACGCGCAGCGTCTGATGGAGCTTGTGATCGCGACCTATCGCGTCCATGAAAATGACTATGACGAAATCGAGAGAAGCGCGGAAACGCTGTTGAGGGAAAACCATGCGCTGAGAGGCAATATTTCCGCCCTCAGCCAGGCATTCGACGGGCAGCAAAAACTCTTCGAAATCATCCTCAACAACCTGCCGCTCGGTCTCAGCGTCTTCGACGCCGATCAGCGGCTGACGCTTTCCAACATCGGCTTCCGGCAGCTCTTCGGCCTGACGCAGGACGATGTCGTCGTGGGCGTGACAATCGCCGATCTCATCGACAAAATGCGCGGTGCGGAGGGCACCAGCGCCAAGCCCGGCCGGCGGGTCGGGCGACATTCCTCTGCGATCGCAACAAGCGGCAGTATCCGCCGGCGCGAATGGCTGATGGACGACGGCCGCACCATCCAGAGCATGGTGACCATCCTTGCCGACGGCAGCAGCATCGCCATTCATGCCGATATCACCGAGGATCGAAAGGCGGCCGAGCGTATCACCTATCTCGCTCACCACGACCCGCTGACCGGCCTTCCGAACCGCATCCATTTCCGCGAGCAGGTCGATGCGACGCTCATCGAGCGCAAGCCGGACGAGCAGGTCGCCCTCGTTCACCTCAATCTCGACCGGTTCAAATCGATCAACAACACGATGGGCGTGTCGGTCGGCGACAAGATCCTGCAGCAGGTCGCCGAGCGTATCCGAGCCTCGGCCGGTTCGGAGAACGCCCTGGCACGCCTCGGCTCGGATGAGTTCGCCATCCTGCAGACAGGCAAGCAGCAGCCGTGGAACGTGACGGCGCTGGCCGAGCAGATCCGCCGTGAGCTTTCCGAGCCATTTTTCCACGGCGAGAAACAAGTGGAGCTCAGCGTTTCCATGGGGATCGCGGTCGCCCCTGATGATGGCGAGGAAACCGATATCCTGCTGAAGAATGCCGGCGTGGCGCTGTCGCATGCCAAGGCGGACGGGCGCAAACGCGAGCGTTTCTTCGCCGGTCAGATGGAAGTGCAGATGCAACTGCGCCACGCGCTCGAGGCAGACCTCAGAGCAGCCGTCGAGAACGAGGAATTCGAGCTGCACTACCAGCCGCTTTATGACCTCTGGCAGCGGCGCATCTGCGGCTTCGAAGCCCTGATCCGCTGGAACCACCCGATCCGCGGCCGCGTCCCGCCGATGGATTTCATTCCACTCGCCGAAGAGGTCGGCCTCATCGTCGATATCGGCCGTTGGGTTTTGCGCCGAGCCTGCAGCGATGCGGCGCAATGGCCGGAGGGCATCAAGGTCGCGGTCAACGTTTCTGCAATCCAATTCAGCGGCAGCGACCTGACCAAGGACGTCGGCGAAGCGCTTGCCGCCGCCGCACTGTCGCCGTCGCGGCTCGAACTCGAAATCACCGAGAGCGTGCTGATGGAGAATCTCGACGAGGTGCTGCCAATCCTGCATGCGCTGAAGGAGCGCGGCGTCCGCATCTCGATGGACGATTTCGGCACCGGCTATTCCTCGCTGAGCTATCTCTCGAGCTTTCCCTTCGACAAGATCAAGATCGACAAATCCTTCGTCAACGACATCGTCGACAACAAGGAAGCGCATGCGATCATGCACGCGATCATTCTGCTCGGCGATGCGCTCGGCATGCGCGTCACCGTCGAGGGCGTCGAGACCGCCGAGCAGCTGGCGCTGCTCGAACGCGAGGAATGCGACGAGATCCAGGGCTATCACATTAGTCCGCCGAGACCCGCAGGTGACGTGCCCCATCTTCTCTCCCTGCCGCCGAAGAATAGCGACGCGCGTCTTGCCAAAGCCAAGCACTGAGATCCCCCTGCCGCGCGGCGCTGTCGATTGCGACTCGCGCAGCAAGCCGCTACAAAATCGCTGCGGTTCCCGAGGTCTTCGTTGTTGCATCCTTTGACCCGCCCGCTCCGCCCCGATGCTCTATCGACGGAAAAGATCTTCCTCATAACAGGTGGCGCAATGTTCGAGGCTGAAGCCTTCTTCCCACACGAAACGCTTGCGGCGGTGCTGATTGCGCATGCGGCCGATGGCGACGACGGCTCACACGACCTTGCCCATATCCTGCGCGTCTTCAGGAATGCCATGCGCATCCACGCGGGAGAAGGTGGCGACGGGCGGGTGCTTGCCGCTTCCGTGCTGCTGCACGACTGCGTCGCTGTCGAGAAGAATTCGCCGTTGCGGGTAAAAGCATCGGCTTTGGCGGCGGAGAAAGCATCGGCGATCCTGGCAGAACTCGGCTGGAGCGGCGCGGATATCGAAGCCACGGCCCACGCAATCACCGCGCATAGTTTCTCGGCCGGGGTGGTACCGCAGACGCTGGAGGCGAAGATCCTGCAGGATGCCGACCGGCTGGACGCGATCGGCATGATCGGCGTCGCCCGCTGCTTCTATATCGCCGGGCGATTGGGATCCGGGCTCTACGATCCGTTCGATCCGGCGGCGGCAGACCGCCCGCTCGATGACAAGCGTTATGCCATTGACCATTTCCAGACGAAGCTGTTCAAACTGGCGGAAGGATTCCAGACCGAGACCGGCCGCAGGCTGGCGGCCGCGCGTGACAAAAGCTTGCGCGATTTTCTCTCGGAATTCATGGACGAAATCTAGGAGAACGGCATGCGTGTCAGCGACCTCTTCATCTACCCGCTCAAGAGCGCTCGCGGCATTGCGCTGCCGGCCGCCGACATCGACGCCTATGGGCTTCCCGGCGACCGGCGGGCGATGATCACCGATGCGCAAGGGCGCTTCATCACCCAGCGTGAGCTGCCCGACCTCGCACGCATCGAGGTACGACCGGAAGCGAGTGCCTTTCGGCTGCTGATGCAGGGGAAAACGGACATATCGGTATTGCCGCCTCAGCCTGAAACCCGCATGGATGTGACCGTGTGGAAATCTGCCGTCAGCGCCGCCGTCGCCGATCCGCAGAGCAACCGGCAGCTTTCCGAATGGCTTGGCCGCGAGGTGCGCCTAGTCTTCTTCGACGGGCAGGCACGGCGGACGGCGAATGCCGAATGGGCCGGCGAAGCCACGCCCGTGACCTTTACCGACGGCTACCAGATCCTGGTGACGACGACCGGCTCGCTGAAAGCGTTGAATGCCGATCTCGCCGCCCATGGCGAGGGCAGCGTCGGCATGGAACGCTTCCGTCCGAACATCGTCATCGATACCGACGAAGCCTGGGCGGAGGACCGCTGGGCGGCGATCGAGATCGCCGGCATCCGCTTCGATCTCGTCAAACCCTGCTCCCGCTGCATCATGACGACGCAGGACCAGTTGACCGGGTCCCGCGAGGGACCAAACCCTATGCCGGCCATGGGCCGCATCCGCATGTCGGCCGACCGGCGCGTGCCCGGCCCGCTCTTCGGCTGGAACGTCACGCCGCGCGGCAGCGGCAGGATCAAGATCGGTGACGAGGTGAAGATCATCGAGGCGCGACCGGAGGGCTGGGCGATGAAGGTGCGCGCACGGGGGTAGGTCGAATTGCGGAAAGCGGCTTGAACGAGGCTTTCTCCCGCACACGCCGCAATATCCTCCTCACCTGTCCTCAGTCCTGACCCTAGGACAGGATGAGAGAGCAACGAGCAACGTCGTTCGACACATCTTGCTCTGAGTAAGGAGAGACGGAAAGGCGTTGCCACGAATCTCTTCTCCCCAACGGGGAGAAGGTGCCGGCAGGCGGATGAGGGGGTGAGCGACGATAGGAGCGAATGCACTGAGCGCAAGCGAAGGGCAATTAAGGGCGTGCCGTGCGGCCCCCTCATCCGACCCTTCGGGCCACCTTCTCCCCGCTGGGGAGAAGAGGGAGCAAACCCGCGACCTTCCCGCTTTGGCGCTAGCGGCACGGCGAGTCCAAGGAGATGCCAGTTCGGGCTGAACTGACTTGGTGAGGGCGTTGAGGACTGTGCCGTGACCTACGCGCGCGAGAGTGCAGCATCGATAGCTGCCATGACATCGGCCGGCAGTGGTCCCTTCTCCAGCGCGCCGGCATTTTCCTCCACCTGGGCAACGGTGCGGCAGCCCGGAATGGGAAGGGTGCGCGGCGAGCGTGCCCAGAGCCAGGCAAGCGCGCCCTGCGTCAGCGTGCGGCCGCCTGATATCAGGAGATCGCGGACGGCATCGAGCCGTGCGGCGAATTCCGGGGCCATGCGCCCGTCCTTGAAATAGACCATCCAGTCAAGGGCGGCCCCACGGACATCCTTGGCGCCCACCGCCTTGTCGGCGGTGAATTTGCCGGTCAGCAGCCCCATCGCCAGCGGACCGCGATTGATGGAGATCAGGCCCCTCCCCTCGATCACCGAGATCATCTCCGGCACCGGTTCGAAAACGTTCATCGTATGCTGGATCGAGACGTAGCCCTGGCGGCTGGTATGACGGGCGGCACGATCGGGAAAATCGGTGCTCCAGCCGAACGCATCGATCTTGCCTTCGGCGCGCAGCGCTTCCAGCGTATCGAAGACGGCATCCGACTGTTCCAGCGGAAAATCATTGAGGTGGAACTGCAGGAGATCGAGGCGATCGCGCTTGAGACGGCGCAGCGAGGTCTCGACCGAACGGCGGATGAAGGCCTCATCGGCGAAGGCGCCGGTTGCCTGCTTGGTTTCCGAATCGGTGGCGAAGCCGAACTTGGTGGCGATGACGATATCGTCGCGATTGCCGATCGCCCGGCCGAGCACCTCCTCCGAGTGGCCGGCGCCGTAATTCGAGGCCGTGTCGAAGAAGCGGATGCCGAGTTCGATGGCGCGGTTGATCGCCTGCACGGATTCATCGTCGTCGACATCGCCCCAGCCGAGCGGCGTGTCGCCGGCAAAGAAGGGACCGCCGATCGCCCAGCATCCCATGCCGAGGCGCGGAATTTCGCGGCCGTTCCAGAGTGTGATCGTCGTCGGTGATGCGGTCTTGGTCAGCATGAGGTCCTCCTTGATTGGCAATCCTGTGAAGACATAGGAAGCGCTCATCGGCAGGTAAACCGCCAAATCCGGAGGATGTTTTGCACCCGTAAAAAACGAGATCAGGCGGAAATACCATTCGGGCCGGAAAGCGTCCGCAAGGCTGGATTAAGCGCCTTGAGCGCCGCCTGAACGAAACCATCGCGGGCAGCTGCCGCCTCGATGCCGCGCGGCTCGTAGACATGACGATGCAGAAAGAACCCTGTCAGACGGAATGCGGCTGCGAGACTATCGAAATCGGCCGCGTGATTGCCCTCGATGCTGAGGAACGGCGGCAGGAGCAGCATCTTGTCCGCCCAGGGGGCACCAGCAGTGCGGCTGACGGCGCGGCCGGATTTCGGCGAGACATAGACGAGATCGGAACGGGCGCCGGTCGCGGCGCATTCGGCAAGATCGAGGCCGAAGCCGAGGTCATTCAGCACCGCAAGCTCGAAGCGCACAAAGAGTTCACCGGCATCGGCCGGGTTGTGCAGGTGATCGAGGATGACCTCCAGCGCATCGAAGAGGTGCGGATGCGGGTCACGCTCCGGCAGCAGCCGCAGCAGCGCGCCCATCGCCTGGACACCGTAGACGGCGGTCGCCGTTTCCATCAGTCGGGCAGCGCGCAACGTCACCGGCTCGACGCGGAATTCGCCCAGATGCTCGTCAAGCCGGGCACGCCAGATGACTTCCACTGCATTGCCCGCTTGCAGCACCGGCTGCATGGCGCGCGAGCGGCCGGAGCGCACCAGGCCGAGATGGCGGCCGCGATCACGCGTCATTACCTCAGCGATGACGCTCGTCTCGCCGTGGCGCTTGACGCCCAGGATGATCGCATGGTCCTGCCACTGCATCGAAAGAAGTCCTTACGGCTGACGAATCCATCCTACTGCATAATTCAACGCGTTACAGCGTCCTTTGCGCGTCTGAAAAGACGCGCTGCAATGCAAGGTCTGGCTTCTGCCATGGACCGCGTCAGGCGACAGCCGGGAAAAGCCTCTGCAGGAACTCCCGCATCGCCGTTTCGTCGAAAGGCTTCACCAGAAGCGGTATGTTCTGCAGATCGGGCGGGAAATCGCCGGTATCGGAATAGCCGCTGACGAAGCCGAAGGGGATGCCGATATCGAGAAGATGGCGGGCAAATCCGAAGCTCATGCCCTCGCCGAGATTGACGTCGAGAAGGGCGAAATTATATGTCTCCGCAGCAATGGCAGCCCTCGCCTGTTCGACGCTGCCGACGATATCGATACTCTCGACACCTGCCAGGCGGAGAATATCCTCCGCCTCCATCGCGATGATCAGACTGTCTTCAAGAACCAGAACACGGATTGCGCTCATGATTCGATGCCCCTCGTCGGGCGCCTGTCGCAGCGCCCCGGCCGTTTCGCCAACATCATTGCCCTCCGGTGCCCCGCATGGCACGCTATCGGTGAATTCCGCCACCTTTTCTGAATAAACCATTTTTCTGCCCGGTCGATAAGAATCAAAATCGGAGGAAAGATGACGGCCGACCTTATTTTCCTTGCTGCTAATCTGCATTTAAAAAAGACATAACGAAGCTGCTTGGCTGAAGCATGTCGCGCAAAACTGTGCAGTGGTTTTGTGCTGACGACATGCGTAAAACAAAGACCTAAAATGCGAGGAGTGAATCTGAAAGATCGCGACGCGCTTTAGATGAACGGGCGTTTGCCCTCTCCGAGCCCTTCCCAGCCTGATATCGCCATCAATTCCTCGCCATTCAGCACCTCGCAGCCGCGCTCCTGCCAACGGATGAACCCACGTTCGCTGAGCTTTTTCAATGTCTTGTTTGTGTGAACGATGGAAAGACCGAGCGTATCGGCAATATGCTGCTGGGTGATGGGGATGAATTTGCGGCCGTTGAAGATATTGAGCTTCCGACCGCGCTCAAACAGGAAAGCGATCAGATAAGCTGCTCGTTCCAGCGCCGTGCGGCGGCCTATGCTCAAGAGATGCTCATCCAGGATGCGCTCCTCCCGCGCGGCGATCCAGGTGATGTCGAAGGCGAGCGAGGCGTGCTTGTTGTAGAGCGTCATCAGCCTGTCACGCTCGAAGACACAAAGGGACACGGGCGAAAGCGCTTCGACGGAATGCTGCATCTCACCGGCAATCGTTCCCTGCAGGCCGACCAGGTCGCCCGGCATGATATAATTCAGAATCTGGCGGCGTCCGTCCTCCAGCATCTTGTAGCGGAAGCCCCAGCCGGCGAGCACCGTGAAGAGATGAGCGCTATGTGCGCCCTCGACGAGGATGGTGGAGCCGGCATCGACGGCAAGCTCACCCCTCTTGAAGCTCGAGACGAATTCCAACTCGTCACGGCTGAACTCCCTGAAATGCGGCAGGGGCCGCAAAGGACATTGCTCGCAAGGGGTCTTAAAAGAATTGATGGGTCTCGACGTCGCCATACTTGCCCTTGCCGTCGCAAAATCGGCGCGCCAACATTGACGCGCCGTTCATCAAGGAATGCCCAAGGCACGGATTTGTTCCATGAGCGAGGCGAATTTTTGGTGCAGAAACAAATGGCTGGCGCAATCCCGACGAAATCCTTGCCATGCTTATTTCGGGAAATCGAGACCCATTTCGCGGAACCGCTCAGGATCATCACCCCAATTCTCGCGAACCTTGACGAACAGGAAGAGATGGACCGGCTGTTCGAGGATCTCCGACAATTCCTTGCGGGAAGCAGTCGAGATCGCCTTGATGGTTTCACCGCCCTTGCCGAGCGCGATCTTCTTCTGGCTGTCGCGCTCGAGATAGATCACCTGCTCGATCCGCACCGAGCCGTCCTTGCGCTCTTCCCACTTCTCCGTCTCGACATGCGAGGCGTAGGGAAGCTCCTGGTGCAGGCGCAGAAACAGCTTCTCGCGGGTGATCTCGGCAGCGAGCTGGCGCATCGGCAGATCGGAGATCTGGTCTTCGGGATAGTACCACGGCCCCTCCGGGAGCGTTTTCGCCAGATAGTCCATGAGGTCGTCGCAGCCGGAGCCATTTTCGGCGGAGATCATGAAGGTGCGCTCGAAAGCGATCTTCTCGTTGGCGGCAGCGGCCAGCGCCAGCAGATCCTCGCGGTTGACGCGGTCGATCTTGTTGAGCAGCAGGATCTTCGGCTGCCGGACTTCCTTGAGGCCTTCGAGGATGGCTTCGGCATCGCCGCGCAGGCCGCGCTCGCTGTCGATCAGCAGCACGATCAGATCGGCATCCCTCGCACCACCCCAGGCCGAGGTCACCATGGCGCGATCAAGCCGGCGTCGCGGCTTGAAGATACCAGGCGTATCCATGAAGACGATCTGGGCATTGTCGTGGATCGCGATGCCGCGGACGATGGCCCGCGTCGTCTGCACCTTATGGCTGACGATCGAGACCTTGGCGCCGACGAGGCGGTTGACCAGCGTCGACTTGCCGGCATTGGTCGGCCCGATCAGCGCGACAAAGCCCGAATGCGTCGGACCATTGGTTTCTGCGGCAGCTGCGGCCGCGATATCTTCTTCTTGTGTCATTGTCCCGTCAGTTTCCGGCAGGCGATTGCTGCCAAATGCCTTCGCGCTCGAGCATCTTCGTTGCCGCCACCTGTTCGGCGGCACGCTTTGACCGCTCTACGCCGGTTTCGGGCTTAATGCCAGCAACTTCCACCGTCACCTTGAAGCGCGGATCATGATCCGGTCCGCTGCGTTCATCAACCCGGTAGATCGGCGTGACGCCGAATTTCGCGTGCGACCATTCCTGCAGCTCGGTCTTGGCGTCGCGCTTGGCGCCATCGGCCCGCACCGCCCTGCCCTGCCAGTAACGCAGAATGAAGCGGCGGGCAACTTCCAGGCCGCCGTCGAGATAGATCGCGGCGATCAGGCTTTCGACGACATCGGCGCGCACATTCATCATGCGCTTGCCGGTCAGTTTCTTCACATCGGCGCCGGTGCGGATATAGAGGTGAAGATTGAGTTCGTCGGCAACCGCAGCACAGGTTTCGGCGCTGACGAGCTGGTTGAGGCGAACCGAGAGCTCGCCTTCTCCTGCCGTGCCGAAGGTGCGGAACAGAAGCTCGGCGATGCAGAGCCCGAGGACCCTGTCGCCGAGGAATTCCAGCCGTTCGTAATTGCCGCCCTTTTCGGTGCGGGCGCTGGCATGGGTCAGCGCGCGATCCAGGCGTTCCTTTTCAGCGAAGTCATGACCGATCAGGCCTTCAAGCTTTGCGCGGTCCGCCGCAGAAAGCGTCTGCGCCTTACTCATTCAACAACCTTGAAGAGGCGGTCCCAACGCATGTTCGTCGGCCACTTCCAGATTTCGCGGAAGGAGGTGTCGTTGCCGAGCGAGAAGAAGATGACGCTGGCACGGCCGACAAGATTTTCGGCAGGCACGAAGCCGACGTCAAAGCGGCTGTCGAGCGAGTTGTCGCGGTTGTCGCCCATCATGAAATAATGGCCTTCCGGCACGATGAATTCGCGGGTGTTGTCGCCACGCGACACCGGAGACTGATCAAGCGTGTCGTAGGACTTGCCGTCGTCGAGCGTTTCGCGGAACACCGGCACGTCCTCGCCCGGGTCAAGCTTGTAATCCGACGTGAACGCACCGTCCGCCACCTTCGGAACCGGCTTGCCGTTGACGTAGAGCACGCCGTCGGTCACCTGGATATGGTCGCCCTGCAGGCCGATGCAGCGCTTGATGTAGTCGATCTCGGGGTTCGGCGGGAAACGGAAGACGACGATGTCGCCGCGCTTCGGATCGGCGCCGAACAGGCGGCCGCTGAATATATCGGGCGAGAAGGGCAGCGAATATTTCGAATAGCCGTAGGCGAACTTGTTGACGAAGATGTAGTCGCCGACAAGCAGCGTCGGCATCATCGAACCGGACGGAATGGTAAAGGGCTGGAACAGCACCGTTCGGATCACCATCGCCAAAATCAGCGCCTGGATGATAACTTTGATATTTTCCCAGAGGGCGTTCGGCTTGGCTTCGACTTTTTCGGACACGCAGTCTTATTCCTTCAAGACGCCGCGGCGGCGCAATTCTTTCTGTCGTTCTCTCTAGCGGCTTCGGCCGGTTGCGGCAATGGCGACAACATCAAAAGCGACGAGAGGTCGCGATCAACAGCTCCCGAGGTCACGATCAACAGCTCCCGAGGTCGCGATCAGAGGCTCTCGGGCAACGCCTCGATAATGACGAAGGCCTGCGCCAAGGGATAATCATCCGTTATTGTCAAATGAATGGCGGGCCTGTGCCCCGCGGGCAGCAACGATTCGAGGATCAGGGCGGCGGCGCCCGATAAAAGCATGGTCGGCTTGCCGCTCGGCAGGTTGACGACGCCCATGTCCTTCCAGAAGACGCCCTGCGCTATGCCGGTGCCGAGCGCCTTGGAACAGGCCTCCTTGGCGGCGAAACGCTTGGCATAGGATGCGGCACGGTTTGCCCGCTTATCGGAACGCGCGCGCTCGATCTCGGTGAAGCAGCGATGGGTGAAGCGCTCGCCGAAGCGCTCGATAGATTTCTCGACACGGCGAATGTCGATCAGATCGCTGCCAATGCCGATGATCATGCCGGACCCTTCCGTGGCTTAAGAATTCTTGATCGGGTTCATATGCTCGGCATGTCGCCGGCTGGAACGGCAAGACGCAGGCGCGCCCGCTCCATCAGCCGTATATGGCGGCGCGTCTGAAAACTCCTGACGGTGTAGAACGTCAGCGCATAGAGCGCAACTGAGGTGACGATCGCCGGCGGGATAGCGCCGACCAGCATCGGCTCCAGCACCGGCTTCCATAATTCGGTGAAGTTCAACTTATGGAAAAGGGCGGCGAGATCCACCGTTTGACCGGCCAGATGGTCCTCGCGGCTCAACAGCAGATGCCCGATTTCCCAGGTGATGCCCCAGATGAAGGGGTAGGTCAGGGGATTGCCGAAGGCGGCGCAGCCGAGGGCGGCGGCCACCATGCTGCCGGAAAGGAAATAGGTGATGACGAAAGCCATGACGAAATGCACGCCGATGAAAGGCGTCCACGAGACGAAGACACCCGCAGCGACGCCGGCGGCAACCGCATGCGGCGAAGCGCTCAGGCGCAGGACGCGCATTGTCAGGTAACGGATCGGGCGAAGGAAACCTTTGCGAGGCCATAAAAGCTCCCGCATCTTTTCCTTGAATCCCGCAGGTTTGCGACGGCGAAACAACATGGCCGGTATTTAGTGCAGCGCACACCACCATGACAAGAGCGGCAAATGATACCGCCCGAAAAACAGCCCCTCAGTTGTCTCTGCGACTAGGAGCGTCTTCATGCCGAGGGGCGTCCGTTATGCATAACGTCCCTCAATTACCTCAAGTATAAAGTCCAGTATCAGCGATTGCGGAACAGACCGCGATCGACCTGGCGCTGACGAAACTCGAGGTCGATACGATCGAACGAGCCATTCAAATATGCCATTTCACGTTCCTGGGTGGTCGGAGCGCGAAAGGCGCGAGCGAATTTCTTGATAGGGTCAAACATTATCTTGTCTCATCTTCTGTTTATGTTTCGATGACCAGAAGATAGGCCTTGCAAAGGTTAATTACCACCGCCGCAACATGGATACAGGCATGCGCTCAACGCATCTCTCGCCTTTTTGATGCGCCGTTTTGATCTTAAAACGATCATAAAATGTGCAATCTTTCGCTCAAATCCCTGAAGGGCTTAACAAAAGCTTACTCGTAGAGGCGCCGGACCGTGGCAATGCAATCCAGCTCCTTCATCTGGGCGAGCAGCTGGTTGAGCTGACGCAGGTCCCAGACCTCGACCTCGAGCATCATTTCGGTGAAATCGGCCGCGACCCGCACCGTGTTCAGCAAGCGGATATTGACGTCGAGGCCTGCGACCGTCTGGGCGACCTTGGCGAGCGTGCCGGGTTCATTCAACCCATTCACCATGATACGCGCCATGAAACGCGACTTGTTGGCTTCGTCGAGATCCCAGCGCACGTCGATCCAACGGTCGGGCTGATCGTCGAAACGCTGCAGGCTCGGCGACTGGATCGGATAGATGGTGATGCCGTTGCCCTGGTCCATTATGCCGACGATACGATCGCCGGGCACAGCGCCGGTCGGCGCGAACTTGACGTCGACATTGCCGGACAGGCCGCGGATCGGCCCGATATCGGCCTCGGTGTCGATTTCCGAATGGCCGCCCTCGTGCCCTGCCTTGGTCTTGCCCGGGATCTTGAAGATCATGCCGGCGGCACTGCGGACGTTAAACCAGCCGTCATCGCCGGAGGGCTTCACGGTGACGCGCTCATCCTGATGATCGGGATAGACGGCGCGCAGCACGTCGAGCGAGGACATCTCGCCGCGGCCGACGGCGGCGATCGCATCCTCGACATCCTTCTGACCGAGACGGTGCAGCGCCGGCTTCATCGCTTCGCGCGAGAAGATCTTGCCGGCCCTGTTGAAGGTGCGCTCGAGAATGCGGTGGCCGAGACCGGCATATTGCTTGCGGATCGCCATGCGGGTGGCGCGGCGAATGGCGGCGCGCGCCTTGCCGGTCACGACGATCTCCTCCCAGGCGGCGGGCGGAACCTGCACGCCGGAGCGGATGATCTCGACCTCGTCGCCATTTGCAAGCCGCGTCACCAGCGGCATGATGCGGCCGTTGATCTTGGCGCCTACTGTGGTGTCGCCGATATTGGTGTGCACCGCATAGGCGAAATCGATCGGGGTGGCGCCGCGCGGCAGGGCGATCAGCTTGCCCTTCGGCGTGAAGCAGAAGACCTGGTCCTGGAAGAGCTCGAGCTTGGTGTGTTCGAGGAATTCTTCCGGGCTGTCGCCCTCGGCGAGCGCCTCGATCGTATGACGCAGCCAGGAATAGGCATTGGATTCGCGAGAAAGGATGTCGCCATCGGCATTGGTAGCGCCGTCCTTATAGAGCGTATGGGCGGCGATGCCGAATTCGGCGATTTCGTGCATGCGCTTGGTGCGGATCTGCAGTTCGATGCGCTGGCTGGAGGGGCCGACGATGGTGGTGTGCAGCGAACGGTAATCGTTCTGCTTCGGCGTCGAGATATAGTCCTTGAAGCGGCCCGGCACGACGCGCCAGCGTGTGTGGACGATGCCGAGCGCCCGGTAACAGGAGGGGATGTCCTCGACGATCAGGCGGAAGCCGTAGACATCGGAAAGCTGCTCGAAGGAAAGCGACTTCGACTGCATCTTGCGGAAGACCGAATAGGGCTTCTTCTGCCGGCCCTTGACATAGGCGCTCGTCAGGCCGCTTGCGACCAAAAGGTCGCGCAGTTCGGCCTCAATCTTCTTGACGATGCCTTCGTTGCGCTTCGAAAGCTCTTCCAGCCTTTTGGTGACGGTCTCGTAGGCTTCCGGGTTCATATGGCGGAAGGAGAGTTCCTCGAGTTCCTCGCGCATGTCCTGCATGCCCATGCGGCCGGCGAGCGGCGCATAGATTTCCATCGTCTCCTCGGAAATGCGGGCACGCTTGTCGGCCGACATGTGATCGAGGGTGCGCATATTGTGCAGGCGATCGGCAAGCTTGACGAGCAGCACGCGCACATCGTCGGAAATAGCCAGCAGCAGCTTGCGCAGGTTTTCCGCCTGCTTGGCCTTCTTGGTGACGAGATCGAGCTTCTTGATCTTGGTCAAACCCTCGACCAGGCGGCCGATATCCTCGCCGAAGAGTTCGTCGATCTCGGCGCGTGTCGCCGTCGTATCCTCGATCGTATCGTGCAGAAGGGCGACCGCGATCGTCGATTCATCGAGGTGCATGTCGGTGAGAATGGCGGCGACCTCGAGCGGATGGGAAATATAGGGATCGCCGCTCGCGCGCTTTTGTTGGCCATGCTTCTGCATGGCGTAAACATAGGCTTTGTTCAGCAGTGCTTCATTGGCATCGGGCTTGTATTGCTGAACCCGCTCCACGAGCTCGTACTGCCGCATCATTCCAAAGCCACTCCGATAAAAATAAAAGCGCGCCAATCAACGATTGGCGCACACATGGGCAATAATATGCCTAAGCAATAAAGGTGCAAGATTGACGATTGGTAATCGTCGCTCTTTTGCATCGCATGCAGCTTTTTCCGGATCGCATCTGACCGATGCGACAGGGATCCGGCCAGCGCGCTTAGTAGTCGTCGCTCTTTTCCGGCGGCACGAGGCCTTCGATGCCGGCAAGCAGCTCTTCTTCCGACATCTGGTCGAAAGTGATCGTCTCCGGCACGTCGTCCTGCTCTTCGCTATCGGCTGCGGCGACACCGCCGGCGGCGATCATGCTTGCCGGATCGGGCTCGGGCTCGTCGACTTCGACATGCTTCTGCAGCGAATGGATCAGATCTTCCTTGAGGTCATCGGGCGAAAGCGTCTCATCGGCAATTTCGCGGAGCGCCACGACAGGATTCTTGTCATTGTCGCGATCGATGGTGATCGAGGCACCCTGGGAAATCAGCCGGGCGCGGTGGCTGGCGAGCAGAACCAGCTCGAAGCGGTTCTCCACCTTGTCGATGCAATCTTCAACTGTGACACGGGCCATTGCCTGTCCTTTACGGTCGTCATTTCGGGATTAACACGCCCGATACAATTAAAACCGGGCAAATACAAGTTTTTCATTCCGGCTCCCTCGTCTTTATCCGCGGCTGAGCTAGATTTCCATGGAGAATGTCATAATTCCACCGAAGGTTGCTTGGAATATGTCGAATCGTGCCCTAAATCTTTCATATATGAATAATTCATAAAGTAAGGATCAGATCGAAATCGAAACACAAGCTATTGTTTTTATTGAAGTTTGCCCCATGCGGATTTCGATTGCTCTCATTGGATTGGTAAGCGATGTTTGACCCACGCGAAAAAATTGCACTCTTCATTGACGGCGCCAACCTCTACGCTGCATCCAAGAGCCTCGGCTTTGACATTGATTACCGCAAGCTGTTGAAAGCATTCCAGAAACGCGGATATCTGCTGCGCGCGTATTATTATACCGCTCTGATCGAAGATCAGGAATACTCATCGATCCGGCCGCTGATCGACTGGCTCGACTACAATGGCTACAAAGTCGTCACCAAGCCCGCCAAGGAATTCACAGATTCCATGGGCCGCCGAAAGATCAAAGGCAACATGGACATCGAGCTTGCCATCGACGCCATGGAACAGTCCGAAACGGTCGATCATCTCGTCATCTTCTCAGGCGACGGCGATTTCACGAACCTGGTCGAGGCGTTGCAGCGTAGAGGCCGCAAGGTCTCGGTGATCTCGACCATGGCGACCCAGCCGCCGATGATCGCCGACGACCTGCGCCGGCAGGCCGATCATTTCATCGACCTATTGTCTCTGAAGGCTGAAATCGGTCGCGACCCCTCCGAGCGGGCGCCACGCCCAGCCGAAGTCGCCCCGGCCAGCGATTTCGAGGACTGATCTCTCCATCATCCCGAACGGAGCGGCCACGAGGCTTACAGCTCCATGCGTCTTTTCAGACATGCAAAGGACGTTGTAACACCTTGAATGGCTGCGGCCAGCTCCTCACGCGGCCATGCCTTTGCGTGGATGATACGCGAAAGCGGCCGATTGCAGTGTGATCAGCCCCAGCGTGGTCAACCATGAGCCTTCAGCAGGCGGCTCTTCTGCCGGTTCCAATCGCGCTCCTTCTCGGATTCGCGTTTGTCGTGCAATTTCTTACCTTTGGCGAGCGCCAGTTCCATCTTTGCCCGACCGCGATCGTTGAAATAGATCTTCAGCGGGATCAGCGTCATGCCTTCGCGGTTGATGGCAGAGCGCAGGCGATGGATTTCACGGCCCGACAGCAGCAGCTTGCGGCGCCGGCGCGGTTCGTGATTGAAGCGGTTGGCCTGCAGATATTCCGGCAGGTAGGAATTGATCAGCCAGATCTCGCCGCCCTCATCCGAGGCGTAAGATTCGGCGATATTGGCCTTGCCTTCGCGCAGCGACTTGACCTCCGTGCCCATCAGCACGATGCCGGCCTCGTAAGTATCGATGATCTCGTAGTTGAAGCGGGCCTTGCGGTTTTCGGCCACGACCTTGTTCACCACGCGCTGGCTGCCTTTGGGGGCCATGACGATATTCCAATTTCTTCAGAGCATGATGCCGAAGGCGACATCATGCTCTATTTCTTTGATTTAGTTCCGGATTCAGATTTTAGGCCGACCCGGCCTAAAATCATCCGGACCTAGGGCGCGAAAAGCCGCGCCCTCATTCCTTGCCCTTTATGTAAGGGAGAGACCCCGTCTTGTGAAGAAGGCCGGTCTCGTCAGTTCAGCAGGCCTGCATGTCGCATCGCGGCGTCGATCGCCGATTCCGTTGCCGGCTCCAGCGTCGAAAGCAGCGGCGAGCGAACGTTGCGGCTCATCCGGCCAAGTTTGGAGAGCCCGTATTTGGCGCCGCAAAGACCCGGCTCAAGGAAGATCGCCTTGTGCAGCGGCATCAGCCGATCCTGAAATTCCAGCGCGCGGGCATAGTCGCCGGCCAGCGTAGCCGCCTGGAAGTCGGCGCAAAGGCGCGGGGCGACATTGGCCGTTACCGAAATACAGCCGACGCCGCCATGGGCGTTGAAGCCGAGCGCCGTCGCATCCTCGCCGGATAACTGCCTGAAATCTGCGCCGCAGCTGATGCGCTGTTCGGAGACGCGCTCGATCTTGCCCGTCGCATCCTTGACGCCGACGATATTCCTATGCGCCTTGGCGAGCGCACCCATCGTTTCCGGTGTCATGTCGACCACCGAGCGGCCGGGGATGTTATAGATATAGATCGGCAGATCGACGGCCTCGGCGATCGCCGAAAAATGCGCGATCAAGCCCTTCTGCGTCGGCTTGTTGTAATAGGGCGTGACGACCAGCACGGCGTTCGCACCGACCTTTTCGGCATGCTGGGCAAGCTCGATCGCCTCACGCGTATTGTTCGAGCCGGCGCCGGCCATGACGGGAACGCGTTTCGCGGCAACTTCGATGCAGAGTTCCACCACCCGTTTGTGCTCAGCATGCGACAGCGTCGGGGATTCACCGGTCGTGCCGACCGGAACGAGACCACCGCTGCCTTCCTTGATCTGCCAGTCGACATGAGCGGCGAAGCTGTCTTCGTCGATCAGTCCGGCATCCGTGAAGGGGGTGACGAGGGCGGGAATGGACCCATTGAACATGCAAAGCTCCTCACGACCAAATCCTTGCTTCGGCCGCATTCCATGAATATGAGTTGCGCACCATAGAGCGCCGAAATCATCGCGACAAGCGCGCAGAGTTCGGTTTAGGGCAAATTCCGATAGCAGATGTGAATGAATTTTACCTGGTACGGTAAGGTTTCGTTAAGATGCCTCTAGCCAAATGGCAGGGCGTGTTTTCGTTGCGAGATCCCGGATGAAGAAAGCTGTCCTGATTCTGTCCGCCTTCGGCTTCATTGCCGCCGCGTGGAGCAGTGTTGCGTCGCCGCTTCCCGGCGAAAGCACCCCCATGCCTGCCGTCAAGCCGCTCGGCTTCATTCCCGAAACAGCCATACCGGAATCGATCACAACAGGCGCCATTCCGCGCAATCCGGCCATCGCGCCCGTCAACGGCGACCTGAAAGCCGGCCTCGACGCGCTTTCCGACAAGGACCCGCAGCTGGCGCTTTCGATCCGTGACAGCATGCGCGACGGGACGCTCGACCGCCATATCCTCACCTGGGCGATCGCCGTTTCCGGATTGAAGGGTGTTCCTTCTTATGAAATCGCCAGCGCCGCGCAAGAGCTCAAGAGCTGGCCGGGTCTTTCGCGGCTGCGCGCCTATTCCGAACGCGCGATCTATGACGAAAATCCCGCCCCTTCCGCCGTGCTCGCCGCCTTCGGCGATACTGCGCCCGAGACGATGCAGGGCGCCGTCATCCTCGGCCGGGCGCTGGTTGCGTCAGGCAAGCAGGCGCAGGCGGCAAAATATATCCGCAAGGTCTGGCGCGGAGAGGCTCTCGACAAGGCGACCGAGGACAAGATCCTCATCGAGTTTTCCGCGCTGTTGACGCCTGCCGACCATAAGGCGCGGATGGACTATCTGATGTATCGCGGCCGGGTGGCGCAGGCCAAGCGCTTCGGAGACATGGGCCAGGCGCAGTCGCTCTACACGGCCTGGGCTGCCGTCGACGCCAAAGCTGGCAATGCCGGCGCGCTGCTCAACGCCGTCGATGCGAAATGGCGCGGCGATGCCGGCCTGCTGTTTGCGCGGATCGAATATCTGCGCAAGCAGGACAAATATGCCGAGGCGGCAGCGCTTCTGGAGCAGATGCCGCCCGAGCGTAGCGAACTCGTCAATTCCGGCGAATGGTGGAACGAGCAGCGCATCATCAGCCGTGGTCTCGTCGACCAGGGACAATTCAAGCCTGCCTATCGAATCGTCGCAAACTACGCCGCAACAAGCCCGACGGATATCGTCGAGGCTGAATTCCATGCCGGATGGTACGCGCTTCGCGGCCTGCAGGACTCGACAACGGCGGAAAGACACTTCCGCAAGATCCTCCAGACATCAAACGGGCCGATCTCGGTTTCACGCGCCTGGTATTGGCTGGGACGAGCAGCGGAGGCCGGAGGCCCCGGCAAATCCAGCGAATTCTATGCGAAGGCCGCGAATTTTCCCGGCACCTTCTATGGACAGCTTGCGGCCGAAAGGCTGGGGCGAAAGACGCTTGATGTCACCTATCCCGCACCGAGCACGGCCGACCGGCAACGCCTCCAGGCACGCGAAGCCGTGCAGGCGATCGCCCGGCTGGAGGCCGCCGGCCATGGATGGCGGGCCGCCATTCTCTATCTTGCGCTTGCCGATCAACTGCAAAGCCCCGGTGAATTGGCTGTCCTTGCGGCGCGGGCCGAGCAATCCGGCGATCATCATCTCTCGCTGCAGATCGGCAAGATCGCCTATGGGCGCGGCATCGATGTCGCAGCGCTTGCCTTTCCGGTCGGCGTAATCCCGGCGAACGCCAATATAACAGGCTCCGGCAAGGCGCTTGCCTATGCCATCGCCCGGCAGGAAAGCGCCTTCAACCCGGCCGCCGTTTCGGCGGCGAACGCGCGCGGCCTGCTACAGCTTCTGCCGGGAACAGCCCAGGCGGTGGCCAAGCGCCACAACATCGCCTTTTCCAAGGACAAGCTGACAGCCGATGCCGGCTATAACGCGACACTCGGCGCGCATTATCTCGGCGAGCAGATCGACGCCTTTGGCGGTTCCTATATCCTCACCTTCATTGCCTATAATGCCGGGCCGAAGCGGGTGCCGGAATGGATCGGCCGCTACGGCGATCCGCGCGGCAGGCCGATCGACGAGATCGTCGACTGGATCGAGCGCATCCCCTTCCCCGAAACGCGCAACTATGTGCAGCGGGTGATGGAGAACTACGAAGTTTATAAAGCCCGTCTGGGCCAGCCCACCGATATCGAGCGCGACCTGATCGGCGGACGCAGCGCCTCCTGAAGCCATTTGGCGCGGCTTGAAAAGCAAGCTACATCTTCGGGATCAAACAGGTCTTGAGGGATGCGATGCCGGATACGGATGCAGGCGGTTTCCAGGAACGATTTTATACTTCTTTTGATGGGTTGAGGCTTTATGCCCGCGACTACCGACCCGGCGAGCCGGCAACCGACGGATGGCTGCCGGTGATCTGCCTACCCGGCCTGACCCGCAATACGCGGGATTTTCATCCGCTTGCGCTGCTTCTCTCCGGGGACACGCCAGTGCCGCGCAGGGTGATTGCGCTCGATTCGCGCGGACGGGGAAACTCGGCATGGGATGACAACAAGGCGAACTACAATCTCGCCATCGAGGCCGGCGACGTCCTTACCGCCTGCGCGACGTTCGGCATCGAGCGGGCGATCTTCATCGGCACATCGCGGGGCGGGCTGATCCTGCATCTGATCGCGGCGACGCGGCCGGATCTGCTCGAAGCCGTCATCCTCAACGATATCGGGCCTGTGCTCGAGGCTGAGGGGCTAATGCTGATCCGCGATTACCTCAACAGCGGTAGGAAGCCGGCGAACTGGAACGAGGCGGCCGATATATTGAAGGAAAATCATGGCGCGTCGTTTAGCGCGCTCGGAGAGGAAGACTGGCGCGAAATGGCGCTTGCCCTTTATCGTGATATCGGCGGAAGGCCCGCCGCCGATTTCGACCCGGCGATCGCCGAAGCGCTTAAATTGATCGATTTCAGCCAGCCGCTGCCTGATCTCTGGGGGCAATTCGAAAGCCTGAGCCGGTTGCCGCTCATGCTGATCCGCGGTGAAAATACGACGCTGCTTTCACAGGAAACCGCCGGCGAAATGGCACGGCGGCATCCGCGGCTGATCCTTCATGCTGCCGAAGGACAAGGACACGCCCCGCTCCTGCATCTCGGCGATATCCCTACGACAATTCGAACTTTTCTCGACACCTGCCGATAACCTCACGAAATTGGTCAGCTGGCACAATCGGCCATTCGTCCAAATACAAAAAGCCCGGCTCGAGAGCCGGGCTTTCCTGATTGACCGAAGTCAGATCAGATTAGAACGAACGCTGCAGGCGGAAGTAGCCAGCCGTCTGATCGTCCTCATCTTCCGGATCGAGGTACTGAACCGAAGCCTTGGCGTAGAAGTTGTCGACGATCTGGTAATCGACCGTCAGACCGACCTTCCAGGCATCGCCGTCGCTGAAGTCGTCGCCGGCAACGTAGTAGTTGCTGTAGTACTGAACACCAGGAGTGATCTTGAGCTTGTCGGTTGCCTTGATAGCGTATTCGGCAGCAACAACCCATTCAGCCTTGGTGTAGTAGGAGCTCGGGCCAGTAGCGTATACGGCAGCGAGGCCGAGCGTACCGGGACCGATGTCAACCGTACCCATTGCGCGGATAGCACCGTCTTCGTTGTCGACGTCGTAGCCGGCAGTGATCTGGTAGCTGAACGCACCAGCCTTGCCGCCGAGACCGACTGCAACGCCGACGTTGTTCGGCTCTTCGTCCGTCTTGTAGAAGCCGTCTTCGAGTTCGTCGACGCTGATGCCAGCGTAGAAGGCATCGGTTTCGTACTGATAACGGATAGAGTTATGCAGCGTGACCGGCGAGCCGATGTCGTCGGTTTCGCCGGAGAGACCATCGTCCCACCAGCTGTAGAAGAGACCAGCGCGGAAGCCCGCGATGTCGAGGTAAGCGGAGTCGAGGATGGCTTCCTGTTCAGAGGAGTTGTCAGCATTGAACTGCATGACGATGACGCCGGTCAGCGGACCATACTCGGTATCGCTCTTGGCCGTGAACTGAACCTGGCCGCGAGTTCTTGCATCCCAATCGGAGTCGTTAGAAGCCGACTGATTGAGCGGCTGATCGCCAATATCAACCTGGAAACGGATGTAGCCTTCGATCTTGAGGCAGGTTTCGGTGCCCGGGATGTAGAAGTAGCCGGTGCCGTAAGCGTCGCAGACGCGAACATATTCAACCGGTTCCGGCTCGGCAGCAACGATAGCGTCAGCAGCCTGAGCACCGGAAACTACTGCGAGAGCAGCAGCGGAGCCGAGAAGAAGGCTCTTGATGTTCATAAATGACCTCCAATTCAAAGTTTCGATCGGGTTTGGGATCTTTCGCTGAGCAGCGTTCCCTGCCCCATCCCCGTGTTTCAAGAAGTGGACGATCAGTCGCCCTTGCTTCCGACACTGAAAATACAAGACGGAAGCCGTCACGCAATCACCAACTTACTCGGATGGGTGATTTGAGGCAGCCTTCCCGACATTCTGTTGCTGAAAGGACACAAGTCGGGCAATCGGCCTCGCTTTCCTTTATATTTTGTTAAGAAAACGCTGATTTTGCGGAGGCTTAGGTCAGGTCAGCAAAGAATTGGACATGCGCTTTGCGACACATTCGTGACGCTTTTTTGACAAAATGCGGCTCTTGCGGGGGATTCATGATTGCCGGAAGCGTAACCCGACGTGCACCGATCCGCTTTCGCCCCCTGCTGGTGGCTTCAGCGCGGGAGGTGATTCCCGCAGGCGATTCTCTCGCTTGAGGCAGAGAGATTGTTTCGTCGCCCGGCCTAGCCGACTAAGCGAACATGATTCCCTACCAGAAACTAACGATCGATGCGTGCTGAGGAAATCGGGATGGCGGAGAAGATGGGATTCGAACCCACGATACGCTTTTGACGTATACTCCCTTAGCAGGGGAGCGCCTTCGACCACTCGGCCACCTCTCCGGTGCGGCCTAACTATGGTGACCGGTCTGTGAATGCAAGGGTTTTTTGAGTTTTCACCAGAAGAAATGCAGCGAGCTGCAATTCAGCCGGTTGCGCAAACAAACCGCATTTCCTGGCGAATCCGCGGAGTTTGATCGCGCTTCGTTCTCTCGATGAAGAAGCCGAGCTCAGCCGAGCAGGCTCTTGAGGTCAGCAGAAGGGTCGGCGAGAATCGATTTGTCGGGATTGGTCCCGGATTCCAGCAGTTTTTTGCCGGTCACATAGGCCTTGGCGTCGTTGATCGCATCGACGGCGATCAGCCGGCCTTCCCTGAAGTACCAGACCGAATGGGCGCCTTCGCGGGCGCCGGGGCGCAGCAGCGTCTCGTCATAACCGAGATTGAAGCCGGCGATCTGCAGCTTGACGTCATACTGGTCGGACCAGAACCACGGCTTCGGATCATAAGGCTCGCTGCCGCCGGCGATGACGGCCGCCGCCGCTTCCGCCTGGTCGACGGCGTTCTGCACCGATTCGAGCCTGATGCGGCCGCCCTGCCAGGGAAGTGCGGCGCAATCGCCAGCCGCAAAGATCGCCGGATCGGAGGTGCGGGCGAATTCGTCGACGACAATGCCGTTGGCGACTTCGAGGCCGGCTTCCTTGGCAAGCTGATCGTTCGGGGCGACACCGATGCCGACGACGGCGAAATCGATGTCGATGACCGATCCGTCGGAAAGTGCGGCGCCGGTGACGCGGCCATCCTTGCCGATCAGATGCTTGAGCCCTGTCTTCTCGCGGATCACCACGTCATGGGCCTCGTGGATCACGCGCATGATGTCGGCGGTCTCCTTGGCCGCGACGCGCTGCAGGATGCGGTCGGCCATCTCAATGACGGTGACCTCAAGGCCGCGATGGCGGGCAACGGCCGCCGCCTCGAGACCGATATAACCGCCACCGATGATGAGGACACGGCGACCGGGGCGCATCTCGTCGGCGAGCAGGTCGGCATCGCGCTTGTCGCGGGCGACATAGACGCCTTCGAGATCGCCGCCGATTGCGGCCGGCAGCCGGCGCGGCGTCGAGCCGGTGGCCAGCGCCAGCGTGCCGTAATCGAGAACGGAGCCGTCCTGCAGCAGAACCTGCTTGCGGTCCGGTTTGATCTGCTCGGCCCAGGTCGAAAGGCGAAGCTCGACGTCATTGTCGGCATACCAGTGCTCGGCGCGGAACAGCAGGCGGTCGAAGGTCATTTCGCCGAGCAGGTATTTCTTCGACAGCGGCGGGCGCTGATAGGGGGCGACGTCTTCCGCACCGATCAGGGTGATCGGGCGCGTATCCTTCAACGCACGCAGCTTGGCTGCCAATGCGAAACCGGCCTGTCCCGCGCCGATGATCACCAGTCTATCCGTCACGATCTCACTCCTGAAGCTGCGCCCGACAACCACGCCAAGGCCTATTCCCGACAGCGCCGCGTGTCTTTCAGACCCGCAAAGGACGCTGTCGCATTTTGAGTTTCTACATAATCCCCGAAATCGATCCCGATTTCAGGGATTATGCAGTAGCCCACGCCCCGTCAACGGAAAGCGGCCTCTTACATTCAGCCGATCTCGATCCAGCGGCGCTCGTGGAAGGACTGTGCCATGGCATGCACCGACTTCTCTATCCTGAGACCGTCTTCGAATGTCACGATCGACGACGGCTCGCCTGAAATTGCCCGGATCAGCTCACGGCATTCGATGATCTTCAGATCGTTGAAGCCGAGGCCATGGCCTGGCGCCGGGATAAACCGATCATAGGGCTGATGGGCGGGTGCCGCCAGTATCTTGCGGAAGCCCTGCTCGGAACCGCGGCCGTCAGCCTGATAGAGTTCGAATTCGTTCATGCGCTCCTGGTCGTAGACGATCGAGCCTTTCGAGCCGAAAATCTGCAGGGCGATGCGGCCCTTGCGACCCCAGGCGGCGCGATTCGCCATCAACACGGCTGAGATGCCGCCACCAAGCCGCATCAGCACGTTGGCGCCATCGTGGTTTTCGACGGCACGGCGACCGCCCTCGCTCAGCGGGCGGTCGGCATAGGGTTTGACCATATCCGTTATGACGGCCTCGACATGCCCGAAGAGATACCAGAGCAGCGACAGCGGGTGCACGGCGAAATCGTCGAGCGCGCCGTAGCCGGCGGAAAGCTCGCTCTTCCAATAAAAGAAGACATCGGGATCGGCCATGAAATCCTCGTCCATCTCGACGCGGATATGGTTGACCGTGCCGATGGCGCCCTCGCCAATTAGAGTCCTGATATGCCGCATGACAGGATTTTGAATGTAATTATAGCCAAGGGCGGCAACCTTGCCGGATCGCTTCGCGGTTTCCAGCATGCGCTCGGCATCGGCATAGGCCGGCGCCATCGGCTTTTCGCACCAGACATGCTTGCCGGCCTCAAGGGCTGCAATCGCCATCTCGGCGTGGAACTGATTGGGCGTGGTGACGGAGACGACGTCGACCTCGGGGTCGGCGATCAGCGCCCGCCAATCGGCCGTTGCCTTCTCGAAGCCGAATTCACCGGCACGAGCCTCAGCCAGCCCGGCATTGGCTTCGGCCAGATGCACGAGACGCGGACGCTCGACATCGCCGAACACCGTCTTTACCGCATTCCACGCCAGCGCATGGCACTTGCCCATATAGCCAGTGCCGATCAAACCGATGCCGAGTGGCTTCATTTCCGTCTCCTCCAGAGCTGCGCGCGGATTTTTGGAATATTTGGATCATTTTGACAAGGGATCTTCTCTCAGGCATCTCTGTGCCCTTCCCTGACAAACTGTCTAAAAGTCTTCAATTACAGGGGATTAAAAACAATTAGGCGTGTCGTTTGAAATCGTCTATGCTCGATAATATGGAATATTTGTTTCATCTCGTGAGCCGCAAGCATGGATAACGATCCCCAGAGGCACGTGCGCGTGCCGCGCGATTTCGAAAGCCTGCGCAGCACAATCATCGAGCGCAAGGCGAGTATGCCGAAACGGCTGGCGCAGGTCGCCGCCTTCGCGCTCGGCAATCCTGATGAAATCGCCTTCGGCACGACGGCAAGCATCGCTGCCGCCTCCGACGTTCAGCCCTCGACGCTGGTGCGGCTGGCGCATCATCTGGGTTACGGAGGCTTTTCCGACCTGCAGAGCATTTTCCGCGAAAGATTGCGCGACAGGACGCTGAGCTATGAAGAGCGGCTCGTCACGCTGGAGCAGGCGAGCGGCGACGATGAGGACGCCAATCTGCTCTCCGGCTTCATTGCCGCCGCCAGCCAGTCGGTCAACCGGCTGGCGGCGACGGTGCAGAGCGATACTTTCACGAAAGCGGTGAATATCCTTGCCAGCGCCGAGACGATTTATCTGATCGCCAAACGGCGCTCCTACCCGCTGACGGCGCACATGACCTACGCTTTTTCCAAGCTCAACATCCGCCACCAGATCGTCGCCTCGCCGAACGGCGTCGACCCTGAAATGGTGCAGTTCGCAACCCCCAGGGATGCGGCGATCGCCGCGAGCTTCTCGCCCTATGCGGCCGATAGCCTCAGCCAGAGCCAGGAGCTTGCCGACCGCGGTGTGCCCGTCATCGCGATCACCGATTCGGCCTTCTCGCCGCTTGCCGCCTGCGCGACGCATTGGTTCGAAGTGGCGGAGGCCGATTTCGCCGGCTTCCGCTCACTTTCGGCCTCGATGGCGCTGACCATGGCGCTGCCGGTGGCGATCGCCGAACGGCGCCGCAAGCATCAGCACTCAAAAGCTGGAAAAGCGAAAATGGAATAAACATTCCGAATTGACAAAATATCGGAACCGATGTTTCATTATTGAAAATTCGCAGGCACTGGAAGCCGCGCAAAATCTAGCGGGAGGACATCATGGTACAATCGAATCCGGGCTCACAGCCGGAGCCGGCGCTTGATGTAATCACCATCGGCCGTTCCTCGGTCGATCTTTACGGCCAGCAGATCGGTTCACGGCTGGAGGATATCGGCTCCTTCGCCAAATCCGTCGGCGGCTGCCCGGCCAATATCGCCATCGGCACGGCGCGGCTCGGCCTCAAATCCGGCCTCATCACCCGCGTCGGCGACGAACAGATGGGACGTTTCATCCGCGAGCAATCGGGGCGCGAAGGTGTGGCGACTCAGGGCATCATCACCGACAAGGAGCGGCTGACGGCACTGGTGCTGCTGGCGGTCGAGGCCGAAGGCGTGTCGCCGATGATCTTTTATCGGTCGGACTGCGCCGATATGGCGCTCGATGAAGGCGACATCGATGAAGATTTCATAAAGTCGTCGCGCGCCGTTCTCGTTTCCGGCACGCATTTCTCCCGGCCGAATACCGAGGCCGCGCAACGCAAGGCGATCCGCATCGCCAAGGCGAACGGCCGCAAGGTGATCTTCGACATCGATTACCGACCGAACCTCTGGGGCCTTGCCGGCCATGCAGAGGGCTTCGAGCGCTACGTGAAGTCCGACCGCGTCTCTTCGAAGATGAAGGAGACGCTGCCGGATTGCGATCTCATCGTCGGCACCGAGGAAGAAATCCTCATCGCTTCCGGCGCCGACGACGTGCTCGGCGCGCTGAAGGAGATCCGCCGCCTTTCACCGGCGACGATCGTGCTCAAGCGCGGCGCCATGGGCTGCATCGTCTATGACGGACCGATCGCCGACGACCTCGAAGCCGGCATCATCGGCCAGGGTTTCCCGATCGAAGTCTTCAACGTGCTCGGCGCCGGCGATGCCTTCATGTCCGGTTTTCTGCGCGGCTTCCTGCGCGATGAGCCACTGAAGACCTGCGCCACCTGGGCCAATGCCTGCGGCGCCTTCGCCGTTTCCCGCCTGCTCTGCTCGCCGGAATATCCGACCTGGGCCGAACTCGACTTCTTCCTGACGACCGGCAGCCAACACCGGGCGCTGCGCAAGGACGAGGCGATCAACCATATCCACTGGGCATCGACCCGGCGCGGCGAAATCCCGCTTCTGATGGCGCTGGCGATCGACCACCGTTCGCAGCTCGTCAGCGTCGCCGATGAACTCGGTGTCGGCCACGACAAGATCGTCGCCTTCAAGCGGCTGGCGGTTGCCGCGGCGGCGCGGGTTTCGAACGGCCGCGACGGCTACGGCATGCTGATCGACGAACGCTTCGGCCGCGACGCCTTCTTCGACGCGGCGACGAAGAATTTCTCCTGGATCGGCCGGCCGGTGGAGCTGCCGGGCTCGAAGCCGCTGCGCTTCGAATTCAGCCAGGATATCGGCTCGCAGCTTGTGGAATGGCCACTCAGCCATTGCATCAAGTGCCTGTGCTTCTATCATCCCGACGACCCCTCAGAATTGAAGACGGAGCAGCAGGAGAAACTGCGGACGCTGTTCGAGGCGTCCCGCAAGGTCGGCCGCGAGCTGCTGGTGGAGATCATCGCCGGCAAGAACGGGCCGCTCACCGACGATACGATTGCGACTGCGCTGGAGGAACTCTATGCGCTCGGCATCAAGCCGGACTGGTGGAAGCTCGAGCCGCAGGCATCGACCGAGGCCTGGAAGAAGATCGATGCGGTGATCGCCAAGAATGATCCATGGTGCCGTGGTATCGTGCTCTTGGGCCTCGAGGCGCCCGCCGACGAGCTGATCTCCTGCTTCGAGGCGACGCTGGCGGCTCCCTCCGTGAAGGGCTTTGCCGTCGGCCGGACGATCTTTGCCGATCCGGCGCGTGCCTGGCTTTCGGGCGGAATGAACGACGAGGAGGCGATCGCCGACATGGCCGGCCGCTTCCGGCAATTGACAGAGGCCTGGCTTAAGACGCGTGGGCTTCAGTAGGATATAGAGTTAAGACCCCTCCGCAACCCCTCCCCACAAGGGGGAGGGACTTAAGTTGAGGCATCGCTTCACGCCACAAACGAGCTCCTTGCGGACGCGAGGTTGCGGTGAAATGCGGCGGCACGGCGGGTTAGCCCCTCCCCCTTGTGGGGAGGGGTTGGGGAGGGGAGAAACACGAAAGAAAGATTGCGGGAGGACCCGATGGGCAAGACGATACGGTTGACGATGGCGCAGGCCGTGGCGCATTTCCTCAAAAAGCAGATGACGATCGTTGACGGCAAGAAAGTGCCGATCTTCGGCGGCGTCTGGGCGATCTTCGGTCACGGCAACGTCGCCGGCATCGGCGAGGCGCTCTATCAGGTGCGCGAGGAATTGACGACCTATCGCGCCCACAACGAACAGGGCATGGCGCATGCGGCGATCGCCTATGCCAAGGCGAATTTCCGCACACGTTTCATGGCCTGCACGAGCTCGATCGGTCCGGGCGCGCTGAACATGGTGACGGCCGCCGGCGTGGCGCATGTCAATCGTATTCCCGTTCTCTTCCTGCCGGGCGACGTTTTCGCCAACCGTGCGCCCGATCCGGTGCTGCAGCAGATCGAGGATTTCGGCGACGGCACGATTTCGGCCAATGATGCCTTCCGTTCGGTTTCGCGCTATTTCGACCGCATCACCCGGCCCGAGCAGATCATCACGGCGCTGAAGCGCGCCATGCAGGTCCTGACCGATCCGCTCGATTGCGGCCCGGTGACATTGTCGCTCTGTCAGGACGTTCAGGCGGAAGCCTTCGATTATCCGGAAAGCCTGTTCGATGAAAAAGTCTGGACGACCCGCCGGCCGCAGCCGGATGCGGACGAGCTGGCGAATGCCATCGCACTGATCAAGGCGTCGCAGAAGCCGGTCATCGTTGCCGGCGGCGGCGTGCTTTATTCGCAGGCGACGAAGGAGCTTGCCGCCTTTGCCGAGGCCCATAGCCTTCCCGTCGTCGTCACCCAGGCCGGCAAGTCGGCGATCAACGAGACCCATCCGCTGGCGCTCGGCTCGGTCGGCGTCACCGGCACCTCGGCGGCGAATGCGATCGCCGAAGAGACGGATCTCGTCATCGCCGTCGGCACACGCTGCCAGGATTTCACCACCGGCTCCTGGGCGCTGTTCAAGAACGACGGCCTGAAGATGATCGGCCTCAACATCGCCGCCTATGACGCAGTGAAGCACGACAGCCATCCGCTGGTGACTGACGCCCGCGAAGGGCTGAAGGCGCTTTCAGCAGGGCTTTCGGGCTGGAAGGCGCCGGCCGCACTCGCCGAGAAGGCAACTGCGGAGAAGAAGGTCTGGATGGAGGCCGCTGCCAAAGCGATGGCGACGACCAATGCCGCCCTGCCCTCCGATGCCCAAGTGATCGGCGCAGTGGCGCGCACGCTCGGCGGCGAGAATACGACGGTGCTTTGCGCTGCGGGCGGCCTTCCCGGCGAATTGCACAAGCTCTGGCCGGCGACGGCGCCGGGCAGCTATCACATGGAATACGGCTTTTCCTGCATGGGCTACGAGATCGCCGGCGGGCTCGGCGCCAAGATGGCGCATCCGGAACGGGATGTCGTCGTCATGGTCGGCGACGGTTCCTACATGATGATGAATTCCGAGCTTGCGACCTCGGTCATGCTTGGCCTCAAGCTCAATATCGTCGTGCTCGACAATCGCGGTTATGGCTGCATCAACCGGCTGCAGATGGGAACCGGCGGCGCCAACTTTAACAATCTGCTGAAGGACTCCTATCACGAGGTGATGCCGGAAATCGATTTCCGGGCGCATGCCGAAAGCATGGGCGCCATCGCCGTCAAGGTGGCCTCGATCGCCGAGCTGGAGCAGGCGATCACCGACTCGAAGAAGAACGACCGCACCTCGGTCTTCGTCATCGACACCGATCCGCTTGTTACCACGGAGGCCGGCGGCCACTGGTGGGATGTCGCGGTGCCTGAGGTCAGCCCGCGCGAACAGGTCAACGAGGCGCGCAAGGGCTATGTCGCAGCGCGTGCCGCCCAGCGCATCGGCTAATATGATTTCTCGGAAGAGCGTCCCGGCTCTTCCGCAATGCTTTTAAGGAGAATGTTGATGAAGGCCAAACTCGGCATGTCGCCCATCGCGTGGTGGAACGACGATCTTCCTGAGCTCAGCGACGATGTGTCCCTGGAGGAATGCCTGCGGCAATCACGCTGTGCCGGCTTTACCGGCATGGAAAAGGGCCGCCGCTTCCCTGAGGATCCGGAGGTAATGCTGCCGATTCTTCGCGCCGCCGACGTGACGCTGTGCGGCGGTTGGTTCTCGGGCACGCTGGTTGACGAGGAGCTTGCTGCCAACAAGGACCGCATCGCACCGATGATCGAACTGTTCAAGGCCGTCGCCGCGCCCTGCATCGTTTATGGCGAGGTGGGCCGCTCGATCCAGGGCGACCGCTCCAAGCCGCTGGCGACCAAGCCGCGCCTCTCCGATGACGAGATGAAGGCCTATGGGCGTCGCGTCACGGAATTCGGGGAATGGTGCGCCGAGCAGGGCATGCCGCTCTCCTACCACCATCACATGGCTGCCGTGGTCGAAACCGAGCCGGAACTCGACGCCTTCATGCGCCATTCGGGCGAAGGCATCCCGCTGCTGGTTGATGCCGGGCATCTGGCCTTTGCCGGCGGCGACGTGCTGCGTGCCATCGAAAACCACCACGCCCGTATCAACCATGTTCACGTCAAGGATATCCGCAAGCCCGTGGTGGATGGACTGGACCGTAGCCGACAGTCCTTCCTCGATGCGGTGGCACTTGGCGCCTTCACGGTACCGGGCGACGGCTCGCTCGATTTCGGCGCCATCGTCCAGCGGCTGGCCGATCACGGCTATGAAGGCTGGTTCGTTGTCGAGGCCGAACAGGATCCGCGCAAGGCTCCGCCGCAGAAAATGGCCGAGATCGGTCACGCCGAGTTGATGCGCGTCATGACGGCTGCGGGCTATACCGTGGAAACGGAAGGCTTCCCCAAGGGATAACGGAACGAAAGACCCCCCAACCCCTCCCCACAAGGAGGAGAGGCTGATCGGACTGCTGGAGCAAGAAGCCCCCTCATCCGCCCTTCGGGCACCTTCTCCCCGTTGGGGAGAAGGGGAAAAAGACGGTGCGGCATATCCCTTCTCCCCCTCGGGGAGAAGGTGGCGGCAGCCGGATGAGGGGGCCGCACCCGCCAACTTACGAGGAAAAACACCAATGCCAAATCTCAAGGTGAAACCGTCCGGCACGCATGGCCGCGTCACGCATGTCACCCCGGAAAATGCCGGCTGGACCTATGTCGGCTTCGATCTGCATCGGATGAAGCCGGGCGAAACCGTTTCGGGAGAGACGGGCGATCGGGAAGTCTGCCTCGTCTGGGTGACCGGCAAGGGCAAGGCGTCTGCCGGCATCAAGGATTTCGGCACGCTCGGCGACCGGATGAACCCGTTCGAAGGCGCCCCGCATGCGCTCTACATCCCGATGGAATCGACATGGTCGGTGACGGCGGAGACCGATCTGGAGCTCGCGGTCTGCTCCGCACCCGGCGGCGGTACCTATCAGGCAAAGGCCATCCCGCCCGGCACACATCCGCAGGTGACGCGCGGCAAGGGTACGAATGTGCGCTACGTCAACAATATCATGCCGGAAGACGACAGCTCGGCGCATTCGCTGCTGGTCGTCGAGGTGATTACGCCGGGCGGCCACACCTCCTCCTATCCGCCGCACAAGCACGACCAGGACGACCTGCCGAACGAGAGCTTCCTGGAAGAGACCTATTACCATCGCCTCAACCCGCCGCAGGGCTTCGCTTTCCAGCGCGTCTACACCGACGATCGCTCGCTTGACGAGGCAATGGCGCTCGAGGACGGCGATGTGACGCTGGTGCCGAAGGGCTATCATCCCTGCGCCGCCTGCCATGGCTACGACCTCTACTACCTCAACGTCATGGCCGGGCCGCAGCGTATCTGGAAATTCCACAATGCCGCCGAGCACGAGTGGCTGCTGAAGGCGTAGGCGTCGCGTTCGATCGCTAAATAATCTGACAGCGCGAAATCGCCGCTGATGGCTCACTGCCTCCATCCCAACACGGATGGAGGATCACCATGCACAGTTCGAATTTCACGATACCGGCCCGAAATATTCGCTCTTCACACCGTACGCGACCCGGCCTGTTCCTTGCCGCAATCACGGCGGCGCGCTGGCTGGCCCGCAAAATAAACGAACGGCGCAACCGGAATGCGTTGATGGAGCTTTCCGACGAACAGCTGAAGGATATCGGCCTTTCCAGGGGGCAGACGCAAAGCGATGTTCATGTCTGCAGCCGTTACTAAAGTGCTGTTATAAGTACCGTCGGTTCTGGCCTGTCTGATACGGACTATGCAATGTCGCAGTTCTCAACGGCACCGCTTCTGAAAACGAAGATGGTCACTATTCGTGACATCATCTGCAATGGCGAGTGCCGTCATAAGAGCGACGAGGAATGCGCCCACAGGACGAGCCTCGTCTATCCATATCGCGGCGTCTTCATGCGCCATGTCGGCCGCAATGATACGGTGGCCGAAGCCAATCAGGTCTTGTTCTTCAATGCCGGTCAGGGATATCGGATCAGCCACCCTATCGAGGGCGGCGACGCCTGCATCGATCTGGCGATCGACGAATCCATGCTCGAAGAGCTCGCGCCGAAAGACCAGGTGCAGTCCGGGCCGGCTTTTGCCTTCCGCCGCCAGCGCCGGCGGATCGATCCGCGCGCGCAGGCGCTGGTCGCGCTCCTGCGTCATGGTCTCAGCCGCAACGTCGCCGAAACGCTGGAAGCGGAAATACTGGCGCTGACACTGGTGCGCCGCTCGCTCGGCGAGCGCACGTCGCATGCGGCGGGTGCCAGCGCCGGCCGGCAGAAACTCGTCGACCGGGCAAAGCTGGTGCTCTCCTCCGATCTCGCCCGGCGCTGGACGCTTGCGGAAATCGCCTCGGAAGTCGGCGTCTCGCCCGTGTATCTCACCCAGGTCTTCCAGCAGGTCGAGGCGACGCCACTTTACCGCTAGGCTGCGGCTTGCCCGTGCACTCGATCTGCTTGGCCAGTATGAGGATCTGACCGCGCTCGGTCTCGATCTCGGCTTTTCCAGCCACAGCCATTTCAGCGCTTCCTTCAAGCAGTCCTTCGGGCAGACTCCGGCCGAATTCCAGCGCGCGGCGCAGCTGCGGCGCAAGTGAAAGCCTACAGCGCCGCACGTCTTTTCAGACGCGCAAAGGACGCTGTAGCACTTTGAATCCCCGCATAATTCCTTAAATCGATCCCGACTTAAGGAATTATGCGGGGGGTCAATCGCTAAAGATTTCGACAGCGGCGATGCGGTCTTCGATGGTCTTATCAGCCTGTCCCGATCGCGGGACGATCAACGGAGGATCACCAGATGAAGAATACCACATGCGCTGCCTGCGACTGCGAACTCGGCGCGGAGACCATCACCGTCAAGCTCGGCGGCAAGACTGTCGAGGTCTGCTGCCAGGAATGCGCCGAGGCGTTGAACGAGGCGGAAGCCGCGACAACGGCCGCTTCGAGCGGCAAGGAATAGACGACAGCAGGAAAAGCCGTGCTGGCGAGTGCGGCTTTTCCGTCTCAGGTTGGTAAAAGTCCATAGCGCCAACCGCGGCGCTTCGCATTCTGCGACAGCACGAGGAAGGCAAGGATGAACATGCCTGCCTCGGCAAAGACCGGCACCATCCAGATTCCCTGTTCGCCGAAGACGAAGGGCAGCAGGAAGGTGAGCGGCAGGGTCAGCAGATAGGGCCGCGACAGGCCGAAGATCGCGGCGCGCGGCGCATCGCCGATCGACTGGAAATAGGACGACAGGATCAGCAAATCCCGCCGAAGGCCTCAGTGCCGCCGGCCGATGCCAGCGATAGGCGAGCACGGCCGCGAGACAGGCGAATTGCGAGGCGATGGTGCAGGCTGCCGAACCGAGCACACCCCAATGCATTACCGCCATGAACAGCCAGTTGGCGAGGATGTTGAGCAGGGAGGCCGACAGCGTCACCAGCGTCATGAAACCGATCTTGCCTTCGCAGCGCAATCCGTCGAGATGCAGCGACAGGAAGAAGCCGACCGGCGCACAGGCGATCATCGCGCCCATGAACAGCATGGCGCCATCGGCCACGGCAGCATTGCCGGCGGCACCGGCATCGATGATCTGCCGGCCGACAGTCCAGTAGACCAGATTGAGGACGAGGGTAACGGCGAACGCCAGCGCATGCGCGCCGGCAAACACCCGACGCGCGCCTTGACGATCGCCGGCGCCGAGCCGGCGGGCGAGGATGCTCGCCATGCCGTTCGAGACAAGCGATTGCAGGGCGACCAGCAGCATCAGTCCGGGGAAAATCAGGCTGACGGCAGAGAGCGCGTCCGGGCCGACATAGGCGCCGAGGAAATAGGCGTCGACGACGGTGAACAGGCCGTTGACGGTGGTGATCGCGACGATCGGTGCCGCCGTCCTGATGAAGACGCCCGGCAGCCAGCCGGTGAGAAAGGCATTGCCTTGGGAAAGATCGGTCATGGAGAAATCCGTGCGATATGATGCAGGGCCCGATCCGGCTAAATCAGCCGGATCCGGACGGTCTCAAAAGGACAAAAACAATCTAGAGATCGAGGACCAGATGCGGCACGCCGTTCGAGGTCTTCCTCGGCGACACGCCATCGGCATCGATCTGCGCGTTCACGCGCTGGCGAAAGGCCGAGAAGCTCTCGAAGGTGACGACATCCACCGGCTCGTCGAAATGGATGGTGATCCTGTGGAGGTCGCCGTCCGGCAGGGCCGAAAGCGCCAGGACTTCGCCGGTGAACGGCTGATTGAGATAACGGCCGCGAATATGCGCGCCGATGAAGAGCGGCGTCTTGGGAGCGGCATTGGGCTTTGCCGCAAGGGCCGCAAGCGTATTCCAATCGCGCACGCCGTGCTGGCGGGCAATCATTTCCAGGGCCGCACTGTGGGTCAGTGTGGTGCCGCGATCATTCATCGCCTGGCGCAGGCGCTTGGCCTGGGCCTTCAATTCGTCAATGGCCGGATAGGTCGTCGTCATGGAGTGAGCCTTCGTAAGGCATGCTCTTCGACTGTGGATGGGAGCTCGCATTGCCGCCAGTCAGCATGCACAAAGGGCCGTGACCATGATCGCGAGGACTTCACCATGGACTTTCATCCGCGAGCGGCCGGCGCCTCGAACCGGCCTTTGTATGCGCGAACGCCGCCGACATGTCAAGAATGGCGCATCTGCCTCAGGAATGCGCAGCTTTGGGGCAAACCTGCACGAAATCGATGCGATTTTCCCGCGGCTTTCACATAAGCATTCAATCTTAACGGTGTTCTTTAGTAAGTGTCAGCATTCTTCAGCTAATATCCTGCCGTATAACAGCGGAGGCTAAAGGGCCTTTCAGATGCACCTCGACACAGAACACCCCAAGCCGGAACGTGCTTACAGGGAATTCAATCTCGACAGGCCCGGCAACATCATCTTCGTCGGCCATCACCTCAGCACCGGAACGCAGGTGCGCTGCCTGATCCGCACGATCACGCTTGCCGGCGCATTGCTCGAAGTCAGCCCGAACCTGGAAATGCCGAGCCATTTCTTCCTCGAAATCCTCGGCATCCATGACGAGATCGGCTCGACCGTGGTCAAACGCGAAGGCGAATTGGTGACGATCAGCTTCAACATGCTGATCAATCCGGAATTCCTGCACCACGTGTTGCGATTGAACTTCGAAACCTGAGGCTTTTTCCGATCCACGAATCATCGCGGCACGGCACCTTTGTTTCTGTAGCCCGTCTTGCGACAAGGCGCGCGATGATCGAAACGGCCCAGAGAAATCCGCGCCATTCCGGACGATCGAGCGGATCGCTCAAGGGATCATGGCGGAATCGGCGATTGCGGATTTCGATTTCCGTAAAGAGAGTAACCCAGTTGAGATCCATTGCTTCATCCTCCATCTATTTCCTGGAGCACTTGAGCTAAGGCTTCGCGCCCGTCCGATGTAGAGGCGCTGGGGAAAGGGGGTTTTCATCCATGAAAGATGCGAGCTGGGACGACCTGCAACTTTTCTTCCATGTTGCGACCGGCGGCGGGCTTTCGGCGGCGGCGACGCGCACCGGGCTCAGCGCACCGACGATCGGCCGGCGCATGCTCGCGCTCGAACGGGTGACCGGCCGCTCGCTCTTCAGCCGCGGCCCCACCGGTTATCTGCTCGCCAAGGACGGGCAGGAGCTGCTCGATCGCGTCCGGCTGATGCAGGATGCTGCGCGTGCGATCTCCGACTGGCGCGGCGAGGTGCTGACACTGCCGATCGTCTCGACGGCCGCCGACAGCTGGACCTCGCGCTTCGTCGCCGACAATCTGGCCAGCGTCTGGACGCCGAAGGACAGATTCCGCATGTGCTACAAGACCTGCGATACGAGCGTCGATTTCACCTATCGCGAGGCGCATATCGCCATTAGCCACAGCCGGCCGGAGAGCGGCAACGTCGCGATACGCCGTTCGGTCAAGGTGGCGCATACGGCTTATCAGGCGGCCGGCTATGACGAGACAAATTGCAACTGGATCTCGCTCGGCACAGATACCGCCATTACGCCGGCGGACAAATGGACTTTCGAACAGCCGGACTCCTGGATCACCAGTTGGACGAACACACCACATATGCTCTTTTACCTGATCCGCGGCGGTGCCGGCCGCGGCGTGCTCCCCTGTTTCATCGGCGATCAGGAGCGCAGGCTCGTCCGCGCCGGGCCTGTCATCGACGAACTGACCTACGAAATGTGGATCGTTGCGCATGACGACGAGCGGCAACGGCCGGAAGTCAGGATCGTCATCGACCGCCTGGCGGCGCTCTTTGCCGATCATGAAGATCTGTTTGCCGGGCAGAAATCGTCCGCGTGACGCGACGGCATGAGAAAACGCGGGCCATTCGACCCGCGTTCACTAGAGCGGTTCAGCTTTTCATGAAAACGCAGAACCGCTCTAACTTTTTGTTTACGCAATTCCGGACGGAAAACCGCTTCGCACTTTTCCTGGAATTTCTCTAATAGGTAGGTTTTTTGCCGGCTCAGGCGGCGAGATGCCGCTCAATCTCGTCGACCGGCATATTGGTATAGTCCTTCGCCAATTCTAAAGAGATCGCTGCCTGCGCATCGGCGCTGAGCGCCGGCCGCAGCGCACCGAGTGCTTTCGGCGGCGCAACGAGGACGATGCGGCGGACATCCTTTTCCTGTGCCAGCTCATCCAGCCTTTCCGCGACCTGTTTCAGGAACTGGGCTTCGGCCTGATCCTGCCAGTTGGTCTCCTCGACAGCACTGCGGCTGAAGCCATCGGCGGCATGGCTGCGGCCGGGCTTGTCGGCCCCGATCTCGCGGTCGGGCTCGCTCGGCTGCGTCAGAGTTTCCAGCACCTTCAGGTTCATCAGCTGGGCATCGCCGGCATTCTGCATGATCAGAGCCTTGGCTCCGTTGCAGACCACGACCCATGATTTCCAAGGGATTTTAACGTCGGTCATCTTCAACTCCTCGCTGTCGTCATTCGAAGCGCGCCATGCTTCATCGATCAAGGCAGAACGCTCGGCCATTGAAAGAGTTCGGGAAAATTGCACCGAAATCGCAGGGGCGGCGATCTGTTCGGCCTTGGCTGCGTAAAAAAGGCAAGCTCGCTTCTCGTCTGCGACGGGATATGGCTCGGCCGCCGCAGCTTCTATCGCGACCAGTTAGGATCACTGATGCTACCCTCGCCCAATCCGGCGGCCTCTATCGCCACGGCGTTTCTCCACGGTGCCATTCTGGGACTGGCTGCCTATGGCACTCATGACATCACCAATCTCGCCACGCTTCGCAACTGGCCGCTCGCCATGAGCCTGGTCGACGTGACCTGGGGCACGCTGCTGACGGCGCTGACTGCCGCCGGCCAATATCTCGCCGTCAGATTTTTTGGCTGAAACGGGAGCCTGGAGATAAAAGCCTGCGTCCCGATAATGAACATTGGGCGTCCCGCTTGGGTACAAAGTTTAAACTCGTTAAAATTGTAATTTTATATTTGACGAATGTGCAAAACATTCATGTGACCTTGGTTGGAGCAAGACCCCCAGCTTGAATGAGATCAAGACCAGCTTGCTCGCGATCAAGACCCCAAATGTGCCCTGTCTGACGGAGAATGTGAATGACTATGCTCCGCGCTACACACCTTGCCACGGTCAAATCCGCTGTCTACGACCTGCGCTGGGAAGAGTTCAACGTCAAGCGACCCGCCCGCATCGTCGCTGTCCGCCCGTGCCTGACCGGCGTGTCGATGCGAAGCGCCGAGATCATCGATATCTCGCAGGGCGGCGCCACCTTCGTCGTATCGACCACCGCCGGTCTGCCGAAACATTATTATCTCAACATTCTCGGCCTCGCCTACCGGATCGGCTGCGCCGAGGTCTACCGCCACAAAGAACGCATCGGCGTGCGGTTCATCAACATCATGGACCCCGAGGTTCTGCGCCGCGTCGTCCGTACCGATTTCATGATCGGCAATATGGAAGCAATCGACGCCCGACGTGCGCCGATCTTCCGCGCGTGAACAGGCCGACGACACGCGCAGCGCTGCCGTTGCGGAAATAATCTTGCTTGCGTTGGCCGTGCCCGGGCCTATTGTTGCGCCGATTGTCAATATGTCCGGGAAGCTGCCTTCGCATGTCCGCCTTTTCGCGCTTCACACCTCTTGCCAGCGCCCTGCCCTCCACAGTTCCCTTCGTCGGCCCCGAGGCCATCGAGCGCCAGCGCGGACTTGCCGTTTCGGCGCGCATCGGCGCCAATGAGAACGGCTTCGGCCCAGCCGCTTCCGTCTTTGCAGCGATGCGCGAAGAGGCCGGCAATATCTGGAAATACAATGATCCGGAGAATTTCGCGCTCCGGGAAGCGCTTGCCGCCCATCTCGGCGTCTCGGCCGCCAATATCGCCATCGGCAGCGGCATCGACGAATTGCTCGGCCAGATCGTCCGGCTGGTGATCGAGCCGGGCGCGCCCGTCGTCACCTCGCTCGGCGCCTATCCGACCTTCAATTTCCATGTCGCCGGTTTCGGCGGCCGGCTGGTGACCGTTCCCTACGCAAACGACCGCGAGGATCTCGACAGGCTGCTCGATGCGGTGAAACGCGAGAATGCGCCGCTCGTCTATTTCGCCAATCCCGACAATCCGATGGGAAGCTGGTGGGATGCCGACAGCATCGTCGCTTTCGCCCGTGCGCTGCCCGAGACGACGCTGATGGTGCTCGACGAGGCCTATAGCGAGACGGGGCCGGCAGATTCGCTGCCGTCGATCTCCTCGCTCATCGAACTGCCGAACGTCGTTCGCACCCGCACCTTCTCCAAGGCCTACGGGCTTGCCGGCTCACGCACTGGCTATGCGATCTCGACGGCGGGCACGGCACAGGCCTTCGACAAGATCCGCAACCATTTCGGCATGAACCGGCTGGCGACGGCAGCAGCGCTCGCGGCGCTGAAGGACCAAGCCTATCTCGTCGAGGTGGTCGGGAAAATCCATGCGGGCCGGGAGCGGATCGGCGGTATCGCCCGGGCGAACGGCCTTCAACCGCTGCCCTCGGCGACGAATTTCGTGGCGATCGACACCGGCCGCGACGGCGTTTATGCCAGGGCGATCGTCGACGGGCTGATGGAGCTCGGGGTTTTCATCCGCATGCCTGGCGTGGCGCCGCTCAACCGCTGCATTCGCGTCAGCGTCGGGCCGGAGGCGGATATGGCGCTCCTCGAAGAAGCGCTGCCGCGGGTGCTGAAACAGATCGGCTGATAAAACGAAGAACCGCGGCCGGTGGAGGATCCGGTCGCGGTTCCGTTCTCCCGGCGTCGGCCCCGTCCAAAGCGCCCCGCCAGCTCCCTCTTTTTGAGGTTGTTATTGCTGCTTTTGTCGAATTCCTGGTCGGAGGCGGTGTTAGAGCGGTTCAGCTTTTCACGGAAACGCCGAATCGCTCCAGCTTTTTGTTTTTACGCGATTCCGAACGGAAAACCGCTTCGCACTTTTCCTGGAATTGCTCTAGTGAACCGTCATCCACTCGCGGGCGGCGCGTAGCGCTGCTGCGAGCTGCATCTTGTCCATGGCGGCGGCCACGTCGGCACGAAGCTCGGCGGCGCGGTCGTTGCCCTTGATGGCGGCGATGTTCAGCCATTTGTGGGCGGCGACGAGATCGACTTCGCAGCCGCGGCCGGTCGCATACATCAGACCCATTTCGCAGAAGACATCGGCGCTGTTGTCGCCACCCATGGTGGCCGTTTCAGCATTGTGCATTTCAAAGCGTGCCATCGGTTTTATCCCTGTTAGCCTGTTTATGACTGACCCTGTTTTACCCTCCGGGCCTTGCCGTCTATCGCGGCTTGGCGGCCCTTCCGGTCCGGCGGGTTTGCCCCGCTCGTTTGATGGGTTCACTATGCCAAACGGCTTTCAAAAAACGCCTAAAATGCATGATTAATTTGAGACAAACAAAGTGCAAACACTTGGTAAAATTGGATTTTTGTTAAACATCGGACTCCCTGCGAATTAAGGATTTTCGAGCGGATTTTACGAAAGATTCAGATTTGAAAATAAACGGATCGTTCATCATGAAATCAGCAGGCGATATCTTTACAAGCTCGCCGCATGGCTTTTTTCTCCCGTTTTTCACTCGATCCGCAGAACGGTGATCGGGCTTATTTACCTTTACGTTCGCGTCAGTTATTTTCGCGACTGACCAAGGGAAATCATGGAGGAAAAGATGATCCGCAGCTTCGTTCTCGCCGGCGCCATAACAGTTATCGCGGGTATCGCGCATGCCGAGGAGCCGATCGTCGGCAACTGGAAGACGGCCGCCGGCGATACGGCGGTGATCGCTTCCTGCGGCGGCAGTTACTGCGTGACGCTGAAGACCGGTAAATATGCCGGCCGGAAGATCGGCACGCTTGCGGGAACCGGCGGCAGCTATGCCGGCGAGATTACCGACCCGGCCGCCGAAAAGACCTATAGCGGCTCGGGCAAGGTTTCCGGCAATTCGCTGAGGATGCAGGGCTGCGTGATGAAGATCCTCTGCAAGTCGCAGACCTGGACGCGGCTCTGAGAGAACGCGGGGCGGATAGCGGCAACGCCGATGTGTGTTAGAATGTACACATTTCAGCACAGGAGTTTCGAAATGGCCGCCAGCACGACCATGACAATTCGGGTCCGCCCCGACATCAAAGAAAAGCTCGACAGGATTGCGGCCGAGACGCAACGCAGCAAATCATTTCTCGCAGGCGAGGCCGTAGCGGCCTATGTGGAGCGCGAGCTTGAAATCATCGAGGGTATCAAGCGCGGCAAGGCCGATGCGGAAGCCGGGCGCGTTATACCGCACGATCAGGCTGTCGCCGAAATGCGTGAGGTCATAGAGGATGCCAAGCGTAGGAAGACCCCGCGCGGATGAGGCCGGTTCTTTGGTCGAAGGAAGCACACCAGGATAATCTCGAAATTCTGCGTTACATCGCAAGCGACAACCCCGATGCGGCCGAAAGGGTCGTGGACGCCATCGAGGATGCCGGCAAAAAACTTGGCGAATTTGCAACCGGTCGGCCGGGACGAGTAACCGGCACTTATGAAAAATCCCTCACCATGTTCCCCTACATAATTTCCTATGAGTTGCGGCCGATCGCGGGACGTGAAAGCGTCGTCATCTTGCGTGTGATCCATACCGCGCGGGATTGGCCGACCCAGGAATAGCCGAGCCGCCTTATAAGCGTATCGCAACGCACCCTGTGCAGCAATCATCCAACACGCCAAGCATGTCACGCCTGCCATGCCTCGAAGCCCTTGGCGACCGGCCCGAGCCTGTCCGGCAAGCTGAACGGCGGATGAACCGGGATCTCAGCACCCGTTCAGCCGTCGCGTGGCAAAACTCTTGTCACGATAGAGTTGCGTATCGGGGATAAGGGGATGAACATCTATATTCTGGCAAGACGCTTTAGCATCATCACGCTGTTTGCGGCGATCTTCGCGATCACATTTTCAGCGGTCGTGGTGCACGAAGGCGGCGGCGGCGCGCAGTCGCATTTCGGGGCAAGCTATACCTGCCTGGAGAGAAACGGCAACTTCTGCGCGCCATCGGTGCGGTGACCGGCATCCACACACGGAGGAAGATAAAAAATCGGGATTCCGCCGGCGCGCGTCGTTTGCTTGTCAAGAACAACTCTCTATAATGCGTCATGAACAAACGAATCTCCCTTTTGTCGCCCCTCGACACATCCTCTCCACCGCCTTTCCAGCCTCAGAGCTTCGATGATCCCGCCAAGGCGGTCGAGACGCTGACAGCGCTTTACGAGCGCAACACGGCGTTCCTGATCGAGAGCTTCAGCGAACTTGCGCAGGGCGCTCCGATCTCCTCGCGCTATCGCGCATTTTATCCGCAGGTCAGCATCGAGACGACAAGCTACGGCCATGTCGATTCGCGGCTTTCCTACGGTCATGTCACGGCACCCGGCATCTACACGACGACCGTCACCCGGCCGAAGCTCTTCAAGCATTACCTCAAAGAGCAGCTGTCGCTGCTGATGAAGAGCCATAATGTCCCGATTGTCGTCTCAGAATCGTCAACGCCGATCCCGCTCCACTTCGCCTTCGGTGAGGGAGCGCATGTAGAAGCATCGACCAACGCCTTCGTCGACGTTCCGATGCGCGATATCTTCGACACGCCCGACCTCAACACCACCGACGACGAGATCGCCAACGGCGAATATATCCCGCCGCCGGGAGAGCCCTCGCCGCTGGCGCCGTTCACCGCGCAACGCATCGATTATTCGCTCGCCCGGCTGTCGCATTATACGGCGACGCATGCGGAGCATTTCCAGAATTTCGTGCTGTTCACCAACTACCAGTTCTATATCGACGAATTCTGCGGCTGGGCGCGCAAGCTGATGGCGGAGGGCGGCGACGGCTATACCGCCTTCGTCGAGCCCGGCAATGTCGTCACCCTGCCCGGCTCGAACGCGCCGGACACGGATGCCGCCCTCACCCGCCTGCCGCAGATGCCGGCCTACCATCTGAAGAAGAAGGGCCATGCCGGGATCACCATGATCAATATCGGCGTCGGCCCCTCCAACGCCAAGACGATCACCGACCATGTCGCCGTGCTGCGCCCGCATGCCTGGCTGATGCTCGGCCACTGCGCCGGTCTTCGCAACAGCCAGCGGCTCGGCGACTATGTTCTCGCCCATGCCTATATGCGTGAGGACCATGTCCTCGATGACGACCTGCCGGTCTGGGTGCCGATCCCGGCGCTGGCCGAAGTGCAGGTGGCGCTCGAAGCCGCCGTTGCCGAAATCACCGGCTATGAAGGTTTCGAGTTGAAGCGCATCATGCGCACCGGTACCGTCGGCACGATCGACAACCGCAACTGGGAACTGCGTGATCAGCGCGGGCCGGTGAAGCGGCTCTCCCAGGCGCGAGCGATCGCGCTCGACATGGAATCGGCAACGATCGCCGCCAACGGCTTCCGCTTCCGCGTGCCCTATGGCACGCTGCTCTGTGTCTCCGACAAGCCGCTGCACGGCGAATTGAAGCTGCCGGGCATGGCAACGGCCTTCTACCGCACGCAGGTCAACCAGCATCTGCAGATCGGCATCCGCGCCGTCCAGAAGCTTGCCGCCATGCCGAAGGAAGCGCTGCATTCGCGCAAGCTGCGCAGCTTCTTCGAAACGGCCTTCCAATAGGCCGTTTTCCTCATCTGCCGGTCACGACAGGCGCCGAGCCCTCGGCCAGCATCTGCGGCCTACCGGTCGCAAGATTCAGCCCTGATATCAGCAAGGTGAAGGCCATCACGACGAAAGCGATGCGCAGGAGAACCTTCAGCACATCGGCATCGTCGAGTACTACCAGCTGACGCTTCTCGTTGCGACGTGCCCAGATCTGGCTTGCCAGAGCGATTTCAAGAATGCTCATTTCCATTCTCCTCGACAGGTTTCGATGAAGCCTTGTCGAGTGCTGCCTTGCTATTTCGACACCTCATCCGCACAATTTTTTTTCGCGGCGCTGTCGAAATGCATGCAGGTCGTTCGTCCATGTTTATGGGAACAGGGCGAGGAGGCTGCCGCGATGAAATATCTCTGTCAGGTCTGGTTCGATGGCGAGGTACTCGGCGCCATGACACAAGAGGAGAAGACCGAACTCGACACCAATTCCTTGAATTATGACAAGGACCTCGTCGATAGCGGGCATATGATCGTCGCCCAGGCGCTGCAGCCGCCAAAATCGGCGGTGACCGTACGGGTGCGCAATGGCGAGATGTCGGTGACGGACGGTCCCTTCGCCGAGACAAAGGAGGCGCTCGGCGGCTTTATCCTGATCGAGGCCAAGGATCTCAACGAAGCGATCCGCATTGCCGCCGGCATCCCGCTCGCCATGCTCGGCGCGATCGAAGTGCGGCCAATCCACGAATTCGGAGCCAAATGAGGAGAGACCAATGAAATTTCTATGCCAGATCTGGTTCGACACGGAAAAAAGCAAGCTGGTCCCTCAGACCGAATGGGATGCGCTCACACAGGAGTGCATCACCAGCGACAATCGCTGGCGCGAGAGCGGTCATCTGCTGGTGGCGCTCGCCTTGCATGAACCGTCAACGGCGATCACGGTCCGCCTGCGCAATGGCGAAGCCTTTGCGACCGATGGCCCATTTGCCGAAATCAAAGAGCATCTCGGCGGTTTTGTGCTGATCGAAGCCGAGACTATCGACGAGGCGAAGACGATCGTGTCGAGTTTTCCGATCCTCAAATATTGCTCGATCGAAGTGCGCCCGACTTACGCCATCCAGGATGGGAAATAGCCATGCGCTACATCTGCCTGATTTATAACAGCACCGACACGGACGGAACGCTGACGCCTGATGAAACCGACGAACTTATCAAAGCGCATTTCGCTTTCGATGAGGAGCTGTGCCGCGAAGGCATCATGATCCACTCCGATGCCTTGGAGATGCCTGACAAGGCGACCGTGCTGCGCGTTCGCAACAACACGCTCTCCGCCACGGACGGCCCCTATGTCGAGACGAAGGAGCACCTGGCCGGCTTCTACGTCATTGAGGCGCCGGATGTGATGAAAGCCAGGGAGATTGCCGGGCGGATCCCCTCGGCGCGTTTCGGCGCGGTCGAACTGAGGCCCGTGCGGATACTGACCCTGCCGGACTGAGGTGCACCATTGGAAAGCGTGATCGAAGAAATCTACCGAACGCAGTCGCGCCGGGTGCTGGCGACGCTGATCCGCCTGCTCGGCGATTTCGACCGGGCGGAGGAGGCGCTTCACGACGCCTTTGCCGCCGCCGCCCGGACATGGCCGACAGACGGCATTCCCGGCAATCCCTTCGCCTGGCTCGTTTCGACGGGGCGCTTCAAGGCGATCGATACGATGCGGCGGCGGGTGCGTTTCGATGCTTCGCAGCATCATATCGAGGACAGCCTTTACACGCCCGATGCAACGGAGATCGGCGACATGGAACCGATCGAGGACGACATGCTGCGGCTGATTTTCACCTGCTGCCATCCGCTCATCCCGGCCGATGCGCAAATGGCGATGGCGCTCCGGGAAATCTGCGGACTGACCACCGAAGAGATCGCCCATGCCTTCCTCATTCCGGCGCCGACGGTGGCCCAGCGGATCGTGCGCGCCAAAGGCAGGATCCGGGCGGCGAAGATCCCCTATGAAGTGCCGGGCCGCGAGGCGCTGCCGGAGCGGCTCGACCGCGTGCTGCACGTCATCTACCTCGTCTTCAATGAAGGCTATTCGGCCTCCTCGGGTGAAGACGTGGTCCGCGCCGACCTGACCGCGGAGGCGATACGGCTGGCGCGGCTCGTTCTGACGCTGCTGCCTCACCCCGATATTTCCGGACTTCTGGCCCTGATGCTGCTGCAGGATTCGCGCCGCAGCGCCCGCCGCGGCGAGCAGGGATCACTGGTGCTGCTTGCGGATCAGGACCGCTCGCTCTGGGATCACGCGAGGGTCACGGAAGGCCTGGCGCTGCTTGCCGAGGCGATGCGGACGGGAGAGATCGGCAGCTATACGGTGCAAGCGGCGATCGCCGCCGAGCATGCGAGGGTTTCGAGCGCCGAAGAAACCGACTGGCGGCGGATCGCCTTTTATTACGATCTGCTTCTGGCGGCACAGCCCTCGGCGATCGTCGAGCTCAACCGCGCCGTGGCGATTGCCATGGCGGAGGGGCCGGCGAAGGGGCTGGAGCTGGTCGATGCCATTCTGGAACGCCGGCAGTTGCAGGCCTATCACCTCGCCCATTCGGCGCGCGCCGATTTCCTGCGCCGTCTCGGCCGGAGGCAAGAGGCGATCGCGGCCTATGAAACGGCGCTGTCGCTCTGCCGCCAGGAGCCGGAGCAGGCGTTTCTGAGAAGACGGATTTCAGAGCTTGCCGCGACGTCCGAGCGGCAGTGAGATCGCCGTGCCGGTCAGCGCCGAGACGATGATCAGCAGGTGGGCATTGACGCTTGCCTGCGCCAGCGCGGCCAGGGCCATCCGCTCGCTCGAGGCGCCCAGGGCGATGGCGCCGGCGGTGATGCCGGCCGGATAAGTGCCGACGCCGCCTGGCGCATGCATCGGCAGCACGGAGGAGAGCTCGCCGCCGAGCGCGCCGCCGAAGCTTGCCGCCATCGGCAGCACGCCCATCAGGCCGAGCGCCCATGCGAGCACCATCACCTTCACCAGCCAGTTGACGATGGTCATCGTCCAGGCACGCGCAAAGGCGATGGCATCGAGCGGCAAGCCGTTTTCGATCTCGGCGACGAATTTCTGCGCCTGGTTCGGCAACAGCCTGGCGGCTAGGCGCAGCAGCGGCTTGCGGGCGGCGAAGGCCGCGACCGGCAGCAGCAGGAAGGCTGTCCAGAGCGACCAGGCAACAGCGGCATCGGCTGAAGCGACGGCAAAGCCGATGCCGGCGGCGGCCAGAAGCGCGTGCAGGTCGAGCAGCCGCATGACGAACAGCGCCGAGGTTCCGCGCGTCAGCGGAATGTCGAATTCTGTGCGCATCAGCAGCGGAAAGCTGGTCTCGCCGGCGCGGAAGGGCAGCATGATGTTCAGCAGATTGTGGATCTGCGTGACGCGGAAGAGGACCGCGAACCGGCCGGCCGTCTCGTTCGGGAAATAATCATAGATGCGCCAGGTGCGCAGGAAATAGGTGCTCGTCAACAGCACGAGCGCACCGATCACCGGACCTGCGCCGACATCGGCCCACTGCCTGATGATAACAGGCCAACCCCAGAACCATTGGATGAAGAGCCCATAGGCTGCGACGATGACGACCGTCAGAACGGTCATGCGATTGCGCATAAACCAGGATTGCCGGCTTTCAACGATCGAACTCTTCATGTAGTAGGCATTCCTCGCTTGGCTTCGGCATAGGCAGCGGTTCCGTCGCCAGGCCTTTTAGGAGAAATGAAGGTTGCGCACAACGACGGAGTTGATGGCGGCCCTCTACGCCGACGATCCGAGCGACCGACTGGTAGATGACGGCGCCTCGCCGGTTTGACGTGGAGATCGATGTTGGAGCGGATTACCAGAAGCATTACAAGCGCAAGCGTTTTTCTGGCGGCCTATTTCCTGCTGAACATCGCGCTTCGCATCGCCTTGCCGCATACGCTCGATCTCGACGAGGCGGAGCAATCCTTCTACTCGCAATACCTGCTTGCCGGATACGGTCCGCAGCCGCCCTTCTACAACTGGATCCAATATGCCATCGTTTCGGTGACCGGCATATCGATGTGGGTGCTGTCGGTGCCGAAGAACATCATTCTCTTCGGCTGCTATCTCTTCTACGGGCTTGCTGCCCGCGAGGTGCTGAAGAGCCGTTCGCTCGCAGCCGTCGCCATGCTGAGCCTGATTACCCTGCCGCAGGTCGGCCTGATGGCGCAGCGCGAACTGACCCATACGGTTGCCCTGCTGTTTGCGACCTCGCTCTTCCTCTTCGGTTTTTTCCGCACGCTGCGCCAGCCGACGATCGGGAGCTATCTCCTCATCGGCATTGCCACCGGCATCGGGCTCATCTCGAAGTATAATTTCGCCATCCTGCCATTTGCCGCCCTCATCGCCGTGCTGCCGGAGCGGGAATGGCGCAGCCGTCTCATCGACTGGCGTTTGCTGCCGGCCGCCGTGCTCGCCATTCTGATCGTGCTGCCGCATGCGCTCTGGCTGCCTGACAATCTCGCCAGCGCGTCTGCGCCGACGCTGGAGCGGATGACCGCCGAACACCTGGCCCCGGCCGGCCTTCTCCGCATCGGGCAAGGACTGCTGTCTCTTATCATCGCCGTCCTCGGCTTCGTCGCATTGCCGATCGTTCTCATCGCGGCCGCCTTCCGGCGCGACTTCTTTCGCGCGCTCTCCTCTTCCAGCCCGATGATCCGGGTGATCGAGCGGATGATGGTCATCAGCCTTCTCGCCTTCCTCGGCGTGGTCCTCTTCGCCGGCGCCAGCGATATCCACGAGCGCTGGCTCGACCCATGCCTGCTCGTGCTGCTGATCTATCTGTTCCTGAAACTGGAAACCGCAGACATCGATCTTTCCGCCGGTCTTGCGCGCTTCCGGCCCGTGGTGCCGGTCTTCATGGTCGTCATCCTGTCGATCCTTCTTTTCCGGATCGTCGGCATTCAATATATCGGCACTTATACGAGAACGAACGTACCCTTTTCCGGCTACGTGGCTGAATTGACCGCGACCCGCAAGCCGGTTCTCATTGTCGCCGGAACCAAGTTCGTTGCCGGCAACATGCGGCTGAAGTTTCCCGATGTTCCCGTCGTGATCCCGTTCTTCCCCGGACCCGGAGTTCCCGAATATGCGGACGCGAAGGGGCCGGTGCTGGTTATCTGGCGCGGCGAGACCGCAGATGATCCAACAATTTCCCCCGGCTTCGCCAATGACCTCGTCAAATCGGGCATTCATCTGCAAGAGTTGAAGACGCTGACGCTGCCCTATCTCTTCGGTGACGGCAAACGCAGCTTCTCCATTGGTTACTCCTGGGTGGAAGGCGGCGCGAAATAGCGCCCGGCAGGTCAGCCGATTGCGGGGAAACCGGCATTGCCCGCTGGCAACCGGCGGACACTTCATGTAGTAGCCTTCCGCAAGCGCGGCGGCAGCAGTAAAGATTGCTCGGCCGTCCGGCCTTTTGGAGATGAAAGTTGCAGACAACGGTAGAGCCCATTCGCGGTACGAATGATCCGGTACAATCGCTCGAACTGTCGCTGGTCGTGCCCATTTTCAACGAAGAGCAAAGCGTCGGCCCGCTTGTCGAGCGTGTCGTGGCGGCGATGGTCAGCTACCCCCATCGCTGGGAGCTGATCCTCGTCGACGACGGCAGTACGGATGCGACGCTCGTCAACGCCCGGAAGTACGTCGGACGCGAGGGGCTGGCGCTCAGGATCGTCGAGCTGCAGCGCAACTTCGGCCAGACAGCCGCCATGCAGGCCGGCATCGATACCGCCCGGGGTCGCCTGATCGCGACGATGGACGGCGACCTCCAGAACGATCCGAAGGACATTCCTTCGATGGTCGCCGAGCTGGAACGGCGTGAACTCGACCTCTTGGTCGGCTGGCGCAAGAACCGCAAGGACGGTCTGTTCCTGCGCAAGATCCCCTCCTGGTGCGCCAACTACCTGATCGGCCGCATCACCGGCGTCAAGCTGCATGATTACGGCTGCAGCCTGAAGATCTACCGTGCCTCGATCATCAAGCAGGTGAAGCTGATGGGCGAGATGCACCGCTTCATCCCCGCCTGGGTCGCCGGTGTGGTGCCGAGCTCGCGCATCGGCGAGATGGCCGTCACCCACCATGCCCGCGAGCACGGCGTTTCGAAATACGGCATTTCGCGCACCTTCCGCGTCATCCTCGATCTGCTGTCGGTGATGTTCTTCATGCGCTACAAGGCGCGGCCGGGGCATTTCTTCGGATCGCTCGGTCTAGGCCTCGGCGCGCTCGCCATGCTGATCCTGCTCTATCTCGGCTTCGACAAGTTCATCCTGGGCAACGACATCGGCACGCGACCGATGCTGATGGTCGGCGTCGTGCTGCTGCTGTCGTCGGTGCAGATGATCACCACCGGCATCCTGGCAGAAATGATCGCGCGCACCTATTACCGCGACGATGCCTCTCCGAATTATATCGTGCGGCAGATCTTCGACGATCAAAGCCAAGCCTAAGCCGGCAGCACGATGCTGGAGCGCGTAACGAGGACGATCAAAACCGCGGGCCTGCTGCTTGCAGCCTATTTCGTGCTCAACATCGTGCTGCGCATCATGCTTCCGCATTCGCTGGAACTCGACGAGGCGGAGCAATCCTTCTTCTCGCAATATCTGCTGGCGGGCTACGGCCCGCAGCCGCCGTTCTACAACTGGATGCAATATGCCGTCGTTTCGCTGACGGGCATGTCGATCGGCGCGCTGATCGTTCCGAAGAACATCCTGCTGTTCCTGTCCTATCTCTTCTATGGCCTTGCCGGGCGGCGCGCCCTGAAGGACGAGGCACTTGCCGCCGTCGGCATGCTGGCGCTGATCACCCTGCCCCAGGTCTCCTACATGGCCCAGCAGGATCTGACCCACACGACGGCGCTGCTCTTGGCCAGCTCGCTGTTTCTCTACGGCTTCTTCCGCACGCTCGACCGGCCCGATATGGCGAGCTACCTGCTGCTCGGGCTTGCGGCCGGCATCGGGCTGATCTCGAAATATAATTTCGCGCTGATGCCTGTCGCCGCCTTGATCGCCATCTTGCCCGATGCCGAATGGCGACGCCGGGCGCTCGACTGGCGCATGCTGGCCGCGATCACGGTTGCGCTCGTCATCGTCCTGCCGCACGCGATCTGGCTGCAGGGCAATCTCGCATTCGCCTCCTCCGACACTCTGGTCAAGATGGCCGCCGGCAGCGAACCTGCCGGCGCCTTGCGGATCGGCAAAGGCCTTGTCGCCTTTCTCGTCGCCATAATCGCCTTTGCGGCGTTGCCGGTGGTGATCTTCGCCACCACCTTCCGCCGGGATTTTGTCCAGGCGCTTTCGGCGGGCAACCGCTGGACTGGGATGATGGAGCGGATGATGCTCGCAAGTCTTGCCGGCATCGTTCTCATCGTGCTGTTCACCGGCTCCACCACGGTTCGCGAGCGCTGGCTCGACCCGTTCCTGCTGGTGCTGCCGATCTATTTCCTGGCGAAGATGCAGGCTGCTAACCTTGACCTTTCCGCCGGATTGCGCCGCTTCCGGCCGGTGTTGCCGGTGCTGATGGCCTGCGTGCTGATCGCACTTGGCTTCCGCGTCGTCGGCGCCGGGCTGATCGGCACCTACAGCCGGCCGAATGTGCCGATGGCGGGTTTTTCGCGCGAGATGACCCGACAGGCGGAACCGGCGCTGGTGATCGCTTCCGACACCTATATCGGCGGAAACATGCGGTTGCAGTTTCCCGATGTGCCGGTAGTGATCCCGGATTTTCCGGCACCGGGCATTCCGGCCTATGCCGAGGCCAAGGGGCCGGTGCTGATCGTCTGGCGTGGCAAGAAGACGGCGACGGCTGCCGATGCCGTCATGCCGGAGCGGTTTTCCTCGGCGCTGACGGCGGCGGGCATCGCGCTGCAGGAGATCGGCTCGCTGTCGCTTCCTTATTATTTCGGCCGCCAGGGCGACAATTTCGCGCTCGGCTACGCCTGGGTTCGGCCGGGGGCCAGATAGAATGACCGAGAGCAACCGTCGCGACATCAGTTGGATCTTCGTTCTGCTGGCAGCCTATTTCGCGCTTCAGGTCGGCGTGCGGCTCGCAACCTCGCATTCGCTCGATCTCGACGAGGCCGAACAGGCCTTCCGCTCGCAATGGCTTGCCGCCGGCTACGGCCCGCAGCCGCCCTTCTACAACTGGCTGCAATACACCGTCTTCCAGTTTGCCGGTGTCTCGCTGACCGCCCTTTCCATCGTGAAGAACCTTCTGCTGTTCATCTCCTATCTGCTGTACGGCCTGACGGCGCGGCTCGTGCTGCGCGACAAGGCGCTGGTGGCGATTGCCACGCTCGGGCTGCTGACGATCCCGCAGATGGCTTTCGAGATGCAGCGCGACCTGACGCACACGGTCGCGGTGTTCTTCTCGGCCAGCATCTTCTTCTACGGTTTCATCCGCAGCCTGAAGCAGCCGAGCCTTGCCTCCTATCTCATCGCCGGCATCGGCATCGGCTTCGGCCTGCTGGCCAAATATAATTTCGCGATCCTGCCGGCGGCAGCCTTGATTGCCGCGCTGGCCGATGCGCGCCTGCGGCCGCGGATCTTTGATTGGCGGCTGGTGCTGACGGCGGCGGTAGCATTCGTCATCACCCTGCCGCATCTCTTCTGGCTGAAGGACAATCTCGATTTCGCCACCGCACGCACCCTGGAGAAGATGACCGCGAGCGGCGATGCGAGCTATCTCACGCAGGTGTCCATGGGCGTCAGCTCGCTCGCTCTCGCCACCATCAGCTTTGCCGGGTTGACTGTGGCGGTGTTCGCGATCGTCTTCGGCAAAAGCCTTCGTCCGGCGCTCGGCTCCGGCTCGCAATGGACGCGGCTGCTCGAGCGGATGATGCTCGTCTTCGTCATCGGCATTCTGTTGCTGATCGTCTTCGGGGGTGCTGCCGGCATCAAGGATCGCTGGCTGGTGCCGATGCTCTTCATCCTGCCGCTCTATTTCTGCCTGAAGATCGAGGCCGCAGGCGTCGAGACCGGCAAGGCTTTCCGGCGGTTCATGGCTGTCATCGCCGTCATCATGATCGGCGTGCCGGCAGCCCTTTACGGCAGTGTCGCAGCCGCACGTTTCACCGGCCATTACGAGCGGCTGAACAGACCCTATGCCACGATGTTGGAAACCCTCCGCCAACAGGCCGAACCGGCGGCGATCCTTGCCGGCGACAGCCTGCTTGCTGGCAACCTCAGGCAAGATATTCCCGGCGTGCCGGTCCTCTCCGTGGATTATCCCGGCTTCAATCCGGATCTTACCGGCCGGCGACCGCTTCTCCTGGTGTGGCTCCTCCCGCAGAAGGGGGGAAGCGAAGCACTGCCGCCGGCCATGGCTCAATGGCTGCAGACCAATCTCGGCGTGTCCGCACCGCAGACGTCGGTGATCGACGTGCCCTATGTCTATGGGCACGGCGACGACAGCTATCGTTTCGGCTATGCCTGGGTCAACGAGCCTGGCTGAGCGCAATCAGGATTTCAGCTCCTTCCAGGCCAAATCCAGCGCCAGCCTGGTAATCCTCGCCATCTCGTCCACCTCGGCGTGGCTGATGACGAGAGGCGGCGAGGCGAGCATGCGGTCGCCGGTGGCGCGCAGCACGAGGCCGTTCGCCAGCGCGTGGTTGCGCACCAGCGCACCGACCTGATCGGGCTTGGCATAACGGGTGCGCGTGCTCTTCTCGGCGGCAAGCTGCAGGCCACCCATCAGGCCGATGCTGACGGCTTCGCCGACCAGATCATGGTCTGCGAGCGCTGCCCAGCCCCTGCCGAAATAGGGGCCGATATCGTCGCGCACGCGTTCGACCAGTCTTTCCTCTTCGATGATGCGCAGGTTTTCGAGTGCTGCGGCAGCGCAGACCGGGTGGCCGGAATAGGTGAAGCCATGATTGAAGTCGCCGACCTCGTTGATCAGCACATCGGCGATGCGGTCGCTGACGAGCCACGCCGCCGATCGGCAGGTAGCCGGAGGAAAGCCCCTTGGCGATCGGCGCCAGATCGGGCTCGACACCGAAATACTGGTGGCCGAACCAGGCGCCCAGACGGCCGAAACCGCAGATCACCTCGTCGGTCACCAGCAGGATATTGCGCGCCTTGCAGATGCGGTCGATCTCCAGCCAGTAGGTCTCGGGCGGGATGATGACGCCGGCAGCGCCCTGCACCGGCTCGGCGACGAAGGCGGCGACATTCTCCTCGCCCAGCTCGTCGATCTTCGCTTCGAGCTCGCGGGCAACCTTGAGACCGAATTCGGCGGGTGAGAGATCGCCGCCCTCGCCGTACCAATAGGGCTGGCCGATATGGACGATGCCCGGGATCGGCAGGTCGCCCTGCTCATGCATGTATTTCATGCCGCCGAGACTGGCGCCGGCGACGGTCGAGCCATGATAACCGTTCTTCCTCGATATCACGATCTTCTTCGACGGCTTGCCGACGGCGCTCCAGTAGACCCGGGCCATGCGGAACCAGGTGTCGTTCGCCTCCGAGCCGGAGCCGGTGAAGAAGATATGGTTGAAACGCTCGCCGGCATGGGAGGCGACCTTCTGCGCAAGCAGCGTCGCCGGCGTCGAGGTCGTGCCGAAAAAGGTGTTGTAATAGGGCAGCTCGTTCATCTGCCTGGTGGCGGCATCGGCGATCTCCTGGCGGCCATAGCCGATATTGACGCACCAGAGGCCGGCGAAGCCATCGAGATATTTCCTGCCGTGATTGTCGAAGATGTAGACGCCCTCGCCGCGCTGGATAATACGCGCGCCCTCGGCATTCAGCTTCTTCATGTCGGCGAAGGGGTGCAAGTGGTGCGCGGCGTCGATCGCGGCAAGATTCGAGGGCGGGTAAGTATCGGGCATGATTGGTAAAGACCCTCGCGGATTGAAAGGCTGATGTCGATGGGATAGGAGCTTGGCCTTCTCCCGGAGGATTTTCAAGGTCATGGCGAGCGACAGGGTGGACGGCAAGGCCGAGGGCGGCGACCCGCGTTTCGAGATCCTGATCGTCGGCATGAACGGCGACCTGCGTGGCAAGCAGCTTCCGCCCGGCGCCGAAGACAAGGTCTGGGCCGGTGACATCCGCCTTCCGACCTCGACGCAATCGCTCGACATCTGGGGCGACGATAATGACGACATCACCGGCCTGTCGCTGACGATCGGCGATCCTGACGGCAAGGTCATCCCCGACCGACGCAGCCTGGTGCCGATGCCCTGGGCGCCCGAGGGTTCGATGCAGGTGCTCGCCACCATGCATGAATTCGACGGCAGCCCGAGCTTCATGGATCCGCGTGCCATCCTCACCTCGGTGGTCGAGCGCTATGCGGCGCGCGGGCTGACGCCCGTCGTCGCCACCGAGCTGGAATTTTACGTGATGTCGGGAGACTGGCGCGAGACCGGACGTCCCTGCCCGCCCGAAAGCCTCACCTATCGCGGCGAACCAAACGGTTTCCAGCTCTACGACATGAGCGCCGTCGACGCGCTCGATGGCTATTTGCAGACGCTGAGGGCCTATGCGAAGGCGCAGGACCTGCCGGCGGATGCGACGACGGCGGAATTCGGTCCGGGCCAATTCGAGGTCAACCTGCTGCACCGCGCGGATGCGCTGGCAGCCGCCGACGATTGCCTCTATCTCAAGCGCATCGCCGAACAGGCGGCGCGCCGGCACGGGCTGAAATCGACCTGCATGGCCAAGCCCTATTCCGAACATGCCGGCTCCGGCCTGCACGTGCATGCGAGCATCATCGACCAGCAAGGCCGCAACATCCTCGATGCCAGGGGCGGCGAGCCGAAGCTCATCAAATCGGTGATATCAGGCCTGCTCGACACCATGCACGCAACGCAGCTGATCTTCGCTCCCTTCGCCAATTCCTACCGCCGCTTCCAGCCGGGGTCGTTTGCGCCTGTCGATCTGACCTGGGGCAGCGGCCATCGCGGCACGGCGATCCGCATCCCCGACAAGGATGGCCCGTCCGCACGCATCGAACATCGCGTCGCCGGCGCCGACGCCAATCCCTATCTGCTGCTGGCGGCGATCCTCGGCGGCATGCTCACCGGTCTCGATGGCGAACTCGACCCCGGCGAAGAGACCACGCCTTCGCACATACCTGCGAATACGGCGCGGCTGACGCATGATTTCCTTAGCGCCGTCGAAACCTTCCGCACCTCGCCCTTCATCGCCGATATCTTCGGCGCGCGCTATCAGGCGCTCTATGGCGACACCAAGCGCAAGGAAGCGCTCGCGCATTTGCGCACGGTTTCGGATTTCGACTACCGCACCTATCTGCCGCGGCTCTGAAGACTATGCCGCGGCCGACTTACGCAGCGGGCTCGCGGCGTTCGTCCGCATTCACCTGGGCGGCGAGACCCTGCTTGACGAGAACCTTCAATTCGCCCGGATGCAGCCGGATCGAGACGTCGCGTTCGAGCGGCAGCAACTCGCCGTCCATGACGCAATTGGCCTTGGAGCGCAGTTTCGGGAAATGCAGATGCACTTCGGCCGGGTGCATCACCATGACATCGGCATTCTCGCGGACCTTGCCGCGCAGCATGTCGATGGCGAGACGGGCGACACCGAGGGGTTTCAGCGGATTTGCCGTGTAGAAGCCGAGTTCGCCGCTTCTCAAATTATCGGCGTAGAGCAGCGCGTTCTCGCCGAAGGGATTGTTGGAGACTGAGATCGCCGACACCCTGCGGCGCTCGCGCATGCCGATCGCCTCGAACTCGACCTCGAATTCCGGCGGGTTGAAGATGACGCCCAAAGCCGCCTTCGTGCTCGCCCGTATCTTGCCAAGCCGGGACCGATAGCTGTAGGCGTTGCGGTAGCGCACCATGCGGGCATGCAGGCCGGCGGAAAACTGGTGGATGAAGGGCCGGCCGTTGGCGCTGGCGATATCGACATTATCGACCTCGCCGGAGGCAAGCACATCGAGCGCCTGCCAGATATCGAGCGGCACACGCAGCGAGCGGGCAAAGAGGTTCATCGTACCGGCCGGCACGACGCCGAGCGCAATTCCGTTTTTCCAGGCGATCGATGCCGCCGCCGAAATCGTGCCGTCGCCGCCGCCGGCAACGATACCGTCGATATCGTCGCGCTTGGCCGCCCGCTCCATGGCAGGAACGATTTCCTTTCCTGAGAAGACGATGGCGTCGAAATCGTGCCCCGCTTCGCGGAAAGCCGCCTCCGCCCTTTTTTCATAGGCCAGCATGTCGGTGGTCTTGAAGGTCCCGCCGTCGCGATTGAAAAAGCCTACAAGCTTCATAAGAGCTCCCGTCTCTGGCGCGGAAATGCTCCTGCCTTGCCCCTGAGATGGTTGCGGTATCGCCGATTTCAAGCGCAACCTTCTTTCCTGACAAAGGGCAGAAATGCAAAAATTGCAATAGACGTATGCACATAGCAGGACGCTGCACTGCAAAAAATGCACTCGACGGCAGCCGAGACCTCACGGATAGATGGTCTATCGGAGACATCGTCTCCACCTCCCGCCATTTCCACCGATCGGCTTGCGGCCGCGCCTGCGCGCCAGGGCCATTGCCAAGCAGAAACCGCCTCGAGGAGCTCTCGTGAGTGAGATTGCCGCCAATATTTCAGTCGATAGCCGGAACTCCATTGATCGCCAGGATGTAGAGCTGCCGTCGGCAATGACGGTGGCGCTGGTCCAGTTGGCGCTCGCCTGCGGCGGCTTCGGCATCGGCACCGGCGAATTCGCAATCATGGGTTTGCTGCCCAATGTCGCCGAGACCTTCTCGGCCACGACACCGCAAGCCGGCTACGTCATCAGCGCCTATGCGCTCGGCGTCGTCGTCGGCGCACCCGTCATTGCCGTGCTCGCCGCAAAGATGGCGCGCCGCACGCTGCTTTTGACCCTGATGCTGATCTTTGCCGCCGGCAATATATCGAGCGCCATGGCGCCGACCTTCGAAAGCTTCACGCTGCTGCGCTTCGTCAGCGGCCTGCCGCACGGCGCCTATTTCGGCGTCGCGGCCCTTGTCGCCGCCTCGATGGTGCCGGCGCATCGCCGCGCCCGTGCCGTTGGCCGCGTCATGCTCGGCCTGACCGTTGCGACACTTCTCGGCACGCCGTTGACGACATTCTTCGGCCAGTCGCTCGACTGGCAGGTGGCGTTTTTCTCGGTCGGCGTGCTCGGCCTGCTGACCGTGGTGCTGATCTGGTTCTACGTTCCGAAGGACAGGGTTTCCGCGGAAGCGGGCTTCCTGCGCGAACTCGGCGCCTTCCGCCGGCCGCAGGTGTGGCTGACGCTCGGCATCGCCGCCGTCGGTTACGGCGGCATGTTCGCGATGTTCAGCTATATCGCCTCGACGACGACTGAGGTGGCGATGCTGCCGGAAACGGCCGTTCCGATCATGCTGGTCCTCTTCGGCGTCGGCATGAATGCGGGCAATTTCATCGGCTCGTGGCTTGCCGACAAATCGCTGCTCGGCACGATCGGCGGGTCGCTCATCTATAATATTGTCGTGCTGACCACCTTCTCGCTGACCGCCGCCAACCCCTATTTGCTCGGTCTCTCCGTCTTCCTCGTCGGCTGCGGCTTTGCCGCCGGCCCGGCGCTGCAGACGCGGCTGATGGATGTCGCCGCCGACGCGCAGACGCTTGCGGCCGCTTCCAACCATTCCGCCTTCAACATCGCCAATGCGATCGGCGCCTGGCTCGGCGGCCTCGTGATCGCCGGGGGGTACGGTTTTGCGGCGACCGGTTATGTCGGCGCGGCGCTGTCCTTCCTCGGCCTCTTCGTCTTTGCAGCCTCGCTACGCCTCGAGCGCCGCGGCCGGAGCGCGCAGGCCGTCTGAGGCCAAGCGCAACTCGCGGCCTTCCGGGCTGCAGAAGACATAATCGTCACCCCAGGCGGCCAACGCCTGGATGACAGGCTTGAGCGTCATGCCGAGCGGCGTCATTGCATATTCGACCCTCGGCGGCACGACCGGATAGACGGTGCGTGATACCAGGCCGGACTCTTCCAGTTCACGCAGCTGCTTGGTCAGCATGCGCTGGGTCACGGCCGGCAGCTTGCGCCGCAATTCGTTGAAGCGCAGGGTTCCCTGCATCAGATGAAAGAGGATCACGCCCTTCCACTTCCCGTCGAGGTAAGTCAGCGTCGCTTCGACCGGGCAGCCGGGGAAATTCTTGATGAGCTTGGCGCGCGGCAATGACATTTTACAGTATCCTTTTGGGTACTACGTACAGAATTTGTGCATTCTTGCGTTGTCAGAACATAGTGCGCATCTAGCTTCCGTGCAACGAACATAGGAGTTTCCCATGCGCGCCGTCGCCTACAAAACGCCCCAACCGATCTCCGCCGAAACCTCGCTGATCGATGTCGATCTGCCGATGCCCGAGGCTGGGGGCTACGATCTGCTCGTCGAGATCAAAGCCGTTTCGGTCAATCCCGTCGACGTGAAGGTGCGCGCCCATTCCGCGCCGCCCGAGGGCGAGCTCAAAGTGCTCGGCTGGGATGCCGCCGGCATCGTCAAGGCCATTGGCGCTGATGTCACCCTGTTCAAGCCCGGCGACGAGGTGTTCTACTCCGGAGTCATCAGCCGCCCGGGCAGCAATGCCGAATTCCATCTCGTCGACGAGCGCATCGTCGGCGCCAAACCGAAGAGCCTCGATTTCGCTGCCGCGGCCGCCCTGCCGCTGACCTCGATTACGGCCTACGAGGCGCTGTTCGACCGGCTGAAGGTGCAGGACGCGGTTTCGGGAGCGGGACGCTCCATCCTGGTCATCGGCGGCGCCGGCGGCGTCGGCTCGATCGCCATTCAGATCGCCCGGGCATTGACCGATCTGACGGTGATCGCCACGGCCTCGCGGCCGGAAACGCAGGACTGGGTCAAGGAACTCGGCGCGCATCACGTCATCGACCATTCCCAACCGATCGCGCCGCAAGTGGCAGCGCTCGGCATCGGCGCGCCGGGATTCATATTCTCGACCACCAATACCGACAGCCATATCGGCGACATCGTCGAAGCGATTGCGCCGCAGGGCCGCTTCGTTTTGATCGACGATCCGAAGACGCTCGACATCATGCCCTTCAAGCGCAAGGCCGTCTCCGTTCATTGGGAGCTGATGTTCACCCGCCCGCTCTACGGCACGCCTGACATGATCGAGCAGCACAAGCTGCTGAACAAGATTTCCGAGCTCATCGACGCCGGAAAGATCCGCACGACGCTTTCAGAGATCGTCGGGCCGATCAATGCGGCAAACCTCAAGACGGCGCATGCCATGGTCGAAAGCGGCAGGATGAAGGGCAAGGCGGTGCTTGCAGGATTCTGAGATCGCAGCCGGCACGCCCGGTGTTTCCCGCAAGGTCGTATACGCCATACCCACCTGGAATGCCGCATCGCAAGGTGCGACATTCTGGCGTTAAGCATTTACCCCGCTTGACTTTTTCTGTGTTCGGGACCACCTAGCATCCACGTGGATGACGCTCGTCAGCCACGGATTTCAACGGAGCCATCATAACGATGCCAAGCGACAGTAGCAGTCGATTGCCTTTGCCGTACGCGGCCCTCGTGCGCTGACCGACTCCTGTCGGCTCGCCCGATCGGACGCTACGGCGGATCGACGGAAAGGCGAGCCTCAAATGAATATCAATCGCTTCCCTCTTCGGGCAGGCCACGCCGCCCGTGCCTTCATCAACAACAGCCGCGGCGCAACGATCGCCGAACGCGTCGAATCATTGAACGCGCTGAGCATCCAGGACGCCGGACGGGTGCTAACCGGCATGCCGCTCGACTATGCCGTCAACATTCTCGACCGGCCGGAGCTTCGCAACGCCGCACAGATCCTTGCGCTGATCAGCGCCGAGGAGGCCGCACGGCTGCTGCACGGCATGTCGAACGACCGCGTCGCCGACGTGCTGCTCGAACTCGACGGCGAGACCCGCGCCCGGCTGTTCTCCAGCCTCGACGAGCCGGTGCGCATCGCGATCCAGCACCTGATGGGCTATCCGCCGCGCACGGCCGGCGGCATCATGACGACGGAGTTCGTCAGCGTGCCTGACAACTGGACCGTCGCCCGCACACTCGACCATGTACGCCAGGTCGAACGCTCGCGCGAGACCGTCTACGCCATCTATGTGCTGGACGAGGTCAGCCATGCGCTGCTGCATGTGGTGACGCTGCGTCGCCTCATCACCGGCGAGCCGGACGCTTCGATCCTCTCGGTGGCGCAGAAGGGCGCGCCGGTTTCGGCCGATCCGCTGATGAAGCAGGAGGATGTCGCCCGGCTGATCCGCAAGCACGACCTGCTCGCTCTGCCCGTCATCGACGAACATGGGCAGATACTCGGCATCGTCACCGTCGATGACGTGATCGACACGATGATATCGGACACGACGGAAGCGGCACAGAGGTTCGGCGGCATGGAGGCGCTCGGCCAGCCCTACATGAAGATCAGCTTCGCCGGCATGATCCGCAAGCGCGCCGGCTGGCTCGCAGCCCTGTTCCTCGGCGAGATGCTGACGGCAAGCGCCATGCAGCATTTCGAAGGCGAGCTGGAAAAGGCCGTGGTGCTGACCCTGTTCATTCCGCTGATCATGAGCTCGGGCGGCAATTCGGGTTCGCAGGCGACTTCGCTGATCATCCGGGCGCTGGCACTCGGCGAGCTGAAGCTTTCGGACTGGTGGAAGGTGCTTTTGCGCGAACTGCCGACCGGCATCGTGCTCGGCGCGATCCTCGGCCTGGTCGGCTTCATCCGCATCGTCTTCTGGCAATCGGCCGGGCTCTACGATTACGGTCCGCACTGGCAGATGGTCGCCGTCACGGTGTTTGCCGCCCTGATCGGGATCGTCACCTTCGGCTCGATCTGCGGCTCGATGCTGCCCTTCGTGCTGCAGAAGCTGCGGCTCGATCCGGCCAGCGCCTCGGCCCCCTTCGTCGCCACGCTGGTCGATGTCACCGGGCTCGTCATCTACTTCTCGGTGGCGTTGCTCATCCTCAGCGGGACGCTGCTCTAAGCCGCAAGCAAGCCCGGGGGAATTATTTTCCCTCGGGCAGCTTCAACGGCCCATGCGTCTTGATGCTACGGATGGCGAAGTTCGAGCGGATGTCGCTGACATTCGGCAAGGTCAACAGCGTTTCGGTCAGAAGCCGTTCATAGGCGGCGAGATCCTCCACCACCACTTCGGCGAGGAAATCGGCCGTGCCCGAAATCAGAAAGCAGGAGACGATCTCAGGGATCGCGAGCAGCGCCTTCTGCTGTGCCTCGGAATTTTCGCGGCTGTGCTGGACGACCTTGAATTCGACGAAGACGGTGAGGCCGAGACCGACCTCCTTGCGATCGAGATCCGCGGTGTAGCCGCGGATGATGCCGGAGCGTTCGAGATTGCGGATGCGGCGCAGGCAGGGCGACGGCGAAAGGTTCACCTTCTCGGCGATCTCGACATTGGTGGCGCGCGCATCCTCCTGCAGGCACTTCAGGATGGCGATATCGAATTTATCGAGATTTGGCATTTTCGCGATCCCTGCTGGAGTCAATTGGCAGAAGATTGCGCATAGCATGATTTTTGAGCCATAGATAGCAAGGACCTGCCTTGGCCTCTGGCGCTAATCTGCTCTTCAACCGGACAGGCTCCGGACGGAGGAAAGGATTAAGACGATGACCACCATTGCATTCACGAACGACAAGTCGCCGTCGCAGCTACTGGGTTATGCCGGCGGCACTATTACCGTGCTGATCTGGGCGACATGGTTTCTCGTCACCCGCCACAGCGCCGCAACGCCGCTCGGCTCGATCGATATCGGGCTGATCCGCTTCGGAATTCCGGCGCTGGTGCTTTCGCCCGTCTGGCTGAAGACGGGGCTGCTGCCGAAGGCGCTGCCGCTGCACCTGCTGGCGATCATGGTGTCCGGTTCCGGCGCCGTCTTCTTCCTGCTGACCACGCTGGCAATCCATTCGACGCCGGCCGCCTCTTCAGGCATTCTGCTCGGCGGCTCGATGCCGCTCGCCGCGGCGCTGATCGGCATTGCGCTGTTTCGCGAAAGACCTGACAACACCCGCATCGCGGGGCTCGTTGCGATCGTCGCCGGCGTGCTGATCCTGCTCACGAGCAGCCTTGCGGACGCCTCGCTGCCATGGATGAGCTTCGTGCTGCTGCCGGCCGGCGCCGTTCTCTGGGCAGGCTATACGCATGCCTTCCGCCGCTCCGGCCTGACCGCCGTACAGGCGAGCGCCCTGATCGCCATCTGGTCCTTTCTGATCATGGGCGCGCTTGCCCTCATCTTCGGCGTCTCGCTGCCACAGGCTCCACTTCAGGAAATCGGCCTGCAGGTGCTGAGCCAGGGCGTTCTTTCCGGCCTCGTCGCCATGGTCGCTTACGGCACCGCCGTCAAAACACTCGGCGGAACACAGGCTGCCGCCTTCACGGCGCTGACGCCGGTGCTCGCGACGCTTGGCGGCGGCTTGCTGCTTGGCGAAGCGATCGGCATGACGGAAATCAGCGCCGCCGTGATCACCGGCATCGGCGTGGCACTTTCGACAGGTATCGCCACGCCACGCCGCTAACCAGCGAGGACAGACACTTCGAAAGCCGCCGGCAGCATCGCTACGGCGGCTTTTTCATGAGAAATGCCGTCTCTGTATTGCTTAAGCCTGGATGACGACGACCCTGGCGCCGACCTCGACGCGGCTATAGAGGTCGATCACGTCGTGGTTCATCATGCGGACACAGCCGCTCGACATGGCGAGACCGATCGATTGCGGCTGGTTGGTGCCATGAATGCGGAAATGCGTGTCGTTGCCACCGCGATAGAGATACATGGCCCGCGCACCGAGCGGGTTGTTCGGGCCGCCCGGCATGCCGCCGGCGAGCTTGCGATAGCGCTCTTCGCGGCGCTGCATGTTTTCGGTGGGCGTCCAGCTCGGCCACTCGGCCTTGCGGCCGATATAGGCGTTACCGGCAAAGGCCAGCCCCTCGCGGCCGACACCGACACCATAACGCATCGCCCTGCCGCCGCCGAGGACGTAATAGGCGCGGCGGGCGGGTGTATCGACGATCACGGTGCCGGCAGCATGCGTGGTTTCGTAGGCCACTTCCTGGCGGCGGAGCTCCGGCTTGATCTTGTCGATCGGCACCTGCTTCAACGGGAATTTTTCGTCCGGAAGTGCGGCATAATTGGTCTGACTGTTCAGACCGGTCGAAGAGCAGCCGGCCACGAAAAGCGGCAGAGCGATCAGGAAGCCCCGGCGGGAGATCGTCATGAATGTGTCCTTAGTGCGTCAACTTGATGTCGCAAGCTAAGGAAATTATGGTTAACGAACGGCTAACAGCCTCCGGAAGAAGGCGATCACGAAGGCGTCAGCACGCAAGAATTGTCGCGGTGGGGATAATTCGCCTCACATATTCGGATAGACCGGCCCCTCGCCGCCCTGCGGCGGCACCCAGTTGATGTTCTGGTTGGGGTCCTTGATGTCGCAGGTCTTGCAGTGCACGCAGTTCTGGGCGTTGATGACGAAGACGTCCTTGCCGTCCTTCTCCACCCATTCGTAGACGCCGGCCGGACAGTAACGCGTCGACGGGCCGGCATAGATGTCATGTTCGGACGACTTCTGCAGGTTGATGTCCTTGACCTGAAGATGCACCGGCTGGTCCTCCTCGTGATTGGTGTTCGACAGAAACACCGAGGACAGGCGATCGAAGGTCAAGACGCCGTCGGGCTTCGGATAGGCGATCGGCTTGTGCTGCGACGCCGGCTCCAGGCTCTCAGCATCCGTCTTGCCATGTTTCAGCGTGCCGAAGACGGAAAAGCCGAACAGCGTGTTGGTCCACATGTCGAAGCCGCCGAGCGCCACGCCGAGCGCGGTGCCGAACTTCGACCAGAGCGGCTTGACGTTGCGCACCCGCTTGAGGTCGCGACCGATATCGCCCTTGCGCCATTCATTCTCGATCTCGATCACTTCGTCATGGCTGCGGCCGGCTTCGATCGCGGCGGCGATCTTCTCGGCCGCCAACATGCCCGACAGCACTGCATTGTGGCTGCCCTTGATGCGCGGCACGTTGACGAGACCGGCCGAACAGCCGATCAGCGCCCCGCCGGGGAAGGAAAGCTTCGGCACCGACTGGTAACCGCCCTCGGTGATGGCACGCGCCCCATAGGACAGCCGCTTGCCGCCCTCGAAGGTTCCGCGGATCGCCGGATGGGTCTTGAAGCGCTGGAATTCTTCGAAGGGATAGAGATAGGGGTTCTTGTAGTTGAGGTGGACGACGAAGCCGACCGCCACCAGATTGTCCTCCAGATGATAGAGGAACGAACCGCCGCCGGTCTTCATGCCGAGCGGCCAGCCGAAGGAGTGCTGCACCAGGCCCGGCCGATGGTTTTCCGGCTTGACCTGCCAGAGCTCCTTGATGCCGATGCCGAATTTTTGCGGCTCGCGGTCCTTTTGCAGATCGAACTTGGCGATCAGCTGCTTGGCAAGCGAGCCGCGCACGCCCTCGCCGATCAGCACGTATTTGCCGAGCAGTTCCATGCCGCGGGTATAGTTCGGCCCGGGCTCGCCGTTCTTCTCGATACCCATGTCGCCGGTGGCCACCCCGATGACGGCGCCCTCGTCATTGTAGAGCACTTCTGTTGCGGCAAAGCCCGGATAGATCTCGACGCCGAGTTCTTCGGCCTTGGTCGCCAGCCAGCGACAGACGAGCCCAAGCGAGACGATGTAGTTGCCGTGATTGTTCATCAGCGGCGGCATCAGCACATTCGGCAGGCGAACAGAGCCAGCCGGACCGAGCAGCAGGAAGTGATCGGCGGTGACTTTGGTCTTGAAGGGATGATCGGCCTCGTCGCGCCAGCCGGGCAACAGCCGGTCGATGCCGATCGGATCGACCACGGCGCCCGAGAGGATATGCGCGCCGACTTCCGCGCCCTTCTCCAGCACGACGACCGACAGTTCCGGATTGACCTGCTTCAGCCGGATCGCCGCCGCAACACCAGCCGGGCCTGCGCCGACGATCACCACGTCGAATTCCATGCTCTCGCGTTCGGGCAGCTCAGTCGTCTCGGTCATTCACTCGTCTCCGCTTGGCGGCACGCGGCCGTCATCCCGTCATGGCACTTTCTTGTCAAAACGAGAAAGCATTGTCGAGCCGGGATACGACAGCCAATCTTCCAATTCGCACAATGATGACGCCTCGTGAGACAGAATTACATAACGCTTACGTCAACGTCAATTATCAAACGCCGCCGATCCGGTCACATGCCCTTTCCTTTTCCGCCGCTTGCGCCTTATACATCGCTCGAAGCTATCGGAGGACAATCATGGATCTCGGCATCAACGGCAAACGGGCACTCGTCCTCGCCTCCTCGCGCGGCCTCGGCCTCGGCATCGCCGTCGCGCTGGCGCGGGAGGGCGCAAACGTGCTGCTCTGCGGGCGTAGCGGCGAACAGCTGGAGGCCAATTGCAAGGCGATCAATGGTGAAGGCAAAGGCCAGGCCGACTGGATCTGGGCCGATCTCGGAGACGAACGCTTCGTCGAGATGACGACGACGGCGGTGAAGGATAAGTTCGGCGCGCTCGATATCCTCGTCAACAATACCGGCGGACCGGCGCCCGGTACGACGGAGGATATGACGGGCGAAAAGCTCGAAAGCTATTTTCTCTCCATGGTCGCGCGCGTGATCACGCTCACCAATGCGCTGCTGCCCGGCATGAAGGCGCAGGGCTGGGGCCGCATCCTCACGGTTGCCTCATCCGGCGTGATCGAACCGATCGCCAATCTGGCGCTGTCGAATACGCTGCGCCCGGCCCTTGCCGGCTGGAGCAAGACGCTTGCCTCCGAAGTGGCGGGCTTCGGGGTCACCACCAACCTGCTCTTGCCCGGCAGCATCCTGACGGCACGGCTCGACGATCTCGACGGAGCTGCGGCAAAGCGGACCGGCAAGAGCCTCGAGGAGATCCGCACCGACAAGGAAGCGCGCATTCCGGTCGGCCGCTATGGGAGGGTCGAGGAATTCGCCGCAACGGCTGCCTTCCTGTGCAGCCAACCGGCAAGCTATATCACCGGCTCGCTCATCCGCTGCGACGGCGGCGCGGCACGATCCGTCTGACATTCCTTCTCAGCCGACGTGGGCTGCCGCCGCCCATGTCGCCACACTTCGGATCATCTGTTCGACGTTAGCCGGATCGTCCGCAAGTTCGGCGAGTTCGGACAGACGATGGAAGCCGGTCAGGATCGCAATGCGGCGCCGGTCGAGCCTGCGTCCGGTCAGCATTTCATAGGCCGATATGATGCGTGCGGTCAGATCGGGCGAAATGAAGTTCGAGTAGATGAATTCCTGGTGCAGCGGACCAAAGCCGGAATCGGCGAAATCGTAAATGCCGTTGAGCTTCCTTTGCGCATGGTCGAAAGCCATGTTCCAGCCGTGACCGTCGAAGAAGCCGTAGATGTTGCCGTAGGGATCGGGCGGCAAGGCTTCGAAATCCGAAATAATGGCCTGCGCAAAGCTCTTGATGTCAGGCGGCAGCAGCGGCAAAGCCTTGGTTCGCACCGTCTCGGGCGATTGCCATGGCTGGACAGAACCGGCACCGGCCGATCGTATGCGATCGGCATCGACCACATGCAGCTCGGCGTAAAAACGCGCAAGATCTTCCGCGAGGCGCTGACGATCGCCTTCGCCAAGCGCATCGTAATCTTCGGCAATGAGATGATCGCCGTCGAGCTTGGCATGGCTGGAAAAGATCGGCGGCCCGTCGTGAATGCGCATGTCGGGAACCGCCATCGACAGCGACGGCCGAACGATATCGAGCAAGGCGGCTTCCTTCACAAGCGCTCTTTCCGCACTTGAATGGCGCGGAAACTTGAAGATCAGCGTGTCATCGACGTCGACGGCAAGCGAATCCCAGCCCTTCGCCGCCAGCTTGAAGACGGAGGCCGTGAGTTCAGGAAATATGCTTGTTATGAGAGAGCGAAACTCGCTGGCGTCCAACTCAGTCATGACGACCTGCCTTCTCTGGTTTTTCCGCGTTCTTCCCGCGCGATGCACGGCATACGGGTCGGCTTCGGCACCTAGCGAACCACCCTCGCCGCCGCCGTCAGTCGGCATCGGACTACACTGGCTCTATATTAGTATAGTTTGAATATTACGGAATATTCATTACAAAATTTTAAGCCGTTATAACCACTTAGTGATCGCGCACCGGGAATTATGTCTTTTTTGCGCCGCAATATAAGCAGCTCAATCAGAGCATAAAATTTGCAACCTTGCTCAAGACCGGTTCTCGCCCATGAAGAAATTTTGGATCACCGTCAGCGTTATCGCAATTGCCACCATCGGCGTCTGGCAATTCGGGAATCTGAGCCCTTATGCCTCTCGAATTCCCTACCTCTCGCAGTTCATCAAGCAGCCGGCCGGCGGCAATGGCGGCGGGCAGCAGACACAGGCCGATCAGCAGGCCAATCAGGCGCAAGACGGTGGCCAACATCAGGGCGGCGGGCGCAGACGCGGCGGCGGCGGCCCAACCGTCGTCAAGACCGTCGCCGCCGTGAAAACGACGCTGCCGATGGATGTGACGGCGACCGGCTGGGCCGATGCCGATGACAATACGACGATTGCCGCACAGGAACAGGGCCTGATCGTCAGCATCGATGCGCAGGATGGGGCAACCGTGAAAGCCGGCGACCTGATCGCCAAGCTGGACGACCGCACGGCCAAGGCGACCGTCGACAAGGACAATGCGATGATCGTGCGCGACGCGGCAACCCTTTCGGAAGCCGAGACCGCATTGACGCGCGCGCAGGATCTCTTCAACCAGAAGGCCGGCACCCAGCAGAGCCTCGACCAGGCAGTCGCCGCCCGCGATACCGCCGCAGCCACTGTTGACGCCGACAAGGCGTCGCTTGCCTCCGATCAGATCATCCTCGAGAACACCGACATCCGCGCTCCCTTCGACGGCCGGCTCGGCGATATCGCCATCAGCAAGGGCGCTTTCCTCAGTGCCGGCTCGGCAATCGTCACCATTGCGAAATACGATCCGATCTATGTCAAATTCCACCTGCAGGAACGCTACCTGCGGGAGCTGAAGAGCGCTCTGGCAGCCGGTCCGGTCGAGGTCAGCACCGCCCCCAATTCCACCAAGGGGCAAGTGCGAAAGGGCGAGATCAGCTTCTACGACAACACGGTCGATACGGCCTCGGGCACGATCCTCGCCAAGGCGAAATTCGAGAATGCCTCCGGTGCGCTCTGGCCCGGCCAGTCGGTCAACATCGTCGTGCATTTCAACAATGACGAACAGCAGGTGGTGGTGCCGACGGTTGCCGTCAGCCCCGGCCCGGAGGGTTTCTTCGCCTTCGTCGCCAAGGATGGCAAATCGCATCTGACGGCCGTTACCGTTGCCCGCGCAAATGGCGGCTTCACCGCCATAGAATCAGGTCTTCAGGCAGGCGATCACGTCGTCGTCGAGGGCCAGGGCCAGCTCAGCGACCAGCAGGCGATCAACGAGCAGTTCGACGAAAAGGCGCTTGATGTCGCCTCCGCCGAAGAGCCTCGGCAACAGCAGACCTCCGAGACGATCGCGGTGGGAGCTCAGCAATGATCCCGAATTTCTGTATCCAGCGCCCCGTCGCGACGACGCTGCTTGCCATCGGCGTCATTCTGGCCGGTCTTGCCGGTTATCAGCTCGTACCGGTCGCAGCGTTGCCGCAGGTCGATTTTCCCACCATCAACGTTTCGGCGCAGTTGAGCGGCGCCTCGCCACAGACGATGGCAACCTCGGTTTCGACACCGCTGATCAAGCAGTTCGAGACCATTCCCGGGATCACCGAAATCAGCGCCTCCAGCTCGCTCGGCAGCACCAGCATCGTGCTGCAGTTCGACCTCAGCCGGAATATCGATGCGGCCGCAGCCGACGTGCAGGCGGCGATCTCGCATGCCACCCGGCAACTGCCCGACAATCTGACGACGCCGCCGAGTTATCGTAAGACGAACCCGGCCGATGCGCCCGTCATGCTGCTCTCCGTGCAGAGCAACACCATGCCGCGCAGCAAGCTCGACGACATCGCCGAGAACATCATCTCGCCGTCGCTTTCCACACTTCCCGGCGTTGCCCAGGTCAGCGTCTACGGTGCACAGACCTATGCCGTCCGCGTCGAGGTCGATCCCAACAAGCTGCTCACCCGCGGTATCGGCATCGACACCGTCAACAAGGCGCTTGCTGCCGCCAACAGCCAGCAGCCTGTAGGAACGCTGCAGAACAATTCGCAGAGCATGACCATCACGGCCAACACGCAGAGCACCAGCGCCGAACAATTCCGTTCGCTCGTCATTGCCAATCCGAACGGCGCGCCGATCCACCTCGGCGATATTGCCGACGTGCAGGACAGCGTCGAGAACCAGTATACCGGCAGCTGGTATGACGGCCAGCGTGGCATTATCCTCGCCATCCAGCGCCAGCCTGATGCCAATACGGTCGATGTCGTCGATGCGATCAACGCCAAGCTGCCGCAGCTTCACGCCGAAATCCCGCCCTCGGTCAACACGGTCGTCATGAACGACGCCGCAAAGCCGATTCGCGATGCCATCTCCGATGTGAAATTCACGCTGCTCCTGACGATCGGCCTCGTCGTTCTCGTCATCTACCTCTTTACCGGCCATGCGACCGCAACGATCATTCCCGGGCTTGCCGTTCCGCTGTCGCTGATCTCGACCTTCGGCATGATGTATGTGCTCGGCTACAGTATCGACAACATCTCGCTGCTCGGGCTGACGCTCGCGGTGGGGCTCGTGGTGGATGACGCCATCGTCATGCTCGAGAACATCCTGCGCCATGTCGAGGAAGGCATGCCGGTGCGGGAAGCGGCGATCAAGGGTGCGGGCGAAGTCAGCTACACCATCATTTCCATGTCGGTTTCGCTGATCGCGGTCTTCATCCCGATCCTGCTGATGGGCGGCGTTGTCGGCCGCGTGTTCAACGAATTCGGTATGGTGGTTGCCATCGCCATCATCTCCTCGGCAATCGTCTCGCTAACCGTGACGCCGATGCTCGCCTCGCGTCTGTCCAACCACCAGAGCCGCCCGCCGCTCATCATCCGCATCTTCGATGCCGGCTTCGAGCGAACGCTGCGTGGCTATGACAGGGCTGTCGGCTGGTGCCTTCGCCACCGCCCCACGATCCTCGGCGTTTTCCTCGCCTCGGTGGCACTGACGATCTATTTCTTCATGACGCTGCCGACAAGCTTCTTCCCACAGGAAGATATCGGCCGCCTGACGATCAGCACGCAGGCCCGGCAGGACATTTCCTATTCCGCCATGGAAGCGCTGCAGCAACAGGCGGCCGCCGTCGTCAAGGCGAACCCGGCGGTCAACCACGTCATGTCGACGATCGGCGGCAACCCGAACAAACCGCAGAACAACGGCTCGATGTTCGTCGAACTCAAGGACAAGAAGGACCGTGCGCCGCTTGACCAAACGCTGCGCGAGCTGCGCACGGCGATCAACAAGATCCCCGGCCTGCAGGCCTTCGTGACGCCGAACCAGAGCCTACGCTTCGGCGGTCGCCAGACGGCCAGCCAATATCAGCTGGTCGTGCAGGCACTGAACGCCGACCAGACCAACCTGTGGGCCGGCAAGATCCAGGCGGCGATGCGCAAGGATCGCCTCTTCACGGACGTGACGTCGGACGCGCAGAACAACGCCCTGCAGGCCAATATCGTCATCGATACCGAGCGGGCCTCCGCCTACGGTATCGACAACGACACGCTGCGCACGACGCTGCAGGAATCCTTCAGCGGATATGCAGCGGCGGAAATCCAGTCGACCGGCGACAGCTACGACGTCATCGTCGAATATGACACCAGTAAACCCTGGGACGACCAGAAGCTCTCGGAAATCCGTGTGGCCTCGGCCAATGGCAGCTTGGTGCCGCTTTCGAACTTCGCGCATGTCGAGCGCACGGTCGGCCCTGTGACCATTAACCAGACGGGCCAGCTCGTCTCGACCACCGTTTCCTTCAACCTGCCGGAAGGAGTATCGCTCAGCGACGCGACCGCGGCAATCGACCAGATCAAGACGGAAATGAGCATGCCGGCCGACGTCTTCACCTCCTATGGCGGTACAGCGCAGATCTTCGAGCAGTCTCAGGGCAATACGCCATACCTCATCCTGGCGGCGGTGCTGACCATCTATGTCGTGCTCGGCGTGCTCTATGAAAGCTTCATCCACCCGCTCACCATTCTTTCCGGTTTGCCTGCGGCGGCCTTCGGTGCGCTGCTGGCGTTGAAGATCATGGGCTTCGACCTGTCGATCATCGCCCTTATCGGCCTCTTGATGCTGATCGGCATCGTCAAGAAGAACGCGATCATGATGATCGACGTGGCGGTGGAGACCATGCGCACGACGGGCGAAAAGGCGACGGTGGCGATCCACGAGGCCTGCGTGCGACGCTTCCGGCCGATCATGATGACGACCTTCTGCGCCCTGCTCGGCGCCCTGCCGATCGCACTCGGCACCGGCGCAAGCTCGGAACTGCGCCAGCCGCTCGGCATCGCCGTCGTCGGCGGCCTGATCGTCTCGCAGATGCTGACGCTCTTCATTACCCCGGTCATCTTCGTCGAGATGGACCGTTTCGGCAATTTCCTCGGCCGCCTCATCGGCCACAAGAAGGTCGAGGAGCCGGAGGTGCAGGAGGCAAGGGCAATGGCTGCCGAGTGATGACGGCCCTCTGAGTTCGGCATTGCCGATTGACCCTTGCGGCGCACTTCTTCTTCCAACCGGGAGAAGAAGTGCGCCCGCGATCACATCAACTTCCGCTCCTCTTGAATGTGTCACGCCTCTGTGGCATCACCCGCCCTCCTTGATCCGGGCGTTCGCACGCCCTCGCGGAGCGATGCTCCGTCTCCAATAACAATCGGCATGAAGAGGTGCGGGCATGGCTCAGGCGCTGGGTTTCGACTTCGGCACGACGAATACGGTTCTCGCCATGGCGGATGGCGGGGCGACGCGCTCGATGGCGTTCACGAGCACGGAGGGTACGGCAGACAGCATGCGCACGGCGCTTTCCTTCATGAAGGATGCGCAGCTCGGCGCTTCGGCGCTGAAGGTGGAGGCCGGCCATGCGGCGATCCGCCAATTCATCGACAATCCTGGCGAATGTCGCTTTCTGCAGTCGATCAAGACCTTTGCGGCGAGCGCGCTGTTCCAGGGCACGCTGATTTTCGCCAAGCGGCATAATTTCGAGGATCTGATGGAGATCTTCGTGCGGCGGCTGCGCAACTATGCCGGCGACCACTGGCCTTCGGATGTCAGCCGCATCGTCACCGGCCGGCCGGTGCATTTTGCCGGCGCCAGCCCCGATCCGGCGCTGGCGACCGAGCGCTACAACGCGGCGCTGTCGCGCTTCGGCTTTCCCGAAATCCACTATGTCTATGAGCCAGTCGCCGCCGCCTTCTATTTCGCGCAGAACCTGAAGCAGGATGCCACCGTGCTGGTCGCCGATTTCGGCGGCGGTACCACCGACTATTCGCTGATCCGCTTCGAGACCGTCGCCGGCAGGCTGACGGCAACGCCGATCGGCCATTCAGGTGTCGGCGTCGCCGGCGACCATTTCGACTACAGGATGATCGACAACATCGTCGCGCCGCTGATCGGCAAGGGCAGCCATTTCAAAAGCTTCGACAAGATCCTCGAAGTGCCGTCCAACTACTATTCCAGCTTCGGCCGCTGGAACCAGCTGTCGATCTTCAAGTCGACGCGCGAATTCGAGGATCTGAAGAAGCTGGTGCGCACCAGCCTGGAACCGGAAAAGCTCGAAATCTTCATCGACCTGATCGATCATGACGAGGGCTACCCGCTCTATCAGGCGGTGTCGGCGACGAAGATGGCGCTCTCGGCATCAGAGGAAGCGCCTTTCGATTTCGCGCCGCTTGGCCGCAGCGGACATCGCAACATCAAGCGGAGCGACTTCGAAGGCTGGATTGCCGATGATCTCGCCCGCATCGAAGGCGCGCTCGACGACGTGCTCGACAAGACCGAGACGAAACCGTCGGAGATCGACAAGGTTTTCCTGACCGGCGGCACCTCCTTCGTGCCGGCGGTGCGCCGCATCTTTACCGAACGCTTCGAGGGCGACCGGATCGAAAGCGGCGGCGAGCTGTTGTCGATCGCCCATGGCCTGGCGCTGATCGGCGAACGCGACGACATCGCGCAATGGACTGTGCAATAGAGTCGGCAAGGTCGGGCAATCGGCCGCCCGCCCTTTCAATGCCCCTGTCACTCCGCTAAGCTTGTCCGCATGATCTCCGCCAACGACCTTTCCCTAGCCGAGCTCGCAGCGCTTCTGCATTTCCATGCCGATGCCGGCGTGGAATGGCTGCTGGAGGAAGAGGCGATCGACCGCTTCGCCGAGTTCGAGGCGATGAAGGCCGCCCGCCGCCCGCCGGCGGCACAGGCGCAGCAGCAACGTCCCGCCGCTGGGGAACGCCCTGCCCCAGGTCAGGCACAGGTGCGCCCGAATGCAGCGGCACGCCCAGCACCTGCCGAACGCGCAGCGCCCGGTCCGCAACCGGCAATCCCGGATGGCGAGGCTGTGCAGCAGGCGCGCTTCGTCGCCGAAACCGCGCGATCGCTCGTCGAGCTCAAGACCGCGATCGAAGCCTTCAACGGCTGCAACCTCAAGCACAGCGCCCGCTCGACCATCTTTGCCAGCGGCGATGCCGAAAGCGGGATCATGGTGATCGGCTCGGCGCCGAGCGCCGAAGACGATCGCGAGGGCATGCCCTTCTCGGGAAAATCCGGTCAGCTGTTCGACAAGATGCTGGCAGCGATCGGGCTGACGCGCTCAGCCATTCTGCTGACGCAAGTCATCCCCTGGCGACCACCTGGCAATCGTGCGCCCTCGGCGGCGGAAATGGACATCTGCCGCCCCTTCATCGAGCGGCAGATCGCGCTTGCCGAACCGAAGGCGATCCTCCTGCTCGGCAATTTTTCGGCGCGCTTCTTCTTCGGCGAAAACGATACGATTCACGGGTTGCGCGGCCGTTGGAAGGAGATTGCCGCTGCGGACTGTGTCATTCCTGCCATAGCCAGCCTTCATCCGCAGGATCTGTTAACCGCACCTGTAAACAAGCGGCTGGCCTGGAATGACCTGCTGGCTTTTCAGGCGAAGCTTAAGTCCCTCTCTTTGCTTAGAAATTAGCCAAAGTTGAATAATTTGTGAATCAATCTATGCGTTTTTCGCATGGCTGCATCCCGCCGTGACGCATTGCGGAATCTATGCTGCATCGCAATATCAGCTGTGTCTTGGGAGGAATCACAGGAACCAAGGCCATGAACAAGCGTTTTCGTCCTATCCATAGCGGGTTTGAAACCCTTCGCCTCGGCGGCGACCAGGTTCGTTCCACTCAAGGCTACAGCCGTTTCGGCTTTGCCACGAACGAACAGATGATTGCCCGCGGCACCGGCATCAACAGCCGTACGGCGCGCCCGAACGCCATTTTTTCGGACTTCCAGCAATATTGAGCGGCAGGCGCTTCGCCTGCCCTTTCGTGTCAAGAGTACCCAACATGTCGACGATCCTGATATCGCTTCTGCGCAACATCGAAACCTTCGAGCACATCCGCGTCGCGGTCTGCGCCGCGCGGGAATATGAGCGCGAGCTTTCGGTCAAGCCGGCTGATGCCGGATCCCGCATTGGCGCAGGTACAGCGGCGATCGTTCTCTGATCAAATGGCCATCTCCTCGATCTGGGCCTTCGCCCATTCGAAGGCTTCGTCGACATAGGCGAACTTGACCGCCTGCCAGGCGCAATATTCCTCGACGAAATCCCGCGATATCCATAGGTGCGTCTTGCGCGGCTCGTCATGCCAGCCGACGCAGCCGCGCTGCGCCGCTTTTGCCAGCAGCCGTTGCAGGTGCGTGCGCGACATCATGAAATCGGCAGCGAGCGCGCGGGTTTCGACGCGGCCGACGGACAGCCGCCCCGACTCACTGCTTTCCATATCCATCCGGGCCACATCCATCCGGGCGATGAAGTTGTCGACGACGAGGCCGCCGGCTTCCGTCCAGAGGAACAGCGCCACCTGCTCCGGCGGTTCGCGCCAGGCGGCATCTTCGAGGCAATGGCGGGCAATGCGCGGCTGAATGAGCCGCATCAGTGATGGATTTGCCTGGAAAAACACTGCCCTTTGACCGCCGTCGAGCAGGTCGAGCGCGCCGAGATTGGAGAAAAGCCAAGCAAACATTCCCTGATGGCTGACGTCGGCCGGTTCGAAATGACGTGGCCGCCGCCGCTCGTCGCCGGGCGTATGGGTTATGAAGCGGTAGGTATAGAGTTCTTCGATGAAGGCGAGCACGGTGTTGCGGCTCGCCACCTTATGCGCGGTGATACGCGCGGTCAGCCGAACGGCAGTGAAACCCGACGTCGGGTCGCGCGGATCATATTCCAGGTGGAGGGCATAGGCAGTCTGGGTCAGAAGCCAGCGTTGATGGGAGGCGAGCAGTCGCGCCAGCCGCGGACCGGCATCGAACATGCCGCGCATCTGCCCAGCCAAAAAGCGAATGCTCATCAGAAAGGAAGAGTTCCCCACCAATTGCTCCGCTGTGAATGCCATTATGCTTTTCTCCACCCCCGCTCGCCGGCCAGCGTTCGGAGCAACGATACCGAGAGCTCCTCCGGCATCAGCGGCCATTCAGACATGCACAGCTTGGAATAAATGATACTCTCTCATGTTCAACAATCATATTCCACAGGCCGACGGTATCCCAAGAATTCACCATTCTTTTCACTCTTTGAGCGCAAGTTTCAAGCCGCCGCAATCCCTGCGTTAAAACCTTGACAAACATGCGCTTGCAGGCGTCAGGCTTGCGGCGTCGTGGCCTTGCGCGCCTCTCTCTGCTCGATGCCCAGCTGATGCTCGCGATAGATGATGAAGATGCCGGCGGCGACGACGATGACGGTGCCGATCAGCATGGTCACGCTCGGCACGTCGCCGAAGACGAAGTAGGCGACAATGCCACCGAGCAGGATCGACGTATATTCGAACGGCGCGATGGTGGAGACATCGGCATGGCGGTAGCTTTCCGTCAGCAGGATCTGCGCGACGCCGCCGCAAAAACCGGCGGCGATCAGATAGAGCGCCGTCGGCCATGGCAGGATGAGCCAACCGAAGGGAAGAGAAGCCAACGAGAAGACCGAGGCGGTGATCGAGAAATACAGCACGATCGTCGCCGTCTTCTCTTCCTCGACGAGGCGGCGCACCTGAATCATCGCCACGCCGCCGAGAACGGCCGAGAACAGTACGCAGAGCGCGCCGACGGCCTGTTCGGCTTCCATGCCGCCGTCGCGAAACAGCGTGAGTTTCGGCCAGGAAACGATGGCGACGCCGACGATGCCGACCAGGACGGCGCTCCAGCGATAGATGCGCACGGTCTCGCCGAGAAAAACGGCGGCGAAGATGACGGCGACGAGCGGCAACGCATAGCCGAGCGCGATCGCCTCCGGCAGCGGCAGATGCAGCAGGCCATAGAAACCGAAAGCCATCGACAAGATGCCGATCGTGCCGCGCTTCAAGTGACCGATTGGATTGGCCGTGTAGAAGGCGGCGCGCAACTGCCGGTTATAGGCCAGATAGGCTATGATCGGGAAAAGCGCGAAGAACGACCTGCAGAAGGTGACCTGACCCGGCGGGATGTCCGAGCCCGCCAGCTTGATGAAGGTCTGCATGGCCAGGAAGACCACGACCGACGAGACTTTCAGCGCAATGCCTCTCATCGGGTTTCTGAGAACCGAGTGCATGATCCTGGCTCGTAATACTGCTCAAGCGGAACGGGGGGACGCGTTCGACTCGGGAACGCAGCGGGTGACGTCTTCCATCGTAGCGAAAGAAAAAACCGATTGGCGAAAAAACCGCAAGCGACATGAGAGAATCACAAAACCGCCGTCAGCGGCAGGCCCAACCGTGCTGCTTATGCGCCACCGCTCTGAAATTTCTCGTTTTGAGCCATTCACCCCGAAAATGTTCATCTCGCGGGTCTAGCCGTTAACCAATTGAAAACCATAGGCAAGCATCGTTTTTTATCGCTGATCTCGAAATTTTCTTCACCGCACAAACAATTGCCCGCTCCTTCCAGGATCCCATTTGATGAAGCCGCTTAGCGCCGAAACCATTGCCCAGTCGCAGAATGCGACACCGCGCTCCATGCGCGTCGTCACCGACGGCATCAGCACCGACCTCGAGCGCTTCAGCGCCGACAACACCCACATCGTCAAGCAGATCAAGCTGCTGGCGATCAATGCGCTGATCGAGGCAGCCAGAGCCGGCGAGACCGGAAAGGGCTTTGCCGTCGTTGCCAACGAGGTGCAGCGGCTGGCGCAGATCGCGACCGACATCACCGGCAGGTTCGAAAGCAACGTGCTTGGCCGCATCGGCCTCAGCCGCGCCATGGCCGATTCGCTGGTCGAGGAGATGGAGGGCGTTCGCCTCACCGATCTGGCGCAGACACTGGTGCAGCTCATCGTCCGCAATCTCTTCGAACGCACGGCCGATGTGCGCTGGTGGGCGACGGACCCGGCGCTCTGGCAGGCGCTGCAGAACCCGAGCCGGGAAACCGTCGCCTTTGCGGCGGAGCGTCTCGGCGCCATCAACCGCTTCTACACCGTCTATCTCGATCTCGTCATGACCGATCTCTCGGGCAAGGTGATCGCATCCGCCAATCCCAAGTTCCAGCGCAAGATCGCAGGCACGAGCCTTGCCGGCGATCCGTGGTTCCGCGCGGCGTCGGCCTGCTCCTCCGGTGACGCTTATATCGTCGACGACGTCAAAGCGAGCCCGCTGCACGACGCCAGGCATGCGCTCGTTTACGCCACAGGCATCCGCGACGAGGGCAAGCTCGACGGCCGGCTGATCGGCACGCTCGGCGTCTATTTCGACTGGCAGAACCAGGGCCAGGCGATCGTCGAGAAGGAGGCCAACCTGCCGCCGCAGCTGGCGGAAAGAACGACGGTCATGCTGCTCGACGGCAAGAGCCGGGTCATCGCCACCACCAATCCCGCCTTGCTGTTTTCCCATTTCGCGCTCGCCAATCCGTCCGGTCAGGCGAAAGGCAGCTACTACGACAATAACGGCTCGATCGTCGCCTTCGCGCGCACCCTCGGCTACGAGGATTACGACGGGCTCGGCTGGTACGGCGTCGTCGTGCAGCAGACGGAAGACGACGCGACGATCAAGGCCGCGCTCAATCTGAAGTAGCGCCCTTCTCCCCGCGGCCGTGGTCATCCGTTGCGAATAAGATATTTTGCCCGCGAACTTGGTGTTCGCGGGCAATTTGCTTTAACTTTAGTTCAGACTTTAATGTAATCATCCCCGGCAAAATTTATGGCAGAGTGCGCCCGCCTCTGTATTCGCGATTATCAAATAACGGTCTTCAGGAAACACCATGCGAACAGATACCGGCCAGGTCATTCATCTGGCAGATTACCGTCCCACCGACTTCGTGCTGGAACGTGTGGACCTGACCTTCGAACTCGACCCGACGGAGACAAAGGTCGAGGCGCGTCTGATCTTTCATCGTCGCCCGGGCACCGATCCGACAGCGCCGATCGTTCTCGACGGCGACGAACTGACGCTGTCGGGGCTGCTGTTCGACCAGGTGGAGCTGGACCCTTCGCGTTACGACGCAGCACCGGAAAGCCTGACGGTGCGCGACCTGCCGGAGAGCGCGCCCTTCGAACTGACGATCACCACCGTCATCAACCCTGAGGCCAACACCAAGCTGATGGGCCTTTACCGCACCGGCGGCATCTACTGCACGCAGTGCGAGGCGGAGGGTTTCCGCCGCATCACCTATTTCCCCGACCGGCCCGACGTGCTTGCGCCTTTCACGGTCAACATCATCGCCGACAAGGACGCCAACCCGCTGCTTTTGTCGAATGGCAACTTCCTCGGCGGCGCCGGCTATGGCCCCGGCAAGCATTTCGCCGCCTGGTTCGATCCGCATCCCAAGCCGAGCTATCTCTTCGCGCTCGTCGCCGGCGATCTCGGCGTCGTCGAAGACACCTTCACGACCATGTCCGGCCGTGAGGTGGTGCTGAAGATCTATGTCGAGCACGGCAAGGAGCCGCGCGCAGCCTACGCCATGGACGCGCTGAAACGCTCGATGAAGTGGGACGAAGAGAGGTTCGGCCGCGAATACGATCTCGACATCTTCATGATCGTCGCCGTCTCCGATTTCAACATGGGCGCGATGGAGAACAAGGGCCTCAACGTCTTCAACGACAAATACGTGCTTGCGGATCCAGAGATCGCCACCGATGCCGACTATGCCAATATCGAGACGATCATCGCGCATGAATATTTCCACAACTGGACCGGCAACCGCATCACCTGCCGCGACTGGTTCCAGCTGTGCCTCAAGGAAGGCCTGACGGTCTATCGCGACCACGAATTCTCTTCCGACCAGCGCTCACGCGCCGTCAAGCGCATCGCCGAAGTGCGCCACCTGAAATCGGAGCAGTTCCCGGAGGACGGCGGCCCGCTTGCCCATCCGGTGCGGCCGACGACATATCGCGAAATCAATAATTTCTACACGACGACCGTCTATGAAAAGGGCAGCGAAGTCACGCGCATGATCGCGACGCTGCTCGGCAGGGACGGCTTCAAGAAAGGCATGGACCTCTATTTCGACCGCCATGACGGTGAGGCCGTGACGATCGAGGATTTCGTCAAATGCTTCGAGGATGCAAGCGGGCGCGACCTAACGCAATTTTCGCTCTGGTACCATCAGGCCGGCACGCCGCTCGTCACCGCGTCGGGCAGCTATGATGCGGCGGCCGGCAGCTTCACCCTGTCGCTCGAACAGATGATCCCGGCAACGCCCGGCCAGCCCAGCAAGGAGCCGATGCATATTCCGCTCAGCCTCGCGCTGTTTGGCGAAAACGGCGGCAAGATCGAGCCGACCTCGGTCGACGGCGCGGAATATGCCGGCGAGGTGCTGCATCTCACAGGCCGCACGCAGACGGCCGTGTTCCATGGTGTTGGGTCGCGGCCGGTCGTTTCGATCAACCGCAGCTTCTCGGCGCCGATCAACCTGCATTTCGATCAGAGTCCGGCCGACCTCGCCCGTCTCGCCCGCCATGAGACCGATCATTTCGCCCGCTGGCAGGCATTGACCGATCTGGCGTTGCCGAACCTGCTTAAAGCGGCCCGCGACGCCCGCGAGGGCAAGCCTGTCATCTGCGAGGCGACCTTCGTCGAGACGCTGATTGCGGCGGCCGCCGACGAGAGCCTCGAGCCCGCCTTCCGCGCCCAGGCGCTGGCTCTGCCGAGCGAATCCGACATCGCCCGGGAACTTGGCGGCAACAACGATCCCGATGCCATCCATGCCGGCCGGCAGGCGGTCCTGAAACAGATCGCCGATGCCGGAAAGGATGTCTTTGCCGGCCTCTACGCAGCGATGACGACAACAGGCGATTTCAACCCGGATGCGAAAAGCGCCGGCCTGCGGACGCTACGCAATACCGCCCTCACCTACCTCTCGCATGCCGAAGAGACGCCGGCCCGCGCCAAGGCTGCCTTCGATGCGGCCAACAATATGACCGATCTCAGCCATGCGCTGACGATCCTCGCCCATCGTTTTCCCGACAGCGCGGAGACGAACGAGGCGCTCGCCACCTTCCGTGACCGCTTCGCGGAAAATGCGCTTGTCATCGACAAATGGTTCGCGATCCAGGCCGGCATTCCGGGCGCCGAAACCCTGGGACGGGTCCGCGCCCTGATGGACGATCCGCTCTTCAAGCGAACCAATCCGAACCGGATGCGGTCGCTGGTCGGCACATTCGCCTTTGCCAACCCGACCGGATTCGGCCGCGCCGACGGCGAAGGCTATCGCTTCCTCGCGGATCAGATTCTCGATATCGACGGGCGCAACCCGCAGCTTGCCGCCCGCATCCTCACCTCGATGCGCTCCTGGCGCTCGCTCGAACCCGTGCGTGCCGATCACGCCCGCTCGGCGCTGATCGAGATCGAGCGGGCCGCCGATCTTTCGACCGACGTGCGAGATATCGTCGAGCGCACGCTTAAAGGGTAATTTGATTCGATCGGCCATCAGGAAAAATTCGGCGGCCGGTCGCCCAGCACCTCGAATCACCTGGAAAAACCCGAAATTATAAATAGTTAACGGATTTTTACCTTTGCCTCTGGACAAGGCGAATCACCCATGATTCTCTAGGTCAGGTTCGAGCGAGCGGCGCGCGAATCACATGAGGGACAAGGCGAAGAGATGATGGACGTGCGGCGGGCAACCGTGGCCGGAGGACGGCTGCGTGTCGATTTTGACGGGCTCAAAGCCTGGCGCGACAGCCTTTCAGGCCATGCGACATCGGAACCACTTCTCCGTTATCTGCCGAAGGCCGAGCTGGTCTTGAAGCGAGCCATCCCGGCGCTGATCGTCGCCTTCCTCTCCGTCATCGCCGCCTCGCACTTCTTCGGCATGATGAGCGAATACGGGCGGCTGGAGGCCTCGGCGCGCCATGCCACCGCACTTTCGGCGGCGACCGCCTCTGCGGTGTTTGCCGATGCGGCCGACATCTTCGACAGCGGCGATATCACCGGGGCGCAGGCCCGCCTCGCCAAATACCTGCCGCAGGACCGGCTGGACAGCGGCGCTTTCGTGCTGCTCGTGCAGGCAAACGGCAAGGTTTTTGCGGCGACCACCGCCGGGCTTTCGCATGTTGGCAGCAATGTCGGCGATTTCTTCCCCGAGGTCTCGGCGATCCGCCGCTTCGGCGATCGCGCCGGCGTCATCGAAACGACGATCGGCGGCGTGCCGCACTATGCCGAGATCACGCTGATGGGCAATGCCGGCGGTTATATCGTCGCCGCCACCTCGCTCGACGAGATCGACCGGCTCTGGCGCGAGGAACTGGCGCTCAACGTCACGCTGTTTGCCGGCATCTCCTCCATCCTGCTCGTCATCCTCTATGCCTATTACACGCAGGTAAAGCGCGCCCGCGACGCCGACGACATCTTCCTGGAATCGAACCTGCGCGTCGAGACGGCGCTGTCGCGCGGCCGCTGCGGCCTCTGGGACTTCGATTTCGAGAACCGCGAATTCTTCTGGTCGCGCTCGATGTACGACATGCTCGGTCTGCCGGGCTCCGACAAGACGATGGGTTTTGGCGAAGCCGCCCGACTGATGCATCCCGATGACGGCGGGCTCTACGAGATCGCGCGCGCCATCGGCAAGGGCGCTTCCGGCCAGGTCGATCAGATCTTCCGCATGCGCCATGCCGGCGGCCACTATGTCTGGATGCGGGCGCGTGCCCAGGTGATCCGCAGCAATTCCGGCCGCATGCACCTGATCGGCATCGCCATGGACGTGACCGAACAGCATCGGCTCGCCCAGCGCTACGCAGAAGCCGACCAGCGCCTGGCCGACGCCATCGAATGCACCTCGGAAGCCTTCGTGCTCTGGGACAAGAACGATCGGCTCGTCATGTGCAACACGCATTTCCAGCAGGCCTATGGCCTGCCGGACAGCGTGCTCGTGCCCGGCACCGAGCGCTCGACCGTCAATGCCGCCGCCGCCCGGCCTGTCATCGAGCGGCGGATTTCCGATGCCGACGGCTCTGGCTATTCGCGTACGACGGAGGTGCAGCTCGCCGACGAGCGCTGGCTGCAGATCAACGAGCGGCGCACCCGCGACGGCGGCAGGGTTTCGGTCGGAACCGACATCACGCTGATGAAGCGCCATCAGGAGCGGCTGCGCGAATCCGAGCGCCGGCTGATGGCGACGATCGGCGATCTGTCCGCCTCGCGCCAGACGCTGGAGATCCAGAAATCCGAGCTTTCGACGGCCAACGCCAACTATCAGGCGGAGAAGGAACGCGCCGAGGCCGCCAACAAGGCGAAATCCGAATTCCTCGCCAACATGTCGCATGAGCTGCGCACGCCGCTCAACGCCATCCTCGGCTTCTCGGAAATCCTGCAGAACCAGATGTTCGGTCCGCTCGGCTCGCTGAAATACGACGAATATGCCCGCGATATCCATGACAGCGGCAAACATCTGCTCAACGTCATCAACGACATTCTCGACATGTCGAAGATCGAAGCCGGCCATGTCAGGCTGCATTGCGAGCGCATCGATCTTGTGCCGCTGATCGAGGAAAGCCTGCGCTTCACTGCCATGCCCGCGGCTGAAAAGAACATCGTCATCGAACAGCGCATCTGCTCCGGCCTGACGCTGATGGCCGACCGCCGGGCGATGAAACAGGTGCTGCTCAACCTGCTCTCCAATGCGGTGAAGTTCACCGACAATGGCGGCCGCATCGCCGTGCGCACCCGCCGCGTCGACGGCGCCGTCGTCGTCACCATCGCCGACACCGGCATCGGCATTCCACGCTCGGCGCTGTCGAAGATCGGCCAGCCCTTCGAGCAGGTGCAGAGCCAGTATGCCAAGAGCAAGGGCGGCTCCGGCCTCGGGCTCGCCATCTCCCGCTCGCTGACCTCGCTGCATGGCGGCCGCATGAAGATCCGCTCACGCGAAGCGGTCGGCACCGTGATCTCGCTGCGCATTCCCGACGATAACTAGTAAAGCCCTGTGGGAACTAGCGCCGTGCTCGATCCATACGATTTCGCGCTCGAGTTGACGGGCTTTCTCGTGCTGGTTGCCTGGAAACTCCACCTTGGCTGGTGGTCCTCGGCATGGGCTTGAGGGCGTTGGCTATCTAACTCGAAAACCTCGATAGCGACCACGCCCAAACCGTCCGCGCGTCGCTTGAAAAAGGGGCCGGATGATGCGCTCATCCCGGCCCCTAACTGGTCTTCACAGCTAGCTGGCAGTCTCACTGCCCTATGGTTGCGGCTCGACCGAGTTTTATGCCGTCAGACGGCAATCTTGCCGCCGCCGGCCTTGGTGATGGCGACGACCGCGGGCCGCACCGGCATATCGGGTTTGAAGTCTGGCCACCGGGTGGAAAGGTCCTCGTAATAGGACGGGCGGCCGTGACCCGGCCAGTCCTCGCCGCCATCGCCGGGATGCTGCACGGCGACGAAGGCGGTCTGGTCATCAGGCGTAAAGAGCGGGCCGCACATTTCGGCGCCGACCGGCACGCGGAAGAACAGTTTCGACGTGGCACGCGCCGCTCCTTCCGTATCGACGGCCCACAGACCGTCGGTGCGGCCGGTGGCCTTGTTGTTGTTGCCGTCCGTCGACACCCAGAGGCGACCGGCGGAATCGACGGCGCAGTTGTCAGGCATGCCGAACCAGCCGTTCTTGGTCGTTTCAGTCGAGAAGGTCGCGCCGACGGCCGCAACGGACGGATCGCCGCACTTCAGAAGCACTTCCCACTTGCCTGAGGTGGCCGTGAAGTCGCCGTCGTTTTCGGAGATCTCGATGATGTGGCCGAAGGCGTTCTCCGCGCGCGGGTTGGCGGCGTCCACCTGGTCGGCCTTGCGGCGGGTATTGTTGGTCAGCATGACGTAGACCTTGCCGTTGACGCTGTTTGGCTGGACGTCTTCCGGGCGGTCCATCTTGGTAGCGCCGAGCGCGTCGCCGGCACGGCGACATTCGATCAGCACATCGGCCTGGCTGGTGAAGCCGTTCTCGGCCGTCAGCGGGCCTTGGCCGAAGGTCAGCGGCAGCCACTGCATGGTGCCGTCCTCATTGAACTTGGCGACATGGAGCGTGCCGCTGTCGAGCAGGTTCATGTTGGCGGCGCGGTCGTTCGGGTTGAACGTAGCGTCGGTCACGAACTTGTAGACATAGTCGAAACGCTCGTCGTCGCCGAGATAGAAGACCACCTTGCCGTTCTTGGCGACTATGGATTCAGCGCCTTCGTGCTTGGTGCGGCCGAGTGCGGTGCGCTTCTTCGGCGTGGAGGTCGGGTCCATGACGTCGACCTCGACGATCCAGCCGAAACGGTTCGGCTCGTTCGGCTCCTTGGCGAGATCGAAGCGATCGTAGAAATTGGCCCATTCGTAGCCGCCTTCCGGAACGCCGTAACGCTTGTAATTGGCGGCTTCCTTGTGGCCCTCCGGCAGATTGCCGGAGAAATAGCCGTGGAAATTCTCTTCCGCCATGATGTAGGTGCCCCAAGGCGTGACGCCGCCCGCGCAGTTGTTGATCGTGCCGATGGCGCGGGTACCGGTCGCGTCCGCACTGGTCTTCAGGCGATCGCGGCCGGCGGCCGGGCCGGAAATGTCCATCGGCGTGTTGGCGGTGATGCGGCGGTTATATTTGCCGTCGGCGACGACCTGCCACTTGCCGTCCGCCTTGCGGATCTCGACGATGGTGCCGCCATGGGCGGCCATCTCGACATCCACCTGCTCCTTGCTGAGCGCGCCTTGCTTGATCTTGCCGTCGACGACCTGCACGAGGCCGGGAAACATCAGATGCGGGTTGGTGTATTCGTGGTTGACGACGAGCAGGCCGTGCTCGGACGAACCTTCGAGCGGAATGAAGCCGACATAGTCGTTGTTGTAGCCGAACTGCTTGCTCTGCGCATCGGCCGTCTGCTTCGTCGGGTCGAACTCGGGAGCGCCCGGTAGCACGGCATCGCCCCAGCGCAGCAGGATATCGGCATTGTAACCTTCGGCCACATGATGGTTGGCATCGATGCCGGCCTCGACCTCGGTGAAATTGAAGGCAGAACCGTTGTTCGACTGAGCGCGCGCTTCGTCGGCACTCATCAAAGCGATCGGGCTGACGGTCGCGGCGATCGCCGATACGGCAAGCGAGCCCTGCAGGAAATTGCGGCGCGAGAAACGCTTGCCGATGATTTCACCCATAGTAGGGTTGGCGCTCGTGTTATGGCCATCGCCATCCGCGTCTTCAAGCTGCGTCGTTGGGAATATCTTCTGAGAAAGTTGCTCGTTCATTGGCTCGCCTCCAAGTTAAGATTCACCCCAAGTCTGGAGCCATTCTAACCTAAGGTTACACTATTACAGGTGTGCGACAGGCATCGAAATGTCGAGCAGGCGGCTCACAAGGCTGAGGCAGCACCGTTCTCTCTGAAAAGCAGCGCAAAACGACGATCACGCCGTCCTCACTTTTCATTGCTCCGTCTTGATCTCGCGAATTTGTCGTTTTTAAACAGCGACTTATCGTACTTCCGCCGATTGTCAACAAATGTCGAACAGTTTGTCGCTGTTTCGCGAGGGCTGAGCGCCCGCTAGGGAAATGCTGCACGCAATGTGCTGTCGAAACAATTCAAGGATCATCAATGTTTTCCATTAAGTCCGCCCTCGTTGCCGGTGTCCTGGCACTTGCGTCCTCCACTGCATATGCGCAGACGATCGATGTTCCTGCCGGCACCTATCAGGCGGATGTGACCCATACCAATGTTCTGTGGAGCGTCGTCCATTTCGGCCTTTCCAACTATATCGGCCGCTTCGACAAGATTTCCGCGAAGCTCGAGCTCGACCCTGCGGACGTTACGAAGTCGAAACTGACGGCAACCATCGATCCGGCTTCGGTCAGCACAAACTATCCGGCAAGCGAAAAGAGCTTTAATGCAGAGATTGCCGGTGAGATGTTCTTCGATGCGGCCAAGTTCAGCGAGATCACCTTCGTTTCCACGGCCATCAACGTCAAGGACGGCAAGACCGGAACCGTCACCGGGGACCTGACGTTCCACGGCGTCACCAAGCCCGTCACGCTCGACGTTACCCTGAACGCGGCGCTCAACCCGCACCCGATGTCCAAGAAGCCGACCGTCGGCTTTTCAGCAACCGGAGTGATCAAGCGCTCCGATTTCGGTGTCGCCGCTTTGGTCGGTCCTGTCAGCGACGACGTCAAGCTGACGATCGAAACCGAGTTCGTCGCTCAGTAGGTGTTCGTTGCCGGCGCAGCCCGACATCGTCGGGTTGCACCGGCTCTTTTGCGCTCCCATTGCGACGACTGGAAGTCACCCATGTCAGCTACACATTCGGTCCGGGCCTACAGTATGGGTGCAATGATCCTGCACTGGCTCATCGCTGCGCTCATCCTGACCCAGCTTGCCATGGGTTTTCTGATGAGCCGCGTGGAGAGCGTTCCAGATACGCTGCGTTTTGCGATGTTTCAGTGGCACAAGACGTTCGGCATCGCGGTCCTAACCTTGACGATCGCCCGCATCGCCTGGCGCCTGTTCCACACGCCGCCCGCGCATGCGCCGATGACACGGGCGGAACGGGCCGCGGCCAGCATCGTCCATGCACTGTTCTATGCGCTGATGCTGGTCGTGCCTTTGACCGGCTGGCTGCTGGTGTCGGCGTCCTCTACAGGGATTCCCACCCTTCTGTTTCTCTCCGATACCCTGGTCTGGCCACATCTGCCCATTCCAACCTCGATGCGCGCAACAGTTGAGGCCGCGTCCGAGAATGCGCATGTCATTCTGGCCTATGGTTTCGGGTTGCTTCTGGTTCTGCATGTGGCCGGGGCGCTCAAGCATTCGGTGATAGACCGGATGCCGTCCTTTTCGCGAATGATACCTTTCGGCTGGCTGCGCCGGATGCCCTCCTCCGCAATCGGCGTGCTGGTCTCCGTCGTGCTGGCACTGTGCTTTATCGGCGGCGGACTCTTGATCTCCAGAACGGGCGGCACTGCATCCGTCAATGCTGCGGACCTTGGATCGACTGAAGCATCGCCATCCGGCTGGGTGATCGATAAAACGAAGTCTGCACTGACCTACACGATCAATTTCTCCGGAACGCCGACTGCCGGCACGATCGGAAAATGGGACGCATTCATCGAATTCGATCCGGTCAATCTTGGCGCCGCCAAGGCGCGGATTGTCATCGACGCCGCCTCCATCGATTTCGATAATTCATTCGTCAGGCCCAATATCGGCGGCGACGACGGCCTGCAGACGGCCACCCATCCGCTGGTGGAGGTTGTGCTCGACCATTTCGAAACGGCGGGCGAGGCCTATGTCGGCAAGGGCAATGCCCTTGTCCGCGGCGTGACGGTGCCTGTGTCGGTCCCGTTTACGATGCAGCGCGACGGGGCGGGACGGGCCATCGTTGCCGGCACGGCGGAGCTGGATCGTCTGGCCCTTGGACTTGGCCTGCAGAATGACGGAAAGGGTGAATGGCTCGACAAGGTCATCCGCGTAACCTTCAAGCTCGAAGCGACGCCGTCCGGGCCAATGAGCTAAGCCGGAAAGTCGTTGGCGCCCCCGGTTCATTGAAGAAAGAGCAACCTGTGATCTCAGGTGGTCGATGCAGCGGTGAAAACCGCCAGCTGAGCGGCGAAAGCACGCTTGTATGCGGGCCGCGCTTCGCCGCGGGCGACATAGGCGGAAAGGTTCGGATAGCCGTCCAATATATCCGATCCTTTCAGCCTGAGCAGCACCGTCACCATCAGTAGGTCGCCGGCGCTGAACGCGCCGTCGAGCCAATCGGCATCGCCAAGGCGACGGGAAAGATCGTCCAGCCGCTTCCGGATGCTGACCTCGAGGGCATGCAAGCGCTGCTCGTACCAAGGCTCGTTGCGCTCGAGGATTCTGGCGAGGGCGCGGTCGAAGATCGGTGGTTCCACCGTGTTGAGCGCGGCGAACATCCATGTGAGCGCGCGCGCCCGGCCATTCTCATCGTCCGGCAGCAGGCCCGCATGGCGCTCGCCGATATGCAAGACGATGGCGCCGGACTCGAACAGTGCGAGATCGCCTTCCTCATAGGTCGGGATTTGCCCGAAAGGCTGAAGTGCGAGATGCGCGGGTTCTCTCATCGTCTTGAAGGAAACAAGACGAACGTCGTAAGGCTGGCCCACTTCCTCGAGCGCCCAGCGAATGCGCATGTCACGCGCCAGACCTCTGCCGCGATCGGGCGACCGTTCAAAAGCGGTAATGGTAATCGTCATTGGTGTTCTCCATAGCTTTGTCCTGAAGACGACTGGCTAAACGAGAATCCGACAGGCCATGCTCGAGATAATCCTCGCGGTCGTTCCATCTGGTGTGAGATCAGGCTTTCACGACATTCAGGAATATTTTCCGAACCGCTTTCGACAGCCGCTTCACCTCCGCTTCCAGCGTCTTGATGTCAGGGCAGTCGCCGGCGCGGCAGACGAGTTCGACGAGGCCCGCCGGCGCTTCTTTCGGATCAAACAGGCTGTCGATGGAGAGGCGGATCAGTTGCGAAAGGCCGGTATAAAGCGTGAAGGCCTCGAGGCATATGTCGAGATCGGACGTCGCCATCAGCCGGTCGCCAAGCACCTTCAGGGCTTCGCCAGTGCTCATCCCATTGACGGCAATACCGACACCCCTGGTCGGCGCGATCAGCGCGAGATACTGGGCGATGAATTCGAGATCGATGACGCCGCCGGGGATCTGCTTCAGGTCCCACGGGCCGGAGGGCGGCTTTTCCTTGTCGATCAGTTCGCGCATCTCGGCGACGTCATGCGCCACCTTGGCAATGTCACGATCGGCCGACAGCACCTCGCGGATGATAAGTTCCGCCTCGGCGATCAGGCTCTCATTGCCGCAAATCAGCCGGGCGCGGCTGAGCGCCATATGTTCCCAGGTCCATGCCTCTTTGCGCTGGTACTTGCCGAAGGCATTGATGCGGGTGGCGACCGGCCCCTTGTTGCCGGATGGGCGCAGCCGCATGTCGACCTCATAGAGCACACCTTCGGCGGTCGGCGCCGACAAGGCGGCCATCAGCCTCTGGGTGATGCGGGTGAAATAACGTGTCGCATCGAGCGGCTTCGGCCCATCGGATTCGGAGGCCATGTCGTCATAATCATAGAGCAGGATCAGATCGATGTCGGAACCGGCCGTCAGCTCGAAGCTGCCGAGCTTGCCCATGCCGGCGACCGCGATGCGCCCGCCGGGATAGTCGCCATGTGCTGCCCGCATCTCGCCGACCACGGCCTCGAGTGCCGCCGCGATGATGAGGTCGGCGAGATGGGTGAAGGCGCGTGCGGCCATCACGCCGTTGATCGCGCCTGTGAGCAGGCGGATGCCGATCAGGAAGCGCTGCTCGGCGGCGAAGATGCGCAGCCGGTCGAGCACCTCCTCATAGTGGCGGGCCTGGGCAAGCGAGCCCTTCAGCCGCTCGCCGAGATAATCGCGCGTCGGCAGCTCGGCCATCAGGCCGGGATCGAGCATGCCGTCGAAGACATGCGGCTTGGCGGCGATCACCTCGGCAAGCCGGGGTGCCGAGGACATGATGTTGACGATCAGCGACAGCAGCGCCGGGTTGCTGCCGAGCAGCGAGAACAGTTGGATACCGGAGGGAAGGCCGGAGATGAAACTGTCGAAGCGCAGCAGCGCCTCGTCGGCGCGCTTGCTTTCGCCGAAAACCCGCAAAAGCTCCGGCGCCAGCTCCGTCAGCCTTTCACGCGCCTCGACCGATTGCGTCGCGCGGTAGCGGCCATAATGCCAGGTGCGGATGATACGGGAAATATCGGACGGCCTGGTGAAGCCGAGTTTCTTCAGCGTCTCCAGCGTATCCGGGTCGTCGCCCTGGCCGGTGAAGACGAGGTTGCCGGTCTCGGTGGAAAGCCTGCTCTCCTGCTCGAAGAGGTGGGCATAACGCCGCTCGACCGTCTTCAGCACGCCGACCAGCCGTTCGGAGAAGCTCGGCGTGTCGGAAAAGCCCATCATGAAGGCGATGCGCTTCAGGTCGGCATCCGTCTCCGGCAGCAGGTGGGTCTGCTCGTCGCGCACCATCTGGATGCGATGCTCGACATCGCGCAGGAACCAGTAGGCCTCGGTCAATTCGTCACGGGTTTCAGCGTCGAGCCATTTCGCCTTGGTGAGTTCTCCGAGCGTCTCCTCCGTCGACCGGCCGCGCAAGGCCGGCATGCGGCCGCCGGCGATCAACTGCTGTGTCTGGACGAAGAATTCGATCTCGCGAATGCCGCCGCGGCCGAGCTTGACGTTATGACCCTTGACCGCAATGGCGCCGTGGCCCTTATGCGCGTGGATCTGCCGCTTGATCGAATGGATATCGGAAATCGCCGCGTAATCGAGATATTTGCGGAAGACGAAAGGGGCGAGCCCGCGCAGGAAATCGCCGCCCGCGGTCAAGTCGCCGGCAACGGCGCGCGCCTTGATGAAGGCCGCCCGTTCCCAGTTCTGGCCCCTGCCCTCGTAATAGATCATCGCCGCATCGACCGGGATCGCCAGCGGCGTCGAACCGGGATCGGGGCGCAATCTGAGATCGGTGCGGAAGACGTAGCCGTCGGCTGTCCGCTCCTGCAGGATGCGCACCAACCGCCGCATCATTCTCGGGAAGATCTCGATCGCGTCATCCGGGTCGGGCACGATGCCCGCCTGTTCGTCGAAGACGACGACGAGATCGATATCGGAGGAATAGTTGAGTTCGGATGCGCCGAGTTTGCCCATGCCGAGCACAATCAGCCCGGAGCCGTCGCTCGGTACCGCCAGATCCCGCAGCCGCAGCTTTCCACCCTCATGCGCCGCCAGCAGCAGATGGTCGATCGCGGCGGCAACCGAAGCTTCGGCAAGCTCGCTCAGCCAGGCCGTCGTCGCCCGGCCGTCGAAGATGCGCGCGAGATCGGCGAGTGCAACGAGGAAGGCCACCTTGCGCTTGATGATGCGCAGCCTGCTCATTACCACGGATTCCGAAGGCGCTGCCCCCTCGCCGTCCCGTTGCCAGCAGCGCCGCGCCTCGGCGACCAGCGCCTCGATCTGCGGCTCCAGCGGTTGAGTGATGGCGCCGGCGAGAATAGTGGGGTCGAGATTGACGATCTCGCGCAGGTAGGGCGACAGCGTCAGCACGGCCGCGATGAAATCGCGGAGCGGGCCTTCCGTCTTCAGCAGCGCCGCCACCGACGGCTCGCTTTTGCCGGCCTCCTGAAGGTCGGCCAGCGCCAGCTTCAACTCCGTCTGGTTCAGCGGCCGCAGCAGCCCTTCGGCGACATCCTTCAGACCATGCGTCGATCTCGTCAGCATGCACTCTCCCTGCTTTAGCGCCTAGGGAAACGACCCCGCAGAATCGCGGGAACGCCTCCCTGACCGGCATTAAACTAGGGTCTTGGCGGAAAACCGCCAATACGCGATTCAGCCGATCATCGGCAGCGGGCCATCAGGCAGCCTTGGCCGGGAAGATCATGCTGACGGTCAATCCGCGCTTTTCGGGCTTGTCGGGATCGGTATCGGAGAGTTCCAACCGGCCATTGTGCAGCTCCATCACCGCTTCCACCAGCGAAAGCCCAAGCCCCGTTCCCGGCTTTGACCGGCTTTCATCGAGGCGGACGAAGCGCTTCACCACGTCGTCGCGCCTGTCGGCCGGAACGCCCGGTCCGTGGTCAGCGACCGAAAGGCAGATGCCGTCCGGGCGGCGGGAGAGCTTCAGCGATACCTTGCCCGCCCCTTCGGTATCAGAGGAATATTTGATGGCATTGTCGAGCAGATTGAAGATCGCCTGACCGATCAGCTCGCGATTGCCCTGCACCTCGACATCCGGCTCGATGCTGGAGCTGAGGCCAAGCCCGGCCTCCTCCGCCGCCGGCTCGTAAAGCTCGGCGCTATCGGAGACGATGGCCGAAAGTTCCACCGGCGACATCTCGGCGGCGACCGATCCGGCCTCGACCCGGGAGATCATCAACAGCGCGTTGAAGGTGCGGATCAGTTGGTCCGATTCGGAGATGATGCCTTCGAGCGCGGTGCGCCGCGTCTCGCCGTCGGCGATACCCAGCGCATCGGCCGCCTTGTTGCGCAGCCGCGTCAACGGCGTCTTCAGATCGTGGGCGATGTTGTCGGAGACCTGCCGCAGGCCCTCGTTCAGCTTCTCGATGCGCTCCAGCATGGTATTCAACGACATCGACAAGCGGTCGAATTCATCGCCGGATCCGCCCACAGGCAGGCGCTGCGACAGGTCGCCGGCCATGATCTTCTTGCTGGCATCCGACATGCGGTCGATGCGTTTCAGCGCGTTGCGGCCGATGGCGAACCAGATGATGATGGCGCCAAGCCCCATGATCGCCAAGGCCACCATCAGCGCCTGGCGCACCAGCAGACGGAAACGCTCGGGGTCGCCGAGGTCGCGGCCGATCAGGATTCTGAGGCCATTGTCGAGCACGAAAATATTGGCGATCGCCTTGTGGCGGCGCTCGACACCCCCGCCGTCAGTATAGCGTTGGTAACCGAAGGGCGCGGAGGTCCAGCCGATCTCCTCGAAGACGCCCGGTTGCACCGAGGCGACGTTGCCGGCGAGAATATCACCCGAGGGACCGGCGATGATGTAGAGGTTGGCGCCCGGCTGGCGGGCACGCCGCTCCATCGTTCGCAGGAGAAGGTTCATGCCGCCGGTGTCATAGGCGCGCTGTACCTGCTCCACCTCCTGCCTGACGGCGTCGCGGATCTGGCCCGTCAGCAGCCGTTCCGACATCGCCGTCACATAGAAGACGAGCGTCGCGGCGCAGATGGCGAAAAGCAGGATATAGAGTGCCGAAAGGCGGACTGCGGTGGACTTGAAGAGAACCTTGAAACGGCTCATCCCTCATCCTTGATCATATACCCCGCGCCGCGAATGGTCTTCAGGAGCGGCTGGCTGTAGTCCTTCTCGATCTTCGAACGCAGGCGCGAGACATGGACGTCGATGACGTTGGTCTGCGGGTCGAAGTGATAGTCCCAGACATTTTCGAGCAGCATGGTGCGGGTCACCACCTGACCGGCATTCTTCATCAGATATTCCAGCAGACGGAATTCGCGCGGCTGCAGCGGGATCTCCTTGCCGCCGCGGCGCACCTCATGGGCGAGCCGGTCGAGTTCGAGATCGCCGACGCGGTAGACGACGTCCTGATCCGGCGTGCCCTTGCGGCGGCCGAGCACCTCGACGCGCGCCAGCAACTCGCTGAAGGCATAAGGCTTCGGCAGGTAATCGTCGCCGCCGGCACGAAGACCGGTCACGCGGTCATCGACCTGGCCGAGCGCCGAGAGGATGAGGACCGGCGTATGGATCGCCTTGCGGCGCAACTCGCTGATGACGGAAAGCCCGTCCCGGCGCGGCAGCATGCGGTCGATGACGATGACGTCATAAGTATTTTCCGACCCCATGAACAGGCCGCTCTCGCCGTCGCTGGCGTGATCGGCGACGATGCCCGCCTCGCGAAAGGCTTTCGTGAGGTAGACCGCGGCTTCCAGATCATCTTCGATGATGAGAATCTTCATGCGGCCGACATTACCCGCCGGCTGCGTTTCGGCAAGGCTCAAAGCATCTTCCTGCGGGGCGGCGCTCATGGCGATCATCCTTCAAAGGTCAGAAGAATAGAGCCGCACGGAGTTTCGTCCGCGCGGCTCCAGTTGTCTTGAGGATCAGCCCTGGCCGTTGATCGGAAGCGCTACGAAACGGCTTCCTTCATTGGACTGGATCTGGAAGAGCGCGCGGGTGCGGCCGTCCTTCTTGGCCTGGTTCAGCACCTTGACGACATCGTCAGGGCTGGCGACCTCCTGGTTGTTGACCGAAGTGATCTTTTCGCCTTCCTTGATGCCCTTGTCGGCAGCGTCGGAGTCCGGGTCGATGCCGGTGATTGCCAGGCCCTTGCCGTCATCGGAAGGGCCGACCGTCAAGCCGAGATCGGCAAGCGCCTTCTCGGACGCCGGTGCCTCAGGCTGCTGTGGCTGATTGCTGTCATCGGCGGACGCATCCTTCTGGTCGATCGGCAGCGTGCCGAGTTCGACGGTGAGAGGCTGGGCCTTGCCGGCGCGCCAAACCGAAAGCTCGACCTTGCTGCCCGGCTGCATCGCGCCGATGCGGCGGCTGAGATCACGCGCATCCTTGATCGTCTCACCGTTCAGCGCGGTGACGACGTCGCCGGCCTTCATGCCGGCCTTGTCACCCGGCGATCCGGCCTGCGGGGCGACGACAAGGGCGCCGCTCGGCTCGGAGAGACCGATGGATTCGGCGATATCCTTGGTCACCGGCTGGATCTGGACACCCAGCCAGCCGCGCGAGACCTGGCCGTCCTTCATCAGATCGGCGACGACATCCTTGGCGGTCGAGGCGGGAATGGCGAAGGCGATGCCGACGCTGCCGCCCGACGGCGAGAAGATCGCGGTGTTGATGCCGACGACTTCGCCGCTGAGATTGAAGGTCGGGCCGCCGGAATTGCCGCGGTTCACCGCGGCATCCACCTGCAGGTAATCGTCATAAGGACCGGAGCCGATATCGCGGCCGCGAGCCGAGACGATGCCGGCTGTGACCGTGCCACCGAGGCCGAAGGGGTTGCCGACGGCAACGACCCAGTCGCCGACGCGGACGTTGTTGTCGTCTGCCCAGTTGACGTAGGTGAACTTCTTGCCCTTGCCGTCGACCTTCAGCACGGCGAGGTCGGTGCGCGGATCCTTGCCGATCAGCTTGGCATCGAGCTCGGTGCCGTCATTCGTGACAGCGACGAAGGCCTGGCCATCAGAAACGACGTGGTTGTTGGTGACGATATAGCCGTCCTCGGAGATGAAGAAGCCGGAGCCCTGGGCGACGGGGCGGAGGCGACCCTTGCCGCCCGGACCACCATTCGGGCCGTTCTGGCCGAAGCGCCTGGAATGGCCCTGCTGATCATTCGGATCCTGGCCGAACTGCTTGAAGAACCGCTTCAGCGGATGATCGTCGGGAAGGTCGTCGAAGCCGCGGCCGTTGAAATCGAAGGAGAAGCCGTCATTGTTGTTGTCGGAGACGGGATTGACGCGGTTTTCGACCCGGACGGAAACGACAGCCGGTGAAACGGCGTCGACGACGTTGGCGAAGCTCGGAACGGCAGGCGCCTGAACCTTGACAGCTTCGGCATAAGACCGGGTGATTTCGAGCGGAACGCCGGTTGCAAGCACAGCGGCTGCGATACCGGCGACGGTAGAAGCCTTGAGCACAGTGGCGAGGGACGGACGTCCGTTGAAATTCTTGAGCATTGGAGCACCTTCTCTTGTTCTTAAATCTTCAGACCGGCGGCGCCGGATCAGTCGATGAATAGAGATATAGGACGCCGCACCTTACTGCGAACTGTCCGGCCAATGAAAAGTTGGTAATGTTTGCAAGGTTTGCTTTTGGCAGAACGCGCCGCTGTCTTCTCAGGCGGCCTGGATGCGGCAACTGGCTCAGCCCGATCGGCTACTTCTTCAGGAGCTCGCTCAGCTTCGCCTGTTCATCGGCCGTCAGCTTGCTGCCGGTCGGCTTGCCTGCTCTCTTGCGCGCAAAGACCAGCAGTGATAGCCCGCCGGCCAGCACCAGAAGCACCGGCGCACCCCAGAGCAACACCGTCTTCATGCTGACACGCGGCTTCAACAGCACGAACTCGCCGTAGCGCGAGACGATATAGTTCAGCACCGCCTCGTCGCTGTCGCCATCGCTGATGCGCTCGCGCACCAGCAGGCGCAGATCCTTGGCCAGATCAGCATTGGAATCGTCGATCGACTGGTTCTGGCAGACCATGCAGCGCAATTCCGCCGAAAGGGCGCGGGCGCGCGCTTCGAGCGCCGGATCGGCCAGCACCTCGTCAGGATTGACGGCAAAGGCGGGGGCCGCCATCAGCAGCATAGCGAAAGCCAGGAAGAGACGCCGCATCATTCCGCCGGCTCCATTGCAGGAGCTGCCGGCTTCGCCTTGCGGCGCGGGGCGCCGACACGCAGGCGCCGGTCGCTGAGCGAGACGAGGCCGCCGAATGCCATGAACACCGCTCCGCCCCAGATGCAGAGAATGAACGGCTTCCACCAGATACGCACGACGATACCACCGTCCTTGGTGGCGTCACCCAGGGAGACATAGAGCTGGCTGAGCCCGAAGGTCAGGATGCCCGCCTCCGTCGTCGGCATCTGGCGGGCGGTGTAGAGGCGCTTGGCCGACCAGGTATCGGCAACCGCGACACCGGCGCGCCGGACGGTGAAGTGGCCGCGGTCCTCGGTATAGTTCGGCCCGGTCCCCGGCTGCATGCCGTCGAAATGCAGATTGTAACCGCCGGCCTCGGTCACCTCACCGGGCTTCATCTCGATGACATACTCGCTCTCGAACGTCGTCACCGCGACGATGCCGAGCACGGTGACGCCGAGCCCGGCATGGGCAAGGGCCGTGCCAAAGGCCGAACGCGGCAGGCCGGAAAGCCGGCGCCAGGCGAGACGGCCTGCGACCTTGCCGATGCCGGCGCGGTACCAGAGATCGGCTACCGCACCGAGGATCAGGAACAGCCCGGCAGCGAGGCCGAGCACCGAAAGCACCGGCCCGCCATGTTCGATATAGAAGAAGACCACCGCGGCAAGGAAGGCGAGACCTGCGACGACATACAGCCGCTGCAGGGCGCCAAGCAGATCGCCGCGCTTCCAGGCAAGCATCGGCCCGAAGGGCACGATGACGACCAGCGGCGCCATCAGCAGGCCGAAGGTCAGGTTGAAGAAGGGCGCTCCGACGGAAATCTTGTCGCCGGTCAGCGTTTCCAGCAGCAGCGGATAGAGCGTGCCTGTGAGCACCGTGCCGCAGGCGACGGTCAGGATCAGATTGTTGACGACGAGCGCGCCCTCGCGCGAAATCGGCGCAAACAGCCCGCCGGCCGACAGCTTCGGCGCGCGGAAGGCGAAGAGCGACAGCGCGCCGCCGATGAAGATCAGCAGGATGCAGAGAATGAAGACGCCGCGGGAGGGATCGCTGGCAAAGGCATGCACCGAGGTCAGCACGCCGGAGCGCACCAGGAAGGTGCCCATCAGCGACAGCGAAAAGGTGAGGATCGCCAGCAGCACCGTCCAGATCTTCAGCGCCTCGCGCTTTTCCATGACGAGCGCCGAATGCAGCAGTGCGGTGCCGGCGAGCCACGGCATGAAGGAGGCGTTTTCCACCGGGTCCCAGAACCACCAGCCGCCCCAGCCGAGCTCGTAATAGGCCCAGTAGGAGCCCATGGCGATGCCGAGTGTCAGAAAGGTCCAGGCCGCCAGCGTCCAGGGCCGCACCCAGCGCGCCCAGGCGGCGTCGATGCGCCCTTCCAGCAGGGCCGCGACCGCAAAGGAGAAGCAGACGGAGAAGCCGACATAACCGAGATAGAGCAGCGGCGGGTGGATCGCGAGACCGACATCCTGAAGCACCGGATTGAGATCGCGGCCCTCGGCCGGCGCCGGATCGAGCCGGAGGAAGGGATTGGAGGTCAAAAGAATGAACAGCGTGAAGGCGACCGAAATCCAGGCCTGCACGGCCAATACGTTGGCCTTCAGCGTCTCCGGCAGATTGCGGCCGAAGACGGCGACCAGCGCGCTGAACAGCGTCAAGATCAACAGCCAGAGCATCATCGATCCCTCGTGATTGCCCCAGACGCCGGAATATTTGTAGAGCAGCGGCACCAGCGAATGCGAATTCTCCCAGACATTCTCGACCGAGAAATCCGAGACGACATGGGTATAGGTCAGCACGCCGAAGGAGAAGGCCACGAGCGCAAACATCGCCAGCGAGCCGATCGTCGCCACATCCATCATCGCCCGGTCGTGACGACGGGCTCCGATCACCGGCACGATGGAGAGGATGAGCGCCGTTGCCAGCGCCAGCACTAGCGCGTAATGGCCGATCTCGATGATCATTGCGTCGCCTTCACTTCCTGCCCCTGCGCTTGTTTCCCAGGGTTTTCCTGGCCCTGAGCTTCCTGGCCCTGAGCTTTCTGGCCCTGAGCTTTCTGGCCCTGAGCTTTCTGGCCTTGGCCTTCCTTCCACAACCCCTGGGATTTCAGCCTGTCGGCCACGTCCTTCGGCATATAGGTCTCGTCATGCTTGGCAAGCACGGTGTCGGCGACGAAGACGTTCGTCCCGGCGGCAAACATGCCTTCGGTGACGACGCCCTGTCCCTCGCGGAAGAGATCGGGGAGAATACCGGTGTATTTGACCTTCACGGCATTGGTGCTGCCGTCGGTGACGGCAAATTCAACCGTCGAGCCGGTGCCGCGCACGACACTGCCCTCGCCGACCAGGCCGCCGAGGCGGATGCGGGTTTCCGGCGCCACCGGCGTCTTGGCGAGATCGGCCGGCATGTAGAAATAGGCGACCGACTGGCTGAAGGCGAACATGACCAACAGCACTGCGGTGAGGATGAAGCCCATGCCGCCCGCAATCACCGCGAGGCGCTTCTGCTTGCGCGTCATTGCGTCGCTCCCTCCGTGGCTATGCCGAGTTCCCTGGCAAGCGCCAGCAATTGCCTGCCCTGTTCGCCGGGCGGCGGAAAGGCCGCAAGCCCGCGCTTCAGGGCGCCGGCGGCGCGATCCTTATCGTTCAATACGGCGTAAGAGCGGACGAGCCGCATCCATCCCTCGAAATTGTTCGGATCCTCGCTGAGCTTGGCGTCGAGGCTTTCGACCATGCCGCGGATCATCTGCTGCCGGTCGCCGGCGCTCATATTCTCCGCCGCCGCCACATCTTGCTGCGTGGGGCCGGGGCCAGCCGAACCGGCGCCCGGGGCAGCCGGATCGGCGCCTGCCTTCGCGCCGCCGTTCATGGCGATATGCTCGTTGACCAACGGCAGCCAGGGCGCATCGGCGGGCGATTGTTTTGCCAGCGCCTCGAAGGCCTGGCGCGCCTCATTTGGCCGTCCCGCCTGCTCCATGCTGAGAGCGATGTAGAAGCGGGCACGCGGATTGTCAGGTTCGAGCGTCAGCGATTGTTCCAGCACTTGCCGCGCCTCCTCCGTCACCACGCCGTCCGAGACCGCCATCAGCGTTTCGGCAAGTCCGTCGAGCCGGACTGGGCTCGGGCCGAGAAGCCGGATGGCATTGCGATAAGCCAGTTGCGCATCGTTGACGCGCATCGTGCGGAAATAGATCGGCGCCAGCACGTCCCAGCCCTTGCCGTCATCGGGTTTCTCAGCCAGGTGCCGTTCCGCCTTGGTGATCAGCACCGCCACGTCGTTGCCGGGGTTTTCCAGCCGCGCTTCCAGCGGCTGCGAGGGCAGGTCCGGCCTGCCCGTCGTCAAATAAAGACAGAGCCCGAGAACCGGCAGGAGCAGGAGGACGAAGGCTTCGGTGAAACGGTGATGCCGTGCGGGTTTCGCCGTCTCAGCCGGCTCGTCGGCAGAGACGGCGATCAGCCGCCGGCCGATTTCTGCCCTGGCGTAATCGGCCTCCTCCGGGGTGATCAGCCCCCCATTGAGATCGCGGTCGAGTTCGCGCAACTGGTCGCGATAGACCGCCGCCTCGCCGGCGCGGATATTTTCCGCCGCCTTCGCTCCGCGCAGAAGGGGGTAGAGCAGGATAACGGCGACGACTGCCGTCAGAACGGCAACGAGAATCCAAAACAGCATACCGGCCCAAATACGTGAAGCGCGTCTTCATTCCAACTGCCAAAGCCGGAATGACGAAGATTTGAGGCTAGCGCATAACCCCGAGAATCGGAATCGATTTTCGGAAAGGATTATGCGCCATTTAAAGTGATAGAGCGTCCTTAGCGCGTCCTGTCGGACGCGCGTCGCTCTATTGGCCGCAATTCAGAGCGGCGACCAGCTGCCGTCGTCGTTGCGGCAGGCAGCGCCCCGCGCCACCGTGTCCTTGCCGTCGACGGTCAGCGTGTGGGTATATTGCCGGCAGTTCTGCGAGCCGACCTGATAGGGTGCAGCTGCGACCACCTTGCCGGTGACGTCCTTGCCGGTCCAGAGCACCGGCTGGCCGACGGCCGCCCCTTCCAGCGCCCGATATTCCGCCTCGAGCGCCCGCTGCTTGTCGCTGTCGGTCAAGCTCACGCCGCTGCGGCCGACGATGCCGCCCTGCAGCGCGGTGATGAAGGCGGCCGATGCCGAGGGCTTGCTCGAAAAAATGCCGCGCGAAGCGGCACTCTTCGTCGTCGTGCAGCCGGACAGCGCGACGGCGACGAGAAGAGCGGAAGCGATCATGCCTTGCGAGCGTAAAATCATTGCGTCGAACCACGATCAGGGGTCAATTTCAGCCGATCGAAGTGCAGCGTCCCCGTGTCAGCATTAAGGCAAAGCATGCTATACATTTGCCAGTATCTTTGTGACATCAAGCAGTTGCTCATGCAACATCCTTTGTGACGCCGGGCAGGATAAGCTTGGCCTTCAGCCCGCCCCATTCACCGCGGGAAAGCTCGAGCCGTCCCTGGTACTCGTTGGAAATCTCGGTGACGATCGAAAGGCCGAGCCCGGTTCCGGGTTTGCTTTCGTCGAGCCTGCGGCCGCGCTTCAGCGCCTCGCGGATCTGGTCCGGCTCCAGGCCCGGCCCGTCATCCTCGACGGCGAGCTCCACCCAGTGGCGGCGCGCGCTCGCCTCCACCCCCTTCACATCCTCGCCGGCCTCGACGGCCGAAAGCCGCACCCTGCTCTTGGCAAAACGCGCCGCATTTTCCAGGAGATTGCCGACGGTCTCCTCGAGATCCTGCTGCTCCATGGCAACGGCCAGATGCGGCGGCGAAACGACGAGATCGAATTCGGTATCGACGTTCAGCCGGCGCATGACGCGCACCAGCCGTTCAAGCGCCGGCTCGGCATCCGTGCGGGCGAGCACGGATTCGCGCTGCGCGGCGATGCGCGCCCGATTGAGATAGGACTGCACCTGCCCCTGCATCGATTCCGCCTGGCTGCGCACCAGCTCGCCATGGGATTTTTCCAGGACACGCGCCTCGTTCAGGAGCACGGCGATCGGCGTCTTCAGCGAATGCGCGAGATTGCCGACCTGCATGCGGGCCCGCTCAACGATACGGCGATTGCTGTCGATCAGCGCGTTCACCTCGTTGGCGAGCGGCAGGATTTCGCGCGGGAAGTCGCCTTTCAGCTGTTCGCTCTCGCCGGCGCGGATGCGCTCCAGCGCGGCGCGTGCCTTGTCGAGCGGCTTCAGGCCGTAGAGAATCGCCAGCGCGTTGACGATCAGGCTGCCGACGCCGAAACCGGCAAGCGCCAGATAGAGGCTGTGGGAGAAGGTGCGCACGTCGTCCTCGACGACATCGACATTGCCGGTGACGCGGACACGCGCTGCACGCCCGTCGGTATCGAGCACCACTTCGGTCTCGGCCACCTGCACGCGGTTCCCGGAAGCATCCGTCACCTGGTAATAGCGCTCGTAATTCTTGTCGAAGGGCGCCTCGACGACGGAGGGAACCGGAATGAGCGCCGAGCCTAGCGAAGGCGACACCAGCGGTGCCGTCGTATAGGTGCCGAGCGGCTCCACCACCCAGTACCAGCCAGTCTTCGGCTGGGCAAAACGCAGGTCGCCGAGCTGCGGGCTGCCGCTGAGCGCGCCCTGATCGCCGATCGTCACCGAATTGATGACATTATAGAGCTGCGCCCGCAACAGATCCTGGAAACCGCGTTCGGCGCTCTTGCGGTAGAGGGTGGAGATCAGCAGGCCGATCACCACCAGCGCCACCGTCGACCAGACCGTGGTCAGCAGCAAAACACGTGCGGTGAGTGATTTAATTCGCATGTTTCGGCGCTTGGATACGGTAACCGAGACCGCGCACCGTTTCGATCAGATCGACCCCCATTTTCTTGCGCAGGCGGCCGACGAAGACCTCGATCGTGTTGGAATCACGGTCGAAATCCTGGTCGTACATATGCTCGACCAGTTCCGTGCGCGAGACGACCTCGCCCATGTGATGCATGAGATAGGAAAGCAGGCGATATTCGTGCGAGGTCAGCTTCAGCGTCGTGCCGTTGACCGTCGCCTTCGAGGACTTGGTATCGAGCCGCACCGGCCCGCAGATGATCTCGGATGAGGAATGCCCGGCCGCACGCCGGATCAGCGCCCGAATGCGGGCCAGCACTTCCTCGACATGGAAGGGCTTGGTGACGTAGTCGTCGGCACCGGCGTCGATGCCGGCGACCTTGTCGCTCCAGCGGTCGCGCGCCGTCAGGATCAGCACCGGCACGCCGCGGCCGGCGCCGCGCCATTTTTCAAGAACGGTGACCCCGTCCATCTCCGGCAGGCCGATATCGAGGATGATGGCGTCATAGGGTTCGGTGTCGCCGAGGAAATGGCCTTCTTCGCCGTCGAACGCCTGGTCGACGACATAGCCCGCCTCCTTCAGCGTGTCGGCCAGCTGCCGGTTCAAATTAACGTCGTCTTCGACTACCAGGATGCGCATCGGTCCGCCTTCGTCCGCTTCAAATCGATCAATGTCCTGAATAAGCCGATTCCGCCTACATCGGAACCTTTACCGTGACTTTGCGTGGGCGCTGGCCATTTCCCTGCACAAGAACGGTGATGATGCAGGTATCGCCCACCGGTTGCACGGACAGGAGCTGGCCGCCCGTCTGCTCGACGACCTGGGCTGCAGCGGCGCTGCAATCGCCTCCGATACGCACGACAAAACTGCCCGCGGCGTCCGGTGAGGGCGCCGATACCACCAGTCCGGCGGCCAATGCTGCGACGCTCAGAGGAAAGGCCATGTGTTATGCTTTCAAGGTAATGCCAACTTGCCCCGAATATGTACTCACGCGACCTGAATGGCAAATGAATGCGCTGTAATGCAGGGTGTTTAGAACTGTTCTCGACTGTTCGGGGCAGCCGGTTTCAGCGCCTGTAAACCGCCGCCGCAGCAAGCTCCGGCGGCCGCCGTTGCGTCCAAAAACGAACCCTCAGCCTTGGTATCCACGCATTCTTCATCACCTTCGGTAAAGGCGGAAAGCCGGCGGGACCGACACCCCCAGTCTTTGTCTGCGAATCGGCCGCGCTCTTCTCTTTCCTGCCGCCCGCAGCTTTCACCGGCCGGTTGAAACTGTTATGTCCATGCTGCCCTCACATTTCAGAACCATTTCAGCACCGATGCCAAAATCCTCCCGCTTCCGCTCGGCGCAGACGGTCACCGTCCTTGCCGTTACCCAGCTGATCGGCTGGGGCACGACCTTCGACATGCTCGGGGTTATGGGCCGCGTCGTGGCGCCGGATCTCGGCCTGGCGAACGAAGTGGTGTTTGCCGGCCTGACGATCATGATGGTGGTCAGCGCCATCGTCGGTCCGGCGACCGGCCGCTGGCTCAGCCGCTATGGTGCTGCCCGGGTGCTTTCGGCCGCCTCGCTGACCTTTGCGCTTGGCCTGCTTCTGCTTGCCGCCGCAAACGGCATCGTGCTTTATGCCAGCGCCTGGATCATCATCGGCATCGGCGGCGCATTTGGCCTCTCGGCACCGGCCTATACCGCCGTCGTCGAGCGCGAAGGGGCAAACGGCAAACGCGTCATCGCCATCCTGATGCTGTTCACCGGGCTTTCGAGCGCCATCTTCTGGCCGATCCTCAGCCTGCTCAATGAGGCGGTCGGCTGGCGCCTCACCTTCCTGGTCTGTGCGGCGCTGCAATTCTTCGTCTGCCTGCCGCTGCATCTCTTCGCCCTGCCGAAGCCGATCGCAACACATGTCGAAGGCGGCACAGCCGAAATCGCCCCGGTGCCGCTGTCGAAGGCCAAGCAGCGCAAAGCCTTTCTGCTGATCGCCGCGGCGACGACGATCTCGACCTTCGTCACCTTCGGCATCTCGCCATCGCTGCTCGAAATCTTCCGCCAGTCCGGCGCTTCGCCGGCCTTTGCGCTGCAGCTCGGCTCGGCACGCGGCATCCTCGGCATCTCGGCACGTTTCCTCGACATGCTGCTCGGCCGGCGCGGCAATCCCATGCTCAGCGCGGCCATGGGCATCTGCCTGATGATGATGAGCTTCGTTATTATGCTCGTTGCCAGCCCGTCGACGCCGCTGCTCGTCACCTTCGTCCTGTTTTACGGGTTCGGCACCGGCGTCATGACCGTCGCCCGCGCGCTGCTGCCGCTGGCGCTGTTCTCACCGCGCGAATTCGGACTGCAATCGGCCCGGCTGTCGCTGCCGCAGAACCTCGCCAACGCCATCGCCCCCGTCATCTTCACCGCCATCCTCGATCGCGCCGGCACCGGCCCGGCGCTCGCCGCCTGCGCCGTTCTCGCGGCATTGTCGCTCATCTTCGTGCTGATGCTGATGGCGCTGGTGCGCGGTGCCCGCGCATCAGAGTCAGCCATTCTTAATGTTTCTTGATTATCATCCACCTATGGACGAGAGCGGCTTTCCATCCACACCGCAACCGCTGGGGCAACCTGACTATGAACCAGCAGCCGCTTTTGGTGAATCTTTAGAATCGCTTGCCGCCGCTTTTTCGAAAGTTGAGTCCGGCGGTTCGGAAGTTGAGTCAGCTTCGGAGTGATCCGAATCCGGACAATCATTCATCCGTTTGAAATTTCAATGGAATATAGCTTTACGGCCGAAACGCTTGCGAAAATCAGAGCCGCCGCGTCACCGCCGTGCGGCTGTCGTAATCGGCGGCGATGCGCTTTTCCCGGAGCGGCCGCACGCGATCGATCGAGAGCTGATAATCGGGATGCGCCTTGTAGGCGGCAAGGGCCGCCTCGTCGTCGAATTCGCCATAGACTACGAGATCGATCTCGGTGCCCAACTGATCGGTCTTCGCATTGCTGCCGATTTCCAGCAGCCGCGCATGCGGAATGCCGGTCAGTATAGAAAGCCCGGCCCTCACCTCCTGTAGATGTTCCTCTTGCACGGTGAAGAAGACGATATGACGGATCACGCGGAAGCTCCTGTCAGATTTATCAAAATGATGGAGCGACCTTGGCGCATCCTATCGGACGCGCCGCACTCCAGATCTCAGCCGGGCGATAACATGCGCGCCCCAGGCCTTCAACCGCGCGAGCATGCCACGGGCCGCATCGGGACGTATCGCCGCATCAAAGACCATGGCATAGGCGGCAAGCTTTTCCGCCCGGTCGGTGCCATTAACGATGCGGCGCGCATTCACCCAATCCACGGTCGTTGCGTTCAGGTGATCGGCGAGCCTGTGGCCGGTAAAGCTGCCCTGCAGCATGCCTTCGATCAGGATCGTCACCGCCGCATCCATCTCCATCGCCCGGTCGGGATTGGCAACGAGGTCGATCCCCGTCAGCACGCTCATCGCCTCGTAGTTCCGTTTGTGGGTGAGCTGCACCAGGCCGCGGCCGAGCCAGCTGCAGCCATCCTCGTCCGGCCGCCAGTAGGGCGTCTTCACCCAGGAGAGTCGGCCTGCGGCAAAGGCCGTCTCGAGGATCTCGACCGCGCGCACATCGCTTTCCGCCAGCGTCTCGCGCACCGGCTGCATCGTATAAGCGGTCTCGTGGTAAGCGGTTGCGAGGATATAGGCGAGCCACCGCCGGTCGGCATCGGCAAACCGTTCTTCCCAGGCGTCGAGGATCGCCGTGATACCCACTACCTGAGGCTGCGTCAGCTCTCCCTTGAAGAGTCCGTGCCGCACAACATCGAAAAAGAATGCCCGGTCCATGTGGACAACCATTCCGCGCTTCCCTCAAATATCAAGGTTAAAACTATCTTAATCGATTAAATTCGATTTAATCGTTTAAAGTGTTTAAGCCACTGATTTACACGCCTTTTGTCTTGTGCAATGCATCTTCCTGCCCTGAAGCCTTACCACGAAAAGAGGAGACTTCCGATGCAGACATCCGCCAATGCCCCAAACACCATTCCCCAGCATGTCGTCGACCAGATGGAAAACGAATGGCGCCAGGTTCGCCCTGAACGGGAAAATACGCGCCCGGCTCAGCAGCCTCAACAACAACGCTGAAATAGACGCAAAGCGGTACCGATGTAAGCTCGAGCGCCGCCAGCGCCCGATCAATGCCCCGGCCAGTCACTCGTGGCCGGGTGAATTTTTTCATAGGTACAATAAACATCCCAGCGGTTTGCCCCCTCATCACATCACCACCCCCTCATCGCATAACAGCATCAAGCCGTTTCGCCAGCGTGTCCAAGGACCGGGTGAAAACCGTCCTGTCGTCCAGCGCACGCGACAGCACCAGCGCGCCCTGAATACCGGAGACGCCCTCCTCGGCGAGCGTTTGCGCCTCCCCCTCAGGGCAGCCTGCCCGTATCAGCGCCGAACGCAAGGCGTCGATCCAGCGGATGAAATAGTCGCCGATCGCTGCCGAAAACCGTTCGCGGGTTTCGTCAAGCGCGAAGGCGCCGACGAGGCAGATGCGGCCCCCGGAGCGGAAATAATCGTTTACATTCGTCCACATCGCCGCGATCGCCTGATGGGCGTCGCCCTCTCTCAACGGCTGATAGATCGCATGTTCGAACCAGGTATCGACCTCGGCGAGCACGGCACTCGCCATCTCCTCCTTGCCGCCGGGGAAGAAGTGGTAAAGGCTGCCCTTGCCGATGCCGGTGCGTTCGGTGATCCGGCTGAGCGACGCGCCCTCGTAGCCGAGTTCGCGGAAGATTTCCGCCAGCAGCGGTATGATGTCGGCGCGTTCGTAGACAGTTTTCACCCGCGAACTTCCCTTGGCTTGATCAGAGGCCGAGTTCTGTCAGACCGGGATGGTCGTCCGGCCGCCGGCCGAGCGGCCAATGGTACTTGCGTTCCGATTCCCGGATCGGCAGGTCGTTGATGCAGGCGAAGCGGCGCTGCATCAGGCCGGCAGCGTCGAATTCCCAGTTCTCGTTGCCATAGGAGCGGAACCAGTTGCCGCTGTCATCGTGCCATTCATAGGCGAAGCGCACGGCGATGCGATGATCGGTAAAGGCCCAGATCTCCTTGATCAGCCGGTAATCCAGCTCCTTTGCCCATTTGCGGGTGAGAAAGGCAACGATCTCGGCGCGGCCGGTGATGAATTCGGCGCGGTTCCGCCAGCGGCTGTCCGGCGTATAGACGAGCGAGACGCGTTCGGGATCACGGCTGTTCCAGCCGTCCTCGGCAACACGGACTTTCTGGGTGGCGGTCTCAAGGGTGAAAGGCGGGACGAGGCTGGACATGGGTTCTCCGGGGCGTTCCTGTACTGAACGGTTATCATTGTACTAATCGGTACAATGATTGGCAAGCCGCTTCGCGACGGCATTTCTCAAAGGCCGGGAGGCAGGCTCCACCGCAGCGGCAGGGCATCCGGGCGAAGCACGATCGCTTCGGGCGTGAAACGCCACAACCTTTCCGCCCGTTGAAAGGTGGCGACCTCAGGTGAATCCAGCAGCACCTCGACCCTTCCCGTCATCTGCAGCATGTCGCCGGTTTCGAAATCGATGAAGACCAGCCCCGCCTTCGGATTGACGAGGAAATTGCCGAGCGTGTTGAAGAACCGATTGCCGGGGAAATCGGGAACGGTCAGCACACCGTCGGCGCCGACACGGACGAAGCCGGCATTGCCGCCGCGATGGGACACGTCCACCTGCCGCTCGCCATTCTCTCGGTCGACATAGGAGGCAACAAAGAAGGTGTCGGCGCCCTCGATCATCCGCCGCGCCCGATCGTCGAGTTGGCCGGAGTGAAGCGGCGGCATCTCTGTGGGCACATCAGGGTCGCGGGCGAAGGCGGAAGAGCGAAGCTGGATATATTGCGGGCAATTGCCGAAGCTCTGGCCGACGCGCACTTGGAAAGCTCCAGCATCCGTCCTGCGGATCACGCCGTTCAGCCGGTTGCGCCGCCGGGTTTCGAGCTGGATGCCGAGCATCGCGATCGCGTCGCCATCCTCCATACCAGCATCGGCAGGATCGGCTGCGTCACGCGGCAGGTGGACCTCTAGGATCTCCGGCTCCGGCGAGGCCATGAAGCCCGGGCGCTCAGCTCGCACCGTTGCCCAGACATCGCCCTTGGCATCGACCGCGCCGAGCACGACGAAAGGCAGCATCGGAAAGAAGGCGCGGTGCTGCTCCGGCATGGCTCTGCGGACGAAATTACGACCCGGCCCGTCCATGCGTTCGGCGACACCGACACTGCGCTGCATGGCGAGTTCGCCCGCATGCCAGGGCGATGTGACGTCCTGTTTTGTCTGATCCAGCATCACGACCTCCTTCAGGGCGGCATTTGAGGGAACCGGGACAGCGACCTGCCCCGGCGGTTTCTCACGCGGCAAGGCCGATTTTGGTCTTGCGAAAGCCGACGAAACCCGGCAGCACCTCGATGCGCGCAAGCCAGGCGCGAACGCTTGGATAGGCCGAGATATCGACATTGCCCTCCGGCGCATTGGCGATGTAGCTGTAGAGCGCGATGTCGGCGATCGCAGGATTGTCGCCGAGCAGGAAGCTGCGGCCGGAGAGCTCCGCCTCGATCAGCGCGAGAATGCGGTGCGCCCGGGCGATCACCTCGTCGGTGCGGAAATCGGCGCCGAAGACGGTGACCAGGCGCGCGGCACATGGCCCATAGGCGATCTCGCCTGATGCAACCGAGAGCCATTTCTGTATCCGCGCCGCGGCCACCGCCTCTTCCGGCAGCCAGTCGGTGCGGCCGTATTTGCGCGCGAGATAGACGAGGATGGCGGAGGAATCGGCAATGACCGTGCCGTTGTCGTCGAGCACTGGCACCTGGCCAAAGGGATTGAGCTTCAGAAAGTCCGGCGCTTTGTGAGCGCCAGCCGCCAGGTCGACCTCGACCAGTTCATAGGGCACGCCGAGCAGCGACAGGAACAGGTGAGCCCGGTGCGCATGGCCGGAAAGCGGGTGATGGTAGAGCTTCATGATGGTTCCTCTGGTCTTCTAATCGACGGGACGCGGTTGGCGATGGCCGCTTCGAACCATCTGCGGCGTAATTTATTGCCTTCCACCTGACTGCAGTAGAATGCTAATCTGGAAGGCATGCTCCCAATTCATGGAAGGATAGGATGGATCGCCTCGACGCCATGACCGTGCTTCTTGCCGTTGTCGAACAGGGCAGCCTGTCGGCCGCTTCACGGCATCTGCGATCCCCGCTCGCAACCGTCAGCCGCAAGGTTTCGGAACTGGAAGCACATCTCAACGCCCAGCTGCTGCAACGGAGTAACCGGAAGGTCACGCTGACGGAGGCCGGCCGCTCCTATGTCGAGGCGGCACGGGAAATTCTTAATCGGGTGGAAGAGGCGGAACGGACGGCGGCCGGCGAATACAGCGCCCCGAAGGGCGAGCTGACGATGACCGCGCCGATCGTTTTCGGGCGGCTGCATGTCCTGCCTGTCGTGGTGGATTTCCTGAAAGCCTATCCCGATATCAATCTGCGGCTGATGCTTGGCGACCGGCTGTCGAACCTCGTCGAGGATCATATCGACGTGGCGCTGAGGATCGGCAACCTGCCGGACAGCAACCTGATCGCCACAAGGCTCGGCGCGATCCGCCGCACGGTCTATGCCAGCCCGGATTATCTGACACGGCACGCCCTGCCCCGGCATCCAGGCGATCTCGCCGGGCATGACTGCGTCACCTTCGAGGGCATGGCCTCGATGCTGAGCTGGACATTCACCGAGGGGAAACATGATCTCACGGTGCCGATCCGATCGCGGCTTGCCGTCAACACCGCCGAGGCCGCGGTCGATGCGGCTGTCGCCGGCCTCGGCATCACCCGCGTGCTCTCCTACCAGGCCGCACGCGCCGAGATGGCCGGTCTGCTGGTGCCGCTGCTCCAAGATTTCGAACCGCCGCCGGCGCCGGTGCATCTCGTTTATCCCGCGCAGGGACTGGTACCCCTGAAACTGCGGGCGCTGCTCGATTTCGCGACGCCGCGCCTGCGCGCGACGCTGAGATAGGCCCTAAAGCGCGTCGCGATCTTTCAGATTCGCCCCTCGCGCTTTAGGTCTTTGCTTTTACGCATGTCGTTATCGCAAAACCGCTGCACACTTTTGCGCGACATGCATTAGGCGAGCTTGCCCTCTTCCGCCTTGTAGAAATACTGGCTGGCGACCAGCCAGCCCTTCAGCGGCCGGAGCGGCGGAATGCAGGTGGCGAGCATGAAGGGACCGGTGACCAGAAGCTGCACCCAGATCGGCGCCGAAAAGGCCACCTCCAGCCAGACGCCGAGCAGCACGCTCGGGATGCAGGCGAAGCAGATGACGAAGAAGGCCGGACCATCGGCCGGATCGGCGAAGGAATAATCGAGACCGCAGACCTCGCATTCCGGCTGCAACGTCAGGAAGCCCTTGAACATATGGCCCTGGCCGCAGCGCGGGCAGCGTCCCTTGATGCCGGTCTGCATCGGAGGAAGTGGGGGATATTCCGTGTCCATGACGATCTCGCTTTCTTGCTTCGCAAACATTGATGCTATCAATATTTGCAATGACTGCATGCAATATAATTACATTATGGGGAAATTACCAGTCAATTCGCCAGAATGCCGCAGAGCTCCCCAGCGTATGCCGGCAGCAAGCTGACTGCAGATTTATCAAGCAGCATTTGGGGCGCAGCCAGGCCTGGCAGCTTGGGCGGATCAGACGTGAACGTGGTGGTTACGCTTCGCCCATGCCCGGATAGATCTGGGCGCGACCGATCTGATTTCGACCGCCTCCGGCTTTCGTCCTGCCTGATCAGCCCGGAGCCGGGTTCTGCGTCAGAAGAACGACGCCGCCATTTCCGGCGGGCCTTCCAGCGCGTGGGCCATGAATTCCAGTGCGCCCTGCAGTTTCTCCCGGGTGATCGGTCCGCCAAGGCAGACACGCACGGCCTCGGGTGCCGTGCCCTCGACCGTGAAGGCATCGCTTGCCACGACGCCGATGCCGGAAGAACGGGTATGGCTGCCGAAGGTGGAGCGGGTCCAGCCGTTGGAGAGCGGCAGCCAGATGTTGAAGCTGATCGGATCGGCGCGGTAGCTGCTGGCCGGCAGGATGGCGGCGACCATTTGCTGGCGGGCGGCGGCTTCGGCGCGAATGAAACGCAGGATCGTATCGGCAGTGCCGTCCTCGACCCAGCGGGTGGCGAGCGCCACGGTCAGTGGCGAGGCCATGACATTGTTGGCGCGCATGGCGCTGACGAAGGGCCACACGGCCTTGCTGTCCGGCGCCACGACATAGGCAAGTCGCAGACCCGCGCCGATGCATTTCGCCAGCCCGCCGATATGCCAGGTCAGATCGGGCGCTGTTGCGGCGAGCGGCGCCGGGCCGTGCTGCGGAATGAAACCATAGGCATCGTCCTCGACGATCGGCACGTGATATTTGCGGGCAACGGCGCAGATCTCCTCGCGGCGCCTGGCCGGGATGGTCAGCGTCGTCGGGTTCTGCAGCGTCGGATTGAGATAGAGCGCCTTCGGCTTCAATCTTTCGCAGGCCTCGGCAAAGGCGTCCGGCAGGATACCGTCCTCGTCCATCGGCAGGCCGGTCAGATTGAGCCGCAACTGGGCGGCGATCGAGCGCATGCCGGGATAGGTGATGATTTCCGAAAGCACGGTTTCGCCCGGCTTTGCCAGCAGGCCGAAGATCGCCAGCAGGGTCGGATGGGCGCCGGGTGTGACGAAGATGCGCTCCTGCGAGGGCACCAGCCCGCGACGGCTGAGCCAGGAGGCAGCAGCCTCCTTGTCCATGCTGGAGCCGCCGAAACCCTGGTAGCGCAGGAGCGGAATGAGGTTCGCCGCCACCGCCGACATGCCCTCGCGCATGCGGGCGATCAGCTCGGGATCATCCGGTTCCGGCGGCATGTTCATCGAGAAATCGACGATAGAGGCGCGGCGGGGATCGGGCGCGGCGTCGGGCGCGAATCCCTGGCGCTCCTTGTCCGCGCCACCGGTGACGAAGGTGCCTCGGCCGACATGCGAATCCACAAGCCCGCGCTTCTGCGCCTCGACATAACCTCTCGCTACCGTCGTGAAATCCACATTCAGCCGCTTGGCGAGTTCACGTTGTGGCGGCAGCCGGTCCCCAACCACCAGATGTCCGCTGCGCAGATCCATTTCGATCACATCGGCTATCGCCATATAACGCGGGCTGCTGCTGCGGCTGAGATCGGGATGCCAGTCTTTCATGTCGAAATCCGTATCGGTCTGATTCCTGATGAGATTGACCGTATATTGTTGCACAATGCCGCTGTCACGAAAAATGTCACGCGCCAAGTCCGGAGAACGACGCAGGACGGAATGGCGCAGCTTTTGCGTACGCCTTGATACGTTTTAATGACGGATTGTCGCCGGATTTGCCTGCCGTCTGCGCAAATACAATCTGGCACTGCGACTGCGCTGTCGCAGGCGGATTTCGACAGCGTGTGCGCCAATGACGTGCTGACGATCCGCTCGCCTTGCCGATCGGCTTTCACCCGAGAAGGCCCGGGTGAGGCGCGAGGACGGCAAGACAATCAGCAGCGTCTTCAGCGCGTATTGACGAGGGTTTGCCGCGAGCTATGGCTTCAGGCCTACGCCGCGAAAGCGTCAATGCCGGTCAGCCTTGCCGACAAGATCCACAGGCGTGCCGCCTCCTCGGGATCGGCTGCATGGTCGCTGACGCCGCCGGGTTCTCCAACCGTTGCGCGGATGGCGATATCGCAGTCCTCGCAATAGAGGCCTCCCATACCGTCGAGTTGCGGCGAGGTCGCCGCCCAAACCTGCGTGGCGGCCCCCTGGGATGGCGTCTTGAATGTCGGATCAATCGGGTTGCCGTCCGCATCGATCCAGCCGGCCCCGACCATTTCCTCCTTTGCGAGATGGCGCTGCAAGGGGGTAAAGATCTTGCCCGGGTGCAGCGAGAAGGCGCGGATGCCGGTGTCGCGCCCGAGCCTGTCCAGATGCACGGCGAAAAGTGCGTTGGCGGTCTTCGACTGACCGTAGGCCCGCCATTTGTCGTAACCGGTTTCGAATTGCACATCCTCCCATCGTATGGCCGAGTTGTGATGGCCACCGGAGGAAACCGAAACGATGCGAGCGCCGCGCGAGATCGCCGGCCAAAGGCGGTTGACCAAGGCGAAATGGCCGAGATGATTGGTCGCGAACTGTGCCTCCCATCTGTCGCCGACACGCGTTTCCGGGCAGGCCATGATGCCGGCGCTGTTGATCAGGATGTCGATGCTGCGGCCAGACACGACGAACCGCTCGGCAAAGACACGAACGCTTTCGAGGTCGGAAAGGTCGAGCCGATCAATCTCTACGCCATCGATACCGGCGACCGCGCTGCGCGCCGCCTCGATGCTCCTTGCGCCGATGGTCACCTTGGCGCCGGCGCCCGCCAGAGCGCGCGTGGTCTCGAGCCCGAGACCGGAATGGCCGCCGGTGACGATGGCGCGCTTGCCGGAAAGATCGAGACCGGCCAGAACCTCGCCGGCCGTCGTGTGGGCTCCAAATCCGGAGCCGATGGGGACTTGTTTGTCACTCATGATAATTACCTTTGTTCTGCGACGTTGCCGTCGCTCGGGATGACGGTCGCGAGAATAAGGCGTGGCCTCCAGACGATCCATGCGCTAAAGTCCGACATATCTTCGCCATCGTCCGGATTTTTACATGGACCCGTTATCCGATGTTCTCGCATTGCTCAAACCGCGCAGCTATGTTTCCGCGGGGCTTGACGCTGGCGGCGCTTGGGCGATCGATTTTCCGCCCCCGGATGGCATCAAGTTCAACGCCGTGATTTCAGGCGCGTGCTGGCTGAGCGTCGATGGCGTCCCCGAAGCTGTCCGCCTGGAGGAACGCGACTGCTTTCTGCTGACGCGCCGCCGAGCCTTTCGTCTCGCCAGCGATCCGGCGCTCGAAGCGATCCCGTCCGACGCGATCTATTCGATCGCCCGCGACGGCATTGCGACTTGCAACGGCGGCGGCGATTTCTTCCTGATCGGCAGCCGTTTTTCCTTTTCGGGAGGAAATTCGGACATCCTTCTCGGAATCCTGCCGCCGATCGTCCATGTGAAGAGGGATTCCGATCACGCCGCCGTGCTGCGCTGGTGTCTCGATCGGATGACGCGCGAACTGCGCGACCAGCAGCCGGGTGGCTTTCTGATGGCGGAGCATTTTGCTCATGTCATGCTCATGCAGGTGTTGCGCCTCCATATCGCATCGCCGAATGCGCGCGGCGTCGGCTGGCTTTTCGCGCTTACCGACCGGCGGATCGGTGCGGCTATCGGTGCCCTGCATGCCGATCCAGCCCGCAAGTGGACGCTGCAGTCGCTGGCTGAACGGGCCTCGATGTCCCGGTCCAGTTTTGCTCTCCACTTCAAGGAAAAGGTCGGGCTTGCGCCGATGGATTATCTGACGCGCTGGCGCATGCTCCTCGCAGGTGACCGATTGACAAACTCGGCCGAAGCAATTGCCGGTGTCGCTCTGTCGCTCGGTTATGAATCCGAAAGCGCATTCAGCACCGCTTTCAAGAGAGTGATGGGATGCTCGCCGCGGCAATATGGTCGCGCTCAGCCGCCCGGTGCCATGCGAGATAGTCTCAGCGCTCAGTGAAACCTTGATTGGTGCAGGCATCGGAGGGAGGTCGCGCGTTGGCCTGCCGAAATTCCCTCCGATACGGTCTTGCACCCGCCGTCCATTCTCTTACCTATTCAAGGAAGAATGCGCCGGCTTTCGGCCTTTCGCGTCGGCGCCCATCGGGATGAAAGCATGAATATCGATCCGATTTTGCGGTCAGTCGTGGCCGTCCGTTCCTCCATTCCGGAAGATGCCTTCACGGCGGAGACGCTGGGCACTGTCCGGGAAGGCAGCGGCGTGGTCATTCGCGACAATGGGCTGGTGCTGACCATCGGTTATCTCATCACCGAGGCCGAAGAGGTCTGGCTGACGACCCATGACGGGCGTGTAGTTCCCGCGCACGCGCTTGCCTATGATCAGGAAAGCGGCTTCGGCCTGGTCCAGGCGCTTGGGGCCCTGAACGCACCGGCGGTGGATCTCGGCGACGCGGCCACGGCCAAGCCCGGCGATCCCGTCGTGCTGGCCGATGGCATAGGAGAATTCGTCGAGGCAAATATCGTCGCCCGGCAGGAATTCGCCGGCTATTGGGAATATCTGCTCGACGAGGCGATTTTCACGGCACCAGCCCATCCCTCGTGGGGCGGTGCGGCGCTGATTGGTTCGGACGGCAAGCTTCTCGGCATCGGTTCGCTTCGCCTGCAGATGAGCCATGGCGACGAGGTTGCCGATATCAACATGGTCGTGCCGATCGACCTTTTGCCGCCGATCCTCGACGATCTCTTGAGCCGGGGCCAGGTCAACAGACCGCCGCGGCCCTGGCTCGGCGCCTTCTCCGCCGAGAGCAATGGCGGCGTGGTGGTCATGAGCGTGGCCGAAGGCGGTCCGGCCGCCCAGGCGGGCCTGCGTCAGGGCGACATCATTTCGGAGATCCGCGACGAAGAGGTCGATGGCCTGGCCGATTTCTACCGAAAACTCTGGAGCAGCGGCCCGGCCGGCGCCGAGATTCCCATGCGGATACTCAGGAATGGCCGGGAAGCCTGGCTGCGCATCAAGTCCGCCGACCGCAACAGCTTTCTCAAAAAGCCGCAGCTGCAGTAAGGTCGCGCCAGCGTCGTGAAGGCCGCTGACGCTCATTCGAGCGGATTGTCCGGGCCTCCCTACCCCGCCTCACAGATTTTCCGGTGTGATCGTCAGGAAGCGCACCGGCTCAGTGCTGACCTCCACCTCGATGAGACCCAGCCTGTTCAGGGCAAGGTCTATCGATCGTCTCGCCTGCACCTCCGGCGCCTGGTCGAGCACGATCGACATGATGCCACGACTGAGATAGTCCTGCGTCTCTCCCGTCAATTCGTGGCCGACCCAGAACGGCCGCCCAGCCTTGTTTGCCTCGAGCACCCTGGCAACACCCTTGTTGTCGCCGCCCGCACTATAGACGCCGATGATGCCGGGTTCGCGCCCGAGGGCCGCCTGCAGCAGCTCCATGGCATTGTGCTCGTCATCGAGGTCGAACATGACCTCGATGAAACGGTGCTCGTTTGAACCATTCTCCGAGAGATAGCTGGAGAAGCCGCGGATCCGCTCCTTATGATTCTCATAGGCGCCGCTGTGGCAGAGAGCGACGAACGAACCGGGGCGCTGCGCCAGCATGCCCGACATGTAGTGAGCCGCCGTGCGTCCGGCAGCGTAGTTGTCGATGCCGACATAGGGCAGTTCGGGGGCCGGACGAGTCATGATCTGAATGACGGGGATACCGAGACCGGCTGCCTTGCGCACACTGGTGACGACATCGGCATGGTCGGGCGCAACCACGATCAGCGCCGACCGGCGTGCCGTCGGATTGGCGATATAGCGGGCAAATTGCGCCGGCTCGTTCTCGCGGACGAAGGTGCGGTGAACGGTGATGCTGTCGTCGAGCGAGGCGGCGATGCGCTCGAACGCCCGGTTCAGCCGCGAATAGAAGCTGGTCTCCGGGCGAACGAGGATTACCTCTATCCGGATCAGGCCGCGATGGGCGACCGGCAGGCTTTGCCGGTATTCAAGCCGTCTTGCCGCCAGGAAGACTTTCTCCACCGTCTCCGGCCGCACGCCGCCGCGGCCGTTAAGGACGCGCTCGACGGTCGCGGTGCCAACGCCGGCTTGGCTTGCGACATCCTTCAAAGTCACCTTCATCAGGGCTCACTCACTCCCAAAGCTGACACAGCAGAGCATCGGCACGCTGCGCCGTCAATGATCAAATTTGATCAAGGAAGCATTGGAGCATGGGGGCGCCGCGGCAGTATCGTGCTGGCAATCCGGGAGGAGCACCGGACGTCCGAAACAACCGAGATCAAGGATCATCCGCCGGCGCGAAGCGGCCGGGGATGACGGAGGAGCCAGATGAAGATCGCACTCGACCCGCATATGCACCGTCACCTCAACCTGCGCGACCTCTGCCGCAAGGCAGCGGAGCTCAGTTATGAGCATATCGAGCTTTCACCGCGCGACGATTTTCTGCCCTGGTGGGTGCGCCCGCGGGCACACAAGGAACGCATCGCGGAATTCAAGGCGGCCCTGAAGGATCACGGCGTCCAGCTCGCCTCGATCCTGCCGATGTATCGCTGGGCGAGCCCGCATGAGGACGAGCGGCAGGCCGCGGTGCGCTACTGGAAGGAAGCAATCGCGATCGCCGCCGAAATGGGCTGCGATACGATGAACTCGGAATTCGGCCGCGGGCCGTCGCCGGATCGCAGCCACCGCGCCAGCTGCTGCGGCGGCATGCATACCCACGAGCACAGCGAAGCCGCCTGGTGGCGCTCGATAGAAGAACTCGTTCCGGTGTTCGAGCGCGAAGGCGTGACGCTCAACATGGAACCGCATCCGGAAGACTGGTGCGAAACGCTGCATCCGGCGATCGACATGCTGAAGACCATCGGCTCGAAAAACGTCAAGTTCCTCTACTGCGCGCCGCATACCTTCTATTTCGGTGACGACATGGCGCAGATGATCCGCGATGCCGGCCCGCTGATCGCTCATGTGCATGTGGCCGACACCTATAATCACAAGGCCTCATCCGGGCTGCGCTACATCATCAATCCGCCGGGCGCGAAGGTCACTATCCATCGGCACATGGATATGTACCAGGGCGAGATCAATTGGGATGTCTTCTTCTCCTCGCTCGCCGCGGTCGGGTTCGACGGCATCATCACCGCCTGCGTCTTCGGCTGGGAGGAGCGCGCCGACGATTCCGGCCGCTTCATGCGCTCCGAAATTCAAAAATATGTCGACAAATACTGGCCCGGGAAACTTGGCTGATCGTCAACATCCGCCCGGCATTCCACTATCAGGAATAAAACAGTGACCATCACGATTACGACAGCCCCCTGCTGCTGGGGCGTGGACGACGTCAACAATCCAAACCTTCCCGCCTGGGAACGCGTCTTCGACGAGGCGGCGGCGGCAGGCTATGGCGGCCTCGAACTCGGGCCCTATGGTTACGTGCCGCTGGATGATGCGCTCGTCACCAAGGCGCTCACCGAGCGTAATCTCTTCATCGTCGCCGGCACGATCTTCGACGATCTGGTCTCTCCTGAAAACCGAGAGACATTGCTGCGACAGACGGAGGAAATCTGCGCCGTCATCACCAGACTGCCGCAGCCGGAACAGGTGGCGGGCCAGCGGTTCAAGACCCCCTATCTCACGGTCATGGACTGGGGGCACGACGAACGAGACTATGCCGCCGGCCATTCCGATCGTGCGCCGCGTCTCGACGACAAGGCCTGGGCCGGGATGGTCGCCAATATCACGGCGATCGCCGAACTCGCTCACCGCAAATATGGCGTGCGCGCCGTCATCCACCCGCATGCGGGTGGCTATATCGAATTCGCCGATGAGATCGAGCGGGTGGCAGCTGACATTCCGCAGGAGGTCGCCGGCTTCTGCCTCGACACCGGCCATAGCTATTATGCCGGCATGGATCCCGTGGAGATGCTTCGTCGCTATGCCGCCAGGCTCGACTACGTCCACTTCAAGGACATCGACCAGACCGTCTTCGACCGCGTGCTTGGCGAGAAGATCCGCTTCTTCGATGCCTGCGGACAGGGCGTCATGTGCCCGATCGGCCGCGGCGTCATCGATTATCCCGCCGTCAAGCGAACGCTCGAGGAGATCGGCTATCACGGCTTCATCACCGTCGAGCAGGAGCGTGATCCGAGGAATGTCGCCGGCAGCCTCGAAGATGTGAAGCAAAGCCGCGATTACCTGCGGTCGGTTGGTTTTTAGGGAAAAGATGATGACGAATGACAGGCGAAAGCCGATCCGCTGGGGCATGGTCGGCGGCGGCAAGGGCAGCCAGATCGGCTATATTCATCGCTCGGCAGCGCATCGCGACGACGTCTTTGCCCTTGCGGCGGGTGCCTTCGATATCGATCCGGAACGCGGCCGCGCCTTCGGCGCCGATCTCGGCCTCGACGAGACCAGGAGCTACCGGGACTTTGCGACGATGTTTGCGACTGAGGCCGGGCGGGCCGACGGCATAGAGGCCGTGTCGATCGCAACACCCAACAACACCCATTTTGCGATCTGCAAGGCAGCACTCGAACATGATCTGCATGTGATCTGCGAAAAGCCGCTCTGCTTCACCACCGCCGAGGCCGAAGAGCTGAAGACGCTTTCCGAGGCGCGCGGCCGGGTCGTCGGCGTGACTTATGGTTACGCCGGCCATCAGATGATCGAGCAGGCGCGCGCCATGGTCGGGAATGGCGATCTCGGCGAGATCCGCATCGTCAACCTGCAATTCGCCCATGGTTTCCATAGTGCTGCGGTGGAGGAGCAGAACCCCTCGACGCGCTGGCGCGTCGATCCGAAATTCGCAGGCCCCAGCTATGTCCTCGGCGACGTCGGGACCCACCCGCTTTATATCGCCAAGGTCATTCTGCCGCACCTGAAGATCAAGCGTCTGCTCTGCACCCGCCAGAGCTTCGTCAAGAGCCGCGCGCCGCTCGAAGACAATGCGGTGACCCTGATGGAATATGATAATGGCGCGATCGCCACCATCTGGTCGAGCGCCGTCAATGCCGGCTCCATGCACGGCCAGAAGATCCGCATCGTCGGCTCGAAGGCCAGTATCGAATGGTGGGACGAACGGCCGAACCAGCTCTCCTACGAGATCCAGGGCGAACCGGCCCGCATCCTCGAGCGCGGCATGGACTATCTCTATCCCCAAGCCAGGATCGACGACCGGATCGGCGGCGGCCACCCGGAAGGTCTCTTCGAAGCCTGGGCGAACCTCTATCGCCGCTTCGGCTTTGCCATCAACAGAGAGCGCGGCCTCGCTCCAACGGGGATCGAAGAGCTGGTCTTTCCCGATGTCGATGCCGGACTGGAAGGGGTCCGCTGGGTGGAAAACTGCGTGCGGTCCGCCGACGCCGGCGGGGTCTGGCTGGATTATCGCTAGGTCTTCAAGGAGCCCTTGTGCGTCCCTGTCCTCAGATCGCGCCCTATGCCGGCTTACACGGCTGCGCTGGAGACCTGTTCAAGGACGCCTTCGTACCTCTCAGATAAGCGGATCGTCATCTTCCGTTGCCTGCGGCGGACGGCGACGCGTGCTGTCGTTGGCGGCTTTCTTATGCTCGTCGGCAGCTGCCTCGCGGATTTTCTGGAAGCGGTTGTCGCCGGCGTCTTCTGCGGGTGGCTGCGGGTCGCTCTTTTTCACGAAACGGATCATAGGTCATTTCCTGCTTTGAGAGTGGACGCGCTCCGCACACATATCGGAGCGCTCTAGAAAACGGTGTCAGACGGCAAGCGCGGTGGCGCAGGCTTGAACACTCCGGCTGTCGGGTGAGGTCTGCCCAGGCATAGTCGCCCAACCGCCGGCCTCGACGAACTGCCGCTGCTTGTAGCCTTCGGTAATCGCCTTGAACTCGATCAGTTTAGCGCTCGCATCCGGCGCCGCATTGAACCGCTCGACGCAAATGGCAGACGCCAGCTCTCCGCGGGCAACGTCGCCGGCGGCGACTGCCGCTTTGCTCGACGTGCCGCCTGTGACCCAACCTCCCCAGCTGAAGCCGATAATCATCGTGGCGATCGCCGTGACGACGCAGGCCCAGACGAGAAGCGTCTTGGACGGCTGGTAGCTGTCGAAACGCTGGGTGATCGATGTCTTACTGCTGCTCTGCACGGACATTGGAATTCTCCCTGTCTATTGTTCGGGTTGCGCCGTCCAGCGACGCCGGACCGGTTCAGGCTGTTCTCAGTATCCCATATCGCCCATGCCGCCATTTCCGGCTGCGGGGGCGGAGTCTCTTGCGGGAATGTCGGCGATCATCACCTCGGCGGTGATGAGAAGCGCCGCAATCGAACCGGCGTCCTGCAGAGCGGTACGCACGACCTTGGCGGGATCGACGATGCCGGCCTCGATCATATCGACATAGGTCTCCGTCTGTGCGTCGAAGCCCTGATTGTGATCATTGCTGTCGGCGAGTTTTCCGACGACGATGGAGCCCTCGAACCCGGCATTGTCGGCGATCTGGCGGATCGGGGCTTCGAGCGCCCTGAGCACGATCGAGATGCCCGCCGTCACGTCGACGTTCTCCCCTGTCAGGCCCATGAGTGCCGACTTGGCGCGCAAGAGTGCCACGCCGCCGCCGGGCACGATGCCCTCTTCGACCGCCGCACGGGTGGCGTTCAGTGCATCGTCGATACGGTCCTTCTTTTCCTTGACCTCCGTCTCGGTCGCGCCGCCGACGCGGATGACCGCGACGCCGCCGGCGAGTTTCGCCAGGCGTTCCTGCAGCTTTTCCTTATCGTAATCGGAAGTGGTCTCCTCGATCTGCGCCTTGATCTGCTGGATACGCGCCTGGATGGCCGCTTTCTCGCCGGCGCCGTCGATGATTGTGGTGGATTCCTTGTCGATCAGCACGCGCTTGGCGTGGCCGAGCATATCGAGCGTGACGTTGTCGAGCTTGATGCCGAGATCCTCGGAAATCATCTGGCCTGATGTGAGCACGGCAATGTCTTCCAGCATGGCCTTGCGGCGATCACCGAAACCCGGCGCCTTGACGGCTGCGACCTTCAGGCCGCCGCGCAGCTTGTTGACAACAAGCGTCGCCAGCGCCTCGCCTTCGACGTCCTCCGAGATGAGGAGCAGCGGTTTGCCGGTCTGTACGACGGCTTCCAGGATCGGCAGCATCGCCTGCAGGCTGCCGAGTTTCTTCTCGTGAACGAGGATATAGGGATCCTCCAGTTCCACGCGCATCTTCTCGGCATTGGTGACGAAATAGGGAGAGAGATAGCCGCGGTCGAACTGCATACCCTCGACGACGTCCAGTTCCGTCTCGGCGGTTCGTGCCTCTTCGACTGTTATGACGCCCTCATTGCCGACCTTGTCCATCGCCTTGGCGATCATCTCGCCGATGGCGGCGTCGCCATTGGCGGCAATGGTGCCGACCTGGGCGATCTCGCCTGACGATTTGACCTTCATCGCCCTCGCCTTGATTTCCTTGACGACGGCGATAACGGCGAGATCGATGCCGCGCCTCAGATCCATCGGGTTCATGCCGGCAGCGACGAGCTTTGCGCCTTCGCGGAAGATGGAGGCGGCGAGCACCGTTGCCGTCGTCGTGCCGTCGCCGGCAAGATCATTGGTCTTCGAAGCCACCTCGCGCACCATTTGCGCGCCCATGTTCTCGAATTTGTCGGCGAGCTCGATCTCCTTGGCGACGCTGACGCCGTCCTTGGTAATGCGGGGTGCGCCATAGGCCTTGTCGATGACGACGTTGCGACCCTTCGGGCCAAGCGTCACCTTGACGGCGTTGTTGAGCAATTCGACGCCGCGCAGCAGGCGGTCGCGGGCGTCGGTGGAGAACCTAATTTCCTTGGCAGACATGATATTTCTTCCCAGTTCGGTCTTGAGATGCTGGTCACAAATTCGACGCTCAGGCGGCTTTGTCGGCAGCCGCTTCGGTCTTTTCGACGATGCCCATGATGTCGGTCTCCTTCATGATCAGAAGGGTTTCGCCATCGATCGTGACCTCAGTGCCCGACCATTTTCCAAACAGAATGAGATCACCAACCTCGACATCAAGCGGGACTAGATTGCCGCTTTTGTCGCGCAGGCCCGGGCCGACTGCAACCACTTCGCCTTGCTGCGGCTTCTCCTTGGCGGTGTCTGGAATGATGATCCCGCCCTTGGATTTGACATCGCCTTCCGCACGTCGAATGACGACGCGGTCGTGAAGTGAACGGAATTTCATAGAGGTCTTTCTGCTGCCGGCGCGTAGGGCGGCTGCAACTCATAAATAGCACTCGTGGCACTCGATTGATAGGAGTGCCAAGAAATATTATTCGCCCATGAAATTTTTTGAGATATTCAGGAAATCAATCCGACCGGACATTTTGTAATAATCAGGAAATGAATGGAATTTTTTGCGCCATCGCGTTCCATTTTATTTGCGTGAACGAAGAGTTAATTTGGCGTTTTTCATAGATAAATCAGAATTTATCTTGATTTAAACTCAATCGAGGCGCAATGATAGGCCTCGTCGATTTGGCCGACTTGGCTTCGCGGTGTCAGAGACCTACGACCCGCCATCACCACTGAATTCTCGACAGCGATCCATGACGTCGTTCCGGCGTTGAGTTCGCCTGTTCCGATCCGGAATGAGCTTGGCGCTGACCGCGGATGTACCGGCAGCATCGAGTTCGTCCGGTTCGGATCTCAACGATACAGGAAACGCGTCGGTGTATTCCTGCGGAGGCCTCAGCCGTGACAAGTCGCACCACACAAACCGTCGTCCGCTTTTCATCCCCATTCTACCTGCCCGGTTTCGACGGGGCGCAGCCAGCCGGAGAATACCGAGTCGACTATGACGAGGAATTGATCGATAGCGTTTCCAGGCTTGCCTGGCGACGGGTCGGCGCCTTCATCCACCTGCCGGCGATTGCCGCCCAGAGTTCGACGCAGCAGATGATGCCCATCCACCTGTCAGATCTCGAAACCGTGCTAGAAAAGGACCACAAACCGTCATGACCGCTACGCGCATCCCGCAACGCAATGGACGCTCAATCCGGCGCGAGGCAGCAACACATATCTTCAAGGTGGGACAGACTGTCCGGGTGAAAGACGGGTTCTTGGTCGTTCCCTCCAAGCTCCCCGACACATACCGCATAACCGCCACGCTGCCTCTGAGAGGAAATGTGCTGCAATACCGCATCCGCAGTGACGATGAACGTCATGAGCGGGTCGCGACGGAAGATAGCCTGGAACTGGTAATTCTATCGCCCGCCGGCAGCGGCGCAACACTGATCGAGAGGACGTTTGGCCATGGCCACGGCCCGAATGACGAAAGGTTGACATCGTGAACAGCCATGAAGACGACGCCGAACGAAGACAGAATGCCTTCGCCGTCGGCGCATGGGAAAACAAATGTGGCGCGCCCGGCCGCTACTCCATGGAGATCGAACACGACCGCCGGACCGAATCTGTCCGTTCGTGGACCGTCTATCGTGTCGCTGCGAGCGCTCCGGTGCACGCCGACCATGCGATGATCGGCAAGAGCCGTTCGGAGGCTGGGCAAGACATGATGTCCTTCAATCTTCTCAACATAGGATACCGGAAGGAATGGCTCAGGCTGTCGGACGCCGCCCGGAGTGAAACTCCGCCGGTTCAACCATGGCGCTAGCCTTTCTGAACCAAAGCCGTAGCTTCGATGCGGCGAGAAATGCTGTGCGCTTCGTCGGCCATGACGGCATGCTCCAGGTGTTGTTCTTCATCGAGGTTGGCGCGCTGGCGAAATCCGACGCCGCATTGCAAAGAACCGAGCCTTCGGAAACGAGCTGGCTTTCGTCTTTCGACGCCCTGCGCAACTCCATTCAGGACGTGGCACACAAAGCCTATTCCTACCGCCGCCGCGCCTTTTATACTCTAACTGCGGCGGATTTCCGCTAGACGGATCCGGACGCGCGAGAACGCTCCATGTTGATCCGTTACGGCTATGAAATCACGCTGACCTGCCCACAGCCGACCGCATTGGTATGTCTGTTGTCGGTGCATGAGGATCGTGCGGCCGACATCAGAATTCCGGAAACGGTATTCACCACGCCCGATGTTCCCACTTCGACTTATCGCGACCTCTTCGGCAACCGCTGTCTTCGGCTGGTTGCCCCAGCGGGCGACCTGACCATATGGGGCGATGCGACGATCGAAGACGACGGCAAACCGGACAGGTCGCTGCCAGGCGCCACGGAACTCCCGGTTTCGGCGTTGCCGGATGATTGCCTCGTCTACCTGATGGGCAGCCGCTATTGCGAGACGGATCGTCTCAGTCAAATTGCGTGGGATATGTTCGGCGCCGTCTCACCCGGCTGGGGCCGCGTTCAGGCGATCTGCGACTTCGTTCACGGCCATATCCAGTTCGACTACATGCAGGCGCGATCGACGCGGACAGCCTTCGAGGCGTTTCACGAACGTGTCGGCGTCTGTCGCGACTTTGCGCATCTCGCGGTGGCGTTGTGCCGTTGCCTCAACATTCCTGCCCGGTATATCAATGGCCATCTCGGCGACATCGGTATTCCCGTCGTTGATCCGATGGATTTCAGCGCCTGGATCGAGGTCTTCCTTGACGGTGCATGGCATGCATTCGATCCGCGCAACAACACGCCGCGGATCGGTCGTATCATCGTCGCACGCGGGCGCGACGCCGCCGACATACCGCTCATCAATTCCTTCGGACCGCATGTACTGAAGGCGTTTCGAGTCTGGACCTATGAGGTGGCGGACCTGCAGCAGATGCAAAGCGTTGCCGAGGGCGCTGTTTAGAACGAGACCTGGGCGGATGCGGCAGTGTCCAGCCTCAGGCTTTGCCGCAGGCGGCAGGTCGTAGGATTGCCTCTCCCACACACTTTGGCGCGACGTGCTTTAGAACAGCGGTTGAAAGATGTCGGCGTCGAGCCATCTTGGGTGTGAGCAGTCATTAGCGGAAGATAGGGAGTTTCGCAGTCCATGTTCGATCATATTTCCATCGGCGTAAAAGACCTGGAAAGAGCGCGCCGTTTCTACGATGCGGCGCTGGCGCCGCTCGGATATGAGCGCCTGTCCAATTCCGACACCACGATCGGCTACGGCCCGGAAACGGTCGGGCTCTGGGTGATGCAGGTCGAACAGCCTGTTGTTGCCGACATGCGATCCGGGCTGCATTTCTGCTTCATCGCGCCTGATGAGGCGGCGGTCGATGCCTTTCACGCGGCGGCCGTCGCATGCGGCGGCACGGATAATGGTGAACCGGGTGTGCGGCCGGATTACGGGCGCTTCTATTATGCCGCCTTCATCATCGACCCGGACGGCTACCGCCTCGAAGCGTATTTTCACAAAGGCGAACTTTAAAAGATCAGGCCGCAACTCTCGATATGGATACGCGGCAGCCGGAGGCTTCGAGCGCCTGGCTGGCGACGTCGAGGAACAGGCGGCGAAACCAGCGCGCCCGGCCGTCGGCCTGGTCGACGCGGCGATAGAGCATCGTCACGGGATCGGCGGGCAGAGGAAGCGGCAGCTGGCAGATCGTCAGCCCATGCAATTGCGCCATGCATCGGCCGATCGATTCCGGCACGGTGGCGATGGCGGGCATGGCCCGCAGCGCCGTCGGCAAGGCAGAAAAGCGCGGCACGGTCGCTACCACCTGTCTGACGTGGCCGGCGCGGCTCAGCGCGATGTCGATGCTGGTCGCGGCATTGCCTTCGAACGAGACGGTGACGTGGGCGACATTGGCGAAATCCTTGAGGCTCAGCGGCGCCTTTAGGCGGAGTTGAGCTTCGTCGTAAATGCAGATCGATGCCTGGTCGAACAGCGGCGCGCGGATGTGCCAGGAGGCCGGTTCGTCGTGCACGGAGACGCTGAAGTCGAAGACGCCCTCGTCCAGTCGGCGCGCAGCATCGCGCTTTTCGGAAGCGATGCCGATCAGCCGGGCGCCGGGTGAAAGCTGGAGAAGACGGGCGGCAAGCGGGCCGAAGAAGGCCGATTCGAGATTGTCGCACATGCCGATGCGGAACTCGCCCTGCCAGCTTGCCGGATCGAATTCGGCCTGCGGGCGGATGGCGCGCTCGATGCCCGACAGCGCATCCTCGATCGCCGGAGCGATGGAAAGGGCGCGCGGAGTCGGTTGCAAGCCGCGGCCGACACGCACGAACAATTCGTCGTCCAGCGCCTCGCGCAGGCGTCGCAAAGCGGCCGACAGGCCCGGCTGGCCGAGCAGCAACCGCTCGGCGGCGCGACTGACATTGCGCTCCTGCATCAGCACCGAAAAGGCCAGCAGGAGATTGAGGTCGATCTTGCGAAGAGTGGCATCATTCATCATCGTGAGTAATACCTGGCATGGCTACTATCAATTTGCAATAGGAATGGAAGCTGTACATTTTCTCGTTCCCCTGCCGCCCGGCAACCTCCCCCGATGAGCGGCAGCAACGAAGGAACGATTTCGATGACATTTTCCAAATCGCGAGGCGGGGCGGGGCTGGCATTGCTGCTGCTCTGCACCGCCAACTTTCTCGACGCCATGGACGTCTCCACCATCGGCGTTGCCTTGCCTGCCATCCAGGCCGAACTCGGCATGGAGGCGACATCGCTGCAATGGGCCGTCAGCGCCTACGTACTCGGCTATGGCGGCTTCCTGCTGCTCGGCGGGCGGGTCGCCGACGTCTTCGGCCACCGCCGCGTCTTCCTCTGGTCGCTGGCGATCTTTGCTGCCGCCAGCATCGCCGGCGGCTTCGTCGACAGCGGGCCGACGCTGATCGCCGCCCGATTGGTCAAGGGCATTGCGGCTGCCTTTACCGCCCCGGCGGCCCTTGCGCTGCTGCTCTCCGTCTTCGGCGAGGGAACCGCCCGGGCAAAGGCGCTCGGCGTCTTCGCCTCGACCGGCGCCACCGGCTTCGTGCTCGGCATGGTGCTCGGCGGTGCCGCGACGATCTTCAGCTGGCGGGCGACGCTTGTAATGGGCGCGCCCGTCGCCATCCTGACGCTCCTTCTGGCGCCGCTGGCGCTGCCGGCCGACTCCAAAAGGACAGGACCGCGGCCGAGCTTCGACTGGGCCGGCGCGCTGACGATCACACCCGGGCTGCTGCTCTTCGTCTTCGGCATCACCAATGCTGCGGCCGCCGGCTGGCAGGCTTTTGCGACCTGGGGTTCGCTCGTCGCGTCGCTGGTGCTGATCCTGCTCTTCCTCGTGGTCGAAGCGCGGCATGCCGATCCGATGGTACCGCTCGGCATGTTCCGCCGGGCCAAGCTCCGGCATGCCAATGCGATCGCCGCGCTCTTCCAGGGCGCCTATGTCGGCTTCCAGTTCCTGGCGACGCTCTATTATCAGAACGTCATCGGCTGGTCGGCCTTCACAACCGGCTTCTGCTTTGCGCTTGGCGGCGTCTTCGTGATGTTCCTGGCGCCACGTTTTGCGACGCTCGCGCAAAATCGCGGCGCCACCGGGCTGATGGCGGCGGGTGTCGGCCTGCAGGCGTTCAGCTATATCTTCTGGGTGACAGCACTCGGTCATGTCGACCCGATCCTGCTCGTGCTGTTCTCGCAGATCCCGCTCGGTCTCGGCTACGCCATGACCTACCCCTCGGTACAGGTCGCGGCCCTTTCCGACGTGGAGGACGACAAGTCGGGGCTCGCCTCCGGATTGCTTTTCGCCTCCTTCCAGATCGGCGGCGGCATCGTGCTTGCGGCTACCTCGGCAGTCTTCGGCGCCGCACCGCATTTCGGCTGGAACCCCTATGTCGCCGGGATCGCGTTCGTGGCGCTGCTTGCGGTGGCGATCACCCTGCTTGCAGCCGCCGGTCCGCGAACATCGGCCGCCCGGAGCCCCACCTATCAGGCGGCGGAATGACCGTCATCGGCCCGCACCCTGACCGGTGCGGGCTGCTCATGAACCGTAGCGATATCTGCTGCAAGAATCCCGTTGCTTTGCCTGGGTGAAAGGCGCATGGTCGCAACTTCGGCAGCCAGTGTAAGGGCGCTGCCGACTGAGGGTTTTTATACCCTTGCCCCGATGAAAGGAGGACCGATGTCTTCCACTTTCGAAAAGCCGCATCTGACTTCGTCCGATCTCGACATGCTGCAGGGCGTGCTCGACGACGCCGGCTACGACGCCAAAATCCTGATCGGCAACGAACGTGTCTTCAACGTCGCGGCCATACTGCTGATCAGGCTGTTCGAAGAGGGCGTCACCTCGCCGGCCATGCTCTCACAAGCGCTCGAACACCATTTCGGCAAGCTGAAGACGCCGCCGAAACCGGTAACCCCCGTCTTTAACCGATATGCGATACAGGGATTGCCTCGCGAAAGACGCGCCGCCGGCTAGAGCATGATGCCGAAAAGCGTGAGCGGTTTTCGGACGACATCATGCTCTCACTGATGTTCTAGCGGCAAGCGAGCCGCCCGGCTCCTAAGGAGTATTGTGCGAAAAACCCTTTTGCTTTGTATCTGCGTCGCAGCGGCCGGTTATTTCGGATGGGTGCAATTCGGGGCTTACCAACAACGCGAGCAGGCTAGAAATCTTGCAGACATCGACAGGGAGCGCCGGGTGGCGCTCCTGGAAATCGATGGCTGCCAGGCGAAGGTAGACCTGCTTCTGTCGATGACAGACCGCCTGCTCAAGGCCGGTGGTATGCTGGTGCCGCTCGATATCGGACGGGACATAGAACTCTGTCTGGCCCGCGGCATCATGTCGGCATCAGGCCTGGCGGAGATGGAAAGAACGAAGCTGATCCGCCTGTTTCCCGTGAATGACTAAGCGCGTCGCACGATTCATCCCTCGCGCTTTAGTCCTATTGCTCGCATGCAGTTATCGCAACCGCTGCCCACTTTTGCGCGGCACGTATCCCCTGTGGAAATATGGCTTTCCTGCGGCGATGGCCTTAATGGCACCTCAATTTTACTCTATAAGGAGGGCTCGCTGATTTGGTCGATGCGGCATTTGCGGTGACCGCGTTTCCGGCCCCGCCATTTTCCCGATCGCGAAAGCATGGTGACGTCCCGTCTCAACGTCGGGTTTGGCTTTCGGTGACCTCTCCGGTCATCCGCCTCCAGACTGCGATGCGGTTTCAGCAGGCATCATTTTCATTCCATCCCTGCGGCCCGGTGTTGTCGGGTTGCCCCTCATGACGATCCCGCGATCTCCGGTCGCGACCGACAAGCGGGGCGAATACCACGCAGGCTGCGGCTTTCAATTTCGATCTAAAGGGAGATTTTATCGATGGCAAAAGGACAAGTAAGAAGCAATCGCGAGGTCCGGAAGCCGAAGAAGGACAAGCAGGCAGCGAAGGTGGAAAGCACGTTCGCCAATCAGATGAAGACGGCGACCAAAACCGCCCCGCAGGGCAGTGCTCCAAAGAAATAGAACCTCTTATCGAGCCCCCGCTCCGCCCCCGTGCGCATAACAGCGCAAGTGATAGCGTGTCTTGTCGGACGCGCCGCGCTCCGGCGTGACACCATCACCCATTGACATGTTTTCAGAAAAACAGGAATTGCTGCAACCATGACCACTCTTCATACGATGTATCACTTCGACTATCCGCTCTTCCTCATTCGCTCGGCCGTGGTGATTGCACTCGGCTTTTCGGCGATCGCCGCCTTTCACGGCGTCACTCTGTGATCGAATCTGCGCGCCGCAGCGAGTGCGAGGAAATCCAAGTGGCCCCTTTGGGCGGGCCCGACGAAAACCCGGAGAAATCCGAAAACCCGGAGCGATCCGCGGAGCAAGCCGCGCTTTTCGCTGAAAAGCGCTGGCTGAAGATCCTTGGCGGATACCGCCAGCCGCGGGCCGGACGCAGCGCCTTCGAGCTTGCCGTCACCGTCGTCCCCTTCGCGTTGTTCTGGGCTGCCGCATGGGCAGCGGTTCATTACAGCTTCTGGCCCGGCCTGATCCTCGTCCTTCCCGCCGCCGCTTTCCTGCTCCGGCTGTTCATGATCCAGCATGATTGCGGCCACGGCTCGTTTTTCGCTCGTCGCCGCGTCGACGATTGGGTTGGACGCACGATCGGCATCCTGACGCTGACGCCTTACGACTATTGGCGCCGGGCGCATGCGGAACACCACGCCTCGGCCGGGAACCTGGACGAGCGCGGCGTTGGCGACATCGAAACGCTGACGATCGCCGAATATAACGCGCTGTCGCGCTGGGGCCGGCTCGGCTATCGGCTCTATCGCAACCCGATCGTGATGTTCGGGATCGGACCGGCATGGTTGTTCCTCTTCAAGCAGCGCCTGCCCTTCGGCATGATGCGCTCCGGCGCCCTGCCCTGGGTCTCGACCATGGCGACCAACCTTGCCATCGCACTGGCCGCCGCGCTGCTGATCTGGGCGATCGGGATCATTCCCTTTCTCCTGGTGCATCTGCCGATCGTGCTTCTGGCCGGTGCTGCCGGCGTCTGGCTGTTCTACGTGCAGCATCAGTTCGAGGAAACACATTGGTCGAAGGAGCCGGACTGGCAGTTCCAGCATGCAGCCCTGCACGGCGCCTCGCATTACGACCTGCCGCCGGTGCTACGCTGGATCACCGGCAATATCGGCATCCACCACGTACATCATCTGTCGAGCCGGGTGCCGTATTACCGGCTGCCGGAGGTGCTGCGGGACCATCCCGAGCTTGCCGATATCGGCCGCATCACGCTCATGGAAAGCCTGCGCTGCGTCAAGCTGGTGCTATGGGACGAACAGACGAAGCGGTTGGTCTCGTTTCGCGACGCGGCGCGGCTTGCCACAGCACGATAACGGGCGTTAGAGCGGTTTAGCTTTCACGGAAGCGCAGAGCCGCTCTACCCTTCTGCTCCTGGAATTGCTCCAGAGCATGATGACCGTTCTAAAGCGCGTCGCGATCTTTCAGATTCGCTTGTCGCGCTTTAGGTCTTTGTTTTTACGCATGTCGTTGTCGCAAAACCGTTGCACACTTTTGCGCGACATGCTTTAGCGATAGCCTGTCACATCCGCCGGTTTGCCGGGCTCCTGCACTTCCACCATGTAGCGCCAGCAATCCGGCCGCGAACCGTCGATATCGTCGAAGCCATAGGACTTGGCCACTCCGCCGCTCGACAGCGACTGGCCGTTCCAGCGGGCGCGGTCTGGATCGGCGGCGATGGCCGCAACGGCCCGGCCGACGAAGCGCGGGGTTTCGGAAATGGCGAAATGCGGCTGCACCTTCGTCGCCTCGCGCCAGTTCTCTTCGCGCACCTCATAAGCATCCAGCATCATTTCGGAGCGCAACCAGCCGGGCGTAATCGAAACGGCGGTGGCGCCGTGTTTCGCCAGATCCTGCGCATGCGCCCAGGCCATGCGGGTGACGCTCGTCTTGACGAGGTCGTAAAAGGGCGAAAGCCGGTAATGGGTGGCATTGTATTCGGCCGTGCCGTCGGTCACTTCCACTAGCAGCCCGCCCGGCCGCTCGATCATCAGCGGCAGGGCGTAATGGGCAGTAATCAGATGCGTCTCGATACCGAGCTGCAGCATGCGCAGGCCCTTGTCCAGCGAATGCTCCCAGACGGCCTTGTCCCATTCGAACAGTTTCTCGCAGCCCCAGATGTCGTTGACGAGAATATCGAGCCGGCCGGCTTCGCCGCGGATGCGGGCGATCAGTGCCTCGACCTGTTGCTGGATCAGATGGTCCACCTGCACGGCGATACCCTTGCCACCGGCTGACGTCACCAGCTCGGCCGTCTCTTCGATCGTCTCCGGCCTGATATATTCGGATTGCTGAGCGCGCGTCGTGCGCCCGGTGACGTAGACGGTGGCGCCGGCAGCACCGAGTTCCACCGCGATGCCTCGGCCGGCGCCGCGCGTCGCACCCGCCACCAAGGCCACTTTCTCCCGCAAGTTCGCTGTCACTTCTCCATCCTCCACGCTAGAACGGCCTTCATGCCGTAAGCACCCGGGTTTAGCTCCTTGTTTTTACGCAATTCCGGACGGAAAACCGCTTCACACTTTTCCTGGAATTGCTCCAGCTGGCGCTGCTTGTATATAAACGAATGATCGTTTACATTCGAAGCGAATGCAAGAGGAATTTCATGCCGCGCCGCCGCACACTTTCCGATGAACAGCTTCTCGCCATGGTGCTCGCGCTGATCCAGGCCGAGGGGCCGGATGCGGCGACCTTTGCGGCGGTGGCGAAAGCGAGCGGCCTTTCCGGGTCGACGCTGGTGCAGCGTTTCGCGACGAAAGCGGCGATGCTCCGCGCTGCGCTGCTTCACGCCTGGGACCGGCTGGATGCGGAAACGGCGCGGCTTGCCGAGACCGTGCCGAAAACGCCGGAAGGCGCCGTCGCGCTGCTCGTCCGCCTGTCGCAGGATTACGGCGATAATGCCGCCGCCTATGGCGAGGGCTTGCTGGTGCTGCGCGAGGATTTCCGCGATCCGGTGCTGCGGGCCCGGGGTGCAGCCTGGGGAACGGCGCTGACGAAAGCGATCGCACGCTGCTTCAGCTCGGCGAGCGATCCGGAGACGATCGCCCGGCTGATGCTGGCGCAATGGCAGGGTTCGCTCACCTGGTGGGGATTTGGCGCAGACGGCCCGGTGGCTGCCTATGTGGAGACGGAATTGAAGCGCTTCCTGACAGCAGTGAAGCCCTGATCCCCGCTTAGACTAGCATTACAGTTGCATATTGTTGGAATATCTGAATCCATGGGTTTCCATGATCCGTAGGTCATTGGATGACAGGCGTATCGATTGAGGCGACGCTGGAGCTTTGGGCGTCTTCGTTGCGTGATGTGAAAGCGCGAATGCGGCCGCTGTTCACACAGGAGCGGGTAGCGAATTCAGCAAGCCAATTCCTGGACGGTTTGCTGGGAGAAGAGCGGCGCAAGACGGGTTGGATGCGGGCGGAAGGGTTCTGTTGCAAAAATTCCGTTGATGCCCGAAAGAGCGCTGAAGATTTTTCAGCGAGACTTTTGATGAGTGATTTCAAGTGGCGCCATTTTCAGGAGAGATTATCCTTTGGGCGCTGGTACTGCCGCTACGGTGTCATCTACCGCGATCTCGAACAAATGATGGGTGAGCGGGGTGTGCCGTCGATCATTCCACGATTTACCGCCGGGTCCAGAAATATGCGCCCGAGATCGAAAAGCGGCTGCGCTGGCACTGGCGCCGACCGCAGTCAACAAGTGTCGAGGTATCATCTTGAATTCGTTGCAGACAGAATCTCATGATTAAATGCAAGACGACATCAGCCTCAAATGCAAGTCCAGGTCAAAGCATTGTGAAACTGAACACCTCTGGCGCCTTGCAGCGGTTCAGGGCATCCTATGAATGGCTGAAAATTGTGTTTATGGCAGTTGGAGGAATGCCGATGCGCTGCTTTACCGTGCTTGGACCCTCGCAGACCGGAAAATCAACAGTCGTGGAAAAGCTCGGCTCTCTGGAGGGGGCGCCGAGAAAATCCAGCTCCCCTTATGGATTGAACCTCACAGAATTCACCTTTGGAAAAGAGGCGTGGTGTGTGCTGGATGCGCCAGGACCCAATGAAGCATTGGCGCATGCACAGCACGCGCTTCTTGCCAGCGACGCCTGCATCTTGTGCGTTTCATCGGCACCCGAGGAGGCTGTGCTCGCCGCGCCCTATCTGCGGATAGTCGAAGCCTCGGGGACGCCGTGCATCCTCTTCGTCAACCGAATGGACGAACCCAGAGGGCGGCTGAGGGACGTGATCGCCGCGCTTCAAGACTACGCTAACCACACGCTTTTGCTTCGCCAGATCCCGATCCGCGAGGGGGACAGGATCATAGGCAGTTGCGATCTGATTTCCGAACGGGCGTGGCGCTACCGGGAAGGCCAGACTTCGGCGCTGATCGCAATCCCCGAAAGCGCCGCCGAGCGCGAGCACGAAGCGCGCAGCGAGCTCCTGGAACACCTGTCCGAATTCGATGACTGGCTTCTCGAGGAACTGATCGAAGATCGCGAGCCGCCCAGCGACGCGCTCTATGCCATTTCATCGCGGGTTCTCAGGGAAAACAGGATTATTCCAGTCCTGATCGGTGCCGCAAGTCACGGCAACGGCATGATGAGGCTGATGAAGGCGCTGCGCCACGAGGCGCCGCCGGTGGGGGTTCTTCGACAGCGCCTGGCTCGTGCGGGCAATGTCGATGAAAACAAGCTGACCGCCGTGAGCTTCCATGCCTATCATCGCCAGAATGTCGGTAAGACAGTGCTCGTGCGCGCGCTTGGCGAGGGACTGCGGCAGGGCGCATCATTGGGCGGCTCCAGCCTCGGCGCCGTACAGCATCTCGCAAACGGGCGGTCCAATTCGGCGGTTGTGCCTGCGTCGGGGGATGTGTTTGCGACGGTCAAGTCCGACCACTTGCCCGTCCCTTCGCTGTTGACATCAGACGCGGTGGTCGCCCCGCCTGAATGGACGGAGCCACCCACGCCGATGCTTGAAAGGATCCTAATCCCAGGCAGCGAGCGCGATGAAAACAAGCTCTCCGAAACGCTGGCAAAACTTTCCGCGACGGATCGCGGCCTAACGGTCTTGCAGGAGGAAAGCACCGGCGCCCAGCTCGTCTGCGCCCAGGGGCCGGTGCATCTGCGCGATCTCTGCCGAACCCTGTCCGACGTGTTTCACATCGCCGTAACCGATCGAACGCCCAGCCCGATCTACCGCGAGACAATTGCGAAACCATCTGAGGTTCATTACCGTCACCGCAAACAGACCGGCGGTGCCGGACAGTTCGCGGATGTGAAGCTGAGCATTCGCCCCAATGAGCGCGGCCGGGGCTTCACCTTTAGCGAAACCGTCAAGGGTGGCGTCGTTCCGCGCAACTACATCCCTGCTGTCGAAGCAGGCGCGCGCGAAGCGATGGAGAAAGGGCCGCTAGGCTTCCAGGTCATCGATGTCGGCGTAACGCTGTACGATGGTCAGCACCATGCCGTCGACAGTTCGGAACACGCCTTCCGGACTGCGTCGAAAATGGGAGTGCGACAGGCGCTTTCCGAAGGGTCGGCCGTTTTAATGCAACCGGTCTTCCGCAGCGAAATTCACATTCCGTCGATCTATTCCGGCAGCCTCGTCCAGATCGTCTCCGCTCTCAAGGGTCAGGTTCTCGGCTTCGACCGGGATGAAACCGCTAAGGGATGGGACATCTTCCGGGCACTCATTCCGGGCGGCGCACTTGACGATCTGGCGCGGGCGCTGCGCTCGGCGACGCAGGGCATTGGTTACTTTTCCAAGACCTTCGATCACTTCGAGGAGCTATACGGCAAGGAAGCGGACGCCATCGTGAGGGCACACGAGGGACCAGGCGTCGCACACTGAAACGTTCGCGCCACTTCATGCTCGTTCGCAGAATGGGCTCATGTCGTTTGGCAGTTAACCGTGAGAATGCGCCGTTTCACGCTACCTATGGCATTTAATCTGAGATTCGCGGGAGCGATTATCGGCCACTAACCGCTTCTAATGCATCATGGCCTCCAATGCAGATCTCGATGCGGCCTTGGGGGTCCTCAAAAGAAGACATCCGTACGGCAAATCCGAAATCCGAACCCAATCAAGGAGGATTGAACATGCCTACGATCATCTACAAGAAACCCGGCTTACGTCTGAAGACCTGGCAACGGTCGTCGTATTCGCGGATAACGTCGCAAGGAACTGCTTCGACGAATTCCCCACCGGTGAATCGAAATCGGTCTCCGAATGCCTGTCGTCTAACATTACAGTTGCATTTTTGATTTGCGGTGGACTTGCCTTGCTGCGGCTTGATGCGCCCGTCGCCAAAGCGACCATGCGATGACGGATGAAGGTTCAATTCGCCGTCGTGCAAGGTGGGCAACTGTAATGTTAGGCTTCCTCTTCATCCTTTTTCGCGCCAACGGTCAGCGGCCAGTCGACGACATAATCCTCGAGATCGTCGATATCGATCTCATTTTCATTGATCGTGCGGCCGCGCGCGGAAATGCCGGCGGCATGGACGGTCTCAGGGTCACCGGAAACGAGCGGGTGCCACCAGTAAAGGTCGCGGCCTTCGTTGACCAGCCGGTAGCCGCAGGTGGGCGGCAGCCAGGCGATATCGGGCACGTTCCCCTTGGTCAGCTGCACGCAGTCCGGCACGAAATCCCAGCGGTTCTCATAGCTGGAGCAGCGACAGCTTTCGCCGTCGAGCAGCTTGCAGCTGACCGAGGTGAAATAGATATCGCCGCTATCCCATTCCTCGATCTTGTTGAGACAACAGAGGCCGCAGCCGTCGCAAAGGCTTTCCCACTCGGCGACGGTCATTTCGGCAAGCGTCTTGCTCTTCCAGAAGGGCAGATCGTTCATCGTTCGTTTCTTGCAACAACGACCCGCAAATTCGCGTGACCCTGATGCATCTCTCTTGTTATCAGCCGCAAAATCAATCAATCCTTCAGCATACTCCTGATACTCGGAGAATTCTCTCTGGTATCGGAGAGCTTTGCGGCCATATGCGGGCCTCGCGCTTTCGTCGGATATGACCGAAGCGCGATCAGGCGGGAATACAGGACGTGCAGGATCCGGACAACCCAGGAAATGGGCCAGAAAACGGGCCAGAAAAAAGGCCTGGAAAAGCGGCGAACGAGGCGGCGGAAAAGCGGCCGGCGAAGAGCCGTCACATTCTGTTGCGCATCGATTCCTGGATCGATTCGACCGTCTGGAATGCCGGCTTCCGCGCCGCCGAGATCTGGGAAGACATCACCATTTTCTTCCGCCGCTTCCGCGTGCGCGGCTGGAAGCGCATGGTCTTCGAACTTGCCGGCGAAGGACTGACGCTCGGAGCGGCCGGCTCTGTGCTGATGCTGATGCTGGCCCAGCCCGCCTTCGAGGCAACCAAGGAGGACTGGCGCAACCGCGGCGATTTCGCCGTCACCTTCACCGACCGCTACGGCAACGTCATCGGCCATCGCGGCGTCATCCACCAAAATTCCGTGCCGATCGACGAGCTGCCGGATTCGCTGATCAAATCGGTGCTCGCCACCGAGGACCGGCGCTTTTTCGACCATTTTGGTATCGATTTCATCGGCCTCTTCCGCGCCATGAGCGAGAATGCACGCGCCGGCGAAGTCGTGCAGGGCGGCTCGACGCTGACGCAGCAGCTCGCCAAGAATCTGTTCCTGTCGAACGAACGCTCGATCGACCGCAAGGTCACCGAGGCGTTCCTGGCGCTTTGGCTCGAGGCAAACCTTTCCAAGAAGGAAATCCTCTCCACCTATCTCGACCGCGCCTATATGGGCGGCGGCACTTTTGGTGCAGCGGCGGCGGCGCAGTTCTATTTCGGCAAGAACATCACCGATGTGAACCTTGCCGAATCCGCCATGCTTGCCGGCCTGTTCAAGGCGCCGGCGAAATATGCGCCACACGTCAACCTGCCGGCGGCGCGTGCGCGCGCCAATGAAGTGCTGACCAATCTGGTGCAAAGCGGGCTGATGACCGAGGGCCAGGTGATCGCTGCCAGGCGCAATCCGGCCACCGTCGTCGACCGCAACGAGGTGGAATCGCCCGATTTCTTCCTCGACTGGGCTTTCGACGAGGTGCAGCGGCTTTCGGCGCGCTTCCACCAGCATTCGCTGATCGTGCGCACAACGATCGATATGGGCATCCAGCAGGCGGCGGAGGATTCGGTCGAGACGTCGCTGCGCGAATATGGCGAGGCCTATCACGCCAAGCAGGGCGCGATGGTGATGATCGAAAACGGCGGCGCCGTGCGCGCCATGGTCGGCGGCCGGGATTACGGTGAGAGCCAGTTCAACCGCGCCACCAGGGCGCTGCGCCAGCCGGGCTCGTCCTTCAAGGTCTACACCTATGCGGTGGCGATGGAGAGCGGCATGACGCCGCAGACGACGATCGTCGATGCGCCGATCTACTGGGGCAACTGGAGCCCGCACAATTACGCAAACCGCTATGCCGGCCGCATCACGCTCGAGACCGCTGTCGCCCAGTCGATCAACACGATCCCGGTGCGGCTCGCCAAGGAGAAGCTCGGGATTCAGCCGATCCGGGCGATGGCCAAGAATCTCGGCGTCGAAACGCCGATCCGCGACGACGTCACCATCCCGATCGGCACCTCCGAGGTGACGGTGCTCGACCAGGCGACCGCCTATGCCACCTTCCCGGCCGGCGGCTACCAGTCGCGCCGCCACGGCATCACCCAGATCCTCGATTACGACGGCGACGTGCTCTACGATTTCGACCGCGACGAGCCGGCGCCGAAGCGTGTGCTCTCCGAACAGGCCGACGCCTATATGAACCAGATGTTGTCGCGCGTTCCCTATGTCGGCACGGCGCGCAAGGCGGCCCTCGACAACGGCATCCTGACGGCCGGCAAGACCGGCACGACCCAAGCCTATCGCGACGCCTGGTTCGTCGGCTTCACCGGCAACTACACCTGCGCCGTCTGGTTCGGCAATGACGACTACACCTCGACCAACGAGATGACCGGCGGCTCGCTGCCGGCGATGACCTTCAAGCGCGCCATGGACTATGCCCATCAGGGTGTCACGCTGCGCGCCATCCCCGGCGTCGAAAACCCCCTACCCTCGGAAAAGGACCTCGCCAAGACCGCCGCCGCCAAGCCGCAGGACGGATTGCCGCAGCTCATCCGGCCGCGCATGCTCTCGGTTCAATCGACTGGCATCCTCAAGAAGCTCGGCGAAAAGCTGAAGGATGCCACCCCGCTCGCGCCGGCGAAGGTGGCGAGCGCGGAATAGCCCGCCACGCCCCACGTCCAGATCTCAAATCAGCATCCGCCGGCATCGATGCATCGGCGTGGATTGCCGTCGCCGCCTGCGGCATGACGGCTTTGCCACACTTGGCATGACCGCTGATCAATCGGCGCCCATGTCACTGCCCGGCATTCCACCCTGCCAGAATCAGTGGTAACCCTTTCATCCGATATGGTTTCCAAGGTCATGACGTGTTTCGATTCCCCCTCTTTATCGCGATCACGCTGATCGTCGCCTTCGGCGGCGGGATCATGATTTCGCTTTATGCGCTGGATGCGACACAGGGTTTCGGGGCGATCAAGCTCGGCGCCTGGGAGGCCTTTCCAGCATTGCAGACGGTCGAGGCCGATCCTTATGCCAAGTCGCACCGGGCGCGCGCCGGCAAGCTGCTCTATGGCAGCGCCGAGGGCCTGACCTTCACGGCGAGCGTCGACGACGAGGGCGCGCGGCTGAATGCCGGCTGCCGCTATCGCATCAGCGGGCAGACGCCGCCTGCCCGGCTCTGGACCCTCTTTACCGCCGACAATGGCGGCAATCCGGCGGCGGTGAAGACCGGGCATCCCTCAGCGCTCAATTCCTGGACGGTGCTGCGCAATCAAGACAGCAGTTTCTCGGTTGAGATTTCCGCCGTCGCGCAGCCGGGCAACTGGCTGGCCTTGCCGGAGGCCGGCACCTTCCGGCTGGTGCTGACGCTGTTCGACACACCGACAGCCGGCAGTTCCGGCGTGATCGATCTCGCCATGCCAAAGCTCACCAAGACCGGATGCGGCAATGCTTAGGATATTCTTCGCCGTCCTGACCGGTCTTTTCGGCGCAGCCCTGCTGCATCTCGTCATCATCCTGTCGCTGCCGCATTTCACCGGCAGGGATGCGGCGACCCGCGTGGAGGCAGAGGGCGACCTCAATAATTTCTACCTGCTCGGCGACCGGTATGACGAGGCCGGCCTTGCCAATGGCGACCCCTTCCTGCGCACCGCCGTCTGCTCCTTCGACGTCGAGGATGCGCCGGTACATTTCATCGCCAAGGGCAATGTGCCCTTCTGGTCGATCGCGATCTATGACAGCGCCTCCAACGAGGTCTTCAGCATGAACGACAGGACATCGGTCGGCGGCGCGCTCGATGTGCTGGCCGGCAGTCCAATCCAGCTGACCGACCTGCGCAAGAACTTGCCGCAGGAGCTGCAGCAGGCGATCCTGGTGGAAATGGCACGGCCGGACGGCTATGCCGTGCTGCGGACGCTGGCGCCGCAGGCGAGCTTCGATGAGGCTGCGCGCAACTTCCTGACGGAAGCCGGCTGCGAGCAATTCGCCGCTCGCTGAGGTTGAAGAGCGGTTACTTCTTGTTGACGCGCGGCGCGGGCGCCGGACGATGTTTGGGGCTCTCGGCCAACCGCTCGTAGCGGACGCCGGTGAACCAAAGGATCTTGGCTTCGCGGGGCTCTTTGTCCGGGCGACGCGGCGCCCGCGGCCGCCGATCCGCCAATGCGACTACTATTGCCATTCTCGTCTCCATGCACTGCCCGAGACGGATGAACTTGCGATGGATTTCACCCTGCCCGCCAATGTGCGGGCCGGCGCGTCCTGCAGTGCCGGGATGACCGGACCGAGGGCATTCGCGCCTTTCCCACGGCACCTGATTGAAATACCGTGATGCGGAGTTTCAACGATCCAAATACTCAAATCGCGTCGTTCCTATCCGAATTGAGACAGATGACAGTTAACAGTTTACTAATGTTCGGCGGATGCCAAACACAGTTCACGTTACTTCCTCTCTAACGCTCGAAGAGTTGATTTGGTTTCAAGCCGCCTGCGCAAACGGCAGGCTGGAGATCGACGGATAAAATTAGAAATAATTCATATAGTTGGCATCGGCGCCGCAATCCACCTTCTGGGAAAAAGGCGATGTTGCAAAAATACATCATGAAAATATTTAATTGCGAGGCGCTCAGATGCGCGTATGTTCTCTCCTGTCGGTCACACGTTTCCGGGCTCCGATCGATCGGGGATTTTCCACGTTCTTGCCGGAATGCGGAGGGCAAGCGATGTCTTTGCTGGTGAATTCATCTTTCTCGCCTGAAGATCTCGACGTGCTGCGCAGTGCGCTCGATGCCTGGTGCTCGGAACGGCGCATCGACATCAAAAGCGTCGACGCGCAATTCGCGGCATCCGCAGCACTCGACCTTTATCAGGCCGGTTACGACAGCCGCGAAAAGCTGCTTCACGCGCTGCGCGATCACAGGGTCGCCTGAGTTTTTCCACCATCACGACGGCGATGCGCAATCTTCGCAGCACGCCTTCCAAACCGCGCATTTTTATATTGCCGGCTAACCATGCCGCGACACGCTCAGCGTGTATATTTCTGTTGCATTTTAATAAAATCTTCAGCATGCATTAACCGTACCGGTGTAGGATTTGTTCATAACCGTATGGCCTGACATGCGTTCCGCCAGCGCATATCGGCCTTGGTCCCCTTGTTCTGCGTTTTCGGGGTGTTTTTGTGCGTGACCGGTTTCGAGACCTAGAAGGCCCCTTGGCCGTCAGGAAAAAGGACGTGGTATTAATGGCGACTGTCAGCAGTTTCGAGAACCTGTCTCATCCGACACGGTCCGAACTGCGCCAATTCGCCGAACTTTTCATGCCGCTGTTCCAGGCCTCCTCCGACGAGGCCAAGCGCCAGGCGGTCGCGGCGCTGTCCCAATGCGAGAACATGCCGGCCGCCGTGGCGCTGTTCATCGGCAACCAGCCGATCGAGATCGCAGCCCCCTTTCTTGCCGCCTCGAAGGCAATCGCCGACGATACGCTGATTACCATCGCGCGCATGCAGGGTGCAGCGCATGTCAAGGCGATCGTCAGCCGCGATTCACTCTCGCCGAAGGTCATCGATGCTTTGGTGGCGCTGCGCCAGAGCCAGCCGCGGTCCGCGGCCGCATCGGCGCCGGTCATGGAATCGCCGGCAGTCCCGCTTTCGCCGGCGCCGGCCGAGACCAACGAGGCGGATGCGCTGGAGGAACAGCGGGTTGCCAATGAAGAGGTGTTGCGCGAACGCATCCTCGGACTTGCCGGCCATCTCGGCCGTGCCGACGAGGACAGGCTCGGTCTGCGCACGCTCACCGACATTCAGGAGGCGCTGCTGGTGCGCTTTGCCCGCTCGCGCGAGGCGACGCATTTCGCGACCGCACTTGCCGATGCGCTTTCCGCCAGCCGCTGGCTTGCCGAGCGCATCATGCTCGATCTTTCCGGCCAGCAGCTCGCCACGACGCTGACCAGCCTCGGCATGGGCTTTCTCGACGCCGTCTTCGTGCTCGAAAGGCTCTATCCGCACCTGGCCGAACAGCAGCACAACGTCACCCGCGGCTGGATGGTGCTCGATGCGCTCGACCCGGAAGAATGCCACGAACGCGTCGAAGCCTGGCGGCGTGCGGATCGCTATACCTATAAGCCGGAGGCGACCAATACGCCGGCGCCGGCAACGCCCGACTATCGCTTCATCCGCCAGGCGCCGCCGCAGCGCGACATGCGCGTCATGGGGCGGCGGTCTCGCTGAGCAGCTAAAGCGCGTCGCGATCTTTCAGATTCGCTTGTCGCGCTTTCGGTCTTTGTTTTTACGCATGTTGTTGTCGCAAACCGCTGCTCACTTTTGCGCGACATGCTTTATCAGCGGTTCGACATGACGCTGAGCTGACGAGCGCCTTGGCTCTTAGCCGCCCTTCACAAGCGGGATCATATCCCCCAGCTCCTCCGCCTCCAGCTCGACGATCCAGAGATCGGGGTCGAATTTGCGTTCGCGCTCCAGCATCGCGCGTATCGCTTCAGGATCGCTGCGCGACAGGCGGATCTCGAACAGGCGGTCACCGGCCTGGCCTTCGTCGAAGGCGGACTGCGGCGCCGGCGCGTAAAGCGTTTCCAGGCCGTCGCGGAAGTGCTGGCGGATGAAGACCGCACCTGCTTCCTCCGCACCCTTCTTCTCGACGGCGGCGAAATCGCCGCTGGCAAAGACGCGGCGCAGGAGGGCGGAAACGAAGATGTCGGCGCGTAATCTCATTGGGGCGGTATAAAGCATGTCGCGCGATAACGACATGCGGAAAGATAAAGACTTAAAGCGCGAGACGAGATTGCGACATGCTTTAGACCGGCGCGGGCGGCGGCAATCCGCGGTTAAATCTTGACCGCCGAGTCAGACCTTGACTGCCAGCCGCAATCCGCCCCAATGCCGTCCACGGACGGTGATCGGAGCGGAGATATCCTTCATCATCACGAAATTGCCGCCGCCCATGTCGCGCCTGTAGGTCTGGACGAGGAAGGGCGCGGTGCTGCGGCCGGCGGCAAGGCCGACGCGATCGGCGAAGATGCGGCGATTGCGGCAATTGGCGGTATTCCAGACGGTGTCGCCAGGCCGCTGGGCTTGCGAGAATTTCCGGTTGTGGGTCGGCAGATAGCCGTTCTCGTCGATCGCCGCGCAGAAGGCGATGCGCTCGTCCAAGGTTGTGACGGGTTCCTGGATCGGCGGCAGCAGGCGGTCGGTGAGTTCGGTGAAGGCTGCCATCATCTGTGCCGGATCGGAGCCTGGTATTGGCCGATACCGTCGGTCGAAAAGAGCATCGAGCCCGATCTGCCCTTCCGCGACGGCGCGCTCGAAGGCGCCGGAAATCTGTCTTGCCACCGACTGCGCTTCCTCGATCCAACGGCTGTCGGCGGTCTTGACGCCGGCGCTCGCCGTCAGCTGGATCAGGGTTTCCGAGAGGCCGACGACGCTGTCGACGCGTTTTGCCGCCTGCTGAAGCCTGACATTCGAGCCGGCGACCTCGGCCGACATCTCGCCGAGCTTCTCGACGAAGCCGGCGCATTGCTGGTCGACCGCCTCGGTGGTGTTGGCCATGACGGTCGAACTGTCGAGGATGCGGGTGATGACATGTTCCATGCTTTCGAAGGCACCGCGCATCGTCTCCGACTTGTCGCGCACGCCGGCGGCACTGTCGCGCGCATCGCTGCCGACGGCCGACAGCCGGTCGATCTTCACGCGCAGTTCGTCCAGCGTCTGCTGGATGGAGCCGGTCGCCTTCGAGGTCTGCAGCGAAAGCGCCCGGACCTCGGCGGCGACGACCGCAAAACCCTTGCCGGCATCGCCGGCACGCGCCGCCTCGATCGCGGCATTCAGCGCCAGCAGGTTGGTCTGGCGGGCGATGGTGCTGATCTCCTCGGCGATATTGTCGACATCGGCAAGCGACTTGGAGAAGCCGGCGATCTCGGTGCCGATCTCGTTGGAAGACTTAACCATGTGGCCGATCTCGGCGACGGAGCCGGTCAGGCGGTCGGCCGATTCCTTCAGCATGTGGCGGGCCTCGGCCGCCGTGCGGTCGGTCTCGCGCAGCGACACGGCGACCGAGCGGTTGGTCTCGGCAATCGACAGCGCGGTGCGGGTGACCTGATCGAAGGTGGAGGCATGCCGGGCCGACATTCCCGCCATGTCCTGGATGGCGCCGGCGATATCGACAAGATCGATGCCAAGGGTAGAGGCTTCTTCGGCAAGACGCAGCATGATGTGGCGCAGCGCCTCGCGATCAGGCCCTCCCGCTTCGACCGCCGGTTCTCCGGCCAGATCGTCTATCGCCTTCAGCGCATGCATGACCGACGCTCCCCCGCCCCAATCAGAAAAGCTTCAGGCAACATGGTTAATAAGTTGCAAACAGCGACAGCGCCTTAGACTTAGGTTGTAGGAAAAAAGCCGGCACCGCGGCTGCAGAGCCGGTTGCTGCGTGGAGACGCATCAGTTGGCTAGAAAACGCCTCAACCGTCCCCCTCAGTGCCCTCAAGCGTTCGGCGAGCTTCGGCGGCAAAGCCGCGCAGTCTGGCCCGGACCGTTTCAAACGGCACCGACACTCCGGTTTCAAGATACCGCTGCCAGCGCCCTTCGTCCTCAGCTTGTTCGCTGATCGTGCGCTCCGATTCATCGGTATAGGAGCGCAGCACGCTTTCGGTAAAATCGGCAAGGGAAGCACCCTGCTTTTCGGCAAGCACGCCAAGACGGGCTTGCAGATGCGGGTCAATTTCCAGCGGTTGGATCTTTGGTGGACGCATAGATGAATTCTATCATCTTACTCGATTGAGTAAAAAACTTTTTGCCGATTTAGAACAGGATGTCGTCCGAAAACCGCTCACCCTTTTCACCATCATGTTCTAGATCGCGCCGATTTCCTTGAGTTTCTTCAGCACCGCCTGGTTCGGCTCGCCGTCTTCGGGCAGGTTGTAGTGCTTCTGAAAATGGCGGATGGCCGCGCGGGTCTGCTCGCCGGCAACGCCATCGACGCCGACATTGGCATAGGCCATGTTGGAAAGACCCTTCTGGATCTTCAGCACCAGGTCGACATTGGTGATTTGGCTTGATGGAACCTGCTTTGCCGCCGATGGAGCCGTTTTGACCGTCTTTTCGGCGCTGCGGATCGCCGCTGCCACCGGGTCTTCCGCCGCCGCCTTCGAGCTTACATCCTCGGGCGGCTTTTCGGCGGGCACGGTCGAGGGGCCGGCGGCATCGGTCTTCAGCGCCACTAGGACCTCCGGCGTCGGATCGCCGGTCTGGGTCATGCCGACGGTCTCTTCGAAGAAGAGAATGGCCGCACTGGTGCGGGGGCCAATGATGCCGTCGGGTATGCCGTTATAGAGGCCGCGGCGGACCAGCTGCTGCTGGATGTCCATGACGAGCTGGCTCGGCTGCTGGCCGGGCGCGGCAGGCGCCGGTGTCGCGTTGGTGGTGGCGGTATCCTGCGGCCGCTCGATCCGGAAGGTGGTGACGTCGCCCTGTTGCTCCTCGGCCGGGCGGCGGGCGCCGAGCACGGTTGGAGACTGCGGATCGCGGGTGCGGAAGATCGGATGCGGATGCAGGCCCGGCTGATACCAGAGCGCATTGGCGGCGACGAAGGAGAAGATGACGGCGAAGGTGATCGTGCCGCCGGCGACCGACGGATTGCGGCCGATGACGCCGCCGAGCACGGAGGCGCCCTGCAGGCCGAGCCCGCCGAGGGCGGCAGCGCCTGACATCAGAAGGCCCGGCTGCTGCCGTCCCCTTTTTCCCTTAGGCGATTTTCGCTTGCGCGCGGCCATCGAAACGCCCCTCTTCCAATTCTGCGCCTGTGTTGACCGCGCCCTTCAGCCGCGGCGGAAACTCGACAGTCGCGCCATGACCGGCGTCTTCGGCGTGCTGAGCACCCGAGCCGTCCACCGCGATCTCAATGGTGATGATCGTGCCTTCGCCCGGCTGGCTGGCGATGGCGAAATACCCGCCATGCAGCGCCACCAGCCCCTTGACCAGGGAGAGACCGAGGCCGGAGCCTTCGAAGCGGCGGGTGTAATCGTTCTGGATCTGGACGAAGGGCTGGCCGAGCAATGCCAGCTTGTCGGCCGGGATGCCGATGCCGGTGTCGCTGACCGTCAGCTTGAGGATGCCGTCGCGCGCTGCCGCATCGACCGAGACGACACCGCCGGCCTCGGTGAACTTTATGGCATTGCCGACGAGGTTGATGAGGATCTGCTGGATGGCGCGCTGATCGGCGACGATCTCGCCGAGACCACGCTGGATACGGCTCGTCAGGGTGAGACCCTTGGTCTTGGCCTGCAATGCCAGCATCGATTCGCAGGATTTGACGGAGCTTGATATGTCGAAGGCTTCGAGGATCAGCTCGTAGCGGCCGGCTTCGATCTTGCTCATGTCGAGCATGGTGTTGACGACGGATAGCAGATGCGCGCCGGATTCGCGGACCAGGCCGACATATTCGCGCTGACGGTCGTTTTCGAACTTGCCGAAATATTCGCCGATCAGGATGTCGGAAAAACCGAGAATGGCGTTCAGCGGCGTGCGCAGCTCATGGCTGACGGCGGCGAGGAAGCGCGATTTGGCGTCATTTGCGGATTCGGCATCGGCCGCGCGGTTCTGGGCTTCGTCACGCAGTTGCTGCTCGACGGAGACATCGCGCAGCTGGGCAATGATGGCGGTAAGTTCACCGTCGGCATCGCGCCGGGCCGTCATGTCCATTCTCAGATAGGCGAACTGGCGTTGATCACGCGAGACCGAGGGCCGGTCGATGCGGAGATCCACGCTCTGAGCATCCTCGCCCCGGCGCAGGCCATCGAGCGCCTGCAGGAAAAGGATGCGGTCGGAGACATGCACCTGCTCCAGGAAGCCCCTGCCCTTGGGATCGCGCATCCAGGCGAGGAAATCGCGCCGGTCGCGACCGCCGATGGTCGCCACACTGCCATGCGGGTCGAGGAAGAAGACGAGGCCCGGGGTGGCGGCAAGGAAGAAATCCTCGGCCGACTGCGTGGCGATACCGGCGGACGAACCCTGACGGGCGAGCGCGATGCTGCCGACGGCGGAAAAGAGAAAGGCGGCGCAGACCATGGCGACACCTGCCGGCAGCGCCACGGCCGGACTGGTGACCGCCGAAAGGCCAATCGGAGCGGCAACGAGAGCGGCCGACGAGAGCAGCACGAGGCGGCGCAGGATTGCGAGCTCGCGTTGGCGCACGGCTTCACCGCCGCCCGTCCGGGAGAGCCAGCTTGTCCCTGCCCGGTCTACGAGGGCCGTCATCCAGCCGCCAATGTTACTCAATACACGCACGCAATACCCGCCCGAAAGGCTGTCTATCGATCCGGACAATAGGCCTTGGCGACTTAAAGAAAGGATAAGGCAAAAGCGCTGTTCACAGTCTGAAACGGCCGAAATTCTCGTTTTGAAGCATCTGGAAGGCTCTTTGCCTTTTGTGGTTAATAGGGGGTAAGCGACGGATTTTCCTCATATTTCAGCATTGCGTTAACTCCTGTGGCAGGGCGAGCCGGCAAAAGTCCTGCAATTGCAAGCAGGTGCTGCCCTGATGCTTAACGGCGATCGCTCGCATTCGACTAAAATGCGGTTCAAATGCCGTTCGCTAAAATTTGAACTAAATTTGCCGCAAATGCGCGTGAGTTTCGAAAAGCGGCATTCGCAACTTGGCGGTAGGGTGAAAACACACCGGACAACCGGCCTGATTCGGCAACAAGAACCGGACGGGGAAAACAGGATGGGCGACGACAATGTGGTTTCTGATCAAAGGATCCTTCTGGTTTGGCCTCGTGCTCGTGCTTCTTTCCGTCTTCAGCACGGAGAGTTCCGACAAGCTCGCCAACGGCCCGCAATTGCAGCTGTCCGATGCGTTCACGGCGGCAAGCGGCGCCTATGACTATTTGACCGGCATGTGCTCGGAGAAGCCCGAAGTCTGCGCCAAAGGCACCGAGACCCTCACCGCACTCGGCTACCGGGCCCGCGAAGGCGCCCGCGTTGCCTATGAACTTCTCGACAGCCAGTTCACGGATGAGGCGCCGGCGACCGCAAAGCTTGCCGAACCGCAGATGCCGGTGGCGCTCAACATGCCTTCCCTCACCACGCCTGCCATCCAGGAAAAGGTACGCGAGGCAAAAGCCGCGCTCAACCAGCCGATGCCTTACCGTCCGCCGGTCGAGGACGATGCCTCCTCAGAGACGGTGGTGACCGGCGCTATTCCGCTGCCGACGCCGAAGCCGGCGACCTGACCCTCAACCAGCTTGCATCGGTGGTCCGCATGACGCGGAGATGCCCCATGCCTGACGTGCCTGCCCTGTTTAATTCAGCATGTTGCTGCGCCGTGAGGATGCCCATCCTTCACGGCGTTTTTTCTATCTCAGTTTACGCAATTCCCGGCAAAACCGCTTCGTGAGTTGCCTGGAAAACCGCTTCACACTTTTCCTGGAATTGCTTCGGTCTTTTGTTTACGCAATTCCGGACGGAAAACCGCTTCACACTTTTCCTGGAATTGCTTTAGCGGTTCAAATCTGCCGGTCTTTCACCTATATGCACTTCTAGAGCATTTCCTGACGCAAAACCGCTGCGCACTTTTGCTGGAACTGCTTTAACAGTGAAAGGCTTCTCCATGGCATCCCTCGACCAGATCATCGACGACTTCGCTTTCCTGGACGATTGGGAAGACCGCTACCGCTATGTCATCGAACTCGGCAAGGCACTGCCCGACCTGGCCGAGGAGAAGCGCACCTCGGAGAATAAGGTGATGGGCTGCGCCAGCCAGGTTTGGCTGGTGACCCATACGACAGGCGATCCCGACAACCCGGTCATGAGCTTCGAGGGCGATTCCGACGCCCATATCGTGCGCGGCCTCGTCGCCATCGTGCTTGCCACCTATTCCGGCAAGACGGCATCGGAGATCTCCGGGCTCGATGCCTTCGAGATATTCTCGAAGATCGGCCTGGTGGAGAACCTGTCATCGCAGCGTTCGAACGGACTGCGGTCGATGGTGAACAGGATCCGCGAAGAGGCGAGAGTCCGCGCCGCGGCTTGACCGCGATGATGGCTGACGGGCTTTCAGAGCCCCAGCCGATCGATTCGGACAGCGCCTGCCTTGGCACATCGAATATATTAACACTTGCTGATAGTATAGGAATACATTCTAAGCCTGTCGGCAAAGCATAAGTCGGGATCTCTTACGCCGTCGTGGGCGTCCGGCCGAATCAGCCGCGACGCTTTAAATGCCGGAAAGAGTATTTCTTCGCCTTGCGAAGGCACAGAAAAGCCGGGCACAAGACCCGGCTTTTGTCGTCGATGCTTTTGAAAAAGCTCAGCCGCGGCCGCGCTTGCGGCGCTGCCCGAGGCCCATTTCCTTTGCCAGGCGCGAACGCGCTTCGGCATAAGCGGGCGCTACCATCGGGTAATCGGTCGGCAGGTCCCACTTCTCGCGGTATTCTTCCGGCGAGAGGCTGTGATGCGTCATCAGGTGACGCTTGAGGGACTTGAAGTTGCCGCCGCATTCCAAACACGTGATCTGCTCGTCCTGTACGGACTTGCGGACAGAAACTGCAGGCTTCTGCTTTTCGACGATCGCCGCAGCAGGCTGCGGTACGGACGTGTTGCTCAGTGCCGAATGCACGTCGGAAATCAGATTGGCCAGGTCGCTGACCGGTACAACATGGTTGCTGACATAGGCCGCGACAATGTCGGCTGTCAGTTCCACAAGCAGCTCCGGCGCACTGCCGGTCGCTATATCCGTCATATTCTTTCTCCTGTTAGCATGCTCAAACGGTCTTTGACTGACACGCCAAAGACCCGCCTCGTAGAAGCGAACAGCAAAAGCACAGGAAGCGACCTTCTGTTTCGAAAAACGCGAAATCCACCCCTAGATTCCGAAGAGCGTGACCTGTTCTTATACTGCCTGACTGGAAACCACTACGTCATGCCCCAGGCGATGGCCTCAGTTTAGACATTAAAAATCAAAACTGAGGGACTTGGAAGCAGTACGATTGCAATTCACAATCAGAACTCTACTTGCATTTTCAAATACCATCGTTTGGTCGAAAGGCCAATTATTATTTGTCGTTTTTCTTGAGAAAAAATGACAGATGAAGAATTGAGGGGCTCTTCGGCAAGCTTTACTCACAGCTTCCTGTGCATAAGTCTGGTAAAGTCGCCGAACAGCATAGGCTCAACGATCCCTGATATCGTCACGGACCGAGAGTGCACCGAGATCATATCCCGAACGATGGGCAGCTCTGGCAAGCAGATGGGCAGACACAGGCGCCGTCAGCAGGAAGAAGACGAAACCGGCAATGGCGCGGGCGAGAATCGCCGGGTCCTCAGAATAGAGGCCGGCGGCAAGGAGCAACAAGCCGGAGCCGACAGTCCCCGCCTTCGAGGCCGAATGCATGCGCGTATAGAGATCGGGCAGCCGGACCAGGCCGATCGCTGCCGCAAGCGCAAAGAGCGAACCAACGATCAAAAGCAGGGCGGTGACGGCAGCCACGATATAATCGATCATCGTTTCTTTCCCCCTGCCCGGCGCTTTTGCGTGTTGCCATTTGCCGCAGCGGCGGGCGGCTTCGATTTGATGTTGCCGCGCGACAGCACGAATCGGGCGAAGGCGACGGTCGCCAGGAAACCGACGAGGCCGAGCGAGATGGCGATATCGATATAGAGCGAAAAGCCGGTCTTGACCGCGATGACGGCGATGAAGCCGATGGCGATGCCGGTCAGCATGTCGAGGGCGAGGATCCGGTCCGGCAATGTCGGGCCGGCAACGACGCGCCACACAGTCAGAATCAGCGCCAGGCCGAGGATGACGAGTGCGGCCGAGGATGCGACCGCGACGATGGCGGCAGGTGTGATCACCGGAAGGCCTCCATGATCTTGCGTTCGAAACCGTTGGCAATATCACGCCTGGTCGCCTCCGGATCGGAACAATCAAGCGCGTGCACATAGAGCGTGCGGCGATCTGTGGAGACGTCGACCGAAAGCGTGCCTGGAGTCAGGGTGATGAGGTTTGCCAGCAAAGTGATCTCGAAATCGCTCGTCACCGTCAAAGGGTAGGCGAAGATGCCGGGTTTCAGCTTCATATCGGGGGAGAGGACGGTGACCGTGACCTTCCAGGCCGAGAGCGACAATTCCTTCAGGAACAGAGCGGCGAGCGAGAGCAACGGGAGAACGCGGGGGATATGCCCTTTGCCGCCGAAGGATTCGCGGATGATGACCAGCGCCAGGGCCCCGAGCAGCAAGCCGAGGACGAGATTGTGCAGCGAGACGCTGCCGGTGACAGTCACCCAGGCAATGGCAAGCAGCAGGTTGAAGAGGAAGAAGATCACGGCGCGCCGCCTTCCGGAAAGACCGAATGAAGATAGGCCTGGGGATCGGCCAGGCCGGCTGCGGCCGATTGCGACAGCGCCAACAACTGTTCCGGCAAGATCCCGAAGCCGACGACCAGCGCTGTCAGCGCGGCGAGCGGCAGCCCCGTGCGCCACCTCGGTCCGGACGGCGTCAGGGCTATCGGCGTCAGGGCTATCGGCGTCAGGCCTATCGGTGTCAGGGCCATCGGTGCCGGGCGCCAATAGGCGAGCAAGAAGAGACGGCCGAAGGCGATCGTCGTCAGAAAACCGCCGAGGAGGATCGATGCCGCCAGCCACCAGGCCCCGAGATCGAGCGAGGCCTTGACGAGAATGACCTTTGGCCAGAAGCCGGAAAAGGGCGGCAGGCCACAGGCGGCAAGGAAGAGCACGAGGGAGAGCGCGGTGAAGCCGCCGCTTTGCCGATAGAGCCCGCCGAGGACCGACAGCGAAAAGCCGCCGCCGCGCCGGGCGATCTCGCCGGCGGCAAGATAAAGCGCCGTCATCAGCACCATGGAATGGAGCGCATAGAAGACCGCGCCGCTAATGCCGCCAGGGCCGCCGAGGGCGACCCCCGCAAGCATGTTGCCGATGCCCGATATGACGACATAGCCGAACAGCCGGCGGATATCGTTTTCGGCAAGCGCGCCGAGAGCGCCGACGACAATCGTCGCGGCGGCGGCGAGCGCGATCACCAGGCTCAATTCCTGGCGCTCCATCGGCAACAGCATGACCATCACCCGGATCAGCGCGTAGATGCCGACCTTGGTCAGCAGGCCGGCAAACAGCGCGGAGACTACGATACGCGGCGTATGGTAGGCGGCAGGCAGCCAGAAATTGACCGGGAAGGCTGCCGCCTTCATGCCGAAGGCGAGCAGGAAGAGGCTTGCCAGCGTCATCAGCGGCGCCGTGCCGCGCAAATCCCCAGCTTTTGCAGCGATATCGGCCATATTGAGCGTGCCGAAGGCGGCATAGAGAATGCCGACGCCGATCAGGAACAGGGTCGTGGCGATCAGATTGAGCACCGCATATTTCAGCGCGCCGTCGATCTGCTCACGTTCGGAACCAAGGATGATCAGCCCGAAGGAGGAGATCAGCAGCACCTCGAACCAGACGTAGAGATTGAAGATATCGCCGGTCAGAAAGGCGCCGGTGACGCCGGCCATCAGCAGCATGAGCAGCGGGAAGAAGCCGTATCGCCGGCCGCTTTCGCCGATATCGGCCAGCGCATAGATGCCGCCGGCGAGCGCGGCAAGGGCCGCGGTGAAGGCCATCAGCGCACCGAAGAGATCGACGGTGAAGGCGATGCCGAAAGGCGGCAGCCAGCGGCCCATGACCATGGTCAGCGGCCCGTCGGCCGCGACCTTGGCAAGCAGCGCCGCATCGATCAGCGCCAGCGCCGCAAGGCCAGGGATGGCAAGCGAGGCCTGCAGACGGGGATAGCCGCGCAGCATCAGCAGGACGGCACCGAGCGTGATGCAATGGGCGACCGGCAGGATGGCAAGCCAATGTCCGATCGGCACCGGGGCGGTGATCAGGGCGGCGGAGAGATCGACGGTGGAGGTGGGAGCGGCCATGCGATCAGGTTTCTTTTCCGGTCGGCGAGGCTTGCTCCCTCTTCTCCCCAGCGGGGAGAAGGTGGCCCGAAGGGTCGGATGGGGGGGGCCACACGACACACGTCATCCTTCGTTGTGCCGAAAACATTGCCCTTCGCTTGCGCTTCGGGCGTTCGTCGCGAATGCTCCTCACCCCCCTCATCCGCCCTGACGGGCACCTTCTCCCCGCTGGGGAGAAGAGGGAAGTTGCCGGTAGCGCTTCAGCCCAAATTCGCATGTCCATCCTCAATACCCCAATGGCGGCAGCGGCCGGTCGTCGGGCTCGGCGGCGCGCATGTCGCTGGTGTTGTCGGTGCCGAGGTCCTGATAGGCGCGGTAAGTCAGCACCAGCAGGAAGGCAAGGAAGGAAAAGGAGATGACGATCGCCGTCAGGATGAGCGCCTGCGGCAGCGGGTTGGCCGTGCCTGCGGGCAGACTGTCGAGACCCGCCGGGATGATCGGCGGCACCTCGCGCGTCAGCCGGCCTGATGTAAAGAGCAGCAGATTGACGGCGTTGCCGAGGATGGCGATGCCGAGCATGATGCGGATCGAGAATTTCGACAGCATCAGATAGATGGCGGCGGCGAAGAACAGGCCGACGAGGATCGCCAGAAGCGGCTCCATCATTCCACCTCCTTTTCTTCCAATGCCAGAGCGATCGAGGTGATGGCGCCGAGCACGACAAGATAGACGCCGACATCGAAGAGCATGACGCTCGACAGCGGCACCTCGGCGCCGAAAAGCGTCGGATAGATCCAGAGGCCGGTCATGAAGGGAACGGCAAACAGGATGGAGAGAAGACCGGCCGCCGTCGACAGGAGCAGGCCGAAGCCGGCAATCGACAGCGGATGGAAGAACAGCGCCCGGCGAACGGCGCCAACGCCGCGGGCAATGCCGTAGATCGCCAGTCCCGAGGCGGCGATCAACCCGCCGATGAAGCCGCCGCCCGGCTCGTTATGGCCACGCAGCAAGACGAAGACGGAAAAGAGCAGCATCAGCGCGGTGAGGAACGGGGCGACGGTGCGGAAGATGAGGGTGTTCACGCGATCAGCCCTCCGCCGCGGGATCATTGGCGGCAAGCTTGCGCTCGCTGCCGGCGCGAATGCGGATCAGCGCCAGGATGGCAAGGCCGGTGACCGCAACGACGGCGATTTCGCCGAGCGTGTCGGTGCCGCGGAAATCGACGATGATGACGTTGACGACATTGGCGCCGTGGGCGATCGATTTTGAATAGGCGTTGAAGAAGGCCGTCAGTGCGTCGTTGAACGGCGCCTGCGTCGCCCGCATCAGCAGAAGCGTGAAGCCGAGGCCGCAGGCAAGCGCCAGCGCGCCGTCGAAGAGCTTGCGGCCGAGCGGCCGCTGATCGTCGGGCGAGAGACGGAGCCTGGTCATGACCAGGGCAAGGATCACCACCGAAAGGGTTTCGACCATGAACTGGGTGAAGGACAGATCCGGCGCGCCAAACAACAGGAAGATGATGGCGACGGCGAAGCCCTGGATGCCGAGCGAGACGATCGCCGTCAGCCGGTCGCGGGCGGCGAGCACGGCGGCAAGGCCGAAGGCGGCGATCAGGAAGACCGCCCATTCATGCAGCCTGACATCGGCCGGCCAGGCCGGAAGGCTCGGCAGTTCGCCATAGACGACGAGCGGGACGATGAGGATGGCGGCAACGCAGAGGAAGGTGCAGGTGACATAGATCTCCAGCCGCCCCGGCTGGAGCACACGCATGACGCGGCCGGAAAAGCGGACAAGGCCCGATATAGCGACATCAAAGCCATGGTCCGGCCCAGGTCCGGCCGCGCGCAGGAAGACGGCCATCAGGAAACGGGCGCGCGCGAGCTGCCAGTAGACGCCGATGCCGAGCAGCACGGTCAGGGCGGAGAGCGCCAAGGGCAGGCCGATATGCGGCGTCAGCGAAATGTCGATGTCGACGGGTGTCTGGCGGATGGCGGATGCGATCGGCGAGGACAGGACGGTATGGGTAAAGCCTGAAAAGATCGCGGCGAGCAGGCCAAGGACAGCAAGAACGGCCGGGCCGAGCCAAAGCAGGACGGGGGCTTCGTGCGGCGGTTTCGGCGTCTCCACCGGCCGGCCGAGGAAGGGTTTCAGCGCCACGGCGAAGGCGACGGCAAACATCAGCGCATTGCCGAAGACAGTGATGGCGGTGAAAGTAATCGTGCGGACATCGCCGCCGATGAATGCTGTATAGATCTCCTCCTTGGCGAGAAAGCCGAAGAAGGGCGGCAGGCCGGCCATCGAGAAGGCCGCCGCAAGCGCGATGATCCAGGTGAGCGGCATCGCCCGCATCAGGCCACTGAGCCTGGTAATATCGCGCGTGCCGGTCTCATGATCGATGATGCCGGCGACCATGAAGAGCGCGCCCTTGAAGAGGGAATGCGCCACCAGATAGAGCGCCGCCGCCTCCACCGCATAGTCAGAGCCGAAGCCGATCAGCATGACGAGCAGGCCGAGCGAGGAGACGGTGGTATAGGCGAGCTTGAGCTTCAGGTCGGTCTGGCGGATCGCAAGCGCGGTGCCGACCACCAGCGTCAGCCCGCCGAAGAAGGGCAGAAGGATTTCCCAGGCAGGGGTTGCCCCCATGACGGGATTGAGCCGCATCAGCAGATAGACGCCTGCCTTCACCATGGTGGCCGAATGCAGATAGGCCGAAACCGGCGTCGGCGCCTCCATGGCGTTCGGCAGCCAGAAATGAAAGGGAAACTGCGCCGACTTGGTGAAGGCGCCGCCCAGGACCAGGATCAGGGCTGCGAGATAGAACGGGCTTTCGCGCACGACATCGCCTGCCCCCATGAGCCGCGACATCTCAGTGACGCCTGAAATGTTCCAAAGCATCAGCAGGCCGGCCAACAGGCAGAGCCCTCCCCCGCCGGTCACAACAAGCGCCTGCAGGGCGGCGCGGCGAGCCGCCTCACGCTCGTGATCGAAGCCGATCAGCAGGAAGGACGTGATCGACGTCAGTTCCCAGAAGACGAAGAGCATCAGGAAACTGTCGGAAACGACGACGCCGAGCATCGCGCCCATGAAGAGGAAGATGAAGGAGAAGAAGCGGCCCTGATCCTTGTGTCCTTTGAGGTAGCCGCCGGCATAAAGCACGATCATGGTGCCGATGCCGGTGATCAGCAGGGCGAAAGCCAGCGACAGGCCATCGAGGAACCAGGAGAAAGAGAGATGATAGCTCGGCACCCAGGAATAGCCGCCGGTGACGACCTCGCCGCGCGCGATCGTGGGAATGAAACGCAGGAAATGCAGGAAGGCGAGCAAGGGAGCGATCGCCAGGAGCCAGGCACCGTTTGCGCCGAAGATGCGGATGACGAAGGGGGCAGCAAGAGCGCCGACGAGCGGCAGGCACAGGGCCAGAAATGTCAGAGCCGTGACATCGGCCATGTCCCCTCCTCTACTGCATAATTCAAAATGTTACAGTCCTTTGCAGGTCCGACAAGGCGCGCGGTGCTGTAAAGGCAACAGACGAAAGCCGGAGAAAACCGGCCTGTCTTCTGGCTTAGGCGAAACGGGGGAGCGTCTCAAGTGATTTCGGCCGCAGGCCGCACGGCATGGCGATGTTAGAAGTCGATCAGGCCGTCGATCTGGAAAGACAGGTCAGCAGCCGGGCGATGCAACCGTGGAGGATGAAGACCACAAGCGTCAGCGGCCAGAGCAGGCAAGCGAGGAGCCCGGCGAGACGATGGAGCGTCAAGCCGTCATGGTTGGCCCAGCCTTCCAACAGTGTGACCGCCATGGCTGCCACGGCCACCAGGCCGTAGAGCAGGACGATTGCTGTTTCAAACACCAGTGATTCTCCAATGCACGCAACATTAACCCTAACAGAAAACCCCTAACGGATGTAAAAGCAAGCCTCTTCCCCTAATTGGGTATGCGGCCAATCTCATGGCGCGGCGCTGGAGACTTGATGAACTGAACGCGGCGCACCACATTTTCTCGCGAAACGGAACCCGCCCTCGGCGAAAGGAGCACCTCATGTCCGAAACTGCGACGACCGCCAAGATCCACAAGACCGACGCCGAATGGAAAGAGCAGCTCACCCCCGAGCAATACCGCATCACGCGCCAGCACGGCACCGAACGCGCCTTCACCGGCCCCTACTGGGATTCCTTCGAGACGGGGCTTTACCGCTGCGTCGGCTGTAATGCGCCGCTTTTCCGCTCCGACACGAAATTCGATGCCGGCTGCGGCTGGCCGAGCTATTTCGAACCGGTATCGCCCGAAGCGGTGATCGAGCATCGCGACACGACCCACGGCATGGTGCGCACCGAAATCCGCTGCGGCAGCTGTGACGCCCATCTCGGCCACGTCTTTCCCGACGGCCCGCCGCCGACCGGCCTGCGCTACTGCATCAACGGCCACTCCATGGTGTTCGAGCCCGGGAAATAAGCGACCCCGCAATCGAAGCGGCTCATCCGATGCGATGGGTCGCTGACTTTCCCTGTCGTTCACACTATCGATGGATCGATGATCTCGAGAGAAGGCCGATGGCGCGCGATATCCTGAAGACCGACCGGCTGACGCTGCGGGAGATCACCCCTGCCGACCTGCCGTTTCTTCACCGCATTTTCGGCGATGCCGAGTCCATGCGCTATTACCCCGGGATAAAGAGTTTCGACGAAACCGCGCGCTGGTTTCAAAGGCTCGCCTTCGACAGTTATGCCAGTCACGGCTTCGGCCTCTGGGCGGTGACGGACCGGCAGAGCGGCGCATTGCTCGGCGATTGCGGCATCACGCTGCAGGAAACGTCCGCCGGGCTGGAACCCGAGATCGGCTACCATCTGTGGCGCGACCATTGGGGCAAGGGCTATGCGGCCGAGGCGGCGGCCGCCTGCCGGGACCACGCGCTTCACACCCTTGGCCTTGCGCGCATCGTCTCCATCGTCAGGCCCGACAACATTCCTTCGCAGCGCGTTGCGGAGCGGGTGCATCGGCGGCGGGAAACATTCGCCAAGGCCGGCAGCCCTGATGGCGGCATGATGGAATTCTACCTCTACATCACGGACCGAACATAGAGCGTTTCAGACCCGCCTGATCACTCGTGATCGGCGGGACAGGGCCAGGTCGTCGGTGCGGAGAGGCCGGCCGGCAGCTTGGTCGAGGCATCGCCGCAGGCAAGGTCGATCTGCGCCTGTTCGAGCCCGGTTGCGGCCGAGAGATCAAGGCCTTCGATGCGGGTCAGGAACATGAAGGCGCGGTCGAACATCGGCGTTGTTTCGAAAGTGGCGCCGGAGAGATCGGCACGGGAGAGATTGGCGAAAGAGAATTTCGCCGCCGTCAGCACCGCCTTGTCGAAATCGGCGCGGCCGAGCTCGGCCTTTTCGAAGCTTGCGCCGGCAAGCCGGGCACCGGCAAAATTGGCGCGCTGCAGCTCGGCGCCGGCAAAGGACGCGCCTTCGGCGATGATATTGGCGAAGCTGGAGCGATAGGCCTCGATCTTGGCGAAGTTGGCGCCCTCGGCGTGTGCGCCCTCCAGCGAGGCGCGCACCAGCGTCGCTTTCTCCAGATTGGCGGATTTGACATTGGCACCGGCGAGGTCGGTCAGCGAGAAATCGGTGCCGACGAGATTGGCGCCTTCGAGATCACTGCCCTGCAACATCAGGTTCTTCTTGGTGCATTCCTGCCAGTCGAGCTTCGGCGAGGCCAGGCTGCCGCAATCGGCGGCCTGAGCGGCAACCGGCGGAAATACCAAAAGGACGAGGGCAAGGAGACCGAGCGACGATCCGTGCATTGCCATTGAACAGTTCACCCCCATGACGCTTAGATGACGCTTTCAGGCCGCCTTTCGCGAAGCAGCCTTCCATTTTCTTACACAGCTCAGACTACAATAAAAAGATGGCGAGCGCCGTTCACAATGGATTGCTGTCCGGCTTTTCCTGGCAGGTGGATCAATCCGCCTTGCCTGGCAGGCGAAGCTCCATGCAGATGAGGTCCAGCCAGCGGCCGAATTTGGTGCCGACCTCGGAAAATCTGCCGGCGATGCGGAAGCCGAGCTTTTCGTGCAGCCTGATCGAGGCGGTGTTCTCCGCCTCGATGCCGGCAATCATCACATGGATATTGCCGGCCGCAGCACGCGCGATCAGTTCCCGCATCAGGCGCTCGCCGATGCCTGCACCCCGGCAATCCTTGTCGACATAGACGGAATGCTCGACCGTGTGGCGGTAGCCGTCGAAGGGCCGCCAATCGCCAAAGGAGGCGTAGCCTGCGACCTTGCCCGACATTTCGGCGACGATGACGGGAAAGCCACGCGCCTTCCGCGCCCTGAACCATTCCAGCCGATTTTCGAGATCGACCAGCGTGTCATTCCAGATCGCCGTCGTGTGCTCGACGGCGTGATTGTAGATATCGCGGATGGCGGAAAGATCGGCTTCGGTGGCGTCGCGGAGGAGGACAGCGTCTGTCATGATTGCCCGGTTCGAATTTAATGCCGGGGTGGCATACGCCCCGCCTCGAAGGATGTAAACGGCGGATGCGAAATAGGAACGGCTTCTAGCACGGCCGTCGTTCAGAGGCCCGGCGCCGACAGGCTGAAACAGGTGAAGACGGCCGAATAATGCACGGCCGCGGCGGTGACGACGAAACCGTGCCAGATGGCGTTCTGGAAGCGCAGCTTCTCCCAAACATGGAAGATGACCCCGAGTGAATAGATGACGCCGCCGATGACGATCAGCAGCATCGAGGCGGCGGGAATGCGCGAGGCGACTGGCTCGGCCACCAGCACGCCGCTCCAGCCCATGGCGAGATAAAGCAGGATGGCAAGACGGTCGTAACGCCCGGGAAAGACGCATTTCAAGACAATGCCGACGGCGGCGAACAGCCAGATCGCGACCAGCATGAACAACAGCAGCGGATCGTCGGCGCCGCGTTCGAGGAAGGGCGTGTAGGTGGCGGCTATCAGCAGGAAGATCGCCGAATGATCGAAACGGCGCAGGTACCATTTCGTGCGCGAGACCGGCCAGGCGTTGTAGGAAAAGGAAATGGCAAGCGTCAGCACCAGCCCGACGCCATAGATCCAGGCGGCGGCGAGCGCGCCGTAGGAACTCCAGACCGTCGCGTAGAAAATCAGGACGGTGGCCCCGATCAGCGCCAGCACGAGGCCGACGCCATGGACGATACCGTCGGCGATCAATTCGTATCTATCATAAGCCCAGCGAATGCCGTTGAACTCGCCCATGCACGCCAATCCGTTTCATACCCGATTGCAATCGTCGCATCGAACGGACGGGCGCGCAACTGCGGCAAAGCGCACGGGCGGTAAATCTTCGTGACAGGCAGCAGGGTCAAACTCAAACCTTCTGCCGGTCGACCAGCACCGAGCATTTGGCATGGCGCACGACCCGATCGGCGGTGGCGCCGATGAAGTAGTTGGAAAAGTCGGGAACGTGCGAGGCGACAATAATCAGGTCGGCGCCGTGGCTTTCGGCGGCCGAGATGATCGCTTTGGCGGGCGGGCCGTTGCGGATCTCGACAGTTGCCGCAACACCGGCTGCGGCGACCAGCGCTTGCAGCTGCTCGCGGCTGTCCTTCATGGCGTCCTCGACCATATTGGCCGGCAGTTCGATCGCGACATAACTCGGCACATCTTCGATGACGTTGAGCGCGATGATCTCACCGCCGTCATCGAGCAAGGACGCAGCCTTGCGGAGGATCTTTTCTCCCTTGTCGATGCCGCCGAGCGCGATCGCTACGATGATCTTCCTGTACATGGCTTCCCTCCATGACTGCGATGCATAAGCTTCCTCTAAAGAAGATATGAACGCATTGACCGCGATCAAGTGGACACAAGTCATCGTCAACACCTGCTCAACGCTTCATCCTCAAAAACGGATCTTCTGTGAACAATCGGAATGCGCCATATAGGGATCAGTACGGCAACCGAGGGGACCTCAGAGAATGAACCGGCGAAACTTCCTCGGGCTTGCCACGGGCGGCATGTTTGCCGCTACCGCCGGTACGCCTTCTATCTTACGGGCCAATTCAGAGGCAGGAGAACAAGCCATGACGACCGAAACTTCCTATGCGCTGACGCGGCCCGCCTATATCGACCAGTCGCATCTGGTCGTGACCGACCTCGGTCTGGTTTCCGGCTTCTACCAATCGATGCTCGGCCTGAAGGTGATCGAGAAGACGGCGAGCGGTGAAGTGCTGGGTGTCGGCGACCTGCCTTTGCTGACGCTGACGACCGCAAAAGATGCGACCATCGCGCCGCGCAATGCCGCCGGCCTTTTCCACACCGCCTTCCTGATGCCGGACCGGACGGAGCTCGCACGCTGGCTGCGCCATGCGGCACAGAATAACGTCGCGCTCGACGGCGCCTCGGACCATCTCGTCAGCGAAGCGATCTATCTTTCCGACCCCGAAGGCAACGGCATCGAGATCTATGCCGACCGGCCACACGAACAATGGAAATTCCACCAGGATGGCATAGTGGAGATGGCGACGCTGCGCCTCGACCTGCAGGCGCTCTACAACAGCGCGCCTGATGAGCGCTGGGACGGCATGGCTGCGGGGACGGCGATCGGCCACCTGCATCTGCAGGTCGGCGACATCCCGCAGGCCGATGCCTTCTACCGTGACGTCCTCGGCCTCAAGCTGATGGCGCGTTATCCGGGCGCGAGCTTCTTTGCGAGCGGCGGCTACCACCACCATCTCGGCGCCAATATCTGGAACAGCCGCGGCGCCATGGCACGCGCCGGCAATATGACCGGACTTTCGGACTACAAGATCCGTTTCAACGACAAGGCGACACTGGATAAGGCGGTCTCCAAGCTCGATGCGCTGGAGATCAAAAGCGAGAAGCGCGATGGCGGCGTATTCCTCAGGGATCCCTGGGGCATCGGCCTGACGCTTTCGGCGTAATTTCCAGGTTGCTGCGGGTAGCCATAGCGGGTTGAAGACGCTCACGCCATGCGGGCGATGCCATCGGCGCAAGACATGCCGGATGCGCCTTAACAGACCGTCGGTCCCTTAGGGAACCGGAACCCTATCGGCGCGTTTCCGTGAGGAAGCAATGGGGCTTCGGGGACCTCACCGCATGGGCATCGCCAATGGTATCCGCAAACAAGCAAAGAAGATCGCGATCGGCGAACGCCACACCAGCGCCTGGGCACAGTCGCTGAAGGAAGCTGCGGAAGAACTGCCGCCGCCGGCGCCGCTGCACCGTCTGGAAAAGGACGGGCTCGATGTCAGCATGGCCTGGGCGATCATCGGCATCTTCGGCATTCTCTTCCTTGCCGCCGTCTACATGATGTCGCTGATCCTCATCCCGATCACGCTTGCCGTCGTCGTCGGCATGATCCTCGGCATGGCGGCAGAAAAGCTCGGCAAGATGGGCGTGCCGCGGCTTGCCAATGCCTTCATGCTGTCAAGCAGCGTGGCGCTGGTGATCTTCCTGCTGATCAACTCGCTCGCCGACCCGCTGATGACACTTGCCAATGAGGGTCCGGCATTCGCCGAACGAACCATAGACCGCCTGATGCCTTATATGGAGCGCATCAAATGGCTGCATATCACGCCGGCGACATTCGAAAGCGGGTCGATGTCGATCGGTGCGCTGCTCGAAAACACCGGCAACGTGCTGCACGTGGTGACCAGTAGCCTGACGCCGGCGCTGGTGCAGGGGATGATCTTCTTTGCGGCGCTGCTGTTCTTCCTGGCTGGTCGGGTCAACCTGCGCAAGACGATCATCATGACCTTCCGCACCCGCACCCAACGCCTGGCGGCAATCCGTGTCATCAATGCCGTCGAGCAGGTGCTCGGCTTTTATTTCGCCACCGCCTCGCTGATCTATGTCGGGCTCGGCGTGGTCATGACTGTCATCGCCTATGCCGGCGGGCTGTCGGCCCCGGTGCTCTGGGGCTTCTTCGCCTTCCTGTCGAGCTTCATCCCTTATCTCGGCATCACGCTGATGACGCTTGCCGTCGCGGTCGCCGGCATCCTGACCCATGATGGCATCCTCATCGGCCTGATGCCGGCCGCAGCCTTCTTCACAGTACATCTCCTCATGGAGAACCTGATCTTCCCGGCGGTGATGGGGCGGCGGCTGGAAATCAATCCCTTCGTGGTCTTCCTCGCCATCCTGTTCTGGACATGGATGTGGGGCGCCGTCGGCGCGATGCTGGCGCTGCCGCTTTCGCTGATCGTCATGACTATTATCGACGAATTGCTGATCGAAGAAAAGCCGCAGCCGCAATTGCCGAAATGATCAACCGGGGAGACGTTCGTGGCAGCTGATCTCGACCTCAACGAATCCGATCACGACCAGATGGTCAGCGGCCGTTCTCTGTGGGGAAAAAGCGGCATACGGCCCGCATGGCGGCCGATCGAGCAGAGCTTTTCCACCGACGTCGCCGTGATCGGCGGCGGCATTACCGGCGCATTGGTTGCCGAACATTTGACGGCCCGCGGTTTTTCCGTTGTTGTCATCGACCGGGAGGAGCCCGGTTTCGGCAGCACCGCAGCGAGCACGGCGATGCTGCAATGGGAAATCGACAGCACGCTCACCGAGCTTGAGGACTATTACGGCTTCGAGCGCGCGGCCGGCATCTACCGCCGCAGTGGTGCCGCGGTCGCCGGCCTTTCCAAGCTGATCGGCGCAAACGAGATCGCCTGCGGCTTCCGGTCGCGCAATACGCTCTATCTGGCCGACGGTCGCGAAGGCGCGCGCGACCTGCTGGAGGAGCGCCAGCTTCGTCGCCGGGCGGGCCTGCCCGGTGTCTATCTCGAACATCCCGATCTCTTCACACAATTCGAACTCGACCGGGATGGTGCGATCTATTCGCCGGGTTCGGCGGAGTGTGATCCGTTGCTTCTGACCTGGGCGCTGCTGGAGATGGCTATCCGGCGCGGCGCGCGGCTGGTCAACGCTTCCGTGACGGCGCTTCACAGCGAAGGCGATCACGTCACGGCGGAGACCGATGGAGGCCACGTCATCGAGGCGCGGCATGTGGTGCTTGCGACCGGCTATTCGATGCCGGGTCTCGACATGCCGAAGTTGCACCGCTCGAGTTCAAGCTGGGCGCTTGCCACCGTGACGCAGGACCCGGCAAATTTCTGGCGCGACAGGGCGTTGATCTGGGAGGACAGCCACCCCTATCTCTACATGCGCACGACGGCGGACAATCGCATCGTCGCCGGCGGCGAGGATGACGATACCACGGATGCCGAGGTACGGGATCGGAAGCTGCCGGCCAAGACCATGGCAATCCAGGAGAAGATGAAACGGCTGTGGCCGAAGGCGGATACGCGGGTGGAACACGCCTGGTGCGGCACTTTCGGCGAGACCGTCGACGGTCTGCCGCTGATCGGCCCGGTGCCGGAGACGCCGCATGTGTTCGCAGCCTATGGCTACGGCGGCAACGGCATTACCTTTTCCTACCTCGCCGCGCAGATGATCGGCGCCATGCTGGCCGGCATGCATCGCGACTGGTTCGAGGATTTCGCGCTCGACCGCGACGGACCGGGTTTGCGCCGTTTTGGAGAGGATGTGGTGCGGGCCGGGAAGGAGCTGAGGTAAGGTCCCACATTGACTGTCGTGCCGTGGCCGCCTCCTGTACCCTGCCGGGCATCTCCCCCACAGGTGGGGAGATCGGCGAGGCGCACCGGCTTCCCCAAACAATGAGCGTCCAGCACGACGAAACAGTAGATCGGCAGGAAGCTCAGGCCACTTGTGATCTCCCCACCTGTGGGGGAGATGCCCGGCAGAGCAGAGGGGTGTCCCCCACGGCATTCCTTCAGCCGCAGAATCACTCCGTCGTCTTGTCGTCGCCGGTATCCTCGACATCCTCGAGGCGAACGAATTGCGTGCCCTTGGCCTTCAGATCGACCAGCGCCTTGGCCACCCCCTCGCCGGCCGCATGGGTCGGCTGGTTGACGTGGGAGATGACGACGTCGCCGTCCTTGGCCGAGGCGATGCGCTTTTCGGTTATGACAGCCCCGAGCAGCGAGCCGCCGTCGCCGTTCACCGAATAACCGGCAATGCGATAGCCCATGGCGCGGATCTCGCCGATGGCGGAAAGATCATATTTGGCGGTCGAACCCCGGAACCAGTGCGGCGCCGGGATGCCGGCCGCGACCATGGCGGCAGCGCCGCCTTCGACCTCCTGCCGCACCGCCTGCGGCGAGCCGGCGGACGCGATGCCATAGATCAGCGTCGGCGTGTCGACGGCCGGAATATGGTTCTGGCCATGATTTTCGAGTTCGAAGAGATCGGGATTCTGCAGGAACACGGCGACCGCAGCGGGATTGCGCTTCAGCCAGCGGGCGGTGACGAAGATCGTTGCCGGGATGCGTTCACGCACCAGCGTCGAAAGGATGCGCTCGTCCGCCTGGCCCATGCAGGCATCGAAGGTCAGCGCAACGCGAGCGTGGCCGACGACATTGGAACGGGGGATATGCAGATGCGGCTCGACTAGCTTTGGCGCCGGCGCCTTCGGGGCCGGACTGACCACAGCCGTGGCCGGCGGCGCGGACGGGATTTCGTCGGCGAATGCAGCCGAGATACTGACGAGAAGGAACGCGGAAGCGATCAGGATGCGGTTCATATATTGGGTTTCTATGATTCGAACTGCCGATTTTAGCGGCGGCTCTCCCCCGGCGCCATGCGGCCGGATGTCACCGCAGCCGCTTGGACGGACAGGCCGTATCAATCATAGAGATAATACTTGTTCCACTTCTCGCGCGGCACCTTCTCGCCGATCTCGTAATTGAGTTCGCGCACGTTGATATGCTGCGGACCGGTGATGCAATTGTAGGAGAGATGGTACCAGTCGCCCTTGCTGCGGAAGACGGCACCCGGCGCGTCCAGCGAATTGTCGCCGGGGATCGGGTCCTTGAAGGTATAGGCGATCACCTTGTCGGGCTTGAAGCCGGTGCTGTCCTTGTTGATGCGGCTCATCGCCTCGGTATCGCAGCTCTGTTCCAGGCGGGTCGAGGGATCGAGTTTTTCCAGCTGTTTCTTGATGGCGGGATCGACGGCAAAGGCGGGGGCTGCAAGGCTTGCGAGGGATAGAAACAGGACCAGACGTTTCGGCATTGCGGAGAAATCCCTTACTGTTTGCAATTTTCACCCTACCGCCGACAGCTTGCCGGGAGCTTGGCACGTGCAAATTCACTGAGATAGCGGACTTTCTTAAATATTGTGGTGACATCAAGGCAAGGTGGGCCGGGCGTCCTCCTTGTCTGTGGAAGGTCATCCGCGGCCTTGCCGCACCCTTGCCGCTTGATCCGGCGGCGGCGCGCCTCTATCTCTTGCCAACCCGACATTCCGACCCGGAGCCATACCTTGTCCGTTTTCAAGAGCCTGCCGACACCGCCTGCCGCACCGAAGAAGCCGATCTCCGATACGCGCCACGGCATCACCCGCACGGACGACTATGCCTGGCTGCGCGCCGACAACTGGCAGGCGATGTTCAAGGATCCGTCGATCCTCGATCCTGAGATCCGCCGCCACCTCGAAGCCGAAAACACCTATATGAACGCGGCGATGGAGGACACCAAGCCTCTGCAGAAGGTGCTGTTTGCCGAAATGCGCGGCCGCATCAAGGAAGACGATAGCTCGGTGCCGATGAAGGACGGCGCCTATGCCTACGGCACATTCTATGTGACCGGCGGCGAACAGCCGCGCTTTTTCCGCATCGCCCGCGACGGCAATGTCGCTGATCAGGCGATCCGCACGGTGCTGCTCGACGGTGACAAGGAGGCGGCCGGCAAAGCCTATTTCCGCCTCGCCGGCCTCGACCATACCAGCGACCACAGCCGCGGCATCTGGGGCTATGACGACAAGGGCTCGGAATTCTTCACGCTGCAGGTGCGCGACCTCCAGACAGGGCAAGACCTGGTCGACCGGATCGAAAATACCGGCGGCGGCGGCGTCTGGGCGCCTGACGGCAAGAGCTTCTTCTATTCGGCGCTCGACGAGAACCACCGGCCGTCGAAGGTGTTCCACCATATTCTCGGCCAGCCGCAGTCGGAAGACCGGCTGGTCTATGAGGAAGCGGATGCCGGCTTCTTCATGGGCGTCGGCGGCTCGCTGCTCGACGATTTCATCTATATCGACATTCACGACCACGAGACCAGCGAATACCGGCTGCTGTCGACCAAGGACCTCACAGCCGAGCCGAAGCTGGTGGCGGCGCGCGAGGAAGGCATCGAATATTCGCTGGCCGAGGGCGGCGACGTCTTCTACATTCTCACCAATGACGGCGACGCCAAGGATTTCAAGATCATGGAAGCGCCGGTCGACAATCCGGTGAAGGAAAACTGGCGCGAAGTGGTCGCCCACAAACCCGGCACGCTTATTATCAGCCACATGGCCTATGCCCGCCATCTTCTGTGGCTGGAGCGCAAGGACGGGCTGCCGCAGATCATGATCCGCGACCGCAAGACCGGCGAGGAACATGCGATCGCCTTTGCCGAGGAAGCCTATTCACTGGGGCTACAGGGCGCGGCGGAATATGACACGGATATCATCCGCTTCTCCTATTCCTCGATGACGACACCGTCGCAGCTCTACGACTACAACATGGTGACGCGCGAGCGCACGCTGTTGAAGACGCAGGAGGTGCCGTCCGGCCACAATCCCGACGACTACGTCACCCGCCGCGTCTTTGCGCCGGCATGGGATGGCGAGAAGGTGCCGGTCACCCTGCTCTATCGCAGGGATACCCCACTCGACGGCAGCGCGCCCTGCCTGCTCTATGGCTATGGCGCCTACGGCATCACCATTCCGGCCGGCTTCAACACCAATTGCCTGTCTCTCGCCGACCGCGGCTTCGTCTATGCCATCGCCCATATTCGTGGCGGCAAGGACAAGGGTTTTTCCTGGTACGAAGACGGCAAGATGGACAAGAAGACGAATACCTTCAAGGACTTCGTCGCAGCCGCCGACTATCTGAATCAACAGAAGTTCACCTCTTACGCGAAGATCATCGCCGAGGGCGGATCGGCCGGTGGCATGCTGATGGGTGCGGTCGCCAACATGGCGCCGGAGAAGTTCGCCGGCCTCATCGCCGCCGTTCCCTTCGTCGACGTGCTCAACACCATGCTCGACGACACTTTGCCGCTCACCCCGCCGGAATGGCCGGAATGGGGCAACCCGATTGACAGCAGGCAAGAATACGAGCAGATCGCATCCTACTCGCCCTATGACAATGTCGACGCAAAAGCCTACCCGCCGATCCTGGCGCTCGGCGGCCTGACCGACCCGCGCGTCACCTATTGGGAGCCGGCCAAGTGGGTGGCGAAGCTGCGCGACAAGACGACGGGCGATGCGCCGATCCTGCTCAAGACCAACATGGACGCCGGCCACGGCGGCGCCTCCGGCCGCTTCCAGCGGCTGGAAGAGATCGCGTTCGAGTATGCGTTTGCGATCAAGGTGGCGGGGAAGATGTGAGGGGTTCGATCGGGCGTGCCGTGTGGCACCCACCGCGGCAAAGGGAGAAAGAAAATGCCCGTCTATATCGCCCTCCTTCGCGCCGTCAATGTCGGCGGCACCGGCGCGTTGCCGATGGCCGAGCTGAAGGCGATCTGCGAAGGCCTCGGCTTTTCCGACGTGAAAACCTACATCCAGAGCGGCAACGTGCTTTTCCGTTCGGACGAAGCGGAAAAGACGGTGGAGGAGCGGCTCGACGAGGCGCTCGGCAAGAAGATGGGCAAGCGGCCAGGCGTGATGGTGCGCAGCCGCAAGGAACTCGATGCGATTGCCGCCGACGCACCCTTTCCCAAGGCCAAGCCGAACTTCCTGCTCGTCTATTTCCTGCCCGAAAAGCCGCCCGGCGATGCGCTGGAAAAAATGGTGGCCCCCGACGGCGAGGAGGCCAAGCTCGCCGGCCGGGAAATCTATGTGCATTATCCCAATGGTCCTGGCCGCTCGAAGCTGAAACTGCCGGCGCTGAAACCGGGGACGTCGCGCAACCTCAACACCGTGCGCAAGCTCGCGGAAATGGCTGCGGCGCTGGAAACCAAGGACTAAGCGCCGGCTAAGCCCTCGGCATCTCCGCCACCGGCAGGAAGAGCATCTTCACGAAAGTGCGGAGCATCAACACCTGCTCGGCCAGCGTGTTCGGTTCCTTCAGCGTCTTCGACAAAACGATGCCGCCTTCCAGGACGGAGGACACCATGTCGGCGAGTTGGTCGACGTCGACGGGTTCGCGCGGCGGATAGACCTCCATGATCTCCCGGAGCATGCGGCCGAAACGCCGCCGCCAGGCAAGCACCGCATTCCGGTTGGTCTCCTGTATCTCCCGGTCGAACAGCCGCTCGTAATAGCAGACGGTCGCCACGAGGCAGCCGGGATGGCCGTTCGGCAGGTCGGAGAGCAGTTCGGAAAGCAGCTTCAGGCCGAGCAGGAAGGATTGCAGCGGATCGCCGGTCAGCTCGCGCGCGCGGCTGAAGATCTCGTCGTAAATACGCTCGTCATTTTCGATGTAGCGGTTGAGCAGTGCCTTGGCGAGCTCGTTCTTGTCCCTGAAATGATAGAAGAAGCCGCTCTTGGTGATGCCGGTCTCGGCGATCAGCTCCTCGATGGAGGTGCCGCCGAAACCCTTTTGCAAGACGGCCGCTTCGGCCACATCGAGGATGCGGGTCCGCGTTTCCTCGCCCTTTCGCATGTCCCCTCCTGTACCGGCGGTACAGTTTTCAGTGTTGCACGATCAGACCTGCCTCCGCCCCCGGCAGGATCGGTTGAAGCAAGCGATTGATATCAATCCGCAAAATCCAAAACCGCCGGCAGTATACCGCAAGTCGCCTAGTTTGGCAGCGAATTAAGCGCCAGAACATCACTCATCGACGGCAGCCAATCGGGTGCTGCGAGGGAGAGGCTTCAACAATGGCAAAGTACAGACACGGTTTGCCGCAGCTCAAAGGCGGCACCTTCATTAGTGATGGCGGCATGGAAACGACGATGATCTTCCAGGAAGGGATCGAGCTTCCGCATTTCGCCGCCTTCATATTACTGGCTTCCGAAGACGGGCGGCAGCGCATGCGGAATTACTATCGCCGTTATCTCGATATCGCACGGCGGCACGGCACGGGCTTCGTGCTCGACACCGCCACATGGCGGGCCAATCCGGACTGGGGGCAGAAGCTCGGCTATACCAGCGAAGCCCTGAAGGCAGTCAACGAGGAGGCCGTCGACCTGCTCGTCGGCTTGCGCAGCGCCTATGAGCGGCCGGAGCAGCCGATCGTCATCAGCGGCGCGATCGGCCCGCGCGGCGACGGCTACAAGGCAGGCTTCATGGATGCGGCCGAAGCGGAAGACTACCACGCCTTCCAGATCGGGGCTTTCGCCGGCACGGAAGCCGACATGGTGAGCGCCTTCACGCTGACCAATATCGACGAGGCGATCGGCGTGGCGCGGGCGGCACAGGCGCTCGGCATGCCCTCGGCCATCTCCTTCACGCTGGAGACGGATGGCCGGCTGGTGACGGGCCGGAGCATTCAGGAGGCCATCGAGACGACGGATGCGGCGACCGGCGGAGCGCCGGCCTATTACATGATCAACTGTGCCCATCCGACACATTTCGAAGCCGCGCTCAATCCTGGAAGCGCCTGGGTGAAGCGTATATCCGGCATCCGCGCCAATGCCTCGACCATGAGTCATGAGCAGCTCGACAACAGCGAGACGCTGGATGCCGGCGATCCCGAAGATCTCGGCCGCCGCTACCGCAAGCTCATCGACCGCATGCCAGCGCTCAGCGTGCTTGGCGGCTGCTGCGGCACCGACCACCGCCATGTCGCGGCGATTTGCGAGGCATGCCTGCCGCAGGCGGCGTAACGACCTGAGAGGGAGGAGAGAATGACGATTGGGGGCGCGATGATGCGTGAGCACCGCTGGCACGATCTGTGGCTTGCGATCACGGGACGGCAAAGGCGCACTGGGCCTGAGGCGACCGTGGAGGTGGCGCTGCAGGATAGTGATCTCGCCTTCGGGAGCTTCGACGGCCCGATGACCTACGGGCTCGAGGCGGACCGGCGCGAGGGCCGGCCCTTGCGGCGCAGGCGGCTGCCGGAGCCGGTCGGCTTCTGACGAAGGGAAAGGCGGCGTCAGCCTTTGGCGGCGCCTTTCGTCCGCTTGGCCTTGTAGCCGCTGATCTCCTCGCCGGCGGTCGGTGAGAAACGCAGGTTCCAGAAGGTCGCGGTAATCGAGATGATCGTGACGACGATGAAGGCGGCCGAGAAATCGCCAAGAGCCGGCGTTTCGGCACCGTTGAAGGCCATGGAGCCGTGCAGCGCCAAGGCGCCGATGCAGATGCCGAGCGACAGCATCAGTTGCTGGAAGGTGGTGTAGAAGCTTGTGGCCGAGCTCATCTGCTCCTTGTCGATCTCGTCATAGGCAATGGTGTTATAGGCGGTGAACTGGAACGACAGGAAGAAGGCGCTGAGCACCAGGACGACGAAGATCAGCGGCATCGGCCAATCCGGCCGGAAGGCAGCACAGAGGCCATAGCCGATCGTACCGAGGATGCCGTTGAGGACGAGGCTCCTGCGGAAACCCAGCCGGCGGAAGACAAACTTTGCCATCGGCTTCATGGCGAGAGCGCCAAGCGCGGTCGCGATAATGATCTGGCCGGCCGCAGCCGCAGACAGGCCGAAGCCGATCTGGAAGAGCAGCGGCAGGAGGAAGGGCTGCGCCCCTTGCGTGATGCGGGTCAGCGAACCGGCGATGACCGACGTGCCGAAGCTCGGCACCTTCATCAGCGAGAAATCCATGATCGGCGACGGATGCTTGCGGGCATGCTTGAGATAGGCGATGCCGAAAAGCAGGCCGAGCGCGATCAGGAAAATCGAGAAGGCGCCCTCGCCTTCATGGCTCGACATTTCGAAACCGAAGAGCAGCGAGCCGAGCGAGATGCCCGAGAGGATGAAGCCGATCGTATCAAACGGACCGCTTGCCTTGCCCTTCACCTCGTCGATGTAGATCGAGACGAAGATCATGCCGATGATGCCGATCGGCACGTTGATATAAAAGATCCAGCGCCAGTCGAGATAGGTGACGATGAAGCCGCCGAGCGGCGGGCCGACGATCGGGCCGATCAGCGCCGGCACGAGCAGCCAGGACATGGCGCTGACCATATCCTTGCGGTCGACGCTGCGCATCAGCACCAGGCGCCCGACCGGCATCATCATCGCGCCGCCGATGCCCTGCAGCAGCCGTGCCAGCACCAGGAAGGACAGCGTCGGCGCGAGCGCACAGAGGATGGAGCCGGCGACGAAGACGGCGATGGCCGAGCGGAAAACGGTGCGGGAGCCGAAACTGTCGGCCATCCGGCCGCTTGCCGGAATGAAGATCGCAAGGCTCAAGAGATAGGAGGTCAGGGCGATCGACATGGCCGGGGCGCCGACGCCAAAATCGCGCGCCATGGTGGGCAGCGCGGTCGCAAGCACGGTCGCATCGATGTTTTCCATCAGCATCGCACTCGCGACAATCATCGCGATCACCCGGAAATTGGGCGCGGCGCGCCGAACCATCGGCGCCTGGTAGATCTGATCCGACATCGTCCGGGATCACTCGCGGTGGCGCGGCGGAGCACACAAGGCAGCAGGGCCGCGGGGGATGACATGGCGCAAAGCCAAGGGGAGACGATTTGCTATACGCCCGCGTTCATGGCGGCGCTATGTCGTTTATGGCAAAGCTGCTTTGACGAGAGGTAAAGGCAGATCACGATTCCTTGCATGGGTCTGTTCTTCGTGAAGGTCTTCATCCCCCGGCTTGCGCGGCATGCATCCTAGCCCTACCTATGAACCATGACCTCCGCCCTGCAGAAAAACCGGCCCGGCGCGGCCTTTCCGTTCGATAACAGCTATGTCGGCTTGCCGCAGCGCTTCTTTGCGGCGCAAGCGCCGACCGCAGTGGCGGAGCCCTGGCTGATCAAGCTCAACGAGCCGCTCGCTGCCGAGCTTGGGCTCGACGTCGAGGCCTTGCGCCGCGACGGCGCGGCGATCTTTTCCGGCAATCTCGTACCCGAAGGGGCCGAACCGCTGGCGATGGCCTATGCCGGGCATCAGTTCGGCGGCTTCTCGCCGCAGCTCGGTGACGGGCGGGCGATCCTTCTCGGCGAGGTCATCGACCGCAGCGGCAAACGCTACGACATCCAGCTGAAGGGCGCCGGGCCAACGCCTTTTTCGCGCCGCGGCGATGGGCGGGCGGCAATCGGGCCGGTCTTGCGCGAATATATCATCAGCGAGGCGATGTTTGCGCTCGGCATTCCGGCCACGCGGGCGCTGGCGGCGGTGACGACAGGCGAGCCGGTCTATCGCGAAGAGGTGCTGCCGGGCGCGGTCTTCACCCGCGTCGCGGCCAGCCATATCCGCGTCGGCACGTTCCAGTACTTCGCGGCCAGGGGCGACACCGATGGCGTGCGGGCTCTGACCGACTATGTGATCGACCGGCACTACCCCGCATTGAAAGAGGCCGAGAACCCCTATCTCGCGCTTTTCGAAGCGGTCTCCGAACGCCAGGCGGCGCTGATTGCCCGCTGGCTGCATGTCGGTTTCATCCACGGCGTGATGAACACGGACAATATGACCGTCTCTGGCGAGACGATCGACTTCGGCCCCTGCGCCTTCATGGATACCTATGATCCGGCGACCGTCTTTTCGTCGATCGACCAGCATGGGCGTTACGCCTATGCCAACCAGCCCGGCATCGGCCAATGGAACCTCGCAAGGCTCGGCGAAACGCTGCTGCCGCTGATCGACGCCGAGCCCGACAGCGCGGTCGACAAAGCCAACGCGGTGATAAAGAGTTACGGCGAACGGTTCCAGGCGCATTGGCTGGCCGGCATGCGCGAAAAGATCGGGCTTGCCGGGCAAGAGGACGGCGATCTCGACCTGGTGCAGTCGCTGCTGTCGCTGATGCAGGCGCAGGGTGCCGATTTCACCCTGGCCTTCCGGCGGCTGTCGGATCTTGCCGGCGATGATGCCGCAGAGCCTGAATTTGCGGCAAGTTTCCGCGAGCCGGATGCCTGCGGCGCGTGGCTTACACAGTGGCGCGAGCGGCTGTCACGCGATGCACAGACGGCCACCGAGCGCGCCACTGCCATGCGCAGCGTCAATCCGGCCTTCATTCCGCGCAATCACCGGGTCGAACAGGCGATCGAGGCTGCTGTCGAGAACGGCGATTTTTCGCTGTTCGAGGCGCTGCTGAGCGTTCTTTCGAAACCCTATGAGGACCAGCCGGGTTTTGCCGCCTATCTGCAACCGCCGAAGCCGGAGGAACGGGTGCTGGCGACCTTCTGCGGAACGTGACGGGCGTCGCCCATCCCCCCCGCGACCAGCATCAGGCCCAGTTCGGTGCGCCCTAACATCATGACACCCTGCGGCAATTGTGGCCGTTGAAAGGCATCTCCTTCGCGCTATCTGGCTGATCGGCGGGACTTTTCCGCCGATCCCTCACCCCGGCTAACCTCAGCGGGAGACAGCCTTATGGCGATCATCGTCACCTCCATCTTCTTCATCATCATCGGGCTCACTCTCGGCGGCGGCGGGCTCTGGCTCGTCACGCTCGGCGGCAGCGTCTTCTATCTGTTCGCCGGGCTGATGTTCCTGATTACCGCCGGGCTGCTGCTGATGCGCAAGGCGGTGGCGCTCTGGGTCTATGCGGTGCTCGTCGTCGCAGCGCTCGCCTGGGCGATTTGGGAGGTCGGCTTCGACTGGTGGCAGCTCGGCCCGCGCGGCGGCATGATCATCCTGCTCGGGCTCTGGCTGCTGACGCCATGGATCCGTCGGCCGCTCGGCCTGCGCAGCCCGACGGGCATCACCTACGCCGCGAACCCCTGGCCGCTCGCCGTGCCTGTCATCCTCGCCATCCTCGTCGCCCTTTATTCGATGACGACTGACCCGCATGATCTCGCCGGCGAGCTGCCCAAGGATACGGTCGCCGCCAAACCCGCCTTCGGCGGCAGCGTGCCGGATGGCGAATGGCATCAATATGGCCGCACGCCCTTCGGCCAGCGCTATTCGCCACTCGACCAGATCACCGCCGAGAACGTCTCCACCCTCAAGGAAGCGTGGCGATACCAGACCGGCGACGTCAAACGGCCGGAGGATATCAGCGAGACGACCTATCAGGTGACGCCGCTCAAGGTGAAGGACACGCTCTATCTCTGCACGCCGCATAACTGGGCGATCGCGCTCGACGCCAAGACCGGCAAGGAGAAATGGAAATACGACGCCAATTCCGGCATGAACCCCGACCGGCAGCATCAGACCTGCCGCGGCGTGACCTATTATGCCGATCCTACCGTTGCCGCCGGCCAGCCCTGCGCCGAGCGCGTCTACCTGCCGACCTCCGACGCCCGGCTGATCGCGCTCGATGCCGCGGACGGGAAGGTCTGCACCAGCTTTGCCGATCAGGGCGTGCTGCACTTGGAAACAGGCATGCGCTACAACCCGGCCGGCTATTATTATTCCACTTCGCCGCCGGTCGCGGTGGCGGGCAAGATCATCATCGGCGGGGCGGTGAACGACAATTATTCGACTGAGGAACAATCCGGCGTCATCCGCGCCTTTGACATCAACACCGGCGCGCTGATCTGGAACTGGGATTCCGGCAATCCCGACGTGACGACGCCGATCGCCGCCGGCCAGACCTATACGACCAACTCGCCGAACAGTTGGTCGGTTTTCAGCGTCGACGAGGCGCTCGGCATGGTCTACCTCCCGCTCGGCAACCAGGTGCCCGACCAGCTCGGCATCAACCGCAGCGACAATGTCGAGAAATTCTCCTCCTCGATCGTCGCGCTCGATATCGCCACCGGCCAGCTACGCTGGGTGCGCCAGACGGTGCATCACGATCTCTGGGACATGGACGTGCCGGCCCAGCCGGCGCTGATCGACCTGACGAAGCAGGACGGCACCGTGGTTCCCGCCCTCGTCGGCCCGACCAAGCAGGGCGATATCTATGTGCTCGACCGGCGCAGCGGCGAGCCGATCATACCGGTCAAGGAAATCCCGGCGCCGGGTGGCGCAGTCTCCGGCGATCACACCTCGCCGACGCAGCCGATCTCGGACCTCACCTTCTCGCCCGAGCCGCTTAAGGAAAAGGACATGTGGGGCGTGTCGCTGTTCGACCAGCTCGCCTGCCGCATCGACTTCCACCGCTACCACTATGAGGGCCGTTATACGCCGCCTTCGCTTAAAGGGACGATCGTCTATCCCGGCAATTTCGGCACCTTCAACTGGGGCTCGGTGGCGGTGGATCCGGAGCGGCAGATCATGTTCGGCATGCCGACCTATCTCGCTTTCACCTCGCGCCTAGTGCCGGCCGCCGATATTCCGCCGAGAGGCCAGGACGAGAAGGGCAGCGAACAAGGGCTGAACCGCAATGACGGCGCGCCCTACGGCGTCTTCATGGGTCCCTTCCTCGGGCTACTCCAAATCCCTTGCCAGGCGCCGCCATGGGGCTATGTTGCCGGCGTCGACCTGCGTACCAGCAAGATCGCCTATATGCACAAGAATGGCACCGTGCACGACATGACGCCATTGCCCCTGCCCTTCAAAGTGGGCGTGCCCGGCATCGGCGGGCCGATGCTGACCAAGGGTCGACAACTACCTGCGCGCCTATGACGTGACGAACGGCCGAGAGCTCTGGCAGGCGCGGCTTCCCGCCGGCGGCCAGGCGACGCCGATGACCTATACGACTGATGACAACAAGCAATATGTCGTCATGGTCGCCGGCGGACACGGCTCGGTCGGCACCAAGCCCGGTGATTATGTGATCGCCTATACGTTGCCATGACGCGAAGCTTCCCGCAAGCTCTGTGCAGGTTTACCGCGCCATTCTCTCCCCGGTTTTCGGGGAGAGTTTTTATGGAAATCTCTAGCAATATTCGCAACTATTACGGCATCGGCGGCCTTTTCGATCCGTCGGCCAAATCCAAGAATCAGCAGACGACGGTCTTCACCAAAACGGTGCCCAATGCCGCGCCCGTCTCGAACCCAGCAGCACGCCGCCTTCGATCGCCAATACGATCTGGGCTCTTCAAAGCACCGAAGGCCCTTATATCAAACCGCCTTCCGACGAAGAAGTGGCGGCAAGTGCTGCGCCTGACGCCCTGGTCGACGAATTCTCCAAATGGGGCAACATGACGCCGGCGGAATATATCCGGGCCCGCTACCTCGAGCAGCACGATCTGACCGAGGCCGATCTGGCTGCCATGCCGGCCGACCAGCGCGCCGCAATCGAGAAGGAAGTCGCCGACCAGATCAAGCGCGAGATGGCCGGCATCGAGGATGACGGCACCGAGACGGCGGAAGACGTTCCGGCTGCTTGAGCGCTGGAAAATCTGCGCGTTTCGAACTGCAGTGATTTTCTCGGGCTCCGTCCACGGCTGTCGGTTCGCACCGATGGCTGCCCCTCACCCTAACCTGCGAGAGCGAGCGGGGAACGGAGAGGTCGCGGCATATCCCTTCTCCCCGCAGGCGGGGAGAAGGTGGCGGCAGCCGGATGAGGGGCTGGTCTCGCCGATCTCCTGGGCTGGGATGTCGCGTGACATTGAATTCCTGCTCGTCTGTCAAGCAGATGCTCTATCTTTTTGTTTTTACGTAACTCCTGGGAAACCTGCTTCCGCATTTTTCCCGGTTCAAACCATCTCGACGATCATACGCCCAACCTCGGCAAAGACCGGGTTGAGCTCCTTCACCGGCGCGGTCGTCTCGCTGATATAGACGGCGGCGACGATCGGACCGCGATCCGGCGGCCAGATCACCGCGATATCGCCGAGAGAGCCATTCGGGCCAGTGCCGGTCTTGTCGCCGACCTTCCAATCCGCCGGCAGGCCGGCCCTGAGCCGCTCCTTGCCTGTCGTGCTCGCCACCAGCCAGGCGATCAGCCTGTCTGAGGAGGCTTCAGTGAGGACCGAGCCGAGCGTCAGGTTGCCGAGCGTGTCGAGCATAGCATCCGGTGTCGTCGTGTCGCGCGGGTCGCCCTTCCTGCCCTCGTTCAACGTCGGCTCGGTACGGTCGAGACGCGTCGTGCCGTCACCGATCGAGCGTAGCCATGCGGTCAGCCCCGCCGGACCGCCGAAACTTTCGAGCAGCAGATTGCCGGCGGTGTTGTCGCTGACGGTCACCGCCGCCTCGCAGAGTTCGGCGACGGTCATGCCATCGGTCCCGGCATGTTTTTCGCTGATCGGCGAGTAATCGACGAGCTTGTCCTTGCCATAGGTCACCCGCCGATCGAGATTCTCCTCGCCCTTGTCGGCCCTGGCAAGCACGAAAGCCGCGGCCAGCGCCTTGAAGGTGCTGCACATAGGAAAAGCCTCGCTGCCGCGATAGCCGAAGGAGATGCTCGTCTGGGTATCGAGCACCGAGACGCCGAGACGACCGCCGGTGCGTTTTTCAAGCGCTGCAAGGCGGCGCTGGATGTCGTCGCCCTCTCCGGCACTATCCTCTGCATGCGCGGCAAGCGCCAGCGCAGGCAGGCAAAGCGCCGAGCCTATCATCAGGCGGCGGGTAAGGCTGATATTCATGAAATCCTCCGGCGGCTGAGGAGGATAGAATCCTCCGGCGGGAGGACAGAGCTAAGGAGCGATTGCGGCGACTTATAGTCCCTACGTCGTCTTTGTCGTCCGTCTCGCGCGATGTTGTCGTCCGCCGCGCCGATCTTATCGCGCTAGAAATCCGGCATCAGTGTCCCAACTGGCGCACCGGGAAATATCCGGCTAGAAGAAGCGATATCTTCTATGGACTATAACGATGCCTAAGGAAACGGTCGCTTCATTTTCGAAACCCCGCGCCCTTCCCATGGCGTTTGGCGGCGGCGGGATCATCGGCGCTCTCGGCGGCCTGATAGGCCTCGGCGGCGCCGAATTTCGGCTGCCGCTCCTGATCGGGCTTTTCAACTTCGCGGCGCTCGAAGCGGTCATTCTCAATAAGGCCATGAGTCTGGTTGTCGTTGCATCCGCCCTGCCGTTCCGGGCAGCAACGGTACCTTTTGGAGCGATTGCCGGGAATTGGCCGATCGTCGTCAATCTCCTTGCCGGAAGCTTGCTGGGCGCATGGTTCGGAGCAGGATGGGCAACACGGCTGAAATCAGAAACGCTGTACAAGGTGATTGCCGCGCTGCTCGTCGCAATCGCTATCGTCTTGGTCATTGGCCATGATGCGACAGCGGGTCAGCCTTTCCTGACTGGAAATGCCCAGATGATTGCCGGCGTTGTCGCGGGCTTCATCATCGGGATTGTCGCATCCCTACTCGGCGTGGCGGGAGGCGAGCTGCTGATTCCGACGCTGGTGCTGCTCTTCGGTGCGGATATCAAACTCGCCGGCAGCCTCTCCCTGGCCGTGAGCCTGCCGACAATGCTGGTTGGCTTCACGCGGTATAGCCGGGATCAGAGTTTTTCGGTTCTCGGTCGCAACAAGACCTTCCTGTTGGTGATGGCTGCGGGATCGATCGTTGGAACCTTCATCGGCGGGCGGCTGCTCGGCCTCGTGCCGAATGGTCTTCTGCTTCCAGCCCTCGCCGTGATCCTTCTGATTTCGGCTGTGAAGGTTTGGCGGCACCGATAGTCACCCCCGGGCGACCCCTGTTGTCCGCGGCCCCCCGTCGTCCGCCCACGCCGATCAGGCAGCGCGCGTGACCTCGACCGTCACATGCGACAATTCCTCCAGGCCCGAAAGCCTGCCCTTGTAGAAAGCCGGGTCGCGCGGCTGCGAGGTGAGGACGGCGACGATTGCGGCATGATGGCCGGGGCCGACCTGCCAGACATGCAGATCGGTGATCCGGTCGCCCTCCGTCTCGATGGCGCCGCGGATTTCTGCCGGCAGCGTCTCGCCTTCAGGAACGACGTCGAGAAGGACGCCGCCCGAAGATTTCATCAGGCTCCAGGACCAGTTGGCGATCACCAGCCCGCCGACGATGCCCATCAGGGGATCGAGCCAGTGCCAGCCGTAAAGACTGCCGAGCGTCAGCGCCGCGATGGCGAGCACGGAGGTCAGGGCATCGGCGATGACATGCAGATAGGCGGCGCGGATATTGTTGTCGCCGGTCTTTGCGTGATGGGCATGGTCGCCATGTCCATGATTCGCATGACCGTGATGGGCGTGGGCATGATTGCCATGCGCGACATGGCCGCCGCCGGCAAGCAGCCAGGCGCTCACCAGATTGACGGCAAGGCCGATCACCGCCACGGCGATTGCCTGGGCAAAGCCGATCGGCACGGGATTGGAAAGGCGCAGCAGGCTCTCCCAGGCCATCAGCAGGGCGATCAGCGCGAGGACGATGGCGCTGGCGAAACCGGCGAGATCGCCGAGCTTGCCGGTGCCGAAGGTGAAACGGGGATTGCGCGCCTGCCGCCGGGCAAAGAGATAGGCGAGCGCTGAAATCAGCAGCGCGCTGGCATGGGTCGACATGTGCCAGCCATCGGCGACCAGCGCCATCGAGCCGTAGACGGTGCCGGCGGCGATTTCCGCCACCATCATCACCGCCGTCAGCGCGATCACCAGCCAGATGCGCCGCTCGTTGCGCGCATGCTCAGTGCCGAGGAAGACGTGATCATGTTCCAGGGCATCCATTCCAGCCTTCTCGATTCCGGCACGCATTACAGGCTCCTTCGTCGCTCTAAGTTTTGTTTTTACGCAATTCCTGGGAAAACCGCTTCACACTTTTCCTGGAATTGCTCAGCGCATATAGGTTCTCAAGACTTCCGATATTTCCTCGACCGCCTCTGCCCTGGCCGCATCGTCGGCGGCATTCAGCACATGCTCGCGCAGGTGATCGTCGAGCACCTCGCCGGTCAGCCCGGTCAGGGCGCCGCGGATCGAGGCGAGCAGTTGCAGGATCTCGCCGCAGGGGCGCTCGGCCTCGAGCGCGCGCTCGACCGCCTCCATCTGCCCCTTCAGGCGGCTGATGCGGGCGACGAGCTTCTTTTTCTGCAGGGTGGTGTGGGACATGATCGGTTCTTATATAATATAGGGGGGTATATTATCAAGAGTGAAGCCGGGGCTCAAGAGACAGCCGAAACCAGCCCCTCATCCGCCTGCCGGCACCTTCTCCCCGCTCGCGGGGCGAAGGGGGATAGCCGCTCCCTCTCCGTTCCCCACCAACCTCTCGCAGGGCACGTCCCCTCGCCCCGTTTTACGGGGAGAGGGGTTAGGGTGAGGGGCAGCCATTGGAGCCAACCGGACGGCAAGAGACGTGACACGCCCGATCCGCCATTGACAAAACCCGCGTTTCCGACGATCTATGATCCATGATCAAGAACGCGCACCAGAGCCGCTCGTATTTTTGGCTGTACCTGTAAAGGGCGGCCGGACAAGATCATATTGTCAACAAGCCGCCGTCAGGCGGCTTTGTTGTATCGGCAGCGTCCTGACGGCAGAATATCAAAGGACGCGAAGACATGACCGAAATCGAAGACAGCGAAATTTCACTGATGCGCCCATCGGTGGTGACGATCCGCGCCGCCAAGCCGCGCGACCTGCCCGAGCTCAACGAGATGATCGCCCTGCTTGCCGCCCATCACGGCGATGCGGCTGCAACAACGCCGGAGCAGCTGGAGCGCGACCTCTTTGGGGCCCTGCCCTGGATCAATGCGCTCGTCGCCGAGACCAGCGAAGGACTGATCGGCTACGCCATTCTCGTGCCGCTCTACAGGGCGCAGGAAGGCAAGCGCGGCATGGACCTGCACCACCTCTTCGTGCGTGACGGCCATCGCGGCCACGGCACCGGCCAGCTGCTCGTCGACCGGGCGCGCGAGACCGCCCGCAATGCCGGCTGCGGCTACCTCTCCGTCAGCGCCGCCACCGGAAACGTGCTGGCGCACCGCTTCTACGAACAGCTGGATTTCACCCCGCGCCCGGTGACCGGCATGCGCTACATGCAGTCGATCGCTTGAGAAGGGCGTTCGATAAGTGCATTCCCGGTATGACTCTTGTATGATCCATTGAGTGTCGGTTTGTTTCGGCAGCCGACACGATGGATGCCATCGGGTCACTGGGAATCGCAAGGAAGATCGTTTCAACCGTTTGCAGGTTAGCCCATGAATCAGCAAATCCGGCTTTTTGGCGCTATTGCGGTCCGGCCCGCCGTTCTTCCTCTCCTATTCCAGTTCGAAACGGCCACGGGAATCACGGTTGCGGCCCAGTGGGCGCTTAATCCTGCTGTAAAGAAGCAGATCGAAGCGGGGGAAGCTTTTGACCTCGTCATCACCAATCCGAACCTGGTTCAGGATCTGACCGCCTTGGGAAAAATCAAGGCGGGAAGCCAGATAGCGTTCGGCCGGATAGCGATGGGGGTGGCGGCCAAGGCAGGCAGCCGATCACTCGACATCAGGTCCGTGGAAGCATTTGCGCATGCGTTGAAGAGCGCCAGATCCATCGCCTACGCCAGTGACGGAACTAGCGGTGGCTACTTCTCCGGTTTACTGGAACGCTTGGGAATAGCCGATGAGGTCAAGCCCAAGCTGGTGGCCATATCAGGAGGGCAGACAGCGCCGGCCGTCGGCCGTGGGGAAGCCGAGCTTGGGGTCGTTCCCGTGACGTCGATTCTCGCCGCCGCTCCCGAGGTCGTGCTCGTCGGTCGGTTTCCGGCAAAACTCCAAAGTTACATCGACTTCGCCATCGGCATCAGCGCCGATTCAACGAATGCAGAAGCTGCCCAACAGCTGTCGGAATTTCTGACGTCGACAGCCGTTGACGACATCCTGGCCGCAAAGGGCGTCGAGCGCCACTAAAGAAGCGGCGGTTCTCGACGACCCACGACATGCTCTATCTCTTTGTTTTCACGCAATTCCGGACGCAACCGCTGTGCACTTTTGCTGGAGTTGCTCTAGCGGCCCGGCACGGCCTTCAGATAGGCGGCGATCGCCTCGCGGTCGGAGGCCGGCAGATGGGCAATGTTCTGCTGCACATCGACCATCGAGCCGCCGACGGAATCGAAATCGGGGGTGAAGCCGGTTTCGAGGTAGTTCACGATATCGGCCTCGCTCCAGCTGCCGATGCTTTTGGAGGCCGGGGTGATATCGGGTATGCGGCCCTTGCCTTCCGGATTGGGCGCGCCGGCAAGCCACACATCGGCCTGGAAGCCGCCGAGCGCATCACGCGGCGTATGGCATTCGCCGCAATGGCCGGGGCCTTCGACGAGATATTGCCCGCGCTTGATCTTGTCGTCACTCTTTGCCAGGGCGACGCGCGGCTGGTCGTTGAGATAGAGGAATTTCCAGCCGCCGAGCGCCAGCCGGATGTTGAAGGGGAACGGCAGTTCATGCGGCGGCGCGACGTTTGCGCTCTTCGGCAGGGTTTTCAGGAAGGCGAAGAGATCGTTGACGTCCTTGTCGCTCATGCGGGAATAAGAGCTATAGGGGAAAGACGGGTAGAGATGCTGCCCGCCCGGTCCGACGCCGCGCTTCATGGCGTTGCCGAACTGGGCAAGTGTCCAGCCGCCGATGCCGGCCGTTTCATCGGGTGAGATGTTCGGCACATGGAAGGTCCCGAAGGGGCTCTTCAGCGCCAGGCCGCCTGAGAGTGTCAGCTTGGCATCGCCTTCGGAACCGGGCGCGGCATGACAGCTGACGCAGCCGCCCGCCCAGAAAACCATCTGACCATTTGCCGGATCCGGCGCGCCGAGACCGGCCCAATGGCTCTCCGGCAGCGGATCGGGTGCGGTGACGAGATAGAAGGCGCCTCCGCCGAGGACGGCGACGCCGATCAGACAGAGCAGTAACCGGATGAACCTGCGGACCATGCGCCGCCTCCCCTATTGTCAAGATGTCCCCGTCGGCCGATCCGGTGACCAGTCCGCAACGCGCGGAGAATAAGGCGATCCGCGCCGACGACAAGGCCGGCGCGGATCGTGTACTTTCTTTTGTTTTACGCAATCCCGGACGCAAAAACCGCTGCACACTTTTGCTGGAATTGCTCCAGATGAAAAAGGCCTATCGCTCACTTGCCGAGGCGATAGGCCTTGTGACAGCCGGCGCAATTGGCGCCGAGCGTGTTCATCGTCGCACCAATGGCCGCGGGATCGGCCGGAAGCTGAGCCAGCGCGGTTTCGGCATCAGCGGAAAGCTTGGCGGCGCGCGCCTTGAAGTCGTCCATGTTTTCCCAGATCTTCGGGCTCGCCGCTTCGTCGCCCGTCTCCGTGCCCGGCTTGAATTGGTCGGGGAAGACCTTGGCCGTTGTGGCAATCGTCGTCAGCGCCGCCTTCACCGCTTCGGCGTCATAGGGCTTGGTGCCCTTGGCAATGGCTGCCAAGGCCCCGGCCGAACCGCCGATCTGCTTCATCAACGCAACCCGCGAATCATGGGTGCCGTCGGCGGCGGTCACCGAACCGAAGGCCATGCCGGCCATGGCAACGGCTGCAGCTGCTGCTTTCCAATTCATATTGCTCTCCCTTTTTCCTCGGCCAAGCTGGCCGATGGCCAATCTGCACCGGCAGCATGACAAAATCCATGCATCCGGGCAGTCACGTTTTGCCGGATCATCATAAAAACAATGTGATAGGCGGGGTGGTTCAGGCGCTTTTCCACCCCTGCCAGAGGCTGAAGGCGGAGACCGCAACCAGCAGCAGTCCGGCGAAGCGGCCGACAAAGGCCGTAACGTCAGGGTTTGAGACGAGCAGGTCGCGGCTGCGGCCGGCCGTCATCGCCAGCGTGCCGTAAATGGCGAACTGGGTGACGACGGTCATGGCGCCCATGATCAGCCCCTGCATCCAGATCGGGCCATATTCCGGTCTGAGGAACTGCGGATAGACGGCAAACATGAAGATATAGGCCTTCGGATTGACCAGGCAGGTGACGGCGCCCTGGCGGAAGGCGCGCCAGCCGGAGCGTGCCGTTCCCGGCCCAACCGCCTCGACGGTGATCGAGCTGCGGATCAGCGAAATTCCGATCCAGATCATGTAGGCAACGCCGGCAAAGAGCAGCACGTTGAAGAACTGCGGCAGCATGGTGACGAGCACGCCGACGCCGGCCGCGCCATAGGCCGAATGTACAGCACCCCCGGCCATGATGCCGCCGGTCGCCGCCAGCCCGCGCTTGACGCCGCCGGTCAGCGAATTGGCGAGCACGAAGAGCATGTCCATGCCCGGCACGATGATGATGCCGAAGAGAAGGGTGAAGAAGAGCCAGAGGTTTTCGTGGTAGTTCATGTCAGTTACCGCCTTGAGTTCTGCAGGCCATTTTGAAAGACCCTGATTGATTTCAATCTGATAGGCGGCTCTATACGGGAACCCAACTGACAGTGTATTGTCAGGAGCGTGACGGATGGGAGAGGCAAAAATGCGCAAGGCCTCGCGGCTTTTCGAGATCATTCAGATCCTCAGGCTGGCAAAAAAGCCGATGACGGCGGCGACGATGGCCGAGACGCTCGAGGTAACCGTGCGCTCGATCTATCGCGACATCGCCGCACTTCAGGCGATGCGGGTGCCGATCGAAGGCGGGCGCGGCATCGGCTACATCATGCGGCCGGGCTTCGACCTGCCGCCGCTGATGTTCTCAATCGAGGAGATGGAGGCGATCGTGCTGTCACTGGCGCTGCTCGAACGGACGGCGGACGAGGAGCTGAAACAGGCTGCGCGCCGGGTGAACCAGAAGATTGCCGGCGCCGTGCCGCCGCCGCTGCGCCAGGCGATGGACAACAAGGCGCTTTATGCGTGGGGCTCGATTGCGCAGCCGGCAGGCTTCGACCTGGCGATCGTGCGCCGCGCGATCCGCGACGAACGCAAGCTGATGCTCGGCTACTGCGACGAGCTCGGCCGCGCAAGCGAGCGGACGATCCGGCCGATCGCGCTGATCTATTATTCGCAAACCGCCAATATCGTCGCCTGGTGCGAGCTGCGCCAGGCGATCCGCAATTTCCGCAGCGACCGGGTGGAGCGCTGCGCAACAGCTGAGGATTTCTTCAAGGGTGACGGCGACCGGCTGCGGGAACTCTGGACCAGCGGTTGGGCGGAGAAACCGATCGCCGTCTAGCTATTCGCCCAATCGCGATTATTCAGAGCGACATGCCGCCGGAAACCTCGATACGCTGGGCATTGACCCAACGGTTGGCATCGCTCAACAGGGAGGCGATCATCGGCCCGATATCGTCGGGCACGCCAGCGCGGCCCAGTGCGGTCATGGAGGCGACTGCACGGTTGATCTCCGGATTGTCCCGCACCATGCCGCCGCTGAAATCGGTTTCGATGGCGCCCGGGGCGACGGTATTGACGGCAATGCCGCGAGGGCCAAGCTCCTTGGCCATGTAGCGCGTCAGCACCTCGACTGCGCCCTTTATCGAGCCGTACGCCGAAGCGCCGACCATGGCCATGCGGGCAAGACCGCTGGAGAGGTTGACGATGCGGCCGCCGTCCTCGATCACCGGCAGGAGCTTCTGCGTGAGGAAGAAGACCCCCTTGAAATGCAGGTTGTAAAGCTTGTCCATCTCCGCTTCGGTCGTCTCCAAAATCGGGGCGTGGTAGCTGGTGCCGGCATTGTTGACGAGAAAGTCGAAATGCTCTCGCCCCCAGCCCTTGAGGATCTCGCGAACACTTTCGACAAAGGCATCGAACGCCGCCACGTTGCCGGCATCAAGTTGAAGTGCAGCGGCCTTGCGGCCCAGCGCCTCGATCTCAGCGACGACCTGCTCCGCCTCGTCGCGGTTCGAGTTGTAGGTCAAGATCACATCGACGCCGCTCCTTGCCAGATTGACGACCGTGTTGCGGCCCAGGCCGCGGCTTCCGCCGGTTACGATTGCGATTTTCGAGGTTGAATTCTGGTTAGGCATTTCAGGTACTCCTGATGTTTTGATAGACCAGTTTATGCGCAGCAAGCCTGGAATCCTGAATGCCGAAACCCTGCAATTTCTTGCCTATTCCTCCAAACGCCTTGCCCAGCCGGGCTGAGAGATTAAGATCATCCTCACCGGCGCGGCAGACCGACCCCGCGTTCACTGGAGACTAAGATGTCCGCAGATCTGAAGCAGGCGCTCAATGGGTACATGGATGCAAATGGCGGCGGTGACGGCCTCTTCGCCACCGCTATCGACGGTTTTTTCCTGATGCGTTCCAGCACTCTCTCCATGCCGAAACCGGCGATCTACCGACCGGCGCTCTGCATCATCGTCGATGGCGCCAAGCAGCTCATGTTCGGAGACCGCCTTTTCGATTACGAAGCGATGCAAGCGCTTATCATCAGCGTCGAGATGCCGGCCTTCGGACAGGTGACGAAAGCCAGTGCCGAACGGCCGATGATCGCCATCAACCTGGAACTCGACGTCACTATCCTGCGCGAGGTGCTGGAGGAGATGGATGCACCGCCGAGGCCGGCAGGCGACGGCGGGCCGGGTGTTTTCGTACAAGAATTCGGCCCCGAGCTGCAGGACTGCATACTGAGACTGATCCGAACGCTCGCAACGCCCAAGGCAATCCCAATCCTTCATCCGGCAATCATGCGAGAGATCAGTTTCTGGTTGCTTTCCGGAAAAAATGGCGATGAGGTCTGCAAGCTTGCATTGCCCGACAGCCATACGCGCCGCGTGGCCGAGGCCATCTACCTGTTGCGCGGCAATTTTGCGGACGCCGTCCGGGTGGAAAAGCTTGCGGCGGCAGCCAGGATGAGCCCTTCCTCCTTCCACCAGCATTTCAAAATCCTGACCACGATGACGCCGCTGCAGTATCAGAAGCAGTTGCGGCTACTCGAGGCCCGGCGGCTGATGGTGACCGATGGGTTCAACGCCGCAAACGCGGCCTATCAGGTGGGTTACGAGAGCGCCTCCCAGTTCAGCCGCGAATATGCCCGCATGTTCGGGACACCACCGAAGCGCGACATCAGTGAAATGAAGGCGATGCCGGCTGAGCCGGCAATCAGTTAGATGGACAGCGTGCGGCTCGGCTCCCGGCCGAAGCCGCGGATCTCGATGCGGCCGGCATCGACCTCGACGATGGCGAAGGCGTTTTCCGTCTCGGTGTCGACCACGCCCTTGAAATTGACGAAGTGGCAGCCGCCGGCCATGCCGTAATTGCCGACATGGTCGTGACCGTTGAGATAGGCGACGACATTGCGCTCAGAGGCGAGCAGCGCGACGATGCGGTCGCTGTCCCACATGCCGTGCTCACTGGGCGGATGCACCGGATAGTGATTCATGACGATCACCTTCTCGCCGGCCTCGGCCGCTTTTGCGATTTCATCGCCAAGCCAGGCGAACTGCTCGTCGCTCAGCGCGGCATTCCAGCGATGGGCGTTCCTCGCACCCTTGGCCTGCAGCTCCGCCAGCATCTCGGCGGCAAGCGCACGATGATGATGGCCTTCGGGCGGCGCGAAGATGCTGACCTCATTGCCGTCGAGCACGATAAAGCGCCAGCCGTAGCGCAAGAAGCTGTAATAGGGCGACGGCATGCCGAGACGCGCGGCGACTTCGGAGAGATGCCCCGCAGAGACCGAGAAATCGTGGTTGCCGAGCAGGAAGAGCGCCTCGTGCCTGAGCTGCTCATAGACCGGCAGTATATCGTCGAAGCTTGAAAAGTTTCGGTCGATGACATCGCCGAGCGTCATCACGAAGCTCAGCTCCTCTCCATTGAAGACCTCGATCGCCGCGGCGACCTTGGCAAGGCTGTTGGCGTAATGGCGATCCATGGCCACATGCGGCGCGATCGCGGCATATTGCGGGTCGGCGATGATGCCGAAGCGGAATGGGGGAGAAGAGGAAGAAGACATGGGGCGTGATTAGGAGCGGCCGATGACAGGGATGTGACGGCTTCGCGTGAAAACGAAACACCCGGCGTTTAGGGCACCGGGTGTCAAATTCTAAGAGGCTGACGACATCGCCGCCATGGCGGCGAGCCTGGTACCGCTTACTTCGTGGCTTCTTCGTAACGTTCCAGGACGTAGTCCCAGTTGATCAGGCTATCGACAAAGGCCTCGAGATATTTCGGGCGGGCGTTGCGATAGTCGATGTAGTAGGAATGTTCCCAGACGTCGACGCCGAGGATCGGGGTGGCGCCGTGAACCAGCGGGTTTTCGCCGTTCGGGGTCTTGGAGATTTCGAGCTTGCCGTTCTTGACGGAAACCCAGGCCCATCCGGAGCCGAACTGGGTGGCGCCGGCATTGGCGAAATCGGCCTTGAACTTGTCGTAGCCGCCGAGATCGGAGGTAAAGGCAGCTTCGAGCTTGCCCGGCAGCTTGTTGCCGCCGCCGCCCTTCTTCATCCACTTCCAGAAATGGATGTGGTTGTAGTGCTGGGCGGCGTTGTTGAAGAGGCCGGCATTGGTGCCGAAGGACTTCTTGACGACGTCTTCGAGCGACAGGTCCGAAAGACCGGCTTCGGCGGCGAGCTTGTTGCCGTTGTCGACATAGGCCTTGTGGTGCTTGTCGTGGTGGAACTCCAGCGTTTCCTTCGACATGAAGGGAGCAAGCGCTTCGTAGTCATAGGGAAGTTCAGGCAATTCGAAAGCCATGTCAGATCTCCTCTTGGCAATAGATTGCGTCTCGGCAGGTGAGGCGGAACATAGGAGGGGAAAGGGGGAGAGGCAACCGGCGAATTATCAAAAAACGACCGGCCGGAGGAAAATTTGCCTCAGTTGCAGGGTTGGAGTCGCGCGTAGAAATCGCTTGGGCAAATCGATGGGAATACCCGCCCCGAAAACCACTTTGCCTGTTATGGAGATCAACGGAGACCCGATATGAACAGGAATATAATCCAGCTTCTCGCTGCCGCCGCGCTGCTTTCGCTTTCAGGTGCGGCGCATGCCTCCTCCGATGAGGCCTGGAAGCAGCTCGCCGCCGACGTCGAGGCCAAATGCGAGAAGGCAGCGGTCACGATCGAGAAGCCCAGCGCCACCGTCGATCCCTTCGGCAGCTCGCATTACGGGCTTGCCCTGGTGACCGGCAAGCCGAAGGGAGCCAAGGGGCGGATCGCCCAGATCTGCGTCTACGACAAGCAAAAGAAAACCGTCGAGATCGGCAGCGAGCTGGACGCCAAGACGCTCGGTCTCACGCCGGCCAAATAGGCTGCCTTGGATTGCACCCAGGTGCCCCCAAAGTGATCGCAGGTGAGAATCTGTGCCTTGCGTCACATTTCGTGGGGAACCGGAGCCTACCCTTAGGAGTTGAAAGGCTGGGCTTTAGGGCGGTTTGCGCTTTTCATAGAAGCGCAGAACCGCTCAAATCTTTTGTTTTATGCAATTCCTGGAAAACCGCTTTCACTTTTCCTGGAATTTTCTGGGGAGGTGCCGGCATGTCAGAGCTTCGCAGCAGGGCGGAAGATCAGCAGAAAATCTATCAGCGCTGGGCACCGGTCTATGACCGGGTTTATCGCGGCATCCTGCGCGATGGTCACCGCAAGCTTGCAGCCCTCGCCGCTGCGGCCGGCACCGACATCCTGGAGATCGGCGTCGGCACCGGCCTGACGCTCGGGCATTACCCGCGCCACTGCCGGGTGACCGGCATCGACATTTCCGAACACATGATCGCGCGGGCGCGTGAAAAGGCGAAACGCGAAAACCTTGAGCATGTGCAGGCGCTGGAGGTGATGGATGCGCATGCGCTTACCTTTACCGACCGGTCTTTCGATACCGTCTGCCTGCCCTTCGTCATCACGCTCATCCCCGAACCCGAACGGGCGCTGGACGAATGCGCCAGGGTGCTGAGGCCGGGCGGCGAGATCATCCTCGCCAGCAAGCTTGGCGACGGCGCCGGTCTGCAGGGTGCGATCGAGGCGGCAGTGGCGCCGCTGGTGCGTCACATCGGCTGGTCCTCCGCCTTCCGCATTCACCGCATCGTCGCCTGGGCCGAGCGCCGCGGCGATTTTGCCGCTGCCGATATCCTGCCGGTCTTTCCGAACGGCTTCTTCAAGATCATCCGGCTGAAGCAGCGCGGACTTGCCGGCTGAGACCGGAAATTTTTTCCCCGCGTCGCGGGTTCTGCCGCATAATTCCTTAAACCGGAATCGCTTTAAGGAGTTATGCGGCAATTCAAAGTGTTACAGCGTCCTTTGCGCGTCTAAAGACGCGCGGCGCTGTAATGCTACCGTTCGTCTGAGGGGACTGCATGACATCGGATATCTTCTTTTTCATCGTCGTGGGTTTCTGCGCGCAGATCGTCGACGGCGCGCTCGGCATGGCCTTCGGCGTATTGTCGACGACGAGCCTTCTCGCCTTCGGAGTGCCGGCGGCCAATGCCAGCGCCATGACGCATGTCGCGGAAATGTTCACCACCGCCGCCTCGGGCATCTCGCATGCCTATCATCGCAACGTCGACTGGCGTCTGGTGGCGCGGCTCGCACCGGCCGGCATGATCGGCGGCGCGATCGGGGCCTATCTGCTTGCCAATATCGACGGCAAGGCGATCGAGCCCTTCGTGTCGGCCTATCTGATCGCAATCGGGCTGGTGATCCTCTACAAGGCCTTTCGGCCGCCGCCGAAACGGGATGTTCGCGACTGGATGGTGCCGCCGGTCGGGTTTTGCGGCGGCGTTCTCGATGCGATCGGCGGCGGCGGATGGGGGCCGATCGTCACCAGTTCGCTCGTCAGCCGCGGCCATGACCTGAAGCGGGTGATCGGCTCGACCAATTTCACCGAATTCGCAGTGACGCTGACGATTTCCCTGACCTTCATCCTGACGCTCGGCTGGTCAGAACTCGATTCGGCGATCGGCCTGATCATCGGCGGCGTCATCGCCGCCCCCTTCGGCGCGATCCTCGTCAAACGACTGCCAGTGCGGCCGCTGATGGTGGCGGTGTCGATGATCATCATCGGCACTTCGGCGATACGGCTCCTGTGAAGACCGCCTCGCTAGCGCATAGGAAGTGTTACGGCGTCCTTTGCGCGTCTGAAAAGACGCGCGGCGCTGTAGGGTTACAGATTCCGGCCGAAATAGACATCCACGGAGGCGATCTTGTCGCCGCGGAAGCGAAGGCTCTCGATGTTGCGGAAGCTGCCGCCATCCCGTTTTTCGGCACGGTAGCGGATGACGGCCTCGTCACCGTCGATCGCCAGGAATTCAATGTCAAAGCCGCGGAAGACCGGCTCCTTCGGCCAGCAGCGCTCGAAATAAGTCGCTCGGTCGATGTGGTCGTCGCGCGGACTGGAGAAGGTGAAATCCTCCGTCAACATGGCGCCGACGATATCCTTACGGTCGTCGAGATAGGCGGCGTAGAGATGGCGGACAGTCTGCTCTCGGGATGTGCGCATGTCGCTCATGGCAATGTCCTCGGATTAACCGATTGCATCATGCAATCGGTCATGTTGTAGCACTTTTGCCCGAAAGGGTCCAGATTGCGGCTCTCATTTCCAAAGACAGGCCACCGATGCGAAAGCGCCGTCTTGAAGGATGGGCCATAGCGCGGTTATATCAGCGCGTGCCCGCCCTGGAACGGCGAGCGCATGCACCGATACGGCCTATGCGCTCGACCTCGAAAAGCTCGATCTTCAGGACAGTTTCACCCGCGCCGATCCATCGCCGCGGCAAAGGGCACATCGTTTCATCAGGCGTGCGGAACTTCGCCCGCGCGATCAATGCCGGGGCCGAGAGAATGACCGATACGCAATTGGACGCCGCCAGCGCCAGGCCGGGCTCGATGCACTGGAAGCGCAATCTCACCATCTCGCTGATCGGCTCCTTCACCACCATCGTGGCGATGACGCTGCTGCTTCCCTTCCTGCCGCTCTATGTCGAGGAACTCGGCGTCAGCGACCATGCTGACATCGTGCAATGGTCGGGCATCGCCTATGGCGCCACCTTCTTCGCCGCGGCTCTCGTCGCCCCGCTCTGGGGCCGGCTTGGCGATATTTACGGCCGCAAGCTGATGCTGGTGCGCGCCAGCCTCGGCATGACGCTGGCGATCTCGCTGATGGGCATGGCCGGCAATGTCTGGCAGTTGGTGGCGCTGCGCCTCTTCGTCGGGCTTGCCGGCGGTTATGCCTCCGGCTCGATGGTGCTTGTGGCGACGCAGACGCCGAAGGATCGTTCGGCCTGGGCGCTCGGGGTGCTCTCCTCCGGCATCATGGCCGGCAATCTCGTCGGGCCGCTGATCGGCGGCGCGCTGCCGCCCATCATCGGCATCCGCGGCACGTTTCTGGCCGCCGGCGGCATGATCTTCCTCGCCTTCCTCGCCACAGCCTTCCTGATCAAGGAGGAGAAATCGCCGGCACGCAAAAAAGCGGCCAAGGTCAGCGGCGGCTGGAAATCCATTGCCGACAAGCGGCCCGTCATCGCCATGCTGGCGACCGGCATGCTCTTGATGTTTGCCAATATGTCGATCGAGCCGATCATCACCGTCTATGTCGCGCAGCTCGTGCCCGTCGAATCCCAGGTGACGATGGTATCGGGCGTCGTCATGTCGGCGGCCGCCCTCGGCAGCATTCTGTCAGCCTCATGGCTCGGCAAGCTCGCCGACAGGAGCGGCCACTGGCCGGTGATTGCAGGCGCACTCGCCGTGGCCGGGCTGTTGCTGATCCCGCAGGCCTTCGTCACCAGTTCCTGGCAACTGATCATCCTGCGTTTCCTGATGGGCGCAGCACTCGGCGGGCTGCTGCCTTGCATCGCCGCGGTCATCCGCCACAGCGTACCGGATAGTGCGGCCGGCAGCATTCTCGGGCTTTCGATTTCCTCGCAATATGTCGGCCAGGTGGCCGGCCCCATCCTTGGCGGCTTTGTCGGCGGGCATATCGGTATGCGGGCGGTTTTCCTCGGCACCTCCGTGCTGCTTCTCGCCGGTGCGGCCTATGCCTGGATGGTACGGCCGAGGGATACGGAGACTCGGGACTCGACCTAAGAATTATTGGCGCTTCCGCAGATCAGCTCGACGCCCGACCGGGCAATCGCTTCCAGCGTCTCGCGGCTGTCGCCGGCGCGGGCGCGGACGGCGAGCGAATGCATGACGGCGGAGGCGAGCCTGGCAAGCATCTGCGGATCGGCGCTCTCCGGAAGCTCACCCCTTTCCACGCCAAGCCGCATGCGCTTTTCGATCTCGTCGTCGAAATCGTTGAGGCTGCGGCCGAGCACCTCGCGGACCCGCTCATGCTGGACCGCCTCGACCGATGCCGTTCCGATCAACAGACAACCGCGGGCGGCGGTTTCACCATGCAGATAGATCGCCAGCGCACCCGCATAGACACGGGCGATATTGTCGCGCAGCGGCAATGACGGGTCGAGCGCTTCGGCGAGTGTATTCATGCCGTCCTGCCGATAGCCCTCCAGCGTATCGAGATAAAGATCCTCCTTGTCGCCGAAGGCGCCGTAGAGGCTCGGGCGGTTGAGGTTGGTCGCAGCGCTCAGATTGTCGAGCGAGGCGGCGGCAAACCCCCTGTCCCAGAAGACATCCCGCGCCTTGCCGAGCGCCGCCTTGGCGTCGAAGCCCCTCGGCCGGCCACGCTTCTTCTCGTCTTTCATATTTGTACCGCTTCGCATTAAATTCTTGACGAGAGTCATTTTATGCGAAACAGTACAGATGTTCAACACCATCGACGGGCGGCATCGACCGCCTGCGTGAGAGAGGAAATCCGCAATGAAACTTTATATGCACGCCGCGGCCTGCTCGCTTTCGCCGCACATCATCTGCCGGGAGCTGGGGCTCGATATCGAGCTCGTCCAAGTCGACCGGCAGACCCACAGGACAAGCACCGGCGAGAATTACCTCGCGATCAACGGCAACGGTTATGTGCCGGCGCTGGTGCTCGACGACGGCAAGGTGCTGACGGAGGGGCCGGCGATCGTGCAGTTCCTCGCCGACAGCGTGCCCGAAGGGGCAGCCCTGTTGCCTGAGGTCGGCAACATCCGCCGCAACGAGGTGCAATCCTATCTCAACTTCATCACCGCCGAGCTGCACAAGCCGATGGTGCTGCTCTTCGATCCGACTTATTCCAGTGTTCATGGGGAGGTCCGCGCGCTGATATCGAAGCGGCTGACATGGCTGAACGGCCGTCTTGCCGGACCCTATCTCACCGGCGATACGTTTACGGTGGCGGATGCCTATCTCTTCGTCTGCCTGAACTGGTCGCCCTGGACCGACATCGATCTCAAGCAATGGCAGGCGCTGCACAGCTTCATGGCCCGGGTGGCGGCACGGCCGAAGGTGCGCGAGGCGCTGCAGGCCGAAGATCTCGAAGCCTTCGATGCCGACGGCGTCTATTTCGCGCCGCATGCCTATCTCGCTTCATCAGGACGGACGGGCGAGCCGGTCAGGCCGTAAACCCCAGCTCGCGCCCGTACGCATCCCACGCCTGGGCGACCGTCAGAGGGCGCTGACAGTCACCGGCAAAGTGCGCTTATGAGTGGTCGCACGATAGGCGGCGAGGATGCGGCGCCGGGCGATCTCGCCGACCGGCTTGCCTTCGAGGAAATCGTCGATCTCGTCATAGCTGACGCCATAGGCCTCCTCGTCGGGGCGCAGCGGTCGCTGGTCCTCAAGATCGGCGGTCGGCACCTTGAAGACCAGCTCGTCCGGGGCACCGAGCCGCTTTGCCAGCAGGCGGACGCGGCGTTTGTTGAGGCCGGCGAGCGGCAGGATATCGGCTGCGCCATCGCCGAACTTGGTGAAGAAGCCCATGACCGCCTCGGCCGCATGATCGGTGCCGATGACGAGGCTGCCAAGCGCACCGGCAAGGGCGAACTGGGCGATCATGCGCTGGCGCGCCTTGATATTGCCGAGGATGAAATCCTGCCGGCCGGCATCGGCAAAGGCGAGGCCGCCGTCCTGCGCGGCGGCAAGCATCGCATCCGCCGGCGCCTTGATGTTGACCACCATCGCGCGGTCGGCGCCGATCGTTTCCAGCGCCCTCACCGCATCGGCCTCGTCCGCCTGGACACCATAGGGAAGGCGCACGGCAATGAATTCGGCCGCATGACCGCTGTCACGCAGCTCGCGCACTGCCTTCTGGGCCAGCAGCGCCGCGGTCAGCGAATCGACGCCGCCGCTGATGCCGAGGACGTAGCCGCGCATGCCCGAAGCGACGAGATAATCCTTGAGGAAAGCGGTTCGCCGTTCGATCTCCCGCTCAGCGTCGATGTCGGCGGCGACACCCAGTTCGCGGATGATCTCGCCTTGTTCGTCGAACAGCACAGTCATAAGCCTCTTCCTCCCCGCTTACGGAATTTCGGCGCCACTATGGCGAAAAGATGGGGGAAGACGAAACCGTTTCGGGCAGACCTGCCATGCATTTTATGCAAGTGGGCGTCGGGGCTTGGTCTCTCGGTGGGTGCAGCACCCCCCTCTGCCGGGCATCTCCCCCACAGGTGGGGAGATCGGCAAGAAGCTATGTCTCGCCCTCAATTTACGATTCATGTGACGCCAGTTGTTTGGGGAAACCATCGCGCCCATCCAATCTCCCTCCTTGTGGGGGAGATGCCCGGCAGGGCAGAGGGGGGTGGACTCCCGCCTACCGCACGATCGTGAACAGCTCCACCGGATCCGCAAAACCCTTCAGCCCGTGCATCCCGACCGATGCCACATCCCCTGCCCCGGCCTCGTCGCGAAACGGCGCCGACATCAGCAGGGCCTCTCCCAGTTCGCTGCAGGCGGTCTGGATGCGGCTGACCAGGTTGACGTCGCCGCCGATCAGGGTGAAATCGAGGCGGCGGCCGGAGCCGACATTGCCGTAACTGACCTCGCCGTAATGCAGGGCGATGCCGGCCTTCACGCCTATGCCCTCATACTGGAAATGGTCGATCTCCTCGAGGATGGCGCGGGCCGATGCCAGGGCGGCGCCGCAGGAATGGGCGGCATCATAACCCGGGAAGAAGGCAAGCACGGCGTCGCCCATGAATTTCAGCACCTCGCCGCCCTCGCGGGTGATGGCCGGCACGATCCTGTCGAAATAAGCGTTCAGCAGCCCGAGCACAGTGCTGCCGGGCAGCCGGTTCGACAGTTCGGTAAAGCCGCGCAGATCGCAAAGCAGCAAAGCTGCCTCCATCGATTCGATCTCGTCGCGGCGGATGCGGCCGGCGAGGATGCGGCTTGCCGTCAGCGGGCCGATATAGGTATCGAGCAGGCTGAGCTCGACCTGGCGAAGGATGCGCAGTTCGCTGGTGTTGCGCAGCGCCGGCAGGATGCGTTCGATCACCTGACGCTCGGAGGCGGTGAAGCCGCCCGGCCGCCGCGTGCCGAAGACGGCGGCGCTGACCGGGCCGTCGACATTGCAGAGTGGCGCGATGACGAGCTGCATCAGGCCGCGATCGGCAAAGACATCGATATGCTGCCAGCGGCCATGCACGCTTTCGCCGGTATCGACGACCAGCGGCTCGCGGGTTTCCATGACCTTGCGCAGCGGCGTGTTGGATATGGCGACCCGGGCGCCGTGTTCGCGGTCGTGGATCTCGACCGGCTCGCCCGGCGCCCAGGCGATGGTGCGGCCGATGAACTCGGGATGCAGGGTCATCAGATGCAGGGTCAACCGGTCGACCGGCAGGCCGAGCGCCTGAAGCCTGCGGCCGAGGCCGGAGACCAGGCCGGCTTCGTCGAGCGCGTGGCATTCGTCGCCGGAGAGCCATTCGATGATCGAGAGCAGTGCGCCGACGCTGACGGCATGGCCGGCGGCCTTGGGCTGGAGCCTGTCGGCATCGGGAGCATAGATCGCTGACGTCATGGCTTTCTCCTCTTTGAGGGCCGCACGGCGCTAGTGAGCGCCGCCGCCGGAGAGTTGACCGGGTTTTCTGAGAAGCAGGCTTGCCAGCAGGGCGACGACGAGGGCGACGCCGAGCAGGAAGAAGGTGTCGCTGAAGGCCATGATATTGGCCTGCTTGCGTATTTTGAGCGCGATGGCGACGACGGCCTTGTGGCCGGCGAGCGCCTGATCGCTGACACCGTGGCTCATGAAGTAGCCGGTGAGCCTGGCGATACGATCGCGGGTGGCTTCCTCGAAGACCGAGACCGAGTTGGTCAGGATGTTCGAGTGGAACTGTTCGCGCTTCGACAGGAAGGTCTGCAGCGAGGCGATGCCGACGGCGCCGCCGAGATTGCGCATCATGTTGAAGAGCGCGGAAGCCGAGCCGGCATTTTCCTGCTCGATGCCTGCGGTGGCGATCGCCGAGAGGGGCGTGAAGACGAGCGCCTGGCCGATGGCGCGGACGATGTTCGGCCAGAACAGCTGGTCGCTGGCATAATCGCCGGTCATGTGCACGTTCATGAAGTTCGAGGCGGCGAAAAGGGCAAAGCCGACGACGATCAGCAGGCGGATATCGAAAAGCTTCATCAGGCGCGGCACCAGCGGGATCAGCAGCAGCTGCGGGATGCCGGTCCAGGCGAGAACCATGCCGATCTGCTCGGAATTATAGCCCTGGATGCGGGTGAGATAGATCGGCAGCACGAAGACCGAGCCGTAAAGCGCAATGCCGAGCAGGAAATTGGCGACGATGCCGAAGCCGAAGTTGCGGCGCACCAGCAAGCGAAGGTTCAGCAGCGGATTGGCAGTCTTCAGCTCGATGATCAGGAACAGCGTCAGCGAGACGGCGGCGATAACAGACAGACGGACGATGAAATCGGAGCCGAACCAGTCTTCCTTGTTGCCCTCTTCCAGCACGGTCTGCAGGGCTGCCAGGCCGATCGCCATGGTGATGATGCCCGGCCAGTCGCCCTTGGCGAGCAGCTTCAGGTTCATCGGCGCGCGGTCGAGCGAGACCCAGAGCAGGCCGACCATCAGCGCGCCGGGCACCAGGTTGACATAGAAGATATGTTCCCAGCCCCAGTTCTCGGTGAGATAACCGCCGATCGTCGGGCCGATCGCCGGCGCGAAGGTGGCCGAAAGGGCGAACAGCGCGAGGCCGATCGGCTGCTTGGCCTTGGGCAGCAGCGTGATGATGATGGTAAAAGCCATCGGGATGAGCACGCCGCCGGAAAAGCCCTGAATGGCGCGCAGGATGATCATCTGCTGCAGATTAGCCGCGAAGGCGCAGGCGACGGAGAAGATGAGAAAGAGGATGGCGTTGGTCAACAGGTAATTGCGGAGCGAGAAGACGCGCGCCAGCCAGGCGCTCAAGGGGATGACGACGATCTCGGCGATCAGATAGGAGGTCGAAATCCAGCCGCCGTCATCCGTGCCGGCGCCGATCGCACCCTGGATATCGGCAAGCGAGGCATTGACGATCTGGATGTTGAGGACGGCCATGAAGGCGCCGAGCGTCGAGCCGACAACGGCTGCCCACATGCGCAGCGGGCTCATCGCGGCAGGTGTCGCGGGCGCTGCAACGGCGGCGGGCGCCAGCGCATTGCTGTTGGCGGCGATCTGAAGAGTGGCCATGACCTATCTCCTTCCGGCTCTTGCGGAAAATTTTCTCATGAAGGGGTTGGGGTGATCATTCGGAAGGGTCATCCAGCGTGGCTGGATAATCCCTCTTCGGCCGTCCCAGAGGTCTGGGCAGCCTTGGTCCGACTAGCCCTGGTCTCGGCAGCTTGGGTCTGCGCAGCCTTGGTATCGATTTCAGGCTCGACCGACATGCCCGAGCGCAGCAGGCCGCTCAGAGCCTCGTCGTCGATGACGATCTTGACCGGGATGCGCTGGACGATCTTGGTGAAATTGCCCGTAGCATTGTCCGGCGGCAGCAGCGAGAATTCCAAGCCGCTTGCCGGCGAAACGCTGTCGACGTGACCCTTGATCGAGATATCGGGAAAGCTGTCGACCTTGATCTCGACCGACTGGCCGGGGCTGATATAGGTCAGCTGCGTTTCCTTGAAATTGGCGACGACATAGACCGCATGCAGCGGCACCACCGCCATCAACTGCGTGCCCGAGGTGACATACTGGCCGACCCGGATCGACCGGGCGCCGACCGTGCCGTCGACGGCAGCGACGATATCGGTATAGGAGAGGTTGAGCTCTGCCTGGTGCGCCGCGGCGGCCGCACGGTCACGCTGGGCAACCGTCTGTTCGCGCTCGGTCTGAAGCACCGGCACCTTATTCTGAGCCGTGACGAGGGCTGCCCGGTCACGCTCGACGGCGGCAGCGGCCTGGTCGCGGGCCGACTGGGTCTGTTCGGCACGAGACTGGGTGCCGGCGCCGTTGGTGATCAGACGGGCCGAGCGGGCGGCATCGGACACGGCAAAGTCGAGCGATGCCTGCGAGGCATCGACCGTCGCCTTGGCCTGCTCGATCACCGATTGCTGCAGGGCGATCTGGGCGTCGATATTGGTGATGGCGGCCTCGGCCGCCTTCACATCGGCCTTCGCCTGCGACAGTGCGGCCTGGAAGTCGCGGTCGTCGATACGGGCAAGAACCTGGCCGGCCTTGACCGCGTCATTGTCGTTGACGAGCACTGCCTTGATATAGCCGGCGACCTTCGGGGCTACGGTGGTGTAATCGGCCTTCACATAGGCATCGTCGGTGGATTCGATGAAGCGGCCGACCGTCCAATAACGGTAGCCGAAGTCGCCGGCGAAAGCGACGCCGGCAAGCAGTGCGGCGGCGATGACGGCGCGCTTGACGATGCGACGGCCGGTCTTTTTGGGAGCATCCGCGACCGGTGCGTCCGCAACCGGCGCTTCGGAGACAGGCATGGGGGGCGCCTCGGCGGCCGGCGCCCTGGCGGCTTCCTCGGCCAAGATCTGCTCGGCTTGCCTGGCAGTTTCGAAAGCTTGCCTGTGGGGTAACTCGACCATCGCAATTCTCCTTCACCGTTGGCCTTCTCTGAGGCCCTGTTCGATGTGGAGAAAAATGCACCCTGCCATTCATTCTGATAATCTGCTTAAATCGGGAAGGATCATCAACTCTCAGCGGATAATCCGGGGGCAATATGGATCGGCTGACAAGCCTCATGGTGTTTGGCCGCGTGGTGGAATGCGGCGGTTTTTCCGCCGCCGCGCGCCGGCTCAACATGTCCGTCACCATGGTCGGCAATCACGTGCAATCGCTGGAGGACCGGCTCGGCGTGCGGCTGCTTAACCGCACGACGCGCAAGGTCAGCCTGACCGAAACCGGCAAATATTATTATGAACGCTCGTCGCAGATCCTGGCTGAACTCGATGAGGCGGACCGGACGGCCGGCGCGCTGAGCACGACGCCGCGCGGCACGCTGAAGGTCTACACCAGCAGCGCCATCGTCCGTTTCCTGCTGCCTGTCGTCAGCGAATTTATGGAGCTCTATCCGTCGATCTCACTCGATTTCAGCGTCGGCGAGCGGATGGTCGACATGATCGAGGATGGCTACGACCTGGTGATGCGCACCGTACCGCCGCCGGATTCATCGCTCGTCGCGCGCAAATTGACGCCCTGGCGCCATATGCTCGTCTGCTCGCCGGCCTATTTCGAGAGCCATCCAATGCCGAAAACGCCGGCCGAGGTCGCCGATCACAATTGCCTGCAATATGCCTATTACCCCTATGGCGACGAATGGCGCTTCGAGGATGGCGAAGGCAACAAGGAGAGCGTCAAGATCAGCGGCAACGTCGTCTCCAACAGCGCCGAGATGCTGCGCTTCCTGACGCTGACCGGGCGAGGCATCTTCCTGGCGCCGAGTTTCGTCGTGTTCGACGACATCGCCGAAGGACGGCTGGTGAAGATCATGCCGGACTACCGGCCGATCGAATTCAACATCAACGCCGTCTATCCCAACCGCAGCCATTTGCCGACGAAGGTGCGGCTGTTCATCGATCTGTTGGCGGAGAGATTTGCGGAACATCGGAAGTGGATGACGTGAGTGTGCGGGCATCGGGACGATAGGCCGCCCTCACGGCAAGAAATTGCCCCTCACCCTAACCCTCATAGGCGCTAGGTTAGGGTATAGACAGCCAAGACTATGGATGTGAATCAAACCCGGGATGTCGATTTGACCCGATATTTTGGACCCCTGGCCGAAGGTTGAGGCGCGGCTGCCCGTCGGCTTAGAGCCTAACCTAGCGCCTATGACCCTAACCCTCTCCCCGTTCTGACGGGGAGAGGGGACGTGCCCTGCGCAAGCGAGGTTGGGACGGAGACGTCGCGGCATATCCCCTTCGCCCCGTTTACGGGGAGAAGGTGCCGGCAGGCGGATGAGGGGCGGATGCAGACGTGGATGTTGCTAGAGGCGACCGCGCCTGCCCTGCGCTTGCGCTCCGGGCGTTCGCAGCTGCAATCGATTCACTGGATCGATTGCTTCGGCAGCGCCGAACCGCTGCTCACTCTTCGCTCTCACTCCTGCCGTGGGCCCAGTCCATGTAGAGTTCCAGTGCCTTGCGGGTGAACGGGCCTTCCTGGAGATTGCGGTCGTCGAGGCGGATGACGCCGACGACTTTGGAATAGTTGCCGGTGGTGAAGATCTCGTCGGCTTGCATGAAATCTTCGACGGAGAGCGCTGCTTCGTGCACATCGAAACCGGCCTGGCGCAATAGGCCGATGACGCGGGCGCGGGTGATGCCGGCGAGGAAGGTGCGGTTGGCGGCCGGCGTCATCACCACGCCGTCCTTCACCATGAAGACGTTCGACGAGGCGGTCTCGACGACGTTGCCGTTCAGGTCGCGCACCAGCGCATTGTCGAAACCGCGGCTGCGCGCTTCGGCGATCATGCGGCCGCTGTTTGGATAGAGCGAGCCGGTCTTCGCCTCGGTCATCGCCGTTTCCGGCGACGGGCGGCGATAGGGCGAGACGGTGAGGCTGGTGCCGCCATGGCCGCCCATCGGCGCCTCGAACAGGCAGAGCGCGAAGCGGGTCGATTCCGCATCGACAGAGACGACGCTGCCGGGTGCGCCGTGTTCGCCCCAATACATCGGCTTGATGTAGATCGCCGTGGCGCCATCGAATTTCGCAACGCCTTCCCAGGCGAGTGCTACGATCTCCTCGGCCGATTTCACCGGCTTCAGACCCATGGCGAGCGCCGAGCGATTGATGCGCTGGCAGTGCAGGTCGAGATCCGGCGCGATGCCATCGAACCAGCGGGCGCCGTCGAAGACCGTGGAGCCCAGCCACATGGCATGCGAGGTCGGCCCGATCAGCGGCGGATTGCCGGGGAGCCATTCTCCATCGACATGAGTCCAGGTGGTTGAACGGGGTGATGTATCGACGGCCATGATGGTTTCCTCCTGAAGCCGGAGAAGGAAAAACCGCCGCGGCAAGCCGGGTCAAGGACAAATCCCGAGCGGAAACACGGAAGCAAGAAAATGCCGGGGAATGCCGCCAGGCCGCAATATTCGTGCGCAGCAACGGCAGCTTCATCGATGGGTGCATCAGCAAAAATGATGGAATGGAATGTTGGAATGGCTGCCTGCCGCATGCGATGATGGTGGAACAGCGGATAAGCAGCAAGGAAAACGCCGATGAAAGCCATGTTCTACGAAGCCTTCGAACAGGCGCCCGAAATCCGCACCCTGCCCGATCCGACACCGACAGAGGACGGTGTCGTCATATCCGTTGGGGCCAGCGGGCTCTGCCGCAGCGACTGGCACGGCTGGATGGGCCACGACCCGGATATCCGGCTGCCGCATGTGCCGGGACACGAGCTTGCCGGGCGGATCGTCGCCACCGGCCGCGGCGTGATGCGCTTCAAGGTCGGCGACCGGGTGACCGTGCCCTTCGTTTCCGGCTGCGGCCATTGCAGCGAATGCCATTCCGGCAACCAGCAGGTCTGCCCGAACCAGTTCCAGCCGGGCTTCACCCATTGGGGGTCGTTCGCCGAATATGTGGCGATCGACTATGCCGATACCAATCTGGTGCACCTGCCCGATACGATCGACGATGCGACGGCGGCAAGCCTCGGCTGCCGCTTCGCCACCTCGTTTCGCGCCGTCGCCGACCAAGCCCGCACCGGGCCTGGCGAATGGATCGCCGTGCATGGCTGCGGCGGCGTCGGCCTGTCGGCGATCATGATTGCCACGGCGCTCGGGGCGAATGCGATCGGCATCGACATATCCGAGGAGAAGCTCGCCTTCGCCAAGGAGTGCGGGGCGGTGGCGACGGTCAATGCATCCGGTGTCGCCGACGTGGCGGAGGCGGTGCGCGAAATCACCAAGGGCGGCGCGCATGTCTCGATCGACGCGCTCGGCCATCCCGTCACCTGCGTCAATTCGATCAAGAACCTGCGCCGGCGCGGACGGCATGTGCAGGTGGGGCTGATGCTGGGTGAACACGCGACGCCGCAAATCCCGATGGCGCAGGTGATCGGCCACGAGCTGGAAATCTACGGCAGCCACGGCATGCAGGCCTGGCGTTACGACGCCATGCTGTCGATGCTTTCGGCCGGCAAGATCGCGCCGCAGAAGCTGATCGGACGGCGGGTCAGCCTCGAGGAGGCCGTGCCAGCGCTGATGGCGCTCGACAAGGCTGAGGCCACGGGGATCAGCGTTATTACGCGGTTTTCGTGAGGGAGCTCCGCCCTGCCCGCCCGTGGCGTGCAAAGGTGGGAGCAAGCGGGTTTCGTCCGATATGTCTTGCTCCTACTGAGAAGAAAGGAACCGAGACGTTGCCACGAGTCCGCTTCTCCCCAGCGGGGAGAAGATGCCGGCAGGCAGATGAGGGGGTGAGCGGCAGGGCCGCGAATGCTCGCGGCGCAAGCGAAGGGCAATAATGAATGACGTGCCGTGTGGCCCCCTCATCCGACCCTTCGGGCCACCTTCTCCCCGCTGGGGAGAAGAGAGAACCAAGACGCAGCCTTAGTCATCTTGTAGGCTGGTGTTTCCTGGGCTTCCGCTATTCGGCCACCCCAATCGAGGCGAGATAGGCCGCAGACGCCGGGATCTTCGACTTGTCCTTGATCTCGATGATGAGGCGCGGGTTGCTTTCGAGCTTGGCAAGGGCCGCGAAGACGGCGTGCCAGCGGATCGCGCCTTCGCCGAGGCTCCAGTGGCGATCGGCATATCCGTCGGCATCCTGCAGGTGGACATGCTGGAGGCGATTGTCGGCGGCCTTGACGTAATAATCGACCGGCGGAGCACCGGTATAGCCATGGGCATAATGGGCGTGGCCGGTATCGATCGAGACGGCGACGGCGGGTGAGTTGAAGCTCTCGGCAAGCGCCACCCGAATATGCGGATCCTTGTCCTCGATGTTCTCGATGACCATGGTGCAGCCGATATCCTCGGCGCGCCGGACGGCGTCGCGGAGCGTCATGTGCGTGCGCTCGGCCAAGGCTTCGCGGGCGCCGGCATTGTCGTCGAGATTGTTGTAGGACCAGGAGGTGTAAGGGCTGTGGATGACCATATGGGTCGCGCCGATGGCGGCGCAGACATCAAGCCCCTGCAGCAGGCGCCGGGTGACGATGGCGCGGATATCAGGATCTTCCGAGGCAATAGTGAAGCCCCAGAACGGGCCGTGAATGCCGAGGCGGCCGCCATGACCGTCGAGAAGCCGCCTGGTGCGGGCGGCAAGCGGCGCCCAATCACCGTTCAGAACCTCGGCATCGATAAAGCTCTGCAATTCGAGATCGCGGGACTTTTCGAAGAGCCAATCACGGTGAAGTTCGACTTCATCGAGCGTCATGGCGGCGCCGACGACGGGAAGAGAGGACATGGATGCGCTCCATCAATGTGAATGATCAATATGAATGCCGGAACGGCGCGGAAGGACGGCCCCAAGAACGGCCGCCGCGTTCTATGCGCCCCTTCTGTGTCGGCGGTATTACAGGCGCCCGAGCCTTTCGACCCCCTCCGGCCTCAGTCATTTCCGCATACCTGATGCGGCATTGAGGGACCTTGCGGAAACGCCCCGAAGTACCGATATCGGCCCCGACAGTTTCGTGACGCAACAGCGCGCGAGCGGCGCTGAACCCCTGGCAACGGAGCCGTTTGTTCATCGCTTCGGCTGACGTAGCGCGCTTCTTTGAAGCGCGTTCAACGATGTTACCCCCAACAACAGGGCGGGTTGTCAAAGGCGGCGCAAAGGTCTAACGGCTGCGCCCGCAAGAAAAAGCCCATAAGAAGAAGCCCTGTAAGAAAAAGAAAGAGACATGATGCCCAACTCATTTGTGAAAATGCCTGCGAGCGACGAGGCGAAGCGGTTTTTCGTCCTCGGCGACCGGGTCGAGCGTCGGCTTAGAATCAGCGGAACCTGGCTCAATCTCTTCGACGTCACCGTGCCACCCGGCAGCCGGACGCCGAAACATGCGCATGCGAGCCCCGAAGTGTTCCGCATCCTGGAGGGACGCCTGACGATCTGGCGCCTCGGCGACAGGGGCCCCGAAGAGATCGAGGCCGGCGCCGGCGACATCGTCACCATCCCGCCCTTCATGGTGCACGGCTATTCCAACCGCGGAACCGTCCCCGTGGTCTTTTCCGCGGTCGTCGATCGGGACATGGCCGAATTCATCGAAGCGGAAGGCACAACCGAGCCACCGAAGGCCAGCCCTTCGGCCGAAACCATCGCCCGCATGACGGCGGCCGCCAATTCGTACGGGATCACCATCCTCGCGGCCTAGCGGCCGCATCTGGGGGCGTCATTCCGCGGCCATGCGCTCCTCGCCTGGGGAACTTGGCCGGAGAGCTGAAACGGCAAAGGAAGCGAGTTCGTGAGCTGATAGCTGACAGTGGCTCGAAGGCAGGGCGCCAATAATTCTGGGGTCCCATAAGGAGATGATTGAGGCGCAAAAGCAGGATGCGGCCGCGTCAACATTCCTCGGAACGAACTCTTTAGTCGCGATGCCGGCGCAAACAAGCTCGCCCACATTCGCCTGAAGTCGCTTCAGATGGTCTCTGAACGATGGCCAACTGCCGTCTGCGGCGAGAACAACGAGGTCGAACATCTGGCTGTCGCCGTGACGTGCCTGCAGCATCAGGCGGTGTTGTCCGAGCGCGGTTTCTTTCAGCCGGCTCGCCGCACTGGTGAGCTCGCAGTCGGCAGATGGGGTGAAGGTGAGATCAGTTTCGAAGAAATTCCCGGCAATGGCATCCCAAATCGCCGCCTTGGAAGGGAAGATCTTGTACACACTTGCCGGCGACTTCCCCAGCAGTCGAGCGATATCGGCGACGTTTGTTTTCGAGGGCCCGTACAGCCGGCACGCTGCCGTGCCGGCTTCGATAATCGAAGACATATAGCCAGTCTGCGGCTGGTCTCTTACAGTCGTGCCAACTTCCATTTGCCAATCCTATCTGGTCCGCATGCTGGACGGGTCTCAGACGGCGTCTGATCGAGGCGGCTGACGATCAGTACGCAATCTGACCATCCACCATCTTCCCCTCATTCGAGGAGAGTTCCCGCTTGAGGATTTCTCGCGCCTCCGGGCTGATGACCGCGACTGGAGCCGCAACGGCTACGCGCGCTGCCGAGCCGGCGAAATTGGCCGCTGTCATCCCGATCTGATCGGCAACGCTTGCCTTTCCGCCCTCGAGGCTCTGCCCTGCCAGCCGCCGCCCGAGCAGGCGCACGATCTCCGGGCTGTCGGCGAAGGCATTGTGGCCGAGCGGATCGTTCGTCGCGATGGCGCTCGTGTCGATAACGGAAACGCCGAGTTCGTCGAGAAGAGGCGCGTAAGGTCTGAGATCGGACCCGCCGACGCGGCTGACGCCACCCGATAGCCAGCTCGACATCTCCAGCGCCTTGTCGCGTGTCGAGGTCAGGATCGCAAAGTGCGGCCGTTTCGGCCCCATCTCGGTGAACTGGCGACGGAACACGTCGATGTCGATGTCCGGCGACGCGAGAACGACGTTCTTGACCTTCGTCGGGATTGATTTCTCGCGCATGGCGACGCCGCGCAGCGCCTCGGCCGCAAGCCAGCCGCCCATGGAATGGGCGAGGATCGTCACATCGGAGACGTCGGGACTTTTCGCCGCCTGGAGGATCAGATCCTCCAGAGCGCGACGCGAATAGTTGGCGCTTTCCTTGTCGTAGAGGTAGTCGAAGACACGGCCCCTTGATGGCCAGGTGAAGAGGATCGGTGCGGCGTCGGTTCCCGAGTCATGGACGATCTGCGCGAAGCGGAAGACAGCGTCGGCGTAGGTGTTGTTGAAGCCGTGCACGAAAATGATGACCTGATGTTTCGTGTTTCGGTTCTTCCGGTACCAATCGAACGCCTGGCCCTCGGATTGCACCTTGGCAACCTGCGTGACCGCAAACTCCTTTTGCGGATTGGGCGGCATGCGGGACGGCCACTGCACCTCTCCGATCTTGCGGTTCCGATCGGGCGGAATGGATACGTCGACGCTGTTAAGGGAAATCGCCGTCCCGCGGTCGCCGGAATAAAGCTTGCCGGGATCCTCCGAAGGCTTGCGCGTCGTGGCGACCAGCATGGTGACCCGGCTTGTGCCGGTCGGGGTCACGGCGAGAGGCTGAAGGACATCCTGCACCCGGTTGGCGCAACCCGATGTAATAAGTGACAGAGCCACAAGGACCGGGACGGCGGGGCCTACGCGGGCAGCGATCGCCTTGGCGAACCCAAACCCGGTGAGACCCTGGGCAATACGCCCAGGGATTGAGAGCGATGTGGTCATCTCAGTTCTGCTCGACTTCGCGAGGAATCCGGAACCAGGCGACGTAGAGCGCCGGCAGGAAGAGAAGTGTCAGTGCCGTTCCGACGACGATCCCACCCATCATCGCGTAAGCCATGGGACCCCAGAAAATCTCATGCGAGATCGGAATCAGGGCCAAGGTCGCGGCCGCAGCAGTGAGCATGATCGGCCGCATGCGGTGCTCGGTCGCCTCCACGACCGCCTTCCACGGCGACATTCCCTCTGCGCGCAACTCCTCGATCTGCACGATCAGGATCACGGAGTTGCGGATGAGAATTCCGACCAGCGCGAGCACACCCAGGAGCGCGACGAAGCCAAGCGGCGAGTTGCTGGCGAGCAGCGCCACGACGACGCCGATGAGGGCCAGCGGCGCTACCGAGAAGACCAGGAACAGCCTGTGGAAGCTCTGAAGCTGGATCATCAGCAGCGTCGCCATGATGACGAACATAGCCGGCGCCACCTTGGCGATCGGACCTTGCGACTTGGCACTCTCCTCGACCGCACCGCCGATCTTCACGGAATACCCAGCCGGCATCGTCTTTTCGAAAGCCGAAACCTTGTCGGAGAGCGCCTTCACAACGGTCGCCGGCTGCGTCGCATCGCCGATGCCGGCCTTGATCGTGATGGTCGGAATTCTGTCGCGCCGCCAGATCGTCGGCTGTTCAAGCTCGTAATGGAAGGTTGCGACGGATGACAGCGGGACGGATTGACCGTTGCTGCTCTGCAGTTGCAGGTCAAGCAGGGTGTCGATCGAGCCGCGCTCCTTTTCCGCGGCACGGCCAATGACATCGACCAGATAGATGTCGTCCCGAACCTGCGTTACGGCATTCCCTTGTACGACGGTGTTGAGCGCCATTGCGATGTCCTGAGACGAGACGCCGAGCTGTCGGGCCTTGTCCTGCAGCACGTCTATCTTCACGACACGGGCCGGCTCGTTCCAGTCGAAGGCGATGTTCCGGAGGGAAGGATAGGTGCCGACGATCGAGCCCAATTTCTGTGCCAGGTCGCGCACCGTCTGCAGATTTTCGCCGGACACTCGGTACTGGATCGGCTTGCCAACCGGAGGCCCGATGTCCAGAAGCTTCACGTAAGCGTCCGTTCCCGGAAACGTCTTCTGAAGGTAGACCTCCATCTGCTGCTTCAGCTTGTCCCTGATGTCGAGGTCCTTGGTGACAACGACCGTCTGGCCGAAAGAAACGTCAGCCGGCTGCACGTCGAAGGACAGAACGAAGCGCGGCGCACCCCTGCCAACGTATGTCGACCAATGTTCGACGCCAGCGTTGCCAGTCAGCATCTCACGCTCGAACTGGGCCATCTGGCGGCTCGTTTCGGCGATCGAACTGTTCTGCGGCAGGTTCCAGTCGACGATCAGTTCCGGACGGTCGGAGCTCGGGAAGAACTGCTGCTGCACCATCGACAGGCCGGCGATCGATCCAGCGAAGAGTAGGACTGTTGCGATGATCGTCATCCAGCGCCAGCGCAGGCAGAATTGCAGCAGGCTGGAAAAAATCTTGGCAAAACGGCCCTTGTGCTCGGGGTGCTTCTTCATCGTCTTCGGTAGAATGGTCACCCCGATCAGCGGCGTGAACACCACCGCGACCACCCACGAAACGACGAGGGAAACCGCTATGACGACAAAGAGCGAGAAGGTGAACTCGCCGGCGTTGCTCTTGTTAAAAGCGACGGGGATGAAACCCGCGACGGTGACGAGCGTGCCCGTCAGCATCGGGAAGGCCGTGGATGTGTAGACGTAGGTGGCGGCTTTCGTGAGACTGTCGCCCGTTTCCAGCCGTGCAACCATCATCTCGACGGCGATCATGGCGTCGTCGACAAGGAGGCCGAGCGCGATGATCAGCGCTCCGAGCGAGATGCGCTGCAGCGATATGCCGGTGTAGAACATGACCATGAAGGTGATTGCAAGAACGAGCGGGATCGCGATTGCCACCACCAGGCCGGCCCTCATCCCCAGACTGATGAAGCTGATCGCGAGCACGATCGCGACCGCCTCGAACAGAGCTTTTGTGAAGCCGCCGACGGCCTCCTCTACCACCTTCGGTTGGTCCGATACCTGTTCGACGGAGACGCCGACCGGAAGCTCCTGGGTGATTTTGCTCATCGTCTTGTCAAGCGATTCGCCGAAGGCAAGCACATTGCCGCCCGTCTTCATACCGATCGCGAGCCCAATGGCAGGCTTTCCGTTGAAACGGAAGAGCGACGTCGGCGGGTCGACATAGCCGCGGGTGATCGTGGCGACGTCGGTCAGCGGGAAGAAGCGGTCGTTTACCCGAAGATTGATCCCACGCAAGGTGTCCTCGGAGATGAAGCGCCCGCCGACCCGCAAGGCGACCCGCTCCGGTCCGGTTTCGACAAAGCCGGACTGTGTGACGGCGTTCTGCGCTTGCAGAGTGGCAATGATAGCGGAGCGGTCGATGCCGAGGGCGGCGATCTTGCGGGTGGAGAATTCGAGGTAGATCACCTCGTCCTGCGCGCCGACAATATCGACCTTGCCGACGTCGGGGATGTTGAGGATCTGCGTCCGGGCATTCTCGGCGAAGTCGCGCAGTTCCCTCTGGCTAAGTCCGCTGTCGCCGGTGAAGGCGAAGATGTTGCCATAAACATCGCCGAACTGATCGTCGAAGAAGGGGCCGACCACGCCTTGGGGGAATTCGTGCTTGATATCGTCAATCAGGTTGCGGACGCGCGACCACGTGGGCTTTACGTCCCGCGCGATTGTATCCGGCAGCAAATCGACGAAGACGATCGTTTGACCGGCCGTCGTAATGCTGCGGGTATGTTCCAGTTTGTCGAGCTCCTGGAGCTTCTTTTCGATGCGGTCGGTAACCTGCTGCGTCACCTCTTGGGCAGAAGCGCCTGGCCATTGGGCCTGGATCACCATCGTCTTGATTGTGAAGGATGGATCTTCTTCGCGGCCGAGCCCAAGATAAGCAAAGCCGCCCGCCACCGCGAACATGATCATGAAGTACCAGACAAGCGAACGATGCCCGAGCGCCCAGTCAGAAAGGTTGAATTTGTTCACGGGCGTGGCTCCTGTCCGAGTTGCACTTTCTGTCCATCGGTGAGCTCATCAACTCCGGCGATGACGATCTCTTCCCCTTCCCGCAGGCCCGCTTGAACCAGGACGGAACGGGGGGCGGACGCCGGACCTTCCAGTTCAACCGGCCTCAGGACGACCTGGGCCCTGGCGCGATCCACCACCCATACCTGGCTGCCACCGCCTTCGTGGCGGATGGCGGAGAGCGGCAGCGTGATCGCCTGCTTCCTTTCTCCGGCAAGCGGCGTCGCGGTGACCACGGCGCCAAGGCGGAAGATGTCCGGCGCCTGATCGATCCCGATCTTCAGCCGATAGGTGCGGGTATTGGCGTCGGCCTGCGGCGCGATCTCGCGGACGACGCCAGTGGCCTGGATCCTGCTGTCGAGCTGGAGGGCGACGTTGAAGCGGTCGCCCGGGCGAACGCGACTGAACTGCGCTTCCGGCACGTCGACGACCACGTCGCGCTGCTCGAGGCGTGCCAGTTTCAAGACCGGCTGGCCGGCCGAAACCGTCTGGCCCATTTCTGCGGACGTGGCGGTCACGACGCCATCGAACTCGGCCCTCAGCTCGGCGTAGCCTAGCTGCTCATTCGCCTTCGCTAGGCTCGCCGTCGCTTTCGCGACATTGGCGGCAGCCGACTTGAGTTGCTGTTCGGCAAGATCATGATCTGCAATGCTTGCCGCGCTGCTCTGCATAAGCTTTCGCTTGCGCGTTTCGGTCGTCGCGGCGTTCTCCAACTGCGCCTGGGCGTTACGCAGTTCGGCCTCCGCGCTCTTGACTGCGAGCTGCAGAGTGAGAGGATCGATTTCCGCCAGGACATCGCCCTTGTGCACCAGGTCACCGACATCGACCTTGCGAGAGACCATTCGCCCGAGCGTCCGAAACGCCAGGTCAGTCTCGATGCGAGCCCGCACCACGCCGGGCGAGCTTGCGATTTTGGCCTGTTCGACCGCAGCCATGACAACTTTGACAGGACGGGGAGCCGTCTCCTCCCCTGCGACGGAGTTCTGATCGCAGCTTGCAAGCAGCGACACTGACAGTAGAAGCGGGAGAGAGGTGCATATGCGATTGAGGGTCATCTCACTTGCCTTCCCAGGCGACTGCCTGGCCTTCCTTGAGGAATTTTCCGCCTTCGGTGACGATCAGGTCTTGTGCGGCGACGCCGCCGGTGACGACGAAATCGCTCTGGCGGTATCGGTCGACCGAAATCTTCCGGAGCGAAACGGAATGGTTTTGGGTGTTGACGAGCCACACGGCGGGTTCGCCTTCGGCTGATGCGATCGCGGTATAGGGGAGCACGATTCCGTCGCGCGGCGAGGCGCGCAGCTTGCCGACGACAGGCGTTCCGAGTGGCCATGGCGCGCCCTCCCGGAGCCCCACCTTGATCCGGATCGTGCCTGCCTTCGCGTCGATGACGGGCGAAACCTCGCGTATGCTGGCATGAACGTCGAACGATGGGTCGGACACCGGTGCGACCTCGACGTCGTTCAGCGGCCGGCCATCCAAAAAGAATGCCTCGAAGACGTCGAACACCGCGTCTCGAGGCCCGTCATGGGCGAGCGTGAAGGCCGATTGCGCTGCTGACACCACCTGCCCGGCTTCGATGCCGCGCGCCGTGATGATGCCGTCTGCAGCCGCTTTCAACTCGGTGTAGGACAGCGCGTCCTCGGCCGTCGCGAGCGCGGCCTCGGCGGCCTCGAGGGAAGCCTGCGCACTCAGCAGCTCCTTCTGTGCATCGTCAAAGACCGCCCGCGGAACAGCCTGCGACTGCAGGAGCGACTTCGCCCGGTCGAAGGCGAGTGTCTTCTGTCTGGTGACGGCCTGCGCCGACTCCAGTGCCGCGCGGGCAACGCTGACGTCCGCCTGCTGTTCCGTGTCGTTGAGCCGGGCAAGGACGTCGCCGGCGCGGACATGCGATCCGATGTCGACCCTTCTCTCAAGAACCCGGCCGCTGACGCGAAAGGAGAGTTCGGTCTGAACCCTTGCCTTCACCTCGCCGGTGATTTCCGCACCCGGTTGATACTGAGCCTCGGCGGCCGCAACGACGCGGACCTGCTGCGGCGGCGGCGCAACTTCAGCTTTTTCTTCGCAGGCAGCCAGAACTGCGCAGGCGAGACCAATTCCCAGCAATCGAAAGGACTGCATTTTTTGCTCCGGTACGGTTTGCGAAGAGAGCCGCATTGTTGATCGGCCAGCTTCAATCTGCTGCGTGTAACAGGCCATCGCCCGATGTTGACAACGCCCACTTAAAGGCAAAAGTAGGCGCTGTCAACATATGATGGGCAAGAATGTTGACACGAGCAACTTAAAACCTAAATGGACGAATATGACCCAAGACATTTCCACGACAGAGCCGCGCCCGTATCACCATGGTGACCTGCACAGGGCGATCGTCGAGGCCGCACTCGATGTCCTCAGCGAGTCCCAGAGCACGGAATTTTCGCTTCGGGAGCTCGCCCGACGCGCGGGCGTCAGTTACAAAGCCCGTACCAACACTTCGCCGACAAGCGCGAATTGCTGGCCGCCGTCTCGGCGGTCGATTTGAGCTCCTTGCGAAGCAAATGAGCGACGCGACGAAGGAACTCGACAGTCCGCGCGAGCGGCTGGCAGCTATAGCGCGCGCCTACGTTTGCGGCGGCGTCAACAATCCTGCGCTCTACAGATTGTGTTCAGAGGCTATCTCGCCGGTCAGGACAACGGGCTCCCTGCTGTCGAAAGAACTGCGGCAGAGAACATAAGAGCGCTTCTGGTGAATGCGATAAGCGACGGCGCGCTCGGGCGGCCCATTCCGGACACGGCCGCAAATACACGTTACTTTGACGGTGCCATTCTAATTTTCTGGTCGCAAATGCATGGTCTCAGTTTGCTGCTGGTAGATCGCCTCGTCGGCTCAGCGACCAAGACGAAGGCGCTGACAGAGAGCGCCTTGCAAAGCATGCCGACAGACTGGCGAACAGTATCCCCGCTGTACCACCAGGAGTGTGGGTAGGACCTCGGCCTGTCTAATAAAACGTCCCGAGCCTCGCGCCCGGCGGCCTGCTGACATTTGGGAAGATGCTTGCATTGGGGCTGATGTTTTGCTGGCGACCGTGCGGGTGATTTCCGCACTCAAATCAAAAATAGCCAGGATTGGGGTGCACCGCTCGCAGAACGCCTCCCCTGCCCGAGGTTGGGAATATCCGACCGACCTTAACCTAAGCCGCGGTCAACACATCTCCGACCTGGATATACGACGACTTGGCCTTCGCAACCTTCTCCCTCAGAGTAGCCAACTCCTCAGCAAGCAGTTCCACGGCGATCTTCTGGACGGCTGCCTTCAACCGATCCTCGACTTCGAAACTGTCCAGCATGTAACTGGTTATTGCGTCTTTCATCAGTTCTTCGATGGCAGGATCATTCTGCTCCAGCGTGTCAGTCATACTGTGCTTCCTTTGGTGCGGGCATTCCCCTTCAGTTGGCACCTTTGAGGCTAGTCTGAAAGCGCGATCTCAGTCCATAATACTCAGGGAAGACTTTCTGAATTCTGGTATGCTCATTTCCTCCTTTGGTTTAGCCCACTCCACCAGATTTCGGAGTCTATCGAGCTTAATCTTCCTCGGTTGGGGGATTACAGATGTGCAGGAAGCCTTACCCTGGAGGCTTTGGCAGAGGGTCGCAGTGGCTATTCCAGTTTGGAGACACAGCTGATAGGATTGGAAAGATCAAAGTCGGGGCCGAAGGCTACGGTGGGAGTGTTGGGATCGGCTGGCTTTTCCTCCCTGTTCTGAAGTCATTTGCAACGATTTCGGCCGATCCGCACAGCGCTTGTCGACGAGCCGAGGCATTGCGAACCTTGAGTTCCCGCCAAGTTGCCCGGCCTATCAGCTTTTTACACAAAGATGGATTGGCGACGTACCGTATCGGTTTCCATAATTCAGAGGAGGTCGGTCGAGGAGTGCACGCCGTCATACTGGACCAAAGACCGATCGCAGACGTAAATGTGCCGCTTGGTGAAGACGGGGACACGCACGACATCCGCGCCGTAACTGGTTAGCAACCATGCCCGAAATCATGTCGACCGACCGCTCTCTCGACCGTTTGCCAACCGACCAGGATCTGGGGCGGCTGCAATTCACCACCTTGCTATACTATCTCCAATGCACGAACCCGGACAACGGTCTGGTTCGCGACAAAACCGAACCGAATGCCCCGGCAAGCATCGCGGCAATTGGCATGGCTCTGGCGACAATTCCCGTTGTTGTGGAGCGCGGCGTAATCATCCGCGAATTCGCGGCAAAGATCACCCGCAGGCGACTAAGGTTTTTGATGGAATGTCCGCAGGGGCCGGAGCCCGATGCATCCGGGTATAAGGGCTTTTTCTATCATTTTCTGGACATTGAAACGGGCCGCCGGGCCTGGCAATGCGAATTGTCCACTATCGATTCGGCTTTCCTGTTCGCGGGCGCCCTGACCGCGGCGACCTATTTTGATGGCGATACGGCCGATGAGGCAGAAATCCGCAAGCTTGGGACGGCGCTTTACGAGCGAGCCGACTGGATGTGGGCTTGCGATGGCGGCCTCACCTTGACGCATGGCTGGCACCCGGAAAGCGGGTTTATTCCCTATCGCTGGCGCGGTTACGATGAGGGTCTGCTGCTGTACATTCTCGGGTTGGGATCGCCAACCCATCCATTGCCACCGGAGAGTTACGCCGCCTACACCGCGAGCTATGAATGGAGAAACATCTATGGTCGCGAATTGCTTTATTCGGGGCCGCTTTTTACCCACCAGTTGTCGCACATGTGGGTGGACTTTCGAGGCATTCGTGACGAGTTCATGCGCCAGCACCACAGCGACTACTTTGAAAACAGCCGGCAGGCATCGTTCGTGCAGCAGGAATACGCAATTCGCAACCCAATGGGTTTTGCGGGTTACGGGGAATATTGTTGGGGGTTTACTGCCTCCGACGGACCAGGTTGGGGTAAGCGGGCGATCAATGGCGTCGACCGGGAGTTCTTCGACTACAACGCCCGAGGCGCGCCCTTCGGACCTGACGATGGCACCGTCGCGCCATGGGTCGTTGTCGCCTCGCTGCCGTTCGCGCCGGAGATCGTCGTACCGACAGTCCTCAACTTTGCGCGAATGAAGCTCGGCATGACGCGGCTTTACGGTTTCAAACCGTCGTTCAATCAGACCTATGCCGTGGAAAACAGTCCCACCGGATGGTGGGTAAGTCCCTATCACTTTGGCATTGACCAAGGTCCGGTGGTGCTGATGATCGAAAACTACCGGACCGGTTTGCTCTGGAACATCATGCGTCGATGCAAGCCCCTGGTTATCGGATTGCGTCGCGCGGGATTTTCAGGAGGGTGGCTTTAGGTTGGATGCGCTCCGACCCTGGCGCTCCCGCGCCCGCCGAGTTGGTACCACCCCTTTGCCCAGGAAAGGTCTTGCAACCTCACGAACCGCTTTCGCCCTCGCTACTGAGAGCCAGCGCAGAACGGATGCAATCAAGCAAAACCTGTTCGCCAAACGGTTTTGTCAGGCAGCCGACGATGTCCGCGCCCAACGCAGACGCGCGCACATTCTTTTCGGGAAAAGCGGTGATCAGAACAGTCGGAATGTTCTTGCCCAGCGCCACGAGCCGGCGGTGCAGATCAAGCCCGCTCATTCCGGGCATATTGATGTCCGTCACGAGGCAGTCCGTGCGGCGGATATGAGGGAATCTCAAGAAATCATCCGCGGATGAAAAGGTCTCGGCGTCGAATCCCATCGACCTCATGAGCCCCTTGATAGCCTCCCGCATCGACTCGTCGTCGTCGACGATCGCAATCAGAGGTTTTTTGGTTGGCACTGCCGCCTCCCGACTTCGCCGATCGGCGTCGTGCCGAATTAGCGTTGTGGCGCGCTTGGCTGGATGGTTTTAGTATCTAACGGCGACAAAGGCATCGCAAGCTATACAATCGTATAGATGGTCTAAGACTTGCGGTAACGAGCGTGGCATCTGCCCAAGAGCGCCGGGAACATGGGCCGCCCGCATCTAGCCTTGTGGCCGAGGTAATTATCGCGCATTCTGGTGTGCGAAAGAAACCCGTTCGGCACTAGCGAAGGAGAGAGGAGGAGTGTTTTCATCGCGTGACTGGCGCTCTGCTGGTTGGGCTTCGCCCGCTGCTGCTGCAGTGGGGGTGGATAGTATATATCCCAAAACGCCGATTCACCTTGGGGGGCTCTGACATTTGACCGAGGCGCCAGCAACCATCATTGTCATCGATGACGACCCGGAAGTCCGCGAGGCGCTGGGCAGCCTGCTGCGTTCCGTCGGCTTTGCCGTCAATCTCCTCGCTTCGGTGGGCGACTTCCTCAGGTCTGGGCGACCCAACGGACCGACCTGTCTCGTGCTCGATGTCCGGCTTCCGGGACAAAGCGGTCTTGATTTTCAGCTCGCGCTGTCGCGAGAAAATATTCAGCTGCCGATCGTCTTCATCACCGGGCACGGCGACATTCCCATGTCTGTCCAGGCGATGAAAGGGGGCGCGGTCGAGTTCCTGACGAAACCGTTCCGAGACCAGGATTTGCTCGACGCCGTTCACGTCGGCCTGGCACGCGACCGCGTGTGGCTTGAAAATGAAAGGGCATTGGCGACGGTGCGCGCGCGTTTCGATAGCCTGACCCCGCGGGAGCGCGAGGTGATGGCTTTGGTGGTGACCGGACGGCTCAACAAGCAGATTGCCGGCGATCTAGGCGTGAGCGAGATTACCGTGAAGGTTCACCGCAGCCAGGTCATGCAGAAGATGGGTACCAGATCCCTGCCCGAACTCGCGCGTATGGCTGACAAGCTGATGCTTGTGCCGGGAAAGCCGCAAACGCACTCATAAAGGTCTTGGCTGCGCGTATAGGTCACCCCCTCCTCATTGGTAACCGATCCTTCCGGGTGGCCAATAGCCCGGGCGGGAGCCCTCCTCTATCGTGCGGGTTCCTTTCCTCCCCTCCTCCCAGGAGGCCGTATCGCCACCGATCGGCCCGCCTTTGGCCTCCCACCCCCGCGGGAGGCTTCTTTTTGGCCTCAGTGCCGGCAAGACACTTTCAACTCCAACACCGACACCGAATCGCAACTGACGGCACGACCATGCGCGCGGTGGAATAGCTCAGACCATCGCCCCAGTCATTGTCGGATGGCCTAGGATGACTTCGCCGACATGACTCCCTGAGCAGAATTTCGCTGATGGGTATCGGTGCCGGTATTCCAAAGTATCGCAAGACGAAACCACGGTATAATTTCCCGTCGTCCCTTCCATCGCTAGTCTCTACTCGTGCCTCGGGACAGGCAGGTAGCGAATCCCCCCGTTGCTACCACCAAGCTTCGGCGCTCCCTCCATTCGAAGCTCTGCGGGTCCACGACCCGCCCGACCGCCCAGCAGCCGCTGGGCGGTCTTTCATAGAGGTGGACCACGTATCGAACGGGCGGGTGTGGGCCGCTCGTTGTTGGGACGAACAGGCGAGATGTGGTAAGAAGGTGGGGAAGTGGTTGCGGTTCGTCATATGTGCTCGCTGTGGCCAATTTGATGGGACGGATCTCCGAAACGAAAGTGGCAGTGCCAGATGCGACAGGCGAGATGACGAAGTCGGCAGGTAAGCACATCCTCTTTCTTCGGCGTCGGTGGAGATTTGCAGTTTGGAGGTTCTTTGGGAGGACGGTGATCGCGTGTTCCGCCGGGAACGGCGCCGGGGCGCCGACGGCAAGTGGAACCCGGTACTGGTGGTGCTTTCGGCCCTTGAGTACCCGACACCTTCAAGCCTCGGCCGCCTCGACCATGAATATGGATTGAAGGATGAGCTCGATGGCGCATGGGCGGTGCGACCGCTTGAGTTGGTGCACGAAGGCAGCCGGACCATGCTGGTGCTTGAAGATCCGGGCAGCGAGCCGCTCGCCCGGCGACTCGGAACGGCAATGGAAACCAAGCTTTTCTTGCGCCTCGCGATTGGCATCGCCGCTGCGCTCGGCAAGGCCCACCAGCGCGGCCTCGTCCACAAGGACATCAAGCCGGCCAATATCCTGGTAACGGGCACGGGCGTCGAGGTGCGGCTAACCGGCTTCGGGATCGCCTCGCGCCTCTCCCGCGAGCGGCAGGCGCCCGAGCCGCCCGAAGTGGTCGCCGGAACGCTTGCCTATATGGCCCCGGAGCAGACCGGGCGCATGAACCGCTCGATCGACTCCCGCAGCGACCTTTATGCACTCGGCGTGACCCTCTACGAAATGCTGACCGGGAGCCTGCCCTTCGCCGCTTCCGACCCGATGGAGTGGGTGCATTGCCACATTGCACGGCAGCCGGTGCCGCCCAACGAGCGGGCGGCGGATGTTTCACCGGCAGTCTCGGCCATCGTCATGAAGCTGCTCGCCAAGACGGCCGAGGAACGATACCAGACGGCAGGCGGCGTCGAGCACGATCTGAGCCGCTGCCTCAGCCAATGGGAAATCCACTGCCGGATTGACGCATTCCCGCTCGGCGAACGCGATATCCCGGACCGCCTGCTGGTTCCCGAGAAGTTATACGGGCGGGAACACGAGGTCGAGACCTTGCTCACTGCCTTCGACCGCGTGGTGTTGAGCGGGACGCCGGAGTTGGTGTTGGTCTCTGGCTATTCCGGCATCGGCAAGTCGGCGGTCGTCAATGAACTCCACAAAGTACTGGTGCCGCCGCGCGGGCTGTTCGCATCGGGCAAATTCGACCAGTACAAGCACGACATCCCTTATGCGACCATGGCGCAGGCCTTTCAGGGCCTGCTCAAGGGGCTCCTCGCGAAGAGCGAGGCCGATTTGGCACCGTGGCGCGAGACGCTGATCGCGACGCTGGGACCCAATGGACAGCTGATGGTCGATCTCATCCCCGAGCTGAAGCTCATCATCGGCGACCAGCCGCCGGTCGCTGAACTTCCGCCACAGGACGCGCAACGGCGATTCCAGCTGATATTCCGGCGGTTCATCAGCGTCTTTGCCCGACCCGAACATCCGCTGGCGCTGTTCCTCGACGATCTCCAATGGATCGACGCAGCGACGCTCGACCTGCTGGAGGATCTGCTGACCCGGTCGGATATGCAGCAGCTCATGCTGATCGGTGCCTATCGCGACAACGAAGTCACCGCCGCCCATCCGCTGATGCGGAAGCTTGACGCGATCAAGACCGCCGGCGGCAAGGTCTCGGAGATCACGCTTGCGCCGCTTACTAAAGACTATCTCCGGCAATTGATTGCGGATGCGCTCCACTGTCAGCCCGATCGTGCAGGCCCGCTCGCACAAATGATGCACGACAAGACCGGCGGCAATCCGTTCTTCGTCCGTCAGTTCCTGTTTTCCCTCGCCGAAGAGGGGATGCTCACCTTCGATCATGACGCGGGATGCTGGTCCTGGGATCTCGAGCGCATTCATGCCAAGGGATACACCGACAACGTCGTGCAACTCATGGTCGGCAAGCTCGCGCGCCTGCCGCCCGAAACGCGGGAGGCGTTGCAGCAGTTCGCCTGTCTGGGAACCATCGCAAATACCAGCATGCTTTCCCTGGTGCTCGGGATCCCGGAGGAGCAAGTCCCTGGGGCCCTATGGCCTGCCGTCGCTCATGAACTGCTCGAGCGTCTGGCAGACGCCTACCGGTTCGTCCACGATCGCGTTCAGGAAGCCGCCTATTCGCTGATCCCGGAGGAGCGACGCGGCGAGTTGCACCTTCGCATAGGGAGACTGCTTGCGGCGAACACTGCGCCGGCGCTGATTGACGATTCTGTTTTCGAGATTGTCAGCCAGCTCAATCGCGGAGCCGCACTTATCACCTCAGCTGAGGAGCGCGAGCAACTGGCCGAGTTCAATCTGCTGGCCGGCAAGCGCGCCAAGGCCTCGACGGCATACGCCTCGGCGCTCAACTATTTTGTTGCCGGCACGATACTGCTTTCGGGAGACGCCTGGGAGCGCCAGCACCAACTGGCGTTCGCGCTTGAGCTGAACCGGGCCGAATGCGAGTTCCTCCTTGGCGCGCTGGCGGCCGCGGAGGAGCGGTTAGCAGAGCTTTCCAATGTTGCTGTCTGCACCGACGACCAGGCTGCTGTCGCCTGCCTGCGCATCGATCTCTATGCTGCGCTCGGTCAGACCAGTCGCTCCGCCGCAGTCGGTCTCGACTACCTGAGGCAGTATCTCGGCATCGACTGGTCGCCGCATCCCCCCGACGAGGAGGTTCGGCGCGAATACGACCGGATCTGGTCGCAGCTCGGGAGCCGCGCGATCACTGAGCTCATTGATCTACCGTTGATGAGCGACCCAGCATCCTCCGCGACGCTGGATATTCTCACCCGGCTCGTTGGGGCGGTATGGCATACCGACGCGAACCTGGCATGCATGGCAATCTGCCTGGCCGTGAATCTGAGCCTCGAGCGCGGCAACAGCGACGGCTCCTGCTACCATTATGTATCGCTTGGCTATATTGCCGGGCCGCGCTTCGGCGAATATGAGGCCGGTTTCCGCTTCGGTCAGTTAGGCTGCCAACTGGTCGAAAAGCACGACCTGAAGCGCTTTCAGGCCAGGACTTACAAAGACTTCGGGGCTCACGTCATACCGTGGACGAGACATGTCCGAATCGGCCGCGAAATGTTGCGGCGAGCGCTTGAAATTGCCGACCAGAGCGGCGACCTCACGTTTGCCGGATACAGCTATGCCAGTTTGAATTCGAACCTGCTGGCAGCGGGAGATCCGCTTATGGAAGTGCAACGCCAAGCGGAGATTGGCCTCACATTTGCGCAGAAGGTGCGGTTCCAGTTCGTCATAGACCTCGTCAGCGCGCAGCTCGGGCTCGTCCGTACGCTGCGCGGGTTGACCCGGAAATTCGGCTCCTTTGACGACGACGGATTTGACGAACTTGAGATCGAACGCCGGTTTTCCGAAAATCCGAATCTTGCGGAAACCTGCTACTTTGTCAGAAAACTCCAGGCGCGGTTCTTTGCGGGCGACTATGAGGCCGCGGTCGATGCGTCATTGCGGGCACAGAGGCTACCATGGACATCGGTGTCGCATTTCGAAGAAACGCCGGAGCATCATTTCTATGGTGCCTTGGCCCGCGCCGCATGCTGCGACTATGCTGTGGTTGACCAGCGGGCGCGGCATATGGTGGCTTTGGTTGCACACCACCGGCAGCTTCAGATCTATGCGAAGAATTGCCCGGAGAACTTCGAAAACCGAGCCGCGCTGGTCGGCGCCGAGATAGCACGCCTTGAAGGCCGTGAAATCGATGCCATGCGTCTTTACGAACAAGCGATCCGCTCGGCGCGCGCAAACGGCTTCATCCATCATGAAGCCCTCGCATATGAACTCGCCGCCCGCTTTTATGCGCAGGGAGGCTTCGAGGACTTTACTCGTCTCTATCTCCGCAACGCGCGTGGCTGCTATCTGCGCTGGGGCGCCGACGGCAAGGTGCGGCAACTCGACCAACTCTATCCTGACCTGAGAGGGGAAGAACCCACTGCCGCTCCAACAAGCACCATTGGTGCACCGGTCGAGCAACTCGATCTCGCAACCGTTATCAAAATCTCGCAGGCCGTGTCGGGCGAGATTGTCCTTCAAAAGCTGATCGACACGGTCTTGCGCACCGCCGTTGAGCAGGCGGGCGCCGAGCGCGGCCTGTTGATCCTGCCGCGTGGCGGTGAGTCACGGGTCACGGCGGAGGCCACGACTGGCGGCGAAACGGTCGTGGTGCAGATGCGCGACGAGATCGTGACAGCGATTACGCTGCCGCAATCGCTCCTTCATTATGTCTTGCGCACAAACGAAAGCGTGGTTCTCGACGACGCCTCAGCTCAGAATCCATTTTCCGCGGACCCCTATATTTGTCAGCACCATGCTCGTTCCATTCTCTGTGTGCCGTTGTTCAATCAGGGCCAACTGACCGGGATACTCTATCTTGAGAACAACCTCGCCCCTCGGGTCTTCGCGCCGGCCCGGATCGCGGTGCTGAAGCTGCTCGCCTCTCAGGCAGCGATCTCACTGGAGAATACCCGGCTGTACCGCGATCTCGCTGAACGCGAAGCCAAGATCCGTCGCCTCGTCAAGGCCAACATCATCGGGATCGTCATCTGGGATATCGAAGGTCGCATTCTTGAGGCCAACGACGCGTTCCTCCGCATGGTGGGATACGACCGAGAGGATCTTGCCTCCGGTCGGCTATGCTGGACCGACCTGACGCCGGCCGAATGGCGCGACCGCGACGCGCGGACCGTCTCAGAGCTGAAGATGATCGGGGCAGTCCAACCGTTCGAGAAAGAGTACTTTCGGAAAGATGGCAGCCGTCTGCCCGTGCTGATCGGCGGCGCACTGTTAGAAGAAAGCAGGAATGAAGGTGTCTCTTTCGTCCTCGATTTGACGGAGCGCCGGCGGGCCGAAGAGGCGTTACGGGAGAGCGAGGAAGCCTTGCGCGAGGCGCAGGCGCAACTGGCCCACGCAAACCGCGTCGCCACAATGGGGCAGCTCACGGCCTCCATCGCCCATGAAGTCAATCAGCCGCTCGCCGCGTCGCTCACCAACGCCCAAGCGGCCTTGCGCTGGCTCGGTAGCCATCCGCCGAATCTGGAGGAGGTGGCACAGGCGCTCGCCCGGATCGTCGAGAACGCCAATCGAGCCGGCGATGTCATTGGCCGGATCCGTGCCTTGGTTAAGAAGGAGCCCCCTCGCAAGGCGCAGTTCGACCTCAATGAAGCCATTCGTCACGTGATTGCCTTGACCGGCAGTGAAGTGCTCCGGCAAGGCGTCACGCTGCAGACCGAATTCGCGACGAGCCTCCCGTCCGTGCAAGGAGATCGCGTCCAGCTGCAACAGGTGATCCTAAACCTGATCATGAACGCCATCGAGGCGATGAGCTGCGTTGGTGAGGAAGAGCGCGAGTTGCTGATCAGCACCGAAACAGAGGCCTCAGGAGGCGTGGTCGTCGGGGTGCGCGACTCGGGTCCGGGCCTGGACCCGCAGGCTATGGACCGTCTTTTTGAGGCCTTTTACACGACCAAATCCAGCGGCATGGGTATGGGCCTGGCGATCTGCAGTTCAATCATCGAGGCTCACGGGGGCCGGATGTGGGCCACCGCTAATGAACCTCGTGGGGCTGTGTTTCGGTTCACCCTGCCTCTCAAACGAGACGAAGCCGCTGGCGCAAAGCATGCCGACCAAATGGCAATGTTGGGAAACCAATAGGACCAACAACTGGCTGAAGCTCTCGCAGCCAGTGCAGGTCTCAGCGAGGTGTGAAGGCCGTCGGCCTGGCCCCCTTCTCCATCACGAGACGACTGAGGTGCGGCCGAAGCTGAATTCACCTTCACGACGCGGTTATCCGGCCAATGGGGGCGGCAGTGGCGAAAGCAACAAGCGCATCGATCGCGGCGCGAAATCGCGCGACAGGAAACTGGACGACGCGATGAAGAGCATCAACATGTTCGCACCAACTAAAAGGTGCCAGCCACCAAACTCGATGATCCTCAAGTGCGGACCAAAAGACCTTTCCAAGACGCGGATCGCTTGGCTTAATGCACGGTCACGGAACTCACTGAAGGGCAAAGTCCTCGAAGTCCTCTACAAGACGGACAAGCCCGAGGGAGTAGCACAAAAGACCGAACCGCGTCCCGGTCACGTACAGGGTAAAGGCAGATCTCCCGGCGTGCAAAGCTTGCCCCCAGGAAGGCGTGATTGTTTCGCGGGGCATGACGGAAAACATCATCAAATGCGCCTCAAAGGCCGTATTCGGCCATGATGAACCATCTGGCGGCATCTGGAGCGGAGAGCCCGGAACCCAGGGCCTAGCTTTCCCATATGCGCTGGGAAACAGCGTCAACGGGACCAGATCGATTTCGATGCGGTTGAGTTCATGTGTCATAGTGTCAATCCTTAGAAGGAACGCGGGGGAACGAAGAGGCAAACGGTGCTACCCGTGGGCTCGCCGGCCACCGTGGATTGGTGAAACTGCCGTCCGGACTGTTCTTGATGCAGGTCCCGCGGCGTGATGAACTCCCCAGTGAGCTTGATGACCTAGTCGCGCGAGCCTTCGAGAACCGCTTGATGGTGGATTCTCGCGGCAGTCAAATCCGCTGCAACACGAAAACGGATATGTCCATCCGGTCGGCTGTGCCGCCGTTGGCGTCGCATCATGCGCTGCTGCCGGAGCAGCGATCACGACTGCAAAGCAAATAGGCGCTGGCTTGCCCATGATCCGCACCTAGACTTGAAGCTTTCCCTTCGATCGAGTTCCGCTACGAATAGCGTCTCCGTCTGTCCAGGCGGCCCCACGTCCCGAAGCGCCTTCATAGTTTGCGGCGCGGGAGCATGTATCCTGACCGTAGCAGGACGCTGCTCGACCCGCTATTGATCTGGAGGAAGGATCGGGTAGCGAAGAGGGAGGGGATGACTTATACGAGGGTTTAGGAGTCCTTGATCGGAGGCCGGCAAGCCGCGTGATGTCTCCGCAAGAAAGTCGACCATCACCCGCTCCTTCGAGATGAGATGCCGCCAGCTGGGATAGACGACCATGACGCCGATATCGCACTCCTTTTCCGCGGCACGGCCGATGACATCGACCAGATAGATGTCGTCCCGAACCTGCGTTACGGCATTGCCTTGTACGACGGTGTTGAGCGCCATTGCGATGTCCTGGGGACGAGACTCCGAGCTGTCGGGGCCTTGTTCTGCAGCACGTCAATCTTCACGCTGCATCTGCCGTCTTGAGCGCGCCGGCTAGGAGAACACCGAGCAATGTGTGGATGCTTCATGCTCGAAAACGAATGGCTGAGTCTGGCATAGCTCCCTGGTAGCCCGCCTGTCTGCTGCGTCCGTATAATTTCCGCATACACAAGTATGATGGCGGACCTATACACTTTGTTCTAACGTTTGCTCACAAGTGCTGGCTCCGCCTAGCTGCTCATGTTCGCACCGGCGTCGCTACCAATTCACAGAGCGTTGGAACCAGTGGCCAGTTTTCAGGTTCCAAAACCGTTAGGAGGACGCAGAATGCCGACGGTATCTCCGACTGCGATCACGCCGCCAGACGGGCACGTTGTCACCGCCCGCGAGGCGCTTGAGCCCCTCTACGAAAGACTGGAGCTTCACACTGAGTCCACCTTGCTTTCGGCGGCAATGGAAGCCGGATGGCCCGCCGAGGAGGCAACGAAGGCGGTGGCTGCCCTTAGATTGCAAGACGCCCTCAATATTCTTGGTCGAGCGAATTGAGGTCCAGCATATCGACGCACAGCTCAAAATTCTATTGCTTGAGGACGATTCCATTGACGCAGCGTTCGTTGATCGTGCTGCTCGGCTCGGTCGCGACTCGATCGAAACAACCAGACTTATCAGCATGCCCAATTCGACCTCAAGGAAGCGGCTCACCAAGCTTCAGTCGGATCAATCTGGCAAGCCCATCCGTCCCCCGACGACCGCCTGCTCGCTTTTCTGGAGGGTCTGTAAGACAGGAACTTATGCCGAATCGGCCCAGTGCCACAACCGTCCAAACAGCTGCAAGTGTTGCGCAAACGGCCAGTTGCTTCTAAAACCATCCGGCAAAACACCAGAGGCTCGCTTGGTTGCCACGGTTTAGCAGATCGACCAAGTTATCGGCCTCCTCGGCGGTGAGCATGTCCATGACAAACCCATCGATGACGGCCGGCTGTCCGATGACTTTATCGAACACCGTCCAGTAAATGTTGAGGTTCTTGCAACGGCTATATCTTTGCGCTGCCATCGTGAACTGCCTCCGGGTGCGGTAAAGTTGCCTAGCGTTATCCCCACTTTCGTCAATTGTGAGCGGCCAAACAGACATGACTGCCCGACGGCTCTTGGAGATCTGCGAGGCTCGTGACGTTAGTCAGTCGCTCGGCAGAGGAAGAGGGCTCGCATTCAGCGGGTGGTAAAGGAACCCTTGCGCCACAGAGAGTTAGGTGGCCCGTTGCCTTTAAGAAGGCGCTCACAGTAGAGCATTTTTGTACCTGCTGATGAAGAGATGCGTTGGCATCAGGCATGCTATCTACTCGTATAGCCCCCCAAGCCGGAAGAAGGGTCGAGCCTGCAGGAAAACGTCTCCGAACGGTTGGACGTGATGCCGGCGAAGTTCCGCGTCATCGTCACGCGCCGCCCAAAGTACGCTTTTAAGACTGGGACGGCCTTATCCAGGCGGCTGCTCCAGCTCACCTCATCGAGCGCGCGGCATTCGAGAATGAATGTAACCACGTTCTCGGCGGGTCAGCCATTGGTGCTCAGCCACCCAGTTCGCGCCGTTCCGTGTGTATCCTGCTCATAGTATCCTTGTCACAGCTGCGAATAGAACCGCGTCGGCGAGCTCGATCTGCTGCATGTAACTGGCCACCGCCAGATGTTGACAACGTCAACTTTCTGGTTAAAGTAGACGATGCCAACATCGCTCGTCAAAAATGCTGCCACACGCAACATCCATACAAGATGAGCGGGTTACGACCAAAACACTGCCACTGCAGATCAGCGCCCACAACCAAGGGTCATGAGCGGGCCACCATAGCTGTGCCACCCGATACTCTCAAAGAATCCAACGGGATGTAATGAAACGAGCTGGAAAGAAAACATCACGGGCGGAGCGGAAGGCAAGGCGTCCTGACGAAATACTGGAGGCCGCGTTCGAGGAGTTTGCGACGAAGGGATATGCGGCAACGCGGGTTGAAGACGTCGCAACCCGACTGGGGATAACAAAGGGAACGGTCTACCTCTATTTTCCGACCAAGGACGTTCTTTTCCAGGAGATGTTTCGCCACGCGTCGACGTCATCCGCAGATCTGTCGACCGCCATCGGCTGCCTCCGGGGATCCTGCGCGGAGCGGATCCGCGACCTGCTGCTTATCGCTTATGAAAACACGGCCAACGACCGAAAGACGAGAGAACTCCTGCGCTTGTCCGTCGCCGAAGGAACTCGTCTTCCCGAAATGGTCGATTGCCGTCATGAGCTGTTTATCGCACCGGCGTTTGCAGCCCTCACGGCCTTGGTCGAGGAAGGCGTGAAATCTGGAGAGTTGAGACAAGATACGGCGGCCGATACGCCTGACGTGCTCGCGAGTTCGATTTTTCAGGTTGCCGTCTGGCATCTCATGTTTGCCGATCGAAAGCCGATCGACGGCAAGGCGCTTATGGAGGCGCACATTGACCTCGTTATGAACGGGCTTCTGCAGCATTCGGAACGAATGGCCTGACTTGGCGAGGGGCGTCAGAGCGGACGGAGCTGTGCAGTTTTCGATGCTGGCAAAGGCCGGATACGTCGTGCGACGTATCCGGCCTTTGCCTCTTCCCCATGCTGAGCTGAATCTAATTTCCGCTAGGAACGCAATTGTAATCCGACGGTGGGACTTCGCCTGTGACCGAGATGTTTCCCTGGATCATATAGACAATCCGTAGATTGGCGGCCGCAGCCTGAAGCCAACCGACCGCATCTTCCGATGTCCATGCCGTGCCCTCCGGCGGCAGGCTCTCAAACAGGCCGGCAATCAAAGGATTCACAGACTGGGAGCTGCTGTTGCCGCCGCTCTGGCTCGACCCGCCCTCTCCGCCGCCATTGGTCGAGGCCGAGCGGCTCTGATCGGAAGAGCTCGCATATACTTCGCCAGAAGAGCCTGAAGACCTCGCGTGAGACGAACCCGACGCCGCGTTAGCAGAGCCCGCGCTGCCGTGGGACGAACTCGAGGACGCTCCGCCAGAGGAACTCGTAGTAGATCCAGACTGATCTCCATAGTAAGAATACGTCGTTCCGCCTGTGCTCGAGGCGGCCGCAGCACCGACGGCGACGCCTGCCGCATACCCGCCGAGAACGTAGGCTCCGCGGCGATAGTATCCACGCCCATATCCACCGCCATACTCTCCGTGACTATGGCCGCCGACGCCGTGGTCTCCACGACCATAATATCCACGGCCAAAGTATCCGTTGCCGTTGCCCGAGACCTTGAGATCGCCGGAATTGTTGACGGTGAGGTTGCCGGAGTCCTTCGCGACGATATTCCCGCCGGAGTTCATGACGGCGCGGTTCCCGTTGACGTTACGGCCCGAGTTCAGCGTATTGCGGATATTTCCGGACACCTTGTTCCCTCCACGGCTGGCCCCCTCCGCCAAGCGCCCCTTTGCGCCACCGACATTTGGCGCACGAATACGACCGTTCACCGGTGGACGGTTCTGCACGCTCTTCGGCGGCCGGCCGTGGCGGGCCATCGGTGGACGCGGTGCGCCGCCCATTTGCGGACGTGGCGGCCCTCCAGACGGCAGGGGCGGTGGGCCTCCAGACGGCAGGGGCGGTGGACCGCCGGGCGGCGGCCCAAACTGACCGAAGGCCGCGTCCGATGTAATGGCCGTGAAAGCGAGAAAAGCAAAGCAGGCGCGCTTCAGATAGTTCATCACTTGCTCCCTTTCGTTCCCGATGCGACGGCTGGTGTCGGGGCGATCTTTTTCACATCGGCGGGAGGTTCAAAGGTGAATTCGGCGTCGGACAGAGGGGGTTGGGTCTTCCAGCTGGTGAATTCGGCGACGAAGCTTGGTTGGCCCTGCAGCAACGGGTAGGTGACGACCAGACGATGCGGCGTCGCAGCGGCATTCTTCTCGACCCACAATTCCAGATCGATGCCGGACTTCTGAGAGAAAAACAGATGCCGGCACTCGACGCCGTCGACAGTAGCCGTTCCCACCTGCCAGCCGGCCAAGGCATCACCCAACAGGACCTTGTCTGGAAAGTCTGCAAAAAGGGCGCCGAGCGGAAAATCGACGTCCAGCTTGGTTGCCACCTCGTTGAGCGCAGATGGTATGTCGCCCGATGCCGGGATCGTTGCGTATTTCTTGCTGTCGGGAAAGAAGACCGATGCCGACTTGCCGTCGTAGAACAGATCGTGTCTACCGTCATCGCCGGTAAACTCGACGGCAATCCGGTCGGGACGGCGCACGGTGATTTTCATCGTATGGAAGATGTGAAGCGGTTGTCCGGACTGATCCAGGTAAATGCTGATCGTTCTCGCCGTGATCGTCAGGTCCCTGGCAAGGAGCGTCTTTCCCATCTGCGAAACGGCGGTGGCGGCCTCGTCGCTGATCGCCGGTTTTACCGGCGGGCTCGGCTCATCCGCTCGAGCTGTCGGCAGTGCAGCGAATCCTACGAACATGCCGAGCGCGGCAGTTTGGACGGCATGCCGCATCGCAGTCACTGCATGCACGCCTCCGTCGACAGAGCGGTTCGTGGCCACCGAAGGTCGCCGGGCCTTCGTGAGGGCCCGCCGCAAACCATTACAGACTTCCATGTTCATTTCCTTTGCATTCAGAGATTCATTGATGGCAGACAGCCCAATGAGGCTTCCCGCGAAGTAGACGTCGTTTACGTGCTGGAGCGTTGCGGACGTCCAGGGATTGGAATGCTCTAACGCCCTGCCAGAACCACACTCCTCCGACGACAATGGCGAGCATTGAAACCGAGGCCATGAGGGCATTTTGCACGTTGACGCTTCGGGCCTGTACCGACCCGCGATCCAGCCGTTGAAAAGGTCCCGCTACATCATCAGTCAGGCAATCGAATGCGCGCTCGGACGTGGGAATTGATTATGTCCGCGAGCCATATCAGACCGCCACGCCAGAATCCGTGCAGCCGCGATTGATGGCTGCGATACAGGAGAACGTGACCGAGCTGGGCCACGCGTCCGCGTATAAAGCCGCCCGTGAACAGCCCGAATTGTCCAAGCGAGCCATACGCGCCGTAGCCGCCTAGCGATACGATCGAACCGAAGTCCCTATAGGAGAACGAGGGCAGCTCCCTCCCTTCCAGCCAGCCGGGAAGATGACGGATCAAATGCGAAGCCTGCTGATGCGCAACCTGTGCTGCCGGTGGTAGCGGCTTGCCGGGGTCTCCCACGGAAAGACTGGAACAGTCCCCGACGGCAAAGATCCGGGGATCAAGCGTCGTCTGCAGGGTGGGTCCCACCACGATCTGATTGTTGCGTGTCACTTCAAGGCCATCGAACGAGGCACAGACGTCCGCAGCCTTCACGCCGGCCGCCCACACCTTCAGCTCGGCGTTGATCTCTGTTCCGTCCGCCAGTCGAAGGCAACCGGCCTCTGCGGCGACGACCCGCGCGCCCGTAAGGACGGCGACGCCGAGCCTCTCGAGACGCTCGCGGGCGGCGAGCGCCACACGTTCGGGAAACGCACCCAACAGATTTTTCCCGCTTTCGATCAGCGTCACCTTGACCTGGTCGCGCAGTGCTGCTGCGCCGTAATGGGCGGAGGCATCGGCGAGCTGTACAAGCTCTGCAGCCAGTTCGACTCCTGTCGCGCCGCCTCCGACCACCGCGATGTTCAAGGGGGTCTTGGCCGCGAGCGCTTCGAGCATGTGCGCCATTACCTCGCGATTGAATTTCATCGCCTGGGAACGGCTATCGATCGTCCGGCAATGCTCGCGCACGCCTGGCGTTCCGAAGTCGTTCGCCTCGCTGCCTGTCGCCAGGATCAGAGTGTCATAGGAGATTGCACGCTCCGGCAAGATGGGGCGACCATCGATCTCCAAAGGGTTCAGATAGACCTTGCGCTCTTTCCGGTCGATGCCCTTGAGTTCTCCCGGCTCGAACACGAAACGTCGGTTACGGGCCTGGGAGATATAGGACGTTTGCTGTTGGGAAACGTCCGTGGTTCCGGCAGCAATCGTATGCAGCATCGGCTTCCAGACATAGGCAGGCTCCCTGTCGATCAGCGTCACGGCGAGCGAGGTTCCACCTATGCTTCCCGGCAGCTTGGAGGCAATTTCAAGCCCCGCGATTCCACCACCGACGACCACGATCTGGTGGGGTCTTGAAGCCGTGCCTCCTTTTTCCGGATCGTGTCGCTGTCGCTTGTCGGATAGCGTTGATGATTTCTGCATTTATCTTCTCCAGATATAATCACCTGCAAGCCGCGACTTTGAGGTCGCTGTCGCAGTGTTTTCGGGGGTTTCGTCACCTGCCGGAGCGCGGCTCGACGATCAGCCGTCCGCTACGCCGGTAAGTGGTCAGGAGGCGCACCCCAGTTCGCCAGGATCGAAAGCCTTGCATGGCCCCCGCGGCGGTGACGGCGTCGTCCCGCGCCGCAAAGGGTGTCGTCCGTCTGTCCGCAATCGTTCCTACTGCATGAACCAGCCGTGGCTCACGACCAGCGACTGACCGGTCACGGCATTGGACCTGGCTGCGGCGAAATAGAGAACAGCGTCGGCCACGTCATCGGTGCTGGTAAACTCGCCGTCGACCGTCTCCTTGAGCATCACCGTCTTGACCACCTGCTCCTCGCTGATGCCGAGCTCCCGCGCCTGCTCGGGGATCTGTTTGTCAACGAGCGGCGTGCGCACGAAGCCGGGGCAGACCACGTTGGCCGTGACGTTGTGTTCGGCCCCTTCCTTTGCCAGTACCTTGGCCAGTCCGATCAGTCCGTGCTTGGCCGTGACATAGGGCGCCTTCAGCTTCGAGGCTTCCTTGGAGTGCACGGAGCCCATGTAAATCACCCGGCCGTAATTGGCGGCATACATGTGCTTGAGGCAGGCGCGAGTGGTCAGAAAGGCGCCGTCGAGATGGATCGAAAGCAGCTTTCTCCAGTCCGCAAAGGGAAAGTCGACCAGCGGCTTGACGATCTGGATGCCGGCGTTGCTGACCAGCACGTCGATCTTGCCGAACCTGGAGATCACCTCGCCAACGGCCTTTTCCACCTGCTCTTCGTCGGCGACGTTCATCGCCAAGGCGAAGGCATCGCCGCCCTTCTCCTTGATCTCGGCGGCCGTTGCGTTCGCGGCGTCGAGATTGAGGTCGGCGATCACGGGAATGCCGCCTTCGGCTGCGAAGCGAAGCGCGATTTCCTTGCCGATGCCGCTCGCGGCTCCGGTGATAATCGCTACTCTTCCATCAAATCGAGACATAGATAGTTCCTTTCAATTGCAGGAGATCAGTCGTTTTGGAGGTAGTCGAATACGACCTCGCCGAGGCCAAGCGTCAGGTCGGCGACGTAATGGCTGGCCGACGTGACCTCGCGCACGGGTAGACGCGCGACGTCGCACATTGCGTGTTCGAACAATTGCAGGGCTGCTGGCCCGGCCCATGCGCCCTTCAGCGTCACATCCTCGAGATAGTAGCGCACGAGTTCGCAAATCCGGGGCGAACCGTCGACGTGCGGGATGACCTTCAGCACGAAGGCGGGCTTCGCCATCGCCTTTGCCAGCGGCTCCAGCGGGAGCTCGCGATGCTTGTAGCCCATGGTCGCCGTGACGCACATAACCGAGCCGTAGTGGAGCGTCCCGACGAGCGTCTCCTGTTCGTGCGATAGCTTCGGCGTCGCCAGCTTCTTCGGAAAGCCCCAGATCTCCCGGCCGCCGGCGATCGGAGAGTTGTCGTCAAGATACATGGCATGCACGTAGCTGCCTTCCTGCACCTTGCCAGATGGCGTCGTGAAGCGCACCGGAATGACCTGCCCGGTTTCCGTATAATCGCCGAAGCCGGTCGAATCCGGCATGCGGATGAATTCATAGGCGACAGTGTCGCCGATCACTTCCAGCGGCTCCGGCACGACCGCGCGCAGGGTCTCCGGATCGGTCCGGTAGTTGATGACGACAAATTCGCGGTTGTAGAACTTGTAGGGTGGCCTCGGATAGGCCGGATTGTTGAGCGGCATCGCGAAGGCATTTTCGCGGACTGCGGCGATCTTCATGGTCGTGCTCTTCTCTTTGGTGAAAACTCAATCGAAATCGAAAATGGCGACGCCGTCCGGCGTGCCGGGCCGCTGCAGCACCTCGGGGTGGCGCAGTGTTTGAAGGGCGTCGTTGTAGCCGGAGGCCCAGTGCTCCTCCATCGTCAGCCGGGAGAACTCGTAATCCTTGGAGCTCGCTTCGTATTTCTTGGCGCGATATATGAGCTGTACGATGTTGTAGACCTTCTCGTCGGCCTGATCGACGAGCAGCTTGATCTCGGGATCGGCTTGCAGCAGCGCGTCCTGCGGGACGAGCTCCACGAGATGGCCGAGTGCGCGGCGCAGCCGCTGCTGCGTCTTGAAATGGTCGGTCGCCGCGCGCGTGCGGCTCGAGAAGCGGATATCCTTCTGCCGCAGTTCGATTCCGAGGAGGTCACGCGGGAATTCGCCACTCGCGCTCCAGAGGTCGACCTGGAAGGCCAGCGTGTCCTGGCGCGGCGAGTTGTCGAGGACCCATTGCAGCGGCGTGTTCGATATGAGGCCGCCGTCCCAGTAACACTCGCCGTCGATCCTCGTGGCCGGGAAACCCGGCGGCAAGGCGCCGCTCGCCATAATGTGTTCGGGGCGGATATTATGGGTCGTGGTGTCGAAATACTCGAAGTTGCCGGTGCGCACGTTGACGGCGCCGACGCTGAAACGCATGGCTCCTGTGTTGATGCGGTCGAAGTCCACCAGTCGCTCCAGCGTCGCCTTCAGCGGTGCGACGTCGTAGAAGCTTTCCGCCTCGATGCTGCCGGCGGATGAAAAGAAAGGTGGCACCGGACGGGGCGTGAAGAAGCCCGCGGCGCCGTCCATCAGGGTGGCGAAGGCGTGTGCCTGATTGAGCAGGCCACGCGCGAAGTCACCCTGGAGCCCCATCGCCCCTAGCATCGCCGAAAACAGAGTGGGAAACCCGTGAACCGGGGCGGTTACCGTCTCCCAGAAGCTCCGGAGCGCCTCCACTCGTCTTTCAGGCGGATTGCCCGCAATCAGGGCACTGTTGATGGCACCGATGGAGATGCCGGCGACCCAGTCAGGATGCAGATCGGCTTCGGCCAGTGCTTGATAGACGCCGGCCTGATATGAACCGAGCGCCCCTCCGCCTTGCAACAACAGCGCGATACGCTCAAATGGCGGACGCTCCGCTATGCGGTGCCTCTTGTTTTTGACGGGATGTTGAGCGGCCATGCAGTTTACCTCGGTTGTTGATCCCGCCGCCGTTCCAGACCGGCCGCAGCATATGTTGACATCGCCCACTTAAGTGCTAGAGTGGACAATGTCAACATCCATCGACAGAATGTTGACATGAGCAACTTAACAACCTAAATGGATGGCATGACCCAAGACATTTCCACGAAAGACCAGCGCCCGTACCACCACGGCGACCTGCAGAGGGCGATCGTAGAGGCCGCCCTGGACGTTCTCAGCGAGTCTCAAAGCACGGAGTTTTCGCTTCGTGAGCTCGCACGTCGGGCGGGCGTCAGTCACAACGCCCCGTACAAACACTTCGCCGATAAGCGCGAATTGCTGGGAGCCGTCTCGGCGGTTGGGTTCGAACTGCTGGCGAAGCGGATGGCCGAAGCGACCAAGGAACTCGACAGTCCGCGCGAGCGGCTGGCAGCTATGGCGCGCGCATATGTCTCCGGCGGCGTCAACAATCCGGCGCTCTACAGATTGATGTTCGGCGGCTACCTCGCCGGGCAGGACGAAAGGCGCCCCGCGATCGAAAGAACGGCGGCTTACAACATGAAAGCCCTTATAGTTGGCGCGATCTCCGACGGCGCTCTCGGGCGCCCGATTGCAGATACCGAGACCAATACCCGCACGATCGATGGGGCGATTCTTGTTTTCTGGTCCCAAATGCACGGTCTAACTTTGCTGCTGGCGGATCGCCTCGTCGGCCCCAGCGACAAGATGGAGGAGCTGACTGAGAGCGTCTTGCAAGGCATGCTCGACGGATTAGCGAATTGTATCCCTGCAATACCATCAGGCGTGTGGGTGGGTCCTCCGCTTGCCGAGTAGGGCTTGAGGCTCGCGGGCAACCACTCTGTCATTTACGTGGTGCCCGCGCCGGCTCGTTCCGAGAGGAGAAATCTCATGGACGCATACATCTCTGCTCTGATGGGGCTCGCCGGCATTGCGATTGGCAGCCTGACCTCGTTTGCCTCCACCTGGATGACGCATCGATCACAGGTGAAGGAAAAACAACGCGAGGCCGAGATTGCCAAACGCGAAAAGCTGTTTTCCGATTTCATCACCGAAGCCACGCGGCTTTATGGTGACGCAATAAGTCACCAGAAGGACGACGTCTCCGACCTCGTGCTGCTTTATGCATTGGTCGCCCACATGCGTCTGATCGCATCCCGTCCGGTCGTGGATGGAGCCGAGCTGGCAATGGTAAGGATCGTCGAGACCTATTTGACGCCAAATCGCTCACTCTCTGAAATCCGCGATCTCGCGCGTTCCGGCGAGATGAACTTTCTCCTCGATTTTGGTGAGGCTTGCCGGGCAGAATTGGCGGCGGGGGGCCTGTCTATCGGACGATAGGATTTTGCGGAACTCAGTAGAAAGCTACATCTGCCACGTCGGGCGCACAAACAGACCGACGCGTGATCGCCGCCGCACATTGATTTCCGTATCTTGACAGCCTCTGCCGAGGCCACTGGGCAGACGAAACCGGCATTGCCGCCCAGGAAGGCGGCCGCTATAGGATGCTGCGATGAGATCCGCCTCGCCTCACGTGTCGGCTCGGAAACGAGATCATTCATTCATCGTATCGGCAGCGATTTCAATCGGCTCACCAGTTCATCCAAAACGGCGTCGACCGTTTTCGAAGCCGTATCGATGACGATTGCATCGTGCCACTCGTCATAGGCTCTTTCGGAAACCTCTTGCCATGTCGGTTTCACAAGACCTTCGACATCGGTGAGGCGCGTTTCAGCACGCTTGCGATGCTCGGCTTTATCCGAACAAACGACCTCGACCTCCGCCGCTGTCACCCCAGCGGCTTGCGCGACCGAAAGCCATGCTGACCGGGTTATCCGGAGCGGGTTGACGGAGTCGGCGATAACAGTCCGGCCAAGGGTCAAATTGTCTCCGGCGATACCGTAAGCCACGATATAGCCTGCAGGCCCGACATCATCGGATATTCCGGAAGCGCGGATTGCTTGCTCGATGGTATCGACGCGCACATGGACCGCATTCAACCGCTCGGCCAAAGCGCGGGCAATCGTCGTCTTTCCACTGCCAGGCGGACCGCCAAAGATAATGAGCATCGTGACCTCGGCGTTGATTGGAGAAGCTCCACGAGAAAATCAGAGCAGCTCGCGGTCGCGCAATTCTTCACCATTAAGACCCAGTTCGCAATTCCTTAGTCAGCACCGGGTTTTCACCACCGGCCTCAACGACGGTCCACCCGAGCGCGTCGTAGAATCCCACGGCGTCTCGCGCCGCATTCACAAGCAATCTCTTGACCCCGTGCCGTGATGCGAATTTTTCGAGGCCGGCCATGAGCATCCGCCCGTACCCATTTCCCTGGCATTCCGCCCTGATCGCGACGGTCCGCACACATGCTGTCTCCTCGCCCGTCAGATCCAGGCGAGCCGCACCGATCGGCGTATTTTCAAGCAGAAGCAGCAAAGGAAAATGTCCCTCCCTTCGATCATCGGGATGGTTCGCATCATAGCCAGTCAAGCCACGGGCCTCGAAGAGGGCAGCGCGGCGGATGTCGTGATAGGCATTCCAGTGTTCATCCGCAAACACCTGGACGACCATCCCGGCGTCTTCGCCCTCGTCATTCGAAATCTGGGCTCGTTCATCGATGGCCTCGTCGATGCTCGTGGACAACCGGTCAGCAAAATCGGTGACGGCCTCGCGGCTCGATAACAGGAACTTCGGACGGGAAAAGACCGAGAACAATCGCGCGTGCGCCTCAAAGGAATTCCAGTTGTTCGTTCTACTCCTGTATTCGGCCACCCACTTCAAAAGGCCATCGAACTGCGTTCCTGTCTCGCCGCCCTGAATACCTCGCTTCTTGATGTTCACGATGCATTCCTCCTCCGGCAGATCAATCCAGATCAGGATCGTCGTGCGGTTGAGGACCATGTTTGCCAGTTGCCCGTAAACGCCCTCCATGACCCAGGCGTCGCGCTCGGCCGCTTCCTTGACCATCTCATCCCGCAACGCCCTGTCGCGAGCGATCCCATACCGCCCGGGCTCCCAATGCATGTCATCAAGGTGGATAACCGGATGGTGAAGTTGCTCACTGACGCGACGGGCGAGCCATGTTTTGCCTGCGCCGCCATTGCCCATGATGAGTATGCGGTCAAAGGCGAACGGCGGATCGGGAAACGTCATCGGCAACTCCGAGGACTTTGCGCTGATGCTGGTTTGTGTGACTTAGCGCGAGGTATTGAATGTTTTCAAATCAAAATTGAGCGCGCCATCCTTGCAGCTCTTTCCGCTTGAGGAAAAACAATGTCTGCCGCCTTCGAGGACGCGCGTCGAGCGTCTAGAACTCTTCCCAGTTGCCCTCGGTCGAAGCCGGTGCGGCTGAGGTGCCGAAGGCGGCTGCGAGCTTGCCGCCGAGTGCGCGGGCCGGCGAGGGAGCGGGCCTGGCATGATCGGTGGCCGAGGCGGGGACCGGTCTGCGCGCCGCAAGCGTCGCCGCGACCGGGCGCGCCAGCGGCCTGGCAGTCGTCCGGGCGGCAGGAGCCGCGTTGGCCGCCTGGCCGAGATTGAACTGTGCCAGACGCTCCGAAAGCGCAGACACCTCCGTCACCAGCGTGTGCGAGGCGGCATTCGATTCCTCGACCATTGCGGCGTTCTTCTGGGTCGACTGGTCCATCTGGTTGACCGCCGTGTTGATCTCCAGGAGGCCCGTCGACTGTTCGCGGGCGGCCTGGACAACCGCCTGGACATTGCTGTTGATCTGCTGGACTTCGGCAACGATCGCCTGCAGCGCCTTGCCGGTCTGGCCGACGAGATCGACGCCACGCTTGACCTGGTCGCCGGAGGAGGTGATCAGCGCCTTGATCTCCTTGGCGGCGGTGGCCGAGCGCTGCGCCAGTTCACGCACTTCCTGTGCAACGACGGCGAAGCCCTTGCCGGCCTCCCCCGCACGTGCTGCCTCAACACCTGCATTGAGGGCCAGCAGGTTGGTCTGGAAGGCAATATCGTCGATCACACCGATGATGTTGGAGATCGACTGCGAGGATTGCTCGATGCCGGTCATGGCGTCGACGGCATTGCGCACGACCTCTCCGGACTTTTCCGCACCTTCCTTGGTGCGGCTGACAAGCGCGCCCGCTTCTTCGGCGCGAAGGGTGGAGTCCTTGACAGAGGTGGTGATCTGCTCGAGCGCGGCGGCAGTCTCCTCGACGGAAGCGGCCTGCTGTTCGGTGCGGCGGGCGAGATCGTCGGCGCCCGAGCGTATTTCTTCCGAACCGGCCTGGATGACGGCGGCGTTTTCGGAGAAGGAAATCAGGGCTGCCTGGAGCTTTTCGACAGACGCATTGAAATCGACGCGGATTTCGTCAAGCGAGTCGGCAAACGGCTTTTCCAGCCGGATGGTCATGTCTCCATTGGAAAGGCTGGCCAGTCCGTTGCCGAGTTCGCTGACCGCAAACTTGATCGAATCCTCACGGGCGGCATGGTGGACGGAACGTTCCTGCCGTTCGACCTCTTCGCGGGCCCGGGAGGTTTCCGCATCGGCTTCGAGCTTGATCTTCTGGCGATTGCTGTCCAGCAGGATGGCGAGGGAACGCGAGAGGTCACCGATTTCGTCCTTGGCATTCTTGTCGTTCAGTTGCACGTCGAGCTGGCCATGGGCGATGCGATCGGTCTCGGCGATCACGCCCTCTATGCGGCGGATGAACTTGCGGGCGATGAGCCAGCCTGAAAGACCGAGCAGGAGGGCAGCGATGGCCGTAATCGCAACGGCGCTCCAGGCCATGTTGTTGAGCTGGGCAAAGACGGTGGATTTGGGCACCGAGACGACGGCGTACCAGTTCAGGTCAGTCGTCAGCTTTACCGGATAGGCGACCGAGAAATAGGTCTGGCCGTCCCGGCCTGCGATCTCCTGCGCGACGCCGGGCCTGGCGATCAACTGATCCCAGCCGGCGGTCAAATCACCGCCGTCCTTGATATTCTTGCCTGCGAGCTCGGCGGAGGGGTGGCTGATGATACTGCCGGCGCCCGTCACGAGGCTGAGATAGCCGGTCTCCATCGGGTGGACTGCCGAGATCGCCTTGTTGGCGTCGTCGAGCGAAATATCCATACCGGCGACGCCGAGCGCCTTGCCGTCGACCATGATCGGCTTGGCGACCGAGGTCATCAGCACGTCCTTGCCGTCGACCGGGTAAACATAGGGTTCGATGACGACGGCCTTTTTCTGGGTAAAGGGCAGTTGGTAGTAGTCGCCGGCGCCCGATACGGCATAGTCGACCAGCGGCGTGTGCTGGATCTTGTCGCCACTGCGGACCCAGTAAGGCACGTAGCGGCCGGTCGTGTCGTGGCCTTCCTTGCCGACGAAATCCTTGTCCTTGCCGTCAAAGGCATTCGGTTCCCAGCCGGTCCAAACACCGAGCGCCATCGGATTATCCTGCAGCATATTCTTCAGCAGGTCGTCGGCGGCAGCACGATTGGCGTTTCCGCCGTCCTTCATCGTCGACAGCGACGTTTCCAACGCATTGACGATACCGAGCGCCACGCTCATCGATTTCTCGACGTTGAGCGCATTGGCAGCAGCGATCTGCAGCATCTCGTCGAGGCTCGATTTGCGCATATCGTTGTAGGCGATGTAAAAAAGAACGCCCGATGCCGCGATCGTGGCGATGACACCGCAAGCCGCCACGGAAAAAATGTTGCGTCCGGTAGCCGATTTGAACTGCATGCGCTTAACCTCCTCGAGCGGGCAGGTCGTCGATCGCGCACCGATCTATTCCGTCCCGGCTTCCCCCTGACCGAGAACTGATTTCGGGACGTGCCTGCACGTCGCGGAAATCGTTCGCAATTTAAAGAAAATACGGAAAGGCTGTTAATTTACGGTGTATTGCGCCACTTTTACTTATGGCTGGGCAGCCTGCTGCGCCTCTTTTAAGACGCGCAAATGCGGTGCTGCTGCCGTTGGCGAAACTGTCACATCAAGACGCTATAAGGATTTTCGCCCGGCGCCTCTTGCGTCGGCACTGTTTCACCGTCAAAATTGCGACATGCCTGACTGCGACCCATCCACTACAAGCTCCGCCCCTTCCAACCGGGATCTCCCGGCCGAGGAAGCAGGCGACCATTGTAGACGGTGCGATGACCTCCGCCTCGCCTCAGGCATATCGAGGCTCGCGCAGAGAGGGCCGCTTCCCAGACCATTGCCGATGATGGGTGGCCTGCCCGGTTTTACCGATGGCCCTGACTTTCACTTCAGACGAGCGGTCTGATGGAACCTGCACTGATGTCAACACGATGATGGAAAGACGATAGGCGATGCGTCTATAGTAGCGTCCCTTCGAATGCCTCGCCGCTTCGCCTGACGAATGCGGCATTACAACCTCAACGAATAGGGTCCCTGTGTTTCTGGAAATTGGAATTGTGGCGTTTCTCACCATCCTGAATGGTGTGCTCGCCATGTCTGAGCTGGCCGTTGTGTCTTCGCGAACAGCCCGCCTGAAGGTTCTCTCCGACAATGGAAGCAAGGGTGCAGCTCAAGCGATCAAACTTGCCGAAAACCCCGGTCGTTTTCTCTCTACGGTGCAGATCGGCATCACGCTGGTCGGCGTGCTATCCGGCGCTTTCTCGGGGGCCACGCTCGGCGGCCGCCTGAGCGGATGGCTGGAGGCCCAGGGGATGTCATCGACGGCCGCTGATGCCATTGGCGTAGGTTCAGTCGTTGTGGCAATCACATATCTTTCGCTGATCATCGGCGAACTTGTTCCCAAGCAGATCGCGTTGCGGGAACCCGAAGCGGTTGCGGCTAAGGTCGCACCAGCTATGGCGGTACTTTCAAAAATCGCGCTGCCACTGGTGTGGCTTCTAAACGCCTCCGGAAATCTTGTGCTGAAGCTCTTGGGCCAAGCAGGAAAGGGCGGCGATAATGTCTCTGACGCAGAGATCAAAACTGTTCTGGCCGAGGCGCAGTCGGCTGGAGTTATTGAAAGCGAAGAGTCCGCGATGATCTCAGGTGTCATGCGGCTGGCGGACCGCACTGCCCGAGCGCTTATGACGCCCCGACGGGACGTCGAAATTATTGATATTGACGACAGCCTTGATGAAATTCGGACCCAGTTGCACAGGACGAAGCGGTCGCGGTTGCCGGTTCGAAAAGGCAGTTCGGACGAGGTGATCGGCATCCTTCCGGTCAAGGACTTCTACGACTCGATGTCCGAACACGGCACTGTCGACATTCAGGCTCTGACGCAAGACGTGCCGGTGGTTTCAGACCTTTCAACTGCCATCAATGTTATTGAAGCAATCAGGAAATCGCCCGTTCACATGGTGCTGGTTTTCGACGAGTACGGCCACTTCGAGGGGATTGTTTCGTCAGGTGACATTTTGGAAGCAATCATGGGGGCTCTACAGGAGGGACCTGTCGATGAACAGGCCATCGCTCGTCGAGACGACGGTTCTTATCTCGTGTCGGGCTGGACGCCAATTGACGAGTTCGCTGAATTCTTAAACCTCAAGCTCGATGGCGATCTGGAATATCAGACCGTCGCTGGCCTGGTGTTGGAAGAGTTGAAGCATCTGCCTGAATTGGGCGAGAGCTTCACGAGAGATGGATGGCGCTTCGAAGTCGTCGATCTCGACGGGAGGCGCGTGGACAAAATACTTGTGTCGGCTGAGTGAAGATCGGCGGGTGCCTTCGCCGCCGGCGACTTCGCCGATGAGGTCGTCAAGCGGCCGCAACATCGACAAGGTCCGCATCCGCCACACGGAAGATGTGGCCTGACAGCAGGAGTGAACCCTCATGGCATGGTCCGCCAATCAATATGTGAAATTCGAGGATGAGCGCACGCGACCGGCACGTGACCTTTTGGCACAGGTGCCGCTGCAAAAGATTCGTCATGCCATCGATCTCGGCTGCGGCCCGGGCAACTCGACCGAGCTGATCATCGAGCGCTTTGGGGCGGACGGAGTCTCCGGCGTCGACAGCGACATGAACATGCTGGAGGCAGCGCGCAAGCGGCTTCCTGCCACCGCCTTCGTCGAGGCCGATCTCGGCATCTGGCTGCCGACTGAGCCCGCCGACCTTTTGTTTGCCAATGCCGTCTTCCAATGGCTGCCCGATCATCTCGATATCTTCGACCGGCTGATGGACGGGCTTTCCGAAGGCGGCGTGCTGGCCGTGCAGATGCCCGACAATCTCGGCGAACCCTCGCATCTGGCGATGGAGGAGACCGCCCATGCCGGCCCGTGGAAATCCGCCTTCGAGGCGAAGAGCGTGCGCCGCAAGCCGCTGCCGCCACCGTCCACCTATTACAGCCGGCTGATCGCCAAAGCCGCGCGCGTCGATATCTGGCACACCGTCTACAATCACCCGATGGCGGATGCTGCGGCGATCGTCGAATGGGTGAAGGGAACCGGGCTGATGCCCTATCTCGCCCATGCCGGCGAGGAGCATCGCGAGGCATTCCTGGCCGATTACCTGGAGCGGTTGGAAAAGGCCTATCCGAAGATGTCGGACGGGCGGGTGCTGCTGCGGTTTCCGAGGATTTTCATGGTGGCCGTGAAGAAATGATCAGCTGCTCCGGCATGCTGGGTCGTGTCGATGGCTGCCCCTCACCCTAGCCTACCGTGTGGCTTGCCATGCGGGAAGTGAGCGAGGAACTGAGAGGTCGCGGCATATCCTCTTCTCCCCTCGGGGAGAAGGTGCCGGCAGGCGGATGAGGGGCGGCGGCCACGAGCGCCAGGATGTCAAATGCCTGTTACCCCTCGCCGCCTATGTTGCGGCAAAGCCGGCGCGCAGTATAGTCGGCCGCAAATTCCAAGGAGATGACACATGGACGCTGCCCCAACCCCGCCGGTCACCCTCGTCATCTTCGGCGCCACGGGCGACCTGACGCGTCGCCTGCTGGTGCCGGCGATCATCAATCTGACACGCAGCCGCCTCGTCGGCGACGATCTCCACATTCTCGGCATCGGCATCGAGCCAGGTGACGATGAGTTCCTGCGCGGGCGGCTCGACCAATTCCTCAACCATCTGAGCGGCGAAGAGCCGACATTGAAGGACGAAGCCTGGGAAAGCCTGCGCCGGCGCATTTCCTATACGTCCGGGGATTTCACCAAGGACGATATTTTCGTCGAGATCGGCAAGCGGCTGGGGCCGCATGCCAATGCCGCCTTCTATCTCGCGGTGCCGCCATCCTTTTTCGGCACGATCGTCGAGAAACTGGCCGCGCATGGTCTGACCAATGAAAGCGACGGCGTCTTCCGCCGCGTCGCTATTGAAAAGCCGTTCGGCACCGATCTCGCCTCGGCACACGCGCTCAATGCACAGATTCTCGCGCAGGTCGGGGAAAGCCAAGTCTACCGGCTCGACCATTTCCTCGGCAAGGAGACGGTGCAGAACCTGATGACGGCGCGTTTCGCCAATATGATGATCGAGTCTTTGTGGAACAGCCGCTACATCGACCATGTGCAGATCACCGCCGCCGAAATCGTCGATGTCGGCAGCCGCGGCAAATTCTATGATGCAACCGGCGCATTGCGCGACATGGTGCCGAACCATCTCTTCCAACTGCTGGCGATGATCGCCATGGAACCGCCGAACAGCTTCGATGCCGAAGCGATCCGCAACGAGAAGAGCAAGGTGCTGAAGGCGCTGCGTATCTATACGCCGGAAGAGGCCAAGACGCATGGCGTGCGCGGCGCCTATGCCGCAGGCCCGCTCAATGGTGCCGAGCTTCCGGCCTATCGCGATACCAAGGACGTCTCACCCGACAGCAGGACCGAGACCTTCGTGGCGCTGAAGCTCTATGCCGATACCTGGCGCTGGGCCGGCGTGCCCTTCTATCTCAGGACCGGCAAGGCGCTGACGGCACGCGACACCGAGATCGTCATCACCTTCCAGCCGGTTCCCTTCGCGCAGTTTCGCGAGACCGACGTCAAGCGCCGCCTACCGCCGAACCGGCTGGTAATCCAGGTGCAGCCGGACGAGGGCTTGAGCATGGAAATCTCGATCAAATCGCCGGGGCTTTCCGTCGATACCGTGCCGGTCTCGCTCGATTTCCGCTATGCCGACAAATTCGATATTGCCAAGACGACCGGCTATGAATCACTGCTCTACGATCTCTTCATCGGCGATCAGACCCTGTTCCAGCGCGCCGACGGCATCGAGGCCGGATGGGCGGCGGTGCAGCCCTTCCTCGATATCTGGGCTAGGGATCAGAGCGTGCCTGACGCTTACACGCCGGGCAGCATGGGACCGGCCTCAGCCGACGAACTGATCCAGCGCGACAGACGGCGGTGGCACGAACTCGGCGTCGTGCTGCACAGAAACGACAAATAGCCGGTCCTGCTTTCTGATCTGGGGCTATCCCGTCAGCGGCAGGCGTCGCTTAGCGTCCCGTCGCGCTCTGCCGCGCGGTACTGACGCGTTCCGGGCCGCGGGCAGGTGGTCCGATCGGACGGAATGACGACGGTGATATCACCGGTTTCGACTGGATCGAGCGGAATCATGAGTCCGCCATTGGATTGCGCCCCTGGCACCGTGCCGGGTGGCATGCCGCCGAAGCGGCCGCTAGAGTCCATATCAGCAAGCGCCTGGGAGAAAGCCGGAGCGGCGAAGCCGAGGAGAATGATCGAGGCTGCTGCAAGAAACATACGCATGATGCTATTCCCTATGGTTTCAGCGATGCGACAGAAACAGCAGGACGACCTCATTGTTCCCCCCGGAAGCGGGGGCGGACGATCAAAGTTTGGCGATCGGAATATGGCGCCTCAGAGCGGGCGATCTCCGGCTCAATCGCGCCAGCGCGACAGCAGCCTGTCGAGACCTGTCGGATAGAGATCGATGCCGGCGTCCCGCAACCTGTCACGGCCGAACCAGCGCGCCGTCGCCGCCGTCTCATCGAGTTCGCAGTAACGGATTTCATCGCGCTCATAGAGAGATGCATCGACCAGTTCGATATCGGCAGCGAAGATGAATTCGTGCCCGGTCGCGCCATGATGCTGGCAGATGTTTTCAAGCAGATGCCAGGGGCCGACGATGCGGATATCGGTCTCGAGTTCCTCCCTGAATTCGCGGTGCAGGGCCTCTTCGCGGCTTTCGCCGAATTCGATGGCGCCGCCGAGCGGGCGAACGCCCTTGATGCGGCCGCTGTCATCCTCCACTTCGGCGACAAGCAACTGGTCTTTCCGTCAGGCGAGGCCGATCACCTTCACCCTGATCTGCTGCGATGGGCGCCAGACGGTCACGAGCTCTCCTTCCATCCAATGGGCAGCCGTTAACTAGTGGGCAGAGGCTGCGATGCAAGGGCGATTAAAGCCAGCGCGCCGATGATCATGTTAGGTCAATCTTTATTGCCATAGGGGGCCGACTGCCCATATTCGTGACAACGAAAGGAAAACCATGCCCAACGTCGCGCTCGGAAACCACTACGAGGAATTTGTCCGGAAGCAGTTGGACTCCGGCCGCTATAACAATGCCAGCGAAGTTGTTCGGGCAGGACTGCGGCTGCTGGAGGATCATGAGGCGGCCCGCGGACGCTGGCTCAATGAGGAGATCCCGGCGCGCTACGACGACCTAGTGAACAACCCGAGCCTTGGCATCCCGGCCGAGATGGTGCGCGCCCGCTTTGAAACCAAGCGCCGGAGTGACGCGGCGAAAGCCAAATAAGATATTATCTGCCATTCGCAGAAGAGCCCCGCGACGACGCGAGGCTCCTGCTGATGTCTCGTCTCACACGAACTGGCTGAGGCCCGGGACGGAAGCGACGACCTCGTCGACGACTTCCTCGCCAGCATATTGCTTGGCGATCGCGATGGTTTCCTTGGCAAGCGAAGTGATCTCGCCCATGCCGAGGCCTTCACCCATCAGTTGCTGGCCGAGCCCCATGATGCCACCGCCGCCGAGCGAGCTCATCAGCCCGCCGAGCAGACCGCCGCCGCCGGCACCTGCGCCATTGAACTGGGCGACAAGATCGGCGCCGCCGGGAATCGCTTCGATCATCTTGGCAACCGGACCATCGGCGGCCTCGCGCTGCAGGAAGCCGAGCATCATGCCGAGCGCCTTTTCGGCCAGATCAGGCGCAATACCCACGCGATCGGCGATCTGGGTCACAATTTCATTCATCGTCAGCCTCCTATTTTTTTGACGTTAACGTCAACGTTAATCGAGATTCGACCGCAACTCAAGCCGGCCCCTCCCCGGGCCGCACTTTGTCCGGTTTTGCTTTCAATGCAAACAGTTGTCCGCATGCGCATGCCTGCTTATAACAGGGAAACGATGGTTCGATGAAGGCGGCAGAACACGCCTTCTCATACAAATGGCGGCAGAGCCCCAAGGGAGCATTCCGAATGATCGAGGATGGCAAGATTTTCATCGGCGCGAGCCGCAATCCCGATGACAGCATCAACAAGCCGGAATATCTCGACCTGAAATTCGGCAATCGCCACGGCCTCGTCACCGGCGCCACCGGCACCGGCAAAACGGTGACGCTGCAGGTGCTGGCCGAAGGTTTCTCCCGGGCCGGCGTTCCGGTGTTTGCGGCCGATATCAAGGGCGATCTTTCCGGCATCGCCGCCAAGGGCGAGCCGAAGGATTTCCTGACGAAGCGCGCCGAGCAGATTGGCTTTACCGACTACGAATTCGACCAGTTTCCGGTGATCTTCTGGGATCTGTTCGGCGAGAAGGGCCACCGGGTGCGCACCACCATCGCCGAGATGGGACCGCTGCTGCTCGCCCGCCTGATGGATGCCTCCGAACCGCAGGAAGGCGTCATCAACATCGCCTTCAAGATCGCCGACCAGGGCGGGCTGCCGTTGCTCGACCTCAAGGATTTCAGCTCGCTGCTCAACTATATGGGCGAGAACGCCAGCCAACTTTCCAACCAATACGGGCTGATCTCCAAGGCTTCGGTCGGCTCGATCCAGCGGGCGCTGCTCGTTCTCGAACAGCAGGGTGCGGAGCACTTCTTCGGCGAACCGGCGCTGAAGATCACCGACATCATGCGCACCAGCAACAGCGGCTACGGCCAGATCTCGGTGCTGGCCGCCGACAAGCTGATGATGAACCCTCGGCTTTACGCCACTTTCCTGCTCTGGCTGCTTTCCGAACTCTTCGAGGAACTGCCCGAGGTTGGCGATCCCGAAAAGCCGAAGCTCGTCTTCTTCTTCGACGAGGCGCATCTGCTCTTCAACGATGCGCCGAAGGTGCTGACCGAACGTGTCGAGCAGGTGGTGCGGCTGATCCGTTCCAAGGGCGTCGGCGTCTATTTCGTGACGCAGAACCCGCTCGACGTGCCGGAAACGGTGCTCGCCCAGCTCGGCAACCGGGCGCAGCATGCGCTTCGCGCCTATTCGCCACGCGAACAGAAGGCGGTGAGGACGGCCGCCGATACATTCCGTGCGAATCCGGCCTTCGATTGCGCCACGGTCATCACCAATCTCGGCACCGGCGAGGCTCTGGTCTCAACGCTGGAAGCCAAGGGCGCACCTTCGATCGTCGAGCGCACGCTGATCCGCCCACCATCCGGCCGCGTCGGCCCGGTGACGGATGACGAGCGCCGGCAGATCATGGACAGGAGCCCGGTTCTCGGCATCTATGACGAGGATGTCGACCGCGAATCCGCCTTCGAGATGCTGGTGGCGCGGGCAAAGAAGGCGGCCGACGCCGAAGCCGCCAAGCGAGCGCAGGAAGAAGCGCCACAACAACAGGGCAACACGACCTCCGGCTGGACCCTGCCGGGCTTCGGCGGCGGCAATGACGACGACAACCAGGGCCGCGGCCAATCGCGCGGCCGGACTTCCGGCTATCAGCGCGAAACGGTGGTGGAAGCTGCGATGAAAAGCGTGGCGCGCACGGTTGCGACGCAAGTCGGCCGGGCGCTGGTGCGTGGGATCTTGGGGAGCTTGAAGCGGTAGGTCTGGGTCTCCTTTAGGTGTTTCGCGACGGCGTGCCGTAGCCCTCATCCACCTACCGGCACATCTTCTCCTTCTCCCCGCCTGCGAGGAGAAGGGATTTGTGGCCGGTGTAGCGTTTTTATGGGTGGCGTCTCTCCGGAGAAGGCCTGAGGCGTTGCCGCGAGTCCCTTCTCCCCAGCGGGGAGAAGATGCCGGCAGGCAGATGAGGGGGGTGAGAAGCGCCAGCGACGAACGCCTTGAGCGGCCAGCGAAAGGCAGCAACGGGCTTACCGTGCAGCCCCCTCATCCGACCCTTCGGGCCACCTTCTCCCCGCTGGGGAGAAGAGGGAGCAAGTCAAATGCCGAAACAGAACAGAGATGTGGCAATTCGGTAGCAAGGTATGAATAAAGCGCTCTTTTACAAACAACTGATCAACAAAGCTGACGCGCGGTTCGCTGCGTGGCTGAAGGAGAAGAAAAATGAGCACTGAATGGAAGACGTTACGCGACGAACTTCCAGAAGATGTTCGTGCTCGGCTCGACATGAAACGTCAGCAGCGTCGTCTGGGCAAAGCCTTGGCGGAAGCGCGCAAGGCGATGCATGCGACACAGCAAGAGGTCGCTACGCGTGCGGCCATGACGCAGAACACTGTTTCGAAAATCGAAAGCGCCGACGATGTCCTCCTATCGTCCATCGTGCGGTACATGCATTCTCTTGGAGGCGGAGTCGAGCTTGTCTTGAAAACGCCTGACGGGAAAGCGAGGCGCGTTGATTTTGATCCTGAGATCTGCGTGAAGCAGACCGTGTAACTGCAGAACACTCGAATACGGCAGCCCTGCGCGCCGTGCGCGGGACATTCGGCAGCCTGAAGCGATAAATCCGCCGGCTACTGCAAGCAGAAGAAGGATGGCAAGATCGCTGTCTGCCGCCCGATTGGCAGCTTTGCCTTGAACCGAAAGCCTTTATTCCCTAAATTCCCTCCTATCGACCATTTCAACAGGATGTGTGCCGCAATGGATTTCAACCCGATCGCAACGCCAGTTCGCCTTGCCAACGGGGAAATCCATAGCCATGCCTGCATCCATTACTCTCTCCCAAATTTCATGGTCCGCGCCTGACGGGCGGCCGTTTTTTTCCAATCTCGACCTGAGTTTCGGGGCGGAGCGTACCGGTCTCGTCGGGCGCAACGGCGTCGGCAAGACGACGCTGCTGAAGCTCGTCTCCGGTGAAATCCAGCCGCATTCGGGCACCGTATCCGTCAACGGCAGCCTCGGCGCGCTGCGCCAGAGCGTTCAGGTAGCATCTGACGAAACGGTCGCCGATCTCTTCGGCGTCACCCATGCGCTCGCTATTCTTCGCCGTGCCGAAGCCGGCGCGGCAACGGCCGATGAGCTTGCATCCGCGGACTGGATGCTGGAGGTGCGCGTCGCCGCAGCACTCAATCGTACCGGGCTCGACGCACCGCCGGAGACGCCGCTTGCCGTGCTCTCCGGCGGGCAGCGCACTCGTGCCGGGCTTGCCGCGCTTGTTTTCACCGAACCGGACTTTCTGTTGCTCGACGAACCGACCAACAATCTCGATCGCGAAGGCCGCGAGGCGGTGATCGCGCTGATGTCAGGCTGGCGGGCCGGCGCCATCATCATCAGCCATGATCGGGAACTGCTCGAAAGCGTCGATGCGATCGTCGAACTGACATCGCTCGGTGCCACGCGCTACGGCGGCAACTGGAGCCATTTCCGCGAGTGCAAGGCGATCGAGCTCGCGGCGGCACAGCATGATCTCACTGAAGCCGAAAAGCGCATGGCCGAGGTGGCGAGAAAGGCGCAGGCGACGGTGGAGCGTCAGGCGCAGAGGGACAGCACGGGGCGGAAGATGGCTGCCAAGGGCGGCATGCCGCGCATCATGCTCGGCGGCATGAAGGAGCGGAGCGAAACGACGGGTGGCGACAATGCCCGTCTTGCCGACCGCCGGCGTGCCCAGGCACTGGAAGAGGCAAGGACAGCGCGCGAGAAGATCGAGATCCTCCAGCCCTTGTCGGTCACCCTGCCGCCGACCGGGTTGCCTGCCAGCAAGATCGTGCTGAAGATGGATAGCGTGACATCGGGCTACCAGCCGGGCGATCCCGTCATACGCGATCTCTCCTTCGATGTGACGGGACCCGAGCGTATCGCCGTCACCGGCCGCAACGGCTCGGGCAAGACGACCTTGCTGGCGCTTGTTACCGGCGCGCTGAAACCCTGGGCCGGCACGGTCAGCGTCATGACCGCTTTTGCGATGCTCGATCAGAAGGTGAGCCTGCTCGATCCGTCGGCTTCGATCCGCGACAATTTTCGCTGGATCAATCCGCAGGCCGATGAAAATACCTGCCGGGCGGCGCTGGCCCGCTTCATGTTCAGGGCGGATGCGGCGCTGCAGACCGTATCGACGCTGAGCGGCGGACAATTGCTGCGCGCGGGCCTTGCCTGCGTGCTCGGCGCGGCACCCCCGCCGCTCCTGATCCTCGACGAACCGACCAACCATCTCGACATCGACTCGATCGCTGCGGTCGAGGCCGGACTGCGCGCCTATGACGGCGCGCTCATCGTTGTCAGCCACGACGAGACGTTCCTCAGGAGTATCGAGATAACGCGGCGGCTGGGGCTGGCTGCCGGTGGGCTGAGTGGATAAATCAGGAGTTGGGAGCAACTGAACCACTGGTTTGGCCCCACCAACCATGCGGGGCGTCCATCAGCAGCGGGCATGGATCCTCGGCTCAAGGCCGAGGAGGACGGAGGGTGGGGTGACCGTTCCTGCCAACTCAATAGCCGGCGCGGCGACTGGATATCGGCGTGCCTGCGGCGCCCTTGCCTCTTTTTGCGGGCGATGTTATTTGGATCTTGCAATCCCATCGAGAAAGGAGGATCACGCAATGCAATATTATTTTCAGTTTCGCCAGCGTGGTCCCGTCAACGCCCTGCAAATGCGTTTGCAGGGCTGACCAGAGACCGTTTCTCGACATCTCTTCCTGGTCTGCCCTTCGTGGCCAATGCGGCGCCGTAGATGACAGCGCGCATTTTTCTCAATTTCCGGCTCCGATACGCGCAATCCCGTGATGGCTGAATGCCCCGGATCGCGCTCGAATACCCGGTCAAGACCAGAGAACGATCATGACACTCATCAATATCCGCAATCTCGGCGTGACGCTGGGCAATCCTTTGTTTTCCAAGCTCAATCTCGTCGTCAACGCCGGCGACCGCATCGGCCTCGTCGCCGCCAACGGGCGGGGGAAATCGACGCTGCTTGCCTGCATCACCGGCGCGCTGGAGCCGAGCGAGGGCGAGATCACCAAGGCGCGCGGGCTGACCATCGGCCATGTCGCGCAGAATGTGCCACCTGCCCTTTTCGACACGCCGTTCTACGACGCGGTGCTGCAGGCGCTGTCGGCCGATCAGGCCGAAAGCGAAAGCTGGCGGGTCGACGTGGTGCTGGAATCGCTCGATGTGCCGGAGGCCATGCGCGGCCGGCCACTCGGGCGTTTAAGCGGCGGATGGCAGCGGCTTGCCATGCTTGCCCGCACCTGGGTGAGCGAGCCCGACGTGCTTCTGCTTGACGAGCCGACCAACCATCTCGACCTTGAAAAGATCGCGCAGCTGGAGAGCTGGCTGAATGCGCTGCCGCGCGACGTGCCGGTGATCCTCTCCAGCCACGATCGCGCCTTCCTCGATGCGACGACCAACCGGACGCTGTTCCTGCGGCCGGAGCAATCGCCGGTCTTCGCCTTACCCTATACCAGGGCGCGCGCCGCCCTCGATGAGGCCGACGCTTCCGAAGCCCGGCGCTACGAGCGCGACATGAAGGTGGCGGAGCAGTTGCGCAAGCAGGCGGCGAAGCTCAACAATATCGGCATCAACTCCGGCAGCGATCTGCTCGTCGTCAAGACGAAGCAGCTCAAGCAGCGGGCGGAGAAGCTGGAGGACGCGGCAAAACCGGCGCATCTGGAGCGCTCGGCCGGCGCCATCCGGCTTGCCAATCGCGGCACGCATGCCAAGGTGCTGGTGACGCTGGAGGATGCGGCGGTGACGACGCCGGATAGGACGCTGCTGTTCAAGACCGGCCGGCAGTTCATCTGCCAGGGCGACCGCATCGTGCTGCTCGGCCTCAACGGCGCCGGCAAGTCGCGGCTGGTGTCGATGTTGAAGCAGGCGATCGAAAGGCCGGATACGGCGCGCGACAGCATCAAGGCGACGCCTTCGCTGGTGCTCGGCTATGGCGACCAGGCGCTTGCCGATCTTGCCGACACCGACACGCCGATCGGCACGATCATCCGCCGCTTCGATGTCGGCGATCAGCGGGCGCGGGGCTTGCTTGCAGGCGCCGGCATGACCATCGACATGCAGGCAAAACCGATCGGCCAGTTGTCCGGCGGCCAGAAGGCCAGGCTCGGCATGCTGGTGCTGCGGCTGACGGAGCCGAACTTCTATCTGCTCGACGAGCCGACCAATCATCTCGACATCGAGGGACAGGAGGCACTCGAAAGCGAGCTGATGGCACACGAGGCGAGCTGCCTGCTGGTCTCGCATGACCGCAGTTTCGTACGGGCTGTGGGAAACCGGTTCTGGCTTATCGAGAGGAAGCGGCTGGTGGAGGTGGAGAGCCCGGAAGGGTTCTTTGCTTCGGTTGGGGGATGATGGATGGGCGTGATTGTTGTTGGCGGCGTGCCGTGCGGCCCCCTCATCCGCCCTACGGGCACCTTCTCCCCGCTGGGGAGAAGAGGGAGTCGAGACGTTGCGGCAAATCCCTTCGCCCCAGCGGGGAGAAGGTGGCGGCAGCCGGATGAGGGGGCCTCACGGAACGCCGCCAACAAAGGGCCAAAACCTATCGCTTCGGGGCGACCAGACAGAAGAAGGCGCCTTGTGGGTCGGTGGCCTGGATGATCCAGCTGCCGCCGGGGACTTCCATCGGGCCGTTGACGACCTTGCCGCCGCCTGATGTGACGCGTTCGATCGCGGCGTCGAGGGTCGGCACGATGAAATAATAGCACCAGAAGGGCATCGGCATGTTTTCCGGCTTGGTCATCATGCCGCCGATCTGCCGGCCGTTATGGGCGAAGAGGTAGTAGACGCCCATCGGACCCATGTCCATTTCGCTGTCCTTCGTCCAGCCGAACATCTTGGAATAGAAGGAAACAGCGTCTTTGCCGTTGCCGGCATAGAGTTCGTGCCAGCCGATATTGCCGGGGGCGTCGAAGGCCAGTTCCGGCCAGGCTTTGTCCATCGGCGCCGGCGTCATGATGCAGAGCACCGCACCATGCGGATCGGCGACGACGGCGAAGCGGCCGATGGTCGGGATGTCTTCTGGCGGACGGCGGACCGAACCGCCATTGGCGGCAAAGTCCTTGGCCGACTGGTCGACGTCGTCGACGTCGACATAACCCGTCCAGTTCGGCGGAATGCCCTTACCCTCGAGTTCGGCCGGAAATTCCATCAGGCCGGCGACGCCATTACCGTTCGTCTCGAAGATCGTATAGGTGGGCATGCCCTCCACTTTCATTTCGGAGGTGGTCCAGCCGACGACCGAGCTGTAGAATTTCGCGGCAGCTGATGTGTCGGGGGTCATCAATTCGCACCAGATGAACTTTCCATGCGTCTCAGACATCATACTCTCCCTTTTTCGACGCCCCTCTTCGGAGGCCTCTTTGCGAGGCCTCTTTTCTCGAGGTTGAGCGCCGCGATTGTCAGATCTTGCGGGCGTAATGGGCTTCCATGAACTGCTTCCAGGAGCCGTCCGGCTGCTTGGCGCTGGAGACGAAGGTGCGGTGATCGGCGTCGATGAAGATGACCTGCTCGCGGTAATCGGCAAACCCCTCGCCATTGATGTCGGGGCCGGTGGTATAGAGGTCCAGCACATTGCCTGATGCGTCGACCTCGCCCTCATAGACCCACATATAGTCCATCATGCTGCCGATCCAGCTGCCGACATACTTGCCTTTTGCGTCGTTGTAACCGAGCGTCAGGATGCTGGTGGCCTCCTTACCGTCCGGCATGCGGCCGGTCCCTTCGGCGACGAACCAGATGCCGTGCAGCGAGCGGACGGTCTCCGTCCAGGGCTCGCCGCCACTCATGTCGGGTGCGGTGACGGTCCAGTCGCCGACCAGTCTTTCCAGGAAGGAATGTTCCTTCAGCACTTCAGCGGTCTTCATCATCCTCTTCTCCCTTGAGTGATGGTGGTGTTTGTTTTCCGCATTCCGGACGCAAAACTGCTGGATCGTTAGAGCATGATGTCGCCCGAAAACCGCTTACACTTTTCGGCATCATGCTCCGGCTCAGTGACAGCAGGATGGCGCCTTGGCGGCCTCCTCATATTCGTCGTGGCGGCGCACGAAATTCATCGTGCTGTCCTCATTGCGGCCCTTCGGCGCTCGGTCGAGGATCATCAGGGTGCCGATCAGTTCTTCCGGTCCGCGGGCATAACTCGAATAGGTATGGAAGACCTCGCCCTTGTCGTTGCGGTAGAAAGCGCTGAGGCCCGGCAGTTCGTCATTGGCATCAGCCGGCTGCATAGGTGTGAAATTGTAAAAGACCTTGTCTTTGGCAAGATCCTCGGGACTGAAAGAAACGTGATAATCGAAATTGAAATCGCTGCCGAAGGAAGAGACCCAGGGAAATTGCCAGCCCATGCGCTGCTTGTAGGCGGCGATCTTGTCGAGCGGCGCGCGCGAAACGGCGACCCAGGTGACGTCGTGATGATTCAGATGCGGCAGGGCGCCATCGACATGATCGGACAGGAAGGAGCAGCCGGTGCAGCCGGCATCCCAATCCGGGCCAAGCATGAAATGGTAGATCAGCAACTGGCTGCGGCCGTCGAAGAGATCGGCGAGCGACTTGCCTCCCTCCGGCGTTTCGAAGATATAATCCTTGTCGACCTTCACCCAGGGCAGCGCCAGACGGGCGGCGTTGACGCTGTCGCGCAGCCGCGTCTCCTCCTTCTCCTTTACCAGCAGGGCACGGCGGGCTTCGAGCCACTCTTCGCGGGAAACAACCTCGTTCTGCATGAAATGCGCCCTCCTCCGGCGCTTGCCGGTGAAGCCGGCCCATCTCCTTCTCCTTGACTAAATACATTGATATCAATAGAAATGAAGCATGTCAAATTCGACCGAGATTCCCTTTTCCACGACGCTGATGGTGCGCGACACCTGCCTCTGCCTGCATGTGCAGCGGGCAGCACGCGCGCTTGCCCGGCTGTTCGACGATGCGCTGAGGCCGGCCGGGCTGACCAATGGGCAGTTTTCGCTGATGATGTCGCTGAACCGGCCGGAGCCACCGCCGATGGGGCCGGTCGCAGCCCTGCTCGCCATGGACCAGACGACGCTGACGGCGGCGCTGAAGCCGTTGCAGCGCAAGGGCTGGGTGACGGTGATGGAGAACCCGAGGGACAGGCGCGGTCGGCTGCTGAGCCTCACCCCTGAGGGCAAGGCGGCGTTGGCAAAAGCACTGCCGATCTGGAAAAGCACGCATGCGATGATCGACGGAAAGCTGCCGGAAGGCGGCGCCGCCCGGCTGCGGCAGAGTCTGCAGGCGCTGTCATGAATGACGATAGAAACGCCGAGACCGGCCGGATAACACGCTATCCGGCCGGCAGATGGCGGCAGCCGATACGGCTACCAAGTTATTAAACCCGATCAAGCGACAGTGACCGGGACCTCGGTCGAGGTGCGCATCGCGTGGCTGTAGGGACAGACGATGTGGGCTGCGGCTGCGAGCTTTTCAGCGGTTTCGCGGTCGAGACCGGGGATATTGACCGTCAGCGCCACTTCGATGCCGAAGCCGCCGCCATCTTCGCGCGGGCCGATGCCGACCTTGGCGGAGACCGTCGTGTCCTCGGGAATCTTGACCTTCTGCTGGCCCGCGACAAATTTCAATGCACCGAGGAAGCAGGCGGAGTAGCCGGCAGCGAAGAGCTGTTCGGGATTGGTGCCGGTCGCGCCGTCGCCGCCGAGTTCCTTGGGAACGGTCAGCGTCACGTCCAGAACGCCGTTTTCGGAAACGGCGCGGCCCGCGCGGCCGCCGGTGGCAGAGGCTTTGGTCGTATAGAGAATAGGCATGACAATCTCCTTTGGTTGGCCCTTCGATCGGGTTGGATTTTTAATATCGCACAATTAAATTGTACGCAAGTGAATTTTGCAAATTGCATTTCGAATCCGAAAAGAGGACAATCAGGCTTCAGGGACAATAGATATGAAAGCGCACACGACGAAGACGATGGAGATACCGCAAGAGGAGAAGCGGCTGGAAAAGCAGCTGTGCTTCGCGGTCTACGCGACGGCGCATGCTTTCACCCGCGCCTATAAGCCGATCCTCGACAGGGTCGGCCTGACCTATCCGCAATATCTGGTGATGCTGGTGCTATGGGAACGCGGCGAACTGCCGGTCAAGACGATCGGCGAGCAGCTGGATCTCGATTCCGGCACGCTCTCGCCGCTGTTGAAACGGCTGGAACAGACCGGGCTGATCAAACGCATCCGCGACCTGCGCGACGAACGGCAGGTGATCGTGTCGCTGACCCCGCAAGGTCAGGCAATGAAGGGGGAGATCGATACGATCATGACGGCGATCGGGCAAGCCGCAGGCTGCACGCTTCAGGAAATGGCCGAGATGCGCGAGATGCTGCATCGGCTGCGGGGCAATCTTGGGCGGGCCGGCACGGGCAGCGGCTGAACGCATTTACCCGGTAGAGCCGATATGCGCGCCGAGATCAGGGCCGTGGCTTAGCCGGCGACCGGCGCTTCTTTGCAGGCGCCGCCTTAGGTTCGGCCTCGGCCTCCTGCTGCAAACGCAACGCCTTCAGCTTCTCCGTCTTCTTGTCACGGGCCGATGCCTCGGCGGCGATAATGGCGCGCGCCGTGTGATCGGTCGCTTCAGCCTTGTCGCGAGACGAGAGCTTGGCGGGATTGAAGAATTCTCCCTTGGTGGCGGTCATGTGCCCCTTTCCCAGGTGATGGCGGCGTTACTGCATAGTTCCTCAAATCGGAATCGATTCAAGGAATTATGCTGAAATTCAAGTGTTACAGCTCCTCGCGCGTCTGGAAAAGACGCGCGGCGCTGTAAGCCATGGCTCCACGGCAGAAACCATGATTCACGGCTGAACCGTGATGCCACGGTGGGGCCGTGATGCCACAGTGGGCCGTGATGCCACAGCCGGGATTAGCGGGTGGGGCGGAGAACCTTCTTCGGTGCCGGCAGCAGACCTTCGCGCTGCAGCTTCTTGCGGGCGAGCTTGCGCTGGCGGCGAATGGCCTCGGCCTTTTCGCGGGCGCGCTTCTCGGACGGCTTTTCAAAGGCGCTGCGCGCCTTCATTTCCCGGAACAGGCCTTCCCGCTGCATCTTTTTCTTGAGCACGCGGAGCGCCTGATCGACATTGTTATCTCTGACGAGTACCTGCAAAACGATATCCTTCCTGTTGCGGCGGCGAGGCCGCACTGTCCAAAATAAAAACCCGGAATTACTTCCCGATTTTGATGCTCGAAAACTTCAGCCAGGGCTCGGCGCCGTCGGACTTGGCCGCCGCCTCGGGGGAAGCCCTCGACGGAGATTCACCGGTATCGATGTCGGCCTCAGTGATGCGGCGCTCGAAATTCTCTGCGTCGAACTGGACGCGATATTGCACATGCCCATGGTCGTTAGGCAGGATGCTGGAGATCCGGCACCGCTTGTCGGCTTTCGCCGTGCGGGTGAGGCCGGATTTCAGCACAATCATGTCGCCGACTTTATAGTTTGGTCTGCCCATTTCAGCGTCCCTTCGACTCTTCGGCTGCTCAATCGGTCAATCAGAACGACCGGGGGTCATTCAGGAACGACCGGGCATTCCGGAAAAGCCTGCGATCAAAGCAAAAAGGCCGGGCTCGGACCCGACCTCTTCCAGTCACTCAGCCCGCTGCCGGTATGGGCAGCTCACCGCCATCCCTGGTCAGCTCGCTGCCAGTACATCCGTGGTCAGCTTGCTGCCAGCACATGGCCAGCCTAGGCGAATGACAAATCATGCGGCCTGAAGGTTGTCAGCCGAATTCTTGCCGGACTTCTTGTCGCGGACGAGATCATAGCGGATCTTCTGACCTTCAACGAGTTCGCGCATTCCGGCGCGTTCAACCGCTGAGATATGGACAAAAACGTCCGTAGAACCATCATCGGGCTGAATGAAGCCAAAACCCTTGGTGCCATTGAACCACTTGACGACGCCTGAATTCATAACGATCTCCTTTTCAACCGTTTGTGTTCGCCTGCGGAAAGATATCCGACAAGCCGTATCGATGTTGAGAGGATATCTGACGGAGCGCTCAAGCGCGTGGACAAAGGTCGCAAGCAATTCGATACGCACCATGTAGGATATTTACCGAATTAAGCAATGGTATTTCGGAAAATAATTCTCTCGCGGGCACAAAATGAAGCTCTTGCCCCAGGGGAAAGCACCCTTTTCCCCGGGGCAAAGTGCCAGCTTGCCTGGGGCAAAGCACCTGCTTGCCCGGGAAAAGCGATCGATCCGAGGCGGGCCGGATTGCGTCCGCCTCGGTGATGGTTACTGCCAGACGACGATGGGCGCCTTGGTCGGCACGCGATCGTAGAGATCGATGATATCCTGGTTCATCAGCCGCACGCAGCCTGACGAGACGGCCTTGCCGATCGAGCGCCAGTCGGGATTGCCGTGCAGGCGGTAGAGCGTGTCCTCTCCATTCGAGAAGATATAGAGCGCGCGGGCGCCGAGCGGGTTCTTCAGACCCGGCTCCATGCCGCCGTTCTCGATCGAATATTTGACGAGTTCGGGTTGGCGGGCGACCATCTCGTTCGGCGGTTTCCAGCGCGGCCACCTCTGACGCCACTGGATGACGCCCGACCCCTGCCAGGCGAAACCCTCGCGGCCGATGCCGACGCCGTAACGCATCGCCATGCCGTCGCCCTGGACGAGATAGAGGAAGCGCGACGGCGTATCGACGACGATGGTGCCGGGGGGCTGGCCGGTGGGATCGACGACGCGCTGGCGATAATAGCGCGGATCGATCTGCTCGTAAGGAACGGCTGGAATGAGAAAGCCGCCGTCTTCGATCGGGCCATACATGACGGCAAGCTCAGCCCCACTCGGCACGCTCGACGCACCCGGGGACTGGAACAGGCGCATGGGCGAACGGTAAATGATCGTCGTATCGCCTGATGTCACGGTGTTGGCTGAGGAGGCGCAGCCGGCGAGCGCCGAGGCTGCGGTCAACGCCGAAAAGGAAAGAAAGCTGCGGCGGGAAAGATGTCTATCGAAGCTCATGACGCGGGACTGATTTCCTTTGATGCGGGAAGCCGGACGAGACGCTGCATAAAGCGATTCGTCCGATGCCGATAACAACAAGAGAAGATCTATCGGCTTGCGCCAAATAAACCATAGCTTCACGCAGACGTGTCCGGCCTGAAGCGGACGATATCAGTAGCGCTGTTGCAGCGCTACATCACAACGATCTCGGCCTTGGCGGGAACGCGGTCGTAGAGATCGACGACGTCCTGGTTCAGCATGCGCACGCAGCCAGACGAGGTGGCCTTGCCGATCGACTGCCAGTCGGGCGTGCCATGGATGCGGTAGAGCGTGTCCTGCCCGTCCTTGAAGATATACATGGCGCGGGCGCCGAGAGGGTTCATCAGCCCCGGATTCATGCCGCCATTCTCCGCCCCGAAGGGGCGAACCTCAGGCTGGCGCGAGACCATTTCGACCGAAGGCGTCCAGCGCGGCCATTTCTGCTTCCACTGGATGACACCGCGGCCGGACCAGGCGTAACCATCGCGGCCGAGGCCGACGCCGTAGCGCATCGCCTTGCCGTTGTCCTCGACGAAATAGAGGAAATGCGCCTTGGTATCGATCACCACGGTGCCGGGACGCTCGGTCGTCTGATAATCGACCTCCTGGCGCAGGAACTGCGGCTGTACGCGGCTGACCGGGATCGCCGGCAGGGTAAAATCCTCGTCACGCAACTGGCCATACATCGCCATATGCACGGGATTGGTGACCGGCAGGCCGTAGGTCTGGTGGAACTGGGTCTTGTAGAGCTCGCGCGTCTGCGGCACCGGCTGATCGGGGATCGGCCGCACCCGGCGCGGATCGACGCCGGGCGGCTGATAGAAGACCGGCGAGGTTTCCTGGACGAAGCGGGCGGGCGAATCGGCGGCGACATCGGGAATGAGAATGTTGCAGCCGCTTAGCGACGCAACCGCGATCACGAGCCCGGCAAGCGGGAAAACCCGGCGCAGAAAATTCATGGAACCACCCTTATCAACGATCGGCAAGACAGCGATATCTGTCGGAACGATGGCATCTGCGGCTGGCGCGAGGCTGGCGTTGGGGTGGGATCAGGAAACGAGCAGGACGCCGTTGCCATAGGTGGCGGCCAGTTCGCGGATCAGTTGCGTCTCCCGCTCGGTCAGCCTGCCGGTATCGACGAAACGCCAGTTGCGCTCATAAAGCGCGAAGGCCTCGCCGGCGGGCATGGCGCGCGCGGGATCGCGATTCCAGGCGAGCGATTTCAGCTCGGGGAAGTCGTTCGGCACAATCATACTCTCTGGCATGCTCTTAGCGTTCGTCGTCATTCCAGCAATATAGGGCCGATCGCCCATTATTTGAAGCGGCTGGAAATTCAGGCCGCCACCCCGTGGAAGAAGCGGATGCTCTGTTCGATCTCGGCCGGCAGCGCCGAGGTGTGATTGCCGGCGACGGTTTCCGTCTCGATATGAACGCCGGCGCCGCGGGCGCGCCGGGCCAGCAGATCGGCGCGGTCGTTGAAATGGGGCTCCTCGGTGCCGTGGACGACACGGACCGGGCATTTGAAGCTGTGGGCGTAACACAGGGCCGAACGCACCTCGAATTCATGCGCGTTGCTGTCGTCGAAACGGATATCCTGCGGATAGCGGTTGAAGAAACGGAAGGCATCGGGGTTGCCTGAAATCGGTGCAGCGGCGCGGAATTTGTGCGTGCTCATCGCCGTCAGCATGGTTAGCGTGCCGCCGATGCTGTGGCCGGCGATAAAGAGGCGTTCGGCATCGACGCCCGGCAGATGCGCCAGGCGCTCGGTGGCGGCGAGAACGTCGTCGACCTCATCGTAGAAGCCGGAAAAATTGCCCATCTGGCCGTTTTCGCCGCGCAGCGACGGCATCATCACGACGTAACCAGCATCCATATAGGGCTTCATCAGCTGCCAGTGGCCGATGCCCATGGCATTGCCGCCGTGCAGGAAGAGCACGCCCGGCCTGGCGGCGCGCTCGCGCTTGTATTTCGAGACCCAGGCCGCCAGTTCCAGCTCGCCGTAGCCCGAGCGGTAGAAGATCTTGTCGGCATCGGCAGGCGCATTCAGCGGTTCGTATTTGTCGGGCGCCGGGCCCTTCTGCAAAAGCTTGGTGCGGAAATGGTGGCGGACCTTGGCATAGTCGCGCTTGGCAAGGCGCGGCTCGTCCGGGACATCGAACGCGACCGCCATGCGCGGCAGGACAAGTGCACCGGCGAGACCAGCCAGCACGGCACGGCGTTGGAGAAAAAGGGAATTTCGTTCACGCGAGCTCATAACGCAGCATCCATCATTTCCCCGGCCATTCCAAATTAAACAGAGCATGATGTCGTGCGAAAACCGCTTACACTTTTCGGCATCATGCTCTGGAAAATCTGCACCGGAAGATCGTTGCCGCCAATACACATGCTGTTGAAAATATTGCCCTGCGTCATTGTTGCGCAGGGTATGCAACTTCACGCCGGCTTGGCCTCGATCATGGCGATCAGCGTGCGCAGCCGGTCGGCCTCGTAGGAGGGTTTGTCGGGGCGAAGGCGGGCGATGCGGGGGAAGCGCATGGCGACCCCCGATTTGTGCCGGGTCGACCGGTTGATGCCCTCGAAGGCCACTTCGACGACGAAGCCGAAATCCTTGTCGGCGCGCACGGCCCGCACCGGGCCGAAACGCTCGGTGGTATTGTTGCGCACGAATTTGTCGAGCACCTCGAGCTCGGCATCGGTGAAGCCGAAATAGGCCTTGCCGACGGGCACCAGCTGTTCGCCGTCCTCGTCATCAGCCCAGACGCCGAAGGTGAAATCGGAATAATAGCTGGAGCGCTTGCCGTGGCCGCGCTGGGCATACATCAGCACCGCATCGACATTATAGGGGTTGCGCTTCCACTTGAACCAGGGGCCTTTCATGCGGCCGGCCTGGTAGATGCTGTCGCGGCGCTTGATCATCACGCCTTCGATGACCGGATCGGGCGGCGCGGCGCGCAGGGTGTCGAGCTCGTCCCATGAGGAGAAAGGCACGAGCGGCGAGAGGTCGAAACGGTCGTGCGGGGCGCGGTCGATGATCTCGGTCAGCCGGTCGCGGCGATCGACATAGGTGCGACCGCGGACATCGTCGTCGCCATCGAAGAGCAGGTCATAGGTGCGGATGAAGGCGGGGTAGTCGCCAAGCATCTTTGCCGTCACCGTCTTGCGGTTCAGGCGCTGCTGCAGGTCGGAGAAGGTGCGGGTCGGACTATTGGAGCGGGCGGTACCGCCGACCAGCATCTCGCCGTCGACGACACCGGAAAAATTGATCGCGTCGAGAATATCGGGAAAGGCGCCTGAAATGTCGTCGCCGGAGCGGGAATAGATCTTGCGCCTGTCGCCGGAGCGGGAGAGCTGGACGCGAATGCCGTCCCATTTCCATTCGGCCGCGTAACTCGCTGGGTCGAGGGCACTGAGATCCCCCTCCTCCACCGCATTGGCGAGCATGACGGAATGGAAGATCGCCGGTGTGGCCAGCACCGGTTTTTCGCCGCCACCCGCCAGCCATTCGAACAGCGCCTCATAGGGTGGCTGCAGGCCATGCCAGAGGGTTTCGATCTCGGTGACGTCCTTGTCGCCGAGATCGGCGAGCGCCTGCTTGGCGAGACGGGCGGAAACGCCGATGCGCATGGCGCCGGTCGCCAGCTTGATGAAGGCGAAACGGCCAGACGAATCCAGCCGGTCGAGCAGGTCGCGGACGAAGCTGCGTACTTCAGTGCGGCCGAGCGCATTCATGCCGGTGACGACCTCGCCGAGACGCGGCTGGGCGAGTGCTGCGCGGTCGATATCCCTCTCATTGTCCCAGACGAGCGAGATGGTTTCGGCAAGATCGCCGACATAGTCGTAGGAATAGCGAAACAGCACCTCGTCCATGCGCTCCAGCACCAGCTCGCGCAGCATGGCGGGCTTGACGTTGCGCACCTCCAGCGTGCCGGCGATGGCGGCAAGGCCGTAGCCGCGGTCCGGATCCGGCGTGTCGCGAAAATAGTCGGTCAGCAGCTTCAGCTTGCCGTTGCGGCTGGGGGTCAGCACCAGGCGGTCGAGCAGGTCGGCGAAGGCTTTCATGGGCGCCTCCCGACTTTTGAGGGAGACCCCTCTCCAACGGCATATGGAAAAGACCCCAACCCAACCCCTCCCCACAAGGGGGAGGGACTAAGCCGTGGCACCGCGTCGCAAACCAACAAGCCGGCCGCATGCTCTGCGCTGGAAGAGGAATGCGGCGAGGGCCGCGGGTTAAGCCCCTCCCCCTTGTGGGGCGGGGTTGGGGAGGGGTTTTCAGCAAGAAACTCCACTCTCAATCCCCCTCATCCTCATAACCCACCAGATGCAGCGGCTTTGCCTTGATGCCCTGCAATTGGCACCAGCGCACCAGGGCCTCCTCGCGGCCATGCGTCACCCAGACCTCGGCCGGGTGCAGTTCCCGGATCGTTTCGGTCAGTTCCGGCCAGTCGCAATGATCGGAGATGACGAGGGGCAGTTCGACGCCGTGCTGTTTGGCGCGCTGGCGCACCATCATCCAGCCGGAGGCGAAGGCCGGCAGCGGCTCGTTGAAGCGCCGGGCCCAGCGATCGGCGAAGGCGGATGATGGGCCGATGACGACCGCACCCTTGAAGGCGGACTTGTCGCGGCTTTCGATCGTCGCCGGCAGCAGTTCGCCGAGATCGATGCCTTGCTCGATGTAATAGTCGCAGAGTTTTTCCATGGCGCCGTGGATATAGATCGGTTCGGCATAACCGGCATCGCGCAGCAGCCGGATGACGCGCTGGGCCTTCCCCAGCGCATAGGCGCCGACGAGATGGGTGCGCTCGGGAAATTGACGCAGCGACGCCAGCAATTTGCCGATCTCGTCCATCGGATCGGGATGATGAAAGACAGGCAGGCCGAAGGTCGCCTCGGTGATGAAGACATCGCAGGCAACCGGCACATAGGCGGCGCAGGTCGGGTCGGGGCGGCGCTTGTAGTCGCCGGAGACGACGATGCGGGTGCCGTTCTTCTCGATGGCGATCTGGGCGGAGCCGAGCACATGGCCGGCCGGATGAAAGCTCACCTTGACGCCGTTGACCAGCAGCTCCTCGCCGAAGGCGGCAGCCTGCTCGCTGGCGCAAAAACCGTCGCCGTAACGCAGGCGCATAATGTCAAGCGTCTGGCGGGTGGCAAGCACGTTTACATGGCCCGGGCGGGCATGATCCGAATGGCCATGGGTGACGAGCGCTTGCTCGACGGGCCGCACCGGATCGACATAAAAGCCGCCTTCCGGGCAATAGAGCCCCTCCGGGGCGGGATAAAGCAGCGCATCAGGTCTCATGAAACGAGAGATAGCGGGAAATGGACGCGAGGCCAGAGGGCCGAAAGAAGGGACTATGAAATGGACCGCAGTTCAACGCTGTCATGACCCTATTCCATCGAGGAAGGATTCCACCGCGGCATTAAATTGCGACGGCCGCTGCAGCGGCGCGAAATGGCTGACGCTTGTGAGATAGATCATCTCGGCGTTCGGAATGCTGCGGGCAAGATATTCGGCATGGTCTGGCTTGATGAATTCGTCGTGTTCGGCGAGGACGATCGCGACCGGCACGCGGATCAGCCCCAAGTCGGCGGCCTGATAATTCGGCTCTCTCCGCATCATCAGGCTGACCGCCTCGACGAATGGATTAAAATCATCCGGCGTGGTAGACAATGCGGCATAATCCTTGGCGTGCCGGCTGAAGCATCGGTCGATGACCGGGGTGGGAACGAATTCCAGCGTGCCGCTCGGATCCATGTTGCAGGCGAAGAAAAAGACGCCCTCGACGCGCGACGGCGCCGTCATGGCGAGGATCAAAGCGATGCAGGCGCCGTCGCTCCAGCCGATGACGGCCGCCTTGTCGAGATGCAGTTCGTCCATGACGGCGAGCACATCGGCAGCCATCAACTCATAGGTATAGGGACGGGAATCGCGGGTGCTTCTTCCGTGGCCCCGGCTGTCGATCAGCACGACGCGGCGGCCGCGGCGCAAGAGTGCCGGGACCTGATAGCCCCAGTTGCCGCTGTGGCCGAGGCCGCCATGGAGCAGAATGACGGCTGGGCCGACGCCGTAGCTCGCATACCAGATACGGGCGCCGTCATGGGCGATATGACCGTCGACTGCTGCCGGCGGCAACGGGGCAGCGCCGTGCGCTTCGAAATGGATAAGCTCGTCGTCGTCAAATTCCATAGCGATCAGACTCATTGTTGTCGCAGCATAGAAAAGCCGGAAAACAGCCCAAGAACAACCGGAATCGCTTTCTAGCACTTGCTCGTCGATGCAACCAGAGGGGGATCAACTTTGGGCAGGAAGCTTTTCTATTGCGCCGCAGCGATCGCGGTTGCAGTCGCCGGCATCTACCTCAACAATACCAGCCTGCTCGCCGAACATCGGCCGGCAAAGCCGGTGCTGCTTGCCCATCGCGGCATCGCCCAGCGGTTCGACGAAACCGATCTCAAGAACGACACCTGCACGGCGAGCCGGATGCTGCCGCCGAAACACGACTATCTGGAAAACACCATTCCGTCGATGCAGGCGGGCTTTGCGGCCGGCGCCGATATCGTCGAGATCGATGTGCATCCGACGACGGATGGGCAATTCGCCGTCTTTCACGACTGGACGCTCGACTGCCGCACCGACGGGCACGGCGTCACGCGCGAGCATTCGATGGCGGAGATGCGGGCGCTCGACATCGGTTATGGTTACACCGCCGATGGCGGCAAGACCTTTCCCTTTCGCGGCCGGGGCATCGGCATGATGCCGACCCTTGCCGAGGTGTTGTCGACTTTTCCGGATCGACGCTTCCTCATCAATATCAAGAGCCGCGATCCTTCCGAGGGCGAAAAGCTCGCCGCCGTGCTCAACGGACTTTTCCAGGAAAGACGGGCCGAGATCATCGTCTATGGCGGCGACGAGCCGATCGACGTCGTGCGCCGGATGGTGCCCGATATCAAGACTGCCTCGCGCAAGAGCCTGAAGAGCTGCCTCACCGGCTATATCGGCTACGGCTGGACCGGCCTGCTGCCGGACGAATGCAAACATGCGATGATGCTGGTGCCGATCAATATCGCGCCGTGGCTCTGGGGCTGGCCGGATCGTTTTCTCAACCGGATGCAGGATGCCGGGACCGAGGTTTTCGTGCTCGGCCCCTATCGCGGCAGCGATTTTTCGACCGGCATCGACGACCCCGCGCAACTGGCGCGGCTGCCTGAGGACTATGCGGCGGGCATATGGACGAACGAGATCGAAGCGATCGGCAGGCTTGTAAAATAAGCGTCAGAGACTGCGCGCCCGCAGCAATGCCGGGATCTCCTCCGGGGAGACCGGCTTGGAGAAGCGGAAGCCTTGCGCCTCCTCGCAGTGGGCCTGGCGCAGGAAATCCATCTGGGCGTCGGTTTCGACGCCTTCGGCGAGTACCGAAAGCTTCAGCGTCTGCGCCAGCGAAATGACCGCCGAGGCGATGGCGACGGCGGTCTTGTCGCCCGGCAGGGCCTCGACCAGCGAGCGGTCCATCTTCAGGCGGTCGAAAGGGAAGGTCTTCAGCGCCGCCAGGCTGGAATAGCCGGAGCCGAAATCGTCGATCGACAGGCGCACGCCAAGCCCCCGCAGCGTTTCCATCATGGCGAGCGCGCGTTCGGCATTCTGCATCACCACGCTTTCGGTGACTTCAAGCTCCAGCCAGCGGGATTGCAGGCGGTGGCGCTCCAGCGCCTCGGCGACATGGGTTGCGAAATCCGGATCGGCGAACTGTTTGGCCGAGACGTTGACGGCGATCGTCAGCGGCGCCAGGCCCATGTCCTGCCAGTGGCGCGCCTGGCGGCAGGCCTCGTTCAGCACCCAGAGACCGAGGGGAACGATGAGGCCGGTCTCTTCGGCGAGCGGAATGAAATTGACCGGCGGCACCCTGCCCTTTGCGGGATGGTTCCAGCGCACCAGCGCCTCCAGCCCGGTGATACGGCCGGTGGCGACATCGACCTGCGGCTGGTATTGCAGGAACAGCTGGCCGCCGGTGATCGCCTGGTGCAGCTCTTCCTGCTCGCCGAGCGGCATTCCCACAGGGGTGCTGCCGCCATCGTGATGCTGCAATGTGTTGCGGCCGAGCTCCTTGGCGCGGTACATGGCGCGGTCGGCATTGGCGAGAAGCTCCTCCGAGGTCGCGCCATCGAAGGGGAAGGCGGCAACGCCGATGCTCGAGGTCACGGTAATCTCGCCGTCCGCGCCGCGGATCGGCCGGTTGATCGCCTTCTGCAGATCGCGAAGGCGGCGCGTGATGCCGGCATCGTGGCTCGACTGGTGGACGAGCACCACGAGGAATTCGTCGCCGCCGAGACGCACCACCATATCGGACGCCCTGACACTGTTGGCCATGCGGGCGGCGGTCTCTTTCAGAACCCCGTCGCCGGCGGCGTGGCCGCGGCCGTCATTGATGTCCTTGAAATTGTCGAGATCGATATAGGCGACGGTCACCTTGCGGTTGTTGCGCCGGGCCTGGTCGAGAATGCTCGCCAGCCGTTCCTTGAGGAAGGCGCGGTTCGGCAGGCCCGTGAGATCGTCATGATGGGCCATGAAATGGATGCGGTCGTCGACACGCTTGCGCTCGATGGCGATGCCGGCGATATGGGTGGCGAGCGCCACCAGCGTCATCTCATGCTCGGTGGGGCGGCGGATCTCCCTGGAATAGAGCGCAAACGTGCCGAGCACGTTGTTCTGCGAGGTGGCGATCGGCGTCGACCAGCAGGAGCGAAAGCCGAACGGCGCGACCATCGCGCGAAAATCCTCCCAGAGCGGATCGATCATCACGTCCTCGACGATCACCGTCTGGCCGCGCCAAACCGCAGTGCCGCAGGAACCGACCTTGGGACCGATCGTGACGCCATCGATCAGGCGGCTGTAGCCGCCGGGCAGATTGGGAGACGCGCCGTGATAGAGTCTGGTGCCCTCGCCGTCGAGCAGCAGCACCGATCCGTCAATGCCATCCAGCTGCGCCTCGATCATCAGCACGAGGGCCTCGAGGATCATCGGCAACGGCTCGTTGCGGGCGATCATCTCGAGCAGGCTCGCCTGGCCGCGATGCAGATCCTCCTGGCGCTTGCGTTCGGTGATATCACGGGAAACGCCGATCAGGCCGACGATCTCGCCGCGATCGTTGCGCAGCGGTATCTTCGAGGTCAGCCGGCATATCGGTCTTCTGCTACCGGGAAGGATGTAGGATTCCTCCATGTCGATGCGGGCTTCGCCCGTCGCCATGATCTGCTGTTCGATGTCGAAATGACGGCACGCCGTCTCGAAATCGAACAGGTCGAAATCGCGCTTGCCGGTGATCAGCGCGGCACTCTCCAGGCCAAGGCTGCTGGCGGTGACGGCATTGGCGAAGACGAAGCGGCTGTCACGATCCTTGACGTAGAGGAAATCCGGAAGTTCATGGACGATCGCCTTAAGGCGCAGGTTCTCGATACCCTCGGAAAGATGATGAGCGGTCGATGCCATCATTGCCTCCGTCGCGGCGACGATGCGTCGCGTTTCGGCCGTCAGGGCATCGGTCGATTCCCATCGCCTGGCACCCAATTCGTACATGACGCCATTCTCCCCGCCGGCCGAAGGCCGTATCCCGCAATCGTCATCATTGAAATTCCCTTCAAAGTAGTCCTCATTTCCTTCGGCTTGCTTAAATGAAAGGGTGAACAAGACGACAATATAAGCGGCGATATCCTGCCGTCGCGCTCGGCCATAACGGCAATTTCGCCCGCCTTTGCCAAGCTTGTGCCAAAAGAATTCATGCGGGTTTGGCACGTTTCCTGCTACGGGCGCGTTATGACAAGTGATCCCCGAACGCCCTCACGCCGCGACATGCTTTTCTTTCTTGCCGCCTTGGCCGTTGCTGGAGGGGCATCGCGCGCGCTTGCCTCGCCGCTGACGGCGGCCGCTCAGCCCGATCTGCGCGGCGCGATCGACGCGGTGGACTATCGCGCCATTCCCGAAAGCGGCGACCGCAAGACCCGCAACCTGCAGCAGATGATCGAACAAGCGGCGCGCGAGAACGTGCCGGTCTTCCTGCCGCCCGGCACCTACCGGGTCTCCAATCTCACTTTGCCCGACAATACGCGTATCACTGGCGTGCCCGGCGCCTCGCGGATCGTCTATACCGGCGAAGGCCATCTGTTTGCGGCCGAGAACGTGCGGCGCATCGAGCTTTCCAATCTCGTCATCGACGGCGGCAACCGCTGGCTTGGCGACTATGCCGGCGGGCTTTTGCAATTTACCGGCGTTGACGAGGTGCTGATCGACAATTGCGAGATCGGCGGCAGCCGCAAACACGGGCTGCAACTGGAGCGCTGCGGCGGGCGGATCGAGCGCAGCCGTATCTCGGGGGCTACCCAATCCGGGCTTTACGCGGTGGATTCCAGCACCCTCTCGGTCACCGGCAATACGGTCTCGGATTGCGGCAATGGCGGCATCCTGGTGCATCGCTGGAAGAAGGCGGAGGACGGCACTGTCGTCTCCGGCAACCGCATCTCCAACATCCGCGCCAATGACGGCGGCACCGGGCAAAACGGCAACGGCATCAACATCTTCCGCGCCGACGGCGTGATGGTGGTGAATAACCAGATCTCCGATTGCGCCTTTACGGCGATCCGCGCCAATTCGGCTTCGGACATCCAAATCAGCAGCAATCAGTGCCGGCGGTCCGGCGAGACGGCGATCTATGTCGAATTCGCCTTCGAGGGCGCCGTCGTTTCCGCCAACATGATCGACGGGGCGGCGAACGGCATCTCGATCGCCAATTTCGACGAGGGCGGCCGGCTGGCGAGCGTCACCGGCAATGTCGTGCGCAACCTGACGCTGCGCGGCCCATATCAGCACGAGGTCGGCTTCGGCATCGGCATTGCGGCCGAGGCCGATACGCTGATTTCAGGCAATGTGATCGAGGGCGCGCCGCGCTGGGGTTTGCAGATCGGCTGGGGGCCGTATCTGCGCAACGTCGTTGCGACCGGCAATGTGGTGCGCAAGGCGCCTGTGGGATGCGCCGTCTCGGTCGCCGATGGCGCGGGGACTGCCGTCATCACCGACAACATCTTCCAGGAGACCGCCGAAGGGGCGGTGCTCGGCTTCCAATGGGAGAAGAAGGTCTCCGGCGAGATGGCGGGCGGCGGCTCGCCCTATGCGCAGCTCACCGTCGAGCGGAACCGCATTTCCTGAGGAAGGCATTTGCTTCTCCGAGCGACAGGAATGTCGCTATCTCCTTGTCTTTGCGTCATTAAGCCAGTTTATGCCGAGGGCTGGCATTGCTTGGTTTCGCTCGCGGTAGCGTTGCTGACACGGGCGTTTGCGCCGCGAGTGGTTCCTTCGTCCGCCCCTTGCTCCGTCATGCTCGGCCCTGTGCCGAGCATCTGCACCGTATCGATCAATCGCCACGGGCATAGATCCTCGGAAGGCCGAGGATGACGGAGGGTGGGGCGCGTTTCCGCCAAACTCGCACCGGCCTACAAAGGCCCCCCGACTGGGTGCTTGTCAGGCCCTCACCTCTCCTCCGGCCTGTGAAAACCGCCGCGCGGTTTGCACAACTGAGCACTTTTTTACCGGAATTGCTTGGCGCATCAAAAGCTTTCATCATCCCATCAGCGCCAAGGACTTCTCGCAGCCTGATCCGGCATTTACGGTCCTCGGACACATCGAGGGGATATCGTTCATGCTGACAATCTACGGGGTCTATCGATCGCGCGCGTCTCGCGTTTACTGGATGGCGGAGGAACTTGGGCTTGAATTCCGCTCGGTGCCGGTGCTGCAGGCAAGGCGGCTTGCAGATCCGCTGGCGCCGGAGGCGCCGCTCAACACGCGCTCGCCTGAATTCACTGCCGTCAATCCGATGGCACAGATCCCCAGCATTCGGGACGGCGACCTCATCATGCACGAGTCGCTGGCGATCAATCTTTACCTCGCGCGCAAAAACGGCGGACCGCTTTCCGGCCAAACCGTCGAAGAAGACGGATTGCTGACGATGTGGACGGTCTGGGCAGCCGCGGAGGTCGAGCCGCATACGGTGAAGATCGTGCTCACCTATGATAACGGGCTCGAAGACAGCGAAGGCGGCCAACAGACGATCGCGGTTGCCTGCCGGTCGCTGCGCAGGCCGCTGGCGGTGCTCGAAAACCACCTTGCCGGCCGGCAGTGGATCGTCGGCGACCGCTTCACCGTCGCCGATCTCAACCTCGCCGAGGTGCTGCGCTACGCCCAGAGCGAAGAGGCGCTGTTCGATGCGCATCCCAATATCAAAGCCTGGATCGAGCGTTGCCAGTCCCGCCCGGCCTACAAGGCGATGCAGGCAGCGCGGGCCAAGGAACCGATCGAGGTGTGAGGACTACCGGAAGAGAGCCAGCGTGCCGGCCATTTCCTCGCGGATCCAGGCCTTGAAATCCTTCACCTTCTTCGGCTCCCGCGTGCCTTCGGCGGTGACGAAGTAATGACCGAAGCCGGTCGGCGCGCGAATGCCGAAAGGGGCGGCCAGCCGGCCTTCGGCGAGCGCAAAGCCGGAAAGGGTCTGCCAGGCCAGCATGACGCCCTGGCCGGCGATCGCCGCATCGAGGCAGAGCGAGGCATCGTTGAAGACGTGACGGGTTGAAAGCGTCGCACCGGACAGTCCGGCCTCGCGCATCCAGACCTCCCAGGTGAACATGGCATGGCCGTCGATGATGGCCGGCAGGGCGAGGATATCGGCGGGTTCTTTCAACTTCGCCGCCATCTCAGGCGAACAGACGGGAAAGACCTCCTGTTCCAGGAGCAATTCGGCCTTCACGTCAGGCCATTTACCGGTGCCGACGCGGATGCCGATATCGACATCGCAAAGCGCCGGGCTGACGAGATTGGTCGTTGCATCCAGCCGCAGCTTGATGTCGGGATGACGCTCGGCGAAACGATCGAGCCGGCAGACAAGCCAGCGGGCAGCGAAAACCGGCGCCACCGATATGGTCAGGATCGTATCATCCTTGCGGCTGGCGATCGATACCGCCGCCGAAAGACGGGCAAACCCCTCGTCGAGCGCCAGAAGCACCGGCCGAGCGGCTTCGGTGACGATCATTCCCCGGGCGGTGCGCTCGAAGATCACCTGGCCAAGCTGGGCTTCGGCCTTGATCACCTGCTGGCTGACGGCGCCGACCGAGACGCCGAGTTCGTCGGCCGCTGCCTGCAGCGAGCCGAGACGACCGACGGCTTCCAGCGCCCGCAGGCCGTTGAGATGGACCATGTTCAGGTTCTTCATATAGTTTTTCTATACCGCCTCAACGTTATTCTCAATTGAAAATCTGCCTGTTGAGGCCGACATTGCAAGCATAGGCGATCCATTCGAACGCAGGGTGGGTTGACCAACAGGATGGCTCGGAGGCAGAGAGCCGCTGGGCGATCACATCCACGCCACGGAAGAAAGCGAGGCATGCCATGTCGTTGCTGAAGTTTTTCTTGAGACCTACCCTTCAGGCGGGAGGCGCAGAAATTGCACCAACCTGGAGGGACGATCCGCTGCGGCATCCCGAGGTCGAGCGCATGTCGATGCGCGAAATCGCCGATCTGCCGCTCGGGATGCAGACCGGCTTTCAGGCGGAGACCAAGCCGCCGTTGGCGAAATGCGCGTGAAAATATGATAGGTTCGCCCTGGCAGAGAGGGCGGAACAATGGCTGATAACGTCGATGCGATCTTCGAGCGCCTGAAGCGGCTGGCGGCGGAAGCCGGCCTGCCTGATGTCGAGGAGAGCACTTCCTATGGCAATCCGGCACTGAAGGTCGGCGGCAAGAGTTTTGTCGCGGTGAAGAACGCCGAGACGATCGTGATCTCGATTTCGCTCGACGACAAGGATCACCTGCTGGAGATGGCGCCCGACGTCTATTTTCAAACCGATCATTATGTCGGCTGGCCGTATCTGCCGGTGCGCGCCGCCATGATCGGCCACGAGGAATTGCGGCTTCGGCTGATCGGCGCCTGGCTGTTCCGGGCGCCGAAGAAGCTTGCCGCCGGATTTAAGGATCAGGCCCGGTCGTAGGCCAGCGCCCGCTGGACGGCGGGGCGCTGCAGCATGCGGGCGTGGTGATCGCTCGCCTTTTCGAAGCGGGCGGGATCGACGCCGTCCGACGGCAGCCAGTCCGTCATGACGAAGAGATAGGGATCGGCGAGCGAATAGGCCTCACCCATCACCCAAGGGCCTTCGAACATCGTCTGCTCGATCAGCGTGAAACAATCGGCCATATTCTCGGGCACCTTGGCCTTCATCGCCTCGATGGCCGCCGGCTCGTCGGCCCAGCGCGAGCCGCGCGGGCGATGCGCATGGTTCACATGCACGGTCGAGCAGATATAGCTGTTGAAGGACTGGAGCCTGGCAAATTCAAAGGGATCGTCAAGCGGCGCCAGCTGGGCGGCCGGCGCACTCTGGGCGATATAGGCAAGGATCGCCGGCGTTTCCGTCAGCACGCCGTAATCGGTGACCAGTGCCGGCACCCGGCCCTTCGGGTTGATCCTCAGATAGTCCGGCGAGCGCTGATCGCCATCGCGGAGGCTGATCTTCTTTGTTTCGAAGGCCAGGCCGGATTCTTCCAGGGCAATAAGGCTTGCGAGCGCGCAGGTTCCCGGCGCATAATACAATGTCAGCATGGTTCTCGACTCCCTTTCGGCAAGGGTTATAGCGTAGCGGTCGGTGCGCCGGAACTGGGGAGATTGGGTTTTGATCCTCCGTCGGGACGTCGAGTGTGAAGACATAATAGATGTGCCGTGTGGCCCCCTCATCCGACCCTTCGGGCCACCTTCTCCCCGCTGGGGAGAAGAGGGAGCCAGCATCACCCTCATCCGACACCTTGAACTCCCGATGGGAGATAGATTTGCGGCGCCGCCGCAAACCCCTTCTCCCCAGCGGGGAGAAGGTGGCCCGAAGGGTCGGATGAGGGGGTGAGCGGCAAAGCCGCGAATGCGCTGAGCGTAAGCGAAGGGCAAAGGGCAAAGCGCAGGCGCAGCAATCCGATCACCCGCAGCCCGGCACATCCTCCAGCTTGTGCCAGACCGGGATGCCGCGTTCCCGGGCGATGCGGACGTCGTTGTCCGCTCCCTTGGAATCGCCCGGCAGGCGCAGCACGCCCTCGCAGAGTTGCAGCAGCCGGCCGGCGACCGGGTGGAAGATCTCTTCGTAGAGTGTGTCGCCGACCGACCGGCCGCCGGCGGCGTGCCAGATCGGCAGGGCCACCCATTCGCCGATCATCGGCACATGGCCGGCTTCAAACAGCGCGTGCGAAGGCGCTTCCAGCCGCTTCAGGTTGGCGGCCATCTTTTCCGGGTCGTCGCCCGTTCCGGACCGATAGGGCCCGGCAATCAAAATCAACATGATCCACTCCTTCGCTCCGCCTTATGCGTGAGCACTCTCCCCGGCCTTCATGCACGGGATTTCGTGAAAATGCACGATATTTCTTGAACGTCGAGTCATTTCGTGCAATATCGGGCTATTATGTTTAATTTCGTGCAGAGATCCGATGCTGACAACACAACGCAAGACCCTCATTCTCGACATCCTGCGCCGTGACGGCCAGGTGATCGCCAAGCGCGTCGCCGAGGATTTCGCGCTTTCGGAGGACACGATCCGCCGCGACCTCAGGGAAATGGCGGCGGAGGGGCTGCTGAAACGGGTGCATGGCGGGGCGATGCCGCTGGCGCCAGATCTGCCTGATTTCACCGCGCGGCGCAGCGTCTCGTCGCAGATCAAGGCGCGGCTCGGAGTGGCGGCGGCGGCGATGGTCAAGCCCGGACAGATGATCTTCCTCGACGGCGGCACGACGACCGCGGAAATTGCCCGACACTTGCCGCGCGACATGCCGCTGACGGTTGCGACCCACAGCCCGACGATCGCCGCGGAACTCGAACACCATCCGACAGCCGAGGTGATCCTCACCGGCGGACGGCTTTACAAACATTCGATGGTGGCGACGGGGGCAGTGGCCATGGCGGCGATCTCGCAGCTCCGCCCCGATCTCTTCTTCCTCGGGGTGACGGCGGCGCATCCCGTGCACGGGCTTTCCACCGGCGATTTCGAGGAAGCGGCGATCAAGCGGCATATCGCCCGCTGCTCGGCCGAAACGCATGTGCTGCTGACCGAGAAGAAGTTCGACCTCGTCTCGCCCTGCCCGGTGCTCGGCATTTCCGAGGTGGCGGGGCTGATCGTGCCCATGGAGATGACGGCCGAGCGGCTGAAACCCTATCGCGATCTCAACGGCGCAATCGCCGCAGCATGATGGTGCTGCGGGAGGGCTGCGGTGCGGCAGCGTGCGGCAGGAGGCTAGCGGCAAGGGCCGCGATGAAGGCCGCCAGCACGGCATAGGCCGGCGCCATGCTGCCGGTTCCAAGGGTGAGCACCGTCTGCAGATATGGCTGCGCCAGCGCGATGATGACGGAAAGTGCCGGCATATCAAGCAGGATCCCGGCGATCCGCGACAGTTCCGGCATGAGAGCTGCACCGGCAAGCGCGCCGTAGACCGCCGTCAGGCGGAGTGTGAGGCGCAACGGCACCGAGGCTGCAAGCGGCGGCATGTCGCCATCTTCGACGGCAATCACGAGATAGGCGATGAAGGCCGCCAGAAACAGCAAGGCGACGGGCAGCGCCGCCAGGGTGGCGGGCCGCGTCAGAGCCGCCGCATCCGCCGCCAGGAAGAGGAGGATTGGCGTGGAAGCGACGAACCAGATGGCGACGATCGGTCCCCAGAACCAGAGGAGCGAGAGAGTGTGAAGACGGAGCAGCGTCGCCATGAAGAGCACGCCGATCGCAGTCCAGATGCAGGCGGGTTTGAGCATGCCCGATATCAGCCGGAGGACCGGCTCGCAAGCACCGGCCATATCGCCGCAGCCCGACAGCTGGATCGTCAGCCAGGTGATATAATCGAGGCTCAGCGCGGCGAACATGAAGATGCCGATACCCATCAGCATCCACCAAAGATAGCGGCCTGCAAACATGCCCTGCCCTCACGGCTTCCAGGACTGTGCTCACGTCGCCGCGAAAGGGTGCATCCGCGATCGCAGGACGTACCCCTTTATATTAGGCAATTCTTATTTTTCTAATAACTCATATACGAAAGCTCGACTCATCCGGCCAAGGCGGAGGTGACCCTGATATCGCCGACATGGATGCCGTTCCAATTGCGCATCGGCTTTGCGGCATGGGCCATCAGGGCCCCATGCACCTCATCTTCCGTCTCGAAGAAACGGGCGAGTGTCGCCGCCACCATGGCTTCGGCGGCGCGGGTCATGCCATCTTCGCATTTGAGCGCGATGGCGATGCCCTTTTCCGGGATGGCGGCGCAGAAGACGCCCTCGGCGCCTGTCTTGACGAAGATGCGGCCGGGGGCGATCTGCATCAGCGCGGTGCAGGCGCGGCCGGAGCCGGCGACATAGAAGGGCTCGGCCATGCAGGCCTCGATCAGGCGGCGGGATGCCTTGGCACGCAGGGGTTCCAGGCCGGTGCCGGTCGCCATTTTGGCAAAACCGTGGGCAAGGCTGCGCAGCGGTACGGCATAGGTGGGAATAGAGCAGCCGTCGGTACCGCAGCTATCGGCGCCAATCACGGCCCCGGTCAGGCTTTCCATCGCCGCGCGAATCTCGACCTGCAGCGGGTGGAGATAGCCGACATAGCCCTTCGGATCGAGGTCCTGATGGCAGCAGGCACAGATGAAACCGGCATGTTTTCCCGAGCAATTGTTGTGCAGCGCGGTCGGCGCATCGAGCATGCGAGCCTGCTGGATCAGGATCTTCTGGCTCATCGACCAGTGGGCGCCGCATTCCAGCGTTTCGATATCGCGGCCGGCACGCGACAGCATGGAAGCGGCAAGCGCCACATGCTCGTCCTCGCCATTATGCGAGGCGCAGGCCAGCGCCAATTCCTTGTCGCCGAAGCCATAGGCATCGGCCGCACCACTCTCGACCAGCGGCAGCGCCTGCATCGCCTTGCAGGACGAGCGCGGGAAGACCGCGGCTTCGATATCGCCCAACGAGAAGACAAGCTTGCCATCACCATCGACCACAGCCACCGCGCCGCGATGGCGACTTTCGACGAGCAGGCCGCGGGTGACTTCGACGGTGACGGGATTGGTCATGAGCTTTTGTCCGGATGCTTGCGGGATGGCGCAGTCCATAACGCGTCACGCGGCGAAAGCCAACGGGGTTGACGTGGCGTCAGGGCAAGCGATGGCGATCGCCATCAGGATGGCGGAGGTACCCGGCTGATGGAGTGACCGACGCGACGGCGGCGAGTTTGGCGGAAACATCGCCCCCTCCTCCGTCATCCTCGGCCTTGAGCCGAGGATCCATGCCGCTGCTGGTGGAGGCCAGCGTGGATCCTCGGGTCAAGCCCGAGGATGACGGAGGGTGGGGTAAGCTTTGTGGCCAGTACAGCAACGTGCTGCGGAATGCGGGCGTAACTGCCCTCCTGCTGGACGCTCTCCCACGCCCACCCCCTGTTTCGATGCCCTTCTGTGTAGGCATCGCACTCAGTGCGTCTGCGCTTTCCTAATCTCTTTCAACAATGATTTTATGCAGAACACCGTGTCTGTCACGAGCCCGGATTTCGATGGCCTTGCTCTTATTTCCAGCATTCACGACATTGCAGATTTCGGTGATGGCATCCCAAAATTGTGCGCTGGCAGGAGAATCTATCTCAAGGGTATTCATGACTTGTCTCGCCGATTTCCAGGTAATGGGAAAATCACAAGTTTTCGTACCCTGACGAAAGTTGCGCTCATACGGCGTTGGCGGATCGAGGAGCGTGCAACCGGCAACGGCAAAAGAAAGCGCCACAGCGCCAAGAAAGCGGAATTTCATCGACCCCATCCAATTGATCAACCCCGGCGAGCACTAAGGGCAGAAGATTGGCAGAGTCAACCGGCTATGGCGTGCCAAGCGCTAGCTGCGAGAGCTGTCGGACAACGATCACACAGTCCGGCCAATCATCACGTAAATTAACCGAGGCGATCGAAAACTATCGTTTCTCTGATGGGTCCGATGCGACTAAGAGTGGTGCATCAGGAACCGCCCCCATGCCATCCACCTTTTCTTTGATCCTTCGCGACAACAGGATCCGCATTCCGACCGTGACCCTCGTCGCGCTCGCCTTCACCTATGCGTCGACCGCGCCCTACCAGTCGATTATCGGGATCAATGAACTCGGCTTGAGCAACGGCGCCTATTCGGCGCTGGTGTTCTTCTCGGCAGTCGTCAACGTCACCACGAGCCTGACGCTCGGCATCTGGTCGGACAGGCTGAAGGAGCGCCGGCCGCTGGTGCTGGGGCTTTCCGTCGCCGGCATGCTCGGCTTCGGATCGATCGCGATGATCCATAGCCCCTTGGTCTTCATCTTCTCCACGCTGTTGCTGGTGCCGATGAGCAATTCCACCTATTCGCTGCTGTTTGCCAGCCTGCGCGCCAGGACCAACCAGATGGACCGCGCCAGGGGGCGGCGATCACCGCAACGGTGCGGGCGCTCTTTTCCGGCTCATGGGCGCTGGCGCCGGGGTTGATCGGCCTCTATCTCGTCAGTTCGCCGTCGATGACGCCGGCCTATGGGATCGCGGCATTGGCAAGCTGCACCTGCTTCTGCCTGTATTTCTTCTTCGCACCCGGAAATGGCTCAGGCGGCCCTGCCCCCGATCCGGTCGGCTTTTTTGCTTCGCTGAAACGGATTTTCGTGCCGCATGTGCTGTCCCGCGTTATCGTCATGGCGATGCTGTTCGGGCTGCAGCGGCTGAACGCCATGCTCCTGCCGCTGATCATCACCCATGCGGCCGGCGGCACCGTGGTCGATGTCGGCTTCATGGCCGGCTTGACGGCCTTGCTCGAGATGCCGTTCATGATGATGTGGGGTTTTGCGCAGCGCCGCTTCCGAACCGTACATGTGCTCGCCTTCGGCGCGCTGATCTATTGCGTCTATCTACTGCTGCTCGGCTTTGCTTCCGCACCCTGGCACGTCTATGCACTCCTCCTCTTCAATGCCTGCGGGGCGGCAGCGATCCTCAGCGTGCCGATCACCTATCTGCAGGATCTGATCGCGGACCGGCCGGGGCTCGGAACCTCGCTGATCTCGCTGACACGTTCATTGGGGTTGGCGTCAGCGCCGGCCTCTTCGCCTTCGGCACCGCGATCACCGATTATTCCGGCACCGCCTTCGTCGGCGCGGCCGCGGGTCTCGCATCGATCGGAGTGCTGCTCTATCTCGAAAGCAGCAGGCGGCGGGCGCGGCAACCGGCGTGAAGTGCGGCGCTCCGATCGACAGGCCTCAACGCGGCGTGATGCGATAGGCGCAGCGGCGGGCGCCGGCGAGGATGTGTTCGCTGCGCTCGACCTTAGTACCGAGGACGGCGCGGAAGGTTTCGAGTTCGGAGCGGCAGAAGCCGGCGCAGGCGGTGGCGGCCGCACAGATCGGGCAGTGGTTTTCGACCAGCATGAATGAACCGTCCGCTTGCCTCCAGCTGTCGGCCATATAACCCTCGCGGGTGCGGATGCCGGCAAGGGCCTCGACGCGCGCGGCAAGGTCATGTGCCTGGCTGAGTTCCTCCCGATAACGCTTCAGCGTCTCGGCCTCGCGGGCGGAAATGACGGTATCGAGCGCTGCGGGGCCGAGCTGTTCGACGAGCGTGCCGAGGAGGTTTGCCGTCAGCTCGGCATGGCCGTCGGGAAACTGGCGGTTGCCGCTCGTTGTGAGGTGCCAGAGCTGGCGCGGCCGGCCACGGCCTGCGCCAGCAACGGTGACCGGTTCTACCAGCCCCTCCTCCGCCATCTTCGACAGTTGCTGGCGGGCGGCCTCGCCCGATATGCCGAGCGCATCGCCGATCGCAGCGGCAAGCTGCGGGCCGTCGGTCTTTATCAGGATCAGGATCCGGTTGGCGGGGGACTGGCGCATATTTTCCAAGTCAAGTCTTGTTTTAATCGAGGCGGCATGCAATTTTCCAATTTATAACTTGGAAATAATCCTTCGCCAGTAAAAATCTTGGGGTCCTCCCATGTCGAATATCGACCAGACTGCAGCCGTCTCGAATTCCGGCTCGGTCTTCCGCCTCTTCCTGCCCGAGCACCTGCCGGCAACATTGATGCTGGCCGGCGGCGTGACGCTTTATGCGGTGGAGAGTTACATCATGGCGACGATCGCGCCTTCGATCGTGCGCGATATCGGCGGCCTCGCGCTGTTTTCCTGGGTCACTAGCCTGTTCGTCGCCGCCGCCGTGCTCGGCTCGATCTTCGTCGCCATGCGGCCGCGCGGCATTGGGCTTCGATCCGTCTATGTGATCGCGGCACTGGTCTTCGGCGTCGGCAGCCTGATTGCCGCAGCCGCACCGTCGATGCCGGTAGTGCTGATCGGACGCGCGGTGCAGGGTCTCGGAACAGGCGCACTTGCCGCGCTCGGCTATGCCTTCATCCGCTTCGTCTATCCCGAGCCGCTATGGCCGAAGGCATCGACCCTCTATGCGGCAATCTGGGGGGTGGCGACCGTCATCGGGCCGACGCTCGGCGGCTTCTTTTCTTCGGGCCACGCCTGGCGTTATGCTTTCATCGTGCTCGTGCCGCTCGGCTTGCTGATGGCGGTCCTGGCGCCGCGGCTGTTGCCTGACGTCGAGGATGACCGCGAGCAGGCAAAGACGCCGATTGCCCAGATCGGGCTGCTGCTTGCCGCCGTGCTGATGGTCAGCACGGCCGGCGCGATCGAGGCGACAGCGATGAAAGTCGCACTGATCGCCGCTTCGGTCGTCGCGGTCGCCGGCATGATCGTCATCGAGGGCCGAAGCCCGGACCGCCTGCTGCCCTCCGGCGCCGTCAGCCTTTCCCAGCCGATTTCACGGGTCTACCTGGCGATGCTTGCCATGACTGTCGTTCTCGTCAGCGACGTCTTCATTCCCTATTTCCTGCAGACCCTGCATGGGGTGCCCGCGATCGTCTCGGGTTATCTCGTGGCGCTCGTAGCCCTCGGCTGGACCTTGGCGGCCTTCCTCAGCGGCTCTTGGGCTGGCGGCCGAGCCTATTGGGCGATCGTCATTGGCGCCCTCATCGAGGCGGCGGCGACCGCTTGCCTCGCCGTCTTCCTTGCCACGGACAATCCCGAGGGGCATATGCTCCTCATCGTGCCGGCGGCGATCGGCATGTTCATGATGGGCTTCGGCATCGGTCTCGGCTGGGCGCATCTCGTCGCCATGGTTTTGAGGCTCGTCGCCGACAACGAGAAGGACAAGGCTTCCGCCGCGATCCCGACAATGAGTTCGCTCGGTGGGGCGTTCGGGGCCGCCTTTGCCGGCGTCATCGCCAATGGCGCCGGCCTCGTCGATCCCGGCGGCATATCAGGCGCGCTGTCGGCAGCGCACTGGCTCTATCTGCTGATGGCGCTGCCCGGTGTTCTCGCTATCGGCGTGTCGCTAACGCTCACCCGACGCGCAGCATGACCTTGCCGACATGGCTGCCGTCTTCCAGCAGCCGGTGGGCTTCGACGACCTCTTCGAAGGCAAAGACCTTGTGGATGACGGGGGCGACGGTGCCGGCTTCCAGCAGAGGCCAAACCTCCGAGAGCAAGTCGTCGCGGATGGCGCGTTTTTCTTCCGCAGTGCGCGGCCGCATGGTGGAGCCGGTGACCGTCAGGCGCTTGACCATGATCGGCGAGAGATTGACCTTTTCGGCGAGCGCGCCGCCGAGGAAGGCGATGATCGACAGGCAGCCGTCCCTGGCCAGCGAGGCGATGTTGCGCTCGAAATAGGAGGCGCCGATCATGTCGAGGATGATATCGACGCCGTCGCCGGTCTCGGCCTTGATGACCTCGGCGAAATCCTCGGCCCTGTAGTTGATCGCGCGTTTGGCGCCGAGCCTCTCGCAGGCCTCGCATTTTTCCTTCGAGCCGGCCGTCGCGTAGACCTCGGCGCCGAAGGCGCGGGCGAGCTGGATCGCCGTCGTGCCGATGCCGCTGGAACCGCCATGGATCAGCACCGTCTCGCCTTCCGTCAGCCCGGCCATCTGGAAGAGATTGGCCCAGACGGTGAAGAAGGTTTCAGGCAAAGCTGCCCCCTTCACCGCATCATAACCTTTGGGAAAGGGCAGGATCTGGCCTGCCGGCAGCAGGCAATATTCGGCATAGGCGCCGCCATTGGCAAGGCCGCAGACCTTGTCGCCGACGGCATGGCCGCTGACGCCGGGGCCGACGGCGACAATTTCGCCTGCAAACTCCAGGCCGAGGATCGGGCTCGCACCCTTGGGCGGGGGATAGCTGCCCTGGCGCTGGGCAATATCGGGCCGGTTGACGCCGATCGCTTCGGCGCGCACCAGAACCTCTCCGTCGCCGGGCACAGGAAGCGAACGCCTGCCGATCGTCATCACCTCCGGCCCGCCGAAGGACGGCAGATCGACGAAACGCATGTCCTGAGGCAATGGCATGACCCGGTTCCTCCCTCATCCGATGCAAACGGAAGATGCACAGGAAATAAATCAGCCCCGCGGGCTTGGGAAGGCTTGATGTGGCAGAGGCGTCAATTCGCCTCGCCCAGCAGGTGGAAGACCAGGCCTTCCTCGCTGTCCTTGGCGGCCGACTTGATGATGGCGATTTCGGCGCTGACGCGGTTGATATCGTCGATAACGAGGCCTTCCGGCAGTTCGATGACGCCGATCGAGCAGCGCATCAGCGGGAACAAAGCTTCCGCACCGGTGCGGTCGTGACCGAGGATGCGGCCGGCGGCGCGGTCCTCGTCGGAATAGAAATCCCGCACATCGTCATGGAAATCGCTCATCAGCCGGTCGAGGATCTCTGTCAGCTCTTCCTTGGTCCAGCCGACGACGCCGATGAAGAAATCGTCGCCGCCGACATGGCCGAGGAAATGGCGCTCGGCGAAGAAATAGCGGCGCATCAGCGCGGCAAACAGCGAGATCGCATGGTCGCCGAGATGGAAGCCATAGGCATCGTTGAAAGGCTTGAAATTGTCGAAGTCGCAATAGCAGAAGTGGCGGAGCTCATCGCCGTCGCGGCCGGACTGACGCATGAAATCGCGGATGGCGCGATTGCCCGGCAGGCCGGTCAGCGGGTTCTGGTCCTGCGCGGTCTTCAGCTGTTTCTCGTTGATGACCTTGATCAGCGAGGCGGCGGAGACGACACCGGCATAGCGCATATTGTCGGTCAGGATCAGGCAGTTGCTGCCTTCCATATTGGCGAAGATCGCCATCAGCTGCTCGGCGTCGCTGTCGAGGCCGACGATCGGCGCCATCTCGACGAAATGCGAAATGCTGCGCTCGTACATCTTGTTCTTTAAGAGATCGCGGCCGAAGGGCTGATAGATATATTCCTTGAGGTGATGTTCGTGGATGATGCCGCGCGGCTCGTCATTGGCATTGAGGACGGGAAAGAAGGCCTGACGCGGATTGCGGCGGAAGAGTTCGAAGACGCTGTCGATGCTGTCGTTCTCGTAGACCGTCGGCAGCATCTCGATCTGCTTGCGGATGAGGATTTCGTCGAGCGACTGGCTGCCCCGCTTGCTCTTGCCGAGCTCCTGCAGATGCGGAAAGGACGGCGCCAGCTCCGATATATGCGTCGTCGGGCGGGAGATGAACCAGCCCTGGACGAGGTCGACGCCATATTCGCGGCAAGCGATGAATTCGGCCTCGGTCTCGATGCCTTCGGCGATGACGCGCGTGCCGAGCACATGGGCAATGTTGACGATGCTCTTCAACAGATGGCGCTTGCGCGGGCTGCGGTCGATCTCGGCGACGAAATGGCGGTCGATCTTGAGATAATCGACGGCATAATCGCAGAGCAGCTTCATCTCGCCGTGACCGACGCCGAAATCGTCGATCGCCAGCTTGAAACCGGCCTTGCGCAGCCTGGAAACGAGGCCGGAAAATTCCGGCACGCTGGTATTGTCGAAACGCTCGGAGAATTCGAAGCAGACGGAAGACGGCGGAATATTCGCCTTCCGCAAATGCTGCAGCAGGCTCTCGACCAGGTGTTCGCCATGCGGGATGAGCCGGACGTCGAGATTGAGGAACAGCGTCGAAGTGGAGAAATTCGACAGCGTCGCGAATTTGGCGAGCGCGCGGCTGGCGACCATCTGTTCGAGCTGTAGCAGCTGGCCAGCCTGGTGAGCCTCGTCGAGGATTTCGACCGGCGTCTCGTAGCCGATGCGCTCCTGGCCGCGCATCAGGGATTCGTAGCCGAAGACCGTGCCGGTGCCGGCCTCGACGATCGGCTGGAAGGCATTCTCGACCACGAGCTTGGCAAGGGTTACGATCTGATCGCTGGCGTAGCGGCGCAGGACATCCGGCGCGACGGTGGCAGCCAAGGACACCCCAGTCTTCACGTGACCGGTCTTCATTGTGGCTGATCTCCACTGTGACTTGTTCTCTTTCGCCAGGAACATGCCGCAGAAGGGTCAATGAACTCTTTCGCCAATGTGAAAGTTTTATGAAACGCGCAAGGGCCTCGCACGCGCTCCGCGTTTATTAAATTTTTCCAATGCAATCAAATGCTTGTTCAGGCGGAGCGACGGCGCTCCGCCTCGTGATCGGCGAACATGTCGGCGACGCATCTGCCGCCGGATGGGGCGCCGTCGTCAAGAATATCGTCCCGGAACTCATTGAGCTTGCGGGTGGTATCCCACAGGCGGAGCGCCTCGCGGACGACCTCACTGCTCGAGGCATAACCGCCATTATCGACGGCGGCGCGGATGCCCGCTGCCTGTTGCGGAGAGATGGAAACGGTGACCATCGGCATGAACTTCCTCCCTTTTCTGATCAGGCAGAACCCTGCCTCTGGGGGACGCATGACCATTTTCAGCATTCTCGGCGATCTCGCCGGTGCCTTGGTGCATTCGCACTCAGACCGTTCGCTTGCGCGGGACCGGCCTGTAACCCCTTAAGTCTAATCCCCTGTCATGTTCTTGTCAAAAAAGAACGGTCAGCAGCATTAGTTTTGACTGCGGATGCCGAGGCCGAAGGCAATCATTGTCGAGCCCTGGACGATGAGATCGGCGGCCAGGAACAGGCCGAGGATCCACAGGCTGTTCACCGGCCAACCGAGCGCGATGACGAAACCCGCAAGAGCGGTGATGACGCCGCTTGCGACGATCCAGCGCCAGCCCTTGACCGGCTTCATGCGCATGCCGACCCAGGTGCGGAAGACGCCGGCGACGACGAGCGCCAGCGACAGAAACAGTGTCAGCGCCGCCGAGGTCAGGATCGGGTTGATGAAGGCGCAGATGCCGGCAAGCACATAGAGCAGGCCGCTCAATATCCAGAACAGCACGTGATCCCAGCCGCGCACCTGGAAGGCATGGACGAGATAGATCACGCCGCCGAACAGCATCAGCATGCCGACATAATAGACCGAGACGACGGTGGCGAGCATCAGATTGCCGAGCGCGATCAGACCGCAGACGAGCAGCAGCACGCCGAGGCCGGCAAACCAGATCCATTTCGACTGCAGCGAAGATGTCGGCGTTCCCTCAAAGACATCGGCCATGACGCACCTCCTGACAGATTCGAATATGTTGCAGCAATTCGGCAGGGAAAGATCTGCGTCCGAGCAAATCGGCAAAGATTTTTATTGATTGATCAGTCAATCAAAAATAACCTGCCGCTGATTTCAAGGAGTGGTTTGTTGCCGAAGGTCGGAATGGAGCCGGTGCGCCGCAAGGCGCTTGTCGATGCGGCGCTGCGGGTGATCGGCGATCACGGCTCGCTTGCCGTCACCATGTCCGACATCGCCCGGCAGGCCGGCGTGTCGCCAGCCCTGGCGCATCATTATTTCGGCAGCAAGGAACAATTGCTGATCGAGACGATCCGCTCGCTTCTCCGACAACTGCGCAGCGATACGGTGGCGGCACTCAATGCCGCCAGGACGCCGCGCGCCCGGCTTTCGGCCGTCATCCGCGTCAGCTTCCACGCCGACCAGTTCGCACCGGAGACGATTGCTGCCTGGCTTGCCTTTTACGCCGAAGCGCAGCGCTCGGAAGAGACCCGCCGCTTCCTGGTGATCTATGCCAGGCGGCTGCGCTCCAATCTGTTGGCCGACCTCAAGGCGCTGCTACCCACTGAGGCCGCAGAACGCATCGCCGAGGGCGCTGCGGCGATGATTGACGGGCTCTATATCAGGCAAAGTCTGAAATCGGCGCCGATCGGCATCGAAGCCTCGATCGCGCTGACCGAGGATTATCTGACGACGCAATTGGGCAAGGCCGAGATTTCAGCCCCCTCATCCGGCCCTGCGGGCCACCTTCTCCCCGAGGGGGAAGGGACGACCATATCGAACCACTCAAGGGACAAATGACATGAAAGCCCAGCCGAAAGCCTCGCACTTCATCGACGGCGAATATGTCGAGGATACCGACGGCACCGTCATCGAGAGCCTCTATCCGGCGACCGGCGAGGTAATCGCCCGGCTGCATGCCGCAACGCCTGCGATCGTCGAAAAGGCGATTGCGGCGGCCAAACGCGCCCAGCCGGAATGGGCGGCGATGAGCCCGATGGCGCGCGGGCGCATCCTGAGACGGGCAGCCGACATCATGCGCGAGAGAAACCGGGCGCTTTCCGAACTTGAAACGCTCGATACCGGCAAGCCGATCCAGGAGACTGTTGTCGCCGACCCGACCTCGGGTGCGGATGCCTTCGAGTTCTTCGGCGGCATTGCGCCGGCCGGGCTCAACGGCTCGCAGATCCCGCTCGGCCAGGATTTTGCCTATACCAAGCGGGTGCCGCTCGGCGTCTGCGTCGGCATCGGCGCCTGGAACTATCCGCAGCAGATCGCCTGCTGGAAAGCTGCGCCGGCGCTTGTCTGCGGCAATGCCATGGTGTTCAAACCGTCCGAGAATACGCCGCTCGGCGCGCTGAAGATCGCCGAGATCCTGCATGAGGCGGGACTGCCGAAGGGGCTCTTCAATGTGATCCAGGGCGACCGCGACACCGGGCCGCTGCTCGTCAACCATCCCGATGTCGCCAAGGTGTCGCTGACCGGCTCGGTGCCGACCGGGCGCAGGGTGGCGGCGGCTGCGGCCGGCAACCTCAAGCACGTGACGATGGAACTCGGCGGCAAGTCGCCGCTCATCGTCTTCGACGATGCCGATCTCGATTCGGCGGTCGGCGGTGCGATGCTCGGCAATTTCTATTCGACCGGCCAGGTCTGCTCGAACGGCACGCGCGTCTTCGTGCAGAAGACGATCAAGGACGAGTTCCTGAAGCGGCTGAAGGTCCGCACCGAGGCGATGCTAATCGGCGATCCGATGGACGAGGCAACGCAGGTGGGGCCGATGGTCTCCTGGGCGCAGCGCGAGAAGGTGATCTCCTACATCGAGAAGGGCAAGGCCGAGGGCGCAACACTGATTGCCGGCGGCGGCATTCCGAACAACGTCTCCGGCGAAGGCTATTACGTGCAGCCGACGGTGTTTGCCGATGTCACCGACGACATGACCATCGCCCGCGAGGAGATCTTTGGCCCTGTGATGTGCGTGCTCGATTTCGACGCCGAGGACGAGGTGATCGCGCGGGCCAATGCCAGCGAGTTCGGCCTTTCCGGCGGTGTCTTCACCGCCGACCTCACCCGCGCCCACCGCGTCGTCGACCGGCTGGAGGCGGGCACGCTGTGGATCAACACCTATAATCTCTGCCCAGTGGAAATCCCCTTCGGCGGCTCGAAACAATCCGGCTTCGGCCGCGAGAATTCGCTGGCCGCGCTGGAGCATTATTCCGAACTGAAGACGGTCTACGTGGGCATGGGGCCGGTGGTGGCGCCTTATTGAGGGCAGCGCAAGCGGCCCCCTCATCCGCCCTCCGGGCACCTTCTCCCCAAGGGTAGAAGGGGAGTCGAGAGGCCGCTGCGAGTCTCTTCTCCCCTTGGGGAGAAGGTGGCGGCAGCCGGATGAGGGGGCGACGCGGCGCGACGGCTGAAGCAAAACGCGAGAGAAAAAACCATGCAAGCAGATTTCGTCATCATCGGCTCGGGCTCCGCCGGCTCCGCCCTCGCCTATCGCTTGTCGGAAGATGGCAAGAACAGCGTCATCGTCATCGAGGCGGGCGGCAGCGATTTTGGGCCGTTCATCCAGATGCCGGCAGCGCTTGCCTGGCCGATGAGCATGAAGCGATATAACTGGGGTTATCTGTCCGAGCCGGAGGCGAACCTCAATAACCGGCGCATCACCGCGCCGCGCGGCAAGGTGATCGGCGGCTCCTCCTCGATCAACGGCATGGTCTATGTGCGCGGTCATGCCGAGGATTTCAACCGCTGGGAGGAGCTCGGCGCCAGCGGCTGGGCCTATGCGGACGTGCTTCCCTATTTCAAGCGGATGGAACATTCGCATGGCGGCGAAGAAGGCTGGCGCGGCACGGACGGACCGCTGCATGTCCAGCGCGGCGGCTTCACCAATCCGCTCTTCCAAGCCTTCGTCGAGGCCGGCAAACAGGCAGGCTTCGAGACGACGGAGGATTATAACGGCAGCAAGCAGGAAGGCTTCGGCCTGATGGAGCAGACCATCTTTTCCGGCCGCCGCTGGTCTGCCGCCAATGCCTATCTGAAACCGGCGCTGAAGCGGGATAATGTCAGCATCGTCTACGGCTTTGCGCAGAAGATCGTGATTGAGGACGGACGGGCGACCGGCGTCGAGATCGAGCGCAACGGCAGAACAGAGGTGGTGAAGGCGAATCGCGAGGTGATTGTCTCGGCCTCCTCGTTCAATTCGCCGAAGCTCTTGATGCTGTCGGGCATCGGTCCCGGCCAACATCTGCAGGACATGGGCATTGCGGTGAAAGCCGACCGGCCGGGCGTCGGCGCCAACCTGCAGGACCATATGGAATTCTACTTCCAGCAGGTCAGCACCAAGCCGGTGTCGCTCTATTCCTGGCTGCCATGGTTCTGGCAGGGGGTGGCGGGCGCCCAATGGCTGCTCTCGCGCGGCGGGCTCGGCGCCTCCAACCAATTCGAGGCCTGCGCCTTCCTGCGCTCGGCACCCGGGCTGAAGCAGCCCGATATCCAGTATCATTTCCTGCCGGTGGCAATCAGTTATGACGGCAAGGCGGCGGCGAAGAGCCACGGCTTCCAGGTTCACGTCGGCTACAACCTGTCGAAATCGCGCGGCAGCGTCAGCTTACGCTCCGCCGATCCCAAGGCCGACCCGGTGCTGCGATTCAACTATATGAGTCATGCCGAGGATTGGGAGAAATTCCGCCACTGCGTGCGCCTCACCCGCGAAATCTTCGGGCAGACGGCTTTCAACGACTATCGCGGGCCGGAGATCCAGCCGGGCGAAGGCGTGCAAAGCGACGACGAGATCGACGCCTTCCTGCGCGAACATCTGGAAAGCGCCTATCATCCTTGCGGCACCTGCCGGATGGGCGCCAAGGACGATCCGATGGCGGTGGTCGATCCGCAAACGCGGGTGATCGGCGTCGATGGCTTGCGCGTCGCCGACAGCTCGATCTTCCCGCACGTCACCTATGGCAACCTGAACGGACCATCGATCATGACCGGCGAGAAGGCGGCCGACCATATTCTCGGCAAACAGCCGCTGGCACGCTCGAACCAGGAGCCATGGGTCAATCCGCGCGCGGCCGTCAGCGATCGATAAGAAGCGAGCCGTCCGACGTTACCTTGTCCGCCCATGACGGACGCGGTGAAAGCCAGCGACCGAGGCGTTCGCCAACAAGATCGCCGTCACGGCCCAAACATCTGACATGAGGCGCGATGTCTGCGATATCGCAACCATGAATCAGCGGGCCGTGGTTCGTTTTTTCAACTCGAAGAGACAAGGGCCCTCAACGCTATTCGAGAGCCCCGATCACTCAGGCAGTGCGGTAGGATGCGAGCCAATGTGCGTAAGGGGCAGGCAATGTCCAGGACGGACGCTCGACACCGAGCTTGCGCGCGGCTTCGTAGGGCCAATGCGGATTGGCGAGCATCGCTTTGCCGATCATAACCAAGTCAACCTGTCCGCTTCGGATGAGTTCATCCGCTTGCTCCGGCTGAGTGATGTTCCAACTTGCGGCACCGGGGAGGCCAGTGGCCTTGCGGACTTGATCGGCGTAAGGCGCGATGAACCCTGGACCCCAGGGAATATTGGCGGCGGGGGTCGAGAAGCCGAGGCTGACGTCGATGAAGTCGAGGCCGGCCACTTTGAATTTTCCGACGAGTTCGATCGCGTCCTGCAGGGTTTCCTCGTCACGACCGTCAAACTCCATGACGCCGAAGCGAGCAGTCAGAGGACGATCCTCGGGCCAGACTTCACGAACGGCCGCCAGCGTCTCCAAGAGGAAGCGTCCGCGGTTATCGGCGCTGCCGCCATATTCGTCGTCGCGCTGGTTTGAATGCGACGAAAAGAAGCTTTGCCCGAGATAGCCATGCGCAAAATGCAGCACGAGCCAGCGGAATCCGATGTCGCGCGCGCGGATCGCCGCAGCGACAAAATCGCCACGGACGCGATCGATGTCGGCCTTCGTCATGGCGCGCGGCACCTTCTTTAGGCCGCCGCCGAACGCGACGGCGGACGGTGCGATGATTTCCCAGCCGCGCGAGTCGCTATCGGCGATATGATCGTCGCCTTCCCAAGGACGGTTTGCGCTGGCCTTCCGGCCGGCGTGGCCGATCTGGATCCCTGCGACCGCGCCCGCCTTTTCGATGCTGGCGACGATCGGCCCAAAGGCCTCGGCCTGGACATCATTCCAAAGACCGGTACAGCCCGGCGTGATACGCCCCTCCGGAGAGACAGCCGTGGCTTCGACGTTGACGAGGCCAGCGCCACCGCGCGCCAAGCTTGTGAGATGGGCGGCGTGCCAGTCGTTCGGAACGCCATCAATCGCGGAATATTGGCACATGGGAGATACCGCGATGCGGTTTCGGAGGATGACGCCCTTCAGCGTGAATTGGTCGAACAAGCTGGGCAATGGAATCTCCTTAAAATGGATATCAATCAACCGCACGGATCTGCCGACGCCGTTGGCGTACGGGTTAATCCGTGCGCTCGATCCTTCGGGGTGTCTAGACGGCGCGGTAACGGGGCGCAGGTTCACCGGTCTGCGTCGCGGCGAACAGTGTGGATCGGGCTTGGTCGAACTTGTCCCACAGACTGGCGTCGGCAACGGATGGCAGCGTGATATCTTCGCCCTTGTCGAAACCGGCCAGGGCGGCGTCGACCAGGTTTTCGGACGTCATGACGGTCGCCTGGTTGAGCGACGCCAGCGGTACGCCCGACAAATCCCAGAGTTCCGTCGCCGTGGCCGCCGGCATGACGAGTTGCAGGCGGACATTGGTCTCGGCCAGCTCCTGCTGCAGGCCCCGGCTGAAGTTCATCACATAGCCCTTGGTGCCGCTGTAGATCGCGCTGATCGGCAGGGCATGAAAGGACAGGACCGAAGCGACGTTGATGATCGCGCCGTGGTTGCGGCTGAGGAATGCAGGCAGAACAGCGTGTGTCAGCCGCGTGAGCGCAGTGACGTTGAGTGCGATCATCGCGGCCGCGTCTTCCTCAGCGGTCTTGGCGACCGGAGCCAAGGTCGAGTTGCCGGCGTTGTTGACGAGGAGCGTGATCGCTGAATTGTCCTTCAGCACCTTTTCGACGCGGGTGAGGTCGGCGTCTTTCGTCAGGTCGGCTTCCACGACCTCGACTTTCGTGCCGTGGGCAGCGCCGAGCTTGTCCGAGAGCGCCTTCAGACGATCGGCCCGCCGGGCGACGAGGATGAGGTCATACCCCTTTTCAGCGAGGCGCGCCGCATAGATGGCGCCGATGCCAGCGGAGGCGCCGGTGACGAGGGCGACGGGCTTGAGCGATGATGCAGACATGTCAAAATCCTATTTGGTTGAGTGCTCAAGTTTATGTACGGTCGCGATGTCGTCTTGTCAATGGATGAGCCCTCAACTATTTTACTGGGATGGGCAAAAAACTTTCGATTGGTGATCCAGGGGAGGAGTTGCGCGCGGGCAGGCTGAGCCCGCCGGAACTCCTAGCCGAACTCGTGTGCACAAACACCGCCCTCCGGCGCGCATCACGGCGGTTGGGGCAGATTTATGATGACGCGGTGGCGCCGACCGGCCTGAAGGCCACCCAGGTCGGACTTCTGACCCAGATCGCAGCGTTGCACGAGGGCAGCCATGGATGGCCAACCTTGCTATTGCTCGCCGAGCGCCTTGCCGTCAGCATTTCCGCTTTGACCCACGCCCTTCGCCCGCTCGTCCGGGACGGACTGGTCGAGCTCATGCCTGACGAACATGATGGCCGGACGAAGCACGCAATGCTGACGACGTCCGGCGAGCAACGCCTGCACCAGGCATTGGCCCTGTGGGCTGATGCCAATCAGCGCGTTGAGGTGGTACTGGGTCCTTCCGCGGCTGCGCTTCGCGCGCTGGCCGATGACGTCGCCTCTCCGGAGTTCCTGGAAGCTTATGAAGCTCGTCGCATGCTGAGAGGCTGACTGTGGGATGGGCGCGGCAGAGGATTCGGGCGATGAATTCGAACAAGCATGTTGAAGCCGCCGTGCCGCGCGAGCCTTCGGGTGGGGCGCGCGTCGCCGACAGCTCGATCTTCCCGCACGTCACCTACGGCAACCTGAACGGACCCTCGATCATGACGGGAGAGAAGGCGGCCGACTATATCCTCCGCAAACAACCGCTGGCGCGCTCGAACCAGAGCCGTGGATCAACCCGCGCTGGGCGGTCAGCGAAGGATAGTCAGTGGTAATCTTCTTCGCGCTGGTGACGGACGGCGAGGACGATGATGCTCGTTTCGTTCATCACTTTGAAAAGAATGACATATCCGGCAGAACCGAATGGTACGACGAGCTCGCGAAGCAAAGGATCATCCGCAGAGGCGCGTCTGGCCATAAGCGGGAAATCCTGAAGTATCATCAGAGCTTTTTGGATGGCGTTGATGGCACGTTCGGCCAAATCCGGATCACGTTCGATCAGAAAATCGGCGAGCCGGTCCAGATCTTCATAGAAGGTCTGGGTGTACTTTAGCTCGAAGGTCATTTCTGCCGTGCGGCTTTGCGGGCCTTCGCCTTTTCAAGCTTTTCGCGCATCAACTCCTGAATGTCGTCCGTTGTGTAAAACACACCGGTGCGCTGCGCTTCCGCCAAGCCAGCCAGACCCCGCGCGATGAACTCCGCTTGGGTCTTTCTATAATCGATCTGGCGGCGAAGAGAGTCCTCCATCAGCGACGACAGGCTCTCGCCTTCTTTCAAAACGCTTTCGGCGGCAGCACGCAATTCAGGATCCACGCGAAGGGACGGGAGCGATGCCGTTTTCATGACTTCCTCATGCGTTGCAATTGCAATGCAATATGATGGATCATCGTGTTATATTCAACTCCCCTCCACTATCAGAGAAATCCGATCCAGCGCCCCGCCATAAGCGCGGCGATCCATGTCACCGCCGACAGAGCCGCAGAAACTCTTATCGCAGGGCGCAGAATGCCGACCGTGGTTGCGGTTCGCCAACCCTGCCCGGTATGCACCGCCAGCACGTTGAGCAATCCAAAGGCGATCAGCCCGAGCTTTGCAAGAAAGGCGGGATTGCCGGCATATTCGACCGCCCGGACGCTGAAGAGGTAGAAGCCGGTGACAATAGCCGCGGCAAGGCCGACGCCTGCGGCGCGGGAGAGAAACGGCGCGACGACTTCAACTGGCACCTTGCGGAAGAAGCCGGCAAGCCTCAGATCAAGCGGCAGGATGGCGCCAACCAAAAGGCCGATCGCCAGGATATGGGCGGCGTTGACGAACATGTAGAGTGTTCCGGAGCGCCGGAGCGCGACCGCAGGTGTCGTTGCCGACAGCCATTCGAGAATGTCGATCACAGCTCAGTTCGCCCAGAGGTCAGTTCGTCTTGATGCGGTCTGGATAGATGTCGTAGCGCTTTTCGCCGATGGTAAGGCGCACCGCCTTCAGCCGCTTCTCTTTTGGATCCTGCGAACGGTTTCCAAGGACCACCACTTGGTCGCCAGGCTTGGCTACACCTTCGACGAAGCCGGAGCGTTCCGTCTGGCGCGGATTACCGAGTTCGACGAGCCAGACGCCGTCATCGGCGGTGGCGACATCGAGCGTCGGATGCGGTCCGCCCATGGCGATCTTCTCGATGGTGCCGCGCAGTTCGATCTGGTCCGCCTCGGCCCACGACCAGCCGTGATGGGCGGCCGCGCCTGTCGCGAGGGACGCCGAGAGTATGGCCGCAGCCACTAGAGCATTTCCGTTTTTCTTCGAACCACGGAAATGCTCTATCTCTTTGTTTTCCCGCAATCCCGGACGCAAGGCCGCTATGCACTTTTGCTGGAATTGCTCTAGCCGCTGTGCTGAAATCATAGACATGATGTCCTCCCTACCCAATTGGACAGGCAGGTGGAGCATGCCGGCTGGAAGAAAAGGGATTTCACCAAATCTTGAAGGAGGCGGGCGGCAACTGAAGCCTGACCTTACGCCAGCAGCCGGGTGACTTCGGCGCTGTGCTTTGGCGCGATGGCATCGGCGATGGTAGTGGAGAACAGCACCTTGCGGGTGGCGTCGGCGACCTTGGCGAAGACGTGGCGGATCTGGCAGTTCTGTTCGCCGTCGCAATCGTCGCACCGGCGGTAGGCGGTGATCGACAGGCACGGAAGCGGCGCGATCGGGCCGTCGATGATGCGTAGGATCTCGCCGAAGGTAATGGTGTGGGCGGGCTTCAGCAGGAGATAACCGCCCTGCTTGCCGCGACGGCTGGCGACGACGCCGTGATGTTTCAGGTCGAGCAGGATCTGTTCGAGGAACTTTTTCGGGATCTTCTGCTGCGCCGCGATATCGGAAATCATCACCGGTTCGTCGGCATCGGCATCAGCCAAGACCGTGAGCGCCCGCAGCGCATATTTCGCCTTTTGCGTAATCATTTTTGACCATCGACACACACAGGCAGTGCGAATCCCCGCACTGCTACGGAAGTACTTTTGCCTCTATGGCACAACCAGCATGAACGGAATTTGAACGCGCCGAAGAAAGCCTTGAGAGACAAGCGTTTTGGCCTTGTTTTTCGCCCTCGGCCAAGCTCTCTTAATCTATGCCAAAACCGCGCCTTCTGCACCATTTTCGGCATCACTTCAGATTTCGGATTGACAGGCTGCGTGTAACTCTACTATTTCTATAGACATTCGAGCTGCCGATGTGGATTTTCATCCGCAGGCGGCTGCTTTTCTGCATCGCGGCAGCTTCGGAGAGATATTTGCTCCTCCGGCCGCAGCTTTCGAAATCCCTTTTTCTGTCCGATCCATGCGTGAACTGCGATACTCCGGTCAACAAAGGACAGGATTCTCATGACTGCTATCAATGCGATTGCGGAAGACGGGCCGATTGCGGAAGCGCAGGCGCTGAACGACAGACTGGCAGGCCTCGACCTTGCCGGACGCCTGTCGCTGGTCTCCGGCCTTGGCGGCCGCGCGGTGTTCACGACGTCCCTCGGCATCGAGGACCAGGTGATCACCGCCGAGATCGGTACGCACCGTCTGCCGATCGATATCGCCACGTTGCAGACCGGCCGGCTGTTTGCCGAGACGCTGTCGCTGATCGAAGAGACCGAAAGCCAGTACGACATCCATATCCATCGCTTCGAGCCCGAGAAGGCCGATATCGACGCCTATGCAGCGCAATACGGCCTCAACGGTTTCTATGAGAGCGTCGAAGCCCGGCATGCCTGTTGCGGCGTGCGCAAGCTGAAGCCGCTTGCGCGTGCCCTCGAAGGTGCTGCGATCTGGATCACCGGCCTGCGTCGCGGCCAATCGGCCAACCGCGCCGAAACGCCTTTTGCCGAATACGACGCCGAACGGCACCTGCTGAAGGTCAATCCGCTCGCCGACTGGGACCTGGAGGCGATCAAGACCTTCGTTTCCGCAAACGGCGTGCCGGTCAATCCGCTGCATCAGCGCGGCTATCCCTCGATCGGCTGCGAGCCCTGCACGCGGGCGATCAAGCCCGGCGAGCCGGAACGCGCCGGCCGCTGGTGGTGGGAGCAGGACGAAACGCGCGAATGCGGCCTGCATGTCGCCGAAGAGGCCGCAGCGATCGCCGCACAGTAAATCACCCCACGGCTTTCCCAATCAGGGCGCGGCGACCGCCGCAGCCTTGGGAAAACCAACATCAAGGAATTGCTTTGCGGGCACCCGCAAACGATCGACAGTCTGGAGTAAAACATGCCCGATAGCCGTCCGGATACGGAACTCAGCAATCCGCAGAGCGCCAAGGCGCCGCTCGACCCGCATCTGAAAGCGCTGGAAAACGAGTCCATCCACATCTTCCGCGAGGTTGCGGCCGAATTCGAGCGTCCGGTCATGCTCTATTCGATTGGCAAGGACTCCTCGGTGCTGCTGCATCTGGCGCGCAAGGCCTTCTATCCCGGCCGCGTGCCCTTCCCGCTCTTGCATGTGAACACCGGCTGGAAATTTTCCGAGATGATCGCCTTCCGCGACGAGACCGCGAAGAAGTACGATCTGGATCTGATCGAACACATCAATCCGCGCGGCAAGGCCGAAAACATCACGCCGTTCACGCATGGATCGGCTGCCTTCACCGACATCATGAAGACCGAGGGGCTGCGCCAGGCGCTCGATGCCGGCCAGTTCGATGCGGCTTTCGGCGGCGCGCGGCGCGATGAGGAAGCAAGCCGCGCCAAGGAGCGGATCTATTCCTTCCGAACGCCCGATCATCGCTGGGATCCACGCAACCAGCGGCCGGAACTCTGGAACGTCTATAACGGCATGATCCGCAAGGGCGAGAGCGTGCGCGCCTTCCCGCTGTCGAACTGGACCGAAGTCGATATCTGGCGCTATATCCAGGCCGAAGACATTCCGCTGGTGCCGCTCTATTACGCCAAGAAGCGGCCGTTCGTGGAGCGCGACGGCATGATGATCCTGGCCGAAGATCCGCGCCTGGAACTGCTGCCCGGTGAAGTCCGCCAGGAAGGCATGATCCGCTTCCGCACCCTCGGCGACTTCCCGCTGACCGGCGCCATCCGCTCACAGGCCACCACCCTCGAAGAGGTGATTGCCGAACTCGAAATTGCAACGGTGTCCGAACGCCAGGGCCGCGCCATCGATCGCGACCAGTCCGGCTCCATGGAAAAGAAGAAGCGTGAAGGATATTTCTGAGATGACCGCAGCCCAAACCGCCGTCTCGGCCGCAACCGTCGTCAGCCTGCCCGCCGCCGAGCCGCTCAAGGCCCTGCGCGATACCAGGCCGCTGCGGCTCATCACCTGCGGCAGCGTCGATGACGGCAAGTCGACCTTGATCGGCCGCCTGCTCTGGGACACCAAGGCGGTCAAGGAAGACCAGGCCGCCACCTTGCAGCGCGATTCCACCGGTAAGCAGAACGACCTCGGCCTGCCCGACTTCGCATTGCTGCTCGACGGCCTGCAGGCCGAGCGCGAACAGGGCATCACCATCGATGTCGCCTATCGCTATTTCTCGACCGACAAGCGCTCCTTCATCGTCGCCGACACGCCCGGCCACGAGCAATATACCCGCAACATGGCGACCGGCGCCTCGACCGCCGATCTCGCCATCCTGCTGGTCGATGCGCGCCTCGGCATTCTCGAGCAGACGCGCCGTCACGCGACGATCGCCTCGCTGCTCGGGATCAAGCAGTTCGTGCTTGCCGTCAACAAGATCGACCTGACGGGCTACGACCGCGCCGGCTTCGACAAGATCAGCCATGACTTCCGCGAATTTGCCCTGTCGCTCGGCGTCAAGCAGATTACAGCCATTCCGATGTCGGCGCTGAAGGGCGAAAACGTCGTCTATTCCGGCCAGGCCGCCATGCCCTGGTACAGCGGCCCGTCGCTGGTGGAGACACTGGAGCTTGCCACAGTGCGCTCGTCGCAGACGGTCGGCTTCCGCCTGTCGGTGCAGCGCGTCTCGCGTCCCGGCGAAAGTTTCCGCGGCTATCAGGGCACGGTTGCCGGCGGCTCGGTCAAGCCGGGTGACAGCGTCATGATCCTGCCGTCGGGTATGGTCGCCAACGTCTCCAAGATCGTCACCTTCGATCTCGTCCGCAATGCGGCCGTTGCCGGTGATGCGATCACCCTGGTGCTCGACCGCCAGGTGGATGTGGCGCGCGGCGACATGATCGTCTCGATCGACGCCCAGCCGCAGGTCGGCCTTGCCTTCGACGCGCAGATCGTCGCTCTGCAGCCGGAGGGCATCGAGCCCGGCAAACGCTACTGGCTGAAGAGCGGCAGCCGCCGCCAGCGTGTCCAGGTGCAGCCGCTCAGCCAGTTGGAGCTGAAGACCGGCACCTGGAACGCCGCGCAGCGGCTCTACATGAACGCCATCGGCAAAGTCCGGCTCGTCTTCGACGAAGCCGCGATCTTCGACCCCTATGAGCAGAACCGGCTTTCCGGCTCCTTCATCCTGATCGATCCGGAGACCAACAACACGGTCGCCGGCGGTATGGTGACCGGCAAGCGCACCGAACTCGGCGGCCTGCACAATGGCGAAGCCCGCGTCATCCTCTCGCTTCCGGCCGATCTGGCCGAACAGATCATGGCGAGCGAACTCTTCGCCAGCCGCAGCCACGAAGCCGAAGTACGGCGCATGACGGCAGCCGAAGCGGCCGACCTCTGGTCGAGCGCTGCAAGCGATATCTGACAAGGGATAAGGGGCCAGCAAGACTGGCCCCTCACCGCAGCCGAATCTGCGGGCTGGCGGATTCCCTGTCGGCCTCTACGGCCACTAAAAAAATCAGTGTTTGCAGAAAACGGACTTTTTCAATTCACGATTCACTGTTTACCGCTTGCCCGTGGGCCAATGTGGGGCCATTCTTAAGATAGGATCCTGGCGATGCGGTAAGGCGAGAGGTCAGGCCTTGCAACGTTCAATCTAGACCTCGAAGCACTTAACGTGGCGCCTTTTCTCGACTGATCCCCGAGCGAGGAGGTTGTCCATGTCCACGCCCTATGTCGACCATCCGCTGCAACCGGGCGACCGGGTCCCGAACGTTGTGTTTGATGCGATCTCGCACGAGGGGAAGATCGCACTTGATGATTTTCGTGGCCGCAGCCCATTGTTGATCGGTTTGTTTCGAGGCCTGCATTGTCCGTTCTGCCGGCGCCATGTCGCGGCCATGGCATATCTCAACCCGATGCTGCGTGAGAAAGGCGTCCAATCCCTGGCGGTGGTAAACACCCCGGTCGAACGCGCACGACTCTATTTCCGTTACCATCCGATACCCGATCTTCTTGCTGCTTCCGACCCGGTACGGGCTTCGCACCAAGCCTTCGGCCTACGCGAGGTCGGGATCGACACGGCCATGGCGATACTGATCGATCTTCCGGGCGAGTTGCCCGAGCCTATGGGCGTGATGGCAATGGACGAATTTCTCAACAACAAGGAAGGATATCAGGTTACGGAAGCCGATCAGCAGATGATGACTGCCGACCACGGGCAGCTTGTCGGTCAGTTCCTCATCGACCGTGACGGCATCGTACGCTGGAGCTTCACTGAAGTTCTGGAGGCTGGGCTCCAGACATTCCAGGCACCGAATTCCCAGGAATTGATGTCGGCAGCTTCCCAAGTCGTTCATTGACAACGAAAGACTCGCTCGACGCCCAGCCCAAAGTCGGCCTCGCCTTCGACGCGCAGACCGTTGCCTTGCAGCCCGAGGGCATGGAGCCCGGAAACTGCTCGGAACCGTTGCGGCCTTTTGCGGTGGAACACTCCGCATCACCCGGCTATAAAGGTCGTTGTGCGTTGGCTTTTTCGCGGTAATCGATGCCCAATTCTCCCGAATCCTCAGGTGAAAGCGTTAGCAACTCGAGTTCGGGTGGCGATCAGACACCAAATTCGCCAGCGCAAGCGGCCGCCTCGGATTCGCCGGGAATCACCCGAGTCGACGACCCGCAGCCGCCCCACGAATCCTTCGGCCAAACCAAGCGGGCCGCCAGGACTCTATTGCGTGCGCTGCGCCAAGATTTGCAGGCGAGTTCTGCTTTGGCAAAGATCAAAACGGCCGCCTTGTTTTGGAGGACGAAGCTGAGGTCGACGCGGCCTGGAGTCGCGTCAGCTACCCACAAGTGGATGACGAGTGCTTTAGTCAAAGCGGGGCGCGGTATTCGCGGTCAGCGTTCAAGGCCGCGTGAAAGGCGACGAAGCGCTCCGTTCATTGCGGGCTGGCTGAAATTCGCTATCGGGTTGGCCTTGCTTGTCTGCCTCATCGCAGGAAGCGTGCTGGTGTGGGCACTGAAAGACGTGCCCTGGAGCGAAATCCGGGATGGAACGTTAAAGCCGGTCGTCGTGCTGGAAACTGCCGACGGCGCGCCATTGGTAAGACAGGGACCTTATCAAGGGCCATATGCTCGATACGACCAGTTTCCGCCCCATCTGATCGATGCCGTCCTTTCGATCGAGGATCGCCGGTTCATGGATCATTTCGGCGTCGACCCCAGGGGCATCGGGAGGGCGCTTCTGCGAAACTTGGAAGCCGGCTCGGTGGTGGAGGGTGGCAGCACGATCACTCAGCAACTCATCAAGCTGCAATACCTCGACAGCGACCGAACCATAAAACGAAAGATGCAGGAAGTCGTCATCGCCTTCTGGCTGGAATGGAAGCTCGGCAAGGCGGAAATCCTGACGCGCTATCTCAATAGCGTCTATCTTGGCGCGGGCGCCACCGGCATGCCTGCCGCCGCGCGCATCTATTTCAACAAGGACATCGGCGCCCTGAACCTGCCGGAGTCGGCGATGCTGGCGGGGTTGCTGCGGGCGCCGAGCCAATGGAATCCGATCGACAATTTCGAAGGCGCCCGGCAGCGCACCTTGGTCGTTCTCGACGCGATGGCAACCAATGGAAAAATCACAGAGCCACAGGCGGCCGAGGCCAAGACGGGCTTTGCCAGGCTGCACCCAACGACGCCCACGCCGCGCTCCGGAAGCTGGTTTGCCGACTGGATTTCACAGCAAGCAAGCGAAATCGCCGGCTCCTCGCCGGGTTCGACGACGGTGCGCACCACGCTGGTGCCGCGGTTGCAGCAGATCGCCGAGAGGGTCGTGAAAAGAGCTCTGGACAGTGAGGGAAAGACAGTCGAAGCATCGCAGGCGGCCTTGGTTGCGATGACGCCCGACGGCGCGGTCGTAGCGATGGTTGGAGGGCGCGACTACAAGGCAAGCCAGTTCAACCGCGCCGTCACTGCGATGCGCCAGCCGGGTTCCACCTTCAAGCTATTCGTCTATTACGCGGCATTGAAGGCTGGGCTCACCTTGTCTGACCGGGTTCTGGACGCGCCAATTGACATCGATGGCTGGTCGCCAGAAAATTCCGGTGGCAATTATCGCGGCTGGGTAACCCTTGCCGAGGCGTTCGCGCGTTCGCTCAATGCCGCCTCAGTGGCGCTTGCCGAAGAGGTAGGGCTGGACAATGTGATTGCCGCAGCGCGTGAACTCGGCATCGATGCGCCACTGGCCAACACGCCGTCTTTGGCGCTTGGCACATCAGAAGTAAATCTGCTTAACCTCACCAGCGCCTATGCGTCCGTCCAACTCGGCAGGGCACCCGTCAGGCCCTGGGGCATCATCGACTTCCAGGCGGCAGGGCAGCCCAAGACGTTTCGAGTTGGCTCACAAGCAAAGCCGAATGTCGATCTTTCGCCCTACCAGTCCGACCTCCTCGGCCTGCTGCAGTTGGTGGTCGAGCGCGGCACTGGACGTGGGGCAGATCCCGGCACGTTTGCGGCCGGTAAAACCGGCACGAGCCAGAACAATCGTGATGCCTGGTTCGTCGGCTTCACGGAAGCGCTCGTCGTCGGTGTCTGGGTCGGCAATGATGATGACGCGCCGATGAAGGGGGTGACGGGCGGCGACCTGCCAGCGCATATCTGGCGAGACTTCATGCGCGAGACGGCGGCCGAACCGACGCTGAACGGAGTGCGATCGACGGAAGCAGTGGTCGATGGCCAAGGCGCACCGCAATCCTGTAATATCACCGCCTGTTCGCGCAGTTACCGCTCATTTCGGCCGTCCGATTGTACTTATCAGCCCTATTCCGGCGGCCGACGGCTTTGTGAAAAGTGATGTGATTCGACAGAGATCGAGCACCGGTCATCCTTGCCTCACGCCCGTTTCGCAGATCGGCGCCGGATATCGTTTGGCCGATGTTGCGAAGGCGCACGAAGAGATGGAATCCGGACGTTCGGCGGGCAGTCTCCTGCTGATACCTTGATTGGTCAAAGTCCGTTATTTCGGCTTACGCAGATGGAGAGATCCAGTCGGAATAGGGACCACACTGGCAAGTCGTTGGCCTACCACCGTACCGATTGTGGCAACCCCGGACGTGTTCCTGGATGCGGGCTCGATTTGCCGGAGAAACAGTCCGCTATTATCCGCGAGAGATCCGATGGTAATCATCGGCTCGTCGTCGACGAAAAGTATCAATCCAATGCCGGATCCAACCTTATCCTCCACCCTGCATGGCAGGGCTCGCAGTACGGTCTCCGCGTTTGTCGAAAACAGGGATTTCACAAGCCCGCCAAGTGCTTCGACCTTATTGACGAACGGCCGCACGACAAGCGTGACCGGTTCTTCTTCAGATAGCGTGAGTTCGACGGAAAACTGAGCCGGCGCAGAACCGGTTGGCAGGCAAGCACTATAAAGCTGAAAAATCGCGGCGCGGGCGAAATTCAAGCGTGTATCATGGGACTCGGCTTCGACGATTGATTGGAGAAAGCGTGAAGAGTTCACTGCCGGAATCCCTCTTTCGAATCGGGATAGCCCGATGATGAGTCAATATACGATACCGCTTCTGGGAGCGAGCCGTCCGCATTATTCATATTGCCAACTGCCGACCTTCGAAAATCTCCAGTTTGTCCCCAATATCCTGGATATATCGCGAATATTTGGCGAAGCTAGAGACCCAGTTTAGATCGCAAGAAAATATGGAAGCATTTAGGTCAATACTCTGGCGTGTTGAGATCGCTATCACTTGTTCGTTCGCGCAACCATCCCGGTTCGCGGGCGCGCTTCCGATCGTCGTGTCACGCGTGTTTTCGTCTTGAAATCGGTTTCCGCCTTCGAGCGATATGCCACATATTGTTGGCAGCCATCAAATCGAATGGCAACACCCGGCCCGATCCATCGCTCAAGACGACTAAAGCGCGTCGCGATCTTTCAGATTCGCTCCTCGCGCTTTAGGTCGTTGTTTTTATGCATGCCGTTGTCGCAAAACCGCTGCACACTTTTGCGCGACATGCTTTAATGCTGGACGGCGGAATGGCTCCGGTGGCCCTGATTATTGAAGCTTGAGGGCGGCGTCGCGCAGAGCCTGCCAAGCAGGGCTCCCATCGTTGTGAATGTCGAATTTGTCGTAATCGTCCTCAGGATAGAGGCCCGAGTCCTGCGTGCTGGTGAGCCGCCAGACCACCCAGCCTCCGCAATCCGAGGTGGCGATCGTGTTCAGCCAAGTTCCATAGGCGTTTGCCTGATCGGCATCGGACCGCGGAATTCCAAACTCCTCCAGGATTACCGGTTTTCCGATATTTCGGCCGATCGCGCAGTATTCGCGAATGCGGGCATCGAAATCGGAATGGCTCATTTTGGCGTAAGATGGGTAGCCATGCCACGTGCCGAAATCGACGCTCGGAATGCTCATATCCGCCAGCTTCTGATCCATGTTCCCATGGCCCGTCGTTACGAGCTGTTTCGGTGCCAGGGATTTGACATAGGCTGACATTTCCGACACCCACTCATGAAGGAGCGGTTTGGGATGGATGTCAGGTTCGTTGGCCAGATCCCAGGCAAATATGGTCGGGTCATCGGAATAGCGCACACCAGTAATCGTGTTGACGCGCGACAGAACATGCCCGACCCATGCCTTGTAATCGCGTCGGGTTCGCGGATCAGCGGCAAAAAATGTGTATTTGTCCGAACTCCCGTACCAGGCGTTCATCTGCTGGGCACCGCCCGTGTAGGCCCAGAAATCGACGAATGCGAGGATCAGCTTAAGCTTGCGCTTCGCCGCTTCCGCGATGAGGTAATCGACCTTTTGCAGGCCGTCAGGTCCGTCGTTGGGAACCATCTTGTTGGTTATCGGATCCCAGCTCATCATATAGATGCCCTTGGTTCCCAGATTGCTGGAATCGGCCGTGCTTTTTGAATTCCAGATCGTCGGCACCCGGCCGTCCAGCGACCCTATAACCGGTTGCAGGAAGGTGCGCACCACATTGGCACCCATTGCCGTGGCATCGTCCAACACGCGGGTGACTTCGCCTGACGAGCCAAATGTCAGATAATGGTTGTTTACGCCGGCCACGCGAAATGGCTTGCCGTCCAGCAGGAAGCCCCCCTCTTTCGTCGTGACGAAAGGTTGCTGTGCAGATGACTGCGCGTCCGCAGATCCGACTTGAGCAGACCAAAAAAGCGCCAGCGCCACAGCGCCGATAGCGAAATTCCGGAAATGGTGAATACGTCTCATGCGAGGAAACTCCCTTTCAAGCCCGTGACGCAATTCCGATTTGGTCTGTCTCGTCGAGGGAATTGCCGTATGTCGAGACACCGGCAGCCGCTGATGGCGCGATGGTGGACTGCGTCGCAGTGTGCCGTGTGGCCCAATACAATGCCGGGCACAGAAGCAGGCCCTCCAGCGAAACAGCAATGACCCAGAAGTTGGCTGTGCCGGCGATCCCGAATTGCGCACCACCGACGGCAGCCGCGATCTCCAGCAGCGCACCGCCGGTCAGAACGAGCGTAGCAAAACCCAGGCGCCGTCGGACACGTTGAACCGCCAGATAATGATACTTCAACGCCATTCCAAAAGCGGCAACGCCAAGAAACTGGAGGCCATTTCCTGCAATCGCGGCATAGGCCGGATTGAATATCCAGAGCATGAAGCGCGACAGGAAGAGGAACGCCAAGGCGGTCGCCGCGCAGACCAGCATCGACAAGCCGAGCGACAGGCGCAGGCGCGAAGGAAATAGCTCCGGCTCCCGCAAAGCGATGGCAAACAACACCGAGGCGAGTGACGCAGGGACTAGAAGCGCGACGTTCAGCACCGTCCAGGCGGCATAGAAGGCGGCGTTGATCTCAGCGGACAGCATCACCGTGACGACGAAGGGCAGCAGCAGCGCCGGCGCCTGAACAGCCATGCTGAGCGTATGATGGCCGAAAACCTGTCCGAGCACCGGGCGGAAGGCGCGGATCTCCGGCCGGTGGAAAACGCGCCTGCCGGCATAAACAAGAAGCCCGGCCACGACGACCAGCGAGACAAGCTGCCCGGTAAACCAGGTGGCGAAGATCGCCAGTCCGCTGGTCGCCCGGCCAAGTGTCAGGCCGAGAGCGATCAGTAGAAGAAGCTTGCTGGCGGCGAAGACGACATTCCGGGCCAGTTGAAGGCCGCTGCGCAGCAGGCCAACCAGGGCTTGGTCGAGCACGAGGGTCACGGCCGTCAGAGCGCAACCAGCGACGAAGAACAGATCGGTCGCGGAGGAACCGACGATCGAGCCAAGCTGCGTCGATGTATAGGTTGCGATAACAAGATAGATCAGCCCCACGACGATGGAGGCGCTGAACGAGGCCAGGAGGGCGCCCGTCAGAAATGGGCCTGCTCTTTTCTGACGGCCTATCTCGCCCATCAGGAAGGGCCCGAGACCGACTTCACCGAGATTCGCGAGGAGATTCATCAACGATATGGCGGCGGCGGCGAGCCCGACAGCTTCGGCCGAGAAGGAGCGCGCCGCGAACCACCAGTAGACGAAGCCGAGAATGGCCGTCATCAACGTTCCAAGCCCCAGCATGCCTGCATTGAGGAGCAAAACCGCCTGATTCATCAGGAGGCTGCGGACCTTGGTCATGACGGCGCTGAGGGTCATCATGCCTATTCCATCGGTTCGAGAGCGCGAGCAGGAACGGAGGTGAACGGTCGCGTAAGGGCAGCGCGGGTCCGGCCGAGAGCGAAGCCGGCCGCAGTGGCCGTCAGGCCGGCGCCCAGCGCGACGGCGCGAAGAAGGCCGCTCGGCTGGCCAAGCAACATATCAGCCAATCCCCGCATAACCCCTTGGGGCAACGTCCTCGTCATATAGGTCTTTTCCGACGCCAGCGCCTCGCCGGTGCCTGCCATCAACGATAGGCTGGCCTTTGAAAGCCCTTCGGCCCAGCATCGATGAAGGAAATATTTCCACGTCGCGCGATCGGCGGGTATGGCGTGATCGCTGCCGCTCGATGGCTCGAAGACGAAACGGCCATGCGGCAAGGCCTTAGTTGCACGGATGCAGAGTTCGGTTTCCTCGCATCCGAGCGGCAAAGCCTTGGCCGTTCGGCCCAAGCCGGAATCGAAGCCGCCCGTATGATCGAAGACGTAGCGGCGGATGCACATGGACGCGCCGATGAGGTTGCGCACCGGCCCCGGATGAAGGCCGCGATAGGTGCAGCCGACGGTCCACAGGAATTCGTCGGGAAACCAGGACGGACGGTCTGTTTCCCACAACGGGCGGATAGCGGAGACGGCGCCCAGAACCGAGGGATCCTCGAGTTGCCGCACCAAGGTCGCCAGCAAGTCTTGATCCGACACGGCGTCGTCGTCGAGAAACAGGATGACCTCGCCGCGGCTGACAGAAATCCCGGTGTTGCGGGCACCGGAGAGGCCGGGCGGATAAATATTCTCGACGATCCGGACGGGGGTTTCGAAGCGCTTGGCGCGCAGACGCAGCGCGAGTGCCGGATTGTGATCGACGATGACGACGATCTCGTCCGCGGCCGGGACCTGGCGCGCCGCCGCCTCGATTGCTTTGTTGAGAATGTCCCAGCGCTTGTCCGAATAGCAGCAGATGACGATTGCCGTCGTGAGCTTGCCGGGCCCGGGGTGCTGGACATTATCCATTTTTCGTCTCCGGAGCGAACTGAAGGGTTATTCCGGTCGGTGCCGGGGACTGGAGCGTGTCGATGGTCATCCAGACCTTGCGGTAGATCGTTCCCCTGTCGCCGTCCCTGTAGAGCCAGGCTTCCAGCCGTGCGGCGGGGCGCGTTTTTGTCGGTACGGAGAATTCGAAGGTTTGGCTGGAGGAAGGCGCCAGTTCGAAGGTTGGCATCTTTCCAATCAGCGTGCCCCCCAGAACAAGGTCAAGACTGTAAAGCGTCTTGGCGTCTTCCGAATTGCGCACGCCGACTGTTACCACATTGTTCGTCCAGTTCCCTTTGGGCACCATCCAAAGCTCGGTGAATTGAAACGGCTTGCGTTCAAGCGCGACCGGGCGCGCCACGAGGACGGAACTCGTCGCCAAGATCATGGAAGCGGCGAAGGTCCCAAAACGGCGGCCGGGCCAAGCCCAAGGAATGGCTGGAACCGGCCTTGCGAGCTGCAGAACGACATTCAGCCACCGAACGGCGATAGTCGTCAGGCCCAGCGCGTATACCCAGCCTCGCGCATCGAGATGCCCGACGACATGCAGCAGAAGCCCACAAAAAATGCAGGCCGCGAAGCTCAGGAACACCGAGAGCGTCCCCCTCGTGACCATATCGCCCTCTATGCGCAGGGTGTCCACCAGCATGCGGCCCGGAAAATACAGTATCAGCGGCGCGCAGAGCACTAGGCGGACCGCCTGCTCCCAGGTCGAAAAGGTTTCGGGCAGCCACGTTACAGCCAACGCAGCGGCAAGAACCCACAGCGGAATGTTTCCCAGAAAGACACGGCGGGCCATCATCGGGGACGAGCTCCTGCATCCGCCCATGCCGTCGCGCCGATGATCTGAGCGGCGCCCGGGTTCACCTTCATGAGCTTCTGGCGGATCACGTTCGGGTCGAAGGATTTCTGGACGAGATGAACGATCTTGCTGTCCAGCCGGCTCAGAGTGAGGCCGAGACGGCTATGGATCTGCGTCAGATAGGCCCCCCCGCGCGCATCGCGCATCGTCGGCGACTGGTGCATCACATCGAGCAGAAAGACGGAATAGAGCGTCCATTCCCCGAACCGTGTCTGGTCTTTTGACGCGCTCAGCCCCTTAAGCAGCTCGACGTAGGGGTTTGAGCCGTATTTCGACGCGATGTAGTCATTCAGCGCGATGAGCCATTCGCGCTTGAAGCAGAAGAAATCGTTGATGAAATCGACGTAGCGAAAAGACCGGGCCGGCTCGACGCCGAGGATCTTTGCAACATTGCGCAACCGTTGCTTCTCGAAACGGTAGTGCAGATCGGGAAGCCTGTGGCTGGAATAATATAGAACCGGTTCGCGCCGGTCGATCAGATCGGTCGTCGCGATGGGCCGCAGCAGCAGTGTATCCGCACCGAGATTACAGAAATGCTCGGTCCGGCAAAATTCGAAGGCGCGCAGCTTGATGATCTGCTGCCGAAACCAGCCGGGAAGTTCCAGTTCACTGGCCGAAAGCCAGTCGTTGTCGCCGGTGACGGCTGCTCCAGGCACGAGATCCTTCGCGTCGAGGAAGGCTCTTAAAGCGGCCGGGTTGTCGGTAACCATGGTCAGGTTTCCCTTGTCGGGGAAATGCTGCTGGTAGGAGCGAAGGGACGCTTCGAGTAAATATTCGATGTCCCGCGAATGGACGCACATGAAAGCGTCGATACGGCTATCGATCATTGTAAATCTCCGTCTGTTCGTCCCAAGGTTTGCACCGGCTCTCCGGTCCGCTTACCAGGGACGGCGGGCTGCCGTGCTTTCGCGAGCCGCCCGACGTCGAAAATGACCATGAAGCCGTTGTCGAAGGTGCGGTCGACATCGGGCTCGGAATTGAACTTGAGCAGCGACGACGACTGGAGGGGGACCGTGTAGTTTCGGTCCTGCGCGCCGCCGTCGAAATAGACGCCGACGCCGGGCAGGCCGGTGGTCATGCGCAGGTCGACCATGACGAAGCCGACGCCCGAGTCGATCAGCAGCTTGCGTTCCATCGGGCCGAGATCGGCTGCGGTGATGGCCATGCCTGTATCCTGCCCACTCTCAAGAGTGGTCGAGACCTGTTGCCGGCCATAAGTAGACAGGAGCAGGCGATTGATCCGGTCGGTTGCGAAATGCTGGTCTCTCCCCAGCCATTCCCTGGTCCACCTTGCGGCGCTGATCCCCATCGGTTCTATCGACGAGGAGTCGGCCGACACTTCATAGCCGGCCGGAACCAGGATACGTGGTCCCTCGGAGCTGATGACGCCAGCAATCAGCACTGTCGTTGCGGCGGCGGCAAGCGCCGTTGCGCGCAGCCAGCCACGCGACGTGCCGTGCCAGAACGCCGCGACGGCCACCGCCACGACAATTGCGACGCCGAGGAAGGATAGCGAGCCGACGCGGTTGCCGATCTCCCACCCACTGCGCGTCAGGCGGAAGATGATACTGACGGGATAGGCCAGCGTCACCAAAACGAGGACGACGAGAAGGCTTGATCGCCATAGGCGCCATCTGGTCGGCGGCCAGAGGATGCTCGCATTCCGGAGCTGCCCATTGAAAACGAGCGAGCGGAGAAAGCCGGTGAGAAGGCCCAGGCAGATCAGCGCGACGCCCGCCATCGTCAGGTAACGTTGCCAAGCAGGCGCCAAGGCTCCCGTGTCCGACACGAAAAGCTTACGCGTCGAGGTCGAACTCGATACGAGTTGCGCTACCTCGTGTATGCCGCCTGCCAGTACGGGAAGGATGTAGCTGCCGGTGGGGTTCCCGACGATCTTCGACCAAGCGACCGGAGCAATCACGGCGATCGAGGCCAGCAGGATCGCCTGCCGCCTCTGCATAGCGGACGCGCCCTGCCTCAGGCATTCCATCACCGCCGCGCCGCACAAAAGGGCCGTGCAAAAATAGGAGGTGAGATGATGAGTAACCGCGAGCGCCACGATCAGGATCATGGTGGCGACGACCGTCAGCCAGCCTGCCGTGTCGCCCCGCTCCATGCGTCGGCTTTCCGAAGCCAAGAGCACCGCCGCAAGCATGGGGATCGCCAGGCTTTCATAGGAATAGTGGACGTCGAACAGCAAAAACGCGGACGAGCCCATGTAGATCAGGCAGGCGATGGAGGCGATCCGTGCCGAATCCGTGATCTTCTCAAAGAGCAGGAATAGCGCGAGCATGAGCATCATCCGCGCCGCCGCCAACACGATGAGGGCTGCCGCGAAGACGGACAGTCCGGACAGGTTGACCAAGGCGGACGTTATGAGCTCTAGGCCGGGATAGAGGGGGCTGACCGGCAAAAGGGGATTGGGTAGGAACAGTCGCCCCGCCTCGAGAATATCGTTCACCGTCGCCCAGTGCAGGAATTCGTCATGGTCTATGAAGGCGACGGGTGCGCGGATGACGCGTACCACGAAGAGGGCTGAGGTCACGATCACTATGAGCGCCAAGCGCTCCAGGCGGCTGGCTCCCGGGTGGATTATTCGCGCCGCCGCGGGGAGAAAGATCGCGGCGATGGCGCAATAGAACGCGGGAACCGCCCAGCCCTCTCCCAGCCGACTGGCATTTGCAGCAAGAGCGGCCACAACAAGGGCGCAGCTGCAGAGGAAGGCAAAGACCGGCGACATCCCCAGCGACGAAGGATCGGCAACGCCCCCGACCGCGCTGTCCTGCCTGCGCAGGCCCAGAAATGCGGCGATCCACAGATCGACGCGTGGAATGGAAACCCTTCCTGCATAGCCATGACGATAAGCTCCGTCCTGGTAGGCCTTCTGCCGGCCCGGAGAAGCCCGCCCCTTAACAACGGTCATCGTGCTTCAAATCTCCAAGCAGTGCTGGACCGGTTCGCAGTTCAGGCTGCGGATGCGAAAGTACGCGTCTGTACACCATCAGCAGCCGGTCCGTGCAATCGTCCCAGTCCGGCAACCTCGTCTCAATTGAGATCGGCCCCGCCTCCATGGCGGCGAGCATTTCACGCGCGGTGAAGTCCGGCGAAGCGTTGAGCGGAATGGAACGCACGAGGCCCTCCTCAGCCAGCTCTCGAAAGCCGGATGTGTCGGTGGTCAGTACGGGAGCCTTGACCGAAAGCGCCTCCATAACCGCCACGGGATGAGCTTCATAATCGCTGAGGAGCACGACAAGAGCGGCCGAAGACAAAAGATCGGCCATTGCGGACCGGTCGGTCGGCGGAATTGCCCCGATCTCGACACGGTTGCCGAGCCCGAGCTCGGCCACCTGCTGACGCAGCTTCGCCTCATAAGGCCCCTCCCCTAGGATCCGAAGGCGCATATCAGGGAATTTTGTTGCCAGCACATTAAATGCAGCAAGCGCGCGATGATGACCTTTATAACGCTCCAGCCTGCCGAGCGAGACAATCAGCGGCCTGTCGTGAGGTGAAGCCGGTCGCCGCCCGGACTTTTCCGGCAGGCGCGCGCCATTGGGGATAACGATGAACCGGTCTCTCGCGATTGCCATATTCCGGCTGAATAGATCCGCTTCGAATCCCGACACGCCAATGAGTTGCGCTGCCCTGGCAGCCAGAGGCGCAAGCATTCTATGTTGGAAGCGCCGGATCGAGGACCGAAATCGCGACGAATGGCCACCGCTGTGAAAGGTGACCACGAAAGGAAGCCCCTTCCGCGATGCGGCGGCCATTCCCAGCGGTGCCAGAAAGGTGTGGTAGCCTTGAACATGCATCAGGTCCCAATCCCCTTCGGCGACCGCCCTGAAGACGCCGGGGGCGAAGCACCAATCCCGCCCACGGGGAAACGTCTTCAGCCTGACAATCTGCACGCCGTCTCGGGTTTCCGCTACCGGAAGAAGGCCGTCGGGATTGCCCGTCAATACCGTCACCGTATGCCCCTTGCGCACGAGCCGGATTGCGACCTCGCTTACATGGGTTTCCGTTCCTCCGGCAAAAGGCAGGTATCTCGCGCTGAGCATCAAAATGCGCATCATGCGGCCTCGCCAATTAAATCCAGACCTCAGGAAATGCCCTGCTCGAGGACTTGGACGCCCGTCGGCGTACTGACGCGTTCTCGGAAGATCGTCTTCAGCACGCGCCAGCCGTCCGGGAGGGCACGCAGATTGCTGACGCCGTAGATACGCTCCGATTCAAAGCTCGCGACTTCCATGATTTTGAGCTTGTTCTTCAGGGCCCGCAAATTGATCAGCGTCTCAATTTCGAAGCCGTCGCAATCGGCACGCAGCAAGGGAACATGCCGTCTCCAAAAGCCCATGTAGCCGTAGCACAGATCGCTAAAGGAGCTGCCATAGAGCATCCGGACCAGGAGGGTCAGGCCCAGATTGCCGAAACGGCGGATGACCGTCATATCGCTGGTGCCGCCACCCTGCATAAAGCGCGAACCCTTGACGAAATCCGCACCGGCAACAAGAGCTGCGACGAACAAGATGATTTCGTAGGGATCCATCGACCCGTCAGCATCAAGCATCACGATCATATCACCAGATGCGGCTTCGAAGCCCGTCCGCAATGCGATGCCTTTGCCCTTCTTAGGCTGAAGTACGATCTTGACATCATCGCGCATGCTTCGCGCTATATCCGGCGTTCCGTCTGTCGATCGCCCATCGACGATGATGATTTCATGCACCCATGTCGGTATGCGGGGCAAAAGCAGCTTGATGTTTTCCGCTTCGTTCAAGGTTGGAATGACGAGTGAGGTCCTTGGCAAATTGAACATCGGACCTTGGACCGGCATCGAGGCATGCGAGGATTCTAAAGCTTCGATTGCAGACATAAGCTCTCCTTGGCGTTTTGGACCGCGTGACAAATCGCAAATCGACGATGCCCCTGAGCTGTTTGGCCGAGAGGAGGATTAAACTCTCCTGGAAGAGTATGTGGCTAAGTCTCAATGTACTTTGATCAGATCACCAGGCTGTAAGACCGTTTCTTCGGTCGCAGGTTCGACGATGACACCATTGGGTCCAGGCCGAACGATTTCAAATTCAACACCGGCGCTATCATTCGACGATACCATCGACTGGAAAATTTCAAGATCGCTCTCGGTCGTCTTCAACGCCGTGGATAGGCCTCTTTCGGCATCCGCTGCCGACTTTTCGATCTCGATCTTGCGTTCGATACGATCGCGCTCAACGTCCTGTTTTGCTGCCGCCAGCCGTTGCTTTGCGCTCTCGACATCGATGACGGCTTGCTGCTTTCGATCTTCCGACTCGGTCAGTTCGCTTTGTGCCCGGGTCAACTCAATGCTGGTGACAAGTTTGTTTTTGGCCAACTTCTCGATACTTGCCAGCCGATCCTGACGGACCCGAATGGTGGCATCATAATTGCCGACGCGTGCCTGACGCAGATCGAGATCGGCCTGAGCATTGGCGACAGATTTTGCGTAAGCACTGCTCTGCGCATCCTTGCTCGTCGTTACCAATTGGCGCTGCCATGTCTCATCATCCAGCAACCGTTGGGCATCGGGATCGGGACCAAGAACAGGTGTGCCAATGCTGGCAATTTGCACGGAATCGCGCTTAGCCTTGAGCACCTCGGTTCGCGACGCAAGCCGCTTCAGATCGGCCAACTCAGCCTTCAACCGCTCGATCTGGCGGGTAATTTCCACACTCTGCCATGGCTCAATACTCTTCGCCGCCATGCCACCCGCTTGCGCAACGGCATGCAGAACAGTCATGCCATCAACATATCGAAACGAGCCAGGATTACGAACCGGGCCGGTAATATAAACAGGCTGGTGCTCAATCTTGACGATAGTCACGAACCCCTTTCTGCCGACCAAACTTTCGTATGAAGGAAGAATTATCGCCTCCACATCCGCCGGAGGAAGCCCTCGAACCGGGAAGCGTCCCAAAAGCGGAAGCGAAATCGTCCCGTCCGCTTCAACGACGTATTCGCCAGTGAGCTCGGGCCGCTGGTAAAAGTTCCAGGGAACCGTGCCCCGTGAGCCCGTCCAGCGATCTTCGACGGAGGCCAAGCTTTCGTAAAATGCGAGATTCAATTTATCGCCTGAGCGAAGAACGTCACGCAACGATTGAGGCTGCCGGGCCGAAATCTCACCAGATGTCACAACCGAGACAGATTCCGTGGGCGTAGGCAACTCTTCCGCTGCTGACGTTACTGGAGCAATTGCCGCAAATACAACGCACAGTATTTTTTGATTTAGGCGAGAACCACTTCTCAACCTATATTTAGGCATAGTTGGGGATATTATCTGCGAAAGCTTCATGCTTTGAATTTCCGCTTTGAAAACGCGCTGAACGCCCCTCAGATCTCTTTAAGGTTAACATAATATTAAGCATGTTCAATAGTACTTAAGAATATTAATACATTCGGCAAGATTCCTAAGAGTCTGAATCGGAAAGAATTCAATAAACTTAATATCTTGCCAAGTGCCGGGTGAGGATACGGATGTGGGCGATGACGATCCAGGCTTCGGTCGTCGCGATTGATTTTTCCTAATCCCTGGCCAATCGCCGACATTCGCCAAGCCATGGGCGCTCCACGACCCAGCGACGGGGCAGCACTTCGAAACCCTTGGCCTATCGGTTCGCTTGACGATCTGCAGGGTGAACTTTGCGCCTTTTGCAATGCACCCCTCAGCTTTGGTCCACCATAGCCGCCATCGGCGAAGATATGTCTGAGCCAAGGCCAGCGTTTGAGAATGGTTTCAAGGACGACACTTGCGCAGTCGCGGATGGCTTTTGGCGCTTCCGGTCATCCCGCCGCGGGTTTCGTCTGATCCGGGATGGCGAACCGATTTGTATCCGCGCTTGGCCGCCATTTATCCATAAAACGGCATTATGTTATGTATTTCAGCTATCTACAGCCATAGACCCTTGTTGAGATAGGGTGCCGCCATTCACTTGGCGCCAATGACAGGGAAGGTAAAGCTCTATGTCTGCACATGAAAAGCCACTTATCGCGATTGCCGGTGCAACGAGCAAACAGGGGCGCAGCGTCGCCGCGGCACTCCTTCAGAGCCAACGTTTCCGGGTGCGTGCTTTAACCCGGAAAAAGGATTCACCTGAAGCTTTAGGTCTGGAGAAACGCGGCGCTGAAATCGTAACCGTTCCTCTCGAACTTGGCCTTCAGAAAGACCTCGTTGCTGCATTCAAGGGCGCCGATGGCGCATTTCTGATGACGCCGCCGATCGCCCCGCCAGAGACAATCGAGGCTCCCCTCGGCCGACAACTGGCGGATGCCGCCGTTGAGGCCGGCGTCGGGCATATTGTTTTCAGCACGCTTGAGAATGTCGGCGAGATCACCAGGGGCACGAAATATGCGCCGCATTTTACCGACAAAGCCCGCGTTGCAGACTATATTCGCAGCCTGCCGATCTCGCATTCCTTCGTCATGCTGGCATTCTTCTACACGAATCTTCTCGAATATTATGTGCCGCGCATGGAGGGCGATACGCTTCTCCTGCCGGTTTATCTTCCTGAAGATTTCCGAGCGCCTTTTGTCGATCCGCTGACGGCGACCGGGCCGGTGGTCCTCGAAATTTTCTCAAACCCCGAGCGTTATAACGGGAAAACGCTACCGATCCTTGGCGACATCATTTCTCCGCGCGAGATGATCGAAACCTTCCAGCGCGTGACCGGGCGCAAGGCCTCGTATCGAAACGCTTTCACCCGGGATGGCCTGCTGCACTATTTTCCAGAATTTGCCGCCAACGAACTTCTCGTTCGAGAGCTTCTGGGGATGGTCGAATATGCTGTCGAATATGGCTATTTCGGCAAGGAGCACGACCTCGAATGGAGCCGTCGTCTGAACCCCGACACGCTCAACTGGGAGCAGTATCTACGGAAGACGGGCTGGCGTGGCGATAAGCTGTCCTTTGGACTCTAAATCATGACGACCGGATTCCCGGCAATTTGGAAACCTCGGCGACAAGAAAGTCGACGAGAAGCCGAACGCGGGCAATGGCTGCACGCTCTGGAACGATTAGCAAGCTCACCGGAACCGGTAACGGACGATAGTCGCCAAGCACGACCTCGAGCCGGCCGTCATCCAGAAGATCGTGAACCAACCAGAGGTGTGCGGGACCAATGCCGCGTCCGGCGGCAAAGGCTTCGCGCGCTGCGAGCCCGTGGTCGACGCGCAACTTGCCAGTGACGGGGATCATCAGGCTTGCGCCATCGGGAGAGGAAAGAACGAGTTGGTCGCTGCCGGCCACATTGGACATCACGACGGCTTCGTAGCGTGACAGATCGGCTGGGCGCTCCGGCCGTCCGTGGGCGGACAAATAGGCCGGGGCGCCCACCAGCAGCCGATGGCTTTCTCCGAGCGCATGGAGTTTCATCGCGCTGTCGGCGAGAGGCCCAAGACGCAGTGCCACGTCGACGCCTTCGCGAACCAAGTCGATACGCTCGTCCGTCAGGTTGAGGTCGACCCGGATGTCCGGATGCTTATCCTGAAAGTCGAAGATGAGGCGCGTGATGTGCATCACGCCGAGCGCTGCCGTACAGGAAAGCCGAACAGCCCCAGCGGGGGCCTGACGGGCATCTCTCGCTTCTTCGGCAGCCTGTTCGACCAGGCGCAATATCTGCAGGCAGTTCGTATAATAGCGGCTCCCTTCGTCGGTCAGGGTCACGCGACGCGTGGTTCGGCTGAGAAGCGGTACGCCGACAGCCTCTTCAAGCTCATTGAGGTGCCGCGTTACGGTGGATTGACCGACACCCAGCTCTCTTGCGACCATCGACAGGTTGCCGCGTTCGGCGACGCGAACAAAGGTGCGCATTCTATCGAGAGACAGTCCGGCGTTATCCATTTTTCAGCACAGCGCTCGTCATTCAACCAATATAAGGAATAATCTGGACTGCGCCTAGTTCAGTGAGATTTCATTCGGCATATCGTCTCGGATTACCGCGTCGAGCCGCGTGGGATGATGGAGAAGCCGCAATCGACCTTGTCTTCGCCGGGCGGCTCGTCGCGGATGGCGCGCAGCAGCATGTCGGCGACGCGGTAGCCGATATCGTAGCGTGCAATCTGCACCGTCGTCAGCGTCGGCTGGGTGAAGGCCGAAAATTCCAGATCGTTGAAGCCGCAGATGCCGACATCCTCCGGCACGCGGATGCCGCGCACGGCGCATTCGATGAGCACGCCGAGCGCCAGATCGTCGCTTTGGGCAAAGACGGCATCAATATCCGGCACGCGCTGCAACAGGCGGGCAAACAATTCCCTGCCGAGGCCGGTGCTGCTTCCTTCATCTCCGCCAATGGCGAGATCGGGATCGAAACGGCCCGCTTCCCGCAGCGCGGCCTCATAGCCTTCCTTCCGGCGACGCGAGCGAATATCCGTGCCGCGGCCGATGAAGCCGATCCTCTCATAACCCCTCGACAGCAGGAAGCGGGTGGGTTCGGCGCCTGCCGCATGATGATCGAGGCCGACGACCAGCGTTGCCGGCTCCTGGCTGAGATCGGTGATATGGGCGATCGGACAGGTGGCATTCTCGATCAGCGGCAGAAGATCACGATAGGATTCGGCGCCGGCGATGATGACGCCGGCCGGCTTCTGCGTCAGCACGGATTTGAGCTCGCCGGCCTCGCCGTCGGCATGGTGGAGCGTATTGGAATATTGCACGCGGAATTCGGTGGCGCGCAAGCAATCCTCGATGCCGATCATCAGGCCGGCGAAGCCGTGATGGTGCAAAGCGGGCGTGATGACGCCGATGATGCCGTTATGGCGGCCGGCCAGCGCCCGGGCGGCAAGATTAGGGGTGTACCCCATCTCGTCTACCGTGCGCAGGATGGTCTGGCGCAGATCCTCCGAGACGATTTCAGGATTGCGAAGCGCGCGCGAAATGGTGATGGGGCTGACCCCCACCTTCTTCGCCACATCGCTCAACTTCACATGCGCGCCGCGCCTGCCCTTCCGCCCCCGCTCCACTGCCGTCCCCACCGCCCCGTTATATCTAGCCCGCGAGACTCGTTTGCCCTCGAATCGCGGCCTTTACTTTCTGAAGAAGAAATAATTTAGAGTCTACTAACATTTTATATTCGCAACAGGATCCCGGAATATAACTTCCAGAAAGAGCAACAAGTTCGTCTGTCGGCGAATTACGGAGGCATGCGGCGAACGGATCACCGCCTCCGGGAATAAGTCCACTTATTTTCGAATGAAAACATCGCGGAGGACACGAGCGCGGCAAAATCGGGCCGGATTTTTTGAGAAGCTCAAACGCTGGGGGAGCGAAGATTAAACTCCAGTCATATCTTACAGATCGGCAATATAAACATGATCAAACTTTAATTTGTAAATCCGCTTGGTGGGATCATATGAATCCCGAGCGCCAATTCTTCTCTTCCCCGGTCGCCGCCCCTCGACGACTGCGCATTCCCCAGAGGAATTGGCGCCAAACGCCATCCGACGCCAGGTCCCAGGACATGGAACCACGACGCCATCCAAGCCAACGCTCTCGCAAGGGATCATCACCCAAGGGACCACCACCATGCCACACATCCTCCGCAACCATCGCACTGCAGCCCTTGTCGGGGCCGCCATCATCGCGGGCGCAGCCTGCCTGCCCTTCGCAATCAACGCCTCCAATGCCGTTGCCGCGCCGTCGGATACCGGCAGCGTTCTCGCCCCCAGCGGCTCCTTCGCGTCCATCGTCGATGCCGACAAGCCTGCCGTCGTCACCATCACCACGACAATGAAGGCGACCGATGTCAGCGCCGGAGAGCAGGAGTCGCCGATGGACGAGCAGTTCCGCCAGTTCTTCGAAGATCAGGGTATCCCGCTGCCGCGTCAGGCACCGAAAAACCGGCCTTCGCAGCAGGCAATGGCGCTCGGCTCCGGCTTCATCATCAGCCCCGACGGGGTGATCGTCACCAACAACCATGTCGTCGACAATGCCGTCGACATCAAGGTGACGCTGGATGATGGCACGGAACTGCCGGCCAAGCTGATCGGCACCGATCCGAAATCCGATGTCGCCGTCTTGAAAATCCAGGCGCCGAAGCCACTGCAAACCATTGCCTGGGGCGATTCCGACAGGCTGAAACTCGGCGACCAGATTCTGGCGATCGGCAACCCCTTCGGCATCGGCACCACGGTGACATCAGGCATCGTCTCGGCGCGCGGCCGCGACCTGCACAGCGGGCCCTATGACGATTTCATCCAGATCGACGCGCCGATCAACCATGGCAATTCTGGCGGCCCGCTGGTCGACCGCAGCGGCAATGTCGTCGGCATCAACACCGCCATCTATTCGCCGAATGGCGGCAGCGTCGGCGTCGGTTTCGCCATTCCCTCCGACGAGGCGAAGGCGATCGTCGCCAAGCTGCAGAAGGACGGCTCGATCGATCACGGCTATCTCGGCGTGCAGATCCAGCCGGTCACCAAGGATGTCGCCGATGCCGTCGGCCTTGATAAGACCGGCGGTGCGCTGGTTGCCGCCGTCACCGCCGATACGCCGGCAGCGCATGCCGGCCTGAAGCCCGGCGATATCGTCACCTCCGTCGGCGGCGAGAGCGTCAAAACGCCGAAGGACCTGTCGCGCCTGGTCGCCGATCTTGCGCCGGGCGCCAAGGAAGCGCTCAGCGTCTGGCGCGACGGCAAGACGATCGAGCTCAACGTCACGGTCGGCACCAATGAGGAAGGGCAGAAGCAGGCGGCGGCCGAAAGCCCCGACGCCCAAGGCCAGAGCAGCGGTCAGCCGAGCCTCGGTATCGGCCTTGCGGATCTGACGCCCGATGTGCGCCAGCAGCTCAACCTGCCGCGCTCGATCAGCGGCGCAGTGGTCGCCAAGGTCAACCCTGATAAATCGGCAGCTGCCGCCGGCATCCAGTCCGGCGATGTCATCGTCTCGGTGAACGACAGACCTGTTCATAACGCCCGCGACGTCAAGACCGCGATTGCCGATGCCGGCAAGGCCGGCCGCAAGTCGGTGCTGCTGCTTGTCGAACGCGACGGCAACAAAACTTTCGTCGCCGTGCCGTTTGGGGCGGCGTGACGGTCGCCCGAGCTTTGCCGCAAACAGGAAAAGCCTGCCTGAGGCGGGCTTTTCGACAGACCTGAGCGGAAGGCCTTGGAGCCAAGCACCGCTCAGTCGGCAAGAAATCTATAGGGCGCCGTCCGCTCCTCTATTCCTGCTCAGGGAGATTTCAGTTTGGTTGTCTTTGCGGTTGTCTTTGCGCGCATGCGGGATTTGCCCTTTTGGCGGTTTGCCTCTTGCCGCTTTATCGCGTCGGACTGGCTGCGTTGCGCGGCCTCCAATTGTTGCCGCGTCGGAAGATCATGGTCGTAGGTGGAAGCGCTGAATGCCGTCGCGTTGTCGAACGGACCTTTGTGTGGACGCGCCAGACCATCGGCTTGCTTATCAGCGCTATCGATCCCCTGCTCCGCCGATGGTGACCGAGCTTGACGAGCCTGCGTTATCAGATCGTCGGCGGTCGAGCTTGACGTCGCGCTTTTCCGCACGGGGGCGATGTTCTCGCGTTTCCTGCGCCGGTACTTTTGATCGGCGTCAATCCCGGACATGTCTTCTTCCTTGTTCGTCATATCATCGCGACAATCGATCGGAAGTTGCCGGCGACGTCGCAGCAGGCCCGTTCACGGGATCTCGGACAGTCGTTCGGGCAGCCTGGTTTTGGGAAAGCGGTAAGCCGGCGGCCGCAGCGATGCGTCCGCACGCCCAGACGCCGTATACCGCGCGATCCGATAGGCTTTCACCGGGGCGCCGCCGTCATCCTGCCATCTGGCAAAGGAGCCGTCTTCCAATGTCTGCGGAAGCGGGCCTGAACTCAACTGTGTCGCCAGATACATTTTCAGAGCCGATTTCAACGCGGCCTCGTCGACGATCCCCATCTGGAAACAATGAATGAGGAAACTTGTGGCGCTGATCTCGCTGTCATCGGTCGCATAGGTTTCGCCGCCGCGAAAGCCGGCCTTTCGGAGAATACGGTCCAGCATTCTCAAATTGTGGATATCGAAAAACTGATCTGATGTGGAAGACATAGTGTCCTCCTTCGTTGGGGCTAGGGTTCACTGGCGCTAGGGTTTACTGGCGCGCCCCAAGCAGCGGTGCCCGTATCGTGCCCGCCGATAGTTCAGCTTGCGCTCTTTGCCACCTGACCGCAACCTCATTCGGCGGCCGCCATTGATAATGGCGGGGCGGAACCCATTTTAGAGAGAGGAGGATACGCATCATGCAGTTCAACGATGAAGCGACCCTCACAAAGCCGTCGGCATTGCCGGTGGAAAGGCGTGCGCTGGTCGATCAGCTGCGAGAGGCGATCGCACGCCTGACGCACGGGCTGGCGGCCGCCGGATTGGTGGAATTCGTGCCGCCACTGCTGGAGATCAACAAACTTCTCGGCGATATGACGGACGAAATATCCCGTGCGGATTCGCTCTATTCCGATGAGGTTATCACGGGTACGATGCGCTTGATCAAGACATCGGAAGCCTTGCTTGAAAACCGGGTTATCGTGCAGACCATCCACTAAAGTCTGCCGACGCTTTGACATTCAGGCAGGCTGGTCGCTGGACATCCGGCGTCAAGCTATTCGCTCCCTCGTGCATCCATCATCATCACCGGTGCCCGAGTTCCGCAGATCGGCCGAGCCCACTTCCAAGGATAACCGCAATGGCACTTATTTTTCCCAATAGAAGCCGCAGCTTCGACGAAGCGCGAAAAGGTGTCCGCTTCACCGGCTATGACGGCATGTTCGAAGTCAGGTTTCTGGTCGAAGAGGCAGCCCTCGGCAGCGCGATCACCCAAAACTCTTCCGAGGCCGCCTATCTCAATGCCTTCGATGCGGCGCGTTCCTCCATTCAGGAGGCCGCATCGAGAGCCTATCAGCATCGACGCGGAAACAACTTCACGCTGACGGCCGCAGATTTTCGCTGATCGCTTGAAGGCGCATGGCGCCAGCGCGCTGAAATGGCCATCGTCCCGCACCGCCGGAGGAGCAAAGCATATGGTTTGCACGCGATATCGCCCGAAAGACCTGAAGCTGGCACGCCGCCATATCGTGATGGCCGCGCATCGCGTTGCCGATCAGGAAATGGTGATCAGGAAACTATTGCGCAAAGGCAGACCCTCCGGATCGGCCTATGCGCTGCTCAGCAGGCTCTACGACGATCAACGGCGGAAGCTCGATCGGCTGAAACTGATCGAAGCAATGGTTGAGGTAGAAGTGCAATCCTGTGTGGACGTGCCCAGCAATCCTGGCACCTCCGCGCCGCCCTTTGCGATCGTGCACAACAGCGGGATCTCTCTGCCGGACCGGCAATCCGCCACGCCTTGTAGCGCAGATGTTTGGCGCCCATATTTGGTGTAGTGGCAGCTTGTGAACGGGCGCTGCTTCCCGGGATAATCAGAGTTATCCGGCCCCAACCAAAGGAGGGCATCATGTCTTCCACGGTAAACATCCATTCGTGGAAACGCCTCGCTCAGCATATCGGCAGGTTTCGGTATATCGACTTCCTGGTGAAATCGACACCAGCAATCTGTCTGGCCTTCATCGTCTATATCATTCTCAACGATGTCTTCTGGTAGGCACTGCAAGACTGTTGCGGCGGTCAAGACGCTTTGCTGCCGATCAAACGAAGGCTGAACGCTGACGGAATTGGATAACGCGATGCAACTGCGAGAAATGGGTGAACAAGATTGCCTCGCCTTTCTGGCAGGCCACACCCGTGGCCATCTGGCATGCCTCGGCGAAAAATATCCCTATATAGTTCCCATTCAGTATGCCTATGAAAAAGATCGGCTTTTCATATTTTCCATGCCGGGCCTGAAGATTGATCTATTGCGGGCCCATTCACCCGCCTGTGTTCAGGTTGAAGAATTCGGCGAAAACCGAACGTGGAAGAGCGTGCTTGTTCAGGGCACCTATGATGAACTGACCGATACGCCGGCCCGGCATGACGAACGCATCCACGCCTGGTCTCTCCTGCAGAAGCAACCGTTCTGGTGGGAACCGGGATCGTTTGCCTTAAGCGCGGAAAGCGAAGACAGCCCTGCCCCCTCCATATTCTTCGGTATTTCGATTGAGATGGTATCGGGAAGGCAAGTGGTTTAACATGCGGGCGTTCAGACTGGCCGCGCCTTGATCCTTGATTCGCAAGGCGGCGCTGCTGCATGATATATGGAACTCCAGACAGACACCCCCAGCTAAACGCTGTCCGATACCAGCCTTTCCCATAGGGGCGCGGATTGCTTGATGCATCTTACCAACGTGGCTAGCTGAACCGGCACCGCGTTCAATGCCACGCGACCACTCATAGGGAAAACGATGACAGACGCACCTGGAAATGAAGCCCTTTTCAACATCACCGGACATTACGTGCAGGAATTGAAGGCCGTTCTTCAAAGCGAGAGCATTGTCGAAGGCACCGACTACGAAAACAGCGCCTTTAACGAAAAACGACGGGCGGAAGGACTGCACCTGCTGCGCTTCCACAAGACCGGCACGGCAGCGCAGGCGACCCAGATCTGGGAAAAACATATGACGGCCCGAGCGCATCGATAAGACGGCACGAAGCCAATTCTTCGATTGATGCCGACGTGAGAGCGCCGGTTCTCCGATCCTCGGATCCGGAGACGATGGCGTTGGCACGTCAGCGCAACATTTCCATGGAAGGAAAAAATCATGACCAATGACACAACGAAAAAGATCCAGCCCGCCAAAGCGGCCGTCACTGAGGCGCCCTACGACGTCATCTACTTCGCCAAGAAACATCGCATTTCCAACGAGGATGCCAGGGACATCATCGAGAAGCACGGCGCCAATCGCAAAGAGGCGGACAAGGCCGGCCGGCGCATCAGCGCCTGAAGCATAAATGGCCTGGCAGATGTCGTCGTCCCAAACCGCTGCAACTTTTGGATGACATGTATTACAGCGCCGCGCGTCTTTCAGACGCGCAAAGGACGCTGTAACAGTTCAATCGACGCATCGTGCTTCCGAAAATCGATTCCGATTTTCGGGCCGATGCGCTAGCGACTGCCGGCTTTATATCTGCCGGCGATGCCACGATGCAACATCAGCGGACGAATTAACCCTACTGGCTTACCTTAATATCAGCATGCACTTGAATACCCCCGCCCCTATGCCATCGTAGCTTCACGACAACATTTCTGGTTCCTGAAGCAGCTCGCCGGAACCGTGGCCCGCCTTTCCCCGGAGAGGCCGGCTTGCCTTCATCGGGCCCGAGCTCAATCGAATGGAGGGTGCGCCATGAACAACGTCTTGGAATTTCGTCCAAAATGCCCGCATGTCGAAAGCCTGTCCGACTGCCGGGAAGCGCTTGAACCGGCCGTGATGAAAATCGTCAGCGACGCCATCGGCAGGGGATACACGGCCGCGGAAGCCGCCATGGTGATTGCCGATATCGCCGACGACTACATCCTGATGCTGTCGCGGCAACCACGGCATTGACACGCTTTCTGAGCGCGCAGCTGTGCCTTCTTGAGCCATCACGCATGACGGACGAAAAACATGGCTTCGCCCGTGCCAATAGCCGGGAGCAAAGTCTTTCCGTGAACTGCTTGGAGTGGACCGCGCAGCAACTGCAGGGGTAGCAGTGGTACAGGAGACGAGACCTGCCGCGCGATCCGCCGGCAAAACCCCTGATATTGCCGGAAGTTCCCGGCAGAGAAACGACGCCACGATCCCGGAAATTCCGCCGAGAGATCATTGACAACTTGCCCGGGCACGTTGCGACCGTCACACCGATAAGCTCCCGCCGGGCGAAAACCGACAGGCACATTACAACGCCAATGAAAAACCCCGCCGGAGCGGGGCTTTCAGCGGTTCGAAGCCGAGCGAGCCGAACGGTCGGCCCACATCTTAAACCCTATCGATATTTAAAAATCCAAGCTAAAGGCGTTTTTCCCGCGCCTTCGCGACGCTGCTTCGTCTCGCTCAATCTTTGAATCAACGCCGTAATGCGGCGTGAAACACTCATATGCACCGCCTTTCGCGACCTCTTCACGAAATAGAGCGGTTCAGCTTTCATGGACTGATCCGCTCTCCAGCCCCTAACTGAAATGTGGAATACTTTCTGTCGCAAATATCTGTCGCGAAACTCTGACTTTTGCGAGTGAGTTATGCGACAGAAATTTACAGAAGGGTGTAGTGCTGGCGGTTTTGTCGCGGAAGTTAGGATTTTTGCGACATTTGAACGGCCGGTTCCGACCCCATTGAGGATTTCGCAGCATGAGCGCGATTGCCAGAAGGCTGCCATGATTGAGCTTTCGTCTGCGCGAAATCGAAGACCTGGTCCGAACCGCCTACTGCGCAAACCCGGACTACCCCTGTCGCTATGGCGTATCATATGAGGGCGGTGATGGCCGGGTGGTTTGACCGATCGTAAAGCGCCATCTCCTCGGCGGTTGGCGACTCGAACAGCTTCGACCACCTCAGCAGGTCTGCTCGCGCGATGTGGAAAGTGCCGGTTGGAAGCTCGGCATTTCGCCGAGAGAGGCGGTTCCAAAGCTCCTCAAATGGAACGTCGAGGAAGCAGAGGACGACGCGGGCACCCGCTGCGCGAGCTTCGTTCCGGCAGGTGTCGCGTTCTGCCCGTGACCACACTCCCCAATCCACGACTACGTTACACTGAAGCCTTAGGGCACGCAGAGCGATCTGCCATTGTAGGCTCTCGACCCTACCTCGGCACGGACCAGTTTCGGCTTCCGGCGTAGAGATGCCGGGATAAAGCTTGTGCATCCAGTCGTCTCCGGTGAGACGGAGGGCAGATGCTTCGTGTTCGATGATCTTGGCGAGCGAGGTCTTCCCTGAACCAGGAAGGCCGCAAGTGAGGTAGAGCGTGGGCATTGAAAATCTCTGATTTGGCTTGGCAAGTGGAGTTGGCCCCGCGTGGGTGCGGGACTGCGCTTCGCTCAATGCCGCTAGGCGCGGCCAATCAGAGGTGTGTTGCCATGCTTTATCTTGTAGGATCGCTTGTCTGGGAGGTCAAGACGGAGGGATCCCGGCTCCGTCACATGGGCGAGCGCTCAGGTGAACTCGTTTAGCCCACTGGCTGCTTTGTGGCGCTTCCGACAAAAAGTTGCTCGTCTGCTTTCCACCCCATCTGTGCCGCTACCCGTATGTTGCAAAAATCCCGACTTTTGCCGCGTTCGGAAGTCAAGATCTCCGCGACAAGGCAGGAAATTCGTCCTTGCCGTGCACCGGGAGGTCAGCGGGTAAACCCACCCCCGCTGACCAACGCCTATTCGTCAGAATAGGTTGCGACCGTCACTCCTCGGATCACCATCTATCTGGTGAGGCGTGTAAAGGTCGGCACGAGCGTTTCGCCGCCAAGGTCTTGCAGGAGACTCTGGATCGTTTCTGATGGTCGTAACAGCGATCGCAGCTTCCCCACTTGTGGGGCATCGTACCGCCCATTGCCCGTCAGGCGCAGCTATTCCGGAAGGGACCGTGACGCTCTGCGGCGCATGGGCCGAAAAACTGATCCAGTAGGAATTACTAGCAGCGTGTCCTAATGCCTCCGCAGCGAAAGCCAGTGAAGGCGTTGAAGGCGTCTCGCCTGTGGTGGAGAACAGTACGCAATCGACATCATGTCGTTCATATTCTGTGAAAATTTCCGGATAATGCAGTTCCATGCCCATCGAGCAGCCGAAACGGAGACCATCCACCTCAAAGGTCACCGGATTTTTTCCCGGCGAGTACATAAAAGAGATTTTCGTATTCGATAGCAGACGCTCGTCGTAGCGTGTCACCAGCTCTCCACGATCGGATATCACGTAGAGACTGTTATGCGGTCGATGTGGCGAAGTGAGCTGATGGACGGAGCCGAATATCGTCCATAGCTTAAGTTCGCTCGCAAATTTTCTGGTTGCCTCCAGTTCCTCCCGCAAAACACTCCATTCGCAGCGAGTCCAATCGGACGGGCCAATTTCCCGAGGTCCATTCTCAGACATGATGCGCTTGTTAGGCGAACAGGTCGCTCCCTCGGGGAAGTGTATGAGGCGAGCGCCTGTCTCATGGGCCTCCTCCATAAGACGGCGCATTTCCGCTCCGCTGGCACGGAGCGCCGAATTATCACGAGGATCGTTGAACAGCGATGTTTGGGCGACAGCGATCCGTATTGAACGGATCACGGGCTCGTCCGGTCGTTGGCGGATATGTTGAAGAGCTGCGGTGTAAGATTCGCCGGTTTTGGCTGCGCGAGCACGTACAAGGCGTTTGAGATTTCCGTTTTGCGTCATTGTCAGGCCTTTCACGCCTCGGACGCAGTTCCCCAGCAACCCGCCCGAAACGATCGGACCAAGACAGCGGCCTGAGACGAAAGTCCCTTTGCCTCCGTTCAAGACCATGCTGGGGAAGGTCTGGGAGGTTAGGCGCAGGCCACGCCGAAATAAAATTGTCGAGCAGGTGCTGATTCGTCAAGCTGTTGCGATAATCCCGATTAAAGCGACGGTTTTGCGACTGAATTTTACGACGTCGCAAAACCAACGTTCAGTTAGGGGCCGGGGACGCTCTAAACCTTTGTGTTTATGCAATTCCCTGGGAAACCGCTTCGCACGTCTCCCGACTAACGCCACCTTGGCTGGCGCGGCGGAGCATTGGCCTGGATTTCATGCAGCGGCGCCCGAGAGCCTAGAAGTTTCTTCAGCTTTTTCTCCTCCGCCGGGCCGATGCCGAATTTGCGGCAATGTTCCGCAACATCGTGCTCTCGCGGGCCGGGGATGCGAACTTGGCGATTGCTCATGCTCTTCATGACTGTTTCCTCCTGAGAGGAAAACCGACAGGCGGCCGATTTGTTCGTCAGCGATATCTAAAATTTAGGGGGTGTTTGCTTCGGTTTGGGGCAAGTGAGAAACCGCCGGTCTGCCGGTGCTTGTAAAGAGAATAATGAGGGCTCTGCCTTCCTCAACGTAACCCTCGATCCACTGATCGAAAAGCCACCGAGGCGGTGTACTGCGGTCAAGGACCAATCGGTCATGTCTGCATGAAGAGCGCCTGTCTTCCTCTCCAGGGATTACAATCGACCGATCAATTGATCTTCAACCAATGCCGCAACGCCGCCACCGCGCCATCGCTCGCATAGGCAATCATCCCGCCGATCGTCAGTCCCGCAAAGGCAATCAACCCCGATATCCCATAACCGATCGTCTTCATCCGCTTCCACTCCTCAAGCGCCGGCCCGACCGCCTCCTGGTTCTTCTCGACAGTCTCCTTGAGGCTCTTGATCTCCTCGCGGATCTGCGCATCCGCGCCGCCGCTGATCGCCATCCTGGTGTCGAGGTGGGCGATTTGCCTGGCCTGCTCGTCGAGCCGCTTGTGGATCACGGCGCGGCTGTCGTGGGCGTTGGCCTTTTCGTCGCTGACCTCGTTGCGCAGAAGCGCGACGTTTTCCTCGATGCCTGTCAACCTGCCCTCGACGCGCCCGAGAGCGCGCAGGATATCGTCATTGGATGTCATCTCTGCCCAGACCCGCTTTGTTTGTTTGACGCATCTCGTTACCCCGGAACCGCTGCACACTTCCGGGCAACATACCTATGGATTGAATTTCAGCTTTTCGGATTGGGGAATGTCGCCCACGACACGGTCGATCACGGCGCCGTAGGGATGAACGCCATCCGGCGTGACGCTCGGGCGGACGATGGAGCCGACCGGCAGCACGGTGGAGCGCGGGATCGAGATGGTGATCGTGTTGCCGGAGATGCTGCCGATCGACGTGGTCGACAGGCGGGCAAGGCCATCCGGCCCGGCATAGGTGCTGATCTCCTGCTCCGGCCCGAAGATGCTGGCATCCGCAACCTCGATCGTCGTGTAGGTCGCAACACCGTCCGTGCCCGACTGCACCGTCACCGTGGTGCTCGGCAGCTCCAGCATGCCGGGCCAGACGGCATCCCTTTCACCGGAGACCCAGGCTGCATAGGTGTCGATCGCGTCGTCGCAGCAGGCCGAGGTCTTCGCCAGGATATCGGCGCGCAGCCGCCATTTGCCCGAGGCATCCGTGCCGTCCGCCGGCCAGGTGTTGCTGGCCGAGAAGCTTTGGTAGGCGGCCCTGAGATAGAGGTCGTTGGCGGTGATTGTGCCGGTCGCGGGCGATGTCGCCGATCCGGCAAAATTATAGGTGAAGCTGTTTGGCCCGGTGACCGTGATCACCACATTGCCGTTATACTCCGTCTGCGCCGCGCCCGAGATCGACACCGTCTGGCCGGTCGCGAGCCCGTTGATGCCGGACGCGATCGTTGCCGTCACGACGGTGCCGACCGATGTCAGGGTGACCGCGCGGGTGGACACGGTGCGGCCGAGCGGCGGCAAGGCGACGATCTTGACGCCGGGGTAGCGCGTCCGAAGCCTGGTGATCAAGCTTCTGTAATTGGTGTTGAAGAACTGCGTGTAGGTGGCGGCCGTGTCGTTCTGCCCCATCTGGTTGGCGATGACGGTGAACGGCTTCTTGTTGTTGTTGAAGGCGGTGATCTCGTCGAGAATGGCCCAGCGCCGGGTCGCGATCGCAGCACCGCTGCCGGTGAGTTCGCGCACGGAACCGGCTCCCGGCATGCCGATCATCAGATGCGGAATGCGGCCGACGCTGCCGTCCCTATCGAGCCAGCGGCGAAACCAGCCGAGATTGCCGCGCGCATCGGCAGCCGCGGAAAACTGCTGGCGCGCTTCACCGATGCTGTCCACAAGGCCGAGAATGATCGCGCGACCATCCCAATCGCCCTTGGCGATCATGAAGTCAGGCCCGTAATATTGCGGCTGCGTGACGGTCGCGTAATTCGTGTCGAGTGCGGCCGTACTGTCGGCAAGCGGGGTGTCCTTGAAGGCGAGCAGCGTGGCGAGATCGCCCGCACCCCAGACGCGCTCGCCGCGATGCTTCTGGATGCGGTAGACCGGCCAGATCTTCTCGCCGACGGCGGTATGATAGAACAGCCAGATTTCGATTTCGCTTTCCGGCGCGACATCGGGAATGGTCAGCTCATCCGTCCAGGCGCCGTTCGTCTGGTCAGCGACGGTCACCGTGTTCAGGCCGGCGAAGGTGCATTGGTAGAAGACGCCGGCCGCCCTGATGAACATCGCATCGGCGACCACGGAATTGCCCGGCGTGCCGATCGTGCCGGTGACGACCGATTCTTGCGGCGAGTTGCCGCCTTCCGTCGAAGCGAAGCCCGAGAGGTGAAAGCGGAAGGTCCTGGTCTTGTACTGCGGCGTGTTGACGACGATCTTGGTGCAGACATAATTCGCGCCGGATGCGGCGGTGACGAGACTGCCTGATGGCATGCGGTTGCGGGTCGCGAAGAACATGTAGCGATCGGGGTCTCCGCCGGCCCCGCCCCCACCGCTCAGCATCGGGTTGGTCAGGGCAAGCGAAATAGCGTTCATCATCGGCGTGTTCCATATCTGTTGGTGAGGTCGTCGTAGAACTGAATGGTGCGCCCTTGGCGGGCATTGGCGCGGTCGAGCGCCTGGCGCTCGCGGGCGAGGATGGCGATGACGGGCTCGCCTTCCACAACAGGCGCATGCGCTTCCTGCCGGCGGAGATCGTCCGGCAGCGGCGGCAGAGCGATACCGGCCGCCGCCTGCCCCTTCGTCACCGCCGCCCTGTTCAATCGCTCAGTGGCGGAGCAGCCACTGACGATCAGCAGCAGTGACAGCGCAAGCGCGGTTCTTTTCCGAAAGCTGAAGCTCATAGGATTGGATCTCGGTTTCGAGTGTGTCTCTGGCGGCCTGTTCGGCGGCCGAGGCTGCGGCGAGGCGCTTGCGGTGCTCTTCGCCGGCCGCCCCCGCCGCATTGCGCTGGCGCTCCATCTCGGTGGCTCTCGCCTCGGCTGCGCTCTTCTCGGCAACAAGGACATAGCCGGCGCGCGCCTGCCTTGCCGCCGAGGGATAGCCGATCGAGACGGCATAGAGGTGATAGAGCATCAGGCCACCGGCAATGCCGGCGCCCATCTTGAGCGTGTCGAGGAGCCCGAACATCAGATGCCCTCGAGGCAGAACTGGCGTTCTTTCTGCCGGCGCCGGGTGAGGCCCGGAAAGACGATGCCGGCGGCACGGTTCCACTTCAAAAGCGCCTCGCAGCCCTCGGCCGTCCTGCCTTGGTTGATGAGCCTGACCGCGCTCGAGCCGCAGGCCGCCTTGACGCCGACATTATAGGCAAATGAGGTCAGCGCCACGAAGCGGGCATCCGGCAGGGCCACGCGCACACAGCTTTCGACGCCCCCGGCATAGGTCAGCAGTTCCAGCGCCAAGAGCGCCCTGCACTGCTCCACCGTCTTGCGGTCTCCCGGCTTGACGCCATTGGTGCTGCCATAGCAGATCGTCCACGGCTTCCCTTGCGTGGCCGGATCGGGATAGGCATTCTGGCGCAGCCCCTCGAACGATCCGACGAGCGCCACGGCCATGGCCGCGGCGGCACTACCCTTCTGCAGGCGGTTTGCCATTCAGGTCTCCTGAGATTTTCTGCTGGACGAAGATGCGGGCGACAATCGCCGCAACGGCGAGAAGCCCTGTCGCTACCGACATGGCGAGCTGGATGTAGATGTTGCGGGACACCCAGGTGGCGGCGACGAAGGTGTAGATGGGCTCAATGATGATGATGAGCAGCGCCAGCGCCATCAACCGCACCGACCAGGCACGCTTCAGCACCTCGCGCCAGTTATGGACGAGCATGGGGTGGGCTCCGGATTATGGATTAGGCAAATAAAAAGGCGGCTCCGAAGAACCGCCTTGAAGATCCGTGATTGTGCCTGTCCGACCCTTACTAAGCCGCAGGACATTCACCATAGCTTACTTGCTGAGGACGTAGCAGTGGAACGCGTTGGTCGGATTATCATGGATTTCAGTCGCCGCGAATGGCACTGCGAACCGCTTCAGCGATTCCACCCATTCTGACTTCACATCAGCTAGCCTGTCGACCGGAATTGCCTCCACCGCTTTTAAGAATGCCGGGAACATCGGCCTGAACCCAATATCCCAAGCCTGAATAATGTGTTTCGACAAATGGTTCGAGTGACGACGGACCTTCAGTCCGGCAGCCCCGAAGATTTCCCGCCATTGTTCGTCGCTCGCTGCCTGTTTGATGTTGTCGCTCAAACGGCCTCGGTCAAGCTCGTCGAGCCAGCTCCACGCGGGATCTTTGGTTTGCACGAATAGGCGATTGAAAAAGCTGTAGTCCGGAAGAGTCGCGTTCGGCAGCATCAGGCACAATTGCCCGCCGGGCCGCAGTATTCGGCAAAGCTCTGCCATCGCAATTGCAGGATCATTCAGCCAATAAACAATGTTGGAGAAGATCGTATCGAAACTATCATCCTCAAACGACAGAGGCTCGTTTCCGTCGCCGACAACGGTCTCGGCATAAAGACCCAATCCAGCCGCTTTCTTCAGCAAATTTGGCTTGTGGTCGAAGCCAACAGAAATCTGATAATCGGGCCTCTTTGCCACTAGTGGCGCGTAACTATCGTCATAGGCATCGAACACGTCGACCTTCTCGTAAAAACGATCAAGGTTGGCCGTCTTTTGAAACGCATCAAAGAGGGGATCAAACTCGCCGCCAGCCCTGATGAATGAGAACAGGCCGTCGCCGCAGCCGAAATCGAGTGAGCGACCGATAAACTCAAAGTCTCGCATCGCCTCGATATCCAAGTACCGCCAGAGAGCAGTTTCAGGCCGAAGCCAAAAAACATTTAGTAGTTGATTGAAATTTTCAGACGCCATTGGGACTCTCGAATTTGTATGGATCGGAGACGAAAATGCCACCACTTCAGCCAAAGTCGCGGGACGATTTAATTTCGTCAGCTCTCGAATCCCTCTATTCCATTGAAGGCTTCTCCGACAGCGAAAAGATCGAGGGCATTCGACCTTGCCCTCGTCAACTTGCCAGAGTCCTAAAGGCAGGAGCGCGCGGCCGATCGGACGAAGCCCCTCGATCAGCCTCGCACCAGATGGCGCAGGATGTCCCTCGCGCCAGTTATTTGACGTGAACGGGAGTGGTCTCCGGATTGTTGATGGGCAATATAGGTACCGTGAGGTACACTAATGGTTGTCTATTGCTAAAGTTTTCGCTTAGCGGTTACTTGGCGAAATGCGATCACTTCCGAGTTCAAACAGGATCGAAGGCCTGGATACCGTCAGAGCAGTTGCCGCGCTGTCTGTAGTATTCGCGCATTTGCTTGGGCCGTCGATGCCTGGGATCTCGCGATACATCTTCACCGGCCACCCTGCCGTGATCGCCTTCTTTGTGGTTTCCGGCTTCTGCATCCACTACCCGTATCGGTTACGTGGCCTCCAAGTCGCGCCATTCCTCACCGGTCGGTTTATCCGGATCGTGCCGCCCGCGACCGCCGCCTTCATCCTGGCCCAAGCCATGGGCATGAGGGCCTACAATCCGATCGACGGCTACATTCTCTGGTCCGTCGTCTGCGAAGCCGTCTACTATTGCCTGTACCCGCTGATCTTACCGATATCGCGCCGGATCGGATGGCCGGTTCTTATCGCCATTTCGGTCATTGCCTCCTATGGCGTAGCAATTGGCCTCGGCTCGGACCAATATGGGAACGCTATGAAATACGGGCCGCAGCTCAATTGGGTCGTCGGGCTACCTGCCTGGCTGCTTGGCTGTTATCTCGCCGAAAATCTCGACCGTCTGAAACTTCGTGGCAGTGTTTGGGGCTGGCGTGTCGCGACTGCCGCAAGTGCTTCCGCACTTTATTGGGCGACGACGAACACGGGCGCTGGCTTCTATCTGACGATGGTGCCGTTTTCAGTGCTGGCGGGATGCTGGATACTGGCAGAGATCAGGACAGCGACAGATCGAGGCCCGATAAGGTCTCTGGAAAAGATCGGCGCCGCTTGCTTCTCGATTTACCTCGTCCACGCCATAGCGGCGGCGGCTGTTGAGTTGATCGTGACGGCGCCGATCATCGTCTGCGCTCTTTCCCTTGCTCTGGTCTATCCCTTCTATCGATGGATCGAGAAGCCGTGCCATGCCGCCGCGCGCCGTGCCAAGGTAAAGATGGAGCAGTTAGAGGTCCGACGCCGCTTGGAAGAAAACGTCGATTTCGGCGGCTGAAAAACCCATGGCCGCGAACCCTGCTGCCATCATCGGGCTGTCCTTGACTAAGGTTCCGCTATAGTCGAGGCATCCTGCATTTCCTGTCCTGCTGGGCCACCCGTGACTTCAGGACGTCAAGCAGACCAGCGCGGCGAAGCATTAGCCGGAATTTCAAAAGGCATTATGCAGCCCTCCCACACGGGAAATAGAAACCATCGGTCCACATCCAGATAGTGCCGGCTGCGCCCGCGACTTGGCGGATCTGCTTGTTCGTGTTTGTCCATATATCCGCTGAGCCGATGGCATAGTTGCTGGCAACCTGGACAGCGCCGACGTTGCCGCCGTCATTACCGATGCTTGCAGCCAGTATCCCCTGCGATGGGTCTGAAAAAAGCGCGGAGGCCGTCGTGGCGGCAGAGGTATATTGGAATCTCAATTTTGCCTTAACCCGCGCTCCATTCGGCACCGTCAGCGCAATGAGTGCAGAACTCGGAGAGATAGCGCCACTGATCACGTCCTTAACCGGCGTCAGGAAGGTATATTCGTCACGCGGATACAGCACAAACGGCCGAATGTTCGAACTTCCATCGGTCAGTACGACGCCGATGCATTTCACGATTGTATAGCCGGCGAGCAGCGTCGTGGTAATGCCGCCGATGGTTGCCGAGGTGGAAAGAACAACGTCGAAAGACAGGTCTGCGTCCTTGCGCAAGGCATATGCAAAATATGTCGCATTTGCTGCGACGGCGCCGGCGTCGAGGCCGCCCGCGCCGGTTCCGCCCGCAAATGTCCCGGTCACCCTCTTGGTGAATGACGCTGCGCTGGAAACGAAACTCGACCCTGACCTGGCAGAGCCGGCGGTGAAATCGATATGGGTGTTCGGGTTGCCGCCGTTATTGGAAAGGATGAGTCCGACGACGAAATCGCCGACCGCCGAACTGTCAGCCTTACTCTGTATCCTGGCGAAGAGCTTGTTGGTGAAGAAAGCGGCGCCGGAACATATGATGTTGACGCTATAGCCGTCCTTGAGGACGAGCGTGGTCGCGCCGTCGATCGTCTCCACCCCGTTGGGATCAATTGTCACGTCCCCGCCATCGGCAATAACGCAATAGTGCCAGTTTGCGCCGAGCGTCGACGCTGCGGTCAGGGTGAGTGTCGCGGCAGCGGTAAAGCGATGAACCGCATTGTCGTCGGACGCAAGCGCCGTATAATCGCCTGACTTCGCCGCGTAAACCGAAGCCTTATCGAACGAGACGTCGACGCCGTTTTGCGTGAAGCCAAGCAGGCCGCCGCCCTTCAGATAGAGGCCGGTCTGCGGGGTCGAGGCGAAGCCGACACCCGGCGCGGACACTGTTCCGCCTGCGGCTTTTAGGGGGGCGACCATCGGTGCCGAGCCGTCGCGCGGCAGCGAGTTGGTGATTTCGTTACCGAGGTCGGTCGTCAGCGCATTCCATGGCACGGGGTCGATGACCTGGCCGACAGAGGGTGTCGTACCGGCAGGCTTTGAATAGACGCCGGTTGAGGGGTTCCTGGGCATTGATCGTCTCCAAAGAAAAAGGCCCCGCGCATGCGAGGCCATTGGTGGTGTCTTACGAAGGCGGTGCATAGGCGACTGTATTCGCACCGAATGAGCACGGCAGAGATCGACAGCCTCGATCGGCCACCTCAAGATCGCGGATATGGCAACGCACCCGTCTCTTCAAAGGCGGGCACTCGAATCTGTTCGCTGTTGAGATCGTGCGGCGGGGGAAACGGTGGCTTCGAAAGAGTGCACCCGTTTTCCGCGTTCTTTTCTGACCTAAATCGGGCTATCGCCTCTTAAATAAAAGGTCGGCTCCGTAGGCATCCGTTTTGCTGCCGGTGAGGCCGCTATTGCGACCTTCGAACCTGCCGATAAGATCGAAGCCCATTCGACCAGCTATTGCTGTCAACGACGCCTCTGAAATGGTTTGATGCGGGTAGCGAATATTGACGTCGTCGAACCCTTCAGGAATCGGTCCAGCGCCGTTGTCGAAGAGCCTGGATGACTGAACGCTGAATGCCTTCCGATTGGAGAAACAATTCCGCGCCAGATAAGCGTACCGTCCCGTCCTGCCGAGAGCATCACTCCATAGCCATTCAGGATCGGCCAGATATTGAAGCGTTCCGCTGCTATAGAAGACATCGTATCCATCGGGCAGTTGATCAGAATGCGATATCGATGGGCGCAGCGCCCTCGATGCATCCGACATTGCCTTGGTCTCGACCACGGTGAACGACCACGAAGGGAACCGCCGTTGCAGGACAGCGCACATCTCCCCGGCTGAACCGCCGAAATCAACGAACCGGCCAGAGGGCATGTCGAAGGTCTGGAGCAGTTCTTCTGGCGGCTTTGCGTAGGAATCCTCGTCGCCGACGATTTGCCGCGAGCGCGCCACCCTGAAAGCCGTGAGATCCCGCGACCCGTACTCGGCGCTGGCCGCTGCCGCGTGGGCCCAAGATCTATATCGCCTTTCCCGCGTATGCCACTGATAGGCGGCGACAATTGCAGACTTCGGTAATACCGCTTTGAGGAGCTTCTTGATCATAAGAGGCATCTACAACTTTGCCCTTCAGTTTGGAAGAGGCAACCGGTAGTCGAGGATAAGAGACCGTCGACGACACAGACATGCTTTCCGGCTACGAGCAGGTTGATGTCGTCTTGATAATCATCCGAGGCGATTTTAGCGTAATCGCCCTGCGATCGGCATCTCGTCGCCATCATGCGCGTCTGGTTGGCAGTTCTAGGTGTCCCATTCGTCCTGTCCGTTACTGGGATTAACTACCGGATGCGCTTGAACCGCAGAACAACGCCGTACATGACTTGACCGCCCTCAATGACACTCGAATTCCGATCGGCAGCCGTGAAGCGACGCACAGCGTCGTCGTCGGACGCAAGCACTGTTGAGCCATCGCGCGGCAGCGAGTTGGTGATTTCGTTACCGATGTCGGTGGTCAGCGCGTTCCACGGCACCGGGTCGATGACCTGGCCGACAGAGGGTGTCGTTCCGGCGGGCTTGGAATAGACGCCGGTGGATGGGTTTCTGGGCATTAATTTTCTCCGGAAGAAGCGACTGCTGGCGTGTTACGCTACCGATTTGGTTGTTGCTGCCATTGAGCGGCTTGCTGCGAAAGAAGGGCTTGAGCAAGCGCAGCGACTTGCGGGCTAGTTAGACGCGTGGGCTGGATCAGTTGGTTCTGGAGGTAAGCGCGAACCGGGGAAGATAAAAGAATTCTTCCGGCCACATAGGGGGCAGCGCCGCCGGCTATGGCGCCCAGCATTGCTCCATGACTGCCAGCCAACTTATGGCCAGCGCCGGCGCTAACAAGAGCCGGAATGACTTTTTGGATAAAACTGCGCACCGGTGAGCCACCGGAACTGGAAAGCGGTTTGAGGACCTCTTTCCCTGCCTTTACCAGTTCGGTGAAATCCCCATCCTCTTGGGCGGATGCGCGAGGGCTCTGCGGTCTCATGGCGCTCTGCAGGTGCGATGGAGAGATGATGCCTTTCGGAGCATCCTCGCCCGCAGCGGCGACGGCCTTTTCCAGATCCAGAAAATTGCGGTACTGACGCTTTGCCTCCTGCCAGGCGTTCAGGCTATTCGGGTCTTGCGTCGCGATCGATCGTTCCATGGCATCATCCATGGCGTTGCGGATAGCGGACAATGCTTCCGAAATTTCACGACTGTGCCAGTTTTTTGCTTGCTCTTCTTCAAGTCGAGAGCGGGTCGCCTTGTAGGTTTCACCTCGCTGGCCCCCGTTCACCAGGCGTGCAATATCGATTATTGAATCCTCGACAACCGGCGCGCGCGCGCCTTCCCCCACACGACTATTGTAGTTGCGCCTGGCAGTCGCGATGTCGTTTGCGAATTGCGGATCAGGGATCAGGCTGTTATTGGCGGCTAGCGCATCCAAGTCATCGCCGATGCGTGTCAATGCCTGATGCATCACCTCAGGCGTGGCGCGGTCTGCGCTGATGCCTGCACGAGAAACTGCCGCGTGCGTGTGTTGGTCGCCTTGCATTTCGCTGAATTTCTTCGCTGCTGCTCCACCAAGGTCGCTTTCGGCGTTGCGTAAGATGGTGCTGCCAGACGCCTGCCCCCCCGTCAGCTCAATCCCCTCGTTTCTCAGCGTCTGATTCATCAGCTGCCGTTCGGCGGAAACCGGCAGCGGCGTAATTAAACGTTCTCCAGCTGGAACAATACCGGAGCCGAGAAGCGCGCCGACGAGGCGAGCGTATGGCTCCAGTTTCGTGCCTTTGGTGAACTGCCCCGCAGTTTCGCTGGCAACCCCAGGGATCACGGCGAATTTGCCGATGTTCGTCAGCAAGTTGCTGGATCCACCAGTGAGCACGCCGGGAACGAACTCGCCAACCGTTTTCGCGTATTGTCCGGGCAGCGTCTTTGGCGCATAAAGGTTCTCGTCCATGAGACCACGAACCGAATCTTGTGCCCTCGCAAGAGGCCCACGCTCATCAAACGTCGGATGCAGAAAAGCTTGCCTCTCTTCGTCCGTCTTCTGAGGCAAACCTTTGGCGGACCTGTACCAACTTTCGAGCGTGTCGATGAGATAGCGCGAGGCGCCCATCTGCATGTCGTCGGTCATGCGGCCGACGGTGACGGGAAGGCCAGCTAATTCAACTGACCCACGAACGAGGCCGGAAGCGCCGGAAGCGGCGACATCCCCAGCGATAGAAGGCTCTTGAGGCGTCTGCGGCTCGCCAGTGATCAGTTTCTCGAGCGGGTTATGCTCGCGCTTCTGTCCTGTCTGCGCGCCGGTCGACTTCAGTATATCCAGTGCGGTCGACGGCTGCTGACCTATCTCCGAATCCTGATCCAACGCGGGCGCCGCTGCACCTGTCCCAGCCCCCACCTCGTCCGGATAGGGACCGGTAAGGATAGTACCACCGCCGATAGCGCGTATGGCGTCGATAATCGACAGATCGCCGGACTGCCGCGCATTGGGGGCAGCCCCAAGGCGGCGCATTTTCTTCAATGCCGGGGCTTCTTTAAAGTTTGACATCAAAGGCTCCTGTGGATTTGGGGATCGATGTAAAGTACTGTCGCTTGTTGACGTCTACTTCAACTGCGGACAGTCAGGTTGAGCGGAAGCGACTCAGGAGGCGCCGGTCTCAGGGCGCTCACTCAATTCTGGACAGCCAAGTCCAGGCGCTATTCATGGAACATTGCGCTTGCCGCTAAACAGCGACGACAGGAAACCGGGAGACTTCGCAGGCGGGGTGGACGGCGAGCCCGCCGGCGTGCCCGTTGGCTCGGCAGTCGCCGCCCGCTGCTCCTCATTCTGCTGCCTGATCTCCAGCCCACCCATCAGCGCCTGCGCCAGCCGCGCCGCGCCCTGCCACGGCGATTGCACCGGGCTCGCATCCATGCCCTGCTGCAGCATGGCGTAGGCCAGCCGCTTGCGCTGGTCGTCGATGTCGCTGTGCGTCTTGCCGGTATCGCCGCCGAAAATATATGCCATCAGCTCACCGCCCTTTCATAATCGACGCGGTCGAAGCCGTCGGCATGTTCCAACACGGCGTCCGGATGGATCTCGCGCACATCGTCGGACATCAGGCCGATCTGCATCGGGCCGCCCTCCTTGTAGCGGAAGGCATAGACCGGCAGGCCGTTATCCAGCGTGCCGACGCGTTTGATGTTTTCCTTGAGCCGACGGTCGGATTTCGCCCAGCCGCCGAGCAGCGAGCCGCCAAGACCGAAGAGGCCGCCCATCGTCGCATTTGATTGCGCGACCTGCCGGTCATAAAGGCCCATTTTCTGATTGAAGTTCTCATTGATCAGCCCGGCCTGATCGACGGTCGGCAGTTGCGTGGTCGGCGTGTTGACATAGCTCGGCTGATGGACCTGCGAGCCCGACATCAGCGCCGAAATCTCGTTCAGCGGCTGGTTTCGCTCGGTCAGGATCGAGTTCTGGGCATTCGAATACATGTCGCCGAGATACTGGTCGGAGGCGGCCTGCTTGCGCGTCGAAAAATCGCGCATGGCGTTGTCGTAGGCGGCCGAGCCCATCGAGATGCCCTTGTCGGCAAGGCTCTGATCGAGGCTCGCCTGGTCGCGGTCCCACTGGTTGTTGAAGCCGGACTGCCAGTGATCGTTGACATATTTGTCGACATTGCCGGCGCTGAGATCGACGTTGGTGCCGAGAACGCCGGAGATCTTGCCGGTCTGGTCGTTGGCGAGCTTGGCAAGGCCGAGCTGCGTCTGCTGCGTCTGGTCGTAGATCGCCTGGTTCTCGGGCGAATAGGTCTGATAGGCGGAATAGGTCGGCAGCCGATAGGTCTTGCCGTTCTGGTCGGTCATCGTCTGGTAGCCGCTGACCTTGTATTCCAGAGAGCCATCCGGCGTGTATTGGTTGGTGTGGCTGAGGCCCGCATTGGCGATGGCGGTGTCGACGTTGGTGGCCGTCTGCGCCGCTGCGGTCTGTGTCGGATCAGGCGCCTTCGGGGCCTTCGGCGTGGAGACCATAGGGAAAATCCTCTTTCATGATTGCGTAAAGCAGCGCGTCGCAGTCGCCGAAATAGGCTTGCTGGCGGCCTTCCAGGCGGGCGCCCAGTCGTGCCAGAACCTTCTGGGATTCGGCATTGTCGGCGCGGGTCCTTGCGGTTGCGCGGCGGCAGCCGAGCTGATGCACGACATAGCGGAAGACCGATCGCATCAGCGTCAGCGTCAGCCGGTCGGCGGCAAGCGAAACCTCGACGTCATGCTCGGTCCAGACGTTGAAGACGAAGCCGGCGATGATCCGGCCGCGGTCGATCTGGGCAAGCGTGGTGTAAGGCGGATGGAAGCTCGCGCCGATCCTGGCCCCGACCCAGGTCGCGATCTCCTCGCGCGGTTCGGAGACGATCAAATCGGCGCGCCCTTTTCGTAAAGCACCGAACCGCCGACCACGGCCGCTTCCGAGACGGAGCCGGACGAGCCCGAGATCAGCGCGCGGATTGTCGGCGCCAAGGCCGAACCGGCGCCGCCGGCGGAGGCGAATTTGCGGACAAGCGAAATGCCCGGGAATTTCGAGACACCCCAGACCGCCGTTCCCCACTTCGCCGCCGTATTGTTCTCGATCGACGACAGAAGCGCGTTGGGAATCTTGGTCTGGTAGTCGACCGAGATCCCGGCATACATCAGCGTCGACACCCCGATCTGCGCCGTCACCCCGATCAGCTTCGAGAGCTTGGTCGAGAGCCCATCGCCATAGCGGCTCCAGGCGCCGACCATCAGCGCATCGATCGCCACGCCATTGTCGTTGGCGCCGACCTCGGCCTCATAAACCGTGCCGTCGCCCGCGCCGAAGAACAGCCGGTCCTGCCATGTCGCCCAGCAGGAGGCGGGCATGCCGACGAAGCGGCACCAGGCCCCGGTTTCGGTGTTCATCACATATTGATAGGGGCCGAAGGAGGACGGCAGGTTGACGATCGCCATCTGCCGCGCCGGAAAACTCGAAAGCTGCCACTCCTCAGAGGTCGTACCGGTCGCCGCAACGGTCTCGCGCCAGGTCGGGCCGATCTTGGCGGTAATCGCCCCGAGGCTGGTGGCACCGCGATCGAGCTGCACGGCCTTGGTGATCGGCACGATGCCATCCGTCGTCATGATCGCCAGATCGGCGCCGACGGAGAGCAGGCATCGATCGGTGCCGAGCGGCCGGCCGAGCTTGAAGGTGCCGATCAGGCCCCAATTGGAAGCACTCGAGGGATCGGAGCCCTGGAAAACGATCACCTCGCCTTCCGAGGAGATCAGCACCAGGCACTGCTGCAGGCCCGTCGAAACGGGGATGGTCCAGACGTTGATCGCAATCAGCGTGCCGCCATATTTCATATTGCCGCCGACCGGCAGCACCGTCGCCGTGCCGCTGACGGCATCGGTGGCGAGATACCAGACATTGGTCGAATTCTTCTCGATGAACCACAGGCGCGAGCGATAGGCGGTGACGGCAATCAGCAGCGAGGCATCAGGAATCCCCGTGATCATCGTCGAGGGAACGTAAGGTGTCGCGACCGCGCCCGTCTCAAGCTGCGCATTGGTGACCGTTCCCGAGACGGTGACGACAAGCGTGCCGGCCGCCGGCGTGAAGGTCAGCGACACCCGGTTGGCGACGCCCGTGCCGTTCAGCGTGCCGGTGAAAGCGCCGGAAAGGGTGACGGAGCCGGTGCCGAAGAAGCTCAGCGTATAGGGCACGTTCCGGACGGCGACGTTCTGGGTGGCGAGCGTTGCCGTGCCGACCAGAAAATTATTCGTCCAGGCGGTGCCGTTGAAGAGCAGCGGCGTGTCGAGGCCGTTGACGAGGCGCAGAAACTCCTGGCCGGCGGGGTTGGTATATTGCTGCACCGACCAATGGGCGCTTGCCATGCCGGAGACGACGGGCGCACCGACGACGCCGCCCGCCGTGACGTCGAAGATCTTGTCTCCGGCGGCGGCAAACAGCCTGTTGCCGACGCCGGAATAGGGAATGACCGTCTGCACGTCGGCGCCAAGGCCGGTGGCGAAGGCCAGGAAGCCGTAGCGGGCGCGCACTCGGTTGGCCTCGGGAAAGAAGTTGTCGAGCTGAAACGCCGCATCGGCAGGCATATCCGCCATCTCGACATCGGTTCGCCAGCCGCCGATCGGCGCGATCCAGTCTTTGCCTGGCGAAACGCGGCCGGTGCGCCCGTTTTGAGGGACAGGTCTGCGGGTCATGGGTTGGACACCGTGATGGTGCCGGGCCAATAGTTCTCGGGCGTCTGACCCCTCGCCGGCAGGGAGAGGTCGACGGGGCTTGCCGCCCGATCGGCGCCGATCGCGGCTTCCTTGGATCGCTCGAAACTGGCGATCTCCTCGCCATAGTCGAGGCCCTTGGCCCGCTTCCAGCGCCAGATCAGCGAAAGTTCGAGAAGATCTTCGGGAAAACGGGCGGTATCGGTGTCGCCAGCCCAATTGGCGGCATAGGTCGCCTCGCCATTCAGCGCCACCCAGAAGCCGGAAATATAGTCGTAAGCCATCGTCTCGCCGGCAGCGTTCGGATGGATGTCGAGCTTGCCGCCGGCCATGCGCCAGATCTGCGGCACCGGGTTGGAATTGATGATCCTGTTGCGCTGCCAGGTCTGCGGCTCCACCGGGCCGTTGAGCTGCCAGAGACGCGAGGCATTCCAGATCTTCGAATTGGCGGCGAAGCGGTCCCAGTCGGCGGGCGGCTCGGCCGGCTCCGGGTTGGCGCCCGTCGTTGTGAATTGCCGCTGCACCATCAGCGCCGACCAGTCATGCTCGCGCATCAGATCGCGGCCGGCGCGGGTGGAGAGGATGCGCAGCTGCATGATCTGCGGATCCGCCGAAGACATGACGGCCGTCGGCGGATCGAGGTCGATTTCCGCGCAGACATTCTGAATGATGGTCAAGAGCGACATGCGCGGATCTCCGATTCAGAGCAGTTGCTGTGGGCGTGGCGAGGTAGGCGAATTTACTTGAGGGTTGTGCCGCGTGGCCCCCTCATCCGCCCTACGGGCACCTTCTCCCCGAGGGGAGAAGAGGGAGTCGAGACGTCGCCGCGAGCCTCTTCTCCCCAGCGGGGAGAAGGTGCCGGCAGGCGGATGAGGGGGGCGGCTTGTTTTAAGGCTTCGTCAGGCCGCTTGCCGGCTGCGGCCCTTGCCGCCCTGGCGTTCGCTTTCCAGCGCCTCGAAGCGCGAGGCCATCTCCTTCATCTGCTCCTGCAGCCGCGTCACCTCGTCCTTCAGCCGCTCGTTTTCGGCGGCAAAGGCCGAGGCGGCACTCGAGTTTTCAGCGGTGGCCAGATAGGCGCGGGCGGCGGCGACGAGCTCGTTCGCCCCCATGCCGATCTTCTGCTTGACGGTATCGGAAAGTGCTGCGAGCTGCTCGACGGTATAGATGTTGACCGCCTCCAGCTCCTTGATCTGGCTGGGCTTCAGATAGGGCCATTGCGCCAGCGGCGTGCCGGTCAGCTGCTCGCGGGCGGCAGCGCCTTCCCTGAAACGCTTATAGGCATCGGAAAAGCGCTGTTTGTCGTTCTCCGTCACCTCGCGATAGACTTCGGTGTGTTTGTCGCCCGAGATGAAGATGCGGACGAATTCCTTGTCGGCAAAGATCGGCCGGCCTTCCTTCTCCGTCAGAAAGGTCTGCTCGACCGGTTCGAGGCTGAAGGAGGCATAAATTCCGGTGTTGCTGTCGGGCATGGTGCGTGTCTCGCTGTTGATGGCGGGGGAATGAGGAACGGGCGCCGCAGCGCCCGTTGGTTGACGGTTTAGTTCACCTTCGACAGGAACGGACGCATCAGCGTTGCCTCGAGCACGCCCGTTGCGGTGATGGTAATGCCCGTGCCGTTGGCGGTGGCGTTGGCCGAGAGCGTGATGCTCTGGACGACGCCGCTCGGGCTGTAGGTGATGCCCGAGATGATGGTTCCGCCTGATATACCGGTGCCGGAGACGGCCGCGCCGATGAACGGGCCGGAACCGGCATTCAGCCCGGAAAGGCTTGTCAGCAGGTTGGAGCCGTTGACCGTGGTGGCCGTGAACGTCTGGTTGGCCGCCGCGAAGTTGACGTTGGCGATGGCCTTGGTGGTTGCCGTGGCCGATGCCGGGGCGCTCGCCTGGCCTGCCGTGGTGGTGGTTTCGGCAACGACGAGGGCCGCCGTTGCGGTTGCGACCAATGCCGGCGCCTGGCCATTGCGCTGCAGCCAGACGTAATAGGTACCAGGTGCAAGTGTGATGGCACCGACCGGACCGCCGGCCAGTGTCGGGGGCTGGGCAGCACCAGAGAAGACGCCGCAGCGCTGGCCGACGACGGCAGCCGCCGTGGTCAGCAGCGAAGCGACATAATCCCTGGTCCACTGGAACCACTGGCCGGGCTGAAGGGTCGTCTGCGAGGCCAGCACCAGCTGGCAGTAGACCCATTCGGATTCGCGGTCCCCGCCGGCGACAGCGCCGAGGGAGAAGTTCGGGCCTGGAACACCGGAGCCGGCAACGATCGGGCCTTCGACGACGAACGGGTTCGCGCCAAGACGATCGGTCTGAGAAATTGCGATGGTCATTGGAGTTGATCCTTTCGTTCGATCAGGCGAACAGCACGCCCTGCAGGAAGGCGTTGTTCATGGTGAGGTTGCCGGCAAAGCCCATGAGCTGGACGAAGGCATCCTGGTTGGTGTTCATGCGCTCGTCGCCGATTGGAGCCATGTCGCGGTCGCGGTGCGGGCGATAGAACAGGTACTTGGTGTTCAGGAAGAACATCTGGTTGAGCGGCGCGCCGCCGCCGAAGCCGCCGTCGAAGATCACGTCGGCACCCATGTATTGCAGCGACTGGAAGCCGGCCATGCCCTTGTCCGCGGAGGTGATGCGCTGGATTGCCTGCAGCGATTCCCAATAGAGGCGGAAGAAGTTGTTGTCGGCGACGACCAGATCCGGCGCGTCGGAGCCGCGAACGCAGGACATGTAGAGCCGGTTCATGTAGCTCTGGATGTTGGCATTCGAGGCGGCGGCACCACCATCGGCCGAGGCCGAGAATTTCTGGTTGCGCCAGAAACCCCAGGTGGCGCGCGAGATGCCGCCGACGGTGCCCGATGTCGGAGAGGTCGAGATCAGCAGCTGCAACCCGCCGATCTGACGCCCGCCATCGGCCGTGCCATCGGAATAGCAGTCGAGCGCGATGTTGTTCTTCAGCGTCGTTTCGGCGTTCTCGATGCGCTGCTCGAGCAGATCGAGGATCGCATCCTCGCCGGAGTTCTGCAGCTGTTCGAGGCCGGACATCGAGACGGCAACCGCGGCCTGCTTGAGGTCGTATTCGGCAGCGGTGATGACGTCGGAGGGCTGGACATTGAGGATATCGTAGCCGGAATAGCGCTTGAAGGTGCTGTTTTCCTGATACTGCAGTTCCTGGACGATGGTGCGGCCGCCGGAGATGGGCTTCTTGCGGCCGCGGCTGTTCAGACGGGTGAGAAGACCGTTGTTCTTCGTCACGTCGTCGGCGACCGTGCCGCTGCGATTGCGCAGCGTCGTGGTCACGATTTCAGAAAGGTTGGGCGAGATGGGCATTGATCATTCCTTTGATCAGACTTGACCGCGCGAAAAACGCATGGCGTCGCGCAGCGAGTCTCGGATTGAGGTGGGCTGGCCTCTTGCCGCATCGCGGGTCGGGCCCGGCGCGGAAGATCCAGAGATGGATCGCGAGGCGCGGCGGGCTTGATCTGCCGCTGCTGCCCTCTGGGCTTGCTGTTGGTGGACGGGCGCCTGTGCAGTCTGGCTGATCAACTGCCGGCGAATGTCCGGGCGCATCCAGCATGCGGCGTCGTAGGCGTCCTGAAGCGACGATGCCCGCCCTGCGTTGATAAGGGCGATCATGTCATCAAGCACGTCATCGGCGTGCGCGTTTGCCGGGTCGGAAAGGAAGGCATCGACTTGAGTTTCGGTGTCCCTTTTCCGCAAAACATGTTCGACCGTCGCCTCGACATTGACGTGTCGCGGCTGCGGTCCTCCTTGCTGTGGTCCGGCCTGCTGCGCGTTGCGCTGCAGGACCTGTTCCATCTGGCCATTGACCAGGGCGTGAAGATTGACCCCGGCCATCCTGGCGACGTGAACGACGGTGTTGACGGGATCGTGGATGAGCGCCTTTTCCCAGTCGATCGCCCGGCGCATGACGTCGGCATGGGTCATGCCGGCCTGGCGGATGAGCGGCGTGAATTCCTCGAGCCCCTTGTAATCCTGCAGGACGCGGAAGCCGTTATCGACCTCCTGCTCCCGCTTGGTGATGGCCGCTTGCACTTCCCCGGGAAGGGTCGCGAATTGCGCCTTGGCTTCTGCCGACCAGCCGGGCGGAACCCGGCTGCCGATGGTTGCGGGCTGCTCACGGGGCTGCATCTGGGCCTGTGCTTGGGGCGTCTGCTGAGCGGCATTTGCCGCAGGCACCTGCCCTGCCCTTGTCGCGGCGGCTTGCTCCTGCCCCTTGGCCAGGAAGCGGCCGTTTTCCCCGTCGCGCGGCTGGCCGGCGATATCGCCCGGTCCATTGCCTTCGACGGTGTCGATCGCCGCCTTCAGGCTGTCGCGGATGCTGACCGGCCTGTCATTCAGGGGCTTGTCGTCGAACGCGCCAAAATCTTCGCTGCCGTTGCCGGCCTCGTTTAGGTCTTCCATAGGGTATTCCTTTTTCGGGGATTGATGCCCGTTCAGGCGTTGTATTCGGCGTGAACTCGCCGCAGTTCTTTGCGGATCTCGTTGCGATCCGTTTTCGGCGTCTCGATCGGCTGCGGCTTTTCGTTGCCGATCTCGACCACGCCGGCCGCCCGGTAGGCGGAGCGCAGCTTGGCTTTCGAGGTGTAATGCCTGCCGTCATGCATCGACTGGATATCGATGCTGTCGCTGACGAAATGCGGCGCCGGCAGATCGGACTGCGCCGGGTTTTGCGCCGGCATGCAGTTGTGCGGCCATTTGTCGAGCCCGTGCCAGCCGCCGCAGACGCGGCAATAGCGTTCTCTCATGCTTCAACCCCAATCATTGATAGGCAGGCTGTTGCGCCTGGAACTGCTGCAAGGCCTGCGCCGCCGCCTCACTGCGCGCCTGTTCCACCACGGCGCGATGCTCAATCTCGGCTTGCGCGACGCCAAGCTCGGCTTTCCGCTGTTCGGCACCGGCCTTCACTTCAGCCGTTTTCAGCTTGATCATTGGCTCGGCCGGCGGCTCCGGCGGCTGTTTTGGCGCGGTCGCCGCCTCGGAGAGCTGGGCGCCGACCTGCTCCAGCGTGCTTTCGAGCTGGCGGCCGGCCCTGAAGCCGCGGGCGGCAAAGAGCAGCGTCTCAACCATGACAGGCACCAGCATCGGGTTCTGCTGCGCCATGGCGCCGGCCTGCTGCAGGAAACCGCCGATCATCTGCACGAATTCCATGCGGCGCTGCTTTTCGGCGTCCTCGTCAGGCTCGATCGTCGAATCCGTTTCGATGTCGATCTGGAAGCCGCGAATGCTGTCATTGCGCAACAGCTGCACAACCTCGTCGATCGTCGGCTGCTGCATCATCTGCTCAAGCTGCTGCGGCATCTGCGGCGGCGGGGGTGCGGGCTGCCCCATCTGCTCGGCGCGCGTCGCGGCCTGTTGCGCCGCCATCTGCATCTGCTGCATCTGCATTTGGACCTGCTGCTTCTCGGCCATGGTCGGCAGCTTGATGCCGCTGACCAGCATCAGCGTTTCCGGCTGGAACTGATCGCAGATGATTTCGCCGGCAAGGCGGATGATATCGCGGGCGAAGCGGGCAAGCTCGGACTGGCGGTCGCGGATGCGGATCGAGCCCCACTGGCTCTTGATCCGCTGCGCCGTCGCCGTCTCCGACGCCTGGGTATCGCCTCGGACGATGTCGGAGATGCCGGTGATCTGGTAGACGTCCTCGATCAGCTGCTTGCGGGCCTGGATGCAGGCGATGATGACCTTCTGCACCTCGTCGATCGGCAGTGTAACAATGGCCTTCGAGCCGCCCTTGTCGGTAAAGGCCGCCCATTCCGGGATCGGCACCATCACCGTGTCGTTTTCCGGCCGCATCGCCTTCTCGATCGCCGGCGAAATCGCGCCATCGCCGGAAGGGTAGAACACTTTCAGGCGCAACTGATCGGTCAGCTTGTTGACGCGTTTCGTCAGGAGATCGATCTCGTCGCATTGCTGCTGATAATAGACATAGTCGGGAACCGGGATCAGCGAGCTCGTCGACATCGTGCCGTAGGCCGGGCGCGGGCACGGCCAGAAATGCGTCAGATCGAGCGGCGGCTCCGACACTTCGAGCGCCACCGGCGCGCCGTCGGCAATCCAGACGGTATAGTTTTCGCTCTTGCACCAGATCTCCCAGACATGGGTCTTGCCTTCGTTCTCGGCGCGCTCCGTCTGATTGCTGCCCTTGTTGCTGCCCGCAGCTTGAGCTGAAAGCGATGTCACGGCGTCGGGGCCGAACCGTTTCTCCAGCTCCTCGTCGGTCATCGGAACGCGCCGCGCCACCCATGTCACATCCTTCCAGCGCCGCGCCGGCGAATGCAGGAAATCGGACCAGTGGACATAATCGATGCAGACACGCTCGTCGCTGATCGCCTCGGGCGGCTCGCCGCCATCCTCGCCCATGCCGCCGGGCAAGCCGCCCGGGAAGCCGCTGGGGAGACCCTCAGGGAAGCCCCCATTCGCCGGCGGGGCAGAAGGCTGGACGCCCATGTCGAGCGGCTCGAAATCGGCCTCGTAGCGCAGCCACACCGTGCCGCGGGCGCAGAGCAGAAAATCGTCGCGCACCGCCCGCATGATGGAATCGATATCGGCTTCATCGCCCATATAGGATAGGTTGCGTTCAACGAGCTCGGAGGCCATGCGCGCCACCGGCTGGGCGTCCTTGAAACGGCGCTCGACGACGGGCTGCGGCACGCGGGCATAGACGGCCGGCTGCAGCACCGAGGTGTTCGCCCAAAGCATCGGAAACCTTCGCTTGGCCGCATTCGTCTGGTCCGACTGCTGGTCGAGATAGATCTTCTCGATCTTGACGCAGCGGTCATGCCAGGATTTGAAATAGCGCTGGGCGCGCTCGAGCTCCTGCTGCCAACGGGCGCCGACCTTTGCCAGATCCCATTGCTGCCCGCCCTCCAAAGCCGTTGTTTCGTCTTCCATCAAACACGCTCGCTATATGCAGGGGTGGAATCGGCAAATTCGTTGAATGTCATCGTCTGGAAGGTCGGCAGCGCCTTGACTTCCGGCTTCAGAGTTTCGGGCGCCAAGCCGGTGAAGATGATCGCCAGACCCCCGAAAGCGTCGGCTCCATGCGAGGCCCAGTTGTGCAGGGGCTCGTCGCGGAAGACGCTCAAATCCTCGTCCCAGTCCTTGCGGTAGTTCCTGAGGCACTTGATGCCCTGGATGCAGCCGGCCTGATCGAACTCGATCTTCGCCAGAATGCGCCTGGTGCCGTTGATGCGGTCATGGACATAGGCGCGCTCGATCTTGCGGACGGTGCCGAGGCCGCGGGCCTTGACCTCTCTCAGCATGACCTCGATGCGGGTCATGCCGCCGCGCGTCCATTCCCTGACCTTGATGTCGTGCGGCATGTTGTGGACGCCGTAGACATAGCCATGCTCGGCACCCCGCCGCTCCAGCTCGTCGAGCATGCCGTCCATGCCGGTGCCGGTATGCTCGAAATAACCGATCATCCTGACCCGGCCGGGCAGCACCTGAAACAGCCAGACGCTGTTGGTATCATCCATGCCGATATCGGAGATGGTGTGGACGGGATAGCCTTCGACATGCGGGAAGACCCCGATGCGCTCTTCGGCATCGGCGACCGCCATCTGATCGGCGTAATAGGCGCCCTCGACGCTCGCCTCGAAAGCTTCTGCCGGCGTCGAGGGGTATTCGCGCTTCATGTCGCCGAGCTGGGTTTCGGCCTTCTTGACGTACCAGGCCTTCTGCCGGTCCGTCAGCGTTATGCCCTGGTCGGCCAGGTTGCGGAAGTACTTTGCGAAAGCATCGGTGATGATGACGCCTTCAGGCGCGATTGCATATTGCGGCTCCTTCCACCAGGGGAAGAAATGGAACTTGAAGTCCAGTTCGGTGAGCTTTGCCGCCTGGCGCTGCTTGACCTGGCCATCTTCGCAGAGCGTGTAGAAATGCCCTTCCTGGCCTTCCGCCGTGCTTTCGACGAAGACCAGCTGGCCAGCCTGCACCGTATTCAAAGCACCGGTGCGGACTTCCCTCGCCTTGTCGGGATATTTCGCGCAGAGCTTCCCATATTCGGAAATATGCAGATATTGCAGCGTTCCCGAGCGCAGCGAAGTGCCGACGCGGATGCTCGAATTATTGCCAAGCAGCAGTTCGGTCTGGTTGGCTCTGACGATCGGCACGGCGTTGCGGATACCATCAGGCAGATTGTCATAGGGATATTTGATCTTATCCCGGAAGATCGTCTGCACGTCGCCCAGCGTATGAGCGATTGTGCCGGCGCGGATATCCCGGTTGAAGACGCAGGCATCGAGCATGAAGATCTGGATGAAGGTCGTGAGACCGAGCTGGCGGGCTTTGAGCAGCACATTGAGGTAATGCATCTCTTCGAAAAAGGTCATCTGCGTCCAGTTCATCTCGAACCTGACGCGTTTGCCCGATTTATCGGTGATCCAATAGAGGTTGTTCAGCCGCCACCGCCAGTCGGAAAACTGATCAATTGCCGTTTGGAAGTCCGCGCGTTTTGCCATTGATATCTTCCAGCAACTGCGAAACCTCGCCGGTGACGACGCCATGATCGGGCTCGACCTTGGAACCGTATTTCTTCGGCTTCAGCTTCTCGGCGACCCATTGGCGGGTGGCGATGCGCAGCTGCGACCGCCTTATGGCCTCGCCATTCTCCTGCCGGCCGGTGGTCTCGCCGCTCGCATTCTTCTTTTCGATCCAGTCGTCTGCACGGTCATCGGCAATCTCGACCATCTCGTCGACAAAGCCATCCGCCTGGATCTCGCGCGCCAGGGCGTATTTGGCCCGAAAACCGGCCTTCTCCTCATCGGCGAGCCAGGACAGCACGCTCGACATCGCCGGCATCTCTTCATCCCGGCAGATCGACCGAAGACTTTCCCTGTCGGCGATGCGCTCGCAAATCCTGTCGGCAATCGCCTGGGTGAACTTCGTCGGTCTGCCCATAATGGCCCGCCTTTTGGAGGGTTCTAAAACAGCGCGATGATGTTGGAGGCCGTGGTCCCGGTCAGCGCCACGATGGCGGCGTGAACCGGCAGGATGGTCCCGGCCGGCACGTTTCTGAAGATGACCGGATCCATATCCCGCCGCGGCGCAATGGCAACATCGCCCGCCGTGCCGATATAAAGAGCGCGCGCCCCGACAATGGCGGTATCGTTCGGCGTCACCGCCGCAGCGCGCGAGGCCGGAGCAATCGAAGGGTCCATTGCAGTTCTCCTTGTGAGAGGCGAGGCTTCCAGCGGAGTTTATTTTTGTATGTACATTTATTTGCATGACTCCGCGAATTAATGTACATACAAATTATGAAAATCAGCTGGGACGAAGCGAAGAGGATTGCCAATCTTCAGAAGCATGGCTTCGACTTTGAAGACGTGTATTTCTTCGACTGGAAGAATGCTGTCATCACCACCAGCCATGGCGACCGCTTCAAGGCGATCGGCTATTATGAAGACGGAACCGCCGTCGTCGTCTGTGCGCTGCTCGGCAGCGAGGCCGTTTCGATTATCAGCTTTCGTCCAGCCAGCAACAAGGAAAGGAAGGTGCTTCCATGACCGCCAAATATCCCGTCAAGAAGGAATTTCAGTCCGGCAATGGCTACTCGAAAGAGGATTGGGATGCCGTCGATAGTCCCGAACTCACCGACGAGGAGCTTGCATCGGCCCGGCCGGCGGCAGAGGTCCTGCCGAAGGCATTTTTCGACCATGTCGACGAAGTGCGCAGAGGCAGAGGCCGGCCGGCGCTCGAACAGACGAAGCAGACCATCACCATCCGGCTCGATCCTGATGTGATCGAACATTACAGGTCAGGCGGAAGAGGATGGCAGAGCAGGATCAACGATGATCTGAGGAAGCTGTCCGGACTTCAGAAATGACCGGTCCTCAAGCCTTGGCGAGTAGCGCATACGATCGAAGGGCGGGGCCGGCTTGATCGCCACCACCTGTGGATTCAAATTTCGCAGCTTGGATTTACGGTAGTCATAAATGATCTGCCGGGGGGTGATCAAGGACTAATTGTGGGTCTCCCGCCAGTTCGAAACCGAGCCTGCTCGATCAAGTGGGCGCCAGATTACTCTACCCCGCACCGACGACGGATTTGGCAAAACGCGCTCCCCAACCTCCGTCATCCTCGGCCTTGAGCCGAGGTTCTATGCCCGCTGCTAGGGAGACCAACGTAGATCCTCGGCTCAAGGCCGAGGATGACGGAGCAAGGGGTATGCTCTGCGGCAACTCGCGATGGTGGCTCAGTGACGCTGAAGGATGTTATTGGCTCGATCAGCGTGGTCTTGGTCAGCCTCGCGATCCGGTTCGGCATGTCACCGTTGATCGGCGGGCGCCGCCGACGTGGTTGTCGACATCACCTCTGAATTCAAATTTCGCAGCCTGGATTTACGGTAGTCATAACGGATGAGCCGGGGGGTGATCAAGCGCTTCTGACCGCGGGTGATACGCCGGCTTGAATCGGCAATCGGCGGCAGAAAGCCTCACCGCTTTGCGAGCCTTCAGGTCCGGCGTACAATGAACAGGCTGTTGATCAAACGGTGGAGAAGTTCAGTGAAAACCACGAGACTTTTTCTTTGCCTCGTCGCTTTTCTCAGCGTCACCTTCGCTGAAAACCCGGCTGATGCCGACGAACTGGTTCACTTCGAAAGCGCGCCCGTCAAGCTGAGCCCATTTCGGATAAGCAAGGCGAGAGAACAGGGAGAAATTCTTTCTCAACCGCAAGGCACACCCCTGCTGGGATATCTGTCCCGCCCCCAGGGTGATGGCCCCTTCCCGGCGGTCGTCGTCCTGCATGGATGCGAGGGTCTGCGTTTGAGCGTCAAAGACCTTTGGCCGAAACGGTTGGTCGCATGGGGTTACGTCGTGCTCGTCGTCGATAGCTTCACCACCCGCAACCTCAAGGACACGTGTCAAAGCCATCTTCCCGATCGCGTCTTCGACGCCTATGGCGCTTTGAATTTTTTATCGAAACAAAGCTTTGTCAATGCCAGGCGCGTCGCCTTGATGGGCTTTTCGACGGGCGGCACGGCGACGCTGGAGGGAACAAAAATCGAAGGCAACGAACAGCTGATGGACCACAAATTCCAAGCGGCGGTTGCCTACTATCCCCTCTGTGCGGCAACTCAGGGCGATGCGACGGTGCCGATCCTGATTTTGACTGGCGATCGAGACAATTGGAGCCCGGCTGACCGATGCCGGAAGAGGCTTGCTAATCTGAGTGACGACAGCCCGCCCATCGAGCTCAACATCTACAAGGGTACCTACCACGATTTCGATGCCCCGGAGTTTAAGGTGGGAAGGAGGGTGTTTGGTCACATCGAAAAATACAATCCGGATGCCGCGGGAAAGTCCATCCGCAGCGTTCGCACATTCCTTCGAGAGTACCTCTCGAACTGAAATCCGAAGGTTGTTCGCTTGAGCGCCGACCGGCTATCTCAGTCACATTCCATCGGATCAAAATACCAGAACACATCAGCGGTGGAGTGCCTAGCGTAGCTCACCAAGCACGATGTAGTCTCTTGCTCGCAGTCCGATCTTCATGAAGCCTGCAGATTCACCACTTGCGCAATCGTGTGGGGCAAAACCCTTCGGCAACATCCGATTGACCGAGGAAGAAACTTCATGCTTTGCCAAGACATCAAGCTTTTGAGACCGTTTGAACGGCGCAATCTCGATTGTCTCCTTCCCAACGAGCACGAATGCAAAATGGCCCTCATCCGCAACGTAGTTGTTCGTGGCGAGATACATATTCACTCTGACGGCCAACGCATCTTTGGAAGGCAATCGGTCTTGGTAGGGCTGGAGCAGGCAAACCACCCGGGCATCAAAGGATGATAGATCGGAAAACTTCGCGATCTTGCCAATTGGGATGCTTTTGAAAGCATCGTCATCCAAGGAAGCAGCATTGGCCAACGGCCCGCAAGCAATCCATGCCACCGAAACCAATAAACCAATAAACCTCACGAGGATCATTCGCGTCCGTACCTCCTGCGTCGAAACTCGATACAACCCTGTGTTGCTCACACTGTCAACAAGGCCCGGCGCCCAATTGGCCGAGCGCTTTTTATCCGGCAGCCAGGTCAGATCCGATGCGAGCGCGCTCCGGGTGAACGCGTCGACCGCTGGAGCGTCGGCGGTGTGTTTTCCCGAGCGCAGTTTGCTACGGTTTTTCTTCGTCACCTCGCGCCTTCCACGTCCGCGGCTTTTTCTACGGTTTTTTGAGAACTGACGTCTCGACCCAAGTATTCAACAGGTCCTTACCAACGACGACCACCGTCATCCACGTATTCTCACCCTCGATCAAATAGGCCGTGCCGCTTTCCTTGCGGTCCTTCGTGACTGAACCCAACGACGCTGCCGCGAGCCCGGCTTCGAAGGCTTCGAGCTCAGCGCTCGAACAACGCAGATCATCGGAACGATCCGCCGCCAGGACGCCGAAATAGTCGAGTGAACAGGTGGCAGAAAAGAGGTTTCGGTATTCCCGATAAAACATGGCGAACCGCAGTCCGCTCGGCATCGTGTATTGCTCGCTGCCGGTTCGACGCTCAGAGGTCGGATTGACGGGAGAAGAAGGCGCTTCAACGGTCCAATCGCCTCGATCGACGCCGTTTTGCAGGGCAGCCAGGCTTCGGCCATTCAACACGCAAAGCTTCAACGTATCATTGAGAGTGCACGCAACCGCCCCCTCCCCACTCAACAGGATCGCAATCACCAAAGCTGCAAAGAAACGCACTCGACCATCCCCCAAATCATCACCATCAAACCCACCGGCACCGTAGTTCGGATGCCGGAGAAAACAAGGCGGCGACGCCATAGCAACTTGCTATAATCAGATGGTTGCGCTAGATTGCGGCCATAGCAAAATGCGATGCGCGATTCCGGATCTATGCACGTCATTACACAGAAAAAGATCTGGGAGGCGAAAGACCGATGGCCACAGGCGGCCAATGCCCTGGATACCTGGTATCGGCTCATGAAGTCCTCGGAGCCGACTGACTTCGCTGACATGAAGTCACTCTTTCCGGCAACCGACAAGGTCGGACGGCACCATGTATTCGACATTGGCGGCAACAAGCTGCGATTGATCGCGGTGGTCCATTACACATTCAAGAAGGTCTATATCCAGAAGATTATGGACCATGCGGAATACGACAAAGGAACATGGAAGGCTTAGCCCGATGAGCGCACTTGTAAAACTGGTCAGCGAGCACTGGACGCATATAGCCCCTCTTCTTGCCATGCCGACCAATGAAGCTGAATATGATCGTCTCGTGGAGCAACTTGACGAGATCCTGGCTGAAGTCGGCGACGACGAGGGTCATCCTTTGGCGTTGCTTGCATCGCGTATGGGAGACCTTGTCGAGGCCTATGACGAGCAAAACCGCCCAATGCCTCCGGTGACCGGAGCTGATGCACTGCGTTACATCATGGAAGAGCGGAATCTTGGCCAGTCCGAGGTGCCGGAAGTCGGCGCTCAGTCCGTCGTGTCCGAGATTCTCAGAGGAAAGAGACAAATCAACGTCCGACAAGCTCGTGCGCTGAGTGAGCGATTCTTGTTTCCAGCGACAGTATTTCTATCGCTTTGAAGATGGACATGCATGGCGGCGCTCAAGGGAAGATGCCCGCCATTTTGAGTTTGCCGCAGAATACCGACATCGCTTTCGCGACGCCCTCGCTGCAGGGAAACTTGAATGGTCGCGTGGCTTCCTCGGTCAGAACCGGCTCGCCTGTTGCGGCGTCACGGCCGGTGACATGCTTCGTCAGCAGGATGCCGCAGGCCTCGCCGGCGGCCTCGTCGATCGCCATCTGGACATCGCCAAGATAGGTATCGCTGGGGATGTCGATGATGAACGCCGTGAAAAATCTCACGCCTCGGCTCCCCGCCACGGCCTTGACCAGGCTTGCATGCGCCTCGGAGACCTCAATCTCCTTCTCCGGCGGCCACATCACATCACTTGCGGGCCACTCATCATCTTCCACGGCTTCGCCAATCGGCTGCTCGCGCATATCCGCTCTCCACATCTTCGGTTTTCAGATGGCGGCCGCCGCGCCGATGTTCTTATTATGTTCTGATAGCGGAGGGAGTCAAGACAGATGTTTGGTACGAGCTGCCTTCCAGTGCAACCGCCAGAGAATGGGCATGCTCAAGAGATCTGCACCATCCCCGGCCCTGCCTTAAACCCTCAATGCTTGAGCACGACCTTGCCCGGGGCTCCGGCTGCGACCCCGCATTCTGCGCCGCACCGCGGTGTCACGCTAGGCACCGCTCCTGGCAGGGGTGAGGTGGGTCAGTACGCAGCGCCACCTGTTGCCCTCCCGGTGATAGACGTCGGTGATCCATTCGTCGGCTGATATCGGTTCGCCACGGAACATGCCGGTGTTCTGCCCGCGACCGGTAACCGTGGCGACATTGCCGAGCAGATGGACGTGATGCGTCGTCTTGGTCATCGTGTCATGGCTCAGGACACCGGATCCGATCGCCGAAAGAATAGCCTGTGCAGGGATTGGGCCACGCTCAGGCGTCACCAGCACCCAGTCCTGCGTGATGCAGGCGGCGATCTGGGTGGGATCGTTGGAAACCATCGCCGCGTTGAAGGCGCGCTCAGCCGCCTCGAGCGCTTCAAGGGCTGCGGCACTCACGCCGACATGTCCTCGTTCCAGCGGCGTTGCATCTCCTCGGGCGTGACCTGCTCGATGGTTTGCGACAGCATCCAGCGATGACCGAAGGGATCAAGCACCTGCGCCACCCGCTCGCCAAAACTCTGGTCGGTCGCCGGGCGCAACATCGTCGCCCCGGCCGACAGCGCCTGCGCCAATGCTTCGTCAGTCGACACCGTGTCCATGTGGAAGGTCACCGGCGAGCCTCCGATGGTATCGGGAGACAGGGCGCCGAAGTCCGGATATTCGTCCGCCAGCATCATCTGCGTCTCTCCGAAACGCAGCTCGGCATGGCCGATCCGCCCATCCGAAGGATCGGTCATGCGGAAGACTTCCGTGGCGCCGAAAGCCTCCTTGTAGAAATCGATGGCGCGTGCCGCATCCTTGACGATGAAGTAGGCGCTCACTTTTCGGGCAAAACTCGGCATGGATGATCCTCCTTGACTGGGTCCTTTATTAACGTTACGTATCGTAAAGATATGAGTCAAGAGAATAACGCAACACCGAAGAAACGGGGGCGGCCGCCAAGCGCTGCCGCGCAGCGGCGTGCCTTGGAGGCCGCCCATGAAATCCTGATGGCCGAAGGTTTTGGCCGCATGACAATCGAAGCCGTGGCAGCGCGATCCGGTGTCGGCAAGCCGACGATCTACCGCTCCTGGGCCAACGCGCAGGAACTGGCGATGGCCGCTCTTCTGGTCAACCGGCTACCGGAAGCGGAGGTCGGAGGGGCCACGGCGCAGGCGGCTCTCGGCGCGCAGATGAGCGGACTGGTGACTGCCTTTGCGAGCACGCGCGGGCGGCAGATCACTATGGCACTTGCGGCCGCCGACCCGGAAAGCGAATTCACCAAGGCCTTCCGCAATCGGGTGATCCTGTCGAGCCGCAACGCGGGTCGTGTCATCCTGGAGGAGGCTCTGGCTCGGGGAGAGATCGTTCCGCCGCTTGATATGGAGGCGCTGCTCGACATGATCTACGGACCGGTCTTCTTCCGGCTGCTGGTCGGCCATCGCCCGGTCTCGACGGAGTTCGGCGATGCGATCGTCAGGACCGCGTTGCGGGCCGTTGCACCGTCGGGGGCGTGAGACCCTCTCGTGTCGCGATGGCGAAGCCGACATGCCAGGGCAGACGATTGGCGGCGTGGAAATCCCTCACCGTCTCGACCGACGGCTGACGGCGGAACATCTGCTTTCCGCTTCAACGATATCGAGATGATCAGCCAGCTCCTATTGGATGATTTTCCCACCCTCGGCCGCCTCCAGCTTTCGCCTCAGCGCCTGTTCCTGTTCGTATGATTTATGCGGGAAATGCTCAAAGCACCACCAGCGCGTTGGCACGGCCGGGGATGGGCTGTGGCCCCAGCCTCCCCATTCCTTGCAGCGTGTGCCGTCAGCATCGTGGTGTTCGCAATAATGCTCGACGATCACATTGGCGCCTGGTGCGCTCGAATGGCCTTCGATGCTCATGGCTGCACCGTCCTGCGTTTCCCGCTCTTGATGCTCTCATAGATCATTTCCAGCCGTCTTGAGGCGACATAGGCACTGTCCTCGTATCCGGCTGACGGCCAATCCAGTCGACTGCTGCCGTCTGTCTCCACGATCCAGAACCATCGATTATCGATCCCTCCGCCTGCCTGTGACCGGAATATCCTTCCGATCTGGGTATCGCCGTCAAAAGCGACGTAGTCATCACCGGGTTTCTCCTTCCAGGCGTGCCGCCATTTGTATTTGATTTCCCGGTGGCTGACATGTTCCCACGATTTCCATGTGATTTGTTCTGGCATGCGTCGTCCTGTCCTCTCGCGAGGTATACTTTTGACCGCATGGTTGATGGATGGCTCCCGCCCGAGCCGGTGAATTCAGATCAGCGTCGGTTCCGGATCGGGGTCGATCGGATCGATAATGTCAGCCGTGTCATTCTTGGGCGAACCCACGTTGCGGCCGATCGGCCACATGGTCATCAGTTCCGCCGGGAACGGCTTCATCAGGTCGTTCGGATCGGGTTCCGGCGATAGCCAGCGTTCATAATCCTCACGATGCAGGACCACCGGCATGCGGTCATGGATCTGCGCCATCATCTCATTCGGCTCGCAGGTGACAATTGCGAAGCTGCGAGTCTCTATGTCATTGTCGCGCCGCGTCTCCCAGATGCCGGCGAGCGCAAAGGGCGAGCCGTCAGCCATGGCGATCGCATAGGGCTGCTTGTTCTTGCCCGTGCCGAATATATCCTTCCACTCGAAGAAGCCGTTGATCGGCACCAGGCAACGGCGAGACCTGTAGGCCGAGCGGAACAGGCCGTTGGTGGCAATGCCCTCGCAGCGCGCATTGATCGGCGGCGGCCGCCCTCCCGGCTTCATCCATGCAGGCATCAGACCCCAGCGCGCCGAGGCGAACACCGGCCCCATGATATCAGGCTCGCGGATCATGTCGCGAATGATGATTGGATAATCCAGCGTCGGCGCGCCGTTGTAGAGTGGAAATCGGTTCCCGAGCGCATCGATCGCGCCTCGCTCTGCGAAGGCGAAATTGCGCACCAGTTCCTCAAGCGAGGTCTTGATATAGACGCGGCCGCACATCCAGAACTCCATCCCGTATATTAGGCGTTCTGATTATGTTCTGGGTGTTCGAGGCGAGTCAAGGCCGGTCGCTACAACCATGCCATCATCACTTTCGCCAGAGGCAAGGTGAAGCCTGTCACCGTCTCGACGACCGCTGACGGCAGAAATCTGCTTTCCGCTTGACAGCCTTCCTACTGGAAGGTAGACCACAGCCATGAGCAATCTGTTGACGACATCCGACGAAATCCTGGCCTCCGCCCAAGCGCTGATCATGACCGGGGGCTATAACGGCTTCAGCTATGCCGATATTGCTGCCGTCGTCGGGATCCGCAAGGCCAGCATCCATCACCACTTTCCCAGCAAGACCGACCTGGTGCGCACGCTGGTCGTGCGATATCGCGAAGATGCCGAGGCGGGTATCGCGGGTCTGGAGCAACAGGTGCGGGATCCCCTCGCGCTCCTCAAAACCTATGCGGGCCACTGGGCCCAGTGCATCGAAGACGCCAGCCGGCCCTTTTGCGTGTGCGCCCTGCTGGCAAGCGAACTGCCGGCGCTGCCGCCGGAGGTCGCGGGCGAGGTCAAGGCCTTCTTCCGCTTCGCGTCGGCATGGCTGACCTCGGTGATGGAAAGAGGCGCTGAGGACGGGAGTTTGACATTGTCGAGCGAACCGCGCGTCGAGGCTGAAGCCTTCATGGCCTCCGTCCACGGCGCCATGCTTTCGGCCCGTGCGTACGGCACCCCGGAGGTCTTCGCCACCATCCTGGCGCCGACATTGCAGCGGCTGTCTCCGACCGTCGCTCGATAAGGTTCCGGGCGGAATGAACGCCCCGGAGCGATAAACACGATCAGCGAAACTACCAACTAGTAGGAAGAATCACGTGTTCAGAAATATCCTCCCCGCCCTGGTGCTGGGGCTCAGCACGCTTTCGGCGGCTGCATCTGTCCATGCCGAAGACCAGAAGGCCGAGCAGTTCCATATCCGCGGCAGCATCGTCACCTTTAGCGGCTCCGCTCTCAAGGTGAAGACCCGCGAAGGAGAGACCGTCGATGTGACCCTCGCCGACGGCTGGAAACTGGCGAGCGTCGCAAATGCCGCGGTCACCGACATCAAACCGGGCGACTTCGTCGGTATCGCATCGCTGCCCAGCGAAGGCGGCGGCGACGGCGCGCTTGAAGTGCTGATCTTCCCGCCGGCGATGAAGGGTGCCGGTGAAGGCAGCTATGGCTGGGACCTCAAGCCCAACAGCAGCATGACCAATGCGACCGTGGCCGACGCCGTCAAGGGTGTCGACGGCCGCACCGTCACCGTCTCCTATCACGGCAAGGAGAAGAAGATCTCCATTCCGGACGGCACGCCGGTCGTGACCATCGCTCCAGCCACCAAGGACGATCTCGTTCCCGGCGCCGTCGTCTTCATCCCCGCCGAGAAGGCTGCCTCGGGTCCCCTCGCCCATCAGGTGCTTGTCGGGAAAAATGGCGTGGTCCCGCCCATGTGACCACGTCGTCGCCGGTCGGCCCGGCCGCCCCCGGTTCGACCGGCGATTTACCAGGGAATGCCGCCCGACCTGCAGGCGATGGACCCGAACGACGGAGAACGTCGCCTCGACAGCAGCCCGGCGGCGCCGGGGCAGTTCCGGCAAGCCCGGGAAATCCAATCGCGATGACGGACGCCACCGCTCATGACGGTAAGCCGCCCCTATCAGACCAACACCATCACATTCAGGAAAGAGATCATGATGACCAACGATCAAACCACCGTCGCGCCTGGCGACGGGGAAGAGTGGCTGACGCGCTATTACTTCACCCGCGCAGCCTTTTCTGCAATCTGGGTCGCAGCCGCCTTGACGGCGGGCCACCAGTCACTTACCGCCGCGGCGGGCTTGCTGATCGTCTACCCGGCCTGGGATGCCGCCGCCAACCTGGTCGACGCAACGCGGAACGGCGGGCTGGCAAACAACCGCAGCCAGGCGATCAACGTCACCGTCAGCGCGGTGACGACAGCGGCGGTGATCGTCGCGCTGACGATGAGCATGAACTGGGTTCTCGGCGTCTTCGGCCTCTGGGCCATTTTTGCTGGCCTGCTGCAGCTTGGAGCCGCTGTCCGGCGCTGGAAGACCCATGGCGGCCAGTGGGCGATGATCCTCAGCGGCGGCCAATCCGCCGTGGCAGGCGCCTTCTTCATTGCCCAGGCGCAAATGCCGGAAGCGCCGTCCATCGCCAACATCGCCGGCTATGCCGGCCTCGGCGCCTTCTATTTCCTGGTCTCGGCCGTATGGCGGAGCGTCACGCAGATGCGGCGGAAGCGGGCCTGAGGCGGCCGGAGCGGGAGATCTTCGAGGCCGCGGCGGGTGGCGTCGGAATGGCTCGCCAGGACCGCTGAGCTGGAGAGAGGTTGCAGCCTGGTTCAACAGGAAGCGCAGCTGCACGGCACACCGACCAGCCCTCATCCTGAGGTGCGCAGGCCAGAGGCCGGAGCCTCGAAGGACGAGGGCGGGTGGAAAGTGCTTCGCCCAGCGATCGGAGCGATCACCCGGCGAACAGAGAAGTTCCGGAGGCTCGATGCGGTCTCCAAAAGCGAGTTCCATACCGATACGGTCGGCGACCTTGCAGCGGCGTCGTGACCGCACTCACCGCCTTGTGTAAGTTTTCGAAAAGCGGTTAGCTGCATCGTTGGCTATGCTTGGTGTGCTGAGACGTGTCCGCATTTCGAGGGAAATCTCGTGCACTGGTCGAAACCCCTACGACTGCATCTCGGCGTCCTGGTCGTCGCATCGCTGCTTTGCACGTCGACGCCGATCATCTGGCTGGCGTTCAGGCAAGGAAGCGATGCTGCGGTCAGTGCGGGCGTGCAGCAGATGCGCGAGATGAGCCTGCGGCTGATCGAGGGGTACCGCAATACGCTGCAGGGCGGCACCGAGGCGGTGGCGCTCGCTTCTACCCTGCCGCTGCTCGCCTCCCCGCCGCCCCAGGATATCACGGCGAAACATCAATTCTTTCTGGAGGTTCTGCGAAACGTCCCCAACGCAACGAGCGTCTACACCGGCTATCCTGACGGCTCGTATCTGCAGGTCATCAACACGCAAAGGCAGGATGTCCGCCGGATCCTCGCAGCACCCGATGGCACGGCTTTCGCGATCCGCACAATCGCACGCAGCCAGGGCCTGGATGTCATATCGACAATTCGCTTCCTCGACCGCCAGGCAAGGCCGATCGCCGAGCGTGACGTCGACTATGCATCATTCGATCCGCGGCAACGCCCCTGGTACCAATCCGTCATCCAGCACGGCGAGGAAGTATCCGTCGGACCCTATGTCGCGGGGACGCTGCAGCTTCCAACGCTGACGATCGCAGCACCGATGAGAGACGACGATCAGGTTGTCGTCGGCATCAACATCCACCTGATGACTGTCAGCCGCCTGCTGGATGCTGAGGAGATTTCGCCGCGGGCGCGCGCCTACATCATCGATGATGCCGATGATCTGATCGCCCATTCCGACCCGGCAATCATGAACAGGCTTCTCGGCATATGGTCGAAAAATGCCGATGGCGCCGTTGCCGTCGACACGACGGCAGACAGTTACGACACGAGCCTCGAAACGGTAGCGAGGCTCAGGCGCGATCCCACCTTTGCAAACGGCGGCGTGGTGCGGATCGATCTCGATGGCGAACGCCAGATCCTGCAGATCGCCCCCGTCGGCGTGTCCGGTCTGTTCAAGGGAAGCGTCGCCGCAATCGTCGTGCCGCTGGAAGATCTGGTGGCTGAGGCCAATCGGCTGCTCATGCACAATCTCCTGATTGCCAGCGCCTTCGTGATCGCGGGCCTTGCTGCATCGGTGATGCTGTCGCGCATGGTTAGCCGCTCCCTCTATCGCCTCGCCGACGAGGCGCGCAGGATCGGCGATCTCGACGTCAGCGAAAAAGGTATCTCCCATTCCTTCATATCGGAGATCAACACGCTGGCGAGCGCGCTGGCGGCAAGCCGCCACGCCATCAGCCAGTTTGCCCTTTATGTTCCGCGGGAAGTCGTCAGGCGGATCATCGATCCCAAGGGAAGAACCGCCGTCAAGGCGCAGCGGCAGGATGTGACCGTGCTCTTCACCGACATCAGAGACTTCACCACCATATCCGAGCGACATTCGCCCGAGGACGTGGTCGATACGCTGTCGGCCTATTTCGAACTCTTAAACACCATCGCCGAACGCAATGGCGGGACTGTCGTGCAATATCTCGGCGATTCCATTTTCGTCATGTGGAACGCCCCTGTTCCGGATGCCAGACATGCCGAAAACGGCTGCCGATGCGCCCTTGCCATGAAAGCGGCAGTCGACGACTTGAATGAAGCCAATCGCCGGAATGGCCGTCCCGCGCTCATCACGCGATTTGGATTGCACACCGGCCCGGCGGTCGTCGGCAGCTTCGGCGCGATTTCGCGACAGCAGTACACCGCCATGGGCGATACGATCAATGTCGCCTCACGGCTGGAAGGACTGAACAAGGAATTCAACACCTCGATCCTGGTGAGCGCCGCCATCCACGACGCGGTCACCGACCGCTTCGATCTTCGCCCGCTTGGCCTGGTGCAGGTCAAGGGACGCGCCGAGAAGGTCGATCTATGGGAGCTTGTCGGGGATATCGGCGATTAGAACAAGATGATCGAGGGTGGAGCATCAGAACTGATCGCGTGGTTGCCGCGCTCCGGCATTGGTTGAAGAGCAGCCTGACCTTTTGACCACTTGCCTGGCAGTCCACCCAACCGAAAAGACCCCGCAATTGCAGGGCAAATTTCAGGAATGGACATAAAAGAGGGGGTCGCTGTGTCAGCGTTCTTCATGTCGGGCAAGTAAACTTGCTCGCGACGATAAAGTTCCGAAAATTTATCCAAAGTATTTTCCCGTATTGGTTTGACTTTCACTTACTTGAAGCGCGCTGTGTCATGAGTATTACGGCCGTAGAGACGCTGCAAAACACGGGCCTGACAATGAGGAAGACGAGATGTTGCCTACGTATGCCCGTCGCTTTCAGCCGGACAAAATCATTCACGCCGTCTGCGACCATCCTCTCAAGTCCTTCGCGATCAAGACAGCGGTATTGGTCGGAATGGCAGTGTCGATAGCAATCGTCATTCATATGTTTATCGGCGCCTAAGTCGCCCCTCGCCATCAATCCTGGAGACACACGACAATGCAATTCACCGATGAAGAGCAGCTACGCCGTCGCGCCTACGCCATTTGGGAACGTGAAGGTTGCCCCGACGGGAAGGATACCGAGATTTGGGATATGGCCGTGAAGGAGATGAACGGTCAACAACCACCGCAATCTCGCGATGTGCCCTCTCCCGCACAACCAGACGAACCTGGTTCGCACACTCACAAAGCATAGCGGTGGAGCCGCCGTCCGCTGGTGGCAACGCTTCCTGGTGATGCTTCGTGACCAGTTGCAGCAGTCGTTTCACCGCTTCGGGCGCCGACAAGCGGCTCGGCCCATGGCCAGCCCCGTCCTTCGAGGCCCCGGCGGGGCACCCTCAGGATGAGGCTGGAGAAAGGTCGCGCCCTGTTGCTTGTGTTCTGGCGGCGATCAGAGCTTTCCCTCTGCCAGCAATTCGCGGGTCCGCTTCAGTGTCGACAGCAGCGCGGCCTTGTAGCCGGTTTCGCCATCGAATTGCGCCTGCTCGGCCTGCTCTTCCGGGCCGTTTGACTTTTTGCCGCGCAGCCCGATGTAGCAGTAGAAGCGCAGCTGCAGCTGACCTTCTTCATCCTCGAAGAGCTCGTTGATAATAGCTCCCTCGCGTGGTCCCGTCGCCTGAAAGAAGGTGACCTTGCTTTGCTGTTCGAGGGTGATGATCTCGCGCAGATTCTGCCCGGCAATCGTCGCCTCGCGCACGAAATGGGTCGGGCTTTCCTCCACGACATCGCAGCGGGTGCAGAGACCGGCGGGAAGAAAGAGCCGGGCGTCGCGTGCCTTGCGTTCGAGACCTTGCCAGGCCTCAGCGCGCGTCAATGGGGTTTCGCCTTCCGGGTTCACCGGAACTGTGGCGGTCGAATAGATCATGGTGATCGTCCTTTGAGATCGCTGTGCTGCCTCAGGCTGAGGCAACGGTTTCCGAGGCGAAGGCGGAATAGGAGCGCAGCGGGCGTCCGAGCAGCTTTGTCAGGCGCTCGACGTCGCCGGCCTCAGGCAGCATCCCGTCGGTCAGGAAGCGCTCGCCCATCAGCCGCATGTCGTAGGCCATCCAGGCGGGCATGAACTGCTTGAGATTCTGCTCGAAGCCCTCGGTATTGTCGCCGCCATAGTGGATCGGGCGGGCGAGCACGTCTGACCAGATGGCGGCGATATCCGTTCCGGTCAGTGTCTCCGGGCCGACGAGGTTGATCCTCTCGAGCGCCAGCGGCTCCGCGGACTGTTCGCGGCGCAGCAGCTCAAGGGCGGCGATCTCGGCGATATCACGGACGTCGATCATGGCGAGACCTTTGGCGCCGATCGGCATCGGATAGGCGCCGTAGCCGGTGATGACGTCTTTGACCATCAGATCGTTCTGAATGAAGTAGGCCGGACGCAGGATCGTCGCCTTGAAACCCATCTGCTCGATCATCCGCTCGACGCCGAACTTGCCGGCGAAATGCGGCACGTTCACGTAGACGTCGGCGTGGATCACCGAGAGATAGACGATCCGCTCGATGCCGGCCGATCGGGCGACGTTCAGCGCGATCAAAGCCTGGGTGAATTCGTCCGGCACCACGGCGTTGAGGAGGAACAGGGTCGACACGCCTGACATGGCGTTGCGCAGGGAGTCGACATCGAGAAAGTCGCCTTGGGCGACGCTGACGCCAGCCGGGAATTCGGCTTTCGACGGGTCGCGGACAAGAGCCCGGACATCGGCGCCGCGCTTGACGAGGTGTTCGACGACTTGGCGGCCAACATTGCCTGTGGCGCCGGTGACGAGAATGGTCATGGTTTTTCTCCGTGTTGAGTTGCTTGACACCTCGAATATGTGTGGTTCACTGGTAGTCCGATAGACGGTGATTTTAGACACGCCGTCTCGCTGGTGGAACACTCATGGACCTTCTTGCGCTTGCCGATTTCAATCTCGTTGCCCGCCATGGTGGCTTCGGCAAAGCCGCAAGGGCGACAGGCCGGCCGAAGGCAACCCTGTCGCGGCGTGTCGCCGAGCTGGAGGGCGGTCTCGCTCTGCGGCTGTTTGAACGGGGTGCGCGTAACCTCAAGCTTACCGAGGAAGGACGGGCGCTGTTCGAGCGGACGGCAGCGCTGCTTGCCGAACTGGACGAGACGGCTGCGGCGATTGCGTCCGGCGGTCAGAAACCCAAGGGGAGATTGCGGATCAGCGCACCTTTGCATTTTTCCCAGACCGCCATGGGAAGGATCGCTGCGGGCTTTGCCCTCCAATATCCGGAGGTGAGGCTTGAGGTGACGAGTGAGGACCGGTCTGTCGATATGATCGAGGAAGGCTACGATCTGGTTATCCGGGTCAATCCCGATCCCGACGAAAGCCTGGTCGGACGGCCGTTTCTGCGCGACCGGCTGGTGGTGGTTGCAAGCCCCGACCTTCCCCGGCCGACCGGTGGACTTGCCGCTCCCGGCGTTGCGCGCGGGGCCGGCGAAGCCCAAACATGGCAGGTGAAGACAGCCGGCGGCCGGTCGACGATCAGGATCGAGCCGGTCCTCACCTTGTCAACGCTCATCACGATCCGCGATGCGGTGCGCGCCGGCGTCGGCGCAGGCCGTCTTCCCATTTCGCTGGTCAGCCACGACCTGGCGGACGGCACCCTGGTCAACTGGGGAGATATCGACGGCCCCGAGGTCACTCTCTGGACGCTCTACCCCTCAAGGCGACTGCTCAGCGCGCGCGTCTCGGCGTTCCTCGATTTTCTGAAACAGGCCTTCCCCAACGGCACGCCGGAGGAACTGGCCGCCTATATTGCTAGGTGATGACCGCGCTTTGCCGGCGTCACTGACGAGCTCCACGTCGCATGTTTCATGGAGCGCGCACCGGCTCATATGAGATGACGGAGGATGGGCGCGTGCTTTCGCCGCGACCCCGCCGTCGACGAAAAGCCTTCCTGCGAAATTCCTCGAATCCTAGCCGATTTTAGGGTAAAATTAACCAGTGCATCGAGAGGGCTGAAACGTCCTTGCGTGGCGCATGCGTCGCGCAGTGCTTACGAAGGAAAGATGAGCCAATGAAAAGGTTAGCAATCGTTATCCTGTCGCTGGTGACGGCGCTGACGAGCGTCCCGCCGGCCATGGCGTTTCCCACCATTGCCGTGCCGAAGATCGAAGCCCCGGAGGCGCAGCCGGTCCAGTACAGAAATTATCGCGGTGGATACCGAGGCGGCTATCGAGGCTATCGCGGGCGTGGATACCGCCATCGTGGCGACGATTGGGCCTGGGCACTCGGCGGGCTCGCCACCGGCGCCATCATCGGCGGAATGCTGGCGCAGCCGAGATATTATGGCCCAAGCTACTACGGTCGGGGCTACTACGGTCAGGGCTACTACGACCGGGGCTACTACGGATCGCCCTATTACGGTCCGCCGCGCTACTACGGCTCGACCATTTACCGTCCGCGCTACTACGCGCCGCGTTACCGCCAGGTCTATAGTGGCGGCAACGGACATACGAGCTGGTGCTACTCGCGCTACCGGTCTTACAGGGCTTACGACAACACGTTCCAGCCCTATTACGGTCCGCGACGGGCGTGCATCTCGCCCTACTAGAACATGTCGCGCAAAACTGTGCAGCGGTTTTGCGACAACGACATGCGTAAAAAAGAGCTAAAGCGCGACAAGCGATCTGAAAGATCGTGACGCGCTTTAGCAGTTTAATTCAGGACAGGATTCAGGTTTGAGGCCGACCCGGCCTCAAATTATCTGCCCTAGCGAAAACCGCCGCTGGCGGCCAATCGTTCGCCGCTCAGCCAGCGGGCATCGTCGGAAGCGAGGAAGACGGCGACACCGGCGATATCGTCCGGCTGGCCGATGCGGCCGAGCGGCGTCTGGGCGACGATGGTCTGTTCGAAATCCGAGCCGATGACGCCGGCCGAGTGCGTGCCCTCGGTTTCGACCATCCCCGGCAGGATGGCGTTGACGCGGATCTTGCGCGGGCCGAGTTCCTTGGCAAGCACGCTGTTGATGCCCTCGACGGCTCCCTTCGTCCCGGTATAGACGGCGGAATCTGGCGGCGCCAGACTGGTGACCACCGAGGAGATGTTGATGATGCTGCCGCCCTCGCCGAGATGCTTGACCGCTGCCTGGCTGGTCAAAAGAACACCGAGAACATTCACGTCGAACATGCGACGATACTGTTCCTCGGTCACCTCACCGATCGACGCGAATTCATAGACGCCGGAATTGTTGACCAGCACGTCGAGCTTGCCGAACTCCTTGACCGCAGCATCGACCAGCCCCTGTGCCTCACCGGCCTTCGAAACATCGCCCTGCACCGCGATGGCTTTGCCACCAGCCGCGCTGATCGCCTCAACCACGGCGTCGGCTCCCGCCTTGCTCGAAGCGTAGTTGACCACCACTTGCGCACCTTCCGCTGCGAACGCCTTGGCAATCGCAGCGCCAATGCCTTTGGAGGCGCCCGTCACCACAGCGACCTTTCCTGTAAGCTTAGCCATTTCTCGTTCCTTCAGATCTGGATAGCCGCCGGAGTGGCGGACTTGTTCCATAGTTCAGAAATTCGGAACTATTGATCTCGATGTCAAGGGACGCTATATAAAATTCATGAGACCGCTCTTTCACCCAGCGCTGGAGGACATCAAGCCCGAGGCGATCCTCTATGCGCTGTCCGATCCGGAGCGCGTTGCCATTTATGCGAAGCTTGCCGGCGCCAGCGGTGGCGGGACGTGCTCTGCGCTTGCCGATCTCGGCGACCGCGTCATCCCAAAGTCGTCGCTGTCCAACCATTTCAAGGTGCTGCGCGAATCTGGGCTGATCCGGAGCGAGCGCCAGGGCGTGGAGATGCGCAATCAAACGCGCTGCACCGAGCTGGACGAGCGCTTCCCGGGCCTGATCAGGGCCATCCTGACGGCTTACGGCCAGCTTCCTGGGCAGCCGAAGACGGACTGATCGCCCTTAGAGGAATTCCAGGAAAAGTGCGAAGCGGTTTTCCGTCCGGAATTGCGTGAAAACAAAGAGATAGAGCACAGCGCCCAATGGCCGCTGCCGGCGGAGGTTCGCCTAGGGTCAGGACTCGTTAATCACAGCCGGAAGATGACGGAAGCTGGCTCTTTGGCGTGAAAGCGGGGGAACTTTTCCGCTGGGTTCATTTTTCCCCATGATAGCTGCCGAAGGATTTTACGGGTGACCAAGCCGGAAGGATCTCGGGCAGTTTTGGCGATAGAGCGCGATAGTCCTGCGCACCAAACACGACCTTTCCGTCCATGATAGTGAGCACAGAAGAGATGGATTTGATCTGATCTTCCGACACGGTGAAGTAATCCCTGTCGAGCACAACAAAGTCCGCCAGGTATCCGGGAGCGATTACGCCCATTTCGGATTCTGTATTCATGAACCACGCTGCACCATTGGTAAACAGTTTCAGCGCCTCGGCGCGGGATAGGCGATTGTCCTTAGCAAGAATTTCGGATCCGGACACAGACTTGCCAGATACCATCCAGCTTATACCGACCCAAGGGTTGAACGTGGCTGCCCGGAAGGCGTCGGTGGTCATGGCCAGCGGCATGCCGCTAGCCACGAGCCTGCGCAGACGCGGGGTCTCCAGAGCCTTCTCGCGACCATGGGTTTTGATGAAACCATCGCCGTGCAGCGCCATTTTGGCGTCCAGGGCAATTCCGCCACCCAGCTTTTTCACCCGATCGATGTTCTCCGGACTAATGGTCTCAGCGTGCTCGAGACTCCATTTCAGGCCATCGAGCGGGATCGTTTCGTCCACCTTCTCCAAAGCGTCGAGAAAGGGGGAGATGTTCTCGTTGTAGCTGACGTGCATGCGAAACGGGATACGCCTCTGGACCAGCTTCATCACATCCTGCTCGACGAAGCGTCGCATCTTCTCGGGCTCGATGATGACCGCCGGACGGTCGAAGTTCTCATGATCGTGCACTTCCCCGCTCAGAACCTCCCCGGCCCCTCGATATTCATGGCCATGTGCCAGGGTGGGATGCAGGTTTTGTCCTGGACTTATCGGCGCGGTTTTCGTGATCGCCTCGAGTTCCAGATCCACCATGTTTACCGGCCCGCCGTCGCCGAGTTGCAAGTCCACAAAGGGCATGCGCACATTGAGGCGGTTGTCTCGTGCAAGCACGTCTACCCTCGCCTGGGCCTCCGGGTATGGCCACCTGCCGCCGTTATCGATGATCGAGGTCACTCCGAACCGGTTCAGACCGTGAATGCTGTAGGCTATCGAACTCACTTGTTCGTCTAACGTGGGCTGCGGCACCATGGTCTCGAGGGCGAGGAACAACCAAGTATAGCCGTGAACCACACCGGTCGGATTGCCGCGGCTGTCCTTTTCGAATTCGGTGTCCGGCAACTTTGGGAACCGATCGGTGCCCACGCCAAGTGCCTCCATCGCCTGCTTGTTCAAGAAGGCGCGGTTGTAGGCATATTGCACGATCATGGGGCGATCGGGCACGGCCTCGTGCAGTTCGCCCAGCGTGGGAAAGCGGTTCTCCTCAAACTGGTAGGGGGACCAGCCTCCAATTACCTTGACCCATTGGCCCTCCGGCGTGCGTGCGGCCTGCTCGCTGAGCATGCTCAACGCGCGACGCAACGTCGGCACGCCATCCCATCTTACATTGTAGTTGTAAGCCATGTCGTTGAGGACGTGCGTATGAGCATCGATGATGCCGGGGATGAGCCGGCGGCTGCGCGCATCAATCACCCTGGTCTCCGAATTTTTCAGACCGAGAATATCCACATCAGAGCCGACGGAATAAATGCGGCCTTCCTTGATCGCCAAAGCTGAAGCTTCGGGCTGCGCACGGTTGCCGGTGAAGATCTTTGCGTTGAAAATGATCAGATCAGCACCGGGCTGCTCCTGCGTCGTTTGTGCCTGAACCGCAGAGAAAGAAAGACTTGTCACAAACGCGATGAATATTTTTCTGAACATTTTACCCTCGTTCGACTGATTTTTTTGAATTGCGGTCATGCACAAGCCGGCGCCCTATATTGGCGGTTCCTGAGGCAGGTCGCGAGGATGCCCCACGGGAGAGTCAGCCGCAGCGAAGTTGTCATTCTCCTCTTTGCCTTGGTAGTCCTCAGTCGTGTGAAGCCGTGTTGCAAAATAAGGAACGCTTTGTGGAACTTGAGGATCTCAGAATATTTGTGGAAGTTGCCGATGCGGGCGGAGTATCGTCTGCAGCGCTTCGACTGGGCATCTCCAAGTCGATGGTCAGCCGGCGGATCACCAGGCTTGAGGCGGAACTCGGCGCACAGCTATTTGCAAGGACGACCCGCGGTATAGCGCTCACGGAAGCAGGTTTTACATTCAGAGATTTCGCAGCACGGGTTTCTGCTGACTTGGATGTGGTGCGCGAAACGATCCTGCCCGCCGGTGAGCTTCGAGGCCGCATGCGCGTAGCCGCGCCCCTGTCATTTGGTCCGACCTATTTTGCTCCCGTCCTCTCCCAGATGGCTAGCCGACACCCGCAACTGCAAATCCTTTCTTCCTATACTGATCGCTTCGTAGATCTCGTGGGAGAGGGTTTTGATTGCGCAATTCGGCTGGGGCATCTGCCGGACTCGAACCTCGTCGCAAGACGTATCGGACCGATCTTTGGCAAGCTGGTTGCGAGTCCTGCCTACATCGAGGCTCACGGTGCCCCGGAAACACCGGACGAGATTGTGAATCACCAAGTCGTTATGCGGGACGCCGAGAAGTGGCAATTCATGAATGGCGACGAGATTGTCACGGTGCGTCCCCAGGGACGCTTCATAGCTGATAACGCAATGTCCCTCATAGCGGCCGCTCTGGATGGGCTCGGGGTCGCCTATCTGCCAGAACCGCTTGTCGCGGACCATATTTGTTCGGGTGCACTGGTGCCAATCATGACGCGTCATCCGATTCCGCCAGCCGGCATCTTCGTCGTAAGGCCGCCCGGCCAGTATCCCTCTCGAAAAGTGCGAACCCTCACGGAGATGCTTATCGAACGATTTGGAACTCGTTAGTCACAGCCAGAAGATGACGGAAGCTTATGCAGCAGAGTAACGCGTGTAACGGCATTAAGAGACCGGCGCGGACATCAATGACGTAGAGGCCAAAGCTGAAACAGGAACTGGATCGCCAAGCCCGCGATTACGATTGCGCCGACCAGCAGGGCGATGTTCTGACCCAGCTTTACTTGTCTTTCGCGCACTTCGACAGCCGAGATCGGGATTTCAGGATTGGATCGCAATCTTGTCCGTTTTGCATTCAGCCAGAAAGTGTCGAAAACGGCGGCGGCTATGACAACCGCCAACACCACTTCAAACATCGTGGAGCTGAGACTCCCACGAAGTTAGAGGTACAGGCTGACGATCGCCAAACCTAAGCCGCTTAGAGCTAAAGTTCGAAGTAGATCACGACCCTTAATTTCATTGAGCATGAGCAAACCTCATCGAGCCAACGTGCCGATGAGAGTGGGAAACCACATAGCAATTTGCAATCAAAAATTGATATGAACACTTGTCTATGCGTCACGACGGTAAACATCTGCTTATATCGAGGCTCGAATCTTCACTTAGATCAAATGAATCATTCAAGGTGGGTGTGACGCACCGGTTACTGTGTATCTTGCCCTCGGGAGCAACGGCGAGCGTTATGTGTTCCGCCTTTCCCATCGCCGCGCCCGTGGTCCGGCCGACGTCAAGACCGAAACGGCGTTCCTGGCGCATCTCTCGCAATCGGGCGTCCCGGTCGCAGCACCCGTCCCGACCCGCGAGGGAAGCTTGCCGCAAGCCGGATGCGGCGGATGCCGGCGATGCCCGGGCCAACGGCAAGACCCTTGCTTTGCTGCACGACGTCGCCGAGACATTCCAGCCGGACGGAGCGCTCTATCGGCTCGACCTCGACTTGCTGCATCGGCCGCTTGCCCGCATCTGCGATAGCGGCGTCGTGGAAGACGCCGACGTCCGTAGCGATCTTGAAGACATCGCTGCGCGGACCGCAAAGGCGATTGAAGCCTTCGCCAATCTGAGCTGGACTTATTGCCATGGTGACTGCCACGGCTTCAATGCACGGATCAGCGACGCCGGCGAAGCCGTATTTTTCGACTTCGATGACGGAGGTCCGGGATATCTCGCTTACGACTTGTCGGTGTTTTTATGGTCGCAAACATCCTTCGGCCAAAGGTCGACCGACATGTGGGACGCCTTCGTCGATGGCTATCAAACCGTCCGGCCGATCACGCCCGACGACTTCGAAGCCGCCCATCGCTTTGTGATCGTCCGCCACATCTGGCTGATGGGCGAATATGCCAGCCGGGCCCAGGAATGGGGAAGCGAGACTGTCGGCTGGATTGCCCGGGAAGCAAATTTCCTCAGGCGGTGGGAGACCGAGCGATGTCGCCAAAGCGGAAGAGCTCACGAAGCTAAAGAAGCCGTTGCGCCTGCCGGAGTGTGCTTCGCCGTAATCGCGTTGACGAGCAGCCACAGATGACAAACGCTTCGAAGGGTCCGAGACGCGACCTTCGTTTCACTGACCGCGAAAGCCCAGATGCGGCGCTCCGCTTCGTTGAATCCGGGAATATTGACAAATCCCTCGACGGTCAAATTGGGAAACCGCCTGAGTGCGTCCGTTACCGAGACCTTCGCCTCTTCAGTTCGGCCAAGAGCCGCAAGCGCGCCAGAACGCATCACCCAGTGTGTTTCCTTCCATAGTTTTCCGGCGTCAAGCGGTCCAGCATCCGCAGGGCATCCTCATACCGGCCCGCCATGAAATAGGCATGAGTGAAAATCCTGGCACTCCACATCGGGAAATCGGGGTTGAGACTGACCGCCTTGTCGACCAGTTCCGCGGTGCGCTCTGGCTCGCCGAAGGTCGAGGCCCCATCGATATAGAAAGTCAGAACTTCGAACTGGCCGGGAGCGAGGCGCAGCGCGGTATCGAACTCTGCCTTGGCGCGTTCGAATTCGCCTCTATCGCCTAAAGTCATGGCATAAACAGCATGCGCTTCGGCATCGCTCGGGTCGAGCTGGACGGCGCGCTCGGCAGCCTCGGCAGACAGAGCCCGGTTCTTGTCGGCTTCAACCCCAAAACCGATCAAGACACCATGGGAATGGCTAAGTTCGACCCAGGCGCGGGCAAGGCCGGGGTCCAGTTCGACCGCGCGGGTGAGCAGCCTGACGGCCTCTTCGACATCCGCCTGATTGACTTGCTCGAGTTTTTCGGTGCCGAGCAGATAAAGTTCGTAGGCGTTGAGATTCTCGGGTGGCTTTCGGTGGGCGGTGATGCGGCCTGCCTCCTGGACCAAACCTGCGCCGCCGCCGAGGCGGTTCGAAATCTGCTCGGAAATTTCAATCTGGATTGCGAACAAATTCTCGTCCGGCCGGTCCCAGCGCTGCGTCCAAAGATGTTTGCCCGTTTTGGCGTCGATGAGCTGCGCCGTAATTCTAACGCGGTCAGACTGACGCTGGATGGAACCCTCGACCACAAATCCCGCACCGAGCGCCTTACCCACTTCACTCGGCACGGCTGGTTTGTCCCGGTATTGTTCAGTCGAGTTACGGGCGATCACATGGAATTCAGGAAACCCCGCCAGATCGGTGATGATGTCCTCAGTGAGGCCATCGGCGAGGCGTCCGGTCGCCTCGTCGCCGCCATAGTTGTCGAACGGCAGCACCGCTACCGACGGCTTGCCGCTTACTGTCGCGGTCGGCCAGAATTGCCAGACCGTCCCGGCCAAGACCAGAATAAGGACTGGTACGACTGCTGCTGCCCAAACCCAGCGCGGAGGCGATGACCGCCCTGGTTGGCGTGGGGCTTGTCCCTCAAGGATGACGCGGAAGGCCTGTATCGGTTCGGCGATATTCTTCACCTTCTGCTCGCCCATCGGCTCGAAACCCAAAGCCAGCTTCTTCTCAACCTCCCTGGCGACCTTTCCCGAGACACAGATGCCGCCAGGGTCTGCCAACTGCTGAAGCCTGGCCGCGACGTTGACGCCCTCGCCATACCGGTCCTCGCCCTCAACGATCACCTCGCCGAGATTGATCCCGATCCTGACCCTGATCCGCTGGTCCTCGGGAACGGCGGCATTCCGTTCCGCCAGCCCGCGCTGCAGCGAGACGGCGCATTCCACCGCGTCCACCACGCTGCCAAATTCGGCGAGCATCCCGTCGCCCATCAGCTTGAAAATCTGGCCGTGATGGCGAGCAATCTCCGGCTCAAACAGTTCCTTGCGTCCCGCACGAAGGCGCTCGAATGTACCAGCCTCGTCGCGCTCCATCAGCGCGGAATAGCCCACGACATCAGCAGCGAGGATGGCGGAAAGCTTGCGGTCCATTGGTTCGGCCTCACCCGCCCTATTATAGGACTGGTCGCACTTAAATGAAACGACCGACCTCAACAGCGCTTCAGGGGAACCCGCGTTTCATCCAACACTTCCACTGAACGCCGCAGGCAGTCCCTCGGTGTGGAATGCCCATGTGAGCCCGATTGTTCGTGTGCCTACCGCAGCAATGTGAGGACCGGCGTCGAACGCAGCCCCACTGTCCGGTGTGGGCGGCGAAGCGGCGCATGACCTAGCTTTAGACTAAGTCCATTTTCGCAAGTTTCGCGATATTCGAACTTGCCTCCCGTTATGTCATTGCGGGCCTTTATAATTTATAAGACGCCGTCCGATTTGGGCCAAACCCTGACCTTGGCGGCAAGAACTCTAATGTCCGTTTTTTGTGTCGGGCGTCCTCGCAGCGGACGGTCGGCTATCGGCCCCAAATCGGTCATTCCTTCACGCGGGCCAACGACTGCTTCTGGGCGCAAACCTGCCGCAGCTGGTTCATTCCTTGAGCGATGGCTGTCCGACCATCAGCTCTGTACCTTTGACCGCAGCCAGTCCTGAAGCTTGTCCACCGCTTGAGACTTCCGATATCGCGGCTTCACCAGATAGAAGTGCGACCGCGCCCTGAGGGCGCCGTCGAAGACTTGCCTCAGCCTGCCCGCCTCGATGTCGGTCGAGACGAAAGCGCGGGTTGCCACAGCGATGCCCTGTCCGGCGATTGCAGCTTCGATCGCGTGCGATGTCTGTGAGAAGCTAATGCCCCGAAACAGCGTGGGATCACCGCCGCCGAGGAAGCGGTCGATATATTCGGGCCAGGAATTATGGGCATCGTGAAGGAGCGTGTAGTGCGAGAGTTCTGCCGCGTTCTCAGGTTCGGCTCCCTCGGCGACGAGGCTCGGATTGCAGATGGCAATGATCTCCTGCTCGAACAGCAGTTCGGCGGCAAGGCCGGGACCGAAGGGAGGGCTGCCATAGCGAACGGCGAGATCGACGCCGTCGACCTGGAAGCTGGAAATGCGGTCTGTCGCCAGGATGTGGAGATCGAGATCGGGATGCCTCGAGGTGAAGTCCGGAAGACGCGGGATCAGCCATCTCGAGGCGAAGGTCGGTGTCGTGCTGACCACCAGTTTGACCGGCTGAGGCTTCAGGTTCGCCGTCGCGTTGGCGAGCAGTTCGAAGGCGCGCCTGACGTCGGCGACATAGCTTCGCCCCTCGCCCGTCAGCGCCAATGACTTCGGCAGGCGCTCGAACAATGTCACCCCGAGTTCCGCCTCAAGCCCTCGCACGTGCTGGGCGACGGCTCCCTGGGTGACGCCGAGCTCTTCGGCCGCGAGCCGGAAGTTCAGATGACGCGCCGCCACGTCGAAGGCCTTGAGGCCGTTGAGGGATGGAAGATTGCCGATGAGCATGGACATTCGATAGTTTTTCTACTGGGACATTTCACGAAAACTGGTTCGCTCTCGCTTGAGGCCCATGGTATTCGAAGGATCAAAGCCCGGCAATGGGTGCAAAATCTGGTAGGGATAGCGACGATGGCAGTAGAAAAGGTAGCGATCATCACGGCTGGCGGCAGTGGCATGGGTGCGGAAGCCGCGAGGCGGCTGGCGGCCGATGGCTTCAGGATCGCCATCCTGTCCTCGTCAGGCAAGGGCGAAGCGCTTGCCACCGAACTGGGCGGCATCGGCGTCACCGGCTCGAACCAGTCCAACGACGACCTCCAGCGCCTGGTCGACGCATGCATGGAAAAGTGGGGTCGGATCGACGCGCTCGTCAACAGCGCAGGTCACGGTCCCCGTGCGCCGATCACTGAGATCACCGACGAACAGTGGCATACCGGCCTCGACGTCTATCTGATGAACGTCATCCGTTCGGTTCGGCTGGTCACGCCGGTCATGCAGGCGCAGAAGTCGGGCGCGATCGTCAATATCTCCACGGCCTGGGTGTCCGAACCGTCGGCGATGTTCCCGACCTCGGCCGTCTTCCGCGCCGGGCTCGCCGCCTACACCAAGATTTACGCCGATACCTATGCGGCCGACGGCATCCGCATCAACAACGTGCTGCCAGGCTGGATCGACAGCCTGCCGGCGACGGAGGAGCGCCGCGACAGCGTGCCGATGAAGCGCTACGGCACCAGCGCCGAAGTGGCCGCGACGATTTCCTTCCTCGTTTCCGAAGGGGCGGGCTATATCACCGGCCAGAGCCTCAAGATCGACGGCGGCCTTACCCGGTCCGTCTGACAGGATCGCTTCAACGCCAGGGAGAACAGCGATGTGCTGCGACTACGTCAAGGCCGGCGAGATAAAGAAGGCTGAGGCGGAGGCGAGACAGTGAACCTCGCCGAGGTCGATGCATCGGCCTGGGCCGAGTTGGAGGGTGCTGCCGCCGATCCGCAGTCGGCCTTCCGCTACCTGAACCTGTGTTCGGTCGACGCCTACGGCCGGCCGCAAGCCCGCATGGTGGTGTTGCGGCGCGTGGATGCGGCGCGGCGCGTCCTGGAAATCCATACGGATGTCAGAAGCCCGAAATGGCAGGAAATATCGGCCAACCCTTCGGTCACCCTCCTCGGCTTTGGCCCACTGCCGAAAGTGCAGCTTCGCCTTCAGGGATCGGCCGAACTCAATGGACCGACAAGCGAGTGCGCGGCCGAGGCCTGGAGCCTGTTGCCGCGAACAACGCGCAGCACCTACATGGGCGGGCCGCCGGGCGACGACATCGGCGAGCGGCCGGCAAGCGAGGGTAGGCTCGCGGACGCCGATGGACAGGCTTTCTTCGGGGTGGTGATATTCCGAGCCGAGACGCTGGACTGGTTCCAGCTGCGCCACGCCGACAACCGACGCGCAGTCTTTGCCTACGACAATCTGGGCGCGCTGACCTCCTCGCGCTGGGTCAATCCCTGAGCGCCGGACGACCACGCGTGAGCGCAACCCGAAAACGTGAAGAAGGCGGCCGGTTGCGCAGCCGCCTCCTGTTTCATCAGGCCGTACGTCTGACCATTCTCGCAATAGCTATCAGGATGCAGGCACCGATGAAGCCCGCGATCAGATAACCCAGCCAGCCGCCAAGGGCGACGCCGAAGAGAGAGAGGATAAAGTTGGCGACGATGGCGCCGACAATACCGAGAATGATGTTCATCAGCACGCCCATGTTGCTCTTCATGAGCAATTCGGCGAGCCAGCCGGCAATGCCGCCGATGATGATTGCGGCGATCCAGCCAATACCTGCATTTTCCATAGCAATTCCCCGTTGTGAATTATTGAGCGGCCGGCGCCGGCTATCACGTCTCGCAGGTCGAGCTAAACCGATTGCCAAGCGACAAGACTATAACCTTCCGCGGCGCCAGTTGGTTCCATAAGCCCCCGCCTCCAAGAGTTGGCGTGCCCCTCCCGATCTGCTTCGGGTCACTTGTCGGCCGCGGGCCAATCGTTTGCAGGCTCCTCTATCACAGCGTCGTCGTCGTCCGCGGGGTCGGGATCGCGCTCAAGGGCTGCGCGCAGAATGCCGATCTCCTTGATGATCGCATCGAAGACGTCCTGCTGCCTGGCCCCGGCCACAACGCAGTCGTCGACGAGATGCTCCAGCTTCGCGCGAAGCCCGACCTTCCAATTGTTTTTGCTCATGACCTTCTCCTCCTCTGCTCGATCCACACGGAGCATGGTCGCTCGCGTATTCGGGCGACGGCTTCCACGCTCAGGAGAAGTGCCGGTTGCCGGTTCGATCATCGCGAGATCCTGTTCAGCGGGATGAGGTCGCGGCGAACGGGTAAAGGTGCTCGCCTGGCGTTTCGTTGCCCGCACCGAGAAATCGGAAAAACCGGTGCGTTCACCATCTCCGTCACGTCCGATTGGCACGCCGCGACCTCGGCGGATTAACCGGCAGCCGCAGGAATGGTTCCGCCCGGCCGAGAGCCAATGGCCAGGAAAGGCTCTAAAATCTTAGGGTCAGTGAAAGTGTCTCGCCTTCACCTCCAGAGCCGATATGCAAGTCCGGCATTTTTCCCGCTGTGTAGGTCGAGCTTTGGCGACCGAGTTTTGCGGCACGTCCCAAGTCTGCAGTAGACCAACAGGAGGCAAGACCCAAGTCTATGAAGCACCAGAAGACGCCGTAAGATAGATACTCTTCATACTAGCCACTTCCACACCGTAAACGCCGCTTACTCCGCCTTATCGAGCATGCTCGGCTCCGATGGCCTTTGCAAACGACATTGGCGCTTGGCACTGCCGCATTTCGAACCCACAAATGTCTGAGATTACGTTAAAGGTGACATTCATGAACAGTCTCATCCGGGAGGAATTTCCGCTCCGTGACACTCAAAGCCTACGTTACGATCTGCTTGATATGATTTCCGACGCCGATCTGGAGTTTAGATTGCCCGGCAACAATCCGAGCCTGGGAAGGCTTTGCTGCGAGATCGGTGAGGTGGAGCACGCCTATATCGATTCCTTCGAGACGATGCGGATCGACTGGTCATGGCGACACCCAGACCCCATAATGGCCAGCAGTGTGGATCGCCTACGCAGCTGGTATCTCAATATGGATAGTCAATTTGAAACGGTTATTGCCCGTTATACGGACGATGAGCTGAATGCCAAAACTATCGACCGTGGTGAATGGTCGCCGTCGGCTTATGTTCAGTTTCAGATATATCGCGAGGCTCTGCTGATCTTTTTCGCACGCTCCTCGGTCTATATCCGTGCGCTAGCCAAGCCGTATAATGCGAAGTGGAAGAAGATGATTGGCTAGCGCAGTCAAACCTCAAGACGACGTGCCGAGATCGACGCTGCAATGACGGCTGCGGGCCAAGAGCCGCGAATTCAGGTCTCCGAAGCGCCAGAACCGGTCGTCGCGGATTTCAGTGCAGTTGCAAATCAACCCTATTCCGTCCGCTTCAGACAGACGCGCGCGAGAATCCATTTCTTAGAAGGTCGGAAACTCCGACAATGTTGCAAGCGGGGCGGAAGCTTTCGATACGCCGTCGGTTCAAGCGGAAGACGAACTCCTGAAGATAGATGTCGAGGTGTCGTCGGCGGACGCCATGATAACGCCCATCATCCAGCGCTTCATCAGCGAGAACATGCGGTGTATACGCTTGAACCAGAGATGCGCGGGCAGCTTTCTGACGACCTTGGAGGCGTGCTTGCGGTCGGGGATTCCCTGATGATAGGCTTGGTTGCCGTCGGTGGAGATCGTCGTGCAGGCACAATCATTGACCGGAGGGTACAACAATGAGCGATCACCAAGAACACAACCAATTTGATGGCCCTCAGATGCAGGGAGCGCATTACGAGCGCGCCGATATGTCAGGCGCTAATTTCGATGGCGTAAACCTCGCAGACGCACGGTTTTACGCTGTTTTGACCAAGGCAAGATTCACTGACACCAATTTAAGCGAAGCGGTTTTTGACGATATCACCCTTGCAGACGCGCGCTTTAATAACGTCAATCTGTCTGGAGCCGCCATCACGAATGCAAATCTATCGCGACTAACCATAAGCGGCGTCACGTTGGCAGATTCGGACATCAAAGATGCCGATTTGACTGGGATGCGGATCAACGGCGTTCTCGTAACCGATCTATTCATGGCCTATGAACAGGCGAAAGCCTGAAAGCCATTTACTCCCGAGATAATGCATGACGTCGCAAATATCCTACAGAGCGTGTCAAAAGTAGCTTGATTATTTTGGAAAGCGGCTGAGGTGCTCGTGGACGATCTTCCACTGCGTTCCTTCCTTTCGCAATATGGTGGTGCCGCGACCGTCGCCTTCGTAGGTTTTCCCATCGATGTCGGCCTTCCATCGGAAGCGATATATGCAGCTTGCGACGGTATCGCTCACCGCAATCCAGTCGACATCCTCCAGCCAGTACACCTCGTTATGAAGCTTGCGCCAGGTCTCTTCAAACGCAGCCTTGATTGCGTCGATTCCGCGATAGGTGCCGTCGGTAAACCAGAAGACCGCCTCTGCTGATATAAGCGGGGCGACCTCATCGAAGCGCCGCAGATTAACTCTGGCTTCGTAAAGTTTCATGTGGTCCCGGGGATGCATACCGCTCTCCTTTCGTGTTGGCTGTGGATTCCGAAGTTTGTGACTGCATGGTATATTTTGCCATGGCACATTTATCCGGAACAGACCGCTCGCAAATGCTGCTTCTGCCTGAAGTGGTGGACGACTACGTCGGCCCGGACAACCCGGTCCGCTTCATCGAGGCCTTCATCGATGGGCTGGACTTGCAGGTTTCCGGATTTACACGCGTGGAACCAAAGGGAACGGGTCGTCCCGGTTATGATCCGGCCGATCTGCTGAAGCTCTACCTGTATGGATATTTGAACCGGGTGCGGTCGAGCCGTCGGCTTGAAGCCGAGACGTATCGCAATATTGAAGTGATCTGGCTGCTGCGGCACCTGAAGCCGGATCACAAGACTGTCGCCAACTTTCGCCGGGTAAACCATGCCGCTTTCCGGCAGGTGTTCCGGGAATTCGTCATCCTGTGCCGCCAGCTCGATCGTTCGGCCGGGAACTGCTGGCGGTGGACGGCACGCGCATCAAGGCGGTGAACAACAAGGAACGTAACTTCACGCGGGCGGCTTCTCCGATCCGGTCTTCGTCGAGAAGTTCCGGAGGCTCGATGCGGTCTCTAAAAGCGAGTTCCATACCTACACGGTCGGCGATCTTGTTCTGCCGAGACGTGCAGCGGCGGTGTGACCGCTATCATCGACGATCAGTTCCACGACCGAGCGCCGTAGCGTCATTCCGAGTTGAAAACTCCTTTATGGGGGCGCCGCCGATGGAGGCCAGAGTGGATCCTCGGGTCAAGCCCGAGGACGACGGAGGGCGGGTGAGCTTTGGAGCAAATGCAGTAACGGCGGATGGGATATGGGTGAATTTCGCTTCCGTCCCTTTATGGAGTCATTCGAAGTCAAAAACCTCACCATAAGGCTTGCCATCCAGTTCCCGGATCACAAAGGCTCCACCAGCAGACCTGCCGCCAGGGCATGGAACGCCTCGACCGCCTTCGGCAGCACACTCTGCGGGTTTTCGCTGGCGGCGATCCAGAGAGCGGCATTGAGGGCCGCGCCGCTCAGCAATCGGGCGGCCGCCTCTGCATCAAGCGGCTTGAGGATGCCTTGGGCGATCAGGCGCTCCACCGTGCTCTTGGTCACCTGCAGGCAATTGTTCTGGCTCGGCCACTGCGAGGGATCACCCAGCACCGCAGGTCCGTCTAGCAGAACGATGCGTTGCACTTCCGGATTGAGCGCCATCTCGATATAGGCCGCCCCCTCGGCGAGCTGCAACTGGTTCGGGAGGATAAACATGGCCTCATAGAGCGCCGGGCGACTGAGTACGAAGGCAATATAGGCAGCCTCTTATGTCGTGCTTGGGCGGCCCAGCGATGGTAGCGCGATGGCGAAGCCATCGGTCAATCTGCTCGGAGAAATCGTATGGTCTGGATCAGCGAGAGCCAGCTAAACGGGAAGTACGACAAGGTGTAGTGTCCGCACGGCAATATTAACCACTCTGGATTGGTTTCGGCCGCGCGTAACTCATCGACGAAACGGCTCGCCGTGTCGTAGGGAACAACCTCATCGATCTTGCCCGAGATCATCAAAAGTCTGCTGTGATTTTCGCGAAAACGCCCCACGAAGTTGGAGGGGCTGAGAATTGCCCAGATCTGCCTCAGTCGAGCCAGGTCTATATGTCCATCGATCGATGCGCGGATATGTCTCGTTGCCCTTCCTCGCCAGATCGTCTCGGCGAAATCGCCCGCTGTCAGCAGCAGACAGCCTCTCGATACGCGGGAGTCGAATGCCGTGGTCAGGGATGCAATGCAGGAGCCCAGGCTCACGCCGACGACATGGATCTGCTTCGCGCCATTGCCGCTTATCCAGGAAATCAACGATCTGATGTCGCAGACCGATTGACGGACGGAGCGTATGGCAACGCCGAGGTCGGCATTCAGGAAATCATTGGCAATCCTGGGTGCGTCGGATGCTCCGCGGCTTCCATGATGCGGAAGCGTGACGACATATGCCGTAAAGCCGGCAAACGACAGAACCGTTCCGATCGCAGCGTAGGCTCCGGGGGCGGAATTCCAGTGCGGGACGACTATTACGGCTCGCTCTCGAGAATGTCCCCGCGAATACACATCGACATGCACGCTGTCGTTTGCGGACCCATCCGCAAAGACGCTCTTGTATTTCAGGCATGTCCCTTCGACGCGAAAGCTGGTCTCATCGCAAGTCTCAGAGTAGAATTCGTCCGCTCGATCCACCGCATGCTGCACTGCTGCCGACATGCTTTCGATGCTGTCGAATTCATAGTCGCCAACTCCGGTAAATGCGCCCAGACGGAACCGCCCGCAATCTTTTTGGTCTTCATCAACCTGGGCAAGCTCCTCCTCCTTTTTGCGTAAATATCTGTCCAAAAGAAACACGATCCCGCTCCAATCGCCGTCTAACGTCCGAACGACCTACTGCTCTGAATTGTAAGCTCATGGGCATTCGGACCTTTTCGAGCGATGAAGCGGTTGCCGATCAACCGGCGCTCGTACCGAAGGCTCGTTCATCGTTTACTTAAGGTTCGACCAAACCGACGATCAGCGTGTATGCGATCAAAAGGAGCGATCCGTAGAGTGGGGTGAAGCCGTCAAATGGCGGACTGTTCAAGGCAATCGTCCACACGATAAAGGCAGCCGTCGCAATAGCGATCTGGCGCTTTGCGGGTGGAACGCCTGCCAGCGAAGTCTGTTTCCATGTCCATAACGGAGTCAGGATCACGCCTACCGCGAAGGCAATCCACATCACCATCTGCACGTTGACGCCGGCCGCCCCTTTGACCAGCCCGACCACCGTTACCCAGGCGGCAATGATATCTGCAGGAATATATTTGACGACCTTGTCGAAGTAAGTATCAACCGGTCCGTTGCCAGGCCCCATCAATTGCGTCGTTACAACACGTCTGCCCATTATTGTCCCCCATCGAGATATTGTTTTACCTGTTCGTCTTCGTAGAGAGCCGAGATAAGGATCCCTTCTCCTGCCACGCCCCACAGCGTCGAACGCGCTGCGTGATGGATGGCAATCACGGCAAAGTCGTCGTTGAAGCAGGGGGATCCGCTGGAGCCGCCGGTCGTGCGGCTGGCATATTGAAGCTTTCCCTGCGGCACCATGATCGTGGAAACGCCGCGCGGGCTGAACTGAAGCCGCATGGCCTGGCCGCCCGAATGGTGAATGACGCTGATACTCGAATCCTGCGCGGGAACTGCTTTTTGCAGCGCCACCGGCTTCAGGCCCAAGCATTTTGAAGTATCGGTCCTCAGCACGACGAAATCGTGCTTTTCGACAGGGCTTCTCGATAATACCGGCGACGCAGCATCCAGCTCTGCCAGCTGCCCTTCATCCTCTTGTGCTGCTTCGTTGGTCAAGGCACCGAAGCGCAGCTTGACGTTCGGTGCCGTAGCATCGATCTCGGCATCCGTTTTTCCGAGAACGTGATAGTTGGTGACCACGAGATCCGGTGAGATAAGGAAGCCGGTTCCTCCGGGTGCACCGTTGATCTCGATGCGGCAGACGCCGGAAGCGGCCGTAATCGCGCGTGTAAGAAATCCAATATCCCAGTCAAGCGGATCGGGACGAAAGAGTTTCTGGAGTTCCAGCTCGTCATTGCTGCCGCTCCAGGAGAAATCCGGGCCGACCGCTATGCCCTTCGCGGCAGAATCCCCTCCAATGACAGGCACCTGGAATCTGGCTATAAAACGCTGGCGCTGCTCCGGGTCAACGATGAGCTTGTACTTCACGATGAGAGCAGCGGTGAATCGCGCGTCATCCACGCCGAAGCTAGAGATCGTTGGAATCATGATGCTCCCGAGCGTCGTGTATTTTGGATTTTCCGGGTTCACCCCCTTTCCCTGAGCCCAGACGAACAATGTTCTCGCGTCGACTTTGGCGTCGCCCACGAACGGGTTGGCCATTTCCGCTCGAAAATCGTCGTTCAGCTCGGCGGCATCAACCAGCGATCTGAAAAAGGGAATCCCCCTTTGCGGAAGGGCGGCCTTTATGGCCTTCGTCTTCCAGAAATCGATCAGCTCTTCTTTGTCGCTGTGCTTCCATTCCATGTTTTTGATCAGATCCCTGATTGATAAATCCATATTCATGGGTATGGCCTCGGTAACAAACCGCAGGTCTGCTGATTCAGCTCGTTAAGCCAAAATTGATTGGCGATTAGACTGCACCTTTGGAGCTTTTCAACGACAATACATTGAAAATCCAGCCCAAGTTGCTCCTTTAATTCTATCAATATACTTCCCAATATCGTTGAGTTCTTTTTATCAATATCCAGCTGCGGAATATTTTGTCCTTGATCAATTGTTGCATCTACCAATGCTGCGGCCGGATCTGGGCTGTTCTTCAGTTTCGTTTTTATATTGTTTTTGTATTCAGCGGGTATATCCGCCATGTCGACAACATTGGCGTAGAATCTGTCTGGCAATAATGGATTTGGAATTATAGAGGCCTGATGCTGCAGCAGAAGAATGATATCTTCCCGGTCGTTCTCGCTTATATCCAGCGGCTTGAAATGCGGGGAATCTTCGGGCTCCGCTTCCGGCAGCGCGCGATTCCACTGGTTGGGGTTGCCGCGCACCAGGGTCACCGCGGCATATAAAACGGAGAGGACGAAGAGAGAGCCCGCATCCGGAAACACGATCGCACCAATCATGAGGATGATCGGTATTGTCAGGTGAGGATAGTGGGGAATGACAGCCTCGAGAAAGCTCTCTTTTTTCAAATCGGAAATAAATTCCGCATCATACCTGATCCGCATTGTCCGGCGCCACGCGGGGTCGCCTATCTTCTGCAGGTAGTAGCGCTTCGACCGCGAATATGTCCTGGCAAGTTCCATGATGCAAATCGCCAGCATGATAAGCGTATACGTGGCCTCCAGCAGGCTTGTGAAAGAAGAAGCTGTTATTTGAGGTCCCGATAGTGACGTGCATTGAGCGTAAAGCCAGCAACGAACATCGGAAAACCAATAACGAAAAATGGTAGTCTGGTCTGAGCTGAGATACGACGCCTGAAGCCGCATGAAATAGCCGGCACACAGGCCTAAAAAGGCAAGCGTGTATGCGTAGGTAAAAAATTCCGCGAGGAAATTCGTCAGCTCTGTCCCGCGAATGACCAGGCGCAATTTATCCGTATCATCGGCCAGGCGCGACATGAACGATGCAAAGTAAGTGCAATAAGCCAGGATGGCCAGATAAACGAACAGTGCGAGAGCCATGTAAAAATAGGCTATGCCGGTAAAGATAACTGTTGCTTCGGGGGTCGCCTGAGTTCTGCCTTGATAGGGCACTGTCGACCAGTCCCAAACCTCACCGCCAAGAAAGTCGGGGACACCGTGCCTCGCTCTCATAAACGGCTCGAAACAGGCGTAGAACCACTGCAGCCCCGAGGATATTGTCACACCGAGGAAAAGCACCAATACAAGAATTGACAGCCTTCTAAGCTGAATGTCCCAAGCGCCGGTAACTGTATCGGGACCGACAGCTACGCCTCCCGGACCGGTAATGACGCGCAATTCGGGATAGGCGACGGAATTATTGAAAAATGCCTTTATGGAAGAAATGATTGTAGAGAAGAAGGCCAAGTATAAGGGAAACAGGACCATATATACGATGGTCCAGTTTGGTGCAGAAAGAAATCCTACTTCCTTATTAGGAATATCGGGATTGTAGACGTAAATTCCAATCTTTATGAAAAAGCTGAATAGGCATAGAAGAAAGCCTATGGTTAGGGCTGTACCGACCGCTCCGACAAGAGTTAATTTATCGATCGCCCTTTCCAGGTGTTGAGCCAAATTCATTTATGGCCCCCCAAAAAAGCCGGATTTACCATTTGGCAAGCACATTAGAGGCGCATTTCTTCAGTTAGTCAAGTAAAAGTTGTTATAGCTATATTGTCGTCGAGGTAATGACTTACGCGAAAACGTTACATCCGTGACTGGCTCTCAGCTGCCGGCGGTCGTCAAGAGCCAGCCGCTGGAGAGGGATGGGAGCGGAAATATCGTGCGGCCAGCGGATGCTGAACCCGGCATGAAGGTCCTTTGCTACAGCAAAGCGGCCTAATTCATTGATCCTGAATAAGCGATGCAGGAAAGCGTAAACTTTAGTATTTTTCTCCGTCATTCTGCACCATCAGCGCTCTTCTCAACCAGAGAGCGGAGGTTCATCATGTCATTGGTCATCGGTGGTCCATCAGGTTGTGCTTGAACAACCCGACCCTACCGGAAAACGCCGATGACCACCGCCATCGAGCTACACCTTCACGCCACCCTCCATGCTGACTATTCGACTGGCATGGCGGACCGCGGCTACGAAATTCCGCTATAGAACAAGTGATGCCCGATCTTCCTCTCCATCACCGCATGAGGTGAGTCGATCACCCAGCTGGGCTTGCTGATATAATCGGCGTGGTAGTGCAAGACGCCATCGGTGAAGTGATGGATCGTTCCACTCAGGGCGCGGCCGGCTACGTCGAAACAGACGTCGAAAGCCCTATTCCCGTTACCGGGAGACAGGGACAATATCTTCGTCCGATTCGGATCGTTGGCGTTCCAACAGGAGAATTGATACGGTTGCAGACAGACGGACGAAACTGACTTAGGATATCGTCCGGAGGCTGCCCTATTCACAACGACTTCGGCAACGGCCTCTTTGCCTTCCACGGGTTCACCTGCAGCTTCGCCGAAAATCGTCCGGGCCAGAATGAGCCGGTCGTCGCCGGTTGGAGGAACGATCGGGACGAGCAACCTGATCGATGCGATGCGGCTGATATCCAACGAGTCGGTACGGACCGTGTCTTTCTGGTTGCCGCCTACACACTTTATCTTGTCGGACGTCTCCAGGCGATTGATAGCGAAGCATACATGCCCCGTTGTTCCTGTGTCCTTGCTGGCATGCAAGATCACAACTGCGCCAGCCAATGTCTTCTGGATTCCCTGCTCGTAAAGCGAGCCTTTGCGTAGTTCCGCCGTTCCCCAACTCTTCCAGTTCGCTGCCGTCGCCGCGCCTTCCACCGACGGTGCTTCGTTTTGCGACATGCACCAAGCGGCAAACGCGCCGCACCACGGCTCAACGGATTCCGGATGATAAGACGTCGCATTGAAGTACTCTTCGATCCGCTGTTTGCCCGGCGGCGTATCCTCTGTGAGCTGACGGTCCTTCCACAGAAGTTCCTCAGTCTGGGCCGTTGCAAGCCACGGCCGATCGTCGCTCGCGGTCGGCAGCGCGACGAATTCCGGATAATGAGTTTTCAGTAGTCCGTAGGCTGACTTGAAGGCGTCCGCAAGGATGTTGGCGGTTTTCTCGACGAACTCGTCGACCGTTGTGACAACATCATTCGAACCTTGATTCAGAAACCTGCGGCGTCTCTTGATCAAAGCACCGAGAGCGGCGGCGTCCGGGTAGAACTTAGCCAACGCATCTTCGAGAGGCTGGTGCAACTCATCGCTCGCGTGGATCTTGTCGATAGCAAAGGCAGCTTTCGCTCCGACTAAACGAGATTGAAACAATAAAAGGAAGCTAGGTATGTACTCCTGTTGGGGCTCTTCGATAGCCGCGGTGCTGGCTTCCTGTTGGAGAAGTTTCCAATCTCGTTGGGTCAGGTAAGCGGCACACTGCACCTGCGCCAAGGCCTGAAAGCGTTGGAATGGCGAGAAGTCCGCATCGGGGTTCGCCTGCAGGAATTCCGCCCATTCTTCTTCCGATATCTGAAAGGGGCCGATCGCTGATGTTCCGGGTAGCCGGTTTTCGAACTTCGTAAATTCGGATTCGATTTCCGCAAGGGCAATCAAATAGTCGGCGAGTATCGCGACTGCGCCATGTGATCCGCCAGCGTTGCCCTCGATTTCGGCACGTCCGCACCGACGCACTAAATCGGCGATTGCCACCGGAGGCACCGACATCTCGACAGGGGCACCTATAAATTTCGTCTGTAGCCAGCCGAGCGAACCCACCGCCGTAGGTGTCGGACGGTATTCTGCTTCCCTCCATCCGGAGGGGGGTGTTGAATCCGATTCAATGGTTTCTTCGATGTATACAAGGTCGCCTGCGGCGAGTACGTCGATCGGATCGGCATCCACTTTGGCTTCCGACAAGGTGCAGGGCGAGTCGGCGTCCGGTACTACTATGACAAATGCCTGTTTCATTGTGCCCCCTGAGCCGAGCTGCTCGCGGTTCGTGCTGCCTGATTAATCCGTCTTTCGAGATCGCGGGACATAAGACCATCACGTGTCGCGTCTCCCGTTTTCAGATGATACGCCACACGTGCCAGTTTGATTTTTTCCCTGAGAGCTTTCGAGGTGAGGCTAGTAGCGTCTTGGTCCAAGAGCGGTGCGGGCTGCACTGTGTTCAAGCTCTTCACCAGCAGCTTCAGTCTGTCTGGCTTGTCACGATAGCTAACCGCCTCGAAGAAGTTGCCGATGCCCTTGGCCAAGTCTCCAGGTTGGCAACCGTAGGTGACGATGTCGGAATATTCCGCTTCGGTAATCGGCCCGGTCCGATCGCGCCCTTGCGTTTGCCGATAATTTTCGACTCCCGCCAGCGTGGTTTGTCCGGGCTTTCCGTCGTCTGGAACGCAGACACCCGCCTGCACAGCCTTGACGTCCGTCGAAGTGAAGCCGGCGTCGTCCGGAAACAAGCCCTTGCATTCAGGGCATTTTACCGTTTGGCGGATGACCCGCTGGTTTCCCGGACTGTAAGGGGAGAGAGGTTTTTTACCGGCCGAAATATTGAGAGCGTCGACCTCTTGGCCAACAGTCTCTTCCAGCGACGGAGAGCGCGTACCGGAGGCTGCCGAAAGTGCGTAGGTATTGGCGTCCAAGACGATCGTTTGAGGTGTGCAGATGCGCAAGTAGCCGCGCAATGCGAAAACCATCTCAGGCGTCCGCTGATAATTCAATCCGGAGAACTGGCGACGGTACTCCAGGCGGCGCTGGTAGACGATCTGCTTGATTGTAGTGCTCTCGAGCCCGGTAAGGAGCGAGTTATTGTAATTATCATAGAGGGAGATCGCGAGCCCAAGAGCTGCGGCGACGTAACCGATGGCGTCCATTCCCGCATTGGCAATCGTGAGCACCGTGGCGGAAGTGAAGGCAAGCGATGCGATCCCAGATTTGACGCGTAATGCTTCGGTTCGCTTAAAATCGATCCAAGCAAGATATCGATCGCACCTTTGATCAATGTCATTAAATCCCGTCTGAACAATTTCTCCGTAGTCTGAACACGTTTCGGACGAGCTACTTCCAACCAAACGCGCTTGCGAGCACAACTGACTGAAGTAAGACGATAGATTATTTGTATCAAAAGGCGTCCGCCTCGAATACAAGTCTTGTCCAACGCCCATATCGTTGCTGCCGGAGGCGCATCCGGTAACAAGCACCATAATAGACAATAAAAATGGGGCCACCCTCAACACGATAACAACCCCTCTACCGCGCAGACCGAAGGAGAACTTGCATTCATCCTATGCGCGTGTCAATAATAAAAAAAACTATTGCTTGTCTGGCTTATAGAATATTGGCTTCATGGCGCTCGATCGCGGTAAACAGCTTGCCGGATTTTGATGGTGAACGATATTAGAGCAGAAAGAACTGGAAGAACTAGGAGGTGTAGGTTCCCCGAGGTTTAGATGGATGCGGCGGCATCTTCTTCTCCAGTCGCGCGGCGAACTCGATCTCTTCGGGTGCGATCAGGTCATCTATCGGTCTGACATTCTTCAGGAGTTCCGGATGCTGACGGATCCAGCCATGCTGACCTGCAAGGTGGCCGCCGCGCTGGACCGGGTGCACGATGGTGTTGAAGCCCTGAAGCATCGCCCTTCTCGGTGACGATCTTTACCGAGATCATGTACGACTCCGGGGTGCCGCCGGTGTGTTCAACCTGGCGCACGGCGATAGAAATGGTGTTGGTAACGCGCTGACCGGCCATCCTAATGTTGACCTCGTCTCGTTTACCGGTTCGACACCAGCGGCATTCAGATGGCGCGCAATGCGGCGCTGACGGTGAAACGCGTCCATCAGAAACTGGGCGGCAAGTCACCCAACATCCTGCTGCCAAGCGCCGATCTCATCTTGCCGACTTCATCGACGCCTACAACTCGGGCGAAGATTGAAGACATTCAAGGGCCTTACGCCCTACAAGTTCATCTGCAAGCAGTGGACATCCGAGCCAAAACGATTCAGGTTAAATTCAATCCATGAAATGCCGGGACTGAACACCTAGCAGGTATGTTCCGGCGGTGTTTTGCGCGCCGCCGGAATCCCCCGGGAGCAATCAGGCGGCGCACTGCTCACGAGTCCATGGCTCCCTCGACTGGGTCGGAGGGCGGGTGAGCTTTGGAGCAAATGCAGCAACGGCGGATGGGATATGGGTGAATTTCGCTTCCGTCCCTTTATGGAGTCATTCGAAGTCAAAGACTTCACCATAAGGCTTGCAATCCAGCTCCCGGATCACAAAGGCTCCACCAGCAGACCTGCCGCCAGGGCATGGAAAGCCTCGACCGCCTTCGGCAGCACGCCCTGCGGATCTTCGCTGGCGGCGATCCAGAGGGCGGCATTGAGAGCGGCGCCACTCAGCAATCGGGCGGCCGCCTCTGCGTCAAGCGGCTTGAGGATGCCTTGTGCGATCAGGCGCTCCACCGTGCCCTTGGTCACCTGCAGACAGTTGTTCTGGCTCGGCCACTGCGAGGGATCACCCAGCACCGCAGGTCCGTCGAGCAGGACGATGCGCTGGACTTCCGGATTGAGCGCCATCTCGATATAGGCCGCCCCCTCGGCAAGCAGGCCCTGCCAATCGTTGCCCGCGCGCGCCCCGATCTCTTGCGCGCGCACCGCCATTTCCGTGTCGATCTGATCGACCACCGCCGCCAGCAGCCCGCGCTTGTCTTGGAAGTTGTGGTAAAGCGCGCCCCGTGTCAGACCGACGTCAGCCGTCAGTTCGTCCATCGATGCCGCGGAATACCCCTTTTCCGCAAAGGTCTTGCGCGCCGCCGCGATCAGCTTGACGCGGTTTTCCTGCATCGTTTCGCTGCGTTTCCTAGCCATTCAATCCCTCAATTTCATATACGAGGCGTATATGGACTTGACATGCGCGACGCATGCCATACATTTCATATACGAACCGTATATCAAATTGGGCGCAAGATGTGAAGCGAAACGCCGCGCTCAACGGTCGTTGTCAACAATGAAGAGAGACCAGAATGACCCAACGCGAAGCAATCTTTCCTGCCAACCGGCACGCTCTTTACGAGGAGCACGGCTATTCCGCCGCCATCCGATCCGGTGATCTGTTGTTTGTGTCTGGGCAGGTCGGCAGCCGTCCGGACGGAACACCCGAACCCGATTTCGAGAGCCAGGTGCGGCTGGCCTTTGAAAACCTGAAGGCCACGCTGAGTGCCGCGGGCTGCACGCTGGATGATATCGTCGATGTCACCAGCTTCCACACGGACCCTGAAAACCAGTTCGGAACGATCATGGCGGTCAAGCAGGAGATGTTCAGCAAGCCACCCTACCCGAATTGGACTGCCATCGGCGTAAACTGGCTCGCCGGCTTCGACTTCGAGATCAAGGTTATCGCCCGCATTCCGGGAAGTCACTGACATTGCCGGGGCCGCGTCTGTCACCGCATGAAGTGCCGGCAGGAGTGCGGCCCCGCGCTACCACCCCCTGGAGTTTTAAACGGCAGTACAACCTTAGGAGTTAAAGGTCCGACCTCACTCCGAGAGGCTTCCTTGAAGCGCGCCCGCGGATCATCGGTTACCCTCTGTTATTGTCTGCTTACATTGGCCCTGGCGCCGCAGAGAATAACCCCGCAACGCGCCGCGGTGCCATATATTTAGAAAAATCAACCGCATAATCTTGGGGAACAAAGATCTCCTCTGCGTGTTTTGACCGCATGGATCGTCATCTGATCCGCAAAATGGAGAAAACACCTATGAAGAAGATCGTCTTTGCGGCGGCAATTCTCGGCGCATCTGCCTTTGCAGCCCTTGCTCAAACAACACCGGCTCCATCTCCGGATGGAAATACACCTGCGGTTGCAACCCCAGACACCAAAAATCCGACTGCGCCCGTTGAGGGCGCCAACAGCTTTACCGAAGCTCAGGCGAAGGATCGCATTGCGGAAGCGGGTTACACCGACGTCAAGGATCTCAAGCTCGACGACAAGGGGATCTGGATGGCCGCCGGCATGAAGGACGGCAAAGCCGTCTCCATCGCCCTCGATTATCAAGGCAACATCGTCGCCAAGTAACCCCAAGGAGAAGCATGATGAAAACTGTAACCGGACTATTCGACGACTATTCGGACGCTCGCTCCGCCGTCAGCAAATTGGAAGCGGCAGGCATTCCCTCAAACGACATCAGTATCGTCTCCAACAAGGCTGGCCGCATCGATCGCGACAATGACGTTGCCGAGGATGCAGCGACGGGGGCTGGCATTGGCGCCGCCGTCGGCGGCGCTGGCGGCCTGCTTACCGGACTGGGCCTGATGGCTATTCCCGGTGTCGGGCCGGTGGTTGCCGCAGGCTGGCTTGCCGCGACTGCGGCGGGGGCTGTCGCCGGCGCCGTCGCTGGCGGTGCCGCTGGTGGCCTGATCGGTGCACTGACCGACTCCGGCGTCCCGGAAGATGATGCTCACCTTTATGCCGAAGGTGTCCGCCGCGGCGGCAGCCTGGTCACGGCCAAGGTCGACGACGCCCGTGCCTCCGAGGCGCAGGCTATTCTCCAGGGTTCAAACTGGGTCGACCCGGTCGAACGTCGGCGTGCCTATAACGAGCAGGGCTGGACCCGCTTCGACGACACGCTCGATCCGTACGCCCCCGAGCAGATCGAGCAGGAGCGCGACCGGTATCGCCGGACGATCTAACCGGCCTTGAGTTCAACCCTCCTTGCACGTCGCAAGGAGGGTTGAAGCGTTGATCTCACACAGAGCAGCGGATACCAATCCGCTCAGTTTCCGGTGGCCAATCGTCACTCGTCGCAACTGGCTCAGGTGGTCTTGAGCGTGCCGTTCATCCCTTCCGGATAGAAGCCGCCCTTGCTCACTCCGTCCTTGTCAGTGAGGTAGACGATCCGGAGCACCTCCTGCGGCGTTCTGGTGAACGCGATCGCATCGGGCGTCGAGGGAACGATGTTGGCTTTTCCGTCCCCCTGGATCCCCTGGTCCTTATCGTCTGATCCGTCGATTTTGTCTCGGGCATCGGAGACAGCGTTGGCGGCCTTCCAGGCTTCCTCTCCCTTTCGGTAGAGCGTAGATCGCGCCATTCCCATGTGATAGGCCTCGACCGCCAGGATGCCTGCGGCTGCGGCGAGGAAGTCCTTGTTTTTCAGAACTGTCGCCGCACCGGCATAGGCGGTGACGCCGACATCCTCGAACACCATCCCGCCGAGAACGAAGTTCGTCTCGTTGCCGAAGGGGTCGAAGTCCGGCCCGAGGCCCGCTGCTTCCGCGACGGCTTTGAAGCCCGCACCGAAATCGATGGCCGGCCTGTCAACCGCGTTGGTTCCAAGCGTCTTGCGGTAGAAGCGGACGTGCGCGAGTTCGTTTTCCGCGACTTCCTGCATGAATTCGCCGATGGCCGGCGTCTCGAACGAGACTTGCTTTCCACCAACGACGTCGCCGGGTTTCGAACCGGCATCGGCTGCGTCGATGCCCATTCCGGTGGTGCCGCGGAGGTAGTATTCAGCCTCCATATATTCGAGGTTGAGCGCAAAGCGGAAAATGTCCTCGTCCGATATGTCCTGTGCCAATACCGGCGAAGGCCGCGTAATTCCGCTGAGTGCCACTCCGGCACCGAGTACGATAAGTCCCTGAAGCGACTGACGCCGGGATAGGTGAAGTGCGCCCTGCATGGCGGTCTCCTATGTTTGTTGATTCAACACCGCTGTCAGCACCGCGGCACCGAATGCATTTGCCTGACGATTAGATGGTCCGGGCCGCCAAAATATTCCCGTGTCCCGCTACAAAGGCCCTGCGAAAGGAGCCGGCGTAATCTCGGCGTGGACGGCGTCTAGGCGCGCTCAGTCGCCGCGTTCAACAGATGAGTAGCCTTTCGAACCAGGCGAATTGCGAGCCGATCGAGGACTGATTGCGCGAGGCGGTCACAACGAGCGCCAGCGAAGAGAAACGTATCCGTGAACACGGTGGCGAGCTTGTCCCGCAGCGTTTCGCGGAGCAGCCGGCGTGCGCGATAAAGACGGGTGCTCACTGTCTGAGGTCGCAATGCCAAAAGAAAAGCCGTTTCCTCAATGCTCATTTCCTCGACGTCCCGCAAGACAAAGACGATGCGAAAGGGCTCTGGCAAGTCACTGACGGCTCGCTCCAGCAGGCCGCGGATTTCAGCGAGAGCGGCCGCCTCTTCGGGATCAGGCTTGTGTGCGCTGAACGGAGCGACCATGCCTTCGATGGCTTTCGCGTCTACGGTGGGTCGCCTTTTCCGGCGGCGTCCCAGCGCCTCGTTCAGCGCGATCCGGGTGAGCCAGGTCGACAGCCGCGCCTCCGCGCGGAATTCGGCCAGATGGGTGAAGGCGTGGATGTAGGTTTCCTGAAGTACGTCCTCCGCCTCGGTGTCGTCATTCAGGACGGCGCGGGCGACCCGGTGAAGCCGCTGATTGTGACGCTTGATGATTAGCCAGAATGCGGCGGGGTCAAGCTGTCGCGCGTGTTCAACCAACCCCGCGTCGTCAAGGTCCTCGATCCTCACTGCCTCGGTGGATCCGCTCGGCTTCATCATGGGCGCTCCAGATGCATCAGCTTACTATGAGATGGGCGTTTTCCGGCTTTTCGGTCTGCGGCCAGGTGGAGACTTGGGACTCTACCGGACCAGAGGTCTGCTGACCAAGTAAATCGGACTTGTTACGAAGCAGTTCTATCTTCCGGTTTTGGTGCAACTGAGACTTCCAGCGTGGTCGCCGGCGATGCCTGCTTTCAGGAAGCGGCAAAGATGATCTCTACGGCCGACATGAGGGCGCAAAGCAGCCTTATCCTTCGATAACCAAAAAAGTCCGCTCTTAGGGCTGAAGGCGGACCGACAGTTTTCGCCTCCGAGGCGCAGCCTATTCTCCAGGGGTCAAACTGGGGCGACCCGGTCGAACGTCGCCGTGCCTATAACGAGCAGGGCTGGACCCGCTTCGACGACACGCTCGATCCATACGCCCCTGAGCAGATCGCGCAGGAGCGCGACCGGTATCGGCGGACGGATCTAACCGGCCTTGAGACCAACCCTCCTTGCACGTGGCGAGGAGGGTTGAGGTGTTGCCCCCCGCATCAATCGAGGCTGGGATCCACGGGGACAAGATCCTTTCAGAGACTCGCTCCCAAACAATGAATATTCGTCATCATCGGCTCATCGCCTCGACATGGCAGCCGCGATATTTAGCGTGAAGGGATTACCTGTCAGGCGTGTTACAGTCTCTTTGTCCAGTTGAGCCTCCGGCCGGTTGGCGTTGTTGCCGAGTGATGACTTGCTCCGTGAGTCTCCGGCCCATGAGGGCCTCCCTATGCAAACGATCCCCATCGTACATTTCGAAGCTGCGAGCACTCTTGCCGTGGTGGTATCATCCAACGAGCCGCTGCTGTTCCTATCCGACGACCTGAAGGTCATCGCGGCGAGCGCGTCGTTCTGCCGGGCCTTCGACATCGACCCCAAGACCGTTTGCGGCCAACGCCTCAGCGAAATTGGCAACGGCGAATGGGCGATGCCCAAGCTTGCATCACTGCTGAGGGCTACGGCCTCTGGAAGTGCCAACATCGAAGCCTACGAAATCGACTTTCAACGGCCGAACCAGAAAACACGGCACTTGGTCGTCAATGCGCGCACGCTCGATGACGGCGATATCGATCATATTCGCCTGCTTCTGGCCATCACCGACGTGACCGATGTTCGCGCCGAGGCTCGGCTGAAAGATGATCTCGTTCGCGATAATGCGATCCTGCTGCAGGAGGTCCAGCACAGGGTCGCCAACAGTCTCCAGATCATTGCCAGCGTTCTCATGCAGAGCGCCCGCCGGGTCCAGTCGGAAGAAGCGCGCGGGCACCTCCACAACGCCCATCACCGGGTCATGTCGATTGCAACCCTGCAACGCCAACTCTCGACGTCCAACGGCGGCAAGGTCGAACTCCGCACCTATCTGACTCAGCTTTGCCAAAGCCTCGGCGCATCGATGATCGCTGACCCGGACAGGCTCTCGATTCAGGTGACGGCCGACGACAGCGCCGTGGACGCGGACGTTTCCGTTCGCTTGGGGCTTATTGTGACCGAGCTTGCAATCAACGCCCTCAAGCACGCCTTTCCCGATGAGCGAACGGGCACAATCGTCATCGACTATCGATCATCCGGCGACGACTGGGCCCTCTCCGTTACCGACAACGGCATCGGCATGCCTGCGGGTCGCGAAGCACCAAAGGCCGGCCTGGGGACTGGCATTGTGGAGGCGCTGGTAAAGACCCTGAATGGCGAAATTCAGCTGAGCGATGCGGGTCCCGGCACCGCCGTCACCATCAGCAACCAGGAAAGCGCCGGTTCCCGCGAGATTTCTACGGCCGCGTAGGAACCGAATGGCTTCCTACACGCTATCCCATCGGAGCCTGCGAGGCTCACACCTCCAATGGACCGAGTGAGCGATGAGAAATGGCAAGGCGGTCGTCCTGGTCGTCGAAGACAGCACGATCATTCGGATGGGTGCCGTCGATCTGGTGCTCTCTGCGGGATACGAAGCGCTTGAGGCCTGCGATGCGGACGAGGCAATCGGCATCCTCGAGTCCCGAGACGACGTCGATCTGGTTTTCACCGATGTTCAGATGCCTGGCACGATGGACGGCATCAAGCTCTCCCATTACATCAGGGATCGGTGGCCACCTGTCAGGTTGATTGTTGCATCCGGCGAAGCAATCCTCGAAGAGAGCAATCTCCCCACGGGAAGCCGGTTCTTCTCGAAACCCTACGACGACCACGCGATTACTGATGCAATGGCCCATCTGCTGTCGATCGGGAATAGGACTGGCTGGTAAGCTAAGGGTCTTTCGGCTGTGGGGCTCTGGGCGCGTAGCGTCCTTCTCGAGGAGTACGGCGCGCCGTCTGAAACGTAACCGCAGGAACCGAACATTGACACAACCCGCAGCCGATAAGGTCCGCTTCAAATTTGTGACGCAATGTCCAAGGGATGATGGCTGCGGCGTTTTCGTCCTGCAGATGCTGACGGGCAAACCCTACGACCAGATTGCCAGCATGATCGATTGGGGCGTTCAGACCAATCATTACACGACGTGGAAAGAACTGCGCGACGTGCTGACCGAGTTGGGCTGGCGGACTGGCGGATTACGCAAGGCAGACAGCTGGGGCGATGTTCGCGGGGTAGCGGTCGTCCATGTCGAAGGAGACCACTTCATCCTCTATGACGCCGATAACGGCGTCTTCTATGATCCGGGGCAACCCGATGGCCCCGATCTGCATAGCCGCCTCGTTCCTATGAGCTACATTGCAGTGCAATCGCCGGAGAACGGTGTGTAAATCAAGAGGCGGTCCTATTCCGCGCTATCGGATCTTGACAGGACGTGACATTTTGAGGTACGTACATCATCATACCGACCAAGCCAAGACCTGCGCTGCACCAACAATCAAGCCGAACCCTCAAGCGGGGCTGATCAAGCCAACAACAGAGCTTCGAAAGGCAATGGAATGAAGGAGTTCAAGGTCAATCCAGACTTCGCCATAACAGATGAACAATCTCTTCGAAGTCTGTTTGACGCGACACATGCGCTGGCCATACAGAAGTGTCAGGACACGCTTAGCAAGCATGCGCAAGCCTTTATCCGGCGTTCGCCATTCCTGTGTATCGGCACCCAGAATCTGGATGGACAGGCCGACGTCAGTCCCCGCGGCGACCCTGCCGGCTTTGTCAAAATTCTCGATGAGCGCACGCTGGCGATACCGGATCGACCCGGCAATAACCGCCTCGATACGCTGGTCAATATTCTCGCCAATCCCACCGTTGGACTATTGTTCATCATTCCGGGATTTGACGACACATTGCGGGTGAATGGGCGCGCCACTCTGACGACCGACCCCGAACTTCTCGGGAGCATGAGTGTCAATGACCGCGCTCCCAAGCTCGCAATCGTGGTCAAGGTGAGCGAGGTCTTCATGCACTGCGCCAAGGCATTTCGGCGCTCTCACTTGTGGAACCCAGATCATTTCCAGGATCGCACTCAGATGCCGTCAATTGTAAAGATCATTCTGGATCAGACAACCGGCGCGCCAAGCGACGAGGATGCGATGCGCAAAATCGATGACGATCTCGAAGATGAATACAAGAGGACGCTTTACTAGAGCAATTCCAGGAAAAGTGCGAAGCGGTTTTCCGTCCGGAATTGCGTAAAAACAAAAGGATAGAGCGGTTCTGCGCTTCCGTTAAAAGCTGAACCGCTCTAACTCAACGGCCGACCTCGACCGCCAACCATCTCACCCTCAGAGCAGCCTACCCACCCCAAATATGCAAATGAAGCGAACCTTGTTTGCCTCCAGCCGGCTTGATGCGAAGCTGATCCGGGCGTAGTTCAGGATACATAGCCACCCTCTCCTTCGACACCGATCTGAAACGAACCCATGGCGCACTCCCTCAATACAGCCCCCTCGCCCGCCGGCGGCCCCAACCAGCCCAAACTCGATACGGACGACATCTGGCAGGCCCGCGTCGATCTTGCCGCCTGCTTCCGGATGGCGGCAAGGCTCGGCATGGAGGAAGGGATCTGCAACCACTTCTCTGCCGTCGTCCCTGGATATGACGACCTGTTCATCGTCAACCCTTACGGCTACGCTTTTGCCGAACTGACGGCCTCGATGTTGTTGATCTGCGATTTTCACGGCAACGTCGTGTCGGGCAGCGGGCAGCCCGAGGCCACCGCTTTTTACATCCACGCCAGGATTCACAAGAACATTCCCCGCGCCAAGGCGGCGTTCCACACCCATATGCCCTATGCCACCGCCCTTTCGATGACGGAGGGCGATCCGCTGATCTTTGCCGGGCAGACCGCCTTGAAATTCTATGGACGCACGGCCGTCGACCGCAACTATAACGGCTTGGCGCTCGACGCGCGCGAGGGCGATCGCATCGCGGCGGCGATCGGCGATGCCGACATCGTCTTCATGAAGCACCACGGCGTGATGGTCTGCGCACCGAATATCGCCGAGGCCTGGGACGACCTCTATTACCTCGAGCGCGCCTGCGAAGTGCAGACGCTCGCCCTGTCGACCGGACGCGAAGTCCTTGCCGTCGCGCCTGAGATTGCGGAAGCGGCGTACCGGCAAATGCGCGAAGGAGACCCGGAGTCGGCCCGGCTCCATCTGGAGTCCGTGAAGCGCGCGCTTGATCGCAGCGAGCCCGAATACAAGCGCTGAGCCGCAGACCGCGGTTTAGGCGTGTGCCGGCCGCCAATGCGGATAGGTGACATAAGCGGTGAGCGCGCCCTCCTCATGCGAACGGATGGTCACCGCCTCGCCCTTGGGCATGTAAACGATCTCGCCTGGCCCGGCGGTGACCGTTCCCCCGTCCGTCGAGACCGAAAGCCGTCCTTCCAGAACGATCATCACATCGTCAACCGCCATCGTCTCGGTAAGGCTCTGGCCGGGCGCGTAGCGTCCATAGCCGATAGTGATCGGCCCTCCATGCCGCTCGTCGACCAGATTGCCGACGGAGATGTCTGCCTCCTGTCCGGGGGAACGCTCCAACGACGCATCGGCGATCGTGAACTTACGCATCTTCATCGTCTTCCTCCATTGCCGCATGCAGAGGTAGCGCGGAAATTTCACACGCCAAGACGGATTGCAAACGCTCGAGGAGGAGGTTCCCGGTCTTGTGGTTTCCTCGCCATAGAGAACGGCGGGTGGAGCATGGCAACACGCTTCCCCCCACCCTCCGTCATCCCAGGCCTTGAGCCTGGGATCCATGCCCGTTGCCAATGGTTGGATCTAGGGCAAGCCAACTTCAACAGCAGAAATCATGTTTGGCAAAAGCTCATCTGATAATCTGGGAAGTCATCTGCCCGTTCCGGCTGAACAAACTCTACAACGAATGTCCGATCAGGAAATTGCCACCCAAGCTTGGCCATGTAGATTTCGCGCAGCCGTTCGCCCAGGATCGCCAGCTTGTCGCCCGCCATATCCGTGCATGCCGAGTGCTGAATGTCGGCGATGTGAAAATGGTTCATCACCCATTCGATAGACTGGCGCGTTGCCTCAGGATTTTGTTCGAACGATCGCAAACCCTCAATATTGAAACCATCAACGAGAACATATTTTTCAAACGCTACGAAGCGCGGCCAGAATATCTCTGAATAGCCTACGGCAAGTGAGAAATTTCCGCTGTTGGCGGTCCAGTCCCGGAGGCTGATCCCTCGACCATCATTCCAGGCTGCGAGTTCTGATTTCATACTATTTGGAATGTTTCCCAATCGTCCCCTCCTTGTCATCTAAGCTTGTCGAGACGAGAGAAGCCTAACGCATCACTTCTTTCCAAGGAACGGCGGAAACTCCTGGCGCCCGGTTGCGCCTGAAGCCACTCCCCGCCCGTCACCTTACGAATCCGTAAGTTGCGGCCAAGCCGTCCTCTCGGTTAGATCTCGCCCCAGCCATGCCGGGAACGATCGGGCTGATGCGAATCCTGCTTATCGAGGACGATACCAAGACGTCCGATTATATCGCCAAGGGCTTTTCCGAGGCCGGACATGTCTGTGACGTGGTTAGCGATGGCCGCGATGGGCTGTTTCAGGCGCAGCGCGAGGCCTATGACGTCATCGTCGTCGATCGCATGCTTCCGGGCCTCGATGGGCTGGCGATCGTGCGTTCACTGAGGGCTGCCAAGGTCGGCACATCGGCGCTGTTCCTGACGTCGATCGGCGGCGTCGACGATCGGGTCGAGGGGCTGGAGGCGGGCGGTGACGATTATCTCGTCAAACCCTTTTGCCTTCTCCGAGCTCATGGCGCGCGTCAATGCGCTTGGCCGGCGGCCGCCGGTGCAGGAGCAGAGGACGGTGCTGAAGGTTGCCGATCTCGAACTCGATCTGATCCGGCGCGAGGCCCGCCGCGCCGGCCAGGTGATCGAGCTGCAGCCGCGCGAATTCACCCTGCTCGAGGTGCTGATGCGCGGCGAAGGCCGGGTCATCACCAAGACGATGCTGTTGGAGCGGGTCTGGGATTTCCACTTCGATCCGAAGACCAGCGTCGTCGAGACCCATATCAGCCGGCTCAGGGCAAAAGTCGACAAGCCATTCCAGGTCCAGCTTCTGCATACGGTCCGCAACACCGGATACAGCCTGCATGCGCCTCGTTAGAACAGGATGATTTCAGGCCCCATCGGCCTGAAAATCTCAAATCCTGTTCGCAATTTAAAGAGTAAGAGCATGATGTCGTCCGAAAACCGCGCACACTTTTCGGCATCATGCTCTAGCCTGCGCAGGAGCACGCCGTTCCGGCTTGCCGTCACCTTCGGCGTGCTCTTCGTCGTCACCTTCATCTTGAGCGGCGCGATCATCTATCACATGCTGCGCTTCGGCCTTGCGCATGATCTCGAACAGTCGCTCAACGAGATGAATTCGCTGATCGTTTCGACCTACGAGCCCAACGATACCGAGGATCTGGTCAACACGCTGAACAATTATGCAAGCTTCCAGTCGACCTCCGATGGGCTCTATTCGCTGACGGATGCAGGCGGGCGCAAGCTTGCCGGCAATTTCGCCGCACCCCGCATCCCGAACGGCGTCTACACCGTCACCTCTAGGGATGTCGGGCTGAAGGGGCATGAACGCTACCGGATGGAGGTCTCGACCATCGGCCCCTACAGCCTGGTGGTGGCGGAAAACTTCAACGATGTCGACGAAATGCTGCGGATCGTGCTGGTGAGCTTCGAATGGGCGGCTGCGATCGTCGTCGCGACCGCGATCGGCGGCGGCGTCTTTCTCGCCGTTCGCGCCCAGGCGCGGCTGGACAGGGTCGCGCTGACCATGAACGACGTCTCGCACGGGGCGCTCGACGCCCGCATTCCGATCACCGGAAACGGCGACGATCTCGATACGGTGGCGATCCAGATCAACGCGGCGCTGGAGCGGCTGCAGAGATTGGTCGAGAGCATGCGGCAAGTGAGCGCCGATATCGCCCACGATCTGAAGACGCCGCTCAACAGGCTGCGCCTGACGCTGGATGCCGCGGTGGCTGGAAACGACCAGCAGGCGGATGTTTCGGCGCTGCTTGACGAAGCGAGACACGAGAGCGACCGGATCAACGCCACCTTCGAGGCGCTGCTGCGCATTTCCCAGATCGAGGCCGGCGCCCGCAAGGAGCGCTTCCAGGCAACCGATATCGACGCCGTGCTTGCTGTCATTTCCGAGGTCTATGTCGATGTCGCGGAAGACGCGCTGATGGCGTTGAGGATCGCGGAGCGCTGTCCCGCACTCATCCGGGGCGATCGCGATCTGCTGACGCAGATGATCGCCAACCTGGTGGAGAACGCGATCAACCACTGCCCGGCCGGAACCGGCATCACCGTTTCGCTGCGCTGTCAGGGCGGCCGCGCCATCGTCTCGGTCGCCGATACCGGTCCGGGTATTCCCGCCGATGAAAGGGACAAGGTCTTCCGACGTCTCTACCGGCTCGACAAGAGCCGCGCGACGCCGGGAAGCGGCCTCGGGCTCAGCCTCGTCAAGGCGATCGCCGACCTGCATTCGGCTGAGATCACCATGGCGGACAATCATCCCGGCCTCATTCTCTCGATCGCCTTTCCGCTCATCTCGGCTGAGAAATCCTAACCGCTCATTCGCCAGGCCGCGAGCCGGCGGAAGCGGCGAGCAAAGCGGCGCACTTCGGCCGCCGTGCGATAGGGCAGGACGCTCCACGGCCGGCGGCGGCCAAGCCGGTATGCCGACAGCCCTGCCTGGATCTGGGAACAGGGATCGGCCCTTTGGCTCACCGGCGCCGGATCGACGAAACAGGCGCTCAGCCCATCATCGAACTCCAGATCGAAGGCGAGATCATAGGGCAGGCGCATGGGGACAAGCGCACCGGCGATCCACCCCGCCGCCTTGCGGTTGATCAGATAAGCGCCGGACCCCTTCTCGCGGGTCAGCGCGATGGCAAGCGAGCGCGACGCGGTCAGCGGCTCCACCTTGTGCTTTCGCCCGGAATTGACCGTCGACAGCCGCAGGATGTCCCAGCGCGCCTGGTGCTCGAGGGCGGCATCGAGCAGCTCGGCCAGATCGTCATCGAAATCGAGATCGTCTTCCAGAATGAGCGCGAACTCGGCATGGCTGGCAAGGAAGCGCTTGGCGCATTCGACATGGCTGAGATAACAGCCGATCTCGAAAGGGTTCGGCCGGCGGCCGTGCCGGCTGAGATAGGCTGCTTCGTCAAAGCCCGGATGCGGCAGGCTTAGCCCCGCGCCATCGACCGCCGCCACGCGCTCGAAGGCCAGGCCGAGGCTTGCCAGCAGGCGCTCCATTCGAAACCGGCGCAATGGCGCTCGGTCGAGATTGATCAGGTAGGTGTTGACCCGCAGGCTGACCGGATGGATCGCCGGCATAAGGGCGGCAGGTGTGGCGCGCATGTTCATGAGAGCTGGCCTCGACTTGACAATGATGGCGCCAAGCCTGCGCTCCAAACCTCACGGGGACCTCGCCCCAACCATACATTTTGGTAAGCTGCGAGGGTCGAACGGCCGGGGCTGCATTCTTACGGATTGGTATGATCCCGGCAAAGTGCGCGCAAGAATGGCGCGCTACCAGCTCTCCTGCGGCATGCAGTGGACGCCTCCCTTCCCGCGATCGAAACCGACAACCAGCGCGCCTTCGATGACGACAGCGACCCACTGCGTGCCGCGCCGGATGACCCTTGGCAACGGAGTCCTGGGGATCCGGCTAAGACGGCCCCAACCTCCGTCATTCCAGGCCTTGAGCCTGGAATCCATGCCACGGCTGACGGAGGCGAGAGTGGATCCTCGGGTCAAGCCCGAGGAGGACGGAGCGGGGGGGTGAGCTTTTGGAGCAAGGACAGCGACGCATCCGGACATGATCGACGGGCATCGCCGATCCTTGCCTCGTAACTATCATCATCGTTGGTGTCTCGCCCAGTTGTGTCGGCAGCGTTTATCGAGAAAAGTTGCGACATGAGTGAACACATCAAGATCGACATTGACGCCCTCCGCAAAATTGGGTGGGATCATTGGGACCCTATCGGAATTCGTCAGCTCGATGATTCAGCTTGGCGAAACAACGCAGCCGATGAATACGACACCTATCTCCTTCAGGCCGCCCACATGATCCTGCAGGGCTCGACATGCGAAACAGTTGCTGCCTACCTCGATGACATCACTTCCGATTCGATGGCACTCGGACCTCCAAGCGAGGCCGTTCATCGCGCTTCCCTGCGTACCGCTGAAGCAATCTCGGCCTATTTGCAGGTCGATCGAGCAAGTTTTTGACGCGCAGGCTTCTTCGAACAGTCTTCGCAAAGGAGAAAATCTTGGGGAGGTTTCCGATCTGAAGCCAGGGGCCAGCGGCAAGCTGAATGCCAGGCTGGTCCTGGGACCTACCTGCTATTTTGCAATATGAAGGGACACTACGAAGCCGGGATGGAAGCCAAGCTGACGGTTACGCCGTAGGGGCGCCTCAAAGAAAGTGGGCGACCAGCCATTGGGCTACGGGGATCGCCAAAGTGAGATTGGAGAAGACGAACTTCGCGCGGGTGAAGATGCTCGCCGCACGCACGGTGGCGTCGGCGCGAGCGGGCAAGGCGCCGAGAACGCGCATCAGGAGGATGTTGGAGACGGTCATGCGCAAACGGGCGACAGCGAAAGAGATGGCGGAGGCTGCCGGCGTATCGAAGTGGACCGTTATCCGTGCATTCACACCCGGTGCCTCCATTACCGATGCCAGCCGACAAAAGGTGCTTCAGGCTGCCGAGGCCCTGAATTATTCGCCCAATCTTCTCGCCCGCAGCCTTGCGACCAACACCACCCATCAGGTCGCCGTCTTCGTCGACGACTTCGCCAATCCGCACAAGCTTCCGGTTCTGGAGATGTTGACCGAGCGCCTGCAGGCGGAGGGTCTGCTGACGGTACTGATCAACATAAACCGCCATTTCGATCACGTTCACGCGTTGATCAATGCCGGCCAACGACAATTCGACGCCGTGATCCTCTTCGGCACCGCCTTTCGCGAGGAAACGCTGGGCGATCGACGGCTTGGCCCAGGTTTCCCGCCGATGTTCGTTCTTGCAAGAGACAGCCAAATCCCTGGCGTTCCCGCGATTGCCTGCGATGCAGAATTCGCTCTCAGCGAGATCGTCGACTACCTGTTCGACAAGGGCTATCGCCGTCCCGGCTTTATGACGGGAGCGAGGACCCTGTCGACGGCGCTTGGCAGGCGCCATCACTATGCAAATTTCTGGCGACGGAAAGGCGTCGAAGGCGTCGCAGAACTGGCTGCGGAAAGATACAGCGCCCAGGCCGGGGCCGAAGCAGCACGGGCCTATTTGAGCGCGACTCCGCCCGTATCGCGCATCGACGTGTTGATGTGCGAGAATGATATTTTGGCGCTCGGAGCGATGGATATCGCCCGGAGCGAATTTGGGCTTGGGATTCCGCAAGACCTGGCAGTCGTAGGCTTCGACAATCGAACTCGGCGGGGCTCCGGCCTACCAACTGACCAGCTACGAACAGCCCACCGACGAGATGATAAACGCCATGGTCGCAATGATAACGGGCAAGCGCGACGCTGAAATGGTTGTCATGCAAGGGCGGCTTGTGCCGCGGTCATCGGCATGAAATGTCCCAAGGCTTGCCCGAGAAGCACCCTCACGTCGCATTTCCGACCACGATCGCATGGCGTCGAAAGGGTCGCCTTGAAAGGAGTTGAACCTCAGACCCCCTCGTCCGCCTTCCAGCGTCACTGAAAATTCCGCCTCTTGATCTTCAGCGTGTCGATATGAAGATCCGGCACGGCTGTCCCTTACGCCCGGCATGCGGCGGTTTGTTCTTTTGTCACCTCATTTAAAGCCGCGAATGTTTCCAGCCGCGCTCGACGCGGCGCAGAGAAAGGACTTGTCTCTTACCGTTTCGCAGTTCTGCCATATATTTCAAAATATGAGAGTCCGGCGGACGATTGTGTGGCGTTTGGAGCTTTGGCGGCGGATGCCGTCAATCCTTGCTTTGCTGCTGACGTTGTTCTCGGCTTTGGGCCTGGCGACGCCCGCATCCGAAGCTGAGCGTGTCGCTATAGTCCTGAAGATGAACGGGGCGATTGGCCCGGCGACGGCCGACTATGTAAGACGCGGCCTTCAACGGGCCAATGAACGTGGCGCCAGCCTAGTCGTCCTGCAGATCGATACGCCCGGCGGTCTCGACACGTCGATGCGCGACATCATTCGGGCGATTCTTGCCTCGTCGATACCGGTCGCGAGTTTCGTTGCACCCAGCGGAGCACGAGCCGCCAGCGCCGGCACCTATATTCTTTACGCAAGCCATATCGCGGCAATGGCCCCGGGCACCAATCTGGGTGCGGCGACGCCGATCGCACTTGGCGGCCGGCCATCCGATGGTGACCGAAACGACAGCCCTGATACGACCGGCAAGCAGCGGCAAGTGCCGCGCGATGCCGGCGAGGCGAAGGCGATCAACGATGCGGTGGCCTATATCCGCGGGCTTGCGGAACTGCGCAATCGCAACGCCGACTGGGCGGAGCGCGCCGTGCGCGAGGCCGCGAGCCTTTCCTCCGCCGCAGCTCTGCGTGAGAAGGTCATAGATTTCACGGCGGCCGATATAAACGATCTCCTGGCACAGGCGCAGGGCCGGGTCGTGCGGGTCGGTCAAACGGATGTCCGGCTCGAAGCATCGGGTCTCATCGTCCAGGAACTTGAACCGGACTGGCGAACCCGCCTGCTTTCGGTGATCACCGATCCGAACATCGCGCTGATCTTGATGATGGTCGGTATCTACGGCCTGATCTTTGAATTTCTGACGCCCGGGACGCTGGTGCCGGGAACGATCGGCGGCATCTGCCTGCTGCTTGGTCTCTATGCTCTGGCCTTACTGCCGGTGAGTTTTGCGGGCCTGGGGCTGATCGTTCTCGGCGTGGGTCTGACGGTGGTCGAGGCGCATTCGCCGTCCTTCGGCGCACTCGGCGTCGGCGGCGGCATCGCACTGGTGCTCGGCGCTACCATCTTGTTCGACACGGATATACCCGGGCTTAAGGTTTCCTGGCCGGTGCTTGGCGCAATCGCCGTCGCCTGCCTCGGTCTTAGCCTTATCATTGCCCGTCTCGCCTTCATCTCGCGCTCGCACGATGTCGTCACCGGCGGCGAGCAGATGATCGGAATTTCAGGCAAGGTCGATAGCTGGACGGGCATCTCGGGCTACGTCATCACTCATGGCGAGCGCTGGAAGGCCGTTTCAACTGAGCCGCTTGCCGCCGGTGACCGCGTGAAAGTGACCGGTCGGGATGGGTTGACGCTCGAAGTGGTCCGCAGTTCGCAGGAGGCCTAGCGGCCTTCAGATGCAGGAGGAAAAGTCATGGGCGTGTTTGCAGATCTCGCCTTCTATCTTGTGATCATCTTTATTCTGCTCGTCGTCGTCGCATCTGCGATCAAGATCCTGCGGGAATACGAACGCGGCGTGGTTTTCACGCTTGGCCGTTTCACCGGTGTCAAGGGGCCCGGCTTGATCCTGCTCATCCCCTATGTCCAGCAGATGATGCGGGTCGACCTGCGCACGCGGGTGCTCGACGTGCCCGGCCAGGATGTCATTTCGCATGACAATGTCTCGGTCCGCGTCAGCGCGGTGATCTATTTCAGGGTCGTCGATCCCGAGAGGTCGACGATCCAGGTCGAGGACTTCATGATGGCGACGAGCCAGCTCGCCCAGACGACACTGCGCTCGGTGCTCGGCAAGCATGACCTCGACGAGATGCTGGCGGAACGCGACAGGCTCAACATCGACATTCAGGAAATCCTCGACGCCCAGACCGATGCCTGGGGCATCAAGGTCGCCAATGTGGAGATCAAACATGTCGACATTAACGAATCGATGATCCGCGCAATTGCCCGTCAGGCGGAAGCCGAGCGCGAGCGGCGCGCCAAGATCATCAATGCCGAAGGCGAGCAGCAGGCTGCAGCCAAACTGCTTGAAGCAGCCGAAATCCTCGCCAGGCAACCCGAGGCCATGCAACTTCGTTATTTGAGTACATTGAACGTCATCGCCGGCGAAAAGACCTCGACGATCATATTTCCTTTTCCGATGGAGTTCGGCAATTTGATGCCGCCCAAACCGGACCGATGACGACGCCTTGAATGCGTGGTTTTTGCCGATGGAGCGATGGTCCTGCGGTCAAGGTGCCAGCTAAGAAGCGCGTTTGAAATCTTCATCCGGGTTCCTGTTCTTCTCGGCGGTGAAAGCCTGAGGACGTGGATGACGAGAGCCTGTCTGTTACGGCCGCGACCGCAGTCCTACGGATGGCGGGCTAAACGACAGGCGCCGACCCCGTCATTTCTTTTCCTGCCAATACCTTTGCCAAAGGTCGAGCCTCGGCTTCAGCGGATCTGCTCCGAACGTCACGCCCTGATTGGTGAAGTCGATGACCCTGTGGACGAAGGGGTCGTGGTGAGGCCATTTTGGCCGTGAGCCTCCATTGGGGTCACCCCTCGTTGCAAATTCGACCCAGTAAGCACTCGCCAATGTGGCCATGGCCCAGTCTGCAGGCGTAACCTTGTCTTTCACCAGTGCGTCTGGAATGTTGAGCGTATACGGAATTTCGAAGCCGTGCAGAGTGCCTTTCCATGCCGGATCGTTACGGAGGGCCTCGGCGACATAGGAGAAACGATACCACCACGTCGGCTGACCAGCGCGGATCATCTCGTCAGCGAGGTGGCGGGATGGTTCGACAAGTGTTTTGTCGGCCAGAACCTGCTGCTTCAGCTCATCGAGCGTCTGTTGGCCGGTCGGATCGTAGAGGGTGCGGGCTTCGGCAGCATGTTTCCCGAAGAGTGCGAAGAGATCGTCTTTCGTCGCGGCCTCACCAAGACCGAGATCTCGATTATTTGCCCCGACGATGACGGGAACCGGCGCCTGCCGGCCTGCCGCAAAAGCCGCTTCCGGCGTTTCGAGCAAAAACCGTCCGTCGATAATCGGGCCTGAGACGCCGATGACGGGCTTGCCCGTCGACATTCCCGCCAGCACGTCGTGTGCCGATGCACTTTCGGTCAGCTTTTCCGCAGGCAGCGCCCGAAGGGCGGTGAGAGCGTCAGCATCGCTCCCATTGATTCCCAGAGAAGCCGCATAGTCCAACGCGGTTTTCTCTGCCTCTTTCAAAGGTGACAAAGGCGTACTCTCAGCACGCGCGGTAGGCAGGCCCGGTGACTGTAGAATGGCGCCGCGGAAAAGCCCCCGTGACAACGGCGATATCATGTGCGCCATCACCGAGCCGCCACCGGCCGACTCTCCGAATAGGGTCACTTTCTTCGGATCGCCGCCGAAGGCTTCGATATTTTGCTGGACCCATTTCAAGGCTGCAAGCTGGTCCATGTAACCATAATTGCCGACGGGCTCGTCAGGGGATTCCTTCATCAGCGCCGGATGGGCAAAGTACCCCAATCGGCCTACACGGTAGTTCATGCTGACGAACACAACTCTCCGGGCGGCCAGCTGGTCACCGGGATATTGAAGGGTGTTTCCCTGGGCAAGAGCGCCGCCATAAATCCAAACCATCACCGGCAGGGCTGTCCGGGGACGCTTGGCGGGTGTCCAGACATTGAGGGTCAAACAATCCTCTGACTTCGGCAGGTCACCGGTCTGCATGCAGGACGGACCGAAATTGCGGGCATCCTTGATACCGCTCCATGTCTCCGTTGGTCTCGGATTGCGCCATCTCAGATCACCAACCGGCGGTGCCGCATAGGGTATGCCTTTGAAGCTGACGACCGTGCCGGACCTCTCACCCTTCAGCATTCCGCTGTCGATCGTAACGGTGTCGTCTGCCGCACCCAATCGTGGCGCCAACGTCAGCTGACACGATGCGACGGCCAAAAAGAGCAGCAACGTGCGACGGCCGTCCACAAACACTGCACTCTCCAGCGCCAAGTTGAGACAGTTTGAGAGTAAAATACTCCCATAGAGCGGCAACGAAAAGGGTCCGTCAGACGTCGACCAGAGTCCGCTATTGCTCCACGCCGGTTTCGGCCCGATCCGCTGGGAGTTTGGCGAAAACGCATCCCCAACCTCCGTCATCCCAGGCCTTGTTGTGCCTGGGATCCATGCCCGCGGCTAGCGGAGGCCAGCATGGATCCTCGGGTCAAGCCCGAGGACGACGGAGGGCGGGGTGAGCTCTGCGGCAAATACAGCGCCAACAACGGTGAAAATCCACATATCTTTCGGACTGGCCTCGCAGCCAACCGGCGGCAGGCAGGCGGCCAGCCTCGTCCTTCGAGGCCCCTTCGGGGCACCTCAGGATGAGGCTGGAGAGAGGTTGCAGCCTGGTTCAACGGGAAGGTAGCGGCACGGCACGCCGACCAGCCCTCATCCTGAGGTGCGCAGGCCAAAGGCCGGAGCCTCGAAGGACGAGGGCGGGTGGCTGGACGCCAATGGCAGCATTGGGTATCGAGGCAGGCGGGCGGCCAGCCCCGTCCTTCGAGGCCTCTTCGGGGCACTTCAGGATGAGGCTGGAGAGAGGTTGCAGCCCTGGTTTAACGGGAAGCGCAACGGCACGGCACACCGACCAGCCCTCATCCTGAGGTGCGCAGGCCAAAGGCCGGAGCCTCGAAGGACGAGGGCGGGTGGCTGGACGCCAATGGCAGCATTGGCTATCGAGGCAGGCGGGCGGCCAGCCCCGTCCTTCGAGGCCCCTTCGGGGCACCTCAGGATGAGGCTGGAGAGAGGTTGCAGCCCTGGTTTAACGGGAAGCGCAACGGCACGACACACCGACCAGCCCTCATCCTGAGGTGCGCAGGCCAAAGGCCGGAGCCTCGAAGGACGAGGGCGGGTGTTGTCGGGGTAGCGTCTTGAACCTGGGAGGGAATGGAATCTCATCCATGGCAAGAGCTTATCCCGCCGAAGCATCCACCCCATCGCCCTCGCCCCCGCAACGCCGTCAACCCCCTGCGCAGCCACAGCAATTGCCGCATACCGTTTCGGCTTCGGTCAGGAAGTAGAGGCCATCGCGTCGGTTGCCGCGTGAGTTTCCCAACGCGCGGTCACGCGGTGATTTCCGGCGCTGAAACGATGTCGCGTTCTGTCAGGATGCGATCAATCAGACCCCACTCCAACGCTTCCTCGGCCGTCATGAAGCGGTCGCGGTCCATCGCCTGCTCGAACTCTTCATAGGTGCGTTTGCAATGCTCGGCGTAGAGCCGCGTCATGCGCTGCTTGGTTTTCAGGATTTCCTCGGCATGGATCTGCATGTCCGATGCCTGTCCTTGGAATCCGCCTGACGGTTGATGAATGAGAATGCTGGTGTTCGGCAATGCGGCGCGCTCGCCGGGTTCGCCCGCCATCAGCAGGAACGACCCCATCGAACGGGCCGTTCCCATACAGAGCGTATGAACCGGCGCGCGGATGTATCGCATGGTGTCATACATGGCGAGGCCGCTAGTGACGACGCCACCGGGGGAATTGATGTAGAGTTGAATCGGCTTCTTGGGATTCTCGGCCTCCAGAAACAACAACTGCGCGCAGACGAGCGCGGAAACGGTGTCGTTGACCTCACCGTTCAGGAAAATGATCCTCTCGCGCAGAAGGCGGGAATAAATGTCGAAAGAGCGTTCGCCGCGGCTGGATTGCTCGATGACCATAGGGACGAGTTGCATCGCTTCGCGCATGGGCGAACTCCTGTAGGTTGCAATTTCGGGTGACTGGCTAAAGCCTCAGGCGGCCAGCATCATCCACGGCGCATTGCTGTTCGCCGCTGGCGGCATCTGCGGGGCCAGCCTCGTATCCGTCAGCCCGTGAACGATCGTGAGTATCGTCCCGCCGTTGGCATCGGGTCTGACCTGAAACGTGACGATGCTCTCAAGGAAGGGCGGCTCATCGTCCCGCATCCTGTAGCTTATTTCCTCGCCCGGTGCCGTGGAGACCGGCTCGGCCTCCGCTAACTCCTGCTTGGGCAGCCATTTCTCCCGAAAGGCGGGAATGCTGACCGCCCGCCAAACCTTCTCCGGCGGTGCGTCCAGTTCGTATTCAAACACCAGATCTTTTTGCTGCCTTTCGGCCTTCGTATCGCTCATTGGTCCATGTCCTTCAGCAAAGCCTTCAACGCATCAATCCGCGCCGGCCAGTAAGCTCGATACTTCGCCAGCCATCCGGCTATGAGCGCGAGTCCGTCTGGATCGACCTCGTAGTTCACGAAGCGCCCCTGCCGTTCCTCGCGCACCAGCTGCGCATTGCGAAGCACGGAAAGGTGCTGGGACATCGCCGGCTGGCTGATATCCATGCCGTCACGCAGGGCGCTGGCGTTCATGCTGCCGCTCGCCAGCTTCTCGAAGATCGCGCGGCGTGTCGGGTCGGCCAGAGCTTTGAAAATCTCGTTCTCGATCATGCCGTCAGATAAGCACACACTTATCTGATTTGCAACGCTGTTGTCAGTCTGCGGATGCACAAACCGCCTAAGCTGTTCCTGCGATGGTTGATCGGACGAAAAACCGCGTACAATATCGAAAATCTGCGGCCAACCGGTGCGAGAGGCGGGCGGCCAGCTCCGTCCTTCGAGGCCCCTTCGGGGCACCTCAGGATGAGGCTGGAGAGAGATCGTAGCCCTGGTTCAACCGGAAGCGAAGCGGCACGGCACACCGACCAGCCCTCATCCTGAGGTGCGCAGGCCAAAGGCCGGAGCCTCGAAGGACGAGGGCGGGTGACCGGACGCCAATGGCAGCATTGGCATATCGAGGCAGGAGGGAGGCCAGCCCCGTCCTTCGAGGCCCCTTCGGGGCACCTCAGGATGAGGCTGGAGATAGATCGCAGCCCTGGATACCAGACTGAGCCTTGCCCCACCCCATCAACCGCTCCTCGCCCCCCGCAGCTTTGCGGGCATCTTGTCCGTTGACCCGTCAGTTCACCCTCGCCTAAGCTAGGGTATGGACCAGCCAGAAATTCCTCTTATCGGCGGCAAGGATTCGAACGTCGTGCGCATAGGCGAAACGGTGCGTCGTGGCGGACGTGCGTGGTCTCCCGCGGTTCTCGACTTGCTGCGGCACGTCGAGCGCCAGGGATATGATGGGTCCCCGCGTGCGCTGGGCCTCGATGATCAGGGACGGGAAGTCCTCACCTATATCGAAGGTGAAGTCGGCAATGGCGAAGGCTTCCTTCCCGTTAAAGGCGGTCGCTTCGACCTCCGTCTCCCGGATTATGTCTGGCGCGACAGCGTCCTCGAGCGCCTGGGACAATTGCTGCGATCCTACCACGATGCTGCAGCCAGCTTCTTATGGAAAGATCGCGAATGGCGTCTTGACGCCCGCCAGCCTGTTGAAACGGTCTGCCACAATGACTTGACGCCATGGAATACGGTCTTTCAAGCAGGGCTCCCCGTGGCTTTCATCGATTGGGACGCGGCAGCGCCGGGACCGCGCTCCTGGGACCTTGGCTTTGTTGCCTGGCGTTGGGTGCCGTTCTGGCGTGACGAAAAATGCGAGGCGCATGGCCTGCAAACGGGCGTCCGCGAGAAAGCCCGGCGCTTTCAATTGTTGCTCGATGCCTACGGGATAGCGCCGGAGATCGGCATCATGCAGGCCGGAATCGAACGGGTTCGGCAAATGCAGCAACATATGCGCAACCTTGCTGCAGCGGGTTCCGCATGGGAGACGGAATTGGCCAGCCGCGGTGTGCTTGACGAGGGGATGCTTGAGGTCGCCTGGATGGAAGACCATGCGATGGACCTTATTCAGCGCCCATGCGGATGAGCGTCAGGCCCAGCAGCTCCGGCGTCAACCGGCCCTTGCCCCCGCGGTGGCGTGAGCCCCCTGCACGGCCGCGAGAGCAGCAGCGGCGGCATCCGGTGCAGGTGTTCGGCTAGATTGGCACGGAGTCTGGCGAAAACACCTGCCCCACCCTCCGTCATCCCAGGCCTTGAGCCATCGTTGTCCGGTTCGCAATGGCTGCCCCACCCTAGCCTTACCGGGATCGAGCCACTGGCTCTACCGTCCTGAGGCCGATGGGAACGGAGACGCTGCCGCAAGTCTCTTCTCCCCTCGGGGAGAAGGGTGCCGGCAGGCGGATGAGGGGGCCACCCGGCACACCCTCCCGTAGAACCTGTCCTGCAACGCCGTGCCCCATCACCCTGAACACAGTCGAGACAATGCCGTCGCGGCCGAAGCCCGCATGGACGTTGTTGAAAGACCGGTTTCCGCGGCCCCCTCATCCGCCCTACGGGCACCTTTGCCTGGGTTGAGCCACCGGTCTCAACCCGTCCTTCGGACCCCCGCTGGGGAGAAGAGGGAATCGAGATGTCGCAGCATGCCCCCTCGCCCGCTCCCGCCCGTGTCTCCAGGCCGCAGCGCGGAGGCCGGCGTGGATCCTCGGGTCAAGCCCGAGGAAGACGGAGGGTGGGGTGAGCTCTGCGGCAAGTACAGAGCCAACAACTGTGAAAATCCACATATCTTTCGGACTGGCTTCGCAGCCAACCGGCGCGAAAGGCGGGCGGCCAGCCCCGTCCTTCGAGGCCCCTTCGGGGCACCTCAGGATGAGGCTGGAGAGAGGTCGCGGGCCTCGGTTCAACGGGAAGCGAAGCGGCACGGCACACCGACCAGCCCTCATCCTGAGGTGCGTAGGCCGAAGGCCGGAGCCTCGAAGGACGAGGGCGGGTGGCTGGACGCCAATGGCAGCATTGGCATATCGAGGCAGGCGGGAGGCCAGCCCCGTCCTTCGATGCCCCTTCGGGGCACCTCAGGATGAGGCTGGAGAGAGATCGCAGCCCTGGATACCAGACTGAGCCTTGCCCCACTCCATCAACCGCTCCTCGCCCCCCGCAACGCCGTCAATCCCCTCCGCAGCCACAGCAATTGCTGCGGCGGCATCTGGCGCAAATGGTCGTAATCCATCACCGTGACGTTATAGACCGTGCTCCTGACCTGCGGCCCGTCGGGGCAGCGCAGCAGGATGCCCTGCAGCGCCATCATGCGGTTGCTGGCCTTGCGGGCGCGGTCGGCGAAGGTTTCGGTCTGCTCGCCTTCATGGCCTTTGACTGAGAACAGCGATTGCGCCCTCGGGCTCGGGGCCGGGATGCCTGTCGTCTTGTGGTAGCGGGCGATCGCCTCGGCATAGTCGTCGCCGGCCTGGCGCTGCTCGGCGGTGATGAGGCCGTCGAGGAACATGCGGCCGAGGGTGTAACCGGCAAAGGGGCTCTTGACCGTCTCGTCGGCAACCGTGCGGCCGAAGCCGTGGATGCGCCTGCGGGCGGCGACCGCGACGCTGATATTGTCCTTCTCGGTTTCGAAGGGCTTGATCTTGCCGCAGGGAAAACGCTCGACATTTTCCTTGCGCGGCCGGCCGGCGCGCTTGTTTGCCCGTCCTGTCTTCACCTTGGTGGCTTTGCCGCCCATGCTGATCGTCCTTCTATCGAATGATGCCGTTTCTGAGTGCCGCTGCGACCAGCGCCGTTTCCTTGAAGACGCCGAGCTTCATCTTGGCGTTGGCGATGTGCGTATTCACGGTGATCGGCGAGATGCCGAGAATGGTGCCGATCTCGGCGGCGGTCTTGCCCTCCGCCATCCAGCGGATCACTTCGGTTTCGCGTGGGGTGACCTGGCTCATGGCTCCGCAGGCCCATCGATGCTGGGCACGCGCGGCATCGTCACATGCGCGCCCGACCGGGTCACCCGCGTCACCCGGTCCGGGTGGCGGATCGGCTGGACGGGCGGGCCTGCCTTCGGATGCGGATGCCAGGTGTCCTGCCTGGAGGGGAACCTGTCGCGGTTGCGGTGCGCCATGTTGATGACGGTGTTCTTCTTCGAGCCGAACAGGTTGGCGATTTCTCTGGCCGACAGCCCTTCCCTCCAAAGCTTTTCCGCCTTGACGATCTTGTCTTCCGTCCAAAAGGTGATGGTCACTTGGTGGCCTCCTGTGCATCTAGCGCGGCGCGGGCGATGATCGGATTGTCGGGAAACATGCGGGCGAGCTCCCGCTTGGCGTTGCGGCTGCCATTGGCTGCATCGCGCAGCAGCTGCATCTTGTAGGCCGGCACTTTCGGCTGCAGCACCTCGGGCTCTGCTTCCAGGCGCGGGCGGCGCTCCACCTCGATCGCCGCCTGCTGATGCCGACACTCCTCGGCAAAGCTGGCACTGCTCGGGGCAAAGGCGCGGTTATGGTCCCTGACCTGGCCGGAGATGAAGCGTTTGGCGGCCCGCCAGACCGCCTCTGCCGGAAGGCCCTCGACGGCGACGAGATAGGCGCGGATCTGCATGTCGGGATCAGTGCCTGCGGATGCCGGGAAGCCAGAAAGCATCCCCGAAATGACCTTCACCAGAGGGGAAATCTCGTGCGGCATCCACTGCTGTCCTTCTCGTGCTGCTGTTGATCGACCCGGCCTCCCTCGCCTTCTCCTTGAGGTACCAGTCGCATTTGATCGCCTGCCAGCCGCGGAAGATCTGCATCTCGGCGGCGCCGACCGGATCGCCGGTCATCAGATATTCCCTGGCCTGCATCCGCGCGGCATAAGCCGTCAGCGGCTTCTTCAGCGTGCGCTTGCGATGCTCGATGACGGCTGCCGCCAGCTCCTCCCCCAGCACCGGGCTGAGGATGTCCATGATGTCCTTGGTCACTGTTTCCTTACCCATGCGATGTCGCTTTCCCGATTGAGATGGCCTCTTCAAACCCGCAGCCTCCGTCGCCCGCCGGCAAAGTTCACCGGGGCGCCAGGCCTCGCGGCGCGGCGGGTAAACCGCCGGATCTCTGAGCCGGCATGGTCCTGCTGGGCGGTGTCGCCCTTCTCGGCGCTTCGAAGCCGGTGGATCTCGGTTTCCACCGACGGCACCGACACCCCGAGGTGGGCCGCGATCTCGATATAGTCCCGGCCGGTGCGGAAGAGTTCGAGCGCGTTCATGTGGGCGCCTTGCTGCGCCGGGGTGGCCTTGAGCTGGATGCTCATCGCTTGATCCTTCTTTCCGATTTCGAACGCGGCCCGCCGTTCCCGCCCGAAGCGGGTGCCAACAACGTCTTTGATTTTTCACGGATGACAACCGGAGCCCCGGCTCTGGGAGCAAAGGCTCCGGTCGTCTGCCAGGCCGCCGCCTGGGTCGGGCACGACATCGTCGCGCCGGGGATGCTGGCGTCGCCGAGGGAGGGCGACGACGCCAGCCACCGATAGCCGTCAGGGAGGGGCTGGGCTATCGGAGTTGGTGATCGGCTGAGAGCCGGGCGGGATCATCGTCTCGCTGATCTCTTTCGGGCGCGTCGGCCGGTCGCAATTTTCGCAGTGGCGCTCGATCACCTCGGCGATCGACAGCGCCTTGCCGCAGATCGGGCAGCCGGTGTAGCGGGCTCCGCGGCGCTGGAACTCGCCGGCGGGTGTTGTGGTGGAGATGGTCATAGCGATTCCACCTCCCGGTTGGCGTTCAGCACCTGCTGCAGGGCCTTGGCGAGGAAGGGGATATCCTCGTTGCGAACGGGGATCACAGACATCCGCCCGCCCCTTGGCCCTTGCGGCCGGTGAATGACGACGCCGGTCGGCATGACGTCCATGGCGAGCTTCTCCTCCGAGGAAATGGTGAACCTCATGGCGTCGGCTCCCCAGTCCGAAAGGCTGGACCGTTGTTGATGATGTCGGTGTTTGTCATGGCGATTAGGGTACAATTAATACCCGATATGTCAAGCACATTAGGGCATGACATGTACCTTAATTTAGGGTATTTTTTATATCATGTTGAAAGATCAGGAACAATTTGAGCGCGAAGAACGCGCAAAGCGCCTCGTCATGGCCAGGAAGAATGCCGGCTTTGCCGGGCCGAAGGCGATCGTCGATCGGTTCGGCTGGAATGCCAATGTCTACAAGGCGCATGAATCCGGTCGCAACGGCTTCGGCATTGCCGACGCGAAGAAGTATGCCCGCGCGTTCAAGGTCAATCTCAACTGGCTGCAGTTCGGCACCGGCAACGCGCTCGATCCGGATGAGCTGCCCGCCTCCGTCGCCGATGTGCCGAAGATCTCCTGGGTCAGTGCCGGCCAGCTGAGCGAGCAGGCGCCGATCACCGATTTTTCGGAATTCCCGACGGTCGCCGCCCTCGACCTGCCCGATGGCGAATGGATCGCGCTCGAGGTCGAAGGCAATTCGATGAACAAGATCTCCCCGCCGGGCTCGATCATTTTCGTCAATCTGCGCGACAAGCGCCTGGCGCCGAACGCGCTTTATGTCGTCGCCGACGAGACGGGAGCTGCAACCTACAAGCGCTATCGCCCGAACGACGACCCGCCCTTCCAGCCGGCGTCCTACGAAGACGTGCCGCCACCGGAATTCCAGGGCGCCGTCACCATCGTCGGCCGCGTCCGCCGATCGATCATCGAGATGTAAGGACGAGAGCTCAAGGCTCGGAAATAACGCCGCGAACAAACCATATTTCAATAGGAAACAGGATGATCCGCCCTTCCTCACGCGCCGGCCGAATCTGGTTCTATATCGTCACACTAGCGGTATTGCTCCTGGCGTACAGCGCCGCGCGCGAGATGTACGGCCTGTAGGATTTCGCTCCGAAGCTCGCCGATCCCCCGCTGGGATCACGAGGGGTATCGAGACGATTCACCCTCTGAAACCACAAATTGTGGAAGCTCCGGATGCCGTTCGCGCACCACTCTCGTCATCGCCACCAGGATGGAGCGAATGGCCACGGGGAGAACATATCCTTCGGCAGCTCTTCTCCCATGGTGGCGCGGCATCCATCCGCCTCGATCACCTCGTCGGTGATTTCGATTTCGTGCCGGCGACCTCCTTTTTTGCTTTCATCATCATACTTCAACTTCAGCTCTCACTCCTATCTCTCAGGCTTAGGAGGAGAAGGTTCCTGAAGGCTGGTGAGGGAGGGTTCCGGCCAAAGCTTCCCCCTACCCCATGAGCAAAGCCCATGAAGCCGGGAGAGCATTGGCCAAGTCCTGAAGGCCGGAGCCGGGATGGGACACGTGCCAGAGGGGCCATTCGCTTCGCCCTCGTCCTGATTTTCTGACAGCGCACTTAAGGACTTTCGCTTCCCGCGCCGCTGGGCTTCGTCAGCTCGGGAGTTGCACCCGGTCGCCCAATCACTTGTCCCAGACATAGACCTATGATTCGTACCCCGTCAATCAGAGAGGTATTTTTTATACCTTTTGATGTTGACGCAATAGGGTATGATATATACCTTTTCTCTTAGCCGATCAAACGGGCGAGAGGACAGGGCGATGCAGCACATTCGCAAGATCGAGACCGAGGAAAGCAAGCGGGATGCCCGCTGGAATGGCGCGCAGACGATCGGCGACTGCCGCGCCTACATGGCGATCGAGGCCCAGCGCATGGGCGCGCTTGGCTTTGCCTTTCTGCGCCGACCCGAACATTCGATCCGCGGTCCGTCCTGGCTGCGCGGCGCAAGCGCGTCCGTCGCGGAGCATTACCGCTATGCCCGCGAGATCATGGGCATCGCCAACAATGATCAATTCTACGCCTGAGGAAAACGGAGATGTCTGCCGCCAATCCGACACCGGCTTCAACCGAGAGCCCTTCCCTTCCTGCCGCCCGACAGGCCGGGACAGTCGAAAACACCCGCGCCAAGGCCCGCTTCACCGCCGGGGCACCCGATCTCCTGCAGGCGCTGGTGGAGGCCGAACGCTTTTTCGACGGCAGCGACGATCACGGCTGCCCGCTTCACCGGAAGATCCTCGCCGCCATCGACACGGTGAAAGGCGACCCAGCATGAGCGATTGCCTGATCAAGGCCTTTTCCGGCTGCGCCTGCCCGCCCGGCGAATGCGCGCAAAAGCCCGTCAGCCCACCGCCGGTCACCTTCGTCTCGTGGCGGATCCAGGCCATCGCCTGCCTCACCTTCGGCTTCCTCGCCGCCATCGTCTCGGCCGCCTGGATGGAGACGCAGTTCAAAACCCGGGATCTGCGAAACCAGGAGCACGTGTCATGGAAGTGAGCCAGGGCTTTGCCAGACACCGCCGATCAGGAGCTGAACTTGATGTCGCTGGCCTTGGCCGCCGTAATGAATGCGCGGCGCACCTGCTCGGGCCCAGCGGCATCATTGAACACATCAAGCACAAGCCGCTCGGCCACCTTGGCCGCCGGCGTCTGTTCGGGCCAATCGTTCAGCAAAGTGTTGCCGGCCTGAACGACATTATAGACCGTCCTCACCTTGCCATTGATGGTGATCTTCACCGGCTTGAACCTTCGTCGCCTGCTCATGGCGCCGCCCCCTCACACTGGACACGCGACTCAACGAATCACTTGGGGACTCGTTCCGGTTGATTCGAAAGCGCGGGCCATCGAACTCGATTCATGCGATGCCAATGCACCGCTCCCGTTCAACCGCACCTCCGTTATAACTTTCCTGCAGAAAAATTATAACCAGAGGAAGGATGGGCTTCGGTCGGTTGAACGCGGTGTTATAATCTTTTTACAAGAAAGTTATAACCGGAGAAAATCCGTGCCCATCCGTGAGATCGATTTGATGTACCAGACCATGCTGGCGGAGCTCGGCCAGCGTGCGCTGGACGGAAGTTTTGTCGCCGAGTTCCCGCTGGAGGGTCGGTTCGTCTCCGTCCCCGTGAAGGGCAAGGAATACTGGTATTTCGATCATCCGGGCCAAGACGGCGTCAAGCGGTCTTATGTCGGACCAAAGAATGACGAGGAGCTTACGAAAAGAGTGACGGACTTCGGCGCGATCAAGGATGATCTCCGAAACCGCCGGCGAATGGTGGCCACTCTTACGAGAGAAGGCGGCATGAACGCACCGCCCAGGTTTACCGGCGACGTCATCGAGGCGCTTGCCAATGCAGGGCTCTTCCGTCTGCACGCGGTTCTCGTCGGAACCGTGGCATTCCAGACCTATTCCGGCATTCTCGGCGTTCGGCTGCCGGCGTCGCTTATGCAGACGAGCGATGCCGACTTCGCCCAATTCCATTCGATCTCGACGGCGGTCAACGACAGCATCCCTCCCTTAGGCGAGGTTCTCGAAAAACTGGACCCGACGTTCCGAGAGGTCCCGCATCTCAACCACCCCACGCGCTCGACCCAGTTCGTGAACGCGAAGAACTACAAGGTCGAATTTCTGACGCCGAATACGGGCAGCGACGACAATCAGCACAAACCCGCCGATATGCCGGCCCTTGGAGGAATTTCCGCAGAACCGCTCAGATTCCTCGATTATCTCATCTACAACCCGATCAGGACCGTGATCCTTCACAAGAGCGGCATTACGGTCAATGTTCCCACTCCGGAGCGCTATGCAGTTCACAAGCTGATCGTCGCCTCGCGGCGTGAGAATGACGACAATGGCGTGCTCAAGCGCGAAAAGGACGTGCAGCAGGCCTCCCATCTTTTCGAAGCGATGGGCGCGACACGCCGCCATTCCGATCTTGCGCTGGCCTATTGCGAGGCGTGGGAACGCGGTCAGTCGTGGCGTGACGCAATTGCACGCGGATTGTCGTTCATGCGACCGGACCGCCGTCTACAGCTCATGTCCGTTCTCGCCGAAGGCATGGCGGAAATTGGCGAAGTCGCCGTTCATTACGGGGTTCAAACGGACCATGACAGCGTCGAGGGAACTTCATGATGAAGACAATGAGAGGGCAGCCTGAACTGGCGGCCAATGCCAATGGCGCCGTCCCGCCGCGCTCAGTTAGCCGGAGCGCTCGTCAACCCAGTGATGCGTGCCACGTCGACCGTCGTTTAATACCAGCGTCCCCGGCCGTACCAGCCGCCGCCGCCTAGTAAAAGAAGTATCACAACGATGATGAGAAGGGTTGTGAGATCCATGTGCGTTCTCCTGGGAGTACCATCACCATCTCGTTTGCGCCTGACGGGCGTTGCTCATGGTGGGACTCCCTCGCGTACAACGGCGCTGGCCGGGGTTAGTTCCATTCGATGGCCCCTGCCGGCCGGCGGCGACCCGGCGGAGTTTACGCGCCTTAGAGATGATCGATCGTTGCCGTAAGCATTGCCGTGCAAAAATCGGCATAGCAGCGCCAGAAACGAAAAACCCCGCCGGAGCGGGGCTTCAGACTGGTCGGAGTGGAGTGATTCGAACACTCGACCCCCACGTCCCGAACGTGGTGCGCTACCAGACTGCGCTACACTCCGTGACCAGCGGCGCTTCTATAGAACAGCCTATATGGTTGCACAAGCACCAAATTCCAAAAAGCCGGCGGAAATTTTGACGGGGTTGTGACAGGTCGGGAGGTCGGCGGCTGCAGCAAAAAGCCACACCTGCCGCAAATCGAACGGAAGTCTCAAAGGGGCAATTTTCTTTTGCCGGGTTCCGCGCTAAAGGGCACGACAGGACAGGCGAAACCGCTCACGAGGGCGGCTTCGCAGCCATGCGCTAGAGATCAGGGACGACACGATGAATTTCCGCATCATGACCGCGGCCGGGCTTGCCATTGCGCTTGCCGGATGCACCACCATACCTTCCGCCGGCAATCCGATCGAGGCCCGCTGGGTCGGCAAATCGGCCGGCATCTTCTTTGCCGCCTACGGGCCGCCGATCAGCGACAGCGAGCAAGGCTCGAGCACCATCTATACCTGGCGCGGCGGCTACAAGACCGTGCGCATTCCGGCGAAATATGCCGAAGGCGCCGATGGCAAGCGCGGCAAGCAGATCGCATCGGCCCGCACCGCCTATCTGCGCTGCCAGGCCGAAATCACCACCAGCTCCGATTACACGATCCGCGACATCCGCACCGTCGCCGATATCCCCGGCGTCGACGGCCCGTCCTATTGCGCAGAGTTCCTGGCGCCCGAACAGAAGTAACGGACGGTTTGTCCAAGACGTGAAGACAGGCCGCAACTCCTCTTTCGTCATGCTCGGGCTTGTCCCGGGCATCTACTGCCGGTTGATACGTAGCAGATCCTCGGCACAGGGCCGAGGATGACGCCGAGGAGTGAGCGAGCTCAACAAACGCAGGCGGCCGATTACCGCCCGGTTTTGTTTGACAAATATTGCTTTCGCTGAGAAACGCCCTTTTACACAACCGCTTCGCACCTCAAGGCACAAGGCGCACGAACGGCAAATGCGGATCGATGCGGGCGAGCAGATTGAGAGCGTAGGCGGCGCGCAGCAGGCGGTCGGGGCGCGTCTGGCCGGAGGCGGCGGCGAGCTGGCCGACGAGGCTGCCGGGAAGCGCCAGGCCGGCCTCGTCGAGCGTGCGCCCCAGGCGTTGCATGCGCTGCAGCCGCTCCGGATCCTCCATGCGGCCGCCGAGTTCGGCGAGCGCCAGGGTTTCGTCGAAGGCGGCGGAGATCAGCCGCCGGCTGGCGGCCTGCGGGCGGGCCAGCGCTTCGAAGCGCATCGGTTTGCGCTCCGGCACGCCGGGCAGCGTCAGGCTTTTGGCCAGGCGGGAGAGCAGGCTCGGCTTTTGCCCGGTTGCCATTGGCGCCGGCGGCGGCAGGTCGAGGAGGGTCAGGCTGTCGGTTCCGAAAGCGAGCGGCGAGAGCACGATGTCGGCGCCGCGGGCTTCGGCGAGGACGGTGAGCAGCGGCGGCTGACGGTCGCCGATCGTGCCAAGCAGCGCGAAATGGGTCTCCAACCGTTCGTCGCCTTCGATCTCCAGTTCCAGCCAGGCCCCCTCGCGGTCCCGCACCGGCCAGCGCCCGACCTGCGCAACCCCGTCGAAGCGCAGCGAGCCGAAAGCGGTCGGGCGCAGGATCAGCGGCAGGGCGCGGCGCGGCGGTGTCGCGAGCTTCGGCCGGAAGGCACTCGCAAGACGGATGGCGCATTGTTTCCAGTCATCGATGACAGCGCCTTCGATCCCCTGCACCGCCGCGCTCCAGCCGGGCTGGAGAAGCTCGGCGCGGCCGTTGCCGGTCTGCAGCCGGCCGTCCCCGGTGGCGGAGGCGCCCTCGAGGCGGAAGGCGCTGCCGGCGATCGCCGCGAGCGAACGGCCGAAGACCGGCTCGGCGGTGGCCGCCTGGCGCGGCACAAAGCCCGGATCGCTGCCGGCCCCGCGCGCCAGCGTCGCGCTGAAGCTTCGCCCGTCCATGGAGAGATAATAGCCGGTCACCCCGCGCGCGCCGCTGTCGGCCTGCCACACGCGCAGGCCGCAGCCGACGAGGTCGATCGCCGGCAGCGGCTGTGGCGCCTCGGCAGCCACGCCGGTGAGCAAAGGTTCATCGGGCGAGGCCCGAAGCGCCTCCGTCAAGGCATAGGCGCGCGCCAGCATGACGAGAAGCTCGGCAGGATCGGCCGCATCCAGCCGCTCGCGTCTTCGCCGGATCATCGCGGCGATGGTGCGAAGCTCGGCGGCAAGCCGCGGCATCGCTTCAGTGCGCGAGGAAAGCACAAGATCGCCGATCCGCTCTTCGAGACCGGCAGGCGCCTTCGAGAGCGCCTGGCGCGCGGCATCGCGGAGCAGTGCGACCGCCTCTTCGAGGAGGCCGGATGCGGCTTTGCCGGGCTCAGTCGGCGCTTGCCCCACGCGAGCGATCGTCTCCTTGGGGCCACGCACGGCCAGAAGCGCTGCCGCATGCAGCACGGCACGCTGCGACGTTGCAGCCTTCGAGATCATGCCGGCAGGACCGCCGCCGGCGGGATAAAGCACCTGATGGTGGGCGCCGAGCGCGATGCGGACGGCATTCGGGCTCGTTTCGATCCGGATCGCGCCCGGTTCCAGTTCCGCCAGCAGCGTTTGCGCCTGAATAAAAGCGGCGCGGCCGAAGGCGCGGATGATGACGTCTTCCTCGAGCGAAAGGATTTCCGCATGTGGATCCGGAATGGCTTCAAATCGGACCGGCTCCGCCGTCTCGGCTGCGCCCAACTCCTCGGCCGGCCTTACCTCCTCCGCCTCGCGGATGAAAATGATGCCGGCGAGAATATGCCGGCAAAGGCCGGTTGCCGGGCAGCTGCAGCGCGCGGCAGTCAGCGGACCGGCGGTGAGCCGCACGCTCTCGCCGTCGGCTTCGGCCAACGCCGTTCCGCCATCCCAGCCGGACAGGCGCACGAGCCCGGCCTCCACATCCCGGTGGGCGCGGCGCAACAGGCCTTTGGAGGCGGCTGCTTCCAGCACCTCGTCGCTGAGGGCTGCGGCGTCGAAACGCTCCGAATTCTCCGTCTTGCCCCGCTTCACCTTATATGCCCCGCAACCCAATCGGCAAAATGCTCCGGCGTCAGTGCTGCAATCTCCATGCCGGCATCGACGAGCCGCGCGGCGGTATCGCGATCATAGGCCGGCCGGGCGGCCTCATCGAGAGCGGCAAGCCCGAGCAGCTTCACCCGGGCGCCGGCAAGCCGCCGCACCGCGGCAAAGAGCGGGGCGGCGGGCGCACCTTCGCAAAAGTCCGAAACCAGCACGAAGATCGTCCGCTGCGGCTCGGCGATATGCGTCGCCTCGCAATAGGCGACGGCCCGGCCGATATCGGTTCCGCCGCCGAGCTGGACCGACATCAGCACGTCGACCGGATCGCCGACCTCGTCGCTGAGGTCGACCACCGATGTGTCGAACAGCACCAGCTTCACCGTCACCGCCGGCAGCGTCGCAAGGATCGAGGCCATCACGGCGCTGTAGATCAGCGAGGTCGCCATCGAGCCCGATTGGTCGATGCAGAGCACGATCCGCCAGGGCAGGTGCCGGCGGGCGGCGGCGTGGAAATGCAGATGTTCGGCGATCAGCACACGCCGCTCCTGGTCCCAGTTCTTCAGGTTCTTGCGGATCGTCTGGTTCCAGGCGATGTCGCGGGCGCTGGAGCGGCGCGCGGTGGTCTCGCCGCGCCGTCTTGCGCCGGAGAGCGCCCGGCTCGTCTGCAGGCGCAGCTTCTTCGTCAGCTCCTCGACGACGCGCTTGGCGACCTGGCGGATTTTTCCTGCGATCACAGGATCGGAGCGGCCGCGATGGGCAAGCAGCGCCGCAAGCAGCGACGGGTCGGGGTCAAGTTCGGCGAGCGCTTTCGGATCGTCGAGGATCTCGGTCATGCCGAACCGGCCGAGCGCATCCTTCTCGACCCGCTCCAGCACCGATCTCGGAAACAGCGAGCGCATCTCGCCAAACCATTCCGGCAGCGTCATCTGCGGCGGCTCCGCACCGCCCTTGGGGTTCTTCCTGTTGCCTTCGGGCGCGCCGGTGCGGATGCCGCGCCGGCGGTAGGATTCGCCGTAGATGCGGTCGAGCGCAGCATCGCGGCGGGCGTCGGCGCCGCTGCAGCAGTTCGAAAGCTGGCGCTCGGCAAAGCGGCCAAGCACCAGGCGCCAGCGGCGAAGACTTTCCTCGGGCTTGTTGTCGTTGCTCATGGCGCCCGCTCCTCCAGCCAGGACCCGAGACCATCGGCCCGCATCAGTTCGGCAAAGCTGGCATTGAGGCGGGCATTGGCGAGCATTTCGGCCTCCGTCAGGCCGCCGGAGAAACGTGGCGCCAGATCGAGATCGGTGCCCTTTGCTTGCGCGATCACGGCGGCGAGCGCATCGGTCTCATCAGGCGCAAGGGCGGTGAAGGCAAGGCGCAGCGCCGGCAGCACCTCGATGAAATCAGCCTCGTCGAAGCCGGCGAGCACCAGATCCAGCCGTTCCAGCAGCGCCGGCGTGCGCTTGAGCAGGGCCGGCTGCACCGCCAGCAGGCCGGCCAGCGCCTCCACCCGGGCGGGCGTTTCGCCGACGCTGAATTGCAGCGGGCCGATGACGCGGGTGGCCAGCGCCCCCGCACTCAGCCTGCCCGACATATGCCCGATCGCGGCAACCGCGCCTGCCGCCCGCGGCGCCAGATCGGCGTCGATGAGGGCGGCGACGCCCTCGTCGAGCAGATCGAGATCGAGCGGTTGCTCGCCTTCTCCAGCCTGCGCGCCGGCTTCGGCGATCTCGTTCAGCGTTGCCAGCGCATCGACATAACGCGGCACGTCCTCGTCCCTGGCGGTTTCGAGGTCCGGCAGCAGGTCGATCGCCCGGCGATAGGCGATGAGGCGCAGTTCGTCCGGCCCCGCCATGCCGGCAAAACCCAGCGCCTTTCGGCCGCGCTGAAGATTGTCGAGCATCGACAGGCAGACCGCGACCCGGCCGAAATCCGGATCGGTGGCAACGGCCGGGCCGATCGCGGCAATCAGCGCGCCGCAGGACCTGGCAAGCCCCGCCTGGGCTGCGATCATCAGCAGGCGGATGGCCGCATGGGCGTTTTTCGCCTGTCCTTCCTCGCCGAGCGCCTGGACCCGGCGGGCGAGAACGGCGTCGGCGGCGCGCTCCACCGTATCGCCATCGATCGACAGCGCCACCAGCCGGCTTTCGACGGCCGGCGACCATCGATAGGTCCATTCCTCGAAGAGCACGTCGGTGGCAACGCCGCCTGCCCAATCCGGACCTCTGAGACAACGGCCAAAGCCGGTGCCGAGCAAGGTCATCACATGCAGGAAGCGGCTGGCGGCAAGGTGCCGGGGCTTGCGATGAATATCGAGCAGGCGGTTGCGCTCGGTGCCGTCCTCGATGCGGAAACCGAGCGCCCGGGCCCGCCGGCGCACGGCCTCGACCAGCGGCGGAACGCCGGCGCCGCTGGGCACCTCGCCGATGCCTTCGCCGGTGAGCTCGGCAAGCAGCGCCTCCATCAGCGGCGAACCGCTGTGGGGATCTTCCCCCTTCATGAGGCAGGAGCGCGCCGCATCAAGAATTTCAGCCCGCCCCGGGCCTTGCAATCCGCGCAAATCGGCCAGCGCCTGCGCCTGGGCGACGGTTGCAGCAAGCGAGGGCAGCGGCGGGGTGAAATTCGGCCGGTCGCGGCGCAGGCGCTGGGTGAGGTCGAGAACCACATCGGTCGCCGCCTCGGTGAACGGATCGTCATGGCCGTCGGCAACCCGCTGCTGCAGCCGCTCATACCAGCGCGGCGACGGCATGCCGGCGCCGTAGCCGTTGATCCGGTCGAGATGGTCGTGGGTGTAGCGGATCAGATAGGATTTCGTCTGGATGCCCGGCCTCGCCTCCGGCTGTACCTTCGCCTCGTCAGCCCGGGGATCGATCATCACAGGTGTATGAAATCCGCCGGTGATGACGGCGATCGGCCCGTCGCCGGAAAGCGCCTCAGCCTTTGCCATCGCCGCCCGCATGCAGGCCTCGCGGGCCAGCGTGTCGTCGGCGGCGATCTCCTCGGCCGGTGTGGCAAGGCGCGACAGCGCGCAGTGAATGCCGACGTCGCGGAAGAAACCGCGCCAATCCTTTTCGGCGGCGCGGGATTCGAACAGCCGATCCCAGGCCTCGTTGAAATCGCGCACGCCGAGGCGCTTCACCAGGCCCTCGGCATAATCCGAATAGGCAAGCTGGCCCTCATCGGTCAAAAGGGCCGGCGCGGTCTCGTCCTGTCTCGGCTCACCCTGTCTCGGCGCTTCCTCGCCGTCTTCCCCGGTCTCGCCCTTCTTCTCCGCCCGAGCGGCGGCAAGGCGGGCGCCGCTCTCCCGGTCGGCAAGAATGACCGCACTTCCGAATTCGCCCGCCAGTCGCAGGGCCGCCCATTCCGGCGAGGTCGCCGAAAACGGCCAGTATCCAACAGGAAGGCGCTCGTCGGATGCATGTTCGCCGTCGGCGACGGAGACGATGGCGATCGGCAGCCTTATATCGGGATGCGAGAGCAGCGGCAGGAGGGGCGCAAAATCCGCCGGCATTTCCAGCACGATGGCGCGCGGGCGGATTTCGCCCAGGGCTGCGGCAAGATGCAGCGCGCAGGCGGGGCTGTGGTGGCGGATCGGAAAGAAGAAAAACCCGCCCTCGCCCGAGGTCAGCCGCTGCCCGTAGGCGAGAAAGCCCTGACGTTCCGCCGCTGCCGCCGCCGCCTCCATTCAGTCGAGCCTCAAGGCGCGCGCCGCCTCGTAGAAGGAGCGCCAGTCGCTTCCCGAACGGGCGCGGTCCTTGACGATGTGATCGACATAGGACTTGAACTTGCGGCCGTCCTCCGGATCGTCCTTCATCACGATGCCGCCGATCTGGCGGGCGAGATGGGCGCCCGTCACCCTGCCGTCGCCGAGATAGGCTGCTTCGAGGGCGGCGGCATGGGCGACATTGACCGCTTCGGCGGTGGACATGACGGCGGTCGGCTTTTGCAGCGTCACCCCTTCGGCCGTACGGCCGGCCCTGAGATCCTGGAAGCAGGAGACGAGGATGCCAAGGGCTGCCTCCGACATATCGGGCTTGATGCCGGATGGCGCCAGGCGGTCGGCAAGACGGCGCTCGATCAATTCGCGTTCGAAGGCCGGGTCGGTGATCGGATGCACCGTCTCGAAATTGAAGCGGCGCTTCAAGGCGCTCGACATTTCGCTGACGCCGCGGTCGCGAAGGTTCGCCGTGCCGATGATGTTGAAGCCGGGTGCGGCGCGCACGATCGCGCCATCGCCGAGTTCGGGAATGGCGATCATTTTTTCCGACAGGATGGAGATCAGCCCGTCCTGGATCTCCGGCGGGCAGCGCGTCAGCTCCTCGATGCGCATGACGAGGCCACCCCGCATCGCCTGCAGCACCGGCGATGGCACCAGCGCCTTTTCGCTCGGGCCTTCGGCGATCAGCAGCGCGTAGTTCCAGCCATAGCGCAAATGCTCTTCCATGGTGCCGGCCGAGCCCTGCACGACCAGACGGGTCGAGCCGGTGACGGCGGCCGCCAGAAGCTCGCTCAGCATCGATTTCGCCGTGCCCGGTTCGCCGACGAGCAGCAGTCCCTGCTCGCCCATCAGGCTGACGATCGCCCGCTCGACCAGCGCATCGTCGCCATAGAATTTGCGCGAGATGCCGAGCGCGGGATCGCCAAGCACGAAGGAGCGCACCGCGCGCGCCGAAAGCCGCCAGCCCGGCGGGCGCCGCCCCTTGTCGGCCTGCTCGAGCTTGGCGAGTTCGGCGGCATGCAGGGTTTCCGTCGCCGGGCGAAGTGCTGTCTGATCCATGCTTACCATCTTCACCATCCGGCCTTTTTCTGCCATTCGCTATCGAAGCCGGTGCCCTTGTCGGCAATGGCGTGCAGGTCGTTCCATGTTTCGCTGAGCAGCACCGGCGGCACCTTGGAGAGCGTCGTCTCGCCGCCATAGATCACCCGGCCGCCCGGCAGAATTTTCGCAAAGCGCATTTCCGTCAGCGCCTTCGGCACACGTTCATTCTCGCCGATATAACTGCCGGTGAATTCGATGACGGCGGCAAAACCGCAATCGCCGAAGGCTTTCTCATAGGTGTAGAAGCCGGCGCCGTCCTCGACCGGCCCTCTGACATAGCCGAGCGCCTCGGCGGCCGAACGCAGCGTCAGATTGTCGATCATCCAGCCCTTGCGGTCGTCGATATGCTTGGCATTTGGTTCGCCCTCGGAAAGCACCGGCCGGTCGAGCTGCTCGAACAGCGGCTGGACCTCGTAATCGTCGAGATGGGTCTTCCAGGCCTTGGCGCCCGCCTCGCCGAGGCTGACGCGGTGGGCGATCGAGATGCCGGCGAAGGTGTCGAGCTTGACCGGCTCGTCCTCGGCATTGGTGAAGCTGCCGTCGTCGAGCGCCCGGAAACTGGCGATGATCTTGCCCTTCTCGTCATGGCCGGCAAGAACCAGGCGGCGCAGCAGCCGGCCGACGATCGGATGGGCGAGCAGGAAGGTCTCGAAATCCTCGCGCGGCCAGATGCGGGCAGCGCACATCGCCTCATAGAGACGGCCGCTCTGCAGCTCCACCGTCTGCTTCAGCTCCTTCTTGGCGCTGGAGAGAAGCTTCTTGCCCTCCTTCGCCTCTTCTGCCTCTTCAGGATCGGTCGGGCTCGGCAGCGAAGCGATCGGCTTGCCGTCGGGATTTTCGAGAACAAGCTTCAGCTCCTGCGCGCCGTTCTTGCCCCGCTCCGCCACCAGCCGCGCCCGGTAAAGGCGCTCGCCGATCGGCAGTTCGAGAAGCCCGTCCTCGTCGATGCCGGCAGACGGGATGGTGCGGTCGCCGAGTTCGGCCGGCGTCCAGCCGCGGGCCTCGGCAAAAGCGGTGATGACCTCGCCGGCATATTTGCGCATACCCGGCTGCTTGTGGCGCTGTGAGGCGATCAGCACCAGCTGCAGCACTTGCGGAACCGGGTTTGCCATCAGCGCGTCAAGCAGTGCCCGGCACTGGTTCGGCCGTTTGCCGTGTTCGCGCAGGTACCGCTTGACGAGCAGCGTGGTTTCGGCCGGCGGCGCGAAACGGGCGAGCGCCAGCAGGCCGCGATGATCGAGCGCGCTGTTTAAATAAATGGCGAGCTTTTCGCGGCGCAGCTCGGCAAAGGCCAGCTCCTCGGTAAAATCCTTGCGCCATTTCTTGGTATAGTCGTAGCGCTGCTTGGCATTTGCCGCCGCATAGGCATTGGCCTCTTCGCTGGTCGGGCGCTGGGTGTCGTAGGAGATGAAGGCCGAGACGATCGCCGCCCCCAGCCGCTCGGCATCCCTGCGGTCGAGACGCTCGAGCGCCATGTGGATCATCGGATCGCCGCCGGCCATTTTCAGCTTGTGCGAGCGGGCAAACCACCACTTGACCAGCAGGGCCGAGACCTCGCGCCCATCCGCCCAATGCAGCACGGGAAGGTTTTCGGCATCGAAAAGCGGGGAATAATCGACCTTGGTCGAGGCCAGCCCCTTTTCGGCTTCGGCAAGCAGCGTGCCCTCGGCGAAGAGATCGGAGGTATCATCGCCGCAGGCGGCGAGCGCCGACATGGCGGCCGCCTTGACCGTCACCGATTTCTCCTTGGCAAGGGCTGCCCGCAGCGGCGCGATCGCATTGCCGTCCCGTCGTTCCGCCAGCCAGCGGGCGGCGGCAAGCCGTTTGGTTTCCGGCCCGGCCGTCAGCATCGGCGTGATCAGCGGCGTCAGATCGGCGACTTCGCGCAGGAGGTAACGGGCAAACTCGCGCTGGCGCACGCCGCCTTGCACGGCGCGGTCGGCCACCAGCGGGAAATAGCGGCGCGGCAGGCGCGGAAACATCCGCAGCCAGGAGAAAATGAAATCCTCGCTCCAGCGCTCCTTCAGGCCGTCGCCGGCAAGGGCGGCGTCGATCGCGGCAAAGTTCTCGGCCAGCAGCGGCCAGACATTGGCCGGCGCCGGCTCGTCGATCATCTCGGAAATATTGACATAGGCCTTGTCGGCGAGCGCATCGGTCATGGTCCCGAATGCCGGCGCCCCGGCCTGTGCGGCGATTTCGGCGAGGATGCGGATATCGGCGCCGGCCTTGATGCGGGCGAGGATTTCATTGTCGGGTCCGCGCATCCAATAATTCGTCGTTCCCAGCACAATACGCAGGATGTGCTGCCAATGCCGCCCGTCCGTCGCCTGGAACAGCAGCCGCGACAGCGCCTGAAGGGAGATATCCGTGCGGGAGAAGATCGCCTTCAGTCCGTTGCCCTGGAGCTGGCGCGTCTGCCGCATCCAATTATCGGTGCTCTTGTCGTCGACCGCCTTCCAGACGTCCCGGCGCTGCGCCTCGCTCAGGCGTTCACCCCGCATGGCGGCGATAATATGTTTTGCAATCGCCGGGTCGAAGGGTGGCGAAAACGGACGGGCCGGCCGCTGGTTCCAGTCCTTGCCCGGCGGCGTCTGGTCGTAATCGATGCGGGCCGCCGCATTGGCTTCGGTCAGAAGCTTGCGGAACGCCTCTTCCAGATCGGCCGGCAGCGGCTCCTCCTTGGCGGCCGGCGGCAGCGCGGCAACGAAGCTGCCGTCGAAGGCGAGATAACCCGCCTCGCCATCCCCCTCGCCCTCGCCTGCCTCGGCGCCGGCAACCGAGCCTGCCGCATAGGTCGCCCGGATCGTTGCGATCGCCGCCAGCACCGTATTGGATTTTTCCTCGCCGCCGTGCCGGTCGAGGATCGGCAAGGAGCGTTCGCGCAGCAGAGCGGCCAGAATATTGACGCCGGCCAGCCGCTCGTTGGCCTTGCGGGAGCCGAGAAATTCCTCGGCCTTTGCCTGCACCTTTGCCTCGTCGGCCACCTTCAGCGCATTCGAAGCCGCCTCCCGCACCGTCTTGGCGCCGTCGCTCGCCATCTGGAAGGCGAAGTCGAAGAAGTGGCGGTCGCGGTCGATCAGGCCGTTCTGGCCGAGGAAACTGACCATGACCTCGCGGCCGCCTGCCGCCAGCGTCCCGATCGTCCTGGTCGCTTCCTCGGGCATGGCGGCGATCGCATCGGCAAGGCCCGGCAGTTTCAGCATCCGCTGTGTCAGATATCCGTAGGGTACGTCCTTGTCCGAAAAGGCGCAGTCGATCAGCGGCGCGACCGAGGGGGCAAGCTCGGCAGCTTCCATCATCTCGAAAATGCGCGGCGCTGTGAGAAAGCCAAGGGGATTGCGGCCTTCCGGTGCCGAGGTGTCGAAGAGCAGGCTTGCCGTACGCAGCCAATGCGGCGATTGATCGCTGCCGGGAAAGCGCCACGCCCGGTTTTGCGCATTAAACTGGCTGTGGAGATGGAGGTAGCGATAGAGCGCCGCCGGATCGAAGCCTTCGAGTTCGAAGAGCACCCGCTCCCTGGCCTTGTGGCGCTTCTCGCGCTCGACCTTGTTATTCCAATCGTCGGCGACGGCGATGAACACATTGTGAAGCTTGGTACGGATATCACCCTGGGTGGTCTTCAACAGATTGCTCACATGAAGCACGCTCGCTTCGTCGGCACCCGTCAGGACATAGCGTGCAAGGGCCTTGCCAAGCCCCTTCTCGGCAGCATCGAAGGAGGCGAGGTCTGCCGTAATCGCCTCCCTGTCCCTCGCCGTCAGCGCGCTTCCTGCCGAAGTGTCCGTTTCCGAACGGCCACGGAAAAGCTTCTTCAAACCCTCTACGAACATCGTCAATCCCTCCTCACCAGGGCTAATTCTGCGCGGTCATGTCTTTTGGGTGATGCTGCGGCCAGGGACGATGGGAAAACAGTGTCAGCGCGCTGGCATCAAGCATGGGCGGCAATCCGAAATTTATTGAACGAGTAAAAACTAATCATGCAAATCAACGGTCGTATGACGATGCTTGCAGCTAGAGCACGTCCGACCGTTTTCAAGCATCACAATAGCTTCGGTGGCGCTGAATCGTCGCCGGTGAAGCGACCGATATTTACGGACTTCGACCGTAAATGCAACCAAAGGGTGTTTCTCGGCGCGACGAAATCGATCTGCTTCACGATGACGGGCCGTTCTTCCAGGTCAGAGCGAATACGCGCAGCCAGTTGTCGAAAGCGAATTTCGACAGGGTCTGCCTGTCGAAGCCGCTTTTGCGCATCGCGTCGAACAGATGCGGCAAGCCGCTGGCGTCGTTGATCCGGCGGGGGATCACCGCGCCGTCGAAATCCGATCCGAGGGCGACCCTGTCTTCGCCGACGCGGTTGACGAGATAGTCGATATGGCGGGCGACGGCATCGAGCGGCGTATCGTCATTCAGGTGGCCATCGGCGCGGATGTCATTGACCGAGAGGTTGAAGCCGACCACGCCGTCAGTATCGCGGATAGCGTCGAGCTGCCTGTCAGTGAGATTTCGGGTCGATGGGCAGATGGCATGGGCGCAGGCATGGGTGGCGACGAGAGGGGCTTGGCTCAATGCCGCCACATCCCAGAAACCCCGTTCGTTGAGATGCGCAAGGTCGATCATGATTCCGAGCCGATTGCAGGTCCTGACCAGGTCCTTGCCGATGTCGGTCAGCCCGGGACCCGTGTCCGGCGACCTCGGAAAGGCGAAGGGAACGCCGTAGCCGAACATGTTCGGGCGGCTCCAGACCGGTCCCAGCGACCGCAGGCCCGCCGCATGCAGCCGATGGAGATAGTCGAATTCGCCATCCACCGCTTCGGCCCCTTCCATATGAAGCACAACGGCAAAGGCCGCCTCGGCTCTGGCGGCCGCGATCTCATCGACATCAACCGCCATGCGCATCCGACCGCCGGAGCGGCGGATCAATGTTTCGAGCGCCAGACGCTGTGCATCGATCTGCTGGCGGGCATAGAGCGGATCGACGGTCTCGGCATAAATGACCTCGTAGCCATTTTCGGTGATGATCAGGTCATTTTCCGGCTGGCGCTCCGGAGCCGCATGCAGCGCAAACAAGCCCCCGACCAGGCCGCCCTCGCGTGCCCTTGGCAGATCGAGATGCCCGCTTTCCGACCTCACCAGAAAATCCCGGCCGGAGGATTTGTATTCCGCGATGAATTGCACCGCGTCATTGTGCCCGTCGAAGACATCGATCTCGGCCATGTCGGTTTCCTCTTGGAACTATCACCGGCGCCCGTCTCAAGACCCCTCCCCAACCCCTCCCCACAGGGGGGAGGGGCTAAGCTGTGGCACCCGCCTCACAAACAAATAGACCAGCCGCACAGTCGACGTTCAATAGGGCGCACGACGAGAGCCGCATGTTAAGCCCCTCCCCCTTGTGGGGAGGGGTTGGGGAGGGGTCTTGCAGCGCGCCTGCAACAATTCTCCGGTTTGCGCCTGACGCCTGCCAAGCCACGCTCACGCCGCCTCCCCCGCCTGCGCCACACTTTCCGCCAGCTTCCGCGCCGCGACGAAATCCACCTTGCCGGAGCCCAGCACCGGCACCTTGCCGATATTGACCTCGGCCGGCACCATCATGTCCATGGCGCCCTTGGATTTGGCGAAGGCGAGGAATTCGGCGCGGGTGGCGGTGGGGGCGTCGGTCAGGAGCACCAGGCGCTCGCCCTTCTTGGCGTCGGGCAGCGAGGAGACGACCGACAGCGCGCCCGGCCAGAGCTCGGCGGCCAGCGTCTCGACGGCGGCGAGCGAGATCATTTCGCCGCCGATCTTGGCGAAGCGTTTGGCGCGGCCGCGGATCTTGACGAAACCGTCCTCGTCGATGGTGACGATGTCGCCGGTGTCGTGCCAGCCGTCGACGAGCGGCTCGAGCACGCCGGGCTTTTCGGCGCGCAGGTAACCGGCCATGACATTGGCGCCGCGAACATGCAGCCGGCCGCCCTCATCGATGCCGGGCACCGGTTCGAGCTTCCATTCCATGCCCGGCAGGATTTTGCCGACCGTGCCCGACTTGTTGTACATCGGCGTGTTGATGGAAATGACAGGCGCCGTCTCGGTGACGCCGTAACCTTCGAGGATGCGCAGGCCGAATTTTTCCATATAGGTCTGGCGGGTCGAAGCCTTCACCGGCTCGGCACCGGAGAAGATGTAGCGGATCGAGCGGAAGTCGTAAGGATGCGCCGTCCTCGAATAGCCGTTGAGGAAAGTGTCGGTGCCGAAGATGATCGTGGCGTTGGAGGCATAGATCAGTTCCGGCACGATGCGGTAATGCAGCGGCGAGGGATAGAAATAGACCGGCACGCCCGAGATCAGCGGCAGCACCGTGCCGGCCGTCAGCCCGAAGGAGTGGAACACCGGCAGGATGTTGAACACCTTGTCGCCGCTGTGGAAATCGATGCGGGCAGCCGCCTGGGCGGCGTTCGACAGGATGTTGCGGTGGGTCAGCACCACGCCCTTCGGCGTGCCTTCGGAGCCCGAGGTGAAGAGGATGACGGCCGGATCATCCGGCTTACGCTTCACCAGCGGCCGCGCCTTCCTGAGAAACCCGAAAATCTTGTCCTTGAGTGAGATTTCGGTCCTGAGATCATCGAGCCAGACGATCTTCACCTGCTTTTCCATCTCCTCGATGACGGCACCGAGCTTGGCCTGGGTGACGAAGGCGCGCGAGGTCAACACATGCTTGACCTCGGCGGCCTTGCAGGCGGAGAGGATATTGGTGGCACCTGCGGTGAAGTTCAGCATCGCCGGCACCTTGCCCGCCGTCATCACGCCCAAAAGGGTGGCGGCAGCGCCATTGGCATTCGGCAGCATGACGCCGAGGTTCTTTTCCGGGAACATGGTGCGGAATTTTGCGCCGAGCACGGCTGCCCCGGTCAGGAGCTTGCCATAGGTCAGCCGGCCGGTGACCGGATCCTCGACGGCAAGCTTGCCCATGCCGAATTCATGGCCGGCCTGGATGACGCGGTCGAGCACGGTGGAGGAGGTATCGGCGGTCTGGAACAGCAGGTTCGACATCACCTGATAAAGTGCCGCCCCTGCCGCTGTGCGGCGCTTGCGGCCTTTCAGCTCCGGCGGCACTTCGAGCTTCACCGGCTCGAGAATGGTGACCTTGACCTTGGGGAACAGCCGGCGGCGGATCTTGCCGTTATCAAGATAGGAGAGATAGCTCTTCTCCAGCCCGTCGATCCTGACCGGCACGACCATCGAGCCTGTTTTGTCGGCGACCATGGCGGCACCATCATAGACCTTCATCAGCGTGCCGGTCACCGTCAGGCGGCCTTCGGGGAAGATGCCGATCGGGTTTCCGTCCTGCACCACCTTGATCAGCGACCGCGTCGCCATCGGCTTTGTCGGGTCGAGCGGCAGGAATTTGCACATCTTCAGGAAGGGGCGCACCCACCAAGCCTGGGCGATCTTGTAATCGACGGCAAAGGTCGGCTCTTCCTCGGTGATGGCAAGCGCCAAGGCACCGTCGAGCAGGCTGACATGGTTGAGCGCGATGATCGGCGCGCGGCCGGCCTTCTTGATATTCTCCAGCCCCTCGACCTCGAGGCGCATGAAGGCGCGGAACAGGATCGAGATGAAGTCGCGGAAGGGATTGGTCGGCAGCGTCTTCAGCATCAGCCAGGCGACGGCAAAATTGATGATTCCGAGGCCGATCAGGATCTCAGGAATGGAAGCGCCCATCGCCTGTACGGCGGCAACGAGGCCGAGGCCGACGGTGATGAACAGGGCAGACAGCACATTGGCGGCGCCGATGACGCGGGCGCGGCGGTCCTCATGCGCCCAGGTCTGCAGGGCGGCGAAGGTCGGCACGGCGATGAAGGCGCCTGCTATCGCCATGCCGGCAAGATCGATGGCGACGCGGATGGTATTCTCTCCGGCAAAGAAGGTGGCGATCGTCGTCGCATGGCTTGTGGATTGCAAGCCCCAGAGGTTCCAGGCGAGATCGAGGCTGAAGAGGCCGAGCAGCGCGGTGCCGACAGGGGCCGGCAGCAGCACGATGCGACCGGACGACATCCAGGCGGCAATCGCCGAACCGACGGCGACGGCGATGGCAAAGACGGTGAGATAGGCCGGCACGACGAGCTCGGAGCCGCCGAGCAGCTCGGTCACCATGGTCGGCAGGATGGAGAGAACGAAGGCGCCGACCAGCCAGAACCAGCAATTCATCAGCGCCGAACGCCACAGGCGCTTGTCCTGACGGATTTCCATGACGAGGGTGTAGCTGGAGCGGATGACATTGCGGTCGATCTGAAGATCCGGCGCCTTGGAGCCGGTGGGCGGGATCATGCGGCTCGCCAGCCAGCAGAGCAGCGAAAGCCCCATCATCATCGTGCCGAAGAGCAGCACATTATCGCCGCTGGAAAAGGCAAGTGCGGCGATGATCGTGCCGGAAAGGATGGCGATGAAGGTGCCGCCCTCGATCCAGGCATTGGCCTTCGGCAGATCGCGGCGTTCGAGGTGATCGGGCAGGATGCCGTATTTGATCGGCCCGAACAGGGCCGAGACGACGCCGAAGCCGAACAGCGCCGCCATCAGCACGAAGATCGAGGAGAAGGCGAGACCGACAACGGCAAGCGCGGCAACCGCGATCTCGCAGCGTTTCAAGAGCTCGGCGATCTTCGCCTTGTCATGCTTGTCGGCGAGTTCGCCGCCGAGTGCGGAGAGCAGCAGGAAGGGCACGATCAGGATGACGCCGGCAAGCGTCACCAGGGCGGCCCCCTCGCTTGCCGACATTTTGAAGAGAATGAGGAACACCAGGGTGTTCTTGAGGAAATTGTCGTTGAAGGCGGTCAGGAACTGGGTCCAGAACAGCGGCGCGAATTTCCTTGAGGTCATCAGATTGTGTTGCACGGCAGGGTTCCTCTTTCGGCTCGCAGAGAAGGCCACAGAGTTGTTACGCAAAAGTTGAATGCGTCAACAACTCTGCGCTGTGGTTAAGGAAGGTCAATCTTCATCGCTACGATTGAACTTGACGAGCAGCTTCTCGGTGCGCGCATCCTCGACCTTGCGGATCAGCTTCTCGGATTCAGCGTTGTCGCGCAGCGTCTTGGTGATATTCACCGTGGTCTGCACCAGCATCAGAATGCCCATTGCGAGATAGCCTTTTCCCCAGAGATCGAGCGGCATCATGTAGAGGCCGAGCGCCAGCATGAAGGCGGCCGAGCCGAAGGAGATGTAGGAGAAGCTGACCCAGCTTGCGGAATGTTTCTGGAAACTGTCGTTCATTGTCGTAGTCCTTGATGTTCGATGGATGAATGGTTGGATGGATGCAATCTTAAGCGGCGGGCGTGATGCGGCTCTTCAGCCGCGCCAGCACATCATCGGCGGAGGTGCGCAGCGGCGCGCCGAAGCCGGCATTGGCAAGCTTTTCGATGATGCCGGCCGGACGGATGGCGCCCTCCATGTCCTTCAGGGCGACGGCCGTCAGCTCATTCTGGCTCTGGCGCAGGCGAAGGCGGGCGAGCGTCTCCTCGGCATCGTCGAGCGTGGCAAAGCCTGGGCCGCTGACTGCGACATCGAGCTTCTGCGCCTCCTGAGTGGCACGCGCCAGCCGCTCGCCACGCTGCAGCTCCTGCAGCCGCGCCTCGGAGGCACGCACGATCCCTTTCAGCTTGTCGATCGCCCCGGTGAATTGCGCTTGCGCCTTTTCCGATGCATCGCGCTCGGCTTCGAGATAGGCGATCGCCTCGGCCGCCTCACGGGCCAGGCCCTCATTGCCCTTCGCCAATGCGGCGGAGGCGCGGGTCTCGAGATCGGCGATGCGGGCAACGATCGTCGCGTGCTGCCCCTTCTCCTGCTCGTTCTGGGCGATGGCGACCGCCACACTGCGGCGGGCCGACTGGATCGACTGGGCGGCGTCGCGGATCTGCTGGGAAAGCAGCGGCACGGCGTGGCAGTCGGCGAAAGCCTGTTCGGCATCATGCGCCCTGCCCCGCAACAAAATGGAAATCAGTTTGAACATTTCCTTCCTCCGGTTTATGAACGTTGTTCACGAGAGGTGTTATGCCAGAATAATGAACGTCGTTCAAGATAAATTTTGAACGACGTTCAAAAAAATCGAAGTGGAATGGTGAATGGCCGGCAGACGAGAAGAAAAACGCGAGGACCTGAAGGCCCGGCTGATCGAGGCGGCGCGCGAGCGGATCGCCAAAGACGGGCTGACGAACCTCCGGGCCCGCGACATCACCCAGGATGCCGGCTGCGCGCTCGGCGGCCTCTACACGGTCTTTTCAGACCTCGCCGAGCTCGTCATCCACGTCAACTCCGCCACGCTGAAGGCGCTGGAGGCGAGGCTCACCCTGCCCGAGGCCAAGGACAGGCCGCCGACCGACCGGCTGCGCAACCTGGCGCAGGGTTACTTGAGCTTCGCCGTCGAACACCGAAACCTCTGGAAGGCGCTGTTCGACCATTTCCCGCCCGAAACCAGCCCGACGCCGCAATGGCATCTTAACGAGCACCTCTTCCTGATGGATGTGATCGCCGAGCCGCTGGCCGAACTGCAGCCCGACATGCCCCCCGAAGACCGCGCCATCCGCGCCCGCACCCTCTTCGGCGCGGTGCACGGCGTCGTCAGCATCAGCCTGGAGGGTCGCTTCGTGGGGTTGCCGCTGGAGAGGTTGGCGCGCGAGGTGGATGAGCTGGTGCAGACGATCGCGGCGGGAGCGGAGCGGCGGCGGGAAGCGGGCGTGTGAGTGCGACCGGCGGAGGGTTCGGCAGGAACCTTCCCCCTCTCCGTCTTCCTCGGCCTTGAGCCGAGGATCCATGCCCGCTGCTGATGAATGGAGGTCAGCATGAATGGCTGCCCCTCACCCTAACCCTCTCCCCGTTCTGACGGGGAGAGGGGACGTGCCATGCGAGACATCGAGGGGAACGGAGAGGCTGCGGCACATCCCCTTCGCCCCGCGCGCGGGGGTCCGCAGGACGGGTCGAGACCCGTGGCTCGACCCAGGTACGGGTGGCGGCAGCCGGATGAGGGGCTGACCTCACAGATCTCTAGCCCGATGTGTCTGAAGCGCCCAACCCACCATCCATATTACCGAGCGGGAAAATTCATTAGCCTCAACCCTGCTCCACATCCCGAAATATCCCGATCGGTAAATTCCCATGGATCCTCATCTGGGAGCACGGGAACCCACACCCCAACTCCCGCATTGAGCAGCCCAACGAAAGCTGCTTGACTGACGCCCTCCACGCCACCGCGAAAGGAAACCCCATGAGCCGTATTTTCATCACCGGTTCCACCGATGGCCTCGGCCTTGCCGCCGCCCGCACCCTGATGAAGGAGGGCCATGACGTCGTGCTGCATGCCCGCTCCCGCGAGCGCGCCTCCGCCATCGCAGAGACATCAGCCGCCGCCCTCGGCCTCGTCATCGGCGATCTCGCCAGCGCCACGGAAACGCAATCGATTGCCGAGCAGGTCAACGCCATCGGCCGCATGGACGCCGTCATCCACAATGCCGGCATCTACCTCGAGCGGAGCCGGGGCGAAACGCCGGAGGGCCACGCAAAGACGCTGGCAGTGAATGTGCTTGCCCCCTACCTTCTCACCGCATGGATCACCCGCCCCGATCGCCTGGTTTATCTCAGCAGCGGCATGCACCGCAGCGGCAGCAGCGCCCTTGACGATATCGACTGGAAGAAGCGGCCGTGGAGCGCCAGCCAGGCCTATTCGGAAAGCAAGCTCTACATCGCCACCCTCGCCGCCGCCGTCGCCCGCCATTGGCCGGATGTTTTCAGCAACGCGGTGGACCCCGGCTGGGTGCCGACGAAGATGGGCGGCGCCGGCGCGCCCGATGATCTTGAGATGGGGCATCTCACCCAGACATGGCTTGCGGCAAGCGATGAAGGGGCTGCGAAGGTCGGCGGTGGGTATTGGTATCATCGGCAGCGGCGGGAGGCGGCGGTGGAGGTTGGGGATCCTGGGTTTCAGGATGCGCTGGTGGGGAGGCTGGCGGAGTTGACGGGTGTTCGTTTGCAGAGAGTGGGTGATGCTTGAGAACCCGAGATGAGGACTAATCAGCGAGCTACAACGTTGTTCTGGCCACGATCTCAGAGAGCAGTCTGTCGACATTCCCAGCCGACGTGGAAAAGCGTCCGTCGATCAAGTGAGGAATTCGTATTTTTTCCTCATAATCATAGCTCGCTCGAAAGTTCTCAACTGCGTCGCCTGCCAACGGAATGCCAGCTTTCACAAGACGTTCATAGGCCAGTACGACGAAGTTAAAAATACAGGGATTTATATTTACCACTGACCCATACCAGTGGAATAAATCTTGGCATGCCCGTCGCGCGGCATCTTTGTGGCGGGGCATTGTCTCCTCGATCGCCGCCTCCACGGAGGTGCGTGGCACCACGCACATGTACATGAGGTCCGTGACGATTGGATAGTCGCCAAGGGGCACCAAACTTACGAGATGTCTCAATTCCTGATGGTGATGGAAATAATTCCTGAGGCATTTGAGCGCGGCGAACTGGTTAACGTCAAAAAAATCGAGATCGGCACCAATCTTCAAGCGGTCATTGAGGCTGTGGCTCGCCTCCAAAAAGGAGAACAGCGTGTCTTCGTCTGGTTCACCGCAATGACGTTCATATAACCGGAAGAAGCGCTCTGAAGCAGCCGCTGTGTTTACGAAATCGGCGTTTGACATACTTGCTCTTTCGGTGTTGCAATCAGCGCGAGATGATTAATGGGCTGCGGCGGGGAGCCATCCGGTGGCAACTGCTTCCACAAAAGCCAGCGCAATCGATCGGCATCTTGTTCGAATACGATTATGAAGGAGGGGCAACTTGAACGAGATCATGGGAACGACTTTTCTTGAAAACGGTAAGTGGCTTCTTCGGCACGAAGGGGGAGCTGGGAACAAGGTGCCCTTATTGAGCCCCAAGGAGGTGCTCGTTCAGTTGAAGCACGGTCAGGCACAGATCTTCGAGGGTTCTTACGGTCGGGATCATCGCGGTGTCGAGATTGCGGCCCATGTCGTTTCTATAAAGACTTTTGAAAAAGCAAGCACCGATCCGGTGCAATCACCGTAATCGGGCCTCAAGACGCTCTAAAAAGCCTTCGGGATAGCGCAATCGGCTTTCGCGGGCCCTGTTCACAAAGCCGGCAAGGGCGCGATCTGATAAATCGGTCCACGTATAATTCCCATAGGATATTCGCCCCAGGTCAAGAGAACTGGGAGCTTCTTGGACCTTGACAGCGAGACGTAAACCTCGCCCGTCTCCCCAAGCCGCCAACGGCCACATAGGTCGGTCGGGCATAGGCGAAGAAAGATTACGATCCCAAACTGCCGGAGAATTCATCCGATCAGAAACCCATCGCACTACCGGAACACTCACTGCGTTACCAACCAATCCCCACCGAAGGCGCGGCGGTGCGGCTCCCGTCCAGCCCTCTGGAAACCCCTGAAATCTTTCAGCCGTTTCGATTGTCGGAATCTTGACGCCCCCATCTGGGAACAAGACGGCGGGCGGCGAGGGTATCCCGATTGACGAGCCGGTCTTCAACGGCGGTATCGCGTCGGCCGTCAGGCCGTGGCCGCTTCTGCCCTCCGTCCAATAGAAGCCGACTGGTAGCGATAGATCCAAAGAATTGGCAGGAATGGTACTGCCAACATCCGAAAGGAGCACTTCGCCAGGATCGGAATCTCGTGAGGCTAGGAAGTAAAAGCGTCGGCGTCGCTGGGGAAGCCCGAATGCTCTGCTGTCCAACGTGCGATATGCCCACGAGTAGCCGAGTTGTTCCGCTGCGTGCATAAGGTAGAGAAGAACTCGGCCACCATGAACGAAGCGAATCGACTGGACATTTTCAAGCAATATATGGGACGGACGGGTCGCTCTCGCGAGACGAAATACGTGTTCAACCAAAGCAGAGCGAGTACCTGCCAAACCACGTTGTCCGCCCACGATCGAGACGTCTTGGCACGGGAACCCCGCGACCAACACATCGGCGGAGTTGATGTCGTCCGGTTGAACGTTTCGCACATCTTCTATCAGCGCCACGTCGGGAAATCGCTGCCGGAGCACATCGCGAGCACTCATGGCGACGTCGTTAACGAGTATTGTCCTATGTGTGTCGCCAAAACCCGCCTCAAAGCCACCGGCGCCACTAAAAAGGCTGACTATGCGCATCAGGCGATCTGCAAATCTGGCATATAGCAATTTTGGGTAGCCGAGACTGGCGTCAGCTTCGGCGAGGCTTCCCATTGTTTTTGCAGAGCTTCTGTTATGGCTATCAAACGAGTCCGTTGATTACTTCTAAGTGTCACTAAGCCGTGTGATCCAGCTTGAGATTTGGGCCATTCGAACGGAAAGAATTCCGCTAGTACCAGGTCAAAACAGTCTGTAGGCAAAATTGCAGTTATCGGAAAACGAGGTACGGCAATAGGTATGCGCCCCTTGTTTTTCAGGTAGTGCTCTGAGAATTGCATGTGAACATGCGGACCAAGCTGCTCACGATTTTTTAGATCATGATGAAAATGTAAAATCTCTGAATCATCATCCGCATTGTAGATCCGGATGTGGGTAACCATTTTTTTTATGTTCCACAGGGATGTTTTTTTGGATTGCCCATCACTTTCGAATGTTGATTCGAACTGCCAGCCGACCTTTACTTTATGAGGTGTTTTATCAGGGCCATCGTACCGCTCTGCTTCTTTAGTCACAATTGGCCTGTCTAATTTCCAATCGAAAGCTGGTCGAAGGTTGTCTCGGCCGTTTTCAAGCTGATCCTTCAAAGCTGACAACGCGCGATGAGACTCCTTACCGATGAACGGTTTCAGCGCGTCGATCCAATAGCTCAGTTCCGTAGCGTATTTTCTAAGATTTATTCTCATTCGGAAACTTCCAGAAGTTCACGATCCTCATAGACTACTTTTGCCGCTAGTTTCCGATCCGCACGCGCAGAAGCGGTGAGTACCCAAGCAGGATCGATACTTGCTGGAAAATCTTCGTCAGTTACTCGTACACAGTCACTTGCTTCGGCAATCTCATCGGTTTCTACTAGATCGGCATCAGAAACCAAAACCGGTTCAGATTGGGAAATCCAAACGACCTCGACGTTGTCAGAGAGTTGCTGTAGGGCCGGACGGAAGCCGGCACCGTCCTGAGAGAGATGCCATGCCAGGTCGTCAATCGCCGCGCGCCACCATCGCGGCCCTAAGAATTTCGATAGAGGCCCCTTGTATCTACAGGCCTTAAACTTTGTTTGATAGAGATTGGTATCCCCAGCGGATTCTACAGCGTTTACGAGTGCTCTAAAGCTCGCTGGCGTTAGCTCAAGACGAAGGGCCGCTTGCCTATCGGTTAGCAAAAACGACGGGTATGGCAGTATATGTGCGAGCAGCCAGCCTACTATAGACTGAGCGGTAGTCGGACCAGAGGTGTTTGATACTTCGCGCGGAGGGCGGGCGCGATCGATCTGGCGCATGGCGCTGTTTGCCCATTCCGCATCGCGCGACACACCTAGGATGTCAAAGCATAGGCTTGCAGGATCGTAAGTGCCGAACTGCTTGTTATCGAGGGGAGTAATCAGAAGGTTATTGCCAATGAGATCTGCTGCATCAGCAAGTTCTACGATCCGATCCAATGTTTCCTTTGTTTTCGTCCCGACCCATTCTACGCCGTGCTTTTGTGCAATTACATGATGACGTTCGAAAGGGCCAAGGGGTGCCCCTACAGCTCTTTCTATATCGCTGCTGACGACTACTGTAGTTGGGCGGCCCCCGATAGTCGCCTTCCATTTCTGGAATAGACTAAGTCCGTTCTCATCTCCGTGTTCCGTATGAGCTGGGGCAACTAAGAAAAAATCAAATAGCCAAACATTCGCCGCCTGCGCAGCGTTGAATGCGAGATCGTTCGAGCCATTTTCCTCAAACTCAAACGGCGTTATCCGGGCGCCGTGCGCTCCTGCCTCGGACAGAAGGTCATTTGGAGTATCATCGATGTATACGATATCGGTCATGGGTTACCTCATCGGAATTCTGAAGCGTACCGCCGTCGCAAAACCGCTTGATGGCGCGATGAAATCGATTTCGCCGCCATACTCCTGAACGAAGGCGCGGGTGATCGTAAGTCCCATGCCCATGCCTTGGCCCAAAATGGCGTCAGGTCGCTCGGTAGTGGACACGAACGCATCGAAGAGACGCCGGGCTCGGGATAGATCCACGGCTGCACCGGTGTTGGAGACCTGAACCTCGCAGAAACCGCCGTGCTCACGTGCCGAGACTTCGATACGTCCGCCGGCGTCGCTGAACTTGACCGCATTCGACAGCAGGTTGGTGAATATTCCGGACAACTCGGACGGGAACATCGGCGGGCTTCGAATATCGGCCGGGATATCGTTAATCAGCGTGATGTTCTTTTGTTCGATCCTGGATTCGAAGAACAATCGTACGGTTTCGAATCTGTCCCGCAACGTTAGTCGCGCACGCCGCCGACGTCCTTCGAAACTGGTCGCGTCGACCAGGTAGGTGGCATTGCGCCGAATCCGATCGGCAAGGTCCAAAGCCCTTTGTCTGGCCTTGCGGATCGCCGTTCGGGTGCGTGCAAGATCATCGATCGTCAGGGCATTCTCAAGCTCACGAGCCAATGCCGATATCTGAAGCCCAACGGCATTGATCTCGTGAACGAAGGCCGCGAGTTCGGCGCCCAGCGACGCCAGCACGCGCCACTGTACGGCCTCGCTCCCGAACTGGTCGGCCATCTCGCGAATCTCGGAAAGATTCGGCTGCAACTCTCTGGCTTCACGCGTGGCCGTTACGAAATCGTTGCGTTCGACGGCCTGCTGGATATTGGCGAAGCTGCGCTCGACTTGCAGCGCGTGTTCTCTGACTCGCAATGCAGTCGGGGTTTCGTTCACATCCGAGCGCAGGGCCGCGTCCCTTTGCGCTACGCGCTGCTGATTCTTGATTTCCTTCGCTTCTTTGCGGGCAACCGACCCCAATCGGACAATCAGGTCGGTGGTCACGCGAGCCCATTGAGTAATGAAGTCGAATGCTGCTCCAGGAAGGAAGCCCTCGCGGCTGACGACCATTTCAAGTCCTGGACTGCTCGACCTGTGCAGGAAAATACCGCCCATGTAGGCGTGATTGCCTTGAACCACGAGCTCTTCCGCTTCCAGGCCGGCGGGAATTTGATCTGCATTTAAGGTTGCCAGGCTCGTCAACTGACGTTTCTGTCGAGAAAGATAGGTGCGTTCCAGGCCCAGCCAGTCGTCGCGAAGATCGCCATAGGGCGACACACGAAAGCCTTCCATGAATACGCGAATGCCTTGAACTTCAGCTTCCCAGGACGCTTGGGAACGTTGAAGTATCCGTCCAGTGAAAGACGGCCCTGCGCCTGGGCCAAGATTTTTTTCTAACCGGAAACCCTCCGCGCCGGGAGCGTTGCGAACTCCCGCTTTCGTAGGCGACAAAGCTATTCGGAGCATGCCTGTGTCTCGATCGAAAGACAGTTCCGCGATCCAACTGGCTGCGGCTGCCACATCGGGCAGAAGGCGATCACCAAGATTGAGATCTCCGCCGAAGACGACTTCGAATCCCGGATCGCCCGTCTGTTGATCTCGGATCGGCAAGGTCTCGAACAGCAGTTCCTCGGCCACTATGCCATCCGGCAGCTTCTTCCACGTTGCGGCCAGAGGTGCGAGCGTAGCGGCCTCACGCAGGAAGCTCGAGCGTATACGATCGGACCATGCCGTTCGTAGCGGTGAGATCTTCAATGTCGTACCGCTATCAGGCTTGGATGGCTTCGCGTGTTCATCGACGCGCACAGCGCCGGACCCGTCGATCTGATCCAGCGTCTCCAGCGCTTCAATGGCACGCCAGTCTATCCGAGCGACCACCTCCGAAATCGCCGGCGGGAGAGCGATTGCGCCTCTAGGCGCCGGGCCGGCTTTGCGCGATTGAACCTCTACGACCGTCCCCAGTTTGTGAGAGGCGAGACGTCCCACGCCCTTTTCGCCGGTGTAGCGACGACCAAACACCGGAGATCGCCGGTCGCCAGAATTTTTGGTGCGGCCCGCGATGGTTAGAAAGCCACGCCGGAATTCGCCGCCATCCATGCCAACTCCATCGTCGGATACGACAATGCTGCCACTTGTCGCATCGCCAAGATTGACGCCAGTCACTGTTACCAAGGTGGCATCGGCGTCATAGGCATTTTTGACCAGCTCGACGAGAGCAGTGCTCTCTTTCGCGACCAGCAGTTCGCCGAGTTCTTGAAAGAGCTTGGTATCGACACTAAAGCCTGTCATTCGGATGAAATCTGGCAGGCGGCAAGGCCTGGCCGTTGGATGCTCATCGTTTCTTCAACCCTCGACCATATCAATGGTTTTCTAACTCCCCTTCGGGCCACGATATTGTTATAAGCACTGAATAGAAATTGCCAGAGGACGAATGAATGGAACTGCACGCAGCGATAGAGCAATTGCACGATCGTTGCGCAATATACACTTCGGCTCCCACTGCGGCCCGCTTGCTTGATTTGATTGATTGGACGCCCACCACGGACCTATCGCAGGCAGTTCTCTTGGAACCTTGCGCCGGGGAAGGCGCGATCCTCTTGGAAGCAGTTCGCCGTCTTATTCGCTCGTTCCATTCGCACGGCCAGACAGCTTCTCTGGCGACTTTGAAACCACGAATCAAGAGTTTCGAGCTTCATGCGGGAGCGGCAGCTACGGTGCGACGATTTCTTCGGGCGCTTCTCGTAGAGGAAAACCTTGGCCCACACCTCGCCGACCAACTCGTCCTAGAATGGGTAGCCGAGCGCGATTTCCTTTTAGAGAAGCCAGGACGCGCCACGCATGTTGCGGCAAACCCGCCTTACGTCCGTTGGAAAAATCTTCCGCCTATTTTGGCAGATATATATCGTGAGGCCTTGCCGACCATGAGCACGCGAGGTGACCTATCTGTCGCTTTCTTAAATAGAATGCAGGAGTGGGCCGAGGATGGGGGTTCTATTGCTGCGTTGACAAGCGATCGTTGGATGTTTGCACAGTACGGTGACGCATTTGTGGAAAACAGCAAGTCGCGAGGCTGGACGATTACCGTAGCGGACGAGCGTCCATCGGATCCATTTTTGCGAACGGTAGGCGCGTACAGCGCGATCGTCGTTTTGACGAAAAGTGATCGGTCGATCCATCGCGTATCTTCGAACAGGAGAGAAAAAGCGCGAGCGATACAGCGCGAACTGCTTGCGCGACATGGGAGTCTTTTCGAGGCTGGTTGCGTCGTCCGCGTGGGACCAGCGCTCGGGGCGGGCAGAACGTTTATACTAGAACCTGAGCAGGCCGCAGAAGTGGAGGACGAACTCATTCGACCTTTTCTCGAGCGAAGAGATTTGACCGATCCCGTGGTTGAGACCACGCGGTTGCGGGTAGTGGTACCGTATGACCGCTGCGGCATGCTTATCGATCCTGCGCAGTGGCCAGGCTTCGCCGCTTGGATCGAGGGGCACAAGGAAGCACTCGGCAAGAGAAGTCACTTCAGGGAAAAGGGCGAATACTGGCGTACGATTGATGCCGTTCCTGCCCTTTGGTCAGAAAATCCCAAACTTCTAATGCCCGAACTATGCAACAAACCGTTTGTCACCCTGGATCGAACGACGGCAATTCCGACACATTCCATCTACGCGATCTGGCCAGGAGAATGGCCGGTAGAAGTACTCCAACGGGTTCTAAACGGCGGCCTACTCGAGCTGACAGCAAAAGCAGAAGCGCCAGCACTTAAACAAGGTTGGATGCGTTTTTACAAACGTTTCTTGTTGAAAACGCCCTTGCCGAAGTGGAGTCATCTATCGTCCGAAGACCGCTCCGGTCTCGCGGGTGACAACTGCCTTCAGTTCGATAAGATATTCGAAAGGCTGTTCGGATTTACGCCTGGCGCTACCTTGGTGCCATGAAAACTCGCGATCTTTTTGCAGATGTCCCTGAGCAGCGCCGCCGGTTGATGGCAAAGGTGAGGCCGACCGATAGCAAGCCCGAAATGCTGGTAAGACGCGCAGCGCACGAGCTGGGCTTCCGATATCGGCTTCACGTTCGGACGCTCCCTGGCACGCCTGATCTCGTTTTTCCTCGGCTTCGCAAGGTTGTATTTGTCCATGGGTGCTTTTGGCATCGCCATCCGGGATGCATTCGAACCACTACGCCCAAAGCACATGCAGAATATTGGCAGCAAAAATTCGATGATAATGTCAGAAGAGATGAGGTAAGTCAGTCACGACTGGAGGCGCTTGGTTGGACTGTATTGGTAATCTGGGAATGCGATACGAACGACCAGGCAGGTCTAGCATCGCGCTTAAATGAGTTCCTGTCGGAAAACCAATGAATGCCAGAACGAACCATTTCAAAAATGGCTGGGGCGCCTGGATTCGAACCAGGGGTGACGGTACCAAAAACCGTTGCCTTACCGCTTGGCGACGCCCCACCAGAGCTTGAGCGGAAACCACCTGCTCAAATCGACGCCTGATTAGCAAAGCTCTTCGCCTGTCACAATGACTAAGTTTAACCCGGCGCAGATTTTATGCGCTGCGCGGTGCCGGCAGTCGTGCTAGAAATCGGCGACGTCATCGGCTCGAGATCATTCCTTCATGGACAGTCCCGCATTCGACCTCGCTTTCGAGCCGGCCTATGGGCAGGCCGTGCCGGTTGTTTCGGGTGTCGAGCGGGTTACAGTGAACAATCCCGGTCCTTTCACCTTTTTCGGCACCAACAGCTATATCGTCGGCTCTTCCTCGGTCGCGGTCATCGATCCCGGCCCGGAGGATGAGGCGCATTTTCAGGCTCTGATGGCAGCCCTTGGCGGACGCGAGGTGACGCATATCTTCGTCAGCCACACGCATCGCGACCACTCGCCGCTGGCCAGGCGCCTGCAGGCGGCAACGGGGGCGGTGACGGTGGGGCAAGGGCCGCACCGGCCGGCGCGGCCGCTCAGGGATGGCGAGATCAATCCCTTTTCCGAAAGCTCGGATATATCCTTCGTGCCGGATATCGCGCTCAGTGACGGCGAGACGATTTCGGGCGATGGCTGGGCGCTGAGCGCGGTGCTGACGCCGGGGCATACGGCCAATCATGCCGCCTTCGCGCTTGAGGGGCGCGACGTCCTGTTCTCCGGCGATCACGTCATGGCCTGGTCGACCTCGATCGTGGCACCCCCGGATGGCTCGATGGCGGATTACATGGGCTCGCTCGAGCGGCTGATTGAGCGCGAGGACGGCCTGCTGCTGCCCGGCCATGGCGGGCCGGTGACGGAACCCTCGACTTTCCTCCGGGCTCTGAAGGTGCATCGCCTCAGGCGCGAGCAGGCGGTGCTGGCGCGTGTCCAGGCGGGCGACCGTGGGATTGCCGAGATGGTGAAGGTGATCTATCGCGATACCGATCCGAAGCTGCATGGGGCGGCGGCCCTTTCCGTGCTCGCCCATATCGAGGATCTTTTGGAGCGCGGCGAGATTGCGGCGGATGGGCCGCCTTCGCTTGCCGCCACCTACCGGCCGGCGTCGTGAACACGAGGGTGGGGTCATGAGGATGGGGACATGACGATGAAGCCGCAAGCCGATTACAGCTATCGCGACGATCCCGATGTGCCCGCCTTTGCCGATGACCGGCCGTTGATCGTCTTCGATGGCGAATGCGTGTTCTGCTCCGGCTGGGTGAAATTCGTGCTGAAACATGACAAGCGGCAGCGATACCGTTTCCTGGCGGCGCAGACGCCGCTCGGCGAGGCGCTCTATCGGCATTACGGGCTCCACGCGCGCGACTACGAGACCAATATCCTGATTGAAAATGGCCGCGCATTCTTCAAGTCCGACGGCTCGATCCGCATGGTAGCGGGCCTCGGCTTTCCCTATTCGCTGGTGAAGATTTTCCGGCTGCTGCCGCGGCGGGCGGCCGATGCGCTCTATGAATTCATCGCCCGCAACAGGCTGAAGATTGCCGGGCGGCAAAGCTGCATGGTGCCGACGCCCGAGCAGCGAAGCCGCTTCATCACATGAGCGAGGACCGGTTTTCGCTGCTCATCATCGGCGGTTACGGCACTTTCGGCGGGCGGCTTGCCCGGCTGCTCGGCGATGAACCGCGGCTCAGGCTGCTGGTTGCGGGGCGCTCGCTGGAAAAGGCTGACGATTTCGTTGCAGATCTCCGGACGCCGAAAGATGGAGCCGAGGGCCTGGGAAGCAACAATCTCGGCGCGATGGTGCAGGCAGTAAGCTTCGACCGAGACGGCGATCTCACCGAACAGCTGACGCGGCTGAGGCCGCATCTCGTCGTCGATGCCTCGGGGCCGTTCCAGACCTTCGGGAAGGATGCTCATAAGGTGGTCGAGGCCTGCATCGGCCTCGGCATCGATTATGCCGATATCGCCGACAGCACCGGCTTCGTCGCCGGCGTCGGTGGGCTCGATGCTGCGGCCAAGGCAAAGGGCACCTTCGCGCTTTCGGGGCTCAGCAGCCTGCCCGCCCTCTCCTTCGCAGCGCTCGATGCGATGGCGCCGCATTTCTCCCGGATCGAATGTGTCGCGGCGGGCATTGCCCCTTCGGCGCATGTGCGGATCGGGCTCAATGTCGTGAGGGCGATCGCGAGCTATGCCGGCAAGAAGATCACCGTTCGGCGCGATGGGCAGCCGGCCTCGGGGCGCGGGCTGATCGATGCGATGCGGGTGACGGTGGCGCCGCCGGGGGTTAAGCCACTGCTCAGCCGGAAATTCCTGCTGGTGGATGCGCCGGATCTTAAGCTGCTGCCGCAGCACTTTTCCGATCTCAAATCCAGCTTCACCGGTGTCGGCACGGAGCCGCAGCCGCTGCAGCACTTGCTCAGCCTTGCGGCCAGGCTCGTCCGCCTGCGGCTGCTGCCGTCGCTGCTGCCGTTTTCTCGGGCGCTGCAGCGTGCCAGCCATAGCTTCGCGATCGGCGAACATCGCGGCGGCATGTTCGTCCGCGCCGGCGGCGTCGATCACGCGGGAAAGCGGCTGACCTGCGCCTGGCATCTGATTGCCGAAGGTGATGACGGGCCGTTCATTCCTGTTATCGGGGTGGACGCGCTGGTGCGCCGGCTGCTAACCGGCGTGCGGCCGGAGAATGGTGCCCGGCCGGCGGCGGGGGAATTGCAGCTTGCGGATTTCGAAGCGGCCTTCCGGCGTTTTCAGATCACATCCGGCATCAGGATGGAAAACGAGGCGGCGCCCCTGCCGCTCTACCGGCAGATTCTCGGCAGCGCCTGGGAGCGGCTGCCGCCGGCCATCTCAGCTCTCCATGCCGGCGGCACGCGCGTCGCGTCCGGCCGGGCGCGGATCGAGCGTGGCGGTGGGCTGCTGGCGAGGATCGTCGCCGGGGTGATCGGCTTTCCCAAAGCGGGCGAAGATGTGCCGGTCACGGTGCGTTTCGCCGCCGATGGCGACAGGGAGGTCTGGACACGGGATTTCGGCGGCACGGTGTTCCGCAGCTGGCAGGTCGAAGGCAAGGGCCGCGACCGGCATCTGCTCGCCGAGGTCTTCGGGCCGTTCCGGGTGCTGATGGCACTGGTGCCGGATGGGGAGAAGCTGGGGCTCGTCGTGCGCGGCTGGCGGTTTTTAGGGATTCCGCTGCCGATGTTTCTGGCGCCTGGCGGGGATACTTATGAGGAGGAGCGTGATGGGCGGTTCCACTTTCATGTGGAGATCGGCGGGCGGCTGACGGGGTTGGTGGTGCGGTATACGGGGTGGTTGGTGGTGGAGTGAGGGGTGCGCCTTTGACCTTACCGGGCTCGGGCCTAGCGAGAGGTAGCGAAGGAACGGAGAGATTGCTGCATGTGTCCTCTTCTCCCCAGCGGGGAGAAGGTGGCCCGAAGGGTCGGATGAGGGGGCTACACGGCACGCCCTCTCATCTTAACTATCCAGCCATGCCGACGCCAGCGCGGTCGAACCCCGCATGAACGTTGTGAGGAAGGACCGGCTTCGCCGGCCCCCTCATCCGCCCTACGGGCACCTTTGCCTGGGTTGAGCCACCGGTCTCAACCCGTCCTTCGGACCCCAGCTGGGGAGAAGAGGGTATCGAGAGGTCGCCGCAAATCTCTTCTCCCCTCGGGGAGAAGGTGCCGGCAGGCGGATGAGGGGGCCACACGGCACACCCGTAATAACCTATCCGGCGACTGAGACGACGCGAGTGGTGTAGAACTCACATGGTGTTGTTGGAAAGACCGGCTTCGCCGGCCCCCTCATCCGCCCTACGGGCACCTTCTCCCCGCTGGGGAGAAGAGGGAATCGAGACGTTGCGACCCGCAGCCTGTTGAATTTGCCGCACCGTATCCCGGCCCTTCGCTTTGGGCTCAGGGCGTTCGCCGCTGCAATCGATTCACTGGATCGATTGCTGCCGCCTCTGGCGGCACCGCGGCTCACCCACCCGCAATCCCAAGCAGCTCGGCATCCAGCGCCTTCAGATAATCGCCGGCGATTTCGGCGCTGAAGCCGAGGTCGTGTTGGCCGTAGCGGGAGGCGACGCGGATGTCGACGAAGGTGGTTTCGGCCTCTTCGCGCAGGCGAATGATGATATCGAAACGCAGGCCGAGGATCAGCGTGCGGGTGGTGCCCTGCAGCGTCACGCCGTTGACGCCGCGAATGAGCTTGGCGACGTCGTCGTCATAGGGGCGCGGCATCGGCACGGGAACGATATCGGGCGCATCGGCCACCGCATCGTCGCCCGGCTGCGGCGGCTTGACCGGCTTGTCCTCGGGATCGCGGCCGGGCTCGGTGTCGCCGCTGCTCCTGGTGATGGTCATGCCGCTCATCTTGGCGACCTTGCGCACCGCTTCGAGCACGCGGTCGAGCGCGCCCTCATAGCGCCGGCCTGTCAGTTCGGGATAGGCGGTGAGCTGCTTTTCGCGGTCTTCCGGCGTCACATCAACGTTTCGTTTCAGCCAGATCTGGTCGGAATAGGGCGGCGAAAGCCAGTCGGGTGCGGAGACCGGATCGGTGGAAACGTCGTAGATATCAGGCAGCGTCATGTAACGCTCGGTGGCATAGGCGCCAAGCCCCAGCGGAAAGGCGGCATAGATCAGCGCCGCGAGTGCGGCCAGCCCACCTTCGGCCCCGGTCATCCAGAGGCTGCGCAGCCCGAGGGCGGCGAACATGGCGGCGAGCAGCGCGCAGCCGGCGGCGGCAATCAGCAGCAGCACCAGATAGGGCGTGGCGAGGCCGCCGAAGCGATGGGCGATCATCACCGCCAGCGCCAGCACCAGGGAAAACGCCCCGAGCAGCCGCGAAAAGCGGGCGGCGTTGGAAACGGGGCGGTCGTAGCGGATGGGCATCAAACTTACCGGTTGCTCGTCAGCGCCCGCGTCCTGAACCACGCAAATCGCCTCAACCCTGTTTAGAGCATGATGCCGAAAAGTGTGAAGCGGTTTTCGGACGACATCATGCTCTATTCTTTGATTTAGATCCGGATTCAGATTTTAGGCCGGCCCGGCCTAAAATCATCCGGATCTGGGGCAAGATTCGGCTAAATTGAAACTATTGTCTGAGGCATTGCGTTGGAATCCACGGCGAAGGCCATGGCGAAACGGGGGCTGCTTCATAAGCCCTTGCTGATATGTCAAAAAAAGGCCATTCTGCCGCGGTTTCATCTCCAGATGCAGAGGAGAGACGGGATGATTTCACCCGAGATTGCAGCAAGGCCGCAGGCGTCTGCGCTTGGCGGGATCGACCACCAGTCCGAGCCGATGCTGCCGATGGAGCTGCTCGAGCTCGAACTTTCGCTCGAAGGTTATGCCGGCGGCGATGCCGGTTTCTGCGAGGCGGTGCGCCAGGCCGCGGCACGCTCCGGCGGCGAACTGCTGTTCGACCTGCCCGCCGGCGGCCTCGTCCAGGATTGCCGGCGCATTGCCGTGCTGCGCATTCCGGGCGACGGCCAGGAGATGCGCGTCGTGCTGGCGCTGCTCGATTATAACGGCACTGAGATCCGCATGCAGGCGCCCGACGAAGAGACCGCCCCTCTGGTGCGTTTCGCCGATGCCTTCGTCGAACTGCTGCAGCGGATCTAATTCTAGATCATGATGTTAGCGGCGCTCGGCCGCAGCTTCCGCAACGCTGCGGAAGGGGAACTTGCGCCCGCATTCGCACTTTATGACGAAATTTTCCTGATGATTGGAAGGCCGCTGCACGCCAAAACCGCGCGGCAGCTGATCGACCTTGAAATCCGGATGCTTGCGCTTGGGATCGTCGACTTCCGAGGCTTCGGCAAAGCCCTCATTGCCGCATTGCGGACAGTTCAGTTTTTTCGAAAATCGATCGCGAAGGGCCATGCTCGTTCCAAGGTTTGCAAGCTTTCCTCATACATAGGAATGGCCCTCATGCATAGAAAGGTTGGCCGGCGAAAGTGGAACCAAGTGCCAAGCCTGCCGTTCCTTTTTCGAAAAGGAGGCAATCATGCCCAACAGAGATCCGATCCCGACACCCAATGCCGACACACCGCGCGGCCCGACGCCGACCCCCGGCATTCCCGACCCCATCCAGCAAAAACCGCCGCTGACACCGGCGCAGGACCCGGCCGACACGAAGAACCCGCAGGATCCGCCGCTCAATCCGGCGCTGCTACCGATTGGAGATCCGGCTGGGGCGGCGTAAGGGGTGAGCGGCAAAGCCGCGAATGCGCTGAGCGCAAGCGAAGGGCAAACGAACGGCCTGCCGTGTGGCCCCCCTCATCCGACCCTTCGGGCCACCTTCTCCCCGCTGGGGAGAAGGGGATATGCCGCAACGTCTCGATGCCCTCTTCTCCCTCGGGGAGAAGGTGGCCCGAAGGGTCGGATGAGGGGGCTGCACGGCACACCGCTCACGTAATCACCAGCACTCAGCAATCTCCTGGACCAAGAGCAGCTTGACGCCCTCGCCCGAATGGCCTTTCCTCGGAGCGACCATTCCAAGGACCAAACCAATGCGCATTCGTCTTCTCATCACCGTCATGGCCACCATCGTCGCCGGGCTCTCGGCCTGCCAGACGATGACGCCGGAGGAGCGGCGGGCGGCGGATGAGCAGCGGTGCCTGAGCTATGGCTTCCGGCGCGGCACGGATGGTTTTGCCACCTGCCTGCAGCGCATCGATCTCGACCGGCGCGCCGAATCACGGGCGCAGAGTGCGGAGATGATGAACCGCATGGCCTGGGACCTGAACGGACCTTATATCTACCGCGATCGTTGGCGGTATCGTCACTGAGTGCCACGGGCGCCCTGCCCCAGACTCCAGCGAATATCTTACAAGCTTCCCCGCAGGTCTTTCGGACCCCGGCGGATCTCTTCCAGACCGCCTGCAATCACCGCCTGCGCCGCAGCCAGTCTGGCGATCGGCACGCGGAACGGCGAGCAGGAGACATAGTCGAGGCCGATGGTCTCGCAGAAGCGGATCGAGGCCGGGTCGCCGCCATGTTCGCCGCAGATGCCGAGTTTCATGTCGTTGCGGGTGCGCCTGCCGCGTTCGGCGGCGATGCTGATCAATTCGCCGACACCGTCGAAATCGAGCGAGATGAAGGGATCGTGCTCGATGATGCCCTTGCGCTGATAGGTGGGGATGAAGGCCGAGGCGTCGTCGCGCGAGATGCCGAAGGTGGTCTGCGTCAGGTCGTTGGTGCCGAAGGAGAAGAATTCGGCTGCCTCGGCAATCACATGGGCGCGAAGGGCCGCACGCGGCAGCTCGATCATCGTGCCGACGAGATAATCGATCTTCATGCCGGCCTCGCTCATCACGTCGCCGGCGACGGCATCGATGTGCGCCTTGACGTAATCGAGCTCTGAACGCAGGCCAACGAGCGGCACCATAATCTCCGGCACGACGGCGGCCCCCGTCTCCTGCGCCGCGGCAATCGCCGCCTCGAAGATGGCGCGGGCCTGCATCTCGACGATTTCGGGATAGGAGATTGCCAGCCGGCAGCCGCGATGGCCGAGCATCGGGTTGAACTCGTGCAGCGCATCGACGCGCTGGCGAAGCACGGATGCCTCCATGCCCATGGCGAAGGCGACTTCGGCCACCTCGTCGTCGGTCTTCGGCAGGAATTCGTGCAGCGGCGGATCAAGCAGGCGGATTGTCACCGGCAGGCCGTGCATGACGGTGAAGAGGCCGGTGAAATCCAGCCGCTGCATCGGCAGCAGCTTGTCGAGCGCCAACCGCCTGCCCTTCTCATCGACGGCCAGGATCATCTCGCGCATCACATGGATGCGCTCGCCCTCGAAGAACATGTGTTCGGTGCGGCAAAGGCCGATGCCTTCGGCGCCGAAGGAGCGGGCGGCCAGCGCATCGGCCGGCGTATCGGCATTGGTGCGCACCGTCATGCGCCGGGCGCGGTCGGCCCAGCCCATGATGCGGCCGAAATCGCCCGACAGCGCCGGCTGGATCATCGGCACCTCGCCCTTCAGCACCTGGCCGGCCGAGCCGTCGATGGTGATGATATCGCCCTTCTTGAGCGTCACGCCGACGCCGAGCAGCCGCTCGTTGCGTACGTCGATGCGCATGGTGCCGGCGCCGACGACGCAAGGGATGCCCATGCCGCGGGCAACGACCGCCGCATGGCTGGTCATGCCGCCGCGGGTGGTCAGAATGCCTTCGGCGGCATGCATGCCGTGAATGTCCTCGGGGCTGGTCTCGACTCTCAGCAGGATGACCTTGCGGCCTTCGGCTTCCGCCTCGACGGCCTCTTCCGCGGTGAAGACGATGGCGCCGGTGGCAGCGCCCGGCGAAGCCGGAAGGCCGCTGCCGATCACCTGGCGGGTGACGCGCGGATCGATCGTCGGATGCAGCAGCTGGTCGAGGCTGGAGGGCTCGATGCGCAGCACCGCCTCGTCCTCGGTGATCACCCCCTCATCGACCATGTCGACGGCGATCTTCATTGCCGCCCGCGTCGAGCGCTTGCCCGAACGGGTCTGCAGCATCCACAGCCTGCCGCGCTCGATGGTGAATTCGATATCCTGCATGTCGCGGTAATGAATCTCGAGCTCGGTGCAGATGCGGCAGAGCTCGCGAAACGCCTCCGGCATCAGCTTTTCCATCGAGGGTTTTTCGGAGCCGGAGGAAATCCGCCCCTCCTCGGTGATGCTTTGCGGCGTGCGGATGCCGGCAACGACATCCTCGCCCTGGGCATTGACCAGGAATTCGCCGTAAAGCGCCCTCTCGCCGGTCGAGGGGTTGCGGGTGAAGGCAACGCCGGTGGCTGAACTGTTGCCGAGATTGCCGAAGACCATCGCCTGGATGTTGATCGCCGTGCCCCAGCCTTCCGGAATATTGTGGAGCTGGCGGTAGGTGACGGCGCGCGCGCTCATCCAGCTGGAAAAGACCGCACCCACCGCACCCCAGAGCTGGACTTCGGGATCCTGCGGGAATTCCTGCTCCAGCTCTTCCTCGATCAGCTTCTTGTAGAGCGAGACGATATGCTGCCATTCCGAGGCGCTGAGTTCGGTATCGAACTCATGGCCGAGCTTGGCCTTCTCGTCTTCCAGGATCTCCTCGAAGGCGTCGTTGCCGAGACCCATGACGACATCGGCATACATCTGGATGAAGCGGCGGTAGCTGTCCCAGGCAAAACGCGCATCGCCGGCATCATGGCCGAGCGCCTGTACCGTCTCGTCGTTGAGGCCGAGATTGAGCACCGTGTCCATCATCCCCGGCATGGAGACGCGGGCGCCGGAACGCACCGAGAGCAGCAGCGGCTGGCTGACGGAACCGAAGCGGCGGCCGGTGATTGCCTCGATCGCCGATATGCCGGCGCGCACCTCCGCCTTCACCGCACCCTCGATATGGCGGCCGTTCTTGTAATAGGTGTTGCAGGCGTCACTGACGATCGTCAGCCCCGGCGGCACCGGCAATCCCAGGGCGCACATTTCCGCGAGATTGGCGCCCTTGCCGCCCAGAATCTCGTGATCGCGCGCCCGGCCCTCAGCCTGCCCGTCGCCGAACCTATAGACCCACTTGGTCATCTTCCCCCCAACACCGCAAAGGGATCAGCTTAATCCCTCAGACTGCCGACAACGCTGCGAACTTCTCTTTCGTCATGCTCGGGCTTGTGCCCCAGCATCTGCTACCGGTTGATGCGCAGCAGATCCTCGGCACAAGGCCGAGGATGACGCCGAGTAGAGAGCGACGTCTGTCAACAAACTTAGGGATTAGCTTAATCCCTTGGAGTTGAAATGAAAATCGACAAATGCGGCAAAATGTTGCGTTGCACAATAAATCTTGTGGCAGCTGGCGGTCAAAACGTTTGAAACATGGCTGACATGAAAAAGGGCACAAAAAAAGCTTTGCGGGACTGCAACAATGTCCCGCAAAGCCTTGTTTCCGTCCAGCCAGGAAAACTGGACGGGGGGTCCCTCAACCCAGGAACGGTTCAGCTTTTTTGTAAAACAGAACCGTTCTGACCTTCGTTCTACGCAATTCCTGGAAAATAGATCGCTACTTCCCTGGATTTGCTCCAACGGCTTCCGGTTCTTGCCCTCGCCCGGAAAACCGCACGCAAATTCGACAATGCGCAACCTTTGGTCGCCCGCTTTCCAGCAGAGTAATTAGGTTGCGTTGAAACAACTTCTAATGCAAGTCAGCGAAAAGAGCATCACCCAAATGGGGTACAAGGGGCAAGAGAGCCGACCTTTTTTGGTGTTTATTGCTCGCCCCTTGATTTTACACAATATCTGAACGCAAAACCGCGCCGCACCTTTGCTGAAATTGCGTCTGCGCTCGGCGGCTCCATGGATGCCTCGGGTCAAGCCCGAGCATGACGGAGACGGAGGGCGCGATGGCAAGAGGGGAGACGCCCGGAGCATTGTCTTGGTCAACAGGTTCCCCACCTCCGTCATCCTCGGGCTTGACCCGAGGATCCACGCCGCGAGCACTGCCGGACCGTGAAAATAAGAAATGTCGCCCTTCCCTAACGCAGGAGACCGCAAAGACTCTCCTCACGAAACCTCAGGCAATCTCGCGCAGGCGCTCGGCCATTTGCAGGTCGACGGAGACGAGTTGGGAGACGCCCTGCTCGGCCATGGTGACGCCGAAGAGGCGGTTCATGCGGGCCATGGTGATCGGATTGTGGGTGATAATGACGAAGCGGGTTTCGGTGGAGGCCGCCATTTCGTCCATCAGATTGCAGTAGCGCTCCACATTATGGTCGTCGAGCGGCGCGTCCACTTCGTCGAGCACGCAGATCGGCGCCGGATTGGTGAGGAAGACGGCGAAGATCAGCGCCATTGCCGTCAGCGCCTGTTCGCCGCCGGATAGCAGCGTCATGGTCTGCGGCTTCTTGCCGGGCGGACGGGCGAGAATTTCGAGGCCGGCTTCAAGCGGATCGTCGGATTCGATCAGCTGCAGCTCGGCGGTGCCGCCGCCGAAAAGATGGGTGAACAGCCGCTGGAACTGGGCGTTGACGATGTCGAAGGCGGCAATCAGCCGTTCGCGGCCCTCGCGATTGAGGCTCTGGATGGCGCCGCGCAGCTTGCGGATCGCATCGATGACGTCGTCGCGTTCCTTGATCAGCGCTTCGAGCTTCTCGCTCAGCTCCTTCTGCTCCTCGTCGGCGCGCAGGTTGACAGCACCCAGCCGCTCGCGCTCGATCCTCAGGCGTTCCAGCTCGCGCTCGACTTCGCGCGGATCGGGAAGCGCCTGCATGGTCGGGCGGCCGGTCAGCTGCAGCGCTTCATGCGGGGCGACGTTCAGGACCTCGCGGATGCGGCCTTCGCTTTCCTGCCGCTTCTCGCGGGCGGAGACGAGGCGCTCCTCGGCGCGGCCGCGGCGTTCACGGCATTCGGCAAGTTCCGACAGCGCCGTCGTCGCCTTCTGGTCGGCTTCGCGCTGGATGCGTTCGGCCTCGGCCAGCAGATCGCTGGCCTTTCGGCGCGCCTCCTCGGCCTTCTGCAATTCGCTGAGCAGGGCGCGGCGCTTGTCGTCGAATTCATCCGGCGCCAATTCGAGCTCGGCTGCCTCTTCGCGCGCCTCTTCCTCGCGCTCGCGCAGCGTCGCGACATGATCCTCGGCACTTGCCACCCGCTGGCGCCAGGTGTCGCGCTCCTGGCCGATCGCCATGATGCGGCGCTGGCGGGCTTCGTTTTCCCTCGCCAGACTTTCATGGCGGGCGCGGCTTTCGGCCAGCGCGCCGCGATCGGTCGCAACTTCCGCCTGCTGGAACCGCAGCCGCTCGTCGATATCAGTCAGATCAGGCGCGTCCTCCAGCTCGATGCGGGCATTCTCTTCCTGAATGGCGATCTCCTCCAGCTGCGCGCGCAGCTGGCTGGCGGCCTCGCTGACGACATCGCGGCGGCGGATGAGATCACCGGAGGCACGCTCGGCGGCAACAAGCGCATCGCGCGCCTCAGTGAGATGACGTGCCGAAAGACGGCTCATATCGCGCGCCTCGGCAAGCCGGCGCTCCTCGGCGCGGATCGCTTCGGCAGCGGCTGCCTGCCGTTCCTCGGCTTCGGCAAGCACATCGCGGGCAAGGGCTGCTTCGCTTTCGAGTTCGGCCAGGCGGTTCTTCTGGGCAAGGCGGAGCGCCGCAGCACTCGGGGCATCGGCACCGGTGACATGGCCGTCCCAGCGATAGACCGCACCCTCTTTCGTCACCAGCCGCTGGCCGGGCTTCAGCAACGCGATCAGCGACTCAGCATCGCCTTCCGCCACCAGGCCGATCTGACGCAGCCGGCGGGTGAGTGCGGCGGGCGCGCGGACATGGGCAAGCAGCGGCGCAACACCGGATGGAAGTGCTGGATCGCTGGCGCCATCGCCATTATCCGACCAATGGGCCGGCGCCTCGGCATCGAGCGGCGATTCCAGATCGTCGCCGAGGGCGGCACCGAGTGCCGTCTCGAAGCCGCGATCGACCTTCAGCTCGTCGGCAACCGGCGGAAATTTGCCGGCAGCAGCACCGGCGGCGAGCATGCGGGAAATGGTGCGCGCCTCGGTTTCCAGCGCATTCAGGCTCGAACGGGCCTGCTCGACCGGCGCGCGCGACAGTGCCTCGGTCTGGCGAGCGCCGGCAAGCGCCTGATCGACCGCCTGCACCGCGGCCTCCGCATCGGCGACGGCGATCTCGCCGGCTTCGACGATGGCGCGTTTTTCGTCGGGATCGGGCAGGCCGGCGATCTTCTCGCCGACGGCTGACAGTTCCTGGTTTGCCTCATCCATCTGGCGTTCGAGGCGCATCCGCCGGTCCGTGAGATCGCGGATGGCGCGTTCCAGCTGGTTGCGGCCGGCGGCGGCCTCGGCGCGCTCGGCCGTCAGCTGGGTGAAGATGCGCTCGCTGTCGGCAAGTTTTGCCGCCGCACCCTCGAAGGCCTCGCGGGTTTCCTCGGCATAACGGCCGGAATCGGCGAGGATTTCCGAAATCTCCGCCTCTTCGGCATCGAGCCTCGCCAGGATGACGGCATTGTCGGCCACCAGCCGCTCTTCGCGGCTTATATCCTCCGCAAGCTGGGCGAGACGGCGGGTCAGCTCGTCGCGGCGGCGCAGGATGCGGCCGGCATCTTCCTCCAGCTGGCTTCTGGCGATCTGCAGGCGCTGCAGGGCGGCGGCGGCACGGGCCTCGCCCTCGCGCAGTTCCGGCAGCTTCAGGCTGGCGATACCCTGGTTCTTTACCGCCTCCATCTGCATCTGCGCCTTTTCGGCGACGACGGAGGTCGCCTGGTTCAGCGCGCTGTCGGCCTCGGCCTCGGCCTCCTTGGCCTGCACCCAGCGGATATGCAGCAGCATCGCTTCGCGGGCGCGGATATCGGCAGACAGCGTCTTGAAGCGGTTTGCCTGGCGGGCCTGGCGCTTCAGGCTCTCGATCTGGCTTTCGAGCTGCGAGGTGACGTCGTCGAGGCGCTCGAGATTGCCTTCGGCGGCGCGCAGCCGCAGCTCGGCCTCGTGGCGGCGGGAATGCAGGCCTGAAATGCCGGCCGCCTCTTCGAGCAGCTGGCGGCGGGCCTGCGGCTTTGCCTGGATCAGCTCGCCGATACGCCCCTGCCCGACCATCGACGGCGAACGCGCGCCGGTGGAGGCATCGGCAAACAGCAGCTGCACGTCCTTGGCGCGGCTTTCCTTGCCGTTGATGCGATAGAGCGAGCCCTGTTCACGCTCGATGCGGCGGGTGACCTGGATCTCGTCGCTGTCGTTGAAGGCGGCAGGCGCGGTGCGTTCGCCATTGTCGAGATAGAGCGCCACTTCGGCGGTATTGCGCGCCGGGCGGTTTCCCGAGCCCGAGAAGATCACGTCGTCCATGCCGGAGGCGCGCATGTTCTTGTAGGAATTTTCGCCCATCACCCAGCGCAGCGCCTCGACGAGGTTCGACTTGCCGCAGCCGTTCGGGCCGACAACGCCCGTCAGCCCGCGCTCGATGATGAATTCCGTCGGCTCGACGAAGGATTTGAAGCCGACCAGGCGCAGCTTGTTGAACTTCATGCGGAAATATCCACGGCAGGAAGCCCCCTCATCCGCCCTACGGGCACCTTCTCCCCGCTGGGCAGAAGAGGGAATCGAGACGCTGCGGCAAATCCCCTTCGCCCCAGCGGGGAGAAGGTGCCGGCAGGCGGATGAGGGGGCCACACCTGCAAACTGCGCTGAAAACGAAAAACGGGCGCACGGCTTTCGTCGTCGCCCGTTCTATCGAAACGATCCGGTTCAGAGCAGGCTGTCGATGAGCTTCGACAAGGTGTCAACCGGCATGTCTCCAGAGTAGCGCTTGCCATTGATCAGGAAAGTCGGGGTGGCGTTGACGCCGAAATCCTTGGAACCTCTTTCCCGCGTGGCATTCACTTCATCCAGAAGCTTCTGGTTCGTCAAGCATTTCGTGAAGCTATCCTCAGTAAATCCGGCAAGCTTCGACATCTGCAGCAGTGCGGCGCGGCCATCATCGGCGGCGGCCCAGATCTGCTGCTGCTTGAACAGCATCGAAACCATCGGGAAATACTGTTCCGGCGTGCTCAACTGCTCCGGATTGGAAGAATTGCAGCGGGCGAGCATGAAGGCGGCGGCAGCGCGCGGGTCGAAGGGGAATTCGCGGATGATGAACTGCACCTTGCCGTTGTCGACATATTTCTGCTTGATCGTGTCGAAGGTGGTGTTGTGGAAATGGGCGCAATGCGGGCAGGTCATCGACATATATTCGACGATCTTGACCGGGGCGTCGGCCTTGCCAAGCGCCATTTCCGGCAGTGCGCCGGGCTTCAGCACTTCTGTCATGTCGACATCGCCGTCAGACTCCGGCATTTCGGTCGCCGCTGTGGCCGCCGTCTGCATGGTATCGACATTGGTGCCATCAGCCATGGTCTTGCCGGAGGACGAAGCATCGGCAGCGTCCTTGCTGTCGTTGCAGGCGACAAGCGCTACGGCAGCTGCGGCGATGGCGATACCGCTGAGCAGGCGGCGTTTCGTCAGTTGCATTTCGGACATCTGCATGGATTCCCCATAACGTAATGAGATTGACGGCGTGACTGTGCGATATAACGGCTGACGGCCGCTCACAAGGCACGGTTGGCCAACTTCCTTCAAAGAATTGTGACCGCGGGAAGACGACTAGACCAAAAATTGCAGAATTGGAGGTTTTGCCCGATTTCATCGGCAGACATCGCGGCGGCTGCCCACCTCGTATCGGCCGCTCGATGAAACTCAGTTGTCCAAGCCATGACGCGCCAACAGCTCGGCCAGAGGCACGGTATCGCTCTCGTCGCGACGAAGCTCTTCCAGGCGTTTTTCGGCAAGATAGATATCTTCGAGGTCGTCGAGATGCGCGAGGATGGCTTGACGCGCATAGAAGCTCTTGCTGCGGCCGGTACGCCTGGAAAGCTCATTGAGCCGCGCTTCAATTTCGGGCGGCAACCGCAGGACCAGCATGATTTTTCTCCCGTCTGCTATACAAGTATGGCATCCGAGGTGTTCGATCGCCAGTGCCTCTACACCGCCGAGGAATATTCAAGAGGTTAGCGTCAAGGTTCGGTGACGATGTCGAGGATCAGCGTCGCTAGCGGCTGCTCGGAGCCCGCAAAGCTCTCGATCATGGCCTCGATGACACATTCACGATCAAGCACTTCGGCATTGAATGGCAGGCCGACATGCCTGGCCAGAAGCGCGAGAAAGGTCAATTGGGTGCGGCCATTGCCTTCACGGAACGGGTGGATGGCGTTAATTTCGGCAAGGAGGTGCGCCGCCTGAGCGGCAAAGTCAGCCGGTGTCAGACCTTCGAAATAATCCGCCCGCGCCAGCTCCTGGAAAATCCGATTAAGCTCGTTTGCGATAAATTCCGGGTAGCAGAACCAGTTGCCACCCTTACCGATACGGATGGTGCGGATCTCACCGCCCCAATCATAGTGATGATGAAGGGCGAGATAGTGGGTGACATCCAGGTTACCCTCCGGCCAAGGTTCTTCCGAGCGGAGCACGAACATCGTTGTCTCGAACTCGTCGAGCTCGCTCTGGTCCGTGAGGTCCAGTTTGTTGCGGAGCACGGTCGTGCCCGGATAACAGAGGGGATCGGATTCGGCGGTATAGACCAACGCTTAGGCGGACTTGCGCGTGAACTGTGCGCGGATCGCCTGGCGACGTTCTTCGGGCGGCTGATCCTTGGTCTCGGCGAGGAGCTTGCGCATGCGCGGGCTGAGGACCAGGCCTTCAACCGCACTGATCTTTTCGGCACTGGCCTGGGTCAGGCCGCCGGTCTTGGCGTTGCGGGTCAACTTGGGCGTTTTGCTCGTCATGAGTCAGAATCTAGCACGACCTTACGCGGATCAGCAAAAGGAATTCGCTTAGCTGAAGTCAACGCTTGTGGTTCACGGCGAGTGCAGTTCAGGTTGGCAACCCATGACCGTAAAGGGTTAGCGTTGATTTCCCCGCTTCCCCATCACCGCGGTCCCTAAGCGCTGGATCGCCTGGCGCAGCTTGTCGTTCTCGATGCCCTCCATCATGCCTTCGAGCTTGCGGGCGGCTTCGCCTTTCAGCGGCGGCGGGGTGCGGGAGCGGCGGATGGCTTGTGAGACCGGCTTCTGGACGATGCGGATCTGGTGGACGGCGGCAAAGCCGAAGAAGCTGTTGATGCGCTGGATGAGTTCGCCCTGGGCATGGGTGAGGAAGAGTGCACGCGCGCCTTCGCAGGCAATCGTCAGCACGCCGGGGCGGAAGCCGCCGGTCTCATTGCCGCCGCGGGCCCAGGCGATCTTTTCCGGCCGGGTGCAATCGGCGAAATCCTCGCCGGCGATTTCGCTCCACGAGCCGAGCAGCGCCGTATTGATGCCGGCGCGCCTCGCAAGCACGGGATCGATCAGCCCGTTCGCCAGCTCGGAAATCTGCTTTGCACCTTTGCGTGGATAACTCATCGAAACCCTTCAGCGACGCCGCCAATTCGCATGCCAACTCGCACAGGCGACTTGATCGCGCGGCATTGCTTCGCCAAGTATAGGCACTTCCCCTCATCGCGGCAAATCATGACGATCACCACACTCGACACGCCCTTAGCCAAGCCCCTGCTCGACTGGTACGATCGCCACCACCGCGACCTGCCCTGGCGCGTTTCGCCCGGCATGGCGGCCCGCGGCGTCAAGGCCGACCCCTATCGCGTCTGGCTGTCCGAGGTGATGCTGCAGCAGACGACGGTGCAGGCGGTCAAACCCTATTTCGAGCGGTTTCTTGAGCGGTGGCCGGAGGTGACCGATCTTGCCGCAGCCGAAAACGACGCGGTGATGGCCGCCTGGGCAGGGCTTGGTTATTATGCGCGGGCCCGCAACTTGAAGAAATGCGCCGAAGCGGTGGCGAACGAGCATGGCGGCATCTTTCCCGATACCGAAGAGGGCCTGAAGTCGCTCCCCGGCATCGGCGACTATACGGCAGCGGCCGTCGCGGCCATCGCCTTCAACCGGCAGGCCGCGGTCATGGACGGCAATGTCGAGCGGGTGATCTCCAGGCTTTATGCGATCACCACGCCGCTTCCGGCCGCAAAGCCGGCGATGAGAGAGAAGGTGGCGCTGCTGACGCCCGCGACACGGCCCGGCGATTTCGCCCAGGCGATGATGGATCTGGGGGCGACGATCTGCACGCCGAAGCGGCCGGCCTGTTCGCTCTGTCCGTTCCGGGGTGCCTGCGAGGCGCTCAAACTTTCCGATCCCGAGCTCTTTCCGGTCAAGGCGGCGAAGAAGGAGAAGCCGGTCAGATATGGCGCGGCTTTCATCGCGGTGACCGGTGATGGCGAGATCCTGTTGCGGCGGCGCATCGACAGCGGCTTGCTCGGCGGCATGACCGAGGTGCCGACGACGGCGTGGACGGCGCGCATCGACGGCGAGACCTCGGCTGCCGCCGCGCCCTTCGAAGCGGCATGGCAGTTCTCTGGCACCGTCGTCCATGTCTTCACCCATTTTGAGCTCAGGCTTTCGATCTGGCGTGCGGCCGTCGCTGCCAAGGTCGCCATGGATGACGGCCCGAATGACGGATGGTGGGAGCCGGTTACAAATCTTGAAGCCCAGGCCTTGCCGACCATCATGAAAAAAGCGATCGCAGCGGCTATTCCTCTCGCGTTTAAAACATCCAAGGGATGACCATGACCACCGACATAAGACATATCGTTTTCGACATCGGCAAAGTCCTTATTCATTACGATCCGCATCTGCCTTTCAGCCGCCTCATCCCGGATGAGACCGAGCGCAACTGGTTCTTCGCCAATATCTGCACCCATGACTGGAACATCGAGCAGGACCGCGGCCGCACCTGGGCGGAGGCCGAAGCGCTGCTGATCGAACAGCACCCTGCCCGCGAAGAGCATATCCGCGCCTTCCGCAAATATTGGCATGAGATGGTGCCGCACGCCTATGACGATAGCGTCGCGATCATGGAAGGGCTGATTTCCGAAGGGCGCGACGTGACGATGCTCACCAACTTCGCCTCCGACACCTTCCGCGAGGCGCAGGCGCGCTTCCCCTTCCTGACCAAACCGCGCGGCGTCACCGTTTCCGGCGATGTCGGCCTGATCAAGCCCGATATCGCCATCTACGAGACGCATACGAAAAGTTTCGGCCTCGATCCGGCCGCGACGATCTTCATCGACGACGCGCCGGTCAATGTCGAAGGCGCCAAAGCCTTTGGCTGGAATGCGGTGCTGTTTTCAGGGCCTGAGAAGCTGCGCAGCGATCTTGCCGCTTACGGATTGAAGGTCTGAGACCCATGGCTTTCGACCCGGCAGACGAAATCGAACGTTTTCACGCCGCCATCAACGCCCTCGATTTTCCCGCGATCGAGGCCTATTTCGCCGAGGGCGCGACCTATGTCTCGAACGGCGTCGGCAGCCTTGCTGGACACGCTGAGATCATGGCTGCCTTCGTGAAATATTTCGACGACTATCCCGATCAGACGGCGGAAAATTCGCTGGTGGAAAGACTGACGCCACTCTCCGGCCGCGCAGTCTGGTCGCTTCGCGCCACCCACAGCAAGACGGGTAAGCCGCTGATCCGTAAGGGCGAGGAGACGATTACCTTCAACCCGGAAGGGCGCATCACACGCGTCGACGTCACCGATTATCAGGACTTTTGAAACAGGGTTTCTGAATAGAGGGCGCCCGGGGTGTGACCCCGGGCGCCTTGGTCTTCTTCCGCAACTGGAGGGAAATCGGAAGAAGGTGGTTTCGATCCGTAGAGGCGCTGCTCACTCCGCCTTTGCCAGATCACTGCGGATGACGGACCTGAGATCGTCGATCGGGCGCAGGGACTGCCCGTCTTCGAAATGCCAGAAGGTCCATCCGTTGCATGCATCGAGACCCTGCACCTTGGCGCCGAGACGATGAATAGAGCCGGCCTCGCCGCCGGATGCTACCGTGCCGTCGGCGCGGACAATCGCGCTATAGCGGCGCTTGGCGTCGGTCAGCACCTGGCCGGGCTTGATCAGGCCGCTTTCAACCAGCACGTTGAAGGCGACGCGGACTTCGGCCTTCTTGCCGGTCATGACGGTCAGTTCCGCCTTGCCGAGCGGCTCGATGGCGGCGATGCGGGCCGAGGCCGCATCGATATAATCCTGTTCGCGCTCGATGCCGACGAAGTGGCGGCCGAGACGCTTGGCGACGGCGCCCGTCGTTCCCGAGCCGAAGAAGGGATCGAGCACGATATCGCCGGGCTTGGTCGAGGCCATGATGACACGGGCGAGCAGCGCTTCCGGCTTTTGTGTCGGATGCGCCTTCTTGCCGTCCTCGCCCTTCAGCCGCTCGCTGCCGTTGCAGATCGGAAAGAGCCAGTCGGAGCGCATCTGGACGTCGTCATTGGCAGCCTTCAACGCATCGTAATTGAAGGTATAGCCCTTGGCCTTGGCGCTGGGGCTTGCCCAGATCATCGTCTCATGGGCGTTCTGGAAACGGCGGCCCTTGAAATTCGGCATCGGGTTGGTCTTGCGCCAGATGATGTCGTTGAGGATCCAGAAATTCAGATCCTGCAGCGTGGCGCCGACACGGAAGATATTGTGGTAGGAGCCGATCACCCAGATTGAGCCTGTCGGCTTCAGCACGCGGCGGCAGGCCAGCAGCCAGGCACGGGTGAAGGCGTCATAGGCCTCGAAGGAGGCGAACTGGTCCCATTCGTCGTCGACCGCATCGACCAGCGACTGATCGGGACGATGCAGCGTTCCGCCGAGCTGGAGATTATACGGCGGATCGGCAAAGATGACATCGACGGAGTGACTGGGCAAAGCTTCAAGGGCGCTGACGCAATCGCCCTTGATGATCGTGTCGACCCAAGACCCGGCCCTGGAATCCTGCCGGGAATCCGACGTGACGGAAGCCTTGAGGTCGGCAAGCGGAAAAACTGATGCCATTCTGATACTCACTCATACACTCTACGCTTAACTGTCCGTTATGGTTACGCAACTTAGTTACCAAAGCCTGAAGCGGTGGCCGATTTCGGGAATTTATTCGGCCGGCCGATGAGTGAGCGGCAGACTTTGCCGCCGCCGGCGATCAGGCCGCATCATGAACGCTTCGGCTGTCGGCCGGCGCCTCGTCGCGTTCGAACATGCCGTAATCGCGGACGATACTGGCGATCCGCAGGCGATAATCGGCGAAGATGCCGCCGCGTCCGGCCTGCTGGGCTGCCCGGTGCGACTAGAGATTGCGCCATTGCTTCACCGCCGCGTCGTCGCGGAAGAAGGAGAGCGACAGCAGCTTGCCGCGGGTCGTCAGGCTCTCGAAACGCTCGATCGAAATGAAGCCGTCGATCTTTTCGAGTTCGCCGCGCAACTCGCCGGCGAGATCCAGATATTTGTGGCGTTCGCCCATATAGGGCACGACTTCGAAGATGACGGCGATCATGGCAGCACCAGCTTGGCGTGAGGAGCGGAGACATTCTTGAGGAAGATGCGATCTTCCTTCAGGATGAAGCCTTCGCGTCTGGCAAATTCATAATTCTCACGGCCGAGTGGGTCGGAAGCCAGCCTAGCGCGATAGGCTTCGTAGGCGGCGAGGCTCTCGATATTATAGACGCCGTAAGCCGTCGTTGCCGATCCCTCGTGCGGGCCGAAATAGCCGATCAGGTCGGCGCCGTTTCGCGGAATCGCCTGGCCCCAGTTGCGGGCATATTCGGCGAACGCCTCCTTCTTGAAGGGGTCGATCTGATAGCGGATGAAGCAGGTGATCATATCGTTTCTCCTTTGGCTGCCCACCCGTTTTCGCACATTGCCTGACGGCGATGCTTCGGTTACGATCGAACTATGAAGGAAGGTCCAGACATTGCGCAGATCGGCGCGCTCATCGGCGATCCGGCGCGCGCCAACATGCTGGCAGCACTAACCGGCGGCCGGGCGCTGACCGCGACCGAGCTTGCCGGCGTCGGCGGCATAACCGTGCAGACGGCGAGCACGCATCTTGCCAAGCTCGAGGCCGGCGGGCTGCTTGCCCAGCGCAAGCAGGGGCGCCACCGCTATTTCACGCTCGCCGACGAGGCCGTCGCCCGGCTGATCGAAAGCATGATGGGCTTTGCCGCCGGACGCGGCCATCTGCGCCATCAGCCGGGACCGAAGGAGCCGGCGCTGCGCAAGGCGCGCATCTGCTACGATCATCTTGCCGGCGATTACGGCGTGCGCATGCTCGACAGCCTGATTGCCTCCGGCGCGATCGAGGCGGTCGGCGAAGGCCTGGCGCTGACGGAAAAGGGCGAAAGCGACCTCGAATGCATCGGCATCGATGTTAGCGACCTCAGATCCTCGCGCCGCCCGCTCTGCCGCTCTTGCCTCGACTGGAGCGAAAGACGCGCGCATCTGGCCGGCAGCCTCGGCAAGGCGCTGCTCTCAAGCTTCCTCGACAAAGGCTGGGCGCGGCGAACGGCCGAAAGCCGCTCGATCCGCTTCTCCCCGGAGGGCGACCGGCAGTTTCTGAAGCTCTTCCCGGTCGATCCATAGGTTTATTGCGGACCCGCAAGAGGTTCCGAGGCCGCATTCAGCCCCCTCACCCACCTGCCCTCTTTTCATCTTCCTGCCGCACATGCGCCCGCAGCGCCGCCAGCGTCAGCGCCAGCGCCGCGTGATTGCTCTCGGCTTCACCGAGCACGCTTTCGTCCTCCCGGATCTCGCGCAGCTGCGCACCGTAAAGCGACTCGTCCGCTGCCTGGCGGCCGCGGGCAAGGTGCCAAACCGCATCCGGCCGGACTTCCCGGCACAGATCGATGGCGTGATTGACGTCGTGTGTGAAGGGCCGCGCCATCAGGAAGCCGTGCTCTGACTTGATGCTGCTCGGCAGGTAGTCGTTAGGACCGTCGAAATCGTTGGGCTCGGCCGGCCGGAGTTGCTTCAACAGAAATGCACAGGTGATGAAGGCGTCGATCCGGCTGTCGGGCATGTCAGTCTTTTCCAGGGTTTCGATAATGTCCTCGATCGTCATGCAGTCTTCCTCTTCATCCATTCTTTGGCATGCCGCTTCTCTTCCCAATAGCGGCGGTGGCGTTCTCCTCCCGATCGCCATCTAGTGCATGAGATTGCCAAAGGTAGCCCCGGGGCCGCGGTTAGCCTGACATGACGCGGATTTGATGGATGTGGCGTCGTCCTAGACGAAGGCGCATACCCCATCGCGCAATCATCTTCCGGCGCGAAGGTGCCGCAGCGAGCATCCGCTCGACGCACAAAGAGCTCAACTTTTCATCGAGGATGAAACACCGACTGCAACCTATTGTTTTCGCGCCGCTAACCGACATGGTGCTGAGAAAATAATTAAGCATGTTCGGCTAGTCTCATGTTCTGAATTAACGAGAGAGCCCTGTCATGGCATCGATCCAGCATAAGATCATCATTGCGAGCATCGCGATTTTCGCCCTGGCGGGTAGCGCCACGGGGGTCGGCATCTGGTCCGCCTCGACTCTTTCCGAAAACAACGCCGAGGTTGCCCGGTCGGCCCAAATTCTGCGGAACCACATGCAGGCCGACATGATGCATGACGCGCTGCGCTCGGATGCGCTCGCATCATTGCTGGCGTCCAATCCGGCAGCAGGCATCGATGTCGACACGGTGAAGGCTGATCTGGCGGAGCATGAGGCGTCGTTCCGCGAGATGCTTGACGCCAACAAGGCTCTTGCCGCCGACGACAAGACGAAAACGATCCTTGCCAGCGTCGACCCTCCCCTGCTTGCCTATATCGCAAGCGCCACTGAGATCGTCGAACTTGCCGGTAAGGACCCCACGGCAGCTTTGAAGGCATTGCCGGAGTTCATGGCGCAGTTCTCGACGCTGGAAGCGGCGATGGAACAGGCCGGCGATCAGATCACGGCGGCGTCGGAGGATATGTCCAAGCGCAGCTCTGATATAAAGGCGTCGGTCGATATTGTTTTGGAAGCCCTCTTGGCTTCGACCGTGCTCTTCGCCTTTGGTCTCTATTTCCTCACCCGCAAGACCGTCACCAAGCCGATCCTTTCGCTTTCCCGCGATATGCAAAGGCTCGCCGGCGGTGACACGGCGATTGCCTGCGCCGGGATCGGCCGCACCGATGAAATCGGAACGATGGCATCGGCCGTCGAAGTCTTCCGCCAGGCGGCGATTGCCAACAAGCAACTCGAAAAAGATGCCGAGGCCGCCCGATTGCAGGGTGAAACCGAGCGGGTCACGGCCCGAAAGCAGGCTGACGAAGATGCAGCCGAACGGCTGCGGGCGGCGACATCCGGCCTCGCCGCAGGCCTGAAAAGGCTTGCATCCGGCGATCTCGCCTTCCAGATCGACGAACCCTTCGCCCCGGATTTCGAGAACCTCCGGCATGATTTCAACATGTCGATCCGGCAGCTCGACCAGACGCTCAGCGCGATCGCGGCCGCCATTGCCGCGATCGACGAAGGCACAAGGGAAATCGCCTCCGGGGCCGGCGATCTGTCGAAGCGAACCGAACAGCAGGCGGCCTCGCTCGAAGAAACCGCCGCAGCGCTCGATCAGATCACCGCCAATGTCTCGAACTCGAGCAAGCGGACCGACGAGGCGCGCACGGAAGCAACCGATGCAAACCGCAATGCCGCCAAGTCTTCCGAAGTCGTGTCGCATGCCGAAGAAGCCATGCGCCGCATTGAGGCCTCGTCCCAGCAGATCTCCAGCATTATCGGCGTGATCGACGAGATCGCCTTCCAGACCAATCTGCTGGCGCTGAATGCCGGCGTCGAAGCGGCACGCGCCGGCGACGCGGGCAAGGGTTTTGCGGTGGTCGCCCAGGAAGTGCGCGAGCTCGCCCAGAGATCGGCTCAGGCGGCAAAGGAAATCAAAGGCCACATCCAGAAATCATCGGTGGAAGTGGAAAGCGGCGTCAAACTGGTTCTCGACACCAGCCAGGTTCTGAAGGCGATCAGCGAACAGATTGCCCGCATCAATCAGCACATGGATGCAATCGCCGTATCGGCAAGAGAGCAGTCGACAGGCCTTGCCGAAGTCAACACCGCCGTCAACTCCATGGACCAGGTGACCCAGCAGAACGCGGCGATGGTGGAGCAATCCACCGCGGCATCCGGTCAGCTCGCCGAGGAAGCTGCCAAGCTGCGCGAACTCGTTTCCCGGTTCAGGCTTCGAGCGACAGCTTCGACGCCATCTGCAGCTGGACGCCGGAGCGGGCAGCTGGCGGCCTGACGGCTGCTATCTGCCTGCCATTGTTCAAACCAACCCGGCACGACCGATCCGGCAGCAACGACGGAGCCCGTCGCATGCCGCATCGCTGCCATGCTTGAGATCAGGTTGAGCTTTGGCCGGGCATCGTGTAAAGCCGCTGCATTCCCGGACAAGGCCCAGACTTTCAGCAAGGCGTGAACATATGGACGGCTTCGACCTCATCATCTTCGACTGCGACGGCGTTCTCGTCGATTCGGAAATCATCGCGGCGGAAGTCGAATCCGCGCTTCTGACAGAGGCCGGATATCCGATCGACGCCGAGGAAATGGGCGAGCGCTTCGCCGGCATGACGTGGCGCAACATCCTGCTGCAGATCGAGCGCGAGGCAAGCATCCCGTTTTCGGCCTCCCTGCTCGACAAGTCGGAGCATATGCTCGACCTCAGGCTGGCGCAGGACGTCCAGGCCATCCCAGGCGTCGAATTCGCCGTCTCCAGACTGCCGATCAAGCGCTGCATCTGCTCGAATTCGAGCACCAAGCGGCTCGACATGATGCTGAGCAAGGTCGGGCTGAAGCCGCTGTTTGCGCCGAACATCTTTTCCGCCAAGGATCTCGGTCCCGACCGCGTCAAGCCGAAGCCCGACATCTTCCTGCACGGCGCAAGCCAGATGGGCGTTTCGCCTGACAAGGTTGTCGTGGTCGAGGATTCCGTCCACGGCGTGCACGCGGCGCGCGCCGCCGGCATGCGCGTCATCGGCTTTACCGGCGCCTCACACAGCTATCCCGCCCATGCCGATAAATTGACGGATGCCGGCGCCGAAACGGCAATCTCCCGCATGAACGACCTGCCCGGCGTCGTCGCCGCACTGGCGGCATGGGACAACGTTCTCTGAGGCGCTTCGAGCCTTGAGCCGCGATCGGCGACTATGACGACGACGACTTTGATCGGGACAGCGGCAGCTTCAGGCCCCGCTGACATCGGTGTTCTAGAACCTGAATAAACGAAGCTGAGAAGTGGGTTTCGCACCTCTGCGCCAATCGGCGCGGAATTGGGGACGGCAATGAAGCTGTCGTTCGATCTTACCTTGCTAGGCGCTTAAATCATCCCTATGTTGGAGATCAATTAGCAAGGAAGTGCTTATGCCTGCTGCCCACGCTCTCACTTTGACCGAGGCCGGTTACGTCCTGAACCGGTCCGCGACCGCTCTCAACAAGGCTGTCGATACAGGTATTATCCGTGCGCGCCAGCGCAAGGTCGGCAGCGTTGTTCAACGGCTTTTAGGCCCTGCAGAAATGCGGTTTTTGCTCGTCGCCGATGGCCTCGATAAGGACCTAACTCCTGCCGGCCGTCGCAGACTATACGATGCGATCCGTCAACTCTCGTTCGACGCCCATCGCGTCAGTCTCGGGGAAATCGAGCTCGATCTAGGGAAGATAGATGCAGATCTCGAAACTCGGCTTCAACGCCTCAAAGCTCTGCGAGAGTGGGTAGACATAGAGCGTGGCGAACCGCTGATAAAGGCTACCCGAGTTCCGGTCCATATGGTGGCAGCACTTGCCCGCGGACAGACAGTCGCGGAGATCGTCGAGGACTTTCCTTCCCTCAGCCGCGAGCAGGTCGAGGCCGCTACAGAATACGCGAAAGCATATCCGAAGCGGGGGCGACCCTATCCATCCCGCAGTCTCAAGCGATCGCTCGCCGACCTCGCCGAACTTGGGGCCTTCGATGAAGTCGACGATGCAGCGGATGTTGCAGGCCCGCGAATAATTCCGTGACCGGCTACTTGCTGGACGAGAATGTCTTGCGTGAGTTCAGCCCGCGAGGGAACGCCAACGTCCGCAAGTGGATCGCCGGCGTCGATGACGCGGAACTGCGCCTCAGCGTAGCGACACTATTCGAGAAGCGCCGAGGTGCTGAAATGCTCAAGCGGCGCGACCCGGAACGCGCCGCTGCTATCATTCGCGGAATTGCCAACCTAGAGAAAGCGTTTGCAGATCGGATTTTGCCGGTGGATGCCACGGTTGTGGAAGAATGGACGCGCCTGCTCGGAGCCAAGAACAAGGACCGCTGGGATTTGGCCCTTGCAGCGACTGCGCGCGTTCACCGCCTTGTGCTTGTCACGCGCAACATCAAAGATTTCGAGGGCCGCGGCGCGCGGCTGCTCAATCCGTTCACCGATCCCCCGGAGCGGATCGAGCCCTAAAGCGCGTCGCAATCTTTCAGATTCGCTCCTTGCGCTTTAGGTCTTTGTTTTTACGCATGTCGTTAGCGCAAAACCGCTGCACACTTTTGCGCGACATGCTTTAGAACAGGATGTCGTCCGAAAACCGCTGCGCACTTTTCCTGAAATTGCTTCAGCTGCTCTTCTTGGTCTTTGCCGGCTGGGTGTCGAAGCCGATATTGACGCGCACCAGGGCGCCGGAGCCGACCGGCATCTTGATGCCGTCCTTGCGGAAGATGACCTGTGTGCCCGGCGCGCCCGGCGGGATCTCGGTCGAGAATTTGGTGACCTCGGAATAGAGCACGGTCTCGCCATCGACGACGGAGATGCGGATCGGCAGCGTCAGCGGGCCTGGCGTGCCGGCCGGGCCGGTGATCAGGCGGAGCTGGGCAACGACCGTCATCGTCAGGTTCGTGTCGTTCAGCGTGCACTGGCGGGTGTAGTCGCCGAAGGAGGCCTGGTAGACGATCTGCTGCGGATCATCCTTCTTGCCCTTGGCATAGGTGCGGAAGATCGCGTCCTGGTCACGCATGAAGATCTGCGGGCAGGCGCCCTGGACGACGGGGGCGACCGTCCCCTGCGCCGTCGTGCCGGTACCGATCGAAGGATTGTTCGAGGACGGATTGGCGGGCGCCAGCGGCATGATCTGGGCGGTGCCGTTCGGCTGGGTCGGCGGCGCCGACGACTTGCTGTCGCCGCCTATGCCGAGCGAGTTGCAACCGGTGAGCAGGGCAAGAACAGATGCGGAGACGATGAGACGCGAGACCTTGCCGAGCACCATATTCCATCCCTTGTACAAGCGTTTCTTGGAGGCCCCATGTCTTTTCAGCAGGGCCTTTCATGACGGTTTGCGATGGTCTATATCAGCGGCGCAAACAAAAATCGATTGGGTAAGCGCCGTTTTGATGCACTTTTCGCCGCCGGATGCAGGCAACTTCAACAGGATACCTGCAAAGCCATGCCTGCAGGGCGGCGCCTGCCCAATTTCCGGTCCGATTTCCGGCGGACCGAGCCACGGCTGCGGTGAGCCGGATTTCCTCCAGCGATAGATCAAGGATGACGAACGTGGATTATATCTCGACCCGCGGCGAAGCCCCTTCCCTCGGCTTTTGCGACGCCCTTTTGACCGGGCTGGCGCGCGATGGCGGGCTCTATGTTCCGCGCAAATGGCCGAGTTTTTCCAAGAAAGAGATCCGCGCCCTGCGGGGCAAGACCTATCAGGAGATCGCCTTTGCCATCCTGTCGCCCTTCACCAATGGCGAGATCCCCGACGACACTTTCCGGGCGATGATCGACGAGGCCTATGGCACCTTCCGCCACCCGGCGATCGCGCCGCTCGTCCAGACCGGGCCGAACAGCTTCGTCATGGAGCTGTTCCACGGCACGACGCTCGCCTTCAAGGACGTGGCGATGCAGCTGCTCGCCCGGCTGATGGACTATGCGCTGGAAAAGCGCGGAGAGCGGGCGACGATCGTCGGCGCCACCTCGGGCGACACCGGCGGGGCTGCGATCGACGCCTTTGCCGGCCGCGAGCGCACCGACATCTTCATCCTCTTCCCGCATGGCAAGGTCTCGCCGGTGCAGCAGCGGCAGATGACGACCTCGTCGTCGCCGAATGTGCATGCGCTTGCCGTCGAGGGCAATTTCGACGATTGCCAGAACCTCGTGAAGGCGATGTTCAACGACGTGGCCTTTCGCGACAAGGTTCGTCTATCAGGGGTCAACTCGATCAACTGGGCGCGCATCATGGCCCAGATCGTCTACTATTTCACGGCGGCGGTGGCACTCGGCGGACCGGACCGGAAGATCTCGTTCACGGTACCGACCGGCAATTTCGGCGATATCTTCGCCGGCTACTGCGCCAAGCGCATGGGCCTGCCGATCGACCGGCTGGTGATCGCCACCAACGAGAATGACATCCTGGCGCGGACGCTGAAGACCGGCCGCTACGACATGAAGGCGGTCAAGACGACGAGTTCGCCGTCGATGGACATCCAGATCTCCTCGAACTTCGAACGGCTGCTGTTCGAAGCCTATGACCGCGACGCCTCGAAGGTGCGTGCGGCGATGGAAAGCCTCAAGCAATCCAACGGCTTCGAGATTGGCGAGCAGGCACTGAAGGCGATCCGCCGCGACTTCCGCGCCGGGCGCGCCAGCGAGAAGCAGGTCGCCGAGACGATCCGCAAGACCCATGCCGAGACCGGTTATCTGCTGGATCCACATTCGGCGATCGGCGTCTTCGTCGCTGCCAAGAAAGAAAAGCCGAATACGCCGATGGTGACGCTTTCGACCGCGCATCCGGCGAAATTCCCGGTCGCCGTAAAATCCGCCTGCGGTATTGACCCGGCGCTTCCGACGTGGCTTGCTGATCTGATGCAAAGGGAGGAGCGTTTCCAGATCATCAAACCGGAGCTGAAAGCCGTTGAAACCTTTATCGGCAAGCACGCCCGCGGCGAGACGACAGCAGGCGCAGAAAGATAGCCAATGACAGTTGAGTGCACCCGGCTGAAATCCGGGCTGACAGTAGTCACAGAGACCATGCCGCATCTTGAAAGCGTTGCGCTCGGAGTCTGGATCAAATCGGGATCGCGTAACGAGACGGACAACGAGCACGGCATCGCTCACCTGCTCGAACACATGGCCTTCAAGGGCACGGCGCGCCGCACGGCCCGCCAGATTGCCGAGGAAATCGAGGATGTCGGCGGTGAAGTCAATGCCGCCACCTCGACCGAGACGACCTCCTATTACGCCCGCGTGCTCAAGGACTACGTGCCGCTCGCCGTCGATATCCTCGCCGACATCCTGACGGAATCGGCCTTCGAGGAAGAGGAGCTGGAGCGCGAGAAGCAGGTGATCCTGCAGGAGATCAACGCCGCCAACGACACGCCCGACGACGTGGTGTTCGACCGGTTCTCCGAGGTCGCCTATCGCGACCAGACGCTCGGCCGGGCGATCCTCGGCACGCCGGAGACCGTCGTCTCCTTCACGCCGCAGCAGATCCGTAGCTATCTCGGCCGCAACTACACGACCGACCGCATGTTCGTGGTCGCCACCGGCGCCGTCGAGCATGAAGAATTCCTGCGCATGGTCGAGGATCGTTTCGCCAGCCTGCCGACGGCCCCTTCCGCGCCGCCCGTCATGGAACCGGCGCGTTATATCGGCGGCAGCGTGCGCGAACCGCGCGACCTGATGGACGCGCAGATCCTGCTCGGCTTCGAAGGCAAGCCCTACCACGCCCGCGATTTCTACTGCTCGCAGATCCTCGCCAATATCCTTGGCGGCGGCATGTCCTCCAGGCTCTTCCAGGAGGTGCGCGAGTTCCGCGGCCTGTGTTATTCGGTCTATGCCTTCCACTGGGGCTTTTCCGACACCGGCATCTTCGGCATTCATGCCGCAACCGGCGGCGAAAACCTGCCGGAGCTGGTGCCGGTCATCATCGACGAGCTGCACAAGTCGGCCGATGCGATCCACCAGAAGGAAATCGAGCGCGCCCGCGCCCAGATCCGCGCCCAGCTGTTGATGGGTGCCGAAAGCCCGGCTGCCCGCGCCGGCCAGATTGCCAGGCAAATGATGCTCTACGGCCGGCCGATCTCCAATCCGGAGATGATGGAGCGGCTCGAAGGCATCACCATCGAGCGGCTGACCGACCTTGCCGGCCGGCTGTTCTATGACACGGTGCCGACGCTTTCGGCGATCGGTCCGTTGGAACAGCTCGCGCCGATGGAAGACATCACAGCCTCGCTTTCGGTCCCGGCGTCGAAGACGCTGCAGGCAAGCCGCTGAGCCGACGTCCGTCCTGCCGGGAGTGATCGATGCCAAAATCGGTTTTTCGGTTCCTGCACCGGCAGCCGGAAGCGGTGGAGCTGGAGAGCGACAGATATTTCCTGCGCCTACCGCGCTACCAGGATTTCAACCAGTGGCACCGGCTGCGCGCCGAAAGCCGCAAGTTCCTGGAACCCTGGGAGCCGACCTGGCGGCGCGACGAGCTGACGGAGGGCGCCTACCGCGCCCGCGTCGTCCGCGGCAAGCAGGAATATGCCTCGGGCCAGGCGGTGCCGCTGTTCATTTTCCTGAAAGGCGACATGACGCTCGTGGGCGGCGTCACCATCGGCTACATCAGAAGAGGTGCGGCACAAAGCTGCATGATCGGCTACTGGATGGGCGAACGCCATGCCGGCCAGGGGCATATGTTCGCCGCTCTTCAATTGGTTATTCCTTACATCTTCGCCGGGCTTGAGTTGCACCGTATCGAAGCAGCCTGTATTCCAGATAACGCGCGCAGCATCCGTCTGCTTGAAAAAGCCGGGTTTCAGCAGGAAGGCTATCTGCGCGGATATTTAAAGATCAACGGTCAGTGGCATGACCATGTGATGTTTTCACGTCTCGCCACCGATACGGATAAAGGCAGGAAAACCGACAGCCGATGACAAGAGACCGCATGCTGCCCAAGTCACCGTCCGGACGAGTGATCGCGGTGATCGCAGCCCTTTTTCTGGCGGCCTTCGCCTTCGTGGCGGGCGTTGCCCAGGCGGCCGAACCGGTAAAAATTTCCCGAGACGATACCGCCCTCGATCTGACCGCGACGACCGAAATCTATGTCAACCAGGGCGAGGCTTTCCAGGTTTCGACGGCAGCCGGCGCCGACGGCATCCGCCGTCGCATCGAGGTCAGGGCAAGTTCGGAGAACCATCAGGGCGACTGGGCGGTGTTTGCGCTCGCCAACGTCTCGGAAGAACAGCTCGAGCGCGTCATCGTCGCGCCGCATTTCCGTCTGGTCAATTCCAAGCTCTTCTGGCCGGATCTCGGCTCGCAGCGCATCAGCGCGATTACGCCGAGCGAAGGTTTTGCGCTCGATCGGCAGCCGAGCGACGAGGCTGACGTCTTCCGCATCACGCTGAACCCCGGCGCCGTCATAACCTTCGTCGCCGAACTGTCGACGCCGGAACTGCCGCAGATCTATCTCTGGGAACCGAACGCCTACAAGGACACGATCAACGCCTTTACGCTCTATCGCGGCATCGTGCTCGGCATTGCCGGCCTGCTCGCCGTGTTCCTGACCATCCTCTTCGTCGTCAAAGGCACCTCGATGCTGCCGGCGACGGCAGCACTCGCCTGGGCGGTGCTCGGCTATATCTGCGTCGATTTCGGTTTTCTCGGCAAGCTGATCAGCGTCGCCTCGGCGGACCAGCGAATATGGCGCGCCTGCGCCGAGGTGGCGCTGGCGTCGAGTTTCGTCATCTTCCTCTTCACCTATCTCAACCTCAACCGCTGGCATGCGCATCTCGGCTACGCCACGCTTGCCTGGGTGCTTGGCCTCGCCCTGCTCTTTGGCGTCGCGATCTACGATCCGTCGATCGCCGCCGGCATCGCCAGGCTTTCCTTCGCGCTGACGGCGACGATGGGGCTGCTGCTGATCATCTATCTCGGCTTCAACCGCTACGACCGCGCCATCCTTTTGGTGCCGGCCTGGGCGCTGATCCTGGTCTGGCTGTTCGGGGCGTGGCTGACGGTCACCGGACGGCTCGACAACGACATCATCCAGCCCGCACTCGGCGGCGGCCTCGTGCTCATCGTGCTGTTGATCGGCTTCACCGTCATGCAGCACGCGTTTGCCGGCGGCGCCTACCAGCAAGGGCTGTTTTCCGATCTCGAGCGGCAATCGCTGGCGCTGACCGGCTCCGGCGACATGGTGTGGGATTGGGACGTGGCGCGCGATCGCGTCGTCACCATTCCCGATGTCTCGATCAAGCTCGGCCTATCGCCGGGCGCCATGCATGGCGCGGCGCGCAACTGGCTGCCGCGGCTGCATCCCGACGACCGCGACCGCTTCCGCGCCACGCTCGACGTGCTGCTCGAACACCGGCGCGGGCGGCTGAACCACGAGTTCCGCATCCGCGCCGAGGACGGGCATTTCCACTGGCTGTTGATCCGCGCCCGGCCGGTGCTCGGTTCGAACGGCGAGATCATCCGCTGCGTCGGCACGATCGTCGACGTGACCGAACAGAAGAATTCCGTCGAACGGTTGCTGCACGATGCGCTGCACGACAATCTGACCGGCCTGCCGAACCGGCAGGTGTTCCTCGACCGGCTGCAGTCGGTGCTGGCGCTGGCGCCGGGCGGCGACACGCTGCGCCCGACGGTGATGGTGATCGACATCGACCGCTACAAGCTGGTCAATGATTCGCTCGGCGTTGCCGCCGGCGACAACATCCTCATCGCGCTGACGCGGCGCCTGCGCCGGCTCTTGAAACCGCAGGACACGCTGGCGCGGCTTGCCGGCGACCAGTTCGGCCTCATCCTGGTTTCCGAGCACAATCCGGCCAAGGTCGCCGATTTTGCCGATGCGATCAGCAAGGCGATCATGGTGCCGATCAACTTCGCCAATCGCGAGATCATCCTGACCGCCTCGGTCGGGCTTGCCTCCTGGGTCGACCGGCAGGAGAGCGCCACCGGCCTGCTCAGCGATGCCGAGCTTGCGATGTACCGGGCAAAACGGGCCGGCGGCAACCGCGTCGAGCCGTTCCAGCCGGCCTTCCGCGAGTTCGGCACCGACCGGCTGCAGCTCGAAACGGATCTGCGCCGCGCCATCGAGCGCAAGGAATTGTCGATGGTCTACCAGCCGATCGCAAGGCTGGAGGATGTCGAGGTCGCCGGTTTCGAGGCGCTGATGCGCTGGGAACATCCCAAACGCGGCAATATCCCGCCGTCCGAATTCATTCCGATCGCCGAGGCCTCCGATATCGTCGGCGCGCTCGGCATGTTCGCCTTGGAACAGGCGACCAACGATCTGATGAGCTGGCAGCACCAGACCGGCGAACTGCCGATCTTCGTCTCGATCAACCTATCGAGCGTCCAGCTTCTCAACCACGAGCTCTATGACGATGTCCGTTCGGTTCTCGCCAAGACACATTGCCAGCCCTCGCGCCTCAAGCTCGAACTGACGGAATCCATGGTGATGGAAAATCCGGAACAGGCCCGGCTGGTGCTGCAGAAGCTGAAGGAAGCCGGCATCGGCCTGGCGCTCGACGATTTCGGCACCGGATATTCGTCGCTTGCCTATCTCACCCGCTTCCCCTTCGACACGATCAAGCTCGACAAGGCCTTGGTGCGCGACAGCAGCGACAAGAAGGCGACCGTGCTCCGGTCGGTGATCGCGATGGCGCGCGAGCTTGACATGAAGGTGGTGGCGGAGGGGATCGAATCCAACGAGGATGCGATCGAACTCGCCAAGATGGGCTGCAACTACGGCCAGAGCTATCTTTTCGGCCCGCCGATCCCTTCGGAATCGGTGCTGCGGCTGCTGCGCGACCGGTTTCCGCTGACAAAACGGGCTTGAGCGGAGCGGCCGACCTCATCGGTCGTCAGGTGAGTTGAGCGAGGATATCGTCGACGACACTTGGGACAGTACCCGCCGTGTCGATATTGATGCCGATGGGAAGATATTCCCGGGTATGATGGTAGCGGAGCACCAGCGCCCGCTCGGCCGGCTCGAAGCCCGGCTCATTTGGCCGCCCATCCAGTCGTCGGTTCAAGGTCTCAACGTCTATGTCGAGCACGAAAACCTTATCGAACAGGTCCAGGAATTTGTGGAAATTGCGCGAGCCGCCACAGAAGAAAGTGGCAGGATGGGTGGTGTCGGCAGCAATAGCGCGGACCTTGTCGACAAGCCAGATCCAGTGGGCGTATCCCCAAACGATGCGGTCCGCGCCTTCGGGTGGTCCTGCGAGTGCCTGGCCCGTCTGGGGGTCGCCGACATAGGCCAACACCCGGTCACCATGGACGACATGGTAGCCCCGCCGCTCCAGTTCGGTAGCGACAGACGTTTTCCCAGTGCCGGAACCGCCTTCGATCAGATAGTTCTTGATTCCCATAGGCGCCGCTTATCATGGACTTCGATCTGGTGAGAAGACACTCTACCTAAGAACGCTTCGCCAAAGAAATGACGGCCCCTCTCACTGCTCACGTACGTTTTCCGAGCGGCCAATCCTTGGCCGAAGGGGGGATTTTGAGGATGCGCTGGAACTAGCGGAGCATACCGAGATTTGACATTGTGCGGCCCCGCATCCAGCGGGGCCGTACTACTCGGCGCGAATGTTCTCGCCTGAACAATTCGACCGAGCTGCTTTGCGCCCCCTTGTCGGCCACAGAGGGGATCTTTGCCTTCGCCCGGAACCCGACATTGCGGTGACCACCTGGAGTTCATAGTCGCGCCACAATCGACCGTTCCCGCAAGTTCTATGTGCGTCACGCCCGACTCGCCCGAACGCTCAGCCACCGATCATGGGGCTTTCCGACGCACCGACGCACCTCGCTGACGATCCAGCCGGCGTCTGTCAGTGCGGAGCGCAAGGCAGACTCGCGCCAGTACGTCTCGACGTAGCGCCGGGGCGCTGCAGCACTGCCGTGTGTGGACACATCCTCGCCTTCGCCCTCTCTAACCGAGGCGTGCAATCGGCCACCGGTCCGGGTCGCCTCGGCAAGCCGTCCAAGCACCGTACCGAAATCCTCGCGCGCGACATGAATCAGGCAGGCACAGGCCCAGATCCCGTCGTACGGCGTGCCGGGACGCTGCGGGTCGGCCAAGTCTTCGATCAACGGGTCCAACAGGTCGGCTTCGAAGCCACTTTCGCGAAGCAGTTCGACGAAACCCTTTGCAATGTCGGTGCGCCGGACGCTCATTCCCCGCTTCTCAAGCTCAAGTGCATCTCGCCCGCCACCGCTTCCGATCTCCAGCACCCTGCCCGAGCCGCCCAGCTCGGTCACGAACGCATCGATCTCTGTCGCGACCCATTCGGGCATCGCCGCGGCCTCCGCAGCGTACTCCGCCGCGACCGTATCATAGGACCGCACGGTATCCAGGTCGGTGCTCATCCTAGCGCTCCTCCTTCAAGACAAGAGGCCTGATGAGCGAGAGGCCTATCAGCCCGTTGCGCCCTTCACACTTCGGCAGTTGGTGACACCGCGGGCGATTTGCTTCCCAGCTTTAGCAGAAATGCGGTCGGAGACACCACCGACCGAGCCAATGCTGCCGGGCGGCAATGCGCTTCCTTCTCGGTCATAGAGGCAATTGTTGCCGCTCCCCGAAAGCGGCCATAGCATTGGTTTGACGAGACGACATCTGTGCGCCATGTGTGGACGTCGGCTCTCGTCGGCTTCATCGACTTGGGACGAAGGCGATCAAGAACGAGCACATGGTTCCAGTTCAGCACATGGCTCGAGTTCATCGTCGACGGGCGAAAGCAGCTTTTTCTTTCTAAGCTGAGGTAGTCCGGACAACGCGGAGCAGCGGTACTGTGCCTTGGCCGTTGGACCACAGCCCCAAGCTGTCATCAACAACACTTGAACGTCTGTCAGAATTGCAAAAAGTGTGCATAATTGACAAATGAGAACAATCAGTTGTTGATACTGATCGCGAAGAGGTTGGGAGCCCTCTTCTTCAACTGAGCAGACTACCAGGAAATGCAGGGAGAATTCGACAACAATCCAGGGAGGAAGAACAATGAACAAAAAGGCAGTATCGCGTCGAGAGTTGCTGGGAGCATCTACGCTCGTTGGAGTAACCGCAGTTGGGGCTCTTGCCGCCCCGGCCGTGCTGGCCCAGGCACCCACCGTCATTAAAATGCAAACATCCTGGCCCGCGTCGGACATCTGGATGGATTTTGCCCGCCAGTACGTCGAACGGGTCGAACGAATGTCCGGCGGACGCCTGAAGTTCGAACTAATGCCTGCCGGTACGGTCGTCGGCGCGTTTCAGGTGCTCGACGGCGTCAACGATGGCGTGATCGACGCAGCCCACACCGTTCCGGTCTATTGGTACGGAAAGCACAAGGCAGCTTCCCTCTTCGGTACCGGGCCGGTATTTGGCGGCAGCGCAACCACCATGCTTGGATGGTTCCATCAAGGTGGCGGCAAGGATCTCTACCGAGAACTCACCCAGGACATCATGGGGCTGAATCTTTACGGCTTCTATGGCTTCCCGATGCCCGCGCAGCCGTTCGGCTGGTTCAAGAACCAGGTCGCGACCGTGAACGACGTCAACGGCCTCAAATATCGCACGGTCGGGCTCGCCGCCGATCTCATGCAGAATATGGGCATGAGCGTCGCTCAACTTCCGGGCGGCGAGATCGTGCCGGCAATGGAGCGAGGTGTCATCGACGCCTTCGAGTTCAACAATCCCTCCTCTGACCTACGGTTTGGTTCGCAGGATGTCGCCAAAAACTACATGCTGTCGTCCTACCATCAAGCGAGCGAATCTTTCGAGTTCCTCTTCAACAAGGATGTGTTTGACGACCTTCCCGACGATCTGCAGGCGATCCTGGAATATGGCGTGGAGGCAGCAAGCACGGCGAATACAGCGTCCGCGATGGACAACTATTCAAGCGACCTTCGAAAACTCCAGGCCGAACATGGCGTGACCGTGCACCGCACTCCAAAGGAAATTCTGGATGCGCAACTGAAGGCCTGGGATGCGATCATCCCCACGCTTGAAGCGGATGCGTTCATGAAGAAGGTACTCGACAGTCAGCGGCAGTGGGTGGAGAGGGTCGTGTACTACGAATTGATGAACTCCGCCGATCTCGCACTCGCCTATGAGCACTATTTCCCCGGAAAATTGAACCTCGGAAAATAGATGGTGAAGGCCCGGTATTTCCGGGCCTCGTCCCTCATCGAGGTTAGGGAGGCGCTTGCATGCTCCGTTACATTGCATTCGCCGACGATTTGTCGGCGTGGTTCGGCAAGGTGTTCGCGTGGGGGATACTCATCATGGCCTTCGGCGTCGGCTATGAGGTTGTTGCACGCTACCTCTTTCGCGCGCCGACCCCCTGGGCCTTCGATCTGAGCTACATGCTCTATGGAACGATCTTCATGATGGCGGGAGCGTATACCCTCTCGCGTGATGGCCATGTGCGCGGCGACTTCATCTACCGGCTCTGGAAACCGCGCACGCAGGCCAGGCTGGAACTGGTGTTGTACTTCATCTTTTTCTTTCCCGGTATAACCGCGCTGGTGTTCTCGGGCTGGAAATATGCCGCACGCAGTTGGGGCTACCTGGAGGTCAGTTCCAACAGTCCCGCCGGTGTGCCGATCTTCCAGTTCAAGGCCGTGATCGTCGCCGCCGGCATTCTCCTGTTCCTGCAGGGCGTGGCGCAGGTCTTCCGCTGCATTCTCTGCATAAGGACGGGCGAATGGCCGAAGCAGGCCGAAGATGTCGAAGAACTGGAAAAGGTACTACTGGAAACAAAAAGCCTGGACGTGCTCAAGTCCGAGGACGAGGGTTTCCTTCCGTCGCGGGAACTTGACGCTGGACGTGAACCACGGGATCGGGACGCTCAATGACGGATGCACATATCGCCGTCGGGATGCTCCTCATCCTGATCCTCACCATCTTCCTCGGTTTCCCGGTGGCGTTCACCTTGATGGCTCTGGGTGTCGGCTTCGGATACTATGCCTATTACGATGCCGGCCGCATGTGGCGCGGCTATGACCGCGCGCTCGAATCCGGCGGCGATGCCTTTACACTGGCGCAGACCTGGATCGGCGGTTTCTTCAACAACCGGATCTTCGATCTGTTCGTCAACCAGACCTACTCGGTCATCCAGAACGACGTGCTGACGGCTATCCCGCTGTTCCTGTTCATGGGCTACATCGTCGAGCGCGCCAACATCGTCGATCGGCTGTTCTCGACGCTATTCAGCGTCACGCGCCGGGTGCCCGGCTCGATGGCGGTCGCCGCCCTGGCCACCTGCACACTCTTTGCCACGGCAACCGGCATCGTCGGGGCCGTGGTGACGTTGATGGGACTGCTCGCCCTACCAGCGATGCTGAAGGCAAAGTATGACGTGCGCTACGCGACGGGCGTGATCTGCGCGGGCGGCACGCTCGGGATCCTGATCCCGCCTTCCATCCTGCTGATCGTCTATGCGGCCACCTCCGGGATCTCGGTTGTCCGAATGTATGCGGCGGCGCTCCTGCCCGGCCTCGCCCTGGCCGGGTTTTATCTCATCTATGTCGTGGTGCGAGCAATCCTGCAGCCGCAACTGGCGCCGCGGCCAACGAAAGAAGATGTGGGCGAGCACACGCCGGTCCAACTCGCCTGGATGATGCTTACATCCTTCGCGCCGCTCGCCTTTCTGATTCTTGCGGTGCTGGGTGCTATTCTCTTTGGCCTGGCAACGCCGTCGGAAGCCGCCGCAATCGGCGCATTGGGGGGACTGGCGCTTGCTGCGGCCTATCGGGCGCTGACCTGGCAGCGACTGAAGGAGTCGGTGTATCTGACGGCGCGAACGACCGCGATGGTCTGCTGGTTGTTCGTCGGTTCGGCGACCTTCGCATCGGTATTCGCCTATCTCGGCGGCCAACAGTTCATCAGTGACTTCGTGACCGGCCTGGACATGTCGCCGCTGATGTTCCTGATCCTGGCCCAGATCATCATCTTCATTCTCGGCTGGCCTCTGGAATGGACTGAAATCATCGTCATCTTCATCCCGATCTTCATTCCGCTGCTGCCGCATTTCGGGATCGATCCGCTGTTCTTCGGTATCCTCGTGGCAATCAACCTGCAGACGGCCTTCCTATCACCACCCATGGCGATGTCGGCATACTACTTGAAGGGCGTCTCGCCTCCGCATGTCAAACTGACAGACATCTTCCGCGGCATGATGCCGTATATGTTGATCGTCATTCTCTGCATGGTGGTCATCTATCTGTTCCCGAGCATCGTCTACATGCTGCCGAATCTACTCTATGGAGTACAGAGATGACGCAGTGTCTGGCCAATTCCGAAAGGATAGACCGATGAACAGAAGCCGGTTTTTTGCAATATTTGCATTCATGACGCTTGTCGCGTTCTGCGCGGTCATCCTGGCGTTTGTTCCACGGTTCGATTTGGCCGCTGCACTGCTGATCGGGATTGTCCCTGCGGGGTACGACATCTGGGATCAGCTCTTTCGGCGACGCCCGTCGAAATCGTCTGGTTAGACTGCAATCGTTCAACCGCCGCCCTTTCGTGACGGCAATCCGCTGCAAAAAGCCCGTTCGTCCATCGACCTACGGGCTCTTGGCTTGGAAATTGATCACCCATGGCCCCTCCCTGTGAAAGCAGGCACCGTCGTTACGCGAACTTCCGGTTAACTCGCGTCGAGAAGGCGTCGGTGCGCGAAGTCCGCGATGAGCGCCAAATCGAGCCGTACGTCATACTCGTGGTCTACGACTGCTCCGGGCCGATCCCGGACCTTCGCACCGAGGCCTCGCATGTCCGCTTTCGTGCTAGGTGTCCTCGCAGCGGACGGTCCGCCGTCGGCCCCGTAGCGGCCGTGTACCCAAGCCGAGCCGATGTCCGTTGTTGGTGCAAGCCGGTCGAAGACATGCGGCGCTGTAGAGATGCCGCCTTTGCACTAATCTACTTCCCGCCCGCGGAAGGGTCGCCCATTATCGGCCACTTGTTGAGGTCTTGAAATCAGCTATCTCAAGCCGGAAAATATCTGGAACGTTGAGGAGCACTCGATGACGAAGCACCGCATCTATTTCATCAGCGTCGCAAGCGTCTATCCCCACTATGTCGCCAAGGCAGAGAAGAAGGGACGCACGAAGACAGAGGTCGATGAAATCATCTGTTGGCTGACGGGGCATAGCCAGCAGAGCCTAAACGACCAGTTGGCTGAGAAGACCAACTTCGAGGATTTCTTTGCGCAAGCGCCTCAGATGAATCCCTCCCGATCGTTGATTACGGGCGTGATCTGCGGCGTCCGCGTGGAAGACATCCAAGAAACGACGATGCGGGAAATCCGCTATCTGGACAAATTGATCGACGAACTCGCGAAGGGGAAAGCGATGGAGAAAATCCTGCGGAAATAGCCGGGAAACCGTGTCGCGGCAGTACCCGCAATCACCCGCGATACGCGCACAGAATCCGGCACCGTTTCGTCCAGGAATGACGAATGTTCACTGTCTCGGAGCGAGGCCATCGAGCAGGAAGTCGAGGCCCTTCCTGAAAGCGCCGTCCCAATCATTATCCAGCAGCAGACGGGAGCGTTCGATCGTCGGGTAGTGTTGGCTGAGACCCGTCAGGCGCTGCTGCGCGGCCGCCCTGTCGTCGTCGGAGAGGTCGAAGTTCGCCCGGGTGATGGTCGCGCCGAGCACAAAGTTCCAGAGCGACCATATCGCGACGTTCAAATCCGCATCGGCGACACCGGCTCCGGACAAGGTCTTGCTCAGCAGTTCCAGGCGACTGAGGATGTTCGGGCCGAGCGCCCGGCGCGGCAGCAGCGATGCCGACCAGGGATGGCGCAGCATGCTGGCGCGCCAGTCTTCGAGCATATGCACGACCTCCCCGCGCCAGTCTCGAGACTCGACGATGTCAGACGGTCCGCGATATTCGAGCACCGAATCCAGCGCCAGATCGAAGACCTCCTCCTTGTTGCCGACGTGCCAATAGAGGCTCATCGCGCCCGAGCCGAGGCGATCGGCCAGCCGGCGCATCTTCAATCCGTCGACACCCTCGGCGTCCAGCAGGTCCACTGCGGTCGCCACGATCCGCTCCAGGGAGAGAGGCGGCTCACTGCGCTGCTCCTGCCCGGACTGGGGTGACGCACCTCTCCGCCCAGACCCTTTGCTCCCAGCGCCGCTGCGTTTGGCTGCCATTCGTCTTCCTTTACTCATCAGAACGTCGATCTAAGCCGACAATGCTGGGAATGTCGATGCCGGCCGATTGACTCGTACGGCGTACGATGCAATTTAATCGTACGCCGTACGAGTCAATCATATGGCGATAAGGTTCCATCCTGCAGGCCGCGAGGATCCGTCGCTCGCAGCCCTGAGAAGCCAGGAGAAGTCATGTCACGCGCAATCAAACATCTCATTATCGGAGGACTCATCATGACCATCAGCGTTCCCACCGCGGCGACAGCCAATGAGGACGATCTCAAGTTGACCATCGTCAATCCGAAAAACCTCTACGACCCCTCGCCGAATGGCTACAGCACGGCGGTGATCGTGCCCCGCCAAGGCCGGCTGGCCTATATCTCCGGACAGGGCGGCCAGGACGGTACGGGGGCCTTGTCGCCCGACTTCGCCGTCCAGGTGAAGCAGGCCTATGCGAATTTGCACACCGCCCTCGATGCGCTCGGCGCAAGGCCGGATCAGGTCGCCAAGCTGACGGTCTTCGTGGTCGATCACGATATGTCCAAGCTCGAAGTGTTGACCAGGAACGTCAAGGACATGTTCGGCGAAGCACTGCCGGCGCAGACGCTGATTCCCGTTCCCAAGCTTGCCATCGACCCCATGCTTTTCGAGGTCGAAGCCGTCGTCATTCTGGAATAGCGGCGGCGACGGATCTGCGCAATTTTCGGATTTTCCGGGTGGCGTGCCAAGGTCAGTCGGGCGCGCCACGTTCGTTTTATCGATGGCCATTGACCAACGGCCTGCGATGTGCGCCTCTCATTGCTTGCACAAGGAAAATCCCATGCTCAAGTTTCTGCTCGCCCTCTCGATGGGTGTTTTTTGCGTCTCGCCGCTTCAGGCCGGCGACGTCACTCCCGTTACCAAGAGCTGCCAGCCGGGGGCAAAACAGGCGCAATGCGAGCGATGGGTCACGGATATCAAGAAAGCCGTCGAGCTGGCCTATAAAGGCGACCACGGTGCGCAGGTGACCGTTGCCTTCTGCCTGTCCACCGGTTGCCATGGTGCTGTCGCCATCGACAAGGTCGCCTCCTGCAGCTGGCATCTCGTCATCGCCAATTCCGGTTCCACGACAGTGCTCGACAGTTCGAACACCAGGAACACCTGCCGGCCGATGACGGCAGCTGAGAAAGACGAAGCCCGCGCGCTGGCGAGCGATCTCGTCCAGAAGATCTACAAGCGGCCCCTGGTTAAGACCGACCAGATGTAATCTGCCGGCTCACGGCTTGCGGCGCAACGCCTGCGTGAAAATAAATCCCATTGCTCTCCGGGCTTTCGCCGCTATTCTCCACCCAAAGAAAATCGGGCCAAAGAAATCGGCCAAAGAAATCGGGAGGACCACTGATGATCCTGCACTGCGTATTCCTGCGGCTGAAGACCGCGATGACGACCGACGACAAGCAGTCGCTGTTTGCGGCGATCGTCGCCCTGAAACAGCTCATTCCCGGCATATTGGATATCAAATACGGGCCGAATGTTTCCCCCGAGGGCTTGCATGGCGGCTTCGTCGACGGGTTTGCCGTGACCTTTGAAAGCGCCGAAGCCCGGGATGCCTATCTCATCCATCCCGAGCACGTGACCGTGGGCGAGCGCATCGTCTCGTCGACGGATGGAGGTCTCGCCGGCATCCTGGTCTTCGACCTTAATTTGTGAGAATGCATAAGAAGCCGATTTATCGATGTTGCACGACCGCGTGTTACCGTGCACGCATGTCGCCCCTGCCGTCAGCGTGAGCGGCCGTCTTTCATGGACAGCAGTCGGCTTTAAGGAAGTGGCTAGCAAAGGTTTACGACCAGCTGCCGTCCGCCACTGCTGTTCATCCTGCTTCGACGGGACGGAGAGCCGTCCGGGGTCAATCGCATCTACCGACTGTATCGCGAGGAAGGTCTTTCCGTGCGCAAGCGGAAAGCCAGGCGGCGTGCTGGCGGCACGCGTGCGCCGATCCTCGTCGAAGCAAAGCCAATGCCCGCTGGTCATTGGATTTCGTCAATGACCAGTTCGCCTGCGGCAGACGCTTTCGCGTGCTCCACATTGTCGATGACGTGACGCGGGAATGCCTGGCAGCAATCCCCGACACCTCGATCTCCGGTCGTCGTGTCGCGCGAGAGTTGACAGCACCGATAGAACGGCGAGGAAAACCGGGAATGATTGTTTCCGACAACGGCACCGAACTAACATCGAGCGCCATCCTCGCTTGGTCAAAGGACCACAAAGTCGAGTGGCACTACATCGCGCCGGGACGGCCAATGCAGAACGGCTATGTCGAGAGCTTCAACGGCCGTATGCGCGGCGAGCTGCTCAACGAGAGCTTCTTCCTCGGCCTTGAACATGCCCGAAGCGCCATTGCCGAATGGGCGGACGATTACAATAATTTCCGTCCGCACTCATCGCTCGGATACCAGACCCCGGCAGACTATGCCGGGATCATCGGCGCAACCGGCTCCAACGCTGCGCAAAATGGAAGCTCCGCGTTTCCGCCGGTTGCTACCACCGCGCCAATTGGCGGCTCAAAACCACCGAGGCTCTAATCGCAGCCGGATGAAAGTTCAGTGGCAGGTCACGCATGATCGAGTTGGGCGGAACTTTGCCATACGCCTCCATAGGATGCGGCAAGCCATTTCCAAAAAGTTGATTTGACAACCACCCGCGCCGAGGTTGCTTTAGTAATTCATAATATTCATCCTAACAAATTGGCTAGGGAGGAAACAATGGAAGCCGTCAATCGTAGAACCATGCTCGCACTCGGTCTTACAACGGCCGCAACGCCACTGATCGCCTGGGCGACGCCAGCAGCCGCCCAGACTTACGGCCCCGATGAGGGCGAGGAGATCGGACCCGGTGTCAGAGTTGTCGCGCTCGGTGAGCGGGCTTCGGTCATACCAGCTTACAAAATGGTGAAACTGCGGGATGTTGTTATCCAACCTGGGGCGAAGACGCCGGACAACATGATGAAGAACGACATGCTCTGCCATATGACTGAGGGAGAACTTTCGGTCGTTCAGAACGAAAAAAAGTTCACGGTCAAGAAGGGCGATGTTTGGACCTGCGCTAACGCCGATACGACGGAAGGCACCCAGAACACGAGCAATTCGGTCGCGATCATGCGGGTCATCGATTTGATGACCGCATAAGGAGGCGACGCGCGGAAGTGGGCGATTTATATGCAGGAATGTCCACTTTTGGCAGAAAACCACCTATCAGGACTTTCGAAGCGTTTCTGTAGAGGGGCAGCTTCAGGCCCCAAGCTGGCCGCAGGCTCAGCCTGCGGCCAGCCGAGATCCTCAGCTCGATTTCGCCATGGCGGTGGCGAGCTGGTCGACATTGTACCGGAACATCTTTTCATAGGTCGGCGCCGGCCCCTTGGCGTCGGACAGGGATTCGACATAGAGCTCGCCGCCGGGCTCAGCACCGGTTGCCTTGGCGACCTGCTTGACCAGGCGCGGATCGTTGGAATTCTCGAAGAAATAGGCCTTCACATGCTCGCCCTTGATCTGCTCGATCAGCTTGGCGACGTCGGCGGCCGATGCCTCGCTCTCGGTGGACAGACCGAGCGGCGCCAGGAAGCTGACATTATATTCGCGGCCGAAATAACCGAAGGCATCATGGCTGGTCAGCACCTTGCGGCGATCGTCGGCCACCTTGTCGAATTTCGCATGGGCATAGGCGTTCAATTCATCCAGCGTCCTGGTGTACTTCTCGGCATTGGCCTTGAAGGCGGCGGCGTCAGCGGGATCGGCCGATGACAGCGCCTTTTCGATATTGGCGACCCAGATCTTGACGTTGACGGGGCTGTTCCAGACATGCGGGTCGGTGATTTTTTCGCCGTCCTCTTCCATCGTGCGGGTGTTAATGCCGTCGGAAACGGTGACCGGCTTGCCCTTATAACCCGAGGCGGTGATCAGCCGGTCCATCCAGCCTTCCAGCCCCTCGCCGCTGACGAAGGTGACTTCAGCCGCGTTCAAATTCTTCGCGTCGGCCGGCGACGGCTCGAATTCATGGGGGTCGCCATTCGGCCCGACGAGACTCGTCACCTTGACGTGCTCGCCGCCGACCTGCTTGACGACATCGGCAAGCACGGTGAAGGACGCCACAACCTTTAGCGTCTCGGCGGAAGCGGGCATGGCCGACAGCGCCATCAAAGCGGGGATTGCTGCGGAGAGAAGCAGTCTGTGCTGTGTCATCGAAGTCTCCTTGATATCAGCCCTTTAGATGCGGGCGGGGAAAGAAGCGCCGGGCCAAGCCGGAGGGCGCGAAAAGAATCGAAAAGCCGTAAAGGATCGCCGCCGTCATGATGATCGTCGGGCCGGAGGCGAGCTCGAGATGGTAGGAGGCGATCAGGCCGAGATAGCCGGATGCGGCAGCACTAACGGCTGCTATCGCCATCATCACCGGCAGACTGCGCGACCAGAGCTGGGCAACGGCTGCCGGCAGCATCATCAGGCCGACCGCCATCAGCGTGCCGAGCGCCTGGAAGCTGGCGACGAGGTTCAGCACCACGAGCAGCAGGAAGAGCACGTGATAGACCGGCCCGCGCCCACCGACGGCACGCAGAAAACCCGGATCGAAACATTCGGCCACCAAAGGCCGGTAGATGAAGCCGAGGATGACGAGGGTCAGCGAGGTGATCGCGCCGATCAGATAAAGGGCGGGCGCATCGATCGCCAGGATGGTGCCGAAGAGCACATGCAAGAGATCGATATTCGAGCCGCGCAGCGAGACGATCAGCACACCGAGCGCCAGCGATGCGAGATAGAAGCTGGCAAAGCTCGCATCCTCCTGCAGCACGGTCATCCGGCTGACGGCGCCGGACAGCAGTGCCACCGACAGGCCGGCGATCAGACCGCCGAGGCCCATCGCCGTCAGCGACAGCGAGCCGGCGACGAGGTAACCGATCGCAGCCCCCGGCAGCACGGCATGGCTCATCGCGTCGCCCATCAGGCTCATGCGCCGCAGCATCAGGAAGACGCCGATCGGGCCGGAACCGAGCCCGAGGCAGAGGCAGGCGACGAGCGCGCGGCGCATGAAACCGTAATCGGCAAAGGGCGCCAGGAAGAGATCGTAAGCCGTCATGCCGCCGGCGCCTGTTCGGGTGCGCAGGCATTCGCATCCTCATCCCAGCGCTCGGCCATGGCGCGGGCCTTCAGGAGATTGACGGAGGACATGACGTCTGCGGTCGCACCCCAGCCGACCAGCTCGCGGGCAAGCAGCAGGGTTTGCGGGAAATGCGCGCGAACCAGCTCGAAATCGTGCAGCACGGCAATCACCGTGCGGCCCTCGCCGTGCCAGCGGGTGACGATATCGACGAGATCCCTGGTCGTGCGGGCATCGATTGCCGTAAACGGCTCGTCGAGCAGGATGATGCCGGCATCCTGCAGCAGCAGCCGGGCAAAGAGCACGCGCTGGAACTGGCCGGCCGACAGCGACCCGACATGGCGGCGGCCGAAGCCTTCGAGCCCGACGGCCGATAGCGCCTCGCCCGCCCTTTTCACCTCGCCGGGCGCGATGCGGCCGAAGGCGCCCGTCTTCTTCCAGGCGCCGAGCATGACGGTGTCGATGACCGAGATTGGAAAGCGCCGGTCGATTTCGGCCGCCTGCGGCAGATAACCGAATTCCGCCCGCCCCAGCCGGTGCTCGACCCTGCCTTCGGCCGGGCGAAGCTCCCCCATGATCGCCTTCAGCAACGTCGACTTGCCCGCCCCATTCGGCCCGGCAATCGCCGTCAGGCTGCCTGAGGCGAAGGCGCCGGAGACATGATGGACGGCGGGGTGCCTGCTATAGGCGACGGTCAGATTCTCCAGACGGATCAGCGGCGTCATGGCAAGAGAACCGCCCAGTGGATCGCCAACCAAAGGACGGCAATGACCAGCGCCATGCCGATCACCCTGGATAAAGCCGACTGTCCCAGCAGGCTGACGGAGGGGCGGTCGGGGCGTGGGGGCATGGGGCATCCTACAATGTAATAACATTACGGTTATGTTATAACGATTGCGGCAAGATTGAGGCGGGAGGAACGACCGCCGGCCATTCAGGCCATTGGATCTAGCAAGGAGCAACGTTGCGGCGCGTCCTTCGAGGCTCCGGCCTTCGGCCTCCGCACCTCAGGATGAGGGAGGTTGGAGGGTGGCGCGACCTGGCTTCCGCCTTGCCCTTCGTCCGGGCGTCGATGATCGACTGAGAGGCACCGACATTCAAGAGAGCCTCATCCTGAGGTGCCCCGCAGGGGCCTCGAAGGACGAGGCGGGCGCGCCGACGCTTGATGCATGCAAGAAGCAGCGTTGCCGCGTGTCCCTCGGGGCTCCGGCCTTTGGCCTCCGCGCCTTCTGCTCCCCCGACAACAAAAGGGCGACCGAACGGCCGCCCTTTCGTCGATCAGGAATGAACGCTCAGAGCTGTTCCAGCATCGCGGCAGCACCCGAGACTGTGGCCTGGCCGGGGCTTTCCTCGACGTTGAGGGCTTTCACCACGCCGTCTTCCACCAGCATCGAATAGCGCTTGGAGCGGAGGCCGAGGCCGCCGGCGGAGAGGTCGGCGTCGAGGCCGACGGCCTTGGTGAAGCCGGCATCCCAATCGGCGAGGAAATGGATCTTGCCCATGCCGCCGGAGGATTGCGCCCAGGCGCCCATCACGTGCCAGTCGTTGACGGCGACGACGGCGATGTCGTCGACGCCCTTGCCAAGGATGGTGTCGCGGTTTTCGAGATAACCCGGCAGGTGGTTCAGCGAGCAGGTGGGCGTGAAGGCGCCCGGCACGGCGAAGAGCACGACGCGCTTGCCGGCGAAGAGCTGATCGGTGGTGATTTCGACCGGGCCGTCAGCCGTCTTTTCCTTGAAGGTGGCGGCAGGAAGCTTGTCGCCGATCGCGATGGTCATGGTCTTCTCCTTGAGTTCTGGCTTTGGGGATTCCGGCTTGGTAGCGGCGGGCGCCGCAGGGGATCGAGGCGACTATAGGAGCCCATCATTGAAAGGCAAGGCCGGTCATTCGAAGGCAAGCGTCGTCTCCATCGCCCTTTCACCGTCGATGACCAGCACGCTCCATTGCTTACCTGATATGTCGTAATCCTTCGGCAGCTTGCCGATTGACATATCGACCTTGAAGGTGGCGCCATCGCGCTTGCCGCCGATCTGCTTGGTGAAGGCATAACCGCTCGGGCCGGTGACGATGATATCGGGCACGGCCTTCCCCTCACCCGGCCCCCCGGCCGGCAGAGCGAGTGTCAACGACAGCGTCTTCCTGTCAGGCGACATCGCATGCGCCGTCACGTCGAAATCCTGCGATGGCGGCTTCGGCAGCCTCGCATCGGCGGCCTGAAGGATCGCCTCCTCCTGCGGGTGCGACTGGATGGCGGGGCCAAGCTTCAGCTGAAAATTCGCCTGGAAGGGAATGCAGATATCCTTGCAGATGCCGATGAAGGCGGCGGCGTCGATCGTAACCGGGCCTTTGCCGGCCGCCGTCAGCGACAGCGGCAGCGTCACCGGCGCGTCATAGGCGATATCCTCGATCGCGCCCTTGAAAAAATGCTTCGGAACGGGATAGGCGATGGCATCGAGCGTGACGCCGCTTTCCGCCGCGATGGTGATCTGGGGCGGAATGCCGCTGTTGCCGGGCTCTTTCCAATAGGTGATCCAGCCGGGCTTCGGCTCGATCTGAAGGGCGGCGCGGATTTTACCGCCGGTATCGGGCGCGAGCGCCACGAGGCGCATGCGGCCGCCCTCGTTGTCCGCCCAGGCGCTCATTTCCGCATGGGCGGAATAAAATGGCACAAGGGCTGCGGCCACCGACACAGCCGCGATTAAAAGCCTGCGCGGGCCTGAGGAAATAATCATCATGGAACAAAGGTTTACCGAATGTGGTGTTTGGCCGCCAGAAGTCGCGGCAATTTAAATCTTCATTTTCAGTTGATTGATGTGTGACATTGGCCCATGTTTCTTTTGTCGAGGCCTTGGTGCGGTCTAGCAGCAGGAGGAACGATGTCCTTATTGACGCTGAAGAACAGACGGGAACGTGGCTTCTTCGATGGCCAGTTCCTGATCGCCATGCCGGGCATGGAAGACCGCAATTTTGCGCGCACGGTGATCTATATCTGCGCGCATTCCGATGCCGGCGCCATGGGCTTCGTCATCAACCGGCCGCAGAGCCTCACCTTCACCGATGTGCTGCTGCATCTCGACATGATCAAGCAGGAAGATTCGATCGTGCTGCCGAAGCGGGCGCGCGATTTCCCGATCCAGACCGGCGGCCCGGTGGAAAGCGGCCGCGGCTTCGTGCTGCATTCGGACGATTATTCCAGCGACTCCAGCATTCCCGTCAGCGACGACATCTGCCTGACGGCGACGCTCGACATCATCCGCGCCATCTCCAAGGGCGATGGGCCGACGAGGGCGACGATGCTGCTCGGCTATTCCTCCTGGTCGGCCGGCCAGCTCGAAAGCGAGGTCGTCAACAATGGCTGGCTCACCTGCCCGGCCAATGAGGAATTGATCTTCGACCGCAGCCTCGACGACAAATACGAGCGGGCGCTTGCCGGCATGGGCGTAACCGCTGCCATGCTTTCGGCCGAAGCCGGCCATGCTTGAGAGTTGGCCTGACAGCAGCTGACCTGGCGGCAGCGGGAACGAATAGCCGCGAGTGACGTTTCATTTCGGCAAGCATGGACACGAGGCCCATGCCGACCAAGGAGACATCACAGATGGGTAGCACCAGCGACAAGATTTCCGGCAAGACAAACGAAATTGCCGGCAAGACCAAGCAGGCCGTCGGCAAGGCGACCGACGATCGCGAAATGCAGGCCAAGGGCGCCGTCCAGGAAGCCAAGGGCAAGGGACAGGTCGCGACCGGCAAGGTCAAAGATAAGCTCAAGGGCGCCGTCGACCGGCTCTGAGCAATAGTGCATCCTTCAAGAACCATGCCTGCTGCGCCCCTCGCGCAGCAGGCATTTTTAATCCCCCACCCTCATGCTTTGCAGAGATAGACAAGATGAAGCTTTTTGCCTGCGACAATTGCGATCAGGTCGTCCACTTCGACAACCGTCGATGCGTGCGTTGCAACCATCGCCTCGGCTTCCTGCCCGGCGATCTCGCGATGCATGCGCTGGAGCCGCGCGACGAGGCGCTCTGGCAGCTCGTTTCCAATCCCGATCGCGACGTCCGCTTCTGCGCCAATGCCAGCCTCGACATCTGCAACTGGCTGGTGGACGGCGATGGCGAAAGTGAATTCTGCGTTGCCTGCCGCCATAACCGGCTGGTTCCGAACACCGACACCCAGGACGGCATCGATCGCTGGCGGCGCATCAGCCAGGCGCAGCGTCATCTGTTTTATTCGCTGCTGCGCTGGAAGCTGCCGCATCCGGATCGAGCGCAAGATCCGCAGGGCGGCCTGGTCTTCGATTTTCTCGAGGATTCGATCGAGAGCAACGGCTATATCGTGCCGGCCATGACCGGCCACGAGGAAGGCCTGATCACCATCCGCGCCGCAGAGGCCGACGATGCCACGCGCGAACAGGCGCGCAGCTCGATGAACGAACCCTATCGCACGCTACTCGGCCATTTCCGCCACGAGGCCGGCCATTTCATCTGGAACAAGCTGGTGCGCGATCGGGGCGGCCTTGCCGATTTCCGCACGGTCTTCGGCGACGAACGGCAGGATTATATGGCAGCCCTCCAGACCCATTATGCCGGCGGGGCGCCCTTGGGATGGCCGGACAATTTCATCAGCGCCTATGCGGCGTCGCACCCCTGGGAGGATTTCGCCGAATGCTTCGCGCATTACCTCCATATCGTCGATACGCTCGAAACCGCGCGCGCCTTCGGCATCGCCATCGATCCGCGCGGCCATGAGGAAATCGCCGGCGAGGTGGATTTCATCCCCTACAGGGCAAGAAGCGCCGAACAGCTGGTCAGCGCCTGGGTGCCGCTCAGCATCGCGATCAACGCCATCCAGCGCAGCATGGGCCAGCCTGACTCCTATCCCTTCGTGCTGTCTTCGCCCGTCGTCGCAAAGCTCGAATATCTGCACCGGCTGATCCAGGGCGCGGCGACCGCGCCGCAGCAGCGGGCGGCGTGAAAGAGGTTCGGGCGCGCTGCTTGCTCCCTCTTCTCCCCAGCGGGGAGAAGGTGGCCCGAAGGGTCGGATGAGGGGGCCGCACGGCACACCATTCATTGCCCGTCGCTTGCGCTCAGCGCATTCGCTCCTAACGTCGCTCACCCCCTCATCTGCCTGCCGGCATCTTCTCCCCGCTGGGGAGAAGGGGGATGTGGCAGCGCCGTATCCTCTCATCCGTCAGGAGCCCGAAGGAACAGCAGGAACTCGGCATCGGAACAGCGCGGTTCTCTTGCTTCGAGTCAACTGGCGCGCGCCATCTTCAGCGAAGAGCTTAGATTCCTAAAACGAAACCGCCTTGCCCTTCTTGAAGGGCTCCATGCCCCGGCGGGCGAGTTCGTCGGCGCGTTCGTTTTCCGGGTGGCCGGCATGGCCCTTCACCCAGTGCAGCGTCACCTTGTGGCGGTCACGGGCCGCCTCCAGCGCCTGCCAGAGCTCGGCATTCTTCACCGGCTTCTTGTCGGCGGTTTTCCAGCCGTTCTTCTTCCAGCCGAAAATCCACTTGGAAATACCGTCCTTGACATAGGCGCTGTCGGTATAGAGATCGACCTCGCAAGGGCTCTTCAAGGCCGATAGCGCCGAGATCGCCGCCAGCAATTCCATGCGATTGTTGGTCGTATCCGCCTCGCCGCCGCAAAGCTCCTTTTCGACGTCTCCATAGCGCAGCACCGCGCCCCATCCACCGGGGCCGGGATTGCCGGAGCATGCGCCGTCGGTAAAAATATCGACGTGTTTCATAGGCTCAATCCGTATTCCGCTGGCGATTTGATCTGGCGGTGGAACCGCAGCTTGCGGAGATATTCGAGCGGGTCCTTCTTGGTGACCATGGCTCCCTCAGGCGTCGTCAACCAGTCGTAGAGCCGGGTCAGGAAGAACCGCAGCGCCGACCCACGCGACAGCACCGGCAGGGCTGAGATTTCGACGTCGCTCAGCGGCCGAACGCTCTGGTACCCCTCGAGCATCGCCGTGCCCTTGGTGATGTTGTAGGCGCCGTCCTTCTCGAAACACCAGGCATTCAGGCAGATCGAGACGTCATAGGCGAGCAGGTCGTTGCAGGCGAAATAGAAATCGATCAGGCCGGAGAGTTGATCGCCGAGGAAGAAGACGTTGTCGGGGAAGAGGTCGGCGTGGATGACGCCGGCAGGCAGGCCACTCGGCCAGGCGGCGGAGAGAAAATCGAGTTCGCTGCGGATCTCGGTCTGCAGGCCGGGCTCGACCTCGCCGGCGCGCACCTCGGATTTTTCCCAGAGCCCCCGCCAGCCGTCGATCGACAGCGCATTCGCCCGCTTCAACTCGAAACCGTCGCCGGCCACATGCATCTCGGCCAGCGCCCTGCCGACCTCGCGGCAATGTTTCGCCTCCGGCTTTCTCAGCCACATGCCTTCGAGGAAGGAGATCAGCGCCGCCGGACGGCCAGACAGCGAGCCGAGCAGCGCGCCATCCCGGCGCGACAGCGGCAGCGGGCAGGACAGACCGCGAGCGGAAAGATGCTGCATCAGGCCGAGGAAGAAAGGCAGGTCGCTCTTTTCCACCCGCTTCTCATAGAGCGTCAGGATCAGCGGATCCTTGGAGGTATGAAGCAGGAAGTTGGAGTTTTCGACGCCTTCGGCAATCCCCTTGTAGGAGAGCAGCGTGCCTGCGTCATATTCCGTCAGGAACCATTTCAGATCGTCTTCGGCGATATCGGTATAGACTGCCAAGTGAGGTCTCGTCTCTGCATTATGGATGAAGGATTGCCCAGGCCGCAATGACGACCTAGCCGTTGACGAAGGCCATGTCGGCGGCCGTCAGCTCGATGCTGCGCAGTTCGCGGTTGACCAGAAAATTTTCGGTTTCCTGTACCGTTTCGGCCAGCTCAACGCGGGCGTCGAAGCGGGCGCGGAAAGCCTCGATGATCTCGTTGACGATAACCTCGGGGGCGGAGGCGCCGGCGGAAAGGCCGAGCGTTGAAATCGCGCCGATCTCGTCCCAGTCGAGCTCGGCGGCGCGCTGCACGAGGATCGATTTCTTCGCCCCTGCCCTGAGCGCCACTTCGACGAGACGCTTGGAATTGGACGAATTCGGCGCGCCGACGATGATGAAGAGATCGCAGCCGGGGGCTGCCTGCTTCACCACTTCCTGGCGGTTGGTCGTCGCATAACAGATCGAGTCCGCTGCCGGCGCCGTCAGGTTCGGGAAGCGCTCGTGCAGGCGGGTGATGACGCCGGCCGTATCGTCGACAGACAGCGTCGTCTGGGTGACATAGCCGAGATTGTCGGGATCGACGGGGACATAGGCGTCGGCATCCTCGATCGTCTCGATCAGCGAGACCGACCCCTCCGGCAGCTGACCCATAGTGCCGATCACCTCAGGATGGCCGGCATGGCCGATGAGGACTACATGGCGGCCGAGGCGATTGTGGCGCATCGCCTGCTTGTGGACCTTGGAGACCAGCGGGCAGGTGGCGTCGAGATAGAAGAGGTTGCGGCTCGCTGCATCCTCCGGCACGGATTTCGGCACGCCGTGGGCGGAAAAAACCACCGGCTGGGCGCGATGTTCGGCCGGGATCTCGTCCAGTTCCTCGACGAAGACGGCGCCCTTGGCCTCCAGCCCTTCGACGACATAACGATTGTGGACGATCTCGTGGCGCACATAGACCGGCGCACCATAGGATTTCAGCGCCAGCACGACGATCTGGATCGCGCGGTCGACGCCGGCGCAGAAGCCGCGCGGACCGCAGAGCCTGATCGTCAAAGGAGGTTTCGCCGCAATATTCATGTCTGTTCCGGGTTGAGAGATTTAGGGACCTCTAGCCCAAAATGGTCGAGAATTGAAGTGATACTATTGCTGAGGTGTCTTGGCCCCCTTGCGGAACCAGGAGATCGCCACCACGACGACCAGCACGGCGGCAAGCCCGTACCAGGTGAAAGCATATTGCAGATGGTCGTTCGGCAGATCCACCTGGGTGACGCCGCCGATTGGCAGGCCGGCCGGATTGGGGGTGGAATCGGCATCGACGAAAAAGGGAATGACGCTCGCTTTCTCCAGCCCGACGCTCGCGGCCATGACGTCGAGATCCTTCCAGTAGAAGATGTTCTTGGCGACGTCGTTGTCGGGCACCACCCAGGAAGGCTTGCCGGGAAGCTTTTCGCGCGCCAGGCCGGTGACGGTCTGCTGATCCGTCAGCTGGCCCTGCATGCGCATTTCCGGCTCCTTGTTGTCATAGGGAACGAAGCCGCGATTGACGAAGAGAATGCGCCCGTCGGCAAGCTCCAGCGGGGTATAGATGTAATAGCCGGTCTGGCCGCGCCAGGTGGCGAAGAAGTGCCGCTCCTTGTTGTTGATATAGCGGCCGGTAGCGGTGACCTTGCGGTATTCGATGTCGCCACCTGCAGCCATCATCGCCTCGATGTCGGCAAGCGGCACGGGGCTTGCTGCCTGCCGCGCGGCGATATCGGCGATCAGGCCCTCCTTCCAGTGGAGGCGCTCCACCTGCCAGGTGCCGAGCGAAATGAGGATGGCAAGGGCGATCAGCACCAGGATGCCGGTGAAAACCGGCAGCCGGCGGCGCGGCGCGGCATGGTCGATATCAGTCACTCAGGCGTCCTTCGCGGGCATTATGGCGGTATTGCATGGCGATCAGGATGCCCTTGAACCAGCGTAGCGTCAGCAGCGACAGGATAATCGTCAACGGAGCGAAGAGCAGGATATGCACCCAGATCGGCGGCCCGTAATTCACCTGCAGCCACAGCACCATGCCGATGACGATGAAGCCGACGATGAGGATGACGAAGACGGCCGGGCCGTCACCGGAATCGGCAAAGGAATAATCGAGGCCGCAGGCCGCACAGCGCGGCTTCACGCCGAGCAGTCCATCGAACAGCTTGCCTTGCCCGCAGCGCGGGCAGCAGCCCTTGATGCCGGTTTTCACCGGATCGACGGGGGGAAAGTGGGCGCTGTCCTCGTTCATTCCACTCCTTCTGGCCATTCCTTCCGGCAGCCTTGGTGGCCGCGGCGCGATGCCGCCTTAACTCTCCCATAAAGTATTCGCAGGACGAAGGGAAATGCCTGCGTGATTTCGTCCCGCTGATAGTTCCTCACATCGGAATCGATGTGAGGAACTATCAGCAATTCAAAGTGTTACAGCGTCCTTGCCGCGTCAGAAAAGTCGCGCGGCGCTGTAATGATTCGCGCCAAACAGAAGAAGAAGACTGATGACCAATGATAGCCATTCCGTGCAGATCATTATCCTGAACGGCGCGCCGCGGAGCGGCAAATCGAGCATCGCGCGCGCCGTACAGGAACACTTCGAGGGGCCGTGGATCAACCTCGGCGTCGACAGCTACAATGCCATGACACCGAAACGCTACCTTCCGGGCATCGGACTGCGGCCGGGCGGCGAGCGGCCGGACCTGGAGGAACTGGTGCCGTTCTTTTATGCGGCGCTCTACGAATCGATCGCCATCCATGCCAGCCTGGGGCTTAATGTCATCGCCGATCTCGGCCACCACGACAGCTATTCGCAGCCGCTCGGCATCCTCGGCGATTGCGCCCGGCGACTGGAAGACTTTCCCGTGCTGTTCGTCGGCGTGCGCTGTCCGATCGAGACGATCATGCAGCGGCGCGACATTGCCCAGGAAGGGCGCGAGACGCTTTATCTGCGTGCCACGGAGGACGTGCCTGTTCCAGAACCGGTGCAACGCTGGCAGGATGAGGTTCATCGTCCTGGCATCTACGATATGGAGGTCGATACATCCGTGCTGACGCCGCTCGAATGCGCCGAGGCGATCCGCCACCAGTTGGATCTCGGTATTCCCGAGCCTTCGGCCTTAGAACGGATCGCTGGAGTACGCTGAGCCGAAAAAGCGGCCCGAGCCGCGCCTCAGATTGATGGCAAATCGGCACCTCGACTAAAGAGATCGGCGACCGTCCCTCCATCCGGCTGCCCCCGCAAATGGGGCGAAGGAAATGCCGCAACGTCTCGATTCCCTCTTCTCCCCTCGGGGAGAAGGTGCCCGTAGGGCGGATGAGGGGGCCGGCAAAGCCAGTCTTTCCGAATAAGGCCCATGCGGGTTCGACCGCGCTGGCATGGTCTCGACCGTATCGGCGCGGTTGGATAGGCGATCACGAGAGGGGTGTGCCGTGTAGCCCCCTCATCCGCCTGCCGGCACCTTCTCCCCGAGGGGAGAAGAGATTTGCGGCAACCTCCACTGCCCGTCCCACGATGACGGAGCGTGGGGAACCGCCAACAAAAAAGGCGGGCACCAGGCCCGCCTTTTCTCAAGTTTCGTTCCGGTCAGCCGGCTGCGACGGGTGCGCCCCAGCCGCCCCAGACGTAGATGCAGAAGAACAGGAACAGCCAGACGACGTCGACGAAGTGCCAGTACCAGGCTGCCGCCTCGAAGCCGAAATGCTGTTTCGGGGTGAAGTCGCCGCGCAGCGCACGGATCAGGCAGACGCCCAAGAAGATCGTGCCGACGAGGACGTGGAAGCCGTGGAAACCGGTCGCCATGAAGAAGGTCGCGCCGTAGATCGAACTCTTGAAGGCGAACGGGGCGTGAGCATATTCGTAGGCCTGAACGGCAGAGAAGAACATGCCAAGCAGCACCGTCAGCGTCAGGCCCTGGATCAGGCCCTTGCGGTCGTTGTGCAGCAGCGCATGGTGCGCCCAGGTGACCGTGGTGCCCGACAGGAGCAGAATGACGGTGTTGTAGATCGGCAGGTGCCAGGGGTCGAGAACCTCGATACCCTTCGGCGGCCAGGTGCCGCCGGTATAGAGCAGACGCGAGGCCTGGATCGCTTCGTTCGGATAGAGGCTGGCGTCGAAATAGGCCCAGAACCAGGCGACGAAGAACATCACTTCCGAAGCGATGAACATGATCATGCCGTAGCGCAGGTGCAGCGAGACGACACGGGTGTGGGCGCCCTCATGGGCTTCCTTCACCGTATCGGCCCACCAGCCGTACATGACGTAGAGCACCAGCGCGAAGCCGATATAGAAAACCCAGGGATTGGCAAGCTCGAAGCCGGCGACCTTGAACGAACCGCCGTTCAGGTAGCGCATGTAGGAGACGCCGCCGAGCGCCATGATGAAGGCGCCGAGCGAGGCGAGAATCGGCCACGGGCTCGGATCGATGATGTGGTAGTCGTGATTCTTCTGATGAGCATCGGCCATGTCGCTATCCCCGGATGTCTTCCTTCACTCCGCTCCCGGCATAACCGGAAACGAGCCTTGATCAAAGTTTCTTTTCAATCTTCTCCGCTCCACCCTCATTCGAAGCCACCGGCTTCGGACCCTCTTTCGGGTAGAACGTATATGACAGCGTAACCGTATGGATATTCTTGGATTCCACCGCCTTGACGATTTCAGGATCGATGTAGAACACCACCGGCATGTCGAGCTTCTCGCCCGGCTTCAGGTCCGTTTCCGTAAAGCAGAAACATTGCACCTTGTTGAAATAGACGCCGGCTTCGCCCGGCGTGACGTTGAAAACCGCCTGGCCGCGCTGGGTCTCGTTCGAACGATTCTCGGCGGTGAAATTGACCTGGATGGTCTCGCCGATCTTGGGATTGACCTCGCGCTCGACCGGCTTGAAGTCCCATTGCAGGCCGGGGGCGACATTGGCGTCGAAGGTGACGCGCATCGTGCGATCGAGCACGACGCTCGAAACCTGGTCGACGCGCTGCGTCGTGCCGTTATAGCCGGTCACCTGGCAGAAGATGCGGTAGAGCGGCACGGCGGCATAGCTCATCGCGCCCATGCCGAAGACGAAGCTCAGGCACATCATGACGACGGCGCCGTTGTTGCGGCCCTGCTTCTTCGGTGCGGCGGCGTTTTCGCTCATCCAGCCATTCCTCCGCCGATCTTCACGATGGTGATCGCGTAGAAGAGAATGACGAGGCCGGCAAGCACCAGCCCGAGGGCGATGTTGCGGTTGCGGCGCGACTTGCGCTGCGCTTCCGTGAGCTTGAGCAATTCCATCAGAACCAACCTCCCGCATGCGAGACCAGCACCGACGCCAGCCGGTCGATCATCAAGGCGGAGAACACGGCGAAAAGATAAAAGATCGAGAAACCGAAGAGCTTCTTCGCCGGGATCATCTTCAGATCGCCGTCGGGCATGCGCCAGACGGCGATGGAACAGTATATGAAGATCGCGCCGAGGGCGGCGGCGACAAAGCCGTAACCGAGGCTCGCGAAACCGAGGAAGGACGGCAAGACCGCGCAGACGGCGGTCAGCACCGCATAGGCGACGATCTGATGCTTGGTCACCCGCTCGCCGGCGACGTTCGGCAGCATCGGCACGCCGACGGCCTCGTAATCGCGCATCTTGAAGAGGGCAAGCGCCCAGAAATGCGCCGGCGTCCACAGGAAGATGATGAGGAACAGAACGGTGCTCTCGATCGTCACGCTGTTGGTGACGCAAGCCCAGCCGATCATAGGCGGGAAGGCGCCGGCGGCACCGCCGATGACGATGTTCTGCGGCGTCGAGCGCTTGAGCCACATGGTGTAGACCACGGCATAGAAGAAGATGGTGAAGGCGAGGATGCCGGCCGAGAGCCAGTTGACGGCCAGGCCGAGGATCACCACCGAAAAGCCCGACAGGACCAGACCGAAGGCGAGTGCCTCGGAGGGCGCGATGCGGCCGGCCGGGATCGGACGGTTGGCGGTGCGGCTCATGATGGCGTCGATATCGGCGTCATACCACATGTTCAGCGCGCCGGAGGCGCCGGCGCCGACGGCGATACAGAGAATTGCGATCAGGCCGAGGACGGGATGGATGTGGCCCGGCGCCAGCACGAGACCGGCAAAGGCAGTGAAGACCACGAGCGACATGACCCGTGGCTTCAACAATTCGAAATAATCGCGCGCACTCGCTTCCGACAATTCGCCGTCCTTTGCAAGCGCCCCGTGATTGTCGATGACCGTCATCATTCCGTCCTGAATGTCTTACGATCAGGACGCCGTATCGAATGCGGCGTCCTGATGTCCGCGCAATTTACTTGATGCGCGGAAGCTGTTCCCACTGGTGATAAGGCGGCGGCGAAGGCAGCTGCCATTCGAGCGTCGTTGCACCCTCACCCCACGGATTGTCGCCGGCGACACGCTTCCTGGCGAAGGCTTCGAAGACGCCGTAGAGGAAGATCAACACACCGAAGGCCGAGATGTAGGAGCCGATCGAGGAAACGTAGTTCCAGCCGGCAAAGGCATCCGGATAATCGATGTAGCGGCGCGGCATGCCGGCGAGGCCGAGGAAGTGCTGCGGGAAGAACACCAGGTTGACGCCGATGAACATGATCCAGAAATGCAGCTTGCCGACCAGCTCGTTGTACATGTAGCCGGTCATCTTCGGGAACCAGTAGTACCAGCCGGCGAAGATCGCAAAGACGGCGCCGAGCGACAGAACGTAGTGGAAGTGAGCCACGACGTAATAGGTGTCATGCAGCGAGCGGTCGAGACCGGCATTGGCGAGCTGGACGCCGGTGACGCCGCCGACCGTGAACAGGAAGATGAAGCCGATCGCCCAGAGCATCGGCGTGCGGAACGAGATCGAGCCGCCCCACATCGTCGCGATCCAGGAGAAGATCTTCACGCCCGTCGGAACGGCGATGACCATCGTCGCGAAGACGAAGTAGCGCTGCGCGTCGAGCGACAGGCCGACAGTGTACATGTGGTGGGCCCAGACGACGAAGCCGACGGCGCCGATCGCGACCATGGCGTAGGCCATGCCGAGATAGCCGAAGATCGGCTTCTTCGAGAAGGTCGAGATGATGTGGCTGACCATGCCGAAGCCCGGCAGGATGAGGATGTAGACCTCGGGGTGACCGAAGAACCAGAACAGGTGCTGGTAAAGGATCGGATCGCCGCCGCCTTCCGGAGAGAAGAACGCAGTGCCGAAATTGCGGTCGGTGAGCAGCATGGTGATGCCGCCTGCCAGAACCGGCAGCGACAGCAAGAGCAGGAAGGCGGTGATCAGCACGGACCATGCAAACAGCGGCATCTTGTGCAGCGTCATGCCGGGAGCGCGCATATTGAGGATCGTGGTGATGAAGTTGATCGCACCGAGGATCGACGAGGCGCCGGCAATGTGGAGCGCGAAGATCGCAAGATCGACCGCCGGTCCCGGCGTGCCGCTTGTCGCCAGCGGCGGATACATCGTCCAGCCGCCACCCGTGCCATAAGCGCCTGCCGGGCCTTCGACGAACATCGACAGCAGCAGCAGCGCGAAGGCGGGAACGATCAGCCAGAAGGAGATGTTGTTCAGACGCGGGAAGGCCATGTCCGGCGCGCCGATCATGATCGGCACCATCCAGTTGGCGAAACCGCCGATCATCGCCGGCATGACCATGAAGAAGATCATGATCAGCGCGTGCGCTGTCGTGAACATGTTGAACATCTGCTTGGCGCCGTCGATCGCGGCATCGCCCTCATAGCCGTAGACCATCGAGGCCAGGCCGTGGAAGATCTGGATGCCAGGATCCTGCAGCTCCATGCGCATGGCAACCGACAGCGCGCCGCCGATGATGCCGGCAATGATCGCGAAGATCAGGTAGAGCGTGCCGATGTCCTTGTGGTTGGTCGAGAACAGCCAGCGATTGGCAAAGCTCGGCTTGTGCCCGTGATCGTGATCGTCATGCGCGTGGTCATGATGGGCGGCGTGATCATGAGAATGATCGTCGTGAGCGGAAGGTCCAGCCATTGTCCCGATCCCCTTAATTACTGTGCTTCGGCGACGTTGACGGTCTTTGCGGGACCATCGGTTGCGGCCATGAGTGACTTGTAGGCGCCGGGCAGGTCGCTGGCGGCTGCGGTCAGCCACTGCTTATACTTGTCCTCGGAGACGACGCGGATGGCGATCGGCATGAACGCATGGTCCTTGCCGCAGAGCTCGGAACACTGGCCGTAGAACAGGCCTTCGCGCTCGGCCTTGAACCAGGTCTCGTTCAGGCGGCCCGGCACGGCATCGATCTTGACGCCGAAGGACGGCATGGCGAAAGCGTGAATGACGTCGGTGGGTGCTGCGGTCACGAGAACGCGGACCGTCTTATTGACCGGCAGGACCAGTTCGTTATCGACGGCGAGAAGACGCGGATAGATCGACTTGTCTTCCTTGCCGGCGGCCGGGCGATCCTGATCCTTCAGCAGGAAGGAATCGAAAGCGAGCGGGCTTTCGCCCGAACCTTCATATTCGTAGTTCCACTGCCACTGGGTGGCGGTCGCCTTGATCGTGACGTCGGGGTTTTCGGGCAGCGTCAGCTGCGCCGTCAGCAGGTTGAACGAAGGAATGGCGAGAAGAAGCAGCACCAGGACCGGCCCCACGGTCCAGGCAATCTCGATCAGCGTGTTGTGGCTCGTCTTCGAGGGAACCGGGTTCGCGCTGGCGCGGAACTTGACACAGACGACGATGAGCAGGACCAGTACAAAGAGCGTGATCGGAACGATAAACCACAGGGTATATTGTTCGAACCAGTGGATTTCCCGCATGATCGGCGTTGCCGCCGGCTGCAGCGTCGCCTGCCACGGCGTGGGCTGGTCGGCATATGTGCCGGAAGCAAAAAGCAGACAGACCAGCGTGGTCAGGGCTGCATAAGCCTTCTTCATCACCTTATTATCTCCCTCGAGCGCTTGACCTGCAAAATAGAACGCAGAATCCTTGCCATCTTCAGCGCTTCAAACCACAGTTTGGCATTCGCCGCAACAGGTCAGAGCAATTGTCTATGCGGCATTTTTGCTCAAAGCATAGGCAGGCCAGAACGGCAAAACATCCCAAGTTTTTCATCAGCATATGAAAAATCGGCTTTCCGGCCAATCCGTGCGCGACACATTATTTCGCAAAGGTCCAATTTCCGCCGCAGTCCCCCGGTTTTCACGGGGTGGGGCTTTTCATTTTTGGTGGGCAGCTTCAACAATAGCCGCAATGATTCGATATCCAGAGGTTTCCATGGGTTTCCGTTCCCTCGCGCAGTCGCTTCTCCTGGCTGCCAGCATCGCGGCCGCAGCGACGACGCCCGTTTTCGCACAGCAGCAACCCGCCCCCTCGCAGGCCAAGCCTCCGGCTGCCGCACCGGCACCTGCTCCCGCCCCGGCGCCGCAACAGCCGAGTGCCGCCAAACCGAATGTCGAACCGGTGACACCCGGCCAGACACAGCCGCCGGCGCCCGGCACGGTGAAGTCCAATCATGGCGCATGGTCCGTCGTCTGCGACAAGCCGGCGGGTGCGGCCACCGAGCAATGCGCTCTGATGCAGAATGTCATCGCCGAGGATCGGCCGGAGGTTGGGCTTTCCGTCGTCGTCCTGAAGACGGCCGACCGCAAGTCGAAGATCCTGCGCGTGCTCGCGCCGCTTGGCGTGCTGCTGCCGAACGGCCTCGGGCTCAATGTCGACGGCAAGGATATCGGCCGCGCCTATTTCGTCCGCTGCTTCGCCGATGGCTGCTATGCCGAAGTCGTGCTCGAGGACGAGCTGCTCAAGACCTTCCGCAGCGGCGCGCAGGCAACCTTCATCGTCTTCCAGACCCCGGAAGAAGGCATCGGCATCCCCGTCGACCTCAAGGGCTTCGCCGAAGGTTTCGACGCTCTGCCGTGAGGTCAATTGGCGGCTTCCGTGGGTCCGCCCCTCCCAGGCGGCGCGGAGGGTAGGTCGTTACGTCTCGATTCCCTCTTCTCCCCAGCGGGGAGAAGGTGCCCGTAGGGCGGATGAGGGGGCCGGCGAAGCCGGTCTTTTCAACAAAGCCCATGCGAGCTTCGACCGCGCTGGCATCGTCCTCGACCCGCGCTCAGGGTCTTGAGAGCGCGCGGTGTTATCGTGGGCGAACCGGGAATAGGATTTACGTGAGGATGTGCCGTGCGGCCTCCTCATCCGCCTGCCGGCACCTTCTCCCCGAGGGGAGAAGAGATTGCGCCGCGCCCTCTCCGTTCCCCGCCTGCTCATCGCGTGGTACGTTCCGTCTCGCCACATCATCCTGCCCAACAAAGAATAATTCGACGGCAGGGCTTCACTCCTTATTATATTGAGCCCTATCTAGATGACTAAGTGCATTCCCGAACGCATGCCCATTGGAGCCATATCATGACCACCGATCTCCTGACGCTTTTCGATGCCGACGAAGCTACGATGCGTGGCCTTGTCGCCGAGGCCTTGTCCGGCGCCGATGACGGCGAACTGTTCATCGAGCATGCGCAGGCGGAAGCGCTGACCTTCGACAATGGCCGGCTGAAGGGTGGCAGCTTCAACACCGAGCAAGGGTTCGGCCTGCGTGCCGTTGCCGGCGAAGCGGTCGGCTATGCCCATGCCGGCGATCTCTCGGTGGCGGCGTTGAAGCGGGCGGCCGATGCCGTCGGCGCGGTGACGCGCGGCTATTCCGGCTCCTATGCGGCCGCACCCCAGGGCACCAACAAGAAATTCTACAGCGATGAGAACCCGATCGGCCAGCCGAGCTTCGAGGAGAAGGTCAAGGTCCTGCAGGACATCGACGCTTATCTCAGGGGCAAGGATGACAAGGTGCGCCAGGTGACGGCCTCGGTCGCCGCAAGCTGGCAGGTCGTCGATATCCTGCGCGCCGACGGACACCGCGTGCGCGACATCAGGCCGATGACGCGCATCAACATTTCGGTCATGGTCGGCGAAGGCGAGCGGCAGGAGAGCGGCTCCTATGGCAGCGGCGGGCGCATCGGCTTCGGTGATTTCATCGCCGAGGGCAGCTGGCAATACGGCGCGGACGAGGCGCTGCGCCAGGCGCTCGTCAATCTCGAGGCGATCGATGCGCCGGCGGGCACGATGGACGTGGTGCTCGGCTCCGGCTGGCCGGGCGTGATGCTGCACGAGGCGGTCGGTCACGGGCTGGAAGGCGATTTCAACCGCAAGAAGACCTCGGCCTTTGCCGGCCTTCTCGGCCAGATGGTCGCCGCTCCCGGCGTCACCGTCGTCGATGACGGCACGATCGACAATCGCCGCGGCTCGATCACCATCGACGACGAGGGCACGCCGTCCGCCTACAACGTGCTGATCGAAAACGGCAAGCTCGTCGGCTATATGCAGGATCGGCAGAATGCCCGGCTGATGGGCATGGCGCCCACCGGCAACGGCCGCCGCCAGGGCTATTCCCATGTGCCGATGCCGCGCATGACCAACACCTATATGCTCGGCGGCGACAAGACACCTGAGGAAATCATCGCCTCGGTGAAGAAGGGCATCTACGCCGTCTCCTTCGGCGGCGGCCAGGTGGACATCACCTCCGGCAAGTTCGTCTTCGGCTGCACCGAGGCCTATCTGATCGAGAACGGCAAGGTCGGCGCGCCGATCAAGGGCGCGATGCTGATCGGCAACGGCCCGGATGCGATGAAGCGGGTGTCGATGATCGGCAACGACATGAAGCTCGATACCGGCATCGGCAATTGCGGCAAGGCCGGCCAATGGGTTCCGGTCGGCGTCGGCCAGCCACATCTGCGCATGGATCAGATGACGGTCGGCGGCACGCAGACCTGAGGCGAAAGGATTCACTGATGGCGGAGGTCGAAATCAGACCCTTCACAACCGATGACGCCGATGCCGTGCTTTCGGTGATCCTGCCGATCCAGCGCGAGGAATTCGGCATCGACATCACCGTGGATGCGCAGCCGGATCTCAGGGTCATCCCGGATTTCTATCAGTCCGGGAAGGGGCAGTTCTGGGTCGCCGTCAAGGATGGCGCTATCGTCGGTACGGTCGGGCTCAAGGATATCGGCAACAACCAGGCGGCGCTGCGCAAGATGTTCGTCTCAGCTGAGGTTCGCGGCTCCGAGCATGGCGTGGCCGCACGGCTTCTCGATCGGCTGTTTGCCCATGCCAGGGATGCCGGCCTCACCGATATCTTCCTCGGCACGACGGACAAGTTCGTCGCCGCGCACCGTTTCTACGAGAAGAACGGCTTTAGCGAGATCGCCAAAAGCGCCCTGCCCCGCGCCTTCCCGCTGATGGCGGTGGACAGCAAATTCTACCGCTATAAGGTCGGCTGACTTAAGCTGCGAGAGAATCCTTGTGCGGTTGACGAGGGACAGCCTCGCCTAAAGCGCGTCACATCGAAATGCCGTCGTCCCCAAACACATTGCGCATTTTCGGCGCCTTGGATCAGCTCTTCGACGTTTGCGCCGGCTGAAACAGCCACTTGCGTTCGATCGCGGCGGCAAGGTCGATATCGTTGTGTCGGGCGAAGAGCAGGAGGTGGCCGAGGACGTCAGCGGTCTCGTCGGCAAGGTCTTGCTGCATATCTTCCGGTGAACGCCCCTTCGCACGACCGCGCCCGGTCAGCCGGTTCCAGGCCTGTGTCAGCTCGCCCATTTCCTCCTGCAGTTTTAGAAGGAACCAATCGGCATCACGCTCAATGCCGTGGGCCGCAACATGGGTGGAGGAAGAAATTTCGAACTGGTCGGCGAGACGGCGCAGCATAGGCGTTCTCCTTTTGTTTAGGGAGGAGACGCTGATTCCCGCTGCTTGTCCAGAGTGGATTGTCCAGACCGCCGGGCGGCGATCAGCCGTGGTCCGGCAGCAGCATGCAGTCATAGGAGCGCTGCTTCAGGGCATCGCAGGCCGAGACGGCGGCATCCTTGCTGACGAAACCGACGAAGCGGGCGCGATAGATCTTGTTGGCCCCCTGCCCGACCGCTTCGGTATAGGGCGAAGCGGAAACGAGCGGCGCGCCACCTTCCGACTGCGCCTGGGCGAGAAGCGCACGCGCCGCATCGGCGCTCGGTGCGGCTGAGATCTGGATCTGCCAGTCGCCATTGGTCTTCTCTGCCGATGTCTTCGGCGTCTTGCCGGCGTTCAGGATCTCGTCCATCGCGACGGGACGCTCCAGCGGCACGACGGCGTCATCGGCATAGGCAAGGCTCTTTGCTGCGAGATCGTCGGCCGGGCGCGGTGCGTTGAGCGGCACCGGAACATCGGAGGCCTCGGCGGCGGACGCGACTTCGACGGGTTCCCGCGCGCCGACGCTCGCCATCAGCTTTGCGCCGCCGGAAGACGAGGCGCGGCCGAGATAACGGTCGAGCAAACCAGCCATCTTGGCGTCGCGGCTGCGGGCGGTGCGGCCGCCGAGCACGACGCCGACCACGCGGCGGTTGCCGTCTCTGACGGCGCTGACGAGGTTGAAGCCGGAAGCGTTGGTATAACCGGTCTTGATGCCGTCCATGCCCTGGTAGCGGTACATGAGATTGTTGTGGCCGCGCACCGTTCGGCCGCGGAAATTGAAACTGGCCGTCGAAAACAGCCGGTATTCGTTCGGATAATTCTTCATCAGCGCGATGGCGAGCGTCGACATGTCACGCGCCGTCGTGACCTGACGGCCGTCCGGCAGGCCGGAGGCGTTGACGAAGACGGTGCGGCTCATGCCGAGCTGGCGGGCTTTGGCCGTCATCACCCGGGCAAAGCCGCTTTCCGAGCCGGCGAGCTTCTCGCCCATTGCGGAGGCGGCATCATTGGCGGATTTAACGATCATGCCATAGACCGCCTCGCGCACGGTGATCGTGCCGCCCGCCTTGACGCCAAGCTTGGTCGGCGGGCGTGCGGCGGCGTATTTCGACATCTTGATCGGGGTGTCCCAGGTGATCTTGCCGCGCTTCAACGCCTCGAAGGTGAGATAGAGCGTCATCATCTTCGTCAGCGAGGCCGGATGGTTCAGCGTATCGGCGTTTTCGGCGGCGAGAACCTTGCCGGTCCGGGCATCGAGGATCAGCGAAGCGTTGCCGGCAAGGGCCGCAAGTGGCGCCGAAACGGCAAGCGTTACGGTCAAAACAGCCGCCAAAAGCTTTCTCATGCACTTTCCCCTCATACCCTGGCCCCTCATACCCTGGCCCCTCATACGCTTGGCCCGTTATGCGCCGGCTCTCGGTCAGACCGGCATTTGTGCCGTAATGTGACAGAAGCCGTAAGTTTGGCGCGACTTTGAGGCAACGCCTAACATTTTTCTAGTCTTTTCACCGTCTTGGTAAACAAGAAATGAAAGACCCGTGCCGGATCGGGATTCAGCAAGGCTTAAGTCGCGCTTGATAGTTTCCGCAAAAGGCAGGGGACAAGCGCCGCATGACGGGACAATTCAAGCGATTGGGCAAGCGACTGGCGATTGGCGCCGGGCTCGAGTTTTCCTGGCTGCTCGCATTGGCCGGGCTGATGCGCGAAGCACGCGGGCGCGGCGTCGTCTTCACGCTGCATCATGTCCGCCCTCACCTGCCCCAGGCTTTCGAGCCGAATGCGCATCTCGAAATCACCCCCCGTTTTCTCGATGCGGCGCTGCGGCAATTGCGGCGGGAGGGCTACCGCTTCGTGCCGCTCGGCGAGGTGCCGACGCTGCTGGCCGAGCCGGAAGGCGCAAGGCCCTTCGCGGCCTTCACGCTCGACGACGGATACAGCAACAATCTGGAACATGCGCTGCCGGTGTTCGAGCGGCATCAGGCGCCGTTCACAGTGTTCGTCGCCAAGGGTTTTGCCGAAGGCTCTCACAGCATCTGGTGGGAAACGCTCGCCGTCCTCTTGCGCCGGCCAAGCGAAATCCACTTCGATTTCGGCCGCGGCAGAGAGCGGCTGGCGTTCGACAGCCCGCAGGAGCAATGGCATGCCTTCGACCGCTTTGCCGCCTATATCCACGGCTCCGACGAGGCGCGCGCGGTTGCCGCCATCGATCTGCTGGCGCGCGAAAACGGCATCGAGCCGACGGATATCGTCCGCGAGCTGGTGATGGGGCCAGGCGAATTGCAATGGCTGGCGGCTCATCCGCTCGCAACACTTGGCGCCCATACGATCAGCCATCGGGCGCTCGCCCGGCTGCCGGAAGCCGAAGCGCGAATCGAAATGCAGGTTTCGGCGGACTACGTCGAGGCGGTGACCGGCATCCGTCCCGAGACGATCGCCTATCCCTATGGCACGCCGGCGGCTGCGACCGCCCGCGAGGCGCGCATCGCTCGCAATCTCGGCTTTACCCTTGCCGTCACCACGCAGCCCGGGTTGCCGGCAGCGCAATTGACCGGCTATCTCCCGCGCATTTCGCTCAACGGCTTCTACCAGAAGCGACGCTACGTCTCGGCGCTCGCCTCCGGCATACCGTTGAAGCTGATGGGCAGGTAAAGCCCGTTACGGATACATCCGCACCTTGTCCCATTCGCCTTCCGGTGACGGCCGGCGAAATTCGACGCGGTCATGCAGGCGGAATTTCTGGTCCTTCCAGAATTCGATCGAGGTCGGGCGGATGCGGAAGCCGGACCAGTGGGCCGGGCGCGGGATCTCGCCGATGGCATAACGCGCGGTATATTCGGCCACGGCCTTTTCCAGCGCGAAACGGCTTTCGAGCGGGCGGGATTGTTTGGAGGCCCAGGCGCCGATCCGGCTGCCGCGCGCCCGCGTCTTGAAATAGGCGTCCGCTTCGGCATCGGTGACGATCTCGACGGGGCCGCGCAGCCTTACCTGACGACGCAGGCTTTTCCAGTGAAAGCACATGGCCGCCTTTTTCTGGCCGAGAATTTCGCGGCCTTTCTGGCTCTCGAAATTGGTGTAAAAGACGAAACCGTCGTCGTCGAATCCCTTCAGGAGAACCATGCGGACATTGGGAAGACCATCCTCATCGACCGTTGCCAGCGCCACCGCATTGGGGTCATTGGGCTCGGAAGCCTCGGCTTCTTTCAGCCATTCGGCAAAGAGCTTGAAGGGCTCGCCACTTTCGGTAAAGTCACCGCTTGTTAACTCGTTTGCCGACATATTGGTTCAAATGCCCCGGATTATTCAAAACTCGCCCAGCTTTTGATAACTGGACAGGATGCAGGGTGGAAGTCATAGCAAAGTCATCTCGCCATACAAAGGGCCTGCGGCGACGCAGCAGCGCGTTCTTCGTCATCGGCGTCGCGATGTTGTCGCTGTCCGGCTGCGTCGGCGGCGGCATGGATTTCCTGAGTGAAGCCAAGGTCGACCGGTCGGTGGCAACCGGCACCGTGCCGCAGACGCCGCCGAGCACCGACACGCTTTCCGACGAAATGACCGTGCGCAATGCCGTGACCTCGGCCGACGTGCAAAGGCTCGAGGGCCAGCCGCTTCCCTGGGCGAACGCATCGACCGGCAGTGCCGGCGTCATCGATACGATCGTCGAGAATAACGAGTCCGGCCAGGTCTGCCGCCAGTTCCGCACGACCCGGCATTCCTATGTCGGCATCGCCAAATTCTACGGCAAGACCTGCCTCGTCGGCGGCGGCAACTGGCAGCTTCTGAGCTTCCAGCCGGAAAGCTGATCCGGCGGGCTGATCCGGCTCCCGCACAATTCCTTAAAATTTTGCAGCGTCCCTCGCGCGTCCGAAAAGACGCGCAGCGCCCTCACCAACAGGTTAACGCGTAACCGCTTTCTGCCGAATGCTTAGCAAAGAGCTAACCATTTACCGCGAAACACCCCGCATCTCTTCACAGAAATAACAAGTGATTAGCAACTCCGCCGCAGGATCGGCGTTGAGAGTGGCTGTTCCTGCCTTTGCAGCGGGTGACGCCACACACGTTTTATTGGACGGGGATGCCGGGCAAGGACGAGGCTTGCCGCATCGCAACACCGGCGGTTTTGACATGCGCGATCCTTACAAAATTCTGGGCGTCAAGCGCGACGCGGCAGCAGACGAGATCAAGGCGGCTTGGCGCAACATGGCCAAGGCTGCCCATCCCGACCACAATCAGGACGACCCGACGGCGACGGCCCGGTTCGCCGAGATCGGCCGCGCCTATGAAACCCTGAAGGACCCGCGCAAACGCAGCCTGTTCGACAATGCCCTGCGGATGGCCGAAGCCAAGAAGCACGAACAGACGATCATGCAGCAGCGCCAGGCCGCCCGCGAGGCGGCCGTGCGTGCCAAGGCAGCGCAGGCCAATGCCGAGCGCGTGATGGAAGAGCTGGCGCGCGCCGCCCAGAAGGCCGCTGCCGACGGCTCCAGGCAACAGGCAGGTTCGGCTGAGGCCGCCGACGAGATGGTGGATCGCATTTTTGGCGCCCAGGCTCGCGCGGCGGCCGGCAGCCAGGCGCAGGGTCGCGCCCAGCAGACGCAATATCAGCAGGCCCAAAATCCGCAGGCACAAAACACCCAGGACGATGCCGGCAGGCGCATGGATGGCGATGCCACCGAGGCCGAGGTCAAGGGCGATGAGGAACCGAGCGAAGCTGCTCAGAATGCCGCCGCCAACCTGTCGCTGCCGCTCAGCATCCTGACAAATCTGGTGCGCCGTTTCACCGGCGCCAAGGATACGGGCCTCGATAAAGCACCGGATGAGGTGACGACGGCGACGGTCACGATCGACGACGTGTTGAAGAGCGGCTGGATCACCGCGTCGCTGCCGGAGGGCCGCGAAATCGGCTTCGCATTGCCGGCAGGCACGACCGACGGTCACGAGGTCAGGCTCAAGGGACAGGGCTTCAAGCTGCCTGGCATGCAGCGCGGCGACGCCGTCATCAACATTCGCATCGCGCCCGATCCGCGCTTCACGGTCGATGGTTTCGATCTGCACGCCGTGCTGCCGCTCAGCATCGAAAATGCCGTGCTCGGCACCGAGGCGCGTATCGAAGGACCGAGTGGGCCGCTGAACGTGACGATCCCCGCATGGTCCGGCTCGGACAAGACGATTAGAATTCCCAACCAGGGATTGCCCCGCGAAGAGGGCGGCAGAGGCGATCTGGTCGTCGAATTGCGCATTATCTTGTGGGAAAAACCCGACGACAAAATCACCGATCTCATGCGGAGCATGCGCGAAGGCCTGTTCCTATGAAATTTTTATGACATTCGCACCCTTTATTACGATCCCTAACAGTTGATGATCCCGGCCAAGCTTGAACCGATTAACGGCCTATGCCATAGGCAGGATCGATTAGAATCCTAGGGAGCGAAATATGGCTCAAGCATCCGGCCTCATGGCAGGCAAACGCGGCGTCATCATGGGTGTCGCCAACAATCGTTCGATTGCGTGGGGTATTGCCAAGGCCATTCATGCGCAGGGCGGAGAAGTTGCGTTCACCTATCAGGGCGATGCGCTGAAGAAGCGTGTCGAGCCGCTCGCCGCCGAAATCGGCGCGACGCTCGTCGGCCACTGTGACGTCGCCGATGAAGCCACCATCGATGAGGTTTTCGGGAACGTCGAAAAGCTGTGGGGCAAGATCGATTTCCTCGTGCATGCGATCGGCTTCTCCGACAAGGACGAGCTGACCGGCCGCTACGTCGACACCTCGCCCGACAATTTCACCAAGACGATGCAGATCTCCGTCTATTCCTTCACCTCGGTCGCACGCCGCGCCGAGAAGCTGATGACGGATGGCGGCGCCATGCTGACGCTGACCTATTACGGCGCCGAAAAGGTGATGCCGAATTATAACGTCATGGGTGTCGCCAAAGCCGCGCTCGAAGCCAGCGTCAAATATCTCGCCGTCGACCTCGGACCGCAGAACATCCGTGTCAATGCCATCTCGGCCGGACCGATCAAGACGCTTGCCGCCTCCGGCATCGGCGATTTCCGCTACATTCTGAAGTGGAACGAATATAACGCGCCGCTGCGCCGCACCGTCACCATCGAGGAAGTCGGCGATGTCGGCCTCTATCTCCTGTCGGACCTGTCGCGCTCCGTCACCGGCGAAGTGCACCATGCCGACAGCGGCTATCATGTCATCGGCATGAAGGCGGTCGACGCGCCCGACATTTCCGTCGTCAAGGACTGATTTCTCCATAGGGATGTGAGACCGTGCTTATCTACGTGATCAGACACGGCCAGACCGCCTGGAATGCGGAGCGGCGTCTGCAGGGTCAGAAGGATATCCCTATGAATGCCACGGGCCTGGAACAGGCCCGGCAGAACGGCATCGCGCTTGCCGGGATTCTCGGCGACAGAACTGACGAATTCGATTTCGTCGCCAGCCCGCTCGGGCGCACACGCGCGACGATGGAAATCATGCGCACCGCCATGGGCCTGCCGCCGCTTGCCTATCGCACCGATCCGAGGCTGGTGGAAATTTCCTTCGGCGACTGGGAAGGCTCGACGATCAAGGAGCTGAAGGCGACGCAGCGCGAGCGGGTGGCGGAACGCAACGCCTCGAAATGGGATTTCATCCCGCCCGGCGATGATGCGGAAAGCTACGAAATCCTCTCCTGGCGCACCGGCTCTTGGCTGAACTCCGTCGATCGTCCGACGGTCTGCGTCACCCATGGCGGCGTCATCCGCACGCTTTTCCAGACGATCGCCGACCTGCCGAAAAGCAGCGCTGCGGAAGGCGCGATCCCGCAGGACCGGATTATCAGGATCGAAACCACTGAGCGGACAATCGCCTGGCTGTAACGCTTCGGATTCGCAAATCCGGCCATACGCTTAGCAGGTTGGATTGGGGATGCGAACGATCTGTCCGGCCATGATGTGGATCGGGATTTCCGGCAGGCTTGAGCTGAAGCCGTTCAGCTCGAAAAGATCAGTTATAGCTGCGGCGACCTTGGCCTTAAGGGCTTCAAAGGTGTGGGCCTCGATAGCCAGCCCGTCGATATCGTTGCTGCTGGCAACCCAAACGCCAGCCTCTTCATCCCAATCCGCGCGCACGACGATGGAGGCGTGCTTCATTCGGTCATTCTCCAGAGAACCGCCTATTTAACGATATCGAGATCGTTGATGACGCGTTTGCCGTCGACCTCGGTATAGAAGACGATCACCTTCACGCCGGCTTCGAGGCCGTCGAAATTGAATTCCTCGGGCGCCTGATAGGTCTTGCCGTCGTCGAGCGTCAGCACGAGATTGGCCGTGTCGACCTTCTTGATCGTCGCCTCGACATCGGCGCTCTCGGCAAAACCGCTCATCGGTGACAGGAAGCTTGCTGTTGCCAAAAGCGTGGCGACGACGAAACGCATGGCGACAATCCTTTTAAGACGCTGCACGAGAACATGACCGGCCACAGATAAGCTCCTGAATATGGCGAAAATTGCCCGTAAGGATGGCTTTTCCCGCCCAATTGATGAATAGGATTTTAAATATAATCAAAATGCCGCGTTAACCCGCGCTTTTTCCCTTCCGGCGATCTCTCGGCGTCCGAAGGCGGGCAATCGTAAATTAACCCGCGCGCCCTACAGTTGCTCGTCAACATGGGGGTTTCATTTTGTTATCCAGGCTCAGCGACAGCAAGCAGTTGCGGCGCGTGTTGAAGAATAGCCGCGTCTCGTTTCTGGTTTCGTCGCTTGTCGCCCTCGTCGTCATCATGGTCGGCTTCGGGCTCGACCAGGCCAATACTGCGTCCTATGTGCGCGAACTTCATATCCGCACCGAAAACGAGACGAACCTCATCCGCGCCCGCGTCATGGCCGAGATCAATATGGACCTCAGCGTCGTGCGCGACCTGACGAACCTGATCTCCGTCAGCGCGGCAAATGGAGAGGAGATGGAGCGCCAGATCAACTGGCTGCTGATCCAGAACCCGTCTTTCATTCATATCGCCGTCGCGCCTGATTTCATCATCCGCGACATCCACCCACCGCAATCCGTCAATGAGCGGATCGGCGGCGACGTGCGCGAGGCTCTCTTCTTTCGTCAGGCGATAACCGGCGCGGCCGGCAACCAGTCGGCACGCTTCTACGGCCCGATCAGCACCGACGGCCGGGACGCCTTTGCCATCTTCTTCCCGGTTTACGTCAAGGAGAATGGCCAGCGGCGGATCTGGGGGGCGGTCGAAGTCGCCATCGACCAGACGATGTTCTACCAGGCGACCGGGCTGATGCCGGCGCGCGACCGCGAAAACCAGGAGCGCTATCCGCATCTCGGCCATCTTTCGATCGCCATCCGCGATATCGGCTCGCCGACCGCCGCCAAAGCTGCTCCCCCGGCGCCGTTCTTCGGGTCCTCCGATATCGACGGCAAGGATCCGATGCGCCAGAAGATCGGTTTTGCCGGCGGCAAGTGGGAGCTTTCCGCTGTCCCGAACAGCGGCTGGAACGCGATACCCGAAAACCGCACCGAGTTGCGCCTGATCATCGTTGCCGCCGGCTTCATCATCATTGTGCCGATCTTCTTCGCGACCCTGCTGCTCGGCGAGCGCAATCGCAACATCACCGCGCTGGAGACGCGCGAAGCAAAATTGCTTGAACTGTCGCAGCGGCTCAACCTGGCGCTGGAATCCTCCAATATCGGCATCTGGGAGCTGGAGGATCATTCGAGCAGCCTGCTCTGGGACGCGCGTGCGGCGGCCCTGCACGGCAAACGGGCGGAAGAAGGAAGCCGGGCGCTCGACGAATGGCTGGCGGCGATCCTGCCCGAGGACCGTGAAACCGCCGAAGTGCATTTCTTCAGCTGCAGCATTGCCGGCGCTGCCTGCACCGCGCAGTACCGGATCCTGCTTGGCGACGGCGGCATCCGCCACCTGCGCTCGGTCGGCGCCTTCTATACCGATGCCGGCGGCGTCAGCAAGACAATCGGCATCGTCTGGGACGTGACCGCCGATGCGGAGATCACCGACACGCTGCGCAAGGCCAAGGACACGAGCGAGGTCAAGAATGCCGAGCTGGAGCTGGCGCTTGAAGAGCTCTCAAGCCGCGAGGGGCAGCTCGCCGAGCTTTCCAGCCGGCTCGACCTGGCGCTCAATTCCTATCAGTGCGGCATATGGGAGGCGCGGCCCGGCCTCGGCGGCTCGATCTGGAACGAGCGGATGCACGAGCTCTATGGCCTTGCGCCGCGCAACGGCTTCATGACCGAAGAGACCTGGCTTGGCTGCATCCACCCCGAGGACCGGGCCTTAGCGCTCGAAAGCGCGCGCCACTTCAAGCGCAACGGCGACACGCACACCCTCGTCTGCCGCGTGATCGTCGACGACGGCTCGGTGCGCTATGTGCGCTCGGTCGGCAAGGTCCACCAGACGGGGACCGGCGAGATGAAGATCATGGGCATCGCCTTCGACGCCACCGAAGACGTGCTGATGACGATCCGGCTGAAAGCGGCCAAGGACGAGGCGGTCGCCAAGAATATCGAGCTCGAGCTTGTCAAGAACAGGATCGAGCACAATTCGCTGCACGACCCGCTGACCGCACTCGCCAACCGCCGCAAGCTCGACATTGCGCTCGAAAATCTCACCCAGGACGGCCGTCAGCAGCGGCAGAAATTCTCGATCCTGCATATCGATCTCGACCGCTTCAAGGATATCAACGACACTCTCGGCCATGCCGCCGGCGATGCGATGCTGGTGCACGCCTCGAAGGTGCTCGCCAAGAACGTTCGTGGCAGCGACATCGTCGCGCGCATCGGCGGCGACGAATTCGTCATCCTCGCCCTCGACGTCGGCGACAAGGAGATGGCGCAGCTTTCGACGCGGATCATCGAGGAGATGCGCCAGCCGATCGATTTCCAGGGGTTTTCCTGCCGCTGCGGCGTGTCGATCGGTATCGCGCTCGCCAACGGCATCCATGTCGATGCGCGCAAGGTGCTGATCAATGCCGACATCGCGCTCTATCGCGCGAAAAGCACGGGCCGCAACCGCTTCGAATTCTTCAATCACAATCTCCAGGCCGATATCATCAACACCAAGCGCACCGCCGACGAGATCCTCGCCGGCATCGACAATGGCGAATTCACCGCCTGGTATCAGCCGCAATTCTGCGCCCGGACGATGGAGCTGACCGGTGTCGAGGCGCTGGTCCGCTGGAAGCATCCATCCAAGGGGTTGCTCACGCCCGACAAGTTCCTGCGCATCGCCGACGAGATCAATGTCGTGCAGATGCTCGACCGGATCGTGCTGGAAACGGCGCTGCACGACAAGATGCGCTGGACGGCGCGCGGCATTGCCGTGCCCAAGGTCTCGGTCAATGTTTCGGCGCGGCGGCTGCATGACGGCAGCCTGTTGGAATCGCTCGCCGACCTGCATATCCGTCCCGGCGAGATCTCCTTCGAGCTGGTGGAATCGATCTTCCTCGACGAGAGCGAGGACGTCGTCTCGCAGAATCTCGAGCGCATCAAGGCGCTCGGCATCGATATCGAGATCGACGATTTCGGCACCGGCCATACCTCGATCGTCAGCCTGTTGAAGCTGAAGCCGAAGCGGCTGAAGATCGATCGCCAGCTGGTGCAGCCGATCGTCAACGCCTCGCAGGAGCGGGCGCTGGTCAGCTCGATCATCGAGATCGCCCGCTCGCTCGGCGTCGAGACGGTGGCCGAAGGGGTGGAGACGGCGGCCCATGCCGAACTGCTGCGCGATCTCGGCTGCGACATCCTGCAGGGCTACGCCTTCTCGCGGCCGCTCTCCTTCGACGATTTCACCAACGAAGCCACAGGAACGGGATGGCGGCGGGCGTCCTGATCGCCGCCTGCCGATCGCCCTCCCCTGAGCTCTGGCCTGTCCGTGCAGAGAGGATGGCGCCAAGATGCGCCGTCCATCCCTGGGAAAGACAGAAACAGCATTTCCGCCGCTGCCGGTTTGACGCAAAGAAAGGCTTTTGCCTCGGCGGTTTTTTGGCCTATGAGTGTCGCGCCTTTTCAAGCAATGGCGCGGCCGGCAGCGATCGGCTTTGGCGCGCCACCGGTCGGAACACATGTCGCACAATACATTCGGTCACCTCTTCCGCGTAACCACCTGGGGCGAAAGCCATGGGCCGGCGCTCGGCTGCGTCGTCGACGGCTGCCCTCCGGGGCTCAGCTTCAAGCTCGAGGACCTGCAGGTCTGGCTCGACAAGCGCAAGCCCGGCCAATCCCGCTTCGTGACCCAGCGGCGCGAGGACGATCTGGTGAAGGTGCTGTCCGGCGTCATGCTGGACGCCGACGGCAAGACGATGACGACCACCGGCACGCCGATCTCGATGCTGATCGAAAACACCGACCAGCGCTCCAAGGATTACGGCGAGATCGCCAAGCAATACCGCCCCGGCCACGCCGATTATACCTATGACCTCAAATACGGCATTCGCGACTATCGCGGCGGCGGCCGCTCCTCGGCGCGTGAAACCGCTGCGCGGGTTGCCGCTGGCGGCATCGCCCGCCTTGTCGTGCCTGGCGTCACGGTGCGCGGCGCGCTGGTGCAGATCGGCAAGCACAAGATCGACCGCCGCAACTGGGATTGGGATCAAGTCGATCAGAACCCGTTCTTCTCCCCCGATGCCGCAATCGTCCCGGTCTGGGAGGAGTATCTCGACGGCATTCGCAAGAACGGCTCCTCGATCGGCGCCGTCATCGAAGTGATCGCCGAAGGTGTGCCGGCCGGCCTCGGCGCGCCGATCTATGCCAAGCTCGACCAGGATATCGCCTCGCTGCTGATGTCGATCAACGCCGTCAAGGGCGTCGAGATCGGCAATGGTTTTGCCGCCGCCGAAACGTCAGGCGAAGACAATGCCGACGAGATGCGCATGGGCAACGACGGCACGCCGATCTTCCTTTCCAACAATGCCGGCGGTATTCTCGGCGGCATCTCCACCGGGCAGCCGGTGGTGGCGCGTTTCGCCGTCAAGCCGACCTCGTCGATCCTGACCGAACGCCAGTCGATCGATGCCGAGGGCAAGAATGTCGATATCCGCACCAAGGGCCGGCACGACCCCTGCGTCGGCATCCGCGCCGTGCCGATCGGCGAGGCGATGGTCGCCTGCGCGATCGCCGACCATTATCTTCGCGACCGCGGCCAGACCGGCCGTCTGAAATAGGAGCGCTCGCCCATGTCTTATGACCAGAAGCGCGTCGTCGACGCCATCCGGGCCTTCGAGGCCGGCGAGATCGTCGTCGTCATGGACGACAATGACCGCGAGAACGAGGGCGACCTGATCGTCGCCGCCGTGCATTGCACACCGGAGAAGATGGCCTTCATCGTCCGCCACACCTCCGGCATCGTCTGCGCGCCGATGCCGAAGGAAGAGGCCAAGCGCCTCAACCTCAATGCCATGGTGGCGGAAAACGATTCGGCCCATACGACGGCCTTCACCGTCTCGGTCGATTTCAAGCACGGCACGACGACCGGCATCTCCGCCGACGACCGGACGCTGACGGTGCGCAACCTCGCCAATCCGAATGTCGGCGCTTCCGATTTCGTCCGTCCCGGCCACATCTTCCCGCTGGTTTCCCGCGAAGGCGGGGTGCTGATGCGCTCCGGCCATACCGAAGCTGCCGTCGACCTCTGCAAGCTTGCCGGCCTGCCGCTGATCGGCGTCATCTCCGAGCTCGTCAATGATGATGGCACGGTGACGCGCGGCCCGCAGGTGGTCGACTTTGCCGCACAGCACGGGCTGAAGCTCGTCTCCGTCGCCGATCTCATTGCCTACCGCCAGCGCAAGGAAACGCTGATCGAACTCGGCACCAGCTTCGACATCGAGACGCCGTTCGGCAAGGCCAAGGCCCATACCTATTCCCTGCCCTGGGACCCGATGCAGCATCTTGCCGTCGTCTTCGGCGACATCCGCGACGGCGTCGACATCCCGGTGCGTCTGCATCCGGAAAACGTCGCCGAGGATCTCTTCGGCAAGAACAGCCCGGTCGACTTCTACATGCAGAAGATTGCCGAACAAGGCCGCGGCGTCATCGTCTATCTACGCGAAGGCTCCGTCGGCGTCGGCCATCACGACAACGGCCGCAAGGCCCGCAACCAGGGCCGCGAAGCCCATGCCGAAGCCCAGACGCGCGACAGCGAATGGCTGGAAATCGGCCTCGGCGCACAAATCCTCAAGGACCTCGGCGTCAGCTCGATCAAACTGCTCACCAGCCGCGAGCGCCACTATGTCGGCCTCGAAGGTTTCGGCATCAAGATCAGCACGACGGAGATCTGCTGAGTACTCCCTTCTCCCCGGCGGGGAGAAGGTGGCCCGAAGGGTCGGATGAGGGGGCCACACGGTACACCCTTCATACTGCCCTTCGCTTGCGCTCAGTGCATTCGCGGCTTTGCCGCTCACCCCCTCATCTGCCTGCCGGCATCTTCTCCCCGCTGGGGCGAAGGGACACGTGGCAACGTCTCGGTCCCTTTCTCTTCGGTAGGAGCAGGTATATCCGACGAAGTTCGGTTACCCTCTCCACCCCTCCAAAAGCACGACCTTCTCCACACCCGCAAACCGCGCAACCCGGTCGAGCTCCGCTTCCAGCCTCTCCAGCCGGCCTGCCGAAGGCTTGACGCCCGGCTCAAGCCAGAGCCGTTTGACGTCGAGCGTCGACTTCTTCCGGTCCGCCTTCATGTCGATGCGGCCGATCAGCCGGTCGCCTTCGAGCAACGGGAAGACGTAGTAGCCATATTCGCGCTTCGGCTCGGGCACGAAGACCTCGATGCGGTAGAAGAAGCCGAACAGGCGTTCGGTGCGGTTGCGGTCGCGGATCATCGGGTCGAAGGGGCTGAGCACGCGGATGCGCGGCGGCGCACCGGGGTAATCGTCGAGCGTCGAGAGGAAATCGGCAAACGCCCAGGATGGGCGCGCCTTGCCGCCGAGCGCCGGTTCGATCAGCACTTCGATCAGTTCGTCGCGATGGGCCGATACCCAGGCCTTGGCCTCATCGGGCGAGACCAGGTTCCAGAAGGCTGATATCTCGCCATGGGTGGCGAAGCCGAGCCGGGTGAGCGCGCTGCGGCAGGCCCAGTCGACGAATTCCTCGCGGCTCACCTCGGGCTCGCGGAACTCGGCCGGGATGACGCGTTCCGCCAGATCATAGATCTTCTGGAAGTTCGAGCGGCCGGCGATGGCGAACTTGCCGGTGTGCCAGAAATATTCGAGCGCCGTCTTGTTCGGATGCCAGTTCCACCAGCCGCCGGAAACGTGTCCATCGGCCTTGATGTCGCGCGCCAGGATCGCGCCGTCGCGCTCAACGCGCTCATAGGTCTCTGCGAAAGCTGCCTCGAAGCCTTCGCCGCGCCATTTGCGCCAGCGCTCGACGATCACCTTCTCCTGATGGCGGAACTTGTGCTTCCAATAGACGAAGAAGGCGCTCGGCAGGATCGAAGCATCATGCGTCCAGTGCTCGAACAGCGCGCCGTCCTTTTCGAGCAGCGCAGTGAGATGCTCGCGCCTGTAGGTCTGGTTGCGGGAAAACAGGATCTGATGATGCGCCCGCTCCACCGTCTGGATGCTGTCCACCTGGACGAAACCCAGTTCATGGATGAGCTGCAGCAGACCGGCCTTGGTCAAGGCGCGGTTCGGCGGGGCGCTGAGGCCCTGCTTGGCAAGAAAGACACGGCGGGCGTCGGAATTGGAAAGCAGATTCGTCATACGTGCATCTTAATCCGGAAAATGTTCCTAGCCACCCGATATCGACAACGAGATTTGCTCTTTCATCATCACGGGTTCCCCGTATAGAAGCACTGCTGTCAGGTTGGCGCCGATGGCTGCCCCTCACCCTAGCCCTCTCCCCGTAAACGGGTAGAGGGGACGTGCCAAACGCAACGTCGAGGGTAAAGGAAGCCGGTGCGGCATATTCCCTTCTCCCCGCGAGCGGAGAGAAGGTGCCGGCAGGCGGATGAGGGGCAGGCGGCAATTTCCTGAGCCGGTCGTCGAAGACGTACCACGCCGCGAAACGTCGGCAGCGGGATCGCGTGGATGCGAGGGTTTGGTTTGGATATTCGTTTCGAAGGCGCCGGGGTCAGTTTCGGGGTGCGGGTGGCGCTGCAGCCGCTGACGCTCGGCATCAGCGGGAAACGCATCGGCGTCATCGGACTGAACGGCTCGGGCAAGACCACTTTCGCGCGGCTGATCAACGGATTGACCAAACCGTCGGTCGGCCGCGTCACCGTCAACGGCCGCGACACGAGCGACGAGAAGGCTGCGGTGGCCGATGTCGGCTTCATCTTCCAGTCGCCGCAGAACCAGATTATCCTGCCGATCGTCAAAGACGACATCGCTTTCGGGCTGAAGCGGCGCGGCTTCACCAAGGCGGAAATCGAGGCGAAGGTCGAGGGCGTGCTGGCCCGCTTCGGCGCCGAGGCGCTGGCCGATCGGCGTGCGCACGAGCTTTCCGGCGGCGAGTTGCAGGTGGCGGCGCTCTGCTCGGTCCTGGCAACGGGGCCTGGCATTCTCATTCTCGACGAGCCGACCAACCAGCTCGATCTCAAAAACCGGGCGCTGGTCGAAGGGATTATCGCCGGGCTGCCGGAAAGCGCCATCATCATCACGCATGATCTGGAGCTGATCGCCGATTTCGAGCGGGTGTTGCTGTTTCATGAAGGGCGGCTTGCCGCGGATGCGCCGGCTGCCGAAGCGATCGTGCGCTACAGGGAGATCGCGGCCTGATGCAGTCGCTCTATGTCGAAGGCAACAGCGTGATGCACCGGCTCTCGCCGCGGCTAAAACTGTTGTCGCTGACGGCCTTCGGCATTCTCCTGTTCATCAGCGATAACCTCGTGCTGCTTTCGAGCGCAGTGCTGCTGACGGCGGTTCTCTACCGCATGGTCGGCCTGCCACTCGGCGAAGCGCTCAGGCGGCTGCGGCCGATCTTCCTGACGATCGCGGTCGTCGCACTCTTCAACCTCCTCTTCAATCCCTGGCAGGAGGCGCTCGTGCCCCTGCTGCGGCTGACGGCGCTGATGCTGCTTGCCGCCACGGTGACGGCGACGACGTCGATCGCGGAGTTTATCGACGAGGTGACGACGCTTGCCCGCCCGCTCGAACGCACCGGCTGGGTGCAGGCCGACGATATCGGCCTGGCGCTCGGGCTGGTGCTGCGTTTCGTGCCGGAGATCGTCGGCCGTTATCAGGCGATCCGCGAGGCGCATAAGGCACGCGGGCTGAAGGTGCGGCCGACGACGCTGCTTGCGCCGCTGATCATCCTGACCCTTAAGGATGCGGATAATATCGCCGCGGCGATTGACGCGCGCGGCATTCGGCGGCATGTGAGTTAACGATTGATAAACACGGAATTCATGATGAGCACCCGCGACCTCGTTCTTACCGCCCTCTTTGCCGCGATCATCGTGGCGCTCGGCCTGCTGCCGCCGATCTCGCTCGGCTTCATTCCGGTGCCGATCACCGCCCAATCCCTCGGCGTCATGATGGCTGGCGTCGTGCTCGGCGCCCGACGCGGCGCCATTGCCGTGCTGATCGTGCTGGTGCTGGTGGCGATCGGCCTGCCGGTGCTTTCCGGCGGCCGCGGCGGGCTTGCGATCTTCGCGGCACCGACGGCCGGCTTCCTGATCGGCTGGATCTTTGCCGCCTTCGTCACCGGCTATCTCAGCGAGCGGATGGTCAACCATCAGCAATCCGGCCTGGTGCAGACGGTGAGCTTCTTCCTTGCCGCCATGATCGGCGGCATCGTCGTGCTCTACGCCTTCGGCATCACCTATCTGGCGACCGTCGCCGGTCTGGGGTTCCAGAATGCTTTCGTCGGCTCGATGGCCTTCGTTCCCGGCGATGTGATCAAGGCTTTCGTCGCAGCCCTGCTCGGCCGCGCCGTCATGGTCGGCTATCCCCTGCTGCCGGCGCGCGCTTAGGGCAAAGCCCGGCTGTCCGGCGAATGCCTCAACGGCCCTCTTCGGGGCCGTTGCGCCTAAAGACATAGAGCCCTTCACCAGAAGTCGCTTCCGGTCCGCATGAATGCGGGAACTTCCAAACCTTCTTTTCATTTGTCGCAATGAACATCCGTGAAGGAGAGAGCATGCGAGGCGACCAGCAGGAGGAGATGGCCGCCTGGTTCCGGTCGCTGGAACCCATCCAGCCAAAGGTCATGGTCGGCCTTTGGCGTGGCGTCGGCATTCCGTCGGGCCATCCACTGGACGGCGTGCTCGAGAATCTCAACTGGTTTGGCAAGCGCTTCCATTCCGACATGCGGGCGGACGCGCTGCTCTTCAACTGGAGACCGGGCCGTCTCGTGCCGATCGAGCCAAATTTCTTCCCAATTCGGCTGGCGATCAAGATGGCGCCCCTTGGCCGGACGTTCGTCGCCCGCCACTGCTTCTCCTACCTGCAGAAGCTGCTTCGAGCCAGAGGCACGACCGCTTCATTGCGGCTTCAGGCGCTCGACGGCATCGAAACGGCTGCGATGATCTACGACAAACAGCCGGTCGTGGACTATTTCCGGAGGATTGACGATGACGGGATTGCCGGGATGATGTGCGTGCGCGACGATCCTCGGCGATTCTTCTTCGAGCTCCGGAAAGTGATGGACTAGGCATGCCGCAAATGGCCGGGCGGCCGCCTCGGGAAAATCGCGGCACAGAGCCATCGAACCGTTGCCGGGCTGATCTTTCCTCGATCCAAAACAGGCGGAACATGTTATGAAAGCAGGGAAGAGGGCGAGATGACCGTCATCGATCGAAATCATGTTCAAGTCCGGGGCGATGGCCAGCGTGCGATGATCTTCTCGCATGGATTCGGGTGCGACCAGAATATGTGGCGCTTCGTGGCGCCGGCTTTTGAGGCCGACTTCAAGACAGTGCTGTTCGATCATGTCGGCGCGGGACGATCCGATCTTACGGCCTATGATGCCCGGAAATATTCTTCATTGTCGGGCTATGCAGATGACCTCGTCGAAATTTGCCGCGCGCTCGGCCTGACCCAAACGGTCTTCGTCGGGCACTCGGTCAGCGCGATGATCGGCGTCATCGCGTCGCTGCAGGCACCGGAACTGTTTGAAAGCCTGATCCTTGTCGGGCCGTCGCCGCGCTATATCAACGACGATGGCTATCTCGGCGGTTTCAGCGCGGCAGACATAGACGAACTGCTGACGTCGTTGGACGACAACCACATGGGCTGGTCTGCCGCCATGGCGCCCGTCATCATGGGCAATCCCAATCGACCGGAACTCAGCGAAGAACTGACAAATAGCTTCTGCCGCACCGATCCCGAAATCGCCAAGGCGTTCGCACGGGTGACCTTCACCTCAGACAATCGCAGCGACCTTCCGAACGTCACCGCCAGAACGCTGATCCTTCAATGCCGCGATGATATCATCGCCTCTGAAGAGGTCGGCGAATTCGTCCATCAGCAGGTCCCGAATAGTCAATTGGTGGTGCTGAACGCGAGTGGCCACTGCCCTAACCTCAGCGCTCCCGACGAGGTCATATCTGCAATCCGGCGGTTCGTCCGATGACCGGTAGCGACACGCAGATCTTCATGCCGGCGGAAGACCTTGAGGACTTGTACGAAAACGCGCCATGCGGCTATCTTTCGCTGCGGCCGGACGGGCGCATCGTCAAGGTCAACAGAACGCTGTCGACCTGGATCGGCATCCCTGCCGAGCAGCTCCTCGGCAAACGACTTCACGACCTGCTCAACACGTCGGGCCGTATATTCTACGAAACCCATTTTGCGCCTCTGCTGCGCATGCAAGGGTTTTTCAATGAGGTTGCCCTCGATCTCGTGACGGCGGACGGCAGAAAACTGCCTGTGCTCGCCAATGCCATGGAAAGACGTGCAGAAGACGGTGCCCTGCTTTTCACCCGCGTGACGATGTTTCAGGCTGCCGAGCGTCGCCGTTATGAACGGGAGCTGGTCGACGCGCGCACAGCCGCCGATGCTGCCGGCGCCACGATCAAATCCAAACTCGCCTTTGAACAGCAAACCGCCGAGTTGCGGGAAGAGTTCATTGCTGTTCTCGGCCACGACCTGCGCAACCCGCTTGCCTCGATTGCAGCCGCGGCGCGCATGCTGCGAAAAGAGAAGCAGACCGATCGCGCGATTAAAGTTCTCGATTTGATGCAGGGCAGCGTCGTTCGCATGTCTGCCCTGATCGACAACGTCCTCGACTTCGCGCGCGGACGATTGGGTGGCGGCATTACGCTCGAGAGGCGGGCGGAGCATCTCGAGCCGCTCTTGCGGCAGGTCATCGAAGAACTCCGCTTCAGTCATCTCGACCGCGGGATTGAGGTGACGATCGAATTCGATGGGCCGATAAACTGCGACAGCGGCCGGATCGGCCAGCTGGTGTCCAATCTTCTGGGGAATGCCCTGACCCATGGGACACCGGACGAACCCGTGCGGCTATCGGCGGCAACTGTCGACGGAAAACTGGAGCTTTGGATCGCCAACGGCGGCGCTCCGATTTCCAGCGACGCGATGACACGGCTTTTTCAGCCTTTCTTCACAGGCGAAGCCGGCACAAGTCAAAGAGGATTGGGGCTGGGTCTGCACATCGCCTCGGAAATCGCCCGCGCCCATGGCGGGACGATCACGGTCAGTTCCGATGACAAGGAGACGCGCTTCACCTTTGTGATGCCGTTGGATTGATCGGGAACGCAGCCGCGCCGGTATGGGCCGACTGTCCGGTTGATTGCCGCCTCGGCAGCCGGGGCAGCCCGGAATCCGGGCAACAAAAAACCGCCTTGAGGCGGTCGGGCATTCTATCGATTTCAGTTTGATTTAGTCTCCTCCTCCACCATCTCCGCCACCGCCGTCACAGTCGCCTGAGGCGTCGAACCAGCCTCCACCTCCATCGCCGGAGCTTCCTGAACTGCCTGAACTGCCCGACCTGCGCTTGGTGTTTGCGGTGGTCCGGGCGGTGCGCCCTCCTGCTGCCCCGGTGATCAGGGCAAACAGGCCAAAGCCTGCGATGAGTATGATAGTCATAAGAAATATACTCAATCAGTCTCCTTCGTTTGTTTCAGGAAATCTTGTTTCCTGATTAAAATAGTAGATTATTTTCCCGCTCCCGAAAATAGCCTGAATATGAAACTTTCATGACATACTGGATCACGTCAAAACTCTGCGCTGCCTAAGGTGCAGCGCAGAGAATTTCGGGCTGCCTCTCAAGCCGCCGTTCGATGCGGAAAGAGGACGGCGTGCGGGGCGGTTTTGACTCCAGCCACGATCAAGGGGTCCCGATAGAGGCGAGGAGACGGTATTCCCAGCCTCGAATGCAGCTTTGCGGCCGAACTTGGCAGGAACGGCAGGAGGCAGCGGGCAATGATCGCAAGGCCGTAGACCTGCTCGGCCAGGCAAGCGCCAAGGCGAGCAGTGGTCGCCTGCCGATCCTCCGGCGTGAGATCGGCAAGCAGGGCTTTCGCATCCGCCCACGGCGCGCATTTTGTAAACCGCCTGTTCGCCTCGCCGATGAACACAAAAATATCGGCGAGGCCGACATGGAGTTCGTAGGCATCGAAGGCTTCAGCCACCCTCCCCGGAAGGCGGGCAGCCTCGTCTACGAACGCGCTGTCCGGCACGGGCGGAACGATGCCGTCGAATGAGGTGGACAGAAGCGCAAGTACCCGGTTGGCGAGATTTCCGAGCTGTCCTGCGAGCTCTCCCGACCATGCGGCTTCGAGACGCTCGGCCGAGAAGTCGCCATCGTCGGCCGAGCGTATATGCCGGAGCAGGTAATATCGCAGCGCGTCCGGCGTTGCGTAGGATTGGATGATGCGTTCCGGATCGATGCCGTTGCCGGCCGACTTGCCGATCTTCCGGCCGTCCACCGTGACGTAGCCGTGCACGAGGATCGAGGATGGCGGCGGCAGGCCTGCGGATAACAGGATGGCCGGCCAGTAGATGGCGTGGAACTTGGAGATGCCCTTGCCGACGACATGGATACGTTGGCGGCCGTTCCAATAGCGCTGCAAGAGGGTTTCATCGGACCCGTGGCCAAGACCAGTGAGATAGTTTGCCAAAGCATCGAACCAGACATAGACGACCTCATCTCCATCGGGGACGGGAACGCCCCAGCCTCGCGCCCGCTCGGCACTGCGTGACACGCTGATGTCGGTCAGGCCACGCCGCAACAGGGCAAGGATTTCGTTGCGCCGATGAGCCGGGACGATCCGAAGCTTGCCGGTCTCGACCAGCTCGATGAGCCGGTCGCCATATCGGGAGAGACGGAAGAACCAGTTCTCTTCACGGATGGTCTCAAGAGCAATACCATGTTCCGGGCAGCGCCCGTCATCGAGTTCCGACGGCTCGTAGAATTGCTCGCAGCCGACGCAATAGAGACCCTCATATGCCTTGCGATAGAGATCCCCATTTCCAGCGCATGCCCTCCACAAGGCGTGGACGCAGGCGATATGCCTTGGATCGCGGGAGGTGCGGACGAATTCCTCGTTGGAGATATCGAGCAGGCCGCCAAGGCGCTCGAACCTGTCTGCATTCGCATCGACGAAGTCCTTGACCTGCACCCCCGCGGCTTCCGCCGACCGGACATTCTTCAGGCTGTTGTCATCGGTTCCGCACTGGAACCTGATGTCGTGGCCGAGAAGCCGGAAATGGCGGGCATAGGCATCGGCCTGGACCAGTTCGAGGGCAAAGCCCACATGCGGCGCGGCATTCACATAGGGGATCGAGGTGGTGACGTAGATCTTGTTCATCGGTGTTTCCTTTCGAAGGCTGTTTGCCCCGCGAGACGGATCGACCCATGAAAAGACCGCCTCGAGGGCGGTCTCTGGTGCATTCTGGACGCACGAAACCCGCCACGCTATGAGCGCGGCATCATCATCACGAAAGTGCTGATCACGGTGTTGTCCATGCATATTTCCTAGCATCAAGGGACGTTTTGGACAAGCGCGCTCGTCGATCCGGATGCGTTGGCCGCCGCGGGCCATGACCTGCGGCGGAAAGCGATGGTTCTTGGCAGCCCGCCGTCACACCAGCCCGGACACGACGAACACCAACCAGGCGACGATCGGGCCGATGATCGCGATCAGGGCGCTGTAGATCAGCAACTGTCGCAGCACCTGCTCACGGCTGTCATCCGGTGCATTGGCGACGACTAGCGCGCCATTGGTGGAGAATGGGCTGGTATCGACGATTGTCGTCGAGATCGCGATCGCCGCGACCACACCGATGGCGCTGACGTGCCCTTGCAGGAGGAATGGAACGGCGAGTGGGATGATCGCGCCGAGCAGCGCGGTCGAGGAGGCAAAGGCCGAGACGATGGCGCCGGTAAAGCAAAGCAGGAGCGCTACCAGCAGCGGCATGCCGAGACTGGATATGCCGTTCGCCACGTAGTCGACCGTACCGGCCTTCTCCATGACGCCGACATAGGTGATGATGCCGGCAATCAGCAGCACGGTCGACCAGCTGACCTTGTCGATTGCTGCCTTCTGGGTCTTCGGTGACAAGAGCGCCAGCGCGACAGCCACCGTCATGGCGACGAGGCCGACGTTGAACTTGAAGACCAGGGCGCCGATGCCGAGCGCCGTCAGGCCGATCAAGGTGGTAATTCTCTCATTGTTCAGGCGCAACGTCGTCGCGGTATCAGCCGCCGTACCATAGGCATGCTCCCTGATCGGTTTTGCCGGCGTGCCGCCGTGACCTCTGATCGACGCCGATACGCCCTCGGGATGGAGTTCGGGCAAGGGACCAAGCGATGCCGGATCTTGTTTCATCACCTTTGCGCCGCCGAATATGAAGAAGACCAGCACTGCGATCGCCAGGTTGAAGAAGAAGCTGGAGAGAAACAGCGACGTCGGAGCGAAAGGCAGGCCGGCCTTCGCAACGATCTGGTTGGTGATTCCGCCATAAATACTGATCGGCGAAAACCCACCTGCCTGCGCGCCGTGGATCACCATCAGACCCATCATCACCGGGTGAATGCGGTACTGCACGGCAAAGCTCAACGCGACGGGTGCGAGAATGGCAACCGCAGCGGGACCAAGGGCCCCGAAACCGGTAATGATGGCGGCGACCAGGAACATCACCCAGGGAATCAAGCCGATCCGCCCGCGCACCAGGCGGACGGCACATTCGACGAGCCAGTCGATCGTGCCGTTGATCTGCGCTATGGCGAAGAGGTAGGTGACGGCGACGAGCGTCAGGAACAGATCACTCGGAAAGCCGGCGAAAATGTCGGTGGTTTTCATCCCGATGATCATCGAGCCGAGTACGAAGGCGCCGGCAAACGCCAGCGCACCCATGTTGATCGGCTGGATCGTCGCAATGATGAACATAGCGACCAGCAGGCCTATGGCCAGCAATTCAATACCCATGATTCCCCTCCCTCCGACGCCTCCAGCGCCGTAGCTGTTGTGTTCAAGATTGATGCGGGATGTCGACGCACCCTCCTCCCAGAGGGCGCGGTCCTCTTACGTCCTGGTGTAAAGATCGGCGTATTGCTGCCGCAGTATGTTTTTCTGAACCTTGCCCATCGTGTTGCGCGGCAGGTCCTCGGCAAAGATGATGCGCTTGGGTTGTTTGTAGCGGGCGAGACGTTGCTGGAGGGCGCTGACGATGGTCTTTTCATCGAGGACTGCGCCGGGCTTGCATACGACGACGGCGGTCACGCCTTCTCCGAAATCGGGATGCGGCACGCCGATGACAGCGCTTTCGACCACACCCTCGATCTGGTCGATCTCGCCTTCGACCTCTTTCGGATAGATGTTGTATCCACCCGAAATCACCAGATCCTTGCCGCGGCCGACAATGTGGACATAGCCGTCCCGGTCGATCTTGCCGAGATCGCCGCTGATGAAGAATCCATCTGCCGTGAACTCGGCCGCCGTCTTTTCCGGCATGCGCCAATAGCCCTTGAAGACGTTCGGCCCTTTGATCTCGATCATCCCCGTTTCTTCAGGCGGCAGCTCGAGCCCGCTGGCGGGATCGGTGACGCGCACCGTCACATCAGGCAGCGGGAAGCCGACCGTTCCGGCAATCCGTTTCCCCTCATAGGGGTTCGACGTGTTCATATTGGTTTCCGTCATGCCGTAGCGCTCGAGAATGGCGTGACCGGTACGCGCGTGGAACTCGGTATGGGTTTCGGCAAGCAGGGGAGCCGAACCGGAAATGAAGAGGCGGATGCTGGCAACCGCTTGCTCGTCGAGGCGCGGGCTTTGGAGGAGGCGCACGTAGAAGGTCGGCACGCCCATCAGCATCGTTGCCTGCGGCATCAGCGAAACGACCTCGTCGGCGTCGAATTTCGACAGCAGGAACATCGAGGCGCCGGCGAGCAGCGTGACATTCGTGGCGACGAACAGCCCATGCGTGTGGAAGATCGGCAAGGCGTGGATCAGCCGATCACCGGCGGTGACGCGCCAATAGTCTCGCAACGTCAGGGCGTTCGAGAGCAGGTTTCCATGCGTGAGCATCGCCCCCTTGGAGCGTCCCGTCGTTCCCGACGTGTAGAGGATCGCCGCCAGATCATCGGCGGAACGGGAGGCATCGACAAAGTCGGCCGGCTCATCGCGTGCGAGATCCAGCAACGAGCCGCTGCCGTCGGCGTCGAGCGTTTCGACGATGGCGCCGTGGGGCTTGGCGATCGTCTCCACGCCTTCCCGGGCAGCCGGCGCAACAACCACCAAACGCGGCTCCGCATCGCCGATAAAATAATCGAGTTCAGCCAGCGTATAGGCTGTGTTGAGCGGCAGGTAGACGGCGCCGGTTCGAAGACAGGCGAGATAGAGGATCAATGCCTCGGGACTTTTCTCGACTTGCACCGCCACCCGGTCGCCGGGGCGAATGCCGAGCGCATCCATCGCGCTGGCAATGCGGCCGGAAAGAGCGAAAGCGTCGTCATAGGTCCATGTGCGGGTGTTATTGATCCGGATGAACGGCGCGTCACCGGGCGCGGCAGCCCGCATGGCGTCGAAAAGATGGTTGCTCACTTTCGCCCTCCTCCAAGCGTTGAGTTCATGATGTTTGCGAATGGCCGGGAGCCTTGCTGGCCATTGCCGCTACCGCGGCTTTCGTCGTTCTGGTTGAGCAGGCTTTTGACGGCAGGCGAGGCAATCACTTCGCCGCGCTGCGCCAGAGCCTCATGGTTGGCGACGATATCGTCGAGCTTGTAGAGGTAGTTGACCATCAGGCCGTGTGCCTGCTGCATCGCCTTGGTCGAGCGGTCGCCAAGAAAATTCAGTCTTTCAAGTCGAGCGCCGTTGCCGAGATGGAAGCGGGCGACAGGATCGACGGGGCGGCCCTCCTGCGTCCGTTCGGTCAGGAAATAGCGCGCCGCAAGCGGCAGCAGCACGCGCTCCACTTCGGCCACCGTCTTCTCGTTGTCGGGCCAGTTCGGATCGTCCAGCGCCATCAGCGTTTCGCGGGCCGCTTCCGGCAGCAACCGGTCGGTGGCCGAGGCACGCGCCTTGGCAAGCCAGCGGGCAAAGCCTGGAACGGGCGACAGCGTGACGAAATTCTTCAGGCCGGGCAGGTCTCTGCGCAGGTCTTCCACGACCTGCTTGATCAGGAAGTTGCCGAACGAGATTCCGCGCAAACCGTCCTGGCAGTTGGAGATCGAATAGAAGACAGCCGTCGTCGCCTCGTCGGCATTGATCTGCTCCCTGCCCTCGACGAGCACATCTCCGATCGCACTGGGCACGGATCGTGTGAGGGCCACCTCGACGAACACGAGCGGCTCGTCGGCCAATCGGGGATGGAAGAAGGCAAAGCATCGACGGTCGGCCGGCGCCAAACGACTGCGCAACTCCTCCCAGCCGGCGATCTCATGCACGGCCTCGTATTTGATGATCTTTTCAAGGATGTAGGCCGGCGTCGACCAGTCGATGGGTCGTAGCGTCAGAAAGCCGCGATTGAACCAGGAGCCGAACAGATGCGTGAAGTCGGCGTCAAGCGCGTGATATCCTGCGGATTGGTCTTTGGAAGCAAGCAGTTGCTCACGCATCCGGACAAGCTTGGCGGTGCCGTTCGGTGCGTGATTCAATCGGCGCAGAAGCTCCTGTCGCCGCGGCTCGGCTGCCTGATGGAGAGCAATGACCGCAGCAGAGCTTTTGTCGGTGCGGTAATTTTCAATCGCCTGGTCGAGCTTGGCCGTGTCGGGCCCGAACTTTTCATGCAGCATATGAAGGAATGCCTGCGCGCCCCCGCTCTCGAGCGCGCCCCAGCGATCGAGTATTTCGGCCGCAAGTGCCATGCCCGAGGCCTCGCCCCGGCTCGATAGCAGCATTTCACAGAGTGTCTGGAGATCGGCCTTGGCTGCGACCTGCGTGGCGCGCGAGCCGGAAAACAGAAGCTGGCGTCCGCGATCCGTGATGCTCTGCAGCATGTCGGTGAAGAAGGAAGCCTCAGACATGCCATTTCTCCTCTCTTCTAGCGCCGGTTGGGTGCACGGACTACTTTTGACGGCTGCTTCCCATCGTCGGGTTTCACCGGTAGTATGTAGAATGCCACTCTTCGTACACGAGGTCAACAATCGTGTATACAAGAATTGCGTTTATGTATGAAGGAAGTGAGACGAATGTCCGAGAATGTCGGCCGATGGCTTCGGGATGAGATTGAAAATTCAATTCTTTCCAACGAGTTCTCCCCCGGTGAGCGGCTCGACGAAACAGTGCTTGCGACGCGTTTCGGGGTCTCCCGCACACCGGTGCGCGAAGCGCTGATGCAGCTCGATGCGATCGGCCTCATCGAAATTCGGCCGCGCAGAGGCGCCATCGTCATCGATCCGGGGCCGCACCGCGTCTATGAAATGTTCGAGGTGATGGCCGAGCTGGAGGGACTGGCCGGGTCGCTCGCAGCACGACGGCTGGACGAGGCCTCGCGGGAAGCGGTCACGGCCACACACAGCCGCTGCGAGCAATCGGCCGCGGCCGGTGACAGCGACGCCTATTATTACGACAATGAGGAATTCCATAAGGCCATCTACGCAGCCGGCCGAAGCGAATTCCTGGAGGAGCAATGTCTGCAATTGCACCGCCGCCTGCGACCTTATCGCCGCCTCCAGCTGCGCGTGCGCAACCGCCTGTCGACCTCCTTCTCAGAACATTGCGCCATCGTCGACGCGATCTTTGCCGGAGACGGCGATGAAGCCCGCCGCCTGCTGCGGGGGCATGTTGGCGTTCAGGGCGAGAGGTTCAGCGATCTGGTCGCGAGCATGGCGGCCAGGTGACTTGACAGCGTGAGTAGTCTCAGGCGGCAGGAAACCCGAGGCGCATCGCCGGAAACCCACGACACCCCTGCATAAACCGTTAGCAGCGGGTTCTTAGTCTTGTGGTTCATCTCCGCGACGCGGAGATACGAGAGGCTTTTGCTTGTCGGGCCACACTGAACGAAGCGCTTTCCAGAAATCCCGCAGCGCCAGAAGAAGCGCGCCGTTGTATTTTCCGTACATGAACATCACAACGTCATCGGTGTCCCACTGCCCTTTCTCTCGCTCGTCTTTCACCGAAAACTCCACAATTCTGGTCGCAGGGCAATCAGGATGTCGTATGACGTGCATCATTTTACGTTGATGCAAGCAGCATCACGCCCTGAATTTAGACTTGCCTGATTGCATAACACCCGACCCGAAGCAGGTTAGGTTTGTTGTGCAATGGCTTGGGGGACTATCTCAAATTCGGGCGTGGCTGGTGTCACAACATCCATGCACGTCCAGGCAGTTACGAAGCGGAAGTGTGAAGTCGGGCCGTATATACCAACTGCCATCTTCCAGATTTCAGACTGCGACTTATTGAAGGCAGCTCCCTCCACTTGATATGCGAAGTGGTCGCGAACCAAGCCTTCGTCGGCACAGTGCTCGTGTTCCGTGCTCAGCGGCATTTCATCAATCAATCGGACGATACAGGGACCATCAAATGAGACCCTCAGCAAGAGTTCGGGGTCATCGATAAAAAAGTCTGCTTCGACGCGTTTGCCGGTCTTCCAGCGGAAGGAATGGAGGTCGCTGGCGCTAGCCCGAATGGCGACCCCGATGTTTAGTGGAATATATTTGCTCACCGGGCCATTCTTTGCCATTTAACTTGCATCGCGGAAGACTTATCCCAGGAAAATGCTGCAAACTTCATATGAAAAGCACAGGGCTATCGGAGCTAATATGCGGACATGTCGGCAGGAACCAATCAACACAATGGCCACCTTCCGACATGGACCGAACACCTAGCCTTTTGTTCTCACGTAATTCCCAGGAAACTGCTTTGCACTTTTCCTGGCATTGCCCTAATTCAAAAACCGATAAAGCCAATCGCGCGTCTCCTCGGGCAACGCGGCCGGGGACTGGTCTTCGGGGGCGTGGGCCTGCCAGATGATTTCCACTTCGGCGGCGCGCTCCTCGCCCGTCTCGATCGAAATGAGGAAGCCGATGGAGCGCACGCCGATCTTGTCGACGGTGGCGGTGAAGGTTGCCGGCTCGTCATAGTGCAGCGGACGGTGCAGCATGCAGGAAACCTTGCTGGGGCTATAGACGGGTTCGTCATCGACATCGGGCCGTGACGACCAAAAGCCTGCCAGGACGGATTCGGCATACGAAATATAGGAGGCCAGAAACATCTGGCCGTTCATATCGACATCGCGAAACGGCACGCGTATTTCCGCCACATCCGGGCGTTTCGACTGACTCATCTGCCCTACTCAGTTCCCCATGGTAACACTACTGCATAATTGCTTATACCGGAACCGGCTTAAGGATAAAATTACGCAATAGTTCAAAGTGTTACAGTATCCTCCGCGCGCATGAAAAGATGCGGCGCCGCTGCACTGGACCGGCTCGACGGAAACGGCGCAAAGGAGACAGCGGGAAAGGCGAACGGTCGGAAGGCGCGGCAAGAGCGCTTGTTGAAATCGTCAGGCGATGCCCCATCTGCTGTGGCACATGACATAAGCGACCGATAGAGTGTCTTCATGAGCACCCGTCTTTATGAACACCCGATCTTCCTGGAACATGTGACCCCCGCCGGCCATCCGGAGCGATCGGACAGGATCCGCGCCATCAATGTCGCGCTGGAACATCCGAATTTCGAGCGGCTGGAGCGCCGGCAGGCGCCGCAGGCCAACGAGGATGCAGTGCTGCTTGCCCATCCCGAAGAACATCTGACCGCCGTGATGCGGGAGATTCCCGAGGAAGAGGGGGAGATCAACCAGATCGAAGCCGATACCTATGCCAGCAGCAAGAGCCTGCAGGCGGCGCTGACCGGCATCGGCGGGGCGATGGCGGCGGTGGACGATGTCTTTACCGGTCGGGCCGACAATGTCTTCGTCGCCGCCCGCCCGCCGGGGCACCATGCCGAGAAGATGACGGCGATGGGCTTCTGCTTCTTCAACAATGCGGCGATCGCCGCCCGGCATGCGCAGAAGACGCATGGCGCCGAGCGCATCGCCATCGTCGACTGGGACGTGCACCACGGCAACGGCACGCAGGATATCTTCTGGGACGATCCTTCGGTGCTGTTCTGCTCGACGCATCAGATGCCGCTCTATCCCGGCACCGGGGCCAAGGATGAAAAGGGCAAGCACAACACCATCGTCAATGCGCCGCTGTCGCCGAATGTCGGCAGCGACCATTTCCGCGAGGCGTTCAAATCGCGCGTCCTGCCCGCCCTTGACGATTTCCGCCCGGATCTCATCATCATCTCCGCCGGCTTCGACGCGCATCACCGCGATCCGCTGGCGCAGATCAATCTGACCGGCGAGGATTTCGACTGGGCGACCGGGCGCGTGCTGGAACTCGCGGACCGGCACGCGAAGAACCGGGTCGTCAGCCTGCTCGAAGGCGGTTATGATCTCGAGGGACTCGCCGAATCGGCGGGCATGCATATTCTGAGAATGATGAAGGGTTGAGAATGACTGACAGCGCCAAGCCGGAGGTGTCCGGCCTTTCCTTCGAAAAGGCGGTTGCCGAACTCGAAAGTATCGTCGCCCGGCTGGAACGCGGCGATGTGGCGCTGGATGAATCGATCGAGATCTATGAGCGCGGCGAAGCGCTGAAGAAACATTGCGAGACCCTGCTTTCGGCCGCCGAGAACCGCATCGAGAAGATCCGGCTCGACCGCGCCGGCAAGCCGCAGGGCGTCGAGCCGCTCGACGGCGCCTGAGGCGCAGAAAACTCCCTTTCGAAGGCGCTTGGCTATCGGCTTCAGACCGATCTATGATCCCCATCCAAAACGATGAGGGGACAAGGAAATGTCGGACAGATTGAAGGGCAAGGTCGCCATTATCTCGGGCGGCGCGACCGGCATGGGCGGTGCCGCCTCGAGGCTTTTTGCGGCGGAAGGCGCGCGTGTTGCGATCATCGACCGCAATGGCGATGCAGCCGCCGAGACCGTGATGCAGATCCGTGATGCCGGCGGCGAGGCCGATTGCTGGACGGCCGATGTCTCGGACGAAGCCGCCGTCAAGGCCGCCGTCGCTGGTGTCGAGGCACGTTACGGCGCAGTGACCGTGCTCTTCAATCATGCCGGCACGATCGTCATCAAACCTTTTCTCGAAACGACCGTTAAGGAATGGGACTGGCTGCATGCCGTCAACGTGCGCTCGATGTTCCTGATGACCAAGGCGGTGCTGCCGAAGATGATTGCGAGCGGCGGCGGATCGATCGTCTGCACCTCGTCGATCTCGGCGGTCGCCGCCACGCCGATGGAAGTGCTTTACGACACGACCAAGGGGGCCGTGCATATGTTTGCCCGCGCCATCGCGGTGGAATTCCGGGACCGCAATATCCGCTGCAACGCCGTCTGCCCCGGCTTCATCCGCACGCCGCACGGCCTGCGCGAGGTGGCCGACCTGCAGGCGCTCGGCGTCGACGTTTCGGATGCCGCCATTGCCGCCCAGCAGGGGCGGATCGGCGAGCCCGAAGATGTGGCGCGGGCCGCGCTTTATCTCGCCAGCGACGAGTCAAGCTTCGTCAACGGCGCCCATCTCTTCGTCGATAATGGTTTTACCGCAATCTGAGCCCCGCCGCGTGTCCGATTGGACGCGCGGCGCGCTTTCAGGTGTTGGAGCGTCCCTTTGCGCGTCCGATTGGACGCGCGGCGCTCCAGGCGCTATCTGTGGGCGATGACGCTCGGCACTGTAGCGATCGGAGATCCCAATGTCCTTCTTTCCCGGTAAAGACCCCCTGCCCGGCGATGCCTTCGCCTGCGATGCGATCGAGAACCTGATCATCCCGCGCACCAGCGATATCGGCGGTTTCCAGGTGCGCCGCGCACTGCCCAGCCGGCAGCGGCGGCTGGTCGGGCCGTTCATCTTCTTCGACCGCATGGGGCCGGCGATCCTGAAGCCGGACGAGGCGCTCGACGTCAAGCCGCATCCGCATATCGGATTGTCGACGGTCACCTATCTGTTCGACGGCGAGATCCGCCATCGCGACAGCCTCGGCACCGAAAAGGTCATCCGTCCCGGCGATATCAACCTGATGACGGCCGGCCGCGGCATCGTCCATTCCGAGCGCACGCCCGACAATCTGCGAGGCCATCCGCTGCTGATGTCGGGGCTGCAGACCTGGCTGGCGCTGCCCGACGACAAGGAGGAGATCGATCCCGCCTTCGCCCATACGGAAAAATCCGCCATGCCGCTGATCGAGACGGCAGGCGTGCGCGGGCGTGTGGTCATCGGCTCGTTCGAAGGCATGACATCGCCGGTCGGTGTTTTCTCCGACACGCTCTATGTCGATCTCGACCTGCAGCCGGGCGCCAAATTTCCCTTCGGCGCGGGCCACGAGGAGCGCGCCGTCTATGTGCTCTCGGGCGAGGTCGTCATATCAGGCGACCGTTTTGCCGCCGACCAGCTGCTGGTCTTCCGGCCGGGCGATGCGATCACGCTGGAAGCCGGCCGCGATGGCTGCCACCTGATGCTCTTCGGGGGTGCGGCGCTCAATTCGAAACGTTATATCTGGTGGAATTTCGTATCCTCCTCAAAGGAGCGGATCGAAAAGGCCAAGGAGGAATGGCGCAGCGGCCGCTTCGATATCGTGCCCGGCGACGAAGAGGAATTCGTGCCTTTGCCGGAGGGCTGAACAGCCCCGATCCGGATCGAGATCGAAGAAATAGAGCAGGATATCTTCCGAAAACCGCTCACACTTTCCGGCGTCATGCTTTAATAGTGGGAGCATGATGTTGCCCGAAAACCGCTCACACTTTTCGGCATCATGCTCTAAGGTGAAAACCTTCGGTTCCTGAAATGCACTTGTTTTGCCGCAATCTAATCGAATAAAGCGGAGCAAGGAAAAGCAAGAAAGAGCGCCCGCCCGTGACACAACTGCCGAAGACCCCCCTGCTCGACCAGGTCATCTATCCCGCCGACCTGCGCAAGCTCGAGGATCGCGACCTGCCGCAGCTTGCCCGCGAAGTCCGGGACGAAATGATCGATGCGGTGTCGCGCACCGGCGGCCATCTCGGCGCCGGTCTCGGCGTCGTCGAATTGACGATCGCCATCCACAGCGTCTTCGACACACCGAGCGACCGGCTGATCTTCGATGTCGGCCATCAATGTTATCCGCACAAGATCCTCACCGGCCGCCGCGACCGCATCCGGACGCTGCGCCAGGAAGACGGGCTGTCCGGCTTCACCCGCCGGGCCGAAAGCGAATATGATCCGTTCGGCGCGGCGCACTCCTCGACCTCGATCTCGGCCGGCCTCGGCATGGCGATTGCCGCCGACCTCGACAAATCAGACCGCCGCGTCATCGCCGTCATCGGCGACGGGGCGATGTCGGCCGGCATGGCCTATGAAGCGCTGAACAATGCCGGTGCGCTCGATGCGCGCCTCATCGTCATCCTCAATGACAACGACATGTCGATCGCGCCGCCGACAGGGGCGATGAGCGCCTATCTCGCCCGCCTCGCCTCGGGGCGCACCTATATGGGCTTCCGCGATCTCGGCAAGAAGCTGACGGCCTATCTCGGCAAGAATATCGACCGGGCGATCACCCGCGCCGTCGAGCATGCGCGCGGCTACGTCACCGGCGGCACGATGTTCGAGGAGATGGGCTTCTATCATATCGGGCCGATCGACGGGCATTCCTTCGACCACCTGCTGCCCGTGTTGCGCAACGTGCGCGACAATGGGCGCGGACCGGTGCTGATCCATGTCGTCACCCAGAAGGGCAAGGGCTATCCGCCGGCGGAAGCCGCAGCCGACAAATATCACGGCGTCAACAAGTTCGACGTCATCACCGGCGCCCAGGCCAGGGTCAAGCCGAATGCGCCGAGCTATACCAGCGTCTTTGCTGAAGCGCTGGTGCAGGAAGCCGCCCTCGACGACAAGATCGTCGGCATCACCGCCGCCATGCCGAATGGTACCGGCCTCGACAAGCTCGCCGAGGCCTATCCGTCGCGCTGTTTCGATGTCGGCATCGCCGAACAGCATGCCGTGACCTTTGCCGCCGGCCTGGCGGCGGAAGGCTACAAGCCGTTCGCAGCCCTCTATTCCACCTTCCTGCAGCGCGCCTACGACCAGGTCGTGCATGACGTGGCGATCCAGGGACTGCCGGTGCGTTTTCCGATCGACCGTGCCGGTTTCGTCGGCGCCGACGGGCCGACCCATGCCGGCTCCTTCGATACCGCCTTCCTCACCACCCTGCCCGGCTTCGTGGTGATGGCGGCGGCCGACGAGGCCGAACTCAAGCATATGGTGCGCACGGCTGTCGCCTATGATGGCGGGCCGATCTCGTTCCGCTATCCGCGCGGCGAAGGTGTTGGCGTCGACATGCCGGCGCGCGGCGAAATCCTGCAGATCGGCAAGGGCCGCATCGTCAAGGAGGGCACCAAGGTGGCGCTGCTCTCCTTCGGCACACGGCTTGCCGATTGTCTGCTGGCCGCCGAGGATCTCGACGCCGCGGGGCTTTCGACGACGGTCGCCGATGCGCGTTTCGCCAAGCCGCTCGACCATGATCTGATCCGCCAGCTTGCCCGCCACCACGAGATGGTGATCACCGTCGAGGAAGGCTCGATCGGCGGTTTCGGCAGCCATGTGATGCACTTCCTCGCCACCGAAGGCCTGCTCGACAACGGCCTGAAGCTGCGCTCGCTTGTGATGCCCGACATCTGGATGGAGCAGGCCAAGCCCGAAGCCATGAACGCCCATGCGGGGCTCGACCGCGCCGGCATCGTCTCGACGGTGTTCAGGGCGCTGGGGCGCGGTGTTGCGGTTGGCGTTGCGGGATAGGTTATGATGAGAGGGGTGATGCCGTGTGGCCCCCTCATCCGCCTGCCGGCACCTTCTCCCCGAGGGGAGAAGAAATTCGCGGCGACGTCTCGGTTCCCTCTTCTCCCCTCGGGGAGAAGGTGCCCGTAGGGCGGATGAGGGGGCTGCCCGGCAGGTCCTCTCAACAAAAAAGGCGGCGCATCACTGCACCGCCCTCTTCATTTACGGTCCCTAAGAAGGGCGCCTCTCAGAACTCCGTCCAGTCTTCCTTCACGGCCGCAGCGCTCGCCTGTCTTCCGCCGAAGGCCTTGGCGACGGTGCGGGTCAAAGCGTGGGCCGGGGAGGCGACCGGGCGGGCGTTGGTGCCGGCAACGCTTGCGCGCGGCGCCGGGGTCACCTGGCCGAGCTTGAACTGGCGCAGCAACTCTTCGAGGGCGTTTGCCTCCTGGGCGAGCGCATGGCTTGCCGCAGTCTGCTCCTCGACCATGGCGGCGTTCTGCTGCGTGCCCTGGTCCATGTTGTTGACGGCTGTGTTGATCTCCTGCAGGCCGATCGACTGTTCGCGCGTGGCGGTGACGATGGCGCTGACGTGGTGGTTGATCTCCTGCACCTCGGAGACGATGACCTCCAGCGCCTTGCCGGTTTCGCCGACCAAGCCGACGCCGGCGACGACTTGTTCGCCCGAGGTGGTGATCAGCGCCTTGATCTCCTTGGCCGCCTTCGCCGAGCGCTGGGCGAGCTCGCGCACTTCCTGGGCGACGACCGCAAAACCCTTGCCGGCATCGCCGGCGCGGGCCGCTTCGACGCCTGCATTCAAGGCCAAAAGATTGGTCTGGAAGGCGATGTCGTCGATGACGCCGATGATGTTGGAGATTTCGCCCGAGGACTTCTCGATCTGCTGCATGGCAGAGACGGCCTTGCGGACGACTTCGCCTGATTTCTCGGCGCCGAGGCGGGCGCGCTCGACGAGATTGCCGACATCCTCAGCGCGCTTGGCGCTGTCGCGGACGGTCGTCGTCACTTCCTCGAGCGCTGCGGCGGTCTGTTCGACGGCAGCAGCCTGCTGCTCGGTGCGGTGGGCAAGATCGTCGGCGGCCGAGCGGATTTCGCCGGCGCCGGCATTGATCGCCGAGGCATTGCGGCCGACCGATTGCAGCGCCGCCTGCAGCTTTTCGACGGCATGGTTGAAGTCGTTGCGCAGGCTGTCATATTGCGGGGCGAACGGCGTCTGGATACGACCAGCCATATCGCCATTGGCAAGCTCGGCAAGGCCGCCCGCCAGAGCATCGATGGCATGGCGGATCTCGCCTTCCTCGCGCGCCTTCTGCTCATCAGCTGCCCGGCGCTGGCGCTCGGCGTCGTCGCGCATGCGGTCGGTCTCGCCGGCAAGGCGCAGCTTCTCGATCGCCGCCTGCTTGAAGACCAGGACGGACTGAGCCATGCGGCCGATTTCGTCGCCGCGCTCGACAGCCGGAACCTCGATATCGTTCTGACCGCCAGCGAGGCGGTCCATGGCGCTCGTCATGCCGACGACCGGGCGGACGATGATGCGCGACATCAGCCAGGCAAGCATGGCGGCGGCAAGCGAGGCGACGATGCCGCCGGCAAGCAGCGTCATCTTCAGATCGCTGTTGGCATCGGCGCGGATCGCGGCAAGCGCATTCGACTTTTCACGCGCGGTGGCCTTGATCTTGGCGGAGGCCTGGCGGAAGCCGTCGAGCTGGCCCTTGGTGGCGTTGACGCCGATCTTGACGACCTCTTCGATCGGCATGTCGGTTTCCTTGCGCGCCTTGGTCTGCGGCTCGGCAAGTTCATGGAAATAGAGATCGGCAGCCTTCTGCATGCCGTCGATCATCTCGACCAGCTGCGGCTCGCCGGCCGCCGTCTGCTTGGCGGCAGCAATCGCCTTCAGCATGCGCTCGCGATTGGCGAAGACATCGCCATAGGTGCTGTCGCTGCGGAAGAGGATGAAGCCGCGCAGGTTAACGGCCTGCTCGAGCATCGCCTGCAGCGCATCGTCGATCTGGTTGACGAGCAGCTCGGACTTTTCCTGCTCGGCAGACGCTGCCGCGGACGCCGTCGCCTTGGAATAAACGAAGGCGGAAACGGCGACGAAAATGAGAATGAGGGCTGCGAACGTGGCCGCAAGCTTACCGTTCAAGGATATGTTTTTGGCGGACATCGGTGATTTCTCCTGACGACAGTCGACGCGGCGAGAGGCAGGTCGCGCGAGACGCAACCGCCGGGATGTTTGACACTGAGAACATGATCGGCGTGCAAACGCTTGCGCCGTCATGGCGCCGAGCGGCTTGGATGAACCGCTACAATCACGCCGAACCTATCCGGGCAGGCTTTAAATTTGTTTAAATTTGTGCAGCGCAACAGCGGCCAAGCCCGAGGATTATTGTGCCGTTTCTGGAGGATTGAGGATCAGGATGTCAAAATCTTTTGTGGGATCGAAATCCTCGGCCGTCATCCGGAAGGTCGTCGGGCCGATCTTCTGAACGTTGCTGCCGCAGAAGCTGATGAGGCTGCCGGGCTTGCCCTTGTCGATCGTCAGCTGGAAGCGCTTGATCGGCCCCGCCCAGTTGGCGCCGGTCGACAGCACATAGGAGATCCAGCTTTCGGTATAGTTGGCGCCGCCGGCCTCGGCTTCCCGCGCACGCTGCTGGGCAACCCTGACGAAATCTCCGTCGAGGCAGTATTTGCGGGAATATTCCTCGAAGCGTTCACCCTTCGGCTCGCCACCTTCGAGAAAACTGATGGCGACGGTGCCGCCGACGGCCGGCTTGTAACGGTGCGCGACGCTGACCTTCTTCTTTGCCGGAAAGGTGGTGCGCCACCAATAGGTCGAGCGCAGCGTCCAGAGCGGCACGAGATCGACCTTGGCATCGCCGGCGCCCATGGGATAAACGAGGCCGCGGGCGATCCAGTCCTTGCGGACGGTTTCGGGAAGTTTGGCGAGGGCCTCGGTCGTCTTCTGGCTATAGGGCAGGACGGGAATGCCCTGCTTGGCGAACTCGTCGGTCACGTCGATGCCGAGCGAGATGACGCGCTGCTGCAGCTTGGCGGTGATCGGACTGCCGTCCTGCAGGGTGGAGAAATGCAGGAAATTATCGCTGTCATAATCGGAGATGGCGGAATTGTTGTCGACCTGACCTGATAAGTCAGGCATCGGAAAGGCGACCAGGCTTTCGACATCCTTGTCGGAGCTGTTCTCGAAGACGTAGTCGACACGCACTTCCGAAGCGGAGATGAAGAGATCCTCTTCCGCCATGCTGACATCGTCGGATTGGGCAAAGACCAACCCGCCGGTCTTGATCTCGGCCAGAGTATCGTTCGCGAGCGCGGGCGATACGATCCCCGCCGCGACAAGTCCCACCGAGACAGGTAGAGTGAAGAGCTTCAGCATAGAGCACCCCCGTGTCTGCGGCACGCCCCGCGATCGCCGCGGTGGGATTATCGCCGAAAGCTTTTGAGGGTCAATGACGGTCTTGGGAACAAAATGCTTGCAACCGGCGGCTTTGCCGGTCATGCACAGCCGATGTCAGATCAAAACACCCAACGTCTCGACCAGCTTCTCGTCTCCCTCGGCCTCTTTGCCAGCCGCTCGCGCGCCCGCGACGCCGTGCAGCGCGGCACTGTCAGGATCGGCGGCCAGGTGGTCACGAAGGCCGGCGCGCTGTTTAGCGCAGACGCGGCAATCGAGATCGACGATCCGGCGCAGGACTACGTTTCGCGCGCCGCGCTGAAGCTTGCCGCAGCGCTTGACCATTTCCGGCTCGATCCCGCCGGCCATCACTGTCTCGATGTCGGTGCTTCCACCGGCGGCTTCACCGAGGTGCTGCTGCAGCGCGGTGCCGCGCATGTCACCGCGATCGATGTCGGCCATGGGCAGATGCATCCGCGCATATCAGGCGATCCGCGGGTGACGAACAGGGAGGGCCTCAACGCCCGCAACCTGACGGCAGACGATATCGGCCATCCCGCGACCTTCATCGTTTCCGACGTCTCCTTCATCACGCTGAAGCTGGCGCTCGCGCCGGCTCTTGAGATCGCCGAACCCGGCGCTGCCGCCGTGCTGCTGGTCAAGCCGCAGTTCGAGGCCGGGCGCGAGGCGATCGGCAAGGGCGGGTTGCTGAAGGATCCCTCGTCCGCTCCCGCCGTCGCTGCGGAACTGGAGCGCTGGTTCGTCGAGGACATGGGCTGGAAAAGCCTCGGCCTCATCCCCTCCCCGATTTCCGGCGGCGACGGCAATCAGGAATTCCTTCTGGCAGGATTGAAACCGTGAGCACCGAAACCGTCACGATCGAGAAGCTCGGCGCCCAGGGCGACGGCATCGCCAGCAGCGCCGGCGGACCTGTCTATGTGCCCTTTTCCCTGCCCGGCGAAACTGTAGCGATTGCCCGCGTCAAGAGCCAGGGCACGATCATGTCGATCACGACGCCCTCGCCCGATCGGCAGGAGCCGCCCTGCCGGCATTTCGGCCCGGATGGTGTCAACGGCACCTGTGGTGGCTGCACACTGCAGCATATGGCAGACGCGCCCTACCGCGCCTTCAAGCGCCAGCTGGTCATCGACGCGCTGAAATCCAAGGGGCTGACATCAGAGGTCGGCGAGATCGTTCCGGCCCGGCCGGGCGAACGGCGGCGTGTGGTGTTTGCGGCGCGCAAGACCGAGAAGGACATGCTTGTTGGATTCAACCAGGCCGAAAGCCACCATATCGTCGCCATCGAGGAATGTCCGATCTCGTCGGCAGGGATCATCGCCCGGCTGCCGGCGATCAGGGCGATTGCGGCTTCGCTGGCGACCAGTGCCGAACCCTTCCGCGTCGCGGTGCTCGAAACGCTTTCCGGCCTCGACATCTCCGTCGACGACGTCAAGAAACTCTCTGATCCACAGCGGCGCAAGGCGATCGAGACCGCGCTCAGCCTGCGCGGCATCGCCCGTGTTTCGCTGAACGGCGAAATCCTGGTCGAGCCGTCGAAGCCGATGGTCGAATTCGGCGGCGTCCAGGTTTCACCGCCGCCGGGCGGCTTCACCCAGGCAACCAAGCCGGCGGAAGAGGCGATGGCGGAGCTGGTCACGGCCCATGCCGGCAAGGCGAAGCGGATCGCCGATCTCTTTGCCGGCTCTGGCACGTTTTCGCTACGGCTGGCGCGGATCGGCCGCGTGCACGCCGTCGAAGCCGAGGCAAAGGCGCTCGCCGCACTCGACCATGCCGCCCGCAACACGCAAGGGCTGAAGCCGGTCACCGTCGAAAAACGCGATCTCTTCCGCCGTCCCCTGATGACGCAGGAGTTCAAGCCCTATGATGCCGTCGTCTTCGATCCGCCGCGCGCCGGTGCCGAGTTCCAGTGCCAGGAGCTTGCCCGCTCAGGCGTGAAGAAGATCGTGGCCGTCAGCTGCAATCCGCTGACGCTGGCGCGCGACCTGGCGATCCTCGTCGAGGGCGGCTACCGGATCACGCAAGTGACGCCGATCGACCAGTTCCTCTGGACCTCGCATGTCGAGGTGGTGGCGACGCTGGAGAAATAGGCGTGCCTGTCGGAAAGACCAAAAGACGCAACCCCTACTATAACGGCCCAGTGTCCGATCACTTCGACGGCACGCATTTCTTCAATCCCGAAGGTATCGAGCCCCTTGGTTTCCGCGATCTGCTGCGCTGGCAATTCGGCGGTGGCCGTGAGCGTTGGCCGAGGTCGGTCCCAAGTCCGTACGCGGCGGCCAAGCCGGATCCATACGTCGACGGCGAGGGTCTAAGGGTGACCATGGTCGGCCATGCGACAATGCTCGTGCAGGTCGCTGGGCTCAATATCCTCACTGACCCGGTGTGGTCAGAGCGCGTGAGCCCCTTCGCTTTTGCCGGACCCAAGCGCGTCGTCCAACCGGGCATCGCGTTCGATGATTTGCCGCCAATTGATCTCGTGCTGGTGTCGCACAATCATTATGATCATCTCGATATCGCAACGCTCAGGCGGTTGGGTGCGAAGCATCGGCCGCGTGTCGTGACGCCACTTGGCAATGACACGATCATTCGCCGTGCCGTGCCCGATATACAGACGACATCGATGGACTGGGGCGAGCGCATTTCGCACGCTGGAATAAGCATCGATGCGGAGCCCGCACACCATTGGTCCGCCCGCGGAACCGCCGATCGCCGGATGGCACTCTGGGCGTCGTTCGTTTTGTCGACTCCAGCCGGGAAAATTTATCACGTCGGAGATACGGGCTTTCACCACGGCATCAATTACAAAGCGGCACAGCAGAAGCATGGCGACTTTCGTTTGGCCATTTTACCCTTCGGCGCATATGAGCCGCGATGGTTCATGAAAGGGCAGCACCAGAATCCGCAGGAAGCGGTGATCGGGATGAAGTTGGCAAATGCGGCCTATGTGGCCGGGCATCACTTCGCCACGTTCCAACTGACAAATGAGGCGGTCGACGCGCCGGCAAAAGCGTTGCAAGACGCAATGAACGAGCATGATATTCCCCCGGAACGGTTCCGGCCGCTCAGGGCCGGCGAGGTATTCAATGTGCCGGCGGTCTAATCGGTATCCGTTTGCTCCCGGACTGGTGCTGGTGTCGGCCTGCTTGCCATAGATACTTCGGAAACGACCGAGATCGCCGCTCAGCGACGCATGAAGGCTTCGAAGGCCGCCCGCGCCTCGGCACTTTTCAGCCGCGCGGAGAAATAGCGGGCCTCCTCGTCGATGCGGGCGATGATCTCGCCACGATCGCCGCGAATGAGATCGCGGGCGATGCGCAGCGCCTCCGGCGGCTTGGCGGCGAGCTTTGCGGCGAGGCCAAGCGTCATGGCATCGACCTCGCCTGACTCAACGACCTTCCAGACCAGGCCGGCTTCCTTCGCTTCCTCGGCTGAGAATGCTTCGCCGGCGGCCAGCAGGGCGAAGGCGCGCTGATGCCCCATCAGGCGCGGCGCGACGAGGCTGGAACCGGCCTCCGGCACCAGCGCCAGATCGACGAAGGGTGTGCGGAACTGGCTGCGGCTGGATGCGATGGTCAGGTCGCAATGGAGATGGATCGTCGTGCCGATGCCGATCGCAAGGCCGTCGACGCCCGAGACGACGGGTTTTTCGGCATTCACCAGCGCATAGAGGAAGTCGAGGATTTCCTGCTCCAGGCCGCGGCCGCCCATCGCGGCAGCAAGAAAATCGTTCATGTCGTTGCCGGCCGAAAAGCAGCCTTCGGTGCCGAGCAAAGCGGTGGCGCGGATGCCAGGATTTGTGTTGGCCGCATTCAGCGCATCGGCCATGGTGCGGTACATGGCGCGGGTGATGGCGTTTTTCTTCTCCGGCCGATTGAAGCGGATAGACTGGACGCCGGGATGGGCGGAAGGCTGCTCGACGATGATGTGATCGGTCATAAGGTCTCCTCAGGCAAGCAGGATGCGGGCGGCGGCAAGGCTTGCTGCGCCATTGACGACCCGGTCGCGAAGGGCTGCGGTTTCGGCCAGCAGGTTTTCGGCGGCGAAGCGGCAGAGCGCGATGCGGTTTTCACCTGCCCCATCGGCTCCCTCGGCGAGAGCGCCCTTGGCAAGATAACAGCCGGTGAGCACGAGGCCGAACAGGCGCTGATAGGGCGTGGCACCCGAGAGCGCCTCGGCGGTCCTGTTCTCGGCAAGCGTCTTTATCAGCCAGGCGGTTGCCTGCTCGAGATCGGCGATCGCAACGTCGAGCCTCACAGCGGTCTCGCCGAAACCATCGAGATTGGAGCGGCGGACGCCGTCGGCGATCTGCTTAAGCTCGGTGATGAAGCCCTTCACCTGATCGCCGCCGGAAAGCGGCAGTTTGCGGGTGACGAGGTCGATCGCCTGGATGCCATTGGTGCCCTCGTAAATCGGGGCGATGCGGGCATCGCGGAGATAACGCGCCGCGCCCGTCTCCTCGATGAAGCCCATGCCGCCATGCACCTGGATGCCGAGCGAGGCGACGTCGACGCCGGCATCGGTCGAAAAGGATTTGGCAATCGGCGTCAGCAAGGCGGCGCGCTCCTGCCAGTGGCGGTTGGTGTCACCTGCCCGGTGCGACATGTCGATCGCATGGGCGCAGGCATAGGAAATGGCGCGTGCCCCTTGCGTCAGCGCCTTCATGGTGAGGAGCATGCGGGCGACATCGGGATGTTCGACGATCGGGCTCATGCCGGCGCCGCTTGCGCCCGGCGCCCTGCCCTGGGTGCGTTCCTTGGCATAGGCGAGCGCCTTCTGGGTGGCCGCCTCCGCGATCGCCACGCCCTGCATGCCGACGGCAAGGCGGGCATTGTTCATCATCGTGAACATGCAGGCGAGCCCCTTGTTCTCCTCGCCGACCAGCCAGCCCACAGCGCCCTTTTCACCGCCGAATTTTCCGTCGCCGTAGATCATCGTGCAGGTCGGCGAACCATGGATGCCGAGCTTGTGCTCCAGCGAATGGCAGAACAGATCGTTGCGGGGCCCAAGCGAGCCGTCGTCGTTCACCAGGAATTTCGGCACCAGGAAGAGTGAGATGCCGCGTGTACCGGCCGGCGCATCCGGCAGGCGGGCCAGCACCAGATGGATGATATTGTCGGCCGCGTCATGTTCGCCCCAGGTGATGAAGATCTTCTGGCCGAAGAGGCGGTAGCTGCCGTCGTCGCGGCGCTCGGCGCGGGCTTTCAGCACCCCGAGATCGGAGCCGGCATGCGGCTCGGTCAGGTTCATCGTGCCGGTCCATTCGCCGGAGACCATCTTTTCCAGATATTTGTCTTTCAACGCAGCGCTGCCATGGGCGCTGACCGCCTCGATGGCGCCCATCGTCAGGGTCGGGGCGAGCGCAAAGGCCATGGAACCGGAATTCCACATTTCGAGTGCTGCGACATTCAGCATATGCGGCATGGCCTGGCCGCCGAAAGCCTCGGGAGCCGTCAGGCCGTTCCAGCCGCCGGCAATCCAATGGCGATAGAGATCGCGCCAGCCATCCGGCAGCCTGACCTCGCCATCGATCAGGCGGGCGCCCTGGCGATCGCCGATTTCGGCAAGCGGCGCCACTTCCTCTGTGGCAAAACGTCCCGCCTCGGCGAGAATGGCGTCGACCAGATCCTCGCCGAGATCGCCGAGAAGGCCTGTTGAAATCGCCTCGCCCATGCCCGCGACATGCTTCAACGTGAACGCGATTTCCTCGACGGGCGCCTTGTACATGGTTTTTCCTCCGCAGACCGGCCTCGCGCGCGGCAAAGCCCCTCCGAGGCAAGGGCTAATTGATTTTTACGTAAACGTCAATTTCGATTTCTTTGGTGGTCGTGCGATAGTTTGGCCGAGATGTCGCTTTGCACTTGCACCGTTGCATAAATAGACGTCATGGAGACACTTTAAGGAATGATATCGCCTTCGCAAAGGATCGGCGACCAATGGATACATTGCCCGTCAACATACCCGGTTTCGTCTGGGCCTATCGCTTCTCGCCCGACGAAAAGACTGCGGTGCGGCTGAACAACAGTGCGACGGTGGCGGAACTGACCGCCGACAACTGTTTCTACTGGCTGCACCTCAACCTTGTCGACGCCCGCGTGCCGGCCTTGCTCGATACGCTGGAGGGGCTGACGGAGGACGCGAAATCGGCGCTGACGACGCGGGATACGCATGCGGCCATCACCGTCGACGAACAGATGCTCTATGGCACGCTCGTCGATTGCCAGCGCGATTTCGCCCAGGATACCAACAATCTCGGCTGGCTGCATTTCGCCATGTCCGACCGCTTCATCATCACCACAAGACTGCAGCCGCTGCGCAGCCTCGAACGGGCGCGGGCGCTGATCGATAAGAATCCTGGCAAATTCTCGCGGCCGGTCGATCTCTTCGAACTGCTGGTGATCGAATTCCAGCGCACGCTGATTGCGATCGTCATCGAGCTCACCGAAGAACTGAACCAGATCGAGGACATCGTCTACGACAGCGCGCAGCGCGATGAACGCCGGCGCCTGGCGCCGGTGCGGCGCACCGTGGTCAGGCTGCATCGGCATCTGCGCACCGTGCTGGCGCTGATGCGCCGGGCGGCGGCGGCCGACGACGACGAGATGCCCTTCGGCTTCGACGATGTGGCGCGGCGGCTGACGAGCCGGCTGGAAACGGTCGACCACGATATCTATGCGCTGCAGGACCGGGCACGCCTGCTGCACGAAGAAATCGATTCGAAGCAATCCTCCGAAACCAACCGCCACCTCTATCTGCTGTCGATCATGACGGCCTTCCTGCTACCGCCGACCTTGGTGACCGGTTTCTTCGGCATGAACACCGCAAACCTACCCTTCGCCGTCGGCGACTACGGCACCGAATACGCCGTCGTCCTCATCGTCGCCTCCGTCGCGCTTGCCTGGTGGTTGCTGAGGCGGGTGGATATTCTTTGAGGTGAAGGTTCGTCGTCACTGTCGGGGAGGCGCATTCCCCACACGTCGCGGTACTTGCTCCAGAAGCTCACCCCACCCTCCGTCATCCTCAGGCCCGACCCGAGGATCCATGCCCGCGGCTGATGGAGGGTGGGGTTACGTTCCGGCCGAACTCGCCGCCGACGCAACGAATGGAATGGCGTTGCGCCTATGGCATCACGCTGCGTTGACACTTAGCGATCGGAGGCGCGTCGCGCCTCCTATGCCCAGCCTCAATACGGCGAATAGCACTGCTGGCGCGGGCCGTTATAGGGTTGGAACGTGTTGTCGTAGGCGCGATAGGACCTGTAGCGGTTGGCGCACCAGGCGACGTGGCTCGAACCCATGCGGGGCGCAGGCGCAACGTAACGCGGCTGCGCGACAATGGCGCCGCCGATGACCGCGCCGGCGCCGAAGGCGGCGAGCGGATACCAGTAGCCGTTATAACGGCGGTATCCCGGGCGGTGATAGGAATATCCGCGATAGCCGCCGTACCAGCCGGGCCGATAGGCCGGGCGATAAGCGGGGCGGTATCCAGGACGATAATAGGCGCCGGGGCGATAGCCGGGCCGGTAACCGGGGCGATAGTAGCGGCGGTCCTGAACGTTCTCGACGGCAGAGGATTTTTCCACCTGCGGGGCGGTGGGCATCTGGATTGCCTGCGACGGCGCAAAGCCCGTCAGCACCACGGCGGCAGCCAGAACTGCGGTCGCAATTTTGTTTCTCAGCCCGATCATTGCTTCAACTCCCATTCAACAGCGATCACCGCCTGCCCAGCAACACTTTCGCGCCCGAATGGTTCCAAAAGCGGCCGGGGCCGGCTGCTTTCCCTTTTAGCGAGTCTGAACTGAACCGGAGATTAACCGGCGCCGGCGATGCGATCAGGCAACGGCAGAGATTTTCGCCTGATCGCCCTGCAGGCGGTTCACCATGAAGTTCGAATACCATTCGAGGAACTGCATGACGCCGCCCTCGTGCAGGGAGGAATAGGGGCCGGGCTCATAGGCGGGCGAGTGGATGCCGAAGGCGTTTTCCTCGACAATACGGCGATCTTGATCGTTGGTCTCGGTCCAGACGTGGGTCAGTTCCTCGAGATTGTAATCCACGCCTTCGACGGCATCCTTGTGGACAAGCCACTTGGTCGTCACCGCCGTCTCATTGGCGCTGAGCGGCAACACCCGGAAGGAGATGGCGTGGTCGCCGAGCAGGTGGTTCCACGTCGTCGGGTAGTGGAAGAGCAGCATGGTGCCGATATGGCCGATCGAGATATCGTCGGAGAGCGGGCGCTTGACGGCGCGCTTGCCCGACATGGTGTAGCTCTCGGCATCCTCGATCAGCGGCATGCGGGCGGTGCGGAACTGACCGTCCGGCGAAATCTGGAACTTGCTCGGCAGGCCGGCCGCCTCGCAGCGCGCCCAGTGACCGGCGATCTCGGGATCGTCGGCGCCGCCATCCGTGCCGGTGACACTCGGAGCCTCTGGATAGGTGCGGCAGAGTTCGGGGTGATTGGCGGCACAGTGATAGCACTCGCGATTGTTTTCCCAGACAAGCTTCCAGTTGCCCTTCTCGATGATCGTGCTCTGGAAAGCGACCTTGCTCTGACTGATCCGGTGCGGCGCGACATAGGGTTCGATCTTGTCGCGCACCGGCTGGAAATCCGGGGCGGTATTGGCAAGGCAGATGAAGACATAGCCAGCGACGATTTCGCAATGGACGGGCTTCAGGTTGAAGCCCGTCTTGTCGAAATCGTCGCCCATGTGGCGGGCGAAGGCGAGCTTGCCGTCGAGATCATAGGTCCACTGATGATAGGGACAGACGAGACGTACGGAGGAGCCGTGCTCCTTGGTGCAGACGCGCGAGCCGCGATGGCGGCAGCTGTTGTGGAAGGCACGGATGACATTGTCGCGGCCGCGGACGATGACGACAGGATAGCTGCCGATCTGGACGGTGAAATAGGCTCCCGGCTTCGGCAGCTCGCAATCATGGCCGATGAACAGCCAGTCGCGATAATAGATCATTTCCATGTCGAGCTGGAAATAATCCTCGTCGATATAGAACGGCTGTTCGAGGCTGAAGCCCTCACGGCGGCTCTTGAGCTGACGCAAAACGTTGCTGCGAATATCCATCTTCATGTCCTCGTGCACCCGGCTGCCGCCTTCCGGCAAGAAGGCCGGCGGAAGCGCGCCCGCTTCCTTCTCCTTCGGGAGAATTGTTCATGGCGCCATTAAATCACCGAGCATGGCTGCCGCTTGGTTGTAATGCGACATCGGCTTCGAAATTGACGACAGGATGCGGCAAGCCGCAAGCTGCCGATCCCGGTCGATGACATCGCCCGACTCTCCGGGCAATTATCGTCAATTGCGACATGGCGTAAAGACCCGCTCCGCAAAGAGGTCGGCTGCCTGATATCGATGTCAGTCGCGTTTGCGACATCTGCCGGCATTTGGCCTCCCAGCCGGCCGGTGGCGGGGCGATTTTTTAACATCGCCTTAAGCATACGGTCCTATCCTGCTGCGAATTCAGACGGACCGAAGAACGCGAACCATGGCCAGACTCCGTTATTTCGACGCGAAAGAAGCAAGTAAACTGCAAGAGCCGCAGCTGATTGCCGCGCATTCCGAATTTTTGCGCACTGGTCGCATCCCCCGCGAGCGGCGGCACTGGCTGGCCGAGGAAAAACGCTATTTCAGCCATGATGAGGTCGCGGCAAAGACCGGCCGCAAGCTGCAGGTCGCCGGCGAAAAGACGCATCAGCACATCAACGGCTTTCACCACTCGATCCAGTTTCCGAAGATGATCTTTCACCGGACGCTGGAGGACAGCCCGCATCTCGGCTATTGCCACGTCACCGCCGCGCGGACGAAATTCGCCCATTACGAAGAGGTGAGCTGGGCCTTCTACATCTCCAATTTCTATTCCGACATCGGCGAGAACGACAATTTCTTCGAGCGCATCGATGTCGGTTATTCCCGCATGTATTTCGCCGTCGCGATCAAACCCGGCGAGGGGTCCGCGGAAAAGATGACCATCGACCGGTCGGTGCGCGGCAACGGCCTGCTCTTCCGCACGCATGATCCGCAGGCGGCGATCCGCAACATCCTGCTGCTCGGCGCCCGCAACGAACAGCTGCGCGAAATCATCCGGCAACTCTAAAGCTGCGACGCGGTCCTTGCTTGATGCATGTCGTGGTCCCAAAACCGCTGCACAGTTTCGGGCGACATGCATAGATGAACAACGCGATTGATCGCAGGCGGCGGAAAGCCTAATGACTGCCGGGACGAACACGGGCAGGACATGGCACTCACGATCGACATAGAGGCAGACAGGCAGGCAGCGCTCGTGGCGGCCTCAGCCGCTCTTGCCGACGGCTTTGCCATCGCCATCCCGACGGAGACCGTCTACGGCCTGGCAGCCGACGCCACCAATCCTTTGGCCATCACCCGCATCTACGAGACAAAGGGACGGCCGCGCTTCAACCCGCTGATCTGCCATATGGCCGATCTCGCGATGGCGGAAGAATATGCCGAGTTCGACCCGGTCTCGCGGGCGCTCGCTGCAGCCTTCTGGCCCGGTCCGCTGACACTCGTGCTGCCGCTGAAGCGGGAAAGTCCGATCCATTCGCTGGCGACTGCCGGGCTCGACAGCGTCGGCATCCGCGTGCCGAAGGGGTTTGCAGGCGCTTTGATCGGCGCCTTCGGACGGCCGCTTGCAGCCCCCAGCGCCAATACCTCAGGCGGGGTCAGCGCCACGAGTGCCGCCCATGTCGAAGCCGATCTCGGGGCGAAAATCCCGCTGATCCTCGATGCGGGCCCAAGCGCCGTCGGCGTCGAATCGACGATCGTCAAGGCAGAGGGCGGCCAACTCAGGCTGCTTCGGCCGGGTGGACTGGCGGCGCGCGAGATCGAACGCATTGCAGGCCAACCGCTGCTGCGTGCGAAGGCGGCATCGGCGGCCATCGAGGCGCCGGGCATGCTCGCCTCGCATTACGCGCCGGGTGCTTCCGTGCGCCTCAATGCAACGGCAGTCGAACCCGGCGAAGCGCTGATCGCCTTCGGCAGCGCTGCGGTCTCCGGCGCGGACAGTGCACGGATCGTCCTCGATCTCAGCCCGCGCGGCGACCTGGCAGAGGCAGCCGCCAATCTTTTCGACTATATCAAGCGGGCAGATGCCAGCGGCGCCCGGAGCATTGCCTTTTCGCCGATTCCCGAGGAGGGGCTGGGCGAGGCGATCAACGACCGCCTGCAGCGGGCAGCCGCACCCCGCGACTGAAGGACCAGGAACAGGATGGAGAATCGAGCCCGATGAGCAGCATTTCCAGCGAGGATCTCGACCGCTTTATTGCGATCGTCGGCGACAAGTACGCGCTTCGCAGCGAGGCCGACCTTGCGCCGCATCTGATCGAAAACCGCGGGCTCTATCACGGCTCCTCCCCTCTCCTCTTGAAACCCGGTTCGGTCGAAGAAGTCTCGGCGATCATGAAGCTTGCGACGGAGACCGGAACGGCGATCGTGCCGCAGACCGGCAATACCGGCCTCGTCGGCGGCCAGACACCGCGTCAGGGCGAGTCCGATGTCATCCTGTCGCTCGAGCGCATGAACAGGATCCGCGATGTCGATCCGGTGGCGAACGTGCTGGTGGCAGACGGCGGCGCCATCCTTGCCGAGGTGCAAAAGGCGGCCGAGGCGCATGGGCGGCTGTTTCCCCTGTCGCTCGGCTCGGAGGGCTCCTGCCGCATCGGTGGCAACCTTTCCACCAATGCCGGCGGAACGGCCGTGCTTGCCTATGGCAATATTCGTCAGCTCTGCCTCGGCCTCGAAGTGGTGCTGCCGACCGGGGAGATCTGGGACGGCTTACGCCGCCTGAAGAAGGACAATACTGGCTACGACCTGCGCGATCTCTTCATCGGCGCCGAGGGCACGCTCGGCATCATCACCGGCGCGGTGCTGAAGCTCTTTCCCCAGCCGCTCGGCCATCAGGTGGCCTTCGCCGGCCTGAATTCGGTGACCGATGCCCTTGCCCTCTTCAACCTGGCCTCCAGCCTCTGCGGCGCCTCGCTCACCGGTTTCGAGCTGATGCCGCGTTTCGGCGTCGAGATTACCACGCGCCACATCGACGGCGTGCGCGATCCGCTGGAGGCCGCCTATCCCTGGTACGTGCTGATCGATATTTCGACGTCGGATTCGGCCGAGACGGCGGAGCGGATGATGAATGGCGTGCTCGAACAGGGCTTCGAGGCCGGGCTGGTGCTGGATGCCGCAATCGCCTCATCCGTGGCGCAGCAGAAGGCGCTCTGGCACATGCGCGAGAGCATGTCGGATGCGCAGAAGCCGGAAGGCGGGTCGATCAAGCACGATGTGTCCGTGCCCGTGTCGAAGATCCCGCATTTCATGGCCGAGGCCGAAGAAGCGGTGATGGCGGCCATGCCGGGCGCCCGCATCTGCGCCTTCGGCCACATGGGCGACGGCAATATTCATTACAATATTTCTCAACCGGTCGGCGCCGACAAGGATGCCTTCATTGCCCGCTGGCATGAGATGAACCATATCGTGCATGGACTGGTGCTTGCCCATGGCGGCTCGATCTCGGCCGAGCACGGCATCGGTCAGCTGAAGCGCGACGAACTGGCGGCGATCCGCCCGGCAATCGAAATCGAGCTGATGCGCCGCATCAAGCGCGCCTTCGACCCAGCCGATATCATGAACCCGGGAAAAGTGGTCAGCCTCGATCCGTGAGGTTGACCGGCACGTCATCAGGCCTACTGCGTACCGCCGTTAGTCAGGATCATCAGCGCCGGCGACTGCTGGGTGGCATTCTGGACGTCGTACATCGCGGTGAATCGGCGCAGCAGCTTGTCGACCTTCTTCGGATCCTGGAGATCCTCGAGCTTGACGAACCGGTTGATGAGATCGGCCTGCTTGGCGACATCCATGCCGGAGATCTGCGACGGCAGGCTGTAGGCGGTGGTGATGACCTGATAAAGCGCCCTGTCGCCGAGAATCCCATAGATCGAAGTGATGCTCGAGGCCTTGCGGCTGAAATAGAGCGCCAGGCGGACGCCGTCATTGCTTTCGCCTTCCTGGGCTTCCATCGTCTGCTGGACGTAGAGCTCCTGCGTATGCTCCTCGGCCGCTTTGTTCTGGATGGTGCCGATCTTGGCGCGGGTCAGGTTACCGTCCTTGTCGAAATTGAAGGCGGCGACGATGTCCTTGAAATGCGCATCGGCGGTGGCGTTGAGATAGCTCTTCTTGTCGTCAGGATCGGACGTGAAGATCTTCTTCAGCGTCGCCTTGTCGTAATCCTTGGGGTCAAGGTTGTTCGCCTTCAGCACCAGGTCGGTCAGCCGGCTGTCACCCAGGAAATCGTCGAGCGACTTTACCTTTGCCATGCCCTTGGCGAAATAATCGACTTCGGCCGTCGCATCCTTCGCTGCCTTGTCCTTCACCGGACCGTCCTTCATCAGCATGGTGATATGCGATCTATAGTCGGTGGCATATTTGGCCATGGTCGCGTCGGGAAGCGCCTGGAAGGGTGATGCCGCCTTGCCGTCGGGGCCGAAGTTGAAGGCGCGGGCAAGGTTGGTGATGCGTTCATCCTTGAGCGAGGCAATATAGCCATCCGGATCATAGGCATCGCTCGTCAGGATCTTACGCATCATCGAGCGCGGGACGTCCTGGTCGGTCAGACCGAAGGCCTGCAGCGCCACATGATAGAGATCCGGCAGATTGTCATTGCTCTTGCTGAAATCGGCGGCCGAATTGCTGCGCAGGAAATCATTGACGCTCTTGACGTCGGAGAAATTCAGCAGGCTGCTGCTGTCGGCCATAAGCTTCTGGTAGTTGGATGCGACCTCGTCGATCGCCTCGTCGCGTTCGTCGTCATAACGCGCCGCGTAATTGTCGTTGGTGGTCTGTGCCTGATCGGCCGTCTGGACCGAGCTCACCACTGGAAGCGATCCGTCGGCGGCGAAGTTGAAGTCGGCATTGAGATCGGCGTGGCCGGCTGCGGCAGCGGCCGTCGCATCGGTCAGGATGCTTTTCAGATCGGCATTCGAGATATCGAACGGCAGATTGTAGGTGCTCTTCAGGAAATTGGTGATGGCGTCATCGGCAAGCAGATCATCGACATTGGTAATCGTCGCCATCCGGGCGGAATAATCGTCTGCGCGCGCTGTGGCGGCAAATTTCGTGCTGCTGATCTGGCTGGCAGTCTGGGCCGCCATACCGTCCTCAAGCGTGCCGTCTGCCTTGAAGTTGAAGGCGGCGGCAACGTCGGCATAGGTGCCGGTGCCGCTCTGATCGGTCAGGATATTGCGAAGAGCGACGTCGCTGACCGTCGATGGGATGCCGAAGGCGTTGCGCACAAAATTGTTCAGCTTCTGGTCCGTCAGCAACTGATCGACATTTGAGATGCCCGCGATGGTCGACTGGTAGTAGACTGCCGCATTGTCGGCCTTGCTGGCAGTGCTGGCACTTTGCGTTGCCGTCTGCGTGGCGTAAAGGGTCGCGACCGAACCATCCGCTTTGAAATTGAAGAGATCGTGAACGTCGCTGTAGCCCTGGGCGCTGGCAGCCGTGCGGTCGACGAGGAAAGTCCTCAACGTCGCATCGGAGACGCTGTCGGAAATCTGCATGCTGTTTCTGATATAGCTGACCGCAACAGCATCGGACATGATGTCATCGACATTGGTGACATTGCCGATCATGCCGTTGAAATGCGTGGCGTTCGCCGCCGACTTGTCGGTGGTCGATTTCCGCTGCGCTGCGGTCTGGATCACGGAACCGTTAATCGAGCCGTCCGCCTGGAAATTGAAGTCGGCATTGAGATCGGCATGGCCCTGGGCCGCGGCATAGGCCGAATCCGTCAGGATGTTCTTCAGGTCGGCATTGCTGAAATTCGTGCCGAGGTCGTAGGCATCCTTGATGTAGCGCGCCAGCACATTGTCGGCGAGCAGGTCGTCGACATTGGTGATGCTGCTCGATTGCGAGGTGACGGTATAATAGTTGTTCGTGCTCGATGCCGCCGCCTGCAGGCTGTTTGCCTGGTCGACCGACTGGACGCGCGCCGTGCTGGAGGTCGACCCGTCAGCCTTGAAGTTGAAAGCATTGTAGACATTGGTAAAGCCCATCAGCTGGGCGTAGCCGGGGTCAGTCAGCACCGTGCGCAGTGCTGCCGGGGTGAAATCGGCGCCCATGCTGTAGGCCGTCGTGATGTAGGAGACCAGGCGCTTGTCGGCGACCAGATCGTCGACATTGGTGATCGTGCCGATCTTCGCAGTGTAATAGGCCTTGTTGTATTCGGCCGCTGTCTTGCCGACGTAGTAGACATCCGAACCGACCGAATTGTCGATGATGACGGACTGGGAATTCAGGGTGTAGGACTCGATGACCGAGGCCTTCTGCGCTGCGGTCTGCGCCGTGCCGGTGACTGTGCCATCCGTGTTGAAGCTGAACTGGGCGGCAAGCGCCTTGTACTTGTCGCCACCTTGCGTGTTGACGACGCTCGTGGGGTCGCTGAGATCGCTCGTCAGCACCTGCCGCAGAAAGTCCTTCGACGCATAGGTCGGATCGATCTTGAAGGTCTTCAGCACATAGGTGCGCAGCCGGGTGTTGTTGACCAGGTCGTCAACGGTCTGCACGCTATCGATATTATTGCTGTAATAGGTGCTCTCGGCAGTCGCGGCCTTGTCGGCATCGATGAAGGACTGCTTGTAGAGGCCGATGAGGTCGTCCTCCTGCGCGTCCGTCTGCACGTCCTTCTCCGGCGCATTGAAATTGAAGGCGGCGGCGAACTCGCGGTAGCGCGTATCGGAAAGCTTGTTGGCGTAGCTGTTGGGATCGGTGAGATCGCTTTCCAGCACCTTCTTCATGAAGGCCTTGGCGTAGGTCATGTCCTCGAGGCCATAGGCCTTCATCGCATAGCTGTAGAGCTTGTAGTCGCCGAGGAAGTCGTCGACGTCGGTGACCTTGTTTATATGGTCGGCGTAATACTGGGCATCCTTCTTGACCGTCGTCTGCGACGCAACCTTGTTGAGGCTCGACGTCATGTCCCGCGACAGGATCGTGTAAGCGAGGGAAGCCGTGATCATAAAAAGCGCCCTTTTCGGCAAAATCTCTAAAAGAACGACGAAATGCTGGTGAGCATATTTTGCCACGTAAAGCTTACCTGAGACTTACCTCAGGATGCATCATTCCAGGACACCACATCGTTCACCTTCCGGAAACCCTGCCGGATTCGGTTTTGATAACCATCAGAGGAGGCAAAGTTTTCTTAACCGCAATTTTTAAGCTGTACGGAACGGCGGCTGCCTATTGTCGGCCATAGAGGACGAAAAGTCCCAAGGAGAAGACCGAAAATCGGCTCTCAGGTAAGACAAGGGTAGAATGAAATGAACAATCCCGTTATGAAGCCCGCCTGGGCTGGCACGACGTTACGCCTCGATCCGTCCCGCTTCCCCCAGCAGGTCAGCTACGCCATCCATGATTGTTCGGATGACGTCAATATCACCATAGACGAACGCGGTGCGGTCCTGCGCAAGGTCCTCCCCTCCAGCGGCCTGCCGCTCTCGATTGCGCTGCCGAAGCGCGTCTTCAAAGGTGTCGCCGCCCGCGCCATCGACCACGGCGACGGCGAAGTCACCGTTACGCTCGAGCTTCACCACACCGATCCGGAGCTCTGCATTCCGCTGCTCGTCGCCCATGATCTCAGCGACATTGCCGCCGACTGGCGCAGCTGGTCCGAAGCCTTCCGCATTCCGATGCTGATGGTCGAGGCCGACGGCGTCGCCCGGCCGCTCGAAGAGCACATCGGCGCCTTGCGCACCAGCGATCTCAAGCCGCGCCGCCGTCATTCCTACTTCGCCAACCGCCGCCCGCGCTTCCTCGTGCGCCGCACCACCGGCCGGCTGGGTGTCGCCATGAAGATCGAGGGCAAGGAAATCATCGCCCGCAACTGACCGAAATCGCGACACCGGCCGCATCATTGCCGGGCATTCTGCGCACTCATCTGTCGCAGAATGTCCGTTTTGCGACGCTGTCGAATTCGGTGGCAAAACTGTCGCCTTAATTGGGATTTCTGCGACAAGGGCGCGGTGCCTCCCGGTTCCCAGGTAGTCTTGCCGTTACAGCCGTTTGGAAAGGCTGAGGGAATCGCCCGCCGCAGCCTGGTATCCCCTAGTTTCGTAGAACTTCTTGGCGGTTCGAGTACTTTCCACGACGCACATCTCCATTCCACGCGCGCGGACCTCGGCTTCAAGCGCAAGCAAGATTGCCGTGCTTATCCCCTTAAAGCGTGTGTCGGGATGAGCATAATTGAGCAGAATTTCACCCCGCGCATCCGCCATGCCGACCCCGACAATGTTGCCCTCAAGTTCTGCGACCAGAACTGTGGCGTCCTCGCGATTGATCCATGCTGCCCAGGACGCGGCAGTCTTATTGGAGAGCCAGCTCGCAATCTCAGCGTCGTCGTCTTGGTGATCAGCGCTGCACAATTGCGTTATAGACTGGCGCAAGACTGCGATGGCCGCCTCGGCATCGGTTTTTTTACCGACTCGAATGGAGATGGTCATTTCAACCTCGATACTTCACTATCGTCGCAAGACGATATTGACATACCCGCCGTCCGGAAAGTGGAATAGAACACGAGGCCGAATATGGCCCGCATTGCGTTGATTAAATTTGGTTTGAAGCTCTCCTTACCTCAGACGGATTCAGGCGACACGTTCAAATTCCGAACGGCCAAACTAGGTCATCCGGTTAAGGACACGCACGCCAATCGGCGGTTGTCGTGCCGGGCATTCTGCGCACTCATCTGTCGCGGAATGCCCGTTTTTGCGACGCTGTAGAGTTCGATCGCTGAAGGCGAATGTGTATGCTTGCCTCGGAAACCCTGACTTTGCTACAGCGGCGGCAAGCGCCGTTTGACCGAAGTTCCTTTAATGACGGCCGTGCTGGTGACAGCGTGTTCGGAAAGGACTTCAAGCACATCGTCCATTTGCTCGATCGAATGCACAACCAAGCGGGCAAGGAACGGATCGTCGCCGGTGATCTTGTCGCATTCGACAAATTCCGGTCGTTCCTGAATGAGCTTTTCGACCAGATGCAGCTTACCAGGCAGCGGCCTGATCCTGACCATCGCCCGTATCTGGTAGCCGATGGCGCGTGTGTCCACATCCACGGTGAACCCCCGAATGACACCCGCACTTCCAAGCCTGCGAACACGTTCTGATACACTCGGCGCGGACATGCCGACGAGGCGGGCTAGCTCGCTCATGGACAATCGCGCATCGGAATCGAGCGCTGCAACAATGCGCGCGTCCGCCTCGTCCAGCGTCGACTTTCCAGATTGAAGGTTTTCAGGTGTTTTTGCTTTCGACATCGCGAGAAATCTAGCCGATTAGCCCTTGCCTTTCCATATAAAATGGTCGGATCGCATTGCATGATTGCTCCAACAGGAGACAAACATGCTGCTTGGGATCATCGCCGGCCTTACCACATGCGCGTTGTGGGGGCTGACTTTCGTTGCTCCGCGCGCCGTAGCACCGTTCACGGCGTGGGATTTGACCATTGCCCGCTATGGCATCTTCGGCTTGGCCTGTCTGCTCATGATGTTCGATCGCCGGTTCCGGCCGATGGGAATGACACCCTCACGGTTCTTGATTGGCCTGCTTCTTGGCGGTGCAGGATATGTCGGATATTTTGTCAGCGCTGCCTTTGCCGTGCAGCTTGCGGGTGCAGCCATCCCTCCGGTCATCATCGGCACCATGCCAGTGTTTCTGGCCATCATCGGCAACATTCAAGACCGTTCCGCGCCATGGCACGCTCTCGCCTTGCCACTGGCAATGATCGGGACCGGAGTGGTTATCGTCAACGTCGCGACGATCCGGGCGGCAGACCTTTCCACCACGGCGGGGATCATTCTCGGCATTCTCGCCAGCTCAGTCGCGCTGGCGATCTGGATTGTTTATGGACTGGCAAATGCGGCCGTGATGCGGTCAGCCGACGCCCCAGACGGACTGCAATGGACAGGACTGCAAGGCATCGGAGCGGCAATCGGCAGCCTTCTCCTGCTGCCACTGGCCTCTTTCGATTTGGCGGATACGGTATCCGTTCCCGAAGTCTCGCGTTTCATCGGATGGGCGTTGGTGATGGGGCTCGCCGGCTCGTGGTTCGCGACCTGGTGCTGGGTGGTCGCCTCCCGTCGCCTGCCGCTGGCTCTCTCCGCCCTGCTCATTGTTGCCGAAACAATGTTCGGCCTCGCCTATGGCTTCATGTTCGAGGGGGGGTTGCCATCGCCTGCCGAGGCGATCGGCGCGGCGTTGCAGCTCGCCGGCGTCTGCGCTGCCGTCACGGCTTTCAGCAAGCCGCGCCCTCTATCCGAGCTGTCGCAAGACTCCGTCGCGAAAGTTTGAGTTTTTTGCGAGGGAGCTTTGCGAGAGAAAATTCCCACAAAGCGCGGCGTTGTAGGAAGAATTCGATATCGCAGCCTACGGCGAATCCATCAGGGCTGGCGCCCGCGCCGGGCTTATCGTCCCAATCAGGGAATGGCAAACAGCAGCGAGACGAAGAGGCCGAAGAAGATGATCAGGCCGACGCGGTTGTTCGACTTGAAGAGCGCCAGGCACTGGTCGGCATCGTTGATGTCGAGCCGGACGATCTGCCAGGCGAACATGCCGGCCGCACCGAGCAAGGCCAGGAAAGCGATGAGATTGGCGCCGGCGAGAGCGAAAGCGATAAACATCAGCACCAGCGTCAGCCCATAAAGGCCGATCAGCCATAGCCGCGTCCTATCGCCGAACAGGCGCGCGGTGGAGCGGACGCCGATCAGCTCGTCATCCTCCTTGTCCTGATGCGCATAGATCGTGTCATAACCGATCGTCCAGGCGACGGAGGCGGCGTAGAGCAGGATGGCGGCGAAGGAGAGGCCGCCCAAAATCCCGGCCCAGCCCATCAGCGCGCCCCAGGAAAAGGCAAGTCCGAGATAGAATTGCGGCCAGTCGGTGAAGCGTTTAGCGAAGGGATAAAACGCCACGATCCCGAGCGAGAGCACGCCGAGGAAGACGTTGAGCCAGTTGAACTGCAGCAGCACGAACAGGCCGACCAGCGCCTGGAGGCCGATGAAGATCTTCGCCCGGCGGCGCGTGACGCGGCCGGAGGGGAGCGGACGCGACCGCGTGCGCGCCACTTCCATGTCGATCTCGTGGTCGACGAGATCGTTATAGGTGCAACCGGCCCCGCGCATGGCGACCGCGCCGATGAAATAAAGGAACAGGTGAGACACCAGCAGGCTGCCGGAATAGAGCCCCTCGCCGATCGCCGCATTGGCGGCAAGTGTCGCCGACCAGAAGCACGGCCACATCAAGAGCTGCCAGCCGATCGGGCGATCCCAGCGTGCCAGCTGCGCATAGGGCCAAAGCCATGGCGGCAGGATCCGGTAGACCCAGTTATCGGAAGGTGCGTCGGAGACGCGATCGTTGAAGTCGCCGGTATCGTGCATGCCGCTCATCTAGCGGCGGGCCATCGATGCGGTCAAGAAGCCATCACCGCACAACGACTGGCATAATCCTTCAATCGGAATCGATTGAAGGATAAATTATGCGGCAATTCAAAGCGTTAAAACGTCCTTGCGCGTCTGGAAAGATGCAACGCGCTGTCAATCACTGCAGTGAGAAATTGAACTTGTAGGTCGCCGAGACGCCGATCAGGACCTGGTTTTTCGAGCCGCGGTCGCGCACGAGGCTGCTGTCGGCGGCGGGACCCGCCAGCCGCTTATATTCGAGGAAAGAACTTGCCGACAGGTTTTCCGTCGCCTTCCAGGTCAGCGCCGCGCCTGCGCCATAGGACTGGATGCCCGACGGCGGCTTGTAGGGATCGAGCCCGCTTGCCGCCGCCTGCTTGGCGTTGACGCCGTAATAGGCGTCGTAATAGCCGCTGGTGGCGAAGGTCGCGCGCGGGCCGCCTGATAGCTGCAGGTCGGGCGCGATATCGGTAAAGGCATCGACCGCGAGATCGGCGACGATGCCGTCATGCGAGCGAATGCCCTGGCGGACTTCGGCGCGGGCGCGAAGGAAGTCGGTCGGGTAAACCTCGACGAAACCGCCGGCTTCCGCCCCCCATTTGACCTTCTTCATGCCCTTCAGCTCGTTGCCGTCGCCATCATCGCGCGACGGCACGAACCTGCCGACGATACCGGCGCGCACCGCCCCCTTGTCGATGAGGGCGAAAGAAGGATTGTCGTTGCGCGAGGAAAAACGCGGGCCGGCGCCTTGGCGGCCGACCGAGATCAGCGGGCTGAACTTGAATTCATTATGCGACGAGCCCTCGAATTTCGGGGCGGAGAAGCCGGCGACGCCGACACTCAGATACCAGTCGCCGGACCAGAAGTGCTGGCCGCTTTCCTGGGCGGCCACTGAGCCAGCAGATAAAAGGGCAATAGCCAAAGAGATCGATACGACTGATCGATGAGACACGTCCACACTCCAGAAAACGCAAAAACAAAGCCGCGGAGGGCGGCGGTGGCTAGACTTATCTTGATGTCGTTACGCCAATGTTAACCACGGCGAAAAGGGCACTAAATGAATGGTGTGCCGTGTGGCCCCCTCATCCGCCCTACGGGCACCTTCTCCCCGCTGGGGAGAAGAGGGGATCGAGACCTCGCGACACATCCCCTTCTCCCCAGCGGGGAGAAGGTGGCCCGAAGGGTCGGATGAGGGGGCCACACGGCTGATGCCTACTATCGAATTCCGCTATCTCTGGTTCCAGCGGCGGATGACCGGTTCGGTCAGGTCGTGCTCGTAGCCGAGCACGCTGATGCTTGTGGTATCGAGCGAGAAATACACGCCGCCTTCCGGCGGCAGACCGAGCCAACGGGCAGCGAGAACGCGCAGGAAATGTGAGCTCGAGAAGATCAGGATGGTGGTTGCCGCCTCGCGAAGCGCATGGATGACGGCGTCGGCGCGGGCGCCGACATCGGCGGCGAATTCGCCATTCGGGCAGCCGTCGCGAAAGAGTTGCCAGCCGGGGCGGTCCGCCAGGATTTCCTTGGTGGTGATGCCTTCATAGGCGCCGTAGTCCCATTCGGCGAGATCGTCCCGGAGGTCCTGCGGGCCCGCGCGGACGGGCTCGACCAGACGGCGGAGAAGGTCAGGCCCGAAAGCCTTTCGGTGAGCTTGCCGGCGGCTGCCTCGCCGTTTGCCGTCAGCGGAATATCGGTTCGTCCGGTATGGCGCCCGGAACGGCTCCACTCGGTTTCACCGTGCCGGACGAGGTAGACCTCGGGAAACGAACTGCTCATCGGCATGCCCTTTCATTATGGTCGGCAAAACCGCCGCGGGATCAGAACGTCACCTTTTCGAGCGGGGCGCGCCCCGCCTCGAATTCCTTCAGCTTGGCTTCGTTCCGGGCAATGTAATTGCGATTGTCAGGAACGGCGAACTGGTTCTTGGCGATCTGGATCTGCAGGATGAAGAGCTCGTCCCAACGGAAGCCTATTTCGGAACCGGCCAGATACAACTCCCACATGCGGAAGAATTGCTCGTCGTAAAGCGCCACCGCTTCGGCCTTGCGCGCCACGAAACGCTCGCGCCAATGGCGCAGCGTATAGGCATAATGCAGCGGCAGGATTTCGATATCCCTGACCAGCAGCCCGGCCTTCTCAAGCGGCGGCACGACCTCGCCGACGGAAGGGATGTAGCCTCCCGGGAAAATGTACTTCTCGATGAAGGCATTGGTGCCGAAGCTCGGCTTCGGGCGGCCGATCGAATGCAGCACCATGACGCCGTTGTCATCGAGGAGATCCGATACCTTGCGGAAGAAACTGCCGTAGTGGCCGATACCCACATGTTCGAACATGCCGACCGAGACGATGCGGTCGAACTTCCTGCCCGTCATGGTGCGGTAGTCCTGCAGTTCGAAACGCACACGGTCGGCAAGGCCGCGCTTTTCGGCCCGCGCACGCGAGACCTTGAGCTGCTCTTCGCTCAGCGTGATGCCGGTGAACTCGGCACCTTCTGTCGCCTCCGTCAGGTACATGCCCATGCCGCCCCAGCCGGAGCCGATCTCCAGGATACGCTGGTTCGGCTCGAGCATAAGCTTGGCGGCGATATGGCGTTTCTTGGCAAGCTGCGCCTCGTCGAGACCAATGCCCGGCGGCTCGAAATAGGCGCAGGAATATTGCCAGTCCTCGTCGAGGAAAAGATCGAAGAGCTTGGCCGACAGGTCGTAATGATGGGCGACATTGTGCTTGTTGCGATTGACCGGCATGCGGCTCTTCAGCTGCTGCCAGGCAATGCGGCCGAGGAGCAGCGCCGCCATCTTGAAATCGAAGATCTCGTTGGTGGTGTTCTGCTTCACCAGCGACAGGAAATCATAGATGTTGCCCTGCTCGAGAATGAACCGGCCTTGCATGTACATTTCGCCGAGCTTCATGGCCGGGTCGCGCCGGATGGCGTCCTCGGCCTCCTGATCGGCAAGGCGGGCGACAACGGTTTCACCCGTGCCGTCGCCGATAGTATGGGTTTCGCCATTGGCAAGGGTAAGTTTCAACGAACCCTTGCGGACGATTTGCTGGACGATCGATAAGAATGCCGACGCCATGGACGCCTCGCAAATGTGACAGGATGGTCACATCAACTTAATAGCTCTCTTTCGCCTTACAAGCGCCGGATTTAGCACTCCGTTCAGAACGCTGCCAAACTGTTGCATTTTTGCCGAAATGCCGGCTAAACCATTATTTTCGCTTCATCGCTTCGGCCAGCGCCGCGCCGAAGGCGCCATGGCTCTCTGGTTTCTGAGCCGCGGGCCGGCGCTCGTTCTGCGGCCGCGACCCCTGACTTCCGCGAGAATCACCACGCGGCGGAGGTGCAGCAGAACCGTCATCACGTTTCATCGAGAGACCGATGCGCTTGCGTTTGGCATCGACTTCGACAACCCGCACCTTGACGACATCACCGGCCTTGACGACCTCGTGGGGATCCTTGACGAAGCGATCGGCAAGCTGGGAGACATGCACCAGACCATCCTGGTGTACACCGATATCGACGAAGGCGCCGAAGGCGGCGACATTGGTCACCGTGCCTTCCAGCACCATGCCGGGCTTGAGATCGGAAATTTCGTTGACGCCCTCGGCAAAGGTCGCGGTCTTGAAGCTCGGACGCGGGTCGCGGCCGGGCTTTTCCAGCTCTGCGATGATGTCCCTGACCGTCGGCAGACCGAATTTCTCGTCGATGAACTGGCGCGGATCAACCGATTTCAACACGGCGCTGTCGCCCATCAGCGCGCGCAGATCGCGGCCGCAGGCGGCGACGATCTTCTTGGCGACGCCGTAGGCCTCCGGGTGCACCGAGGAGGAATCGAGCGGCTCCTTGCCGTTCGGGATGCGCAGGAAGCCGGCGCACTGCTCGAAGGTGCGGCCGCCCAGTCTGGCGACCTTCAGCAGATCCTTTCGCGTCTCGAAACGGCCCTCGCTGTCGCGGTGGCGGACGATGGCGTCGGCGATCGACGGACCGAGACCGGAGACCCGCGACAGCAGCGGCGCTGACGCGGTGTTGAGATCGACACCGACGGCATTCACCGCGTCTTCCACCACGGCATCGAGCGAACGCGACAGCTTCTGCTGGTCGACGTCATGCTGATACTGGCCGACGCCGATCGATTTCGGCTCGATCTTGACGAGTTCGGCCAGTGGATCCTGCAGGCGGCGCGCGATGGAGACGGCGCCGCGCAGCGACACGTCGAGATCGGGAAACTCAGCCGCTGCGGTCGCCGAGGCGGAATAGACCGAGGCGCCGGCTTCCGACACGATGACCTTGGTCGGCTTCGGCGCCGGCAACTCGGCCAGCATGTCGGCCACCAGCTTTTCGGTTTCGCGGCTGCCGGTGCCGTTGCCGATCGAGATCAGCTCGACATTGTGCTTGCGGATCAGCGATGCGAGCTCGACCTGGGCGCCGCGCACGTCGTTCCTCGGCTGGAAGGGATAGACGGTCGATGTCGCCACCACCTTGCCGGTGCCGTCGACGACGGCGACCTTGACGCCGGTGCGGATGCCGGGATCGAGACCCATCGTCGCGCGCGAGCCGGCGGGCGCTGCCAAAAGCAGGTCCTTGAGATTGCGGGCGAAGACATGGATCGCCTCTTCTTCGGCCCTTTCGCGCAGTTCCCGCATCAGGTCGAGCGAGAGCGACATGGAAAGCTTGACGCGCCAGGTCCAGCTTGCGACCTCCATCAGCCAGCGGTCGCCGGGACGGCTGGTACCGATCTCGTAAGCCGCCACGATCATGCGTTCGACCGGCTTGTTCGGAGAGGTCATCTCGGCGTCGGCCTCGATCGTCAGCGTCAGCACCTCCTCGTTCCAGCCGCGCAGCATGGCGAGCGCGCGGTGGCCGGGGGCGGTCGCCCAGCGTTCGGAATGGTCGAAGTAGTCGGAAAACTTCTCGCCGGTCGCCTGCTTTCCGTCAACGACTTTCGCCTTCAGCAGCGAGGCCTGGCGCATATGGGCGCGCAATTTGCCGAGCAGGTCGGCATTTTCTGCAATGCCTTCGGCGATGATGTCGCGCGCGCCTTCGAGCGCCGTCTTCACATCGGGCACATCAGCTGTGACGAAGCCTTCGGCCAACACCGCCGGCTCCCTGGAGCGGTCGGCAAGGATCGTCTCGGCGAGCGGGCCGAGGCCGCGTTCACGGGCGATTTCGGCCCGCGTGCGACGCTTCGGCTTGTAGGGCAGGTAGAGATCCTCGAGCTCGGCCTTGGTTTCGGCGCCAGCGACCTTGCTCATCAGCTCGTCGGTCATCTTGCCCTGGCCGGCGATCGATTCGACGATCGCGTCGCGCCGGGCTTCGAGCTCGCGCAGATAGACCAGCCGCTCGGCGAGATTGCGCAGCTGCGTGTCATCCAGCCCGCCCGTCACTTCCTTGCGGTAGCGGGCGATGAAGGGCACGGTGGCGCCCTCGTCGAGCAGCTCGATGGCGGCTTTGGCCTGTTCGGGCCGGGCGTTGATTTCGGCGGAGATGCGGGCTGCGAGAAAACGGAGGTCTGCGGCCATGGGATTTCCTGTTTCGTCAGAGGTGGCGGGACCATAGCGGCGAAAAGCGGCAAGGCAATGTTGGAGTTTGCAGGCAAGCGCCGATCCACAGGATAAGCATGCCGGAAAGGCGGCGATTTTGCGGTTGTGCAGATGCGCCATTCTTTGCTAGCAGAAGCAACGTTTTGACCCGGCGCCCATGCCATCCCTCCCCTGTCGCGGGAGGCAAGGAAATTCGACATGCCAAACCTTCTTCTCGAACTCCGCTCCGAAGAGATTCCGGCCCGCATGCAGCGCAAGGCTGCCGGCGACCTGAAGAAGCTCGTCACCGATGCGCTTGTCGAAGCGGGCCTGTCCTACGAGGGCGCGCGCGAATATTGGACGCCGCGGCGGCTGGCGCTCGACATCCACGGGCTGACGGCCCGCTCGGCCGATGTGCGTGAGGAACGGAAGGGGCCGCGCACCGACGCCAACGAGAAGGCGATCGAAGGTTTTCTGCGCGGCGCAGGGTTGTCCTCGGTCTCCGAAGCGCAAGTGGTGAGCGATCCGAAGAAGGGCGATTTCTACATCGCGGTCATCTCCAAGCCCGGCCGCGCGACGGAAGAGATCGTCACCGATGTCATGCCCGGCATCATCCGCGATTTTCCCTGGCCGAAATCGATGCGCTGGGGCAAGGCCTCGTCGAAGCCGGGCGCGCTGCGCTGGGTGCGGCCGCTGCAGTCGATCGTCTGCACCTTCGGCCCGGAGCATGAAGAGGCCATCGTCATCCCCTTCGAGATCGACGGCATCACCGCTTCCAACATCACCTATGGCCATCGCTTCCATGCACCCGAGGCGATCACCGTCCGGCGCTTCGACGACTATGCGGCGAACTTGGAAAAGGCGAAGGTCATCCTCGATGCCGAGCGGCGCAAGGACATCATCCTGCACGACGCCCGCGACATCGCCTTTGCCAACGGGCTGGAGCTGGTGGAAGACGAAGGCCTGCTGGAAGAAGTCTCCGGCCTCGTCGAATGGCCGCAGGTGCTGATGGGCAGCTTCGAGGAGGATTACCTCTCGATCCCCTCGGAAATCATCCGGCTGACGATCAAGACCAACCAGAAGTGTTTTGTTACCCGCAAACAGGGTGAAGAGACGCTTTCGAACAAGTTCATCCTCGTCTCCAATATCCAGGCGAGCGACGGCGGCAAGGAAATCGTCCACGGCAACGGCAAGGTGGTGCGGGCGAGGCTTTCGGACGCGCTGCATTTCTGGAAACGCGACCAGGGCAATCTGCCGGATCTCGAGACGCTCACGGCTTCGGCGGCAAAGTTCGGCCTCGACATCAAGAAGCCGCTCGATCAGCGCATGGCCAAGCTCGACGCGCTTGACGTGACCTTCCATGCCAAACTCGGCACACAGGGCGCGCGTGTCGCCCGCATCCGCACACTGGCCAAGAAATTGGCCGATATCACCGGCGCCGACGCGGCTCTGGTCGATCGTGCCGCCGTGCTCGCCAAGGCCGATCTGCGTACCGAAGCCGTCGGCGAATTCCCGGAACTGCAGGGCCTGATGGGCCGCAAATATGCGGTGCTGCAGGGCGAGGATGCCTCCGTCGCCGCCGCGATCGAGGATCACTACAAGCCGCAGGGTCCGTCGGACCGCGTGCCGGAAGACAGAGTGGCGATCACCATCGCCCTTGCCGACAAGCTCGATACGCTGATCGGCTTCTGGGCGATCGACGAAAAACCGACGGGTTCGAAGGATCCGTTCGCCCTGCGGCGCGCAGCACTTGGTGTCGTCAGGATCCTGCTGGAGCGAAGGATCCGCCTGCCGCTGCTGGCAACGACCAGGGATGGCGACCTGCTCTCCTTCTTCCATGACCGTCTCAAGGTCTATCTGCGCGACCAGGGCGCCCGCCACGATCTCATCGACGCCGTGCTGACGCCCGATGCCGACGACCTGTTGATGGTGGCACGGCGCGTCGAAGCGCTGACGGCCTTCATCGCCTCGGAAGACGGCAAGAACCTGCTTTCCGGCACCAAGCGGGCGACGCAGTTGCTCGCCGCCGAGGAAAAGAAGGGCACCGTCATCGCCGACGGCGTTTCGCAAGCGCTTCTAAAGCTCGATGCCGAGAAGGAATTGTTCGCCGCGATCTCCAGCGCCTCGAAGGATGCGTCGGACGCGGTTGCCGGGGAAGATTTCCGCTCGGCGATGGAAGCGCTTTCCAAGCTACGCGGCCCGGTCGACCGCTTCTTCGAAGACGTGCTCGTCAACGACGAGGACGCCGCCATCCGCGCCAACCGTCTCGCCCTGCTGCGGCTGAACCGCGAGGCGACGGGGACGGTTGCGGATTTCTCGAAGATCTCGGGGTGATTTTGCCGGTACGAACGGGGCGCTTGCCACGTGCGAGGCCGTGAGAACGAAGAGGTCGCGGCATATCCTCTTCTCCCCTCGGGGAGAAGGTGCCGGCAGGCGGATGAGGGGGCCGCAAGGCATATCCTTCACGTAAAACCTATTCCGTCACGCCGACGGTAACGCCGTTCCCCTGCGCCCTGAACACGGTCGAGACGACGTCAGCGCAGTCGAAATCCGCATGGGCGTTGTGGGAAAGAGCGGCTTCGCCGGCCCCCTCATCCGCCCTACGGGCACCTTCTCCCCGCTGGGGAGAAGAGGGAGTCGAGAGGTCGCGGCAATCAAATGAGCGGCAAATGCGGTTCGCTACCCCTTGAATAGCCCCTCTCACCCAACACTGGCATTGGCGCCACCTTGGCGCTATCAAGCAGACATGCAAAGCAAGAATCTCGTCAGCGCCTGTCTCATGGGGCACGCCGTCCGCTATGACGGGCGGGCGAAGCCGTTGCTTCATCCGGCGATCGAGACATGGCGGGCCGCGGGCCGGCTGGTGACGATCTGTCCGGAGATGTCGGCGGGCATGATGGTGCCGCGGCCGCCGGCGGAGATTGCTGAGGCGGCAACCGGCGAGGATGTGCTGGCCGGCAAGGCGCGGGTTGTCGAATTGACGGGTGCCGACGTGACGGAAGAGTTCCTGCAGGCGGCAAGGAATGCCGTGGGGCTCGCCAGGCAGACCGGCTGCCGCTATGCGCTGCTCATCGACGGCAGCCCGTCCTGCGGATCCGGTTTCATTTATGACGGCACGTTTTCCGGCCGCAAGCAAGCCGGCAACGGCGTGACGGCGGCGGCGCTGAAAGCTGATGGCGTCGAGGTGTTTTCCGATCACGAGATCGAGCAACTCATCGAGCGTATCGCGGAACAGGCCTCCAAATAGCACGGCCGCCGGAGATCCGACGGCCGCTAAGAATTTGGTGATAAAATTTCTTATTGTCCCCGCGCCGTTTAAGCGGCACGGCGACCTTGATGCATAGCCGGGGCAGCGCTTTCGCCACTGACGCGGAAGCCGCGGATGAGGTCGATCAGCTCGTCGGTATCGCTGGCCAGCGTCTCGGCCGATGCCGTGGTCTCTTCGGCCATGGCAGCGTTCTGCTGGGTGGCGGCGTCGAGCTGGTTCATTGACGAGGAGATCGAGCGCAGCGTCGTGTCCTGTTCGGAAGCGCTGTGGGCGATCTTGGCGACGATCTCGTTGGCGGCCTTGATCTGGTCAGAGATACGCTTCAGCGCCTCGCCTGCCTCGCCGACCAGACGGACGCCGTGGTCGACCTGGCTGGAGGAGCGGGCGATCTGATCCTTGATCTCCTTGGCCGCAGCGGCGGAGCGCTGGGCGAGTTCGCGCACTTCCTGGGCGACGACCGCAAACCCCTTGCCGGATTCACCGGCGCGGGCTGCCTCAACGCCGGCATTCAGCGCCAAGAGGTTGGTCTGGAAGGCGATCTCGTCGATGACACCGATGATCTTGGTGATCTCCGAGGATGACTTCTCGATGCCGCTCATCGCCTCAATCGCCTGGGTGACGATCGCATCGCTGTGGGTGGCCTCGGTGCTGACCGCGTGGACGCGCTTGCTCGCCTCATGGGCGCCATCGGCGGTCTGGCGGACGGCGACTGTGAGTTCATCGAGGGCGGCCGAAGTTTCTTCCAGGCTGGCGGCCTGACGTTCGGTGCGCTGCGACAGTTCATTGGAGGCGCGGCGGATCTCTTCCTTGCTGGTGCCGATATCGGTGCCCTTGGCGCTGACCTTGGCCATGGCGGCTTCGAGATGCGACAGCGCATCGTTGAAGTTGTCGCGAAGGGCGGCGTATTTCTGGCCGAGATCGGCGCAGCGGACGGTGAGATCGCCGCGGGCGATCATCTCCAGCGCCTGGCCGATCGTCGTCACCACCCGCGCCTGCAGCGTTGCTTCGTCCTGCTGCTGGCGCAGATTGTTTTCACGTTCGCTTTCCAGCGCCAGTTGCTGGGCCGCCTCGCGATCCGACATCGCATGGCGTTCCTTGATCTTTTCCTGCAGCGACTGCGTCGCCTTGGCCATCATGCCGACTTCGTTGTTCATGCCGATATGCGGGATGGCGATCGAAACATCCTCTTCGGCGACAGCCTTCAGGGCGGCATGGACGTTGTTGAGAGGTCCCGATATGCCGCGAATGACGATGTAGGCGGCTGCCATGGCAAGGAAGAACAGAACGATGCTGCCGGAGAGCGCGGTCAGGATCGTGCTGTTTATCTGAGCATCGAGATCGTCCATATAGACGCCGGTGACGACGACGACCTTCCAGGGTTCGAAGGCCTGTGCATAGGCCGTCTTGCGGAAATCGCCGGCCGGCTGGCCGGGTTTGCTGGTGGAATAAAATTCGACGAGACCACCACCCTGCTGCCCAAGCTTTACCAGCTCTTCGCGATAGAGCTTGCCCTTGCTGTCCGGCTGAGCCTTCAGGTTCTGCCCGACTTTCGCAGCATCGTAGTGGAACATCATCTGGACGTCGTAGCTATAGCCGAAGAAATAGCCGTCCGGATCGTATTTCATTCCGTTGACGGTGGTATAGGCCTGCTTCTGGGCATCCTCCAGCGTCATTTCGCCGGCGGTGACCTTAGCCTGGTAAAGCTTGAGAACGGAGACTGCCGACTGAACCTCGGCGCGCAGCATGTCGTAACGCTCCTTGTAGATCGCATCGACCGAGGAGCGGATCTGCAGGGAGGTGGCGATCGCAAAGGCGATCATCAGGCCGACGACCAGCAATATGAGCTGCTTCGATATCTTCAAATTTTTCATGACGCCTCGCAACGGGAATGGATGGCTGCATTCCGGTGCGGTTTTCTACCGCCTGTGCGAGCGCGCCGAAAAGAGGACGCGTCTACCGCTGCTAAAACAAACATGCTGCGACCGGGTAAGGAACAATTGATGCCCACCCTATAAGAAAGCTTTAATTTTACTGTTCGCGACGCAAATTCCCTAAAAATCCGGGGGGTAGCTTACAAAGCAAAACCGCCTGATTTTAGGCCGCTTTCTGGTCCGGACACCGCGCCATTTCCCGCATATGCTCCAAGACGTGAATGCACCCTCGCTGCTCATCGAGGGTGCATTCGGTCCACCCGTGGTGGAACCCCAAGCGATCGAAACCTTGATCAGGCAGGGGCAGGGAATTTTATCGTCAAGCAATTCCGGATGCAAAACGGGAATTACTTCAAAAACGCAGCTTGAATTCGGAAACGTTAAGGGCTGCCGGTTGTTCCGCCATGCCGGCGGCAACGGGCCTGGCGTCGCCGCCGATGACGGCTGCCGTTGTTGCACTCATGTCGATGCCGTCGGCAGGCGGGGCGGAAGGTGCCGCGGCAAGTATGGCTTCCGGGGTCGCCTTGCTGACGAAGACGACGGGCGAGCCGCCCATCCAGCCTTCGGTGCGATAGATCTTCTTTTCGCCGCCGACATCGCGGATTTCACTCGCCTGGAGGAGGCCGGGCTTCAGCTCCGGCACCGTATAGTCCCTCTTGGTCAGTTCGGCCTGGAGCGGCGGGCAATGGGCGCAGGTTTCGGTGACGATGCTGCCTTCAGCGGACGGCGCAGTCTTGCCGACCAGCTCGATCGAGGACGCCATTGCTGAGCCTGCCATCAGCAGGATTGCCGCACCGAGGAAAATCTGACGCATCAAAGTTACTCCGTCTCATCTTCGGAGCAAATTAGCGCAGCTTTGTTTCCATCCCGTCAGGGGAAAGGGTAAAAATTTAAAGAACGGGCCGGTTTATACTCACGCCGAGCCGGTTTCGCGCTCGATCGCGCGCCAGCCGATGTCGCGCCGGCAGAAGCCGTTTTCCCATCTCACCCTGTCAAGCAGCGCGTAGGCGCGGTCCTTGGCCTCGGCGACCGTGCCGCCTGACGCGGTAACATTCAGCACACGGCCGCCGGTCGCAACCAATGCACCGTCCTTCAGACCCGTGCCGGCATGAAACACCTTCTCGCCCTCGCCTGCATCCGGCAGGGAGAGGATCGGCGTATTCTTCTCGTAGGCGCCGGGATAACCCTTCGAGGCCATGACCACCGTCAGTGCCGGATCGTCGCTCCATTCGGCGTTGACCTGATCGAGCGTGCCGTTGGCGGTGGCGAGCAGCAGCGGCAGGAGATCGCTCTTCAACCGCATCATCAGCACCTGGCATTCGGGGTCGCCGAAGCGGACATTGTATTCGATCAGTTCCGGTCCCTTCCGGGTGATCATCAGCCCGGCGAAAAAGACGCCGGAGAAGGGATGACCGCTCTCGGCCATGCCGCGGATCGTCGGTTCGATAATCTCCTTCATCGTCCGCTCGACCATTTCGGCAGTCATCACAGGCGCCGGCGAATAGGCGCCCATGCCGCCGGTATTGACGCCGGTGTCGCCCTCGCCCACCCGCTTGTGGTCTTGGGCGGTTGCAAGCGGCAGCGCATGTTTGCCATCGCAGAGGCAGAAGAAGCTCGCCTCCTCGCCGTCGAGATAGGCTTCGACGACGACCTCGGCGCCGGCAGCGCCAAAGGCGCCCTCGAAGCAGTCGTCGACAGCTGCCAGCGCTTCATCCAGCGTCATCGCAACCGTCACCCCCTTGCCGGCGGCAAGGCCATCGGCCTTGACGACGATCGGCGCGCCCTCGGCGCGGATATAGGCTTTCGCCTTCGGTCCATTGTTGAAGCGCTGGTAGGCGCCGGTCGGAATATCGTAGCGGGCGCAGATATCCTTGGTGAAGCCTTTGGAACCCTCGAGTTGGGCTGCGGCAGCGGAAGGACCGAAGACCGCCAGGCCATCGGCGCGCAGCCGGTCGGCAAGTCCGGCAACCAGCGGCGCCTCCGGGCCGACGACGACGAAATCGATCGCCTTGTCCTTGCAGAAGGCCGCGACCGCTTCGTGATCCTCGATATTCAAGGGCACGAGGATGGCGTGTTCGGCAATGCCGGGATTGCCGGGTGCGGCGTAGAATTCGCTCATCAACGGCGATTGCGCCAGCTTCCAGGCGAGCGCATGCTCGCGTCCGCCCGATCCGATCAACAGAACCTTCATGCGCCACCCTTTCCTTTTCTGTCTGGCGGTTAAGGGCCAGGGGCCGAAAGGTCAAGCGGGAAAGCTTACCAGCCCCCGCCTCCACCGCCTCCGCCACCGCCACCGGAGGAGCCGCCGCCGGAAAAACCGGAGGATGAGCTCGACGGCGGCGGCGCGGGTATCGTCGACGCTATGGTCGAGGCCATCGAAGAGGAAAAGCCGCCGATGCGATCGGAGAAGCTGCCACTGTTGAAGTTGCCGGCATACCAGGCGGGCGCATAGGCAGCCGCCGCGCCGGCGGCAGCTGCCGCAAGCCAGGTTTCGAAGGTGCGCGACCAGGGTTTTTCGACGCCGAGCGCCACCGCATAGGGCAGCAGCGTCTCGAAATGCCGCGGCGACATTTCCGGGGCGCCAGCCGTGTTCATCCGGTCTTTCTCGGCAAGCGTCAGATATTGCCGCAAGCCGTCTATGCCATCCATCATCTTGGCGCCGAGCGGGGTCGGCGCACCCATAATGAAGAAATAGAGGATATTCAAGAGCACGATGCCGCCGACGGCAAAGAGCATCGGCGTTTCGTGCAGCTCCACCAGCGAGGAGGCAAGCGCCAGCCCCATGGTTGCCAGGATGCTGATGCCGACGAAGACGCCGATCGCGGCGGAGATGATGGCGATGATCTTTCCGAACAGCGACTTGCCGCGATGCAGCGACTTGACGAGGCCGGCGACGAACACCGCAACAAAGACCGAGATGACGATCGGGATCAGCATCACCGCGATGGTGTCGGGCTCCAGCGAACCGAAAACGAACAGGATCACCAGGGCGGCTGCGCTGAGCGCGATGCCGCCTGCGGTATAGGCCAGGTTGGAATTGTAATATTTGCCGCGATGCTCCTTCTCGATCGCCGAGCGGAAGGCCTGGCCGACGGACTTCACCCGCTCGCCATTGGCCTTGTCGATCGTCAGCGTCGAGCCGGCGCCGCCGGCAACCTTCAACAGTTCGATCTCGCCGGCCTGGAATTTCTCCTTGCCGAGCGGCTTGCCGGTGCCTTGGATGACGATCGAATTCTTCAGGTCTTCGAGCTTGACGTAACCGCGGACGGCAAGATTGAGCGCGGTGGCGGACAGCGCCGTCCAGCCCTCACCGGAGAAACCCTTATTGTCGATGTAGTTGACCAGCGCCGGCGAAATACCATCCGGCGCGTCCCAGCCCGGCACGATGACGCCGCGCGCAGGATCGCGGCCGACCTTCAACCAGGATCGGGTGTAATAAGCCAAAACGAGGATAAGGCCGCCGAAGCCGATAAAATAATTGCGGTTGTCCTTCAGCCACCAAGTGCTTTCCATATCCGCGCTCGGCGGATCGATCGAACCCTTCGGCATCTTGATCGCGAAAGTCAGGCCCTCACGAGCATCGAGCGGCGCGGTGGTGGAAAAAACCAGGCCGGCGCCGGTCTCGCTGACGCGGGCATTCCTTCCCGTCGCGCCCTCGGGGCCGGTGAAGAAGGTCGTCTCCGTCGCGCCGACGTCAGGCGGCAGCGTCACCGTTGCCGTGGCTGAGCGGATCGGAAAGATCCACCCATTGCCGGTGACGTTCCAATAGAGTTCGTCATGATCGTCGAAATAGCGGATCTGGCGGTTGGTCCTGTAGGTGAAGACATATCGATGACGGCCCGGCGTCACCGTCACATCGGCAGAACCGGCATAGATGCGGATGCCGCCCGATATCGATTCGGTGTGCCAGGGCTCATCCTCGCCATCGCGCTGGACCGAGACCATATCGAAATCGACGCTGCGGCGACGGCCGGCGGCATCGGTGAAATAAAGCGGGAAGTCACGGAAGATGCCGTGGTTGATCTGATTGCCCTCGGCATTGACGGTGATCGTCTCCGTCACCGACATCGCGCCGCTCTTGTCGAGCGCGATATCGGAGGCGAAACTGTCGATCACCTCGGCGGCAAAGACCGCCGGTGCGGCGAGCATCAAGAGCAGTGCAAAGCAAAATCCGAAAAACCGACGCCCCATCCCTGTCTCCCCGCCGGCAGCCTCGGCTGCGTGTTTCGTCAATCTTTGTCCTGATAGGTCACGCCAAGTGCTGCCAGCGTCCGCCAGTAGGCGGGGAAGGTCTTGCCGACGCAATCGGGATCGAGAATGGTGATGCCGTCGATCTTCAGCCCGGCGAGCGCGAAACTCATGGCGATGCGGTGATCGGCGAAGCTGTCGATCTCCGCCGGCAGATGCTGGCCCACAAGTGCGGGATCCGACTGCACGATCAGATCATCGCCCTCTTCGCGGGCAAGGCCTGAAACAATGCGGTTGAGTCCGGTCGAGAGCGCCCGGATGCGGTCGCATTCCTTGACCCGCAGGTTGGCGATGCCGACGAAGCGAACCGGCGTCTCGTTGAAGGCGGAAAGCACGGCAAGGGTCGGAACGGCATCCTGCATCTGCGAGCCGTCGATCTCCGCCGGCAGATGCGGATAACGGGCGATCATATCGTAGGCGCGCGCATCCGGCTGCGAAAAGGCGTCGGAGGGAACACCGAGATCGATCGCGCCGCCGGTGAGCACTTCGGCGGCCCAGAGATAGGTCGCGGCCGAAGCATCGGGTTCGACGATGAAGTCGGCAGCGCGGTAGCCGGTCGGCTCGACGCGCCAGGTGACCGGGCTGGTCTTTTCAACCTTGGCGCCGAAAGCCTTCATCGCCGCCGTGGTCAGATCGATATAGCCGAGCGCGCCGATATCCTCGCCGACGAGTTCGATGTCGACCGGCCGGTCGCCGCCGGCCGCCATCATCAGCAACGCCGAAACATACTGGCTGGACAGACCGCCATCAATGCGGATGCGGTCGGCCTGGAAGCGGCCGGTGCCCCTGACGGTGACCGGCGGGCAGCCGGTCTCGGCGGTGACGTCGATGCCGAGCGTGCGCATCGCTTCGACCAGCGGCCCGATCGGGCGCTTGCGCATATGTTCGTCGCCATCGACGATGACGGTGCCGTCGACCAGAGCCGCGGCCGCCGTCAGGAAGCGTGTCGCCGTGCCGGCATTGCCGAGGAAGAGCGGCGCTTTCGGCGGCAGCAGCCTGCCGGTGCCGGTAACGACGAAGCTGGTGTCGTCAGGCTCGTCGATCGCAACACCCATGGCGCGCAGCGCTTCGGCCATATAACGCGTATCGTCGCTCTTCAGCGCCCCGGTCAGCCGGCTGGTACCCTTCGCAAGGCCGGCGAGCAGCAGCGCGCGATTGGTGATCGACTTGGAGCCCGGCGGCATGGCGCGGCCCGAAAGCGGCCTGCCCGGCGGGATGATGGTGAGTTTGGCTGTGCGTGTCATGCTGTTCTTCCGTCCATAGGGCGACCCTAAAGCGCGCCGCGATCTGCCCTTGCTCTTAATCGCTTTCTGGCAAAGGCAAAATGCCGGATCGTCAGAATTTCACGGTGGGGACGGCGCGGTCGGCCTCGTTGGTGATTTCGAAATATTCCCGCTTGGAAAAACCGAACTGGCCGGCGACGAGATTGGACGGGAAGCTTTCGACCTTGACGTTCAGGTCGCGGGCCGCACCATTGTAATAACGCCGCGCCATCTGCAATTCGCCTTCCATGGTCTCCAGCGAGGCCTGCAGCTCGGCAAAGTTCTGGTTGGCCTTGAGATCCGGATAGGCCTCGGCGAGCGCGATGACCCGGCCGAGCGCCTGGCCAAGCAGCCCTTCCACCTGCGCCCTGCCGGCGACATCGCCTGATGGCACGGCCTGCGCCTTGTTGCGGAGCTCAACCACCTCTTCAAGCGTCGACTTTTCATGGGCGGCATAGCCCTTGACCGTCTCGATCAGGTTCGGGATCAGGTCGGCGCGGCGCTTGAGCTGGACGTCGATGCCCGACCAGGCTTCTTCCGCCATCTGCCGCGCGCGAACCAGGCCGTTGTAGACGAAGATGAGATAGAGAGCGACCAGAACGATGACGCCAAGCGCAATATACATCGCGAATCCCCCGCAGCGAAGTAATGTCCGGGCGGACACTAAGCGGTTTTGCCGGCTGCCGTCAAACGCCGGATATTCCCGAGGATTCGGGGTGCCCGACCAGCCGTTTTTATGGACGATACGGCTGGCGAGCTGTTGCGTTACGCCGCCTCTTTGGAGAGGTTGACGCCGCCGGCGTCGGTCAGCAGGAAGGCTTCGCCGCAGGCCTTGGCAAGCGTGCGCACGCGCAGGATGTAGCTCTGGCGCTCGGTGACCGAGATGACGCCGCGGGCATCGAGCAGGTTGAAGACATGGCTTGCCTTGATGCACTGGTCATAGGCCGGAAAGACGCATTTGTGCAGGCGCTGGTTGGCGTTGTCGCCGGGGGCGCCGGCATCGAGCAGCGCCCGGCATTCCTTCTCGGCATCCACGAAATGGCGATGCAGCATCTCGGTATTGGCGAATTCGAAATTATGGCGCGAATATTCCTGCTCGGCCTGCAGGAAGACGTCGCCATAGCTGATCTTCTCGTCGCCGTCGCGGCCGTTGAAGTTCAGGTCGTAGACATTGTCGACGCCCTGGACATACATGGCGAGGCGTTCGAGACCATAGGTCAGTTCGCCGGCGACGGGCGAGCATTCGATGCCGCAGACCTGCTGGAAATAGGTGAACTGCGAGACTTCCATGCCGTCGCACCAGCACTCCCAGCCGAGGCCCCAGGCGCCCAGCGTCGGGCTTTCCCAGTCGTCCTCGACGAAACGGATATCATGCAGCAGCGGATCGAGACCAATCGCCGCCAGCGAGCCGAGATAAAGCTCCTGCAGGTTCGGCGGGTTCGGCTTCAGGATGACCTGGTACTGGTAATAATGCTGCAGGCGGTTCGGGTTCTCGCCATAGCGGCCGTCGGACGGGCGCCGCGACGGCTGGACGTAAGCCGCCTTCCACGGCTTGGGGCCGAGGGCGCGCAGCGTGGTGGCCGGATGAAAGGTGCCGGCGCCGACTTCCATGTCGTAGGGCTGCAGCACCGCGCAACCCTTGTCCGCCCAGTAGTTATGCAGGGTCAGGATCAGCGCCTGGAAGGAGCGCTTCGGGTTCATATGGTCGGGGATAGCTGACATCGAACGGCACCGATTGCGTGGGATTTATCGGCGCGACAGGTGCCATGGAGGGCGGCGGGGGTCAAGACTTTTGCGGTGGCGGAGAGATCTAAAACCCCTCCCCAACCCCTCCCCACAAGGGGGAGGGACTAACCCGGAGTACCCGCCTCGCTCCTCCCGAAACGTCGAAGATCTGGAAAGCGGGTGCGGCAAGTTAAGCCCCTCCCCCTTGTGGGGAGGGGTTGGGGAGGGGTCTAGGATGCCGGATGGGGCAGAGCAGTGGCGACGCCCTTTAATTTGTGCTCTTAATTTTATTCTCCATCGCGCTTCAGCCGGTATTCTCCCGTCGCCGGGTCCTTGACCAGCGTGCCGATTGCGCCGGTCTGGCGCTCCTTTTCAGCGCGGCGCGACTTTTCGGCGAGCTTGCGGGCATCGGAGACGAAGCGGCGGTACAGCCACCAGGCTGAGAAAACCAGGACCAGGATCGTAATAAGCTGTGCCATGCCCCTCTCTTGCTCCTCTCAAAGCCCGAACCGGCTCCACAATGCTCTCTCTTCCGCCGCTTCGACAAGTCCCGTCGCGAGACCGGATGCGGCACCTTCGAGCGAGACCGGCGATACACCGGGAATCCGGCGGCCGAACAGGCCGCGGCCGGCGGTGACGAGCTCCAGCTTGGTCTTCTGGCCGTAGCGCCGCTTCAATTCCTGGCGCATGTCGCCGAGGCCGTCGATCAGGCCGAGCTCCAGACCGCGCGTGCCGCTCCAGAACAGGCCGGAAAACACCGCCGCATCGTCCCTCAGCTTGCCGGCGCGACGCTCGCGCACCATGGATATGAAGACCTGATGGATTTCGAGCTGCAGGCTTTTCAGGTACTCGATATCCTTTTCCTTTTCCGGCTGGAAGGGATCGAGGATCACCTTGTTTTCGCCCGCCGTATAGACGCGGCGCTCGACGCCGATCTTCTTTAAGAGCTCGGGGAAGCCGAAACCGCCGGAGACGACGCCGATCGAGCCGACGATGGAGGTGGCGTCGGCGATGATCTCGTCGCCGGCAAGCGCGATCATGTAACCGCCCGAGGCGGCGACATCCTCGACGAAGACCAGAACCTTCTTCTGCTTCTCGCGGGCGAGCTCGCGAATGCGAGTGAAGATCAGGCGCGATTGGACGGGCGAGCCGCCCGGCGAATTGATGGAGATGGCGACCGCCGGTGCGTCCTTCATGGCGAAGGCCTTTTCCAGAACCGGCGAGACATTGGCGAGGTTGAGGGTCGGCCGGAACTGGCCACCGCCGCTGATGATCGCCCCCTGCAGGCGAACGACCGGAATGGTGATGCCGTCCTTGCGGAACCGTTTCGGCAGCAGTTTTCTCAAGAATCCGGCCATTTCCCATCCTTCGCTTCAGGTCGCACGATCGTCACCCATGTATGCGCTGGAACGACAAACGCAATGGCTGCGTTCCTGAAAACATTGGGTTTGAATTTGTTGTTGCGAATGACTTGCATTATCATTCTAACTCGTCATAGTGCGATGCACGATAAAACAGGTAGAAATCGCATGGACGTGCTCAATCCGAATACAAAGGGCGGCTGGCGCCACGAACGCGGAGAAGCATCGCTGTCGGATGTCTACCGCACCGTCGGAACCGGGCGTCACAGCTCGGTGTGGCGAAGGGCGGCAGCCTTTGCCGGGCCGGGCTACATGGTCGCCGTCGGCTACATGGACCCCGGCAACTGGGCGACCTCGCTCGCCGGCGGCTCGAAATTCGGCTATGCGCTGCTCACCGTCGCGCTGCTTTCCAACCTGATGGCGATCGTGCTGCAATCGCTCTGCGCGCGCCTGGCGATCGCCTCCGGCCGCGATCTCGCGCAGGCCTGCCGCGACGCTTTTCCGAAATACGTCTCCTTGCCGCTCTGGGCCTTTGCGGAAATCGCCATCATCGCCACCGATATCGCCGAGGTGATCGGCACGGCGATCGGCCTCAACCTCTTAATGGGCATCCCGCTCGAACTCGGCGTGCTGATCACCGCGCTCGACGTCTTCGTGATCCTCTTCTTGCAGAAGCTCGGCTTCCGCTGGGTGGAAGCCTTCATCATCGCGCTGCTCGGCGTCATCGCAATCTGCTTCGGCGTGCAGATCCTGCTGGCCGACCCGGAATGGGGCGCCGTCCTCACCGGCTTCTTCCCGACGACCGAGATCGTCACCAATCCCGAGATGCTCTATCTGGCGCTCGGCATTCTCGGCGCGACCGTCATGCCGCATAATCTCTACCTCCACTCCGGTATCGTGCAGACGCGGGCCTATGGCCACACCGTTCCCGAAAAGAGGGAGGCGCTGACCTTTGCGACGATCGACTCGACGGTGGCGCTCTGTTTCGCGCTTCTGATCAACGCCTCGATCCTGATCCTGGCTGCCGCCGCCTTCAATGCGCACGGCAAGACCGACGTCGTCGAACTCGGCGATGCCTATTCGCTGCTGTCGCCTCTGCTCGGCCTCGCCATCGCACCGACGCTATTCGGCATCGCGCTTCTCTGCTGCGGTCTCAACTCGACGGTGACGGCGACGCTTGCCGGCCAGATCGTCATGGAAGGCTTCCTCAAGATCCGGCTGAAGCCGTGGGTGCGCCGCCTGATTACCCGCGCCATCGCCATCGTGCCGGCGGCGATCGTCACCATCTGGTATGGTGACCAGGGCACGGCGGAGCTTTTGATCCTGACCCAGGTGGTGCTCAGCCTGCAGCTTTCCTTCGCCGTCTTCCCGCTGGTGATGTTTACCGCCAACAAGGCCAAGATGGGAGAACTCGTGGCGCCGCGCTGGCTGAGCGGCATTGCCTATCTGATCGCGATCGTGATCGCCGGGCTGAACGTCAAGCTGCTCTTCGACTTCGTCACCGGCTGAAGCAATTCAGGAAAATGGGAAGCGGTTTTCCCAGGACTTACGTGGGAACTAAACCAGTCTAAAGCCTGGCATAGGCCGCCCGGCCATTGTTGAAATCATCGACCAGAGGGGAGAACTTGTGGCTCCCCTCTTCGTGCATGATGAGGGCCGCGCGCAGCGACAGCCGCGCCCGCGATCCCTTGATACCAGTCACCAGGATACGCACGGCGTTTTCACCCGGACGCGGATGGATAGCGGTGATCTCGATGCCGCCGAAGCGCCGGCCGCAGGCGGCGACGATCTCGGCGATCGACTGGGGCCTGGCGATCAGCGACAATTGCCCGCCTGATATCATGATGGCGCCCGCCGTGCGGATCCAGCTTTCGAACAGGCCGTCGGTCATCGCATGGGCTTCGGCCTTCAGCGCATCCGGCGTGCGCCGGTCGCCGGCGTCGTTGAAGGGCGGGTTCATGATGACGTGGTGGAAGCTCTCATCGGTAAGGCCCGCATCGTTGCGCGCCTTGGCGGTCAGCGTCACATCGGCCTCGACGACGCTGACGCGGCCCGCGACATGGGCATTGTCGGGCAGCAGGATGCTGCGGCGGGCATAATCGGCCATCTCGGCCGAGCGCTCGAAAAGCACCACCTCTGCATCGGCAAGGCGCGAGGCGACGGCAAGGCCGGCAGCGCCTGCGCCGGCGCCGAGATCGGCAACCCTGACCGGGCGATCGTCGGCGATCAGAGCCGCGAGCAGCATCGCATCCATGCCGGAGCGATGGCCCCTGCCCTTCGGCTGCACCACATGGAAGCCGCCGCGATGAAAGGCATCGATGGTGTCAGTGGCGGTCATCGGAGCTCACTTCCGCTCGCGCAACTCGCCGCCGAGACCGGCATCGGTAAGGATGCGGCGCGCCTGATCGGCCATCTCCTCATCCACCAGCAGGCGGCGCGACAGCATGTCGAGTGAGCCTTCCAGCACGCTCATGCCCTGATCGGCGATGAAGCAGTGAATTCCGGCATCCTTCATCAAACTCTCGGCATAAGAGAGTAGAACGGGGTCGTTGGCGCGGATAAGCTCATGCATTGCCGTCGTTTTCCTTCCAATTTCGCCCAGCGCGACAATTCACCCCTTGCCGCGTCCATCGCCCCTTTCTATTGTCAGGTGCAATGATTGAATAGGAGTCCGGGTCGTTGGGCGTGGTCATACCGCTTGAAGAAAGCAAAAACAAACTGGCATCCATAAAGCCGTTGGTCGATCTCACCAGGGCGGATATGGAGCGAGTAAACCAGCTCATTCTGTCTAAGGCCGGCTCCGATGTGCAGATGATCCCCGAAGTGGCGAACCATCTGATCTCGTCCGGCGGCAAGCGGCTGCGGCCGATGCTGACACTGGCCACAGCCTCGCTGTTCGACTATCGCGGCGAAAACCACGTCAAGCTCGCCACATCCGTCGAGTTCATGCACACGGCAACGCTGCTGCATGACGACGTCGTCGACGAAAGCGATCTGCGCCGCGGCAAATCGACGGCGCGGATGATCTGGGGTAACCAGGCAAGCGTGCTGGTCGGCGATTTCCTGCTCGGCCAGGCCTTCCGCATGATGGTCGATGTCGGCTCGCTCGATGCGCTCGACGTCTTGTCTTCCGCCGCCTGCGTGATCGCCGAAGGTGAGGTGCTGCAGCTTTCCGTCGCCAAGAACATGGAGACGACGGAGGACGATTATCTTTCCGTCATCCGCGCCAAGACGGCCGCTCTCTTTGCCGCCGCCTCCGAAGTCGGGCCGATCGTCGCCGAGGCCGGCCGGTCCGGCCGCAATGCGCTGAAATCCTACGGCATGAATCTCGGGCTCGCCTTCCAGCTGGTCGACGATGCGCTCGACTATGGCGGTAAGGCGGCCGATCTCGGCAAGAATGTCGGCGACGATTTCCGCGAGGGCAAGATCACCCTGCCGGTCATTCTCGCCTATCGCCGCGGCACCGAGGACGAGCGCGCCTTCTGGCGCGATGCGATCGAGGCCGGCAACAGCACCGACGCCAACCTCGAAAAAGCGCTGGGGCTGATCACCAAATACGGCACGCTCAGCGACACGATCGGCCGTGCGATCCATTACGGCACGATCGCGCGCGATGCGCTTGCACCGCTTCCCGATACGGTCTGGAAATCCGCCCTGATGGAAGTGATCGACTTCTGCATCGAGCGCGTCAATTGATCAAACGTCCTTGATCGCCGGCTGATTTTCTTGCAGCGCCGCTTCAAAAAAGCCATCCTGTTATGAATCAGTGATCGCAACTGATTTTGCGACCGGCACCATTTGTCGGGACGCTGTCGAAGAAAGGTTTCCTAATGCGGCAGAGAATTGCCATCCGTCTTCTTACGAGCGCAGCGCTAGCCGCTGTCCTTTCGCTCAGCGGTGTCGGCGGCGCGAACGCCGAGGATGCGGCCAAGACAGACGATGCCGGCACGGCCGTTCATTTCGATGCGGACAGCGTCACCACTTTCTCCGGCGCCTTTCTCGCCGCGCGCACGGCCGATGTCGATCACGACTATGAAACGGCGATCGAACTCTACAAGAAGGCGCTGCAGATCGAGCCCGGCAATCCGGAGATTCGCCAGCGGCTGATGATCTCGCTGCTGCTCAATGGCGATATCAAGGACGGCGTCAAATATGCCAATGACCTGAAGGGCGATCCTTCCGTCGAGCGCATCACCACGATCGTGCGCGGCATGGATGCCGTGCGCCGCGACGACTACAAGTCCGCCGAGGCCATCCTGAAATATAAGGGGCCAAACGATCTCGACCGCATGATGAACGACCTGCTGCTTGCCTGGGCCCGCGTCGGTGCCGGCCGCGGCAAGGAAGCGCTGACGATGGTCGAGAAGATGAAGGGGCCGGACTGGTTCCGCATCTTCCAGAATTACAATGCCGGGGCGATCGCCATCGCCATCGGCGACGTGAAATCCGCCCGCAAGCATCTGAACGATGCCGTGCTCGACAAGGAAGGGGGCGCGACTGCGCCCGACACCTTCATGCGCGCCGTGATGGCGCTTGCCCGCCTCGAAGCAACACAAGGCAATAAGCAGAAGGCGCTCGACGCCGTTTCCGTCGGCGACAACCTGCTGCCGAACTATGCGCCGCTGAACGCGCTGCGCGACAGTATCGAAAAGAACGAGAAGCAGGAACAGCAGGTCAAGACGGCCGAAGAAGGTGCCGCCGGCGTGCTCTTCTCGGTTGGCGGCGCGCTGAACCGCGACGGCGCCGAGGACATCGTCTCGCTTTATCTGCAGACGGCCAATGCGCTCGATCCGAACAGCGCCGATACGCTGGTGCTTCTCGGCGGCATCGCCGAGAAGCAGAACCAGATGGACCGCGCCATCGCGCTCTACAAGAAGGTGCCGGAGAATTCGCCGATGCGGCGCATCTCCGAACTGCAGCTCGGCCTTGCCCTTGCCCAGGGCGGCAAGGTGGATGAGGCGCGCAAGCACCTGCAGGCGCTGATCGCCTCCGACCCGAAGGACATCCGCAGTTATCTCGCCTATGGCAGCGTGCTCTCCGACGCCAAGGACTACCAGGCGATGGCCACGAATTACGACAAGGCTGTCGATGCGATCGGCCCCATTCCCGGCCGCGCCAACTGGAGCGTCTTCTTCCAGCGCGGCATTGCCTATGAGCGGCTGAAGAAGTGGGACCAGGCGGAACCGAACTTCCGCAAGGCGCTGGAGCTCAATCCCGACCAGCCGCAGGTGCTGAACTATCTCGGTTATTCCTGGATCGACATGAACCGGAACCTCGACGAAGGTCTCGGCATGATCAAGAAGGCCGTCGAGCTTCGCCCTGACGACGGCTACATCATCGATTCGCTCGGCTGGGCCTATTTCCGCCTCAACCGCTTCGACGATGCCGTCGACGAGCTGGAGCGCGCTGCACAAATCAAGGCCGGCGACGCGACGATCAACGACCATCTCGGCGATGCCTACTGGCGCGTCGGGCGCAAGCTCGAGGCCGTCTATCAGTGGAACCGGGCGCTCGCCTCCGAGCCCGAAGCTGCCGAGATCCCGAAGATCAAGGACAAGGTCGCCAACGGCCTGCCTCCCGTCAGTGACGATGCCAAGGCGGCCGACAAGAAGCAGCCGGATCCGGCACCCGTCACCCCGCCGCCGGTCGACAAGAAATCCTGACGTGCCATGCCTGACTAGGGCTTGGCCGGCGCTGCTAGAACAGGATGATTTTAGGCCCGTTCGGCCTAAAATCTGAATCCTGTTCTAATTTAAAGAGTTGAGCATGATGTCGTCCGAAAACCGCTCACACTTTTCGGCATCATGCTCTAGCGTTTCCGAGGAGGCGCGCGCGAAAATCAACCTGGCCCTGCATGTGACGGGCCAGCGGCCGGATGGCTATCATCTGCTCGATATGCTGGTGACCTTCGCAGATCACGGCGACCGGCTGGGCTTCATGCGGTCGCCGACCGACGAATTGACCCTGTCGGGCCGTTTCGGCGAGGTACTTGCCGGCGACGGCGGCACCAACCTGGTGCTGAAGGCGCGCGACCTCCTGCGCCAGGCGATCGGTCCCCTCGCCTTTCCCGTCCGCATCCATCTCGAAAAGAACCTGCCGATCGCCTCCGGCATCGGCGGCGGCTCGGCCGATGCGGCCGCGACGCTGCGCGGGCTGATGCGGCTCTGGGGCACGACATTATCCGCGGAGGCGCTTGCCGCGCTGGCGCTGAAACTCGGCGCCGACGTGCCGATGTGCCTTAAAAGCCGGCCGCTGATTGCCCGCGGCATCGGCGAAAAGATCGAAGCTGTGCCTGATCTGCCGGCCTTTGCCATAGTGCTTGCCAATCCGCTGAAGGGCGTCTCGACGCCCGAGGTTTTCCGCCGGCTGGCGACAAAGAACAATCCGGCCCTGAGCTTGGCACCGAGCCCGCCTCAGACTGCCGACTGGCTCGCCGCGATTGCTGCTGCCCGCAACGACCTGGAGCCGCCGGCGCGCGAACTCGTGCCCGAGATTTCGGAAATCGCGGCGATGCTGCAAGGTCATGGCGCCCTTCTGACCCGCATGTCCGGTTCCGGCGCCACCTGTTTCGGCATCTTTGCGACCATGACTGCTGCCGAAGATGCAGCGGCAGCTCTTCACGACCAGCGCCCTGGCTGGTATTTCCAGGCGACGGAAACGGTTTCGGGAGGCGCATGATGGCAGGTCTGGACGAAAAGCGGCCCTTCATCGCGGTCGGCATTGCGGTTCTCACGATTTCGGATACACGCACGCCGGAAACGGACAAGTCAGGCGACACGCTGGCGGCGCGGATCACGGAGGCGGGGCATAGGCTGGTCGACCGGGGGATCGTGCCCGATGATCGCGAAAAGATTGCCGCGCGGGTGAAGGCCTGGACCGAGAACCAAGACATAGACGTGGTCATCACTACAGGCGGCACCGGCTTTACCGGCCGCGATGTGACGCCAGAGGCGCTGGAGCCTTTGTTCGAAAAGCGGATGGACGGCTTTTCCACCATCTTCCACCGGATTTCCTACGAGAAGATCGGCACGGCGACGATCCAGTCGCGCGCCACGGCAGGTGTTGCCAACGCCACCTTCATCTTCGTGCTGCCGGGTTCGCCCGGCGCCTGCCGGGATGCCTGGGACGGCATTCTGAAAGGACAGCTCGACTATCGCAGCGCGCCGTGCAATTTCGTCGAGATCATGCCGCGTCTGGACGAGCACCTGAAACGCGGCGCGACGAAATAGGCTGCCTGGAACAGCGGCATTCCCTATGTCGCAAGGCCCGGCAGGACGGGCATCGTATCCCAGCTGTCACCCGACAGCAGGACGCAGCTTATGCCGTGAACATCCGTGACGATGAGGGTCCAGGTGCCGCTTTCGGCGGCATAGACCTCGAGAATGGCGTTCTGGTTGATCAGTCCGACTGCCGTGAGCTTTTCGGCGAAGTTCTTGTCCAGAAAATTGACGACTTCGGGTCGGCCTGCGCAACTGCGCATCATCTGCGATGCTGCCGAATGCGGATGTGCGATCACCAATGTCGGCAATATGACGGCCATAAGGCCGTAGATCATACTGCGTACGCCGTAGATCCTACCGCGTGTCATGACGCACCTCCTTTCGCCGGGAACCCGGCAGAAGAGGAGATTTTCGCTGACCTGTTCTGCCGTTCACCGGCATTCCATGGCCATTCCGTTGCGAAGCGAGGCGCTTCGACGGCGCCATGTTTTGAATTATAGCGCGAAATCCTATTGGGCGCCATCTTTTGCGCGCGGCCCATCGAGAAGGTTGCGATGCCTATCGCGCAGCGCGGGCAACCCATGACGGAATCAGTTCGCTCGCCAGCTTGCCCGGCTTCTGGCCCTTGACGAATTCGGTAAGTCGCATCCCGCTTTTGGCGATGGCGAGCGCCTGCTTCTTCGGCAGGAGAAAGCCGAGTTCCAGCGGCGGCACGGCTCGGCCGACACGCTGGAAGAACGGGCGCCTATAGCCGCGCGATGCGGTGAAGCGCGCCGGCAGTTTGTTCAGCGCCACATATTCGGCGATCTCATCGATCCAGCCGGCCTGCGGTCTGGCGCCCGGCTCGACGAAGAGCAGCCATTCGCCGCGCGCCGAACGGACGATGTCCTTGATATCCCATTGCGAATGGAAGCGGCAACCGGCGGCGTCGGCCACCCGCGAGGTGCCGTCGCGCGAGCCGTGATCGAGCACGACCACATCGCTCACCAGCCCCTCCACCGCGCCTGCCACCAGTACCGATAAAGTCTGTGCCAGCTCAGATTCCTGATCCTGACATTCGAGAACAACCGTCAACATTGACTATTTATAATGCGCCGCACAAAATTTTTCCAGCATCGTTTTCCTCTTTTTGTTCTTGCATTGTTCTCATTTTGCGGATAGGAATTTAATCAGCAAAACGGGCGGAGGCGATGGCTTTCCGCCACGGGAGAATCCGATGAGAGAACAGTCCCTGGCAGGGCAGGCCGCGTTCGCGCCTGCCAATACGGCAGATGTTGCCGATGCGATGATCGTGTCCTCCGGTCTGAGAGTCGAGGTCGATCGGCGGCGTGGGCGTGGGGCGGGACTGAACCCGACAGGGCGGTTCGAAGCGCAGCAGCGCGAGACCGTCGACGACGGCTGGCAGACATGGGAAGAGCTTCCGCCGTTCAAGACCGAAGTGCAGGTCGAAAAACCGCGCACGGCCATCACCCGCAACGAATCGCCTGACCTTTCCTTCGACCGTTCGATCAATCCCTATCGCGGTTGCGAGCATGGCTGCATCTATTGCTTCGCCCGGCCGACACACGCCTATATGGGGCTTTCTGCGGGGCTCGATTTCGAGACGAAGCTCTTTGCCAAGCCCGATGCGGCAAAACTGCTGGAGCGGGAACTCGCCAAGCCCGGTTACAAGGTGCGGGTTATCGCGATCGGCACCAATACCGACCCCTATCAGCCGATCGAGAAGGAATGGCGCATCATGCGCGGCATTCTCGAGGTGTTGAACAAGGCGAACCATCCGGTATCGATCGTCACCAAGTCGGCGATGATCCTGCGTGATCTCGACATTCTGCAGGAGATGGCAGGCAAGAACCTGGTGCGCGTCGGCATCTCGGTGACCACGCTGGATCGCAAGCTTGCCCGGACGATGGAGCCGCGTGCCGCCACACCGCCGCGGCGGCTGGAGACGATCCACACCCTTGCCGAAGCAGGCATCCAGACGGCAGTCATGGCCGCCCCGCTTATCCCGGCGCTGAACGACCACGAGCTGGAACGCATCCTTGAATCGGCCAAGGCTGCCGGCGCCGCCGAGGCGAGCTATGTCATCCTCAGGCTGCCGCTCGAGGTCAGCCCGCTGTTTCGCGACTGGCTGCTGCAGCATTACCCCGATCGTTACCGGCATGTGATGTCGCTGGTGCGCTCGATGCGCGGCGGCAAGGATTATGATGCCGAATTCGGCAAGCGCATGAAGGGTGCTGGTCCCTATGCCTGGCAGATCGCCCGGCGCTTTGAAATGGCCGCCCGACGTTTCGGCCTGACGCGCCGCAGCGTGCCGCTCCGCGACGATCTGTTCGTACCGCCGGATGGCAGCGGCGTACAGCTGTCGTTGCTCTAACATTTTATTTTTTACGCAATTCCGGACGGAAAACCGCTTCGCACTTTTCCTGGAATTGCTTCAAGCTTGCGCATCGGCTTCTCGACAAAACCGCCCTGTTTTCGAGCTCCGAGCGCAATTTCCGCGGATGGCCCTGACCGCCACCATCCGCCGGAGCGTCCCCGGCCGCCGCCCTGATCCGGGGACTTGCGGGCAATCGGGTTGGCGTGCGAGGTTCAGCCGCATGAAACCTCGCACGTCACCCGATTCTCCCCTGCTTTTCGACACGGTTCCGCTCGTGCCGGATTTCCGGCTGGAACTCAAAGCCCGCAAGGCCGGCCACTGGCCGGTCGCCGGCGCCGACGAGGCAGGCCGCGGGCCGCTGGCGGGACCCGTCGTGGCGGCCGCCGTCATTCTCGATCCAAAGCGCATCCCTGAGGGTCTGAACGATTCCAAACAGCTTTCGGCGCAACGGCGCGAGGAACTGTTCGTGCAGATTTTGGCGACTGCGACCGTCTCCATCGCCTCCTCGAGCTCGACGCGCATCGACGAGACGGATATCCGCAAGGCAAGCCTCGACGCCATGCGCCGCGCCATCTGCAGCCTCGCCATTCCGGCCAGCTACGTGCTGACTGACGGGCTCGACGTGCCGCCGGGCCTTGATTGCCCCGGACAGGCCGTGGTCAAGGGCGATGCCCGCTCGGTCTCGATCGCCGCCGCCTCGATCGTCGCCAAGGTGACACGCGACCGGATGATGGCGCGGGCGCATCGTGTATTTCCGGATTACGGCTTTGCGGCGCATGTGGGCTACGGCACGGCGCAGCACCGCGCCGGCATCGAAAAGCACGGCCCCTGTTCCCTGCACCGAATGAGTTTTCGGCCGTTGCGGAAGGGCGAGGAAGGTCCTGAGACGGATGAACTGATTTCCGAGTAGGTCGCTTTTCAGTAGAAACCGGGCGTGCCGAACGCAACGGCTAAAGCGCGTCGCGATCTTTCAGATTCGCTCCTTGCGCTTTAGCTCTTTATTTCCTCGCATGTCGTTGCCGCAAAAACCGCTGCACACTTTTGCGCGACATGCTTTAGGTTAAGGAAGTCGGCGCGTCTTGCTCCCTCTTCTCCCCAGCGGGGAGAAGGTGGCCCGAAGGGTCGGATGAGGGGGCCTCACGGCAGAACATTTGTTGTTGTGCCGAGCGAAAGCGAAGGGCAATGAAAGCTCTACCGTGTGGCCCCCTCATCCGCCCTACGGGCACCTTCTCCCCGCTGGGGAGAAGAGGGAATCGAGACGTCGCGGCATATCTCCTTCGCCCCGCTTGCGGGGTCCGAAGGACAGGCCATGAGACCCGTCGACCCCGGCAAAGGTGGCGGCAGCCGGTGAATATGCAGCAGATCGTCGACACAAGGCCGAGTCATCAGCAAAAGAAAAGGCCGGGACATGCCCGGCCTTCGCTCTCAATCTTTTCGAAACGCTCAGTTGAGCCGCGTCTTGACCTGGCCGACGGCAGTGCCGAAGAGGTCGGACTGGACCTTGGCGTCGGCCCGCTTGGCAAGCACGGTTTCGGCGGCCGCGATTGCGAGATCGACGGCGGCGGAACGCACCGCCTTCATCGCCTCGACCTCGGCCTGCTTGATCTTCTGCTCGGACAGCGCCGTGCGGTTGGCAACGAATTCTTCCGTCTTCTTCTTCGCGTCGGCGGTCAGCATTTCGGCTTCGCGCTCCGCGGCGGCAACGATGTGGGCCGCTTCGGCTTCCGCTTCCTTGCGCTTGCGCTGGTATTCGGCGAGCAGGTGCTGGGCCTCCTCACGCAGGCGCTTGGCTTCGGCCAATTCGTTGCGGATCTGGTCGGCGCGGTCGTCGAGCGACCGTGCCAACATGCCCGGAACCTTCAGGTAAACGACCAGCGCCAGGAAGAGGACGAGGCCGACAAAGGCGAAGAAAGTCGCGTCAAAGGCAAATTCCATCGATCAAGCCTCCTTCTTGGCAGCCGCGACGGCGGCGACGACATCGGCCTTGGCGACGGTACCGCCGATCAGCTGATCGACCACGGCAGCCGCCGTTTCCTCGGCAATGGTGCCAACGTCCGCGAAGGCCTTGGCCTTGATCTCGCCGATACGCAGCTCGGCAGCCTTGATCTTTTCCGAAAGGCTCGCCTCGACAGCGCGGCGTTCCACTTCGGCCTTGGCCTTGGCGGCGTCGCGTGCGGCTGAGCCGATCGCGTTGGATTTGGCGCGGGCAGCGGCCAGTTCACCTTCATAGGTCTGGACGGCGGCGTCGGCTTCGCCCTTCAGGCGGCCTGCCTCTTCCAGATCCTGGGAAATGCGCGTGTGACGCTGATCGAGGATCGCCCCGATGCGCGGCGCGATGACCTTTTGCATGAGCAAATAGAAGACGCCGAACGTGATCACCAGCCAGAGCAGCTGGGACGCGAAGGTCGTCGAATCGAAAGGCGGGAAAGGGCCGCGGGCGTGTTCGCCTTCGGCAACACCAGTCTCGGTATGGACCTCGCCTGCGGCCGGAGCGGCGTGCGCATCCGTACCCGTCGCTGCCGCCGGTGCTTCCTCAGCGTAAGCCGGGGTCACAAAAAACATGCTCACCTCCAGGTGGACTGCAAATGCAAAGGATCACGGCTTGCGGTCGCAGGCCGTGATCCATCTATTCGCCGATATCAGACGGCGAAGAGGAGGAGGAGAGCAACGAGCAGCGAGAAGATGCCCAGAGCTTCCGTAACGGCGAAGCCGAATACCAGACGGCCGAACTGGCTGTCAGCGGCAGACGGATTGCGCAGTGCGCCGGAGAGGTAGCTGCCGAAAATATTGCCGAGGCCGAGAGCCGTACCGGCCATACCAAAGCAAGCCAGGCCTGCACCGATGTACTTTGCTGCTTCCGCTTCCATGTTGAACTCCTTTGAAATGGTTGTTGCGGCGAATGACTGACGCCCTTTGACGTCGATGTCGTTATCCTTAGTGCCCGCCCGGATGGATTGCGTCGTTGAGGTACATGCAAGTCAGCACCGCAAAGACGTAAGCCTGAAGGAAGGCGACGAGGAACTCGAGACCGGTCAGGGCGACGGTCATGATGAGGGGAAGAACGGCGCCGCCGATACCGAGAGCACCCATGGTTCCAAGCGAGGCGACGAAGCCTGCGAACACTTTGAGCGTGATGTGGCCGGCGAGCATGTTGGCGAAGAGACGAACCGAGAGTGAAATTGGACGCGACAGGAAGGAGATGATTTCGATCGCGATGACCAGCGGCAGCAGAAGGCCCGGCACGCCCGAGGGCACGAAGACATTCAGGAAGTGGAAGCCGTGCTTATAGAAACCGTAGACGAGAACCGTGCCAATGACGAGCAGGGCAAGGGCGAAGGTGACGATGATCTGGCTCGTCACCGTGAAGAAATACGGGAACATGCCGAGCAGGTTCGCCGTCAGGACGAACATGAACAGCGAAAAGACCAGCGGGAAGAACTTCATTCCCTGCTTGCCCGCGCCTTCCTTCAGCATGTTGGCGATGAATTCATAGGACATTTCCGCAACCGACTGCGAACGGCCCGGGACGATGGCGCGGTTCGAGGTCGCGAAATAAAGAAAGCCTGCGGCAGCGGCAGCCGAAGCAGCCATGAAGAGCGATGCATTGGTGAACGAAAAATCAATTCCGCCGATTTCGATCGGCACAATCTTCTGGATCAGGAACTGATGAGTCGGATCGTTAGACACCGCTTGTTCTCTCTCTTTGGCCCGCAGGACGCGGGGTCATTGCACTGGACCGGAACCGGTCCCTATTTCTTGTCGTCCTTGTCGTCCAGGGGATGGGCCACCACCCCCGCAGAACGCAGCACGTTCAGAACGCCGGCACAAAATCCAAGAAGCAGAAGAACAATCAAACCCCAAGGCGCCGTGCCAACAAAACGGTCGAGGAGATAGCCAAGGAGAGCACCGACGACGATTGCGGAAATGAACTCGCTGGAAAGCTTCATCGCCTGGGCATAACCTTTGCGGCTTACCTCGGCGCGGGCTTCCCTAGCCTCGTCTTCTCCCGTCTCGACGCCCTTGGTCGCGAGTTTCGCTCCCAATTGCGCACGGCGCTTTTCTAGACTTTCCTCGCGGTCGTCCGCCATGGATCTCTCCTCGCCTGCCCGTCGCCCGCACTCCCGCTACCCCGGTCATTCGGACCCCGGACGCGAAGGTTGAGACCCTTCCGGCCCGTTCTGAAGTCGCGCGCAACATAGTTTTAGGGATTAGCATAGTCAAGGCGTAGACAGCATCTGTCCAGCGAGAAAATAATTCCATCAAATCAAAGAGATAAATCGACTCTGGGTCGATCGCGCAAATTCGACGGAAAGAATCCGCTTTTCCGGGCCGGAAATCGGCTTGCCCCGGCGATTTATCTCAGCTCCAGCCGCCGCCATAGGTGCGATAGAAGACGTGAAGACCGATGCGGCCGACCTTTTCCATGGTCTTTGCCCATTTCGGGCGAACATAAACGGCATGGTAATGCGTCGCCGAGCCCACCTGCGGCAGCCAGATCTTGCCGGCGGTCACCGCCATCGCCACGTCGCGGGCGACTCTCCAGTGATATTCCGAATTCACTCTGTCCTTGATGCTGTCGCAGGCGAAGGAAAACTGGCAACGGTTGCGCCAATCCTCGTTCTGATAGACGACGCCGCAGATGGTCTTCGGATAGGAAGGGTTGCGGACGCGGTTGAGGATGACCTGGGCGACGGCCGCCTGACCCTTCACCGATTCTCCGCGCGCCTCGAAATAGATGCCGGAGGCAAGGCACTGCTGTTCGCGGGCGGAAAAGACGCTCGGCGCCAATATGCTTGCGGCCCAAGCATGGTCGCGCGGACCGATCTCCGGAACGAAGCGGCCGCTGTCCTGCTCGGTCAGGATCGAATCGAACGGCGATTGGCGGGCATAGTCGGGTGCTGCCGGCCCATAGGCGGTGGCCAGCACATCGGCCTTGCTGCTGGTGACGAGGCTTGCGAGCATCGTCGGCACCCCATTATCGGTCACCACCGGCTGCGTCTCATAGAAAGATGTGGCGATCTCGATTTCCTTGCCCTGGATCTTCGGTTTGACGAAGGCCGACCTGTCCTTGAGATCAAAGCTCGGGGTGAAGAGCATCTTGGTGCGCTCGAGGATCGAGCCGGCGGAAAAATCCTTCGGCGGCTGCATCTTCTCGACAGCGACGACGCGGCCTTTCTTGCTGCCGCGGTTGACGCGATCCTCGTCCGGCGTGTTCTCGTGGCCCCTATCCTTGGCAGTGCTCTTGTCCTTGGCATTGAAGGCGACCTTGCGGCCATCGGGCAGCACCATGCCGGCACCGGCGGAGATCGAACCCGTCACCATCGGTTCGGCGAAGGCGAGTTCGGCCTGGTGGATGGAGCCGGCCGGCGAATTGGTCAGCACCATGCGCCAGTTCCCCCCCTCATGATCGAGGCCGGCGAGCATGGCGGCGAGATCGGCATGGGATGCGACGCTCGGGAAGATCAGCCAGCCGGCGAGACCGAAGATTGCGGGCGACACCCAATTCTCGGGAATAAGACGCAGCTTGCTACGGGAAGGGCTCTTTCGACGCAACACGGACTCCGGGCATGGAACGCGGGAACATTCCATTGAAAATCCCGCATTAACCTTGATGTCCGGTTAACAGGCTGTGCCGAAATGTGACTGTAAGAATTTCGGGATGTTCTAATGTGGGGGATAATTTCGTGATTTGCGAAAGTCCCCTCCCCAACCCCTCCCCACAAGGGGGAGGGACTAGCCCAGCATCACCGCTTTGCCCGCGATCATCTCGTCGTTTGCCGAGCTGGAGTTTTGGGAGATGCGGTGCAACAGGTTAAGCCCCTCCCCCTTGTGGGGAGGGGTTTGGGGCGGGGTCTTTGCCCCACCCATCAAATAATAACGTGCGAGCCGAGCTCCACCACGCGGTTGGCCGGCAGGCGGAAGTAATCCGAGGGGTTGGCGGCGGCGTTGGCAAGCGCGATGTAGAGCCGGTCCTGCCAGTAGGGCATGCCCGACTTGGCGTCCGGCACCAGCTTGCGGCGGCCGAGATAGAAGGAGGTCGACATGATGTCGAACTTCAGTCCTGTCTTGCGCAATGTCGCCAAGGCCTGCGAGACGTTCTGCGATTCCATGAAGCCGAAGAGCAGTTCGACGCGGGAGAAACGCTCGGAAATCTGCTCGACCCTGTAGCGGTCGTGGCTTGGCACGCGCGGTTTGTTGACCGTGCGGATGGTCAGGATGACGTTGCGGTCATGAAGTACATGATTGTGCTTGAGATTGTGCAGAAGCGCGGCGGGAGCCGACTCCGGATCGCTGGTCAGGAAGATCGCGGTGCCTGGAACCTGGGCCGGCGAATGTTCGCTCTTGCGCTCGATCGAGCTGACGAAGGAGGCGAGCGGAATATCGGTGTGGCGGGTCTTTTCCATCAGGATCGCCGTGCCGCGGCGCCAGGTCCACATGACGACGGTAAAGGCGGTGGCGATCAGAATCGGGATATAGCCGCCGTCGTGGATCTTCAAAAGGTTGGCGCCAAGGAAGATCATTTCGAGCACGACCAGCGGCGCAAGCGCGATCACCGCAACCGGGAGCGACCAGTTCCAGCGGGCGCGGACGAATTCGAAGGCCATGATCGAGGTGACGACCATGGCGCCGGTGACGGAGATGCCGTAGGCGGTCGCCAGCGCCTCCGATGTCTTGAAACTTAAGACCAGGAAGATGACGCCGATGAACAGCACGGCGTTGACCGAAGGTACGAAGATCTGCCCGGTATTGGTTTCCGACGTGAAGAGGATTTCCATGCGCGGCAGGAAGCCGAGGTTGATGCCCTGGCGCACCATCGAGAAAGCGCCGGTGATGACCGCCTGGCTGGCGATGATCGTCGCGGCGGTCGCCAGTATGACGACGGGCAGCAGCGCCCATTTCGGATACATCAGATAGAAGGGATCGGACATCGTCATCGGATTGCCGAGAACGAGCGCCCCCTGCCCGAGATAGTTCAGCGTCAGCGCCGGGAAAACCAGCAGGAACCAGGCCCACTGGATCGGGCGGCGGCCGAAATGGCCGAGATCGGCATAGAGCGCCTCGGCGCCCGTCACCGTCAGGAAGACGGCGCCGAGCACGACGACGCCGTAGAAGCCCTCATGCAGCAGGAAGGCGACGGCATAATAGGGATTGAAGGCGGCAAGGATGCCGTAATCGTCCGAGATATGGGAAATGCCGGCGGCGGCCATGACGAGGAACCAGACGGCGGTGATCGGGCCGAAGAACTTCGCGACGGCGCCGGTGCCGCGCGATTGCACGACGAAGAGCAGCGCCAGGATCACCACCGAGATCGGCACGATATATTCCGCGAAGCTGGGGGTGACGAGCTTCAGACCCTCGACGGCCGACAGCACGGATAGAGCCGGCGTGATCATGGCATCGCCGAGAAAGAGGGCAGCACCCATCAGGCCGAGCAACATCAGAATGGCCGTGTGGCCGTTGGCGGTCTTCATCAGCAGGGCGAGCAGCGACAGCGTGCCACCCTCGCCGTCATTGTCGGCGCGCAGCAGGAAGAGCACATATTTGATCGTAACGATGATCGTCAGCGCCCAGATCATCAGCGAGATCAGGCTGATGACTTCGAAACGGGTGACGCCGTCATGGGCCACCGGCTTCAGCGCCTCGCGAAAGGCATAGAGCGGGCTGGTGCCGATGTCGCCGTAGACGACGCCGACGGAACCTAGCCCGAGATAGAACAGCTTTTTCGGCGTCATATGGCGTTCGTTCGGATGGCTATCTTCGGACATGAAGTTTCAACAGGCTCCTCAGAGCCAGCCTTTCCAGCGGAAAAAGAAAAAAGGGATGACGGCGGATAACACCATCAGGGCCAGCGAATAGGGATAACCCGCGGCCCAGGTGAGCTCCGGCATGACCTGAAAGTTCATACCATAGACGGAGGCGACCAACGTCGGCGGCAAGAATACCACCGAGGCAATCGAGAAAATCTTGATGATCGAGTTCTGCTCGATGTTGATCAGCCCGAGCGAAGCATCGAGCAGGAAGGTGATGTTGGCGGCGACGAAGGAAGCATGCTCCGACAACGACTGGACATCGCGGGAAACGGTGCGGCAGAGCTCCTTCGCCTCACGGTCCTGCTGGATCGCCGGGATGGTGTGAAAGAACGTCAGCAGGCGGGCAAGCGAACCGAGGCTGTCGCGCACCTTGCTGATCATCCGGTGATGGCCGGCAATATCGCGCAACTTCTCCTCGAGGTAGTTCGAAGGCTTGCGCACTTTCCTTGCCCGGTCGCCGAAGACATGCATCGACAAGATGTCGATGCGCGAGACGGAGATCTCGAGGATCTCGGCGGTGCGGTCGACGATCGTCTCCAAGAGCTTGGCAAGAAGGGCAGCGCCGCTGCGCCAGTTTTCCGGCAGCCGGTGGAGGGCGGCGATGAACAGCGCAAAGGATTTGGGATGGGCGTAGCGAATGGTGACCAGGCGGTTTCCGGCCAGGATGAAGGCGACATCGGTCAGCGTCGGTACGTCGGTGTCAGCCTTCCAGAGCAGCGAGGCGGTCATGAAGACGGCGTCGTTTTCGACATAGAGACGGGCGGAAGGCTCGATATCCTTGAGGTCGTCGCGGGTCGGAACCTCGATGCCGAGAACCTTCTCGACATAGAGCTCCTCGTCGCGGGTCGGCTCGATCATGTCGATCCATACGACATCCTCGGGGAAGGATGTGGCATGCGACAGATCGCGGATCTCGACCGATCTGCAATTGGAACAGTAAGCGGTGATCACCGGTCGTCTCTCCGCCTGCATCCAACCTTAAAGGCCGGCACGCGCGTTGTACTCAACCGCATCGCAGTTCCCAATCCTTCGATCGACAAGACAACTCCGAACTTGCAGGCGGGTCGGCCTCTTCGAAACGAAGACGACCGTCACTGAGCATCTGCAGCAAAACGCCATCATGGCGCCGCGGCATATGCAGCAAAGCCGTGAAATAATCAAGACATCTTCCGTGAAGCGCGGCTTTTCACCACCTTTCCCCCACAATTTGGGGTATTCGCCGCGGTGATTCGGCTCGCTCAAGCACCTCCCATCGACGCGATTTAACCGCTGCACACTTCGCGGGCGACATGCATTATTCGAAGACGATTGTCGGTGCCGGACGCTGGGACTGGCCGGCGATCTGTTCCCAGACCTTGGCGGCGATGCCGCGATAGATGCCGGCGACGACGCCGTTCGGCTCGGAGGCGACGAGCGGCGTGCCGGCGTCGGAGGTTTCGCGAATATTCATCGTCAGCGGCACTTCGCCGAGGAAAGGCACGCCGATGCGCTCTGCCTCCTTGCGGGCGCCACCATGGCCGAAGATGTCATAGCGGGTGCCGGTATCCGGGGCGATGAAATAGCTCATATTCTCGACGATGCCGAGCACCGGCACCTCGACCTTGCGGAACATGTTGAGGCCCTTGCGGGCATCGATCAGCGCGAGATCCTGCGGCGTCGAGACGATGACGGCGCCGGCAAGCGGCACCTGCTGGGCCATGGTCAATTGGGCGTCGCCGGTGCCGGGCGGCATGTCGACGACGAGGACGTCGAGCTCGCCCCAGGCGACTTCGCGCAGCATCTGCAGCAACGCCGACTGGACCATCGGCCCGCGCCAGATCATCGCCGTCTCCTCGTCGACGAGGAAGCCCATCGACATGACCTTGAGGCCGTAATTCTCCATCGGATTGATGATGCGGCCGTCGATCTGCGTCGGGCGGCCCGATATCTTCAGCAGCCGCGGCATCGAGGGACCATAAATATCGGCATCGAGAATGCCGACCCGAAGACCGTTGGCGAGCAGGCCGAGTGCGAGATTGACGGCGGTGGTCGACTTGCCGACCCCACCCTTGCCCGAGGCGACGGCGATGATGGCGCCGATGCCGGGCACACCGATCTTGCCGGCGCGCGGCGGCTGTTGAGGAGCGTGAGCATGGCTCGCATGATCATGTTGGTGATCGTGGCCGGCATGACCGTGAGGCGGGTTCGGCGCAGGGCGGGCAGCCGGAGCGGCGGCGGCCGCCTTCTTGTCGGCGGTCAATGTGACGAGGGCACCCTTGACGCCCGGCATTTCCTTGATGACGCGCTCAGCGGCGAGCCGCATCGGCTCCAGCTCCCTGGCGCGATCGGCCGGGACGGTGATGGAGAAATAAACCTTGCCGTCGGAGATGAAGACGTCGGAGACCATGCCGAGCTCGACGATATCGTGCTCGAGATCGGGCCCACGCACGGTCTTCAGCGTTTCGAGAACCTGTTCTTTGGTGACGTCGGCCATTCCACCCTCACTGCTTCTTCTTGCAGATCACAGATAGTGGAGACGGAAGCCTTCGCCAAACAAAATCATCGGGAGGGAAATCGATTGCCGGCGCTCAAAAAGGCGCCGGGGAGAATTGGCGATCCGTTGCGGCCATCAAGTCCGCCGGGCTTTCGCCCTGATGGCCGCAACGGTCTCCCCGAGAACCGGCGCAATCCGGGGCGAACTAGAGCAAGTCGAAAAAAAGACCAGCGAAAAATGAACAGGGAAGACGAAATCGCGGACAGCCGGGAAAGAAGCGGTGCCAAAACGCAACAACCGCCGCCGACACCGAAGAGCCGGGAGAAAGCGGCAACGGCGTCGGACAGCGGTGTGTCGGCCGCGCCATTTCCTGGCGCTGGCCTCAAAGTCCCCTCTGGACCTCTCGCATGAAGAGATGCAGAAAGCGTGCCAGATGGAAAATCAAGGAAAAGACTGCAAAAGCGCTTGCGACAGCCCCTCAACGGGAAAGACTTGCCTACGCGCTGGGCGGCTTCAAAAGCAGTCGGTTGTTTTTTGCAACTTATTTGATCAGGCCGATGCGCAGCGCCTTGGCGACCGCCTGGGTGCGGTTGACCGTATCGAGCTTCTTGGTGGCGCGGTTGAGGTAGTGATTGACCGTATGCTCGGACAGGGTCAGGATTTCAGCGATTTCGGCACTGGTCTTGCCGGCCGCCGTCCAGTTGAGGCAATCGATCTCGCGGTCGGTCAGCGTGTCCGTCATGCGCGTATCGAGGTTGCGGATCTCGGCAAGCCTGTCGAAGACATGGATGGCGATGTAGCAGAGCTCGCGCATCTCGGCAGGGCTGAAGGGTTCGCGGTCGCCGGCGAAAGAGACGGCGCCGCGCAGGCCGGAGGGCTCATGCGTCGGGAAATAGGCGCAGCGCATCATCTTGAAACGTTCGAACAGGGAGGCGACGAGAATGGACTTGCCGTCGTCCCGCGACCAGTTCTGCCGCGACATATCGTAGAAGAAGGGCCGCGCGGATGTTCTCAGCCGCCTGAGGACCGGGCTGTTCACCATCAGGCCCTCCTGGTCGTAAAGGGCCAGAAGCTCGGCCGGCCAGCTGGTGATGACAGTGCTGCCCTGAAGATCGAAGGAGGTGATCGGCGGCAGGTTGAGAACCATGAAGGCACGGCTGCGATAGGCTTCCGTCACGCGTTTCATGAAACGGAAAATATCGAACTGGGTCTTCAGGCCCGCTATTGCCTGAACATAATCGTCTTCTTCCGTGGATGTTTGCGACAAGGGTGCCATCACATTTCTTCATCTTCGGCACAGCGGCCGGCAAACCGTTTGCGAAACCTGCCCGCCGCGGCCGGCTCGATTGCATCGGGAAACGACGATCGCTGGTTGGAATCGGCTTCGGCGTTGAGCGTTCGGCCGGTGAATGGTTGTAGATTTCGCGGACCGTTCTAGTTGTGGTGATTCGCCGGAAAATCTCAATATCGCGCTCATCATAAGCATGCTCTGCGATTACGTCCAGCAGGGGCCGGCGGCGATTTCTTCCGTCAGCGGCGCGGACCGAGACGGACGCGCATGCCTTCCATGATGCTCGCAGCCGCCAGTTGCACCGGAACGGACCATTGGTGCAGAAGTTCCATCGACAAGCGATAGGCCGGGCCGGTAATCGAAATGCCACCCATAAAGGTCCGATCCTCCGACCAGACGGGTGCGGCAACGCAGCGGATGCCGGCCTCATGCTCTTCGCGGTCGAAGGCATAGCCCTGATCGGCAATCTCGCGGATTTCGGCAAGCAGCGTTTCGGCAGAGACATGGGTCGAGGCGGTAAAGCCGGTGAAGCTCAGGCCGGCAAGCAGATCGACAAGGCTTTCGGCCGGCAGCAGCGAAAGGGCGGCCTTGCCGACGCCGGTGCAATAACAGGGCGAGGCATTGCCGATCTGCGAATACATACGTACCGGCTGGCGGCCTTCGACCTTATCGAGATAGATGATCGACTGGCCTCTCAGAACGCCGAGATGCACCGTCTCGCCGGTCGCCCGCTGCAGATCTCTCAGGTGCGGTTCGGCAATCAGGCGGAACTCGTTGCGCGCCCAGCTGCGCGCGGCGAAATCGAGCAGGCGCAGGCCAGGCGCATAACGGCCGTCGCCATCGAGCTCGAGCAGCCCCTCCTCGACCAGATGGGTGAGCTGGCGATGCAGCGTGCCGCGCGGCTGGCCGGCAAGGGCCAGGATATCGGTGAAACGCAGCGGCGCATCGGCATGGGTGACGAGATCGAGCAGAACCATCAGTTTGCCGAGCGTGCCGGTCTCGCGTGCCGTTGTTGTGTTTTCGCCGTTTGAACTCATCGCCTCGTCCGCCCTTGACAGAAAGGGCAGTGTAATTCGATAATTCCATATAGTCAAATTAAGTTCCAAATAATGGAACAATTCAGTCGGGAAGGCGACGGTGACCACGATGGCAGCACAATTTCCCGAATTCAAAGACCGAGCCGTGCTGGTGACCGGCGGCGGATCGGGCATCGGTGCTGCGATCGTCGAAGGTTTCGCGCGCCAGGGCGCCAAGGTCTCCTTCATCGATATCGCCGAGGCCGCCGGCCGCGCACTTGCCGAAAGGCTGTCGCGGGAGACGGCGCATCCGGTCTCCTTTTACCATGCCGACCTGCGCGACATCGCGGCGATCCGGCGCACGGTCGATACCGTCATTGCCAATTCAGGGCCGATCCGCGTGCTGGTCAACAATGCCGCCTGGGACGACCGCCATGAATTCGACGCGGTGACCGAGGCCTATTGGGACAACAACCAGGCAGTCAACCTCAAGCACGTGTTCTTCACCTCGCAGGCAGTCGTGCCGTCGATGCGGTCGGCCGGCGGCGGGGCGATCATCAATATGTCGTCGATCGCCTTCAAGCTGAACATGGGCGGTTTTCCCGCCTACGCGGCAGCAAAGGCAGCGGTCGTCGGGCTGACGAAGAGTATGGCGGGCAGGCTCGGGCCGGAAAACATCCGGGTCAACTGCATCCTGCCCGGCATGGTGGTCACCGAGCGGCAGATGCAGCACTGGCTCACCGAGGAAAGCATTGCGCGCTCGGTCGAGGATCAGTGCCTGAAGGTTGCGCTCACACCCGATGCGATCGTCGGTCCCTGCCTGTTTCTTGCATCCGACTGTGCGGCGGCGATGACCGCCCAGTCCCTGATTGTCGATGGAGGCGTTCTGTAATGACAAATCCCGCTTATGTCGCGGTGGACTGGGGCACCAGCAGTTTCCGGCTCTGGCTGATCGCCAGGGATGGCACCGTCCTTGCCGAACGCCGCAGCGGCGAAGGCATGACGAGCGCGGCAAAGATCGGCTTTTCCACGGTGCTTGCCGGCCATCTCACTGCCATCGAGGCGCCGGAGAAACTGCCGGTGATCGTCTGCGGCATGGCCGGCGCAAGGCAGGGCTGGGTCGAGGCCGGTTATATCGACGTGCCGGCGCCGCTTGCCTCGATCCTGACCGGGGCAGTTTCCGTGCCCGGCGAAAACCGCGACATCCGCATCCTGCCGGGCCTTGCCCAGCGGGACATGGCGAGGCCCGACGTCATGCGCGGCGAGGAAACCCAGCTTCTCGGCGCGCTCGGCCGCGCAAGCTCAGGCGCGCAGGCGGTCTGCATGCCCGGCACGCATTCGAAATGGGTGCATGTGACGGAGAGCAAGGTGACCGGCTTTTCGACCTTCATGACCGGCGAGCTTTTCGACGTCATCAGCAAACACACGATCCTTTCGCATGCCGTGGCCGGTGCGGAAGAGCAGCCAGCGGATGCGGCGGCCTTCGAGGCCGCGGTCTCGGCCGCTTTCGCACGCCCGGCCCTTGCCTCCAACCTGCTCTTTGCCGCCCGTTCCGGCCAGCTCCTGCACGGGATTTCTGCCGCTGCCGCGCAAGCCCGGCTTTCCGGCACGCTGATCGGCCTAGAAATCGCCGGGGCGCTGCAGGATGCGGCAAACGGCACCACCATCACCCTCGTCGCCTCCGGGCGCCTGCAGGCGCTCTACGAACAGGCCTTCGGAACCCTCTCCCTTGCCTTCACCGCCATCGACGCCGACGCCGCCGTGCGCCGCGGGCTTTCGGCCGCCGCCGAAGCCATCTGGCCGAATTGAGAAAGCTGACACGATGAACCGTATCCCCTTCCCCGACATGAAGCGCCCGCTGATCGCCATCCTTCGCGGTATCCGGCCTGACGAGACCGAAAGCGTCGTCGGTGCTCTGATCGACAATGGCCTGACGGCGATCGAGATCCCGCTCAACTCGCCGGAACCGTTCAAATCCATCGAGATCGCCGCAAAGATGGCGCCGGCCGAAGTGCTGATCGGCGCCGGCACGGTGTTGACCGTCGAGGCGGTCGACAGCCTGCATGCGGCCGGCGGCAAGCTGCTGGTCACCCCGAATGTCGAGCCCGAGGTGATCATCCGGGCGCGCGAATACGGCATGGTGACGATGCCGGGCGTCTTTACGCCGACCGAGGCGCTGGCGGCGGCGCGGGCCGGGGCCACCGGTCTCAAATTCTTTCCGGCCAGCGTGCTCGGTCCTTCCGGTATCACGGCGATCAGGGCAATCCTGCCGCCGGAGCTGACGATTGCCGCCGTCGGCGGTGTCTCGGACAAGAATTTCGGCGATTATACCAAGGCCGGCATCTTCGCCTTCGGGCTCGGCACCAGCATCTACAAGCCGGGAATGACCGCATCAGAGGTTGCCGAGCGCGCCAAGGCGACCATTTACGCCTATGATGCAGCCATTGGGAGCGTGAACGTATGACCGATATTTATGAGTTCGAGGGCAAAACACTTTGCAACACCAATTCCGTTCTCGGCGAAGGCCCGACCTATGATCCGGACAGCAATACCGTCTGGTGGTTCAACATTCTCGGCAAGGAACTGCATGAGCTCAATCTTTCGACGAGCGAGAAAAAGGTGCACCCGCTGCCTGTGATGGCGAGCGTGCTTGCCCGCATCGACGCCGGGCGGCAGCTGATCGCAACGGAAGAAGGGCTTTTCGTGCGCGACATCGCAAGCGGCAACCTGACCTTCTACGCCGCGCTCGAAAACGACAGGCCGGAAAACCGTTCGAATGATGGCCGCACCCATCCTTCCGGCGCGCTCTGGATCGGCACGATGAGCAAGCGGGCGGAAAACCAGGCAGGCGCCATCTATCACGTCGCCAGCGGCAAGGTGACGAAGATCTTCAACGGCATCAGCATCCCGAATTCGATCTGCTTCTCGCCTGACGGCACGATCGGCTATTATACGGATTCCCGCGTCAACCGGCTGATGCGCGTCATGGTCGATCCGTTGACCGGCCTGCCTTCGGGCGAGCCGATCGTGCTCGTCGACAGCATGAACGACCCCGGCGACATCGACGGCTCGGTGGTCGATGCCGACGGCTACCTGTGGAATGCGCGCTGGGGCGCCGGCGTCGTCGACCGCTACAGTCCGGACGGCCTGCGCATCTCGCGCTACAAGGTTCCTGCCGTCCAGCCCTCCTGCCCTGCCTTCATCGGCGTCAATGCCGACCGGCTGGCGGTAACGACCGCCTGGGAAGGGCTGGATGAAGATGCCCGTTCGGCGCAGCCCAGTGCCGGCGCGCTGCTGGAACTCGGCATCGACGTCAAAGGCGTGTTCGACCCCGTCTATGTGATCTGACTTTTGCTTGCCATCGGTGATCAGAGGCGCCCCTTACCGGGGCGCTTTCTCGTTTTGGCGGCCACTCTTCGATAAATGTTCCGTGAGAATCGAGAAATTTTCCGTGTTTTCAACCGGAACCAATCGCGCCACCAGCCATTTTCCTTTCGAACTGACGCGGCAACGAGACCTGAAAATAGGTGTTGCCGGGTTAGCGGTTACTCTAAAGAAAAACGAAGGTAGGTTCGAAATGACACGCAAACTCTTGACGACCGTTGCCGCTGGCGCACTGTTTGCCACGGCTTTCGCACCGGCGGCATTTTCGCAGACGGCACCGCAGCCTGCGGACCCCGCCGCTCCGACCCAGGCGGCTCCCGCCGACCCGGCAGCACCGAAGCCGATGACGCCTGACGTCACCAAGCCCGCAGGCGATGCCGCACAGGCTCCGGCCGCAGCACCGACGGCAGATACGGCTCAGGCCGCCTATCTGACGGAGCAGGCTCCGGACCAGGTCAGCGCCAACACCTATATCGGCCAGTCGGTCTATAACGGCAACAATGAAAGCATCGGCAGCGTCAACGACCTGATCATGAAGAAGGATGGCGGCATGGTTGCCGCAATCGTTGGCGTCGGCGGCTTCCTCGGCATCGGCGAAAAGAATGTCGCCGTGCCTATGGAAAAGATCACCGTCGCGCAGAACACCCAGGACGGCAGCGTCAAGCTGACGACCAGCGAAACGGCTGAATCGCTGAAGGCTGCACCCGAGTTCAAGACGCTGGCAATGCTGGCGGCCGAAAAGGCTCCGGCTCCGGCTGCGACCGGTACCGATACCACGGCAACCGGCTCGACCACGCCTAAGTAATCCGCGCGCGGTAGTATAGCGTAGGCGATGGCGCTCTCAGGGGCGCCATCGTTTTTATGTGGCGCCATCGCTTTATGCGCTGGCACGCTCCATCATGGTCGGATCGTAATAGTTCTCGTGCAGGAAGCGCAGCGTGGCGATACCGTCGGCCGGACGGCCGAAGTGATAGCCCTGGCCCATGCCGCAGCCGAGCGTGCGCAACTTCACCGCCTCCGCATAATCCTCGATGCCTTCCGCTACGACTTCCAGCTCCAAGCCCTCGCACATGGTGAGGATCGCCTTGATGATGTGTTCGGAGGCGCGATCGGAATTGATGCGCGAGACGAAGGCACGGTCGATCTTGATCTTGTCGAAGATGAAGTCGCGCAGGCGCCCGAGGCTCGACTGGCCGGTGCCGAAATCGTCGAGCGAGATGCGCACACCGGCGGCGCGCAGATCGGCGATGATGCGGTGAGCGGTATCGGCCGAACTCATCACCGCGGTCTCGGTGATCTCCAGCTCCAGGCGATGCGGATCGAAGCCGACGCGGCCGAGGATCGACAGGACGCTGCTGCTCGTGCCCGGATCCATCAGTTGGGCCGAGGAGAGATTAAACGACAGGAAGAGTTCGCGCGGCCAGGAAAGTGCGGCTTCAGCGGCTTTGCGCAGCAGCGCCTCCGACAGCGCGTCAATGAAGCCGCGCTCCTCGGCGAGCGGCACGAAGACGCCGGGCGACACAAAGCCGAGATCGGGATCGTTCCAGCGGGCGAGCGCCTCGAAGCCGACAACCTGATTGTTGGACAGCGAGACGATCGGCTGGAAATGCACGTCGATCGCGTCGGAGATAATGGCGTTTCTCAGCGCCTGCTCCAGCTGCGTCGCGCGCTTCATCTCCTGGGCGATCTCGCGTGAATAAACGGTGATCTGGCCGCGGCCGCGGCGCTTGGAACGGTAGAGGGCGGTTTCGGCGCTCTTCAGCAGTTCCTCGCAATCCTCTCCGGCGAAGGGATAGATGGAAAAGCCGAGGGAGGCGGAGAGACGAACGTTGCGGTCACCGAGGTCATAAGGCGCCGACAGCACCTCGCGGATCATCTGGCCGAATTTCTCGGCACTCGCCCGTTCGAAGATCAACGGCAATACGAAGGCGAATTCGTCGCCATCGTGGCGGGTGACCAGCGCGCCATCAGGAATGCAGGCCCTGAGACGATGGGCGACCTGGCAGAGGATTTCATCGCCGGCTGTCGAGCCGAACAGATCGTTGATCGGCTTGAAACTGTCCAGGTTGACGATGCCGATGGTGAAGGGAGCCGGATCGCTGGCGCGCTCGGAAGAGATCTGCAAGACCTTGTCCCGCATGCGATTGCGGTTGCCCAATCCGGTCAGCGGATCGGTATAGGCCATCGCCTGAAGCTCATTCTGACCGACGGTCAAGAAAGCTATATCCGCCGATTTCATCATCCAAACCCGAGCTTTCCTCCGGAGCCATGCAGAAGAATGACCGGCAGGTCTTAACAATTCGATAGTAAATCAGCGGCATAACCGCTTGAACCTCCCTAAAATCTAGGGAGTTGACGGGTATTTTGGCACCTGCACACGTTTGCGCGACATGCTTCAGTTTCGGGCCGCCCGCATGCCCTCATTCATTAGATATTTCTGAAATATAGTCTCCAGCATGTCAGGGCTGACGGGTTTCATGATGACGTCGTCCATGCCCGATTTGACGCATTCGGCGCGGTCACGCTCGAAGGCCTGGGTGAGCACGCCGATGATCGGGGTGCGGATGCCACCGCCGGTTTCCTCCATCTGCCGGATGAGGCGCGCGGCCTCGAAGCCGTTGAAGCCCGGCAGGGAAATATCCATCAGCACGATCTGCGGCCGGTGCTCGGCCCAGAGGCGCACGGCCTCGTCGCCGGTCGCCGCAAGCATATGGCGATAGCCGAGGCCTTCGAGGATCTGCGAAAAGACGATCTGGTTGATATCATTGTCTTCGGCGACGAGAACCTGCAGGCCGACCGGATCGTCGGAAATGCTGATTTCCCAATCCGCATCCGAATCGGCGGCGCTGCGGCTGTTGCGATTGAAATGGCGGGCAATCTGGAAGGTGAGCTCGTTGGCGATCTGGAAACCGTCCATGACGAGCGCCGGGATGCCGTATTGCTCGGCAAGTTCGAGGCAGCGCATGCCCATCTGGTTGTCGATGATCAGAAGATCGAGCGAGATGCCCGAGGAGGTGGCGATTTCCAGGAACCGCTCCTCTTCATCTTCGCCGCGGACCGAGCAGGATTCGAAGCCGTATTTCGTCAGCGTCCGCAGCGCGGCGGTCTCGGCGGCGAGGTCGGCCGTGACGACGAGGACCTTGCGGCCGGAGAAATTCTCCGGAACGATCGCTTCCATCGCCGCCGGTTCGCGCCGTGCGATGCCGCTTGGTACCGGCACATAGGCGCGGCGATAGCTTTGATTGCTGGAGGCGGTGATCGCGGACGCTTGGCCGAACTCGTCGAGATCGGCGCCGTCGCGCGGCAGGTCCTGCATGGTCGACACCAGGAAATAGCGGCCAGGCTTGCCGATGCGGTGCTTGCGGCTGACGATATCGCGCTCGATGCCGTCGCGGGAGATCTGCCGCTGGCGGGAGACCGACATCTCACCGGTCTCCAGCACATGGCGGTCGCTTTCTTCGAAGCGCTTGGCGATCTCTTCTGAAAAAAGATCGCCGCTCTTGCGCCCGAGCACCTCGTCGGCGCTCGTCTGATATTTCTCGCAGAAGGCGAGGTTGACCGCGACATAGGTGAGGTTGCGATCCTTGACGAACAGCGGGAACGGCAGATTGTCGAGAATGTCCTCGGTGAGCTGCACCCGCTCCAGATCGGAGCGCCACTGCTCTTCGCGCTTCTTGTTCTCGGAAATGTCGGAGATGATGGTGACGCCGTAACCGCCCGGCAGCCTGCGCTTGACGAAGCGGACCCAGCGGTCGGCGCCGTGGCGCTCGACGGCGTCGAAGCGCTCGCGCCAATGCGAGGCGATTTTCTGCGACAGCCAGTCTTCGCGGCTCAACGAGCCACCCTGCCTGACATCATACTGCTGGCGAATGCCGGTGTCGTACATTGCGCCGAGGAAATCGCGAAGCCGCGTGCCCGGCTTCAGCATTTCGGCGGGCAGCGGAAAGAATTCGAGGGTCTGGCGGCTTGCGAAGACCAGATGATCGTTCTTGTCGTAGATGATGAAAGCTGTGGAAAGGCTGTCGCACACTACATCGAAAAGCGCCGTCTGCAGATCGGCCTCGGCGGGAGTCCCATCGATTTCTGATGATGTGTCCGCCTTTTCGAAGCCGGCACTCATGCTATTGCGTCCCACATCTGTTCGATTTCACAGCTTCCGGAGGTATGTGATTAGAAATGCCATTTTTATGTTAAAACCGGCTTAACATTACCTATTCCCAAATTTGGGGGAGGACCGGATCACGTTTCGGGAAAGCCTGTCGAAACCCCTTCCCTCCGGCCCGCGAATCCCCGAAAATAGCCCATGGCCATCACACAGCTTTCCGAAACGCTTATCAACCAGATCGCCGCCGGCGAAGTCATCGAACGGCCGGCGAGCGCTGCCAAGGAACTGATCGAAAACGCGCTCGACGCGGGCGCGACGCGCATCGAAATCGCCACATCAGGCGGCGGCAAGGCGCTGCTGCGCGTCAGCGACAACGGCTCGGGCATGAATGCTGCCGATCTGGAACTGGCGGTCAGGCGCCACTGCACCTCGAAGATCTCGGAGACGCTCGAGGATATCCGCACGCTCGGCTTCCGCGGCGAGGCGCTGCCCTCGATCGGCTCGGTCGCCAGACTCAGCATCGCAAGCCGCAGGCGCGACAGCGCCGGCGGCCACGAGATTGCCGTTGCCGGCGGCAAGATCGCGCATCTGCGCCCGGCTGCCGCCAATCCCGGGACGATCGTCGAAGTGCGCGACCTGTTCTTCGCCACACCGGCCCGGCTCAAATTCCTGAAGACGGAAAAAGCCGAGGCCGGCGCCATCACCGAAATCGTCAAGCGCATGGCGATCGCCTTTCCCGCCGTGCGCTTCGTACTGTCGGGCTCGGACCGCACGACATTGGAATTTCCGGCGACCGGCGACGACCATCTGGCGCGCATGGCGCAGGTGCTCGGCAAGGAATTCCGCGACAACGCCATTGCGCTCGACGCCGCGCGCGAAGAGATCTCGCTTGCCGGCTTTGCCGGCGTGCCGACCTTCAATCGCGGCAACTCCGCCCATCAATACGCCTTCGTCAACGGCCGGCCGGTGCAGGACAAGCTGATCCTCTCGGCGATCCGCGGCGCCTATGCCGAGACGATCCCATCCGGACGCTATCCGGTGGCGGTGCTGTCGATCACGCTCGATCCCGCTCTCGTCGACGTCAACGTGCATCCGGCAAAATCCGACGTGCGGTTCCGCGACCCGGGCCTGGTGCGTGGCCTGATCGTCGGCGCCATCCGCGAGGCCTTGGCGCGCGACGGCAGCCGGGCGGCGACGACCGGCGCGAGCGACATGCTGCGCTCCTTCCGCCCCGGCTTCCAGCCGTACGCTCAGCGGCCGCAGACGCCATGGTCGGCCGAAACGTCGCCCTCCCGCCCCTATCAGCCGACAACGGGTTTCGGCGAGCGGCCACAGGCGTCCTTCGACGGACTTTCGATGCCGACGGCGCGGGCCGAGCCGCAGTTTTCGCCGCAGCCGGCAGCCCCTGAACCGACCGCGAAGTATCCGCTCGGCGCGGCGCGGGCGCAGGTCCACGCAAACTACATCGTCGCCCAGACCGAGGACGGGCTCGTCATCGTCGACCAGCATGCCGCGCATGAACGGCTGGTCTTCGAGGCGATGCGCAAGGCGCTGCATTCGAAGCGGCTGGCCTCGCAGGTGCTGCTCATCCCCGAGATCGTCGATATTCCGGAAGAGGATTGCGACCGGCTGATGCAGCACGCAGCTGAGCTTTCCGAACTCGGCCTTTCGATCGAGCGTTTCGGCCCCGGGGCGATCGCCGTGCGCGAGACGCCGGCGATGCTCGGCGAGGTCGATGCGCATGGGCTGATCCGCCAGCTTGCCGACGAGATCGCCGAATGGGACACGGCGTCGGGCCTGTCGGCCAAGCTCGAATATGTGGCAGCGACCATGGCCTGCCACGGATCGGTGCGCTCCGGACGGCGGCTGCGACCGGAGGAAATGAACGCGCTGCTCCGGGAAATGGAAGTGACGCCCGGCTCCGGCCAATGCAATCACGGCCGGCCGACCTATATCGAATTGAAGCTCAGCGATATCGAACGGCTTTTCGGCAGAAGCTAAAAAAGCTGGAAAAGCAGTCCCTGCGGGAGTATGGCAAAGGGATGACAGACTGCAGGGAACGGAGCGCATGAATTTGTTCGAAGGCCATGGAAACCGCGAAGCGAAGATCCGGTATCTCGATGGCGATTTCCAGATTCTCTCGCCCGGCTCCTATGTCGTCTGCGCGATGACGGGGAAACAGATCCCGCTCGACGAATTGCGCTACTGGAGCGTCGCCCGGCAGGAGCCCTATGCCGACGTGATCTCGGCAATCGAAGCCGACAAACGCGCCGGCGTGCTGCCGAACCAGCGGCGCTAGCGATCCGCGTCGGAGGTTCTGGCGATGGTTCTCCGGTCTGCAGCCCGGAGCTGCTGCACGGAAAATATCCATCGGTCACCCGACGACTTGAAATACCATAGGCTCATCCCCGACAACTTCGCATCGACTGGCCGGCGTGGCTCCGGGCCACAGGGCACGACGATATCCCGACAGCGGGGTGAGGTTTGCCTCCGCCGCCTATGCGGTCGGCGGAGGGCAACCGTTACTTGAATTTCGCCATATTCTCAGGCGTTACGAGCGCAGCGCCGGAGTCGATCAAAGACTCAACCTTCTCTCCGCGAATCGATTTTACCAACGCATCCACACCGAGTTCAGCCATCTTGGTGGGGAACTGTGCCACCGACGCATCCTCGACCCCACTCTTCAGCGCTTCCTCTTCGCCGCAGCAGAAGTCGAAACCGACCAGCACAATCTTGTCATTGGCAGTGCCAGCGTTCTTGATGGCGCGCGCCGCGCCAGCAGCGGGCGGGCCGCAAGCGGCATAAATGGCCTTGAGGTCCGGGTTCTTCGTCAGCAGATCCTCGGCGACACTAATCCCGAGCTCCTCGGTGCAGTTTGTTGCGCCTTTGCCGACGATCTCGACATCAAGTCCCTTCAGCCCTTCAAGCATTCCCGTCACACGGTCATCAAGCGCCGGCACACCGGGCACGCCCTCGAGAATTCCGAGCGTGTCGCCGGCTTTAAGAACAGTTTTGAGATATTCGCCGGCGATTTTGCCGGCGGCGAAATTATTGGTCGTGGCAAGCGCCGTCCTGCCGTTCCAATCCGGAATATTGTTATCCATCAGCACGACCTTGATGCCGGCCGCCACCGCCTTGTCCAGGGCAGTGGACACGGTGGGATCGACGGGCGTCAGGGCGATGCCCTGCACGCCTCGTGTCACCATGGACTCGATCTGGGCAATCTGGCCCTCGATGTCGGTTGCGGATGCACCCTGCCCGTAGATGATCTCGACGCCGGGATTTCTCTTTGCATAGTCTTTAGCTGCGTTCTCCATTGTTGCGAAGAACGGTACAGGGAATTTGGTTATAAAGCCGAGCTTCACCGGCTCCTGCGCCAAGGACGGGACTGCAGCGACGGCCAGGAGCGCAAGCGCTCCCAGCAGGGATTGCGGTTTCATGTTTACCTCCCATGTTTCGACCGCCCTCCTCTAGAGCGATCTCGTTGTCCGCTGCCCTAACGAAGCAGCGATCTCCCTTAAGCCTCGGCGCCGACAATCATCGCGACAATGTCCTGCTTGTTGGCTTCCGTTGGCTTCAGTTCACCCACCTTGCGACCCTGCCGCAACACAACCGCCCGATCGGCGATTTCAACGACATGTTCCATATTGTGGGTGATGATGATCACGGCATTGCCGTCGGCTTTGAGCTGATTGATAAGGTCAAGAACCTGGCGAGACTCGCGAAGCCCGAGGGCGGCCGTTGGTTCGTCGAGAACCACCAGCTTGCGCGCAAAAACAATGGCGCGCGCGACCGCGATCGCCTGTCGCTGCCCCCCAGACATCAGCGCGACCGGCGCGTCGAATCTCGGCAGCTTAACCTTCAGGCGATCGATGACACTTGCTGCTTCCCGCTTCATCGCGCCCGTGTTGAGGAAACGGAGCGGACGCGGCAGCCAGGAGGGGAAAGAGATTTCTCGTCCGCAATAGAAATTCTGTACGGGGGTCAGGTTGTCGAAAAGCGCCAGATCCTGATAGACGGTTTCAATACCGGCACGGCGGGCTGCCGCCGTTGAATGGAGTGATACAGGCGCACCATCCACAAGGATCTCTCCTTCGTCGAGACGATGAAGCCCGCTGATGCATTTGACGAGCGTCGACTTGCCAGCGCCGTTGTCACCCAAGAGAGCGGTTACCTCACCGGAGTAGGCATCGAAGCTTACATTTTTCAGGGCATGGATGGCGCCAAAGCGCTTCTGCGCGTTTCGAACCGAAAGTGCCGGTGTGGTGGATGCCGGGTTCATTGTACTCTCGCCGATTGAAGCATGCGTGCGCGCGCCTCGAGATGGTTGCGAAGCACATCAGCCTCTACGGCGATGACGATGACGAGCCCAATCGCGATCATTTGAAAGAACACGTCGACCCCGAGAAGATTAAGGGCGTTGCGGATGACGCCGATCAGCACGGCGCCGATCAGAGCGTGGCCGAGATGGCCTCGTCCGCCAAGGAAACTAGCGCCACCGATAATCACCGCAGCAATCGTGTCGAGTTCCAAAAGATTGCCGTAGATTGGCGAGGCGGCGGCGGTCCGCCCTGCAAGCAGCACCGCGCCGACACCTGCACAAAACCCGCAAATAATATAGGTTGCGAGCAGAACACCCTTTACCGGTATGCCCATGCTTCTGGCGGCATCCGGCGCGCCGCCGACCGCATAGATCCATCGGCCACAGACCATCGACTTCGTCAGGATCAGAAAAAGAAACCCGAACATCGCAACGACAAAGAAGGAATTGGGCACACCAAGCGTCGTACCGCCACCGATCGCAGTCACTGCATCGGGCATCCCGCGCATGGTGGTGTGGCCGGGCGCCAAGGCAAGTGCCAGGCCGCGGCAGATACTCAAGCTCGCAAGTGTAATAATGAAGGGGTGCGGCAGCCGACCATAGACAAAGACCACGCCGTTGACCGCACCGACAGCCGCACCCGCAAGCAGCATGGCCACAATGACGACGATCGAGGAATCAACCTGCTGGTAGACGAGTCCGCCAATGACTGTTGCGAGCGCAAGATTCGAGCCGACAGACAGATCAATCCCGCGCGTCAGGATAACGAGCTGCTGCCCCATTGCGACAACGGCAATCACTGCCGTCTGCGCAAGGATGTTCCCGACGTTCATGGGCTTTAGAAAAGCCGGCGTGATCAAACTGACGACGGCGATGAGCATAATGAGGATCAATAGTGGGCCCAGGCTCAATAGCCTCAGCCCCAAGGTGATGCCAGATTGTCTCGGATGGAAGGTTGCATCCTGCGAACCGCCAGGCCGCGACGAATTCTGAGGCAGAATCCCGGAGTCTTCCAAATTCCCCTAGCCTCCCTCGTTTTTTATACATAAGAAACATATGATACACGTACGTCAACTTGTTTTTTATGGATAGTTAATCATACCTGGAGTTGAGTCATGAGAACTGACACCACCTTCAAACGAGCATTCAACGATATGATCGATATCATTCGGACCCTCGATCTCGGGGAGGAATTGCCGTCCGAAAATGCCCTGCGCGCCCAGCTCGGCGTGAGCAGAACGACGGTGCGGAAGGTGCTGGCGGGGATGTCCGCCCGTGGGATCATCATATCTGAAGCGCACAGGCGGATCATAGGTGAGCAGCCGCGGCAGATAGAGCGCTATCCGAAGGAAGAGACCTTGGCCATTTCGGAACAGGTCGAGACGAGCTTCATGGAATGGATGCTGCGCGGCGATGCCTGTCCGGGCACAGAAATCAATGAGGCGGAATTAGCTCGGAAATTCGGCGTCGCGACAACGATCGTCCGTGAGTTTCTCAATCGATTTCAGAAATATGGGCTGATCGAGAAGCGTCAGAATGCCGGCTGGGTTTTTAAAGGGTTCACAGCCAGTTTCGCACTCGAACTATTCGAGATCAGAGAGATGTTCGAAATGCGCTCCGCACGGCTGTTCGCTGCCCTGCCCGACGGCTCGCCCGTCTGGAAGCAGATCCAAGCTATGCGGGCGGCACATTTGGAACTGCTCGCGGATATCGACGCCCGGTTTCAGGACTTCTCGGAGCTGGACAGCCGATTCCACCGGCTGATTACGGCAGTCGCGCCAAACCGCTTTATCGAAAGCTTCCAAGACGTGATAACCATGGTCTTCCACTATCACTATCAGTGGAACAAGCGTGATGAACGCGCGCGGAACGAGGTCGCCATCAGGGAACATCTCGCGTTGATCGAAGCCCTGGAAAGCCGCAATATCGCTTCGATCGATCGCGCTTGTCGATTGCATCTGACTTCCGCCCGCGAGACTTTGCTTCGCTCGATCGCGTGATCGCGTTGCCTGTACAGATACACGCGGGACGAGACGTTTTGCAGCAGCCCGCTAAAGCGCGTCGCGATCATTCAGATTCGCTCCTCGCGCTTTAGGTCTTTGTTTTTACGCATGTCGTTGTCGCAAAACCGCGGCACACTTTTGCGCGACATGCTTTAGAGCGGTTCAGCCTTTCCCGGAACTGCCTTACCCCCGGCCTTCATCTCCCGCAGGCGCCGCTCGCGGCAGGCGGCGATCGCCCGGTCGATGATGAGGCTGGGGGCGAGGTGATCCTCAAAGACCATGTCGACCTCGATCACCCGGCTCTTTTCGACGAGCCGCGTCGCCTTGCCGTGATGGCCGGAAAGGCGGACGAAATCCTTGGAGGTGGTGACGATCAGGAGACCTTGACGCTCGGCGGTCGTCAGGATGTCGTCGATCTCCTCCTCGGTCAGGTGCTCGTGATCGCCGAAGCTCTTGGCGACGACGATCTCGGCGCCGCGCGATTCAACCGTGCGGAAGAATTTGGCGGGATCAGCAATGCCGGCAAAGGCGAGCACCTTCGTGCCGGCCAGCGTATTGTCACCGCGGACTTTCAGCGATGCGGTGAAATAGGGCTTTGCCGCGCGCGCCGCCATGCGGACGATCCGGTCGGCGGCGTTGCCGCCACCGACCTTCAGCAAAGCGGTCGCAGAACGCAGCTGCTGGCGGATCGGCGCGCGGACCGGGCCACCCGGAACGATATGGCCGTTGCCGAGGCCGCGCGTCGCGTCGATAACGAGCAGGGCATAGTCGATCGCCAGCCGGGCGCTCTGGAAACCGTCATCCATGATGATGAGATCGGCGCCCTCCGCCACCAGCCGCGCAGCACCATCGACGCGCCGGCGGGAAATCACCGTCAGCGCTTCCTGGGCAAGCAGCAAGGGCTCGTCGCCGACGGCAATCGCCCGGTGATGATCGGGATCGACTACGGTGGTCACATCGAGCGAGCCGCCGTAACCCCTGCTGAGAAAGCCGGGCTTCAGCCCCTTCGCCTTGGCGGCGCGGGCAATCGTCAGCGCCGTCGGCGTCTTGCCGGCGCCGCCGACAGTGAAATTGCCGACGCAGATGACGGGGATGGGAACGAAGGCGCGGCGCGCATGGGCCATGCGGTGGCCGGCGATACGGCCATAGAGAAAAGAAAGCGGCAGCAGCAGCCAGGCCCGCCAATCGGCTTTCCTCCACCAGAACGGTGGCGCTTCAGATATCATCTTGCCGTCCCGCTCCCCTGCCCCTCGACTGGCCGGATTGAGAAGCCAAAATCGATGAAAATGCAAGCCCTTACCCGTCAGGCGGGCTGCAGGTCCGGCAGCAGCGTCTCGATGGCGGTGATATCGTCGAGCACGTGGTCGGCCGCAGCGGCAAGCGTCTCCCGCGAACCGGTGCCCGTCAGCACCGCGATCCTCAGGCCCGTGCCGGCATTCAGACCCATGTGCAGATCGTGATTGTTGTCGCCGACCATGGCGACTTCCTCCGGCAAAAGACCGGTCGCGGCGCAGAAGCCGAGCACCATGCCCGGCTCCGGCTTGACGCCGAAACCACTGTCATAGCCGGCGATGTAATCGACATAACGGGCAAAACCGAAACGTTCCGCCGTCTGGCGGATCGACCGCTCATTGTCGCTGGAGGCGACACCAAGCTTGAAGCCGCGCCGATGCAGCCGAGCGAAGAAGCCGGCGAGATCGGTCACCGGCACGGAAAATTCGGCGGCGCTGGAAAAGAGATCGTCGAGGCGGATCGTCAGCTCGCCGACATCAACCATCGAGCCCGCCGCAACCAGACCCTCGGCGATCTGGCGGGTATTGCCGGCGGCAAGCAGGCTATCGGGAACGATATGGCCGGTCACCGGATCCATGCCGCAGGCCGAAAGCAGCCGGTCGGCGAGAAGCGCATCGCCTTTGGCGGCGATGCGGGCAAGCTCGCGGTTGACCGGCAGCCAGCTCTCGTCATAGTCGAGGAGCGTGCCGTCCTTGTCGAAGAGAATGCCTTTGATAGGGGACGCTGCCGACATCTTCGCTCCTCAGACCTGGGCGACGGCCTTGGGTAGCAGCCGCGCCTTCACCGTCAACGGATTGATATAGGGTTCCAGCCCCTTCACCGTCGCCGTCAGCGCACCGCGCATCTCGTGCACGGCGGTGATGCCGGCCTCGATCATGTTGCGGCGGGCGTCGTCGTTGATCAGCAGATAATGCACGCCCTTGGCCAGCATTTCAGTATCGCGCACCATGCGGGCGCTGCCGCTGCGGGCAAGCTTCTGGTAGGCATCGCGGAAATTCTGCACATGGCCGCCGGAGAGAATGGCGCAGCCGAGCATGGCAGGCTCCAGCGGGTTCTGGCCGCCTTCGGCAAAGAGCGAGCGGCCGACGAAGGCGATTTCCGTCAGGCGCAGATAGAGGCCCATTTCGCCGATCGTATCGCCGAGGAAGATATCGACATCGGCGGACAAGACATCGTCGCGGGTGCGGCGGGCGACCTTCAGCCCCTGCTTGACCAGGGCTGCCTCGATCTCGTCGCTGCGCTCGGGATGGCGCGGCACGATGATCGTCAATTGATGGTCGCGCTCCCTGAGCGCCCGGTGAACGATGGCGGCGGCATTCTCCTCGCCGTCGAAAGTCGAGATCGCGGCCCAGGTCTTGCGCTCGCCGATCTGCTTCTTGTAGCGGGCAAGCACAGCGCTGTCATAAGGCGGCGCGTCGGTATCGACCTTCAGATTGCCGGAAGTGATGACGGGCACGGCGCCGAGATCGCGGAAACGTTCGGCATCGACATCCGACTGGGCGATGACGAGGGCAAGATTCTCGAACAAGGCTTCGGCGATCGCCGGGCGGCGGCGCCAGCGGGCAAAGGAGCGGTCCGACATGCGGGCATTGATGAGGATCTGCGGAATGCGGCGGCGGCCGAGCTCCAGCACCGTTGCCGGCCAGATCTCGGATTCGGCGATGATGGCGCAATCGGGCTGCCAATAATCGAGGAAGCGGCTGACGGAGGGCTTCAGGTCGAGCGGCACATATTGATGGATCGCTTCCTGGCCGAGGCGCTCGGCGGCGAGCTTGGCCGACGTGATGGTGCCGGTCGTCAGGATGACATGGATGTCGCGGCGGCGGATTTCGCGGATCAGCGGAATGACTGCGTTGGTTTCACCGACGCTTGCGGCATGGAACCAGACGAGCGGGCCTTGCGGCCGGTTGGCGCTCGGATAACCGAAGCGTTCCAGGCGGCGCGCCCGGTCTTCCTTGCCCTTGGCCGTGCGGTAGGTGATATAGAGGCCGACCACAGGAGAGGCCACGGTTCCCGCCAGACGGTATGCGTTCAGACCGAACCGCGCCATCCGGGAACTCATCGCGCCAGCCTCCGATCAAAACCGATCGACATCAAACCCATTCCCTCATTATCGTTGCGGCCGCAATGACCGATCAATTTGTTCAGAATGCGTCAGACAATCCGGAACGACGGGCGCACGCCATGCACCAAAGCCCGCTCGACGAGCGGCCGGTCGGCGGCACTTGGCTCGGGTCAGTTGCCCCTGGCCTTTTCCTGCGGATCGAGCAAACGATGCATGTGGACGATGAAGTAGCGCATATGCGCATTGTCGACCGTCTGCTGCGCCTTCGCCTTCCAGGCCGTCAGCGCAGTGGCATAATCCGGGAAAATGCCGACAATATCGAGACCCTGCAGGTCACGGAACTGGACGTCATCGAGGCTTTCCAGTTCGCCGCCAAAAACGAGATGCAAAAGTTGCTTCTTGTCACCGGATTCAGTCATTTTTTGTTCTCTTTCTGCCTATTCTCCTCCGCCACCCATCTGCGGGATTTTGACGGAAACGTCAACTGTCTCGTCGCCCCGCAAAGGCCGCGAGGAATTCACCGATGCGGGGCGTTGGCGCCGCACAGAGGACCTTGTGGGTGACTTCGGCGCGATTGTAGACGATCGGCTGGCCTTCGATATCGACGAGGCCGCCGCCGGCGCAAACAAGGATCAGATCGGCAGCCGCAAGGTCCCAATCATGTGAATTGTCCTTGACGAAGGTGCCTTCGAGACGACCGTCCGCCACCATGGCGATGCGATAGGCGAGCGAGGGGATGTATTTCTCGCGCGTCACCCGGTCTTGGAACTCCAGCGGAAAGGTCTTCAGCAGGTCGTCGCCGATCGCAAGGCGGCTCATCTCTTCCGGTCCGGCGGCCGAGACGGTGAAGGGAACGCCGTTTTTCAGCGCCACGCCGCCCTCGACCGCCTCATAGAGCTCCTCAAGCGCCGGGGCATAGAGCACACCGGCGACCGGCCGGCCGCGATGAACGACCGCGACGCTGACGCACCAGACCTTCTGCCCGCCGAGGAAGGCGCGCGTGCCGTCGATCGGATCGATGATGAACACCGTCTCGCGCGAGAGACGGTGGGCATCGTCGTCGGTTTCCTCCGACAGCCAGCCATATTCCGGCCGGGCCTTGCGCAGGATAGTCTCGAGCGTCTTGTTTGCGGCGAAATCGGCGGCGCTGACGGGAGAACGGTCCTCGTTTTTCCACCAGACCTCGGGAGACTGGTTGAAGAAGCCGAAAGCGACGGCGCCCGCCTCTTTCGCAGCATCGACGATCAGCGCGAGATCGCTCTGCCAGCGGGCTTTCTCCATGTCGCTCATCAGATCAATCCATTTCTCAACGTCCGGCAAGCGTCATGCCTTCGATGGCGAAGGTGGGGGCGGCGACGCCGAACTTGCGGTCGATGTCGTTTGCCGGCGTCAGGCGCATGAACATCTCCTTGAGGTTCGAGGCGATCGTCACCTCGGAAACCGGGAACGTGAGTTCGCCGTTCTCGATCCAGAAGCCGGTGGCGCCGCGGCTGTATTCGCCGGTGATCATGTTGACGCCGTGGCCGATCAATTCGGTGACATAAAAACCGTTGCCGACGCTGCGGATCAAATCCTCCGGCGAGGTGTCGCCGGGTTCCAGGGCAAGGTTGGTGGAGGAAGGCGAGACGGCGGTGCCGCCGCGCACGCCGCGGCCGTTGGTCTCCAGACCCAACTCGCGCGCGGTCGAGGTCGAGAGGAACCAGTGCTTCAAAACACCATCCTCGATCATCACCAGCCGTTCGCCGGACACGCCTTCGCCATCGAAGGGCCGAGAGGAAGGGCCACGCACGATCAGCGGATCGTCGGTGATCGAGAGGCCTGACTTCAGCACCTGTTGGCCCATCTTGTCACGCAGGAAGCTGGACTTGCGGGCGACGGAAGCACCATTGATCGCACCGGCGATATGGCCGACAAAGCCGCGGGCGACACGCGGGTCGAAGATCACGGTGACGTCCTTGCCGGTCGGCACCTGGCGCGGATTGACGCGCTTGATCACCCGTTCGCCGGCGCGACGGCCGATTTCAGAGGGATCGTCGAGCTCGGCATAATAGAGGCGGCTGTCGAAATCATAATCGCGCTCCATGCCGGTGCCTTCACCGGCGATGACGCTGACGGAATGACCGAAACGGGAGGCCATGTAACTGCCCTCAAAACCGTGCGAGGTGGCAAGCACGAGGCCGCCCATGCCGGCCGAGGCGCCGGCGCCGGAGGAGTTGGTGACACCCTTGACCGCAAGGGCTGCGGCTTCAGCGGCAAGACCCGCCTCGCGCAGCATCTCGGAGGAGACCTCGGTGGTATCGAGCAATTGCAGGTCGGGATAGGATCTCGAAAGGCTCGCCTCATCCGCCAGGCAGGCGAAGGGGTCTTCCGGGGAAACCTTGGCCATGGCGACGGCGCGTTCGGCCAGCGCCTGAAGATCGAAGCCCGGATTGGCCGAAACGCTGGCGACACGCTTGCCGATGAAGACACGCAGCGAAAAATCGTCGCTTTCGGAGGATTCCGTGCCCTCGACCTTGCCGAGGCGGACGCTCACCGATTGCGAGCGCGACCGGACGACGACGGCGTCGGCGGCATCGGCCCCTGCCTTCCTTGCCAGATCGATCAATTGACTTGCGCGGGAAAGAAGTGTCGAGGAATCAATTTCAGAGGACATGATTTGGCCTTTCCTTCGGCTTCCATTTATTGTGCACTCTCCCAAGCATCAAGGCCGCCGCCGCCGATTCTTTATCGGGGCTGCCTGCGTGCTCCCTGCCGTCGAAAGAAATTGTCAGCATGTCAGCGTCCAATGCCTTTTTTTCCGAAACGATCCTGCTGCTTGGCGGGGCGGTGGTCGCCGCTCCGATCTTCAAGAAACTCGGGCTAGGTACGGTGCTCGGCTATCTCGCCGCCGGCATCGTCATCGGCCCGGTCTTCCACGGCATCACCGATGGCGAACAGATCCTCGCCGTCGCCGAACTCGGCGTCGTCTTCCTGCTGTTCATCATCGGACTCGAGCTGAAGCCCACCCGCCTCTGGCAGATGCGGCGCGACATTTTCGGCCTCGGCACGGCGCAGGTGGTGCTGACGGGCCTGGCGCTGACCGCGCTTGCCTGGTTTTCTGAGGTTCTCGACTGGCGCGGCAGCATCGTTGCCGGATTTGGCCTGGCGCTGTCGTCGACCGCCTTCGCCATGCAGATCCTCGAGGGCGACGGCGACGTCAATACGAGATACGGGCAGCGCTCCTTTTCGATGCTGCTGTTCCAGGATCTGGCGATCGTGCCGCTGCTGGCGCTGATCACCATCCTCGACGGCGGCGACAAGGGCAGCAACGCGCCGCTGTTGGATTTCGCCATCGCCGTCGGCGCGGTTGCGGCGATGATCGTCATGGGGCGCTACCTTCTGACGCCGCTCTTCCAGATCATCGCCCGGACCGGCGCGCGCGAGGCAATGATCGCGGCTGCCCTGTTCGTCGTCATGGGATCGGCGAGCCTGATGCAGCTTGCCGGGCTTTCGATGGCGATGGGCGCCTTCCTATCCGGCGTGATGCTTGCCGAATCCTCTTACCGGCACGAGCTGGAGGCGGATATCGAGCCCTTCCGCGGCGTGCTGCTCGCTATCTTCTTCATCGCCGTCGGCCTGTCGCTGCAGCTCGACGTTCTCTTTGACAACGCGCTCTTCGTCATCGTCGCCGTGCCGATCGTCATGGCCGTCAAGGCGATCGTCATCTACGGGATCTGCCGGATCTCCGGCTCCCCGCACGACGATGCGATCCGCATCGCCTTCCTGCTGCCGCAAGGCGGCGAATTCGGCTTCGTGCTGTTTACCACGGCGGGGGCGGCCGGGCTGATGTCGACGAGCACGGCCTCGCTGCTGGTTGCGATCGTCACGCTGTCCATGGCGCTGACGCCGATCGGGGCGGCCCTTTCGAAGCGGCTGCTGCGCGGCGATGAGCAGGAGGAGCTGGACGAGGATTTCGAGGGCGCGGGCGCCGATGTGCTGATGGTCGGCTTTTCGCGTTTCGGCCAGATCGCCGCCCAGATCCTGCTTGCCGGCGGGCGTAGCGTCACCGTCATCGATTTTTCAGCCGACCGCATCCGCCAGGCCTCCTCCTTCGGCTTCCGCATCTATTTCGGAGACGGCGCCCGCAAGGATGTGCTGCGCTCGGCCGGCATCGACCGGGCGAAGATCGTGCTGGTCTGCACGCAGAAGAAGGAAATCACCGACAAGGTGGTGGAACTGGTGCAGGCCGACTATCCGCACACCCGGCTCTACGTGCGCTCCTACGACCGCATCCATTCGATCGAACTGCGCAACAAGGGCGTCGACTACGAGCTGCGCGAAACGCTGGAATCGGGCCTGCTCTTCGGACGGCGAACACTGGAGGCGCTTGGCGTTTCCGAGGTCGACGCCTACGAAATCGGCGAGGATATCCGCAAGCGCGACGAGGCGCGCCTAGTGCTGCAGGTGTCCGAAGGGCTGCAGGCCGGGCGCGACATGCTGTTTTCCCACCCTGTCCGCCCCGAACCACTGGTCAAGCCGAAACGCGCTACCGATCCTTTCGAGGACGATCCGCTGGCCGGGACCGCGGATGCGACGGCGGACGCTTAGAGCAATTCCAGGAAATGTTCCAAATCAAGGAATGGAGCATCATTTCTTCAGCCGCGCTTCTATTTCCCGGTCAAGGGCGAATTTCAGGTCGTCCTTGACGCCGACGGACATGGCGAGGACTTCGCGGGCCTTGAGGAAATCCATGACGCCGGTGCGGCCGACCGTCGGGCGCAGGAAGATATGCGGCGGGCGAAGCTTCAGCTTCAGCGAGATCGCCGTCTGCATCATCAGCTGACCGGAACCGAAGATGCTCTCCATGCGGTTCGGAATATGGGTGCCGTCACCTTCCGGCGCGCCGACGACATCGATGCCGACGACGATGTCGGCAAGATCCATCAGGCATTCATAGGGCACCGGATTGCTGATGCCGCCGTCGATCATCACGCGGTCGCGCAGGCGCACCGGCATGAAGACGGCGGGGATGGCGGAAGAGGCGGCGAGTGCGGGAAACAGTTCGCCCTGCTCGATGATGACTTCGCACTGCCCGTAATAATCCGTGGTGATCACCTTCATCGGGACCAGCAGATCCTCGAAGCGGGCCGGCAGCTCGGACGGCAGGAAGGCCTTGAGGATCCGCTCCAGATTGAACTGGCCGATGCGGATACCCTTGGCCACCGCATCACGCACCGTCGCCGGCCTCAGGCCCCAGATGCGGGCGACGACCGCCGTCTTGTTGCCGACGGTCGTCAGCGCATGTTCGCGGATTTCGGCGCCGGACATGCCGGCCGCCATGCCGGCGCCCATGATCGCGCCCATCGACGAGCCCGATACCGCCACCGGGCGGATGCCGAGTTCATCCAGCGTCTCGATGATGTGGATATGGGAAAGCCCGCGCGCGCCGCCGCCGCCGAAAGCGACCGCAACCGTTGGCAGATCGCTGATCGCAGGCAATTTCGGGCTGATGATCTCTGCCTGCTGCACGCCCGCCCCCGCTTATTGCGGCTGATATCGGAAGAAATGCACCCTCGTATCGCCAAAGATGCGGCTTTCGAGGAAAACATAGGAAGGATGGACGGAAACGACAATATCGGCGCGTTCTTCGAGCACGGCGATTGCGCCAGGCTGCAGCCAGCCGCCCGCGACCGCCGCCGCCATCGCCTTTTCGCCGAGACCCTTGCCATAGGGCGGGTCGGCAAAGAGCACGTCGAAGGGTTCGAGATTGCCGACGCTGCCGAGATCGGTCGCATCCCGGCGCAGGATGCGCGTGCGGCCATGCAGGCCGAGCGCATCGATGTTCTCCCAGAGCAGCGCCCTGCCCTCGACGCTGTTTTCGACGAAGAGCGCATGGCGACAGCCGCGTGAAACCGCTTCGAGGCCGACGGCGCCGGTTCCGGCAAAGAGGTCGAGAATCCGGGTGCCATCGACGCATTCCGGATAGGCATGGCTCAATATATTGAACAGGCTCTCGCGCGTCCGGTCGGCAGTCGGCCGGATCTCGTTGGATTTTGGCACGGCGAGAGGCCGTCCGCGAAACTCACCGCCGACGATCCGCACCGCGCGTCATTCCTTTTCCTTTAGCACCACCTCTGGACGGCCCGCCCGCAGGTCTGTCGCCGCCCGGCCTATCACCGCCCTGTTTGGCACCGCCCGACTTGGCACCTTTCGGCTTGCCGGAAAAACTCTTGGCCCCACCAGGCTTGGCCCCACCGGGCTTGGCCGCAAAGCCCTTGCCGCGCGGCCTGTCACCAGAAGGCCTGTCACCGGAAGGCCTGTCACTCGAGGGCTTGTCGCCGAACGATCTTTCGCCGCGCGGACGCTCGGAGCGGCCCTCGCCGGCAAAGCTTCTGGCTGCCCGCGGGCGTTCGTCACCGTCCTCGCGCGGCCTGCGATCGCCACGCGGCTTGTCGCCGAAGGGCCGATCCCCACGCGGGGGACGATCACCGAACGGCCGGTCGCCGCGCGGACGCTCCGAACGGCCCTCACCGGCGGAGGTTCTGGCGGCCCGAGGACGCTCGTCGCCATCCGCACGCGGCTTGCGATCACCACGCGGCTTGTCGCCGAAGGGCCGATCCCCACGCGGGGGACGATCACCGAACGGCCGGTCGCCGAAGGGTCGATCCCCACGCGAGGGACGATCACTGAACGGCCGTTCGCCCCGCGCCGGGCGGTCGCCAGAACCGCGGTCTTCGCGGGCGGGGCGATCGCCAAAGCCGTGCTTGCGGCCGAAGCCCTCGCCCTCATCCTTGCGACGGGGCTGCTCGCTCGAGCGGATCCACTCGCCATCCTCTTCGCGCACGCGGTTCACCTGCGTACGCGGGTGATCTTCGATGCGATCGAAACCAGTGCCTCTTGCCGGCGACTGCTCGCCGCGCTTGCGTGCGGTCTGCGCATTCTTGGCGGCTTTCGCCGCGGCCTTTTCGCCGAGCGGCCGGGCGCCGGGCGCCATCCAGACATTGGCGCTGCGGCGCTGGCCGAGCAGCTGGGGGCGCTTTGGCCTTTCATCGTCCCGGCGCCCGCCATCGCGGCGGTCGTCCTCTTTGCGCGCGCCACCGTGGCGGTCATCGCGCTTGGTGTCGAGACGGCTCAGTGCCCGTTCGCGCTTGTCCTCGTCACGGCGCGGACGCTCGCGCTTTTCCGGTGCTGCGGGCTCTGCCTCTTCCTCGGCAGCGACCGCCGCCGCATTGTAGATCGGCGCGTCGAAATTCGCCTTGGCTTCTTCGATGAGGCGCGGGCCGAGCTGGTCGCGCAGTGTGCGGCCGCGCACTTCGACGACATGGCCTTCCGGCAGGTCGCCGAGCTGGAACGGGCCATAGGAAATGCGGATCAGGCGATTGACGTCGAGGCCGAGCGCGCCGAGCACGTTCTTGATTTCGCGGTTCTTGCCTTCGCGAAGACCCATGGTGATCCAGACATTCGAACCTTGCGTGCGGTCGAGCGTCGCCTCGATCGAGCCGTAGAGCACGCCGTCGACGGCGATGCCGTCCTTCAGCTTGTCGAGCGCGTCCTGATCGATCTCGCCATGGGCGCGGACGCGATAGCGCCGCAGCCAGCCGGTCGCCGGCAGCTCGAGCGCGCGGGCGAGACCGCCGTCATTGGTCAAGAGCAGCAGGCCTTCGGTGTTGATGTCGAGGCGGCCGATCGACATGACGCGCGGCAGTTCTTCCGGCAGGTTGTCGAACACGGTCGAGCGGCCTTCCGGATCGGCATTGGTGGTCACCAGGCCCGCGGGCTTATGATAAAGCCACAGTCTGGTGCGCTCGATGCCGCGGATCGGCACGCCGTCGACCTCGATGCGGTCGGCGAGCGTGACGTTGACGACGGGGGTTTCGAGAACCCTGCCGTTCAGCGTCACACGGCCGTCCATGATCATGCGTTCGATGTCACGGCGGGAGGCGACGCCGGCACGCGCCATCACCTTGGAAATGCGTTCGGCCTTGGCCTCGCCATCGGTCTCGGCGGCGGCCACGCGAGCGGCCGCAGGCTTTGCCGGCTTCTCGCCGTCCGCCTTCGGGCCGGCTTTCGACTTGATATCCCGCGAAAGGGGCTTTGCGCCCGGGCGTTTTGGCTTGTCTTTGGGTGTCATTTGTTGTTTGCCTGCCTTTTGGGCCTGTCTATCAGGTCACGCATCTGCGGTTAAGTGGAAATTCTTGCGATCGTGAAGACAAATCGTTTCATGGAGATGGCGCTCGAAGAAGCGCGTGCCGCCGGAGAACGCGGCGAGGTGCCGATCGGCGCCGTGGTCGTTGTCGACGATATTGCCGTTTCACGCTCGGGAAACCGCACGCGCGAGCTCAAAGACGTGACTGCGCATGCCGAAATCGCCGCGATCCGGCTCGCCTGCGAAGCGCTCGGACAGGAACGTCTTGTCGGCGCCGATCTCTACGTGACGCTGGAGCCTTGCACGATGTGCGCAGCAGCCATCTCGTTTGCGCGTATCCGCAGGCTCTATTACGGCGCCGAGGACCCGAAGGGCGGCGCCGTCGACAATGGCGTGCGATTCTATGGGCAGCCGACCTGCCACCACGCCCCGGAGGTCTATTCCGGCTTCAACGAGGTCCAATCGGCCGATCTGTTGCGAAAGTTCTTTTCGCAACGAAGAGAGGCGCCGTAATCCGCAGCGCCGGTGCGCGGCGCCGTCATCCTTGCCGGCGCGCCGAAAAAGCTATTGCAGGAAGTTCCACCACTGCTTGCCGGTGTTGGCGACCGCTGCTTCCTTCTTGCGCTTCTTCTGCTTCTTGAGCTCGGGCTCGCCGACATCATCGAGCTTTGCCGGATCGTCGACGGTGCGGTAGCCGGTCGGTGGATCCGATATATAGCGGCGCTGGTCGACATAGGAGCCCTTCTGCAGGGCACGGGCTTCACGATAGGCCTTGGTCTGGGCTTCCGTCGTGCGCCGGCCGCCTTCAATCGCAGAGCTGGCGAGCGGCGAGCGGTAATTCGGATTGTCCGAATTCGCGTCGGCCTCCGAAACGAGACGAGCACGCGTCTCCTCCGGCGATTCAAGCCATTGCGGATTGTCCTTGTTGGCAACCGTCTGCTGCGGCGGGACGAGGGTCTCTTTCTGCGCCTGAGCCGGCAGCACCAGCGTCGGACGCGGCGTGTATTTGACGCCCTTGTTCTTCGGGTCCGGGCCGGTCAACGACACGGACTGGCCGAGATCGTCGGTCAACTGTTCCATGGCGGTCTTGTCGGTGCCGTAGGTCGGGCTGCTGGCGCAACCGGACACCAGGGAACATCCCGCCACTACAACAGACAGGCAGGCGCCCATACGGAACCAATGCGTTGCTAACATGAAAACCCTTCCAGCCCTGCCGGTGCAATCGTCGCCCAACCGGACAACCGTCCCCCTGACGCAAAAATCCGGCCATTTTCAGGCAGCTTTTACCGGATGAACCGCGAAAACGCAATTCACCCGGCAATATTCTTCACTTGAGCGCGGCAAGCTCGCGAAGGGCAGCAGCGTCGCGGGCCGAAACATCAGGATATTCGGGATCGGAACCGACATCCCTGGTGATGCGCCAGGAGCGGGCGCATTTCTCACCCTCAGCAAGCTTCGGCACGACGCTGACCTGAGGCACCTCCGCCAGGCGGAAGGCATCCACCGGTCCTTCACCGGCCTTGACCTCGATTGCCGAGGTGATGCAGACTTCGGTGAAGTCCTGGCCTTCCAGCGCCTTCAGCAGTTCCGGATCGGCGATATGAACGACGGGAGCCGCTTCCAGCGAGGAGCCGATGCGCTTGTCCTTGCGCTCGATTTCCAGAGCGCCGGTCACAACCGAGCGCACGGCGCGGATCTTCTTCCACTTCTCGGCCAAGGCATCGTTGCGCCATTCCTTTGCAACCGGGGCAAACTGCTCCAGATGCACGGAAACGGCGGACGGATTGCGCGACAGCCAGGCCTCTTCGGTGGTGAAGGGCAGCATCGGGGCGAGCCAGGTCACCATGCAATCGAAGATCTGACGGATGACGTGCAGGCTGGCGCGCCGGCGGAGACTCGACGGCGCGTCGCAATAGAGCGCATCCTTGCGGACATCGAAATAGAAGGCCGACAGCTCGACATTGGCGAAATCGATCAGCGCGCGGGCGATCTTCTTGAAGTCGAAGGCATCGTAGTTCTCGCGCACCAGCTCGTCGAGCTCGGCCAACCGGTGCAGCATCAGCTGCTCCAGCTCCGGCAGGTCGGCAAGCGCGATCTCCTCGCCCTTGTCGTGGGCGAGTGTGCCGAGCATCCAGCGGATGGTGTTGCGCAGCTTGCGATAGGCGTCGACATTGGTCTGGATGATCGTCTTGCCGACGCGCAGGTCGTCGGCATAATCCGAGGTCATCACCCACAGGCGCAGGATATCGGCGCCGGCATCCTTCATCACCTCCTGCGGCGCTGTGACGTTGCCCTTCGACTTCGACATCTTCTCGCCCTTCTCGTCCATGGTGAAACCATGGGTGAGGACGGCGTTGTAAGGCGCACGGCCGCGGGTGGCCGCCGATTCCAGCAGCGACGAATGGAACCAGCCGCGATGCTGGTCGGAACCTTCGAGATAAAGGTCGGCCGGCCACTTCAGGTCCGGGCGGTCTTCGAGCGTGAAGGTGTGCGTCGAGCCAGAGTCGAACCAGACGTCGAGGATATCCATGACCTGGGTCCACTGGGAATGATCGTGGTCATTGCCGAGGAAACGTTCCTTGGCGCCTTCGGCAAACCAGGCGTCGGCACCCTCATATTCGAAGGCCTCGAGGATGCGGGCGTTGACGGCTTCATCAACCAGGACCTCGCCCTCATCGTCGGCAAAGACGGCGATCGGCACGCCCCATGCCCTTTGACGGGAAAGAACCCAGTCCGGACGGCCCTCGATCATGGCGCGCAGGCGGTTCTGGCCGGCGGCGGGCACGAAGCGCGTATCGTCGATCGCACCCAGCGCGCGCGAACGCAGCGTCGTGCCGTCGGCAAGGGCCTTGTCCATATAGACGAACCATTGCGGCGTGTTGCGGAAGATGACCGGCTTCTTCGACCGCCAGGAATGCGGATATTGGTGCTTCAGCCGGCCGCGGGCAAAGAGCGCGCCGCGGGCGATCAGCTCCCTGATGACGCGGTCGTTGGCATCGCCCTTCTTGCCGTTGTCGTCGATGACGCGGGCGCCCTCGAAGCCGGGGGCGTCTGATGTGTAGAAGCCGCCGTCGTCGACCGGGAACGGAATCTTGGCGTCGATGCCGCGGGCCTCAAGCGTGCGGACAGCCGACATCCAGGCATCGAAGTCTTCGCGACCGTGGCTGGGTGCGGTGTGGACGAAGCCGGTGCCGGCGTCATCGGTGACGTGGTCGCCGTCGAGCAGCGGCACGCGGAATTCATAGCCGCCGTCGAGACCCTCGAAGGGATGCGCGCAGATCATCGCTGCGAAGTCGGCCGCAGAGACATCGCTCAAGCGCTTGTACTGCAGCTTGGCCTTGGCGAAGGATTCTTCGGCCAGCTTATCGGCAAAGATCAGCTTTTCGCCGGGACGCGGACCAAAATCGTTCTCGGCGGCCGTCACTTCGTAGAGACCGTAGGAGACACGCGCGGAAAAGGAGACCGCGCGGTTGCCGGGGATAGTCCAGGGCGTGGTCGTCCAGATGACCACGAACGCATCCTTGAGCGCGACCGGACCTTCGACGACCGGGAATTTCACCCAGATCGTGTCGCTCTCATAATCCTGGTATTCGACCTCGGCCTCGGCCAACGCCGTGCGCTCGACGACCGACCACATGATCGGCTTGGAGCCGCGATAAAGCTGACCGCTCGCGGCGATCTTCAAGAGTTCGCCGGCGATGCGCGATTCCGCGTGAAAATTCATCGTCGTATAGGGATTGTCGAAGTCACCCTCGATGCCGAGGCGCTTGAACTCGTCCGCCTGGACCTTGATCCAGCCGGCGGCGAATTCACGGCATTCGCGGCGGAATTCGTTGACCGGAACCTCATCCTTGTTCCTGCCCTTTTCGCGGTATTTCTCCTCGATCTTCCATTCGATCGGCAGGCCGTGGCAATCCCAGCCGGGCACGTAATTGGCGTCGTAGCCGCGCATCTGGAACGAACGGTTGATGACGTCCTTGAGGATCTTGTTCAGCGCGTGGCCGATATGGATGTTGCCGTTGGCATAGGGCGGGCCGTCGTGAAGCACGAATTTCTCGCGGCCGGCGGCGGAAGCACGCAGTTTCTTGTAGAGACCCATCTCCTGCCAGCGCTTGACGAGCTCCGGCTCCTTCTGCGGCAGGCCGGCGCGCATCGGGAAATCGGTTTCGGGCAAATAGAGGGTCTTCGAATAATCGATCTTTTCGGCTGTGTCGGTCATATCGGGACAATCGTTTCTGGCGGCCCAGAAAGGGGCGCAACGGGCGTGAAAAAGCTGGTGACGGAAGCGCTCTTATCCGAGCGCCAAAAACCCGGACCTCCCGGCCGCTTAGCGCGCGCGGAAGGCCGGGCCGATAATTCGCATCGTGATCGCCAGCCTAAATTTCGTCATAGCGCCGGTTCATAGGCGTTTTTGCCGGGAAAAGGAAGAGAAGAATTCGCGCGCCCGCAATCCTCATCGAAAGCAGGAGAGCTGGAAAACGCTTGCGGCATACGCTATGATCTGACTATCTGACCAGTTTCTATCGCAGGCAAAGACGCATGAAAAAAGTGACGAAGCAAAGCTGGAAGCTCGAGGACGCGAAAGCGCGCTTCAGCGAGGTGGTTCGCCGCGCCCACAGCGAAGGACCGCAGCACGTGACGGTTCGCGGCCGGGACAGCGTCGTCGTCATCAGCGCCGAACAGCTCGACAAACTCACCAAAGCCGAACCGAAGAAGCCCTTCGTCGCCTTCATGGAGAGCCTCGATCTCAAAGAGCTCGACCTTGAGCGAGAGAAAGATTACGGGCGGGATGCCGAGCTGTGATCGGCTGGCTGCTCGATACCAACGTCATTGCCGCGCTGATCAATCCGAACGGCGCACCCTCCGTCAAATCCTGGGCTGCGGCTCAAGACGAGGAGAGGATGTTCATCAGCATCCTCACGCTGGCGGAATATGACAAAGGCATCGAAAACCTGTCTGAGGACGATCAGAACCGCTATCGTTATGCCGCCTCCCGCGATGCGCTGGAGGAGAGGTTTTCGCAACGCGTTCTTTCGCTGAGCGACGCAGCCGTCAGACACTGGGGCGTCATTTCGGGGCGGGTGAAACTCAAGACCGGACACGCGCCGCCGGTTGTCGACACGATGCTCGCTGCCACCGCAATCGAGCACAATCTCTATCTGGTGACGCGAAACGTCAGGGATACGCGCTTCTCCGGCGCGCCGATCTTCGATCCGTGGACCAACGATCCCGGTCAATTTCCGTTGAGCCGGAGATAACCCGCAAGCAGCGCCCTCGCCTCCTCCTCATCGCTTGATCTGGGCGACGGTCGGCTGGGATAACGGAAGCAGTTGAAGACTGAGCCAAATGCGCATATATATTGGGGCAAGTGGCAGAAAGGTCTTCACGGCAATGCTCAGTTCTCTTCAGACGCCCGATCCAATGACCATACGTGAGCGCCTCGAGATCGCTTCGCACGGCTCCGTCCAAGTTTATGACGGAGCGATGGCATTGAAATTGACAGAGCTCGGCTTTTCCGTCGAAGAAATATATCGTTTCGTCGCACCGCGCCGAACTCTGGCGAGACGCAATGCGAACGGCGAGCCGCTGACAGTCGAGGAAAACGATGGCGCATTGCGCATCGTGCGGATCGCGGACATGGCTAAGCGCATTTTCGGCGACAGAGCCGTTGCGTTCGATTGGCTGCGCAAGCCCAATCGCGGCATGGACGGCATCGCGCCGATCGATCTGCTGGAATCGGAAACCGGCGCCCGCCTCGTCGAGCAGGCCCTGCACCAGATCGACCACGGGATTTACGTCTAGAGCGGTTCAACTTTTCATGAAAACGCAGAACCGCTCTAACCTTTTGTTTTCACGCAATTCTCGGCAAAAGCGCTTCGCGCTTTGCCATGGGAAAACCGCTTCGCACTTTCCCTGGAATTGCTTTAAGCGATGATCTTATGGCGTATCTCGAATTATGCCGATCTTTCCGGACGCGGCGGGCTGCTTGCACCGGGACGATGGCATCATCAGGGAATTCCCGTCGTCTATTGCTGTGATCACCCGTCGACTGCGCTCCTCGAAATTCTGGTCCAGGTCGATCTGCATCAAATTCCGAGAGATTTTCAGCTCCTGAAAATCCATTGCCCGGACGACATCCAAGCCTTCGATATCGGGCTCGATCCTGCTGCGATCAACCAGACCAGCCTGACGCGCGACCGTGGCAGCAAATTGCTGGAAGACAATGATTTCTGTCTCCTGCGCGTCCCATCGGCAATCATGCCAGAGGCCGCGAATATTCTTATCAATCCACGTCATCCGGACGCGTCGCGGCTGACAATCGAAAAAACGATCCGCTATCCGTTCGACAGCCGGCTATTGCGCTGAGGAAAAGCACAATTTTCCATCAAGCGCACTGAGTGGCTTAACGCCTGATAGCAGCGCCCTCGCCTCTTCTTCGTCGCGTTTGATCTGGGCGACCAGCGGATCGAGGCCGTCGAATTTCAATTCGGGTCTGATATAGCCGAAGAAGGAGATGGCGCAGAGCTGGCCGTAGAGATCGCCGCTGAAATCGAAAAGATAGGTTTCGAGCAGCGGCGCGCCGTTTTCCGTCACCGTCGGGCGGCGGCCATAGCTTGCGACGGCATCGTGGAGCGTGCCGTCCTGGCGGCGGAAGCGGACGGCGTAGATGCCGGCGGCAAGATCGACCTCCGGCGGCAGGCGCATGTTGGCCGTCGGGAAACCCAGCTGCCGGCCGAGCTTTTCGCCATCGATCACCTCGGCTTCCACCGTATAGCGGTAACCGAGCATGCCGGCGACTTCGCTGACATTGCCCTCCTTGAGGAGCGCGCGGATATGGCTCGAAGAGACGACATCGGCGTTTTCGTCGCGGAAGGCATCGATCAGGGTGACGCCGAAGCCGTAGGTCCGGCCGGCATTCATCAAGAAGGCCGGACCGCCCTCGCGGCCGCGGCCAAAATGGAAATCGAAGCCGGTGACGACTTCGGAGGCGCCGAGCCAATCCTTCAGGATCGAATGGATGAAATCATCGGCCGAGCGCTGCGAGAACTCGTAATCGAAGGGATATTCGATGACGGCGCTGAAGCCCAGCGTTTCCAGGATGCGGGCCTTCAGCGGCGCCGGCGTCAAGCGGAAGACCGGCGCCTGCGGCCGGAAGACCGTGCGCGGATGCGGCTCGAAAGTCAGCACCAAAGCGGGGATACCGCGCGCCTTGGAGATTTCGAGCGCCCGGCTCAGCACCGATTGATGGCCGCGGTGCACGCCGTCGAAATTGCCGATGGCAATGACGCCGCCCTTCAGATGGGCGGGCAAGGGTTCCCGGGTTTCATTGCGGTGGAAGACGGTCATCGGCTGGCTTCTCTTCATGCAAGGCGTGGCATCCACCACTTCGGCGCGGCGTTTTCCCGTTCAAGATAGGCGTTGAGGATCGCCTCGTCGGTCTCGCCGTTGAGAGTATATTCCTTAGCGTGGATACCACCGCTGATGTAGAGGAGGTCGAGGCCGTAATTCAAGGCGCCCCGCACATCGGTCGGCATGCCGTCGCCGATCGCCAGCACGCGGTCGACCGGGAAATCACCGCGAAGCTCGCGGGCAGCCGCAAGCGTCGCCTCGTAGATCGGCCGGTGCGGCTTGCCGGCGATGCGGGTTTTTCCGCCGAGCTGCTCGTAATAGGCGGCCATGGCGCCGGCGCAGGGGATGATGCGATGGCCGCGCTCGACGATGAGGTCGGGATTGGCGCAGATCATCGGCACGTCGCGGGCTTTGAAATCGAGAAGCATGTCGGTGTAATCCTCCGGCTTCTCCGTCTCGTCGTCGAAAAAGCCGGTGCAGACCAGCGATTGCGCTTCGCCCGCCGGCCGGCGCTCAACGCCAATGCCTTCGAGCAGCGCCTTGTCGCGCTCGGGGCCGAGCAGAAAGACGGTCTTCGGCCCTTCGGCGATCAGCCCGCGCGTGACGTCGCCAGAGGTGACGATCCTGTCATAGGCGCTGTCGGGAACGCCGATCTGGCGCAGCTGATCGACCACCTGCCAGGAAAGGCGCGGCGAATTGGTGATGAGGACGACGGCGAGGCCGCTTTCGCGCGCCGCTTCAAGAGCTGCGGCCGCCTTCGGGAACGGATCGACGCCGTTGTGAACGACGCCCCAGACATCGCAGAGCACCACATCATAGTGACCTGATATCTCCGAGAAGTTTTCTATCCGCTTGGCCATTCCGATTTCCCGATTTGCTTCAGTCACCGGTGACATTGCAAAGGCGCAAGGCGATGGCAAGGCATTTTCTTCGTTGCCGGGCCAATGCGAAGAGCTCGAACGGCGATCCGGCGGAGCGGAAGGGCAAAGGGTTTTGACGATTATCGCGAAGCGGCAGATCGCCGGCGGCGGACGAGTTCGGCAAAGTTCGGCTGCGCCCCGAGTTTCGGCCGCAATCTCCGACTATTCTCCGGCCTCTTCACAATTCCGGCACAAAAATTCGTGATTGCTCTCATTGACTCCTCTCGGAGCCATCCCTAAATGCTCGTCGCTAGCACTCACCGCAAGGGAGTGCTAACATTTATCCATGTGGACCACTCCGGTCCGCGAATGTCATTCGATCGAGGGATTAGACAATGGCAAGCACCAACTTCCGCCCCCTTCACGACCGCGTCGTTGTTCGCCGCGTTGAGTCCGAAGCCAAGACCAAGGGCGGCATCATCATTCCCGATACCGCCAAGGAAAAGCCGCAGGAAGGCGAAATCGTCGCTGTCGGCTCCGGCGCGCGCGATGAGTCCGGCAAGGTCGTCGCACTCGACGTCAAGGCTGGCGACCGCATCCTGTTCGGCAAGTGGTCCGGCACCGAAGTCAAGATCGACGGCGAAGACCTTCTGATCATGAAGGAAGCCGACATCATGGGCATCATCGGCTGATCGGCCGACCTGCTTTCCCGAAATGGCTGACGGGCCTTTTGCCCGAACAACTCGAATTCAGGAGTTAAGAATATGGCATCTAAAGAAATCAAGTTTGGCCGCACCGCGCGCGAAAAGATGCTGCGCGGCGTCGACATTCTCGCCGATGCAGTGAAGGTCACGCTCGGTCCGAAGGGCCGTAACGTCATCATCGACAAGTCCTTCGGCGCGCCGCGCATCACCAAGGACGGCGTTTCTGTCGCCAAGGAAATCGAACTCGAAGACAAGTTCGAAAACATGGGCGCCCAGATGGTCCGCGAAGTTGCTTCGAAGACCAACGACATCGCCGGCGACGGCACCACGACGGCTACCGTTCTTGCCCAGGCGATCGTTCGCGAAGGCAACAAGGCCGTTGCAGCCGGCATGAACCCGATGGACCTGAAGCGCGGCATCGACCTCGCTGTCGCTGACGTCGTGAAGGATCTCCAGGCCAAGGCCAAGAAGATCTCGACTTCGGAAGAAGTTGCACAGGTCGGCACGATTTCGGCCAATGGCGACAAGCAGGTCGGTCTCGACATTGCTGAAGCCATGCAGAAGGTCGGCAACGAAGGCGTCATCACGGTTGAAGAAGCCAAGACCGCCGAAACCGAACTCGAAGTCGTCGAAGGCATGCAGTTCGACCGCGGCTACCTCAGCCCCTACTTCGTGACCAACCCGGAAAAGATGATCGCGGACCTCGAAGACGTCTTCATTCTCCTTCACGAGAAGAAGCTCTCGAACCTGCAGTCGATGCTCCCGGTTCTCGAAGCCGTCGTTCAGACCGGCAAGCCGCTCCTCATCGTCGCTGAAGACGTCGAAGGCGAAGCCCTCGCAACGCTCGTCGTCAACAAGCTGCGCGGCGGCCTGAAGATTGCTGCCGTCAAGGCTCCTGGCTTCGGCGACCGCCGCAAGGCCATGCTCGAAGACATCGCCATCCTGACGGGCGGCACTGTCATTTCCGAAGATCTCGGCATCAAGCTCGAATCCGTCACGCTCGACATGCTCGGTCGTGCCAAGAAGGTTTCGATCTCCAAGGAAAACACCACGATCGTCGACGGTTCGGGCGCCAAGACCGACATCGAAGGCCGTGTTGCCCAGATCAAGGCCCAGATCGAAGAAACCACCTCCGACTACGACCGCGAGAAGCTGCAGGAACGTCTTGCCAAGCTCGCTGGCGGCGTTGCCGTCATCCGCGTCGGCGGCTCGACGGAAGTCGAAGTGAAGGAAAAGAAGGACCGCATCGACGACGCGCTCAACGCGACCCGCGCTGCCGTTCAGGAAGGCATCGTCCCCGGCGGCGGTATCGCTCTGCTCCGCTCCTCCACGAAGATCACCGTCAAGGGTGCAAACGACGACCAGGAAGCCGGCATCAACATCGTTCGCCGCGCCCTGCAGTCGCTCGTTCGTCAGATCGCTGAAAACGCAGGCGACGAAGCCTCGATCGTTGTCGGCAAGGTCCTCGACAAGAACGAAGACAACTTCGGCTACAACGCCCAGACATCCGAATATGGCGACATGATCGCCATGGGTATCGTCGACCCGCTCAAGGTCGTTCGCACGGCGCTGCAGAACGCTGCTTCTGTCGCATCGCTGCTGATCACCACCGAAGCCATGATCGCCGAACTGCCGAAGAAGGAATCGGCTGGCGGCGGCATGCCGGGCGGCATGGGCGGCATGGGCGGTATGGACATGATGTGATAGGCCAACGGCCTTTCACAGCATCGTTCATGAAACCGCCCATCATCTAAGATGGTTCAGCGCGTCAAGCGCGCTGAACTGGCGGAATGGACATGATGTGATAGGCGAAAGCCATCACTGACGACCATTCCGGCATCCGGAACAGGAAGGGCGGCCCTCGGGTCGCCCTTTTCTTTTGACCAAAGCGATTCGACGCGCGGCAGGTCCGATTGGCATAGCCGATGAAACGTTTGCCCGGCACTCTACTGCAGCCCAGGCGTGAAGCTTGCGCCAGGCTTACGTTGCCCGCGTCTTTCACAGCCCACCGACATGCGAGAGATCACAGCGTTGCGGCAAGATTTCCGGGCTCACGCGGAGTGAAAACGCTTCCAAAGCCCTCAAGGACGATCTTCCGAGGTTGTTTCTCGCGAAATCGCACGCAAATGCGAGCATCCAGGGAAAGGAGGCGGATCCGAATACCCCTTAAAAAGCCGTTGCCGTTTGTCCAAAAGCTCCTATAAATCCGCGCTGCAATTAAAGCGCGCCCGGCGATATTTTTTCGCCAATAGACGAGGCCGGAGCGCGGAAGGCGATAGGTGAACGTTCGGCTCGATGGGCTCCGGTTACGGAGGCAGGTGGCCGTGGCAATAATCGCCGGATGAAGCGCGGGCATCATGCCCGCTGCCGCGTGATCCTGTTTCTTTGTGTTTGCCGAGCGTGCGGCGGGAGCCGCATCCGAACGGGGGAACGCCTTGTTTAAGATCGCCAGAGCCAATGCAGCCGTACCTTTGACGCCCGGCTCGTTTGATGACGCCAATCAAAATCACGAGATGTTGGCGCAGTTTTCCGTTTCCGAAGCCTGGACTGGAGATTTTTCGAGCGGCATGCTCCGTCTCGGCGAGTGGAGCGCGATGCTGCACGGCCTCGCCGCACAGGAATGCGGATTGCTGAGCCTGATCCGCTGCTATGATGCCAAGGACCGCAGCCACATATTGGAGCTGTTCGAGCAGGCGGCGACGCTCTGCTCCTCTTTCTGTTTTTCGACGACGATCATTATGCCGAACGGCTTTCGCCAGCCGCTCTTCTGCATGGGCGAGTCGAACGGGCTGGAAGAAAAATTCAACGGCAGCATGGTCGGCGTCTTCGTCTTCCCGCGCTTCAAGCTGGAAGGCGCAAAGCAGATCACAAGCCGGCAGTGAGGCTGAATGAGCATCCCTCCCCTGTGTGAGGCCGGTGAGAACGGAGAGGTCGAGGCATATCCTCTTCTCCCCAGCGGGGAGAAGGTGCCGGCAGGCGGATGAGGGGGCCACACGGCACCATCCTTCACGTAAAACCTATTCCGCCACGCCGACGGTAACACCGTGCCCCAACGACGCTAGCACAATCGAAGCCCACATAGGCATCGTCGAAAGACCGGCTTCGCCGGCCCCCTCATCCGCCCTACGGGCACCTTCTCCCCGCTGGGGAGAAGAGGGAATCGAGACGTCGCAGCAGTCTGAAGCACTTTCCAGCGATCTGTCCGCTACTCCGGCTTGACCGGGATGTTGAGGCCCCTGGCACTTGCCGGACGAGCGATGCAGCGCTCCAGCCAATTAGAGACGGCGGGGAATTTCGCGTATTCGAGCACCTCGCGGCCGCCATAGAAAATATCGGCACCGCGAACCCAGGTAAAGGTGGTGATGTCGGCGATCGTATAGAGATCGCCCATGATCCACTGGCGACCCTTCAGCCGGTCTTCGAGCACGCCGAGCAGGCGTTTGGACTCGTCGCGATAACGCTCTACCGGATAGGAATTGTTGGCGACCTTGTCGGCGGCGAATTTATAGAAATGCCCGAACTGTCCGAACATCGGGCCGATCCCGGCCATCTGGAAAAACACCCACTGGATGGTTTCGTAGCGGCCGGCGGCATCGTCGGGGATGAGCTTGCCGGTTTTTTCGGCGAGATAAAGCAGGATGGCGCCGGATTCGAAAAGGCCGATCGGCTTCCCGTCCGGACCGTTCGGATCGATGATCGCCGGGATGCGACCGTTCGGGTTCAGAGATTCGAATTCCGGCGACTTCTGCTCGTTGGCGGCGAAGGAAATATAATGCGGCTCATAGGCGAGGCCGAGCTCTTCGAGGGCAACGGAGACCTTCACCCCATTCGGCGTCTGCAGGGAATAGAGCTGGATGATGTCGGGATTTTTCGCCGGCCAGCGCGTCGTGATCGGAAATGCGGAAAGATCTGCCATCGGATTCTCCATGTTATCAGCCGACCATAGGAGACGAGGCTTCACAAAGGCAAGCGATGGCCGATCATCGTTCCATATTATTGAACGAACTGTCCGCTTCCGTTTATCTTTCCATAAAACTAGAAAAAGGCGACATAGGTGACATCCGAGGTCCATCCGGTGCCGGGGCACCCAGATCTCCAGAGTCCTTCAAACGGAGACAACATCCATGTCCAACGTCATCATCCTGATTGCCCGCATTCTTCTGTCTTTCATGTTCATCCTTTCCGGTTTCATGAAGCTCACCGATCCTGCCGGTACTGCGGGCATGATCGCCGGTGCCGGCCTGCCGGCAGCAACCCTGCTGGCCTATGTCGCAGGCCTTTTCGAACTGCTGGCAGGCCTTGCGGTTCTCACAGGCTTCCAGGTCCGCATTGCCGGCTGGCTGCTCGCCGCCTTCTGTGTCTTCACGGGCATTGCCTTCCACCTGCCCTACGCGAGTGGCACGGAACTCGTGAACATTCTCAACCAGATCATGGTCATGAAGAATATCACGCTGGCCGGCGCGTACATACTGCTCGCCACCGTCGGTGCCGGTGCCTATTCGATCGACGCACGCCGCGGCGCCTACGCAGCCGCCTGATACCAGCAGACATCCTCCCATAAATGCGAAAACCCGCCGTCACCCGACGGCGGGTTTTCTTGTGCCTTGATGACGGGGATCAGAGGGCGGCGCGCACCGCGTCGATGATTGCCTGCACGGCGGGTTCGCCGGCGTGGCTCTCCTTGCGGGCGCGCACCAGGCAGGCCTGCGAATGCAGGATGACACCGTCCTGGAGCACCTTCAGGTGGTTGGCGCGCAGCGTCGAGCCGGTGGAGGTGATATCGACGATGATGTCGGCCGAGCCGGAGGCGGGGGCGCCCTCGGTGGCGCCCAGGCTTTCGACGATGCGATAAAGCTGGATGCCGTGCTGGCTCGAAAAGAACTGCTGGGTCAGCCGCCAGTATTTGGTGGCGATGGCAAGGCGCCGGCCGTGGCGGGCGCGGAAATCGGCGGCGACATCGACGAGATCGGCCATGGTGTCGACATCGAGCCAGATCTCAGGCACGGCGACGACAACATCGGCATGGCCGAAGCCGAGCCGGGCGCAGAATTCGACGCGCTTGTCGACCTCCGCAAACCCTTCCCGCATCAGATCCTCGCCGGTGACACCGAAATCGACGGTACCGTTGCCGATTTCACGGGAGATTTCGGAAGCCGAGAGGAAGGCGATCTCCACATCATCCCAGCCTTCGACGCGGCCGCGATAGGAGCGGTCGTTACCAACAGCCGAGATCGTCATGCCAGCACGTTCGAAGATCGCCGAAGCGTCCTCCTTCATCCGGCCCTTGGAGGGAAGCGCGATGGTGATGGTCATACGGCTGCCCTTTCGGTTTCGATGCGGTCGAGCCAGAAGGAGAAGCCGACGGCCGGAATGCGGTCCGTCGCACCGAGGAAGGTCAGGAGCCGGTCGAAGCGGCCGCCGCCGGCGAGCACCGCGGTCGAACCTTCAACCGTCACCTCGAAGACGAGGCCGGTGTAATAATCGAGCGGCCGCCCGAAAGCGGCGCGGTAGTCGAGGCAGGAAAGATCGACGCCGGCATTGGAAAGTGCTGCAACGCGGCCATTGAAGCGGGCGAGCGCGTTGCCGAGTTTCAACCCGGCAGCATCGGCGAAACCGGCAAGGGCCGCGGACGCATTGACGAGCGGCACGTCGAGCGACAGGAACTCTTCCAGCACATGGAAGGCCGCATCGTCGAGGCGCGTTTCGGAAAGGATGAGCTTTTCCTTGAGCCGTCGGGCGATCTCCAGGGCCGAGCGGCCGGCATTCGTGGAATAGCCGGTCTTCTGCATCTCCCGCTCGAGATAGGCGACCAGCGCTTGCTCGTCGCCTGATGCGACCAGCCTGGCGATATCGTCGTCCAGCCCGGTGACGAATTGCGGGCTGACGAGGCTTGCAAGCAGTGCTTCCAGCTGCGTCATATTGCCGAAGGCGTGGATCAGGCGCTTCTGCCAGCCGAGCGGCAGGCCGAGCGCCTGGACGACAGCCTCGAACACCGCCTGGTCGCCCAATGTCACCGACAGGCGGCGGCTCGGCAGCAGGCGGGCGAGAATGCCGGTGGCATCGCCGATGGCGCGGGCGTCGGCGTTTGACAGGTCGATATCGCCAAGATCCTCGATGCCGGCCTGATAGAATTCATTGGCACCGTCGCGGCGCTGGCGGAAAACCTTGCCGAGATAGGCATAACGCTTCGGCGTGCCGGTCGCCGTCTCGATGTGGCGCAGACAGACGGGAATGGTGAATTCGGGACGCAGGCAAAGGCTGGCGCCGGTTTCGCTCTCCGTCATGAAGATGCGGCGACGCAGATCCTCGCCGGCGATATCAAGGAAAGGTTCGGCCGGCTGAATGACAGGCGTGTCGATGCGCTCGGCGTTGCGGGCGACGAATTCGGTAAGCAGGTCGTTGGCGAATTCGGGGAGGTTGATCAGGGGCATTGGCTTGACTTCCCTCTTCTCCCCAGCGGGGAGAAGATGCCCGACAGGGCAGATGAGGGGGATGAGGAGTGTAAACGACGAATGTCCTGAGCGGCGAGCGAAGGACAGCTTCTGCCGTGGTGCCCCCTCATCCGACCCTTCGGGCCACCTTCTCCCCGAGGGGAGAAGGGGAGATCTCTCTCAAACGTCGTCATCTGTGTCACCGGCTTGAGCGGGATCATATGGAGTTTCGAAGCCGGAGCCCGCCCTCTTCCGATCCTCGGCCTGCGCCGCAAGGATCTCCCTCACCTTGGCCACCAGATCGCCTTCCGGCACAGTCTCCTGCGCCACACGGGCCTCACGCCAGCTGGCATTGTCCTCGATCTCACCCGAAAGCCGCTTGCCCTCGATCAGATCCTTGATCTGCACGACGCTTGTCGCACGCTCGTCGCCGCCCTGGATGATGGCGACGGGGCAGCCGCGGCGATCGGCATATTTCAGCTGGTTGCCGAACTTCTTCCAGTTGCCCTGGAACATCTCGGCGCGGATGCCGGCGGCGCGCAGTTCCTGCGTCATCCTTTGATAGCGGCCCATCGCCTCGACATCGCCGTCCATGACGGTCACCAGCACCGGCTCGATGACCTCACTGGCGCCAAGCTTGCCGAGGTTCTTCAGCGCCGTCATCAGCCTGGAGACGCCGATCGAAAAGCCTGTCGCCGGCACCGGCTGGCCCATGAAGCGGGAGACGAGGCCGTCATAACGGCCGCCGCCGCCGACCGAACCGAAGACGACCTTTTCACCCTTTTCATTGGTGACGTCGAAGGTCAGTTCGGCCTCATAGACCGGGCCTGTATAATATTCGAGGCCGCGCACGACGGAGGGGTCGATTTTGATGCGGTCGGACTGATAGCCGGCGCTGGTGACGAGTGCACCGATGAAATTCAGCTCGTCGACGCCTTCGCCACCTCTGTAGGTTCCCGCAACCAGCTCGGCGAGGCGTTGAGCGCTTTCGGCATAGTCCTTGATGCCGACGAAGAACAGCACCTTGTCGATCTGCGCCTGATCGAGACCGGCGCCCTTGGTGAAGTCGCCGGATTCATCCTTGCGGCCGGGACCGAGCAGCAGGGCCACGCCCTCCGGGCCAAACTTGTCGAGCTTGTCGATGGCGCGCAGCACGTTCAACCGTTGCCCCGCCTTGTCGTCCCCGCCGAGACCGATCGCCTCGAGAACGCCATCCAGAACCTTGCGGTTATTGATGCGGATGAGGTAATCGCCGCGCTTGATGCCGAGGGCTTCCAGCGTATCGGCCATCATCATGCACATTTCGGCATCGGCCTGAACACCCGGCGCGCCGACGGTGTCGGCATCGAACTGCATGAACTGGCGGAACCGGCCCGGGCCTGGCTTCTCGTTGCGGAAGACGTAGCCGGCGCGATAGGTGCGGTAAGGCAGCTGGATCTCGTTGAAATTCTCGGCGACATGACGGGCGAGCGGCGCCGTCAGGTCGTAACGCAGCGACATCCATTGCTCGTCATCGTCCTGCAGCGAGAAGACGCCCTCGTTCGGCCGATCGCTGTCCGGCAGGAACTTGCCAAGCGCATCGGTATATTCGAACAGCGGCGTTTCCAGCGGATCGAAACCATAATGCTCATAGACTTCCCGGATCTTTGCCGTCATCTCGTTGACGGCGCGGATATCGCCGGCCGTCCGGTCGACGAAGCCGCGCGGCAGGCGGGCCTTGAGCTTTTGCGGTTTCTTCTGCTTGTCGTTCATTTCCGGGGATTCCACTGACTGTGACAGTGGCGGTTTCCTAGCGGATTGGACGCGGAGCGGCAAGGGCGAAGGGTCTTGATGTGGCTGCGAGAATCGATTGAACGGAGGAGCTCCATCAGAAATGCGGATATGTTCATGATCACTGAGGCACTCCTCTATGCCGCGACCTTGCCGCTGACCGGCAAGCCGCATCGAAAGTTCATCCGCTATTCCGTCAATCTCTGGTCGCGGGCCGGGCGCTGCGCGGCGGCTTGGGCCGAACATGAGGAGATGAGCCGAAAGGCGATCCTGGCGGGAGCGGCTGACCTCAGGCGGAAGCGGACCGCGGTCGTCCTCGGCTCCGGCCTGTTGCGCGATGTGCCGATCGAGGTGCTGGCGCGAGATTTCGACACCGTGGTACTGGTCGATCTCGTTCATCTCGCCTCGTTGCGCCTGTGGCTGTCGGCCAAAGCCTATCGCAATGTCCGGCTGATCGAGTGCGATCTCTCCGGCTACGATGAACTTGCCGCCGGCCGCGAGCCCGAACCGCTCGGCTTCCTGCGTGCTGTGCCCTATCTCGATTTCGTGGTTTCCGCCAACCTGTTGTCGCAGATCGGTCGCGGCGTGAAACGGCGCCACGAGGCCGAGGCAGGGCGAATGCCGGAAGACACGGTGGAAAGGCTGATCGCGGCACATCTTGCCGGGCTTTCGGGGCTTCCCTGCCGCAGCTGCCTAGTAACCGACATCGCCTATGCCGTCATCGACCGCAACGGCAAGATGCATGAGGAGGCCGACCTGCTGCATGGCGTTTTGCCGCCGCCGGCAAAAGCCACCTGGACATGGCCGGTCGCGCCGCTCGGCGAAGAGAGCAAGGATTATAGGATCGAGCACAAGGTCATTGCCGCCTAGCGCATTGTGCTTTCCGAAGATCGGAATCGATTCTCGGAAAGCACGATGCGAGGATTGAACGTGTTACAGCGTCCTTTGCGCATCTAAAAAGACGCGCGGCGCTGTAGTGATCAGGATTGATAGCCGTTCGGCTTGGCTTGCATCAGCCATTCGCCTATAAAACAGCATGCGCATGCTCGCCCTCATTACGATGTTTCTCGGCTGGCTGGTCTACAGCGCCATGTCCGCATGGGCAGACTGTCCGACATGTGCGTCGATGAATGCGCCGGTCGCCGTCGAAACCGCCATGCACCACGAAATGCACGGCATGGCTATGTCCGGGGCCGTGGGCAAGACTGAGCCCTCGAAAGGCCCCTGCGCCAGCGGCAATTCCGCACATATGCCGCTTTGCGCCGCCTGCCTGCTGCTGCCAGCGACGGTGACGATCATGGATGGCGGAAACTCGACTTTCGGCTATCCCGCCCCGGCGCTTGCCCGCGCCCTCGATGACGACAAGCCGACACCGCAGCCGCCCCCTCCCCGACTGTCCTGACACCACGACTATCCATGCCAATCAGGTGACTTGGCCGCCTGGAGACCTATGTCAGACAGAGGAAGGAACTCTCATGTCTTTGAAAATAATCGCCCTCACCGCAATGCTCACCATCGTCGCCGCTCCCGTCCTTGCCGAAGACAAGCCGATGGACATGAGCAAACCGATGGGCAACCACGATGCGGCGAGCCACGCCTTCAGCGAGGCGAACGCCAAGATGCACAAGGATATGATGATCGAGTATAGCGGCGATGCCGATGCGGATTTCGTCCGCGGCATGATCCCGCACCATCAGGGCGCGATCGATATGGCCAGGATCGAGCTTCAATATGGAAAAGATCCCGATATCCGCAAGCTCGCCGAAGCCGTCATCAAGGCGCAGGAGGCCGAGATCGCCGAGATGAACGCCTGGCTCAAGGCCCACGGCAAGTAGTCGATCGTTGATGAAAAGGGGAACGCCGGATGTCCGGCGTTCCCCAAGACTTATGTTGGCGATCTCAGTCCTTCGGCTCGAAATCGGCTGGCCGACGGCCGGCGCCCTGTCGCGCCAGCATCCAACCCGGATATTCGGGCGCAAGTGCGCTCACCTCGTCGAGCTTCTTCATATCGTCTTCATCAAGCTTCAGCTTGACGGCGGCAAGGTTCTGGTCGAGCTGGTCGACACGCTTGGCGCCGATGATGACTGTGGTGACGAAAGGCTTGGCGAGGATATAGGCGAGCGCCACGGTGGCGACGCTGACGCCGTGTTTTTCGGCGACTTCGCGCATGACGGCGACGCAGGCCCAGGCCTTGTCCTTGTCGACGGGCGGGAAATCGAAACTGGCGCGGCGGCCTTCACCATTGCCGGGCGCGCCGGGACCGTACTTGCCGGAGAGCAGACCGCCGGCGAGCGGCGACCAGACCATCAGCCCAAGCTTTTCCTCCTGCATCATCGGCACGATGTCGCGTTCGAGATCGCGGCCGGCGATGGAATAATAGGCCTGCACGGTTTCAAAACGGGCAAAACCCCGACGTTCCGACAGGCCGAGCGCCTTGGAAATGCGCCAGGCCTGCCAGTTGGAGACGCCGATATAACGCACGAGGCCGCGGGAAACGAGATCGTCGAGAGCGCGCAGCGTCTCCTCGATCGGCGTCACCGTATCGGTCGCGTGGATCTGATAGAGGTCGATATGATCGGTCTGCAGGCGCTTGAGGCTCGCCTCCACCGAATCCATGATGTGACCGCGCGAGGCGCCGCGGTCGTTCGGCTTGTCGCCCATGACACCGTAGACCTTGGTGGCGATGACGACATCCTTGCGCTGGATGTCGAGGTTCTTCAGCGCCTGGCCGAGCAACCTTTCGGACTCGCCGGATGAATAGACGTCGGCCGTGTCGATGAAATTGACGCCTGATGCAAGCGAGCGCTCGACGATCCGGTCGGCGGCATTCTGGTCGACATCGGCGATGGCGCCCCACATACTGCCCTGTTTGGCTTCGCCGAAGGTCATCGTGCCCAGGCAGATTTCCGAGACGAAAAGTCCCGTATTTCCGAGTTGATTGTAACGCATGGTCGAAAAATTCCTTTGTGTCTGCCGCAAGAGGGGCTTGCGAACTGCTGAACTTCATTTTTTGATTATTGGCCTGCGCGTGACAGGCACAGCCGTGGCTGGCTGCAGGGTGGGGCAGACTCGATGTAGTGCGGCGGCGGAGCTTTTCAACGCCGTCCTGCCGCGAAGGCGATGCCCTTGTCTCGACACAGGCAGCCGATAGATTGCCGGCCATATTTCAAGAGGTACGCATATGACGACGCGACCACTGACCACGATCGGCTTCGATGCCGACGATACACTCTGGCAGAACGAACAATATTACCGGCTGACGGAAGCGCATTTCACCGGGCTTCTCGCCGATTTCGCCGAAGGACCGAAGATTTCCGAACGGCTGCTGGAGGCCGAGAGGCGCAACCTTCGCCACTACGGCTTCGGCATCAAGGGTTTCACGCTGTCGATGGTCGAAACCGCGATCGAGATCACCGAGGGCAAGGTTCCGGCGAGCGTCATCGCCAAGATCCTCGATACCGGCCGCGAACTGCTATCCCATCCCGTCGAGACCATGCCGCATGTGCGCGACACGCTGGAGGCGCTTGCCGGCAAATACCTGCTTGTCATGATCACCAAGGGCGATCTCTTCGATCAGGAGCGCAAGCTTGCCCAATCCGGGCTCGGCGACTTCTTCGATGCCGTCGAGATCGTCTCCGACAAGACGGCCGTCACCTATCGCCGCATCTTCGCCAAGGTCGGCGACGGGCCGGAACGGGCCATGATGGTCGGCAATTCGCTGAAATCGGACATCGTGCCGGCGATCGCCGCCGGCAGCTACGGCGTCTTCGTGCCGCACGAATTGACCTGGGTGCTGGAACATGTGGACGAGCCGAAAGAGGCGCCGCGTTTCCGCAAGATCGACCACCTCGGCGAATTGCGCGAGCTGATCGACCGGCTCGGCTAAGCCGGGCGCTAACTCTGCTTCATTGCGGCTTCGGCGGGGCCTTCGGGAACAGCGACGGGCGCTCCGGCTCGGCCGGCGGTTTCGGCTGCTGCGGAGCAGCCGCCAGCGGCTCGATCAGGATGCTGAAGGGAGCGCCGAGGCCGCGGCGCGGCGAGACCTTGGAATAATAGGGACGCAGCAGCCAGGTGGCATTTTCCTTGACCGTCGTCTCGAAGCTCATGCCGTCCTCGTCGGTGCCGAAGAAGGCCTCGTCATCGGGTTTCGACAGGTCGAAAATCGCCAGGAAGGCAAATTTGCTCTTGGTGGAAAAACTGATCTTCAGGTGCTGGCCGGCGCGCACCGGCAGCGTGTAGACATGGCCATTGCCGAACTTCGTCCAGCCCTTCAACTGCATGGTGACGGCCGGGAATTGCAGCTTCTCCAGCTTCTCGCCGGGATCGAGCTGCGGCGTCTGCGCCATGGCGGAGACGGTCAGGAGGAAAAGGGCAACAGCGGCGATCAGTGTTCTCACGGCGTGATCTTTCATGGGCGAACCAGAGCGGTGCGCATCGCCTCGACCTCGGGTCGGCAGAAGCAGCCTTCCAGATGATCGTTGACGAGACCCATCGCCTGCATGAAAGCATAAACTGTGGTCGGGCCGACAAAGGTCCAGCCGCGTTTCTTCAGATCTTTCGAAATGAGCACCGATGTCGGCGTCGTCGGATTGGCGATGATATGCTCGCGGTCGACCACCGCCGGCCGCTCGTTATGGCCGGGTTCGTAGCGCCAGAAATAATGGGCGAGCGAGCCGAATTCGTCCTTGAGCTCGATTGCGCGCTTGGCATTGTTGATGGTCGAGACGATCTTGCCGCGATGGCGGATGATGCCGGCATCGCCAAGGCAGCGAGCGACATCCCCTTCGCCGAAGCGGGCGACCTTGTCGAAATCGAAACCTGAAAAGGCGGCGCGGAAATTCTCGCGTTTGCGCAGGATCGTCAGCCAGGAAAGACCGGACTGAAAGCCTTCGAGGCAGATCTTCTCGAAGAGGCGGGTATCATCGGTGACGGGGCGGCCCCATTCCTCGTCATGATACCGGAGATAAACGGGCAGATTGGCATGCCAGTGGCAGCGGCTCCTGCCGTCCTCGCCGATGATGATGCCTGTCGCGCTCATGATCCTTCATTCTGCGGGGGTCCGCTTCGTTCTCTGCTCATGATTCCGGCTTTACCATTTGCAAACCGTCTTTCCAAACCGAACGGTAACCCTGACGAAAAGTTTATCCGGTCGGTCGGCTTTTCATGAATCGATCTTTACCATTCGCTGGCGGATAGGGTGGCAGCGTCTTTCCCGGACGGAATATCTCCGCCCGGGCGGACATGTCCCGCCAGCGCATTTTCGGTCATTTGTAGAGAGTTCGTCCGATGATGAAACAGCTTGTTCTTGCCGCAGCCCTCTTCGGCATTTTCTCCACGGCCGCCCTTGCAGACGACCGCTACGCCACCCGCCCGCCCGTCGTGCTCAGCCCCGATCTGACAGCGCCCTGGATCAACCAGCTCGGCGGTGGCAGGGTTCGTCCCGTCGTCTATCAGCGGCCGGTCGTCCGCCAGCAGCAGCGCGGCCTTTTCCAGCGCCGCGTGCTGCGTCAGGCGCCGCAGGCGGCACCGCAGACCGTTTCGGCGATCAATCCCGGCATTCCGTCGATCCGCCGTCCGATCGAGCCGCAATACCTGCCGCAGATGGTCGATTACGACACCGCGGAAAAGCCCGGCACGATCGTCATCGATACCAACAACCGCTTCCTCTATCTGGTGATGCAAGGCGGTAAGGCGCGGCGCTATGGCGTCGGCGTCGGCAAACCGGGCTTCGAATGGGCAGGCGCCCACAAGATCACCCGCAAGACCGAATGGCCGGATTGGACGCCGCCTTCAGAGATGATCAGCCGCGAAGCGGCCAAGGGCCATTACCTGCCGGCGCGCATGGATGGCGGGGCGGAAAACCCTCTCGGCGCCCGCGCCATGTATCTCGGCTCGACGCTCTACCGTATCCATGGCACCAATGCGCCCTGGTCGATCGGCAGCGCCGTTTCTTCGGGCTGCATCCGCCTGCGCAACGAAGATGTCGTCGATCTCTACGACCGCGTCAACGTCGGAACCCGCGTCATCGTCATGTAACGGCACACCTAATATTCAGGGAGCCGCAAGAACAAGCGGCTCCCTTCTCCAAAAATGCTCTATCCGACCACGCCGATCTTGAATCGGGCAGAAGTTCATGTAGCTTCGAGCGGATTTGCTTGAGGGGAATCGATCATGATCAAACTAATGCCGGGTCTGGCTGCTGCCGGACTTGTCCTGTCCTTGATGTCCACATCCGCCTTTGCTGCACCCGCCGGCTCCGCGTCCGACAATGCACGGCGCCCGGCGCAGATCGTGCGCGTGGCGCAGATGCCGAAATATGTGAAGCCGCAGTTCAAGCGCAAGAAAGTGCGGCTGGTAACGACGGAGGCCGCCGGCACCGTCATCATCGATACCAACAACAAGTATCTCTACCTCGTCGAAGGCAACAATCGCGCCACCCGCTACGGCATCGGCGTCGGCCGCGACGGCTTCGGCTGGTCGGGGGTCGTCAAGATCGGCCGCAAGGCCGAATGGCCGAGCTGGACGCCGCCGGCCGAAATGCGCCGCCGCGAAGCCGCCAAGGGACATATCATTCCTGCTTTCCAGGAAGGCGGCGAGGACAATCCGCTCGGGGCCCGCGCCATGTATCTCTACCAGGGCGGCCGCGACACGATCTTCCGCATCCACGGCACCAACCAGCCTTGGACGATCGGCCTCAACATGTCTTCCGGCTGCATCCGGATGATGAACCAGGATGTGACCCATCTCTACGATCGCGCGCCTGTCGGCACCAAGGTGATCGTCATCGGCCCCGGCAACAGGCAGGGCAAGGTGGCGTTCGAGGACAGGGGCATCGACGTGCTGCGTACGATGTTCGGCGGCTGAGCAACACTTAGCAAAAAAACGAAAGGCGCATTTCGACGCGCCTTTTGTTTTGCTTAGACTTTGCGGCGAAAAGCTGGCACACGTGCCTAAGAGTCGACATATTTATTTCGGGGCTATTCAATGACATCTGCGCTGCGTTCCTCCGCTTCCTTGCTTGCGGGCATCGCGTTTTTTACCGTCTGTTCGGCAGTTTCCGCCTCGGCGGAAGACCTGCAATTCTCCATTTACGGCGGCTACCAGACCGCACCGCATAGCGGCGTCGACGTTTCGGACGGCACGAGTTTCACCGCCGGCTGGGAAGGCAAGTCCTTTGGCAGCCCGCCTTATTACGGCGCCCGCGTCACCTGGTGGCTAGAAGACTTCAACAAGCCGAACTGGGGCATCTCGCTCGATTTTACCCATGACAAGGTCTATGCCGACGACGACACACTCGCCAAGGCCGGCTGGTCGCATTTCGAATTCACCGACGGCCTGAACCTGCTCACCGTGAACGGTCTCTACCGCTTCCAGGATCCGGCTCGCCGCTGGACGCCCTATCTCGGCGCCGGTATCGGCGTGAACATTCCGCATGTCGAAGTGATTCGTCCCGAGGGCAAGACCTGGGCCTATGAATTCGGTGGCGTGACGCTGCAGGCCCAGGCAGGCGTCGACTTCAAGGTAACCGAACGCTGGTCCACCTTCGTCGAATACAAAGGCACCTATTCACGCGTCGACGTTCCAATCGACAGCGGCGACCGTCTGAAGACGAACATCTTCACCAATGCCGTCAATGTCGGCGTATCGTTCCACTGGTAACAAATTTCAGCTGCGGCGTTAGAGCGGTTCAGCGCATAAAAGCGCAGAACCGCTCTAACCTTTTATTATTACGCAATTCCGGACGGAAAACCGCTTCGCACTTTTCCTGAAATTGCTCTATTTCGTGCCGCAGCTGACCTTGCCCTCGACGGCATAGGGTTTTTCACCGCCTTCGATCGTCAGGGAATAGCTGCCGGTGAAATTTCCCGCCGGCTTGCCGCGCTCGCCGGCGACGACCACCAGATCCAGCGTTGCGCCGCCTGTGTCATCTTCGCCACCGTCGAAGACTTCCATGAGCAGTTCGCCGTTACGCGACCAATGGTTGGTCAGGTGCTGCGATTCGAAAACACGCTTTCCGAATACGGCCTCTTGGGCCGGATCCTTGACGATCAGCGCGCCGCGGAAATGGTTGAGCTTGTGGCCGGCAGCGCTTTCGAAACCGCTTTCGAGCGTGAAGCGCGCTTCCTTGTCATCGGCGGAACAGAAAAAACGACTGTCGGCATGGGCAGTGCCTGCCGCACCGAGCAGTCCCGCAAATACGATCATTCCACGCCACATCGCCCAACCTCCCGAGACAGCGTCCTTTGCGGCTCTCGAAAAGATGCGCGGCGCTGTAATAGGTCTCAGCCTAACGGCAAACCTGTTAATTTTTCCGGCACAGCGCCGCCATAAGCCCAATCGAGAAGCTCGACCGTATGGAGGATCGGCATGCCGGTGCCGGTGGCGATCTGGGTGATGCAGCCGATATTGCCGGTGGCGATGATATCGGCTTTGGTGGCCTCGATGTTCTTGACCTTGCGCGCCTTCAGCGCGGCCGAGATCTCCGGCTGCATGATGTTGTAGGTGCCGGCGGAGCCGCAGCAGAGATGGCCTTCGGCCGGATCGCGCACCGTAAATCCCGCCGCTTTCAATAATTGCTTCGGCGCGAGCGTGATGCGCTGGCCGTGCTGCATGGAACAGGCGGAATGGTAGGCGACGGTGATGCCCTTTGGCATGTGCGCCGGCAGGTCGAGGGTTGCGAGATATTCGGTGACGTCCTTGGCCAGCGCCGAGACCCTGGCCGCCTTTGCGGCATAAGCGGGATCGAGGCGCAGCATGTGGCCGTAATCCTTGATCGTCGTGCCGCAGCCCGAAGCCGTGATGATGATCGCGTCGAGGCCCTGCCCATCGATCTCACGCGTCCAGATATCGACATTGGCACGGGCGCTTTCGAGCGCCTGTTCGGCGCGGCCCATGTGATGGACCAGCGAGCCGCAGCAGACCTCGCCCTCCGGCATCACGACCTCGACGCCGAACCGCGTCAGCAGGCGGATCGCCGCCGCGTTGATGCCGGGATCGAGCACCGGCTGAGCACAGCCGGAAAGGATCGCCACCCGGCCGCGCCGTTCCGTCTCGGGCCGATACGTGCCGGGCTTTGCGAAGTCCGAAGCGGCCGGGATCCGCCGCGGCGCAAGCGCCAGCATGGCAGCAAAGGGTTTCAGTGCGCCACCGCGCATCAGGCCGGCGAAGGGCCGGCCGAGACGGGCAAGTTTGAGCGCCAGGCGGAAACGGCCGGGATAGGGCAGCACGGCGGCAAGAATGGCGCGCGTCAGCCGGTTCATGAACGGGCGTTTGTAGGTCTTTTCGGTATGGGCGCGGGCGTGATCGACCAGATGCATGTAATCGACGCCGGAGGGACAGGTGGTGACGCAGGCAAGGCAGGAGAGACAGCGGTCGATATGGGTGACGACCTCGGCATCGGCGGGCCGGCCGTTTTCCAGCATGTCCTTGATCAGGTAGATGCGGCCGCGCGGACTGTCGAGCTCGTTGCCGAGCGTCACATAGGTCGGACAGGTGGCGGTGCAGAAACCGCAATGGACACATTTGCGCAGGATCTGCTCGGATTCGGCGACATCAGGGTCGAGGAGCTGGGTCAGGGTGAAGTTGGTTTGCATCACGTAGTCTCCCGCCGGGTTTCGTGACGTCGGAGCGACGCGATAGCCACTTGCTCCCTCTTCTCCCCCCCGGGGAGAAGTGCCGAGCAAAGCGAGGCGATGAGGGGGCGAGCGACGAAAGGAGCGAGCATCTGAGCGACAAGCGAAGATGACATTTGCCGCGCCGCCCCCCTCATCCGGCCCTTCGGGCCACCTTCTCCCCGCTGGGGAGAAGAGGGAGCAAGTCCAGCCGTAGTTCCATCTCTCGACGCCAATATTCCCAGATAGCTCGAAAACAACATCTCAGCCACCCATCTTCCCCGGATTGAAGATTCCCGCCGGATCAAACTTCTCCTTCACCCGCCGCGACAGCATCGCCACTGCCTCGGGCTCCGGCTGGAAGGCTGATGTAACCGCCCTCGCCTCGCCGGAGGCACGGATCAGCGTCGAATGGCCGCCGCCGAGCGCTTTGATGTAGCGACGGACCAGCTCGGCTTCGGGACCTGCCTCCATGCGCATCCAGACGAGGCCGCCCTGCCAGTCATAGAAGGCGTCGACACCTGCCTCGAGGCGGAGAGCCGCGACCAGCTGATGGCCGGTGCCGGGGGCGACCGAGACGCGCCAGACCGGCCGCGCTGTGCCGTCGACATATGGCAGCACGTCGCGGATTTCCTGCCAGAGCCTGAAGCTTTCCGGCTGTTCCAGCCGCGTGACCGTGGCGAAGCCCGACATTGCCGCGGCAAGCTTTTCGATGCGCACGTCGACCGAGCCCGGCAGGCCTTCGATGCGCAGAACGGTCGCCTCGCCCTCGGGCAATTTTCCGGCGAGGAATTTCCACGTCACCGTCAAGGGCAGGTGGGCGGCGCCCGAGACTTCGACCGGCAGCGCCATCGCCGCCGCCATGGCGTTTGCCGCCTCGGCGTCGTTGAGGCCCGACAGCACCACCGTCCGCTCCGTCTTCGGGCGCGGCGGCACACGGAAGGTGACTTCGGTGAGGAAACCCAGCGTGCCATGCGAGCCGGCAATCAGCTTGACGAGATCGAGGCCGGTGACATTCTTCATCACGCGGCCACCGGCCTTGATGATCTCGCCCTTGCCGTTGATGAAGCGCACACCGAGCAGGCTGTCGCGGGCGGCACCCGCGATCAGCCGACGCGGGCCGGAAACATTGGCGGCGAAGACGCCGCCGATGGTCGGCTCGCCCGATGTGTCCATCACAGGGCGATGATCCATCGGCTCGAAGGCGAGCATCTGGCCGCTCTCCGAAAGAGCCGCCTCGACCTCGGCAAGTGGCGTGCCGGATCGGACGGTCATGACCATTTCGCCGGGATTATAGGCGACGATGCCGGAGATTTCGGTCGAGCGCAGCCGGCCCTCGGCGGCAACCGCATTGCCGAAGCCCGAGCGGCTATTGCCGCCGCAGATCGCCAGCGGCCAGCCGCTCTCCACATGGGCGCGGACGATCACTGCTGCCTCTTCCTCGGTCTTCGGCATCAGATCGATCATGCGGCGGGGCGCCCTTCGAGCGGGAAGACCTTCGACGGGTTGAGGAGCCAGCCGGGATCGAAGGCAGCACGCGCCGCCATCTGCTGGGCGAGGTCCGCCTCGGAATATTGGTGGCGCATCAGGTCGCGCTTCTCGATGCCGACGCCATGTTCGCCGGTCAGGCAGCCGCCGGCATCGACGCAGAGCCTCAGGATATCGTTGCCGGCCGCCTCGGCGCGGGCGGCATCCTCGGGATCGTTAGCGTTGAAGAGGATCAACGGGTGCATATTGCCGTCACCGGCATGGAAGACGTTGGCGACGCGCAGGCCGTACTGATCGACGATCTCTGCGGTTCTTTTCAACACGTAGGAGAGCTGGCTGAGCGGCACGGTGCCGTCCATGCAGATATAGTCGGCGATGCGGCCGGTGGCGCCGAAGGCGGATTTGCGGCCCTTCCAGATCAATGCCGCCTCGGTGGCGGATTGGCACTCGCGCACGGTCTTCACCGTGTGTCGGCGGGCGATCTCGACGATGTCCTTCAGCGCGGCGTCCATCTCCGCTTCCGATCCCTCGACCTCGACGATCAACAGCGCACGGACATCGAGAGGGTATCCGGCATGGGCGAAGGCCTCGCAGATCTCGATTGCCGGCTTGTCCATGAATTCGATCGCAACCGGGATAATGCCGGCGGCAATGATATCGGCAACGCAGGCGCCGGCCTCTTCCGAGCTTTCGAAGCCGAAGAGCACGGGGCGCGCACCTTCCGGCTTGGCGATCAAGCGCACCGTCGCCTCGGTAACGATGCCGAGCTGGCCCTCGTGGCCGCAGACGAGGCCGAGCAGATCGTAACCGGCCGCATCCAGCGCCTTGCCGCCGAGCTCGATCACCGTGCCATCGACCAGCACCATCCTGACGCCGAGCAGATTGTTGGTGGTGACGCCGTATTTCAGACAGTGGGCGCCGCCGGAATTCATGCCGATATTGCCGCCGATCGTGCAGGCAAGCTGCGAGCTCGGGTCAGGCGCATAGAAAAAGCCGTCCGCGGAGACGGATTCGGAAATATTGAGATTGGTGACGCCCGCCTGAACCACGGCGACGCGGTTCGGCAAATCGATTTCGAGGATGCTGTTCATCTTCGACAGGCCGAGCACGACTGCATCTTCCTGCGGAATGGCGCCGCCGGAGAGCGAAGTGCCGGCGCCGCGCGGCACGACGGGAATGCCGTAGCGATTGCAATAGCGCATGACGGCGGAAACCTCGGCCGTGGTGCGCGGCAGGGCGACGGCGAGCGGCAGCCGGCGGTAGGATACGAAGGCGTCGGTTTCGAACGGCACCAGCTCGCGCGCCTCATGCACCAGGCATTCCGGCGGCAGAAGGTCGGTCAGATCGGCGACGATCTGGGCGCGGCGCGCCAGCACGTCGGCGCGCGGCTCGAGAAACGAAATGGCGTCAGACATGGCGTTCTCCCTGGCCCTGACGACGGGGAATGACAGCGGGAAGATGACAACGGAAACCGGCCGCGACCTCCCTGCCGCCGATAAACCGGCTTAGCACTTTCCCGAAAGTGGCGCAAATGCTAAGCACTTATGCCAAAAGGGGAAAAAGTCGCAAAACCTTATGACCAATCTGGGTGATCTCGAAATCTTTGCCAAGGTCGTTTCAACGGGAAGCATGTCGCTCGCCGGGCGGGCGCTCGGCTTTTCGCCGGCCGTCGTCTCCAAACGGATCAAGCGGCTGGAGGACCGGCTCGGCACCCGGCTTCTGCAGCGCACGACGCGGCAGATCTCGCTGACGGAGGCCGGACAGGGTTTCTACGACCGCGTTCTCGGCATTCTCGCCGGGCTCGAAGAGGCGGAGTTCTATATTTCCGGCCGCTCGGCGCAGATGCACGGCACGCTGAAGATCTCGGCCCCGACCTCCTTCGGGCGCATGCATATTGCGCCGCATCTGAAGGATTTCATGGAGGCGCATCCGGAGCTTGCGATCAACCTGGTGCTGACCGACGAATTCAGCGATATCGTCGGCGGCGGCTTCGATCTGGCGATCCGCATCGCCGAACTCACCGATTCGAGCCTCGTTGCCCGAAGGCTGGCGCCGGTGCGCCGGCTGCTCTGCGCTTCGCCGGATTACCTTGCGGCGCATGGCGAACCGAAGCACATCGACGAGCTGAAACACCATCGCTGCCTGCCGGCCCATAATAACGACACCTGGCGGCTGAAGGGGCCGGACGGGGCGCTGAGTCTCAGGCCGGAAGGCTTGCTCATCACCAATTCCAGCGAGGTGATCCGCGAGGCTGTCATCACCGGTCTCGGGATCGCGCTGCGCTCCACCTGGGATATCGGCGAAGAGCTCAAGAGTGGCCGCCTGGTGCAGGTGCTGCCGGCCTATGAAGGCTCGCACAATGTCGCGCTGTCGGCCGTCTATCCCAGCCGGCAATTCCTGCCGGCCAAGGTGCGGCTGTTCATCGACTATCTGGCGGAACTTTATGGGCCTGTCCCCTACTGGGAGCGTTGACGCCGATTCAGCGCGCCAGATCGAGATAGGCGCTCGCCACCATCGCATCGATATCGGCGGGCACAGGCACGATGCAGGATTGGGGACCGGCCTCGCCTCTGGCGATGCGTTCCAGGCAGCGGGCCTGAAGGGTGAAGCCGAGATCCATCGATTCGACGGTATTGCCGAGCGGCCGCGGGCCGGCGAGATTGGTCATGTGGCCGCCGCCAAGCACATGGAAGGAGCGGCCGTCACTCAATCGGAAGGTCTCGATATGATCGGCCTCGTAGCGGTCGATGCCGGTGACATCGGGATGGCGGCGGAAGGCTTCGACATCGATCTCATGCGGGAAATGACCGCCATTCATCAGGATCGCGCCGTCCTTTACCAGCGGCAGGTCGGCCGCCGTCACGATAGCGGCAAAACCCGTGACGGTGACGATTATATCGGCCGAACGGATCGCAGCGTCGCGCAGCGGCGTGACGAAGCCGTCGAGATGGGCTTCGAGCGTCGTCACCGGATCGATATCGACGACGCTGACGGTGGAAAAGGCATTGCGGAAACAAGCAGCCGTGCCCTTGCCGCAGGCGCCGTAGCCGAAGACCGTCACGCGTTTGCCGTTGGTTGAGCGGTTGGTGAAGCGCAGGTAGCTTTCGAACAAGCTCTGGCCGACGGCATGCCTGTTTTCGGCGAACTGCTTGATCGGGCTGTCGTTGATGACGAGGATCGGCATGTTCAGCCGCTCGCGCAGCGGCAGCAGCCGGGTGCGGCCAGAGGTGGTTTCCTCGGTGCCGCCGCGGAGATTGGCGTAAGGTTTTTCCGCCGCGATGGCGAAAAGGTCGCCGCCATTGTCGAGCAGCAGATCCGGCTTTTCGGCGATCACTGCTTCGAGGCTCTGATGATGAGCGGCGGGATCGGTCGTCTGCGTGGCAAAAACCATGATGCCTTGGGAACGCAGGAACTCGACCGTCGAAGGCTGGGTGCTGTTGAGATTGCCGGTGCAGACGAGACGTGCGCCGCCGGCGCGAAGCGTCATCAGCAGCGCCACCGTCTTCGGCTCCAGATGAATGCCGGTGCCGATCGACAGGCCCTCGAAAGGACGCGTCCGCTCGAATTCGGCGGCCGTCGCCTTGAGCAGCCGGCAGCTGTTGCCGATCCAGTCGATGCGGGTCGCGGTCTTTTCCATCATCTCTTTCCTATTTGCGTGTTGGTGCTGTTTTTAGCGGAGCAACAGGGCTGCGAATATGGAAGTAATTCTGGCGAAGGGGCAGAAAATCTGCCCTTTCAGGCCGGTGTCCGGTGCCACATCCGCCTGCCGGCACCGACCGGGGTCGAGCCACGGGTCTCGACCCGTCCATCGGACCCCAGCTTGCGGGGCGAAGGGACATGCCGCGCCCTCTCCGTTCCCCGTCCACCTTTGCGAAAGTCCCCTCCCCAACCCCTCCCCACAAGGGGGAGGGACTAACCCGGAGCGCCCGCCTCTTTCCACTCGAAACGTCGCAGATGTAGAAAACGGGTGCGGCAGGTTAAGCCCCTCCCCCTTGTGGGGAGGGGTCTTGATTGGGTCCGAACAGCCACGCCCCTTCAAGCCGACGTCCCGCAGCGAAGCAGCCAGGCGGATAAACTTGCAAAGGCCGGCCGTTTCGCATCCGGCGTGCGGCAGCAGAGGCTATAGCCCGATGGTCGGGAGATGAAGCCATAGGGCGCGACCAGATGCCCGCGCTGAAGATCGTCCTCGATCGAAGCGCGTGGCGCAAGCGCGACGCCAATTCCAGAGCGGGCAGCAGCCAGCGCCAGGAGCAGATCCTCGAATTCCTGGGCGCGGGAAAAGACGATCGGCGGCGTGCCGCTTTCGGCAAACCATTCGTCCCAGAGCTTCGGAACGCTGCGGCTGACAAGCATTGTCAGCGCGCCCATCGCCGCCGGGTCGCTCGATAGTGTCGCGGCAAGCGAAGGCGTCGCGACCGGGCCGAATTCGTCCTCCATGAACCGCAGGGCGGTGATGCCCGCGGCCGGCCGGTATTCGCCGCCCATGATCACAGCGTCCAATTCGGGGTGCATCTGCAGCGGTTCGACCACGGTCATCGGCACGATGTCGACGGTATGGCCGAGGCTCGCCTGCATGTCTGCTGCGCGCGGCATCAGCCACCAGACCGCAAAGGCGGAGGGGACGCCGAGCCGGATACGGCCCGGCACAGCGCCTTCGAGTTCCGAAGCGGCACGCTGCAGAATGTCGAAAGCCGCACTCGCGGCGGTCGCAAAAGCGCTGGCCTGCAGGGTCGGGACCAGCCTGCGACCGTCACGCGTAAAGAGCTTGCGACCGAAGTGATTCTCCAGCGTGTCGATCTGCTGGCGCACGGCGCCGCGCACCACATTCAGCTCTTCGGCAGCCTTCAGAATGCTGCCGTGACGGCAGACGGCCTCGAAAGCGCGGATGGCATTGAGCGGTGGAAGACGCATGAGGACGACATTCACAAAATCATAGTGGATCACTAGATCTCGCCATTGAACGAAAGGCAAGATCACGCCATATTGTACAGCTGTGCAATGTGTCGCATTCGAGACAGGAGGTGGCGGATTTTCCGAACCTGTCCCACCTCGATTTCCCTATGAACGGCGATCAAATCGCGTTTCGAAACGTCACGCCTATTTTGGATTGAGTAAGCTTTCCGTGATATACGTATATGAGTGATTCCTAACGACGACTGCGAAGGTGACCCGACAATTGACTCTTCTCGCCCGACTGGCTTTCGATGTGCAACTGATGTTCCGGCGTCCGCCGCGACAGCAATATGGTGCGCTCTGCTATCGGGTAAAAAAGAAGAGCGGCGAGGTCGAGGTACTGTTGATGACCAGCCGCGATACCGGCCGCTGGGTCATCCCCAAGGGCTGGCCGATGACGCGCAAATGCGCCCATGAGGTCGCGATGCAGGAAGCCTTCGAGGAAGCCGGCGTCCGCGGCGTCGTCGAAACGGAAACGCTCGGTGCCTACACCTACTCGAAGGTGCTGCGCGACGGGGTGCAGGTGATCTGCAAGGTGCAGGTCTATGCGCTCGAAGTCACCGACATGGCGAAAAACTTCAAGGAAAAGGGCGAGCGCCGCATCGAATGGGTCTCGTTCGACGAGGCGGCCGGGCGCGTGCGCGAACCGGAGCTCCGCCACCTTTTCCTCGCCTTCAAACAAAGGATGGCCGACAGGCTTTCGGCCAAGGCGGCAAAACAAATTCCGGCAGTGAAACAAATTCCAGCAGAATGAATCCTGCCATCTTGCGCTGCTAGGAAAGCAGCGTAGAAGCAGGTTCATCCTCAGGAAAAAGAATGCCGCCACGTCCCGCAGTCCTCACGAAACGAACGCTCGACAAAGACCTCGACAAGATCACCCATGCCGAGGACGCGGCGAAGCATGTTTTGCGACGGCTGGTGCCGCCTGGTCTCGGGCTGATCTTCGTCGGTCTGGCCATGCTCTTTGCCGGTGTCTACGTATTCGACCGGCCGGGAGCGATGCTCGTCATCGCGGCGGCAGCCCTTGCCGGCTATATGGCGATGAACATCGGCGCCAATGACGTGACCAACAATGTCGGTGCCGCCGTCGGCGCGCGCGCGATGACGATGGGCCAGGCACTGGTCATCGCCGCGATTTTCGAAGTTCTTGGCGCCACGATCGCCGGCGGCGAGGTCGTCAAGACGATTTCCACAAACATTGTCGACGCCGTCCAGGTACCGCCGGCGCTGCTCGGCTGGATCATGATGGCAGCGCTGATGGCCGCAGCCCTCTGGATCAACCTTGCTACCTGGATGAACGCGCCGGTGTCCACCACTCATGCGATCGTCGGGGCAGTGATCGGCGCCGGCATCTCAGCCGTCGGGCCGGAGCCGGTGAATTGGCAGGTGATGCTGGAGATCACCTCGAGCTGGATCACCTCGCCGCTGATCGGCGGGCTGATCGCCGCCGGGCTGCTTTATCTCGTCAAGACCCTGATCATCTATCGCGACGACAAGATCGCGGCCGCACAGCGCTGGGTGCCGGTGCTGGTGGCGGTGATGGCCGGCGGTTTCATGGCCTATATGGTGCTGCAGCTGTCGCCCACGGGCAAATTTCAGTCTTTCACCATCATCCTTATCGCGATCGGCATCGGGCTGGTGAGCTGGCTTGCCGCCCGGCCGCTCGTTCTCGCCCAAGCGCGGGATCTCGAAAACCGCAACAGCTCGCTGCGGGTGCTGTTTAAGCTGCCACTGATCGGCTCCGCAGCACTGCTGTCCTTCGCGCATGGCGCCAACGATGTTTCGAACGCGGTCGGGCCGCTTTCGGCGATCGTCCATTCGGTCGGCATCGGCGGCGACGCCATCGGGCACCCGCCGCTCTGGGTGATGCTGATCGGCGCCTTCGGTATCTCCGTCGGCCTGCTGCTCTTCGGGCCGCGCCTCATCCGGCTCGTCGGCGAGGAGATCACCAAGCTCAATCCGATGCGGGCCTATTGCGTCGCGCTGTCAACAGCCTTTACCGTCATCGTCGCCTCCTGGCTCGGCCTGCCGGTCAGCACCACGCATATCGCCGTCGGCGCCGTCTTCGGTGTCGGATTCTTCCGCGAATGGTACACGCGCCATTCGAAGGCCCGCATCGCCTATATCCGACGCAAGGCCGAGAGCTGGGACATCGACGAGCCGGAAGAGCCGAATATCCACGAGACACGGCGGCGCTATCTCGTGCGCCGTTCGCATTTCATGACGATCATTGCCGCCTGGATCGTCACCGTGCCGGTTTCGGCAGCGCTTGCGGCAATGATTTATTGGGTTATGTTCGCGCTCTTCGTCTGAGATCCCGAGTTTTTTAAATGCGCGCCAATTTCCGTATGCAACGGCTTTTCGTCGACGCGCCGCTTTCCAGCGGCGCCGTCGTCGAGGCGAATGCCGATCAGTTCAACTATCTCGGCAATGTGCTGAGGATGGAGGAAGGTGCGGAGATTTTGCTCTTCAACGGCCGCGACGGCGAGTGGAAGGCGACCCTTACCTTCCCCACGCGCAAACGCATCCTTTTGACGGCAACCGAAGAGACTCGGCCACAGCCGCTGCCGTGCGACCTGCACTATCTCTTTGCGCCGCTCAAGGTCGGCCGGATGGACTATCTCGTGCAGAAGGCGGTCGAAATGGGAGCCGGCCTGCTGCAGCCGGTCATGACCCAGCACGTCCAGGGCAAGATCACCAATTTCGACAAGCTGCGCGCCAACGTCGTCGAGGCGGCGGAGCAATGCGGCATCCTCGGCATTCCCAATGTGGCCGAGCCGGTGAGGCTTCTCGACCTGCTCGACCGCTGGCCGAGCGAGCGCCGCATCATCTATTGCGACGAGGGCGATGCCGGGCAGAACCCGCTGCCGGTGCTGTCGGCGATCAGGGAAAGACATCTCGCCCTACTCGTCGGGCCGGAAGGCGGCTTTTCGGAAGAGGAACGCGCGCGGCTTCGAAGCCTTGATTTCGTCACCGCCATTCCGCTCGGACCGCGCATCCTGAGGGCCGATACGGCAGCTGTCGCGGCCCTGGCGGTGGTGCAGGCGGCGATCGGCGACTGGAACTGACCACAGAAACGGGTTGACATGGAAATCGGTGCTATTTTTTTGATGCGTCGTTGAAAGAATTTCACTTGCAACATAGGTGGCTTGGGTCCAAATCACCCTTCCAATTGCCCGGCCCCCTGGGCGCCTTTTCGAATACAGGTATCCCGCATGGCCCGCGACACTACCGACCAGACACCGCTCTCTTCGGTCCAGGATCTGACCGATTATATCGCCGCGGGCAACAAGCCGCAGGAGCGCTTCCGGATCGGCACCGAACACGAGAAATTCGCCTTCTTTCGCGCCGACAACAGCCCGGTTCCCTATTTCGGCGATGCCAGTATTTCGGCCCTCTTGACCGGCCTGCAGAAAAAAAGCGGCTGGGAGCCGATCACCGACGGCGGCAACATCATCGGGCTCGCCGAGCAGAACGGCATGGGCGCGATCTCGATCGAGCCCGGCGGCCAGTTCGAACTCTCCGGCGCACCGCTGGAGACGATCCACGAGACCTGTCGGGAATCGAACCAGCATCTGGCGACGCTGCGCGAAATTGCCGAACCGATGGGCATCCGCTTCCTCGGCATCGGTGGCAGTCCGAAATGGACCTATGCGGAAACCCCGCAAATGCCGAAATCACGCTACGAGATCATGACCCGCTATATGCCGAAGGTCGGCACCCAGGGTCTCGACATGATGTACCGCACCTGCACGATCCAGGTGAATCTTGATTTCTCCTCGGAAGCCGACATGCGCAAGAAGATGCGCGTGTCGATGAAGCTGCAATCGCTGGCGACCGCGCTTTTCGCATCCTCGCCCTTCACCGAGGGCAAGCCGAACGGGCTGCTCTCCTGGCGCGGCGATATCTGGCGCGATGTCGACAATCGGCGCGCCGGCCTGCTCGATTTCACCTTCCGCGACGATTTCGGCTTCCGCGACTATGCCGAATGGGCGCTCGACGCGCCGATGTATTTCATCGTGCGCGACGGCCGCTATCACGACTGTACCCATGTCACCTTCCGCCAGTTCATGAACGGCGCATTGAAGGGCGAGGTCGCTGATCCGGCGCCGACGATGGGCGATTGGACGAACCATCTTTCGACACTTTTCCCCGACGTGCGGCTGAAGCGTTTCCTCGAAATGCGCGGCGCCGACGGCGGCCCGTGGCGCCGCATCTGTGCCTTGCCGGCCTTCTGGGTCGGCCTGCTCTACGACGATGCGGCCCTCGAAGCCGCCGACGAACTGACCAAGGATTGGAGCTTTGCCGAGATCGGGGCGCTGCGCAACGCCGTTCCCGCCGAAGGGTTGAAGGCGCAATTCCGCGGACATCCACTCTTCGACATGGCGCGCGAGGTGATCGGCATATCAAGGGCCGGCCTCAAGGCGCGAGGCAGGCTCAACCGGGAAGGCCAGGACGAGAGCATCTTCCTGGCGCCGCTCGAAGAAGTGCTCGCCAAGAAGGCGACGCTCGCCGAAGATCTGCTGTCGCTCTATCACGGCCGCTGGCAGGGCTCCGTGGAACCGGTCTTCGAGGACTATCAATACTGAGTCCTACTTCCGGCCGTCTCCGAGCAGCGGCAGTTGCCGCAGCATATCTCTGATGATCAGCGCGTCCCACGGCAGATGTTCGGTGATCCCCAGCCCCACGACCTCGACCTCTGCGGCGACATCGTTCAGCAGGCGGATGACCTGCGGGATCGTCATGCGTCCGCGCGCCACCCCGACAAAGGCGTCCGGCGCGATATTGGGCATGGCGAAGTTGAGCGAACGAAACTGCGACGGGTCTATGACATCGAGGTCGAAATGGATCGCGACGTGTTTGGCGCCCGTTGATCGCAGCCAATCGAGAACCGGTTCGCTGTCGTCGGCCAATTGCGCCGGCGTCGCCATGCGAATCCCGAACCTTTCGACGATCCGCCATTCCACCGGCGACATGTCGTAGAGGCCGGCATACATGACATTCTGAGGCTTGATCGGCTGGCCCACCCTCTTGGCAAAGTCGGGATCGCCTTCGCCCATGAGAATTCCAAGCACCATCGCATGGGCATGCGCGGCGTGCTCGGGCGTGACGACGTCAGGATGGGCGTCCACCCAGAGAACCGCCAGATCGCCCCCATATCGTTGATTGAGATAGGCGAACGGGGCGAGGTCGACCAGGCAGTCGCCGCCGAGCACCACGACCTTGTCAGGCGCTTGCCTCTCCAGGATTTGCTCGGCGGAATCGAGTTGGCGCAACAGCGTGCTGCGGGCAACGATGCCGTTCTCCAGCGGAAGTGCTTCGCCATCGGGTTCGGCAACCTCGACCGTGGCGATCGGGCCGCTGGCGGCGGGCGCCAGCATGGCCAGCAATTGCGAGCCGAAATGATAGGCTTCGATATTTCCGCCCTGCCATTGGGGGAAATGCAGACGTAAGGTTTTGTCGCTCATCTCTTGCTCCAGGTCACATGCCGATCTTCATGCGGGAATGTGGTATTCGGCGCTCGTTATGTTGCTACAAGTCCGGCGGACTTCCAGCAAGTTTTGGTCATGATGCCTTCGCGCGCTTCCTGGCTTCACGCGATCTTGCCCTGCGGCGGGCCGGTCTCAGTTCCTCGATCGTCGGCAGCCACCACTCGGCGTCCTCAGCCGCAGGCATTTTCGCGGGCCAGGTTCGGACGATTTCTTCGAGTGTGGGCACCCGCCAATATCCCCACACGTGATCCTCGGTCACGCCGGGATAGAAATTCGCAATGACGTCCGGGTCGACCAGTTCGCCTGAGATTTCGGTAAAGACGACGATTCCGTAGGAGATGGCCACCGGACGGCCTATCGGCGGCAAGTCGTCGCTTCGCAGCGGGTAACGGTGCAGCTTTCGTTCTGCGGAGCGGCGCTTGCTGCGTATATCCTGTTCGCTCCCCTTCCGCTCCTCGGCGCGACGCCGTCTCTCCTCCGGCTCGTTTCTGCGCGCCGCCGCCTCGATCTCCGGCCACCGGCGTCGGAGTTCCTCATAGGACCGGAAGGGAACGTGCCATATCCTGAGATCGCCGTCCCACCGTGAGAAGGGCACCTCGCGCAGTTCATCGACGACGGTTTTCGAATAGGGTGTGCGGATTCGAAAGCCTGCCTTGCCGCGCTCAAGATAAGGACTGTCGATCGGATCGAAGACGAAGGCGTCGCGTCCCTTCGCATCCGCATGGGCGTCGGCCTCGGCCTCCATCTCGGCAAGCCATCGTCCGATGCGGCGCGACGCCGTCCGGCCGGGAACGAACCAGGCCTTGCGGGCATCGCTCCAGCGGGCACGGGGGAAGCGTCTTCGGAATTGCTCGACGGTCATCCTGTCATAGGGGAAGGAAATGTCGGCGCCCGGCTTCGCACCGTCTTCACTCGGCGGCGCCTCGTCGTGACCAGTGGAGGATTTCGTTTCGGCCATGGAAGAAGAACGCCGGTGCGCAGGGATCGGTTTCCGGTGAGGATATCATGCCGCCGAAGAAATCGGCTCAGCTCCGGAAATTTGCCTGCACATGCTTAAATGCCCGCTCGACGGCGGGGCGTGGTTCAGCGACGGCGGGGTCCTGCTCGGCTTCGACGACCAGCCATCCGCGATAGCCGCTGTCCCTGACGAAACGGGCAAGCGGCTTGAAATCGATGATGCCGTCGCCGGGGACGGTGAACATGCCCCGGCGCACGCCGGCATTGAAGCTCATGTCACCCGCACGCACCTCGTCGATAACAGGACCGCGAATGTCTTTCAGATGAATGTGCACGACACGATCGCCGAACCGATCGATCAGCCTGGCATAGTCGAAGCCGCCGGCGACGGCATGGCCGGTATCGAGAAGCAGTCCCGCCGCCGAGCCTGTCTTGTCAAAGATTGCCGATATCTCGTCGAACGTTTCGGCGACCATCATCAGGTGATGGTGGTAGGCAAGCGTCAGACCATATTCCGCCGCCAGGCGTCCGGCGAAATCGGTCAGGCGCCCGGCATATCCCGCCACTTCGGCCGCCGGCATGCGCAACCGCTGCGACATCGGTGCATCCAGCGGCGATCCAGGCGTCATCATCGCGACTTCGCCATAGACCATCACCTTGCAATCCATCGCTCGCAGCAGCGCGGCGTGCCCGGCAACGGCCTTCATCTCGTCGTCGACACTGCGCTCGGCCAACTCGCCGGAATGCCATCCGGATGCGAGAGCAAGCCGATGGCTGTCCAGCAGCGAGCGGAGCGCTCCTGCCTCGCGCGGGAATTTCCGCCCGAGCTCGATCCCCTCATAGCCGCTCTCGGCAGCGTCCCGGAGGCAGGTTTCCAGCGATATGTCGGCGCCGAGGTCTTCCAGAACGTCGTTGGCCCATGACAGCGGACTGACCGCCAGACGCACGCCAACGGGCAAGGCAGTGATATGTCCAGTCATCGATATTTCCTCCGAGATATGTCTTGAGAGTGCCGCCTGGTGGCCGCGAAAAGGAGCGCCCCATGTGGAAATGGCCTATGTGGATGTGCGCACGACCAGCTTGCCGGGAAGGGTTACGGTTTCCGGCTCCAGCCGGCCCTTGATCATGCCGATGACCGCCTGCACCATCTCGATCCTCGGCTGCTCATAGGTCGTCAGGCCATAGCAGGAGGCGCCGCCGAGTTCGTAATTGTCGAAGCCGACGACGGCGATGTCATCAGGTATCCGCAGTCCGAAATTGCCGCGGATCTCGTCCATCGCTCCGAGGGCGAGGATATCATTTTCGCACATGAGGACGTCGACCCTTGCGGCCGGGTCGATGTCGTTCAGATAGTGACGGACGGATCCTGCCCCAGCTTCGGCGCTGTATCTGTCGGCGGACAGAATGGCGATCTCGTCCACCCCCTTCCCCTTCCAGAAATCGATGAAATGCTGCCGGCGCCGCAGCGCCGTCGATAGCGCCGGCGCACCGGTCATGAAACCGGGACGCCGGTATCCCCTTTCATAGAGGTGGTCGACAATGTCGCGCAGCGCCAGTTCGGCGTCGCAGACGACGGCCGGCACGCCGTCGATCTGGCTGTCACGCGCCAGGACGAACATCGGCGGCATGCCCCTGCCCAATTGCCGGTCGCTCAGCGTTTCGTTGCGAAAGGCGGTGCCGAAGAGGATGACGGCGTCGACCTGACGCTGATCGGCGTTCAGCAGCGCATGGACGTGATCGAAGTGATTGTTGATATTGATCAGCACCGCGACCAGGCCTTCCGCCTGCAAACGTTCGGTCAGGGTTTCCAGGAACGGCAGCTTCTGGGGATTGGCGAAGTCGTCGACGAAGACCGCGACCTGATGCGTCAGATTGGTCGCGAGACTACGGGCGAGCAGATTGGGCGTGTAGTTGAGCACGGCCGCCGCCTCGAGAACCCTACGCTTGCTTTCCTCGGTGATCGAGGCGCCCGGCGTAAATGCCCGGATGACCGTCCACTTCGAGACGCCTGCCGCATCCGCGACCTCTTTGGCCGTTGCTCTTTTTCGCAATGATGCCTCCCCGCAAAAAATGAAACAAACATTCCATTTTATGATTCAGATGAAATGAATGCTTGATTTTAGCGCATCCGTGAATAAGATGCACCCGTTTGCACCCGGTAGCAAGCACCTTTGCACCCGGTAGCAATCGTTTTTTGCCATCCTGAGGAGTGGATGGTCTAGAGGAGGAAGACATGACATCTATTTTGAAGAAGCTCGCATTCGGCGCCCTCGTCCTTGGCGTTGCGACCACGGCGGCTGTCGGAGCCAAGGCCCAGGAGCCGACGATCATCGCCGTCACCCACGGCCAGGCGTCCGATCCGTTCTGGTCGATCGTCAAGAACGGCATGATGCAGGCGGCCAAGGACAGCAACGTCAAAGTCGACTATCGCGCCCCGGAGACCTTCGACATGGTGGCGATGGCGCAGCTGATCGAAGCCGCCGTCAACCAGAGCCCTGCCGGCATCGTCATCTCGAACCCCGATCCCGATGCGCTCGGTTCGGCGATCGAAAAGGCCGTTGCCGCCGGCATCCCGGTCATCTCGATGAACTCCGGCATTTCCGCTGCCGAAAAACTCGGCATCAAGCTGCATGTCGGCCAGGACGAACTGCCGGCAGGCGTCAAGGTCGGCGCCAAGCTCAAATCTCTCGGCCTGAAGCACGTCCTCTGCGTCAACCAGGAAGTTGGCAACGCGGCGCTCGATCAGCGTTGCGCCGGCACCGAGAAGGGCTTTGAGGGCGGCACGGTCACCGTTCTGCCGACCACGGCCGATCCGGCAGAAATTGAATCGAAAATCCAGGCTGCTCTGACCTCCGATCCGTCCATCGATGTCGTTCTCGGCCTGTCGGCGCCGCTCGTCGGCGAGCGTGCGGTCGCCGTCGTCGAGAAGATGGGCACTGGCGACAAGGTCAAGGTCGCATCCTACGATCTTTCGGCCGGCTTCCTGCAGGCTGTCGCCGACGGCAAGGCGTTGTTCGCGGTGGACCAGCAGCCATACCTCCAGGGCTATCTCCCCGTGACCTTCCTGGCGCTCAACGCCCGCTACGGCACGATCCCGGCAGGCAACGTCGCCTCCGGCCCGAGCTTCGTCGAGAAGGATGCGGCCGCATCGGTCATCGAGAAATCCTCCCAGGGCATCCGCTGAGGCGGAACCGCGGCAGCTCCCGCCAGGGCGGGGGCTGCCTCCAACGCCGCGCCTCCACGCGTGAAGGCGCACGCGCGGCAACGACCAATCCTTGAGGAATGAACCATGACGCTCGCCAATGAACAGAATGGGGCTGCCAACCGATCCGATGAGCGGCTGAAAAAGGTTTCGGGTTTGACTGCGTTGCTGCGGCGGCCGGAACTCGGCGCCGTCGCCGGTCTGGTGCTCGTCACCATCTTCTTTTTCTTCACCGCCAATCCCGCCATGTTCACACTGGCAGGCGTGATTAACTTCATGGCGCCGGCCGCTCAGCTCGGCATTCTGGCGATCGGCGCGGCATTGTTGATGATCGGCGGCGAATTCGATCTGTCGATCGGCTCGATGGTGGCCTTTGCCGGATTGGTCTTCGGCACCGCCCTCGTCGTTCTGCACCTGCCACTCAGCGTGGCGATCCTCGTTGCGCTGGCCTTCGCAGCCGTGATCGGCGTGACCAACGCCCAGATCACCATGCGTACCGGCCTTCCCTCCTTCATCGTCACGCTTGCCTTCCTGTTCATCCTGCGCGGCCTGACGCTCGTCGGCCTGAAATGGGCAAGCGGCGGCGCCACGCAGCTGCGTGGCATGAAGGAAGCCGCAGCCGGCAGCCCGCTCGCGCCATTCTTCTCGGGCGACGCCTTCATCGGGTTGTTCTCATGGCTCGCCAGGCACGGCATCATCGAGACCTTCCCGAACGGCACGCCGAAAGTGCCGGGAATTCCGGTCGAGATCCTGTGGTTCTTCGGCATCGCCGTTCTTGCCACCTGGGTCCTGCTCAGAACCCGCTTCGGAAACTGGATCTTCGCAGCCGGCGGCGATCCGCGCGCTGCCAGAAAATCGGGCGTCCCGGTTGCCCGCGTCAAGACCACGCTTTTCGTGATCACTGCCCTCTGCGCCACGCTGGTCGCCATCCTGACCGTGCTTGACGCAGGCTCGACGGATGCGCGCCGCGGCTTCCAGAAGGAATTCGAAGCCATCATCGCCGCCGTCATCGGCGGATGCCTGCTGACAGGCGGCTACGGCTCGGCCATCGGCGCATTCTTCGGTTCGATCGTCTTCGGCATGGTGCTGATCGGCCTGACCTACACCTCGATCGACCAGGATTGGTACCTCGTCTTCCTCGGCGGCATGCTGCTGATCGCGGTGATCTTCAACAATGTCATTCGCAAACGCGTCACGGGAGAACGCTGATGAGCATGTCTCAGACGCCCCTCGTCGAGGTGAAGAACCTCGTCAAACACTTCGGCTCCATCATCGCGCTGAACGGCGTGTCGCTCACCGTCAATGCCAACGAAGTGCTCTGCCTTCTCGGCGATAACGGCGCCGGCAAGTCGACGCTGATCAATACGCTCGCCGGCGTCTTCAAGCCGACATCGGGAGAATTCCTGGTCGAAGGGCAGCCGCGCGCCTTTGCCGGTCCGCGCGACGCGCTCGATGCCGGTATCGCCACCGTGTATCAGGATCTCGCGATGATCCCGCTGATGTCGGTGACCCGGAACTTTTTCATGGGACGCGAACCGCTCAAAGGCTTCGGCCCCCTCAAGTGCATGGACATGGAACACGCAAACAACGTGACGCGCGACGAGATGCACAGGATCGGCATCGATGTGCGCGATCCCGAGCAGGCCGTCGGCACGCTTTCCGGCGGAGAGCGCCAATGCGTGGCGATCGCGCGCGCGGTCTATTTCGGCGCCAAGGTGTTGATCCTCGACGAACCGACATCGGCACTCGGCGTGGCGCAAACATCGATGGTACTGAAATACATCAACCAGGTCCGCGGCAAGGGCCTCGGCGTGATCTTCATCACCCACAATGTTCGCCACGCCTATGCTGTCGGCAACCGCTTCACCGCGCTCAACCGCGGCCGCACGCTCGGCACCTATTCGAAGAGCGAGATCGGCATCGAGGACCTTCAAAACCTGATGGCCGGCGGCAAGGAGCTGCAGACCCTGTCGGAAGAACTCGGCGGAACGATCTGACCGACCTTCACCCCGAACTACGATGCGCCGCTCGCGCCGCTCTCACCACCTCAGACCCTTGATATGGAAACCCTGCCATGAGTGCTGCCAAGACTTCCCCCTTCCCGCTTGCCGCCTGCGCCGAAATGCTCTGGCGCGACAAGCCGATCGAATGGCGCGCCGCGCGCCTGAAGGAAATGGGCTTCGGCGTCGGTCTCTGGAACTGGCCGGAGCACGACCTCGCCAAACTGGAGGCAACAGGCGCGACCTTCACGATTATGAACGGCTATCTCACCGGCCGCCTGACCGACGACGAGGGCACCGCCGAACTTTTAAGGACGGCGCGCCAAACCGCTGAGATCGGCAAGCGGCTCGGTGTGCAGCGACTGAACCTGCACGGCACCGGCCTCGGAGATGGGGGCCTACCCGTCCAGCCGGTCGAAGTGGTCACCGGCGCGATGTGGCTGAAAGCGCGCGACACGCTCCTCCGGATCGTCGACATGGCCGAAGAGGAAAACGTCACCTTCACGCTCGAAAACCTCAATCTGCCGGTCGATCATCCGGGCGTGCCCTTCGGACGCGCGGAAGACACGCTGGCGCTGGTCTCGAGCGTCGATCACCCCCGGCTTCGCCTCAATCTCGACCTCTACCATGCCCAGATCGGCGAAGGGAACCTGATCGAGCTTTGCCGCAAATGCCTGCCCTGGATCGGCGAAATCCAGGTGGCCGACGTGCCGGGCCGCTGCGAGCCGGGGACCGGCGAAATCAACTGGCGCGGCATCGCCCGCGCGCTGAACGCCATGGGCTATTCCGGCCCGGTCGGCATGGAAGCCTGGTCGGCCGGCGATCCCGAAGCCGCGCTTGAAGCCTTCCGCACCGTCTTCACCCTCTGATCCATCTCGATACGCACAGGATTGCTGCCATGCCAGCCAACAAACCCGTCAATCTCGGCCTCATCGGCGCCGGCCGCATCGGTTCCTTTCATGGGGAGACCGTGTCCCGCCGCCTCGTCAACGCCAATCTCGTCGCCATCGCCGATCCCGCACCGGGCGCTGCCGCCAAGCTCGGCGAGACGCTCGACGTCGAGACCGCTTATACCGGCGTTGCGGAGCTTCTTTCCCATCCGGGGCTCGATGCCGTGATCATCGCCACACCTGCCCGCTTCCACACCAATATCCTCGTCCAGGCCGCCGAAGCCGGCAAGGCGATCTTCTGCGAAAAGCCGATGGCGCTGACGCTGGAGGATGCCGATCGCGCCATTGCAGCGGCACGCGCGGCCAACGTTCCCCTTCAGGTCGGTTTCAACCGGCGTTGGGATCAGGCCTTTGCCGAAGGCCGTGCCGCGATCGACGAGGGAAAGATCGGCGCGCCGCAGCTGATCCGCTCGCTGACGCGCGATCCCGGCCCGTTCGGCGCCGATCCCGATCGCATTCCGCTCTGGACGATTTTCTACGAAACCCTCATTCACGACTTCGACACGCTGCTTTGGCTCAATCTCGGAGCAAAGCCCGTCGAGGTCCATGCAATGGCCGACGCCCTCATCCGGCCGGATGCCCGGGAGAAAGGTTTCCTCGATACGGCTGTAGTGACCATCCGGTTCGACAATGGCTCGATCGCGGTCGCCGAGGCAAACTTCTCCGCCCTCTACGGCTACGACATTCGCGGCGAAGTCTTCGGCTCCGGCGGGATGGTCACGATGGGCGACGTGCGCCGCTCCAGCATGACGCTCTTCGACGGCAATGGCGTCTCGAATGACACATGGCGCCGCGACACCGAGCACTTCGTTCACGGCTACACGGCCCAGCTCGCCTCTTTCGTCCGCTCCGTTCGTAACCGTGAACTAACCAAAGGGCCGACGGGTACGGATGCTCGCAATGCCCTCGCAATCGCGCTTGCCTGCATCGCATCGGTTTCGAAAAAGCAGGCAATCCCGCTGAACTGAAGGCCAACCGCGGTGGGCCCGGAGCCGGCGCACCGCATCTCGAAGGAACCACGGTCATGAATTCTGAGGAAAATCTCAAGCGGCCGAACGATCTGACCGAACTCAAGGCCATGATCGTCAAGACAGGCCTGACGCTGCCCGAACAGCAGGAACGCGCTGCCCGCATGGCGCTCACAAATCCGGAACTGATCGCGTTCGGGACCGTCGCTTCTGTCGCGCTCAAGTGCTCCGTCTCCCCCTCCACCGTCGTTCGCGTTGCCACCGCTCTCGGATTTGCGAGCTTTCGCGACTTCAAGACATTTTTCCGGCAGCATCTGAAAACATCCCGCCTTGCCGAGCAGAGCATAAACACTGCCCGACACGCGCCTCCCATCCCGAACCGATGATGTTCTGAAGCGAGAGGGCCGGCGGCGGTGTTCCACTGATCTGCCGCTGAGGCTCGACCGCATGCTCCAGCAAAAAATTCCTCCCTAAGTTCTTATGGCAAAAAGCCGTTTGCACATTACCATTTCCGGATATAGTGACGTGACACGCGTCACGACTCGGGGAAAGGGACCTCCATGCTGCCACTCTTCGACATGATGATGCAGGCGCAGAACGGCGCGGCGATGGAAGCGATCGCCCGGCAGTTCAACCTTGCGCAGGAACAGGCGACGAAGGCGATGGCGGCGCTGATGCCGGCCTTTTCCGCCGGGCTGAAACGCAGCACCAGCAACCCTTACGATTTCGTCGGGCTGATGCAGGCGGTCTCCTCCGGCAACTATGGGCGATATTTCGAGGATATGAGCCGGGCCTTCACGCCGGAAGGCATTTCCGACGGCAACAACATCCTTGCCCAGCTCTTCGGCTCGAAGGAGGTTTCGCGCGCGGTCGCCGCTCAGGCGGCGCAGATGACCGGGATCGGCCAGGACATTTACAAGCGGATGCTGCCGGTGCTCGCCGATACGCTGATGGGCGGGCTCTTCAAGCAGACGACCGGCCAGATGGCCTCGCCGGTCAACCCCTTCGTCAACACGGCGATGGGCGAAACCATGCAGAAATGGCTTGAGAGTACCGGCTTCGCGCCGAAGCCGGCCCCGGAGCCCAGCATCTTCGACAATCCCTTCACGCAGGCGATGCAGCAGATGTTTTCGGTGCCGAAGCCTGCGCCAACGCAGACGCCGAACCCCTTCCTCGACAATCCCTTCGCCAAAGCCTTCCAGGAAATGATGGGCGGGCTCGGCCAGCAGCCGGGGGCCCAGGCCCAAACTAATACCAAGACCAAGACCAAGACGTCGGAGGCGGCCAAGGAGGAGGCGAAGGTCAATGCCGACAGCTATACCGAGATGCTGAACGCCATGTTCGACAGCGGACTGGAAGTGCAGAGGAGCTACCAGAAGAACCTGGAAGCGATCTTCGAAACCTATCGGCCAAAGCCCTCCGCCGAGACGAACGAATAACCCCAAAAAACGGCGCATTAGACCGCCGTACGTCCGTTCGGAAGCACAAAGGACGCTCTAACTCTTTCAATCCTCGCATAAAAAAACCCGGAGATGGCTTGGGAAAGCCGATCACCGGGTCAAGCGGCAGGGCTATTGGCTATCACCCTGCGGGGAAACTCGACGCTCCTACTCTTCGTGGGAGCGGAAGAACGACAGGCGCCAGCGATTGCGTGCTGAGCGCGTCAGATGTTCCGACGGGTCCTCGAAGAAGGTCGACGCCAGGAACGCGGAGGTCAGGTCGGCCCGGGTAAGGCCGATATCCCTCAGCTGCGTGTCGTTCAGATCGTGCAGCGCGTTGATGTCCATGCGATTGCGGAACCCGCGAAAGAGGGAGGTCAACGGTGCGAGGCCTGCTGCCAGACGCTGGGGAAACGTCGGGGTGAGCTTGCCGCAGTCGAGTTCTATTGTTCTGTCTGTCATCCGCATGGGACTCTCCTTTCTTTCGATTTTCTTTTAGGCGCACAACAACCCACCTCTCCCGCGAGGTCGTGCGAGAAGGAGCAAGGCTGTATTGGGCTCGGACAGGCAGGGCGTCTGTCCTTCACTTTGCTTGATTTGCATCCCGAAGATGCCAAAGACCTATTGATCAGTCCAACGAATGTTTCTAATGATTATCATCAGCTATCTTTATGGGTGACAACATGTCCGCGCCTCTTGATCTCGACCAATTGCAGACTTTCATCGCCATCGTCGATTCCGGCAGCTTCACCAAGGCCGCCGACAGGGTCTACAAGACCCAATCGGCCGTCTCCATGCAGATGCGCCGCCTCGAGGAGCGCATCGGCAAGCAGCTGTTCATCAAGGACGGGCGCGGCAACCGGCTGACGGTCGAGGGTGAAAAACTGCTCAACTATGCCCGGCGTATCATCCGCCTCAACAATGAGGCGATCGCGGCCTTCGACGACAACAGGCTGGAGGGGACGCTGCGGATCGGGACGCCGGACGATTATGCCGACCGCTACATGCCGGAAATCATTGGCCGCTTCGCCAAGACGCATCCGAATGTCGAGCTCTATATCGTCTGCGAGCCCTCGGTGGATCTTGCCGAACGCATGCATAAGGGCGAGCTCGACATCGCTCTCGTCACCCACAATCCGCGCGAGCGCATGTCCGATGTGGTGAGAACCGAGCCGCTCTGCTGGGTGGGCTCGGCCAACCATCCGATCCGCGACGACGCGCCGGTGCCGCTTGCCGTCGGCCGGCGCGACTGCCAGTGGCGCCAGCTCGCCTGCTCGGCGCTCGATGCTGTGGGACGCGAACACCAGATCCTGTTCACCAGCTGGTCCTGCACCGTCGTTGCCGCTGCCGTGCTTGCCGGCATGGCGGTTTCGGTGATGCCGGAATCGGCGCTGCGGACGGGCATGAAAGTGCTGAGCCAGGCGGACGGCTTTCCGACGCTGCCGCCGGTGCAGATCGGCATCATGAAGCGTCCGGGCGTTTCGCTCTCGCTGATGAATGCGATCACGGCGCATATCACCGCCTGCCTCGACAATATCACGCCCGCTGTCGTCGACGACAGCCTCGAGGCGGATGTCAAATCCGCCCAGGCGCGCCTTTATCCGCGGCTGAAGGCGGCCAACATGGTACCAAGCTGGTAACTCAGGCGGCGCGCGTCATCGTGGTGGCGAAAAGTGAGGCGCGGATGACGCGCTTCCACTCATCGAGCATACGCCGCGCTAAGGCCTCCTCGCTGACGGCGGCAAGCCGGATGACGGCGCCGATCAGGTGGCTGAATAGGTAAGTGCGCGCATACATTTCTTCGTCGCAAAGGTCGGGAGCCAGCTGACGCACGGCGTCATGGAAGATGCCGGCGACGTGACCGCTATGCTCGATATTCAGCCGCAGCAGATCCTGATCGGTCTCCGTTCCCATCCAGACGCCGAGATAGACGGGATCATTGTGGTAGGAATCGTAATACCAGTCGATGGTGGCGCAGACGCGGTCCAGCGCCTGGTCGAGCGACCTGACATCGGCTAACATCGCCGCCGTCTTCGCCTGGATCGCCGAGGCGTGCTGGTCGAACAGGGCTTTGACGATCGCCGCCTTCTCCGGGAAATACTGGTAGACGGAACCGATCGGCACCTTGGCGGCGATTGCGAGTTCCGTCATCCGCATGGCGCTGACGCCCTTTTCAGCGATGATCTTGGCGGCGGCGGCGAGAATAAGGTCCAGCCTCTGGATGCTGCGCTCCTGCTTCGGCTTCCTGCGCAAGCCGATCCGATCCATGCTTTCCGCGCCCATGTCGTTCCCATTCTTATTGTTCGCGGCGGAAGGCATGACACGCAGGTCTTCATCGGCCGTAAATGGAAACGCTCGCATTTTAACAACCGGCAAAAGCGTATGAAAAACCGGGCTCTACGGCATCATGCTGCAACCAAAAGTGTTACAATGCCCTTGCGCGTCTGAAAAGACGCGGGAGCGCTGCAATGCATCTCGTATTTAAATCGGGACGTTTTTAGAATTTCACCGACAGCGTCGCTTTGGCCCCATGCTGCCGCGCGTTATCGGCAATCTGGCCGGAATAGGCGATGCCGAGGATGGAGCTTTCGGTGAGGTCGAAGTCGAGCCCGGCGTCGAGAACGAAGGCGTTCTCTGCCACCGGTACGCCGGCGACGGTGAACGCGTCGCCTCCGGCAAAAGCGTGCGTCGACACCGGACCGATGTCGCCGGCGGCATGCCGCCAGCCTGACATGCCGCGCAGGGTGGCGTTCGTCTCACCCAGGCGGATCTCCATTTCGGCATGCAGGCCAAGCGTGGTGATGGTGGTGTTGGTCATGCGGCTGGCACTGTCCAGCGCAGCCGCCCCGCCCTCTTCGGTGAAGCCCGCGGTTCGGATGCCGACATGGGCGAGATTGACGAAGGGCTCGAAGGAGGCCGCCGCCGTCTCAATCCGGTAGCCGAGTTCCGCAAAGGCCTGCAGCGTGCCGGCCTCATAGCTGGCTTCCAGCCTGTCCTCGAAGCTGCCGATAGCGACGCTGCGGCCGGTCTCGATCTGATGCCACGTGTGGGCAAGTCCGGAGCGGAAGGCGAGACCGCCCCATTGCGTGCCGGCGTAAAGACCGAGGTGATAATCATCGCTCGATCCCGATGAGTTTCGGTGCCGGGGATCGAACTGGGAATTGCTGTAACCGGCCATCAGGCCGAACCTGATGTCATCGAACATGGCGTCGACGCCGGCGAGAAAGCCGCCGGTGTGGTGGTTGAGGGTGGCGGCATTGCCGTCCGTGCGTGTCTCGCTCCCGCCGCCAAAGGCCGTGCTCCAGAAAACCGGCGCGTCCGAAGGATCGGCGGCGATGCGTTCCGGACTGCCCGGCCAGAAAGCCTGTATCGGGATCGCGCCAGCACCGGCATCGCCGAACGCGGAACGCAGGCGCTCGTTGGCGGCCTCGCGGACAAAGAGGCTTTGCGTGATCAGCGCCGTTTTGATCGAGGCATGGATTTCACCGGAAAGCGCGTCGTAACTGGCCTGGATCAGCGGCTCGTCATCGGGCAATGTGACGATGGCGTCGTAGATATCGTTGCCAGTTCCGAGATTCTCTGCCGCCTCTGCCGCGGCAACCTGGTTGCGCGTCCGTGCCATGTCGCTGAAACGCACGTCGTTGCGTTCGATCTCCAGATAGACGTTGTTCAGATCATAGGAGAGATCCGCCGACAGGAAGGCATAATCGGACGTGACGGCGCCGAATGTTCCGTTGATCCCGCCGGCGGCGGTAAGGATCGTATAGGTGGAGAAAGGCTGGTAGTCGCCATTCATCCCGACATGGGTAACGCTGGCGCCATTGAGGAACACGATGCCCGCGACCGAGATGAGATCGCTGGCAGTGCTGCCGGGATCCACCTCAACCTCATAGGTGGAACTGGGATCGAAGGTGAGGTTGCCGCCAATGGTCAATGTTCCGATGGAGTTGCCCGGCGCGATGGTGGCGCCGGCGCCGGCGGTCACTGTACCGATATGACCCGACCCGGCCAGCGTGCCGCCCGTCATCATCAGGATGCCGCCAAGGCTGCCATTGACGATCAGGCGTCCGTCCGAAACCGTGGTCGTGCCGGCAAAGCCCGAGCTGTTGCCGGTCAGACGCAAGGTGCCGCTGCCCAGCATCGTGACGTCGCCGCTGCCGGAGAGTATGCCGCCATAGGTGGTGTTGCTCGCCTGATCGAGCGTGAGTTCGGCGCTGCCGATGGCGATCTCGCCGCCGCTTCCCGAAAGTTCTCCCATGGTCAGGTCGAAGCCGCCGAGATCGAATATGCCGCCATTGACCGCATAGGTGCCGTTCTGCACGAAGGCGCCGACGCCGCCCGCCTGCAACGTGCCGGCCTCGACCGTCGTCACACCGGTATAACTGCTGGTGCCCGAAAGCGTCAGCGTACCGCTGCCCTGCTTGGTCAAGCCACCGGTGCCCTGCAAATCCGTGGCAATGCCGACGGCAAAGCCGTTGGTGTCGATAAAGGCGCCACCCGTAGAGAGCGTTACCTCCCCGGCGTTGAAACCGCCCAGGAAATTTGCCTCATTGCCCGTTGCGCGCAGAATACCGCCATCGAAGACGAGGCTGGCGTCACCGGCCCCCCTGTCGAGATAACCGGTCTCCAGGACGCCACGCCCGTTTCCGGCGCTTCCCGCGATGTTTACCGTTCCCGTGGCACCCGAATCGTCGGCGATGACAACCCCAGAAGCCGAAACCGTGCCGCCGTTCTCGACCGTCACGCTGCCCGAGCCGAATTCGCCCACATACAGCGCGCCGGAATTGATCCAGCTCGACCCCGTGCCGGTCACGCTGACCACGCCGCTGCCGTTCGTACTGAAGCCGACATAACCCAGGCTGCCGGTGACCGAGCCACCGTTCGAAATGGTCAGCGATCCCGCGCCGGCCGTGCCGACCGAGACCTCGGCGGAGTTGCTCCAGAACGAGTTCGCGCCCGTGACGATGAGCTCGCCGACGGCGCTGGAATCATTGCTGATATAGCCGGAAACGCTGGTGACCGTCCCGCCGTTCGAAATGACGAGCGATCCGGCCCCACTGTGACCGACATAGAGGTCCTGGGCGTTGGTCCAGGTCGAGCCGCTGCCGGTGACCGTGACCGTGCCGCTCGCGCCTCCGAAATAGCCGATCTGGCCGAATATATTGTCGACCGCGCCGCCATCTTCGATGGCGAGCGTGCCGCTGCCCTGATGACCGATATAAAGGTCGTCGGAATTGCTCCAGGTCGAGCCTGCCCCCGTGACCGTCGCCGTGCCGCTGGCGCCGGGGTTGTCGCCGAGCACGCCGATGTCATTGCTGACTTCGCCGCCATTGCGGATGACAAGGGCTGCATCATCGCCGTTCTGATCGCCCACGATGAGGTTGTTGTTAGTTATCCATGGACTCGGCTGCGTGCCCGGGCCGGTCCCGCTTGGGTCATTGCCGTCGACAATCTCCGTGTCATTGCCGCCGATGACCTGTGCCCATCCCGGCCCCGCGGTCAGAAACAGCGCCAGCGCCGCAGTGCCCGCCGATCCCGCAAGTCGTAGCATGGCCATCCGATGGATCGTCGCTCTGCCTATCCGTTCGCCCATGTTCGCTCGCAAATCGTCCCCACCACCATTCGCTCGCGCAGAAATAGGCCAATCAATTTAAATATTAGTAACCATGTTACTGAAATATTCATCGACCGCGGGAACAACAGCCATGCGCCGCACGCTTTGGGTGCATGTTTTGACTGGTCCCCCGGCCTCTTCACTTTGGTGAAAACAATATCATTGGGAATGACTCATCGTCCGGCGGCCATATTGCCGTCGATGCCGGCATCATGCGTCGCCGGCCTGCAGCACTCTGAATTGCTGCATGATTTTATCCTTAGATCGATCCCGATTTAAGGAATTATGCAGCAGGTGACGGACAAATGATGGGGCGACGGCGCCTGCCGTCTCAGCTCATCAGCATCCATGCGGCGAGCCAGACCCACATGGCGGCAAGCACCAGATAACCGGCGGCGAAGATCGGGCTGCGGTAGCGCAGATCGTTGCTGGTGACGTGAATGGCGGCATGGGCGTAGCGCAGGGCGACGAAGGCCCAGGCGAGGACGACGGAAACGAGATTGTCGGCCTCGGTGATATAGAGAAGAATTGAGCAGGCGTACAACAGCACCGGCAGTTCGAACTGGTTGGCGAGGCAGTTCTTGACGACAAGGCTTCCGGCCGGCTCGCCGCGGTTTTCGCGATAATCCGATTTCGCGATGCTGCCGGCGCGAACCATTTTCGCGCGCCGCATGCCGAGCAGCGCATAAAGACCATAGACCAGGGCGACATGGGCAAGGAGTGGCCAGAAGATTTGATAGCCGGTCATATGGGCGCGTCTCAGTCCTTTTCGCTTCCGCATTCTGTGCGAGCAGTAGCCGAAAGGAGAGCCGGATACCAGCGCTGGCGAAAACGCCCTCAGTCCTGGCGCGGCGACAGCCAGCGGATGATGGCAAGCCGGGCGAGGAGGATGAAGCAGATGGCGAGACTTGCGAATTTCAGCCGTGTCATCCACGGCAGCAGCTGTGTTGCAAGACTTGCGGACGCACCATCGCCGAAGGCGATCAGGCTCGAGATGTTTTCGCCGTAGTCGGCGATGCCGTAGATGAACGGCAGCAGGTAAACTGCCTTGCCGACAAACGGGTGCACCGATTGACCGAACCACGAACCGACAGGACCGAGCTTGAGGAAGGCGAGGAACAGCAGCGCCGTCAGCAATGCCGGAAAGATCAGCTCCGGCCCGAAATACATGGCGCGCAGCAGCCTGGTCGCCGTCTCGTTCTCATCGAGCAGCTTCTGCATGTGGAACACCGCCGACTCGTCGTAACCGGCGAAATAGGTATCGAGCACCGCCTGGCCGGTTTCGTGCTTGAACGGAACGACGAAGCCGAAGGTCGTCCAGGCGAGCACGGCAAGGCAGAGGGCTGCGAGCAGCGCGACGACCCAGAGAGGAATCCCGCTGCCCGCCTTCATGATCAGAGGCCGGCGCCTGGATAGTTCGGGCTCTCGCGGGTGATCGTCACGTCGTGGGCGTGGCTTTCGCGAAGACCGGCACCGGAGATGCGCACGAAAGTTGCGCGGTCCTGGAAATCCTTGAGGTCCTTGCCGCCGACATAGCCCATGGCCGCCTTGAGGCCGCCGGCAAGCTGGTGGATGACGCCCGAGACCGGCCCCTTGTACGGCACCTGGCCTTCGATGCCCTCAGGCACGAGCTTAAGCGTGTCGCGCACCTCGGCCTGGAAGTAGCGGTCGGCCGAGCCGCGGGCCATGGCACCGACGGAGCCCATGCCGCGATAGGCCTTGAAGGAACGTCCCTGGTAGAGATAGACCTCGCCCGGGCTCTCATCGGTACCGGCAAGCAGCGAGCCGATCATGACGGCGGAAGCGCCGGCGGCGATCGCCTTGGCAAGATCGCCGGAGAATTTGATGCCGCCATCGGCGATGACGGGCACGTCCTGGTCATTCGCGGCCTGCACCGCCGACATGATGGCGGCGAGTTGCGGCACGCCGACGCCGGCGACGATGCGCGTCGTGCAGATCGAACCCGGACCGATACCGACCTTGACGGCATCCGCGCCGGCATCGATGAGCGCCCTGGTGCCGTCATAGGTGGCGACGTTGCCGGCCATGATGCGCACCGAGTTGGAAAGCTTCTTGACTCGGGTGACGGCATCGAGGACGCGCTGCGAGTGGCCATGGGCGGTATCGACGACCAGAAGGTCGACGCCGGCCTCGATCAGCCGTTCGGCGCGCTCGAAGCCGTCGTCACCGACGCTGATGGCGGCGGCCGCGCGAAGCCTGCCCTGCGCGTCCTTGGAAGCGTTCGGGTTCAACTGCGACTTCTCGATATCCTTGACGGTGATGAGGCCGACGCAGCGGCCTTCGGTATCGACCACCAGCAGCTTCTCGATGCGATGCGAATGCAGCAGGCGCTTGGCCTCCTGCTGATCGACGTTTTCCTTGACGGTGACCAGGTTGTCCTTCGTCATCAGCTCATGGATCTTCTGCTCCTGATCGGAAGCGAAGCGGACGTCGCGGTTGGTCAGGATGCCGACGAGGCGGCCGGACTTCTCGACGACAGGGATGCCGGAAATGCTGTAGGACTTCATGAGCCCGAGCGCATCGGCAAGCGTCGCATCGGGGCCGATCGTCACCGGATTGACGACCATGCCGCTTTCAAACTTCTTCACTTGCCGGACCTGCTCGGCCTGCTCGATCGGCGTCAGGTTGCGATGAATGACGCCGAGGCCGCCGGCCTGGGCCATGGCGATCGCCAGGCGGCTTTCGGTGACGGTGTCCATGGCTGATGAAATGATCGGGATGTTGAGTTCGAAATCCCGGGCGATGCGGGTGGAGATATTCGTCTGGCCGGGCATGACCTCGGAATGTCCCGGCTGCAGCAGCACGTCGTCGAAGGTAAGCGCGTCTGCGCCGGTTGCCGTTTCAATGATGCGTGCCATGGCCAAATTCCTTCGTTTAATAAAAATGCGACCCTGTCCGGAAACGAATCGTCCGCCCCGGCGGTCTGCATGGGTTGCTTGGAAGTTGGCGAGGGCTGGTAACACGTCTATGACAGGAAGGAAATAGCAAAAAGCCCAGCATGCCCGCCAGGCTCGTCATGGGTGCCATGCGCCAAGAGCATTGCGGGAATAACGCTAAGCAATTTTCTGTCAAGAGCGTTTTAAAAACAATATGTTATAGCGGTTCAGCGCTTCCGTGAAAGGCTGAACCGCTTCGGATCAGATGTCGAACTGATAGGTCTTCGGCACGAAGCGATAACCGCCATCCTGCCTCTCGACGAAGCCGACTGCCGGAAATGGCATGTGATAACCGAGGAAGGCGATCTTCTCGCTCGCAATCATCTCGAAAACCTTGCGGCGGGTGGCGGCTGCCTGCGTCTTGTCCATGTCGAAGCGCACCTCCCAATCCGGCCGCAGCAGCGACAGGATATAATGGTTGGCCGTATCGCCGGTCAGCACTAGGCGCTTGCCCTCGGATTCGACGTGGAACACCATATGTCCCGGCGAGTGGCCGGCCGCCAGCATCGCAGTCACGCCGGGCGCGACGCTGTCACCTTCCTTGATAAAGGTGGTCTTCTCGGCGAGCGGCACGACATTGGCGAGCACCGCCTTGTGACCGCCCTCGGCAGGTGTGCCCTCACGCGCCTTGTCCGACCAGAAATCATATTCGGCCTGGCCGACGACATAGCGGGCATTCTTGAAGGCAGCCGCGCCGTCTTCCATCAAGCCGCCGATATGATCGCCGTGCAGATGGGTGAGCGCCACCAGCGTGACGTTGTCGGCCGAATATCCTGCCGCCTTCAGGCCGTCGACAAGCTGGCCGGCGCCGCGTGCACGGCCACCAGCACCGAAGCCGGTATCGACGAGGATAACATCCGAACCGGTATCGATGAGGGCCGGCGTATAGCCATTCATGAACTTGTCGGCCGGCAGGAAGTTTGCAGTCAGCAACGCCTTCACCGTTTCGGGGTCCTGATTGGTGCCGAAGGTTTCATAGGGCTTTTCGACAATGCTGGTGCCGTCGCGGACGACGGTGAACTTATAGGAACCGAGCTTGAATTGATTGATCTCAGGCAAAGGCGTTCCATCCATATGATTGCGTTCTCCAGTTGCGGCCGCTTCGGCCTTCTCTCTTAAAATGACCGGCGCTGCGAGCAGGCCAAGACCTGCGGCAAAAAGGGTGCGCCGCTTTATTCCCGACGAAATTGTCATATGTCCATCCTTCATGACGTGCAGCTGCGTCACCGCACGGCCCCCAGTGTCGATTGCGCGGCCGGATTCTTGCCCCGGCCAGGTAAACATATGTCAATCTTGACAAGCGACGTTAATGCGCAAGCCGTCTCACGCAGACGTGAAGCAAACGTGTCATCGAGCCGGATTTGGGGATTGGCAGAACCCGCAGCTGGGACTAAACAGCACCGGCCTTCCCCGCTCTATTCCGCGCCCATCAAGGCTCCCGCCTATGAACCGCATCGTCCCGCTGATCCTTGCCGTCGCCCTCTTCATGGAGCAGATGGATTCGACCGTCATTGCGACAGCGCTGCCGGCGATCGCAGCGGATCTCAATGTCGGGCCGATCACCCTGAAGCTGGCGCTGACCTCCTACATGGTGGCACTTGCGGTGTTCATCCCCGTCAGCGGCTGGATGGCCGACAGGTTCGGCGCCAAGAAAATCTTCCGGCTTGCCATCTCAGTCTTCGTCATCGGCTCGATCCTCTGCGCAATCTCGTCCAACCTCGTCGAATTCGTGCTTGCGCGCTTCCTGCAGGGCATGGGCGGCGCAATGATGACGCCCGTCGGCCGCCTCGTGCTGGTGCGCACGACGAAGCGCAGCGATCTGGTCTCAGCCATGGCGCTGCTGACGATCCCCGCACTTGTCGGCCCGCTCACAGGACCGCCGCTCGGCGGCTTCATCACCACCTATTTCAGCTGGCACTGGATCTTCCTGATCAACGTGCCGGTCGGCATCATCGGCATCTGGCTTGCGACGATTTTTCTGCCTGAGGTGGAAGCGACGGCGCCGCCGCGGCTCGATTTCACCGGTTTCGTGCTGACCTCGCTTTCGGCTGCGGGCGTCGTCTTCGGCCTGTCGGTGGTCAGTCTGCCGGCCCTGCCCCCGATCATCGGCGTCACCGCCACCTTGATCGGCGTGCTTTGCGGCTTTCTCTATGTGCGCCATGCCAAGCGGCATCCGGCGCCGATCCTCAACCTCAACCTATTCAAGAACCCGACGTTTCGAACCTCCACCTTGGGCGGCACGCTCTTCCGCATCTGCGTCGGCGCTATGCCCTTCCTGACGCCGCTGATGCTGCAGCTCGGCTTCGGGCTGACGCCGTTCCAATCCGGCCTCATCACCTTTGCCGGCGCGATCGGGGCGATCACCACCAAGTTCATGGCGAAGCGCGTCTTCGCCGCCGCCGGCTTCCGCACCACGCTTCTCGGCGCCGCCATGGTCACGACCATGGTGACTGTCGTCACCGGCCTGTTCACGCCGTCGACGCCGCATCTCGTCATCATCGGCGTGCTGCTGCTCGGCGGCTTCTCCCGCTCCTTCATGTTCACCGGCGTCAATGCGCTTGCCTTCGCCGACATCGATGATGCGGAAGCAAGCCAAGCGACATCGATGAGCTCGGTAATGCAGCAGATCAGCCTGGCGCTTGGCGTCGCGGTCGCCGCCGCGATCCTGGAAAGCTCGATCTATTTCCGCGGCGAAGCGCTGCAGGTGGCCGATTTCCACCTCGCCTTCTACATCATCGCCGGACTGACGGTCATTGCGACCATTCCCTTCATCCGGATGGACCGCAATGCCGGCGCACTCGTTTCCGGCCACCACTCCAAGGCAATATCGGCAGCAACTGTTGAAGCCGAACAGCACGCGGTGAAATAAAGCATGTCGCGCAAAAGTGTGCAGCGGTTTTGTGGTAACGACATGCGTGGAAACAAAGAGCTAAAGCTTGAGGAGCGAGTCTGAAAGATTGCGACGCGCTTTAGGCAGCCGTTAATCCGGGCTTTCGCAGACGGCAGAGAGCTTATTGCCGTCGAGATCGCGCACATAGGCGGCGTAGAAATGGGCATGGTAGGAGCGCAGGCCAGGCCCGCCCTCATCCACGGCGCCTGCCGCGATCGCCGCCGCATGGAAGGCGTCGACAGCTGCTCGTGTTTCGGCTGCAAGTGCCACCATGGCGCCATTGCCTGAGGTCGCCCGGCGGCGATTGAACGGCGTCACCACCCAGAAGCGGCAGCGCGTATCGCCCTCGGCGGCATAGCCGATTTCTTCTTCGGAGGAGCGCTGGCGGCGATAACCGAGGGGAGACAGCACGGCATCATAAAAATGCCCTGCGTGATAGAGGTCGTTGGTTCCGAGCGTGACGTAAAGAAGCATGGGATCAGCAGTTCAATCCTGACAGCGCCGCGCGTCCTTTCAGAGGACGCGGCAACGCTTTCCATTGCTGCATATCTTATCCTTAAATCGATCCCGATTTAAGGAATTATGCAGTCGATCGCCATCATCCGTCAGGACCGGCCCGAAGATCAAGCTTCCTCTGCTTCGCCTTCGGCCTTGCGCCCCTTGAAGCCCTTGGCCAGCAGGAACATCTCGACCGATTCGGCGCGCGACGAGTTCGGTTTGACATGGACGACCTGGCGGAAGTTCTGCTTGAGCATGGCGAGCAGCTCACGCTCGGTGCCGCCCTGAAAGGTCTTGGTGAGGAAGTGCCCGCCTTCCCCCAGCACTTCGACGGCGAAATGTGCCGCGACTTCGCAGAGATGCATGGTGCGCAGATGGTCGGTGCGGTGGTGGCCGGTGGTGGGCGCCGCCATGTCGGAAATGACGAGATCCGGCGTGCCGCCGACGGCCTCCAACAGCTTTTCCGGCGCGGTCGGATCGAGGAAATCGAGCTGCAGGATCTTGACCCCCGGCAGCTGGGTCATTTCAAGGAAATCGATCGCAGCCACGCGGATATCATCATCCGTCGAGCCGGTGACCTTGGCGGCGATCTGCGACCAGCTGCCGGGGGCAGCGCCGAGATCGATGATGCGCCTGGCGCCGCGCAGGATATGATGTTTCTCGTCGATCTCCAGCAGCTTGAAGGCGGCCCGGGCGCGATAGCCTTCAAGCTGGGCGCGCTGCACATAGGGATCGTTGATGTGGCGCTCCAGCCATTGGCGGGAGGAGGCCTTCATCTTTTTGTTTTTGACGCGCTGGCCGAGCTTGCGGCCGGTGCGGTTTCCCGCGATCGGTGCCTTGGTCATGCCTATTCCTTATCTCACGATCTCACGCGTTGGCCGCGGCGGTTGCGATTGCGCCGCCACACGCCGTCATCGGCCATCATGTCGGTGAGCAAGCCTTCCCTCAAGCCGCGATCGGCAACGCGCATGCGCGGGCTTGGCCAGCGGCGGCGGATCGCCTCGAGAATGGCGCAGCCGGCGAGCACCAGATCGGCCCGGTCAGGCCCGATGCAGGGATTGGCGGCGCGGCTTGCAAAATCCCAGGAGAGAAGCTTTGCCTGCATGGCAGAGACCTCGTCGTCGGACAGCCAGATGCCATCGACCTTGCGCCGGTCATAACGCGGCAGGTCGAGATGCACGCCGGCAAGCGTCGTCACCGTGCCCGAAGTGCCGATCAGGTGAAAGTCGCCGGTCTGGGCGACCTCGATCTCCGGGCAATCGAAGCTTCCAAGCATGCCTTCGACTTCGCGCACCATGCCTTCGAAGGCCTCCGGCGTGACGTCGTGCCCGCCATGGCGCTCCGACAGCGTCACGACGCCGACCGGCAGCGAGGTCCAGTGGGTGATGTGATTGGCAAGGCGGCTGAAGCGATTGTCGCCGATGCGGATGACGGCGATCTCCGACGAGCCGCCGCCGATATCGAAGAGCACGACGGAGCGCGTCTCGCGACCGACCAGCGAGGAGCAGCCGGAGACGGCAAGCCGCGCCTCTGTCTCTCGATCGATAATCTCGAGCGCGAGGCCGGTTTCGGCAACGACCCGGCTGAGGAATTCCTCGCCATTGACTGCCTGGCGGCAGGCTTCGGTGGCGATCAGTCGCATGCGGCGGATCTGCCGGTTCCTGAGCTTGGAGGCGCAGATCCTCAACGCCTCGACCGCTCTGTCCATCGCCTCGTCCGACAGGCGGCCACTGGCCGCAAGGCCTTCGCCGAGGCGCACGATGCGGGAAAAAGCGTCGACGACGCGGAATTGACCCGGGCGGGTCGGCTGGGCAATGAGGAGACGGCAATTGTTGGTGCCGAGATCGAGGGCGGCGTAGAGCTCCTCCGGCCACACATTCTCGCCAGCCTGACGATCCCCCTGATGCCCGGAATGGGAATGGCTTTCCTGGCGGCCCCTGCGGTTGGCGCTCGCGCCATCCAGTGTTTCACGCAGCTCGGCACCGAGCGCCATCTCTTCCGCGCGGCGTTCCTGTTGCGAGACATCTGATGGTTTTGCCGATGTCAGCGGCCGGCCCTGCAGACCGCGCTTGCCGCGGTGTTTGCGGCGGTTGCGACGGCTCGGCGCTGACTCGCCATCGGAGCGGACAGCATTGCTCGCCGCTGCCGTCTGTTCCATTGCCTGGGGGAGAGGTGAACCGTCCTGCACAGCACCATGGCCACCACGACGGCGACGCTTGCGCTTGCGGGCCGGATTCCCGGCTGCATCTTCCATCGGGCGCGCAGGCTGTCCGGCACCGCCGGAAGGCTCATGCGAAGCGGGATGAGCCGCGTTGCGGGATTGCCCGCCACGTTTGCCCTTGCGGCGCCTGGACTTCTTGCCGTCCTTGCGCCCTGCCGCCGACGCCCCGTCAAATTGCGGCTTTGCGCCGCCTTCGGGGTCTTCCACGTTGTTTTTCCACCGCGCCGCGCAAGTCTTGAGATATGCAGCAGGCGCTCATTCGATTTTTGCGTTGCGGCAAGAATATCAGCGCCCGCCGAAATCGCCAAATTCTTTTTTGGACAGGGGATTTGCAGCGGTTTCATGCCTTTCGCACAGCACTGAATTTTTTCAAAACGGGTATTTGCAATCTGCCGGCTTTTGGTTATAAGCGCCGCACAGCAGCCAAGCCATGCTTCGGCGGCAACTGCTGGGGAATAGTTCAATGGTAGAACGACGGACTCTGACTCCGTTAATCTTGGTTCGAATCCAGGTTCCCCAGCCAATATTTCACTCGCCTCAAGACTGAGAATGCCGGCCGGGAGAATTTCGGGGTGGATTGTCGTGTTCGTGCGGCTTTACGCGCCTTTTTTCATATCGCTTAGCGAACGTCCATCGCGTCATGATGTCGAACGCCGATAAGGCGACAGCCCTTGCAACAGGCTAATCAGGCCGATAGGTGGCCGGCGTTCTCGTCGCATCGCCTGCAGCTACACTCTGCGCTGCACCGACTCGCGTAGTCTCATGACCGCCGGAGCTGATCACCGCTGCCGCCATCTCATTGATTGGCTTCAACTAGGTCTACAACGCTTGCGACGTGCACTTCAATCGCCGCGCATTCCAGTCACCTCGATCGAGCGAAGGCGAAGTCATGACGTGAATATCACTTGCCAACACTGCCCGTGCCGAAACAAAGTAGCTTGGAAATCCGACAATCAGGCGGCAAATCAGCGGATGAGACGAGTTTGACCGTCGCGATTGTGCCATACTGCTGGCCGAGAAGTGTCTTGACCCTAAGAATGATTTTCTATCCAACATGAGGTGTTTGGGACGCCAACACGGACGCATATGGAAATCGGTTTTGTTGCGGTTGCGGGTGTAGCTGGCTTTGTTGTCGGAAGCGGGCAAGGCAGTTTGGTTGACGGGCTCGTCACGGCCGTAGCAGCCATGGCTGTGGTATTCATATTTGTCACCGTCACCTGAAGCCCAGCAAACCTCAGCGTGAAGGGACTCTAGTGGCATTCCACAATATCCCGAGGACGCGAATGGTGAATGCCGCTGGATGATCCAATCAGTGGTATAATGTTCGACTGTGGCTGTGCCCTAGCAAAATCGTTCCGCAGCATTGACGGCTTGGTTCATGCACAGCTGTGCGATCGACATCTTGTTGACCAGGCTGGAGCGTCTGCAGCGCGCTTCGCGCCAAAACTGCACACCGTCAACCTGCCTCTGACGGCTGTGCACGGAGCGGTGCCGTTCAGGATGCTGAAGCTCTCTCGCTGGGACGCTTCCTCGACTGGGATTGCTCCCGACTTTCATAATTCTCGCCGGAATGCCTCATCTTTATTGGCATCTCACACCGCTCGTCGGTCTTATATATACTGATGCTAGGATCCTTTACGGGAAGCTGTCGAGCTTGTTTTTGATTTTGTTACAACATAATATTGCAGACAACAGCATTGGCAGGAAAACTAGATGCGGAATTTTCGAAAGTTCGCGTATGAACGCGCGACCGCACCCCAGTATTCACCTGACCCATATGTGGAGGATTTCATCGCTACCGCTCACTCACGTTATGCACCACACGTAAATGATACCACACAAGCGCGACTTACGCGCGCTCGGGCGTCAGATCGGGAGAGAGCGTGGAAGCGTAACGGCGCACAAGTGTAACAAGTAAAGCGCTCTTGCCGTCTTCTAGCAGTCCCGTACCACCGGAGCGAGGATCCCGATATGCATTATAGAGCATTGAGACTTATTTTTGCGGAATGCAATAGCCAAGATAATTTCGCTACGAAAGATGCCCGCCGCCGATGAAATCCAACCTCGACCACCTGCCCGAACGTAAGCAGCGCGAGCTTGCCCGCGTTGTCGATGTCCTGCATGAGGAATTTCAGGATGCACTCAAGGACAGCTCAGCGGAGTTCAAGAAAATGGGGCGGATCCTCAAGGTCATCTTGTTTGGATCATATGCTCGCGGTGACTGGGTTGACGAGCCGCACACGCTCAAGGGCTATCGCTCTGATTATGATCTGCTGGTAATCGTCAACAACAGGAAGCTGTCTGACTTCGCCACGTATTGGTATAAGGCGGCGGACCGCTTTCTCCACGATCCCGGCATCAAAACACCGGTTAGCCTCATTGTTCACTCGCGGCGCGAGGTCAACACGGCGCTTCACGAGGGGCAATACTTCTTCTCAGACATCCGCCGCGAGGGGATCGTCCTTTATGAACTCGATGATGAACCGCTGCCCGAACCGAAGCCACGCTCTAAGGCCGAGGAGTACCAAATCGCCAGGGAGCATTTTAAAGAGAGATTTCCTTTCTCAACTGACTTGTTGGATGGATTCACGTTATACGTTGAAAAGCGGCGCTACAAACACGCAGCCTTTTTCCTCCATCAAGTTATTGAGCATGCTTACTCGGCTGCACTTTTGACGTTATCCAATTATAGCCCCGCCTCCCATAATCTGACTTTCCTGCGTAAGTTGGCGGAGGGCCGTGATCGTCGCCTCGTGGATGCCTGGCCGCGTGACCAGCAACGCTATCGCGCCTGGTTCAATACGATCAATGAAGCATACGTAAAGGCGCGTTATTCGAATCATTATGAAGTCAGCGAAGAGGCGTTGATCTGGCTCGGAGAACAGACAGCCGAACTGCATGTGCTGGTCAAAACTGTGTGCGAGGAACATCTCACCAGACTTCGAACGGACGCTACAGATTATTGAACCTGCCGTTGTATTCGAAGGCGACGCGCTCGATTCGCTTCTTCAATAGGTTTTAGAGATCGACGCCACGGCCGCGGCTGATAGTGCGCTGGCGCCGTTCCGAAAGGATCTTCTCGCTGCTCTCCTTGCGGACGGACTGCTGCAGAATTTTCAGCCTGTCCTGCATCGCCTCGAACGCACGGCGCTGCGGCGGCGGGACGCGGTTGATGATATCCGCTTCATCTCGGAGGATGGCACTACGACCGAAGCGCTCGTCGAGCGCCCTGCTGACTGCGACAAACTCCCGGCGAATGCTGGGATCAAGAGAAGCGGCCGATGCATTCAGCTTGCGACCGTTGTTCTTCGCCCCGGCGGTCAGGCGCATGAGCGCCCCTTCCGCCGCCTTCGACAGGCCGGGAATGGCGACTGCCATGCGCCGTCGTTCTTCGGCAATAGCCTGGCGTTCGGCATCGAGCACATTGACGCAGGCCGAACCGAGCGCGCGCAAGCGGGCGGCGGCGTCCGATACGGCCTGCAGCGCCTCTTTCCGCTCCCGGCCGGCGGCCAGCATCCGGTCCATCAGGCGATCGGAGCCGCGCAACGCGCCGTATGCGGCCGGATCGTTGGCCACTGCAGCGGCGATGCGTTCGGCAGCAATCCCGTTCACAAGCAGTTCCTCGATCTTGTCGACGGCGCCGGCCGGATCGCGCCAGATCGTGCTCGCCACGGCCGCCAGCGCAGTTCGCTGCTGGCGATACAGCGGTGTGGCGAGAGCACGCGATCTCGCCACCTCGTCGATCGAGGTCTTGAACTCGGTGACTGCGGCAAGCATGGGGACAATCTCCTTGTCCAGATTGGCACTGGCGCCAGCAATAATCTTCGAACGATCCCGCCGCTCGGCGAGATGCTGCTCGTCGGCGAAACGCTTCACGGCCTCGAAGAGCCGGGTCAACTTCTCGCGTCTGGTGTTCGCGAGGTCTTCCGGCATACGCTCGACCATGTTGCGTGAAGCGAGCGTCCGCGACCTGATGCCGGAACTGTCCTCCAGCCCTTCGGCGGCTTTGCCGGCAAGGGCCGCGCCGATCACCCTGCGGCCATCGCTTTCCCAGGCGACGCGTGCCGCGGCAAGCAGGGTCGATTTGCCGGCACCAGCAAGGCCGACCACCGCAGCAATGCCGCTGTCACCGGTGACATGACGGACCGCGTCGACCTGTTCGGCATCGAGCTTGAAGGGCTTTTCAGGATCGCCGGTTTCGACGTTGCTGATCGCAACCGCAACTGCGCGATCGGAAACCGCAAAACCGCGGCCTTTCGACAAGACCAGCGCCGATCGCGCCATGTCATATTCGATACGAAGGATCGCGCGCGTCGTAAACACAGCCGGCTCTGTCGCCTGCCCCGTTTCGGCATCGATCTGCTGCGGCTTCAGCGTGACCAGATCGTCCGACGCCATCAGACGCGCGCGGATATTAGCGAAGTCCGAAGGATCGTCGACATATCGATGCAGCGCCTTGGCGATATCGCGCTCATCGAAGGTGGAGCGTTCGTTCCCGAGCCGCTTCAACAGAAACTCCGGTTCGGCGAGCAGCCGGTCGGCCACGCCTTGCCGCCGGGCAAGACCGGCCGACGCGAAATAAGGTTGCCTGCCCTTGCGGGAGAGTGCTGGCTTCTCCAGACTGAGGCGTTTTTGCGCGATTCCGTCGAGTCCCTGTTCAGCATAGGAGCGTCCGTCGAGACGGATCTCATGCCCGGCAAACGCCAGATGCCGGTTGGCCGTTTCCGCCCAGGCGATCTTCCAACCCTTCATGGTTTCCCTGTCGCCGGCCCAGGCCTTGCTAACGATCCTGCCCTTCGGACGGTCGAGCGTGGCCACGCGCAGCGGCTTACCGCCTTCGTCGAGCACTTGAACCGTCTTCGCGCCGAAGCCCTCCTCCGTCAAGGGCCTCAATGTCATCATCAAATGGACGTGTGGGTTGTCGTCCTTATCGTGATAAACCCAGTCCGCAACCATCCCCTTCGAAGTCATGTTGTCACGGACGAATTCACGCACCAGCGCGATGTTCTCGGTTCGCGTCAGTTCCTCCGGCAAGGCGATAATCAGCTCGCGCGCCAGCTGCGCGTCCGGCCGTTTCTCGAAGGACTCCACGGCATTCCACAGCGCCTCGCTCCCCGCTGCAGCGGTGCGGCCATCGATTGCCGTGCTCAGCCATTCCGGTATGTGCGTCGGCAGAGCCAGCTCCTCATGCACCAGTTCGGCCCTCCCGGCTCGATAACTGAAGGACGTTCCAGCCTCTTTGTCCGTCATCCGGGCGCGATGGCGATAGGCCGCGGCCGGGACAATCCTCCGTCCAGCCCCCCTACTGATCACCCGTGCTTTGACGAACATGATCGCCATTGACGTCTCCAACTCTTGGGGCACAAAGCGACGGCGCCTTGCTTTTCTCCATCAGTGGCGTGACGCGGGCCGAATGCCACCTTCCCAGAAGTAACCGCCATGCAGATCGTGAACTGTGAGAACGGAAACGCGGCACCTCGCAAAGAAATTTCCGTTGTCAAGTGTCGCGATAGCTCGCTCTTCGAAGGGGCAGCGCCGTGGCCCGCCAGAATTCTGAAGGCATAAAACAAATGTGACTCCCACTGTCGGTCCGCATTTTAATATTTTTTAAAAAAGTCAGTTTAATGAATTAATAAGATTCACATTTAAAACGAATGCCCGCTTATTTGTCTGTTTTTCTTACAAATTCTCATTCATCCATTCGATCGCTTCTGTCGCTGCATCGCATTATACAGACTTATATAAAATAGTCAAATTGTGGAGCGAACACGGTGGAGGTAGTGGTCAGCCACGCGCTCCCTAGACTCATCTCTAAGAAGTTCCTTATCACCAGCGGGAGTGATCGACTTCGAGACAAGGGCTATGGGAAAGACGGCACCGCTGGCGGAATGTTGTCGGCAAATTGACCTCGCTCCCACTATCTGACGGTAACCGTGTTCCGCCCCCACGTTGCCTCGTCCGTTCTAATCTGTGATTGCCTTTCCACGGACGAGCAAAATGAGTTTCTCCATGCTGACTACATTGGAGGTTCTAGCAACCAGGGGTCTGGACGTAGGTTCACCGGCGGCACTGGCCGGATGACGTCAAAGCGCAGATCATTTCGGAGAACCACGCCGGACTGCCCCCCGAGGCGACCATCGCGCATGTGCTGGTGTCCAAATACGCCGACCATTTGCCGCTCTACCGACAGGCTCAGATCATGAGCGGTCAGGGCATCGATCTCGACCGCTCCACGCTTGCGGATTGGGTCGGTTGGGCAGCTTTCGAACTGCGACCGGTTCGACGCCTGGATTGCCGACCTGAAGCGCCGCCCGGCCGTGGCGGGCAGCATGCTGAACGGATATTACAGGGGTTAGCGGGCGTCGTTCAGGTTGATGGCTACGCGGGATATAATCGGCTGATACCGGACCGCGTCGATCCCTAGATTCAGTTCGCCTATTGTTGGGCGCATGCGCGCCGCAAGCTTGTCGAGATCACCCGTACTGGCGTAGCGCTCGTTGCTGAGGAAAGGCGTCAGGCGCATTGGTGAACTCTATCGCATTGAGTTACTCGGCCGCTCCGCTGAAGCGCTGAAGCTCGCCCTGGCTGGAAGGCAGGAGCGATCAACGCCTGCGGAACTGGCTGACCCATCATCGTGCCTGCGTCGCTGGGAAGTCGCCGCTCGGGGAAGCGCTTGCCTATATCGCCAAATACTGGGACGGCCTCGGCGTATTCCCGACCGACGGTGGCATCGAGATTGACAACAACAGCGTCGAGAGAAAGATCCGGCCGATAGCGCTCAACCGGAAGGTTCGAATCCCGGGCACAATGTCACCGTTCAGCGACTAACGCTCCTGCATCGCTTCCGATCCGATCTCGGCCAGCGGAGAGTAGAGATATTCGAGGATGCGCCGGCTGCCGGTCTTGACCTCGACTGTGACGGACATGCCGGGTGAGAGCGCAACGCGTGTTCCATCGATGTCGATGCTTGCCACATCCGGCTTGATGGTGACCGGGAAGACTAGGTTCTGGACGCGCTGCGCATTGCCGATCGGAATTATGCTCTGCAGCTCCTTTGCTGGCTGGCCTTCGAGCTGCTGCGCATCCGGTTCCGGAATAGCATCGGTCGCAACGCGAGTAACCTTGCCGTTGACGATGCCGTAGCGGGTGAAGGGAAAGGCTTCGATCTTGATGACGGCGGGTTGCCCGGGCGAGACGAAGCCGATGTCCTTGTTCGGCAAATAGGCTTCAATCTCGAGTGAGGCATCATCCGGGACGATCCGCATCAGTTCAGCGCCAGCGGTCACCACCTGACCGACCGTGGTAATGGCCGATGTCTGGACGATGCCATTGATCGGGCTTTTGATCGTCATCGACTCCAGCCGCTTGGCCGCCTTGACCAGCTGTTGTTCCTTCTCGTCGATCTCTCGCGATGCTGCCGCCTGCTTCTCGGCATTATCGGCGACGAAGGTCTTGATGGCTTTCAGGCCTTCGCTCGTCGCCGCGACGATCGCGGTCTCCGCCTCTGCCCGCTGACCGATCTGCTCTACAAGCGTTGCCTCTTCCTTCTGCCTGATCTCGACGGCATCGATGACGCCGGATCTCGATCCGGCGCTGAGATCGACGAGGTTGGAGCGCATTGTAACGCGATCTGCAAGCGTGGCCACCAGCGCCTGCTGGGCGGTGACCATCTCGGTATATCTCTTCAGCGCGGCGAACTGCTGATTGCGCTGGGCCGCGAGACTGTCGAGGGTCGACGCGAGCTGCTCGAGATCGGACGTGTAGAGCAACGCCTCGCGCGTGCGGATCTCCGCTGGTATGGAGTCGGCGAATTCCGGGACGATCTCAATCCTTCGCGTTCCGCTCCAAAGATCGCCGCGTTGCCAGGCATTGACCTCAGCCAATGCCGCACCGCGCCTCGTGACCTCCGCCCGTAATGCCGCGAGGCTGGTGGTCAGCGTGTTGACTTCGACCCGGGCTTCGGTCGGGTCAAGCTCAACGAGAATGTCTCCCGCTTCCACCTTGGCGCCGTTCGAGACCGGGACCGCGATCGTCTTGCCGACTTCAATCGACTGGATCACTTTGACGCGTCCGGTCGGCTGGATCTTTCCCTGCGCTGTTGCGACAATATCGAATCTGCCGACATAGCTCCAGATCAGAGCGCCGGCGGTGAACAGGCAGAGGAACCAGATCAGCGCCGTACGGATGGGCGATGCCGGCGTTTCGAGAATCTCGAGTGCGGCCGGCAGGAACTCGTTGTCCACCTGCAATCGCTTCTGTGGCTTCGGCGGAAGCCGAGGAGGCTGGACGGTCTGGTTCATGATTGGACTGGCCCCGTCTGCAATTGCCACAGATGGGCATAGAGCCCGTTCGGGCGCGCAAGCAGCGTTTCGTGTGTTCCCTCTTCGACGATGCGTCCGTCCTTCATGCCGATGATGCGGTTGCAGTGTCGCACGGTCGCCAGGCGATGGGCGATGATGATGACGGTGCGGCCGCGGACGATCTCGCGCATATTGCCGAGGATGATGCGCTCGCTCTCATAGTCGAGGGCGCTCGTCGCTTCGTCGAGGATGAGGATCGGCGGATTGGTGGCAAGGGCGCGTGCAATGGCCAGACGCTGCCTTTGGCCGCCGGAGAGGTTGGCTCCGCGCTCCTCGATCAGCGTATCGTAGCCGCGTGGCAGCTTGGCGATGAACTCGTCGGCGCCTGACAGTCGCGCCATCTGAATGGCGGCGGCCCGCGACATGGCCGGATTGACCATGCAGATATTGTCGTGGATCGTCCGGTTGAATAGCATGTTTTCCTGGAGCACGACGCCGATATTCGACCGCAGCCAGGCCGGGTCGACCTGGGCGATATCCTGACCGTCGACGAAGACCTGGCCGTTGTTCGGGATATAGAAGCGCTGCACCAGCTTGGTCAGCGTCGACTTGCCGGAGCCGGAGGGGCCGACGATGCCGATCACTTCGCCCGGCCGGATCGAAAAATTGATGTCCTTGAGCACATCCTGGCCATCGGGAGAATAGCGGAAGTTCACCGCCTTGAAGGCGATCGCTCCCTTCGGCGGCGGCAGACTGACGGCAACGCTCGGGCGCGGTTCCTGCGGGGCATTGAGAATATCCGAGAGCCTGGCGATGGAAACCTGCACCTGCTGGAAATCCTGCCAGAGCTGCGACAGGCGCAGGATCGGCTGGGAGACCTGTCCGGCGATCATATTGAAGGCAACCAGAGCGCCGACACTCAGTTCGCCATCGATGACCGCCTGCGCGCCGAAGAGCAGCAGAGCGGCCGAGGTGATCTTGTTGACGTACTGGATAGCGTTCTGCCCCTTCGCCGCCAGCATGGTCGCCAGAAATGACGAGCGCACATACGCAGCCAGCCGCTCTTCCCATTGCGAGGAGACCACCGGCTCGACCGCCGACGCCTTCAGCGTCTGGATGCCGACGACGGTTTCTACAAGCAATTGCTGGCTAAAGGCCCCGCGCTCGAACTTCTCGTCGATGCGTTCCTTGAGGAAGGGGCGGATCAGAAATCCGATCGCCATGTAAAAGGGAATGGAGGCGACGACGATCCAGGCGAGCTTCGAGGAGTAGGAAAACAGCACGAAGATGAAGATGACGGTGAAGATAAGATCGAGGCCGGAGAACAGGCCCTGACCGGTCAGGAAATTGCGGATGGTTTCGAGCTCGCGCACCCTTGCGACGGTCTGCCCGGTGGCGCGGGTCTCGAAATAGCTGAGCGGCAGGTTGAGGAGATGCCGGAAGAGGCGCCGGCCAAGCTCGACATCGATGCGGTTTGTCGTGTGCGATAGTGCATAGGTTCTGAGATATTGCAGCACCACGTCAAAGAGTCCGACGGCGGCAAGGCCGACGACGAGGACGATCAGTGTCGAATAGCTGCGATGCGCCAGCACCTTGTCGACGACAACCTGGAAGAACAGCGGCGTCACCAGCGCGAAGATCTGGATGACGAGCGAGGCGATCAGCACATGGCCGAAGGCACGCCGATAGCGCCAGATCGCCGGCAGGAACCAGCGGAACCCGAAATTCTGCTGTGAGGCGCCAGGGCCGGCGAAACGCCTCTGGACCAGGATGAACGCGCCTGAGGTCAGCGCGAGAAGCTCCTCGGCCTCGACATTGCGGGCGGAGAAATCGATGGGATTGATCAGCCGATATCGCCCCTCGGCGGCCACGCCGGCGAAAATCGCGAAGGTACCGTCCTTCAACAAGGCAATTGCCGGCGCCGGAAGAGTTGTCAGCCTTTTGGCGTTATCGACGCGGATGGTGCGCGCCTTCAGGCCGACGATCTTGGCTGCCCGCAAGAGGTCGTCGGGTGCGGCCGGCGCGGTCAGCGCAAGCTCACGGCTCAGAGTCTCCGGACGCGATGCGATCCTGAAATAGCCGGCAACAGCGCAGATCGCCGCCAGTCCGCTGTCGGCGACTGTCGCTTCTGGTGCTGGTGGAAGGTCGTCTCTAACCTCCGCTTCCGTCGCGGGAGGGCCGGATGCTGTCTGGATGTCCATCATGGCGTGGGATCAGGGAAGAGAGGGTATGCCGGCGCCATGAGGCGCCGGCATGAAGCGGGGCATATTGTCATGCAACATTGGCGGGTCGATAGTTGAGCGATGCGTCGACGACGAGATGCTTCGACCCGTCCAGAGTTTCATACGAACTCGTTCCTGTAATCACCGACCCATCTGCGAAGGCTTGAGAGCCATCCCTGGTTGGCATCAAATTGATGAGCTTGATGCCGGCATCTGTCATCGTTAGAAGTTCGCCCTGGTCGGTGAGACCATTCTGGTTGGCGTCACGCCAAACACGGAACTCGTTCCAACGCTCGTCATCGGAGTTCAGCACGTTGTCGTGATTGGTATCGAAGACGAGTCGGACGCCATCGAGGTCCGAGATACTCCCTTCCGCCCCGTCCTGTTCAGCCCAAAGCGAGAAGGCCAGTTCCTTTGCTTGGTCGATGACACCGTCAGACCCAGCAGTTCCATCGGAGGCGAGGTCGATGGCGAGGAAGCCATCGGAAGGACCAGCCCAGGCGGTCGTGTCGCGGACGCCGTCTCCATCCCAGTCGTACGTCGGCGAGGCCGCCATGTTTGTCAGATCGATTGGACGAAGATCCACATGGCCGTCGCCGTCAAGATCCAGAAGAACGGGTCCAATCAGTTCATTGCTCGAATTATAGTGATAGGTCACACCGTCTCTGGTGACATCGTAATTGCCGTTGTCGAAATATTTGGTTTGCTGGATCAGAGTTCCGTCAGGCCACTCGTCATTGGCGATCTGCCAATAGTTGTTGTTGGGATCGTAGTCGTATTGCCGATGGGTCAGTGTACCGTTGTCCCAAAATTCCCGCAGCCAAACGAGCGTGGTCCCGGTGTAGGAGTATTGGAGTTGCCACCAGGACTTCGTGCTCGCCGCATCGAATATGTACGCAAGGCGTGTACCGTTATCGTAGACAACATTATTAGACGCTGCACGACCCCAGGAATCAAAGGTTTCCTCACTGTAGGACCAATTCAATCCGCCGAGATCTGTCGTTTTCCGAGAAGCAAGCGTACCGGTTGACCGCACCTCCTCGACAACGGTTTGCTTCACGGCGTTAGCGTCTTTCTTGTTCAGCGTGATAGATCCGTCGGCATGGGTGACCGCTGTCTCGACATGATCGATGCTGCCATTGTTGTCGGTATCTTTCGATAGGGTCGTGACTAGGCCGTCGGCACTGGTTGCAATCGTGCCCTTGGCCTTGACCGTACCGTTGGCGTTGTTTTCCGTCACCGTCGTGACGACAGAACCATCCACTTGAAGCGTAGATAGCATGACAGTCTCATACACACCGTTGCCGTCATAGTCATATTTGGCGACTGTGGTGCGGCCGTCAGCCGAGGTGGTCGTCTCGATCTTGGCGGCGATCGCCTGAGCCCAATAGACGACGCCGGGCGTCAGGTTAGAGCTGTTTCGTGCTGTCGCGTTGTTGGTGACCACGGAAACCGATGCACCTGTGGAATCGATAGTGACTTTTTCGACCTGATCGCCGACTGTACCGTCGCCATTGGTGTCCTTCGACGTCGTCGTGAGCTTGCCGTCGGCAGATGAATTAATTGTCGTTTTCGAGATCAGCGCCCCGCCTGGAAGTTTCGTATCCGAGATGACGGACGTGCTGCCGCCGTCTGCATTGGCGGTGAAATTCGTCACCCGCTGACGGTCGATCGCCCCATTGCCGTCGAGGTCCCAAGTGGTCGTCTTCTGGCGACCGTCGGCTGATACTATAACGGTTGACTTGTCCTTGATCGTCGTTCCGTCGGCCTTGAAGTTAGTCGTTACCGATGTCTGGATGCCGGAATTGGCGGTGACGGTCTCTTGGCGTTGATCGACGATGCCATCGCCGTTGCCGTCACGGTTAATTGTGACGGTCAGCTTGTCGGCACTGGTGAGAGTGACGACCTTGCCGATCAGAACCCCGCCACCATCCTTCATCTCGACGGTCTCGCGAATGGCGCCGTCAGCCAGGACCGTGGTCGTATCGGTGACGGTCTGGTTGCCAAAGCCCGGACGCTCTTCGCTCGATGCAACGATCAGGCCGTTCGCGCTTATCGTGGTGATGGTCCTGGAGATCAGCGAACCATCAGCCTTCTTGCTTTCCACCGTTTGCGTCTTGGTGCCATCGGCATTTAAGACTGTGACATCGGTCGAGGTCTGGCTGTAGGAGCCGGCACCGGCGGGGTCGATCTGGGTCGTGATCGACAGTCCGTTAGCGCTTGTGGTGATGAGGCTGCGGCTGGTCAGCGTCGTGCCGGTGAAATTGCTGATCGTCTGCGTCGTTGAGCCATCGGCGTTCAGTACGGTGACATCAGACCCGCTCTTGTTGAAGGTCGTACCGCCGCCGGTGCCTGTGGTATCCCAATTGGTGATCGTGGTCAGACCATCGCCGGACACATCGGTCAGCGTAATGCTCTTGGTCACGCCGGCGACGATATTGTCCGTCCTGGTCGTCTTGCTGCCATTGGCGTTCAGTACCGTGGTGATGATCGTCTTCTTATCGACCGTTCCATTGCCGTCGCTGTCGTATTCGGTGATTTGTGTCAGTCCGTCGGCAGACGTCGTGACCTTCCTGGAATCCTTTAGAACGGCGTTGGCGCCGTAGTCGCTGAACGTCTGGATTGTCGAGCCGTCAGCCTGCTTGGTCGTGACTGACTTCTTGTCGACGGTGGCGTTACCGTCGACATCGATGGTGACGGTCGCCGAGAGACCATGTGCCGCAACCGTCGTAACGGTCTTGCTTTCCAGCGTCGTTCCATTCGGCTTGAAGTAGGACAGCGTCTCCGTCGTGCCGCCATCGGCGTTGAGGACGGTGACGTCGCTCATGGAGCGGACGGCATTGCCGCTGGCATCGGCCCAGCTCGTCGTCTTGCTCAAACCGTTGGCGCTGACATTCGCCGTCGTGCGGGAGATGAGCGCATCGGCGATCCCCTTCCTCGATATCGTCTCCGTGCGGCTGCCGTCGGCATTCAACACTGTCACATCGGTGGTGACGAGTTCAAAGATCCCATTTCCGTCGAGGTCGGAACTCAAGGTCTTTGATAGACCATCATCCGAGGTGGTGACGACCGACTGGCTTTCGAGAGCGCCGGAAGCCTTATATTGTTTGACCTCGTACTTCTGCGTTCCAGCACTGTCGATGGTGATCGTTTCCAGAAGGTCGACGACGGCGTCGGCATCGATCTTCGTGCTCACCGTAGTGGTTTTCTGGTCGGCGCTGACAGCGGTGATTGTCTGCGAGATCAGCGTCGCGTCGGCGTCAGTTGCCCTGACCGTTTCGGTGGTGGTGACCGATCCGAGCGGATCGAGCGGCGTTTTCTTCCAGGACAAAGTCTGATTGATCGTGCCGTCGCCGTCCAGATCGTAATCAGTCGATCCGGAAAGGCCGTTGAGGTTGGTCGTCACCTTCGCCGAATTTGCGAGCGTCGTTCCCCGGAAATTCGACACGGTCTGGAATCGCAGCCCGTAGGTATCGAACGTCGTGACATCGGTCGTCTTGGTATCGAGCACTTCGTCGCCGTTGATGTACTCGCTCGTGGTGATCGACATGCCGTTGCCGGTGGTGAGGATGGTCTTCTTGTTGAGACGCGTGGTATCGCTGCCCGTCAGAGAGATCGTCTCGGTCTTGCTGCCGTCTGTATTGAGCACCGTTCGATCGGTCGTTATCCGGTCGGCAACACTATCGCGGTTCAGATCGACCGACGTGGTCGTCGTCAGACCGTCGCCGCTGACGGTGACGGTGCTTCTGGTCGTGCCGGCGACGGTGTCATTCGGAGTGTATGCCGTTTCCGTCGTCTTGACCGAGCCGTCAAGCGCGATAACCTTGACTTGGCGTGTATCGATCTTGCCGTCGCCGTCGGCATCCGTCCAGACGGTGGTCGTCAGGCGGTTCGCACTCACTTCGGTGATGGTCTGCGCGTTCAACGTTCCGTCGGCGCTCCTGCTCGTCACCGTTTCCGTGCGCTTGCCGGTGCCGTCAAGAACAATAACATCGGTCGTCGTGTCTTCGAAGACGCCGTCGCCGTTGGCATCGGTCTTGACGGTCTGGGTCAGGCTGTCGGCCGTTGTGTTTGTGACTGATGTGGCGATGGGCGCGCCGTTGGCGTTCTTCGACGTCACGGTTTCCGTGCGGCTGCTATTGGCCTCGGTGGTAATGACATCCGTCACCACGAGATCGTTGACGGTATCACCATTCGCGTCGGTGCTTGTGGTCTTCGACAGGCCGTCGGCGGACGTCACCGTGACGGTTTTGGTAACCAGCGACCCGTCGGAGTTCAGCGTGCTGACCGTATTGGTCGTCTGCCCATCGGTCCCGACGACGATCTCGGTCAGTCCGTCGGTCTTGAGGTCACCATTGCCATCCTCGACGATCGTGATCTTTTTCCCGTCGAGGTTGGTCGTGGTCACCGTCTGCGATAGCAGCGTACCCGTAGTGCTCTTGGTGCGGTGCTGTACCGTCTGCGTTCGGTAATTCGCGTCGATTACCGTAACATCGGTATCGGTGAAATCGTTGACGCCGTCGGCGTTCACGTCGCTATGGACTGTCGTCGACAGTCCATTGGCAGTAGTGATCGTCGTCGTTTTCGAACGCAGAATAGAGGATACGTTGGTGTTGTAGGTCGAAGTGACGAGCGTCACGTCGCCTGATGCCGCCGTGGTTGATGTGGTGACAGTTTTCGTTTCGCGGGGTCCATTGCCGTCCGCGTCGACCGAAACTGTTATGGTGCGACCATCAGAACTGGTTGACGTATCGATTTGCGAAAGAACCTTATTGCCCGAACTGCGGTCGACGGTCGTTTTATTCCGCGTGCCATCCGCGGCGACCGTGGTGGTCTCCGTGACGATATCGTCGTAGACCCCGTTGCCATCGAGATCGAGGCTGGTCGTCTTTACCAGGCCGTTCGCAGACGAAGTGACCATCGTCTTCTTCAGGAGCGTGGCGTTGACGCTAAGCTGCTCCGTGGTCGTCGTGGTCGAACCATCGGCGTTCTGGATGTAGATCTGGCGCTGATCTGTTATACCGTCGCCGTCCTGATCCACTGTCGTGGTCACGATCAGATGATTGGCGCTAGTAACGGTCGTGGTGCGATCGACAAGCGATCCGTCGGCATTGAAGTTGGAAACGGTCTTCGTCTGGACGCCGGCAGCATCGACGGCGAGCACGTTAGTCTGCGAACGATCGAACGTGCCGTTGCCGTCATCGTCGAACTGCGTCTGAACGCTTTTGCCGTCAGCGCTGGTGGTGACGACATTGCGAAAGGCGAGGCTGCCATCGGCATTGTAAGCAAGGATCGTCTTCTCGACCGAGCTGTCGGCCTTTGTCATGCTGGTTGTCTTGACGATATAGGCGGCGTCTTCATTCGCCAGCTTGGCATCGCCGACCGTTCCTGTCGTGCCGTCGACGCGGGTGAACGTGGTTGTTCCCGTGATGGCGGAACCGTCCTCGTAGGTCTGGCCGCTGCCCTTCGGGGTCAGGTCGATCGAGATGATCCCCAGGCTATCAAGAGTTACGAGTTGGCCGTTGACCTCAACACGAAATTTCGACCATTGGACATCGCCCGCATCCAACTTGCCGTTCCCGTTGGTGTCGAAGACATGCTTCAACGCCTCGAGGTCGCTCGTCGCCGAAGAATCCCATTCGGTGAAGACAAACTCGTTCGACTGACTGATCTTGCCGTCGCCGTTCGCGTCGAGGACGAGAACGCCTGTGCCTGTTCCCGCCCAGGCGGTTCGGTGCTGGTAGCTATCACCGTCAAGATCCACAAACCGCGAGGACGACGATAAGGTCTCAATGGCGAGGCCCGAACCAGAAATATCCAGGAGAACCGGACTTCTTTGTCCCCAACCGCTGCCGTAGCCCTTGGTGTACTGATTGTCTCGCAGGGCGGGCTGAGACGGTGTGCGCTCCTGCCCTGCATACGTCTGTGGTGTGCTTCTGCGATCTTGCCCAGCATAGGTCTGCGGTATGCTTCTGCGATCCTGCCCGGCATAAGTCTGCGGTATGCTTTTCGCCCTTGTTGCCGCATTGCGCTCGTCGCGCTCCGTTGGCGATAGACCGCCAGTTGTCCGGGAAGTCAAGGATTGCGACTGCTTTTGGTAGTCCCTCAGCCGCGACATGCTCTCGTTCTCGCTTTGACGGAATGACGGCTGCGACCCTCCGCGCTGCCGAATATTAAGCGGCTCCGAAACGCGAGCGATAGGCTGGCGATCAAGTAAAGCAGAAACCTTTTCCGGGCCATCAAGTTCAAGACCAGCGGCAATCGCGGCGGCCCGCATCTCAGGAGTGTATACGAACGGTTGCTGCTGTGTTGGATGCGCCAGCATATACCCGGCAGCCGCTTTTTCGCCCAGGACGATTTCCCGCTTCATCTGACCGGGCGTAAGGCCAGCTTTCTGGCCTTCTTCCAAATCAAACCAGGACAAATGCACCCGTTCGTACGGGATGGCTCCTTGTGGAGCGTGGGCAAGGCCATCCAAGTAAGCTTGGTAAGATTTAGGTGAGGAAAATGAGTTACGCTCGGCGTCAATAATATCGTCGAATAATTTTGTAATGCCATCGCGAACGGTGCCGCCGGCCACAAGCGAGTATACGGCTCCGACGCCCACTCCCAGCCCTAAGGCAATCCATCCCGGAGGCGTCCCTAGCAGCGCAGTTCCACCTAAGGCCGTCAATGCTGCCCCTGCGCCAGCAGAGGTCCCCCAACCTAATCCTATCCCTATTAAGTTATCACCTAATATTCCAAGAGACCTCGTTTCCGTCCTGCCCTTGTAAGTTCCGAGATCATAACCGGCGTCGATCACCATAAGGGGACCGATAGCGCGCCCGACACGACTTCCCGCACGCGCATGTGACAGAACTGTTTCGCTGCGGGCTATCATACCGATCTCATCAAACTTTCCCGTTCGCGCCAATACGTCAATAGGAGGCAGTACGAACCTGGAAATGCCTGGAAGCCTGGATGTCGGCGCCGTGGTATACACCCCCAGAAGTTGCTTTGCATGATACGTCTGTCGGATTCCCGCGTAGAAACTGAAAGCTGTAGCCGAATTGTTAACGACCGAGCGACCAGTCTGCCATCCCTCCCAATCCCAAATGTCAGCCATTTACTTACCCCCTTTATCGCGTGATCAATGTTGCGCTTTTATTTTCGTGATGATCTGGAATAATATTAAGACGATGAAAGACAAAACCGCAGATCCAACAAAATTCAACGAGTATAGAACCGAGAAGCCGTGCTCTTTCCCCCCAAGCAGAAGCTCAAAAGCATAGCACTTGCCGATCGTGCAGGCGCCTGAAATAGGAAATATGAAAACAAATATGAGATAAATAGTATAAATGACTATAAAGAAATACAACATCCAAGAAATATTATAAATTGATGTTTCTTTAATCGGCATAACAGGAGTATCACCGCGACGCTTCTTCTCGAAAATATATATCGCGGCAAACCACAGCGTTGTTGCTAACTGTCCCACAGTGATGAGAATAGGTAGGTCGTACGTCTTTAAGAACATCATCGAAATTAAAGCTACGAGGCCCAATGGAAAGAGAAATGCAGCAACAAAACGCTCACCGGTCATTTCTCGTCGATATACAAGAGCTGTTGTCGTCACATAGGCCGACCATAACGTCGCCAATATTGGAACTGGGCCAGCAACCCAAGGTAGGCTAATAAAAGGCATCATTTCCCCAAAAATACCGATGAATATTTCACCCATGGAGGCTTAAGCAATCTCGGACATTTATTGAACGTCATGCTTGCATTTTAGACTTGCAATCAATGATTAACTTGCAACAAAAGTCAATGCCCGCGGAGGCTGTAACAGCGCAAAGTTTCGTAGACTTGAGAGCTGCAAGAAAACCTCGCAACGGTACATGCTCTCTGATCGGCCTTTGCAAATTGACTATACCCGCCAATCTGTCGCAGTGCTTTACAAGACGGTTCACCAGACGCCACGCTGTGAACTAGGGAGAATCCGGTTACGGCTTGGCTAAGCACGTCTTGAACTGAGATACCGCCTCGATGGCGCCTGTCAGGCTAACAATAACCCGCACACCCGTTGCGCCCGTCACGGCCAATTCCTTGCCCCCTGACATTTGATCGCGCAAGTCTGCCGGCAACTGTCCAAACTCGTGCCAGCCGAAATAATCGCTCTCACCTCCGTCTGAGACATGGGCCGGGTTCTCATCGAAGAGCAATAAACGCTATCTGGTGGTTATTGGGCGCAAAAGGGAACAAGAAGTTGACGCGCTTCTGGAGCTTTGCCAACTAAGCAATTTATCTATCACATCTCACCGTTAGCCCGCATATGCCTAAACCTCGAGTTGTAGTGATAATCACTTTCTGTTCTAGAACAAGGGGAGCTTCGAGATAATCTACATAGACGTGCAAATTTCATTTGGTTATGCGAAACAGTTTCCCCTCATCGCCGTCGACATCGACGGCGCCTTTGCTGGCCTAATTGTTATCGTTGGGCTGAGCGGGCGGGCCCCAGCATAGGTCTGCCTCAGGCCCATGCCTAACGCAGCCGCCGTTGTAGCGTTATTTACTTGATCGGGTGACGGCCAATTAGCTATCTGATATCTTTGAAGATTCGACAAAAGATTCGCCATTGTACCCCTCCGGATGTTTCACGGGCTATATTCTGTTCGGAGCCGGGAGCCGGGAGCCGGGAGCCGGGAGCCGGGAGCCGGGAGCCGGGAGCCGGGAGCACGAATGCGCTCCGGAAGAGTTCTGACAACAACTTTGTCGCTGGATCGAGCGGCGCGGAAAACGGGACGCGCGAAGCTGTGGACAAATAGAATTCATGCAACATGGGCCTTCCGGCTTCACGAAGCAAAAGTGGGACGACCCGTCACGGAATTGCCAAGGTGATAATCTTCAGCAAGCCGTTGGGTTTTCGCACCAATTAGATTTCCTCAGCTTTTTTGGGGGGCCGTTCACGTGCATCATGATGTCCGAAACGACCACGAAGCGGTAATCACGCAACGCCATCCAATCTTGACAGTTTTGTGACAGGTGCTATGCAATTTTTAGTCTTTGAAAGGTTGCTTCTATGCATGTCGCAAGACTTCTGGTTTTAACTCCGCTTTTTGCTCTCATAGTCACCCCAGCTTATGCATATCTCGATCCAGGCACGGGGAGCATCATTATCCAATCTGTCATTGGAGCTTTCGCCGTTGGCGCGGCTTCAATTTCGTTGTTTTGGCAAAGGGTAAAAAGCTTCCTCTGTCGCACCGGAGACAACCAGAGACAGAAAAGCGGCCGCGAGCGGAAATGATGCTATCGCGTGTTTCGGGCTCATTTCGCGATCCGTCAGGCCATGTTTACGAAGGTACCGAACATATATATCGGACGGTAGAGTCATCGGCCGCTGCTGATTATGAGGCTGCCAGGAACGCCGGCATTTTCGAATCACCGATGATTATCTCAACCACCGAATCGACGGCTCCATCACCGTCCGAGACCGCAAGCTACTTGCTGGAACATCCGAGAATACCCTTGATTTCGTATCCGTACGAATGGTCATTTTCAATGCTGAAAGATGCGGCTCTTTTACACCTAGATTTCCATCTGCATTTGCTTGGCCGAGGTTTCACGCTATCTGATGCTACTGCCTATAATGTGCAATTCCTTGGCCCGACTCCGGTTTTTATAGATCACCTTTCCGTTCGTCGCTATCGCGACGGAGAGTATTGGGAAGGGCACAGGCAGTTTTGCGAACAGTACCTTGTTCCGCTACTGCTTCGATCATTCTTCGGCATTTCTCACAACGCCTGGTACCGTGGCGCGCTTGAGGGAATCTCGATTGCCGATTTCGTAAAAATGCTGAGATTTCGGCAAAAGGTTTCGTGGCGCGTCCTCGCTCATTTGGTGCTCCAGGATAAATTTCAGCGTAGCGCTTCTGCCGGACAAGCCGAAAAAGCACAACATCGCCAGCTTCCCCGCAACGCTTATACGGCGACGCTGCAGCAACTTCGCAACTGGATCGCTGGCTTGTCACCTCGCGATACCGATCCCACGACATGGGCCAACTACGCCACGGCAAATACTTATAGCAATACGGAAGCAACACTAAAAAAACAGTTCATCGGCGATTTCATCAAACGTAGCGGCGCTGCAACGGTCATAGATCTTGGCTGCAACACGGGCGACTATTCTGAGGTAGCCCTGCACAATGGTGCTCAACGCGTGTTTGGTTTCGATTTCGATCAGCAAGCGCTGGACAGCGCCTATCATCGTGCTAAAAACAAATCGCTGAATCTCCTCCCGCTATTTCTCGATGCTCGAAATCAGTCGCCTTCACAGGGTTGGCTTCAGGAAGAACGAACTGGTTTCGCGTCAAGAGCGAAAGCGGATGCCGCCCTGGCGCTCGCATTCGAGCATCACTTAGCGATTGCGCACAACATCCCATTGGAGCAGGTCGTTGACTGGTTAATTTCCGTCGCCCCCACCGGGGTCGTGGAATTCGTGCCGAAGGATGATCCCACAGTACGAACAATGTTGGCGCTGCGTAGGGATATTTTCCCTGACTACAACTATGATCACTTTATCTCGCTAATTGGGCGACGCGCTCGTGTGTTGGAAAATCTCGTTGTTTCCAGCACTGGAAGAACGTTGATATCCTATTCCAGAAATGGATGACTAATTTGGTTGGCCACACCGGATCGTGGAGAGCCCACGCTCTTGCCTCAGCGCTTCTAGCTGTAACTCTGTTTACGGTCGCGCTAGATGTCTATTCCAGAAACATCAGTGAGTTCGCTGGAAGCTCCATCTTACAGCTCCTGCCGCCGGTGCTCATATCCATCGTTGTAGGGTGTGTGGCTTTTGTGATCACTGGCATTGCGGGCTTCAAGCCTGTGGGGATGTCGGTGGTGCTCGGGGCTGCTGCTTGTGTGATAGCAGCGAGTCAAGGAGTCACGGCAAGCGTTATACCGCCTATCGATGGCGGTACCCATCCTTATATCGTTAGTAGCGGGAGGGGCGTGGTCGAATTCATCCTGCTTTTCGCCATTTTCTTATTGACGACAGGCTTCGCAATCTTGCGGCTTCGCGAAGCATTGGTGATCCTCTCCGGATTGACTTTCCTAGCCGTATTAATTCCCATCTACAACTTGGCGGCCCGCGATCGGATATCGACTTCTCTCGGTCCCCTGATGACCCTTTCTCGCGACGTCAACGTCATTCACATTATGTTCGATAGCCTTCAATCGGATGCTTTCAAACAGATTGCTGAGCAACAGCCGGATCTATTGCCTGAATTTGATGGTTTTACCTATTATCCGGACCACGCGGGCTATGCGAACTGGACGACGCTCTCCATCGCTGCCATTCAGACTGGGCGGCTGTTCTTCGACCAGCATCAGGATGGTATGGATCCGATAGAAGAAATCGGTGAATGGCTTCGCTTGAGCAGCATGATGTCTCACCTCGCCGACAAGGGCTGGGATGTCAGCGCCGTCCAGCCATCGAATGCCTTCTGCTTCAGGACCAAGTATTACTGCTCGACGCTACCGTTTCTTTCCAATTCAATTGGACAACGTCTTGGGAAGCAGCGCAAATCAAATCCGTTGATTGTTGTCGATCTCGCGCTGTTACGCCTGGCGCCGACCTTGCTGAAGCCGCTCGTATATAATGAGGGGAAACTGCTTTGGTCTGATGCGACAGGACCAGCGAACGCTGATAGCAGCACTGCCAACGACATCGCCTTGTCGATGGACTTTGCGAAAATATTGACGGAAGACATCGCCGTTACAGATGACAATCCAGTGTATAAATTTCTGCATTTCTATCCGCCGCACAAACCCTTTATTCTTGACGAGGACTGTCGGATAGGTGCTGCCAGAACGGAAGATTGGCCGAACTATTTGCCGCAAGCTACGTGTGCGGTTAAGCAGATGGCCGGTATCCTGCAGGCACTTAAGCGCTTAGGTGCATACGACAACAGCGTTATCATTTTCCAGTCAGATACTGGACTTGGGATGGTGCGACCCACTGAAAATGCCGATCCGAAGATAACCTCTGTGGTCGAGTATTCCTCCCCTCAGTTAGTTGGGTACGCACGTCCAACACTATTAATAAAGCCGCTTGGCGCTACAGGGCCTCTCCGGGTTTCTTCGGGGCAAACAAGCCATCTGAACACGTTCTCCTTGATCAACGATGCTACCGCCGGGCGTACAAATCTTCCAAACGTGACAGCTCCCAAAGACCGGAGCTTCGTCGTGAGTCGTATCATCCGTGCTGGCACGACGTCGGTCTCGCCTTATGAACAGTTCAGCATAGTCGGGAATGTGGCTGACTCGGCAGCATGGCAATACGGTGGGATGCTATCTCGCCCCGGAGTTCCCTACCTTGCGCGCCCCATTCAATCAGCCACGTTCTCGATCGACGCAGACGAACCACTCAAGCCTAACCAATCAATAAGGCTCGTGGGTTCGGTCAGCGGCGGCAACGATGTCGAATATACTTTTCTACGTAGAATTAAGGATGACAAGCTCGAGATTATCAAGGACTGGTCCCCCGACAACACTGCGACATGGGAGGTCGATGAGAACGGTATGACGCCGTGCGTCGCCAACATATTGATGGCAGCGCGCAATCGCGTCATGGGGCCTTCAGAGCAGCAGATTAACGTCGAAAAGGTGGCGAAAATATCCGCGTCCGAATGCCATTGAAATCGAGAGCGGAAGCGTGCCGCTGCAAGAGCCTTGGCGCCACCGAAGCGTAGCCCGCGGCAGGGACTTCCAGATGAGCATCCCAAGGAGCGAGTCAATCGTGGCAACGAACCTTGCCGAACAAAGCTAGCTGCGATGATCGCCGGACTCATCATCTGCGCATCGTTGACCGTCGTCGACGGCGACACAGTCAAATGCGATGGGCAGAACATGCGACTGCTGGGAGAAGGTGTTCCGTTCGTCTCGGGCATCGATACACCGGAGATCGGATCGCACGCCAAGTGCATCAAGGAACGGAAGCTGGCGTTGATCCCCAAGGGTCGGCTGCAAGAGCTGTTGGCCGAGCGTGGCCTGAGGGTGGTGTTCAGCGGCGCGGTGGACAAGACACCTACGCACCGACCGCTCGTCAACATCTACCGAACGAGTGGTGAAGAAATCGGTAAGACGCTGCTTCAGGAGGGCTTCGCCAGAGCCTGGAGTCTGAAGCAGCGTAACGACTGGTGTTCATGAACCACTAAGATCGGTCGCGAGCGCCAGGCGTCTCGCTACCACTTCACGCTGAACCCGACCTTTGCGCCGACGGCGTTGCTGTCGCCGAAGTTCTTGAGGCTGGTTCGGGCAAAGGCCTCGCCGTTAACGGCATAACGGTCGTCCGCCCAACTGAGCGAGCCACCCATGCCAAGGCCGCCCCAGAGGGCCTGGTTCTCGCTGACGAGACTGGTCCCCGAGACATCGACATCCGAGCCGTCGAGGAAGTCGTAATAGAGATTGGCGATGCCGTAGACCTTCGAGCTGCCGATCTTTCCGGAGGCATCCTTCCAGTCGCTGTCGTAATCGGCCGAGATGCCGAGGCGACCAGTCAGGCTGTCGCCATCATCAAGCGATACCGCAGCGCCATATTGATCAGTGAAGTCGTCGAAACGCACGGAGGAATAGGCGAGCTGCGCCTGCGGCGTCAGCGACCATTGGCTCGTCAGAGCGATCCTCTTTCCGGCTTCCATGCTGAGCCCATAACCGAGGCCGTGATTGCCGTCGGCAAGCGAAGTTTGAAGTGTCGAGGACTTGAGGTCGCTGTCATACCAGGTGACGGCAGCCTGCGTATCGACGTAGAAGCCGCTTTCGCCGTACCAGGTCAAGGTGCCGTCGAAGCCATAGCCTGTGGTGTCGATGTCGCCCTTGCCGAAGCGCGAGGAGATGTCGGCCGAAGCGGTATTCATATGAAAGTTGATCCCGCCGATCAAGGCACCGGCCTCGCTTTCGCGCAGCATTCCGTCGACACCTGCCTGCAGCGTCCAACTGCTGACCTCATAGTCGGTGCCGGTGGTCGAGCTTTCCGGCTCGAAGTGCGAACGGTTACCGCCGAAGCGGGTCTGAATCCCCATGGCGGCGGTGTTGCCGTCCTGGTCTGCGGATCGATCACCGTCGAGCATCCACCCACCGGTGCGCTGGCGTAGCGTGCCAACCTGGTTGAGGCTCTGCAGCACGCCAGCATAGGCCTCGTAGAGCGGCAGGGCGGGCGCGAGAACCGCTGAGCGCAGATACCAGTCGCCGTCAGCGGGGGTGCTAACGCCACCTTGGTAAAGCCGATAGGCATAGGCACCGGCGACAACAGCCTGGTCCCCTTCGAACACATAGTCGCCGAGCAGCGAGAAGGAGCCGGCCGAAGTGCCGCCGACATCAACGATTTTGATGCCTTCGACGGTCTGCGCGCCATTGCCACCGAGGTTGATCACTTTGACATTGGTCGTGCCTGACGTGTTGCCGGTGACGATGAGGCGGTCGGTCGATGACGTATCGTCGCCGAGCACGCTCTCGATTTCGAGGGTGCCGCCGCTGCCGGTATAGTCGCCTGAAACCGTCAGCGTGCCGATCGAATTGCCGGGCGCGATGGTGCCGGAATTGTCGGTCGTGCCGACCTGACCGTTGCCCTGCAGCCGTCCACCTGCCAGAACATCCAGCGTGCCGCCGAGAATACCGTTCACCGACAGCGTACCCGCCTCGACGATGGTGTTACCGGCGAAGGCAGAATTGTCGGCGCTCAGGATCGTTCTACCGCTGCCGAGCTGGCGGATGGTGCCGTTGCCAAAAATAAGATTGTCGAAAGTGAAGACGTCCGAGCGGTTAAAGGCGAGCGTTGCATTGTTCGTTATATCACCGATGACGCTGCCATCGCCGATCTGCAAGGTGCCGTCCTGAATATCCCAGTCCGTTGCAACCGTGCCGGTTCCAATCAGCGACCATGTGCCAGTGCCGGTCTTCTCGAAGGTGTCGAAGTTCCGATATTTTTGGCCAATTTCCGAAACGTCGAAACTGTCGGCGCCGCTTCCGCCGAGCCGCAGCGTGTCGTTAGCCGCGGCTGCATTGCCGACGACCTCGCCGAAGATTTTCGAGCCGGCCTGAAGTTCCAGCGTGATGCCGTTCGTTGCGCCGGGCGTTAGCAGGATCGCAATCTCTTCCCGGGGGCCTGATACGATTGTGCCGCTGTTGATCAAATTGAGGCCGACGGCAGCTGAGTTGGCGAAAATTGCGACTGACCAGTCTCCGCCATAAATAGTTCCGGTATTCACGATTGCGCCGTTGGTGGCAGAGGCGACCACAATACCGTTGCCGCCGAACGGGTTGCCGTCCCCGCCTCGCACCGTTCCATTGTTGACGAAGGTGACGCCCGGAGCTGCGCTCACATCAATGAATACGCCGTCTCCGCCATCGTTGTCCGGGCCGAATCCGCCTTCGATGGTGCCGTTATTGATCACACTTGCGCTCTGCTCGAGTTTTATGCCGCTGCCTCCCTCTCCCTGCAAAGGAAACGACCCTTCTCCGCCCACCACATTACCCACGAGCGTGAACGACCCGCTTCCTCCTTGAAAGAGAGGCGCGAGGCCGTCGCCGCTCGGGTCGACCGAGCCGGACAGCGTGAAGCCCTGGGTGTCTATGGTGATCGGCTTGCCGGGTGCATTGAGAGCTGCGCTTGAAACCGAGAAACTCGTGGTCAGCTGGATCGTCGCGGTCGGGTCGGGGTCGGCATTCGCCGCCGTGATAGCAGCGTTGAGCTGCGCCTCACTGTTCGCCGTGTAAGTCGCCGCCGAAACCGGAGTAACAAACGGACAGCCGAGGGTCAGCGCCGCCAAGCAGATCCCTGAAAGAAGCTTCTTTTTCCTCGTTCTGTGAAACACATTGGACGCCCGCATTTGTACCACTCCCCTAAAAATCCTCTTTAGGATTGACGGCACTCAACTGCAATTTTCAACCCTTTGGCGAGAAGAATTAACGAGTGTCAGGAATTTATCACAATGATTTCCGCGGACAGCTCGGCAGGTACGCCAGCGGTTCTGGCACATGATCAGTTTGCTAAGGTCGTAAAGTCGGACGCAGCAAAAGACTGTTGCTCGTCGCAATTTACCCTATGGAAAATCTGACGATTAGTGCGCAACCGCGCAGGAGCTTTTCCGAGTATCCATTGTTAGACGACAGGGATCGCACAGGTGGCCCTTGCGATGACCGTCCGCTTCCCTTCTGCCTGCGCAAACCGTCCTTTCCAGAAGTTGCGCCCTTTTCGGCGGGGCTCTCTTTTCAGAGGTAATGAAAAGATGCCCTCCCCGGTGAAGGAGAGGGGATTTTGATCAACGCTTCAGAGTAAGCGCTGTTCTGAGGGCACGGAAAAGGGAGGAGCTTAGTGCTATGTTGCTGGCTGGCGAGCAGTTAGAGCCTCTGCCTGTGCCATCGCAGCAGCCTTGGTTTTGAAGGGGCCGACATCGTTTTCTTCGGTGTCTCAGGTAGCCACTTTGGAAGGAACCACCAGCCTCCGGGACGATAACTGGAACTGCTCCTCTGCCGACATCCTTGGCGAAGAACCAGCCGGGGTCGATTCCATCCTGCTCCCATGAAATGCTCTGCTCTGTCATGACATATCCAGTCGCTACCGATTTTAATGTCCGTTCATATCCAGCTTCCTTGAAGCAGTTTTGGCACTCTTTCGGCGAGACGGTTTGAAGGGTTGCTGCCAGCGCGTCGTCGATGGCCTGTCGGGTTCGGGCCTGCGCCTTGCGCAGCTCGTGCTTGATCTTGGCGAAGAGTTTTTCGATCGGATTGAGATCGGGGGAATACTGCGGCAGGAAGAACAATCGGGCGCCGGCCTTGCGGATGGCGGCACGGATCGTTCTGGCCTTATGCGAGCCGAGATTATCCATGACGACGATGTCGCCGGGGTTGAGCTCCGGTACCAGCACCTTTTCGACATAGATACGGAAGCGTTCGCCATTGATCGGGCCGTCGATGATCCACGGTGCGCTGACGCGGTCGGCCCTGAGGGCTGCGACAAAAGTCATGGTATTCCAGTGACCGAAGGGCGCATGGCCCAACAGCCGTTCGCCGCGTGGCGCCCAGCCCCTGAGCGGCGCCATATTTGTCTTCGTCCAGGTTTCATCGATGAAGTCGAGGCGAGATGGATCGATGCGATGGCGATGCTTCAGCCAGCGCGCCCGCCGGGCGGCAACATCGGGCCGCTCGCGCTCGCTGGCGACCAACGTCTTTTTTTATATCTCAGCCCTTCCTCATGCACGAAGGTCCGGACGGCGCTGTAATCCACTTTCAGGCCGCGCTCTCCCAGTTCCGCGACCAACCCGCGCAAGGTGAACGCCTGCGCGCGGCAGCGATCGATCAGCCAGACCCGATGCTCACCTGAGATCGCTCGTGGCTTGTGCCCGCCCATCTGGCCCGGGGCTGCGCTGCCCGTCTCGCGCAAGCGCCGGACCCAATCGATCGCGGTGCTGACGCCAATGCCGAAGCGCTTGGCCGCCGCTCGGCACGACAGGCCCTCGCGCGCTACTGCGCCAACAACGCGCTCACGAAGATCATCCGAAAAAGGTCTCGCCATCCAGGCCGGCCTCCTTTACCGGCCAGAATGGTGAATCTGATTTGCACCGCAAAGGGAATCTCTATTCCGATTCCGACTAAAACAATCCCGCTCTAGCGGTCGCGGCCGTAATTCACATCTCCGCTACTACGGAGGCTTACTGGACGGCTGATGTTCACGAGATCACGCCTTTAACACGAGCACGTGCGTCGCGAAAAAATCAACCAATGCGAGCTTCGACGAACATGCTTTATCCGCCCGCTCAGCACCGACTGATGGCTGCGGTGCACGCCGTCGAAATTGCCGATGGCAATGACGCCGCCCTTCAGATGGGCGGGCAAGGGTTCCCGGGTTTCATTGCGGTGGAAGACGGTCATCGGCTGGCTTCTCTTCATGCAAGGCGTGTCTTCATGCAAGGCGGGGCATCCACCACTTCGGCGCGGCGTTTTCCCGTTCGAGATAGGCGTTGAGGATCGCCTCGTCGGTCTCGCCGTTGAGAGTATATTCCTTAGCGTGGATACCGCCGCTGATGTAGAGGAGGCCGAGGCCATAATTCAAGGCGCCCCGCACATCGGTCGGCATGCCGTCGCCGATCGCCAGCACGCGGTCGACCGGGAAATCGCCGCGAAGCTCGCGGGCAGCCGCAAGCGTCGCCTCGTAGATCGGCCGGTGCGGCTTGCCGGCGATGCGGGTTTGGCCGCCGAGCTGCTCGTAATAGGCGGCTATGGCGCCGGCGCAGGGGATGATGCGATGGCCGCGCTCGACGATGAGGTCGGGATTGGCGCAGATCATCGGCACGTCGCGGGCTTTGAAATCGACAAGCATGTCGGTGTAATCCTCCGGCTTCTCGGTCTCGTCGTCGAAAAAGCCGGTGCAGACCAGCGATTGCGCTTCGCCCGCCGGCCGGCGCTCGATGTCGAGGCCGTCGAGGAGGGGGCTATTCCTCTCGTGGCCCAGCAGAAAGACCGTCTTCGGCCCTTCGGCGATCAGGCCGCGCGTGACGTCGCCAGAGGTGACGATCCTGTCATAGGCGCTGTCGGGAACGCCGATCTGGCGCAACTGCTCGACCACCTGCCAGGAAAGGCGCGGAGAATTGGTGATGAGGACGACGGCGAGGCCGCTTTCGCGTGCCGCTTCAAGGGCAGCAGCCGCCTTCGGGAACGGATCGACGCCGTTATGAACGACGCCCCAGACATCGCAGAGCACCACATCATAGTGACGAGTGATCTCCGAGAAGGATTCTATCCGCTTGGCCATTCCGATTTCCCGATTTGCTTCCGTCACCGGTGACATTGCAAAGGCGCAGGGCGATGGCAAGGCATTTTCTTCGCCGCCGGGTTCCGTTGGATGAAACTTCAGTGGCAGGTGATTTAAGAATTTGCTTCACGTTCGGGGGATCAGGTCATCCTGCTTATGTCGGGCGTGCGACCGAGATGTTTTGTGAAGTATCGGATCATGCTCGATACATGCCATCGCATGTATTTCGGGTTGGTGTGGCTCGCGCGGCGAGCGTCGTGAACCACGGAGACTGTTGGCAGCAGAATGACCTTCCAGCCTGCTTTCCATAGCCTCGCACAGATGTCCACATCCTCGTAGTAGAGAAAGAAGCCTTCGTCAAACCCGCCGACGTCCGCGAAGGCTTCGGACCGAAAAAGCATGAACATGCCAGCAGTCCAATCAACGGCTGAAGGTCGGTTCGGATCTATGGGAAATCTTCCGTCACCCTTGCCCAACGCCTTCCGAAGAAGACTGAAAAGCGTCGGAAAGTATCGAGCGCTGTCTTCGATGGTTCCCCCGGGATTGACTATCAGAGGGGCCACAAGGCCGACCCTGGGGTCACCCATCGCCGCTTTGAGGTGGCCAAACGGATCCGCCTGAAGCCGGATGTCAGGATTTGCGACGCAGAACAAACCACTGTCGCAGTGCCTGAATGCCTGGTTGTGGTTTGCTGCGAAGCCCTTAGGAGAGGGATTTTCGATCTGCAGGAGCGGATACTGTCTATCTTGAATCGGCAATTCTTCCGGAATGTTTTTGGTCAGAACAACATTGAGCCCGGAACAGCGACTGTCTAAATCGTCCAGCAGCAGGTTCGCAATCTTCCCCTGTCCGTGGCTCACGATGGACACGCATATATCGCTCATGCTCGCTTCAACCCTTCTAGGGTTTCCAATGTCAATTGGGCCGTGCGTTCCCAGGAGAATGATTTTGCCCGCTCGCGGCCTTGGGCGGACAGGGCGCCAAGCAGCTCTGGTTCCGTCAGCAACCTCACAAGCCCGCCACGGATGTCATCCACATTCGTCGGGTCGACAAGGATCGCCGCGCCTTCGGCGATCTCCGCGGTAGCGCCGGTGTTGCTGGTCAACAGCGGTATTCCGCGCGCCATCGCTTCAACCACCGGCAAACCAAACCCCTCGTAGAGTGATGGATAGAGAAGGGCCCTAGCGCCTTGCATCAGTTCTGCCAGAGAGGAATCGCTGACGTGCCCCAGAAAATCTATGGTATCGTTCGTCTTGAGGCTTTGTAGCAAGTCGCTTACCATCCATCCCGTGGCGCCGACGATAACAAGCCGCGTGTTGCCCCGCGTGGCATCATCGAGCATCTGCCAAGCGGCCAGCAATCGTGGAAGATTCTTTCGTGGCTCTAATGTTCCGACGAAGAGCAGGTAGTCGCCTGAGTTACGTTGGTCGCGGGGAGCCTGCGAATCCGAGCCCAGCTTGCGTGCAGCCAGCAGCGTGACGGTTGTCTTTCCTCTACTCTCTGGAATGATCCGTTTTAGGTCCGTTTCTGTGGTCCGCGACACCGCAAAGACAGCCTGCGCCTTTGCCACTGAGCGTTGCATAATTGCCGGAAAGTAAAAGCGCTTTAAGCGCTCGTGCACCTCGGGAAACAGTTGGAAGGTTAGGTCATGTATTGTGACGGCCATTGGCGTTTGCGAAGCCACCGGTAATACGAAGGCCGTCCCCCAATGCACATCGATTCCAAGTCGGCGCATATGCCACGGCATCATTAGCTGCTGCCAGATCACTCTGATATGGCGGTTGTTGGGCGCGCGGACGAAACGAAACCGATGGTCCAATCCGGCTTCCGAGCAGAGGGAAACGGCCTTCTCGCTCGCGAAGATCGTGAACTCGTGGTTGATGGACGTATTTCGGCTCCAGCGCGACAAAATCTCTATAAGATAGACTGATGTTCCTGTCTTGGGGCCGCCCAATCCGGTTGCGTCAATACTAATTCTCACGTCGCTCTCCGGTCTGAGGGCGCTCCCATGAGGTCCTCTGCGGGGTAGATGAAGGGTATCCCCGCGATGATGCCGTTGCAAACGATGTCGAGCCCGGGCGACTTGCCGGGTGTAAGGTCGTCCAGACTATCTATATGCACGGCGAATGGCGGCCAGCCCTTTCGCTCCTTAATACAATCCAGCGGGACCATGCGCCGAAAGAAGAAGTGATAAGCATATTTCTGCGCCCTTTCGATCGTGGCGTCATCCAGCTTTTCCCGCAGCGGCAGAGCATCGAGCAAGCGCAGGTAATTTTCTTCCGAGGTTGCATCCATCGTAACGCCTTTGCCACGGATCCAAGCCTCACCGGCGACAATGACCGGTATTCCCATCGCCGAAAGCTCAACGCCCATTTTCGTGCCATAGATCAGGACGGCGTTGCAGTGAGACATGGCGACGTACGTGCTTGCTTTGCTTTCGGGCGGAATGATGAAGACATTTGTCGGCAGGTTAGGAAACCGGCGCCGAATTTCGTCAACGGCAGGCTGCCGGGATGGAAGCGTCCCTGTAAGTTCGGCCGGATGAACCCGTATCAGCAACTGCAGGTCGGGCCGCTTTTCGAAGTGGGCAATGGTCTTGATCAACCAGTCAACCATGTTCGGAAAGGCGTTTGCCTTGTAATGCAGTTGCGCGTCCCAAATCACGTTGGTGAGCAACCCGATGGTCGGACGTCGAAAATCAATGCCGATTTCCTCCTCAATCGAGCGGGTATCGAACTCCGGCTGATTGTGAAACTTCACCCAATCTTGCCGGCCAACCCATCTACTACGGAGATACTGCGTGATCTGCTGTTGTTGCACATCGTTCCATGACATGTTCTCCCAAGACGATACCGGTTCGGTCATCAAGCCATGATGATAGGTTTCGTGGTGATTGAAGATAAAGCATCCCCGTCTGTAGGCAGGATGCCACGTCACCACGCGCACACCGAGGTGTCGGGCTGTTTCCGATATGATGCCCTGAGGAACGTATATCCCATGATTTAACACCACGACATCATAGTGACCTTCGGCAAGCAGGCGGCGTGTGCCGTAATAGGTGAGAAGCGCCGCTTCCAGGTAACGCCTAAGGATCGGTCCAGCTCCAGACACCTTCTCGAGGTCGCCTCTTGAAAAAAAACGAAGAGCGCCCGCCACGGCGTGCTCCCCGATGGGAATGCCGTCCTCTATATACGCCGCGATCTCGCTTTGCGGCATCTGCGTTGAAATCGTCTTTGCCTTGAAGCGATCAGCGTCGGTCAGTTTCGAGTTGAGCCCGATCGCGTTGAGGCCAGCCCGGTCGAGCATTTCAGCGGATGGTTGGTAGCAGGTCAGACAGCGGTCTTTTGGGCCATGCTTGGCCAGCTTGTCGACATCAGAATACCAACTGATCTCGCACATCATGCAGGCAGGCAGGGCCGCATCGCAGAGCAGGAAGTCAATACCAACGCCACGAACCGCCAATGCCATTCCAAGCAGGCTTTCCATCGTCATTGACGGCAAGTGTCCGGCAGTGCCTGTTGCAATCAACACGCGCTTGGCGCCCTCGGTCAAAGGTGGGCGTACCGGGCCGAGCCCTGCTTGTGGCTGCAATGCCGCCCAGTCGGGCAGTCCACCATGCCGCGCGCGCCATCTTGCATATGCAAGATGAAGGCGGCGATACCAACCATGTCGGCTAAGCCGGTCGCGAATGAGAGACAACAGCGGCATCGTAGGCACGGTCAAGGCAGCAATGGGGTGGCGATATTTCACTTGATCTCCGTTAGCTCAGCGATCGCCGCGCGGAACTGGATGCACGGTTGCCCTGGCCTGCTCGTTTCAGGTGCCGGCGAAGCCGGAGTACTCTTGCGAACTAGCTCTCTCCTTCAAGTGCCTGCGGTAGATATTAGTCTCTATTCCGTGTCCATTGGTAAGCGCAATCCCCTTCTCAAGTGACTGAACGCCAAAGTTCAGCCATGCATGCATTACTGAGGTGACCGAGACAGAATGGCGCGCTACCAGCCAAGTTCAGGCTGCGGCACGATGTTGCTTCACGCCCTCTTGGATGCTCAACAGCAGCCGGGGGAGCAGCTTCAAAACAAGTGTGTCCGGTTTCTACTTTAGAGTAGTTCACCTGGTCCTTCTTTTTTGGACGAGATGATAGTCCCTACCGAAGGTGAGGATTGGGTCCAGAATGCTGATGTACCGAGATGAGAGAATAATAAAACATGTCCGCACTGCTGCGCTGGTTCGGACATAATCGCTTGTCAGATAGCGCTTTGCCCCCGCCTTGACCCTGCGGGCGACCTTAGTCTTCATCCGGTACGAGCCAGACAACTCCTGGGTATTCTGATTGCCGTACCGTTCCTCATACAGCACCTTTGCGGCTTCGTGGCGCTGCTTGAGCCACTGATAGTTTTCGGAGGTCGGATCCTCGCTCCAGTTCCTATAGTGCTGTAGCGCAACCTTGCGGCTGTATACCACCTTGTACCCCGCAAACAGGACCTCTGCTGTCAACGCGTTGTCGATGCCGTAATCGCGAAACTCTTCAGAAAACCCCCCTATTTTCTTCAACAGAGCGGTGGGCAGCAGCCCTTGGTTGACATTCAATATACCCGTCGAAGAAACGCCGCCAATAAAGGGCGCGTCGACGAAAGGTCCCTGAAGATCTTTGGTCTTAAGAGCCACCATGCCGATCGACGGATCCGTTCGAATGATAGAGACAGCACGGTCCAGGCCATGATCGATGACTTCGTTATCGTCGCTCAGCCAGCATACGTAGGGCGTCGTCACAATGTTAAAAACATCGTTATACGCCTTGGCCTGGCCCAGCTTCTTGCCGACCAGCACGGGTATTATGTTTTCCCCAGCAATGCTTTGGAGGTACTCCACTGTGCCATCCGTCGAACCCGCGTCGGTTACGTAAAGACGAAAGGCTGTCTTGGTCTGGCTGACGATGCTTTCGACACACCTCTGGAGTTGATCCAGCCGGTTATATGTGCCTAAAACAATCGATAGCTGATGCTCCATTAGGGAAATCTCTCCAGTATTTTCGAAAGGTAACGGTTCGCCAGGCAAACATCGACACGAGGAACCTGGCTTATTTTCGCTAATCTAATGGACGCAGTGCAGCGTTCATCCAAATATGATTTCTGGGAAGTTTTCGATTGATGGTCTTTTCACGTCTGCTCGTTTCAGTAAGCCGGAAGCCGGCTTGTTCCAGCAGATTTGTCGCTGCTGAGATTTCCGACGGGTCATTCGCGTCAAGCTCGACAAGCACGCTTTTTACTTGGTTTAACACGGTACGAGCACCGTCGAGGATGCCCAGTTCAAGCCCGTCGACGTCGATTTTCAGTAACGTCGGTGTCGGAAAATCATGATCAAGCACCATGGAGTCGATGGAGACTTTAACGCAAGGTTGCCGGAAGACTGGCTCGCTCTCTGCCCACGGACTCTTCGCCCCAACATGATGGATCGAGCTTCCCGCTTCTACCTTCGATAGATGAAGCTCATCAAAAGCCAAATTACCTTGGCCGAGAGCCACACTGAAGGGAACAATGTTGGTGAACCCGTTAATCACGATGTTATCGCAGAGGCTCGCATAGTTATGGGCCGCTGGCTCGAACGCAAGTATTTGGGCAGTCGGCTGAAGAAGCGCGGCATAAAGTGAAAAGAGCCCCACATTGGCGCCGACATCCCAGAAAACGGTAGCTGGCACCATTTCCGCCTTGAGCCACCGAACCGTTTCAGGCTCCTTACTCAGGAAGGAGGCCGCTCGCCCCCGTTCTACGTCGTTGATGCATCGAACCAGGAATTGCCGGTCATCGACCGCAACTGGATACTCGTGCGAATTTGCTGTCACTTCGTCGCCTCCGGTCAAGATACGTCTTCCAGAAATCCAGCATCGCTTTTGGGCTCGAACTCGTCGGCATCCACCCCATCAATATAAAGCACTAGACAGGTATTCCTGATCCTGAACAGCGAACGCTGGAGGCTGAGCTCCTGCAGGTACCCGAATACACCGGGGCTTTTCGGAGCATAATCATGCCATATAATGACACCACCGGGAGCGAGCATCTCCAGAGACTTCTCCGTGTCGTTCTTGACGGCGTCGTAGCTGTGATCCGCGTCGATGAAGATGTAATCCATGCTTTTGGCATAGGGTGTCGTGTCGAATTTTTTGGAGTCCGAAAATATTTGCGTAATTCGGTCGCGATAGGGGCTGTCCTTGATCAGTTTCCCTATGTACGGCCCGTATCGCGTGTCCTCAGACGGATCGAGGTTCAATGTGGTGACAGTGGCATCCGCATCTATTGACGCAAGCCCTACGGTCGTGCGCCCCATATAAGTTCCGAATTCGAAGATCCGTTTTGCATCGCGATGCTTCGCTGCCGCCACCACGAACATCATGTCCATGTGGTTTTCGTGATGACTGGCCTCGTTGCTGATGCTCAACGGCAGCGAGATACGACTGATGCCGTCGAAGATCTCTTCTGCATACAGTTCCCTTATCTTGCTGATCTGGCGGGTTTTCTCGAAAGCCACAGCTGCCAGATGAGTATTGAGTGCGATGCCGAATTCCTCTTCCAGCATTCCAGCGGCATGAAGTTCCGCCAGTCGCGCCTTAGGATGAACATCAAGGAGCAGAAGGCACTTGGCCAGAACGGAGTGCATCAGCAAATACGTCGGTATCCGCATCGACTGGAGGATACGTTCGATCCGTCCTATCATGGCACCCGAGGAGAAGAGCACTTCTACGAACTGCTTCAGCAGGATTCGCCCGGCTTTCATGTTCTCAAGGCCCTTCAAGGCCTTTTGGGCATCGAACTTCTTGACCTTGTTGTTGCCGTCGTTCCAATCATCTCGAAGGAGATAATCAAGCAGCCAAAGCTTCGCTCTATCAAAAATCTTGTTCACATTTACACCCGAGGCTCAGCGCCATTCATTGTCGAAACGCACCAGGAGATCACCTTGCTGAACCGGCGGAAGCTTTCCGGAGCCAAAAAAATCCGATTCGGTGACAATCAAGCGCTTGGCGGATACGATCTTGTCTGTTGTCGCACGGTTGATAATGCATCCCAGATCCAAGTCGTAGATGCCCGGAAGCAGCGGAAGGCTTGGGATCTTGACGAGATATTCTCCTGTTTCTGTCAAGCGCGGCGTCTCACCATGCGCAAGCACGTCGCTTGGCAAGCCAAACAGCCGGTGACCTTTATCATTCTTGAAAATGACCACCAAACTCATATCGCGGATATCCCCGATCATTTCCAGTTTAGCGCGATACTCCAGCCCGATGATGAGTTCTTGTCCGGTCGTCACCCGTTCGGAGGGCTGCATCGAAGAGTCATAGAAGGAGATCTTATTGAACATGAAATCGCCGGTGCCTGTCCGGTCGAAGCGGGTTTCGAGCGTCTGCGCGGTTGAAGGCATAGTCGCTTCATAATAGGCCGCGATACCCTCTTCGGTCGGACCAAAATACCGGACGCGCCCCTGATCCAGCCATAGTACCTTTGAACAGATGTTCGAGACGGCGCTAAGGTTGTGGCTGACGAACAGCACGGTTCGGTTGCCGCCCACCATCTCGGAAAAGCGGTTGAGGCATTTCTGCTGGAACGCCATGTCGCCCACGGCCAGCACTTCATCCACGAACAGAAGATCTGGGTCGAGGTGCGCTGCAACGGAGAAGGCCAGCCGGCTATACATGCCACTCGAGTAGTGCTTGACCGGGGTGTCGATGAATTTGCCGACCCCGGAGAAGTCGACGATCTCGTCGAAACGTGCGGCGACTTCTTCACGTGACAGCCCATGCAACGACGCATTCAAGAAGACGTTTTCACGTCCGGAAAGATTAGCGTTGAAGCCGGTCCCCACTTCAATCAGCGAGCTGACGCGCCCTCGAATGGTCGCACTTCCCGATGTTGGAGTGACAATGCGGGATAATATCTTCAGAAGTGTGCTTTTACCGGCGCCATTCGCGCCGATAATTCCGACAACTTCGCCGCGATCCACAGAAAACGAGACGTCACGCAGCGGCCAGAAATTCTGCCTTTTCCTGTAGAGGGGCGGAACAGACTGGCCACGCATCTTGCGATACGGCCACAATGCTGTCTCACGAGCAAGTTTGCTCATACTCAGGCCTCCGCCTGAACCAATTTCATACTGCTTGGAAATATCGAAAACTTCGATGACCGACTCTGCCATGTTCTTAGATCGCCTCGATCATTTCATGTTCGAACCTGAGATAGAGATAGAGGCCGACAATGAGAGCCAGCACTGCAAAGGAGCAGGAATAAACCCAAGCTCCCCATGGGAATGAGGCCGATCCGAAGAGCGCTTCTCGCCAACCGATCAATGCACCGACCATCGGATTCATATGGTAGACCCAATGGAAGGCTTCGGGAATCATGCTGGGCGAGAAGATGACCGGCGAGATAAACATCGCGAGGTAGAGCGAAAACTCAAATATTTTCTGAAAGTCGCGCAGTCGCAGAGTGATCGTCGCTATAATCAGGCCGGTCCCCATGGCTGTGATCATCACAACCAAGAGCGTTGGAATGATCATCAAGATCTGCCAGCCGGGATAGACCCCATAATAGATCATCATCAGGATCAGCGGTATCATGGATATTGCCAGGTCCATCAGATTGGCCAGCAACGGCACCGTGGGCGTGATCATCCGAGGAAGGTATATTTTCGTCACCAGAGCCGCATTGGCCTTGATATTCAACGATACGTCGATGGCGGTTTCAAGGAAGTAGTACCAAAGGATAAGCCCGCTATAAATATAAAGAACATATGGTATTTCCACCCCGGTACGAGCCTGCGACCAGTGCTTGAAGAGCGAAAATATCATCACGTACAACAGAGGCTTGGCGCAAACCCAGATGAACCAGAAGTACATCTCCCCGAAAGAGGCGCGAATTTTCTTCCACACCAGCATTGTGAACATGTAGCGCGCCCGCCAATGCTCCTCTAAATCTATTTTGGCGAAGCGCCCTGCGGGTTTGATATACGTTATTTTCTCTTGATTTTTCATTGCGTATCTGCCGGATCTGTTTCGCGCTGAGCTCAATTCACTCGCGATGAGCCTGTCTCATAATTGAAAGAAAGGTCCTCGCATACGCCAAACTGTTGAGGTTTGCCGACTTGCGTGCGGCATCTTCCTGTTTGAAATCAGGCCCCGCCTCGGCGGTGAGCCAAGCTTTGCCGAGCTTATCCGCAAGATCTTTTTGATCCCCGACAACAAAATAGCTCGCGTTTGGCGGGGCCTGCTCCAGATGAACATCGATGTTCGACAACACGATCGGCCTCCCCAGGGCGCGGGTATCTTCGACTGTCGTGCTCCACCCTTCGAACCGTGACGGCTGAAGAACAACGGCAGCGCGGCGGAAAAGCTGAAGTTGCTCGCTTCGCGGCAGGACGCCCAGACGGTAGATCTGATCCTGAAGGTCATATTCCGTCAGGATTTCTTCGAGTTGGCGAGCGTAGTCATTACTGCGATAATCCTCTGAGCTCCCCGTCAGGACAAGGGGGATGATAACCTCCGCGCGTTTCAGAATGCCCAGCGCACGAAAGGCGGCGTCGAAGCCCTTGTGTTGCCACATCTGATTGGGCAGATACACAAATTTTTCCGGCAGGCCATGTTTAGCGCAGACCGCGACTGGATCCAGGGCATACTCCTCGTCATGAAGCGTGCTTGAAAAGTGGAGGATGCGCACCGGTTTTTGGGAATAGGTCGGGAAAAACCGTATGAAGTCGGCTTTCACCGCTTCACTGCTCAGGACAAGAATGCCGCTCTCATCAAACATCTTTCCGTAAAAGGCGTCACGGCTACGTCGCTCGTCTTCGGAGAAAAACTGTGGGAAATGCTTGTACTGAAAATCAGGAACCCAATAGACCTTCTGCGCCAAACCCGGAATGTTTGGACCTTTTGCAGGAAATGCGACGTCACACTCGTCGGAGTGCAGAAGCTTCTGACGTAGATCCTTGCCGGTCGACCTCTTCCATGCGCGCCGCGCGAGATCCAATATTCTTGACCGGATCGCCGAACCCCGCTCAAGTGGCCCATCGATGACCACCCCGGGATAGTGCGAGAATTCCTCCTCGTATCCTTGGCCAGTATTCTTCCGACCTATCTGAAGCACGAGCGCGGGGCGTTCCTGCGCTGGCAGCAGCGAAACAGCGCGCAACAGGTTGCGAGTGTACTGGACACCGCCAATCCAGTGGGTACCGCCGGTGAGATAGATCAATATCTTCATCGCAGTTTCTTGTACCAATCCACGTACTCGGCAACCCCCGCAACGAAATCGATCGTTGGCGAGAAACCGAGCGCCTCAAGCCTACTGACATCGGCGCGCCAGTTCTTGGGATCACCAACGCGGCTTGAGCCGCTGAATCCTAAACGGTCGAAAGGAATGCCGTAGGCTGAGAGAACATGATGCGCGAGATCCGATATGGATGTCTCCACGCCGCTGGCGACGTTGTAGACTTCACCGTTGAAGGTGCCCCCGCGGACGACGCATGATATGGCTCGCGCGATGTCTTTCGCGTGAATGAAATCTCTCGTCTCACTCCCGTCGCCGCCGAGTTGAACTGGGCCATCGCTGCGGCACTTCTCACACAAATCCCACAGGATCTGCTTTCGAAGGCCGGCGCCATAGGCGGAAAATATCCGAATGGACGCAACTGAAACTTCGTAAAGCGAGCTATACTCGCGAGAAAGTTGCTCGCACATCCACTTGTGATAGCCATACGGGGATATCGGGGACGGCGCAAGCTCCTCCGTTATGGGCAAAACCTTCGGCTGTCCGTATACCGCAGCACTTGACGTGAAGAGAACCTTTGTTTCGAGCGACACCCGCCTGACCTGATCTAGCACGAGGGAGAAAAGATCGACGGAATTAACGAAGTCGTAGCGAGGGTCTTCAATCGAACGACCGACGTTGGCGTTGCCCGCGACGTGGACAAGGTACGTCGGTTGATGCCTGGCAAGCGCAGTCTCCAGAATCTCTTCCATCCGTTCGGACTGATAAAAATCACTGTAGATGTGCTTGTCCTGTGGCGGAACAACGTCGATACCCATCACCGGAATACCGAGCGACGAGAAATAGGTCGAAATGGCTGTGCCCAGAAAACCGGACGCCCCGAGAACCAGCAGCCGTTCTGAAGTGTTCACCATTTCCGCAAGGCGAATCCAACGCCGTAACCAATATCGGCACAGCTCCACGAGGTGAACCGGTTGTCGTTGACGACCAGCTCTTTCCAGACATCTTCCAGATAGCGATGCTTCGGATGGCAGATATCGTCGAATACGACCGCGCCGCCGATCTTGAGACGGGGCAGCACGTCGCACAGGTCCTCGATTGCGCCGTTGCGTGTATGGTCGCCGTCGACGGTGATCATGTCGAAGGCGAGATCGCTATTTTGGCGGAAGAAGGTCTTTAGCGTGGAGTGGGAGTTGCCGTTGGTGAAAACGCGTTTTCCCGTGTGCGAAACCTTGTCCAGTTCGCTGGAGACAAGCGATTCGCCCGGGTTTTCCATGCCCGCATAATTCGCAACCCACATGTCGAACATATAGATGTCACAAGTGGGCGCCTTCGACGCAACGGTGCAGACGCTGCGCCCGCGGCGCACGCCGATCTCCAGATAACTCTTCGGCTTCAAGTCGACTGCCAGAGCCAGCAAGACCGTGACGATGTCTGCATAGCGCCAATTCGCGCCAAAGCGCCTGATGCCTTCTGCATAATAGGCCGAGAGATATTCGGAGTAGTCGTCAGGCTCCAGTTTCCGCAGCACTGCGAGTGCATCCTCCGCTGCGTCGGCACTGATCGCACGCTTCCCCAGGGATTCCGCGGATCTCATTAAAGGAGGGTACCACTGTGTCCGGTTTTCCGGCGCCCTGTAGCAGATCGACTCCACGAATTGGTCCATAACCGAATATTGAGGCGTCTGTTGAGTTGCTAGCATTTGGCAGACCTTTCCTAACCTTGCTTGTTCAGATCGATAAAAGTTGCCATCGAGGAGACAACCAGGGTGTCTGGTGGCACGTCTTTTGTCACAACACAGCCAGCGGCGACAATAGAACGATCACCGATTGTCACACCTTTCAGCACTGCCGAACCGAATCCCAGCCAGCAATGCTCCCCAATGGACACGGGCGCGGTAGGGATTTCGATACTTCCATCAACAGGTTGCCCCAGGATCCTTTTGAAATGGCGCTCGCGACCTCTCCAATCGATCGGATGAGAGGTATTGTCGAAAATCTGGACTCCATGCGCAATCAGCGTTCCCCGGCCGATGGTGACGGACTCCATGGCGCTGATGATGGCCTCATCGCCCAGATAGACCTCTTTGCCGATATCGACACGTGCGCCGCGCTCGACCCGGATGATCCCTCGGCACACTGTGTTCTCGCCAATACGGGCTGCATCCCTGGTGTGCTTGTTGATCAATCTAGCATTTCCGCCAAGTCTGACGCCCGGTTCCAGCAGCGCCGCCTTCTTCCAGGCAGCCCAGATCCGCCGCATGGAATATTGGCCGTAGAGCCTTTCTCCTACGCGGAAGACAGGATCCAGCAGTTTGGACCAATTATCCGGTTCCTGGTAGACGCCGCCACTTGCGAAGGCGTGATCCCAATGCGGTCTCACTGCGTTCTCCCGATATATTTTTCCGCCGGATACACGAACTCGCTTCCATCAAGAATACCGTTGCATAGGACGTCAAGGCCCGCATCCCGGCCCGGAAGCAGATCCTGCAGGTCGTTGATCCTAATTTCGTAGGGAGCGTCATTGCTCGACGGTTCCATGAACTCGATAGGGATGAAGCGTCGAAAAAAGAAATGGAATGCGTATTTTCTAGCCCGATTGATCGTATCGGCGTCCAACCGCTTGCCGACCGGCAGCCGGTCGAGCAAGTCGAAATAATTCTCCGGCGAGGTCGCATCCATGGTGAGGCCCTTATTACGTATCCACGCCTCACCTGCAACGACCACGGGAATTCCCATGGCTGTCAGTTCCACGCCGGTTTTTGTCCCATAGATAACTACAGTGTCACTGTTCTCACAGAGAACATAGGTACTGACCTGGCTGTCCGGCGGTATGACGTAAACATTGTCCGGCAGGGTCGGATAAACCTTGCGGATTTCATCCACGAGCGGCTGCCGTGAGGGGATGGCGCCACGGACTTCGGCAGGATGAATCCGAATAGCCAGTTGAAGATCGGGACGTCCCTTAAAATACTCAATACTCTGCAGCACCCAGTCGAGCATGTCCCTGAAGGCATTGGCCTTGAAATGGAGTTGCGCATCCCAGAAGACATTGGTCAGGAGACTGATGGTGGGCTTCGAAAAGTCGATGCCGGTCTCCTTGGCGATAAGTTCTGCGTCATGCTTCGGCTGATCATGAAACCATATCCAGTCATTGCTGCCGTACCAGCGGCTCTTGAGATAGGACATGATCTCCTTCTCCGTGGCCTCGCTCCAAGGAACGTCTGTCCAGCAGTCGGTAGACTCGTTTATCAGAGTATGGTGGTAGGTTTCCTTGTGCGAGAAAATGAAGGTCTTCTTGCGATAGCCGACCTGCCAGTTGGCGACTCGGGTGCCATGGGCACGACAGACTTCCCCGATTACCCCCTGAGGGACGTAGATACCATGGTGAAACACGGCGACTTCCGGCGAAAACTGCTCATGGTATCTCTGAATGACCGTCTCCGTGATCAGAGCCGCCTCAAAATAGCGCCGCAATACATCTTCGGCTTCCTGGGTTGCCGGGAGGTTTCCCGAAGCGAAGAAGCGCAAGGTGCCTGCCATCGCGTGCTCGCCCAGATTCATATCTTTCAGCCGAAAGCCGCGAATTTCCGAAACCGGCATCTCGCGGGCTGTCTTGCGCAATGCACGTCTCTCTTCTTCAGAAATGAAGTCGCTGTAGTAGGAGACCGGCAGTCCAAGAGAGCCGTAATGCGATCTACCCCTTCCGATGCAACCTGGACAGATTTCCTTGTTGAGCCTGTACTCTGTGATGACGGCCGGATCCCTGATTTTTCCGGCATGTATGTGAAGACAGGCCGGAAGAACTGCGTCACATAAGAGAAAGCGAACCCGCGCACCGCGCAAGGTAAGAGCGACGCCAAGCATTCCTTCGAGGATCGTCGCGGCCGACAGACCGCCGACGCTCGTCGCGATAAGAACTTCCTGGCCTTTCGAAACAGAGGATAAGGCCCTTTTCCAATCGATGGACGTGCCGAGATGGCGGCGCCAGTCCGAAAACTGCTGAGCCGCCGCGGGCGCAGAACTTTGTTGCAGCGACAGCTTCGAACTCACAACTCTCTTGGCAAATCTGATCGCCCTGCGAATAAAATGCATGCTCATCAGTCACGTGCCTCTGCGGCTAGCTGGCCGGTCGGCGAGCCACGACATGGCAAGACCAACCTGGCCACGACGCTTGCCGTGGCCACCCTCATAGAGAGCCCGTACGCGCGCGACACCCGCATCAACGGAGTACCGACGCGACCGTCTCGGCGATCGCCGAGGCATCGAGGCCAACGGCGCCGAGGACTTGGACGTTGGTTCCGCTAGGAGGAACCTCGGTGATCCCGATGTGCTTGACGGGAATTCCGGTTCCGGCCTCGGCAAGCGCACGCGCGATCGTATCGCCTTGACCACCGATGACATAGTGGTTGTCGAGGCAAACAACTGCCTTGCAAGCTGAAACCGTCGATTGCAGCCACTCCGCATCCACGTGATTTAGCCAAGGTAGGTTGATGACCTTGGCACTGATACCGTGCTTCTCAGCGAGCACTTTTGAGGCGGCGATCGCATTGCTCAGGAGCACCGGTCCGTAAGCGATGATGGCGACATCCTCTCCTTCAGCCAAAGTGAGTCCTCGGCCGTTTGTTGGCCGGTAGTCGGCCGGAAGTGAATACGGGATTTCCCAAGGTAGTGAAATCAGCCGAATGTAGCTGCTGCCAGGAGCTTCGTTCACGCACCAATCCAGGAGCAGACCAACTTCCGCATCGCAAGACGGCTCGACCAGCGTCATTCCAGGCATGGCTGCCAGCGCAGAGATGTCTCGAACGGATTGATGCGAGTGGCCCGGGCCGCCGGGAACGACGCCTGCAAGGGAGCCGACATATATAATCTTCGTCTTTTCCGTGGCGTTGTTGTAGATCTGCTCATTTGGCCGCGTCGACAGGAAGCACGCGAATGAGTGGACGATCGGCAGCAGGCCGTTCAGCGCCATGCCGCCGGCTGTGGAAACCATATCCTGTTCTGCGATACCGCATTCGACAAATCGATCGGGAAACTGCTCGCGGAATGGGATGAGGCCGGTATCCAGCACCAGATCTGCGTCAAGGGCAACGAGGTTCGAATGCTTCTCAGCCTGTGCGATCAGAGCCTTGCTGTAGGCGGCAACCAGGCGCTGAGCCTTTTCCGACGGGGCCGCGGATGCAGGCCGCTCCAGCGTTTCAAACTCCAGCCCGGTGATACCGGCGCCGCTCAGATTGGCTTGCAGACGATCCATAATTTCCTGCGCAGCAGCGCAATAGTTACTCGCATCAGGCGCGCCGCTGTGGAAGCGGTACATGGCCACGTCGGAATCCAGCGAGGTGTGCTCCATGAAGGAGACGCCCTTGCCCTTGACGGTATCGGCAACGATAATTTTCGGACGTGGATCGTCTTGGATGGCGGTCAGTGTGGCGGCAAAAGCAGCAATATCGTTTCCGTCACAGCGAGCGACACACCATCCAAACGCCCTGAGTTTTGCCTCAAGGTCACCAAGATCAGACACGTTCTTCACGAAAGTGTCCGACTGCAGCTTGTTGTGATCGATGATGACCGTAATCTCCTGCAGCCCAAAATTGGCTGCCGAGACTAGGGATTCCCAGAACTGGCCTTCCTGAAGCTCGCCGTCGCCCGTCATCACGAAGATGCGCCCCGGGCGGTTGTTAAGCCTGTTCGCAATCACCATGCCCTTGGCCTTAGAGACGCCCATGCCGAGCGAGCCAGTATTTGTCACCATACCCGGAGTGCCGACGTCGGGATGGCCGGGCAGACCATCTATCTGGCGAAGTTTGTGGGTAAGCTCGAAATCGAGCTTACCGGCGCCAATCAGTGCCGCGTAATAGCCTGGCGCATCGTGCCCCTTGGAGCTGAAATAGACATCATCGCCCGTCATTTCTTCGAGGAGAAGCCAGCTGACGACATCGAGACTGCTGAAGCTGCTGCCGATATGACCGGAGCCGGCCCGACCGATCATGTAGAGCGCGTTCAGGCGGCACATATCAGAAAATAGAGCTGCTCTCTGCTCGCGAGGTGCGCTGATCGTACGTACCCGCTGAAATTCCTTATACGGCAGGTAATAAAGGGTGCCTTCTACCGCTTGTCCTACGAGATCGCCCACGATTTACTCCGGTCTATTCAATAGGTTATAGGGGTTGATTGAGATATTTGGGAGAACCGCCGATTGCGTCGCCAGCAATCGCTCAGCCATCCACCAGTCGGCCGGTTCGTTGATATCGAAGCCTTCATAGCCTTGGCTGACGAAAGGGATGATCGATTCGCCGGCGATGCTGTTGCTTTCGAGCGGGACACGCGACCACGCAATCTCAAGGCTGGCATCCTGCGCATAGACTTCGGGCAGAGCCGCATACTGACTGCTATGCCATGGCGTCGTGCCGATGCTGAATGGGATTAGTGGCAGCATCCTGTTCTCGCGTATGACCCACATCTTGCCGGGATGCTGCTTGCATTTTTCGATTGCGCGAAGAGAATCTGCTCTTGGATCCGCCGTGAAGTGCTGCCATGCCCGCTGGATCGTCTCTGGAAGACGAAACGGGCTGGTGGGGCGCAGAATGCTGAATACGTCGAACTCGCGCCCCTCGACACGAAGTTGTTCCAGCATCCAAACCACCCATTCGATATCCGGCGATTTGTCGGTGGAGATCTCCGCGGCACGCAGAAACGGCACTTCGGCGCCATAGTGGCGGGCGATGTCCGCATAGATCTCGCTGTCCGTTGCACAGATAACCGCGTCAAAAACACCGCTGTCGATGGCGGCGCGGATCGAATAGGCGATCATGGGATGGTCGGCCAACGGCCGGACATTCTTGTTGGGTACCCGCTTTGAACCAGAGCGTGCGGGAATAAAGGCAACAGAGCGCGGTTTCGTCGTCATGATCAAAGCATCCCCGGGCGGACAAGGAAGGAGATGTTTTTCAGTTCCGAATACACATCTAGCGCCTCGACTCCAGGCTCGCGCGTGCCATTCCCGGACGACCCGAAGCCGCCGAACGGCATGTGCGGCTCGCTCCCATACGTACCCATGTTGACGTTGGCGACGCCGGCTTTGACCCTTTGGGCGAACCACATCGCGCGATCGACGTTGCGGGTGTGCACAGCAGCGGTCAATCCGTATTCGGTGGCGTTTGCTACGTCCAGCGCCTCGGCCATGCTGCCGATGGGATGGAGTGTCGTCACCGGACCGAAGACTTCCTTGCAACTGAGATCCGACGTGGTGGCAAGGCCATCGATAACTGTAGGCTCGACATAATAGCCTCCGGCCAACTCCGGTGCGTCCGGTGTGCGTCCCCCACAAAGCACCTGGCCGCCCTGTTCTTTTGCGCGCTCGATGGCGGAAAGCACAGACTGCTGCTGGCGGAGGCTGACGAGCGGCCCGAGATCGCATCCGGCGGCAACACCCAGCTTGAGGCTTCTGGCCTTTGCGGTCAGTCGGTTCCGAAACTCCTCGTAGATCGACCTAAAGACCAGCATGCGGCTACCGGCAGCGCAGCGCTGGCCGGCATTGCTGAAGGCTGACAGCGCCGCCCAGTGCACCGCCTGATCGAGATCGGCGTCATCACAGACGACGAAGGGGTTCTTGCCGCCCAGTTCGAGAGAAATACGTGCGAGACGCTTTCCGGCGACTTCCGCAATCCTGCGGCCTACTCCGGTTGAGCCCGTGAAGCTGATAATGTCGACCCGCTCATCTGTGACCAACGTCGAGCCAGCCGGCTCGCCACGGCCATGCACGACGTTGAATACGCCGTCGGGCAGTCCCGCCTCCTTGGTCAGCTCTGCAAAGAGTTGAGCTATGCGCGGAGAGTCCTCGGCAGCTTTTAGAACCACCGTGTTGCCGCAAATAAGCGCAGGAAAAGTCTTCCATGCGATATTGGCGATCGGCGTATTTGCCGGCACGATCAGGCCGGCTACGCCACGAGGTTGGCGCACGGTGTGGCTGTATTTGCCGGGCGTGCCTGAGGTCAGCGACCTGGCATATAGGCGCATACCCTCGCCGGCGAAATATTCCGCCTGCATGATCGCTCCGCCCGTCTCGCCTTTGGCATCCTGCGGAGGTTTGCCGGTTTCAAGCGCAATGCAATCCGCCAGCTCATCGGAACGTCGCTTCATCAGGGCGACGATATCCATCATAATCTGGCCGCGCTTTACGGGTGTAAGCTCCGCCCAGGCTGGGAACGCCGAACGCGCTGCCGTTATCGCTTGCTCAACATCCCTCTGCGAGGAGTCAGCCACGTGATAAAGGAGTTCGCCGCTGTGCGGATTAAATTTCTCAAGCCATCCTTCACTCGAGGCGTGGCTGGCCTGGCCGTTGATCCAATTGAGAATGCGAAGCGTCGTCATGTTCAGATTGCCGTCCAGCCGCCGTCGATGATGAGATTAGAGCCCGTCATATATCGGGATGCAGGGCTCGCCAAGAATAACATAGCGCCGTTGTATTCATCGACGCTCGCCATACGACCGATCGGGATCCGGCTGCAGTAGACATCGAGGAAGTCCTGCTCCTGGTTGTTAAAGACGCCCGCGATCGTGAGCGAGTTCACGCGCACGTTGCGCTTCGCCCAATAAGTCGCCAGGTATCGCGTCAGATTCAGGATACCGGATTTCGATGCTGAATAGGCCACGGGTTTGAAGAAGACCTCTCCGCGCTTTCGGCGATATTCGTAGAGGCTCTGGTCGGGAGAAACGAGCCCATAAATGGAAGCGACGTTGATGATTGATCCCTTGCCGGCATTGGCCATCGCGGCGCCGAATACCTGGCATGAGAGATAGACGCCCTTGAGGTTCACGTCGATAACCTTGTCCCAAGACGCTTCCGGGTAGTCTTCAAACGGGCCGTTTTCCTCGGGCGGGGCGGAAGGCGGAGAATCGATAGCGGCATTGTTGATGAGGACGGTGGGCGTACCGAATCTACCGGTCACGTCCTGAAGCGCCTGCTCCAATGACGCCTTCTTGGTCACGTCCGCCGAACAAAACATGAAATTGTCGGGGTATTCGTCCTGCATCACGAGGCTGCCGGCAGAGGGACGGAGATCAAGGCCAACAACACGCGCATTGCGCGCAAGAAAAGCCTTGGCGTACTCGCCGCCCAGTTGGCCGGAAACACCGGTTACAAGGACGACGTCGCCACTCACGTCAAAAAGTCCATCGACATTCATGATTGCCACCTCGTCTCGATGCAGGCCGCGCAGGCGGAGAGCGACTGGGCGCCGCTCTCCTTACCCGATCTGCCAATCCGTGGGTTCTTCGGGGACGTTCCGTATTGAGGCTCGGTGCGCATCCCCTTGACACCTCGGATCGGAAGCTCAGTCGAAATCGGAGTATTGAATGGGTTCACCCTTTGCAATATCCCGCTTCACGGTCTTTCCGAGAACCTTATTGCTCTCCCGCACAGGTATGTAATGGGTATTGAAAATGCGACCCGAAAGCTTGTCCAGGGTCAGCTCTTCGCCGACGCGGATGTCCGAGTATGCGATGATCGACTTGCCCAGCTTCTTGAACACTCTTTCGTTGCCGATCTCGTCCGCCGGCTTCTGAGGCATCATCGCGCGGACGCGCTTGATGTCACGCACGAACTTGCGGAAGCCATCGGGCTCCAGTGCAAAGCTGTGGTCCGTGCCCTTCCAGGCGCGGTTGAGGGTAACGTGCTTTTCGAATACGCGCGCGCCCTTCATGTAGGCAATCGGGCCCGACAAGGTCCCGTTGAAGTGATCGGACGAGCCGATGACACAATCCGGAAACTCCTTGATCAGATTCTCGATGTTGTCCAGCCCAAGGCGGTTGTACTCGCACGGGTATTCGGAGACGCAGTGCAGGATCGCCAACTGATTGTGATGCTTCAACACGACCTCGACGCTGGACCGGATCTGTTCGATCTTGCCGCCGCCAATGCTCATGACTACGGGCTTACCGAGTTTCGCGATCCGATTGAGGAAGGGAAGGTTCCCAAGATCGAACGAAGCCACTTTCAACAGGTCGACATCAATCTGCTGGAGGATATCAAGGCTCGGTTCGTCGAATGGCGTCGACATGAACTTCACGCCGTGCTTTTCGCAATCAGCTTTCAGGATCGGCAACCATTCCGGTTTTAATTCGAGCTTCTCTCGATGAGCGCCGTAGGTTTCTGCAAAAGCGTTTTCGCTGTCATACCCCGCCGCATAAGCATCCTCAGAAAAAAGGTACCTGTTGTTGCGCGTCTGAAACTTGATCGCATCCGCGCCTTCGAATGCGTAAATTCGAATGTATTCCCTGGCGATATCCAGGTCTCCCTGATGATTTTGGCCTACTTCGGCAATAACGAACGGCGATTCATCGAGAACATCTTTGCGAAACATTTTAACCTCTGTCGTTGGAATCTTCTGCAACCAACAAATTCGTTAGTCTGGGATCATGCCCAGGCGGCAAGCAGCGTCGAATTTCCGCACAGGAAGGAAAGCTGGCCAAAGCCTAGATCAAGCTCGGCCACAGCCAATAGCGGCGGCCCGCAGAAATGACAAGCCGTTTTGTAACGTTTTGCTCATACGATTCTTCGCGTCCAGGCTTGGGACGCTAGTGACGACGCTGATCATGTGTTTATGGAATCGAAAACTTGGTGGCAATCCGTAAGTTGCGCCCTCAAGCGCGCAGATAATCGCCAAACAATGAAAAGATGCGCCTGAAAATAGTCCAGCCCAACCTGTTCGCGCTGCCCGAGGTTCATTTACAATTCGCAGATGCGCGGATACAAGGCCCAGCAATTCGAAAGACAATCTACCTTGAGAGGTATGTGACATGAAAAGAGCCCTCATCACAGGCATCACGGGCCAGGACGGCTCCTATCTTGCAGAGCTTCTCATTGAGAAAGGATATGAGGTGCACGGCATCAAGCGCCGCACGTCCCTCTTCAATACCGACCGCATCGACCACCTCTACCAGGATCCACACGACACCAACCGCAGGCTTGTGCTGCACTACGGGGACATGACGGATTCATCGAGCCTCGTTCGCATCATCCAGCAGGTCCAACCCGACGAGATCTATAACCTCGCGGCGCAGTCGCATGTCGCCGTCTCATTCGAAGAGCCGGAATATACGGCCAATTCCGACGCGCTCGGCGCGCTGCGCATCCTCGAGGCGATCCGCATTCTCGGCCTTGAGAAGAAGACGCGTTTCTACCAGGCGTCCACCTCCGAACTCTACGGCCTGGTGCAGGAAATCCCGCAACGCGAAACGACCCCTTTCTATCCGCGCTCGCCTTACGCTGTCGCCAAACTCTACGCCTACTGGATTACGGTTAACTATCGGGAAGCGTATGGCATTTATGCCTGCAACGGCATCCTCTTCAACCACGAGAGCCCGGTGCGGGGCGAGACATTTGTGACGCGCAAGATCACCCGTGCACTGGCGCGCATCAAGCTCGGCCTTCAGGACTGCCTCTATCTCGGCAATATGGACGCAAAGCGAGACTGGGGGCATGCCAAGGACTATGTCGAGGTGCAATGGCTGATGCTGCAGCAGGACGAACCGGAAGATTTCGTCATTGCCACTGGCGTGCAGTACAGCGTCCGCGAATTTGTCGACGCCGCGGCCCATGAGATTGGACTTCCAATCTCATGGAAGGGATCAGGCGCGGAGGAAAAAGGCTACGACGAGAACGGCCGCTGCATCGTCGCGGTTGACCCCCGGTACTTCCGTCCCACAGAGGTCGAGACCCTGCTAGGCGATCCGTCGAAGGCGAAGGAAAAGCTCGGCTGGGAACCAAGGATAACATTTAAGCAGCTTGTTGCGGAAATGATGCGCGAGGATCTTAAGTCCGCCGAGCGGGACGAACTCGTGAAACGCCACGGCTTCTCCGCATACGACTATCACGAGTGATCCGATGAACAGAGACGTGAAAATCTATGTTGCAGGCCATCGAGGCATGGTGGGGTCGGCAATTGTCCGGAGGCTGAAGGCTGGCGGCTACACGAACATCGTCACCAGAAGCCACGCGGAACTGGATCTCGTCAATCAGGCGGCCGTTGCGGAATTCATGAAGGCGGAGCGGCCGGACTACATCTTCATGGCCGCTGCAAGGGTTGGCGGCATCCATGCAAATAACGTTTATCGTGCTGAGTTCCTCTACCAGAATCTGATGATCGAGACGAATGTTATTCATGCCGCCTGGCAGGCTGGTGTGGAACGCATGCTTTTTCTTGGCTCGAGTTGCATCTACCCACGCGACTGCCCTCAGCCCATTCGCGAGGAGTATTTGCTGACTGGCCCCCTGGAGCAGACGAACGAGCCCTATGCGATAGCCAAGATTGCGGGCGTCAAGCTCTGCGAGAGCTACAATCGGCAATATGGAACCCGCTATGTCTCGGGGATGCCGACTAATCTGTACGGGCCGAATGACAACTATGATTTGGACAGTAGCCATGTGATGCCGGCCCTGATCAGAAAGGTCCATGAGGCCAAAATTCGCGGCGACCGGCAGCTGGTCGTCTGGGGGTCCGGTCGGCCAATGCGTGAGTTCCTGTATGTCGACGACATGGCTGACGCTTGCGTTTTTTTGATGGAAAAGGACGTCAACGAGGGGCTCATCAATATCGGGACGGGCGAAGACATTACCATCCGCGAACTTGCCGAGGCCATCATGGGGGTGGTCGGCTTCACGGGCGAGATTGTTTACGACCAGACGAAGCCGGACGGAACGCCGCGCAAACTGATGAGCGTTGACCGTTTGTCGGCACTTGGGTGGAAGGCGACCACATCACTTAGCGATGGTATAGCGCGAGCATATGCCGATTTCGTGTCCTGATATCTTTACTTCCGCCAGATATCTTTACTTCCGCCAGCGACTGAAGCAAATCCTCTACGCGTCTCGTGCCGGTCGCGACTGGCGACATAAGCACGAACCATCCCCTCAACTACGGCCAGCGCGAGTACGGATGCGACGAGGTGGACGAATACCATCTCACGTCGCACCCCAGTTGCCGTCTCGCCTTCGCCAATGTATGTGCTTTGCAATTGGCTATATTGCAGGCCCCACCCGCCGTCACATTCAGCGGTCGAGCCTGGTCCAAGGATGCCTTCGTTGAAGGTAGAGCAACTGGCGATCGAAGGCGTCAAGAAGGTCACTCCTGCCAGATTTGGTGACTCGAGGGGCTATTTCAGCGAAGTCTTCAAGGATTCCTGGTTCCGCAGCAACGTGGCCGACGTTTCCTTCGTGCAGGATAATGAATCCCTTTCAGCCCAACCGGGGACCGTCCGGGGATTGCATTTTCAGCTGCCTCCCTTTGCGCAGGGCAAACTTCTACGCTGCCTACGTGGCGCGCTCCTGGATGTGGCCGTCGATATCAGGTATGGCTCTCCGACCTATGGGAAGTGGATCTCAGCCGAACTGTCCCCGGAGAATGGCTCACAGCTTTGGGTGCCGCCCGGATTTGCGCATGGGTTCGTAACTTTGCAGCCTGATACGATCATAAGCTACAAAGTCACAGCTCCCTACAGCGCGGAGCATGACCGTGGCGTGCGGTGGAACGACGCCGAGATCGGGATCGAGTGGCCGCAGATGGATGCCTACGTTCTTTCTGATAAGGACAGTAACCAGCCACTGCTTTCCGAACTCCCCCAATATTTTCAATTTTCGTGAAACGGAGGGCCTCATGCGTGTTCTTGTAACGGGTGGCGCGGGCTTCATCGGTTCGGCATTGGTGCGCTATCTCGTCAGCGACATCGGCGCCGAAGTGCTCAATATCGACAAGCTGACCTATGCCGGCAATCTCGCCTCCCTGAAGGCAATCGAGAATGCTCCCAACTACAGGTTTCTCAAAGCCGACATGTGCGACAGAAGCGCTGTCAGCAACGCCTTCGAGGAGTTTCGTCCTGACTATGTGATGCATCTGGCGGCGGAGAGTCATGTCGACCGTTCGATCACCGGGGCGGCGGATTTTATTGAAACGAATATAAACGGCACCTTCAGCATCCTGGAGGCCGCGCGGCAATATTGGCAAGGTCTTCCGGCGGACGAAAAGGCGGCATTCAGGATGCTGCATGTGTCTACCGACGAAGTCTATGGTTCCCTCGGTGAAGACGGGCTGTTTGCCGAGACGACACCTTACGATCCGTCCTCTCCCTACTCCGCGTCCAAGGCGGCCAGCGATCACCTCGCGACGGCGTGGGAGAGGACTTACGGCCTGCCGGTGATCATTTCCAACTGTTCGAACAATTACGGTCCTTTCCATTTCCCGGAAAAGCTTATTCCTCTCATCATATTGAACGCGCTGGAACGGAAGCCGTTGCCCGTCTACGGAAGCGGTTCCAACGTTCGCGATTGGCTCTATGTTGACGACCACGCGCGGGCGCTCTGGCTGATCGTGCAACGAGGCCGTCCCGGCGAAAAATACAATGTCGGCGGTCGCAACGAGCGGCGAAATATCGAAGTTGTCGAGCGCGTGTGCGCGATCATGGATGAAGTCCGGCCAGGAACCGCGTCGCACAGCGATCTCATAAGCTACGTTACCGATCGGCCGGGCCACGATGCACGTTATGCTATCGACGCCACCAAGCTCGAGACCGAACTCGGCTGGCGAGCACTGGAGAATTTCGACAGCGGTATTCGCAAGACCGTTGAGTGGTATCTGGTAAACGCTTGGTGGTGGCAGCCGCTGCGCGAGCGTGTGTATTCCGGTGAACGACTTGGCGTGTTGAAAAAGGTATGAGATGCGCATCGCGGTAACAGGCAGGAGCGGCCAGGTAACGTCTGCGTTGCAAGCGCTGAACGCGGGAGGTATCGAGGTCATCGCCATCGGCAGGCCCGAGCTGGATTTGCTCACGCCTTCGACGGTAAGTGACATCATTGCCAAAATCAAACCTGACGTCGTCGTCTCAACCGCCGCCTGCACGGCCGTTGACAAAGCCGAAGGCGACAGCTTTCGCTATCAATCGAGACGGCGCAAGAGCCATCGCCGCAGCAGCTGCCGCGCTATCCCTTCCCGTCATCCATCTTTCGACCGATTATGTTTTCGATTGGGACAAGCCCGAACACTATGTCGAGAGCGACCCAGTCGGGCCGGTATCCGTCTATGGCAGATCGAAGCTCGAGGGAGAATATGCGGTCGCCGCAGAGAATGAGAACCATGCCATCCTGCGGACGGCCTGGGTCTATTCGAAGTTTGGCCATAACTTCGTGAAAACGATGTCTCGAGGAAAAGACCGGCAAACGTGTCACCGTCAAAGACATTGCAACCGCTGACTACCTCACGGCGGCGAAACGGCCAGCCAATTCCAGATTATGCTGCGACAAGTTGAAGGGCCTTTATGGTGTAAGCATGCGGGAGTGGCGGATATCAGCGCGCATTGCTGTAACAAAGCTCTTGGAAGAGCCGAAGGAGGCGGTATGAAAGGTATTGTGGTTGCGGGCTTGCGGGCGGGAGCGGCAGTCGTCTGCACCCAATGACTTCTTCGGTCTCGAAGCAGTTGCTTCCGATCTATGATAAGCCGATGATCTACTACCTGCTGACGACCTTAATGCTGGCTGGCATACGGGAAGTTTTGATCATCTCCACTCCGCACGACATGTCGCTTTTTCAGCGATTGCTGGGTGACGGCAGTGAATGGGGCATGTCTCTGAGCTATGCGGTTCAGCCAAGTCCCGATGGACTGGCCCAAGCCTACATCATCGGAGCAGACTTCGTGGCGGGCGAACCATCCTGTCTGATCCTTGGGGACAATATCTATTTCGGCGACGGCTTGCCGAACTGCTTGAAGAGGGTGTTTCGAAGGGTGATGGCGCGACGGTATTCGCTTATCACGTGCGCGATCCCGAACGTTACGGCGTCGTCGAATTCGGCAGCGATATGACTGCAATTTCGATCGAAGAAAAGCCGGCCAAGCCCAAATCGCACTGGGCTGTCACCGGTCTTTATTTTTACGATGCTGACGTCGTGGACATCGCAGCCAATCTAAAGCCATCGCCGCGCGGCGAATACGAGATTACCGATGTCAACAGGACATACCTGGAGCGGGGGAAGCTGCGGGTCTCGATGATGGGCCGGGGATATGCCTGGCTTTGATACAGGCACGCCCGAAAGTCTGCTTGAGGCCGGCGAGTTCGTCCGCACGCTTGAAAAACGCCAGGGCTTCAAAATCGCTTGCCCGGAGGAAATCGCGCTGGCGAAAGGCTTCATCACGAAGGAGTACTTCGCCCAGATTGCCGCCAAAGCGGGCAAAGGGGATTACGGCCAGTACTTGCGTGGTCTGGTGGATTAGATAGCTGCGATTTGGCAGAATATAGAGGTTAGGCTGAAAGCCTCCTCCTGACGTCCTCTCCCAACTCCTTCATGCGGTCTACCGGGATGCGGCCGATCAGCATGAAGGCGTGCGTCGCGTTCGACCAGTAGACGACGTTCATACCTTTGCGGCTTTCGAGGTCCGGCGCCTTCGGCCCCTTGTCAGACTTGACGATGCAGAGCGCCATCGGCCCGGTTTCGGGGTCGAGGTAGGCGATCTGGGCGAGCGCCTTACCATCATATTGCAGCAGCAGGGCGCGTTTGAAATCAATCCCCGGCAGCGAGACGGCTTCGGGGGAGAGTGACAGGCCGAGCTTCTCGTCAAGACTGGCGAGCTGGGCGGCCTGGTCCTCCCTGCCGGGGACGGGGCCGGCGAGCGTTTCGGCGGTATAGAGCGAGATATAGTCGGCGACCACGGCGCGCCATTCGCTGTTTTCGTCCTTTGCCGAAAAGCCTTTGCCGATGCCGATGACGGCGCGGTCGATCGCGATGCCGGCGACCAGCGAGGCGGCGAGCGCGCCGAGGAAGCGGCGACGAGTGGCGAATGCGGGCGCGGGGCCGGATCTTGCGGGCGACGCCGGCATAGCGGCGAGCATCACTTCCAGTTTCTGGCGTGGAGCTTCGGCGAGCAGCGGGGCGAAGGCTTGCTCGAAGGGCAGGTTGGCGCGCGCCAGGAATTCCAGCCGTTCGGCGGTGCTCTCGTCTTCGTTCACAATGGCCTCGATGCGCGCAGCCTCTTCGGCTGTCAGTTCGCCATCGATGAAGGCGGTCAGCTCCTCGTCGGAGGGAATGGTGTGTTTCTTCGTCATTGCCGTCCCCCTTCCGGTCCGGCGTCGGAGAGCTTGGCGCGCGCGGCCGCCAGCCGGCTCATCACGGTTCCGATCGGAATATCCAAAATGCCCGCAACCTCGCGATAGGAAAGTCCTTCCACATAGGCGAGGAAAACCACCGTCCTTTGCGCCTCGGGCAGCGCATTCACCTGTTTCAGCACCTGGTTCGCCATCACATGGGTTTCGGTGTCGTGGGCGCCGTCGAAGGTCAGCGTCTCCCCGGCATCGACGAAACCCTGGCCCTGGCGCACCCGGCGCGAGCGGATCTCGTTCAGCCAAATCGAATGCAGGATCGAAAACAGCCAGCGGTCGAGCCGGGTGCCGGGGATGAACTGATCGGCGCGCTCGAGCGCGCGAAGGCAGGTCGCCTGCACCAGGTCGTCGGCGACATCGCGCTGATGCGAGAGAACGAGACCATAACGCCAGAGCCTTGCCAGATTTTCCGTCAGGCCGCTCCTGATATCCGCTTCGCTCGCGATGGCCGCCTCCGCCAATCCTGCATCCCTCGAAACCGCCGGATGAACCGGCGATTCCATTCTCGCGCGACTATAGGCAGGAAAATGGGTGCGCGCGACCGACATTCTTACATCCCTTTCGTGCTTCCATTTTCCCGCCCCCGTGGCCCGCTGATCAGATCTTCGAGGGATCGAGGATTGCAGCGTTCAGATCCTGATATTCCTCGCAGCCCGTGCCGCAGATCGCCTTGATTGACTTCAGCTGGTCCTTGGCGAGATCGAGCTGACCCTTGATGACATAGGCTTCGCCGAGATATTCGCGGACCTTGGCGTATTGCGGGTCCATCTTTACCGACCGCAGATAATAGGAAATGCCCTCGTCGGTGCGGCCGAGCTTGCGGGTGGCATAACCGCGATAGTTCAGCACTTCGGCGGTGTTCTGATCCTTGACCGTGTCGAGCACGGCAAGCGCCTCCTCATAGCGGCCGGCCTTGGCCAGCGAATAGGCATAGTCGGCGCGGTTCTCGTCAGAGACGTTGGCGCTCTGCTGCTTGACGCATTTCTTGGTCTTCTGGTCGTAGATCTCGCCCTTCTTGCAGACCGGGGTCGTGCTACTGTCATCGCCGACCGCAAAAACCGGTCCGGAGACAACAGAAGCGGCAAGGCAGCCGCCGAGAATGATGGAAGCGATGCGGACTGTCGTGATCGTCATGGGGAAACTCCTCGAAAGTGACGTTGCGACGAGAGAACACCGCTGCATCCAGCTTTATTCGGCTGCTGCTTGCATTTCTTTCTTCACCCTTTCGTGAAGCTTCAGAGCTGAATAATTTGGGCGTCCGCGTGTTTTCCTTCGTTCCGCCGGAGGGACAAGGAGAATTCTGTGACCGACACCGTTAAACTCGTCAGCCTCGCCGTTGCCACACCCGAACATGTCATTTTCCAAAAACAGGCGGTCGAAGCCTCGGCCCGGCTGTTTGCCGACCGCTTCGAGGATTTCCGCCATCTTGCCCGCGTCTTCGATAGCGCCGGCATCGACAAGCGCCATGCGGCGCGGCCGCTTGCCTGGTTCGACGAGCCGCATGGCTGGCAGGATCGGATGCAGGCTTTTGCAGAGGTGGCGGGCGGGCTTTTCGTCGAGGCTGCCACCTCCGCCCTTCGTCAGGCAGGGCTTGAGGCCGGTGATGTCGACTGTGTCGTGACCGTCTCCTCCACCGGTTTTACGACGCCGAGCCTCGATGCGCAGCTTAGCCGCAGGATGGGTTTCAGACCCGATATCGAACGCGTCCCGGTCTTCGGGCTTGGCTGTGCCGCCGGCGTGTCAGGCTTTGCCATCGCCTCGCGGCTGGCGCGAAGCCGGCCGGGCACTGTTGTGCTTTTCGTCTCGATCGAGCTTTGCACGCTCGCCTTCCGGCTGGACGAACTGACGCGGCCGAACATCATCGCGACGGCGCTTTTCGGCGACGGCGCTGCCGCCTGCGTGCTGCGATCAGGCGAAGAAGGGTTGGCGGAAGTGGAGTCGACCGGCGAACATCTCTTTCCCGACACGCTCGATATCATGGGCTGGAAGATCGATGACGGCGGCTTCGGTATCGTGCTGGCGCAATCGCTGCCGCCCTTTGCCGAAAAGGAGCTTGGCCCGGCGGTAACGGCCATTCTGGCGCGCAACGGGCTGAGGGTGGAGGATATCGACCGCTTCATCTGCCATCCCGGCGGCATGAAAGTGCTGGCCGCGATGGAGAGCGCGCTTTCGATGGTGCCGGGCACGCTCGATTACGAACGCGCCGTGCTTGCCGAATACGGCAACATGTCCTCGCCGACCATCCTGTTCGTACTGGAGCGGGCAATCCGCGCCGGATTGCCGGCGCGCTCCGCGATGATCGCCATGGGTCCGGGCTTTTCGGCCAGCTGCGTGACGCTCAGGAGGGCGGCATGATGTGGCCGTCGATCGCGCTTCTTGCATTCGTAACGCTGCAGCGGCTGGGGGAGCTGGTGCTTGCCCGGCGCAACACGGCGGCGCTTCTTGCCAGAGGCGCCAAAGAGGTGGCACCCGAGCATTATCCCCTCATGGTGGCGCTTCATGCTGGCTGGATCATCGGCCTTTGGCTGCTTGCCCCCGGCAGGCCGGTCGAGCTCTTCTGGTTTCTGGTGTTCATGGGGCTGCAGGCGCTGCGGCTCTGGGTGTTGGCGACGCTGAAAGGTCGCTGGACGACACGTATCATCGTCCTGCCGGGCGCGCCGCTCGTCAGATCCGGGCCCTATCGCTTCCTCCGCCATCCGAACTATGCGATCGTCGTCGGCGAGATCGCCGCCCTTCCCCTCGCCTTCGGCCTGCCGTTTTACGCAGTCGCCTTTTCACTTCTCAACGCGCTTATCCTCTATGTCCGCGTCAAGGCTGAAAATGCCGCACTGAAAAGCGCAATGATTTTGAAATGAAGGCGATTTTTCGTTTGCGCCGCCTTATCGGCAGGGGCATTTTCACCCCGATAAACAAAGCGGAATGCAAGCGGAAATGACGAAAAACGCAATCGTGCTCGGCGCCGGCATCGTCGGGGTTTCCACGGCCATCCATCTTCAGCGGCGCGGCCGGCAGGTGACGCTGATCGACCGCAAGGATCCGGGCAACGAAACCTCCTTCGGCAATGCCGGCCTGATCCAGCGGGAAGGTGTTGCGCCTTACGGCTTTCCCCAGCAGCTCGGGCTTTTGCTGCGTTATGCGCTGAACAACCGCATCGACGCGCATTATCACCTGCGCACGCTGCCGAGCCAGATCGCCTTTCTCGCCCGTTACTGGTGGAACTCCAATGCGCGCCGCCACGCGATCATCACCCGGGCCTATGCGCCGCTGATCGAAAATTCGATTGCCGAACACAAGGACCTGATCGAGGCGTCGCAGGCCGAAGAGCTGATCCGCAAGGACGGCTGGATCAAGATTTTCCGCACTGAAGCCAAGCGCGATGGGGCTCTTGCGGAGGCAGCACTTTGGCAGAATGAATTCGGCGTGGAGTATGACAGCCTGACTTCGGCCGATATCGCCCGCATCGAACCTCATATGACCGGCGATTTCGCCGGCGGCATCCGCTGGCGCGATCCCTGGTCGGTGCTCGATCCGCATGCGCTGACATCGGCCTATCGCCGCTATTTCGAAAGTATCGGCGGCCGCTTCGTCACGGGTGACGCCGCCTCGCTCGGCCCGTTCGGCTCCGGCTGGAAGATCCTGACGAGGGAAGGTCCACTCGAAGCCGAGGATGCCGTGATAGCGCTCGGCCCCTGGGCGGCCGTTGCAACGCGCCGGCTCGGCTATTCATTCCCGCTCGGCGTCAAGCGCGGCTATCACATGCACTATGCCGCCGAAGGCAATGCCGTGCTCAACAATTGGACACTCGATGCCGAACGCGGCTATCTCCTTGCGCCGATGCGCCGCGGCATCCGCCTGACGACAGGGGCGGAGTTTGCAACGCTCGATGCGCCGAAGACGCCGGTCCAGCTCGACCGCGCCGAAGCCGTAGCGCGCACGATCTTCCCGCTTGGAGGCAGGCTCGATCCCGAACCCTGGATGGGCGCGCGCCCCTGCACGCCAGACATGATGCCGATCATTGGCAAGGCGCCGCGCCATCAGGGCCTGTGGTTTGCCTTCGGCCATGCCCATCACGGGCTGACACTCGGGCCGGTGACCGGCCGTGTGCTTGCCGAACTCATCACCGGCGAGACGCCGTTCATCGATATCGCGGCCTATTCGCCGCAGCGTTTCAAGCCGTAATGCCGAGCGCTGAAAGGCTCTTGAGCGCGGTTGCGGCGATGCCTTCGATCGTGTCGTCGATATCAACGGTGACGACGCCCGGTTCGCCGGTCGGCGGTTCCAGCGTCGCCAGCTGACTTTCGAGCAGCGAGGCCGGCATGAAATGTCCCTTGCGCTCGCCCATCCGCTTCATCAGCAACGCTTTGGAACCTTCGAGATAGACGAAGAAAAGATTGCCGCCGACGGCAGACCGCAGCCTGTCGCGATAGATGCGCTTCAGCGCCGAGCAGGAGACGATAATGCCCTCGCTCTTCTCCAGCGAGGCTTTCATGTCTTCGCCGATGCGGTCGAGCCAGGGCATCCGGTCCTCATCGGTCAGCGGAATGCCCTTCGACATCTTCTCGACATTGGCGGCCGGATGCAGCGCATCACCTTCGACGAAATGCAGATGCAGGGCTTCGGCGAGCTTTTCGCCGACGGAGGATTTGCCGCAGCCACTGACTCCCATGACGATGATCGCATGGGATTTGTTCATCTGCTCCGACATGATTTCCTCCTTAGCTTGCCTTCCCGCTCAATCGAGCGGGAAGTGACAGGCATATTGTTGTGCACCCTCTCCACTTAGTTCGGGTGAAACCTGGCGACAATAGTCCTGCGCCTTCCAGCAGCGCGGATTGAAGTGGCAACCCGACGGCGGCTTCAACGGCGAAGGCAGTTCGCCCTGCAGGCGAATGCGGGTCTTTTCGCGATCGGGATCGGCGATCGGCGTCGCCGACAGCAAGGCTGCGGTATAGGGATGGCGCGGCCGGGCGAAGACTTCAGCGGCAGGGCCGGTTTCGATCGGGCGGCCGAGATACATGACCATCACCTCGTCAGCGATGTGATGGACGACCGAGAGACCGTGCGAGATGAAGAGATAGGCAAGGCCCATCTCCTTCTGCAGGTCCATCAGCAAGTTCAGCACCTGCGCCTGGATCGACAGATCAAGGGCCGAAACCGGCTCGTCGAGCACCAGCACTTTCGGCCGCAGCATCAGGGCGCGGGCAATGGCGATGCGCTGGCGCTGACCGCCGGAGAACATATGGGGATAGCGGCCGTGATGCTCCGGGCGCAGGCCGACACGGGCCATCATCTCCTCCACCTTGCGACGGCGGGCGGCGGCATCGAGATCGGTATTGATCTTCAGCGGCTCTTCCAAAATTGCACCGACCTTCTGGCGCGGGTTGAGCGAGCCGTAGGGGTTCTGGAAGACGATCTGCACCTGGCTGCGCAAGCTGCGGTCGCCGACACGCGCCGGCTTGCCGTCAATCAGCAATTCGCCGGCCGTCGGATCCTCGATCATCGTGACCAGACGGGCGAGCGTCGACTTGCCGCAGCCGGATTCGCCGACGACGGCGAGCGTCTTGCCGGAATGCAGGCTGAAGCTGACGCCGTTCAGCGCCTTGACGGTGGCGTCGGCTTTGAAGAGACCGCGGTTGACCGTGTAGAAACGGGCGAGATCCCTGCCCTCGAGAACTGCGCCCGTCATACCAGGTCTCCTGCAGTTTCAACGGCGATGACACCGGGATGCCCGAGCGGCTTACCGTCCTTCAATGGATAATTGCACAACGCCTGGCCGAGCTCCGGGCCCTGGCGCACGACGCCACGATCGCATTCGACCGTGGCATAACCGCAGCGTGGCGCGAAGAGACAGCCCGTCGGGCGGCCGTGCTGGCCGGGAACGACGCCGGCGATCGAGGGCAGACGCTGGCCGACTTTGGCGCGTTCGGGGAGGGCTGCGAGCAGAGCTGCGGTATAGGGATGATGCGGATCGCGGAACAGTGCCCTTACCGGCTGTTCCTCGACCTTCTGGCCGGCATACTGCACCTGCACGCGCTCGGCGGTTTCGGCAACGACTCCCATGTCGTGGGTGATCAGGACCAGCGCCATGCCCTGCTCCTTCTGCAGGCGAACGAGCAGATCGAGGATCTGCGCCTGGATCGTGACGTCGAGCGCGGTCGTCGGCTCGTCGGCGATCAGGAGCTTCGGATTGCAGGCGAGCGCCATAGCGATCATAACGCGCTGGCTCATGCCGCCGGACATCTGATGCGGGAAGTTCGACAGGCGGTCTTCCGGAGCCGGAATGCCGACGAGGTTCAAGAGCTCGATAGAGCGTTGGCGGCGCTCCTTGCGGTTGAGGCCCATATGAAAGCGCAGGGTCTCGCCGAGCTGGAAACCGACCGTGAAGCACGGATTGAGGCTCGACATCGGCTCCTGGAAGATCATCGCCATGTCCTTGCCGATGATCCTGCGGCGCTGGCGGGCGGAGATGCCGCGCAGGTCCTTGCCGTCGAACTGCATCCGGTCGGCGGTGATCTTCGCCGTCCAGGGCAGAAGCCCCATCAGGGCCAGCATGGCAACGGATTTACCCGAGCCGGATTCGCCGACGACCGACAGAATCTCGCCCTTGTCGCAGGCAAGCGATACGCCGTCGACGGCGCGGAAGAGACCGGAAGAGGTCTGGAATTCGACCGTCAGATTTTCAATCTCGAGGAGTGACATCACGACCTCTTCAGTTTGGGATCGAGCGCGTCGCGCAGGCCGTCGCCCATCAGGTTGATGGCGAGAACGGTGATGAGGATGGCAAGACCCGGGAATGTCACCACCCACCAGGCGCGCGAGATGAACTCACGGGATTCGGCCAGCATCGTTCCCCATTCGGGTGTCGGCGGCTGGGCGCCCATGCCGAGAAAGCCGAGGGCGGCGGCATCGAGAATCGCTGCCGAGAAGGCGAGCGTCGCCTGAACGATCAGCGGTCCAAGACAGTTCGGCAGGATCGTCTTGAACATCAACCGGAAGGTGCCTGCACCCGCGACACGCGAGGCAATGACATATTCCTTCTCACGCTCTGAAATGACCGAGGCGCGCGTCAGCCGGACGAAATGCGGCTGGTTGACCAGCGAAATCGCGATCATCGCATTGGTGAGACCGGGTCCCAGCACGGCCACCAGAACGAGAGCCAGCAGCAGCGACGGGAAGGCCAGGATGATGTCCATCAGGCGCATGATTGCCGTATCAATCTTGCCGCGGAAAAATCCGGCAACGAGGCCGATCAGGACGCCTGAAATGACCGAAAGCGTGACGACGACGACGCCAATGAAGAGCGAGAAGCGCGCGCCGTAGATCAGGCGTGAAAGGATATCGCGGCCGACGGCATCCGTTCCGAGCGGGAAGGAGGCGCTGCCCGCCTCCATCCAGAAGGGCACGGCCAGCAGCACCTGGCGGTTCTGCTCGTTTGGCGCATGCGGCGCAAAGAGCGGCGCGAAGACTGCGACGACCAGGATGATGGTGAAAACCACGAGGCCGATGACGGCGCCCTTGTTGCGGGAGAAATAATGCCAGAACTCCGCAACAGCGGATGGCTGGCCGGTTTTGATGGTGACGGTGCTCATGAACCGCTCCTAATGACGAATGCGCGGATTGATGAAGCCGTAGAGAACATCAACAATCAGATTGACCAGCATGATGACGCCGGCGATCAGCAGAAGGCCGCCCTGGACCACGGCGTAATCGCGCTTGAAGACCGAATCGACCATCCATTTGCCGATGCCCGGCCAGGAGAAGATCGTCTCGGTGAGGATGGCGCCGGCAAGAAGAACGCCGATCTGCAGACCGATCGTGGTGATGACAGGGATCATTGCGTTGCGTAGCGCATGCACGCCGACGACGCGTAGCGGCTTCAGGCCTTTCGAGCGCGCGGTGCGGACATAGTCCTCACCCAGAACCTCGAGCATCGCCGAACGCGTCTGGCGTGCGATGACGGCGAGCGGGATGGTTGCCAGCACGATGGTCGGCAGAATGAGGTAGCTGACGGCCGAGGCGAACGCGCCCTTCTGGCCCGACAGCAGGCTGTCTATAAGCATGAATCCGGTGACCGGCTTGAAGAAATACATCAGCGAGATGCGGCCGGAAACGGGCGTCCAGCCGAGATAGCCGGAGAAGAAGATGATGAGCAGCAGACCCCACCAGAAAATCGGCATGGAATAACCGATGAGGGCAACACCCATCACGCTCTGATCGAACCACGTGCCTCGCTTGACGGCCGCAAAGACGCCGGCGGGCACGCCAAGACAGACGGCGATAATGATGGCACAGAGCGAAAGCTCCAGCGTTGCCGGGAACAATGTGAAGAACTCGCCGAGAACGGGCCGTTTGGTGACGATCGAGGTGCCGAGATCGCCTTGCAGCACTTTTCCGAGATAATCGAAATACTGCACATATATGGGCCGGTCGAAGCCGAGATCATGCATGATCTGGGCGTGACGTTCCGGCGCCATCACACGTTCACCCGACAAAAGCATGACGGGGTCGCCGGGGATCATGCGGATGAACGAGAAGGCTATCAGCGAAACGCCAAGGAATGTCGGGATCAGCACCGCGAGGCGGCCGATGAAAAAACGCAACATAGCAGGTTTTCCAATAGTTTCCGGCGGTCAGGGGAACCTGACCGCCGGCCGCACCCGGCGTTGACCGGGCAGTTTACAGATTTTTTATTATTCGGAAATGTCCACACCGTCGAAGCGGTGAATTCCGAGCGGGTCCATGAAGAAGCCCGAGACCTTCTTGCTCATCGGAACGAAGACCAATGAGTGGTTAATCGTATTCCAGGGAGCTTCCTTCTTGAAGATCAGCTGAGCCTGTTCATAGGCCTTCGTGCGCTCGGCGACGTCGGCCGTCTGCTTGGCCTTCGTCATCAGATCGTCGAATTCCTTGTTGCACCACTGAGCGCGGTTGTTGCCGCCGACAGCGTCGCAGCCAAGCAACGTATCCATGAAGTTGTCAGGGTCGCCGTTGTCGCCGGTCCAGCCGAGGATGACGGCACCGTCGCGATTCTTGTCGGACGAGAGCTTCAGATATTCAGCCCATTCATGGGTGACGATTTCCGCATCGACGCCGACCTTGGCCAAGTCGGCCTGCATCAGTTCTGCGGCGCGGCGCGCGTTCAACATGTACGGACGCGAAACCGGCATCGCCCAGATCTTCATCTTAAGATCCTTGACGCCGGCATCTGCCAGCATCTTCTTCGACGCATCGGGATCGTACTTGTCGTCTACGACGGCATCGTTATAGGACCACATCGTCGGCGGGATCGGGTTCTTGGCAACGGCCGCAGCACCCTGGAAGACGGCGTCGACGATCGCCTGCTTGTTGATCGCCATGTTCAGCGCCTTGCGGACTTCGGCCTTGTCGAAGGGAGCAATCAAGGTGTTGTAAGCGAGATACGAAACGTTCAGGCCGGCCTGCTCGAGCACGGTCAGGTTCTCGTCCTTCTTGAGTTCGGCGACGTCAGCCGCATTCGGATAAGGAATGAGGTGGCATTCGCCGGCCTTCAGCTTCTGCGCGCGGACGGCAGCGTCAGAGGTGATCGCGAAAACCAGATCGTCGATCTTTTCCTTGCCCTTGAAATAGGTTTCGTTCGCCTTGTAGCGGATGACGGCATCCGGCTGGTAGGCGACGAAGGTGAACGGGCCGGTGCCGAGCGGCTGCTGGTTGAGCTGCGCCATCTTGCCGTCGGCGGCGAGCTTGTCGGCATATTCCTTGGAGACGATCGAGGCGAAGTCCATGGCGAGGTCGGCGAGGAACGGCGCTTCGGGATGGTTGAGCGTGAACTTGACGGTGAGGTCATCGACCTTCTCGATCGACTTGATCAGCTCCGGGAAGCCCATGCCGGCGGCGTATTCGTAAGAGCCGCCCTCGACATACTTGTTCCACGGATTGTCAGCCTTGAGCTGACGCTCGAACGAGAAGATGATGTCGTCGGCGTTGAGATCGCGCGTCGGCGTGAAGAAGTCGGTGGTCTGGTACTTGACGCCCGGATGCAGCTTGAAGGTATACTCCTTGCCGTCGGCCGAAACGCTCCAGCTGTCGGCCAGGCCCGGCTCGATCTCGGTCCCGCCATGCTTGAATTCGACGAGACGGCTATAGACCGTGCGCGACGACGCGTCGAAGGTCGTGCCTGCCGTATAGAGGCTGGGGTCGAAGCCTTCCGGCGAGCCCTCGGAGCAATAAACAAGGGTCTTGGACCAGGCCGACGTCGCCATGACGGAAATCAAGGCCGTCGCTGCCAGCAGGACAGAGATCTTTTTCATAATATTGTTTCCCGGTTGTTCTTTTTTGATGTTTGGAGACCGTAGATTGCCATCTCGGTCGACGCTCGATGGAACGATATTTATTTACTGAAAGCAACGGGCTACGCAGAAAATTTTTCCAGCTGGACAATTTTAGAAATTTTCCGTCAAAAATCAGCCTCATTCGGAAATATTCGCACAAAAAAGACCGAAATTTTGTCGCATTTGGTATAAAAACGCGCCCATCGCGACACGCAGCCGGCATTTCCCGGTTCCGGAGGCTATGTGAGATGCCCGCAAAAACAAAAACCGCGGTTGCCGGGGCAACCGCGGTTCAGAAGTTTGTCCTGGTCTTTTGATCAGGCGGCCGGGGCAACGATCGCGGGTTTGCGATAGGCCGGCTCTCCGGTGATTCCGAGAAGGAAATTGATCTGCGGACGCGCCTTGACGAGATCGTCAATCGAGTATTCCGAAAGCACGGCAAAGAAAGCGTTGAGCGCCTTGCGCAGCGCCGAATTCAAACCGCAGCTGTCGACCAGCGGGCATTCGACCTCACCGTCGTCCTCGAAGCATTCGGCCATGGCGAAGCTATCTTCCGTCACCCGAACGACGTCGAAAAGGCTAATGTCGGCGGCCGGCTTGCCCAAGCGCACGCCGCCGTTGCGACCGCGCACCGTTTCGACCAGACCCGCCTTGTTGAGCGGCTGGAGGATCTTGAAAAGAAAGAGCTCGGAAACGCCATAGGCCTTGGCGATTTCCGGAATCCGGCTCAAGTGTCCGTCGTTGGCAGCACAATACATCAACATGCGAACCGCATAGTTGGTCTGCTTCGTCAACCGCATGCCATTCTCCTGACTCGTCTGTTCAGACCTATATAGGCGGTTTGCTAGTTTTGAACAATTCCAAAATATGAAATTCGCATTCAGCTTATGAGGCCATTTGCCGCGACGTCAATCCCGCCTCAGGATCTCGACGTCATCGAGGATCGCCTGCTTGCGCTCGGGCGTGCCTTTGCGCACCAGTTTGACCTCGGCACTGGGGAAAAGCAGATGGTGAGCAGACCGCGCCCTTGTCTCCGGACATCCTCGACGCCGGGCCGATATCGCCGGCAATTAGCATGACGAGAAAAAATTCGGGAGCCAAAAGGCCCCCGAATTACAGATTGCAGATTGGAATGTCGTGACGATCACTTCATCGTCGGCATGACGAATTCTGCGCCGCTCTTGATGCCCGAGGGCCAGCGGGCGGTGACGGTCTTGGTCTTCGTCCAGAACTTGATCGAATCCGTGCCATGCTGGTTGAGGTCGCCGAAGCTCGAGGCCTTCCAGCCGCCGAAGGAGTGGTAGGCGAGCGGAACCGGGATCGGAACGTTGATGCCGATCATGCCGATATTGATGCGCGAGGCAAAATCGCGGGCGGCATCGCCATCGCGGGTGTAGATCGCAACACCGTTGCCGTATTCGTGCTTCATCGGCAACGACAGCGCTTCCTCATAGTTGTTGGCACGAACGACGGAGAGGACAGGTCCGAAAATCTCGGTCTTGTAGATATCCATCTCAGGCGTCACATGATCGAACAGGCAGCCGCCGACGAAATAGCCGTCTTCATAGCCCTGGAGTTTGAAATCGCGGCCGTCGACGACGAGCTTTGCGCCTTCCTCGATGCCGCGGTCGATCAAGCCGCGAACACGGGTATAGGCTTCCTTGGTGACGAGCGGGCCCATGTCGGCTTTGTCGTCGGTATAGGGGCCGATGCGCAGGGATTCGATCTTCGGCGTCAGCTTTTCGACGAGGCGGTTGGCGGTCTCCTCGCCGACCGGAACGGCAACCGAGATTGCCATGCAGCGCTCGCCAGCCGAACCGTAGCCTGCGCCCATCAGCGCGTTGACGGCCTGATCCAGGTCAGCATCCGGCATGATGATCATGTGGTTCTTGGCGCCGCCGAAGCACTGGGCGCGTTTGCCGTTCATCGCCGCGGTGCCATAGACGTAGCGGGCGATCGGCGTCGAGCCGACGAAGGAGACGGCGCCGATATCGGGATCGGTGAGGATCGCGTCGACGGCACCCTTGTCGCCATTGACGACGTTGAGGATGCCGGCCGGCAGGCCGGCCTCGATCATCAGTTCGGCGAGACGGATCGGCAGGGAGGGATCGCGCTCGGAGGGCTTGAGGATAAAGGCGTTGCCGCAGGCGATCGCCGGCGCAAACATCCACATCGGGATCATACCCGGGAAATTGAAGGGGGTAATGCCGGCGCCGATGCCGACCGGCTGGCGGATCGAATACATGTCGATCGCAGGCCCGGCGCCCTCGGTGAACTCGCCCTTGGCGAGATGGGGAATGCCGCAGACGAATTCGCAGACTTCGAGGCCGCGAATGACGTCGCCCTTGGCATCCTCGATCGTCTTGCCGTGTTCCTTGGAGAGGATTTCGGCAAGCTCGTCCATATGCTTGTTCAGGAGTTCGACGAATTTGAAGAAGACGCGGGCGCGACGCTGCGGATTGGTGGCGGCCCATTTCGGCTGCGCAACCTTGGCGTTTTCGACCGCGGCGCGCAATTCCTCGACGCTTGCAAGTGCGACGGTCGCCTGCACTTCGCCGGTTGCCGGATTGTAGACGTTGCTGACGCGGCCGCTGGTGCCGGCAACCTGCTTGCCGCCGATGAAATGACCGATCTCACGCATGGGTGTTCCTCCTGTTTTTGGGTGGCCGACAATCGCACTTCAATTTGCACAAATCAATGCGCTGATATAAGCAACCGTTGTGCGCAAATTATAGCTCTATCGTTGCATCAGGCGCTGCCGCTGCTTCCAAACTTGGCACGGCACGCCAACAAGTCAAACGCCGACAAGTCAAACCCTGGGGAGGTCAAACCGATGAGCCGGAAACCCGTCGTCAGAATGGCGGAGCTGGAGATCGATCCGGACACGCTTGAAACCTATCGCGCATTGCTTGCGGAAGAAATCGAAGCATCCGTCGCCCTGGAAGACGGCGTCCTTTCCCTGAGCGCTGTCTCCATCAGGGGCAACCCAAACCGGATTCGCATCCTTGAAGTCTACGCCGACCAGGAAGCATACGAGGCCCATCTGCGGACACCGCATTTCCTTAAGTACAAAAACCAGACGGCGCACATGGTCACATCGCTGACGCTTATCGAGGTCGATCCGATCGCAATGCGTGCCAAGCGATGAACTGGGACGATGTTCGGATTTTCCTCGCCGTCGCCCGCACCGGACAGATCCTTGCCGCCTCGAAGCGGCTGGGGCTCAATCACGCCACGCTCTCGCGTCGACTGACTTCGCTGGAAGAGGCGCTGAAGACGCGGCTTTTCATCCGCCGCACGAATGGCTGCGAACTGACGGCCGAAGGCGAAGTGTTCCTGGCATCCGCAGAGCGGATGGAAACGGAAATGCTCGCAGTACAGGCCAGCCTCGGCCACACCGATACGGCAATCGCCGGAACCGTGCGTGTCGGCGCGCCCGACGGCTTCGGCGTTTCCTTTCTTGCGCCGCGCATGGGCAGGTTGATCGAGCGCCATCCGGAACTGAAGATCCAGCTCGTACCGGTGCCGCGCTCTTTCTCGCTGTCGCAGCGCGAGGCGGATATCGCCATCACGCTGGAGCGGCCGGAGCAAGGGCGGCTCGTTTCCTCGAAGTTGACGGATTACACGCTCGGCCTTTATGCCTCGCGAAATTATCTGGCGTCACAGGGAGCACCTGCCGATATCGACGCGCTCAAGGCGCATCGCCGCATCGGCTATGTCGAAGACCTGATCTTCACCGCGTCGCTGAATTTTTCCGGCGCAGTCATGCGAAGCTGGGATGCAGGCTTCGAGATTTCGACGGCGATCGGACAGACGGAGGCGGTACGAACAGGCGCCGGCATCGGCATCCTGCACGATTATATCGCCAGGCAGTATCCGGAACTCCAGCGCATTCTGCCGGAGGTTTCGATCCGGCGCGCCTACTGGACGACCTATCACGAAACCGCGCGCGACCTGCTACGCGTCAGAAGCGTTGCCGATTTCCTCCAGGAACTCGTCAGCGCCGAGCGGCATATTTTCCTTTAGGACAGGTCTAAGCCCTGCAGACGTGTTTTGCCGGCTCGTCGTTCTCGTCGGGATTTGGAACGGGCGCCTCGTCGGGCAGCCTGTCCGGCTCCGGTTCCTTGATCGGAGGCACCGGCTTCCAGCCGGGCCCGGGCATCGGCGGCTGATCGGGAATGGGTTCGTTGGGCACGGACATGACCGCCTCCCTTTCATGATTTCAGTTTACGCGACGTTCGGGGCTATTTGTCCGGCTTCAGCGATTCGGCAGCACGCATCGGCATGCTGTCGATGATGGCGAAGAGCTCGCCATCAGTAATCGGCTCGCTGGCCTTGAGCTTGACAGTGCCGTCCTTGCCGAGAAGGAAGGCCGCGAATTCGCCCACCTCCGGCGCCTCGAGATCGCGGCGGATCGCTTCGCCATCGAGACCGTCAGCCGCACCGAAGAGCGGTCGAACGCCGGCGCCGGAAACCTTGAGCACGACCAAGTCACGCTCATCGAGGGCCGAGCGATCGGCCAGCAGGTGATTTTCCTGCCGGGCGGCGCGGGAATTATCCCTGTCGGCGAAAACAACGAAGACGCGGTTCTTCCACTGGAACGCGGCGAGGCTTTCGACCGGCGCATAAGCGCTGTTGGTCTCGTCAATCTTCGTCGCACCATAGAGAAGGGTTTTCGACATGCGTATTCTCCCGTTAACATGGAGAACGACCCGGTGCAGCATGGGTTCCATCGAAACGATGGGAACCGGGTTTTCATTCTGACGTGGGGGAGATGGTACGGTTGGGGGGTCTCGAACCTCCGACCTCAGGTGCCACAAACCTGCGCTCTAACCAACTGAGCTACAACCGCATAAATCGCGCTTGGCGCGACGGGGGTCACATACGAGGACTTGGCGATGAATTCAAGCCCCATTCCTCGTCAATATACAAAAAGGCTGGACGCGAGGTCCAGCCTTTTATCTCCGATCGGTAAAGACCGATCAGGCAACCTTGAAGGAAGCCATGGCCTTTTCGGCGGCGTCCTTGGAGGGCTTTGCAAGCTTCTCGGCCACCTGCTTGGTGGTTTCCTGGATCGACTTCGCCTGCTCGACGGTGAGTTCGGCCTGCTTGCGGATGAACGAGGTCTGCAGCTCGAAGAATTCGGCCGGGGACTTGACGCCGAGCAGCGCTTCGAAGTGCGACAGCGAGTTCTCGGAGTTGATGCGCAGGATGTCGATCGCCTTCAGGCCGATCTCGACGCTGCCGGCCTGAGCCGTCTGGACGGTGGCTTCGAGCGTCTTGCCGGCTTCCTCGCCAGCGGTCTTCAGCTTGGCATAGGCATCCTTCGACTGCTGAGCGCCCTTTTCGGCGAATTCACGGAAGGATTCCGTGAACTTGGACGGGTCGAAAGAAGCAATTGAAAAAACGTCGTCGGTCTTTATGGTAGCCATAGGTCGCATCCTTTAGGTTGAGGCAGCCGCTGCCTGCGATAGTTGGGATGATGCTTATATAAGACATTTCATTGTGCATTGCAACAATTATTGTGCAGTGCACAAGACGTTAACCTTTCCGGCCGAAAACCCCCTCCTCTTCTGGACCGGCATGCGCCCCGCAGTTATTAATAAGCCGTTAATTAAGAAGACCGACAGCGACAAGGTTCGAACATGCCCGCAGTCCAATATCCGTTCATCGATATCGCCGTGCATGCACGGGTGCGGGAACGCTTTTCACGCGGCGAGGCCATGGTGCTGTTTTCGGCCGATCTTGCCCGTCTGCTCTGGGCGAACGGTGCGGGTGCGGAGCTTTTCGGCCATTCGGCAGTCTATGACCTGCTCGATCAGGGGTTCGACCGCGCCGACATCACCTTCCGCCAGCTGGAAACGGCCGCGCGCCAGCTCACCGATATCGGCGACAGCCGCAGCCTGATGATCCGCGTTGCCAAGGGCTTTCAGCGTGCGCAGGTACAGGCGGCTGCCGAACTGATCCGGCTTTCCCAGGGCGAAAAGGCCATCCTGTTTTCGGTACCGGTCTCAGCAAAGCCGCTCGCAGCCGGCGCATCGGCGACCCAGATGCTGCAGGGACTTGATGATCCCGATACGCATATGGCGGTGATCGGCGCCAATGGCGAGGTCATCGCCGCTTCCCCGGGCTTTGCCTCGCTCGGAATCTCCGAGCAGACCGCAAAGACCTTGATCAACCTTGCCGGCGCGCATCCCGACCGGTTGGTGAAGCGACCTGTCGCCACCGGCAGAGGCAATCTTCCGGCCGCGGTCGGCAAGCTCAGCGACGATCCGGCGCTCAATCTGCTCTTTGCCGTGGAGACTGCGATCGGTCATCTCGACGCGATCGATGCGCCCGCGCTCGATTCAATCGATGCGCCCGCACAGGAAGAAGGCGCGCCGCCGGCCGAAGTGCATCAAGACGAACCTGTCGCCGCCGCAGGCTTCACCGAGATCATCGACGCGGTCTCGGGGATCGAAGAGGTCGAGGAGACGCTCGAGGAGATCGCCGGCGAAAACGAACAGCCGGCCGAGACAGCGGTAGCATCCGCAGACGAGGCGGTTGACGATGGGCTTTATCCTGCCGCGAATGCGGAGCCGGAGAGCGACGGCGACATGATCGATCGCAGCGCGGATGAAGCCACCGAGCCCGACGCGGTCATCGAGAACGATGTGACCTCCATTGCGGAGACGGTGGAAACGGCGGCGATGGCGGAACCGCCTGCCGAAGCCAGCGAAACGCCCATCGAAGACGCACCGGAAGCGGTCCATGAAGAGCCCGTCATCGCAACGCCCGTAATCCCCGACGTGCCCCCTGCCCCTCAGCTTGCGGCGGAGCCCGGCTTCGTCTTCAGGCCGAACAGCCGCGCCACGCGCTTCGTCTGGAAGATCGACGCCGAAGGCCGGTTCAACGAGGTCAGCCACGAATTTGCCGAGGCCGTCGGACCGCATGCGTCCGACATCATCGGCTCTGCCTTCGGCGATGTCGCCGCCCTCTTCAATCTCGATCCCGACGGCAAGCTTTCCGAGGCGCTCGCCCGCCGCGACACATGGTCGGGCAAGACGATCCTCTGGCCGGTTGAAGGCACCAGTCTCGTCGTTCCGGTCGATCTGGCGGCGTTGCCGACCTATACCCGCAACCGCGACTTCGATGGTTTCCGCGGTTTTGGCGTCGTTAGGCTTTCGGATGCGCAGGAAGATCCGCTGGCGCTCGGCCTGACACTCGGCCCTGATGGTATCGGCCATGATGCAGCGAGCCTCGGCCCGGTGGCAGAGCCCGTCGCCGAAGTGGCAGATGAAGCGGAAGCCGCCCCCCAAGAGGTCTCGGCCGAAACCATCGCAGCGGAAGAGATCGACGACCAAGCGTTTACGGCAGCCGAGCCGGAGACCGAAGAGACAGGATCGGAAGAGATCACTGCCGAAGAGGCGATCGTGGAGACATCAGCGCCGGAGAGTGCCGTAGAAGAACAGGCGGTCGGCGCCGACGAAGCACCTGCCGCCGAGCCGGCAGCGGATGTTTCGGACGAGCCGCCGGCGCTTCGGATTTCGGAAACGCCCAATCGCCGTTTCTCCGACAAGATCGTTCAGCTCCACAACAGCGGCGCCGGACTGACGGCTGCCGAACAGGCCAATTTCCGCGAGATCGCCAAGCGGCTCGAAGCCTTCGGCACGCGTAAGGAAGAGCCTGTCGCCCCGGCGCCGATGGAACCCAGCGCCGCGGCGGCGGCTGAACCCGCCGTCACGGAAACGGCCGGCTTCGAAGAGGCCTCCGGACCCGAAGAGTTCGAGGCCGAAACTCCCGCCGACAAGGCTGATATACCGTCGCCCGAGGAAATCGCGCCGCAGCAGGCGATCTTCGAGAATGCCGTCGAGGCAGAGCACGAAGACGACGGTGCCGCTGAAGAACCGATTGTCATCGCCGAGGACGAGGCAACGGAAGGGCTTGAGGAGACGGCCAGCCAGATCGAGGTTCTCACCAGCTTCATCCCGCCGCGCATCAAGATGACGGACGGGCTTTCGGTGGGAACGGTCGACCAATTGCCTGTTGCCGTGCTCATCCATATCGGCGATGCGCTGATCCATGCCAATCCGGAATTCATGCGGTTGACGGGCTACGGCACGCTCGGGGCATTGCGCGAAGTGGGCGGCATCGAAGCCCTGCTTCAGCGCCGCGAACTCGAGGAGAAGGCCGCCGGCTCCGGCACCATGATGCTCGTCAAGGCCGATGATACGCTGGCGCCGGTGACCGCGCGGCTGCAATCGGTGCGCTGGGAAGACGCCAACGCCCTGATGCTGGCGCTGATGCCGGTGGAAGGCAAGGAAGATGGCCGCAGCGACGCAAACCGGTCCGAGGGCCGTTCCGAAGGCCGCCCCGAGCGGATGGTCGAGAAGGTCGCTAAACTCCAGGTCGAAGTGGAAGAATTGCGCTCGATCCTGGAAACGGCGACCGACGGCGTCGTCGTCATCGGCACGGAGGGCGACATCCGCTCGATGAACCGTTCGGCCAGCGCGCTTTTCAATTACGACGAACAGGAGACGCGCGGCAAACCCTTCGTCATGCTGTTTGCCCATGAGAGCCAGAAGGCAGTCATCGACTATCTGAATGGCCTCTCCGGCCATGGCGTGGCAAGCGTGTTGAACGACGGGCGCGAAGTGATCGGCCGCGAGGCCGCCGGCGGCTTCGTGCCGCTGTTCATGACGATGGGCCAGCTCACCTCCTCCAACGGCTATTGCGCCGTTATCCGCGATATCACCCAGTGGAAGCGCACCGAGGACGAGCTACGCAACGCCAAGGGTGCGGCCGAAACCGCCAACGCCCACAAGACCGATTTCCTCGCCCGCGTCAGCCACGAGATTCGCACGCCGCTCAACGCCATCATCGGCTTTTCCGACATGATGGCCGGCGAACGCTTCGGACCGATCGGCCATCCCCGTTATATCGAATATGCCAACGACATCGGCCGCTCCGGCCGGCATGTCCTCGATATCGTCAACGACCTGCTCGACATTTCGAAGATCGAGGCGGGCGAGATGGATCTCGATTTTGCCGCCGTCGGCCTCAATGAGGCGGTCTCCGAGGCCGTGGCTCTGGTACAGCCGCAGGCGAACGGCCAGCGCGTCATCATCCGCACGGCGCTGTCGCATGCAGTGCCGGAGGTCGTGGCGGATCTGCGCTCGATCAAGCAGATCGCGCTCAACATCCTGTCGAACGCCATCCGCTTCACCCCGTCAGGCGGGCAGATCGTGGTTTCCACGTCCTATGAAGCCAATGGCAGCGTTGTCCTCAGGGTCCGCGATACCGGCATCGGCATGACGCGCAGCGAGCTCGACCAGGCGATGAAGCCGTTCCGGCAGGTCTCCTCGACGCAGTCGCGCCACCGCGGCGACGGCACCGGCCTCGGCCTGCCGTTGACCAAGGCGATGGTCGATGCCAACCGGGCGACCTTCTCGATCAATTCGGCGCCGAACGAGGGCACGCTCGTCGAGATCACCTTCCCGTCGCAGCGGGTGCTGGCCGGTTGATAAAGAAAAGGCAGCCATGAGGCTGCCTTGGAATTTGGTGCTGTTCAACAAGAGCTCAGTCGATCAACGTCATGTTGTAAGCCCGAAGGCTCCAGCCGCCTCGTTCATGTACGGCCCCAAGTTAGCTTTACATTTGACAAACCTTTCTTAACGAAAGGTTTCCATGACAGAAGATTGATAGATGGTGAAAGCTTCTAGCTTAAGAGTACTATCAATCCTTCAGCTCGCTTAGCCCGGCGAAGAGTCTTAGAGCCTCTGGATTGGCAAGCGCTTCCTGGTTCTTCACCGGCCGGCCGTGAACGACCTCGCGCACGGCAAGCTCGACGATCTTGCCGGATTTGGTGCGGGGAATATCGGCAACCGCGATGATCTTCGCCGGCACGTGCCGCGGCGAGGCGCCGGTGCGGATGCGGGCCTTGATCGCCTTGACGAGATCCTCGGTCAACGTCACGGCGGGGGCAAGGCGGACGAAGAGGATGACGCGCACGTCGTCGTCCCAGTCCTGGCCGATGCACAGCGCCTCGGCCACCTCCTCCATCTGCTCCACCTGATTGTAAATCTCGGCCGTGCCGATGCGCACACCACCAGGATTGAGCGTCGCATCCGAGCGGCCGTGGATGATCAAACCGCCATGCTCCGTCCATTCGGCGAAATCGCCGTGGCACCAGACATTGTCGAACCGGTCGAAATAGGCGGCGCGATATTTGGCGCCATCGGGGTCGTTCCAGAACATCACCGGCATCGAGGGGAAGGCCTTGGTGCAAACCAGTTCACCCTTCTCCCCGCGCACCGGCTTGCCGTCATCGTTCCAGACGTCGACCGCAAGGCCGAGGCCAGGTCCCTGGATCTCGCCGCGCCAGACCGGCTGCAGCGGATTACCGAGCACGAAGCAGGAGACGATATCGGTGCCGCCTGAGATCGAGGCGAGCTGTACGTCTTCCTTGATACCCTCATAGACGAAGGTGAACCCTTCCGGCGACAGCGGCGAGCCGGTGGAGGTCATCAGCCGCAGGCTGGAGAGATCGTGGCTGACGCGCGGCGTCAGCCCACCCTTGCGCACCGCGTCGATATATTTCGCCGAGGTGCCGAAGATGGCGAATTTTTCCGCCTCGGCATAGTCGAACAGCACGTTGCCATCGGGGGCGAAGGGCGAACCGTCGAACAGGCAGAGCGTTGCGCCGCTGGCAAGACCGCTGACCAGCCAGTTCCACATCATCCAGCCACAGGTGGTGAAATAGAACAGCTTCTCGCCCGCCTGCAGGCCGCAATGCAGCCGCTGCTCCTTGAGGTGCTGCAGCAGCGTTCCGCCGGCCGAATGCACGATGCATTTCGGCACGCCTGTCGTGCCCGACGAAAAGAGGATGTAGAGCGGGTGCGAAAAACCAAGCCGGGTGAACTCGACCTCCCTTGCCTCATAGGGCGCGACAAAGGCCTCGAGCGTTAAAGCCCCCGGCGTCTGGCGCGCCACGGCCTCCGCATCGCCGGCGTAATGGACGATGACCGTCGGGACACCCAGGCTTTTTGCAACCGTGGCGACCTTGGCGCCGACTTCCTGCAGCTTGCCGGAATACCAATAGGCATCACAGGCGATGAACAGCCTTGGCTCGATCTGGCCGAAGCGGTCGAGCACACCCTGCTCGCCGAAATCAGGCGAACAGGACGACCAGATGGCGCCGATCGAGGCGGCGGCGAGCATGGCCGCGACGGTCTCCGGCATGTTCGGCATCATAGCGGCGATGCGGTCGCCCTTGCCGATGCCGAGTGCTGCAAAGGCCTGCTGCAGCTTCGAGACCAGCACGTGCAGCCGGTCCCACGACCAGCGGTCCTCGGCCTTGTCCTCGCCGCGGAAGATGATGGCGTCGCCCTCACCGCGGCGGGGCAGCAGGTTTTCGGCGAAGTTCAGCGTCGCATCGGGAAAGAAGCGGGCTTCCAGCATGCGGTCGCCATTGGCAAGCACCTTGGCGCCACGCTCTCCCTTGACGCCGCAGAAATCCCAGACGGTCGACCAGAAATTCTCCCGCTCGGCCACCGACCATGCATGCAGATCCTCAAAGCCCGAAAGAGAAAGCCCGAAATCGGCATTGCAGCGCTCCATGAAGGCATGGATCGGGCTTTTTGCAACGGCATCCTCCGACGGCACCCAAAGTGGTCTGTTATCGCGCATTCAATCTCCTCCCCAATAGCGTCTTTATAACATGCTGCATTGCATTATAAAGTGCGGAACCGACGCGATCCGTCGCCTATCGCGTCGTCCTTTGCGCGTCTGAAAAGACGCGCAGCGCTGTAGGGATTTGCATATGCCTGATATTTCCTATATCCGGCGAAATCAGCGCATAACGGGATGACCGGCTGAATTTGCCGGCGGAGATCATGAGCACGTCAAGACATCGCAGGTGGCGCAGGAAGATCGGACCCGTTTCGCGCTGGCTTCCGGCCTTCGCCCGCCTGTCGACGGTATTCCTGCTGATCGCGCTGGCGCTTTTCGTGGCGCTCAGGGTTGCCGCCCCCTATCTCATCTCGACCGGTTTCGTGCGCTCCGGCATCGAGGACACGCTGTCGAAATGGACGGGTTACCATGCCGAGATCAAGGGTAGCCCGGTTCTCGAATTCTGGCCGACGCCACGCATCACGCTGAATCAGATCACCATCCGCCAACCGCGCGAAAGCGGCGACAAGCTGCTCGGCAGCATTGAAAGCCTGTCGGCCGATTTCAGCCTCATCGACGCGTTGAGAGGCCGGACGAGCTTCCACGAATTCCACCTGGTGCGCCCCACCCTGGCGCTGACGCGCGACGAAAAAGGGCTGATCGACTGGAGTTATGCCGGCCTGCTCGCACGCGCGATCAGCGGCGTACGTTACGAAAACGGAGCTGAGGTGCTCGATCCCGATCTCGATGCCGAGATCGGCGCGGTGACCGTCGAGGACGGCACGCTTGTGGTCACCGACATCAAGTCCGCCACGACCTATCATTTCGACAGCGTCACCGCCGATATCGCCTGGCCCAGGCTATCCGGCGCGATCTCGGCGGTGGTCATCGCCCGTATCAACGGCGAGGACCTGAAAGTCGATTTCGCCTCGCGCCAGCCGCTGCTCGCCTTTGCCGGCAGGAATGCCGAGACCCGGACGTCGCTCACATCAAACCTTTTGACCGCGCACTTCCAGGGCATTGCCAGCATCGCCAGCCTTTCGGCCTTTTCCGGCAATATCACCGCCAGCATTCCCGATGTGCCCGCACTTCTGACGTGGTCCGGGAAGTCGATCCCCGGCATCGCAACGTTGAAGAGCGCCTCGCTGGAATCCGATATCATGTCGTCGGGCAACGGGCTTCGTTTCAACAATCTCAGCCTCTCGCTGAACGAAGCGAGCGCCACCGGGGTGATGGACCTTTTCACCCAACCCGGCAAACGACCGAAAATCGGCGGCACGCTCGCCTTCGACCAGATGAACCTCAAGCCCTTCCTCGACGCCTTCGCGCTCAGGCTCGCCGCCGGCGAGGCGGAGGAAATCTCCGCCGGTATAAGCGGACCGCTGCGGGTGCTGGATGTCGACGTCAGGCTTTCGGCACGGCGCGCGCAGATGGGTCTCTTCGAACTCTCCAATGTCGGCGCCAGCATGATCGTTGCCGGCGGTGAGGCGAAATTCGATATTGGCGACAGCCAGTTCGAAGGCGGTGAAATGACCGCGCATCTGGAAGCGACGCAGCGCGACTTCGACGGCGGCGGCAAGCTGCAGCTGTCGATCCGCAATGCCGACTTCGCAGCCCTTGCCGAGCGCCTGCAGCTGAAGGGTCCGCTGCCGCTTGCGACCGGATCGCTCGATCTCGACCTGCAGTCGCCGAAGGCGATCTGGACGACCGGCCTTGCCGACGTCACCGGCAGGCTGCACTTCTGGACGGGGGAAGGCACGATTCCCGGCATCGATGCTGCAGCAGTCCGGACGCAGGCGGCCGAAAAGCCGTTCTTTCCGCTGAGCGCGGCAGCAGGCGGCGCCTTCGCCTTCAACCAGCTCAACCTTCAGGCCGATTTCGCCAACGGCTCCGCCGAGATGCACGACGCCCATATCGCCGGCGCCACACAGACGCTGACACTTTCCGGCGTCATCACCTATCAGTCGAACGGGCTGGCGCTTTCCGGATCGCTGGCGGCGACCGATCCGGCCAAGGCAGCGGAGCTGCCGCTTCTGCCGTTCTTCATCGGCGGCTCATGGCCGAACCCGGTGATCTCGCCGGTTCCGCTTTTCGGCAATACGCCTCAGGCGCAATAAAGCGCGTCGCACGGCATCAGGCGCCGGCGGCTGCCGCACGCTCGTCCCGCTGTCGCTGGATTTCACGGCGCTTGGTGACGACCGAGGCGCAGATGACGCCAACGGTCACGATCGCGATCAGGATCGTGCACACCGCATTGATTTCCGGCGTCACGCCGAGGCGCACCTGGCTGTAGATCCTCATCGGCAGCGTGGTGGCACCCGGCCCCGACGTGAAACTGGCGATCACCAGATCGTCAAGCGACAGGGTGAAGGCAAGGATCCAGCCGGAGAGCACAGCCGGCGCGATGATCGGCAGGGTGATCTCGAAGAAAGTCCGCACCGGCGGCGCGCCGAGATCCTGCGCCGCTTCCTCGATCGATTGATCGAAGCTCAACAGGCGCGACTGCACGACGACGGCGACGAAGCACATGGTCAGCGTCGTATGCGCGAGCGTGATCGTCCAGAAACCGCGGTCGAAGCCAATCGCGACGAAGAGCAACAGCAGTGACAGGCCGGTTATGACGTCAGGCATGACGAGCGGCGCGTAGATCATGCCCGAAAACAGCATGCGGCCGCGAAAGCGCGTGTAGCGCACCAGCGTCAGCGCAGCCATCGTGCCGAGGATGGTTGCGGCCGTTGCCGACAGCAGGCCGACACGGATCGTCACCCAGGCGGCGTCGAGCAGGCCCTGGTTCGAGAGCAGCGAGACATACCACTTGGTGGAGAAGCCGCCCCAGACGGTGACGAGCTTCGATTCGTTGAAGGAGAAGATCACCAGGAGCACGATCGGCAGGTAGAGAAAGGCAAAACCGAGCGTGACGGAGATGATATTGAAACGGGTCCATCTCAGCATGACTTATTTCCCCCGCTCTTCGGCCTTGGCCTGGGCGTTCTGGAAGAAGACGATCGGGATCACCAGGATCATCAGCAGGATCGTTGCTACCGCCGAGGAGACCGGCCAATCGCGGTTGGCATTGAATTCGTTCCAGAGCGTCTTGCCAATCATCAGCGTCTGCGAACCGCCGAGCAGGTCGGGAATGACGAATTCACCGACGGCGGGAATGAAGACCAGCATGCAGCCGGCCACCACGCCAGGGATCGACAGCGGAAAGGTGACGCGCCAGAAGGCCTTGATCGGCGTGCAACCAAGATCCTGCGCCGCTTCGATCAGCGTACCGTCCATCTTTTCCAGAGCCGAATAGAGCGGCAGCACCATGAAGGGCAGATAGGAATAGACGATGCCGATATAGACGGCGGTATTGGTGTTGAGGATGATCAGCGGGCTGTCGATGATGTGCAGCGACAGGAGAAGCTGGTTGAAGAGCCCTTCCGGCTTCAGGATCGCGATCCAGGAATAAACGCGGATCAGGAAGCTTGTCCAGAACGGCAGGATGACCAGCATCACCAGCGTCGGGCGGATGGTGCGCGGCGCCTGTGCCATGCCATAGGCAATCGGATAGGCGATCAGCAGTGTGAGGAAGGTGGAGATTCCGGCAATCACCACGCTCGAGACATAGGCATTGAAATAGAGCGAGTCCTCGGTGAGGTAGCTGTAGTTGTCGAAGGAGAGCTCGCCGATCTTGCTCCAGAGCCCGGCCCAACCGTCGGCAAGCGAGAAGACGGGCTCGTAAGGCGGCATGGCGATTGCCGTCGTCGAGAGCGAAATGCGGAAAACGATGAAGAAGGGAGCCAGGAAGAAGAGCAGCAGCCAAGTATAGGGGATGGCGATAACGAGGCGATTGTAGAGGCCGGACGTGAGCTTGCCCATGATGTCAATCCTTCAGCAGAATGCCGGCATTCTCATCGAAGGAGACCCAGACTTCCTGATCGTAGGTGAAGGGGTCGTCGACGGAACGCTGCGCATTGAGGGACGAGGCCTTGACGACAGTGCCGCTCTGCAATTTTACATGGAAGACGGTCATGTCGCCGAGATAGGCGATGTCCCAGAGTTCGCCCCTGGCGGCGTTGATCGAAGCGTTGGCGGGAGGCGTGCGCCCGACCCGCATCTTTTCCGGCCGGATGGCGAAGCCGACGGCGCTGCCGGCCGAGGGTGTCTCGGAAGAGGCGACGCGCACGCTGAAGCCGCTGTTGATGGCGATCTCGATGGTACCGTTGCCCGATGAGGCGACCTTGCCGTCGAAGATGTTCACGTCGCCGATGAAATCCGCGACGAAGCGGGAATTCGGCGCCTCGTAGATCTCCGCCGGCGTCGCTACCTGCACGACCTTGCCGTGGCTCATGACGGCGATGCGGTCGGCCATGGTCATCGCCTCTTCCTGGTCGTGGGTGACGACGACGAAGGTGAGGCCGAGGTTCTGCTGCAGGTCCATCAGCTCGAACTGGGTTTCCTCGCGCAGCTTCTTGTCGAGCGCGCCGAGCGGTTCGTCGAGCAGCAGCACCTTCGGGCGCTTGGCAAGCGAGCGGGCCAGCGCCACGCGCTGGCGCTGGCCGCCGGAAAGCTGGTTCGGCTTGCGGGAGGCGAACTGCTCAAGCTTAACCAGCTTCAGCATCTGCGAGACACGCTCGGCCATCTCGTCCTTCGACATGCCGTCCTGCCTCAGGCCGAAAGCGATATTCTTCTCGACCGTCATGTGCGGGAAAAGCGCATAGGATTGGAACATCATGTTGACCGGCCGCTTGTAGGGCGGCGTGCCGGCCATGTCGGTGCCGTCGAGCACGATTTCGCCCGAAGTCGGCTGCTCGAAACCGGCCAGCATGCGCAGCAGCGTCGACTTGCCGCAACCCGAGGCGCCGAGCAGCGCGAAGAACTCGCGGTGATAGATTTTCAGCGACAGATCGTCGACGGCGGTAAAATCGCCAAAGCGCTTGGTGACATTCTTGAAAGCAATGAAGGGTTTTGCGGACGGATCGGTCCAAGGCGCAAAAGCGCGGCGGATATTGCCGAGAGACTTCATATTATTCCCCGAAATACAAGGTTCTGCCGGCCTCCACCCCGGCCGGTAATTGAAAGGCCCGGACGTTTCCGTCCGGGCCTAAGGCTGAATTACTGGCCGGTGACGACCTTCGTCCAGAGGCGCGTCCCCAGACGCTGCGTTTTCGGATCCCACGGCTTGACCGTGAAGAGGTTCTTCATCACCTCTTCGGTCGGATAGATCGCCGGGTCTTCCAGAATGTCCTTGCTGACGAACTGCTGCGAAGCCTTGTTGCCGTTGGCATAGAAAGTATGGTCGCTCGCCTTGGCGATGACCTCAGGCTTCATCATGTAGTTCAGGAACTCGTGGGCTTCCGCGACATGGGGCGCATCGGCGGGGATCGCCATCATGTCGAACCACATCTGGGCGCCCTGCGAGGGGATCGAATAATTGACTTCGACGCCGTTCTTGGCTTCGGCCGCACGGTCGCGAGCCTGCAGCATGTCGCCGGAATAGCCGAAGGCGATGCAGATGTCGCCGTTGGCAAGCGCATTGATGTATTCGGACGAGTGGAACTTGCGGATATTGGGGCGCACAGCCGTCAGCAGCTCTTCGGCCTTCTTGAAATCCTCAGCCTTTGTGGAGTTCGGGTCGAGGCCGAGATAACGGAACGCCGTGGAGATGACGTCCTTCGGCGTGTCGAGAACGTAAATGCCGCAATCCTTGAACTTTTCGGCGACCTTCGGATCGAAGATCACTTCGAGGCCGGGCTTGACATCGGGACCGAGGATTTCAGCGACCTTCTTGACGTTGTAGCCGATGCCGTCCGTACCCCACATGTAATCGACCGCGTGTTCGTTACCGGCGTCATATTCGGCGGTGCGCTGCTGGATCACATCCCACATATTGGAAAGATTCGGCAGTTTCGACTTGTCGAGCTTCTGGAAAACGCCGGCCTGGATCTGGCGCTGCAGGAAGTCGGCTGTGGGAACGACGACGTCATAACCCGTACCGCCGGCAAGCAGCTTGGTTTCCACGGTCTCGTTGGAATCAAAGGTGTCGTAGACGACCTTGATGCCGGTTTCCTTGGTGAAGTCGGTCAGAATGGAGTCGTCGATATAATCCGACCAATTGTAGACGTTGACCACGCGCTCCTGCGCATAGGCCGGCGCGGCAGCAAGGAGTGCGGTAACGGCGGCGGCCGTGACGCATAGAATGGATGACCTCATGACTTCTCCTGTTTGTTCAAAGATTCCGCACTCCCGGACATCTTTTCCCTCTGGTTTTCGATGCAGACTAAGAAGGAATTTCACAGCCCACAAGCGTAAAATCCTGCGCCCTCAATGATTTCACAATCACTGGAAATCGAAGGCGCTGAGGCCTGCCACCATCTCGTCGAGCCCGAGCGGTCTCGTCACCGGCGGCTCGGCGCGGGAAAGGCAGCCGCGCCGCTCGCAGAGGCGGCAGGCCGGACCGATCGCGACCGGCTCGAGCGCCGTCGCCTGCCCATAGACCACACCCTCGCCAAGGGCAGCGTCGCAACCGACCAGGATCGCGGTGCGCCTGACCCTTTCGCCGAATTCGACGCTCGGTCCCTCCAGGGTGCGGGCGACCGTCAGGAAGGATGCGCCGTCAGGCATGACGACCGTTTCGGCGAGGATCTGGCCCGGCTGCAGGAAGGCGGCATGGATATTGAGCTTCGGACAGCCGCCGCCGAAACGGGCCTGCGGAAAGCCCTGCGCGCCCGCCCTGCGCAGCCGGTGGCCGGCGGCATCGATCTCGATCAGGAAGAAGGGAATGGCGGCCGCCCCAGGCCGCTGCAGCATGGCAAGCCTCGCGGCGGCTTGGCCGAAGGACACGCCGAAGCGCGCGCGCAGAATATCGATATCGTAGCGCGTCGCCTTCGCCGCCGAAAGAAAGGCCTCGTAGGGCATTGCAAGCGCCAGCGCGGCGATGCGGGCAAGCTCGAAGCGGGCGATACGGCGCGCCTCGGCGGAGGAGAGCGAGAGATCGTCGAGTTCGGCATCGATTGCCGGCAGCAGGACCAGAGTCGCGGCCTCGACGGCGATCTCGTGCGCCCGGTCGGCCTGTGACAGGCGCTCCGAGATGAAGAGCCGCATCGAATGGCGATCGAAACGGCGGCGCAGATCCGGCATGACGTGGACGGGCAGGACACGCACCGCGATGCCGCGCTCGGAACGCAACCAGTCCTTCAGCCCGGCGGCAAGATCGAGGCCGCCGGGGAGCGTTGCGGCAAAGGCTTCCGCCGCCGTCTCGATCCGTCCGAAATATCCGGACCGGCGCTCCAGCGTCTCGCGCACCTCGTCCAGCGGCAAGCGGCCGGCGGCGACCGGCGCATGCCCTTCGGCGGCCATCAGCGCCGTCAGATCGGACAGCCTTGCCGCCTGCTCGCGATAGGCGCGGTAGAGCTTGATCATGCCGCTCGCGGCATTGGGTGCCGCCTCGGCCACCTCCACCAATTCCTGATCACCCGGCAACTCGCCCGACAGCAGCGGATCGGCAAAGACCTCCTTGAGCTGGCCGAGACTGCCGCCGGTCTGCCCCCGCAACTCTTCCAGATCGACCCGGTAGACGCTTGCAAGCTTGAGAAGGAGCTGCACCGTCAACGGCCGCTGGTTGCGCTCGATCAGGTTCAGATAGGACGGCGATATTTCAAGCGCCTCGGCCATGGCGGTCTGCGTCAGCGCCAGCGCATTGCGGATGCGCCTGACTTTCGGGCCTGCGAATATCTTTCGTTCCGCCATGTCACACCCTTTGACAGGAAGGAGCGCTCATATTTACAAAATTTTACAAATTCACAGCGCCGCTCTGTCAATCCTCCTCATCTTAACCTCTTTCCGAGCAAGAAATCAAAGGTTTTTCTGGTCATATCGACTCATATTGTCAATCTTGTCATGCAGCACCTTTGTCGGGTTTTTTAGTGAGGAGAGCAGCATGACGGATTTTTACAAGCTTGTTCCAAACGCATCAGCAGGCCGTTTCGACGGTATCGAAAGACCTTACTCGGCCGATGACGTGCAGCGGCTCAGGGGCTCGGTGGCGCTCAGCCATACGCTGGCCGAAATGGGGGCGGACCGGTTGTGGCGGCTTCTGCATCAGGATGATTTCGTCAATGCGCTCGGCGCACTTTCCGGCAACCAGGCCATGCAGATGGTGCGCGCCGGGCTGAAGGCGATCTATCTCTCCGGCTGGCAGGTGGCGGCCGACGCCAATACGGCATCGGCGATGTATCCCGACCAGTCCCTCTATCCGGCCAATGCCGGTCCGGAACTTGCCAAACGCATCAACCGCACGCTGCAGCGCGCCGATCAGATCGAGACCTCGGAAGCCCAGGGACTTTCCGTCGAGACCTGGTTCGCGCCGATCGTTGCCGATGCGGAAGCAGGCTTCGGCGGACCGCTCAACGCCTTCGAAATCATGAAGGCCTATATCGAGGCGGGTGCCGCGGGCGTTCACTTCGAGGACCAGCTCGCCTCGGAGAAGAAATGCGGCCATCTCGGCGGCAAAGTGCTGATCCCGACGGCCGCCCATATCCGCAATCTCGACGCCGCACGGCTTGCCGCCGATGTCATGGGCGTTGCGACACTGGTCATCGCCCGCACCGACGCGGAGGCGGCAAAGCTCTTGACGTCAGACATCGACGAGCGCGACCAGCCCTTCGTCGACTATGATGCCGGCCGTACGGTCGAAGGTTTCTATCAGGTGCGAAACGGCATCGAGCCGTGCATCGCGCGCGCCGTCGCCTATGCGCCGCACTGCGATCTGATCTGGTGCGAGACCTCGAAGCCGGACCTCGATCAGGCGCGGCGTTTTGCCGAAGGCGTGCACAAGGTCTATCCCGGCAAGCTGCTCGCCTATAATTGCTCGCCTTCGTTCAACTGGAAGAAGAACCTCGACGAGGCGACGATCGCGAAGTTCCAGCGCGAGCTCGGGGCGATGGGCTACAAGTTCCAGTTCATCACGCTCGCCGGCTTCCACCAGCTGAATTACGGCATGTACGAACTGGCGCGCGGCTACAAGCAGCGGCAGATGTCGGCCTATTCCGAGCTGCAGCAGGCGGAATTCGACGCCGAGGTCAACGGCTATACCGCCACCAAACATCAGCGCGAGGTCGGCACCGGCTATTTCGACGCCGTGTCGCTCGCCATCACCGGCGGCCGGTCTTCGACCACGGCGATGCACGATTCAACTGAACATGCGCAGTTCAAGCCGGCTGCGGAATAGCCCGAAGAGGAGGAGAAGATCATGGCATCCACTACACGCGTCCGGGAACGAGCCGAGGAGCAGACGACCAGCATGAGCGAGGATCAGCAGACGACGATCCGCATGCTCGCCAACGACCTGCATCGGCTGAACCAATCGGTCATGAAAGCCGTCGAGGCCGGCGTCTCGGTCGAACTGGTGCGCTCGGCCCGTCATCACGGCGGCGACGGCAACTGGGGCGACCTGCTGATTCCGGTCGTCGTCACCAACCGGCATTGACCAAAGCCGGCCGGCGGGCCGATGACGTCGGCCCGCTTCTTCAATCGCCGTGCGACCTATCGGGCGCGCGGCGCTCGACGTCTCTATTGGATGCATGGCGTAGTGCCAAAACCGCTGCGCAGTTTTGGGCGACATGCTTCAGCCGCGGCTCGGTCGTTTTCCGGCGAAGAGATCGGCATAACTTTTGATGAGCTTGGTCATGCGGTCGGCGACCGTGCGGATCTCCGGGCGGTGGCGGTCCTCGGCATTCATGACGATCCATTGCCGGTGGCGCAATTCCGGCAACTCGCTGCCTTGCCGCTGCAATTCGGGATGGAGATCGCCGACGAAACAGGGAAGCACCGTCTTGCCGGCGCCAGCGCGCACCAGATCCGGCAGCGAACGCGGCCGATTGACCGTGGCGACGATCCCCGTCCCGGCATGGGTATGCGGCCAGCGCAGATAGGCCGATATCGCCTCTTCCTCGGCGACTGCAATCCAGCGCTCGTCGGTCTCGGCGGCGTTGCGCCTGACATAGACGGCATAGGCCACCTCGCCGAGCAGACGTGCGGCAAGATTGGCCTCTTCAGGCTCGAAGGCGCGAATACCGATATCGCTTTCACGATAGGCAAGGCTCGCCCGCGCCTCGCCGATGGTGAGCGAAATGGCGAAGGCATCGCCCGGCATGCGGATTGCGGCGAAATTCTCGGTCAGCAGCCAGGCGAGCCAGGTGCCGGCGGCGACCCTGACGGTGGTGGCGCCCTCGCCGGACTGCCGCCACGCCGCCACCTTGCGGGCGGCGGCCTCCATTTCCTGCAGGTGGTCGAGCAGCGCCTGGCCATCCTGGGTCAGACGGTATCCGGTCTGGCTGCGCGAAAACAATGCACGGCCGATTTCCTGCTCGAGATCAAGCATGCGCCGGCCGACAGTCGCAGGACTGAGCCCGCTTGCGGTGCTTGCCCCCGTCAGCCCGCCAAGCCGGGCCACCTGCAGGAATAGCTGATAGGAATCCCAACTCGCGTTTTTCATCGATGAAAAACATAGCGAGATTTTTCCCGTTTATAAAGAGAAATTCGACGCCTAGATCAGGTGATGTCTTACACAGGAAAGGACATTGTCATGATCGACATGCTCACCATCGCAGGCACCATCGGCTATCGGCACTATCCCCAGCGAAGCGGTGGCAAGGCGGAAGAGGACAGATTCTATGCCGAGTTCGGAAACAATAGCCTTATTGGCTTTACCGCTTGGCTGACGTCGCTCGACCTCCACCTCGGAAGGCGACGCAAAGCCGTAGCGCAATCCCGTAGTGGCTGCGGCTGCGCGGTTCAGGCTACTCTTCTTGCTCCGAGATGAGCCGGTGCCGATTCTGCGACGATGCGGAACCGCTCGATCAGCGCCATCAGCGTATCGGCCTCGCCGGCAAGCAGGCGGCTTGCCTGCGTCGTCTCGGCAACCATCGCCGCGTTCTTCTGGGTCATCTGGTCCATGGCGTTGACCGAACCGTTGACCTCCTGCAGCGCGGCCGACTGATCGCGGCTGGCGGTGGCGATGGTTTCGACATGGCCGCTGATCGCGATGATCTCCTGGCTGATCGAGGCAAGGACGCTGCCGGTCTTCTGGACCAGTTCGGACCCTGCCGTCACTTCGCGACTCGATGTCTCGATGAGCGACTTGATCTCGCGCGCCGCATCGGCCGAGCGCTGGGCGAGTTCGCGCACTTCCTGGGCGACGACGGCAAAACCCTTGCCCGCCTCGCCGGCCCGCGCCGCCTCGATGCCGGCATTCAGCGCCAGAAGATTGGTCTGGAAGGCGATGTCGTCGATCACCTCGATGATCTGCTCGATACGCTGAGAAGCCTGCTCAATGCGATCCATGGCGGCGACGGCATCGCCGACGACGGCGCCGGAATTGTCGGCCGTCTTCTTGGTCGCAGCCACGACATTGTTGGCTTCACGGGCACGCTCGGCGGACGAACGAACCGTCACGGTGATCTCTTCCACCGCGGCCGCAGTCTCCTCAAGGTTGGCCGCCTGCGCCTCGGTGCGTTTCGAAAGCTCGCCGGCAGAGGCGGAGACAGCGCCGCTGTTGCGCTGGATCGTCGCGGCGCTGTCACGGATACCGGACAGCGTATCCTGGAGCCGCAAGAGGGAAGCGTTGAAATCGACGCGCAGCTGCTCCAGCCGGCCAACGAAGGGCGTGCCGATCGTCTGCGAGACATCGCCCTGCGACAGGCGCCCGAGGCCGGCGGCAAGCTGGTTGACGGCAAAGTCGATCTGGCCGTCGAGCGAGCGCTTGTCGGCATCGTTCCTGGCGCGTTCGGCATCGCTCAAGGCGCGCTGTTCGGCAGCCTGGGTTTCCAGGTCGCGCCTTGCGCGGGCGCTATCGCGGAAAAGCGCCAAGGCCCGGCCGATGTCGCCGAACTCGTTCTTCTTGTCGACACAAGGGATCGCCCCTTCGAGATCGCCCGCGGAAATCGAGTGGACGCTCGCGGTCAGCGCCTGCAAAGGCTTCACCGACAGGCGGATCGCATAAAAGGCGACAACACCGACGATCAGCATGACGATGGCGCCGACGCCGAGAACCAGGATCTGCAGCTCATACATGCGCTGATAATAGACCTCCATCGGAATGCCGATGAAGAGAATGCCGACATTGGCGTTCGACGCGTTCTTGATGGGGAAGTAACCAGTGATGAACTGGCGGCCGAAAAGCACCGCCGGGCCGTAATAGGCCTCGCCCCTGGCGAGAACCGGCTGGGCGGGGTGTTCGGCGACGAGCTTGGTACCGACGGCGCGGTCACCGTTTTCCTTCTTGACGTTGGTGGATATGCGGACGTAGTCGCTGCCCTGCTTTTGGAAGATGGTCGCAACACCGGCGATCGACTGCGCCGTGCGGTCGACCAGCGAATGATCGGCAAGGGCCGGAATGGCGTCTTCGGTAACAGCGGAGAGCTGGTTGTCCTTCAGCTCGATTTTTGCCGCCTGATCGGCCGCGCCGTAGAGGACGGCCATGGCGCGGGTGGCTTCCTTCGCGTCGGCGACAGCCCCGTCCATGACATGGTGGCTCAGATTGTAATAGGTCACGCCGACAATGGCGGCCGTGCTGATCGCCAGCAGAAACAGCGTGATCGCAACGATCTGGCGTACGATCGACGTAGAGAAAAGGCGCAGCATCGAGACCCCCGGGAGATAGACCAAGGTTAAATTAGACTAAAAGCGTTAAGGAAGATTCTCCGTAAATCATGACCGCCGGAGATATTCATCGCCTCATTCCCGGGCGTTTTACGATTATCCCGGCCTGATAGACTGCCCGGCATTCGACCTCTCAGATCTTCTCAGTCGCGGCGCTATTTTTGCAGAAATAGGAACGGCCCCGGAAAGTTTCGGGGCCGTTCGCACGAAGACGGGGTGGGTCGATGATCAGGCGGCGCGATAGACCGGCGCACCGGTGGCTTCGCCGTCGATCTTGAACTGCTGGATGAGCCTGCGCAGCGAATCGGCCTCGTCGGCCAGTTCGCGGCTGGCGGCAGTCGTCTCCTCCACCATGGCGGCGTTCTGCTGCGTCATCTGGTCCATCTGGTTGACCGTCGCGTTGACGCTCTGCAGCGCATTGGACTGATCATGGCTGGCGCGGGCGATCATCTCGACATGCTGGCTGATCGTGACGATCTGGGCGCTGATCTTGGCAAGCACCGTGCCGGTCTCCTGCACGAATTGCGAGCCGGAGTTGACCTCGTTGGTCGACTTGTTGATCAGCCCCTTGATCTCCTGCGCCGCAGCGGCGGAGCGCTGGGCCAGTTCGCGGACCTCCATCGCGACCACCGCAAAGCCCTTGCCGGCCTCACCGGCGCGCGCCGCCTCGATGCCGGCGTTGAGCGCCAGGAGGTTGGTCTGGAAGGCGATCTCGTCGATGACGCCGATGATCTGTTCGATCTGGCGCGAGGCACCTTCGATGCGGCTCATCGCGTCGATCGCATTGCTGACGACGACGGCGGAATCGTCGGCGCTGCGCTTGGCCTGACGGACGATCTGGTCAGCATCCTTGGCGCGTTCGGCCGACGAGCGGACCGTGACGGTGATCTGGTCGACAGCGGCCGCTGTCTCTTCGAGCGAGGCAGCCTGCTGTTCGGTGCGCTTGGAGAGGTCCTCGGCCGACTGGGCCATCTGGTTGCCATTGCCCTGGATCAGTTCGACATTGTCGCGGATCTGGCTCATCGTCGCCTGCAGGCGCATCATCGAACCGTTGAAATCCTGGCGCAGCTGTTCGAGACGACCGATGAAGGGCGTTTCGATCGTCGTCGAGATATCGCCCTGCGACATGCGTTCGAGGCCGGCGGCGAGCGCGTTGACCGCGAATTCGATCTGACGATCCATCTCACGCTTTTCGGCGTCATTGCGCTGGCGCTCGTGTTCGGCGGCGGCGCGTTCCTCGTCGCTCTGCTCTTCGATGCGGATCTTCGAGATGGCGTTTTCCTTGAAGATGCCGAGCGCGCGGGCCATGTCGCCGATTTCATCGTGGCGCTGCTCGCCGGAGATACTGGTATCCAGCGCTCCTTCGGCGATGCGGCGCATGGCGGCGGTGATATGGCTGATCGGGCGCTGCAGCGTCAGCACCAGGGCGATGCCACCGAGGATCGACAGGAGGATGCCGAGACCGGTGGTCATGACGGAGATGCTGTTTGCCTGGGTGCGCTCGGTGCCGGCCGTCTGCTTCTGCAGCTCGGCGAAATCGGTCAGCTTTTTCCAGATCTGGTCGAGTTCCTGGCGGGCCGCGGCATAGGCCGCGACGCGCTGGCCGATCGTGTCGACGATCTTCGAGCCGCCGCCGGAGATGATGTCGAGCGCCGGCTGGATCGCGCCGGATATGCCTTCGGCAAAGCCCATGCCCTTAGCGCTGGTGACCAGCACCTGCATGTCCTTGCCGAGCGTGCCGGCCTGCTGCTGCAGGCGGACGAGATTTTCCTTGCTGGAGTCGGCGAGAAAGTCGGAAAGAACGATCTGCAGCGAATAGACGGAATTTTCGAGACGCCTCGTATCCTGCAGGACCGAGTTGGCCTGGGCAATCCGGCCGTCGAGCGCGGCGAATTCCTGGGTCGCGTCACGCATCTTCTGCGTTGCGGTCAGCTGCGTATAGGTCGACGTCTGGCGGAAGCGCGAAATCAGACGGCCGAGTTCGGTGGCGGTCTCGTCGGTCGGATTGGGCGTCTGGACGATCGCCTTGATGCCGTCGATGGTCGCAGCCAGCGCGTCGATGACATTCTTCTGATTGCTTGGCACCGAGATGGCGATCAGACGCTGCGATTTGATGATCTCCGGCATCTGTTCGTTGATGAAGGCGATCTTGTCCTGCGGTGTCTGCGGCTTGCTGAAGCCGCTGGCGACGGTGCCGAGGAAATCCCCGCCCTTCAGCAGGCGGTCGGCCGTGCGAAGGGTGCTGGTGGCGGCGCTCTCGTCGCTCTGGACGGTGCTCTGCAACTGCTCGGCCTGGTAGGACACGGTGAAACGGGTGCTGATCACGCTCTTCTGCGCTGCGTCGATCTGCTCATGCAATGCCTGTTCCTGCTCATGCAGAGCCCAGAGCTTGTCGACGACGCCCGAAATTTCCTTGGTGCGGCGCGATGCTTCCGCAAGGCTGTCGCGACCGGCGGCCTCGTCACCGACCTGGCTCAGCGTCTGGTCGAGCACGCCTTGCTGGGTCTTCAGATCCGCAATCAGCTTGTCGCGCGCCTCAGGGCTGGTGACGCGCAGGAAATCGTCCATCGAGCCATAGAGATCCTTGAAGCCGCTCAGCGACTGCAGCACGCTGTTGGATATTTCCATCCGGCCCTGCAGAAGTCCCGAAGCGTAGAGGCCGGTCAGGCCCACCGCCGAAATGGTGACGACGAAAGGCAGAACGAAGATCAGAACCTTGGTCTTGATCCTGAAGCGGGAAAGAATCTTGTCAATCAACATGGCGTTCCGGGCCTTTCATACACCACTCCTCCCGCAGGCGGCCACATGGCGCCAGCCGGGTGCACATCGAGCTGTTCTTATTTTACATTGGGGAACCCGGAGGCCAGGCGGCAGTCATTGCCAGTTCACGTCCAAACAACTTGGAGATGCCCAAATATTCGCGAGCAATTGTGTCAGATTAGATATTAATTTTCGGATAAGCGATTATGGCGGGTTAAGCCAAGGCAGTGAAATAGTTGCAAATTATGGGCCGCGACGCCGCGGTGCGACAATGAGCATGTCGCAACGTTCGTTCCAGGTCTGCGGACAGGATCAGATGAAGTGTGAGAGCAGCAGCGCGAGGCTGGCGGCGGTGGCGCCGGCTGCAAGCATCAGATAGCGCAGGGTGACCATCCGGGCGTTCGGCTTTGCCTCGGCAATTGCGATGGCGCGGCCGCGTCGTGCGTTTCTGTTCATGGCGAAACCTCACTTCTCTCTGACACAACAACAATCCAACAAATCGGCTTGCCGGTAAAGCTTAATTTAGGAACGACCTTACAAACCGCCAATTGAGACAGGATGGCGCACCTCTATTAAGAAGTCTTGAATCGGTATCTCCGGATATTTCCAAGGCATGTCAAAAAGTGTGCAGCGGATTTGGGGCCACGACATGCATCAAAACAAAGGGCTTTAGACGCATTCGCCGGCGGCAAAACCGGAAGCCCAGGCCCACTGAAAATTATAGCCGCCGAGCCAGCCGGTGACGTCGACGCATTCGCCGATGAAATAGAGGCCGGGCACGGCTTTTGCTTCCATGCTGCGGGAATCGAGCGCTGCCGTGTCGATGCCGCCGAGCGTCACTTCGGCGGTGCGGTAGCCTTCCGAGCCGGACGGTTTGACCGCCCAGTTCTGGACGCCGGCGGCAAGACGCAGCAGCGTCTTGTCGGGCAGGTCGGCCATGTTGCCGGAGATTTTCTCTCGCTCCACGAGAAACTGTGCCAGCCGCTTCGGCAGGATATCGCCGAGGGCCGTCTGCGGCGACTGACGGCCATTGAGCTGCTTTGCCGTCTTCAGATGCGCCGCAATGTCGATATCCGGTTCGATCGAGACCACGACCTCGTCGCCCTCGCGCCAATAGGAAGAGATCTGCAGGATGGCGGGGCCGCTCAGCCCGCGATGGGTAAAAAGCAGCGCTTCGCGGAAGCCGGTCCTGCCGTGGCGAATTTCGGCCGGGGCGGCAATGCCGGCGAGCGGCGCGATGCTTTCCAGCAGGCCGGGATCGAGCGTCAGCGGCACGAGGCCGGGTCGGGTTTCGAGCACGGGCAAGCCGAATTGTTCGGCGAGGCGATAGGCAAAGCCGGTGGCACCCATCTTCGGGATCGATTTGCCGCCGGTGGCGACGATCAGCGACGATGCTTCACAGTGACCTTCGCTCGTCGATACCCGGAAGCCGGCTTCGGTCTTTTCGACGCCTGATATTTCGGTGCCAAGATGCAGCGCCGCACCGGCCATGCGCATCTCCGCCAGCAGCATGCGGATGATATCTTTGGCGCTATCGTCGCAGAAGAGTTGGCCCAGCGTCTTCTCGTGCCAGGCGATACCGTGGCGGTCGACCATGGCGATGAAATCGGCGGGCGTGAAACGGGCAAGCGCCGACTTGCAGAAATGCGGGTTGGCGGAGAGAAAATTCTTCGGCCCGGTATGGATATTGGTGAAATTGCAGCGGCCGCCGCCTGATATGCGGATCTTATCGCCAGGCGCCCTGGCATGGTCGAGGATGACGACCGAACGGCCGCGTTTTCCGGCACGGATGGCCGCCATCATGCCCGCCGCTCCGGCGCCGATGACGATGACGTCGCTTTTGCGCTGCAAACCTGTTTCCCCGCTCAAACCCGCGTCTTCTTTTTCCATCAAAGGGCGAAAGTCAACGTTTGCCACCCCTCGCCAATTGGCAAAGTCTGGTTATGATGGCGCCACGATCAACGCAAACCGGTGTGTCATGTCCCCAAAAAAGACGACGCTGAAGCCTGCCAGAAACGTACCCGCCTCGAAGAAAACTCCCCCGGAGCCCGGATCCCTGCGCGGCGTTGCGAACTGGAAGGAAGCAGCGCGGTGGCTGCGGGACAGGGGCATCGAAGACATCGAATGCATCACGCCCGACCTTGCCGGCGTTGCGCGCGGCAAAATGATGCCGAGCTCGAAGTTCACCTCGAACACCTCGCTGGCGCTGCCTTCGGCAATCTACCGGCACACGATTTCGGGCGAATATCCCGACGAGACGGAGAGCTTCCGCTACGAACCGCGCGACAGCGATCTGAAGCTGATGCCCGACCTTTCGACGCTTTCCGTCGTGCCCTGGGAGACCGACCCGACGGCGCAGGTGATCTGCGACATCGTCGATTCGGACGGCGGCGAAGTGCCCTATACGCCGCGCAACGTGCTGAAGCGGATCATGAGCCTCTATCATGAGCGCGGCTGGAAACCGATCGTGGCGCCGGAGATCGAATTCTATCTCGTCGCCAAGAACGACGATCCCGACTATCCGCTGCACCCGCCGAAAGGTCGGTCCGGTCGCTCGATCCTCGGCGGCCAGGGCTATTCGATCGCCGGCATCAACGAGTTCGACGAGCTGATCGACGACGTCTATCATTTCTCGGAGAAGCAGGGGCTGGAGATCGATACGCTGATCCATGAAGAGGGACCGGCGCAGCTCGAAATCAACCTGCGCCACGGCAATCCGATCGAGCTTGCCGACCAGGTGTTCCTGTTCAAGCGGACGATCCGCGAGGCGGCGCTGAAACACGACATCTACGCGACCTTCATGGCCAAGCCGATGCAGGGCCAGCCGGGTTCGGCGATGCATATCCACCAGTCGGTAGTGAATATCGAGACCGGCAAGAACATCTTCTCCAACCCCGATGGCTCGGCTTCGAAGGAATTCTTCCATTTCATCGGCGGCATGCAGAAATTCGTGCCGAGCGCGATGGCGATGCTGGCGCCCTATGTGAATTCCTACCGCCGCCTGCAGCCCGATATGTCCTGCCCAGTCAACAATGCCTGGGGTTACGACAACCGGACGACCGCCTTCCGTGTCCCGGTCTCCGATCCGCAGGCGCGGCGCGTGGAAAACCGGCTGCCGAGCTCGGACGCCAATCCCTATCTGGCGCTCGCCGCTTCGCTTGCCTCCGGCCTGCTCGGCATCATGAAGGAGATCGAGCCGACGGCGCCGACCGAGGATTCGGCCAATGAGGGTTCGATCGACCTGCCGCGCGGCCTCTTGGAAGCCGTGGCGCTGCTCGAGGACGAACCCGCCTTCGAGGAGATATTCGGCAAGCAGTTCATCGGCCTTTATGCCGGCGTCAAGCGCGGCGAGTTCGAAACCTTCATGCAGGTGATCAGCCCCTGGGAGCGGGAATTCCTTCTGCTCAACGTGTGAGGGAAGCATCATGGCATCGCAGGAGACTTGGCAGAGCCCGATCGCGCCCGGGCTGTCCTGGTATCAGGCAACCGTCGGGGAGCGGCCGACCTATGCCGCTCTCGACGGATCGAGAACAGCAGACGTCGCCATCATCGGCGGCGGCTATACCGGCCTGCAGGCCGCCTATCATCTTGCCAAAGCAGGCGTCTCGGTCGTGCTGATCGAGGCCTGCCGCTTCGGCGACGGGGCATCCGGGCGCAATGGCGGCCAGCTCGGCACCGGCCAGCGCTGGTGGCCGGAAGAACTCGAGGAGAAGATCGGCTACGAACGCTCGAAGGCGCTGTTCGATCTTGCCGAAGCGGCCAAGCGCCATCTCATCGATTTCGCCCGCGAGCATCAGATCGAGATCGACTATGTGCCCGGCCAGCTCAACGTCGCACACAAGGCGAGCTACAAACGCGACTATTATGAAAATGCCGAGATCGCCGCAGAGCGCTACGGCTACCCGCATATCAGCTTCATGGACGAGAAGGAGACGCAAGAGCGGCTCGGCTCGAAGCGTTTCCATTGCGGCGTGCGCGATGTCGGCACCGGCCACATTCATCCGCTGAAGCTGCTGGTGGGGCTGGCGCGGGTCGCCGCCAACGCGGGCGCTGAAGTCTTCGAGATGACCAAGGCAACGGCGATCCGCCAGAGCGGCGGCAAGGTGACGATCGAAACCGAAAGGGGTGTGATCACCGCTGAGCGCGCTCTGATCGCCTGCGACGGCCATATCGACGGGCTCGAACCGGTGACGGCAAGCCATGTCATGCCGATCCGCTCCTTCATCGGCGCCACGGCGCCGCTCGACGGGCATCCCAATGTGCTGCCCGGGGGCGAGGCCGTGGCCGATTCGCGCTTCGTCGTGCGCTACTTCCGCAAATTCGGCGACGGCCGCCTGCTGTTCGGCGGGCGCGAGGCCTATACGTCGGACAATCCGCGGGACATTTCGCAGCACATCCGCCGGCAGATCGCCGAGATCTACCCCGCCCTGAAGGATATCGAGATCACCCATGCCTGGGGCGGCAGCGTCGGCATCACCCTGCCGCGCCAGCCCTTCGTGCGCGAGGTCATGCCCGGCGTCATCTCGATCGGCGGTTATTCCGGCCATGGCGTCATGTTGTCAAACTACTGTGGCAAGCTCTACGCGGAAACGGTGCTTGGAAAATCGCGCGATCTCGACCTCTTCACATCGCTTGATATTCCAGCCTTTCCCGGCGGAGCTCGCATGCGGGCGCCGTTGCTTTTCCTCGCCTTGTCGTGGTTTGCGCTTCGCGACAAGTTTTAGTCCGATTGCGGATTTCCTCTTCCGGAAATTCGCTCTAAAACCGGTGCCTGACAGATTCATTGCACTGCACACTGGCTTTTTTAAATCGATTAGATTAAAAGGGCCGCCAACCAAGCCTGATTGAGAGACAAGCTCATGAGCAGCCAGATCATTCCCGTTGAGCCTTTTGATTACGTCGTTTTCGGCGGCAGCGGCGACCTTGCCGAACGCAAGTTGCTGCCCGCCCTTTATCATCGCCAGATCGAAGGCCAGTTCAGCGAACCGACCCGCGTGATCGGCGCCTCGCGCAGCCCGTTGACCCACGAGGAATACCGCAATTTTGCCCGCGATGCGCTGAAGGAACACCTGAAGAAGGGCGAATATGACGAGGCTGAGGTGGAGAAGTTCTGTGCCCGCCTCTACTACGTCTCGGTCGACGCCCGCACCGACAGCGGCTGGGATCAGCTGAAGAAACTGCTCGATGAGGGCAAGGAGCGTGTGCGCGCCTTCTATCTGGCGGTCGCTCCCGGCATCTTTGGCGACATTTCGCAGAAGATCCACGACCACAAGCTGATCACCAAGTCGACCCGCATTGTCGTCGAGAAGCCGATCGGCCGCGACCTCGCCTCGGCGCTGCAGCTCAACGACACGATCGGCCGCGCCTTCAAGGAAGAGCAGATCTTCCGCATCGACCACTATCTCGGCAAGGAGACGGTGCAGAACCTGATGGCGCTGCGCTTTGCCAACGCGCTCTACGAGCCGCTGTGGAACGCCAACTACATCGACCACGTGCAGATCACCGTGGCTGAATCGGTCGGCCTCGAAGGCCGCGCCGGCTATTACGACACGGCGGGCGCACTGCGCGATATGGTGCAGAACCACATCCTGCAGCTGCTCTGCCTGACGGCGATGGAAGTGCCCTCGTCGATGGATTCGGAAGCCGTGCGTGACGAGAAGCTGAAGGTGCTGCGCGCGCTGAAGCCGCTCAATGCCTCCAACGTCGAGCAGGCGACGGTCCGCGGCCAGTATCGCGCCGGCGCATCGGGCACCGGCCCGGTCAAGGGCTACCTCGAAGAGCTCGAAGGCGGCGTCTCGAACACCGAGACCTTCGTTGCCATCAAGGCCGAGATCAACAACTGGCGCTGGGCCGGCGTTCCCTTCTACATCCGCACCGGCAAGCGCCTGACCGGGCGCATGTCCGAGATCGTCATCACCTTCAAGCCGATCCCGCACGCGATCTTCGACCAGGCGGCCGGACGCATCGTCGCCAACCAGCTGATCATCCGCTTGCAGCCGGACGAGGGCGTCAAGCAGTCGCTGATGATCAAGGATCCGGGTCCAGGCGGCATGCGCCTGCGCAACGTCTCGCTCGACATGAGCTTCGCCCAGGCCTTCAACGTCCGCAATCCCGACGCCTACGAGCGCCTGCTGATGGACGTGATCCGCTCCAACCAGACATTGTTCATGCGCCGCGACGAAGTCGAAGCCGCGTGGAAATGGGTGGATCCGATCCTCAAAGGTTGGGAAACGACCGGCCAGCAGGTGCAGGGCTATACGGCCGGCACCTGGGGGCCGAGCCAGGCCATCGCGCTGATCGAGCGTGACGGCCGCACCTGGCATGACGAAATCTAGGACGACATCGATGGCATCGACCCTGCATTCCTTCGCCAGCGCCGCAGACCTCGCCAGCAGTCTCGCCGACAAGGTCGCGGATACGCTTTCGGCGGCGATTGCCGCCCGCGGAACGGCGTCCATCGCCGTTTCCGGCGGCTCCACGCCGAAGGTCTTCTTCCAGGCGCTTTCGACGCGCGACATCGCTTGGGACAAGGTGACGATCACGCTTGTCGACGAACGTTTCGTGCCGGCCGACAATCCGCGCTCGAACCATCTGCTGGTCGATGCCAATCTGCTGCAGAACAAGGCAAAGGCGGCACGCTTCCTGCCGCTCTATCAGGACGCGGCCTCCGCGGAGGAGGCGGCAAGGCTCGCAACCGAGAAGACCAGGGCGATCAGTTCACCCTTCGACATCGTCATCCTCGGCATGGGTGGCGACGGACACACGGCCTCGTTCTTTCCCGGCGGCAGCAATCTTGCCAAGGCGATCGATGCATCGACGCCGCGCGGCATCATTACCATGGAAGCGGAAGGAGCCGGCGAGCCGCGCCTGACCTTCACCTTCTCCGGTCTTGAGGATGCCGCACTCCTGGTTCTCCATATTGAGGGCGAAGGCAAAAAAGACGTTCTCGCCAAGGCGGAAGGCAGCGGTGACGAGGCAGAAATGCCGATCCGCGCCGTTCTGCGCCGGGCCACTTCCCCGGTCGAGATCTACTGGGCTCCCTGATCGGCCTTAGATCCATTGAGATTTAGGCCAGAGCCGCCGAAACAGATAGAGACAACGAACAAGGCAGGGATATTCCATGTCCGCTCACGCACGCATTTCTGCGATCACCCATCGCATCGTCGAACGCTCGAAACCCACCCGCGAGCGCTATCTGGAACGCCTGCGCGCCGCCGCCTCGCAGGGTGTCGCGCGCTCGGTGCTTGGCTGCGCCAATCTTGCCCACGGCTTCGCGGTCTGTTCCCCCGCCGACAAGGATGCGCTCGCCGGCGACCGCATCCCCAATCTCGGCATCATCACCGCCTATAACGACATGCTCTCGGCCCACCAGCCGTTCGAGACCTATCCGGCGATCATCCGCGAGGCGGCGGCCGAAGCAGGCGGCGTGGCGCAGGTGGCAGGCGGCGTGCCGGCGATGTGCGACGGCGTCACCCAGGGACAGCCGGGCATGGAGCTCTCGCTCTTCTCGCGCGACCTGATCGCCATGTCGGCGGGCGTTGGCCTGTCGCACAACATGTTCGATGCCGCCCTCTTCCTCGGCGTCTGCGACAAGATCGTGCCGGGCCTGGTGATCGCAGCCCTGTCCTTCGGGCACCTGCCGTCGATCTTCGTTCCGGCCGGTCCGATGACCACAGGCCTGCCGAACGACGAGAAGTCGCGCGTGCGCCAGCTCTTCGCCGAAGGCAAGGTTGGACGCGCCGAGCTGCTGGAGGCGGAATCGAAATCCTATCACGGCCCCGGCACCTGCACCTTCTACGGCACCGCCAATTCCAACCAGATGCTGATGGAGATCATGGGCTTCCACATGCCCGGCTCGTCCTTCATCAATCCCGGCACGCCACTGCGCGAAGCGCTGACGCGCGAAGCCGCCAAGCGGGCGCTGGCGATCACCGCGCTCGGCAACGAATTCACGCCGGCCGGCGAGATGATCGACGAGCGCTCGGTCGTCAACGGCGTCGTCGGCCTGCATGCGACCGGCGGCTCGACCAATCATACGCTGCACCTCGTCGCCATGGCGCGGGCAGCCGGCATCCAGCTCACCTGGCAGGACATTGCCGAGCTTTCGGAAATCGTCCCGCTGCTTGCCCGCGTCTATCCGAACGGGTTGGCCGACGTGAACCATTTCCAGGCGGCAGGCGGCATGGGTTTCCTCATCAAGGAACTGTTGAAGCACGGTCTGGTGCACGACGACGTGCGCACCGTCTTCGGCCAGGGTCTCCAAGCCTATACGGTCGATGCCCGTCTCGGCGAAAACGGCGCCGTCGTGCGCGAGGCATCGCCGGAAAAAAGCGTCGATCCCAAAGTGCTCTCCAGCATCGAGACGCCGTTCCAGGCGAATGGCGGGTTGAAGATGCTGCGCGGGAATCTCGGCAAGGCGGTCATCAAAATATCCGCCGTCAAGCCGGAGCGCCACATCATCGAGGCCCCGGCGATCATCTTCCACAGCCAGCAGGCGCTGCAGGATGCGTTCAAGGAAGGCAAGCTCAACCGCGATTTCATCGCCGTCGTGCGCTTCCAGGGTCCGAAGGCGAACGGGATGCCGGAACTGCACAAGCTGACGCCACCGCTCGGTGTGCTGCAGGACCGCGGCTTCCGCGTGGCGCTGCTCACCGACGGGCGCATGTCCGGCGCATCCGGCAAGGTGCCGGCCGCGATCCACGTCACGCCGGAAGCGGTCGACGGCGGCCCGATCGCCCGCATCCGCGAGGGCGACATCATTCGCCTCGACGCGATCAAGGGCACGCTGGAGGTGCTCGTCGATGCGGCCGACATGGCCGAGCGCGAGCCGGTGACCGTCGATCTCTCCGACAATGAATTCGGGATGGGCCGCGAGCTCTTCGCACCGTTCCGCCGCGCCGTCGGACCTTCGGATCAGGGCGCGAGCGTACTCTTCCACCACTGAGCATCGTCGCTCGGACAAACAAAAACCGCGGGGCGCATGCAGCACCCTGCGGGTTTTCGATACCAGTCCGATATCAGTTAGGCGCGGATATCGAGGACGTAATCGCGGTGCGCCGGATGGGTGCTGTAGACGAAGATCTTGTTCAGCTCCTTCTGCGTCAGCAGGCGCAAGAAGCGAACTTCCACCGTGTTGTTGGCGTTGACCTTCATCAGCAGGCATCCGACCTTGGTGATGCGGGCATCCGGAATATCCAGATAGAACTGCTTCGGCAGGCTGAACTGGGTCAGGATCGCGAGCGTCGCGCTGCTCATCGAAATCCGGACAATATCGCAGCGGCGCGAAGCCGCGTGCATGACGCCCTTTTCCGTATATTCGATGCGCGCGGCATTCATGGTGTCCTCCATCTTGAACCGCACCTCGCGGTCATACATGAAGGATTCTTCCTTGCTCAGGAAATGAGATTTTGGCTGTGACGGATTGGAAGCGGCCACGTGCTTATCCCCTCATAAATTGACAGGGAAAAGGTAGCAGCCGATCTTTAACAGAAAGTGAGAATTCGGCCCACCCCGCACAATTCCTGGGGTGATCACCCCAAAAATGGCCGCTTTATTTTCGGTAGGTATGACCGGTTGCGTCAAAGAGATGCAACTTCTGCCTGTCGGCGGCAAACCGCATCCTCTGGCCCTTCTTCACATCGTAGATGCCGGGCAGCTTGACGACGATCGGCTCGCCCGGAACCAGGCCCTCGATATAGAGCAGCGTCACTTCGCCGAGCGCTTCGACGATCGACACTTCACCTTCAAACAGGTAGTCGGCGCCATCGGCAACCCCGAGATCCTCCGGACGAACGCCGAAGCTTGCCTGCTTGCCCATTTCGGACGCATCGGTCGGCACATCGAGCGTCACCGACATGCCGCCGGTGAGCGTCACCGTCGTCTGGCTTCCGGTCCCAGCGATCGTCGCGGGGATGATGTTCATCGCCGGCGAGCCGATGAATTTCGCAACGAAGAGGTTTGCCGGGCGCTCGTAGAGGTCCAGCGGCGCACCGACCTGCTCGATATTGCCGGCGGAGAGAACGACGATGCGATCAGCAAGCGTCATCGCCTCGACCTGGTCGTGGGTGACGTAGATCATCGTCGTATCGGCCATCTGTTCGTTCAGGCGGGCGATCTCGATGCGGGTCGCGACGCGCAGCGCGGCATCGAGGTTGGACAACGGCTCGTCGAACAAAAAGACCTTCGGATCGCGGCAGATGGCGCGGCCGATCGCCACGCGCTGGCGCTGCCCGCCGGAAAGCGCCTTCGGCAGGCGACCGAGATATTGGGTCAGCTGCAGGCTCTCGGCCGCCGCCCGGACGCGGCGATCGATTTCCTGCTTGCTTTCGCCGGCGATCTTCATGCCGAAAGCCATGTTATCGAACACGGTCATATGCGGGTAGAGCGCATAAGACTGGAAGACCATGGCGATGCCGCGCTTGGAGGGCGGCACGTCATTGACGAGATGGCCGTCGATATACATCTCACCGCCGGTGATCGCCTCGAGACCGGCGATCATGCGCAGAAGCGTGGACTTGCCACAGCCGGACGGACCGACGAAGACGATGAATTCGCCCTGCTTGATATCAAGGTCGATACCATGGAGAACATCCACGGAACCGTAGGATTTGCGGATATCCTTCAGCGTCAGTCCAGTCATTTCTCTCTCCCTGTGTTCCCTGGGCCTGTGTTTCCTTAGGCCTATGTTCCTTAGGCAAGGCGGGCGAAATACGCCCCCCAGGCCGGAATATCGATCTTGTCGCCATAGTTGTTGCTGGTAAAGCCATGGCCCGTCAATGCCTGCCATTCTCCCGCAGGCAGAATGACGGCGGCCTCGGCCGGGCTCATGTTGAAGATGCAGAGCAGTTTCTCATTGCCGTATTCACGGGTGAAGACCAGGGTATCGCCCTGTGTTTCCTCGAATTCGATCTCGCCCTTGGCAAAAGCCGGGTGCAGCTTACGGAAGGCGATGAAGCGGCGATAGTGCTCCAGCACGGAAGTCTCGTCGCCCAGCTGAACGCTGACGGCACGCAGGATGTGCTCGACCGGCACCGGCAACCAAGGCTTGACCGTCGAGAAGCCGCCCTGGGCGACCCGGCTGTCCCAGACCATCGGCGTGCGGCAGCCGTCGCGGCCCTTGAATTCCGGCCAGAACTGGATGCCGTAGGGGTCCTGCAGATCCTGATAGGCGAGATCGGCCTCGGTCAGCGCCAGTTCCTCGCCCTGATAGAGGCAGACGGAGCCGCGCATGGTCATCAGCAACGAGGCATAAAGCTTAGCGAAGGCGTCGTGATCGGCGACCAGCCCGCCCCAACGGCTGACATGGCGCATGACGTCGTGATTGGAGAAGGCCCAGCAGGCCCAGCCATCGGGTGCGGCGGCTTCGAAATCCTGCATCACCTCCTCGACGCGCTCCGGCGTCAGCGGATCGGGCGCCAGGAATTCGAAGGCGTAGCACATGTGCATCTTGTCATTGCCGGAGGTGTATTCGCCGACGATTTCGAGGCCGCGCTGGCTGTCGCCGACTTCGCCGACGGCGGCGATCGCCGGGAATTCCTCGAGAACGGCGCGGAAGCGCTTCAGGAAGGCAAGGTTCTCAGGCCGGTTCTTGTCGTAGAGATGTTCCTGAAAATTATAGGGATTGACCGCCGGCGCCGTCGAGGCGTTGCGGCGCTCGGGCGCAAGCGCCGGATTGTCGCGCAGCTGCGTGTCATGGAAATAGAAATTGATGGTGTCGAGGCGGAAGCCGTCGACGCCGCGATTGAGCCAGAAGCGCACGACATCGAGCAGACGGTCCTGCACTTCTGGGTTATGCAGGTTCATGTCCGGCTGCGAGGTCAGGAAGTTGTGCATGTAATATTGCATGCGCGTCGGATCCCACGCCCATGCCGAGCCGCCGAAGATCGACAGCCAGTTGTTCGGCGGCGTGCCATCCGGCTTGGCATCGGCCCAGACATACCAGTCAGCCTTGGCGTTGGTCTTGCTGGAGCGGCTTTGCACAAACCAGGGATGCTGATCCGAGCTGTGGGAGATGACGAGGTCGATCATCACCCGGATGCCGAGGCGATGGGCCTCGGCGATCATCGTGTCGAAATCCACCAGCGTGCCGAAGATCGAATCGACATTCTCGTAGTCGGAAACGTCATAACCGAAATCGCGCATCGGCGAGGTGAAGAAAGGCGAGATCCAGATCGCATCGACGCCAAGGTTTGCCACATGCGGCAGGCGGGCGGTGATGCCCTTCAGGTCGCCGATGCCGTCGCCGTTCGAATCCTGGTAGGAGCGCGGGTAGATCTGATAGATCACCGCGCCGCGCCACCAGTCCTTGTCAGGGGTCGAGATCGATTGGGAAGCCACGTTCATGGAATATCCTGTTTGAAGTCACGTTCGGGAATGGTCATCCTCCCTTGACCGAACCCGCCAGCAGACCGCGCACCAGGTAACGCTGAAGCCCGAAGAAGACGAGCAGCGGCACGATGATGGTGACGAAGGCTGACGCCGTCAAAATCTCCCAATTGCCGCCGCGCGAGCCGAGCAGCGCGTTCAGGCTGCCGGTCAGCACGATGTGGTCCTTGTCGGTGCCGAGGAAGACCATGGCGACGAGCAGGTCGTTCCACACCCACAGGAACTGGAAGATGGCGAAGGAGGCGAGTGCCGGGAAGGACAGAGGTAAAACGATGCGGACGAAGATCTCGAAATCACTCGCGCCGTCGACGCGGGCGGATTCGATGATCTCCTTCGGCAGGCCGGCGATATAGGCCCGCAAGAGATAGATGGCGAGCGGCATGCCGAAAGCGGTATGAGCCAGCCAGATGCCGGGATAGGTCTTCGACGGCTGGCCGAGCATGTTGCCTATCTCGTTGTAGAGACGCAGCAGCGGGATCAGCGACATCTGCAGCGGCACGACGATGAGGCCGACAACGAGCGCGATCAGCAGCGCGCGGCCGGGAAACTCCATCCAACTCAGGGCATAGGCGGCGAAAGCGGCAATCAGGATCGGGATGATCGTCGCCGGGATCGTCACGGTCAGCGAGTTGATGAAGGACTGGCCGATACCCTCGCCGGTCAGAACCGTATTATAGTTCTGCAGCGTGAATTCCGGCGGCGCCGAGACGGATGCATAGATGCGTTTCGGGCGTTGGTCGGGCGAAAAAGCGGCATTCTTCACATAGCGATAACTGCCGTCGCTGTTGATCTGCAGGGTTTCACCGTCGCCGAGATCGGCGGTCTCACCGGCCTTGAAGGCAGCCGGCTGCTGTATGCGGTTGCCGAAGGCCTTCACCGCGCGGCCGGTCTGTCCTTCCAGCACATTGCCCGAGATGACGTAGGTGGCACCCTCCTGTTTTTGCTGGTCGGGTGTACCGAGGCGGACCGCGGCCGTCTGGGTCGAGCCGACGAAGGCCGTCCACCAGCCGGAGACGACGATCTGGTCCTTGTCGCGCAGGGCGCTGACGAAGATGCCGAGTGTCGGGATCAGCCAGATGATGACAATCAGCAGAACGGCTGCGTGAACGAAGAGACGGGCGGGGCCGATCTTGAAGTAGCTTCCGACGGCGGTCATCTCAGTGGCCCTTCAGTTCGCGATTGGCGCGGCGCACGTTCCAGACCATGATCGGCGTGACGGCGAGCATGATGATGATGGCAATGACCGCACTTCGGCCGGAATCACCGCCACCGCGGAACATCCAGTCGAACATCAGGTTCGCCAGCACCATCGTCTGCCACTGGCCATTGGTCATGGTTAGCACGATGTCGAAGACCTTGAGGACGAGGATGGTGATCGTCGTCCAGACGACGGCGATCGAGCCCCAGATCTGGGGCACCATGATACGCCAGAAGATCTGCCAGCCATTGGCGCCGTCGATGACGGCGGCTTCGATCGTCTCTTCCGGAATGCCGCGAAGAGCGGCCGACAGGATGACCATGGCGAAACCGGTCTGGATCCAGATCAGAATGATCATCAAGAAGAAGTTGTTCCAGAAGGGAATGGAGATCCACACCTCCGGCGTGCCGCCGAAGGTCTGGACGATGGCGTTCAGCAGGCCGATCTGGACGTCGTTGCCGCCGCGATATTCATAGATGAATTTCCAAATGACCGAGGCGCCGACGAAGGAGATCGCCATCGGCATGAAGACGATGCTCTTGGCGATATTGCCCCACCAGATGCGATCGGTCATCACGGCGATGACGAGGCCGAAGAAGGTGCAGGCAGCCGGTACGACGGCGAGCCAGAGGATGTTGTTGAAGATCGACTGGCGGAATTCGCGGTCGCCGAGCGCCCATTTGTAGTTGGCGAGGCCGACGAACTGCAGACCGGCACGGTCGTAGAAGGAGAGGATGAAGGTCGCAACGACGGGATAGACGAGATAGACGATGAGCAGGAAGAGCGCCGGGCCGATGAACAACCAAGGCCGGACAAGTGCACGCCGGTTCAGATTGCGCGATGCGGCGCGAATGTCGCCATCCTTCACCGGCAGAGCGAGATCCAGGATCTTGTTCGAAAAATAGAAATAGGCCGAGCACGCGAAAACGGCGACGACCACGACGCCCAAAGCGGACACTATCTGCGACAGCATTTCGTCCCTCCCCTGCTTCCCCTGATCTTATTCCGACCGGTTTTTATGCTGACGGGTCAACGCCGGTCATCATCAATCTATTTGTATTGCCCAATCACAATATATCCTGCGATGGCCGGGCTCTTTGCGAACCCGGCCAGTCATGCAAGCCATGCCGCCGGCAAGCCGGCGGCATAATTTTAAAAGATTACTTGATGCCGTCCCAGGCACTCTGGATTTCGCCTGCAGCCTCTTCAGCGGACTTGCCGCCGACGAAATCGACCATGCCCGTCCAGAAGGCGCCGGCGCCGATCTTGCCCGGCATCAGGTCGGAACCGTCGAAGCGGAAGGTGGTGGCGGAGGTCAGGATATCGCCTTCCTTCTTCATCTGCGGGTTGGCATAGGCCTCGGTGCTGACGCCCTTATACGGCGTCAGGAAGCTCGACTGCGCCATCCAGACCTCATGGGCGATCGGGGTCTTCAGGAAGTCGATGAAGGCGCGGGCCGTCTTCGAGTCCTTGGCGATCGAGACGAGCGTGCCGGCGCCCAGAACCGGCTTGCCGAGTTCGGGATGCGAAGCAAAGGTCGGCATGTAGAAGAAGTCGGCATCCTGGCCGAGCTTCGTGCCTTCAGGGAAGAAGGACGGGATGAACGAGGCCTGATGGTGCATGTAGCACTTCGGCGGAACCGCAAAGAGGCCCTTCGGACTGTCGCGAAAATCGGTCGAGGCCACGGCTGCGACGCCGCCATCGACGTATTTCGCGTTCTTGGCGAACTTGCCGAACTCGTCGATCGCAGCAACGACGGCCGGATCGGTGAACTTCAGCTCGTTGGTCGTCCACTTGTCGTAGGCTTCCGGCGGCTGCATGCGCAGCATGATGTCCTCGACCCAGTCGGTCGCCGGCCAGCCGGTGGCGCCGCCGGAACCGAGACCGATGCACCAGGGAACGCCGCCATCCTTGACGATCTGGTCGGTCAGGGCATGCAGCTCTTCCATGGTCGTCGGGATCTTGTAACCGGCTTCCTCGAAGTTCTCCGGAACATACCAGACGAGCGACTTGACGTCGGCCTTATAAGGGAAGGCGTAGAAGGCTTCCTTGCCGTCCTTGCCCTTGTAGGTGCCGTAACCGACCCAGCTATCGCCGGCGCCGTAATTGTCCTTGATCCACTTGGAGTTGTCGTCGCCCAGCGGCGTCAGGAAGCCCTTGCTGGCGAGATCGGCCAAGAGGCCCGGCTGCGGCAGAACGGCAATGTTCGGCGGCGAGCCCGCCTGCGTGTCGATGACGATCTGCTGTTCGTAATTTTCGGAAGAGGAGTATTTGGCATCGATGCCGGTGGCTTCGGTGAAATAGGCAAGCACGCTCATGAAGAACGCCTCGTCCTCGCCGCGCCACGGCCCGAAGATCGTCAGGGGCTGGCCCTTCAGATCGGCATGAGCAGCCTTGAATTCGTCATAGCTCTTCCAGTTGAACTTGGAATCCTGTCCCGGCGCAAATTTCAGATCGGCCGCAGACGCAGCACCGGCAAAAAGCGCTGCCACGGCAACGCCCATCAAAAATGACTTTTTCATGTGATCAACCTCCCATCACAATCCCAACCGCGCCGAATTCCTTTTAAAAGGAAATTTCAAAGCGCTTTGACACCCAACTCATTCCACTTTCGGTGGAATGGAGTCAAGTCAATTCGCGAAAACCTGCTGTGAACATGCCAGATATTGCAGCATATCGCGGTGCAACAGCGCCTACCGGGGAGATATGGAGCGATTTTTCTTGAGTCAAGCGCGCCAGATGATACATAATTGAAAGCGCTTTGGATGACCGCTGGGAGGATGCGGCCTTTTCAAGACGGCTGACGGGCGGGCTGGGAGGAAGCATAGCAGGTGAATCTCAAACAGCTATCGGAATTGCTGGGGCTGTCTCAGACGACGGTGAGCCGGGCGCTCAACGGCTATCCCGAGGTCAATGAGGCGACCCGGGAGCGCGTGCTTCAGGCTGTCAAGGAAACCGGATACAGGCCGAACAAGGCGGCGCAGCGGCTTGCGACCGGCAAGGCAGGATCGATCGGCCTCGTCATGCCGACGGCTCCCGGCCACCAGTCCGACGTGCATTTCGGTGAGTTCCTGGCCGGGCTCGGCGAAGAGGCCGTGCGCCACGATTTCCACTTCGTCATCATGCCGGCAGACCCGGATGACGAGGTGGCGGCGCTGCGCCGCCTTGCGATCAGCGGCAATGTCGATGCCGTGTTCGTCGCCTATATGCGCGGCCACGACCCGCGGCTCGCCATGCTGAAATCGCTCTCCATGCCCTACGTCGTGCACGGCCGATCCTTCGGTTCGGAGCCGGACTATCCCTATCTCGATATCGACAATGAAGGCGCCTTCTACGACGCGACGCGGCTCCTGCTGCAACTCGGCCATACGCGCTTTGCGCTGATGAACGGACCGATGCATCTCGATTTCGCCATCCGCAGGAGGAACGGCGTCATATCAGCGCTTGCCGAGCGCGGGCTCACACTCGAGGAGGGTTGCATGAGCCACGCGCTGATGACGGACGAACAAGGCCTGCTGGCGATGGAACACTTCCTGCAATTGCCGGAGCGGCCGACGGCGATCCTCTGCTCCAGCACGGTGCTGGCGCTCGGCGCGATCCGCGCGGTCAACCAGGCCGGATTGCGGCTCGGCGAGGATATCTCACTGATCGCCCATGACGACGTGCTGCCGCTGCTGAAGCCGGAAAATTTCTCGGTGCCGCTGACGACCACGCGCTCTTCATTGCGGGCGGCCGGCGTGCGTATCGCGCAGCGGCTGATCGGCACGGTGAAGCATGCCGGCCCTTTCCCCGACCAAGAGCTCTGGAAGACCGAGCTGATCGTCAGGGCCTCGACCGGCCCTGCCCCGCGGCCGTAGTCAAAACTGGGGCGGCGTCTGCCCCGCAGCGCGATGAGCGGCGATCACGGTGTTCGCCATCAGCATGGCGATGGTCATCGGCCCGACGCCGCCGGGAACCGGAGTGATGGTGCCGGCGACCGCCGAGACCTCCTCGAAGGCGACGTCGCCGACGAGCCGGGTCTTGCCCTCGCCCCTCTCGGGAGCCGCCACGCGGTTGATGCCGACGTCGATGACCGTCGCGCCTGGCTTCACCCAATCGGCCCTGACCATCTCCGGCCGGCCGACGGCGGCCACCAGGATATCGGCGTTGCGGCAAACTTCAGCAAGGTTCTTCGTCCTGGAATGAGCGATCGTCACCGTCGCATTGGCATTGAGCAGCAATTGCGCCATCGGCTTGCCGAACAGGTTCGAGCGGCCGATGACGACGGCGTTGAGGCCGGAGAGATCCTCGCCATGGGTGCGGCGAACGAAGACCATGGCGCCGGCCGGTGTGCAGGAGACCAGTCCGGTCTTCAGGTCGCCGATGGCGAGCTTGCCGGCATTGACGGTGCTCAGGCCGTCGACATCCTTTTCCGGCAGGATCGATTGGATAATCGCCTCGCTGTCGAGCGGCTTCGGCAGGGGTAGCTGCACCAGAATACCGTGGATCGACGGATCGGCGTTGAGAGTGGCGACGAGAGCTGCCAGATCCTCCTGCTTCGTTTCGGCCGGCAGCGTGTGCTGAACGGACTTGAAGCCGCACTCCTTGGCCATGCGGCCCTTGGAGCCGACATAGGCGTGGCTTGCCGGATCGTCGCCGACGATGACGACCGCAAGGCCGGTGGTGACGCCGCTGCTCTTTTCCAGCGCCGCCGTCGCACTCTTGACCGTCTGAATGACCGATGCAGCTACGTTCTTGCCGTCGATTACTGTCGTCACGCGTCTCTCCGCCCTGTTTCGCGTCAATCTATGGATAGTTGACGAGCTTGAAATGCTCGCTAACGCCCTATCCTGTCGGAAAGCGGCAATGCAATATCAAAAATGCAAGGAAATGTTCGTTCAACGCAGCGGCTGGCGCGCTTCGAGCGCATGAACACGAAGCCGGTCACGCAGGCCGGAGATCTCGGAGCGCAGCAGTTCCATTTCGTCGACCGGCGCGGGGGCCGGCACAGGCATCGAGGGCAGTGGGGCCTGCGGCCGGGATACCGGCATTTTCTCGCTTGCGGAATCGGCGACGGGCCTACGCAGCCGGAGCAGGAAAGCCGCAGCAAGGCCTATCGCAAGGCCCGCCGCGGCACCGGTCAGCGCGCGGCCGATCAGACCATCGCTTCCCGATACTGCGGTTGCCAACGCCGGCTTCAGGAGAACGATACGACCGTCGGCGGCCGTTTCCACCGCTGCGGACGTCGCCTCTTCGAGGCGCGAGCGCGCGGCATTCGCCTTTTCGCTGAGTTCGGTCAGGCGTGACAAATCGACGCCGGTGTCCCGGCTCTGGGCGATCAGCGTGTTGCGTCGATCGTTCAGGCCCTTGCGCGCATCGACGGCGGCCTTAGCAGTGAGGTTGGCAGTCTGGGCAAGACGGGTAAGCTCCTTGCCCATATTCTCCTTCAGACCGTCCGTTTCGGCCTGCTGCTGCAAGAGGCGCGGATGGCGCGGGCCAAGCTCGGCCGAAAGCTGCGCAAGCGTCGTTTTGGCGACGGCATATTTGTCGCGCCAGTCCTGCAGCGCCGGCGAAAGCATATCGGAGGGGAGCGAACCGTCGAGCACTTCGGCAAGTTTTGCGGCCTTGAGCCGGTCGGCCTGCGACTTGGCGGCAAGGATGTTCTGGTCGGCCTCTTTCAGATCGGCATCGAGCCGGTCGATCTGGCGGCGAAGATCGATCGCCACCTTGACGTTGCCCTCGCCGCTCTTCGCCGTGAAGGCGGCAAGCTCCGCCTTGACCTCGTCATAGGTTTTACGCAAGGCGGTATCGGTCTCGACGTTGCCGCCGGCTCCGTCTGCTGCGGAAACCGCTTCGGCAAGCCTTGCGGCGATGCGCATGGATTTGCCGCTGTCGCCGGTCGTTACCCTGACGAGGATGGTGCCGGCGGCGGTATCGGGCAGTATCTCGACCGCATGTTTCAGCGTCGCCTCGGCGCGGGAGGCCGGATCGGCAGCAGCACCGGTCGCCGAGAGGAGATCGAGAGCGACGCCGAGCGCATTGGCGCTGGCGCCGGCAAATTCGGGATCATGATCGAGTTTCAGGGCTGCGACCGTCGAAGCAACCACCCTCGCCGACAGCAGTCCTTTCACTGCTGCCTGGGTGAAGGCAGCGCGGCTTGCGGCATCGCTCTTCACCGCAAGCGTCGCCTCGGCACGGTAGAGGACCGGCGAAGCTGGCATCAGCGCCGGCAAGCCCGCGCCGATGATCGTCGCGGCGGCCACCATCATCGCAAGGCCGATCCCGCTTGTTCGACGCCGCGGCGCTGCCGGCCGGGGCTCGGCGGGGTCTTCATGGACCGCGGCCAATGGTTCGGGTGAGATCATCGGCTCGTCGGCCGGAACGCTCAGCTCTTCATCGCCCGTCGGCTCCTGAGGAAGCGGATGGCCGACGTCGTTGGCGGCCCGGAGACGATTGCCGAGGATGGTTTCGATGCGGTCGACCAGCGGTGCGGTGCGCGCCGCCCTTGTGCGCTGTTCTTCCAGAGCGCGGCCGATGGCGCGCAGCAATTCGGCCTCGGGCGGCGCGATATCAGGCCGACTCGACCGGGGCGCCCCATAGGAATCGTCATGGGGGCGCGGCCCTGCGGCTGCGCGATCCTGGAAGCTGTTTCTGGCCCTGATATCGTACATTTGCGCCACATCTCATGCACATGATGGCCGAGTTCGCTCATCCGCACGAATGCAGATGATTAAGCGACTCTAAATAATCATGGCAAAGAAATGGTTAACCGCAGCGGGCAAGAATTGCTAAGCCGCGCGTCCTGTTAGACACGCGGCGCTATAAGGTCAGCTCGCCTTCTTATGGTCCGACCGCAGCTGCAGCGCGCTGCCGTGCTCTTCCGGATGGCTGAGAATCCTTTCGCGCCGGCGGAAGCGGTAACGCAGGACATGGAAGAGGAAGACCGGAATGCCGATGATGTAACGGCGCCAGAGGCGCGCCGGCTCCTGCAGCAGGCGATAGGCCCATTCCAGGCGCATCATCCGCACCGTCTTCGGCGCACGCGGGACGGCGCCGGAGACGAAGTCGAAGAGAGCGCCCACGGTCAGCACCAGGCGCGCATGATCGGCGCGGATATTGTTGTGAACCCATTTCTCCTGCAGCGGCGTTCCCATGCCGACGATCAGGATATCGAGCTTCTGGTGCTCGAGCTCCTCTATGACCTCAGTGGAATCGACCTTGTCGAAGTAACCGTCGGAAACGACGACGAATTCGTGCCAGGGCGTGTGTCTGCGGAAATTTTCCGCCGCCGCCTCGACGACCGAACGCTCGCCGCCGATGAGGCCGATGCGGCGCGGGGCCTCCATGAAGGTCAGGAAGGCCGGCACGAAATCGGTTCCGTTCAGATTAGCCGGAAACGGTGCGCCATGGGCGATCTGCGATGCGATGTTGAGGCCGATGCCATCCGGCAGCACCAGATTGTGCGACATGATCCGGTAATATTCGTCGTCGCGTAGCGCCGTCAGCATGTTGTGCGCGTTGACGAAGCAAACCACGGTCTGGCCGACGGGAATGGAGGCCAGCTCGTTGATGAAAACGAGGGCGTCGTCCCAGCCGAGATCGCAGACCGGCAGATCGAAGATCGTCCGCCGCGATGCGAGCACCGCGAAGTTTGCAATCAGATTCATTCCTACCTCCTGCCGAGGGTGCTGCATGCGCCCGACATCCCGGAAAACAAGCCCATATTTCCGCACCGGAGGTCTCGAAAGGACCGGTCGCGTCCTGCCGGTAGGCGTCGCTCCGATCCCGGATAAGCGGCGCATGCCAAGCTGTGACAGCTGATATAACAGGACGGTTTCAAACAACCCTTAGGAAAATTCCTTGAATTTCCATGCTCGTATAAGTGGTTTATTAACCACGCGCGGCAACGACAAACGGCGCCCTCGGGCGCCGTTTGTCGATGATCGAATGGGTGTTTAGTGGGCCGCTGGCGCCGGTGCTTCGGCGGCCGGTGCGGTCTCGACGATCTTGACGGGTGCGCCCACCTTCTTCGGCTGACCGGCGGAGCTTTCCTTGACCTCTTCCTTGGAGAGATAGTCGAGCTGCTCCAGCATCACATCGGCGACGTATTCGCCGCCGAGGCGCTCGTTCATGCCCTTCTTGATCTCTTCGCGGAAAGCCTTCGGATCGAAGGATTTGATGTGAGCGATATCGACCATCTTGTTGCCGACAAGCAGGCTGAAAAGCTCGTCCGTCGTCATCTCGCTCAGCGGCAGCGTCACGCCTTTCAGCATGTCCTTGTTCATCATGAACGAAACGCGGCCGAGGAAATAACCGGTGATCGCACCGTTGCCGATGATCGGCACCGTGATCGTTTCGCCCTTCACCAGTTCAAGCGCGCTCTGCTTGGAATCCGTCGCTGCGGGCGCCGGCGCGGTCGCCAGATACACCGAGAAATAGACCGATGCCAAGGTGATGGCGCAAACCCAGACACCGGTGAGGACGAGCTTGATCATCAGTTTCCACGCGCGGCGAATTGTTCCTGGGAATAGGTGCCGTCGGCATCGGCGTCCTGAACTGCGTTCTTCAGCAGGTCGGCGACAGCGCGAACCGCTTCGAGATGCGCCTCGACGCGACGAGCATTGAGAACCAGTTTCTTCTTCAGGCCGTGCAGCTGATCGAGATGGGCAGCGGCAAGCTCGGCCGGATCGGTATCGCGGAAAAGCATCGACAGCTCGTAGAGGCAGCGGCTCTTATGCGCATTTGAGACCTTGAGATCGAACTGCGGATCGTTGCCGATCCGGGTGTTCTCATTGTCGATGATCATTTCGAGGCGTCCGAGAACGGATTTGATCCTGTATTCGTTCGAAATTATTTCCATTGTACCCTCGATTATGCGTCGCTTAGAGCATGATGCCGAAAGTGTGCGCGGTTTTCGGACGACATCATGCTCTAACTATTTAATTTAGAACAGGATTCAGATTTTAGGCCGACCCGGCCTAAAATCATCCTGTTCTATCGGCCTTGGCTTCCGCCGTCGGCGTGCCAAAGGTCTTGCGCTGGAAGTCATCGATCATGCTGAGCGCGGTGTTGCGGTCATCGTCGTCGGTGGAGGCATTGACGATCTTGCCTTCCTGCCGGCGCAGTTGCTCGCTGTACATCTGCTTGGCGATGCCGATGCCGTCTCCCTTGGCCATGACGTTGCCGAGCTGTTCGGCCATCATGCCTTTCCAGATATCGCCGGTCGCACCCTTGCCGTAGACGTCTTCGCTTTCGCTCGGCAGCATGGACTTGACGAAATTCTGCAGGACCATGGCCTCGAACTTCCGGTAGCTTTCCGGAACTTCCTCGGTCTTGGTGCGGTTCTGGATGTTGGCGAGGCCGCTCTTCTGGCCGACATGATCGAGAACGTCGACCGTATTGGAGAAGCCTTTGCCATTCTCGGCGAGGCTCGTTGCGGCAAAGGCCGCACGATTTGCCTTCAACTTTTCCTGGGCCGCCTGAACCTCCATGGGGTCGGCAGCTTTGACAACGTCCAGGACCAGATCACTGGGGGGCGAAATAGCCACGTTACAATCCTCTGAATTTAAGATCGTAACGACTATGGTTTTTGAAGCTTGCTGGAGGCTGGCGTTGCGAATTGCTGATCGATGACATCGTAGACGGCATTGTCATCGGCCTCGCGGCGCTCGACTTCCAGGGCTTCCTTCATGCCGTCTTCGAGGCGGTCGCCCTTGGCGCGCTCGCGCGTCAGCCGCATCTCGTGGATCTGCTGCATGCCGGTCAGCTGCTGGTCCTTGATGGTGAGCCTGCCGAATCGGTCGGCGTAATTCTGCGAGAAGGCGTGGTGGACGGGGTCCATCGAGCCGAGCGCGAGGATGACGTCGTCCATCGCCACATTGACCTCGACACGCTGACGGCTGGTTTCAGCCAGGTCGTTCTCGGCCATTCTTTCGATATGCCGCTGCACCGAGAGCAGCCGCTTGAGCTTCTCAGAGCGCTTCTTTTCGATCATATCAGCCTCATCGCCCGATATAGATCGAGCCGAAGGACTGGCCGAACTGGCTGACCATCGCCGCAATCGAAAAATAGATCAGGAAGAGCCCGCCCATCAGCAGATAGGGCGTGGAGATGAAGTAGACCGGGATCTGCGGCGCCAGCTTGTTGATGAAACCGATCGAAACGTTGAAGATCAGGCCGTAGATCAGGAAGGGGCTCGCCAGCCGCAGCATGATGTAGGTGGTCTGCTCCAGCGTGTCGGTAAAGGAGATCAGCGTCGCGCGCATCTGCATCATGCCGCCGAATGGCATGGTCGTGTAGGAATCGATCAGCGCGCGGAAGACGATGTGATGAAAATCCATGATGAAGAGGATCATCATGCCGGCAAAGGTGATAAAGGCCGACAGGCTGGTCTCCGGCGTATCTTCGATGACGTCGGCGGAGCCCGGCTGAGTGTAGCCGACCATCATGGCGGTGATCGAGGCGGCGAACTGCATGCCGAGCGTGTAGATTCTCGCCAGCATGCCATACATCACGCCGATCAGCGATTCGCTGAAGATCAGGCCGATATAGGTTCCGGCACCGGTGTGAACGGCCGGATAGACGGTATCCCAGAGCAACGGCATGACGGCGATCGAGAGCGCGCCGGCGATGAAGACGCGCAGCTGTTGGGGCACGCGCGCCGAGGAAAAGCCCGGAAGAGCCAGCACACAGCCACCGATCCGGCAGAAAACCAGAAACAGCGCGAGAACGGTCCCTTGCGGGTCTGTTATCATGAAATAGAGCCCAAAATCTTTATCTCGATGCCTTTGGCCAGTTCGACATGCGACAGGACCGGGAGCGTGGCGAAGAGCCTCTCGATGATCATGCGCACATAGGAGCGTGTTTCCGGCGACGTGACAAGTGCGAATGGCAGGCCGCGATCCATGAACTCACGGATAACTTTGGTGGCCTGCTCGCTGAACTCCTCCAGGCTGCGCGGATCGATGTCGAATTCGATCACCTCGCCCTTGGCGTCGCGCTTCAGCGCCTGGTGGAAAGCGAGATCCCATTTGCTGCCCAGCCGCAGCACGCGCAGAACGCCATTGTCGGCGAGATCGCCGCAAAGCTGCTGGGCCATGCGGATGCGGACATGCTCGACGATCTGCTCGGTCTTCCTGACATGCGGGGCGAGCTCGGCCACCGCCTCGAGAATGAGGTGCAGGTTGCGGATCGAGACACGTTCGGCAAGCAGCAGCTTGAGCACTGCCTGCAGGCCCGAATAGGACATGTGCGACGAGCAGATTTCGTCTGCAAGCTTCTTGTATTCGGGATCGAGCCGATCGATCAGCACCTTGACGTCCTTGTAGGACAGCAGCTGCGGCAGGTTGTTGCGGATGACCTCGCTCATATGGGTGAGCACGACGGAGACGTTGTCGATCGGCTGGAAGCCCTCGCGTTTCAGATCGTCGGCGAAGTTTTCGAGGATCGAGACGGCAGGCATGCCGAAAGCGGGCTCGCGGATTTCGTCGCCGGGAATGCTCGGCCGGCGGCCGGCGCCGGTCACGACGAGGACTTCGCCGACGCGCAGCAGGTTGGAAGCGACCGTCGTGCCGTGGATGCGGATCTGGTAGGACTTCTCGGCGATGGCGATATCGTCCGTCACCTTGATCTCGGGCACGACGAAGCCGTATTGCGTGGCGAATTTCTTGCGCATCTTGCCGACGCGGAAGGCGAGTTCCTGGTGGGCGCCGAGCAGGCGCGTCGAGACCATCTTGCCGAGCGCGAGCTCGATTTCGGAGGTGCGCAGCACTGCCTTGACCGAATCCTTTTCCAGTTCCTTGTTCTGGACGACCTTCTTTTCTTCCTGCTCGCGGCGAAGCATGTTCTCTGCCTCGACCTGACGCGGGATGAACCAGGCGCCGAAGGCGAGAAGACCGCCGAGGACCACGAAGGGCACAAACGGCAGGCCCGGCATCAAGGCCAGGATGAACATCAGCACCGCCGAGACGGAAAGCGCACGGGGATAACCGCTCAACTGGTTGACGACCGCCTGGTCGGTGGAGCCGGTGGTGCCGCCGCGAGAGACGAGAAGGCCGGCGGCGAGCGAAACGATGAGAGCCGGCATCTGTGCGACGAGGCCGTCGCCGACCGAGAGCTTGACGAAGACGTCAGCGGCTTCGCCGATCGGCATGCCGTGGCGGAAGTAGCCGATGATGATGCCGCCGAAGATGTTGATGCAGGTGATGATCAGGCCGGCGACGGCATCGCCGCGCACGAATTTCGACGCGCCGTCCATCGCACCGAAGAAGGAGCTTTCCTCCTCGAGTTCCCTGCGCCGGCGCTGGGCTTCCCTCTCGTCGATGATGCCGGCCGAGAGATCGGCGTCGATCGACATCTGTTTGCCGGGGATGGCATCCAGGGTGAAACGCGCGCCGACTTCGGCGATACGTGTGGCGCCCTTGGTGATGACGATGAAGTTGATGGTGATGAGAATCAGGAAGACGATCAGACCGATGACGAAGTCGCCGGACATCACCAGGCTTGCAAAGCCGGCGATGACGCCGCCTGCCGCATCGTGGCCCTCATGGCCATGCGAAAGGATCACGCGTGTCGTCGCGATGTTCAGCGCCAGCCGGGTCATCGTTGCGATCAGCAGAATGGTCGGGAAAGACGAGAAATCGAGCGGTTTCTGGATCCACAGCGCGACCATCAGGATCAGCACCGAGAAGGCGATCGAGAAGGCCAGTCCCATATCGATCAGGAATGGCGGGATCGGCAGAAAGAGAATGCAGATGATGCCGATGATGCCGAGGGCAAAACCGACATCGCGCAGGCTCGGGGCGACTTTTGGAAGGGGGAGTGCAGGTGGTTGCGCCATGACGATTCCGTCTCTTCATGAGAGGAGGCGGACATGCAGCCCGCCCAATTCGGATCGAGAGTTAAATGGCGAAGCTTGCGCGAAGGTGGCTCAGAGCGGTTCAGCTTCTCATGGAAGAGTAGAACCGCTCTAACTTTTTGTTTCTACGCAATCCCGGACGCAAAACCGCTGCGCACTTTTGCTGGAATTGCTTAGAAACCGGACTGGATGCGCGAGAAGACCAGATTGGTGAAAATCGAGATCTGCGAGCCGACGAAGGGTGCTGTGACCCCGACGGTGATCAGCACCGCGACGATCTTCGGCACGAAGGTCAGTGTCGCTTCCTGCACCTGGGTCAGCGCCTGGATCAAGGCAATGACGAGACCCACCACCATCGCCGCGATGACGGCGGGACCGGCGGCAATCAGGACGGTCCAGATCGCCGCCTGAAACAGATCCAATGCATCAGCTTCATTCATCCGAAGGCAACCTCATATCGCCTTGAAGCGGCCCCGCCGTGGCCGGACCGCCATTGATTGGTATCACCCGAGTTATGCGGCGTACCGGCGCCGTGGGTATCAGGTATCGCTGGTGTCGGTCGACGTGGTCGGCGCCTTGTCGGCAATAGTGATTCCCGCCTGCACGAGTATATTCCCGCCAGCCGTGGTTGTCGCAATGATTCCGTCGGAATAAACCTTGACGGATTCGATGGTGCCCTTGACCTTACCGTCGGCGCTTTCCATGTATTTGCCGACGTAGCTGCTGGCCTGAGTAAGGCTCGAGCTTGCCAGTAGCGTGTCCAGCTTGGTGTTGGTCTGGATCGTCTGTTCGACCTGCGAGAAGCTTGCCAGCTGCGACATCTGCTCGCTGGCATCCATCGGATCGGTCGGATCCTGGTTCTTCATCTGCGCGATGAGCAGCTGAAGGAAATTGTCGTAGTTCAGCGTCGCCTTCGTCTGGGCCGTGCTCGTCGTGCTTGTCGTGCTCGACGTGCTCACGCTCGATGTTGCATCTACCGCCATGGTGCGATCTCCCTGCGAATCTGCTCGACCATCGTCGGCGGCATTTCGTGGTTGTTGAGTATATTGTCTTCGATCGCGTAGAGGCCGCGGATCGCCTTGAGCGCGTCGAAGGCGCGGCCCGTCGAGACGAGCGCATCGATGCGCTTCAGTTCGGCGAGAATCTCCTCGTTCTTGAAGCAGGAGAGCAGCATGGTGATCGACTTGCGGAACAACGCCGTCGAGTGGTCCTTGCCCTCAGGGTTGATGAGGATCATCTGCGCGATGAAATAGAGCTGACGCAGCGGCGTCGTGGCGCCCTCCGGCTGGAGGACGTGGTTTTCGAGAAGGAACGTCACATCATTCAGGAATTCCAGCGCGACCTTGCGGTCGACGCGCAGGACGGCGCCGTTGATGAAGATTCTTTCTCCGGCTTTCAGAGAAATGCGAAGTGTACTTTTCATTTAAGTCCATCCCTGATGATGGTGGTAACGTCGATGATGCCCTGGTAGTTATTAGACTGACGTTTTCTGATCCTGTCGCATTCCTTCAATATCCAGATCGCGATCGAGATGAGGTTGGCCCTGAGCCCGATCTCCAGCTGGTTGTCGGGATGTTTGAGATCCTCGATGAAGCTGATCCAGACCCGGCGTGTATAAAACAGGGCTTCAATGGCTTCCCGGCCGTATTTTTCCTTTTCGCGCGCCAACGACAGCAGATCTATGGACCGGTCAAGAACCTGCCATTCCCGCTCTTTCGCGTCGGCCACCGAGTCCTGCATGACTTCGGCATATGAGAACTGATACATTCATGCATCCTTCTTTATTGCGCGCCTTTGCTCATCAAAGGTAGTTTACAAGACTCAACTGCTGGATCTTCGAGACGATCGTGTAAGCGGTTTCAAGCTGCGTTTCCAAAGTCTTGACGAGGGTCGAGGCTTCGTAAGGATCGACGCCCTGGAGATCGACAAGCTTGTTCTTGATGATGTTCGATTGAGCGTCGAGAGCGTCGTTCGACTTCTTGACGCGCTCTTGGGAAAGACCGAGCTGGCTTGCCTGGGTGACCAGACCGCTGGTTGCCTTCGCCGTATAGCTGATCGCCTGCTTGGACACCGTGCTCATCGCATCGCTGCTCAGGTTCTGACCCAATAGTGCCGAGGCCATCACCGAGGCAAGCGCGAAGTAACGCATGCCCTCGGAATTGGCATTGGTCGAGGATTCGATCACTTCGGAGTTGCTGATGCGGCTCGTCATATTCTGGTTCGATGCCTGCGACCAACCGGTCGTCGGATCGGTCCAGGCAGCCTGGTTGAACATCGGCTCTACCGTCGTGGTGATGAAGGTGCTCATTTCGGCGCCGGTCAGATCCTTGACTGCCTTCGGGGGGACAAGAGCGGCAGCGTAGGCATTCAACTGCGTGACGATGGCAGCACTCGTCGCGGCCGTCTTGTCTGTCAGCGGCTGCACATCGGTGTTGATGCCCGAGAACAGATATTCGCCGTTTACCATGGTATTGGCCGTGTCCATCATCGTGGACAGGGCGCTGGTCGCCGACTGGATGGCGACGGTGATGCTGCCGGGATCGTGGCTGCCCTGGAGCGCCGTCAGCTTCGAAACGAGGCCGTCGCCGACATCCTTCATCTTGGAAAGGCCAAGCTGCGAGGATTCCATGCGCGCGGTGACAAGCGAATTGCTTGATTTGATCGAGGCTATCCGGTCGACCTCGCGGCTGAAGTCGACGCTCCTGGCGGCGTTGCCACCGAGCGAGACGCCGATATCGGCATAGACTCCGGTCGTCGCTTCCATCGTCGCCTTCGTCATCTGGTTCTGCGCCTGACGGATCGTCAACCGCATCGCATTCTGAATGGCCGAACTTGAAATAAATGAGCTCTTCATGGCTTAACTCGCAATATCCAGCAATGACTTCAACATTTCGTCAACGGCGTTCAGGATCTTGGTCGCCGCCTTGTAGGACTGCTCTATGTCGAGGAGCAACGTCAGCTCCTCGTCGAGGTTGACGCCCGTCTCGTTGGAATAGGCTTCGTCGGAGCGTGACAGCGCCGCCGAGGTGTTCTCCGCCGCCGTCGTGGCATTGCTGCGGTACTGTTCGAGCCAGCCAAGCGAATTCGTGGCGAATTCCATGATGCTGACGTTTGAATCGATGCCGGTCGTGGCGTCGAACCCGACCGGCGTCCCCGCCGCTGGATCGAAATCGATGTCGGAGCCCAATGCGGTATAGAGACGATCGAGTTCAGTCGTATAACCGCTGGCGCCTGACGTGTTCAGGACGAGGCCGGTGGCGTTGACGCCACCATCGCGCAGGCGCATCGGATCGCCGCCTTGCGAGGTGATGACGCGGCTGCTGATCGTGATGGTCGCCGCCATGCCGGCAACCGCGGTGGCGCCGGTATCGACCGTACCGCCGCTCCAGGTGAAGAGGCCGGGCACATAGGCCGGACCGGCTACCGTATTCTGCTCCTTGAAGAGCGAGACCAGGCCGCGGGCGACTTCGTCGAGCTGCTTCTGGAAGTTCGGGGCGATTTCGTCGCGCACCTGGAGGAGAGACTGAAGGCTTCCCTGCCCCGTCGTCGTCGATCCACTGCCGCGCGGAAGTGCCACACCGTCAACATAGACCGAATTGCCGGTGATGGTCGCGGTATAGACATCCTGAGACTTGAACGTCACCTTGCGCGGGATCGTCTCGAAGAGGATCGTCCCGTCAGACGTGCTCAGCACCATGTCGTTATTGTCGCGCGTCGTTGCGTTGACGCCGACGATCTGCGAAATCTGCTTGAGAGCCTTCTCACGCTCGTCGAGGGCGCCGGATGCATCCGCACCCGAGGCCGTGGCGGTCTTCACCGCATTGTTGGCCTTCTCGAAGTCGCTGAGAAGCGTATTCAGCTTATCGACGTCGGTGGCGATCTGCTTGTCGGCGGTGGCGCGGACGTTCTGAACGGATTGCGAGGCATTGTTCAGCGAGTTGGCGACGTCCTGCGCGGCGGTGATGGCGCCCTGAGCGGCGACGGTGCTGCCCGGCGTCGTGCGGAAGGCCTGAAGCTTCTGCTGGAAAACACCGAGATAGGTGGATGGCGACGTTTCGTAGTCGTTGCCACCCACGATCGACTTGAGGTCCTCAAGACCGCCGAGCAATGCCTGCTGGGCACTGTCCTGAGAGGATGTCTTGAGATATTGGCGCAGCAGCGCCTCTTCCTGCGCGCGGTCGATCTTGACGACCTGCGCGCCATTCAAGGACGTGGTGAGCATCGCCTGCCGGCGCACGTAATCTTTGTTGCCCGCATTCGAAATATTGTTCGATACGACACTGCTCTGAGTGCCCGTATTGTTGAATATATTCTGCGCGGTATTAAGTGCGGATGTGAGCGACATGGCTTACCCGGTACCTTGCTTATCTCTTGAGGTTGACGAGAACGTCCATAATGTCGGATCCCGTCTGGAACACCTTGGAATTGGCGGTATAGCTGCGCTGCGATTCGATCATCTCGGTGAGTTCGCCGGCGAGGTCGACGTTCGAACCTTCGAGAGCGCCTGCTTTGATCGTGCCGAGGCCGTTGGTCTGCGGGAAGCCGGTGACGGTGACGCCCGACTGGCCGTTGGCGCTGTAGACGTTGCCGCTCATCAGCGTCAGCTTGTCGGGGCTTGCGACGTTGGCCAGCGGAATACGATAAAGCGGCTTAGTGCTGCCGTCTTCGTACTTGGCGTAGACGATGCCGTCGCCGTCGATCGTGACGTCCTTGACGGGGGTCGCTGCCTGGCCGTTCGGCGTACCGGTGCCGGAGAAGGCGGCGCCGAGTTGGGTGAAACCGGAGAAATCCATGGCGATCGTCTGGCCAGTCACCGTATCGGCGATGTTAACGGCGCCGCCCGTGAGCATCTTGCCATCGCGGTCGAAGGTCAGCGTTCCCGTGCCGACAGCGGCAGCGGCACCACCGGGGGCGTATGGGAAGGAGGTCGTGCCGCCCACCGCTGCGTCAGCGTTGCGGTAGATCGAAACCTGCCAGGTGGCGGCCGTACCTGTCGCCGGCGGCGGTGTCACGACCGATTGCTTCGTGAAGTAGAAGTCGTACATCACCTTGTTGCCGAGACGGTCATAGGCGACCATCGAGACCTTCTTGGTGTCGGTCGTCGTCGTGGCCAAGTTGTCGCTCGGCAGCGTCGCAGGAGCAACCGGAGCGACCTTGGCGTTGGAATCCAGGTTGCCCTTGAAGACACCGGATGTCGAGGCGATAGCGGTCAGGCCATCCTGGTTGACATTGACGGGAACGAGGCCGTCGAAGCCGTTGACCACGACGGCTGGAGCGCCGGAGTCGTAGGAATAGCCCATCAGCATGAAGCCGGCGGCGTTGACGAGATTGCCTTCGTCGTCCTTGGTGAAGTCGCCGGCGCGGGTCAGAACCGGCGTGCCGTCAGGACCCTGGACGATGAAGAAGCCGTCGCCCGAGATTGCAAGATCGGTGCTCGACGTGGTGTAGGAAATATCGCCCTGGTCGGAGACGGCCTGGCGGACGGAGGTCTGAACGCCGCCGGAATTGTAATTGCCGCCCGAGGAGGGCAGAACCAGCGACGAGAAGCTCGTCGACACAGCCTTGTAACCGGTGGTGTTAACGTTGGCGATGTTGTCGGCGACGGTGCTGAGGCGGTTGGCCTGAGCGTTCATCCCCGATACTGCCGTCTTCATGCTGCCGAAAATGCTCATCTGAAAACCTCGTTTTACCTGTTATGCACGAGAGTATTTGTCGGGCCTTGCGTGAAGCTGTCTGTCATGGCGAGTTGCGAGGCCAACTTTGAGGTTCAGCCGGGCGCCGTCGCCCGGCCGAGAAAATCAGGCCCAATCAATGCAGTAACCAAGGAAGCGCTTGGAATCGACCGGATCGACGCCAAGCTTCTTGCGCAGCTTCTTGCGCAGCTTCGAGATGTGGCTTTCGACGACGTTCTCCTCGACCTCTTCATCGAAGATGCCGTAGATGGCGTTGAAGATCTGGGTCTTGGTGACCCGGCGACCGCGATTGGCGATCAAATATTCGAGGATGCGGCGCTCGCGGCGAGGAAGTGCGAAGACTTCGCCGTTGATCTCGGGGTCACGACCATCCGAGAAGACGCGGATCCCGCCGATCTCGGTGTAATTGGTGATCGCCTTCAGCCGGCGCCGGATCGCTGCCGCCCTTGCGAGGATCTCGCGGGGATGCACCGGTTTGCGCACCACGTCGTCGACGCCGCAATCGAAAAGCGCAAGAGTGTTTTCGAGCGAGTGCTGGTCGCTGACCGCAATCACCGGCGCCATCGACCGGTCCCGGATCGCCCGGGGCAGTTCGAAGTTGCGCTGGCCCTGACCGATCAGAAAGGCCTCGACTGCAGCTATATCGGAATCGGCGGCGGTCTGCACCCACTCGCCAAATTCCGCTGGATCAAAGCCGGTGGAGGGAATGCCCTCACGACCGAACAGAGATGTGTATCCATCTTTCACGAGCTCACGCTCATCAACCACTACGATCATTCGTCCGCCTCCGAATCAGTGTGGCACTTCGATGATCTATGGGTACGAATCGCACGAATCGGCGACAACTCGTTAAAGTTAATGGCAGAAACTAATAATTGATTAAGATCTGGGTAGCGATTTGATCTATATCTAGTGGGTACGCCTGATTATGCACACCAAAATTTCGTGGAAAAGTTAACGGTCGGTTAAATATGACTTGCGCAGGGGATTCATGCCGGATTCCTGCCACATTGTGACACAGTTTCGTCACAATACGCCTCTTCCATCTTTGGTTGAATCAATTTCGGCAAAAGTTACTCGCATTGAGAGTCCACTTGCCATAGCCCGTGGCAACGAGATTGGAGATGACGCGGCAGACATATTGCTTCTGCGCCGGATTATTGTTCGGTCCGGCATGGTATCTGGCTACCGCCATCGTCCATGTCTCGTGACGGTCATGCAGATTGCGGAGGAATTTTGCCGCATACTCGACGTTGCGATGCGGGTCGAACATCTCCTCGGCGGAGCGGAAATTCTCGCTGTGAAAGTAATGGTTGATCTGCATACAGCCGATGTCGATGAGCTTCGCGCCGCTGCTGCGGGCGACATCGAACTGCCGCATCGCGTCCTGCTCCGAGGGCGGAAAGATCGCCTTGCCTTCGACATTCATGGCGTAGGGATAGAGCGAGCCCTTGCGGCCGGTCTCCGTCAGCCCAACCGAATAGAGGATGCCTTCCGGGATGCCGTATTTGGCCGCTGCCGACTGGATCTCGCGTTCGCAGGCGCCGGTGGAGGCGATCGCCTCAGAGGTAAACGCCGCCAGTGCTGCTGCTGCCGCCAGAACGAGCGTCTTCAATATTGGTATCGCCTGCGCCATTAAAGCCTCCGTCCGTCCGCTGTGCCGTCTGATTTTGGCGATCGCGCGCCTCGCCGCCCTGCCCCTGCTGAGGGAGCGACTGCTGCTGGGAGGCCTGGCCCTGATTGCCGGCGTCGGGACGCTCGACCGGCGCCATGCTGATGGTGACGTTTTCGACCGCGTAACCCTGGCTGCGCAGAGCTTCGAGAATCTTGCCGTGATCTTCCTTCATTTGACGATAGGCCGCCCCGGTTTCGACCTTGAGGTCGACGTTGAGGGCGTCGCCGGACAGGCGCATGGTCGCCGTCACCAGGCCGAGATCGAGCGGGTTCATCTGGATCTTCAACGTATTGACCACCTTGCCGGTGCTCGTCCATTCCGCCGCGTTGGAGAGCGCCGAGCTCGGCTCCATGGCGCGCGCCCATTCGGAATCGCCGGAGAGAGCGGCGGTGACGGCGGCGGAATTCGAATTCTGCATCAGGCCGATATAGCGGCGCGATTCGAGCACCGAAACGTTTTCGACATCGGCCTTCTTCGAACCATTTTTCGGCGCGGCCTGATCCGTGCCGATGTGGACATCCATCGACACGCCGCGGCCATCGGCACGGCTGATCCTGAATGTCTTGCCATCGGCCGCTTCGGCAGTCTCCGATCCGGGGACCTTGATGTCATCCGCCTCGCCGCTCTCGACGTTGCCGCTGACGGCGGCAAGAGCGTCGGACGCATGGCCGCCCGCCTTGGCTTCGATACCATCGAGTTTCTTGTCGGCCGCTCCAGTCTCGTCGACCTTGGCGGAGACGTGATGTGCGGTGGCCGCCGCCTGCAGAGTCACGGTCCCGTCGGCAGGCTCCTGCTTCAGCAGACCCAGAACATCGGAAATGCCGCCATCATCATCGCCGCTGACCTTGTCCGTATCGGTTTCCAGCGCGTCGGCCTTGCTGTGTTTGCCGCCCTTTGCTGCCGGAGCGACCCCGTCTGCGAGACTGTCCTTCGGATCGAGCTTGCCGAAGTCGAGATCGGCCGGCATTTTGACCTCGGCCTTTACGGGCTTTGTCGTGGCCTTTTCAACACTGGCAATCGTTTCCGGCTGCACCTCCGCCTGTGCCTTCAGCGCGGCGTCGCCGAGGTCGATCAACGGCTTTGCACTACTGCGGCCGCGGATCGTCCGCGCCACTTTCTCGGCGCCGCCATCGGCAGCCACGCCCTGATCCGGCTGCGCATCGTCGGGCTCGTCATTGACGGCATCGCTGCCTGCCTTGGCAAGCGCGTCGAAGAAGCCGTTCCTTTGGCCGTCAGCATCACCTTTTCCGGCCAGTCGCGCGGATTTCGCAACCGCAGCCGTCTCCGTACCGGAGGCTCCGCCCGAGACGCTTATATCCATCATTGTTCGTTGCCTTCTTGCGCCAGAAGACCGTCGATCTCGTCGAGCTTGGATCGATTGGTCGTCACAAATGCGTTGAATGAGGGGTCGGTATCCTGGCTTTGGCCAGTCGATGCCACACCTCCCGGAACAGGCTCGGGAAGCGCGCCTGGCGCTCCCGGTTGCGTGGCTATCGCCGCAGCCTTTTCAGAAGTGATTTCTTGATGATCAGTGTTAGGATTGGAGGCTTGCGTCAAGCTTGCCGGGTCGGGAGCGCGCAGGATCTGCTCGGCAACGGATCGCGCCGCCTCCTGCAGCGCCTGATCCCGCCGCGACAGCGCGTTGCCGTCGATGCCGCTGACATTCTTTGCTGCCTGATCGATATCCTCCGTGGGAAGGCCTGCCATGCCGCCATAGAAATCCGCGAGCGGACCGAAAGCATTGTCGGTGCCGCCGCCAAGCGACTGCACGCGTCCGACCGCCATGCGCGCCAGCTCCGGCTTGCCTGATATCGCGGCGGCGCGGGCGATGCGCAGATAAACCTCGCGTTGGCGCGGTGCGTCCATGAAGGACAGGATGTCGATGACATCCTGGGGTTTCACGTCGTGATCGTGGCCGACGACGAGGGTGACGAAAAGATCGGCGAACTGGCTGGCATAGGGCGAATGCAGGAAGCGTCTGACATAGCGCTGCGAATAGGCCATTCCCCTGTCGAGCATCCCCTTGTCGACGCAAATGGCGACGGAGCGCCGCAACGCCGCCTCCTCGACGATCGTGCCCGGGGCGGCAAGGCGCGCCTGATCGTAGAGATCCAGCGCGTCTGTCGGTTTCGTCGCGATCAGCACGTTGCCGCCGATGAGCGCAAGGTAGGGGCCGATCTTCTTGTCGCGATATTCCCTAGCCGTCTCCTGCAGCGTCTTGGCGACGAGGAGGCCCTTGCCGCTCAGATATTTGCGCAGCACATCGGTGACGCGGTTGTCGAAATAGCCGTTGACGTCGTGGGCGATCAGATATTCGAGCGTCTGGGGATTACCGCCGCTCATCGTGTAGATCAGCGCTGCGTCGACATTGCGGTCGTCGTCGAAGATCGACGGTTCGACGGTGCGCAGCCGCGTGTCGATCGTGCCCAGCATGAAGCGCTGCATCTCACCGGCCGAATGATCGCCGGTAACGACGGAATCCTGCACGAATTGCAGCGACCGCAGCATTTTGTAGGGCGCGAGATCGTCCGGATCCTGCGCATTGGCTGCGGCCGGCGAAAGCATCGCCAGGCCGAGAGCCACAAATCCGACGTAACGATGCTGCCGACGCGCCATTCGACTATCCTTGATCCGCCTGCACCAGAATTTCGATCCGGCGGTTGGTCGCGTTGAACGGGTCAGACGGCAGCTTCAGCCGACGGTCGGCAAAGCCGGAGACCTGGGAGATGCGTTTCTCGTCGAGCCCGCCGCGCATGAGCATGTAGTAGGCGCTCTGAGCGCGGTCCATCGAAAGCCGCCAGTTCTCGTTCTGCGTGCCCTTATACTGGCGACCGTCCGTGTGGCCTCGGATGGCAACCGCACCACCCCTCTCCTTCAGGATCGCGCCGATCTTTTCCATGGCGAGCACCATTTCCTGGCGCGGAACCGCAGAACCGATATTGAACATCGAATCGTCGGTCTGGTCGGAGATGCTGACCAGCAATCCGCCTTCGGACGCCGTCACGGTCAGGCCTTCGGCGAGCTTGCCGGCAACGCCGCCGATCTGCTGGGCGATCTGCGCCTGCAGCTGCTCGGCTTCCTTCTGCTGCTGCTGCTCGGTCTCGGCGGCACTCTTGTCCGCATCCTTCTGATGATCGGCGTCCTTCTGAGCTTCGGCCTTCTTGTCTTCGTGCGACTTGCTACCCGGCGTTTTGCCGTCCTTGGCCTCGGCCGCGCCCTTGGTTTCCTTGGTTTCTTTGGTTTCCTGGGCGGCCTTCTGATCGGTGGTCAGCGGTATCGGCTTGGCGTCCTCAAGCTTGGCGATCTCGGTCGTCTCGCTCTCGACCGCCTGCTCGTCGCTCTTGCCGGGCGGTAGCGGCTTGCCGGCCGTCGTGACCTCGACCTGCTTCGTCCAGAAGTCCGGATCGAAGGGATCACGATAGGCCTCGCCGCCATCGGCACCGGTGGCCGGGCCGGAATCGGCGGCACCGCCATCGCCCTTGGCGCTGACATTGGCCTGCTGGCCGACTTCCTGGGCGATCTCGGCGAGAACCGAATAAGGGTTTTCGAAGAAATCGGCCTCGGAATAATTGGTTTGGTCGCCGGAGGTCGATGTCTGGTCGTCACCATCCGCCGCGGCCTTGCCGTCGTTCGGATCTTCTTCCTTCTGTTTCGACTTCTCCTGCCTCTCCTCGCCCTCGGCGTTGTCGACGGGCTTCTTCAGGCCCTTCTCGGTCGGCTTTTCGTCGGAGAGTTTGATCGGATTGAAATAGGTCGCGACCGAGGCCTTGGTCTCCTCGTTGGCGGCATTGACCAGCCACATGACCAGGAAGAACGCCATCATCGCCGTCATGAAGTCGGCATAGGCAATTTTCCACGCACCGCCATGGGCGCCATCGTGATCACCGCCGCCATGTCTCTTGACGATGATGATCTCGTTCTTGCCGTGGTGGTGGTTTTCGCCTTCGCTCATTCCAGAACTTTCTTCAAGCTGGCCGCCCAGGCGGACATACGGGTGACGATGACGGAATCACCGATTTCGACGGCAAGATCGATATCGTCGGTCTCAAAGTGGCGAACCGCGCCTGCATGTTCGCCGAGCTCGACCTTCAATATGTCGAAAAGCCGGGTCGGGCCCCTGACGACGATCGCTCCGGCCGCGCCTTCGAGGATCGCATCACGCAGCAGGGCGGCGAGGCTTTCGGCAGCCTTGGCCGCGAGCGCGTCCGTCATCACAGGCGCGATGGCCTCAGCGGCGCCGGCGCTGACCAGCTGAGCGACCTCTTCGGCGATATCGCGGATGCGGGATGCAATGACCGCCGCCGCCTCGACCTCGTAGCGAAGCTTCAGTTCCTCGAGTTCTCGCGCATGGACCTCCGCCAGCGTCCGCGCCTCGCGTTCGTATTTTTCGGTCAATTCCACGGTCGCTGCGGCATGACCTTCCACATAGGCTTCGCGGCGCTCCGCCTCGACGTCGATCGCCGGTTCGCTCGGCATTTCGGGGAAATCGTCGCCGCCGAAATCGTTCATGTCGAGGATCGGCGCTGACGATTCCGGTTCACCGAAATCCTTCAAATACCGGGAAAGCGTAATGCTCATAAAAAACCATCCAGCATTCGGGAAGCATGCAGCATGCCCGCCCCCGCTCAAAGTGACCTTGCGCGCCGACATCCCCTTCGGAACGGACAAGGGCCTGACCTTGCGCCGGCACGGATTCGGACGATGCCTTCATGCCGGAAACTAGGCAGTCAAACTTGCGCGAGGATGAATGGCGCCGACGCCACCCGTGATCGCGCCCGCCCCTATTCCAGCAGGATCAGGATCTTGCTTGCGGCCGTGTTGAGGATCGAGATCGCTTCGACCGCCATCTGCTTCTGGGTCTCGATCGCCTTCTGCCGGATCGAAGCCTCGTCCATGTCGGTGTCGACGAGCGCGCCGACGCTCTTGTCGATCGAATCGGCCAGATCGGCGGTATAGTCGATCTGATCGTCGATGCGCGTCTTCATCACGCCGATGGACGCGGCCGTCGTCGTCAGCGAGGAGAGCAGCGCGTCGGTGACGTCAAGCATGTCGGTAAGTTGCTCACCGGTCGTGTTGTTGTCGATCGCAATTTCCGTACCCGTCGCCGGCGTGGTCGAGTTGGCGTTCAAAAGGTAGTAGTTGCGCGACGTCGCACCACTGTTGTTGATCGCGTTGGCATCGACCGACTTGGTCAACAGGCCGCCGCTCGCATTGTTCTTGTCGACGAGAATGGTCTGCGAGGATGGGAAATCGATGGTCTGGGCCTGATATTCGCCGGTCGGAGCGCGCACGAAGCCCGAAATGACCTGCCATGTCGGCGGCGCAGCGGTGTCGCCGTTCAACAGCCAGTTTTCACCCGCAAACGACGTCGATTCAACGATCGTCTGCAACTGCTCTTTGTATTCGCTGATCTCGGCGTTAATCTTGTCCTTGTCGGCGCCGGGCTCTCTTGCCGAAACCAGCTTGGCGCGAATATCGCCTATGAGATCGATCGCCGAGTTCATCGCCGTGTAGGTCGCATCCACCTTGGCAGCGCCGAGACCGAGCGCATCGCCGATCGTTCCGAGATTGGTGCTGTCCGAGCGCATGACGGTCGCGACCGACCAATAGGACGCGTCGTCGGCGGCCGTCTCGATGCGATATCCCGAGGACACTTGCTGTTGGGTCTGGCTGGCTTCTTTGTTGATGCTGCGCAGCACCGCAAGCGCATTCACCGCGGCCGCGCTGGTAATCTTAACGGTCATCGACAGGTCTCGGAATCGGGGTGAAAAGGCAGGCCGGATTGCCGGCGGCGACTGAGGTGGCATCATGCCTCCGGCAGGGTTTCTACCGGCGTGTCGCAAAAGCAAATCAATTCCAGGCGAAGGTAACTCGATATCAACCTGTTGGGCAAGAGCGCAGCACTGAGCGTGGCGCGCCGATCGCCATGTCGATCAAGCCGTTGATATAAAAGAAAGAACCGCGCCATTTCGGGCGCGGTCCGGGAGACTTTACGCTTGCTGCCAGATGACGGCGCAAGATTGGGTCCAGCTTCAGCCTCTGATTTAGCTGCGGAACAGCGTGAGGATGTTCTGAGCGCTGGAGTTGGCGATCGACAGCGACTGGATGGCCAGCTGCTGCTGCGTTTGCAGCGCCGTCAGCTTGCTCGATTCCTCTTCCATGTCGGCATCGACGAGGCGGCCGACGCCCGAGTCGATCGAGTCGCTGAGCGCGCTGACGAAGTTTTCCTGCAGATCGATGCGAGTGGAAATCGAGCCGAGCTGCGATGCAGCCTTGGTCATCGCCTCCAGGCCGGCCTCGATTGACGTCAGGGCCATCGAGATCTCAGCCGAGCCGAAAGTGCTGATGTCCATCGAGTAGATCGAGCCGATCGTGCCGCTTAATGTGCCGAGAATGCCGGAGCTGGTCTCAATCGTGCCAGTCGAGGTCATGCCGAAGAGGACGTTGCCCGTGGAGCTCGAGTCCAGGATGTAGTCTGTCGTCTTGACCGAGACATTGCCGTTGCCATCGCGCACGAAGGTGGAAACGACGCTCTTGGTGCCGTCAGCGCCGGCAACCCAGTTTTCACCGGAGAAGGAAGCCGATTGCGCGATGCTCAGGAGCTGCTGCTGCAGCTGGCCGATTTCTTCCTGAATCTTGGTCTTGTCGACGCCCTTTTCGGTCGCGGCGACGATCTTCGCCTTGATTTCGCTGATGATGTCGATGGCGCTGTCCATGGCAGAGTAAGCGGTGTCGACTTTGGCAGCGCCGAGGCCGAGAGCGTCGGAAACGGCGGAAAGTGCCTTGTTGTCGGAACGCATGGTCGTTGCGATCGACCAGTAGGCGGCGTTATCGGCTGCCTTTTCGACGCGGTAACCCGACGATACGTGGTTCTGCGTAGTCTCAAGGCTGTCGTTGATACCGCGGAGTGTCTGAAGAGCGGCCATCGCCGCGACGTTCGTCAAAATGCTGGTCATGAAATGATTGCCCCTTGTCGGCATGTGGAAAAAAGGGACATTCCGGAAAGCCACCGGGAACGGGAAGCAGCCTCATGCCTGTTAACCGGTTCTTAAATTTGGTTAACTCTCCGTCTCGTTGACCGCAGAAGACAGCATTATGGTTAATCAACAGTTAACGGGAATCAAAAAAAGCCGCGCTCCATTGAAGCGCGGCTCGATTCCGAGATGCCCGCCGGAGGCCGGCGGGCCGATGTTTCTGCGGGCTATTAGCCGCGGAACAGCGTGAGGATGGTCTGCGAAGAGGAGTTCGCGATCGACAGCGACTGGACTGCCAGCTGCTGCTGGGTCTGCAGGGCGCTGAGCTTGGAAGATTCTTCTTCCATGTTGGCATCGACGAGACGGCCGACACCGGAGTCGATCGAGTCGCTGAGGGCGGACACGAAGTTTTCCTGCAGCTCGATGCGCTTGGAGATCGAGCCGAGCTGAGCGCCGGCGCTGGTCATGGCCTTCAGAGCCGCTTCAACGTTGGTCAGAGCCGACTGGATTTCGCCGAGGGTGAAGTTGGTGATGTCCATTGCGTAGACAGAACCGGTCGCACCATTCGAAGTACCGAGGATACCCGTGGAGGTTTCGACCGAGCCGCCGCTCATGCCGAACAGAACGTTGCCCGTGGAGCTGTCGTCGAGAATATAGTCGGTCATCACGACCGAAACGGCGTTGGAGCCGTCGCGGACGAACGACGAAACGACATTCTTGGTGCCGTCAGCGCCGGCAACCCAGTTTTCACCGGAGAAGGAGGCCGACTGCGCGATGCTCATCAGCTGCTGCTGCAGCTGGCTGATTTCTTCCTGGACCTTGGCCTTGTCGACGCCGCTTTCAGTGGCGGCAACCAGCTTGGCCTTGATGTCGCCGACGACGTCGATGGCGCTATCCATGGCGGAGTAAGCGGTGTCGACCTTTGCTGCGCCGAGGCCGAGAGCATCGGAAACGGCCGAGAGAGCCTTGTTATCAGAACGCATGGTCGTTGCGATCGACCAGTAAGCAGCGTTGTCGGAAGCCTTGCCGACGCGAAAGCCGGACGAAACGTGAGCCTGGGTTTCCTGGAGACCCTGGTTGATGCCACGGAGAGTCTGGAGAGCTGCCATTGCAGCGTTATTGGTGTTGATGCTCGTCATAGTTTGCTTGCCCCTTGTTGGCAGATTTTAAGAAGGGACATTCCGGATTTTCGGCCGGCCCACAGCGATCAGCATCATGCCTGTTAACCATCTCTGTTAAGGTTAACTCGCCGTTTCGATGGGCCTAGAAAACACCAAGATAGTTAAGGAAAGCTAAAACGAGATTGGAAATTACCTAAAAATATCTGAGGCTTAGAAGATTTTTCATTAACCTTATGTTAAAACATTTCGCGGCCGGGGATGACCCGGCCGCGAAACTTGGAAGCCTTGTGCCGACCGGTCTTAGCGGAAGAGCGACAGGATGTTCTGCGAAGAGGAGTTCGCGATCGACAGCGACTGGATCGCCAGCTGCTGCTGGGTCTGCAGGGCGCTGAGCCTGGAAGATTCTTCTTCCATGTTGGCATCGACGAGACGGCCGACACCGGAGTCGATCGAGTCGCTGAGAGCGGACACGAAGTCGTCCTGAGCGTCGATGCGGCTGGAGAGCGAACCGAGAGCAGCGCCGGCGCTGGTCATGGCCTTCAGAGCCGCTTCAACATTGGTCAGAGCCGACTGGATCTGGCCGGACGTAAAGCTGGTGATGTCCATCGCGTAGATCGAACCGGTTGCACCACTCGAAGTACCGAGGATACCCGTGGAGGTTTCGACCGAGCCGCCGCTCATGCCGAACAGAACGTTGCCCGCAGAGCCGCTGTCGAGAACGTAGTCGGTCGTCTTGATCGACACGGCGTTGGAGCCGTCGCGGACGAAGGAGGAAACGACGCTCTTGGTGGTGCTGTCAGCGCCGGCAACCCAGTTTTCGCCGTTGAAGGAAGCCGACTGAGCGATGCTCAGGAGCTGCTCCTGCAGCTGGCTGATTTCTTCCTGGACCTTGGCCTTGTCGACGCCGTTTTCAGTGGCGGCAACGAGCTTGGCCTTGATGTCGCCGACGACGTCGATGGCGCTGTCCATGGCGGTGTAAGCGGTGTCGACCTTGGCAGCGCCCATGCCGAGAGCGTCGGAGACGGCCGAGAGAGCCTTGTTATCAGAACGCATGGTCGTTGCGATCGACCAGTAAGCGGCGTTGTCGGAAGCCTTTTCAACGCGATAGCCCGACGAAACGTGATTCTGCGTCTGGTTGAGGCCCTGGTTGACGCTACGCAGCGTCTGGAGAGCGGCCATTGCGGAAGAATTCGTGTTAATGCTTGTCATAAGTCTGTCCCCTGGAAAACAAGATACAAAAAGGAGGACATACCGGACTATAGTACCGGCGATGACGGACCAGCTTCATGCTACTCGGCGCCTGTTTTGTTTGGCCCAAACCCGTCATGTCCAGGGCAATCTCGCAGCCAATGCTTGCCAACTCCTTAAAAATACAGGCCCTGAGCCGGCTCCTCGCAGGGCATAGTTAATGCATGCTGAATATATTCCTTGGCATTCTAGTTCCCTTGAAAACCAAGCGTTTTCCCTAGGCAAAAGTCGGCATTTCCCCGGCGAAAACAGCGGTTCATCAAGCGCACCGGTTTCAAGCAAGCTTCGAATGCCAATGTGGCAGGCGCCGGGATAGCACCATCGGACCGATCCGCCCGTTTTGCGGAGGACGGCCTGTCCGTGCCTCGGCGATCGACGCCAGAACATTTCCTTCACGGAGTTGGGTTTTGAACAGCAAAGTTTCGTTCTCTGCGGCATCCAAGGATTACCAGATGGGCCGCTACACACAGTCCTTGGCGACGCTCAACCAGTTGATGGATATCCAGCAGGACGCCAAGACCTATGCGCTGCTGGCCAAGAACCTCGTGCAGCTCGGCTTCAAGGCCGATGCCGCGAAAGCCTATGGCCTGGCCGGCAATTGCGAAGGACCGAATTCCTACGAATACCAGAAACAGGCGGCCAAGCTGCACTACGAGACCGGCAGTGAGGACGACGCGCTGCTGATCGCCATGCGAAACCTTAGCAAGGCGCAGGAAGACGCGGAACTCGCCTTCATCATCACCGCGATCTATCTGAAGCGGCAGCAGCGCGATATCATCCGCCCCTTCAAGACGGTGCTGTCGCAGAGTGCCAATCCCGATCATATGCGCCTGGCAGCCCTGCTTCTGAGCGACGATCTGAACGACGCAACCAACCAGAGCCTCTCGCGCAACCTCTTCAAGCGGTTTCCAGGCAATCTCGCATTCCGCTTTCTGCATCTGGTTTTCGCCCGCGAATTCAATGAGTTCGAGGAGGCGAGCAAACATCAGGCTGTGATCGACGCCTCACTCACCAAGGGCGATATCGAGATCCTGCGCAAGGATAACCCGTTCTATCATCTGCACTGGTGCGGCAATGAGGATTTCAACCGCTATGCGACGATCGGCACCACTCCTCTCAACCCGGAACGGGTGGCCTTCCGCCGCAACCAGCCGCACAGCTGGTCGGACAAGATCCGGATCGGCTACATGTCATCGGACTTCTGGGATCGCCACGCGACGATGAAGCTCTTGCAGCGCATCCTCGAACTGCACGACAAGGACCGGTTCGAGGTGACGCTCTTCTGCCATACAGGCCCGGAGTACCTCAAGCACAACAATACCGACCGCAGCCGCTGGGGCCGGATCGTCACCGTTCACGGCTTCTCCGACCAGGGGATGCTGGCAGCCGTGCGCGAGCATAATATCGACATCATGGTCGACCTGAAGGGCCACACTTCGGGCAGCCGCGCGTCGGCCTTCAATTTGCCGCTCGCGCCGGTGCATGTCGGCTGGCTCGGCTTCCCCGGCAGCACGGTCAATATCGATCTCGACTACGTCATCGGCGACCATTCGGTATTGCCCGAGGTGGCCAAGCCCTTCTACCATGAGAAATTCTGCCGTCTGCCGGAGAGCTACCAGCCGAACGACCCGATGCATCGCCCGAAGCCCCGCCCCGTCACTCGCGAAAAGCTCGGCTTGCCGGAAGAGGCCTTCATCTTTGCGTCCTTCAACGGCAATCGTAAAATCACGCCGGAGACGATCGACAGCTGGTGCCGCATTCTCAAGCGTGCGCCGAACAGCGTGCTCTGGCTGATGGCAAATACGCCGCGCAACCAGGCGAACCTCTTGAAGCAATTCCAGACGGCCGGCATCTCCGCCAAGCGGATCATCTTCTGCCCGCGCGCGCCCTATGAAGAACATATCGACCGTCAGCAGGCAGCCGACCTCGGCATCGACACCTTCCCGGTCAATGGCCACACGACCACCTCGGAGCAGCTCTGGGGCGGCCTGCCGGTCCTGACCGTCAAGGGCACCAACTTCGCGTCACGCGTCAGCGAGAGCCTGCTCAGGGCCATCGACCTGCCCGATCTCGTCGCGCCCGACCTACAGGCCTATGAAGATATGGCAGTCGAACTGGCTGAGAATCCCGGGCGGATCGCCGAATATAAGGCGCACCTGAAGGAGAAGCGCTATATCGCGCCGCTCTTCGATGCCGAACGGTTCTGCGACCATCTGGAGCAGGCCTATGAAATCATGGCCGAGCGCGCCAAGCAGGGTCTTGAACCCGATCACATGGACATTCCGGCGCTGCCGCCGCGCACGGCGCCGTTCGCGGCTGAGTGAGGCTTTCGATCCGCACTCCGTTGCGCGTCGTTTCAGACGCGCAACGGACACGCTGCAGCACTTTGAATGGCTGCATAATTAGAAACCCGCCGGAGCGATCCGGCGGGTTTTCTCATTGGCGAACATCAAGCAGCGGCAGCCGGTCAGCTGAACGAGCGCACAAGGCTGCCGACGAGCAGGTTCCAGCCGTCGATCAGCACGAAGAAGAGGATCTTGAAAGGCAGCGAGATCGAGGTCGGCGGCAGCATCATCATGCCCATCGCCATGGTGATGGTCGCGACGATGAGGTCGATGACGAGGAACGGCAGCACGACGAGGAAGCCGATCTCGAAGCCGCGGCGAATCTCGGAAATCATGAAGGCCGGGATCAGCACGCGGTAGTCGATCGGATCGGTCGTCTGGATATTCTGTCCGCGTTCGCGCGCCAGATCGACGAAGAGCGCCAGATCCTTGTCGCGGGTATTGGCCGCCATGAAGGTGCGGAAGGGTTCGGCGATACGCTGGACCGCCTCGGTCTCGTTGATCTGATTGGCAAGCAGCGGCTGCACACCGTTTTGCCAGGCCTGATCGAAGGTCGGCGACATGACGTAGAAGGTCATGAACAGCGACAGCGACAGGAGGATCATGTTGGAGGGCGTCGAGGAGAGGCCCATCCCTGAACGCAGGATCGAGAAAGCGATGATGAAGCGCGGAAAGCTCGTCACCATGATCAGGATGCCCGGCGCGACCGAAAGAATGGTCAGCAGGCCGAATGTGCGGATGATCCAGGCGGCGACGGAGCCATCGACTGGCACGTTCAACAAGTCAGTCGGCAGCTGCTGTGCCACCGCCAGTTCCGGTACCGCCATCATGGCGGCAAGGAAAACTATGAGACGAATCATTCGATGACAAATGTCCTGAACATGACCTTCGATACCCGCCCTTGCGAGCGAAGGTCAACACGTTCCTGTATGTCATCCTTGAGATATTGAAAGCCCCGCGGTCCCTCGATCTGCTGGAGGGAAACGGTCCTAATATAGGCGAGGATATCCTGGTGAATATCCTCGGAAACCTTGACATCCGGCGGCCCGTTGAACAGCAGCGCGACTTCGAGTCGCACCCAGTTTTCGGAGGGGTAGGCGAGGTTCGAGGTGATCGGCTCGAGCTGGACGACGTTGTTGGCCTCGGTCGAGATGCGCGCCAGGCCTTCCTCGGCCTTCTTCTTCGCCTCGGCATCCTTGGCCTGCTCGACCTCCTTGGCGCCCTTGATGCTGGGCGCGACGATCGTGCCGACCGCCCAGCCGCCGCCGGCGCCGAGCAGGGTCAGGACGGCGATGCCGATGATCGTCATCAGCGAGCCGGATTTCTTGTTCGATTGACCTGCGCTTACGTCTGGCTCTGCCATCGTCGTTCAGCCTCAAAGCGGCGAGAAAAGATCGACGGCCTGCTGGCCGCGCGGAGGCTGCTGCACTTCCATCAGGCGGCCGCGGCCGCCGTAGGAGATGCGGGCTTCGGCGATCTTGTCGTAGGAGATCTGGTTGTCGGCATTGACGTCCTGCGGACGAACGATACCGGCGACGTTCAGGATGCGCAGCTCCTGGTTCAGGCGAACTTCCTGCGAGCCTGATATGACGAGGTTGCCGTTTTCGAGAATGCCGGTGACGACGGCGGCGACCAGAAGGGTGAGCTTGTCGGTGCGCTCGATCTTGCCCTTGCCGTCGGTGCTGGTGTCGGAGCCATAAGTCAGGTCGGTCTTCGACTCGGGCGTCCAGCCGAAGATCTGGGCGTTGACGTCCCAGTTCATGCCGCTCGAATTCGTGCGGCTGCGGTTGGTCTCGTTGTCGAAGGAGGCCTTGTCGTTGATCTGGATGTCGACGGTCAGGATGTCGCCGACGTTGAGCGCGCGCGCATCCTTGAAGAGGGCGGCCTGCGAATCGCTCCACAGCGAATAGCCCTGCGCCACGGCGCGTGGCTGCTTCGGATAAAGCGCCATCTGTGGCGTCTGGCCGTAGGCGAGGCCGCTGCCGATCGGGCTCATGGCAGGCGCACGGCCGATCTCGCTGACCGCCGTCGGAGACTGGCAACCTGCAAGGAGTGCGAGGGCGGCGATCGCGGCCGGGAAACGCATATTCATGAAGGATCCTTCGACGTATTGGGATCGGACGCACTGGCGATGACGCTGGCGATGACCGCGGCCTTCTCAGGGTCCATCTCGTTGAGGATGAGGCTCGACTGACGCGGGCCGAGCCGCATGATCACGGCAGAGGCCACCTCGATCTTCATGTCCTGCAACTGAAGTGCGGCCGCATCCGGCTTCATCTTCCTGTAGATTTCGGTGAGCCCGGCTTCCGCCTGCTTCAGGAAATCGTCGCGCCGCTTCAGCCAGTCCTGATATTCAGCCTTGCGCTTGTCCATTTCCGCCATGCGGGCGTCGATGTCGGCGCGAAGCTTTTCCAATTCCTGCTTCTGCAGGAGGTAACGCTGGTCGCGGGCGGGCTCGGCGATGTTGGTGCAGAACTGCTTGATCTCATCCTGGGAGGTGATGTCGCCTGCCGGCGCATGTTCCTGCGCGAAGGCGCTGGGAATCGACAGAAGGACGAGGCCTGCGGCCGGCAGAGCCAGCCGGCGCAGCAATTGCAGAACCGTCATGTCAGGGTTGATGATATCAATCATTGCAGCACAAGCTCCGCCTGCAGGGCGCCTGCCGACTTGATGCCCTGGAGAATGGCGATGATGCCATCCGGTTTCACACCGATATTGTTGAGGCCGGCGACAAGGGTCCTGAGATCTGGACCATCGATGATGGCGACGCGCCCGCCGGTCTGCTCGGCCGCGATATCGGTCTGCGGCTGGACGGCGGTCCGGCCGCGCGAGAAGGGTTCGGGCTGGATGATCTGCGGCGTCTCGGTGACCTGGACCGTCAGGGTGCCGTAGCTGACGGCGACCGGCGAGACGCGGACGTCGGAGCCGATAACGATCGTTCCGGTGCGCTCGTTGATGACCACCTTGGCCGGCGTATCGGTTTCGACGATGAGATTTTCGACGTCGGCCATCAGCCGGGTGAGATCGGCCGCGCGCGGCTTCTGAATCACGACTTCCTGCGAATCCTTGGCTTCGGCGACCGGGCCGCCGAAGCGCGCCGAGGCATAACCGTTGACGATGTCGGCGATGCGGATCGCCGTCGAGAAGTCGGGGTTGCGCAGCTGCAGGACGAGATTGACCGAATCCTTGAAGCGGGACGGCAGTTCACGTTCGATGATCGCGCCGCCGGGCACGCGGCCTGCGGTGGTGACGCCTTCGGTTACGGTCGCCGCCTGGCCCTGCGCCTGGAAACCGGAGACGATGACAGCGCCCTGCGCAACGGCGTAGATCTGGCCGTCGGCGCCGGAAAGCGAGGTCATTACGAGCGTGCCGCCGCGCAGCGACGTCGCGTCGCCGAGCGAGCTCACCGTAACGTCGATACGGCTGCCGGGACTTGCGAAGGGCGGCAGGTTGGCGGTGACCATGACGGCCGCCGTGTTCTTGGCGCTGGACTGGCCGCCCTGCGTCGAGATGCCGAGATTTTGCAGCATCGCCCGCATCGACTGCTCGGTGAAGGGCGAGGAGCGGAAGCCGTCGCCGGTTCCCTGCAGGCCGACGATGAGGCCATAACCGATCAGCTGGTTGTCGCGACCGGCCTGAAGGGAGGCGATGTCCTTGATGCGGGAGGTCAGCGCCCAGGCGGGCGCGACATCAGCCAGACTCATGGCGAGAATCGCGACAAGGCTGACGAAACGGAAAAACAATTTCATTTTGCCCTCACATGGACCGTGCCGTCCGCAAGCACCGTGCCGCTGACGATGACGCCGGAGTCCATATTGCGCGCGCGGACGACCTGCCCGATCGTGCCGTCTTCGAGCGGCGTGCCGGCGGCGGAGATCGTCATCGCGCCGAGCGATAAGACCAAGCGGATCGAAGAGCCGCGCGTCACCGTATAGGCCTCGCGCAGACCCGAAACCGAAATCGTGCGGCCCGGCAACAGCGTGCGCTTGGAAACCATGCCTTCGACCTGAGAAATAGATTTGGCATAATCGCCGGCGAGGTTGGGGTTGGTGACCTCGACCTCCTGAAGCTGGCTCGACGACAATGTGTCGCCGGGGTAGATGATCGTCGTCGGGACGACGGCATAACCCATGCCGGCATCCACGTCCGCGGGCAGGAAAATGCCCGCGACTGCGATCGTGGCTGCCGCCACCCATCCTGAGATGTGTCCTGCCCGGCAAAACATCATGTTTCGGCCCTTCCCTTTACTTCAGGTTCTTGCTGACGATGGAGGCCATTTCATCAGCGGTGGTGATCACCTTGGAATTCATTTCGTAAGCACGCTGGGCCGAGATCAGCTCGGTGATTTCCTTCACCGGGTCGACATTCGAAGATTCCAGGTAACCCTGCTTCATGTAGGCGAAACCTTCCTCGTCAGGATTGCCGATGACGGCTTCGCCGGAGGCCGGCGTTTCCTGGAAGAGATTGTCGCCGAGCGGCTGGAGACCCGCCTCGTTGACGAAGTCCGCAAGCGTCAACTGGCCGAGCTCGGTCGCCTCCGTCGCTCCCGGCAGCTTGGCCGAAACCTGGCCGGAGCGGCTGATCGTCAGTTCAGTCGAGCCTGTCGGAATGGTGATGCCGGGAAGGACCTCGTAGCCGTCGATGGTGACGAGTTGGCCTTGGTCGTTCTTGTTGAAGGCGCCGGCGCGGCTGTAAAGCGTCGTACCGTCGGTCGACTGGATCTGGAAGAAGCCCTTGCCGATCAGCGCCACGTCGAGATCGTTGCCGGTCTGGGTCAGTTCGCCCTGGAGATGCAGGTTGCGGACCGCCGAGGTCTGGACGCCGAGGCCGATATTGGCACCTTCCGGAACGACGGCCTGGTTTGCGCGGTTGGCGACACCCTTGGCACGTTCGGTCTGGTAGAGAAGATCCGAGAATTCGGCGCGGGCGCGCTTGAAACCGGTCGTATTGATGTTCGCGATGTTGTTCGCGATGACTTCCAGATTGGTCTGCTGGGCATCCATGCCCGTTGCTGCGATGGCGAGCGCTCTCATGTGTTCGTCCTCAAATCAGTTACATCTGCATCTTGGTGACTTCGAGAAAGGCCGAGACGACCTTGTCGCGGATGGCAATCGCGGTCTGCAGCGTCTGCTCGGCCTGGAGCATGGAATCGACGACTTCACGCGTCGTCGCCGTGCCCTTGATACCGGCAAAGGACATGCTTTCCGCACCCTTCAGGCTGCTGACCGCGTCGCTCGCCATGTTGCCCATGACGGAGGCGAAGCTCATGCCGTTGGCCGCACCTGCGGCGCCCGGCATGGTGGCGGCAGACGACGAGGCGGAATTTTCGGTGTCGACGGCGCCGAGCGCACGGGTCATCGAAAGGTTGCTGACATTCTGGACGCTGCTGATCATTTTTATTGGCTCTTCAGGAGGTCGATCGTGGAGGAGATGAGATCGCGGGTCTGTTTGATGGTCTGCAGATTGGCGTCATACGAGCGGTTGGCTTCGCGCATGTCGGCCATTTCGACCAGGATATTGACGTTCGGCAGTTTGACGACGCCCTTCTGGTCCGCAGCTGGATTGCTGGGGTCGAATTCAGTGCTGAAGTCGCCTTCGTCGACGCCGACCTTCTTGACGCCGACAGTCTCGACGCCGTTGCTGCGATCCATCTGCTGGCCGAAGGTGATCGTCTTGCGGCGATAGGGGTCGGCGCCGGGCGTGTCGCCGGTCGAGCGAGCATTGGCGATGTTTTCCGAAACGATGCGCAGGCGCGTCGACTGCGCCTCGAGCCCGGAACCGGCGATTTTCATTGCTGCTGAAAGCGGATCCATGACTTTACCTCCTGACCGTCATCAACATCATGCGGTTGAAGGAACTGACCAGCGAGGTGTTCAGATCGTACTGGCGCTTGATATCGCCCGACTTGGAGAGCTCCTCGGCCAAACCGACCGTATTGCCGGATTCCTGGACGCCGATTTCCTGGTCGAGTGCGGCGTCCTTGATGTCGATATCGCCGCTGTCGCTGAAATCGTTGCCGCTGAGATGCGCCGGATTGGTGCGCGCCATGTTGATATTGGAATTGTCGAGCACCGCATCAAAGGGCGTAACGTCCTTGGCATGGAACTTCGGGGTATTGGCATTCGCGATGTTGCCGGCAACAACCTGCTGACGGATCGTCAGCCATTCCGCCTGCCGCGAAGCCAAGTCGAAAAGTTGGATCGGTTGCATGAGAACTCTCCGTTTTTACTGTCCCGAACCTAGTGCGGTAATCTTGCGTGGGACTTACGGGAATTCAGGCGCGAGGCGGTTTTCGGCGAAGGCCGCCGCGATGACAGCGCCGCGCGTCTTTCGGACGCGCAAGGGCGTTGTAACTCTTTGAATTGCTGCGTCATTCCATAAATCGGAATCGATCTAAGGATCGCGCAGAAAAAAGGGGCTCCGGCCGGTTCGCGGCGGAGCCCCTGTTGCCTTCGGCGTTTACGGACAGGTTCAATTGTTCTGGTAGATCTCGCCTTTGGAGGTGACGATCACCCATTTGCCATCGCGCTGCTCGAGTGTCGCAAGGCGGCTTTCGTCGGGCAGGATCGAGCCGATGCGCACCACATACATGCCCGAGGGATCCTCGATCAGCGCCCGGCCGTTGGAAACATGCAGCAGGCGGAAGGAAGATTTGCCGGGGAAAGGCTGATCTTCCTGTATGGCGCGGCCATCGCGCTCCTTGCCGAGATCGGAGACCGTCGCCGTCGTCAGCGGATCGATCGGCGGGGCCTTCTTGTCCGCCTCGTTCTTGTTGACCATGGCAAGCGGCGAGACGCTGAAGACGTTGCGGGCCGGCCAATCCGGCAGTTCACGCGAATTCTCGCTGGCGGCGACATTGATGCCGAATTTGTCCGCGTTGAAGAAGACGTACCAGGGAAAGAAGGCGGAGGCGCCGGCAAGCGCCAGGCCGGAGAAGGTCAGAAACCGATCCAGGATGGCGGCTTTCCTGCGCTGCTTCAGGGAAGCGATACGTTCGTCGTCGAAATCAGCCACGTCTAGCCTCTCCTCTGAATAGGGGCGCCCTGATTGCCCATGCCGGCTGCAGCCTTGAGCGCGCCGGCGAGATCGGCGAAAGCGTCGAGCGAGACACGATCGCCCGGAGACTGCTTCAGAACGTCGTAAATAATCGGCACCTGCTTGATCGCCATGTCGAGATCGGGATCAGCACCCTGACGGTAACCGCCGATCATGCGCAGGTCGCGCGTCTCTTCGAAACGATGGATCAACACCTTCAGCCGCGATACCAGCTTTTCCTGATCCGGCGTCCAGGCCTTGCGGGCAAGACGTGAGATCGAGGCGAGCGGATCGATCGGGGGATATCGCCCTTCTTCGGCGAGACTGCGCTGCAGGACGATATGTCCGTCGAGGATGCCGCGGGTCGAATCGGCGATCGGGTCATTGTGATTGTCGCCGTCGACGAGGATCGAGATGATCGCCGTGATGGTGCCGGCGCCCTCGGGACCGGGACCGGCGCGTTCCAAGAGGCGCGGCAGCTCGGTGAAGACGGAGGCGGGATAACCGCGCGCGATCGGCGGCTCGCCGGAGGCGGTCGCCACCTCGCGGATCGCATGGGCGAAACGCGTGACGCTATCGACGATGAAGAGGACGTTCTCGCCCTTGTCGCGGAAATGCTCGGCGATGGTGACCGCCGTCAGCGGCGCCATTTTGCGCAGCATCGGGCTCTCGTCGCTGGTGGCGACGACGGCAATCGCCTTCTTCATATTGCTGCCGAGCGTATCCTCGATGAATTCGCGCACTTCGCGGCCACGTTCGCCGACGAGCGCAATGACAACCTTGTCGAAGGCATCGGCGCGGGCGAGCATGGACAGAAGCGTCGACTTGCCGACGCCGGAACCGGCGAAGATGCCGAGGCGCTGGCCGAGGCAGAGCGGCGAGAAGATGTCGATCGCGCGCACGCCGGTCTTGAAGCCGGTCTCGACACGCTTGCGGGTCATCGAGGGCGGCGCGGTATTGGAGATCGAGCGGCGATCGAGGCCCTCGGTGATCGGGCCCAGCCCGTCGATCGGCTCGCAGAGCGAGTTGACGGTGCGCCCGCACCAGCTGTCCGTCGGTGAAATGCGGAAGGCGCCCTTGCGGATGACGGTATCGTGGATGCCGATCGGTTCGCCGGGTTCGATCGGGCAGACATAGATCAGTTCCGGCTCGACGCGCACGACCTCGCCGAGATGGATGCCGGTGGCCGATTTATGGGCCACGAACTCGCCGAGACGAACATGGCGGGAGAGACCGTGAACCGTGTAGTGGCCGGCAGCGATGGTCTGCACGCGGCCTCCATGGGCAACTGCGAACTCCGGCGATGCGTATCGGTCGACGAGGTCCGCCAGATGCGCCAGCCTCGGAGAAAGACCGTCCACTGATAGTAGCGTGGTGCTCATGCTTCAAATCCCACCCTAAAATACGTCGCGTGCAGCTTGCTGCATGCGACGTATTTTGGATCTTTGTTCTTGTGCATGTCGTTCTCCCAAAACCGCCGGACACTTTTGGGCGACATGCATTAGCGGCTGCCCCCAAGCGTCTGAACGGCTTCCTTGAAAGAATCCTCGCTGTCGCGCATCAGCGACGAGACGCTTTCGAAGGCGCGGTTGACTTCGATCAGCTGGGTGATCTCGCGCATGGCGTTGACGTTGGAGTTTTCGAGATAACCCTGCTCGACACCGACATTGAAGCGGTCGACGACGGCGCGCGGCTGGTCGGTGGTCATGATGCCGCTGTTTTCGTAGCGCAGGTAACCCTTGCTGACATCGGCCTCGAACAGGCCGAGCGAGCCGATCTGGCGGCCGCCCTGATAGATGATGCCGTCGGTGCCGACGGCCGGCTCACCGCCTGTCGTGTTGAGCTGGATCGGTGCGCCGCCGGCGTCAAGAACCGGGTATCCGCGAATCGAGACGAGTTCGCCGGTATCCTTGATCGTAAAGCGGCCATCCCGCGTCAGAACCCGGCCGGCCGGCGTGTCGAGCGCAAACCAGGCATCACCCTTGACGGCGAAATCGAGCATGTTGCCGGTGTGCTGCAACTCGCCATTTCCCTCGTTCAGGTAGTCGTTGCCCTGGGAAACGAAGGCGACCTTGGTGTTCAGCTTGTTCTTGGTGGCCGCCACCATCTCGTCGAACTTCACCTCGGTGGCGCGAAAACCGGTCGTGTTCACGTTCGCCATGTTGTCTGCGATGGTGGTCAGACGCTTTTCGAGGGCCATCTGCGACGACAGAGAAACATAAAGACCGGATTGCATGTCGGTAAGCTCCAAGCATTGGCGATGAACGGAACGAAAGGCCGGGCGTCGTCTTATGTGGTTCGGCCGGGATTTCGCTGAGGCGGCATCTCAGAAACGGGCGCGGGCACCCATTCGTCTCCTTTAGACTGACGGCAGATGCTTGCGCGAAGCTGGCACGCGGAAATGCCTCGCGAGCGGGCCTTTCATCAGCCTCACGCAAGGCAGAAACCCTATCGGTCTCAATGAAAAGCAACGTTCAGATTGGGCTGACGATGAACATCATTATCGGATTTATAGTGACTTGCGGCTGTGTCATCGGCAGCTTCATGGCGATGGGCGGCGACGTGAACGCTCTGTTCCAGCCCTTCGAATTCGTCATCATCGGTGGCGCCGGTCTCGGCAGCTTCATCATGGCGAACCCGATGAAGGTGGTGAAGGATTCCGGCAAGGCGCTCGGCGAAGCCTTCAAGCATGCCGTGCCGAAGGAACGTAACTATCTCGATACGCTCGGCGTGCTCTATTCGCTGATGCGCGACCTGCGCACCAAGTCGCGAAACGAAATCGAAGCCCATATCGACAATCCGGCCGAATCGACGATCTTTCAATCGGCTCCGACCGTTTTGAAGAACAAGGAACTGACGGCGTTCATCTGCGACTACGTGCGCCTGATCATCATCGGCAACGCCCGCAGCCACGAGATCGAGGCGCTGATGGATGAAGAGCTCAACACCATCATGCACGACAAGATGAAGCCCTACCACGCGATCCAGATCATGGGCGATTCCTTCCCGGCGATCGGTATCGTCGCGGCCGTTCTCGGCGTCATCAAAGCGATGGCCCACATCAACGATTCGCCCGAAGTGCTCGGTCACCTGATCGGCTCGGCGCTCGTCGGCACCTTCCTCGGCATTCTCTTGTCCTACTGCGTCTGCTCGCCGCTGGTCTCCCAGATCAAGGTCGTGCGCAACAAGCAGCACCGCCTCTACGTCATCGTCAAGCAGACGCTGCTTGCCTATATGAACGGCTCGGTACCGCAGGTCGCTCTCGAATACGGTCGCAAGACGATCTCGGCTTACGAGCGTCCGTCCATCGATGCGGTCGAGCAGGAAATGATGAACCCAGGTGGCGAAAACAAGGCGGCTTAAATGACTATGAGCAATGCTTCGCACGACAAACCGGCAATGGATCCTGCCCTCCTCGCCAAGCTGACAGGCGGGCTTGGCGACAGAGGCAGGGTCGCCAAGATCTGCAGCTCCTTCGGGGAAATCTACAGCGAATTCTTTCCCGACGTCATTAAAAGCGAGACCGGCCTCGACGTGACGGTCAACTATCTCGGCTGCGAGATCGGCTACAAGAACCATCTGATCGAGGACCTGAGCGCGAACGTCACACTCGTCGACGCGACGCTGCGCAACTGGTCGCAGAACATCACGCTTGCCTGCGGCAACGGCTTCGTCATCACGCTGATGGAGCATCTGCTCGGCGCCACAGCCGATACGATCGAGGAACCGGCCGACCGGCTGCTGTCGATCATCGAGCTCGATCTGGCGGTCATGGTCTTCGACAAGATCGCAAAGGTGCTGCGCTCGGCCGTCAACGCGCCGGGCGGTTTCGAACCGAGCCTTTCGGCCCCGTACGCCCATGACATGCGCGCCCGGCCTCAGGAGGATCGTCCGGATGAATTCGCGGCCGCCATCAACATGTCGATCACGCTTGCCGGCATCGTTTCGGAATTTTCGTTGATCGTTCCGCAGACGGCACTGCTCAAGACCAAGGTGACGCCGCCGAAGCCGAAACGCCAGGCCAGCAGCAACTCAGCGGAATGGACCGAACAGCTCGGCGACCAGGTCCGCCGCTCACATGTCACGCTCGAGGCCAAGATCAGGCTGCAGGACCTGACGCTGCGCACGATATCGAAGCTGATGGTCGGCGACGTCATTCCGTTCCGCGACCACGGCGACGTGCGCGTCGAGGTCAGCGCCAACAGCAAGGAATTGTATGTGTGCGAGTTCGGGCGTTCAGGCGAAAACTACATGGTCCGCGTCAAGGATACGATGAACTCGGATGACGAACTCATCCGTCATTTAATGAATTAATCGGTTCTCTGGCTTTTGGGCTGCAAAGGCAGTTTGAGGCAAGTTTCAACTGGAATAGTGATTTCATGGCTACGAAGAAAACACAGCAGAACAGCGACCTCTCCCTGGATCTTCCGGGTAGCGAAGCGGATCTCGACCAGGCGATCGACGATCTGCGCGGCGTGCTGAAGCAGGATGCCGATGGCGACCTGTCGCAGTTTGGTGACGACCTGCAGGACGACCCCTTCGCAGCAGGAACGGACCTGGCGGCCTTTGGCGGCGAGACTTCGGAAACCCCGTTTGGCAGCGACGATTTCGGCGGCGACTTCGGCGGCGGCGATGCCAGCCCGGCGGCCGGCATGGATTTCGGCAGCAGCCCCTCCTTCGAGGCGTCGCCGGCCCCGCTCGGCAGCGCTTTGAATTCCAACTTCGACCTGATCATGGACATCCCGATCGACGTCCAGATCATGCTCGGCACCAGCCGCATGCAGGTCTCCGGCCTGATGAACCTCAATGAAGGGGCGACCATCGCCCTCGACAAGAAGATCGGTGAACCGGTCGAGATCATGGTGAATGGCCGCAGGATTGCACGTGGCGAAATTACGGTGCTTGATAACGACGACACGCGATTCGGTGTGAAACTGATTGAAGTTTTGAGTACGAAAAAAGCCTGATCCCTGTGTGGGACGGAGAGGTTAGACCATGATGGACTTTGACGATTTCGGCGGCGCACTAGCCGGGAAACCGTTGACCCAGGCTGAAAAGGCGGCGGCTGTTCTTCTCGCTATGGGAAAGGGCGTCGCCGGCCGGCTGTTGAAATATTTCACCCAAGCCGAACTGCAGACCATTATCTCATCCGCCCAGTCGCTGCGCGCCATTCCGCCGGACGAGCTCCAGTTGCTCGTCTCCGAGTTCGAAGACCTCTTCACCGAGGGCGCCGGACTGATGGACAACGCCAAGGCGATCGAGGCCATTCTTGAAGAAGGCCTGACGCCCGACGAGGTCGACAGCCTGCTCGGCCGCCGCACCGCATTCCAGGCCTACGAAACCTCGATCTGGGATCGCCTCAGCGAGGCGGAGCCGACGTTCGTCGCACAGTTCCTGCTGCGCGAGCATCCGCAGACCGTCGCCTATATTCTTTCGATGATGCCCTCCTCCTTCGGCGCCAAGGTGCTGCTGCAGCTTCCCGACAACCGCCGCGCCGACATCATGAACAGAACGGTCAACATGAAGGCGGTCAGCCCGAAGGCTGCGCAGATCATCGAAAACCAGGTCATGACGCTGCTTGCCGAGGTCGAGGCAGAGCGCAATGCAGCCGGCTCGACGAAGGTCGCCGATCTCATGAACGAGCTCGACAAGCCGCAGGTCGACACGCTGCTCAGCTCGCTCGAATCGATCAGCCGCGAGTCGGTCAACAAGGTTCGCCCGAAGATCTTCCTGTTCGAGGACCTCATGTACATGCCGCAGCGCAGCCGCGTCATGCTGCTGAACGACATCTCGACGGACGTGCTCACCGTCGCGCTGCGCGGGTCGCCCCCCGAGATCCGCGAATCGGTTCTCTCCGCCATCAGCCCACGCCAGCGCCGCATGATCGAATCGGATCTGCAGAGCGGCATGGGCGGCGTCAATCCGCGCGAGATCGCGATTGCCCGCCGCGCCGTGGCGCAGGAAGCGATTCGGCTGGCCAATTCCGGCCAGATCGAGCTCAAGGAAAAGGAAGGCGACGCTTCGGCGGCCGCCTAAAACGCGTCGCAGTGAACTGATTCATGCGACTGGTTTTAGCTCCTTGTTTTATGCACGTCGTTATCCCGGAACCGCTGCACACTTCCGGGCGACATGCATCGGCACCTCGAGACTGTTGACAAATCCGGCATGCCGAAAGGCGGCTGTTGATCGCCATGCCACAGGCGACTACCCTTCCTGCAACAGACCGCGCTCTAAAGCGCGTCGCATAGAACTCGGTTCCTGCGACGCGCTTTAGGTCTTTGTTTTGATGCATGTCATTATCCCAAAACCGCTGCACGTTTTTGGGCGACATGCATTAGCTGCGGCCTATTTCTTTGAAGAGGGCCGCGACTTGGCAGACGATGACAAGGACAGCAAAACAGAAGCCCCAACCGCGAAAAAGCAAAGCGATGCCGCGGAAAAGGGCAACGTGCCGTCTTCGCGCGAACTTTCGATCTTTGCGACGATGCTCGCGACCTTCATTTACCTCGTATTCTTCCTTCCCGACAGCGTCGGACGTATGAGTGAAACGCTGCGCGACATCTTCGAACAGCCCGACCAGTGGAAGATCGAGACGGGGCCGGATGTGCTGGCGCTGTTCGTCCGGATCGGCTGGGCAAGTGCGGCGCTGGTGGCGCCCGCCTTCATCCTGTTCATGGTGTTCGGCGTCGCCTCCTCCGTCTTCCAGAATCTGCCGACACTGGTGCTTGAGCGCATCCGCCCACAGGCCTCGCGTATCTCGCCGATCAAGGGCTGGTCACGGCTCTTCAGCCTGCCCGGCCTGGTCGAATTCGGAAAATCGCTGTTCAAGGTGGTCGTCGTCGGGGTGATCCTGTTCTTCGTGCTCAGGAGCGAATATTTCGGCTCGATCGACGCGATGTTCTCCGATCCGCAGACGATCCTCGTGCGAATGATGGCGGCGATGCGCAAGATCATCATCGTCGTGCTGATCGCCACGGCGATCGTGGCGATCGCCGATCTTTTCTGGACGCGCCATCACTGGTTCACCGAGTTGAAGATGACGCGGCACGAGGTGAAGGAAGAAAACAAGCAGGCGCAGGGCGATCCCTTCGTCAAGAGCCGGCAGCGCTCGCTGATGCGCGACCGGGCGCGCCGGCGCATGATCGCCAACGTGGACCGCGCGACGCTGGTGATTGCAAACCCGACACATTATGCGGTGGCGCTGCGTTACGTGCGTGAAGAGAACGACGCGCCGGTGGTGCTGGCCAAGGGTCAGGATCTGATTGCGCTCAAAATCAGGGAGATCGCCGAGAAGAACGGCATACCGGTGTTCGAAGATCCGCCACTTGCGCGCTCCATGTTTGCGCAAGTCTCGATCGATAGTGTCATCCCGTCAGTCTTTTATAAGGCGGTAGCGGAGCTCATCCACCGGGTCTACGCTGCGGACGCCAAGAACAAACGGGTGAGATAAGCCGAATGAAAAAATGCCCCCACTCTACCCAGCGTGAAAAGATCCTCGCAGACGCGATCAGCCCGGTCGCTACTGAACTGCGCCTTCTGGATGCTTCTGACCTTATTTCACTGCTGCGCTTCGAGTATTACGGCAATCTTTCCGATCTCGTCGCTTCGGCGGCGGAGCTTTTCTTTCATCCGGGCACGGTGAATTTCGGCCTGGGCGGCAACTATACTCTGGAGTGGGGCGGCAAGCCGGAAGTCGTTCTCGATCTGGAAATCAAGCCGCGCGGCGTCACCGTCTACGCACAACTCACCCTTGCCGAAGATCATGCCGGCATCGAGATCAGCCATATCGCTTTCCAGGAGCCCTCGGCAGATCCGGACGAGAACACCATCTTCCTCAAAAAGAGCCTTCGGGAAGCGCGTTACAGCGTCAACCAGCCGCCGCAGGCGCTGGCCGGCTGATTCTTTCAGGACAACCGAGCTTTATTCGCCTTGGCAACAGTTCAAAGCGTTACAACGTCCGTTGCGCGTCTGAAAAGACGCGCAACTCGGTAAAGGACTGCGCTGTTCAGCTGATATAACCAAGCCGAATCGCCTTGGCGATCGCCTGGATGCGATTGACGGAATCGAGCTTGATGGTCGCCGAACCGAGATAGGCGTTCACGGTGTGCACCGACAGGCCGAGCTTGTCGGCAATCTCTTCGCTGATGCGGCCGTCGCCGGCAAGCTGCAGACAGGCGATCTCGCGTTCGCTGAGCGCCTCGGCGGCAGCCGCGCGGCGTTCGTCGAGCGAGAGCAGATCCATCATGATATGGCAGCAGCGACCGTGCAGCTCGACGATGGTATCGCTCGAAGGATCGATCTCATCGCCGGTGAAAAGGATGAAACCGTTGCCGACGGCGCCGAGTCGCACCGGAAAGGCAAGGCCGGAGAAAGGCAGAATACCGTCCTGCAATCGCGTCATGAACGGCGAGAAGTCCGCCGGACCGGGTGCCGCACGGTCATAACCGCCGGCCCATGAGAGCGGCAGCAGCGACTTTTCGATATGGTCGAGAAGAATATCGCCGTAGGCATCCGTGAAGGCCTTGCCGAAACCGGCATTGGCAGATCCCCAGTTCTCGAGCTCGCAGACAAGCCGCTGCTTTGCCGGAAGGCCCGAGCCGCTGACGCGGAAGATCGCGAAGCCTTGCGCGTCGGCGAGCTTCTGCATCGCGATCAGCCGCGGAAAAAGATCGGACCGGCTGGTAATCCTGTTCACACGCACCGTGCGCAGCTGCTCGGCGCTGCTCATCGTCCTGCCTGCTGGATAGCCCATAGATCCCCCTATACGAGATTATTGCGCACGGCGAAGGCAATGGCCTCGGACCGGGTCTTGGTCGCCGTCTTGCGCATCACGCTGGTGATGTAGTTGTTGATGGTATTGCGGGAGATTCCGAGGATCATCGCGATCTCGTCGCTGGTCTTGCCCTCGGCGATCCAGAACAGGCATTCCAGCTCGCGGTCGGTCAATTCGAAATCGCGATCGACCTTCGTACCACCGCAGCGCAGGAAGCTCGCGACATAACCTGCAAGCAGGCCTACATCCCGCAGGCGCTCCGGCGAAAGGATGAACCCCTCGCCGAACAGGAACATCAAGGCCAGCCGTGACCGGCCGACATTGAAGGTCACAGAACAATATTGGCGGCTGGCGCCATCCGGAACCTCGGCACTGTCAGGCAGAAGAGCAAAATTCGGCTGGAAGACCTGCATGCATTTTTCCAGCTCCGTCGACCGGGCATAGCCGCGGACCAGATCATTGGCGATGTCCCTGACCAGATCGAAAGGCCAGTCCGACGAAACGATGAAATCGAGGCCACTTTCCTGGAGGAGATCACAGCGTGCCAGAAGGTAGTGCGAAGCACCCACGTAGTCCGTCAGTGCGCGCAGACCAGACTGCAACCTGCCGGTGCTGGCGACACCGTGGAGGCGCTGGAGAAGCTCATCGCGCGGCAACAGATCCGGCACCACCGCACTCGCGAAATTCGCCATATGCCTCTCGCCTTTGCTCGCCTGAATTACATTCATATCCATTGGCAATGTCCTGCGGCTGAGAAACGATCGAACTCGGTGCAACAGCAATTTTTCTGCAAGGGATTCAATTCAAGTCCCGCTCGAATCCCATTTCGAATCACCCAAGGGTAAGCCAGTCGATGCAAATCACCATCTCCGACTTCTAGGGATTTACTTTCGCTGTCGCCAATGCACTGATTCGACCGCTCGTTCCAGCCTTCAAGATATAGGGAGGCTAAGGTGATTCTGGCGGTATCGCAACTTGCTTCGCGTTTTACGCGAGTCCATCTCATCATATCGCCCTACAGCCGCATTTCGATGCGGTCGGGTCTATGGTCTTGTTCGAATTCCCGCCCCTGATTGTCATGCCCCGAGTCTCTCGCATCTCCAGTCACGGCTTTTCAACAAACAGCGGTCAGGGAATCGAGCTTCGGTACCGACATGAAAAAAGGCCGGTTGCCCGGCCTTTCCTTTACGCTGCTTCGTCGATCGCCCATTTCCTGAGGATTTTCGCGGCGCGTTCCTCGTTGATCTCGACCATACGGGAAAGCTTGCGTTCCGGGCCTTCCTTGACGCGACGATTGAAGTTTCCATCGTCGTCGCCGAGGCTGAGCAGGTCCTCGGTACTGTCGAAGCCGAAGTCGGACCCGAAGCCGTCCATGAGAGCGCCGCCGGGTGCTCCCGATGCAGGCGCGAAGTCCGGAAGCTCGAGGCCAGCCGCTTCCGGCGTCGCGTCGCCGAAAGCCGCGGAGCTGCCGTTGCCGCTGATGCTGCGCACCAGAGGCCGCAGGCCCATCCAGACCACCACGAAGGCGACCGCGACAAAGGCGAGCGAGTTGATGATGCCGGCAAGGTTGCGGCTCAGCATGTCCATGACGCGGACACCGCCGGTGGCGTCTTCGAGCAACTGGTTCTCGAGGAAGTCCATGGCCGTCACGGTGACGACGTCGCCGCGCTTGGCGTCGATGCCGGCCGCCGAAGCGACGATCTTCTGCATTTCGGCAAGATAGGCATCGACCTTGGTCTGGTCGGCGGGCTCGCCAACCATCTTGGCGATGCGGCCCTTGTTGACCACCACGGCGATCGAAAGCTTTTCGACCTTGTAGCTGCTGCGGGTCGTCGCCGTCGTCTTGCTGTTGATTTCGTAGTTGGTCTGCTCTTCGCGCTTGTCGGACTTGTCTTGCGATTCAGGCCCGGCGGAACCGCCGGCCTCGGGAGCCGCCTGAGGAATGTTCTGCTCGACCGTCGTCGCGCTATCGGACTGCTTCTGCTGCGACTGCTGAGCTTCCTTCGTCGAGCGGACCGAGCGTTCGACCTTGGATTCGGGATCGTAGGTCGTTTCCTGGATCTGCTGGGCGTCGGTGTTGAGATCGGCGGTGACGCTGGAGCGGAAGTTGTCCATGCCGAGGAAGGGTGCCAGCGCCTTGTCGATGTTGGATTCGACTTCCTGCTGAACGTTCTGGACGATGTTGAGCGAGCGGTTCAGCGAGCTGTTGCTCGCCTCGTCGCCGGAAGCGAGCAGCTGGCCGGCGGAATCGAGGATGGTCACGTCATCGACGTCGAGCCCCGGCACGGCCGAGGCGACGAGGTGGCGGATCGAGGTCGCTGCACTGCGCCCGGTGGTGGCGCTTGCGCGAATCATGACGGATGCGGTTGGTTTCTGCTCCGCCTTCCGGAAGTTTCCAACCTCCGGCATGACGATATGGACGCGCGCGGCTGTTATGCCCGAGATCGACTGGATGGTACGGGCGATCTCGCCTTCCAGCGCTCGAACCCGCGTCACCTCCTGCATGAAGGAGGTCAGGCCGAGGGAGCCGACATTGTCGAAGAGTTCATAACCGGCATTGGCGCTGTTCGGCAGGCCGCGCTCGGCAAGCATCAAGCGGGCCTTGCCCGTCATCCCCGCGGGAACGCTGATGCTGGAGCCATCCGTGCCGACCTGGAAATTGATGTTGGCTTCGGCAAGCGCCATGCTGATCTGGTTGAGATCCGGCGAATCGAGACCGACATAGAGCGTTTCCTGTGCCGGCTTGTTGACGAAAAGGGCGGCCGCAAGGACGATTGCAATGGAAACGGCACCGACGCCTCCGAGAATCATCAGGCGTGTTCGGCCCAGGGAACCGAAGTTCTTAAAGATCTGAACTAATTGATTTAACAGATTCATTCTGTTCTCGCACGATCCGTCAAAGACAAGCAGGCTTATTGCCTCATCAGACGAATAGTCGGCGAAACTTGTGCGAGCGTTTCGTGAGAGCGTGCCGGAGCGAAAAGGCCTAAAGTAATTCCAGCAAAAGTGCGCAGCGGTTTTGCGTCCGGAATTGCGCAAGAACAAAGAGAGAGCGTTTCCGTGACTCGGAGAAAAACGGAGACGTTCTAGAAGAAATCGAAGTCGCCGGCTGCCTTGCTCAATGGCTGGGAATGGCCGTGGCGTGTGGCGCCGCCCAATGCCTTCTGCATCTCCGCCAGCTTGACGAGGCTGAGCGCGGTTGCGACGTCGACTGCCCAGCCGTGCGGGATTTCGCCGGTGATGGTGTCGATGAATTCGGCAAGGCCGCGTGATTTCTGCACGGCCAGATCGATGCCCTGCATGACCTTCATAGCATCCGGCGAGTTCAGGATTTCGGCGCCGCCGAGGTCGAGAAGCTGCGGCTCGATGCGCTCGATGAGATAGGCGACATCGTGCAGTTCGGACACGATGCGCATCAGGATGTCGCTCAGCGCTTCGACAGGCGCAGGCGGCTCCATCATCTGGGTAAATGTCATATGAAAATCCTCGCCATCAAAAAAATTCGATACTGGTTTCGACGGGCTTCTGCGGAGCGGCGGGGCGCTGCTCGAGAGCGACGGTTCTCTGGGTTTCGGCGCCGGTCAGGGGGTATTGCCGGGCACGACCGGAGACCGGCCAATATTCAAGCTTGCGTCCATGCTCTCCGCCGGTCGAGGAACCGACCACCGGAATGCCTTCATCCCTGAGGAACTGCACGGCGAAGGCCGCGTTCTGCTCACCGACATTGGAGAATGTCGAGATCGTCTTCGCACCGCCGAAGATCTTTGCCTCCAGCCGGTCGCGCCGGGCGCCCTGCTTCAGAAGACCGTTGATCAGCAGTTCCATCAGATGCACGCCGTAGCGCGTGGCATCGCCGCCTGATGTCGGCGACGTCGCCGAACCGGGCAACAGAAAGTGGTTCATGCCGCCGACACCGGCGACAGGATCTCTGAGGCACGCAGCCACGCACGAACCGAGAATGGTCGAGAGGACCGCATTCGGATCGTTCAGAACCTTGTACTCGCCCTGAATGATGTGCACGCGGCGGGCTGCCCCCTCAGTGATCATTTCAGGGCTCCAAACACCGCTTCGATGGCCGCTTTCATCTTCTCGATCGTGAACGGCTTGGCGAGCACGTTGTTGGCGCCGAGCTGGGCCGCCTTCTGCACCAGTGCGCGGTCACCCTGGGCGGTCAGGATGATGAAGGCCGCCTTCTTGGTGTTCGGGTTGGTGCGCACCGCCTGAAGGAAGCCGATGCCATCCATCTTCGGCATGTTGAAGTCCGAGATCACCAGATGGTGCGGCTGCTCGGCCATGATCTTCATGCCCTGCTCACCGTCACCAGCCGACGTGATCTGCTTGAAACCGAGCTGGGTCAGCGCGTCGCTGAGCAGCAACCGGCTCGTTACCTGATCGTCGACGATCAGAACTTTGATTTTCTCCGCGAGCGACATTTATTCGGTCCCTTCCTTTCGGGCGGCTGTCATTTTCAATATTTCTTCACCGATGGCAGACAGCGGCAGCTGCTGCTCAACGGCGCCAAGTTCGTGAGCAACCCTTGGCATTCCGTAAACGACACAGGTTTTTTCGTTCTGGCCGAGCGTTCTGGCGCCGGCGTGGCGCATTTTCAACAATCCGGCGGCGCCATCGCGGCCCATTCCGGTCAAAATCACGCCGACGGCATTACGGCCCGCCAGTTCCGCGACCGAATCGAATAGCACGTCCACCGAGGGGCGGTGACCGTTGACCGGCGCGCGGTCAATGAGACGGCAGCACGGCGCCGAGGCACCGCTGACCTGCAGGTGACGCTCGCCGCCGGGCGCCAGATAGATCTTGCCGATTTCGAGCCGGGCACCGTCGGTCGCTTCCTGCACCACCGGCGCACAGAGGCGGTTCAGCCGTTCGGCGAAGCTTTTGGTGAAGGTCGGCGGCATATGCTGGGTGATGACCGTCGGCGGGCAATTCGCCGGAAATTTCTGCAGCACGGCGATCAGCGCCTCGACGCCGCCGGTCGACGAGCCGATTGCGACGATCTTGCGGCCGACACGGAAGTCGGCGACCGAGGGTGGTGGCGCGACGGCGGCGACGGGCTGGGAATACTGGCGTTGCGTGCGCGCGGCGGCCTTGACCTTCTCGGCGAGGTCGCCGAAAGGCCTAAGTTCGCCCGGCGCTGGCTTGCCGACGCAGTCGAAGGCGCCGATCTCCAGCGCCGCAAGCGTCGCCTCGGCGCCGCGATGGGTCATTGTGGATACCATGATCACCGGCATCGGACGCAGCGTCATGATCTTTTCGAGGAAATCGAGGCCGTTCATGTTCGGCATCTCGATGTCGAGCGTCAGGACGTCGGGGTTCAGCCGCTTGATCGCCTCGCGCGCTTCCAGCGCGTCGCCGGCCTGGCCGATGACATTGACCTCGGGGTCGGAACTCAGCACGGCGGTGATCAGGCCCCGCATCGTCGGCGAGTCGTCAACAACGAGAACTCTTGCCGGAGCGCTCATGCCTTCCTCCCGAGACCTTTCGCCGTATAGCGATAGGTCGTGATGCCGATATTGTCGAAGACGTGTTTTGCCTCGCCGGACACGCGCTCGGAATGGCCGATGTAGAGATGACCGCCTTCCGGCAGCAGACCGGCGAAACGCTGCCAGATCTTCATCTGCGTCGGCTCGTCAAAATAGATGACAACGTTGCGGCAGAAGATGACGTCGAACTTGCCCTTGAACGGCCATTGCGCCATCAGGTTCAGCTCGTTGTAGGTGATCAGCCGCTTGACGCGGTCGTCGACCTGGAACTTCCGGCGGCCCTGCACCTCGACTTCGCTGAACCATTGCTTGCGCATGGCCGGCGACACGGTTTCGAGCGCATTTTCGTCATAGGCGCCGGCCCGGGCGATCGCGAGGATCTTCGGATCGATGTCGGTTGCCAGGATCTTGAAGTCGTAATCCGCGACATTCGGCATCAGCGACAGCACCGTCAGCGCGATCGAATAGGGTTCCTGCCCGTCGGAGGAGGCGGCCGACCAGATGCGCACCCTGCCGCCCGATCTCGCCCGCTGCAGAAGCTCCGGCAGGACATGGTCGCGCAGATGGTCGAAATGGTGGTTTTCGCGGAAGAAGCGGGTAAAATTGGTCGTCAGATGCGAGAGCATCTCGCGGCGCGGCGCGGCACCGGCCGGCGAAGCGACGAGGTCGCAATATTCCCGGAAGCCGGAGAGACCGAGATTGCGGATATGCTTCGACAGGCGCGAATAGACGAGCGACGCCTTCGTCTCGTTGAGGAAGATTCCGGCATCCGAATAGATCATCGCGGCGATCTCGGTGAGGTCGCGGCGCGTCAGCGGATATTCTCCGCTTGCCAGGACCTCGTCGGATCCCTGCCTTTGATCTTTTGCGCCCATTACATTCATGCGGCTTCGCTTTCGGTCTCGGGAAAGAGGGATTCGAGTTCGATCAGGCAGATCATGCGCTTCTCGATGGCGAGAATGCCGCGGGCAAATTGGCGCTCGAGCTCGGAGGAGATTTCGGGCGTCGGCTGGACGGTTTCGTTGGTCACCGTCAGGATATCGGAGACGGCGTCGACCAGGAGGCCGACGACCTTGCGCCGGACCTGGGCGACGATGATGACATGACGGGCCGTCGGATCGGCCGGCTTCATCCCGAGCCGGGCCGCAAGATCGATGATCGGCAGCACCGCGCCGCGCAGGTTGATGACACCCAGCATATAGCCAGGCGAATGCGGCATCGCGGTCGCCGGGGTCCAGCCGCGGATCTCACGAACCGACATGATGTTCACGCAAAATTCCTGATCCCCGATGCGGAACGCGATCAGCTCGCGATCCCCCTCGTTCAGATTTTTTACGGCGTACGACATTCCCTTATCCTACCGCTGCTAACGACATTTCTGCTTTGAGCGACTGGCCGCGCGAGGCGCCCACAACCGCGTCGACATCGAGGATGAGCGCCACGCGCCCGTCACCGAGAATGGTGGCGGCGGCAATGCCCGGGACATGGGTGTAGTTCGCTTCCAAGCTCTTGATGACCACCTGGCGCTGACCCTGGATGGCGTCGACCATCAGGGCGCGCTGGCCGCCGCCTTCGGATTCCACCAGAAGCGCCACGCCCTCGACCGGATTGGCCTGGGTCGCGCGGAAGTTCAGGATACGGCCGACATCGACGAGCGGGCAGAACGAGTTGCGGATCGAGATCAGCCGGTGGTTCGCACCGAAGGAGTGGATCGCGGCCGCTTCCGGCTGCAAGGTTTCGACGATCGCCGTCAGCGGCACGACCAGCGTCTGGCCGGCGACGGTGACCACCATGCCGTCGAGGACGGCGAGCGTCAGCGGCAGGCTCATGGTGAAGACCGAGCCGTGGCCCGGCTTCGAGGTGATGTTGATACGGCCGCCGAGCGCCTGGATCGAACGCTTGACGACGTCCATGCCGACGCCGCGGCCTGAAATGTCGGAGATCTTGTCGGCCGTCGAGAAACCCGGCAGGAAGATCAGGTTGTCGATTTCCTCGTCCGACAGGTTGGCATCGGCCGGGATGAGGTCGTTGTCGATCGCCTTCTGGCGGACCTTCTCGCGGTTAATGCCGGCGCCGTCGTCGGCAAGCTCGATCAGGATGCGTCCCGAACGATGCTTGGCGGTCAGGCGGACCGTGCCTTCGGTGTTCTTGCCGGCGGCTGCACGCTTTTCGGGCGTTTCGATGCCGTGGTCGACAGCGTTGCGGATCATGTGGGTCAGCGGTTCAGCCAGCTTGTCGATGACCGTCTTGTCGACTTCGGTGTTTTCACCTTCGGTGATCAGGCGGATCGATTTGCCGGTCATGTCGGCGATTTCGCGGACGATACGCGACATCCGCTGGAACACCGGCTTCACCGGCTGCGCGCGGATCGCCATGACCGAGTCCTGGATCTCGCGGGTGAGCTGCTGCAGCTCCTCGAGGCCCATATTGATCGAGGAGGTGCCGGTCGTGTCGTTCTCGATGACGCTCTGCGACAGCATCGCCTGGTTGATGACCAATTCGCCGACGAGGTTGATGAGGCGGTCGACACGGTCGAGATCGACGCGGATCGTCTGGCCGGCACCGGCGGCATTGTTCTGGGCGGCAGCACTTGCAGCGGCCGCTGCGGCGGCTGCCGATTCCTTCTTCTCGACACGGGCGGCGGCTGCGGCCATCTGCGTGACGTTGGAGGCGGTCTCGGCGGCAGCAACGGCTGCGGCCGTCGCCTCAGCCCGCGCGTCTGAGGCGGAAACCTCTTCCATTGCGCCCGTTTCGTCGAGGATCGATAGATCGAAGGGAACCGGCACCATCGGCAGTTCGTCGTTGCTGGTCGCGTCGGCCCTTGCTTCTTCGACCGGCTTCACCGTCAGTTCGCAATCCCACTCGGCGAATTCGAAGACGGTGCGGATGGCGTCCTCGCCCTTGTCCGTCTTGATCGTGACGTTCCAGAAGAAATAAGCGCCTTCCGGATCGAGTTCCTCGAGGCCCGGCAGGTCATCCGTATTGCAATAGATGGTCATTTCGCCGAGGCGCGAGAGATCACGCAGCAGCAGGGTGGCGTCATTGCCCTTGGAATAGAGTTCGTAGCGCGGCTTGAAGATGACTTCATAAGCCGGCATGCCACCCGCATCGCCTTCGCCGCCAAAATCGTCGAAGGAAAAGGGGACCGGCTGGAAGCCGCTGTCGTCAGTCGGCTTGGGGGTCGGCGCCGGAGCGGCCGGAGCAGCCTTTGCGGCGGCCTTCGGCGCAGGCGCCTCGGCTGACGCAGAGGGAGACGGCAATTCGCCGTTGGCCAGCGCCTCGAGCTCCTTGACGAGGCCGCGGCTGCGGCTTTCATCGACGCTGCCGCCGTCGCGCGCAGCATTTGTCAGGTCGGCGAGCACGTCGGCCGACTTCAGCATCACCTTCAGCACGTCCTGGTTCGGCTCAAGCTTGTTGGATCGAACGCAATCGAGAGTGGTCTCGAAAACATGGGCGAAGGCGACCAGATCGTCAAGGCCGAAGGCGCCGGCGCCACCCTTGATCGAATGCACCGCACGGAACACCGCATTGACGGTTTCCGGATCGCGATCGCCATCATTCATTTTCAGAAGACCGGATTCCAACTCGGCGAGCTGTTCCTCGCACTCCTGGAAAAAGATCTCTTTGATTTCGTTCATATCCATAGGAGCAAATCCTGGGTTAAGCGGTTACACGCTCAATGGCATCGATCAGCTTGGCCGGGTCGAAAGGCTTGACGATCCAGCCCGTGGCACCGGCCTGGCGGGCGCGGTTCTTCTTCTCCGCGTCGCTTTCGGTGGTCAGGACCAGGATCGGGATCGCCCGATATTTCTCGTTGCGGCGGACACCTTCGATGAAGCCGAAACCATCGAGGCGCGGCATGTTGATGTCCGTCACGATGACGTCAGGATTGGACTCTTCGAGAACCTCGAGGCCCTCGATGCCGTCTTCCGCCTGGATCGTCTCGAAGCCGGCATTGTTGAGCGTCACGAGAAGCATGTTTCGGATGGTGCGGGAATCATCCACGGTCAGCACTTTTTTCTTCATTGCCGAATCTCCTTGGCAAGCAGGTGGTCAATATTGACGCCAACCAGTTGCATGGTTTTCTGAAATGCGTCGGACACCTTGGAGAAGGTGAACGGCTGCTTGTCCTGCTCCCAGGTCTTCTCGGCGGACATCAGAACCTGGGCGCAAAGAGCACCGATCCGTTCGACGCCGGAAGCGTCTATCGAAAGACCGCTACCCCGGAGAGAGAGGAGTTTATCGCGCAAGGCGGAAGCCTCGTTGAGGTCGAGCACCGCCGTCAAGTCCAGCGTCTTGCCACTCTTCTTTGCTGCCATCAGCTTTTCCTTGTCCCCTTGTCCCCGGCCCGAAAAGACGAGCTGAGGCAATCATCCGATAGGTTAGTAAACATTCCGCCCACCTCCGACGCTTGCGAACGCTTGCGGAAGGCCAAAATCGTCGTTTTCGTATTCGTCCACGGCCGGTGCCGAGCGGGTAGCGCCCTCAAGGGCGCGCGGCGGTGTCACGCGCACCGGGGCCGGGCGACCGGCAGTGGCGTTTTCCCGGGCGATGCGGAATTCGCGAATCGTCTGGCCGAGCTCGAGAATGACGGTGTGGAGGTGGTCGGCGCCTTCGGCCGAGCGCTCCGCAAGGCCGGCGCTATCGGCCACCTCGTGACCCAGGCCCTTGACGTCGGCTGTCACGCTGTCGAGGCTTGCGGCATGTTCGCCGATTCGGGCGGCGATACCGGCGATGGCGGCGTTGATGTCGGTGACCTGACGCACGATGCTGCCGATCGAATCCTGTGTGCGGCCGACCATCTGCACGCCGGCATCGACCTGCGCCTTGGTCGTCGTCACCAGGGTCTTGATCTCGCGGGCGGCTTCGGCCGAACGCTGGGCAAGGGCGCGGACTTCCTGGGCGACGACGGCAAAACCGCGGCCGGAATCGCCGGCGCGGGCGGCCTCGATGCCGGCATTCAGCGCCAGAAGATTGGTCTGGAAGGCGATCTCGTCGATCGCGCCGATGATCTGGCCGATCTTTTCGGCCGACTGCTCGATATCGGCCATGGCGCTGATCGCGCGTCCGACGACCTCGCCGCTTTCCTCGGCGGCGGCGCGCGTCGTGGCGGCCGCCTGTTCGGCAGCGCGGCTGTCGGCAGCGCCGTCGCGCACACTGCCGGCAATGCCGGCAAGGGCTTCCGCGGAAAGCTGCAGCCGATCGGCCTGACCGGAAGCCGTGCCGGCGAACTGCCGCGACAGGCCGGCAAGCGAGCCTGTTGCCGCTTCGGCCTTGACCGTGCGCTCGGTGATGGCGGTGAACTCGGCCTGCAGGCCGTCCAACGCGCTGTTCAGCGCCGCGGCGATGCCGCCATAGGCGCCATCGCCGTCGACGGGCGCGCGTCGCGTCAGGTCGCGTGCGGAAAGACCGTCGATGACATCGCCGAAGATCCGGGCGATCTCGGCCTCGTTGTCGGCGCGCTGGTCGGCAAGCGCACGCTGCTCCCCGGCGCGCAGCGCGTTGAAGCGGAGCGAGACGGCAATTTCCACATCGACCATGACGATGCGGATGATCGCCGTCATCAGATCGGAGATTTCGCGGGTGCGGCGCTTGGCCGACGGCAGCAGCGGACGGCCGGCGATCTCTTCGGCGAGACCGGAAACGACATGCTCCAGCATGACGCCATGGCCGGCCACGTGCCAGCGCGGGTCGAGGCCCATCTTGCTTTCGGTATCGGAGAGAACCTTGACGCGCTCGGCATAGAGGCTGTCGAACCGCGCATCCGTCAGCACGTCCCAATGCGAGGACTGCAGATCATGCAGGCGCTCGACCTGGCGCTCGCTCTCGAAATTGCGCGAGGCGTCGGGGAATGACTGGAACCTGTGGAAGAGATCCCTGAGGCCTGCCTTCAGATGCGCTTCGAGCGCCGGCCGGTTACGGCGCACCAGCTCGCACTGGTCGGCATCGAGACCGGCAAAGCGCAGGCGGTCGCGCAAGCTGCCTGCCTGCGCTCCACGAGCCTGATCTGATGGCATGTCCTGCCTCAACGCCTGTCCCCAACCACTTTCCGGGCGAAGGCCCGGCCAAAAACTTGCGCAGCATCCGTTGAACGCGAAGCATGGAGACGGTCCTCGCCACCGGTTACAACCGGCGGATCGAAACCCCCTGATCAGCTATGTTTCGGAGCTGTCTGAAGAGATGGATACCGGATCAACCCGGTACGGCGGGACGGCGTCATGCCTGGTGGGAACGAGTGCATCTTCCCATTCCGACGTGTACATCAATGTTTATGGTTAATTCCTTGCTTGAAGGTTAATAAGCCTTTCGGAGGACAGGCTTTTGAAGCAATTCAAGGCCGTTCGCAGCAAATACTGTTGCGGAGTTGCATGGCTGCTACAAGGCACACGCAAGCTCCGTGTTATATGCCGGTCGATAACCAAGACATGACGTCGACAAGGACAGAGCAATGATTGTTCTCGGATTGGGTGCCTGCTTGATTGCAATGACGCTGCTTGCAGCCGTCGCCCGCCTCGATTCCCTCGCCGCAAACCGCGACATCCGCGCCCTTCGGGTGTTCTAAAGCGCATCGCGATCCTTCAGATACGCTCCTTGCGCTTCAGCTCTTTGTTTTTACGCATGTCGTTATCGCAAAACCGCTGCACACTTTTGCGATAACGACATGCTTTAGACCCACCCTTCCCCGTTGGCAGTCCGGCACCTTTGGTGTATCGCACTCGCGCCTTTCACGTCAGCGGAACTATCGATTCATGTCCCCCAGATCTGGTCTCCTCATCGTTCTTGGCTTCACGCTCTGGCGCGTCGTCATGCTCAATTTCGATACGACGGACCTTTTCGTCGACGAGGCGCAGTACTGGTTCTGGTCGCAAAACCTCGACCTCGGCTATTATTCCAAGCCGCCGATGATTGCATGGGTGATCCGGGCGATGACCGAGCTTTCCGGCTCCAACGCCATCTATTGGATCAGGCTGCTCGGACCGCTGATCCACATGGCGGCGGCACTGGTGCTGATGAAGACGGCGAAGCGTTTCGTCGGGCCGGAGATCGAAGGCTGGACGGGCGCCACCTACATCACGCTCCCCGGTGTGGCGCTTTCTTCTGTGTTCTTCTCGACCGACGTGATCCTGCTGTTCTTCATCGCGATCGCGCTGCTTGCCTATTTCGGCCTGACGCAGCGGCGCTCGGTCGGGCTGGCGCTCGTCATGGGCCTTGGCGTCGGCCTCGCCTTCCTGACGAAATATGCCGTGCTGTTCGTCGTTCCGGGCGGCGCGATTGCCCTCCTCCTCATTCCGGCGGCGCGCATCGCCATTCGCGATTTCATCATCGCGGTCGCGGTCGCGGCGGTCGTCGCCCTGCCGAACCTCTGGTGGAACCTGCAGCACGACAACACGACGGTGCGGCATACCCAGGACATCGCCCATTGGAGCGAACTCGGTATCAATCTCCGTCGCGGGCTTGAATTCTTCGCCGCCCAGTTCGGCGTCGTCGGGCCGATTATCTTCTTCGCGATGCTCTGGGCGGTCTACCGCATGATCAGGGGCAGGAGCGACGATCGGGAAAAGATGCTGGTCTGGCTGTCGATGCCGGTGGTGGTGCTGATCACGCTGCAGGCAACGGTCGCCAAGGCCTATGCCAACTGGGCGGTGACTGCCTATGTCGCAGGCACCATCCTTGCCGTCTGGCTGCTGTACCGGATGTGGCCGAAGGGGCTCAGGCTGTCGCTGACCATCAACGGCATCGCCAGCCTGCTCTTTCCGCTGGCGACGATTTTTTCGCATCAGTTGCTGCTGCCGAACGGCGACGAGCTGATGAAGCGCTATCTCGGCCGCGCCGAGGTCAGCCGCCAAGCCGCAGCACTTGCCAGCCAGGCCGGCACCGACATCATCGTCACCAATGATCGCGACATGGTCGCCGATCTTTTCTATACGCTGCGCGACACATCCTACAGGATCTATGCGCGAGCGCCGGCGGGCCTTCCCGAGAGCTATTACGAGCAGGAATTCGCCCTGCCGGCCGACATCACCGGCAAGGTGCTTTTCCTGACGGACGGTCCCTTCAGCTGCGCCACCGAGACGCCCGAAGTACTGAAGAACTGGCAGCCGACGGCGGGCTATTACAAGGGCAAGGCGCTCTCCGTTTACAAGGTCTCCGCCGCCTGCCTGGTGCCCTGAGCCAATCGATTCCAATTTAAGGAATTATGCAGAGGCCAAGCAGAGGCCGGTGCCCGTCCCTTCGATCTCCACGAATTTGACGCCGCCTTCCTCGAAGGCGAGGCGCAGTTGCGCCTCCGTCGCGCGATGGATGTCGTGGTGCCGGCCCTCGTAATCGCGGATGGTGCTGCGCGAGACGGCGGCCCTTCCGGCCAGGTCGGTCTGGGTCCAGTCCAGCAAGCCGCGCGCCGCGCGGCAGAGAGCGGGAGTGAGAATTGTTTCCCTTGCGCCTTGACCCATGATTTCAAGTTGCCCATATTGGTCGATATACACCATATATGTCATATTACGAACGGGATTTCCAGATCGGGAGACAGCGATGCCACACGATACGCCCTTGATTTCGACAATCGTCGGCGGCCTCGTGCTGGCTTTCATCTTCGGCGCCTTCGCCCATCGGCTGCGGATGCCGCCGCTCGTCGGCTATCTGATCGCCGGCGTGCTCGTGGGGCCGCATACGCCGGGTTATGTGGCCGATCAGAACCTTGCGCCGGAGCTTGCCGAAATCGGCGTCATCCTGCTGATGTTCGGCGTCGGGCTGCATTTCTCCCTGAAAGACCTGCTGTCGGTGCGTGGCATCGCCGTGCCCGGCGCGATTGTGCAGATCGCCTTCGCGACATTGCTCGGCTGGGGGCTCGGCGCCTTCATGGGCTGGCCGACCGGCGGCAGCCTGGTCTTCGGCCTTGCGCTTTCGGTCGCCTCCACCGTCGTGCTCCTGAAGGCACTGCAGGAGCGGCGCCTCGTCGAGACGGAGCGCGGCAGGATCGCCGTCGGCTGGCTGATCGTCGAGGATCTCGCCATGGTGCTGGCGCTGGTGCTGATCCCGGCCGCAGCCAGCATCGGCGGTGAGGGTCACGCTCCCGTCGAGCCGCTCTCAGCCGGGCTGAGCCGCCTGTTCGGCCTCGATCTCGGCATCGGCGGCATGATCGCCATGACGCTGGTAAAGGTGGCGCTGTTCGTGGCGCTGATGCTGGTCTTCGGCCGCAAGCTTATTCCATGGACGATGCACCGCATCGCCCATACCGGTTCGCGCGAGCTCTTCCGGCTCGGCGTGCTGGCGATCGCGCTCGGCGTCGCCTTCGGAGCGGCGAAGCTCTTCGGCGTGTCGCTGGCGCTCGGCGCCTTCTTCGCCGGCATGGTGCTTGCCGAAAGCGAGCTCAGCCATCGCGCCGCACAGGAAAGCCTGCCGCTGCGCGACGCCTTTGCCGTGCTGTTCTTCGTCTCGGTCGGCATGCTGTTCGATCCGAACATCCTGATCGACAAGCCGCTGCCGATCCTCGCCACCATCTTCATCATCGTCATCGGCAAGTCCGTCGCCGCCTTGCTGATCGTGCTCGCCTTCAAGAAGCCGCTCGGCACGGCGCTGACGATTTCGGCAAGCCTCGGCCAGATCGGCGAATTCTCCTTCATCCTCGCCGCCCTCGGCGTCCAACTCGGGCTGCTGCCGGAGGAGGGCCGCGATCTGATTCTTGCTGGCGCCATCATCTCGATCATCCTCAATCCGCTGCTGTTCTTCCTCTGCGACCGCATGCGGCCACTTTTCGAAGGTGCGAAACGCGAGGAGACCGCAGTCGCGCCCGCTGCCGACGCCGCAGATCCGACCATCACTCAGGAGACGGCGCCAGCTGACGATGACGAGGTGCATCCGACCACTCTCAGCGGCCACGCCATTCTCATCGGTTATGGGCGCGTCGGCAAAATCGTCGGGCAGAACCTCAAATCGTCGGGCACGCCCTTCCTGGTTATCGAAGATTCCGACAAGCGTATCGGCGAGCTGAAGGCGCAGGGCGTCGAAGCCTTCATGGGCAATGCGGTGGCAAGGGAGACCCTGGATCTCGCCAATCTCGCGACTGCGCGCAGCATTGCCATCGCCATCCCGAACGCCTTCGAGGCCTGCCGGATCGCCGAGCAGGCGCGCAGCGTCAATCCGTCGATCCTCATCGTCGCCCGCGCCCATTCCGACGCCGAGGTCGATGAGTTGAAGCAATATGGCGCCGACACCGTCATCATGGGCGAGCGTGAAATCGCGCTTGGCATGGTTGACCGGCTCGCCCAAGTGCATCATGAGAGTGTGCCCTATGAAGACGGGCATGGGCCTGATACAATTATGCCGACGGATGACCCTCCGCCGGAAAGAGAATGAGAGATTGGCGCGCTTTTGAGCCGATACGGGAGTGACATGGCCGGGACGGAGAAGATGGAGCTGGACCAGCGCCGTCTGACGAGCCGTATCGCCGCTTCCCTCCTCGTCGCCACCCTTGCCTATCTCGGCCTTCTTTTCGGCGGCAATCTGGTGTTCTCGCCGGCCGCCGCCGTCAATACGCTTTCCTCTTCCGATCGGGATTCGCAGCCGCCGCAGCTGACTGCGCGCGATGCGGTGCGCGGCTTGCTTGCCAGTGAACGCAAACTTGCACCGAAGCAGGCGGCGCATGACGCCGGACCGCTTGCCCTTGCCGCCGCCCCGGCTGTCGATTTTTCCGGCTGGACCATGGCCGCGCCTTTTCCGGCATTTGAAGCTTCGCTTCATGCCGCAGTCTCCAGGACCCATCAGCCGCGCGCACCGCCGGTCGCTGCCTGACGCTCGCGCCGATCGGCGCTTCCGACCATTGACGACATGCCGCCAGCGCCCGAGCGCCGGCCCTCGATATCAAGGAATACAACATGCGTACTTCACGATGGCTGGTGGTCACCTATACGGTGATCATCCTACTCGGCCTATTGATCGCCCTGCCGAACGTCCTGCCGCAATCCGTCCTCCAGCGCGTGCCGGCCTGGCTGCCGCATGAGCAGGTGTCGCTCGGCCTCGACCTTCGCGGCGGTTCGCACCTCGTTCTGGAAGTCGACGAAGCCGACCTTACCAAGGAGCGGCTGCAATCGCTGCTTCAGGACGCGCGCCGCGTGCTGCGCGAAAAGGGCATCCAGCCGAAAGCCGTGGTCCGCGGCCAGAACCAGATCGTCGTGACGCTCGCCGATGCCTCACAGAGCGATGCTGCCGTCACCGAACTTAAGACGCTTGCCAACCCGATCAGCACCGGCCTCAGCGCCGGCCAGGCGGATCTTGATGTCACGGCGAACGGCGCCACCATCACCGTCGGCTTCTCGCGGGCCGGCATCGCCGCCAATGTCGACAATGCCGTCCAGCAGAGCCTTGAAGTCATCCGCCAGCGCGTCGACCAGGTCGGCGTCTCCGAGCCGACCATCCAGCGCATCGGCGCCAACCGCGTGCTCGTCCAGCTTCCGGGCGCGCAGGATCCGTCGCGCCTGCGCGAACTTCTCGGCTCCACCGCCAAAATGTCGTTCCATATGCTGGCGCCGAACAACGCGCCCGGACCCGGCGTGACCATGCTGAAGGACGATGAAGGCAATTCCTATCCGGTCCTCGACCGCGTCGAGATCTCCGGCGATCGCCTTTCGGATGCCCGCGTCAGCTTCGATCCGAACACGCGTGAGCCGATCGTCAGCTTCCGCTTCGACAGCGCCGGCGCCACCCGCTTTGCCGATATCACCCGCCAGAACGTCGGCAATCCCTTCGCCATCGTCCTCGACGACAAGGTGCTGAGCGCGCCGGTCATCCGTGAGCCGATCACCGGCGGTTCCGGCCAGATCTCCGGCAGCTTTTCAGCCGACAGCGCCACGACGCTGGCCGCCATGCTGCGCGCCGGCGCCCTGCCCGCCAAGCTGACGGTCATCGAGGAACGCACCGTCGGCGCCGACCTCGGCGCCGACGCCATCAAGATGGGTATTTATTCCGGCCTCGTCGGCTTTGCTCTCGTCGCACTCTTCATCTTCGTTCTCTATGGCACCTGGGGCATCCTGGCGAATGTGGCGCTGCTGATCCACACGATCCTGACCTTCTCGGCCCTGACGCTGGTTGGCGCGACGCTGACACTGCCGGGCATTGCCGGTGTCGTGCTCGGCATCGGCCTTGCGGTCGACGCCAACGTTCTCATCAACGAGCGTATTCGTGAAGAGACCCGCAAGGGTAAGGGCGCCTTTGCCGCCATCGATACGGGCTTCAATCGTGCCTATTCGACCATCATCGACGGCAATATGACGGCCCTGATCGCTGCGGCCATCCTGTTCTTTTTCGGTTCCGGGCCGGTTCGCGGCTTTGCTGTGACCATGGCGCTTGGCCTGATCATCTCGATGTTCACCTCGGTCGCCTTCGTGCGCGTCGCGATGATCGAGATCACCCGCCGCCGCAAGTTCAAGGTGCTGAACATCCGGCCATTGATCCCGTTCAGCCCCTATGACAAGCACATCGAGTTCATGAAGGCGCGCTTCTTCGGCGTCACCGTTTCGGCGCTGCTTTCGATTGCCTCTGTCGTGCTCTTCATTCATCCGGGCCTCAACTACGGCGTCGATTTCCGCGGCGGCATCCAGATGGCCGTCAGGACGCAAGGGGCTGCTGATCTTGCGAAGTTCCGCGAAGGTCTGGACAGCCTCGGCCTCGGCGAAATCACGCTGCAGTCCTTCGGCGACAAGAACAGCATCCTCGTTCGCGCGCAGCGGCAGGAGGGCGGCGAAGAGGCGCAGACAGCAGCGGTGACCAAGCTGAAGGCCGAAGTCATCAAGATCGACCCGAACGCCACCGTCGAAGGTACCGACGTCATCGGTCCGAAGGTCAGCGGCGAGCTTGCCTGGGCCGGCATCCTGTCGGTGGTGATCGCAAGCTTTGCGATGCTCATCTATATCTGGGTCCGGTTCGAATGGCCGTTTGCCGTCGGCGCTATCGTCACGCTGGTGCTCGACGTCACCAAGGCGATCGGCTTCTTCGCGATCACCGGCCTCGACTTCAACCTGACGGCGATCGCCGCCATCCTGACGCTTGTCGGTTATTCGGTGAACGACAAGGTCGTCGTCTATGACCGCATGCGCGAAAACATGCGGCTCTACAAGTCGATGCCGCTGCGCGAGATCATCGACAAGTCGATCAACGAGACCCTCGCGCGAAGCCTTTACACCAATGCGACGGCCTTCCTCGCACTGGTGCCGATGGCGATCTGGGGCGGCAGCGCGGTCTCGAGCTTTGCGATCCCGATGGTCTTCGGCATTCTTGTCGCCGGTGCCTCCTCGATCTTCATCGCGGCACCCATCCTGCTCTTCCTTGGCGACTGGCGCCGCCGCCATGCCAAGGCGGCACCGGCAACCGATGAGGCAGTCGAGATCATTCCGCCGGAACAGGGTCGCCCGCGCAAGTCCGCGAGCTAAAATCCCGTTAACGCATCCTTGAAGAGGGCGCCGGTTGCAGAGCCGGCGCCCTCTTTCTATTGTCGGCTACAGCATTATGTGCCAATTCAAAGTGTTACAGCGTCCTTTGCGCGTCTGAAAAGACGCGCGGCGCTGTAAGAGATCGGGGAAACCGCCAGATGTCATCCGACCCAACGAGACCGCCGGAAACCACCGTTGCCGGAGACAGCGAGGAGCGCATCAAACGTTTTCTCGCAACCGCCTCGCACGACCTGCAATCGCCGCTTCGCCATATCGCCATGTATGCCGAGCTGCTGCTCGACGATCTTGAGGAGACGCTCGACGGTGAACAGCTTCAGAGCTTGCGGATGATCATGGAAAAGGCGCAGACGGCGCAGCGCCTCACCAAGGCATTGATGAGCCTTGCCGGCGGCACACCGCAGGTGACCCCTGAAGAGGTCGATCTGCAGGCGCTCGCCGAAAATATCTGGGGCGAACTGACCGACGAGACGGCGATCGGCGAGGCGACGCTCGAAAGCGACGGCCTACCCTCCATCCGTACCGACCCTGCCCTCCTCGGTCTGGTGCTGCGGCACTTGCTGACCAATGCCCTCATTTATCGCGGGGAAGCGCCGCCGCATGTGGCCATCGCGGCGGAGCGCGAGGGGACGGGCTGGTTCATCCGGATTTCCGACAATGGAACAGGCATCGATCCCGTTTATCGGGAGCGGATATTCGAGCCTTTCTGGAAATTGCCGAAGCCGGGAACGGTCCAGGGCGCCGGTCTTGGACTGACGACGACGCGGGAGTTTCTGACGGCGCTTGGCGGCGATATCAGCCTCGAACATTCGGATGAAAGCGGCAGTCGATTCATCATCCGCCTTCCCATCGCTTGATGGTTAGATACTGTAATCGTCCTTCCAGAAATCCGGGACGTCATAGGTCACGTATTCGCGGATGATATGCTGCAGCGTCTGGGCATCGATTTCGTCCTTGCCGATGCGGAAATCGACGCCGTAATCCGGGAATTCCTGGAAATAGCCGCCGGATATATCGGTCGAGACCACGCCGATCGGACCGGTGTAACCGATGCCACGCAGCTCCGGCACCGTGTCGCGGAAATCGGCATTGGGCAGAAGGCGATTGTCGAGCAGGATGAGATCGAAGCGCGCCGCGCGGATCTTTTCCAGCGCGTCACCGATCGATTGCGAATATTCAACCTCGACGGCCGGCTCGGAGAGATCGGCGATCTTCTTCTTGAGCGCGCGGAATTCGATGAATTCGTCGTCGACAAAGAGAACCTTTACGGCATTCCTTCGGCTCGTTTCGGTGATCATCGTCTCATTTCCCCAATCCCGAAACCAACTTCACGAAACCAAACCATTCCTCAAGGCGATCGCCACCATATGAACGCGGTTCACAGCGTCAAGTTTGCGCGCGGCCGCGGTGATGTGCGAATTGACCGTATGTTCGGAAAGACCGAGAATAATGGCGATTTCCGCCGACGTCTTGCCTTCGCTCGTCCATTTGACGATTTCCGATTCGCGCTGGGTCAGCCGTCCGGACATTTCCGGCGTCAGGATTTCCTCGTAGAGCTTGTCGAAAATGCGCATGGCGTCGAGAAGCATGTCGGCGATCTCACTCTGATCCGGCTCCTGACGCTCGCCGCTAAGTACGAGGCAATATCGCCGCCCTTCCGGCGTAAACAGCGGGATGAAGAGAAAGACGCCGCTCAGGAACTCGTTGAAAACAAGATCTGATGGATAATCTTCCAGCTGTGCGCTCTTGCCATGGACCGGCGTTGCCAGGAACTGGGCGGACTTTGCCCGGACGGTGCCCAGCGCCGCCTTCAACGTCGTGATGAAAAGGCCGACACGCCGCTCGGCAACATTGGTGATGACGATATCGCGTTCACCGAAAGGGGCCGAAGCTTCGGAAATGCGGGCAAGCGCGAAATTGTCGAAGTTGTAATGCTGCGCCGCCGATTTCAACAGACGGAAAAAATCGGTGCGGTTGATCGCCCGGCTCAGCTCCGGTCCGGCATGAAAGGGAATTGCCGGGGCATTGTTCATTCCCACTCTTCCTCTCCTCCCGCCAATGCCTCTAATCCCGAAATCTTGGGATATACGTCTTAAACGCGAAGAGCTACAAAAATTGCGAGACGGTTGATGACAGATATCGAAAACGGGGACTTTCGATATGTAAGGCGGAAATCATCAATTATCTCAACGACAGGTGATGCACGGGCAGATTTTACTGAGGGGCAGTAGTTCTTACCTGGGTATCGTATTCTTCCTGCATTCAACATCCATGAATGCGAGAAGGCAGTGCCAGACGTAAGCGCGAGAGAGCCGATAGACCCATTCAGCTAAGGGGTTGGCTGATGTTCGTGGCGGCGAACGCGGGTTGATCGGTTCTCTCAGCGCTTATTTTGCGTTCCATATTCTTCGCTTCGGTTGCATCTTGTGATGCGTCCTCGACCTTGTCAATTGCGGTTTGTCAGATGGCTTGGACGAATGAGAGGGAATAGGACATACGACTTTCGCCGTTTTCTACATCTCAAGATTGAGAATGATCATGGCAAGGTCAAGTGGCTTTTCCAGATAGACATCGGCGCCGGCATCGAGTGAGCGCGCGCGGTCCTCGGCAGCATCCGATCCGCTGCAGATAGCAAGCCGCATCGCCTTGAAACGATCATCCAGGCGCAACCGAGTGATCAGGCCGATGCCGCTATCGAGCGGCATGTAGAGATCGGCGACCAGCAGATCGGGCGAGGTCTTGCCTTCCGCCGCGCGCGTCTCCAGTGCCTCCAGCGCCATTTCGGCTGTGGAGAAACAGAATAGATCGACGTCTAACTGCTGCTTTCTGCTCATATAGTCGACATAGAAGAGGTCATCCTTGCTGTCGTCGACATAAAATAGGGTGGTCATCTAGCACCGTGATTTGGATATTGTTCGAATGAACCTCGCTGTCCTTCGACATCACCATATCGCGGTTCCACTAAAATTCGATATACCTCATCGCAGATCATTTCGCAAAAAGCGCGGCACCGCCCTGCCTTGCCTATTGAGTATTCCTCGATTTCGGAAAAGATGGCCGCGCAAACCGAAGGAGGACACACGGGTGCAGGATCAGGGCAACGTGGACCTGCAGGACCAGCCAAGACAGCACTACCGTGCCTTTGCGATTGCCGTCGGCTGCCTGATGTTCCTCCTCGGCGTGACGGCGCTTACCGGCTGGCTGCTGCAGGTCGAGATTGTCATTTCGCTGGTTCCCGGCTTTCCGTCGATGGCCTTCAACACCGCGCTCTGCTTCGTGCTTTCCGGCGTGGGGCTTGCCGCTTCGACACTCCCCGCCCGCCGTTTTCGAGCAACGGCGACGATCACGGCGGGGCTTGCGGCGGCGATCGCCGCGGCCCGGCTCGTGGAAATCGTCATGATCGGGCGGACGTTTCACAATGTCGACGTGTTGATCTCGCGCTTCCTGGTTTCGCCGGATTTCATCGCTGAGATCGGCGGCGGCATGGGGCCGAACACGGCGCTGGTCTTCCTGATCGCCAATCTTTCGCTGCTGCTCTCGCTCCAGGTGGAGAGGAAAAGCCAGGTCGTGCAGGAGCTGACGAGCTACGTCGTCATCACCCTCGGCATGATCGCGCTGGCCAGCTATGTCACCGATGCCGAACAGGGCTACCGCTGGGGGCCCTATGCGGCGATGGCGCTGCATACGGCGGTCGGCATGGTGATCTTCGGCTCGGGGCTTCTCGCCCGCTCCTGGTGGATTCAGCCGGCAAACCGGGCACAGATCCCGCTCTGGATCCCGGCTGCGGTCTGCTTCACCGGTCTTCTCGTCGATCTCTATACTCCGCTGGGTGTCGCCAACGGCATTCTCTACGTGCCGCTGGTGCTGACGGCGCTCTGGTTCGGCAACCGGAACGCGCCGCTTTTCTTCGCCTTTGCCTGCACCGTGCTCCTGATGCTCGGCTTCTTCGCCGTCAGGCACAACGAGGCGGCGTTCTGGCAGGAAATCGCCAACCGCACCATTACGGCTGCCACGCTTTGGCTGATCGCGATCCTCGTCTTCTATTTCATGCGCAACAACTATAACCTCGAAACCGAGCGCGTCCGCTTCGGCGCGCTGGTGCGCGGCACGCCTGATGCCGTCGTCGTCATCGACGAGCGTGGAACGATCAGGAATTTCAATCCAGCGGCTGAAAGCATGTTCGGTTACTCTCCGCAGGAGACGATCGGCCGGAACATCAAGATGCTGATGCCCGAACCCTACCATTCCGAGCACGACGGCTATCTCGCCCATTACCGGCAGACCGGCGAGGAGCGCATCATCGGCACGACGCGCATGGTCTCCGGACGACGCAAGAGCGGCATCGTCTTTCCGATCGATGTTTCCATCAGCGCCGTCGTCACCGGCCATACGAAGACCTTCGTCGGTATCGTGCGCGACATCAGCGAGCGCGTCCGGCAGGAAGAACGGATGAAAACGACGCTTTCCCAACTCGAAGCCTATACGGCCGAGCTCGAGCGCAGCAACCACGACCTCGATGAATTCGCCTATATCGCCTCGCATGATCTCAAAGAACCGCTGCGCGGCCTGCACAACCACTCCCGCTTCCTGTTGGAGGATTATGAAGACAAGCTCGATGCGGACGGCGTGCGCCGGCTGAACCGGCTCGTGCGTCTCAGCCAGCGCATGGAGAAGCTCGTCAACGAGCTTCTTTATTTCTCCCGGCTCGGACGCCAGCAGCTGGCGGTCAAACGCACCGATATCGGCCTGATCGTCAAGGATGTCGTCGCGACGATGGAGTTGCTGCTGGAGGAACGGCACGCCAAGGTTATCATCGACGGCCGGCTGCCGGAGGTGGTCTGCGACGCGCCGCGGTTGACCGAAGTGTTCCGCAATCTCATAACCAATGCGATCAAATACAACGACAAGCCGGCGCCGCTCGTCTCGATCGGCTATCTTGACCGGTTCGTCGGCAAGGACGGCACGGTTGCCCGCAACGTGTTTTTCGTTAAGGATAACGGCAAGGGCATTCCGCAGGAATTCCACGAAGATATTTTCCGCATTTTCAAACGGCTGGAAAAGTCGCAGGATTCCGACGACGGGACCGGAGCAGGCCTCACCTTCGTTCGCAAGATCATCGCGCGGCACAATGGCGATATCTGGCTGGAATCCGAGGTCGGCACCGGCACGACATTCTACTTCACTCTGGGAAAAAAGCGCGAGGGGCAGAATGCAGCAGCGTGATACGCAACCGATCCTGATCGTCGAGGACAGCGAAGACGATTTCGAAGCGACGATGCGCGCCTTTAAACGCACAAATCTGCGCAATTCGATCCGCTGGGCGGCCTCCGGTCAGGAAGCGCTCGACATGCTCGCCGAGATGGTGCCGAAACCGGGGCTGATCCTGCTCGACCTCAACATGCCGGGCCTTGATGGCCGCAAGACGCTGGAGGCGATCAAATCGAACGCCGGCTGGCGCAAGATCCCGGTGGTGATCCTCACGACCTCCGACGACGAACGCGATATCGAAGGCTGCTATGCGCTCGGCGCCAATACCTATGTGCAGAAGCCGGTGGATCTCGACGGGCTCTTCGCCGCGATCCAGCGGCTGAAGGAATACTGGTTCGAAATCGCGATCCTGCCACTCGAGGACTGAAAGATTGGCGGAACACTGCTCTATTCTCATTATCGACGACAACATCGACGATCTCGAGGTCTATCGCCGCATATTGGGCCGCGTTTCCAGCACTGCCTATACCGTCGTGGAGGCGGAGACGGGCGAAGAGGGTCGTGCGCTGAATGGCCGGAAACGGCCGGACTGCATCCTGCTCGACTATTCGCTGCCGGGGCGCGACGGGCTCGGCGTGCTTGCCGATATATTGGAGGACGATCCCGCCGCCAACGTCATCATGCTGACCGGCCAAGGCAACGAAACCGTCGCCGTCGAGGTGATGAAGAGCGGGGCACGCGACTATCTGACAAAGGATTCGCTTTCGCCTGAAACACTGCATCGCTGCATTCAGAACGCCATCATGCACGGCATGCTGGAAGCGAAGCTGGAGCAGAAGCGGCAATCGCTGGAGATCTTCACCCGCGCCATGGCCCATGATCTGAAGGAGCCGCTCCGGACGATCAAATCCTTCAGCCGCATCCTGCACGGTTCTGCAGCGCTTCCGGCCGAAGACCGGGAATTGCTCGATTACGTGCTCAGCGCCGCCGATCACATGGAAGACCTGATCGTCAAGGTCTCGGGCTTCACCAAGCTCGAGGCCTCCGGCGGGCTGGAGCTCAGGCCGGTCTCGCTCTCTGATGTGCTCGACCAGGTGGAGGACAATCTGCGCCAGCAGACTGAAAGCCGCGGAGCCGTCATCATCCGCGGGGCGCTGCCGGAGGTCATGGGCGATGCGACGCTGCTGACCCAGCTCCTGCAGAACCTGGTGTCGAATGCCATCCGCTATTGCGAGCAGAAGGTTCCGGAGATCAGCATCATAGGCGAAGCGCAGGGCGATATCTGCCGCCTCACCGTGCGTGACAACGGGCCTGGCATCGACCCCGAGCACCGCGATCTGATCTTCCAGCCGTTCAAGCGTCTCGTTGGGCGTGGCATCGAAGGCACCGGGCTCGGCCTTGCCATCTGCCGCCGCATCGCGCAGATGCATGGCGGCTCGATTTGGTGCGAGGCAGAAGATGGGCCGGGCGCGACCTTCATTGTCGACGTGCCGCTCGCCGAGGCGAGGCCTGTGCCATCAGCCATATCGGCCGTCCCGCACAGCACCAGGCCGGCGGAGCAGCCAGGCGAGGGTTCGGGCAGGCTCGCCGAAGTGCTGCTGGTCGAAGACAGCCCGGCCGACATCCAGATTCTGAAGATCAAGCTGATGCGGCGGGAGAAGGTGAATTTCAACCTGCATGTCGCCACCAACGGACGCGAGGCGATGCGGCTGCTCGAAGAACGCGCCGGCATCGCCGATGTGCCGCAGATCGACCTGATGCTGCTCGACATCAACATGCCGATCATGGACGGTTTCGAAGTGCTGCATGCGCTTTCGGCCGATGTCCGCCTCAAGCGAATTCCCGTCTGCATTCTCAGCACGTCAGGCGACGAGAGCGACATGCGGCGGGCCAGAAATCTCGGCGCGCGCGCCTATATGGTCAAGCCGCCGACCCTGCAGCAACTGGAAGAGGCACTCGAAGATGTCGATCATTTGGAGTTGTTGCAGCGCGGCGATTCGCTTGCGCTTTGTGCGGAACAAAATTAAGCGATCGTCATTGGCAACGGTATGACCTTCGCAGCTCTCATACTCGCGCTCCTGACGACACCGCTTCAATCAGGACTGCTCTCGATGGTATCAGGCATACATCACGTCACGGCCGTAACCCGCAAGGTGCAGGCGAATGTGGACTTCTACGCGGGATTTCTCGGCATGCGGCTCGTCAAGCAGACAGCCGGTTATGAGGACGTGACGCAGCTTCATCTCCTCTATGGCGATGCGGCAGGGACGCCGGGTTCGCTGCTGACCTTCCTCGCCTGGGAAGATGGTGCGCCCGGCCGGGTCGGCTACGGCCAGATCAGCGAAATATCGCTATCGATCAATCCCACCAGCATCGGCTACTGGCTGACGCGCGCCATGAGCTTCGGTCTGAACTCAGAGGGACCAGCCGACGAATTCGGCGAGCCTGTCCTACGGCTGAAGGACCCTGACAACATCATCCTCAAGCTCGCAGGCGCAAAGAACCTCGCATCGCCGGCCGCCTGGGACGGCGCCTCCATCCCGGTCGAACATGCCGTTCAGCGCGTGCGCGGCGCCACCATGCTGACGGAGGAGCCCGCCGAAAGCCGCAGCTTCCTCGAAACGCATTTCGGTTACCGCTTCCAGGCCAGCCGCGGCACGATCGACAGGCTGGTGTCGCAATCCGGCGACGTCATCGACGTGCGCGATGCGCGCGGCTTCTGGTCCGGCGCGCCGGGCACCGGGACGGTCGATCACGTCGCCTTCCGCGCCGCCGACGAGGAGACGCTGCTTTCGGTACGCAAGGCGCTGGAGGCGACCGACGCATCGCCGACCAACATGCATGACCGCAAATATTTCCGCTCGCTCTATGCCCGCGAACCCGGCGGCACGCTGGTGGAACTCGCCACCGACAAGCCCGGCATGACCGTGGACGAAGAGCAGGCCGCCCTCGGGGGCAAGCTCTTCGCGCCGCCCGAAGCCATCACCAATCTTCACGACCTGAAGGTGATGCTGCCGCAATTTTCGATGCCCGGCCAGCCGCGTATCAATTATCGCGAGCTGCCATTCGTCCACCGGTTCTATACGCCCCCGGATCCCGATGGCAGCGTCTTCGTTTTGTTGCACGGCTCCGGCGGCAATGAGACGACGCTGATGCCGCTCCTGAACAAGGCGGCGCCGCGGGCGACGCTGCTCGGCGTGCGCGGCCGGGCGACGGAGGAAGGGTTTCCACGCTGGTACAAGCGCATTACCCCCTTCTCCTTCGACCAGAACGATATCAAGACCGAGGCGGAGGCCTTCGCGGCCTTCATCGAGGGCGCCGTCAAATCCTACGGGCTCGATCCTCAGAAGGTCGTCTATGTCGGTTATTCCAATGGCGCCAACCTTTTGAACTCGCTGCTCTACCTGCACCCGAACCTGGTTCACAAGGCGGTGCTGCTGCGCTCCATGCCTGTGCTGAGCGACTATCCGCATGCCGATCTGAAAGGCACGGACCTGCTCGTCATCAGCGGCAAGACGGATGCCTACGGCAAATATGCGAGCGAGCTGGAAGAAAGGCTGAAGAGTTCGGGTGCCACCGTCGATTCCGACGTCATCCCCGGCGGCCACGATCTCGGCGATGCCGACATTCCGATCATCCAGAAATGGCTACTGCAGGAAAATCGCTGACGATCAGCCACGGCGGGCAACCATGATGCCGGCAAGCACGACGGCGCCGCCGAGTGCCTGCATCGTCCCGATCGCTTCGTTGAGCAACGCCCAGGCAAGGATCGCCGCAACGACCGGCTGCAACAGCAGCGTCAGCGAGGAAAAGGCCGCCGGCAGATAGGCCAACGCATAGGTGATCGCCACCTGCCCGCCGGCATGGCTGATAAAAGCCAGGCCGAAGACGATCGACCAGCCATAGAGGGTCGCGGGCAGCATATGGCCCTCGTAGATGAGGCCGATCGGAAAGATGAAGGCGGCAGCCGATGCCGTGCTCCACAACATGATGCGGATCGTATCGAACCGGCTGCGCAGCCTGCCGATCGCAAGGATGTAGCAGGCATAGAAGAAGGCGGCGATCATCGCAATGCCATCGCCGCTGAGGTCACCGTTGCCAATGGCTGCCGGTCCGCCCTTCAGAATGACGACGCCTGATAGCGCCAGGACAAGCCCGAACAGGAAGATGCGGCTGATCCTCGCGCTGAAAAAGACGAAGGCGATCAGCGTGACGAAAACCGGTGCGAGGTTGGCCAGCAGCGTCGCATTGGCGACCGACGTCATGGTGAGCGAAAGGTGCCAGGCGCCGAGGTCGAGCGCCAGCATCACGCCTGGCAGAACCAGCATGCCATAGTCGGAAAGGCTCTGCGGCTTCGGCCCCGCATCCTTCTTCAGCAGCGAGACGATCACGATCGGGATCAACGCCAGCGCCACGCGCCAGAAGGCCGTCGCCATCGGTCCGACCTCGGACAGCCTGACGAAGATCGGCGAGCCGCCGATCGCCGCCCCGCCGAGAAGGAGCGCCGCAAGGGCGAAACGATTGGAAGGCGAGGCTTCGGAAAGGGTGGGAGCGGCCTGCGACATGATCTCGATATTTCTGGTCGCCCAAATGCCGGGCCGGCGGGATATTACAGCGCCGCGCGTCTTTTCAGACGCGCAAAGGACGCTGTAACACTTTCAATTGCTGCATAATTTTATCCTTAAATCGATTTCGATTTAAGGAATTATGCAGTGATGGCCGAGGGACTATCAGAAGTCGATCACCGGGGACAGTCGAAGAGCGACATATTGGTGGAAAATCAGGCAGGATGCCTATTCGCCGCGCTGGTCCGCAGCTTTTCGGCGATCTCGCCGGCGATGAAGAACGCATGCTCGGTCACCTGCGGCAGTCCCATCAGCTCACCGAAGGTGCCGCGCGCCAGCGGACCGGAGATCAGCAGCGAAGCATCTGCCTTTCCCGACGGGCCGATCGCCTCCGAGCGCTCGGTGCAGGCAAGGCCAAGGCCGGTCGGGTCGAGCGTCAGATGGCCACTTGCGGCCAAGGCTGCGAGCCAGGGCTGGGTTTCGAGAATGCCGCCATGCGCCGGGCCGGTGGTGACGACGACAGCGTCATAGCGCCGCTCCAACGGCTGGCGCTGATGACGCGGCTGCAGGGTGCAAAGAATGAGCTCGCCCTCGATGCGCGCATCGGCAACCGACCCGGCCAGGATATCGAGGCGACCTGCAGCAACCGCCGCGTCGAGCACGGCCTCGACCTGCGGGGCGATACGGAAACGATGCACATCCCAATAGGGACGCAGATGGCGAACGAGACGGCGTCGTTCGGCAACCGGTAGCGCCTGCCAGAGATCGTATCCCTGCGCCCGCACCTGATCGATCACCCCATGCCAGCTTATGCCCTCTTCCTTCGCCGCACCTATGGCGGCGCGGATCCCTCTCAGCAGCGACACGGCGGAATGGGCTGCACTGGAGACGAAATCGCCGAAGAGCTCCTGCGGTACCGGCGGATGGCCGCGAGACCGCAGACCGCGGCGCGAGATCGCGGTCACCGGACCGTCATGCCCGCGCTCAGCCAGCGAGGCAATGACATCGGCGGCCGTCAGGCCGTTGCCGATGACCAGCACCCGGTCATGCGGGCGGATCACCTCGAGCGCGCCCGGCATCGTGGTGTCGGCGACGAAACGGGGATGGGCGGCAAGCCGGCTCGCAAGCCGGCCGGGGGCTACCGGCGGCGGATGGCTGGTGGCGATCGCGACGATATCGGCCTCCGTCACGCCGCCTCTATCGTCGAGGATCGACCAGCGGCCGGCACGGGCTTCGACAGCCGTCACCGCAGCGCGGCAATGACGCACGCTGCCGTCTTCCAACAGCGGCTTCAGCAGCGAGGTGACATATTCGCCGAACAGCCGGCGCCGGGGGAAGAGCGAGCCATCGGGCTGCCTGGCCTCAGGGTCGCCCGCGACGGCGTCGCGGGCTTCGATCCAGGCCAGGAATTCGCCCAGGTCATCGGGCTGCAGGCTCATCTTGGCGGCTGGAACATTGATGCGGTGGGCCGGATCGGCCGTGTCATAGGCAAGGCCGCGGCCGAGTTCGGCGCGCGGCTCGAAGACCATGATGGCAGGGCGCTCGCCGCAGTCGGCTCTCGCGAGATGATAGGCGACGCCGGCGCCGGAGACACCGCCGCCGATGATGGCGACGACGGGCTGTTCAGACATCGGGAGAGGCTTGGGCTGCATGGTGGCCGGGATCATTGCTTTCGATGCCCGAGCATAGAAGCGGGGCAGTGGTCACGCAATCCTCCTCCCCCGATTGTCTATAATTATTATGTAGATTTAGCCTTACCCCAATATCGTCGTCGAGAACTCGGGATTGCCGCGGATGGTGTTGCTCACCGTGCAGATCTCGTCTTCGGCGGCATGGGCGATTTTCTGTCGGGTTTCCTCGTCGATATCGCCCTTGATTGAAAAAGCGATGTTGAACCTGGCAACGCGCGAAAGGCCTTCCGTCGCCTTCTCGCCGGTGACCTCGGCAGTGATCTCGCTGATCTTGTCGAGAATACCCATCTGGCTGGCGGCGATGCGGGCGCTGAGCACCAGACAGGCCGAGAGCGAGGAATAAAGCAGATCGAGCGGATTGAAACCCGGTTGCGACGGCGCGGTGACGATATCGATCTCGCCCTTGGTGGCGGAGGTGACGTGCGGAAAACCGATACGGCCGAGAACGGCGGTGGCGCCGGTCGGGCGGGGACGAGCCTTGAGATCGGCCATGTTGAAATCCTCTGACGAACATCTTGCAAATAGTGATTTCCGCCTCAGGTGGCAATGGCAAGCGGCCGCCCCTGGGTTTCGGAACCTTTCCATCCGTCATCAGTTGAATACACCTGAACGAAATCAGTGACAAAGGTGGATTGCGATGCCTGATGTCCGCAGCATGGATCGCCAAAGCCGGCGGATGGATGCCCGCGATCGGCTGATCGTTGTGCTCTATGCGCAGCTGAAAGCCGAGCGCGAAACGCGCGAGACACTGGAATGGGCAATCCGCAATGGCGCCGTCTCACGGGAGGTGCTGGAAGCCATCGCTGCCGATCCGGTTCCAGTCGTTACCAGCGAGGATATCGCGTCGCTAGAGAAGATCATTGCGCTCGATGAACGGCGCAAACCAAATCGGAACTAGCCGACGACATCATGCACCCTATTTGAGTAAGAAGAGGAGATCCGAAATGGCCGATATCACCTATCAGGTCGTGCCGCATGATAATGGCTGGGCCTATAAGCTCGGCGACACACTTTCGGAAACCTATGCGACAGCTGATGAAGCGATTGTCCATGCCAAGGACGCCGCATCGCGCCAGAAGATCGGCGATGGCGATGCGCTGCTCGCCTATCCCGCGCCCGACGGCCGCGGCTGGGCATTTCAGGAACTCGAAACCGACAAGAGCCGCAGCCGGCTCTGATTTGCGACGGAGGATGGAATGGCCGCCCGGGCAAGCTGGAAGGGTCATCTGAAGGTGGGCGACCTTGCCTGCGCCGTCGGGCTTTACACCGCCGTTTCCTCCTCCGACCGCGTATCCTTCAATATTATCAACCGCAAGACCGGCCACCGAGTCGAACGGCAATTCGTCGACAGTGAAACCGGCAAACCGGTCGAGCGGGGCGACCAGGTCAAAGGCTACCAGATGGAGAATGGCGACTACATCGTCATCGAGGGCGACGAGATCGCCGAAATCATGCCGGAAAGCGACAAGGTCCTCAATATCAAGGCTTTCATCGCCTACGACGACATCGACAAGCTGTATTTCGATCGCCCTTATTACCTCGCGCCCGTCGACGAGCATGACGAGGAGGCGCTGTCGCTGATCGCCAGAGGCATGCGCGAGGGTAAGGTCGCAGCTCTGGCCGAAGCCGTGCTTTTCCGGCGCAACCGGACGCTGCTGATCCGCCCGCATGACGACTGCATCGTCGCGACGATGCTGAATTTCGACTACGAGGTGCGCTCGGCCGATACGGTCTTCGACGACATTCCCGACATCAAATTCGACAAGGAAATGATCGCGCTTGCAGGCCATATCATTGGCACCAAGCAAGGCAGCTTCGAACCGAGCGAATACGAAGATCGCTACGAGGCCGCCCTCGTCGAGCTGGTGAAGGCGAAGATCGAGGGCCGGGCGCCACCGAAGAAGAAACAGGCCCCGGAACGCAAGGTCGTCGACCTGATGGAAGCGCTGCGCCAGAGCGCCAAGATGAGCGGCAAGGCTCCAGCAAAGAAGGCCGTGGCGAAGAAGGCGCCGGCGCGCAGCGACAGCCGCAGCAAGAAGGCAAGCTGAGATGGCCTCGACCCTGGCGGGCGATGGGCAATCTCAAGAAATCGCTGGCCACTTTTTCATTGGCGCGGCTTCTCGCCGCCTTCGGCCGCCAGGCTCTTTTTCAGCGCATCCATGATATTGATGACGTTGCCGGTCGATTTCACCGGTGCGGGTTTTTCCGCGGGCGCCGCCTTCTTCAGGCTCTTCTGCTTGCCGCGGATCATCGACTTCAGGCGTTTCTGGATCGGATCCTGCACCATGGCCGGGCTCCAATTCTTCGTCTCTTCCTTCACCAGTTGCGTCATCAGCGTCAGCAGCTTGCTGTCGATCTCGGCCTTGCTGTCGAGTTCGGCCACGGGATCACGCACCTCGTCCCCATAGCGCAGGGTCCAGAGAACGATGCCTTTGCCTAGCGGTTCCAGCAGCACCGCACGCTCGCGGCGGTAGAGAACAAGGCGGGCGATGCCGACGACGTCATTTGCCTTCATCGCCTCGCGGATGACGCAGAAGGCTTCCACCCCGACCTTGTCCTCGGGCGCCAGAAAATGCGGTTTGTCGTACCAGATCCAATCGATCGAGCCGCGCGGCACGAAACTGTCGATCTCGATGGTGCGGGTGCTTTCGAGCCCGACCTCCTCGATCTCCTCGTCCTCGAGAAGCACATAGTCGTCCTCGCCGCGCGGATAGCCCTTCACCTGGTCCCGCTCGGGCACCGGCTTGTGGGTGACGCTATCGACATAGCGGCTTTCGACGCGGTTCTTGGTCTGGCGATTGAGGACGTGGAAACGGACCTTGTTGCTTTCGGTCGTCGCCGGCGTCAGCGAGACGGCGGCGGTGACGAGCGATAGCTTGAGATAACCTTTCCAGAATGTCTGACGTGCCATGTCTGTCCTGTCTCCCGGACACGGTTGGGCATGGCAATCAACGGCGGGTTCGGCCTTTGGTTCCGGCAATTGAAGATTTCGTCGATCGGATGCGGTGGGTGCGGCTGCCATGCCCGAGCATTGCGGGCGGAGGGACCAGAGCCACTCTTTCCTTGCCACCGCCATTTTCCTCTTCAATAATGAAAGCCCCAAGACGTCAGGATATCGGTAATCTGAATGTTGCGACTTTTCGCCAACCTCGTCATCGTCCTCGCATGCAATTTCTTTCTCATCGTCGGCAATGCTGGCACGTCCTTCGCACAGGAATGCCCTGACCCGACAAAAGCCACGAATGCCTCGGCTCAGCAAAAGCAGGCAAGCAAGCGACTTAATCGCGCTCTTCCCAGCTATCGCGCCAGATCGGCCCGATACAACATGGCTCTTGTCGGTGATTCCCTCGTCGAACTCTGGCAGCCCTGGATCAAGGACAGCTTTCCCACCCGCCCGGTGATGAACCTCGCGGTCGCCGGCGACACCACGCAAAATGCATTGTACCGCCTCGAGGGTTTAGACCTTCCGGATTTCCATCCCGCGGACGTCGTCGTGCTTATCGGCACGAACAACCTGGGTGCGAAAACCGCGCCATGCGCAGTGGCAGCTGGTGTCGTGGCTGTTGTCAGCAAGGTTCGCGCTCTTTGGCCGGGCGCCCATATTTACGCGTTGTCCATACCGCCTCGGGGCAAGCGCTACGCTTTCTACGAGGATGTACGAATTCCGGCCAACCAGCTTGTCGCATCGTCATTGGCTGAAATGCCGGGTGTCACGTTCGTTCAAATGAACGATGATATGTTGCGGTGCGGTAAGCCAAGCGATAAGGATTGTTCCAACTACAAGCCTGACCATCTTCATTTCAATGAAGGGGCATACAAGCTGATCACGAGCTTCCTCGCCGCAGCGGGTCTACAGCTTTGATTTTTGCCGCTCAGGTGGTTACCAAAACGTAAGGCGGAATGTCATGAGCACCTCATTTGACAGCTACCAACCGATTGGCCTGCAAAGACATAGACCCAGAGCTCGCGCGCAATATCGCATTCGGCGTGAAACCCTCGTTCGGATCCTCCTCTCGGCAATATTTTATATTTCCCTCTGGAGAGCGACCGGCATGTGGTATGGGCTGCCCGCCGACTTCCAGGAGGGCGTCGGCAAAGATCCCATGCCAATGCGACTGTTGCTGATGTCGCTCGTTCCACTCATTGGCCTCTACTGCTTGCTGGAGCCTAGGCGAGTCGTTGAATTGCTCCGCAGCGCTTCGCCGCTGGTCGGCATAGTCTGCTTATGCGTCTTTCTGTCGATTGCTTTTTCCGTCAGCGTTACAGCCTCGCTCCGGGCTCTCGTCGCCGTCGCATTGCTGACAGCTGGACCCCTTCTTTACAGAGCCCGTTATGGAGCAGTCGACACATTTGAAAGCCTGGCGAAATTTGCCATTGCGACGGCTTTCATCAATATTCTTTACACGGCAGCCTTTCCCCGGTTTGCGGTGATGAGAGGCAGTTATGCCGGGATGGTGAAAGGGGCGTTCTACCACAAAAACATGCTCGGCCAGTTTTCGGCAACAAACTTCATCCTGCTGCTTCCAGCCCTGCCGATGTGGCGTCTGCGCTATTATGATCTCCTGCGATGGACGGCGATGCTGCTCTACCTCGTGCTCATCGTGCTGGCGAAATCATCAACGGCGATCATCCTGCTTTCGATCGGAGTAGCCGTATACTACGGAATGAGCTGGATTCAGCGCTTTCCAGGCCGCATCTTCAGATCCTTCGTCGTTCTTCTTGCATTCGCCCTGCTGGGCTTCGTCGTGTCCGTCGCGTTGATGGGTGTGGCCCAGGCGATTGCCGAGTCATTCGGGAAAGACCTTACGCTCAGCGGACGTACGAATGTCTGGGAACAGTTGCTGCCGCTGATCTACGAGCGGCCGCTTTCAGGCTGGGGATTTGCCTTGTTCCGACAGCCCGATATCATGGAGCAATATGTTCGCCTTACGTGGGACGCTCAATCGACACACAACACCTATATCGAACTTGCGCTGAACATGGGCATACCCGCGACCATCATCTGGACGTCGTTCGTCGTGGTGCGGCTCGTGGCGAAGATGACCTCGTCGCCCCTCAATCAGGCGCTCGCCATCACCAAGAGAAAGGAGGTTGTCATTATCCTCCTGATCTTGATCGGCGCGTTCACCGAAGCCGGAATGATGCTGGCCCCCTTCATCTTATGGCCCCACACCGTGATCGCGCTTACGAGCCTTGGCCCGGAGTTCCTGTCCCGCTTCCGCAAACCGACCCAGGCAGGCGCGCAACATGCATCAGGCTAAAAAGATGACTTCAAATAATCGTAGACTGGTCGGCCTCGATGGGATTCGTGGCTTGGCGGCTATTTGCGTGGCAGTGCATCACACCGAAGGTTTTGTCGGTTTCGATGCAGCACCTGCTGCCTATCTCGCCGTCGACCTGTTTTTTTGTCTCAGCGGCTTCGTGATCGGTCACGCCTATGAGAGGAAACTCATTCAAGAGTCTTCGCTCTCTGCCAATGATTTCGCCATCAAGCGTCTCATCCGCTTATATCCGCTCTATCTGCTCGGTTTGCTGCTCGGCGTACTCGCATATGCAGGCATGTCGCTCAGCAGAAATCAGCAAATGGATCCGATGCTGTTTGCCACCTCGTTGATTGCCTCGATGTTCTTCCTGCCGGCGATCGGTGGAACATCGCTGAAGGCGCCGAACCTGTTCCCTTTCAACGGTCCGTCATGGTCTCTATTCCTGGAGATCGTGATCAACCTCGCCTATGGCTATACGGCGAGATTGCTGTCCAACGGTGTGCTCGCTGTCATCCTCGTCGCGTCATGGGTTTGGCTGGCGGCGCAAACGCTGGCCCATGGAAGCGCCGACCTGATCCCGCTCGACGGCGCCTTGCTCTCCGGATTTCCCCGCGTTCTCTTTTCTTTCAGCCTCGGCATCTTGATGTACCGCTACCGTCAGCGGCTTTCCCCTTCGGGCATCGGAAAAGCAGCCGCAGTGACAACAATCGTCGTCGCGACTGCTCTTCTCGTCTTCCAGGCGCCAGCCGCCCTGGTTGGCATAAAGGACCTGATTGTCATCACTGCTTTATTTCCTCTCGCCGTGCTTGTCCTTTACACAGCCAACTTCGATGGCGTGCTGCGGCAGCCCCTTCTTATTGCGGGAGAGGCGTCCTACGCACTCTATGCAATTCATGTTCCGCTGCTGGGATTGCTGTTGGGAGCCTGGAAAGCCGCTGGCCTGGGGCAACCGCCGGCCTGGGCGATCTTTGCCATTGTTCTTCCGCTGATCGTCCTATTGGCCATTATCGTCACCCGCCTCTATGATGAACCGGTTCGCAAAGCGCTCAGCTCTGGAAAGGCCATGAGACTTCGCTGGCGCAGATCCTGATTTTCGCGCGATGCGTAGATTCAAAAGTGTTAGAGCGTCCTTTCTCCGTCTGAAAGGACGCACGGCGCTCTAATCCCCGTGCAGTCAAGCGATACGCCGCCTAAGTCGAGAGATAGCGCTTGCGCCAAGGCAGCATGTTTTCCTGCCATGCGCGTGGCGTGAAGTCGTCATAGGCAGTCTCAGCGATCGCCAGCATCCAGTTCTGCGCCTTGCGGGCCAGCAGGACGCAGGACAATTCCATGCCAGGCTCGACCGTAATGGAGGGCCGGTTGGCGCCTGGGATATCGATCCCCTTGTTCCGCCATTGGATGCGGATTTCGTCGGGCTCGGATGTCCATTCGCCGGAGGCAACGGAGGCGTTGCCATCGGGCTTGAAGCGAAGCGGCGGCGGGGTGACATTCAGAAAGCTGCCATCGTTGCGATAGTTGCCATCGATATCACCTGCAGTCGCTTTGCCGTTTCCCTTGAGAACGATATCCTGTTCGCACCGCAGAAATATGTTGCGCCGGAAGCTGCCGGACCACCGACGGTTGGCGAAGAACGCGATGTCGCATTGGCTAATGACGTTGTCGTGGATATCGATGTCTTTGCGAAATGCCAGCTCCTGATCCGAAAAACCGCTCAGGCTGACGCCACGATTGGTGTTCTCGATCCAGTTGTCATAAATGTGATGGCCGGCGTGGTCGGCCTTGTCGCCGACGCCGTAGCCGAAGGAATAATCATTCATCCTGCCATCGCGCATGATGTTGCTGCGCACCACGGCGTCATCGCCGATCGACGAAAAGGAGAAATTCTTGCCGCCGATGAAATTGTACTCGACCAGGTATTTTCGAGTTTTGTCGCAGACCAGCGCGCCCTTGTTCGATGCGCTCGCCGGCGACTGCAGGAAGAGGTTGCCGCGGATAACGATATCGGAGCTGATATTGTCATCGCTGTTTTGATAGGCGAACTGGCAGCAGTCTGCTCCCTCGCCCGGGGCCGCGCCGATGCGATTATTCTCCAGCAACACGTGCGTCGTCTTCGTCAGGTAGATGCCGTCGCCCTTCACATTCTCTGTTTCGCAGCGCCTGACGGTGAGGTTCTTGCCATTGTGAAATTTAAAGCCGCGAGGAGAATTCTTGACGATAACGTCTTCGATCACCGTATCGGAAAACACCTGATAGGCGACGCCAACATCGGGCGCACCATCGATGACCTGTCCGCGCGTAGACGCGCCGTGAATTTTCTTTCGCAGGATGGCGGTCATTGCATTTCCTTCGATACCGGTGCAGCGGGGAATTAAGCAGAGGGCATGTGGCGGATGTTTGAATATTTGGAAATTCAGCTTGTAAACCGTCCATCTTTCAAAAACGACAGGGTCTGGCTCCACATCGTCTTGTTGACGGGCAAGAAAGTGTGGTTTGCCGGAATGACGATATGCGCCGCCGCGCCGTCGAGACGCGTGCTCTCCACCGAAACCTTTCCATCATTCGGCACTCTGAGGCCGATGATAAGCGAAGAGACCGGATCAATGGTCCGATTCCCAGCGATAATGCCAAGTTCGTAATCCACCGTGCCGAACAGCTCGGTCATTGCGGTTTGATCGGTAATCAGCTGCTGCCCTGCCGGTCCATAGACCTTCCTGTATAAGGGCCAGCTCTTGAGGAAATCGGCAACCTGACTGCCGTTGTTCGGCGTGCCGACCATCACAACTCTCCCCAGCTTGGCTGGGCGATAGCTCCTGAGAAACGCGCGGATGACCAGCCCACCCATCGAATAACCGACGAAATGGACCGGGCCCTCGCCTGCCTCCTTCGCAGCGCCGTCGATCTCGGGTCGGATGATGTCGATGAGGTCGCTGATCGAAAACTTGGTGGAGGGGTAACCGACATTCACAACCCGATAACCGTGTCCGGACAAAAAGCTGGCGAGCTTCTCCATGCTTTTTTTCGTCCGGGCAATGCCATGAAAAAGGAGGACTGTGTCGTTCATTATGTGTCCGCTCAACGGGCTGCTATCGATCAGGCCTATCCTGTAGCTCTCAAGGCGAAGCTTGTCACGAACGGCAGACGTTCTCGAATAGCGGCGCGCTTGATGCGGCGTTCCGCGAGTGATCTAGTGGATGATGAAATGAACGTGAACTTCAGCAGCCCGTCTCCATGCGCGTCTGAGAAGACGCAGGCGCTGTAGAGAAAGAAATGCGAACCCGTGACGACCAGCATCAGACATATCGCTAAACTTGCAGGAACATCGGTCTCTTCGGTCTCGCGCGTGCTCAACAACAGCGGTTACGCCTCACCCGAACTCAGGGACCGCGTCGAGGCCGCTATCCGAACGCTGAACTACACGCCGAGCAAGGGTGCCCGTATGCTGCGCGGCGCACCAAGCCGGATGATCGGACTGATGCTGCCGTCGATTGAAGTGCCGTTCTTCGGCATCCTAGCCCATGCGATCGAACAGGAATTGTTCCAGCACGGCTATCAGACGCTGATCTGCAGCACGGCGGAAAATATGGACCACGAGGTGCGCTATATCAGCATGCTGCTCGCGCAGCGCGTCGATGGCGTCATCGTGGCAAGCGCCTTCGGCAGCATCGAGCATTTCGGGGTGCTGCGGGACGCTCGCATTCCGATCATCGCCATTGACCGCGAGCTGAGCGGCATCGCTGACGACGCTGTCATGGCCGATCACGAAGAAGGTGGACGGCTGATGGCGCGCCATCTGATCGACCTCGGCCACCGGGCAATCGCCATCGTAGGCGCGCCGGCCCACAGCCAGCCGATCCAACTTCGCCTGCAAGGCATCATGGCGGAAATGGCGAAAGATGGCATCGCGCCTGCCGTCGTGGCGATGGCGGAAGAGCACAGCTTTGCAGAGACCTACCGGCTGGCGTGGGAGCTGCTGGCGTCTCGTCCTGAGGTCACTGCGATCATCGGCACGACCGACGTTTCAGCGATTGCCGCAATCCATGCCATCCAGGATCGCGGATTTTCCGTTCCGAACGACTATTCGGTCGTGGGCTTCGACGACCTGCCGGAGGCAGCCTACGTCTTTCCACGGCTGACCACGGTCGCACAGCCGATCCGCGACGTCGGACAGCAGGCAGCACGGCTGCTGGAAGCGCTGATCGAAGAGCACCAGCCGGGGGACGAACCTCGACGGGGTGCGATTGTCAAAGTGCCGGTCACGCTGATCGAGCGCGATTCCACCGGTCGCGTCCGCAACTGAGATGGGACCCCGAAGCTAGGGCCGGACGATGACCTTGATCTCGCCTGGCAGTGGCGCGTTGCCCACCACGTCGGCGACCTCCTCGAGACCTATGGTTTTGGTGACCAATGCGTCCAGTTCCAACGCGCCGCTCGCGACCATCGCCGCAGCGCGCGAATGGGTGAAGGGATTGAGGTAGGCCGGCCTGATATCGACTTCGTTTACCAGCAGATCGAAGGGCAGAACCGGCACTTCGACACCGGCTGGCGTGACTCCAAAAAGCACGAAGGTACCACCGCGCCGCGCCATCCTCAGACCGCTTTGAAGCGTGTCACTGACGCCGGCACACTCGATGACCACGTCTGCGCCGCCTTTGGTGACCTCTCGAACAGAAGTGATTGTATCCGAAGCGGCCGGGTCGAAGGCGTGCGTCGCCCCCAGGGCCAGAGCCGTTTGGCGTCTCGATTGCTGCCGCGTGATCAAAATAATCTCGCCTGCCCCAGCCAAGCGGGCCAGTTGCACCATGAGCAGGCCGATCACTCCCCCGCCGAGGATCGCGACGCCGTCGCCCGGACGGATCTTTGCCTTGTCGATAGCATGGATACAGCAGGCCAGCGGTTCACTGAAGGCGCCGTGAACGGGATCGAGGTCGGCCGGCAGCACGAAGGCCTGCGCGTGCGGCACCGCCACATATTCCGCAAAGCCGCCATCCCGTGTCACTCCGATCGCGGTCAAGCTCTCGCATAAGTTCGGCCGCGCCCGCGTGCAAGCCCGACAGGTGCCGCAGGAGATATTCGGGTCCACCGTAACAAGCTCACCGCCGGTAAACCGGGTCACCCGATCGCCGATCCCTTCGACTATGCCGCAGAACTCGTGGCCCAGCGTGACGGGGATCGCTGTCGGATACTCGCCCTTGTACATGTGGCGATCGGAACCGCAGATGCCGGCCACTGCAACCCGGACAAGCAGCTCGCCCGGCCCGGCAACCGGCTTCTCAACGCTGCGCATGGTCAAAGACCCGATCGACTCCAAGCGTACAGCCTTCATTCCACTCCTCCAGATCTCAAGTTCGATCGCCTATCGTGCTGATGAAGCCGCTTTGCAGGATGATGCGCCCGCGACGCGGCTCAAGCGCTCAGCTCATGACATTGCCGCCATCGACATTGTAGCACTGCGCCACGATATATGCTGCATCGGGCCCGGCCAGGAAGGCCGCCATGGCAGCTTGTTCTTGGGGGGCGCCAAATCGTCCGGCGGGGACGGCAGCGGCCACGCGGCGCTTGACGTCGCCGGGTTTCAAACCTTCCCGGCTGCCGAGTTTTGCATCGACGACGTCCCACATCGGCGTATCGACGACGCCGGGAGCGATGGCGTTGACGTTGATCCCATAACGGATCAGCTCCAGAGCGCAGCTTTGCGTGATGCTGATGACGGCCGCCTTGGAAGCGCAGTAAGCCACGGCCGGTCCTTCGCCCCGACGCCCGGCTTGGGACGAGAAGTTGATGATGCGTCCACCTTCCCCTCTCTCCACCATGTGCCGGGCAACAGCCTGCGTCATGAAGATCAGGCCTTCGATATTGACCTGAAATACTTTCGCCGTCCGTTCCCGAGATATGTCCAGGATGGACTCGACTTCGTAAATGCCTGCGGCGTTGACCAGGATGTCGATCTTGCCGGCGGTTGATATAGTGAAGCGCGCAGCTTCTTCGATGCTGTCCTGGCTGGTCACATCAAGCGCCACACTCCAGGCCTGAGGGCCGATTGCTTCGGCCACCCGCGCGCATCGTTCACCGTCGAGGTCCGCTATGACAACCCTGGCGCCTTCGGCGGCGAAGCGTTCGCATACCGCCTTGCCGATGCCGCTCGCTCCTCCTGTGACCAATGCCACCTTGCCGGAGAGCCGCGCCGTTTCCGCATATGTCATCGCACTGCCTCCCCGGTCGCACTTAAACCGGCAAAGGTGCCGTGCGCGGCTGTCATAATGAATAGTTTCATGTTTGCTCCTCCCTTTTTGACTGGACGCTGATCGGAGCCGCCCTCTCGCGGGGCGACGCCAATGGGCTAAGCGGATTGCGGGTTCGTCTCCTTCGCCTCGCGAAGAAGGACGGACATGTCGGGGATGCCGTCGGTGGCCGTCGCACCCTTAAGGCAACGCGCCGCTGCGGCATGGGCGACGGCGCAGATATGCTCGACAGGCCAGTTCTCATGCAGCCCGTAGAGCACGGCGGCACAGAAGGCGTCGCCTGCGCCGACGGTGCTGACGATATCATCGGGAGCGACCGGTCGTGAACGCGTCATGATCGGGGAAGCGCCTGATGCAAACCAGAAGCAGATTTCCGGTGCATGGATGATCGCGCCCTTGGTGACGCCTGCGGCAAGCAGGCGCTCGCCCGCTTCCAAAAGCCCTGCCTCGATTAATTCTCCCTTCGCATCGCGAACGATAACGCTGGTTGCCCGACCCGCCTCCATCTCGTTGATGATCAGGAAATCGCAGAAGGGCAGAGCGACGCCGACCTTGGCCGCAAATTCCGGGTCTTCGCTCGATACGAAATCCACACAGGTCGCAAGCCCCGCGCGGCGCGCTGCCTCCAGCAGGCGCGAGGCTCCCGAACGGCCGTCGGGGCCGGTGCTGTCGAGACCCGGCAACAGCATGAGGTATCCGAGATAGAACAGCCGATAGCCGGCCTTGGCGAAGGTCGCTGGTGAGACAAGCTCATCCGTGACGGCATCGTTGGCACCGCCATGATAGAAGAAGGTCCGGTTCTGGCCGGGCACATTCATGACATGCGTATGCGCCGTCACCCGGTCGGCAAGCGCCGTCAGCCCACCGACATCGACGCCGGCAAGTGCAAGACGGGCCTTGACGATTTCTCCGTCCTGATCCGCGCCGATGCATCCCGCCGCCGCCAGCTTTGCGGGAAATCCGAGCGAGGCCAGATCGGTAACGACGTTGGCCGCCCCGCCCCCCACGCCCAGATCCTGGTGCAGAATATGGGCAAGATTGCCCTGTTCGGGCCAATAGGACAGGGTGTGGACGCGATCGACGATGAAGTTTCCCGCGCAAACGATGCCGCCCTGCTTCTGACTGTCGCGATCGCAAACCTCCTCCCCGGCTCGCATCAGCTGCCTCCTTCGTTCCACGAGGGTCTCAGCGGCGGCTCATCTTCCTCGATCGCGGCAAAGCGCCCGATCGGCTCCAGAAAGAAATTATCGCTGTTGTCGTCGTTGACCTGGCTGACCTCGCCGACAAGGACAGGTCCGCCGCCTTTCCTGCCGTAAAAGCGGTGGTAAAGCCCGGTGCGAATCGTCACGCTCTGGCCAGGCCCGAGAACCAGCGGTTCCCATGCAGCGAGCCGGCGCGACAGCCCGTCTACCGGAACCGTCACATCCTCCGTCAGCACATTGCCATCGGCATCGGTTACGGCGAATTCGATGACGAGATCGCCGCCGGCGCGATTGATGATGTCTTCCATCTTCGCGGCATGACGGTGCGTCGGCGTGACCTGCCCTTCCCCAACGAAGAGCAACTTTTCGGCATAGGTCCGCTCACCCCTGATATCAACGATGCCATTGCGCAGGCAGAACAGCACGAGGCCGCATTCGGCGAAGCGGTTCGAGCCGAAATCGGTGACATCCCAACCCAGCTGATGGGCGCGCAAATAGGCTGAGGCCTCCGGATGAGCGGCAAAATCCGCTGCCGTCCAAGAGCCCCATACCGGCAGAGACCAGTGCCAGCGCTCGAGAGTCTCGGCTGCTCGCAGCAACGCGGCGTTGATCTCGGAGCGCTGCATCAGACGGACGCCCCGTCATACACGACCGGCACCACGACGTCTTCGCGGCCGGATTTGAGGGCTGCCGTCAGGACCGCATGATGCGCCTGCGCCTCCGCCGGCGTCGCGCAGCCGAAACCGTTGGCATTGCCGCCCGCAAGCTCGTCGACGAAGGCCGCCCACATCTGCTGTATGGCGTCGGCAAAACCGAATTCGAAGATCTTGCCTGTGATGGCGGGAAACAGCGAGCCATATCCCAGATCCTCGGTGCTCCAGGCCTGCGCACTGCCATTATAGTCCATCCACTGCCACTGGCGCGGCGACTTCGTGCTGAAGAATGCGCTTTTCTTCATGCCGAGAACCCTGATGTACCAGGTGTTGGATTCGCCGGGCGCGATACGCCAGGTTTTCAGCACCATCGGGAAATCCTGATCACCGGTGCTCACACGGCTGCTGATCGTGGCATTGTCCCAGGTGGTGCAGGGCAGCATGCCGCCCTTGCCGTCAGGACGTTCGGTGACCTTCTTGACCAGTTGCGCATGCAGGGTGGTCGGGCGCCAGCCGAGACGCAGCGGTACGTGCAGCACGTGCATGCCGAGATCACCCATGCAGCCATAGTCGCCATTGATCTCTGCCATGCGCTTCCAGTTGATCGGCTTCTGCCGGTCAATATCCGAAGAGTGCAGGAAGCCCGCCTCGACTTCGAGGATTTCCCCCATCTCGCCGCTTTTTGCGAGCGCGATGACCTTCTGTGCGCCGGGGAAGAAAGGCATTTCCGACGAGCAACGGACCAGGAGTTCGGGATGCTCGGCGAGAACCGCCATGATCTCCCGGTTCTGCGCGGCGTCCATGCCGAAGGGCTTTTCTCCGAGAAGATGCTTTCCGGCCTTCAGGATGTCGATGTAGAATTGCTGGTGCAGCACATGCGGGACGGCGCAATAGACCGCATCGACTTCGGGATTGGCCAGAAGCTCCTTATAGTCGGCGGTGAACTGCCGAACGGTCGGCACATGATCCCTGAACCAGTCGAGCAGCGTCGCGTTGGTATCACAGACGGCGACGATTTCCGGTCGCGCCTTCACATCGGCCAGATGCAGCCAGCGCGCCGCAGCGCTCGCGAACTCGCGCCCCATCAGACCGCAGCCGATGACGCCGAAGCGGAATATTTTCGTCATGACATCTCCTCCCAGACGCGCGTCAGCCAATGTGCAGCGAGGCTTGCTCGACGGAAGCCTTGTCATGGACAATCGCCATCAAGGCCCGCGTCATGCCGCCGGGATTGTTGTGTTGAATGACGTTGCGGCCATAAACGATGCCACGGGCGCCCTGCTCCATCAACTGTTTGGTGCGGATCAGGATTTCCTGATCCGAAACGCGGCCGCCGCCGCGCACCAGCACCGGCAGACCTTGGGCAATCTCGACCACGCGGTGATATTCCTCGACATTGTCGCAGGGGTCGGCCTTGATGATATCGGCGCCGAGTTCGGCCGCCTGGCGTACAAGCGGCAGGATCTTGTCGATCGCGCCGTCGACCATGTAGGCGCCCTTGGAATTGTCCTGCATGACAAGCGGCTCGACCATCAGCGGCATGCCGTAGATCTCGCATTCGCGCTTCAGGCTGTTCACATTGCGCACACAGGCGCGGTAGACTTCCGGCTGGTCCGGCAGCATCAAAAGATTGACGACGACACAGGCGGCATCCAACGCAACGCCGTGTTCCACCGGCCTGTCGATCATTTCGGAAAACAGCTGAGACGGCAGCGGATTGCCATAGATGTTGGCGATGTCGGTGCGCAGCACCAGCGCCGGGCGATGCTTGCCGGGAATAGCCTGCAGCATGGGTGCCGTCCCCGGCGGCAGCTGAATGGCATCCGGCGCCGCTTGCGCGATCACCTCGATGGCAGTCTTCATGTTCTCGATGCCGGAAAGGAAGGTCCGTTCATTGAACATGCCGTGATCGATGGCAACGTCAAAACAATTTCCAGACACGCCGAAAAGTCGGTTCAACCGCGCGGATTTCATCAGCTTCCTCCCAATATGGCAACGTTTCCACATTTGGATAAACGCAGCACGAATGCGAGTCAAGATTATGTGGTAACGTTTCCATACTGGTTTCCAGGTGTGGACGAAGCGCTGCTCGCACCTTCGTCCAGGAAGCACTACCAGCAGGTGAATCCTGCATCGACGTTGACGATCGCCCCGGTCATCAGGCTGGCAGCGCCCGAGGCGAGGAAGAGGACCGCGCTTGCAACCTCCTCCGGCGTTCCCATCCGCGCCATCGGGGTGTCGGCGAGCCAGAGCGGAATGCGCTCGCGATTGGCTTCGACGGCCACCACCATCGGTGTCTCGATATAGGTGGGCGCGACGGCATTTACCCTGATGCCGTGGTGCGCCCACTCGGCGGCCAACGAGCGCGTGAGGTGATGGACTGCCGCCTTGGAGACGTTATAGGCCGTCTGAGGCTGAGGCCGGTTGCAGATGTGGCCCGACATCGAGCCGAGGTTGACGATGGCGCCGCGTTTCAGCGAAATCATCGGACGACCGAAGGCGCGCGAGCACCAGAAGACGCCATTGAGATTGACGTCCATCATGCGCAGCCAATCCGCGTCGGTGAGATCCTGCGCCGGAATGCCGCTCTGGCCAATTCCGGCATTGTTCACCAGGACGGTCGCCGGCCGGCCGCCATCGGCAAGCTCGGATGCGATTGCGTCCATTCGGGCCGCGTCGGTGACGTCGCCGACCCGGACTTCGACGTCATAGCCTCTGTCGCGCAGCGCAAGCGCTTGCTCAGCGTCGGCCGCGCTGCGTTCGATGACGACGACGGCGGCGCCCGCCTCCGCCAGCGCCTCGGTGCAGCACAGTCCGATCGCACGCCCTCCGCCCGTGACTACCGCCCGTTCACCGTCGAGACGAAATTTCTGCTGGTAACTCATGTTCGGCTCCTTCAGATGTCAAAGGCGCTTGGAAGCACCACGATATCGCGGATGGTGACGTTACGCGGACGGGTCAGCATGAAGATGATCGCGTCGGCGACTTCCTTAGGCTCGATCAAAGCCCCGGCCTCCTTCGCCTTGCGAAGGTTTTCCTCCGGCCAATCCGCGAGCAAAGCGCTGATCACCGGGCCCGGAGAAACCGATCCCACGCGAATGCCACTTTTCAGAAGCTGGCGTCGCATCGTCTGGACAAAGCACGTCATCGCCCACTTCGATGACGAATAGACCGGTTCCCATGGAATCGCCGAATGGCCGGCGACCGAGCTGGTGACGACAATGTCGCCAGTGCCACGTTCGATCATGTGCGGAATGACATTTCGAACGTTCTTGATGACGACGTTGACGTTGAGATTGAGCATCCGATCGATGGTATCGAGGTCAGTTTCCATCAGGTCGCCGCCGATATAGGTGCCTGCATTGGCATGCAGGATGTCGAGCTTGCCCGTCTTCGACAGAATGCCATCGAGCAGACCCGCACACTCGGCCGGATCCAGCAAGTTGATCTTGAGCGGAATAGCGCGCTCGCCAAGCCGGGCACAAACCGTCTCAAGGGCCTTCTCATCGCGGTCCACCAGCACGACCGTCGCGCCAGCGGCGAGCATTGCCTCCGTCGAAGCGAGTCCTATTCCGGATGCAGCACCCGTGACCGCCGCGATCTTCCCATTCAATTCCGTCATCGATTTTTCCTCCTGTCTTGATTCTGATTGGCAATTCTTCCCGACGCCGCAGGCGGCGTGATAGTCCGAGAGACTCTTCGTCACTCTCCAGATCAAAACCTGTTCCGGATCGAGCGGCGCATCTGCGAAATCCTGCGCGGCCGGCATATGCTGCCAAAACAATGGCAGCGGTACGATTTGCCCTCGAAGCGCCTCGCACAGCTGCCGGACGGCATCTTGGGCTTCAGCCGACGCCCAATAATAGCGAATGCGGTCAGACAGCGAGTAATGCCGCAGCCAGCGCATCTCGGCGTTTGTGCCGTGGTAGTGGCGGCTCCAGTTGCCCGGCTGATCGAGCATCAGCGCTTCCATCGCCGCATAGAGCGGGCGCTGGCCGTAGTCGGGCAAGAGGTCAGAAGCGATCGCATCCAGCGCGTAGAGCGCTTCGCGTAGGACGAAGGTCAGCTCGGGACCGACCTTCAGAATGGGAAAGCCGTCCTCCACCAGCGCGGTCAAGGGCCGGGTTCCCTGATAGTCCGTCGAATGCGCCTCGAAGACGAACTGCGGCTCCTTGGTGAGCATCGATTTCAGCGCGTCTATCTTGCTGCGGTCATAAAGGATGACATTGTGATTGCCGAACTCGACGCCCGGCTGAACGACCAGCCCGATGGCCCGTCCAAATGCTTGGCCGAGTCCGGCTTCCGCAAAGATCCGGCGGTGGACCTCGATCGTCTTCAACGCCGCTGAGGCTGCCGTCGGTTCGATCGTTGTCAGGGCGTGATCGGCTCCGCCTGGCGGCGGCACTTCGGTGCCGATGACGTAAACCGGCATTGCGCCGCCGCTCTTCTTCGCCGAGGCCTCGGCGACCGCAGCAAGCCGGGCGGCACGATGGGCCGTGGTTTCGTCGTCGAGCGCCACCGGCTCGCCCTTGCAGCCCATCGAGGCGTCGAGGTGAATCTTGCGAAACCCGGCGTCGACATAGGCGGCAACCATCTTCTCGGCCTCGGCCATGGCTTCTTCCGCCGGGCGGTCGCGCCACGGATTGGGGCCGAGATGATCGCCGCCGAGAACGATCAGATTTTCGGGGCATTCTTCCTCGACCGCTATTTTGCGGACAAGGGACGCGAAGTCGCTTGGCGTCATTCCGGTGTAGCCGCCGAGGTGATTGACCTGGTTACAGGTCGCTTCGATCAGGACGGTGCTTGCCTGTTGCCGCCCGTGTCGGAGTGCTGCTCGAAGCACGATCGGATGGGCGGAGCATACGGAAGTCACGCCTCTCGGGTGGCCTTCGATCCTCAGCCTGGCCAGTTCGTTGAGATGCACCTGCATCACGGCCGCCTTTCGGTTGAAGCGATAAACGCATCGAGTTCCTGCTGAGTGCCGGCGCCTTCCATCGGACCGAGGACCGTCACGTTGCGGGCGCCGGCGGCCGAGGCATAGGTCAGAGCTTGCTGCGGAGACATTCCGAGCCGCCGGCAGGTCAGATAGGCACCGCCAAAACAGTCGCCGGCGCCGGTGGGGTCGACCTCTTGAACGACAAATGCCGGAGCATCGATGCGGTCTCCGTCCCTGCCGAAGTAGGTCGCGCCGTCGGCTCCGCGCTTCAGCACGATCTCCTTGACGCCCATCTCGAACAAGCGGCGGATCGCGTCTGCCTCGCCTTCGACACCTGCGGCACGCTCAAGCTCCTCTCCGGACGGCAGAAGCAGATCGGCGGCGGCAACAAGCTTGGAAAAGCGGCGCTCGGTCTGCTCGTCCAGCTTCAATTCCTTGCGAATGTTCGGATCCACCGAGAGCGATCCCCCGCGTGCCTTGACGATGTCGACCGCCTTGTCGATCACCTCGCGCGCACTGGGGACCGACAGAGCGGAACCCATCACGTGAAGGTGCCCGCTCCGATTGATGAGATCGCCGACCGCTTGAGACCAGCCGAAGCGTGCGGCTGCTGATGTGGCGATGTTATAGACGAAATCCCGGGAGCCATCCTTGCGGTAGCGGACAAAGGCGCTTCCCGTGGGATAGTCCGGATCGATCGAGATCGTCGAAACATCGACGCCGTCGCGTTTGAGGCGATCGGTATTGACACGACCGAAATCGTCATCGCCGACGGCGCCGACCATTGCGGCCTTGCCGCCGAGGCGGCCGCACTGCGAGATGAAGATCGCCGGCGCTCCGCTCGCGAACGGACCGACGAGCGGCTGGGCTTTAAGAAAACCGTCTCCGACCGTCGTGGCGACGATCTCGACGAGGATCTCCCCTACACAAACGGTGGGACCAAGCTGGTCCGGAGCCAGTACTGAAGTCATTTGCAATCCTGCTTTCGATCGTTCTTGTCGTCAACTCGTCGCCGATTGGACCGGCGCACCGTCCTCGTTGCCGAACTCCTCGCTCTCCAGGGACAGAAAGCGCTGGTGCAACATGCACGCCGCCCCGAAGGCGGAACCGAACTCCGCGTCATCGTCCACGACGATCTCCGGCATGGGGAAAGCTATATTCTGGCCCTCCGACATGTGGACCGCTACCCGGGCGGCGACCATCGGGTAGAGAGATGCCACGGAGCCACCCAGCACGATCCTGTCCGGGTCGAGCAGACGACAGGCCTGCAGCAATGCATATGCGAGATGGCGCGACCAGGTTTCGGCGATATTGACCGCGGCCGGGACACGGTCATGAACGTCGCCAAGGAACTCCTGCAGATCGACGTGCTTACGTCCAATAGCCTCGCGATACTGCCTGATCAGCACTTCGCGACCGATCAGCTGCTCAAACTTCTGACCGCCGCTTCCCGGCACCAGGGTGTGGCCGATTTCTCCCGCCAGGCCGTGGCCGCCCCGGAACAGTTTGCCATCGATCATGATGCCGCCGCCGACGCCGGTTTCCATGAGCAGGAACAGCGTCACGCCTGAGACGCCGTGACGATAGCTGTCGCCGATCGCAAACGCGTTGGCGTCGTTTTCAACCGCGATCGGCACCGCGGCCGGGAAAGCTGACCGCCCAATCTCCTTCAACGACACCTCTCGCCAGCCGATGATGGGTGCGAGAGTGACAATTCCGTTCGGCCGGATGTGGGCCGGCGCCGATATGCCGAGACCCTTACACCGTCCGATCATCCCCTTCGTCATCTCGCCGACAATGAGCTCGACGCCCTGCGCCACGGCCTCCTCCACCGTCGAAGACGGCGTGTCGAACGCGATTTTCCGACATGCCCGGACCTCGGCGGAGAGATCGACAACTGCAGCCGATATATGTTCGACGCCAATCTCTATCCCGACGAAGAATGCGGCATCGGGGACCAGTTCGAGCATGATGCCCGGACGACCGGCACGGGAATGCTCCAGGCGCTGCTTGCCGCTCTCGTCCGACTCCTGAACGAACCCGCCTTCTGTCAGCTCAGCGACGATCTCTCCCGAGGACGAGCGATTCATCCCGAGCTTCCGGGCGAGATCCGCCCGGCTGAGGCTTCGGTGGGCATAGATCGTCTGCAAGGCGGCGACGATATTGTTCTGTCGGATCCTGCGCGGCGAACTTCCGATGGAGACGGTGTCGTTCATATTTCAATTCCCTTCAGTCGGCCCAACCCTTACACGACTGGAACAGGCTGTCAGAAGGATAATCAGGGCCGCGCGTTTGTGGCGCGGCGGCGCTTGGCCTCGTCATATTTCAGCTCGATGTAGCGCTTCGCGTGCGCCGCAAGCGGATCATTATCCTCCCAGGTGTCGCGCCAGATCGCGCAGGCGAGCGACAGGCCTTCGTCCACGACCGTCGTCGAGAAGCTTTCGAACACGATGTCGCGCTTGTAGTCGATGTCGAGCAGGGCGTCGAAGATCAGATCGAAGTTGATGACGCCGTCGCCGAGGTAACCGCGGTTGCTCTCGCCGATGTGGAAGTAACCGATCTTGTCGCCGGCCAGGCGGATCGCGGCGGCCGGATTGGCTTCCTCGATGTTCATATGGAATGTGTCGAGGTGGAGACGGACATGTTCCGATCCGGTCTCGGCGATGAACTTCAGCCCCTGCGCCGCCGTATTCAGCAGGTTGGTCTCGAACCGGTTGACAACCTCCAGCACGAGGTCGACGTTCGCCTGCTTGGCGACTTCGCCGGTCGCGGCGATCGCGGCGACGCTGTTGTCCCAGCCCTTCCTCGTCGGCTGGCGATTGTACTTGGTGTGCGCGGAATAGAGAATCCCGCCCAGCTTGTTGCCGCCGATATCACGGACCGCACGAACGGCGTCGGCCAGCGTCTGCTTGCCGGCGGACACCGCAGACATGTCCTCGCTCGATACGTCCTTGTCGAGCGGCAGACCCATCGTCACGCCAATCTCCACGTCAAGCGACTGCGCAAGCTTTGCCAGTCGATCGAGATTGAATTTCTCGGGGCGCAGATAGGCAAATTCGATGGTCCGATATCCGTGTTCGGCCGTCTTGTTGAGGGCCATTTCCAGCCCTTCCTGCGTTTGACCGCCTGTCCATACAAATGAATGGATACCCAATCGACGCATTGCCTTTTCCTCCAAAAAATGCCTTTGGCTGCGGACAGTGCTATGCCATTTAGTTTGGCAAGACAACAAATAATTTTGGCTGAAAATCTTTTGCTGCTTTGCAAAATTACCTTGCAATGCAATATTTTAAGTCTTCCACCGTTGCATTCCGTCCTTCAACGGAAATTAGTTTTCTGCAAAAATCAAAGGGATAGATCCGTGATTTGCATGTTTAGACAACAAATGTTGCGTCAGCGGTTTTTTTGGCCTACACAAAAGGCCGGCGAAATGATCTCGCTGCACTTTGGGAGGATTGAAAATGAATTACGCTTTGAAGGCTAGCGCGCTTGCGCTGACGCTCGGCCTCGCCACTACCGCTTCGCCGGCCTGGGCTGACTTCTGGTCCGACGCCGGCGCCAAATTCAAGGGCGTGACGCTGCATGGCGTCACCGAAAGCACCCCGCCATCGAACTACATCAGGACCGTGCTCGCTCCGGAATTCGAAAAGAAGACCGGCATCAAGGTCGACATCGAGACGACGTCCTGGGATCAGATGTACGACAAAGCCATCAAGGACATGGAAGCCAAGACCGGCATCTATGACATGGTCTACATCGAGCAGGACATCATCTACTCCTATCTCGCCAGGAATTTCCTCGTCGACATCACGAAGACGCTGAAAGACCAGCCGGATCTGAAGGCGCCGACCTACGACGACGCCAACTTCACCAGCTTTGCCGACTACTTCAAGGACTCGAGCGGCGATCTCTTCGGCGTTCCGATGGAAGCCTTCCTGAAGGCCTATCTCTATCGCAAGGACCTCTTCGACGATCCGAAGATCAAGGAAGCCTTCAAGAAGGAAACCGGCAAGGACCTGAAGCCGGCGACCACGCACGCGGAATATACGGAGATCGCCGAATTCTTCACGAAGTACGGCAAGGACAACGGCATGGAGCTCTGGGGCACGACCGCTCAGGCACATACAGGCCATCCGGCGTCCTGGTATGAATTCTTCGAGTCCATCGCGCCGACCTTCGGCGTCTACAATTGGGGCATCGACGCCAAGAACAATTATGCGGCGACGGTCGAACATGGCGGCGCGATGAACGGCGACAAGGCGAAGGCCGCGTTGAAGTATTGGCTGCACCTGCGCGACATCGCTCCTCCGGAATCGACGCAGGCGACCTGGACGGAAACCGCAACGACCTTTGCCGCAGGCCGTGTCGCCCAGGGACTGATCTACGGTGAGAACGCCGCATGGATCGCAAGCGATCCAGCGCAGTCGAAGGTGGTCGGCCAGGTCGGTTTCGCTCTGCCACCGCTCGAGCCGGGCGTATTGGACGACGCAAAAGCCGGAAAGGGCTATATCGGCTACTACGATGGCGGCGCCTTCGGCGTGCCGGTCACGTCCAAGAACAAGGAAGCGTCGCTGCTGTTCCTCGAATTCATCGGCCAGAACGAAGTGCAGCCCGATTGGGCGATCGCCGCACCGCGCATCACCAACAAGGCGACGTTCGACGATCCGAAGGTGAAGGAGATGGACGTCAAGCTCGGCGGCTTCTACACGATGCTGAAGGACGACGGCAAGCTCTTCGCCGGCGCTCCCCCTTACCCCTTCCATGCTCAGGTCCGTGAAGCGACCGCTCCTATCTTCTACGACATCCTGACCGGCAAAATCGGTCCCGATGAAGGCCTCGACCAGATGGCGGCCAAGGCCGAAGAGGAGCTCACCTCCCTCGGCTATCGCAAATAAAACATCCTCCCCAACTGACGGGTCGTTCCGACGACCCGTCATCTTTCGCTCCCTGATGGAGCGGACGTCCACATAGTGTTCAATGGGGGATAGGCGATGTATTCGCAGAAGCTCGGGTGGCTGTTGCTGTCACCGACCATAGTGATCCTCGGACTGTTCGGGATCTTTCCTTTCATCTACGTCCTCTGGGTCTCTTTCCATTCATGGAACCCGTTCGCGGCCAATCCCGGCATGATCTTCAACTGGGCTGAGAACTATCGGCGGCTCGTCTTCGACCCGCAGTTCCTGGCATCGCTCGGCATAACCCTGACATTCGTCTTCTTCGCGGTCGTGTCGGAACTGGTTCTCGGCTACATCCTCGCCCAGGCGCTGCTCAAGGACTTCCCCGGAAAAGCGGTGTTTCGCACGATCCATACGCTGCCGCTGATCATGGCGCCGATCATTGTCGGCTCCGTCTGGAAGCTGATGACCACCCCGTCGATCGGCATCATTCCCTATCTCCTGAGGAGCTGGTTCGGCTACGATCTGAATATCGGCCAGAGCGCCGTCGCGGCCTTCACCGTCACTGTCATCATGGACATCTGGCACTGGACGCCGCTCGTCACCCTCTCGCTGATCGCCGCACTCGTCTCGCTTCCATCAGACCCCTTCGAGCAGGCGCAGATCGACGGCGCCGGCAAGAGCCAGATCTTCTGGCACATCACGCTCCCCCTGATCCGCCCGGCCCTGCTCGCCACAGTGTTCATCAGGCTGATGGACGCGCTGCGCACCGTCGACGAAGTCCTGATGCTGACCGGCGGCGGCCCGGGTTCTTCGACGCGCTACATCGGCGTCCATATCTTCAGGGAAGTCTTTCCCAAGACGAATTACGGCTACGGTTCGGCGATCTCCGTCATCGTCCTCTATCTCACAATCGTCGTCTGCTGGCTGCTCTACGTCGGTTTGATTGCGCCCCGCGTGAAGAGAGGTTGAAGCGATGAAGACCCGTTTTCCCTGGCTTCCGGTCGTCCTGTGGACCTTGATAAGCCTCGCGACCCTTTTCCCGATCTACTGGCTCTTCGTCATATCGGTGAAACAGCCGTTCGACCTGTTTTCGACGCCCGATGTCATTCTCCGGAGCTTCTTCTGGAAGAATTACCAGGACGTGCTGACCAATCCGACCTTGCGCGGATACATGCTCAACTCGCTGATCATTTCGTCAGGCAACGCGCTGCTCGTCACCACGCTCGGCTTCCTTGCCTGCTATGCCCTGACGCGCTTCGACCTCGCCGGCAAGGAAAGCATCTTCTTCTGGACGATCACCAACCGCATGGCGCCGCCGGCGGTCTTCCTGCTGCCGCTTTTCCTGCTGCTGACGCAGGTCTACAGGATCGGCGACTTCTCGCTCGCCGATTCCAAGCTGGGCATGATCCTGGTCTATTGCTCCTTCAACCTTCCCTTCGCCATCTGGACGCTGCGCCCGACCGTGGAAGGCATTCCGAAGGAATTGGACGAGGCGGCCTATATGGACGGCGCGAGCCCATGGACCGTCCTCTATGATATCATCTTTCCTTTGGCACGGCCCGGACTTGCGGTGACGCTGATCCTAACCTGGGTGTTTGCGTGGAACGAGTACCTGCTGGCGGCGACGCTCACCAACTTCCATGCGCGGACTCTGACCACCGGCTTGTCGGAATATGTGACGACGACGGGGACGGCCTGGGGCATCATGGCCGCGATCTCAATGCTGACATTGGTTCCGGCGCTCATCGTCTTTTCGGTGGTCCAGCGTCACATCGTCGCCGGCCTGACCTTCGGCGCCGTGAAAGGATGAAACGATGACGTCTCAATCAGGAAATAACGAACCCAAGCCGGGGTTTCTGCCGATCGAAACGAACTGGTTCGACCGGCTCTTCATTTCGATCGTGATCTGGGTCGCGCTCTCCCTGTTCTGGATGCGGTTCATCGAGCCGTTCGGGCTTTCGGTATGGTTCGCGGCGGCGATCTCGGCAGTCCTTGGCGCCTACATCGTCTGGAAGGGATGAGATGATGAATTCCGTCAACAACATCAAAACACAAACTGCACTGCTTTAGGGGGAACGACATTGGCAAACGTACAGGTTAGCGACGTCACCAAGAAATATGGCTCTCTTCAGGTCATGCATGGCGTCAGCGTCGACATCGAGGACGGCGAATTCGTCGTGCTGGTCGGTCCATCCGGCTGCGGCAAATCCACCCTGCTCCGGATGATCGCCGGGCTGGAGACGGTCAGCAGCGGAGATATCCGGATCGGCAGCCGTGTCGTCACCAACGCTCCCCCGAAGGAGCGTGACATCGCGATGGTGTTTCAGAGCTACGCTCTCTATCCCCACAAGACCGTCGCCGAGAATATGGGCTTTCCGCTGAAGATGGCCAAACGTCCGAAGGCGGAGATCGACGAGAAGGTCGGCAGGGCAGCCGAGATCCTCGACCTGACGCGTTATCTCGACCGCTATCCGAAGCAGCTGTCGGGCGGACAGCGTCAACGCGTGGCGATGGGCCGTGCCATCGTCCGCGATCCGCAGGTCTTCCTGTTCGACGAGCCACTATCAAACCTCGACGCTAAACTCCGCGTCACCATGCGCGTCGAGATCAAGGAGCTTCACCAGCGGCTGAAGACCACCACCGTCTACGTCACGCACGATCAGATCGAGGCGATGACGATGGCCAACAAGATCGTGGTGATGCGCGACGGCAGGGTCGAGCAGATCGGCAAGCCTCTCGATCTCTATGATTTTCCGGTAAACCTCTTCGTCGCCGGCTTCATCGGCAGCCCATCGATGAACTTCCTTCAGGGCCGCATAGCCACCCGCGACGGCAGGAAAATCGTCGTCACCGACCAGGGCATCGCCCTTCCGCTGGCGGACACAAATGCGGATGAAGGACGAGCCGTTACCTACGGCATCCGACCGGAGCACATCACGATCGGCGAGGAAGGCGTTCCGGTCGAAGTCTCGGTGTTCGAGCCCACGGGTTCGGAGACGTTGATCTTCGGCCGCACGGGAGGCGTACCGATTGACGCCCTGATCCGCGAGCGTATCGAGGTCGACCCCGGACGGACGATGTACTTCCACATCGATCCCCGACGTGCGCATATCTTCGATCGGGAAACAGGCCAGAGACTTTAGGAGAACGACCCATGGAGTTCAGAGGAAAGACGGTGATCGTGACCGGCGCCGGCAAAGGCATCGGACGCGAAATTGTAAGGATGCTCGTCGAACGGGGTGCGCAGGTCGTCGCGCTGACCCGCAGTGCTGCCGACGTCGAAGCGTTGCGAGGGGAATTCGGCTGTCGGGCAATCCAGGTCGATCTCGCGGACGCCGATGCGACCAGAGAGGCGGCGATCGCTGCCCTTCCCGCAGATTTCCTCATCAACTGCGCCGGCACGACCGAACTCCAACCATTCCTGGAGACAACCGTCGAAGCATTCGACCGTCTTGTCGCGGTCAACACGCGCGCTCCAATGATCGTCGCCCAGGAGTATGCCCGATCGCTGATCAAGGAGGACCGGAAGGGCGCCATCGTCAACGTCTCGTCGGTCGCCTCCTTCGTCGGCATCCCTGACCACGCTGCCTATTGTGCATCGAAGGGTGGATTGGATGGCTTGACGCGGGTCATGGCCAAGGAGCTTGCGCCGCACGGCATCCGCGCCAACGGCGTCCATCCAACGGTGACGTTGACGCCAATGGCGGTGAAGGCATGGAGCGATCCCGAGAAAGCCGCAGGGATGATGAAGCGAATTCCCGTCGGTCGCTTCGCCGAGCCGGCAGATATCGCCGAGGTTGTTCTTTTCCTGCTCTCCGATCAGGCAGCGATGGTGAACGGGATCTCGATGCCGGTGGACGGCGGCTACATGATTGCCTGAAGTTCAGCAGCTAACGTGTCGTACGATCCTGCGATTGCAATACGGGAACCGGCGAGGTTGACCGCCGCACCAATCGGCGCAGCTCATCTTGATCAACGAAGTGATCCGTCACTCCGGCCTCTTTATCCGGATGGCTGAAGACAAGACCGTCGGAATCCTCAAGCTTCAGAGCTTGCTCCGTATTCATGATCCCCAGTGCCTGGCGCTCGTACTCGGACTCGAGCGCCGCCTCGACGATGGCTTTTTTCTTGCGCATGTCCATTTCCTCCGTTCCTCAAAGGGGTAACGGACGGCCGGACTCGCGGTTCCCATCAAGGCATCACGATATGAAACCAGTTGGAAACGCGCGCCGATACTCCCCCGGTACTGGCGACACTGCCTAACTCGGCGAGACGTCAGGCCCACCGGCGGCTCTTTGAACTAAGCGGGCAACCACTTCAGTGCGGTTCTGCGCCTGCAACTTACGCATTATGTGTTGCAAATGCATCTTCACCGTATGCCCCGACAAATTGAGTTTTCCTGCAATTACCTTATTTGAACAACCGCATTGCAGCTCTGCGAGGACATCCGCTTCCCGTGGAGTGAAATCAGCAATCGCCAAGTACTGCGTCCTATCATCCAAGTTCTTTTCGGCCTCATTTCTGGCCGGATTATGCTCGTTTGAGCCGTTTGTAACAGCTCCCAATAGCTGCGGGAAAAATGTTCCTCCTGCCAGAACGAGACGAAGACCGGCAAGGGCAATGTCAATGGGGAGTGAAGTCGAGAAAAAGCCGCGGATGCCCATCCTGAGTGCCTGACGGGCTATGATGGCGTCATCCGTACCTGAGAGCAACGTGATAGGAGCCTCAGGAAAACGAGCAGCAATTGCCGCGAGATCATCACGCAGGCTGGTACTCTCGACACCTCTGCCGGCCAGATCCAATACAATCAAACGCACCTCAGCTCCAAGAGCTCGATCGAGACTCTCGATCGAGATCAAATCTATAACGTTCCACCCGGCGAGTTCACGCTCAAGAAGCTTCACCACGGTCGTGCGCGCCAGTGTAGAATGCTCAATGATGATCACAGTTGGTGCATTGCGCCCCGCACGGCGCTTAGTTCCAGCACTGTCGGACACTTGCGTGCTCCCCCAGAATATTTGCAAAACCCAACAGCTGTTCATATTATTCCTGTTCTCACTACATGTCATGATAAAAAGTGAGTGTATTTCAGATATAAATAGTCTGAACTCTCATGATAATTCTTATAGTCTATAAGATTTCATCGAGAGATAACTGGACTTGCAGAGCATATTGAATATTTTGTTCATAATGGCCTGCTGGCTCGACTTGTCGCTACAGACTTTCCAGCCTTCGTCGAATTCACGTATGGCAAGCGGGTCAACAAAGCTTTCAAAGGCACTGAAAAGGCAGCCGATCTGCGACAGACCATTTAGGAAAGAGCCGTTGGATATAACGGGCTGCCAATCGGCTTGGCTTTGTTTCCATATCTCAATTCAAAGCAGTCGCAGACCCGACAGCAAAACGACAAAGGCGAAAAGCAACAAAAACCTGAGATCGCTGACTACTCGTTATGATTAGTGAAACTTCGCTCTAATGACGCATTAATCCCAGTTGGCATCGTTCTCACTCAGGTAACACAGCGCCGGCACCGCCCGATGCCGGGTGGAGGTCCCGGTCTCTGACGGCCGAAATCGGCGACAATGCGGAAGAGGTCATGGTGGAAGGTTCGGCATCTCAGTGAGCTGGCCGTTCCGTGATGTCGGCCAAGGAGCGAATTCCGGGCGGAGGAACAATTCAACATATGGCTTCAAGGATCGCACGAGGAACGGTCTCGTACAGTTGAGCCACCGCAATGCAAGTGGGGAGTCTATCCGCTAGAACAGGATGTCCTCCGAAAACCGCTCACACTTTTCGGCATCATGCTCTAGCTATGCATGAAGCTCAGAATGTCGTCTACGAGAGCCGAATGGGCGTCCGTGAGGTTACCGTCTCCACCGTGGCCTGCGATGCCGGCCAACTGAAGCGCTTGCTGATCATAGAGAACATGATCGGTCTGTTGGGCATCCGCCGACCCACCGGCGGGAACGGCAATGTTGATGGGATGGAAATAGCCGAAATTGACGTCTACCATGCTGCCGGTTGACGACCCGTCCCCACCGCCGCCACCTGCGTGATTGCCGGTAAAAATCGTATCTGACGACAGGTTGAAGCCACCGCCATTGCCGCCGACGCCTGCGATCTGCACAGTGCCCTGATCGAAAATGACATTGTTTGTCTGATGAGCCTCTGCGGAGCCGCCTGCGGCGCCGACGGCGATGTTGATCGGTGAGAAGATGGCAATACTCACGTCGACCATGCTGCCGACGAAATATCCATCGCCGCCATGGCCCGCATAAAAGTCGCCGGTCAATGTGAGCGCAGTTCCCGGGCTCATCGACGTGCCATGGCTCGCGACGTTATGGTCTCCGCCCGAGCCGCCCATGCCGCCAATCTGGGTCGCGCCCTGCAGGAACAGTGCGTTGTTCGATTGCTCGGCGTGAGCCTCCGCGCCGGGGCCGGCGGCCACAGCAGTATTCACGGGGGCAAACACCGCGACTTCGGTGCTGACGAGTCCACCGTAGAAGAGCCCATTGCCCCCGGTGCCGGCATGATTGGCGCCATCGCCGCCACCAATGGCAACATTGCCGCTTCCACCATTCCCGCCTATCCCCGCCATTTCGGTGGGATGCTGATTGATGAGCGCGTCGTTGCCCTGGAAGGCATCTGCACCCGAATGAGGTCCCGCAATGGCGGCATTGGACGGCGTGAAGACGGCCAGTGCGTTGCTGCTGATCACGCCTTCGCTGATCCCGTCACCACCGCTGCCGGCTGAATTATGGCTCGGACCGGAAGCGACATCCAATGGAAGCCAAGTCGGCACCAGCGCCAGATGCCCCGCGGCCACGTTGGAGGCGAGGTGTTGATCGGTGCCCGTCTTGGGCAGGCCTTCCAATAAGGGACGAGTTTCCGCCATTACCGTCTCCATTCGTTGGCGACTGCACGTCCACCGAGCATGCGGCGCTATGCAGCCTGAATTGTTCAGTCATTGTGCATCTGAACGTGGGAAAAGCAGAGCCTGCAATTCGTCTACATCCTGTCGGCTAGTGCTGTAGCCATTTGGCTGTCATGGCCGCAGCGCTCGTTGTGCGAGTTTGCGAGCACTAAATCCGCCTTTGGATCAGAGGTCCTGATGTCGCTTCGACGAGGTCGCAGACATGATCGACCATGCCACCCTGCACCAAATCACTAAGTACTAATCCAAATAACGCTCCGCCACATCCAAGTATACGCCCGAATGAACGTCACCGAATATCTAGATAGGCCACAGATTAAATCGCAGGCAATATTCGCCTGCGGTTGTATTGGCTGCGGTGACATGCTGGAACGCACGCCGTAGGGGGACACCGTAAAACGAACACGGATGAAACCAAGTAAAGGAGTGACATCAATGCCTATTCCACAAATATCCGACACGATTCATCTCAACAACCCGGATGCGGGTGACGCGAATGCCGGCAACGGCGGTGATGGCCACAACGATGGGAACATCAACTACAACCCGGTTGCATATGTAGACCCCGTGCAAACGGTCTACGGGGCAACGACCGATCTGCACAATGGCGATCACGTTTGGCAGAAGGCAGGTTGGGACGCCGGCAGTGGCGGAGACGGTGGCTTTGCTCAGGCCAAGAACGGCTTCCTGGCGGCGGTCACGAACAGCGGCGACGGCGGCGCGGGGGGAGATTCCCACTCCAACGGCAGCCAAGGAAACTCGAGCGGCGGCGACACGGCTACCGTGAATGCGGCTACGACCGCGACACAATATACGCAGCTTGTGGCCGATCAGCATGCCACCATCCTCGCAGGTGTCGGCGGCAACGGCGGCAACGGGAACAACGCTCTGGGCGGCGATATCTCGTCAGCTTTGGTTCACACGGATCCCGAAACGACGACGGTGAACAATTCTCTCGATCACTTCATAAACGCCTTCGGCCATATCGACGTCGACCATCTCGGCTCCTGAACTCAGACCTCAAGGGCCGCTGGTTTCGGCCGGCGGCCCTCAAGGTAAGCAGCCTCTTCTTGTCAGTATCAAGTGCAGCGAGATCTGATAATGACAACGATTTCCATAAAGCCACCGCGCCCGCCGACACAGCTTGTTGTTGCGCTCAGGGCTTGTGCCGGAGCCTTCGGGTTGGTCTTCCTCTATAGTTGCGGCTACAATCTCTTTCTTCTCGCGCCTTCCATCTATCTCCTGCAGATCTATGACAGGGTCCTGTCGAGCCGAAGCGCTGACACGCTCCTGATGCTGACGATGATCATCGCCATCACCGTGGTGGTCGGATCCACGCTGGATATCGTGCGCAGGGCAGCTCTTTCGCGCATTGGCAGTTGGCTGGACCACAGGCTACGGCCCATGGTGCTCACCTCATCGTTCGAATATGCCGCTCGCGCCGATACGGGAGCCGCCACGGAATGCTACAGGGACCTGGCCGCATTACACCAGTTCCTCGATTCACCGGCCAGCTCGCTTTTTTTTGACGTCCCCTGGGCGCCGGTATTCCTGCTCCTGCTCTTTCTTGTTCATCCGCTGCTAGGGACCATCGGTCTTCTGTGCGCAGTTGCACTTCTGCTGTTTGCGGTCCTGACGGAACTGGCGACGCGAGAGCCGCTTGCCCACGCCAATCTTGCCCTTTCAAGGAGCTATCTGCGATTTGCGACCGCCCTCAAAAACATCGAGGTCATCAGGGCAATGGGCATGCAGGATGGCGCAGCGCTGATCGTCTATCGCGATGCGGAAATGGCAAGAAGGGCGCAGGACATCGCGATGCATCGCACGGAGATCATTCTTGGCTTCTCCAAATCGATCCGCACACTGGCGCAGATCCTCATGATGGGATCCGCGACATGGCTAGTGCTCGTAAACAACGGCAGTCCCGGGATCATCTTCGTTGCGAGCCTGCTGCTCGGCCGCGGGCTCGCACCAATCGAGGGCGCAATAGGGGCATGGCGCTCCTTTACGTTTGCGCGCAATGCCTTCAATCGCTTGAACAGAATGCTGATAACAGTTGCATCGGATTGCGATGCCCGAATGGTGCCGCTGCCGGAACCCAATGGCCTCGTTCTCGATAATGTCAGCTATTTCAAACCCTTCGCTGATCGGCCAATATTGACTGATATCACATTGCGCCTCGCGCCCGGCGATTGCATAGCGCTCATCGGTCCGTCGGGATCGGGAAAATCGACACTTGGTCGCGTCATGGCAGGCGTTGTGCCAGCAACGCGCGGATATGCTCTTCTCGGTGGGGTGGATATCTCAGCTCTGCGCCTTTGCGGGGGGACCTGCCACGTCGGATACCTGCCGCAGGACATCGAACTCTTCGGCGGAGCGATCAAGGATGTGATCGGCCGGCTGGACGGAGGAGATCCCGGCAAAGCGATCGACGCCGCAAAGCTGGTTGGATTGCACGAGGCGATCATGCGGCTGCCGCAGGGCTACGAGACCGATATCGGTGAAGGTGGAAACCTGCTCCTTCGAGCTCAGCGCCAACAGCTGGGACTGGCACGGGCGGCCTATGGAAATCCGTCTCTGATCGTTCTCGACGATCCGAATTCGAGCCTGGATTATGACGGCGAATGCATGCTGTTTGCGGCAATCGAGCGCATGAAATCCAGAGGGATGACCGTCGTTATCATAACGCACCGGATGGGGATCCTGCCGGTCACCAACAAGATTGCCATCATGCGTAACGGAACGGTGGCTGCCTTCGGCGACAGCGAGCGAATTTATGAAACTTATCTTCAACCACCGTCTCGAACAGGAACATAGGGAGAAACGCCGCCATGGCCCTTGTTCAACTGGACGCAACGCCGGCGAAATTTTCAAATTCGCCAAGGACGGGTCGGCGGTTGGTCAAGCAACAGACGGCCTATTTGCCGGTGATCGAGTCGAAACAGCGCGGACCCGCGCCCCCCTCGCCCATGCCGGGGCTCAGAGGCGTTGTTTGGACGGGCAACCTGTTGATCCTGGTTTTCATAGTCGGATTGGGAATCTGGTCGGTCCTGGCGCCGCTGAAAAGCGCTGCAATTGCATCGGGCGTTATCGAGCCGGAGTCCAGCCGCAAGACCATTCAGCATCTGGAAGGTGGAATTGTCCGACGGATACTCGTTAAAAACGGCGATGCGGTCATGGCCGGACAGATCGTGATAGAACTCGACGACACGAAGTCTCGCTCGGAGCGCGACAGCATTCAAGGGCAACTTTGGGACGCCGAAGGAAGCCGCGCCCGCCTGCTTGCGGAGCAGACGGGCGGCGACCATGTCGCCTATCCTGAGGACCTTAGGGCAGCCATGGACAGATATCCTTCGGTCAGCGCGATTCTGATCGGGCAACAGAAAATCTTCGAAGCCCGTCGCCGAGTCATGCAGGCGGAAATTCAGATCGCCAATGAAAAAATCGCGCAGGTGCGGCAGGAAATCGTCGGACTTGGCGCGCAGAAGGCAGCGCTGGCCGACAGAGCCGCAATATCGAGCCAAGAACTGGATCAGGTGACCACCCTCAACGCCAAAGGACTGGAAAAGAAGAGCAGACTTCTCAACCTTCAGCGGGAAAAAGCAGACCTCGATGGCCAGCAGGGTCAAGTAGAGGCACAGATCTCTCGCGCCTACCAGGTGATCAGCGGCTCACAGGCCGATCTCGCAAAGCTTGAGAGCGACCGGTTGAGCGAAGTCGCCCAAGGCATGCGCGATACGGAGAGCCGGATCATGCAACTGCGCGAGCGCTTGCGCGCGATCGACGACCAACTCGCAAGGACAGATATCCGCGCTCCCGACGACGGAACGATCATGAACCTGCGCATCCACACAGCCGGTGGCGTGATCGGCGCGGGTGAACCGCTCGTCGATCTTCTGCCACGCTCCGATCGCCTTGTCGTGTCTGCCCACGTGAGACCGGAAGACATCAATCTCGTTCGTGCGGGGCTCGAAGCACAGGTTCACCTCCTTCCCTACAATCAGCGGCGCGTTCCACTCCTGAAAGGTCGGGTCGAGTATGTTTCAGCGGACCGTCTCATCGATCCGCAGAGCGGCCAGCCCTACTTTGCCGCGACGATCCGCGTAACGGACGAGCGGTTGGCGAAAATGAGTGATGTCGAACTGGTCGCGGGCATGCCCGCGCAGACACTGATCGAAACAGGCAAAAGCAGCGTGGCGCTCTATGCTGTCAGACCACTTCTCGACAGTTTCAACAGAGCATTTCGTGAGGACTGAAGCGGTGATGGGCAAGAGAAAATTCGACAACGACCAGATTACGGGCATTCTGAAGGAGCACCAGGCCGGGGTGACGGTGGCAGATGTTTGCCACAGATACGGTATCAGCGAGCCAACCTTCTATCGGTGGCAATCCTTGCAGTTCGGAAACGTCGGTCTCCATGCCAAAAGATTGAGAGCACTGGAGGAAGAGAACCAGAAGCTCAAAAAGCTTTTGGCCGAATCCATGCTCTCGGCGGCAACACTGAGCGAGATGCTGGCGAAGACATCGAAAGGGCGAAACTAACCTCTAAACAGAGCGGTTTGTTGGCCGCCTTCTGGCCCTGTACCAACGCGACTGGGGTCTACCTGTTGCCGTCGTCTACGGTCAGGTGATGCTAGAAGTTTGCATCGACAGCATAAATCGTCGGCGCACCGAAGCAAACCTACCGGCTTGGACTGCGCTTAGCGGATCGATAATGGAATCGATGGAACGCAAAAATTGACGGGAACGACGTCGCAATCTCGCCGCGCTCAGTTAGCCGGAGCGCTCGTCAACCAGTGATGCGTGCCACGTAGGCCGTCGTTTAATACCAGCGTCCCCGGCCGTACCAGCCGCCGCCGCCTAGCAAAAGAAGTATCACAACGATTATGAGAAGGGTTGTGAGATCCATGTGCGTTCTCCTCGGGGGACCACCACCATCTCGTTCGCCCCTGACGGGCGTTGCTCATGGTGGGACTCCCTAGCTTACAACGGCAATGACCGGTGTTGGTTCCATTCGATGACCCTACTCGGCCGGCGCCGACCTAGGCGGAGTTTAAAAGAAGGATGCAACATTGGGCCGGGAGGGCACACTCAATCTCCACAGCCCTCCGCCAGCGTACCGGCCGCCGCAGGGACGGAAAGCTGCGAGGGGCGAACCCGGCAGCGCGTGGTATCGACGGCTATCTATCGCTTCGTGGCATCCGGCCACGACTTGGCGATGACGAGGGCGCACCATCAACCTGGTCTGGCTGAGGCCTCAGACACACCCGTCGCAACCATTCTGCGCGAGATGGGCAAGGACTACGCGACGATCGCCGAGATGCTCGGGCAGAAGACCGAGGGCATGGCCAAGCACTATTCGCGTCGGGCTGACACATCCAAGAAGATGGCCGAGACGGTCAGCGATTTCGATGCCGAGGTGAACAGACAAAAAACGAAAAACGTCTACAAGCGGAAAAAATAGTGTCTAGACGCAGGTGAAAAACCATCAAAAGAAGGAGCTAAAATATATGCAAAAGCAGTAATTTATAAGTGGTGCCCAGGACCGGAATCGAACCAGTGACACGCGGATTTTCAATCCGCTGCTCTACCAACTGAGCTACCTGGGCTAACCTGCTTCCGATGGTCCCTTTCAGAAAAGGAACCGCGGGGCCTTGGTTCACCCCGGAAGCGAGCGGGGTTATAGCATCTTGTTCGCCCATGGCAAGCGTCAAATGACTCTTTTTTGACGGTCTTGCCCGCTTTGCGGATTCATGAGGAAAAATAAGAGCTTCGCGGGCGGAATTCTTCCAAAGCGCGTCGCATCGAATTGGATTTGCGGGGCGCGCTTCAAGTCTTTATCAGATGCATGTCATTGTCCCCAAACCGCTGCGCAGTTTAGGCGGCATGCATTAGTTTTCCTCATCCGGATAGTCAGCCTTCGTCTCATCGTCGGCAGCCGGAATGGCATAGGCGCCGGTCAGCCAGCGGGAGAGATCGGCCTCGCGGCAGCGGTTGGAGCAGAAGGGGTAATGTTCGCGGTTCGAAGGTTTGCCGCATTCGGGGCAAGGGCGCGTCTTGCGCAGCGGTTCGACCTTGGCGGCCGTTTTCTTGTCTTCAGGCATATCGGTCCGTCCTAAAGCATGTCGCGGTTTTGCGACAACGACATGCGTAAAAACAAAGCCTTAAAGCGCGACGCGCGGATCTGAAAGATCGTGACGCGCTTTAAGCATCGGCCGTCGGGGTCAGCCCTCGGGCCACCGGCTATACACATCAAAGCCTTCGCCGGTCAAAAGCAGAATGGTTTCATAAAGCGGCAGGCCGACGACATTGGTGTAGGAGCCCACCATCTTCTGCACGAAGGTGCCGGCAAGGCCCTGGATGCCGTAGGCGCCTGCCTTGCCGCGCCACTGGCCGGAGGCCAGGTAGTTCTCGATCTCGAAGCCGGAGAGACGCTTGAAGCGTACCTTGGTCTCGACGATCTTCTGACGGACCTTGCGATCCGGGGTCACCAGGCAAACGCCGGTGTAGACCATGTGGTTGCGTCCCGACAGGAGATGCAGCGAGTTCAACGCCTCGTCGGCGAACTCAGCCTTACCGAGGATGCGCCGGCCGACGGCGACCACCGTATCGGCGGACAGGATATAGCTGCCCTTCCAGGTGATATCGCCCTTGATGGCGGCAAGGGCGGCTTCGGCCTTCTCAGCCGAAAGCCTGCGGGCAAGCGAACGCGGATGCTCCGATTTCTTCGGCGCCTCGTCGATATCCATCGGCATCAGGCGCGAGGGCTCGATGCCGGCCTGGTTGAGCAGGTCGACGCGCCGGGGCGAGCCTGAAGCCAGAATGAGCTTGTATTTCAGCGCCATGGAACCTCGACCATCGGCAGACGGGAGCAAGAACCCTTGCAGGACCTTCGGGCAAACTTACTTGAAACGGTAGGTGATGCGGCCTTTGGTCAAATCGTAGGGCGTCATTTCCACAAGCACCTTGTCGCCGGCGAGAACACGGATGCGGTTCTTGCGCATGCGGCCCGCGGTGTGGGCGATGATCTCGTGTTCGTTTTCGAGCTTCACGCGGAACGTCGCATTCGGCAGAAGTTCGGTGACGATTCCCGGGAATTCGAGGACTTCTTCTTTAGGCATATAAGTGTTTTCTTCCTGTGGGTTGAATAGGCAGCGCAGCGCGCGCCTTTAAAATTTGGGCGGAAACTACACAATCAACGCGGGTTTGTGAACCTCGTTGATCAGGCTTTCCTTTATTTGTTTTCATGCCGATTGCGCGGCAATGCCATTTCGTTTGAGTAGCCGGCTTTCGATGAGGCCGGCCAAGTGATCGCGGACCTCGCGGTAGCTCTCCAGAATCTGCTCGCGCGTTCCGATTGCAACCGTCGGATCCATGGTCGGCCAATAGACCACGTCGACCGCACTCGACCGCGTCAGCTCGAGTGCGGCATGATGGGCCTGGGGCGACAGCGTGATGATCAGATCGAAGTAATCGTCTTCGAGTTCTTCCAGCGTCTGCGGCTGGCGGCGCCCAAGGGAAAGCCCGATCTCCTCGAGCACGACATCCACAAAAGGATCGCGCTCGCCGGCGCGAACGCCGGCGGACCTGATATAGGTATTGGCCGGCAGAATGCTACGGGCGATCGCTTCGGCCATCGGCGAGCGGATGGCATTCATCCCGCACATGAAGAGGATGGCGCCCGGCCGCTTCCCCTCCTCGACGTCGGCGGAGAGCTCCATTGCCGTCATCCGCGCCAGTAGAGCACGCAGACCAGCGTGAAAAGGCGCCTGGCGGTGTCGAAATCGACCTCTATCTTGCCGGCCAGCCTATCCTTCAGCGTCTGCGAGCCTTCATTGTGGATGCCGCGCCGGCCCATGTCGATCGCCTCGATGCGGCTCGGCGTCGACGAACGGATCGCTTCGTAATAGCTCTCGCAGATCATGAAATAATCCTTGACGATCCGCCGGAAGGGCGTGAGCGACAGGATATGGGTGGCGACGCCGCCGCCCTCTTCGGTGGTGATGGCAAAAACCAGCTTCGAATCGACCAGCGAAATGTTCAGCCGGTAGGGTCCGCCGGCATGGCCGAGCGGCTCGAAGCTGTTTTCCTCGATCAGATCGAAGATGGCGACGGCGCGCTCATGCTCGACATCGGGCGTCGAACGGCCGATCGTATCGTCAAGGACGACGTCGCAAAGCCGGAAATCGCCCTTCGCCATTCCCTCACCTTTCGAGGTTGAGGCGGATCGCGATCGATCGCGCATGGGCATCGAGGCCTTCGGAAACGGCAAGGGCGATCGCCGCCGGGCCGAGGGTGCGGAGCTGTTGCGGGCCGAGGCGCAGGATCGAGGTGCGCTTGACGAAATCGAGCACCGAAAGGCCGGATGAGAAGCGCGCCGAACGCGCCGTCGGCAGCACATGGTTCGAACCGCCGACATAATCACCGATCACCTCAGGCGTATGGGCGCCGATGAAGATCGCGCCGGCATTGCGGATGCCGTCGAGCAGCCGGTCCGGATCGGCGACGGCGAGCTCCAGATGCTCGGCAGCGATACGGTTTGCCAGCGGAATGGCCTGTTTCAGATCGGCAACCAGGATGACCGCGCCGAAATCGCGCCAGCTTGCTGCCGCCGTCTCGGCGCGGTTCAGCGTCTTCAGCTGGCGTTCGACCGCCTGCTCCACCGCCTTGCCGAATGCGGCATCATCGGTGATCAGGATCGCCTGGGCGCTGACATCGTGCTCAGCCTGGGCCAAGAGGTCGGCTGCGATCCAATCCGGATTGTTTTCCTTGTCGGCGATGACCAGCACCTCGGAGGGGCCGGCGATCATATCGATGCCGACGGTGCCGAAGACATGGCGCTTGGCGGCGACGACATAGGCATTGCCGGGGCCGGTGATCTTGGCGACCGGGGCGATCGTCTCAGTGCCGTAGGCAAGGGCCGCGATCGCCTGGGCGCCGCCGACACGATAAATCTCGGTGACGCCGACAAGCTTGGCGGCGGCAAGCACCGCCGGATTGACGGCGCCGCCGGTGGCGGGAACGGCGATGACGATGCGATCGACGCCGGCGACCTTGGCCGGCACGGCATTCATCAGCACCGAGCTCGGATAGCTCGCCGTGCCGCCCGGAACATAGAGGCCGACCGCTTCGATCGCCGTCCAGCGCGAGCCGAGACCGACACCCATATCGTCCTCGTAGATATCGTCCTTGGGCAGCTGCCGGCGATGATGGGATTCGATGCGCAGTGCCGCGAGCTTTAGCGCCCCCAGCACTTCCGAAGGCACCGCCTCGACGGCGGCGTCGATCTCTTCAGGCGTGACACGCATCGGGACGGTGGCGTAATCGATGCCGTCGAATTTCAGCGAATATTCGGCAAGCGCCACATCGCCACGGGCGCGCACGTCATCGATAATGGCGCGAACGACAACGTTCACATCCTCGGAGACTTCGCGCTTCGTCGTCAGAAAGGCGGCAAAATGCTGCTCGAAACCTTCCGATGCCTGATCCAGCCAGATTGCCAAGGCCGATATTCCTTCTCAACTTGAAACTGCGATGTTCAAACTTCCGGCGTCATGTCAGCGGTGGCGAGGCTTGGAGGAAGCCTCCCAGGCGCCGCCGATATCGGCCAGCTGGACTTCGATGCATTCGACATCGAGCGCAATCGAGGCCGTGCCCGACAGCGACAGCTCGATCGTGCCCTCCGGCCCCTCGCCCTTCTGCTCGAAGCGCAGCGCCAGCAGCGACAGCACTTCGTCGCGTTTCCCCCGATCGACGCCGAGCGAACGGACGGCAAGCACGCGCTTGAAGACCAGGGCGGCCCGGCGGCGCTCGAAACCCTTGCGCTTGCGCTCGGCACCTTCCCAGACGAAACGATTGGCGGCAAGCGCGAACTGCGCGTCACGCGGCGACCAGTCGATGTCGCCGACCTTGAAGACGCTGTCCTGCATATGCGCGGACATGATCGCAAGATCCTCGTTATCGAGCGCAACAAGTTTCAGGTCGGTCATTCAGCCTCATCCCATTACCAGCCTAGGCCGGGCACCGCCGGAATGGCGATGCGTCAGACAAGGGAAATAAGGCGCGGCGACCAATTACGCAACCGGGATGAACGGTGCTTACTCGCTGATGCGCTCGACGATGGCGCCGCAGCGGGTCAGCTTCTCCTCGAGCCGCTCGAAACCGCGGTCGAGGTGATAGACGCGGGAGACCGTGGTTTCGCCCTCGGCGGCAAGGCCGGCGATGACGAGCGAGACGGAGGCGCGCAGATCGGTCGCCATGACCGGCGCACCGCGCAGGCGCTCGACACCCTCGATCTTCGCCGTCTGGCCGGACAGCGAGATCCTGGCGCCGAGGCGGGCAAGCTCCTGCACATGCATGAAACGGTTTTCGAAGATGGTCTCGGTGACATGCGAGACGCCTGAAGAACGGGTCATCAGCGCCATGAACTGCGCCTGCAGATCGGTCGGGAAGCCCGGGAAAGGATCGGTGACGATATCGACTGGCCTGATGCCGGCGCCATTGCGCTTGATGCGCATGCCATTGTTGGTCGACGAGATTTCCGCGCCGGCGCGGCGCAGCGTTTCCACCGCGGTTTCGAGCAGCGCCACGTCGGTATTTTCGAGCACGACGTCGCCGCCTGCCATGGCGACGGCCATGGCATAGGTGCCGGTCTCGATGCGATCCGGCAGGACGCGATGGCGGGCGCCGGAGAGCGAGGTGACGCCTTCGATGGTGATCGTCGCGGTACCCGCGCCCGATATCTTGGCGCCCATGGCGTTCAGGCAGTTGGCGAGATCGACGACCTCAGGCTCGCGGGCGGCATTGCCGATCACCGTCGTGCCGCGGGCAAGCGTTGCCGCCATCATCATCACATGGGTGGCGCCGACGGAGACCTTCGGGAAGGTGTAGCGCGCGCCGATCAGGCCGCCAGCCGGGGCCTTGGCGTTGATATAACCGGCATCGATCTCCATGGTCGCGCCGAGCGCCGTCAGGCCTTCGATGAAGAGATCGACGGGGCGCGTGCCGATGGCACAGCCGCCCGGCAGCGAAACGCGGCAATGGCCTTCGCGTGCCAGCAGCGGGCCGATGACCCAGAAGGAGGCGCGCATCTTCGAAACCAGTTCATAGGATGCGGTCGTATCGACGATGGTGCGGCAGGTGAAGTGGATCGTGCGCGAATAGGAATCTTCCTGGCGCTCGCGGCGGCCGTTGACGGCGACATCGACGCCGTGATTGCCGAGGATGCGCATCAGCAATTCGACATCGGCCAGATGCGGCACGTTTTCGAGCGTCAGCGTATCGCTGGTCAGAAGCGAGGCGATCATCAGCGGCAGTGCGGCATTCTTGGCGCCGGAAATCGGAATGATGCCATTCAGCTCATTACCGCCGACGATTCTGATACGATCCATGTGCGCTTACGGGCAGCGCCCGCCTTTCCTGAAAGTTCTGCCTTGGAATAAGGAGTGAGGTGTTTAGGGGATTTATCGACACGCTTCAATTCGCGACGGACGGAACATTACGATTCGTCCAATTTTGCGGCGGGCAGCCCATTTGTTTCGTCGGCTTGGCCGGAACGGCGGGCGCGGACCTGCTGTTTGCGTCGCCCCAGATTTTCCCTGAGCTTTTCGGCGGCACGCTCGCGGCGCAGTTTTGCCTGTGCCTCGATCGCCTGTTTGCGGCTCTGCTGGCCGGTTTCGGTCTTTTCATTCATGCGACAGGATTAGCCGAAATCGCACCAATCCAAAAGGCCCTTCATCCCAATCGACGCGAAGTTGGAATTTGCGGCTTGCGCTGGCCGCCAAGCTGTGGCAATAGCCCCCCGTTCTCGCGATTGAGCCACCCGGCTCGCACGGGTACTGGTCCTGCTGCCGTAGCTCAGTGGTAGAGCACACCCTTGGTAAGGGTGAGGTCGGTGGTTCAATCCCACTCGGCAGCACCAGTTTTTTTGAATTAAATCAATCGGAAGACTGTAACAGTGGTTTGCGCCAACATGTGCGAAACGCTGGAACAGCAGAACAGAACGCGAATTGCACGCAGATTCCGCAGTCTGTTCTTAGGATGTTCATGTGAGACTTAAGATCACATCTTCATCTTGGGAAGATTGAGAAGCTTAACCAAGGCCAAATGGCGCCTTGCTGAGCATTTCCCCTCGCCGATGTTGAAACGCGTCATTTCTCACAAAAAGCTGTTGGACGTTCCGCTCCGCCGATGACTTTTACGTTGCATCGTCATAATACTTTTCTACCAGTAGTGTGGCGGTGAAAACATGGACCAGGCAATTTCCTTGAAAGATCTGAAGAGCGAAAGCGACGTAGAGCAAAAGATCATCTATCCACTGCTTACTACGCCGCACCCTCATGGCTTAGGCATGCGGCCCGAAAATGTCGTGACGAAACGCAACATCCGCAAGTTCGATATCGGTAAAGGCACAGATCTAAAAAGCTACTTTCCCGACTACATCATTGTGGGTGAGGGATATCCGCTTTGTGTAATTGAAGCCAAAGAACCTGGCGCTGATCTGATTGCAGCCTACCGAGAAGCCCGACTATATGCCAACGAGTTGAATGCGATTTTTCAGCGGGATGTTAACCCTGTGACGGTAGTCATTGCTGTCAATGCTGAACAGGTTTGGGCAGGTCATCCGAACTCGGCAGAGCCCGATATCAAAATAAAAACTATCGATCTGGAGCCACACTCCCGAGGCCTTGCTGACTTGCAGGATCTTCTCAGCCAGACTGCGCTTCAGCAAAAGCTGGCGGCCATTAAGCTAAAGACGAAGTCGAAACGAAAATATCGGCCGAAGTCAATGTTGGGAGGGCCATCCATTGCAGATGAAGCCATGTCTCGGAATTCCTTCGGAGCGACCCTGGCGGACAACCTTCGGTTCATATTTCAGCCTGAAAGCCGCGCCGACAGAGCAAAGGTCGTGACGAAGGCATATGTACAATCTGGTAGTCGAAATCGTTATCTTAAGCCGATCGATAAATTAATTCGCGCCTCGGTCCCCCATTCTCACACATCTGCGCGACTCATTGAGGACACCACGAAGCCAAAGGTTTTCATCGATACGCTAGGCCGCGGCCGCGAACTCGAAAAGCAGGTGATGCTGGTAGTCGGAAGTGTGGGGTCTGGGAAATCCACCTTTATCGATTATGTGCAGGAAGTTGCATTAGACGCGGATCTGCGATCGAAAACCCTATGGGTTCATCTCAACATGAATCTCGCACCGGGATCGCCGACCGAGATTTACGACTGGCTACGACACGAGATTATTAGCAGCATCCAAAGCCAGCACCCGGATTTAGATTTCGAAGAACTGGAAACTTTAACGTCTCTTTACTCAGTAGAGGTGAACGCTTTCCGCAAAGGCAAAGGAAAGCTGTACTCAGACCCGGCGGAGTACAACCGTATGCTAGCAGAAGATCTCGGGAAACAACAAGCGGATCTGCATAAGACGACCATGTGCTATTGCCGCTTTTGCGGCGGAGAGAAGGGCAAGCTGGTAATTATCGTTTTGGATAATTGCGACAAGCGGACTCGCGACGAACAGCTTCTAATGTTTCAGGCGGCCCAATGGATTAAAGCTGAATTTCGCAGTCTCGTTATTCTGCCACTTCGCGAAGAAACATATGATCATCATCGTGATGAACCACCGCTGGACACCGCACTAAAGGACTTAGTTTTCAGGGTAGAGCCACCCGACTTCCATGAAGTGCTAGTGAAAAGAGTTCAAATGGCACTTGACGAGATCTCTTCGAGCGCGCCCAAAAATCTTCGCTACGAGTTGCCCAACTCAATGCACGTAGACTACGCCTCAAGTGATCAAGGTCGTTATCTTGCTTCGATTGTTGCGTCAATTTTTGTCAACGACCGAACGGTGAGCCGCCTTTTGCTCGGGCTAGCAGGGCGAAACATTCGACGAGCGTTTGAGCTCTTCTTGGAAATTTGTAACAGTGGCCACATCCCCGAGAGCGAGATTTTTAGTATCAAAAGCTCTAAGGGAAACCACAAAATACCCCTGCACGTCATCATGCGCGTCTTGCTTCGCCGTAATAAGCGTTTTTTCAGCAATAAAGAATCTTATATCAAAAACATTGTACAGAGCGAGCTTCACCCAGACGCAGCTATGGGCTTTAGCAGGATATTATTACTGGCTTGGTTAAATGAGCGCATCTCAAAATCTGGACCCACTAAACTTGACGGTTATTTCAGAGTTACTGATCTTCTTGCTGATCTGTCGCGAGTAGGCATTGAGGAAGACGTTGCACTGCGGGAACTTGAGTTTCTTGTCAACGCACACTGCATTCTGACAGAGGACTTTCGACTTGCAATTGCTCGCGAGACCTTGGTAAAAATTTCTCCTGCAGGAGTTGTCCATCTCAATCTTCTAACAGATGCCAACTACTGGGCTGCTCTCGCGGAAGACTCCTCATTTGAGGTCGAAAGTGTCGCGAGGTCCATCGCCGAGCGTCTTGCAGATGCAGAGAAGCAGTTTTCGCTTGTTGCTACGGTTGCTAATGCTTCGGTTTGCATCGACTACTTCCGCAGTCGCTCTGAGAAGCTAGCCCAACATATCTCGTATTTAGCCAACGGCGCGGAAATAACTCTTCCGGGTTTTAAGGACGCGATAGCGTCCTTGGAGAATCTTGCTGAAGAAACTGGGCTGGCCCCATGGCTAAGAGCTGCTGAGGAGCTGAAAGTCGGATCAGAGCATGTGGTAACTTTGGCTAGGAAGCAGCCATACGGCTTTTTTATTGATTTTTCTGACAAGGTGAGCGGCCTCCTATTAACTAAAGACGTTCCGCTGCCGATCAGAGGCCAATTGACGACGGGAATGCAGATCCGCGTAAATATCAAAAGCGTGGAACCGATGACCAGGAAAATTCATTTGGGCTTTACGTCACCGGTTGAATGACGCTACAATCCGATTGCCAGCATTTTTCACTTGACAGGCGAAAAGCGCTGGTTAATTAGAGAGCGAAATCGCAAGGAGCAAGACGTTCCTTGGGTCGCACTTTACGGCAATATCGTAGATGTTGCAAACTTCGGTCCAACTGCTAATCGTAGTTAGTGAGATGAACTGATTTTCTGGGAAACCTATCACAGTGAATGGCCTCATGCTTTCAAGTATGGGGCCATTTGCTTTTTAGATCGTCGGTTTGTCAATCGGCGCAGTTCGGGTTTATCCGAAGCGCCACAATACCGGCTAATCAAAGCTAAAGAAATGTGAGACAAAATCTCTGCGCGGAATCTATTAATGTTTTCGTCTGTTTCGTCCCGCAGCCATTCGATTTTTGCCCGCACCGAACATCGGTTACGTTCGCGCAAGCGGAAGACAGCAAATTCAACCGCTACGCCGGCTTCTGGACGCGTGATCCCCGTACTCATCACTCGGTCCATCTCATCAAGCAGACAATTCGCCCCACCAGCCGCAATCCATTCCACCATTGCTGACCGTGAAAATCACGCTAGAGTATTAACTATCGCAAAGTCTCCCCGGAGGAACTGGGAGATGCTGCACTTCGTTTCTGTCGAAAATCGTGGAGGAGCGTCGATGGCAACTGAAAGATGGAACAGCCCGGTCAAGGTTGGTTTTGAAGGTGCCGATGCACGAACGGTCAATGGGCCATTCGATGCGCTGAAATGCCTGGCGGATCTCTGGCCGAGTGTGCGCGGGCTTCGTTATATCAAGGCCCGCAGCGCCTGCCGGGCAGCGCTCGATGGGCGCAAGAGCGTGGAAGAAGCAAGGGCCGAGTTTCTGGCGGCCGCCGAAGAGGCGAAGCTGAAGTTGCATTAGCACTTCGGCAAGGAATTTCGGGCGATTTTCGCCTTCTGGGCGCGCAAGCGTGCCGGAACGGCACAATGCTTTAATTTTAGTTTAACCCTGCAACAAATGCGTGCCGGGTTTTGGTGCAAAGGGCGTTGCGCCTGGTACAGGTGTATTCATAGAAGATGGCCAGCCATCATGATGATGGTTAGAGGCTCGGTACTCTCTGCGGAAACGCAGGCGAGCCTCGCCCGAGCAGGACCGCCTTTTTTCAGCAATCCGCGCCGCTCTCATTCTCGATCTCGACATAACCGACGCCGATGATCGTGCCGTCCGCCGCGCGGATGAAGGAGGGGAGATAGTGCGGCTCTACCGGCTGGCAGGCGACGGCCCCGGTATATTCGTTGAGGGCGATCTGGTCCTTCGGCAAAGCGGAATAATTCGTGCCGGTTTCCAGCGAGGCATGGGCGGAGCCGGCAAGGACACCGCAACCCACTATCAAGGTCGTTGCCCAGAGGCGAGGAAGCAACTGCATGAGAGTCTCCAGCGTTTAGGTCCGGCCTTTCAACACGCGGAAGGGTATTTTGGTTCCCTTCATGGATCGCAATGACATGCGCGCAGATCGGCGCAGCCTCTCCTCGCCGGACTTTTATTTGATGTCGTTGTCCTAAAACCGCTGCACAGTTTTAGGCGACATGCATTAGCGTCGCAGCAGGCGACCACGCACATAGCCTCGGCCGACGACGCCCTCGGCGATCTCGATCGCCCGCTCGACATCGCCCCGCCGGCGCACGAAACCTTCGAGGATGACATAGGAGCCCGATATGCTGACGGTGATTTCGCCGGCTTCGATATCGGCGGCCGCATGAAGCGCGCTCTCCACCGAGGCCCGCGTCGCGGCATCGCTGTGGCCCTGCCGGCCGGGCTCGTCATGCCCCGTGAATGCTGGAAAGCCGAGCACCGTGAACGTTTCCTGATGTTGGTTGATGTCTGTCAACGCCGCAGCGACGCATTCGTTGCGTCCCCCGGAAAAGAAGAGCCTGTTCGACAGCGATGCCTGCGCCGTGGCACGGGCTACCTTGGCGAACGGCGCCGCGGCTTCCATATCTGGCTGCAATCGAAAAAGGACGACGACGATGAAAGCGCTTCTGCCCGCCTTGTTTGCCGGGGCATTGCTTGCCGGCTGCTCCTCGGCCGATACGCCGGCGCTGGAACCCATTCCCGGCAGCATTACCTATGGCGGCCAGCCGCGAACGAAGCTCACCAAGTCGCCGGTCGGCAGCGCCGTCTACAACCAGTTCTACAACGGGACGGGACAGCGCGTGGAGGAAACCTATATCCTTCAGCCCGACCGCAGCCTGAAGCTGGTGCGGCGCGAGATCGGTCCGGATTTCCCCGACTGAGATGTTGCTCGCGCGCCAGATCGCTTGACAGCGGCGGCAATCGCGAACATTCAAGGAACATCTAATCTTTCCCCAGTGATTCTGCGGGAGCCCGACCGGACGGCTGGATGTATCTCGAAAAGCTCAATCCGCAGCAGCGCATGGCCGTCGAGCACGGCACGCTCATCGACGGCAGCCATATTGCCGGGCCGCTGCTGGTCATTGCCGGCGCCGGCTCGGGCAAGACCAATACCTTGGCGCATCGGGTCGCCCATCTGATCGTCAAGGGCGCCGATCCGCGCCGCATCCTGCTGATGACCTTCTCGCGCCGGGCCGCCGCCGAGATGGCGCGGCGTGTCGAGCGCATCTGCCGCAATGTGCTTGGTGCGAATGCCGGCGTCATGGCGGATGCGCTTTCCTGGTCCGGCACCTTCCACGGCATCGGCGCCCGGCTGCTGCGCGATTATGCGGAGCAGATCGGTCTCGATCCTGGGTTTACCATCCACGACCGCGAAGACAGTGCCGATCTGATGAACCTGCTCCGGCACGACCTCGGTTTCTCGAAGACGGAAAGCCGTTTTCCCACCAAGGGCACCTGCCTTGCCATCTATTCCAGGGCGGTGAATTCGGAAACCGCGCTCGACCTCGTGCTGCGCGACGTCTTTCCCTGGTGCGCGACGTGGGAGAAACAGCTGCGCGAACTTTTCGCCAGTTATGTCGAGGCCAAGCAGAGCCAGAACGTGCTCGATTACGACGATCTGCTGCTCTACTGGGCGCAGATGGTCGGCGAAGCGATGATTGCCGAGGATATCGGCAGCCGCTTCGACCATGTGCTGGTCGACGAATATCAGGACACCAACCGGCTGCAGGCCTCGATCCTGCTGGCGCTGAAGCCCGGCGGCCAGGGGCTGACCGTCGTCGGCGACGATGCGCAGTCGATCTATTCCTTCCGTGCCGCGACCGTGCGCAACATCCTCGATTTTCCCGCCGCCTTCAGCCCGGCCGCCAATATCGTCACGCTCGACCGCAACTACCGCTCGACACAACCGATCCTCGCCGCCGCCAACGCCGTCATCGATCTCGCCTCGGAGCGCTTCACCAAGAATCTCTGGACCGAGCGGCAATCATCCGAGCGGCCGCGCCTCGTCACCGTGCGCGACGAGGCCGAGCAGGCGCGCTACATCACCGACATGGTGCTCGACAACCGCGAGGAAGGCCTGAAGCTCAAGCAGCAGGCCGTGCTCTTCCGCGCCTCGCATCACAGCGGGCCGCTGGAAGTCGAGCTGACCCGGCGCAACATTCCCTTCGTCAAGTTCGGCGGGCTGAAGTTTCTCGACAGCGCGCATGTGAAGGACATGCTGGCCGCCCTTCGCTTCGCGCAGAACCCGCGCGACCGGGTGGCGGGCTTCCGGCTGATGCAGATCCTGCCGGGCGTCGGGCCGTCGACGGCGCAGAAGACGCTCGATCTGATGGCCGAGGATGCCAGCCCGATTACTGCTCTTGGCGCCATGCCGGCACCGCCGCGCTCTGGCGAGGACTGGACAATGTTCGTTTCGATGCTGCAGGAGCTGAAATCCGGCAAGGCCGGCTGGCCGGCGGAAATCGGCCTGGCGCGGCAATGGTATGCGCCGCATCTGGAACGGCTGCACGAGGACGCGACGACGCGGCAGGCCGATCTGCTGCAGCTCGAGCAGATCGCTAGCGGTTATGCCTCGCGCGAGCGCTTTCTTACCGAGCTCACGCTCGATCCGCCGGACGCGACCAGCGACCAGGCGGGCGTGCCGCTTCTCGACGAAGACTATCTCATCCTGTCGACGATCCATTCCGCCAAGGGCCAGGAATGGACGAGGGTCTTTATGCTGAACGTCGTCGACGGATGCATACCGAGCGATCTCGCCGTCGGCACCACCGCCGAAATCGAAGAGGAACGCCGGCTGCTCTATGTGGCGATGACGCGCGCCCGAGATGGTCTCGACCTCGTCGTGCCGCAACGCTTCTTCACCTATGGGCAGAACTCGCAGGGCGACCGGCATGTCTATGCCTCACGCAGCCGCTTCATTCCCGCGACGCTGCTGCAGTTCTTCGAGGCCTGCAGCTGGCCGCAGGGAAAATCGGAGGCCGCGCAAGCGCAGGCGCGGCAGGTGCGCATCGATGTCGGCGCCCGCATGCGCGGCATGTGGCGATAACTGGATAGCGTTCAGAGTGAAAGCGGCGGTTCGGCCGGTTTCAGGAAATATTCGACCCTTGCCGCCTCCACAGCCTCGACTGATGCCGGCGACCATTTCGGGTTGCGGTCCTTGTCGATGACGGCGGCGCGGATGCCCTCGAAGAAATCGGGATTATCAAGCATCTGCAGACAGGCACCGAGTTCGCGGCCGAGGCATTCGGCAAGCGAGGCGCTGCGGCGGCCGGCCCTGAACAGCCGCAAAGCGAGCTTCAGGCTGGTCGGCGAACGCGTTAGCAGCACCCGGCGCGTCTCGGCGGCGAATTCGTCTTCCTCCTCGGCGAGTGCTGCCAGGATCTCCTCGACCCTATCGTACCGAAATGCGCGATCGATCACCGCCGCGTTCTGCCTGAGCCGGCTTTCTCCCTGGGGCTCAGAAAGCGCCTGCAGCACGGCATCGACATCGCCGGATGAGCTGGCGCGCGGCAGGGCGGAGAGAGCATCGATCGCTTCATCCAGCCTTGACGAGGCGATCTGAAGGTCGGCAAGGCGAGCGTGGATCGCATCGGCAGCAGCAATATCGAGCCCTGTCAGGCCGAGCCATGTTCCAGCCTCGCCGGGTGCGCGCGGCAGCAGCCAGGTGGCGCCGACATCCGGGACATAGCCGATGCCGGTTTCGGGCATGGCAAGCCGGGTGCGCTCAGTGACGATGCGGTGGCGGCCGTGCGAGGACAGGCCGACGCCGCCGCCCATGGTGATGCCGTCCATCAGCGCGACATAGGGTTTGGGATAGGAGGCAATCAGATGGTTGAGGCGGAATTCCTCGCGCCAGAAGCTTGCCGCTAGACCGTCGCCAGCGCGAGCGCTCTCATGCAAGACGCGGATATCGCCGCCGGCGCAGAAGCCGCGTTCGCCCTCCCCCATCGCCACGACGCTTGCCACCTCGGAATCTCGGGCAAAGTCGTGAAGGGCCGCAGTGATCGCCCGGATCATCGGCAGGGTCAGGCTGTTCAGCGCCCGCGGCCGGTTGAGCCGAATGATGCCTGCGGTACCCCGCCGTTCAATGATGACTTCGTCTGGCCGTTCGCCGTCCTGCATGGTTCACCTCATCTGTTGCGACCATGAATAGACGACCCCGCGGCATCGCTCCAGTCGATTTGCGACGGATCGAGATCGATCGGTCAGGCAGACAGCGAATTGCGGGCGGAGGCTGAGGCCTCGCATCGGGCGGCGTAATCGATGGCAAGTTCCAGCGGCAGCGGCCGCGAGAAATGATAGCCCTGCGCCAGACGAACACCCATCGCCTTCAATCCCTCGGCGATCTCTTCGCTTTCGACGCCTTCGGCGACGGAGGCAATGCCGAGATTTTGACAGAGATTGGCGACCGAGCGGGTGATGTTCATGCAACGGGCGTCACGATCGAAATTCATCACGAAGGATTTGTCGATCTTCAGTTTGTCGAAGCCGAGACGATGAATATGGCTGAGGCTCGAATAGCCGGTGCCGAAATCGTCCAGCGCGATCGAGATGCCGGCGGCGCGCAGCATTGATATCACCTGGTCGGCTGTGTCGAAATCGGAGAGCAGCGCCGTCTCGGTGATCTCGAATTCGATGCGCTTCGGATCGATGCCGGAGCGGGTGATCATGGCAAGCAGCGCCATCGAGGTCTCGTGATCGCAGATATCGCGCGCCGAGAGATTGAAGGACAGCCTGAGATGGCGTGGAATGATCGCCACCGCTTCGAGCGCCTTGGCGAAGAGGATGCGGGTCATGCGGCCGATGACGGCCGTGCGCTCGGCAGCCGGGATGAAGGCGTCAGGGCTGATGCGGCCGAAGCGGGCGCTGTCCCAGCGGGCGAGCGCCTCGTAAGCGACGACGCGGCCGCTCTTCAACTCGACGATCGGCTGATAGTCGAGTTTCAATTCCTTGGCGAAGTCGTTCGCCTGCAGCTCGAGTTCGATCAGGTGGCGCTGCGTCAGGATCTTCTCGTGCTCGGCCGAGAAGAATTCGACGCCGCTGCTGCGCTTGCTCTTGACCTGATAAAGAGCGAAGTCCGCTTTCTCGTAGAGATCCTCGGCGGTGTATGTGCCGATATCGGGATAGACGATGCCGCAGGAGCCGAAAACGCGGACCGAGCCGTCGGGGATTTCGAAAGGGTCGCGGACGGCCGCGCAGAGCGCCAGGCCGAGATCGGCGATCGCCTGGCGCGTCATCGAACAGGGGAAGATGATGCCGAACTCATCGCCGCCAAGACGGGAGACGATGCCCTCTTCGCCGACCAGCGCGACGAAGCGGCGGGCCGTCTCCTTGAGCACGAGGTCGCCGGCGGCATGGCCGAAGACGTCGTTGACCGGCTTGAAGCCGTCGAGATCGAGAATGCCGAGGACGGGCGGCGAGGACGGATTCTTTTGCAGCCGTTTTTCCAGCGAGAGAAAGAAGCTGCGGCGATTGGCAAGGCCGGTCAGCTGGTCATGCAGCGCATTGCGGCTGTTGACGAGGTTCAGCTCTTCGGCTTCCGCCTGCTTCTGCTTCAGCTCCTCGGTCAATTGCACAAGACCGACGAAATTCTGGAAATAGCTGTTGATCACCCTGAGGAAGGGCAGGATCAGGAAGAGGCCGCTGATGGCCGTCGCGACGAAAACGGGAGTGCCCGAGAACAAGAAGGTCGCGGCCATGGCCGAGAAGGTGATGACCGTGGTGAGGGCTGCCGCCATCGGCAGGTGCATCAGGCAAAAGATGCAGGAAATGCCCGTCACCACGAGGAAATAGGCGATCTGACCCTGCTGGGAAGCATCGCCATATTGGTAAAGCGCGATCGCCCAGCTGCCGAAAGCGACGGCCAGGATGCCGGCCCCTGATATCGTGACCTTCATCAGCCTGTAGGCCCGCTCGGCGGTGACGTTTTCCTTGCCCCGGATCTCCCACCAGCAGAGACGGAAGACGCAGAGGACGCTCAAGGCCACGGGAATGTAGAGCGAAAGCCAAAGGGGCGCGGATTTGAGGTGGGTGATCGCCACCGCCAGGGCATTGATGATCAGCAGGACATAGAGAATGGGGATCTGCGACGACAAGGCCCGGAACTGCGCCGTCAGAAGCGTCGGATTGTCTTTTTGCAGCTGCAATGAGGCCAGAAAGTTCTTCATTTTCTTTTCCGTTGGCCAGCCAGCAAGAGAAAGCTTGATTTTTCCTTATTCACGTAACGGCACGCGCCCCCCGCTGGCGCGGGGATGGTAAACGGGTTCCCGGATCAGAACGAAGCGGCGGCGAGTGCCCGGTGGATGCTGTGCAGGTCGTCGACGTTCTTATTCGACAGGAACAGTTCCCAATCGAGCGAGCTCTGGACGATGGTTTCCAGCGAATCGTATCTGGGCTTCCAGTCGAGCACCTGCCGGGCGAGCGAAGCGTCGGCGACGACGCTTGCCGAATCGCCGGAGCGGCGCGGCGCCATGTGGATCTTGAAGGAATGTCCGTGCAGGCGGGTGACCATGTTCAGCACATCGAGCACGGAATAGCCGCTGCCATAACCGCAATTGGCAACGAGCGAGCCCTTGCTTCTGCGCAGGTGCTGCAGCGCTTTCAGATGTGCATCCGTGAGATCGCTGACATGGATGTAGTCGCGCACGCCGGTGCCGTCATGGGTGGGATAATCGATGCCGTAGACATGGACGCTATCGCGCCTGCCGAGTGCTGCCTCGCAGGCAACCTTGATGAGGTGCGTGGCGCCTGAGGTCGACTGGCCGGCGCGGTGGTGCGGGTCGGCGCCGGCGACGTTGAAGTAGCGAAGCGCGACATAGTTGAAATCATAGGCGGCGGCAGCATCGCGCAGCATCAATTCAGTCATCAGCTTCGACTGGCCGTAAGGATTTTCCGGATTGAGCGAGGCCGTCTCCTTCACCGGCAGATCGGTCTTTTGCTGGCCGTAGACGGCCGCCGTCGAGGAGAAGACGAAGTTGCGGATACCGGCCTTGACCGAAGCGCTCAGCAGCGCCCGGGTCTTGCCGGAATTGTTGTCGTAGTAGGAGAGCGGGTCGGCGACCGAGACCGGGACGACGGCAGAGCCGGCGAAATGGATGATCGCCTCGATGTCGTTTTCGATGAAGACCTTTTTCAATATGTCGGGATCGGCAATGTCGCCGAGATAGAAACGCGCCGCCGGCGCCACGGCCCAGCGAAAGCCCGTGGAGAGGCGGTCGAGCACGACCACATCCTCGCCCGCATCGAGCAGCGCCCAAACCATGTGACTGCCGATATAACCGGCGCCGCCCGTCACCAAAACCGCCATGTCCCGCATCCCTGCTTTCGTTTTTATAAGCAGGGGCATCAGGCGCCGGTTTTTCTTTCCAATTTTCTTATCGAACGGCCTTTGGAAGGCCTTTGAACCGGTATGTTTGGAGTCGTGGTTAGAGGCCGATTTCGGGCTTTGCTAGAGTTTTATCGATCCGGCGATTCCGGCACAAAATCATCCCGTCAGAGCTTGAGGATATAGTCGCAGAGGCGCTCGGCCGCGATCGCCACCTGCTTGGGGTCGCGCAGAAAACAGGCGCGCAGGAAGAGTTCGCCGCCAGACCCGAAAGCAGTTCCGGGAGCAAGACCGACGCCTGTCTTGTCGACGATGTCGAGCGCCGCCTTGCGACTGTCGGCGACGCCGTCGATCTTCAGGAAGGCGTAGATCGCGCCGTCCGGCTTCAGTGTCTCGACGCGGTTGGTGGCGACAAGCGCATCGCAGAGAATATCGCGGGAGCGGGCCGCCTTGGCGATATTGGCAGCGACGAAATCGTCGCCTTGATCAAGGGCTGCGACAGCGCCCTTCTGCATGAACTGCGCCACCCCCGATGTCGAATATTGGATGAGGTTTTCGAGCACCTGGCCCATTTCAGGGGGTGCTACGATCCAGCCGACGCGCCAGCCGGTCATCGACCAGTTCTTCGAGAAGGAATTGACGAAGATGACCTTGTCGCCCTCTTCCATCACATCGAGGAAAGAGGGCGCGCGGCCGCCTGCAAAATAGTAGCGGGCGTAGATTTCATCCGCCATGATCCAGAGGTCGTGCCGGCGGGCAAGCGCCAAGAGATCGCCAAGATCCTGTTTCGTTGCCGTCCAGCCCGTCGGGTTCGACGGCGTGTTGATGAAGATGCCCTTGGTTTTCGGGGTGATCGCGGTTTCGATGCGGTCAAGATCGACCGCCCATTTGCCGCCTTCAAACTGCAGCTCGACACCGAGCGAGCGCGCACCTGCTATCTCGAGGGCGGCGGCAATGTTCGGCCAGGAAGGCGAGAGGTAAACCAGGTCGTCGCCCGGCGAGGTCAGCGCCTGCACGGCGATCTGGATCGCCTGCATGCCGGAACCGGTGACGTAGAAATGCTCGACCGGAAGCCGGATTCCGAAATGTCTGTCGTAATAATCGGAAAGCGCTTGGCGAAGCTCCGGAATGCCGCGCTGCCAGGTGTAGAAGGTCTCGCCGGCGGCAAGTGCATCCATCGCCGCTCTGCTGATGAAATCGGGCGTCGGCAGGTCGCCCTCACCCACCCAGAGCGGCAGCAGGCCTTCGCGGCCACGGGCATAGTTGACGAGTTCGACGATCCCGCTTTCGGGCGCCGCTACGGCGCGCGGGCTAAGGCTGCTGACAATCGACATGCATATCTCCGGTTTCCGCCTTCATAGCGGATTTGCGCCGGCAAATCCCATGACATCCAGTGATGGCATATCGATTTTGGTGATGAATGAGCCCGGCCGAAGCGGACGGGCTCCAGCCCGGATCAAGCCGTCGGGCGCTGGGCGAGAAGATCGCGGATTTCCGTCAGCAGCTGAACGTCTGCCGCCGGTGCTGGCAGCTCTTCCGGTGCCGCCTTTTCCTGGCGCTCGACCTGGGCACGCAGGGTATTCACGCCCTTGACCATCAGGAAGATGATCCAGGCGAGAATGAGGAAGTTGATGAGAACGGTGAGGAAACTGCCATAGGCAAACACCGCTCCCTGCTCGCGGGCGGCGGCGAGCGACTGCGCGTTGACGGCCGACGACAGTGGGAGGAAGTAATTCGAAAAATCGAAGCCGCCGAAAATGGCGCCGACGATCGGCATAATAAGGTCATCCACCAAAGATTTGACGATGCCACCGAAGGCGCCGCCGATGATGACGCCGACTGCAAGATCCATGACATTGCCGCGGGCGATAAAGGCCTTGAACTCATTGAGCATCGGATCCGTCTCCCTTCGATCCATTTCAAAGATATCCAATGGAATTTATTAGCTACATCTTCATTGCAATTAATCAATCGGCAATCGCAATTGTTTGGCGATACCCCCTGCGGTCTTTGACTTAAGGCCTAGACGGCCAGGAATTTTCAAAGCGCCTGAAATGACTTAAGCTGACCCACGTTGCGGGAGGTCCGGCGGGTTTTCCGCCGGCGGAGGGTCAATGCTTCCAGGCTGGGTTATATTCGCGTCTGCCTTCGGCTATCTGCTCCTGCTTTTCGCCGTGGCAAGCTATGGCGACCGCAAGAACCGCGGCCAGGGCGCGTCCGGCCCGGGCACGCTGGGCGGATGGCCGGTTGTCTATGCGCTGAGCCTTGCGATCTACTGCACCTCCTGGACCTATTTCGGCAGCGTCGGGCTTGCGGCGCAGCGCGGCCTGGAATTTGCCGGCATCTATATCGGTCCCATCCTGGTCTTCACGCTCGGCATGCCGCTGCTTCGCCGCATCATCGAGCTCGCCAAGGCGGAGAAGCTCACCTCGGTCGCCGATTTCGTCGCCGCGCGTTACGGCAAGAACCCGACGGTCGCAACGATCGTCGCGCTGATCTCGCTGATCGGCGCCATCCCTTATATCGCGCTACAGCTCAAGGCGATCTCGAGCACCGTCAGCGCCATGGTCAATCCGTCCGATTACGGCATCGGCAGCGGCAATCTCTACTTCCTCGACCTGCCGCTCCTCGCAACACTGGTGCTTGCCTGCTTCGCCATCATGTTCGGCACGCGGCATACGGATGCGACCGAACACCAGGACGGCCTCATTCTCGCGGTCTCAATGGAATCCGTCGTCAAGCTCGTCGCCTTCCTGACCGCCGGCGTCTGCGTCATCTGGTTTCTCTTCGACGGCCCGACCGATCTCTGGCGCAAGACCGTCGACAATGAGCTGGTCATGTCGGCGCTCAGCTACCACACGCCGATCAGCCGCTGGATCACCCTGATCCTATTGTCGGCCTTCGCGATCATCCTGCTGCCGCGGCAATTCCACGTGACGGTTGTCGAAAATCGGACCCCGAAACAGCTGAAACTCGCAGGCTTCCTGTTTCCCACCTATCTCATCGCCATCAATCTCTTCGTGCTGCCGGTGGCGATCGGTGGGCTCTTGACGTTCGGCGGCACCGGCAATGCCGATTTCTACATGCTGTCGCTGCCGCTTGCCGGCCAGATGCCCGTCATTTCGCTGATCATCTTCATCGGTGGTTTCTCCGCCGCAACGGCGATGGTCATCGTCGATTCCGTCGCACTGTCGATCATGGTGTCGAACGACATCATCATGCCGATCTTCCTCCGGCGCAAACTCGCCGGCGGCCGCGCCAGCCTGCGCGACAATTTCGCCAAGACGCTGCTCAACATCCGCCGCAGCGCCATCTTCGCCGTGCTGCTTTTCGGCTACGCCTATTACCGTTCGACCGACAGCACCGCCGGCCTTGCCTCGATCGGCCTGCTTTCCTTTGCCGCGATCGCGCAAATCGCCCCAGCGCTCTTCGGCGGGCTGATCTGGCGGCGGGCGAATGCGCGCGGCGCGATCCTCGGGCTTACCTCCGGCTTCGTCATCTGGATCTACCTGCTGTTCCTGCCCTCGCTCGGCGGCCCCGACTACTCCTATGTGGCGAGCGCCGTGCTCGGCTTCATCTTTCCCGGGACCACGCTGTTCACCGCGCCCGACGCCGATCCGCTGGTCAATGCGACGGCGATGAGCCTGCTCGTCAACACCGCCTTCTTCGTCGTCGGCTCGCTCACCCGCAACGCCAAGCCGCTGGAGCGCATTCAAGCCGGCATCTTCGTCAAGCGGCATTCGCGTTCGCAATTTGCCACGCGCGGCTGGAAGACCCGCATCAGCGTCGGCGATCTCAAAGCGGCGATCTCACGCTATCTCGGCGAAGAGCGCATGCAGCGTTCCTTCACGACCTACGAACAAAGCTCCGGCCGCAAGCTGGAGGACGAGCAGCCGGCCGACATGGCGCTCATCCATTTCAGCGAACAGCTGCTCGGCAGCGCCATCGGCTCGTCCTCGGCCCGGCTGGTGCTGTCATTGATCCTGCAGAAGATCGAGGATGCCTCTTCCGACACTGCCTGGCTGCTCGACCAGGCCAGCGAGGCGCTGCAGTATAATCAGGACATGCTGCAGACGGCGCTTTCGCAGATGGACCAGGGCATTGCCGTCTTCGACAGTTCCAACCGGCTGACGATCTGGAACCGGCGTTTCCGGCAATTGCTGGATCTTCCGGAAAGTGCCGGCCAGGTCGGTTTTCCCTTGTCCGATATCGTCACCACGCTCATCCAGCGCGGCGATATCGCGCCCGGCGACCTCAGCCAGACGGTGCGGCATTTCCTGACGCTCGACAAACCCTTCGCGCTGGTGCTCGGCGGCGGCGAGCGGATCATCGAGGTGCGCTCCAACGCCATGCCGGACAAGGGCATCGTCGCCACCTTCACCGACATCACCCAGCGCGTGAACGCCGACCAGGCGCTGAAACAGGCGAATGAGACGCTGGAGCAGCGCGTCGCCGAACGCACGGCCGAGCTTACCCGCGTCAACCGCGAACTCGGCGAGGCACGCGCCGCCGCCGACGAGGCGAATATCGGCAAGACACGCTTTTTCGCTGCCGCCGGGCACGATATCCTGCAGCCGCTCAACGCCGCCCGGCTCTATTCCTCGGCATTGGTCGAGCGCATGGCGCAATCCGACAACAGCCCGATCGTGCGCAACATCGATTCCGCGCTGGAGTCGGTCGAGACCATTCTCGGCGCAGTGCTCGATATATCCAGGCTCGATACCGGCGCCATGAGGCCGCGGCTCGCCTCCGTCGCGCTCTCCGACCTGCTGGAGCGTATCCAGACCGATTTCGCGCCGATCGCCCGCGAAAAGCAGCTGAAGCTGGTGGTCATGCCGACGTCACTACGCGTCCGCTCCGATCCCAACCTGCTGCGCCGGCTGGTGCAGAACCTCGTTTCCAACGCCATCAAATACACGATCACCGGCAAGGTGGTGGTCGGGGCGCGGCGGCGCGGCAACCAGGTGATCATCCAGGTGATCGATTCCGGCATCGGCATCCCACCGTCGAAATTCCGCACCGTGTTCAAGGAATTCGCGCGGCTGGATGAAGGTGCCAAAACCGCCTCCGGCCTCGGGCTCGGCCTGTCGATCGTCGACCGCATCGCCCGCGTACTCAACCATCCGGTCGAGCTGCAGTCGACGCATGGCAAGGGCACGGAATTCCGCATCGCCATGCCGCTCGACGTCTCACGCCCGGCCGCGGCGGCAGCAGCGGTTGCGCCCGCCGACCGTCCCGGGCAGCCGCTGAGCGGGCTGAAGATCCTCTGTATCGATAACGAGCCGAAGATCCTCGAAGGCATGCGCCTCTTGATCAGCGGCTGGGGCTGCGAGGTGGAGGCGCTGGATGGCCTCGCCGAGGTCACCGCCCTCGATGGCCGGGAGGGACCGCCTGACATCGTCATCGCCGATTATCATCTCGGCGACGGCACCGGCATTGCCGCCATCCTGCATCTGCGCCGACAGTTCGGCGCCGATATCCCTGCCTTGGTGATCACGGCCGACCGGACGCCGGAGGTGCGCAGCGAGGCCGAGCGATACGGTATCGCCGTTCAGCACAAGCCGGTACGGCCGGCGGCGCTGCGCGCCTATATCACCCAGATTTCCGGCCTCAAGCGCGCCGCCGCGGAGTAACAGAAAACTCAGTCCGTCGCGCTCATGACACGCGTAACCAGATCGCGCACACACGCTGTCGCCGGCACATCGCCGAACAGGATGCGGTACATGATCGGCGCCACGACCTGGTCCATGACGCGGTCGACATCCGGAAAAGCCTCGCCGCGGGCCTTCGCCCTCTCGGCGATGACGTCGATCTGCTGGCGGGTATATTCGCTGCATTTACAAGCATTCGCGCCCGCCTGCGCGGCCAGCACGTCACGGATCATCTCGCGGCCCGGCCCGGAGGACATTTCCTCGGCATATTGCTCGGCCCAAGCTTGAAGATCGGCCCCGCCGCTGCCGGCATCGACCGGCTGCATATCCGGCCGCAGCCGATCGACGGCGACATCGGCGAGAAGCTCCTGCAGGTCGCCCCAGCGACGATAGATGGTCGACGGCGTCACCCCCGCCTTGCCGGCAATCAGCGGGATCGTCACGTCGGTGCGGCTCATCTCGGCCATCAGCTCACGGACCGCCTTATGCACCGATGCCTGAACCCGGGCGCTTCTGCCGCCCGGACGGAGATTCTCTTTCACTGTCATGCGTGCAACCCGACTTTCTCCCCTTGGCGGCGATAGTTCAAAATCTTTGACAGACCTATTAACGCAAATAATTTGCTTTTATAGAGCACCTGCTCTACGTAAGCTAACGCAACGGCTTAGCTTTAAGGGGCTTATATATGTTCGCCGCAGCCAAATCCACCGCGAATTCGCCGCGCCCCTCGATCGGCTTTCATGCGCTGACGCTCGCGACCTTTTTCGGCGCCTCCGCGGCGCCAACGCCGCTCTACCGGATCTATCAGGAAAACTTTTCCGTCTCGCCGGTGCTGATCACGGTGATTTTCGCGGTCTACGCCTTCGCGCTGCTGGCGGCGCTGCTGATCGCCGGTTCGATCTCGGATCATCTCGGCCGCAAGCCGGTGATCTTTTCCGCCCTCGTGCTCGAAATCGCCGCCATGGGCCTCTTCGTCGCCGCAAGCGGTCCCGCCTGGCTGATCGCAGCGCGGATCGTGCAGGGGCTGGCAACCGGGATCGCGGGCGCCTCGATCGGAGCGGCGCTCGTCGATGTCGACCGGGCAAAGGGACAGATCGTCAACTCGATCGCGCCGCTTTGCGGCATGGCGGTAGGTGCGGTCGGCACCAGCGCCTTGATCCAATTCGGCCCCTTCCCGATGCATCTCACCTATGCGCTGTTGCTTGTCGCCTTCACGCTGCAGGCGGCCGGCATCTGGCTGACAGGCGAGACCGGGGCCAAGCGACCCGGCGCGCTCGGCTCGCTGATACCGCGGGTCACCGTTCCGCCGCAGGTGAAGCGGCCGCTCTCGCTGGTGACGCCGATCAATATCGCCAACTGGACGCTTGCCGGCTTCTATCTCTCGCTGGTCCCGTCGCTGGTCGCCAGCACGACCGGCAGCCGGGCGCCGCTGACGGGCGGGGCCGTCGTCACCGCGCTGATGGTGAGCGGAGCAATCGCCGTCTATCTCAGGCGCAGCAAGACGGCCTCGGCCAATCTGGTTTTCGGCGTGTCGGCGAAGACGCTCGGCATCCTGACGGTCGTTGCCGGCGTCCATCTTGCCAATGTGCCCCTGCTGCTCATCGGCACAATTTTTACCGGCGTCGGCTTCGGCACCAATTTCCTTGGTTCGATCGGCACCATCATGCCGCTCGCCAAGGCGGACGAGCGGGCCGGGCTGCTGTCGGCCTTCTACGTCCAGAGCTACCTCGCCTTCAGCCTGCCGGCGATCCTTGCCGGGTTCCTGGCGAAATCGGCCGGTTACGCACTGACGACGGATTTCTATGCGACGGCGATCCTGCTTTTGATGGCCGTCGGATTGATGAGCATTCGCGCCGACCGGCGGAGGGTCGCGGAGAGTGCCGCCTGAGGACGCAGTTCACGGCTTGAGATCGAGCAGCGCCCGGCCGCTGCCATCCATGGCGAAGGGCACCGAGGCGTGCTGGTGGGCAACCAACCATAGGCCATCCTGCTTGACGAGACCCAGCGTCTGGCGGAACCAGAGATCGACCTCGGCGCCATCGGTCTTGGTTCCCGTCATGTGCATGAGGCCACTCCAGAAAGCGACCTCTTCGCCGGCTGTGAGCTTGGCATCGCGCACCTCGCCGCCGATCGGGCCTTCCCAGGTATCGAACCAGGCCTGCAGACCCGCCTCGTCCTGGCCGTAATAGGCGAGCGGCGGGGCCAGCGAAAATTCGACGGAATCCTCCGCCTCGTAAGAAAGCGCGTCCTTGGCATTCTTTTCGCCCAGCGCCTTGGCGCGCATCATCAGCATGGCGATGATCGCCTCTTCGTCGATCCTGGCATTCGCTTGGTCTTTCACAATCGGTCTCCTTCTCCGTTATGGACATAGGACGATTGGGAGGACGGCAATTCGACAGCGACTTTTAAAATTGAGCATGATGTCGTGCGAAACCACTCGCATCGTGCATTAGAGATAACTTGTCACCGCCGGTTCGTTCCACCAGGCATCGTGCCTGCCGTCGGCATAACGGACCGGCAGTGCTGCCAGTTCCTCAGGGGTGATATCGTCGAGGCAGGCGATGTTGATCGAGACATAGGCGCCGCCGATCGCTTCGACATAACCGTCGCCATAGGCCGATACACCGCAGGTGCGGCAGAAGCGGTGATGGCCGCTCCTGGTGTTGAACTGGTAGTCGGACGTTTCCGCCTCTTCGCACATCAGCCGGAAATCCTCCGGCTTGACGTTGGCGCCCCAATAGCGGCGCTTGGTGCAGATCGAACAATTGCAGCGGCCGGTGCCCTCATCGAGGTCGATGTCCACCTCGTAGTGCACTTTGCCGCAATGGCAGCTTCCCTTGTAGGTTTTCTTCATGGCGATCTCCTCCTTCGGCGTTGCCTTCAGTTTTCGGATATGACAATATGTTGTCATTATGGATGAGATACAAAATCGACAACATGTTGTCAAACAAAATCGACCGGAGCGGACGATGGAGGGGGATGCTTTCTCCGCTTTTGCGATCACCGCCCTTCGCCTCGCCGGCCATCTGACGGCGGCGGGCGACCAGTTGGCTAAGCCGGCAGGGCAAACCAGCGCGCGCTGGCAGGTGCTGGCCGCGGCAAGGCGCGGCAACATGTCGGTGGCGCAGATCGCCCGCGCGCTCGGCCTCGCCCGCCAGGGCGTGCAGCGGCTTGCCGACGTGCTGGAGAGCGAAGGGCTGATCGCCTATGCCGACAACCCGCAGCACCAGCGCGCCAAGCTGGTGCGACTGACGGAAGAAGGGGCCGCGCGGCTCGGCGTTATTGATATTGCGCAAGCCGGATGGGCGGACGGGCTGAGCGCCGCGTTCACGTCAGCCGAACTCGATGCGGCGCGGGCGGTGATGGCGCGGGTCATGGAGATGCTGGAGACTGATGAAACGTCCCGTGGCTGAGCGGTTTACCTGTCTTGTGGGGCTTGTTGTCGCCGGTGACGCACCCGGCTTGGTGATGCGAAAGATTCTTTAGGGCAAAACCTATGTGCCAAGGCGATGCCGGCTACTCCGCCAATCGGGCAAAACATCAGCCGGCCATACACAAAAAAAGGCCGGGTTAACCCGACCTTCCCTGCTATCTCAACGAACCGTGCCAGTACATCCGTGGTCACGATCCGGAGATGATATTTAGAGCCTTGAAGGCTCAGGCCGCCTGGAGGCGGTCTGCCGACATCTTGCCGGACTTGTTGTCGCGGACGAGCTCGTAAGACAGCTTCTGGCCATCCTTGAGATCGCGCATGCCAGCGCGTTCAACGGCGGAGATGTGGACGAAAACGTCGGCTGCGCCGTCATCCGGCTGAATGAAGCCGAAGCCCTTGGTTGCGTTGAACCACTTTACGGTACCAGTGCTCATGACGATATCCTTTTCGAATCGTTCATAGAAGAATGCAGCCCGGATAAATGCCGAACGGCGATGAAAACCGATTTTGGAGGAAGTTCGCCAGGAACGACGCGAGGCCGTTTCAAAGTTCATCTAGCAAGATCGATGCGCGAACATGTAATCGGAAATTGTGTCCGTGACAAGGCCGCAGCTAGGGAAAGTCGAGCGGGCTGAGGGAGGATTCTTTGACGTCGTGCCGTCGCAGGATGGTAAAGGCGGCCTAAGCCGCCTTCCCCACCTTCGCATAGGGGTCGAACCGGCCGTAAAACGTCTCGCCCTTGGCGGCCATGTCCTTCAGCAGCGGCGTCGGCTTGAAGTGACTTCCGTAAGCAGCAGCTAACTTTTCCGCCAATTCCACGAAAGCCTTCGCGCCCATTCCGTCGATATAGCTCAGCGCCCCGCCGGTATAGGGCGCGAAGCCGAAGCCCAGGATCGACCCGACATCCGCCTCGCGCGGATCGGTGACGATTCCTTCCTCCACGGTGCGGGCGGCTTCGAGCGCAATGGTGACGAGGAAACGCTGTTTGAGGACGTTGACGTCAACCTCGTCCGCCGGCTTCTGCGGATAGAAGGTCTTGAGGTCTGGCCAGAGGGACTTCTTTGCCGGTTTCGGTGGGTAGTCGTAGAAGCCCTTGGAATTCTTGCGGCCGAAGCGGCCTTCCTTTTCCACCATGCGGGAGATGAGTTCCATGTGTCTGGGGTCGATTGCTTTTTCGCCGAGATCGGCGACCGTCGCCTTGAGGATCTTCAGCGAGAGGTCGATGGCGACCTCGTCGTTGAGCGCCAACGGACCGACCGGCATGCCGGCCATCTTGGCGGCATTCTCGATCATGACAGGCGGCACGCCCTCGATCAGCATGTCGTAGCTTTCCGACATGTAGCGCAGCACGCAACGATTGACGAAGAAGCCGCGGGTGTCATTGACGACGATCGGCGTCTTCTTGATGGCTGCAACATAGTCGAGAGCGACAGCCAGCGCCCTGTCGCCGGTGTCGCTTCCGAGGATGACCTCGGTCAGCATCATCTTCTCGACAGGCGAGAAGAAGTGGATGCCGATGAAATCGGCCGGGCGTTTCGAATTCTTGGCGAGACCTGAGATCGGCAGGGTCGAGGTGTTGGAGGCGAAGACCGCGCCTTCCGGCAGCACGGCTTCGACCGCCTCGATGACCGCTTTCTTCACCTCGCGATCCTCGAACACCGCCTCGATGACGAGATCGGCATTGGCGAGGTCGGCATAGTTTGCCGAGGGTGTGATGCGGGAGAGCAATGCAGCAGCCTCATCCTGCGTAAGACGTCCCTTACCGATCGAATCCTTGACCAGGCCTTCCGACACAGTCTTGCCCTTGGTCGCCGCTTCGATGTCGCGATCGATCAGCGTCACGGGAATGCCGGCGGCGGCGGTGACATAAGCAATCGAGGCGCCCATGAAGCCAGCGCCGACGACGCCGACATGCTTCAGCTCGGTCTTCGCATGACCTGCCGGGCGGCGGGCGCCTTTTCCGAGCTCCTGCATCGAGATGAACAGCGAACGGATCATCAAGAAGGCTTCGCGGGTCTGCAGCACCTCGGTGAAATAACGCTGCTCGATCTTCAGGCCGGTGTCGAACGGCACCTGCAGGCCTTCGTAGACGCATTTCAGGATGGCAAGGGCTGCCGGATAATTGCCCGATGTTTCCCTGCGCAGGATCGCCGGGGCGGCCGGCCAGAGCTGGGCAGAGGCCGGCGTCCAGATGCCGCCGCCGGGCGCCTTGAAGCCCTTCTCGTCCCAGGGGGCGACCGGCTTCAGGCCATCCTTGATCATCTGCTTGGCGGCGGGGATCAGCTGATCCGGCTCGACCACCTGATGCACGAGGTTCATCGCCTTGGCGCGGGAGCCGGTCAGCGACTGGCCGGTCGTCATCATCTGCAGCGCATCCTGGGCGTTCGCCAGCCGCGGCACACGCTGCGTGCCGCCGGCGCCGGGGAAGATACCGACCTTCACTTCGGGCAGCGCGATCTTGACGCTCTTGGCATTGGAGGCGACACGGCCGTGGCAGGCGAGCGACAGTTCGAAAGCGCCGCCCATGCAGGTGCCGTTGATGGCTGAAACCCAGGGCTTGCCCGATGTTTCGAGCTTGCGGAACAGGCCGCTCATGCGGCCGACCAGACCGAAGAGGTTCTGCACGGCCGTCTCGGGGCTCTTTGCCTTCTCCTCCTGGTAGGAACTGAACATCGACTTGATCATCGACAGATCGGCGCCGCCGGAGAAGGAGGATTTACCCGAGGTGAAAACGACGCCCTTGACGGCCGCATCGGCGGTCGTGGCGTCGATGATGGCGTCGAGTTCGGCCATCACCTCGGCGGTGAAGACGTTCATCGATTTGCCGGGCATGTCCCAGGTGACGAGAGCGATGCCGTCGGCGTCGGTTTCGAGCGTGAAATTGGTGTAGGTCATTGGGTTCCTCCCCGATCAAGCCGGCAAATGGCTGCGCTGCGCGTCTAAGGTCTTCGTCTTTTCGGTGACGACATCGCCGGTATGTTTGGTCTGCGACGGCTCGAAAAGCACGATCCAGCATTCCTCTTGCGCCACCGGGTTATGCTCGACGCCCTTCGGCACGACATGAAAATCACCGGCCTTCAGTTGCACATGCGGGCGGTCGCGATATTCGATGGTCAGCGACCCCTTCCAGATCAGAAAAAGCTCGTCCTCGTCGCGGTGGGAATGCCAGGCGAGCTGGCCCTGGACCTTGGCGAGCTTGACGCTCTGGCCGTTGAGATCGGCGATAACGCGGGGCGACCAGTGCTCGGTGACCTCGGCATATTCGGTTTCGATCGTGCCGGTGTTGAAGCCCATCGTCAGACCCTTTCGATAACCGTTGCCGTGCCCATGCCGGCGCCGATGCAGAGCGTCACCAGCGCGGTGTTAAGGTCGCGGCGTTCAAGCTCGTCCAGCACCGTGCCGAGGATCATGGCGCCGGTGGCGCCGAGCGGATGGCCCATGGCGATGGCGCCGCCATTGACGTTGATCCTGTCATGGTCGATGTCGAAGGCCTGCATGTAGCGCAGCACCACGGCAGCGAAGGCCTCGTTGAGTTCGAAGAGATCGATGTCGGACAGGCTCATGCCGGTCCGCTTCAACAGCTTCTCGGTGACGTCGACAGGCCCGGTCAGCATCAGGGCCGGATCGGAGCCGATATTGGCGAAGGCCTTGATGCGGGCGCGCGGCTTTTTGCCCATGCTCTCACCGCCGGCCTTGGAGCCGAGCAGGACGACGCCGGCGCCATCGACGATGCCGGAGGAATTGCCGGCATGGTGGACATAGTTGATGCGCTCGATCTCGGGATGGGCCTGGATGCCGACCGCCTCGAAGCCGCCCATCTCGCCGGGCATCTGGAAGGACGGATTGAGGGAGGCGAGCGCCTGCATGTCGGTGCCGGGGCGCATATGCTCGTCCTTATCAAGGATCGTCAGGCCGTTCTGGTCCTTGACCGGAATGACCGACTTGTCGAACCAGCCCTTTTCCCAGGCATGGGCGGCACGCTTCTGGCTCTCGACCGCATAGGCGTCGACATCGGTTCTGCTGAAGCCGTATTTGGTGGCGATCAGATCGGCCGAGACGCCCTGCGGCATGAAATAGGCCGGGAAATTTACCGAAGGGTCCATGAACCAGGCGCCGCCGGACATGCCGAGACCGACGCGGGACATGCTTTCGACGCCGCCCGCGATGACGATATCGTCAGCCCCTTGCGCGATCTTGCCGGCGCCGAAATTGACCGCATCGAGACCGGAGGCGCAGAAGCGGGAGATCTGCATGCCGGGCGCCTTGGTGGAGTAACCGGCTTCGAAGGCGGCGGCCTTGGGGATGACGGCGCCGGCATCCATGACCGGATCGACGCAGCCCATGATGATGTCGTCGACCGTTTCCGTATTGAGGCCGTTGCGCTCGCGGATCGCTTCCAGCGTCTTTGCCGCAAGGCGGACGGAGGGCACCTCATGCAGGGCGCCGTCCTTCTTGCCGCGGCCGCGCGGCGTACGCACGTGGTCGTAAATGAAAACCTCGGTCATTGTCTCATCTCCCTGACGGCAATCTATCCTGCCTCAAATCTTGGAGGGAGGAGAAAAGACCCCTCCCCAACCCTCCCCACAAGGGGGAGGGAGAACCGGCTCAAAACGCTTCGGCGGCCAGTTCCATCATCGTGTCGGCGCCGGCCTCGATGCGGGCCTTGCGCAGCGTGGTTTCCGGCATGAGCCGCTCCATGAAGAATTTCGCTGTGATCAGCTTGTTCTTCAGGTAATCCTCGCGGGCGGCATCGCCGGATGCAAGACCGTCCTCGGCGGCTTTGGCCATCTTCGCCCACATATAGCCGAGAATGACGAGCCCGAAGAGGTGCATGTAATCGGTCGAGCCGGCGCCCGCGTTGTCGGGCTTGGCCATGGCGTTCTGCATGAACCACATGGTCGCGCCCTGGACGTCGTTCAAGCCCTTCTTCAGATGCTTGGTGAAGAAGGAGAGTTTTTCGTTGCTGCGGTTCTCCTCGCAGAAATCGCCGATCTCCTTGAAGAGGGCCATGGCGGCGCGGCCGCCGTTCAAGGCGAGCTTGCGGCCGACGAGATCGAGCGCCTGAATGCCGTTGGCGCCTTCATAGATCATGGCGATGCGGGCATCCCGCACATATTGGCTCATGCCGTGCTCTTCGATATAGCCGTGGCCGCCGAAGACCTGCTGGGCCATGACGGCATGATCGAAGCCCTTATCGGTCATCACGCCCTTGAGGATCGGGGTGACGAGGCCGAGAATATCGTCGGCCGTCTGGCGCTCCTTCTCGTCGCTAGCGCGGTGGGCGATATCGGACTTGAGCGCGGTCCAGAGCAGGAAGGCGCGGCCGGCCTCGTTGAAGGCGCGGATGGTCATCAGCGTGCGGCGAATATCCGGATGGACGATGATCGGATCGGCCTTCTTGTCCGGCGCCTTGGGGCCGGACAGCGAGCGGCCCTGGATGCGGTGGCGGGCGTAGCTGGCGGCATTCTGATAGGCGATCTCGGAAATGGCGATGCCCTGCAGGCCGACCATCAGGCGAGCCTCGTTCATCATCACGAACATGGCGTTGAGGCCGCGGTTTTCGGCGCCGATCAGGAAGCCGGTCGCCTCGTCGTAATTCATCACGCAGGTGGCGTTGGCGTGGATGCCCATCTTGTGCTCGATCGCGCCGCAGGAGACAGCGTTGCGGGCGCCGAGCGCACCGTCCTTGCCAACGAGGAATTTCGGGACGATGAACAGCGAAATGCCCTTGGTGCCCTCGGGCGCACCCTCGATGCGGGCGAGCACCAGATGGACGATATTGTCGGCCAGGTCGTGTTCGCCGGCGGAGATGAAGATCTTCTGGCCCGATATCTTGTAGCTACCATCAGCCTGCGGCACCGCCTTGGTCCGCAGCATGCCGAGATCGGTGCCGCAATGCGGCTCGGTCAGGTTCATGGTGCCGGACCATGCGCCGTCGACCATCTTCGGCAGATAGGTGGCCTTCTGCTCATCGGAACCGTGGACGAGGAGTGCCGCGATCGCACCCTGCGTCAGGCCCGGATACATCATCAGCGACATGTTGGCGGCCGACGTATATTCGCCGACGGCGGTATGCAGCGTATAGGGAAGGCCCTGGCCGCCGAATTCTTCCGGCACGGCAAGGCCGATCCAGCCACCTTCGCGATAGGCTTTATACGCCTCCTTGAAGCCCTTCGGCGTCGAGACGCTCGCATCGTCGTGACGCGTGCAGCCTTCCTGGTCGCCGGAATAGTTCAGCGGAAAGAGAGCTTCCTCTGCAACCCTTCCGGCCTCGCCGAGGATCGCTTCGATCATATCGGGGGTCGCATCGGCAAAACCCGGCAGATTGTTGTAGCGTTCGAGACCCAGCACGTCGTTGAGGACGAAGAGCGTATCGTTCACCGGGGCCTTGTAGACTGGCATCTCTCAAATTCCTCCCATTCGGCTGACCGGGTCGCGCCGGCCTTGGGCACTGTCTTACAAAATATTGACGTTTGCGTAAACGTCAAATTTTGCGCTTGCGACGTCTTTCTTGAAAAAATTCGAGAGCACGAATCCGCCGCGATGACGCACTGAGGAGCAGACGCCATCTCATCTTGCTTGTCCATCGCAGAACAGAGTATCGGCCGGGCAGTGGCGCAAGTCGTTCCGACGTCTTACGTCTGTCGGACGATCCATCGAGGAAGACATCATGACCGACTTTCCCTATGAGAGCGCGCTCATCGTCGGCGCGGGCTCCGGCATCAGCGCATCGCTTGCCCGGCGCTTGTCGGCGCAGGGCGTCAAGGTCGGGCTCGCCGCCCGCAATATCGAGAAACTGCAAGGGCTCATCGAGGAGACCGGCGCCAGCGCCTTTACCGCCGACGTCACGCAGCCGGCGAGCGTCGCAGCACTGTTCGAAGAGGCTGCCGCCGCAATCGGCGGGCCTGACGTGGTGATCTTCAATGCCAGCGCTCGTCAGCGCGGCCCGCTCGCCGAACTCGATCCCGCCGAGGTCGAGAAGGCCATCGCGACCACCGCTTTCGGCGGGTTCCTGGTGGTGCAGCAGGCAGCGCGGCGGATGATCCCGCGGGGCCGCGGCGCCGTCCTCATCACCGGCGCGTCGGCAAGCGTGAAGGGCTTTGCGCAGTCGGCCCCCTTCGCGATGGGCAAGTTCGCCTTGCGCGGCCTTGCCCAGAGTGCAGCCCGCGAACTCGGGCCGATGGGCATCCATGTCGCGCATTTCGTCATCGACGGCGCGGTGCGCTCACAGATTCGGCCGGACCGGGTGGAGAAGCCGGATGGCACGCTGCTGCCGGATTCGATCGCCCAGACCTATATCGACGTGCTTCGCCAGCACCGCAGCGCATGGTCGCTGGAGGTGGAAGTCCGGCCCTGGACGGAGAGCTTCTGAGCCCTGCCGGCGGGCGGCTATCGCTACGAATATTACGATATTCCCGACACCGATCTCGGCCAGGTCTTCGTCTATGGCCCTGACGGCGTGAAGATCGAGCTGCAATATCCAGGCCGGCCTGAGCGCGAGCGGCCATTCGATATGACGCGTTCGGGGGCAATTGCCGCCAAAAACGGCGTTTGGAACACAAACGTTAAAAAATTCCCATCGGCATTAACGGCTTGTTTACCACGTTTCGTGAAAGGTGCGGATTGAGCAGTAGTGATCCGCATCCTTTCCCCAGTCTCGCGTTCCCTTAGGATGCCGCTACATCGTTCAGCTTGAGGAAAGTCTAATTGACTATCGTCTTATGAATGGTGCGCTCCGGTCCGCTTAAAGCGGGCAGCAGACGAAAAGCCAAAGATCGAGCTCTGACGAGAGGTCGAGCAGTCGAAGCGAGCAAGAAGATGAACGGATCGCGATCAAATCCTTCCCGACAGTCCGACAGGACCTCGCTCGATGCGCTGAACCGCACGATCGAAGGGCTGGAGGCGCGCATCGAAGGGCTGATGGGCAGCGGGCGCGAACAGCGGCCGCGCACGGCAACGGCCGAGCGCGATCCTTATGCCGCTTCCCATGCTCCCCGGCCCGCAAAGGCCCCGCCCGAGCCGCGGCCGGATCCGCTCGCCGAAATTCGTCAACGCCAGCGCGCGCTTGAAGCCGGCCGCGAGCGGCCTTACGCACGCGAGCAGGCTCCGCAGCTTCGTGAACCTGCGCCACGCGCCGCTGCCCCAGTGCCGGCACCCGCCTTCCGCGCGGGCGACGACACGATGACGGAGATCGCCCAGGCGCTCGTCAATCTGCGGCAGGACCTGAAGCGCGACATTTCCGAGGGCGTCACCCGCGAGATGAACGCGCTGCGCGCCGAGCTGCGCGAAATCAAGACAAATGCCGGAGACGGCCGCTTCGCCGACGATATGCGCGCCGATATGGGCCGCCTTGCCCAGAGCATCACCCAGCTGACCGGCCGCTCCGTCGCACCCGAGGCTGCCGGCCTTCGCGAGGATTTCGAAGAGCTGCGCTCATTGATGGACGGGCTGGCGCGCGAAGAGTCGCTGCGCCATTTGGAAAACCGCTGGGATGGCTTCGAAAACCGGCTTGCGGCGCTCGATACCGAGGGGTTGCAGGAAGAGCTCGTTTCGCTCGCCTATCGGCTCGACGATATCAAGCGCCATATCGGCGGAATGGGCGAAAGCCCTGCTGTTCGGGCGCTGGAAGACAAGCTCATCTCAATCGCCACGGCGATGGAGCATTTCGGCAATATGATCCAGCCGCACGACCGGGTCATGTCCGAGCAGTTCGCCGCCATGGACATGCGGCTCGACGAGATCAGCCGGGCAATCGCGGCAAGCGGCCGCACCGCCACTGCGAATGATCCGGGTCTGATGCAGCGGCTGGAAAGCCGGCTTGCGGCGCTCGCCGACCAGATCGACCTGATGAGCCATGATGCGGCCGGCCGCGTGAACCCGGCCGACGAGCTGGCGATGCGGCTGGAGGCGCTGACGGGACGCGTCGAGGAACTGACGAAGGCGGAATCGACGTCGCGGCTCGACGAACGGCTGGAACATCTTTCCTATCTGCTGGAGCGCACGCAGGAGACTGCGCCGCAGGCCGACCTCACCGGCACGCTTTCCGACATTTCCCGCAAGATCGACGCGCTTGAGAACGGCGCCGTCAACGATGTGCTGGCCCAGCGGCTCGACCATCTCGCCCGGCGCATCGACGAGATGGCCCATCAGCAGCAGGCGCCGGCACCGGCCGCGGTAGTCGACGACGGCGCCTTCCTGCGTCTCGAAGGACGGCTGAGCGACATTGCCGCCCGGCTGGAAGAGAGCACATCGGCAGCGCCGACCGATCCGCGGGCGCTGAAGAACCTCGAAGACCAGATCGCCAATCTTTCGGCGCTGATGAGCGCGCCGCGCGAAAGCGCTGTAATACCCCCCGAACTCGACCAGCGCATGGGCGCGATCGAAGATTACATGGCGACGAGCGATGAATATATCATCGAGGCCGCACGCCAGGCGGCAGAGGCCGTCGTCGAAGCCTATTCGCGCCATGGCGGCCCGCAGGGTGTCATGCCCGCCGCCGACATGTCGGCGCTGACGGCGCTGGCCGAGGATCTGCGCCACCTCGAGGATCTCAGCCGCGACAGCGAGGAACGCACGCACAAGACTTTCCAGGCGCTGCACGAGACGCTGGTGCATATCGCCGATCGGCTCGACGGCATGGAAGATCGCGGCCGGCCGGCCGCGCAGATGCCGATCGCCGACGTCGATTTCGATGTCGATCCCTATGCGCTGATGGTGGCCGAAGCCGAGATGAACAGGACGCCGGCCGCTGCCCCGACAGCGAAGGCTTCTCCTGTTATCCGCACGGCCGAGGTCGCCGCCGAACCTGCCGCCCCGGCGCAAGCCACCGCCATGAGCGGAACGAGCGCGATCGCCATCGAAGCCGCGACCAGGACAACGGAGACAGCAGCGACATCGGCAGGGACACAGACACCGGCAAAGGCCAGCCTGCTCGCCAACCTCGGCAAGCGGCTGCTGCCCGGCAAGAAAGCCGAGAGCCGGGCGACCGAACGTCCGATGATCGACCCCGCGCCGTCGATTGACCCCACCGACGTGGTGCCGACCGATGCGGCAAACGAACTGCTCGAGCCCGGCTCGGGCGCGCCTGACGTTAAGAAGATCCTTGAACGGGTTCGCGCCAGCCAGAGTGCGGCGCGCGGCAAACCTGCCGGCGAAACCGATCGCGCCGATTATATCGCTGCCGCGCGCCGTGCGGCGCAGGCTGCCGCGATGGAGGTGGATGCCAATCCGAAGCAGGCAGCCGTCAAGGCCGAGAAGAAGGGCGCGAATGCCGAAAAGGCCGGCAAGACTTCTGACAAGACGGGCAAGACCAGCGCCTTTTCGCGCTACCGTCGGCCGATCCTGCTGGCGGTCGGCGCCGTGCTGCTCGCCATCATGGCCTTTCCGCTTGCTCGAACGCTGACGAGCGGCGAGCGCGCGCCGCAGCCGCCGGCGGAAGTCTCCGCGCTGACCGGCGCGGCGGAAAACCCGTCGCCGGCCTTGCCTGAAGCAACACCCGCCCAGCCGGATGCCGCCGCTCTCGGAACGACCGCTCCGGCAGCGGATGCTGTACCGCCCGCCGCCGAACAGGCGCAGCCGCAAGCGACCCCGCCGGTTGCCGGCGAGCATCTGACCGACGTGACGCCGCTTGATGGCGAAGGGGCTGCGACATTTTCCCCTCCCGCCCCGTCCGGCGCAGCACAGGAGACATCGGGCTTCGTTCCAGCACCCGCACCGCAGGCGGCCATCACCATTCCCGACACCGTCCAGCCGAAATCGCTTGCCGATGCGGCGAGCGGCGGCGATGCGCTGGCGCTGTTCGAAATCGGCGCGCGTTATTCGGACGGTCGCAACGGCATGACGGTCGATCAGAAGCAGGCCGCAGGCTGGTACCAGCTTTCGGCCGACAAGGGCTTTGCGCCGGCCGAATACCGGCTCGGCAGCATGTACGAGAAGGGCAACGGCGTCGAACGCGACATCGCCAAGGCGAAGGGTTTTTACGAGCAGGCGGCAAACCAGGGCAATGCCAGCGCCATGCACAATCTCGCTGTCCTCTACGCCTCCGGCGCGCTCGGCCAGCAGGATTATGCGACGGCCGCCTCTTGGTTCACCAAGGCTGCGAACCTCGGCATCACCGACAGCCAGTTCAACCTGGCGATCCTCTGCGCACGCGGCAACGGCGTTCCGGCGGATCTCGAAGAATCCTACAAATGGTTTTCAATCGCCGCCAAGGCCGGCGACAAGGATGCGGCGCAGAAGCGCGACGAAGTGGCCAACGCCATGAAGCCCGACCAGCTCGAACGGGCACGCGCCAAGGCCGATCTCTGGAAGGCGGAGCCGGTCGACCATCGCACGAACGCCATCGACATCCCCGATGAATGGGCAGGCACCGGCGCGAAGACGGCGAGCGTCGATATGAAAAAGGCGATCCGCAACATCCAGGCGATCCTCAACAATAACGGCTTCGACGCCGGCGTGCCGGACGGCGAAATGGGCGCGAAGACCGTGACGGCGATCAAAAACTTCCAGAAGTCCGTCGGGCAGGAGCCGGACGGCAAGGTGACCGATGCGACCGTGAAGGCACTGCTCGAACGCAACAAGCAGGGCAGCAAGGCAATCTGAGGCGCGGCCTCTCGACTCCCTCTTCTCCCCTCGGGGAGAAGGTGCCCGTAGGGCGGATGAGGGGGCCGCAAAGCTGGTCTTTTCCTCATGCGGGCTTCGACCATATCGGCATCGTTTCGACCATCGGCGTGCCGGAATAGGTGAATTACGTGAAGGATGTGCCGTGTGGCCCCCTCATCCGCCTGCCGGCACCTTCTCCCCGAGGGGGAGAAGAGGAGATGCGGCGACCTCTCCATTCCCCGCTCACGTCTCGCAAGGCCCAACACCGGTAGGTTAAGGTGAGAGGCAGCTATCGGCGCGGGCCTGGCGGCACTATGCCGCAAGGCTTTTTCCAATTTTGCCGTCGCCTGTCACAAAACCTGAAAAAAGCCGGATTATGCCCGGACATATCGATCCGCGCATCCGGCGAATCCTGCCACCGATCTCTCCGTCAATCTCTATGGCTAATCACGGGGCCGATCGAAAGCCTCTGGCAACGATTTCACAGTATGGTGCGCATTCGAACGGGGACGTGCCAAGAAACCGCCCGGCAGGAGCGGTCATCATTCGGGGTCGGCTGTGACAATCTATCTGCCCATCGCAGAATTGTCGGTGAACATCTTCATCATTCTCGGCATGGGGGCGGCCGTCGGATTCCTGTCTGGAATGTTCGGCGTCGGCGGCGGTTTTCTCATCACGCCACTGTTGATCTTCTACAACATCCCCCCCGTCGTCGCCGTCGCGACCGGCGCCAACCAGGTTGTGGCGTCGTCGATATCGGGCGCGATCACGCATTTCCGGCGCGGCTCGCTCGACGTCAAGCTCGGCACGGTGCTGCTGGTCGGCGGCCTTGCGGGTGCGACGGTCGGCATCTGGATCTTCTCTTTACTGCGCGCCATCGGCCAGCTCGATCTCATCATCTCGCTGATGTATGTCATCTTCCTCGGCACCGTCGGCGGACTGATGCTGCTCGAAAGCGTCAACGCCATGCGGCGGGCAGCGCGCAACGAGCCGCCGGCACCGCGCAAGCCCGGTCACCAGCACTGGGTGCATAAGCTGCCGCTGAAGGTGCGTTTCAAGAAATCGAAGATCTTTCTCAGCGTCATTCCGATCGTCGCGCTCGGCTTTGCGATCGGCATCCTCACCTCGATCATGGGTGTCGGCGGCGGCTTCATCATGGTGCCGGCGATGATCTACCTGCTGCGTATCCCGACGAATGTCGTCGTCGGCACCTCGCTGTTCCAGATCATCTTCGTGACCGCCTATACGACGATCGTGCAGGCGGCGACGAACTTTTCCGTCGACATCGTGCTCGCCTTCATCCTGATGGTAGCGGGTGTCATCGGGGCACAATACGGCGTGCGCGTCGGCCAAAAACTACGCGGCGAACAGCTGCGCGCCCTGCTCGGCCTGCTGGTGCTCGCCGTCGGCGTGCGTCTTGCGATCGCGCTGGTGGTGACGCCGGCCGACGTCTATTCGGTGGTGATGGGAGCGGGCAATTGATGCGCCTGGCTGCCGCTGTCATCGCATTGCTTTGCCTGCTGCCGGCCTCTGCCGGAGCGCAGTGGTTGCCGGGGCAAGCAACAGAAGCGGTGCGTGAAGGGTTGGAAATCGGCACGTCGACCAGCGAAATCGCCATCACCTCGGATTTCCACGGCGCGGATCTGACCATCTTCGGGGCGCTCTCGAATACCGACCAACTGCTACTCGCCATCGGCCAATATGACGTGGTCGTGGTGCTGGAGGGCCCGCGCGAGGATGCGACAGTGCGCAGGAAGGAACGCGTCTTCGGCATTTGGGTGAACACCCGCTCGATGACTTTCGAAGCGGTGCCGCATTCCTATTCGATGTCGAGCTCACGCATGATCGACGATCTGACGACACCGCTCGAGCTGACCGATCAGGGGATCGGCATCGACCACATTCCGCTGACGCCGGTCGGCTTCGTCGGCGACGGCAGCAATCTCGGCGAGTTCCGCGACGCCTTCCGGCGACTGCAGCAGGGTGGCGGGCTCTACGACCGCAACCCGAGCGGCGTGCGGTTCGTTTCCTCCAACCTCTTCAAGGCGAGCCTGCGCCTGCCGGCAAACATTCCGAACGGGGTGCACACAGTGCGCGCCTATCTGTTCAAGAGCGGGCTTTTCGTGATCGAGAAATCGCTGCCGCTGCGGGTCATCAAGACAGGCATCGAGCAGACGATCACCGATGCGGCGCATGAGCAGCCGATCCTCTACGGCTTTGCGGCCGTGCTGCTCGCCGTCATCACCGGCTGGGGTGCCAGCCTGATCTTCCGCAAGGACTGATCCACAGCCAAGGCGCTCAGGATTTCTTCCCGAAAATAGGCTCGGCAAGGCGCTGAGCACGAAGGCCTGCGGGAGCAGCTGCTTGCCCGAATGTTCTGCTCCAAAAAAACCGCTTGCATTTTGCTATCAGTCGGCCTAACTTTCAACCAGTTGTTATACGCAACCAGTTTTGATGGACGGCAATTCAGAAGGAGGATGGAAATGAGAAAGCTTATCGTCTGGAACCTGATGACGCTCGATGGTTATTTCGAAGGCGCGAAGCCTTGGGATATCGACTTCCACAATTTCGCCTGGGGACCTGAGCTGCAGCGCTATGCCGAACAGTTCGGCAGGGAAGGCGATCTGCTGGTGTTTGGCCGCAAGACCTATGAGGGCATGGCCGCCTACTGGCCGACCGCCGAGGGCGAAGGTGAGATCAAAGCCTATATGAACGGCATCGCCAAGATCGCCGTGTCGCGGACGATGAGCGAGCCCGGCTGGAACAATGCCCGCGTCGTCAGCGATCCGATCCCCGAATTGACGCGGCTGAAGCAGGAGGACGGCAAGACGATTTTCATCTTCGGCAGCGCCGAGCTTGCCGACAGTCTGCTGAAAGCCGGCCTTATCGACGAAATCAGGGTTTGCCTGGTGCCGGTGATCCTCGGCGGCGGCAATCCGCTTTTCAAACCGGCAGAGGGCCAGGTGCCGCTGAAGCTCATCGAATCCTCGACGACGGAAGGCGGCGCGGTGATCCTGCGCTACGAGCCCGTTAAAGCGTAGTGGGCTGGACTATGTGATGAACCGGCGGTCTTTTCTGATGGCTGCCCCTCACCCTAACCCTCTCCCCGTAAAAACGGGGAGAGGGGACGTGCCCTGCGAGAGGTGAGCGAGGGACGGAGGGTGCGGCATATCCCCTTCGCCCCGTTCAAGGGGTCCGAAGGACGGGTCGAGACACGTGGCTCGACCCCGGTTGGTGCCGGCAGGCGGATGAGGGGCAGGTGCCGGCTAGAGCGAAGTTCGCATTCGACTAAAAACCGGTTTTTAACATTTACGAGTTAGTAATCTCTCGGAAACGAGAGGTTTTGTCATGCGTACTCGTATCGTTCTGACGGCCGTGGGTTTCGCGCTGCTTGCCGGCTGCGCGACGGCGCCGAAGCAGACGAGGAACATCTGTGCCGTCTTCGACGAGCGCGACGGGCTCTTCTCCAGCTGGCAGAGCGCCGCCGAACGGACGGAGAAGAAATACGGCGTGCCCGTGCCGATCCTGATGGCGACGATGTATACCGAATCCGGCTTCCAGCCCTATGCGCGGCCGCCGCGCACCAAGCTGTTCGGCTTCATTCCCTGGACCCGGCCTTCGACGGCCTACGGCTATTCGCAGGCGCTCGACGGGACCTGGGATCACTATCAGTCGCAGACCGGGAACTGGACCGCGCGGCGGGCGAACTTCGCCGACGCGATCGATTTCATCGGCTGGTATCACTACCAGAACAGCGTGGAGACCGGCATTCCGCTGAACGATGCCTATAATCTCTATCTTGCCTATTATTCCGGGCCGACGGGATACAAACGCGGCGACTGGCGCTCGAACGGGCAATTGCAGCAGACGGCGCAAAAGTTTGCGCGGATGGCAGGGACCTATCAGCGGCAACTGCAGGAGTGCGATTGAGTTTAGGTGGTGCCGTGTCCGCCCCCCCGGGCCCGGCAGGGCAGAGGGGGCTGAAGCCCGCCGACCTGGAATAACAGGCGTTATCCCCACAAATTCCCGTACCTGACCGAATAAATCCGATCGCGCCCCAACAGATGCGCCACCAGCATAGCCTTGTCGAACAGGCCCTTCATCGCCTGATGGCCGAGATCCAGACCGCCGCTCATGACGCCGAAGGCCGGCATCAGAAGGCGGGCGCCGTCGGTGGCAAAGCACGGGCGGCGGACGGATTTCTCGCGGCGGCGCACGGTCGCCGAGGGGTGCAAGTGGCCGGCGATCTCGCCGCTCTGCAAGCCGTTCTTCGGCTCATGCCGGAAGGTCAGGCCGGCATAATGCATCTCGTCGGCAGATGTGCCCGGCAGATCGACGATGCCATCCGGATCATGGTTGCCATTGATCCAGATCCATTCGCGGCCGCGCGCCATCTCGACGATCAGGGCGCGAAAATTCTCCGGCAGATGCTTCGAACCGATGCGGTCGTGGAAATTGTCGCCGAGCGAGATGACGAGCTTCGGGTTATAGCGGGAAATGACGGCGGCAAGGACGGTCAGCGTCGCCAGCGTATCGTAAGGCGGCAGCATCATGCCGCGGCGCGCAAAGGCTGCGCCCTTTTCCAGATGCAGGTCGGAGACGACGAGAAGGCCGGCATCCGGCAGATAGAGGGCGCCGAGCGGATCGCAGACGGCGGCAATGCCATGGACCGATGTCTCGATGCCCGGCATCGCCAGTCCTGATATGTCGCGCGCCAGCGTCAGGCGGTTCATCACGGTCGTCATTCCTAAATCGTCGTCAGGCCTAAATCGTCAGGCCCTAATTCTCATCAGGCCCGATTCTCGTCAAGCGAGCGCTTCGGCGATCAGATCGTCCGCCGCCTCGGCCAGGAGTGCGTCATGGGCTTCGCCCGGCACCGCCTCGCGTCCGATTTCCAGCATCACCGGCACGGCGAGCGGGGAAATATGGTCGAGGGCGCGGTGGGTAATGTGGCCCCTGATTCGCCTCAGCATATCGCCAAGCCGGCCAATATCCAAAAGTCCCGTCGCCGCATCCTGCCGCGTCGCCTGCAAGAGGATGTGATCCGGCTCGTGGCTGCGCAGCACGTCGTAGATCAAGTCGGCGGAGACGGTGATCTGCCGGCCGCTCTTTTCCTTGCCCGGATGGCGGCGCTCGATCAAGCCTGCAATCACGGCGCAATTGCGGAAGGTGCGTTTCAACAGGAAGGATTCGTCCAGCCAGGCTTCGAGATCGTCGCCGAGCATATCCTCGTCGAAGAGGTCGGAGAGGCTGAGCCGGCCATTGCCGATCATCAGCCCCATATCCTCGAGGCCCCAGATGGCAAGCGAATAATCGGTGGCGACGAAACCGAGGGGCTTGGCGCCTATCCGCTCCAGCCGGCGGGTGAGCAGCATGCCAAGCGTCTGGTGGGCGAGACGGCCTTCGAAGGGATAGGCGACCATGTAGCCGCGGCTGCCGCGCGGAAAGGTTTCGATCAGGAACTCGTCACGCTTCGGCAGCATCGACTTGTCGCTCTGCAGCGACAGCCAGTCGCGCACCTGATCCGGCAGGTGGCGCCAGCGATCGGGATCGGCGATCATCGCCCGCACCTGCTCGGCGAGATAGGTCGACAGCGGAAATTTGCCGCCATTATAGGAGGGGATCTTCGGATCGAGCGAGAAGGCCTGCGAAGCGAGGCACTCATTTTCACGGATGCCTTCGAAGCGCAGCACCTTGCCGGAGAAGACGAAGGTATCGCCCGGCGACAATTGCTCGAGGAAATATTCCTCGACCTTCCCCAACGTGGCGCCGCCACGGCCGATCCTGCCACCCTCGCCGCGCTTGACCATGCGGATATTCAACATCGGGCTTTCGACGATGGTGCCGAGGTTGAGGCGATATTGCTGGGCGATCGCAGGATTGGAGACGCGCCAGCGGCCTTCCGCGGTTTTGCGGATACGGGCGTAACGCTCATAGGTGCGGAGCGCATAACCGCCGGTCGCGACGAAATCGACGATGCGCTCGAAGGTCTCCCAGCTCAGATCGGCATAGGGCGAGGCGCTGATGATTTCATCGTAGAGTTCCAGCATGTCGAAAGGTTCGGCGCAGGCCATGCCGAGCACATGCTGGGCGAGCACGTCGAGCGCGCCGCGGCCGACCGGCGGGGTGTCCTGCGCGCCGATATAATTGGCGTCGAGGGCGGCCTGGCACTCCATGACCTCGAAACGGTTGGCGGGCACGAGGATCGCCTTCGACGGTTCGTCCATGCGGTGGTTGGCGCGGCCGATGCGCTGGGCAAGGCGCGAGGCGCCCTTCGGCGCGCCGACATGGATGACGAGATCGACATCGCCCCAGTCAATGCCGAGATCGAGGGTGGAGGTGGCAACGACGGCGCGCAGCCGGTTTTCGGCCATCGCCGCCTCGACCTTGCGGCGCTGGGCGACATCGAGCGAGCCGTGATGGAGCGCGATCGGCAGGTTGTCGTCATTGATCGTCCAGAGCGCCTGGAAAAGCATTTCGGCCTGGCTGCGGGTGTTGACGAAGAGCAGTGTCGTGCGATGTTCGACGAGCTTGTTGTAGACATCGGGAATGGCATATCGGGCGGAATGGCCGGCCCAGGGAATGCGCTCTTCGGTCGACAGGATCGAGATATCGGGCTTGGCGCCGCCTTCGACGACGACGAGGCCGGCATGATGTTCGCTACCCTCTTCCTGGCCGACCAGCCATTTCTGCAGGTCCATGGGCTCGGCGACGGTGGCCGACAGACCAATGGTCTTGAGGCCGGGGGCAAGGCGGCGCAGGCGGGCAAGGCCGAGCGAAAGCATATGGCCGCGCTTGGAGGTGACGAGCGAATGCAGTTCGTCGAGGACGATATATTTCAGGTCCTTGAAGAAGCGCTCGGCCTCCCGGTTCGCCAGAAGCAGGGCGACCTGTTCGGGCGTCGTCAGCAGAATATCCGGCGGGTTGAGCTTCTGGCGCTGGCGCTTGGCGTTCGGCGTATCGCCGGTGCGGTTTTCGACGGTGACCGGCAGGCCCATCTCCTCGACCGGCTTCATCAGGTTGCGCTCGATATCGATGGCAAGCGCCTTCAGCGGCGAGACATAGAGCGTATGGATGCCGGTGAAGGCGGAGCCGGGCGGGATCCGGCCTCGGCGGGTGAGATCGGTGAGCGAGGGCAGGAAACCGGCGAGCGTCTTGCCGGCTCCGGTCGGCGCAATCAGCAGCGTGCTGTCGCCGGCCTCGGCGCGGGCAAGCAGCTCCAGCTGATGGGCGCGCGGTCGCCAGCCCTTTTCCGCGAACCAGCGGGTAAAGGCGGCAGGAAGCAGGGCACGGGCTTCGGAATCGATCTGGTCCACGCCCTGAAAGTAGTCAAACGCCAGGGAAAAAGAAGAGCGGCGGCTTTTCACATGGCGATATAGCGGTCCTTGCGGTGGTTGATGGCAATCGTGAGGTTGAGAACGATCGCACCGAGCACCGAGCAGGCGATGATGAAGGGGCTTGCGACGAAGAAGGAGAGCGCCAGGATGATGCCGTCGAAGCCGAGCTGGACGAAGCCGGCGCGCCAGCCGAAGCGATCCTGGATATAGAGGGCGAGAATGCCGATGCCGCCGAGGCTGGCGCGGTGGCGGAAGAGCGCCAGCATGCCGGCGCCGATGACGAGGCCGCCGAAGAGCGCGCCGGCGATGGGATCGACATGCGCCATGCTGATGAAGCCCGAGACGAATTCGGACAGGACCGACGTCAGCGCGATGGCGGCGAAGGTCTTGATGGTGAAGGCGAGGCCCAAACGGCGGAAGGCGAGATAATAGAAGGGCAGGTTCACGACAAAGAAGCAGAGGCCGAAGCCGAGACCCGTCGCATAATGGGCGAGGAAGGCAAGGCCCGCCGTGCCGCCGGCAAGCAGCCCGGCGCCGGAGAGAAGCGTTACGCCGAGCACGGCGAGCATGCTGCCGGCGACGATGCCCTGGGCGTCGTCGAAGAGCGAATGACGGTCGGCGCTGGAATTCAGAAGGCCTGCAAAAGCGTTGGATGCCATGTTGTTCCCCTGTCGGCGTTTCCGTCTTCTATCCGCGGTCGGGATAAAGGCAAGGGGCAGCAGCGAGGACACCTCTTGACAGTTGGCATAATCGTGGATATTTTTTATCCACGAATTGAGGAGGCCGGATGCATGAAGATGGGCGATGGGGTCGAGCAGGCCATTCACAGCGTTGCGATGCTTTCCGGCCTCTCCGAAGGCGGCGTGCTTTCGGCGGCCGCGCTGGCGGAATTCCACGGCGTCTCGACGAGTTATCTGCTGAAGCATCTGCAGGCGCTGTCGGGCGCCGGCATCCTCGATACCGTACCGGGGCCGAAGGGCGGATATCGGCTGGCAAAAGCGCCGAAGGAGATTTCGCTGCTCGACATCGTGCTCGCGGTCGAGGGGTCTGCACCGGCGTTCCGCTGCGCCGAAATCCGCCAGCGCGGACCGAACCCGGTCTCCGATCGCTTGTTCGCCCAGCCCTGCACCATCAACGCCGCGATGCTGAAAGCCGAACGGGTCTATCGCGCCGAACTCGCCAAGACGAGCCTGGCCGATATCGGCATCGAACTTGCCGCCGTCGACGACGGATCGATCGCAGCTAGAGGCTGCGCCTTCCTTGAAATCCATGAACGCAAGACGGCTCGTTGAGCCATAACAAAGGAGAAAGAGCATGCAACCACGTTTCAACTTCGCCAAAGCCGCTCCCGATGCCTACAAGGCAGTCGCCGCGCTCGAGCAATATGTCCAGTCCTCCGGGCTGGAGCGCCGCTTCATCCACCTGATCAAGCTGCGCGCGTCGCAGATCAACGGCTGTGCCTATTGCGTCGACATGCATGTGAAGGAAGCCCGCCATGATGGGCTCTCCGAACAATGGATCAACCTGATGTGCGTCTGGCGGGAATCCCCGGTCTATGACGCCCGCGAACGGGCGCTGCTCGGCTGGGTGGATTCAGTGACCAATATCGCCAAAACAGGCGCGCCGGATGCCGACTACGAGACGCTGAAGGCGCATTTTTCCGAGAAGGAGATGACTGAGATTACGGTGGCGATCGGCGCGATCAACGTCTGGAACCGCCTCGCGGTCGGCTTCCGCTCGCAGCATCCGATTGATCAGGCAACGAAGGCTGCTTGAGGCTAGTCCTTAGTTTCCTCCCCCGGACAACCCTGCAGTAAACGGGGGCGAGGGAACGTGCCATACCAGCAATGGCAGGGGACGGAGAGGTTGCCGCAAATCTCTTCTCCCCAGCGGGGAGAAGGTGCCGGCAGGCGGATGAGGGGGCCACACGGTACATCCTTCACGTAAAATCTATTACGCCACGCTGACGACAACGTCGTGCTGCGGCGCCCTGAACACGATCCAAGTCCACATGGGAATTGTGAGAAAGACCGGCTTCGCCGGCCCCCTCATCCGCCCTACGGGCACCTTCTCCCCGCTGGGGAGAAGAGGGAGTCGAGACGTTGCGGGCATGTCCCTTCGCCCCTTGGGAACCGACGGACGGGGCTCTACCCAGGCAGAGGTGGCGGCAGCCGGATGCAAGGGGCTGGTCTCGGCACGGTGATTGATGGCGGGAACCATCCTGGCAACCGACCCGAAAATCTCGGGTCGGTCGAATATCGGGTCACTCGTGATCCCTGATGGCCCGTACGGCAACGGCGTCGAACCGATTGCCCGAGAGGTCGATGCTGTTGAATAGGTCGCGGACGACTTTCGCAATTTCTTCTGCGGAAGCACCCTTGGCATATTCTTCCTGCATACGGCGTCTCACAAGTTTTTCCAAATCCGACATAGCTCACCTCATCAAATCCGGCGCGAGAGGAGTTTCGCGCCGCCGCTGATCACAGGCAAGTTACGTTTTGTTTAGAATGGCTTACCGTTTTGTAACGTTACAGCGCGATGTAGCGATCAGCGCGGTGATTGATGGCGACGAAGAGGTTGAGGACGACGGCGCCGAGCACCGAATAGAAGACGACAGGCGGCGTGGTGACGAAGAAGGCGGCGGCGAGCACGCACATGTCGATGGCGAGCTGGACTAAGCCAGCGCGGATGCCGAAACGCTCCTGCAGGTAGATGCCGAGTATGCCGACGCCGCCGAGGCTGGCGCGGTGGCGATAGAGCGCCAGCAGGCCGAAGCCGAGCAGCAGGCCGCCGAGAAGGGCCGCCCAGGCCGGATGAATGCTCGAAATGGACAAGAAGCGCGACTGCACATCGGCAATCACCGAGGTCAGGCCGATGGCGATGAAGGTCTTGATGGTGAAAGCCATGCCGAGGCGCTTCCAGGAGAGATAGAAGAACGGCAGGTTGAGCAGGAAGAAGGCAAGGCTGAAATTGACGCCGAAGGCATAATGCAGGAGGAAGGCCACGCCGGCCGTGCTGCCGGTAAGAAGGCCGGCGCTGGCGAGCACGTAGAGGCCGAGCGCGGCAACGAGGCTGCCGGAGAATATGCCCTGCACGTCTTCGATCGGGGTGTGGCGCGTCGCAGTCGTATTCCAGAAGCCAAGGGCATTGATGAGCTGTGTCATGTCGCCAGTCTCCACGGCAGACGAGTTCAAGAACGCGCTTGGGAAGACCCCGGGCGCGGCGGAATTTTGGATGATGAAAGGAGCCCGAGCGCCTCGGCGTAATATTGCCGGGCTCTCTGCCGATGTGGTGCAGTATCGGGTTTTTCGGTCTTCCGATCAAGCGAAATAGGTAAGCAATACTGACCTATTGCAAAATCGCAAGAAGTGTTCGCTCACGCGGGCTTCTGCGCAAGGAACAGAATGCCGGAAACCGGTTTTCCGCCATCTTTGCGAATGACCGACTTGACGGTCTTCAGGATCTCCAGCCCGTGACGGGCAAGAAGCATCCTGACATAGCTTTCCGAATGGGCATAACGCAGCGACGGAGCGAGATGGAAACCCTCGCCGTCTCCTGCATCCTCGACGGAAAAGGCGATATCGGCGCCTGATGCAGCGAGTTCTCCGACGATGGCAAAGACGCTCTCGAGATTGCCGAGATACATCAGCACATCGGCTGCCGTCACCAGATCGGCGCGATGGCGCGCCGCATCGGCAAAGAGGCCGGAGAGATCGGGCGCGAGCGAGAGATCGGCCTGGGCGAGGCTGTCATAGACCTGTTTCTCGACAGCCTTGGACAGCATCTTCTGGGAGAGATCGAAGCCTTCGAGGCGGCCGACACGGCCGCGGATTTCAGGGCCGAGCAGACCGGTGCCGCAGCCGAGATCGACGGCCAGTTCGTAGCGCCTGCCGGTGGAGGCGACGAGCGCTGCGAGCTTCTGCGGGACGTTATAATCGAGTTTGTCGACAAGTGCTGATTCGAAACGGTCGGCATAGTCGTCGAAGAGGCGCTCGACATAGCGGCTCGGCGGCTGGTCGGGCGTGGCTGTGTCGCCGAGAAGGGCGAGCTTGAGGGCGGCGCCGAAAATGTCATCGGGACCGAGAGCAAGCGTCCTGCGATAGGCCTCGATAGCGGCCTCGCCCCTGCCCGCCTTTTCGCGATAGGTGGCGAGGCGATACCAGCCGGCGGCCCAGGCAGGCACGAGCTCGAGGGCCTGTTCCATCAGCTCGGCGGCCGCTTCCGGCTCGCCGCCTTCTTCGAGCATCCTGGCATAATCGGCGCGGCGGTCGGCGATGACGTCGCCTGAGGAAAGCTGGTGAGGCTGCATGAAAGGACCTGTCAACTCTTTCTTTTACGCATGTCGTTGCCGCAAAACCGCTGCACACTTTTGCGCGACATGCGTCGGCCCGCATCTGGCGGCGGCCACAAAAAAACTCAAGTCCTATTTCAGAGGCGAAGCGGCCAATTCCGGAAAGGGCTTGCGGGCGCCGCGCCGCGACCTTATTCCAAGGGCAAACAGGAGATGGCTTATGTCCGATCAGGCGAACAGGTTCCTCGGCGATTCAATCGGTCGCACATTGATAAAGCTTATCGTGGTGTCGCTGATCGTCGGTTTCGTCATGACCGTCTTCGGCCTGACGCCGTGGGGCATCATCTACGGCATACGCGATTTCGTCCTGGAGATCTGGTACCGGGGCTTCTCGGCGCTCGGGCGCGTCGGCGACTATCTCATCCTCGGCGCAACGATCGTCATCCCGCTCTTCATCATCCTTCGTCTTTTCAGCTACCGCCGGTAACATGACATCCATCGATTTTTCCAGGCGCAGCCTGCTGCGCCTATCCGGACTTGCGCTTGCCGCCGGCATCGCCGGCTGCACCACGACCCCGCGGATGGCAGGCACGCCTTCCGACGGCGAGGACGAGACGGCGAGCGTGCTGCCGCTCGTCAACCAACTCAGGGCCAAAAACGGCCTGTCGCCGCTTGCCGTCGATCCGGCGGCGAGTACTGCCGCCTTGTTCCAGGCGAAACGCATGGCGAGTGCGGGCAAGATGGCGCATCTGATGGGTATGACCGACAGTTTCGGCGCGCGCGTCAAGGCGAGCGGCGTGCGGTTGCCGGCAGCGGAAAACATCGCCTCCGGCCAGCAGAGCGTCGATGCCGTGGTGACGGCCTGGATCAACTCGCCGCATCATCTGGAAAACATGCTCGGTCGTTATGGCGGCCTTGGCGTCGCCGTCGCCCACAATACATCTTCCAGGAACCTGCCCTATTGGGCCATGGTGCTTTCCAGCTGAGGTGATTCCGCCTGCAGCAGTTCAAGTGATGCAGCGTCTTTTGCGCGTCTGAAACGACGTGTGGCGATGCCACGACGAGGCCGGCATGGATACACGCAGCAATCACAACGCGCTTGCATTCGACGTGACGCACCGGATGGTGCTGTCGATCGCCATTCCGATGACTCTCGGATTCATGACGACGCCGCTGCTCGGGCTGACGAACACCGCCGTCGTCGGCCGGATGGGCAATGCGGAAGCGCTGGCCGGGCTGGCGATCGGCGCGATGCTCTTCGATCTGATCCTCGGCAGCTTCAACTTCCTGCGCGCCTCGACGACCGGGCTGACGGCGCAGGCCTATGGCCGTCACGACCAGCACGAGCAGCAGGCGGTCTTTTCCAGGGCGATGATTTCGGCGCTCGGCTGCGGGCTGGCGCTGCTCTGTCTTTCGCCGCTGCTGATGGCGGCGGGGTTGAAGCTGATGGGGGCGGAAGGCGCGATCGCGCAGGCGACCAGCACCTATTTTTCCATCCGCATGCTGGCAGCACCCGCGGCACTGGCCAATTATGCCATCCTCGGCTTCGTGCTCGGGCGCGGACAGGGCAATATCGGACTGCTGCTGCAGGCGATCATCAACGGCATCAACATCCTGCTTTCCATCTATCTCGGCCTGACGCTCGACTGGGGCGTTGCGGGGGTCGCCTGGGGAACGATGGCCGGTGAAACCGTGGGCGCGCTCGCCGGGCTTTTCATCGTGCTGCGCGGCTTCGGCAAGGCAGCCCGGCCGGCATGGTCCGAGGTCTTCTCCCGCCACCGGCTGGCCGAGCTTTTCGCGCTCAACCGCGATATCCTGATCCGGACTTTCGTGCTGATCGGCGCCTTCACCATCATGACGCGGATCGGCACCAGCTTCGGCGCAGTGACGCTTGCCGCCAATGCCGTGGTGATGAATTTCTTCCTGCTGTCCGGCTATTACCTCGACGGGCTTGCCAATGCCGCCGAACAGATCATCGGCCGGGCAATCGGCGCGCGCTACCGGCCGGCCTTCGACCGCGGGCTGAAGCTGACGATCTTCTGGTCCTTCGGGCTGGCGGCGCTCGGCTCGGCCTTCTTCTTCCTCGCCGGACCCTGGCTGATCTCGGTGCTGACGACCTCACCAGAGGTGCGGCAGGCGGCCGAGACCTATCTGCCCTGGGCGGCGGTCACCGGACTGACCGGCGCGCTCGCCTTCCTGATGGACGGGGTCTTCATCGGCGCCACGTGGTCGGCCGACATGCGCAACCGGATGCTGATCTCTTTTGCCGGCTATCTCCTGATGCTCGCAATCTTCGTGCCGCTCTTCGGCAATCACGGCCTGTGGCTGGCGATGAACGCCTTCCTGCTCGTTCGCGGCTTCTTCCTGGCGATGCTGGTGAAGCGGCGGGCCGATCAGACCTTCCGCGCTGCCCAGTAATCCAGCCTGGTATCGCGCAGCTCGCGGATGGAGGCGGCCTTTTCGCGGTCCAGGAGTTTCGAGAGGCCGCGGACGATATCGCCGGCCAGACCGGGGCCTTCATAGACCATGCAGGAATAGAGCTGGACGAGATCGGCGCCCGCCCTGATCTTCTCCAGCGCGGTCTCGGCCGAGGAGACGCCGCCGGCTCCAATGATCGGCAGCGCCGGGCCGACGCGCTTGCGCATCCTGGCGAGCACCGCCGTCGACTTTTCGAACAGCGGCACGCCGGAAAGGCCACCCGCCTCCTTCGCCTGGCGCTGATCCTTAAGGCCGTCGCGCGACAGCGTGGTGTTGGAGACGATCAGGCCATCAAGCGCATGCGAGAGCACTTCCGCGGCGATATCGTCCATGCCTTCCTCGGTCAGATCAGGCGCGATCTTCAGAAAGACCGGGATCTTCCGGCCGGATGCCGCCGCCATCTCGTCGCGCGCAGCAAGCACGGCTGATAACAGCACCGCAAGGCTTTCGCGCCCCTGCAGGTCGCGCAGGCCAGGCGTGTTCGGCGAGGAGATGTTGGCGGTGAAATAACGCGCGACGGAATAAAAGCGCCGGATGCCGGCGACATAGTCGGCGATACGGTCCTCGCTGTCCTTGTTGGCGCCGATATTGACGCCGACCATGCCACCGCCCCTTAGTGCGGCGAGGCGCCCGAAAGCGGCATCATGGCCTTCATTGTTGAAGCCGAGACGGTTGATGACGCCTTCATCCTCCACCAGGCGGAAGATGCGCGGCCGCGGATTGCCGGATTGCGGCTTCGGCGTCACGGTGCCGATCTCAGTAAAGCCGAAACCGAGCTTCAGCAGCGCCTCCGGCACCTCGGCATTCTTGTCGTAGCCGGCAGCCATGCCGAGCGGATTTTCGAAGGTAAGGCCGGCGACGGTCTGGCGCAGGCGGGGATCGGGCTTCAACTGGCAGGCGGGCACGAGGCCGGATTTCAGCGCGGCGATCGACATGCCGTGCGCGGTTTCCGGATCGAACAGGAAGAGACCCTTGCGGGCGAGACGCTTGAAGGGATCGATCATGGCTGCAGCTCCGGGAAGATATGGGCGCCGGCTTCGTCGAGCGGCAGCGGCGCCTCCCAGAGCACGGCGGCAAGCGGCAGATCGGCGAAGAGATGCGGGAAGAGATCGCCGCCGCGCGAGGGCTCGAAGACCAGTTTGTCGGCGAAGCGGCTGCCATCGACGGCAATCAGCAGCAAGCCGGACTGGCCGGCAAAATGCAGGGCGGCGGTCTGCTTCACCTGCTTCGCCGTCGAGAAATGGATGAAGCCGTCCTTGAGATCGATGCCGGCGCCATGAAAAGTGCCGGTTTGTCTGGCTTGCTGCCAGAGCGTTTCCGTCACGATCTTGTAAAGGGTCGGTGTCAGGGTCATCATGGCCTCACGATAGGCTGTTCCTCGGTCACGAGGGCTTTGCCGGAAAGAGGCGGCGATGTCCACGCCCCGGCGCCGAAAAACGGGACAGCAACTGGCAAAATCCGGAGGATGAGACGATGAAGGTTTTGGTTCTCACGCTTAGCGTTACTCTCCTGCCGCTTGCGGCCGCGGCCGTCGAACCTGATGCGGGCCGCTTCCAGCTGGAGAAGAGCGGCGATCATTTCGTCCGGCTCGATCGGCAGACGGGGTCCATGTCGATCTGCCAGGACAAGGATGGCGCCCTCGTCTGCCGCATGGCCGCCGACGAACGGGCGGCCTATGAGGACGAACTCGACCGGCTGGCAAAGCGGGTGACGGCGCTCGAACAAGGCGGGGTCATCCAGCGCGCGCTGCCGAGCGATGCCGAGGTCGACCGTTCGATTAGCATCATGGAGCGGATGATGAAGAGTTTCATGGGGATGGTGAAGGAGTTCCAGGCCGAGGAAAACACCAATCCCCTTCCGCAGAAGACCTGATCTGATATAGTCAGTATGAGCAAGCTGGTGTGCAACGCGGAGGGGCGGAGGCACATGCCGGCATGATCGGGCTCTTGGGAGGGAGTTTTCGATGCAGGAACAGACCATCATCATTGCGGACGATCATCCGCTTTTCCGTGACGCGCTGCGCCAGGCGGTGATCGGCATGGAAGGCCGGCAGTCGATCGTCGAAGCCGGTGATTTCGCCGCCGCGCGCCGGGCTGCCGGCGCCCATGCGGATGCCGACCTGATGCTGCTCGATCTTGCAATGCCCGGCGTCAGTGGCTTTTCCGGCCTGATGGCGCTGCGCTCCGAATTCGCCAGCCTGCCGATCGTCATCGTCTCGGCAACTGACGATGCGACGACCATCCGCCGGGCGCTGGAACTCGGCGCTTCCGGCTTCATTTCGAAATCCTCCGGCATCGAGGACATTCGCCGCAGCATCCAGACGGTGCTTGCCGGCGACATCGCCACGCCGGAAAGCTATCGCGACGGGCAGGAGCAGGATCCCGATGTCGCCGACCTGATCCACCGCCTGCATACGCTGACGCCGCAGCAGAGCCGGGTGCTGACCATGCTCGGCGAAGGGCTGCTGAACAAGCAGATCGCCTACGAACTCGGCGTCTCCGAGGCGACCATCAAGGCGCATGTCTCGGCGATCCTGTTGAAACTCAACGTCGACAGCCGGACACAGGCAGTGATCCAGCTCGGCAAGATCAATATGGCGATGGTCGCCTGAGGGGTGGCACGCCTGATGTGACAGGATTTTATTCCTCTTTTATCTTTACTCGGACGGCACGGTCGATTAATATTCCGCCGGGTTGAAGCGCGGCGTTGAATGAGCCGCGACGGAATCGCGCGCATGCTGTCACACGACCAGATCTGGGAAGCGCTCGACAGGCTTGCCGAACGGCACGAGCTGACGCCATCCGGTCTTGCGCGGCGCGCCGGGCTCGACCCGACCTCCTTCAACAAATCGAAACGGCTTTCCGCCGACGGACGGCTGCGCTGGCCCTCGACGGAATCGATCGCCAAGGTGCTCGACGCCACAGGGGCGAGCATGGAGCAGTTTCTGGCCTTCATGCGGGCCGACGCCGCCCCCTCCGAGCAGCAGGCCAGGCAGCAGGAAAACGCGTTTCAGCCGCAAGGCGGCTCCATTCCGCTGCTCGGCTTCGCTCAAGCCGGCGCCGGCGGCTTCTTCGACGATGGCGGCTTTCCGGCCGGCCAGGGCTGGGACGTGGTGGAATTTCCAGCCGCTCCGTCGCAAAAGGCCGGCGTCTATGCGCTGGAGGTGCAGGGCGAAAGCATGATGCCGCTCTACCGTGACGGCGACGTGCTGATCGTCGAGCCGGGCGCCCAGGTGCGCCGCAACGACCGCGTCGTCGTGCGCACAAACGAGGGCGAAGTGATGGCCAAGGTGCTGCTTCGCCAGAGCCCGCGGTCGATCGAGCTGATATCGCTCAATCCCGAACATCCCAACCGCACCCTCGAGCTTTCCGACGTCGACTGGATTGCCCGCATCATCTGGGCCAGCCAATAGGAAGATATTCCATGCGCCCTGCCGCCTTCATCACAGGTATCACGGGGATGGCGGTGGTGGCCGGCCTGCTGCTGGCAGGGCAAGCAAGGCTTGGCGGCGGAACGGCCGGGGAAGAAACGGCGTCCGCAGAGGAGACGGCGACGGCAGCGGCGGATGCTGCTCCCAAAGCCGGCGAACGTGCGACAATCTCGGACGACCGTGCCGAAATGATCGCTCGCTCAGTGGAGCCGGCGGCTCCGCCCTCTCAGGCGCCAAACGACGGCGGGACATCCAAACCGGCCGATGCACCGCAACAAGCGGAAACGCCGGCCGGGGAAACGGCACGTCCCACTGCGAAAAAGGCGGTGGAGCTGGCGCGGCCGGTGGTCGAAAATGCCGGCATTCTTTCCTTTGGCGAGCGCCGGCTTCTGCTTGCCGGCATCGTGCCGACGCCGACCGACAGGATATGCGGCCCGACGGGCCGGCAATGGCCCTGCGGCATGATGGCAAAGACGGCGCTGCGCCTGCTGTTGCGCAACCGCAGCGTCAGCTGCGATCTCGAGACGGTGGAATGGAAGGAAACCGTAACGACTGCCTGCCGGCTGGGCACAGAGGATCTCGGCTCATGGCTCGCCGAAAACGGCTGGGCGGAACCGACGGCGGGTTCGCCGCTTACATCCGCCGCCGAAAAGGCCAGGCAGGCGGGAAAAGGCCTCTACGGCGACGATCCACGCCGCAATTAAATCGGCAGCCATGACAGCAGTCGGACAGTCCCGGATCGGGCCGATCCCTTGTAATGGCTGTCGCCAGTTCCTAATCTGGGCTGACCGAAAAAGGAATCAGAGATGAACAAGCCGCTTTCCGCCCATGATGCGCTGATCTACGTGATGGTGATGGCATCCGCCGTCGACAGCACGATGAACGACAGGGAGATGACAAGGATCGGCCAATTGATCGGATTCCTGCCCGTTTTCCGGGATTTCGATGACGACAAACTGATTGCGGCGGCGCGCGACTGCGCCGCGTTGCTGGCGGGGCCGGAAGGTCTCGACGTCGTCCTCGAAACCGTGCGCGACACCCTGCCCGCAAAGCTCTACGACACGGCCTATGCGCTGGCCGTCGAGGTGGCATCCGCCGATCTCTCGGTCAAGGCGGAGGAATTGCGGCTGCTCAGCCTGCTGCGCGATCGGCTCGGCCTCGACAAGCTCACCTGCGCGGCGATCGAGCGCAGCGCGATTGCGCGCTTCCGCAAGGGCTGAACGAGCGCAATTTGGACTGCGGCTTCAATAAAGCCCGTAGGGGAAATACCGCAGATAGATTTCCTGGAGGCGGCCGTTGCGCGACAGCGTGGCGAGCGCGTGGTCGATGGCTGATGTCAGCACGCTGTCCTTCTGCCGCAGCATGATCGTCATGCCCTCGCCGAGGAAATGCTCCGAGAGATAGGGGCCATCGAACAGCGCGCAGCATTTGGCTGAGGCCGGCGAGGAGACCCAGAAGGAAAGCTGCAGCGCATCGGCAAAGGCGGCATCCACCTTGCGGTCCTTGAGCGCCGCAAGCAGGGCGTCCTTCGTGTCGAACGGCTCGGCCTTCAGCGTGGGGAAAAAGGCTGCCAGCATCGACTCATGCACCGTCCCCCTGACGACACCGACCGGATGGCTGGAAAGCGCGGCAGCGGTCTTTCCGTCGAGCGGCACGGCGAGATTGCGCACGAAGCGCGCCGGCAGCATCAGATAAGGCCTGGAGAAGAGGAATTGTCGGCGCAGCTCCGGTGTCACGGCAAAACCGGCGATGACGGCATCGCCCTGAGAGGCGGCGAGCGCATCCCTGAGGTCGGCGAAGGGGATCGCCTGGATCTGGCACTTATCCGATATTTCCAACTCGCTGCAGATTTCGCGGGCGAGGTCGACATTGAAACCGGAAAGCTTGCCGTTCTGATCGGTGAAATTGAAGGGCGGGAAATCGACCGACGTCAGGAAGCGCAAGCGCACCAGCGAGGAGAGATCGGGCCTGGCAAGGCGCTCGCGCGCATCGAAGAGCAGCGGCAGCGAGGGCGCCGCCTGTTGGGCCGATGCGGCGAAACCTGAAAAAAGCGCCCCCAGCAACAGCCCGAACGCGAAAAAACCCTTCAGAGTCAGGGATGCCAGCTTGGATTGCATCATCGTGATTGTGGTCTCTGGGTTAAGAAGCGTTGCGGCGTTGGCGAGATGTATCAGAGTCATGCGGGGTGGGGAATATGCGTGGGAGTGAGGAAGGCTTCGGTTTCAGACGCGAAGGGGATATGCCGCAACGTCTCGATTCCCTCTTCTCCCCTCGGGGAGAAGGTGCCCGTAGGGCGGATGAGGGGGCCGGCGAAGCCGGTCTTTTCAACAACGCTTACGCGTGCTTCGACGGCGCTGGCATCGTATCGACCGTGTTTAGGGCGCTGGAGCACTGCATTGCCGTCGGCGTGGCGGGATAGGTTATTGCGGGAGGGGTGCCGTGTAGCCCCCTCATCCGCCTGCCGGCACCTTCTCCCCAAGGGGAGAAGAGATTTGAGGCGCCCTCTCGATTCCCCTTCTCCCGTCGGGGGTCCGGAGGACGGGTCAAGACGAGTGGTCCGACGCCGGTAAAGTTAGAGTGAGGGGCAGCCATCAACGCACACCGAGCATCCGTGGCGACGCACCCGAGACGACAGTCCCTAAAAATCACAGCCAACCGCCGTCCGTTGTTAGCGCGGAATTAAAGAATATCGCCTCTTATTTGTTGCGACGACATCGGACCCCGCCAGCCGATCGCATGATGCAAGCGTCAGCCCAAACGTAATCCCTAAACCGCGATATTGAAGCAGCACTTTTTCTGCAGCAATTGATTTCAAAAGCACCGGGCGCGCGAGCACGCCCCGTCAATCGGGTGACATTTCCATGCTGAAACATCTGAAAATCCGCACAAAAATCATATCGGTGGTGGCGCTCCTGGGGCTGATCACGATGGCCGGGCTGATCTACGTCATTTCCGAGTTCCGCCGTGCGGACGCCGCCTACAGCGCCTTCATCGATCATGAGGCGCAGGCCTCGATGCTGAGCGCGCGCGCCAGCGCATCGGCGGTGGCCTCGGTGCTGCAGGTAAGCCTGCTTGCCGACATGAAGCCCGATACGCCCGAATTCCAGACGGCGCTCGCCACGCCGAGCAAGCTGCCGCAGGCGCGTGACCGCATGAAGCAGGCGCTGGCGCTGGTGCCCAGCCGCAAGCCGGCGATCGATGAAATTCAGGCGGGCATCGATGAGATCGAAAAGCTGGCGAACAAGATCATCGAACAGAGCAAAGCCAAGGACGGCGCCGGCGCCCAGGCGAATGTTGCCCTGATCAATGCCAAGCTCGATGCACTGACGCCGAAGATGATTGCCAACAATGATGCGATGATGGCGATGCTCAACGATGGCGGCGACGCGCTCTCGGCTTCCGTCAACGAACGGATCGTCTTCTGTCTCGTTCTGATCGGCATCGCCGTTCTCGCTGCCGTCGGCTTCAGCGTGGTCGTGGCCCAGATAGGCATCGCCGGTCCGATGATGCAGCTGCGCCAGCGCATGACGCGGCTTGCCGAGGGCGATACGACAAGCGATGTCAGCGGCCTTGATCGCGGCGACGAAGTCGGCCAGATGGCAAAGGCCGTTTCGGTCTTCCGCGGCAATGCGATCGAGCGTGCCCGGATCGAAGCGCGCGCCGAAGCAGACCGCGACGTCAGCGACAGCGAGCGCCGCGACCGCGAGGCGCAGAAGGCCCGCGAAGCATCCGAACTCGACCGCGCCGTCACCGCACTCGGCGACGGCCTGCGCCGCCTTGCCGCCGGCGATCTCGCCTCCCATATCGCCGAGCCCTTCGTCGCGCATCTCGATGCGCTACGCGAGGATTTCAACAACTCGGTCGAGAAGCTCAACGAAACCATGCATACGGTCGGCGCCAACGCCCGGGCGATCGGTGCCGGCGCCAATGAGATTCGTTCCTCCGCAGACCAGCTTTCCCAGCGGACGGAACAGCAATCGGCCTCCGTCGAAGAAACGGCAGCGGCGCTCGAGGAGATCACCACGACGGTGCGCGACGCCGCCAAGCGGGCCGAGGAGGCGAGCCAGCTCGTCGCCCGCACCCGCCTCGGCGCCGAAAAATCAGGCGAGGTCGTCCGCAAGGCCGTCTCCGCCATGCAGCAGATCGAGAAGTCGTCAGGTGAAATCTCCAACATCATCGGCGTCATCGACGACATCGCCTTCCAGACCAATCTTTTGGCTCTGAACGCCGGCGTTGAAGCGGCCCGCGCCGGCGATGCCGGCAAGGGCTTTGCGGTCGTCGCCCAGGAAGTGCGCGAGCTCGCCCAGCGCTCGGCCAAGGCTGCCAAGGAGATCAAGGCGCTGATCAGCACCTCCGGCTCGCATGTGCAGACCGGCGTCTCGCTGGTCGGCGAGACCGGCAAGGCGCTCGACGCGATCGTCCAAGAGGTGCAGGAAATCAACCAGCACGTCCACGCCATCGCCGAAGCCTCCCGCGAACAGTCGATCGGCCTGCAGGAGATCAACACCGCCGTCAACACCATGGACCAGGGCACGCAGCAGAATGCGGCGATGGTCGAAGAATCCACCGCCGCCAGCCACAACCTGGCAACGGAAGCTGCAGCGCTCAACAACCTGCTCGGCGAATTCAGGCTGACCGGCACCGGCGGCTTCACCACTAGTGCGCCAACCGCCACTGCAGCACCACGCGCGCCCACGCGCCCGGCAGCCAGGACGCCGGTCCGCGTCGTCCGTGAAGGCACCGCCCGCCCGGCCGCCTCACCGGCCCGCGCACTCGGCCAGAAAATCGCCAACGCCTTCGGCGCCGGCAGCAGCACATCGTCAAGCCAGGATCCCGACTGGACGGAATTCTGAGCCGACCTCGCCACGAGGCACGGCTGTCCGGTTCGCGCAGATGGCTGCCCCTCACCCTAGCCTGCGAGAGGTCGGCGAGGAATGGAGAGGTCGCGGCATATCCTCTTCTCCCCTCGGGGAGAAGGTGCCGGCAGGCGGATGAGGGGGCCACACGGCACATCCTTCACGTAAAACCTATTCCGCCACGCCGACGGTAACGCCGTGTCCCGGCGCCCTGAACACGGTCCAGATGATGTCATCAAAGCCGAAACCCCGCATGGGCGTTGCTGAAAAGACCGGCTTCGCCGGCCCCCTCATCCGCCCTACGGGCACCTTCTCCCCGCTGGGGAGAAGAGGGAATCGAGACGTTGCCGCATGTCCCCTTTGCCCCGTTACTCCGAAGGACGGATTGATACCCATGGTTCGGCCCCGGACGGCGGGGCATGGGCATTCGTGTCGTGAACTCTATCCGGCAAGGCGTAGAGTGATACAATTCACGGCATTGGGAGGGATGGACATGAAACCTGCAATCATCGGCCTCGTCGGCACGCTCGTTCTCGCGGGATGCAACACTGTCAGCTACAGCGGACCAGGCCTCGAACCTATCCCCGGAAGCATCACCTATAGTGGCCAGCCGCGCACCAAACTCACCAAATCCCCGCCCGGCTCCAGCTTCCCGCATGATTTCATCGACCAGTACGGCCGGCAGGTGGAGGAAACCTATATCATCCAGCCCGACCGAAGCCTGATCATCGCGCATCGGCAGTACAAGCCGATCCGGTTTTTTGGGGATTAGAAAGATATCGCTAGAAGGGCAGCTGGAGCGGGTGAAGGGAATCGAACCCTCGTATTCAGCTTGGGAAGCTGCTGCTCTACCATTGAGCTACACCCGCGACGATGCGAGATTTCCAACAGATAGGGGCGGCTGTCAAGTCGCGACCGCCGGGAAGGCTCAGATGCGGAAGTGCTTCGAGAGCTTGAGGCCCTGGGCCTGGTAGTTGGAGCCGAGGCCGGAGCCGTAGAGGCTTGCGGGCTTTTCCTGCATGTGCTCGTAGACGAGGCGGCCGACGATCTGGCCGTCTTCGAGGATGAAGGGCACTTCGTGGCTGCGCACTTCGAGCACGGCGCGGCTGCCGCGCCCGCCGGCGGGCGCATGGCCGAAGCCCGGATCGAAGAAGCCGGCATAATGGACGCGGAATTCGCCGACCAGCGGATCGAAGGGGGTCATTTCGGCGGCATAATCCGGCGGCACGTGCACGGCCTCGCGCGAGACGAGGATATAGAACTCGTCGGGATCGAGGATCAGCTCGTTGCGGCCGCGGCTGTGGAGCGGTTCCCAGAAATCGAAGAGGTCATGCTCGGCCTTCTTGTCGACATCAACGACGGCGGTGTGATGTTTGCCGCGATAACCGATCAGGCCGTCCTTGTCTCCGGCGAGGTCGATCGACAGCGCGATGCCGCCGCCGGAAACGTTGGGCAGCTTGCTGGCGACCAGCGTCTCGCTTTCATGCAGCTTCAAAAGTTCCGGCTCGCCGAGCAAGGCCTGGCCGACGCGGAAACGGATCTGCGACAGACGCGAGCCGCGGCGCACGACGATCGGGAAGGTGCGCGGGCTGATTTCGAGATAGAGCGGGCCGGAATAGCCGGCCGGGATCTTGTCGAATTCCTGGGCGTAATCGGTGATGACGCGGGTGAAGATATCCAGGCGCCCGGTCGAGCTCTTCGGATTGGCCGAGGCCGACATGTCGGCCGGCAGCGCGAGGCTCTCCATCAGCGGCACGATATAGACGCAGCCGGTTTCGAGCACCGCCCCCTCGGAGAGGTCGATCACGTGCAGGCTCAGCCGGTCGAGCTTGTCGGACACCAGATGCGAGGGGCCGGGCATGAAGCTGGCACGCACGCGAAAAGCCTTGCCGCCCAAGCGCAGGTCGAGGCTTGCCGGCTGGATCTGGTCGCGGTCCAGCTCCCGCTCGGAGAGCAGACGCTCCGTTTCGAACAGCGCGGAGATCGCGCGATCCGCCAGAATTCCCGTTTCGCGAGCCATCATGCCTCATCCATCATTTGCCGCCGACAAAACCAAACTCGGGGAATTGACGCAAGCAGCTAACAGCAGTATTGCAGAATTATCCCGTGGTGATTTGGCCGGTCGGCTTGCAGCCACGTTAAACAAGTGGCTAAAAAGACCGGGTTGAAACCGGTCTGCTTTTGCGACCGGTTTTTTTGTTATGTGAAGGTGATGGCATGAGCAAGACCTGGCGCCCGGCAACCCAACTCGTTCACGGTGGCACGCTGCGTTCGCAATATGGCGAGACGTCCGAGGCAATCTATCTCACCCAAGGGTTCGTCTACGAGACGTCGGAGGCGGCCGAAGCCCGCTTCAAAGGCGAGACGGAGGGCTTCATCTACGCCCGCTACGGCAGCCCCACCAACGACATGTTCGAAAAACGCATGTGCATGCTCGAAGGCGCCGAAGACGCCCGCGCCACCGCTTCCGGCATGGCGGCCGTCACCGCGGCGATCCTCTGCCAGCTGAAATCAGGCGACCATATCGTCGCCGCGCGTGCCCTGTTCGGCTCCTGCCGCTGGGTCGTCGAGACGCTGGCGCCGAAATACGGCATCGACTGCACGCTGATCGACGGCCGGGATCTTGCGAACTGGGAAAAGGCGATCACCCCGAAGACCAAGGTGTTCTTCCTGGAAAGCCCGACCAATCCGACGCTCGAAGTGATCGATATTGCAGGCGTTGCCAAGCTCGCCAACCAGATCGGCGCCAAGGTCGTCGTCGACAACGTCTTCGCCACGCCGCTCTTCCAGAAGCCCTTGGAGCTCGGCGCCCATATCGTCGTCTATTCCGCCACCAAGCATATTGACGGCCAGGGCCGCTGCCTCGGCGGCGTCGTGCTTTCCGACAAGGAATGGATCGACGAGAACCTGCACGATTATTTCCGCCATACCGGCCCGGCGATGTCGCCGTTCAACGCCTGGACGCTGTTGAAGGGCATCGAGACGCTGCCGCTGCGCGTGCGCCAGCAGACCGAGAATGCGGCGAAGATCGCCGACTTCCTGGCCGAGCAGGGCAAGGTCGCCAAGGTGATCTATCCGGGCCGCAAGGACCACCCGCAGGCCGATATCATCGCCAAGCAGATGACCGGCGGCTCGACGCTGGTCGCCTTCGAGCTGAAGGGCGGCAAGGATGCGGCCTTTGCGCTACAGAACGCGCTCGAGATCATCAAGATCTCCAACAATCTCGGCGACAGCAAGAGCCTGATCACCCATCCGGCAACGACGACGCACAAGAACCTGACGGAAGAGGCGCGCGCCGAACTCGGCATTTCTCCGGGCACGGTCCGCCTTTCGGCCGGCATCGAGGATACCGACGACCTGATCGAGGATTTCGCGCGGGCGCTTGCCAAGGTCTCGGCCTGATCAACGGCATTGGCGGCCGGACCCATTCGCGGTTCGGCCGCCGCCGGACCTCACTCGGTGACGCCGGGGGAACAAGTTCGCCCGCGCCGGCGTTCGGAAGTAAAATTAACACTGACAATTAGGCTTAACGATCGAAAACTCTTCGATCATGAGCGTTTCATCGCTGATCAACGTTCCGTTCCTTGACGGACAGGGCCTCTTATAAGATACGGGTAACATATCTTGACTAAGGTGCAAGGCATGTATCGCGCCCTCACAAGAGAGATCGAAGTCGTCGTCGAGCCGTTCTATCTGGAGGAGCAATCCGATCCGGAAGACGACCGCTATGTCTGGGGTTACCGGATTGTCATCAGCAACAATTCCGGCATAGCCGTTCGGCTGGTCAATCGTTACTGGAACATCACCGACCAGAACGGCCAGGTGGACGAGGTGACCGGCCCCGGCGTCGTCGGCGAACAGCCGCGGCTCAGCCCCGGCGACACCTACGAATATTCCTCCGGCTGCCCGCTCGACACGCCCTCAGGGCTGATGTTCGGCCATTACCAGATGGAAACGGACGAAGGCGAGATGTTCGATGTCGACATCCCCGCCTTCTCGCTGGATTCCCCGGGGCTGCTGCGCGTGCTTAACTGACGTGTAACGCCGAAATCGACCGTGCCCGCTCAAGAGATTGCCGTGGCCCGCCCCTCCTCCGCCTGCCGGCACCGTCCTTCGGACCCGTAAACGGGGCAAAGGGACATGCGACCTCTCGACTCCCTCTTCTCCCCAGCGGGGAGAAGGTGCCCGTAGGGCGGATGAGGGGGCCGGCGAAGCTAGTCTTTCCCAACAACACCCTTGCAGGTTTCGGCAGGATGACATCGTCTCGACCGTATTCAGGGTGCGCTGGGGAACGGCGCTACCCTCGGCGTGCCGGAATAGGTTTTGCGTGAAGGATGTGCCGTGCGGCCCCCTCATCCGCCTGCCGGCACCTTCTCCCCGAGGGGAGAAGGGGCTTGAGGCAGCCATCGGCGCGAACCGGACAGGGGCAACAATCCACTATTCGGCCGGTTGAAGTTCGGCCGGCTCGAAGCGATAGGTGGTCGAGCAGAATTCGCAGGTCACGGCGATTTCGCCATCTTCCTGGCTGGCCTCGATCTCCTCGGCCGAAAAGCCCTTGAGCACGCCTTTGATCTTGTCGCGCGAGCAGCTGCAGCGGTCGAACACCGCGCGCGGTTCGTAGACGCGCACGCCGCGCTCGTGGAACAGGCGGAAGAGCAGCCGCTCGGTGCCAACCAGCGGATCGGTGAGTTCATCGGCATCGATGGTCTCGACCAGCGAACGCGCTTCGACCCAGGCATCGTCCTCGCCATGCGGGCGGCTGCCGGTGTCGCCGTCGCCGCCGTGGAGATCCGGCTGGCGCATGCGCTCCGGCGCTTCCGGCAGGAACTGGGCGACGAGGCCGCCTGCCCGCCAGCGGTGGCGCGGCTTGCCCGCATCGTCGCGATCGAAGAGCTCGGCCGCGGCAAGGCGCACGCGCGTCGGGATCTGCTCCGACTGCCGGAAATAGACGCCGGCAATTTCTTCCAGCGTGGTACCGTCGAGCGGAACGATGCCCTGGTAAGGCTGGCTGAACTTGCCCTGGTCGATGGTGAAGGCGAGCACGCCCTTGCCGAGCAATTGCTCCGGCTCGGTTTCGCCTGATTCAACCGCCTTGTTGAGCAGCGCCTGATCGAAACGGGCATAGGCGCGGACATTTTCCGGCGTCGAGAAATCGGCGACGAGAAGATCGACCGGGCCATCGCCCTTGGTCTGCACCGTGAACTTGCCGTCGAACTTCAGCGAGGTGCCGAGCAGCACCGTCAGCACGACGACTTCGGCAAGCAGCCGGGCAACGGGTGCGGGATAATGATGGCGCTCTAGGATCGCATCGAGCATCGGGCCGAGCTGGACGGCGCGGCCGCGCACATCCAGCCCCTCCACCTGGAAGGGGACGACATGGTCATCGCCGGCGAAATCGAACTGGCCGAGGGCGGCTGCAGCTTCTGCCATGGCTTTCACTCCTAGTTTTCAGAGCGATGGGCCAACGTGCCCTTCGCTCACGCGGTCGCGAGTTTGTGACTCGCGACGTCCGATTATGGTTCAGATCGCGCCCAGGCACCAAGCAAGAATCGACTTCTGCGCATGAAGACGGTTTTCCGCTTCATCGAAGACCACGGATTGCGGACCGTCGATCACTTCGTCCGTCACTTCCTCACCGCGATGGGCGGGCAGGCAATGCATGAACAATGCATCATTGCCGGCTTTGGCCATCAAGGCCGCGTTGACCTGATAAGGCTGGAAGACGTTATGACCCCGGGCCCGATGTTCCTGATTCATGGAGACCCAGGTATCGGTCACCACGCAATCGACGCCGGCGACCGCACGGTCGGCATCATGGCAGAGCATGATTTCGGCGCCCTCATTGCGGGCCCAGTTCAGATAGTGATCCTTGGGCTCGGAGCCAAGGGGCACGGCCATGTTCATGCGGTAGCCGAAACGCGCGGCACCCTCGACCAGCGAATGCAGCACATTGTTGCCGTCGCCGGTCCAGGCGATGGTCTTGCCCTTGATCGGGCCGCGGTGCTCCTCGAAGGTCATGATATCGGCCATGATCTGGCAGGGATGGGTGTCATCCGTCAGCGCATTGATCACAGGCACGGTCGCATGCTGGGCAAGCTCCAGCAGCCGCGAGTGCTCGGTGGTGCGGATCATGATCGCATCGACATAGCGCGACAGCACCTTGGCGGTGTCGCCGATCGTCTCGGCGCGGCCGAGCTGCATCTCGGTGCCGGACAGGAACAGCGTTTCGCCGCCGAGCTGGCGCATGCCGACGTCGAAGGAGACGCGGGTGCGCGTCGACGGCTTCTCGAAGATCATCGCCAGCATCTTGCCGGCGAGCGGCTTGTCGCCCGTGCCTGCCTTGAAGGCCTGCTTGCGGGCGAGCGCATCGTTCATGATCGTTCTGAGATCGGCGGATGTGACCGCCGAAAGATCGAGGAAGTGTTTAGGGCTCATATCGTCTTCTTACCTGTGCTGCGCCCGAAGGCGGCAATTTCTTCAAGCCGTCTTCTTGACCTTGGAAGCACGGATGCTCTCGGCGGCGCGCTCAATGCGGGCAAGCCCCTCGCGGGCTTCCTCGGCGGTGACCACGAGCGGCGGAAGAAGGCGGATGACGTTGTCGCCGGCGGGTACGCCGAGCAGATGGGCGGCGCGGATCGCCTGCAGCAGTTCGGCTGAGGGAACGGCGGCCTTGATGCCGAGCAAAAGGCCTTCGCCACGCACATCCTCGATCACATCGGGATAACGATCCTTCAGCGAGGCAAGGCCCTGGCGGAAGACAAGTGCTACGTCGCGCACATGCTGAAGGAAGCCATCGGCAAGGATGATGTCGAGCACGGCCTCGCCGACGGCCATGGCCAGCGGATTGCCGCCATAGGTCGAGCCATGCGTGCCGGCCTTCATGCCGGAGGCGGCCTCTGATGTGGCAAGGCAGGCGCCGAGCGGGAACCCGCCGCCGATGCCCTTGGCGACAGCCATGATGTCGGGGGTGACGCCCGACCATTCATGGGCGAAGAGCTTGCCGGTGCGGCCGACGCCGGTCTGGACCTCGTCGAGGATCAACAGCAGGCCGTTGTCGTCGCAGAGCTGGCGAAGCGCCTTCATGAACTCAGGCGTGGCAGGGCGGACGCCGCCCTCGCCCTGTACCGGCTCGATGAGGATGGCGGCCGTCGCCTCGGTGATCGCGGCGCGGACCGCGTCGATATCGCCGAAAGCCACCTGATCGAAACCCGGCGCCTTGGGACCGAAACCTTCGAGATATTTTTCCTGGCCGCCGGCGGCGATCGTCGCCAGCGTCCGTCCGTGGAAGGCGCCTTCGAAGGTGATGATATGGAAGCGCTCGGGATGGCCGTTGGAAAACTGGTAGCGGCGCGCCGTCTTGATCGCGCATTCGAGCGCCTCGGCGCCTGAATTGGTGAAGAACACCTTGTCGGCGAAAGTGGCGTCCGTCAGGCGTTTTGCCAGGCGTTCCTGGCCGGGGATCTCATAGATGTTCGACAGGTGCCAGACCTTGTCGGCCTGCTCCTTCAGTGCGCCGACCACATGCGGATTGCTGTGGCCGACGGAGGTGACGGCGACGCCGGCGCCGAAATCGAGATATCGCTCGCCGCTTTCGGTGATCAGCCACACGCCCTCGCCTCGCTCGAACCGCAGCGGGGCACGAGAATAGGTGTCATAAAGCGGCGCGGCTTCAGCCATGGCGCGATCTCCATCAAAGTTACCGGGCAATTGACTCCGGCTAAGGAAACCAGGCCCGAAAAATCAAAAATGCCGCCTTGCGGCGGCGAGGGGCACTATTTCCTTTTCGCGCTGCAATGTCAACAAAACTGCGCCCTTAGCGTATGCAGCAAGGGTGTACAGCGGCATTTTCAGTCTTCAACAGGCATTATTGCAGAAATGACACGCAGGGGCAGCAAGTTGGGGAAAACTACGAATTCGATTCATCCGGATTCATGCGACTCTTGTCACGGAGTCAGCCTCACACTAGGTTAAAGATCAATTACTAGACTGCATGCGGCGGAACTAGTCACCAAAATTGATCAAGCGTTTCTTGTTTCGGGGCTCCCGGGACAACGGTGAGGGATTCTGCCATCACCAACGCAAAAGGTGGAGACAGGGCATGAACTGGACAGACGAGCGGGTCGAGAAACTCAAGAAGCTCTGGGCCGAAGGACTGAGCGCCAGCCAGATCGCGGCACAACTTGGCGGGGTCAGCAGAAACGCGGTCATCGGCAAAGTGCACCGGCTGTGCCTTCCCGGCCGCGCCAAGGCCGGCGGCACCAACACCGCGGCACGAACGCCGAAGCGCAACACATCGGCGCCGCGCGCGCCGAACTACGCCTCACGGATCACGACCCGCACCGTTACCCGCCAGCAGGGCGCGACGATGCTGAAGGAAGAGATCGAGATCGAAACGATCGAGGAAATGGAATATGTGCCGAGAGGCAATGTGGTGGTGCCGATTTCGCGCCGCCTCGGCCTGACGGAACTGACCGAGCGCACCTGCAAGTGGCCGGTCGGCGATCCGCTGAAGGACGACTTCCATTTCTGCGGCTGCGAGTCCCCCGACAATTCGCCGTATTGCAGCTACCACCAGAAGCTCGCGTACCAGCCGGTGAATGAACGCCGCCGGGCAGCGGCGCGGGCCAGCTGAACGCGGGCATAAGCGTCAGAATGTAGAAAACGGGCCGAGTGGCCCGTTTTTTTGTACTTATTGGTTCGCGCCGATGGCTGCCCATCATCCGCCTGCCCGCACCGACCGGGGTCGAGCCACGGGTCTCGCCCCGTCCTTCGGACCCCCGCTTGCGGGGAGAGGGGACAGGCCGCAACGTCTCGATTCCCTCTTCTCCCCAGCGGGGAGAAGGTGCCCGTAGGGCGGATGAGGGGGCCGGCGAAGCCGGTCTCTCCCAACAACGCCCATGCGGGTTTCGACCGTGTTCAGGCCGTTCGCCGTTGATGTGGTGGGATAGGTAATGACGGGAGGGGGGTGCCGTGTGGCCCCGTCATCCGCCTGCCGGCACCTTCTCCCCGAGGGAGAAGAGATTGTGCCGCACTCTTTCCATTCCCCAGCAACCTCTCGCGAGGCACGTCCCCTCGCCCCCGTTTACGGCCCTCAGGCTTCCATCGAATAACCGGCGCCGCGGACGGTGCGGATGACGTCCTGCATATTGGAGAAATTCAGCGCCTTGCGCAGGCGGCCGACATGGACGTCGACGGTGCGTTCGTCGACATAGATATCGTGGCCCCAGACGCCATCGAGAAGCTGCGAGCGGGAGAAGACCCGGCCTGGCGACGACATCAGGAATTCCAGCAGGCGGAATTCGGTGGGGCCGAGGCGGACTTCGCGGCTCTTGCGATGGACGCGGTGGGTTTCGCGGTCGAGCTCGATATCGCCGCATTTCAGCACCGTCGACAGCACCTCGGGACGGGCGCGGCGCAGCATCGCCTTGACGCGGGCAACGAGCTCGGGGGTCGAGAAGGGCTTGACGACATAATCGTCGGCGCCCGTCGAAAGCCCGCGAACGCGCTCGCTCTCCTCGCCGCGCGCCGTCAGCATGATGATCGGCAGGCGCTCGGTTTCCGGCCGCATGCGCAGGCGCCGGCAGAGCTCGATGCCGGAAACGCCCGGCAGCATCCAATCGAGGATGAGCAGATCGGGCGTGCGCTCCTGAAGCCTCATTTCGGCTTCGTCGCCACGAAGGATGGTATCGACCTCGAAGCCTTCCGCTTCGAGATTGTAGCGAAGAAGCACGCTGAGGGCTTCCTCGTCTTCAACAACTGCAACTCTCGGGATCATGCGTGTCGGTCTCCTCGCGCATGATCCTTAAACCAGGGTGATTTAAGCAATGCATCCTGCGCAAATTCAGAAATTGGCTGCGACCTCTTTGCGCGCCCGGACGGGCGCGCACGCAATTGACTGGTGTGGGCGTTATTCGGTGACCGCGCCGACGGTGTTGGCGCTGTCGTCCTTCGGACGATCGCCTTCCGGCTGCGCGCCTGTCGCCATGTAAAAGATCGTCTCGGCGATGTTGGTGGCATGGTCGCCGATGCGCTCGATGTTCTTGGCGCAGAAGAGAAGATGCGTGCAGCTGGTGATGTTGCGCGGATCTTCCATCATGTAGGTCAGGAGTTCGCGGAACAGCGAGGTGTACATCGCGTCGATCTCGTTGTCGCGTTCACGGATCGCATTCGCCTTGTCGGCTGAACGATTGGTGTAGACGTCGAGCACTTCCTTGAGCTGGACGAGCGCCAGCTCGGACAGATGCTCGAGGCCGCGGGCGAGCTTGCGGGGAACGCCGGTGCTCTGCACGGCGATGACGCGCTTGGCCGTGTTCTTGCCGAGGTCGCCGACGCGTTCGAGATCGGCGGCGATGCGGATCGAACCCATGATTTCACGCAGGTCCGAGGCCATCGGCTGACGGCGGGCGATCGTCACGATCGCCTTGTCGCCGATTTCGCGTTCGGCGTGATCGAGGATCACATCGTCCGAGATGACCTTCTGCGCCAGCGCGGTATCGCCGTTGACGAGGGCGCGCACGGATTCGCCGACCATCTGCTCGGCCAGGCCGCCCATTTCGGAAATCCGCCTGGACAGGAACTTCAGATCATCATCATAGGCAGAAAAAATATGTGTCGATGCCATGGGCTTTATCCTCGAATAACGGGAAGGCTTCGTGTCGCCAAAATCAACCGAAGCGACCCATGATGTAGTCCTGGGTACGCGGATCGTCGGGATTGGTGAACATCTTGTCGGTATCGTTCTCCTCGACGAGATTGCCGAGGTGGAACATGGCGGTGCGCTGCGAGACGCGCGCGGCCTGCTGCATGGAGTGGGTGACGATGACGATCGTGTAGTTCTCGCGCAGCTCGTGGATCAGTTCCTCGACCTTGGCGGTGGCGATCGGGTCGAGCGCCGAGCAGGGCTCGTCCATCAGGATGACTTCAGGGCTGACGGCGACGGCACGCGCAATGCAGAGGCGCTGCTGCTGGCCGCCCGACAGGCCGGTGCCGGATTCGTGCACGCGGTCCTTGACCTCGTTCCAGAGACCGGCGCGCTGCAGGCTGGTCTCGACGATCTGGTCGAGGTCGGCCTTCGACTTGGCAAGGCCATGGATGCGCGGGCCGTAGGAGACGTTTTCATAGATCGTCTTCGGGAACGGGTTCGGCTTCTGGAAGACCATGCCGACGCGGGCGCGAAGTTCGACGACGTCGATATCGGGATCATAGACATCGTCGGTATCCAGCGTGATCTTGCCGGTGACGCGGCAGCCGTCGATCGTGTCGTTCATGCGGTTGAGGCACCGCAGGAAGGTCGACTTGCCGCAGCCGGACGGGCCGATCAGGGCGGTTACGGTGTTTTCGCGGACGTTCAGGTTCACATCGAAAAGCGCGCGCTTCTCGCCGTAGTAAACCGAGACATCCTGGCCGATCATCTTATAAGGGACGTTGCTCATCTTGCGATCCAGCGCCTTTTCAACTGCAGCTTCCGTCAGCATATTCATGATGTTTAACTCCGTTTACCAGCGGCGCTCGAAGCGACGACGCAAGAGGATGGCGCCCATGTTCATGACGATCAGGAACAGGAGCAGGACGATGATGGCACCCGAAGTACGCTCAACGAAGGCACGTTCTGCCTCGTTGGCCCACATATAGACCTGTACGGGCAGAGCCGTCGAGGGATCGAGCGGTGTCGTCGGCGCGTTGGCGACGAAGGCGACCATGCCGATCAGGAGCAGCGGCGCGGTTTCGCCGAGCGCGTGCGCCAGGCCGATGATCGTGCCGGTCAGGATGCCCGGCATGGCGAGCGGCAGCACATGGTGGAACACCATCTGCATCTTCGAGGCGCCAAGGCCGAGCGCTGCGGCGCGGATCGACGGCGGCACGGCGCGCAGTGCCGCACGCGTCGCGATGATGATCGTCGGCAGGGTCATCAGCGTCAGCACCAGGCCGCCGACCAGCGAGGCCGAGCGCGGCAGGCCGATGAAGTTGATGAAGACGGAAAGACCGAGCAGACCGTAGACGATCGAAGGGACCGCGGCGAGGTTGTTGATGTTGACCTCGATCAGGTCCGTCAGCTTGTTCTTCGGCGCGAATTCCTCGAGATAGATCGAGGCGGCGACGCCGATCGGCAGCGCGAGCACGAGGACGATCAGCATCAGGTAGAGCGAGCCGATCAGGGCGACTCCCAGGCCTGCGGCCTCCGGACGGCTGGAATTGCCGTTGACGAAGAGGCCGGTGTTGAACTGCTTGTGGAGAGCACCACTCGCCTTCAGTTCGTTCATCCAGCCAACCTGCTTGTCGTTGACCTTGCGGTTCTTCTCATCGACAGAGAGGTCGATCTGGGCCTTGTTGGCGCTGTCGACATTGGCGTCGGCGAGCACCGTGACATTGACCGTCTTGCCGATGATCGACGGATCGGCGATCACCATATCGCGCAGCTGGATCGGCGCACTCTTCGACAGCATGGCGGATGCATCGCGCACGTCGGGACGGCTCGAGGCATTGATGTTCAGCTGCTTGACGATCGCGTCACGCAGGAGAACCGGATAGTTGGCGGCGATCAGCGCCGAGGGATCGGTCGCACGCTTGTTGTTCGGGTCGATCGTCTTCTCGGAGAATTCGATCGGCAGAGTGATCGCCGTCTGCTGGAAGGCGGTGTAGCCGTTGCCGATCACCGTCCACAGCAGGATGAAGAGGAAGACGAGACCGAAGGTGATGGCGGCGATGCCATAGGCCTGGAACCGGCGCTCGGCGGCGTAGCGCCGCTTGATACCGATATCGCGGCGGGCTGGCGCCTTGGAAACGGTGACGCCGGCGGTGGGAGAAACAATATCCGTCATTCGTACTGCTCCCGGTATTTGCGCACGATGTAGAGCGCATAGATATTGAGGCAAAGCGTGATGCAGAACAGCGTGATGCCAAGGGCAAAGGCAACCAGCGTCTGCGGCGAGGTGAACTCAAGGTCGCCGGTCAGCTGGTTGACGATCTTGACGGTCACCGTCGTCATCGGCTCGAAGGGGTTGATCTGGATGCGGGCAGCAACACCGGCGGCCAGCACCACGATCATGGTTTCGCCGACGGCGCGCGAGGCAGTCATCAGCAATGCGCCGACGATGCCGGGAAGGGCTGCGGGCAAGACCACCTTCTTGATGGTTTCGGAGCGTGTGGCACCAAGACCGAGCGAACCGTCACGCAGCGACCCCGGCACGGCGGTGATGATATCGTCCGACAGCGAGGACACGTAAGGGATCAGCATGATGCCCATGACGATACCGGCTGTCAGAACGCTCTGCGCCTGAATGAAATTGCTGTAGTTGCCGGACAGAAGGCCGCTGACCTGGGCGGAGAAATCGCGCAGGAACGGGCCGACGGTGACGAGCGCGAAGAAGCCGTAGACGATCGTCGGAATGCCGGCGAGCACTTCGAGGAGCGGCTTGGCGATCGAGCGCACCTTCATCGAGGCGTATTCGGCCATGTAGATGGCGGCAAAGAGGCCGACCGGCACGGCGACCAGCATGGCGACCAGGCCGATATAGATCGTGCCGAGCAGCAGCGGGATCAGGCCGAACTGACCGAAGGACGAGCTGCCGGCTCCGGCAAAGCGCGGATCCCAGACGGTGCCGAAGAAGAAGTCCATGGCGGGAACAGCCGTAAAGAAGCGGGCGGCTTCCGACAGCATGGAGAGCACGATGCCGATCGTCGTCAGAATGGCGATCGAGGAGGCGAGCAGCAGGCCCCAGAGCATGACGCGCTCGACCCGGTTGCGGGCGCGGAAGCGCGGAGCGATGGAGCGCAGCGCATAGAAGGCGCCGGCAACGGCCAGGATGAAGACGACCGCCGTCATGGCGATGCGGCTCGTCATGCTCATGGCGTTGAGCGTCCTGGCGGCGTCAAGCATGTAAGGCAGCGGCTGGCTGGCAAGCGGCACGCCCTTTTCGAGGAGCTTGGCCTGCAGCGCAGCCGGATCGTTGCCGACCGCCGCAGTTTCATCCGATGTCAGCATCGTCAGGCCACGGGCGACAGTCGCCACCGTCGAATAGCCAAGATCCTGCTCGACCGAGACTTGAGCCCTGATGTCTTCGGGAAAAGCGCCGCGAACCGAAGACTGGGTGATGCCGGGGCTGATGGAGAGCCAGAGGCCAAGGACGATGAGGGCGGGAAGAACTGCCCAGATCGCCGCATAGGCGCCGTAATAGGCCGGCCGTGAATGCAGTGAGGAGGATCTGCCTCCGGCAAGCGCCGTGGCACGGTTGCGCGCGACCAGATAGGCGGCGACTCCGATCACCACAAGGCACAAAAGTATGATGGATGTGCTCATTCGTTACGTCCCCAGGCCCATAGCCCCAAAAAGCCCGGCAGCTTGATCAGCCTGCCTTCAGCTTCCAATCATGGAGAAGGAATTCCAACCCTGCAGCTCCGGAACCGCCGGCGCGCAGGGCATAAGCAATGCCGGCGCGGGCCTCTACAGCGCCGCGCGTCTTTTCAGACGCGCAAAGGACGCTGTAGCACTTTGAAGTGCTGCATAATTTTATCCTTAAATCGATTCCGATTTAAGGAATTATGCAGTAGGCACCGCGCCGGCAAAGTCATTACATAGCCTTACCGGCTTCGACGTCCTTGCGGATCGCTTCGCGCTCAGCATCGGGAGCGGCAACCAGGCCGTATTCGACGAGCGGGCTGTCAGGGCCGATCATCTGGTCGGATACGAAGAAGTTGACGTATTCCTTCAGGCCCGGAACGGCGCCGAGATGTGCCTTCTTGACGTAGAAGAACAGCGGGCGGGAAACCGGGTAGGTGCCGTTAGCGATCGTTTCGGTGGACGGAACGATACCGCTCATGCTCGCAACCTTGAGCTTGTCGGCGTTGTTTTCATAGAAGGAAAGGCCGAATACGCCGAGGCCGGTCTTGTTGGCGGCGATGCGTGCGAGGGTCTCCGGATAGTCGCCGTCGATGTCAACGGCGACGCCGTCCTTGCGGACTGCGACGCAGGCCTTGCCCTGGGCAGCCTTGTCGGCGATTTCCTTGGCGATGACGTCGGTTGCGCCAGAGGCCTTGCAGCCGGCAGCGAGAACGTTCTGTTCGAAGACTTCGCGGGTGCCGTGCTTTTCGCCCGGAATGTAGGCGGCAATATCAACAGCCGGAAGCTTCGGGTTGACTTCCGACCACTTCTTGTAGGGGTTGGCGACGAGCTTACCGTCGACGACGACCTGGGCAGCGAGGGCCTTGTAGATATCGGCAGGAACGTAAGCGACATCAGGGTTGGACGCGTCGGTTGCGAAGACGATTCCGTCATAACCGATCTTGACTTCCTGGATGTCGGTTACGCCGGCAGCCTTGCAGGCTTCCACCTCGTTCTTATTGATCGGACGCGAGGAATTCGCAATGTCGATGGTGTCTTCGCCAACGCCCTTGCAGAATTCCTTCAGGCCAGCGCCCGAGCCGCCGGATTCGACGACCGGCGTCTTGAAGTTGGTGAAGGTTTCGCCGAAGGACTCGGCAACGATCTTTGCGTAAGGCAGGACGGTGGACGAACCAGCAACCTGAATCTGGTCGCGGGCGACGGCAGCGCCAGCGAAAGCAGCAGTTGCAGCGAGCGCGGCAACGGTGAGCTTGAAGGTGTTCATTAGAAATCTCCCGGCATTTGGGCTTGTGTGAGTGCGGCCATTAGAGAGGCCCTCGCAGTGCCTTTTTTCATCGGCGGGACTCTCTTAGCTCTTGAAGCCTCGTCCTTTTATGTCAAATCGATGAAACATTTGTGACAATATAAGTTATTGATTTGAAATGATAAAATTATGCAACGTAAAAGTGTTGCGACATATCGTCAAAAACGGACGGTAAACTCGGTGCCCTTGCCGACTTCCGACTTGACGATCAGCCGCGCCCGGTGGCGGGTGAGGATGTGTTTGACGATGGCAAGGCCGAGGCCGGTGCCCTTCTTCGAGCGGCTGTCCTCGATGCTGACGCGGTAGAAGCGCTCCGTCAGGCGCGGCACATGTTCGGCCGGGATGCCCGGGCCTTTGTCGACGATGCTGACCTCGACCGGCTGGCCGGTGCCGTTCTTCAGCCAGACATCGACGATCTCGCCCTCCTGGCCGTATTTGCAGGCATTTTCCATCAGGTTCTCGAAGACCTGGACAAGTTCGTCGCGGTCGCCCAGCACCTCGACCTTGCCCTCTGGCAGATGCAGGTTGATGTCGACGCCGACATCCCTGGCCAGCGGCACAAGCGCATCTCTGACATGGCCGAGCAGCGGCACCAGATCGATCTTCTCATCCGGCGCAATGTGCGATTTCAGCTCCAGGCGGGAGAGCGACAGCAGGTCGTCGACCAGCCGGCTCATGCGCGTCGTCTGGTCGAGCATGATGTTGAGGAAACGCGCCTGCGCCTTCAGATCGTTCTTCGCCGGCCCCTGGATGGTCTCGATGAAGCCGCGCAGCGAGGCAAGCGGCGTGCGCAGCTCATGGCTGGCATTGGCGACGAAATCCGACCGCATGCGGTCGATGCGGCGGACCTCCGATATATCGCGGAAGGAGAGGATGAAATAGCGCTCACGCGGACCGTCATCGGCCGCGAATTCGACGGGGGCGCTGCGCACGATATAGACGCGCTCGGACGGCAGCCGCTCGGCATGCTCGATCTGGTTCGGCGCATTGGTGGCGATGGTTTCGCGCACCATGTCGAGCACGCCGGGCGAGCGCAGGCGGGCCGATATATGGGCGCCGAGCGCCACTGTGCCGAAGGCCTTTTCGGCAGCACGGTTCTGGAAGAGCACCGAGGCATCGTCCGACAGCACCATGACGGGGATATCGAGGCCGGCAAGCGTGGCGGAAACTTCAGGCAGGCGGCTGGGCGGCAGCTCCGGCTCGATCTCGGCCGGCTCGGCGGGTTCCGCCTTGATGATGGGCGCCTCGTTGAAAAGCGCGGTGAGGATCATCATAAGCAGCAGGACAAGCACAACCCACTTGTTCATGCCGGCGGCAAGCGCGGCGAGCGCGCTGAGGATTGCCGCAATCAGCACCGGCCGTTCGCGCCGGATGCGCGCCAACAGGCTTTTTCTCCATGGAGTTTCGTCTGGCAAGTGCCCTCGCGGCGTCGATTCGTTTTTCTTATATTGGAACTCTGCCTGATAGCGGCAATTCATGACAGAAGTTTTCGGGCTAGCGCGTCTCAAGCGAAAGGCCGCAGCCGAAACCCACGAAAAAATGCCGGTCAATAGCGAGAGATTTGATTTTCAACGATAAATATGTTCGCTTGCAGGAAGAGAAGCGATCGGGCTGTGGAGGCTGATATGGACGAGGACGTCGAAAACAGGGCGGTGGAGCTGGAGATCCGCGGAAAGAAGCGCATCTTCGATGTCGACGATCCCACCCTGCCGGCCTGGGTGGAGGAACGCGCGCTGGAATCCGGCGACTTTCCCCACAAGAAGAAGCTCAAGGAGGAGGACTATCTGGAGCAGCTGGAAAAGCTGCAGATCGAACTCGTCAAGGTGCAGTTCTGGCTGCAGGCGACCGGCAAGCGGGTGATGGCGCTGTTCGAAGGGCGCGACGCTGCCGGCAAGGGCGGCGCGATTTCGGCCTCCTCGGCGAATATGAACCCACGCCTTGCGCGGGTCGTGGCGCTGACCAAGCCGACCGACCGCGAGCAGGGACAATGGTATTTCCAGCGTTATGTCGCGCAGTTTCCGACAGCCGGCGAATTCGTGCTGTTCGACCGCTCCTGGTACAACCGCGCCGGCGTCGAGCCGGTCATGGGCTTCTGCACGCCGCAGCAATACGAGGATTTCCTCAAACAGGCGCCGCAGCTTGAAAAGATCATCGCCCATGAGGGCATCTTCTTCTTCAAATTCTATCTCGATATCGGCCGCGAGATGCAGCTCAAACGGTTCCACGACCGCCGGCACGATCCGCTAAAGGTCTGGAAACTGTCGTCGATGGATATCGCGGCGCTGACGAAATGGGACGATTACAGCGACAAGCGCAACCGGATGCTGAAGGAAACCCATACGGATTTCGCGCCCTGGACGGTGATCCACGGCAATGACAAGCGGCGCGCGCGCCTTGAACTCATCCGCCACATGCTGAACAGGATGGATTATGACGGCAAGGACAAACAGGCGCTCGGCACGGTCGACCAGGAGATCATCGGCTCAGGGCCAGGCTTTCTGAAATAGGCTGGCTTCCCGGAACCGAAGTTGGCCTCACTGCCCCGGCAGGATGCGGATGGCGAAGAGGTTGATGCCGCGCGCCTTGCCGTCGAGATCGCTGTTGATCGTCAGCGTGCCCGGCGAATTCGGCGCGAGCGAGCGGTCGAACTTCACCTGCAGCAGCGCATCCGTCTTTTCCCGAGTAACGTTGAAGCGATGGCGGGCGCAATTGCCGAGCGTCTGGAAATTGCATTCGACGGTGATCTGCGTCGGCTCGTCGGTGGTGGATTGCAGCGTCAGCGCGATCGTCGAGGATTTGCCGGCCAGCTGCTGCAGCACCGACGGCGGCACGCTGATCGAGACATTGCCATCGGCTGCACCGCTTTCGGAAATCAGCCGGACGGCGGGGCCGTCGTTCTCGGTGATTTTTTCGGTGCGCGCCCGCGGGCCGCTTTGGATCTTGTCGGCGTCCTCAGGCTTGAACAGCGGGATCCAATCGGCCGAGAAACTGTTCTGCGGATCGATGGTCACCGGCTGATCGGTGTGAGAGCCCGCATTCCCGGCGCTCTCGTCATTGCCGGTAAAATCCTCGGGCTGGGTGCTTGCCGGCGGATTGGCAACGCTGGTGTCACGCTCGGCCGCCGTCATCAGCAGGCCCGATGTATGCGCCCACCAGGCGCCGATGCCGATGAAGGCCAGCAGGACGCACCAGACGAGCAGCCTCGAAAAGAATTTGCGCGGCTTGCGGCGACCCGCCGCCCGCTCCGGGCGGAAATCCATATTGGTGGCGCGCTGGCCGCGGGCAAGGCGTTCCTCGCCGACAGGGGCGGCAGCCAGATGATCGGCATTGCCGGCATGCACGTCGTCGAGGCTGGACTCATCGCCGCGATGCATAAGCTCGGGCGCGCGGGTCTCCCCTGATACGACGGGGCCGTCGAACTCATCGGCTTCGGCTTGATGAACCGGTGGCGCCGGCATTTCCACGACCGGCGGCACGGGCACTTCAGGCGGCCTCTGGCGGGGGTGAAGACGGTCGCGCTCCTCGCCTTCGATGGCGTGGATGGTGCTTTCCAGGCGATGGCGATGATGGGCGACGATCTCGGAGTCGGTGATATCCTGCTTGCGCAGGCCGGCTTCCAGCGCCTGGCGAGCCGACTGATAGATCCTCGCTCGAACCTCCGGATTGTCGCGATCGGAATTTTCGAGCGCTGTTCTGATGGCCGTTTCTAATCCGCTCACATTCAGTCCTTCACCTTGAATTCGGCATCGGACTGCAATCCCCGCCGTTCTCCATCAAAATTCGGTAGCGGCAAGTGCGGCAAACCGCAAGCCTTGCAGGCCCGGCCCCGGTCGATCGGCGGGGATATCGGCAGCTTTCACCGCTTACGGGCCTTATTCTATTAGCTTTCTCGGACGTATATATTCGGGCCGAAATCGACGAAGGCATGGCAGCCGGTCTTTTATCGCCTTTTCATCTCTGTTATGAGATTGACGTTTTCGTAAACGTCAATGGAGGTGATGACCATGGCCCTGCCCCCGATCCTGAGGGATAAACTGAGACTGCCGGTCATCGGCTCGCCGCTGTTCATCATCTCGCATCCGGCGCTGACACTGGCGCAATGCAAGGCCGGCATCGTCGGGGCGTTTCCGGCACTGAACGCCCGGCCGGAAAGCCAGCTCGACGAATGGCTGGCTGAGATTACCGAGGAGCTCGCCCGCCACGACGCCACCCATCCCGAGCGGCCGGCTGCGCCCTTCGCCGTCAACCAGATCGTCCACATGTCGAACAAGCGGCTGGAGCACGACCTCACGCTCTGCGTCAAATACAAGGTGCCGATCGTCATCTCCTCGCTCGGCGCCGTGCCGGAGGTCAATGCGGCCGTGCATTCCTATGGCGGCATCGTGCTGCATGACATTATCAACAACCGCCACGCCCATTCGGCGATCCGCAAGGGCGCCGACGGGCTGATTGCGGTCGCCGCCGGCGCCGGCGGCCATGCCGGCACGCTGTCGCCCTTTGCGCTCGTCCAGGAAATCCGCGAATGGTTCGACGGGCCGCTGCTGCTGGCCGGCGCAATCGCCACCGGCGGCGCGATCCTCGCCGCAGAAGCGATGGGCGCCGACATGGCCTATATCGGCTCGCCCTTCATCGCAACGCAAGAAGCCCGCGCCGCGGACGCCTACAAGCAGGCGATCGTCGAAGGGGCGGCCAGCGACATCGTCTATTCCAACTATTTCACCGGCGTGCACGGCAACTATCTCAAGCCTTCGATCGTGGCTGCCGGCATGGACCCCGACAACCTGCCGCTTGCCGATGTCTCGAAGATGGATTTCGAGCAGGCTGTCGGCGGCGCCAAGGCCTGGAAGGACATATGGGGCAGTGGCCAGGGCATCAGCGCCATCAAGGCCGTCGAGCCGGTGGCAAAACTCGTCGACCGGCTGGAGGCCGAATACAGGGCGGCGCGGACCCGGCTGGCGCTCTGAGGCGCGCCTTCTTGGCCCCGCCCCTCTTTTTTGCCAAAGCCATGACAGGGTGCTTGAAATCTTCAGACAATGGCTGTATCAGCGCCATGCAAATCGCAGGCCGCATGCTTCGGCCGTGAAACGCCGCTTTAGCTCAGGTGGTAGAGCACATCATTCGTAATGATGGGGTCGCAGGTTCGAGTCCTGCAAGCGGCACCATTTTCTTCTTTGTCCTTCGGTTCATTAATCATTCAATGATATTAATGTTTCGGTAGCTTTCTCCTGCATGAAGATCACAGCCCGCCTGATGGTGAGGCGATCCTGGATGAAGGCAGCGAGCGCAGAGTGCCCATCCATCCCGCCGTATCGCTGACGGCTTTCTCGCGTTCGTCAAGTCAAGGGAAAGATCCTCTCTCCTACAGGGAGGTGTCCCGCAAAGCAGCGAGGGCCCGCGGCGATGACGCCAGCCGACACAAAAGCAAAGCAACGGCGAACCGCTAGCTGAAAGGGTTCGTAGGATCGGCATCACCGATCCACGTAAGGCTCCGTCTCACTCTTGGAGATATTGGGAGAAGACAGCGCTGCGGTGACAAGGCATATCCGATCGAAGTCGGCAACGGCTGGCTGTCAGCCGACGCCAACAGACAAGCAGTCGCCCTACGACGCTCGATCTTGCGGCTTTAGCCAACAGCGTGCCTGAGGCTGAACTGCGCGCGCTGTGGCTTCAAAGCCAGAATAGTTTATGCGACAGGGAACAATGACCGTTTGTAGGCCAGAGCGGTCATGTATCTCAGCTGCGGTTTCCATCAGTCCGGATTGATATTTCCTTGCTCATTGAGCTAAAGGCGGGGATTTATTTGACGATACCGTAGCAAGATGCGCGCGAATCACTAAAGATGTACTATTAAATTAATGCAACTTGCTGGGGGGCGAAATGGCTGATGACGAAGAAGTAGCGCCGAGAGCGGAACCGCGCCGCAGGAGAGAGCCGGTGAAAGTCACCTCAGAGGCCATAGTCTCAGTAACGCCTGAAATAACTGAAGCGCAGCTACAGAACACTGAACCTACCCGAAGAAAAATACCGGGGAACATTCCGTACACCGTCAGCCCTGGTGTGCTTAAGCGGGTTCTGGAAAAGATACCCAATGCCGAAAAGCCGCCAGTCTTCAGTACTGACTTCCTTAGCACTGTCTTAGAGGCGTCCGGTGGCGCTGCAAGGCCCATTATTCCCATCTTGAAGACAACTCAAATGCTGAATCAAGGCGGCGTTCCGACCGAACTTTACGCGCAATTTCAGACCGAGGGCGGAAGACCTACGGCTGCTCTTCAGGCCATGCGAAATGGCTTCGCTGAAGTCTTTCGGCGAAATAGCTACGCACACAATGCCACGGAGAGCACACTCACCGACATCTTAGTCGCCATTACTGGCCTGACCAAGAACGACCGCATTCTTAAATTTATGCTGTCAACTTTTCAGTGCTTCCAAGAGTACGCAAAAGGCGTGAAGACAGAGGCGCATCACGTTGAGGCTCAGACTGACCATGGGACTTCCAGCGAGGACGCTCCACGGTTTGCTGCTAACCAAAGCAAGCCGCTGCAACTAGTTTACAATATCAATGTGGTCCTGCCCGAGACGACCAACGTTGAGGTCTTCAATGCGATTTTCAAGAGTCTAAAAGGAAATCTCTTAAATTGAGTGAGCACACCATTGAGCTTTTCCTATTGAAATGCGCTGTCATTGAGTCAGGTCTCAGAGACGCTTTGGAGGAACATAATCCCGGCGCTAGAAGGCGCGGCGGTACCTTCATTGATGAGCGCATGGAACCGTTCATTAAGCAGTTTGAACTCGCCAATCGTAACAATGCATCCAAGATGTCGATGTACTACGAGGTGTTCTACATGCTTGAAAACGATATTCGCCGCCTTATCATCGATACGATGGAAACCGCGCATGGGGCTGGATGGTGGGACACTCATGTTCCTCAAGCGGTGCGGGACGAGGTGAAGAAGAACCGAGACCGCGAAGATCAAGCTGCGTGGACCATGCGTTCTAATGCGCTGATTGACTACTCCACATTTGGGCAGCTAGCAGACATCATGCGGGCCAACTGGTCGGACTTCGCAGGAATGCTACGAGGCGTCGACTCGATGAACCGCGTGTTGCATGGGCTGAACATGTTACGAGGGACAATCGCGCATTGCGGAGTGCTCGCGGATGACGAGGTTGACCGCCTTCAGATGTCAATACGCGACTGGTTCAGAGTTCTAGAGGGGCCAAAGGCGTAAAGGCCCCCATCGAGAAGGTCGAGGAGCGCTATGAGTTTCTCGGTGCGACTTCGAGCTCGGAGCGGTGGAAAATGACCAATCAAACGAACGTGAAAACCGCAACCCCGACAGGAACAATGCCGCCCCCGTGCCGGTTTTCTCCCTGAGACAACAAGCATGGAGAAAATCATGTCCTGCAAGTTCATCGCGATATCACTGCTTTCGATCGGTCTGGCCGGCTCCGCGCTGGCGCAGACGGCCGGGGGTGCGGATGCCAATGGGCGGCTTTCGGTGGCACCGGTTATCGGCGGATCGGGGAGTTCGGGTACCGGTTCCGCAGGCGCCGGGTCGGCCGGCACTGGTTCTGTCGGCGGTGGTGCGACGGGCACCGGGTCTGTGGGCACCGATTCCGGCACCACCGGCAATGGCGGCGTCAATCTCAACAGCGGCCGCAGTACGATCAATCCCGGCGGGGTCAATCCTAATCTGCAGCAGACGCCGGGTTGCACCAGCGGAAGCGCGGATACCGGTTCGCTGGGTGAGGCATGCCCGCAATGAGGATGAGGCGATGTTCGCCTTTCCTTCTGGCAAACCGAAGGCCCGGATCGGAAATGGCGCCGGGCCTTCGCCTTCGACCGAAACTTCCCTGACATTACGCGAAACCAATGGCTGCTGTCAGAAACCGGTCGCGGCCTGCTTTACCGTTCAGCCCTGAGGTCGTAAAAGGACGGCATCACTCCGCAAGCGGCGCATCGCCCCACATCTCGCCAGCCTGCCGATATTTCCGGCATCTGCGGAGCACCCGAAGAGGATCGTCATGTCGAATGCAGCGCAACGCTCGAACCGCGTGCTTATCGTCGCCACCATCATGCTCGCGACCTTCATGGTGGCGATCGAGGCGACGATCGTGGCGACCGCGATGCCGCGCATCGTCGGGGAACTCGGCGGCTTTTCCTATTACAGCTGGGTGTTTTCGGCCTTCCTGCTGGCGCAGTCGACGACGACGGTCATCTACGGCAAGCTTTCCGACATTTTCGGGCGCAAGCCGGTGCTGATCGGCGGCATCCTGATCTTCTTGGTCGGCTCGGCTCTCTGCGGGCTTGCCTGGTCGATGATGTCGCTGGTGCTGTTCCGGCTGCTGCAGGGGCTCGGCGCCGGCGCCATCCAGCCGGTGACGATGACGATCATCGGCGATCTCTTCAAGCTAGAAGAACGCGGCCGCGTGCAGGGCGCGATGGCAACTGTCTGGGCGACCTCGGCCGTCGTCGGGCCGCTTGCCGGCGGCATCATCGTCGACAACATCTCCTGGGCCTGGATCTTCTGGATCAACCTGCCGATCGGCGTCATCTCGATCATCGCCTTCATGATCTTCCTGAAGGAGGATGTGGCGCACAAGCAGGCAAAGATCGATTACCTCGGATCGGTGCTGTTTTCGATCTCGATCGTGGCACTTCTCGTCATGCTGACGGAAACCGATGCGAGCGCCTGGATCCTGCTTTCGCTTTTCGCCGTCTTCGTGGTCTCGGGCCTGCTCTTTCTCGCCCAGGAGAAGCGGGCGCCGGAGCCGATCATCTCGATCCCGCTGTGGAGCCGAAGGCTGATTGCGACCAGCAATACGGCGACGCTGCTGGCCGGCATGGCGCTGATCGGGCTTTCGACAATCCTGCCGCTCTATGTGCAGGGCGTGCTCGGCCGCTCGCCTCTTGTCGCGGGGTTCACGCTCACCATGCTCGTCGTCGGCTGGCCCTTGGCAGTGATGCTCTCCAGCCGCTTCTACAAGGCCTTCGGCATCCGCCGCACGCTGCGCGTCGGCAGCCTGATGTTTCCTTTCGGCGCCTGTTTCCTGTTGTTCCTGACCCCTGACAGTTCGCCGGTCATTGCTGGCGCCGGTTCCTTCTTCATGGGCTTCGGCATGGGTCTGATCAGCCTTACCAGCATCGTGCTGGTGCAGGACAGCGTCGAATGGTCGATGCGCGGCAGCGCCACTGCCTCGATCATCTTTTCCCGCAGTCTCGGCAATACGCTCGGCGCCACCGTGCTCGGCGCCATCCTCAATGCCGGCATCAACCATTATGCGAGCGGCGAGGCGGCGGCAGGCCTGCACGAGGCGCTGAACCAGCCGACCGGGCTTTCAGCGCTCGCCGCCGATCCGGCGATCCGCTCGGTCTTCAATGCGGCGCTGCACTGGAGCTTCTGGGGCGTGGTCGTCGTCGCGGTTCTGACCTTCTTCACCACCTGGCTGATCCCGGTCGGGCCAAGCCAGAAGCGCGAGGGGGCGGCTGTCGCCAGCGAGGCGGCTTCGCATTAAGCGGTTCAGCTTGTGGAAGCGCAGAAATGCTGCGTTTCCACATTGATGGATTGTGTTGGGAGAGTTGTCGAACGATGAGTGTTTTCGTGTTGCTTTTGGGGTTTCCAGGCGTGGGCAAGCTGACGATCGCCAAAGAACTCGGTTCGCTTATATCCGCAAAGATCGTCGATAATCACTGGTTCAACAACCCGATCTTGCGCCTCCTCGACGAGGAGGGAACCGCTCCGCTGCCGAAGGGCATATGGGAGTATACTGCAAGGGTCCGGCAGGCCGTCCTGGATGCAATCACCGCCTATAGCGACCCGTCGGCGAATTTCATTTTCACCCATGCCGGTGTCGAAGGCGATGAGCGGAGCGCGCGGACGTACCAGCAGTTCGTCGAAGCCGCCAGACAGCGCGCCGCGGTCTTCGTTCCGGTGAGATTGCTGTGTGCCGAAGAAGAATTGGCGCGTCGCGTTTCCTCCCCCGCTCGGCGCGACCACTTGAAGACGACTGATGTCGAGACGTCGAGGAGCCGAAGCCAACAGGCCGTGGTTCTCAATCTCCCGCACCAACACGCGCTGACGTTGGATGTGACCTTCATATCGCCTTTGGAAAGTGCTGCGGCAATACGGGATCATGTTGTGACATGCCTGCCGAACGGGAGCTGATTGTGTGATTGCATGCACAAAGAGGATATTCCGAAGTGTGGTGTCGTCATCGACGCCACTCTCCCGCTCACGGTCGTCGATGAGATTCTCTTTAAATGCGGAGAGGTGGACCAAGGGGCAAATTAGGCTCGGCGTCGCGCGACAAATCGCTACGATTCCGATTCAAAGAATTCTGCAGCAGGCTATCGCGTGCCTGTGATGACCGTTGCCGTTGAGCGAAGGCGAACCTTGCCATCGCTGACGGAGTGGAGAGCTAGCTCCAGAACCTCGTCGCGGATTTTCTCCCGTGTTGCCGCATCTGCCCTGGATAGTCCAGCGACGACAGGCGCGGCGACCTCAGTCATGAAGTCCCAGTAGCGCGCCGGGGTATCGTGTACCATCATCGCCGACACCTCTTCCTCGGCGACATCGAGAAGGCCCGCCTCTCTGAAGGTCTCGACCATCATGCCTTCCCCCGCACAGCGGAACAGGCCCGGAGAGCCGGGTGGTGGCGAGGGCATTTCCACGTGGCGGGCGATCGTGCCCATGATCGTGGTCGCCCATGAATTTTTGGCGGGAGTGCTCCAGACTGCTGCGCAGACGCGCGCACCGGGCTTTGCCACGCGCGCCATCTCCTTGGCGGCGGCAGCGATATCCGGGAAGAACATAAACCCAAACCGGCACAGAACGGCGTCGAAACTGGCATCGGCAAAAGGCAACGCTCCCGCATCGCATAGGCGAGTTTCGAAGTTTTTGAGGCCACGTCTGGCCGCATTTTCTGCGGCAACGGTCAGCATATTTTCCGAGAGATCGGTTACGACAACATGACCGTCCGGGATTGCCGCCGCCGCCGTCAGGCCGGGTTCGCCAGTGCCAGCGGCTATGTCAAGCACGCTAAAGCCGTTGGAGAGATTTGCGCGCCGGAGCATGGTGTCACCAAACGGGGCGAGCCAGCTGAGAACCAAGCTGTCCCATTTCTTCCAGCCGGCGGAAAATTTGTCCCACGTCTCACGTTGCTGGTTACGGATATCGTCGAGATTTGCTGACATGCTCCGGATCCCCCCATCCGTTCAACCGGCAAAGCCGGGAACGTCGACACTATGCGCCGCTGATGTCGGGATTCAATGGAAATAAGCGCCATCGGGCCAATCGCCAGGCATGACCAAACCTGTTGGGACGGAGTGATTGAATTGACCAAGACTATTGGAGCTTTTATACAATAGCTTTGCGAAACTCCGGTCTAGCCAAATATAATCCTTTTAAATCAATGGGCTTGTCCTGGATGGTGCCAAATAAAGAATACGGAACCAGCGGATTGCTGAAGCGATGCAGCCCGGCTGGATGCATCAGCCGTGGAGAAACAATATTATAAAGATCATGGTCTTGCTGCACAGCGCCGATGGCATGGCCTGGCAGTCTCCCCCTAAAGGCACCAGCCTGAAGACATTGAGCGAAGCCGAAGAGCAAGGTTTCATCTTGATCCGCGGGGAATTTCAGAAACGGCAATTCTGTCTGACAAAGCTGGGCTCCGACTATGTCGAGCGCGACAAGCGGCGTCTGGAAGCGCAGGCTCTGAACCGATACCGCCGGCTAAGCGCGAATTGAACGCAGGCCGCCCGACGGCCGAAAGGCGGGTCTGACAATGGCGCGTCGCAACAGGAGCGGTCATCCCCGCATAGGGAGTACCAGCTTACAGAGCATGCTGGGCTTACAGCGCATCCTGGATATCGAAGCGAACAATTCTATCGCCTTGCATGCGGAAGATATGCGTCACGGTCTTGTCCTTCAGGCCATGGTTTTGCCCTTCCAGCGGCCGGCCATCGAGGTCGAAGACAGACTGGATCACCTCGACAGCGACGGCTCCATCTTGCGATTCTTCAAACGCGACCGGCTCGACGTGCGGACTGATGACGGCCCATTGGCGTGTCCAATAGTCGTGCACGGCCGCACGACCGTGAACGTGGCCGCCATCCATGCCGTTGGCCCAGGCGACATCATCGGACAGGACGGCAAGAACAGCCTCGATGTCTCTGGCGTTGAAGCTGGCATAGATGCGCTTGATCATTTCGACGTCATTTTTAGACATGTCGTTTCCTCGATGGAGATTGAAACATTCGCTGGGCGGCATCGAAACGGCCTTGCCTCATGCCGCACATCAATATACATATGTACATATATATCTCGCGGTCAAGCGCAGGCAAAGGGTGATCGGAATTGGACGAAGACGTGCTTTCTACGCCGGGGCATCTCATCAGTCTTGCGGCGCGGGGGTTTGCCCGCCTCAGCGAGTCACGCCTTAAACCGTTCGGCTTCGGTGTCGGCCAGTTGCCTGTTCTGGTCGCGCTGCAGAATGGCAAGGCCAGCACGCAGCGCGACCTCGCCCGCTTCGCCAGGGTCGAGCAACCGCCGATGGCGCAGATGCTCGCTCGCATGGAGAGGGATGGCCTAATCCAGCGGACACCCGACCCGGCTGACGGTCGCAGCAGCCGCATCGTGCTGACGAAAACCGCACAGGAACGCATGCCGGAGGCAATTGCCGCCTTGTTCCGAGGAAATAAAGAGGCATTGACTGGGTTCACGGATGCGGAAGCGGAGCAACTTGTCGATCTGCTCAAGCGGCTGATCGAAAATCTGGATCAGATTGCAAGCGCGGAATCCTCGGCGCAGCTTTAGAGAGAGATGAACGCTGATGCATAAGGGATCCTGTCTGTGTGGTGCAGTAACTTTTGAAATCGAAGGCGAACTGCGAGCGCCGGACGCGTGCCATTGCTCCAAATGTCGAAAACAATCCGGCCACTTTTTCGCTTCAGCCGACGTGCCAAGGCGTCAGATCACGATCCAGGGAGGCGAAAGTGTCACCTGGTATCAATCCTCAGAAAAGGTGAGGCGTGGATTTTGCAGGGTATGCGGATCATCGCTGTTTTGGGATCCGCCCCATCACGACTGGATTGCTGTCGCGATGGGTGCATTTGATGGCCCGACCGAAACCAAACTGAAAATGCATATCTTTGTCGCTGATAAAGGCGACTACTACGACATCACCGACAACCTGCCCCAGAACGAGCAATAGGTAGCTGTTGCTCATCCGCGAGCGCCCTTCAATTTCTATTCCGGGACGGTGCCGCTCGAACTCGTGCTACCTTTCGGCAGTGAGGGGTTCTTCAAAACGCGTGACAGCAAGTTCCGTTTTCTCCTGCGCGGGACAAGATCGATATCGCTAACAAGCTTTGCGCCGCCCTCGCGCCGCTCCAGCGTGATCTTGCGGCTATGGAAGGCTTCCAGTTCAGCCCGATGCGCGACGCTGATGATGGTCACGTCAGGCAATTCATCGATCACCATCTGCATCATCTTATCCTGGCTCTTCTCATCGAGTGCTGAGGTTGCTTCATCCAGCACGATGATATCGGGATGGTGCAGCAGCAGACGCGCAAAGGCGAGCCGCTGCTTTTCACCGCCCGACAAGGTCTGGTCCCAGGGCGCGTCTTCCTCGATCTTGTCGTTCAGATAATCGAGCCCCACCTTGTCGAGCGCCGCCTTGATCTTATCCAGTGTCCAGCTATCGGCGGCACCGGGATAGGCGACGGCCCGGCGAAGCGTCCCGGAAGGGATATAGGGCCGTTGCGGCAACATGAACAATCGTCTGTCGGCGTGGAAATTGACGCTGCCCTCACCCCACGGCCAAAGACCTGCGATGGCGCGCACCAGCGTGCTCTTGCCGGACCCGGATTCGCCGGCAACGAGCACCCGCTCGCCTGGTTCGATCACGACCTGGGTTTCCTTGACCACGGCGGTGCCATCGTCCAGCGACACGGAAAGATCGTTCAGGCTAAGCATCGCCTCGCCTTCCGTTTCACCGCGCTTGATGCGTCCCAAAGCGTTGCTCTGTTCGGCGCGCTCGAGCCCATCGAGCGACATCATCAGCGAAGCGATGCGCCGTGCACAGGCGTTCCAATCGGCAAGACGGGGGTAGTTGTCGACCAGCCATCCGAACGCGCTCTGAACGATGGCGAAGGCAGAGGCAGCCTGCATGACCTGCCCAAGCGTCATGCTGCCTTCGAGAAACTTAGGAGCGCACAGCAAAATCGGGACGACTGGCGCAAACAGGCTCGACCCCTGCGACACAAGGGCTGTGCGCATGTGCTGGCGTGCAAGCAGCGCCCATTGCCTAAGCACATTGGCGAAGGTCTTGCCGAGATCGTTCCGCTCCTCCTCTTCGCCGCCGAGCAATGCGATGCTCTCGCCGTTTTCCCGCACATGCGTCAGCGTGTAGCGAAATTCGGCTTCCGTTTGATTTTTGGCCTCGGAGACGCGGACGAAATGGCGGCCGATGACCGTCATCGAAGTTGACGTGATCGTGGCGTAGAGGACCGCAGTGATGACGAGAAAGCCGGGAATGGTGACGGTCGAACCGGCGATCGTCAGAGTGAGTGCCCCGCCAATCGTCCAGAGCACCACGATGAAGGTCGAGGCCGACAGAAAGGCGGCGATGACACCGGAGATGAAATCGACAGGTGCTTCGGTGGCAATCCGCAAATCCTCCGCGATGCGCGCTTCGGGGTTCTTGTGGTCGCCGCCGATGAGGTTCAACTGATAGTAACGACCGCTTGCGAGCCAGCGCGCGATGACGGCGGTCGTCAGCCAGGAACGCCAGCGGCGTTGAATCATCATGCGAAGGGCGACTTGTGTGGTGACAAGGGCTGCAGTTCCGAGCGCCAGTGGCAGGAATACGACGCTCAAGACATAGACGGTGCGGGCATTACGTTGCTCCAGGGCGTCAAAAATCGCGCGGTTCCAGAGATTGATTCCGTACTGGAAGCCGACATTCATGCCGATCAGGGTCAACAGGCCGATGGTGCACGGCCAGGCGAGTTTGTCGCCACCGCGGCCCCAGTAGCGGCGCGCGCTGATCCAGAAACGCTTCAGCAAATACCGCTTGCGCGCCTGCTCGGCCTCCTCAGGCGTCAACTCCGGATCGGGTGGGATGGCATCTGGCGGCAGCGCGACTTCGGCAGTCGACGCCTTCTCCTGGCGCGACTTCTCGGCACCGTGCGGTTCGGTGCCATCGACCGATTTCGGATTGAGTTTGGCGGCCGTCATGAGCACGATAACGGCTTACACATCGAAATGTTTCATGATGCCGGCGCCGAGCATGGCATCGGAGGACTTGTCGAGAAAAATGAAGCAGTTGCCGGAAAACCGTGGCCGTGCTGTCGCTGTTACGCCGTGTCTTGGCCCATGCCATAGCTGTCATTCGCCGCGTTCTGGATCATTGCGATGGCGACCGGCGGCAAGACGAAGCTCCAGATGCCGAGCCAGGCAATCGACATCAACCTTCCCTCGCCTCTGTCGCGTGCGCGCTCATTGAGGAGATCGCCAAGGGTCATCACAAGAACCGGCAATCCGAGCGGCACGAGGATCGCGATCAGCATGGCGGCAAGCGGCGTCAGCAGGCGCTGCGACTGCGCGGCGCCCGCCAGCTCCCCGTGGATGCGATAAACCCAATAGGCAAGATAGATAAAGGCGGCCACAGCAATGGCGAAGACCAGCAGCGCTAACAGCAGCGGGACGGGGGAAGAGGCGACGTCGGCATCATTTGCCTGAAACAGATGGACACTGATCCCCATCAGAAAAATCAGGATCGGCGGCGTGACCAAGATGACAGCGACCAGGAGAGGTGATCGCCGGCGCGGCGCAAGCGGCCTGTGTCGCGGACGCGGAGCTTCATCGAAGGCCAGGTTTCCGGCCGGCACCAGCAATATGACAGCGAGAAGCAGGCAGGCCAGGAAACCCGAAACGACAGGCACGGCGCCTAGATCGAGTTGGTATAGCCACGACGCGCCGATCGGAGCAAAGGCTGAGATCAGGATCGTCGTCGACAAGAGCGTGAGAGCGCAGCCGAAGTCAATTTTGCCCGGTCGCCCGCCCACCAGGAATATCGCGATCGCGAGAGGGAAAACGGCCCGAACCGTGCCGAACACCACACCGAACAAAAACAGAAAGCCCGGCGATCCCCACAATGCGGGCGCCGGCAGAAAACCGACGGCGACAATGGCACAGACGAGAATGGGCGAAATCAACGCCGACCGACCATGGCGGCTCGCGACGATAAACGCCAGGAACGCGCCGGCAACCCAACCAAGAGTGGAGCCGGAATAGAAGATCCCGATCGTCTGAGCGCTGCTGCCCGTCATTTGCGAGATCACGGGAAAGACCGTGCTGAAACCCTGTCCGCCGATTGCCAAAAGAAGCGAGGAAAAAAACACGGCCCAATAGCGATAGGTGCTCAGGAAATCGGCCAGCGTCCATTCGGCATTGCTGGAGGGGGCAGAGGTGTTTTCCATCGGTAAAACTTGCTCTCCATTCATGATCATCGCTCATCGCAGACGGTGGATGCGTCGACCATGCGCATCGAGGAGGTTATTTCAATAGGTTTGACGCGGCATCCGGATCAGCCCAGAGGTTTTGCCGACATATCGTGACGGATTTATAAATGTCCGCTTCGGGCCGAAACGTGCCGGGTGGACGCAATAAGGGCAGTCATTGTGCCCTGTGTCTCACTCTGGTCGACTTCCGGCAAGGTCGGCCGTAACGCGGCAACAGCGGACGGAAAAACGAAAAATGCCACCGGACATTTGCAGCGACGCTGCATCAGGATGGGCTAGTCGTCGTTGATGTCGTGCCTGTGGCCCCCTCATCCGCCCTACGGGCACCTTCTCCCCGCTGGGGAGAAGAGGGAAAATGCCCGCTTCGTCAGCGACCCCATTGGATGGAGTGCCGTTGGGCAGGCGGGTTCGTTTGGCAGTGTCGGCGCGCCTTGCTGCCTCTTCTCCCCTCGGGGAGAAGGTGGCCCGAAGGGTCGGATGAGGGGGCTGCACGGCACGACTTTTGTCGCCCTTCGCTTACGCTCCTCACGCGCTCTCCGTCGCGATCTGCGGCAGGGATTGCAGCAAGGTCTGGCGGGCGGAGTGCAGATGCGCGCGGCAGGCGGTTTCGATTGCCGCCTGGTCGCGGGATTCCAGGGCTGCGATATAATCCAGATGTTCGTGGATGGCGCGCTCGTTGCGCTGGCGCGCGGCAGTCTTGTTCCACTGGTAGTGATAGTGGAAGACGATGGCGATGGCGTCGTAGAAATCGGCGATGAAGCGGTTTTTCGAGGCGCGGTGGATCAGCAAGTGGAAGCGTTCGTCGAGGACGGAGAAATCCTTGAAGCGCTGGTTGATGTCGGCAAGCATGGCGTGATGTTCGTCGCGCATAGCGGCAAGATCGGCCCAGCTCTGATTATCCCTGGAAAGCCGGCCGAATTCGGCGGCGGAATGCAGCTCGAACATTTCGCGCACATCGGCAAGTTCGAGGGCGAATTCGCGGGTGAAGCCTTTGAGCGTCCAGTGGCTGTTCGGGCGCTTCTCGATGAGGCCGAAGCGGGAGAAGCGGATGAGGAATTCGCGCACGCTGGTCGTGCCGGTGCCGATCTCGCGGGCAAGCTCCAATTCGTTGATCTGCATGCCAGGTGCTGCATCATCGGCAAGGATGCGCTGCATGAAGCTGCGCTCGATGATATCATGCAGGGAGTCGGTTTCTTCGGAGGGAAAGAGGTCATGGTCGGTCGGCTGGCGCAGCACGATCTTCTGGCGTTTGTTCCAACGGATGATGCCTTCTTCGCTGAGCCGCGTCAGGATGGCGCGCGCCGTCGAGCGGCTGACGCCGAGCTGGGCGGCGATCTCCGGTTCCGACGGCAGCGCCGTATCCGTGCGCAGGGCTACGGCATACCTGTTGTAGGCTTCCTTGAAGACCGTATTCTGCCTTGCCACCAGACCCCGCTTTCCGCCCTCGTATCCACCGCCCACTCTCCAGCAGGGCAGAAAAATCGGGGCTTGTTCAAACGACCTTTAGCTTATTTCCGGTCGCCTGCGGCTCATTGCCTCCCTCGTCCACAGGATCAATATTCCCGTTGACTTGAAAATGTTTATTGTAGATAAAAAACAAAATCAATGCGCTTTCGCCGATGCAGCGAGCGTTCCGCTAGAACAGGATGATTTTAGGTGGGATGGCCTAAAAATCTGAATCCTGTTCTAAATTAAAGAGTTAGAGCATGATGTCGTCCGAAAACCGCTGACACTTTTCGGCATCATGCTCTAGGGAGACGACATTGGATAAATTGCCTTGGATCATCCTTTCGGCCGGTGACAATGTCGCGGTCGCAACGGCGGCAATCGCGCCGGGTTCGACGGTTGCCGGCATTCAGACCCGTGAGAAGATCGACCCCGGCCACAAGGTGGCGATCGCGGATATTCCGCTCGGTTCGCCGGTGGTGAAATACGGACAGGCGATCGGCCGCACGACGGCCGAGGTCAAGGCCGGCGACCATGTGCACAGCCACAACCTGCATTTCGAAAACGACCGGCTGGCGGCGACCGCCAATTCGGCGCCGGAAGCGGCCACAGTCGACGACGTGGGGCGCACCTTCATGGGCTATCGCCGCGCCGACGGGCGGGCGGCGACCCGCAACTATATCGGCATCATCGCCAGCGTGAACTGTTCCACCACGGTCTGCCGGGCAATTGCCGACGAGGCGAACCGGACGATCCTGCCGCATTATGAAGGCATCGACGGTTTCGTGCCGATCGTGCACGACCAGGGCTGCGGCATGAGCTCGACCGGCGACGGCATGAACGTGCTACACCGGACGCTCGCCGGCTACACAAGGCATGTGAATTTCGGAGGCGTACTGATGATCGGCCTCGGCTGCGAGGTCAACCAGCTGACGCTGTACGGCCAGAGTGGTGCGGGCGCCTCGAAGCGGCATTTCAACATCCAGGATGCCGGCGGTTCGCGCCGCGCGGTCGAGCGCGCCATGGGCATGCTGCGCGAGATCGCCGCCGATGTCGGCAAGGAAAAGCGCGTGCCGATGTCGATCGGCGAGATCATCATCGGGCTGCAGTGCGGCGGCTCGGACGGCTTTTCCGGCATCACCGCCAATCCGGCGCTGGGCGTCGCAGCCGATCTGCTGGCGGCAGCCGGCGGCACGGCGATCCTGTCGGAGACCTCCGAAATCTATGGTGCGGAACATCTGCTGCGCAGCCGCGCCGTCAGCGACGAGGTGGCAAAGAAGCTCGATGACAAGATTGCCTGGTGGGAGGAGTACGTCGCCCTGCACGGCGCCTCGCTCGACAACAATCCCTCGCCCGGCAACAAGCGCGGCGGGCTGACCACCATCCTTGAAAAGTCGCTCGGCGCGGTCGCCAAGGGCGGGCGTTCGCCGCTGACGGCGGTCTATGGTTATGCCGAGCGGGTCACGGCCCCTGGTCTCGTCTTCATGGACACGCCCGGCTACGACCCGGTCTCGGCGACCGGCCAGGTGGCGGGCGGGGCAAACATGATCGCCTTTACCACAGGCCGCGGCAGCTGCTTCGGCTGTCGGCCGGCGCCGTCGCTGAAGCTTTCCAGCAATTCGGCGCTCTATGCCTCGATGGAAGAGGATATGGACATCGATTGCGGCACGATCGCCACCGGCGATGCGACGATCAGCGGCAAGGGCCGCGAGATCTTTGACCTCATCGTCGATACCGCCTCGGGCAAGAAGACCAAGAGCGAGATCTTCGGCTACGGCGACAATGAATTCGTGCCGTGGCATCTCGGTGCGACGCTGTAATCTTTGTTTTTACGCAATCCCGGACGAAAAACCGCTTCACACTTTTCCCGGGATTGATTTGAAGTACGCAATCCCGGACGGAAAACCGCTTCACACTTTTCCTGGGATTGCTCCAGATAGTTCAGCTTCTTCGCGAGGAGGAATGATGAAGACGAGACGGATCGGCAAGACCAAGCTGGAGGTGACCGAAATCAGTTTCGGCGCAGCCGCTCTCGGCGGTCTCTACCGCGCCTGCCCGCGCGAGCAGGCGATGGACACGCTGCAGGCGGCCTGGGACAGCGGCATCCGCTATTTCGACGTGGCGCCCTGGTACGGGCTCGGTCTTGCCGAACGGCGGGTCGGCGATTTCCTGCGCGACCAGCCGGACGGCTCTTACGTGCTTTCCACCAAGGTCGGCCGGCTGCTTCGGCCGGTGCCGACCGGCACCGTGCCTGATTACAGCTATGTCGATCCGCTCTCCTTCGATGCCGATTACGACTATTCCTATGACGGCATCATGCGCTCGGTCGAATTCAGCTATGCGCGCCTCGGCCTCAACCGCATCGATATTCTCTACGTGCACGATCTCGGCGTCTATACGCATGGCGCGGCGAAGAATGCGGTCCACCAGAAGCAGTTTCTCGATTCCGGCGTGAAGGCGCTGGAAGAACTCAAATCGTCTGGCGCGATTTCCGCCTTCGGCCTCGGCGTCAACGAAGTGCCCGTTTGCCTCGATGTCATGCGCCATGCCGATCTCGACTGCATTCTGATGGCCGGCCGCTACACGCTGCTCGACCGCTCGGCCGTCGCCGAACTGCTGCCGCTCTGCCGGCAGAAGGGCACCTCGCTCGTCGTCGGCGGCGTCTTCAACTCCGGCATTCTCGCCACCGGCCCGGTGCCGGGTTCGCATTTCGACTATATGCCGGCTGATGACGACGTGCTGGCCAAGGTCGGCGCCATGGAGGCGATCGCCAAAAGCCACGGCGTGCCGCTGGCAGCCCCCGCCCTGCAGTTTCCGCTGCGCGAGGCGATCGTCGCATCGGTGCTGATCGGCACGGCCAAGCCTTCGAGCCTGACGCGGAACATGGAGATCGTCGAGCCGCGGCTTGCCGACGATATCTATGCCGAATTCGAACCCTATACGCTGGTCGCGCCGCCGCTCGGCGCCGAAGCCGTCCGAGTCTGAGGAGAGACTATGCTCAAGGGTATTCATCCGCTGCTTGGCCCCGACCTGCTTCATGCGCTGAAGACCATGGGGCATGGCGACGACATCGTCATATCGGACGCCAATTTTCCCTCGGGCTCGATGGGCCCGCCGGTCATTCGCGCCGACGGCGTCAGCGCCACTGACATGGCCGAGGCCATCCTGACCCATATGCCGCTCGACACTTTCGTGCCGGAAGCGGCGTGGCGGATGGAGGTGGTCGGCGATCCCGATGCGATGCCCGAGGTCTGCACCGAGTTCCAGCAGATCGTTTCCAAGCACGCCGGCGATTTCCGCATCGTGCCGGTGGAGCGTTTTGCCTTCTACGCGATGGCCCGCAAGGCCACCTACATCGTCGCGACGACGGAATTCCGGCTGTACGGCAACCTGATTTTGAAAAAGGGCGTCGTCCATCCGCACGAGGTCGACATCGCCTGATCCCTATTTTAGGGTATCGTGGTATTGGAATAAAATCAGTTGCTTGGCGGGAGTTTTCCAAAGAAAAAAAGCCGGTTTGGCGCTCTTGCAATTTGATTGCGCCTCGGCTAGCTTCACCTGGCAAATGTTTTTTATCGATAAAAATCGTCCGCCTGCGTTCAGCGGTCGATTTATTCGGAGGAGAACGCACCCTGAGAGGAGAACCCTTATGAGTTTCGTGAAATCCCTTCTGTCCCGCCGCGCCTTTACCGCGCTTGCAGGCGCCGCCGTTATCGCCACGGCGATGCCGGCACCGTCGTTTGCCGCCGACGTGACGATCCCGATCATCGTCAAGGACACGACGTCCTTCTACTGGCAGATCGTTCTGGCCGGCGCCCGCAAGGCCGGCCAGGATCTCGGCGTCAACGTGCCGGAACTCGGCGCACAGGCCGAATCCGACGTCAACGGCCAGATCAGCATTCTTGAGAACGCCGTTGCCGGCAAGCCGGCGGCCATCGTCATTTCGCCGACCGAATTCAAGGCGCTCGGCAAGCCGATCGATGAAGCGGCCAAGTCGGTACCGATCATCGGCATTGACTCGGGTGCTGACTCCAAGGCGTTCAAGTCGTTCCTGACGACCGACAACGTTCAGGGCGGCCGCATCGCCGCTGACGGTCTGGCCGCCGCTATCAAGGGCGCCACCGGCAAGGAAGAGGGCGAAGTCGTCATCCTCACCAACCTTCCGGGCGTCGGCTCGCTGGAACAGCGCCGCGAAGGCTTCCTGGATCAGGTGAAGACCAAGTATCCGGGCCTGAAGGTCATCGCCGACAAGTACGGCGACGGCCAGGCAACGACCGGCCTCAACATGATGACCGACCTGATCACGGCAAACCCGAACCTCGTCGGCATCTTCGCCTCGAACCTGATCATGGCGCAGGGCGTCGGCCAGGCGATCGCCGAAAACAAGCTCGGCGACAAGATCAAGGTCATTGGCTTCGACAGCGACGACAAGACGGTCGGCTTCCTCAAGGATGGCGCGATTGCCGGCCTGGTCGTTCAGGATCCCTACCGCATGGGTTATGACGGCGTGAAGACCGCGCTTGCCGTCTCCAAGGGCGAGAAGGTCGAAGAGAATGTCGACACCGGCGCAAACCTCGTCACCAAGGCGAATATGGCCGATCCGAAGATCGACGCGCTGCTGAACCCGAAGATCAAGTAACAAAGACTGATAGGCCGCGCCGGCTTCAAAAACCGGCGCGGCCTTTTCCATCCGTGCTATGTTTTGCAGGGGATGGAGAGCAGACGCGACACAAGGAGGAGAGGTCCCATGATCGGACTGGAAGAGGTCAGTCATCGCCATGATGACAGCGCGACGCTGAAAGAAGCCAATCGAATTCCCGCCGGATCGCCTATCCTCGAACTCAAGGGCCTGCAGAAGAATTACGGTCATGTGCAGGCGCTGAAGCCAGCGACGCTGACCTTTCTTGCCGGCGAAATCCACGCCATCGTCGGCGAAAACGGCGCCGGCAAATCCACCCTCATCAAATTGCTGACCGGCGTCATTACCCGCACCGCCGGCGAAGTGCTGTGGTGCGGCCAGCCGGTGGCGCTGGCGACGCCGAACGAGACAATTGCGCGCGGCATCAACGCCGTGCACCAGGAGGTCGTGCTCTGCCGGCACCTGACGGTCGCCGCCAATCTCTTTCTCGGAGACGAGGTCAACCGCTTCGGCCTGATGCGCAAGAAGCAGATGGAGAAGATGGCCCAGGCCGTGCTCGACGATCTCGGCTTCGGCCTGCCGGCGGGTGCACTGCTAAGCGAGCTGACCATCGGCCAGCAGCAGCTGGTGGCAACCGCGCGCGCGGCGATGCGCGGCACGCAATTCCTGATCTTCGATGAACCCACCGCCTATCTTACCCGCCAGGAATCGGCGCAGCTCTTCAAGCTGATCCGCCGGCTGCAGGGCGAAGGTGTCACCATCGTCTATATCAGCCACCGCATGGAGGAAGTCTTCGAGCTTGCCGACCGTGTCTCGGTGCTGCGCGACGGCACGCATGTCGGCACGCGGCTGATCGGCGAGACCAACGACGCCGAATTGATCTCGCTGATGATCAACCGCTCGATCGAACAGATCTACCACAAGGAAAAGATTGCGATCGGCGAGACGATCCTCACGGTCAACGGCCTCTCCGGTCCCGGCTTCCAAGACGTGTCGCTGAGCGTCAAGGCGGGACAGATCGTCGGCCTCTACGGCCTGATCGGCGCCGGGCGCAGCGAATTCGCGCTCGGGCTCTACGGACGCCAGCCGACGACATCAGGCGATGTCCAATGGATGGGCAAGCCTGTTGACATCCGCAACGAACGCACCGCCATGGAGCTCGGCATTGCGCTGGCGCCGGAAAGCCGGCGCGACCAGGGGCTTTGCCTCAACCTGCCGATCGGCCTCAACATCAACCTGCCGGTGTTCGGGCGGCTGAGCCACGGGCCGGTGATCAATCACACGCGCGAATCGGCCAATGCCGACCAGCAGATCCGCAATCTCAGCATCAAGACGCCGAGCCGGCGCGTTCCGGCCTCCAGCATGTCGGGCGGCAACCAGCAGAAGATCGTCATCGGCAAGTGGCTGAGCCACGGCGCCCGGCTCTTCATCTTCGACGAGCCGACCGTCGGCGTCGATGTCGGCACCAAGGCGGAAATCTACCGGCTCTTCGCCAAGCTTCTGAAGGACGGCGCCGGCATCATCCTGATCTCCTCCTACCTGCCCGAGGTCTACGAACTGGCTGACCGGCTGCACGTCTTCCGCGCCGGCAAAATCGTCGCGAGCCATGATTATCACGCGGCGACGCATGAAGAAGTGCTCAGCGAAGCGATCGGCGTTTGAGCCAAAAGAATAAGAGGGAGAAAATTCATGACTGCCACCCCCACCGAAATCGTCGCACCGCCGCCGCGCCGGAAAATGAACATCCTGTTCGGCCTGACGCTGATCGGCCTGCTGATCTTCCTCTGGATCGTGCTCGGCGTCGTCACCCCGAGCTTCTGGACGCCGCTCAACATCTCGAACCTGCTGCGTCAGGGTGCGATGACGGCGATCCTGGCGCTCGGCCAGACCTTCGTCATCATCACCGCCGGCATCGACCTTTCGGTCGGCGCCATCGTCGGCTTCTGCACCGTGATCATCGCCTGGCTGCTGCAGGCGGGCGTGCCGGTCTGGGGGGCGATCGCGCTGACGCTGCTCATGGGTGTGGCGATCGGCGCCTTCCACGGCTTCGGCATCGTGCATATGGGCCTGCCGCCGTTCATCATCACGCTGGCAACCCTGACATCGCTGCGCGGCATTGGCCTCTTGATCACCAACGGTTCGACGATCAACATCACCAATGAAGGCTTCAGCAATTTCGCCCGCGCCGATCTGCTCAGTATTCCGAGCCTGTTCTGGATGGTCATCCTGGTGGCGGTCCCCTCCTTCATCTTCCTCCATCTGAGCCGTTGGGGCCGCTATCTCTTCGCGGTCGGTTCGAACGCCGAGGCGGCGCGCCTTTCCGGCGTCAACGTCAAGGGCATGATCTATCTTGCCTATATCCTGTCTGCCTCCTTTGCCGCCTTCGTCGGCGTGCTGCTTGCCTCGCGCATCGCCATCGGCAATGCGACACAGGCCGACGGCTGGGAACTGCAGGCGATCGCCTCCTCCGTCATCGGCGGCACCAGCCTGTTCGGCGCGGTCGGCTCGGTGCACGGCCCGCTGATCGGCGCTTTCATTCTCGCCACCATCAATAACGGCGCGAACCTTCTGAACGTCAACTCCTTCTGGCAGCGCATCATCACCGGTCTGCTGATCATCGTGATCGTGTTCTTCGACCAGCTGCGCCGCCGCCGGAGCAATTGAGCGACAAGAGACAGCCGGCCTGAACAAGCCGGCTTCCTCCATTCCAGGAATGCGAGACCCGTCATGAAAGCAGTTCTTTGCCGGGAGCCCGGCGTGCTCGATATCGTCGAGCGTCCTTCGCCAGCGGCTCCCGCCGCCGGCTGGGTGCGGCTTGCCGTCAGCCATGTCGGCATTTGCGGCACCGATTACCACATCTTCGAGGGCAAACATCCCTTCCTCGAATATCCGCGGGTGATGGGGCACGAGATCTCGGCAACGGTGCTGGAAGCGGGCGACGGCGTTGCCATGGCGGTCGGGACGCCCGTCATCGTCAATCCCTATCTTTCCTGCGGGCAATGTATCGCCTGCCGTCAGGGCAAGCCGAATTGCTGCACCAATATCAAGGTGCTCGGCGTCCATACCGACGGCGCCTTCTGCGAGGAGATTTCGGTTCCGGCCGAGAACCTCTACGCCGCCAAAGGTGTAAGCCTCGAAGCGGCGGCAACGACCGAGTTTCTGGCGATCGGCGCTCATGCGGTGCGTCGTTCGATCACCGGTGCCGGGGCGCGGGCGCTCGTCATCGGCGCCGGGCCGATCGGGCTCGGGGCGGCGATCTTCTCGCGCATCGCAGGACATGAGGTGACGCTGCTCGATACCAGCGCCGAGCGGCTGCAGATGGCGTCGGAGCGTTTCGGCTTTACCTCCGGCATCGTCGCCAACGAGGCGACGGCGGATACCGTACGGGAAAAGACCAACGGCGACGGTTTCGACGTGGTCTTCGACGCGACGGGTTACGGCCCTTCGATGGAGAGGGCCTTCTCCTTCGTCGCCCATGGCGGCGCACTGGTGCTGGTCAGCGTCGTCAAGGACGATATCCGCTTCTCCGATCCCGAATTCCACAAGCGCGAGATGATGGTGATCGGCAGCCGCAACGCCACTCGCGTCGATTTCGAACATGTGGCGGATTCGATCGCCAAAGGCCTGGTGCCGGTGGACAAACTCATCACCCACCGCACGACGCTTGCCGATGCGCCGCGCGATCTCGCGCGCTGGGCGCATGAGAAGAATGGGCTGATCAAGGCGGTGATCAGTATTGGCGGTTAGAGCAATTTCGGGAACAGTCAGAAGCGGCTGAGCTCTGTTCAAGAGCACGGTTGCCCGGTTTGCGGTTTTGGCTGCCCCTCACCCTACCGGGGCGTGCCATGCGAGAGCGTGAGGGGAACGGAGAGGGCGCGGCATATCCTCTTCTCCCCTCGGGGAGAAGGTGCCGGCAGGCGGATGAGGGGGCCGCACGGCACACCCTTCACGTAAAACCTATTCCGCCGCGCCGATGGTAAGCGCCTGAACACGGTTGATCCGATGCCGGCCCGGTCGAAGTCCGCATAAGCGTTGTTGAAAAGACCGGCTTCGCCGACCCCCTCATCCGCCCTACGGGCACCTTCTCCCCGCTGGGGAGAAGAGGGAATCGAGATGTTGCGGCATATCCCTTCTCCGCAGTCGGGCTAACCCGCCGCCTCAATCGCCCTGCGCATCTGCCTGACGACGGCGACATCCGTCTTGTTTGTGCTTTTCGCCTCGAAACCGAAAGCCACGGCGCGCGGATCGCGGCTTTCGACCGGTGAGCTGCAGGAACCGTGGACCTCGCGGGCGCCGGTCGCCCGTAATATTTCACCGACATTCGCCGGGCGGATGCCGCTGCCGGGCATGATGGCGATGCGGCCGGCCGCCTTTGCCGAAAGGCGCTTCAGTGTGTCGAGACCGTCGGCGGCCTTAAGGGCACAGCCGGAGGTGAGGATACGTTCGCAGCCGAGTTCGACCGCCTGCTCCAGCGCCTGATCGGCATCCGGCACCAGATCGAAAGCGCGATGCAACGTCGAGCCGAGGCCTGCCGCATGCGCCTTCAAACGGTGGATCAACGGCATGTCGAGCGTGCCATCCGGGCGGTTGGCGCCGATGACGACGCCGGCGAGACCCGCAGCACGGACGGCATCGATATCGATCATCATCGCTTCCTCGTCCGTTCCGTCGAAGATGAAGGGGCCGGCGTGAGGGCGGATCATCGCATAGACCGGAACGGGTGCCCGGGCGGCGATCCGCATCAGACTCGGCAGCGGCGTCAGGCCGCCGAGTTCCAGCGCCGAGCAGAGCTCGATGCGCCCGGCGCCACCTTCGATCGCGGCGGCAAGGCCTTCGGCACTGTCCACGCACACTTCGAGCAAAATCGTCACGCTGCGGTCTCCCTGGCTCCGGCGTCCGTCGGCCTTATGGTGCGCGCGACGGTTTCCGACGTAATTCTCGCCGCCACCTCGATGATGACAGTGCAGGCATCGGCGGCGGCTTTTCGATGGTTGAAGGCGACGTGATAGGACATCGGCAGGTGCTCGTCGAGATCGACGATTCGCACCTTGTCGGCAATCGGCATGGCGCTGACGCGACCGAGGAAGGAGACGTAGCCGTGATTGGCGACGAGGTCGACGATGACGGGCAGCGAATCCGCCGCGGTGATATCCTGGCTGTGCAGGCGCCGGTTGGGCGCACGCTCGTAGCTGAAGGCCATCGCCGCATGGCCGAGGCCGGTGCGCGGGCTCGGCATGCAGATCGGGTGGCCGGCGACGAGATCGGCGACCCCGGTCTCGGTACTGTCAGGCGGTGCGATCACCACCATCTCGGTCTGCAGCAATTCGCGATGGCGGAAGTTTTCCAGCCCGAAGACCGAATCCAGGATCGCAACATCGATGCGGCCGCTCTTCAGCGCCTCGCGCAGATCGTCGGCGGTCATCGAGACCAGCGAGATCGCATTGTTGTTGCGGCTTGCATTCCATTCCGAGACCAGCGAGCCCAGGCATCGCGCCACCCAGCTTTCCGATCCGGTCGGGATGATCGAGCCGATGCGCAGCGACCGGGCGGTGCGCCGATAACGTTCGTCGGCCGAGGATTTGAGATCGTTCCACGCCTGGCTGATCGCCATGAAGATCTGGTAGGCGCGCCTGCCCTCCTCCGTCAGCACCGAGCCCTGCGCCTGGCGCTCGAACAGGCGGTGGCCAAGAAATTTCTCAAGATTGGCAAGCTGAAGCGAAAGCTGCGGCTGACCGAGGCGAAGGCGGCGAGCGGCCCGGTTGATGCTGCCCTGGTCGGCGACTTCGAGAAAACGCTCCATCGTGACGATCTTGACGGGAATGCGGGATGCCCAGGCCTCGTCGATCTCGGCGCCAGTACCGTCGTGACCGGCCCATTGGCCGAGCTCGCCGATCGCAGCCATGATCGGCTCCAAGCCTTCCAGCACCCTGCCGCTCGCAATCAGCGTCGCGAGCTCGCCGGATGCGCGTTCCGTCAGCGTCATCGCCAGTTCGGTCTCGAGATTACGGATTGCCGTCGAGACGGTGGAGGGCGACAGCTGGAAGCGCCGCGCGGTCTCTCGGACCGAACCGGAGGTCAGGACATGGCTTGCGATGAACAGGGCACCAAGATGCAAACGGCCACCTCCGGAAAGCGCTGGAAAAACCGGACGATATGATGTGTTCATGAAAAAAGATATCCCTGCCTCCAGAGAGGCGGGCTATCGTTCGATCATAGAAAAAATCCGGGCGGCGGGACCCGCAACAGAGCACCGGAGCATCGTGGAAACACGCAAGGAGACAAAAACAAATCGCGCCGGCCCTGGAAAAGGGAATGTGTTTCCGCGCGCGGAGGTGCATTCGCCGCCATAATCGTGCCGCGACCGCAAATACTGGAGGTGCCTTGCATCGATTTTTCGGGCATGCACGCTATTTCCATCACGCACGCAATTCCGGCATGATGGCGGCTTGGTCGCCTTAGCCGGCGGGTTTTCCTGCGCGCAAGCCTCCCGCCAAGGGCTTGGGCAACTGCATAATTCCTGAGATCGGAACCGATTTCAGGATAAATTATGCAGAAATTCAAAGTGCTACAGCGTCCTTGCACGTCTGAAAGACGTGCGGCGCTGTAGGTCAACGGTGTTTAACAAGGGGATATTCCATGCTGAAGAAACTCGCACTTGCCGTTTCGCTCTCCGCCTTCGCGGTGGGTGCGGCCCATGCCGCCGACGTCGTCGTCTCGTCGAAGATCGACACCGAAGGCACGCTGCTCGGCAACGTCATTGCGCTCGCTCTCGAAGCGAACGGCATCAAGACGCAGGACCGCATCGCGCTTGGCGCAACACCCGTCGTGCGCAAGGCGATCACCGCCGGCGAAATCGACATCTATCCGGAGTATACCGGCAATGCCGGCTTCTTCTTCAACAAGGCCGATGACGCCGCCTGGAAGAACATCGACCAAGGCTATGAGCTGGCGAAGAAGCTCGATTACGATGCCAACAAGATCGTCTGGCTGACGCCGTCGCCTGCCAACAACACCTGGGCGCTCGCCGTGCGCAGCGACGTGGCCGACCCGAACAAGCTGAAGAGCCTCACGGACTTTGGCAAATGGGTTGCCGGCGGCGGTGCCGCCAAGCTTGCGGCCTCCGCCGAATTCGTCAATTCGGCCGGCGCGCTTCCCGCCTTCCAGACGACCTACGGCTTCCAGCTGAAGCCCGACCAGATGGTCGTTCTCTCCGGCGGCGACACGGCGGCAACGATCAAGGCGGCCGCCGACCAGACGAACGGCGTCAACACCGCCATGGTCTACGGCACCGACGGCGCGATCGAAGCGGCCGAACTGACCGTTCTCGAAGACGACAAGAATGTGCAGCAGGTCTATGCCCCGACGCCGATCATCCGCGAAGAGGTGCTGAAGGCCAATCCGAAGATCGAGGAAGTGCTCTCGCCGATCTTCAAGAGCCTGACCGCCGACGAGTTGCGCAAGCTCAACGCCAAGATCCAGGTCGACGGCGAGCCGGCAAAGTCGGTCGCCGAAGCCTATCTCAAGGAAAAAGGCTTCCTGAAGTAGTCATTGCCCGCTCCGCCCGTTCGCGGGCGGAGCCTCCTTTGCTGACAGGGTTGATTTGATGGAAGAAACCTTAGCGGTCCGTAAACTGGACCGGCTCGGCGTGGTTCTGGTGGCCGGCGGCATCGCGGCAACGGCACTGATGCCCTTCATTTACGTGAAGGCAAACCGCATCGCCGCCGGCAAGCCGATGCTGCTGATGCAGCTTCTTCCCCAGCCTTCCGTCATCATCCTGACCGTGCTTCTCCTTCTCACCGCCTTCGCCACGCTGTTCCTCACCAATGCGGTGGCCCGGCTTGTCATCGCCACGCTCTGCCTTGCGGCGCTGATCGTTGCGATCGGCCTCGTCTCGACGGCGGCAACGCCGCCCGGCAGCACGGTGGCGCGCATGACGCCCGGCGGCGGCTTCTGGGTGCTGTTTGCCGTGATCGGGCTCGTCATTTCCGATGCACTGGTGAAGATCCGGCTGGCGCCGTGGATGCGGGTCGCAGCCCTGGCAGCCTATACGGCGCTGCTCTTCATCTCGCTCTCCTCCGGCCTGCTCGACAGCCTTTCGATCATGAAGGAATTTTCGACGCGGGCCCCGCAATTCGAGACCGAAGCGATCTCGCATCTGCTGCTGGCGTTCGGCTCGCTTGCCATCGCCATCATTCTCGGCTTGCCGCTCGGCATCCTCTGCTTCTGGGTGCCGAAGCTGCGCGCCATTGTGCTGCAGGGGCTGAGCCTCATCCAGACGATCCCGAGCCTCGCGCTCTTCGGCCTGTTGATGCTGCCGCTCGGCTATCTCGCCACCCATGTGCCGCTCGCCGCCGCCATCGGCATCCGCGGCATCGGCACGGCGCCTGCCTTGATTGCGCTGGTGCTCTATTCGCTGCTGCCGATCGTCGCCAACACCGTCGTCGGCCTCCAGGGCGTCGACCCTTCGGTGCGCGACGCTGCGGCCGGCATGGGGCTGACGCGCTGGCAGATCCTGACCGGCATCGACATGCCGCTCGCCTTCCCGGTCATCCTCACCGGCATCCGTATCGTGCTGGTGCAGGCGATCGGCATGGTGACGATCGCCGCACTGATCGGCGGCGGCGGCTTCGGCATCTTCATCTTCCAGGGGCTCGGCCAGACGGCCATGGACCTCGTCCTGCTCGGCGCCGTGCCGACTGTCTTCTTCGCCTTCTCATCGGCCGTCATCCTCGATGCGGTCATCGAAAGCATCCGGGGATCCGCCGCATGACCATGATCGAGATCAGGAACGTCACCAAGCGCTATGGCGCCGCCACTGTCGTCGACGACGTCTCGATGAGCGTCGAGAAGGGCGAGATCACCGTCATCGTCGGCACGTCGGGCTCCGGCAAATCGACGCTGATGCGGATGATCAACCGGCTGGTTCCGATCACCGAAGGCGAGATCTTCGTCGGCGGGCAAAATGTGATGGACGTGCCGGTGACCGAGCTTCGCCGCAAGATCGGCTACGCGATCCAGGGCCACGGCCTCTTTCCGCACCGGACCGTGGCGCAGAATATCGCCACCGTGCCGCAGCTCCTCGATTGGGATGCCGCCCGTATCGCCAAGCGGGTCGAGGAATTGCTCGGGCTTTTCAACCTCGATCCAGCGACCTTTGCCGACAAATATCCGCACCAGCTCTCCGGCGGCCAGCAGCAGCGCGTCGGCGTCGCCCGGGCGCTGGCGGCCGAACCGGAGCTGCTGTTGATGGACGAACCCTTCGGCGCGCTCGATCCCGTCATCCGCGGCAAGGCGCAGGACGACCTCCTGGCGATCCAGAAGCAGTTCGGCACGACGGTTATTCTCGTCACCCACGACATGGACGAGGCCTTCCATCTCGGCAACCAGATCGCGGTGATGAGCCAGGGCAAATTGCTGCAATGCTCGACGCCGGAAAAGATCCTGACCGAACCCGCCGATCCCTTCGTGCAGCAATTGACCGGCACCTCCGACCGAGCGCTGAAGCTGATGTCGCTGCTGCCGCTGAAGGAGAGCATGGAGCCGGCAAAGAGCGGTCTCGCCTATGCCCTGCCGCAGTCGCTCAGTCTGCGCGATGCACTGGCCGAAATGATCTGGCAGGGGGTCGACGAGGCGGCGGTGCAGGACGGCGAGAAGGCGCCGGTGGGTTCGATCTCGATGACCCGGCTTCTCGAACTGGGCCGCAAGGCATGAAGCTCCTCGTCGCCAATCTCTTCCGCCTGGCGGCGCTCGCCCTGCTCTTGATCCTGCTGTTCAGGACGGAGTGGCTTTCCTTCCTGCTCACGCCGCTGACCAGCAACAATGCGCCTGCCGTCTATACGCAGAACAGCCTTGCCTCGCTTGCCGCCGGCCATCTGCAGCTGGTGATCGGCTCGATTATCTGCAGCGCCGTGCTCGCCGTTATCGGCGGCATCTTCGTGACGCGGGAAAGCGGGGCTGATTTCCTGCCGCTGTCGCGTGCCATCGCCAATGCCGGGCAGACCTTTCCGCCGGTTGCGGTGCTGGCGCTTGCCGTTCCCGCGACCGGCTTCGGCGCCATGCCGACGCTGATTGCGCTCTTTCTCTACGGCCTGCTGCCGATCTTCGAAAACACCGTCGCCGGGCTGAAGCAGGTTTCGCCGCAAGTGCTCGATGCCGCCGACGGCATGGGCATGAACGGCACGCAGCGGCTGTTGCGGGTCGAACTGCCGCTTGCACTGCCGCTGATCCTCGAAGGCTTGAAGGTGGCGACCGTGATCAATATCGGCACGGCGACGATCGGCTCGACGGTTGCGGCAAAGGGCCTCGGCGAGGTCATCATAGCCGGGCTGATTTCCGACAATACCGCCTTCATCCTGCAGGGCGGTCTGATCGTCGGCCTGATGGCGGTGCTGATCTATGACGCTATGGGCCTCGTCGAAGGGGCGATCACCCGAAGAATCGGCTTGCGCCCGGCGTAGGAGGACGGGTACCAAGACTGCCGTAACTGCTGCATAATTCAAAGTGCTACAGCGTCCTTTGCGCGTCTAAAAAGACGCGCGGCACTGTAGTGCCATGGGAGGCAGACTTGGCGAAGATGATCCACTCCATGATCCGCGTTCTCGATGAGGCGCGCTCCGTTGAATTCTACGAGAGGGCCTTCGGCCTTTCGGTCGCCGACCGCGTCGATTTCGAAACCTTCACATTGATCTATATGAGCAGTGCCGAGACCGGCTTCGAGCTGGAACTGACCGTCAACAAGGGTCGGACCGCGCCCTATGACCTCGGCAATGCCTATGGCCATCTTGCCGTCTCGGTCGAGGAGGTGGCGGTCGAGCGAGAGCGGCTGTCGAAGCTTGGGCTCAAGCCCGGTGAACTGGTGGAGCTCAACCGCGACGGCAAGCTCTTCGGCCTGTTCTTCTTCATCAGCGATCCCGATGGCTACAAGATCGAGGTGCTGCAGCGCCACGGCCGGTTTCTCTGAGGCATCTGACGCCGAACCACCGATCCGTTCCAAACCACAGATAATCCCACAGCTTCAAGCGGCATGCATCAGGAGCCCGCCATGATCGAAAAGACTGCGCTCAACTCCGGCTGGACACTCTCCTGTAACGATACAGCAAGGCTTAGCATGCCGGCTGCGATACCCGCGACGGTGCCGGGCTGCGTGCATCTCGACCTTCTCGCCAACCGGCTGATCCCCGATCCCTATATCGACGTCAATGAGATCACCAATGACTGGATCGGCAAGACCGACTGGACCTATCGCTGCAGCTTCGAGGCGATGCCTGGTGATGGCAGGGTGCAGGAACTGGTCTTCGACGGGTTCGATACGATCGCGGTGATCTCTCTCAACGGCGAAGAGATCGGCCGCACCTTCAACATGCACCGCACCTATCGTTTCGACGTTTCCCCACTGCTGAAGTCCGGCGCGAACGAACTCACGGTCACCTTCCGCTCGGCTTACGCCTATGGCGCGGAGATGGAAAAACATTATGGCTACCGTCCCAACAACTATCCGGGACCGGGCAATCTGATGCGCAAGATGGCCTGCAATTTCGGCTGGGACTGGGGGCCGACGCTGGTGACGGCGGGCGTCTGGAAGCCCGTGCGGCTGGAAAGCTGGGATCGGGCGCGGCTTGCCGAAACACGGGTGTCGGCAATACTTGCCGGCGGCGACGGGCTGGTAAAAGTGCATGCCAGGCTGGCGCGGCAGGGCGACAAGACGCCGTTGAGGCTCGTCGCCGAAATCGGCGGCGTGACCAAGACAGTGGCGATCGCCGCCGGCGAAGAAGCGGTGGCCTTCGAGCTTGCCGTGCCCTCGCCGCAGCTCTGGTGGCCGCACCATCTCGGCGCACAGCCGCTCTATCCGCTGACGCTGAGGCTGGTCGACGAGATCAGCGACGATGTGCTCGACAGTTATCAGCGCGAACTCGGTTTCCGCTCGCTGCGGCTCGATACCGCAGCCGACGACCACGGCTCGGCCTTCACCTTCGTCATCAACGACGTACCGCTGTTCATCTGCGGGGCGAACTGGATTCCGGACGATTGTTTCCCCCCGCGGGTGACGGCCGAGCGCTACGCCGCGCGGATCGAGGAAGCAAAGGCCGCCAATATTCACATGCTGCGCGTCTGGGGCGGCGGCATTTTCGAGGCCGACGAATTCTATGAGGCCTGCGACCGCGCCGGCATGCTGGTCTGGCAGGATTTCCTCTTTGCCTGCGCCGCCTATCCGGAGGAGGAGCCGCTCAGAAGCGAGGTCGAGGCGGAGGTGCGCGACAATGTCGTGCGGCTGATGCCGCATGCTTCGCTGGTCCTCTGGAACGGCAATAACGAGAATATCTGGGGTTTCGACGAATGGGGCTGGCGGCCGATCATCAAGGCGGGCGAAAGCTGGGGGCTCGGCTACTATCTCGACCTGCTGCCGAAACTCTGCGCCGAACTTGATCCGGACCGGCCCTATTATCCCGGTAGTCCCTATTCCGGCTCGATGGAGATCGAACCCAATGCCGACGGCCATGGCTGCAAACATATCTGGGACGTGTGGAACGATGCCGGCTACGAGGTCTACCGCAACTATATCCCGCGCTTCTGCTCCGAATTCGGCTGGCAGGCGCCTTCGGCCTGGGCAACGATCGAAGAAAGCGTGCACGACGCGCCGCTGACGCCGCAATCGAACGGCGTCTTCCACCATCAGAAGGCGACTGAGGGCAATGACAAGCTGATCCGCGGCCTGTCCGGCCATCTCCCAGAGCCGCGGACAATGAACGACTGGCACTTCGCGACCCAGCTCAACCAGGCGCGCGCCATCCGCTTCGGCGTCGAGCACATGCGCTCGCATCGCGATATCTGCAAGGGTGCGGTGGTCTGGCAGTTCAACGATTGTTGGCCGGTGACCTCATGGGCAGCGCTTGATTCGGCCGGACGCCGCAAGCCGCTCTGGTATGCGCTGAAGGCAGCCTATGATCCGCGCCTGCTGACCATCCAGCCGCGCGGCGGCGGGCTTGCCGCCATCGCCGTCAATGAACGAACCCTGTTCTGGCGGGCGAAGATCAGCGGCAAACGCATGAAGCTCGACGGCACCGTGCTTGCCGAATTCGAATTCTGGCGCCTGCTCTGCGACCGCTTCGAGGCAAAGGAATTTCCGCTGCCCGAGGATATCGTCACTCCCGACTTACCGAAGAACGAGCTCATCGTCGTGCAGATGCTCGACCGGCGCGCCTTCCACTATTTCGTCGAGGATATCGAGCTTGCCTTGCCGGCACCGCGGCTTGCGGTCGATGTCACCAGCATCGAGGGCGGGTATGGGGTCAAGGTGACGGCGCAAAATTTCCTCAAGGATCTCTGCCTGATGGCCGATCGGCTGGATCCGGATGCCGTTGTCGATTCGATGCTGGTGACGCTGCTGCCGGGAGAGAGCCATGTCTTTGTGGTCAAGACGGCAAAGGCGATCGTGGCCGATGACATTACCATTGGCACCGTGCTGCGATCGGCCAACGATCTTGTTGTCGGACGGTAAATGGTATCGCTGCGCTGCCTTTCGGACCCATAAACGGTGCAAAGGGATATGCCGCAACGTCTCGACTCCCTCTTCTCCCCAGCGGGGAGAAGGTGCCCGTAGGGCGGATGAGGGGGCCGGCGAAGCCGGTCTTCCAACAACGTCCCTGCGGGGTTCGATCCCACCAGATCGTCTCGACCGCGCGCTTGCCGTCGGCGTTGGTGGGATAGGTGATTACCGGAGGATGTGCCGTGCAGCCCCCTCATCCGCCTGCCGGCACCTTCTCCCCGAGGGGAGAGGAGGAGATGCCGTGGCCTCTCCGTTCCTCGCACGCCTTGTAACACATCCTCGCCTCCCCGGTAGGCGGACAAGCCAGAGGATGCAGTAGAAAGACAAGGCCCGTCGCCAAACACTAAAAAGGCCCCGCATCTGCGGGGCCCTTCCAGCTCGGCCTATCGGACGACGTTACATCCAGTAGGGCGGCACGCCGTAGTAATCATAGACCCGGCGGCCATTGTCGTTGTACCAGGTGTCGTCATCGTCCGAATAGCTCGGGGCGCCTTCGATCTGCTCCTTGGTCAGGTCGATGCGATAGCCATCCAGCTGGGTGTCGTAGTTCAGCTTTTCCCAGGGAAGCGGATAGTGGTCGTGACCGATGCCAAGGAAACCGCCGAAGCTCAGTACGGCATAGGCAACACGGCCGTCGAGCTTTCCGATGATCAAGCGTTCGATCGAGCCGATATGCTTGCCATCGGCCCCATAGACACGGGTGCCTTCGACGCGGTCGCTGGCGATCAGCGACTGTGTGCTCTTGACATCCGGGTCACGGCGGGTGGCGTCAGTATCCTGGTTCAACATGGTGCACCTCCTTTTGGTGTTTCCTCATGATGGGTATGCAAGATCAACGTGATGGCGGACTCAAAGTTCCCATCCTTCCCACGATCTCGCGATGGGCGAACGTTGACGTTTACGTCAAGGTTAGTATAGCTTCATTCGGCTTGAACCGTTCAGGCAATGGCATAAGCTGCCGGACTGGAAGATGGAGGACTCTTCCAGTCAATTGCGGGCCAGCCGATTACCGGCTCGGCCGGCGCGGCAGCCGCAAGGGAGAGAGGATACGATGAACAGCATTTCCGTCCATCCGAACGGAGCAAAGCCCGACAAACCCTGGCTTGCCAGCTATCCCGATGTCGTTCCGGCGGAACTCCCGCCGCTGGAATATGCCTCGCTTACCGAACTGCTGGAAAAATCCTGCGCCCGTTACGCCGAGCGGACGGTGTTTTCCAGCATGGGCAAGGCGATGCGCTACCGCGAGTTGGAGAGCCAGACGCGCAAGGTCGCCGCCTGGCTGCAAAGCACCGGTCTTCAAAAGGGTGACCGCGTCGCCGTGATGATGCCGAACGTGCTGCAGAACCCGATCGCAACCTATGCCATCCTGCGCGCCGGCCTCGTGGTGGTGAACGTCAACCCGCTCTATACGCCGCGCGAACTCGAACATCAGTTGAAGGATTCCGGCGCCAAGGCGATCTTCGTGCTGGAGAATTTTGCCCGTACGGTGGAGCAGGTCCTCAACAAGACCGATCTGCGCCATGTCGTCGTCACCTCGCTCGGAGAAATGCTGGGGCCGAAGGGGCTGATCGTCAATTTCGTCGTGCGCAAGGTGAAGAAGCTCGTTCCCTCCTGGTCGATCCCTCAACACAAGAGCTTCGGGCAGGTGCTGCGCGAGGGTGCGGGAAAAAAGCTCCAGCCGGTCACGCTGACAGGCGGCGATATCGCCTTCCTGCAATATACCGGCGGCACGACGGGCGTTGCCAAGGGCGCGGTGCTGACGCATGAAAACCTGCTCGCCAACAAGCTACAGCTGTCGCTCTGGCTGCGATCGGCCTTCGAGCGCAAGAAGGAGCCGGAGGTGCTGAATTTCCTCTGCGCCCTGCCGCTCTACCACATCTTCGCGCTGACGGTGAATTCGCTGATGGGCATGTCACATGGCGCCCACAATATCCTGATCGCCAATCCGCGCGACATTCCCGGTCTCGTCAAGGAATTCGAAAAATCGAAGGTGCATATCTTCCCCGGCCTCAACACGCTGTTCAATGCGCTGATGAACAATGCCGATTTCGCCAAGCTCGATTTCTCCTCGCTGATCATGTCGCTCGGCGGCGGCATGGCCGTTCAGCGCCCGGTCGCCGACCGCTGGCTGAAGATGACAGGCACGGCAGTGACAGAGGGCTACGGCCTTTCCGAGACATCGCCTGTCGCCACCGCCAACCGCTTCGATTCGCCTGAGTTCACCGGCACGATCGGCCTGCCGCTTCCCTCCACCGACCTCGATATCCGCGACGAGGAGGGCAATTCGCTGCCGCTCGGCCAGGTCGGCGAGATCTGCATCCGCGGGCCGCAGGTGATGGCCGGCTACTGGCAGAAACCGGAAGAGACGGCGCGGGTGATGACTGACGACGGCTACTTCCGCTCGGGCGACATGGGCTTCATGGACGAACGCGGCTATACCAAGATCGTCGACCGCAAGAAGGACATGATCCTTGTCTCCGGCTTCAACGTCTATCCGAACGAGATCGAGGAAGTCGCCGCCATGCATGCCGGCATCCTCGAGGCCGCAGCCATAGGCGTGCCGGATGGGCATTCGGGCGAGGCGGTGAAGCTCTTCGTGGTCAGGAAGGATCCGAACCTGACGGAAGCCGAGGTGAAAGCCCATTGCATCGCCAACCTCACCAACTACAAACGCCCGCGCTTCATCGAATTCCGCACCGAGCTGCCGAAGTCGCCGGTCGGCAAGATCCTGCGCAAGGACCTGCGCAGCTGAATTTGACGATCTGATGAATTAGAGCCTTTCCTGGTCAGATTGAAGCTGACCGGGAAAGGCTCTCAGGGCCATCCGCTTGTCGCGGGTGGCTTTTTTCTATTTCGGCAGGTGGCTGAACTTGATTTGCGGGTGAGAAAGCGAATAGTTTCCGCAACCTTTCCGCCTCCAAAGGAGCCTCCCATGAACGCCATCGTCGAACAGCTGAAAAGCACCGCTGATGCCACCAAGGCAACCGATATCCGTGCCGCCTTCGCCGCCGATCAGCAGCGCTTTTCGCGCTTTTCCGTCTCGCTTGACGACCTGCTGATGGATTTTTCCAAGACGGCGGTGAACGACGACATCCTCAAGCTGTTGGTGAAGCTCGCCGAAGACGGCGGCGTCGAGACGAAGCGAGAGGAAATGTTCTCCGGCAAGGCGATCAATTTCACCGAGGACCGCGCCGTTCTGCACACCGCGCTGCGCAACCGCTCCAACACGCCGGTTCTGGTCGACGGCAAGGACGTCATGCCCGACGTCAATGCGGTGCTTGCCGCCATGGGCAAGTTTGCCGACGGCGTCCGCTCCGGCACGCTGAAGGGCGCCACCGGCAAGGCGATCACCGACGTCATCAATATCGGTATCGGCGGCTCGGATCTCGGGCCTGTCATGGCGACGCTGGCGCTTGCCCCATTCCATGACGGCCCGCGCGCGCATTTCGTCTCCAACATCGACGGCGCCCATATCGCCGACATCCTGAAGCTGGTGCAGCCGGAAACGACGCTGTTCATCGTCGCCTCGAAAACCTTCACCACCGTCGAGACGATGACCAATGCGCAGACGGCGCGCAATTTCATCGCCAAGGCGCTCGGCGAAGCCGCTGTGCAGCACCACTTCGCCGCCGTCTCGACGGCGCTCGACAAGGTCGCCGCCTTCGGCATCGACAGCGCCCGCGTCTTCGGCTTCTGGGACTGGGTCGGCGGCCGTTACTCGATCTGGTCGGCGATCGGCCTGCCGCTGATGATCGCCGTCGGCCCTGAGAATTTTGGCAAATTCCTCGACGGCGCCCATGCCGTCGACAATCATTTCCGTAAGGCGCCGATTACCGAGAACCTGCCGATGCTGCTCGGCCTGATCGGCTTTTACCATCGCAATGTGCTCGGCTACCCCACCCGCGCCATCCTGCCCTACGACCAGCGCCTGTCGCGCTTCCCGGCCTATCTGCAGCAGCTCGACATGGAATCGAACGGCAAGGGCGTCACCATCGACGGCACGCCGGTCGAAGGCAATTCCGGCCCTGTCGTCTGGGGCGAGCCCGGCACCAACGGCCAGCACGCCTTCTACCAGCTCATCCATCAGGGCACGAGCATCATCCCGGCCGAGTTCATGATCGCCGCCAACGCCTTCGAGCCGGAGCTGCGGCATCAGCATCAGCTCTTGATCTCCAACGTTCTCGCCCAGTCGGAAGCGCTGATGAAGGGGCGCACCTTCGCAGAAGCCAAGAAGCAGCTGACCGACAAGGGCATGGACGACAAAAAAGCCGATTTCATCGCGCCGCACCGCGTCTTTACCGGCAACCGTCCGTCGATCACCTTCGTCTACGACAAGCTGACCCCTTACGCGCTCGGCCGGCTGATCGCGCTTTACGAACACCGCGTCTTCGTCGAAGGCGTGCTCTTCCGCATCAACTCGTTCGACCAGTGGGGCGTCGAGCTCGGCAAGGAACTGGCGACGGGCCTGCTGCCGGTCGTCGAAGGTAAGGAAAGTGCCGCATCGCACGACTCCTCGACGCAGGGCCTGGTTGCGGCGCTGGCGAAGCTTGCGAAGTAAGCGCTCGAGATTGCCAATCACCATAACCCTCTGCCCGTTCTGACGGGGAGAGGGGATGTGCCCTGCGAGAGGTGAGTGAGGAACGGAGAGGTTGCGGCATGTGCTCTTCTCCCCTCGGGGAGAAGGTGCCGGCAGGCGGATGAGGGGGCCGCGCGGCACATCCTTCACCTCATATCCTATCCTGCCGGCGCCCTAAACACGGTCGAGACGATGCCAGCGCGGTCGAAGCCCGTATAGACGTTGTAAAGACCGGCTTCGCCGGCCCCCTCATCCGCCCTACGGGCACCTTCTCCCCGCTGGGGAGAAGAGGGAATCGAGAGGCTGCGGGATATCCCTTCACCCTTTTATTAGGGTCTGAGGGATGGGTCGGACCCGTGGCTCGCGGAGTGCTGGCCGCATCTGCCAGAAGGCATCGATGAAGAAAGGCCTGCGGTACGAAACCGGATCGAACGTTCTTCTAATCAAAAATTGTAGAATGAATTCTTTCAATTCGTTGGAATCGCCCTAGATTCAAGCAAAATCTGTGCGGAAATGCTCCGTTCGTTGTTCTTGTTGGCATCTGCACCGGGCCGCTCGCGTCCGGGTCGGCTCTGTCGATGTCGGCGCCTTTACTGCATGGTCCCTGCCAAGTTCAGGAGATGTCTCAAGACGCTCGTCACGCAGCGTTTTCATGTCCCATCTTCTTTAAAGGAAGCTCATGAGCCGTCTTATCGTCGTTTCAAATCGTGTTCCCATGCCCGCCAAAGATGGGAGCGCCGCTGCCGGCGGCCTAGCCGTCGCGTTGCAGGCAGCCCTGCAGGAGCGTGGCGGCATTTGGATGGGATGGTCGGGAGAATCGAGCGGGGACAGGGAACCTGGCCCGCTGTCGCAGCTGCAGAAGGGCAACATCACCTACGCACTGACCGATCTCACCGACACCGACGTCGAGGAGTATTATCGCGGCTTCGCGAACCGCGTTCTCTGGCCCATCTGCCATTATCGACTGGACCTCGCCGAATATGGCCGAAAGGAAATGGCCGGCTATTTCCGCGTCAACCGCTTCTTAGCTCACCGGCTGGCGCCGATGATCGAGCCGGACGACACCATATGGGTTCATGATTACCACCTCATTCCGCTGGCGGCTGAACTGCGCCAGATGGGGCTGAAGAACCGGATCGGCTTCTTCCTGCACATTCCATGGCCGCCGGCCGACATTCTGGTCACGATGCCCGTTCATGAAGAAATCATGCGCGGGCTCTCGCATTACGATCTCGTCGGCTTCCAGACCGACTACGATCTCCAGAACTTTGCCGGTTATCTGCGCCGGGAGGGAATTGGCGACGACCTTGGAAATGGATTGTTCGATTCCCATGGGCGGGTATTCAAGGCCGGTGCCTATCCGATCGGGATCGAGACCGCGGGTTTCGCCGAGTTCGCCGAGAAGGCCGCAAACAATATCATGGTACAGAAGACCCGGCGCAGCATTGAAGGCCGGGACATGATCATCGGGGTCGACCGCCTCGATTATTCGAAGGGCATCATTCAGCGGCTGGAAGCGTTCGAACGCTTCCTCACCAGCAATCCTGGCTACCAGAACAAGGTCACCTATCTGCAGGTCACGCCGAAGTCGCGATCGGAAGTTCCCGAATACGAACATATGCAGAAGATGGTCGCCGAACAGGCAGGCCGCGTGAACGGTGCCATCGGAACGGTCGACTGGGTGCCGATCCGCTATGTCAACCGATCGATCAGCCGCAACGTGCTTGCCGGCCTCTACCGGCTGGCGACGATCGGGCTGGTCACGCCGTTGCGCGACGGCATGAACCTCGTCGCCAAGGAATATGTCGCCGCTCAAGATCCCGATCGCCCGGGCGTATTGGTGCTATCGCGCTTCGCCGGCGCGGCCCGAGAGTTGAAGGGCGCGCTGCTGGTCAATCCTTACGATGTCGAAGGCACTGCCAATGCCCTCGCCAGGGGTCTTGCCATGTCGCTGGAGGAGCGCCGCGACCGCTGGAGCATGATGATGGAGCATCTGCTAACCCACGACGTCTCACTTTGGTGCGAGAACTTTTTGCGGGACCTGGTGCTTCCTCCCGAGCTTCGACCGGAGCGTGACTCCCGGATAGCCTCCTGATCGATCGGCATCGACCCGTCCTTCGGACCGGAGGGAAGAAGAGAGAATCGAGACGTTGCCGCAAGGAGGAGGCATTCACGGGCAAGATTCTGCGTGACCTGCTGCGTGATGCGGCGGATGACCGTCACCCGCCGTTTCAGTTGCGTCGATGCGTCTCAACCCCCGCCTTGGGACGATCATGTGTGGGAGCTTGATCGCCGAAGCCAGACCGAGCCTTGCCAGCAGCCGGATGAAATACCAACCGAGATCCAGCTGCCCCGGCTCGATGCCGAGCCGCGCCGAATCCGGAAAGGCGTGATGGTTGCCATGGAAGCTCTCGCCAAAGGTCACCAGCCCGAAACGCGGGAGGTTATAACCCTGCACCGCGACATCATCGACGCTCCAGCCCTGATGGCCGTCTCGATGCGCGAAATGACCGACCAGCCAGTGTCCGGTCAGCGACACCGATATCCGCACGGCAATACCCCAGACCACCCACGGCAGCCCGCCAAGCGCGAAGAGCACGAGTCCCAAGGGAACCTGCTGCGCCATCCATGTCGCCTCCAGGAAACGATAGAAGCGGTCGCGCCGCTCGCGCTCCTCGAGGACGAAACGCGGCGGATGCTCCAGCACCACGATGCAATGCATCTGCCAGAAGGCATCGATGAAGAAAGGCCGCCGATGGGCATAGAGGTCATGGCAGTCTCGCTGCCGTTGCGCCCAGTCGCGAATGTCGTGCGCGTAGATCATGCCGAAGGGGCCGGCCATGCCGACCAGCGTACCGAGATAGACGAGAAAGTGCTCTATCCAGATATGAGTGCTGAATGAGCGATGGATCAGCAGCCGGTGCATGCCGACCGAATGACCAAGGCAGATCGTGATGGCGGTCAGGAGGATAAAGACGGCAAAGGCGCTCCAGGTGAAGGTCAGCGGGCCACCAATGATGGCAATCAAGGTCATGGCGGTGATCCAGATCGACTTTGCGGGCATCCAGACCACTCTGCCCTTCACCGGATCGCTCCCGTTGTCGATCATTCGTCCAGTGGAAATACTGCTCATGACAAACTCCTTCCCATCGGGCGCATTCTCTACTTGAACATCGCCTACCAATTCATTATTTAAGGAATTATCTAATTACTTTGCACGAACGGAAAGAATTAAGCAATGCATTAATTGCTTAATTGATTAACGGATCGATGCGATGATGCCGAAGGCACGGAGACCGGACTTGGACGAAGAGACTTTCGATGACACCGTAGAAGGCCGCTCCGTCAGCGCCGCCCAGCGGGTATTCCACGCGCTTTCCAGTGCGCCGCGCCGGAAGATCCTCGCCTATCTCTCGGCATCGGGTCTGACCGCTGGCGAGATCGCTGACCGCTTCAGCATGTCCAAGCCAGCGGTTTCGCAGCATCTTTCCATCCTCGAAGCTGCAGGTCTGATCAGACGAGAAAAACAGGGCCAGTTCGTCCACTATTCCTTGATCGAGAACAATCTCGTCAACACGCTTAATGGCTTCGTGCAGGAGGTCTGCCCGGTCGGTCGGCCGATCAAGAAGGAAAGCAAGGCGCGCACCCGCGCGAAAGAGTAGGCATGAGCAAGAGCAAATCCCGGGCTGGCGTGGCGTCAGAACATGATGTCAAGCCGATGCCGGCGTGATCGAAGCTCGCATGGGTATTGTTGGAAAGACCGGCTTCGCCGGCCCCCTCATCCGCCCTACGGGCACCTTCTCCCCGCTGGGGAGAAGAGGGAATCGAGACGTTGCCGCATATCTCTTCTCCCCTCGGGGAGAAGGTGCCGGCAGGCGGATGAGGGGGCCGCACGGCACACCCTTCCCACATTGACGGGTCTCGCGACGCCAGTGGCAAGCGCGAGGGGCAGAGGCTGGCTCGCTTAAAGCCCAATCTCTTTCGCCCAAGGCGGATTGGCGCCAGCACGCGATACGGTGACGGCCGCCGCCTTCGCACCCAGCGCCAGGGCGTTGCGCAGCGCCTGCTCATCGAGCGAGGCCACCTGTGCCTTGGTGAGCAGATTATCCATCTTCAGCGATGCCAGGATGCCAGCATCGAAGGTATCGCCGGCGCCGACCGTGTCGACGACGGTGACGCGCTCACTCGGCACCGTCACCTTGCGATCCTTGGTATAACCGGAAGCGCCTTCCGCGCCCTTGGTGATGACGACGAGCTTGGCGCCGTGGTTCAGCCAGTGGGCGGCGAGCGCATCATGGTCGCCCTGCAGGCCGAACCATTCGAGGTCCTCGTCGGAGAATTTGACGATGTCGGCTTTCGCGGCCATGCGCTTGATGCGGGCCATATGCGACGGCTTGTCCTTGATGAAACCGGGACGGATATTCGGATCGAGCGAGATGACGCGGCGTGCGGCTTCCCGGTCGAGCAGCGCTTCGTAAGTTTCGCCGCAGGGGCTCGGGATCAGGCTGATCGCGCCGAAGTGTAAGGCTTCGCAATCGTCGCCGAGAATAGGCAGGTCGGCCGTGGTGATCATCCGGCCCGCCGTGCCCTCGTCGTAGAAGGCATAGGTCGCCTGGCCGTTCACCAGCTTGACGAAGGCGATGGTCGAGGGACGCGACGTGATGGCGCAGGGGCTGTAATCGACATTGCTCGCCTTCAGCGTCTCGAGCAGGATTTCGCCCATCATGTCATCGGCGATGCCGGTGAAGAAGGCCGTGGGGATGCCGAGGCGGCCGAGCGCGATCGCGGTGTTGAAGATCGCGCCGCCGGCATAGGGCGCAAAACCCTTTTCGCCCAGCGTCGTGTCCCTCGGCAGCATGTCGATCAAGGCTTCGCCGCAGCACAAAATCATCGTATTCCTCCAACAACACTTATGTGTTCATCAACCGATTAAGCGAGCTTTTGTCAACTATCTAGAGCGAAAGCTCACTAACCCCGCCATTCCTTACCGACCAGGCCAGCGGCGCATCGAGGAAGGCCTCGACTTCCGACAGCGTCTTGTCGTCAAAGAGCTTCTGTTCTCTGGCAACGGCCAGAACATTGCGCCAGGTGGCGATGTGATGCAGCCTGACCTTGCCATCGGCAAAGCGCTGCTCACCGAATATGCCGTAGAAGAACAGGGCGATGCCGTGATCGACGATGCCGCCGGCGGCACGGACCGCATCGATGAACTTGAACATGCTGCCACCTGCCGTCGTCAGGTCTTCGATGACCAGCACGCGCGACCCTTCCGGCATGTTGCCTTCGATCTGGGCATTGCGGCCATGGCCCTTCGGCTGCTTGCGGACATAGATCATCGGCAGGCCGAGACGATCGGCAAGCAGGGCGGCGAAGGGAATGCCGGCGGTCTCGCCGCCGGCGATGCAATCGAACTGCTCGAAACCGGCATCGCGCAGCAGGGTGCTGGCGGCGAAATCCATCACCGTCGAGCGGATGCGCGGGAAGGAGAGCAGCTTGCGGCAATCGATATAGACCGGGCTCGCCATGCCGGAGGAGAGTTTATAGGGGTGAGCGGCATTGAAATGCACCGCCTTGATCTCCCAGAGCATCTTGGCCAGCAATTCGGCCATCACGGCGCGATCGGGAAATGTGGTCTGGATCATGCGGCTCTCCTTCGGCTTGGATCCTTGCGGGAATAGCAGCAAGAGCCCGACGTTTCCAGACGAAAGGCGGGGCTATTGCTGCAGCAGGCGGCCGATATCAACGATCTGCATTTTCTTGAACAGGGCAAGCGCCCTCTCGCCCTCCTCCGCATCCAGCGACACGGCATAACGCACGGCGGCGGCAAGCAGCTGCATCGTCAACCGGGCGATTGCGAGCAGCTCCTTGCGGTCGCGATCCGGCCATAGACGGATAAGGACGGCGAGAAATGCCTGGGCATGAAATTCCATGTCCTCGGCATCGACCTGCTGCAGCAGCTTGTCGGTATGGGTCGCATGCCAGATGTCGCGCATGACGGGCTCGCGGCGGAAGAAGGCGTAATATTCATCGGCGATATTGGCGAGCGCGCCCTGCAGGGCCGCAGCATCGGTCACCTTCGCCAGTTCCTCTTCGACGCACCGCCTGCCCTGCTCGTTGAAGCGCTCGACCAATGTCCGGATGATCGAGGTCTTGTCGGGGAAATATTGGTAGAGGGCGCCGAAGGAGAGACCGGCCTTTTCGACGATCTCGCTCATCTTCAGGCCGTCGCTGCCATGGCTTTCGATCAGCTCGGCGGCCACAGTGAGGATCTTTTCGAAGCGCTCGCGGCCGCGCTGCTGCCTGGGGATGCGGCGCAGCTGGCCGGTAGACTCCTGCTGGCGCCTGCGCGTTGCGACCGGCTGTTCCGACATTCTCTCTCCTTTTCCACGTTGACAAACAAAATAAGAGAGATTATCTCATTTGGCAAACGAGAGAGTTTCTCTTGTTTTAAAAATTTGGGAGGAGTTTGACATGCAGACTTCCGAAATCGTCCTCGTCGGTGGATCGGGAAAGACCGGCGGCCGCATCATCAAGCGTCTGGAAGAGCGTGGCCTCACCGTTCGCGCGGCATCGCGCTCCAGCGCACGGCCCTTCGACTGGGAGGACAGGTCGAGCTGGCGCGGCGCGCTTGAGGGCGCATCGAGCGCCTATGTCGCCTTCCAGCCGGACCTTGCCGTCGCCTGGGCGGCGGAAGCGATCGAAGCGCTCGCCAAGGTCGCTGTGGAATGCGGCCTTGAGCATATCGTGCTGCTCTCCGGCCGCGGCGAAGAGGGCGCGCAGCGGAGCGAAGCGGCGCTGACGGCCTCCGGCATAAACACCACCATTCTGCGCGCCTCCTGGTTCTGCCAGAACTTCAGCGAGGGCGCCTTTGCCGAGCAGATCATTGGCGGCCGGCTGCAATTGCCGGCGGGCGAGATCGGCGAACCTTTCATCGATGCCGACGACATCGCCGATGCCGCCGTCGCCGCCTTGACCGATCCGCGCCACCGCAACCAAACTTACGAGTTGACCGGCCCGCGGGCGCTGACATTCCGGCAGGCGGTCGCCGAGATCGCCGAGATCGCCGCGGTCGCCGCGGTCGCCGGGCGTCCTATCGAATATGAGCAGGTGTCGATGGCGGATTTCACCGGCGGGCTTGCCGCCGCCGGCCTGCCGCAGGGCCTGATCGATCTTCTGGAGGAGCTCTTCGGCCAGGTGCTCGATGGGCGCAATTCCAATGTGATGGGCGGTGTCGCCGAAATTCTCGGCCGCCCCGCCACCGATTTCAGCCAATATGCCCGCCGGACCGCGGCAACCGGACTATGGAGCGCCTGATCATGCAGAGCATCCTGATCCTCTCCCTCGTGGCGGCGGCGATCGGAAGCGGCCTCGTCGCCGGCATCTTCTTCGCCTTCTCGACCTTCATCATGACCGCCTTCTCGCGCATCCCGGCGGAGCAAGGCATCGCGGCGATGAACTCGATCAACGTGACGATCGTCCGCTCGCCCTTCATGGGCCTCTTCGTGCCGACGGCGATCCTCTGCATCGTCATCGCCGTGCTCGCCCTGATCGACTGGCGCGGTGGGGCCTCTGCGCTGATGCTGGCGGGTGCAGCCCTCTACATCTTCGCCTCCTTCGTCTCGACCATCATCTTCAACGTGCCGATGAACGATGCGCTGGCGAAGGTCGCCGGCAACGGGCCGGAAGCGGTTCAGCTCTGGACCGGCTATGTCAGGGACTGGACGTGGTGGAACCATGTGCGGACGATCGCCTCGCTGCTGGCCTCGGCCGCCTTCGTGCGGGCGCTGATGATCGTCTGAATGATTGCTTCCCGACGATCCGACGCGCCTTTCAGGAATCGGGTGGTTGATTCCGAGCCGGCATGCAATGTTGAGCAATTGCCGCGAAAGGACCGTCATGTTTACGCTTCACGATTATCTGCCGTCGCAAAATGGCTGGAAGGTCCGGGTTTTGCTCGGCCTGCTCGACATGCCCTACCGCAGTCGCATGGTATCGATCTTCGAGGGCGAGAGCCGCACCGAGGCGTTCCTGAAACTCAATCCGGTGGGCGCCATCCCGGCTCTCGAACTCGATGATGGTCGGCCGATCGCCGAATCCAATGCGATCCTCACTTTTCTCGCCGAGGGCACGCGCTTCCTGCCGTCAGACCACTATCAGCGCGCCAAGGTCATGCAATGGCTGTTCTTCGAACAGTATCATGTCGAGCCGGTCATCGGCTCGCTGCGCTTCTGGACGTTGACGGGACGGCTGGAGCGTAACCAGAACATGGTTGCGGGCAAGCGCGAAGCCGCAGCCCGTGCGCTCGCCGCCATCGATCGCGGCCTCACAGACAGCCGGTTTCTTGTCGGCCAGGAGCTGACGATCGCCGATATCGCGGTTTACGCCTATAGCCACCGGGCCGAGGATTGCGGCCTTTCTCTCGCAGCCTATCCCGCCTTCGTCGCCTGGTCTGACGGCGTTCGAGATGCCATCGGCGCCGATTATCCGGTCTATCCCTATAGCATCGACCCGCATTCCGCCGGCTAGGAGAGAATCCGACGCGTGGCGCGGAAGGCGACGTTGGGCCGCTACGGCTATTTGCCAGCATCCCGGGCGCGGAACGCGCGCCAGGCGAAGATCACAGCGAGCAACAAGAACAAGCCTGCGAAAATGCCCCACTGAAAACCGCCTTGCGTCAGGTTGTCACCCTCGGGAGTGAGGCAGCTGGATAGGGCCTGCGATATGCAATCTCGGAACTTCCAGTACCTTTCATAGAATAACCATCCGAAAAAAATCGACAGAAACGTTAGGACTAAGACTGGAAGGTATTTCATTTTGCTCCTCTCGGCAGGGAATGCCCGCGGGACCTCATGGCGCCGTCCCACGCCAGCGCCCCGGAGCTCCGGCATTCAAGAGAGCCTCATCCTGAGGTGCCCCGCAAGGGGCCTCGACGGACGAGGCGGGCGTTCCGGCGTCGGATCTATGCGAGAAGCAGCGTTGCGGCGTGTCCTTCGAGGCTTCGCCCTGCGGGCTGCGCACCTCAGGATGAGGTACGTTGGAGGGTGCCGCCGTTTCCCTCTTCTCCCCAGCGGGGAGAAGGTGGCCCGAAGGGTCGGATGAGGGGGCGGCACGGCATGCCATTCATGCCATTCGCTTGCGCTACGAGCATTCGCGGCTTCGCCGCTCACCCCCTCAACCGCCTGCCGGCACCTTCTCCCCGCCGGGGAGAAGAGACATGTGGCCGCGCCTTGCGTCTCTCCTCAGCCGGAGCGTGACGAAAGAGAAGTTCACCGACTATGTCTGCTCGCAAAAGGCGATGCGGTTGCTGAAGGGGTCGGTGACGGTCATCTCCAGTCCCCACGGCGCTTCCTCGACGCCGGGCTTCATGTAGCGGTAGTCCTTGCCGGCAAGTTCGGCGTGATAGGCCCGGACATTGGCGACGCGGACGAAGGCCTTGGCGCCGGGGCTGGCGTCGCCGGAATGTTCGCTGAGGTGCAGCGCCATGCCGTCGCGCGAGACCTGGCAATAGAGCGGAAAATTTTCGCCGAAACGGTGCTCCCAATCGAGATGGAAGCCGAGAAAACCGCAATAGAACTCCATGGCCTTTTCGACCGAGAAGATGCGGAAGATCGGCATCGGCGGCTCGATGCCGATGGCAGAAGGGCTAGCCCCTGCCGCATCGATCCTTGCCGAGAGAAGATTCCATTGATCGAGCCCGAACTGCCGGGCGACGATTTCGAGCGTCTCGCTGTGGGTGAGCGAGATGTCGCGGTCGGCAAGGGCCTGCCGCAATGTCTTTGCCATGAGCTTGGCATCGCGAAAATCGCGCATGATGTCATCCTTCCGTTGGCGGCAAACAGGAAGATCAGTGCCCGCGTCTGCTGACCCGTTCGCCATCGATCGCCAAACGGCAAGGGATGTGAAGGATGTTGTCTGGATGCATTCACCATAACGCAGAAGCGTCGCAGGGCGGCTGGCCGCATCCGGCCGAGGGCGATAATATGAGAGGGTCGGTCAGGAATCAAGACGCGGTGCGCGTTGCCTCGACGGGAACCGCCTTGAGGTAGCTGGCAAGCTCGACCCGGTTGCGGCCGGCGCGCTTGGCGACGTAGAGCGCCTTGTCGGCGGCACTCAGCATGGTGTCGAAATCCAAGCTCTTCGAACGGCCGGGGGCGACGCCGACGCTGACCGTGCATGTCAGCACCTCGTCGTCGATATGGATCTCGCGTGCCTCGAACGCCCGGCGGATGCGCTCGGCCGTGAGTTCCGCCCGGCCGGGCATGATCTCCTTCAGCACCAGTACGAATTCCTCGCCGCCGAGCCGGGCAGCGGTGTCGCCGCTGCGGCAATGGGCCGAAAGTTCGCCGGCGAAGACATTGAGCACCCGGTCGCCGGCGGCATGACCGAAGCGATCGTTGACGGATTTGAAATGGTCGATATCGAAGACGATGACGGCGGTGGTCGTTCCCATCGGGCGCGTGCCGTATTGGTCGAAGAGGGCCCGGCGGTTGAGCAGGCCGGTCAGCGGATCGGTGATCGCATCGAGACGATGGCGGGCAGCGAGCCGCCATTGATGAAGCGCCAGCGACAGCGCACCGATCCCGGTCATGCCGGCGATGCAGACGGCAAGGCTCAGATCTTCGGCCCAGTTGCTGGGGGCTTTGCCGAGCACCAGCTTGCCGTCTGATATCAGCACGGCGGCGCAGAGAAAGAAGGAGATCGCCGTCAACGTATAAAGCACCGTGATGCCGAGGAGCGGCGCCGGTGCTTCGGCACGGGCGAGCCAATATTGCCGGGCGGTGGCAAAGAGCAAAAGGGCGATGGCGAGATTGTCGGCGATGAAGGCCAGGCCGTCATAGCCTGCCAGCATCGGCACGACGGAGAAGACCATCGCCGCAAGCGCGCGGATCGCAATGGCGAGGAGAGACACCCGGCCGGTGAGGAATTGTTTGCCGGCCCCCCAGATGGTGGCAAAACCGGCTTGAAACAGCACGAAATTGGCGACGCCGAGCCATTTCGCCGGTGTATTGACATAGGCGCTATAGACGAAAATGCCGCTGACGACGAGGACAAGGCCGACGGTGGCGGTCAACAGCACGGTTTCCGAGCGACGGACAATCCAACTCCCCATCAGCGTCACGGCCAAGCATGCCGCGGAGACGCCGAGCGCCAGCAAGAGAGAGTTATAGTCAAGCGTCATGCTTTTCAGTCTCCGCAGCTGTTGCCGCGCCAGATGTTGGCAGCTTCATGGGCTCCGCGACGAGGAATGTCTTATGCATCCGTTAACAAATGATGCACCGCACAATGAAAATGTTACGCGTTTAACGTCGCGCAGAAGTTTAAGATGAATATTCTATTTAAAATTGAAATCTGGAAGCTTACGCCTGCTGCACCACCTGCCAATGCAGGGGAAACATCGGATCAAACACCGTCACGGGACCGGCGCCGGTTTCAATCCTCGCGGGAAAGACGACCGGCTCGGCCTGCCTTGACAGGGTGATGCGCTCCTCGTTCGGCTGCAGCCCGTACCAGGCCGGTCCGTTCAGCGACACGAAGGCTTCGAGCCGCTCCAGCGCGCCCTCCTGTTCGAAGACATGGGCGAGGCAACTCATCGTATTGACCGAGGTATAGATGCCGGCGCAGCCGCAGGCGCATTCCTTCAGCGGATCGACATGCGGGGCAGAATCCGTGCCGAGGAAGAAGCGCGGGTCGCCGCTGACGGCCGCCGCACGCAGGGCCAGCCGGTGGTTTTCGCGCTTGGCGACGGGCAGGCAATAATAATGCGGGCGGATGCCGCCGACGAGGATGGCGTTGCGGTTGATGATCAGATGGTGGGTGGTGATCGAGCCGGCGAGGTTACCCTTGGCCGCCTTGATGTAATCGACGCCATCGGATGTCGTCACATGCTCCATCGTCACCTTCAGCTCCGGCAGGCGCTGCCGCAACGGATCGAGCACGGTCTCGATGAAGACGGCCTCGCGGTCGAAGATATCGACCTCCGGCGTCGTCACCTCGCCGTGGACACAGAGCGGCAGGCCGATCTTTGCCATGCGCTCCAGCACCGGCATCGCCTTTTCCATATCGCGCACGCCGCCATGCGAATTGGTCGTGGCGCCGGCGGGATAAAGCTTGACGGCGGTGATGAGACCGCTGTTCTTCCCCTCCTCCACGTCATCGGGGCTGGTAAGTTCGGTCAGATAAAGCGTCATCAGCGGCTGGAAACGATGGCCTTCCGGCAAGGCCTTGAGGATACGCTCGCGATAGGCCTTGGCGTCGGCTGACGTGACGACCGGCGGCACGAGATTGGGCATGATGATGGCGCGGGCGAAGGTGCGGCTCGTATCGGTGATCACGCCTTCCAGCATGGCGCCGTCGCGCAGATGCAGGTGCCAGTCATCAGGACGGCGGATGGTGATCGATTGCATGGCAGGCCTCCGAAGCGATGCGTCTGCCGTCTCGATAACACTAAAGCGCATCGCATTGAAATTGATTCATGCGGCGGGCTTTCGGTCTTTTTTCATGCATGTCGTGATCCCGAAACCGGGCATCACGCCAGGGCGATCTCCAGCGTCACATCGGCCGGGCGGCGGTTTTCGAGGATCAGCCGGCCGTTCGGCAGGTCGTTGCCGTAGACCTTGGCGCTGGCGGCCTCCTCGGTCAGGCTGTAACCGCGCCAGCGCGCCCAGAGCCGCTCCTCCAGCACCTCGATCGGCGGTGCCAGCATGATCGAAAAGTCGAAGACGCCTTCGAGTTCGGCCCATTTGCCCAGCGAAAAGAGCAGGTAATTGCCCTCGACGATGATGAAGCGATGATCGGGGGAAACAGGGCGGGCAGACGCGATGGCGAGTTCACGCGAGCGGTCGAAGACCGGCACCAGAACCTCCTGATCGGCCAGCCTGACGGCGCGGATGATATCGAGGAAACCGCGGACATCGAAGGTCTCGGGGATCCCCTTGCGCGCCAGCAGGCCGCGTTCGATCAGGATGGCGTTGTCCATGTGGAAGCCATCCATCGGCAGGACTTCGGCACTTTCGCCCTTGGCCTTCAGCGCTTCCGCCAGATTGTCGGCCATGGTCGATTTGCCGGCACCCGGCGGTCCGGCAATGGCGACCAGAAAACGTTTGGAATGGCCGGCGCGGTCGAGAACTGCGCCGGCGATTTCATCGATGCGTGCATTCATGCGGCGACGGGCTCCGTCGGCACCGCCTTGGCGCCGGTCATGAAGGCGACGGCGTCGGACATGGTGTATTCCTTGGGATCGATCACCGTCAGCCGCCGGCCGAGGCGGTGAATGTGGATCCGGTCGGCCACTTCGAAGACATGCGGCATGTTGTGGGAGATCAGCACGATCGGCAGGCCGCGGGCGCGCACGTCGAGGATCAGTTCCAGCACGCGGCGGCTTTCCTTGACGCCAAGCGCTGCCGTCGGTTCGTCCATGATGATGACCTTCGAGCCGAAGGCAGCGGCGCGGGCGACCGCGACACCCTGGCGCTGACCGCCGGAGAGCGTTTCCACCGCCTGGTTGATGTTCTGGATGGTCATCAGGCCGAGTTCGGTGAGCTTGTTGCGCGCCAGCTTTTCCATGGCCGGCCGGTCGAGCATGCGGAACATCGAGCCGAGCAGGCCTGGTTTGCGGATCTCGCGGCCGAGAAACATGTTGTCGGCGATCGACAGCGCCGGCGACAAAGCGAGATTCTGATAGACGGTCTCGATGCCGGCATCGCGCGCTTCCATCGGCGAGCGGAACTGCACCTGCCGGCCTTCCAGCGTGATCACCCCCTCGTCCGGGGTGACGGCGCCCGATATCGCCTTGATCAGCGAGGATTTGCCGGCGCCGTTATCGCCAATGACGGCGAGGATTTCACCCGGATAGAGGTCGAAATCGGCATTGTCGAGCGCGGTCACGCGTCCATAGCGCTTGACGAGACCGCGGGCGGTGAGAAGGGGTTCGCGAGCCATGATTACACCGAAACCTTTCTGATCCACTGGTCGATGGCGACGGCGGCAATGATCAGCACGCCTGTCAAAAGGACTTTCCATTGCGGGTCGGCGCCGAGCATGTTGAGGCCCATCGAGACGACGCCGACGATCATGGCACCGAAGAGCGTGCCGAGAATGGAGCCGCGGCCGCCGAACAGCGAGATGCCGCCGATCACCGTCGCGGTGATCGCCTGGAGGTTAAAATCGGTCACGGCGGAGGACGGCGAGATCGAGCCGTTACGGCCGATCGAGACCCAGGCGGCGAAGGCGGCGATGACGCCCGATATGGTATAGACGGTGAGCAGCACCTTCTTGGTCTGGATGCCGGAGAGCTTGGCCGCCTCGGGATCGTCGCCGACCGCATAGACATGCCGGCCCCAGGCGGTGTGATTGAGGACATACCAGAGCAACAGGACGAGCAGCACCATGGCGATGACGCCGAGGGTGAGCACGGCGGTGCCGGCTTTGAAGCTCATGGCGAAAAGATGAAGCAGCGGCGCCTGTTCGTCGACGTCGGCATCGCGGATCGTCTCATTGGCCGAATAGATGAAATTCGTCGCCATGACGATATTCCAGGTGCCGAGTGTGACGATGAAGGGCGGCAATTTCATATAAGCGACGAGGAAGCCGTTCAGCAATCCGCACAGGCCGCCGACAAGCATGCCGGCTGCGACCGCAATCGGTGTCGGTATGCCGTAGGTGATGGCGACATTGCCCATGACGACGGCCGAGATCACCATGATGACGCCGATCGAAAGATCGATGCCGGCCGTCAGGATGACCAGCGTCTGGGCCGCGCCGAGAATGCCGACGACGGCGATCTGCTGCAGGATCAGCGTCAGCGTGTAGGACGAGAAGAAGCGTCCGCCGATCGTCATCCCGAAGATCAAGATTGCCAGCACCAGCACGATCAACGGCACGGCGGCCGGCGTCGAGTGCAGAAAATGCTGCGCGCGCTTGATCAGCGAGACATTCTGGTGCTCGAAAGAGGCGACGCTCTTGTCGCTTTCGTCGAGGACACGTTCGAATTCCTGTGTTCCGGTCATGGTTCCTCCTCCGCATCCGCGCGCCGAACTCGCGCGGGGGCCGTCACCGATATCCATCCGGTCTTTGATTAGCCGGTTCGTGAGGCGACGGCACATCGTCCGTCGAAAACGGCCGGGGATCAAGCCCCGGCCGGTCTGCTGTCAATCAGACAGGGCTCAGCCCCAGCACTTGTCCGTGCCTTCCTTGGTATCGATCGACTTGACGCCGGAAACCGGCTTGTCGGTGACGAGCGAGACGCCGGTGTCGAAGAAGGACTTGCCTTCGGTCGGCTTCGGCTTTTCACCGCTGTCGGCGAACTTCTTGATCGCCTCGACGCCAAGGGCTGCCATCATCAGCGGATATTGCTGCGAAGTGGCGCCGATGACGCCTTCCTTGACCGACTTCACGCCCGGGCAACCGCCGTCAACCGAGACGATCAGCACGTTCTTTTCCATGCCGACGGCCTTCAGCGCCTGATAGGCGCCGACAGCGGCCGGTTCATTGATCGTGTGGATGACGTTGATGCTCGGATCCTTCTGCAGAAGGTTTTCCATAGCCTTGCGGCCGCCTTCTTCATTGCCGTTGGTCACGTCATGACCGACGACGCGCTTGTCGTCCTCGTCGCCGATCTTGTTCGGGTCCTTCGGATCGATGCCGAAGCCCATCATGAAGCCCTGGTCGCGCAGAACGTCGACCGTCGGCTGCGACGGGGTCAGGTCGAGGAAGCCGACCTTGGCATCCTTGGCCTTGTCGCCCATCGTTTCCTTGGCCCACTGGCCGATCAGCTTGCCGGCGAGCAGGTTGTCGGTGGCGAAGGTGGCGTCGGCGGCATCGGCCGGCTCGAGCGGCGTGTCGAGAGCGATGACCAGCAGGCCGGCTTCACGCGCCTTCTTGACCGAAGACACGATGCCCTTGGTGTCGGAAGCAGCAATCAGGATGCCCTTTGCGCCATCGGCAATGCAGCTTTCGATCGCTGCGACCTGGCTTTCGCTGTCACCGTCGATCTTGCCGGCATAGGACTTCAGCGAAACGCCGAGTTCCTTGGCCTTGGCCGTCGCACCTTCCTTCATCTTGACGAAGAAGGGGTTGGTGTCGGTCTTGGTGATGAGGCAGGCAGCAACGTCAGCCGCCATCACAGGAGCGGAAAAGGTGACACCCAGCGCGAGCGCGCCGAAAGCGAGAACAGATTTCTTCATGGAACTCCTCCCAGAGTTTGCCGGCGCCGCCCGTGCGGGGCCGGAATTTAAGATATGACACTTCGCCGTGGATCGCCAATGCCTCCAGCGGTCCCGTGCCCTTGACGACGGCAATTAAGAGCGAAAAGAAATCCCCTTGTCAATAAATAAATCCAATTGAATTATTAATTCGATGTGGCATGCTCCATCGAATTAGGGCATAGGCCAACAATCGGGAGGAGCGGCCATGTCGTCCTTGGATGGACCGGCAAACATACCGGTCCCGCCACCAATTCTGAATCCGGCCGGCGGTGCGAACCAGGTCAGGGTGCGAGCCTATAACGAACGGCTCGTGCTGTCGCTGGTACGTCTCTACGGCGCGCTGTCGAAGGCCGATATCGCGCGCCGCAGCGGGCTGTCGGCGCAGACCGTCTCCGTCATCATGCGGGTGCTGGAGAAGGAAGGGCTGCTGTCGCGCGGGGAACCGGTGCGCGGCCGTGTCGGCCAGCCGTCGATCCCGATGCATCTCAATCCCGACGCCGTCTATTCCTTCGGCCTGAAGATGGGCCGGCGCAGCGCCGATCTGGTGTTGATGGATTTCGTCGGCCGTATCCGCATGCAGCTGCACAAGACCTATGCCTATCCGCTGCCGGATGAAATCCTCGCCTTCGTCACCTCGGGCATCCGGGAGCTCGAAGAGCGGCTCGACGACAAGCAGCGCGGCCGCATTGCCGGCCTCGGCATCGCCGCCCCTTTCGAGCTCTGGAACTGGGCCGAAGAGGTGGGGGCGCCGCCGGGCGCCATGGAGGTCTGGCGCGAGATCGACCTGCAGGCCGACATCGCCTCCCGCGTCTCCCATCCCGTCTTCATGCAGAACGATGCGACCAGCGCCTGCGGGGCCGAACTGGTCTTCGGCGTCGGGCCGTCCTATCCGGATTTCGTTTATTTCTTCATCGGCTCCTTCATCGGCGGCGGCATCGTCCTGAATTCGGCGATCTTTTCCGGCCGCACCGGCACGGCGGGCGCGATCGGGCCGCTGCCGGTGCGCGGCAAGAACGGCGAGACGATGCAGCTGCTCGAAATCGCCTCGATCTTCGTGCTCGAAAACATGTTACGCGAGCGCGGCATCGATCCCGAGCCGCTCTGGTATTCGGCCGACGGCTGGGTGGATTTCGGCGAGCCGATGGAAGCCTGGATCCAGGACAGCGCCAAGGCGCTGGCGCAGGCGATCGTCGCCGCCGCCTCGATCGTCGATTTCAGCGCGGCCGTCATCGACGGCGGCTTTCCCGATTGGGTGCGCAGCCGCGTGGTCCAGGCCACCATCGACGAAGCCGCCAAGCTCGACCTGCAAGGTGTCGTCATGCCCGAAATCATCGAGGGCGCTGTCGGCGCCCAGGCGCGCGCCATCGGCGGCGCCAGCCTGCCGATCTTCGCGCGTTACCTCACCGACCAGAACGTACTCTTCAAGGAGGTAGACCATGCTGAAAGGACTTGATCCGCTGTTGAGCCCGGAGCTGCTTTTTACGCTTCGCGCCATGGGCCACGGCGACGAGATCGCCATCGTCGACGGCAATTATCCGGGCGTCGAACATGCCCGCCGGCTGATCCGGCTCGACGGCCACCGCCTCGTCCCGGTCCTCAATGCCGTGCTCAGCGTGCTGCCGATCGACGATTTCGTGGCGGAAGCGATCTTCCGCTCGACCGTCAAGGCCGAGCGCGACAAGCTCGATCCCGTGCATGAGGAGATGATCGACTGCTGCGCCCGCCACGAGCCGCACCGGCAGGTGGTGCCGCTCGTCGGCCAGGATTTCTACGGAAGGGTGAAGGCTGCCCATGCGGTGATCCAGACCGGCGAGCCCAGGCTCTATGCCAACATCATCCTGCGCAAGGGCGTGATTTATCCGAAGGACGCGGACGCCCACGCCGAGGTTGATCCCTTCGTTTACTAGAGCATGATGCCGAAAAATGTGAGCGGTTATCGGACGACATCATGCTCTGACGATCTGACGTAGAACAGGATGATTTTAGGGCAAACTGGCCTAAAATCATCCTGTTCCGGCGGTCACCCGTCTATTTCGACTTCCGCCTCACAGTTTACGGGCGCATTTAAAGGGATGGCCATGCCGATGGACGAGCGGGCGTGGGCGCCCACGTTGGGGCCGTACAGCTCCAGTATCAGATCGGAATAGCCGTTTGTGACCAGCGGCGTCTCATTGAAACCCGGAGACATTCACCATGGCGAAGACGCGCAGCCAAGCCGTGACCCGATCAAGGTCTCCGAGAGCACGTTTGAGACTGGCGAGATGGGCCAGGGCAACGAGCCGGGCTGACGCGTAACCCTGCTCTGCCGAAACATCCGCTCCGACCTTGCCAAGGGGGCCGCCAATGTCCCGTCGCGGTTGCACGCGACGTGACCCGAGATGTAAGCGCGGGTGCCGCGCACCCGAACCCAGGCGAAGGGCATATGCAGCCCCTCGCGAACTTTCAAAGGTTCGGGCAATTCCAGACCCATTTCGGCCAGACGTTGTTCGATGATGGCCATGGTGCACCTCCCGGTGTGGTTAAGGTACGATGTTGTCGAGCTCCGGCATCAGAACGACGCTCTCGTTGGCTGCGGGGTCGTTGCGGGCACCGAGGAACTCGGCGCTTTCGGTGCTGCGATTGACGGCCACGTGGGGAACGCCGGCCGGAATGAACAGATAGTCACCGGCGTGGACCGATTCGCACCGCTCGAGCTCCGACCCCGACCAGATCTCGATTTCTTGGCCCGCAGTCATCAGAAGGGCCGTCTCGTGTCCCTCATGGCGATGGGCCTTGGTTCGTCTGCCTGCCGGTAGCGAAATCATCCCCAGCCACAGCATGCTTGATCCGACGCTTTGTGCCGAGACGCCCGAGCGATAGACCGACCCTTGCTCGGCGACATGGCTGCCGCTCCCGCGTACGACTTTCGCGGTTAATCCATGAGGATTTTTCGGTTGCGTTGCTTCGTTCTTCATCTCTCTCACCACTTCAGCCGTTGCACTGGAGCAGACTCTGCGCGCTCAGCCGGCGCAAGTCCTGAAGCGGGGCCGAAAAATTCCGAAAAGTTGCGAAATCGGCGTATCATTCCCGGCCATGAACACCCAGCACCTTGCCTTCGGCCACTTCGAGTTCATTGCAGAGAACGGATGCCTGTTTCGCGACAATAGGCCTGTCGCTATCGGCGCCCGAGGTGCTTCCCTGCTTGCCGCTCTGCTTTCGGCACAGGGGGGTGTCGTCTCCAAGTCGGCCCTGATGGATGCGGTTTGGCCGGGATTGGCCGTTGAGGAAAGCAATCTTTCCGTTCAGATTGCCGCCCTTCGCAAGCTGCTCGGCCCTGCATCAGACGGCAGCGAATGGATCGTCACGGTCCCGCGGGTCGGATACAGATTTTCCGGTCCGGTGGAGAGCCGGACCGACGCAGCCGAAAGCGGATGGCACGCGCAGACCGGTTCGATGCCGGCGATTGCGGTACTGCCATTCGAAAATCTCGGCGGTGATGCAGAAAGACAGTATCTGGCCGACGGTATCACCGACGACCTGATCATGTCGCTCGTTCGGTTCAGATGGTTCCGCGTCGCCTCACGTGGGGCGAGTTTCACAAGGAAGGATGGCTCGAGGGATCCGCAATCTATCGCGCGCGAACTTGGCGTCGATTTTCTGGTGGATGGAGCTATCCGGTATACCCGCGATCAAATCCGGATATCGGTGCACCTCGCCGACGCAGTGAAAGGCGCCACCGTCTGGTCCGAACATTACGACCTTCAGGTGGCCGAGGTATTTGCAGTGCAAGACGCCATCGCCGAGCGGATCGCAGCGGCGGTGGAGCCCGAGCTGCTGTTGCGTCATGGGCTTCAGATGGCTCCGCACACCGGCAACATCACTGCCTGGAACCTTGTAAGGCAAGGTACATTCAATTTCCACAAGGTCACGCAGCCCACCCACCTTGTCGCACGGCGATTCTTCCGCGAGGCTGCGGAGCTCGATCCCATGCTTCCAGAGGCGCAGATCTGGCGGGCGCGGGTCAATGCGGGCCTCATTGGCTACGGCTGGACTGATAACCCCGCCGCGGACGGGAAGGAAGGATTGGATGCGGCCCTTCGAGCGATCTATCTCGATGCGCGGAACCCGTACTCGCACTATGCGCTGGCGATTGTGTCGGCCTACACAGGCAGGGCTGACCAGGCGATCCTCGCAGCGGAACGGTCCATCGAACTCGGTTCGAGTTTCGCCTTGGGGTATCTCGTCTTCGGCATGGCCCGTCTCTTTTTGGGGGATGCGGCCGGCGCGCGGCAGCCCCTGGCTCGCGGCCTCGAACTCAACCCCCATGACCCGCAGAATGGGGTTTGGTTCAGCCTCCTGATGCTTGCACTGTTCTTTTCGGGCAACGTCGAGGGCGCACTCGAAACGGGACGTACGGCGCTAAAGGCGCGGCCTGACTGGCCGGCGCTTCTGCGCATTCAGGCGTGCTGCCATATGGCCGCGGGACATCGTGAACAGGCCCGCCGCTTTGCTGCGGTTGCCAGCGACCTTTCCGAATCCGCCGGCGATGCGCTTGGTCCGTTCAGGGATGGCAACAAGGAATGGGCCACCCGCCTGAACGAGCTGCTGCGAGAGGCGGAATTTTAAAACGACCGGTTGGCAAAACCCATTCAGGATCGGCGCCGAAGAAGCCTGAAGCCTTACCATAAGGAGGCCTGCCGCTCGTCAAGTCCGCAGCGGTTTGGTCGTCGGTAGGCTTTGGCTTTCGGACCGGCTGAAGGTGAGTCTTTCGTCACTCGTTCGATAGATGTTATGGTGCGGCCGGTGCGTTGGCGTACTGTCCGCCGGGCCGGCAAACCGCTCGTTAAGCCAAGTGCTGCGAACGGCGCCTCACCACCAGGAGCGGACGTCGAGCGGCTGCATGGGCATCTGCGGGATTAGGCCGGTGAAGCGATGAGGACACGGATCTCACATGCCACCTGACATGAGCACGACTCCTCGTCGCAGCATCACTGGTCTGCGCAAGTTTCTGGATCCTGAGCAGCAGCGCGATTGGATAGAAGGCGAGGCGGACTTGATCGACGCCGAAGAACGCCTGGAGTCCCTGGAACAGCGGTTCAAGTACGTCGCCCGGTACGAGAAGCTGCTTCGTCGCCCGCAGGCGCAAGACGTTCTGGAAATTCTCGGGGTATACGGGCAAACCTGCATCCCCATCCCGCGCAAGACCGAGCGTCACTACTGGTCGGTTTCATGTCTGCCCTCGACCTCCGACAAGCCGCTCATCCGCGTTAATGCGAGCTGGATGGAGCTTTTCACGCTTTACGCCGACGGCGAGGGCCTGCGTGCACGATTCCTGGTGCATCTTTCGCATTTCACCACGGACCATTCACCCGCGCAGGGCGATGTGGACGAGGCTTTTCTCGAGGACTGCGTCGCGACGCCCGAAGACGTCGGTTATTTTTTTCCGCGCGGCGACGACATTTTCGGCATCACTGTGCGGGGCTCGGCCTCGATCCGCAAATTCCTTGCGGAGCGCCGCATCTTGCGCGCCATTCGGACTTTCAATGTGACGCACATGAACCGAGGTCGGAACGCCTATCAGGCGAGCCACTGCTACAGCCTGGCGGATACGATGCTGGCGGATTGATCGGCTCCGGGATGCGCCCTGCACCCATCCGGCGCCCGGGGTCGATCCCTTCGTGTACTAGAGCCAGGGAGTTTCCTCCGTCTCTCCTGCCTACTCAAAGTGCTGCAACGTCGCCTGCACGTCTGAAAAGACGCGCAGTGCTATAAACGCGTTGGCAATGGTTATCTGGATTGGGTCCGACAGCGGTCGGTTCGATGCCGATCCCCCGGCGGATTCTTCAACCGTTCGAAAGAACGGGAGATTGCGGCGACCGGTAGACACCATGAAACCGAATCCTCATCCGATTTGCGGCAAAGATATCCATTGTGCGCAGCGAAACTCCCGTGCCTTCGTAAAGGCAACCCACCATTAACCTATCAAGCGCACAGATGACCTTTGGGATTTGTCGGTGCTGCGCGGCTTCATCAGCCACTGCGATATCGGCCCTCTTAATTCCGCCCGAATGAATTGAGGCGGTCTTCGATCACGGCGTGGGACCGCCGATGCCGTGAAGTTGCGCCATCCGTCGTCGGCATTCGGTGATACGAGCGTACCAAACTGGCCATGACGGCTCTTCACACAACAGGAGCCTGTTCATATGCCTCGCATCCAACCAACCAGACCGCAGATGGAGATCGTTGCCTGGCTCGCGACCTTCCTGGTTCTCTTCTGCCTATCGTGGTCCTTCGACTGGCATGAGGGGCTGGATGAGTTCATCGAGAAGCATCATGACTATCCGCTGGACCACGCGCTCCTTGCCCTTAATATCTCCGGGTTTCTCGGGCTCATTTATTCCGCGCTGAGGATCCGAGATCTTTCGAGGGAGGTTAATCGCAGGCTGCAGGCCGAAAAGAACGTAGACTGGATTGCCTGTCACGACACGCTGACCGAACTGCCTAACCGCAGGTTTCTGGATTCCGTATGCGCGCAGGCGATGGCCGATCAAAGGGCACAGGAGACCTACGCCGTGTTCAGCATCGATCTCGACGGCTTCAAGAAGGTCAATGACCTCCTGGGGCACGATCACGGTGATGCGGTGCTGAAGACTGTTGCTCAGCGGCTCTCTTCCCTCTTTCCCCGTGAGCACGTTTTCCGCCTTGGTGGAGACGAATTCGTTGTTCTGGCGCGGCGCACCGGAAATCCCGATCTTGTCGCGTTGGGGAACCGCATAGTGACCGTGATCGGCAAGCCGTTCACATTCAATGGTGTCGCCGTCGACCTCGGCGCCAGTGTCGGCTTCGCGCTTTTCCCGGAGAACGGCGATGACCTCCGTCAAGTCATTCGACATTCCGACTGTGCGATGTATGTGGCGAAAAAGCAGGGGCGCAATCTGGTGAAGCCCTTCGTGTCTTCGATGCAGGACGAGTTGGCGAAGCGGATTCGAGTGGAAGCTGATCTGAGAGCAGCCATCAAGAAGGCCGAGATCGTTCCCTACTATCAACCGCTCGTGGACCTGAAGACGAATAGGATTATCGGCTTCGAGGCCCTGGCGCGCTGGAAGACGGCCTCCGGCGAATTCATCCCACCGAACGAATTCATTCCTGTGGCGGAGGAAGCCGGTCTGATCGTCGAATTGACAGACCAACTGCTTCGCCACGCCTGCACCGATGCACTTTCCTGGCCAAATGAGCTCGTCCTGTCATTCAACCTTTCTCCGATCCAACTGAGCGATCGGTTACTGGGGCTCAGAATTCTCAAGATATTGGGCGATGTCGGTCTGCCCGCGCACAGGGTCGAGCTGGAAGTGACGGAGAGTGCCATCATCCAAGACGCTGTTACGGCACGAATCGTCCTCGATGATCTTGTGAACGCGGGGGTCAGGATTGCCCTCGACGACTTTGGAACAGGTTATTCCAGCCTCTCACAACTATCCAACTACCGGTTCGACAAGATCAAGATCGACAGGAGTTTCGTCTCCTCATTCGAGACCAATGATAAGCAAGACAAGGTGATCAAAGCGATCATCGCTCTCGGTGTGGGACTTGGCGTGACGATAACCGCCGAGGGTATCGAAGAGGAGAGCCAGCTTCAGCGGCTTCAGGATCTGGGTTGCGACATCGGCCAAGGTTATCTGCTTGGCCGGCCGGCGCCGGCCGAGAAGCTTGCCACAGGCCAGGTCAGCGCCAGAATTTTGCAACGCGGTTGATGGGGGCCGCGGTATGTCGGCTCTGAATGAGAGCCGACACGGGCTTACCGACTTCAAGTTACGCTTATCAATTCCTCACTTTTCGCCCACAGTCGCTTGGCCTTGTCGGCGTCGAGCGCATAGGACCTGACGCCGTCGGCAAACGGGTTGGGTGTGTCATTGATCGGCGCGACGGCGCAATCACCCCTCAAAGGGCCTACGCGCCGGATTTAGGCATAACGATGCGAATGGGGCGGCTGCCGATCGGTGCGCCGGTTACACGGTCTATGGTCACCGGATCGATCTCGGTTCCCGTCTCTTCATCAAAAAATTGGGTGACATCGCCACCGGCGCGGTGTTTCCGGCCCCACGCGCCGAGAGCAAACAGCACCGGCAGGAAATCCTGACCCGCTTCTGTCAGGACATACTCATCCCGTGGCGGTCGCTCAGAATAACGCCGTTTCTCCAGGAGCCCCTCCTCTGTCAGAGCCGCCAGCCGACTGGTCAACATGGTCGGCGCTATGCCCAGACTCTTGCGGAACGCGTCGAAGCGGGTCGACCCGGCATGAGCATCGCGCATGATCAGCATACTCCAGGCATCACCCACCAAGGCGAGGCTGCGGGCAATCAGACAGGGCTGGCTTGAAAGATTCTTCACGTTGATATCTTTTTGATAGTTACTTAGTTGTAAATTGATAGTAACTGAATGCGGGACGATATTCCACCGCAAAAGACGACCCGAATGCAGGCAGGGCCAGTCGATGGGCGGCGTCGCTAGCGTAGGACGTTCCGGCAACTCAGGAGCCAAATCATGAAATACTACCTCTGCAAATACATGCCGCCGCGCACAGACTTTCTGGCGACCATGTCTGCCGACGAGCAGGAATGGCTGAAGCAGCACGGGGTTTTTCTGGATGCGCTTCTCGACGAGGGAAAGATCGTCGCCCATGGTCCAGTGATGGATCCTGCCGGCGGCTACGGTGTCTCGCTCTACCAGATTGCCGATGATCAAGACATCCAGGCGATCACCTCGGAAGATCCCATCGTGAAAAACGGCGCCGGCTATTATGAACATCATCCGATGCTCCATCTAAAGGCGCGCGGCTGACGCCGCATTGGCGCTGATTTCCAAAGGGCTTTCGCCAGCGCCCACCTGCTGAACAAGTCACCTCTATGCCCAACAACTCAGGTTCGAACGGATGGTCTCATCACGCCATCCGACCTGAAAACGACGACCAAAGTATCCCACAACCCATCGCCCTTGGCGGTACCAAAGGAAAATTGAAATGAGCAACAACAACCGCGGCGTCGCCGTCGTCACAGGTGCGGCGGCCGGTATCGGCCGCGCCACGGCAAAGGCTCTGGTAACCGCGGGCTACGGCGTCTTTGGAACCAGCCGCAAGGCGACAGCCGGGTCTGCCAATGGCATCACGATGTTGACCTGCGACGTGACGGACAGTCAATCGGTCGCGGGCATGATCGCCGAGGTGATCAAACAGGCTGGCCGCATCGACGTCCTCGTCAACAATGCCGGTGGTGCACTGATCGGCGGAGCGGAAGAGTCCTCGATCGAACAGGCTCAGGCACTTTTCGACCTGAATGTCTTCGGGATCATTCGTGTTACGAACGAGGTGTTGCCGATCATGCGGAACCAGCGCAACGGCCGCATCATCAACATCAGCTCGGTCGTCGGCTTCATTCCGAGCCCGTTCAGCGCGCTCTACACTGCGACGAAACATGCTGTCGAAGGTTATTCCGAATCGCTCGATCACGAAGTCCGCACGTTGGGGATCCGCGTCCTGCTCGTCGAACCTGCATTTACCCGCACAGCTCTCGACCATAACTCGACGCAGCCCGACCGCATGACTGGTGTCTACGACGGCGGCCGCAAGACGACGGAAGCTGTCTGGAACAGCGCGATCAAGGCAGGCGATGCGCCCGAAGTGGTTGGCGAAGCGGTCGTCAAGGCAGCCACCGCGAAATCGCCGAAGCTGCGCTATCCCGCCAGCAAAGCCGCCCGTCAACTGCACTTCCTGCGCCGCTTCGTTCCCGCCAGTGCATTCGACAAGAGCCTGCGCAAGCAGATGAAGCTGCCAGTCTGACACAGCCTGCGGCTCAACAATGCGTCTTATGCCGGTATCCGGCATAAGACGCAGGCAAGACACTAACAGGCGATCGGCTCGCATTTGAGGGGACCGACCTCTGTCGCGATCCCCCGTGTCTTTAGCCAGTCGCAGGCAACAGATCCCGATTCAGGTGTTCAAGCCGCCATCCACCGTGAGGATGGTTCCTGTGATGTGCCTTGCAGCGGGGCTTGCGAGGAAAGCGACGGCAGCAGCCACATCTTCCGGCTCGCCGTAACGGCCAAGTGGAATCAGGGCACGCTGGAAATCGGCGAAGTCGCCATTGGCGGGATTCATTTCGGTGTCGGTCGAACCCGGCTGGACCAGGTTTACGGTGATATCGCGAGATCCGAGTTCCCGCGCGAGGCCGCGGGTAAACGAGTGGAGCGCGGATTTTGTCATGTAATAGACCGTGCCGGTGTCACCGACGATGCGTTCGGCGCCGACCGAGCCGATCGTGATGACGCGGCTTCCCGCCTGCAGATAGGGAATGGCGGCCTGCGAAGCGAGCAGAGGCGACCGCACATTGACGTCAAGCAGCGCGTCGATCTGCTCGACGCTGACGTCGGCGATCGCACCGTAAAGCGCGATTGCGGCATTGTTGACGAGAATATCGAGACCGCCAAGTGCCTGGGCGGCCTCGTCGACCGAGCGCTTCACGGCTGCCGGATCGGCGCTGTCGGCCTGGATGGCAAGCGCCTTGCGGCCCTTGCCCTCGATCGCCCGCACCACTTCGGCGGCGCGATCGGCCGAACGCTCATAGGTGATGGCGACATCAGCGCCCTTGTCGGCAAGCGCCAATGCAATGGCGGCGCCAATGCCACGCGAGCCACCTGTGACGAGGGCACGCTTTCCAGCCAGTTCTGTCATGATCTTCTCTTTCTGTAGTGATCGACACATAAATAGCTAGGCACGTTGCGATGCGGTGTCAATGGGTTTATGTAATGATCGATGCAAAAATCGGATGAGATGTCGAACGTCAATGAAACCCCTGCCCGCAGTCGCGGGCGGCCGCGGGCGTTCGACCGGGAAGCAGCCTTGGCGCAGGCGACCCGGCTGTTCTGGATCAAGGGCTTCGAGGCGACCTCGATCGCCGACCTCACCGAGGCGATGGGGATCGGATCGCCGAGCCTTTACGCGGCATTCGGTTCGAAGGAGGCGCTTTATGCCGAGGCGTTGCGTCACTATCGCGACAACAATGAGGCGCTCGTCTGGGCAGGCTTCTTTTCCGCGGGCACGGCCCGTGAAGCGGTGATGTCGCTTCTGATGGATTCGGCGGCTGCCTTGACCGGCTGTGTCGCGGATATTCCCCGCGGCTGTATGGTGGCGCTGTCTTCGGTCGACAGCGAGGGCCACGCGGAACTCGGCGAACTCGTACGAGCCGCCCGCGCCGTCACGCTCGACCGCCTGAAGGCGCGCCTGAACCACGCGATATCAGCAGGCGAAATTCCGGTCTCGACCGACATCCACGCGCTCGCCCGCTTCGTGCAGACCGTTCAGAATGGCATGTCGATCCTGGCCCGCGACGAAGCGACCCGCGGCGAACTGGAGGCAGTGGCCGAGCTGGCCATGCTGGGTTGGGACACTCGAACCGGGGGTGCTGAGCGCAGGCAAGGCTGATCGCGTTTCGAATATCGTTGCGCGGATGCTCCTCCGTCACCTTTGGTCAGTCGGTCGCGGCAGCTTCGTGGGGTCGCTGGAGCGCCGGCATTCAAGAGAGCCTCATCCTGAGGTGCCCCCGCAGGGGCCTCGAAGGACGAGGCGGGCATTCCGGCGTCGGATCTATGCAAGGAGCGGCGTTGCGACGTGTCCTTCGAGGCGATCCTGCGGATCGCACCTCAGGATGAGGCGCGTTAGAGGATGCCGCGACCTGGCTCCCTCTTCTCCGCGGGATCGGAGGAAGGGTGAGGGGCAGCCACAGGCGCCAACCGTCCTGAAATCGCTCGCACTTTCCAGCATTATACCCTGAACGATCAAATCTCCCCAGCCGACGGCCCCCAGACATCTGTCAGCGCAAAACCGTTCGGATGCGGATCGAAACGGTCGAGCGCTACCTGGGTCAGGCCGAAGGTGAAGCCGCGGCCGGTGATGGTGGGGATGACGGCGGGGCGGCCGGCTACCTCAGTCACCGCCTGGAGGCCTGACACTTCTCCTTCTGGGGAGAAATGAATCACAACTCAGCCGCCAAGGGAATCCTGAATCCGGTAAGCCGCAACACGCTTTAGACCGCCAAGTGCCTGTGCGGTCTCGTCGACCGAGCGCTTCACGGCTGTCGGATCGGCGCTGTCGGTCGACAGTACAGAGCAGAACTAATCTACGTCGCGAAATCTGTACGATTGTTTCTGCATCAGTTGATGGTGATAAGCCATCAGTTGACCAAACTTCTCCAAGATCGTACACCCGCGTTGAGCCTCACGTCCAAGGCCTGCGCTAAAAGCGAAAAGGGAACCACATGGACGCAAAATATCCCAGTGCACGAGGGCACTTTTTCTCGGCAGTTCGGACACTCGCTACCTCCTCCGAGAGCATTCAAACCCGGTTGATCGAGGCAAATGACAGCATTCTCGCGGTCACCCTTGACGAGTTCGAAAGTGACATTGAGCTCAAAATCAAGTTTGCTAGAATACTTGATCTTTTAGCGGTCGACCGTGATGATATCGAGGTTGCCGCAATCGAAAATGCCGCCCATATGAGCGATGTCGACGCAGTAAAACTCGCGGAACTGATCTGCGAGTTTTTTTACGAGCTTGTATAAGGGCGGCCCCTTCGATGAGATAGATCGAGGGTCGAATGTCCCGGATCTGGCGAAGGCAACCGGCGCGTTCAGTTCACTAAACGTGATCGCACTGTAGACCTTTCCCCTGACGCTCAGGGCCGTCACAGCTCAGAAACCTCGACGGCGACGTCCATCGACACAAATGCATTGGCCGCGCCAATGAAGCCGCCGGAGATCGGCACTGCTTGCGCAATATCACGGACCACTGCCACAGGGATGAGGTTTGCACTACCCATGCTGCGATTTGTCGGGTCGAAGGTAATCCATCCGGCGCCGGGGAGAAACACGTCTACCCATGCATGGGTCGATCCGCTGTCCCTCGAGCCGGTAAGCATCTGATTTGGGTTGAAAAGGTATCCTGATACGATCCGTGCACCGAAACCCAGAAGCCGGGCGGCTTCAGCAAAAAGGACCGCGAAATCGCGGCAAGTGCCAGATCGAACCGCAAGAGTTTCCAGTGGTGATTGCGTCCCCTCGGCCTCTCGGCTTTGATAGGCAATCTCGTTCGACACGCCTCCGCTGAGGTCCTTCAAGAGCGACAGAGTATCAGTCGAGCCAGATCTAACGAACGCCCGTACCCACTGCTGAAACAGGTTGGAGGGATCGAGGTATTGGACCTCTCGGAGGCCACCAAGATCCTTCCATTCGTGCCCATCATAGGAAAAGGGGTAAGTGATGGCGGACGCTGCGATATCGAAAACGGGCCAAGCTGCCGACGTCAGGTCGACCACCGCTTTGCTGTCGATTTTCAGGCAATCCGTTGGTTCCGCGAAAGTAGCCGTCGCGACGGCGTTCCCAAACACATCCGTCGCCCAACTTATTTTCGCATCTGGCGCCGAGACGACATCATGACTGGCGAGCAGGAGTTCGCGCCCCTCTCGAGGGCGAAGGGTCAATCGGTGGGGTCCGAGCGCAATCGGATAACGATAACGGTAGGTCGTGCTATGCCGGATGCTGAGTTTCGTCATCGCCGCTCTCTAAGTGCCATTGATGGGTGATCGCATCATCTGCATCCCTTCAGGCACACTCGATAGCACCATTGGTGACCAAAACTATGCCTGTTTAGGGTAGAGGGGTGAGTTGCGATATCAAGGAGGCCAGACTCCCCTCCATTGGCTAAGTGCCGGGAAGCCTATAAAAAATTCTATTCAATATCTTCGCTCTTCGATCTCTCTGCGTTCTGTTGGTCGGCGAAAAGCGACCATGCAGCGATAAACAAGGCGGCAATCAGCGGGCCAATGACAAAACCATTGATGCCGAACAGCGAGATGCCGCCGACCGTCGAGATCAGCACCACGTAGTCGGGCAGCCGCGTCCCCTGGCCCACCAGTGGCGGACGCAGCAGGTTGTCGATTAGCCCTATGACAAATACGCCGACGAGAACCAGGATCGCTGCTTTCAACCAGGCACCCATGAGGACTAGCCAGATGGCGACCGGAACCCAGACGAGTGCTGCTCCAATTGCAGGCAGCATCGACAGGAACGTCATGGTGACGCCCCACAACAGGGCGGCCTCGACTCCCAGAGCCCAGAATGTCACGCCACCGATCGTGCCCTGAAGAATCGCAATGATGATATTTCCCTTGACGGTGGCCCGAACGACAGCGGAAAACTTGTCGCGAAACTGCCGGGTATAGTCGTCGTTTAGCGGGATTGCATCTCGGATCGCGCGGCCGAGGTCAGCGCCATCCCGGAAGAGGAAGAAAAGCAGATAAAGCATGATCCCGAAGCTGATGAAGAATTGCAGCGTGTTTTGGCCAAAACTCAGCAGGCTGCCGGCGACCGACCGGCTTGCCTGTACTGCGCCTGAGGAGATGTTAGCGCGAAGTTCCGCAAAGCCGCCAAGCTTCAATGAGTTCAGCCAGTTGTCGACGAAGCCGGGCAACGCATTCTGAATCCGGACCAGATAGTCATTGAGGTCGATTTCGTTGTTGCTTATCCGTTGGTAGAGGCTGGTTCCTTCCTGGATAAGAGAGCCAAGGATAATCAATGCCGGCACGATGACGAGACCGATGCACATCAGCACCGTCAGCAGGGCAGCGATGCCTCGGCGGCCTCCCAGCAAACGCGCCAGTCGCATGTGCACTGGAAAGAAGATGATCGCGAGGATCACTGCCCAAAAGACAGCAGCATAATAGGGGATAAGCAGCCAGATGAACGCGATCGTCACCAGCGCTAACATGACATAAAAGCTCGTACGTTGGATAGACATGTCTGCCTTTTTCGCTGGGCACCACCGCCACCGGCGTGAGGTCTACCAGATGTCATTCCTCTCTCGGTTTTGGCACCATGAAATATTTACGGACCGGCTGCAGGGGCGATTTTGCATTTGCGCAGGTTGGGACTTGTCCGGTTGTCCGGCAAGGGGTTTCTGGGCCGCCGGTCGTTCGTCTGCCCAGGCCGCCGGTTGAGCAGTCGAACCCGCCCTTTCCGTTCCGATGCTGGCCAGTCCGGCATATTTGCGGGCGGAAACGGCTGCGGCCACCAGCACAATAGAAAGATGACAGCCGAAAGCGCCAGTCCGTAGGGAACCACAGCCGCCCACCCGTCGCCGGCATGTACAAGGCTGTTGGCAAGGGCGAGCGCCAGTATGGTCAGGTAGAGGAGGGAAGACAGGAAGGGAGGTCGGATCGGGCGGGTGCGGGGACGCATCAGATCCACCAATCCGGCCAGGATCGCAAGCGCGCCGAACACTAGTCTGGCAAACAGCAGCCGTGCGGAGAAGTTCTGCCACATCACGTTGCCGCTCTGCCAGAAGGCAATGTCGGTCGCTAGTGCGAGCGTGAAGCAGACGAAGGGAAACGGGACAAAGAGCGATTGTATCGGATAGGCGGCCGCGTCTCGATCACTGGCGGAAAATATAGCCATCGCATGCTCCGTAGGACAGAGAGCTTGAAGATGCCTATCAAACCGCGGCGACAGGAGATGGTTCCGTCACGATGGGTTGCAGCACCCAACTGCCCGCCTGAAAGAGCATGAAGGAGGCGCTCTATGCCGAGGCGCTGCGCCACTATCGCGACAACAACGAGGCGCTCGTCTGGGCAGGCTTCTTTTCCGCGGGCACGGCCCGTGAAGCGGTGACGGTCGCTGGAGCACCGGCATTCAAGAGAGCCTCATCCTGAGGTGCCCCGCAGGGGCCTCGAAGGACGAGGCGGGCATTCCGGCGTCGGATCTATGCAAGGAGCGGCGTTGCGACGTGTCCTTCGAGGCGATCCTGCGGATCGCACCTCAGGATGAGGCGCGTTAGAGGATGCCGCGACCTGGCTCCCTCTTCTCCGCGGGATCGGAGGAAGGGTGAGGGGCAGCCATAGGCGCCAACCGTCGGGAAACCGCTTCACACTTCCGGCAACATGCTCCTCGCAGTCAAATCTCGCCGGCGGCCGGCCCCCAGACATCTGTCAGCGCAAAACCACCCGGATGCGGATCGAAAGGGTCGAGCGCCACCTGGGTCAGGCCGAAGGTGAAGCCGCGGCCGGTGATGGTGGGGATGACCGCAGGGCGGCCGGCCACCTCGGTCACCGCCTGCAGCCCGACCTCGAATTCGGAGCCGATGATCGATTTCGAGGTGAAGGTGTCGCCGACCTTGGCCTTGCCGCGGGCATAAAGCGTGGCGAGATTGGCGGAGTTGCCGGTGCCGCAGGGCGAGCGGTCGGCTCGGCCCGGCCACATGGTGGTGCAGGTGCGCACCGTGCCGTCGGCTTCGGTATCGCGGAACATGACATAGGCGACGCCCGAGATCGCCGGGATCTCGGGATGGACGACCTTGATGTCGCGGTTGATCAGCTCCTTGAGGATCATGCCGGCCTGGACGAGGCCGGCGGCATTGGCCTTCTCGATCGTCAGACCGATCTGGCCGACATCGACCAGCGCATAGAAGATGCCGCCATAACAGATATCGGCCTTGATCCTTCCCCAATGCGGCGTGTCGATCCCGACATCGAGTTCATGCACGAAGGAGGGCACCATGGTCAGCTTGACCTTCTCGCAGCGCCCGTCGCGGCAGGTCGCCGTCGCCTTGACGAGGCCGGCGGCGGTTTCGAGGGTGACGATCGTCTCCGGTTCTTTCATCTCGACAATGCCGGATTCGAGCAGCGCCGTGGTGACGCAGATCGAGTTCGAGCCGGAACTCGCATGCGCCTGGTCGGGCTGCAGGATGATGAAGGCGGCGTCCGCCTCCGGGTGCCGTGCCGGCAGCAGCAGGTTGACCGAGCCGATGGGCGCGCCGCGAGGTTCCAGGCAAAGGAAGCGGCGGAGCTCGTCACCCTTCGGATCGGTGTTCAGCCAGTGCAGCTGGGCGGCAATGGTATCGCCCGGGATCTTCGGCACGCCGCCGATCGCGACGCGGCCGATCTCACCTTCGGCGTGGACATCCAGCAGCTGGATGGTGCGCTTCCATCTCATATCGAAAACTCCAGATCAGACGTGACGGGTGACGCCGCCATCGACGCGGATATTCTGGCCGGTGATATAACCCGCGCCATCGGACAGCAGGAAGGCCGCGGTCTTGGCGATCTCCTCCACATGGCCGATGCGCTTCATCGGGACCGTCTCGGCGGTCCCGGGCTTGTGGTTGAGGCTATCGATATAACCCGGCAGGATGCAGTTCATGCGGATATTGTCGGCCGCATAACGATCGGAATAAAGCTTGGTGAAAGCGCCGGCAGCGGCGCGGTAGGTGCAGGAAACCGGGAAGACCAGCGTCGGCTCGTAGGCGGCGAAGGTGGTGATGTTGACGAAGGCGCCCTTGCCCTGTTTCAGCATGACCGGCGTCACCAGGCGGGCCATGCGCACCAGCGACAGGATCATCATGTCGGAACCGAGCGTCCAGTTCTCGTCTGAAATATCGAGCAGGTCGCCCTTCGGCGGATGGCCGCTCAGGTTGACCACGGCGTCGATGCGGCCATAGGTCTTCATCGTCAGGTCGAAGATCGCCTTGAGATCCTCGGCCTTTTCGGCCACGCCGCGTGAGGCGACGCCGCTAAGTTCGGCAGCCAGCTTCTCACAGCTTTCCGACGGCGACATCAACGCCAACTGATAGCCCTGCGCGGAAAGCTCGCGGGCGATCGCCTCGCCCATGCCGCGGCCGCCGCCGGTGATCAGCGCAACGGGTTTGGTGGTTTCGGACATCGGGGCCTCCTAATATCGGTCTATGCGGAACGGAGTCATATCGACGGATGGTTTGAGCCCGGTCACCATATCGGCGATCACCAGCGCTGTCGTTGCCGAAAAGGTCAGGCCGAGATGGCCGTGGCCGGTCGCATAGAAAACACCCGGCATCTTCGACGACGGCGAAATGATCGGGATCGTATCGGGCAGCGCCGGACGATGACCCATCCATTCCGTCGTCTCCTCGACCTTCAGGCCCGGCAGCGCACGCTGGGCATGGCGCACCAGCACCCGCGGACGGCGGAAATCCGGCGCGGCATCGAGACCGGCGAGCTCGACATTGCCGCCGACCCGGATGCCGCCCGCCGTCGGCGTCACCATGAAGGCGCGATGCGGCCAGATCACCGAATAGCGCATCGCGATGCCGGGCTTCATGATCTGCGTGTGATAGCCGCGCTCGGTTTCGAGCGGGATCGGCTCACCGAGCTTTTCGGCAAGGAAGCGGGTGTGGACGCCGGCGGCGAGTACGACCGACCCCGCCTCGATCCGCCTGCCATCCTCAAGGAGAAGGACGGCGGTGCCATCGCCCCGGCGCTCGATATTCCTGACCGCGCCGGAGACGAAAGTCGCGCCCGCAGCCTTTGCGGCATCGGTGAGTTTCACCACCAGCTTGTAGGGATCGCGGATCGACTTGTTGTCGGGAAGCAGCACGGCTTTGGCGATCGCCGGTGACAAGGTAGGTTCGTAATATTGGATGGCGCCGTTGCTCAAAACTTCAAAGTCGAGACCGTAGCGCTGCATCATGGCGAGATGGCCGCGATCGGCGGCAAATTCCGCCTCGGTCTCGTAGATCGCCAGACATCCTTCCTCGGTCATCAAGTCGGGTGCGCCGATCGCCTCGAGCATCTCTCTGAAATCGCCGAGCGCGCGGTTCGACAGGCTCATGCCGGCATCCTCGATCTCTCGGAGACGCGAGGGCCGGCCGGCGGCGAGGAAGCGCAGGAACCAGGGCAGCATCCTGGCGGCATAGGAGGGACGCAGCCAGACCGGGCCTTCGGGATCGAGCAGCCAGCCGGGGATTTTCTTCCAGGTCGAAGGGCCGGAACCGGCGGCAAAATCCAGCGCAATGCTTGCCATATTGCCGAAAGAGGTGCCGCGGCCCGGCTCGCCCTTGTCGATCAGCGTCACCTCAAGGCCGCGCCGCTGCAGCTCGAAGGCGATCGAGGCGCCGATCACGCCCGCGCCGACGACAGCCACCCTCTTCTTCATCTCATCCGCCATGCCATCAACCCATCGCACGGCAGACAGAATTGCCGTCATGAATCTGATATATCACATCAAGATGCGATGCCTAGAGAATTTCCGTTTTCTCCGAATCACGGAAATTCCCTATCTCTTTGTTTTTCGCAATTCCGAAACGCAAAACCGCTGTGCACTTTTGCTGGAATTGCTCTGTGGAATTTTTACTGGCTTTCCGGCAGGCCGGCACCGACGCTGTCGCCGACCGAGCCGACGGTGTTGTTCATCGACTGGCCGAGGCGCTTCAGCTGGGCGTCGTAGTTGCGCCGGGTGCGCGGATCGAAGATCGCAATCGGCGTGCTGACGGCAACGCTGACCGCACTTCCGGCGGTCTGGGCAGCGCCCATCGCCACGGCGCCGACGGCCTCGCCGAGACCGACATTGGAATCGGTGATCGTCTGGCCGGCAATCAACCGGTCGCCGATCAGCTTCACCACCTCGGGGCTTTCGGCGAACTTGCCGTGGTTCAGCCGGTCGCCGCCCTTGAGCTTGGTGAGGTCGAGCACGGTGATGCCGGCCGCCTCGAGCTTGCTGCGGTAAGGTTCGGCGGAGGGATCAATCTGACCGAGCCGGTCGACATTGCCGGAGATGCGCCGCGACAGCGCCAAAGCGCGATCGTCCTGCGAGACGAAGATGGTGAAGTGCGGTCGTTCCTTGCCGAGGCTTGCGAACTGGCGGCCGAAGACATCGACATCGAGATCCGGCGAGGCAAGGATGACATTGTTGATCTTCGGTGCGACGTGGCCGTTGCGGATCGCCATCTGCCTGAGCGCTTCGACCGTCAGCCACGTGCCCATCGAATGCGCCATGATGGTGATGTCGCTGACAGCGGGATTGGCGGCGGTGCGGGTCAGCAGCTCCTCCAGCGCGTCGCGGGAATAGTTGGTGCTTTCCTTGTCGTAATTATAATCGAAGATGCTGCCGCGCGACGGCCAGGTGAAGACGACGGGGGCGACGTCGGCATGCGAATCGTGGACGATCTGCGCGAAGCGGTAGACGGCATCCTCATAACGGTTGTTGAAGCCGTGCACGAAGACGAGCACGCGGCGGCTCTTCGGCATATGGGTCTTCAGCCAGGTCTCGCCGGCCCGCTCGCCCTCCAGCGGATCGACCGAAACGGTGACGAAATTGCGCAACGGATCGGCCGGCAGGCGGCTTGGCCATTGCACCTGGCCGACCTTGCGATTGGCTTCCGGCGGGATCGAGACGTCGACGGCATTGACGGCGAGCCCGGTGCCGCGTTCGCCGGAGAAAAGCACGGCAGGATTGTCATCGGCAGCGCGCGTCGTAGCGACCAGCAGATCGACCTTCGACGTGCCGGGGGCCGCGGTGCCGGCCGCCTGCATGACACCGACCGGCCTGCCGCCGCAGCCGGCGAGCGCCATCGTTGCAATCAGAAGACCTGTCAGAGCCGCGGGCAAGCCGCCTCTTTTGCCGATCATGACCAAACTCCAATCGGTTCACACACCGGACAGGCGGCGCCCGTTCAAATAGTCCGACGAGGCTTGCCGAGTCAAACCGCGGGAGGTGGAAGCCTTTTGTTTTGCGCAATCCCTCGTGAAAACCGCAGGACCGGCGTTGCCCGGATCGGCAATTGATCGATTTCGACTTGGGGGGAAAGAAAAAAGCCCGACGCGGGAGGAGGTGCGCCGGGCTCTTGATCCTGACTGACAACTGGGAGGAGGAGTGTTGCCAGTCCGATGTAAGAGCGCTGGGAGGAGGAGTGCGCTGCTTACGAAGATAGTAATAGCCAATTCTTTTGATTCGGAATAGCGAAAATACCGCAATGCAGCAATGCACTGGGCGCAAGGCTTGCCCTCAAAATAACAGGTCGCCGCCTCATTTTGTAGCAGGTTTGACCAGCTGGTCAAAATTATGCCGAAAATTGCGGCCTCGGGGATCGCCGATAGGCTTGCCCCTCATCCGCCTGCCGGCACCTTCTCCCCGAGGGGAGAAGAGGATATGCCGCAACCTTTTCATTCCCCGCCTCGTCAAGCAGCCTTGAAGAGCTTCCGGCCTTCGGCGTCGAGGGCGGAGAATTCCTCGTTCGAGAGGGTGATGTCGACGGCGGCGACGTTTTCCTCGAGATGCTTGACCTTGGAGGTGCCGGGGATCGGCAGCATGACCGGGCTGCGCTTCAGCACCCAGGCGAGCGCGATCTGGCTGGGTGCTGCATTGTGCTTTTTGGCGATGGTATCGAGCAGCGAGCCGGGCTTGGCGAGGTCACCGGCGGCCAGCGGATACCACGGGATGAAGCCGATATTGTGCTTGGCGCAGTAATCGAGCACGTCCTCGCTGGTGCGGTCGACGAGATTGTAGCGGTTCTGGACGGTCGCGACCTTGAAATGCTTCGAGGCGGCCTCGATATCGGCAACCGATACTTCGCTCAGACCCGCATGGCGGATGAGCCCGGTATCGAGCAACGATTTGATCGCATCGAACTGTTCCTTGGCCGGCACCTTCTGATCGATCCGATGCAGCTGCCAGAGATCGATCTGCTCGACGCCGAGATTGCGCAGGCTCTTATGCGCCTGCTGGATCAGATATTCCGGGCGGCCGACGGGCAGCCAGATATCGGGACCGTGGCGGGTCAGGCCGCCCTTGGTGGCGATGACAGACTTGCCGCCATAGGGATGCAGGGCTTCCTTGATCAGCCATTCGGAGACATCGGGGCCGTAGGAATCGGCCGTATCGATGAAGTTGACGCCGAGTTCCGGCAGGCGCTTCAGCGTGCGGATGGATTCGGCATGATCGGAAGGCTCGCCCCAGATGCCCTTGCCGGTGACGCGCATGGCGCCGAAACCGAGACGATTGATCTCGATATCGCCGCCGATCTTGAAGGTGCCTGATTTGGCTGCGTTGTAACTGGACATGGTCTTTCCTCTCTTATCAATCAATCATTGAAATGGGCGGTCGGAGGCGGGTCCAACAGCCGCGGCACGGATGCCGAGGCTCTCGGAGATGCCTTCGAGCGCGAATGTCTGCCCTGATCGCAAGCGATGCCCGGCATGGTGATGATCCGCCTATCGCGGGGATCATCAGAATGCGGCCGCTGCGACGCTTGCAGATATAGGACGGCCCGGTTCCGATAACAGGGCCTGATGGCAGGGATGAGCGGAAACATCGACATCGAGCTGATCTCGTCGGAAGTGCACACGGAGGCGCAGGCGGCCCCGCGTCAACGCCTGGTCTTTGCCTCGTCGCCGAATTCCGCCAGCATCTTCCAGAGGTCGGTGAAAATCTCCCGGGCGAAATCCTGCGGCGAAGCACTTGGCGGGCGCTGCTGCCAGAGCTCAGCCCCGACGCGCAGCGCACCGATGACGGTTGCCGCAAGGACGCGCATGCGGGGCCGCTCAAGCGGATCACCTCCCTTGCGCAGAAGCAGCGCCTCGGCGAGCTTCTGTTCGAGTTTGGCGTATTTCAGCTGGTCGCGGGCCTTCAGCGCCGGCGTGCGATGGATGAAGTCCCCAAGCGCCAGACCAGGCTCGTCGACGGCCGCGATGACGGTTGCGGTGATCGCCGCCTCGACCGCGGTGACGGAGGATTCGTCCGCCGGCCTTGCGGCGATTGCCGCCATCAGGCGATCGGCGAAGGCATCCTGCCAGGCGAAAACCACTTCTTCCTTGGAGGGGAAATAATCGAAGAAACTGCGCTTGGAAACATCGGCCGCCTCGGTGATGTCCTCGATCGTCGTGGCCTCGAAGCCGCGCTGCAGAAAGAGGCTCATCGCCGCCTGCTCGATGCGCTCGCGCGTCTGCCGCCGCTTGCGTTCCCGCCTGCCTCCCGTCGTTTCCGTCCGCTTGTTCTCAGCCATTCCGGTCCGGCATCATCCTCAGCCGCCGGTTTCGCTGGAAAAGGCGGCGACATCGTCTATGCCGGCCGCGCTTTCACGATAGCTGAAGCGCTCGCGCGACAGCTCCAGCGGCTTGCGGCGCGAAATCCGGTAGACGGAGGCCGGCGGCAGGTTGCGCACCGTGCCGCCGATGCGCACCGCCTTCAGGCCGAGACGGTCGAGGATCGGCCGCGGCACTGGGCAGCGCGGACCATAGGTGAACTGATAGACGGCGCCGCCCGGGCGCATATAGGCGAAGGCGCCGGCAAGGATCGAGGCGATCTTGCGCGGCGACATGGAGAGCAGCGGCAGGCCGCTGACGACTGCGCCGACCGGTTCGCCTTCGAAAATATCGGCATGGGCGAGATGGGCGGCATCCATCTGCAACACACGGGCCGTCGGAAAACGCGCCTGCAGCGAATTGATGAATTCCGGACCGTACTCGATCAGGGTCAGATCCGCTTCACTGACCCCACGCGCCAGCAGCGCCCGGGTGAAGACGCCGGTTCCCGGGCCGAGCTCGATGATCGGCCCGTCGAGTGCGGCAATTTCACTGGTCATAATTCTGGCAAGCGAATCCCCCGACGGCGCGATAGCCGCGACCCGAAGCGGGTTGCTGACCCAGGAGCGGAAAAAATGCAGGAAATCGGAGCATGCGGCCTTTGCAGTCATGACTATCCCACCTGTCTGAAATTCGATTGATTATGAAATGCGACCATCGCGGCGAGCATGGCAATTCCAAGGCAGAGACGTCAATCGCTGGTCGCTGCGGCTTTTCGCAACACCACTGCCAACAGTTGCTTGATTTTGTACTTATTGCATTTTTGCATTCGATGCAACATTTTCCAGGCGGTCAACGATCGACCCAGCGCAACCAGTCACCCCGCATGCGAAAGGGCGACCCTGAGGCCGCCCCTTCAGCCCATTGCGGGCCGCTCACGATCGCGAAAACGCCGAGCGTCTCGTCAGTAGTTGCAGCTGGAGCCGCTCCCCGGGTTGAAGCCGAGCTTGCAATCCATCTTGAGCGGCTTCTTCGGGTTCATCATGTAAGGCGTCATCGGACCTGAGGTTTCCGAGCTGCGCTCACCGATCGAACCGGTCGTGCGCCGGTCGTGCTGCACCGTGGTTTCTTCCTGGGCAACCGGACGCTGGGCTGCGCCCTGCTCTGTCGCGCTCGACTGGAGGGGAGCTGCCGTGGCCGAGAAGGACTGGAGGCCGAGGATTGCGCCGAAGGCAGCGGCCATCAGGCCGTTCTTGAAAGTCGTGGTCATATCGTCTCCTTGGGAGGATTCGTGGAATTTACGCCCCGGAGTTAGGAAGGCGATCTGTCACATACTACGGGGCTAAAGCAGAGGTCACGGATATGTGAGCGGCGGACTGATCAAGAAAAAGGCGGCTCATCGCCGCCTTTTTCATTTGCCGGCTCAATAGCCGTTATCGCAGGGCATGCTGCCGGGACCGATCGATCCGGAGAACGTAGGGTTGCACATTTCCGGAGCTGCCGGCCTGTTCACCGGCGGGCGGACGATAGAGCCCGTGGTGCCGGCCTCAACGCCGAAGGCGGCAAGCGGATACCAGTAGCCATCGGAATGGCGGCGGGTGCCGGGGCGCTCGGTGCGAAAGCCCTGATAGCCATGCCAGGACCCGGCATGTGATTTATATTGCACCACTTTTACGTCCGAGACCGCAGGCGGCCGAGCCGTCTGAACGGGTGCTGCCTGCGCGGGGATGATCGACGTGAGGGCGAGAAGGGCGCCGAGCGCGGCGGTGGATGGGGCAAGTCTGAACATCTTCATGATAAACCCTCCTTATGGATTTATCTCGGGAAAATGCCTTTCAGACGAGCGGAGTTCCATGGCTCACACACAATTCCAAAACTCGTGATTGCAGGCGATCCGGCGTGACTAAATCGCCGAAAAACGTGAAAAGTCGCGATCAGGAAAGGGCTCGAACGGCGCTAGTGACGAAACGTGAATTCTCTGTTCTCAATTCGCGTATAATGTCCGGTAACCCTGGCCGGAGAGGCAAGCGACATATTGGCGATGGGCGGCGGCGCGCGCCGTGGTTTCGGCTTCCAACTCATCGGCCCCGGCATAGCCGGTCAGCTGGGCGCGCAGCTGATACTGCTTCCTCGCCTCGTCATACATGGCGTTGCCGTCGGTCATGCAAAGACCATGCGCAACGACCGGCGGATTGACCGGCACGCCGACCGCCAGGAGGACGGGATCATTGGCATGGTCGATGCAGCCGCCAAGGGCCGTCATCATCGCCAGGACAGCCAGAGCCCGAAGAATTCCCACCGCCATGCATTCCTCCGGCCGAAGCGCCTTAAAGATCATCAGACCTGCGGATACATCAGGAAGGTTGCGCGAAACTAGGCTGACGGCTTGCCTGCCAATTCCGACCGAACGGCACCACCTGACTAGGCATGTTTAAAATATTGCTAAAATCTTATATTAATGCTTACTTATGGTCGTAAACACTAATCTTTCGGGAGGGAAAGATTATGGCTTCGCCGTGGGTAAACGACGCGCTGTCGCACGCACAATCAGCTTTTTCCAACAAGACAGACACAAATATTCTTGAGGTCGGAGGCGGCTCTCGCACGCATATCCCCTTGAAAGGAGCGAGATATACCGTCATCGATATCTCCAAGGAGCAGCTCGAGAAGAACAAGGACGCCGCTGAGCGGATCCTCGGCGATGCTCAAACCATCGACTATGGAGATCGTCACTTCGATGCCTGCGTCTTCTGGGACGTCCTCGAGCATTTGGAAAGCCCGCGCTCTGCCTTGTTGAGAGCCCATGATACCCTGTCTCCCGGTGGTCTGGTGTTCGTCAAGGGTCCGATCCTGAACTCAGCCAAGGGGATTTTCACCGATCTCACGCCCTGGTGGACCCACGTCTTGTTCTATCGCTACGTCCTCAGGCAGAAAAACGCCGGAAAGCCGGGCTATGCCCCCTTTCGCGTCGAGCACGCCGCGGAGGCATCCCATTCGGAAATTGCGGGGACATTGAAGGAACTCGGCATGGATGTCGTCTTCGTCGGCGAGTATGTATCGACGCAGGTGCACGCGCTGAAGGACCGAATTCCCCCACTTTATTGGCTCTATGAAGCTTTCGGCCTTCTGCTTCGCACGACTTCGGCTGGGAAGATCGGGGGGCGGGAGACGGAGTTCCTGATCGTGGCAAAGTGCCTTCGTTAGGGACACCCCACCAAGATCTATATAGCACTTCGGAATCCCGAAATTGGTTGCGGCATTGAAATCATTGCCCGTTTCTTCACCTGCTCAGCTCACGAAGCGCGGCGGATTTCGGAATCCCGAAGCGGGGGGATTTCGGGATTCCGAAGTGGGACTTTTTCTTCCTGCCGACGCGCCCGCGTTTGTCGGCGGCAAGCTTGCGGTCGGTCTCGGACCATTTCCGGCATCTTTCCGCCGTGCACCGTTTCCACTCATCCGTCGGTGGCGCACCCTCATGGTCACCGACAAAGGTCAGCGTGAACCGGTTGGGATGCGCGACGCCGCTGCCCGCCCGGCCGCGGCGAACTTTTATCAGCCCCTTATATTCGAGCTCATCGATCGCATCGGCCACATATTCGCCGGTCACGCCGTAGGACACGAACTGAGGGTGGGTCACGATCAGCTTGCCGTTTTCCAAGGCAGCGTGCGACGTGTGCTCGATGACGATGCGGAAGAAGGCGCGGCAGGCATTCGCACTCAATGTGGTGAAGGCCGCAGATTCCAGCAGCTGAATGGTGAACCATTGCCAGCGAAGACTGCCGTTATCCGCCGCGCCCGGCGGAGCGGTATGCTTGCGCACCATAGACCGCGTCTTTCCGGCACTGGTTCGGCTTTTGTCACGCGCATTGAATTCCGCCATCAGCCCCTCGCCCGTGTTGTCGATCGGTATCCGCCCGCCCTCCGGAGCCTGTTGCGGGAACTCCGTTCATGCAGCGCGTGACGGCCAGAGCTCGCCCACACCATCGCCTCATCTCGGAGAAAAAATTTGCTCAACATCTAACAGTCCGTGGTTGCAATAGCGGCAAACCTAGCGCAAGAACGATCCATGAACTAGGAAAATATTCTTAGTTATGATCTTCTATCATCCAGCCCCTTCTGCTAGGATCCCTGCAATGAATCTCGGGGGTAGAAGCGCGATGCGAATAAGCGGTATGGGGGAGAAGAGCGTGGTCGTTAGCGTCCGGCGATTGCCGGCATTGTTTTCGATCTTACTGGCAAGCGCCGTCCAGGCTTTTTCCTGCGATCAGCCGATCGTCATATCCAATTGGTCGTTCTGTGCGATAGCCAACGTGACCGATGAGGGCGGCGACGCGGTTGGAAAGTCGTTCCTGCATGGACTCGCGAGAAAGCCATAAGCGCGTATTTCGGAAACGATCCGCGGCTCCTAGCAAACCACGGACTTTGCAACGCCAAATTCCATCACGTCGTACTCTGCCAGCCGGGATGGCAAACGGGCAACCCGGATGAGTGCTCATATCTGGTTTGCAGCGGCTATTACTCATCTTTGGTCGGGAAGGAAGAAAGGGAAGACTATTTAAGAGACCACCCGACCGCTCAATAGTTTTTCGCTTCGCTGTCTTGGGGCAGAGATTGGAGCGGCCGATGAGAAGTGCTTAACCTTGATCTCCCGATCTCAATCTTGAAAACCTGAAGCAGTTTCGCGCAGAACGATTATCGTAGCGTCGGCACTACCCATTCTCTTCATCAGCCAATAAGCTCGCGGCCGGCGGCCGGACGGCGCCCTACAACCTTCAATGTTCAGAGGCCCTGCCCGCATGACATCACTGCGCTGGAAGAGATTTGTCTGGTTTTGCGCTTGCCTCATACTCTCCCATCCGGCATGGTCCGCCGGCGGCATCGAGATCCCGGGCTACGCGCCAGCGATGGGCGTCGAGCGGAGCTACCGCGTTCAAAAAGCGACCGCGACCGATATGTCGTTCTGGTTCGACAAGCCGGGCGCCCCGCCGGTGACGGCGCGCGGCGCGTTTCGCCAGGCTATGACCGTCCTGTCGCAGGATGAAGACGGCATGCGGGTCCGCTGGTCCCTCAATGCCGATTTGCCGGAAGGCATTGCGGGCCTTGCGGATAGCTATCAGATGAACCTGCTCTATCGGAATTCCCTCACGGCCTATGGCACCGCGACGCTCGAACTCGAAACCGACCTGAACGGCAACCCGCGCGATATCACCGGTGTCGACCAGATCGTGGCGCACATGCGGGCGATGGCGGCCAATGGACCGGGTGGGGTCCCCGCAGCTGGCGCCTCCACGGCGCGGGAAAGCGGTCTCGATGACATCATCAACAACATCGAGGCAAACCCTCTCCAAATCGTTGCCGCGTTGGTGCCGGAGGCGCAACTGCTTGCCACAGGGCAGTCCTATCAGGCAGAGACCATGGAGATTGGTCAGGCTTCGGCGACCTTGCGAGACGAAGATTATGGCGGCGTCAGTGTCCCGGTGACGTCGACCTGGACCCTGGAATCCACCGACGCAACCGCACGCACAGCAACCCTTTCGCTGTCGGAAGAAGCCGACGCCGCAGCGTTCAGCCAGTCGCAGCAGCCGGCGATCGCAAATTTGATGAGCGGCTTTGCCGAGCGGGCAAAGAACCTCACCGCCGATCAGCTGGCTTCCGTCAAACGCGCCAGCAAGAACCGAAGCGTCGAGCTCGTGGTGTCCCTGAACGATGGTTCGACGCTCGAAGCGTCGGAGATCGTCACCGTTGAGGCAGGAGGGACGACGTTGCGCACATACACCCACATCCAACGCGAGGATATGCCGGCCAGCTTGCAGCTTCCCGCCGTGCTGACGGCAAAAGACTTGCAGAGGCCCGATTTGCATATCGAGCCGCTGCCATCAGCCCAGGCCGGGCCGAGCATCCTGGATGAGCTTTCGACACCGCCTGCTCCACCAACGGCATCGCAAGAAGCTGCCGTTGCTGCAGACGATGACGAAGCCAAGGCGATCGCGCCTGTCTCGCTTGAGGTGAAGAGTGCGGAGGTAAGCCTGTCCCCCGTGTCCTACGACAATGGCCTGAATATCGTGCTCACCCCGGAAAGCGCCGCCACATTCCGCGATTTCACGCAGGCGGTATTGGGACGACAAACGCAGATGCTGATCAACGACAAAGTCGTCATGGAACCCTGGATGAGGGAGCCGATCATGGATGGTCGCATCGTTCTGGCGGGAACGGATAGGAAAGATTTGGAAACGCTGGCGGAACAATTGAGGGTTCCCGGGGCCAAGATTCTCGTCCGGTTACGGCCATGAGGGCGCCAGCTGTATAAAGGCGGACTTCAATCCTTCGCTTCAGGGATCAGACGTATCAGCGTTCTGTCACTCGCCGCAGCACTGATTGCCGTTGCGATCTGCCGGAAGGGTCCACGCGCGACGAGCGTCTCTGGCGGAGGTTGTTTTCCGGGACCAGGATCGACAAAGGCCGAACACTCATGCTCCAAGTCATGCATCGCGAAGGATGTTGCGACAATCGTTTCGCCGCAGGCGGCGCAACGAAGAATGTACGAACCGCGGTAGACGATCGATTCTGCTTTGTCCAATCCACACGAGGTGCAGACCAAGATATTGTTCATTGCTTCACCCCAGCGTGAGCACGCGCCTTCTAGGGGGCCGCGGCCAGAACGATGGCGATGGCGAGCAGCAAGGGTCCCATCCACTTGAAGTGACGAACCACCGGCGGCCGATTGGCCGGATTGCCGGGAAACGGCAGATAACCAAAGCCGACGGACGCCATCCACAGGCCGGCGCAAAACATGATGATTTCATCGATAAAGGCTGCGATCATTGGCTCTCCTGCCTCTGGATCGGCGCTGCGATATCTCTGTCTCCGCGCTCGATGCCACTCATCCTACTCACCAGCACGGCCAAACGGAAGAGAAGAGTGGAGCTGAGAGATTAAACTTGGGGTGGTATAACTACTTCGAATCCTCTAGGCATTCGAACTCGCAACACACGAATCCGCTACAGCCACTTTCTCGGGATTGTTTCATGCACAACGCCAAATTTATTCGCCACGCCGCCTTCTCTGCGTGCGTCGCTTTTGCGGCATTTCAGGCCGGGCAGGTTCTGGCCGATTCGGCCAATGACAAGTTCTTTGACGCAGCCCTTTGCAAACCACCCTACACGATGACATCGGCAATGAAGATCTATGATGTCGTGGAAGCTCTGGCCAAGCCGGACACGTCATCCTTGGGCGCGGCGATCTACAAACTCCCAAACCAGATAGGCCGCGACGGTTTCAAATCGAACGAGATTTTCTTTGCAAGCAACGCTGTTGGCGTCTTGATCGAAGGCGAACGCGCTGACGATCTGGCCGCGAAATACGGTTTGAAGCGGGAGACCTCGGACCTGCTCGGCACATCCACCAAGGGCTATTCGCGCGAGCTGCCGGCAGATCTGCAGCCGGAACCCGGAATGGCCGGGCCTGGAAAGGTCTCCATCGTTGCCCGCCAAGGCAACGCCCTGCCAGGCAAAACCTTGCTGGCGTGTGAATTCGTGCAGGAATTCTAAGAGGCGTCGCATGAGCGCGCAAAACGGCGGCACGAAACCATTTTCGAAAAGCACATCCCAGCAGTTCGCTGATCGAGAAAGGCATCTCGTTCATACTGCGCCTCGCCACGCCGGATGAATCGCCCTATGTGTGCAGGCTGCAACGGCAGAGAGCACGCAGCGGAGATCCTGAGGCCATGCAAACCATTTGGAAGAAGCCGGTAACGCTCGCCCTTGAAGGGCCGGATCAGTGGGTGGTGATCCAGACGACCCAGGCCGCGACATGGGCGCTGGTCGAAGACTGGCCGACCGAAGAGGGTCCTGCCCTGGATAGAGCCTGTGCTGTTTGCGCCGACGTCATGTCGGGCAAACGAAACCGGGAAGAGGCGCGGCAGGCGTTCGTCGACGCTGCGATCGAAGCCGGAATCCCGATCAAGGAATGAGGCCACGACCCGTGGCGGGCCTATTGGGCACGCTGGAAGGCGAGCCGGTCATCTCAGCCCGCCATCCAGCGTGATGGTGCAGAGATTATACGCGATCAGCCATCATAATGGCCCGACAATGCCGCGTCCGCAGACTTGACAACCACGGCCAGATTGACCCCCTTTGTCACGATTGCCCCGGTTGCTCGAAGGTCGGTTACCGCTTTCAGCTCACCCGACTTGGGAGACGGAAGAGGCACCACCGTGCCGGCGCCCAGATCAGCGACCCAGAGAGCATCGTCGCCTGCAACACTAATAACAACAACTCTAGCCATGCTTTTTCCCTCTTCTAATGATTGGTGTTTAAAATCCAGCTTTCTTCAGGCCTTCTCGGTAAAGATCCTTATGCCATTGCTCCTTACTCGGAACCGCGGACAGCCATTTGTCCACGTCGAAGTCCGGATTGACTTCGCGAAACCTCCTGACGAAGATCCGCGCCCTGTCCTGATGGCCCAACATGGCCCAGCTTGCGGCCGCTAGCCTATCGGCCAAACTGGCATCGGCCATTTGCCCAATGTAATCCAGCGAAGCTTCGAATTCGCCAAGGGCATAATTTGCTCCGGCAGCGGTCCAGAAATAGGTGTCGGGGCTGAGCGGGTTCAACTCGATTGCCCGCTCGATCTTTCGCAGGGCGATGGCAGGGAGCGAACAATGAACCAAAGTGTCCGCGTAGTCGGCAATGACATCCGCATAGTGCGGGGCAAGGCTCTCTGCCACTTCCATTGCCTCGGCGCTTTCGTCAAATGCACCCTGCAACAATTTCGCCACGCCGAACTCGCGATATCCATCGGCAAAATCCAGACGCGTTTCGGTGGCCTGCTTTGCCAAAGTCTCTGCCGTTTTCAACAGATCGATATCACCTCGCGCGGTTAGCAACCATTCCTTGGAGTAAGTTCGTGCCATCGAACTCAGCGCCGGTGCGAAATCGGGGCTGATGCCGAGCGCGGCTTTCATCTCCTTGCGCGCACGCCGTAGATTCGGAAGCGTCAGCCGCGCCAGATGCCGCCTGCCAACGAGATAGCGATGGTAAGCTGCCGGGTTCAGATCCTCGCGTAACGCCTCATGGCGCTCGATCTCGCTGGATATGGAAAGAGCAATCCGTCGAGAGACAGCCCTCCTGTCTTTGACAAGATCCCTATGATCAAGGCTGAATCTCTCTGCCCAGACAATTTGATTCTGGTCAAAAAAGATCAGTTGGGCAAACAGGGTGACGTCATCGCCCGCATTGCTGATCCGAGTGTCGAGAATGTAATTGACGTGATGTCGCTCAAAGAAGGCCTTCTGGGTCTCCATGTGGTGGCCAATTTGCACCGCCGAATATGGGGCTATAACCTGCAGGCTGTTGAAAGCACAAAATCCAATCGTGATATCCTCCACCAAAGACGCGGCTAAAAAACCGGCTTGGGGATGAATGGATTGATTTCTGGGTGGAAGCAGCACCAGGCGAGGAATTGCAATGCTGAGGTCCTGGGGCTCAAGGGAAACAGCTGTTGCGTGTTTTTCCCTTGAAGGCGCTAGGGCCGGGAGAACGGGTTTTGTGTCACCACCGTCGGATGCGGTGCGTACAGCGATCCCTCGCGAAATCGAAATTTGCCGCTGTTCGAAATGGTTTCGAAGGGATTCAACTTCTTCCTCCGCCTTGAATATCTCTATCAGCAACTGCAGCGTATCGGGATCCTTCGGTTCCGTCCGAAACAGGATAATGGCGGCCTGTCGCAGGAGTTCGGATTCCGTTCGCGACTGCGCTCGTCGAGATACCGTTTTCAATGTACTTGCGAGAAGGTCGATATGGCCTTTTTCGCGCTCGGCAAGCCAATGTTGAAACTCGCGACTGTGGCAGTGAACCGGCCCCAGAAAGGGCTGGTTCAGCAGCTTCACAAGATGCTTAAGCAGGGAGAACGAGGCGACGGCTTCGTCGGTCTCGGATAGCAGAAGGTCGGAAGACAAGGACTCTCGGTCGAGAGAGACCGTGTTCCCCTGAGATGAGAGAATGTTTATTCCGAGCTCTGTCTGACGGGCCTTGATTCTCGAAATCAGCTTACGCAAAGTCGACAGCGCGACGTCCCTATCGGCATCGCCCCACAGAAAACGAGCCAAGGTCGTTCGATCCGCCGAACCTTGGCCGGTCGTCAACAAATAGACGAGAAGCAGCAAACCTTTCTCGGGAAACGCGACGAGGCTCCCCTGCCCGTCAACGAGCTGCAGCCTGCCAAATGTGTTCAGAACAAAAGTCATTTTGCCTTTACGTCACCACGTACCCGGGTGTTCACATGAAAAGTGAAATGCGCGCATTGCAATAATAAAGTCGCGAACTCGTTATGCGGCGGGCACTTTGTCCCAATGTCCCACGAAATTCAATATGCGTGTGAGACCCAAGGTTGCGTTATGCTTGAGATCCTCGCCGTTACGAATGGATTTTCCGCAAACCGACTTTTTGCCGGTTTTCTTTAGAATAATTCTATATGTAAGATCGTCTTCCCAAACACCGGCAATACCGGTGTTTACGCATTTTCCGCGGGCTTTGATATATCCTTAAGCAAATTACTGCAAAGCCGAAAAACCAAATCAATCAATTGAGCAGCCTGCTTGCGCTGTTGTTAATGAAACTTCCACCTGAATGGCCCGAACGAAGGCAAGCTTCGGCGAAGCACCTGGAACGGCGGATTTCTTCCCGCGGTTCAACAGGATGTGGCAGACTTTCGATGAAAAATAGAGATGGCGCATCCGAAGAGATGAAAATAAGCACTCCTATGGGAACATCGGCTTTGGTGGTGTGTTCCTGAGCCTCTTCTTGCGCAAGGGATCGTTACCTGCACAGGCCAAGAGAGATCGGCTCGGGGCTCGTGTCGTGTCCGGCCCGCCAGAGTGCGCCGTGACGGGGTGAATCGGAGAGCCTCAAGAGGCAGATGGAAAGCCGGTGAAGACTGGCGACGGGAGGAATAACGGCGCATCGGCAGTGCGGTTCTCGGCAGCTCGCCGGCCTGGAGAACCGGCCGAAGCAGTTCATGGCGGGCGGTGACGCCATATCAGCGGTGGTGGCTGTTCTGGAGCAGCGCCTCACTGAGCTGCATGCCTATGCAGAGCTGTCCAAGTCCACGGACGGGTCGTTCTAAAACCGCGACGCTGACAGGAACGTCAAGCCGTCTCCGGGGCTTTGGCTCTCGCCAGGTCCTGCAGGAACTCTTCCATCAAGGGCTCGTCGCCGAACCGGCGATAAGCCCTTTCCGCTTCCAGCGAGAATGCCGGATGGGCTTCGACAAGGCTCGCCATGGTAGCCTGCGCCTTTTCAAGCTCTCCGCTTCCACCCTGCAACGCGGCTTGGATGAGAAGGCAATTCGCATCGCGGGGCGCTCTGACAAGACACTCGCTGATGACCGTGGCCGCCTCTTCGCGGCGGCCATCGGCATAAAGCGCCTGACCATGCACGTAGGCATAGTATTCCGGTGCCATGGGGTGCAGTCGGCGCGCCCGCTCCGCATTGGCGACAGCGTCCGGATAGTCTCCGAACCGGACCTGCGCTTTGGCCAGCGCAATCATACTGTCGGGATCGTTGGGGTTCAGTTCGACCGCACGCTGCGCCGCCTGAAGTCCGCCCGAATAGTCCGCCTGCAGCGCAAGTCCGAAACTGATTACCTGATATCCAAAACCGAGATTGGGATCGAGCCGCACGGCCTGCCGCGCCTCACTGAGACCCAAATCCAGCTCGGGCGCGGCGGCCTGACCGCCGGGCCTTTGCGCCACTTCGCCGATGTAGGTCAACGCAAGACCTGCGCGGGCTGCGGCATAAGCCGGGTCCATTTCCAGGGCGCGCTGATACAGGCCACGGGCATCGAGAATAGCGTTATGGTCAGTGGCGCCGTGCCGGTAACGGTCGCGGGCCTGCAAGACGAGATCATAGGCCTGCAGACTATCCGTCGGCCGCAGCGCCGCCGCTGCCGCTTCGCTTCGGCCGATATAGGGCGCGAGTTGCGCGACGATTTCCGTGGTGAGCTCGCTCTGGACGGTGAAAACGTCAGCAACCTTCTTGTCGAAGCTGCGCGACCATAAGTGCGCGCCCGTGCCTACATCAATGAGCTGCGCCGAAACGCGGAGCTGGTCGCCTTCCCGGCGCGCGCTGCCTTCAACCACGTAATCAACGCCAAGCTTTGCCGCGAGCTTACGTACATCCGTCTCCTGACCGCGCACGGCATAGGTGGAATCGCGGGCGATGACCTGAAGCTCGGGATTACGAGCGAGCGCCGTGGTCACGTCCTCGGTCAGTCCGTCCGCAAAGTAAGGCTGGTTACCGCTGCCGCTCATGGTTGCGAACGGCATGACGGCAATCGAGGGTCTGGGGTCTCCACGCGTCTGGTCTAGAGAGAGTGCAGCCGGGATGCCGCTCACCATCGCTGCCAGCGGAAGAGGTGAAATCTGGGTGCCGATGAGAATGAGAGCGATGGCAGCAACGCCATAAGACCAGCGCGCCGCGCTGCCGCGCAGAATATGTGGCACCTGCCGCCAGATCGACCAGGGAGAGCCCGCGCGCCTTACGCGGTACACTTCAAGCAGCTCGGGAATATTCTTGGCGCGCCTGCGGCCGACTCGGGCGAACAGATCGCCGCGGTTGCGCTCGGCGGCCATCACCACAGCGCCGCTGACGAATATCTGGCCGGGCTCGGTCATGGCCTCAAGCCGGGCCGCGACGTTCACCCCATCCCCATAGACATCGCCATTATCCTCGATGACATCACCGAGGTTGATGCCGATACGCAGCTTGAAAGGCCCGTCGTCAAAACCTTGCTGGATGGCAAGTGCCGCATCAACGGCCTCGTTGACGCTCGGGAACATCGCAAGGAAGCCGTCACCCGTCGTTTTGAAGGTGGTTCCGCCATGGCGGGCGACAGTGGGGTCGATCAGGTGGTCAAAAACGGTGCGCAGCTCTGCATAGGTGGAAGACTCGTCCTCGGCCATCAGCCGGCTATAGCCGACGATATCAGCGGCCATGATTGCCGCGAGCTTGCGTTGCATTTCAGCCTCCCAACGGAGTGGCTTGGCACAGGGCCGGCACTGCTAACAATTAGTGTGCAGCGATCATTCAGACTAGTCCTGCAATTCGGGAAGCGGTAATCAATACAGCTCATAAATGCGTGAATATCGAGACGGTCCGCCAATTGGCGACTGATGAGGGCGACGGCAATACAGGGCAGCCCTTGCTTTGGTGGTATATTCCAGAGCCCGCTTTTCTTCGCGCAAGCGATCGTCACTCTGTAAGATGCTTTTTATGAAGGCGGCTGTCGGGGCCGCATCGCTTCGCTGAAGGACGAGCGCGATCACGCGAAGGCCGCGCTGGAGCGAGCGTTCGCCGAGTTGCGCCCCGACACGCGCATGACTGAGGAAAAGATCGACGCGTTCGCCCGCCTCATGGGGGGAAGGCAACGCAAGGGTCGATGATGATGAAATCCGCATCCACGGAAGGCGGGACGTTCTGGAGCGTCTCGTCATGAGACGAGCGGCTGCGGCAGGAGTGCCCGTTTTTGTATGGAAAATGGCGCACCCGAAGAGATTCGAACTCCTGACCCCCAGATTCGTAGTCTGGTGCTCTATCCAGCTGAGCTACGGGTGCGTGCAAAATGCGGCGGTGCCGCTTGCGTGGCGATCCTCTAAAACGTCCTTCAGGACAATGCAAGAGCATTTCTGAAAAAATCGCGTCACTTTTCAATATGCGTCCGGCTGCGGTAATCCTCCAGCGAAACCGGGCGATCGGGGATCTCGATGCGGAACTGCGTGCCGACCGTCGGTTTTTCCACCAGCGCGATCGTGCCGCCATGGGCGAGCACCAGCTCGCGGGCGATGGTGAGGCCGAGGCCGGTGCCGCCGGAGCGGGCGGAGCCGCGGAAGGCGGCAAAGAGGTTCTGGCGGGCCTTCAGCGGCATGCCGGGGCCGGTATCATCCACCGTGATGCTGACAACGCTGCCGACGCGCTGGGCGGAAACGGTGATGCGCCGGATGGAGCCCGGGCCGCCCTCACCCGGCGACGTCAGCGCCTGCAGCGCGTTGCGGCAGAGATTGTGGATGACGCGGAAAAGCTGCTCGCCATCGGCATCGACCTCAAGCTCGGCGCCGATCTGCTCTGCGAATTCGATGCCGCTTTGCGGATCAATCGCCAGCATGTCCCTGACGTCCTGGGTCAGTTCCAACAGGCGGATATGGCGACGGCGTGGTGCCGATTCACTCGCCTTGCCGTAGGACAACACCTCGGTGGTGTAACCGACGGCGCGGTCGATGGTACGCAGCAGCTTCGGGGCGAAGCTCTTGACCATCGGATCATCGACATCGACCAGCCGGTCCGACATCAGCTGCGCCGACGCCAGGATATTGCGCATGTCGTGATTGATCTTGGAGACGGCGAGGCCGAGAGCGGCAAGGTTCTTCTGCTGCTTCAGCGTCTTCTGCAGTTCCATCTGCATCGAGGTGAGGTTGCGGCCGGCGACCGCCAGTTCGTCGCGGCCGCCGTCGCCGATATAGATGTGGGCCGGGTTGTCAGGATCGGCGGAGAATTGTTGCATGCTGCCGGTCAACCGACGGATCGGGCCGATGAGGATGCGGTTGATCGCAAAGAAGATCAGCGTCGCCGTGAACAGCGAGATCAGCACCGAGAGCAAGAGGACGTTGCGGGAATAGGCGAACATCGCCGTGCGCAACTGCCTGTCCTTCATCACCACCTCGACGCCGGTGTTGGTTTCGCCGACGGGGCCATAGACACGGATTATCCTGCTGCCGCCGAAGATCAATGTGTCGAGCGCATCGCGTATCGCCGTCACCGGCGGCACGTCAGTGAGATCATAGGCTTCATCGACGGAGGCCGGCATATCGGTCGTCGCCAGCAGCCGCGAGGTGCCGTCCTTGCGCAGCACGATCGCCTTGGTGCCCGTCGCCTCCAGCGTCTCCTTCTGCAGCGCGCGCGGCAGCTCGACGGGCTGCAGCCCATCGATGACGATCGCGGCGGCAGCGGCGGTGTTCAGCCTGTCCTGCAGCCAGCGCAACCGCATGCTGGCGACCGAGGGAAAGAAGATCAGGATTTCGGCGAGCATGATAAAGAAGACGGTGAGCCAGAGCAGCTTGCCGGAGAGGCCGCCGAACATGCGGGCAGACGGGCACGGCGCCCTTGCAGCCTCGCCGGCCGCCGGGTTTTCCGCCGAAGGATTGTCGCCCTGGTCTCTTATCGGCATTCTCGTCTCGCCCGATCGGCAGCACTTCAGCCGCCCTTACCGTTGAGCTCTATATTAGACCAAGATGCTCCGCTTTCAAATCTTTGCGAGCAGCGTCATGTCGTCACAAAGAAACGCCGCCCGGAGGCGGCTCGCGCCGATGGCTGCCCCTCACCCTAACCCTCTCCCCGTAAACGGGCGAGGGGACGTGCCCTGCGAGAAGTGGGCGAGGGACGGAGAGGTCGCGGCATATCCCCCTTCGCCCCGTTTACGGGGAGAAGGTGGCGGCAGCCGGATGCGAGGGGCTGGTGTCGGCAATCTCCTGGGCCAAGGATAACGCCGAGTAGAGGGCGGGGCCTTCTAACAAAGAAACGCCGCCCGGAGGCGGCGTTAGAATGGCGTGTGATAGGAAGGATCAGAACTCTTCCCAGCTCTGCTCGGCTGCGGCCGCATTGCCGCCGAATGCGCGGGCGACCTTGGCGATCGCCCGGCGGGCGGGCGAGGCGACCGGCCTTTGCGGCTCGTTGCGGACGAGCGCCACAGGTGCCGGCGCATCATCCGACAGCTTGAAGCGGGCAATGAGGCGCACCAGCCCTCCGGCTTCGGCCGAAAGCCTGTGCGTGGCGGCGGAGGTCTCTTCCACCATCGCAGCATTCTGCTGTGTCACCTGGTCCATCTGGTTGACGGCGGTATTGACCTCCTTGAGACCGGTCGACTGTTCGGTCGCTGCGGTGGCGATCGAATGGATATGGTCGTTGATGGCGATGACACGGGTGCCGATTTCGGCCAGCGCCTCGCCGGTCGCCTGGACGAGCTTGACGCCGACCTGCACCTCGTTGCCCGACTTGGTGATCAGCGCCTTGATATCCTTGGCAGCCGTTGCCGAACGCTGAGCCAATTCCCGCACTTCCTGCGCGACTACCGCGAAGCCCTTTCCGGCATCGCCGGCGCGGGCCGCCTCGACGCCGGCATTCAGCGCAAGCAAGTTGGTCTGGAAGGCGATCTCGTCGATGACGTTGATGATCTGGCTGATTTCGCGCGAGGCCTGCTCGATGCGGCCCATGGCCTCGACGGCGTTGCGCACGACGACGCCGGAGCGGCCGGCATTCTCCTTGGCTTCGGACACCATGATGGTGGCTTCATGCGCCCGCTCGGTGGAATTCTGGACGACGGCGGTGATCTCATCAAGTGCTGCCGAGGTCTCTTCGAGGGCGGCTGCCTGCTGCTCGGTGCGCTTCGACAGGTCGTCGCTGGCATTGCGCAGCTCGGCGGTGTTGCCGTTCATCGCCTCCGTCGTCTCGCGCACTTCGCGCATCGTCGCCTGCAGGGTGACGAAGGTATTGTTGACGTTCCGCTGCAGCTCGGCGAAGGCACCCTGGAAGTTGCCACTCATCGTCTGGGTGAGGTCGCCTTCGGCAAGGCTTGCGATGACGCGGCGGGTCTCGCCGATGCCGGCATCGACGCTCGACAACAGCATGTTGATGTTGCCGGCGAACTGGTTGAGGTTGTCGTCCTCGTAGTCCTTGCTGATGCGGTGGCCGAAATCGCCGGCCGCAGCCGCCGCCACGACGACGGACATGCTCGACTGCAGGTCGTCGCTCTTGGCGCGCATCGCCGCCTCCTGGGCATTCAGGCGCTGGACGGCGAGGCCGTTCGCCTTGAAGACCGCAACCGCTGCGGCCATCTCGCCGATTTCATCCGGACGGCCGGCAAAGGGGACCTCCGCGTCGAAATTGCCGTCGGCGACTTCCTTGATCGCATGGGTGACGCGCTTGATCGGGCGGCTCAGATGGCTGGTGCCGATATAGAAGCCCATGCCGATGCCGACCGCGATACCGATGCCGGTGATGCTGAGCACGAGCATCAGCACCCAGGAGCGGAAGCTCTCGATCTCGGCATTGACGGTCTCCAGCGCCGCCTTGTCGGTGGCGACGACGGCGTCGATTTCCGCCTGGAACGCCTTGCGGTTGGCGCGGTTGGCGTCGTTGTTGCCCTGTTGACCGGCGGCCTCGGGGCCGACTTCCGTGCCGAGGCGGGCGGTCTCCGTGCGGAAGGTGCGGAATTCCGCGGCACGGGCGACGAGCTTGGCAAAATCGGCCTTCTGGCTCTCGGGAACGAGCGGCGCCCAGCCCGAGATGACCTTGTCGATCTCGTCGAGGCCGGCCATCAGGCCCTTGGCGAAGTTCGGCGTATCCTTGATCGTCTTGGCGGCATAGATGCCGCGCGATTCCATGACCACGGCCGTGACGAAACGGTTGAGCCGTTCGCCGGCATAGGCGCGGCTGGCGGCATGCTCGTAAGCCGTCAGGTTGCGACTGTATTCGTGCATGGCGGACAATGCCGTTGCGCCGATCAGAAGTGCGACCGCGCCCATCACGCAAACCAGCAGATTAATTTTGCCCCGGATCTTCAATGCAATGCTCCTAGCTACGCCACTGCCTGGAAAGCAAATTCCCAGTCGATGCTTGAATATCGGCGAAATTTATTAAAGTTAGATTTCTAATATTTACGATTATGGCTTCGGAATTGATCCATGCCGAATGCGGTCGGAAGGCGTAAACCCCTGAAAACCGGGGCTATCGATCTGCCGCGGCGCAAAACTACAACCACTCAGGGCAGGCCTCATTTCTTAACACCAGAGTGCGAAATTACTTTCGAGGCCAGCAGCGCAGAGTGAAATTATCCGGCATAATTGACTTTTACAGGCTTCATCCGTATAAGCCCGCGCACGTCCGGTCACTCAAGCCTTTCATGGCCCGCCCGTTCGAAAAACAACGCTCCTTGCATTATGCAAATTCAAGAAGGGCCGCACTCCGCGGTGTTTAAAATAAATGAAGCGTACCTACCAACCATCCAAGCTTGTTCGCAAGCGTCGCCACGGTTTCCGTGCGCGCATGTCCACGAAGGGTGGCCGCAAGGTCATCGCTGCCCGCCGCGCGCAGGGCCGCAATCGTCTCTCGGCTTAAGGCCGGGTTGCCCGATAAGAGATGGCGGGCGAATTGACGACCAGTGAGAAGAAACACACTGTCGGGCGGCTGAAGAGCCGCCCGCAGTTTCTTGCCGCGCGCGAGGGCGAAAAACGCCGGGGCGGCCTCTTCCTTCTCGAAGTCCTCGACCGGAAGGAACCCGACAGCCAGGCACGCGTCGGTTTTACAGTCACCAAAAAACATGGCAACGCGGTCGAACGGAACCGCATGCGCCGCCGCCTGAAAGAGGCGGTGCGGCTTCATGCGGGGTTTGCAATGCAGCCCGGACACGACTATGTGGTTGTCGCGCGCAGGGACGTGCTCGACGCGTCCTTCCAGGAATTGGCCGCGGAACTGAAATCCCGCGTGGAAACCAGGCCGAAACACCGGCGCTCCGGAGACGGACGCCCCAGGAACGTATGATGGAAAACAACCGCAATTATTTCATTGCGATCGCTCTCTCGGTGCTGATCGTCCTCGGCTGGCAGTTTCTCTATATGAATCCGCGCATCGAGGCCCAGCGCAAGGCGCAGGAAGCCCAGAAGGCGCAGCAGCAGACCGAGCAGGTGCAGCAGCCGGCAGCCGGCGGTCAGACGCCGGCCCAGCCGAGCGGTACGGCACCTTCCGGCCAGGCGGCCGCGACGGCGACGCTCGAGCAGGCGCTGGAAAAAACTCCGCGCGTCGTCATCGACACCCCGGCGCTTTCCGGCTCGATCAACCTTGCCGGCGCCCGCCTCGACGATCTGAAGCTCAAGGGCTATCACGAGACCGTCGACGACTCGAGCCCGATCATCACGCTATTCAGCCCAGCCGAGACCAAGGACGGCTATTTCACCGAACTCGGCTATATCGGCAGCGACGCCACGGGCGCCGTTCCCGGGGCCTCGACGCTCTGGACCGCGCCGGAAGGCGCCAAGCTCACCGAGAAGACGCCGGTGACACTCTCCTTTACCAACGACAAGGGCCTGACCTTTACCCGCACGATTTCCGTCGACGAACGCTACATGTTCACCGTCGCCGACAAGATCGAAAATACCGGCCAGGCGCCCGCATCGCTGTCTTCCTACGGCCGGGTGACGCGGTACAACAAGCCGACGACGCCCTCCGTCTACGTGCTGCATGAAGGCTTCATCGGCGTGATCGGTGACGACGGCCTGATCGAAACCAAATATAGCGCCACCGAGGAGGAAGCCGTCACGCCGGCCAAATCCACCGGCGGCTGGCTTGGCATTACCGACAAATACTGGGCCGCGACGATCGTTCCGCCGCAAAGTGCGGCCTATGAGGCGCGCTTCTCCCACTTTGCCGATGGCCAGCCGCGCTATCAGGCCGATTACAAGGATGATGCCTTCACCGTTGCGCCGGGCCAATCGATCGAGCTGAAGAACCTCGTCTTCGCCGGCGCCAAGGAAGTGCCGGTCATCGACGGTTATGAGGCCAGCTATTCGATCCCGAAGTTCGACCGGCTGATCGACTGGGGCTGGTTCTATTTCATCACCAAGCCGATGTTCAAGCTGATGGACTTCTTCTTCCGCTACTTCGGCAATTTCGGCGTGGCGATCCTGTGCACGACCATCGTCGTCAAGCTCCTGTTCTTCCCGCTCGCCAGCAAGCAGTACGCTTCGATGGCGAACATGAAGCGCATGCAGCCGAAGATGGAGGAGTTGAAGGCAAAATTCGGCGACGACCGCATGGGGCTGCAACAGGCGATGATGCAGCTCTACAAGGAAGAGAAGATCAATCCGATCGCCGGCTGCTGGCCGGTGGCCCTGCAGATCCCGATCTTTTTCTCACTCTACAAGGTAATCTACATCACCATCGAAATGCGGCACGCGCCGTTCTTCGGCTGGATCAAGGACCTTTCAGCGCCCGATCCCACGACGATCGTCAATCTGTTCGGCCTGCTGCCTTTCGAGGGGCCGACGCTGCTGCACCTCGGCGTCTGGCCGCTGATCATGGGCGTCACCATGTTCGTGCAGATGCGCATGAACCCGACGCCGCCCGATCCGACACAGGCGATGATCTTCAACTGGATGCCGCTGGTGTTCATGTTCATGCTGGCAAGCTTCCCGGCCGGCCTGGTCATCTACTGGGCCTGGAACAACACGCTCTCGGTGGCGCAGCAGGGGCTGATCATGAAGCGCCACGGCGTCAAGGTCGAACTCTTCGACAATCTGAAGGGTCTGTTCCGACGAAAAGAAGCGCCGTCGAAATGACGCTTGCCAAGCCCCGCTCCGGCGGGGCTTTTCATTTCCGGGCGGCGGACGAAGGAAACAAGGCATGCCGCACAGGCGCCTGAAAAGCTTGACATCCGCCCGTAAAACCACGAAGCCCGATAAAACCCAACCCAGAGATTGCCGAGCCCGCATGCCCGAAACCGAAAAGCCGCTCTTCGGCCACCCATGGATCTTCATCCGCGGCGTGCCGTCCCTGAATTTTCTGCCGCCGGAAGGGCCGCTGGAAGTGGCCTTCGCCGGTCGCTCGAATGTCGGAAAGTCGTCGCTGATCAATGCGCTGGTCGGCCAGAAGGGCCTAGCACGTACCTCGAACACGCCGGGGCGTACGCAGGAACTCAACTATTTCGTTCCGGACGGCTATTCCGGCGAAGGCGGCGACCTGCCGCCGACGGCGATCGTCGACATGCCGGGCTATGGTTATGCGCAGGCACCGAAGGAGCAGGTCGACAAGTGGACCAAGCTCGTCTTCGATTATCTGCGCGGCCGCGCGACGCTGAAGCGCGTCTATGTGCTGATCGACAGCCGCCACGGCATCAAGAAGAACGACGACGACGTGCTTGATCTGCTCGACAAGGCCGCCGTCTCCTACCAGATCGTGCTGACCAAGACCGACAAGATCAAGGCGGCTGGCGTGCCGAAGCTCATTGCCGAAACGGCGGAAAAGATTCGCAAGCGCCCGGCTGCCTATCCCGGCGTGCTGTCCACCTCATCCGAAAAGGGCGATGGATTGGACGAACTGCGCCAAGCGATCGCCGAAACCCTCGGTATCGCCCGCTGGAAGTAGGAAGGCCTGAGCACCCCGAACGCGAAACCATGTTTGGTGTAAAGGTCGCCGAGACATCCAAAAGTTGAACACAGCTCTAACGGAAAACTAACGGTTGACGCCGCAAGCTTGATGAGCTAGATAGCGAGCATCGAATTTTGCTTGCTGGCTTGGTTATCGCGCGATTGGCACCGCGCCCTGAACGAACTTCCTTTCAAAAATCGCTATCACCATCCGCATCGCCTTGGCGTTGCGGTTCTCCAATATTGCTATGAAAGGGTTCATCATGACCACTGGCACAGTTAAATGGTTCAATTCCACCAAAGGCTTCGGCTTCATTCAGCCTGATAATGGCGGCGATGACGCCTTCGTTCACATCTCGGCCGTCGAGCGCGCCGGAATGCGCGACCTCGTCGAAGGCCAGAAGATCGGCTTCGACCTCGAGCGTGACAACAAGTCGGGCAAGATGTCCGCTTGCAATCTCCAGAACGCTTAAATCGGTATCTGCTTCCCTTTGACCACGGATGTACTGGCACTGCCGGAAGCACGCTATCAATCCAGGCCAGGCGATTTGCCTGGCCTTTTTTTGTTTTCGCTCGCGCGTCGAGCCCTGCCGTATCGGAGCCAATATGACTGAGACATACAGCAAATCTCGCCAGCGGGCGGAGATTGCCTTCGGCAACGTCCACACCCAGTTCTTCGCGAAGAACCAGGCGGCCGAAGAGCTCGAATCCGACGCCCAATCGCAACAGGCAAAGACGTTGCGGCTTCGGGAGGCTCGGCTTGCGCGGGAACATAGTGACCGTTCATCGGCAACCTCTGCCCTCATTGCAAAACGCGCCAGGGGTCGCTGAGATCACAACCCGGTCGCCAAGGCTCAAGATTTAAAACGCGTCTGAAATGACGGGCTTGCAGATCGCGCGCCTGCAGCATGGCCGAAGGCGTGCTGGCATTCACTCGCACCAAGGAAGCATCAATGGCAGAGACTCCGCAGGAACTTCAGTCGATCAATACGGCCTGGCAGATCGCCATTCAGGAAATTCTGCGCATGGTGATCAGAGACATGTATCACGGCGGCGGCGAGGCTTCGTTCAAGACCCATATCAAGCGTATCGAAGAAGCAGCCGTCGACAGCATTTACACGGATTTGCGGCTGCGGGGGACTGACGAATGGACGGAAGTCCTGGTCAAGGAAAGGGCGAGCAATTTCGTCACGACCCTGCTGACGTCATTTACCTATGACCGGGCTTAAATCACCAATAATCGCCGAGTTAAGAAGCGGGTTGCATGGACTGACCAGCGTTGATTGCGCTTGCGTCCCTGCAGTTTTTAAAGCAACCCTAGTTCTCCTGCTGTGCGGGAACAGCCGCGTCCACGAGTAATATTTGATGACCGATAGCAAAGACCAGCCGATTTCGCCGGAAGGCGTCGGCAACTTGCCCCATCTTGCCGAAGCCCTTGATGATGACCGGTTTCGACACTTTCTCGACCATGTGCCATTCGCGGTGGCTGTCTCCGAACTCGGTGGCGACGAGCCGCTGATTTATGTCAATCTCGAATTCGAACGGCTGACGGCGCTTGAGGCAACCCAAGTCCAGGGAAAACCCTGGCCGGACATTGAATTGAAGTCTACCGCCGTCTCCGGAGAGGTGCCGCTGACCGCCGCTGTGACCTCTGCGGAAGAGTATATTGGTGCCTTCTCGCTGGTGGCCGAACCCGAGAGCACCGTCATTATCGATGTCTGGTCGAATACGATCGTCGACGATGATGACACACCGCTTTTCCGATTGGTGGCCTTTGCTGCCCGCAATGAGGCGACGGCCGCTGAGAGCTTCAGCGAACTGCTGACGGAGAAAGATGTCCTTCTGCGGGAACTTCAGCATCGCGTGAAGAACAATCTTCAGATGATCACGGCGCTCATCCGAATGGAGGCGCGCAATGCTCAACAGAATGAGGAAAGCGAGAGGTTCGCCCGGCTTGCCGGGCGGATTGAAGCCTTGGCCCTGCTCTATCGCTCGCTGTCGGACGAAGAGAAAGGCGCCACAGTCGATCTTGGCACCTATGTCAGCCAGATTGCCGCCTCGGTGATGGCGGCCCACGCCGTGGAAGGGATCCGGCTGGACATGAAGGTCGATACCTGGCCGGTTTCGGTCGATGTCGCCATGCCGGCCGGCCTCGTCATCAACGAACTCCTCACCAATACGCTGAAGCATGCCTTCGTGGGGGGTGACGGCGGCGAGATCACCCTCCGCTGTGTCGTCAGCGATACCGGATGCAGGATCACCGTTGCTGACAACGGGGTCGGTCTTCCCCAGGATGTGACCTGGCCGCAACCGGGAAAACTGAGCGCGATGATCGTACAGTCGCTGAAACAGAATGCCCGCGCCGAGGTTGAAGTCAGCTCGTCCCCTGACACCGGCATGAGTGTCTCCCTCGTCTTCCCGAGAGCCGAAGCGGCCCAATAGAGCGCCGCGCGTCTTTTCAGACGCGCTAAGGACGCTCTATCACTTTGAATCTGCGCGTAATCCTTTCCGAAAATCGATTCCGATTTTCGGGGTTATGCGCTAGCCACCTCATCAATTTGTGTTTGGGGCGCCCCCAAGAGCGCCCCAATCCGTCTGTCGATACGAGCAGGCCTACATCTTCGGCAGCAGCACCTTGTCGACGACGTGGATGACGCCGTTCGACTGCTTGACGTCGGCAATCGTCACATGGGAGACGCCACCGTTTTCATCGGTCAGCGTGATCTTGCCCATGTTTTCCTTAGCTTTCAGCACGCAGCCGCCGACCGTCTTGATGTCGTGCTCGCCGCCGTCATCCTTGATCATCTTGGCAACGGTCTTGGCCATCGCATCGGCGGCAACGACGTGGCAGGTCAGAACCTTGGTCAGCGTCGCCTTGTTTTCCGGCTTCAGCAGCGTATCGACGGTGCCCTTCGGCAGCGCGGCAAAAGCTTCGTTGGTCGGCGCAAAGACGGTGAAGGGGCCCTTGCCCTCGAGCGTGCCGACCAGGCCGGCGGCCTTGACGGCGGCGACCAGCGTCGTGTGATCCTTGGAATTCACGGCGTTCTCGATGATGTTCTTGCTATCGAACATCGCCGCACCGCCGACCGTCGGGTTCTTGGCGGCGGCAAAGGCGACGGCGGATAGGGCAGTGGCGAGCGCGAAGCCGCGCAATACGGACTTGATCATGATTTTCTCCTCACCGGACACCATCCGCCGGCTTTATGCCTGAGCGTCGTCCGGACATTTCGAACTACGGAGGTCCGAGCGGAAGAGTTTCAGGCAGAAGAAAATTGATTTATGGCCGGCGCAGGGGACCGCTTGCGATCACCGGACCGGTCGCCTGCCCGGTCGGCGAGCCGCCGAAGGGTTCGAGGCTGACGGCAAGTGTTGCGCCATCGGCTAACCTGCTGCGCAGTTCGGCGGGAATGACAAGTTCACCGCTTTCGCCCGGCTGGAAGACGCCGAGCGATCTCGTCATGCCGCTGCCCGGTACCAGCCAAAGTTCCAGCGACTTCTCCTCCGGCTTGCCGGCGGCGACCGGCACGATCTTCAGGCGGCCGCTCTGCAGCTCATAGGAGGCGAGAAGATTGATGGTGTTGTTCTGGCCCGAAAGCGAGGCCACCAGCGGTGCCGGTCCCTGCGGCTCCGGCACCACGCCGGAGGCGAAGATGACGGCGCTGACGGCGACGACGATGCAGGCGAAGCTCAGCGAGCGCCAGAAAACGGCGGAATTCCAGAGCCCCTGCGAAAAGGATGGGGACTTTTGGCCATCGCCGAACAGCCGCGCCTCGATCTGCTTGAAGGTTTCCCGGTTCGGAGCAACGCCTTCATACTCGTCGTTGAAGGAGGAGAGGTTGGTTTCCCAGCGGCTGACGATCGCAGCGAAGGGGCGGTCGTGGCGCATGCGCTCTTCCACCACCCGACGATCCTGCAACGACAGGACGCCAAGCACATATTCGCCGGCGAGAACCTCGTCGCGGGAGCGGTCTCCCTTGCTTTTGTCGGGCGATGTCATCGTTCCATGCACTCTCTCAGTTTCAAGAGGCTGCGTCTGAGCCAGGTCCGCATCGTGTTCAGCGGGACACCAAACTGATCGGCCAGTTCCTGATAGCTCAGCCCTTCGACATAAGCCCGTTTCACCGCGACCGCACGATCAGCTTCCAACTCTTCCATGCAGGTGTCAATCCGCCTTCCTTCATCCTTCGTCACCGTCTGCATTTCCGGGTCGGGCCCGGCATCGGCAAGATCATAGACCGTGTCCAATTCGTCGGCGACGGGCTTGCGCGCCCGCAGCGCATCGATCGACCGGTTGCGGGCGATCGATGCCAGCCATGCCGAGGACGAACCCGAGGCGACGGAGAAGCTGCGAGCGCGTTGCCAGATGCTGATATAGACTTCCTGCAGCGCTTCTTCGGCTTCCGTGCGATCCTTCAAGATACGCAGGCAGATCGAGAAAAGTTTCGGTCCGGTCTGGTTGTAAAGGGCCACGAAAGCCGTGCGATCGCCGAGTGCGACACGGCCGATCAAGTCTGCGATCTCATCGCCTTGCATGCCGTTCCTCATCTCAAGCTTGCGTGCGCCAGACGGTAACGGTGTCCGGCTCCGCGACAGATACGAAAAACTATTGCCCTCTGGATTATTCCCTCTGCCAGAAACTTGCGATAAAAGGCCGCGAACAATTCTGCGGGGTTCCCATGAACGAAACCGAAAGCGAACTGCAGGCCCGGCTTCTGGCCAAGGCGCTGCCCTTCATGCAGCGTTACGAGAACAAGACGATTGTCGTGAAATATGGCGGCCACGCCATGGGCAATCCCGAGCTCGGCAAGGCCTTTGCCAGCGATATCGCGCTCTTGAAGCAATCGGGCGTCAACCCGATCGTCGTTCACGGCGGCGGCCCGCAGATCGGCGCCATGCTGAGCAAGATGGGCATCGAATCGAAATTCGAGGGCGGGCTTCGCGTCACCGACCAGAAGACGGTCGAGATCGTCGAGATGGTGCTCGCCGGCTCGATCAACAAGGAAATCGTCGCGCTCATCAACCAGACCGGCGAATGGGCGATCGGCCTTTGCGGCAAGGACGGCAACATGGTCTTCGCCGAAAAGGCGCGCAAGACCATCAAGGATCCGGATTCGAACATCGAGCGCGTGCTCGATCTCGGCTTCGTCGGCGAAGTGGTCGAGGTCGACCGCACGCTGCTCGATCTGCTCGCCCGCTCCGAGATGATCCCCGTCATCGCCCCCGTGGCGCCTGGCCGTGACGGCGCAACCTACAATATCAATGCCGATACCTTCGCCGGCGCCATTGCCGGTGCGCTGAACGCCACCCGACTGCTCTTCCTCACCGATGTGCCCGGCGTGCTCGACAAGAACGGCCAGCTCATCAAGGAGCTTTCGGTCGCCGAAGCACATGCGCTGATCGCCGATGGCACGATTTCCGGCGGCATGATCCCGAAGGTCGAGACCTGCATGGATGCGATCAAGGCCGGCGTGCAGGGTGTCGTCATCCTAAACGGCAAGACCGCCCATTCCGTCCTGCTCGAGATCTTCACCGAGCACGGCGTCGGAACGCTGATCGTTCCCTGACCGAGGCTGCGCCCTTCACCACGAAGGGCGGATCTTCCTGACACGGGAACAGGGTATCGAGGAAAGAAATGCGCCTGACAGACTGCTATAATTTTCACGATTTCCGGCGCATGGCCAAGCGGCGTCTTCCCGGGCCGATATTCGACTATATAGACGGCGGTGCCGATGACGAGGTGACGTACCGGCGCAATACGGCGGCCTTCGAGGCTTGCGATCTGGTGCCCGACGTTTTGCGCGGTGTGGCCGAGGTCGACATGTCGGTGACCGTCATGGGGCAGAAGCTCGCAATGCCGGTCTATTGCTCCCCGACGGCGTTGCAGCGCCTTTTTCACCACCAGGGAGAGCGGGCGGTCGCGGCGGCGGCGGCAAAACATGGCACGATGTTCGGCGTCTCCTCGCTCGGCACGATCAGCCTGGAGGAAGCCAGGCAGATCAGCAACGGGCCGCAGGTCTATCAGTTCTATTTCCACAAGGACCGCGGCCTCAACCGCGAGATGATGGCGCGAGCGAAAAATGCCGGCGTACAGGCGATGATGCTGACGGTCGACAGCATCACCGGCGGCAACCGCGAGCGCGACAAGCGCACGGGCTTTGCCATTCCCTTCAAGCTCAATCTAGCCGGCATGACCCAGTTCGCGATCAAGCCTTCCTGGGCGATCGACTGGCTGACGCACGAGCGTTTCCGGCTGCCGCAGCTCGAAAACCACGTCAAGATGGATGGCGGCACGCTGTCGATCAGCCGATACTTCACCGAGATGCTGGACCCCTCGATGTCGTGGGACGACGTGGCGGAGATGGTGCGCGAATGGGGCGGGCCATTCTGCCTGAAGGGCATCATGTCGGTCGAAGACGCCAAGCGTGCGGCCGAGATCGGCTGCAGCGGCATCGTGCTTTCCAATCATGGCGGACGCCAGCTTGACGGCTCGCGCAGCGCATTCGACCAGCTGGCCGAGATCGTCGACGCCGTGGGCGACCGGATCGACGTGATGATGGATGGCGGCGTGCAGCGGGGAACGCATGTTCTTAAAGCGCTGTCGCTCGGGGCGAAGGCCGTCGGGCTCGGGCGCTACTATCTCTTCCCGCTTGCCGCTGCCGGACAGCCCGGCGTCGAACGGGCGCTGGAGACGATGCGCACCGAGATCGAGCGCGGCATGAAGCTGATGGGCTGCACCTCGGTCAGCCAGCTCAGCCGGCGGAATCTGCGCTTCCGTTCCTGAGCGGAACGGGATTTCATTCCGGGCCGCAGCTTCCCACCAGATCTGCGGCCTTCGGGCATTCGGCGTCAAAGCGGGTTATAAATCGCCGCCGCCTCCTGTTTCAACTTTTCCATCATCGATCGGTAAGGCCCCGGACCATAGCTGACACGGCCGACGCCGAGCTTTGCCAGCGCCTTCACGTCCGGAGCGCCCGTCCGCATCATGATGTTGACCGGCAGCGGCGATGCCGCGCAGATCTTCTCGATCAAGGCGGGATCGATCAAACCAGGCACGAAGAAGCCGCTGCCGCCAGAAGCCGCATAGGCCTTGCCCCGCTCGATTGCCTCGTCCACCAGACCGGCATGTTTGGAAAGATCGCTCTCGGCCAGGAAGAGATCCGTGCGGGCGTTGATGAAGAAGGGGATGCCCTTGCCTTCCGCCATCTCGCGAATGGCGCGGATGCGGGCCGCCTGCCTTTCGGCCGGATAAAGCCCGCCACCGCCGACCACCTGATCCTCGAAATTGATGCCGACGGCGCCGACCTCCACCAGCTTTGCGACGTTGGCGGCCGCGCCCTCCGGCTCGGCAGAATAGGCGCCTTCGAAATCGACCGAAAGCGGCAGGTCGATGACAGCGGTGATGGACTTCGCCGTTTCGACCAGCACCGACATCGGCAACTTCTCGCCGTCGGCATAACCATGCGCAGCGGCGACCGACCAGCTTCCCGTCGCAAGTGCCTTGGCGCCGGCGTCGGCAACCGCCTTGGCCGTGCCGGCATCCCAGATATTGTAAAGAATGACAGGATTGCCCTTGCGGTGCAGCGTGCCGAACAGCTCGGCCTTCTCACTCTGGTTCATGCCGTCTCCTCCATGTTGGGTGCTTGTGCGCTGATCTTCTCTTCATGCCGCAGCAGCCATTGCTTGCGCCAGAGCCCGCCGCCATAGCCGGTCAACGAACCATCCGCGCCGAGGATGCGATGGCAGGGCACGATGATGGCAAGCTGGTTGGCGCCATTGGCGCGGCCGACCGCCCGCACGACTTCCGGCCTTTCCATCTCCCTTGCAAGATCGCCATAGGCGCGCGTCTGGCCGGCAGGAATCTCCATGAGCTTTGCCCAGACATGTTTTTCGAAGGGTGTGCCGCCGAGCGCCAATGACGTCTTGAAGATGGTGAGCCGCCCTTCGAAATAATCCCGGATCTCCGCCTCAATCTGATCGATCGCCGGCGTGCGGCCGATTGCGACCGACGAGCGGGTGCGCTTCTGCAGCGCCTCGAGCTCGGTCGGCAGCGCCTTACGGTCGTGGAATTCGAGAAGGTGGAGATGCGTCTGGTCGGCAACGGCTATCATCGGCCCGAGCGGCGTGTCGAACCAGTCGGCAAAGAGCAGTTCGCGGTTCTGCGACAGCGCCGGCGCCTTGCCGACCAGCCGCTGGAAAGCCGCCCGGAAACCGCTTGGGGAGTCATATCCCGCATCGAGCTGCGCATCGATGACGCGCGCGCCATCGGCCAGCTGCCGGGCCGCTTCGCCCAGCCGGCGATAGCGGACGATATCGTGGAAGGTCATGCCGAGCCCGCGTTTGAAGGCGCGGCGCACGGTCGAAGGATCGTGGCCGCGGCGCACAAGCTCATCCTCGGTCCAGCGCAGTTGCGGCTCGCGGTCCAACGCGGCAAGCAGCTCGTCGACGATCGGCTCCCTGCCCGGCTGCTCCAGCGGCCTGCAGCGCTGGCACGGGCGGAAGCCGGAATGCATGCAGGCGGCGATCGTATCGAAAAAGAGCGTATTTTCCCGCTTCGGCTTGCGTGCCGGGCAGGTCAGACGGCAGAAGATGCCTGTCGTCTTCACGCAGACATAGGCCTGGCCCTCATAATCGGCACTGCGCGCGATCAGGGCATCGTAGAGCGTATCGTCATCGGGGCGTTCGAAAAGCATGACCGCTTTCTAGCATTCCGTGCCTGCGCCGTCCGCCGAAAATCGGGCGTCTATTTTATTCCGCCGCGTCGACGCTTTTCAGATGCCGTTGCGGGCGCAACATGGATTCCTCCTCTGCATCCTGCGGGGCGCCCCAGAAATTCTCCAGCGTCGGGCCATCCTTGAGATGGCGGCGGCGGAAGAGGAATTCGAGGATCTCGTGAAACCAGACGCGACGACCCATTTGCGTATACCAGCGCATAGAATGGCGTTGCTCGCGATCGCGATGGAAGAGGATGCGCAGCAGCGCCTTCGGCCGCGCCTGGACCGCCACCTCGATGAGCTTGACGCAGGCGACCAGCACGATCGGGTTGAGATGCCGCATCTTCAGTACCTGATGCTTGTAGTCCCATTTACGGATGTCGGTTTCGATGACCTGTCGATCGCGGGCGATACGGAAGAAGGGCGTCCAGCGATGTGGCGTCACATAGAGTGCCTGGATCTGGTCGGGATCATAGGAGAGCAATTGCCGGAAGCCGCGCCAGAGATGGCTCAGCTTCTCATCCTCGAAACCGACGACCCAGGTCGCCATGGAGAGGATATCGTGTTGGCGCAGAAGGCGGATCGCCTCCCTGTCGGTTGTCTTTGCTCCACCCTTCTTGATCAGCGTCAAGGTCGCCTCGTCGGTGTTTTCCATGCCGATCAACCAGCGCACGACACCCGCCTTGCGGTAGAGATGCAGGATATCGGCATCGCGGACGATATCATCGGCCCGTGTCGATCCGACGATCTGCACCGGCACATTCTCGGCGATCATCGCTTCGAGAAAAGCGAGCCACGCCTTGCGCGAGGAGGTCGGATTCTCGTCGGCCAGATTGATCAGCTCCACGCCCTCTTCGCGATAAAGCCTGGCGATCTCGAGGGCGAACAGGTCCGGCGAGCGGTGACGCCAGCGGGTCCAGAAGCCGCGCTGGCCGCAGTAATTGCAAAGATGCGGACAGCCGCGCGAAAACTGCATGACGACAGCCCGTTTGCCGCCCCAGTAACTGTAGTGGCGATGATCGATCAGCTCCCAGCCGACGCGATAGGTATCGAGATCGGCGATCGCCTGCGCCGGCTGTGTTGCCAGGATTTCGCCATCGCCATCGCGAAAGGCGATGCCGGGAACGGTTGCGAGCGGGCGGCCCGTCGCCAGGCAATCGGCAAGGCGCCGCATCGTTTCCTCGCCTTCACCGCGCACAAGAATATCGAATGCCTCGGTCTCGGCCAGCACCTCCCGCCAGTGATAGGTCGGGAAGACACCACCATAGACAATGCGGATAGCAGGATCGCTGTGCTTGATCGCCTCTGCGATCGCACGGGCGGTGGGATGGGCCGAGGTCGAGCCGGAATGACCGATCAGCACCAGATCTGGGCCGCTGGCCGCCACACGGCTGACAATCTCCGCTATCGTCATCGGTCCGAACTCGGCATCGATGAGACTGACGATATGACCGTCGTCGATCAGCGGGCCGCCGACCGAAAGAAGGCCGAGCGGTGGAAGGTGATCATCGGGAATGCGACTGCCGATCGCCGTGTGCGGCGGATTGACCAGAACGATCTTCATGCGACTTTACCCCCTTGCGGGTCCCCCTGTCTGACGCAGGCAGAAAGTCACCAGCAATCAATGGCAATATTCAGCCAAAATCCTCTTAAAGTTGTGAAAATCTGGCGGCATTTTTGCGGAAGCTGCTGTCAGGCGAACCTGGGAGCCAAAAGCCGTTTGTTTCCCGCAGCAGCCGTGCCATAAGACCGCCATGACCAAGATCGACCGCACGCCTGATAAAACCGATTTCGAGCACGTCACAGACTGGGTCTTCGACCTCGACAACACGCTCTATCCGCATCATGTCAATCTCTTCGCGCAGATCGACAAGAACATGACCGCCTATGTTGCGGCACTCCTGCAGATGGAGCGGGAAGAGGCGCGCAAGCTGCAGAAGCAATATTACCTCGACCATGGCACGACGCTGCAGGGCCTGATGATCCACCACGGCATAGACCCGAACGACTTCCTCGAAAAGGCGCATGCGATCGACTACACGGCGCTAACGCCGCAGCCGGAACTCGGCGAGGCGATCAAGGCGCTGCCGGGGCGCAAGTTCATCTTCACCAATGGCAGCGTCAAGCATGCCGAAATGACGGCGGAGGCGCTCGGCATTCTCGAACATTTCGACGACATCTTCGATATCGTCGCCGCCGATTACGTGCCGAAGCCGGCGCAGGCGACCTACGACAAGTTCGCGGCGCTGAAGCGCGTCGAAACCAACAAGGCGGCCATGTTCGAGGATCTGCCGCGCAACCTGACGGTGCCCAAAGCGCTCGGCATGCAGACCGTGCTGCTGGTGCCGCGCAATCTGGAAGAGACGGTGGTCGAATGGTGGGAAACGACCAGCGGCGAGGAGGATCATATCGATTTCGTCACCGACGACCTCGCCGCTTTTCTCGGCAAGATTACCGGTTGAAGCATTACCAAGTTTTCACTCAGCTTACCGATGTTTAACTGGGTCTTCCGGGTCCGCGGCCATATCTTCTTTCGTGAGGGGACACCTTACGAAAGGCAAACACGATGTACCGCAACAAGCTGATACTGGCAGCGCTTTCCTCCACCCTCATCTTCGGCGCAGCCGCCGGGGCAGTTTTTGCCGCACCGGGTGACGGGCCGCGCCAGCATGCCGGCATGGGCCGCCCGGGTCCAGGCTCGGCTGCCTTCCGCGAAATCACCTATGTCCGCATGCTCAAGCAATTCGATACGAACAAGGATGGACAGGTCTCCAAGGACGAGGCGACCGCCGGCCTCGACAAGATCTTCGCCGCGATCGATACCAACAAGGATGGCTCCCTGACCCCAGGCGAAATCCGTGAGTACCGGAAATCCCAGATGCAGGCGATGAGAGACCAGCGCAAGCAGGAGGCCGGCGAAAACAAGGATGCGAATGCCGCAGCAGCGACGGCAGACAATAACGACGAGGGACGGCCGCCGCGCGAAGGTCACGATGGTCGTGACGGGCATCGCTGGATGCGCCACGGCGGCAACATCATGCGTGCCTCGATCATGATGCACCGGATCGACACCGACCAGAACGGCCAGATTTCCAAACAGGAAGCCACAGCCGCCTTCGACAAGCTGTTCACCCGGATGGACCGCAACAAGGACGGCGTCATCTCGATCGATGACATGCCGGACCGGCCGCTTCTGTAAGCCGGACGACTTGCCCTTGCCTTTCCCCGCCTGGGCGGGGAGAGGCTTCGCAGTTGTCCCTCCGAAGCGCCTATTCGCGGCGTTCGTAGAAATTCTGAACGATCTTCCATGCCTCTTCGGCCGTTTCGACGAAGCTGATCAGCTTGACGTCGTCGGGCGCAATCGTGCCGAATTCGGCCAATGCGTCGAAATTGATGATGCTCCGCCAGAACGCCTCCCCGAAAAGGATGAGCGGCAGGCGCTCCATGCGGCCGGTCTGGATCAGCGTCAGGCATTCGAAGAATTCGTCGAGCGTGCCGAAGCCGCCGGGAAAGACGGCGATCGCCTTGGCGCGCACCATGAAATGCATCTTGCGGATGGCGAAATAGTGGAAGTTGAAGCTGAGCTCCGGCGTCACATAGGCGTTCGGCGCCTGCTCATGCGGCAGCACGATGTTGAGGCCGATCGAAGGGGCGCCCTCGTCGGCCGCGCCGCGATTGCCGGCCTCCATCACGCCGGGGCCGCCGCCGGTGACGATGACATATTCGTGGAAATTGAAGGTGGCCGAATATTTCGAGCAGAGCCCGGCGAATTTGCGCGCCTCGTCATAATAGACGGAGGCCGCCTCCAGGTTGACGCGCTGAATGTCGTTGCGGGCTGCCCAGGCGCTCTGGCCGGGGGCGGGAATGCGGGCGCCGCCGAACATGACGACGGTCGACTTGATGCCGCGTTCGGTCAGCATCATCTCCGGCTTCATCAGTTCCAGCTGCAGGCGGATCGGCCGCAGCTCCTCACGGCAGAGGAAATCCTCGTCGACATAGGCAAGGCGGTAGGCAGGCGACATCGTCTGCGGCGTCTTCGGCACGGCTTCGGCACGCTGCTTGTCGGTCGAGCTGCTCTTCAGCGGGTCCCATACGCCGTCCTTGCGCCGCGAACCGCCGTTTCGTCCCTTCGCCATGTCGAAATGCCTTTCAGTATTGCCGGCCACGAAGCCGGATATGTCGCTATAACGCCTTGAATCCAGGTATGATCTTGTCGGAAAAATCATTCCGTTCTACGGCTTCATGCTGTAGAGCAGGGTAAACCCCGCCAACCGCAATTCCGGAGACGCCCCGTCTCCACGATAAAGATCGAAGTTTAAGGAATTCTCATGAGCGCCACCGACCTCGCATCCCTCGAAAAGATCATCGAAGCCGCCTTCGACAATCGCGACAATGTGAACACGTCGACGAAGGGCGAGGTTCGCGATGCGGTCGAAGCAGCACTCGACCTGCTCGATGCCGGCAAGGTCCGTGTCGCCGAACGCTCCGCCGACGGCGCCTGGTCGGTCAATCAGTGGCTGAAGAAGGCCGTGCTGCTGTCCTTCCGCCTCAACGACATGGACGTGGTGAAGGGCGGCTCGGGCAACTCGACCTGGTGGGACAAGGTTCCTTCGAAGTTCGAGAACTGGGGCGAGAACCACTTCCGCGCCGCCGGCTTCCGCGCCGTGCCGAACTGCGTCGTGCGCCGCTCGGCTTACATCGCCCCGAACGCGATCCTGATGCCCTCCTTCGTCAATCTCGGCGCCTATGTCGGCGAAGGCACGATGGTCGATACCTGGGCAACGGTCGGCTCCTGCGCGCAGATCGGCAAGCATGTGCATCTCTCCGGCGGCGTCGGCATTGGCGGCGTGTTGGAGCCGATGCAGGCGGGCCCGACGATCATCGAGGACAATTGCTTCATCGGCGCCCGTTCCGAGGTGGTCGAAGGCTGCATCATCCGCGAAGGCTCGGTGCTCGGCATGGGCGTCTTTATCGGCAAGTCGACCAAGATCGTCGACCGCGCCACCGGCGAGGTGACCTACGGCGAAGTGCCGCCCTATTCCGTCGTCGTCGCCGGCTCGATGCCGTCGGGTAATGCGACGATGGGCAACGGCCAGCCGGCGCCGCATCTCTACTGCGCCGTCATCGTCAAGCGCGTCGATGAAAAGACCCGTTCGAAGACCGGCATCAACGAGCTGCTCAGAGATTGATGACACCGGGACGTTGATCCGGTAAACAGACGGCGTCTTTTTACGCGAGGCGGCCCCGCCTTGCCATGTCTTTGCCATTCCCGCCGGATAGTTCGACCGCCATGACCGCTACCGACCCCGTCGCCAATCTCCAGACGCTGATTCGCTGCCCGTCCGTGACGCCCGCCGAAGGCGGCGCGCTCACGGCGCTGGAGGCGATGCTTGCGCCGCTCGGCTTTACGGTCGACAGGGTGAAGGCGAGCGAAGAGGGAACACCCGACATCGAAAACCTCTATGCCCGCCTCGGCAAGGACGGCCCGCATCTGATGTTTGCCGGCCATACCGATGTCGTGCCGGTCGGTGACGAAGCCGCCTGGACGCATCCACCGTTTGAGGCCCAGATTTCGAAGGGCGAGCTTTTCGGCCGCGGCGCCGTCGACATGAAGGGCGGCATCGCCTGTTTCGTCGCCGCCGTCGCCCGCCATATCGAGAAAAACGGGCCACCGGTCGGCTCGATTTCCTTCCTCATCACCGGCGACGAAGAAGGCCCGGCGATCAACGGCACGATCAAGCTGCTGCAATGGGCGGCCGAACGCGGCGAGCACTGGGATGCCTGCCTTGTCGGCGAGCCGACCAATCCGGACAGGCTCGGCGACATGATCAAGATCGGCCGGCGCGGCTCGCTGTCGGGCAAGATCACCGTTCACGGCGTCCAGGGCCATGCCGCCTATCCGCACCTTGCCGACAATCCGGTGCGCGGCATGCTGCAGCTGACCCAAGCACTGATGGACCCGCCGTTTGACGGCGGCACCGACGATTTCCAGCCGTCGAACCTCGAAGTGACCACGGTCGATGTCGGCAATCCGGCGACCAACGTCATTCCGGCCAAGGCATCGGCAAGCTTCAACATCCGCTTCAACGACAGCTGGACGGTCGAAACGCTACGTGCCGAAATCCTGCGCCGTCTCGACGCCGCCGCCCGGGATGGTGCCTTGCGGCCGGGGCGCGAACCGGTGGCCTATGATATCGTCTGGGCCGACCGGCCGAGCCATGTCTTCCTGACGCGCAACAATGCGCTGATCGCCTCGCTGTCATCGGCCGTCGAAAGCGTTTCCGGCCAGTCGCCGCGGCTTTCGACCACCGGCGGCACATCGGATGCGCGCTTCATCAAGGATTATTGCCCGGTCGTCGAGTTCGGCCTCGTCGGCCAGACGATGCACATGATCGACGAGCGCGTCGTTGTCGCCGATCTGGAGACGCTGACGGCGATCTACGAAACCTTCATCGCCCGCTGGTTCGCCAATGCCGGGCTTTAGGGAGGTTCAATATTATCTGGCCGGCCTCTGGCTGCTCATCCGGCTGGATCCGCGCGGCTTCCGCTACCTCGATATGTCCGAGCGCGGCGTCAACCGTTCGTTCTGGGCGATGCTCTGGTGCCTGCCGCCGATGGGTATTTCATGGCTCTGGTGGCGACAGGCCTTCCTGCGGGCGATGCCGCCGGAAGCCGATGTCGATTTTCCCTTCTATATCAGGCTCGGCCTCGTCGAGGTCGCCAACTGGTTCGTGCCGCTGGTCTTTGCCGGGTTTCTGCTGCTTGCCTTCCGCATGGGCGAGCGTTTCGCCCCCGTCGTCGTCAGCGTCAACTGGCTCGGCGTGCCGCTTTCCTATATCAACGGGCTGCTGCTGGCGCTGGTGTTCTTCCTGCCCGGATCCGTCGGCCTCGTCTCGCTGCTGCTGCTCGCCTTCATGCTGGCGCAGGTCTTCGTGCTGGCGCGCATTCTCCGGATGATCTGCCACGGTCATGCGCTGATGACCGGGGCGCTGACACTGGTGCTGCTCGTGCCATCGATGATCCTTTCGGAATATCTGCAGCACTTCCTCGGCATCTATCCCGTCTGAGTAAACTTACGAGGGATCGTCACTTTCATCGGCGCCGTCATCGTTATCGGTGACCGGCCTTCGGCGATCGGGGATCACCTCGGGATAATCCACCTGCATGAAATAGAGCCCGTCCGGCGGCGCCACAGGGCCGCAGGCCTTGCGGTCGCGTGCCTTGAGCGCCGCCTCGACATCATCAGGCGTCCATTTGCCTTCGCCGGCGAGCTTCAGCGTGCCGGCGAAGGAACGGATCTGGTTGTGGAGGAAACTCTGCGCCGTGGCGCGGATCTCGATCAGCTCGCCATTGCGCGTCACATCCAGCCGGTCGAGCGTGCGTACCGGGCTGTTTGCCTGGCAATGGGCAGCGCGGAAGGTGGAGAAATCGTGCCGCCCGACCAGCCTCTGGGCGGCGGCATGCATGACCTCGTGATCGAGCACCTTCGGCACCCACCAGGCCTTGCCGGCTTCGAGCGCCAGCGGCGCCCGGCGGCTGACGATGCGATAAAGGTAATGGCGCCGCAGCGCCGAAAAGCGGGCATCGAAGAATTCGGGAGCCGCCTCGACATCGAGTATGGAGACGCGCTCGCCGGCGAGCCTCAGATGCGCGTTCAAGGCATTCTGCAGCTGGTAGGGCGACCATTCCTTCGAAAGATCGGTATGGATCACCTGCCCCATGGCGTGGACGCCGGAATCGGTGCGTCCGGCGCCGCGCACCGACACCGTCTCGCCGGTCAGCGACAGCACGGCGGCCTCGATCGCGCCCTGCACCGAGGGGCCGTTCTCCTGCCGCTGCCAGCCGACATAAGGGCCGCCGTCATATTCGACGGTCATGCGGAAACGCGGCATCAGGAAAGCCTCGTGCCCGCCGCAAGCGGCGTGCCCCTGAGGAAATCGGCCGCCGCCAGCGGCTTGCCGCCGGCCTTCTGCAGCCTGGTCAGCCGCACCGCGCCCGCGCCGCAGGCGACCACGAGATCGTCCGTCAGCAATTGCCCGGCAGCACCCTGCCCTTCAGCCAGCTCGGACGCCAGCACCTTCACCCGCTCCGGCTTGCCGCCGACTTCGAGCTCGAACCAGGCACCCGGAAACGGCGCCAGGCCGCGGATGTGATTGTGCACGTCGCTGGCGTTCCTGGAGAAATCGATGCGCGTCTCGGCCTTGTCGATCTTGGCGGCATAGAGCACGCCGTCTTCCGGCTGCGGCGTCAGCGGCAGGTCGTTCATCTCAAGTTTCACCATGGCCTCCGCCATCGCCTTGGCGCCCACGAGCATCAGCCGGTCGTGCAGTTCGCCGGCCGTCATGTTCGGGCCGATCTCGACCTCGCGGGTGAGGGCCACGGCACCGGTATCCAGACCCTTATCCATCTTCATCACCATCATGCCGGTCTTTGCGTCGCCGGCCATGATCGCCCGCTGGATGGGTGCAGCACCCCGCCAGCGCGGCAGCAACGAGGCATGACCGTTGTAGCAGCCATCCCTTGTGCCATTCAAAATCGCTTCCGGCAGCAACAGCCCGTAGGCAACGACGACGCCGACATCGGCATTCAGGCCACGAAACCTCTCGCGCTCCTCGGGGTCTTTGAAATTGACCGGGGTGAAGACCGGCAGGCCGAGCAGTTCGGCCGCCTGATGCACCGGCGATTTCTGCAGATCGAGCCCGCGCCGCCCGCCCGGCCGCGGCGGCTGGGTATAGACCGCAACGATCCTGTGGCCGGCATCGACGAGCAGGCGCAGGGTCGGAACCGAGAACTCCGGGGTTCCCATGAAGATGATGCGAAGAGACATTTTATCTCGCCAATTGAGGATCAACCGTCTTCAAACGGGTTTACGAGCTTGAGATCAAGCCCCTCGAAATCTCTAATGTTGCGGGTCGCAAGCGTCGCGCCGTTTACAAGGCAGATGGCGGCAATCATAGCATCCTTCGTTTCCATCGGCCGTCCCGCCTTTCTGCGCTCCGCAGCCAACAGGCCGTAGCGATGCGCCGCACTCAGGGAAAAACCGAGGATCCGGCCTGAAAATTCCGACTCGATCCGATTGAAGTCGGACACCAGCGCTGTCTTTCGCCTGCCATCATCAAGGAGTTCAAGACCGTAACGCATTTCGGCGACGGCAATCGTCGTCAGGAAAAGCGTCTCGACGTCGTAGCCGTCCAGCCAGTTCAATATCCGCTCGCTGTGGGTCCTCCCCTGCATTTCGGAAATCACATTCGTATCGAGGACGATCATGTGTCGAAGCGCGGCGGTTCGCGGTCGCGTTCGTGGCGAGATGCGGCGATGGCCTCCACTTCATCTTCGCTCAATCTTTCGTCACTCATCAGAGAGCGCAGGCGCTGCCCGGCGGAAGCTCCTGAGCGCTCCACGGCAATCTGCCGGCGCATGATTTCGATCGCCTCTTCCGAAAGGCTGCGGCCGTTACGCTGCGCGCTTTCCTGAAGCTGCCGCTTCATTGCATCCGGAACATCTCGAATAAGCAGGTCGCCCATTCGGCACCTCCATCATGATATCGGTGATATCATAGTGCCTTGCCGGTGAATTTTCAACGCAGCGTCAGAGCGCCTTTGACTTTGCCGCCTTGGTGAATTTCTTGATCACCATCTCCCGCTTCAGCCGCGAGATGTAATCGATGAACAGCACGCCGTTCAGGTGGTCGATCTCGTGTTGCAGGCAGGTGGCGAGCAGGCCGTCGGCTTCCACGGTCTGTTCTTTGCCGTCGCGGTCGAGAAATTTGACCGAGACGACAGCCGGGCGCTCGACCTCGGCATAATAATCCGGAATCGAAAGACAGCCTTCCTCATAGACGGAGCGCTCGTCGGAGGATTTGACGATCTCCGGGTTGATGAAGACCTGCGGCTGCTTTTCCTCGCCCTCGCGCGAGATGTCGATGACGAGCATGCGGCGCGGCACGCCGATCTGGATCGCGGCAAGGCCGATGCCCGGCGCGTCGTACATGGTTTCCAGCATATCGTCGGCAAGACGCTGCAGGTCGGAATCCACCCGCTCGATCGGCTTGGACAGCTGGCGGAGAACGGGATCGGGAAGAATGATGAGTGGCTTGATGGTCATGGCGTTCCCATAACCCATCTTTTCCGACTATGGAATTATCCGGCAGGCGGGGAATACGCTTTTTTGCATCCCCGCCTGGAATTTCGCCATATTCGCCTTAGGCCGCCCGGCGGGCCGCACTGGCTGAACGGCCTTCCGGCCGGGCGCGGAAGCGCCGCAGCAGCTCGATCAGGGTCTCCACCTCGTCCTTAAGGCGGCGGGTTTCCGCCGAGGAGTGCTCGACCATGTCCGAATTTTGCTGGGTGATCGCACCCATGTTGCGGACGGCGATGCTGACCTCGTTGACGCCGGTCGCCTGATCGCGGGCGGCGGCGGCGATATCGGCGACGAAACGGTTGATGATGTTGATGCGGCTGATCATGTCGTTCAGCGCCTCACCGGTGCTTGAGACGATGCCGACGCCCTGATTGACCTGTGTCGAGCTCTGCGAGATCAGGTTCTTGATCTCCTTGGCCGCTTCCGCGGTGCGCTGGGCGAGCTGGCGGACTTCCTGGGCGACGACGGCAAAACCTTTGCCGGCATCACCGGCGCGGGCCGCCTCGACACCAGCGTTCAGCGCCAGCAGATTGGTCTGGAAGGCGATCTCATCGATGACGCCGATGATCTTGGAGATCCCGGTCGAGGATTTCTCGATGCCGGCCATCGCCGAGACGGCGCTGGTGACGAGTTCACCGGAGTTCTTCGCCTTCTCTTGCGTCTCGCGCACGGCGTCCGAAGCCTTTTCGGCATTGCCGGCCGTCTGGCCGACGCTGACGGACAGCTGCTGCAGGGCGGCCGAACTCTCCTCGACGCCTGCCGCCTGCTGGGCAGTGCGCAGCGCCAGATCGTTGGTCGCATTGGAAATGACGTCGGCACCGCTCATGATATGGCCAGAAGTCTCGCGCACGGAGGCGAAGGACTGGCTTAGCGCCCTGACGGCACGGTTGTAGTCCTCAGCCATCTGCCGGAAATTGCCCGGCAGGTCGGACGGCAGGGTGGCTTCGAGATCGCCGTTTGACAGCGCTTCCAGACCGCGGCGCAGCTGCTCCAGCGCGATCGCCTGATCGGATTCGGCCTCAGCGCGCTGCTCTTCCAAGGCGCGGCGCTTTGCTTCGAGCGTCTCGAGATAGACCGAGATGGAATAATCCATGTCGAGCATGCCGGCCTTGATGACCACCGACAGTTTCTCGGCCAATGCCTTGCCCTCTCGGCGCGCGAAGATCGACGGCCACTGCTTCTCCATGATGCCCTTGACGAGTTCGGACATGACGATGGCGTAACCGCCAATATACCAGCGCGGCTCCAGCCCGATGCGGGCGTGCGTCCGGCCGACCGCGGTCACGCCGTTGACATAGCTCTCGTCGAACGCGCCGCCGGCGAGATTGGCCCAATGGTCCTGCTGGCGCTTCTTGGCATGGCCGACATGGTTTTTATCGGCGAAGAAGCCTGCGACAGCCGGGGTCTTGGCGATCTTGGCGTAGAATTTATCGAGGGCGCCGCCGATCAGCTCTGATATGACAGGGCGCAGATCCCGCATCGACTTGCGCGCTGCCTCATCCAGTTCGATGAAATCGAGGCGCTGCCTGAGGGCACTGTCGGTCTGCTGGGCGGTCATGGAGATCTCTGTACTTGGCGCGACGCACGCGGGAAGGAATTTCTGCGCCGCAGGTTTTGGCCAATATGGTTGAGCAATCGTTAAATCGGACGGCGATTTCTTCTCCCCGAGCGAGGAAGAGCGATCGCTTGGAAGGATATTGAGGGCGGCTCATTCCGTTCACGTTTTGATCTATATCTCACCGTTTCTTCTGTTATGCTTGCGGCATGACCATTCATGCCGAATCGCTCGCCCTTGCCCTTGCCTCAATCAGCCCGGCCATGCTGGCGCTTGTCGGCGGCGTTCTCGCCGCCCTCGCCCTGCTGGTGATCGTGCTTCTGCTGCGCGGCGCCAGCCTTCGCCGCGAGCAGGCGGAGGAAGCGAGCTTTCGTGCTCAGGAAAACGAAGCGCGCATGGCCGAGCTTTTGAAGATCCAGGCGGAGATGCAGGGCCGCATCGCGGCGATGACCGAGGTCTTCGGGGCGCGGCAGAGCGAACTCAACCAGACGATCAGCCAACGCCTCGACGGTATGTCGCAGCGCGTCAGCTCGACGATCACCGAGCAGACGAAGTCGACGTATGAGAACCTCCAGCGGCTGCAGGAGCGGCTGGCGGTCATCGATGCCGCGCAGAACAATATCCAGACGCTCGCGAGGGATGTCGTCGGGCTGCAGGCCATTCTGTCCAACAAGCAGACGCGCGGCGCCTTCGGCCAGTCCAGGATGGAAACGATCGTCGCCGACGGTCTGCCGATGGGCGCCTACGCCTTCCAGCAGACGCTGTCCAACGGGTCGCGGCCGGACTGCACGATCCGTATGCCGAACGGCGCGCCGCCGCTTGTCATCGACGCGAAATTTCCGCTCGAAGCCTGGAACGCGATCCGCGACGCCGGCAGCCCCGAAGCCGGCAAGATAGCCGGCCAGCAGTTCCGCCGCGACATGGAGGTCCATATACGGGACATTTCCGAGAAATATCTGATCCAGGGGGAAACCCAGGATACGGCCTTTCTCTTCGTGCCATCCGAATCGATCTTCGCCGAGATCCACGAGCACTTCGAGCCGGTGGTGCAGAAGGCCCACCGCGCGCGCATCGTCATCGTCTCGCCGTCGCTGCTGATGCTGTCGATCCAGGTCATCCAGGCCGTGCTCAAGGACCAGCGCATGCGGGCGCAGGCGCATCTGATCCAGGGAGAAGTGGCGTTCCTGATGGACGATCTCAGCCGCCTCGACGAGCGGGTGCGCAAGCTGCAGGGCCATTTCGCCATGGCGCAGAAGGACATCGACATGGTGGTCACGTCAGCCGACAAGCTCACCAGGCGCGGCGCCAAGATCGAAGCGCTGGAATTCGAGGCAGGCGGCGGCGATGCCAAGCCCGCCCGCGACAGCGAAGCCGCGGCCAAATCGGTGGAAAGCCGCACCGGTCTTCTGAAGCTCCGGGTGGTTGACGAGGAGTGACCGCTTCGGGCAGTGTCTCGCCGGCATGAAACATGCAGGAGCATGATGTCACTTGCAGGCTCTAGAACAGGATGATTTTAGGCCGGATCGACCTAAAATCTGAATCCTGTTCTACATTATATAGTTAGAGCATGATGTCGTCCGAAAACCGATCACACTTTTCGGCATCATGCTCTAGAAGACGGGACACATTCATGATCACGGTTTTCGGGTCCATCAACATGGATCTCATCGCCACGACCGAGCGCCTGCCGAAGCCCGGCGAGACGGTGGCCGGCAACGGCTTTGCCACGGCCGCCGGCGGCAAGGGCGCCAACCAGGCGCTGGCAGCGCGCCGCGCCGGCCGCTACGTGCATATGGCCGGCGCCGTCGGCAAGGATGCTTTCGCTGCGGAGGCGCTGGCCCTGCTCGATGATGCAGGTACCGACCTTTCTCTGATCAAACATGTCGACGGTCCCACAGGCACGGCGCTGATCCTTGTCGGCGGCGACGGCGAAAACATGATTGCCGTCGTTCCCGGCGCCAATGGCCAGGTCACGCCTGCCGATGCCGAGACGGCGATCGGCCGCATGAATGACGGCGATATCCTGATGCTGCAGCTCGAAGTGCCGGCTGCCGCCGTCGAAGGCGCGCTGTCGGCCGCCCGCGCCAAGGGCGTCACCAGCATCCTCAACCTCGCGCCGCTGATCCCCGATGCGCCGCGTCTCGGCCGGCTCGCCGATATCGTCATCGCCAACGAGACCGAGTTCGAGCGGCTCGCCGGGCAGGAGGGCATGGACGCGCAGGCGCGCGAGGCAGCCCTTGTGCACCTGCATGCGGAGACGGGCCAGACGCTGATCGTGACGCTCGGCGCCGACGGGGTCATCGCCATTCGCGACGGGTCGATTTCGAGGGCGCAGGGTCTCAAGATCGAACCTGTCGATACGGTCGGCGCCGGAGACACTTTCTGCGGCTATTTCGCTGCCAGCCTCGACGACGGCCTCGATTTTGTCTCGGCGCTGCGCCGTGCGGCGGTTGCCGGTTCGCTCGCATGCCTCAAGGCCGGAGCACAACCTTCGATCCCTTTGAGCGAGGAAGTCGCAGACAGGATATAGTTCGCGTCTCTTTGCGAAGCCGCCGGCAAAACTCTCTGTAATTCAGGGCGTTCCGGCGATTTTCCTTGTCTTGATCGATCGAGTTTCATTCAAATTTAAGAGATCTCCGGCGATGTTGCCCGTGGTCGCTGGTTCCTTGCGCTTTTGGAATCCAGCTGTCCTCTGCATAATTCCTTAAATCGGAATCGATTTAAGGGGGAAAATTATGCAGCCATTCAAAGTGCTACAGCGTCCTTTGCGCGTCTCACAAAGACGCGCGGCGCTGTAGGCGGCTGCCTCATGATGGGGCGAGCCTTTGCTCCTGCGCCGGAGAATGCCCGTTCGGCGCATCCTTGCCCGAGGACCCCATGTTCATTTTTCGCATGAAATCGCTTGCCGCGAAACTCATCGTCATCACCGGCATCGCCATCGCGCTTGTTCTTATCGTCTCGAACTTTTTCCTCATCGGCCAGACCCGGGATCGCGTCCAGACGCTGACGATGGATCAGGCCAACCTCGAGGCAAAATCGATCGCCAATGAAATCGCCGCCAATGTCGGCGAACTCGCCAGCGCCGCACGCACCATGTCGGGCGTCATCGGCCGCGGCCATGAAGGCAAGTCGCTCGATCGCAAGGGCATGATCAACGTGCTGAAGGCCAATCTCGAGCAGAATGCCTTCGCCTTCGGCAGCTGGTTCTGCGAGCAGCTCGGCGCGCTTGACGGCAAGAGCACCGAGATCGCCAACAACAATGACGAAGGCACGAACAAGAACGGCGCCTTCACGCCTTACTGGTCGAAGACCAAGGACGGCGGCATCCAATATTCGACCTTCGACAATGATTATACCGCCGCATGGTGGAAGCTCGCCGCCGACAGCGGCAAGGGCGCGATCACCACGCCCTATATGGCCGAAGGAACCGACGTGCCGACGCTGCTGACCTCGATTGCCTATCCGGTCATGTCTGATGGTAAGATGATCGGCGTCGGCGGCGTCGACATTTCGCTGAAGTCGCTGACCGACAAGCTGCAGGCGCTGCATCCTTTCGGTTCGGGCCGCGTCACGCTGCTGTCGCAGGCCGGCAACTGGATCGTTGCGCCGATCCCCGACCTGATGACCAAGGAATATGACGGCGAGGGCGCCGACATCGTCAAATCGGCGCTGTCGAGCAAACAGCCTGGCCTCGTCCGGAACCTTACCTATGACGGCCTCGATCCCTTCGATCGCGTCGTCTATCCGTTCGCGGTTCCCGGCGTCAACGCCACCTGGGTCGTGCTCGTCGACGTGCCGCACGCGGCGATCAACGCGCCGGTGCGAGACCAGACCTACATGATGATCCTCAACGGGCTGATCGTGCTTGGCGCCGTCATGCTGGCGCTCTATTTCGCCGTCCGCTCTTTCGTGCAGCGGCCGCTCGGCGGGCTGGTCGCCAGCGTCAAGGCGCTGAGCGACGGCCAGTATGGCGAACCGGTCGCCGCCCAGGACCGCAGCGACGAAGTCGGTTCGGTCGCCAAGGCGCTGGAAGGCTTCCGCTTCACCCTCGCCGACAGCCGCCGCCTCGAAGACGAGGCCGCTGACCAGCGGCGGGCCGCCGAGACCGAGCGCAGCCGCTCGGAATCGGAGCGCCAGGAATCGGTGTCGCTGCAGCGCCATATCGTCTCGATCGTCGGCGCCGGCCTTTCCGAACTGTCGCAGGGCAATCTCAGCCACCGCATCACCGACGAGTTCCCCGGCGAATACGGCAAGCTGAAGCAGGATTTCAACGCCGCGCTCGCGAGCCTCGAAGAGACCATCAACACGATGAACCTCAGCGTCGCCAATATCGGCTCAGGCACCGGTGAAATCAGCAACAGCGCTTCCGACCTCGCCAAGCGCACCGAGCAGCAGGCTGCCAGCCTGGAAGAGACGGCGGCCGCGCTCAACGAACTCACCGCGCAGGTCGATTCCAGCGCCGAGAATGCGCGCACGGCGGCCGACAACGTCAACCTCGCCTGCCAGGACGCCGAAAAATCCGGCGAAGTGGTGCAGAAGGCGATCGCCTCGATGCAGGGGATCGAACAGTCCTCGACGGAGGTTTCGCGGATCATCGGCGTCATCGACGAGATCGCCTTCCAGACCAACCTGCTCGCCCTGAACGCCGGCGTCGAGGCGGCCCGTGCCGGGGAAGCCGGCAAGGGTTTTGCCGTCGTCGCCCAGGAGGTGCGTGAACTCGCACAGCGTTCGGCCAATGCCGCCAAGGAGATCAAGACGCTGATCAACAGTTCGGCCGTCCAGGTCAAGGAAGGCGTCGATCTCGTCGGGCGCGCCGGCGGCACGCTGCACAAGATCGCCGAACAGGTGATGGGCATCAACGAACTCATCCGGCAGATCTCGGCATCGGCCAGCGAACAGGCTGTCGGCCTGAAGGAAATCAACCAGGCCATGAACCAGATGGACCAGGTGACGCAGCAGAATGCAGCCATGGTAGAGGAAGCGACCGCTGCCAGCGTCGCACTCAACGACGAGGCACAAACGCTGAAGGCGCTCGCCACGCGCTTCAACGTCTCGGGTTCGGGCAACGCCGCGGCCCTTGCCTCCGTCGCGCAAAAGATGCGGGCACCGGCGACTTCAGCCCTTTCGCATCGCACGGCCGCCCCGGCGGTCCGCCGCGCGGCTGTCCCGTCGCGCGGATCCGCTGCCGTGGCGCAGGACAGCTGGGAAGAGTTCTGATCGTTCAGCCCCTCATAATGCAAAAGGCGCCTGGGATATCAGGCGCCTTTTCACATTCGGGGATAATACAGCTCAGGCAGCGTTCGACGTCTGCTCTTCGTTGAGGAAGGCGTAGATCGCCGAGGCGGAATCGGTGGCGCGCAGCTTGGCGACCAGATCGTGATCGCGCAGCACGCGGGCGATACGCGACAGAGCCTTGAGATGATCAGCGCCCGCGCCCTCCGGCGCAAGCAGCAGGAACACGAGATCGACAGGCTGGTCGTCCAGCGCCTCGAAATCGACCGGCTGCTCCAGCCGGGCGAAGATGCCGACGATCGAATGGATGTTTCCCAGCTTGCCGTGGGGAATGGCGATGCCGTTGCCGACTCCTGTCGAGCCCAGGCGTTCGCGCTGCAGGATGACGTCGAAGATCTCCCGTTCGGAAAGCCCGGTGATCCTGGAGGCTCTTGCAGCCAATTCCTGAAGCAACTGTTTCTTGGAATTTACTCTGAGGGCGGGAATGATCGCATCCTGATGGAGCAAATCTGCCAATGCCATTTCTTTTTCCTTCTGTCGCCGGGATCAAATGCAAGGAGCGGCGGCAATACCGCCGCTCTCCACCCTGATCTCAGCCTTTGATACTGGCTGAATCGATCCAGCCAATATTTCCGTCGTGCCGACGGTAAACGATGTTCAGATGTTCCTTGCCGGGGCTGCGGAACAGGAGAAGCGGCTCGTCGGTCATGTCGAGCGCCATCACTGCGGTGGCGACCGACATGGTCTTCAGCTGCTTCGTGCTTTCAGCGACGATCGCCGGAGCGAAATCGTCAGCGATTTCATCATCGTGATCAGGAACGGAATCCATGACCGTGTAGGAGACCTCTGCAAAACCATTCAGATGGCTTCCGGCGTGATGGTCCTTCAGCTTGCGCTTGTATCGCCGCAGCCGCTTTTCGATCCGCTGGGAGGCGGCGTCGAAAGCCAATTGCGGGTCGGTCGCCTCGCCGGCCGCATGCAGCACCACCCCGCTGTCGAGATGCAGCTTGCAATCCGCCGAGTAACGAGAACTCGCCTTTTCCACGGTCACCTGGCCGGAATATCCCCCGTCGAAGTATTTCGTGATGGCCATACCAATTTGGTCCTCGATCTTTTGACGGAACGATTCACCAATTTCCATATGTTTCCCGGATACACGCACACTCATGGAGTTTCCCTTCTTATGGTCGTTTGCGGGTATCAGTTTACGCCAAGCCTCAGGTTCATCCAAGCACTTCGCACAATCTCAAGCAAGATCGGCTTAGGCCTGCGGGTCCTTAGTGCCCTTCTGATGCTGGGGATAACTCCAGACGCCGTTCACGGCATCGATTGCGGCGGGCTTCTAGCCAGAGCTTGCCGAAAAGTCAATAGGGCGCCGAATCACCCTCGGCGGTACCCGGTCAACGTGTGCCGAACATCTTGTCGGGCAAGGCATGCCGCCGATCGCCGCCCCATCCACTTTACGCGTTTCGCGCTTGCGTTGCGCCCCTTCTTGCGGGGATCGTCATGGCGGCGACACCTGATATGACGCAGACGAGTCCGATCCAGGCCGTCGGGCTCAGTCTTTCGCCGAGAAAGACGATGCCGATCGCAACACCGATCGGCACTCTGAGATAGGCTTGCGCGGTGGTTCCGACCGAACCCAGCGTCTGGACGAGACGGAAATAGATCACAAAGGCAAGCGCCGTCGAAAAGGCGGAGAGGGCCAGCAGCGCCAGCATCGATGCCGCCGAGGGATCGAGTTCCCACGGCCGATCGACGACGAGGCTCGTCGGCAAGAGAATGACCGCGCCTGAGATCAACGAGCCGGCCGCCGGCACTGCGGGATCGAGCCCCTTGAAGTTCTTGCTGAAAATCGCGGCACCTGCATAACAGATGGTCGCCAGGATGATGGCAAGCTGCGCCATCAGATTTTCACCGAGACCACTGAGCGCTTCGACGCCGATAACGAGGCAGATGCCGGCAAGCCCGGCCATGACGCCGAAAAGCCTTCGCAGCGTCACCTGCTCATGGCGGGTGATCAGCACGGCCAGCAGGAAGGTGAAAATCGGCGTTGCCGAATTCAGGATCACCGCCAATCCAGCATCGACGGACTGTTCCGCCCAGGCGATCAGCGTGAAGGGGACGACGCTGTTCAGGCAGGCCTGAACGAAAAACCGCCGCCAGGTGGCACGATCGCGCGGCAGACGGACACGCCGGTGGTGCAGGACGGCCAGCAGAATGCCGCCGGCAATCAGCGTGCGGGCGGCGATCAACGTTATCGGCGGGATCGTCTCGACGCCGATCTTGATGAAGCTATAGGAGGAACCCCAGAGGGTCGCCAGCACCAGCAGCAGGAAAAGTTCCCTGGCAAGATTGGAATTTTGCGGCGTCATCGTCGGCATTTCGATTTTCGTTGAAGACAATTCAAAGGGTTGCAGCCGTTGCGCGTCTGAAAAGACGCGGGACGCTGGAGAGGAATAACGGGATTTGCGGGCCGGATGCTTCGATCGAGGTCGAAGCATTGCCGCGTCAGAAGCCCGCGACCTTGGCGAGCGCCCGCTTCTCGCGGCGCCGCTGGACCGAAGAGGCGATGTTCATTGCCTCCCTGTATTTCGCAACGGTGCGGCGGGCGAGATCGACGCCGCCCTTCTTCAGCATGTCGACGATATCGTCATCGGAAAGCACCGCCTCCGGGCTCTCCTGCAGGATCAGCGCACGGATCTTGTGACGCACGGCCTCGGCCGAATGGCTGTCGCCGCCGGCGACGGCGCTGATCGAGACGGTGAAGAAATATTTGAGTTCGAAAAGGCCGCGTGGCGTCAGCATATATTTGTTCGACGTGACGCGGCTGACGGTGGATTCATGCATCTTGATCGCCTCGGCGACCGTTTTCAGGTTCAGCGGGCGCAGGTGATCGACGCCGTGCAGCAGGAAGGCGTCCTGCTGGCGGACGATTTCGCTTGCCACCTTCATGATGGTTTTTGCCCGCTGATCGAGGCTGCGGGTCAGCCAGTTGGCGCTCTGCAGGCAATCAGAGAGGAAGGCGTGATCCTCTCCATTCCGGGTCACGCGGGAAAAATAGGACTGGTTGACCAGCACGCGCGGCAGCGTATCCGGATTGAGCTCGACCAGCCAGCCGCCATCCGAGGCGGCTCTGACGACCACATCGGGCATGATCGCTTCGGAAACACCCGCCTCGAAACCGCTGCCGGGCTTGGGATTGAGCTGGCGGATCTCGCCGAGCATGTCGAGAAGATCTTCCTCGTCGACGCCGCAGAGCCGCTTCAGCGTGGCAAAATCGCGCCGCGCCAGCAGTTCGAGGTTTTCGACCAGAGCCTGCATGGCCGGGTCGTATCGGTCCTTCTGCCTGAGCTGGATCGCGAGGCATTCGGCCAGGCTGCGGGCGAAAACACCCGGCGGATCAAGGCTCTGAAGGGTGGCGAGCACGCGCTCGGCCTGTGCGAGACTCGTGCCCAGCCTCTCGCCCGCCTCGACGATATCGGCCTGCAGATAACCGCAGTCGTCGAGCTGGTCGACGAAATTCTGCGCGATCAGCCGGTCGGCCATGTCAGGCAGGACGAAGGGGATCTGCTGGGCGAGATGATCGCGCAGCGACACCTGGCCGGCGACGAAATCGTCGAGATCATAGTCGGCGCCCTCGCCGCTGCCCGGCATCGACTTCCACTGGCTGAGGAGCTCCGGCGCATCGAGGCGCTGCGGGGCACCGTCATCAGGAAAGACATTGGTGTAATTGGCGTCGAGTTCGTCATTCAGCCGGCTAGTGCTGGCGCTGCCGCCGTTGTCATACCAGTCGCTGGAGAGCGCCTCGGCGCGGTTGTCATAGCCATCGTCGGAGCCGGCATCCTCGGGCTGATGAGCATATTCTCCATCTTCGGCATCGCCGCGTTCGCCGCCCGCCTCACCGTCATTCGACGGAAATTCGAGCAGCGGGTTCTTCTCCACTTCCAGGGCGATGAACTGGTTGAGTTCGAAATGCGTCATCTGCAGCAACTGGATGGATTGCATCAGTTGCGGTGTCATCACCAAAGACTGGGTCTGGCGCAGGAAAAGATTGGCGGACAGTGCCATGACGGACGCGAAACTCCCCTCGATTCCTCCGGGAAACCGCGTCCGATCAAGGCTTCAGGCCACGGAAATCCAAGTTGGCCCAAAAATTGCTTTTTTATTGTATTTGGTCAAGCGGAACTATGATGGCACGGTGAATTTCTGCCGATCCGGCCTAAAATCATCCGGATCCGGCGTCAGAGGCTGAAATTGTCGCCGAGGTAGAGCCGGCGCACTTCCGGATTGTTGACGATGTCGTTCGCCCGGCCATGGGTCAGCACCTCACCGGCATGGATGATGTAGGCGCGGTCGATGAGACCCAGCGTCTCGCGCACATTGTGGTCGGTGATGAGCACGCCGATGCCGCGTGCCGTCAGGTGGTGAACGAGATTCTGGATGTCGGCGACCGAGATCGGGTCGACGCCGGCAAAGGGCTCGTCGAGCAGCATGAAGGTCGGGTCGGTCGCAAGCGCACGGGCGATTTCGAGGCGGCGGCGCTCACCGCCGGACAGGGCGACGGCGGCACTCTTGCGCAGCTTCTGGATATGGAATTCCTCCAGCAGCTCATTCAGCTTCTGCTCGCGCTCGGCCTTGTCCTTCACATGCACTTCGAGGACGGCGCGGATATTCTCTTCCACCGTCAGGCCGCGGAAGATCGAGGCTTCCTGCGGCAGGTAACCGACGCCGAGGCGCGAGCGGCGGTACATCGGCATGGTCGTGACATCGTTGCCGTCGATCTCGATCGTGCCTTCATCGACCGGCACCAGGCCGGTGATCATGTAAAAACAGGTGGTCTTGCCGGCGCCGTTCGGGCCGAGCAGGCCGACGGCCTCGCCACGGCGCACCACCAGCGAGACGCCGTTGACGACGCGCCGCGTCGCATAGGTCTTCGTCAGACCCCGTGCGATCAGCGTTCCCTGATAGCGGCTCTTGTCGGCGGCGCCCGCAGCTTGTGGCCCGGGCTTGCCGAACATGGTGGATAGCGATGATAATTTCACGTGGGAGGCCGGCTTCTCAGTTCTGCTTCTGCTGCTGCGATTTCGGATCGAGCTGAATCTGGACACGCCCGCCGCAGCTTTCAAGCTGCGCCTGGCCGGTCTGCATATGAACCGTCAGTTTGCAGCCGGTAAAGACGTTCGGCCCGTCCGACAGAATAACCTTGTTCCCCTCATTCGCCGTGAGGATGAATGTCTGCGAGGCCATGTCGAAATTGCCATCATCGGCAGTCGCCGTCTGCGTGCCCGAGCTCAGGAAGACCTTGTCCGTCACCAGGATCTTGTCGATATCGGCGCTTCCCGATGCCAGCGAGGCCGACTGCTCCGGTTGCGCTGCGGGCTGCGCGCCGTCAGCGGCCGGCTTTGCCGCCTTATCCTTGTAATAGACGGTCATCTTGCCGGACTGCATCGTCGTCGTGCCCTGGACGACCTTGACGTTGCCGGTGAAGAGCGCGGTGTGTTCCTGGTCGTGGATCTCGAGCTTGTCGCTTTCGATCTGGATCGGCTGGTCGTTGGACAGCTTCATGCCCGGCATCGTGGCCGACGCCTGCTGCGCGCCGGCGCCCGTGGCCGTCAGAATAAGGGCAAATGCGCCGGCAATGAATGCCATGCCTGTCTTGCAAGTGGAAATGCGACAATCTTTTGTCATGGATGACCCGGCTGGTTAAGTGCCCTGTTTATGGATGGTGGATGGATCGACATTCATGCGAACATTCCCCTCGAATGTGATCACCCGTCCCTTATCGGTTATCTGAAGCGTCTTCGCAACAATGGAGGCATTGTCCTTGGTGATGGTGACAGGGTCGTCGCTCCGCATGTTTCCGCCCTTGATGTCGAGTTGCGCGGACTGGAAATTCGCATTGAGGCCGCTGCTCAGCACCAGGGTGAAGGGGGCCGTCATATGCAGGTTGTCGGTGGCGCGGTTGTAATCGGCGGTCGAGGCGACGACGCGGGCGATCAAACCGTCATTCATCGGCACCGCGGCCTTGATGGTCTCAAGCGTGATGAGATCGGGATTGCGGATATCCTGCAGCGCCCTTTCGGCCAGCATCGAATAATTGATGCCGTCGGAATTGCGACCTGATATCGCCGGCTTTTCCATCACGACCTTGCCGTTCTCGATCTTGGCGCCTTCCATCTTGATGTTCTCGGGCAGATAGATGCTGACCAACGCCACCGCGGTGAGGCTCGCCGCGATGATGAGGGCCGCCACCGGCAGCAATATCTTCAGGCGCCGCACGCGGGCGGAATGGAACAACGCATCGCCATAGGCATTCTTGCCGGACCCTGAATAGGCGGCATGTCCGTTGTTCTTCAGGGTATCGAGCATAGGCCTCGTCCATGTGCGGTGATCGCCGCGCCTTCATAACAAAGCCGGCCGCCAATCACAGTTCGTTTCGCATTATTACATTGGCTTGCCAATATGGAATTTTTTCTGCAACAAGCAACAAAACGGAAAAACATTGAAAAGTGGCATTCGTACGGGCCGCTGCCACCCTATTTCACCGGATCGATCGGCGGCATGCCGAAGCCGGTGCCAGCGCTGGAGGTTTCTATGGACAGTTCGATCATCTCGGATCGCCGGCGGCTGCGCCGCAAGCTGGGCTTCTGGCGCCTCATCGCGGTGGCCCTCATCGTGGCACTTGGTTTCGCCTTCTACCGCTTCGCCCTCGGCGATGCCGGGACGCAGCGCCCGCACATCGCCCATGTGACGATATCCGGACTGATCGTCGACGACGACGAGCTTCTCGAGCGGTTGAAGAAGGTCGAGACCAGCGACCAGGTGAAGGCAGCGGTGATTTCGATCTCCTCGCCCGGCGGCACGACCTATGGCGGCGAAAAAGTCTTCAAGGCGATCCGTGCGATATCAGCCAAGAAGCCTGTCGTCTCCGACGTGCGCACGCTTGCCGCCTCCGCCGGCTACATGATCGCCACCGCCGGCGATACGATCATTGCCGGCGACAGCTCGATCACCGGTTCGATCGGCGTCATCTTCCAGTATCCGCAGATCCAGCCGCTGCTCGACAAAATCGGCGTCTCGCTGCAGGAGATCAAGTCCTCGCCGCTGAAGGCCGAGCCCTCGCCCTTCCACGAGGCGAGCGAGGAAGCCAAGGCGATGATCCGCAACATGGTGGTCGACAGCTATAACTGGTTCGTCGACCTGGTCGCCGACCGGCGCAAGCTGCCGCGCGACGAGGTGCTGAAACTGGCCGACGGCACGATCTATACCGGCCGCCAGGCGCTAAAGGTGAAACTCGTCGATGCGATCGGCGGCGAGGCCGAGATTCGCGCCTATCTGACGTCACGCGGCGTTAACGCCGATCTGCCGATGGTGGACTGGGACAAGAAGAGCAATACGCCCTTTCTGCTCGCTGGGGCTGTTTCGCGGTTGATTACGATCTTCGGTTATGATGATCTCATGAAAACCCAGGATATCAATGGAATCCTGCCCCCAAAGTTGCTTCTTGACGGGCTGCTTTCAGTTTGGCAGGTTGGCCACGATTGATAAGAAATCAATAATTTAAGGGGGCGAAAGTGATCAAGTCCGAATTGGTGCAGATTGTTGCGGCACGCAACCCGCATCTCTATCATCGCGACGTCGAGAATATCGTCAACGCGGTTCTCGACGAGATCACGGATGCACTGGCTGCGGGTAACCGAGTCGAATTGCGCGGCTTTGGCGCCTTTTCGGTCAAGAACCGCCCTTCGCGCTCCGGCCGCAACCCGCGGACCGGCGATACCGTCTTCGTCGAGGAGAAGTGGGTTCCCTTCTTCAAGACCGGCAAGGAGCTGCGCGAGCGGCTTAATCCCGGCCAGGCCGACGAAGAGGATTGAGCCGTCGCTGCCTGCGGCGAAACCGCACTTGAACTCGAGGGCCGTTTTCCTATTCTGGTAATGCATCGTGCTTTACACGTCTTACAAGGACGCGTGGCGCTGCAAGCATGAAACGCGCCCTTCAAAAAAACTGGCGCAATCTGCCGCGTGGAGACCTCAAATGGCCAAGAAGATCGTCAACCTGTTGATTCTGCTGCCGCTCGGCGTCATTCTCATCGTCTTCTGCGTCGCCAACCGGCAAAGCGTTACGCTCGCCTTCAATCCGTTCCGGCCGGAAGACCAGGTGCTTGCAGTGTCCGCACCCTTCTTCGTCTTCCTGATCATCGCGCTGATATCAGGCATGCTGATCGGCGCGGCCGCCACCTGGTTCAGCCAGGGCAAACACCGCAAGCGCGCCCGCACCGAGGCCAAGGAAGCCATTCGCTGGCAAAGCGAGGCCGACCGCCACAAGAACCGCGCCGAGGAAATCGCCGGGCAGCTGCCGGCGCGGTAAAACCTGATTCGCTATTTCGATTGGCTCGATATTTCGACGGCCGGCTGCCCGTCAAACCGGAAAAAAGCTCAGTTCCTCATAGTCGCCCTCGGGCGAGGCGCCGTTGCCGGTCACCTGGAAACCGTGGGCAAGGTAGAACGCCTTAGCCCGCCGGTTCTTCACCAGACATTTCAGGCGGTACCGGTGTTGCGGCCATTCCGGCAGGGCGTGCAGCAGCGCCGTGCCTGCTCCCTGGCCCTGGAACTCCGGTTTTAGGTACAGCATGTGGACGAAATCGTCCTCCGGCCAGAGCGACAGGAAGCCGGCGACGCTGCCGCTTTCATGCGCGCAGACGAAGACCGTCTCGCCATGGGTATGGGCGGCGAAATCCTCGCGGTGGAATTTGCCCGGATCGACCCAGACGAATGTTTCGCGGCGCACGGAAAGATAAATCTCCGCGAGCATTTCCTGATCTTCCGCCCGCGGCGGCCTGATAGTCCACGTCATCATGCCGATTTAAACGAAGCTTCAATCTGCGCCAAGCCTAACCCGCTGCCATCTTCGCGACGACCGCGGCATTGAAATCCGAAAAGAAACCTTCGGCAAGCTTCTGCGAGGTCGAATCGAGCAGGCGGGCGCCGAGCTGGGCGAGCCTGCCGCCGAGTTCGGCCTTCGACCGGTAGTGCAGGATGGTCTCGGCACCCCTTTCCTCAAGCACGATATCGGCACTGCCCCTGGCGAAGCCGGCAAGACCGCCCTTGCCTTCGGCCGACAGCGTGTAACTCTTCGGCGCATCGACATTGGAAAGCGTCAGCAGCCCGTGGAAGGTGGCAGACAGCAGGCTGAACCTGACCTTGATCGTCGCCTCGAAGACATCAGGCGACAGCCGCTCGATGCTCTGGCAGCCCGGAATGCAGCCGCGCATGATCTCGGGATCGTTGAGTGCTGCCCAGACGATGTCCCGCGGCGCGGCGATGCGTTCTTCGCCGGTGAAATCCATTCGATGGCCCCATCTTCGATTCGCTCATCTTATCCTAGCGGGAAAGCGCTTTGCCAAGGCGGGACGGAATGTTATCTGCCGGGTTCCGATCTGGCAGACAAGGGATGGGCCGATGAACGACGAACTGAAGCCCTGGAGCGTGACGGCCAGCCGCATCACCTATGAGGACCGGTGGATCCGGGTCCGGAGCGACGATTGCGTCACCGCCGATGGAATCGTCGTCGCGCCCTTCCATGTGCTCGATTATCCCGACTGGATCAACGTCATCCCTGTGATGCCTGACGGGCGCCTGCTGCTGACGCGGGAATACCGGCACGGCCGCGGCGAGATCGTGCTCGGTCTGGTCGCCGGCAGCGTCGAACCCGGCGACAGCAAGACCGGCGATGCGGCGACGGCGGCGGCCAAGCGCGAACTCCGGGAGGAGACCGGCTATGAAGCCTCGACCTTCGTCAAGCTGCTCACCTCCTATCCGAATGCCGCCAGCCACAGCAACGTGGTGACGAGCTGGCTGGCGCTCGGCCTCAGCCGAGCCGGCGAACCGTCTTTCGACCCCGGCGAGAAGGTCGAGCTGCTGTTTGCGGATCTTGCTGCCATCCTCGGCGAGCTGCAGTCCGGCGCGGTCATTATGCAGTCGATGCATGTCGCAGCCCTCTATGCGGCGGAAAGCTGGCTTCGCACACAGGCCTCCGAGGGCCTGAAATAGGCGCCGCGCCAGGAAAACCTCTCCTCTTGCCCAGGCTTGCCCGGCGGCGCAGTTGATCCGCCCGGCTTTTCTGGGCTACTGCATATTCAAAGTGCCGCAGTGTGCTTTGCGCGTTTCAAAGACGCGCGGCGCTGCAGCGGACGCAACGCCGATAAGACACCCCGACAGAGACGCGGAAGAGCACGTTGAAACAGAGAGAAGGCCGGCCGGGCCAGAAGAAAACATCGGGTCCTTCCGGTGAAAGCCGCAGGGACGATCGGGCAGGCCGGCCGCCGAAGCCGGTCGCGCGGCCCGCGGCAACCCGTGAGGCGGCAAGCGAGGCTGCTGTGCCTGCCGCCGGCGTGCGTCCTCTGATGACACGCAGCGGCGAGCGTCCGACCGAGCGCGTGCCCGTCATCCTCGAATCGCTCGGGGCCGGCGATTTCCACCTGATCGACAGCGGCAACGGCGAAAAGCTCGAGCAATACGGCCCCTATCGCATCATCCGTCCGGAAGCCCAGGCGCTGTGGCGGCCGTCTCTGGCGCCCCAAGTCTGGGAAAAGGTCGATGCCGCCTTCACCGGCGACACCGACGAGGAAGGCACCGGCCGCTGGCGCTTCCCGAAGGAGGCGCTCGGCGAAACCTGGCCGCTCAATCTGCTCGGCGTCGATTTCCTCGGCCGCTTCACCTCCTTCCGCCATGTCGGCGTCTTCCCCGAGCAGATCGTCCACTGGAGCTGGATGAAAGAGCAGGTCGAAAAGGCCGGACGACCGCTGAAAGTGCTGAACCTCTTCGGTTATACCGGCGTCGCTTCGCTGGTTGCCGCCGCAGCCGGCGCCGAGGTCACCCATGTCGACGCCTCGAAGAAGGCGATCGGCTGGGCGCGGGAAAACCAGGCGCTCGGGCGCATGGAGAAGCTGCCGATCCGCTGGATCTGCGAGGATGCGATAAAATTCATCCTGCGCGAGGAACGCCGCGGCAGCCAGTACGACATCATCCTCACCGATCCGCCGAAATTCGGCCGCGGCCCCAATGGCGAAGTCTGGCATCTTTTCGAGCATCTGCCGTTGATGCTCGATGTCTGCCGCGAGATCCTGTCGCCGAAGGCAGTGGGCCTGGTGCTGACGGCCTATTCGATCCGCGCCAGCTTCTATTCGATCCACGAGCTGATGCGCGAGACGATGCGGGGCGCCGGCGGTGTGGTCGAATCCGGCGAGCTGGTGATTCGCGAAGCCGGCACCGACGGCAGGACGCAGGGCCGCGCGCTTTCCACCTCCCTCTTTTCCCGCTGGGTGCCGAAATGAGCAAGGACTTCCACGATCAGGGGCCGCGCAGGGTCGGACAGGTGAAGGAAGTCACCTCGCTCGCCAATCCGATCATCAAGGACATCAAGGCGCTGACGAACAAGAAGTCGCGCGAGGAAAGCGGGACTTTCCTGGCCGAAGGACTGAAGCTCGTCATCGATGCGATCGAACTCGGCTGGGCGATCCGCACGCTGGTCTATGCCAAGGCCGCCAAGGGCAAGCCGCTGGTCGAGCAGATGGCGGCAAGGACCGTCGCCTCGGGCGGGCTGGTGCTCGAGGTCAGCGAAAAGGTGATCGCCTCGATCACCCGCCGCGACAATCCGCAGATGGTCGTCGGCATCTTCGAGCAGCGCTGGACGCCGCTCAAGAGTATCCGACTGAGCGAGGGCGAGACATGGGTGGCGCTCGACCGGGTGCGCGACCCCGGCAATCTCGGCACCATCATCCGCACGGCCGATGCGGCTGGGGCTTCCGGCATCATTCTTCTCGGAGAAACGACCGATCCCTTCTCGCTCGAAACGGTGCGGGCCACCATGGGCTCGGTCTTTGCCGTTCCGGTCGCGCGGGCGACGCCTGAGGAATTCATTGCCTGGCGGAAAACGGCCGGCGTTTCCGTCGTCGCGACGCATCTCGCCGGCGCGGTCGATTACCGGACGATCGACTACCGGAAAAAGCCCGTCGTGCTGTTGATGGGCAACGAACAATCCGGCCTGCCCGAGCAGCTGGCCAGGGAGGCCGACGCGCTTGCCCGTATTCCGCAGCAGGGCCGCGCCGATTCGCTGAACCTCGCCGTCGCCACCGCCGTCATGCTTTTCGAGGCACGCCGCCATCTCCTCTCACTTGCCGAGGGCAAATGACCGAACAGACGCATGCGCGCCCGGCGCTGTTTTCGCGCCCGGCACCAATCCTCTTCTTCATCGTCGTCGCCGTTCTCATCGACCAGGTCGTCAAGATCGCCGTCGATCATTATCTGCCGCTGCAGCAGGTCGTGCCGGTCATTCCGATGCTGGCGCTCTACCGCACCTACAATCTCGGCGTCGCCTTTTCGATGCTGTCCGGCATGGACGGCTGGTTCATCGTCGGCATGCGGCTCGTCATCGTCGCCTTCGTCATCTGGCTGTGGTACCGCACGGCGAAGGATCGCTGGATCGCTCATCTCGGTTATGCGCTGATCATCGCCGGGGCGATCGGCAATCTCGTCGACCGCTTCGCCTATGGACATGTGATCGATTACATTCTTTTCTACACCGAGAGCTGGTCCTTCGCGGTCTTCAATCTCGCCGACAGTTTCATCACCATCGGGGCCGGCTGCGTCATTCTCGACGAGCTGCTGCTGCCGAAAAAGGCAGGCCGCTAAAATCTTATCGAAATCCTGAAGGCATTCGGAACGGGCCTCATGTTAGCCAGATAGCATGCAGAACCTGGGACAGTTGCAGGAAAGATTGTCCGCCGCCTTCGGTGGACCCGCCGCCAAGCCGCATGAGAAGCGGATGGAGACGGCCTTCTCACGGCCGAACTCAGCGGCACCGCGGGGCACCGATGACCGCCAGGGCGGACCTGCACCGACACGGCGCCTGCTGTTCTACTGGCTGGGCGGCGCCGGCCTTCTGGCCGCAACGATCCTGATGCTGCTAGCCCATGCCGGCGATCCGCTGCTGCTTTCGGGTGGCCTCGTCATTCTTGGCCTTGCCGTCATCGCCAGTTATGCCCTGCTGATGGTTCGCTCGCGCAGGGCCGGGCAGCGTCCCGGTCAACCCATGCCGGATTGGAACGCCGGCGCAAAGCTGTTCGCCGACGTGCACGACGTGCTCGGCGACATCACGGTCGGCCGCACCATGGACCGGCGCATCATCTCCGCCAACGATACTTTTCGCCGTCTGACCGGACGGCTGCGTCCGGAAGGACGCACCTGCGAGGAGATCGGGCTTGCCTTCCGCCCCGGTCCGGTACCGCATTGCTACGATGTCGAGATTTCGACGCCGGAGGGCCAGCGCATCTTCCTCTGGCGCGATGTCGTTACCCGCGACCCGGCGAACGGCCGCCTGCTGCTGCAGAGCGTTGCTCGCGACGTGACCGACGAGCGGCTCATCGCGCAGGGCCGCGAGGAGGCCCGCCAGAAGGCCGAATATAACAGCGCCGCCAAATCGAGGCTGCTTGCCACCGTCAGCCACGAGGTGCGCACGCCGCTTTCCGGCATCCTCGGCATGACGCATCTGCTCGCCGAGACGCGGCTGACGCAGGAACAACAGAACTATCTCGCGAGCATCCGCCAGTCCGGCCATGCATTGACGCAGCTCGTCGAGGATCTGCTCGATTTTTCCACCATCGAGGTCGGCCGCTTCGCGCTGCACCCGCGCTCGGAATCGCTGCGCAAGCTTCTGGAAAGCGTCGTCGAGATGCTCGCCCATCGGGCGCATGAAAAGGGTATCGAGATCGGCGCCACTGTGTCATCCGACGTGCCCGAAAATATGAGCTTCGACCCGGCGCGGCTGCGCCAGGTTCTGTTCAACGTCATCGGCAACGCCGTAAAGTTCACCCAGGTCGGCGGCGTGTTCATCCGCGTGTCGCTCGACGGCGACCACCTCTCGATCACCGTGACTGACAGCGGTCCCGGGATGACGGCAGAGGAGCAGGCGCGCGTCTTCGGCGAGTTCGAGCAGGGCGGGAGCGTTGCCGACAAGAGCAGCGGGACCGGGCTCGGCCTTGCCATCTCCGCCCGCATCATGCGTGAATTCAACGGCGCGCTGACGGTTGCCAGCGAAAAGGGCAGAGGCAGCGAATTCACCATCCGCTTCCCTGTCGATATCGGCAGCGAGCGCCCCGACCGGCGAAACACGCTGCTTGCCGGCAACAGCGTCGTGTTGCTGGCGCCGGCAGGTGCGGCGCGCACTGCCATCGCGGAAACGATCACTGCGCTCGGCGGCCTCTGCCATCTCGTCGGCGACGGCGAGACGGCGCGGGCAACACTGCTCGAGCTGGGGAAGGGCGGACGGCGGCCGACCGACATCATCATCGACCACCGGATGTCGGCGGAATTTTCCGCTCATATTGCCGATCGCGCCGAAATCGCCGCACTTGGCCTGCGCAAGGTCCTGCTCGTCAATCCGGAAGAGCGCAGCGCCCATCCGCTCGACCTCTTCGATGCCTGGCTGATCCGGCCGCTGCGCGAACAGTCGCTGATCGACGTGCTGCGCGGGCGCATGCGCGGGATGGAGAAGCGCGACGCACTGAACGACAACCAGCCGGGCTTCGGCCTTTCGGTGGCGGAGACGCTGATTGCCGCCAGCGGGCTCAGCATCCTGCTCGGCGAAGACGATCCGATCAATGCCATGCTGGTGCGTGTCGTTCTGGAAAAGGGCGGGCATAAGGTCCGCCATGTCGAAGATTTCGAGACGCTGCTCGACTGCGCGCTCTGCGAGGCCAATGCCCGGCCCGATATCATCATCAGCGATCTCTCGATGCCTGGCGGCAACGGTATCGAGATGCTGGGACGCCTGCGCGGCCACGAGCGGCGGCTCGATCTCGCTTCGGTGCCGGTGATCGTGCTGACTGCCGACAAGAGCGACGAATCACGCCGCCAAGTCTTGCTCAACGGTGCCAATCGCGTCATGATAAAGCCGGTCGATCCGGTGCGGCTGCTGACCGAAGTTCAGGCGGTTGCCGCCCTTTCCGCCCGCCGGGCAGAGGCGCGGTGAGCGCCTCAGAAACCGGCACGCTTCTTGCGCTTGGAAATTCAAAATGTCACTTTCCTGTCGTAGAGAAGTGTTTTATGGCGTCGATAAGCCGGCAACGGGAGAATCGTCATGTCCGCCATCGACATCCTGAATCGTGACACCACGGCGGAGGCTGCACGGCCCTCGACGGCTGCTGTACAGAAGGACGGCGATATCCTCGGCCGCATCGGCAATCTGGAGACCCGCCTTGCCCGCACGGCACGCGAGATCGATGCGGCACAGGCCGTGCGCTACCGCGTCTTCGTCAACGAAATGAAGGCGCAGCTACCGCTGGACGCCATGCGCCGCCAGCGCGATGTCGACGCCTATGACGCTGTTTGCGATCATCTTCTCGTTCTCGACCGCTCGATCGAGGGTGACCCGGAAGACCAGATCGTCGGCACCTACAGGCTGTTGCGCCAGGATGTCGCCATCGCCAATGGCGGTTTTTACTCGGCTTCCGAATTCGAAATCGAGGGCCTCATCGCCAAACATCCGGACAAGCGCTTCATGGAACTCGGCCGCTCCTGCGTGCTGCCGGAATACCGCACCAAACGCACCGTCGAGCTCCTGTGGCAGGGCAACTGGGCCTACGCGCTGAAGCACGGCGTCAGCGCCATGTTCGGCTGCGCCTCGTTCCCCGGCGTCTATCTCGAAAGCCACGCGCTGGCGCTGTCCTTCCTTTACCACAATGTGCTGGCGAAGAACGAATGGGCCGTCGGCGCCCTGCCGCATCTGGCCCGCAACATGGACCTGATGCCGGTCGAGGCCATCAACCCGAAGCGGGCGCTGATGGCCCTGCCGCCGCTGATCAAGGGCTATATGCGCCTCGGTGCGATGGTCGGCTCCCACGCGGTCGTCGATCATGCCTTCAACACGACCGACGTGCTGATCGTGCTGCCGATCTCCAGCATTTCGGACCGCTACCTGAATTATTACGGCGCCGACGCCGGCCGCTTCGCGAGCTAAACGCCGAGGACCGCCGGCAGTTCAAAGTGTTGCAGCGTCCTTTTGCGCGTCTGAAAAAACGCGCGGCGCTGTAAAGCTTGACGATCCCCCGCCATCCCTTCATCCTGACATCGCGTTTTCCGTGGGGCGCATCGGCATTGTGCCGGCTGGGCTATGCCCGCCCACACATCTCAACCATGCGCCATGTCGAATTTCGAAAACCTCCGCAAGAGAGCCAAGCTCTATAAACGTTGGCATCAGAACAGGTATCATCCTGTCGCCGCCGAAATCCGGCGGTGGCTCCCCCGTTACGGCGGCCTGAACGATCGGCAGATTCTCGACTGCGCGTTCAAGCTCGCCGATGCGCAGGAGCTCGTTGCGGCAAAGGAAGGTTTCGAAAGCTGGACGGCGCTGAAACAGGGACTGACCTTGATGAACATGCCTCAACAATCGAAAGCTTCGACACCGACATTCATCGACGCGCAACCGCAACTCTTCGTCCGGGACATCGGCAGCTCCTGCGATTTCTATATTGGCAAGCTCGGCTTTGAGCTTGCCTTCACCTATGGCGAGCCCGCCTTCTATGCTCAGGTCTTCCGGGGTGCGGCGCGGCTCAATCTTCGCTCAGTCGACATGCCTTTTCTCCATCCGGATTTCCGGCTTCATGAGGAAGACGCGCTTTCGGCGACCATCACGCTTGACGACGCCAAAGCACTGTTCCTGGAATATACGAGAGCTGAAGTCCCGCTCCATCAGGGGTTGAGAATCGAGCCATGGGGTGCCCAGACCTTCATTGTTCGCGACCTCGACGGCAACCTGATCGCCTTCGCCAGCTGAGCGGTACGCCGTCCGGCCGGACTGGACGGGCGCTAACGGAAGAGCCGGATCGAACCGGGATAGAGCGCGACGGTCTCATCCGTCGTCAGCAGCTGAATGCCTTCGACGATCGACTGTGCGACCAGGATCCGGTCGAAGGGGTCGGCGTGGATCGTCGGCAACCGATGCACCGCCAGCGTATGCATGACAGTGATCGGCAATTCGGAATAGTCGTTGTCGATGAGGGCACGGTAGAAGAGCAGCGGATCGAGATTGAAATCGTCGCGGCCGACGGCGTGCTTGGCGCTGAGTTCACCAAAGCTTGCGGGACTGAAGAAAAGCTGGTTGAGCGGATCGGCGACCAGCTCCCTTGCCGCAGTCGGCAGTTTCGGCGAATCCTCCGCAAGCCAGATCAGCAGCAGCGTGTCGAGAAGGAGCTTCATCGCGGCTCTGAAAACCTTGCGACGTCCTGCAGATCCATGCTGTCGAAATCATCCGGCACGGAGATCCGCCCCTTCAGGAAACCGACGCGGCGGATCTGCTGCGCACCGCCGGCATCGAGCGGCACCACCTTGACCAGCGGCTTGCCGGCCTTGGCGATCACGAAGACCTCACCGTTCGCGGCGTTTTCGACGAGCCGCGACAGATGAGTCTTTGCCTCATGGATGTTGATGATTCGCATCTCGCTTCGGCATCCATAAACTTAGTTCAATCAACTTAGTTTATGGATGCCGATTTCGCAAGAAGCAATAAGGACGCTGAATCACTTCATTATCAGCAGTTTAGCCTAAACCGCCGCCTATGAGAAGCCGGGTAAGGATAATCCACAAAAAGTGCCCGACCGACGCACGGTCGACCGGGCACAAAATGCCGTCTCATAATGTCGGCCCAGAGGAGTTTACGAACCGCCGTAGGCGGCGATCGCCGCCATGTTGACGATGTCGGAATCCTTGGCGCCCATCGAGGTGATCTGCACCGGCTTGTCGAGGCCGACGAGGATCGGGCCGATCACCGTGGAGCCCCCGAGCTCCTGCAGCATCTTGGTTGAGATCGAGGCCGAGTGGAACGCCGGCATGACCAGCACGTTGGCCGGGCCGGAGAGGCGGCAGAAGGGATATTGCTCCATCACCTTGCGGTTCAGAGCGACATCGGCCGCCATCTCGCCGTCATATTCGAAATCGACGCGGCGCTTGTCGAGGATCTTCACCGCCTCGCGCACCCTCTCGGAACGTTCGCCCGAGGGATGGCCGAAGGTGGAATAGGCCAGCATGGCGACCCGCGGCGGATAACCCATGCGCCGCGCCAGACCGGCGGCCTCTTCGGCGATATCGGCAAGCTCCTCGGCCGTCGGCATGTCGTGCACCGCCGTATCGGCGACGAAGACCGTGCGGCCGCGGCAGAGCGCCAGCGACACGCCGATGACGCGGTGACCGGGCTTTTCGTCGATGCAGCGGCGCACATCCTCGAGCGCCGTCGAATAGTTGCGGGTGATGCCGGTAACCATGCCGTCGGCGTCGCCCAAGGCCACCATGGTGGCGGCGAAGTGGTTGCGGTCGTTATGGATCAACCGCTGGGCGTCGCGATGGAGATAACCATGCCGCTGCAGCCGGGCATAGAGATAATCGATATAGGCCTCGACGCGGGTCGAGATACGGGCATTGACGATCTCGAAGCCGGGCCGGTTGAGGTCGATGCCGGCGCGCTCCGCCGTCGCCCGGATCAGGTCCTCGCGGCCGAGCAGGATGGCGGTGCCGAGTTGCTGGTTGGCGTAGGACATCGCCGCACGCAGGACCTGTTCTTCCTCGGCCTCGGCAAAGACGATGCGCTTCGGACGGCGGCGGACGCGCTCGTAAAGGCTGGCGAGCGTCGAGGCGATCGGATCGCGGCGCGCCGAAAGCTCGCGGGCGTAACCGGCCATGTCGGTGATGACCTTGCGGGCGACGCCGCTTTCGATCGCGGCTTGCGCGACTGCCACCGGGATCGCCGAGATCAGCCTGGGATCGAAGGGAACGGGGATAATGTATTGCGACCCGAAACGCGGCCGGTTGCCCTGGTAGGCGGCAACGACGTCATCAGGCACGTCCTCGCGGGCAAGGTTTGCCAGCGCGTTAACGGCGGCGATCTTCATTGCGTCGTTGATTGTGGAGGCGCGGACATCGAGAGCGCCGCGGAAGATATAGGGAAAGCCGAGGACGTTGTTGACCTGGTTCGGATAGTCCGAGCGGCCGGTCGCCATGATGGCGTCATCGCGGATGCGGGCCACCTCTTCCGGCGTGATCTCCGGATCTGGATTGGCCATGGCGAAGATGATCGGCCGCTCCGCCATCGAGCGAATCATCTTGGCCGAAAATGCGCCCTTCTGCGACAGGCCGAAAACGACGTCCGCGCCTTTCATCGCCTCTTCCAGCGTGCGCGCGTCGGTCTTTGCCGCATGCGCGGATTTCCACTGGTTCATGCCCTCGGTGCGGCCCTGGTAGATGACGCCCTTGGTGTCGCAGAGGATGACGTTCTCAGGCGCAAAACCCATCGCCTTGATGAGTTCGACGCAGGCGATCGCCGCAGCACCCGCACCGTTGCAGACGAGCTTCGTCGTTTTCAGGTCGCGGCCGGTCAGCTCCAGCGCATTGATCAGGCCGGCGGCGGCGATGATCGCCGTTCCATGCTGGTCGTCATGGAACACCGGAATGTCCATCAGCTCGCGCAGCCGGCTTTCGATGACGAAACAATCCGGCGCCTTGATATCCTCGAGGTTGATGCCCCCGAAGGAAGGACCGAGGAAGCGCACGCAGTTGATGAACTCGTCGACATTTTCCGTATCGATCTCGAGGTCGATGGAATCGACATCGGCAAAGCGTTTGAACAGCACCGCCTTGCCTTCCATGACGGGCTTGGACGCCAGCGCGCCGAGATTGCCGAGGCCGAGGATCGCCGTGCCGTTGGAAATGACGGCAACCATATTGCCGCGCGCCGTATAATCGTAGGCGGTCTGCGGATCGGCGGCGATTGCCTTCACGGGCACGGCAACACCCGGCGAATAGGCAAGCGAAAGGTCACGCTGCGTCGCCATCGGCTTGGTCGGGTTAATCTCCAGCTTGCCGGGCCGGCCCATTGCGTGAAATTCGAGCGCCTCCTGGTCGGTAACCGAGGTCACCGGCCGGTCCTTCTTATCGATATCGGGCATAAATCCTCCAACGTCCTGTGGGCGACGCTTTGCTCTTCCTCAAATGCTGTTGTCATCTATAGCGGCGCGCGGATAGGGTTGGCACCTGTTTTTTTGGGAAAAACTCCACCTCCGTGAACGCACGAATAGACACAGGGAATGAAGCCTTTTCGGCTGCCGAGCTCGCCACGGCGGAAAGCCGTGCCTCGGCGACGCCGATGATGGAGCAATATATCGAGATCAAGGCGAACAATCCGGATTCGCTTCTGTTCTATCGCATGGGCGATTTCTACGAGCTGTTCTTCGAGGATGCGCTGGAAGCCTCACGCGCACTCGGCATCACGCTGACCAAGCGCGGCCAGCACATGGGCCAGGATATCCCGATGTGCGGCGTTCCGGTGCATGCGGCCGACGATTATCTGCAGAAGCTGATTTCGCTCGGCTTCCGCGTCGCCGTCTGCGAGCAGATCGAGGATCCGGCCGAAGCAAAGAAACGCGGCGCGAAATCCGTCGTCAAGCGTGACGTCGTCCGCCTCGTCACACCCGGCACGATCACCGAGGAAAAGCTGCTTTCGCCCTCGGAATCCAACTATCTGATGGCGCTGACCCGCATTCGCGCCAGCGGCGAGGTCTTGCTGGCGCTTGCCTGGATCGATATTTCCACCGGCGTCTTCCGGCTTGCCGAGACCGAAGCCTCGCGACTGCTTGCCGATATCCTGCGCATCGATCCGCGCGAACTCATCCTGCCTGACACGATCTTCCACGATCCCGAACTCAAACCGGTCTTCGACGTGCTCGGCCGCACAGCAGTGCCGCAGCCTTCCGTGCTCTTCGACAGCGCCAGCGCCGAAGGCCGGATCGCGCGGTATTTCGGCGTCGCGACGCTCGACGGCTTCGGCACCTTCTCGCGCGCCGAGCTGGCGGCAGCGGCCGCCGCCGTCGCCTATGTCGAGAAGACGCAGATCGCCGAGCGGCCGCCGCTTGGAAAGCCGGAGCGGGAAAGTGCCGCTTCGACGCTGTTCATCGACCCCGCCACCCGCGCCAATCTCGAACTTGCCCGCACGCTATCCGGCGATCGCAACGGTTCGCTCTTGAAGGCGATCGACCGCACCGTTACCGGCGGCGGCGCCAGGCTTCTTGCCGAGCGGCTGATGTCGCCGCTGACCGACCCCGCCCGCATCAATGCGCGGCTCGATTCGATCGGCTTCCTGATCGACGAACCCCTGCTCTGCGGCAATCTGCGCGACACGCTGAAACATGTGCCCGACATGCCGCGCGCTCTGTCGCGCCTGGCGCTCGACCGCGGCGGCCCGCGCGATCTCTGGGCGATCCGCCAGGGCCTCGAAGCGGCGGGCGGAGTTGCGGCCATGCTCGGCAAGGCGATGCTGCCCGAAGAGCTCGGCCAGGCGCTGTCCGGGCTGCAGGCCCTTCCCGCGGCACTGGAAAAGCTGCTTGCCGAAACGCTCGCCGACGAATTGCCGCTGTTGAAACGCGATGGTGGCTTCCTGCGCGACGGCGCCAGCGCCGAGCTCGACGAGGTCCGGGCACTGCGCGACCAGTCGCGTCGCGTCATCGCCGGCCTGCAATTGCAATATGCCGAGGAAACCGGCATCCGGTCGCTGAAGATCAAGCACAATAACGTCCTCGGTTATTTCATCGAAGTCACCGCCGGCAATGCCTCGCCGATGACGGAGACGGCGGACGCGAAGGCCCGCTTCATCCACCGCCAGACGATGGCGAACGCCATGCGCTTTACCACGACCGAACTTGCCGACCTCGAAAGCCGCATCGCCAATGCCGCCGATCAGGCGCTGACCATCGAACTCGAAGCCTTCGACAGGATGACGGCCGCCGTCGTTGCAGAAGCCGAGGCGATCAAATCCGGCGCCCGGGCGCTTGCCGTGATCGACGTCGCCGCAGGCCTGGCGCTTCTCGCCGAGGAGCAGGCCTATTGCCGCCCGCAGGTCGACGGCTCGAAGATGTTTGCCATCGAGGGCGGGCGCCATCCGGTCGTCGAGCAGGCGCTGCGGCGGCAGGCGGGCGGCCCCTTCGTCGCCAATCATTGCGATCTCTCGCCAAAGACCGGCGACCGGGACGGGGCGATCTGGCTGCTGACCGGCCCGAACATGGGCGGTAAGTCGACCTTCCTGCGCCAGAACGCGCTGATATCAATCCTGGCGCAGATGGGCTCCTTCGTGCCGGCGGCATCGGCCCATATCGGCATCGTCGACCGGCTTTTCTCGCGCGTCGGTGCCTCCGACGATCTGGCGCGCGGGCGCTCGACCTTCATGGTCGAGATGGTGGAAACGGCGGCAATCCTCAACCAGGCGAGCGACCGTTCGCTCGTCATCCTCGATGAGATCGGCCGCGGCACCGCGACGTTCGACGGTCTTTCGATCGCCTGGGCTGCCGTCGAGCACCTGCATGAGGCCAATCGCTGCCGCGGCCTCTTCGCCACGCATTTCCACGAACTGACCGTTCTTTCGGAAAAGCTTGGCCGGCTATCGAACGCGACGATGCGCGTCAAGGAATGGGACGGCGACGTGATTTTCCTGCACGAGGTCGGGCCGGGTGCGGCGGACCGCTCCTACGGCATCCAGGTCGCGCGTCTTGCCGGACTTCCGGCCTCGGTCGTGGCGCGCGCCCGCGACGTGCTTACCCGTCTGGAAGATGCCGACCGCAAGAACCCGGCGAGCCAGCTGATCGACGACCTGCCGCTTTTCCAGGTGGCGGTGCGCCGCGAGGAAACGGCCCGTGGGGCCTCCAAGGTCGAGGAGGCGCTAAAGGCGATGAGCCTTGACGACATGACGCCACGCGAGGCAATGGATGCGCTTTACGACCTCAAGAAAAAGCTGAAATAGGAGCGGCGCGCCATGTTCATGGAAAAACTGGTTCGCGAAACCGAGCGCCTCTCGCTCATCTGCTCCATGCTCGATACGATGCGGCGCGCCGATAAGGACCGCAATGCCCGCGGCTGGACTTCGCCGATCGGCATGCTGAAAATCACCCGCTGCTGCGCCGTGATCTCAGAGCTCGGCACGTCGATTGCCAAGGCCGGCTATCGCGAATGCGACAGGCAGGCGCTCGAGGAGATCATGCGCGAGACACGGCAGGTGCTGCATTTGCTGAATGCGCGGGCCGCCGGCTGAAGATTTCGGGAAAGCCTGGGGATTTCCGAGAAAGCCGGCGCCTTGTGTCAAAGCGCCGTCGCCTCTTGCGGCGAACCAACACCATTTCGCCAAATTTAAAGGTTCTTGCAGTATGAAAGCCCGTGTCAATCGCCGGGCAAAGGGGCTATAGCGCATGCAGACGAAACAAGCGGCAGGCCGTGAACCGGCAGTCCGGCATGAACAGGAAACCGCCCCGGCGACAGCGATGCGCGACCTCGATTTCTCCAATATCCTCGACGTCGAGCTCTTGCAGAAGCAATGTGACGCCATTGCCGAGGCCAACCGGAACCGGCCCGACGTCCTTCGCGCCGATCTTCTGGCGGTACTGAAGAAGGCGAGCACCGAAGGCCGGCAGAAGGCACGCGAGGCACTGATGGCCGACGGCGGCGGGCTCAACTGCGCCTACCGGATTTCCTGGCTGCAGGACCAGATCACCACCGTCCTCTACAATTTCGCCACCGCCCATATCTTTCCGCAGCAGAAGGACAAGTTCGCGGTCACCGCCGTCGGCGGCTACGGCCGCGACACGCTGGCGCCCGGCTCGGATATCGACCTGCTGTTCCTCTTCCTGCCGAGGCCGGCGGAAGAGACGCACAAGGCGGTCGAATTCATGCTCTACGTGCTCTGGGACATGGGCTTCAAGGTCGGCCATGCCACCCGCACGGTGGAAGAATGCATTGCGCTTTCCAAGTCCGACATGACGATCCGCACCGCCATCCTGGAGATGCGCTACATCTGCGGCCTGCAGCGGCTGGAAACCGAGCTCGAGACCCGCTTCGACAAGGAGATCGTCACCGGAACCGGTCCCGAATTCATCGCCGCCAAGCTTGCCGAGCGCGACGAGCGCCACCGCAAGGCGGGCGACACGCGTTATCTCGTCGAACCGAACGTCAAGGAAGGCAAGGGCGGGCTTCGCGACCTGCACACGCTGTTCTGGATCTCGAAATATTATTATCACGTGCGCGACCAGGCGGAACTGGTCAAGCTCGGGGTGCTCTCCAAGCACGAATACCGCCTGCTTGAAAAAGCCGATGATTTTCTCTGGGCGGTGCGCTGCCATATGCACTTCCTGACCGGCAAGGCCGAGGAACGTCTGTCCTTCGATATCCAGCGCGAGATCGCCGAAGCCTTCGGCTATCATAGCCGCCCGGGCCTTTCGGCCGTCGAGCGCTTCATGAAGCACTATTTCCTCGTCGCCAAGGATGTCGGCGATCTCACGCGCATCCTCTGCGCCGCGCTTGAAGACCAGCAGGCGAAGTCGATCCCGGGCCTCACCGGCGTCATCAGCCGCTTCACCCACCGCAACCGCAAGATCGCCGGCAGCGTCGAATTCGTTGAAGACCGCGGCCGCATTGCGCTGGCCGACCCCGAAGTCTTCAAGCGCGATCCCGTCAACATCATCCGGCTCTTCCACGTCGCCGACATCAACGGGCTGGAATTCCATCCGGACGCGCTGAAACGGGTTACCCGTTCCCTCGCCTTGATCGACAACAGCTTGCGGGAAAACGACGAGGCGAACCGGCTGTTCATGTCGATCCTGACGTCGAAGCGGGATCCGGCGCTCATCCTGCGCCGGATGAACGAGGCCGGCGTGCTCGGCCGCTTCATCCCCGAATTCGGCAAGATCGTCGCGATGATGCAGTTCAACATGTATCACCACTATACGGTCGACGAACATCTGATCCGTACCGTCGACATTCTCTCCGAGATCGACAAGGGGCGCGCCGAGGATCTGCATCCGCTCGCCAACAAGCTGATGCCCGGCATCGAGGACCGCGAGGCGCTTTATGTCGCCGTTCTCCTCCACGACATCGCCAAAGGCCGCCAGGAGGATCATTCGATCGCCGGCGCCCGCGTCGCCCGCAAGCTCTGCGCCCGCTTCGGCCTGTCGCAGAAGCAGACGGAAATCGTCGTCTGGCTGATCGAAGAACATCTGACCATGTCGATGGTGGCGCAGACCCGCGACCTCACCGACCGCAAGACGATCACCGATTTCGCCGACCGCGTGCAATCGCTCGACCGGCTGAAGATGCTGTTGATCCTCACGATCTGCGATATCCGCGCCGTCGGTCCGGGTGTCTGGAACGGCTGGAAGGGCCAGTTGCTGCGCACGCTCTATTATGAAACCGAGCTGCTGCTCGCCGGCGGCTTTTCGGAGGTCTCCCGCAAGGAACGCGCCAATGCCGCCGCCGAGGCGCTGCATTCAGCACTCGCCGACTGGAGCCAGAAGGACCGCAATACCTATACCAAGCTGCACTACCAGCCCTATCTGCTCTCCGTGCCGCTGGAAGACCAGATCCGCCACGCTGATTTCATCCGCCAGGCGGATAAAGCGGGCCAGGCGCTCGCCACCACGGTGCGCACCGACAGTTTCCACGCGATCACCGAGATCACCGTGCTGTCGCCCGACCATCCGCGGCTGCTCGCCGTCATTGCCGGCGCCTGTGCCGCGGCCGGGGCCAACATCGTCGACGCGCAGATCTTCACGACGTCGGACGGGCGGGCGCTCGACACGATCCATGTCAGCCGCGAATTCACCGACGATGCCGACGAACTGCGCCGGGCCGCGACGATCGGCCGGATGATCGAGGACGTGCTGTCCGGCCGCAAGCGGCTGCCCGAGGTCATCGCCACGCGCGCGCGCAACCGCAAGAAAAGCAAGGCCTTCGTCATTCCGCCGTCGGTCAACATCACCAACAGCCTGTCGAACAAGTTCACCGTCATCGAGGTCGAATGCCTCGACCGGCCGGGGTTGCTGTCGGAGATCACCGCCGTACTTTCCGATCTGTCACTCGACATCCAGTCGGCCCGCATCACCACTTTCGGCGAGAAGGTGATCGATACCTTCTACGTCACCGATCTGGTCGGCCAGAAAATATCAGGCGACAGCAAGCGCGCCAACATCACCGCCCGGATGAAGGCCGTCATGGCCGAGGAAGAAGACGAGCTGCGCGAGCGCATGCCCTCCGGCATCATCGCACCCGCCGCCACCGCCCGGACCCCGCCTGCCAGCGAAAAGAAGGCTGGTTCCCCCATATGAGCCTGAACGCATGAGCCCAAACGCATGAGCCTCGTCAAGAAATTCGCGACCGTCGGCGGCGCCACCCTCGGCAGCCGCATCTTCGGCTTCGCCCGCGAAACACTGATGGCGGCGGCGCTGGGCACCGGACCGATGGCCGACGTCTTCTACGCCGCCTTCCGCTTTCCGAATCTCTTCCGCCGGCTGTTTGCCGAGGGCGCCTTCAACGCCGCCTTCGTGCCGCTCTTTGCCAAGGAGATCGAGGCGAACGGCACCGATGGCGCCAAGCGCTTTTCGGAAGAAGTCTTCGGCGTGCTGTTTTCGGTGCTGCTCCTCATCACCATCGTGATGGAGCTTGCCATGCCGCTGCTGGTGCGCTTCGTCATCGCGCCGGGCTTTGCCGACGATCCCGAAAAGTTCTCGATCACGATCCGCATGGCCGCCGTGATGTTTCCCTATCTGATGTGCATGTCGCTGACGGCGATGATGAGCGGCATGCTGAATTCGCTGCATCATTTCTTCGCCGCCGCCATCGCGCCCGTCTTCCTCAACGTGGTGATGATCGGGGCGCTGTTTTATGCGCTTTACACCGGCGCCGATCCGTTGACGACCGCTTGGTATCTCTCCTGGGGCGTTCTTGCCGCCGGCGTCCTGCAGCTCGCTGTCGTCTATGTCGGCGTGCTTGCGGCCGGCATGAGCATCGGCTTCCGCTTCCCGAAGATGACGCCGAACGTCAAGCGGCTGCTGATCCTGGCGGTACCGGCCGCGGTGACCGGCGGCATCACCCAGATCAACCAGCTGATCGGCCAGGCGATCGCCTCGTCGCGCGACGGGGCGATCGCCGCGCTGCAATATGCCGACCGCATCTATCAGCTGCCGCTCGGCGTCGTCGGCGTCGCCGTCGGCGTGGTGCTTCTGCCGGAACTTGCCCGGGCGCTGAAGGGCGGCAACCTGCGCGAGGCCGGAAACCTGCAGAACCGCTCAATCGAATTCGTGCTGTTCCTGACGATCCCCGCCGCTTTCGCGCTCTGGATCCTCTCCGACGAGATCATCCGCGTGCTCTACGAGCGCGGCGCCTTCCATCAGGAAAACACCGCCGTCGTCGGCTCGATCCTGGCGATTTACGGCATCGGCCTGCCGGCCTTCGTGCTGATCAAGGCGCTGCAACCGGGCTTCTATGCCCGCGAGGACACCAAGACGCCGATGCGATTTTCGGCCATCGCGGTTGCGACCAACTGCGCCACGGCCCTGACCCTTTTTCCCTATATGGGCGCGCCCGGCATCGCCGTTGCCGAAGCCACCGCCGGCTGGATCAGCACCGTGCTGCTGTTTGCCACGCTTTTGCGCCGTGGCCACCTGACATGGGAATGGGCGCTGGCAAAGCGCACCGCCCTGCTGATCATCGCCGCGGCCGTCATGGGTGCGGCCATCGTCTTCCTCAAGCAATATTGGGCGCCGTGGCTTGCTTCCGGCGCGCCGCTTCTCACCAAGATCGGCACCCTTGGGCTGCTGATTGCAATCGCCATGCTGATCTATTTCGCCGCCGCCTTCCTGGTCGGCGGGGCAAATCTTGGCATGATCCGACGCAATCTGAACCGAAAGCCGGCGCCGGCAAAGGACGGGTGAGGCCAGTCGTAACCACCGTGACGCTGGCTACTTTATGGCTGTGGCTTGCGACCAGATAACCATCCATCGTTCGTCATGCCGCTCATACGTGTCAGTGTGCCAGTAATCGTTGAGGGCGACTTTGTGGCCACCGAAGACAACCTCAAGCTGAGCGCGATATCGAAGAACGGCAACCCCGTCATAAAGGCGCACGACAATGTCGGCCGGCTGCCAGGTCAGGTACTTGATCTGCCCGGAGGCGATCGCACCGAGATATTCTTCCTTTGAAAGCGCGGCACCGATTGGCGTGATCAGCTGGAAGTCCGGAGCGTGAAGCTGATGTGCCCGAACAATATCGGCGTTGACCAGGGCACGCAGCCTCGCGCGCTCCGTTTCGCGAAGAAGGTTGGCCTCACTGGCCGGTGAGGATGCGTCGACGGTCGGGATGGTCATGTCCGTTCTCCAATTGAAAGCCAAGGATCAATCAATTCGGGATAGGCGGCGACGTGGCATCGTTAGAATTATCTGACGTATAGTCACGGGTATCTCCTGACTGCGCACCGATGCGCCTTCATCGACTTAGACAGATAAACACTATTTGTCTACTCGTCTTTTGACAGAATGGTCATGAAGTGTCAGCGTGTCCTAATGATGCAGAATGACCGGAAAATCGCTCAAATCCTGGATGCTGCCCTGCCGGTGTTCGTGCGGTTTGGCTTTCGCAAGACTTCCATGGCCGACATTGCGCGCGCCGCAGGAATTTCGCGAGCATCGCTCTATCTGAGCTTCAACAGCAAGGAAGAGCTTTTCCGAGCCGGTTCCATGCGAGCGCATACTCGCGCACTGGATGAGGTGGGAGCGGTTCTGGCAGGACAGGGGAACACGTTTGACCGCATGGAAATGGCCATAGCGGTGTTTCAGCGGGAGTTAATCGCCCCTTTTGGCGGCAGTTCCGATGCAGAAGAACTGTTTGCCGCCAATATGGCCTTGGCTGCGGATATCACCCTCGACGCGCGGACACGGCTATTGACTATGCTGACACAGACGCTGAATGCCGCTGCGGAAACCAAGGAAATCGATCTCGAACCACTGCAGGCCTCGCCTGTTCAACTGGCCAATATCATGATGGCTGCAATGGATGGGATCAAACACGCGCAATGGAATGGTTCCAGCCTCGATGACGATACAAAACTATTCATGCGCCTCCTGCGGGTGGCGGTGACGCCGCGGAGCGGCCAATAGAGGTGGTCGCGGTAGGTCTTTTCGCCGCCACTGAATCGGCGATCCTTAAACCGGAATGGGAAAGGCGGGCCGGATGATTCCTCAGCAGTCGACCCATCGTCGCTGCGGTCCGACGTCGACATGAATGATGCCGTTGCAATAGCTGCCGATGCCGCCGATGCCCGGCGCGCTCCTTGCGGCAGCAATGATCGTGCGCTCCGACAGGCCAGGTATCCTGATATCGGCCGCCAGACATTTCCCGTGCAGGGACCCATGGCGGCGGGGATGCGGCCTGTGGCCCGAGGTTATCACAGGGCGGCGGCCGGTCTTCGCAGCAATATGCGACAGGACCGCTCGCAGGCGCCCTGGAAAGCAGCCGGCACGAACGCTGACGGTCTGGACCGTGTAGGCGAGACGTGCCTGATGTTTTGCAAGATGAACAGCATGCCTTTTCATGTCTTGACCGACGGCACCCGTTGCTGATTGAAAGGCGAAAAGGCCTGCCATGGCGAGCAAAATTGCGTTCTGCATGGTCGCTCCGATCGGCTATCCAGCGACCCCAACGGCGCCGGCACCAGGCGCAGGATTTTCGGTTCAAAAAAAGCTTTTTTGTGAAATTTTATACTCAATTATGAGTAAGGCGGTTGATCAATTCGGCTTAAAATCCTGGGAATTGCCGTTCAAAACTGGAATAAACATCTCAAACGCGAGGCAGTACATGACGATCCAGTCTCTTTTCCTCGTCACCCTCGTGGTCGACGACTACGACCGCGCCAAGGCTTTTTATTGCGATGGTCTCGGTTTCGATTGCCTTCAGGACGAGCTGCAGCCGGAGGGCAAGCGCTGGGTGGTGGTGAAGCCGAGGGGCGGGGATGGAGCCGCCTTTCTGCTGGCGCAGGCGGCAGGCGAGACGCAGCGCGCGGCCATCGGCAATCAGACCGGCGGGCGTGTCGGCTTCTTTCTGAGGACCGACGATTTCGCCCGCGACCATGCCGCGATGCTGGCAGGTGGCGTGCGTTTTCTGGAAGAGCCGCGTCACGAGGTTTACGGCACGGTGGCGGTGTTTGCGGATCCCTACGGCAACACTTTCGATCTGATCCAGCACACTGCCGCCTGAACCCCTTGATTGCGACCGGTTGCCCGTGCATAAGCCGCGGCGTTAACAACATGGGCGAAAAGCCCTGCTGCATTCTGCAGCAATTTAAACTGTGACAGCGTGGGCCCTCCACCAGCCTATTGAGGACGACATGAACGAATTCAAGAAACTCGTATTCTCCGGCGTGCAGCCGACCGGCAATCTGCATCTCGGCAATTATCTCGGCGCGATCCGCCGGTTCGTGGCGCTGCAGGAAGGCAATGACTGCATCTACTGCGTCGTCGACATGCATGCGCTCACCGCCCAGCTCGTGCATGAGGATATGCCGAGCCAGACGCGCTCGATCGCCGCCGCCTTCATCGCCGCCGGCATCGATCCGGAAAAGCATATCGTCTTCAATCAGTCGGCGGTGCCGCAGCATGCCGAACTCGCCTGGATCTTCAACTGTGTCGCCCGCATCGGCTGGATGAACCGGATGACGCAGTTCAAGGACAAGGCCGGCAAGGACCGCGAGCAGGCCTCGCTCGGGCTCTACGCCTATCCGAGCCTGATGGCTGCCGACATTCTCGTCTATCGCGCCACCCATGTGCCTGTTGGTGAGGACCAGAAGCAGCATCTGGAGCTTGCCCGCGACATCGCGATGAAGTTCAACCTCGATTATGCCGAGCATATCAGCAGGACCGGCTACGGCGTCGACATCACCGTCGGCAACGAGCCGGTGCATGCCTATTTCCCGATGGTCGAGCCGTTGATCGGCGGACCGGCACCGCGCGTCATGTCGTTGCGCGACGGCACCAAGAAAATGTCGAAGTCGGACCCCTCCGATCTCTCGCGCATCAACCTGATGGACGACGAGGACGCGATCTCGAAGAAGATCCGCAAGGCCAAGACCGATCCTGACGGCTTGCCGAGCGAGATCGACGGGCTGCAGGGCCGTCCGGAAGCCGACAATCTGGTGGCGATCTATGCCGCACTCGCCGACAAGTCGAAGGCGGACGTGCTTGCCGAATTCGGCGGCCAGCAATTCTCCGTCTTCAAGCCGGCGCTGGTCGACCTGGCGATCAACGTGCTCGCGCCGATCACCGGCGAAATGCGCCGGCTGATGGACGATACCAGCCATATCGACGCGATCCTGCGCAAGGGCGGCGAGCGCGCAAGGGGACGCGCAGAGGTGACGATGCGCCAGGTGCGCGACGTCATCGGCTTCCTCTATTGAGATAGATCTCCCCTTTTCCCCGCCAGGGGAGTAAGGGGATTTCTTCTGGGGCATCAGAGCAAAACTGGACTTGCAAATTTTCCGCTTCGGGTGTCAGAGTCCGCGCCATGGTATCGAAGCGACTCTCACGGCTCGAAGGTCATCGCCGCAAATTCATGGCGGTGATTGACGGCACACCCGAATGCCAACGCGCCGTTCATTATGCCGGCCGGCGGGCGAAGAATTCCAATGGCGGGCTGGTGCTGCTCTATGTGATCCCCGATGGGGATTTCCAGCAATGGCTCGGCGTCGAAGAGATCATGCGGGCCGAAGCGCGTGAGGAGGCCGAGGCGGTCGTTGCCAAGATCGCCCAGATCGTGCGCGAGACGATCGGCATCGAGCCTGAGGTCGTCATCCGCGAGGGCGGTGCTGCCGAACAGATCAACGCCGTGATCGAGGAAGACCGCGATGTGGCGATCCTGGTTCTGGCCGCCGGTTCGGCGAAGGAAGGTCCAGGGCCGCTGGTCTCCTCGGTCGCCGGCCGCGCGGCGGCGTTTCCGATCCCGGTCACCGTGCTGCCGGATACGCTGACCAACGAGGAAATCGACGCCCTCTGCTAGAGCATGATGCCGAAAAGTGTGAGCGGTTTTCGGACGACATCATGCTCTAACTATATAATGTAGAACAGGATTCAGATTTTAGGCCGACCCGGCCTAAAATCATCCTGTTCTGGCTTTTCTTGAGTGCAAGTCTCTTGATTAGAGCCGTCAATCGGCTTATCTTCTTTTGAAGCATTCTAAAGACGGCCGAGACCATGGGCCGGCCGCATGGAGAACCAGATGTTCATTCAGACCGAAGCCACACCGAACCCCGCCACGCAGAAGTTCCTGCCGGGCAAGGTGGTGATGGAAAACGGCACCGCCGAGTTCCGCAGCACTGAGGAGGCTCAAGCTTCGCCGCTCGCTGCCCGCCTGTTCGAAATATCAGGCGTCACCGGCGTCTATTTCGGCTATGATTTCATTTCCGTCTCCAAGGACAATGCCGACTGGCAGCATCTTAAGCCGGCTATATTAGGCTCGATCATGGAGCACTTCATGTCCGGCAAGCCGGTCATGGGCGATGCCTCCATCCTTTCCGAAGACGCCGATGCCGGCGACGAATTCTTCGACGAAGGCGATGAATCGATCGTGCTGACCATCAAGGAGCTTCTGGAGACCCGCGTGCGCCCGGCCGTTGCCCAGGACGGGGGCGACATCACCTTCCGCGGCTTCAAGGATGGCAAGGTCTATCTGAACATGAAGGGTTCCTGCGCCGGCTGCCCGTCTTCGACGGCAACGCTGAAGCACGGCGTCCAGAACCTGCTGCGCCATTTCGTTCCGGAAGTGCAGGAAGTGATTGCCGCTTAAAAATCCTGAATTCGTCCAGCCGTTCATCTCAGGTTCGGCCGAACGGATTTATCGATAGGCGACACTGGTTTATTCGGAAATTGATGGCATGATCATTCTGGCGCTCGACACGGCGGGTGTGGACTGCGCTGCCGCCGTCTATGACAGCGGCGGGGATACGATGCTGGGGGAGGCATCGGACATGATCGGCAAGGGGCATGCTGAACATCTGATTGGTATCGTCGATCGTGCACTCGATCAGGCGGGACTGGCCCTTTCGGATATTGATCGCCTTGCCGTCACCATCGGTCCCGGCTCCTTTACCGGTATCCGCGTCGGCGTTGCCGCAGCCCGCGGTTTTGCGCTTTCCCTCAATGTGCCGGCCGTCGGCGTCACCACGCTCGAAGTCATGGCATCAGCCCAGCGCGACAAGACGCCTCATCGCGCCGTGCTGGCGGCGATGGATGCCAAGCGGGACGAGATCTACCTCCAGTCCTTCGCGGCCGACGGTTCGCCGCTCGACGCGCCACGGGTAGTCAGCGTTGCGGAAGCGCAGGCATATGCTGCCGGCTTCGACGGCGAGATCACCGGTTCGGCGACGCCCCTTCTCAAGGCCGACGCCCTCGGCGATCACACCAACAGGTTCCCGATCTCCGTCGTGGCGCGCCTGGGCGCTGCCGCCTCCCCCGATGCCGGAAAGCCAAAGCCTCTTTATCTGCGCGGACCCGATGCCAAGCCGCAGGCCGGATACGCGATGGCGCGACGAGTATGACGATGCTGGAAGCCTATCTGACGCTGAAACCGGAATTCGAGATCATCGCCATGGAGCGCGAGGATTGCCGCGATGTCGCCGTCCTGCACGGTGAGCGGTTCGCCCGGCCCTGGGGCGACGGTGAATTTCACGGACTGCTGATGCAGGATACCGTCTTCGGCTTCGTCGCGCGCCAGACCAATGCCATCCTGAAAAAGCCGCTTCCGGGGTTCATCCTCGCCCGCCATGTCGCCGGCGAGGCGGAGATCCTGACCATTGCCGTGCAGGCGAAGGTCGCCCGTGCCGGGCTTGGCTGGCGGCTGATGCAGGCGGCGATGCGGGAAGCGCGGTCGCGCGGCGGCGAGAGCATGTTTCTCGAGGTCGACAACGGCAATACGGCAGCGCTTGGCCTCTACCGCAAGCTCGGCTTCGAAAAGGTCGGCGAACGTCAGGGTTACTACAAACAAGAAAACGGCGCCCTCTCCACGGCGCTTGTCATGAAGCGCGTTCTTCGGTAGTTCCCTGGCAGCGAGATAACATGCAGGCCGGCGCAAATGCCGTGCGGCGTTGTCGAAACACGAATATCTCTATAGGCCGGCGATGACTGATGTAGCCAAGACCCTTGAGGAGCTTTGCACCGAACGCGGCATGCGCATGACCGAGCAGCGCCGCGTGATCGCGCGCATCCTGGAAGACTCGGAAGACCATCCCGACGTCGAAGAACTCTACCGCCGCTCGGTGAAAGTCGATGCGAAGATCTCGATCTCGACCGTCTATCGCACCGTGAAACTGTTCGAGGATGCCGGCATTATCGCACGCCACGACTTCCGCGACGGGCGCTCGCGCTACGAAACGGTGCCGGAAGAACATCACGACCATCTCATCGACCTGAAGACCGGCACGGTCATCGAATTCCGCTCGCCGGAGATCGAGGCGCTGCAGGAGCGCATCGCCCGCGAGCACGGCTTCCGACTGGTCGACCACCGGCTGGAGCTCTACGGCGTTCCGCTGAAGAAAGAAGATCTCTGAAGCAATGGCAGCCCGGGAGACCAGCATTTGATCGCCTGGCTGCGCATCGCCTTCGCCGCGGTCGTCATCCTCGCCGTCAGCATCGTGCTCATGCCGCTGCAGGTATTGGCGCTGCGGTTCGACTGGCGGCTGCGCCGCCGGCTTCCGCGCGCCTGGCACCGGATCGTCTGCTATTGCCTCGGCATCCGCGTCCGCGTCACGGGCAAGCTGGAAAATCGCCGGCCGCTGATGCTCTGCTCCAACCATTCCTCCTGGCTGGATATCATGGTGATGTCGGCCGTTGCCGACGTCGTCTTCATCGCCAAGATCGAGGTCAGCGACTGGCCGATCTTCGGCACGCTTGCCAAGCTGCAGAAGAGCGTCTTCGTCGTGCGCGAGGAGCGGCGCAAGACCGGTCATCAGGCAAACGAGATCGCCGGGCGTATGGCAGACGGTGAGATCGTCGTGCTCTTCCCGGAAGGGACGACCTCGGACGGCAACCGGCTGCTCGAGGTCAAGTCCTCGCTGTTCGGCGCCGCGGCGATGGCGGTGCCTTATTCGCCGACGGGAACCGTCGTGGTGCAGCCGGTGGCGGTTGCCTATACCAGGGTGCACGGCATCGCCATGGGGCGCTATCACCGGCCGCTCGCCGCCTGGCCGGGTGATATCGAGCTGCTGCCGCACCTCCTCGACATCGTGCGCTGCGGCGCCATCGACGCCGAAGTTTCCTTCGGCGAGGCGGTGGATTATCGCAGTGAGACCAGCCGCAAGGAGGTGAGCGCGACGATCGCCTTGCGCATCCGCAACCTCCTGAACAGCCGCTTGCGCGGGCGGGAAATCTCCTGAAACAAGATTTCGATTTTCTCGGGCGGCAAAAACCACTAAATAGCGCGCCATGACACAGGACAGCGCCCTTCTCCAGGCCCCCGAGGCAATTCCCAGCGACAGCCTCCGAGACGGCAGCAACAGCCGCAAGGTCTTCATCAAGACCTATGGCTGTCAGATGAACGTCTACGATTCCATGCGCATGAGCGATGCGCTTGCCCGCGACGGCTATGAGCCGACTGAAGATATGGAAGAGGCGGACCTCGTTCTCCTCAATACCTGCCATATCCGCGAGAAGGCGGCCGAGAAGGTCTATTCGGCGCTCGGGCGGCTGCGCGAGATGAAAAAGAAGAAGGCGGCGGATGGCCGGGAGATGATGATCGGCGTTGCCGGCTGCGTCGCCCAGGCCGAAGGCGAGGAGATCCTGCGCCGCGCACCCGCCGTCGACGTCGTCATCGGCCCGCAGACCTATCACCGCCTGCCGGAGGCGCTGCGCCGGGCCAAACAAGGCCAGCGCGTCGTCGATACCGAATATGCGATCGAGGACAAATTCGAGCATCTGCCGATCGCCGAGAGCCGAAGGATCCGCGCCCGCGGCGTCACCGCCTTCCTGACGGTGCAGGAGGGCTGCGACAAATTCTGCACCTTCTGTGTCGTGCCCTATACACGCGGCTCGGAAGTGTCGCGGCCGGTTTCCCAGATCGTCGAGGAAGCTGAAAAGCTTGTCGACAGCGGGGTGCGCGAGATCACCCTGCTCGGGCAGAACGTCAACGCCTGGCACGGCGCCGGGAGCCAGGGCGAGGCATGGAGCCTCGGCGACCTTCTCTACCGGCTGGCCGAGATCCCCGGCCTTGCGCGGCTGCGCTATACCACAAGCCATCCGCGCGACATGGACGACCGGCTGATCAATGCCCATCGCGACCTCAGCGCGCTGATGCCCTATCTGCACCTGCCGGTGCAATCGGGCTCCGACCGCATCCTGAAAGCGATGAACCGGCGCCACACGGCGGCCGAATATCTGGCACTGATCGAGCGCATTCGCACGGTGCGGCCCGACATTGCGCTGTCGGGCGATTTCATCACCGGCTTTCCGGGGGAGACAGATGAGGATTTTAAGGATACATTGAGACTTGTGGAGGAGGTCCGTTATGCACAGGCCTTCTCGTTCAAATACTCGACACGGCCGGGCACGCCCGGCGCGGAGCTGAAGGACCAGGTGCCGGAAGAGATCAAGGCAGAACGGCTGGAACGCCTGCAAATGCTTCTCATGAAGCAGCAGCAGGAATTTGCCGAATCCTGCATCGGCAAAGAGATCGACCTGTTGCTCGAAAAGCCCGGTCGCATGCCGGAACAACTAATCGGACGTTCTCCCTGGCTTCAATCAGTGAATGTTGATGCAAAAGCATCGCAAATCGGTGACATTATTAAAGTGCGAATCACAGGGACCGGAACAAACAGCCTGTTTGCCGAACGCGCAGAGGCTGCGGTCTAACCCAAGGAGCCCGACCGCTTGAACGGACAAGAATTGGTTTCTTCTTCACCGCGCCACCCCCGCACGCCGAGCGATACCAATCACTTCGTCCTGACGTTCGAGAACAACCGGTTCGCCAGCGAGCTCTTTGGTCAATTCGACCAAAACCTCAAGCTGCTCGAGCAACGGCTGAACATCGATGCGCGGGCACGCGGCAATTCGGTCGTCATCACCGGCGATATCGTGACCACCAATCAGGCGCGGCGCACGCTCGACTATCTCTATGAAAAACTTCAGAAAGGCGGCAGCGTGGAACGATCCGACGTCGAGGGTGCAATCCGCATGGCGGTCGCTGCCGACGATCAGCTCAGCCTGCCGACCATGGAGCGCAAGGCCAAGCTGACGATGGCGCAGGTTTCCACCCGCAAGAAGACGATCATCGCCCGCACGCCAACCCAGGACGCCTATATCAGGGCGCTGGAACGCGCCGAGCTTGTCTTCGGCGTCGGCCCGGCCGGCACCGGCAAGACCTATCTCGCCGTCGCCCATGCCGCCCAGCTCTTGGAGCGCGGCGCTGTCGAAAAGATCATCCTGTCGCGCCCGGCCGTCGAGGCCGGCGAGCGCCTCGGCTTCCTGCCCGGGGACATGAAGGAAAAAGTCGATCCCTATCTTCGCCCGCTCTATGACGCACTCTATGACATGATCCCTGCCGACAAGGTCGACCGGGCGATCACCGCCGGCGTCATCGAAATCGCGCCGCTCGCCTTCATGCGCGGCCGCACGCTCGCCAATGCCGCCATCATCCTCGACGAAGCGCAGAACACGACGTCGATGCAGATGAAGATGTTCCTGACGCGTCTCGGCGAAAATGCGCGGATGATCGTCACCGGCGACCCGAGCCAGATCGATCTGCCGCGCGGCGTCAAATCCGGCCTCGTCGAGGCCTTGCAGCTTCTGAACGGCGTCGAAGGCATCTCGATCGTGCGCTTCACGGATACCGACGTCGTCCGCCACCCGCTGGTCGGGCGCATCGTCAGGGCCTATGATTCCACCTATGCCGTCGCCGAAGACGTCAGCCGGCAGGGCTAATGGCCGAACTCGACATCCAGATCAGCGTCGAGGACATCGGCTGGCCCGGCGAGGAGACGCTGCTGTCGTTTTGCGAACGCGTGCTCGGCGCAGCAGTGGTCTATCTCCGCGACAGCGAGAAGCAGCCCTTCCCGACGATGCCGCCCGAGGTTTCGCTTGTTTTCACCGACGATGCCTCGATCCAGGATATCAACGCCGAGTGGCGCGGCAAGGACAAGGCGACCAACGTGCTCTCCTTTCCGGCCTTTCCGGTTCAGCCCGGCAAGATGCCCGGCCCGATGCTCGGCGACATCATCATCGCCCGGGAGACGCTGGAGCGGGAAGCGGCCGAGCTCGAAAAGAGTTTCGACGACCACCTGACCCATCTTCTGGTGCACGGTTTCTTGCATCTTCTCGGCTACGACCATATGAATAGTGCCGAAGCCGAAATTATGGAGGGGTTGGAGACTCGCATTTTGGCGCAGCTCGGCCTATCTGATCCCTACGAGGGTCAAGACCTTAAAATGGAACCATGAGCGACTTTACGACGAAGCCGGCGGCAGACGCCAAGGACTCCGAGCCATCCTCCTCTTCGGACGAGGCAGGCAGTAGTAGTCGGCCATCCGGCCGATCACAATCCTTCTGGTCGCGCGCCGCGCGCATCCTTCGCCCGCAGCAGGGCTCGCGACTGCGCGAGGATCTCGCCGACGCGCTGATGACCGATGCGGCCGGCGACGACGCCTTTTCGCCCGACGAACGGGCGATGCTCAACAACATCCTGCGCTTTCGCGAAGTGCGCGTCGCCGACGTGATGGTGCCGCGCGCCGATATCGAGGCGGTCGACCAGAACATCACCATCGGCGAACTGATGATCCTCTTCGAGGAATCCGGCCGCTCGCGCATGCCTGTCTATGCCGATACGCTCGACGATCCGCGCGGCATGGTGCATATCCGCGACCTGCTCTCCTATGTCGCCAAGCAGGCGCGCAACAAGCGCCGCGGCCCGACGAAACCGACCGCCGTCGTGCCGGCGATCGAGGTCGCGCCCGAAAACATCCAGAAGACCACGCGTTCGGCCAAGCAGAATTTCGATCTCGCCCGCGTCGACCTGCAAAAGACGCTGGCCGAGGCCGGCATCATCCGCAAGATCCTGTTCGTGCCGCCGTCGATGCTGGCGTCCGACCTGTTGCGCCGGATGCAGGTGAACCGTACGCAGATGGCGCTCGTCATCGACGAATATGGCGGCACCGACGGGCTTGCCTCGCATGAAGACATCGTCGAAATGGTGGTCGGCGACATTGACGACGAACATGACGACGAAGAGGTGATGTTCAAGCGCGTCGCCGAGGACATGTTCATCGCCGACGCCCGCGTCGAGCTGGAAGAGATCGCCCAAGCGATCGGGCCGGATTTCGACATCAGCGAGCAAGTCGACGAGGTCGATACGCTGGGCGGCCTGATCTTCTCGGCACTCGGCCGCATCCCGGTGCGCGGCGAGGTCGTCCAGGCGCTGCCGGGCTTCGAATTCCACATCCTCGATGCCGATCCGCGCCGCATCAAGCGGCTGCGCATCACCCGCAAGCGCCACGCGATCCGCCGCCGCGCCAAGGCGGATGGCGACTCCGCTCCCGGCTCCGAGGCCGGCGACGACCGGCCGGCGGAATCGACCGCCAACTGACAGGCCCCAACTGACGGGACCCAACTAACGGGACAAGGAGCCGCTTTTTTGAAAGACTGCGAATGGGTTGATTCGCGGTTTGATGGGAGTGCGCATGGAGCGGCTTGCGGACAGGGTTATCCTCGTCTGGGGGTTCAAACGGTCGCTGCTGGCTATCGCCGCCGGGGCATTCGCGGTTCTGGCGCTGCCGCCTATCGGCTTTTTCGCGGCGATGTTCGTTTCCTTCACCCTGCTCGTCTGGCTGATCGACGGGGCGGCGGCTTCGCCTGAAAGCGGCCTGATCGGCAGGCTGTGGCCGGCGTTTGCCACCGGTTGGCTGTTCGGCTTCGGCTATTTCGTCGCCGGCCTCTGGTGGCTCGGCCATGCGCTGCTGGTCGATCAGGAAGAATTCGCCTGGGCGCTGCCGCTGGCAATCCTCGGGCTGCCGGCCTGTCTTGCGATCTTCTACGGCCTGGCGGCCGCTCTTGCCCGCATCGCCTGGTCTGATGGCATGGGGCGGATCGCCGCGCTTGCGGCAGGCTTCGGGCTGATGGAATGGCTTCGAAGCGTGATCCTCACCGGCTTTCCCTGGAACGCCATCGGCTACGGCATCATGCCGGTTCCGCTGATGATGCAGTCGGCGCATGTGATCGGGGCGATGGGCGTGACGGCCCTTGCCGTCTTCGTCTTTTCTGCGCCTGCCCTTGCCGGGACGCGGCAAGGGGCACGGACGGGCATCGCGCTCGCCGTCCTGCTATTTGCTGCCCATCTCGGTTATGGCGCTTATGCTCTCCATCTCGCGCCGCGGCCGGACACATTGCCTGAGGACAAGCGGCAGGTGGTGCGGCTGGTGCAGCCGGCGATCGACCAGACAGAGAAAATGGATAACGACGTCGACCGCGCCGCGATCTTCGAGACGCATTTGAAACTCTCGGCCGAAGCGCCGAAGAATGGCGGGCGCAAGCCCGATATCATCGTCTGGCCAGAAACGTCGATCCCCTTCATCCTGACCGACAATCAGGATGCGCTGACGCGGATTGCCGATACGCTCGACGACAATCAGATCCTGATCGCCGGCGCCGTACGCGCCGAGGAGATGGGACCAGGCACGCCGCCGCGCTACTATAATTCCATCTACGTGATCGATGGCCGCGGGCAGATCATCGCCGCGTCCGACAAGGTGCATCTGGTGCCCTTCGGCGAATATCTGCCCTTCGAGGACGTGCTCACCGAATTCGGCATCCAGAACGTCGTCGAGATTCCGGGCGGCTTTTCGGCCGCGGCAAGCCGGCACTTGCTGACGCTGCCCGGCGGGCTCAATCTCTATCCGCTGATCTGCTACGAGATCATTTTTCCCGGCGAAATGACCGGTGACATAAAAGACGCCAACGCGATCCTCAATATCACCAATGATGCCTGGTTCGGCTCGACGCCCGGCCCCTACCAGCATTTCCAGCAAGCGCGCGTGCGGGCTGTTGAAACCGGCCTGCCGCTGATTCGCGACGCCAATAGCGGCATTTCAGCGCTGGTGAATGCGCATGGGGAAATTATTGCGGGCCTCGATCTTGGAGAAACAGGCTTCGTCGATGCAACGCTCGATAGCATCAGCGATGGAGTCGGAACGACATTCCCCCGGCAAACATACTTCTGGTTGACCGAGGCGCTGCTGATTTTGATTGCGCTAATTTCTCGCAGAGGTTTTATTTCCGGGTTGAATTGACCAAAAACCCCTAAAATTGCATAGTGATGTCAATCGGCGTTCTTAACGTATGTTTGAAGGCGGGTTCCTCACCGCTTGCAACGTGGCGTTTTGGGATGGATCAGGGGCATGCCGGTTAGAAACAGGTTGAAATTCTTAGCTAGGGCACGACCATGATTGAAAACAAGAAGAAGCCAAATCCGATCGACATCCATGTTGGCAGCCGTATTCGCCTCCGCCGTACAATGCTGGGCATGAGCCAGGAAAAGCTTGGTGAAAGCCTTGGCATCACCTTCCAGCAGATCCAGAAATACGAAAAGGGCACCAACCGCGTCGGCGCAAGCCGCCTGCAGAATATCTCGAACATCCTCAATGTTCCGGTGTCGTTTTTCTTCGAGGACGCGCCCGGCGAACATTCCGGTGCCGGCGGCGGCATGGAAGCCTCCAGCTCGAATTACGTCGTCGATTTCCTGTCGTCCTCGGAAGGACTGCAGCTCAATCGCGCCTTCGTCAAGATTTCCGATCCCAAGGTTCGCCGCAAGGTCGTGGAGCTGGTGAAAGCCCTGGCCGCTGAAGCCGACGCCGACTGAACCAAGACCAGCGCAGAATTCGAAAGGCGGTCGAAAGGCCGCCTTTTTTGCGTTTTTGGGGCAAAATTTGTCACTTTGCCGCGGATATAAAGATATATTTATGTCCTTCTGCGCTTGTCATCGGCCCTCGAACTGAGTACCTACTAGCTGGCTTTTATTCTTTGAGGGGAATCCCGAAATGCGCGCGAATTATCTCTTTACCAGCGAGTCTGTTGCCGAAGGTCATCCGGACAAGGTCTGTGACCGCATCTCCGACGAGATCGTCGATCTGGTCTACCGCGAAGCGGCCAAGACCGGCGTCAATCCGTGGGGCGTGCGCATTGCCTGCGAAACGCTGGCGACGACCAACCGCGTCGTCATCGCCGGCGAGGTCCGCCTACCGCCGAGCCTGATGAAGAAGGACAAGGACGGCAAGGACGTCATCAATCCTTCAAAGTTCAAGGCCGCCGCCCGCCGCGCCATCAAGGATATCGGCTACGAGCAGGACGGCTTCCACTGGAAGAAGGCAAAGATCGACGTGCTCTTGCACTCGCAGTCGGCCGACATCGCGCAGGGCGTCGACAGCGCCGCCGACCAGCAGGGCGACGAGGGCGCCGGCGACCAGGGCATCATGTTCGGTTATGCCTGCCGCGAAACGCCGGACCTGATGCCGGCCCCGATCTATTATTCCCACAAGATCCTGCAGCTGCTCGCAGTTGCCCGCAAGAAGGGCGACGGCGAAGTCGCCAAGCTCGGCCCCGACGCCAAGAGCCAGGTGACCGTGCGTTACGTCGACGGCAAGCCGTCGGAAGCAACCTCGATCGTGCTTTCGACCCAGCATCTCGACGAGAGCTGGGATTCGAAGAAGGTCCGCGCCGTCGTCGAGCCCTATATCCGCGAAGCGCTCGGCGAGCTGAAGATCGCCGACGATTGCAAGTGGTACATCAACCCGACCGGCAAGTTCGTCATCGGCGGACCGGACGGCGATGCGGGCCTGACCGGCCGCAAGATCATCGTCGACACCTACGGCGGTGCCGCTCCGCATGGCGGCGGCGCATTCTCCGGCAAGGACACGACGAAGGTCGACCGTTCGGCCGCCTATGCCGCCCGCTATCTTGCCAAGAACGTCGTCGCCGCCGGCCTTGCCGATCGCTGCACGATCCAGATCTCCTACGCGATCGGCGTCGCCCAGCCGCTGTCGATCTATGTCGACCTGCACGGCACCGGCAAGGTCACCGAGGATCAGATCGAAGCGGCTATCCGCAAGAACATGGACCTTTCGCCGACCGGTATCCGCCGCCATCTCGATCTCAACAAACCGATCTATGCCAAGACCTCTGCTTATGGCCATTTCGGCCGCAAAGCCGGCCGCGACGGCTCGTTCTCCTGGGAGCGTACCGACCTCGTGAAGGCGCTCAAGGAAAGCGTGAAGGCCTGAGATAAAGCATGACGGATATGGAACGCCGCGGCCGGGCGACCGAAGCCTTCTTCGGTCGTCGCAAGGGCAAGGCCCTGCGCGAACAGCAGGCCGAGACGCTGAACAGTCTGTTGCCGGCATTCCTGATCGATCTTGCAGCGGCTCCGCCGGAGCCGCTGACATCCCTCTTCGCGGTTCCTGTCGAGAGATTGCGGCTGGAAATCGGTTTCGGCGGCGGCGAGCACCTGATCCACCGCGCGTTGGAAGCGCCTTCGACCGGCTTCATCGGCGTTGAACCCTTCGTCAACTCCATGCAGAAGCTGCTGTCGCGCATCGGCGAGACGGGCGCCTCCAATATCCGCGTCTATAATGACGACGCGACGCAGCTGCTCGACTGGCTGCCGGACGGCTCACTCGATCAGATCGACCTGCTTTATCCCGATCCCTGGCCGAAACGGAAGCACTGGAAGCGGCGGTTCGTCTCGCAAACCAATCTCGACCGCTTTCATCGCGTGCTGAAACCCGGCGGCCGGTTCTGCTTTGCCTCCGACATCGATACCTATGTGAACTGGACGCTGATCAAATGTCGCGGCCATGGCGGTTTCGACTGGATGGCCGACAATGCAGCGGATTGGCTGACCCCCTATGAGGGCTGGCCGAGCACACGTTACGAGGCCAAGGCGCGGCGCGAGGGCCGGTCTTCGGCCTATCTGACATTCAGGAAAGTCTGAGGCTGCCGGCAAGTCGGCGAACGCGCCCATGATGTTCCTCGGCGCGAGCAATCGCGTGGGACGCTGGCCTGACGGATTTCCGTGCCGAAGGACGGCCTACCGCGTTTAGCCGTGGTTGGAGCCGATGGATATACGGTCAGATAGCTGGTTGGAACGCGATCGCTGGCCACCCCTGGGCCTTCCATCTCTGCTGGGTCATAGAACAGACCGCTTTCCGCGTCGTAAAGCATGAAGTGATCCCCCTGAACGTGGACGATGGCGACCCCCTGGATATCGCTCCATCGACTGGTTTTGATCGGGGCTTCGATAGACAATCCGATCGCCGCTAACACGCCGCAAAGATCGTTCCAGGTTGTATAATGCGCCGATTTATCGCCCCAATCGATCATGGCTGCCACATCGTCGTAGCTCATGCCGGTGAGCATCTGCAGGACAAAGACCCCGCATCCATCGTCTCTCGGGCATTGTGTGTGAAATGGAAATCGATTTGGCTGCGATTGGTTCAATGCAAGCTCCTTTCGTCGCCGGCCATGAACAAGCCAACGCGGAATACAGGCACTCGTCTGTAGCATGAAAAGGCACCCGTCTCGAACAGATGACCGCTATTGGCGGCGTAAACGAGACGTCGCCCCACGGCAGCTTCTGATGAAGAGACGCGTTCAGATTTCAGATCGATTGATCTGAAATCATCCGGCTCTAGAGCCGACAACAGACCGGACTGAACGAGCTGCGCCCTCACTTGCGGCGCGCAGAGTTCCGCCGAGGGACCGGTTGCCATTAGCGCTCACGCGACTATTTTCTGTGCTGGCCACCCTCCTCTCAAATGGAGAGACAATGACCGGGAGCAAGTCATGTGCCGAAATATAAAACCCCTGTTCAATTTCGATCCGCCAGCGACGGACGACGAGGTCCACGATGCCGCGCTCCAGTTCGTGCGCAAGGTGAGCGGAACGACCAAACCGTCGAAGCGCAACGAGGTCGCATTCGAGCGCGCGGTCAGTTCGATCGCGTCATGCGCCCGTGAGTTGCTCGATTCGCTGGAAACGTCTCAACCTCCTCGTGATCGCGAAGAGGTAGCGGCAAAGGCCCGCGCGAGAACGGCGGTCCGGTTCGCGTAAGAGAGCCCGTCACGCGCAGGAGATCTCAATCAAGCCTCGAGTGACCTACCTGACGGCTTTCGGCCCATACTCACCGTCGCACAATCTGCTAGAGTGATCTCATGTTCGCGACCAATCCGTACGAGTTTCGCAGAGCAACCCTGGATGATCTGGCTCTACTGAAGGCGTGGCGGTCGAACCCGCATGTCCTGGAATGGTGGGGTTCTGGTGAGCCGTATGGTGAAGCAGAACTGGTTGATCCTCGGGTGGCTCGCTGGATCATTTCAATGAACCAACGGCCATTTGCGTTCTTACAGGACTACACGGTCCACGGATGGGAAGATCACCATTTTGCCGGCCTTCCCAAAGGGTCGCGGGGAATTGATCAATATATCGGAGACCCCGAAATGGTCGGCGTTGGACATGGTTCAGCGTTTATCGGAATGAGGATGCAGGCTCTTTTCGATGAGGGCGCACCTGTGATCGCGACCGATCCGCATCCAGACAATGAACGGGCGATAGCCGTCTATAAGAAGTTGGGGTTCGAACCTTCTGGACCACCCCAAGAGACCGGATGGGGTTTGATCTTACCAATGCTGGCGACGCGGTAAGCAGAATGGATGCAACGGCAGCAAAGTCTGCATAGTTGCTATAGCTCTATAAGGCTGGTGCAGTTGCTGCCGAATCCTGGAATTTTCAACGTCATCGCACATAAGGCGTCGAAAGAGCTACGCGCATATGCCGCGACATCCGTCCCGACCGCAGTGAAATCGAATAGAGCGACCGCGCACCGCAAGCAGTGAAACGCGACAGACGGTCTTGACGGTCAGTGCAGGCTGACCGTCTTCAATTCGTCCTCGGCAGCCTTGAAAAAGGTGCTGGAGCGGTTGTCCGTCAAAAGGATCGGCGTGCCGTCGGCGCCGAAGAGTGCCCAGAGATCGACGTTCGGATCGATATCCGGCGCCTCGGGAAAGCACTTGGCGACCTCATCGGTCCGCATTTTTCTGATATAGGCGACCTCGCCGTTGCCGATGTGGGCAAGCTCGGATTTGGTCAAGTGAGACGTGGCTTCTTTCATCAACATTCCTGTTCCTCCGGGAGAAGGGACCAACGGTTCGACAAACCGTTGTGCTACTGTGAGACCGAAATGTTAATTTTCTTGACCATGCGCGCGGGTTCCGGACGAATTAGATCGACGGAGAGCAGACCGTTCTTCAGGGCCGCGCCCATCACCTGCATGCCGTCGGCAAGAACGAAAGTACGCTGGAACTGACGGGCGGCGATACCGCGATAAAGATAGTCCCGTTCACCCTGTTCGACCTGGCGGCCGCGGATCAGAAGCTGGTTCTCCTCAATAGAAACATCGAGTTCCTCCTCGCTGAAACCGGCCACGGCAAGGGTGATGCGCAGACGTTCCGGCGCACCGGTGTCGGCGGCGATGCGTTCGATATTATAAGGCGGATATCCGTCACTCGCCTTGGAAATGCGCTCCAGCGTCTTTTCCATGGCATCGAAGCCTAAAAGCAGCGGGCTGGCGAAAGGGGTAATGCGGCTCATCTCTTTTCAAGTCCTTGATGCAAGCGACCATCCCGGACCTTAACGGCAGCATCCGGATGCCGCTAATATGGGGAGAGGAGCCCGGCGCTGCAAGGCATCGGACGCGACGTGCCGGTGTCACCTCTCGATTTTAAGGCGATGGCGTCAGGCTCTTTCCTTGACAAAGCGCCTGACGCCATCGCATCAAAACATGCCCGCGCGGATTGTGCTGATTTGTGACGGGACGTGAAGAAATCGGTGCATGCCCGATAACGCGCAGTGCGAGGATGGAACGATCGGAATGGCAAGCGCAAGAAAGATCATCATCGACACGGATCCCGGCCAGGATGACGCGGCCGCCATCATGCTTGCCTTCGGCAGCCCTGATGAGCTGGAGGTTCTGGGGATCACGACGGTCGCCGGCAATGTGCCGCTTTCGCTGACCAGCCGCAATGCGCGCATCGTCTGCGAGCTCTGCGGCCGGACGGAGACGAAGGTTTTCGCCGGCGCCGACACGCCGATCGTCCGCAAGCTGGTAACCGCCGAACATGTGCACGGCAAGACCGGCCTCGACGGTCCTGATCTCAGCGAGCCGACGATGGCGCTGCAGCCCGGCCATGCCGTCGACTTCATCATCGAGACGCTGCGCCGCGAGCCGGAAGGCACGGTGACGCTGTGTACGCTCGGGCCGCTCACCAATATCGGCATGGCCTTGCAGAAGGCGCCCGACATCGTCCCCCGCATCCGCGAACTGGTGATGATGGGCGGCGGCTTCTTCGAGGGCGGCAACATCACGCCGGCGGCCGAATTCAACATCTATGTCGACCCGGATGCGGCCGATATCGTCTTCCGCTCAGGCGTTCCGATCGTGATGATGCCGCTTGACGTGACGCATCAATTGCTGACCCGCAAGGACCGGGTGAAGCGCATGGCCGAGATCGGCACGGCGCCGGCAAAGGCCATGGTCGAGATGCTGGAATTCTTCGAACGCTTCGACATCGAGAAATACGGCTCCGACGGCGGGCCGCTGCACGACCCGACCGTTGTCGCCTACCTGCTGAAGCCGGAACTTTTCAAGGGCCGGGACTGCAACGTCGAGATCGAGGTCCAGTCCGAACTTACCGTCGGCATGACGGTCGTCGACTGGTGGCATGTGACCGAGCGCAAGCGCAATGCGAAGGTCATGCGCCATGTCGATGCGGACGGCTTCTTCGATCTGCTGATCGAACGCTTCGCCCGCATCTGAAGCTTTGGTTCCCTTCCTCCCTGAGCAGGAAGGGAAACGACCTTAAGCGTCTTTCTCGTCGAAGACGGAATTGGTTTCGGCTTCGGCCGGCTTCGGGCCGCCCTTGGCAACGCCGACCATGGCCGGGCGCAGCACGCGCTCGCCGATGGTGAAGCCTGCCTGCACGACCTGGACGACCGTGTTGTTCGGCACGTCCGGGTTCGGCACCTCGAACATCGCCTGATGGAAATTCGGATCGAACTTCTGGCCAACCGGCTCCAGCTTGCGAACGCCGTGGCGCTCGAGAGCCGACAGCATGGCACGCTCGGTCATCTCGACACCCTCGATCAGCGTGCTCAGGCCGGCATCGGCAGCAGCCTTGGTCTCCGGAGAGATGGCATCAAGGGCGCGGCGCAGATTGTCGGAGACGGCGAGCATGTCGCGCGCGAAACCCGCGACGGAATAGGACTTGGCGTCCTTCACCTCGCGCTCGGTGCGCCGGCGCAGATTGTCCATCTCGGCAGCAAGGCGCAGATAACGGTCGCGCAGTTCGCCGTTTTCGGCTTTCAGAAGCTCGATCGGGTCCGGCTGGGCGGGCTCTTGCTGCGCAGTTTCGTTCTCGACGTAGGCGGCAGCGTCGGCTGCGGCATCGGCCGCAGTTGCGTCAGGTCCGTTTTTCGTCGTGTCATCGGTCATGACGGTCTCCGGTTGGTGTCTTCAGATGCGCCCGATATCGAGGTTTGACCGAAAAAAATCAAGTCTGCGTGACAAAGAAGCGAAAATTCCGCGCACTTGGTAGCTGCGCGTCAAAGCTGATTGCGCGAAAGGCGGGAGACGAGCTGGGCTGTATAATCCACCATCGGCACGATGCGGGAATAATTGAGGCGCGTCGGGCCGATGACGCCGACGGCACCGACGATGCGATCGTCGTCGTCACGATAGGGCGCGACGATGAGCGACGAGCCGGACAGCGAGAAGAGCTTGTTTTCCGAACCGATGAAAATGCGCACGCCCGAACCGCTTTCGGCGAGATTGAGGATCTCGATCAGGCTGTCCTTCTTCTCGAGATCGTCGAACAGCAGGCGCAACCGGTCGAGGTCCTCGGCGCCGGCGAGACCTTCGAGCAGGTTGGCGCGGCCGCGGATGATCAGCTGCGTCGGCTTTCCCTCGTCCGGGCTCCCGGCCCAGACAGCAATGCCGCGCTCGACCAGATCGCGCGACAGGGCATCGAGCTCGTGACGGACGTCGTCCTTCAACCGGCTTAATTGTTTGCGAAGCTCAGGCAGGGTCTGGCCGGACATATGGGCATTGAGAAAATTCGCCGCCTCGGTCAGCTGTGAGGAGGTGACGCCCGCCGGCAGCTCGATGATGCGGTTTTCCACCTGATCGTGATCGCCGACGAGCACGGCCAGCGCCTTTGTCGGTTCGAGCCGGATGAACTCGACATGTTTCAGCACCGGATCGCTTTTCGAGGTGATGACGAGGCCGGCGCCGCGCGAAATGCCTGACAACATGCGGCTTGCCTCGTTCATCATCGATTCGACGGGATTGCCGCCGCTTTCGGCCCGCACCTGGCGGTCGATGTTGGCGCGTTCCTCGGCGGAGAGATCGCCGACCTGCATGAAGGCATCGACGAAGAAGCGCAGGCCGATCTGGGTCGGCAACCGACCGGCGCTGACATGCGGCGAATAGATCAGGCCGAGCTCTTCGAGATCGCTCATGACGTTGCGCACCGAGGCCGGCGACAGCGACATCGGCAGGATACGGGACAGGTTGCGCGAACCGAGCGGCTCGCCGCTTTCCAGATAACCTTCGACGATGCGACGAAAAATTTCCCTGGAGCGCTCGTCCAGCGCAGCTACGGCATCCGAAACCGACGTCGACCTGATGCCCATGAAGCTTTCGAACCCGTGCTGATGATACTTCCCGAAAAGTAAGTCAAACTAACACCCGTGGCAAAAGGGAATTTGCAAATGAGCGCCGCCAATCGTAGAAGCGGTCAAATAAACCCCAGGAGATAAGAATGCGGCCTTCAGGCAGAAAAATCGACCAGATGCGCAAGGTCTCGTTCGAGCGCAATTTTTCCAAGCATGCGGAAGGCTCCTGCCTGGTGAAGTTCGGCGATACGCATGTGCTCTGCACGGCGAGCCTCGAAGAAAAGACGCCGCCATGGCTGCGCAATACCGGCAAGGGCTGGGTCACGGCCGAATACGGCATGCTGCCGCGGGCGACCGGCGAACGCATGAAGCGCGAAGCCGCCGCCGGCAAGCAGGGCGGCCGCACCCAGGAAATCCAGCGGCTGATCGGCCGGTCGCTGCGCGCCGTCGTCGACCTGCAGGCGCTCGGCGAACGGCAGATCACGCTCGATTGCGACGTCATCCAGGCCGATGGCGGCACGCGGACAGCCTCGATCACCGGCGGCTGGATCGCGCTTTACGACTGCCTGAAATGGATGGAAAGCCGCAACATGATCAAGGTCGACCGGGTCCTGAAGGATCATGTCGCCGCTATCTCCTGCGGTATCTTCGCCAGCCAGCCGGTGATCGATCTCGATTACCTCGAGGATTCCTCGGCCGAGACCGATGCGAACTTCGTCATGACGGGCACCGGCGGGATCGTCGAGATTCAGGGCACGGCCGAAGGCACGCCGTTCAGCGAGGGCGAATTCACCTCGCTGATGCAGCTTGCCAGAAACGGCATCGGCGAACTCGTGGCGCTGCAGAAGCAAGCCGTCGAAGGATGAACCCCATGCTGGAAGGCATGTTGGAAACGGCGCTCTATGCGCGGGATCTCGACCAGGCCGAGACGTTTTACGAAGACGTTCTCGGGCTTGAAAAGATCGCCCGCGCCGCCAACCGGCATGTCTTCTTCCGCTGCGGGCCGGGCGTTCTCCTGGTCTTCAACCCTAAGGAAACGGTGAAGCCGCCGGCGCCTGAAGCACTGCAGGTGCCGCCGCACGGCACGAGCGGCCAGGGCCATGCCTGTTTCCGGGTGTCTGGACGCAATATCGATGCCATGGCCGAACGGCTGACGGCGGCCGGTGTCGCGATCGAGTCCGAAGTGCACTGGCCGAATGGCGGCCGCTCGATCTATTTCCGCGATCCGGCCGGCAACAGCCTGGAATGCGCGGAGGCTAAAATCTGGGGCATCGAACAGGATATCTGAATGCGCAAGCTTGAAACGAAGACCATCGTCGTCGCCAGCCACAATGCCGGCAAGATCCGCGAGATCCAGGAATTGATCGGGCCGCTCGGCTTCACCGCCAAGTCGGCCGCCGAGCTGAACTTCGTCGAACCGGATGAGACCGGCACGAGCTTCGAGGAGAATGCGACGATCAAGGCGGTCGCCTCGGCCAATGCCGCTGGCATGCCGGCGCTTTCGGACGATTCCGGGCTGGTGGTCGATGCACTCGGCGGCGATCCCGGTGTCTACACCGCCAATTGGGCGGAAAGGGCGGACGGCACGCGCGATTTCGACATGGCGATGGCCAAGGTGGAAAAGGCGCTGCAGGATGCCGGCGCGACAAAGCCGGAACAGCGCACGGCGCGTTTCATCAGCGTGCTCTGCCTCGCCTGGCCGGATGGGCATACGGAGCTGTTCCGCGGCGAGGTGGAAGGCAGCGTCGTCTGGCCGCCGCGCGGCACGCAGGGCTTCGGCTACGACCCGGTCTTCCAGCCTGAGGGCTACGACATCACCTTCGGCGAAATGAGCGGCGAGGAAAAACACGGCTGGAACGTCGGCAAGCCGCAAGCGCTGTCGCACCGGGCCCGCGCCTTCAAACTCTTTGTTGAAACCTGCCTGGAGGCATAAGGTCGGTCCGTGGGCAATTTCGACACGCCAAGCATCTCGCGCGACGCGGCTCTGCTGCCAGATACCGGCGAGCCGGGCTTCGGCGTCTATGTGCATTGGCCCTTCTGCGCGGCGAAGTGTCCCTATTGCGACTTCAACAGCCATGTGCGCCACCAGCCGGTGGATCAGGAGCGCTTTACGGCCGCCTTCCTGAAGGAGATGGCGGCGGTCCGGGCGATGAGCGGGCCGAAGACGGTGACGAGCATATTCCTCGGCGGCGGCACGCCCTCGCTGATGAAGCCGGAAACGGTCTCGGCCATTCTCGACGGCATTGCACGGCACTGGCATGTGCCTGCCGGCATCGAGATCACCATGGAGGCCAACCCTTCGAGCGTCGAGGCCGAACGCTTCCGCGGCTACCGGGCAGCCGGCGTCAATCGCGTCTCGCTCGGCGTGCAGGCGCTGAACGACCGGGATCTGAAATTCCTCGGCCGGCTGCATGATGTCGCCGACGCGCTGAAGGCGATAAGGCTGGCACGCGACATCTTCCCGCGCATGTCCTTCGACCTGATCTATGCCCGGCCGGAGCAGACGGTCGAGGAATGGGAAAAGGAACTGAGGCAAGCGATCTCCTATGCGGTCGACCATCTTTCGCTCTATCAGCTGACCATCGAGGAAGGCACGCCCTTCTACGGCCTGCACAAGGCCGGCAAACTGATCGTACCGGACGGCGAGCAATCGGCATTGCTCTACGAAGCGACGCAGGAGATCACCGCGCGCGAGGGCATGCCGGCCTACGAGGTTTCCAATCACGCCCGGCCGGGGGCTGAAAGCCGGCATAACCTGACCTACTGGCGTTACGGCGATTATGCCGGCATCGGCCCGGGCGCCCACGGCCGGCTGACGCGTGGCCCGGAGAAGCTCGCCACGGCGACCGAGCGCAAGCCGGAAGCCTGGCTCGACATGGTCGAGCGCGACGGGCACGGCATTCTCGACGAGGAGCGGCTCGGCTTCGAGGAGCAGTCCGACGAGCTGCTGCTGATGGGGCTGCGGCTGAGAGAAGGCGTCGATCTCGCCCGCTGGCAGCAGCTTTCGGGCCGCGACCTCGACCCGAAACGCGAGGAATTCCTGCTCGAACACAAATTCATCGAGCGGATCGGCAATTCACGCCTGCGATGCACGCCGTCGGGCATGCTGATCCTCGATTCCGTCGTCGCCGATCTCGCCTGCTGACACCCATACGATGCGTGGATTTGCGGCGCGGCGGCATTGACATCACCGCCGCGCAGGAAGGCATGTCTCAGCCGTGGCTGGTGGCACCCGCCTTGAAGAGGCTGCCGGTCGGCGTTTTCAGGAACATCTCCAACGGAATATGCTCCTGGTGCAGGAAGCCGGTCGCCGGCAGCAGACCGTCGCGGACCATCTCGATGACGGCGACGACGGAGGCTGACGTCGTCCAGGCGATCGCCGTGCGGCGCGCCCCGGCAATCTCGATCGGGTAATAGGCGCGCACGAACTCCTTGCGGCGCAGGCTGCCATTCTCGGTGCCTTCGGCGGCGACATGGACATAGACGACATCGTCTTCAACCGGCGGCTTGGCATTGGTCAGGATCTCGCCGGCGAGCTTGCGCTTGTCGCGCATCAACAGCTCGTGGAAGAAAAAGTTCATCAGCTCCATATGGCCGGGATAACGCATGGTCTTGTAGTCGAGATTGTCGATCTTGCCGAGCATCGTGTCGCACATGGTGCCAAGGCCGCCCGACGTCGTGAAGGCTTCGAGCTTGACGCCGCCGACATAGACGGTCTCGTGCCATTCCATCGGCGAGACGAGCTTGCGCACACCGCCCTCGATGACCTCGCAGTCGTTCAGATATTCGTTGACGACGCCCTCAGGCGACCAGTTGAAGGCATAGCCAAGCAACCCGGTCGGATGCTGCGGCAGGGCGCCGACGCGCATGCGGATCGACCGGCAGCGATCGAAGCCGTCGGCCAGGCTTGCGCCGACGATGCCGACGAAACCCGGCGCCAGGCCGCATTGGGGCGCCATCAGGCCGCGGGCGGTCTTCGACAGTTCGATGATGAAATTGGTGGTCGGAACGTCTTCGGTCAGATCGAAATAATGAATGCCGGCAAGGTGGGCGGCGCGCGCCAGCTCGATGTTCAAGTGATAAGGCAGGCAGGACAGCACCGCCTCGACATTCGAGAGCAGTTCTCCGATCACTTGCGGGTCGGAGATATCGCCGGTGCGGCACTTGAAGGGGACGTCGCTCAGCGGCAATTGCGCATCGACGCCGATGACCTCGAAGCCGCCTTCATGCAACAGCGTAGCCGCCAGCCGTCCGACCTTGCCCAGGCCGAGAACGGCGATCTTTTCAAAACTCATTCATTCCTCCCACGCGCCGTTTTGGCGCTTCAGTCTTTGACATGCACGTAATGCGCGGGAGGTATAGAATAAAAAACTTATAAAGGAAAACGGCCGGAATCGCTTCCGGCCGTGGATTTTTCGGAAAAACTAGTCGATTATTCGTTGATCAGTCGCTTCAGAAGCTCGACTTCGTGCGAAAGCTTGGTGTCTCCCGAAATCAGCTCCTCGATCTTGCGCACGGCGTGCAGCACGGTCGTGTGATCGCGCCCGCCGAAACGGCGGCCGATCTCCGGGAAGGAGCGCGGCGTCAGCGTCTTCGACAGATACATGGCGATCTGGCGCGGCTTGACGATGACGCGGGTGCGGCGGTTCGACACCAGTTCCTGGCGCGAGACGTTGTAATGCCTTGCGACGATGCGCTGGATATCCTCGATGCGCACACGGCGAGGCTCGCCGGAGCCGACCAGATGGGCGAGCAGTTCGTCGACGCGTTCGATCGACAGGTTCGGCTCGAAGGAGCGGCGGAAGACCAGCTGGTTGAAGGCGCCCTCGAGTTCGCGGCCGCTGGCCGTGACGTTGCGAGCAACGTGCTGGAGCAGTTCGGCCGGAATTTCGAGCGACGGATCTTCGAGCCGGGCGACGGCCAGGCGACGCTTGAGGATTTCGAGACGCATCTCGTAATCCGGCGCGTCGAGTTCGATCGCCACACCGCCCTGCAGGCGCGAGCGAACGCGGGGATCGAGCGACTCCAGCTCCCAAGGCGCACGGTCGGCGGCAACGACGACCTGCTTGGCGCTGTCGAGCAGCATGTTCAGGAGATGGCAGAATTCATGCTGGATCATCTTGCCCTGCAGGAACTGCATGTCGTCGATGATCAAGAGATCGATGTTGCGCAGCGAATCCTTCAGCGTCAGCGCATCATTGTCGCGGATCGCGGTGGCGAAGCGCCACATGAAATATTCGGCCGTCAGATAGACGACGCGCAGCGCCCGCGGGTTCTGCACCGCCGCATTGGCGACCGCCTGCAGCAGGTGGGTCTTGCCGAGACCGACGGTCGAATGGATAAAGAGCGGGTTGAAGCGCACGGCGCCCTGACCGGCTTCCGCGATCGTCTTTGCAGCCGCAAGTGCTACCCGGTTCGAGCTGCCTTCGACGAAGGTGTCGAAGGTAAAGCGGCTATCGAGCGGCGAACCGAAGAGCGGCGAGCCAAAGCTTGCAGGCCTTGCGGCGGCAACAGCCGAAACCGCCTGCTGGACGGCCTGACCGGCCGGCTGCGCGCTTGTCGGGCGGCGCATCTGCGTGGGGGCGGCTGGTTCCGGCGCGACCGCCTCATCGAGCGCCTTCGTGCCGTGGCGCGTTGCCGTGCGCACCAGGACTTCGATTTTCAGAATTTCCGGATCCTCGGCCTGGAACAGACCGGTGATGAGATCGAGATAACGATTGTTGATCCACGACTTCAGGAAGGTCGTGGGGACCGAAAGGCGAACGACGCTCTTCGATATCGAATGCAGCTTCAGCCTGGCGAACCAGCTGGCGTAGACATCCTGACCGACCTGAGCCTTCAAGCGCGCACTGACGCGCTCAAACAATACGTTCTGCTTCATATCCGCCTTTACTTCCGCCGCTTCCAGGCGAATTGAGCCGAACGCCTGCGGTGCCGCATCCCCATTGTTGAGCCCGCCCGTCGTCATCGTAGTCATCTGCATAATGCCGCCTTTCAATTCCACCGGGCGGCATCCGCTAAAACGGCCGCCCGATCATTCCCCGCTTTGGCGGGCTGGCGGATCCTCATGAGCCGCTCACCTGCCGGTTCACTCAAACAATGGCCCCTAAAGACCGGCACAGAAGTCCGTTGCAGGTGCCGCGTTCATGCGGCAACCTTCATCGGCTTTCCGTGCCAGGCTGGCGGTCGAACCTCGTTTTCGGCCGACCAGCCCGAACGCAATATTACTTTACCTTCTCCGGTGGCCTCGCCTTAAACGTGTGGCCGCTGAAGGCACAAAACATCCGCGCTCCGTAACAGCCACGTTACGGCTCAAATCCGTCGAGTGCTTGAAAAAACGGAAGCGCAATGCTCCGTAACAAACGGCACAAACTTATCGCCCTGCCGACGTGGCAGTTAAAACCGAGCTTCTGCAGGTGATGTCCGCGCCCTTTGTTGAAAGCCATTTAGGCAGGATCAAAAGGCAATATCAACGATGAATTTTACGCAAAATTAACAAGCGGCCATTGACTCCGCCTGCCCTTTTCGGGCGTCACACCAGCGTCAAAAAAGAATCGCAGTTGAATCAAAGAGATTCCCCGTTCGGGCTATTTTGACACGCATTGAAAGAAAAAAAAATAAAATCCTCTTGACTCGCCTGTGGTCCCGGAAGCTTGGGGCAGAGTCGCGCAGTGCAAAAGCATCCTTGCGCAAGTCATTGTTTTTACACAATTTTTCCTGTCATGGCGCTGACACGAAACAGTCGTGAGATTAACCATGCAGGGGCTGATCGGTTGAATCGAAAAAGCCCGGTAAAATTACCGGGCTAATCATAAAGAAGAAGTCGTTAACGGAAGATTACGCGGTCGTGGTGACCGAAAGAGCCTTCACACGAGCGGCCAGACGCGAGACCTTGCGCGATGCCGTGTTGGCATGCAGCACACCCTTGCTGGCGGCGCGGGCAAGCTCGGGCTGAGCAGCCAGGAAAGCTTCCTTCGCCTTGGTGGCGTCACCGGATGCGATGGCCTCTTCGACCTGGCGAACGAAAGTACGAACGCGCGAGCGACGAGCCTTATTGACGTCGGTACGGCGGGCGATCTTGCGGGTCGCTTTTTTCGCCGAAGTTGTATTGGCCATGGATGCCTCTCTCAAGAATTCGAACAAACTCCGCCATTACCGCGGGCCCTGCGGCCACAAAATCCAGCAATGCGGGAGCAATCGCGGAAAACCAAACCGGCTTTCCGAACCGTGGGCGGGCATATAACTCTAAAGCCGGCCCACGTCAACGCGGATTTTCAAGCTTTACCACCGGTAAGCGCCTAAAAGCATTCAACGGTGCGTAAAAGCCGGTTTGCGCTTCTCGACGAAGGCCGCCATGCCTTCTTTCTGGTCGTCGGTGGCAAAGAGACTGTGAAACAGGCGGCGCTCGAAACGCAAGCCCTCCTCCAGCGTCGTCTCGAATGCGCGGTTGACCGCCTCCTTGGCCATCATCACCGAGGGGCGCGAAAGCGAAGCGATCTTTTCGGCCGCGGCAAAAGCCTCGTCGAGCAGACGCTCGGGCGCCACCACACGCGAAACGAGTCCCGATCGTTCCGCCTCGGCCGCATCCATCATGCGGCCGGTCAGGATGAGATCCATTGCCTTCGCCTTGCCGACGGCGCGCGTCAGCCGCTGCGAGCCGCCCATGCCGGGAATGACGCCGAGGGTGATTTCCGGCTGGCCGAACTTCGCCGTCTCCGAGGCGATGATGAAATCGCACATCATGGCGAGCTCGCAGCCGCCGCCGAGCGCAAAGCCGCTGACGGCGGCGATCACCGGCTTGCGCGCCTTGGCGACCTCATCCCAGCCGCTGATGAAATCACTCTTATAGATATCGGCGAACTCAAGCGGCTGCATCTCCTTGATATCGGCGCCGGCAGCAAAGGCGCGCTCGGAACCGGTCAGCACGATCGCCCCGACCGTCTCGTCGGCGTGGAAGGCGGCATAGGCCTCTTTCAGCTCCTTCAGGACGGTGGAGTTCAGCGCGTTCAGCGCCTGCGGCCGGTTCAGCGTGACGAGGCCGACATTGCCTCGGGTTTCGACGATCAGAGTCTCATAGGCCATGCTGTTCTCCCGGTTTCTCACTCTTACTTCTGGCAGGCTTACTTCTGGCACGTGGCACAATAGAAGGTGGAGCGACCCGCCTGGACGATGCGGGCGACCGTACCGCCGCAGCCGGGTGTGCGGCAAGCCTGACTTTCGCGATCATAGACGGAGAAGGAATGCTGGAAATAGCCGAGCGATCCGTCGGTCTGGATATGGTCGCGCAGCGACGATCCGCCGGCGGCGATCGCATCGGCGATGACGTCGCGGATCGAGGCGACGAGCAGGTCGAGCTGCGCCTTCGGCCGGCCAGTCGCCGTCACCAGCGTGCCGGCGGCGCGGATGGGTGAAAGATGCGCGCGCCACAGCGCCTCGCATACATATATATTGCCGAGACCGGCAATATTCTTCTGGTCAAGCAGCGCGCTCTTCAGCGGCTGCGCCTTGTCCCGAAAGCGTTCGGCCAGATAGGCGGCGCTGAGCTCGTTTCCCGTCGGCTCCGGGCCGAGATCGCGGAAGAAGGGATGGGCGGCGAGATCGGCGCGTCCCACCATATCCATGAAGCCGAAACGGCGCGGATCGTTATAGACGACGCGGCGGGGGCCGCTGGCCGCTTGCAGATGGAAGACGACGTGATCGTGCTTCTCGTCCTTCGAGCGGGCATGGTGGAATTCGCCCGGCATGCCGGAGGCAGCCCCCTCCTCGATGCGGCCCTCCTCAATGCGAAAAGAACCGGACATGCCGAGATGCGAAATCAGCGTGTTGCCGTCGTCGAGATCGACCAGCAGATATTTGGCGCGGCGGCCAAGGCTGACGATGGTGCGGCCGGAAACCCTGTCGGCGAAAGCGTCGGGAAAGGGGAAGCGCAGATCGCCGCGGCGCAGCTCCAGCCTGGTGACGCGCGTGCCCTCCATCGCCGGCGTCAGGCCGCGTTTCACCGTTTCGACTTCTGGCAATTCCGGCATCTTAACCCATCTATCTCTAACGTGTTTCAACCGACGACGATGTGCGCTATAGCGCCAGTGTGCCGCGGAAAACGCGGCCCATAGATAACGTCGCGCGCGGTCTTTCGCTATGGCCGTCGCGCCCGAATCTTCAGGAACGGAGCAGTCTGATGTCAGAAAGCCGCACTTCCGCCGATGGCGGTATGGAGACCTCCTACGGCTTCCGCGAGGTGCCTGATGGCCAGAAGCAGGGCCTGGTCAACCAGGTGTTCCACAAGGTCGCCAAGCGCTACGACATCATGAACGACGTCATGTCGATGGGCATGCACCGCGCCTGGAAGGATGCGATGATCTCGGCGCTGAACCCGCGCAAGGAGCCTGGCTACAAGGTACTCGACGTTGCCGGCGGCACGGGCGACATCGCCTTCCGCATCGTCGAAGCTTCGGGCAGACAGGCGCATGCCACCGTGCTCGACATCAACGGTTCGATGCTCGACGTCGGCGCCGAGCGGGCGGAAAAGAAGAAGCTTTCCGGCAATCTCACCTTCGTCGAGGCGAATGCCGAGGAACTGCCTTTCGAGACAGGCAGCTTCGACGCCTATACGATCGCCTTCGGCATCCGCAACGTGCCGAGGATCGATGCGGCGCTGTCTGAGGCCTATCGCGTCTTGAAGCGCGGCGGGCGGCTGCTGGTGCTGGAATTTTCCGAAGTCGATATGCCGCTTCTCGACAAGATCTACGACGCCTGGTCGTTCAACGCCATTCCGCAGTTCGGCAAGGCGATCACCGGCGATGCCGAACCCTACCAATATCTGGTGGAATCGATCCGCAAGTTCCCGAACCAGGAGAATTTCGCGGCAATGATCCGCCAGGCCGGCTTTTCGCGCGTCACCTTCACCAATTATACCGGCGGCATCGCCGCACTCCATTCCGGCTGGAAGCTCTGACGCATGACGCCGAAAAGTGTAGAGCGGTTTTCGAATAGCGTCGCGCGAGAATCAAACAGAACATGAGTACTTTCGGCGCATATTTCCGCCTTTGGCGCGTCGGCTGGGTGCTCGTGCGTGAGGGTGTCGTGTCGGCCCTTCCTTCCGAAGGGCTGCCGCCTCCGGTCGTGCTCGCCAAATCCTTCGTCACGATTTTCGAGCGAAGCAAGGCGCGGCATCAAAAGCGCAGCGACCGGTTGGCCCAGGCTGTCGAGCGGCTCGGTCCCTCCTATGTGAAGATCGGGCAGTTCCTGGCGACGCGGCCGGATGTCGTCGGCGTCGAATTCGCCAATGACCTGTCGCAGCTTCAGGACCGGATGGCCTTCTTTCCCTCGGCGGCCGCCAAGGCGAATATCGAAGGCTCGCTCGGGCGGCCGATCGGCGAGCTCTATGCAAGCTTCGGCGATCCGATCGCCGCCGCCTCGATCGCGCAGGTGCATCCGGCCGAGGTCGAGAGCGCCGAAGGCCGGAAAAAGGTCGCCGTCAAGATCGTGCGGCCCGGCGTGCGCCAGCGCTTTGCCCATGACATCGAGGCGATGTATCTCGTTGCCCATATGCAGGAGCGTTTCCTACCATCCAGCCGGCGGCTGCGGCCGGTCGAGGTGACGAAGACACTGGAGCAGACGACGAAGGTGGAGATGGATCTTCGCCTGGAGGCGGCCGCCCTTTCCGAGATCGCCGAAAATACCGAAAAGGACCCGGGTTTCCGCGTGCCGAAGGTCGACTGGGAACGCACCGGGCGCGACGTCATCACCATGGAGTGGATCGACGGCACGAGGATGTCCGATGTCGACGGCCTGCGGGCGGCGGGCCACGATCTCAACCTGCTTGCCGATACGCTGATCCAGTCGTTCTTGCGCCATACGCTGCGCGACGGCTTTTTCCATGCCGACATGCATCCGGGCAATCTCTTCGTCGATGCAGGCGGCATGATCGTCGCCGTCGACATGGGCATCGTCGGGCGGCTGGGCAAAAAGGAGCGGCGGTTCCTCGCCGAAATCCTCTATGGCTTCATCACCCGCGACTATATCCGGGTTGCCGAGGTGCATTTCGAGGCCGGCTATGTGCCCGGCCACCACAATGTCGAGAGCTTCGCCCAGGCGATCCGGGCGATCGGCGAGCCGATCCATGGACAGCCGGCCGAGACGATCTCGATGGGCAAGCTGCTGACGCTGCTGTTCGAGGTGACCGAACTTTTCGACATGGCGACGCGGCCGGAGCTGGTGATGCTGCAGAAGACCATGGTCGTGGTCGAGGGCGTGTCGCGCATGCTCAATCCGCGCTTCAACATGTGGAAAGCCTCCGAGCCTGTCGTCGGCGACTGGATCCGCACCAATCTCGGGCCGAAGCGGATCGCCACCGATATCAAGGACGGGCTGAAGGCGGCAGTGAAGCTCGCCGAAGCCGTGCCCGAAATCGCGGCGAAGACCGAAAAGTTCCATCACCAGCTGCTGCATATGAGCGAGCACGGCTTACGTTTCGACGCTGAGACGGCGGAGGCGATCGGCAAGGCCGAAGCGCGGCACAACCGCTCGGCCAAGATTGCTTTGTGGGTCATCGCATTGACGCTTCTCTATATTGCCTGGATGCTGAGCTGACCGCCTGCCAAAAACATGCTGTGTTCGGCATTTGGGATATCCCATGTGACGGATGGCTCGCTTAGTCTCACTTTTAAGGAGATAGGCACATGAAGCACGAACGCCTTGGCATCGAACTTTCCGGACGACCGCTCGGTTTTGCCGAGATGGTAACGATTGGTGCGGGCAAGGCTGCGATTTCCGCTTCGGCGACAGGCATGGCCCGCATCGCGATCGCCCGCGAGATCGTCGAGGATGCCATTGCCTCCGGCATGCCGGTCTACGGCTCGACGACAGGCGTCGGCGCCATGAAGGATGTGGAGTGGTCGGCCGACGAACTCGACACCTTCAATCTCGGCCTGGTGCGCGCCCATCATTTCGGCACCGGCACCCCCTTTTCCTGCAATATCGTGCGCAATGCCATGGCGATCCGTATCAATACGGCGCTGACCGGCCAGGTCGGCTGCACGCCGGAGCTGATCCAAGCCTATATCAGGATGCTCGAAGCCGATCTCATCCCGGTGGTGCGCCGCACCGGCTCGATCGGCTGTGCGGATATCGGCCTGATGGGACAGATCGGCGCAGTGCTGACCGGCGTCGGCGAAGCAATCTATCGCGGAAACCGGATGCAGGCGGCCGAGGCTTTCCAGGCGGCCGGGCTGGAACCGATGCGTATGGCGCCGCGCGACAGCCTCGCCTCGCTCAGCATCAATGCGGTGAGCTTTGCCTCGGCAGCGGAAACGACGCGCAACGCCGCTGCCTCGATCCGCGTCCTGCTGGCGACGGCGATGATGGCGGCCGGCGCGCTTGGCGCTTCCCGCGATCCCTGGAAGGCGGTCCGGCATGTCGGAACGGCGCGCGAAGCGCTGATCGGCGCCTGGCTCTGCAATGCCTCCGACGAATGGAACTGGCCGGTGGCCACGCATGTGCAGGATCCGCTCAGCCTGCGCATGATCGCGCAGGTGTTCGGCGCAGTGATCGAAAACCTCTTATCGACCGGCCACAAGATCCTTGCCGCCACCGGGCGCTCGGACGACAATCCCGTCGTGGTCGAAGGCCGGGTGATGACGTCAGGCGGCTCGCTGCCGCTCGATGTGACGATCCTGCTTGAATCGGCCGCGCTCTGCATGGCGCATGCGGCGCGCAACGCCTTCAACCGCTGCGTCATTCTCGGCAATGGCCAGCGGCGCGACCTGCCGGTCAATCTCGTGCCGCCGGGGCGGATTGCCACCGGGTTCGGGCCGATCATCAAACTTGCCGGCGAGATCTTCTCGCGCGTGCTGTCGATGTCCAATCCTGTGTCGGCCCAGTCGCTGGTCGTCGCAGCCGGGCTGGAGGATGAGGCGGCCTTCCTGCCGCTCGTCATCGAACGCTTCGACCGGCAGATGCGGGCGCTGAAGCGGCTTGCAGCACTCGAGGCGCTGCTGTCGGCCCAGGCGATCGATATTCTCGGCGATGAACCGAAGGGTGTCGCCGCCATGCTTTACGAGGTCGTGCGCAAACATGCGGATTTCTATACGGTCGACCGACCGCTTTCGGCTGAAGTGGAGGCGATCGAGGAGGAACTTGGTTCGGACGAATTCGTTACGAAGCTGACCGAGCAGGTTCCGATCGCCTCCTTCGACGATTTCTTCGCCCTCGGCTCGCTGGAGCGCATAGAGGAACGGTTAACCCATCACGAGCCGGCAGCAGTCTGATTTCCAGCTTGCTGCATAACCCCTTAAGTCGAGATGGACTTAAGGAATTATGCAGCAATTCAAGGTGTTACAGCGTCCTTTACGCGGCTAGAAAGACGCGCGGCGCTGTAGGGAGGAAGCAAAATGGACTTCGATCTCGTTCTGCAGGGCACAGTGGTGCTGCCGGACCGCATTGTCGAAGAGGGCTATGTCGCCGTGCGCGACGGCAAAATCGCCGAGGTCGGCCTCGGCGTGCCGCCTGCGGGCCGCGAACGGCATCTGCTCGGAAAAGCGCTGATCCTGCCCGGGGCGATCGACGCCCAGGTGCATTCGCTTTCCCAGAAAGACCAGGAAGATTTCATCTGGTCTACGCGTTCGGCGGCGGCCGGCGGCGTGACGACGATCGTCGACATGCCCTATGACGAAGGCAATCTCGTCTGCTCGGCAGCGGCGGTGAAGCGGAAGATCGACCATGCCGGCCCGCAGGCGCGCGTCGACTTCGCGCTTTACGGCACCATCGATCCGGAAGAAGGACCGGCGCGGATCCGCGAAATGGTGGAGGCAGGCGTTGCGGCCTTCAAGTTCTCGACCTTCGGCACCGACCCCAAGCGCTTTCCGCGCATTCCGCCGGCCCTGCTCGACGCCTGCTTTGCGGCAATCGCGCTGACGGGACTGACGGCGGGCGTGCACAATGAAGACGACGAGGCGGTGCGCACTTACATGGAACAGGTGAAGGCGAGCGGCATCACCGACTGGCGGGCGCACGGCCTGTCGCGGCCGCCGATCACCGAGCTGCTGGCGATGCATACGATCTTCGAGACCGGCGCCAATACCGGCTGCCCGGCGCATGTGGTGCACTGCTCGCTCGGGCGCGGCTACGACATCGCGCGCGCCTATCGCCGCGATGGCTTTGCGGCGACTGTGGAATGCTGCATCCACTACCTGATACTCGACGAGGAAAACGACGTGAAGCGGCTCGGCGGCAAGGCGAAGATCAATCCGCCGGTGCGGCCGCGAGCCGAGGTGGAGACGCTCTGGCGGAAGGTGGCCGAGGGCGATGTCTGGTTGGTTTCGACCGACCACGTCAGCTGGTCGGAAAACCGCAAGACCAATCCCGACATGCTTGCCAACGCCTCCGGCGTTCCCGGCCTCGAGGTGATGGTGCCGCTTTTCGTCAAAGGTGCCATCGAACGCGGCATTCCTTTGACATGGGCCGCCAGGCTGATGGCGGAGAACCCGGCGAAGCATTTCCGGCTCGACCATATCAAGGGCGCACTGACGCCTGGCAAGGACGCCGATATCACCGTGCTCGAGCCGCGCGATAGCGTCTATGATGCCGCAGCCAGCGGCAACAACGTCGTCGGCTGGAGCCCCTATAGCGGCATCCGCCTGCCCTGGACCGTCTCGGCCACCTATCTGCGCGGCGAAAAGATCGCCGAGGGCGCGAAGGTGCTGGCCGGGCCCGGCACCGGCCGCTTCGTGCGGCCGCTGCCGCGCCAGCTTATTGCGGGAGCTGAAGCATGAGCCGCAATCTTCCCGTCAATGCCGGCCGGATCGCTGGAGATATCGAGGCGCTGGCCGGGATTACCGAGCCGGGGCATCCCTGGACGCGGCGAGCCTTCTCGCCGCTCTTCCTCGAAGGGCGGGCCTATATTGAAGCGCGGATGAAGGCGGCGGGACTGGAAACGCGGATCGATGCTGCCGGCAATCTGATCGGCCGGCGCACGGGGCGGAAACCGTGGCTCGGCACGATCATGGTCGGCTCGCATTCCGACACCGTACCGGACGGCGGCCGCTTCGACGGCATCGCCGGCGTGATCTCGGCGCTGGAGGTGGCGCGCGCGCTGCGCGATCAGAATATCGAACTCGATCACGATCTCGAAATCGTCGATTTCCTTGCCGAGGAGGTGAGCATCTTCGGCGTGTCCTGCATCGGCAGCCGCGGCATGACCGGCCAGCTGCCGGAGGCCTGGCTTTCGCGCGTCAGCGACGGGCGCGACCTGGCTGAGGGCATCGCCCAGGTCGGCGGCAGACCCGATGTGCTGATGCAGCAGAACAGACCAGATATAGCGGGCTTTCTCGAACTCCATATCGAACAAGGCCCGGTGCTCGAAGCCGAAAAGGAGGATATCGGCATCGTCACTGCGATATCGGGCATCACCCGCATCGAGATCACCGTCGAAGGGCGAGCCGACCATGCCGGCACGACGCCGATGGACCGGCGGGCGGATGCACTGGTCGCGGCATCGCAGCTGGTGCTCGACATCCGCAACGCCGCTGCAGAACTTGCCAAAACGCCGGGCCATTTTGCAGCAACGGTCGGGGAATTCAGGATCGAGCCGAACGCCGCCAATGTCGTGCCGTCGAAGGTGGTGCTGCTGATCGATGGCCGCGCCGAAATCCGCGCCGACATGGAGGCATTCTGCCGCTGGCTCGACGGCCATGTCGAAAAGCTGGCAGGCGCTTACGGCGTGACGATCAAGACGCCGAACCGGGTTTCCGACAATCAGCCGACGCCTGGCGATGCCGGGCTGCTGTCGACCCTGGAGGCTGCCTGCGAACGGGTCGGCGCAAAACATCGGCGCATGGCCTCCGGCGCGGGACACGATACCGCCTGGATCGCCAAGGTGGCGCAGGCGGCGATGATCTTCGTGCCCTGCCGGGACGGCCGCAGCCATTCGGCTGACGAATGGGCTGAAAACGACGATATCGCACTCGGCGCCGCCGTGCTTTTCGAAGCTGTGCGCGAGTTGGACAAGAACTCGAAAGAGGAGAAGACCGATGGGACGCATACTGGTTGAGAAGGACGTGGAAGCTGCCGTCAAAGGCGGCTCCGTCTATGCCGCCGGCGGCGGCGGCTGGGCCGATCACGGGCGGATGCTTGGGCTTGCCGCCGTCAATGTCGGCAAGCCGGAGCTGGTCTCGATCGACGAGTTGAAGGACGAGGACTGGATCGCCACCGCAGCCGCGATCGGCGCGCCGGCCTCCACCACCCCCTGGGAAATGCAGGGCATCGATTATGTGAAGGCCGTGCAATTGCTGCAGGAGGCGCTCGGCGAAAAGCTTTCCGGGCTGATCATCGGCCAGAACGGCAAATCCTCGACGCTGAACGGCTGGCTGCCGTCGGCGATCCTCGGCACCAAGGTGGTCGACGCGGTCGGCGATATCCGCGCGCATCCCACAGGCGACATGGGCTCAATCGGCATGGCCGGTTCGCCCGAGCAGATGATCCAGACCGCCGTCGGCGGCAATCGCGCCGAGAATCGTTACATCGAGCTGGTGGTGAAGGGGGCGACGGCGAAGATCTCGCCGGTGCTGCGGGCTGCGGCCGACCAATCCGGCGGCTTCATCGCCAGCTGCCGCAATCCGCTCCGGGCCTCCTATGTCCGCGCCCATGCGGCGCTCGGCGGCATCTCGATGGCGCTTGCGCTCGGCGAGGCGATCATCGCGGCGGAGAAGCGCGGCGGATCTGCCGTCATCGACGCGATCTGCAATACGACGGGCGGCCATATCCTTGCCAAAGGCGTCATCACCCGCAAGGACGTGGTCTACACCAAGGAGGCGTTCGACATCGGCACGATCACCGTGGGCTCGGGCGAGCAATCGGTGACGCTGCATGTGATGAACGAATATATGGCGGTGGACGATGCGGATGGCAAAAGGCTTGCCACCTTCCCCGCCGTCATCACCACGCTTTCGCCGGAGGGCGAGCCGCTCAGCGTCGGCCAGCTCAAGGAGGGTATGCATGTCTTCATTCTGCATGTGCCGATGGAGATCATTCCGCTGTCGGCAAGCGTGCTCGATCCGACCGTCTATCCCGTCGTCGAAAAGGCGATGGGGATCGAGATCGCACGCTATGCACTGGCGACGAAGGCCTAAGCCATGGCGCGCGATCCCGGTCTCGAAGAACTGATGCGTGAGGAACTCGTCGATCGGCCGGGCCTTACTGAAAAATCCATGTTCGGCGGCTGGGCTTTCATGCTGAACGGCAATCTTCTCTGCTGCGCGCGCCATGACGGCATGCTGATCCGTCTCGGCAAGGGCAATGACGGCTGGGCCCTGGCACTGCCGGGCGTGATCCAGATGCTGTCGGGCGAACGTGTCATGCATGGCTGGGTACGAGGCGGTGCCGAGGTTTACGGCGACGATACTCTCAGACGGCGTCTGCTTGATGCGGCGCTCGCCTATGTGGAATCGCTGCCCAGCAAGTGACGAATGATGCCATTCCCTCTTCTCCCCAGCGGGGAGAAGATGTCCGAAGGACAGATGAGGGGGGAGCGGCAAGGCCGCGAGTGCACTGAGCGCTAGCGAAGGGCAATGAATGGTGTACCGTGCGGCCCCCTCATCCGGCCCTTCGGGCCACCTTCTCCCCGCTGGGGAGAAGGGAAAAGAAGAACCAAGCGAGGAACCCACGATGCCGAAGGCCAATCCACGTCATCCGAAATTTCCGATTCCCGGCGGGCCGGAACTGCGGGCCAAAGGCTGGCGGCAGGAAGCGCTGCTGCGGCTGCTCGAAAACGTGCTCTCCGTCGGCGAGGATCCCGACAATCTGATCGTCTATGCCGCGCTGGGCAAGGCGGCCCGCAACTGGGCGGCGCACAGAGGCATCGTCAAGGCGCTGACCGAGATGGAGGAGGACCAGACGCTGCTCATCCAGTCCGGCAAGCCGATCGGGCTCGTTCGAACGCATGCCAAGGCGCCGCTCGTCATCATGGCGAACTGCAATATTGTCGGGCAATGGGCAAAGGCCGAAGTGTTCTATGAGCTGCAGCGCAAGGGACTGATCTGCTGGGGCGGGCTGACGGCCGGCGCCTGGCAATATATCGGCAGCCAGGGCGTCATCCAGGGCACGTACGAGATCTTCATGCGCATCGCCGAGCGGCGCTTCGGAGGCGACCTTCTCGGCCGGTTCGTGCTGACGGCCGGTCTCGGCGGCATGGGCGGAGCGCAGCCGCTCGCCGGCCGCATGGCAGGCGCTGCGATCCTCTGCGTCGACATCGATCCGAAACAGGCCCGCAAGCGCCAGCAGATCGGTTATCTTCAGGAAATCGCGCCCGATCTCGATACCGCGCTTCGGATGATCGATAAGGCGGTGAAGGACAAGCGGGCGCTTTCCGTCGGGCTCGTCGGCAATGCGGCGGAGGTTTATCCCGAGATCGCCCGGCGCGGCATCGTGCCCGATATCGTCACCGACCAGACCTCGGCGCATGACCTCGTCTATGGTTACGTGCCGAAGGGCATGAGCCTCGATCAGGTCAAAGGTCTGCGCGACGATGGGCAGGGACAATTGATGGCGGCAAGCCGCGCCTCGATCGTCGAACATGTGACTGCGATGCTGGAGTTTCAGAAGAAGGGTTCCGAAGTCTTCGACAACGGCAATCTGATCCGCACGCAGGCCAAAGAGGGCGGCGTCGCCAATGCCTTCGACATCCCGATCTTCACCGAAGCCTATCTCAGGCCGCTGTTTGCCCGGGCGATCGGCCCATTCCGCTGGATGGCTCTGTCAGGCGAGGAGAGCGATATCGCCCGCATCGACGACCTGCTGCTCGAAATGTTTCCCGACAACAAGATCATCACCAACTGGATCCGGCTGGCGCGCGAGCATGTGCCCTTCGAGGGGCTGCCGGCCCGCATCGCCTGGCTCGGCCACGGCGAACGCACGGCACTCGCAAGGCGCGTCAATGCGCTGGTTGCGAGCGGCGAACTCAAAGGCCCCGTCGCCTTCTCGCGCGACCATCTCGATGCCGGCGCCATGGCGCATCCGAATATCATGACCGAGGGGATGAAGGACGGATCCGACGCGATCGCCGACTGGCCGCTGATCGATGCGATGATGCTCTGCTCGTCGATGGCCGATCTCGTCGTCATCCATTCCGGCGGCGGCGGCTATGCCGGCTATATGACGAGCTGTGGCGTCACCGTCGTCGCCGACGGCACGGATGCCGCCGACGAACGGCTCGACCATGCGCTGACCAACGATACGGCGCTTGGCGTCATGCGTTACGCCGATGCCGGTTACGACGAGGCGCTGGACGAGGTGGCGAAGAAGGACGTGCCCTATATCCGGCTTGGTTGAAATGGACCACGATCTGCTATATATCATTGTCATATCCTGCCGAGGACGATGACATGGAAACAGCAAAGATCTTCTGGTCGGGGCGTTCCCAGGCCGTCCGACTGCCCAAGGAATTCCGCTTTGATGGCGATAGCGTCACCATTCGACGGCAGGGGCGTGCGATCATTCTCGAGCCGATTTCCGATGATTGGGACTGGCTTGCCGACGTGGCCGGTCCGGTTGATCGGGACTTTGCGACAGCGGCGGAAGAGAAACCTGCCGGGCAGGAGAGACCCGAACTCGACTTCTTCAAATGAAGTACCTGCTCGATGCGAATGCCGTCATTGCCCTCATGAAGGTCAATGAGCGCCTCATCGCCGAACTGCGCAAACACAGACCGCAAGATTTCGCCATACCGGCAATCGTTGCGCATGAACTCTTCTACGGTGCTTACAAAAGCCTCCGTACCGATGAGAATCTGGTGCGGATCGATGCGTTGCAATTCAATATCCTGGAATTCGACCGGAGCGACGCGCGCAAGGCGGGAGAAATCCGCGCGGCGCTGCAGGCATTGGGAAGGCCAATCGGACCCTATGACGTCCTGATTGCCGGACAGGCCGCCGCACGCGGCCTCATCCTGATCACCCGCAATCTGCGTGAGTTCGAGCGCGTGGCTGATTTACAAACCGAGAACTGGGAAGGTTAGCTTCGATCAAGTCGTCTGGGCAACGCATCAAGCGATCAGATTGGAGACTTCGAGGAGATTGCCGTCGGGGTCCCTGAAATAGACCGAGCGCAAACGCCCGGTCGCACCGGTGCGTTCGACCGGACCCTCTTCGATCGTAACGCCCGCGGCCTCTAGATCAGCGATGACATCGGCAAGTGGCGTCTCGGCGATAAAGCAGAGGTCGCCTGAGCCGGGTGTGGGATGTCTCGCCTTGGGATCGAATTCGTGGCCGGCCTGGTGCAGGTTGATCTTCTGCCGGCCGAATTTCAGCGCCTTGCGGCCCTCTGCAAAGGTTTCGACCGACATGCCGAGGATGCGGGAATAGAAATCGCAGGTGATGGCGATATCGGCGACGGTCAGCACGAGATGATCGAGACGGTCTATGCGGATCATGCTTTTCTCCTCGCGAAGTGCTGGGCAAAACAGGCGGAGACAAAGGCCAGCGCCAGCATGGCAAGCGTGAAGATAATGACAGCGGCCCAGCCTTCAACCGCGAAGAACCAGCCGCCCGCCGAACCCATGAGGCTGGAGCCGACATAATAGGCGAGCATATAGAGCGATGAGGCATGCCCCTTGGTTCCATGCGCCAGCTTGCCGACAAGGCCGCTGGCGATGGAATGGCTCATGAAGAAGCCGGTCGTGAGCACGATGATACCGATGATGATGACCGGGAGAGAGGCTGCGAGCGTCAGTGCGCTGCCGGCGGCGGTGAGCGCCAGACCGAAGAGAAGCACGGAAAAATGCCCGATCCGGTCTCCGAGCAGACCGCCGATCGAAGAGGCGCCGATGCCGAAGAGATAGACGGTGAAGATCAGCCCGAGTTCGGTCTGGTTGAGGTCGTAAGGCGGCGCCACAAGGCGGAAACCGGCATAATTGTAGATCGTCACGAAGGAGCCCATCGCCAGGAAGGCGATGGCGAAGATGAAGGGCAGCGCCGGATTGGTGAGATGGCCGAGCCAGGCTTTTGCATGAAAGCGCGGATCGAAGCCCGGCCGGCGGACGAAATTGCGTGACGGCGGCAAGAGGGCGATGAAGCCGATCGCGGCGGCAAGGCCGATGGCGCCGATGATGAAAAGCGCCGGGCGCCAGGTGAGGTATTCGGCGAAGATGCCGGTCAACACGCGGCCGGACATGCCGCCGAAGGCCGTGCCGCCGACATAGAGGCCCATGGTGGCGCCAAGGCCGCGCGGATCGATTTCCTCGGCGAGATAGGCCATGGCGACGGCCGGCACGCCGCCGAGAACGAAGCCCTGCAGCGCGCGGATGACGAGCAGCAGATGCCAATTCGGGGCAAAGGCGGTGGCGATGGTCAGCAATGCCGCGCCGACCAGCGATATCGACATCAGGCTGCGGCGGCCAAGGCCTTCCGAGACGGCGGCGGCACAGACGATGGCAACCGCCAGGAAGCCGGTGGAGAGCGACAGGGATAGCGAGCTTTCGGCCGGGCTGACGGAGAATTCCTGCGAGAAGATCGGCAGCAGCGGCTGCACGCAATAGAGCAGCGAGAAGGTGGAGAAGCCGGAAAGGAAGAGCGCCAGGCTGGCGCGGCGATAGGCGCCGGTGCCACGGGTCAGGTATTGCTTCTGCCCTGGGATCGCGTTTGTCTCGGAGGTCTTCATTGCATGCGCCGACGTCGGCATATCTTCATCCTTCCCGTCTCCGATCTAGTCGACGCCCCTCCATTTGTCCAATATATGACACTGGCGATTTCGATAGGTTTTGGAGATGGCGATGGAGTTGCGGCATTTGCGATATTTTCTCGCGGTGGCGGAAGAAGGCAATTTCACCCGTGCCGCCGGCAAGCTCGGCATCGGGCAGCCGCCCCTCAGCCAGCAAATCCGCGATCTGGAGAGGGAAGTGGGTGCAGCGTTATTTCACCGCGTGCCGCACGGCGCCGAATTGACGGCGGCGGGCGCCGCATTCCTCGGCGAGGCAAAGGCGTCGCTGGCAGCTGCGGAGAAGGCGAAGCTTGCGGCGCAAAGCGCCAATCGCGGCGAGACCGGCCGTCTGTCGCTCGGCTTCACCGCGTCCTCCGCCTTCAACCCCGTCGTCAGCACCACGATCCGCCGGTTTCGCGCGCGCTGGCCGGAGGTGCAGCTGTCGCTGACGGAAATGAATACGCTGGCGCTGATGCAGAAGCTGGAACGCGGTGAGCTGGACGCCACCTTCATGCGTCCCAGCCTCGACGATCCCGCCGGCATCCGGCTGCGGCGGTTGCCGGATGAGCCGATGGTGATCGCCCTGCCCGCCAGCCATCCCTTGACACAGCACCCCAGCCTGCCGCTTGCGGCGCTGGCGGACGAACCCTTCATCCTCTTTCCCCGGCTCGTGGGCTTGAGCCTTTACGACGATGTCGTGCTTGCCTGCCGCAAGGCGGGATTCGAGCTGACCGTGGCGCAGGAGGCGCCGCAGATTTCCTCGGTCGTCAATCTGGTGGCGGCCGATCTCGGCGTCTCGATCGTGCCGGCCTCGATTTCGCAGATCAAGCTCGAAGGTGTGGCATACCGGCCGATCGAAGGGCCTCCGGCCGTGGCGCGCCTGGCGCTGGCAATGCTGAAAACACACCGCTCGCCGGTCACCGAGAACCTGATGAGCCTCTTGAATTCATGAATAACCCGCCGGATCCCAATAGGGCGGATCGCCGAAGCTCTTCTTCAGATGGTCGGCGATGGCGCGGAGCTTGGCGGAGGGATTTCGGCCCTCGGGATGGGCCATGTAGATGAATTCGGCCTCCGGCCTATGGCCGACATCGATTTCTGCAAGCCGGCCCTCGCGGATGGCCGGGCCGGCGATGAAGGCTGGCAGCAGCGCGATGCCGAGCCCGGCAATCGCGGCGTCGCGGAGCATGTCGCCATTGTTGATGCCGAGCGCCAGTTTCGCGCGGACGACGATCGCGCCGTCAGGCGTCTGGAAGCGCCAGTCGGCAACACCGCGATTGGTGTAGAAGATGCCGCGATGGCTGTCGAGATCAGCCAGCGAGGACGGAATTCCCTGGCGGGCGAGATAATCCGGCGAGGCGCAGAGAAGACGGCGGCTATGCGCGAGCTTCCAGGCGACCAGCCGGCTATCGGCGATCGGACCATTGCGAATGATGGCATCATAACCGTCCGAGGCGGCATCGACGCGCCGGTCATCGATATCGAGGGTCAGTTCGATCTCAGGATGTTCGGCAAGGAAGGGATAGAGCGCCGGGCCGAGATGCATGCGGCCGAAGGTGACCGGGGCGGCGATGCGGATCGGGCCGGACAGCGTTCCGCGCCGCTCGGCCATATCGGCCGCGGCTTCCTCGATCTCCCGCACGATGCGCGCGGCGCGCTCCAGGAAGACCATGCCATCCTCCGTCAAAGTGAGCTTGCGGGTCGTTCGGTGCAGCAGCATGCCGCCGAGCGACTTCTCCAACTCCGCCAGCCTTTCGCTGACGACGGATTTGGACAGCCGCAGCCGCCGGGCCGCCTCGCTGACCGAGCCCGCCTCGACCACGGCGACGAAAGCCGCAATACCTTCGATCCTGATCATCGTTCGGCTTTTCCGAATTCGAATTCCCCAATCTGGAGACTAATCCGAACGAAAGGAAAATGCCATCTTTCATTCATCGAAAGGGACGGCAGGGGCCGCCTCACCTCAAATCTAGGATATGGAACCATGAACCGCTTGAACAACAAGGTCGCGATCGTCACCGGCGCAAGCTCCGGCATCGGCCGCGCCACGGCAAAGCTCTTCGCCGCCGAAGGCGCCAAGGTCGTCGTCGGAGCCCGCCGCCAAGGCGAACTCGACAGCCTCGTCGCGGAAATCAAGGCAGAGGGCGGCGACGCCATCGCCATCGCCGGCGACGTGCGCTCGGAAGACTATCACAAGGCGCTGGTCGCAGCCGCCGTGACGAATTACGGCAAGCTCGACATTGCCTTCAACAATGCCGGCACGCTCGGCGAAGCCGGTCCGAGCACCGCTGTTTCGGAAGCAGGCTTCAGCCAGGCGCTGGCGATCAACCTGACGGCCTCCTTCCTCGCCGCCAAGCATCAGATCGGCGCGATGGTGGACAATGGCGGCGGCTCGGTGATCTTCACCTCGACCTTCGTCGGCTACAGCTTCGCCTTTCCCGGTGTTGCCGCCTATGCCGCCAGCAAATCCGGCCTGATCGGCCTGACGCAGGCGCTTGCCGCCGAATTCGGCCAGCAGGGCGTGCGCGTCAATGCCATCCTGCCAGGTGCGGTCGATACAGACATGTATCGGGACATGAACGATACGCCTGAGAAGCAGGCCTTCGTCACCAATCTGCATGCGCTGAAGCGTGTCGCAAACCCCGAAGAACTTGCCCGCTCGGTCCTCTACCTCGCCTCCGACGATGCAAGCTTCGTCACCGGCACGGCCTCGCTGGTCGACGGCGGCGCCTCGATCACCCGCACCTGAGACGGCGCGGCGCGGTTATCCGCTGCGGGTTGGGGCGGAGCTAAGGGATATGCCGGAACGTCTCGATTCCCTCTTCTCCCCTCGGGGAGAAGGTGCCCGTAGGGCGGATGAGGGGGCCGGCAAAGCCGGTCTTTTCAACAACGCCTATGCGAGCTTCGGCCGCGCTGGCGTCGTCTCGACCGTGTTCAGCGCGCTTGCCGTTGGCGTGACGGGGATAGGTGATGACGGGAGGGGTGTGCCGTGCAGCCCCCTCATCCGCCTGCCGGCACCTTCTCCCCAAGGGGAGAAGAGATTTGCGGCAACCTTCCGTTCCCCGCCATCTCCCAAAGGGCCGGCCCTCTCGCTCACCCTCGCGATTGCATGTTCTCCGCCAAAGGCTTAGGGTCGAGGGCGGTCAGAAAAGGCAATGGGAAGAAGGCCATGGCTCTCAGCGGCAAACGCATCCTCCTCATCATCTCAGGCGGCATTGCTGCCTATAAGAGCCTGGATCTGATCCGCCGGCTGCGCGAGCGCGGCGCGAGCGTGCGCCCTGTGATGACCAAAGGCGCCCAGGAATTCGTCACACCGCTTGCCGTCGGTGCGCTGGCGGCGGATCATGTCTATCTCGATCTGTTTTCGCGAGACGACGAACAGGATATCGGCCATATCAGGCTGGCGCGCGACTGCGACCTCGTGCTGATCGCCCCTGCGACCGCCGATCTGATGGCGAAGATGGCGAACGGGCTTGCCGACGATCTTGCCTCGACCGTGCTTCTGGCGACGAACAGGCCGGTGCTTGCCGCACCGGCGATGAACCCCGCCATGTGGGCGCATCCGGCGACGCGGCGGAATGCCGCGATGCTCAGAGCCGACGGCATCCGCTTCATCGGGCCGATGGCCGGCGAGATGGCGGAAAGCCGGGAGGCCGGACTCGGCCGGATGGCGGAACCGCTGGAGATCGTCGCCGCTGCCGAAACCATGCTCGATGATGGAGAAAAGCCGCTCAAGGGACGCAAGGCAATCGTCACCTCAGGACCGACGCACGAGCCGATCGATCCGGTGCGCTATATCGCCAACCGCTCCTCCGGCCGGCAGGGACATGCGATCGCCGCAGCCCTTGCAAAGCTCGGAGCGGAGGTGACGCTGGTATCGGGGCCGGTGACGATCGCCGACCCCGTCGGCGTCAATGTCGTGCATGTCGAGCGGGCCGAGGAAATGCGCGATGCCGTGCTTGCGGCGCTGCCGGCAGACATCGCGGTGATGGTCGCGGCGGTGGCTGACTGGCGTGTGGCCTCGGCCGCCGACCAGAAGCTGAAGAAACATCCCGGCGAATCCATTCCGACGCTGGCGCTGACCGAGAATCCGGACATCCTCAAAACCGTCGGCCATCACACGATGCGGCCGAAGCTGGTGATCGGCTTTGCCGCCGAGACGCAGGACGTGGAAAGCAATGCGAAGGCGAAACTCGAGAGAAAAGGCGCCGACCTGATCGTCGCCAATGACGTCTCTCCTGCGACCGGCATCATGGGCGGCAGCCGCAACAGGGTCAAACTCGTTCGCCGCGACGGCGTCGAGCAATGGCCTGACCTGACGAAGGAAGAGGTTGCCGAAAGGCTGGCGGCACTGATCGCCAAGCAGCTCCGCTGATCGCCAGCGGCTCGGCTGACGTCGCGCGGCTCAGCTGCGCCAAGCGTTAGGCAGGAATAGCCACGCGCTGCGGCTTGGCGGCACCTCGCTTCTCCGGCCGGAAGTCGGCGACGTCGATGCCATCGTTGCCGATAGTGACCGCGCTGCCATCCGGAATTTCCGCCCAGGCATCGACATCATCGTTCAACGGCTCGGAGACGAGGCAATAACCGGCGCTGACAGGTGACGCATAGAGCGTCGGCGCCTTGCGATCTGTGGCATAACGGATCGCATAGAGCGTGTTGCCGTCGGAGAAGGCGGCGGTAAAACGCAGGAGGATCGAGCCGATGACGCTGTCGGCAAGCTCTTCGACGACACCGATCATATCCGCCATCGCGGCGACCGGCGCCTCGCGCAGGCCGAACTGCAGCGCCAGCAGGAACATCAGCTCGGAATCGGTCGTGCCGCCGCGGGCATTGAACAACTCGTCGTCGAGCATCGCCTCCATCGGCCGGCGCAGGCGTTCGAAGCCGGAGATCTGGCCGTTATGCATGAAGGACCAGGTGTCATGGGTGAAGGGATGGCAGTTGTCGCGGCGCGTGCCGCCGCCTGTGGCAGCGCGGACATGGGCGAGGAAGAGCGGCGAACGGATCTGCCGCGCCAGGCTCTTCAGATTGCAATCCGACCATGCGGGCAGGATATCACGGTAGCGGCCGGGTTCGGGCCTGTCACCATACCAGGCGATGCCGAAGCCATCGCCGTTCGTTGCCGTCTTGGCGCGGGTGGCGCAATGCGACTGCTCGATCAGCGAGTGGGCGGGCGAGGATACCAGCTCCTCGAGATAGAGAGGGTCTCCGCGATAGGCTGCCCAGCGACACATGGCTCTTTGCTCCGGAACCCGCCGCCGCACCGGCGGGAATGCTGAAATTGTCGAACGACGCAGCTAACAACAGCTTAACGCGGGGCCGGTTTGCAAGCCAAACATGACGGTTTCTTGACGTATAGCCTCTTCAAATTTGGCAAAACACTGTGTTCTCTCGTGAACACCCGTGTTTCCCAAAGCAGGGCATGCGTGCATTTTTGCTTGCATCTCGAAAGAATCAGCCTAACTTTAAGCCATCAGCAACAGAACGAAAGGAAGGTGATCCAATGTCTAATGAGATTTCGGACCTCGTAACGGGCATGGAAGAGGTGACGAAGGCGAGGCAGCCCTCGCTCTAATCCCCGCCTTCCTGGGGCTGCATAGACAGTCCAGGCCAGTTTGAGGCCAAACTCATGGAAAGGGTCGCTGAGGCGGCCCTTTTTTATTGTCTCCATGTCTTTATTGTCGTGATGTCGGCGTTGACGAAAGATCGAAATCCCACTACTCATAAAGTCATCTGATGACTTTATGAGTAGTGGGATGCGAGCGCTCAGCAAGACCAATCTCGCCGACGAGGCGATCGAGGCGATCCGCGGCGACATTCTCGGCAAACGCTGGGCGGTCGGCGAAAAATTGCCGAATGAAGCCTCGCTCTCGGCCATGCTTTCCGTCAGTCGCGGCACGGTGCGTGAGGCGGTGCGGGTTCTCGTCTCCCAGGGTTATCTCGAAACAAGGCAGGGTTCGGGCACCTATGTCCGCGCCACCAGCGATGCCGGCCGGCCGCTGACGATGGCGCGGCGCGCCAGCCTGCGCGACCAGTTCGAGGCGCGCCTGGCGCTCGACGTCGAGGCAGCCCGGCTGACTGCGATCCGCAAGACGCCGGAGACGGTTGCCGGGCTTCACCGGCTGCTTGCCGAGCGCGGCAATTACGATGGCGGCAACCAGGCCGCCTTCATCGAACGCGACCTCGCCTTTCACAAGGCTGTCATCGCCGCTTCGGGCAACCGGGCGATGATCGAGATCTACGATTTCTTCTCGGCCTCGATCGCCGATACCATCGCGGCGACGCTCGGCAAGGACATTCCCGAGCCGGACATGCAGGCGCATGCCGATATCGTCGACGCCATCGAAACCGGCGATCCCGACAAGGCGGATGCGGCGGTGCGCCGCTTCATGGCGCCGGTTCTTGCCGCACTCGAGCGGATGATCCTGTCATGAACACGCCTGCCAACGATGCCGCCAGCGCGCTCGACGCCGCCGACGAACTGCTTGTAGACGCCGAGGCCGGCAGCCTTCCGCCGCCGCAGGCAACGCCGGTGCGGGGAGTTGCGGATCGTTTCCTGCTGGGCGCAAGCCTGGTGCTGATCGCCTTCAACCTGCGCCCGGTCTTCTCAAGCGCCTCGGCGCTGCTGCCGGAAATCCGCTCGGAACTGGGCCTCAGCGCGCTGGGCGCCAGCCTGCTGACGACGCTGCCGGTTGTCTGCCTCGGCGCCTTCTCACCGCTTGCGCCTCGTTTTGCCCAGCGCCTCGGCACCGAACGCACGCTGCTCGGCGTTCTCCTGCTTCTGGCACTCGGCACTGCATTGCGCGGGCTTTCCTCCGTGCCGCTGCTCTTCATCGGCACCGCCCTTGCAGGCGCCTGCATCGCCGTCGGCAACGTGCTGCTGCCGGGGCTGGTGAAACGGGACTTCGGCGGACGTGCCGCGCTGATGACCGGCTTCTACACGATGGCGCTCTGCGCCGGGGCGGCAAGTGCGGCCGGGCTGACACTGCCGATCGAGCACGCGCTCGGCGGCTCTCTCGAGGGCGCGCTCGCTATCTGGGCGCTGCCCGCCCTCATCGTCAGCCTGCTTTGGCTGCCTGAGGTTCTTCGCAGCGGCAGACAGGCAAGGCGAAACGGCTTCCACGTCAAAGGCCTCTGGCGCGACCGGCTCGCCTGGGAGGTGACGCTGTTCATGGGGCTGCAATCGGCACTTGCCTATTGCGTCTTCGGCTGGCTGGTTCCGATCTTGCGCGAACGCGGGCTCGACGGCGTCACCGCCGGAGCAATCGTTTCGCTGTCGGTGATGGTGCAGGCGGCATCCTGCCTGATCGTGCCGCATATCGCGGTGCGTGGCCGGGACCAGCGGCTGATCAATGCGAGCCTCTGCGGCGTCGCCGTCATCGCCCTGCTCGGCCTGCTCTTCGCGCCGCTCTCGACCGTCTGGCTGTGGGCGGTGCTGCAGGGCATTGGTCAGGGCGGACTGATCGCGGCGGCCATGACGACAATCGTGCTGCGCTCGCGCGATCCCGATGTCGCCGCCCATCTTTCCGGCATGGCGCAATGCGTCGGTTATCTGCTCGCCGCCATCGGCCCGCTCATCGTCGGCCTCATCCACGGCTGGACCGGAAGTTTTTCCTGGTGCGCCGCCCTGTTCGTTGCGCTCGGACTGGGCGCGGCGATTAATGGCTGGAAGGCCGGCCGGGCGGTGGAGATCAATGTCCATGCGGTCGAAAAGGACGGCTGAGCCCTTCGCTCACCTGTCCATCACCATCTCTTGATGCCGGTCGTCGGCCGCGGATGTTACGCTATCTCAGCCTCTCATTCCCGACCGCCGGAGGAGACATCTTGCGCATACGAACCCTGTTTCTGCTCGCCGCGTTTATGGCGTCGCTGGCGCCTGCCCTTTCCCATGCGCAGGAAAGCGATCCACCGAGGGCGAATGTCCAGAGCGGCGCACGCGACGGCGTGCTGAAGCTGCTGCCGGCCGATTCGGTCACCGAGCACGCGTTGACGATCGGTGGCCGGAAGATTGCCTATACCGCCACTGCCGGCACGCTGGATCTCTTCGGCCAGGACGGGGCGAAGACCGGCGCGATCTTCTACACCGCCTATGTGGCAAGGGATGGCGGGGCGAACCGGCCTCTGACCTTTGCCTTCAACGGCGGGCCGGGTGCGGCTTCCGCCTTCCTGCATCTCGGGCTGGTCGGGCCGAAGGTTCTCGACTTCGGACCGAACGGACGCGACGGCGCCAATGCGAAACTCGTCGACAACCCGCAAAGCTGGCTCGATTTCACCGATCTCGTGCTGATCGATCCGATCGGCACCGGCTGGAGCCGAACGGCAAAGGCAGACGACGCCTCCAACTATTACAACGTCAGTGCCGACGCCCAGAGCATTGCCAAGGCGATCGCGCTCTATGTCGCGCACAACAACCGTTCCAACTCGCCGAAATATCTTCTCGGCGAAAGTTATGGCGGCTTTCGCGCCGCCAAGGTCGCCTCGGCGCTTCAGGAAAGCCAGGGCATCATCGTCGCCGGTGCGGTGATGCTTTCCCCCTTGCTCGAGGGCCAGCTGATGTTCAATGCCGACCAGTTCCCGCTCGGCGCAGCGCTGGAGCTGCCGTCGCTGGCGGCGGCCGAACTCGACCGGCACAAGGCTTTTGACGAAGAGAAACAGAAGGAGGCGGAGACCTTTGCGCTCGGGGACTATCTGACGACACTGGCCGGGCCGCCGCCGACGGGCGCCGAGGCCGCCGCCTTCTATGGCAGGATCGCCGCATTGACCGGCATTCGCGAGGATATCGTCACCCGCAACCGCGGCTTCCTCGGCAGTTCCTTCGTCAAACATTCAGATGAGGGCAGCGGCGAGGTGATGAGCTCTTACGACGCCTCCTTTGCAGCACCCGATCCCTATCCGGAATCGGATTACGATCGCGGCGACGACGCCATCCTCGACGGTTTCACCCGCGCCTATGGCGGCGCCTTTGCCGATTACGCCCGCAACGAACTCGGTTTCAGGACCGAGATGACCTATTCGCTGCTTGACAGCGATATCAGCCGGCGCTGGGAATGGGGCGGCGGGCGCGGCGGCGGATCGCGCTTCCAGGCCAGCGCCACTGACGACATCAGGCAGCTGCTCGCCGCGAATCCGGCCTTCCATCTGCTGATCGCACATGGCTATAGCGATCTGGTGACGCCTTATGGCGTCAGCCGCTACGTGGTCGACCATCTGCCGCCCTCGCTCGCCGGCGGCCGTGTCGGACTGAGGCTTTATCGCGGCGGCCATATGTTCTATACAAGAGCTGATCAGCGGGCCGCCTTCACGGCCGATGCAAAGGCCTTCTACGCCACACATTTGGCCGCTCAGCCGGCGGACTAAACCGCTGTACATTGCGCGACATGCTTTGGGGATTTGCCGATGCATATTACCGGAGGATGCCACTGCGGCGCGATACGCTATCAGGCGGAGATCGACCCGGAGCGGGTGTCGATCTGCCATTGCACCGATTGCCAGCGGTTGACGGGCTCGGCCTATCGCATCACCGCGCCGGCGCGGCCGGGACGTTTCACGCTCACTTCAGGTGAGCCAAGAGCCTATGCAAAATATGGCGAGAGCGGTGGTCTCAGCCGGCAATTCTTCTGCCCGAATTGCGGATCGCCACTCTACCGCACGGACGGCGACGGCGGCGCGTTCGGCATCCGTGTCGGCAGCATCGACCAGCGGCGAGAACTGGTGCCGAAAAAGCAGATATGGTGCCGGTCGGCCTTGCCTGGGGTGGAGAATATCGAAGCGCTGCCGCGCTTCGAGGGCGAGGATTAGGCTGGCGCCGGCCTAACATCCCGCCTTTATTCCGGTAGAGGCATGTCCGGCCAGCTATCGGTGACGCTGGCCTGTACCGGACGCTCCAGATAGGTGGAAAGCGCAATATAGCTGCGGGTGCCGGTGACACCGGGAACGGCATGGATCTGCGCCAGAAAAGCCTCCAAGGCCTGTGGGCTGGCGGTGCGGACCTTGAAGAGAACGCTGGCGTCGCCCGCGACCGAATGCATCTCCTCGACCTCGGGAAACTGCAGGACCTGCATCAGCCGCTCGCTCTTGCCCCAGCCGGCCGCCTCCACATGCACGAAGGCAAGCAGCGGTTTGCCGAGGGCTGCGCCATCGAGTGCGGCATGCACGCCCTTGATGGCGCCGGATTGTCTCAGACGGCGCACACGCTCATGCACGGCCGGCGCCGACAGGCCGACCGCTTCGCCAAGCCTAGCATAACTCTGGCTGCTGTCGGCGGCGAGCGCGGCTAATATTCTTCGGTCGAATGCATCGATGACAGCCTGCTGCCTGCGTCCCTGCCGAAGATCGTCTGTATTTTTCACCATTCCGCAAACTCCCCTTTCGGCCGAAGGATAATCGCCGATACTGACATTCTTCAATAGGATATTCGGAGGAGGAAAAAACTCGTGGAGATGATCGCGCACAATCCGGGGATCTATGCAGCGAGCCCTGATTACATCCATGCGCTGGAGGTCAGGCATCCATCCCGGCTGCTCTTCGTCAGCGGTACGATGGGTCTCGATCGACAGGGAATGGCGGCGGCCGATCTGGAAGGCCAGTTGGAGCTCATCTGGTCCAATCTGCGCGCCATCCTCACCTCCGCTGATATGACGGTGGACAATGTCGTGCGGCTGACGAGCTATCTCAGCGACGGCGTTTTTATGGAGGCGAACCAGAATGCCCGTCTTCGGGCCCTTAACGGCCGCGCCGTGCCGACCACGGCGATCATCGTCGAAACGCTGCGCGACGACTGGCTCGTCGAGATCGAGATCATCGCTGCCGGCTGACAGCAGATCGGCCGCCGCGCCGCAGGGGCGCGACGGCGGCGGCGATCAGGCCGCTCGTTTCAACAGGCCGAGCGCTTCGGCCAGATTGACCTCGCCGCGGAAACCGCCGCTGCTTTTCGCCTCCTGCCGATGCTCGATCGCATGGGCAAAACGCACGGCCGGCTCCTGCTGCATGCGCTCATAGAGGCGATGCAGGCCGGAAAACTGCCGGCGGTCGACGACCTTATGAAAATCGTTCCAGCGGGCGATGCCGACGAAATAGGCGTCCGCCAGGCTTGGGCCGTTGCCGAGAAGCCATTCGCGGCCATCGAGCAGACGCTCCAGCGTATGATGCGCCTTTTCAACCGCGGCGATGCCATAGGCCGTGAGGGCCTGCTTCTCTTCCGGTTCCAGCGGATGCTCGATCGCATACCAGAGCGGGCCGAAGGCCTGGAAGAAGGTGGTGTTGAGAAAGGCGAGCATCTGGTTCAGGCGATCGAAATCCGCCGACCCCTGCGCAAAACCCAGACCGTTGCCGATCGCGCGAGCGCCGATATGGTGGAGGATCGCCATGCTTTCGCTGATCGTCCTGCCATCTTCGAGCAGCAGCGACGGCGTTTCGCCGACCATATTGATCCGCTTGTATTCTTCGCTGGAGACTATTTCCGGCATCTCGACGCGGCAGAGCCGATAAGGCAGGCCGGACCATTCCAACGCGACGACCGAGCCGAAGGAGCAGCCCTCCGGAACGCCGTAAAACAATATGGGTGACATCAATCGTTCCTTTCAGAATTGAACCCGTTTGGACACGTTGAATGTGAGGATGTGGACGATGGTGCGGTAGAGGCTATAAATGCATCGCAATGTCCACATATCTGGAAGCTGACGATGACGCTTTTCAACCTCAACGATCTCCATCTTTTCGTGCAGGCCGTCGACAGCGGCAGCTTTACCGCCGCCGCAAGGCATCTCGGCATTCCAAAGTCGACGGTGAGCAAGCGGGTTGCGGAGCTGGAGGCACGGCTTGGCGTCCGGCTGATCCAGCGCACGTCGCGAAGCTTCGCGCTGACCGAGCTCGGCCGGGAATTCTTTCAGCATGCCCAGGCCTCGATCATCGAGGCGGAGATGGCAGAGGGCATTGTGCGGCGGCATCTAGCCGAACCGGCCGGCAGCGTTCGCCTCACCGCCTCGGTGCCGACGGCGCAGTTTACCCTGGCGGAACATCTGCCGGCGCTGGCGGCGCGTTATCCGAAGCTCCGGCTCTCCGTGCACGTGACGGACCGTTTCGTCGATATCGTCCAGGAAGGGTTCGACATCGCGCTGCGCAGCCACCGCACGCCGCTGCCGGATTCGGCGCTGGTGCAGCGGAAGCTTGCCAGCCACCCTTTCTTCGTCCTCGCCTCGCCGGATTATGTGAATGCCCGTGGCGAACCGCGGCGGCCGGAGGAGCTGGCACGGCATGCGACGATCATGACCAGCCTGACGGAGGACCAGTGGCGGCTTTATTCGGGCAGCGACGAGGTTCTCGTCACGCTGCATTCCGTCATGGCCGCGGATGAGCCCTATGTCTTGATGGAAATGGCCATGTCGGGGCTCGGCATTACCTGCCTGCCGACATCCGTCTGCCGCAAGGCGCTGGCAGAGAGGCGGCTGGTGCGGGTGCTGCCGGAATGGACGGCCGGCAGCATCGAGACGACGATCCTGATGCCGCACCGGCGCGGCCAGCTGCCGGCGGTGCGCGCCGTCGTCGATTTCCTGGCGGAACGGCTTGGCGGTTAGCTATCACGCCGCCTTGGCGGCGTGATATTCCTTGATGGCGACCATCTTGATCGCCGGATGGCGCTCGGATTCGTAACGCAGGGAGAAACCGTCCTGGGCGAGGAAGACCGGATCGCCGTCGAGATCGCGGGCGATATCGCCGCGCTTGACGATGAGGAATTTTTCGAGATCGGCCGGCTGATCGGCCGAGATCCAGCGGCAGACGGAGAAACGCGACATTTCGAAGGAGACCGGCAGGCCGTATTCGGCCATCAGCCGCTCCTTCAAGACGTCGAGCTGCAGAGCGCCGACGACGCCGACGATCGCCGGCGAGCCGTCTTCCGGCGAAAACAGCTGGACGACACCCTCTTCGGCCATCTGCTGCAGGGCTTCCTTCAGCTTCTTCGCCTTCATCGCGTCTTCCAGGCGCACGCGGCGCAGGATCTCCGGCGAGAAGTTCGGCACGCCCTGGAAGACCAGCGATTCACCTTCGGTCAGCGTATCGCCGATCCGGAGCGTCCCGTGGTTGGGAATGCCGACGACGTCGCCGGCATAGGCGGTGTCGGCCAACTGGCGCTGCGAAGCGAAGAAGAATTGCGGCGCCGTCAGGCCGAGCTGCTTGCCGGTGCGGGCAAGCCTTGCCTTCATGCCGCGCTCGAGCTTGCCGGAGCAGATGCGGGCAAAGGCGATGCGGTCGCGGTGGTTGGGGTCCATATTGGCCTGAATCTTGAAGACGAAGGCCGTCATCTTGTCGTCGGTCGCATGCACGGTCCTGGTATCGGCGACCTGGTCTCGCGGCGGCGGCGCAAAATCGCCGAGCGCGTTGATGAGATCGCGAACGCCGTAATTGCGCAACGCCGAGCCGAAGAAAACCGGCGTCATATGGCCTTCCAGGAAGGCCTGACGATCGAACGGACGGCAGGCCTCGATCGCCAGCTCGGTCTCCTCGACGAAGACCTGGCGCTCGTTTTCCGGCAGCCTGCCGGCCACGCTTTGCGGGCCATTGACCGGCGTCCCCTCGATTTCGGTGTCCGAACCGCGCACCGTGTTGGCGGCGATATTATACGAGCCGCAGAAGGTCTTGGAGCGGCCGATCGGCCAGGTGATCGGCGCGGTATCCAGCGCCAGCTTCTCTTCGACCTCGTCGAGGATCTCGAAGGGATCGCGGCTTTCGCGGTCCATCTTGTTGATGAAGGTGATGATCGGGATATCGCGCATGCGGCAGACTTCGAAAAGCTTCAGGGTCCGCGGCTCGATACCCTTGGCGGCATCGATGACCATGACGGCGGCGTCGACGGCGGTTAGCGTGCGATAGGTGTCGTCGGCGAAATCCTCGTGACCCGGCGTGTCGAGGATGTTGAAGACATTGTCGTTATATTCGAAGGTCATCACCGAGGTGACGACGGAGATGCCGCGTTCGCGCTCGATCTTCATCCAGTCGGAACGCGTCTGCATGCGATCCTTCTTCGCCTTGACTTCGCCGGCAAGCTGAATGGCGCCGCCGAACAGCAGCAGCTTTTCGGTGAGCGTCGTCTTACCCGCGTCCGGGTGGGCGATAATAGCGAATGTGCGGCGGCGGGAGACCGCCTCGGCGAGACTTTCGGCCATACTTCAATCCTTTGAGTTGCCGCGTATCTAACGTCTCCGTGGATAACTTTCAATTCATGTTTGACGGCCTGAGCGGACCGAAGGTTAATACCTCCATGAATATTCAGAACAGCCACAATCGCCCGACGCTGAACCTCATCCGCCTGCCGAACGGCGAAGGCCTCGACCTGCCCGTCTATGAAAGCAAGGGAGCAGCCGGCATGGACCTGCGCGCTGCCGTCGACGAGGCAGCACCACTGACACTCCTGCCCGGCAAGCGGGCCTTGGTGCCGACTGGCTTTATCTTCGAGATCCCCGAAGGTTTCGAGGGACAGGTGCGGCCACGCTCCGGCCTGGCCTTCAAAAACGGCATCACCTGCCTGAATACGCCGGGCACCGTCGACAGCGACTATCGCGGCGAAGTGAAGGTGCTGCTCGTCAATCTCGGCGAGGAAGCCTTCGTCATTTCGCGCGGCATGCGCATCGCCCAGATGGTGATCGCGCCGGTAACCCAGGCGCGGGTGGCCGAGATCACCGCCGCAAGCGAAACGATGCGCGGCGCAGGCGGCTTCGGCTCCACCGGCGTCTGATGGCACAGCGCCTCGACAGCACGGGCCTGACCTTCCGGCAGGACTATTTCAGCGATCCCGCCGGATGGGCGGCTCTGGTCTGTCTGCTCAAGGATATTTTCGGCATCGATATCGGACCGCTGCAACAGCTCGGCGGACCCGACCCCACCAGCATGCCTTTCGGCTGGTTTGATGCCGAGGGTGAGGTTGCGGCCAATATCTCAGCCTTTGCGCTGCCCTTCGTCCTCAATGGCAGGATCGTCCATGCCGCCGGGCTGCAATCCGGCGCGGTGCGGCCGCCATGGCGCGGCCGCGGACTCTATCGCGACGTGACGGTGAAGGCGCTCGACTGGTGCGATCGGCAGGGTTTTGAAGCCGTCATCCTCTATACCGACAAGCCGTCGCTCTACGAAGCCTACGGTTTCCGCGCGATACCGCTGCACCGATACGAGGGAACGGCACCCGCCCCTTCGACACCAGCCGCACTTGCCCGGCCGCTTTTACCGACGCACGCGGAGGATCTTGCCCGGCTGCAATCGCTGCTGAAAGGCCGCAGCCCGATTTCGACCTCGCTGGCGGTCACCGTCAATGCGGCGATGTTTCTCATCAATACCCGGCTCGATCCCGATATCCGCATCAGCGTCCTCGAAGACCGGCAGGCGGTCATCGCCTGGAAGATCGACGAGGCTGGCCGCTTCAGCCTCCTCGACGTGGTGGCGGCGGAGATACCGCCGCTTGCAGCGATCCTTAGCGGGCTTAAGATCGCGCCCGCCTTCGTCGAGGTGCTTTTCCGTCCCGACAAGCTCGGCTGGGAGGGTGCTCCACAACCGTTGGAAAGCGGCACGAGGCTGATGCTGCGCGGGCTCGGCGATGCCACCCCGATTTTTCCGGCGATGCTGTCGCCGATGGCGGAATTCTAGAGCAGTTCAGCAAAAGTGCGCGGCGGTTTTGCGTACGGAATGCGCAATAACAAAAGGCGTTTCGCCGCCCAGCCCCTAACCGAAATGTGGAATACTTTCTGTCGCAAATATCCGTCGCGAAACTCCGACTTTTGCGAGTGAATTTTGCGACAGATTTTCCCCTGATAAATCGGCGATCCCGATTTTGTCGCGAAAGTGCGAATGATGTCCGCTTTGCGGGACGAGGAGATCAAGCCTTCGGAATTATTGTGACCAGGCATTCATCATTTGTATCTAGCCCAGCCTTCGTGCACTGAGGGGTGGTCAGGTTGAAAAAGAACACGTCCGAACCCTTCCCCCAAGGTCGGATATTTCGGGCGAACGGACCCGCTTCGTTCAGCATAACATCGGCAGAAAAAGCTCGGGTGCGACCGGGTACATATTTGGGTTTAACAACGATATATCGGGGCAGGAAATCTTCCTTGCGCAGTATTCTGGCGGAAAACTTCACCTTGTCTTGATCCATCCAATCAACTCCCTCGATCACCGTCGCAAAAATCCCAATTAAAGCGACAGTTTGCGACTGAATTTTTCGACGTCGCAAAAATCAACGTTTCGCGACGGGTGAGAGCGCAGAATGCTTCACGAAGATATTTCCAGCAAGATAAACCGTCCGAAACGCCCATACCACAAGGCGATTCGGCACCAGTATCTATTTGGATTCCACATTTCAGTTAGGGGCTGGGTTTCGCCGCCCCCTGTTTCCGGCGTGAAAGCGGCGGCAGGCGGCGTTTGACGGGCGAGGCTTTGATCATCGCGGTGTTGGTCTCCGCCCTTTCGGCAACCCGGTCCAGGATGCCGTCGAGATCGGCCATCGAGCGGATGACCAGGCGGGCGATAAAACAATCATCACCCGTCACCTTGTCGCATTCGATGATTTCGGGAATTTCCTGGATGATGCGCTCGACGATGTGCAACTGTCCCGGCAGCGGACGCACGCGCACGATCGCCTGCAGGGGATAACCGACGGCGGCGAGATCGAGATCGATGGTGAAGGCCTTGATGACGCCGCGCTCCTCCAGTCGGCGCAGGCGCTCGGCGGCACTCGGCGAAGAGAGGCTCACCTGCTGCGCCAGTTCCTTCAGCGAGATCCGCGCATTCCCGGCCAGCGCCTCCAGAATGGCCTGATCGATTTCGTCGATCGATTGCACATCATTAGCCACGGCGAGACATTCTCCTCGTATGATTAGGCGATATCGATCATCGTCCTTTTTATCCTTATATAAAACCGCCCCTCGCCGCAATATTCTTATGCCACAGAAATGGAGGCGATCATGGGCAGCGACATCAGACGAGGCACGGCGGAAATGACGGCAGCGATGCTGATCTCGGGGACGATCGGCTGGTTCGTCGTCATGTCGGGCCAGCCGGTCAGCGGCGTGGTCTTCTGGCGCTGCCTGTTCGGCGCGCTCACTTTGCTTATCATTTGCGGCGCTCTCGGGCTGCTGCGGCCCAGCATCATCACGCTGCGCGCCTTCGGCATTGCGATTTTCGGCGGCATCGCCATCGTCTTGAACTGGCTGCTGCTGTTTGCCTCCTATTCGCATGCGACGATTTCGATCGCGACGACGGTTTATAACACCCAGCCTTTCATGCTGCTCGTGCTCGGCGCGCTCTTTCTTGGCGAGAAGATCACCGCCACCAAGCTGTTCTGGCTGACACTCGCCTTCGCCGGCATGATTGCCATCGTCGAGGCAAAACCGGAGACTGGCGGGGCGACATCTGACGGCTACGGCCTCGGCATCCTGATGGCGCTCGGTGCCGCCTTCTTCTACGCGCTCGCAGCGCTTGCCGCGAAATGGCTGAAGGGCACGCCGCCGCACCTGATCGCGCTCATCCAGGTCGCAACCGGCATGCTGATGCTGGCGCCGATGACGGATTTTTCCCATCCGCCCGGCGATGTTGGGTCCTGGGCGATCCTCGTGACCGTCGGCGTCGTCCATACCGGGCTGATGTATGTGCTGCTCTACGGTGCGATCCAGAGGCTGCCGACGCATCTCACAGGCGCCCTGTCCTTCATCTATCCGATCGCGGCGATCCTCGTCGACCGGCTTGCCTTCGGCCACGCACTGCAGCCGATGCAAATCGCAGGCGCGGCGATCATTCTCCTTGCCGCCGCCGGCATGAATCTCGGCTGGACGCCGCGATGGCTGCGCCCGCGGGCGCTGGAGAGCTGAGAACCGGGCGGGCATGGCAAGCACGCCCGGGAGATGCCGATGTTATTTCTGCCCGCGCGTCGTTTCGAACAGGAACCAGGTGCGGCGCTCGGCCTCGTCGATCCAGTTTTCGATCAGGCTGGCGCTCGCGACATCATTGTGCTCGTCGCAGAGGTCATGCACCTCGCGCAGCAGCGAAACGAGCTGAGCATTGTCCTCGCGCAGTTCCGACAACATGTCCTCGGGCGTGACGAAATCAGCGTCATTGTCCGCGATGCGCTGCTGGCGAGCGATCTGGCCGATGGAGCGCAGTGTCGTGCCGCCGATCTTGCGGGCACGCTCCGCAATGTCGTCGGTCATGGCGAAGATCTGCTCCGCCTGTTCGTCGAGCAGCAGATGATAATCGCGGAAATGCGGGCCGGACATGTGCCAGTGGAAATTCTTGGTCTTGAGATAGAGCGCGAAGACATCGGCAAGCAGCGGGGTCAGCGCCGCCGAGATATCTGTGATGGCGTTGGTCGGCAGATCCGAAGGCGTCTTCAGGGGCGCAAGTCTGGTCTTCTCGGCCTGTGTGGGGGACATCCGTTTTCTCCTTGGGGTGACGAAGCGATATTGGGGACCTGATAGGGCGGCGATGACATCCTGATGAAGACGAGGTGACGATGGGTGCCCGTCTGAGATCTTCCCGCTAGAGATACGGGAGGCTCGCGGTTCTTCAAGGTCATGGGCAGCCGGCGGCCGGGCATTCTTTCCGGTACGGCCACGCATTCTTGCCGCTGATGCATCCATCAATGCCGGCGGATTGATGGTTGCAGGCACCGGGATATAAAACAGCGGGAAAAGAAGGGAGCGCATCATGAGCCTTGCCGCCTTGATGACCTATGCCGGAGCACTGTTCATCGCCGCAGCCATTCCGGGACCGGGGATCACCACGATCGTCGCACGGGCGCTCGGCTCGAATTTCCGCGAGACCTTCTTCATGGGCCTCGGCCTGGTGCTCGGCGACATGACCTATCTCACGGCGGTCATTCTCGGCCTTGCCTTCGTGGCGCAGACCTTTACCGAGGTGTTCATCGCCATCAAGATCGCCGGCGTCCTCTATCTCGGTTACATCGCCTGGAAACTCTGGACGGCGGGATTGTTGCCGCAGGATATCGCGGCGCGGAAATCCACCAATATCGGCATGTCTTTCCTCTCCGGCCTGCTGGTGACGCTCGGCAATCCGAAGACGATGCTCTTCTATGTCGCCCTGGTGCCGACGCTGATCGATATCGGCAATATCGGCCTGCGCGACCATGCGCTCCTGCTCACCACCACCTTCGTCGTGCTGATCGTCGTGCTCGTGCCCTATATGCTGCTTGCCTCGCGGGCCCGCACGATGCTGAAGCAGCCGCGGGCCTTGCAGGCGCTGAACCGGGTTGCGGCCGGCATCCTCGCGGGCACCGCCGCCTTCATCGCCACGCGGGCGGCCTGAAATAAACATTCGGCAAGAAACGGTTTTCAAAGGTTTTTTTCTCTCCTGATCGCTCCTCCAGGTCGAACGCGGTCTGGCCTAGACGGGCCTTTGACCCTATTCTCCCCCTCGATTTCAGGAGCAGGATTTCAAAGGGAGAGCACCCATGTCGCACAAGCCCGGCCGCGGCCGCATCTATTCCTCGATCACCGAGACCATCGGCGACACGCCACTCGTGCGCTTCGACAAGCTGGCGCGGGAAAAGGGCGTCGTGGCGAACCTGATCGGCAAGCTTGAATTCTTCAACCCGATCGCCTCCGTGAAGGACCGTATCGGCGTCGCGATGATCGAGGGCCTCGAAGCGCAAGGCAAGATCACCCCCGGCAAGACGGTGCTGATCGAGCCGACCTCCGGCAACACAGGCATCGCGCTCGCCTTTGCTGCCGCCGCCAAGGGTTATCGGCTGATCCTCACCATGCCGGAGACGATGTCGGTCGAGCGCCGCAAGATGCTGGCGCTGCTCGGCGCCGAGCTGGTGCTGACCGAGGGCCCGAAGGGCATGAAGGGCGCCATCGCCAAGGCCGAGGAACTGGCGTCCTCCCTTCCCGATGCCGTCATTCCGCAGCAGTTCGAAAATCCGGCCAATCCCGAGATCCACCGCAAGACGACGGCCGAGGAAATCTGGAACGATACCGACGGCACGGTCGATATCGTCGTCTCAGGCATCGGCACCGGCGGTACGATCACCGGCGTCGGACAGGTGCTGAAGAGCCGCAAGCCCGAGATCAAGATCATCGCCGTCGAGCCGGCCGATTCGCCGATCCTGTCCGGCGGCAACCCCGGCCCGCACAAGATCCAGGGCATCGGCGCAGGCTTCGCGCCGAAGATCCTCGATACCGGCATCTATGACGAGGTCGTCACCGTGACCAATGACGAGGCCTTCGAACAGGCGCGCCTGGTCGCCAGGCTCGAAGGCGTGCCGGTTGGCATCTCCTCGGGTGCGGCACTGACGGCCGCAATCAAGGTCGGCGTCCGTCCCGAGAACGCCGGCAAGAACATCGTCATCATCATCCCCTCCTTCGCTGAGCGTTATCTTTCGACGGCGTTGTTCGAGGGGCTTGGGAGCTGAGATCGGGCTTTGGCCAGGCTTTTCCGGTCACTCGTCTTCGCAGATATTGGGCCGCTTCGGCGCTCCGTGAGCTGCTGATAAAGTCGGCCCACCCCTCTTTCGTCATGCTCGGGCTTGTGCAGCAGATCCTCGGCACAAGGCCGAGGATGACGCCGAGCAATGAACGAGGTTGTCAACGAACTGCCGGAGCGTCTTCGGCGCTGCCCATTTTACGTTGGCCCTCTGGGGGCGGCTGTGTTCCAATCGTGATGACATCAAGACGACGGTAAGAAGTCATGCAGGGGATCGAGTTATCACGCGGTTTCTATACCGATATCGTTCGGCCCTGGCTGAGCAAGATCGCGCCAGAGCTTCGCTATTCCGCAGCACTGATTGGCTATGGCTCGGAGCTAATCGGCTTTGACGATGACGTTTCCAAGGACCACAACTGGGGGCCACGCGTCCATATCTTCCTAGGTCGAGATGACTTCGGCAAATATGCACGGCGACTGGTCGACGATTTTTCCAAAGTCGCACCGGCTACTTATCTTGGGGAGCCTATTGGCTGGCGCAGCCGACCGCATCCGCCGGCAAATGGCGTCGAAACGGTAGGAGCGCTTGAACACGGACTGGAGTTTCATACGCTCGAAGCACGGTTGGAAGACCACTTCGCCGTTCGATCAGTAGAAAACCTCAGCGCTCTTCAATGGATGGGCTTTGCAGAGCAAAAGCTTCTCGCCTTTACGTCAGGCGCCGTCTTTCATGATGACGATAGCCGCTTGAGCCAGGCCCGTGATCGCCTGGGGTACTTTCCGGATGATGTGTGGCTCTACAAGATTGCATGTCAGTGGCGGCGCATCGCCGAAGAGCAGGCATTTGTCGGTCGCGCGGGACAAGTCGGAGACGACCTGGGTTCGCGGATCATCGCCGCGCGGCTGGTGCGGGACGTGATGAGAATGGGGTTCTTGCTCGAGCGACGATACGCCCCCTATTCAAAATGGCTCGGCAGTGGCTTTGCCAGGCTCCCCGTCGCAGAGCCCCTCTCGCGCCACCTGAAGCGGGCCTTACTTTCGAGTGAATGGACGGATCGAGAGGACGCACTCGCTTCGGCTTACCTTGAACTGGCGCACAGGCAAAATACGATCGGTATCGCCTCCTTCGAGCCGATCGTGGGGCCATATCATGACCGGCCATTTACAACCATCAATGCTGACGATGCGGTAGAGGCCGCGCGTTCAGCGATAGCGGACGCGTGGATCAAACAGCTGCCGATTGTCGGCTCTTTGGATCAGATCAGCGACCTTACGCCCCTGCTTGAGGACGCCAAGCTCTCTCAAAGAATGATGAACCAGTTGCGCAGCTGATCGCTCTGTCATTCGGAAAGCCATTCAGCCCTCCTACCGAACTTATTAGCGCCAACTTCTCTTTCGTCATGTTCGGGCTTGTCCCGAGCATCTACTACGGTTGATGGGTAGCAGATCCTCGGCACAAGGCCGAGGATGACGCCGAGTAAAGGACGAGCTGCCAACAACTGTCGGGCGCGCTTCGCGCCTCTCACGCCGCAGCCGTCAGTCTCTCACCAGCGATCCTGTAGGAAATCGCTTCGGCGAGATGGATGCGGCCGACCGTCGGCTTGCCGTCGAGATCGGCAAGGGTGCGGGCGACCTTCAGGACGCGGTGGTAACCGCGGGCGGAGAATTTCATCTTTTCGGCGGCGTCGCGCAGCAGCTGCAGGCCGCTGGCATCTGGCTCGGCCAGTTTCTCGATCATCGCGGTGGAGCAGCGGGCATTGGTGCCGACGCCCTTTGCGCCGGTGCTTTCGAAACGCTCCTGCTGGATCTCGCGGGCGCGGGCGACGCGGCGGGCGACGTCGGCGCTGGTTTCTGCCGCCATCGGCCGGATCAGATCGGCGGCGGAGACGGCCGGCACGTCGATGCGGATATCGATGCGATCCATCAACGGGCCGGAGATGCGAGCCTGGTAATCGCTCATGCAGCGCGGGCCGCGGGCGCAGCTATGGCCTGGCTCGCCGGCCATGCCGCAGCGGCAGGGGTTCATCGCCGCGATCAGCTGGAATTTGGCCGGATAGGAGACGCGGTGATTGGCACGCGCAATGACGCATTCGCCGCCTTCGAGCGGCTGGCGCAGCGCATCGAGCGCCTGCGGCGTGAATTCGGGAAACTCGTCGAGGAACAGCACGCCGTGATGGGCAAGCGAGGCTTCGCCCGGACGGGCGCGTATTCCACCGCCGACGAGGGCTGCCATGGTGGCGGAATGATGTGGAGTGCGGAAGGGCCGGCGATCAGAAAGCTTGCCGCCGGAGAGCTGGCCGGCGATCGAATGGACCATCGACACTTCCAGCAGCTCGGCGGCCGAAAGCGGCGGCAGGATCGATGGCAGCCTGGCCGCCAGCATCGACTTGCCGGAGCCTGGAGGGCCGACCATCAAGAGATTATGGCCGCCGGCGGCCGCCACTTCGAGCGCGCGCTTGGCGCTTTCCTGGCCCTTGATCTCGGCGAGATCCGGCAGGTTGGCGGCATTGGCGCGGATCGATGCCTCCGGCCTGGATAGGACCTGCGTGCCGCGGAAATGATTGGCAAGGGCAATCAGGCTGCGGGGCGCGAGGATATCGACCTCGGCGCCCGCCCAGGCGGCTTCGGCACCGCTTTCGGCCGGGCAGATCAGCCCCTTGCCGAGCGCATTGGCGCCGATCGCGGCAGGCAGCGCGCCTGATATCGCCGCAATCGTCCCGTCGAGATTGAGCTCGCCGACGACGACAAAGTCCGACAGCGCATCGGCGGGAATGGCGCCGAGGGCTGCCATCAGGGCAAGCGCGATCGGCAGATCGAAATGAGAACCTTCCTTCGGCAGGTCGGCCGGCGCCAGATTGACGGTCACGCGCTTCGCCGGCAGCGCCAGGCCGGAGGCGTGGAGGGCCGCCTGCACGCGCTCGCGGCTTTCGGCTACCGCCTTGTCAGGCAGGCCGACGATCTGCATGCCGACCTTGCCGGGTGCGACCATGACCTGGACCTCGACCGGCACACCTTCGATGCCCTGAAATGCAACCGTACTGACACGCGCGACCATATGCCCATCCCTTGTCCCGCAAACTCTACCATACCGCCCTCCGACCCTTGAAGGCTAGCGGTTGTAATCTGGCATGGAAGCAGGAATAAAACAAGAACAATCAAAGAACATAGTCAAGCATCCGCTGTGACCTTGGTTGTACTCGGTCGCGGGACCAAAACGGTCATGGGCAGCAGGCTCAACCGCGCTTGCGCTCGATCGCATCCCAAAGCAGGGCTGCTATATCGGCGCCGCCGAATTTCTTGACCTCGCGGATGCCGGTGGGCGACGTGACGTTGATCTCGGTCATGTAATCGCCGATCACATCGATGCCAACGAGCAGGAAGCCGCGCTCCCTCAGCGCCGGGCCGATGCGGGCGCAGATTTCCTGTTCGCGCGGCGTCAGCTCGGTCGCCTCGGCGCGGCCGCCGACATGCATGTTGGAGCGGCTGTCGTGTTCGGCCGGAACGCGGTTGATGGCGCCGGCGAATTCGCCGTCGACGAGGATGATGCGCTTGTCGCCCTTGCGCACGTCGGGCAGATATTGCTGGGCGATGAAGGGCTCGCGGAAAAGCTGGCCGAACATTTCGAGCAGCGAAGAGAGATTGCGGTCGTCGCGGGTCGAATGGAAGACGCCGGCGCCGCCATTGCCGTAGAGCGGCTTCAGGATGATGTCGCCCATCTCGTCGCGGAAACGGCGGATCTCGGCGGCATCCTTGGTGATCAGCGTCTTCGGCATCAGGTCGGAGAATTCGGTGACGAAGATTTTTTCCGGCGAATTGCGCACCCAGGCCGGATCGTTGACGACGAGCGTCTTCGGGTGGATGCGCTCGAGCAGATGCGTCGAGGTGATATAGGCCATGTCGAAGGGCGGATCCTGGCGCAGCAGCACGACATCTATGGTCGCGAGATCGACACGCTCCGGCGCGCCAAGCTCGTAGTGATCGCCCTTGACGTCGCGCAGCACCATCGGCTCGACGCTGGCATAGAGCTTGCCGTCGCGGAAGCTCAGGCGGTCGGGGGTGTAGTGGAAGAGCCTGTAGCCGCGCGCTTGGGCTTCCAGGCTCATGGCGAAGGTGGAATCACCTGCGATATTGATGCCTGCGACATGGTCCATCTGGACCGCTACATTGGTGATCTTGGCCATTTCCATCCCTCGCTGAATGCCGGACAGATGTAGGTCGGCCAGATATCAAACGCAACGGTCAATCAAGGGCTTCCAGCGGGTGCCTGCGGCGAAAATCAGGCGGCGATACCCTGGTTGCCGTTGTTGCGCAGCATGTTGCGGAGACGGTAGGCGATCGCCAAGGGCTTCGGGAAAGGCTTGCGCAGGAAGGCGACCTTGCGGACGTAATTGTCGACCCGCCAACTCGCCCAGGTTCCACCGGCGAAAAAGGCGACGTCGCCGGCACGCAGGGTTCGTTCGGTGCCATCCTCGGCGGTGATATGAACCTCGCCTTCGAGGATCATCACCGTCTCGTCCCAGCCGAAGCGCCAGCGGAATTCGCCCGCCGTGCAATCCCAGATCGCCGTCAGCGAGGCCTCGTCATGGCCGCGCGAATGTTCGGCGGTGCGGGCCTGCGGATTGCCGCTGACGATCCAGTCCGGATTGATCGGCGTGGACTTCAGCGGCAGCAGATCGCTCGCATGCGCCACGAAGGATTTTCCGGCCGGCTTCGCCACGGCATACGGCACCGAGCGCGCGGCCATGGCGACCGCACTTGCAAGCATCAGCTTCCAGGCCATGAAACAACCCCCAATTGTTATCCCTACCGAGATTTGACATAGCAGAGAGTCGTAAGGACCTGGTTCAAGCGGGAACTAAAATTTTAACGATTTGGAAATCCGATGGGTCGAAAGAGGTCAGAAGGCATCAATAAAGTGCCGCGGCAGCCGGCCCGGCATGATCGCGACAATATCATAGCGCTGGGAAAGGCGAGCCTGGTCCCTCTGGCGGGCGAGCCAGAGATCGCTTGCCGCCCGGATCCGCTTCTGCGCGGCGACAGAGACGGCATCGATCGCCGCCGCCTCGCCATGGCGGGCCTTGACCTCGACGAAGACGGCAAGATCACCCTTGCGGGCGATGATATCGATCTCGCCGAGCCTAGTGCGGTGGCGCAGAGCCAGGATGCGATAGCCCTTCAGCATCAGGAAGGCGGCCGCGACATATTCCGACATGCGGCCCCGGCGCAGCGCCTTCCTTCTGATCGCGGTGAGATCATTATCGCCCATCGGCGTTCTTGATCTCCAGCAGGCGCTGGTAGAGCACCTTGCGCGGCAGGCCGGTGAGGCGGGCGGCCTCGGTCGCGGCGCCTGCCGTCGGCATGGTCTTCGATAGGTCGGCCAGCATGGCTTCGACATCGGCCTCATCAGTCTCGACCGGCTCCGGCGGGCCGATCACGAGGACGATCTCGCCCTTGACGTTTTCCACCTGCTGATAATGGGCCGCGAGGTCGGCAAGCGTGCCGCGGCGGAACTCTTCAAAGGTCTTGGTCAGCTCGCGGCAGACGGAGGCCGGCCGCGTGGGCCCGAGCACATCGGCGGCAGCCAGAAGCGTTGCGCCGATGCGGTGCGGCGATTCAAAGAAGATCAGCGTCGCGGGTACTGCTGCAAGTTCACCGAGACGGTCGCGGCGGGCCTTGTCCTTGGCCGGCAGGAAACCGGCGAAAAGAAAGGCATCGTTCGGCAGGCCGGAGCCGACAAGGGCTGCGAGCGGCGCGGAGGCGCCGGGAATGGGAATGACGCGGTAACCTGCCGTTATCGCCTGCTGCGCCAGCCGATAACCGGGATCGGAGACCAGCGGCGTGCCGGCATCGGAAACCAGCGCCACCGAGCGCCCGGCTTCGAGCGCCTGGAGCAGCCTTGGACCGGCCTCATCGGCATTGTGCTCGTGATAGGCGAAGGGCCGGTTCTGGATGCCGTAGCGGTCGAGCAGCACGCGGGTGACGCGCGTATCTTCGCAGGCGAGCACATCGGCGCCGGCCAGCGTTTCCAGCGCCCGCAACGTGATATCGCCGAGATTGCCGATGGGGGTGGCGACAAGATAGAGCGCCGGCTCCAGCGGCCGCGCCGGCACCGTTGCATTGTGCAGGCGGAAGCTTCGCCGGCTGGCGGCGTCCGCTGTCGTTTCCTCATTCATGCCATTTGCTTTCGTCCCGCCGGCTCGTCGCCGGCATCGAACCCTTATGGGCGAGCCGCACCGCTTCGGCAAGGGTTCGGATTTCTGTGAGCATTGCTCTGGAAAACCGCAAATGCAGGGGTGCCGACGTCCATGCCTCTTGCAAAGCAATGCTGAAGTCTGCCATTTTGCCCGTCCACTCCCCCGGCCTCAAGCCGGGACAGCATTCTTCGGGTGCTCGACGCGCCCGGACAGTCACGGTCGAAAGCGGTAGCATCCCATGCGTATTACTATTGAGCGGTCAAACCTGTTGAAATCGCTGAACCACGTCCACCGCGTGGTCGAACGTCGCAACACGATCCCGATCCTGTCCAACGTATTGCTCAAGGCCGACGGCCAGAAGCTCGACATGAAGGCGACCGACCTCGACCTCGAAATCACCGAGGCGACACCGGCAAGCGTCGAGCAGCCCGGCGCCACCACCGTTCCCGCGCATCTTCTCTACGACATCGTGCGCAAGCTTCCCGACGGCTCGGAAGTGCTGCTTGCCACCAGCACCGATGGCGGCGCGATGACCGTGCAGTCCGGCCGCTCGAAATTCTCGCTGCAGTGCCTGCCGGAATCGGACTTCCCTGATCTCACAGCCGGCACCTTCACGCATTCCTTCAAGCTGAAGGCGACCGATCTGAAGATGCTGATCGACCGCACCCAGTTCGCGATCTCGACGGAAGAGACGCGTTATTATCTCAACGGCATCTTTTTCCATACGATCGAGAGCAACGGCCAGCTGAAACTCAGGGCGGTTGCGACCGACGGCCACCGGCTGGCGCGCGCCGATGTCGACGCGCCGTCCGGCTCCGAGGGCATGCCCGGCATCATCATTCCGCGCAAGACGGTCGGCGAGCTGCAGAAGCTGGTCGACAATCCCGAGGTGATGGTGACCGTCGAGGTCTCCGACGCCAAGATCCGGCTGACGATCGGCTCGATCGTCATGACCTCGAAACTGATCGACGGCACCTTCCCGGATTATCAGCGCGTCATCCCCACCGGCAACGACAAGGAAATGCGGGTCGACTGCACGAGTTTCGCACAGGCCGTCGACCGCGTCTCGACCATCTCCTCCGAGCGCGGACGCGCCGTGAAGCTGGCGCTTTCCGAGGGGCAGCTGATGCTGACCGTCAACAATCCCGATTCCGGCAGCGCGACGGAAGAAGTTGCCGTCGGCTACGACACGGATGCGATGGAAATCGGCTTCAACGCCAAATACCTGCTCGACATCACCGCCCAGCTTTCCGGCGAAGAAGCGATCTTCCTGCTTGCCGATGCCGGCTCGCCGACGCTGATCCGCGACACGGCGGGCGACGATGCGCTCTACGTGCTGATGCCGATGCGCGTCTGACGGGAACGAAGGCCGCTTACCTCCGTTTTTCCTCCTGTCAAAATGGAGGATCTCATGACCAAAAAGACGGGGACGGTGCGCATCGGCATATCCGGCTGGACCTATGCGCCCTGGCGCGGCCAATTCTACCCGGAGGACCTGCCGCAGAAGCAGGAGCTTTCCTACGCCGCCCGGCACTTCCGCTCAATCGAGATCAACGGCACATTCTACAGCTTGCAGCGTTCCGAAAGCTTCGGCCGCTGGCGCGATGAAACGCCGGATGATTTCGTCTTCGCGGTCAAGGGGCCGCGCTTTATCACCCATATGCTGCGGCTGCGCGATATCGAGACGGCGCTCGCCAATTTCCTCGCCTCCGGCCTTTTGCGGCTTGGCCCCAAGCTCGGGCCGATCCTCTGGCAATTCCCGCCGAACATGGCCTTCGATCCTGATCTTTTCGAGAATTTCCTGGCGTTGTTGCCGCATGACGGGGAAACGGCGGCAGACCTGGCCCGGCGGCACGATGGACACGTCAAGGGACCGGCCTGGCTTGAAAGCGACGGGCACCAGCCGATCCGCCACGCGCTCGAAATCCGCCACGAGAGCTTCCGCTCACCTGCCTTCATCGAGATGCTCAGGCGTCACAAGGTCGCGCTCGTCTGCGCCGATACGGTGAAATGGCCGCTGTTGATGGATATCACCGCCGATTTCATCTACTGCCGCCTGCATGGCTCGGAAAAGCTCTATGTCAGCGGCTACGAGGACGAAGCACTCGACATATGGGCGCAACGTATTCGCGCCTGGGCAACGGGCGGAGAACCTGAGAATGCGACGCGGGTGCTGGCGCCCGTAGCGGCGCGCAGCAAGGGCCGAGACGTTTATCTCTACTTCGACAATACCGACGTGAAGCTGCGCGCGCCTGTCGACGCCGATCACTTGGCCGAAAGGCTTGCCGATCTCATGCCGGGTTCAGCGCCGAAAGCCGCATGAGCTGTTGATGTCGATGTCCTTGTTGCGAAAATCCTTGTCCCTTAAGCGACAAGCGGCATATTAAGGCATTCGATCAATATGCGGATGGGTGGAGAATGAGCTTACGGGTCAAGGTGAAGGAACGGTTCGGGAAGAGGTTCGACGACGAGATCCGCTTCTTCCGAGGCATGATGCAGGGGCCGAAGACGGTGGGCTCGATCGTGCCGACCTCTTCGATCACGGCAAAGCGCATGGCAAGCGTCATCGATATCCATTCCGGGCTGCCGGTGCTTGAACTCGGGCCGGGCACGGGCGCCATCACCAAGGCCATTCTCGGCCGCGGCGTCCGTCCGGAAAATCTCGTCGCAATCGAATATTCGACGGATTTTCATAAACATCTGCAGCGGACCTATCCCGGCGTGCACTTCATCAACGGCGATGCCTTCGATCTTCAGGCCACCCTTGGTAATTTCAGCGGTCTCACCTTCGATTCCGTCGTCTCGGGCATTCCGCTTTTGAATTTCCCGATGGCGAAGCGCATCTCGCTGCTCGAAAGCCTGCTCGATCGACTGCCGGCCGGCCGGCCGGTGGTGCAGATTTCCTACGGGGCGATCTCGCCGATCGCCGCCAATCCCGACCGCTACCATATCCAGCATTTCGACTTCGTCATGCGCAACATTCCACCGGCGCAACTCTGGATCTACAGGCGCGGCTGAGATGTTCGGGATCTACATCACTCATCCGCAGGTCAGGATCGACGCCAACGTGCCGGTGCCTAAATGGGGGCTTTCCGATGTCGGCGCGGCACGCGCCCGCAAAGCGGCAGAGAGCGGCTGGGCGAGGCAATTGCAACGCATCGTCTCCAGCGACGAGACGAAGGCGATCGAGACGGCCGAAATCCTGGCGGAAGCTTCCGGCGTGACGATCGAGATCGTCCACGGCATGCACGAGAACGACCGCACGGCCACCGGCTTCCTGCCGCCGCCGCAATTCGAAGAGGCGGCCGACTGGTTCTTCGCCCATCCGGAAGAAAGCTTCAAGGGCTGGGAGCGCGCCGTCGACGCGCAGGCCCGCATCGTCGAGGCTGTTAACGCCGTTCTCGCCACGCATGATGCGACGGCGCCGATCGCCTTTGTCGGCCATGGCGGCGTCGGCACGCTGCTCAAATGCCATCTGGCGGGCAGGCCGATCTCCCGCGACCGCGACCAGCCCGGCGGTGGCGGCAATCTCTATGCATTCGGTCTTGCGGATCACCGCCTATCATGCGACTGGACACCCATCGAAGACTGGCAGGGGTAACTTCAGATGGACGCACGCGAGCGGTTGATCGTCGGCCTGGATGTTCCAACGATCGGCGAGGCGGAAAGACTGGTTTCCACGCTCGGCGACGACATTCTCTTCTACAAGATCGGCTATCAGCTGGTCTTTGCCGGCGGCCTGGAATTCGCCCGCGATCTTGCCGCAAGCGGCAAGAAGATCTTTCTCGACATGAAGCTGCTCGACATCGACAACACCGTGGCTTCCGGCGTCGAGAACATCGCCAAGATGGGCATGTCGATGCTGACGCTGCATGCCTATCCGAAAGCCATGAAGGCGGCGGTCGAGGCAGCGGCCGGCTCAGGCCTCTGCCTGCTCGGCGTGACCGTGCTGACCTCGATGGATGCCGACGACCTTGCCGAGGCCGGCTACAGCCAGGATCCGCACAGCCTGGTGCTGCGCCGCGCCGAACAGGCGCGCGCGGCCGGCATGGGCGGTATCGTCTGTTCGGCAGAGGAAGCGGCTGCGGTGCGCGAGATCGTCGGACCCGATTTGGCGATCGTCACCCCCGGCATTCGCCCTGATGGTAGCGACAAGGGCGACCAGAAGCGGGTGATGACGCCTTTCGACGCACTGAAGGCGGGAGCGACGCATCTCGTCGTCGGCCGGCCTGTCGTCAAAGCGCCGGATCCCCGAGATGCCGCGCGCGCGATCCTCAGCGAGATGGTGAGCGCACTCTGGCCGGCAAATCGCTGACAAGTTCACTGTAAAGGGAAAAGACCATGGCCAAAGGATACTGGATCGCCCGCGTCGACGTTCGCGATGCCGAGCGCTACAAGGATTACGTGGCGGCGGCCAAGCCGGCCTTCGAAAAATATGGCGCGAATTTCCTGGCGCGCGGCGGCGCCTTTACCGAACTCGAGGGCAAGGCGCGCGTCCGCAACGTGGTGATCGAATTCCCGTCGATGCAGCATGCGGTCGACTGCTATAATTCGCCGGAATACCAGATCGCCGCGAAAATCCGCCAGGAAGTCGCGGATGCGGAAATGGTCGTCGTCGAAGGCGTCTAGAGCGCCGCGCGTCTTTCGGACGCACAAAGGACGCTCTAGCACTTTAAATCTACGCATCGTGCCTTCCGAAAATCGATACCGATTTTTGGAAGGCACGATGCGTTAGGCGCCCTCGCATTCGCAAAAAACTGACGGCGTGATGGGCCTTCCCGTCGCGCAGGGATTCGGCTAAGACGGAGCCAATCAAGCATTCCGCAAAGCCTTTCGAGGAGCCTGCCATGACCCTTGCCAACCTGCCGCCGCTCGTCACCGTGTTCGGAGGGTCGGGCTTCGTGGGCAGGCACGTGGTTCGGGCGCTGGCCAAGCGCGGCTATAACATCCGCGTCGCCGTGCGCCGTCCCGATCTCGCCGGCTTCCTGCAGCCGCTCGGCAATGTCGGCCAGATCTCCTTCGTGCAGGCGAACCTGCGCTACCGCGGCTCGATCGATCGCGCCGTCGACGGTGCGAGCCACGTCGTCAACTGCGTCGGCATTCTGCAGGAGACCGGCCGCAACACTTTCGACGCCGTGCAGGAATTCGGCGGTCGTGCGATTGCTGAGGCGGCGCGCAGCGTGGGTGCGACGCTGACGCATATTTCGGCGATCGGCGCCGACGCGAAATCCGATTCGGACTATGGCCGCACCAAGGGTCGCGCCGAAACGGCCATCCTCTCGGTCAAGCCCGATGCGGTGATCTTTCGTCCGTCGATCGTCTTCGGACCGGAGGACAGCTTCTTCAACAAGTTCGCCCAGATGGCGCGCATGTCGCCGATCCTGCCGCTCATCGGCGGCGGCAAGACGAAATTCCAGCCTGTCTATGTCGAAGATATCGCCGAGGCCGTCGCCCGCGCCGTCGACGGAAAGGTTGCCGGCGGCAAGGTCTATGAGCTTGGCGGGCCTGAGGTGCTCAGCTTCCGCGAATGTCTCGAGACGATGCTGAAGGTAACGTGCCGCAAGAACCCGCTGGTATCCCTGCCCTTCGGCATCGCTTCGATGATCGGCAGCATCGCCTCGCTGATCCCCTTCATAACGCCGCCGATCACGCCGGATCAGGTGCGCATGCTGAAGCGCGACAATATCGTCTCCCCGGAAGCCGAGGCGGAAGGCCGCACGTTGAAGGGCCTCGGCATTGCGCCCACCATGGTGGCATCGGTGCTCGGCTCCTATCTGGTGCACTATCGTCCGCACGGCCAATACACCGGCACCGGCAAGGCCGCCTGACCATCTTTTCCAGCTGATGAGACTTTTTCCAACCGATAAGACTTGGCCGTCTGCGGAAGCCGCGGGCGGCCTTTTGGCATTGCCGTGTCCCGCAAAGCCCGGCGCAAGTTTGCAGTGTTCTGGTGCTCGGCATATTCAGCAGCGTTGCATAAAAGACGCATCGGAAATTTTGTGGAATTAACGCCAAATTTAGCAGGAACGTTTATTGCTATTTGCCATTCCACTGACTACCAAACCCGCGCGTCTTCCAACGGACTCAACGCCTGCGGTCGCGCGCGGCAATCACTGTGAAAGGCAATTCTCAATGGGCAAGTCAATCGCGCTCCTGTTTGCGTGTGCGGCGCTGGTTATCCTTGCAGGCTCTTTCGTTGCGCCCGGTTCGGTCGCGGCGGTAAAGGGCGATTGCTCGCCGGCCTACGGCGTCGATCCCTGCTCTACGGCTTCGATCATCCATTGACGAAAGGCCCGGCCTTGGCGCCGGCATCCTGCTCCAAGCAAGCAGCCGATCGGAACGCCTCAAACAAGGCGTTTCAAGATCATCGCTCAGTCTCGCCTGCTCAAAACGGCGGCTGGAGCGTATCCCCTCAATATTGACTAACTGAAAGATCGGCGCCTTGCCGGTAGTCGAGTGCCTATTCGCGAAATCCAATGGGCATTTGCATTCGCGCCGGGAGTTGCGCGAATGCAAATACAAGACAGATGTCTCAGGCAATCAAGCCGGTCGCGGCCATGCCGAGCAGCAAAACACCGAGAATGATGCGGTAGATGGCAAACAGCGTAAATCGGTTGCTTCTGATATAGGCCAGCAGCCATTTGACGGCGATGAAAGCGACGATCGTGGAGACGACGAAGGCGATGCCGAGCGCCGTCCAGTCTTCGCCCGCCGCTCCGCCATCCCTGAACGTCTTCAGCAATTCATAGCCGCTTGCGGCGTACATTGTGGGTATGCCGACGAGAAAGGCGAATTCGGTCGCCGCTGCGCGGTTACCGGTGCCTGCCAGCATGGCGACGAAAATTGTGGCGCCGGAGCGCGAGGTTCCCGGGAAGACGCCGGCAACGATCTGGGCGATGCCGACCAGGATGGCGACAAGCCAGGTGATCTCTTTATGGGGCGGCCTGCGGGCGGCGGCCCATTCGGCAAAGATCATCCAGATACCGCCGATGATGAGCGCCCAGGCGATCGGTGTTGCGGTCTCCGGCAGTTCAAAGCCGAGTCTCTTGACGACCAGTCCGAGAATGGCGGTGATCAGAAAGGCGACGATCAGCTTGGCGGCATAATCGCGATTGACCGGGTCGCGCCAGCCGAGCACCAGATCCACCAGACGACGCCAGTAAATGATGGTGACGGCGAGGATGGCGCCTGCCTGAATGACGATGTTGAACATGTCCGATCGATGGCCGAGCCATTGCTCCGCAATGATCAGGTGGCCGGTGCTCGAGATCGGCAGAAACTCGGTGATCCCCTCTATGATACCGAGAATGATAGCACTTATATAATCCATACATTGTCTCCGGTTTAAAGTTCGGCCGGGCTTGAACGCTTGGGTCGATCAGGCCGCCGTTTCTAATCATTCGTTAGACCGTGTTTCGCCATTGTCAGATGGGGTAAAATCCGATTCGCTTGTATTGGCGGGGCCAAGCTCCTATAGCTTCAACCAATGAGTCATGACTAGGGCGCTATAATCGAGCTGCCACACAGTCCTGTAACAGCAATCACAAAGCCCGAGTATCGATGCCCACGCTTTATCATCATCCCATGTCATCCGCATCTCGCTTCGTCCGGCTGATCCTGGCGGAATACGGCTATCAAGCGGATCTGATCGAAGAGCAGACATGGGAGAAACGCCGGGATTTCCTGGCGCTCAATCCGGCCGGCACGCTGCCGGTCTATGTCGACGACAGCATGCGCGCGCTTTGCGGCGCGAGCGTCATTTCCGAATATCTGGACGAGACGCATGGCGTCTTGAAGCGCGACCGGCGGCTGCTCGCCGAAGACCCCTTCCAGCGGGCGGAAATCCGCCGGCTGACCGAATGGTTCATGCAGAAGATGGAAAACGACGTGACGAAGCCGCTCGCGCGCGAGCGTGTCTATAAGTTGCAGATGACCGCCGATCAGGGCGGCGGAGCGCCGGATTCGAAGGTTCTGCGCACGGCCCGCGCGAATATCCGCCAGCATATGCGCTACCTCACCTGGCTTGCCGGCTCGCGTCAGTGGCTGGCGGGCGAGCGGATGAGCTATGCCGACCTTGCCGCCGCGGCCTCGATCTCGATCCTCGACTATCTCGGCGAAATCGAGTGGGCGGATTCGCCCGTCGTCAAGGACTGGTACCAGCGGCTGAAGTCGCGTCCGTCCTTCCGGCCGATGCTGACCGAGCGCGTGCGCGGCCTGACACCGGTTTCACACTATGCCGATCTGGATTTCTGACGAGGGCTCTTCATGCCCGAACCGAAGAATGACGACAAAGAGCGCCGCCGCCGCGACAATTTGACCGAGTTCGTCCGGGCGGAATCTGCCGCCAAGGGCTTCGATCTTTGCCGCATCACGCGCCCGGATACGATCCCGCAAGCGAAAGAGCGTCTCGGCCAGTTCATCGATGCCGGGCGCCACGGGACGATGGACTGGATGGCGGAGACACGCGACCGGCGCGGCGATCCCCGCACACTCTGGAGCGCGGTGCGCTCCGTCGTCGTCTTCGGCCTGAATTACGCCCCGGAAGAAGATCCCCGCGGCATTCTCGACAAGCCGGACAAGGCAGCGATTTCGGTCTATGCCCGCAACCGCGATTATCACGACGTCATCAAGGGCCGGCTGAAGGAAATCGCCACGCGCTTTGCGGTGCGGGCGGGCGCCGATGTGAAGGTCTTCGTCGATACGGCGCCTGTCATGGAGAAGCCGCTGGCCGAGGCAGCCGGACTCGGCTGGCAGGGCAAACACACCAATCTCGTCAGCCGCGTTCATGGCTCCTGGCTGTTCCTCGGCACGATGTTCACCACCGCCGATCTTGCCGTCGACGCGCCGGAGAGCGATCATTGCGGCTCCTGCCGCGCCTGCCTCGACATTTGTCCGACGGCTGCCTTCCCGGCGCCTTATCAGATCGACGCGCGGCGCTGCATCTCCTATCTCACCATCGAGCACAAGGGACCGATCGACGCCGATTTGCGCGTGCTGATCGGCAATCGCATCTATGGCTGCGACGACTGTCTTGCCGCCTGTCCCTGGAACAAGTTCGCAAGCTCCGCCTCCGAGATGAAGCTCAAGGCGCGGGAAGATCTGAAGGAACCGTCGATCGCCTTTCTGCTGACACTCGACGATGCCGCCTTCCGTGCCTTCTTCAGCGGCTCGCCGGTGAAGCGGATCGGCCGGGACCGTTTCGTCCGCAATGTGCTGATCGCGGCCGGCAATTCCGGCGACAAGGTGCTCATCGGGCCATGTCGCCTGCTTTCGGAGGATCCCTCGCCCGTGGTGCGCGGCATGGCGGTCTGGGCGCTTTCGCGGCTAATGGAGGCTGGCGAATTCTCGGCCTTTGCCGCACAAAGGGCGGATGAGAGAGATGACGACGTCCTGAACGAATGGCGATTGGCAGGAGTGGGCTGATGCATGTGATGATCTTTGGCTGCGGTTATTCCGGCACGGCGATCGCCAAGGCCTTTGCCGGCGACGGCGTGCGTGTTTCCGGCACCACGCGTTCGCCAGACAAGATGGAAGCGCTCCGCCAGAACGGCATCGAGGCATTCCTCTTCGACGGCGAGAGCATGGAAGACGGGCTGCGCCGGGCTTTGGAAGGCGTCACCCATCTGGTGCAGTCGATCGCGCCTGGGAAGGCCGACCCGCTGCTGCGGCTGCTTGACCAAGATGGCGCAAGCCTGCTGTCGAAGCTCGAATGGATCGGTTATCTCTCCACCGTCGGCGTCTATGGCGATCACAAAGGCGCCTGGGTGAGTGAGGAAACGCCGTGCCTGCCCGTTTCCGGGCGGTCGACCGAGCGGCTCGAGGCGGAAGAGGGCTGGCTGGCGATGGGCAGGGCGCGCGGCGTGCCGGCGGCGGTGCTCCGCCTTTCCGGCATTTATGGGCCGGGCCGCAACGCCTTCTGCAATCTGGACAAGGGCACGGCGCGACGGCTGATCAAGAAGGACCAGGTGTTCAACCGCATCCGCGTCGAGGATATCGGTGCGGCGACACGCTTCCTGTCGGAGCACGCCCTCGGCGGTATCTATAATGTCACCGACGACCGACCCGGCCCGCCGCAGGATGTGATCGTCGAGGCAGCCCGCCTGATGGGCGTCGAACCGCCGCCCGAGCAGGCGTTCGAGACCGCCGAACTGACGCCGATGGCGCGCTCCTTCTACGGCGAGAACAAACGCATCTCGAATGCGAAACTCAAGGCCACCGGCTTCGAATTCTCCTTCCCGAACTATCCAATGTCGCTTGCGCAATTGTGGCAGGACGGGCGCTGGCGTGGCTAGAAACTCAGTCCTGTTTGCGACGGATGTGCTCACCCAAAATGAGTAGGAAATTCCAACTTTCCCGCTTTGGCCGGACAATTTTCGCCGCATCTTATGGTTAACAGCCTTTAAATTTGCCCAAATGTGGCAGCAAATATGGCGAAATCGGAAAAATATTTTCGCGATTTTCGTGAACGCCAAGGCGTTAACTATCCCTCCGGAAAATTCGTTCGGATTTTAGCTGATTTTATTATGTTTTTTCCACATTTGGCGGCGGCATGGACTCCTGAGATTCCATCACCACGCTCACGAATGTTACAGATTGTAATATTCCGTGAACTCGTCCGGCACTTTTTCGCCACTTTTTCACAGATTTAAGCCCCGCCGCCTGCAAGGGCGTTAGTTCAATAGTTGAGGGATACTCTGTTTTGAAGAAAATACGTCGTTCTATTATCGTCGCCGCAACTATTGCCGCCTGTTCTTCCATGCTTCCGGCGGAAGGTTTTGCTGCAAATGGCTGTGGCGGTGCTTCATGGTACGCACTTCGCTCCAAAACTGCTTCCGGGGAACGTATGAACCCTGCCATCTTGACTGCCGCACATCGTTCGCTTGCTTTCGGCACCAAGGTGAAGGTCACCAACCGCAACAATGGCCGCACCGTCGTCGTTCGCATCAACGATCGTGGTCCGTTCATCCGCGGTCGTGTGATCGACCTGTCGCGCGCCGCCGCGCAGAATATCGGCATGGTGAGCTCCGGCACTGCGAAGGTCTGCTACCAGGTCATCAGCTGAGGCCACCACTGACTGCGCCGGAAGCGGCGCTTGCTCTTGCCGTCGATCGCGGTTACCACCCGGTTGAGACTTGTGAACAATCCGCTGCGTGACTATCGCGTTTGCGCTGATCGTTCACATGCCACGGCAACAGGAGACATGTGAATGCGTCTGGGCGGCCGCCTCGAAGGGGCGATTTCTGTGCTCGCGGACATCGATGCCCGCAAGCGGCCCGTCGCCGACGCGCTGAAGGACTGGGGCCTCGCGCACCGCTTCGCCGGCTCCGGCGATCGTGCTGCGATCGGCAACATCGTCTATGACGCACTGCGCATGCGGCTTTCCCATGCCTGGCTGATGGATGACGACAGCGCTGCAGCCATTGCCCATGCCGTCATGTTCCGCCAATGGGGTTTCACACCCGACAGTCTTGCCACTGAGCTGGCGGATGACAAGTTCGCGCCGCCGCCGCTTTCGGCCGACGCTGTTACGGCCTTTCAAAGCCGCTCGCTCGACGATGCGCCGCCGCATATCCGCGGCGATATTCCCGAATGGGTCCAACCCTCCTTCGAACAGGCCTTCGGCGCCGGCTGGCTCGCCGAGGCGCAGGCACTCGCCGCCCGCCCGACGCTCGATCTGCGCGCTAACCTGCTCAAAGCCTCCCGCGACAAGGTCGTCAAGGCGCTCGAAAGAGCCGGCGCGCATGCCGCGAAGATCGCCCGCTACGGCATCCGGATTGCCGCTGGCGAAGGCGCCTCGCGTCTTCCCAACGTGACAGCCGAGCTTTCGTTCCAGAAAGGCTGGTTCGAAGTTCAGGACGAGGGATCGCAGATCGTCGCCGACCTGGTGCTCGCCCATGATGGCGAACAGGTTCTCGACTATTGCGCCGGCGGCGGCGGCAAGACGCTCGCCATGGCGGCGGCCATGCAGAACAAGGGACAGGTTCACGCCTATGACGCCGACCGCAAACGGCTGGCGCCGATCATCGAGCGGCTGAAGCGGGCCGGCACACGCAATGTCCAGGTGCATGACGACGCCAGGGCGCTCTCCGCCCTTGCCGGACGTTGCGACAAGGTGCTGGTCGACGCGCCCTGCACCGGCACCGGCACGTGGCGCCGCCGCCCCGATACGAAGTGGCGGCTGACGGCCAAGAACCTTGACGAGCGCACCGCCCAGCAGCAGGACGCGCTGGCGCAGGCGAGCGGCTTCGTCAAGCCCGGCGGCGACCTGATCTATGTAACCTGCTCGGTCCTGCCCCAGGAAAACGAGGAGCAGGCGCGCCGCTTCACGGCCGATAATCCCGACTTTCAGCTCGTCAGCGCCCTGCCCGCCTGGGAAGCCCTGTTCGGCAAGGATGCCCCGCGTCCGCACTCTTCCGACGGCCTGACGGTGACGCTGACGCCCGCCTCCACCGATACCGACGGCTTCTTCTTCTGCCGCATGCAACGCAAGGGCTGAGGCGATTTAGCCGAGGCCCGCACCGGAGTGTGACGCCGCGGCAGAGTGACGCTGCGCTTGACGCGTGAGATGGCGCGGTTGCCGCCGGTTTTTCAAGCAGATGCCGTTCAAAAAAGGCAGCGCGGGCACTGCCTCCGCATCCTTAAAATCATTCCAAACTAGAGCGTTTGACACAAGTTTGCTTTTGCGCGAAGAGACGAAGCCCGATTACAGTGCCGCGCGTCTTATCAGACGCGCAAAGGACGCTGTAACACTTTGAATCGACGCATCGTGCTTTCCGAAAATCGATTCCGATTTTCGGGCCGATGCGGTAGACGGAAAATCCGTCACAGGAGAGGATCATGAAGCTCAACCGCAAATTCCGTGCAGCCGTGCTGGCGATCGCCCCCGCAGCCCTGCTCGCCCTTCCCGCGCATGCCGAGACCGATGCTGCCGCCGTGGTGAAACACTATGCCGATGTGGCACATGCGAAATACGAGGATTCGCTGACGACGGCCAAGGCGCTCGACGCCGCGATTGACGCCTTCCTGAAGGCGCCGACCGACGCGACGCTCAAGGCGGCCAGGGAGGCCTGGATCAAGGCGCGCGTCCCCTACCAGCAGACGGAAGTCTATCGCTTCGGCAATCCGATCGTCGACGACTGGGAAGGCAAGGTCAATGCGTGGCCGCTCGATGAAGGCCTGATCGACTACGTCGATGCTTCCTACGGCACCGAAAGCGACGAAAATTCTCTCTATGTGGCAAATGTCATTGCCAACAAGACGATCAAGATCGACGGCAAGGATGTCGACGCCTCCAAGCTGACACCGGAATTCCTCTCGGGCACGCTCGCCGAGGCCGGCGGCATCGAAGCCAATGTCGCGACCGGCTATCACGCCATCGAATTCCTGCTCTGGGGTCAGGATCTGAACGGCACGGGTCCCGGCGCCGGCGACCGCCCGGCAACCGATTACGACCTCAAGAATTGCACGCACGGCAATTGCGACCGCCGCGCCGAATATCTGAAGTCCGCCTCCACCCTGCTCGTTTCCGACCTGCAGGAAATGACCGACAACTGGAACCCGGATGGTGCAGCGACGAAGAATGTCGAAACCGATCCGAAGGCTGGCCTCGTAGCGATCCTGACGGGCATGGGTTCGCTTTCCTACGGCGAGCTTGCCGGCGAGCGCATGAAGCTCGGCCTGCTGCTGCACGATCCCGAGGAAGAGCATGATTGCTTCTCGGACAATACCTATAACTCGCATCTCAACGACGCGATCGGCATTGCTGCCGCCTATACCGGCAACTATACCCGCGTCGACGGCACCAAGCTCAGCGGCCCGTCGCTGCACGATCTGGTGGCCGCCAAGGACAAGGCGCTCGATGCCGAAGTTGAAGGCAAGCTCAACAAGACGCTTGATGCGATGAATGCCATGGCAAAGCGCGGCGAGACGGTCGAAAAGTACGACCAGATGATCGGCGAAGCCAACAAGGAAGGCAACGCCGTCATCCAGGCCGCCATCGACGGGCTGATCGACCAGACGAAATCGGTGCAGCGCGTTATTGCCGCACTCGATCTCGGCACGGTTCAGCTTGAAGGTTCCGACAGCTTGGATAATCCTAACGCCGTCTTCAAATAAGCAAAAAGGCGGGCCGCTTCGACAACCGGAGCGGCCCGGACCCTGAAATGTCGCATGCCCCGGCCCGCCGATTTTTTGCCAGCGTAGCGCTCTGCGCCACGCTTGCCGGTTTTTCCGTCAGCATCGCCGCCGGTTTCGATCTGCCGAGGAAACGCACCGACCTCTCCGAGGCCGATCTGAAACGTGTCGCCGATGTGACGCGGCCGACGGCGGATTTTTCCAAGGCCGAACAATACGAAGCCATGCAGGCGGGTGCTGCGACCTCGATCGACCCTGTCACCGAGGACAGCTTCTCGCATATTTCGGCCAACATCCCGTTCGAGGAAGAGCAGAATTTCAAGCTCGGCAATGCGCTCTTCCGCAAGCTCTGGGTTTCCGCTCCCTCCTCGACGCAGGCTTCCGATGGCCTCGGCCCGCTGTTCAACGCCCGCTCCTGCATGAGCTGCCATGTCAATGACGGCCGCGGCAAACCGCCGGAGGGAGGCCCGAGCGCCACCTCGATGTTCCTGCGGCTTTCCCGCGCCGCCACGACGCCGGAGGAAGAAAAGGCGGTCGCGAGTGCCAATGTCGTCAATTTTCCCGATCCGGTCTACGGCCATCAGCTGCAGGACCTTGCCGTTCCCGGCCTTGCCGCCGAAGGGAAGATGGCGATCAGCTACCGCGAAGAGAGGGTGACGCTCGGCGACGGCGAGACCGTGTCGCTGCGCCGGCCGAGCTATGCGGTGACGAACCTTGGCTATGGGCCGCTCGACCCCGCGACGACGATTTCGCCGCGGGTCGCCTCGGCGATGATCGGCCTCGGACTGATCGAGGCCATTCCCGAAGCCGATATCCTTGCCCATGCCGATCCGGACGATGCCGACGGCGACGGCATTTCGGGGAAGGCGGCGATCGTGCGCGACCATCGCAGCGGCAAGATCGCGCTTGGCCGCTTCGGCCGGAAGGCGCAGAACGCCACGGTGCGCGACCAGAGTGCAGATGCCTTCGCCAATGATATCGGCATCTCGACGCCCGATCACCCGGATGCGCAGGGCGACTGCACCAAGGCGGAAGAGAAATGCCTTGATATGCCGACCGGCGTGCAGAAACGGCTGGGCCCAGAAGAAGCGCCGGGTCCCATTCTCGACCTCGTCACCTTCTATTCCGGAAATCTCGCCGTTCCGGCACGGCGCAAGGCGAGTTTCCCCGAGACGCTGCAGGGCAAGCGGATCTTCTACGAAAGCGGCTGCATTTCCTGCCACGTGCCGAAATTCGTCACCCGGCGGGATACGCCGGACAAAGCGCAGTCCTTCCAGCTGATCTGGCCCTATTCCGACTTTCTTCTGCACGACATGGGCGACGGGCTTGCCGACGGGCAGCAGGTCGGCCTTGCAAGCGGACGTGAATGGCGCACGCCGCCGCTATGGGGTATAGGACTGACCCGGACTGTCAGCGGACACAGCTTTTTCCTGCATGACGGCCGTGCGCGGAGCCTCACCGAAGCGATCCTCTGGCATGGCGGCGAAGCTGAAAAGGCCCGCAACGCTTTCTCCTCCCTGTCGACAGACGACAGGGCGGCCCTGATTACATTCCTGGAGTCACTTTGATGCGCCTTTGGCACCCCCTGCTCTGCCTTACTCTGATCGGCCTCGCTACATCCGCGGCCGCCCAGACCGCCGCTCCCCCGGCAGGGCTGAACGAGGATGCCGTTCCCGCCGTCATGCAGCGCGCCGTCGACGAGGTGATCCGTCCCGGCTATCGCAACATGCAGCAATCCGCCGCCCGGCTGACGACGGCGATGAAGGATCTTTGCGCCGACGGCACGCAGCAGACGCTCGACAAAGCGAAGTCCACTTTCGACGACACGATCCGCTATTGGTCGATCATCGAGATCGTCCAGACCGGGCCCGTTATCCAGGACAATCTCTTCGAGCACATCCTGTTTTATCCCGACCGCAAGGGCGTCGGCCTCAAGCAGGTGCAGGCGCTGATCGCCAAGGCCGATCCGAACGATGCGACCGTTGATGCGATCGCCGGTAAGAGCGTTGCGTTGCAAGGCCTGACGGCGCTGGAATACGTGCTTTACGGCAATGGTTCCGACGATCTCGTCGGGCAGAAAGGCAGTTTCCGCTGCCTTTACGGCCAAGCGGTCGCCGGCAATATCCAGCGTGAGGCCGGCGAAGTCGTCGCCGCCTGGGAAAAACCCGACGGCGTGCAGGCGAGCTGGAAACATCCAGGCCCGCAGAGCAACGATTTCATGGACAACAAGGAAGCGGTGACGGCGCTCCTCGGCATTCTCGTCCATGGCGCGGAGAATGTCCGCGACCAGCGGCTGGAGCAGTTCTACAAGGGCAAGGACACCGCGCCACGGCCGCGCATGGCGATCTACTGGCGCTCCAAGAATACCTGGAAATCGATGGCCGCCAATCTGGAGGGTCTGCGCACGCTCTGGCAGAAGGCCGGCATGGCCGAACTTCTGCCGCCGGACAAGCAGCCGATCGCTGCCTCGATCGACGAGGACTTCAAATCGCTGCTCGACAGCGTACCGAAGCTCAATCCCGACATCGACGTCGCCACAAGCGATGCGGAGAAGGCCAAGCTCGATACGCTGCTTGCCGAAAGCCGCGACCTGATCACCCGGATCAGCGACGAATATGGCGCAGCCATCGGCCTTTCGGCCGGCTTTTCCTTTTCGGACGGAGACTGAGACGATGATGCAAAGTGCCGCGATCGACCGACGCAACTTCGTCAAGGCGGCCGGCCTTGGCTTCCTTGCTTCTTTGGCGCCGAGGTCGCTGATGGCACTCGAGCGGACTGAGGCGGTCTACGCCTCGGGCATTCGGGCAGCCGACGGCTCCTTTGCCATTGCGACCGTGACCGAGCGCGGCGAGATCGTCGATCAGGTGGCGCTTCCCGCCCGCGCCCACGGCATGGCGTTCAGCGCCAGCACCGGCAAGACTGTCGCCTTTGCACGCCGGCCCGGCACCTATGCGATGATCTTCGATCCCTGGAACAAAAGCGAGCCAATCGTCATCAGCTCCAGGGAAGACCGGCATTTCTACGGCCACGGCGCCTTCTCTCCTGACGGCCGCTTGCTCTACGCCAGCGAGAACGACTTCGACGGCAATCGCGGCATGATCGGCCTCTACGACGCCACCAACCGCTTCACCCGCATCGGCGAATTCGAAACCTACGGCATCGGTCCGCACGACATGACCGTGTCCGACGACGGCCGCCTGCTGATCGTCGCCAATGGCGGCATCGAGACGCATCCGGATTTCGGCCGCACCAAGCTCAATCTGGGAGAGATGCAGCCGTCGCTGGCGCTGATCGATGCGGCGACCGGGGCGTTGGTCGAGAAACATGTACTGCCGGCGGAATGGGCAGAACTCTCCACCCGCCATGTCGATCTCGACGGCGCGGGCCGCATCTGGTTCGCCTGCCAATACGAAGGTCACCGCAAGGATTTGCCGCCGCTCGTCGGCCATTTTGCCAAGGGCGAAGATCTTTCCTTCATCGACCTGCCCGAGGAGACGACGCGCAGGCTCGCCAATTACGTCGGAGCGATCGCCGTCAATCGCAGCGAGGGCCTCGTCGGCATCACCTCGCCGAAGGGCGGCGCCTCGGTGACCATCGACGCAAGGACGGGCAAGATGCTGGCCGAGACTTCCGTTCGGGATGCAGCAGGCATCGCACCGGCAAGAAGCGGCTTTGCCGTCTCCTCCTATGACGGCGATTTCCTGTCGACCCGCAGCGACGTCGCCTGGGATCAGCACATCGTGCGGATCTAATCACGGAAGCAGAGTTTTAGCCGCCACGCGAATAGGCTTTCTGCTCGGCGCTGACGCTCGATGCCGCGGCCCTTGCCGCCTCGTGCAGCCATTCGTTTCCCCGCGCCGCCAAATCCTTCAAGATCGACGCAACCGCCGCCGCATCGTCGGAATGGCAATTGGCGATCTCGAAGCCCATCAGTTCGAGCATCGTCGGCGAAAGCAGGATTTCGGGATGCCGGTCGATTTCGATCTTGCAGCTGTTCGGCGAGAGCCGGCGCACGAGGATGCGGCCGGAGACCTGGTAGTGAGGATCGGCTGAGCGCGCCCGCCCATTGGCGATCTCGCTTGCATGGATCGCCACATCCTGCGGCCTGTGGCGAAGCGACCAGGCGGACGGGACCAGCGCCTTTGCCTCGCGCAGCACCGGTCCACCTTGCCATTCGGCATAGGCGACGAAACGCGGCCGGCCGAGGCTGCCGGTGCCGCCGCTGCGCGGCTTCGCCACGAAAGGTCCTGATCCCAACGGCAGCGCGTCCGCGAGCGCCTTGACATAGGCTGATGGTGCCGGCTTCTTGCCGGGCTGCAGCATTTCGTATTTCTCCCAGAATTCCCGGCGTTCGGAATTCGGCAGCAGCAGCGCCTTGCGCAGCCATTTGTGGTCGCGCTCGAGGATGACGGGCAGCGGATTTTCAAGGCCTCTGCGATAGCCGCTCAAGATCAATTCGCCGATCATGCGAACCGAGGGACCGTCGCCGCCGCGGGCCAAAACGGCGCTTGCCGCAAGGCGAACGAGATCCAGCGCATAGGGCATCACCGCCGCGTCGTCGAAATCATTGACGCCCCAGACGAGCCGACCCTCGACATCGCGCCAGGTGCCGAAATTCTCCAGATGCGTATCGCCGATCGCCAGCACCACAGGCGCGCCCATAAGTTCCGGGCAGATATCGAGGATGATCTCGCACCAGCGCCAATAGGTGGCGCGCAGGAAGACGAAATCGTCGCTTCGCATCTTCTCGTGCTTCTCCCGCAGATCGTCCTTGACGAGATCGTCGCCGAGTTCGCCGGCCAGCCAGGTCTCGAAATTCCGCACCGATTGCGATATCGTCGTCATGCCGGCGCTCCATCATTTCGCGACCCGGTGCGGAGAATACGCGCACCGCGCGAAGCTGCAATCGTCTTCGCATCGGATCGCCACAATCCAGCGGTACTGGCCAGCGGTACTGGTCAGCTGTACCGGCTTGCACGGCGGCGGAAAGGTGAAGGGTTGCCCCGGCGACACGGTCCCGGGTTTCCATCGCCGCCCGGACCGATTTCAGCAATGTCCAGCTTGTCGAATGCGGCGCGCCATGCCACTTTCGCGGCTGCAAGAGGGGCAGACATGAGCGAGACTGACAGGGGCGATTTCCGCGCGCGAATCCGCCGCAATTTTGCGCGCCAGGCGGCGATGGAAACGATCGGCGCAGAGCTGACGCGCGTCGAGCACGGCGTCGTCGAGATCGAGCTTCCCTTCGACGTCAAACTGACACAGCAGCACGGCATCCTGCATGCGGGCATCATTTCCGCGGCGCTCGATTCGGCTTGCGGCTTTGCAGCCTATAGCGTCATCGACCCGGAAGCCTCGATCCTGACGATCGAGTTCAAGGTCAATCTCATGTCGCCGGGGCGTGGCGATCGTTTTCTGTTTCGCGGCGAAATCACCAAACCCGGCTCCACCATCATCGTCGCCGACGGACGAGGCTACGCGATCAGCGACGGGCCGGCGAAACTCATCGCCTCCATGACCGGAACGATGATGGTGATCCGCGGTAGAGAGGGCATTACGGGATGAAGTTCGAACTGAAATCGGTCGCCGGGAAATCCATCCTTTTCGTCATGGCGGCGGAGGCCGAATACGGTCCCTTCCTGCGCTCGCGCATCGAACCTTTGATGACCGGCGTCGGCCCGGTCGAGGCGGCCATCGCGCTGAGCAAGACATTGGCGCGGCTGGATGCCGTCGACGACCTGCCCGATCTCGTCGTGTCCCTCGGCTCGGCCGGCTCCGCGAAACTGGAGCAGACCGAAATCTATCAGGTGACCTCGGTTTCCTATCGCGACATGGACGCCTCGCCACTCGGCTTCGAAAAGGGCAAGACACCCTTTCTCGATCTGCCGGCAACGCTCGAGCTGCCGCTGCGCATTCCCGGCATTGCCGAAGCAAGCCTTTCCACCGGCGGCAACATCATTTCGGGCGCCGCCTATACAGGCATCGACGCCGACATGGTCGACATGGAGACCTATGCGGTGCTGCGGGCCTGCCAGGGCTACAAGCTGCCGCTGATCGGGCTTCGCGGCATTTCCGACGGCGCCGTCGAGCTGCAGCATATTTCCGGCTGGACCGAATATCTGCACATCGTCGACCGCAAGCTCTCTTACGGCGTCGACAGCCTGTTCACGGCGCTGGAGGACGGGGTTTTCTGGTTCTGAGCCTTTGAATGGATAATGTCCCGGCAGGTGGTGTAGGTGGCGGGAGATAGCAAAGCCGAGTGCCGGGGTTTCTGACCGGCGCTTGCTCAGGAACGTGTTTGCACTGTGAACCTCTTCAGGGCCGCGAGCGTTTCCGGGCTGACATGATGCTCCATCGGCGCCTGTCGTGACCCCACCTGCGCGTCGAATTACGATTGACAATCAACATGATGCGTTTCACCAGACCGGGGTCAACCTTCGCTTCTGATTCACAATGGCTGTTCAAATGGATCTTGCCTCATCGGCTGTCAGCGCATTCTCACGCGTGCCTGAAACGATGATCTCCAGCACTTCATGCTCGTCCGTGTTCCTGATGTAGCGGTCGCCGACATACTCACCGCGCTTGAGAACCATGACGCGATCACCCACGGCAAAAATGTCGACGAGGCGGTGTGAGATGATGATCTGGGCAACGCCTTGCTTCTTCAGCTCCAGCATGGTTTCGAGCAGCCGTTCGGTCGCCATCACGGAAAGGTTGGCGGTCGGCTCGTCGAGGATCACGACGCGCGGCTCGAACGAGATCGCGCGGGCAATCGCAACAGATTGTTGGCGGCCGCCCGACAGGCTTTCGACCTTCTGATAGACGGAGTTCACGTCGACCTTGAGCCGTTTCAGCACGCTGTCGGCTTCCGAATACATCTTCCGCCGATTGACGAAGGGGCCTTTGAGCGGCCAGCGGCCAAGGAAGATATTCTGGCCGACATCCATGTTGCCGCAGAGCGCGAAATCCTGGTAGATCATCTCGATGCCGACATCGCGGCTCTCGTGCGGGCTCTTGAACCGCACCGGTTGCCCGGCAACGAGGATATCACCCGCATCGCGTTGATAGGCACCGGTCAGGATCTTCATGAGCGTCGATTTGCCGGCGGAGTTGTCGCCGACCAGGCCGAGGATCTCACCGGGATAAAGCGTGAGATCGACCTTGCGAAGCGCCTGCACGGCTCCAAAGGCTTTTTCGATGCTCCGCATTTTCACGATCGGCTCGGATGGTGTCGCGTCAGCCATGACTACTGTCCCGTGTTGGCGCGCGCCTTGCGAGGCGGGTTCGCAGGCGTCCGAAAATGTTGGTCTGGCGCACCCATATGTCGATCAGCACCGCCACGATCAGGATGATGCCGATAAAGACATTGATCCAGTGCTGCGGCATGCTGAATCCCTGCACGTTGAGTTGCAGGAGTGCCCGGACGAGCGTGATCGAGGCCGCTCCCGCAAGCGCGCCGATCATGGTGCCGTAGCCACCGAAGATCGATCCGCCGCCTATGATCACGGAGGCGATAGCGTCGAGCTCGCGAAACTGGCCGGCAACGGGGTTGAAGCTGCGAAAGTAAGCGACGTTGATGATCCCCGCCATGCTCGCGCAGAGCGCCGACAGCATGAGCGAGATGAAGCGCACGCGGTTGGTGTTGATGCCGGCATAGGCAGCGGCGCGGACGTTGCCGCCGGCGGCGCAGACCTTCAGCCCGAACGGTGTATAGGCGAGCACGATGCCGGCGATCACGGCAACGAAAAACATCCAGATCGTCTGGATGCTGACGACCTCGGCCACCGTGCGAATGATCCCCGACGGTAGCGAAAGGCCGAAATGAAGGAGGACGTCGTTCACCTTGCGTCCGAGCAGGTTGTAACCCTCGGACCAGCCGGTCAGCTGTTGCCCTGCGACGAGCCAGGCGGCGAGGCCCCGGGCAATGTAGAACATGCCGAGCGTGGCGATGAAGGCAGGCAGTTTGAAGCCGACTGTGACGGCGGCGTTGACGGCTCCGGCGGTCATCCCCGCGAGCAGGCCCATCGTCACGGCGGTGAGCGGGTCGGCGCCGAGCACCTTCAAGAAATAGGCTGCGGTGCTGCCGGCAAGGGCGAGCACCGCGCCTACGGAGAGATCGATATCGCCTGCTGCGATGACATAGGTGAGCCCGACCGTGATGAGGGCCAGTTCCGTATAGTTGAGCAGGATAGCAAAGGTGTTGGGCAGGTTCCACCAGTAGTCCGGCCTCAGCGCGAGCCCCGTCAGCCACAACACGGCGGTCAGGACGATGGCAAGTGCGTCGCGACGGGCGAGAAACTTGCCAAGCCCGGCGGCAGACAGCGCCGTGTCGGTCACCATCGCCCCCTTGGTCTGGACACCTTCAATCGCCACGCCGCCGATCTCATAGGCCGGCGGCGGCGGCCGGCCGCGGAGCCAAGCCCATAGCCGGGCCGCAATCTGGCGCCGAATGAGGAAGGGCTCGATAAGCACGGCGATGACGAGAAGGAGGCCCAGGAAAACCAGCACGGCGCCTGCGGGCAGGGTGAACTTGGCGCCGACTGCGATGCTTTCACCGTCGATCACGACGATGCGCGTGATCGGCCATCCCTCGCGCAGCACCTTGTCGATCAGGACGACGACCGCAGCACCTAGGCAAGACCCGATGACGCGACCGCGCCCGCCAAGGATCGATGCTCCGCCGATGACGACAGATGCGATAACGGTGAGTTCCCAGCTGACACCATAGAGAGGGGTCACGCCTTTGTCCTGCGCGGCCGACAGGAGAGCCGCCAGGGTTGCGCAAAGCGAGGAGAGCAGATAGGCGCGAATGCGCACCCAGCGTGTGCGAATGCCGGCATAGGCCGCCGCCTGCTCGTTTCCGCCGGTGGCGAAAGTCTCATAGCCCCAGCGGGTCTTGGCAAGCACATAGGCCCCAACGATGGCGATGAAGAAGAATATCGCGATCTGGTTGTTGAAGCCGAGACCGTTCGTCTCGCCCAGGTGGAAAAACAGCGGATGGTCTTTGGCCTTGTCGGAGTAATAGATTGCCTGACCATGCGTCAGCGCGAGCACGAAGCCGCGACCGATGAAGAGGATCGTCAGCGTCGCAATGAAGGCCGGCACTTTCAGGACGGTGACGAGCACGCCGTTGACGAGGCCGATCACCGTGCCTAACAGCACACAGAGGATCGCCGACTGGATGACGCCGAAATCGAGAAAGCTCGGGGCAACAAGCCTGGCGAAGACCACGGCGACCAGACCGTAGGTCGAGCCAACCGAAAGATCGAGATCCCTGTTGGCGATCACGAAAGTCATTCCTACCGCGATGATCCCCACACGGGAGGTATCGCGCAAGAGCGCGTGAAGGGCCTCTGTCGATCCGAAGAAGGTCGGATTGACGAAGGCCCCGCCGAAGTAAAGCAGCATAAGGAACAGAAGCAGCCCAGCCTCCCAGCCGCCGACGAGCTGGGGCGGTGCACGGCCGAGCGATGTCGTCGTGGTGAGCGCCATGGATTTCTACCGGCCGGTTCCTGCTGTCGCGATGCGGGATGGCTCGCGCCCTCCCGCCTTGATTTCAGACGTTTTGAACGGCAGTCAGTTCTCGAAACGCTTGCCGACGTTCGCGACCGTTTCCTTCGTCACGAGCTGGGCACGCGTGTCGAGATTGGCAGCCGCGATACCGCGATCGATCTGGAGATAGAGCTGCATGACAGGCCAGAAGCCCTGCAGGAAGGGCTGTTGGCCGAGCGAGCCGGTCAGATTCCCTGATGCGATGCCTTCCTGCTGTGCCGGGCCGAGATCGAAACCATAGGCGCAGAACTTGCCGGTCCGCCCCATCTGGGCTACCGCCTTGACAAGCGGCGGCGTAAAGACGTTGTTGGCTGTGAAGGCGCCGACCACGTCTCCACGGGACTCGAAGAGCGAAACAAGTGCGTTGACAGGGTCGTTCGGGTTCGTGTCGATGCCGACGTTCTCCGGACCGGCGTCAACCTTGAAGGCATCGAGCTTGCCGGCGTCCTTCAACGTCTTGACGATGGCATTGAAGGCGGCGGTGACACGGTTGTTCACCTCGATGTTGCCCATCGCGGTGGAGGACGGCAGCACGATCGAGCCGCTGGTCGCGCCACTGGCAAGCACGCAATTCGCGAGCGCCTCGCCGCCGATTGCCGCGGCCGACGCGTCCTGGCCGGTATGGCTGATCGCGCTCCGGCGCAGTATGGTGCCGTCGAACGAGTTGGTCGTCGCGATCGGGATGCCGGCCGCCTCGGCAGCCTTGACGATGTCGTTATAGGCGCCGACCTGCGGCGTCGTCATGATGATGCCGTCGATGGTCGGGTCCTGAACGATCTGGTTCAGGATTTCGATCTCGCGGGCGGGGTCGTCCACAGGCGATTCCGAACCCAGCAGCAATATTTTGGCACCGATCATATTGCCGGCGACGGTCGCGCCGACATAGACAGGGTCAAAGAAGCCATTGCCTGCCGTGTGCGTCACGATCGCGAAGGTCAAATGACCGTCAGCCGAATGGAAATCCTTCGTGCCGACGGCCTCCTTTGCGGCTTCCTCGAAGTTGTAGCCGCCAACCGCTTTCTCGACGCTGCCCGACTGCGCAAATGCATGCGAGACACCGAGCGATAGTACCGCGGCCGATGCCGCGGACAACAATATCCGCCTCATGATTGGTCCTCCCTTGAAACCAAGGGAGGAAAGCCGTTCGAGCGCAATCTATCGAGAGTGGGGCCGAAGGCTTCCTCCCATTCTCTAATATTCCGCGCAATTCTGGTTCAAGTAAACCGCAAACCCATCGTACTTGTGAATTTTTTCGCTTTTGGAAGCGTCCGATAACCGTTTTTGAATGGCAGGTGACAGGTTGGAGGGGGCGGGACAATTGGAACAATAAAAACCCGACGCCACCGATTTCCCGGATTGCCAGGCGAAGCGCTTTTCATTAAAGCCTCGCCATGACCCAGACAGCACATCCCGACTCCGTTCTCATCGTCGATTTCGGCAGCCAGGTGACCCAGCTCATCGCACGGCGTGTGCGCGAGGCCGGCGTCTATTGCGAGATCGTCCCCTTCCAATCGGCCGAAGAGGCCTTTCGGCGCCTGCAGCCGAAGGCCGTGATCCTGTCCGGCAGCCCGGCTTCCACGGTGGACGAGGGATCGCCGCGAGCGCCACCGATCATCTTCGACAGCGGCCTGCCGGTGTTCGGCATCTGCTACGGTCAGCAGACGATGTGCATGCAGCTCGGCGGCAAGGTCGAGAGCGGCCATCACCGCGAATTCGGCCGCGCCTTCCTCGAGGTCGACAGGGACTGCCAGCTGTTCGAGGGCCTCTGGTCCTCCGGCTCGCGCCATCAGGTCTGGATGAGTCATGGCGACCGTGTCACCGCGCTGCCGGATGGTTTCGAGGTGGTCGCCACCTCCTCCAACGCGCCCTATGCCTTCATCGCCGACGAGAAGCGCAAATATTACGGCGTGCAGTTCCATCCCGAGGTGGTGCATACGCCCGACGGCGCCAAGCTGATTGGCAATTTCATTCACAACATTGCCGGCATCAAGGGCGACTGGTCGATGTCGGCCTATCGCCAGAAGGCGGTCGAGCAGATCCGCGCGCAGGTGGGCGACAAACGCGTCATCTGCGCGCTTTCGGGCGGCGTCGACAGTTCCGTCGCAGCCCTCTTGATCCACGAGGCCGTCGGCGACCAGCTGACCTGCATCCTCGTCGACCACGGGTTGATGCGCAAGGACGAGGCGGCCGGCGTCGTCGCCATGTTCCGCGAGCACTACAATCTACACCTGCTGCACGTCGATGCCGCCGATCGCTTCATCGGCGAACTCGAGGGCGTCAGCGACCCGGAAACCAAGCGCAAGATCATCGGCCGGCTGTTCATCGAGACCTTCGAGGAAGAGGCCAAAAAGCTCGGCGGCGCCGATTTCCTCGGCCAGGGCACACTCTATCCCGACGTGATCGAGAGTGTTTCCTTCACCGGCGGCCCGTCGGTGACGATCAAATCGCACCACAATGTCGGCGGCCTGCCGGAGCGCATGAAGATGCAGCTCGTCGAGCCGCTGCGCGAGCTCTTCAAGGACGAGGTGCGCGCGCTCGGCCGCGAGCTCGGCCTGCCCGACAGTTTTATCGGCCGCCACCCCTTCCCGGGCCCCGGCCTGGCGATCCGCTGCCCCGGCGGCATCACCCGCGAAAAGCTGGAGATCCTGCGCGAGGCCGATGCGATCTATCTCGACGAAATCCGCAAGGCTGGCCTCTACGACGCCATCTGGCAGGCCTTCGCCGTGCTGCTGCCCGTTCAGACCGTCGGCGTCATGGGCGACGGGCGCACCTATGAATTCGTCTGCGCGCTGCGCGCCGTCACCTCCGTCGACGGCATGACGGCGGACTTCTACCACTACGACATGGAATTCCTCGGCCGCGCCGCGACCCGCATCATCAACGAAGTGCGCGGCATCAACCGCGTGGTCTACGATGTTACGTCGAAGCCACCCGGTACGATCGAGTGGGAGTGATTTTTGCTCCTCCTGCGGCATCCGAAACTACGCCAAGGTACGCCATAACACCCTGATAAATAACAAAAATCACCTCGGCATCTATCGGTGAGCAGAGATAGGGCTTGACGGGCCTCGCCCATATTGATCAGCTCCAAAATTCGAAGTGCCGTCGAGGCAGATGAGTTCCTTGACGGTACTTTTTTGATGTAAACATCTGAAAAGGCGAATTATTTTCCGCCAAGGCACGCCAAAAACCGCATGATGGTACTTTTGGAGGACGCGCGGAAATGCTGACGGATGCTGCACTCAAGGCGCTGAAGCCCCAGAGCAAAATGTACAAGGTCTCGGATCGCGACGGCGTTCGATGCGGGGCTTGTGACATTCGATCAAGATGGGAAGGCCTTACCCTCTTCTCATTTAGACGCGGCGGCGCGTGCAGAATTGAATGTCGACGCCATCAAGCACCTATCTCTGCTTGATGAGCACCGGGTCTATCCGGCCCATTGGGGTGCTCGCGACTTCATTTGACCTCAACGGGCACGGTCGTGTCGTCGACTGTCACGGAGATGATTGTTCGCAGATCGTCGAGATGGACCTGAACAAAACGAACTGCCGTTGCTTCTCCCGCGAGCGTCACCAGAATCTCTGGCGTCTGCGCCGCTCGCAGCTCGGCGATCACGTCTGCATCCGAGCTGGAGCGAGCGTGGCGCCACTTCGCGCTACACGTCGGACAAAGCGCGAGATGATTCTCAACCAATTCCGCCGAGGCCTCAGGGAGCAACTCAGCGGCCTCGAAATAGGGCGACCCGTCGGGAAGATTGAACGGCATAGTTTGATGGCAGGCTTGGCAGATCATCTCGTCCGCGGCATTCGTGTAGAGGTCGAGTAGATACGGTCGTGCCAGCTGCCGGGCGTCCCTGTCACTCGTCCTTACACTGCGCTCGCGAACTTCGTAGGTCTTTGGCGCCGCTGCCTGCGTGCGCTCAGCCATGCGTTCGGCGCGACGGTAAGGATTCGGTGACACGCGCTGCGGAAACTCAGGCGTGCTGGATGCTGTGCGTTCTTGCCGTTGCCACTTAACAAGGATCCGTTTCAGCTCATCTTCCGGGATTTCCGCAAGCTTTCGAGCGGTCTCAGCGTCCGGAAAGCCGAGGGCCTTGGCAGCCTCTTGCTGCCTGCGTTGCTGCTCGAGGGTGGCGGCCGCTTCCGCTTGTGCGCGTGCATTCTGCAACTGAATGCCTTTGCCGAACTCGATTGCTTTGATCCATGGCCAACCCGGATCGAACGTGAATCCATCAGGAAGCAGCTCGACGCGGGCCTGTGCCGGACGCACGAACTCACCAGTGCGTTGTGGGATCCAGGCGTCAGCACGAAGCTGATGGATCAACTGTGAGTCCGCAAAATGAGCGCCGCCTCGTTCGTTCTTGCGGTAAACAGCACGTAGCGGGTTTTGATGATGCGTGGAATCGTAACTGTGCGCGGCGTCGGATAGAGAACACATTGTATTCCAAATCAGTTTAGCGAGCTTCTCCGACTTCTTCGCCGCCAGCAAATGAAAGCGGTTGATTATGTAGTCGCGGTCGATTGGACTGGTGTGTCGTTCACCCGAAACGCTGCGTAGATAGTTCCATCGAGGGTTCTTGCCACATGAGGTTCTAGCCACCGCAATCTTGGTAAGACAGCCTAGCTTTTCAGCGAAGCGCGTGAATTTTTGAGTATCGATTGGCAGTGATTGATAGAAATCCGCCAACGGAGACGGTGGGTTTGAGGTGCCAATGATGCCGAGATATTCGCTTAAACCAGTGCCAAGATATGGATCGTCAAGATAGATTTCGGCTGGCTTGTGCCATCTATTGTCCTTTCCCATGAAGAGGTGGAAGGTCGAGAGTAGCGATCCGCACGACGGATCCTCGTCCAGGAGCTTTATGAACCGGCGCATATGCGAAAGATATTCGCGCTGGTTCAGTGTGCGGGCGGAGTTCACGTAGGTGCTCTTGAGTATCGCTTCGACGAGTTGGCGTTCGCCAACCTTTGTTGCCCCGATATCTTCCAGAAATTTTCGTGCGCTTTCCTGCTGCGCCTTGCTCTTGCCCGCCGTGTAGACCGCCGGATCAACACATCGCACGCCACGTGTTTTCACGTCGTGATTGTCTAAGAAGTGACACTTTGGGCCGCATTCATAAGCGCCTTCGGAGAGGCGTACGATTTTGCAGCGCTTCAGCCTGTACAGCTCGTCCTGAGCTTCGCTATCCTTTGCAAGCAGGGCATAGAACTGCTGGTGCCATTCCATACTCTTCCCGGCGAGCCATGCCATGAACTCAGTATTTACGCCACGCCAGTTGCCTTCGGAGGCCTTCTGGTCAATGCAGTCGACAAAGGAGGCAATGTCCCAATCCTTGATCGCGAGACCATTCATGAATCTTTCGACGTTGGTCCCTTGCAGGGCGCGACTGGCAGCCCATTGTGGGGGCGCTTCGTCGTAGTCGATTAGGAATTCGATGTCGTCGGAGCTGAGCAGCTCCTTGAGGGACGACTTGGCCTGAATCAGCGTTTGTGCCGGCGCGTGTCCCTTCACGTACGTAGGCATCAAGGGTTCTGTGTTTATCGCTCTGCAAATAGAATCGCGTATGCCGAAATAGCGGGGGGCCAATTGGTCTTGCGGGTTTGGCAGTACGGCAAGGAAGTCAGTTGAAAGCAGCCCCAAGTCACGAATTTTGTGAAGGGAAGAGGCGGCCAATACGGCAAGCTGTTCGAACAGAGGCTTGTTGGCTGGCGTTTCCTTGATGCTAGCGCGGCTCAACTCTGGGACAAAAGGGGCGTGGAGATGGAACCTCAGTCCCGAGGTCTCCTTGCCCGCGGGGAAGAAAACAGCAACCTGGCCCGGCACCGATACGATCTTGAGCTGCTGCGAGAGCGGCTTGTCACTAGAGAACATCTGAGCGTTCGGAAGGAAGTCCAGAGCGAACGCAACTGCGACTCGTTGCTTCTCCAGGCCTGCCACGGGTTGATCGAATTTCAGGAAATGGGAGCTGGTCGTCGTCTGTCCGTTGATCTGTTTCATCACCTCTAAATGGGAATCAGTATGGGCGATGCGCAGAATTGCACCCGACAGATCGTGCCCAACTCGCCATTTGATCGACTCGATGTTTGGCAGAAACAGCAGGGTCGTCTCTGCCAATTCGCTCAGGCCCGCTTTGATTTCGGAGAAGGCCGCTTGGGTCGCTTTGTTCGGATTGTTGAACGGCAGCCAGAATTTCGTTTTCCCGCCGATCGACGGATCACTGGCGACTGGCTCCGGCATCACCAATCGCGAAATTTGAAATGAGAAATCGGCCGAGTAAATTGTGGGTGTGAGCGTGTAGACGAATACAGATTTGAAGCCAACACCGAACTTTCCGATCTGATCGGGCGATTTTTTCTTGGTGCTGTTGTGGATACCGGTGATGGCCCGCACATCAGGTTCAGTGAAAGCGCGCGTGCCATTGTGCTCGAACCAACAGCCTTTCTCAGTCAGGAAGAACGCAACATCGGTCGCACCAGTATCTTCAGCATTTTGCAGCAACTCGAATACGAAGTGCGCCTGGTCCGGGTAGAAGTCCTCGAAAATATCGAGGTTGATATCCCCTTCATTCGCGTCAAGGCCGTCGAGAAATTTTCGACGTTGCGCCATCAAAGCGTCAAGGAACGCACTCATGCCAAGGCCTCCTTAGTCGCGGCCGTTCCAAGGACGACTGATTCCTCGCTGCGCTGCACGTTAGATTGCCCATGTAGCCGTGGAAGTTTTCGCGTCCCTCTGCCTTGCGTTGTTTCGAAGCATTGCACGACGTCAGCCCTCCAACTCAATCACACCGGCGACGACGCGCCGGGCAAGGATGTCAGCACGTGCCTCATCGCGGGCTAGGCTCGCCAATGCCTCCAGGAAATCCGCTGCCGCGCGCGAGATTTGAGCAGTCCGCATGCGCCGGATCCGCTCTTCGCTCGCAAGGGCGGCTTGCTCCTCCAACACGGCCAGGCGAGCCCGATGACTAGCGTTCAGGCTGTCGCGGCGAAACCGCGCGATTTCGGCTGCCTGGGCGATGTGCGCCGCGCGACGTTCGAGCCACAGATCATGGTGCCAGCTATCCAATGCCTCCAGCATCGACATGGTCGGAAGTGTGCCCGACGGGGCGTCCCGCGCCGATAGAAGGAGATCCATGAAGACGCGTGCGATCTCGGCGTCGGCGACTACCGGTACCAGGATGGCGTCCTCCTTCAGCCCGACGAGTTGCCACTGGTATATCGCGAACGGATGGCAGCCAGGCGGCAGGCCAGGTGCCTGCACTGCGAGCGAAACATGAACCTCCTCATCGCCTGCCAGGGCACGAGCGGCGGCCTGAGTAAGCGGGTGTACTGGCGTTACGAATGAGAGCTTCCGATCAGTGTTGGCGGTAGCGCGATCGAAAGTTAGGCCTAGCGTCTGCTGATCCCCGCGCAGCCAGCCCTCCCATTCGCGATCGAGAAGGTTTGGGCGCACTCCGCGTGTTCGCTGTGGCACCAGCCGCCGCCGGGCTTCGGTCGAAAGACGCAAGGTCTTGGCCGGCCCTTGGCCCGAGATGGGTGTGCGGCCAACCTCGAGCGTGCGCTCCAGATAGAGACCGATGAGGCGCTCGAGCGCTTCGGGTTCGAGCCAGCGGCTCGATGCCTCCGCGATCTCGTCGTCGATGCGGCGCGAGACGCGTACACCGAACAGTTCGGCTTCGCGCTCTTCGAGCGCTTCGGTCTCGGCGATCTGGCGTATCTCGTTGTCGGCAAGCTGCTGGAGGCGGACTTGACGCTCGCTCGGTGTGAGCGAAAAGTCCTCTGCCACTTGCTGCAGCCGGGTCGCGATCTCTCCGAGGATGGCCTCGCTACCGCCGATCGCCCGCTCGAAAATTCCTATGCGCAGTAGGCAACGCTCATAGATGTCGAAGTCCACCGTACCCGGCGTGACCAGATTGTAGATCGCCACCGTTTCGCTGGTCTGGCCGTAGCGGTCGATGCGGCCGATGCGTTGTTCGATCCGCATTGGGTTCCAGGGGATGTCATAGTTCACCAGCGCGTCGCAGAACTGAAAATCCAGCCCCTCGGAACCGACCTCCGATGAGAGCAGCACATCGATCGCATCGGGGTCGTCGGGTTCCAGTGCAAAGGCGCGACGAAGCACGCGGCGATCGTCGTCACCAACGTCACCATGGATCAGCCCCACGCGCACGCCTTGTAGACGCAGGGCCGTCTCGACGTAGGCGAGCGTATGGCGGAAGGCGCTAAACACGAGCAACCGCCGGTTCGCCATCATGCCCTTCTCGGCGACGATAGTGAGCAGACGCTCGAGCTTCGGATCGGTCGGGGCCAGCAGACGCGCTTGCGCCAGAACCGCAGCGATCTCGTCACGAATTGCGTCGATGCCGTTGTCGAGCACGTCGACAGCTTCGTCATCGATCTCGACGCGTTCTATGTCCGTCAGGCGCCGAGTAAGGATCGTCTCTAGGAATGGCACGAGACCATGCAATGAACTCGCTGCCTGCCGGCGGATCGTCGTCATCAGGAAACCGAGCGGGCCGGTGCCGTGCGTCCGCTGATAAACAGCGCGCTGCACCTCAAGGATCGCATCATGGACGGTTTGCTGTTCGGAGGTGAAGGGGACAGCCACGGTCTGCGGCTTGCGTGTCGTGAACTCGCCGATGTCGCGGCGGCGCGTGCGGCTGATCATTGAGGCAAAGCTATGAAGCGCTTCCACGCGCTGGATAAGGCGTACGCGGCCGTCGTCGTCGCGCGTTTCGCCTATCGCCGCCATTACGGCGCGATATTCAGGTGACGGCGCGAGCATGACGCGTCCCCAATCTGTCGCCGCCGCCCGGCGAAGATTCTCCAACGCCTTTTCCTGCCAGTCCAGCTGACCGCCCCGGACTGCCGCAACGGCGGCATTGATCTCGCTGTTGGGCGCGGCCATCCGCTCGAATGTCGGTCGGTCAATGACGAGGTCGGGTCGGAGCAGGTTCAGCAGCGAGAATAAATCACCTGTACCAAGCTGGATGGGTGTCGCGGTCACGAGGACGACTGCCTCGGCATTGTCGGCGAGGATTCGGAGGCCTTGGTGAAGATTGGTGTCGGTGTTCCGCGCGTTGTGTGCCTCGTCAACAATGAGCAGGTCGAACCGCGGCGGCGTGTCGAGTGTGGCCAGTCCCTTCGACCGAGTGCCGCCACGGCGCATCGGATACCCGTGCAGTAGGTTCTCATTAATCAGGGAGAAGGGAAGGATTGCGCGGGCGTGGCGTTCCGGCCATTCCCCGTCTAGGTCCGTTTGATCGAGGCAGTGACGGAGGTCTGTCCCAGATAGCGTCACGAATTCCTCGTCGAAACGTCGCATCTCGCGATGCCATTTCTCTTCGACCACCAGCGCCTTTGAGCAGACTACCAAGACTGAGCGCAGCGGTCGGCGCGCCTGCAACTCGCGCAGCAGCAAGCCTGCCTCGATGGTCTTGCCGACGCCGACCTCGTCGGCGACGAGAAGCCTCGGGCGATCGGCGCGGATGAACTTCAGGACCGGGCGGAACTGATAGGGGATGAAGTCGATCCGGCCGGATTGCAGCGAATAGAGATTGGCTAGACTAGGCGCGGCGAGCTGCAGCGCGGTCAGTCGGGCATTCAACTCGTTGACGGTCGCGCCCATCGCCGCGGGCGCGATGTCGGCTGGCAGCAGTTGGCTCGCATAAAGTGTCTCCACCCGACGGTCGATGAACACGCTGTAACGCGTCGCGCGGTTGCTTGGCGCGATAGCAGTGACCACTCCGACCCGCTTCGGATCGGAGCGCAACGCCACGGTCTCGCCAACCGAAAAATCGGTTCGTTCCGACTGCGCTGCTGCAGCCACGCGTGCCTCGATCATGGCGCGCACTTTCGTTTCGAGCGCGGCCACGTCGACGCCATTGTCGATAGCGACGCGCACGATCTCCTCGGGGCTCGCATCGAGAACGCCTTCCGCCAGAAGCGCTAATGCATGATCGTCAGTGACGCGGGGACTCATGATTCCATCCTGAATGAAAGGCCTCGAACAGTTGGCGCATCATTCGTCGACGCGCCGTGTCATATTGGGTTGTGTTCATGCGGAGAGCGGCCTGAGCATCCTCGCGGTCGCTGTCTGCAAGGATGTGCTGGAATACACCCAGTGCCGGCGGATCTGCGCCGAGCGCGCGCTGCATTCGAGAGACTAGGTCTGCCATCTCGTAACAAGCCGCTGGGTTGTGGCTCTCCTCCTCGAATATTTTATCCTCATCTTCCTTGAGCGGTTCGCGGCGGTCTTCCTGCCTCCACTGGCTGGCGATGCTCCGCATCACCTGCGAAAGGAAGGCAGGCAATGGCACGTCACTTGGCCATGGCCGGCGACCGGACAGCACGCGGTCGAGTGCCTCGTTGAGCAGATCGTCCGCACCGTGCTGGCGCAGCCCAGTCGCCCAGACGCGAGCGAGCGCAGCAAGACGCAGGAGATCCGGCCTGCGCAACCGGCCTATGGTGCGGCGAACCTCGCCGGGGGTAAGATGCGTCGCCTCATCGTCCATTAGTCGCCGACCAAGCCCTCACTGAAGAGTCTTGCGCCGCTGGCGGGGAGATTGGGAAAGCAGGTCAGAAAAAAATTCAGAAACTACTGATCCGGAGGCCCCAAGTGGTTCAAAGGCGCAACGCCACCTTAACGACGACTATCAGTGAGCGGCAGTGGGAAATCGGAGGTCCGATCGCGCCAGCAGCAGAATAAAAGGCGATTGCGACTCACACGTCTGCATCTGCGATATGTTATACTGAAATGGCTGGCAAGGACTCGTCGCGGGTGGTGCCTGAATGAGAAATCCGATAAGGCTTGACGGTACTTTTCTACAGGCCGGGCATTGTTCAACGCGCCGGCTCGATGCAAGAAGATCGTCGACTGACACCGATAGTTGGCGAAACCACGAAAAAATTCCGACCAAATTTTCCTGCAAAATCAAAAGCGTAACTTTTGACGGCCCGAGTGTCGGAATTCTCGGATCTGCACGAAAAAATTTGCAGTGATTTCAATTGGTTATGAGATGATTAAACAATCGAGTGGGAGTGAAGGGAGTACCGTGGAGTAGTATCGAGCGAATCCTAGGCTATCGATAGCAGTCGATAGATTCTGGGCGACCCGCAGATCCGCCGCTCTGTCGGGCGTCTCCTCGCTCTTCGAACGGCGCCCATACGCCGTCAGGCCACCCCAACCTTCGCGACTTTGTGGCCTTCAAATATTCGGTCGCGCGCTGCTCGAAGACGTTAGCGCGCGCGACCAGTTCTCGGCGTCGATCACACGGTCGTCGATCGATTACTGCTCCTTCTTGAACAAATCCTGGAAGATGAGCTGGCCCCAAGTGCGGCCGCGTGCGTGCACCAGCGCGCCACCCTCGTTGAGCTTTCCCAGGTTGACGGGTGCGAACCCGAGTTGTTTGGCCAAATCCGCCACGGGAGCGGTCGCGTCCTCGTCGTCGCTCGACAGAAAGACCACCCGGTGGCCGCCCTCGACGATCGGATCGGCGGCCAGGGTGGCCGCAATCAGGTGATTGAACCCTTTAACGAGCTTGGCGCCGGTGAACGCCTTGGCGACGAAGGCGGAGGACGTGAGGCCGTCCAGCTCCTCAGGCACTGGAAACGCGTTCGTCGCGTCGATGACTGTCTTGCCTTCCCAGCTCGGCAGGGCCTTTGCAACCTCGCGGTGTTCCCCGAACGGGACTGCCAAGATGATCGTGTCGGCCTCGAGCGCATCCCGCAGCGACCTGGCGACGACCGTGGGTCCAATCGCCCGAGCCTGCGGCGCCAACGCCTCGGGCGGCCGGCGGCTCGCGACGGCCACCTCGATGTTTTTACGGGCGAAGGCGTGGGCGAGGGCCTGACCTATCTTGCCGAATCCTACAATTGCATAGCTCATAATACTTCTCCGATTTGTATTGATATTCATTCCCCGGCCTTCAACGGCGCTGGGTTATCCGTTTCGCTGCATGGCGACTTCGCGAGATCTTCGGACCGCCACCGCAAGCGATGCGCGTCAGCGGTTCGAATTCTTGAATTGACTCGTAGACCTCCTGCCGTGAACGACTTCCGCGCGGCCGGACGGTCAGCCACGTCCGGCGATCCGGCGCGATTTCAGATGGCCGAGAAGCCGCCGTCGACAGACAATTCCACCCCATTCACGAAGCTCGAATCGTCTGAAGCAAGAAACAGCGCGACCGCCGCAATTTCCTCAGGACGGCCCATCTTTCCCCGCGGGATCAGGGATTCGAACATCCGCTTCGCCTCCTCTGTGAGAACTTGGTCCTGCATCGGTGTGGCGATCGGCCCCGGGCTCAGCACGTTCACCCGGATATTCCTGCCCTTCAGCTCGTTGAGCCAAGTGCGTGCGAATGAGCGCAACGCCGCCTTGCTCGCCGCATACACGCCGTAACCAGGAAAACCTTTCACCGAAGCAACTGACCCGGTCATGAAGATCGATCCGCCATCGTTGAACAGCGGCAGCGCCTTTTGAACCGTAAACAGCGTGCCGCGTGTATTTAGGTTGAAGGCCGCATCGAAATGCTGCTCGGTAATCTCGCCCAGTGGGACGGTTTCGCCCATGCCGGCGCTCGCGTACAGGACGTCGATCCTGCCCTTTTCCCGCTTGACCGTGTCGAACAGACGGTCGATGTCGTCGAGATTGGCCGCGTCGCCGCGCACGCCGGTCACGTTCCGGCCAATCAGCTTGACGGCCTCGTCGAGCGCCTCCTGTCTCCGGCCCGTGATGAAAACATAGGCGCCTTCTTCAACGAACCGCTTGGCGCTCGCCAGCGCCATGCCGCTCGATCCACCCGTGATGACTGCAACCTTACCCTCAAGCTTTCCCATGACTTCTCCTTCCAGGCTCCGCCTTTGATCGTTCGGGGACGCCCCCGAGACCCTCAAAATAGGTCCGCCGGACTCAGGCGTTGAGTGCGGAAGCGCGCATATCGGTGGTGCAAAATCGATCCGGCTGGATGACTGACGCCAGCCGCGACGATCGGTGTCCGCCGTTCGGAATTGGGCCGCGCTCGGCGACATAAGCTATGATGACCGCCCGTTCTGCTATACGAATGCGTTCGATACGGGCTTTGGAAGGCGCACCGCGCGGTGCCGGATTGCACCATGATCGACTGGCACCATGATCGACTGGGATGACATTCGCTACTTTCTTGCCGTGGCGCGCGGAGGCTCAGTGCGGGCTGCCGCCGAGGGCCTCGGCGTGTATCACTCGACCGTGCTGCGACGCATCGCACAGCTCGAGGAACGCCTCGGGGCGCAGATGTTCGAAAAGCTGCCTTCGGGCTACCGCCTCACGGCTGTGGGCGACGAGGTCCTCGAGCTCGCGAACCAGATGGAAGCGTCGTCGCACCAGCTGGAGACGCGCGTCTTCGGGCGCGACCAGAGCGTGCGCGGGCTTCTGCGGGTGACGTTGGCACCGACCCTTGCGACACACCTGCTCATGCCGGACCTCGCCGATTTCGCGCTTCTGCATCCGGATATCGAGATGGAAATCGTGTCGTCCGGCGAGCTGGCAAATCTGACCAACCGAGAGGCCGATGTTGCGATCCGCGTCGTTTACGACCGCAAAACCCTGCCGCTCAATCTTCACGGCCTGAAGGGACCGGAGCTGTTCAGCGGCGTCTACATGTCTCGCGATCGACTGGCCGCGTGGCATGCGGGCGCGCCGGATCCCATCCGGTGGATCGTCATAAGCATTCATGGAATTCCGGATTGGGCCAGCGAGGGTGAGGTTCGCACCACGGGGGTTCCATTCAGGACCACGGACGGCGAGGCGCAGATCGTTGCAGTACGGCAAGGGCTCGGGATGACGACACTGCCGTGCTTCGTCGGAGATGCCGACCCCCTATTGGTGAGGGTGCCGGGCACCGATCTGCACATGCATGGAACGCTCTGGCTTCTCACGCAGGGGGAGACACGCAAAACGAAGCGCGTGCGGCTCTTCACGGAGTTCGTATCCCGCAGGCTCGCCGCATACGCTCCGCTTCTCGCCGGGCTGTCCATATCGCGCGACTGACGCCCGGCAGGTCGCCGGCGACGCCTGCCGTCATCCGGTCGGAAGCCGCGCTGCGATTTTCATCTGGCGAGTCGCGAGATCAAGCCGGAACGTAGGTCAACCTGATCACATCCTCGCCAATCCGGTCATGTGCCATCAGGCGGAGCGGCGGCCGGGGTCCGGCGAAATATGGCTTGCCGTGACCGAGCACGACGGGGTGCAGGTAGATTCGATACTCGTCGATCAGGCCAAGTTCGGTGAGGCTTTGCGCCAAATCCGGGCCGGCAACTTCGATCTCCCCGTCGCGTTCCGCCTTCAGCTCGCGGATCGCGGCCGCAAGATCTTCCCCAACAAGCCTGGCGTTGGGACCGACCGACGTCAACGAGCGCGAGACCACCCATTTCGGCTGGTTCCGCCACGCCGCCGCGAAAGCCTGTTTCTCTGCATCCCATTCAGGATGTTCGTCGTCCCAGTAACGCATGACCTCATACATCTGGCGACCGTACACACTGCCCGCCTGCCGCTGAGCCTCTTCGATGAAGTGGCGGAAGAGCGTTGGGCTTGGCCCGAACGCCATATGATCGACGTAGCCGTCCAGGGACTGGTTCATTCCGAACACAAGCTTAGCCATGCTCACTTCCTTTCCTTAAACGGCATATCCGCGCGCAGGCCTGATTGCATTATGCAATCGGTTGCAAGTTAGTTCAACTGGTTTTATTTCGCAATTGGTTTTTGAAGTGTGCATACATCCCCGACCTGATGGTCGCCAACCGCCATGCGAGTTGCTGACCGGTCAGCCTCGAACATGCTGGCCAACCGGCCTGGGGTGGACAACGGCCTGTCAGCTTCCGGCGATCAGAATGGATAGGCCGCCGTCAGAGGGCGCTATTTCACCGGCAAAAACAGCTCCGCCACCGCCTCATGCTCCACCACCTCCGGGAAGAAGCTCAGCCGCTGGCAATAGATCGGGAAGTCGCGTGCTTCCTCGCCGCTGGCCGGAAGCCAGTCGCGATAAAGGTAGAGCGCGGCAGGCTCCAGATTGTCGGTGTTGCCGACCACACGCAGCACCGCACAGCGTCCGCCAGGGATCTCGCCGGCTTTGATCTCCCCGCCGTTCGCCTCGATCGGTTGGTCGGTCCCGACACAAAGGTCCACGCTATAATCGGCAGGCGACTGAGGACGCCTCTCTGAACGCCAGACATTGAAGGTCGGACTTGTCTTGGGGTGCAGGCCAGCGGCCTTGCGCCAGGCGATGAACCGCTGGATGGTGGCGCCGAGCGTCGCCGGGTCGCCCCGATGCTCCATAATCGCCACCGGCGTGGTGGGCACATTGCGAATTATCACGTCGTCAGTGGTAAAAGTCTTCTGCATGAGCTTGCTCCTTGCATTGTCGAGAGGCCCGAAGGCGGCAAGCCACGGCTCCCAGTCGGGAGACTTCCGGAACGACGAAGGCGATTGCCCGAACCGTTGCCGAAAGGCGCGGGCGAAGGCATCCGGTGCATCGTAACCGGCATCCATCGCTATATCAGTGACGCTTTGGGCGTCCCTGTAGGCCAGCCGGTGCGAAGCACGCTTCAGACGGGCAAGCTGGACATAGCGATGCACGGACAATCCGAAGGTCGCCGTAAACTGCCGGTGGAAATGAAATTTCGAAAAGGCCGCAACACGGCTCACCGTTCCCAAGTCCAGGTCACTATCAAGATGCCGGTCGATATAGTTCAGCACCCGCCGCATCCGGGCCTGATAGTTTTGAACCGCCGCCTTCATCGTCCCTCCTCCGTGGCGGCTCCATCTAGTCGCTGACGGCCATAACCTGCTCGACCGATCTTGCGGTTTGGCATGGATCAGCCGGACACGAAAACCGCATCCGCGCAGATACTCGCCGAGTGCATTGATAGACGGCCTCCTGCCCGGTAATCGAAGTGCCACGCGGCCCCGTACGCGGGAGGGGCGCCCCCCTGATCTCACACGCGCCAACAGGGGGAGTATTCAACCGCTCGCAAAGTTCGCGGCTGTGAGGGGAACAGGCCTGTATCCGTCGACGTCAGCAATGTCGTATTCCGCAGCCAGCTCTGCCGCGACCAAGACGTGCCCGGATTTTGACATCAGTGCAGGGTCTCGCCAAAGTCCGGCGATGACGTGGCCGATGAATTCGGGGGATTCGGAATTGGACAAGTCGAAATATTCAGCGTTCTGCAAGACGGCTTCGGTGCGGACGAGACCCGGATAGAGTGAGACGGCCGCAACATTATGTGGACGCAGATCATGTGCGAAGTCTGCAGCCATCTTATTGGCTGCAGCTTTGGCGACACCATAGATCGCGTTCCCCTCGTAGAGTTGAGCCGCCCAGAACGAAATGTTGACGATGAGACCGCGCTGCGTCGAGATCATCATTGGCGCTACTGCGCGCGACATCATGAAAGCCGCCCTCAGCGCCGTGCCGATCATTGCATCCCATCGCCACGCAGGCTGATCCCAGAAAGCTCGAGGCCAGGTAAATTCGCCATCCTCTACCATGTTTTCATAGCCGGGCCATGCATTGTTCACCAGAATGTCCAGCCTGTTGCCGGCTCGAATCTCTTCGGCCACCCGCTCGGTCTCAGTGTCGTTGCTGTGGTCACAATGATGAATGACCACTCGTCCAGGCAATTTCGCAGCTTCAAGCTCAAGCCCCTCCAGCGAGCCCACGCGCTTACCTCCTAGGTTTGCCTCTGCCTCGGAACGCGTTCTGCCCGTAACATGTACTGTGGCTCCTTCAGCAAGCAGAGCAAGCGCAATCCCGCGGCCGACACCGCGGCTTCCGCCGGTTACCAAAGCGACGACGTCTTTCATGTTGGTAGCCTCCTGGATGATGGTTATGCATCGGCACGGCAGAAGGGAGTGTATTTGGCTGCGACTTGCCTGGCCGGCAAAAATACGGCGCCACCGATCCATTGTGAAGACCGACGGAACAGCGATGCTCCCGGCCCCCCCATCGGAACTAACCACTCGTGACTTCGAAGCGCTGCTGAAGGGCATCGCGCCCGGGGTCGCGGATGCACCACACGGGCCATAGGGCAGCTGCTGGAGTGGGCGCGAAACGATCCTCGCGTGGCGCTGATCTCCGCAGAAACCGGGGCGGCGAATATCGCCTCAGCGTGTCCTTGAACGCAATGGCTTCACCCGCGCCGGCGAGCGTATCGACGCCGAAGACGGTCCGTTGATTTGCTGGGAAGCAGTGACCGTGTAGGCTGGAAGCCCGCACAGGAAACGGCCGGCCGAGGTTCAGTCACCTTGGCCGGCCGTTATCATGAAAGAGACGACTCCGTTCCGGCTTCAGCGGCCGTAAGTGACCTCGACGGAGGCCTTGGCGAGCGTATTGGCCCTGACATAGAAGCCGACCATGGCGGCCGGCGCGGTATCGGGAAGCGGGAGCTTGTCGACCGAGAGCGCATAAACGGTGAACTGGTAGTGATGCGGCTGATCGCCGGCCGGCGGGCATGCGCCGCCATAGCCGGATGTACCAAAGTCCGTGCGACCTTCGACAGTGCCTGCGGGAAGCTTTTTGTCCCCGCTGGCGCCGGTGGCGATCTCCGCGGTATCTGCGGGAATGTTGAACACCGACCAATGCCACCAGCCCGAGCCGGTCGGCGCATCCGGATCGTAAGCCATGATGGCGAAGCTCTTGGTTCCCTCGGGAGCACCCGACCAGGTCAATTCCGGCGAGATGTTCTTGCCCGAGCAGCCGAAGCTGTTGAAGACCTGCGCATCGGCCATCGCCTTGCCGGCGGCCAGATCCTTCGAGGTGAGCTTCATTTCGGCCTGTGCGGCCGTGGCGCCGAAGACGGACGCGGCGAGAAGTGCTGCTGTGATGAAACGCATTCGGTTTTCCTGCGGTTGATGATGCAGGAGAACTATCGTCAGCGCTGGAGCATATCTGCCCCGGTCTGCTCAACTTCTGCCCCGATTCGCTCAAAACGCTCGAAGCCGCCCCGCACATGGCGTGGATTGACGCCAAACCGCTCCTTAAATCGCGCCGCGAATTGAGATGGTGAATCGTAACCGACCTCAAGGGCAACCTGCGCCATCGGCAGGGTTGTGGTTTGAATGAGGCCCAGGGCGCGATTCATCCTTGTATCGCTCAAGATCTCACTGAAGCCGGTATTCTCGGCGGCGAGCTTCCGCCTCAACGTCGCTTCGCTCATGTTGAACGCGCGCGCCGCCTGCCCCAGCGTCCAATCAAAGGCCGTATCACCTTCAATCATCTGCCGCAGCCGATCCTCGAGCCGAGGACTTTGGCATTGGCCCAACACTGCTCCGCAGAGCGCAAACCAGGTGATCAGTTCCATCAAACGAGCCTTGGCAATGGCGCCGGGAAGCTTCGTCAGATTGCCGGGCTTACAGCAATAGTCAAACAATGCCGCGGCTTCCTCCGGCAGCTTCGAGGTGCCCGCCGGGACGGGCCTCGCCGGAACGGCAATCGATCCCATCCTGCTATAGGCTTCCTCGAAGAGCAGGCGTGGAACAGGCAGCGCCAGGGTCTGATACTTCTGCGGCGCCTTGGGAATATTCTCCATCGTCAAGGGACGATAGTCGGGCAGCAAGCCAAAGGCGCCCGCTTCGAGGCGCAAAGCCCTATCATCCGCCATGACGATCTTCGTGCCCGATTGCACCTGGATCAACAGGGGGCTGGTATTGACGAGACGATAAAAACAGGCGCGCCCGCCCTGGCGGATCAAGGCTCTGGTCGGAATGGGAAAGGCGTCGTCGAGCATATGTTCTCCGGCAATGGGATAGAGCGGCGACCGGCAGAGCTGGCATGAAGACGACCGCTGATCCGCGAGGCTCGGGAATACCAAAACCCGGTGCCGTGGGCAATCTTCAGCCACAGGCTACTGACTACGTCTCCCGTCTGTCCGGACGGCTGCCCTCTGGCACCAGCGATAGTTCTTGAATAACAAGATCGGCACGCCTATCTTACTTTCGTCTTACCAAAGTGGCGCGTGCTGAAAGCCTCATTACCACCGTCTCCACAAAGGGACAGGTCATTCTTCCCAAAGCCGTGCGCCAACGACGGGAGTGGGCGGCTGGAACACGCCTGATTGTCGAGGAGACCGCGGAAGGGGTGCTGCTGAAGCAAGCGCCTGCCTTTGCGCCGACAGAGCCAGGCAATGTCTTCGGCATGCTTCCTTTCAGCGGCGAGCCCAAAACTCTTGATGATATGGAAGCCGGCCTGTTGGCCGAGGCCCGCCGCCGTCATGATCGCGATTGATACCGATCTCGTCGTCCGATATCTGACCGGCGATCATCCGGAACAATCTTCCCGCGCCCGTGACATCATTGACGGACAGGCCATTTTTGTCGCCGTGACAGCGGTGCTGGAAGCCGAATGGGTGCTGCGCAGCGTCTATGGCTACAGCCGTTCAGAGGTCGCGCGCGCACTTCGCGCCTTTGGCGGGCTGTCCACGGTGACGATCGAGGACTCGGCAGTCGTTGCTCTTGCTTTCGACCTCGCCGAGAACGGAATGGATTTTGCCGATGCGTTGCACCTTACCAAAGCGGCCCATTGCGAAGCGTTCGTCACCTTTGACCGCATATTTCTGAAAGCAGCCCAAGCCGCAGGCTTTGAGACCGTGCGGGAAGCCTGAGGGGCGTAGAACGCTACCGCCTACGGGAACGGCTGATATAATCGACCAAGGCGCGCAGCTTCAGCGGCTGCCTCTGGCGCCTGGGGTAGTAGAGATAAAAGCCCGGGAAGGGCGGGCAGAAGTCCTCCAGCAGCGGCATGAGTTCCCCGCGGTCGATATAGGGCTGGAAGGTTTCCACCATGCCGAAGGTGATCCCGGCTCCGGCGCAGGCCATGCGGATCATCATGCCCATGTCGTTGGTCGTGACGGCGGGATCGACGGAGACGTCGAAGTCGCGATCGTTCTCGGTGAACTCCCAGCGATAGGGCGCCGTATCCGGGCGTGGCCGCCATCCGATGCAGGCGTGGTCCTGCAGTTCGCGCGGATGGTGGGGATGGCCGCGGCGCTCGAGATAGGCGGGGGATGCGGCCGCGCATTGTCGCTGCTCTTCGGAGACTGAAATTGCGATCATGTCCTGTTCGATCACTTCGCCCAGCCGGACACCCGCGTCGAACCCGGCCTCGACGATATCGAATTCGTCATCGGTGATGGTGATATCGAGTTTGATATCAGGGCAGGCTTCCATGAAGCCGGCCAGCAAGGTACCGGAGAGGAAGTTCTCGGCGATCGAGGAAACGGTGATCCTGAGCCAGCCGCTCGGGCGCGCCTGCATTTCCCGCACCGTCTGCATCGCATCCCTGACCTGGCGGACCGATGGGCGAACCGCGTCGAAGAACGCTTCGCCGGCTTCGGTCAGGCTGACGCTGCGCGTCGTGCGTTGGACCAGGGCGACGCCGACCCGATCCTCCAGGCGTTGCAGGGCCTGGCTAACGGCGGAGCGGGTGACGCCAAGCCGCTCGCCGGCGAGCCGGAAGTTGCGCGCCTCCGCCACCGCAAGAAAAACCGAAATACCTTCGAGATCGTCGACCATTGGTTAGCACTTCTAACCAAGTCATCCTGGATTGGCAACTTAATCGCTCTGGCTCCCCGTATTATCTTTCAGTCGAGGTCAATGAAGGCTTCGAAAGGCAAGGCAATGCGAAGGATTTTCAAAAGCCCCGTCCTGCAGTTTTTCACGGCGGTCACCCTGGCTGGCGCGGCGATCAGTTCGTCCGCCGCCGATGCCGTGAACGACCGAGAATCTCAGCAGCAACAAACAAGCGAGAACAGAATGCAGCAACATCCCTATGTCGGCATGTGGGTTACGGATGATGGCCGCGTCCGTCACGAACTTCTGCCCAATGGCCGCTACGACGAAGCCCGCGGCAGCCGGGAAAGCGCCTACCGAGGACGCTACGAAGTCACCGGAAGCCACATCGAATATTGGGATGACACGGGCTTCACGGCCGACGGCGATTTCGTCGACGGCAATACCCTCCATCATGGCGGCATGGTGCTTCGGCGCAAATGATGTGCCGCCTGAAAGGCAACACCACACAGGAGAAGGCCGCGTTTGCCGGCCGGAAAGGATGACGATCATGTCTTCCCCAACACCCCTCTGGTTCATCACCGGCGCATCATCCGGCCTCGGCCGGGCACTCGCCGAAGTCGTTCTGGCCCGTGGCTGGCGCGCCGCCATGACGGCACGGAGACCCGAGACCCTAGCAGATCTCACGGCAGAGCACGGGGACCGCGCGCTTGCCCTTGCCCTCGATGTGACGGACAGCCGCTCCATCGCCGATGCGGTTCATGACGCCGAAACGCATTTCGGTGCGATCGACGTCCTCGTCAACAATGCCGGCTACGGCTACCTCTCGGCGATCGAAGAGGGCGACGATGCTGAGATACGCGCCCAGTTCGAGACCAATGTCTTCGGATTGATCGCCGTCACCAAGCGGGTCCTGCCGGGCATGCGCCGACGCCGGCAAGGGCATATCTTCAACGTCTCCTCGCTCGGCGGGCTCGTCGCTTTTGCCGCAACCGGCTACTACCACGCCACCAAGTTCGCGGTCGAAGCCCTGTCGGAATCGCTTTCCCATGAGGTCAGGCCGCTTGGCGATGTGACGATCCTCGAACCCGGCGCCTTCCGCACGGATTGGGCCGGCCGGTCGATGGTCGAATCCAACACGATCATCGAAGACTATGCCGAAACATCCAGCAAGCGGCGCCAGGCCACCCGCGCGATCTCCGGCAACCAGCCGGGCGATCCCACGCGCGCGGCCACCGCGATTATCTCGGCGTTCGAGGCGGACGCGCCGCCGCTGCGCCTGCTGCTCGGCGCGCCCGCCCTGAAGATCGCCCGCGAACGGCTGGATGCGCTGCGCGCAAACTTCGACGCCTGGGCGGAGACGACGCTCAGCGCAGATTTTCCCACCTGACCACCAAAAAATCCTCAGCCGCATCGCCAGGCGAGCGGCGTGCAAATGGAGCTTGAAATGTCTGATATCAAAGGAAAAGTCATTGCCATCACCGGAGCCAGCAGCGGCATCGGAGAGGCTGCGGCAAAGGTACTGGCTGCTGCAGGCGCCCATATCGTGATCGGCGCGCGCCGCACGGAGCGCCTGGAGGAACTCGCCGGCGAAATCGCCGCAAAGGGCGGGACGGTGCGCCTTCGACAGCTTGACGTCACCGACCGTTCCCAGGTGGAGGCTTTCGCGGGCTTTGCCAGGTCCGAATTCGGCCGGCTGGATGTCATCGTCAACAATGCCGGCGTCATGCCGCTCTCGCCGCTCGAAGCTCTCAAGGTCGACGAGTGGGACCGGATGGTCGACGTCAACATCAAGGGCGTTCTCTACGGCATCGCAGCGGCGCTCCCGATCATGAAGGCGCAGGGATCAGGACAGATCATCAACCTGTCTTCGATCGGCGGCCACAGCGTCTCTCCGACCGCCGCCGTCTATTGCGCGACGAAATTCGCGGTGCGGGCGATCTCGGACGGATTGCGGCAGGAGACCGATCGTATCCGCGTGACCGTCATCTCGCCCGGCACGACGACATCGGAACTGGCCGACACCATCACCGATCCGACGGCGCGGGACGCCATGAAGGCTTTCAGGGCGATCACGATCAGCCCCGAGGCCATCGCCAATTCGATCCTCTACGCCGTCAGCCAGCCTGATGACGTCGATGTCAGCGAGATCATCATCCGGCCGACAGCCAGCCCCTATTGATCCGCTGAGACTGCTGCCAAATTCCAGCAAAAGTGTAGAGCGGTTTTGCGTCCGGAATTGCGGAAAACGAAAAGCCTCCGTCGCCTAAAAACCCAGCGATTGCTGGGCAGGCGGCGGCGGTGCGAGGTTGACGCCTTCGAGCTCCAGCATGCGGGCCTTCGACGACGAGCCGCCGGGAGCGGAGAAGCCGCCGATCTTGCCGCCGGCCGCAAGCACCCGGTGGCAGGGGATGATCAAAGCGACCGGGTTCTTCGCCATTGCCTGGCCGACGTCGCGGGCGGCTTCTGGCCCGACGCCGAGTTCCTTGGCCAGCGCGCCGTAAGTGGTGGTGCGGCCCCAGCCGACGCGCCTTGCCGCCGCATAAATATCCCTGAAGAAGGCATCCTGGCCGGCAAGATCGAGTTCGACGCCGGAAAAATCTGTCTCCTCGCCCTGGAAATAGCGCTTCACCGCCGCGACCGTCTCGAGCACAGCGGGCGTCGGCGCGCCGGGTTCGGCATCCGGCAGGCGGCGCAGCAAGAGCCGTTCGGTCGCTTCTGCTGCTTTGGTCGGCAGTTGGAAGCGGGTGATGCCGGCATCGCTCCAGGCAATGCCGCAGAAACCGCCCGCGGTTTCGAAGATGAGATAGTGGTGCGTTGTCTCAGCCATGACACAGCCTCCGCGTTTTCGATGACCCTCAAAATCGTATGGGACGGCCGCTGTTTCAACCCGTTTCTTGCGCGCGCCGGGCTTTCGGGAAAGATCGCGATCCCCCCAGGAAACGTACACTCCATCCGGCCCCCGGGGTGATGGATCTGATTAGTTCGACGGCCAGCATATTGGGAGATTATGTTCTCTTTTTGTTCTTGATTTTTCTTTCTTTCGGGAATATCCTGCTTGCTTTTTGGAGACGACGAGGTGGGTCATGACGACCTGAAATTCTATGAATCAGATGCTCCTCGACTTCGGAGACGACAAAAAAGGGCGCGGACGGCCGGGCAAGAATCACGACGCTGAACACCGACTTTTCTTCGCCCTCTATCCTCCTGACGCCATTGAGCAGCAGGCGGCGTCGATCGCCCATGACTATCGTCGAACCTTCTCCCTTTCCGGCAAGCCGCGGCTGACGACATTGCATGTGACGATCATCTGGGTCGGCGACTATGCGAGGCTGCCGGAGGATGTGGTCTTCGCAGCGCTACAGGCCGGCGCCGCAGTCGAGAGTGCCCCGATCGCAATGAGCTTCGATCGGATCATGCGATTCCCGCAGGCCCGAGCGCTTGTGCTTTGCGGCGAAGGCGGACGAAAACCGCTCACCCGACTGCGTGTCCAACTCGGCGTCAGCATGCACAATGCCGGATTTCCGCACAATATCGGCGGCAATTTCAAGCCGCACATGACACTGCTCTACGACCGCAAGACCGTGCCGCCGGCGACCCTCGACACACCCGTTTCATGGACGGCGTCCGAATTCCTGCTCATCCACAGTGTTCTCGGAAAAACCGAACATCGGATCATCGATCGCTGGCCGTTGCTCGGCTGAGGACAGCGAGATCCGCGGATCTCGGCTTGCGCTTGCCTGATTTCCGCGCATAAAGCTCCGAAAGCCTGTTCCGGCATTGGTGCAAACGGGGAGCGAAATCAGCATGGACGTTTCAGAGATCATCATCCCTGGAGATACGCCGGGAACGGAGTGGCGGTTGCCGGTGCTGCGCTTTAACGGCCGCGATCCGAAGGCGCCGAAGACCTATATCCAGGCGGCACTGCATGCCGGCGAGCTGCCTGGAACGGTGCTGCTGCATTTCCTCTGCGAGCGGCTGCGGCAGGCGGAAAGCCAAGGCGAGATCGCCGGCGATATCACCATCGTTCCGCAGGCCAATCCGATCGGTGCGGCGCAGTCGCATTTCGGCGAATTGCAGGGCCGTTTCGACCTGGGCTCACGCACCAATTTCAACCGGGATTTTCCGCTGATCTCCGTTGCCGATCGCGCCACGCTGATCGAAGACCTCGATGATTACCCGGCTACCGACAGATTGAAGCGGCAGCTGCTGCATATGGCGCTTGGCGCCGATCTCGTGCTCGATCTGCATTGCGACGACGAATCCCTGCAATATGCCTATATCGACGAGGCCTTTTGGCCGGAGGCGGCCGATCTCGCCGCCGCGCTCGACATGGAGGCCGTGCTGCTTTCGGATGGCGAAAGCTCGGCCTTCGAGGAGGCCGTCGGCTTTGCGTGGAAATATGAAGTGCCAGGCGAACGCCGGCCCCGGCTGCCCGGCAAACTCTCCGTCACCGTCGAGCTGCGCGGCAAGCGCGATGTCGATCCGATGCTGGCGAAAAAGGATGCGGACGGGCTCTGGCACTTCCTCGCGGCACGGGGGATCGTAGGCGACGAAAAGTCGGCGGCAACGGCATTTTCCGGTCCGGCCGTGCCGCTCGACAATGTCGAGATCATCCGCACGCCAGAAGGCGGCGCCGTGCTCTTCCACCGCGATATCGGCGAGAGGATTGCGGAAGGCGACCGCCTAGCGACGATCGTCACCCGGCCGGGGCAGCCGGGCGGCAGCATCGAGCTTACCGCGCCGCAGGACGGGCTGATCCTGACCCGAACCTCCGACCGGCTGGTGCGGCGGCGCGGCGACCTGATGAAGATCGCCTGCGACGAACCCAGCAAGGCTTCGCGCAAGGCCGGCACGTTGGAGAATTGAGCTGGCCAGTTTGTCCTGCTGCGATTGTCGACGCGCTCGGGGATAAAAGGTCGCACGGCGTTTGCGCCGGCCTTCGTGCATGTTATCTCGCTGTCATCACAGGGAGATCGATCGGGCATGGCCGTCACCATCTATGGCATCAAGAATTGCGACACGATGAAAAAGGCCCGCAGCTGGCTGGAAGAACACCGCGTCGCCTATGAGTTTCACGACTACAAGGCGCTCGGTATCGACCGCGCCCATCTCGAAGCCTGGATCGACCAGGCCGGCCTCGATACCGTCCTCAACCGCGCCGGCACCACCTTCCGCAAACTGCCCGATGCCGAGCGCGAGAACCTCACCCGGGAGAAGGCGATCGCCCTGATGCTCGATCAACCGTCGATGATCAAGCGGCCGGTGCTGGAGGCGAAGGGGAAGCTGCTGATCGGCTTCAAGCCGGAGATTTACGCCGGTGCGTTCGGAAGCTGACAGCCGCCGCTGAACTCACGAGGGGAAGAGATGTCCAAGACCACGCGCGCGACACAGGTTCTTTCGCAGGCAGGCGTCGCCTTCACCGTTCATGCCTATGACTACGACCCCAATGCCGAGCGCGTCGGGCTGCAGGCGGCCGAAGCCCTCGGCGAGGTGCCGCATCGGGTGCTGAAGACGCTGATGGCAGAGGTGGACGGCAAACCGGTCTGCGTCGTCGTGCCGTCGGATCGCGAAGTCAGCATGAAGAAGCTTGCCAGCGCCTTTCACGGCAAATCGGCCAACATGATGAAGCCTGCCGATGCCGAGCGGCTGACGGGTTATCATGTCGGCGGCATCAGCCCGTTCGGCCAGAAGAAGACCGTGCCGACGGCGATCGAGGAAGCCGCCCTTGCCGAACCGCTGGTCTATATCAATGGCGGGCAGCGCGGGCTGCAGGTGCGGCTCGATCCGAAGCATGCGTTGACGGTGCTGAAAGCTGTGGCTGCGCCACTGATTGCCTGATCAGAGCAGAATGCCGAAAACTGCAAGCGGTTTCGGCATCATGCTCCTACTATAAGAAGCGGTCGAGCAGGCCGGCGATCGCCTTCGCCTCGTTTTCGGCAAGCTTGCAGCCGATATGGGTCTCGATGGATTTGGCATACACGATCCACATGCGCTCGCGAAGCTTTCGGCCGGCATCTGACATCACCACCCAGCGGCCGCGTCCATCCTCGGCGAAGACCTCACGCCGCACCAGACCCTCTTTTTCCAGCCGGTCGAGCAGGCGAGAAAGATTATACTGGGCCAGCAATGTCCGCTCTTCGATCTCGTAGGGGCGCAGCTTGCCGTCTTGCGAGCGCGCCAATTCCCACAACACGTCATACCAGGCAAGCGGCGGCATGCCGGCCGCCTTCAGGTCGGCTTCGATGGCAGCGAACAGCCGCTCGCGGGCGCGCATGATACTCGTCCAGGCAGAGGTGACCGCTTCGCTTGGATTCGATGGTTTTTCGGACATAAATGCAGTTACATCTATCTTGAATTCCGCCGCAAGCGGTATTAGATGCATTTACATCTATCATCCTTGCCAAGGAGAGCGCCATGAGCAAGCTTACCCTCGTCAGCCATCATCTGTGCCTGTGCAGCGCGCCGCGATCGCGCTGCTCGAAAAGGGCGTGCCCTTCGAACGCATCAACATCGATCTTGCCGACAAGCCGGACTGGTTCCTGAGGATCTCGCCGCTCGGCAAGGTGCCGCTGCTGCGGATCGAGGAAGAGGATGGCAGCCAGGCCGTGCTGTTCGAAAGCAGCGTCATCTGCGAATATCTGGAGGAAACGCAACCAGGCGTCGCGCTACATCCGAAAGACGCGCTGACGCGTGCCTGCCATCGCGGCTGGATGGAATTCGGTTCCTCCGTGCTTTCCGATCTCTGGGGTTACGAGACGGCGCAGGATGTCGCGCAGTTGGAGGCTAAGCGTACGGCGCTCATCTCCAAATTCGCAACGCTCGAGAAGGTGTTGACGGATGGCCCCTATTTCGGCGGCAACGACTTCAGCCTCGTCGACGCCGTGTTCGCGCCGGTCTTTCGGTATTTCGATCTCTTCGACACGCTCGGCGACAGCGACATCTTCGAAGGGCTCGAGCGGGTGGCGCGCTGGCGCAAGGCGCTTTCCGAGCGGGCGAGCGTCAGGGCCGCCGTTGGCGCGGACTACCCGCTGCGGCTGATGGAATTCCTCGACCGGCATAACTCGATCCTGCTCAGGCAGCCTGCTGCCGCCTGAAGCACGCCCGGCGGCCGGACATATATCCGGCCGCTTGCAATTCAGCGGCAATACGCTTCATTTTCGCCGCAAACGGGTCTAAGTCTTCCAGCCTCCCACCGTCGATGACAGAAGGCAGGTTGAACCATGACTTTCATGCCCCAGAGCCAGAACACCGTTGATCCCGTCAAGCTGGAAAAGCTTGCGGAGGTCGCCATCAAGGTCGGGCTGCAGCTGCAGAAAGGTCAGGATCTGGTGATCACCGCGCCTGTCGTGGCGCTGCCGCTGGTTCGCCTGATCACCAAACATGCCTATCAGGCCGGCGCCGGGCTGGTCTCCGCCTTCTATTCCGACGAGGAAACGACGCTGGCGCGCTATCAATACGGCAGCGACGAGAGCTTCGACCGCGCCTCCGGCTGGCTCTACGAGGGCATGGCCAAGGCCTATGCCACCGGGGCGGCCCGTCTTGCGATCGCCGGCGACAATCCGATGCTGCTGTCCGAGCAGGATGCCGGCAAGGTCGGCCGCGCCAATCGCGCCAATTCCACCGCCTACAAGCCGGCGCTGGAAAAAATCTCGAATTTCGACATCAACTGGAACATCGTCTCTTACCCGAACCCGTCCTGGGCCAAGGTGGTCTTCCCCGACGATCCGGAACCGATCGCGATCGCCAAACTCGCCAAGGCGATCTTTGCCGCCTCGCGCGTCGATGTCAGCGATCCCGTCGCCGCCTGGACCGAGCACAATGCCAATCTTGGCAAACGCTCCGCCTGGCTGAACGGCGAGCGCTTCGCCTCGCTGCATTTCCGGGGACCGGGCACCGACCTGACGGTCGGCCTTGCCGACGGACATGAATGGCACGGCGGCGCTTCCACCGCCAAGAACGGCATCACCTGCAATCCGAACATCCCGACCGAGGAAGTCTTCACCACGCCGCATGCGCTGCGCGTCGAAGGCCATGTGTCGAGCACCAAGCCGCTCTCGCACCAGGGCACGCTGATCGACAATATCCAGGTGCGTTTCGAGGGCGGGCGCATTGTCGAAGCCAAGGCCTCGCGCGGCGAAGAGGTCTTGAACAAGGTGCTCGATACCGACGAGGGTGCGCGCCGGCTCGGCGAGGTGGCGCTGGTGCCGCATTCCTCGCCGATCTCGGCCAGCGGCATCCTGTTCTACAACACGCTGTTCGACGAAAACGCCTCGTGCCACATCGCGCTCGGCCAGTGCTATTCCAAATGCTTCCTCGATGGCGCGACACTGAGCCAGGAGCAGATCAAGGCACAGGGCGGCAATTCCAGCCTGATCCATATCGACTGGATGATCGGCTCTAACAAGGTCGATATCGACGGCATCAAGCCGGATGGTTCACGGGCTCCGGTGATGCGGCAGGGCGAATGGGCCTGAGCGGCATCGTCGTGCGCTGACTGGAATGAAGCGCGCTGGTGTGGCCAGCCCCGTCCTTCGAGGCCCCTGCGGGGCACCTCAGGATGAGGCTGGAGAGAAGCTAGTGCCAGAAGGATAGCGGCAGGCTCATGCCTGGGATGCCTTGAGCCTGATCAGCCCACCAACCACACGGCACCACGACCAGCCCTCATCCTGAGGTGCGCAGGCCGAAGGCCGAAGCCTCGAAGGACGAGGGCGGGTGGCTCAGCGCCCACCGCGGTGCCGGCATTGTTGGATGGGACGGCCGGCGGCCAACCCCGTCCTTCGAGCCCCCTACGGGGCACCTCAGGATGAGGCTGGAGAGAAGCCCGTGCCAGAAGGATAGCGGCAAGCTCATCGGCCTGGGATGCCTGGAGCTTTGACCAGTCCACCAGCGTCACGGCACCACAACTAGCCCTCATCCTGAGGTGCGGAGGCCGCAGGCCGGAGCCTCGAAGGACGGGGGCGGGTGGCAGACACCCAGCATTATTGCCGCCCGCCGACCCACCATGCTAGCCTCCCGCCATGGAAGTCACCGTCTATATTCTCCGCTGCGCCGATGGCTCATATTATACCGGCCTCACCAAGCAGGAGATCGAGGCGCGTGTCTGGGAGCATAATGCCGGGACCTATGACGGCTATACCGCCAAGCGCCGGCCGGTCGAACTCGTCTTCACCGAAACCTATGACCGCATCATCGACGCCATCGCCCGCGAGCGCCAGATCAAGGGCTGGTCGCGCCGCAAGAAGGAAGCGTTGATGGCAATGGATTACGAGGCCCTGCCTGACTTGTCGAAGCGCGGGCCGGTTAAAGCTGGATGAAGCGCCGGTGGCCAGCCGCGTCCTTCGAGGCCCCTACGGGGCACCTCAGGATGAGGCTGGAGGGAGGGCGTGCCAGCCCCACCGCACCACAACTAGCCCTCATCCTGAGGTGCGAAGCCCACAGGCCGTAGCCTCGAAGGACGAGGGCGGGTGGCTGCACAGCACGCGACATTGTCCGAGACGCAACATGCCCCAGCATGCATGCTCTAACTTTTGTTTTACGCAATCCGAACACAAACCCACTGCACACTTTTGCTGGAATTGCTTAGCGGATCGCCGATAGCAGCTTACGCACGCGATCGAGATGCGCCCTGCGTTTTGCATCCGTGGCCCGATCCATGTCGTGCAGGCTGAGCATCTTGAAATTCAGCCGCTTCGAGCAGAAGGCGGCGATGCCGCGCTTCAAGAGCCGGCGCACTGGATCGCCCATATAGAGACGCACCAGCCACCAGGGCGAGCCCGTCGTCGTCAGCGCATAGAGCAGCCTGATATGGGTCAGCTGCGGTACGATACGGCCGCCGGCGGCATCATGGCTGAAGGCAACACCGGGGGCGAAAACACGGTCGAAGAAACCCTTCAGGATGGCGGGGAAATTGAACCACCATTGCGGAAAGACGAAGACCAGGCCGTCGGTGGCCTTCAGGCGGGCAACGATATCGGCAACGGCTGACGTATCGTAGGGAATGTCGAAATAGCCGCCGCGCTCAGCCTTCGAAAGGCGCGGATCGAAATTCTCGGCGTAGAGATCGAGTAGATCGACGACATGGCCGGAGGCTTCCAGCGCCTCACGCGCGGTCCTTGCCACGGCGGCGGCGAAACTGTCCTCCAACGGATGGGCAAGCACCAGCAGGATCCGCATTGTCAGAACAGGCTTCCCTGCTTCGGCGGTTCTGCGGGTTTTGCGCTGCGCTTCTTGGCACCGGCCGGCGGTGTGCCGCCTTCCGTGGTCATGGCGCCGACACGACCGTCGGCGAATTCGATGGCGATGCCCATGCCGGCGGAGAGTTGAGCAGCCTGCGAGACTGGCCTGTTATCCTCATCGCGAATGACGGCGTAGCCGCGCTTCAGCACATTCTTATAGGAGAGCGACTGCAGCACGCGGTCCTGCGCGGAAAGCTCGGCGCGCGCGCGGGTCAGCTGGTGGCGGACCGCCGTATCGGCATGGCGCGAAAGATTGCCGAGGCGTTCGCGGCCGCGGTCGGTCTGGGTCTTCAGCCGGGCCGGCAGCGAGGCGAGGATGGCTTCGGCGCGATCAACGCGCGACTTCGAGCGGTCGATCAGCCGCTCGACCATACGCTCGGCCCGGGTCATGCGCTCGTTCAGTGTCTGACGGCGCTCGGCGATGCGGCCGGCGAGCAGATCGGGGCGCAGATGCGCGGCGACGCGCTCGAAACCGCGGCGCTTGTTGATGGTGTTGAGCTCCAGCCCGCGGCCGAGACCGGTCGCCGCCTCGTCGAAACGGCGGCGCGGCAAGGCGAGAAGCTGATCGAGCGACGGCAATGCCCGCATCAGGGCGCGGACCGACTGGCGGCGCTGATCCATCTGCCGGTTCATGCAACCCTGCAGGCGCGCGGCAAGAGCGGCGGCCTGCGCATCGAGCTCCGCCTTGACGGGAACCGCCATTTCCGCTGCCCCCGTCGGCGTTGGCGCACGGACATCGGCGGCATAGTCGATCAGCGTCCAGTCGGTCTCATGGCCGACGGCCGAGATGAGCGGTATCCGGCTTTCAGCCGCAGCACGCACAACGATTTCGTCGTTGAAGCTCCAGAGGTCTTCCAGGCTGCCGCCGCCGCGCGCGACGATCAGCACATCCGGGCGCGGGATGGCGCCTGAAGGTTCCAGCGCGTTGAAGCCGCGGATGGCGTTCGCCACCTCCTCGCCGGAGCCCTCGCCCTGGACCTTCACCGGCCAGACGAGGACATGCACGGGAAAGCGATCGGAGATGCGGTGAAGGATATCGCGGATCACGGCGCCGGTCGGCGAGGTGACGACGCCGATCACGCTGGGCATGAAGGGCAGCCGCTTCTTGCGGGCGGCATCGAACAGGCCCTCGGCGCCGAGCTTGCGCTTGCGCTCCTCGATCAGCGCCATCAGAGCGCCGGCGCCGGCCGGCTCCAGCGTCTCGATGACGATCTGATATTTCGAGGAGCCCGGAAAGGTGGTGACCTTGCCGGTGGCGATGACTTCCATGCCCTCTTCCGGGCGGAACTTCAACCGTGAGAAAGTTCCCTTCCAGATGACGGCGTCGATGCGGGCGCGGTCGTCCTTCAGCGCGAAATAGGCATGGCCCGAGGAATGCGGCCCGCGATAGCCGGAGATCTCACCGCGCACGCGAACCTGGTCGAAGGCGGTTTCGACGGTGCGCTTGATCGAGCCGGAAAGCTCCGAAACCGAATATTCGGCAAGGTTGGTCGGCGAATCGCCGTCGAAGACGTTGCTCATCCCCTCTTTCTATGTCCATCCGCTGGAAACAGGAAGGGTGGTATGGGCTTTGGGATCGGTTTTCCCAGCCGTTGAAATCGTTGTGAGGAGGGTTCGTCGCCATTGCATCAAGCGCGCTCATCTCCTGGCATCCTGCACATGCATGCGTTGCAGCCAGGTGGACAAACAACAAAATCGCGTAAATATGTTTTGGTGCGGAACGGATAGTTAGAATACGCGTTTTACCCGAAAGGGATTGCTAACCACCGCAATACAAAGGCTTTTCGGCGAAGATCGCCGGTAAATCTTTGTTAGTTGGCGCTTCCTATGCTTCCCCTCGTTCTCTCTGGGAAGGTGCTGAAATGATTATTCTCACAGCAGCAGCATTGGGCGTCAGCGCCGGGCAGACGCGTTCGGCTGGCGTGATCGCGCTGGTCGCCGCGCTGATTGGAATGACATTCGCGTTGGCGGCGATAACCTCGCCCGGGCCGGTGTCTATTCTAGCATTCGTCTATGCCGTGCTCGGCTATAATGGCGGCCTCATGCTCTTCGTGCTCGGACTCTATGCCAGTCAGCGCCTTCGTCGCGCCATGCGCGTCTCAAACTGAGCGCGTCGCGATCTTTCAGATCGGCTTCCCGCGCTTGCTTATTCCGTCCTGAAGATTGCTGGCGTCAATTCGGCGTCGGCCGATAGCGAAAGAACTGAACGCCCACGTCCGCCGCCTTCGGAAGCGGTTCAAGATAGGGCGGGATATTGCCCTTGCCGAGCTGCGCATAGAGCCCATCCGGCTTCAGCTTGGTGATCTCGCGTGTCTGCAGGTCGCCGGGGCAGAAGGCAAGTACGGTCACACCAGTCCCCTTCAGGAAGGCTTCCGCCTCCTGCGGCTCGGCCATGCCGATATGCAGCTCCGTCAGCATGCCGCCCTGATTGCGATGATAAGGCGCGGAGAGAACCCGGTTCGCGGTGAAGCGGAGGATGGGCACGCCCATTTCCGACGGCGCCGAGATCAGTCCGGCCGGTAGCGCGGCGAGCGGCGCCAGCGCCGCTTGCGATGTGCAGGAAATCTTCTTTGCCGGCTCTGCCCCCTTCTTCTGCGCAGCATTCTCCATCTGCAGCGAGACAAATCCGCCGCCGACGGCCCAGGCGGCCGGAGCGCTGGCGAGCACGGTCACGATATAGACGAAGGCGGCCGCGACATTCTCGCTGTCGCCGTTGGAGATGCGGCGGACATCTATAATCAACAGGGCAAGCGGCAGGATGGAGATCAGGTTCGAGAAGGTGGAACCGCGCACCTGAACCAGCGCGATTGCCCAGCTCGTCATCAGCAGGAAGAGCAGGATCAGATGGATTTGCACGCGGTCACGCTGAACGACGCGGAAGATGCAGACGGCGATGCCGAACAGGCCGGCCGCATAGAAGCCACCGATCGAGAAGAGATCGGTGCGCCCGAGAGCGAAAATCGACTGCGCTTCCGAAACATTTCTGAGCCAGAGCTCGACCAGCATCGGGTCGAGACCGGCCAGCGGATCGCTCAGGCATTGCGGTGCGATCACGATCGCCGAACCGAGAACGCCGGCGCCGACGACGGCGAGTGCGGCAAAGCGCAAGGGCCGGCGCAAGCGGCTGGCAAAAACCGCCGAAAACAACAGTAACCCGCCGCCGATCGCCGCCAGGCTGTAATAGCCGAGCGAGAGATTGTCGCAGGTGACCGTCGAATAAAGCCGGGGCGGCACCGTTGCGAAGAAAAGGATGCTGATCGCAATCGCCAGCGCCAGCCCGAAGGCCTCGGCGGCGGCGGCGAAATTTTCGCCCTCCCATGCCCAGAGCAGGGCGATGGTCAGGCAGACGGCGGCGACGAAGGGGGTCGTCTCGGCGCCGATGGCAATGGCGATGGCAGCCGCGATGCCGGCAATCGCATAGCTCCGGGCGCGACGCTCTGGATCCAGCAGCATCGCGATCATCGTCGCGACCAGCGCCAGCTGCGCATTGTGATGATCGATGGCGCCCGGCGCGAAGCGGTTTCCGGTGTAGATCGCAAGACCGGTCAAGCCGAGACTGATATGCATGGCGGCAACACCGCCGATGCGCCGGCCGGCAACCGCCATGGCGAGCATGGCGGGCAGGATGAGCGATACCGGCCAGACGGCGAGCGCCAGCGCTTCGGCCGTCTCGCGGGGCGCAAACAGGCCAAAGAACCAGATCAGCGAGGCGATCGGCAGATCGATCAGCCGCGACCAATGCATCAGCGTGCCGCCGTCGAGGCCGAGACGATATTGCATCAGATCGAACCAGCCCTGCCCGGCCAGAAAATCGCGAACCTCGACGAGACGCATTCCGTCATCATTGTCAGGCCCGACATAGTCGGTGGCGCCGGAGAGCTTGGTGATGAGGATGGCGGCGGCAAGGATGACGCAATAGGCGATGACGGTTGGCCAGAGACGCGTCAGCAGGTCGCGCAGCCCGCCCCTGGGAGCGTCGATCGCGGAGGATGCATGAGGGATCGGCTGCACAGCGTTCATTGTGGTTAGCGGTTCGTTTCGATACCCGAACTTTAGCCGCCGCCGATCAAGAAAGTGTAAAGCCGTTTGTGGCAGCCGCTGATTTTGCCTGCGTCATAGGGTCTTATTAACGGCGCATGATTTAGGCTGAGCGCGGCTTTAAGTGTAACGAGTAGAGTCATGGCCCGATCGCGTACCGATAATCTGAATATTGCCGTCCTGCTCCCCTGCTATAATGAAGCCGCGACGATCGGCGCTGTCGTGCAGGGTTTCCGGGCGACGCTGCCCGATGCTGCGATCCACGTCTACGACAATAATTCCACCGACGGCACCGCGCTGCAGGCAATGCTTGCCGGCGCGCATGTCGTGCGCGAGCGCCGTCAGGGCAAGGGCCATGTCGTGCGCCGCATGTTTGCCGATATCGACGCCGACATCTACATCATCGCCGACGGCGACGGCACCTATGCGCCTGAGGATGCCGAGGAACTGGTGCGCACGCTTCTGACCGAGCGCGCCGACATGGTGGTCGGGACCAGGCGCGGTGTGCACGCCGATGCCGGTCGTCAGGGCCATGCGCTCGGCAACCGGCTTTTCAACCTGCTCTACCGGATGATCTTCGGCCCCGACTTCACCGATATCTTTTCCGGCTACCGCGCGTTTTCGCGCCGCTTTGTCAAAAGCTTCCCGGCGGTATCAGGCGGCTTCGAAATCGAAACCGAGATGTCCGTGCATGCCTCCCGGCTGAAGCTGCCGGTCAGCGAGCTGGAGCTCGACTACGGCCGCCGGCCGGAAGGCTCGCATTCCAAGCTTTCGACATTTCGCGACGGCGCCAAGATCCTCTGGATGTTCGCGATGCTGATGAAGGAAACCCGGCCCTTCGCCTTTTTCAGCGCGATCAGCGCCACCTTCATGCTGGCGAGCCTCGGCTTCATGGCGCCGGTGCTGGCGGAATATTTCGAAACGGGTCTCGTCAGCCGCATGCCGACCTGGGTGCTGTCGACGGCGCTGATGATGATTTCCTTCATGCTGTTTACCGCCGGCGTCATCCTGGATTCCGTCGCGCGCGCCCGCGCCGAACAGCTCCGTATCCATTATATGGGCCTGGAGAGGCCGAGCGCGTTGAAGGCGCCGCTCAGCGACGCAGGGCCGGTCTCTCGCGCGCGTCCCGGCAAGGCGGATGCGGCATGAGAAAGCTCATCCGCTTCGCCATCGCAGGCGGCATCGGCTTCCTCGTCGATGCCGGCATCCTGTTGGCGCTGCTCGCGCTGACGCCGCTCGGGCCTTTTCTGGCACGGCTCATCGCGATCGCCTTCGCGATGGCCGCGACCTGGGCTTTCAACCGCCGCTTCACCTTCGATCGCTCCGGCCGTTCGCTTGCCGCCGAAGGCTTCCGCTACGGCTCGGTCGGGGTGACGGCAGCGCTCGTCAATTACGGGCTCTATTCCGCGCTGCTGCTGTCGCTGCCGGCGCTTCAGCCGCTGGCGGCCATGGTGATCGCCAGCATCGCCTCGATGATCTTCACCTTCTTCGGCTATTCGCGCTTCGTCTTCCGCGCCGAGTGATCAAACTGCCTCCCAGCCGTCCTTCTCGCTGGCCCGGTAGATCGCATCGATCACCTTCTGGTTCAGCTTCGAATTTTCGAGCGTGACGATCTCTTCCTTGCCGTTCGTCACCGCCCGGGCGAAGGCCTCGACCTGCCGCTTGTACTGGCGGCTGTCCTGGAAGCGGAAGATGCGCGATTCAGTGTGGCTGCGGTCGGCAAGCTCGATCTCTTCCGGCCCCCAGCGATTGGCGTTGAACGGCGATTTGACCTCGATGTACCCTTCGGTGCCGTGGAAGACCATGACCTGGCGGTTGGCCATCTGCGTCGAGATATAGAAGCTCAGCTCGAAATCGCCGAAATCGGCCTTGACGCTCGAATAGATATCCGTGCCGAAATCCGGATCGCGCTCGGTGATCGCCTGGATCCAGAGCGGCTCCTTGCCGGTGGAAAAACGCGTGCCCATAACGGGATAGACGCCGATATCGGGAAGGCCGCCGCCGCCGAGCTCGGGGACGTTGCGCATATTGGCGGGGTCGCGGTTGAAATAGGTGAAGGCGCCCTGCACATGCCTGAGCGAACCGATAGCGCCCTCGTCGATCAGCGAGCGCACTTTCTGCCAGACCGGCGAATAGGTGATCATATAGGCTTCGGTGACCACCACCCGGTTGCGGTCGCGGGCGGCGATCAGATCGTCGATATCGCCGGCCTTGAGCGCTAAGGGCTTTTCGCAGAGCACGTGCTTGCCGGCACCTGCCGCCTTGATCGACCATTCGATATGCTGCGAGGTCGGCAGCGGAATGTAGACGGCATCGATGACGTCGGAGGCCAGCATCTCCTCGTAGGAGCCGAAGGCATGTGGCACCGAGAAGCGGTCAGCCATCTCCCTTGCGCGCGCCAGATCACGGCTGGCAATCGCCGTGACGACGCAATTCTCCGCATCCTGGATCGCCGGAACGACATTGTCGCGGCCGATCTTCGCCGTTGAAATGATACCGAAACGTAGCATGATCCAAGTCTCCCGAACTGATTTCCGCGAACCATATTCAGGCCTTAGCTGCGGCGCAATGGCGCGGCCTGAAATCACGCAAGTTTGCCTTCCCGGATGCGCGGATCGCACTAAGTTGGTCAGGGCGGCGTTCTGCCGTATCCGCGATTTCAATTCTTTCACACTTCTGGAGAGCGTCATGGAAATGCGCCGGCTTGGAAAAACAGGTCTTTCGGTCGCGCCGATCGTCATCGGCGGCAATGTCTTCGGCTGGACGGCTGACGAGAAAACATCCTTCGCCATTCTCGACGCCTTCTTCGAAGCGGGCATGAACACGATCGATACGGCCGATGTCTATTCCTCATGGGTTCCGGGCAACAGGGGCGGCGATTCCGAGGAGATCATCGGGCGCTGGCTAAACCAAACCAAGATCTCCCGCGACAAAGCCGTTATCGTCACCAAGGTCGGCTCCGACATGGGGCAGGGAAAGACGCTAAAGGAGACTTATATCCTGAAAGCGGTCGAGGATTCGCTACGCCGGTTGCAGACCGACTATATCGACCTCTATCTCTCGCACTGGCCGGATGAAGATACGCCGCACGAGGAAACGCTTGGCGCCTATGCCAAGCTGAAGCAGCAGGGCAAGATCCGCGCCATTGGCTGCTCGAATTATGATGCTAAACTCCTTCAGGCTTCCTTCGACGCTGCCGAAGAAGCCGGATTGCCGCGTTACGATGTGTTGCAGCCGGAATATAATCTCTATGAGCGCGCGAGCTTCGAGGGGCCGCTTGCCGATCTCTGCGTCAAAGAAGACATCGGCGTCATCACCTATTTCAGCCTCGCCGCCGGCTTCCTCACTGGTAAATACCGCAGCAAGTCCGATACGCAAGGCCGCGCACGCGAAGGCCGGGTTTCGAAATATCTCGACGACAAGGGCCTGCGAATCCTGGCCGCGCTCGACAGGGTTTCGGCCGAGACCGGTGCAGCGCCGGCAGAAATTTCGCTCGCCTGGCTGCTGCGCAAGAAGGGCGTGACGGCGCCGATCGCCAGCGCGACCAGCCTTTCGCAGCTTGAAAGCCTGGCAAAATCGGCGACACTTGCGCTTTCCGGTGAGGCGATGGCGCTGCTTGACGAAGCCGGCGCCTGAAAGAAGGAGACACCATGACCGTGACGATACGTGATGCCCGCCCTGAGGACGAAGCCCGCTGGCGCGAGCTCTGGGCGGCCTATCTCACCTTTTACGACGTCACGGTCGATGCCGATATCACCGATTCCACATGGCGCCGAGTCTTCGATCCGGCGTCGGCAATCGCGATGCGTGTCGCCGAAATCGACGGCAGGACCATGGGATTTGCGCTCTATCTCACCCATGAGGGCACGTGGATCCGCGGCAGGGACTGCTATCTCGAAGACCTGTTCGTCGATGCCGATGCGCGCGGCAAAGGCGTCGGGCGGGCGCTGATGGACGATCTCGTTTCGACCTGCAGAGCCAAGGGCTGGTCGCGGCTCTACTGGCATACGAGTGAGCAGAACAGAACCGCGCGAGCGCTCTATGACAGCTATGTCGAGAGCGACGGCCATATCCGCTATCGGATCAGCTTCTGAACTTGGGAAATCCCTCATACCATTCGGAATGATCACCCTGCCAGTTCGCCATACCCGCCTTGGTCAGGATGCCGCGCGGACTGATATAGCTCTGGATCAGCCGTTTCGGCCGTTCGTGCCACTGGATATTGAAGGCCCAGAGCTTCGGGAAGAAGCAAAGCGAGGCATAAGGCAGGTGGTCGTGAACCCACCAGGCGAGCCGCTGCCAGTCGCTTTCATCGTGGTAATGGTCGACCATCCACGGCACTGCGATGCAGACGGCTGCACCCATGCAGCCGTCAAAATCCCTCATATCCCAGATGTGATGCGCGGCGGTGGCGGCGTTGGTCGAGCAGTTCAGTTTGTTCTCGTTGCCGAACCTGTTGACCGCGGGCGAACGATAGCCGGAACGGATGTGCAGACGCCCGAACGTCGCCTGCAGCGGCTCCAGCAAGTCCTCGCAGAGCCTTTTGCCCGCCTCGATCGCCAGATCCGGATCCTCGGGGATATTGGGGATGCGATAGAAATCGGCGATTTCGGAATGCAGGAAATCGCGAAGGAAGAAGTTTTGCGACAGCCGCACGCGGCCGAGATCCTCCAGACCCTTCATCGAATTCGGCTTTCGCATGACTTTATCTTCTTCCCATATCCACGGCAGGAATCATCGCCCGGAGCAGATTTCCAGTCCACCCGAAATCGATCGGGAACAATTAGCGCGATCTTCGCTTCTTAATGTGTCGCCGCATTCGCGGTTTTCCCCAGAACAAGGATCGAGAAAATGGCCAAGGAAAAGACGTTGGAAGATCTATTCCACGATACGCTCAAGGACATCTACTTTGCTGAACGACAGATATTGCGCGCTCTGCCGAAGATGGCGCGCGCCGCCCAATCCCCCGAACTGAAGAAGGGCTTCGAAAAACACCGCGAGGAAACCGAAGCTCAGGTCGAACGCCTGCAGCAGGTTTTCGAGCTGATCGGCAAACGCGCCCAGGGCAAGACCTGCGAGGCGATCCAGGGCATTATCGCCGAGGGCGAGGAAATCATGGAGGAATTCAAGGGCACGGTGGCTCTCGATGCCGGCCTGATTTCGGCTGCCCAGGCCGTCGAGCATTATGAAATCGCCCGCTACGGCACGCTGAAGACCTGGGCCGCGACGCTCGGCCTCAAGGATGCCGTCCGCCTGCTCGATCAGACGCTGCAGGAGGAAACGGCCACCGACAAGACCCTCTCCCAGCTCGCCACCACGGCGGCGAACCAGAAGGCAAAGGCTGCCTGATCAAATAATGCGAACGGGCGGCCTGTCCCCATTCCTACCGGCCGCCCGTATCCTGCTCGCTGTATCTAAAGAAATCGATGAAGGCGCGTAGCGCCGGCCGCATCTGCCGCCGGGTGGGATAATAGAGAAACGGCCCGGAATAGGGTGCGCACCAATCCTCCAGCACCCGCACCAACTTGCCGCTCGCCAGTTCGGCGTAAACGCGCATGTCGAAGAGATAGGCAAGGCCCGCGCCGTTCATCGCCGCAAGCAGGGCCAGCCGGTCCTCGCTGACGATCAGCGGCCCGTCGACCGAAACGACCAGTTCCTGCCCGTCCTTTTCGAACTCCCAGCGATAGATCGAGCCATTGGTAAAGCGCCGCTTGATGCAGCGGTGATGGACGAGATCGCGCGGATGCTCGGGTTTCGGATGACGCTCGAAATATTCGGGCGAAGCAGCGATCACCGTCGTCAGATTGGGCGAGACCCTGACTGCGATCATATCGGCTTCCAGGCTCTCCTCCAGCCGGATACCGGCATCGAAACCCTCCTTGACGATATCGGTGAAGCCGTCCTCATTGGCGATCTCCAGTGTGATATCGGGATAGAGGTTGAGAAACTCGCCGAGGCGCGGGGCGAGCAGCAGATCGGAGGCGAAGCGCGGCGCGGTGATGCGCAGGTTTCCGGCCGGTTTGCCGCGCGTATCGCGGACGGCCTCCAAGGCAATATCGATCTCCTCGAGTGCGGGACGAAGTCTTTCAAGCAGCAGCCGGCCCTCCTCCGTCGGCGCGACGCTGCGGGTGGTGCGCGCCAGAAGCCGCACTCCCAGACTTTCCTCGAGGCTCGATATCGCATGGCTGACGGCAGACGGCGCGACGAGGAGTTCCTTCGCCGCCGCCCGGAAGCTGCGATGCTCCGAGACAGCGGCGAGAACGGCGAGTTGCGAGAGCTGTGTTCTGTTCATTGATCGAAATGATAGAACAACCTGTTAGAAACTGCATGTATTTTCTGATTGATGCGACAGCGATATGGTCCGCCGGTACCGCAAACAACCGATCAAGCGGTTCAAAATCAGCTCAAAAAGGAGCGCATCATGAAAACCCGGAAACTCGGAAACGATCTGACCGTCTCTGCCGTCGGTCTTGGCTGCATGGGCATGAGCTTTGCCTATGGCGCCAGCGACGAGGCGGAATCGATCAAGACACTGCATCGCGCCATCGATCTCGGCGTGACCTTCTTCGACACCGCCGAAGTCTATGGTCCCTTTACCAACGAGGTTCTTCTTGGCAAAGCGCTGAAGCCGTTCCGCGACCGCGTGGTGATCGCCACCAAATTCGGCTTCAAGATCGATGCCAGCAAGCCGGGTACTGCCGCCATCGCCGGCGTCGACAGCCGCCCCGAGCATGTGCGTGGGGTGGCCGAGGCCTCGCTGAAACGCCTCGGCATCGAAACCATCGACCTCTTCTACCAGCACCGGGTCGATCCCAACGTGCCGATCGAGGAAACGGTCGGCGTCATGGCAGAGCTGGTGAAGGAAGGGAAAGTCCGGGCGCTCGGGCTTTCAGAAGCCGGCAGCGCCACCATTCGCCGCGCCCATGCGGTCCATCCGATCGCAGCCCTGCAGAGTGAATATTCGCTCTGGACGCGCGATCCCGAAGAGGAGGTGCTTGCCACCTGCCGCGAACTCGGCATCGGCTTCGTGCCTTACAGCCCGCTTGGGCGCGGCTTCCTGACCGGGGCGATCCGCAAGGCGGAGGATCTCGACGCGGACGATTTCCGCCGACAGGTGCCGCGTTTCCAGGCGGAAAACTTCGACGCCAATGCCGCCCTCGTCGCGACTCTCGAGCGGCTTGCCGCCGAGAAAGGCGTGACGGCAGCACAGCTGGCGCTCGCCTGGGTGTTGAACCAGGGCGACGACATCGTGCCGATCCCCGGCGCCCGCAAGCTTCACCATCTCGAACAGAATGCGGCCGCTGCCGATATCGTGCTGAGCCCGGCGGAACTCGAGCAGCTCAGCGAAGCGATCCCCGCCGGGCAGGTTGCCGGCAAGCGCTATTCGGACGCCTCGCTTGCTATGACGAACATCTGAACCTGAAAAAGCCCGGTCGGCCACAACCGGCCGGGCTTGCCTTCGGGGCCGGCGAAACTATCTAACGCCATCTCGAAGAACGGGATGAAAATATGTCGGACAGGCAGGCAGTCGAACAGACGGTTCATCTCTATGTCGAAGGCATGGCCTTCGCCAATGAGGCAGCCTTGAAAAAGGCCTTTCACCCGAAAAGCTCGATCATCGGCCATTACGAAAATGCCGTCGAATGGCTGACGCGGGACGAGTTCATCGCCGCGATCCTGGCGGAGGAGCCGGCGCCACCCGGCACGCAGCCCTACATGGACATTCAGAGCGTCGATGTCGAAGGCGAAGCGGCAAGCGTCAAGGTCACCGACGACTTTGCCGGAATGCGCTTTACCGATTATCTCTCGCTGCTGAAGATCGACGGCCGCTGGACGATCGTGAGCAAACTCTTCCATCTGCACCTGTGAAAAGACCGGCCGCTATTCGCGACCGGTCCATGACTTGACGATGTTGGGTGAAGCTCAGCTTCTGAGGACACCGCCGGTGAATTTCGTGACGCTGGCGACGATCTTCTGCGTCAGCGCCTCGAAATCCTCGTCCGTCAGCGTGCGTTCGACCGGCTGGATCTGCACCTCGATCGCCACCGATTTCTTGCCGTCGCCAACCGATGCGCCCTCGAAGATGTCGAAGACATTGACGCCGGTCACCAGCTTGCGGTCGGCGCCGGTCGCGGCCTTGACGATCGCGCCGGCTTCCACCGTCTTGTCGACGACGAAGGCGAAGTCGCGCCGCACCACCTGGAAGGGCGACAGCTCGAGCGCCGGCTTGGTGCGCGTCGCCTTGCGCTTGGCTTCCGGCATGGCGTCGACATAGACTTCGAAGCCGCAGAGAGCGCCGGAGACATCAAGCGATTCCAGCGTCAGCGGATGGAATTCGCCGAAATAGCCGAGCACGACCTTCGGCCCCATCTTGATCGTGCCGGAGCGGCCGGGATGATACCATTCCGGCCCGCCCTGCTCGATCTGGATATTGCCCATCGGCAGGCCGCAGGCTTCGATGACGGCAAGCGCGTCGGCCTTGGCGTCGAAGACGTCGACTGGCTTGCCGCCGCCCTTGGCGGGGTTCGACCAGGCGCGACCGGCGCCGGCAAGCGAGGCCGTCCCGCGGCGAATGCCGCCGGCCACGCGGCGCTGACCCTCAGGCCTGTCGTTCTCATAAGTGCCGGAGACCTCGAAGAGCGCGACGTCACCATAACCCTTGTCGGCATTGCGCTGGGCTGCGGTCAGCAGGCCCGGCAGAAGCGACGGGCGCATATCCGACATTTCGGCGGCGATCGGGTTGGCAAGCTTGAGCGTCGGCGAACCGCCGCCGAACAGCTTTGCCTGGTCTTCCGGAATGAAAGACCAGGTGACGGCTTCGAGCATGCCGCGCGCGGCGAGCGCCCGCTTGGCGAGGCGGCTGCGGATCTGCAGCGTCGTCAGGATCTTGCCGTTGACGGCCGCATGGCTTTCAAGCGGCGCCGGCTTGATATTGTCGACGCCGTGAATGCGCATGACCTCCTCGACGAGATCGGCCTTGCCGTCGACATCGGGACGCCAGGAGGGGACGGCGACGGAGACGCGCTCGCCGGAACCGGAGATGGTGAAGCCGAGGCGCGTCAAAATCGTGTTGCTTTCCTCATTCGAGACGTCGAGGCCCGTCAGACGCTTGACCTCCGAATAGGGGAAATCGACGGTCTTTGGTTCGTAACCCTGGTAGCCGACGATCTCGGCCTTGGCCGCCTTGCCGCCGCAAAGCTCCAGCACCAGTTCGGTCGTGCGTTCGAGGCCGGGGACCATATATTCCGGATCGGCGCCGCGTTCGAAGCGGTAGCGGGCATCGGTGATGATGCCGAGGCTGCGGCCTGATTTGGCGATGTTCATCGGATCCCACAGGGCGGATTCAATCAGCACGTCGACGGTGTTCTCGTCGCAGCCGGAATGTTCGCCGCCCATGATGCCGCCGATCGATTCGATGCCGTTTTCATCGGAGATGACGACGTTGTTCGGCGACAGCTTGTATTCGCGCTGGTCGAGCGCCAGCACCGTCTCGCCTTCGGCGGCACGGCGGACGGTCAGGTTGCCGTTGATCTTGGCGGCATCGAAGACGTGGATCGGCCGTCCCTGATCGAAGGTCATGTAGTTGGTGACATCGACAAGCGCATTGATGGGGCGCAGGCCGATGGCGATCAGCCGCTGCTGCATCCAGCGCGGGCTCGGGCCGTTCCTGACGCCCCGCACGAGGCGCAGCGCAAAACCCGGGCAGAGTTTTTGATCGTCGAGATCGAGCATCAGCTTCACCGGCGTCTCGCCCTCGACGGCGAAGGACGGGGCGGGCCGCGTCTTCAGCGTGCCGAGGCCGGAGGCAGCAAGATCGCGCGCGATGCCGTGGATCGAGGTGCAATCCGGCCGGTTGGGCGTCAGGTTGATCTCGATGAGGGGATCGTCGAGATGAGCATAAGCGGCATAACTCTGGCCGACCGGCGCATCCTCCGGGAGATCGATGATGCCGTCGTGACTGTCGGAGATCTGCAGCTCCTTTTCGGAGCACATCATGCCATGGCTTTCGACGCCGCGGATATTGCCGACGGCCAGCGTCACGTCGATACCGGGAACATAGGTTCCGGGCGCCGCGAAGGCGCCGACGAGACCGGCGCGCGCATTCGGGGCGCCGCAGACCACCTGGACCGGTGCGCCGGACCCGGTGTCGACCATCAGCACCTTCAGGCGATCGGCCTGCGGATGTTTTTCCGCCGAGACGACCCTGGCGATGACGAAGGGCTTGAACGCCGCCTTGTCGTCGACATCCTCGACCTCCAGCCCAATCTCGGTGAGGCGCGTGCAGATTTCATCGAGGCCGGCATCCGTTTCCAGATGCTCTTTCAGCCAGGAGAGCGTGAATTTCATCGTCCCAATTCTCCGTTCAAGCGCTGAGGCCGCCGAACAGCGTCGGCATGTCGAGGGGGCGGAAGCCGTAATGCGTCATCCAGCGGACGTCGGCGTTGAAGAAGTCCCGCAGGTCGGGCATGCCGTATTTCAGCATGGCGATGCGGTCGAGGCCCATGCCCCAGGCAAAGCCCTGATATTCGTCCGGATCGAGCCCGCCGTAACGCAGCACATTCGGGTGGACCATGCCGCAGCCGAGGATTTCCATCCAGTCGGTGCCCTCGCCGAACTTGACGATCGGGCCGGAGCGGTCGCACTGGATATCGACCTCGAAAGAGGGCTCGGTGAAAGGGAAGAAGGACGGGCGAAAACGCATCGTCACGCTGTCGACCTCGAAGAAGGTCTTGCAGAATTCTTCCAGCACCCAGCGGAGGTTGGCGACATTGGCCTTCTTGTCGACGACCAGGCCTTCGACCTGATGGAACATCGGCGAATGCGTGGCGTCCGAGTCCTGGCGGTAGGTCTTGCCGGGAATGATGATGCGGATCGGCGGTGTCTGCGCTTCCATGGTGCGCACCTGCACCGGCGAGGTATGGGTGCGCAGCACCTTGCGCTCGCCATTCTCATCCGGGTTGAAGAAGAAGGTGTCGTGCATCTCGCGGGCCGGATGGCCTTCGGGGAAATTCAGCGCGGTGAAATTGTAATAATCGGTCTCGATGTCGGGACCTTCGGCGATCGAAAAACCCATGTCGGCGAAGATCGCGGTGATCTCGTCGACGATCTGGCTGATCGGATGGATGCGGCCGCGCTCGGCCGACGAAGAGCGCACCGGCAGGCTGACGTCGACCGTCTCGGCCTTCAGCCGCGCATCGATTGCCGCTTGCCGCAGCGTCGCCTTGCGGGCGGTGAGCGCCTCGGTCACCGCGTTCTTCAGAACGTTGATCGCAGCACCCTTGCTCTGGCGCTCTTCGGGCGTCATGGCGCCGAGCGTCTTCAACAGTTCGGAGACGGAGCCCTTCTTGCCAAGGGCGGAAACGCGCACGGCTTCCAGCGCCGTCTCGTCATCGGCGGCGGCGATTTCGGCGAGCAGCGATGCATTGAGCTGGTCGATATCTGACATTGTCACTTCTTTCCGTCCAGTATCAGGCGGGCGATCGGGAGGCAGGCGGCGCCGGCCGGCGCCAGGAATATAAAGAAAGAAAAACCCGCGCTAGCCCAAACCAGCGCGGGTTTCCCAAAATCATAAATTCAAAAGCTTGGGAAGCGCTGGTTACTTGACCGCGCCTTCAAACTCGTTCGCCGTGCCGGCTTCCTTGAGGTATTCAAGAGCCTTCTTGGCAGCACTGACCAGCGCGCCGAATGCTTCCGGCTCGTGGATCGCCATGTCGGAGAGAACCTTGCGGTCGACTTCGATGCCGGCCTTGTTCAGGCCGTCGATGAAGCGGCCGTAGGTCAGGCCGAATTCACGCACAGCGGCGTTGATGCGCTGGATCCAAAGCGCACGGAAGTTGCGCTTGTTGACCTTGCGGTCGCGGTAGGCGTACTGCTTCGAACGATCGACAGCAGCCTTGGCGGTACGGATGGTGTTCTTGCGGCGGCCGTAAAAGCCCTTTGCTGCCTTCAGAACCTTCTTGTGCTTGGCATGAGACGTGACGCCTCTTTTTACACGTGCCATATCATGATCTCCTTAAATCTAGCGTTCGCGGACGAGTCTCAGAGACCGTTCGGCAGGTAATTCTTGATAACCTTGCGGCCATCCGGTTCTGCGAGAACCATGGTGCCACGTGCATCGCGAATGAACTTGTTGGAACGCTTGATCATGCCATGGCGCTTGCCGGCAGCGGCAGCCTTGACCTTGCCGGTTGCGGTGATCTTGAACCGCTTCTTGGCAGAGGACTTCGTCTTCATCTTGGGCATTTTGCTACTCCTTCTGTCCTCCCTGCGCGCTTTATCAAAAAAGCCCTCCTGCGAAGTCCGGTTCTCCGGCCGTCGCAACAAGGTGCGGGAGCGTTTGTTGTTGATCTGCGGCATCGGCGACGAACCGTTCCGCAAGCATTCGAAACTGCCACGGCATGCCCTGCCGGTCAGTTCGGACGGGCGCTTATAACCGCAGCGTCATGAAAGTGCAACGGGGCGGCGGAGGAATCTTCGCGCCTCCCAAAATACAACGGCGCAAAGCAAAATGGCAGAAAGCACAAAAGCCGCCCTTGCGGACGGCCTTGGGCGAAAAACTGCCTGGCGCTTATTTCGGCGCCAGCACCATCATCATCTGGCGGCCTTCGAGCTTGGGTTCGGCTTCGACCTTGGCGAACTCGATCGTATCGGCCTTGACCTGCTGCAGAAGCTTCATGCCGAGTTCCTGGTGGGCCATTTCACGGCCGCGGAACTTCAGCGTCACCTTGACCTTGTCGCCTTCGTCGAAGAAGCGACCCATCGCCTTCATCTTCACCTCATAATCATGAGTGTCGATGTTCGGGCGCATCTTGATTTCTTTGACTTCGACGATCTTCTGCTTCTTGCGCGCCTCGGCAGCCTTCTTCTGGTTGGCATATTTCAGCTTGCCCAGATCGAGGATCTTGCACACCGGCGGCTCGACATTTGGGGAAATTTCGACGAGATCGAGGCCGGCTTCTTCCGCCATTCTCAAGGCCTGGTCGGTAGGCACGACGCCCATATTCTCACCGTCAGCCCCGATCAGCTGAACTTTGGGAATGCGGATTTCACGGTTCGAGCGCGGTCCGTCCTTCACGGGCGCGTCGGTTTTAAAAGGTCTGCGAATGGTCGTATTCTCCTCGCGTTGTTTCGGAACGTTGCAGCATCGCGCTCCCAATCAGGGGTGCACAAACGTGTCGCGTCATCGCTGCAACGGAGTCAATATCATCCTTTAGCGGAAAAATCACCCGCTGTCAGCCTGCCAAGAATCTGTTTTATAGGCCAAAACAACAGGAGTTTCGCCGATGTCCGATCAGATGTCCAATGCCCAGCCGCAGTTCCTGACGGTCGGCGAGGGTGAGGCGGCGCGTGAGATCGCCATGCTCGTCCGGCCGGCGCAGGCGGGCAATGGCGCACCGGCACTGGTCTGGCTGTCCGGCTACCGCTCCGACATGAGCGGCACCAAGGCGGTGGAACTCGACGGGCTGGCGGCGGAACTTGGGCTCGCCTGCATCCGCCTGGACTATTCCGGCCACGGACTTTCCGGCGGCAGCTTCGGCGACGGCACGATCTCGCGCTGGCTGGAGGAGGCACTTGCCGTCATCCGCCATGTCGCGCCCGATCGGGTTATCCTTGTCGGCTCGTCGATGGGCGGATGGATCGCGCTCAGGCTGGCGCAGGAGCTTGCGCGGCAGGGCGGCGTGACGCTCGCAGGGATGGTGCTGATCGCGCCCGCCCCCGATTTCACTTCCGAGCTGATCGAGCCGAACCTCAAGGCCAAGGAGCGCAAATCGCTGGCCGAGCGCGGTTATTTCGAAGAGCGTTCGCAATACAGCCCGGAACCCAACATCTATACGCGGGCGCTGATCGAGGACGGCCGAAAGAACCGGGTGCTCGACGGCATCATCGAAACCGGCTGCCCGGTGCACATTCTCCAGGGCATGAAAGACGCCGACGTGCCGCATGCGCATGCGATGAAACTGGTCGAACATCTTCCCGCCGACGACGTTGTGCTGACCTTCATTCGCGACGGCGACCATCGCCTTTCCCGCCCCGGCGATATCGCGCTTCTCCTGAGTGCCGTCAAAGGCATCATCCGTTCATCAACAAATAGGCAGATGCCCGTTTGAGCGGCAGAGGCGGATAAATTCGCCTGATGCAAGTCCCCCAACCCGTTGCATTTTAACCATATCGGCGGGTCGTAAGGTTCTCCCAAGAAGTAACGATTGACTCTTTTGGGCCCTCTCCATTAACACTTTGTTAATAAATAAGGGCGATGCAAGGAAAGAGCGGGCGTGCGGATCAAGGGTATCTTTGTGGCCATGATGGCCATGTTTGCGATGGCGACGGCCGCCATACCAGCCCCCAGCAGAAATGCTTCCATGGTGACAGGCAATGCCACCTCACAGCCGATCGGGCACTACGATTTCTGTCAGACCCACCGCAGTGAATGCGGCGCAAACCGCAACGCGGGCCCGGTCGCCATGAACCCGGGGAAGTGGTCGCTCGTGCGTTCGGTCAACGCCGCTGTCAACCGCACGATCACGCCGATGACCGACAAGGAAATCTACGGTAGGGATGAGGTCTGGGCCTATCCGACCACCGCCGGCGACTGCGAGGATTTCGCGCTGCTGAAGCGCCGCATGCTGATCCAGCGCGGCTTTCCGGCTGCCGACCTGCTGATGACCGTCGTGCGCAAGCCGGATGGCGAAGGCCATGCCGTGCTGACGCTGCGCACGGCCGAGGGCGATTTCGTGCTCGACAACCTCGCCTCCGACGTCAAGCCATGGTTCGGGACCCCCTATTCCTTCGTCAAGCGCCAGTCGAGCTACAATGCCGGCCGCTGGGTCACCATCGAGAACGGCCGCGACGTCCTGGTCGGCGCGCTACGGTAAGGGTTGCAATAGAGAATGTGGAAAGGGCCGGCTGTTTGCCGGCCTTTTTCGTTTTGCCGGGTGGTTCTTTATACAGGGAGGGCTGTCTTTCGCTTACGCTCAAGGCGTTCGTCGCTTCCGCTCCTCACCCCCCTCATCTGCCCTGACGGGCATCTTCTCCCCGCTGGGGAGAAGGGGGAGCAATCCGCGCGGGTGTCATTCCCAAACCAATGTCGCAAGGGAGCGAGGCGCCGCCACGAGTCCCCTTCTCCCCAGCGGGGAGAAGATGCCGGCAGGCAGATGAGGGGGGTGAGCGGCGAAGCCGCGAATGCACTGAGCGCAAGCGAAGTGCAAGAATGCAGTCGTGCCGCCTCTTGAGCCTTCGCAAACGCGGCCGGGGCCAAATAGTTTGCCGTCTCCCGGCCCTTCGCTTTGGGCTCAGGGCGTTCGTCGCTGCAATCGATTCACTGGATCGATTGCTCGGGCTATGCCCGACCGGCTTGATGCCGAGGATGACGCACCGTCTCCCGGCCCTTCGCTTTGGCTCAGGGCGTTCGTTGCTGCAATCGATTCACTGGATCGATTGCTCGGGCTGCGCCCGACCGCTCCTCACCCATTCCCGATCAGGATACCGGCGCCGAGCACCAGGCCGCCGCCCAGCACCACCTGGAAGGCGGCGCGCAGGAAGGGGGTTTCCATGTAGCGGTTCTGGATGAAGGCGATTGCCCAGAGTTCGAAGAAGACGACGATGGCGGCGGTGATCGTCGCTGTCCAGAAATGCGGGATCAGATAGGGCAGTGCGTGGCCGAGGCCGCCGAGCGCGGTCATGATGCCGCAGGCAAGGCCGCGCTTGACCGGCGAGCCTCTGCCGGAGATCTTGCCGTCGTCATGGGCGGCCTCGGTGAAACCCATCGAGATGCCGGCGCCGACGGAGGCTGAAAGGCCGACGAGGAAGGTCTGCCAGGTATCCTGCGTGGCGAAGGCGGCGGCGAAGATCGGCGCCAGGGTCGAGACCGAGCCGTCCATCAGTCCGGCAAGACCCGGCTGCACATAGGTCAGCACGAATTGCCGATGCACCGTCGCGTCCTCGTCGTGCTTGACATCTGCGGGCGTATGTTTGTCGCCCAGCATGCGGGCGATATCCTCATGCCCCTGTTCGGCAAGCGCGAGATCGCCGAGAAGCTCACGGGTCGAGGCGTCCGAGGTCCGTTTTGCCGCCTCGACATAGAAACGATAGGCCTGCTCCTCCATCGCCTCGGTTTCCTGCCGCATCGCATCCAGCGAAAGGTTTGCCCTGAGCCAGTCGGGCTTGCGCTCGTAGAAGCCCTGCACATGCTCGCGCCGGATCAGCGGGATGCGCTCGCCGAAACGCTGGCGATGAATCTCGATCAGCGACTTGCGATGCGTATCCTCGACTTCGGCCATATCCTCGAAGACCTTGGCCGAGGCCGGAAATTCGCGGCGCAGCCTGTCGGCATAGGCGAGATAGATGCGGGCATCGTCTTCCTCGGAGGCGATCCCAAGGGCAAGGATCTCCTGCTCGGACAGCGACTCGAAAGATCGTTTCGAGGATCTGAAAAACCGCGCCAGCATGACTTTCTCCAAATTTTAGAATTATTCTAAATCTAAAGAAGCTGGCAGTGACGGTCAAGTGAATGGGGAGGCAAGCTGACAGATTGCCGCAAGCAACACGGGTGACTTTGGCTCGCCGCCATAAACACCTATATGGAGGCTGCCGCATCACGCGGCGCCGGGGTTTTGGAATGGACAATGACATTCAGGGCCGCCCCGCCCATGTCGCGGCGATCCGCGAAAGGGCGGAGGCCGAAATGCAGGCGATGGGCGTCGACGAGGCCTTCATCGACAGGCTGGTCGAGACCTTTTACGGGCGCGTGCTAACGCATCCCGATCTCGGCCCGGTGTTTGACGCGAAACTATCCGGCCGCTGGCCGGAGCATATGGCGAAGATGAAGAGCTTCTGGTCGGCCGTCGCCTTCCGCAGCGGCGCCTATGGCGGCAAGCCGGTGCAGGCGCATACGAGTGTCCAGAATCTGACGCCCGATCTCTTTCCGAAGTGGCTGTCGCTTTTTGCCGCGACGCTCGACGATATCGCCCCGTCGCCGGAGGCCAAGGCCTGGTTCATGGCGACGGCGGAACGGATCGCCAAGAGCCTGACGCTGTCGCTGTTCTACAATCCGGCGCTCGACGATCCCGCGCGCAAACCCGCCTGATCTCAGGCCCTTTCCGCCGAGGCGGTGGCGCCGGCGCTGGCCGCCACCACGAGCGCCGTACCCAGCATCTGCAGCGCGGTCATCGGCTGGGCGAGGATCAGAAAACCGGCGAGAGCACCGAGCGCCGGTTCGAGGCTCATCAGGATGCCGAAGGATGCCGACGGCATGCGCCGCAGCGCCACCATCTCCAGCGCATAGGGCAAAAGCGGCACGAGGATGGCAAGGCCGAGAACCTCCGCCAGTCCCTCCACCGTGAAGGCGCCCCCTGTCTCGGCCAGACCGAAGGGTGTCGCGACGAGGCCGGCAACGATCAGCGACATCGAGAGACCTTCCAGCCCCTTGAAGGCAGCGCCGACCTTCTTCGTCAGCAGGATATAGACCGCCCATCCCACAGCCGAGCCGAGGGCGAAGAGGACGCCTGAAGAATTGCCGACCCAGCCTTCGCCGTCATGGGCGAGGAAGAGAATGCCGGCCGCAGCGATCAACGGCCAGGTAAGCCGCCAGCTCAGGCCATAGCCGAAGACGGCGACCGAGAGCGGCCCGAGGAAGTCGATGGCGATCGCCAAGCCGAGCGGCAGCCGCTGGATCGCCGCGAAGAAGCACAGTGTCATGGCAGCCGTCGTCGTGCCGAGCAGCAACGTCGCCCGCCATTGGGCGCCGTTATAGCGCAGCACCGAAGGCCTGACGACGGCGGCAAGGATGATCGCCGCGAAAGCAAGCCGCAGCCACGTGGCGCCGGCAACGCCATAGGTGGCAATGGCTGACGAAGACAGTGCCGCGCCGAACTGGATCGACGACATCGACATCAGGCACATGGCGACACCGGCCGCCAAGCCGCCCGAAGTCGGCGATACGCCCGGCTGCGCGATCAAGGCTGCGCCGTCCGTCCCCGTCTCGATATTCTTGATGTCCATGTGGCCCCCGATCCTGGCGCGGTTTTAGGCCGAAGACGGGTGAGAACCAAATTCAAACTTTTCATGCCGGGATCAAGAGCGCTGATGCTGAGGCGCCAAAGATCGGCCGGCGAAGATGACCTCTTCAGCGTCTTCGAAGCTCATTTCGAAGACCTTCCTGCCGATGTCGAAGCTGAAGCCGTTGCGGGCAAAAGCCGAAAGCTCTTTCGCCTTTCGCTTTTCGTCGAACTCGACCCGGCGGAAGGGACCGAAAGCGCGCTTGCGGGCAAAAATCGCTGCGGCATAGAGATCGTCAGCCTCCTCAAGTGCCACTTCGACCTTGTCGCTGGAGACGCCCTTGGCAGCAAGCTTCTGGGCGATCGCGCGCTTCGATTTACCGCCGCGCACGGCAGAGCGCGTGCTGATCTCGGCATAGGCGTGATCGTCGAGCACCTTGTTGTCATAGGCAAATTTGACGGCGAAATCGGCAACGGCCTTGAGTTGTGCCGCGCTGATCCCCTCGAATTTCTCCTTCGCCTTGCGGGTGATGGCGTCAAACAGCTGCTTTTCCGTCATCATCCGCCGCTCCAGGCGATAGACGGTGGAGTTGCGCGCCCAGCTCAGCATGCGGGATGTCGGAATGTCGGATGGAACGGTCTCGTCGGTCATCGGCAGTGATCAGGCTTCCAGACCCTTGAGGACATTGGCGACGTTGAGGCCGATCTCCGGCACGCCGTAGCCGCCCTCCATGCAGGCGAGCACCGGTAGGCCGACGGAAGCGATCATCGCGCCCATGCGGGTGAAATCGTCGGAGGTGAGGCTGAAGAAGGAGATCGGGTCGCGCTCGAAGGTATCGACGCCGAGTGCCACGACGATCGCCTCGGCGCCGAAGGTCTTGATGCGGGCGAGCGCATCGGCAAGGGCCGAAGACCAGACATGCCAAGGCGTGCCCGGCGGCATCGGATAGTTGCGGTTGCTACCTTCGCCCTCTCCCTCGCCTTTCTCGTCGGCATGGCCGAGGAAATAGGGAAAGGCATGCATGGGATCGCCGTGCAGCGAGGCGGTGAAGACATCGCCGCAGTGATAGAAGAGATCCTGCGTGCCATTGCCATGGTGGAAGTCGACATCCAGCACCGCGACTTTGCTCGCACCATGGTCGAGCAGCCGCTGCGCGGCGACACCTGAATTGTTGATGAAGCAATAGCCGCCGAAGAGATCGATGCCGGCATGGTGGCCGGGCGGGCGGCAGAGCGCGAAGGCGAAACGATTGCCTGCTGCCAGCCAGTCGGCGCCGGTGACGGCACAGCGCATGGAAGCGACCGCCGCCTCGTAGGACCCCTTGGTGATCGAGGTATCGGCGGCATTGGCATAGTGGCCGATCGCGCCGACGATATTTTCGGGCACGCGCTGGCTGGTGCGGCGAACGGCGAAGGAATTGGCGATCGCCTCGCCGGTGAAACCGGCCGCCACCCAGCGGTCCCAGACGGTGGCGAGGAAATCCAGATAGGCGGGATCATGCACTTTTCGAGCCGTTTCCAACCCGTGCGCATCAGGCGCCACGACATCGGTAAAACCCGCCTCCTTGACCGCCGCGAGGATCCATTCGGCACGGAACGGCGCCTCGAAGGGCGTCACCAGTTGGCCGGCGTGCAGCTCGGTCCTGGCATCGCGCAGCTTGTGATCTTCGGAATAGATGACGCGCATTTCAAATCCTGCCCTTGATTGACAATGGAGATTTACACGGCTCGGCCCTGACAAAAAAGCGGCGCGGGCCCTTGATCGTCTGGAATAACGACGCCACCTTCGCCGGTGTTTTGAGAACGAGGAAATTTCCCGCATGAAAGTGCTGATGGTCGATGTCGACGGCGTGCTCATTCATGGTCGCCCGGTGGACGGCCTGCCTCTCTTCACCTATCTGGAGCGCGATCTCGGCCTGCGTGTCGACCTGCTGCAGCAGGAATTCTTCCAAACTCACTGGCGCGATATCATCATCGGCCGCGAGGCGCTGGAGCCGAAGCTCGCCGGCGTTCTCGCAAAGATCGCGCCTCACCTCAGCGCCGAAACACTGATCGATTACTGGTTCGAAAACGATTCCCGCCTCGATCTCGATCTGCTGGAAGAGCTCGCTGCTCTCAGGCAAAGCGGCATGACTCTCTTGCTGGCGACCAACCAGGAGCATAGGCGGGCACACTACCTGATGGAGCAGATCGGCCTTAACGCGCATTTCGACGACATCATCTATTCTGCCGCACTCGGGCACAGCAAGCCTTCTCCCGATTTCTTCCGGCTGGCAACCGAGCGGGCCGGCGTGCTGCCCGGCGAGATCGCCTTCATCGACGATATGGCGGTGAATATCGAAGCGGCGCGGCAATTCGGCTGGAATGCGGCGCAATGGACGGCGGGCGCGACGCTTGGCGGCGCGCTTCCGGTCTTCGCCAGGCCGGCATGAGCGGGGCCGGCGCAATCAGGCGAGCCGTTTGTAGAACAGGGTGGTGGCGCAGAAACCGCCTTCCGGCCACAGCGCATAATCGGGGATGACGCCGACGCGCTGCCAGCCCAGGCGCAGATAGATCGCCTCGGCATCGCTGCCGGTTGCCGTGTCAAGCACGAGCAGGGACTTGCCGCGGCTTGCCGCCTCGCGCTCGGCGGCATCCATCAGCAGCCGGGCGAGCCCCTTGCCGCGGGCGGAGCGGTGCACCAGCAGCTTCTTCAGATCGCCGCGATGCGGCTGGTTCGGCATCTGCGCCGCACCCACCTGCACCGTGCCGACGATCCTGCCGTCGAGTTCAGCGACCAACAGCAAGTTGCCGCCGGTGGCAACGGCATCGGCGACATCGCGCCAATAGGACTCGGCATCCTCGGGCCCATAGGGCTGCATGAAGCCGACGGAGGCACCGCCCGCGACGCAATCGACAAGCACTTGCGAAAGGGCGGGAATGGCGGCGCGGGCCTCCTCGGCGGAAAGGGTACGAATAGCAGGCATGCTGTTCTCCTGAAATGAAAGCTGTTATCGGCTGCCGCGATCGAGCACGACGCAATAACGCGCCGGAGCGTTGCCGGGGTTGTGGAAGACATGGCCCTCGCCGACCGGCATGAACAGGCAATCGCCCGGGCGCAGCCGGTAGACGATCTCAGCCGCCGTCATCTCCAGTTCGCCGTCGAACAGCCAGATATGCTGCGTCATGCCATGGGCGCTCGCATGTGGGGGAAAGCTGACACGGGCGCCGGCCGGGGATTCGACCTCGACGATATCGACATCGGAAGCCGTGCCCGGGGGTGAAACAGACCGTCTGATATAACCGGTCTCCGGATCGCGCCAGACCTGCTGTTCCTGCCGGCGGGCGAGCGGCGATGCCTGCCCCTCTTCCGCGAAGAAGGCCGACAGCGACAGGCCGAGCGCAGCGCAGATCCTTGCCAGCAGCGAGGCGGTCGGGCTCGCCTCCGCCCGCTCGATGCGCGAGATCATCGCCCGGCTGACGCCGGAGGCCGCAGCAAGATCATCGAGCGTCAGAGCCTTTTCCTGCCGCAGCGTGCGGATGCGGATGCCGATCGCCTCTTCGAGTTCCGGTTCCATTTTTCCGTCTACCGATTCCACTATAAGAGAAATACATTATCCGATGATGGAATCAAGTGCCGACGAAAAGCGGCCAAACGCGCCTTGCTTTCGCCGCTGCTCCGTCCATATATGGCGGCGTAATCCGAGGAGAGAGTGATGGACGCAAGCACGCAGAGCACGGAACTGACGGAAAGCTTCACGGCAGCCGCCTGGGACAGGATCGCGCCGATCATGGCTGAAATCGAGGCCTTGCCGCTGCTGCAGCGCCTTTCGGACGGCACGCTGCCGCCCGAGGTTTTCCGGCATTACATCCTGCAGGATGCGCTCTACCTCAAGCATTATGCACGATGCCTGGCGATCGTCGCGGCCAAGGCGCCCGACAATGCGCAGGTCCTGCGCTTCCTCGGCTCGGCGCAGAAGGCGATCACCGTCGAGCAGGGCCTGCATGCCGGCTTCCTCACCCAGTTCGGCATCACGTCTGCGGATGTCGCATCCGCCGAACCCTCGCCTGCCGGCTTTGCCTATACGAACTTCCTGCTCGCCACCGCCTATCACAGCTCCTACGCGGTGGCGCTGTCCTCCATCCTTCCCTGCTTCTGGATCTACTGGCACGTCGGCGAAGCGATCAAGAACCGGCCGGCAATCGAGGGCAATGCCTTCCAGGCCTGGATCAACACCTATGGCGATCCGCAATTTGCCGCCGGTGCCCGCGAGGTGATCGCGCTGACCGACATCGCCGCCCGCGCCGCGTCACCGGTGGAGCGGGCTCAGATGACCGATGTCTTCGTGCGCGCCTCGCAATATGAATGGATGTTCTGGGATTCGGCCTGGCGGCTGGAGACGTGGCCGGTCTGATACGCGTCCGACACAGGACGAAATAGCGTAAACAGCGGGATAATTACCGCTTTGCGGCAGGGGGCGGCGCTGCTATATGGCGCGCATGAGCACCAATTCCACCACTCCGCTGTCCCATATCCGCAACTTTTCGATCGTGGCCCATATCGACCACGGCAAATCGACGCTGGCCGACCGCCTGATCCAGACGACGGGCGGCCTTGCCGAGCGCGAAATGTCCGAGCAGGTGCTCGACAATATGGATATCGAGCGCGAGCGCGGCATCACCATCAAGGCCCAGACCGTGCGCCTGCACTACCAGGCGAACAACGGCGAGAAATACATTCTCAACCTGATCGACACGCCCGGCCACGTCGACTTCGCCTACGAAGTCTCGCGGTCGCTGTCGGCCTGCGAGGGCTCGCTACTCGTCGTCGATGCCAGCCAGGGCGTCGAAGCGCAGACGCTCGCCAACGTCTACCAGGCAATCGACAACAACCACGAGATCGTCACCGTCCTCAACAAGATCGACCTGCCGGCGGCCGAACCCGACCGCATCAAGGAACAGATCGAGGAAGTGATCGGCATCGACGCTTCGGAGGCGGTGCTGATTTCGGCGAAGACCGGCCTCGGCATTCCCGATGTGCTGGAAGCGATCGTCCACAAGCTGCCGGCGCCGAAGAGCCCCGGCGGCGAAAAGGCGCCGCTGAAGGCGCTGCTCGTCGACAGCTGGTACGACGCCTATCTCGGCGTCATGGTTCTGGTCCGCGTCATCGATGGCGTGCTGACCAAGGGCCAGACGGTGCGGATGATGGGTACCGATGCGAAATACCAGGTGGAGCGCGTCGGCGTGCTGACGCCGAAGATGGTCAATATCGACAGCCTCGGCCCCGGCGAGATCGGCTTCATCACTGCCTCGATCAAGGAAGTGGCCGATACCCGCGTCGGCGATACGATCACCGAGGACAAGCGGCCGACGGCCCAGGCGCTGCCGGGCTTCAAGCCGGCCCAGCCGGTGGTGTTCTGCGGCCTCTTCCCGGTCGATGCCGCCGATTTCGAGGATCTGCGCGCCGCCATGGGCAAGCTTCGCCTCAACGACGCCTCCTTTTCGTTCGAAATGGAATCGTCGGCGGCACTCGGCTTCGGTTTCCGCTGCGGCTTCCTCGGCCTGCTGCATCTCGAAATCATCCAGGAACGGCTGGAGCGCGAGTTCGACCTCGACCTCATCGCCACAGCACCCTCCGTCGTCTACAAGATGTACATGACCGACGGCACGGAGCGTGAGCTGCACAATCCGGCCGACATGCCCGATGTCGTCAAGATCTCGGAAATCCACGAGCCCTGGATCCGCGCGACGATCCTGACGCCCGACGATTATCTCGGCAGCATCCTGAAGCTCTGCCAGGACCGGCGCGGCATCCAGATCGAGCTTACCTATGTCGGCACGCGTGCGATGCTGACCTACGACCTGCCGCTCAACGAAGTCGTGTTCGATTTCTACGACCGGCTGAAGTCGATCTCGAAGGGCTATGCCTCCTTCGACTACACGCTGAGCGACCACCGCGAGGGCAACCTGGTGAAGATGTCGATCCTCGTCAACGGTGAACCGGTCGACGCGCTGTCGATGATGGTGCACCGGACGGCGGCCGAAAAGCGCGGCCGCGACATGTGCGAGAAGCTTAAGGAGCTGATCCCCAAGCACATGTTCAAGATCCCGATCCAGGCGGCGATCGGCGGCAACGTCATTGCCCGCGAGACGATCTCGGCACTGCGCAAGGACGTGACCGCGAAATGCTACGGCGGCGACGCCACCCGCAAGCGCAAGCTGCTTGACAAGCAGAAGGCCGGCAAGAAGCGCATGCGCCAGTTCGGCAAGGTGGAGATTCCCCAGGAAGCCTTCATCGCGGCGTTGAAGATGGGCGACGAATAACGCCTCTCAACAGCATCTTATGCGCATATGATCTGCGCATAAGATCAAGGAGATCGTTATGGCTCAACTTGATGAAGGTCTCGTCTCCCAGGCGCACGAACTCAAGATCAATATATCTCGGGCGGCGGAAGATGGTATCGCACAGGCCATAAAGGCGGAGCGCAAGCGCGCTTTCACGTCCATCGCCTAGGGTAATCCATAGGCTAAGTTCGGTTCTCCAGGCGGTTTGCTTTGCGCCACTCTTCGTACTCTCCGCGGGCATCGTCATGCAGCGGATAGTAGCGCTGCAACGACCCGCCCTCCATAAGCCTCGCTCGCGAGAACTCCTCCCAATCGTGATGCTTTTGCGATTCTTCGATTACCTTCGAGGCCATTGCGACTGGAAGCACCACCACCCCGTCGTCGTCGGCGACGATGATGTCGCCGGGGATTACCGTGACACCGCCGCAGGCAATCGGAACGTTGACGGCATTGGGATAGATGCTGGTCTGCACATGGTAGTTGGGAGTCCAGCCACGTAGCCATAGGGGGAGATCTAGCTTCTCGACATTGGGTCGATCGCGCATGCACCCGTCGATTACGATGCCAGCGCCGCCTCTGCCTTTGAAATACGTCGACATCATATCGCCAAAGACGCCCGAGCTCATGTCGCCGCGCGCGTCGACCACGACCACATCGCCCTCCTGCGCGTGATAGAGCACGTGCCGGTGCAACTGCGTCTCCGGATCGGCATATTCTCCCTCGGTGAAGAGGTCCGGCCGCTGCGGCATGAACTGGAGCGTCAGCGCCGGCCCGACGATCGACTTCCCGCGGTTCTGCGGCACGGGACCGACCATGTGCGGATTGCGGAAGCCCATGTGGCCAAGCGTGCCGGCAACCGTCGCGGCGCCGATTTCCTTCAGTGCGTCGATCAGCTCTTTGGGCGGTCGCGTAATGTCGGGAGTATGCGTCATTTTAGACTCCGGTGGATGAAACTACCAGTTCGTAACAGAACCGTCGCGGCGCTTCAGGTGAGGCGCTTCCCAGAAACGAAAGCTCTCCGTCTTGACCGCCTCTTCGTTGACCTCGATGCCGAGCCCCGGCAGGTCGCTGACCGGATAGTCGGGACCGTCGAGCCGTGGTTGCACGGGGAAGAAATCGGAATTATCGAAGCCGAGCTTCGCTTCGGGCGCCCTGGTTTCGAGCCAGGCGAAATTCGCCACCGCGGCGGCAAGATGGATGGTCGCGGCCGTGCAGACCGGGCCAAGGGGATTGTGCGGCATCAGGTCGACATAATGCGCCTCGCTCCAGCCAGCCACCTTCATCGCTTCAGTGAGCCCGCCAACATTGCAAACATCGAGCCGATTGAACTGATGGATGCCGCGTTCGATGTAGGGAAGGAACTGCCACTTGCTGGCAAATTCCTCGCCGATGGCGAACGGTATGTCGGTCATCGTGCGCAGGGATTCGTAGGCCTCCGGTGTCTCGTCTCGTATTGGCTCCTCGAGGAAATCAAGCACGCCACGGCCGAGCTTGTTGCAGAAGCTCGCCGCCTCTGCCACCGACAACCGATGATGATAGTCGATGCCGAGGACGACGTCGCCGCCCAGCGCCTCGCGCGCCTTGTTTAGCATGCTTGCGGTAGCGCCGATCGATTCGCGCGGCTCAAAGATGTCCTTGCTGTTTTGCCCGATGGGAAAGAAGCGGATCGCCTGCCACCCCTGTGCGCGTAGTTCGCGGGCTCGCTCGATGGCAACATCGCCCTCGGCCTCGTCACCGGTCGAGGCGAAGGTAGGAATGCGGTCGCGCTGCTTGCCGCCCAACAGTTCGTAGGCCGGCACCCCCAGCGCCTTGCCCTTGATGTCGTGAAGGGCAATGTCGATGGCGGAAATCGCCGCCTGCAGAACCCGCCCGCCTTCGAAGTATTGGCTACGATAGGCTTCTTGCCAGATCCGACCAATCTGCATCGGGTCGCGGCCGATGAGAAACTCGCGATAGTGCTCGATCGCGCCGGCCACGGCCTTCTCGCGACCGCTCAAGCCGCTCTCACCCCATCCGAAGATGCCGTCGTCGGTCTCGACCTTGACCAGCATCTGGTTGCGTGTTCCTACCCATACTGGATAGGGCTTGATATCGGTGATTTTAAGCTTCGTAGTCATCCACACCCTCGTTCCAGACGCATCGGCTCTGTCTCAGTTGGCCTTGAGGGCCATTTCTGTTTCGCCGTCGAACAGATGCATCCGCTCCTGGTCGAACTCGAGCCAAATCTGTTCATCGGGCGCGACGGCAATGGTCGGCGGCACGCTGACGTTGACGATGGCGCCAGACAGGAACGCCTGTACGAAAGTGACGTCTCCGGTCGGCTCCACCGTATAGGCCTTGGCAGGAATGCTTCCTGGCACCGCACTCTTGTGCAGCTTGATCGTCGAGTGACGTGCACCGAGCACGACTTTCTTGGTGGTTGCCCTCGCGACCTTCTGGGCGTTGTGTGGCGAGAGCTCGAGGCGCCAGCCCTCCGCGCTGGTCAACACAGTATTGCCGCTTGCCGTCGATGCCTCCAGCGGAACAAGGCTCATTGCCGGGCTGCCGACGAAACTGGCGACGAACATGTTCACCGGATGGGCAAAGACCTGCGCCGGTGAATCGTATTGCTGGAGGTAGCCGCCGTTCATCACCGCCATCCTATCGGCCATGGTCACGGCTTCGAGCTGGTCGTGCGTCACATAGATGATCGTTGCCTTGAGGTCCTGGTGGAAGCGCTTGATCTCCGACCGCATCTGCACGCGCAGCTTCGCGTCGAGGTTGGAGAGTGGTTCATCCATCAGGAATACCGCCGGATCGCGAACGAGGGCGCGGCCCAGGGCCACACGCTGCTGTTGCCCGCCCGAAAGTTCGCGCGGCTTGCGCTCGAGCAGCTGCGTCATGTCGAGCACTCGCGCTGCTTCCTTGACCTTCTTGTCGATCTCGTCCCTTGGCAGTTTGCGCATCTGCAGCGGGAACGCCAGATTTTTATAGACCGATTTTTGCGGATAGAGCGCGTAGTTCTGGAAGACCATTGCGATGTCCCGGTCCTTGGGGTCGAGGTCGTTGACCACCCGGTCCCCGATGACGATGTCGCCCGATGTGATGGGGATCAGCCCCGCCACAAGATTGAGCGTGGTTGTTTTGCCGCAGCCTGAAGGGCCGACGAGCGCAACGAATTCGCCGTCATTGACCGTCAGCGAAACATCGTTGACAGCTTTGAAGCTGCCATAGGTCTTGACAAGATCTTTGAGGACCACGTGGGCCACCGGCAACTCCCTAGTGTTTAACTGCGCCTTCTGTAAGGGCGCGTACGAAGTATCGTTGCAGCAGGAGGAACAGGACCACGACGGGCACGCTCATCATAAAGCTGGCCGCCATCAGGCCCGGAAAGTCCGTCGTATTTTCCGAGAAGAAGCGCTGGATGCCGACCGGCAGTGTCAACTGCTCGTTCTTGGAGAGGAAGGTGTAGGCGTAGATGTACTCGTTCCACGCGCCGATGAAGGAGTAGATCGCCGTGGCGATGATTCCTGGCGCCGAGAGCGGCATCACGATCAGGAGAAAGGCCTGGAACCGCGTCGCTCCGTCGATGCGCGCCGCCTGCTCGAGCTCCACCGGGATGTTGTCGTAGAAGCCTTTGAGGAGCCAGATTGCCAGCGGCAGGCCGAATGTGAGGTAGGTGAGAATGAGCGACGCATGCGTGTTCACCAGCCCGATCGCGCGCATCAGGATGAAGAGCGGCACGAGAAAGATCACCGCCGGGAACATATTGCGAAGCAAGACGGCGAAGAACAGAAAATTCCGGCCCGGGAAGGTGAAGCGCGAAAACGCGTAGGCCGCAGGAACCGCCACGATCACCGAAAGGATGGTCGTGGCAGTGGAGACGAAAAGGCTGTTCCAGAAGAAACGAAGGAAGTCCTGGCCGACGCTGTTTTGCGGGTCGAGCAGCTTCTGGTAGCTGTCAAGGGTCGGTTGGTCAGGCCACCATTGCGGCGGGAATTGCATGGCCGCGAAGCCGGACTTGATCGAGGTGATCAGCATCCAGATCATCGGCAACGCGGTGTAAAGCAGCATGAACGCGAGGAAGATGCGTCCGCCCCACCGCCATCCGTCGATGCGCATACGGCGACGGGCCCGGCCTCGAGGAGCAGTCTCGGCAATCGTGCTCATGCGGTCCCATCCTTCCGCTCGTTGCCGCTTAGCGCACGGACGTAGAAGTAGCCGAGCGACATCAGGATCAGGAACAGCAGCACCGAATAGGCCGATGCCACACCCCAGCGCTGGCGGCCGAAGGCGAGCTCATAAATGTGGGTGATCCAGATGTGCGATGCGTTCGACGGCCCGCCGCCGGTCATGATCCAGGGGATGATGAAAGAATTGAAGTTGGCCACTGCCAGCAGAAGGATCGTCACCGTCGAGACGTTTCTCAAGTGGGGGAAGGTGACGTGCCAGAACCGCTGCCATGCATTGGCTCCGTCGACTCTTGCGGCGCGCAGCAACTGGTCGGGGACTGTCTGCAGGCCAGCCATCATCATGATCATGGCAAACGGAAACTCCCGCCAGATATTGACGACGATCAGGGACGGCAGCACTGTGCTGACGCTGTCGATGAAATTCGGCGGCCGGTCGGCCAATCCGAGGCCGACCAGCACCGCGCCGATGATCCCAAAGTCCGAATGGTAGATCCACTTCCAGATATAGGACGCGGCGACCGCGCTGATGACCCAGGGAATGATCAGGACGGCGCGCAGGAGGCCGCGGCCGACAAAGTCACGATGGAGCGCCAGCGCGCAGGCAAACCCCAGGACAAATGCGATGAAGGTGGATCCCAGTGTCCAGATAAGAGTGTTTGAGGTGACCTTCCAGAACACCGGACTTGTGAGGATGGCCGCGTAGTTGTCGAGGCCGATGAAAATCTTGTCCCGGAGCTGCAGGCCAGGCGGCGTATTAAAGAACGACAGCTCGATGGTGTAGTAGATCGGATAGGCTATGACGATGAGCATCACGGCGATCGCAGGGAGCACGTACGCGTAGTCAGCACGATGCTCCCAAATCTTTCGCAGCACGCCGGACCTATCGGGTTGCAGTCTTCGGCGAGCCTCAGCCTTGCCGGTCAAGATCGTCACGGTGGCGTGCCCTTATTTTTTGGGAACAAACCGGCTGCAGTCTCGGCGCAGCCGGTCAGATCGTGGCCAGGCTTAAACTAGAGTCCGCCGTCCATCAGGTCTTTTACCTTCTTGGCCGCGTCGTCCGCTGCCTGGTCGACGGTCATGGCTCCGGTCAGGGCATTCTGCAGCATGTCCGGCACGATGATATTCATGATCTCGGGGGACTGCGGCAGCGCCGGGAACGGGATGCCGTATGGCAGCATCGAGGTCGTGACATCGAGGAACTTGATGTTGTCCAGACGCTCCTTCATCCATTTGGTCTTGAAGCCGTTAAGGTTTCCCGGGTTCGAGCCGGCGTAGGCCATCTTCAGCGACCATTCGGGGCTCGTCCACATGCAGATGATAGCCTTTGCAGCCGGCTCGTCTACCTTGCCGCCCTCGACATACTCGGGTTTCAGGATGTGAATGTTCGAGCCGCCAAACACGACGGCACGCTTGCCGTCGGGGCCGGTCGGAATCAGACCGTAGCGCATGTTGTCGATGACGGTCTGCGCCTTGTCCTTGTCGGGGCCCGTCGCCTTCTTCTGTAGGTCGAGCATGACGTTGTAGTCGGATGGGTGCGAGACCATCATGCCGAGCTGGCCGGCGAGGAAGAGGGGCTGGTTATCTGCCTGCTGGTTGGTAAGTGCCGAAACCGGAACCGACTTGTCGCGAACATACATATCGTACGAGGCTTGCAGCGCCGCCTTGCTCTGCGGGCTATTGAGCTCGACCTCCTTATAGCTCGGGTTCGCAGTGGCTTCGTCGAAGACGCCGCCGCCATAGGCCCACAGCTGCGGCATGAAGCGATACGGCGTGTTGCCGGCATTCTTGCGAGCCACGAGGCCGTAACCGGCAATGCCGAGCTTGTCGTGGATTTGCTTGGAATACTTGACGACGTCGTCCCAGGTTGCCGGAGCCTTGTCCGGATCGAGGCCTGCGCGCTTGAAGACGTCGGCGTTCCAGATGAACGCCATCGTTTCATTGTTGGTTGGAAGCCCGTAGGTCACCCCCTCCCAGGTCACGGCCTTCATTGCGCCGGGCCAGAAGTCTTCCGTCGAATACCCTATATCCTCGGGTTTGAGCGGCTGCAGATAGCCCTTTGAGGCGAACTCGGTGCCACCCAGGATTTGCAGCCGGACCGCCATGGGAGCTGCATTGCCCAGGAGCGCAGTCCGGAACTTGTCCAGAAGGTCGTTATAGGTGAGGGCTTGTTCCTCAAGCTGGATGTTTGGATAGGTTTTGCGGAAGGTCTCGAAGAACTCCTTGTAGTACTGGCGCAGGAGGTCGGGGTCGCCCTCGAACACGCCCTGATACCAGAAAGTCAGTCGCCCCTTGTAGTCGAGCGGAGTGACCTTGGCGCAATCGCCCGCCGTGTCAAAATCCTGTGTGCCGGCGATGGAGCGCACATATTCCGGCGACCACTGGCTCAAGTCGACCGGCGCAGCCAGCGCCGACGCGGACATCAACGATACCATCAAAGCAGTGGAGACAGTGCCGCGCAGGACGGCACCGCCGAGTGAAATCCTCGTCATAGGGTATCCTCCAGGTTCTCCCATGCCGCTCTGCGTCGAGGCGAGCGGTCGTTCCTCCCGGTCGCGGGACTTTCCACCCAATGTATCCCTTTGACCTGATCATACGTTTTCAGATCGCAGATTGCCTGTCAATAAGAGAAATCGTACATTGTTTACCGAAACCTCGCGTGATATCCGAGCAATGTATGTATTGATTGGGGACAGCCTTGGCCGAAACAAGCGATTTTAAAGCACAGCCACCCGAAGGGATCGACGCTATCGGGGCCTCCAGCGAGGGCGCCTCGCTTTATCAACTGATCAGGGAAGACATCATCGAAGGGCGGCTCGCTGCCAACGAACGGCTTGTGGTCACCGATCTCGCCCGGCGCCACGGCACTTCGACCAACCCCGTGCGCGAGGCTCTGCAACTGTTGCGCGGGGAGGGCTTTGTCACCTTAGTCCCCAACCGCGGAGCGCGCGTGCGGCCCATAGATCAGGATTTTGTTCGCGACATCTACGAGATCGGAGTCTTGATCGAGCCAGCACTGACGCGATGGTTCGTGAATATGGCCACCGTCGAGGACATTGCTGAACTCGAACGCATCCAAGGCCTGATTGAAGAGAACGACTTCGCCGACACGTTGAGGCACAGCGAGCTGGACACCGCCTTTCACACCGTCATGTACCAAAAGCACTACAACCGCCATGCCGCCGAGCTTTGGTGGAAGCATCGCGAAGTGCTTCGAGCCGTGAGCCGGCGGTTCAACTTCACGCTCGCCCGGCGTGCCGCGATCCTTAGCGAGCATCGCGAGCTCATCGCGCATGTAAAAGCGGGAAATGCGAACGAGGCAGCCGACCTCATTGCACGCCACGTCGAGGGCTCCGGCCGGCACATCCTCGAACACATGCGTGCGCGTAGCGCCGCTCGGGCAGGATAGAATACGTAGCCTGGAGTATCATTATCCCGACCACTTCAATCAAAGGCAGTTGAGATGAAAATCACCAGCGTTCGGCCGTGGCTCATCAAATCCGATGCTTCTTATTGGGGAGAGTTCCTGTTCGTCGAAGTGACGACCGACGAGGGGGTGAGCGGCTGGGGCGAGATCACCACCACGACAAGGCTCGCCAATCGCGCCCTCTGCACGATCCTGCGGCAGATCGGTGCCGCAATTACCGGCGAAGACGCGGCGCGGATCGAGTATCTGTGGCACAAGATATTCCGCAGCTTCACCTATATGGGCAGTCGCGGCGCGGCAGTCGAATGCGTAAGCGCCATCGACATAGCCCTCTGGGACATCCGAGGCAAAGTTCTTGGTAAGCCGATTTACGAGCTGTTGGGTGGACCGGTACGCGATGAAATTGCGCTCTACACCCATCCCAACCAGGCCAAATTTACCAGCAGAGAGGCTGTGGTCCGCGAAATTCGAGACATCGTCGAGTCCGGTCACACTGCGCTCAAGTTCGATCCTTTCCCCCACCAAGGCCGCACCGCCGATGGACAGCCTCGCGAACAGCGGGACGGCTACCTCGACGGCAGCATGACCCGCAAGGATGAGCGCGAAGCCGCCGAACTCACGGCTCTGATCCGCGAAACGGCAGGCCCTGATGTCGACATCCTCATCGATGCGCATGGCCGGTTCGACGTTCCCACCGCCATTCGCCTTTGTCGGAGCCTCGAGGAAGCTGGTCAGATCGACTGGTTCGAGGAGCCTTGTCCACCGGAGAGCCTCAACGCTCTCAGACAGGTCCGCGAGAAGGTCAGCGCCGCTATTTCGTGGGGCGAGCGCGGCCACACGAAGTGGGATTTCGTGCCGGTGCTCGAAAACAAGCTCGCCGACTACATCATGCCTGATGTCACCTGGACCGGCGGCATCACCGAACTCAAGAAGATTTCTGCCCTATGCGAAGCCTACTACATCCCGGTCTCGCCACATGACGCCGCAGGACCCATCAACGTGGTTGCGGGAGCGCAGGTGATGATGACCGTTCCTAATTTCTACAAGCTTGAAACATCAGAGTGGAACCTGGACAAATACGATCACCTCATCGACAGACCACTCGATGTTTCGAACGGGAGCCTCAAGCTTACGCCCAAGCCTGGTCTCGGCGTCGAAATGAACCGCGACTACCTTCAAAATCACGAGATAGAGCTGGATTAGCTAGCAACGCTCTACGCCGCCTCAGCGTGCGCGACGACGAGCCTCTCCGACCACAACGAGGATAAATCATGCCAGAGGCAGATGGAGCCGACGAGGCGCTCAATCGGGTGAACACGCATTCCAAGCCATCCGACCTTCGCATCACCGACATGCGGGTAGCCGAAATTGTCGGCGCGCCGTTCACCTCAGTGCTGCTCAAGATTTACACGAACCAGGGCATCGTCGGGCTTGGCGAGGTGCGCGACGGTGCCAGCGCCACCTACGCGCTGATGCTGAAGAGCCGGTTGCTTGGCGAGAACCCTTGCCACATCGATCGACTGTTTCGCCGGATCAAGCAGTTCGGCGGGCACGGCCGGCAAGGCGGCGGCGTGTCGGCGGTTGAAATCGCGTTGTGGGATCTTGCCGGCAAGGCCTATGGCATCCCCATCTACCAGATGCTCGGCGGCCGTTTTCGGGAGAAAGTGCGCGTCTACTGCGATACCGACGCCACCGTGCCGAGCGGCACCGAGACCGGCAAGCGCCTCAAGCAGCGCATGGAGCTCGGCTTCACCTTCCTCAAGATGGATTTGGGACTGATGCAGATTGCGGATGTGCCCGGTGCGGTCGTGTCTCCTGCCGGCTCACTTGAAGGGTACCGCGACCATCCCGGCCGCGGCCCGCTGAAGACCATTGAAGAGCGGCGCGTCCGCAACGCTGCGTACGATTTGCATAACGTCCCGCACCCGTTTACCGGCCTCCACTTCTCCGACAAGGGCCTCGACTTCCTTGAGCAATACATTGCCGAGGTTCGTGAGGTCATCGGCATGGATATTCCGCTCGCCATCGACCACATCGGCCACATCTCAGTGCAGAACGGCATTCGCCTTGCCAGGCGAATTGAAAAATACGTGCCAGCCTGGCTCGAGGATGTGATCCCATGGCAGTATAGCGAGCAATACCGACAACTGCAGGACTCCACCACGGTGCCGATCTGCACTGGCGAGGACATATACCTCAAGGAGGGCTTCGAGCCTCTGCTCAACAGCGGCGGCGTCTCCGTTATCCACCCGGACCTGCTCACCAGTGGGGGCATCCTCGAGACCAAGAAAATCGGAGATATGGCCCAGGACCATGGTGTCGCCATGGCTATCCACATGGCAGAAAGTCCAATCGCCGCAATGGCCGCCGCACACGTCGCGACGGCGACCGAAAATTTCATGGCGCTCGAATACCATTCCGCCGATGTCGACTGGTGGGACGATATCGTCACGGGCCTTCCCAAGCCGCTGGTGAAGGACGGGTTTATCACTGTTCCGGACAAGCCGGGCCTGGGGATTGACGACGTTGTCGACGAGGTGATCTCGCAGCATCTGCAGCCGGGTGTCACCAGCATCTGGCAGCCCACGGATCACTGGGACGACGAATATTCCTGGGATCGCACCTGGAGCTGAGGCGAAAAGGAACGAAGATGAAGATCACCGATCTGCGCTGCGCCGTTATCGGCAGACATCCGATCGTCCGCATCGTTACGGACGAGGGCCTCTATGGCTTGGGCGAAGTCGAATTCACCAAGTCCTACCTCAAGCCCTTTGTGCTGCATTTCCGCGAAGCACTGATCGGCGAGGACCCGACCGACGTCGAGCGAGTAATGCTGAAGATCCGCCAACGCGGCTCTTTCAAGCCGTACGGCGCGGCGGTGAGCGCTATTGAGCATGCGCTGTGGGATATTGCCGGCAAGGCCGCGGGCGTGCCCGTCTATAAGCTGCTCGGCGGCAAGGTGCGGGACAAGGTGCGCGTCTACAACGGCTCGATTCGCCAGAAACTCACGGGCGACCGGCCGGAAGATTACGCCGCGGACGTCAAATGGATGATGGAGCAGCCGCAGAACTTCTTCATGGTCAAGCAAGGAATCTCTTTCCACTCCAACATGAAGGACACCATCGAGGGCTTCCACTACGGCGTGACGCAGAAGAAGGCCGACTATCACGGTGCCATGGATCAGGGCGTGATCAGCGAGCGCGGTTTCAATCACATGCTCGACTGCGTGATCGCGATGAAGGAAGTGCTGGGCGACAAAGTCAGCCTGGCGCTCGACTGCGGCCCGGGCTGGATGCTGCCCGATGCGATTAAGTTCGCTCGCGCGGTCGAGAAGTACAATTTGATGTGGCTCGAGGACATGCTGACTGGCGACTACGTGCCGTGGGTCAATCCGCAGGCCTATCGGGAACTGACAACCTCCACCTCGACGCCAATCCACACTGGTGAGCAGATCTACCTGCGGCACAATTTCAAGGAACTGATCGAGACGCAGGCGGTGCGCGTCATCGGCCCCGATCCAGCCGATATTGGCGGCATTGCCGAGCTCAAATGGGTCGCCGAGCACGCCTACATGCACTCGATCCTGATGGCACCGCACGGCGTCGCTAACGGCCTGCTGGGCCTCGGGGCGTTGATCAATGTCTGCGCCACGTTGCCGGCAAATTACATCGCGTTCGAATATCCGAGCGCCTCCGACCCCTGGTGGGAGGATCTGGTAATCGGCTTGCCGCCGCAGATTGTGAAGGACAGCATGGTGGACCTACTGGAAGCGCCGGGGCTGGGCCTCGATATCGACGCCGAAGCGGCCAGGAGATATCTCAGGGAAGAGGATGCGGGCTTTTTTGACTGAACCTCCCCCACCTGCATGACGTGAAATCGTCTACGCGAATTACTGTCCGGCATGACACGTTTCGGGTCATGCATCATACAAGCGGGAAGTCTCGGGCTTGTTGCAAAGATTTTTGTGGACCACGATTATCCCTTTGGCGGTGTGGATTTCAGACTTTATTAACCTTTTGCAGTCCGAAGAGGCGGGCAAGCAGATCGTACTGATTGTTCACGGTCCAGCCTCCGGATAAGCCGAAGCCTTTCCTCAGCCACAGCATCGCCTCGAAACCGGCGATGGTTCGCCGCGCTATGTTGAAGGACAAAGCGATATCATCATCGGCGCGCTGGACTTTCTCTTCCAAGGCTTCTGAGATCAACTTCGCGCCATATACTCCTTCACCAGTCCCTCATACGCGTCCATCTCAGGCAGCGCCTCGTAGCTGTGCACAGCGCCGGTCTCGGCAAATGCCAGCTTCTCGCTTGTCCATGTCTCAATGAAGGGCGTGAACCAGCTGGGGTCGTCGAGCATAGTCGCGCGCAGATTGACGAACCAGTCCATGCCTTCCGGCCGGGTGAACATCCAGCTCATGCAATGCGGGCAGAAATAATGCTTCGTGACGCCATGCAGGCCGCCGATCACCGGCTCGCCTTGCGTCACCTCGAAGCCTTCGCTGGGGATGGCCGCACTCAGCGAATAGGCGCTTGATGTCATCTTCTGGCACCCCGTGCAATGGCAGGCCATGGTGAGCAGCGGTGGGGCGCTGATCTTCAGCCGCACCCGGCCGCAACGGCAGCCGCCTTCCATGGGTAAAGTTCGCTCGCTCATGATGTCCTCCGGTTTTGCCTTCTGATCTAGCGGAACTTTCGTCGCTGTCGAGGTGGCGAGGTCATCGCGGAATGGCAGCCTTGCCGGCGTTATCGGATGCGGGCCGGATTGCCGACCACGGTTGCGCCGGCCGGCACATCCCTGGTCACCACCGCGCCGGCGCCGACGATCGCACCGTCGCCAATGGTGATGCCGCCGAGGATGATGGCGCTGCCGCCGATCCAGACGTCGTTGCCGATCGTGACCGGCCGGGCGATCTCGATGCCTGTGCTGCGAAGTGCCGCATCCTTGTGATGCTCGGCGCAATAGATCTGCACGCCCGGGCCGAACATACTGCGGTCGCCAATGGTCACACGGCCGGAATCGAGAATGGTGCAGCCGGCATTGAAATAGACGCGTTCGCCGAGAGTGATATTGATGCCGTAGGAGCAGTGAAACGGCGCTTCGATGAAGACATTAAGTGCTGCCTGCGGAAAGAGTGCCCTCAGGGCAGGTGCCATCGCGCCGCGCTCATCCGGCGGCAGCGTGTTGTGCGCATGGACGGCTATGCGCGCCTGCCGGCGCAAGAGATCGAGCTCGTCATCGAGGCAGCAATACCATTCGCCTGCCGCCATCTTTTCGCGTTCGCTCGCCGGCATCGCATCACCTCTCACGCCGAGGCCTGCGACAGCATTTCGACTTCTTGCCGATCGATCAGGCTGACCCAGGCGCGCGCAATGGCAAGGCCCGCGGTATCGGCGGCGGCGGCATGCCTTGCCGCCAGTTCGGCATGGTTCTCCAGCCAGCCGGGGGCAATGCACGCGATCGTATCGGGGAATTCGGCCTTCCATTGCTCGACGACCGCTGCATTGGCCTCGAAATGGAACTGGGTGCCATAGACGGCGCGGCCGATGCGGAACGCCTGGTTCTCGGCAACAGGGCTCGAGGCAAGACGCACGGCGCCCTCAGGCAGGGAGAACGTGTCGGCATGCCATTCGAAGATGGTGAATTCGCCGCCAAGCGCCGACAGCAGCGGATCGGCCCGGCCCTCGGCGGTGACGCCGATCCCGTGCCAGCCGAATTCGCAGGCGGCGCCCAAGAGATTGTCGGCGCCATAGGCACGGGCGAGGATCTGGCTGCCGAGGCAGATGCCGAGCACGGCCTTGCCGGCATTGCCAAAGCGGCGCGTGAGCCGGACGAGCTCCGGCAGATAGGGGTGGGTTTCGTCATCCAGCGCGCTCTGCTCGCCGCCGAGAACGACAAGTGCGTCATGGCCCGCAATATCCCGCGGCAGGATGCCATCCTGCCACACCCGGAACCACTCGATCTCTGCTCCGGCCTCGTCGAGGGCCGCGGCAAGCGCGCCGAGGCCGGTATTCCGCATGTTTTCGATGACTGCGACGCGCATAGGCTCTTCCTAGTATGGCCGACCACGGGAAGAGATCATGCCGGAGCGCGGCGCGCAAGGCGCTTATGCGAGGGCGATTGCGTGCGCACGCCACAGGGCTTAAATCTCAGCAAACGAAAGGACCTCGCCATGACCGAGAAAGCCCGTGTCACGATCCTCTACTGCACCCAGTGCAACTGGCTGCTGCGCGCCAGCTGGATGGCGCAGGAGCTGCTGCATACCTTTTCCGACAGCCTCGGTGAAGTGGCGCTGATCCCCGCCACCGGCGGCAATTTCGAGATCCGCGTCAATGGCGATCTCATCTGGGAGCGCAAGCGCGACGGCGGCTTTCCCGGGCCGAAGGAGCTGAAACAGCGAGTCCGCGACATCGTCGAGCCCGGCCGCGATCTCGGCCATGTCGACCGCGCCTCGCTCGAAAGCTGACGACGACGATCAGCGATAGGGCGAGCGGCAGGTCTTGTAGATGCCCTCATAGGTGAGGAAACGATCGGTCCTCGGATTGTAGGAACGGTACTCATTGCTGCACCAGGCGGCATGGCTGTTCATGTCACGCGGCTTCGGCTGCACCCTTTGCACCGGCGGCGGATCATAGGTCAGCTGCGGCCGGCCGGCAGCCCCCGGCTGGTAATAAGTCGGCCCCGTCGCGCCGCGCGGACGGTAATTCGGCTGGACATAGGCGGGACGATGCCATTGCTGCGGCCCGAAACCGAAGCAGCCGCGAAAGTCGCAGAGCGTCGAACCCGTGTTGAGCGGCCCGACTCCCGGCTTGCCCAGCTTCAGCGAATCGGCTCCGGCGATGGCGGGCGTGAGAATGGCGAGAAGGCCGGCGAGCAGAAGCGTGCGGGGAGCAAGCATGAGGCATTCCTTTCGATATTTCCTTTATATAGGGCGCGACCACCGAAGCGCTATGGCCGCCTCAGGCCACTCCCACCCATGTGATCGGCAGCTTTCTCGCCAACTGTCAGAAAAACTTCAAAAACCCAGTTGACAGTCAGGAGCCACCCCCTTACATCGCTCTCCGTCGCCCAGATGGCGGAATTGGTAGACGCGCCAGCTTCAGGTGCTGGTACCCGAAAGGGTGTGGAGGTTCGAGTCCTCTTCTGGGCACCATTCCATTCTTGATCGCTACCAAGATCAAGGAGTTAAGCCTTTTCAACTGTTGTGCAGCTGCCTTGCAACAAAGACGGCCAGTCACGATGCGCTCAAAGGCTTGTTTCGCTCAATAGCTCCCAAGAACTCTCCGAAGCCCTCATTTCTAGACGCTTATTCCCGCCGCTCTTGATAGCTGGCCTGCATTGACTCCTCCGCTCCCAAATGCGAACATAAAGCGAACAAAATGGAGTCTTTGCTGATGATCCGATACGCCACATCCGCAGCCAGCAACCCCGAGCCTATAAAGGTCCGCGAGGTATCAGCTGCCAAGCCGGCCATTGAAATGCCGCCCCCGAAGCCGGTCATTGAGGTAGTCGCTGCGCCGGATGCGGCCGGCCTGCTGCTCAGCTCCGAGGCCGACGAGCTCGGCTCCGACACTCGACCGAAAAAAACCAAGCCAGCACGCCGTGCGGCAACAAAGCGTAAGTCCAAAGCCGTCGAGGCAGACGACACTTCTCTCCAGCTTAGTCTAGATTCCTAGTCCGATGATGCCGATGCCGGAAGCCAAGCCGGCGCAGGAGACCTCGCTGTTGCGACCGAAGGCGCGACCGCGAGGGTAATCGCTCTCCTTTGATCTGCCGGAAACTATCGAGCCCGAGGACTTTCGTACCCCGATCATGGAACTCCCACCATAATCTATATAGCGCTTCGGAATCCCGAAATTGGCTGCGGGATTGAAATCATTGAATGTTTCTCCGCGACGACAGTACGCGAAAGGCGTCGAATTTCGGGATCCCGAAGCGGGGGAATTTCGGGATTCCGAAGTGGGATTTTTTCTTTCTGCCGGACGCACCCGCCTTTGTTGGCAGCCATCGGCCGGGGGAATGGGATCCGGGCCGTCCTGTCCAGATCAGCCGCTGTCTGTGCCGTCAGCCGCTGGAGTCTACCACAACAACACGACATTGCAGCAGTCGGCCTGAGCGGGCGTCATCTGACGCCGTCTACTCGAAGCCTCTCACCGCACCGGCTGATAGTGGCCGCGCAGGGGAACCTTGTCGTCCATCGAGATGAAGCCGTCGCGTTCGCAGACATACATCAGCGTCGGCATGCCACCCGAACGGAAGATCTCGTCATAACGACGGCGGATCTGAACGGTTTCGGTGCGGCAATTGTAGGATTCCTCTTCCTTCTTGTCCGGCTGCGCCTTGACGCCGGGAAGACCCTTATAGGGATAGAGGGGTTGAACGCCCGAATCGACGGATTTCGTCCAGTCGACGGCAAGGGCGGACGCCGGGGCGAGGCTCGACACGGCGACGAGCGATATCAGAAGCATCATCAATAGCCGCATGGCTACTCTCCTGCCGGCTAAAGCGGTTCAGCTTTTCACGGAAACGCTGAACCGCTCTAACTTTTTTGTTTTACACAATTCCGGACGGAAAACCGCTTCGCACTTTTCCTGGAATTGCTCTATAGGCCGCTTCCCGGATGTAGGAAAACCGACGACCGTCATCAAGCGGCCGCAGCGGGCGACTTCCTGAAATAACTTCTGATGACGGGATGGCCAATGAGGCCGGCGAGGATCGCAAAGCCGGCGCCGACAACAAAACCGGCGAGAAAGCCGCCGATGACGCCGGCAACCAGCAGGATTTTCTTTCCCGGACCGTCGGCCTTGACCGGCGGTTCAGCCGGCGAGATGACGCGAATGTTACTCTGGTTGAGGTTCTGCTCCTCGCTCGTCTGGCTGGAGCGTTTCAGCACCGTCTCGTAAATATCGCGCGCCGCCGTCGCCTTGCGCTGCAATTCGTTCAATTCCACCTGCTTGTCCGATGAACTGGCGTGCAACGCCTTCTGCACGGCAAGCTCCTTGGCGATGCTGTCCTCGGCGGACTTGGCCTGCTCGTATTCGCCCCTTGCCGAGGTGGCGAGACGCTGCAATTCGCCCCTGATTTCGCCTGATATGCTCTGCAGCGAGGAGCGGGCCGCCTGCAGGCGCGGATGACGCGTGCCCATCTGGCTTTGGAGGCTGCCGACAGCGGCGGCCTGGGTGGCATATTGCTGACGCAGGCTGACGAGCGGCGAGGTGACGCCGCCCTCCGTCTGGTTGCCGGCGACGATGTCCTCGACGCGGAGATTGGCGACGGCATCGGCGCGCGTCTTCGCCTGGATGGTCTTTTCCTGCGCCGTCACCAGCATCGTGTTCAGCGAGACCAGCCGCTGGTCGGAGATCAGATTGCCCTCGGTCGCGGCCATGTCATTGTCGGCGCGGAAGGTCTCGACGGCCTGTTCGGCCTCCAGCACCTTCTGGCGCAAATCGTTGAGGCGTCCGTCGAGCGTCGTGGACGTGTTTTCGTAAATGCCGTTCGAGGCATTGTTCTCCTCCTCGGTGAAGGAGGTGACGACCTGGTTGGCAAGCCTTGCGGACTTTTCGGGATCGTTGGTCGTGGCAGCAAGCGAGACGACATAGGTGCTGGCCTCACGGGTGATAACCAGCGCCTTCTGCAGAGTGCCGATCACGGCGGCGCCATCCGTCCGGCCGCCGGTGAATTCGGGATCCTGGTCGAGCTTCATGGCCTCGGCGACGCGCCGCAGCACATTGCCCGAGGTGAGGATCTGCACCTGGCTGTCGATCAGCGCCGAGATCATTTCCGGCGAAGGCCCCGACGATTGCGTGCCGGCATCGGCCAGGCCGATCTGGCGCGGATCGAAATAGAGGCTGCTGACGGCGGTGAATTTCTGGGCGATGAGCGGCGCCACCGCCCCGCCGGCGAGGGCTCCGAGAAGCGCCAGGCCAAACACGATCAGCCGCCGGCTCCAGATCGCGGCGATACTCGAGCGGAGGTCGAGAAGCGGTGCGGCAGGCGCGGACTCTGCCTTCGGCGGCGCGTCCACGACAGGCTGTTTTTCAGGCGGAGGCGCCGGGCGCTCATATTGGCGGGTTTCCGCTATGCTTGCCGGCGGCACGAAGGGCGGCGGGGCGGGTTCGGGCGATGGCCGGACGAAATCATCCGGGCGGATGACAGGACTGCGCATGCGCACGCCTTCCGGCGCAGTCTGAGATGGCTCAAAACTGCGCCAGCCAGGGAGCCGGCTTACCCTGTTCCTGTCATACTGGTTCATACGCGCACTCGTGTCCTGCCCAGCGTGAAAGACTGAAGCCGAGGTGCCGATACTTTAGAAATTCTTAGCTAACGGACCGTTAAAATAAGCTCAGCGACGCCGATGTTGCGATTTGCCGCGATAGCGAGGATGCCCATGAAGACGACACGACATCTGACAGCGCTGCTGCTTGCGGCCGCTCTGATCCCGTCGCCGGCCCTTGCGGCTGAGGCGCCCTGCTATCGCGGCGTCAATTTGTCCGGCGGCGAATATGGCGAGCGCGGCGGCATCTACGGCACCAATTACACCTATCCGAGCGAAGACACGATTGGCTATTTCGCCGAAAAAGGCATGACGATCATCCGGCTGCCCTTCCGCTGGGAACGGCTGCAGCCCGCACTTGGCGGGCGGCTCGACGACGACGAGCTCAAGCGGATCAGAGATACGATCGGCCTGATCCGCAAACACGGCATGGCGGTTCTGCTCGACCCGCATAATTTCGGCTATTACGACAAGACCCAGGTCGGCACGGCGCCGGCGACGGATGCCGCCTTTGGGGATTTCTGGGCAAGGCTCGCCGTCGAATTCGCCAATCAGGACGGCGTTCTCTTCGGCCTGATGAACGAACCGCACGACATCAAGGCGACGGACTGGCTGGATGCCGCCAATGCCGCGATCCGCAGCATCCGCGCCGTCGGCGCCCGCAACCTCATCCTGGTGCCGGGCACGGCATGGAGCGGCGCGGGCACCTGGGAAAAGGATGTGATCGGCGGCGCCAACGGCACGGTGATGCTCGGCGTGCGCGATCCGCTCGACTTCTACGCCTATGAGGTCCACCAGTATCTCGACGCCGATTCCTCCGGAACCCATCCGACCTGCGAAGGTGCCGGCGCCGCAGTCGCGGCGATCAACGGCGTCACCGCCTGGCTGAAGCAGAATCACAAGCGCGGCTTTCTCGGCGAATTCGGCGCCTCCGCCGACAAGGACTGCATGAGCGGGTTGACCGAAATCTACGCCACCATGTCTGATAATAGCGACGTCTGGCTCGGCTGGTCCTATTGGGCCGCCGGCGATTGGTGGCCGGCGAACGAGCCGTTCAACGTCCAGCCGCGCAAGGGCCCTGAGCGGCCGCAGATGCGGCTTCTTGCCGAGGTGGCAAAAGCCGGTGCCGGCACTTGCGCCGCCGCCAAGCCTGCGGGGAAATGAGCATGGCGGTCGTCGATCAAAGGGCAGCAACATTCACTGTAGCCGGCCCCGTAGCCGGCAACGGGCTCGATGCTGCCCACGAGGCGTCGCGCACCGATCATCTGGTGCTCTGGCTCGGCCTGCTCTCCGTGCTCTACAACGGCATTCTCGCCTTCATCAACCACAACATCGTGCCGCTCTCGATGACGCATGTCGCCGCCAGCGAAGGCCTGATCATGGCGAGCGCCATCATCTATATCCTGCACAAGGGGATCTACGAGACCGACCTTCCGGCCTTCCTGTTCCTGCTGTTCACACTCATCGTGACCATCTATGTCAGCGTGCTCAACCGCATGCTGTTCATCGATCACTTCCGTAACGTGCTGATCATCTTCTGCTTTACCGGGCTCGGGGGCTGGAGCAATGAAAAAACGATGAAGCTCGCCTTTCGCTGGGCAAGCCTTGCCGTCATGATCTTCCTGATCTTCGAGATCGTCAGCGTGCCGTTCTATGTCAGTATCGTCCACCCGTCCGATTATTTCGCCAATACGCGCGGACTGCTGCCGCTGAGCTACAACACGACGGGCCTGTTCCAGAACGCGCTCGGCTTTCCCGAGCGCTTCTCCTTCGGCATCATCGACCACCGTTCCTCGTCGATCTTCCTCGAGCAGGTGTCGCTTGCCAATTTCTGCGGCGTGATCGCCGTCTACCTGATTTCGATGTGGGAAAAGCTCAGCCGCTGGGACCGGTTGCTGATGATCGGCACAGCCGTGCTGATCCTGGTGACCAACGACACGCGCACGATGCTGATCTTCTGCTTTGCCTGCATCGTCGGCTATTTCGTCTTTCCGAAGATCCCGAAGAATTTCAATCTGGCGCTGATGCCGCTGATCGTCGCCGCGGGCTTCCTCGTCTACGTCCTGAAACCCAATGCGACCGGCGACAACTTCACCGGCCGCATCAACCTGACGATGAAGAAGATCATGGAGCTCGATCCGCTCGCCGTCCTTGGGCTTTCGGTCGACCGGGTCGCCGAATTCGCCGACAGCGGCTATGTCTACCTTATCTACGCGGCGACAATCTTCGGCGTCATCGCCTTATGGCTGTTCGTCTGCCTCTTTCCCGCCGGGCGCACGGCGGCGCAGCGGCGCTGCGCCCATTCACTTTCTCTTTTCATTTTTCTGAATATGATGATCGGGGGAACCGCGGTCTTCTCGATGAAGATCGCCGGTCTCCTCTGGTTCGTCGTCGGATATATGCGTTTCCACGACAGCCCGCGCATCCGGCAGGGTCGTCCGGCAGATGTATTGAGTTGACCGCAGCGGCACCTCGCCGCGTGAGCCCTAGAACAGGATGATTTTAGGCCGGATCGGCCTAAAATCTGAATCCTGTTCTAAATCAAAGAAATAGAGCATGATGTCGTCCGAAAACCGCCCACACTTTTCGGCATCATGCTCTAGGGAGCAAGACGCTCGATGCTTGTCCAGCTTCAATATCTGCGCGCCATAGCGGCGCTGATGGTCGTCTATTTCCACGCGGTATTGCAGCTTGCCAAGGTCAATCCCGCAGTCGACGCCACCGCCTTCATTTATGGGGAAACCGGCGTCGACATCTTCTTCGTCTTAAGCGGTTTCGTGATGTGGCTGACGACGAGCGGACGCACGATGAGCCCGATCGATTTCGCCCGCCGGCGCATCAAGAGGATCGTGCCGCTCTACTGGCTGGCAACGCTGTTTTCGGCAACAGTGGCGCTGGTCGCTCCATCATTGCTGAAATCGACGGTGTTCGACCTGCCGCATCTCATCGCCTCGCTATTCTTCCTGCCATGGAGCAATCCCGCCGATCCCAGCACGATCACGCCGGTGGTCGTTCCCGGCTGGACGCTGAATTACGAAATGTTCTTCTACTTCGTCTTCGCGCTGCTATTGCCGCTACAGGAAGTTCGGCGCATCCCGGCGATGTTTGCCGTCTTTGCCGTCATCCTGATCGCCTGCCGGCTGCTGCCGGAAACGACTATGACCCGGTTCTACCGCGAACCGATCATGCTGGAATTCCTCGCCGGTGTCGTGCTCGGCTGGCTCTATGGGCAGAAGGTGCTGCTGCCGAACCGCTGGGCCTGGGCGGCTCTTGCCATGGGCTTTGCGTTTCTCGTCATCAACGAGGCGCTGATGCCGCCGGAAAGCCGGTTCTATGCCTGGGGAATCCCGGCGATCTTCATCGTCTACGGCGCGATCTCCATCGATTTTTCCAAGTTGCCGCTGATCGGATGGCTGAACTATCTCGGCGACTGCTCCTATAGCATCTATATCACCCACGCCTTCACGCTGGCTTTTCTCAGGGTCGCCGCCGACCGCCTGCCGATCGGCATCCTGCAGCAGCCGGTGCTCTTCGTGATCCTGTCGCTGGTGCTCTCGTCGATCGGCGGTGCGGTTATCCATGAGATTACCTCGCCGCGCCGCCGGAAGGTTGCGGTGACGAGCCGGCCGCCGGCCTAAAGCGCGTCGAAGGCGAGAATACGCATCCAAGCGGCGCTGACGGTACAGTTTTTCGCGCAACTTCTCCTAAGCTTCAGACTGAGCAATGAGAGAACTTGCACGAACGTGATGGTTTATCTTGCAATTTGTCGCATGAATGAAAGTGCGCCGGCCTATTCGCGGTCCGGGCTTTGATCTAAGCACAGCGGCGGCCTTGGAGAGGGAAGAGGGAAAGACATGACAAGTTACGTATTGACGGTATCCTGCAAGTCGACGCGCGGCATCGTGGCGGCGATTTCGAGCTATCTGGCCGACAAAGGCTGCAACATCGTCGATAGTTCCCAGTTCGACGATCTCGATACCGGCAGGTTCTTCACACGCGTCAGCTTCATCTCCGAGGAAGGCGTGCCGCTTGCCGAACTCAAGGAAGGCTTCGAGCCGATCTGCAAGCGGTTTGCCATGGATGCCGAGATCCATGACGGCAGTGCCCGCATGAAGGTGCTCTTGATGGTGTCGCGCTTCGGCCATTGCCTCAACGACCTGCTTTACCGCTGGAAGATCGGCGCACTGCCGATCGATATCGTCGGCGTCGTCTCCAACCATTTCGATTACCAGAAGGTCGTGGTCAACCATGACATTCCCTTCCACCACATCAAGGTAACGAAGGAGAACAAGCTGCAGGCCGAAGGCCAGATCATGGATATCGTCGAACAGACGGGCACCGAACTGATCGTGCTGGCGCGTTACATGCAGGTGCTTTCGGATGCGATGTGCCAGAAAATGTCCGGGAAGATCATCAACATCCACCATTCCTTCCTGCCGAGCTTCAAGGGTGCCAACCCCTACAAGCAGGCCTATCAACGCGGCGTGAAGCTGATCGGGGCGACGGCGCATTACGTCACCGCCGATCTCGACGAAGGCCCGATCATCGAGCAGGACACGGCGCGCATCACCCACGCGCAGTCGCCCGACGACTATGTCTCGATCGGCCGCGATGTCGAAAGCCAGGTGCTGGCGCGTGCCATCCACGCCCATATCCATCACCGCACCTTTCTGAACGGCAACCGCACCGTGGTCTTCCCGGCCAGCCCCGGCGGCTACGCCTCCGAACGCATGGGCTGAGCACAGCCCTGCATCTCTTTTGCTGGCAAACGACAATCCCCGTTGCCTGCCAGCGGCAAGTACTTGATTATCTCGTTCAATAGGTAATCGAATCATGCTGCGGGAGGGGTGTCATGACCGACGAGGCGCTTGTTGATCGCATGGCGCTGCCGCGCCCCGACGTGACCGCCACTGATGCGGAAGAGATCCTCCTTGCTCATTACAGCCTCTCCGGCACGCTTGCCGAACTCGGCAGCCAGCAGGATCGAAACTATCGCGTCGATAGCGACAGGGGTCGCTACGTCCTGAAGATCTGCCATGCCGCCTACGAGATCCGCGAGCTCGAAGCACAGAATGCGGCGATTCATCACCTCAAAAGCAGGCAAGGTGCGCCGCGCGTTCCAAAGGTGATCGCCACCAATGACGGGCGGGAGATCGTCGTCCTTACCGTGCGTGGGCAGGGCTATCAGGTCCGGCTGCTGGAATATCTGGAAGGCCATGGGCTGACGGAGCTGACCTATCTGGCGCCGGCTTCCGTTGCAGCCCTCGGCGCGCTCTGCGCCAGGCTGGCGCAGGCGCTTGCCGATTTCGACCATCCCGGTCTCGACCGCAGCCTGCAATGGGACCTCAGACGGGCAGGTCCCGTTGCCGTGCAGCTGCTTTCGGCCATCACCGACAGTGCGGCGCGCGACCGGATCGCCAAGACCATGGTGATGGCCGTTCGCCGCATCCAGCCGTTGGCGCCATCGCTTCGGCTGCAGGCCGTGCATCACGACGTTACCGGTGACAATGTCGTCGGCCACCGTGACGCCCGTGGCCATATCATCCCCGACGGGGTAATCGATTTCGGCGACATCATCCGTGGCTGGCTGGTCGGCGACCTCGCCGTCACCTGCGCTTCGCTGCTGCATCAGGCAGATGGCGACCCTTTTCATATCCTTCCCGCCGTCACCGCCTATCAGGCGATCTATCCGCTGAGCGACGAGGAACTGAAGGCGCTCTGGCCGCTGATCGTCGCACGCGCGGTCATTCTCGTCGCCAGCGGCGAACAGCAGATTTCAGTCGATCCCGACAATGACTATGTCCGCGACAATCTCGACCGCGAGCGGGCGATCTTCGATACGGCGATGGCGGTTCCCTTCGATCTCATGGAAGCGGCGATACTCAAGGCAGCCGGCGCAGATGTCTCCGAGCCGGAAACATCGGGATGGCTGCCGTTGCTGCCCGACATCGATCCCGCCGGGATCGCCTATGTCGATCTTGGAGTGCGGAGCCCGCATTTTTCCGCCGGCAACTGGCTGAATACCGACATGGACTGGCGGCTGCTTGCCCGCGTGGCAACCGAAAACGGTACGGCAGCGACGCGTTACGGCGAATATCGGCTTTCCCGCGCGGGAACCGCGAAGGGACAGGCGACCTGCGCCCTGCATATCGACATATGCCTTGCCGCAGGTAGCGCGATTGCCGCGCCCTTTGCCGGCCGCATCGGCTGGAAGGAGCAGCATCTGACGCTCGCCGGCGACAACATGACCCTGCATCTCGATGGGCTCGACCTCTCGGTCGAGGATGGAGCCGAGATTGCCGCCGGCGATTCGCTCGGCACGGTTTTCGGAGAGGCGTCGTCGCTCGGCGGGCTGCGCGTCCAGCTTTGCAGCGTCGCCGGCCTCGAACCGCCGCTCTTTGCCACGCCGCGCGCGGCGGCGGCCTGGTCGGTGCTCTGCCCTTCGCCCTCGCTGCTTCTCAGCCCGCAAGCGGATGCGCCGCAAGCTGAAACCGCCGAGCTCTTCGCCAGGCGGCGGACGCATCTCGCAAGGCCGCAGAAGAATTATTATGCGGCGCCGCCGCAGATCGAGCGCGGCTGGAAGGAGCATTTGTTCGATGTCGAGGGCCGCGCCTATCTCGACATGGTCAACAATGTCACCATTCTCGGCCATGGCCATCCCAAGCTCGCGGCGGCGATCAGCGCGCAATGGCTGCGGCTCAACACGAATTCGCGCTTTCACTATGCCGCGATCACGGAGTTTTCCGAACGCCTCGCCGCCCTGTCGCCGGATGGGCTGGACGTGGTCTTCCTGGTCAACAGCGGCTCGGAGGCGAACGATCTGGCGCTTCGCCTGGCGCAAGCCCATAGCGGCGCGCGCAACATGCTCTGCCTGCTTGAAGCCTATCATGGCTGGTCGGCGGCGAGCGATGCCGTCTCCACCTCGATCGCCGACAATCCGCAGGCACCGACCACCCGGCCGGACTGGGTGCATGCCGTCGTTTCACCGAATACCTATCGCGGCGCATTCCGTGGTCCCGATACGGCGGCAAACTATCTCAGCGCGGTAACGCCGGTGCTGGAGGCAATCGACGCCAGCGGCAACGGCCTTGCGGGCTTCATCTGCGAATCGGTCTACGGCAATGCCGGCGGCATTCCGCTGCCGGACGGTTATCTCAGGGAAATCTATGCGCAGGTGCGCGCCCGCGGCGGCCTTTGCATCGCCGATGAGGTGCAGGTCGGTTATTCCAGGCTCGGACATTATTTCTGGGGCTTCGAGCAGCAAGGGGTGGTGCCTGATATCATCACCGTCGCCAAGGGCATGGGCAACGGCCATCCGCTCGGCGCCGTCATCACCACGCGGGAGATCGCGCAATCGCTGGAGAAGGAGGGCACCTTCTTTTCCTCCACCGGCGGCAGCACGGTCAGTTGCATCGCCGGCATGACGGTGCTCGATATCATGGCCGAGGAAAAGCTGCAGGAAAATGCCCGGACGGTCGGCGATCATCTGAAGGCACGGCTCGCCGCGCTGATCGACCGCCATCCGATGGCAGGCGCCGTGCACGGCATGGGCCTCTATCTCGGCCTCGAATTCGTCCGCGACAGAACGACGCTGGAGCCGGCGACGGAAGAGACGGCTGCAATCTGCGACCGGCTTCTCGAACTCGGCGTCATCATGCAGCCGACCGGCGATCAACAAAATGTGCTGAAGATCAAACCACCACTCTGCCTCAGCATCGAAAGCGCGGATTTCTTCGCGGACATGCTGGAGAAGGTGCTCGAAGAGGGCTGGTGACCCAGAGGCTCCCGGCATTAACCAAATCGGTCATTTCGAGGCATTTCGATTTTTAATGAAACGGGCCATTGCCGGAATCGGCAAGGCTTCCTATGTCTGCCGCGGTGATCGATCGAAGTTCGATTCTGTCATGTGAATTTTACGAAGAGCTGATATGTTTCTTTCTGTAAGTTCGGGCTGCGACGGAATGAATTTTTTCGGATCGTCGATATTTTGACACGTTTCGGAATATGTTTCTGACAGGCTATCGGGTAATCTCTACCAAGTTAGTGGATTATTGAAGACGGCCTTCACCGGCCCCGGGCTCTACCGGGACCTCTCAAGTGCAACGCCAACACAAGGAACGAGCATGATAGACATCGATATTCTCGCCGATCTCCTTGGGCGATCTGTGCTTGGCAATGACCGTCCGGGCGCCCTCTCCCGCCCGAACTGTCGAATGTGACGTTCGTCCTCCTTTCAACGGTACCAGACAAGTCAATTCGCCATGGCTGCGCATGTCGCGCGGCAGGAGTTCTATCTATGAAGAAGCAAGTTATCGAATATGCAGGCGTTCCCGTTGGGATCGTCATTCCCGATGAAGACCGGCTGAAGTTCATCGCCGTGAAATTTCATGTCCACGACCTCGACGAGCAGCGTTTCGGCTCGCCGGACGAGGTGCGGCTGGCCATCCACGACCTGATGACCCGCCGTCATCCGAAGCCGCTTCATGCCTGAGGGCATGAGGCCGCGATTAGAATTCACGGCTTTTCCCGATGTCCGACCGGTCCCGCCAAATGGGGCCGGTCTTGTTTTTTGAGGGCATTACAGCGCCGCGCGTCTTTATCAGACGCACAAAGGACGCTGTAACACTTTGAATTGCTGCATAATTTTGTCCTTAAATCGATTCCGATTTAAGGAATTATGCAGTACAGTCCTACCGGCCGCCTTTCCGCATAAGGATCCGCCCTTGCCCGATCTTCTGAACCTCATCACCGACATCGAAGGCGTTTCCGTCGGCCATGCGACCGACTTGGCGCTCGGTTCCGGCGTCACCGTCATCGTCTTCGACGAACCGGCCGTCGCATCCGGCACGGTGCTTGGCGGCGCGCCCGGCGGCCGCGACACCGGCCTGCTCGATCCGTCGATGACCGTCCATGCCGTTGATGCCTTCGTGCTCTCCGGCGGCTCGGCCTTCGGGCTGGATGCCGCCGGCGGCGTGCAGGCGGGCCTGCGCGAGCTCGGCCGCGGTTTTGCAGTCGGGTCGGTGCGCATTCCGATCGTGCCGCAGGCAATCCTGATGGACCTGCTGAACGGCGGCGACAAGGATTGGGGCCTTCACTCGCCCTATCGCGACATGGGTTATACGGCACTGCAGGCTGCGGCCAAGGGCACATTCGCGCTCGGCACAACAGGTGCCGGCACGGGAGCGACGACGGCAACCGTCAAGGGCGGGCTCGGCTCGGCCAGCGCCGCCAGCAGCGCCGGGCATCGTGTCGCGGCGATCGTCGCCGTCAATGCGCTCGGTTCGGCAACGATCGGCGACGGGCCGCATTTCTGGGCGGCACCTTTCGAAAAAGACGCGGAATTCGGCGGGCTCGGCATGCCTGATGTGGCCGACCACCGGATGCGGCTCAAGGGCATGAACACGCCGGCAACGACGATCGGCGCGGTGGTGACCGATGCGCAGCTGACGAAGGCCGAGGCGCACCGGCTTTCGCTCGCCGGCCATGACGGGTTTGCCCGAGCACTGCTGCCGGCGCACCTGCCGCTCGACGGCGACACCGTCTTTGCCGCTTCGACGGCCCAGCATCGAAGAGACGACATGGCGAGCCTGATGGAGCTGTGCCACCTCGCGACCATCGTCATGGCGCGGGCGATCGCCCGTGGCGTCTACGCGGCGACCGCCCTTCCGGTCGAGGGTGCGCAAAAGGCATGGCGCGACCGCTATCCGAATGGTCGTTGATTGAGATTTTTGTTTTATGCATGTCGCCCAAACCGCTGCGCACTTTTGGGCGACATGCATTAGGGTCGGAACCGGAACCCACAACATGCCGAATGGCGGAGAGACGTGAATGCAGATCCGGGCGCTGATGTATTTCGACGAGCTGGTCAGGACCAATTCGATGCGCCAGGCGGCCGAGAACCTGAATGTCGCGCCGACGGCGATCAGCCGGCAGATCGAGAACCTCGAATATCATTTTGGCGCGCCGCTCGTCGAACGCAGCGCCCGTGGTGTCAAGCTGACGGCCGCCGGCGAGCTGCTTGCCGCCCGCGCCGGCCGGACGCTGCGCGAGCTCGACCATGTGCAGCAGCTGATCGAAGACCTGAAGGGCCTGCAGCGCGGTCGTGTCAGCATCTATGCCAATGGCGCCACCGTCGCCAATCTGCTGGCGCCGGCGCTTGCCGAATTCAGCCTGAAATATCCGAAGCTGCGTTTTACCGTGACGATCACCAGCGCGCGGCAGGCGATCGATGCCGTCAACAGCGCCGAGGCGGATATTGCGGTGACGCTGTTTGCGCCACCGATGTCCGGCACCAAGGTACGGCTGCGCTCCGAGATCGGCTATGATCTCATCGCCACGCCGCAGCATCCGGCCGCCGCGCATGCCGAGATCCCGCTGAGGACGCTTGCCGACTATGCATTGGCGCTGCCCGATCAATCCTTCGGCTTCCGCCAGGCCTTCGACGCGCTGTTTGAGAAAGAGGGGTTGAGCCTCGACCCCGTCTTCGTCACCAGCTCGCTCGAAATGCTGAAGGAGCTCGTGCTCAGCGGGGCTGCCGCCACGCTGCTGCCGGCGTTGACTGTCCGCCGCGAGATCGAAGCGGGTCAGCTCCTTGCCATTCCGCTGGCCGGCAAAACCGGCATCCGCACCCATGTCGATCTCTGCGTCGCGCCGGACCGGCAGCTGTCCTTTGCCGCGACGAAACTGCTCGACTTCATCGAGAGGTTCATGCGCGAGCGCACGAACCCTCGGACCGATACGAAAGACTGACGCTTCGAGCTTGCATTGCCCGCAGATTTACGGTGTAGCTTTTTCGGCTACACTGAGCACACAAAATCGTCATTGTGTGTGCACTGGCATAGTGCCACTTTATTCGCAAAAGGCCTTCGCCATCGAGCATGGCCAGACAGGGGACATGATGATCAAGCTTTCGTTTGCGCCTTCGCGTTTCGTCAGGCGGCTTTCCCTCGGTGCTGCGCTTTCGGCCGGCCTAGTGATGACGGCGATGACGCCGGCCGAGGCGGCGAAGACCACCCTCAATCTCGGCATGAGCGTCGAGCCGACCGGTCTCGACCCAACGATTGCAGCACCGGTCGCAATCGGCCAGGTGACCTGGCAGAACGTGTTCGAGGGCTTGGTGACGATCGACCAGGCCGGTAAGATCCAGCCGCAGCTGGCAAAAAGCTGGGAGATCTCTCCCGATGGCCTGACCTATACGTTCAAGCTGCAGACTGGCGTCAAATTCCATGACGGCGAGGTCTTCGATGCCGCTGCCGCCAAGTTTTCGCTCGACCGCGCCCGCGGCGCGGATTCGGTCAATCCGCAGAAGCGCTTTTTCGCCTCGATCGCCTCGATCGATACACCTGATGCCGAAACGCTAGTGCTGCATCTCTCAGTACCGACCGGCAGCCTGGTCTACTGGCTCGGCTGGCCAGCCTCGGTGATGGTCGCACCGAAGACGGCTGCCGACGACAAGACGACGCCAGTGGGCACCGGCCCGTTCAAATTCGCCAGCTGGGCGAAGGGCGACAAGGTCGAACTCGCCAGGAATGCCGATTATTGGAACAAGGATGCGGCCGCCAAGCTCGACAAGGTGACCTTCCGCTTCATCGCCGATCCGCAGGCGCAGGCAGCTGCGCTGAAATCCGGCGATCTCGATGCCTTTCCGGAATTTGCCGCGCCTGAGCTGATGAGTTCGTTCGACGGCGATGCGAGGCTCGTCACCAGGATCGGCAATACCGAGCTCAAGGTCGTTGCCGGCATGAACAATGCCAAGAAGCCGTTCGACGACAAACGCGTCCGCCAGGCGCTGATGATGGCGATCGACCGCAAGACGGTGATCGACGGCGCATGGTCCGGCCTCGGCACACCGATCGGCAGCCACTACACGCCGAACGATCCGGGCTATCAGGACATGACTGGCGTGCTGCCTTACGATGTCGAGAAGGCGAAGGCGCTGCTCGCCGAAGCCGGCTACCCCAACGGCTTCACCTTCACGATCAAATCGCCGCAGATGGCTTATGCGCCGCGCAGCGCTCAGGTGATGCAGGCGATGTTTGCCGAGATCGGCGTGACGATGAATATCGAGCCGACGGAATTTCCGGCGAAATGGGTCCAGGACATCATGAAGGACCGCAACTTCGACATGACGATCGTTGCCCATGCCGAACCGCTCGACATCGACATCTATGCCCGCGATCCCTATTATTTCAATTACAAGAACCCTGCTTTCAACGCGCTGATGAAGAAGGTCCAGGAGACGGCCGATCCTGCCGCGCAGAATGCGATCTATGGCGAAGCGCAGAAGATCCTCGCCGAGGACGTGCCGGCGCTCTACCTTTTCGTCATGCCGAAACTCGGCGTCTGGGACAAAAAGCTGAAAGGGCTGTGGGAGAACGAGCCGATCCCTTCCAACGTGCTGTCCGGTGTTTCCTGGGACGAGTGAGAGAGGTAGGTCGGGGCGGGATGTGATGAGGTGATGGCCTTGGAGAGATCCGACATGTATTTGGCCGATGTAGTGCGCAGCCCTGTCCATTCGTCACCAGGTCAGTTCAGTCCGGGCCGGCATTATTTGGTTTTCTTGGCGTATGGCATTCCTGACGCAAGCGCCTGCGCCATGAATGGTTGCTCGCGCCAACCCCACACTCCGTCATGCTCGGCCTTGAGCCGAGCATCCACACCGCATCCATCAACAGCCACGGGCATGGATCCTCGGCTCAAGGCCGAGGATGACGGAGAGCGGGGGCGGCGTTCGCGCCAAACTCGCCCTGGCGCGTCGGGTGCTCCGCGTGAGGGCAAAGGGGGCGTGCCGCGTTCGGTTGCCGCCGCGGTGCTCGACCCGATATGATCCCACTCCTCGCCCGCCGCTTCGCCGGTCTCCTCGTCACGCTCGTCGTCGTCTCGCTGCTGATCTTCGCCGTCATGGACCTTCTGCCCGGCGATCCCGCCTCGATCATGCTCGGCACCTCGGCAACACCGGAAACGCTTGAAGCGCTGCGCCACAGTCTCGGCCTCGACCAGCCGCTGCTGCTGCGCTACGGGCAATGGTTAACCGGCGTGCTCTCCGGCGATCTTGGCAATTCCCTAACCTATGGCGTGCCGGTGGCGGGGTTGATCGTCGAGCGGCTGACGGTGACGCTGCCGCTGGCACTGATGGCGATCGTACTTTCGGTGGCGATAGCCTTGCCGCTCGGCGTGCTGGCCGCCTCGCGCCGCGGCGGTCTCTTCGACATCATCGCGACGCTGTTTTCGCAGATCAGCATCGCCGTGCCCGCCTTCTGGGTGGCGCTGCTGTTGATCATCCTGTTTTCGACGATGCTCGGGCTGATGCCGGCCGGCGGTTTTCCGGGCTGGAGCGCCGGCCTGCTGCCGGCATTGCAGGCGCTTGTTATGCCCGCCGTCGCGCTGGCGATGCCGCAGGCGGGCGTGTTGACGCGGGTGGCGCGTTCGGCGGTGCTCGACACAATGCATGAGGATTTTGCGCGCACGGCTGTGGCCAAAGGGCTGTCTCGTCGTGCGGTGCTGTGGCGGCATATCGTGCCGAACGCGCTGATCCCGATCCTCACCATGATCGGGCTGCAATTCACCTTTCTCGTCGCCGGCGCAGTGCTGGTGGAAAACGTCTTCAACCTTCCCGGCCTCGGGCGGCTCGCCTTGCAGGCGCTCTCCCAGCGCGACATCATCGTCATGCAGGATGTCGTGCTGTTCTTCGCAGGCCTTGTCATCGTGATGAATTTCATCGTCGATCTCTCTTATCTGGCGATCGATCCCAGGATGAGAAAGGCGGCCTGAGACATGGTACCGATCGCATCCACTGCCATCACCAGCCGTCGTCGGGTCTTTAGACTTAGCCGGCGAATGAACCTGATTGCAGGGGGTGTCATCATCGGCCTGCTGGTCGCCGTTGCGCTGCTCTCGCTCGTCTGGACGCCGCTGCCGCCGGCGAAAATGCAGATCATCCACAAATTGCAACCGCCGCTTGCCTTCGGCCTGCTCGGCACCGACCAGTTCGGCCGCGATGTGCTTTCGATGCTGATGGCGGGATGCTGGAATTCGCTGTCGATCGCCATCACAGCGGTTACGATCGGCGGGACGCTCGGCTCGATCGCCGGCATTTCGGCGGCGGCAATCCGCGGTCCTTTCGAAGCGCTGCTGATGCGCATCTGCGACGTCATCTTCGCGCTTCCGCCGATCCTGTCCGCCATGGTGCTCGGCGCCTTTCTCGGGCCAGGGCGGTTCACCGCGATCACCGCGATCGCCGTCTTCATGATCCCGGTCTTTGCCCGCGTCACACTCGCGACCTCGTTGCAGGCCTGGAGCCGCGACTATGTGACGGCGGCCCGCGCGATCGGCAATACGCGCCTGACCATTTCGCTGCGCCATGTACTGCCGAATATCATCAGCCAGATCATCGTGCATGGCGCGATCCAGCTGGGGCTGGCGATCCTCACCGAAGCGGGTCTCAGCTTCCTTGGGCTCGGCATGGCGCCGCCGGCGCCGACCTGGGGCCGGATGCTTGCCGATGCGCAAACCTATCTGGCGCTCGCTCCCTGGCTGGCGATCCTGCCCGGCCTTGCCATCGCGCTCACCGTCTTCGGCTTCAACATGCTCGGCGACGGTTTGCGCGATCTGCTCGACCCGCGCGAGGCGAGCCGCTGATGTCCTCCCAAGACGAAAAGCCCGAAAGACCATGCCATGACCGAAACCGACATTACCATCCGCGAACTCAGGCAGCGCTTCGCCGATAAAAGCCTCTCCCCTCTCGACTACTGGCTCGCCCTCGAAGACCATATCGCCGCCTGGGAGCCGTCGATTTCGGCGCTCTACCTCTACGATCCGGAATCGGCGCGCGCCCAGGCGAAAGCGTCGACGGAGCGCTGGGCGAAGGCAGAAACGCTCGGTGTTCTAGACGGCATCCCGGTGACGCTGAAGGAACTGATCGCCACGAAGGGCCAGCCGGTGCCATCAGGCACAAGGGCAGTGGAACTCAAACCCGCGGACGCCGATGCGCCCGCCGCTGCCCGGCTGCGGGAAGACGGCGCGGTGATCTTCGCCAAGACCACCTGCCCCGATTACGGCATGCTTTCCTCCGGGCTTTCGAGCTTTCATCCTCTCAGCCGCAATCCCTGGAACACCGCGCAGAATCCCGGCGGATCGAGCGCCGGGGCTTCCGCAGCGGCGGCGGCCGGTTACGGACCACTGCATATCGGCACTGACATCGGCGGCTCGGTGCGCCTTCCCGCCGGCTGGACCGGCATCTTCGGCTTCAAGCCGAGCCATGGGCGTATTCCAGCCGATCCCTATTATGTCGGGCGCTGCGTCGGGCCGATGGCGCGCACGGTCGAGGATGCGGCCTTTTCGATGGCGACGCTGTCACGGCCGGACTGGCGCGACGGCACCAGCCTGCCGCCGAACGACTTCAACTGGATGGATCTCGACATCGACCTGTCGGACATGAGGATCGGGCTGATGCTCGATGCCGGCTGCGGGCTTGCGGTGGACGACGAGATCAGGGCCGCGGTCGAAGCAGCGGCGAAACAATTCGAGGCGGCCGGCGCGACCATTCTATCGGTCCAGCCGGTGCTGACACGCGCGATGCTGGATGGGCTCGACAATTTCTGGCGATCCCGGCTCTGGGGCGATATCGCGGACCTCGACGAAGAGCGGCGCGACAGCATCCTGCCCTATATCAGGGATTGGGCGATGGGTGGCGCCGACATCAGCGGTGTCGATGCGGTCAGGGGCTTCAACCAGACGATCGAGATGCGCAAGAGCTGCGGACGGCTGTTCGCGCAAGTCGACGCCCTGCTTTCGCCGACCAATCCGATCATCTCCTATCCGGCCGAATGGGCATCGCCCACGAACGATCCGGCCCTGCCGTTCGAGCATATCGGTTTCACCGTGCCGTGGAACATGTCGGAGCAGCCGGCCGCCTCGATCAATTGCGGTTTCTCCCGATCGGGCATGCCGATCGGCCTGCAGATCGTCGGGCCGCGTTTCGACGACATGCGGGTGCTGAAACTGTCGAAAGTCTTCGAGGACTGGACGGGCGGAGTGAGATCCTGGCCGCAGCCTCCGATCGGCTGATCAGCTGATCGGGCGGCGATAGCCGGTCGGTTGCTCGTAGAGCCAGCCGATGCGCTCGACCGCAGCCGCGAAATTCTCGCGCGCCACCGTCATGCTATGGCCGTTGGCATGGAGGATGGTTTCCGGATCCTCGAAGATGGCGACATGACCCTTCCAGAATACCAGGTCGCCACGGCGGATTTCGGACCGATCGATCGGCTGGCCGAGGCCCGCCGCCTGCATATCGGTATCGCGTGGCGCAGCTCTGCCCGTCATCAGCATCGCCAGCTGGACGAGGCCGGAGCAATCGATGCCGAGGCCGGAACGTCCGCCCCAAAGATAGGGCGTTTCCATAAAACGGGCGACGATCTCCACATAATCGTCGCCGTCGAGAGCGCCGATTGGCTGGACATGCTTGGCAAAGATCGCCGTTCCGTCCTCGAGCACGACATAGCGATTGCCCCGCGCTTCCGCCTCGCCGGCGACATGAAGGCGGCTTCCCATCGACAGGATCGCCTGGTGGGGCCTGCGCAGTTCCGGTTCGGGATAGACGAAGGTGCGCTGCACGGTGACGATATGGGTCGGCGCCGGCCTGCCTTCCAAGAGCGCGTCCGCCGCGACATAACCGACATAACCGTCCGAGGCGGCCTTCACCCAGCACCAGCCGTCGGCGCGATCGAAAACCGTCACATCCTCGCCGAGAAGCAGCTCCGTATCGATGCCGCGGGCAAGGTCCGGTTCAGGGCGCACGGCCAGGACAGGAACGGCGACACGCGCCGGCGCGCCTTTCACAAAGCGCAACGCCTCGACCTTGCCTTCGAGGCCGGCTTCCGCGAGATCGGGCCGGTAGGCATGCAGGCGGCGGTCGAGCATCGTCATTCGCATTCCTTTCAGATCGGCAGCCGGCGGGCCTGATCTCGTATGAGATCGCCGAGCTTTTCCAGGTAAAGCGCGCCGCCGACGGTGCGCTTGATGATCACGTTGCGCCGGTCGGCATCGTCACGCACACGATCAACGAGGCCCATCTCGCCCATCGTATCCAAGGCGCGGGTGATGACCGGCTTGGTGACATCAAGCGTGGCGGCAAGCCCGCGCACCGTGTGCGGCGGCGGCACCAGATAAATATGCAGCAGGATCGCCATCTGGCGCAACGTCAAATCGCGGTCATCGAGGCGGACCTGATCGAGCGCCACGCCATGCCAGAGCCCCAGCGCCTGCGAGGCGGTCAGTTCGATCGGCACGGCCCCTCCGGAAGATCGTTACGCTAACGTTCCATTTTCCGGCAGTTGCCATGCACATGCAAGGGGCGGCAGAAATTGCCGCCCGGCAGGGTGAATAAAATTTTAACGATCGGCAGCGAGGCGCATCGCGTGAACAGAGATCACGCGATGCGCCTCATAGCATCAGCGCAGGCTCTCGCGGATATGGTGAAAGAGCGCACGGATCGCCTGTGCTTCGCCGCCGCCCGGCGAATGCGGCCGTTCGGACGGAGCCCAGCCGTAAATATCGAAATGCACCCAGCTCTTCGCCTTGCTGACGAAACGCTTGAGGAAGAGGGCCGCGGTGATCGCCCCCGCCATGCCACCGGCCGGCGCATTGGTGAGATCGGCGAATTTGGTGCGGATATCCTTTTCGTAACCGGAATAGAGCGGCAGGCGCCAGAGCGGATCATCGGTTTCCAGGCTCGCTTCGGTCAGGTCATGCGCCAGATTGGCGTCGTCGGTGAAGAAGGGCGGGAGATCCGGGCCAAGCGCAACGCGGGCAGCGCCGGTCAGCGTCGCCATGTCGATCAGCAGATCGGGCTCTTCCTCGTCGGCATAGGCAAGCGCATCGGCAAGGATCAGCCGGCCTTCGGCGTCGGTATTGTCGATCTGGACGGTCAGGCCCTTGCGGCTCCGGTAGATGTCGCCGGGCCGGAAGGCATTGGACGAGATCGCGTTTTCGACGACCGGAACGATAACGCGCAGGTCGACCTTCAGCTTGGCGTCCATGATCATCAGGGCAAGCCCCATGACATTTGCCGCCCCGCCCATGTCCTTCTTCATCAGCAGCATGGAGGCGGCAGGCTTGATATCGAGACCGCCGGTATCGAAGCAGACGCCCTTGCCGACGAGCGTCACCTTGCGATGACCCTTCTTGCCCCAGCGCAGCTCGAGAAGGCGCGGCGCATCGGCGCTGGCGCGGCCGACGGTATGGACCAGCGGAAAGTTCTGCTTGAGCAGGTCGTCGCCCGATATAACCGATATCTCCGCCTTGTAATGTTCGGCCAAGCCACGGAAAACAGCCTCGAGCTGGTTCGGCCCCATGTCATTCGTCGGCGTATTGATCAGGTCGCGGGCGAGAAAGACGCCAGCAAGCTGGCGCTTGATGTCGGCGGCGTCGGCATCGCGGGGGATCATCAGCGTCGCTGCCGGCGATTTTTCGGATTTGTAGCGGTCGAAACGGTAGCTGCCGAGGCCAAAGCCAAGGGCCAGGCGATTTGCCGTCAGCGGCGCGGTCTCGATGTGCCAGTCGCCGGCCGGCAGCGCACGGGCGAGCCTGCCGGTAATGTAGGGCTGCTCGGATGGATTGGTGCCGAGGCCGTAAAGCGCGCCGCCGAGATGCCCTTCGGCCGTCGGGATCAGCAGCAGCGATCCGCTTTCGGCCTTGTAGCCTGCCCTGCGCGCCCAATTGAGCGCGATCGGATCGATCGTGCCGGTCTCGATATGGGCAGGTGTGACGGCAAAGATCGGCAGCGTCGAACCGCCCTTCGTGTTGAAGGGGGTCGGTCTCTCGATGAACTGATAGGGGGCCATGATTGTCCTTCGGCGGTCGCAAGGAATCGTTCCTTAACGGTCTGTTAGGGTTAACAGACTATTGCTGGAGCGAAGATTACGCGTCAAACCTTTCCCTGTTCCGCTTCGAGGTCAGGCGCCGATTTCGGAATCCAGGAACGCGTCATGCCTGCCTCGCTCACCACCACATTCACCAATCGCATTCTGCAGGGCGCTGCGGCATCGCTGCTCGTCCTGGCACTTGCAGGTTGTTCGACGACCAAGGACCGGATGACAACGGGCTCGGTGCCGAAACTCACCAAGCCGGTCGAAGAGATGGACGCGACCGAGCTGCGCTCGGCGACGGACCGGCTCGGCCAGGCCTATGAAAAGAACCCGCGCGATCCCGTCACCGGTGTCAACTACGCCAATCTGCTGCGCATGAACGGCCGCGACACACAGGCGCTCGCCGTCATGCAGCAGGTGGCGATTGCCAATCCCGGCGACCGCAACGTGCTGGCCGCCTACGGCAAGGCGCAGGCGGCGGCCGGCCAGTTTCAGCAGGCGCTCGACACGATCGGCCGCGCCCAGACGCCGGACCGTCCAGACTGGAAGCTGATCTCGGCCCAAGGCGCGATCCTCGACCAGATGGGCCGGGCAAGCGATGCCCGGCAGCGCTATCGCGACGCGCTCGACATCCAGCCGAACGAGCCCTCTATCCTTTCCAACCTCGGGATGTCCTACGTGCTGACCGGCGATCTGCGCACGGCCGAAACCTATCTGCGCTCCGCCGCCAGCCAGCCGACCGCCGACAGCCGCGTCAGGCAGAACCTTGCCCTGGTCGTCGGTCTGCAGGGACGTTTCCCGGAAGCCGAGCAGATCGCTAGGCGCGAACTTTCGCCGCAGCAGGCCGATGCCAATGTCGCCTATCTTAGAGGCATGCTCTCGCAGCAGAATTCCTGGCAGAAACTCGCCGCCAAGGACAAGACGCCGCAGGCAGCAGGCGACAGCAACACCAATTGACCGAATGATGTCGTCGAAAGGCTTACGCCTTCGGTGAGATCATGATGTAATTTAAAGAGTTAGAGCATGATGTCGTCCGAAAACCGCGCACACTTTTCGGCATCATGCTCTAGCTGTGGAGCCTCAACAGGTTGTCTCGGTTGAGACCGAGGCGACCGATGGGTGTTTTTGATTTCAGGCTACCATGAGGACGATGCCAATTGTACATGTGGGTCCAGTTTGGCAGATGGGCTTTTCGGTG